>CAVQDB010000001.1:0-41037 GCA_963711155.1 uncultured Armatimonadota bacterium
CAAACGACAGACGGTGCAAACGCTCTGCGCCTGTGAGCGCCACGTCATGCTGAACTTGATTCAGCATCCAGGCCGCGCAGGCCAATCGTCTAAATAGGTTACTTATTTGCGCGGAAGCCGAAATCCGGGATGTTCGCGGGCGTGGGCGTATAATAAGCTCATGGCGCTTCGACGGCGCCCCGCCCGGAGGAGGGGCGGAATGTGCGATTTGTGCGTTACACGCTCGTGTGCTCGCTGCTGGCTGCGGGAGCAGCGGCGATGCTATATGACTGCTGCCTCGCAGCCGGTGGTTACAAGACCGACGAAACCCTCGTCGGTGTGATTGACCTCGGCTTCAAGACGCCTGTGATCAGCCCCGACGGCCGACACCTCGCCTACACAATCGAAAAGGACAAGAAGTGGGGGCGGTTGTGGATTGCCAACCGGGGCCGGAGTTCGACCAGATAGTGGACAAGAGCCTGACGTTTACCCCGGACGGCAGTCGTTCGGCGTATGCGGGCGTGAGCGCGGCAAGGTCTACGCCGTGATAGACGGCAAGCCGGAAGACGCCTACGACGGCATCGCGACGGCGACCCGGTCTTCAGCCCGGACAGCAAGCACGTGGCCTATGCCGTGCTCAAGGGCGAAAAGCAGCTCGTCGTCGTCGACGGCAAGGCCGGCCCGGAGTATGACGGCATCGTGGACGGCAGCCTGACCTTCTCTGCCACCGGCGGACGGTGGGCTACGCGGCAGGCAAGGGCGCCAAGCGCGTCGCTGTCGTGGACGGCAAGCCCGGCCCGCAATACGACCGCGTGGACAGCATCGTCTTCCGCCGCGACGGCAAACGAGTGGCATATCGCGCGGCGGAGGGCGGGAAGGCGTCCGTGGTGATCGACGGCAAGCCGCCCGGCACATGGAGATCGTTGGGCCGCTCGTGTTCAGTCCGAACGGCGGGCGCAAGGCGTACGCCGCCAGGGACGGCAAGCAGGATGCGTGGTGTTCGACGGCAAGCCCCGACCGCGTGCACGACGCCGTGGGCGAAGTCGTGTTCAGCCCGAACAGCAAACGCGCCGCCTATACCGCGGCGAAGAGCGGCAAGCAGTACGTCGTCCTCGACGGCAAGCCATCCCGGTTACAACGCCATCAGGGAAGGCAGCATCACGTTTAGCCCTGATAGCAGGCACGTGGCATATTCCGCCAGGCAGGACAACAAGTGTCTTCGAGGTCGTGGATGGATGGCAGGCCCAAATACGACGACATCGGCCTTCTTGTCTTCAGCCCGGACAGTAGTCGTTATGCATATCCGGTTCAAGAAGGCGATCAGTCGATTTGGTTGTGGATGGAGAGATGGGCAGCAAGTTCGATCGCTTCGGCAATCTGACATTCAGCCCGGACAGCAAGCACGTGGCGTACAGCGCTCGCGAAGGCACGACGTGGCATGTGGTATAGATGGCCAGCCGGGATTACATATTCGTTGCCAACAATGGCCCGTCGTATAATCCCGACGGTTGTCTCGAATATCTCGCGATCAGGGACGATTCCCTGTATCGCATGAAGCAGACTATGGAGTGAGCAATGGCTGGATACGTGGGGGCGATGATTCTGATGGCGCTTATCAGCACGGGCGTCAACGCGGCGCAGTCCGGGCTGCCGGCTTAGACAGTCCCGGAATGCATTGGGGTCAATATCCACTTCACCGGGACTGAGCGCGAGCAAGTCGATCAGATTGTCGAGGAAGGTTTCCGGTTCATCCGGATGGACTTCCTTGGTCAGACATCGAGAAGAGCAAGGGCGAGTATGACTTCAAGGCGTACGATGAGCTTGTGGACTCGCTGGCGACCAAAAACATCCGCGCGCTGTTCATACTCGACTACGGCAACCCACTCTACGACAGCGGCGCGTCCCCGCACACCGACGAAGGCCGGGCGGCGTTTGCGAAGTTCGCCGCGGCGGGCGCAGAGCACTTCAAGGGCAAAGGCGTGCTCTGGGAGCTGTGGAACGAGCCCAACGGCGGGTTCTGGCGGCCCCAGGCGAACGTCGAAGACTACGTAAAGTGGTGCAAAGTCGTATATCCGGCTCTCAAGAAGGCCGACCCGGACTGCACCGTTCTTGCGCCCGCGCTGGCCAGTTGGGACACGGCGTTCCTGGAGAACGTGTTCAAGCAGGGCCTGCTGGAGGCAACCGACGTCGTCTCGCTGCATCCCTACGGATCGGGCAAACCCGAGGACGCGGCGATCCTGTATACCAAGGCACGGGAACTGATCGCCAAGTATGCGGAGAAGGGCCGGCAATATCCCATTGTGAGTGGGGAGTGGGGTTACTCCTCGTGGCACAGGGCGGTATCGATCGAGACGCAGGCGGATTTCATCGCCCGGCAGCTTCTCTGGAACATGGCGAACGGCATCCGGCTCAGTATCTGGTATGACTGGCGCGACGACGGCGTCGATCCCAACGAAAAAGAGCACCACTTCGGGACGGTCTACAACGATATGAAGCCCAAGCCGGCGTTCTTCGCGGTCAAGACGCTTACGACCGAGCTTGACGGCTACTCGTTCGCCAACCGCATGAGCGTGACTTCGCCCGAGGACTACCTGCTGCTGTTCAGAAAGGGCGACAGCATTCGTATGGCGGCGTGGACGGTCGGCGAGCCGCATTCGATCAGCCTGCCAATAGACGTCGAGCAGGTCGAGATCGTGTCGCGGTCCGGCGAGCGAACGAAAGCCAACGTCACCCCGTGTCATCCTGAACTTGTTTCAGGATCCAAAACGGACGGCAAGCTCGAACTCAAGCTCACGAACTCGCCGCAATACGTCGAGCCGGCCGGCAGAAGCACGCGATGGGCCATAGAGGCCGCGTGGAACGTCGAGGCCGGCACGGTTCTGACCGACTCCGGGCTGCAGGTCAAGGTCAAGTCCATCGTCAACGGCTATCTGTTCCCGAACACAACGGTCGAGGTCTCCGGCAACGGACTGGAGCGCGCGTCGATGAGCCTGAAGACCGACGTGCCGGGGGCGCAGGAGCCGGCCGTGTCGCCGGACGCGCACTCCGAGAACAACTTCTCTACCCGCTACGAGTATACGGGCGAGTCGCGGCCGCTGGTGACCATCACGCTGCTGCCGGACGGGATGACCGAGCCGATAGTGCGAGTGGTCGAGCTGGACAAGTCGGCCTGCCCGATCATCGACGTGCTGCCGTCAACCGGCAAGGAAGTGCAGGTGGCGGTCCGCCGGCCCGTTGCGGGCGCGAAGGGCAGATTCACCGCCAAGCTCGTGCTGGGCAACGCGGAGGGCATTCGGCTGGAGCGCAATGAGGCGACGGTCGATCTCGCGCCGGGCGAAGAGAAGACCGTGATCCACTTCAAGGCCGCGCAGGCGTCCGCGGCGTTCTCGTTTGCCTGCAAGCTCGTCGATAGCAAGGGCAACGACATCGTGCGAGTGCCGGCGGGGCGGTTCCTGATCGTCGAGAGCTTCGCGGACGGTCGGCCCGGCGCGCCGGTGATGAAATACGGCGTTCGCCCGGACGGTGATCCCAAGGTCGCCGGCGAAGGCAAGCTCACCTACGTCAAGGCGCCCGAAGGCGCGCCTGAGGACATCTGCGCGAAGCTGGACTACTCGTTCGGCGAGGGCTGGAAGTTCCTGTGCGTGGCACAGACCGCGCGGGTACCGATTGACGGTAAGCCGCGGTGCGTGCGGATGTGGATCAAGGGCGACGACAACGGCATGGCGCGGCTGCGCATCGAAGACGCCGGCAAGGAGACGTTTCAGCCCGACTACGGCACGCTCGACTTCGGCGATTGGCGGTGCCTGGAAGCCGACATGACCGGCTCGCACTGCGGCCATTGGGGCGGCAAGAACACCGGCCGGATCGAGTTCCCGATCAAGTGGGACACGCTGTTCCTGTTCGACAACACGAGCAAGCGCGAGTGCAAGGGAACGATCTATCTCGGCCCGGTGATGCTCTATTATGACTAGCTATTGTAGGAGGGTTTTCCAAAACCCGAACTCGGCGCTGTAGGAGGGTTTTCCAAGACCCGAATTCGGCGTTTGGAAACGCCTCCTACACTCACATGGAGGAACAGAGTGCAAGACTTCAAAACCGCCTGCCAGACCATTACGTGGGGGCCGGAACAGCGCGATCATTTTCCCGCGGTCTTCGACGAGGTCGCGAAGGCCGGATACACCGGCGTGGAGATAGGATTCAGGCATATTCAAAAGATCAAGCCCGCGGACCTGGCGAAGATGCTCGATCAGCACGGGCTGGTGCTGGCGGCGTCTCACGTGGGCGGGAACCTGTTCGATGCCCAGCAGGCCGGCCGGGAACGCTCGATGCTCGACGAAGTGCTCGACTATCTACAGCAGATGGGCACGAACCTGTTGATGTATTCGGCCTGCGATATGAGTCCGACAAGCAGCTCGCAGCCGGCATCGATATGCTCAATCGCGGGGCGCAGAACGCTCGCGCGCGCGGCGTGAGCCTGCTCTACCATAACCACGACTTCGAGTTCGCGTCGGAAGGCAGGGCCGTCAACGCGCTGCTCAATGACACCGTTGACGCTCTCGGCTGGTGCCCGGACATCGGCTGGCTGATGAAGGGCGGCGTCGATGTGCCGGAGTTCCTCGACGGCATCAAGGACCGCATCGGGGCGGTTCATTTCAAGGACTTCGCGACGGACGGGTCCGCTGCCGAGCGCAAGTGCGACACAGTGGAGCTCGGCGAAGGCGTCGCGCCGCTCGACGAAACGGCCGAGTGGCTGAAGCGCAACAAGTCCGGCCTATGGGTCATCGCCGAGCAGGACAACGCGAGCATTCCCGCGCGCGAGGCTGCCGCGAAGAACGCCGCATATCTCAAGCGGGTGATGGAGTAGGAGGCAGCGATGGAGTTCAGAGTCGCCATAATCGGCAGCGGGGCCATGGGCAATCAGCATGCGCCCGCATGGGCCGCGCGCGAGGACACGAAGGTCGTCGCGGTATGCGACATACTGGAGGACCGCCGTAACGACCTCGCCGAGAAGACCGGCGCTGTCGCCTACGAGTGGTACAAAGACGCGATCGCGAACGACGGCGTCAACGTGATCTCGATCTGCACGCCTGTGCACATCCATTCGGAGATCGCCGTGTTCGCCGCCGAGCACGGCTGCCACGTGCTGTGCGAGAAGCCGCTGGCGCTGACGCTCGATCAGGCCGACGCGGCAATCGCCGCCGCGAAGGCCAACGGCGTGTATCTCTCCACATCGTTCCAGTACCGCGGCTTTCCGCGCTGCGTGAAGTATAAGGAGCTTTTCGAGCAGGGCGCGTTCGGCGGGCCGATCTTCATGCGGTTCGCCGATGTGCGCGAGGTGCGGCCCAAGCTGGCCATGCATCGCAAGTCGATGAACGGCGGCCCCCTTATCGACATGGCCGGCCACTACTTCGACCTGGCGCGCTTCATCACGGGCGAGGAGCCGGTGAGCGTGTATGCACGCGGGCACGTCTTCGGCAAGGGCAAGCCGCGGTTGGCGGAGGTGGATGACTTCGCCATCGACGCCGCGACCGTCGAGGTCGGCATGACCGGCGGCCACGTGCTGAGCGCATTCGTCAATTGGGGCATGCCCGAGGGCTGCAAGGGGTTCGGCGATGAGGCCATCGTCGGCCCGGCGATGTGGGCGAAAGAGATCGACAAGAAGGTCGTGGCCCAGTATGGCGCCAGGACCGAGGAGCTGGAGCTACCCGCCGGACTGCCCGGCCCGACCGTGCGCATCAACGGCCTGGTCGAGTCGATCCGCGATGGCGCGCCGCTCGAAGTCGCCGGAGAGGACGGCCGCATCGCGCTGCAATGCAGCCTGGCGGCGCTGGAATCGATCGAGACCGGCAGAGTCATAACGCTCTGAGAGCCGCGAATTGTGGAGGTTTGCTGTGAGAAGACTGTTGTTGGCACTCGTGCTGGTCGTTGCTTGCACGGCGTGCTTCGCCGGAGAGCCCAGCCGCGTGAGCGTGACGGACTACGGCGCCAAAGCCGACGGTGTTGCGGACGACACCGCCGCGTTTGTGGCCGCCTTTGCAGCGCTGCCAACCGGCGGCGGCGCCGTCTTCGTGCCGACGGGCAACTACCTCATCAAGACGCACATCTCGGTGCCGTCCAACGTCACGCTCGAAGGCGTGTGGAGCATCCCGACCGCTTTCTCGCAAATGAAAGGCAGCACGCTGCTGGCGGTCGAGGGCGCGGGGTCGGAGACGGGCACGCCGTTCATCACGCTCGGAGTCAACTCGACGATCAAGGGCATCACGGTCTACTACCCCAACCAGAAGGCGGAGAAGATAGTCCCCTACCCCTGGTGCGTGGCGTGCGCGGGCGGCGATAACGCGTCGATCATCGACTGCCTGCTGGTCAACCCGTATCGGGGCGTCGATTTCGGCTCGCACCCCTCCGGGCGGCACTACATCCGCGGCCTCTACGGCCAGCCGCTCAAGACGGGCATATTCATCGACAAGTGCTTCGACGTCGGCCGAATCGAAAACGTCCATTTCTGGCCGTTCTGGCAGTGGGACGAGCAGTCCGGCATCCGCGACTGGATGTGGGCGAACGGCGAGTCGTTCGTGTTCGCGCGCACCGACTGGGAGTATGTCTTCAACACGTTCAGCTTTGGCTACAAGACCGGCTACCGGTTCACCAACTCCGCCGACGGCGCCACAAACGGCAACTTCCTCGGCATCGGCGCGGACGCGACTGAGAACGCCGTGGTGGTCGAATACTCTCAGAAACCGGGACTGCTCATCACCAACGGCGAGTTCGTGGCGTTCGCGGGCAAGAATCCGTGCGAGATCGTAGTCAAGAATACGAACGACGGCGTGGTGCAGTTCGTCAACTGCGCGTATTGGGGGCCGGCCGACCAGATCGCGCGGATCGCGGGCACCGGCCAGGTCACGTTCTCGAGCTGCAACTTCCTCGGCTGGAACCGCAAGAACAACAAGACGCCGGCAATCGAGCTATACGGCGGGGATCTGATCGTGAACGCGTGCACATTCAACGGCCCCGGCCCGCAGGTGTCGCTCAGGGACAAAGCGCGGTCGGCGGTCGTTACGAGCAACCGAATGAACGGCCCCCTCGCGATTGCCAACCCCGCCAAAGCCGACCTGCAGATGGGGCTCAATTCGTTCGACAAGGGCCCTCAGCCGCCCAAGCAAGAAAAGGGCGCGATCGTGGTCGATGACGACGACGGCCCGCCCGCGGTTCGATTCACCGGCAAGTGGCTTGTCAGCCTCGGCAGTGAGACCGGCTACTTCAAGGGCACGCACTGGGCCTGGAAAGGCTCCGGCGATGCGAAGGCCGTGTTCGCGCCCAACGTGCCTAAGGCGGGCAGCTATCGTGTCTACGCCTGGTTCGGGCCTGACCCGGCCGGCGATCACGCCTCCAACGCGCCGGTCACGGTCAGCACGGGCGGCAAGTCGGTCACCAAACGCATCGACCTGCGCGCGATGAAGGGCCAGTGGGTCAGCCTCGGCACGTTCCACTTCGCCGCGGGCCGCAAGGGTACAATCGCGTTCTCCAACGACGCCGACGGCAACGTGCTGGCGGATGGGGTAAAGCTCGTGCCCGGGTGCGCGCCAAGTCTGCGGTAGGGCCGCCGCCGCCGCCACAGAACCCTGGGGGTACGGGTGGCGTCGGTTGGCGGCGCACGGCTGGTTCTGATCTCGTGTCCACCCGTCGTGCCCGCAAGCCATTGACAACCGGGCGCACGTGGGATACACTTCGAGTAGCGCGTCGGGTGGTTCTGCCGGACGGATGCTTGTCTGCGCAGAGACGCGACTTGCGGGAGGTCTCCAAAGGTGGATACTTGGTACCGACGCGTGGAACTGATCCTCTGCGTGGTGGTTGCGGTCGCGTTTGCCGCAAGCGCCGGCGCTGGCACTATCTCCGAAGCGAAACTCGCCCTCGACGACACCCCTTGTGACCTGCAGTCCGCAGTCGTATCGGCGGTGTTCGACGGGTTCTTCTACGTCGAGGCCGACAACCGCGCGTGCGGAATTCGCGTCGTTTCCGATGCAACCGGCATCCAGGCCGGCATGCGCGCGGACGTGTCCGGCACGGTGCAGACCAGCACGACCGGCGAGCGCTTAATTCAGGCCGGCACGCTGTCGGCGAACGGCACGGGCTCCGTGGCGCCACTGGCGATGACCGTGAGATCGCTGTCGACGGGGCTCGACACCGCCGGACTGCTGGTGCGGGTGTCGGGGAAGGTCGCCTCGCGCGATGTGCAGTCCGGTTCATTCGTCCTCGACGACGGCAGCAACATACTCGTCCCCGGCAGCGATGGCGAACTGCATGGCGTGCCGGTGCTGGTTGGCGTGAACGCGGGCGCGACGAGCATCCCCGTGCCCGGCTCGTTTGTGACCGTGACCGGAATATCGAGCCGGGAAGCCGCGGGCGGCGTTGGAAGCCACGTCCTGCTGCTTGGGAACATACAGCTCATCAAGGTCGGTCCACCCGAGATAACCATCACCGGCCCATCCATGGATCTCACCACCGCCGGCCCTGTCACCTATACGATCACCTACGACGGCGCTGAGTCGATCACGCTCTCTGCAGCCGATGTCACCCTCAACAAGGTGGGCACGGCAGACGGCGTTGTAACCATCTCCGGCGACGGCCCGACAACGCGCACGGTCACGATCTCCGACATCACCGGCGACGGCAGCCTGAGCATATCACTCGCCGCCGGCACCGCGATCAACTCGAATGGCGACCCCGCGCTGCCTGCCGGCCCGAGTGCCATTGTGGCCATATCGAGCATCGAGACGAACCGCATGCCCTGGCCTATGTTGGGGCACGACCGGGCGCACACCGGCAGAACTACGGCAGTCGGCCCCAGCACGCCCACTGAGCTCTGGGAGACGATTCTGGGCAAGGCCCTGTTTGCACCTGAGCGCAGTGCGCCGGCAATAGGACGGGACGGAACGATCTACGCGTGCGCGGGCGATGCCAAGATCTGCGCGATCAACCCGGACGGAACGAAGAAGTGGGATTCCGCAACCGCCGGCAGCTCCTGGGGATGTGCCGCAGTCGGTATCGACGAGACCGTATACGCGGGTGATAACGGCAGTCCGTCCACATTCTATGCGCTGAATCCAGACGGAACGAAGAAATGGCAATGCTCATTGGCGTCTGTCTTCGGAGGCCCCGTATACGGCGCCGACGGCACTATCTATGTGCCTTCCTCAACGCTGTACGCGCTCAATTCGGATGGAACCGAGAGGTGGGAGTTCGCGGCGGCTGCGGCGGCCTATTCCAGTCCGGCTCTGGGCGCGGACGGCACTATCTACTTCGAGTCCAGCGACAAGAAGCTGTATGCGGTCAACCCCGACGGCACGAAGAAATGGGAGTACCTGACGGCAGGCTGGCCTTCCGGCGGCTACGGCGCGTCTTCTCCGACAATAGGCGCCGATGGGACGATCTACGCCGGCACAAGCGACTCGAAGCTGCTTGCTATCAACCCCGACGGGTCGAAGAAGTGGGAATTGGTCGCTGCCGGCCAACTCGGAATGCCGGCTATAGATGCGGATGGGACCCTCTATGTCGGTTCGAGTGACAGGAAGCTCTACGCCGTGAACCCCGACGGAACGGAGAAGTGGGAGTTTCTGACGGGCGGCTACGTTGCCGCTCCCGCGATCGGCGGCGACGGCACGGTCTACGTTGGCGCGAGCACTGGGAAGCTGTATGCGGTGAACCCCGATGGAACGGCGAAGTGGGACTTCACGACTCCTGCTTCGATAGTCACTCAGCCCTCCATAGGCGCGGACGGCACCGTCTACGTGATCGTGCGAGCCTCCGGGAACCTGGTCATGTACGCGATAGGGCCGGGCGTCGGGCCGGGTGTCGGCGCGGCGATCAGTCCGCCGTCAGCGGACGCGACGGATAACGGGCCGGTCATCTACACGGTCACGTATACGGGCGCGGCGTCAGTCTATCTGGAGGCGTCCGATGTCGTGCTCAACAAGACGGGCACGGCCGACGGAACGGTCAGCGTTTCAGGCGACGGCAGCACAAGAACGGTCACGATATCGAACACGACCGGCGACGGCACGCTCGGTATATCGCTGCACGGTGGGACCGCGTTCGATGCCGCGGGCAGGCCGTGCGCGGCCGCCGGGCCGAGCGAGACGTTCGTGATCGTGCATGCGCCGTTGAGCGTCTCGATCAGCGGGCCGTCGCAGGCCGCGAGCAACTATTGGCCGGTGAGCTATACGGTCACGTATGCCGGCGCGGCTCACGTGACGCTTCAGGCAGGCGATATCACCCTCAACAAGACCGCGACGGCACGGGGGACCGTGACAGTGTCAGGTTCGGGCACGTTCACACGCCAGGTGACGATCTCCAACCTCATGGGAGACGGAACTCTCGGCATATCGGTAGCCGCCGGCACCGCGACTGACCTGGCAGGCGATCCGGTCGGCGCGACCGGACCGAGCGGGACGTTCGCGGTGACGGTCGGGAACTATCGCAGTTCGTGGTGGATGTATAACGGCAACCCAGCGCACAACTGTCAGAGCACGGCGATCGGCCCAAGTTCGCCGGTTCTGAAGTGGGTCTGCAGCTTTCCGAGCGGCACCCCGTGTTCGGCGGCCATTGCGGCAGACGGGACAGTCTATACGGGATCGTATCCCGGCAGCCTTTGCGCTATAAACGCCGACGGCACGAGCAAGTGGGTCTTTGCGCCGCCAAGTCAGACACCTCCGCCCGCGATAGGAAGTGACGGGACTGTATATGTAGGCAGCAGTTGGCTGTACGCCGTCAACCCTGACGGTACACTCAAGTGGACTGGGCTGAACGAGGCGACCAGTTCGGCTGCGGCGATAGGCGCTGACGGGACAATATACGCGTGTACCGGCAGCTACCTGTACGCCTACGATGTCAACGGAACAAGAAAATGGACGTTCGCCGGGGGTGGCACTTGCCCGCCAGCGATCGGGCCCGACGGCACGATCTATGTGGGCTCCGCCACCAACGCCCACAAGCTCTACGCCGTCAACCCGGACGGCACGGAGAAATGGGAGTATCTGGCGGGGGGGGATGTATCGGGCGTTGCCTCTGTCGGATCGGACGGCTGTATCTACTACTCGACCGTGGACTATACGCTCCGCGCGCTCAGGCCGGACGGAACGCAGAAGTGGCAAGTGGGTACCGGCAATCGTACGACGACCCCGGCGATTGCGGCGGACGGCACGATCTACGTGGCCTGCTATGACGGACGGCTCCTGGCGTACAGCTCGGGCGGTGTGCTCAAGTGGGGGTTTACGGCGGGTCTGGTTCCCGCCGCGCCGGCGATAGGCAGGGACGGCACGGTCTATGTCGCCGGGGCGAAGATCTTCGCAGTCAACCCTGACGGCACAGAGAAATGGGAGTACTTGCCGTTCGGCGGCGCGGCATGGTCGCTGTCGATGGGGCCCGACGGCACGGTCTATGCAGCATCGACTGATCGCAAGCTCTACGCCATCGGGCCGGGCGGGCCGAACGTGCGCGCGGCGATCGGCGCGCCGTCGTCGGCCACGACCGCCGGCGACCCGGTCAGCTACACGGTAACCTACACGGATGCCGCGACCGTCACGCTGCAGCTTGAGGACATCGTGCTCAACAGGACCGGCACGGCGAATGGCGTCGTCAGCGTCTCCGGCTCGGGCAGCGAGTCCAGAACCGTCACCGTCTCAGACGTCACCGGCGACGGCACGCTCGGCATTACGATCGCCGGCTACACCGCGTTCGACGCAGCAGGCAATCCGGCGCCTCCCGCCGGGCCGAGCGCGACGGTCATCGTTGCGACCACGCCTCCGAGTGCATCGATCAGCGCGCCGTCGGTTCCCTCCACCAGCTTCCATCCGGTGACGTTCACCGTCACGTATGAGAGGGCCGCGTCGGTCGGCCTGAGCGCGAGCGATGTTACGTTGAATACGACCGGCACGGCACGCGGGACGGTCTCCGTGTCGGGTTCGGGGAACGCGACGCGGACGGTGATGGTGTCGGACATCCAGGGTGACGGGACCATCAGCATATCGCTGGCGGCGGGCACGGCTGTCAACCTCGCAGGCGTCCCCGCCCCTGCTACTGGCCCGAGCACGGCGTTCAACGTCTCCTGCACCGCGCTGGCGCGGATGCCGTGGCCGATGTGGGGGCACGATCCCGCGCATACAGGCAGAACAAACGCTGTCGGCCCGGACACGCCGAGTGAGCTGTGGAATGCGATCATCGCCCAATCCTGTATGGCAATGACCCGCTTGGCGCCGGTGATCGGGCGCGACGACACAATCTACACGGGAACCGGCGGGCAGAACATCCGCGCGCTCAATCCTGACGGAACGGACAAGTGGGACTTCACGCAGTACCGGCATCGTCTACGGAGCGCCGGCGGTCGGCACCGACGGAACCATCTATGTGGGTTCCATGGCGCTCAATCCCGACGGTACCGCCAAATGGACGGCCGCGGGCGGCTCGGTCGGCTCCCCGGTCTACGGCTCGAACGGAACGATCTATCTGCCGTCAGACAAGCTGTATGCATATAGCGCGAGCGGCAGCAAGATATGGGAGTATCCGATCTACGCGGCATCATGCACGAGCCCGGCTGTGGGCGCCGACGGAACCATATACCTCGAGTGCACCGATAGAAAGCTCTACGCGATCAACCCCAACGGCACGAAGAAGTGGGAGTATCTCACTGCAGGCTGGTCGGCGCTTCCCTCTGCGCCAGCGTTGGGACCGGACGGAACGATCTATCTGGGAACCATCGACTCTAAGCTCATCGCGATCAATCCTGACGGGACCAGGAAATGGGAATTCGTCGGCACGGGCCAGTTCGGCATGCCCGCGATCGGCGCAGACGCAACCATATACGTCGGCTCGTCAGGCGCCAGGCTGTATGCCGTCAATCCCGACGGCACGAAGAAGTGGGAGTTCGCGGCAGGCGGGGCCGTTGCCGCTCCCGCGATCGACGGCGCGGGCAGCATCTACTTCGGTTCGGCGGATAGGAATGTATACGCGGTCGCCGCTGACGGCACCCTCAAATGGACCTTCGCCACATCAATGACACCGTATACCCCGCCAGCTATCGGCGCTGACGGAACCGTCTACGTGATGGGCCGGGGGACGACCTGCGGCTACCTTCTCACCGCAATCGGACCCGGCACCGGATCGAGCGTCGGCATCTCGATCAGCGCTCCTTCACCCGATGCGACCAACCAGTTTACGCCGGTCACCTACACAGTCACCTACACCAATGCCGCGTTCATCTCACTCACTCCCGACGACATCGTGCTCAACGCGGATCCCAGCTCGTCCGACGACGGTGGCGGACGCTTTGGTTGGCCGCTTTCGAGACCGCCGACCGGCGACATCAGCGTATCCGGCGCCGGCAATACGACACGCACCGTAACCGTATCGAACTGCCGGGGCAACGGGACGCTGGGGATCTCGCTGCTGCCCGGGACTGCCTTCGACGCGCAGGGCAGGCCTTGCGGGCCGGCTGGGCCGAGCGAGACATTCGCCGTGGTGGGCGCGCCGCTGACGGTGTCGGTGTCTGAGCCCTCGGAGACCATCACCAACTACTGGCCGGTGAGCTACGAGGTCGAGTTCACCGGCGCAGCGCACATAAACCTTCAGGCAAGCGACGTTATCCTCAACACGACCGGCACCGCGCGGGCGACGGCGAGCGTGTCGGGCACAGGCACGTGCCGCCGCCTCGTCACCCTGTCCGGGTTCACGGGCGACGGTACAATCGGCATAACGCTTCCGGCAGGCATCGCGACCGACCTGAACGGCAACCCGAGCGAGGCGGTAACGGGCGAGCCCTTCACGGTCTCGTGTGGAGTCCAGGGCAGGGCGTGGCGAATGCAGCGGCACGATGCCGCCGGGACCGCATGTGGCGACGCCATTGGCCCGGCTACGCCCTCCACGCGATGGGAGTTCACAACCGGAGGCATGGTGTACGGAGTGGTCGTGGACGCGAACTGCACGGCATACTTCACCGCATCCGACAGCAAGCTCTACGCGGTGGATGCGGACGGCACGCAGAAGTGGGTCTTCCCCGTCAGCAGCTCGACGTGTCCCGCCATAGCCCCGGATGGGACGGTATACGTCGGCTCTAACGCATTCGGCGGCAGCAGCAGGGCATTGTTCGCGATAGACCCGGACGGCACTCAGAAATGGGTGTTCCCTTCGGCAGAGGGTTTCGTTTATTCGTCGCCCGTCGTAGGCATTGACGGCACCATCTACGCGGTCACCTTCAGCGGTCGTGTCTATGCGATCAACCCGGACGGGACGCAGAAATGGGTCGCCGGGCCGTATGGCGGGGGGCGCGGAACGCCGGCGATTGGCCCGGATGGGACGATCTACGTGTGGGCGAGCAACTTCAGCACGCCGCCATCTCTGTATGCCCTCAACCCGGACGGAACACTGAAGTGGCGGTTCGACGGGTACGTGGTCTCGCCACCGGTGGTGGGCCATGATGGCACGATATACGTGCTGAACAAGCCGAGCAGTGTATCCCCAGACATCTACCTGTATGCCCTGGACCAGACCACCGGCGAGCCGATATGGCAACTGCCATACGGCATGCCCTCGATAGGCCCGGACGGCACGCTCTATGCCGGGTCCGGCGACGGCTCCGGCCTGAGCGCGTTCGATCTCGACGGTACCCCCAGATGGGAGTCAGCGGTCGGAGCAGCGGTCATGCACACGGCCGTCGATGCGGCGGGAACGGTCTATGTGCCCTCGGACAAGCTGTATGCGTACGGCGCGGATGGAACGAAGAAGTGGGACTATCCGGTGTGCGCGACCGAAAACTCGGACCCGGCTATCGGGCCGGACGGCACGATCTACCTTGCGGCGGGCTCAACGCTCGTGGCGATAGGCCCGGGCGATGTCAGTCCCGTGATCGCTATCGGGCCGCCGGTCATGGGCCCCCACGGCTTGCCCCCGGCCACCTATACGATCACCTACACAAACGCGGCTTCGATCACTCTGCAGCCGAGCGACATCACGCTGAACACGACGGGGACCGTGACGGCCGACGTCGCCGTCTCCGGAGAAGGAAACACCACAAGGACAGTCACGGTGTCCCCGCAATTCGCGCCCGGCGCCGAGGGCACCATCGGCATCTCGATAGCCGGCTACACAGCCTTCGACGCCGCCGGCCATCCCTGCCCACCCGCCGGCCCGAGCGAGACGTTCACCTTTGGCAGGACGCCGTGATGTATCATTTCCACGGGGAGCGCTCAGTCCTCGTCTGAGTGTGGCTGCACCGGCTCGCTGGCCTTGTGCAACAACCGCCAGAGCTCGCGGACGATGCGCTCCTGCATCTGCTCGTCGGCTGTCATCTCGCAGGCAAGGGCGGCGAACCGCTCCCCAACCGATGCGCGATAGCTCTCATAGTCCTGGACCGCACGCCTGCAGGCGGCGGGATCGACGGGTATGCGAACCGGCCCATGCGCGCCGTCGTCGGCAAGCGCCTTCGCGAACGCCACACGCTCGGGGTAGCCAAGCGGAATGTGCTCTCCCGCGATGTGCAGGGAATTGTGGTTGAACAGGTTATTGACCGCCGCGGACTTGCCCTCCGGCATCTCGACCACATCGGCTTCGGCCTCGGGCGCGAAGTCCTGAAGGGTCTGGAGCACCGGCTTGTCTTCCAGGGTCTCCCATATCTCCGAGGCCAGGGACCGGGGAGTGACGCGACCCCGGCGGGCAGCCTGGGAACGGAAGCCCTGCATCTTCTTTTCGGCGGTTCTGATGGCGCGGTACATGTGCGTGATCTCGGAGTAAAGCTCCGCGCGCAACTTCGCGCGTTCGGACGGGTCGATGATTCCGATGAGTTCAAGGACAGCGTCGTCGAGTTCCTGTCTGTCGCGCATAGCCAAGTCGCCGGAAGGCTCCTCGCCCTGCGCGTCCACCGCCACAAGATGGCCGATCTCGCGCCGCTTCATGGAGTCAAGCGAGGCGACCAGCCTGGCCCGTACGCTTCTCCGACGCGAGGCGTGGGTCGGGGATGAGCATCATCTTCACGTCCACGACCTCGGTTTCGATCACTGGGTCTCCGCCCTGTAAGCGGCCGTAGCAATACCGGCTGAGCGCCGAGATGGTGGAGTTGAGCACGGCGCACAGCGTTTCGGCCTGAACGCCGGGCGCGGCGTTCAAATTGAACAGACGCTTGTTGGACAACAGGTGCGAGGGATTCGCGGGGACAATATAGCGATAGCGTTGAGTCATGCTCCACAGCGCGTCACCTGGCTTCGGAAATGACAGCGCATACCACGGATCGCGATTGGCGCAGGTGGAACGATCGTCGAATCCCTCCTTCTCGCCCCACTTGATGTACTTCAGCACCTGCGGAGCCTTGAGGTCGTGCTTGGGCTTGTTCACGCAGAGTACGGATCTGCTCAACTGCGCCGCAGTCACCTCGGCAGAGTGTAGCTCCATAGGATTGAACACGATAGGCTGCAGGAACTCCTTCTCGATCCGATGCGGGCTTCCATCTCCCGCTCGGACGATGCGAACACGGTCCGTGGCGCGGCGGGAACCGCCGTAGTGCTCCGTGAACCGTCTGGCGTCAGGTTCAGCGGCAAGGACTTCCTCGGTGACATCGCGCGGGAAGAAGAAAGTGTCGCAGCCGGTAGTCACGCCCCTCTTGATGGAAGCAACCCCTGGCGTCCCGAGCGGCACAAACGCGCTGCCTCCACGGTTGAGAAGCTTGAAGAAGATGTCCGGCGCGCGCAAGAACACCCCCCACTTGCTGCCCACGTATTCGGAATCATCGCGCGGGGCTGGCGCGGCCTGCTCGATCTCCTCGTCTCCGTTCTCGTCCTGTTCGCTCACGGCGACCGATTCGCGGCCCAGCCTGTAGAGATCGCCCTGGTTCACAACACGAATGCGCATGCCCTGAAGCGCCTCTTGGCCGACAACAATCGGCTCGCCCCCGCTCAGGGCGGCGGCGAAGCGTTCCACCCCGTCGGCGGACTCCACGCGGTCCCGCAGTTCCTCGAACGTGAGCCGCCGGTCTTCCTCGGTACGGGCGTAGGTGAGCAGACTTGAGAGCGGTTCCGTGAGCAGCACGAACTTGACCTTGTTCGCGTTGCGCTTGTCAGGATCAGTCTGGCGGCGCAGGATGGTCGCGGCCGTGGTTACTCTGGCCCCAGTGAACCAGGGCTCGCAGTTGCTTTCGAACACCGCCACAATCTCGAAGTTATCGAGCAGGAACTTCTGCAGGCGGAAGCCATAGGTCGTGTCGAGCCAGGTTGACGACGTGAGCAGCCCGATATAGCCGCCTTCGTTGAGGAACGTCAGCCCGTGAGTGAAGAAGTAGCAGTGTATGTCGGACCGCCCGGACAGGTCGGCCCCGGGCGCGTCACGCTGGGCCTGCTTGCGCAGTCTGTCCTTGTATTTCTTGCCGTGGTATTCCCCGATCTTCTCCTGCCTGATATACGGCGGGTTGCCCACTACCGCGTCCACCTTGTCGATCTCGAGGGCGGCGTATTGGCTTCCGCCCGAGCCCATCGGAATGTGGAAGATGGCTGCTCTTGGGATGACCCTGAAAAAGTCTTCCCTTGCCACCAAGGGGTAGTTGGCTTCGTCGATGAGGTCTCTGGTGGCAAGGTTGATGGTAGTGAGGTGCGCGGGATAGGCGGAGACGTCCACGCCGTAGAGCTGCCGGATGATATCCTGATGCTTGAGCTGGCCGCCGGACAGATCGCGCTTGCGGGCGTACGCTCTTACCAGGAATGTTCCGCCGCCGCACGCGGGATCAAGGACCTTTGCGTCTGGGCTTCTTATGCAGAAGGCGTTGATGAGGTCCACGACTTCACTGCGCGTGTAGTGCTGTCCATACTTATGACGTTCCTCGGTAGACAGAAGCCGCTCAAAGACGCCGCCGATGATCTCGTAGTCAAGCTGGGTGAAGTCGAACCCATCGGTCTGCTGCACCAGGTCGCGCCATCCGCCAACCGCATCGTCGTTCAGGAACGGAAGCGTGTCGCCGTAGTCGCCGGCAAAGACTGTCTCGTAGTCGCGACTAACCTCGGCGGCGTGCCGGAAGTATCCCGTCAGGTGCTCGCTCAGATCGGAGCCGGTTGTGAGGTATTCGGGGATTCTGAACGCCTTCATGCGAGAAAATCGCCGCCTGAGGGCCTTGTAGAACACTATCTTGTTGGCCAGCACATAGCACGCGAGTTTCGCGGCGCGGTCCAGGTTGTCTCGAACAATCGCCTCGTTCTTGGACACGATCCATTCCTGCTCTTCCCTCATCCACTGGTCGAGCTGCCTGGTGAACTGCGGATCGGTCAGGTAGCGGCTGGAGAGCGAACGGAGTGTGAGCGCGACAGGCTGTTCCAGAGCGGCGTCCCAGACGCGCAGGAATTTCTCGTCCAGCGACATCGCGGGCATCGATTCCACGCCGGCAATGTAGGCGGCGGCTCGGTCGAGCAGGGTCTCCAGGAACTGGCGGAGCTTGTCCTGGACTCCGGGGTGCTCGATCTCCTCGGAGTCGCGAAGAGGCGGCGCGACCACGGGCCAGTCTTGAATGAAGCGGTCGATGATCGGCGTGCCGGGCTTGAAGGTCTTCCAAAGCACACAGCGGTTAACGTTCCAGGTGAAGAAGTACTCCGCGCCGGCGTTATCCGCCTTCTCGTGCGCGTCCATGACCAAGGAATCCTGATAAGGCGAGCGGCCGTCCGGTTTGTCGGGCATCTTCAACTCGCCCGTCAGCACCACCTTGTTGCCGCGATCGAGCACAGTGAGGTCACGTCTCTTGGTCGTGCGTGTGCCTCGCACTTCGACCTTGCCCTGGAGAAGGGCAGGCCGGGGCGGTCGCGGATGGCCTGGTTTGCCCACTCGGCGATGTCTGCCGTGAGGGTCCATTCGTTGATGCCTGGCATGTGACCTCGCAGATGCCCGAACAGGATGGCAGGGCTCTGCCCTAAGTATTAGCCGCCGGGCTTGATTTCCCCTTCGGCCTGGTTAGGCCAGGCGGACGACGTCCCGGCCCAGTATCCTCTCGACCTCGGTGACAAACCGGCTGGTCGGTTCGACTTTGAACTGGGTGACCACTTTCTGGCGGGTGTCGCCGGAACATCCAGAAGTAGACCGGGCTGGCGCCGGGGTTGGCTTCGAGCAGCGCTCGAGCACGTCGAGCTTGGCCGGCGGGATGCCGTTGATCCTGATGTGGACCGTGCGCAGCACCCCCATCGGCGACTTGCCGTTCGTGCCTTTGCCGGGCGGGACCCCTCCCTGCCCCGCCCTCATAGGGGGGGAGAGCCGTTGCCGTTGGCGAGCTGATGGGCGTCACGGACTCGCCCATGATCTCGACCTCGACCGTCGTGTCGCCATCCTCGGCGGCCATTCGCTCTCGATGGCTCGCCTTGCCTTTGACCAGCACAATGCGGTCCTTGACGATCTGATCAGCGCACGTCTTGAGGGTATGTGGGAAGAACGTGACGGGAATCGTGCCGTAGAGGTCCTCGATCTTGATGAACGCCATTTTGTCGTTGCGGCGGGTAATCTTATACCGCACATCGGCGATGATGCCCGCTATCGACGCACTCACTGGTCGTTTTCGAGATCGCGGTAGTTCGGCTGCGTTCGCGGTGCACTGCTTTTCGAGCTGAGCTCGGATGTTTTCCAGCGGATGGCCGGACAGATAAAGCCCGGTCAGTTCTTTCTCCATCGTCAGGATTTCTTCGCGGCTGAAGTCGCCGACGTGGTTATACTTCGTCATATCGAAGCTCGACGCGCCGGCATCCGAATCATCGCCGAACAGCCCAGCCTGACCAGCCCTTTGGTCCTGCAGCTTGGTCGCCGCCGCGCTCATCGCGTCGGGCAGCATTTCCATGAGCTGTGCGCGATTCGTGTTGGTCGAGGAGAACGCGCCCACCCTGATCAGGCATTCCATCGCGCTCTTGTTGAGCGAAGTATGGTCCTGCACGCGCTCGCAGAAATCGAAAATATCCCTGAACTTCCCTCCGGCTTCCCGCGCCGCGACCATTCCCTCGATCACAGCCCGCCCGCAGCCCTTGATCGCGCTCAGGCCAAATCTAATCGAGCCGTCCTCTACCTGGAACTCGACTCCGCCCGCGTTGACGTCCGGAGGCAGCAGCTTTGATATCGAACCGGCGACAGTCCTCGATGTACATCGCCAGCTTGTCTTTGTCGTCCATGTTCGCCGACAACAGCGCCGCGTAGTATTCGACGGGGTAGTTCGCCTTCATATACGCCGTTCGATAGGCCACGAACGCGTAGCATACCGCGTGCGCCTTGTTGAACGCGTAGCCCGCGAACGGCTCGATCTGCTCGTAGATCTTGACGGCGATCTTCTCCGTCACGCCGTTGGCCTTCGCGCCCTCCAGGAACTTCTCACTCTGCTTGTCCATGATGTCTTTGTTCTTGGAGGACATGGCCTTGCGAAGCACGTCTGCCTGGCCCATCGTGAACCCGCCGATTGCGCGCGCTATTCGCAGCACCTGCTCCTGATAGCAGATGACGCCGTAGGTTTCCTCCAGGATCGGCTTGAGGGAGGGATGCAGATAGGTGATCGGTTCCTGGCCAAACTTCGAGCGCACAAACTTCGGGATGAATGCCATCGGGCCCGGTCGATATAGCGCAACGATGGCGGCGAGTTCTCTCACGGAGTTCGGCTTGAGCTCGACCACGTTGCGGCGCATGCCCGGGCTTTCGAGCTGGAAGACGCCGTTGGTATCGCCCCTGCCGAGCATCTCGTAGACCTTCTGGTCGTCGAGAGGTATCTTCATTATGTCAACGTCGATGCCTTGGTGCCGCTTGACGTTGGTGATGGCATTGGCAAGAATCGTGAGGTTCGCCAGTCCCAAGAAGTCCATCTTGAGCAGGCCGACCTTGGCGATGTCCTTCTTCGCCAACTGCGCGACGAACTCGCCCTTGCCTCCCTGCTGGACCGGGACGTGGTCCGTGAGCGGATCGTTGGAGATCAGAACGCCCGCCGCATGGACACCTACGTTGCGGTTGAGTCCTTCCAGGCTGAGCGCGGTATCGATCAGGCGTTTGACGTCGCGGCTGCCCTCGTAGGCGGTCTTGAGCTCGGGGTTTTCCTCCATAGCCTGCTCGATGGTAATTCCAACAGGCATGGTGGGGATCATATTGCTGACCCGAGTCCACCTCCGCAAGGTCCATTCCCAGCACTCGGCCGCAGTCCTTGACCGCTGCGCGAGCCTTGAGGCTGCCGAACGTGGCGATCTGGCCGACGTGATCCCGGCCGTATTTCTCGCAGACGTATTGGATCAGCTCGTCGCGCCGATCATCCTGAATGTCGAGGTCGACGTCGGGCATTTCCACGCGCTCGGGGTTTAGGAATCGCTCAAAGGCCAGGCCATATTCTATTGGGTCGACATCGGTTATCCCCAGCCCGTAGCAAACGATACTCGCCGCCGCCGAGCCGCGCACGCCCACGTAGATGCCGGCGTCGCGGGCGAAATCCGTGAAGTCGCGCACGATGAGCATATAAGTGGCGAACCCGCAGGTGTTGATGATGCCGCATTCATATTCGAACTGCTTTGCGTAGTCCTCGGGGATGCTGCCGCCCATGCGCGCCTTCGAGACCATTGCGGGCCTCCGAGATCATGTGGTCGTCCGGAGGTCACGCCCGCGGGCACGCCGGGATCGGGAAGCATAGACCGGCCGAAGTCGAACTCGATGTTGCAGCGGTCGGCGACTTCGAGCGGTGTTCGCGAGCGCCTCGGGCATGTTCGCAGAACAGCCGGGCCATCTGATCCGGCGTCTTGAAGTAGAACTCCTGGGTGCCGAAGCGGAACCGATTGGGATCGTCGAGCGTGGAGCCGGTCTGGATGCAGAGCAGAATGTCGTGCGCTTCGGCGTCCTTGGCATTGAGGTAATGGATATCATTGGTCGCGACCAGCTTGAGGCCGGTCTGCCGGGAAAGCGTATCAGAGCGCCTCGTTGACGGGCTGCTGCTCCGGCGAGCCGTTCTCCTGCAGCTCGAGGTAGAGGTTGTCCTTGCCGAAGATGTCGATATACTCGCCCAGCGACTTCTCGGCGCGCTTGATGTCGCCTTTGAGCAAGAACGGTGGGGACTTCGCCGCCGAGGCAGGCGGTGAGCGCGATCAAATCGCCGCTGTACTCGCGCCAGAAGCTCCTTGTCCACGCGAGGCTTGTAGTAGAATCCCTCGGAAAACGCCCTGCTGACGAGCTTGATGAGGTTCTTGTAGCCGTTCTCGTTCTTGGCGAGCAGGACAAGGTGGTATTGTTCTTTATCGAGCCTGGCGTCGCGGCGCAGTGCGCGATTCCGTAGCGACATACACCTCGCAGCCCAGAATCGGCTTGATGCCTGCTGCCTTGGCCTCCGAGTAGAACGTGATGTTGCCATACATCACGCCGTGGTCGGTGATGGCAAGCGAGGGCATATCGCACTCAACGGCCTTCTTGACGAGGTCCTTGATTCGACATGCCCCGTCGAGAAGACTAAACTCAGTGTGAGTGTGAAGATGAACGAAAGGTGCGCTCATTGCCGTCCTGGCACGGAATACTGCGGCCGTGGAAACCTGGCTTATTCTAACTCCAAACCGAGGCGCAAATCAATGCCTGCGGGCGGTGTTTCGGGATTTGAGCGGAGCGAAAACCCCAAACACCGGGAATCGCGGAGGGGAGGCAATGGCTTCTCCTGTTTCCGCGCCTCCGAGGGAACCCCCGCGTTTCCGCGATTCTCCATTGAAGATGCTGCACGCGAGCGGGGTCTAATGGCATGAGGAAGAGGGGCCGGCGTGTGGTAGAATGGGAGGGTTAGCTGGAGCACTATTCGCTCCGCGGATAGTGCAGGGCTAGACGCTGGCGCTGCGGGAATCGCGATCCGGCAGCGCGGGGGTGAGAGATAGTATCGACCGAGAGTAAGGTCCCCGGCCCGCTTGTGTGGGACGAAGCCGACGCCGATCTGGTGGCGAAGGCACAGACCGGAGACGTGGGCGCGTTCGGCGAGTTGGTTCGCCGGTATTCGCGCACGGTCTACGGCGTCGTCTCCCGCATGGCCGGCAACCCCGACGATGTGGACGACATCGCGCAGGAGGTCTTCGTGCGGGCGTATCGGTCGATTGGTTCGTTCCGTGGAGATGCCGAATTCTCCACGTGGGTCTATCGGATCGCCGTCAACACGACGATCAAACTGATGAAGAAGATCAAATCCAGACAGGCCTACTCAATCGATGACCCCGCCGGCGGACTCGCGGACGTGCTGGTTTCGTCGGAAACCGAACGGCCGGACAGGATCGCCGAGCGCAACAGCCGAAACGAGGCCCTGCGCAAGGCGGTGCAGGGGCTGCCGGAGAAGCATCGGACGGTCGTCGTGCTGCACTATTTCGAGAACCTGGCCTGCGAGGAGATCGCGAACGTGCTGGATTGCTCGGTCGGCACGGTCTGGAGCCGGCTGCATTATGCATGCAAGAAGCTGCAGGCTTCGCTTGGATGCGACCTCTAGCTGTAACTTGCAACTTTGAACTTTGGACTTGCAACTGGTCTCTGAAAGCTGGTGATAGTATGCTTTGCTTTCGATACAGAAAACTGTTGATGCCCTATGCGGAGGGCGCGCTTGGCGCGGATGTCGCGGCGAAAGTCGAGCGGCACGCGGCGTCGTGCCCGCGCTGCGCGGCCGAGCTGAAGATGATCCGGTCCGTGACGTGCGCGCTGGGCAATGCCGACGTGCCCGCCAGGGAGCCTGCCAACGATCTGTGGGCCAGAGTCAACGCGCGCATTGCCAACGAATCCGTCCGCCCCGCGCCCAGCCCGAGGCTTGGCATCGCGGCGGGCGTGGCGGCGGCAGTCCTGGTCGGCGTGCTCGGCGTCAAGCTGCTTGCGCCGAACATGGGGGCGATCTCAACGCGGAATGTGGCCGGTGAGAAGAGAGTGGCCCAGATCGTAACGCCGGTCGAGTCGAAGAACGCCAAAGAGCCTGCGCCCGCGCCCAGGGACGAGCCCAAGCCCGAAGTCAAGCAGCAGCCGGGACCTCAGCCTGAGCCCGAGCCGCCGGCAGACAAGCCCACTCCCAGTCCGCCCCAGCGGCGGTACTTCGCGATGAAGAATGACTCGTCGAGCTGGGATTTCAAGGGCAGACCGGCCAAGCCGGCCGCGCCGGTCGAGATGGCGAAGGCCCTCAAGGAGAGCAGCGCTGCCGGCGACAAGGCAGACGTTCATCTGTCCTCCGACGCAGATATGGGTGCTGCCCGGTCCATCACACCTGCGGCGGCTCCGGCTCGACGGCCGTCGGCCCCGGAGAGCATCGCCGCCGGACTCGCGACCGCGGCCGCTCCGACCGCGGGCTATGGCGTCATGCGGGTCTCGCCCGCGCGAGCGGACAGCACCACTGACGCGTTCTCCGCCGCCGGCGTCAAGCCCGAGACGAGTTCGGTCGCCAGCACCGGCGATCTGCGTCTTGGTTACAGTGCCGACAGCGTCGAGGGCGTAGGAGGTCCGGCGCCGCTGAGCGCGGGAGTTCCGGTTGCGCCCGCGACGCCAGCTCCGGGGACGCCGGCTCCCGTTGGAGGCGACACAGTGGCTGTGGACTCGATTTCCGTCAACTACGATGGTGCGGCGCGGAATACGGACTACTATTGGAACGACACTACCAGGGCCGCCTCGACGGCGTCGGTCGTCGACGACCTTAACGAGACGGAGGGCATTCGCACGGCGGCGGTTTTCTCGTATTAGCAAGGGGGGTTCGGGCGAAGATGCGAGCCCCGAACGATGGGATTATGAAGCTGAAGAGCATTATCATTTCGGCTCTGGTTATCGTGATGGCGGTCGGGGTTGCGGTCCCGGCATCCGAGGAGGACAACTTCGCCAGAGGCATCGACGAGTTCGACGCGGGCCGGTGGAGCCCGGCGGCCGATCTGTTCTCCAAAGCCGCCATTGAGAGGCCGCGCGACGAGGTCGTGCGGCTGACCGCCGGGGTCGCGCTTGCCAACATCGGGCGCTACTCCGGAGGCTGCGAACCAGTTCGACGCGGCGGTGCGCATGGCGCCCGAGGGCGTCGTCGGATGGATGCTGCTCGATCGCACCTGCGCCGAGATGGGCAGGGCCACCGAGTCGAAACAGGCGCAGAGTGCCGCGAACGCATTGTTGGCCTCCAGGAAGGCGTTCGGCACGACCAGGAGCTCGGACCGCGCGCTGTCCGACTCGCTGGTCAAGTATCCGCGCAACGCCATCGCCGAGTGTCTGCTGGGCGATTCGCTCCAGTTGGAGGGCAAGCTCGATGCCTCCAAGGAGCGCTACAAGAAGGCGGCGTCGCTTGCGCCTAAGTGGAGCAAGCCGGTCTTCAATCTCGGATTGGCCAACCTGCCGACCGACCCCAAGGCCGCCGAGACCAACTTCCAGCAGGTGATCGCGCTCGATCCGTCCAACTCCCAGGCCCAGCTCTGGCTCGGCGACGCCTACTACAAGCAGGGCAAGTCCAAAGAGGCCATAGAAGCCTACACGGCCGCCGGCAAGGACAAGTCGCTCCTGGCGGAGTCGCAGATCCGCATCGGAAACGCGCAGTATAGGGCAGGCAACTTCCAAGCGGCGCAGCAGGAGTTCGTGAACGCGGCCGCCAATGCGCCCCAGGACCCCAGGCCCGTGGCCGGCCAGGCCCAAGTCTACCAGAACATGGGCCAGCCGCAGGCCGCCGAGGCCAAGTGACAATCAGGCGAACGAGATCCTGACACAGAACTCGGCCTCGAAAGGTTCGCAGGCCGTCGTGCTGGGCCAGGTTGCGCAGGTCCAGGAGGCGCAAGGCAAGAACGCAGCGGCGAACCAGAACTATAATCGCGCATTCGAGCTTCAACCGACGCCGCAGAACGGGTATGCGCTGGCGGACAGCCTCAGTCGGGCAAAGAGCCTGCCTCAGAGCATTGCCTCGTACGAAGCGGCGCTGGCCAAGAACCCCAAGGATACGCGCGCGATGACATTCCTTCTCGCCGCCTACAAGGTCAACGGCGACGCCACCCGCAGACTCGATATGGCCACGCGCCTCCTCAAGGCCGACCCCGCGAACGCCACAACCTACCGCGCGGAGATCGGCTGTGCAAAGATGGCGCTTCACGATGAGAAGGGCGCGCTGGACGCGTTCGCCCAGGCGATAGACTCCGGCGACGCAACAGTCTGGGAGGCGACCGGCCGCGCCGCTAACGAATGCGGCGCGCTCGATAAGCTCGTCGCCAGATACAACCGCGCATTCACGCAGCACGGCGACATTCGCGCGGGCAAGGTCGTATTCGAGCTGATCTCCGTCAAGGGCGATCCGGCGCTCAAGGTCGAGGTGGGCCGGAGACTGGCGAGCCGCGTGCCCGACGATCCTTCCGTGCTGCTCCGGCTCGCCGAGGCATACGAACAGGCCGGCCAGACCAGCGAGGCCATCGCCGCATACACCAAAGTGACCACGCTGCCCGACACCGCCGCCGCATCCATCGCCAGAGCACGGATCAAGGCGCTCAAGGCGGGGAAGTAAAGCGCGTTCGGCCCCGGCCGGGAATTGTCCCCTTTCGCAGGAAGCCCACGACAGATGACGAATACCCCTATAGCGGGGAGGCATGTTCGTGGACGAAGCCGGATCGATGCCCTATGCGTCGCTGAACGGGTTCCTGGAGATCGTCAGCAAGCTCTATGAGGACGACGAACTCGAGGTCGCGGTTCAGGCCGTCAACGACGCGTTCAAGACCACCGGCTGGCCGGCGGGCACCTGGACCGGATTCTACAATCAGCTCGTGTGCGAATACGACGCGAGAATGGCCTCCGACAGGCGCGAACTGGCGCGCAACCTGGTGATCGAACTCAGCCGGGCCGCACCCCCGCAGACGCACCGCGCGGTCGAGTCGGCGGCCCTTGAGGCGTTCGAGCGGACCCAGCAGCTTCTGCGGATGGAATTCGCCCGGACGGTGATGGTGACGGTCTTCCTCCCGGACGCCGCCATCGACTTCATCCACGGCGAACACGGCTACGCGACCGACAAGACACACCTCGACAAGATCTGCATCCCCTGGAGGGCAATCGAGCCGCGCGAAAGATGCCTTTCGGTGCTCCTGCACGAGTTCTGCCACGTCGCTCAATACCACCTCGCCGAGGGCAGGTCGATCCCGAACTGGCTGGGAGAGGGGCTGGCGATGTATGCCGGGGGCGAGCGGACCCACAACGAGTGCCGCTACATGCTCGAATCGCAGCCGCGCCTCGAAGCGGCTCCTCTCGACCGATCACATGGCCGGCTCGCTCGGCTCGGCGAAGCTTCGAAAGGACGATCCGCAACTGGTCCACGCGGCCTACGCGTTTGCGGCCAGCATAGTGGCATGGTGGATCGAACAGCGCGGGATCGAGTCGGTGCGTGACGCGCTGGTGCGGATCGGGGACGGACAGTCTCCCGGTCACGCGATCGGCGCGGCGGCCGGTATGTCGATCGGGCACATGGAACGGGAGTGGTCGCGTTGGCTGCGTGAAGGGCCAAATCAGGCTCTTGCATAGCTGAGTTTGTTTGCCCGCGCTGCTGGGTATACCTCCAAAAGCAGGTTCTTCGCTTCGCTCAGAATGACACGTATGTGGTAGGCGGTGTTGCGATGCATGGAGTAAAGCTCGGCAAGATATTCGGGTTTGAGATAAGCATTGACTGGTCGTGGCTGCTGATCTTCGCGCTGGTCGCTTTCACGCTCGCGAGCGGCTACTTTCCGAGCCTGCGTTACCATTTTGGCGCGGGACTCAACTGGGTGCTCGGCATATCGGCGGCTATTCTGCTCTTCGTCTGTGTGCTGGTACACGAGCTCAGCCACAGCCTGGTCGCCCGGCGCTACGGCATCGACGTTCGCGGCATAACCCTCTTCATCTTCGGCGGCGTCTCGCAGACCGCAGAGGAGCCCAGGTCCGCGCGCGAGGAGTTCTGGATGGCGATAGCCGGACCGGCTATGAGCTTCCTGCTGGCGGGCGTATTCGCTGGCATAGAGGTCCTGGGACATGCGGCCAGGTGGCCGATGGCGGCGGTCGTTCTGGTCGGCTACCTGGCGATGATCAACTTCTTCCTGGCGGTGTTCAACCTCGTTCCGGGGTTTCCGCTGGACGGCGGCAGGGTGCTGCGGTCGATCATCTGGGGCGCGACGGGCGACCTGCCGAAGGCGACCAAGTGGGCGTCGTATTCGGGCCAGGGGTTCGGCTACCTGTTGATGGCGTTTGGGTTGGTAAGCATCGTGATCGCCGGCTCGCTGATCGGCGGCCTCTGGCTGATATTCATCGGGTGGTTCCTGACGGGCGCGGCACGGTCGAGCTATCAGCAACTGGTGGTACGGCAGGCGCTGTCGGGGGTTCCGGTGGAGCGGGTTATGACGACCGACGTGCCGGAAGTCTCGGCGAACATGACGGTCCGCCAGTTCGTGGACGAACACCTGTTGAAGCACGATTATGCGTGCTACCCCGTTCTCCAGGGAGACGACGTGATCGGCGTGGTGGGCGCGGAGGAAGTGCGTAAGATCCCCTCTCAGATGTGGGACCTGACGCCGGTCGAGCGGATAACGCACCGAATCGACGGGGCCTACAAGATCGGCGCCAACGATGACGCCTGGGACGCCCTCGGCAAGCTCGCGAGCCCGGACGTCTGCCGGCTGATGGTGATGGAGGACGGCCACCTCAAGGGCACGCTGGGACGCGAGGCGCTCTACCGGCTCATCCAGACGCGGGCCAGGTTCGGGACGTAGCGGCACTGGTGATGCGGTGCGATTGAGCAGCGAAGTCGAGAGCGATCAGATCCAGATCAGGGCACGCCGTATGGGTTGGCTTGCCTACCCCATCACAGGACCTGCTGGAAGCCGCGCTAACGGCTGGGCTTCTTGCGCTGCAGCCCTATCTGCCCTTGGGCGACTACCCCATGGTCTACGTGATCGTCATTATGGCGGTTGCCTACTGGCTCGGCGAAGGTCCGGCGGTGCTCGCATTCTGCCTGGGCCTGTTTGCTTTCGCTTACTTCTTCATGCCACCGCTCGGGCTATCCTGGCCGCCGACCGATTCCCCTAGAGGCTGGGCCAAATTCGCGGGGTTCTTTCTGGGTACGGCGCTGGTCGCGTTTGCGGTGTTGCTGATACGCAGGTCACAACGCCGCACTCGGCAATTGGCCGAGCAGCTTCGCCAGTCCGAACTGCACTACAGGGTCCTGCACGATACCGTCCGGCGTCAACTCGGGCTTCTCCAGGAAGCGCTGGCCCCTCACATACCTTCCGCCGAAAGCGGCTGCAACACTGCGGCTGTCTACGTGCCGGCTCGTGCGCAAGAGCAGATCGGCGGTGATTTCTACGACGTCTTCAGGACGGAGACCGGCCGTGTCGGCGCGGTGATCGGGGACGTGGCGGGCAAAGGCATCGAGGCCGCCGCGCTGGCTGCCGCCGCCAGGAGCACAATCCACTCGTTTGCCTACGAGCTGTCCAGTCCGGGCGCCGCTATGTCTCACGCGAACACCGTTCTGTCGGCGCAAGACCCGAACTCGGGGCGGTTCGTGTCGATGTTTCTGGCGATTCTGGACCCGGCAGACGGCGCTCTAGCCTACTCCCGCGCGGGGCACCCTCCGGCTGCCGTATGGCGAGCCGACGGGTCCGTGGAGTTCCTCGAAGGCGGCAGTCCTCCTGTCGGCGTATTGGCCAGGCTGGAGTATGCTACCTATGAAACTCGACTCGGCGTCGGGGAGAAGCTCGTCCTCTATACGGACGGGATACTGGAGGCCCGGCGTGGGAACGACTTCTTCGAGACCGAAGGTATAGAACGCACGCTCATCGAATCCGGGCAGGGCACCGCTGCGGAAGTAGCGGAGGGCCTGCTGTCGGCCGCGCGCGAATGGGCGCGGGGCGAACTGCGCGACGACATCGCGATACTGGTAGTCGAGTGCACTGGGCCCTAGAACTGTATGAGCTGTATGTGCGCCGATATGTTAAAGCCGGACAGATCGAACCCGCCGAGCTCGGGCACGTAGTAGTAGCTGGCCTGGATGTTGAACCTGCTGCCGATGTTCGCGCCGATTAGCGCGCTCGCGCCCGGCTTGAGCTTCCAACCCGTGTCCACGCCGTCCAACGTCGATTCCAGCTTCGCGACATAGAGATTGCCGGTGACGCCCGCGTAGGTGGTGGCCGTCTTGGATGTCGAGAGTATCGTATTGACACCCATGCCGATCGGGAAGATATAGGCCGAGGTGGTGTCGCTGCTCTCGGCCATGCCGTCCAGGCGCAGCTCGATCTTTCGCGGGTCCATGTGCTTGCTCTTGTAGGCCACCGAAAGGCCGAAGCTCGTCCACGAATCCCCGAACCGGCTCTGGGTCTTCGAATCCGACGGGAAGTAGACGTTGACCGCGGGCAGAAGCGTCAGCCTGCGCTTGTAGTCGTCCGGGTTGGGCTGCTCGGCCGGCTGGGCCGGGGACTGGAGGCTGTCATCCGGCGGCGCGCTCTGGACCGTCTCCGGCGGCGCCGTGGTCGTGGAGTCGCTCGCGGGCGCCGATATGGCCACCGTCGCGGAGATGACGAGCAGCACAAATGCCGCAAGCAGGAGGCGGGCGTATTTGGACGGGATCATGTTGTTCCCCTTTCACCGACGGATCAATTCATTCTGTTATACAGCCTCAGCCGCACTATGTCAACCGGGCGATCATGGGCGCGTGCCATGCTGAACTGGTTTCAGCATCCGGCGCCCGGCCTGATGGATCCTGAATCAAGTTCAGGATGACAAGGCCGGCAGCTCAAGATCCGCCAGCAGCGGCAGGTGGTCGGAGGCGGTCGATTGCAGAATGGCACACATGCTGGACCGCGATCGATGGGTCGCACAGGATCATATCGATCCGACTGCGAGGCTGCACGGAATTGAACGTGGGAGGGCCGCCGGCATCCGCATCGATAAGCCCCGCGCAGCGGATCAGCTCCCTCACCCCCGCCGCGTCGGCCTCCTCATTGAAATCGCCGCAGACCAGCCTGGGAGACTCCGTCGCGTTAACCAACGCGGCGAGTTCGCGCGCCTGGGTCAGACGTTCCTCGCTATCAAGCCCGAAGTGCGTGCAGAAGACGGTGAGCTGGCCGTCGGGCGTGATCAGCCGCACTTCGAGCGCCCCGCGCTGCTCGTCTTTGCTCGTGAGGCTGTGGCTGCGGTAGCGGGCGATCTCGAACTTCGATAGCACGGCGTTGCCGAACCCCCCCACCCCTATCGACAGATTCCGCTGGAAGGCGACCTTCATGCGCACCAGCCGCGCCAGCGCGGCGGGTTGATCGACCATCCGGGCCCACGGCAGCCGCTGACACACCTCCTGCAGACACACGATCTGCGCGCCCGAGTCGCGAACGACCTCGGCAATCCTGCGGGCCGAGCGGCGGTTGTCCATGCCCTTCGTTCCGCGTATGTTGTAGGTCATCAGTCGGATCACGCGCTACAGCCACCCTTTGCTCTGCCAGTAGGCATACTCGAAGGGCCAGTTGTCCTTGTTGGCGATCGTGAGATGCTTGAACCGCTCGTGCGAGGCGGCGTGGACCTTGTCCTGCTCCGGATAGGTCTGCTTCTCTTCGAACGCCCGGACCAGCTTGCGGCCGAGCTCAACTGCATCCTTCTGGGCGGCGTCGAACGATCCCGGTGCCGACATCGACGCGCCGACTCCACCCACGACCCAGCAGCCCAGCCGGACGAGGATGTCGTTCATGTAGTTGACGGCCACGTCCTTCTCCGGGCCGCCGGACGTGCCGACCGAGCAGGCGTACTTGCCCAGGAACATCTGGCAGTGGACGACCTCGGAGAGGCGGTCGATGACGGTCTTGAGCTGCGCGGTCACGCCGTCGAAATACAGCGGCGAGCCGAGCACGAGGCCATCGGCGGCGAGCATCTTATCTTTGAGCGGGGCCATTTCGTCGTCTATAACGCACTCGCCGGTAACGTGGCAGGCGTTGCAGGCGGTGCAGTAGTTGATGTGAAGCTCGCTGAGGTCCGCCAGTTCCGTCTCCGCGCCGGCCGACCGCGCGCCTTCGAGCACGAGCTCGACCAGCCGCCGCGTGTTGCTCTCCTTCCCGCGCGGGCTGCCTGAGATAGCAATAATACGCATGATAAAGCCTCCTTGAGTGTGCTGCTCACGCTATTGTACACCATAACGGACGGAAGGAAGGGAAACCAAGTAGAGGAGATGAAGCGGAAATGCGGAAGAGGACCTCCGACCTCGGACTTCTGTCGGAAGGAGGTTCCGCGAGAAGCAATGTAGAACTCAGCCGGGGCGATGATGCCCCGGAGGTGGATGGATTGGCGAGCAACGAGCTGAAATGGCATGAGCGGCCGGTGCGGATGATGAGGCTGGACTACCTCGATGCACTGGACCGAATGAAAAACGCGGACCTGGATGCACTGGCGCGCACCAAGCGCGATGACTGGAACATCAACTGCGAGTGGGTGGTCGGCACGCCGGGCATTGCCCCGGGACTTGGTTACCTCACTACGTTCGACACTCCCAAGTTCGAGAAGTACCCCTCGCTTGGCGAGTTCGACATGCTCCGGGACTATCTTCCTCACGCCCGCAAATATGGCATTCACGTGCTGGCATATCTCAACATGCACTGGTTTGCCTGTGATTTCGCCGATGCACATCCCGGCTGGGAGCAGATATGCGTCGGACGGCGATCGCCTACGGCCGCAAGAACCCGCTCTACGGCGGCGGCACGACACTGTGCGTCAACAGCGGCTGGCGGGATTGGGCGATGGAGATGATCTCCGAAGCGATGAAGACCGGCATCGACGGCGTGTTTCTCGATGGCCCGGTGTTCTTTCCCGACAGCTGTCACTGCGACGCATGCAAGGCGCAGTTCAAGGCGCGCTACGGCGCTGAGATTCCCAAGGTCGAGGACTGGTCGGACCCGAACTGGCTCAGTTTTGTCGAGTTCAGGAACCAGTCGCTGGCGAGGTTCCTGGCGGACAGCCGGGCGGCGGTCAAGTCGGTCAATCCCGAAGGCGTTGTTTCCTCAACGCGGGAAGTTGGCAGGCGAACACGTGGCGGTTCGCGCGCGGGATCGACGCGGTGGGGCCGTTCGAGGACTTCAACGGCGCGGAGGCGTTTTTCCACCCCGGCCCGCGCGACCACGCCCTGCTCACGTGGACCGCGACGGCGAAGTATATGGTCGCGGGCGGCAAGCCGGCGGTGGTGTTCAGCCACGCGGCGCTGGGCTCCTGGCACTACATTCCGATGCCGGAATACGAGGGGAGTTGGCGGTCGCGCAGACGGTTGCGTGTGGGGCCAACCCGTGGATCGCGGTTTTCGACTACGCGCTCGATCACAGCCGCGACTACGCCATCGAGCCTATCAAAGACATCCAGGGCTTCCTGAGCTCAAATGAGGAGTACTACACCGATACGAAGTCCTGTGCGGATGTCGCGCTGCTGAACTCGTCCCAGACCACGACGTACTATGTCTCGCGGCGCACGCGAGTTCTACGGCGATTGGGGTCCGGCGTGGAGGAGAACCTGGTCGCGGACTTGGCGGCGGCGACCGAAGCCGGTGGACTGGGCGAAGCGAAAGCAGAAATGCGAGGGAGTGTCGACAGCTCCGTACCTGGGTTATCTGTCGCGCTCTGACGCGGTTGCACATTCCGTTCGACGTCGTGCTGGACGACGCGATCTCGCCCGAGGGCTCGCGCCCTACAAGGTGCTGATCCTGCCGAACTCGGCATGCCTATCCGATGCGCAGATAGAGGCGATTAAGCGGTTCGTGCGCGGTGGCGGCGCGGTGATGGCCGAGTTTGAAACGGGCGCGTTCAATGAGCTGGGCCGGCCCCGAGAGGCAAACCCGCTGCTCGGGACTGCTTGGCCTGAGCGAGCTTGGACGAATGATGAGGCCGGTCTCCAACGAGGAGTAGTGCATTTGCATCCGCGAGGCCCATCCGGCGCTGGGTGGATCTCCAGCCGGGCCGACTGATTGCCAGGCCGACCAACAGCCTGGAGTTTAAAGCGGCCGCCGGGACATGCGCGCCCACGGTGTACATGAACGAGGTCGGTGGCTCGTATAAACCGCTGAATGGCGAGTCCGACGTTCCGGCGCTGATCCTGAATACACAATCAGGTGGGCGGACGGTCTACATGCCGTCGCTTATCGGCGAGTTCTATTGCCTGTTCAGACTGGCCGATTACGAAATGCTGATCGACAGCGCCGTCCGATGGGCGCACGCCGGCCCGCTGCCGATAGCCGTCGATTGCCCACCGACCGTCGAAGTCGAGCTTCGACGCAGCGCCGACGCTAGCAGCCTGCTGGTCCATCTCGTCAACAACACCGGCGACATGCAGCGCCCATCGCGGAGATCATCCCGATCCGCGACGTCCGCGTTAAGCTCAAATGCGCTGCGCCCAAGCGCGTCCGCGCGCTGCCGCGCCGCCCTCGACCTGGCTTTCACCTACAGGAGACGGCCAGGTCGAGTTCATCCTGCCGGAGTTGGGGGTGTATGAGCTGGTGGTGGTGGAGTAGAGACGACGACGTTCCGCCCCCAACCCGCCGTCCCTCACGCTGGAGGCGTTGGAGGTGAAGTACAGTTGGGGGCGAACGTCACATAGCGGCTTGCCAAAAACGGTTCAGCCCACTGTTGCATTCCACCGCGCAGCTACTGGGGGTACACCTGCTTCCGCCACGGCCACTCTTGCGGCTGACCGGTGCTGTCAAACCACTTTGGGAGGAACATGGTGAGCGGCTTGCCGTCATGTCCGTCCACACGTACACAGCCTTTGGATAGAGGATGGCCCGCTCGCCGCTGGAGAGAGTCGCCAGCGTGCCCCCGACAATATCGATCTGATTCCACCGCGCCAAACCTGCTATTGGGCTGCTCACGCTCAGAACCAGACGCGGCTCTCCGCTCTCCGGCTCGTACAGGCTCGCGCGGTGCCCCAACGATGCCCCACCGTCCCAGTCGCTGACGATCTCGCCTGCCAGGTCAACAACGGTTCCGTCAGCTTGCGTCAGCGCCGAGCCAATGCATCCGGGGCGGCTGTCCAACGCTGCGGGGATGCCGGCCTTTGCCACGCCCCCAGAGGGCGAGTATGTTCCCGCAGCTCTTGTCGCCGTGTGGTCAACGCTAAGGACACCTATGCCTAGTGCTCCCACCTCTCCCTGATATATCGCGTCAGGCCGTATTGAGAAATCCTCCAGGTCGTTGATTCCAGTCACGGTGCCGGCGACCACGAGACCGGTGTAGTCAGTCGTAAGTGCGGTCGTGGCCCGAAAATCGACTCCTATGGAAACGCCTGGGTTGTTGAGAGCAGTGCACCAGGCAGTGAAGTAGTCGATCGAGTTGGATAGGACATCCCCCGTGGCGATCCGGACTTTCTCTCCCACGTCATACTGATGCGTATTGTTCTCGTTGGCGTAGAAGGCTGTGTCGCCCGGGGCCAACCCATACGTAGCAGGGCTGGTAGCTGACCACAGGATCAACCTGAGTAGCACGGAGAAGCCTGGCGCGGTTTCCGCCGACGGCTTGCCATGCTGCTTGTCCCGCTCACGGCCACATAGTCGCCGAGCTTCGGGCGTCTCCGCCGACCCAAAGCACACGCGTACCCCCGTCGCCTCAAGTCCGTTGGGCGGTATTTCAGTGCCGTCCGTCGGCACAGGATGGTATATTCAATCCCGATCCGTCGGTTCCACCGCTTCCATCGTCGATGTACACGAATCCAGCATTGCTGTCAACGTAGCTCACGCGTCCGCACACCCGGACCAACTGCCCGACATTGTACAGGCCCAGTACACCGTCAACTCCGTTCGTATAGCCATCGGGCGATCCACCGCCCAGGTTACGGATGCTGGTAAAGAAGGGCACTGGCTGCGCGGCCGATCCACTGATGTAGACCGCACTCGGGAACAATCTTCCGCTCTCATTCAGCCGACGTGTCGAGCTTGCCGGCCAGAGTTACCCAGATCGCCAGCCGCCAGCGCTGGCGGAACACTTGAATTGATCACGACCCTGATGCCCGCGCACCTGTCTGAAGCCGCCGCGTAGAACGCCCCATCCAGCGATGACTGACCAACAGCCGAAGACGATGAGGTACCGGAACAAGGACCCACCGCTGACTCATCGGGCGCGTTGCGAGCTGATGCGATGTCGGGCTCCACGGTGTAGTTGTGCGCCCAGAGTATCCTGCACTCAGCATACTTGGTACAAAAACGCCCATAGTCCCGTTGCGGCACGGCCCGAAGGATGTTACACTCCCGGCGGATATGCGGACAAATCCACCGTCCCGGCGGATCACAATGCTGACGGCGCTCCCAATGGCTGAAGGACCTTCGCGAACTGGTAAATGTAGAGCTGGGCTGCCTGTACAACCGAGGCGTCACCCGCCGGAATGGCTGCGGTCACCTGAAACGAGCCCGTTTCCGCGCTCGGATTCGCGGGGCTGGTAACGCTTATCCCCGGCGCGTTGTCGAACGTGATCAACCTGATGGCGCTCGCCGCCGCAGTGGAATCTGAGCAACGCACGACCGCTTGGACGCCATACGCTCCATCGATGAACCGCTGTGAATCGAGCGAGCAGGAGTATTCGTCACCCCCAGTGGAGGTACCCGCACCCGCGAGCGATGACCCCTGGAGAGGTGCAGACCGAGATTCAACTGAACTCACCGGCGGAGTGCTGGCCACCTCGGCCTCGATCGTTATCGAGCCGCGGCCATCCAACCCCCGTCGTTTGCCGGAGACGCTATGATCGCCGTCGTGGACGGACTCGCGCCGTTATAGATGAAATGCTGCGTGCTCCAACACGGCAAGCCCTCTGAACGGAGTCATCGATCGCGACGACCTGATAGTGTAGCCCCGTCTGTTCACCGGTGGTGTCAAATGAGACAGAGACGCTCGCGGGATCGGGGTTATCCACCGAGATATCATCTGGCTCATAGGCGTCCCCAAACCGTCGTACTAAAACCGGATCTATCCAGACCTCAATGCGGCTGATCCCCGCGGCAGCACCCACGGGCACGGTGTCGGCTGCAATGTTGATCGTGCCGGTCGCGACAACGCCATCGTCGGCGGGAGCTGTGATTGTCACGCTTGGCGGCTCAGCGAACGGGCCCATCAGAGGATCACCAAGTATGACCTCCTGCCAGGACAGGTTGTCCATGCCCATATACGCACTTTCCGCCCACGTGAAGCCGGATATATAGCGAGGGAAGATGCACTCCGGGCGATGGCACGCGGAACCCGGCTCGCTAACTGCCGAGATCGTACCCGATGCTCCCCCTCTTGGATGTACACGTGGGATACATCGCGCGCCGTCGCGTTGTGGTGAGGCACATTCCAGCCGCAGTCGTAAGTGATGCCCGTAGATCGGGCGTTATATATTGTGAGATCCGCGCTATACGGCGTGCCACTCCGCTCGATACACTGCCCCGGAAACTGGGGGTCATCGTCCGGGTACCGATATTCAAAGCACGCCTTGTGAGGTGGGCTCTCCGGCCACGAGATACCATCCCAGTCGATCTGACTGAGATCGATAGTCGCGGTTCCCCGGTCAAACGTGGCCTCGGCCATCACTGTTCCATCACTCTTGCACAGAGCCAGCTTGTGAGTCCCGTCCTGGTCTACGGGAAACGAGGAAGCGCTCGATATGAAACGGATCACCTTGAGTTTCCGGCCTCGGGGTCTCCATAGTAACTGACGGCTCCCCAGAAACGCCACGCGAACCTGAAGCTCTGGCCATCGTTGGTGTTATACAGACGCCACCCCGCCGGGCCGCCACGCGTTGAAGGAACGGCCCATGTGGTCACCCCCAGGGTGTCCGGGAAACCGCCAGGTCTGCGCACGAAGCCCATCACGTCAGGCAGTCCCGGACGTGGCTGCCCGACAATCGCCGGGCCGGACGCGCTGTCGCGTCCTACTACCGTCTGCCCTGCCGCCTCCAATTGCGAGCGAAGTCCCGGCCACTCGTCGGGACCGCCGTCAAGAACAAACGTGCCGGCGCTGCCCGTCGCGGCTAATGACCGGTCCACCATCGCCTTGACATCACGTGGAATGGCAATCGTGCTGCCATCTACGGTCACGCTCTGCGTCGGTTCACTGAAGCCGTCCAGGCGGCACACGAGGTAATTGAGCTTCCAGCCGTCGGCATACGGATACAGATAGCTGTGTACCACATTGCCGGCCGAGTCGCGGAAGGTCGCAAAGTCCACGTTCTGGCCCGCGTAGGGATTCGACGTCTCCAGCCCCCAATGCCGGTACCAAAGACGCCCGGATTGCCGAGCAGCGTGAGGGCGAGTCAACGAGTAATCATATTCCCGGCATGTATCTCGCGACGGTATCCCGTAGCAGAGCACGATGCACTTGATGTTCGCATATTGCGGCTGGGAGCGGTAGTTGTTGCAGAGGGGGGTGGCGATGTAGCTCACGTACCAAGCGTCAGGGATGGACTCTGTGTACGGGGCACTCGGCAGACCCACAACGTTGGCGGGTGGGATACCCCTGGCGGACGCGTGGGTACCCAGCCACCGTCTCGGATGCCACATTGAAATCGGCATGGTCACTTGGCGTGTCCAGGTTTGCGTTGTACACCACGAGAACTTCGCTTGGAGTAAGTGCGATCAGCGGAGATGCTATGAGGAGGGACACAAAGAGGGCGCTTAGCGTCAACACTATGCTCTTCAGCATCGCGTTCGTGTCCTCGCGGCCAATGACCAGAGAACTGCAGCCCAGTATCATCGTCGCCACCTGGGATGGTTCCGGCACAGCAACAACCCTAAAGTAGATGGAATCGTCTGCGGAAATCGTCCTACCAGAAGCGTCGAGGACGTTCACGTTGCCAGTCCGATGCCCCGCCACCTGCTGCCAGATTAGCTCGTCTTGTCCGCTCGAATGGTGCTGATATAGCTCGAGGCGCATCTCCGATGGATCGTAGTTCGTTTCATAGGGCACATACAAGCCGGTTGCCGTCCACACAAACTGAGTTGCCGGCTCATGAATCGTTACCCCGGTCCCGGCAGGCACTCCCGTCTGTGTTGTCGGCACGGATACCATTACCGGATAGGGTGCGTAGGGTGTGGTATCAGTTGCGACTTCAAAGGGTCCGTATCTATCCTATGGCGTTATTGAAAAATGCAGCCGACCATGCCTCATAGGGCGGCGTCGGAATGGTACGTCAACATGACAAGCCCCAGTTTCACATACGACCCCGCCTGCAGATCGGCGGCTTGGCCTGCCTGCGACAGCAGGGCAACAACGAACACTACCATTATACCAGTCCTCTCTCATTTCCTCATCTCCTCACAACGATTGTCGTGCACACTCCGTACCGAATAGCTCAGCTCCCTCGCATTATATCACATAACGCCCCCAAGTAGGGGCACCAGAGCTAGGTTTGTTCTGCGATAATTGCTCAGCTCTGTTGCGAGGGTGGAGGCGGAGAAGCGTTCGCCATCAACGACAACAGCAGGATAAGCAGTCACTACGGTCGGGGTACCGCACAGATGTATGCCTGCATCTGGCAGAACGGCGTCCAGACACAGATAGGGCCGCTGGGGATTTCCAGCATTGCCTACGCCATCAACCGCAACGGACAGGCAGCGGGCGCGGCGAGGTTCCAGAGCGACGCCCAGCACGCAGCGCTCTTCAGCAATGGCCAGACCATCGACCTAGGCGTTCTCAGCGGGTACGTGTCCGCGAGGCCCACGGCATCAACGACCGGTGCCAGGTTGTGGGAGACGTCGAGAAAACCACTGGCGGCACTGCTCCGTTCATCTGGCAGAACGGAGTGATGAGCAATCTCAACAGCGCCTTCTTCCTGCCGGTTCCGGCTGGATGCTGGTCAGCGCGCGAGCGATCAGCGACGAAGGGCAGATCGTCGGTACCAAATCACGGAACCAGCTACGTCCGGGCATTGGTCATAACCCAGTCCCAGAGCCAGCAGCGCTGAGCGTGCGATGCTTCTGGGATCGCGACGCTAACACTTGCTCGCAGGCGACCGAGGCATTGACAGCTTCGCCGCGTCACCGTGCGGGCGCACACTCGGCCCCCGACTGGGCCTGAGCTGTCCCGTCGCTACGCCTCGCCTGCCGCGCCGCTGTTACCCGACTTGGGATAGTCAGCAAGTCCAGCGTTCTCTCCGTCCGCGGTACGAGGTCGTTCGCCCGGCAAATCTTTGCCGGGCGCGGGTGTCCGGCAACTCCGTTGCCCAGACCGGCCCCTGCCTCACGGATTCGCGTCATTCGCCATCATTCGCGCCATTTGCGTTTCGATGCATCGCGACCGCATTTGTCCGCCATACTGGCCGTCAAGCCCAAGGGCAGATGCCTCCAGTCCCGCTTCTCGCCCCGAGACTCCCAGTTCCCCCTCCACATATTCCGCGATCCGCCCTTCTCTTCAGCTCTTCGCGACCCGTGAACAACATTTAACTGAAATATACCGGAGATTTGCATGAAAAACGGCCGAGTTGTCGTCTTATAATATGGGAGGGCAAAAATCAAACGCGCCACTTGGTCACAGTCGTTCCCTTCTCTCAACCCAAAGTGTAGACCCTCACCCATAGTCAAAACGCGAAAAACAGTTTCCAGCCACGCACGAATTGAGCGTGAAACTGTTTTGCAGAAAAACGGAAAATGCAGTGTGCAGTTCAGTTCCGCAGCCCCTACTTCGCGGAGCCGGGATAGTTCGGCGAGTACAGGACTCTCCGTCCGCGGCACAAGATCGCCGTCGTGACCCAGGCCGGGCCGCGCTCGGCCAGAAACTCGGTCAGGCGCTTGCGCCACTTCTTGACTTCGAGGGCGAATTTGGGGTCGGCGGCGAGGTCCGAAAGCTCCCCGGGGTCGGCGTAGATCGAATAGCTGCTGGCTGCCGTCGTGGGCATGGAAGATATACTTCCAGCGGCCGTCGGTGAGCGCGTTCCAGTGGTTTTCGGGCGAGTAGCACGTCGTGTGCTCCAAGTCGAGATACTCCCGCCACTTATCAGTCTCTCCCCGCACGAGGTCGAGCATGCTGGCGCCGTCCAGCTTCACTTTGGGGGGCGCGCCCGCGACATGAGAAACGTCGGCAGGACGTCGCGCAGTTCCACAGGCTGAGGCGCGGTCGTGCCTCTGCGATCCGCCATTCCCATCGACTTCGGCCAGCGAATGAAGCAATACAT
>CAVQDB010000002.1:0-978256 GCA_963711155.1 uncultured Armatimonadota bacterium
CACGGTCGGGCCGGGCAGTCCGGCGGGCAGCTCCAACTCCTCGGTCCTGGCGCCGTCCTGGGCCACGACCTTTCTTGTCGATCTCTTTCGCCCACATCGCCGGGCCGACGATGGCCTCGTCTCCGAACCCCTTGCAGTGCTCGGGCATGCCCCAGTTGACGAATGCGCTGAGCACGTGGCCGCCGGTCATGCCGACCTCGACGGTCGCCGCGTCGATGGCGAAGTCATCCACATCCGCCAACCGCGGCTTGCCCTTGCCGAAGACGTGCCCGCGCGCATACACGCTCACCGGCTCCTCGCCCGTGATGAAGCGCGCCAGGTCGAAGTAGTGGCCGGCCATGTCGATAAGGGGGCCGCCGTTCATCGACTTGCGATGCATTGCGAGCTTCAGGCCGCACCTCGCGCACGTCGGCGAACCGCATGAAGATCGGCCCGCCGAACGCGCCCTGCTCGAAAAGCTCCTTATACTTCACGCAGCGCGGGAAGCCGCGATACTGGAACAATGTGGAGAGATACACGCCGTTGGCATTCGCGGCGGCGATTGCCGCGTCGGCCTGATCGAACGTCAGCGCCAGCGGCTTCTCGCACAGCACGTGGCAGCCGTGCTCGGCGGCGAACACGGCGATCTCCGAATGGATGTGCACAGGCGTGCAGATCGAAGTCGGCATTTTGACCCGGTCGTTCACAATAGCGTCTTTGTACAACTACGTACGGAGACCGCGCCCATCTTCTCTGCGAGCGCGTTGCGACGATCCTCGAGCAGGATCGCACGCCGCGACGACCTTCGCGTCCTCGCGCGCGGCCCACGCGGGCGGCATGCTGATTGCCCATGGCCCCGCTGCCGATTATGGCGACTCTGAACTCCATCGCTGCCTCCTACTCACATCACCCGCTTGAGATATGCGGCGTTCTTCCTTGGCAGCCTCGCGCGCGGGAATGCTCGCGTTGTCCTGCTCGGCGATGACCCACAGGCCGGAGCTTGTTGCGCTTCAGCCACTCGGCGGTCTCCGTCGAGCGGCGCGACGCACTCGCCGGACTCCGCCGGGTCGCACTTCCGCTCCGCAGCCGACCCGTCCGTCGCGAAGTCCTTGAAATGAACAGCCCCGATGCGGTCCTTGATGCCGTCGAGGAACTCCGGCACATCGACACCGCCCTTCATCAGCCAGCCGATGTCCGGGCACCAGCCGAGAGCGTCAACGGTGTCATTGAGCAGCGCGTTGACGGCCCTGCCTTCCGACTGCGAACTCGAAGTCGTGGTTATGATAGAGCAGGCTCACGCCGCGGCGACCCGAGCGTTTTGCGCCCCGCGATTGAGCATATCGATGCCGGCTGCGAGCTGTTCGTCGGACTGGTAGCGCAGGCCTGAATACATCAACAGGTTCGTGCCCATCTGCTGTAGATAGTCGAGCACTTCGTCGAGCATCGAGCGTTCCTGGCCGGCCTGCTGGGCATCGAACAGGTTCCCGCCCACGTGCGACGCCGCCAGCACGAGCCCGTGCTGATGGAGCAGTCTTCGCCAGGTCCGCGGGCTTGATCTCCTGAATATGCCTGAATCCTATCTCCACGCCGGTGTATCCGGGCCTTGGCGACCTGCGTCGAAGACCGCGGGAAAATGATCGCGCTGTTCCGGCCCCCGAGTAATGGTCTGGCAGGCGGTTTTGAAGTCTCTGCATTCACGTTCCTCCGTGTAAGTGTAGGAGGCGTTTCCAAACGACGAATTCGGGTCTTGGAAAACCCTCCTACAGCGCCGAGTTCGGGTTTTGGAAAACCCTCCTACAATAGCTAGTCATAATAGAGCATCACCGGGCCGAGATAGATCGTTCCCTTGCACTCGCGCTTGCTCGCGTTGTCGAACAGGAACAGCGTGTCCCACTTGATCGGGAACTCGATCCGGCCCGTGTTCTTGCCGCCCCAATGGCCGCAGTGCGAGCCGGTCATGTCGGCTTCCAGGCACCGCCAGTCGCTGAAGTCGAGCGTGCCGTAGTCGGGCTGAAACGTCTCCGTGCCGGCGTCTTCGAGGCGCAGCCGCGCCATGCCGTGTATCGTCGCCCTTGATCCACATTCGCACGCACGCGCGGCTTCCGTCGATGGGTATCCGCGCGGTCTGCGCCACACACAGGATACTTCCAGCCCTCGCCGAACGAGTAGTCCAGCTTCGCGCAGATGTCTTCGGGTGCGCCTTGGGCGCTTTGACGCAGGTGAGCTTGCCTTCGCCGGCGACCTTGGGATCGCCGTCCGGGCGAACGCCGTACTTCATCACCGGCGCGCCGGGCCGACCGTCCGCGAAGCTCTCGACGATCAGGAACCGCCCCGCCGGCACTCGCACGATGTCGTTGCCCTTGCTATCGACGAGCTTGCAGGCAAACGAGAACGCCGCCGACGCCTGCGCGGCCTTGAAGTGGATCACGGTCTTGTCTTCGCCCGGCGCGAGATCGACCGTCGCCTCATTGCGCTCCAGCCGAATGCCCTCCGCGTTGCCCAGCACGAGCTTGGCGGTGAATCTGCCATTCGGCCCGCGACGGGCCGGCGGACCGCCACCTGCACTTCCTTGCCGGTTGACGGCAGCACGTCGATGATCGGGCAGGCCGACTTGTCCAGCTCGACCACTCGCACGATCGGCTCGGTCATCCCGTCCGGCAGCAGCGTGATGGTCACCAGCGGCCGCGACTCGCCCGTATACTCGTAGCGGGTCGCAAAGTTGTTCTCGGAGTGGGCGTCCGGCAACACGACCGGCTCCTGCGTCCCCGGCACGTCGGTCTTCAGGCTCATCGACGCGCGCTCCAGTCCGTTGCCTGAGACCTCGACCGTTGTGTTCGGGAACAGATAGCCGTTGACGATGGACTTGACCTTGACCTGCAGCCCGGAGTCGGTCAGAACCGTGCCGGCCTCGACGTTCCACGCGGCCTCTATCGCCCATCGCGTGCTTCTGCCGGCCGGCTCGACGTATTGCGGCGAGTTCGTGAGCTTGAGTTCGAGCTTGCCGTCCGTTTTGGATCCTGAAACAAGTTCAGGATGACACGTCGGGGCGTCTTCAGGATGACGCGGGGTGACGTTGGCTTTCGTCCGCTCGCCGGATCGCGACACGATCTCGACCTGCTCGACGTCTATCGGCAGGCTGATCGAATGCGGCTCGCCGGCGGTCCAGGCGGCCATGCGAATGCTGTCGCCCTTCTTGAACAGCAGCAGGTAGTCATCGTGCGAAGTCACGCTCATGCGGTTGGCGAACGAGTAGCCGTCAAGCTCGGTCGTAAGCGTGTTGACCGCGAAGAATGCCGGCTTCGGCTTCATATCGTTGTAGACCGTGCCGAAGTGGTGCTCGTTTTCGTTGGGATCCGGGCCGTCGTCGCGCCAGTCATACCAGATACTCAGCCGGATCCGTTCGCCATGTTCGAGAGGAGCTGACGGGCGATGAAGTCGGCCTGAGTCTCGATCGATAACGCCCTGTGCCACGAGGAGTAGCCCCATTCCCCACTCACAATGGGATAATGTCTGCCCTTCTCTGCATACTTGGCGATCAGGTCCCGTATCTTGCCGTACAGTATCGCCGCGTCCTCGGGCTTGCCCGAGCCGTAGGGATGCAGCGAGACGACGTCGGTTGCCTCCAGCAGGCCCAGCTTGAACACGTTCTCCAGGAAGCCGTGTCCCAACCGGCCAGCGCGGGCGCAAGAACGGTGCAGTCGGGGTCGGCTTTCTTCAGCGCCGGATATACGACCTTGCACCAGCTTCACGTAGTCCTCGACGTTCGCCTGGGGCCGCCAGAACCCGCCGTTGGGCTCGTTCCACAGCTCCCAGAGCACGCCTTTGCCCTTGAAGTGCTCCGCGCCCGCCGCCGCGAACTTCGCAAACGCCGCCCGGCCTTCATCGGTGTGCGGGGCCACGTCGCCATCGTAGAGCGGGTTGCCGTAGTCGAGAATGAAGAGCGCGCGGATGTTTTTGGTCGCCAGCGAGTCCACAAGCTCATCGTAGGCCTTGAAGTCATACTCGCCTCTGCTCTTCTCGATGCCTGCCCAATGGAAGTCCATTCGGATGAACCGGAAGCCTCCCTCGGCAATCTTATCGACCTGCTCGCGCTCGGTCCCGGTGAAGTGGATATTGACCCCAATACAATCCGGGACCGTCAAAGCCGGCAGCCCGGACTGCGCCGCGCTAGACGCCCGTGCTGATAAGCGCCATCAGAATCATCGCCCCCAAGTATCCAGCCATTGCTCACTCCATAGTCTGCTTCACGCGATACAGGGACTCGTCCCTGATCGCGAGGTATTCGAGAGAACCGTCGGGATTATACGACGGGCCATTGTTCGCAACGAAGATGTCAGTCCCGGCCGGCCACTCCATCCGTCACCACATGCCACGCCGTGCCCTCGCGGGCGCTGTATGCCACGTGTTTGCTGTCCGCGCTGAATGTCAGACTGCCGAACCGATCCAGCTTGCCGCCCGGCACGCCGTCCACCACCACAATCGACTGCCCGGCTTTCCTGCACCGGATACGCGAATCGCGTGCTGTCCGGGCTGAAGACAAACAGGCCGATGGCATCGTATTTGGGGCCTGCCATCCATCCACGACCTCGAAGCACTTGCCGTCCTGCCTGGCGGAATATGCGACGTGGCTGCTGTCGGGGCTGAACGTGATGCTGCCCTCGCGGATGGCGTCGTAACCGGGATCGGCCTTGCCGTCGATCACCACGAACTGCTTGCCGCTCTTCGCCGCGGTATAGGCGGCGCGTTTGCTGTTCGGGCTGAACACGACTTCGCCCACGGCATCGTACCGCGGCCCGGGCTTGCCGTCGAACACCACGCACTCCTGCTTGCCGTCCCTGGCGGCGTAAGCCTTGCGCCCGCCGTTCGGACTGAACACGAGCGGCCCAACGATCTCATGTGCCGGGCCGGGCTTGCCGTCGATCACCACGAACGCCTTCCCGCCCTCCGCCGCGCGATATGCCACTCGTTTGCCGTCGCGGCTGAAGACGATGCTGTCCACGCGGTCGTATTGCGGGCCGGGCTTGCCGTCCACAACAGCGACGCGCTTGGCGCCCTTGCCTGCCGCGTAGCCCACCCGTCCGCCGGTGGCAGAGAACGTCAGGCTGCCGTCCACGATGCCGTCATACTCCGGGCCGGCCTTGCCGTCCACGACGACGAGCTGCTTTTCGCCCTTGAGCACGGCATAGGCCACGTGCTTGCTGTCCGGGCTGAAAACCGGGTCGCCCGTCGCGATGCCGTCGTAGGCGTCTCCCGGCTTGCCGTCTATCACGGCGTAGACCCTGCCCGCGCTCACGCCCGCATACGCCGAACAACTGCCGTCCGGGCTGAACGTCAGGCTCTTATCCACTATCTGGTCGAACTCCGGTCCCGGTTGGCAATCCACAACCGCCCGCCACTTCTTGTCTTTTTCGATTGTGTAGGCGAGGTAGCGGCCGTCGGGGCTGATCACAGGCGTCTTGAAGCCGAGGTCAATCACACCGACGAGGGTTTCGTCGGTCTTGTAACCACCGGCTGCGAGGCAGCAGTCATATAGCATCGCCGCTGCTCCCGCAGCCAGCAGCGAGCACACGAGCGTGTAACGCACAAATCGCATCATTCCGCCCCTCCTCCGGGCGGGGCGCTGTCGAAGCGCCATGAGCTTATTATACGCCCACGCCCGCCGAAACATCCCGGAATTCGGCCTGCGGGCAAATAAGCAACCTATTTAAGACGATTGGCCTGCGCGGCCTGGATGCTGAATCAAGTTCGAGCATGACGTGGCGCTCACAGGCGCAGAGCGTTTGCACCGTCTGTCGTTTGGGTAGCGTACAATGCTCTGTGTAAAATCGGCTGAGGTAGGTAAGGCGCATCCCTCTTTCTAAGATGCGATTGATCAGAACGCCGAAGGAGGAACGCGCCGTGAGAGAAGTATACGTCGATGAGTTGGAGGAAGCAATAGATGCCTGGGGAGAGGTTCGGGATGAATCTGTCCTTGGGGTCGCTACAGTGAGTTTCAGGTCGCGGGCTTAAAGTGGTTTCGTGGAGTCGAGCCTGCGGGAGGCGATTGCTGGAAGCTTGGTGTGGGTTGAGTATAAGCGTGGTGATGGCCGGCGTGGGCTATCGAAATGGCACCTACTTGCGAACCCTGGTAACTCCTTTGGGACGATCCAGGTAGAGGTTCCGCGGCTGCGCGAGGGGACATATGAGCACGGTCTATGGGACAGCTCATGGACTTATGACGGCTGATGCGCGGGAGCTGATCCTGGAGACTTATCTTTCGGGTCCATCAACTCGTAGGGTAGGCAAGGTCTTGGACGAGTTCTGGGTTATGAGGTTTCAGCCGGCACGGTTTCGGCGATCTGTCATGGGCTTGATGATCTGGTAAGGCGATACTGGCGTTCACCGATCACCGACGAATGGGAGTATTTGCTATTGGATGCGGTGGTGGTAAAGAACCGATCTGCTGTTGGCGCTGAGAAGCGCTTCGTGTTGGTGGCGATGGGCATTTCGAGAGCGGGCAGGAAACAGATCCTATCTTTCAGGCAGGTGGAGTCCGAGTCGGAGGTGTGCTGGCACGTCGTTTCTTTTGGATCTGGTGAGGCGCGGCCTTGAGGGCAAGAATCTGAGGCTGATATCCACTGACGGCGGGGCTGGACTGATCGCGGGGGTGGAGGGTGTTTGGCCGCACGTGCCACGTCAGAGATGTTGGGCGCACAAGTTGCGCAATGTGGTGTCAATGGCCGCCCGGATGTGCACCACCGATGGTCGGGTCATGTGCACCACTTAGAATGCTCGTGAGTCGCTGCTGAGATTTGTTGTCAGGCGGTTTGCGAAACCGGTTCTTGCTGGGTTGGATTCTCCTTTCCTTCGACTGCGCTCAGGACATGCCTTCTGGACTGCTGTCGGTAGCTTTCTCCGGTTATGACTGTAACCCTGGCGTGATGGGTTAGCCGGTCGAGTGCTGCGGAGGCAAGCAGCGAATCGCCGAAGACCTCCGGCCATTCGGCCGGGGAGCGGTTTGAGGTCAGGATCGTGCTCGACCTTTCGTAGCGGCAGTGTATTATCTCGTAGAGATCGTCGGCTCCCTGCGGCGTAATGGGCCTGAGACCGAAGTCATCGAGTATCAGCAGGTCGCAGGTCACAACCTTGTGCATCAGTTTTGAAGCTGACCCGTCGGCTCGGGAGGCGTGCAGCTCGGCAAGGAGCCTGTGAGTCGCATGCGAGCTGACTGTAAATCCCCGCTTGATCGCCTCGTATCCCATCGCTGTCGCCAGGTGACTCTTGCCGACCCCCGTCGGGCCGCTGATGAGCCAGTTTTCCTTTCGCTCGACAAACGCGCACGTGGCCATCTCCAGAACCAGCGACCTGTCAAGGCTCGGCGCAGCGACGAAGTCGAAACCGGAGAGCAGCTTCACGCTTTCGAAGCCCGCCAAGCGTTCCATCCTGGCAAGCCTCTTTCTGTGCCGCCGGTCTATCTCGTCGTCGAGAAGCAAGGCCAGGAACTCAACCGGGGTGAGTTTTTGCTCACGAGCAAGCTGGGAGCGTTCCTCCAGCGAGTCCGCCATCCCGGAAAGCCGCAGCGCCTTGAGCTTGGGCAGGAGTGGGTGACTCAGCATCGGCCCACCTCCCCTTCGACCCTTCGGCCAAGCTCAGGACTCAGAACAGGCACTCGTGCAAGCTCCCCGAAGAACTCCTCCGCGCTCCTTGCGTGCTCGTATACCGGCAGACTCATCTGAGGCAGATACGAATCAACTTCCTCGCGGTCCAAGCCCGCCTCCAGAATCTTCTTGACTCTCACGTAACTCGGATCGCCGTAGTGAATGGCACGAGCGCAGGCGCGTTCCAGTCGAGCGTTGCCGTGCTTCTCGCCAAGGCGTAGGATCCCATGCACGCTTCTGAGCTTGTCCAGAGGACGCTCGGAAAGCAGGCCCTCCACAAGCTCACGGCATTTCGGTCCCACCAGTGAGGCCAGATAAGTGCACTGCTGCCGAGGTCGAGTCACATATAGCGACTTCTCCGGCGGAGCGAAGTCATCGCGCCTTATGCGCTGGCCTCTCCTGGTTGCCCTCGCGTGCGTTACGATAAGCTCCACTCCGTCGTAAATCTGCACCGTCCGCTCGTAGACGTATACGTCCAGCCTCCTGCCCACAAACGTATATGGGACCGGGTAGTAGGAACCATCGAGCGCGATGTATGTGTCCCGAGCCACCTTCGACTGAGTCACCCGCACAAGCTCGAACGGCTCAGCCGCAAGCTCCATCAGCGCCGAGGCTTCAATCTCGGTGAATCTTCTCAAGGGAGCCTCGTGAGTCGTGCCGTGATCCCGCACACCAGCCTCGTTTATCACCCATTCCAGCAGCTTTCGGTTCGCTTCCTCGATGTCGAGAAACTGGGTCCCGGCAACGAAGTTGCGTTGAACGTAGTGGACTCCGTTCTCCACTTTCCCTTTCGTCTCAGTCGTCAACTGCACATCGTGTAGACGGTGAGCAGCAAGTTGTCCGCGTCACACATCCGTTCCATCCCTTGTATGGCGAGGAGTTCGAGTATGTTAACCTGCGCCTGAACTGGGGCGAGGAGCGGGTCTACTACTTCGAGCGCGACGGTTCCGTTGCCACGATTCCCGCACGATGGACGAGCATCATGGCGCCGGACCCATTCGTGACTGCCTCCAGCGGTCGGTCGTGCTTCTGCCTGCGGGACTTGCTGGAACTCTCGCGGCTGCTCAATCGGTTGGAGGGCAACGACGATGATTGAGCCTTGTGGCCACAAAGCAGAGTGTAAAGTGAATTATGCCGTCTGTGTAAAGATAATTGTGTCCGTGTTGGGTTTGTGCAGGCGTGATACTGCCCGATACAGGCATTATTCAAGCTGCATATCGTCTGCTTGTCGCCAGAATGGACTTGACAAATTGTACGCACATGCCATAATTGTATTGACAGCAGTCGAATCCTCAATTTGCGGAGGTTATTATGGCGAACTCCAAGGTTCAAGCGCTCAAAGCGCAGGGGACACTCAATCCTCACCCAGAGCTTGTCACGGACGAGCTCTTTGTCACCAACGACTTCTTCGACCCCAACGACCTTGTACAGGTCAAATACGAGATGCTTCGCAAGGTTTATGTAGACGGCGTGCTGCCTGGCAAGGCAGCAAAAGCGTTCGGGTTTTCCCGGATGTCGTTTTACAACACGCAGGCGGCGTTTGCCAGGGACTCTCTTTCAGGACTGTTGCCCAAGAAACGCGGTCCAAAGCATCCGCACAAGCTCAGCGAGGATGTGCAGACGTTTCTGGAGGAGAGCGTCCACGACGACCAGTCGCTTCGGGCCGGTCCTCTGTCGCAGATGGTGCAGGAGCGCTTCGGAGTGCGGGTGCATCCGCGGAGCATACAGCGGGTATTGGCTCAAAAAAGGGGGCGGTAGCTGCCTGTGTCTGGAATTTCGGCGAGCATGATCTCATTGACTGCTACGAACAGCTTCGGTCCGAAGTGCTTGGCCAAGAGCGAGGTATCCGGCAGTCTCTGGGCTGGTCGCATTTTGTTCGGCATGGAATGACGTCGTGGTCGCATGCAGTTAGACAGGCGTTGCCGGAGCCTGCCGTGGTGAAGCGTGAGCTTCCCTCTGAAGACGCGCTGTCGTGGCCCCGGCATGAAATAGTCGCGGTGCTGGCTGGCATGGCGCTTGGCTGTTTGGTGGAGGTGGCGTGATGAGAATCGACGAACACCAGAAGATAACCTCCACCCATCTCAAGCGAAACGCTTACCTCTACATCCGCCAGTCTACGCTGCGTCAGGTGATGGAGAACACCGAGAGTACCCAGCGGCAATATGCTCTTCGGGAACGTGCCGTAGTTTTGGGCTGGCCGGTCGAAAGCGTAGTTGTAATCGACAGAGACCTCGGCCACTCGGGAGCGTCGACCGCCGACAGGGAAGGCTTTCAGGGATTGGTGGCTGAAGTGGGGATGGGCAAGGCTGGGATAGTAATGGGCCTGGAGGTATCTCGACTTGCGCGGAACTCGGCGGACTGGCACCGGTTGCTCGAAATCTGCGCCGTGACCGACACTCTCATTCTCGATGAGGATGGCTTGTATGACCCGAAACACTTCAACGACCGCCTGGTGTTAGGTCTTAAGGGAACCATGAGTGAAGCTGAGCTGCATCTGCTCAAAGGCAGACTGCGCGGCGGGATTTTGAGCAAGGCCAAGCGCGGCGAGCTCAAGGCGCCGCTGCCGATAGGTCTTGTCTACGATGAACGCGACAACATCGTTCTCGACCCCGATATGCAGGTGCAGGAAGCGATCCGGCTTTTGTTCCGGACGTTCGCTCGAACAGGTTCGGCATATGCTACCGTGAAGACTTTCCGAGATGAGAAAGTGCTTTTTCCAAGGCGGCTCAAGAAAGGCCCACACAAGGGCGATCTGTTCTGGGCAGAGCTGGTTCATCACAGGGTCCTGCAGGTATTGCACAATCCCAGATATGCCGGCGCGTTTTGTTTTGGTCGAACTCGGAGTTGGAAGAACGCCGATGGGCAGACCATGACTGAGAAAGATGCCGCAGGATGAGTGGCCGGTACTGCTTCGCGACACGCATGTGGGATATATCTCCTGGCAGGAGTATGAGGACAACCAACGCCATTTGCTGGAACTCGCTCAGGCCCACGGTAAGGAACGTTACAACAGTCCACCAAGAGAGGGACCGGCACTGCTTCAGGGATTGGTAATGTGCGGGATATGCGGCGACCGAATGGGCATTCATTATCACGTCAAGGGAGGGCGGGTGGTGCCGGAGTATGTATGCCAGAGGATGGGTATCGAGCGAGCCCAGCGCTTTTGCCAGAAGATGATGGGGGATGGCATCGACGAGGCTGTTGGTGAGCTTGTAGTAGAGTCGATGAAGCCGATGGAGTTGGAAGTAGCACTCGCCGTGCAGGATGAACTGCAGTCAAGGCTTCATGAGACCGACCGCCTTCGAATGAAGCAGGTGGAACGGGCTCGTTATGAGGCTGAACTGGCCCGTCGCAGATATATGCAGGTAGACCCAGACAACAGACTTGTTGCTGATGTCCTGGAGGCCGAGTGGAACGAGAAGCTCAAAGCTTTGACCGGCGCTCAAGAGGAATACGAACGGGCTCGGCAGGCAGATCGCGTGATCGTGGACGACGAACAACGAAAGCAGATCCTGGCGCTTGCCACCGATTTTCCGAGGCTATGGAATGATCCCAAGACGCCGCAGCGGGAGCGAAAGCGCATGATCCGTTTGCTCATTGAAGATGTCACCCTGATCCGCGGATCGCAGATAACAGCGCACGTTCGTTTCAAAGGCGGGGCAACGAGAACACTAACACTGCCGATCTCGCCCTCAGCCCCGGACCTGCGCCGGGCAAAACCCGAACTTGTCCAGGAGGTCGACCGCCTGCTGGACAACCACACCGATGGGCAAATCGCGTCGGTATTGACGGAACGTGGAACGCTTTCGCCGACAGGGCTGCCGTTCACGGCTCTGAGAGTGACGTTCATAAGGCGCAGGTACAACTTGAAATCACGCTACGACCGGCTCAGAGAAAGAGGGCTTCTCACTCTCCAGGAAATGGCGAAAGCTTTGGGTGTCATACCGGAAACTGTGATAAACTGGCGCACCCGAGGGCTAATCATCGGGCATCAGTTCAACGATAAGCACGGGCATCTGTACGAGTTCAACCCAGCAAACCCACCAGAGAAGTTCAAGCACAAGCAATCCATAGTCCCGTTGAATCCAATGAAAGGGGTGCAGTATGAAGCATAGTCTTTGTGTTCAGGGGTCCGAACACGGCACGGATGCACCAGAAAGCCGTAGTGCCGGGCAAGGCGGGTGTAAGGCACGGAGAGTGTCTGGCTCTCCAACTCCGACTTGAGCACAGCCGCCTTCAGGTTGTCGATGACGATCTCCTCCGGCACGCCGCCGAAGAACTCGAACGCACGCCGGTGGCAGCCGATCCAAGTCTCCATCTTCTGGTCGAAGACCAGTTCCGCATACTGGTGGCGAGAATACGACAGCGTCATCACGAAGCAGTATGCTTGCCGCAGCTTGCCCGTCGCACGGTCGCGAATCCTGCCTACCCCGCCGAAGTCCACCTGGGCCTCATGCCCGGGCGGGGTCTCGATCCGCAGGCAAACCTCCGGCGTCTTCGGACGCAGGTGTCGCACGAACCGCTTCACCGACGAATAGCTCCCACGGTAGCCGTGCTCGCGAACCAGCCGGCTGTGGATCGTCATCATCTCCACATTTGCATTCAGCAGGCCTTCCACCACCGACCGATACGGCTCTACGGTCGAAACCACGACCGGAGCCGACGGCGCGGGCCCAAGCTCGCGTAACAACTCGTCAGCCTCAGGCACAGCCCGATGCACGTCGAGGTAGCCCTTCTCCCGAGCAAGATAGTGATAGTGCCGGACCGTGTGGCGAGAATGCCCCAAATCCTTTGCGATCCCCCGCTCCGACTGACCACGGCGCAGGCGATATACGATGTCGCAGATACTGTTCAAGTTAAGTCGCTCCATTCCGCCCTCCGGTCCTCCTACGACCAAAAGGCTGCTTGATGGCGGCGACTCACGTCACAAAAGCGGTGCAGTCCACCCGACCATACGTGGTGCACATCGCACGACCGCAGGTGGTAACGTCACCGTCCGACCCTGGCCGGTGCAGACCACCCGACCATCACTGGTCCAGTATAGCCCGGCCGGTGACACCAGCTTCGGAATCAGGTTCCGAGGGATCAGTTTGAAAAGCTGGCCCAATACTGCTAAACTGTGCTTTGACGGGTTCATCAGGCGTATCCTCGCTTTCTTGGTCGAAAACTAAGGATACAACGAACCCGTCATTCTATCAATCCACCCCCGGCCTGTGGGACGGTAGTGAACTTGATTCAGCATCCAGGCTGCACGCGGATGGCCCTGAATCAAGCTCAGGATGACGAACGGACACCTCATGATATAATGCGAACAGAGGGCGCTTGCTGGCCGCGCGCCTCGTCTGGGGGATGGCGTCTTGCGTGCAGTTGTTCCAATCATCTTACTCTGCCTCATTTCGGCCGCCGCATTGGCCGTGCCGGGGTTTGTCCAGCACATCCCGGCTGATCAGGTCTACGGCGAGCCGTCCGGCGTGACCATGCGCGAGGAGGGGGTGCCCCGCGAGGACGAATCTATCGACCTGTGGGTGCGGATCGGGTACTCGTTCTGGTATACCGACGTCGCGATCTACTACACCACCGACGGCTCCGATCCCGCCGGCAGCTTCGGCGTGCCCGGCAACGGCTCGACTTCGGTGCTGCGCTCCAGCACCGGCACGGTCTCGTTCGTCCGCAACGAACCCAACAGCCCCAACATCGACTGGTGGAAGGCGACCCTGCCCGCATCCACGCGAACCTACGGCCTGACGATCAAGTATAAGATCGGCGCGTGGGACTCCGGCAGTGGTGGGGAGGTGTTTGCGAACAACGGGATCGTCTTCTCCTATCCCGTGCTGCTCGCATGGCCCGGCAAGGGCTCGCCCAACGCCGATCCGAATGCCGGCTATCCCAACATCCACTTCTGGAAAGAAGAAGCGGTGGTCGGCAACAACTACATCAACGTCCAGCTCGACGGCAACGGCTCCGTCTACGACGTCTACTTCCCAAGTGCGGGCTGCGTTCAGGGCATGGGCACCCGCAACGAGGGCTACGTGGACGGCTACGACACATTCCCGCCCGGCCTGCCGCTGGGTCAGCGCGGGCAGATGAAATGAACATGGGCTGCGTCGGCCTGCGCGTGGACGGCACGACATACTGGCTCACCAACGAAGGCGGCGCCTATTCCAACGTGACGCAGACCTACGAGACGGACAACAACGTCGTCCGCACGGCGCAGACGTTCACCGCCGGCAGCATCTCAGTCGAGCAATACGACTTCTGCCCGAAAGGCGTCGACCTATCCGACCGACGCGGGCGGCGAGCCGGTCCGTGGGCTATACATGAAGCGGGTGCTCCTTACCAATAACGGCTCGTCCTCCAGAACAGCCAACTTCTACTACTTCGCCGATCCCGCCATAAACGGCGGCGACGGCTATGATACGATGTCGTTCGATAGGACCCGCGGCGCGATGACCGCGACCGACCAGACCTATCGCACGACGTCGTCCAGCGGGGAGTATAGCCCCGCGTTTTCCGACTACACCAAGAACGTATCCGTAAGCCTGGCCTCCGCGCTTAAGCTGTGCTCGACAGTGGGAGGCGCGTCGGGGTCGCAGGCGGTCGATTCCTGGCGGGATTCGAGCGCCGACAACGACCAGGGCTGGATGGGCCTGAAGGTCACGCTGGCGCCCGGTCAGACACGCGAGATCGACCTGTGCACGGTCGGCGGCTACAAGCAGGGAGCGGGCGATCCGGGGACGCCATCGATCTACGACGGCCAGATCGCGCCGGCGTTGACGTGGTTCTACTCCAACAGCGCCGCGGACCTGCAGTCGGCCACGGAGACGTATTGGTCCAACTGGCTCGCCTCCGGCACAACCGCGACATTCCCCGATGCCCGCTACACGACGCTGCTCAAGCGGTCCCTGCTGGCGACCGCCCTGCACATCGACGGCAGAGGCGGCGGCGTGATCGCGGGGATGCACAACGGCGCGTATCCGTTCGTCTGGCCGCGGGACGCGGTCTACGCGGCGGTCGCCCTCGACCGCACCGGCCATACGACCGAGGCCGAGAACGTCTACCGCTTCCTGCGCGATGTCGCGTATCGCGCCGAGGAGCAGCCCGGCCGCAAGGGGTTCTGGTATCAGAAGTACACCACCGACGGCTACATGGTCTGGACCGCGCCGCAGGTCGATGAGACCGCCGCGGTGCCCTGGGGCGTGAAGTATCACTACGACACGACCGGCGATGCGGCATTTCTCGGCACAAACTACCAGATGGTCTACGAGGCCGCGCGCGCCTCCAGCGAGGACAGCACGATCGACTCCCGCCTCTACTACGACGATCCCGCGAAGCTCATGCACTCCAACAACGTCTGGGAGGACTCGTGGGACGACTTCCTCTACTCCAACGCCGCGGTCGAACGGGGCTTGCGTGACGCGGCGGCGCTCGCTTCGGCGACGGGACATGCCTCGGACGCGTCTTTGTTCGCGTCGCGAGCCGACGACATCCACTCGGGGATCATCAGCCGGCTCGACTGGGACGGCGAGAACACCGACATCAGCGCGCTCGGGCTCAGCTATCCGTTCGAGTCCCTGCCGCCCAACGACACCCGCATGCAGCACGTGATGGCGCGAATGGACGGCTCCGCGACCGACCGCTGGGGCAACAACCACCCGATAACCAATGCCTCGGGCGAGTTCGCGGGGCTGGTGAATCGATACTGGGGCGACAACTACTGGAACGGCGGGCCGTGGTTCCTGAGCACGCTGTGGTACGGCCAGTTCTGCGCCGTGCGGCAGGACTACTCGGGCGGAAAGACCGACATCGACACGCTCCGCAGCAAGCTTGACCTGCTGCATTGGCCGCCTCGGGCCGGTCGGGCTTGGCGCCGAGCAGATCGCGCCGACCACGAGCCTGCTCTATCCCGGACAGTTCGACTTCTCGCTGCAGGCCGCGTGGCCGAACGCGTGGGAGTCCATGTCCACGCTCGCCGACGCGCTGATGCTCTTCCTCGACTTCCGCCCCGACGCGCCCAACAACCGCTTCACAATCGCCCCGAAGCTGCCGACCGGCTGGAGCACGATCACGTTCAACAACGTTCGCGTCGGCGCGAAGGCGTTCAACGTCACCTGCTCCGAGTCCGCGAGCGAGAGTCGGGAGGTGTTCACCAACGTCACCGCGGGCGCGCTCGGGTTCGACACGACGATACGCATCCCCGCCGGCCTGCCGCCGACATCCGTGACGAGAGATGGCGCGCCGATCGACTTCACATATACGCCCGCCACCGGCCAGGTCCGCGTCACCGGCACGCTCAATTCGGCCCTTGGCGCAACCACGACGCTCGTCGTCACATTCGGCAGCTACCCGACCATATCGCCTCACGACGTCAAGACGCTTCCCGACGGCGCCGCCGCCCGGCTCGACGGCGCAGTCGTGACCCGCGTGCATGCCGACCGATTCAACGTGGAGACCTCGGACCGCAGCGCGGGCGTGGCGGTCATGGGCGCGGGCGCTCAACTCGGCAAGCAGGTCGAGCTTCTGGGCACAATCGACGCCTCCGGCCCGGAGCGGGTGTTCGTGCTCGCCTCTATCGTGAACCAGTCCGACGCGCCCTCGACCCCCGCCCCGCTCGGCATGACCAACAAGTCCGCCGACGCAGCCGACCCGGACAGCATCGGCCTCGACATCCGCCTCTGGGGCCGGATCACCAGGATCGCGCCCGACGACTCCTACATGACCATCGACGACGGCTCCGGCCTGCCCTCAAGCGCGGGCGCCACCGGAATCAAGCTCACAGGCGACCTCAACGCCTCCCGCTTCACAGAGGGCGGATTCATCAGCGCAACCGGCTCCCTGAGCGCCGAACGCGTCGGCGCGACCGACTACCGCGTACTCAGGGTTTCCTCCCCGGTGGACGTGCAGTAACCTACTCCGCCTTATAGCTGAGTATCGCCTCCATCACCGGGTCCTTCCCGCTCGCGAACTCGGCGAACGTAGGCTCGGCGGGGATGTCCGGCGTGATGGCATCGACGTCCTTGTCGGACATCTTGAAGTACTTCGTGGAGTAGCACACCGTCAGCCCGGAGTTGGGCAGCTTGAACGTCCTGACCTCGCCGTAGCCGTTCGGTGACGCGCCGGTCGGCTCGCCGACGAGTACTGGCCTTCGTCTCTTCCCGCAGCTTCGCCGTGTTGAGTATAGCCGAGGAGAACGTCCGCCGCCCGATGACAACGAAGATTCGGCCTTTGCGGTTCACGTCGCCATTGTCCTTCAGGGCATCGATAAAGGGATCGAGAATCGAGGAGTTGCCCCCGCCGTTGTAGCGAAGGTCGATCACCAGCCGCGCGTCTTTGTGCTCTGCGAGCAGCGTCTCGACCCTCGTTTGCATCTTGGCAAACGGCATGTCGCCGGCATCCCTGCACTCGTTATACTGGAAGTAGACGAGGTTGTCCTTGTCAATGTAGTCCGCCCAGTATGGCTGGCCGCGATTGGTCCGGCACAGCGGCGCCGGCGCGCCGGAACCGTCCAGCACGCTCTTGAGATCACGCTGCGACCCGTTCGGCACGGAACGGACGGCCATCGTGAACGTCTTCCCATCCTCGCCCTTGAGGGTCAGCGTCACCTCATCGGTCTTCGAGATCACCCCCGCCCACTTCAGGAAGTCCGGGGCCGTCAGGAACATCGGCGCGCCCTGCCTGCGAGCGGATTCGTTGTCGTGAGCGAACAGAGTCGAGACCGCGTCGCACGCCTTGTCTGTGTCCACGTCGCCGATCTTCGTCACCTGGCATCCCAGCGCGGACTTATACGCGTCCGAGGCGGCCACAACGAAGATGCCGTCCTTGAACCAATACAACTGGATGGGCAGGACGCTGAGCTTGGGAGTGTCCATGGCCATGATGCTCGTGTGCTGGTCGCCAATCGCCGCGACAAGCGCGATCAGCCCGACGCGTATCTCCGGCTCGGTCAGCGACGGAATCCGGTCGTTGAGGCTCTTGACCTTGGCCTGCCATTCGTCCTGTGTGATCCTCGCGAACAGGTTCTTGTGCTTCTTCGGCAGCTCGCTGGCCAGAAACGCCAAGTCCTCCTGCCACCTCTGGGCAGTCATCTTCGGCTGCTCGCCCGAGGTCGTGAACTTCAGAAGATAGGGCGTGACCGGCACTCCCCCGGCCTGGCTTACGAAGCCGCTGGAACTGCGCGTGGTTGATGCTGACCGCATAGGCCGTCCCAGGCTCCAGCTTGACCGCGATCGTGCAGAGCCTGTTGCCCTCGGCTGAACACCGGCTTGCCGGCAAACGGCACCGGCGCGCCGTCATCGGTGTTCACGAACGAGTAGCTGGTCGGGTTCACAGCCTCGCTGAACCGCACGCGTATCGCCGCAAGCTTCGGATCGACTTTCGTGTCGCCGTCGGCGGGATAGGTGCTGACGACCATCACCTCCGCGCAGGCCGAAACAGCCGCAAGCAGCATACAGAGCACAATACAGCATCTGACCAATCGCATACCCAGTTGCCTCCAGCAAATAGACGACCAGCATATAGACGATGCGAACCGGACGAATATGCAGAGAATACGCTGCCTTTTTCGTCGCCGGGACGGTCTTCTCCTGTTGCGCGGCGCGCCCGGCGCAGGTGTTTCGGGATTTGAGCGCAGCGGAAATCCCGAAACGCTGCCTCTTTGAAGCACCCACCTCCCCGCAGGGTCTAATCCTCTGAACGCGCAACACCAAAGGGGGCTTTTGCAATGAGGACTCTCGCACTGATCCTGACGATACTGACACTCTGCAGCGCCGCCGCGATCGCCGACGGCATGCTCTTCCCGGCTCGAAAGGCGCGCACTCGGCCATAGTCGTGCCCGACGAGCTGTTCACGGTGAAGTATCACCACGTCAACGTCACCATCAACGACCAGCTCGCCACCACCAAGGTCGATCAGATCTTCCACAACGACGCCGGCGTCGACCGCGAGGGCATCTACGTCTTCCCGATGCCCGAGGGCTCCGCGATCAACAAGTTCTCCATGTTCGCCGGCGAAAACGAGATCGCGGGCAAGATTCTGGACAAAAGCGAGGCGCGGAGCATCTACGAAAGCATCGTCCGCCAGCGCAAGGACCCGGCGATGCTCGAATACATCGACCGCAACACATTCCGCGCCAGCGTCTATCCCGTCCCGGCCCACGGCGACAAGCGCATCCGGCTCGACTATTCCGAGGTCGTGCCCAAATCCGGCGAGGCCTATCGCTACGTCTACTCGCTTTCCACCGAGCGCTTCTCCGCCAAGCCGCTGCAAAACTGCAAGGTCACGATCAAGATCAAGTCCAAGCGCCCGATCACCAATATCTACTCGCCCACGCACACGATCACCGTGGACCGCACCGGCGACAGCGAGGCCACCGTCACCTGGAAAGCCGAAAACGTCAAGCCCGACACGGACCTCGTGCTCTACTACTCGGTCTCCGAAGACGACCTCGGCATCGACCTGATCCCGTTCCGCGAAAAGGCCGGCAAGAAGGGCTACTACCTGCTGCTGGCCAGCCCGCGCGTCGAGATCGACAAGAAGCAAAGTCCAGCCCAAGAACGTCGTGTTCGTCTTCGACCGCACCGGCAGCATGGCCGGCGAGAAGATCGACCAGGCCAAGGAAGCGATCAAGTTCTGCATCAACAGCCTCAAGCCCAACGACCAGTTCAACCTGATCACATTCAATGAGACCGCACGAACGCGCTCTTTGCCGAGCTCGAAAAGCCAACAGCGGAACGCAGAGAAGAAGGCTCTCGCCGCGATAGACGACCTCGACGCGACCGGCTCCACCGACATCAACGCCGCGCTCACCGCCGCGCTCAAGCAGTTCAGCAACTACGGCAGCCAGCGCAACTACATCATATTCCTCACCGACGGCCTGCCCACTTCCGGCGAGACCAGACCCGGACGACGATCCTCAAGAACGTGAAGGCCGACCGACGCAAACAACGTCCGCATATTCGCGTTCGGGGTCGGCTACGACGTGAACACGCACCTGCTCGACCAGATCTCGCAGACAGCAAGGGCGACGCCGACTACGTCCGCCCGCGCGAGAACATCGAGGCCAAGGTGAGCACGTTCTTCGGCAAAGTCAGCGAACCGCTGCTCTCCGACGTGAAGCTCGTCCATCACCGGCGGTGGACATCTCGGACGCGTACCCCTCCAAGGACCTTCCCGACATCTTCCGAGGCTCGCAGCTAGCGGTACTGGGCCGCTATGCGGCGTCCGGCAAGGTGAAGGTCCAGCTCAGCGGGATCGCGAACGGCAAGCGCAGGACGTTCACCCTCAAGACGCATCGCTGCCCGAAGCCGACGAGGCCGAGAATCCTTCGTGCCGCAGCTATGGGCCGCGCGCAAGATCGGCTACCTACTCGACGAGATCCGCCTGCACTCCAACAGGAGCTGATCGACGAGGTCGTGCGCCTCTCCAAGGAATACGGCATCCCGACCGAGTACACGTCGTTCCTGGCCGACGACCGCAACCTCACCGCCAACCTCGAGCCTGCATCCTACGAGCCGCGCTGGCCGCCGAGCCGCCAGACCGCGCGTCCAGCAGACCAGCGGCAACTGGGGCGTGGCGCAGAGCCCAACGCAAGCGCAGCTCGCGAAACAACGCGCAGGTCGCCTCCGCCGCGCCATCGCCGGTGGCTAATGGCTACAGAGGCAAGGTCGTGGTCGGGCAGGTCGCAGCAAACGGCCGCGTCGGGCGGGGTCTACCAGAACGCGCAGGACCAGACCGTGGTCGTGGCGAACGTCCAGAACGTCGCCCAGCGCACGTTCTACCAGCGTGGGCAAGTACTGGGAGGACGCCGACGTCAAGCCCAAGCAGCAGTTCGTGCAGATCAAGCAGTTCTCCGACGCCCACTTCGCGCTGCTGCAAGAGGTATCCCAAGCTCTCGCAATACTCGACCCTCGGCAACGTCCGGCTGGTGCTCGAGAACAACAACGCAATCGAGATCGGCCCGTCGGGCAAGGACAAGCTGACCGACAAGGAGATCTCCGAAGCTGCTGAAGGGCATCAAGGCGTAGTGCCACCAATGTACCGCCCAGCCCTGAGCGACGAAGGAGCGAGGGACGGGCCATATCGAAGGGCGCTGGACGGAGGAGATCGGCCTGCCCGCCGCGAACTATGGGTACAACCAATGGAGGGTCTGCCATGAAACTGCCGGCTGTTGTGTTAGCTGCCGCTCTTGTGCTGTGCACCGCGTGCGCCGTTTGCGCCGATACCGCCACGACCGACGACGAACTCAAGCTCGCGCAGCTTGCGAACGCGACGCATGCGCGCGAACTCTATCTCGCCGGGGAGGCCGCCTCCAAGAAGGGCGACCTGCAGACCGCGATCTGGGACTGGTCGCAGGCGCTCACGCTCAAGCCTGAGAGCACGTATACGGCAAAATGCCTCGCCGACGCGCGCGACAAGCTCTACAAGCAGTATATGGGCACGATCTCGGCCAAAAGCGACGCCAAGGACCCCTTGACAGCTCTGGCCAAGCTCGGTCAAATCCTGCCGCTGATGCCGGACAACAAGCAGCTTGCCGAACGCGCGGCCAAGCTCACCGCCGGCCTCACCGACGATCAGGCAAAAGCTCTCGCGGCCTACCAGGACGGCTGGAACCTCATGGCTGTCAAAGACTATCCCAGAGCGCTGGAGTCGTTCACGTCCGCCCAGACGTTCGCTCGCGGCTCGACCTGCATCGACGACGCGCTCAAGCAGATCAACGATTTCAAGCGCGCGCACGCCGAGCTGTTCCCGCAGGTCGCATCCTCCGGCGAGAGGCTGCCGCAGTTGGTCTTCGTCTCCACCACCTGGTGCCACTGGTGCGTCAAGATGAAGCCGATCATCGACGAGGTGCAGACACAGTTCCAGGGCAAGCTTGCGGTCTATCGCATAGATGGCGACAACAAGGAGGCCAAGCGAGCATACGGCGTTACCGGGTTCCCCACCACCATCTACCTCGACAGCAAGGGCAAGGAAGTGGACCGCATCGCCGGTGCTACCGAAGGAAGCCGTCCTTCAGTGCATCGCCAAACTGGGGGTCAGGTAGGGCGCACTGCTGTTACGCCGCCCAGCGGATCTGGTAATGTCTGCGGATGCGGGGTTTCTTTATCACCCATCGGGCCTCTTCAGACCGTACGGCGAGATTCACCTTCTTCTCCAACGACGGCATTCGCGTTGTGGGTGACTCGTAGACCGCCTGAACGTACTCGGTAGCCCCTTGCGGCAGTCTCACGCGCATTATGAGCTCACCAGCCGGCGTATTGATCTTCTGGGAGAGGAATGGTCGTGCCGCGCCCTCCTCATCAACCAAGGTCATCTCGACAGCAAATTCCACGATCTCCCCGCGCTTCAGAGGTCGTTCGAAGCGGACCCTGCAGACGTTGCGTGGACCGTACTCCTCCTGTACTATCGATACCTCAGTAACAGGCACGTTCTCTGGTTGCTGAGAACAGACGACGTGCATCCGCCCGTGGCCAGACCAGCCGAATCCGTGACTCCACGAATCCACTCCGCCGCTCAGCGCCTTCAGTCGCAGACGTTTGGTGTACCTGTATACGGGAGCCGCTGATACGTCATAGACGCACTCTTCGAGAATGTGCCAGAAGTTGGGGTTATCACTGTAGAGCTGTACGCGATATGACTTGATCTTGAGATTGATGCCCCAGATGAGGACAAAGCCCGAGGCGACGACGACCTCTCCCGAAAATGCATATCGTGCAAGAAGAGTGACACCGCCTGCGACACCCGCCACGCCAATAAGAGCGACCCAGTGACTGAGGTAGTAGAGCACCCCCACCACGTAGTATATTCGGGCCAAGACAGCGTCAAGGCGGCTGCCGTGCATGGATGCTACCTCAGTGTTGTGTTAGTCAGAGTCCATTGATCCTCATTCCTGTCTCGGACGAGCAAGTGTACCATACGGCAGGCAAGCTGTCAACTTGATGATTGCACGCCAACTTCGGCTGTATACTATACAATACTTCGGCATAGCGCCATGCGTTCCCTACCGTCCTGTCTGATCCTGCTGCTCACATGCCCCAAAAAAGACCGTCCCAAACCGCTCCGGTATATGAAACGCCGCGGGTGTCACGAGCGTCGGCGACCAGGCCTGGAACTCCGCCGGCTCGGGCAGAAGATCGATGCGATAGAGGTTGAGCCGCCATCTCTGCCCGATTTTGGGCGTCGATGTCTCCAGCCCGGCGAACGGGATCGCGAACTCGGCAGTCCAGCCCTTGTCCGTGTCCGTGCGGCAGTCCAGCGTTCCATCGACGCACACCGCCGTACGCATCCCCTCGCAGTCCCAGGCATGGCTCGTTTGGCCGCTTGGGTGGCCTGCCACGGGATCGTAGACGGTGGAATCGAAGACGACGTTGCGCGGGCTGACGTTAAGCTCGTAGTAGTGTTTGAGATCGCAGTTCGGCGATGCGAAGACCTCCACGACCTCCTCGTTGTAGACCGGATCGTCGCGCTTCATATACGTGCTGAATATGTCGGCATCCTCGCAGTCGAAGCTGACGTAGAGGTTCGTATCGTCCCAGCACATCCGCGCGATGGTCTTCTTGGTCGCGGGCGCGCCGGTCTGCGAGATCACGAGCGTGATCGGCGGTGCGACCTTCCACGCCTCATCATCGAGCCTGCCGTCGATAACCGGCGGCGTGCACACATTCGGGCATCTGTAGGAGACAACACAGCTCGCCAGGCACACAGCCGAGCCCAGCATGGTCAGAAGGAGCATCGTCATCGTCACTCTCATGCTCCTGCGTTCACCGCGCCGCCTGCGAGTTCCTCCCTGTTCGTCACTCCCGCCTGAATGGCGTTTGGCCCCTTCCCTCCCGCGCCTTGCTCAGGTATCATGTAGGCGCAGTCTGGCCCGGAGGAAGTAATGAAGATCGTTGACACTATCGCAAAAGACCTGGCAAAGATACGCGAGATCAAACCGCTCGTCCACAGCATAACCAACTACGTCGTGATGAACGAGACCGCCAACGCCACCCTCTGCATCGGCGCGCTGCCGATAATGGCGCACGCGTGCGAGGAAGTCGAGGAAATGGTCGGTATCGCGGGGGCGCTCGTGCTCAACATCGGCACGCTGGAGCCCGAGTGGATCGACGCAATGGAGCTCGCCGGCAAGCGCGCGAACGAGCTCGGCACGCCGGTCATACTCGACCCGGTCGGCGCCGGCGCGACCAAACTCCGCACCGAGTCCAGCAAGCGTCTTCTCGAGAACGTGAGGATATCCATCGTCCGGGGCAACTGCCGGCGAGGTCGCTACGCTCGCGGGCATCGCCGCCGAAGTGCGCGGCGTCGAATCCATGGGCGCGGACGCGGGTACCGACGAGATCGCCAGGCAGTTTGCCGCCACCTACGGCTGCACGGTCGCCATCACCGGCCCGGAGGACGTGATCAGCGACGGCAAGCAGGTCGCGTGGGTCCGCAACGGCGACGTGATGCTCAGCCGCGTGGTCGGCACGGGATGCATGTCCGACGTGATCGTCGCGGCGTTCGCGGCGGTGCAGAGCGACCCGTTCACCGCTGCCGTAGGCGGACTGGTCGCATTTGGCGCGGCGGGCGAGCTTGCGGCGAAGGTATCCGGCAACCAGCCCGGCACCTTCGCCGTCGAACTTCTCAACGGCCTGTACGCCCTCGACCCGACGGCGATTCGGGCGATGGCGAAGGTCACCCTGGCAGAAGCATAACGCGTGCGCTCTTCTTTGAGAGTGCGGCGTGATCCGACGCTTTCCGGTGCGGCTTGGCGTCTCCGCTGGGCGGCCCGCATCGAACGGCCTACGAAGGCCCCTTCCCGAACCGCAGCGTCAGCTTCCCCGGCAGCTTGAACCGCACGATCAGCGTGTGGGCATCCTGATTGTACTCAGCCGTCCCGCCCGTGCAGCTCTCGAAGCTGTTGGTAATCCCCACCAACTCCGCATCGCCCTCAAGCGACGGATCGAAGGTCAGGTCGAAGCTGCGGTCGGTGTAGAAGACGGCGTCCGGCGCGTTGTTGCGCGCACTGCGGATGAGATCGATAGTGAAGATGTGCCGGCCCGAGTTGAGGTCCCGGCCGCAGTAGAGGAGGTTGGCGTCGTAGCCGCCGCCGGACTCGCACCATCGCCGCACGCCGCACCGGTCCGCCTCGGCGCGCAGCACCGGCATCATATCGTCCACAAACCGCTTCCCCTCGGCATCCTTCAGCTCGGGATCGGCCGGCTTGAGGAACAGCACGGCCCTGCCCTTGCCGATCTTCTGCTCGACCTTCGCCGCGCCATCCTTCTGCGCCGCCGCAGTCCACGCCGACGGCAGCATCCCGGCCATGCCCGGCGTCGATGTCAGCGACCGATCGGCCTCAACCGTATAGGCCAGACAGCCCTTGCCGAACCCGACCAGCGTGCCGCCATCCATCACCCACTTGCGGATCGCCTCGACCGCCTTGCGCGACGTCACGGTCACCGAGCTGTTCGCGATCACCAGCAGCTTCCGGCCCGCCAGCGCGCCGTCCTCGATCATCGCGTCGTCAATCACATCCGGCGAACCCAGCGCCCGCCCCCACGACGGATACCCGCTCTCCGGCGTCCACAGCGTGTTCGTGCTGTCGTAGAGCCGCACCGTGTCGGCATTGGAGCGGTCCGGCCGGTACCACGAGGTCATATACGAGTGGAACATCGCCGCGTCGCTCTTGTGATAGCCCGTGTGATACCGCAGCACGAGCGGCGCGAGGTCCTTCCAGACCTTCGAGAACCAGTGCTTGTCATCGAACAGCTCGCCGAGATGCGCGAGGTGAACGTGATCCGCTCCGCACGAGATCACATTCAGCGCCATGTTGTATTGGTGGAAAACCTGCAGATGAGGCGGCCCGACGTGCTCCTGCATCAGCTCAACGCCATATTGCGAGCACGCCGCGCGCGTGTAGCGGGTCGAAAATAGCGTCTGCGCGTCCGTATCGTTGAAGAACGCCGGCCGCAGCTTGCCCAGCATCCGCACCACCGGCCCGACGTTGCCCAGCGAGATCCCCTGGTTGAAGCCCACCTTCGGCCCGCCGATCATCGTGGCGATGGGCTTGTCGGTCTACTCCCGCGCGGTCTTCAGGCTGCGCCAGGTGACCTCGTCGAGCCACCAGTTATACCAGTGGATGAAATCCGACCAGCACCGCCGCGTATCGATCCCCTCAGGTCCGGCCTTCGGCCCCTCGGGCGGCACGATATCATCCCACGACTTGATCTCCTGTCCCCACGCGCGGGAGAGCGCCGGCAGGTCATCGTGATAAGCCGTCTTTAGCCATTTGCGGAAGTTGATCTTCGCCTGCCGGCCGAACACGGCGTACTGGCCCGGCGTGGACGGCGCGTAGTGGACCTCCCCATACATGCTGATCGGCGACGAGATCAGCACCGAAGCCACCCACGGCTCGTTCACCACCGGCGTGATCTTGCTTCTCAGATACTCGCGGAACCGGTCCGGCACCTGCTCCGCAAACACAGCGCTCTCTATGCCCTCGCCGGTGCGGTGGCCTGCCGAGTCCTGGTCCATGTCCTCGGCGGTCAGGCCCAGTCCCGCGATCAGATCCGCGCCGGACGGACGGCCGGGGCAGAGGTTAGTCATCATCCCCGCCTCAAACAGGCTCTGCCCGATCTTCGGGTCGTTGTCATAGGTCGAAGTGAAATCCACACCCAGCGCGAGCAGCTTCGTGAGCTTATCCTTGTCGCTCGCGCGGCCAGATCCAGTTGCCCAGCCGGGGCAGTTCCGGCCGCGCGCGGCTTCTGCGGCGCCCGCGCGAACCCCTGCCGCGAGAACGCAGACTCCCACCAGGATCAGTATCATTCCGCTCACCCCGCAGCCCCTCATCGATGCGCCAGCTCCACCGACAGATCGAGATACAGCTTGATCGCCTCCGGCGGCACGTTCCACGGAATATGGTTGCCGATGCACATCATGTAGCCGCCCGTCATGCTGCGCCGTCTCGACCATCCGCTCGACCATCGCCCTGATCTCCGCCGGATCATTGCGCATCAGCACGCGATTATCGCCCTCGCCCGCGATGAAGCAGTCCTTGTGCTTGCGCGCGATGGCGCGCCAGTCCGTGTAAGGCTCGCGAGATGATCCCACGCGCGCCGCAGGCGAAGACGTCGTCGGCGTAGGCGTCGATGCAGCCGTCGGCCATGAAGATCGCCTCGCTTGCCGGCGGCCTTCAGAATCGCCCAGAACTCCTCGTAGCGCGGGAAGACGTGCTTGTGCATCCACGCCGGCGAGCAGACCGGCCCGCGCGAGGTCGACGATATCGTCGTGGCAGATCACGAAGTTCACCGGCAGCCGGGCGAACGTGCGAAACACGCGGCGGTTGATCTCGGCGAACTCGTCCATTATCCGATCGAATCGCTCGTCGAGGCAGGTCTCCAGGAACAGCTCCCAGCCGAACGTCAGCAGCGGCCACATGAACATCGTGTTGTAGAACCCGACCGATCGCCGACGAGCCCTCCGGCGCCTTATCGCCCCACTCCGCCGGGTAGCCCGCTCGATACGCCCGATAGAGCGCCTCCTCGTCCCGATAATCGCGCGATTCGACCACGGGTATGCTGGTGAAATCGCCCTGCTCGAGCGGCGAGAACGCGAACACCTCCTCGGCCGTCTTGAAGTGTGCGCCCCAATCCCATCGTCCAGGATTGGCGTCACCCCATCTCACGCTGTGGTCGCCCTCCGCGCGTTCGGACGCGCTCCGTCGGCCGCGGCTTGGGCGTATCGTCGGCGGGAATGCCGAGTTCGAGGAACGGATAGAGCTCCCGCATCTTCTCGCGGCAGAGCTTGGGGTGGTCGTAGTAGTCGATGCCGGTGATGTAGGTCTCCGCGTCCGGGCACGACCAGTGCTCCCAGTGCGGAATACGCTTCGGTCCAAGGCCCATGTGGGCCATATATCGGTCATCCATATCGAGCCAACTCCTGGGCGGCAGACAGCACCCAACCTCTATTCTAGCAGAGAAGGAAGGGATGATCGGAAAAAGGGAAAAGACAGAAACCGAGAAAGAGGCAAAGAACATCACCCGAGGACAAGGACGATAGGCATGGAGCAATGGCCGCGCCGCAGTTCCCTTTCTCCTTTTCTGGTTTTCCCCTTTTCCCGCTAGAGATTCCCTTCGCTGACTCCGGCTATGGATTCAGCCCCGCCAGATGCGCTGTGTCGTTGGCCTTGACCACCGTCCGCTCGCCCCACTTGTTTTCCGAAAACCGGCTGATGCTGCACGGTTCCATCTCAAACGAGATCAGCTTCTCTCCGATCCCCAGCCCCAGCCACCACGTCATCGCCGCGTTTCCCGACCCACCGTGCAGCACAAGGACGTTCAGCCCGCCGCGCAGCCCTTCCATGAACGCCACCACGCGCTCGCTCATCTCCCGCCAGTTCTCCGCGCCGGGATAGGGCCGCCACTCCACGAGCGGCTCGGTGATGGGGTTTCTGATCGACTCCGCCTCGCGCTCCGTCATGCCCGCCGCGTCGCCGTTGTTGAGTTCTCGAAGCGCGGGGGTGAGGATCGGTTCGACACCAAGGCTGTGCGCCAGTATCTCCGCCGTCTCCGCTGCCCGCCTGAGATCGCTCGCATAGAACGCAAACGGCCTGCCGCCGATAAGCGACGCCAGCGCCGGGCCGGTGCGCTCGGCCTGACGCCTGCCAAGCTCGGTCAGCGGCGCATCCGTCCACCCGCCGGTCAGGCCCTCTGTCATGTGCCCGGCCTGCCCGTGCCGGACGACAATCAGCTCTCCTGGCTCAAGCTCGGGAAGCATCATCGAGGTGTAGGACTCCTTCTTGCGACCCGCCGCGGTCACGGGGACTCCTGAAGTATCGTGATATCGGACTGCTGCCGGGCTCTCAGCAGCCTCACCAGACAAGTATCGACTCTCTCGCACGAGCTTATGCCGGTCACGCTCACGAAGCCGCCCTCTTCGGGCACGTCAACGCCGACCGGAACCGTTACTCTGACCTTGTTTCGCGAGCCGTCCGACATCTCAAACCATGCAGGCGGCGCTCCCCCGCTGGTCTGCTCTACGTCTATCACCCTGCCCCATATCCTCACCAACAGGCCGACATTGTTGAGGCCGGTTGACTTTGCCCAGGCACAGCCCGAACCTCCGGTCGTCCGCCAGCCGAAGACTCCTTCCTGGCCGGCGCCCGTGACCGGATCGAAGAGCAAGTCGCCGCCCCCAAGTGATTCGTTCCCGATCGCCAATGCAGAAACCGACACCAGATCGGGTGATGCCTGGGCCGACAGAAGAGATAGCGTCTTTTCTCCGCCGATGACGGCAGCGGTTCCAGTGACGCGTACCGTCTGGCCGGGGCTGACATTGAGTGGGGCGGGAGCAACCCGGATGCCGCCTGTTCTGTCGCCGTCCTCGACATAGATGCAGTCCGGGAACCTGGCCGTAACCACTACAGGCCCAACCGTCAGTTTGGTTCCGCTTGCCGAAGCCCGTGCGCGGGATGGCCCCACCGGGTGGATGCTCGGGACGACCGCTGGCATGGGGCTGTAGCGCCCCGCGCCGTCACCAAGCTCGCCGTCCATGTTCGATCCCCACGCCCAGACCGTGCCGTCGCGCCTCAAAGCGAGGGTGAAATCCCATCCCGCGGACACGGCGACGATATCGGTCAGGCCGACGACCTGCACGGGAGTCAGCCTGTCGGTCATCGTCCCGTCACCAAGCTGGCCGTTCCCGTTGTCGCCCCAGGTCCAGACTGTGCCGTCACTCCTGACAGCGGCAGTATGAGCGTAGCCCGCGGAGATCGCAACCACGTCTGTCAGCCCGGCCGCCCGCACGGTACGTCCGGCTTGTGGTGGTCCCGTCGCCCAACGCTCCATACCAGTTGTATCCGCAGCCCCACACAGTCCCGTCGTTCTTCAGAATCATCGTGCGACAGCCCTTTGCACTCACCGCCACAGCCCCGACGATCCCCGTCGCTCGCACCGGAGCCAGGCGTTTGGTGGTCGAGCCGTCGCCCAGTTGCCCGTAGCAGTTGTTTCCCCAGGACCAGACCGTGCCGTCCTGCAGGATGGCCACGGTGTGGCTGCCTCCGGCCGCCACGGATGCGGCAGCCGGCAGGCCGGTAAGCGGCGCGGGGATCGCCCGGCTTTGGGTGGTTCCATCACCAAGCTGGCCATAGTCATTGTCGCCCCACATCCATAGAACTCCGTCGTCATCGATTGCGGCGGTCGCTTCGCCTCCGACGGAGATCTGGGCCATTTGGCCTGTGTCAACTCGCACCGGCGCCGTCCGGTCGGTGGTTGTCCCATCGCCAAGCTGCCCGCACTCGTTGTAGCCCCAGGCCCACATGCCGCGGTCGCTGGACAGCGCGACCGTATGGTACTCATCCGACGCGACAGCAGTGATGTTGGTGAGACCGGGCAGCGAAACGGGCATCGTTCGCGTGGTCTGGGTCCCGTCGCCGAGTTGGCCGTAGATGTTCAAACCCCATGTTCGCACGGAGCCGTCGCTCAGGAGGACAGCGGCGTGGTCCCAGCCGGTGGACAGGGCTGTGACGCCGTCCAGGCCGGGAACCTGCGCGGCGATGGGCCGCGTCGCGCTCGTGCCGTCGCCCAACTGACCGTATGTGTTGTCGCCCCACGTCCAGACATCGCCGGCAGAGTCCAGCACGATGGGATTGCCGCACGCGGTCGAGATCGCCACGGCGCGAGCGGGTATGCTCACGGGCACCGGCGACGTCCTGTCGGTGGTTGTGCCGTCGCCAAGACGGCCCACGTAGTTGCTGCCCCAGGCCCACAGCGTGCCGTCCTCTTTGACCGCCATCGTGTAGCCGGGGCCCGCGGATATCATGGCCAGCGCCGGTCAGCCCGACGACCTGAACCGGCGTGTCGTTGGGCAGCGTGGTGCCGTCTCCTAGCTGGCCGGAAGCATTACACCCCCAAGCCCACACAGTGCCGTCACTCTTCATTACCACGGTGTGCCGGGCGCCGGATGAGACGGCTGTCACATTGGACAAGCCAGGCATCTGGACGGGATTCGGCCGAACGGATCTGACCTCTCCATCCACGTCGTTACCCCAGGTCCAGACCGTGCCGTCCCTTCTGAGCGCCGAACTGCAGCTATCGTTGGCGGAGATGGCAACCACATCCGTAAGGCTCGGCACAAGCACGGGATAGGTTCGGAATGTAGTCGTTCCATCACCAAGCTCGCCGCAGGAGTTGCTGCCCCAGGCCCACACGGTGCCGTCTTGCTTGAGTGCCAACGTATGGTACGACCCGGCGGCGACCGCGGTGACCCCGCTGAAGTTGAGGATCTGCACCGGGATCGATCTCGACGTTCGGGTTCCATCGCCGAGTTCGCCGAAGTAGTTCTGGCCCCAGGCCCATACGCCTCCGTATTCGTTCACTGCCACCGCATGAACCTGCCGGCCGAAATGGCAGTCACTCCGTGCAGGCCCGACGCTTGCACCGGCAGCGACTTCGTGATGGTTGTACCGTCTCCGAGCTGACCGTAGTAGTTCCAACCCCAGGTCCACAGGCTGCCGTCCTCTTTGGCTATCATGGCGTAGTTGAACCCCGAAGCCACCGCCACCACGCCCGATCCGACAGCATGCGCACCGGCCACAATGAAAAGACTGAGCACAACAGCAGTTGGTAGAATGACTCGTTTCAAGGGGCCTCCGTCAGCACCTACGTTCACCGCGAGCACTCATTCACATAGTGCACTATACCCTCACAATGCCCGCACGTCAACCGTGAGTGCTCGTTCAGTTCTCCGGGAATTGCACCGCTGTAGGAGGGTTTTCCAAAACCCGAATGCCCAGGCGTTGTGCACGGGAATCGGCGTTTGGAAACGCCTCCTACGACAAGTTTCCCGGAAAACTGAACACACACCCGTGAGTCTGGCGACGCCGCAGCCCACGTCATTTGCTCACCGGCACTTCGATAACCGTGTCCTTCCCGCTCACGACCGTCACCTTCCCCGAGTATCCCGTCAGCTTCGGGTTCACGCGAAACGACCACGCATCGCCCAGGACGGCGCCGGCTTGATCAGATAGGTGCCCGGGCTTGACGGTTATGGCCGCCTGTTCGCTGCTGCTCGGGGCTGTATGAGTAGGAATATCGCCCCAGCGTTGCCCCATCGTATCCCGGAGCACCGGCTTGCCGTCCGGCGTTCTGATCTCGAAGCCGATCGCCACCGCGCCGGCGCCCTCGGAGTCCATCTTCGGCTTGAACACTATCCGCTGTCCCTTCTCGAGCTTGATCGACACGTTGGTCGTCTCATCCTTCCGCACCTGGAATGCGACCTGTGTAGGCACATAGTCGTGGCCGTAGGTCACAGCCCTATACTTCCCCACGGGCAGGTCGTCGAACTCCAGCGTATACGTCCCGCCCTCGTGTTTCGAATAGTGGGCCTTGCCGAACTATCGACGCAGACCACCAGGACGCCTTTCGGAAGACCCTTGAAACCCGCGAAGCTGATCTTGGCCGGAGCCGGTGGGCGGACCTTCGCGACAACGCCGGTCTTCGCCTCTCCGTCAGCCAACTTGACCACGGCCGCGGTAACGTCGGGGCCGTCGCTGCAGATCATCCACTCGCCCGCGGTCAGGCTGCGCGCCTCGAAACGCTCCGTTCTTGTCGGTCTTGCACTTGTTCTCCGGCCACCATGTGGGTTCGGCGTAGTCGAAACTCAGGCTTGACGTGCCCATCGTGTGCTCGGTATGCATCATGGACATATAGCCTCAGCGGCACGCCTGCCAGTGGCTTGCCCGTCGCCTTATCCACCAGTTTCCCCGAGATCGACCCGCACGGCAGCTCGAAATCGACCGCGTTCGCGCCGGCCGCGAGTTGCACGCTCCTGACGGAACGCACGTGGTTCGGGTCCATCCATTCGCCGACCATGCACCGACATCGAATACTTCCCCGGATCGAGCACGGAGAGCTTGTAGGAACCATCCGTCCCGCTCTCAGCCGAATCCTCCCAGTTTATCCCCGGTCTTGAGGAGTAGACGGTTATCTCCGCGTGCGGCACGGGCTTGCCGTTCTGCAGAACCCTGCCTTGGATAATCGCCGACCCCTGCGCGTCCCAGTCCACCTCATCGTCTCGTCCGGCTTCGACCCTGAACACCTCGTGCTGGGTTCCGCGGTTGTTCTTATACGCCATGACTATGCACTTGCCCGGAGGCAGGTCCTCGACCTTGAAGCTGCCGTCCGGCTCGATGGACGCGCGGAAGTCCAGGAACAGGTCCGTCTGACAGACGTTCACCCAGACGCCTGCGGGCGCCTTGCCCTGGTCGTCGGCGATGCTGCCGCTAACCGTCGCCGCCTTCTCCATATCCACCTTGCACGGCTTGGCGAAGTCCACCGCTTTCACCATCGTCCGCGCAAGGCCGGGCTTTTCGATCATGAGCATGCCGAACGCGAACGGCATCGAATCGAATGCGAACTTGCCCGCCGCGTCGGTATGGGTCGAAACGCTCTTCAAGCTCGTGCCGCTCATGTCCCAGTTGTAGCTGCCTCGATGTGCCGGGCGAGTTCCAGGCCGTGACCAGCACACCTTCGATAGGCGCGCCGGTGCCCGCCGCCGTGATACTGCCCTCGAACGGACGCGACGGCTTCAGGCGGATCACCGCCTCCTTGTAGGCGTCCTCCGAGACCGGCTTCACCATCACCGGGTCCGCGGATCCCTCCATATAACCCGGCAGCCGTGACCACAATCCGGAAACCTTCTCCGACCTTCAGATCCGCGATGGCGAACCGGCCGTCCGCCGCCGTGAAGTTGACGCCCTGCTCGACCAGCCCGCACGTAATGCCGCCCGAACGCCCGCCCGCGCGTGAGAAGTCCAGCCGCACGTTGAAGTCCGTGACGGGCGTGCCATCGGAGTCTCTGACCACGGTCCCACAGACCTGCCCCGGCACGGTCTTGTGCAGCACAAGCGTGTAGTCGTCCTTATCGACCTTCAGCCGCTCGTTATCGAGGCTGTCATAGCCGTCGGCATAGACGTCGGCGTAGACCTCGTGTTCCGGCAGATGGTCGAGCCTGAAGCTGCCGTCCTTGTCCGTGTAGATGTCGGTCAGGAAGTAGACGTCGTCGCGCGTGCTGCCGGTTCGCTTGACCAGCATCGACCCTGAAACGTAGGCGTGGGCGACCGGGTTGCCGTCCTCGTCTTCGATGCGGCCCTTCAGGCCGTGGCCGGGCTTGACCGCGAAGTCCAGCGTGACGTCCTTATCGGCCTCGACCTGCTCATAGGCCGGCGCGATCCATCTGCCGGAGACGACCACCAGGCTGCCGCGGATGCCGGCGTTTGCGATCTGTACTTGCCGTCCTTGTCGGTCTTAACGGAGACGTAGTCCGCATAGCTGGTACCGTCGCCGTAAGCCACCTTCGCGCCCTCGACGGGCGAACCGTCCGGCTTCGTCACCCGGCCCGAAATCGTGCGGACCTTGGGTTTGCGGAGGGTGATCTCTACCTGAGCCTCGCGCTTGCCGGCGGGAAAGGTGACTGGCCTGTCATAAAGCGTCTCGTAGCCGTCCGCCTCCGCCCAACCTGCGCCTTACCGTCGGGATCCTGGCCGCCGAACGAGAACCGCCCGTCCGCGTCGGCAGTGGCGAGCGTGGTCATCATCGAGGCTTCGGAGACTGCCCACGCGCGCGCCGGCCACCGGCTTGCCCTGCTCGTCGAGGACCCTGCCGGTCACGGTCCCGCCCGGCTTGGTCTCGATCTTCACCTTCACCGTATCGCCCGCGGCGCTGAAGTTCACGGTCCGCGACCAGCAGCCCTCCTTGGCGGCCGTGACGGTGCCGTTGCCCTTGCGCACACCATGCTCCACTCGCCTGAGTCCGAAGACTCGGCGTGGTCGCCCTCGTATGTGGAGATCTTCATGCCGGCGACGGGCCCGCCGGTCGTCATATCGATGGCGCTGCCCTCGATCTTGCAGCCTTTCTGCAGCCGCAGTTCGATGGGCTTGGCGACCGCCCCGTCCTTGGCCACACTGACTTCCTGGGTCCAGTCCGAGGTACACGAGGCCGCCGACGACCGCGTAGAAGCGATATGTGCCGCTCTTGAGTTGGGCGGTGAACTCGCCCCCCGCGTCGGAGACGGCCGTGCCCTGAACCACCCAGCCGACCCCGCTCTCATGCCCATCGCGCCTCCACGGTCGCACCTGCCGCCGGCTTGCCGTCCGGCATCAGCGCTCTGCCGGTCACCGGGAAAGTCTGCGCGTCCTGCGCGCACGCGCAAGCTCCAAACGCAATCGCAATCACCGCAACACAAGCAACTGCCCGCCATCTTCTCATACCGATCATCTCCTCGTGCTTGAGCAGTGCGCCGCCGCGTATCGATACAGCCGAAACGCCCGCGGATGCGGCAGCGCGACCTCGACGCCCTCTTCAGGCCGCTCGCAATCAATCCCCGGCGCATCATCGGTCACGCTCTCGAACCGCGTCGGGCCGGCCAGGAACTTCGGATGGAACCGCCGCGACTCCTCCGGATTGTCCTCCCGAAACACCAGCAAGTACCCCTCGCCCGGTCTTCCGATTGTGCGATTGGAAGCCCGTCCATGCGGTTCCATCGGGCATGTCGCCGATCGGGACGATGTGCCCGGCGTAGATCGCCGCCTGGTGCTGCTTGTACAGGGCGATCGCCGGCTTCAGCGCCTTCCGCGACTCCTCCGATACGCCCGCCAGCGACTCCCAGAACAGCGGGTTGGCCATCATCACCGTCGCCAGCAGATACTCCGGCGAGTAGCCGTCCTGATCGTTGATCAGCTCCATGTTCAGCTTCTGCGGCGGGATATACGGCGCGATCTGCCAGAGGTTGCGCAGCGTCTTCCAGGGATGATACCGCCCGTTGTGCTCCGGCGGGCCGGTGCATGTAGCGGTTCTCCAGGAAGATGATGCCGTAGTCCATGTAGTAGTCGTAGATCGGCCGGTTGGTGCGCGTGGAGTCCTGCGTGAACGTCAGCCCCGGCCGCTCGACCACCAGCTCCTCCATCAGCCGCCGCAGCGCCTCGTAGTGATCGTAGAGGTCGCCGAGCAGGGTATCGTATCCGTCGCACTGGAACGTGTCCATCTTGAACCGCTCGAAGCCCATATCGTAGAACCGCAGATAGTAGTCTCTTCATCCACGCGAAGCAGTCGGGGTTGCAGAGGTCGATTCCCACAAGGTTGCATGTCCCAGTAGGAACGCTGAATAGTCACACGGCACGTGGTTGTTGGTGCGGGCGATCCAGTCCGGGTGCTCCTTGAGAACGTCGAGCTGATCGCTGCACGCGATTTGGGACGGTCCAGAGCTCCAGCTTGACGCCCAGCTCCCTCGCGCGCCTGATCAGCGGCTCAAAGCCGTGCGGAAACTTCTCCGGGTCCGGCTCGCCGCCCATTATGTGCCTGGTCCAGCCGGCGTCCACCGCCACGGCCGTGATGCCCAGTTCGGCCGCGGCCTCGACCTCAGCGATCATCTTCGCCTCGTCGATGTCCACGTGATGAACTGCCCCAGCTATTCGTGCTGACGATGAAGTCCCGCTCCGGCACGAGCTTATATCGCGCGGCTTGATACTCCTTGAGCGCGAGAATGCCGCCGTCGCGCCCGCCGGAGTAGACGCCGATCGTGAAGGCATAGGTACGTCGCGTCTGCCCGGCAGGCAGGTTGTGGAATCCCGCCCCCACGCCGGCAGACACCTTTCTGCGTTATCTCGAAATCGTAGTAGAGGTGATAGAGCTGCGAGTTTGGGACCGGGCTCTCTTTGTATGCGAACACGCCGTCCCCGCCCTCGGTCTCGATGAAGAGGTTGTTGCCGACCATCCGCCGCGGCTCGGTGAGATCGGCCTCGCGGACGGTGACCAGGTGGTTGGTCGCGTCGGTGAGATCGTGCAGCTCGACGCACGCCGCCTGCGCGCCACGCAGGTCGAGCGCGAGCGCCTCCACCTGCGTATAGTCCAGATTCGACCGATCGAAGTCCGACCGCACCTCTATCCACCCGCGTATCGCCGGCGCACCGGGGTAGAGATCGAAGCACTTCCACACGCGTCAGCCCGCCCGATTCGAGCGCGAACCGCACCCGCAGGCACCCCTCACTCACCGGCGTCTGCACGACCTCGGCGGAAACGTCAACAACCGCCATCTCGCCCAGGCCGACCAGCCCGCCCTCAGTCGTCAGCCTGGACTCGAAGCTCGTGTTCAGCGCCCAGTCCCGACCGGTGAGCTTATCCACGAACCTGACCGTGCCGAGCCCGATGCGCCCGATCTTCCACGCCCTCTCAATGCGCGAGTTCCCGAGCACGACGGTCTCGCCCTCGCGCGCGAAGTAGCAGTCTCTATAGCGGGTTTCCCGACCGGCCATTGTGTCCTCCTGGCTGTCGCTCACTCTGTATGCTATGCTTAGTCGCCCTTCCGTGTCAACCGCCAACGTGGTATAATTTAACGGCAATATAACGGCAATAGTTGGCGGCGTTATCGGCAATGAAGAATGACAGCAACGGTATGTGGCAGCCCAGGTATTCGATCACACCATCCATTGCGCGCAGGCTGATGGAGATCCGAAGCCGCGCGCGTGGAAGTCGAGAAGACGCCGCTGCCTGCGGCTGTTCAGGCCGAGCTTACGCGAAAGGCACGCGTCCGCGCAACTCACTTCTCCACCCGCATCGAGGGCAACAGGCTGACCCTGGAGGAGGCCGAGGAGGTGATCTCGCACAGGCGCACCCACTTTGCCGGGCGCGAGCGCGATGTGACGGCAGTACAGAACTACTGGCATGCGCTCATTCGCACCGAGCAGTGGGCGGCGAGCGGACACCCTGTCGCCGGGGAACTGATCAGGCGCCTCCATGCAATCGTCATGAACGGGCCGAGGGCGAAGCCGCTTGCGTATCGTGACGGCCAGAACGTGGTGCGCGATTCGGTCACCGGCGCGATCGTCTACCTTCCACCGGAAGCCAAAGACGTGCCGGAGTTGATGCGAGGGCTGGTGAACTGGATCGACGCGGCGGAACGCCAGCAGGTTCCCGGCGTGATCATAGCTGCCCTGGCCCACTATCAGTTCGTGACGATCCACCCCTACTACGACGGCAACGGCAGGGCCGCGCGACTGCTCGCGACGTTCATCCTGCACAGATGCGGCTACGGCCTCGACGGTCTGTTCTCACTTGAGGAATACCACTCCCGCGATCTGCCCGCATACTACGGCGCGCTCGATGTTGGCGGGCATCACAACTACTACTTCGGCCGCGCGAACGCTGACCTCACCGGCTGGCTGGAATACTTCACGCAGACATTGGCGGCTGTGTTCGAGGCGGCCAAAGACGAGGCCCTCCGGTGCGCGGAGGAAGGCATTCCAGCCGAGCCCGATGAGCTGCGGAAGCTCGATCACAGGGCACGCGTCGTGCTGGCGCTGTTTGCCCGTCAGGAAACGATCACTTCTCGCGACGTCGCGCAGGCTCTCGGCCTGTCCGACCGCATGGCGCGCGTCCTGTTGGCCGGATGGGTTGCCGATGGATGGCTCGTCATTGCGCAGCCCTCAAAGCGCGCCCGGCGATACGGGCTTGCGGCGGACTACGGGACTACGGCACGCAACCTGCGTGCCGAAGACTCCTAGCCTCACCCATAGCAGTTCGGAGGCGGGGCCTCTTTGCTGATCCTGACGGCCCTCGCCCTGCCGTCCCACTGGACCGCGCACCCCAGCGCCTCGCCGGTCGTCCGCAGCGGCAGAAACAGCACGCTGTTCACCATAATCCCCTCGGACTGCGCGATCTTCGCCCGCTTGTTGCCGAGCGTGACGATGGCGACCTTGCTCTTGTTGTCCCATTTCGTGGTTGCGCCCAGAGCCGTCGCGACGCCGCGCAGACCCAAGTAGGTCTTGCCATCTCTGATCATTGCCGGCGGATCGAGCTTCTTCGCACGGCCGTCCACATACACCCGCACGCCGGCATCCTTCGCCGGCTGCGCAAAGGCCGCGAGACCCGCGCATATCACCAGCGCCATTGCTATCGGTTTTCTCATTTCACCGGCACCTCGATAACCGTATCCTTCCCATTCACAACAGTCACCTTACCCGAATACCCGGTCAGCTCGGGATCGTCGCCGTAGTTCCGAGAATCTCCCAGCCGCGCACCCGCCTTGACCAGATACGTGCCCGGTTTGACGGTAATACCGGGCGTATCGTTTCGCTCAGGGCCATACGTGAGTATGCCGCCCCAGCACAGTCCCTGCGGAGTTCTATACACCGGCTTGCCGTCCGGTGTCGTGATCCTGAAGCCGATCGACGCGGTCCCCTTCACGTCCTCGGAGCCCGACTTCGGCTTGAAAACTATCCTCGGCCCCTTCGTCAGCTTTATCGACACATCAGTCATCTCGTCCGGCCGCACCTGGAACGCGACCTCCGCTGGCAGGTAGCTTCCGCCGGCAACCACGGCCTTCGCCTTCCCCACCGGCAGGTCTTCATACTCCGGTGTGTAAGTGCCGTTCTCAAGCTTGGGGTAGTGCGTCATGCCGAACTCGTCCACGCAGATCGGAAGCGCGTCCTTCGGCGGTTCCTTCATCCCCGCGAAGCTCACCTTCGCCGAGCCGGTCTCCGCGACCTTGGCCACCACACCGGTCTTGGCCTGCCCGTCGGCCAACTTGACGATTGCCGCGGGAACCGCGCCACCCGACTGCGGCGAGCGGCTCAGGCAGACCAGCCATTCGCCCGCCTTGAGGTCTGACGCACGAAACTCGCCGTTCTTGTCCGTCTTCGCATCTCCGCTCTCCGGCCACCATCTCGGTTCGGCGTCGGAAAGGCCCAGGAATGACTTGCCGCTGTGCTGCTCGTAAGTCTCGCGAACATACAGCCTGATCGATGCGCCGGGCAGCGGCTTGCCGGTCGCCTTATCGAGCAGCTTGCCCGCAAGCGACCCGTAGGGCAACTTGAAATCCAGTTTGTTTGCGCCGGCCGAAAGCGGCACGGTCTTGCCGGTGTATGTGCTTTTCGCGTCTCGCGGATCGCCTATCATGCACGAGATGAAGTACCTGCCAGGATCGATCAGAGTCATCTTATACGAGCCATCCTCGCCGGTTTCAGCCGAACCGCACCAGTTCATGCCCGGCTTCTCGGAGTTCGCGCTCACCCTCGCGCCGGCCAGCGGCTTGCCGTTCCGCGAAACCTTGCCCTGCAGCGTAACATCACCTTTCTGCACCCAGTCCACGTGGAATGTCTCGCCCGGCTTCAGCTCGAACATCTGGTGCTTCACAGGGCTGCCTTCCTTATACAGCCCGATGTGGTAATCGCCGGGCGGGAGGTCCACCACCTTGAAGCTGCCGTCCGTGCCGAGCTCGGACTGCGACGAAACAAACCGCACGTTCGGGTCCACTTCCTCGAGACTGAGCCACGTGCCCGGAGAAACCTTACCCTGCTCGTCGGCGATGCTGCCCATAACCGTCGCGCCATTCTCCAAGACAGCCTTGAACGGGCGCGAGAAGCTGACTGCCTTGACTATCGTTCGAGCGAAGCCGGGCTTCTCAAGCTGCACCATTCCAGATGTAAACGGCATTGAGTCGAACTTGAACTTGCCTGAGGCGTCGGTGCGCGTCGAGACGCTCCTGAATATGGAGTGGCTAATGTCCCAGTCGTACATGCCGCTTGAGCCGGAGGAGTTCCACGCCGACACCAGCACGCCCTCGACCGGCGCGCCCGTTCCCGCCGCCGTAATGCTTCCCTCGAACGAACTGGACGGCTTCAGCCGGATCACACTGTCCTTGAAATCGCTCTCCGAAACCGGCTTCACCATCACCGGATCGACCGAGCCTTCCATGTAGCCCGGCGCATTGACCACCAGCTTGTAGCCGTCCTTGACCTTGAGGCCCTTTATCGCAAAGCGCCCGTCAGCGGCCTGGAAGCTCACGCCCTGTTCCACAAGCCCCGGCGCGATGCCGTTCGAGGAGCCGCCCATTCGCGAAAAATCGAGCCGGACGTTGAACTCCGTGACGGGCTTGCCGTCGGAGTCCCTCAGCACCGTCCCGGCTATCTGGCCCTTCACGGTCTTGCGAAGCACGAGCGTGTAGTCGTCCTTATCGACCTTGAGCCGCTCCTTGTCCAGGCTGTCGTAGCCGTCGGCGTAGACATCCGCGTAGATCTCACCCTCGGGCAGGTGGTCGAGCCTGAAGCTGCCGTCCTTGTCGGTGTAGATATCGGTCAGGAAGTAGGCGTCCTCGCTCATCCGGTTGTCTCGCTTGGTCAGCATCGATCCGGAGACGAGCGCGTGAGCAACTGGCTTGCCGTCCTCGTCCTCCACGCGGCCCTTCACGCCGTGGCCCGGCTTGACGACGAAGTCCATCGTCACGTCCTTGTCGGCCTCCACATCCTTATAGACCGGCGCCAGCCACCTGCCGGCAACCACGACCAGGCTGGCTTCAACGCCCGCATCCTTGATCTCGTACTTGCCGTCCTTGTCGGTCTTGACGGAGACGTAGTTCACGTAGTGCGTGCCGTCGCCGTAGGCAACCTTCGCGCCCTCGATCGGCGAGCCGTCCGGCTTCGTCACCCGGCCCGAGATCGTGCGGCGCTTCGTCTTCTTGAGCGTGAACTCCACCTGTGCTTCACGCTGACCGGCCGCGAACGTGACTGGCTGGTCGGAGAGGTAGTCGTAGCCGTCGGCGCTGGCCGAGACTGCCAGTTTCGCGTCCGGGTCCAGCCCCGGCAGGGCGAAGCGTCCGTCGGCGTCGGTCTTGGCATGCTGAGAGGGGAAGTAGCCGCTGTTCCGCGTGCCGACCCATGCGCCCGGTATCGGCTTGCCCTCCTCGTCCAGCACTCTACCCTTCAAGGTGCCGCCGGGCCTTATCTCAACCTTGACCTTCGCGGTATCGTCAGAGCTTCTGAAGTTCACGATGGGCCAGTAGTAGCCTTCCTTGACCGCCGTGATGGCCTTGCCGCCCTTGTTTACAACCATGCCCCACTTGCCGGACGCGTCCGACTCGGCATGATCGCCGTCGCGGGAGAGAATCTTCACGCCGCCGACCGGCTGGCCCGTGGCCGAATCGATCACGCTGCCCTCGACGTTGCAGCCCTTCTCCAGTTTGAGCTCAATAGGCTTCGATAGCTTGCCATCGGCCTTGACGCTGGTCATCTCGGACCGGTCGAGGTAGACCAGGCTGTCGGAGGCCGCATAGAAGAGGTAGTCACCTTTGGGGAGCTTCATTTCGAACGCGCCGTCCGCGCCGGTCGCAGCGGTCGCAGCCACCTTCCAGTCGGCCCCGCGCGTGGTGCTTCGCGCCTCCACTGTCGCGCCCGCCGCCGGCTTGCCCTCCGGCAGCAGCACCTTGCCGGTCACCGCGAAGGTCTGCGCCTCCTCCGCACTGCACACGCATGCCCCGAACGCGATCAGAGCCGCCGCAACACAAACAACTACCCGCCAACTTCTCATGCCATCATCTCCTCATCTTCGAGCAGCATCCTGAGTATACGACGGGGGCGAGCCGGCTTCCTCTACCGGGCAAGCTCGGATCTATACGCATCTGCGTATATCCCGATCCGGTCGAGCGGAATCGGCTTGAACCCCAGCTTCAGCGCCTCCGCAAACGCTCCCTTGCCCGCAGCCGCTGCCCGCGCCAATTCCGTCCCTTCTGTTCCCTGCTCTTGCACCAGGTTGTCCCGGATGTCCAGAATGCTGTGGTCGAAGTCGTCGTTCAACTGCAGCCACTTGCCGCCCGCGCAGATGTTGTGCTCAATCGAGTTTCCCTTCGGCTGCGCCGGCTCGTCGGTCAGCAGCGTCGCGAGCTTGGGGTAGCGCACCGAGTACGGCGGCTGGTCGGCGTGCACGGCCTTGAATCGGTCGAATAGCGTGTTGTCGGTACCGTCGGCGTAGCTCTTGGCCCAACCCAGCGCGCGACCGTCGACGTGGACGGCGGGCGAGCAGTCGATGAAGACGTTGTTCTCGATCACGTTGTCGCGTCCGCCGCCGAGCAGCACGCCGTAACCCGCCTTCACGCAGACGTTGCCGTAGACGCGTGTCCCGCAGGTCATGTCGTCGAGGTAGACGGCAATCACACCTGAAAAGCCCTGCAGACCCTCAGGACCGGCCACGTCGTGGAAGTAGTTGAACCGCACCACGTTGCCGCGCTGGGTCCAGTCCCGGCCCATGTAGAACGCGCCCGCGTCGCCGGTCTCCTGGCAGACTTTGTAGATCTCGTTGAACTCGATAATGTGGTCGTTGCCGCCGAGTATTATCGCGCTGTGGGGCGCGTCGAGTATACGGTTGTGGGCTATCCGGTTGCCGACGCCGCCAATCGCGATTCCGGGGGCGTAGGTGCGGACCCAGCGGCTGAAGTCGCTTATCGAACAATTCTCGACGAAGTTGCCGGCGGGCGTCAGCGTCATTCTGTCGCCGCCCTGCAGGCTGATCGCGCCGTCGCCGGCGCCGGCGATGTCGCAGCCGGTCAGGCCGTTGTCCGTGCCGCCCTCGATCCGCACGGCCAGGTTGCCCGCATTGCGAATCGAGCAGCCGGCTATGCGGTTGGAGGCGCCGCCGGAGATCACAATCGCGGTGCCGCGAACGTAACTCGAAGCTCAGCCCGCGCAGAGTCACATGCGAGCAGTCGTTCATCGAGACCAGCGGCTTGTCGAGCACGGTGGCGATCACCTTGCCCTTGCCGGGCGGCCAGAAGTAGAGCATGCCGGTCGCGCGGTCGAGGTACCATTCGCCGGGCGAGTCGAGCTCCTCGAACACGTTCAGGGCGTAGTAGCGGCGGCCCGCGGTGTAGCCGTAGCAGCCGTAGGGCTGGGCGGTGGTTATCTCGCGTGTCTGCGTATCTATCGAGGCTACCTTCACGTAGCTCTCGGCCCAGGGGTAGGTCCAGTAGCCGTGCAGCCAGATGTCGCCGCCGGTCCAGCGGGCGGGGCGGTCGCCGGAGTAGGTGAACTTTCCGGAGTCCTTGCCGGCGGGGACGGCGGCTATCGTGGCCCATTCGCCGTTGGGCCAGCGTGCGAGGGTCATCGGCTTGCCATCGCAGTAGAGCTCCAGCGCGGCGGGCAGGCCGGTGCGTCCGAAGCCGCGCGGGGTGAGTTCGCCGAAGTCGGTTATGCCCTGGGCCTTCAGGTCGGCCTGGAGCACGTGGCCGCGGGCCGACGGATCGAGCCTGGCCAGAACTGCCGGGTCGCGGACGGGCGCCAGGCCGGTAACCTCGACGCCACCGGTCACATGCACGGCCTCGCCGGGCCAGGCGCGGTAGACCACGGGCGCGGCCTTGTCGCCGGAATCCTCGCGGCCGAGCTCGAAGGTGGCCGCCAGCGGGTAGGTTCCGCCGCGAATCCAGACGGTCACACCGCCCGCACGCGCCGGGGCGGCCAACGCTCGGACGGCGCCGCGGGCGCGCTCGAGAGTCGCGAATGGCTTGGCTTGCGTGCCGGGGTTCGAGTCTCGACCATTGCGCGCCACATAGAACTCCGCGCCCGCCGCCATCGCGTGCAGGCCCAATATCAGTCCAATCGCCAATACCGCTAGCTTCATTGCTGATCCCTCCCGGTACTGGCTGGTTCGGCGCGGCGGGGCGCAGTCCCTGCTTAGCGGCGTGCGCGGCGAGTTGGGGACGGATTTGGGAATGCTGTGGTAGAATGGTAGCGGTCCGGCGTGATGATACGCCATTTCCAACTGGCCGAGAACAACGGGGAGGATCAAAATGAAGGAAAAGGTCATCGAACTGCTGAACCAGGCGCGAGCCGCGGAATTGCATGCGATCTCCGCAATACATGATTCAGCACTACGAACTTGAGGACGCGGACTACGGAAAGCTGGCCGGCAGGCTCAAGGTAATCGGCATCGTCGAGATGAAGCACGCCGAGGACCTGGCCGAAAGGATTCTGTTCCTTGGCGGGAGCCCGATAGCCCGTCCCGAAGCTGAAGCCAAGAGGGGGCTGGGCATTCCTGAGCTTCTGAAGGCCGATATTCGACCTCGAAGCGGGGGCGGTGAAGATGTATAACGACTCGGCCATGCTCCGCGCCCAGGAGGGCGACCACGTTTCCAAAGACCTCTTCGAGAAGCTGCTGGCCGACGAGGAAGAGCATCTCGACGAGTTCCAGAACATACTCGATCACGTGGAGAAGATGGGCAGCGCCTATCTGGCGACGTTGACGGGCGAGTAGCGGACCGCCGAACGCGGATTGCGGAATGCGGAATGGGCCGGGGAGAGATACCCCGGCCTTCTGTTGTGTACGGCGACGGGTTTTGGGTATACTGGATTCTAGACTGTGCATCCATGTGTAGCCCACAACGAAGGCGGCGAAGCTGGGCGAAGGTGGGCGGGGCGGGATGGCGAGGGCGTCGGTGGGGACGTCCCAGGTGGATGCAGCCACCGCATACGATGTCGAACGCTGGGGTCCGGAAGATTGAGTATTGTATATTGACTATTGAGTATTGAAGGGAGGGGCGGGCGGGCAGTGCGGAGTGCGGCAGCCAGGCCGCCGCCGCCACAAGACCCTGGGGTGCAGGGCGGTGTCGGTTGTCGGTGATGTTGGATGCAGGCTCGGCCGATGGTGTCGAACGCTGGGGTCCAAGAGATTGAGTATTGTATATTGACTATTGAGTATTGAAGGAGGGGCGGGCGGGCAGTGCGGAGTGCGGCAGCCAGGCCGCCGCCGCCGCCACAAAACCCTGGGGTGCAGGGCGGTGTCGGTTGTCGGTGATGTTGCGTGTGGGTCCCGGCAGACGGCGGGTTCGTATCGGGATTTCCGTGTTGGATGCAGGCTCAGCCGATAGTCCCGAACGCGGTGGTCCAACACTCAAATCCCGATACACCTAAAACAACGAACACCCAGAACAGAGGTTTCGCCCTAAGATATGCAGAAAAGGGATGCAGTGCGGCGGCAAGCGACGTCAACTGCCCGCGTGCACTGGGCCAGTATGCGGAAGGGAAGAGGCAAGAGAATCGTTGTGGAGGTCAGGAGGGAGCGGGAGGCCGAGGGCCTGCCGCTGCCGACGTATGCTACGGCCGGCTCTGCCGGTATGGACATTCTCGCCGCTGTTCCGGCAGATGCGCCAGTAACGATTGAGCCAGGTCAGAGGAGCCTTATACCCACTGGGCTGCGCGTCGCAGTGCCCCACGGCTATGAGGCGCAGGTGCGCCCCCGCAGCGGCTTGGCACTGAAGCATGGCATTGGTCTGCTAAACGCACCTGGGACCGTTGATTCGGATTTCCGTGGCGTTATACGAGTCCTGCTGGTGAATCTTGGGTCAGAACCTTTCACGATCAGGCGTGGCGACAGGATCGCACAAATGGTCGTCAGTCCGGTCTTGAGGGCCGAGCTTACTGAGGTTGAGACGATGGAGAGGACGCTGCGCAACGACGGCGGTTTCGGCAGTACCGGCGTGTCGGAACTCGGCAGAGGTGATGGGGATGCGGACTGAGCAGTTCAGAATGCCCCGAGACGGTGAGACCTTCATAGGCAGCATACGGGAACGGTGTGACTACTTCATCGAGGCGAGCGTGTGGGCGGGCATGGACAGGGCGCAGTTGAGAATATGGATCAATCAGTTCAATGCGGGCGCTGAGCGTTACTTCGCAGCCTGCATCCTGGATTCACTGATATACCGGACCACGAAGCAAACGGTTGCACTGATGGAGCAGCTGCTTCAGCGTGCAGTCCCGGATTTCGCCAGGATAGCGCGGCTAGACCCTGAACGATCCTATGATTGGCTGCCCGATCTTTCGCACAAGAGCGGCGATCCCGGAATCAGGATTGTTCCCGTCATTAAGGATGATGATCCCCCGACAAAGAGCGGCCCACTGATAGCCAGAATTAAAGCATTACCTCGGTGTTGATGAGCAGTGGATGATCTGGCCGTGGCACATTGGCGAGGCGGTAGCCCGTGGAACGAACGTCTTCCTGTTCGTCAACGATTTCCTCGGGACGGGCACGCAGTTCCTGAGGTTTGCCAAGCGCAACGCGGTGGCTGATACGCTAGCGGGGTCTACGGCCATCTATGCGCCCCTTACTGCCCACGAAGACGGCCTAGGCGCGCTAGAGCGCGAGGCAGAATGGCTGCACGTATGCTGCGTAGAGCGCCTGACGAGCAGGTATGGTCTTTTCACTGAAACCTCGCCTTCCTTCAACGACGGCATCAACTCGGCAGCAGCGGCGAGAGTCTTCTATGCCGATTTCCTCGACAGGAGGAAGCTGAGCATCGAGGACAGGTACACGCATGGGTTTGGGGACCTGGCACTCACCTATGTCTTTGAGCATGCCACCCCCAACAACAACATACCACTTCTGTGGCACGAGGACGAGGCATGGAAGCCACTCTTTCGGCGGTGATAAGTGATGAACGATCGGTATGAAGCTCTGCGGACCGTGTTCTCGCAGAACCGGACTGAGGAACTTGGTCTTGATGTCTGGAAGCATTTTGTTGTGCCCCCATTCTTCGCCAGTCTTGATCTACACGAGGCGCGAAAGCCGCGACTGATAGAGGGTGGCCGCGGATGTGGCAAGACCATGCTACTGCGCTACATGTCCTACCACACCGCGTTTTCCCCCGATCGCCCGAATATTCCGCCCGAGGCCCTGCGCCATATTGGCCTGTACTGGAGAGCCGATACCCAGTTCCTCAGATTGATGACTGGCCGGAAGAAGGATGCGGACACGTGGGAGAACGCGTTCAATCATTTTCTCGCACTCACCGTAGGGCTGGAGGTGCTGAACAGCATCTACGCGATGTGTGAAAGAGGCGTTGGAGCACTGACTTGCGCTTCGGCGAAACAAGCGCAACTGCCGGGGTTGGCGTCGTACGATTCGGGCCTGGGCAGCTCATTCGCACGGGCTCAGCAGACTTTTCAGAGCAGACTGCGGGAGTTCGAGCTATGGGTGGCGAATGCGAGCAAGCTGGACGAGCCGATGTTCCTGCCCGGTCGCAATTTCCTAGTGACACTGATCGCCGAATGTAGAGCCGCAATACCCGGGCTGGAGGAGGCGGCGTTCTTTGTCTACCTGGATGAGTATGAGAATCTCCTCAAGTATCAGCAGAGAATGATCAACACGTGCATCAAGCACAGCGAGATCCCGCTGACCTTCAATTTCGCGATGAAGAGGAATGCGTTTGAGACCAGGGAGACGGTTGGAGAGGAGTCGATAATCGATGTTCAGGACTATCGGCGCTACAATATCGAGGAAGAACTTGAGCAGCATTTCGACGTCTTCGCAGCAGAGGTGTTGCTTCTTACGTTGCATACCGCCGGGTACGACGTGCCAATAGAGACGGCCGTCCTCAGAGATCCCGGTCGGCTGCGTGAGAGACAGGAGCAGGCGTACAAAGAGAGGATACTGGGATTCGTTCAAGAAGATGTACCCCAGTCTCTCGATGGAGGAGCTCGCGGCAGGTGTGTTTGCAGACGAGTCGATGCACGCGAAGCTAGCAAGACACATAGACCGGGCGCTGAAGCTGCGCGGATGCACTTCGCTCTGTGCGAGCCAGTTCGTCCGGCCTGCAGTCCCTGAGGCCTCTATAGTCACCTCCGCACTAAGTGTACCGCGCCGGGGACTTGGAAGAGATCACCAAGCAGTTGGACGCCCTTGAGGCGGGCAAGCCGAACAAGTTCACGGGACCCACGGGCTGGATACACAACAACTTCGTTGGCTGCTTGTTGTCTCTCTACGAGTCCTCGCCCAAGGTCTGTCCTTGGTACGCGGGGTTCACGACGTTCGTATGTCTGGCCAAGGGCAACCTCCGTCATTTCCTGGAGCTGTGTCACCAGTGTCTTGCAGACCTGCATTCGGAACAGCCCTTGGATAGCGTTAGCATTGATTGCACGACCCAAGCACAAGCCGCGAGGCGTACGAGCACAGCATTCTTGCTGCAGGTGAGGAGCTTCGGGCGGAGTGGCAATCAGCTATACACGTTTGTTCTGAGGACAGGATCGCTTTTCTCTCTCGCGCACCGCCGTCCAACGCAGAGCGAGCCGGAGCAGTCTCATTTTTCAATCACGCGAGGAAAGACCAATCCTGATGATGCGGACTATGGTTTTCTCCGGGAGGCAGTCAAATGGTCGGTTCTCTTTGAGGCTGAGATGACGAAAGCAAAGGATCCCGTTACGGACGCCGAGGATCACGAATACGTCCTGAATCCCATATACGCTCCCTTCTTCAACATAACCTATCGAAAGAAGAGAAGGCTTGAGCTAAGCGTCGAGGAGTTCCGCATTCTCGAACATGGCACCTATGACGACGTGAAGAAGCTACTGAAGGGCTTCTCCGAGAGGTGGAAGGTCAACCTAGAGGAAGCCGATCAGAACCTGTTCTCGCATCTGCTGGGGGAGACCTAATGACGATAGGCATGCAGAGCGGCGCACGGCCTGCTGATCTGACGGCTCCGCGATGGAGCTTAGCGGTTGTTGGGGGCGCGGTCGATGAACGTGGAAAGACCGCGATCGACTTCTGCAAGACGCGGGCAGAAACAACAGCGGTTGCGACGTATGACCCGGATGAGATAATGCTCTCCATCGGCAACTGCCGCTACTCAGCCGACGATCTGGAGGGCCTGGCGCAGGCAGTCCCGAGCCGTTCCCTTCTGCTGGAAGCGACGACGCTTGGGCTGGTCGAGGTATTTCTGTTCTGCAGGGCGGCAAGAGAGGCCGGCTTCGGCGGAGTGTCCTTGCTGTACGTCGAGCCAAGCGGCTATAGAGCCGACCGCAGTCAGGTGCTTCTCCGCCGTGACTTCGAGCTGTCCGACAATGTGCCTAGTTTCACAGGCGTACCCAACGCGGTGTTGCTGCGCGAGCTAACCAAGACGCGGTTCGTGTTCCTAGTTGGATACGAGGGGCAGCGCTTGGAGCGCGCGATAGAGCAGACGGACGCCCGACCGTCAGACTGCTCGATCGTCTTCGGCGTTCCTGCGTTCCAGCCTGGATGGGAAATGGACTCGTTCGCGAACAACATCAGGGTGATTCATGACAGAGGTATAGGCGAGCTGTGCTACACAGGTGCGCAGAACCCGGCAGGTGCCTACGCCGCGTTGGAGAGGTTACACGCATCCTGTGAACCGGGGCAGAGGTTGTTGGTAAGCCCCATCGGCACCAAGCCTCATGGAATAGGGGCCGCACTGTTCGCGTGCGACCATGAACATGTCGGGCTGTTGTACGACAATCCAGCTAGGAAGCAGGGGCGGACCATCCAGGTTGCCACGTGGCATCTGTTCGATGTCGCCTTCGCTGACTCAGATCAGCGCTATTACACTCCTGACCAGGTAGCCCAGGTGCTCGCCGACTGGATTCCGCCAGACGTTCACCATTTGCTGGAGCCTGCGGTGGGACACGGCGCTCTGCTGGCACCTCTCTTGGAAAGAGACTGCCGACGAGTGGAGACAGTCGTCTGCGTGGATACCGATGAGGAGGCGTTGACGGCAGCGCGCTCGCTGCTTGAGGCGAAGCTCGGGGATACCCTAAGGATGCAGCACGGTGATTTCCTCGAGCTGGACCTAGCCGCAGCGAATGTGATGCCATCTGGCGGATTTGATTGCGTCGTGCTAAATCCTCCCTTCGCTGGGCGCCGTTGGCAGCGCTCGGTCTTCCTGGGACCGGGACGGAGTTCACTGGAAGGCATGCCGATGCAAACAGAAACGGCTTTCCTGTATAAGAGCATCCACGTGCTGCGGGCGGGCGGGCGCTTGCTGGCGGTTGTCCCTGCGTCAGTTGTTATGAGCGATACCGGTGAGGGCATCCGCCAATTCATGATCGGTTCGGGCGCCATCGAAGCCGTGTACAACTACCTGAGCGTTCGTTCCCCGGGCTGGAGGCGCGGGTCTACCTCCTGGTCTTTGCCAAAGGCAGCAGGCTTGCGGGAGGCACGCAGCTCATACAGTGGCATGAGTCGAGTCCAGTCTCCCTGTCTGCGAACGAGGCCACGCTGTCATCGTCAGCCAGGCTCGATATAAGCTACTATCAAGCCCGTGCGGAGTATGAACAACTCCGCGCGAGACCGGAGTTGGGATGGACATATCTGCAGGAGGTAGCGACGATAGAGAGGGGGAAGAGGAAGTCTCCTGAGGGCAAGAAGAATGCGCTGCATACGACGGATTACAGATCGGGTTTCTGGCATTCATCTCGGATCGGCCGACGGGATGGTAGTGATGTTGCAGCTGTTACGGACATACTGGTGGCCCGCGTGGGCAGGTCCTGCGCCACATTGTTCGGAATACTGCAAGGCGGACCGGCATCCTTGACGGACTGCGTAGTGAAGATCCGGCCCAAGAGAGAGGGCCAGCAGATCCGGATATTGTTCTCCCTGCGGAGCCTGCCGCATGCCGATCTGTTCTGCAATTTGCTCATGCGTGGAGGCGGCGCGAGGTACATCACGCTGAGGGACCTTAGTCGGCTAGTTCTGCCACTCCGTCTGGCTGATGCCTATCCGGCCGAGTTTGCGGACTATCGCCGGGTTGTGAAGCAGCGCTCTTTCGAGGGGCATGGTCAAGTGCGAGAAGAGGGTTGCGCAGCAACTCCGGTCCGGATCGCGGATTCTGACGGCACCGGAGCCCATCAGCTGCTATGCGGCCTGAGGACAGCTGCCTGCCGCTGCACGCGAAGTTCCTCACCCCACCTTCGCCCCCATCCGCCTGAACGCTCCGGCAAGGACCTCGATCATGTCCTCGACTTCGGATATGATGCGCGGGGTGGAGGGGTTGATGGCGAGTTTGTCGGGTTGGAACCAGTGGCGGCGGTGGGTTTTCATTAGCTCGTTGCAGATTTCCTGGGTGAGGCGGACGCCGGGGCCGAATTTGACCTGAATCTGGTTCCTGAAGGTCGATATGCTCTGCGATGCCTAGTTCGTGGCAGCGCAGGCGTAGCCTGATGATCGCCAGCATGTTCCAGACCGGGCTTGGGCGGGTCGCCGAAGCGGTCCTCTAGCTCGTCCTGCACGGCCTGCACGTCGGCCTTGTTCTTGACCGCGGCCATCTTCTTGTAGAAGAGGATTCGGTGCGCCTCGGTGGGCATGTAGCCCTGCGGGATGTAGGCGTCGATGGGCAGGTCCACCGGCGGCAGCTCGATCTCCTCGACCTCCTCGCCCTTGAGCTCCGCAACCGCCTTGCGAGAGCAACTGGCAGTAGAGATCGAAGCCCACGGCCGCCATCTGACCGCTCTGCTCGGCTCCGAGTAGGTTGCCCGCGCCGCGGATCTCCAGGTCGCGCATGCGCGATTCGGTAGCCGCTGCCGAGGTCGGTGAACTCGCGGATGGCATCGAGCCGCTTCTCGGCGACCTCGCTGAGCATCTTGTCCGGCTTGTAGAGCAGATACGCATACGCCTGCCGGTCCGAGCGCCCGACGCGGCCCCGGAGCTGGTAGAGCTGCGCGAGGCCGAGCTTGTCGGCGTCGTTGATGATGATCGTGTTGGCGTTGGGGATGTCCAGGCCGCTCTCGATGATCGTCGTGCAGACGAGCACGTCGAACTTGTGCTCGTAGAAGTCCATCATCACCCGCTCGAGCTCGCTTTCGCCCATCTGGCCGTGGGCGGTGTCGCATGCGCGCGTAAGGCACCAGCTTCTGCACCTGGTCGGCGACGTGGCCGATGTTCTCCACGCGGTTGTGCACGAAGAAGACCTGCCCGCCGCGGTCGAGTTCGCGGACGATGGCCTCGCGGACGGTGTCGGCCTCGGCCTCTCTGACGAACGTCTTGATCGGCATGCGGCCCTCGGGCGGGTCGTTGATGATGCTCATGTCGCGGATGCCCGCGAGGCGACATGTGCAGCGTGCGCGGGATCGGGGTGGCGGTCATGGTGAGCACGTCGACGGTCTTCGTGAGCTGCTTGAGCTTCTCCTTGTGCCTGACGCCGAAGCGCTGCTCCTCGTCGATCACGAGCAGGCCGAGGTCCTTGAACTCGATGTCCTTGGAGAGCAGGCGGTGCGTGCCGATCACGATGTCGACCGTGCCGTACTTGATGCCCTCCGCGACTGCCTTTCTGCTCCTTGGCCGTGCGGAAGCGCGAGAGCATGCTCGACGTTGATCGGGAACGCGGCGAGGCGCTCGCTGAAGGTGTTGAAGTGCTGCTGCGCGAGGACCGTGGTCGGGCAGAGGACCGCGACCTGCTTGCCCTCGCTGACGACCTTGAACGCGGCGCGGATGGCGACCTCGGTCTTGCCGTAGCCGACGTCGCCGCAGATCAGGCGGTCCATGGGCTTGGTGTGTCTCGAGGTCGCGCTTGACGTCCTTGATCGCGTCGAGCTGGTCCGGGGTCTCGTTGAACGGGAACGCCACTCCATCTCCTGCTGCCAGGGGGTGTCGGGGCCGTAGGCGTGGCCGCCGAGCGCCTGCCGCCAGGCGTAGAGCTCGACCAGCTCGCGGGCCATCTCCTGCACGGCTTTCTTGACCTTGGCCGTGGTGCGCATCCACTCGCTGCCGCCCAGGCGGTGCACCGTGGGAGGCGTGCCCTCGCCGCCGATGTATTTCTGCACGCGGTCGATCTGCTCGGTCGGCACGTAGAGCTTGTCGTTCGTGCGCGTATTCGAGAAGCAGATACTCGCGCTCGACACCGTTGCCGGTTTTGAGCTTGGTGATGCCTCGGTAGTAGCCGATGCCGTGGCTGATGTGGACGACGTAGTCGCCCTCTTTGAGGTCGAGCACGCTGGAGATCGGGATGCCCTCGTGGCTGGCCTTGCGCGCGCGGTGCATGCGCTGCGTGCCGAAGATCTCGGAGTCCGTGAGCACCACGAAGCCGGCGTCGGGGAGCTTGTAGCCGGAGCGCAGGGGGGCATGGGCGACATAGGCGGTGGGTGTCAGGTGTTGGAGTGTTGGCGGACGTCCTCCAGAGCTGTTGCGGCTATGCCGAACTCGCCTAGGATTTCGATCATGCGCTTGTCTTGGCCGGAGGCTAGGACTACTATCTGATTGTTGCCCATCCAGGTTTTGACTTGGTCGACGGCGGCTTCTACGTGGCCGCTGAAGGAGTCCATGGGCTTGGATTCGATTGTGATTTCGCGGTCGGCCTTGGCCCAGGTGATTGGTCGCGGGAGAAGCGTGAAGCTGAGGCCCTGGTAGTGGGCGAGCGCGTGCTTGATGGTGGACTCGAACGGGACGTGCTGGCGCTTTTGGGACGCGAGCAGCAGGCCCTTGCCCGCGCGGTTGATCAGCGTCTCCAGCATCTTTTCCTCGTGCTGCTCCCAGTGCGATTTGATCTGCATGGGCTCGTCGAGGGCGACTATCGCGTCAGTCGGGATATAGTCGAAGAGCGAGACTTCATCTGGGTGCAGGTACGGCAGGTAGAACTCGATCTCGTCGAAATAGGCGAGGTTTTCGAGGCGGGTGATGTCGTCCTGGACCTTGTCGGTGATGCGCTTGGAGGACTCGGCATCCTGCCGAAGCCTGCTCAGGCTCTCGATCTTGCGCGGCGAGTTCCTTTCGTATCTTCGCCACGGCCTTCTCCGCGCTCTCCTCGGTCATCAGGACCTCGCGCGCGGGCAGCAGCAGGGCACTCTCTACCTTATCTATGGAGCGCTGGGTGGCGCTGTCGAAGTGGCGGATGCTCTCGATTTCGTCGCCGAAAAGCTCGATGCGGAGGGGATCATCGTCGCTGGAGGCGTAGATGTCCACGAGTGCCGCCTCTGCGGGAGAACTCGCCGTGGCGGTCGACGACATCCGTGCGCTCGTAGCCCATTTTGACTAGCTGCTCGACGAGATCGTCCATATCCAGCTCATCGCCGACCTTGATGGTCTTGCAGGACTCTCGCAGGATGTGGCGGGGCATGGTGCGGCGCAGCGCGGCGTTGATGGGGGTGACGACGATCGCGGGTTTGCCCATGGCGAGCGCGTACAGGACGCCCATTCTCTCGCCGATGACGCTGAAGTTGGGCGCGCCCTCCTCGTAGATCATCGCGTCCGACGGCGGGCAGAAGAGCACCTGATCGCGCGGGATTCCGTAGAACGGGAGGTCCTCGGCGATGCGCTCGGCCTGCTCGTAGGTGTAGGTGACGAGCAAAATCGTGCGCTTGGTCTGCTCAAAGAGCCCGGCGAGCATCCAGCCCTTGGCCGCGGCCGCGAGGCCCTCGATCTGCACGAGCTTCGCGCCGCCAGCGATCGATTCCACGATCTCGCGGGCTTTGGGGTTGTCTTTATGGAGTTGGAGAAGCTTGTCTAACATAGTCCTCGGTCCACGGTCAACGGTCGTCAGTCAGGGACAGTACATAGCCCAAAAGGACTCTGGCGGAAAAGATGGGTGGTGCCAAAGCCCTGAGTTCCCGGGTATTCTTGTCTAGGGTCATGTTAGGCGGGGGGAGGGGGTGTCAAGGTGAAGGGGGATTGGCACCCAGTGCCTAAGTAGTGCGCGAGGGAGCAGCGCGACGATGGACCGACGAAGTGCTCCCTGGGCCGTATGTCGGAGGAACACCATTGCCAGTCAGTCTCTTGAGTAGCTACCTTCAGAGCATTCGCACAACTGGGCAACTCGAGCTACCGAGTTCAGCTATCGGCCAGCTCTCGAGCTGCTGGTCCGCGGAATCGCCGGCCCCCTGCACCGCCCGATTGCCGGTTTCACCATAGAGCCTGGACATATCACGGATGCCGGCGCTCCAGACGCTGTGGTGTACGGCCCCACAATGCAGGACCTGATAGGCTACATCGAAACAAAGGACATCTCTGCCAGCCTCGACGACCTCAGCGGACACGACTTGAGACAATACCAAGGTTAAGCGCAGCGTTCCACGTCTGGATCTACACAGCTTCCGCGAATTCCGTCTCATCGAGGAACAGCATCATTGTGGAATCGGTCCTCATGTTGACCTAGCCGCGTTGACAGGGAGCACTTCGCTGCAGCATATAGCTGCAAGGTCGAGCGGACGGACCCTTGTTGGCCTGCTTGATCGGTTCCTTCAGCAGTCCGTGCCGACCGTGGTGACGGCGAGGGATCTGGCGAGCACGTTGGCGCACAAGGCGAAGCTCCTGCATGATGCCATTTTCGCGCTACTCACGGGTATCCCCATAACCGTCTTCTGGAGTCACAGAGGGATGCCTACAAGCGGTGGCTTATCCCAGACCTTACCCCGGATAGGTTTGCGGACTTCTATGCGCAGACGCTCACCTACGGCCTCTTCTATGCAGCGTACCAGAACTGGCTGAGCCAAACGAGGTCTTTCAGCCGGGCGAATCTCCTCAGCCTGCTTCCGCAGAACCTAGGGCCAGTTCGAGCCATCTTTCAGCTTTTGTCTGCGCAGATGACCCCCGACGAGTTGGATTGGGTGATTGACGACCTCATACGTCTACTGGAGAGAGCGGATATTGGTTCGGTGGCGGGGCAGATCGGGCAAAGCCGCGACCTAAGCGTGCACTTCTACGAGACTTTCCTGAGCCATTACGACCCGGATGAGCGGGAACTGCGCGGTGTGTACTATACGCCAGATGAGGTGGTAGACTTCATAGTGAACTCCCTCGATAAGCTCCTCCGGCAACACTTCAGTAAGCTGGATGGACTAGCATCCAGTGATGTGACCTTGCTGGATCCTGCCCTCGGAACTGGCACATTCCTTGCTCACGCGCTTCAAAAGGTTGCTCAGAATCTCGGCCGGCAGCAGGCGGGTGCTCTGCCCGACCATTTGAGTGAGCACACACTGAGAAATTGGTGGGGCTTTGAGTATCTGGCTTCACCTTATGTGTTCGCGCATCTGAAACTGGGCCAGGTGCTATCGGGGTTGGGGGTATCAGACTCGAATGTGCGCATCATCCTCACCAACACTCTTGCCGACTATGACATTCCTCTTACTCTGCCAGGTCCCTTCGAGCAGGCAATATCCGATGATGGCAGGGCGGCCCAGTCAGTTAAGAGAGATGAACGGATCCTTGTCATCTTGGGCAACCCCCCGTATCGCGGCAGCTCCAGCAATGAGTACGGCAGAGTGGACGACTACCGGTGTCGAGGGGAGAGGGCTCGCAACTGGCTGCAGAACGACTATGTGAAGTTTATCAGGTGGGCGGAATGGAAGATCTCTGAAACGGAGCCGGGCAGCTACCATCACGGGATTATCGGGTACATCACCGCCAACTTGTACCTGCGTGCGCCTCTCTTCCGGTGTATGCGTCGTCACCTATTCTAGACCTTCGACCTCATCTACGTGCTTAATCTGCACGGCGACAGCCAGTACGGCGAGATTCCTCCGCCCGGAGTCGCCACGGACAGAAACGTTTTCGACATCCAGCAGGGCGTCGCGATCCTGCTCCTGGTCAAACTCGCGGAGCCCAGAGACAGGTGTGAAGTCCGCTACGCCGAGTGTTGGGGTGATCGGACGGTCAGAGGACGGTTTTCTGGCAGCCAACGACGCTGAATCCGTGCAATGGGATCTGTTACCTGTGGATTCCGAGGACTACTACTTTGTTCCTCGTGACGTCCCTGCGTCGGCTGCCGTGTACCGGCAATGGGCATCCGTCACCGAGTTGTTCACTCTGTGGAGCCAATCCATACTCACCGCACGGGACAGACTGGTCTATGGGTTTGCGGAGCGCGAGCTGCAGGCCAAACTCGGGGAATTCGCCGCGTTTCGCGGTAACGAGGACGATTTCCGCAGCCACTTTGGCGTAAGGAACACTGACGAGTTCGACATACCGGAGGCGCAGAGTGAAGTGCTTGGAGGGTATTCGACCCGGCCTTGCTGATCAGAGTGGCGTTTCGGCCGTACGACACGCGGTGGTTGTCGTACCAGACTATCTTGTACACCGTCGGCGTGGCGAGGTCATGGACGCACCTCTTGGGCAATGATAATCTGGGGCTTACTTTCTTTCGCCACACCAGAGTGGCAACCAGTATGCGAGCATTTGTGTCACGAGTGCCTGCGGAATGTCCGCCCGCTTTCCAGCGAATCGAACTGCAACACACTGCCGCTATATCGCATCCATAGCCCAGGGAGCAACGGGGGCCAGACCGCCATTACTCAGGGCCTGAGCTTACCCTCGACCCAAGGGTGCTGCCGGGGCTCCAGGGCCGCTACGGACGTGCTTCGACGGCGGAGGACGTGTTTTTCTACATCTACGGCGTGCTCAACGCCGAGTTATACCAGAACGAGTTCCAGGTGCTCCTGCAGGATGGCTACCCTCGCATTGCTTTCCCCGAGGACTCCGGGGCGTTCTGGCGAATGTCGTCAATAGGAAGACGCATCGCGGATCTTCATCTACTCGAAGCCAGCGACCTTCAAGGGCATCGCAAACTTGGGGCGTCGGTTTCCCAATTCAGGGCAGCAACTTGGTGTCTCGTGGCTATCCGCAATACGACGTTAACCTTGGCCGTGTGCACATTGACCCGGATCAGTTCTTCGAGCCCATCACCGAAGCGGTTTGGACATATAAGGCTCGGGGAACTACTACGCCCTGGAAAAATGGCTAGAGAACAGGCGGGACAGAGTGCTCAGTGCGGAGGACACCCTGGACTTCGGATGGGCTGCAACCAGCATAGCAAAGGTGCTCGAAATCCTGCCGCAGGCAAACGCCGAGTGGACCGCCTTGTTGCAGGCTGGCACTTTTCACCCGCTTGCGTGACGCGGGTTAGCCGATACTGCTGGCTGACGCGTTGTGGCAGACCGCCTCGCTGGCAGGAATGCTAGGATCAGGCTTTTGTTCGCTAGGTAGCCTCTGCCGACTCGAACAACCAGCCCCTCTTCCACTAACGCCTCGATGTCCCGCTGGAGAGTCTTCGCGCTCTTTCTCACGTATGCCTGCGCCACTCGGAAACTGATGTTGGGCAACTCGGACATGGGAACCGGTTCGGTGCGGGTCGATAGGTCGAGGAGGAGGTTTCGGCGGCGGCGGCGGACGGCGGCGGCGGTGGGGTGGTCGGACGTAGTTGCGCCAGGTCTGATGTCCACCCAAATGTCCATCGATATGTCCACCTTCATGTCCAGTCAGATGTCCGTTCTTCAGGGGCGGATCTGATCTCAGATCGGGCCGGAATCGGGGGATTCGGCGGTTTCGGTGTCCGGGTTCATGTCCGTCGAAATGTCGAGCCGTATGTCCGTCCAAGTGTCTGGGGCCGTGCCGTGTCAGGGGCGCGGTGGTTCACCTTCGAATGAATTCGAGGCAACGCCAACGAAGTCCGTCTTCACGGACTGGGGATATGGATGCTGAATCGAGTTCAGCATGACACGGGTGCGCGGACTGGGAAGGTGGATGCTGAATCAAGTTCAGCATGACACGGGTGCGCGGACTGGGAAGGTGGATGCTGAATCAAGTTCAGCATGACACGGGTGCGCGGACTGGGAAGGTGGATGCTGAATCGAGTTCGGCATGACACGCGCACGGACTGGGAAGGTGGATGCTGAATCGAGTTCAGCATGACACGGCCCGTTTCGCCGGGATTGGGGGCGGGTAATGGGTCGGAGGCGAGTTCATACAGCCACATCAACACTTACAGGGAGGATCAACAATGCACGGTCAAGCAGCGACGGAGCGCCATCCCGGTGAAGCCGTGACGGGACACCACCCCGGACATGGGCTTCCGCGACACGGGCAGTGGATGGGTGGGGGCATCAGGGCGATGTTCTACAGGATGCCATGGATGGTCCTGATGCACGCCGATGAGCTCGGCATATCTGATGAGCAGTGCGAGAAGCTGCGCAACCGCCACGCGGAGGCAAAGAAGCAGCTTATCGGGCTCCGCAGCCAGATCGAGATGGACATGGTCGATGTGAAGAACGCGGTGATGCGCGAGGAGATCGACATGCCCACCGCGGAAGCCAAGATCAAGGAGATCGGCGGCCTGAAGGCCGAAAAGTGGCTGACGATGGTCAAGGCGTTGCACGATATGCGCCAGATCCTGCGGCCGGAGCAGCAGGAGAAGATCAAAGAGATGGTCATAGGCTGGTTCAAGCAGGGCGGCATGGCCGGAATGGGCGGCGAGGAGGAAGAGGAGGAGGAGCCAGTCGAAGCCCAGATGTAGACAACGCTCGGAGATTGCGGGCGGCATGCCCGCGAGGATTCGGCCGGGACGGCATGTCCCGGCCGAACTGCTGTACCGCCCGTCCGATGCGCGTTTGACGGAGTGCGGGCCCGCTGCTATACTGCCGGCAGAGGACTGGATGCTGAAGCGAGTTCAGCATGACAGGGCTGCAGGACGACTGGATGCTGAATCAAGTTCAGCATGACAGGGCTGCAGGACGACTGGATGCTGAATCAAGTTCAGCATGACAAGATCGGAGGATTGGATGCCGTTTGTGGAGCTTGAGCACGTAGAGCAGCGCGAGGTCGTGCCCGGGTGTAGGGCGCGGTTCGTGCATTCGGAGAGTATGACCATTTCCTACTGGGACCTGGAGGCGGGCGCCGTGATCCCCGATCATTCGCACCCGCACGAGCAGATATCGACGATTGTGACCGGCGAGATGGAGGTGACGGTCGGCCACGAGACGAAGCTCATGCCGGCCGGGGATGGTGGCGGTGATACCGTCGGGCGTCCGGCACGTCGTGCATGCGCTGACGGAGTGCTATGTAATAGACGTGTTTCATCCGGTGAGGGAGGAGTATCGCTGAGTACTCCTTGACATCACCCCGCCGTAGAGATAGAGTTGAGCTGTGACGGGAGGCTAACGATGATACGACTTGGTGTGATTGGATACGGCGGGAGGGCGCGGGGCGTGCTCGGGCTTGTCGAGAAGCTCAATGCGGGGACGGAGGTCGTCGCGATTACCGACGTCCGGAACAATGAGATCAAGGCGCAGTTGGGCGAGAATGCGGCGAAGGTCGCGTTCTACTCCGACCCCGATGAGATGCTGAACACGGAGAAGCTCGACGGCGCGCTGATCGGGACGCGGTGCTCTCTGCATACGAAGATGGCGGTCAAGGTGCTGAGCCGGAACCTGCCTCTGTATCTCGAGAAGCCGGTCGCGACCAATATGGCCGACCTGCTCGCGCTGAAGGCGGCTGGTGAGAAGAGCTCCAGCGAGGTGGTGGTGTCGTTTCCGCTGAGGGTGACGCCGCTGGTGAAGCTGGCGAAGGAGATCATCGAGTCGGGCAAGATCGGGACGGTGGAGCACGTGCAGGCGTGGAACAACGTGCCCTACGGCGCGTGCTACTATCAGAACTGGTATCGCGACGAGAACGAGACCCAGGGGCTGTTTCTGCAGAAAGCTACGCACGATTTCGACTACATCAACCACATACTGGGCTTCAAGCCGGTGCGCATCTGCGCGATGAAGTCCAAGCAGGTCTATAAGGGCGATCATCCGGCCGGGCTGCGATGCGACGACTGCGACGAACAGGACACGTGCCTGGAGAGCCCGTTCCACGCATACTATACCAAGCAGGAGACGCCGCGCGTGCAGCCGTCGGGGCTGATGTGCGGGTTTGCGGTCGATACGGGCAACGAGGACTCCGGCAGCGCGATCATCGAGTACGACACCGGCATGCACGCCTGCTATTCCCAGAACTTCTTCGCCCGCAAGACCGCCGGCAAGCGCGGCGCGACGCTGTTCGGGTATAAGGGGACGCTGGAGTTCGATTGGTATACCGACGAACTCAAGGTCCACATGCATCACATGCCGCGGGTCGAGACGTATAAGACCAAGACCGCGGGCGCGTCGCACGGCGGCGGCGATACGGTGCTGGTGGATAACTTCGTAAGGGTGATTCGCGGAGAGTGCAAGTCGGTTGCGCCGCTGGAAGCCGGATTGCTTAGCGTGCTGATGTGCCTGAAGGCGAAGCAGTCGGCGGAAACGAGGACGTTTCAGGAGATCGAATTCTGAATTGTAAATGTTGAATGTTGAATAGCGGGGAGCGCAAGTTGAGTGAAGTAGCGATCGGGCTGGACGGCGTGACGCGGGATTTCGGGGCGGTTCGGGCCGTTGACGACCTGACGCTGGAAGTGCCGGCGGGGGTCGTGTTCGGGTTTCTCGGGCCGAATGGCTCAGGCAAGACCACGACGATCCGGCTGCTGCTGGGGCTGCTGGAGCCGACATCGGGCCGGGCAAGCGTGATGGGGCTGGACTCGGTACGCTCGGCGGACGCGATTCGCGCGTCGTGCGGGGCCCTGATGGAGCATACCGGGCTGTATGAGCGCATGTCCGCGCAGGACAACCTCGAATACTATGCCCGCATCTGGCGGCTGCCCGATAAGGATCGCCGGGCGCGCATTCGGGAGCTTCTGACGCAAGCGGAGCTTTGGGACCGGCGCAAGGAGATCGTGCAGGGCTGGAGCCGCGGTATGAAGCAGAAGCTGGCGGTGGCGCGAGTGCTGCTGCACCGGCCGTCGGTGATATTCCTCGATGAGCCTACGGCGGGACTGGACCCTGTGGCCGCGGCCGAGCTGCGCGAGCACCTCTCGGAGCTTGCCTCGCGGGAGGGCGCGACGATCTTTCTCACCACGCACAACCTCTCGGAGGCGGAGCGGTTGTGCGCGCGGGTGGCGGTGATCCGCAAGGGCAGGCTGCTCGCGTCCGGCAAGCCGGAGGAGCTTCACGCGGGCGACGGCGCGGCGAAGGCGGAGGTCGATCGGCAGGGGATTCTCGGATGAGCTGCTGGGCAAGCTGCGCGAGAGGCCGGAGGTGGCGTCGGTCGAGGCGAACGGAGAGAAGATGAGCCTCGGGCTGAACGGCGATGTCAGCCTGGCGCCGCTGGTGAGCCTGATGGTGAACTCCGGCGCCGAGATCGAGGGAGTCCGCAAGGTCCGCGCGAGCCTGGAAGAGGTGTTCATGACGCTGATGGAGGAAAACGGATGATCCGCGACGTGCTGACGGTGATGTGGAAGGAGTGGCGGGACATGCCGTTTCTGAGAGGCGGCGTCAAGGGCGGGTTGATCGGGCAGTTGATATTCATCGGGATACTGGGCGTCTTCATGCCCGCGCAGTATGGCCGGGCGTTCGTGGACTCCGGGACGGTGCTGTTCCTGGCGGTGTGGGGGCCTTTTGTGATGACAATGAGCCTGTCGGCGGACGCGTTTGCCGGCGAACGGGAGCGCAAGACGCTGGAGACGCTGCTCGCCAGCCGGCTGTCGGACCGGGCGATCCTGCTCGGCAAGATCGCGACAATTGTGAGTTACGCGTGGGGAATGACCCTGGTCATACTGCTGCTGGGACTGGCGACGGCGAATATCGGCTACGGCCACGGGAAACTGCTGATGTACTCGCTGCCTGTCGGGGTCGGCGCGCCGGTGCTGGGGCTGCTGGTGGCGGTGCTGCTGTCAGGGTTGGGTGTGATCGCGTCGCTGAGGGCGGCGACGGTGCGGCAGGCGGCGCAGACGATGAGTCTGCTGTTCGTGGGAGTGATCGTGATCCCGCTGATCGTGATGATGCTGCCGAAGCCTTGGCAGGCGGCGCTGTTCATGTGGTTCGGCAAGGTCGGAATGCGAGGCGTGATCGCGATGGTGCTGGCGGCGCTGGTGGCCGCCGACGCGATAGTGCTGGCGGTCGCATCCGCGAAGTTCCGGCGGGCGAGGCTGATTTTGGAATAGTAGGGTCATCCATTACCTGTTTTTGCCCCTATCTGTTGACAAGCAGGCTTTGCATGGGCTAAGTTGAACTTGGGAGTCGTGGCATGAACTCTATCGCGACTGCTCCGCAGCGCTGTCGAGTTCGCCACGAAGGGAACGAAAATGCTCCGCATTTTCGAAGGAGCTGCACTGGCCCGCGGGTCTACTATGCGGAGAGGGAGCTCTGAGTTTGAAATACCTGTGCCTGCTTGCCGTCGCTGGGTCGCTGCTCTTTGCCGGGCCTTGCGGGGCCAACTATGTCTTTTGGACCAGTACCGCCGGCGGCGATTGGAGCAGCGCCTCCAACTGGTCAAGCTACCCCTATCTGCCGGGTTCGTCCGACGATGTCGTGATCAGCATTGCGGGTGGGACGTGGATCGTTACGCATAACTCCGGCACCCACTCGGTCAGAAGCCTGCAGTGCGATGAGATATTCAGCCTGGGAGGCGGCTCGCTCTCCATTTCTTCCACTTCGCAATGCCCGTCGGGGTTCCTGTTCAGCGGCGGTACCTTTGGCGGCGTGACTTCTCTCACGATGGGAGGCAGCGGCTACTGGACCGCGGGCAACATCGGGACCGCCTCCTACACCAACGGGCTGATCAACAACGGTACATGGGACATATCCGGCACGGGCGCGAAGGCGCTGGTCTCAGCACTCACCAACAACGGCACGATGACCCAGAGCGGCTCCGTTGACATCAAGAACGGCGGGGTTCTGGCGAACAACCCAGGCAAGACCTACGAGATCAAGTCCGACGTCAGCCTCACAAACAGCTCCGGCACGGCAAGAGTAGACAACCGCGGCACGTTCCGCAAGTCCACGACCGGCGGAATCACGGACATCAATCCTGTATTCAACAACACGGGCACGCTCGATATCCAGAAGGGTACGTTGCGTCTCTGGAGCGGCGGTGATTTCACAGGTGGCAGGGTTACCTGCGGCCCCGCCGCAAACAGCATCCAGTTCGACGGTGGAACCTACACGATAGGTGGCGAGTGCGACATCAGCGGCTACGGCATGGGCATTCTCGATAGCGCCGGGTTCCAGGTGCCTGCGGGGAATAACTGCTACATCAACCTGAGCAACGGGTTTACGCTGAACAGCGGCAGCCTCAACGGACTGGGGCAGATCTACAGCCGTGGCAGCATGACCTGGAACGCCACGGCCCTCTACGGGACTAGGGAACCTGCGAAACGAGTCCACACTGTCCATATACGGCACCAACTCGCATGTGTTCCAGGGCAGCCAGATAGGCAACTACGGCACGATCTATCATATGGGCAATGGCAGCCTGACATTCAGCCAGGGCAGCCAGTTCCACAATATAAGCGGCGACTATCTGCTCTACAGCGACGCAAGTTTCGCCTCTTCCGATGGCACCGGCACTTTCATCAATAACAGCTCTCTGAAGAAGGCCTACAGCTCCGGCACTAGCCAGATCCAGACTCAGCTCACCAACTCCGGCTCGATCGAGGTCGATACCGGCACGCTGGCGCTGTATGGCGGAGGCACGTTCAACGGCGGCGCGGTCAGCGTGGCGTACCCTTCGTATTTCACGTTCAGCCAGGGGCAGTATGCGGTCAATGGCGAACTCGCATTCAGTGGATCGGGCTACGCGAGTATGGCGGGAGGCACGGTCAACTACGCACTCGGCGCAAAGACATCGTTTGGCATGCTCGATGGTCTGCTCCTGCTTACCGGCACGAACTTCTCCGGCCAGGGCACGCTGGTCAACTACGGTAACGCCAGTTGGCAGACCGGCACGTTTTCGGGCGGCGCGCACCTCGAGAACCGTGGAACGCTGAGTCTTGCCAGCTACACGGCAAAGAACCTGCAGGGGGCCGAGTTGGACAACCTCAAGGACGTGGTGCAGATGGGCGATTCGGGCCCGACTCTCGACAGCACCAGCGCGCTGAACTGCACCAATACGTCGTCTTATGAGTTTCAGGCGAATTCGGGAATATCGGGAACTGGTGTCATCACGAACGGCGGTGTCTTCCGCAAGACATACAGTACCGGCGAATCGGTCATCGAGCCGACGTTCAACAACCAGTTCGGCGGCTTCGACATCGATACCGGGACCATCAAACTCACCGGCGGAGGCACGTGGTACGACGGCGGGGCCCAGATAAGCGCGGGCGCAGCACTCACACTCGCGACGGGGACCTACACCCTCAATGGCACTTTCCAGGCCGCCAGCTCGGGCAATGTGAACCTCGCGAGCGGCACGGTTAATCTGGCAGCCGGAGCACAGGCGATATTTGGGCTCGACCTTGGCCTGCATCTGTCGGGAGCGACGGTCAACGGCCCAGGCGCGCTCATCAACAACTGGAACGCGGACTGGTCCGCGGGCTCGCTGGCCGGCGGCGCCAGGTTCACCAACCAGGACACGCTATCGCTTATCGGCGCCGGGGTCAAGACCCTGAGGGCCTCGAACATGTACAACCCCGGGACCACGAAGCAGACCGGCACGGGCGCCCTGGACTTCAAGCAGAGCAGCACGCTGGACAACGCGGGCCTCTACCAACTGCTTGCTGACGCAAGCCTGACTTGCACCGATGGCGGCAGCAGCATTTCCAACGGCGGCACATTCCAGAAGTACCTCGTCGTCGGGCATCTCGACCATCCAGCCTCTGTTCACCAACCGCGGCCTCATCGACGCCCACTCCGGCACCCTCCGGCTTTCGGGTGGAAGCAGCCTCTACGACAGTTCCGCCAGCATCTACTCCGGCGCGAAGCTGGACTTCACCGGCGGCAACCACCACGTGTACGGTCGCTTCACGGCCACAGGTGCGGGCTCATCGACACTAGCCAGCAACATGATCGTCGATCCAGGTGCAACCGCGGAGTTCACGCTCGACGGGGGCTTCCACTTCGTCGATGGCGTCATCTCGGGCACCGGTTCGGTGATCAACAAGGGCGCGGCCGACTGGACCAACGGGCTAGTCACCGAGAACGGCACGCTGAGAAACGACGGCACGCTTAGCATTCTCGCGGGGACAGACAGGGGCCTGCGGCGCGGTCATCTGGTCACGCTTGGCACAGTCAACCACCAACAGGGCGACCTGGACGTTGACGAGAAGAGCACATTGGAGATCGCCGCGAGCGGAACTTACAACCTGATGAACGATCGCTCCATCACGGGCTACGGGCTCATCACGAACAACGGCATCCTGCGCAAGTACAGCGGCACGCACGATTCGACCGTTGCCTGTCGGCTGGACAGCATAGGGACGGTGGAATCGGCGTCCGGCGCGCTGATCCTCAATGGGACCGTGACCCAGGTGTCCGGCGGCGCTCTCACCGGGGGCACGTGGGTCGTGGATGATAACTGCAGCCTTGAGATCACAAGCTCGGACTATCTGGTCACGAACCGCAGTACGGTCGTGCTGGGCGCGAACAGCTCGTTCAGGCAGATCGAGCGCATGTATACAAACGAGGGCACGTTCCGGCTGCTCAACGGCAGAGGATTCACCTGCACCAAGCAGTTCACCAACGCAGGCACGCTGGAGCTCGATGGCGGGGACTTCACCTGCGGCAAGATCTTGAATACGGGCAACTGGCAGGGCTTCGGGATCATTTTCGGCAATCTCACAAACCGGGGCACGGTCGAGCCGGCGACCGGGGACGCCTTCATCGCCCTGACCGAGGACTACGTTCAGGACGATACCGGCACGCTCACGGTGACCCTCAATGGCTACGAAAACGATCTCTACGGCAAGCTCATCACCGCCGGCACGGCCACTCTGGCGGGCACGCTGCGCATCGTTCTGGCGCCGGGCTTCACCCCCGTGACAGGGCAGAAGTTCCTGATCGTGGACGCCGGCGCGCGCTCGGGCAAGTTCAGGACACTGGCTCTGCCGACGCTGGGCGGCGGCCTCACATTCAACCCATTCTATACCAGTTTCGGGTTGGTGCTGGTCGTCGGCTACCCGATGCCGGAAGCTGCCGAGGTGTCGTCCGTCGCAGAAGCTCGCGCGCACGCGCTGGACGCCTATATCACGTTCCCGGCCGTAGTTTCTGCCGTATTCAGCGACAACACATTCTTTGTCCAGGACGCGGATCGCACTGCGGGGATGAGGATAGTTTGTGGATACAAGCCGCCGGTCGTGGGCCAGAAGATACAGGTCGCAGGCCTGCTGGTACTCGGACAGCCTGTGTCTGTCGCTGGCCTCCGCACAGTGGGCTGCATACTCATGGAACGTGGTACGCGCGCCGCTGCCGCTGTCTGTCGCTCAGCGGAACCTCGGGGGGTCCACGCTGGGACACCAACTCGGCGTGCAGCATGGAACGGGGCTCAACAACGTCGGGCTTCTCGTGCGAACAGCCGGGACAGTAACCTACGTCCAACAGTACAGCTTCGCCTACATAGATGACGGCTCCGGGCTCACAGACGGGAACACGCTGGGTCCAGGCGGACAACCGGTAACGGGCGTGCGGGTCATCTTTACCCCGAACGCCACCATTCCGTCAGGGACCACTGGAGCGGCGGTCACCGGCGTCTGCTGCAGATACGACATCAACGGATACCCGCAGCGCGCGATACTGGTGAGGTCGAGAGAGGACATCAACACGTACTGATCCACGCGGCTGGGCAGGCAGGGGTTAGTTCTGGTTGGTGATGTGGATCTGGCGGAGAGGCCGGGATTCGAACCCGGGACCCGGCTTAACACCGAGTAATCACTTAGCAGGCGATCGCTTTCGACCACTCAGCCACCTCTCCGCGCCACTATATTCTACCACGACGCACGCCATGCCGACAACTGCATTATCGGGCGCGCATTGACAACTGCTGCGGCGCGTCCGTATAATCCCTAGAGCACCCATGCCAACCACCAGCATTGCACTCATACTTCCGCTCGCGGATGCCAATAAGAGCCGGAGGACCGGAGCCAAGGCGGCGAACCTCGCGAGGATCGTCGCCGCCCGTTTTGCCGTACCGAGAGGCTTCGTGATCAGCGCGGACGCCTATCGTTCGCATCTCTGGGCGGCCGGAACGCGGGAGATCGCTTCGGCGCAGCCCGAGGCCGAACAGCGCGAGGAAATCCGCGCGGCGATACTGAACCGGCCCATCCCCGAGGACGTGCGGCAGTCCATCGCCGACGCCTACGAACGCCTTTCCTGGCAGACCGGCACGGCCGACCCGAGAGTCGCCGTGCGATCGTCGGCGATCGAGGACGAAGCCCGCTACGCGGGCGCCTACGAAAGCTACCTCAACGTCTCCGGCCTCGACGCGCTCGGTGAAGCCATCAAGCGAGTGTGGGCGTCGCTGTGGTCGGGCAAGGCCGCGGCCTATCGCGCGCGATTCGGGGCCGCGGCCGAGCCGGCGATGGCGGTGATCGTGCAGCAGATGGTGGAAGCCGATGTCGCGGGCACGGCGTTCACCGCCAACCCCGTCACCGGCGATCCAGGCAGCGTGATGGTCGCGGCGCGGTCGGGCGGTGCGTCGGCGCACTACACGGTCGGTCTGCGCGATCTGTCCGTGTCCAGAGTGCGGGAGTCGGGCGAACTGGATGCCGACGAGGAGATGATTCGGCTGGTCGCCGATCGCGCCATTCTGATCGAGGAGGCGGTCGGGGGCAGGGCCGAGGTCGAGTGGGCGGTGGACCGCGACGCGCTGTGGATTCTGCAGGCCGACCCCATTTCCGATCTGCCCGACTACTTCCCGGTAAGTTGGCCCAACGAGGCCGACGCCCGCGCTGTGTGGCTCATACAGAGCACGCGGGTGCTGTCGCATTTCGCCGGCAGCCTGGTCGAGGCGTATCCGGCGAAGGTCGGCGCGGCCCAGCGAGTGCTGAACGGTTACCTCTATGCGAGCGAGTCGGACTCGGGCGCGCTGGCGGTGGGCGAGGTCGGGCGGTCCGCGGCGCTGCTTAACAGGTTCGAGAAGCAGGTCGAGCCGCCGCTGCGAGAGCGGGTATCCGGACTGATCGGGGCCGATTGGGCCTCGGCGGACTGGCGGTCGTGCGCGCAGGCACTAAAGCTGGCCGCGAGCGCGCAGCGCGAATCCTATACATGGACGCGGCTGGCCGAGCGCATGCGGGCGCGCTCCGCCGATCTGCTTGCTGAGATCGTGCACGACCCGTCACTTGCCGCGCGCCTGCTGGGCGGGGTGGACACTGCCGACTTCCAGCGGGAGGCGGTGCTGGAGGACCTGGCCCAGCGGTTCGCGACGGCTGAGAAGACGGGGCGGGCGGAAAGCAGCGATTGGTGGTCGGAATATCGGCGCGACGTGGAGCAGTTCGCGCGCGATTGCGGTCACGTCTTCGCCGATGTCGGGCAGGCGGTCGATCCGGCGGGGTGGCGAAGCTGGATCGAGGACATCGAGGCCGTGTTCGGCGCGATAGGTGAGCGATCGAAGCGCGCTGCGGAACAGACTCTGGTTACTGTTCATTCGGCTGCCCGGCAGGACGCCGAAGAAGCCGAGGCGGAAATGCTCGGCGGCCTGCGCGGGAAGAGCAGAGCGCAGGTCGAGATCGTGCTGGGACTGGCTCGCGGGTGGATTCGCGCCGCCGCCCGGGCGGGCAGGGACTGCGGCCTTGCCAGCGCCGCGCTGCGGTCGATCTCAATGGAGCTTGCGCTAAGGCTCGAAGCCGCGGGTGCGCTGTCGCAGGTCGAGGACGTGTTCGAGCTCAGGCTGGAGGAGCTTGCGCGGATGAAGTCCAAGCCGGACGGAGAATGCCGGTCTGAACTCGCCGCGCTGATCGCTCGCCGCAAGCATGACGGGTGGCTTGCGGGGCGATTTGTGGCGCCGGACAGGCTTGCGCAAACCAGCTCAGCATTAGAGTCTTGAATAGTCGGAAAAACTAGCAAGAATACCTGCCCAAAACCCTTGACTGCCACTGACCCGAATGCTATGCTCTTAACGGTTTGTCAAGCTCTGGATAATCGGCAGGTAATATTAGTAATGGTTCTAGGAGCCGCGCCGCTCAGTCTGTCTTTGGAGTCCGACGGCAATCAGCCGTCTCTGGTAGTCAGTGGGCATGTAGATGGAACCAATATAGACCGGCTTGTTACGGTACTGGATCATCTGGTAGACGAACACGAGCGGTGCGTTACCCTGGATCTGGCGGAGGTCGAGAGCATCGACGCCACTGCTCTGGGTTACCTCGCCGAGAGCGCCAATACATTCGGCGAGCGCCGGCGGCGGCTCCATATAAAGGACGCCAGCCACGCGGTGCAGCAATCGCTGGATCGCCACCTCCTGATGGACCTCTTCTGCTGCGAACCTGAGTGCTCGGGCCGCGGCTGCGACATCGCGGACCGAGTCTGCCACATGGACCTCTTCACGCTGCCAAGCGAGCCCATCTACTGCCGCGAGGCGCGGAATCGCGTGAGCCGGGTTGCCGAATCGGTTGGACTCGGCGGAAACTGGCTTCGGGACGTGATGATCGCGGTGGGCGAAGCGATAACCAACGCGGTGCGCCACGGCCGTTCAGGCGCCGATGACAGCTCGTTTACCGTGAGCTGCATCGCAAACCCCGAGCGGATATCGGTCTCGGTCAGCGACAGCGGCCCCGGTTTTCGGATGGAGGACATTCCCACCTTCGAGGACGCTCTGTTCAGGGAGCACGGCCGCGGCATCTACTGCATGAACGCGCTCATGGACGAGGTCAGCTTCAGCTTCGAGGGCGGGACCAGCGTGAGGCTGGTTAAGCGGGTGGACTGAACCACACCCCTGAACCCGTCTGCCCTGAGTAGCGACCGCAGAGAGCGTATCGAGGGTCAGACGGCGCACACGCTTACCTCCCAGGTCGCCCTTCGATACGGCCTGCCGGTTCCGGCCTACTCAGGGCTGGCGGTGTCCTTGTGCTGACTGGCGCTGGAGCCCCACGGCCTTGAGTTCCCTCAGTCGTCCTCGCGCCGGCGCAGAACATGGCCGTCACCAGGTCTTCCCTAAGCCGCGCGATCAGGTTTGCGAGCGCGTCGGGGGATTCGGAGGCGGCCTTCAGCATGGGCAGCGCCATTCCGGCCGCTGAGGCGCCGAGCGCGATCGATTTGGCGATGTCCTCGCCGCTGCGAATGCCGCCGCTGGCGATGATGGTCAAGTTCGGGGCAGACTCGCGGACGGCGAGGAGGCTGTCGACGGTGGGTATGCCCCATTCGAGCAAATGGGGAATGGGGAATGCGGAATGGGGAATGCCGGTGCGGTAGGATTCGACTCTGGCCCAGGACGTTCCGCCGGCGCCGGCGACGTCGATGCAGTCCACGCCCGCTTCGGCAAGCAGCTCGGCTGTGCGCGCGGAGATTCCGTGGCCGACCTCCTTGACGATCACCGGCACGCCGACGTTCCTGCAGACATCATGAATCTTCGCGGCCAGCCCGCGGTAGTTCGTGTCGCCGCCGGGCTGGACGGACTCCTGGAGCGGGTTGAGGTGGAGGATCAGCGCGTCGGCGTCGATCATTTCGACCGCGCGAATGCAGGACTCGACATCGCAGCCGTTGTTGAGTTGCACGGCGCCGAGGTTGGCAAAGAGCAGTATGTCCGGCGCGACGTCGCGGACGCGGAAGGTGTCGGCCAGGTCGGCATTCTCGAGCGCGACGCGCTGGCTGCCCACGCCCATGGCGATGTTGAACCGCTGCGCCGCTTCGGCGAAGATGCGGTTATACGCGCGACCCTCATCGGTACCGCCGGTCATCGATGAGATCACGAGCGGCATCGAGAGCCAGCGGCCGAAGAGCGACGCGGACGTGTCCACCTCTCCCCGGCTGATCTCGGGCAGCGCCTCGTAGGGCAGACGATAGCGCTCGAAGCCGGTGGTCAAGCGATGAAACTCGACATCCTCACTGAGCGCGATTGATAGGTGGTCGGACTTGCGGACCGCGTTTTCAGATGCTCTGGCGAATGACAAAGCTGTCTCCCAGCGGCGCCATCGGATGGTCGATCCTGACAAGCAGGCGTTCGGCAGAGCTAAGGATTCCCTGTTTGCAGATGCCGTAAACCGACCGCAGCTCCGCAGCCTTGCCAAACCCCATGAACGCGTCCGGCAGGGCAACGATCTCGGTCGGGACGCCGCATATACCGTGCCGCGCCAGGCATTCCAGGACCGCCCCCGCGAATCCGCCGTGACCGACGTTCTCCTCGACCAGAATCATTGCTCCACACTCGCTCGCGGCCGCGACGATCGCGTCCTCATCGAGCGGTTTTACGAACCGCGCGCTGACGACCCGCGTATCGATCCCGTACTCCGCCAACTCCTCCGCGGCGCTGATCGCCTCCAGCACGACCGGCCCGATGGCGATGATGGCCAGGCTGTCGCCCTCGCGGACGGTCTCGGACTTGCCTATCGCGAGCGACCGGACGGGAGTCTTTGACTTGCCGGGCACCGACCCTCTTGGGTAACGGAGCGCGACGGGTCCGTCGATGCGCAGCGCGGTGTGGAGCATGCAGGCGAGTTCGCCGGCGTCCTTTGGGGCCATGATGGTCAGGTTCGGGATGTGGCGCAGGTAGCTGAGGTCGAACGCGCCATGATGGGTCGGGCCGTCCTCGCCGACGATCCCCGCCCTGTCGAGCGCGAATATGACCGGCAGGTTCTGGAGGCAGACGTCGTGGACGATCTGGTCGTAGGCGCGCTGAAGGAACGTGGAATAGATGGCCACTACCGGCCTCATGCCCGAGGCCGCAAGACCTGCCGCGAACGTGACCGCGTGCTGCTCGGCGATACCCACGTCGAAGAACCTGCTCGGGTATTTGCGGGCGAACTTCGCAAGGCCGGTGCCGTCGGGCATCGCGGCAGTGATCGCCACGACTCGCGGGTCCTTGGCGGCCAGCTTCACGAGCGCGGTGCCGAACGCCTCGGTGTAGCTGCGGCCGCCGCGGTCGGAGACCTTGCCGTTGTTGGAATTGAACGGCCCGACTCCATGATAGCGGCGCGGCCTGTGCTCGGCGCGCTGGTAGCCCTTGCCTTTGGTGGTCACCACGTGCAGGAGGACCGGGCCTTTGCACTCGCGCGACATGGATATGAAGTGCTTCAGGTCGCCGATGTCGTGGCCGTTTATGGGGCCGTAGTATTCGAACCCTAGCGACTCGAAGATCGTGCCCGATGTCGGCGACACGAAATGGGTAAGCCCGCGCTTGGCGCTCTGGCTTATGCGTTTGATGAACCCGCCGAACGGTATTGTTCGGAAGAAGCGCTCCGCTCCGTGCTCCATCTCCCGATACAGCGGCATCGACCGCAGGCGGGCGATGTGCGTCGCCAGCGCACCGATGCTGGGCGAGATCGACATCCTGTTGTCGTTGAGAATGACCAGCAGGTTCGCCTTCGAATGCCCCGCGGCGTTGATCGCCTCCCAGGCCATGCCGCCGCCGAGCGCGCCATCGCCGACGACCGCCACTACGCGGTGCTTCTGCCCGGTCAGATCGCGGGCGCGAGCCATTCCGAGCGCGGCGGAGATGGCCGTGCTGGCGTGGCCGGTGGCGAAGCAGTCGTAGCAGCTCTCCGACGGCTTCGGAAAGCCGCTCAACCCGCCCGCCTGCCGCAGCGTCGAGAAGCGGTCCCTGCGGTCGGTGAGGATCTTGTAGGGGTAGCACTGGTGGCCGACATCCCAGACGATCCTGTCGTCCGGCACGTTCATCGCGCCCAGAAGCGCGATGGTCAACTCCACTACGCCCAAGCTCGGCGCCAGGTGACCGCCGTTCGCGCTCACCACTTCGATTATCAAATCCCTGACCTCCGCCGCGAGCCTGTCCATCTGTACCGGTGACAGGTTCTTGATGTCGCTAGGGAGGTCAAGAGACTCCAACAAACTCCTTCTCATTCGCCCTTCCCCGGTCGCGGCGTTCGCGCGCCACCTTTAGGCATGTTCCCAGTCATTCGCCGCGCGCAAACTTGCCCATCCTGTCGCGCTGAACTCGTTTGGGCATCCGGCGGTTGTCATGCTGAACTCGTTTCAGCATCCAGTCCTGGATCCTGAAACAAGTTCAGGATGACACGGCGCGTTCAGGATGACACGAAGGCATCCACGGTTAGGTTCAGACTGGGCTGGCAATAATGACCGTGCGATTGGCAATGGGGTGTAGGCAGGACATGGACGCAGGGCAACTCAGCACAATAGCGAGTCGGTTTCTGCCCAGCGATCTGGCGGGATCGGTGCCGGATAAGCTGTGCGCGAAACTGGCGCGAACGCACTACGAGAACTTCCCGGTCGGATCGATCTTTCTTCCCCGCCGGCTCCGCGCGCACGTCTTCAACGTCTACGCCTACTGCCGCGTGTGCGATGACCTCTCCGACGAGACCGGCGACGCGGAGCTCTCATTGAGGCTGCTGGAATGGTGGCGGCTGGAACTGCGGGAGTGCTACGCGGGTCGGCCGAACCATCCCGTCTTCGTCGCGCTCAAGCCGACAATAGACGAGTTCGACCTGCCGATGCAGCCGTTCGATGACCTCATCTCCGCGTTCATTCAGGACCAGCACGTGACGCGCTACGAGACATTCGAGCAGCTTCTGGGCTACTGCGAGCGATCGGCGAACCCGGTGGGCAGGTTGTTTCTGTGCCTGTTGGGGTATCGCGACGACGCGCGCGCCCGGCTCAGCGACATGACCTGCACGGCCCTGCAGCTCATCAACTTCTGGCAGGACATCGCGCCAGACTATGCCAGGGGCCGCATCTACATTCCGCGCGAGGACATGGACGGTTTCGGCTACATCGAGGCGGAGCTGCGCAACGGCGTTGTCAACGCGGCCTTCAGGCGGCTGATGCGGTTTGAGCTGGATAGAACGAGGGAACTCTTTAGCGGCGGGGCTGCTTTGGGAAGGCTTGTTGAAGGGGGAGGAGCCGCGGACGTCGATCTGTTCAGCCGCTGCGGTCTCGCGCTGGTGGACGCGATCGAACGCGGCGGCTGCGACGTGCTCCACCGGCGGATAACGGTCTCCAAGCGCCGCAAGCTCGCAATCGCCCTCGGCTGGCTCGCGCGGCGGGGCCTGGGCGTCCTGACGGGCGCGTGATCGGTGATTCCCATCGCGAAAGGGAGAAAACCAGAAAGGGAGAAAGGGGAGTCTTTCTTGTTTTCTAGCTTTCTTCCTTTCGCGATTGTCCCTTCTGTATTCCGAGGCGTTTATGACCGAGGAGCTTGAGCTTTCATATCGCTATTGCCGGGAAGTCGCACACAAGCGAGCGAGGAACTTTTACTACTCGTTCGTGGTGCTGCCGCGCGAGAAGCGTGACGCGATGTGCGCGGTCTACGCGTTCATGCGCTACTGCGACGACCTCGCCGACGACCCCGACCTCGATCTCAATCGCGCCGAGATGCTGGAGCGCTGGCGGCGGTCATTGGACGGCGACTCGTGCGATGACAGCCTGATCCTGCCTGCGTTCCACGACTCCGTCGAGCGGTTCCATATCCCAACCGACTACTTCCACGAGTTGATCGACGGCGCCTCGATGGACCTCTCCGTCGATCACTACGACACATTCGAGGAGCTCTACGACTACTGCTACAAGGTCGCGTCGGTGGTGGGGCTGGTGTGCATCCACATCTTCGGGTTCGATTCGCCGGACGCCAAGAGATACGCCGAATACTGCGGGATCGCGTTCCAGTTGACCAACATCCTGCGGGATCTCAAGGAGGACGCCGCGAGCGGGCGCGTGTATCTGCCCGAGGAGGACCTGCACGCGTTCCGCTATACCGCCGGCGACCTCGCCTCAGGAGTCAACGACGAGCGTTTCTACAAACTGATGCGTTTCGAGGTCGCGCGCGCCAGAGGCTACTATAACGCCGCGCTGCCCCTGATCGACATGGTGCATGGATCGGGCCGGCCCGGCCTGTGCGCGATGATCGAAATCTACTCAAGCATCCTCAACGCCATCGAACGCAGTCGCTACGATGTTTTCCGCCGTTCGATATCGGTCCCCAACACGCGCAAGGTGGCGATAGCCGCCAAGGCGCTGGTGAGATCGAGACTACCGGGAGGCCGGTCATATCAACCAGTGTTGCAGTAATAGGTGGGGGCGTCGCGGGCATATCGTGCGCGTGCGAGCTCGTCGGGCGGGGCCTCAACGTCACGCTGTTTGAGGCCGCAAAGAGCCTGGGCGGGCGCGTGACGTCGTTTGCCGAGCCCGAGACCGGAATCACCATCGACAACTGCCAGCACGTGCTGCTGGGGTGCTGTACGGAGGCGACCGGCTTCCTCAAGCGGATCGGTTCACTGGACCGGGTCCGATTCCACGACAGGCTGACCCTCATCGACAACGGCACGCGCCTGACCATAGAGGCATCGCGCCTGCCGCCGCCGCTGCACCTGCTGCCGTCGATTGCGCGGAGCCCGTTCTTCTCGCGTCGGGCGAAGGCGGACCTGTATATGCTTCTGCCGGCGATGCTGCTGCGTGAGGCGGGCAAGTCGGAGACGGCGCGCGAGTATATGCGGGCGATCGGCTGCAATGAGGAACTCCTGACGCGGCTGGTCGAGCCGATTGTCGTGTCCGCGCTCAATGAGAAGCCCCATGAGGCCTCCGGCAAGTACGCGCGGATGGTCCTAATGGAGTCCCTGATCAAGAGCAGGCGCGGATACCGGCTGGGCGTGCCGGAGGTTGCTCAGTGCGAGCTGATCGGAAAGGCGGCGCAGGCGTGGCTGGAGTCGAACGGCTGCGAGATTCGGCTGCTGAGCCGGGTTGCGCAGGTGCACCAGGAGGACGGCCGCGCGCGATGGATCGAGCTCGCCTCGGGAGACAGGCTGGAGTTCGACGCGTATGTCTCGGCCGTTCCGCCGGAGGCTCTGGCGGGGATCATCGTCGGCGCAAAAGGGGGCGGACGGCTTGCGTGGAGGCCGATAGTGAGCGCGCATCTGATGTTCGACGGGCCGACGCCGCCGTTCGAGCCCGCGTGCGTGGTCGGGAAGCCGTTCGGTTGGGTGTTTAGCAAGAGGCCGGATGTGGGATATGTAGAGGTAGTCGCGAGCGCGGCGGGCGGGCTGATAGGTCAGGGCAGGGAAGATCTGCTCGCGCTGGCGCGACGGTCGGTCGCGGCGGTCGATCCGGTGTTTGCCGAGATGCCGCTCAGAAGAAGCATCATACGCCGGGCGAGGCGCGCGACGTTTGCGACCCTGGCCTGTGACGCGGACCGTCCCGCCGCCGAGACCTCAACACCAAACCTGTTTCTCGCCGGTGACTGGACAGACACCAACTGGCCCGCGACCATCGAGAGTGCCGTCCGTTCAGGCCGCGCCGCCGCGAGAGCGCTGCTGGAGGCTGTGTAGTAGTGTCGATCAGACGAGCAATCATAATCGCGGTTCTGGCCCTTGCGGCACAATCGGTGTGCGGCGCCGTCGAACTCGGCCAGATACCCGCAACGTCCTGGCACGGGCTGACCGGACTCTACGTGATCCCGACAGCCCGCGTCATCGGCCCGAGCAAGCTCGCGGTTGGGTTCAACGAGTCCAAGCACACCGAGTTCATCAACAACGGCAAGTACGTTGACCGCCAGATACGCGGCGTCGGCACCTATGGCATCACCGACAAGCTGGAAGTCTACGCGTCCTTCTGGAACAACATGTATACGATCCCGCCCGGCATTCAGCCCGAACTGGGCAACCAGACCTACCACGCCGTCGGCGCCAAGCTGCAGATACTTCAGGAGGACCCACACTACTGGTTCCCGGCCGTGGCGATTGCCGTCCGCGACATCGCCAACGATTCGGCCGACGTCGGCCCGCTGCGCGACGTCAACAACGGGACCAAGGGCTTCATTCTGGCGAGTAAGAAGATGCTGCGCGACGATAAGATCGGCAGGTTCATGGACGTGCACGTGGGCATGTCGTTCGACCGGCAGACAACCGGCGGCTTGATCGGCTTCGAGCTGACGCTGGCTCCAAACGCCAGCCTGATCGCCGAGACCATGTGGGACTCGCCCTACCTGAACTTCAAGAACTTCGGCAGAAACGACCAGGAGGGCCGGTATCTGTTCAACACCGGGCTGCGAATCTACCCGGAGCTTGTGCCGGGACTGGTGTTGGATCTGGGCTTCATCGGCGACAGTGAGTTCGAGTTCTCGTTCGGGGTAAGTTACGTGATCTCGCTGTGATGTCGTCCTGAGGTGTCATCCTGAACTCGTTTCAAGACCCAGGCTTGGATGCTGAAACAAGTTCAGCATGACAAGTGAGAAAGGCCGTGCCACGGGCGGGCGAGTCGCCGACCAAGTGGGGGTGAGCGCGATTACCCTGTCTGTTCCTGTTCGCGGGTCCTCTCTGACCCGCCCGTTTGCACGTCCTGGATCATTGTAGGCAGAGCGCGCAAACGGGGCATGAGTCCGCGGACTCATATTGAGGCAGGGCGGAGTCCTGATTTTTCCGGGACGTAATGCGCGACGATGCTTCGGACTCGCTGGGCCAAGCCGCGCGTTACTCGCGATCCTCGTGAATAACGCGCGGCAGGAGTTCGAAGCATCGTCGCGCATGCCAATCCGCTCCGGGGCGGAGAGCTTCCCGGGGTTTGCGGGACCTAGAAGTTGCTGTTCGGCCTGAGCCAGTACTGCGAGCACCAGTTGTAGGGCCAGCCGGGCGGCTGCTGTCCCCCGGCACAGAACGCCCCACAGGTTCCGGTCGGCGTCACGTTGCAGAGGTCCGGAGCCGGCGTCATGGGAGAGTTCGGCCAGGGGCAGGTTGGCCCGGCGCCGACGCACGACGGACACGACTGAGCGCAGGGCGCATAGCCCTGGTATGAGCTATAGGCGCCGTTGTAATAGTTGTAGTCGCTCTGACCGGCGTAAGCAGCGCCGGCGAACACTGGTACCCGCAAGCATGGCCAAAGCCAGCATATACGTGCTCTTCATTTCGTTCACATCCCTTCCGTAAAGCTAGAGCCGTCTATCACTAAAGTACTTACCCACGTATTCACAGTATAAAGCGGATGAGTCTGTCTGCGCGCGCCAGGGCAGGAAACGACGCCGGTCTGGGTTAAGAAGCAGGGTACTGCGGATGGGCTCTGCCCGGAGGTCTGTACTATGCGGATGAACTACATCGACGTGATCGTCCTCGCCGGTTACTTTCTCAGCATGCTCGCGCTTGGGCTGTATCAGGCGCGAAAGATCAAGAGCGCCGGCGACTTCTTCGCGGGCGGGCGCAAGTTCAGCAAGTTCCTGATGATGATGCACGCGCTCGGCACCGGCACCCACGCGGACGACCCCGTCGCGGTGGTGGGCGCATCGTATAAGATGGGCCTTGCGGGGATATGGTATACGTTCGTTTATCTCTTTGTGACGCCGTTCTACTGGATCATCGCGCCGCTGTTCCGCAGATCGCGCTTCCTGACAACCGCCGACTTCTTCGAGGCACGCTTCGGCAGCAAACTCGGCACGCTCTATGCCGTCTGGGGAATCATGATATTCGCCGTGAACATCGGCATGCTTCTCAAGGCCACGGAGATGGTCGTGACGGCGGTAACCGGCGGCGCGATCTCGCCCACCTGCGCGATAGTCGGCATGACGGTTGTGTTCGTGCTCTATGGAACGGCGGGCGGCCTGGTCGCCACCGTCGTGACCGAGAGCGTACAGGGGCTGTTGATCGTCGTGATGTCCCTTCTGCTCATCCCGTTTGGCCTGGCGAAGATGGGAGGCTTCTCGGGCCTGCATGCCACTGTCACCAACCCCGACCTGTTCGCCCTGACCGGCAAGGTCGAGCTTGGATTCTGGTGGATAATCGCTGGGTCGATCTCGATGTTGATCGGGATCGTCGCGCAGCCGCACATCATGGAGGTCTGCTCCACCGGCAAGACCGAGTTCGAGGGGCGGGTCGGCTTCACCTATGGCAACTTCGTCAAGAGAGTCTGTTCCATAGGCTGGGCGCTCACGGGCGTGGTGATGGTCGGCATGGTCGCCAAGGGCTATGTCGCGTCGGCCGATATGAGCGGAACCAGGGAGGCGGCGTTTGGGACGGCAATACGAGCGCTTCTGCCGACGGGACTGACCGGGCTCATGTTCGCGGCGGTGCTGGCCGCGCAGATGTCCACGCTGAGCGCGTTCATGGTTGCGGCTTCCGCGCTGCTCTCCAGAAACATCTACAAGAAGCACGTCCGTCCGAACGCCGAGGACAAGGACTTACTGAAAGTCGCGCGCTGGGCCGGGCTGGTGATCGTGGGGATCGGAGCGATATTCGCGTTCAAGATCGCGGGCGTGGCCGATGCGCTGATGTGGTTCTGGACGCTGAGCGCGTTCACGGGAGTCTTCATGTGGTCCGGCGTCCTGTGGCGCAAAACCAACGCGACGGGCGCGTGGGCGTCGTTTGTGGTGATGCTCGGGATATGGCTGGTGGTCGGCGAGCCGGGGCAGGCAGTGAGCCAGCACATGGCCGTGAGAGCATACAAGACCGCGTATCCTGCCACGCTGCAGTCCCTTGCCCTGGACGCCAAGCCGATCTCCAGGGTGCTTCTTAGCGTTACTCGTGAGACCGACAAGAAAGTCGAGGTCAAGAACGTCCTTGTGCTCGTTACTCACAAGCCCGCGGCCATGTTCGGCATCGTGACGGATTCCGGCGGCCGCGAGAGCACGCTTGTGAAGAACGTCCTGCCGAAAAGCATCGCCGCGGCATCCGGCCTTAAGAAGGGTGACGTGGTCCTCAAGTGCGCCAGGCTGCCCTATCCCGGCGTCTACGCCGATAAGAGCCTGCTGCAATATCGCGTGGCCGCGTTCCTGCCCGCGGGGATCATCGCTCTGATCATCGGCAGCCTGCTCGGCGCGCCGCATCCCAAGGACAAGCTGGATCGATTCTACGCGCTGCTTCGGACGCCGGTCGGCAAGGAGGAAGAGCTCGCCAAGCAGGGGATAGAGGTGGTCTACGCCGGCGCAAGCAAGGGCCATCCATGGGAGATTGCGCACGGCCGCGCGGTGAACATCATCGGGTTCATCATCGCACTGGCAGTCGCGCTGGCGTTCGTGGGACTGCTGTGGCTGGTGGGCAGAGTCGGCGCGTAGGTAATCGGTTTCTGTTATAATAGGTGAACCCTCTGGGGCAGGGGGCCGGAGGCCCCTCAAGATCGTTTTGAAAGGCAGGAGGATGACTATGACGCCTGCGCCATGGTTCGGCCGAAGGGCCAAGTCCGCGCGCAAGACCGCCAGGCAGAGCGTTGACGCGCTGCCGGACGGCCTGTGGACCAAGTGTCCGACGTGCGGCGAGATACTGTTCAATAAGGAACTCGAGAAGAACCTGCGCGTGTGCAATAAGTGCGGGTATCACTATAAGCTCTCCGCGGCGGAACGCCTGGGGATGCTGGTCGATGACGGCACGTTTGCCGAGATGGACGCCGACTTGAACTCCACCGATCCGCTGGGCTTTCCGGACTATGATAAGCAGCTTACCAAGTTCGAGGAGCGGTCGAAGCTGACCGATGCGATCGTCACCGGCGCCTGCGAGATCGGCGGAGTCCCGGCGGTGATCGGCGTGATGGACTTCACCTTCTGGGGCGGAAGCATGGGCGGGGCAGTCGGCGAGAAGGTCGTTCGCGCGATGGAATACGCGCTCGAAACCAAGCTGCCCGTGGTCATGGTGATCGCGTCCGGCGGGATTCGGGTCAACGAAGGCCTGCCGGGCCTCATGCAGATGGCCAAGACCTCCGCCGCGTGCGCGAAGCTCCACCAGGCGAGGATTCCATACATCGTCGTGCTCACGGACCCGTCGATGGCGGGCGTGCTGGGCAGCTACGGGTCGCTGGGCGATTTCCTGGTCTCCGAGCCGAGGCCTGCTTATGGGGCTGACCGCGGATCGCGTCGCCGCGCAGGCGCAGGTAATCCACGTGCCGGACAACTTCCGCAAGGCCGAGTTCGCACTCGAACACGGCCAGATCGACCGCATCGCGACGCGCAGGGAGCTCAAGTCCACGGTCGTCAAGCTGCTGCGGTTCTGCTGCGGCGTGGCCGAGGAGGAGGAAAAAGATGCCGCCTAGCTGGAGCATACTCGACTTCGAAAAGCCAATAGCCGAGCTTGACGATCAGATAGCCCAGATCAAGCAGCTCACCGCCGAGCAGGGCGAGGACCGCTCGGAGGAGATCGCGGTCCTTGAGGCCGACCGCGACCGGCTCATCGAGGAGATATTCGCCAATCTTACGCCCTGGGACAAGACGCTTCTCGCGCGGCATCCCAAGCGGCCATACACGCTCGACTACGCCCGCACCATATTCGACGACTACACCGAGCTTCACGGCGACCGGCTTTTCGCCGACGATCACGCGATGGTCGGCGGGATCGCGACGCTCGACGGCCGGCAGGTGATGTTCGTCGGCCAGCAGAAGGGCCGCGATCTCAAGGACCGGCAGTATCGCAACTTCGGCAGCGCGAGGCCCGAGGGTTATCGCAAGGCCCTGCGGCTCGCCAAGGCGGCGGCCAAGTTCGGCAGGCCCGTCATCTTCTTCGTGGACACACCCGCGGCCGACGTCAGCGTCGGCGCGGAGGAACGCGGCATCAGCGAGGCCATCGCGCGCAACATGATGGAGCTGAGCGTGCTGCCGACGCCGATTGTAGTCGTGGTCATCGGCGAGGGCGGCAGCGGCGGCGCGATTGGGATCGCGGTCGGCGACAGGATCGTGATGCAGGAACACTCGATCTACTCGGTCATTCCGCCCGAGGGCTGCGCGGCGATCATCTGGCGCGACCCAGGCAAGGGTCAGGAGGCCGCCGACGCGCTCAAGCTCACCGCTCAGGGCGCGATGGAGCTTGGCATGATCGACGCAATCATCCCCGAGCCGCTAGGCGGCGCGCACCGCGACATGGAAGCCGCCGCCCAGACCGTCAAGGCCGCAATCGTCAAAGCCCTCGACGAACTCGAGAAGCTCACCATCCCAAAGCTGCTCGACAAGCGCTACAAGAAGTTCCGGAGTATGGGCGCGTTTGCGGAGGGCGAGGCGGGGGAAACGCCGCCTTAGGACCTCTGGTGAGGAACCGATGGATCTGGTGCGGTTACTGAAAGCGAAACGAAGAGAGATACTGCGGATTGCCGCAGAGCACGGCGCGCACAACGTGCGCGTGTTCGGCTCCGCCGCGCGCGGCGATGCTCGTGAAGACAGCGATATCGACTTTCTGGTCGAGTTCGAGCCGGGCACGAGCCTGCTGACGCACGCCGACATGATCGTCGCGCTGGAGGACCTCCTGGGCCGCAAGGTCGATGTCGCGCCGGAGAAGTCGCTGAAAGAGCGCCTGCGAGAGAAGGTGCTTTCGGAGGCCAGGCCGCTATGAGAAGCGACCGCGAACGGCTGCTCGACATCCTTGAGGCAATCGAGCACGTTGAGAAACACGCCGATGTTGACAGGGCGGCTTTCGACGCGGACGAGCTAGTCCAGACCTGGATGGTGCACGATATCCAGATCATCGGCGAGGCCACTGCGGGCATCTCCCAGGGGTTCCGCGACGCACACCCCGAAATCCCATGGCGCTCAATCGCATCCATGCGTAACGTCATGGTGCATGCGTACTTCCGGGTCGATCTCGACGAAGTGTGGAGTGTGGTCAGAAACGACCTGCCTGGATTGAGGGCGGCAGTGTGCGCGATCATCGAGAGCGGCGAACGCGAACCATGATCAGAACCGAGGTACGGCTAACCGAAAAGCAGGCCCAGAAGCTGCGTGGAATCGCCCAACGGAGTGGGATATCTCAGGCGGCCGTTATCTGGCGCCTGTTGGACCATCAGAGCGAGACTGGTCCGCCGCCGGACCGCGAAGAGCGGAAGAGACGTGAGGCTGGCATATATAGGCCGGCAACTGCTGATAGAGGGGCCATGCGTGCCGGGCTGCGACTACTACGGTGTCCTTTGGCGGCTGGACCAGCCCCTCGTTGGATAGCATCTTCTGCAGTTCGCGGAGTAGGTAGGCTTCCCTCTCCGATATGACCCCAGCATCGGTCATCCATCATCTCATCTATCGTCTGGTCAAGCATAGCAAACGACGCCCAGGTCAGCCTCGGGTCGCGGCCTTCCTCCGAACCTACGGGATTGGTCGAGTCTGGTGTCAGCAGCAGCATGTACTGCTCTCGGTCGCACGCACGCGTCCCATCCAGTCGCTCAAGATGCCGTGCGATCTGTTCGCGATCAACGGCGTTCCGCCTGACCTTGGTTTCTACCAGTATGCGACAGTTGCATGCTATCTCGTAGTCTGGCACACCTGGCGCTCCGCGCGAAGGTTGGTTCTGAAACCTCACAAGCCCGAATTCGCCCGGTCGTCCCAGCAGATAGCCAAGGATTCGCTCGGAACGACTCAGCGACAACGCACGGACTACTGCCATAATGGAGTAGGTGACCCTATTCTCATCGGTGCTATACGTAGAGAAAATGCTGCTGTCCATCCTCGCCTACTTCCTTCGCCCCCATCTTCACCACCAACGGGCTAAACGGCGGAATGTCCAGCTTGAGGGAAAGCTTGCCGCCGGTCATCTCGAACGGCGTACCGTCCACGTCAACTTCCTGCATCAGCTCCAGGTCGGCAAGGCGCACGTCGATGGTGCGCGAGATCGCCGTGTCGGTGAGGTTGAACGCGTTCATCACGCATCGGCCCTGCTCGGGCAGCACGTGGAAATGCGTGAGTTCGTCGGGCGCGTAGAAGTGCCCCGAGACGTAGAGGTCCTTCATCGACATGTACTCGGCCATGGCGCGCTGGTAGGCAGCAAAGCGCTCCGGATTGCCGCGCCCGCCGCTGATTCCCAGATGCCGCACCGTCGAGGCATACCACCAGAACGCCAGGCAGCTATCGTTGTCGGCGCCCATATTGATCTGAAGGTAGAGCGGCAGATCGTAGCCGAGCCGGTAGTAGAACAGGCTCAGCGCGCGGCCAGACATTATGTGCTCGATCGGATTGCGCGACAGCTCGAACGCCCACCCCTCGTCGAACGTGCGGCCTGCGTCATGGAGATAGTAGATCGGCAGGTAACGCACGCCCCACGGCCATACTGGATCGTGCGCCTCGATGAGCAGGTTCGGATGCCGCGCGCGGACGCCCTGGATCAGCAGCGACACCGCCTGCGCGTGGGCGCCGGGGTTGGTGGGGACCTTGTGCCCGTGTTTGCCGTCGAAGCACGGCCCGCGCCAGTCGAACTCGTCGAACACCAGGAAGCTCGGCCCGGCATCGGCAATCGCGATGATCCTGCCAAGCTTCTCCTGGCGGCACTCGTCGCAGGCTATGCACGGCTCGTACCACGGCTTGGGCGAGTATGCCGAGTAGTAGCCGGTGTTGCCGTCGTAGGTGCGGCGATAGAGGCCGGGGAACTCGTCGCAGTAGCTGCGGCCGATCACCCTCAGCCCGACCTTCAGACCGTAGTCCTGCGCTATCCGCCGAATAAGCTCGCCCGGGTCGCCGAGGCGGTCCTCGTCCCACTTTGTAACGCCCTCGCACGTTTCCCACATCGATCCCAGATGCAGCGCCTCGCAGCCGATTTCCGCCGCGCGGCCCGCCTCCCGCTCGAGATCCTCCATCGAACGCGCCGACGCGGGCACGCTCCAGGTAACCGGCGGATCGTAGCCGTCGGGAAGCCCGTGGCCGAGGCCGGACATATAGTCCCTGAACAGAAATGACCCCTGCCGCCACAGCCCCTCATAGAACAGGTAGTGTGTCAGTCCGAAACCGACCTGCATCCCCGGCCCCAGCTTCACGGCCTCGAAGGGCTCATCGTAGAGCGACGGCGCCGCCCCGCCGAAGTTGAGATACGTTCCGCTCTCGGCGCACTCAGTCTCCAGCATCGAGTACTCGATCATCTCCGGGTTATACTTGATCGCCAGCAGGCCGTTCTCGCCATCCGACCACGCCCAGCCCTCGCTGCGGGCGCGGCCGCGGTCAACGACCTCCTTGGTGACACGCGTGGGATTCATATACTCCGAGCACTGGTAGCGGCCGTGGTAGATGTCGTCGAGGGGATAGTCGTGCTTCTTGCCGTCGGGCTGGAGCCGGAAGGGCAGCGCGATGAGCCGGTAGCGTTCGATGTCGATGCCCGGCCCGCCGAACTCCTCCGGCCTTTCAAGCCGCTTCCGGAACCCGAACCGATAGCCCCGCAGCGAGACATGGGCGTCGGTCTCGTTGATGATGTGAATCCGTTCCTCAAAGAACTCGCGGTCCTCGGGGACATAGAGCCTGTGCCTGATCTTCAAAAAAAGGTGACAGACACCTTTTTCTGCTCCGGAAAAGGTGTCTGTCACCTTTTCTGAGCCGAGCGTGCCCGTAATGGTGACGATCTTCCCGCCGCGCTCCGGCTGCTCCTCATCTATCTCAGGGTTCCAAAGGCCTTCAAGCCGCGAGATATGCCCCGCGCACTCGACCACCGCCGAGTAGCGATACTCCGAATCGGCAAATGCCACCCCGGTATAGTTGTCCGTGAGCGAGCACCCGCCCGACTTGCTCGCCCGATCTCGATATCGATGTTGTAACGTGTTGTATGTAATCTCACTTCGTCCACTGATCTCGAACCTCGAACTTCCGTACCTCGGACCTCGACTCTACCCCGGCTCCAGCCACGAACGATAGGGCGTCAGCGGCGAGAAGACGTCGCATGCCGTGAGCAGCGCGTCCATCGCGTCGGCTGCCGGCCTTAAGCCTGCCCAGTTCCCAGGCGTCGAACGCGGTCAGATAGCCCGAGTAGAGCCGGGCGAATGTCGCCACGTCCGTCTCCAGCGTTCGCTTAGGATCGGGCCTGGTCAACGACACCGTTCCGTCCCCGGCCTCGATCCCGAACCGCCAGCCCTCCTCGAAGACCGGGTCGCTTATGGCAAATGATACTCGCCCGGACACGCTTTCGTCTACCGCCAGTGCTTCCATCGCGCGCGGCGGGTCGGTTACGCGGAACTGGAACGACGGCGAAACGCTCGCGCTGATCTGCCGCGGGTTGGCAATCTCCTGCAGGAACAGATCGTCGAGCGGCGCGCCGAAGCTCACGCTGCCCTCCGAATCGACGCCGCCCAGCCACGCCAGCATATCTCGTCTGTGCGCGGCATTGGCGAACACGATCTCGCTCACGTAGACGAACTTCTTCTCGCTATCGACCTTGTACGTCGCGCAGCCGTCGATCAGGCCGTCCGTCTCGTGAACGACCAGGTTCGGTTCGGCAAGCAGCCTGATCGGGATCACTCGCTCCCACCATACGTCATCGCGCTGTGTGAGGCAGTTGTAGCCCTTGGCCCAGTCGTCGTAGACTGATCTGACCTCCGGCAGGTCGGCCTCCAGCGCTGCCCTTGCATTGCCGGCATCGCCGAGTTCGACGAGGACGTCTCCCGGCGCGCTGTAGCTTCGGGTCTCGGCGCCGATCTCCCAGCCGAACTTGCGGTAGTACGGATACGAAAACGGCCACAGCGACGACAGCCACACGCCCTCATCACGCAGCACCCGCACGCACTGCGCCATCATCGCGCCCGCGCAGCCCTTGCAGCGCGCATCGGGGATCGTCGCGACCGCCCCGGTCGATGCGTGCGATACCGGCGCGCCGTAGATATAGACCGGCTGCGGCTGGCAGACCAGCGTCGAGACGATCGCGCCCTCGTCCTCGACGACGAGTATATACCGCGTCCCGAACACCTCCGCAATCATCGAAAACGATTCCACCCACTGCTCTCGCGTCAGGTTCGGAAACGCAATCGACGCGACCTCGATCGCCCGCTCGACCTCGCCCGCCGTGGGGTTTCTGACGATCATGGCTTTGCTCCGTGTGGATTCCTACTATTATAGCAGGGGTACAAGGAAATGGCGGCGGGCGGAAGAGCTCATGAGGAGGTGATTCTTCCGCTTCGCCGCCTGCCTGCCCACGTGAGTGGCGAGACTACATACCGGCCAACACATCGATCCAGAACAGGGGGGATGGCCCGTCCCGGACCGGCTTGTAATCTGTATTGACCGGAACTCCGACCTTCACGCCGGCAATTGTGTTTCGCATTGTTAGACGCGTGGGCGGGCAGGCGGTTACGTTTCGCACATTTTGTGCCGGACAAGGTTTAAGCTGTGCAGTAGTGAGGTATATACACCCCACAAAGCCGCGAGTTTGCGGTTGGTGCGTTTTTGGCACGGTCTTTGCTTTGTAATGTCATTGACAGGTCTTTCATAGAGGATGTAGGCGGGGTTGTGTCGTAGTAAACATTGGCGTGTTTGTAGGCGTGCTTGCTAGTGCGAACCGCTGCACACTTGCGTTTGAACCGGTGACACGACCAGAGATTTTACCGGGCTGTTACATGCCTGTTGCCGTATCGTTGCACGGAGGTGCTAGGATATAGCCGTCAGAAAAGGTGCCGGAAACGCTTAGGATAGCCAATGAGGCATTGCGGGCAGGCAAAAAGAAGATTGTTCACACCGCTACTACGTACAGTCAGGTGAACAATGTTCTTTCGAGTGAACCTTGAAAACGCCTGTGCCGGAGTGCCGACCGGCCCGATAGGCCGGCCACATCGTATTCCACCAAGAAGGATCTTCTCCGGCAAGGCACTACTGCCGACTTGACATGCCGCGGACAGCGCAGAGCATGGAGCTGTCAGGCGGACACAGATTCCCTCAGCTAAGGATACAGCCGGGGATTACTGGCAGTGGCGCAACCGGAAACATCGATATACGCTTGACAAGGAGGTCACTGACGAAAGCTTAGAGCAGAGCCGCCGAATATCGGCGGTGTGCTGGCACAGGGCGACAAGGGAGACTGCCCGCCGAAACGGTGGGCAGACGGGCAGGCAGTAGCCAAGAAAAGCCGGGCGCGCCACCTGAGGGATGCGCCGGCGGAGGGACGATCGGATGCGATCGTGCCTGGCATCAAGGTAGTCGGAGGAAGGAGGCTTGTCGATGAACAGCGACGCGCTGGGATTGACAGAGCCGGAGCTTGAAGAAGCGCTGCCCGAGAGTTCGGACATTGGCGATTCGATGGACATGTATCTCAATCGAATCGGCAAATGGCCTCTTTTGGGGTCGAACGAAGAGCAGAGGCTGGCACGACGGGCCAAGAATGGGGACCTCAACGCCAAGTGGAAGTTGGTGGAGTCCAATCTGAAACTCGTCGTGAGCGTGGCAAAGGTCTACTCTCGGTCTGGGGTACCGCTGCCTGACCTGATTCAGGAAGGCAACATCGGCCTGATGAAAGCCGTGGATCAATTCGATCCCGACAAGGGCTTCAGGTTCAGCACCTATGCGGTAGCCTGGATTCGACAGGCGATTACGAGGGCGATCGAGCGCCAGGGGCGCGCGATCAGAGTCCCGAGCTACGTGATCCAGTCGATCCGAAAACTCAATAAGGCTGGTTCCTCCTTCGTAACTGAGAACGGGCGCGAGCCCACGGTGGAGGAACTGTGCGAGCGGACGCAGCTACCCAGGGAGAAGGTGATGCGTTTGCTTGAAGCGTCGGAGGCACTCGTCTCGTTGGACGAAGGTGTAAAGGAAGACGGCGCTACATCGCTTCTCGAAAGGCTGACCGACTCGGAGGCTGCAAACCCCGAGAGTGATGCCCTCGAGCGAGAAACTCTGGAGATGCTTGGCCGGCTGATGTCGTGGCTGAGCCCCCAGGAGAAGATGATCATCGAGAAGCGCTTCGGCCTGACAGACGGAGTGACCTCTACTCTGCAGGAAATAGGTCAACAACTGCATATCACGAGAGAGCGCGTAAGGCAATTGGAAGCAAGGGCTCTCAAGAAGCTGAAACTTGCGGTGACCAGAAACTGGCTTGAGACCTATTTCGAAACTTGAGAGGGGGCACGGGAAGCATGGAAAGCACCGAGCGAACTGCGTTGAGCCCGGGAGACGCAGAGGCCCTATCCCGCCTGACGGAGCGGGAGCGCGAGATTCTGAAGCTGATATTCGACGGCAAGTGCTCGAACGAGGTGGCTAACGCACTGAGCGTCAGCAAACGGACGGTGGATTTCCACCTTGCACGGGCATACGTTAAGCTTGGGGTCTCGAACCGCTTCCAGGCGTTCAAGCGGGCAGTGGAACTCGGGATTGTGGGGGCCGCCTAGCGCGCTCGACATTGTCGAGCCAGCTTTTCGGCCGCAAAGTACGACGAAGTGACCCGCTGAGGTCTGTGCCTCGGCGGGTCGCTTTGCGTCTGGACAAACTACGGCGCGTGGTGGCCTACCACCGGGCAGTAGGGCGGAGTCCCGATAGGCTGCAGCGTATAGGCGTAGCCCCAGGGACAAGTGACCTGCGTTTTCATATACGCGGGCGAAAGGTCGGCCCACGTCACGGTGTCCCCGTCGTTCTTGTGATACTCCATCGCCCACTGAGACTTCGCGCCGTCGATGGACTTCAGGTTCGCCATGCACGCGTTCTGTCGGGCGATGTCCCTGGTCTTGACAAAGCTGGGCGTCGCTATAGCCATAAGCATGGCCAGAATCGAGATGACGATCATCAGCTCGATCAATGTAAAGCCGTTCTTTCTCCTCGGCTTGCCCACGGCTCGCACCTCGTTTCAGTCCATCCATGGACTATTCCCGCGACCGCCGGCGCTACGAACCGGCAGCACGCGCCGACATCCTGTCATTTGTTTGTTCCACCTATCCCTGCCATTGCCCACTGTTAATGTGCCGGGTTTTCGCAAGACCGGCTACGGCAGGTCGTGGTCGACAACCGGGCAGGTGGGATTCTCGCCGATGGCGCCGAGGGTATAGGTAGGCGCCAACGGACATGCCGGTCGCGACTTGATGTAGACGGGAACCAGATCACTCCACTCGACCGAATCGCCTGTCCTCTTGCCACTTTCCATCGCATACTGCTCTTTGGCCTGATCGATGCGACGCAGGTTCGCGACGCAGGACCTGGCCGCCGCCGCTTCCCTGGCGTGCATGATATTGGGGATGGCAATCGCCATGATAACCGCGATGATCAGTATCACGATCATCATCTCGACGAGACTGAAGCCTCTGCTGGAAACGTGTCGCATAACCACCTCAGCACAGCGTGGCGATAGTACGAGGGATTGTTCCATATTCGCGGTTCAGCCGGCAAGCATTTCAAGCAGGGCAGTGCGAAGCTCGGGGACGGAGGTGACTGTCGCGTCGGGAATCTCATCGGGAGTGCGCGGCTCGAGGATCGCGTACGGGCCGACCCTATAGAGAATCGTCTTCATTCCGAGCAGTTTGGCGGGGATGATATCGTTATCGAGCCGGTCGCCGACCATGATCGCGTTCTCGGGCCGGGCGTTGCAGTTGCGAAGAACTTGCTCAAAGAAGCGAGGATCGGGTTTGGCGTACGGCAGGTCGCCGGATACCTCCGTAGACGTGAAGAGCTGCAGCAGGGCATGCTCCTCCAGCAGGTCTCGCACCCAGCCGCCGGCGTTTGCGGCGAGTGCAAGTGTGTACGTTCTGGACAGCTCCTCCAGCAGTTCGCCAATGCCCGGCCGGATCTCGCGCGGGCCGCCGGCCCAGTTAGTCTCGCCCACCAGCCTTCCGTATAGCTCGGTGTCAGGCCTGGTGAAGTGCCAGACCAGTGGCCTGCGCATGCCGGGCTGGTAGCTGAGTATGCACCGGCGGACCGCGCCGTCGAACTCCTCGTCGGAGACCGCGATCCCGGCGTTTCTGAGCACCTGTTTGATGCGACTCGAACAAGCCCGCGTAGAGGTGCTCCTCCGGCAGGATCACGCCGCCCATGTCGAAGAGGATGGTCCGCACCTACGTCCCCACGCCCGCGCCGGACCGAATCCCCCGCTCCTTGCGACACCTTCTCCCAATACCCGCTCGCGCGGAACGCCTCCAGCGGGTTCGGGATCGATGCCCATCTCCTCGCGGACGACCTTGAGCAGCGGCGCGACGTCGGTGTTGAACGCCTCCTGCATGCAGGTCTCGGCGGTAACGATGTCCTTGCCAAGCTGCGCGTCGTAGAGCGTCTTGCGGTCGATGCACATGGATTTCGCGTAGGCGGTCTGGATGTGGATGATGGTCTGGATCATCGCGTCCATCTTCTGCTTGGTGATATGGCACTGATCGACCATGTAGGCGACCGGCGGGTTGTTGTTGGGCGCGTCCTCGGCCTTGACCAGCTCGTTGTATATAAGGAACAGCTCATAGGGGTTGACGGAGCCGACGGTGAGGTCGTCGTCGGCGTATTTGTGGTTGTTGAAATGGAACCCGCCGAGACGCTCCTCATCGAGCAGGAACGCAACGATGTGCTCGATGTTCTGGCTGGTGAAATGGTGGCCGAGATCGACCAGCACGTGCGCGTTCGGGCCGCACTTGGAGGCAAAGGAGTAGCTCATGCCCCAGTCGGCGATGTCGGTGTGGTAGAACCCCGGCTCGAATGGCTTGTATTCGATCACCATCCGCATATTCGGCGGCATGGCGGCATAGACGGTCTTGAGGCACTCCTCGGCGTAGTGTTTGCGGCGGCGGAAGTCGCCCTGGCCGGGGTAGTCGGTGCCGTCGGCGAACCACAGCGACAGCACCTCGGAGCCCAGCTTCTTGCCGATCTCGACGGAGTCGATCATGTGATCGACCGCCATCTTGCGCACGGCGGGGTCTTCGTTAGTCATGCGACCCGAACGCGTATTCGCGGTCCTGGAAGACGTTGGGATTGATCGCGCCGATCGCGACGCCGAGCGACTTCGCGTAGTCGGACAGCGCCTGCGCGTCGGCGACTCCGTTCGGGAAGTCCCAGAGGACGTGAACGGCGACTGTCGGCGCGACGCCGGTGAACTTGTTGACCTGCGCGGCGTCGGCGATCTTCTCCTCGATCGTCACCGCCGATCCTGCCTGCTTATACGCGCCGAATCTGGTGCCTGCGTCCGCAAACCCCCAGCTCGGCGTCTCGATCTTCTGCGCCTTCAGCCTCGCCTTGACCTTGTCCACATCAACGCCGCGCGCCGTTAGCCTGTCAGCGAGAAGGTTATACTCAGCTCGATAGTTGTCTGCCATCGCATTTACCTCACAAATCCCGCAACACGTGAAGGCAGTGCCCGCACGCGCGCCGTAGTTATTGATTAGGCGGCAGGCGCTGTGTTCCTTCTCGCCGCCGAATCGACGGTGTCCGACTTCGGACCTCCGATGTCGGACTTCTGACTTCCAGGGATGGACATGAAGTACAAGGCAGTTCTCTTCGACCTCGACGGTACCCTTCTCGACAGCGTGCCGATGATCGTCAAAGTGACACGCGAGGCGCTGGAGGCGATGGGCATCCACTTCGATGACGTGACGCTCCGACACGCGGTCGGGCTTCCGCTTACGGTACAGGCGCGCAGATTCGCACGCGACCGCGAGCAGGAGTTCACCGACATCTACCGCGGCATCTACTTCCACAATCTCGCCGACGAGATCCGGCTCTTCCCCGGCACGATGGAGATGCTCTCGAAGGTGCGCGAGGCCGGCTGCCTGACGGGGGTGGTCACGTCGAAGTCCGCGCGCGGCACGACCAGGGCGATCGAGACCAGCGGCATGACGGACATGTTCGACTGCGTCGTCACCGCCGATGACGTCACCAACTACAAACCCCACCCCGAGCCGCTCGTGAAGGCGTTGGCGCAGCTTGGCGTCGCACCAAAGGAGTCGCTCTACGTCGGGGACAGCGCGTTCGATGTGGATATGGCCAAGAAGGCTGATGTACTGATGGTCGCGGTCAGTTGGGGCGCGCGAACTCGGGAGGAGCTCGGACCTATCTGCCCGAACGGGGTCGTCGATAGCTGGGCGCAGTTCCTGGACCTTGTCATGCTGAACCTGATTCAGCGACCTGGGCCCTGAGTCAAGTTCAGGGTGACACATGCAGTTTCAGGGCGACAGCACGAACCCCAGCACCTCGCCAATCCGCGAGATCACCGGGCCGGTCCACTCGACTGCATCAGGGCGGTGGGCGTCCATCTCGCGGTCGTAATCTACTCGAATCAAGATGGGGGTCATGCCCGCGGCGCGAGCGCCGGTAAGCTCTCGGCTGCCGCCGTCGCCGACATAGAGGCAGCGCGACGGTTCCACGCTCAGCTTCTCACACGCGAGGGCATACATACTCGGGTCGGGCTTGGTGACACCCTCGCAACACGAGAACACGGTCGCGTCGATCAGCGGCGACAGCGCCAGATCAGGCCAGACATCGGGCACTTCTGATCCGCAGTCGGACACCAGCCCGGTCCTGACTCCGGCCGACCTCAGCTCAGTCAGCGTTTCAAGGACAGTCTCTCTCGGCTGCATGTGCGTCTTGTACGCATCGAGCCGCAGCGCCAGCACTGCGTCGAGCTGCGCCTGCGTCGGGGACAGCCCCAGCAGCCCGCATACGTGCCGTATCTCGTTGGCGACCCCGCCCAGCCGCCCGACCGATCTGTCGTGGTAGATCCCGAGCCAGGCGTCTCTGAACTCCTCCAGCCGGTCTGTCAGCCCGACCGCCGGGTCGCGGAACATCCGGCCCCGGTCCTCGGGTGAGGCGTTATCGATGAGCGTGCCATAGAGGTCGAAGATGACTGCGTCGTGGGCTGTTGCTGTGCGTATCGTCACGGACGGCGTTCCTTTCGGGCAGTGCAGAGGTAGTCCACCCATTATACAGCATCGGGCAGCCGGCCCAAATTCCCCGTCTTTATGCTTGGTCGCCACTTATTCCACACTTCCCGGCAAAACTCCCTGTTCTTTGCGCATGAGGCCAAACAGAGCTAAAGCTGTGCCTGTAAATGACGATAATCCATACAGGAGACGGCCCCGTAACCGCCTTCTGAGTTTTGTTGCTCGCCTGCTCCGAGGAGGTAAGACGAAGTGCTGAGTTCGTTTTTTAGCCAACAGACCACCATTGGCATCGACATCGGTTCGAGCTGCATAAAGGCGGTCGAGATCGAGCCTACTTCATCCGGCTGGGTGCTCGCCAACGCCGCCGTGACGCCGACCCCACGAGAAGCCCTCAAGGACGGCAGCGTCATCAACATAATCGACGTCGCCCACGAGATCCGTACCATGCTGCGCGACGCCGGCATCAAGGCGACCGGCGCGGTGTGCGCGATAAGCGGCTCGCAGGTGATCGTGCGCCAGGTGCAGTTTCCCAAGATGCCGGAGGCTTCCCTGCGCAAGTCGATCAAATACGAGGCGGGCAAGTATATCTCGTCGTCGATGGAGGACAGCACCGTCGAGTTCCAGATCCTCGGAGACGCCGAAGACCCCGCCCAGATGAACGTGATGCTCGTCGCGGCTCCGAGCGAGATGATCGACAGCCGCGTCACCGCGCTCGAATCCGCCGGTCTGGAGCCGCTGGTCATCGACGTCGAGTCGTTCGCGCTCATCCGTTCGCTGGTCGAGTTCAACGCGACCGACGAGTATCTCAACTCCACAATCGCCCTCATCGACATCGGCGCGAGCCATACGGACGTGGACATCGTCTCCAAGGGCGAGTTCGCCCTGACCCGCAACATCCCAATCGCGGGCGACAGCTTCACCAACGCGATCAAATCGCTCACCGGCGGCACCTTCGAGGAGGCCGAGCAGGCGAAGCTGGCCATGACCGGTAGCTGCCCGGTCGATCAGATCAACACCACCGATCCCGACAACAGGAGCTGGCGGGTCGTTCAGCCGTTGATGGACGAGTTGATCCGCGAGATACGCCGCTCGATCCATTTCTATCAGTCACAGTTCCCGGAGAACAGCCCGGAGGCGCAGGTCGCCAAGATCGTGCTGACCGGCGGCACGGCGCGGATGCCGGGGCTTGACGCCTACGTGTCGGCCAAGCTGACTACGCCCGCGGAAGTCGCGAGTGTCTTCAGGCAGACCGCGATCGGGACCGGGCGCGTGTCCGAGGCGTTCATCAGCGAGCACGGTCCCGTGCTCGCCGTCTGTGCCGGACTGGCCCTCAAGGAGCTCATTCCGGAGACGACGCTCAAAGCGGCAGCATAGCAGATGTCATTCTGAATGCAGTGAAGAATCTCGGCCGAGAAACCAGATTCTTCACTCCGCTCAGAACGACAGTTTCTGAAAGGAGTTATTCGATGCCTTCCATCAATATGATCGCTCCGAGGCGCGCGGAGAAACGGCGCCTCGAGCAGGCGATGCGGCGATTGGTGGTAGTGATCCTGGCGGAGCTGGTGTTCGTGATGGCCCTGGGCGGATGGGTCTTCATGAAGACGCTCACCACGCGCGCCTCGATCGCCGAGCTCAACGCCCGGATGCAGACGCTTGCGCCGAGCATAAAGAAGGTCAAGGACCTGGACAAGAGGACCGCAAAGCTCCGGCCCAAGGTCGATCTGCTCAACCAGGCCAAGACGAACACCATGCGCTGGTATAACACGCTGGATCGTCTGACGCAGTCCGTCCCGGCCTCGACCTGGCTGACGCGCCTGTCCACGACTACCGATATAACCACCAAGGCCCTTGTGCTCAATCTCAACGGCATGACCTCCGACCAGGCCAACGTCGGCGAGACGATGATGAGGCTCCAGGCCAACCCTGACTTCAAGAGCGTCGATCTCCACTACACCCAGAAGGGCACGATGAACGCCGTGCAGGCGATCGAGTTCGAGATCGGCGCGAGCTTCGTCGGTCCTACGACGGAATCCCAGAAACCGCCGCAGCAGGCTGGGAAAGGAGCGCCGGCTAATGGCACAACTTAGTCTCAAGCCAACCCAGAAAGGGGTCACGGCGCTGATCGTTGTGGCGGCGGTCATATTCGCGTCGTGCCTGCTGGGATGCCTGGGCGCGATGCAGAAGGTCAACGCCGTCGACAAAGAGCGCGCCGCGGTCGAGAAGCAGGTTCGCGAGAGCCAGACCGTCGCCCAGACCCAGCGCGACGCCCAGAGCAAGTATGACGACACCCGGGCGCAGATCCGCTGCCTGGAGTCTTCGGTCTCGACCCAGGCCTACGTCCCCAGTCTGCTCAAGCAGATCGAACACCTCGGCAAGACCGTCCACCTTCGGGTGGTCGGCGTCAGGCCCAAGGCGGCCGATCCCAACGCCGGGCTTGCCAAGAAGATGCAGGCCGAAGCGGCGTCGCAGGGCAATCAGGGCGCCAACGGATCGACGCCGGCTTCTGCCGCGGCCAAACCGGAGCCGCCCAAGCCCTACGATGAGCTGCAGGTCGATCTGGAGCTTGAGGGCAGCTATATGGACGCGCTGGACTTCCTCTACAGGCTGACCAGCTTCCCCAAGATCATCGCCGTCAACAACGTCCAGATGACTCCGGATTCCGGCCTGTGCATCTCGGAGTCCCCGAAGCTCAGCATCCGCATCAACGCGACCGCCTTCGTCTTCAAGGAAGCTTCGCCGTCCAAGAAGCTCGATAAGCAGCCGGCCGCCGCAAGCACGCAAGGAGAAACCGGAAATGAAGCTGGATAAGAAGCAAGCTCCGCAGTTGGTCGTCCTTGGCGTGCTCGTGCTGGCGTGCATCGGCTACGTGTCGTTCACCGTGTTCAAGCCGCCGGCCGTCGAGATCAAGCCGCCCGCGCCCAAGCAGGAGGAGAAGTCGGGCGCGGCCGGGGCCGTCGTCCGTCTGGCCGCGCAGCCGATTCAGTCGACGGCCGCGTTCCCGGACCTGAGCACGCCGCTCGCGAAACGCGATCCGTTCACCATGCAGAATCTGCCGGAGTCCGAGTCGGCCGCCGCCAAGCAGGCCAATCCCACGCCGGCGCCGCGGGCTGTGCCGCCGATAGACATCGCCATGTCAAAGGTACCGCCGCTGATCCCGCCGATCGGCACGATCTCAGAGAATCTCTCGGTCCTGCCTTCCATGGGGAATCAGGACCCCGATTTCCTGCTCACCGGCGTGATCCGCGGCCGCTACGGCAACGTCGCGATCATCCGCGTGAACGACTCGGAAAGACACGTCGTGAAGCAAGGCCAGTTCATCAACGGGCGCTATCAGGTGCTCGATCGTCACGTCCGACGGCGTGGTGTTGGCCTGTGAGAATCGTCGGATTCACTTGAAATTAGGAGGAGTTCGAAATGCAAGCTAACACCCTCGCCGCCCGCTCCCAAAACAGGCTCTGCTGGCGAGCGTGCATCATCGGCCTTGTGCTGGTCGGTCTGATCGCCGGCGCGGCGCTGGCCTCTGACGTCACCGGCGTCAACGTGGTCAACAAATCAGACCGCGTCGTCATCACGGTCGATGGCAGCGGCCCGCTGAAGATGTCGGTGCTTTCGTCCGCGAAAGGCAACTACCTGGGGTTCCAGTTCGCCGGCCATCTGCTGACCAAAGGCCGTCTCGTAGGCATAAGAAGCGGCAGGATCTACAACATCAGGTATTCGCGGTATACGGAGGAGCCTCCGCTGACCCGCGTCGTGCTCAACACCACGGCCCATCTTGACTACTCTACACAGTGGAACGACTCCAAGACCCGGGTCGAGATCACCGTCTGGAAGTACGGCGTGAGCCCGGCCAAGACCGCCGACAAGCAGCCTGCCGACTCTGGTGCGACCGGACCGGCGGTCGCCGGCGACTTCACGCCCGTGCCGCCCGCCGAGCAGATGCAGTCCCAGGGCTCCGATACCGCCGAGCCCGTCGAGGCGCCCGCGGTGACGGCCAAGCCGGCTCCGGCGCCCGCGGTGTCAGCCAGACCCGATCCCGTTCCTGTAGTGACGGTTAGGCCCGTTCCGGCGCCGGTGGTATCGGTCAAGCCCGCTCAGCCGGCAGTAAAGACAACCGTCGTCGCCCGGATCGAGCCCATGGCGGCGCCCGTCAGAGTGGCGAAAGCTCCGGCGGCGCCGGTTCATGTGACAGAAGCCCCGGCGACTCCGGCGTCACTCGGCGCGGGAAAGGCGATCTCGCTCAACTTCCTGGCCGCCGATATCGACGACGTTCTCAAGGCGCTGGCCGTCCAGAGCGGCGAGAATATCGTGGTCGGCAGCGACGTGACCGGCAAGATCACCGTCACACTCGAGGGCGTCACGGTCGAGGAGGCCCTGGACTATATTACTCAGCTCAGCGGCTACACCTACGTCAAGGACCAGCACACCTATCTCGTCGGCTCCGCCGAGACGGTCGGCGGCCTTACCAACGCGAAGGTGGAGATCATAACGCTGGCCTACGCCAACGCCGATGACGTCCTGGAGATGCTCAAGGCCCAGTGTCCGCAGATTCGCGCGAGCAAGATCAGCGTGCGGGGCGGCAGGGCCAGAAAGCACGAGCAGACGTTCGAGCAGGGCAAGACCAAGTCCGATGCCTCCGGCCAGGCCAACATCAACTCACAGGGGCAGGCCAATGTCGCCGCCACCGGACAGGCTGACGCCAATGCGAAGGGCAATGAGAACGGCGCGAACAAGAACGCCTCCGGCAACGCGACCGTGAATGCCGCCGGCGCCGCGGCCGGCCAGACCAACTCCAACGCTCAGGGCAGCATGAACGTCAACGCCAAGAGAGGCATCGAGTCGCTGGCGTCTTCGACCGCGACCGACTCCCCGTCGTCGGACATGATCGCTATCGTGGGCCCCGAGGATAGGATCGGCGCCGCGATGGGGTTCATCGCACAGGTAGAGGACGCGATGAAGGGCCAGGCCGAGGACCGCAAGGTCAGCGTATACGAGGTCAAGTACGTCAACACCCAGGAGCTGGCCAACACGGTGATGTCGCTCGTGCTGGGCGTGAACGTTACGCTCGCACCAATGGCCGAGACGGCTCCGGTCTCCGCGGGGCAGGGCCAGAAGATCGTGCCGGTGAGCCTGCTGAGCGGAGAGAAGACGGACCGCCCGTTCGATACTGAGAAGAACGCTTTCTCGCACACGCTCATCATCGTCGGCAAGGCCGCCGATGTGCAGAAAGCGCTGGACACGGCCGCGCAGTTCGACCTTCCCGGCGAGACCGACTTCGCGACCTACAAGGTCAAGTATGTCGATCCCGACCTGCTTGCCAAGACGATCCGGCAGCTCGTGCCCGCCATCTATGTCGAAGGCCTGGGCATCACCGACGCCGACGCCGGCCAGAGCGCGGCCCCCACCGCGGCGGCCGAAGGGACTGCGGGGTCCACCGGCGCCGGCAGCGGCGCGGGCATGGAAGCAACCACGATGAACGCGGCCATGGTCAACAACCTCTCCCGCACGCTGGTCATAACCGGCCGCAAGGGCGATGTCAACAAGGCCAGGACGCTCATGGACGCCCTCGACGTCAAGTCTCCGCAGATCAGGATCGAGGCCAAGATCACCAGCCTGACCGAGTCCGGCGAGAAGAAGCTCGGGTTCAACTGGAGTTGGTCAGACATCTCGTTCAACGAGGCGTTCACCGACTTCGTGCCGGTGACCACGACAAATCAGGATCCCACCGCCACCGTGAACTCGAACACACACAACGTCAAGCGGGAGAACAGCCAGTGGATCCGCCAGCCCTGGAACGTGGTTGCCAAGCTGGATGCGCTGATCACCAGCGGTGACGGCAAGCTCCTGGCAGCTCCCAGCATGGTACTGTCTCGAAGGCAAACCGGGGCAGTTCTTCGTAGGAGACCAGATTCGCTACCTGGTTATGGTTCAGCAGACAGCTCAGGGGGCCAACGTCCAGACCGACACGGCCAACGTGGGCGTCCAGCTTTCGGTTGTAGGCAACGTCAGCGGTGACGGCTACATCACTCTCAACCTCCATCCGGAGGTCAGCGTAGTCAAGCTCGACCAGACCGTGGTCAACGGCGTGGGCGCCTTGACCTTGCCGACGATCACTCGGCGCTATACCGACCACGTGGTCCGCGTCAGAGACGGCGCGACGATCATAATCGGCGGTCTGATCAACGATCAGGACATCACCGAGATGTCCAAGGTTCCCTTGCTCGGCGATCTGCCCATTCTCGGCAACCTGTTCAGACATACGCACAAGACCAAGGACCACTCGGAGGTGGTGATCTTCATCACCGCGTCGATTGTCAACGACTAGTAGCCAGGGCGAGCGATCAAAGCACACGCCTGGTGGTTGCCCCGCCGGTCAAAAGCCGGCGGGGCAACAGTAACCCAGGCCTTGTTCAGCCTGAAGCCGGACGCTCGCCATACCGATAAATCGAATAGGGAGGCGCCAGGACTCGCACCTCCCTTTTTACTGTCATTCTCGATCGCTGGGACTATGCAGAAGACTGAGGCAATTGGAGAGGTTTTTCTGAGGCTTGGACTGATCAACCGCGATCAGCTCAACCAGGCAATCGAGAAGCAGAAGCTGCTGAAGCGGCAGGAGTCTCTCGGTGACGTGCTGGTCGAGCATGGGCTTCATCACCGAGAAGGACCGGATTCGAGGTCTGGCCGAGCAGTGGGGCGTGCAGTTCATAGACGTCGGCGAGGTGGAGATCGACGCGGCGCTCGTCAAGCTCGTTCCGGAGAACGTCGCCCGCAAGCTCAAGGTCCTGCCCATAGCCAGGAAGAACGGCAAGCTCACCCTTGCCATGAAGAACCCGCTCGACATCTTCGCCATCGACGAAGTGCGGATGATGACGGGCATTGACGTTGAGCCGGCGATCGCGTCCGAAGAGGACATCATCAACGCGATCTGCAAGGCTCTATCGCAGGCAGATCAACGTCGGCGAGCAGGTCGACAGCGTCATCAAGGAGTTCGATACCGGAGAGATCGACTTCGGCAGCGAGTCCGGCGACGACGACGAAGACATATCGATCGAGCAGCTTCGCGAACTCAGCGAAGAAGCTCCGGTCATCAAGCTTGCAAACCTGATAATATCGCGCGGCATCAACGACGGCGGCAGCGACATCCACATCGAGCCGGCCAAGGAGTTCGTCCGCGTGAGGCTCAGAGTTGACGGCATCCTTCAGGAGATAATGCGCGTCCCCAAGAAGGTGCAGGCCTCGCTGATCTCGCGCTTCAAGATCATGGCCGAGATGGACATCGCGACCAAGCGCTCGCCGCAGGACGGCAGGATCGGCGCGGTCATCGACGGCAGGCAGTTCGACTTCCGCGTCTCGACGCTGCCTTCGGTCTACGGCGAGAAGATCGTTCTGAGGATTCTGGACAAGAGCTCGGTCTCGGTCGGGCTTCACAAGCTCGGCATGCTGCCGGAGACGATGGAGAAGTTCGAGGGGCTGATCTCCCGAACCTACGGGATCATACTGGTGACCGGCCCGACCGGCAGCGGCAAATCGACGACGCTGTATTCGGTGCTGTCTAAGCTCAATTCGGGCGAGAAGAACATTCTCACAATCGAGGACCCGGTCGAATACGAACTCGAGGGCCTGACGCAGGTGCAGATCAACAACCGCGCGGGCCTGACGTTCCCGGCGGGTCTGAGGACCATGCTCCGCCAGGACCCGGACATCGCGATGGTCGGTGAGATCCGAGATGCCGAGACCGCGACTCATAGCGACCGAGGCGGCCCTGACCGGCCACCTGGTGCTTTCGACGCTGCACACCAACGACGCGCCGGGCGCCATGACCCGAATGGTCGACATGGGCATCGAGCCGTTCCTGATCGCTTCGAGCGTGATCGGCGTGCTGGCGCAGAGGCTGGTGCGCGTTGTGTGCCCGAAGTGCAAGGAGCAGTATACGCCGCCGCGCGACGCCGTCGGACGGCTCGGTATCGAGGTTGACGGCGACGCCAAGGTGACGTTCTATCGAGGCCGCGGCTGCGACTACTGCCGAGGCAGCGGGCTACAAGGGCAGGCTCGGCGTCTACGAGCTGATGCTTGATCAATGACAGGGTGCGCGACCTGGTGTTGCAGAAGTCCTCGTCGCACGTTCTGAGCGAGGCCGCCATCGACGCGGGCATGAAGACGCTCAAGGATGACGCCGTCGCCAAGATCCTGCTGGGTCAGACGACGCTGGAGGAGTGCCTGCGAGTCATCTACGCGGGATAGACCCGGTTACGAGTTACGAATTACGAGTTACGATTGGAGACCGAAGTCTGGACCTTCGACTTTCAACTTTGAACTTTCAACTCCCTGCAGGAGGCAGACATGCAGAATAGCCGGTGGACGAACTGGCTGAAGACTATACCGCCGAGGCCAACGCCAGGGAGATAACGGCTACTCACCTCGACGACCTGCTGCGGGACGCGTGCGAGAGAGGCTCGTCCGACCTGCATCTGACCGTCGGCCTGCCGCCGGTGGTGCGCGTTGACGGGTCGCTGCGGCACCTCGACTATACCGCCGCTCGCGCCGAACGACACCCAGCGGCTGATCTACGACATCCTGACCACCGACCAGGTGCAGTGGTTCGAGAAGACGCGCGAGCTGGACTTCTCCTACGGCGTCGCGGGCGTGGGACGGTTCCGGGTCAACGTCTATCGCCAGCGCGGCAGCGTGCGGGGCTGCCCTGCGAGCGATTCCGGACCGAATCCCGACCTTCGAGCAGCTTGGCCTGCCTCGGGTGGTGCGCGAGTCTGACCCGCAAGCACAGCGGGCTGATACTCGTCACCGGCCCCACCGGCAGCGGCAAGTCCACGACCATCGCGTGCATGATCGACACCATCAACTCCGAGCGGCCCGTGCACATCATGACCATCGAGGACCCGATCGAGTACCTCCACCGGCACAAGCGGGCCATGATCAACCAGCGCGAGCTCAACACCGACACGGACTCGTTCGAGAACGCGCTCCGCGCCGTCCTGCGCGAGGACCCGGACGTGATCCTGGTCGGCGAGATGCGCGACCTCGAAACAATCGCGGCGGCGCTCACGCTCGCGGAAACCGGCCACCTGGTCTTCGGCACGCTTCACACGCGCAACGCCCCGCAGACCATGGACCGCGTCATCGACGTCTTCCCGCCGCACCAGCAGGATCAGATCAAGGTGCAGCTGTCCAACACTCTCGAAGCCGTCGTCGCCCAGCAGCTCTGCCCGAGGATGGGCGGGGGACGCGTGGCGGCGATCGAGATAATGATAGCGACCTCCGCCATTCGGAACCTTATCCGCGAGGGCAAGACCTATCAGATCTACAGCGCCCTGGAGACCGGCGCGCAGTTCGGCATGCAGACCATGGACAAGGTGCTGGCCGATCTCTACCGGACCGGCAAGATCACCAACGAAGAAGCGCTTGCCCGCGCAATCGACAGGGAGAACTACAAGCGGTTCCTCCAGGGAGGCTAGAACGTGTCACCCTGAACTGATTCAGGGTCCGGATCTGAATGCATCAAGGTCACCTGACGTCAGGGAGGTTAGTAACAAATGTCAAGCTTATGTCTATACAGCGCTCGATCCCAACGGCAAGACCGTCAAGGGCAAGATAGAAGCCGAGAACGAGCAGCTGGTGCTGGCCAAGCTGCACGAGCAGCGCTACCACGTCATGAACGTGACGGAGGACAAGTCCGCGTCGGCCAAGACGGCCGGCAAGACGACCTCGTCGCAAGAAGGTCAAGCTCGAAGCTATGGTCATCTTCAGCCGGCAGTTCGCGACCATGATCGACGCGGGCGTGGCAATCGTGCGCTGCCTGGACATTCTCGAAGGCCAGACCAAGGACCCCGCGCTCAAGCCCGTCATCGCCGCAGTGCAAGAAGGACGTCAAGGGCGGCCTGAGCCTCACCGACGCGTTCAGCAAGCACCCGAACGTGTTCTCGCGGCTCTACGTGAACATGGTCAAGGCGGCGGAGACCGGCGGTATTCTCGACAAGATACTCGACCGGCTCGCGGCGTTCCTCGAAAGCGAGCAGGAGATCAGGGCCAAGATCAAGGGCGCGATGATCTACCCGATCCTGGTGCTGATCGTTCGCGGTGGTGATGGTGATGGCGCTGATGCTGTTCGTTCTGCCGAAGTTCAAGGAGATATTCGACTCAGATGAACGTGCGAGATGCCCGGCGCCACGAGGCTGCTGTTCGGCATCAGCGCGGTCATGCAGCACTACTGGTATGTCGGTCTGCTTGGCGGCATCGGCGGGTTTGTGGCCTACAAGGTACTACAGCAAGACTGAGATCGGGCGCGTGGCAGATCGACATGCTCAAGCTCAAGGTTCCGGTTGTCGGAGAACTGGTGCAGAAGATGGCCATCTCGCGGTTCTCGCGCACGTTCGCAACGCTGATCGCCAGCGGCGTGCCGATGATGCGGTCGCTGGAGATAGTCGGCGAGACCTCCGGCAACAGAGTCATCGCGCACGCCATCGAAAGCGCGCGCAACGCCATCCGGGAGGGACAGAAGATCAGCGCCCCGCTCGCGCAGAGCAACCTGTTCCCGGGGATGGTCACCCACATGATCGACATCGGCGAGGAGACCGGCCGGCTTTCCGAGATGCTTGCCAAGGTGTCCGATTTCTACGACTCCGGAGGTCGAGAACGCCGTCAAGGCGCTCACTTCGCTCATCGAGCCGTGCCTGATCGTCATGATGGGCGGCATTGTCGGGTTCATCGCAGTATCGATCATGGCGCCGATATTCAAGTTGGTCAGCAGTAACTAAGGTTACGTTGAGTATCACGTGGAATCGGTTCACCGAGACCAGGACTAACACAGCCTGCATGAGGACAGTGCATTAGGAAGCTCACGCGAAGAGGATGAATTCAGGACCGCCTGGCCGACATACGCCGGCGACCGCAGGATCCGAAAGGATCAGGGATGAGATAGTCCTGCAGTATACGCAACCTGGTCGAGAGCATCGGCCGCAGGTTCGTTGGCGCGTGCGAGCCGCTGGAGGACCTCATTCAGGAGGGCTACATAGGGCTGATCGCGTCGGTGGACAAATACGACGCCTCCAAGGGCGTCAAGTTCTCCACCTACGCCACCCACTTCATCATCGGCCAGATAAAGCACTATCTGCGCGACAAGGGCAAGATCATCAAGGAGCCGGCCTGGCTGCAGGAACTCAACCAGCGCATGACGCGCGTCATCGAGTCGCTCGGTCAGAAGCTGGGCAGGCAGCCGACCGAAAAAGAGATCGGCGAAGTGATGCAGATGCCCGAGAAGACCGTCGTCGAACTGCTGACGACCAGGGAAGTCTTCAAGGTCGGCTCGCTCGACGGCGACAAGGACGATTCGCCCAGCCAGCGCGACACCGAGAAGATCAGCGACGAGAAGATGGTCACCTTCCAGCTTCCGCTGGAGGACAAGATCGTGCTCGAAGCCGCCATGCAGCGCCTCAAGGACATCGAGCAGCAGGTCATCTCCGAGCACTACTACAAGGGCCACAACCAGACCGAGATCGCCAAGCAGCTCGGCATAAGCTGCAACTACGTCTCCCACATCCTGCGCAACGGCACCAAGAAGCTGCAAGAAGATACTCGCAACCGAGGAGATTCGCGACACCCAGATGCAGCGGGCGCTGGTCGCGGCCCGGCCGCGATCGGCCGACGGGTCGTTCGACTCCGACAGCGTAATCGACTCAGCCACCGGCATCTACAGCCGCCGTTACCTCGAGCAGCGCCTCGAAGAGGAAGTCAGCCGCGCGTGCAGGGCCAGGTGCAAGCTCGCACTGATGCTGATCGATATCTGCCTGCCGGACGACGTTGACAGATACCTGAGGGTGGTTCGGATCGACGACGTGCTCTACAGCGCGGCTCAGGCCATCAGGGCGGGGGTGCGCAAGATGGACGTGCTCACCAGGTTCGGCCGGACCAGTTTCGGGCTGATCCTGCCGCACACAGCGAGCCACGCGTCGGTAGTAGCCGAGCGCATCAGCGAGATCATCAGCGGCATCGAGATCGAGTCCGGCCGCAAGACCACCAAGATCGGCGCCACCGCGCGGGTCGGCATCGCCAAGTATCCCGCCGAGGCCGTCAGCTACCGCGACATGCTCGACAGGGCTTGCCGGGACATGGGCGTCACCGCCGCCGAACTGCTTGGCGAGGACCAGCCCCCGCTCAAGAAGGCAGCCTGATCCACTGAGTATTGTATATTGAATATTGAATATTGCCCGTGGCCGGCACGAGGCCATGGCGCCAATATTCAATATTCAATAATCAATATGCAATCTCCCTACGGGTAGACTTGTCCGCCTTCCTCGTCGAACACGGAGATCGCTTCGAGGGGGCAGGCTTCCGCGGCAGCGACGATGGTTTCGTCGTCCGCGCCTTCGGCATCGATCACGATTGCCTTGCCCTCCTTGTCTATCTCGAAGACATCCGGCGCCGCGCTCACGCACGCGGCAATCCCCTGGCACTTCACCCTATCGACAACGATTCTGTAACCCAAGCGACCCACCTCCAGACTGAAGAATGGGGATTGGGACAATCCCCATTCTTTGGTGTTCGTTACCACGAGCCTGCCTTCCTACACCCCATGTCTCCTACATTCCGAGTCCTCGGCCGTGCCCTCCAAGAAAAACGCAAACCAGTTTCCGTTTCTCTTGGAGTATAATACAACCAGGCGAAAGGCGGTGAACTGCGATGCCGAGATATATCGAGCAGATGGTCAGCGAACAGATGAGCAGGTCGGAACTGGCGCGGCGCAGAGAAAGCGAGAAGGGACTGCCGTGCGATCACTCGGTTGTGACGATCTCCCGGCGGATGGGCAGTGGCGCTCGCATAATCGCGCAGAAGTTGGCCGATGAGCTTGGCTGGAGCCTCTGGGACAAGGAACTCGTCAACGCAATCGCCGAGAACGCGCATGTCTCGCGGAAAGTGGCGCATGAGTTCGACGAGCACACGATGTCCGAGATCGAGCTTTTCGCGCGCGGCATGTTCGGCGACCAGGAACGGGGCGGGTTCATCTACCCCAGGCATCTTGCGCGGGCGGTGAAGACGATTGCCAAGCTCGGCGACGCGATCATACTCGGCAGGGGCGCGAACTTCATCCTGCCCGACGTGCTCAGCGTCCGCATCGACGCCTCCGACGAGCGCCGCATCGAGAACATGATGCGCTACGAGGAGATGACTCGCGACGCCGCCATAGCCAAACTGCGCGACTCCGACCGCGAGCGGCAGCACTTCGCCGAGAGCGTCTTCGGCAAGGAGCGAGTCGAGTCCGCCATCTACGACCTCACGATCTGGATGGACAACTTCACGAACGACGACGCGGTAGGCATAATCCTCGAGGCTATCAAGGCGCGGTGTGGGAGGAAGTGAGGTCGGCAATGCAAGCAACAGATGAGCAGACGCGAGACCTGGTCAGACGAATAGTGGAAGCCGTACACCCGATCAGGATCATCCTGTTCGGCTCGGCAGCGCGTGGTGACGCTGGGCTGCACAGCGACATCGACGTGCTCGTCGTCGTGCCGGAGGGCTCGCACCGCCGTAGAACTGCGCAGACCATCTACCGCCACCTTCTCGGCTTCGGCCTGCCGGTCGATGTGGTGGTGGCAACGACCGAAGACCTCGACCGCTACGCCGACTCGCCCGCGCTCGTCTACAAGGAGGCCCTCAAGGATGGCAGGGAGCTCTATGCAGCCTGACAAGTCGAGAGCGGACGCTCCCGCAAGATGGCTCGATAACGCCGGCGCCGATCTTGCCCTGGCTCGCGCCGGATTGCCGCCCGGCGGCCTCTACGAGCACCTGTGCTTCCATGCTCAGCAGGCTGCGGAGAAGAGCCTCAAGGCCGTGCTGCTCCACCTCGGCGTGAATCCTCCTTTCACGCACGATCTTCAGACCCTACTGACGCTGCTGATGCCCCGGCTGGTCGTTCCGCCCGATCTGGCGGATTCCGTGGAACTGAATCCCTACGCGGTCGTGACCAGGTATCCGGGAGAGACTGAGCCGGTGGACGAAGACGAGTATGAGGAAGCGCTCCACCTCGCGGAGAGGGTCTTTACCTGGGCGGAGTCAGTCGTGAACGCGGGGTCATAGCCTGGTCTGCCTGTCTCACTGCCGGCCTTGGTGCTTGAGTGAAACCTTGCAGACCTCAGACGGCGGGTCTTCCGCAGTGCCATCTGTCTTCGAAACGTGCATCCACAGCCATTCGCCAGGTCGCCAATCCTGGTGTTCGTGATAGGCACCAAATACCGCGGATTGGCAAACCGCAGCTCGACGACCGCACGATCGCCCACTGCGGGCGGAGGGGGGAAGTACTCCGGACCCGCCGATGAGCATACCCACGCCCAGAGCAGGGCCAGTACCAACACCGGCAGGACCACGATCAGTGCTGCCTTCGACCAGCGCTTCATACGTCGCCTTCTGCTAACTGCCCGTACGTTCAGGACGATCAGAAACAGCCGCCGGTTCCAAAAGACCCGGCGGCTGACGGCTGATAGCTGAAAGCTGTCAGCTACCTTCTCACTGAAACCCTCTCTCGAACCTCCGGAACGCCTCCAGCGCGGTGTGGGCGACTATGCGGACGGTGCGGTCTGAGACCCGCTGGCCGCCGCTGGTTTCGAGCACGCGGTCGGTGAAGTCGGCGTTGCGGTAGGTGACCTCCAGCGTGCAGGGCAGTTCGCACTTCGTCGGCTTGAACTCCTTGAGGCGATTCGCGGCCCGCAGGGCGCCCTCGGTGATGCGAGCGTGCGAGACCTTGGGATGAAACACCTCGGCGCAGTTACGCGTCAGGCCGATCTTGGTCACTGCGGTCTCGACGTCCCCGATCACGTCCTTCGCCTCCTCGCACACGGCCTTATCGCCCGCGACCAATATCAGCGGCAGGTCGAAATGACCCGCGAGATACGCGAACCCCCCCACCTCGCCGATCGGCCTGCCGTTGATGCGAACCTCGTAGATGTCGCCGTTCATCGTGTGCGCCATCACGCCGTCGGCGGTGCCGGCCATGCAGTGCGCGCCCACGAAGCACATAGCGTCGAAATCCGTGCTCAGCCCGTAGGGATACGGCGTCGATCTGCCGCGAATGAGACTCGCTTCGGGATCGATATCGGCGGGGCGGATCGTGCGCCCGCCGCCGTGGTAGTCCCGCACCACGAACTCGGTGAACCCGCCCTGGCGCAGCCCCTCTATGGTCGCATTGACGTCCCCGGCCATGGCCTCGGCCCCGAGTCTGTTTTCTTCATCGTCCCAGGCCACCGTTCCCGTAGTGCCTTCATAATCGCAGAGTATGTATGCCTTCATCGAAAACCTCCAGTCACAATCAGTTACTACGCGCCGGATTGTGGGAATCCTTCGCGGGATGAAGTCAGAAGTCGGAGGTCGGAAGTCAGAGCGAGGCGGCGGCCGGGTACCGTTGTGCTGGGCGGTCGCGCTCGCGGGCGCGTCGGTGCTGGTGACGGGGTATCGGGTCTTCTTCCACAACCAGGCGCTGCAGATCCCGCTGGTCCGGATGCTCAACGGCGCCCCCTACCCCAATGATCCCTTCGCCGCCACGCTTCCCTACTACGCCTCCAGCCTGTGGCGCGTCGTCGCGTGGCTGACCAGGATCGCGCCCCTGGAACCGCTCCTGCTAGCGCTATTCATTGCAGAGCGAATACTCGTCATCTACGCCGCGGGCAGTCTCGCACTTGCGCTGGCTCCGAGATCGAAGATCGCGATGATCGCGGCAATGGCGTTCTTCGCAAGCGCCCCGATCCCACTGATCGGCGGAGGGACGCTCGTGATGCCCTACTTCGAGCAGACCGGCGTCGCGATTGCGTTCCTGCTGATGGCGATGGCTGCGTTCTACCGCAGGAGGCCCATCGCGTGGGCGATCTGGCTCGCCGCCGCGTTCAACTGCAACAGCCTCTATGGGATCTACGGGCTCACTTACTTCCTCGCGGCGTTTGCGATCGATCGGCAGGTACAGGCGCGACTGGCGCGGTTGGCTCACGCCGCTTGCGGTGTTCTCCCTGCTCGCCTCACCCGCGATTGTGCTCTCGTTGGGCGCGGTCGGCAAGGCCGGCGTCTCGTCCGAGGTGTGGCTCGCCGCGGTTCGCTCGAGGGTGCCCCACCACGTCCTCCCAAGCACCTGGCCGGCGATCAAGTTCGCAAGGTTCGCCGCACTGCTGGCCGTGGTGGGACTGGCGGCCGCATTGGCGCGCCGCTCCTTCGACAGGTTCAGGATTCACATGCTGGTCTGGGCGGCGGTGGGTGTGGCATGGGCGCTTGCGGCGGGCGCGGCGGAGGCGGTGGGGTCACCCTCTATGCTGATATTCCAGCCCGCCCGCGCCACCGACCTCTGGTACGCCTTCGGTGTGATCGCCCTGATGGCTGTGTGCCTGACCTCCCTGCGCACCTCAAGCGTGCTTGCGCTCGTGCCATTCGTCCTCTTCCACCCGACCGGCCTCGCGGGCATGCTCGATCACCCGCTCTTCGAAACGCCCGCCCAATCGATGCGCCAGGTCTGCGACTGGGCACGAACGCACACCCCCTCCGACGCCGCGTTCCTCGTCTAACCCCAACTGGGCCGAGTTCCGCGGGATCTCCGAGCGGCCGGCGTTCGTGACCTGGAAGGACGGTTCCGCGCTGCTCTGGCACCGGCCGTTCGCGCGACCCTGGGCCGAGCGCATCCACGCGCTGGGCTACGACGTGACTCGCGGCGAGCCGCCGGGCGAGCGCGTCAACGGCGTCCTCGACAGGCTCTATGACTCGATGACCGACAAGCGCGGAATCGACATCGCCGCGCGCTACAACATGCGTTACTGGGTGGTGCGAACTCAGCGCCGCACGTCGCTGCCTGTGGTATACTCGAACCGTTACTTCAAGGTGTTGACATGCCGCAAGCCGCCTATCTATCGCTTACAAGCGAGCATCTGCAGTCCCTCGCGCGGGCGCTGACGGGCTAAGGCGATTCGATAGAGGACAGCAGACCTCGCAAAACCTCACATCATTTTGCACGGAACCGCACAACTCGCTGTTGACTTTGGCCGCCTGACGTGGTACACCTCTATTTGGAGGACCGCCCAGGCATGTGCCGGCTCATACTGCTCCGCATAGTGATCGTACTCGGCGTGCTCGCAGCGCCATGCCCGTCGCATGCGCAGGGGCGGTGTAGCTGGGCAAAGCTGCAGCCCGACGGCGCCACCTGCACGCTGACCGCCAAACGCGTTACCGCCGTCGGCGGCGGCGTCCCTGCGGACTACGCCTACATCGAAGACATCGACCGCGCCAGCGGGATCATGATCCACAAGGACGGCCTCGCCTCAGACGACCTGGGCATCGGAGATGAGATCAGCGTCACCGGCACGATCTCAACGCTCGGCGGCGAGAAATACATCGACGCGACCTCGCCTGCAAAGACCGGCGCTTACGTCCCGCTGGACGCGCTAGGGATGAACAACCGCGACGCCGAGAAGACCGAGGCCCAGGGGCTCTTCATCAAGACGTGGGGCAAAGTGACCTACCTCGCGGGCAACTACTTCAAGATCTCCGATGGGAGCGCAACGCCTATCATGGTGGCCTGCGGGTCGCTGCCCAGGCCCGCCCTCAACAGCGTGATAAGGGTGCGCGGCATCGCAAGGTGGAACGTGTTGTATATGAGACCGGAGCGCGCCGACTGGATCGATGCCGGCGCCGCCTATCAGCCGCTTCCATTTCCCGGCAAGTATAGGTACGTTCGGGACTGGCTCGTGCTCGGCCCGTTCAGGGACGCGAGCCACTCCAACGACTACGAGCTTCTCGACGTCGATTTCATCAAGTCGGCGACGGGCGTTGACGAGGTACGCGGCGACACCGAAGGAGGGCGACGTAGTGGGCGGCAGGACGTGGACGCGTGTCCGCAGCCCGTTCGACATACTCGCCCTCGACAGCGCGGTCGGCGCCGCGGACTGCGAGCACTCTGCCATCTACGTCCACATCTACCTGTGGTCCGAGATCGATAGCACGGCAGTCTACATGGCGGCCGGCTCCGACGACTGGCTCCGGGTCTGGGTGAACGGCGACGATCCGGCCAACGCCACCCCGCAGGTCCTGCGCCACGATCAGACGATGTGCCCATCCGGCCGGGCGGTGCTATACGGCGATGACGGCCCCGTACCGCTGACCCTGCACGCCGGACTCAACAGTGTTATGTTCAAGGTGGTCAATCGCACGGCCCTGGCGGCGCTGTGCTGCCAGTTCGTGCCCTACTACGCGGCGAACGCGACCGGCTACGGCGCGTACTCGCCATACACGGCCAGGGGGTTGGGCTATGTGCTCAGTCCGTAGCGGAGGATATCGCATGTGGCTTCGGTTCGCTGGTATATGTCTGTACATCACGTGCTGCGGGGTTGCGTCAGCAGATGAGTGCCTGAGCGTCACTAACCTCGCGCTGGGCAAGCCAGTCACGGTGACGGTCTCAGGCAGCGACGGCGCCCTGCCCTACGAGGGCGAGTCCGCCTCCGACGTGACCGACGGCAGCCGAAGCTACATCGCGCCGGAAAACAGACTCAACGACGGCTGCGTCGGGTGGCGGAACAGCCAGGCCGGCAGAACGATGACCGTGACCCTGACCATCGACCTGCAATCGAGCTGCAACATCAGCACCATCCGGTACAACCCCGGCGACTCGCCTCACGCCGACACCTGGTCCGCCGACTCGATGACCACGCCCTTCGGCACGACCTCCGTCACCGCGAGCGCGCCATCGACGGGCGCATGGACCACGCACTACGGCTCGGCGACCGGCGTCACGTCCGTAACGGTCACGCTGACCAAGACGAACTCCCGCCCGAACCACGACTGGCTGTTCGTGGGCGAGATCGAGGTATATGGGACATCGACCGGCCCGCCTGCGTCGCTGAACCTGGCTGTGCCGTTTCTGAAGCAGTTCTTCAGCAGCCCGGAGTGCCCCGACGGCGGCCACGGAAGCTGCGGCCCGGCATCGCTTTCGATGTGTTCGTGCTGCATTCTCGGCCGGACGCCGACCTATCAGGACATCGTCAACGTCTGGTCCTATCTTGGCCGCGACACCTGCGGCAACGACATGACCGGCACCAGCCTCACCGAACTCCGTAACGCCGCCCGCGGCTGGCCCTTCGGCCTGGCCAACGTGACCAAGTCCACCTTCACCCTCCAGCAGATCAAGGACCAACTCGCGGCGGGCCGGCCGGTATTAGTCCACGTCATAGCCGGCTATCTTTCGAACCGCGGCTACTCCTACACCGGCGGCCACTACATCGTCGCGCGGGGCTACGACCCGAGCAACATCATCTGCAACGACCCCGGCACCTACGCCGGCGAGAACAAATACTACTCCAACGCCGACATGACCGCCGCCATGACCCACACCGACAGCGGCATATTGTGCAACTTCTATAGGTAAATCCTGCCCCCAATCCGTGTATAATGTGCGGGGGGTGCGGATTTGCCCGAAAACCGGCTTTCACCACGCAAAATCGAGCGCGCCATTCGGCTGTCTTATGCGCAGGCGATGCTCTTCTCGGTGTACGCGGCATCGACCGGCGGCATGTTCATCGTCGGCTACGCCCTCAAGCTCGGCGCGAATGACCTGCAGATCGGGCTGATGGGCACGATCCCGATGTTCGCGGTGGTCGCGCAGCTTATCTCGGCGGCCGTCGTCGAGCGCGGGGTCAGCCGGCGCCGAATGACCATCGTGGCCGCGTTTGCCAACGTATTGTGCTGGGCGCTGATCATCGTGCTTCCCTACGCCATGGCGCGCGCCTCGGCGGGTGCGAGAATCGGCGCGCTGATCGGCGTGATCACGCTGGTCACGGTGTTCGCGCACGTGTCCGGCAACGCCCGCTCGAGCTGGATAGGCGACCTGATCCCGGAGGAGCGGCGCGGCGGGTTCTTCGGCAAGATGATGATGTACGGCGGCATCATCGGCGCCATATTCGCGATCATCGAGGGCAGGTTCCTCGACTACGTCAAGAAGATGGGCATCGGCGCGTTCAGTTGGCTGTTTGCGTTCGGGATGCTCTTCGGGCTGATCAACACGCTGCTCTTCATGCCGCAGTCGGACGTCAAGGCCGAGCGGCACTCCCAGTGCGGCAACCTGCCGGCGATGATGCTGGAGACGCTGCGGAACCGCGCGCTCATCGTCGTGGTGGTCTACGCCGCCCTGTGGAGCATGCAGATGATCGCGGCGCCGTTCTACGCCACCTACACCCTGCGCGATTTGAAGGTCCCGTTTCTTGGATTGGGGCTGGTCAATTCCGCCGCGGCGCTGACCGCGCTTGCGTCCGCACCGTTCTGGGGCAGGATCGTCGATCGCTACGGCTGCAAACCGGTTCTGACGGCATGCACGCTGGCCCTGGCGCCCGTGCCGCTGGTGTGGTTCTGGGTAACAAGCCCGCTGGCGTTCTATGCCGTGGTAGGGCCGGTGAACCTGCTGGTCGGATTCACGATCGGCGGGTTCTCGGTGGCGCTGAACACGCTGGTCTACAAGGTCACGCCGAGCGCGGGGCGGTCGGTGCAGCTTGCGCTCTACTCGGTGCTTGTGGTCATTCCCGCCGCCCCGATGCCGTTTCTGGGCGGCCACCTCCCCGGCTGGCTGCACGCGCTTGGAATCCACTCCGACCTGCGGTGCACGTTCTACGCCAGCGCGGTCTTCGTAGCGGCGGCGGCATTTGCATCGCGCTACATCAAAGAACCCGGCAGCCGCGCCGCGACCGAGCTCGTCTCCAACCTGCCCGGGCATATCAGACGGCCGGCGACGCTCAAATCCGAAGACAAGCCCTGACCTCGCCATACGGGTGTGACGGCCGGATCGGAGACGCTGCACATACCCGCTCAAATGAGTGACTGTCTCGTCACCCTGCGTTCACGTCGTTGACGTTAGCGCCCGCCGCAGAGCCGAGTAATATTACCGGTTTTTTAACCCGACCACTTGACACGCGTCATATCGTGGGGTAATATGCGGGTGTAGCAACCTAACACTAAGATGTTGCAGCAGATTTTTGAGCAGTAGTCTGCGCAAGCAACACGCAGGAGAGAAGATGATGTCTTTGAAGTTGCTGTGCATTGTCGCATTACTGTCTCTGCTCCTCGTCTCGTCCGTTCTGGCCGAAACCTGGGGGCCGCTGAGTCCCGACAACTACGTGGACCTGACCACCCTCACGATCGACCGGACGGTCGCCGGTCCCGGCGAATGGCTGTGGACCTTCACCCTCCACCACGGGAACTCGGCCGCGACTGCGCTACGCCAGTTCAGCGCGGGTCTGCTGGTGGACGATACGGGCGGCCTTGGCGTCGGTGACATCAACTCGGGCCACTACTACGCCTACAGTTCCAGCATCGCCGGCGTGACCGAGATCGAAACCGCCGGCAACGCTATGTGGCTCGGGTTTGCCATGTCCAGCGGCCAGACAGCGACGTTTTCGTTCAAGACCGACCTCCCGGAGGTGGGCCTGGCCAGCCACATAGCCAGAGACAACACCTACACGCCGAGCTGGGCCAACGCTCAGACACCAGCCGTGCCGGAGCCGTCAGGGCTCATGGCGCTGCTGATCGGCGTTGTCGGTCTGACAGGCTGGCTGAAGAAAAGATAGCTTTCTCACGAGTGAAGTGCTGGTATGCGGCCCGTAGCGTAGGCTTCGGGCCGTCACCTTGTCTGGCACGCCTCGATCATTGCCGGCTGCTTCGGCTTCCCAACCGGCTGCGCGCAGATGGCGCACTGCGATGGGCGGCCGGACGTCGAACTGAGCCGGCCCGGTACCGATAGTCGGGGTCGAGATATGGGTAAGCTAAGGCGACTGGGCGTTGTGACGGAGGTGCCGACATGAATATCCAACACTTGATTCGGAAAGGCACGGGGCCGATCCTGGTTCCCGACGATATGCCGTGCGGGGCCAATGCAGTCCTGAACCCGGGCGTGGCGGAGGTGGACGGAGAGGTCGTTCTACTGCTGAGGGTAGAGACAAAGAACGGCATATCCCACATCCGCGTCGCCAGGAGCCGCAATGGCGTGGACGGCTGGCGCATCGCCGACAAGGCGCTCCTCGAACCGGGCAACCCCGAGTATCCCTACGAGGAATGGGGCTGCGAGGACCCGCGCGTGACGAAGATGGAGGGCAAATGGGCCATCGTCTACACCGCCTACACCGAATGGGGCCCGGCCATCGCGCTGGCGACTACGTCCGATTTCGAGCAAGTGGAGAGGCTCGGGCCGGCGTTCATTCCCGGAAACAAGGATGCGGCGGTGTTTCCCAGAGATTTCAGCGGACGGCACTTCATGCTGCACCGCCCGGAGGTGGGCGGCAATGAGGACATCTGGTATGCCTCCACGCCGCACGGGCTGTCGCAGTGGAGCCAGCCCGGACTGCTGATGAGACGGCGGGGAGGCCCGTATTGGGACAGCCAGCGTATCGGGTTGGGCTGCCCGCCGATCGAGACCGAGGCCGGCTGGCTCGTGATCTACCACGGCACCAAGGCGATGGGCAGCAGGTCCGTCTACAGGCTCGGACTCGCGCTGCTGGACATCGACGACCCCACGAAAGTCATCGCCCGCACCAACGACTGGATATTCGCCCCGGATGCGGACTTCGAGCAGAAGGGCCTCATGCCCGGTGTGGTCTTCACGTGCGGCGCGCTGGTCCGCGGCGATGAGCTGTGGATGTACTACGGCGCGGCGGACACCTGCGTCGGACTCGCCGTCGGTAGTCTCTCCGAGCTGCTGGATTTCATCCTGTCAGGATGTTGAGCGCAGCCGGCCCGCCGACCGCGCTGCGCCCCCAGTATTACTACAATATAACACTAAAGAACTAACCACGCCCGCGGCATGTCATGCTATACTGCCGGTATAGGCTGCCACCTATTCACGATCTGGGGGGACTTATGAAAGCATCATGGGGATTCTCGGCCTCGCACTGCTTCTTGTGCTGTCGGCCGGCGCCGCATTCGGCATCACGATACCGGACGCCAGGCAATTGGCGGACGACCAACCAGTCACGCTCTACGGCAAGGTCGTCACCTATACCGGCACGGGGTTTTTCTACATCGAGGAGGACTCCAGGTGCGCGGGCATACGCGTCGAGGCCGCCTCATTTGGCCTGGCGGTCGGCAAGCGCGCCGACGTCGCCGGCGACATGAAGACGGACGTCGCCACCGGCGAGCGTTACATTCAGGCCGACACCGCGGACCAGTCCGGCCCGCTCGATCCCGATGACGCCATCAAGCCGCTCGGCATGAACAACAAGGCGCTGAGCGGGGGGCTTGCCAGCGCCGGCCTGCTCGTTCGAATCTGGGGACAGTTCGATCAGATCGACGCGACCACATTCACCCTCGACGACGGGTCGGGGCTGAGCATACGATGCACCGTCCCAAGCGGGACCGTCCTGTCGGATGAGTGGCAGGTCGTGGCCGTCACCGGAATCAGCTCCTTGTACTACGACGGCGGTTCGTATCTGCCTCTGGTGCTGGTGCGCGACATCGACGTGATCACGCCGCCCGCGGAGGCGGTCTCGACTCCCGGCACGCCCGCCGGCGAGCCGAACCCGCTCGTGGACATCCCCTACGCCTACTCGACCTCGGGAGCGACGTGCAACCGCGGCCACGCGGTCGAATACAGCTTCGACTGGGGAGACGGATCGTCCCCGTCGGACTGGTCAACCGCAACCGCCGCCATTCACACGTGGACCAGCACCGGCACCAAGACGGTCACGGTCACCGCAAGGTGTCAGACGAATCCAGGCCTGACGGCGACATCGGCCCCACTGACGGTGGAGGTAGTCACGCAGTTGGTCAGCGCTCCCTGGCCGATGTGGCGCCACGACGCCAGGCACAGCGCACTGAGCCAGTATCACGACCCGGCGGCACTGCTGCCCACCTGGAGCTATCACACAGGAAACGGCTACTCGTCTCCCTCCGTCGGCCCGGACGGCACGATCTACATCAGCGGCACTACCTCGCTCTACGCGCTGTATCCCGACGGCAGCGTCAAATGGTCGAAGTCACTCAGCTCGTCCACGCGCTCGACCCCCGCAATCACGCCTGACGGCAGCACGATCTTCATAGGAGCCAACGGCAAGATATACTCATTCACGTCCGGCGGGACTCAGAACTGGTCGTATTCGGTCGGCGGCGACGTGACCAGCTCGGCGGTCATCGGCCCGGACGGCGTGGTCTATATAGGATGCCGCGATGGTTACCTCTATGCGATGAACCCGAACGGAACCCGCAAGTGGCGATACAGCACCGGCGATATGCACATGACTTCGCCGGTCCTCAGCGCGGACGGCTCCGTCGTCTACTGCGGCGGCGGCTCTAACGTGCGGGCCCTCTACACCTCCAACGGCGGGTACAAGTGGGGGCGCTCGCTCGGCGTCGGCATGACCAGTTCGGCCGCGCTCAGCCCGGACGGCTCGACCGTCTACATCGGAGCCTATGACGGGAACATGTACTCTCTCAACGCGTCGAGCGGATATGTCAACTGGTCGGTCCCGGTCGGGTTCGTGAACGCCTCCACGACTGCATCGCCCGCGATCGGAAACGACGGGACTATCTACCTTGGCTCCAACTTCGGCACACTGTATGCGGTCAACCCCGACGGAACCCAGAAGTGGGTATTCGAGACCCAGTCGGACATCCGCGCTTCCGTGGCGCTGAATGCCGACGGCACGGTTGTCGTGGGCTCGTACGACGGCTACGTCCGCGGGCTGGACTCGCTGACCGGCGTCGAGAAGTGGCATTATTTGCTTCCCGCCGCCAACTACGCTTCGCCGGCAATCGGGGCCAATGGAGGGGTCGTCGCCTGCTCGACGGCCGGCATCGTCTACGCCAACATCGGCGGCACTCCCCCGACCGCAACACCGCCCAGCGATCTATCGGCCGACCTGCTGACGGATACACAGGCAGGCCTGTCCTGGACCGACAACTCCTCGGACGAATACGGGTTCGTCGTAGAGCGCCGCATGGGCAGCGTAGGCGCGTTTGCGAAGCTGGCAACAGTCGGCGCCGGAACCACATCATACATCGACTCCGGCCTGCAGTCCGGCCGGATCTACTACTACCGCGTCCGCGCCTACCAGGCCGGCGGATTCTCGGCCTATTCGAATCAGGTCTACGTCGTCACGCCGGGCATTCAGACCCCGGACAACCTTGTGGCCACGCCGGTAACGGGAACCCGGATCGATCTGGCCTGGACGGACCGTTCCGACGACGAACTCGGATCCAGCATCGAGCGATCGGTCGGTCCCAACGGCCTGTTCGAGGAGATCGCGCAGGTCGGGGCAGACGTCAACACCTACAGCGACCCGGACGTCTACCCGGCCAGATTCTACCACTACCGCGTCCTGGCATTCGATGCGACACGCGAATCGAGCTACTCCAACATCGCCGAGGCCCTCACGCCCGGCAGGAGTTTCAGCGAGATCGTCCGCGGCAACACATCGCGCAAGCAGATGGCGCTGACATTCGACGCGGGCACCGCGGCCATCCGGTCCGACCTGCTTGCCACGCTCAAGTCCAACAACGTCTACTGCAACTTCTTCATCACGGGAGTCGTGACCGAGCTTCAGACCTCGCTGGTCGCCCAGATCGCATCCGACGGCCACTTCACCGGCAACCATACCTACGATCACCCGGACCTTCGCTACATTTCGGATGACAAGATTCGCAGCGAGCTCGACACTACCGACGACCTGATCTACAACGCGGGCGGCAAGTTCAGCCGGCCATACTTCAGGTGCCCCTATGGCTACAAGAACTCGCACGTGCTGGATGTCGCAGCCGCTGATGGATTCCAGCATGTCTACTGGAGCGCCGCGACCGGCGACGCCGAAGGCGCGTCGACGTCGGAGATCATAAGCAGGGCAACGTCCGGCGCGAGCAACGGCGCGATTATACTCTGCCACTGCACCGTCGCCAACACCGCCGCGGCCATGCCCACGATCATCTCGAACCTCAAGGGCGCGGGGTACGACCTCGTCGACGGTACCGGAGCTTGCCGCGCCGCTGCAGGTGACCAGCCCGACGCTGAGCGCGGGATGGAACCTGATCTCGCTGCCGATCGAGCCGGCGCTGGAGTTCCCGCACATCGTGTTCCGCGGGCTTACCATCAACAGCTACCTGAAGCGGTGGGACCGCGCGACCGCAAGCGAGACAGCCTACAGCTCGACGAACCCCGGGCCGTTCGGCAACGTCTATGCCGACGAGGGCTACTGGCTCTACATGCCGTCGGCGGGCACGTTCAAGTTCAACGGCTCCGCGGCCACCACCGACCGCCGCATCAGGCTGCAGTATACGGCCAGCCCTGCCGACCTCAATACCTACGGGCTGATCGGTTACCCGTTCCAGACCGCGCGGGAGCTGGCCGACTGCCAGGTCTACAACCCGAGCGCCGCCGATCCCAAGACCCGATCCGTTGCCGACGCGATCGCGGCGGGCTGGATAGCCGACAGAATCTGGGGCTACAACGCGTCCACGGACACCTACTTCGACGTCAGCATCCCTGGCAGCGGCGCATCGACGACCACGCTCGAACCCTGGAAGGGCTACAAGGCAGCGGCGCTGGTCCCGGGCGTGGAGCTGATCGTGCCGAAGCCGTAGCGGGCGCGAATAGAGGCAGGCGGCGGCCACGCGCCGGCCGCCGCCTGCCTCACGACCTCCTGTGTGCTATGCCTGCTCGTCAACTCCGCCGAAGAACATCCGCCGCAGCGTGCCGCCGAGCCTGCGGTCGAGCTCGCGGTAGGATACGAATACAAGAAACGCCGCCAGCAGCCAGATGATCACCATCCAGAAGCGAGACCAGGGGACTCCGTGCTCCAGTCTCTCATCGAATCCGGGCCGTCCGGCGTATTCGATTGCCAGCCGGACGGTGCGCTCGGCGAGGTAGATGAGCACGGCGGCGACGGTGTAGATGATGGTCTTGAAGACCGTGTTGTAGGCCAGCGGCCGGCGCGGGAAGGCATCGACGAACGGCAGCGCGTCCGCCACAAGCATCGCTTTGCTGACTATCAGCGCGAGTATCAGCGCTTCGGCGAAGTGGACGCCGCGGACGGGGTAGCCCCGGACGTAGAGCGCGTCGGTCACGATCACAATGCTGAACACGACCGAGAAGTACACGAACGCGGGAAGTATCTCCCGCGTCTCGCGTCCCAACCACCTCACCGCTTTGCCCATCCGGCGCGCCTCCCTCCCACCCAGCACTGACCATTATCATTGTGCCCAAGTGGGACCAGGCGCGATCCGGGCTAGCCGTATTTCTTGATGGCTGAATCGAACGCCGGACCGGCCTTCGCGAGGTCTTCGGGCGCCATCACGGGCTTCATCTCAATGCCGGCGCCCAGGGCCAGGAACCAGGGCTCGGCAAGCTTTGGGATTTCCGAGCTCTCCTGCATGTCGAGGAATATCAGCGCGGTTCTCCTGCCATGCTCCGCCATGAAATAGACCGCCTCCGGCTTCTGTTCGGCCAGGATAGACTCAATGGTCTCGTTCAGTTTGCCTTCTCTGACCAGTCTGTTGCCGTCCTCGGTGGACATGCTCACCCTCATCAACATTCTCATCATGTGCCTCCATACGCCGCTTCAGTTTGTGCGTATGGAGGGTGTACCCGTGCTCATCCTTGTGCAAACACGCCGGAATCAGGGCTTTGCCAGATACTTGTCGAGGAACGCGTCCACCTTTTCGTCAACGTCGGCGCGGGTTCCCCAGCCGTGCTTGCCGCCCTTGACGAGATAGAAGTCCGATTGCACGCCGGCCGACCTCAGCCGCGTCGTTAAGCAGCTCGCCCTGCTCGTGGTTGGTGAGCGGGTCGAGGTCGCCGTGGAAGATGTAGAACGGCGCGTCGTCCTTGGTTGCGTAGGTGGTCGGGCTGGCCTTGCGGCAGAGATCGGGGTTCTTCCACCACTTCTTGACGCCCAGCAAGTGCGAGATCGAAGTCTTGCCGTCTTGCTTCATGAACCTCTCCGTCGCCTTGCCCTGCTTGACGAGGTCGTTGATGGCCATGAAGTCGGTCATGCCGTAGTATTCCACGACCGCCTGGACGCGGCTGGACTGATCCTGCCAGCCGCCGTCGCCCTCGAACTCGCCTATGCCGCCGGTTACCCCGAGCATCGCGACCAGATTGCCGCCCGCCGATGATCCCCACACGCCGATGTGGTCGGCATCGAGGTTATACTGCTTGGCGTGCGCGCGCAGGAATCGGATAGCGCACTTGCAGTCCTGGAGCTGAGCGGGGAAGTGCTTCTCGTATGCGGAGCGGTAGTTGATGGTCACGCCCAAGTAGCCGCGCTTCACAAACCGCACGAGGTGACCATACCCCGCGTTCTTGTCGCCGCCCACGAACCCGCCCCCGTGGATAAACACCAGCACCGGCATCGGCTCTGCGGGCAGCTTCTTGAGTCGCATGATGTCGAGCACGTGCGCCTTGTTGCCGTCCGGGCTGTAGGCGACGTCCTTGATCAGCTCTATCTCGGCCGGAATCTTGGACGCGGGGTCCGGCTTGGCTGGAGCCTCCGCCTTGGGGGCGGGGGCCGGTGCGCTCGACGCGGCGCTCGCCGCGAGCAGCACACCGAGGGCAATCAGAGCACTATAGTAACCAGTCATGTGGCTTACCTCCTGGCAGTAGCATAGTGCGCCTGGGGCCGGAATGTCAAGCCCGGCGCGGAAGTGAACGGTTTTGCACGCGGCACTTAACGGATTTATGCAAAACAGTTTCACGCTCAATTCGTGCGTGGGCGGAAACTGTTTTGCGCGTTTTGATCATGGAGCGAGTCGAAAGTCCAAAGTCGAAAGTCGAAAGTCGGAAGCCCCGAGAAGGGCAAGTGCTTATCGATGAATGCCGGAGGTGCTGCTGCATGGCTGCTCCTTTGCCTGTCCACTACTATTAGACGACAGTCGGCGGATATGTTCCGTAACGGGGTGTGGTATTTCGGTTACATGTTGTTCACGGCGCGGTGGAGAGCACGAGCGATGCGGCGGTGAGGACGCGCAGGCGTGTCGGTGAGCCGGATGGGCAACCGAGTTGCCGGATACACACGCCCAGCAACGCAATTGCTGGCCGAACAAACCTGAGGCCCGTGGTCCGACCCTCAGATCCCGATACACCGAGAGATCCTGAATGATCGGAGCTCAGCAAAGAAACTTGCTCTGCGCGATAAAAAAAAGGTTGACAGGCGGCCAGGCGTGCGATATACTGGTTTCGGCGTCGGGTCCCGTGAGAGCACTCAGCAAATGTGTGGTCCGACGCCGTCGCCACAAAAGGAGAATGGGAATCATGGCGTGGCGCGCCTGTAGGTGCATCGTTCACTGTCAAGAGGGCTGCTGTGATCAGCCCTACTTCGTGATGTAGCAGTAGACGGCGATTATGATTCGGCAGGACGCAGGGGCGCGCGACAGAACAAGGCAAGGTATGGCTGCGTCTGCCGACGGGTTCGCGACCGTGTGGGAGTGATGGTCGTGCACCCTAGGTCTGGCTGCGACCGAACGTGAAGCCCAAATGCCGGTCGCCTCGGGCCTTCCTACCCATGCGGTTTGTGCCGTCTGGGCACCGTCTGCTGCATGACATTATGGAGACGAGGCAGGCGAACATGGCAAAGAAGAGGACGTCGGACATCGCACGTGAGGCGGCTCAGCTTGCTATTCTGGTGGACGAACTACCTGAGCCGAGGAACGCACGCGAGAGAGCGCTGTTCAGGAAGATCAAGCTGCGTGCCCGCAGAATTGATCAAGCGACCGTTGGGGAAAAGAGCAAAGCGACGCGTATCGCTACGTTTGCGAAGTGGGTTGCGGAGCTGGCAGTCATCATTATGGAATTCCTGCGTTTGTTCCACAGGGACCCGGGCCAGCACTCCTGAGCCCTAGTCGTGGACTGATGCAGGCAAGAGGCTTGTTTTTCTATGGCCAGCATTGGCAGAACCCTAAAGAAGCTGAGGGCGGCGGCCGGTATCCGGCAGGGCGATCTTGCTGCCCGAGTCGGAATCACGCAATCATACCTGTCAACCGTTGAGGCTGACAAGAAGACTCCTAGCCCGGAACTCGTCGAGAAGATGGCGAGCGAGTTCGGTATCCCCGCAGCAGGTCTGTATTCTCTGACAGCCTCTGTAGATGACGTCAAACCCCAGTACCAAGAGGTCTTCGCCAAGTTGCTTGAGGTCCAGACCCAGTTGATGGAGCAGATCGCCGCCGACACCGCGCGTTCCGCTGCCTGAATCACACGGCAGTATCGGGAGTTCCGGGTTTGGGGTCCAACTTCGCTGATAACTCTTAGGCCCTTGGCCCAACCCTCAAATCCCGATACATCTACAAGCACAGAACACTTGACACGCAAGTGTTGAGCCTGTATTATTGGACATATCCTACATGCGGTGTCCTAGAGGAGGCAACAGATGATACTTCCCAGCGCAAAGCACTACAATCCCTATCGCAAGCTCGCCGCGACGGCTGATGCTGATGCCCTGTGGGCGGTGATCACCGATCCCACGAATGTTCATTACATGATCGGGGCCATTAGGGTAGGACATCCCGCCATTGACGCGATTGCCGAAGACTTGTGTACCAATGAGCGAACGGCTCATTTGTTCAAGGGAGATCGTCGGACAGCCGACCACTGGAAGCAGTTCGCCGGCAAGCTGGTGGCTATCGCGCTCCAACCGCAGGGTTACTTCGCGGTAGATGACGGGCCGACGTTCAATCATCCTGTCTTCAAGAACGGGGCCCACTGACATGTTTGGGGTCTATGGGGCAGGCTGGGGGCTCAGCGGACCGGCGTTGCCTCGTTGATCCGACCCTCAGATTCCGGAAGACGTAAGCACCGAAACGAAGAGAGGTGAACAACGGTGATCCAGCGGGAAAGAGGCCTCGCTCTGATGAGGTATGCAATCGATGAGGCCAAAAAGTCAGTGGGCGAGGATCTGGGCATACACCCACACGTCGGCGCGGTGATCGCCGACGGAGAGGGCCGGGTCATAGTTGCAGCTCACAGAGGCGAGACGGGGGCGGGCTGGCACGCGGAGTTTGTCGCGCTCTCAAAGGCGGCCGATAGTAACGCCGATCTGAGCAACGCCGAGCTGTTTGTAACCCTTGAGCCGTGCACCGCGCGGGGACCAGGCAAGACCTCGTGCGCACAGAGGATCATAGACAGTGGGATCCGGTGTGTGCACATTGGGATGCTGGACCCCAATCCTCAGATACTGGGGCGGGGGGAGACCGCTTTGCGTTGGGCTGGCATCGCTGTCGAGCGATTCCCAAGCGGGTTGATCGATGAGCTTGAATCGGTGAACGCACAGTTTGTTGAGATGCACCGGGCCGCACATCTGCCACACAGCTCGCTCTACGTATCCACCCAAATCAGCGACCTCATCCTTCAGGAACTCAGGCGCAAGGGACTGGATATGAAGGACATTCCCTACGATTGGGACGTGTCGGTGGAGGACTTGGTTCAGTATTGTCGTTCGGCGTATACCGAGCCGGGGCACAGCGACTTGGAGGAGACCTAGTTCACGATGTACCAGGTCTGGCGTTTGACAAGAAGTACCCGGACTACACTTATGATGATGATGCGAGGGGCGTCATGCCGGGACTGGAAGCACAACTTCACCGGCATTCTCACGCAGATGAGCCTTGGCCCGCTGGAGAAGCTCCAGATCATCAACGTCGGAGTGGGCAATGGGAAGGAGACAGAGGGGCTGCTTGACGCTCTGCCTCACCTACCCTTGTCGGACATCGCGCCGCACTCGCTTGAGGCGGCGCAAGCGAAGTTACCCCATGCCAAAGCTCTTGTGGCCCCTGCGGAGAGGCTGGAGCCGATAGGCGAATCGTCACAGGATCTGTATCTGTCGTTGCGCGCCTACCAGTCGTCCTATTTTGACATCATCAGGGCAGTCAGAGAAGCCTATCGTGTCATTCGTCCAGGTGGAGCATTCGTGGTCTCAGTGGCAAACGCGTTCGTTGGAGAGGAAGGCGCCGTGCTGCCGGGCCTTGTGATCCCTCACACAGGTATATAGACCCACAATCGGCCATTTGAGGTCGCAGACAGAATAAGACGGCATCTCACGCTTCTGCGATTTGAGGACGTTGGCATCCGTTGTGGGTGCACTGAGGTGTTCGTGTAAGCCGGTCGCTGACACAACCCGCCTCGACTCTCTTATCAAGGCTCCGGTGTTTCGGGATTTGAGTGGAGCTTGGCGGAACGGAAATCCCGAAACCGAAAGAGCCCGCGCAGTCCGGCAGCTTTGGGGACAGGCACAGAGCGGGTCAGTCCAGCAGTTCATGAATGTCGCGGTAGGCGCTCAGGATACGAACCACCTCGATCGGCTGTGTCTCGGCTCGATAGATGATGAGATTAGCGGCTCACTGCTCCTGCGCCCGCCTCTCGGCGCTCCGTCGCCTGATCATATCGAAAGCGTCGGCGCCCGGCACCGTCTCGCCGCTGTCCAACTGATCCAGTCCGGCTTGAATGTCGCATTTGAGCGCCTGCAACCTGCGCTCGCGGAGCTCGTCGCGCTCTATGAGCAGCCGCAGGGCGTCTCTGACGACTTCGCTCGCCGAATGGTACATCCCGCTGGCGACCTTCGTATCGATCAGCTTCTCCAGCTCAGGGGTTAGTGACACGTTCATCGCGTTCCTCGGGTCCCTCACAGAACCGGCGGCTGGCAACTCAACACCTAACACTCAACACTTAGAACTGGGTGCTGAAACAAGTTCAGCATGACACACTGTGACTGCGAGCCGCTACAGCAGTCCCGCGACGGTTCTCCAGCCAGGCTTGGGCTATTAGTCCGTGGCCGACCGGGGTTGGGTGGACTCCGTCGGGGGACCAGTAGGATGGTTCGCGTCGGGTGGAAGCCTGGGCGAACAGCCCGTCCAGCGGGATCAGCACGGCCTCGAACTCCCTGGCGAGTTCCCTTACCAGGTTGATCTTGGGGTCGAGGTTCACGCGCCAGGTTTTGCGATCCTCCGGATACGGCAGAACAAACGGCTCCATGAGCACGATTCTGGCGTCCAGGTTCTCTCGCGTTCTTGTGAGGATGTCCCTGTAGGCCGCCTCGAACTCCTCGGCGAGCGTGGAGGGATCGGCGTCGGAGCGCCAAGTCGCGTCGTTGATGCCGATCAGTATCGACACCACGGTCGGATTGAGGTCCAGGCAGTCCTCCTGCCATCGAGCCTGAAGATTGACAACTCGAGAGCCACTGATCCCCCGGTTAATAAACCGGACCCGGCTCTCCGGGTACAAGAGCCCCGAACCAGGCCGACACAAGCAGTGGGTAACCGCGCCCCATACTGTCGGGGTTGTCCCGGTCTCTGAATGCGTCGGTTATGCTGTCCCCTTGGAAGAGAACAATGTGGTTGCGATCGTCGTCATGTGAACAAGCCATTTACAATACTCCAGTGCGGGTGGTTTTGATACAGATCAGCCGACGGCTGGTTGCTCACGCGTTAGGTTGCGCCCTCACCCCAACCCTCCGCCCAAGTGAAGGGGTAGGCCGCGCCTCCCCGTAGCCTCCGGCCCTTCGATACGCTCGTTCCTCGCTACTCAGGACCTACGGCTTGGTGCTAGACGATTGCTTTGACCGCCTCCACAATATCCTCCACCTGCGGGACGCCGGCGTCTTCGAGGGGCACGGTCATGGGGATCGGGCAGTCTTTGCCGCTGAGCAGCACGGGCTGGGCGTCGAGGTAGTCGAAGCCCATGGTGCCGTCCGAGAAGCTGGTACTCCATGAACTGCCGTGCGATCTCGGCGCCGACGCCGCAGCGGGGGTAGCCCTCGGAGACGGTGATCAGCCGGCCGGTCTTGCGGCACCGACTTGGCGATGCAGTCGATGTCGAGCGGGTTCAGGGTGCGCGGGTCGATGACCTCCACGTCGATCCCCTCCTTGGCCAGCTCCTCCGCGGCGGCCATCGCGAAGTGCAGCATCCGGCAGTAGGCGACGATGGTCGCGTCCTTGCCGGGGCGCTTGATGTCGGCGACGCCCAGCGGGATGATGTAGTCGTCATCCGGCACCGGGCCGGTCACGCCGGAGTACATCACCTTGTGCTCGATGAACAGCACCGGGTTATCGTCGCGAATCGCGGCCTTGAGCAGCCCCTTGGCGTCATACGGCGTCGAGGGCATCACGATGTAGAGGCCGGGAATGTGCAGGAACATCGCTTCCAGGACTCTCGGAATGGTGCGCGGCGATGCATCGCCCCACGCCGCCCTCGGTCCGCACGACCGCCGGGACCTTGGTCTTGCCGCCGAACATGTATCGATTGTAGCCGAGGTTGTGGATCAGCTGGTCGCTGGAGATCGTGAGGAAGTCGATATACATGATCTCGGCGATGGGCCGAATGCCGCGCATCGCCGCGCCGCCCGCCGCGCCGACTATCGCAGCCTCGCTGATGGCCGTATCGATCACGCGCGCGGGGCCGAACTCGTCGTAAAGCCCCTTGGTCGCGGCATACGCGCCGCCGTAGAGGCCGACGTCCTCGCCCATGATGATGACGCTCTCGTCGCGCTTCATCTCCTCGCGCTGCGCGTCAACAATCGCCTGGCCGTAGGTCTTGATCGGCATGCCGAACTTCTCCTCGAGCGCCTTCATATCGGACGCCTTGAGCTTGGGCAAGTACTGCCGCCGGCGATCTTGCGAACCTCGGCCTCGATCACTTCGACGCTGCGGGCGGATCTCGGACTCGGCCTTGATGTCGGCGGCGAGCTTGGCCTTATCGACCGGGACGTAAACGTCTTGTAACAGCTCGCTCACGTCGGGAAACGGGCTGTCGATGCGCGAACTTGGTCGCGATCTTCGATGGTCTTGCGCGCCCTTGGCGGCGATCTCGTCGAGCTCAGCCTGCGTGGCGATGCCGTCCTCGAGCAGCTTGTTTGCGCAGCACGGTGATCGGGTCGCGCTCGTGCCATTCGGCTTCTTCCTCGCGGGTGCGGTAGACGCGCTGGTCGGACGAGGAGTGGCCGTACCAGCGGTAGGTCTTGCACTCGATCAGGGTCGGGCCATCGCCCGCGCGCGCCCTGTCCACGGCGGCCTTGCACCGCCTGCTTGACCGCGAGCACGTCCATGCCGTCGCAGATCACGCCGGGCATGCCGTAGCCGGAGGCGCGGTCGGCGATGTCCGTGATGGCCGAGGCCTGGCCCGCGCAGAGGTTGGAGCTGATCGTGGAACGGCACGCTCATGCCGTAGAGGTTGTTTTCGCAGATGTAGACAATCGGCAGCCCGCAGAGCAGGGTCGCGCCCATGTTGAGCGCCTCGTGGAAGCTGCCGGTGTTGGTGGCGCCGTCGCCGAAGTAGCAGAGCACGACCGCGCCGGTGCCCTTGAGCTTCTCGGCGAGCGCGGCGCCGGTGCCGATGGGGATGTTGCCGCCGACGATGCCGGTGGAGCCGAGGTTGCCGTTCTCGACATCAGCGATGTGCATGGAGCCGCCGCGGCCCTTGCAGTAGCCGGTGGCCTTGCCCATCAGCTCGGCCATCATGCGGTTCCAGTGCTCCTGGCGGTCCTCCTCGCGTCGTAGGCGTGCTTATCGCCCATGGCGCCGCAGTGGCCGTGGCCGCGGTGGGTGGAGGCGATCACGTCGCGCTCCTCCAGCACCGCAATCGACCCGATGGCGACCGCTTCCTGGCCGGCGTAGAGATGCGAGGCGCCCTTGATCGTTCCCTCGCGCAGGAGCTTGTAGACGGTGTCCTCGAAGTTGCGGATCTCGTGCATCTGGCGCAGATAATCGAGCATCTCGGCTTTGGTTTCGGCGGGTTTGACTTGCATGACGAACATCTCCCCAATAGGACGGCGCGGCCCGTGGGCCGCGCCGGTGCGATCTTAGCTATCGTCCAACGAATGATCGGCCGGTAGGCCGATGTGTTGGCCTGTCTTATTCTAACGGGAGAGGGGGGATTTCGTCAAATCGCGCAAGCCGCCCTTCGATACGCTTCGCACTCAGGGCTAGCGGGCGAAGGGATGGGTCCTGAAACAAGTTCAGGATGACGCTGGCGTCCGCAGTCGCTCCAGCAGAACGGAACTCTCTCGTCAAATCGCGCAAGCCGCCCTTCGATACGCTTCGCACTCAGGGCTAGCGGGCGAAGGGATGGGTCCTGAAACAAGTTCAGGATGACGCTGGCGTCCGCAGTCGCTCCAGCAGAACGGAACTCTCTCGTCAAATCGCGCAAGCCGCCCTTCGATACGCTTCGCACTCAGGGCTAGCGGGCGAAGGGATGGGTCCTGAAACAAGTTCAGGATGACGCTGGCGTCCGCAGTTGCTGCAGCAGAACGGAACTCTCTCGTCAAATCGCGCAAGCCGCCCTTCGATACGCTTCGCACTCAGGGCTAGCGGGCGAAGGGATGGGTCCTGAAACAAGTTCAGGATGACACGGTGGTCCAGTGTGACACGGTGGTCCAGTGTGACACGGTGGTCCAGGGTGACGCGGTGGTTCAAGGTGACACGTCAGTTCGGGTATTCGGGGCGGATGTAGCAGTCGCAGAGCAGCCAGCGGTTCCAGGGGTTATCACCCGGATGGTAGAGCTTCTGCTTGGTGATAAGCGCGGAATGGCCGTCGGCGAAGGCGCAGTTCCAGCCCATGGTAGGATACTTGAACGTGTGCCACTGCGCCTGCCACTGACCCGGGGCGGGCGGGGTGGACTCGCGGTATTGGAGCGCGTCGAAGAAAACGACGACGCGGGTAGCCCTGGGAAACTGCGACATTTTGCACGGTTGTATATCGGCGGCTGTGATGGTCCCGGTGTATTTGCTGTCCCAGTTCTTGATGACCATCGCCGTTCTGTAGGCGTAGCTGGAGCCCCATTCGTCGTAGCAATTCTTGACGGGATCATGGTACCTGGTGCCGCCTCTGTCGGTTCGCAGCCACTTGAAGCCCTTGTCGGACGGGCACTGCCAGATCCTCTTGCCCTTGCAGTAGGGGCCCATGACGTGATCATCCCACGGGAAGGGAAACGGGAAGTGGATGGAGGCATTGGGTGGGTTATCGTGCCGATCCTCGGCGTCCGCGGCGAAGGGGACCATGTCGTGGTAACCGTCGCAATAGGCCTGGAAGGCCAAGCCTATCTGATGCAGATTACTCGCGCAGGCTGACGTGCGGGCGTGCTCCTTGGCCGACACAAAGACCGGAAAGAGGATGGCGGCCAGGATGGCGACTATGGCAATCACCACCAGCAGCTCTATCAGAGTGAAACCACGGCGAGCAGACTTCTTCGTCATGCAGTTCCTCCCGAATACCTGCCTGTATTATACCATGTCGGAACCTGCTCGTCACGCGCGCTTTCTGCGCAGCAATCGGGCCATCAGCGGCACACTGGCAAGAAGCACCAGCAGACCCGACGGCTCCGGTACGCGCTCCATCACGCCGTATGCGTAGTTGGGTCCGTACGTGTGCGGCGGATTGCAGTTCCACGAGTGCGACGCGTCGCCATGGGGAACCACGTGCATGTAGGCCAGATCGCCGCCTTGCGGGAATCCAGAATACAGGTTCGTGTAGGTCACCGGTTCCCCGCTGATCCACTCCCACTGCTGGTCGCCATAGTTGAAGTAATAGCCGATGTGGACGAGCGCGCCCGAGGCGTTACCTTCGTATCCGGTGCAGTAGGTGTTGGCGAACGTCTGGGCCAGCCATTCGTTCTCGGCGGCGCTGTTGACGGCAACGAGGTGGCCGCCGAAGTAGACCGCCTGTGCCTCGTTGTCCCACCACGAGGTCTGGGACATAGTGAGCGCGTATTGGTGACCGCTGTAGGTGAACCAGGCGGGGGTCCATAGGGCAGACGCAGGCAGAGACAGCGATCCAAGCACAGCGACAAGGCACGCGCAGAACAATAATCTTCTCATTAGGCCCCTCTTTCCTGACACAAAAAGCAAGCTTACTGTCGCATTTTATCCCAAGGTCGGCTGTTTGGCAAGGGGTCTGTGCATGGTTCGTTCAAAAACAGGTAGAATTACCAGGCAGTCCGCTGAGCCATCGGAAGACAGAGGATGATTCACTGCGCGCGCGGAAGGCAAAGTCAGTCCATGTGGTAGTTAGGAGGCCATCGCCGGTGCTGCTGAGTTCTGAGACGTCGTCGTTGTTTGTCAGAGTCCTGCCCTTCGCGGCGGTTCTGTGCCTGATCGCGTGCGCGGCTTCGGCCGCGACGGAGAAGATCACGGTGAGCGTTGTCGGTCAACCGAAGAGCGTGGGCGGGAACGCGTATTACGCGGGCAATCGCGCCCCGCTGCTGCCGAGCCCGCTTATCAAGCTGCCTGTTGGAAGCGTCCGGCCGGAGGGTTGGGTCCGCCGGCAGTTGGAGCTGATGGCGGACGGGTTCACCGGACACCTGCCGGAACTCAGCGAGTTCTGCAAGATCGAAGGCAACGCGTGGGTCAGCCCGGCCGGAGAGGGTGAGCACGCATGGGAGGAAGTGCCCTATTGGCTGAAGGGGTTTGTCGATCTCGGCTACGTGCTCGATGACAAGCGGGTCATATCCGAGGCGAAGCAGTGGATCGATGGGGTGATATCGAGCCGGCGCAAGAACGGGTACTTCGGGCCTCAGGCGAACCTGGACTCCATGGACCTGTGGCCTAATATGCCGATGCTGGACGCGCTGAGGTCGTATTATGAGGCCACCGGCGACAAGCGGGTGTTGACGCTGATGTCGGCGTATTTCAAGTGGCAGATGACGGTGCCGCTGGAGAAGCTGCTGCCTCCGTTCTGGCAGAAGATCCGCGCGGGCGACAACCTCGACAGCATCTACTGGCTCTACAACCGCACGGGCGATAAGTGGTTGCTCGACGCGGCACGCGTGATCCACGAGCGCACGGCGGACTGGACCGGCGGCATCCCCAACTGGCACGGGGTGAACCTGGGGCAGGGATTTCGCGAGCCGGGGCAGTACTACGTGCAGACAAGGGACGTTCGGTATCTGAAGGCGGCCGAGCGGAACTATGACGAGATTCGGCGGCGCTACGGGCAGGTTCCGGGCGGTTTGTTCGGGGCGGACGAGAACTGCCGGGAGGGCTACGACGGCCCCAGGCAGGGGGCGGAGACGTGCACGATGGTCGAGATGATGCACAGCCACGAGCTGCTGGAATCGATCACCGGCGATCCGGTGTGGGCGGACAGGTGCGAGGATATCGCGTTCAACTCGCTGCCGGCGTCGATGACGCCCGACCTCAAGGGCCTGCATTATGTGACCGCGCCGAATATGGTGCAGCTCGACCGCACGAGCAAGTCGCCCCTGATCCAGAACAAGGGCGATATGCTGTCCTACAACCCTTATCAGTTCAGGTGCTGCCAGCACAACGTTGCGTTCGGGTGGCCGTATTTCGCCGAGAATATGTGGATGGCCACGCAGGGCAACGGGCTGGCGGCGGTGATGTATGGCCCGTGTGCGGTCACGGCGAAGGTGGGCGATGGGGTGAAGGTCAAGGTCGATGAGAAGACCGATTACCCGTTTGACGGAACGATCAGCCTGGCTGTGAGCGCGGCGAATGCTGTGGAGTTTCCGCTTTATCTGCGCGTGCCGGGGTGGTGCGAGGGGCCGACGGTTGCGGTAAATGGCAAGGCGGTGAAGGCGCCCAGTCCGGCAAAGGGGTGGATTGTGATTCGGCGGACGTGGCGGGATGGGGACAGTGTTGAGCTGAACCTGCCGATGAAGGTGAGCGTGCATGAGTGGACCAAGAACAGGAATACTGTTTCGGTGTCGCGCGGGCCGCTGACGTATTCGCTGGCAATCGGCGAGCGGTGGCAGAAATACGGCGATTCGGAGAAGTGGCCGGGCTATGAGGTGTTCCCGACCACGCCGTGGAACTACGGGCTGGAGATCGATTCGAAGAACCCGGCGGGATCGTTTGAGGTCGAGTTTGCCAAAGGCCCGCTCGCCGCGCAGCCGTTTGCGCCGGATGCCGCGCCGATATCGATCAAGGCCAAAGGCAGGCGGATTCCGCAGTGGCGGCAGGCCCAGAACGGGCTGGTCGGCGAGGTCCAGATGAGTCCGGCGAAGTCCGAGGAGCCCGTGGAGGAGATCACGCTGGTACCGATGGGCTGCCAGCGGCTGAGGATATCGGCGTTTCCGACGATCGGGAGCGGGGCGGATGCGGTCGTGTGGGAGGAATCCGTACCCGTCGCCACCGCGTCATTCACGTTCAACAGCATATCGGCCTTGAACGACAAGCGCCTGCCTAAGAGCTCCAGCGACACGTCGGTAGAGCGTTTCACGTGGTGGAACCATCGCGGGACGACGGAATGGGTGCAGTATACCTATGATCAGCCGCGGAAGCTCACCTGGTGCGAGGTGTATTGGTACGACGATGAGCCGGGCGGTTACTGCCGGCCGCCGGAGTCGTGGCGGGTGCTGTATTGGGACGGCTCGGCGTGGCGCCCCGTGCGGGACGCGTCGGAGTACGGATTGGCCAAGGATGAGTTCAACCGCGTGGAGTTCGGCGAGGTCGAGACGACGATGCTGCGGATCGAGGCCAGGCTCCGCCCCGGCTTCTCGGGGGGGATACTGGAGTGGCGCGCGGGAGGATAGCGCGGCCCTGGGTGCTGAAACGAGTTCAGCATGACACGGGGCGCCGGTAATCATGCCGCGTTTGGAGGGGGGAAAGTTGCGTCAGATCTAGTAGCGCGCGAGCCCCACAGCGACCTTAAGGGCCTCATCCACTCTACGCATAGTCTCAGGACCCACCGCGCCATAGTAGCCTGTGATGCGGACCTTGTCCACAGCTCTCAGCTGTAACAGAAGAACCTTCGAACGCATACGCAGACCACCCTCGGGCGGTTCGATCAAGGCCTCTCTGCGGTACACTCGCTCCGTCTTCTTGCTTGTGATACCGGCAACGATAATGACGGGGCTCTGCTCGTTGGCCACATCAGGTGAGATCACCATCGCCGGCCGCTCACCGGCCTGCTCAGATCCTTCCGTGGGATCGAATCGAACACGCACAATATCCCCGCGCCTAGGAGTCTCCATACTTCCGTGCTACCTCCTCCTCAAGAGGATGGTATTGCTTCTCCATCTCGAGATGCACGTCCCACATCTCGCGGCACTCCTCCGCAATATCCGCGCGGAGGGCTTCCCTCTCCTGTTCGTCAAGCCAGTCATCGACGAGCTGGTCTACGAGGCTGCTCCGCTTTCCCGGCGCGACCGCACGCTCCAAGCGCTCAACCGTCTCCGGCCGAAGCGAGTATGTGCGTTTCAGTAGTCTCATTGCTATTGCCTCCGTGTATTACCATTATACCATACCCGCGTTATGTCCACCCGGGGTCATGTGCTGCCGGAAGCCTATCGAACCTGCTCGATGAAGACGAGATCGGAGCTCTCTGTTTCGGGCAGGTGTAGGGTCAGGCCTTTGTCCATGAGGGCCTTGCCCGAGTACACCGCGGCGGGCACGGAGGCGTCCTCCGGCGCGAGTCTGTAGCTGCGCTTGGGGTCCAGCCCGCGGAGCTTGACCGGGAACTTGTCCTGCTCGGACCTGGCACGGAACGCGAACAGGACGCCGTTGCCCGTATTGGGATCAAAGTACTGCACGCCATCCCAGCCATCGTCGGCGGGATGAGGCAGCACGTGGTAGATGTCGCCGTTGGCAATGAGCGGCCGCAGCTTCTGCTTGTACAAGGCGAACTCGCGCTTTGCGGCGGCTTTCTGCTCCGGGGTCCAGCGGGTCGTGTCCAGCATGATCGTGCACCAGCCGATGGTACCGCTGCGGAGCATGTATTTGAAGTTGGCGATGGTCTTGCCGGGGTGGTCGGCGACGTAGCCCTCGATCATGCTCGGCGGGAGCGGGTAGCTGGCGTCGTAGAAGGCCCTGCGAAGCGACATCGGGTCGTAGTAGTCGGTTGCGCAGATATAGTGGACGCGCCCGGCCACGCCGAAATCGACGAGCCGGCCGCCGTTGAGGCAGTCCTCCAGCAGAAGATTGGGGTTGTCCTTGAGAAGCTGCTCGTAGATGGAGTAGTAGCCCTCCGCGGCCTTCATCGAGACATCGACCGGGTCGCCGGGGGTGTGCCCGTGATCGGTGCGGCTGCAGGCCCCGGTAATCATGTCCTGATCGTGTTCGAGCAGGTCGAGCTTATAGTCCTTGACGACGCGGCGGAGCTGACTCAGCGCCCAGTCGCGCGCGGGCCGGCAGGCGAGGCAGACCGTCGCGCCCGCGAACTCCGCGTTGCGCCAGTTCTCATCATAATCGCTTCCGAACCAGTCCTTTTGTGCCGGATTGAAGACGCTGAGCGTGTCGGCGCGGTAGTCCTTGAGCGAGCCGCCCTGAGTCCAGGCGATCCAGAGTCCGAAGCGAAGCGCCTTGGAGTGGGCGTAGTCCGCGATCGATTCGAGGCCCTTGGGGAACTTGGCCGGGTCCGCGTGCCAGTCGCCGACGGCCTTGAACCAGCCAGCATCGACGTGGTAGAGTTCCATTCCGAGATCGGCGCAGTCGTCGATCATCCGCCGCGCGAGCGCGTCATCGACCGCCATCCCGCTGCCCCAACTGTTGTTGACGAGAACCGGAGTGACGCCCCGGGGCATCGGTGGCCGGAGGTGCTTCTCGACCCAGCGGTGGAGCCGGTTGCAGCCGTCATCGACGTCGCCGGTATAGACCCCCACGAAGACCGGCGGCAGTTCGCAGGAGGCGTTCGGGCCGACGGTCAGTCTAGTCTTGCCGTCGTTGAGTCTGCTTCCCATGGCAATCGATGTATCGCCGCCCGCCGCGCGAATGGCGATCTGGGTCCAGCCGCTGAACTCGATCCCGCCGTAGAGACCGCGGCCGGCCGTGTCGTCCTGCAGCGCGAACCAGGGGATGGCGTCGCGGTTCGGCTCGTCGCTGCTGTAGGGGCCGGAGAGCAGAGTCCTGGCGTAGCCGGCGTTCACGGGCCCGTTGTGGGTCCCGTCGGGCAGGGGGAATCCCGCGCCCTTATTGACCCACCAGTTCCGCAGATCGTGGCCCCGCGGAGTGAGCACGGTGAGAGAGATCGTCGGGGTCGGGCAGAAGGTGATCGTTTGATCGGAGCCGTTCGTGATTGCGAGCTTGTGCTCGACCGGGCCGGGCAGCCTGGCGGCGCTCCAGGTGGACTCGGCATGCAGATCGGGCGACTTGCACGAGTACTTGAACGTGACCTTGTTGTCGCCGGCCGACGCGCCGTCATAGCTCCACTTCACCGGCTGGCGAGTCGAATCGGGAAGGTAGATCGCGTCCGGCAGCGCGGATTCGGGCGTTGGGGCCACGAATGTCGATGAAGAAGCGGTGGAGGTGACGGCGGTGACCGTCGGTAAGCCTTTGGACAGCGCGAACCGCACCGTCGTGTCGAGCGTGCTCACGGCCCACGGTCCCGCCGCGGAGGCAGGCCCCACGACAAACACACCGCACCCTATCAAGAAGAACAATACCTTTGCCAACTTATCCCTCCAGCAATCCTTGGATCAGCCTCGCGCGCGCCTTGCGGAACGCGGTCGGGTCGAGCGAGTAGCCGGTCAGCGAGTGGACTATGGAGTCGCATATCTCGCGGGCGCGTTTGGGGTCCTTGTTGTCGAGAAGGCGAAGAAGCTCGTAGTCCTCGATGCCGTCGCGCATGGCTTCGAGGCGGATGGAACTCAATGGGCCGATCTTGCCGGGGTAGGTGATGTGGGAATCGCCGGCGGGCAGATGGCTGCCGCCGCCCCACTCCGGCTCCAGGTCCTTGAAGGGGTCGCCGGTCCAGTAGTTCAGGCCCCAGTGGAGGTAGCCCGGCAGGTCATACTTGAAGTTGACCCAGTGCAGAAGGCGGACGTCGAGGAGCGGGTAGTCGATGAAGCGGTTCATATACTTGCCCTTGGGCGAGAGGCAGGTGTAGATCCAGACCTCGTCGCCGGCCTTGACGCGGTCCTTGAAGAAGTCGAGCTTGTCGCCGAACTCCTGCGGCTGCGGGACCCAGATGTCGATGGAACCCGCGATCTCGTGGCACATGCTGGCGTCGATGATGCGCAGCCTGGGCGCGTATTGCTTGATGACCGCCGCGGCCTTTTTGTAGCTTGCCGAGTTCTGCGGAATCGGCTCGTCGGCCAGGTGCTGGATGTAGTGGTCGAGCCAGCCTTTCTCCTCGAGGTGCTTCTGCAGGGCAGGCAGGAACTGGGAGAGGAAGCGCTTGTATTCGTCGGAGGTCACCGTTACTGCCGGGTTCTCGCGGCGGGAGCCGTCGGGCATGGTGATGACGGGGTAGTAGGCGTCGAAGTCGGGCGCCTCCCATTTGGCGCGGCCGCCGAAGTGCCCGCCCTCGATCGTGCCGATCACGCCGGCCCGCTTGAACAGCTCGACCCAGCGGTCGAAGTCGGTGAAGTCGAAGGTGAGGTTGCCCTTGCCGTCGTCGGCGCCTTTGATAAGCGAGATGATCGGCGTGATGATCGTGTTCTGGCGGTGGTCGGCCATGAATCGCGCCCAGACCTCCAGCCATTTCCAGAACGGCTCGGTGAACGGTTCGACCCCCTGCGCCTTACCGACGTTGCCGACCGAGAGCCAGTTGGTGACGTGAAGGGTGCGGGTGTCGGGAAGGGTGAACGGGCGGACGGTGATCCTGACGGGAACCGAGGCGGTTGCGCCGTCGGCTGTGATCTCGACCGAGGCTGAGTAATCGCCCTGGGCCGCGCGCTTGGGAACGTAGACCGTGAGCCAGATCGGCTGGTTCCTGCCGGGTTCGACCGAGACGGACTTGTCCTCGAGCAGCGGGTCGGGGAAGTCGCCAGGCGGGGCGATGAGGTGCTCGGGCGGGGTGTCGGTGGTGTTGCGCTGGACGGGAACGAAGCCGACGAAGTTGAGCTTGATCTGTGGCTTGGGGCCGTCGGGGCCGGTGACCGGGCCGCACTCGGCCGTCAGCTTGTCGATCCTGCCGGCTGATGTGACCACGATCTGGCCGCTTTCGTATTCGTTGCGGACGGCGTCGATGGTGACCGCTCTGGGTGTCTTCACGGGCCTGGTCATGCCCGGAAGTATCTTCACGAGAGGATCGGCCACCCATGTGGTGAAATTCGGACTGCCTGCCATTGCTTGCACCCCCTGGGTCCACGCGACGGCCCCGTCGCTCGCGATCACCTTTGCCCGAAGGTAGGCGTTCGCGCCGATGCCGCAGGACGCCTTGACGCCGGGTTCGTCTTTGATGATCTTACCGCCGGGGCCGATGAACTGGATTCGGTAGGTCTTGCCCTCGGTGGGCTTGACGGAGACTGTGAGCGCGCCGTCCGCGAAGCGCACGTCGTCGAGCTCGACGCCGGTGGACGCGTAGAAATCGCCCGCCGCGATTGCCGCAAGGATGTCCTCGGCTGCGAGCTTGCCGACGCGAACGACGATCCAGCCCCTGCCGGGGTTGTCGTATTGCGGGCCGAACTTGGCGAAGTGGTGCGCGTCATCGGAGGCGACGCCGTAGCAGGTGAGGCCCGCGGTGAGCATTTCGTCCCACATGGACTCGGTGGATGGGTGAGCCGCGTCGCCTTCGTTGTTGCAGCCGGAGCTGGCGTTATCGACCTCGAAGAGAGCGCAGCGCGCCACCCGGCTCATCTCGCGGGCGCCGAAGGCGTAGTGCCAGTTCGGGTGGTCGATCATGGCCAGGCCGCCGTCGTCGGCGATGAGGTCGATGTTGCGCTGGAGGACGTCGATTTTGGACTTGCCCGACGCGACAGGGAGCTGATTTGTTATGCCGAGCGCGTTGACGTGGATGGGCGCGCCCTCGAAGCCGGCGCTGAGCTCCTCGCCGGGGATGGGAACGAAGCCGTCGGCGGGCTTGATCGCGGCCGGGTCGGTGAGCTTGTTGTGGTCGGTGATGACCAGAAAGCCGTAGCCGTGCGAGCGATACCAGTCGGCGACGACCTGCGGCGGGCTGTCGCCGTCGCTGAGGTTGCTGTGGGTGTGGACGTTGCCCTTGACCCAGAACGTCTTCGCGAGGCAGGGCGCGCCGAGCGCCGCGCAGGCCGCGAGTATGCATATCAGTTTGAGAGCCATACTGTAACCTTTGCGGTTCGGCGCGTTATACCCTCTACCACTTGGTCCGGATTGTATAGGTCACGATGGTTCTCCCCGTCTTTCGGCACCTCGATCGGGAACTCGATGGTGTGCGCGTCCTTCTTGGTGTAATCGGTGGAGGAGCTGAGCACGCTCCAGTCCGCCCAGACGTGATCGACCACCTTCACCGACACCGGCGTCTCCTTGTGGTTGCGGACGTTGACCTGGAAGGTCTCCTCGATGACGCGGTCCGAGATCTTCTTGAAGTCCGTCCGCTTGTAGTCGCCTACAACATCGAACGAGTCGCCGACGTAGAGCCGGATCTTCTCGTCCTTGGGCGTGTGATCGATGTTGTCCTCGCCGATGAACTGCTGGGTGCCGGTGTCATCGAGCTTGTAGACGCGAATCCGGCCCTTGGGCAGGGGCATGCCCATGTGGTTTTCCTTGGAGTTCTTGACTTCGAGCACGACGTTGACCTTGTGGTAGGTGGACGTGTCGTAGCCGCCGCCGGGGTTGAGGTCGGTGCGGCCGGGATACCACCAGCTCGCCCACCACTGCTTGCGGCCGTCGTAGATCAGGTCCTTCGTGACCGATGCGCCGGACGCCTCCAGCAGCGAGAGCTGCTTGGTCTCGTTGTCGCTGATGGTGGTCGGCCGCGCCATCGTATACATGTGATACTCGAAGAAGCTCTTCTCTTCGAACTGGGGCTTCGCGGGGGCAGCATAGGCGCCGCCATAGCCCCCCTTGAAGGCAAACTGCTGCTCCGGCTGCGGCCGGCGGACATCGCCCGCCATCAGAGTCAGCTTCGCGTCTTTGTAGGTCGCGCCGCTTTGGTTGTCCAGCGTGACCCAGCCGGTGAGGTCGAGCGCGGTGTCGTCCTTGTTGACCAGCGCCACGTAGTCGGCGGTCCAGCTTATCCCGTTGGTGATGTAGCTGATCTCCGCGTTCTGGTCACCCGCGCGAGTCGCTCTCGAGCAGCCAGTTGAGCGTGGGCTTGGGGTGCAGGCCGGCGGGCATCTGCTGAAGCGAAACCTGCCCCTGCGGCCGAAGCACCATGCTGCCGTCGTCTATCTTGATCACGACGCCGCCGTTGGCCGGCGGCGCCATCAGGACCCCGCTTTGGGTGTAGGGCTTGCCGTTGGAGTCGAAGCTCGTAAGGGTCAGCCTCTGCCCGACGGACTTGTTGAGGATGTTGTCCGGGCTGATGAGGTCGTACTGGTAGTTCTGTTCCAGGATCGACACCGAGTTCGGCGCGGTGAGCGTCTTGAAAAGGATGCTGGTGGGATCGATCTTGGCCGCGACGTCCTCGACCTCGATCGAGTTGACGCCGCTTTTGAGCGTGATGCCGCGTGTATCACGCACGAGCGCGAACCCGCCGTTGTAGACTGTAAGCTGCAGCGCACGCGGGCCGGTTACGCTCTGCCCCCAGCAGGCTCCGAGTGAGATCGCGAGTATGGCGACCGTCAGTGATGCCGTTCGTTTCATAGTTGTGCACCTCCGTGTCTGTTTGACCTATGCCTATCGAAGAGACTTCATCGCTCGCGTTGGTGGATCCTGAATCAAGTTCAGGATGACGATGCCAGCGCGGCGATCAAATCCTTCGAGTCGAACACAAACCCGAAATTCAGCGCGACGCGCCAGAGGCCGATTTGTTTGCAGAGCTGGTCGCGGGCGGTCTCTTTGTTCTCGACGGCGGTGACAGCATCGCGGATGGCGGAGCACATGAGGCCGTGACGGCTCATATCCACCATCCCGCCCGGCATCATCGAGCAGGCACCAGTCGATGGCGAAGCCCATGTAGATGAGGTGGTTGATGCCGCCGGTCTTGCAGAGGGCGAAAAGCTGCTCCGCGTTCTCGGCTATGCCCTCGTCGCCGAAGGGACGGGCCTCCGGGGTGAAATCGATCCTGGCGAAGCCGCGGGGAACGTCGGCCTCGTTGTGACGGCCGACGTAGGAGTGCTCGCGCTTGAACTCGTGGAGACGGTCGAGCGCGGGATCGGAGGCGACGCGCTCGATTGAGGGCGTCGGACCAGCCAGCTCCAGTGCGCGCTTGTAGCCGGGGAGATCCTTGTAGTAGTCGCCGCCGCCGACTACGTGGAAGAGGTTGAGGTCGGAGGCTCGGACCGCGTCAAGCAGCGGTGGGAATATGTCGCGGGAGATCGCCTGCGCGCGCGGGATGTATTCGACGCAGCGATACCAGCCGGGATACTGCTCGGCGGCGCCGGTCTCCCACGCGTGCATCACCACGACAGCCGTGTGCTCCGGCGCGATCTCGATCTCGCCGCGATGCCAGCCGCCGTAACCCTCGCCGGGAACGTCGAGACTCAGATCGGCGTCGAATTGCTGGTAGTATGAGGCCGTCAGCTTCAACTGTGCGCTCCAATCCGGGCGAATTGTCAATTGTCAATTGTCAATTGACAATTCCCTATATTCTATACCACTCCGGATAGATGACGTAGACGGTGCCCTCCGAGCCTTTGGGGCCGAGCCAGCAGTTCTCGAAGTCGGCGCGCTTGAAGACCTTGCGGACCTGCTCGCCACGGTCGAGATGCGTCCAGGGGTCGTTGAGGACGATGTCACCGTCCTTGGTGAAGCCCCGAACGACCGCCAGGTGTCCGGCGGAGCTGCGCCAGTGGTTGAGCAGGCCGTAGTCGTGGCTGACGATCACCGGCACGCCCTTGTTGATCAGATACTCTATGCGAGAGAGGCTCGAAAAGCGGTCCACATACGCCTTCATCCCGGCGAACTCGCCGGCGTAGGCCACATTCAGGTCCCAGTTGCCGGTGCCGCGCAGGGCGTTGTCGCGAATGCCCGCGGCGGCGTCCGTGATGCCGACGGTGAGATCAGGTCGATTGAGCTTGCGTGACCAGTAGCCCAGCACCATCGCGACCGAGGTCGGGCTGCACCACACCGACCCGCCCTTGACCGAGAGCTGGCTGAGATAGGGTATGTCGAGCTCGGTTCCCCAGGCGGCCTTGTCCGGCTCGGTCTTGACGAACATACCCTCGGGGGTGGGATCGTTTGTGTTGACGCCGATGAAGCGAAGGGTCGGGTAGGTCTTGCCGTCTGTGGAGCGCAGCTCGAAGCGTAGGCGGACCGCGTCGGCGCGCTTGGGTTCGCGCACGCCCACGGCGGAGCACTCGGAGAAGATGATGTCGTCGCCGTCCTTGCAACTCGTGCGGGGCTCGGGGTTGCCCTTGGTGTCGTAGAGGGTCAGCTTGCACCACTTGGACCAGACGCCGTCCGCGCGGACCTTGAGGAATACGACGATGTAGGAGCCGTCCGGCGTGGTCGCGTTCCAGGACGGGACCGCCATAGTGAACGGCCTGGGCGGGTCGATCTCCTGCGTCTCGATCACGCCGACGCCGTCCTCCTCGCCGGGCCGGCCTGGGATTCTCTCACTGAACACCACGCAGCCGAGGCTCTTGACGTAGCCGGCGTGCGAGAACGTGCACTTGCGGAACGCCCGCCCCCACTGCCAGGTGGCCAGCGTTGGCGCGGCGAAGGCGCCGGTGCAGATGGTTAACGTCAGCACAACCGACCATAGAACTACCTTGAAGCGCATATTCTTCCTCGTGCTACCCCAGAACGGCGAAGCCCTCTTTATCAGCAGCAGCACGCAGCCTGTCATCCATGCACACAAAGCCGATGCCGGTCGGGACGTGCCTCGCCCACACAAGGGCTGCGGCCAGTTGGTGCGAATCGGCGGCATGAAGATCATGGATTCGGATCAGCCGCAGCGCGGTCTGCCGAACCTCCTCTGATGGCTGGACCTCTTCGGATCTGTGGACGAGCGGTCCTATTCCCGATACTATCCGCGCGTAGCCGGCGGCGTCCACTTCGCCCATCCGGTGAAGTCTTGCCGCGGCGGAAGCCAACTCGACAGGTGTTCCCCACCAGATTGCGATCTCAGGATCAGAACCAACCACTGCGGCGGCGTTTGAGCTGCCTGGCTGCACAGTCAGCAGTGGGAACAGCGCTGATGTGTCCCAGAACTTCATATTCGATCCTCACGGCTTTCCTTGACGGCCTGAAGTGCGCGCTCGAGTGTCAAGCCGGGGACGACGGTTGCCTCGAACAGGTCAGCCGTAATCGGCCCTCTCCCAGGCCTTACAAGCCCCTTGGCAACCAACTCGGCCCTTCTTTCATCTTCGGAGATGTTGGGATCTATCGGCACGATCAGGGCTATCGGGCGGCCGCGGTCGGTTATAACGACCTGTTCACCAGCCCTTACGCTGTCGAGGTAGCCGGACAGTCCTGCCTTCAGCTTCGCTATCGCCGCTGTCTGCATCGGTAGGTACCTCCAGGTACTGTTTACATGACCATTATAGTCATAGACGTAGCGAACTGCAACACTCAGAACCTGGAACTGTCCGGATAGATGATGTAGACCGTGCCCCACGACCCCGCCGGGCCGAGCCAGGCGCCTTCGAGGTCCTCGCGGGTGAATATCTTGCGAAGGCGGCCGGAGTTGGGGCCGGCGCCGGGGTCGTTGAAGACGGGCTTGCCGTCGTCGGTGAAGCCTCGGATGACCATGAGATGGCCCGATCTCTGCCCCGACCCGTGCCTGAGCTTCGTGTAGTCCACGCTCACGATCACCGGCACGCCGCGTGCGATCCACTGTTCGATTTCGGCGATGCTGGTGAAGCGCGTCACGAATGCGCGCATGCCGGGGTGCTCGCCGGCGAAGGCGACGTTGAACGACCAGTTGCCGGTGCCGCCGAAGCCGGTATCGTGGATGGCGTGGGCGGAGTCGGTGATGCCCTGGCCGGCCATTTCCGGCCTGCCCAGCTTCCCGCCCCAGTAGCGAAGGACATGGTGGTCGAGGTTGCCGAGCACCATCCACCCCCGCCCGGCACGCTGAGCTGGCTCATGTAGGGCACGTCCAGCTCCTTGCCCCAGACGGACTTCACCGGCTCGATCTCCTCCCTGGTAATGGCGGCGTCGTTGACCACGACTGAGAGGTAGCGCAGGACGGGGAACGTGGCGCCGTCGGTCGACTCGAGCTGGACTCGGAGGCGGAAGGCGTCGGCTTTGGACTTGAGCATCAGGGTTTCGCAGTCCACGGTACCCTGATCGTCGCCCTGCCTTCGGTACGTCGTGCGGGGGTAGATGGGGCAGTCGGTGCTCCACAGGCCCATCTTATACCACTTGCTCCACGCGCCGCCGATTCTCGCCTGCATGTAGCAGAGCAGATACGCGCCCTTGGGAGTGAAGGCGTTCCACGACGCCACGGCCTGGTCGAACGGGACCTTTGTCGATATGACCGGCGATTCGATCACCCCGCGCAACGCGCCGCCGGGCGCGTCGCCGCCGACGGAGGCGTCAACGACGACGCCGCCAGCGGTCTTGTCGTACCGCGCGTGAGTGAGCGTATAACCCGCGAAATCCGCCGGCGCCTCGACCAACTCCGGGCCGGCGAAGCAGGCGGTGCATGCGCACGCCAGCAGCACTATGAACAAGGCTCTGGTAATCAAGCCAACCTCCGCATCACCAACTCGTAACTAGAGTTTCCACCCCTCCGGATGGATGATATAGACCGTGCCCTGCGAGCCGACCTTGCCGAGCCAGCAGTTCTCGAAATCGGCGCGCTTAAAGACCTTGCGGACCTGATCGAGCTTGTCCTTGGGCGTCCAGGGGTCGTTGAGGACGACGTCGCCGTCCTTGGTGAAGCCGCGGACCACGGCGAGGTGGCCGGCGGAGTTCTTCCATTTGTTGAGTACGCCGTAGTCGTGGCTGACAATCACAGGCACTCCTCGCGCGATCCACCATTCGATGCGGGATAGGCTGGCGTAGCGGTCAACGTAGGCGATCATGTCCTTGAACTCGCCTGCGTAGGCCGTGTTGAAGTTCCAGTTGCCGCCGATCGATCTGGCGTGGTCGAGGCAGTTGTCCACCGACTTCTGAACGCTGATCTGCATCTCCGGCCGATTGAGTTTCCTTGCCCAGTAGCCCAGGACCATTGCGGTCGAGGTCGGGGAGCAGTAGATGTTGCCCTTGGGGACCGAGAGCTGGGAGTAGAACGGAATGTCGAGCTCGGTGCCCCAGACGCTCTTGATGGGATCGGTCTGCTCGACCATGCCGGCGGGGTCGTTGGTGTTGACGGAGATGAAGCGGAGGGTCGGATAGGTCTTGCCGTCGGTCGAATGCAGCTCGAAGCGCGCCTGGACCGCGTCGGACATTTTGCCGCCCCTGAGATGGAGGGTGTCCGTGCTGACCCGGGCGAGATCGTCGCCGTCGCGCAGGCTCTTCTTGGGCTCGGGCTTGGCGGAGACGTTGTAGAGCTCCATCCTATACCAGCGGGTCCACTTGCCGTCGATGCGGACCTTGATGAGCACGACAAGATATGCCCCGTCCGGCGTGTACGAGCTCCACGAGGGAACGACCTCGTCGAAGGGCTTGGGCGGGGTCATCTGTGGGGTCTCGACTACGCCGATCGCCGCGTCCTCGCCCTCTCGGGCGGCGATCTTGTCGCTGAATGCGACGCCCTTGGCGCTCTTGAGGTAGGTGGCGCGGGAGAACGCGCATCTTTCGAACTGCTTGCCGCCGTACCACGAGAACAGCGTCGGCGCGGCAGTGGCGCTCGCATACAAGGACAGGGCGAGCAAGGCAGTCGCTATCGTGACTCTGGAGCGCATTTCCGAACGATCCTCCGTTGACTTCTCCCAGTGATTGCTTCACTAGCGGCAGCCGGTCAACCTCCTTGCGCACCGCACGCCCTTCGATACGCTCCGGTGTTTCGGGATTTCCACTGCGTTCAAATCCCGAAACACCTCCGCTACTCAGGACTTACGGTGAAGGAGCACTGCGCGCGGCGTGGAAGTCGGTAAGTGTTGGGGATCGGCCCTGGAGGTATGACGTGAATCTCGCCATTGCAGTTTCAATTGTATGCATCATCGGCGCTACACCGGCGTGTGCAGAATCGTGGCAGAACGCCCTGAAACCAAAGGGTGAACTGGGGGCGGAGATCACGCTCGCCAAGGACGGCAAGGCCCTATACACGATCCTCATCCCCGCCGCGCCGTCGACCCAGGAGCAGAAGGCCGCGGGCGATCTTGCCCAGTGGCTGACGGAGATGACCGGGGCGCGGTTCCACGTGGTTCGGGAGTCGGGGATGCCGTTCAAGGGCAGGGCGATAAGCATCGGGAAGACCGATCTGCTGGCAAGCTCCGGTTCGGCGACTGCGAAGGCGGAGTTGGGGGACGAGGGCTACGCGATCGATCAGGTGGGATCAGACCTGTTCCTGGTGGGCGGGGCAGGCAGGGGCGTCATCAATGCGGTGTATGCACTGCTCGAGGAAGACCTGGGATGCAGGTGGTATTCACGGTTCACGCAGACCATCCCGGACCGGCCGACGCTGACGTTCAGCCCGACGAAGCGCTCTTATGTGCCGCAGTTGGAGATAAGGGACCCGTACTACTGGGAGGCGTTCGACGGCACATGGTCGCTGCGTAACCGGACGAACTCGCCGTCCGCGCCGGTGCCCGCGGAATGGGGCGGCCACCAATCGTACGCCCTGTTCGTGCATACGTTCAGCACACTCGTGCCGCCGGACGAGTATTTCAAGGACCATCCCGAATACTTCTCCGAGCACAACGGCACGCGCGACCCCGGCCAACTATGCGTGACCAACCCGGACGTGGTCAAGGTCGCGGCGGACAGCGTCAAGCTCTGCCTCCGGGCCAACCCCAGCGCGCGGATAATCAGCGTGTCGCAGAACGACTCGGTGCCGTGCTGCGATTGCCCGAAGTGCAGGGCGATGGCCGAAGCGGAGGGCAGCAAGTCCGGGCCGCTGCTGGCATTCGTGAACGCGGTGGCCGATGAGGTGGGCAAGGAGTTCCCGAACGTGAAGATCTCGACGCTGGCCTACCTCGATACGTTCATGCCGCCCAAGACCGTCAAGCCGCACCCCAACGTGGTCATTCAGCTATGCACGGACAGCCACGCGTGGGGGCAGCCGTTCCTGACCATCGAGGAGACCGAGCGGTTCCAGACCGCGATGAAGGGCTGGGCGGCGATCGGGGCCAACATCGATATCTGGGACTACACGGTCAATTTCAGCCACTACGCCGCCCCGATGCCCAACTGGCAGGTCGTGACCGACAGCATTCGGTTCTTCGTCGCCCACAACGCGAAGGGCGTTATGCTCCAGGGCAACTACCAGACCCCCGGCACCGGCGACGGCTATATGAGAACCTGGGTCTGGGCGAAGCTGCTGTGGGACCCGACGCTGGATACGAAGGCGCTGATGAAGGACTTCGTGTTCGGGTATTACGGCAAGGCTGCGCCCGCGATCTGGGAGTTCGAGGAGCTTCAGTGGGACACGTGGGAAGCCCAGCATCATGGATGGCTGCAGAATCCGGCGGGCGGGATACGGTTCCCCATGACGCTCTACAGCGATGAGTTCATGAGCAAGGCCAGGGACTACTTCGCGCGGGCAGAGAAGCTGGCTGGTGATCCGTCCATCCTGCGCCGTGTCGAGGAAGCCGAACTGCAGATCCTCTACGCCGACATCGAGCGAATGGCCGCGCCAGGCAAACCGGCCGATCCCGCCGCGTTCAGGACGACGCTGGACAAGTTCGAGCGCATCGCGCGGCGAGAGAAGATGACCCACATCCAGGAAGGCGGCCCGGATTTCGAGGCGTGGGTCGCGAAGATGAGGGAATCGCTGAGACGCTGAATCTCCCGTCTGCCGCTCGCGCTGCTTACGCCACTATCTCTACGCAGCTATGATCCACCCGCGCGCGGTCGGCGGCGAAGCCGATGAGGTGGCCGTAGATGGAGTCCTCCAGGTCGGTGCAGGAGATCGAGCGCGGCTTGCCCTGGAGCGTGTGGACGAAGTCAGCGGCAAGCCTCAAGTCGCCGCCGCCGTGACCGCCGAGCGCGCCGGTCTCGATCCGCTCCTCCGACCATTCGCTGCCAGAGCCTTTGGACGTGTCCGGGTGGCGGATGACCAGGTAGCCGTCGTCCATGACGCCGTAGATCTCACCCTTAGTGCCGATCAGATGGATCGTCCGGCAGGGCTTGGAAGTCCCGCCGATCATATTGTGGACTGCGGTGGCGCCGTCGGCGAACTCGACTATCACGTTCTGGTGATCGACGACGTCGTTGTCGCAGTGCCAGACGCAGCGGCCGTAGGGGTTGTCCTCTTTGAGCGACCTGATCTTGTTCTCCATGCTCAGGTCCTGCTCGATGGACTGCCACGCGTAGAATCCCCAGATCCCCTGCTCGATGTAGTTGCGCTTGCACGAATACGGGCACTCGCGCTCGATTGTGCAATCGACCAGGCAGCGCATGCCGGAGCCGGGGGGCGCGTTTTCGGGCTTGAACTGCATGAGGCTGCCGAAACTGGCGACGCGCAGGGGCCGGATGCCGCTCTTCATCCAGGTGAGCAGGTCGAGGTCGTGACAGCACTTGGCCATCAGCATGGTGATGCCGTCGTCGGACCTGTTCCACTTGCCCCGGACGAATCCGACCGCCACGTGGTGGTAGCTGACGTTTTCCTCCGTGACGATGCTGACCAGGTCGCCGATCTCGCCTTCGAGCAGCTTCTGCTTGATCGCGGTGTAGAAGGGCGCGTAGCGCAGCACGTGGCAGATCATCACGGTGCGGTCGTGCTTGCGGGCGGCTGCGAGCAGGTCGCGGACCTCGGACTCGTAGGTGGCGATGGGCTTTTCGAGCAGGATGTGATAGCCCGCCGCCAGCAGCGGCAGCGAGGTGGGCACGTGCTCGGTGTCCATGGTGCCGTTGATGATGGCGTCGGCAAGTTGGCCCTTTGATGCCAGTTCTTCGGCGCTCTCAAAGCACAGGTCGGGGCCGAAACCGTGGATTTCGGCGGCCTGGTGGCGGCGCCATTCGTTCGGGTCGGCGACGCCGACGATCTTGAGCTCGTCGGGATGGTTGAGCGCGTGCCTCGCGTAGCATAGGCTGCGATGGCCCGCGCCGACTATGATTGCGGTGATTGGGTTCGTTGCCGTATCGGACATTGGTGTTCTCCTGTCAGGGTTTGCCTTGTGCGAGATCGTATCGAAGGACTCTGCCCTCCCCGCCGACCAGCAGCGACTCGGCGCCGGTCTTGCCGAGCTTGATGGCGGCTACCGACTGGCAAGGCTCGGCCAGGACCTCTTCATAGACCAGCTTCTTCGAGGAGTCGAAGACGTAGAGGATCGATCTGCGCCACTGGGTGAAGTTGACCACGACAGCGAAATGGGAGGGCTGGCCGGCTTGCAGTTGGACGGAAGTGCCTGCGGGATAACCGATCTGGCGACAGCTTGGCGCGGTGAACTCCGCCACCGTGCTGCCGTCGAACGCAAACAGCCAGACCTTGCCCTCGGCGGCTTGCAGGCAGCACTGCGGGCTCCTGGCATCCGGCCAACGGCACAGCGAGAAATAGGAAAAGTAGTCTGTAGGACGCTTCTGGCTGATGATGCGGCCCGTCCGGTCGCGGACGGTGATCTGCCCGCCGGCGTCACTGTGGATGACCTCAAGGCGGCCGTCGCTGTTAGTGTCCGCCATTGCTACGCGCCAGACATTCCCCTCTCGGGCGCTCCACAACTTCTTTCCTTGGCAGTCGAAAAGGCGCACTCCGCCGGCACCGTTATAGCCCGCTGCGAACTCCAGTTTGCCGTCGCCATTGATGTCGCCGGGCGCGACGTCGTTTGTTCCCATCGAACTGGGGAATTCCGTGATGACTGCGCCGGCGTGGTCCAGGAGCGCGGCGGGCCCGCCCCATGAGCCGCGATCGAGAAACTCGCAGTTGCCGTCGCTTTCGACGTCGATGATGTTCGCGCGCGACTGGGGTCCGCTGAACGAGGTGAACGCGGTGGGGGAAGCAGCGGCGTTCAGGAAGGCGACGCCCATAGTCCCGGCGATGCCTATTTCAGTGCTCCTGGCGCGATCGAACTTGCCCTCGACGATGTCTGTGACATCGCCCAGCCTGGGATCTGTGAGAAGGACAGACTTGGAGAGCGCAGCGGTGTTCATTACAACCCCAGGGTTCTTCGCCTGAGGCGGCATTACGAGCCTTTTTGAGACCGCGTGGCTCAGGAAACTGACCAGTGCGATTGAGCCGACCACCAGGACGATAAGCGCTATGCCACAGCCCAGCAGAACATGTCTAGCCTTCATTGTAGTTTCACCTCACTCCACGTTGAGCACTCTTATCAGGCTCGTGTTCCCCGGCACGCCGACGGGGACGCCGGCGATCATGAGCACGGTGTCGCCGCGCTTGACGAGCTTGTAGTCGCAGGCGGCCTCGACTGCGTTGCGGATCAGGCCGTCGGTGTCGCTGGCCATCTCGACGTAGATCGGCGTCACGCCCCAGCTCAGCGCCAGGCGGCGGGCGGTTTCGTCGTTGGAAGCGGCCCCGATGATGCACGCCTCGGGCCGGAACTTGCTTACAAGGCGGGCAGTAGTGCCGCCGAATGTGCAGGTTATGATCGCCGATACGCGCAGGTCCGTCGCCAGGTTGACCGCCGACTCGCCGATCGCCTCCGTGATCTGGACCCCCCTCGGCCTGCCCTTGCCAACAGGGAGAGAGGACTGGCGCTCGAACATGGCACGGTAGTCCAGCGACTTCTCGGTACGACGGGCGACGCGGTCCATCATCTTGACGCTTTCCAGCGGGAACTGCCCCGCGGCGGTCTCGCCGGAGAGCATGGTGGCGTCGGTGCCGTCGATTATGGCGTTGGCGACGTCGGTGACCTCGGCGCGGGTCGGGCGCGGGTTGGACATCATGGAATCGAGCATCTGGGTGGCGGTGATGACGGGCTTGCCGGCGCGGTTGCAGTGGCGAATAATGTTCTTCTGGATGACCGGGACCTCGTCGATAGGCAGCTCGATGCCCATGTCGCCGCGCGCGACCATGATGCCGTCATACGCCTCGATTATGGCGATGATGTTCTTCACAGCTTCGGGCCGCTCGATCTTGGCGATCACCGGCGCGCGCCTGCCGACCTCGCGCATGACCTTGCGAAGCGGGACGATGTCGTCCGGGCTGCGCACGAACGAGCTCGCGATCCAGTCCACGCCGTGCTCGAGTCCCCAGCGAAGGTCGGCCTTGTCTTTCTCGGTGACGCCGGGGACGTCGTAGCTGGCGCCGGGGACGGTGAAACCCTTGCTGGATGAGAGCTCGCCGCCGATGACGACCTTCGTGACGATGTCGGTGTCGGTGGTCGATACGACCTTGAATTCGAGCTTGGCGTCGTCAACATAGATGAGCTGGCCGCGCTTGAGCTGGCCGGGCAGCTTTGGGAAGGGAAGCGTGACCTGCGCCGCGTCGCCCTCGACGTCGCGAGTGGTGAACACAAACTGCGCGCCCGGTTCCACCCGGACGGGACCGTCTGCGATCTTGCCGATTCGAATCTTGGGACCGGAGAGGTCCTGGAGGATGCCGACGCAGCGGCCGAGTTTGACGGAGATCTCGCGGATCAGGCGGATCTTCGCCAGGTGCTCTTCGTAGGTGCCGTGCGAGAAGTTGAGGCGGGCGACGTCCATGCCGGCCTTGATCAGCTTCTCGATCATCTCCGGCGAATCCGACGCCGGCCCGATTGTGCAGACTATCTTTGTGCGCCTCATTACGGCTATGTTAGGGGAAACGAGCGGGGGCGTCAAGGGCGTTCTCGAGCATGGAAGCCCGAAAGAAAGAAAACCAGAAAGGGAGTTCCTCTCGTCTTTCTGACTTTCGGGATTCCGTGCTCAAAGAGCGTGTGTTTGCGGGCTGTGCTATACTCTTCGCATGGGGTTATCACAATGGCGGGAGAACTGGGCGGGGAAGGTGCGGACGCCAGAGGATATGGTGCGGTTCGTGGACGCGGTCGGGTGCTGCGCGGCGCACGACCTGCCGGCGTATCCCGGCTTTCCCAGCCAGTCGGCCGCGTTGGGCGAAGGCGCGCGCGACGTCTGGTTCTGGAAGGACGATCTGCACGCGGAGAAGCGCCTTTACTACACGCGTGTCTTCGGCGGTGAGCCGGGGTTCATCTCGATGCAGATGCTGCCGGCGTTTGTCGCGACGAACGGGGCGACAGTCGATGAACTGCTGTACGACGGGCTGCTGTCCGTCGAAGCACAGCAGATACACCGCATCATCGAGGAATACGGCCCCATTCCCATCAGAGACCTCAAGAAGATGCTCGGACCCGATACGAAGCGGGCCGCCACACGCGTACTCCACGAGCTCGACCGCCATTTCATCATCACCAAGAGCGGCATTACCGGACGCACTCGCGGCACCTACGGCTACATCTGGGACCTGACGGAGCGGTGGATGCCCGATGTGCTCGCCGCCGCCGACCGACTGGGTCGAGCGAAGGCCATGCAGATGATACGCGAACACCTGGTGGCCCTCGGCGTGCCGCCGGATTCGCGGTTCTACGAGAATGTGCTGAGGTGGACGTAGAACACGCTCCTGACCAGTGTCTTGCTCAATCGCCGGCTTCCTACAGCGGCTCGCTGGCTTTCTCGTATTTGCACGAGACCTTGGTGCAAAACTGCTTGATCTTGTCCTCCGGGACGGTCTGCGTCACCATAAAGCCGTCGTCCGTACCCAAGTCGTATCCTGTCATGCGGTAGGTCTTGTCGCGGCGAATGACATGGACATGCATCAGCCACAAAGGTTTGGCTCCAGGACCGAAAAGGCGGCGAAGCCCAGCCCTTGTAAGCGGCATGGTCAGCCTGGCCCTGTCCTCGGAAACGCCGAGCCCGAGAGCTTTGCTCTGGCTTACGAGAAAGCGAGGCATGGCGACGAAATCCATGACGAGAATCGAGTTTCGCGGGAACAGATCGTGCAGAGCCATGATGAACAGCCTGTCATCAGGCACGTCGTACAGATGCCAGTTCCACGTCTTCGACACAGCCACATTCCTCCTCATGGTGTCAGCTAGAAAGCCGAGCGGCTAACACACTTGCGTCAGCACAGCGGCTGCAATATCGCGATCGCGCGCTTGATGTCGTCGATCTGCTTGGGGCCGCTGATCTCGCGTTCGATGGTGAGCGCACCCGCATAGTCGAACGACTTCAGCTTCGGCACGAGCACGGGGAAGTTGACTCGACCCTCGCCCATCGGCTTCTCGACGCCGAGCTTGCCGGGCTCCGTGGGATACTCGCCGTCCTTGGCGTGCACGCCTCTGATGTAAGGGCCCAGGATGTCGAGCGCGTCGATGGGGTTTGCCTTGCCGTACATGAGCAGGTTCGCGGGATCGAGGTTGACGCCGAGGTTGCCGGTGCCGATGTCGGTCATGGCGCGCAGGAGCGTGATCGGCGTCTCCTGGCCGGTCTCGAAGCAGAAGTGCAGACCGAGCTCCTTGGCACGGGACGCGACCTTGCGCAGCGCCTCGATGGCGCCCTCATAGAGCGGGTCCTTCGGGTTTTCGGGGATGAAGCCGGCGTGGGTGACGGTGTCGGGAACGCCGAGCCTGGCGGCGAACTCCGCGCCCTGTATCAGCGCCGCGACGCGCATCTCGCGATACTCCGGCGGGACGAGGCCGATGGTCGCGGGGCCCTCGGTGAAGTTCCATGCATGCGGGCCGGGGACGCCGGTCCACAGCGCGGAAACCGCCACCTCATGGTCCGCGCAGGTTTGTTTGACCCTGGCGGCCATCTCGTCCGTTCGATGCGCGGGGTCCCACGTTGACAACTGGCAGCTTGCCAGCCCCAAGTCGCGAACCTTTCTGATCTCGTGTTCTACGTCGTCCCCCAGGGATACCAATACGCCAATAGTGAGCTTTCCAGCCATTTGCCTGCTCCCTCGTGTTTGCAGCGTGAGCGATTGCCAGGTGCATGTTAGGCGAAGCACGCGGTGACGTCAAGACGGGTTGGCACAGCAGCAGATGTGGCCTCGCGGGACGGTCGTTGCAATCGTTCGTGTTTTGTGTTTTAATCGTAATGCTCGGGCTTAGTGTTGCCTTTGGTGTTGGCCGGGCAACTGACGAAAGGTCGTGGCTGCTTGTCAACGAAAAACGATCACTGCAGACTGGACATCGTAGCCATCGGATCGTCGGCGGGCGGGCTGCGAGCGCTATCCAGCGTATTGGGCGCGTTCCCGGCGGACCTGCCCGCGGCCGTGCTTGTCGTCCAGCACCTCGATCCTCGCTACCCCAGCCACATGGCCGAAATCCTTGCCCGCCGGACTCCGATGCGCGTTGTGGAGGCAGCCGACGGCGAGAAGATTGAGCAAGGTACTATCGTACATGGCGCCGCCCGATAGGCACATGCTGCTCGAACAAGACCTTATCCATTTGACTGAGTCAGAGCCTGTCCACTTCGTCAGACCTTCAGTTGACTTGCTCTTTGAGTCTGTGGCTGCCTCGTGTGGCACGAGAGCGATTGGCGTTATCCTCACCGGAAGCGGGTTCGACGGCGCGCTCGGGCTTCGTGCGATCAAGGAAGAGGGCGGTCTCACGATCGTTCAAGACCCGACCGACGCCGAGAGCACGGGGATGCCAGACGCGGCAGTCGCTACGGGGATGGCGGACATTGTTCTGGCGCTTGACCAGATAGGCCAGGAGATCGCAAGTGTCCTGATGCGGGAGGGGAAGTATGCCTCAGATCAGTGACAAGGCCCTGCGGATGGTAACGGATCAGCTTCTTCGAGAGCGCGCCATTGACTTTCGCGAGTATAAGCCACCGACCTTGCGTCGCCGGATCCAGCGCCGGCTTGAAGCCACCAAATGCGCGGACATCGACTGCTACGTCGAGTATCTGGAGAAGCATCCGACTGAGTATACCTCGCTGATAGATACGCTGCTCATAAACGTGACCGAGTTTTTCAGGGATCCCGACGCGTGGGAGGTCATAGCGAAGGAAGTGATCCCTCGCATTATGGCTGAGAAGCGGCCGGGCGAGCCGGTCAAGATGTGGAGCGCGGGCTGCGCGACGGGCGAAGAGGCCTACAGCCTGGCCATGCTGGTTGCCGAGGCTCTGCGGGGACAAACGCAAGGCCACGATGTGCGCATCTACGCGACCGATATCGACGACGACGCCCTCATGGTCGCCCGCCGCGGGGAATACCCCGACGGTGCGATGGAACACGTGCCGGAGGATCTGCGTGCCGGATACTTCACTAAGGACCGCGTGTGGACGGTCAATCGTGAGCTCCGAAGGCTGGTTATCTACGGCAAGCACAACCTGGCCACCGACGCCCCGATCTCCCGCTGCGATCTCATAGTCTGCCGCAATGTGCTCATCTATATGAACGTAGATCTGCAAAACCGGATACTCTCCAAGTTCCACTACTCGCTTGATTCGCCGGGATATCTGTTCCTCGGGCGCGCCGAAGCCATGCTGAGCTTGTCCAAGCTGTTTGGCTCGTTCAGAGAGAGGGAGCGCATCTTCAGCAAAGAGGCGCCGGGCGGGTTCGTTTCGCGTGAGACAGCGGAGCAGAAGGCGCTGGGGCGCGCCATCGACATCGGCAGTTCGGAGTACGAGCTTACGAGCCGCTTCAACGAGGCGGTGCTGCGATATGCGACCGTCGGCGTACTGGCAGTTGACGGCGACAGCATCGTGCGGCTCGTGAACCCGGCCGCTGAACGCATCTGGGGGATTCGCGCGAGAGATCTGCTGGGCAAGCGGATTGCCGACGAGGCGCTGCCGACCGCGCTTCAGAGCATTGTGAAGAGAGCGCTTCAGGTCAAACAGGACCGCAGGGAATTCAGGATCGAGGAGACGGCCGTGCCGGGGCAGCGTGGCCACGAGTCCTGCGTGTGCGTGAGCATGGCCCCAATCCTGGACGCGCGGGGGGGCGTGGGTGGAGTGCTGATTCTCGCTGAGGACATCACGGATCGGGTCCAACTCAGGCGAGACCTGGAAATAGTGAGCGAGGGGCTGCAATCCACCAACGAAGAGCTCGAGACTACCAACGAGGAATTGCAGTCCACAAACGAGGAACTCGCCACTACCAACGAGGAGCTGCAGTCCACCAACGAGGAACTCGAAACGACCAACGAAGAGCTTCAGGCGACCAACGAGGAACTGCAGACAACCAACGATGAGTTGGAATCCCGGACGACGGAACTGAGGCGGCTCGGCGACGAGATGGAGAGCAAGAATGACGAGTTGATCGCGGAAGCCACGGTACGCCGACAGGTGGAGGCGGCACTGCAACTGGCCTATGACCGCGAACGCAACATCTCGCAGACCCTTCAAAGATCGCTGCTTTTGCCGGTGCCGGAGGACATCGAGGGGTTTGGCCTGAATGTCAAGTATCAGGCTGCATGGGACGAGGCGGAGGTGGGTGGGGATCTCTATCACACGGCCCACGTAGCCGGCGACAGATTCGTAGTCGCGCTTGGGGACGTTGCGGGCAAAGGCTTGGAGGCGGCGGCCTACGGCTCGATGACCAAACACATGATGCTGGGGTTCATCTCCGAGTCTCCCGAGCCGGACGAAATGCTCACCCGCCTCAATAGGGCCGTGTACGACTACGCCAGCGATGGCGGGTTTGTCACTATGGTCTACCTCCTGCTGGACCTCAAGACCGGCAGTATCCGATACGGCGCCGCCGGGCACGAGCCGGGGATATATATGGCCGCCAGTACCCGCAAGGTCAGCCTCCTCGAAAACACCGGCCCCGCGCTTGGGATCGACGCCAGCCCGACATACTCGGTCGTGGAAACGTCCATGGAGCCTGGCGACATCGTGCTGCTCTATACAGACGGACTATCCGAGGCCGGCCACCCCAACCCAATGCTCACAAGCGAGGGCCTGGCCGACTTGCTGGCGGCAAACGCGTCGCGGGAACCGTCGGATATTCTTGAGGTCCTCCACGACACAGCCACAAACATGTCCGGCGGCAGACTTACCGATGACGCGGCGAGTATCATTATCCAGCGACGGTAAGCGTGTTGCCGTAGGCCATGATCACGGCCGCGAGGATCAGCACGCCGATCGCGATCAACATCAACCGCCGCGGCCCGCCATGAACGCCTCGCCACTCGCCGCTCACGAAGCCCAGGCCCTGATTGCCGAGCATCTGCGTGGCCTGCTGGATGCCGTAGCCGACCGACCCGCCGAGCACGCCCAGCAGCAGCATCCCCCTGCCCATCACCAAGGCCCCGCCGATGAGCTGCGCGCCCGTGACCGCCGCGAGCAGCACCTCCGCCCGGCACTCCCAGAACAGGCCCCAGGAGCGGTTCTTCGTGATCAGATAGCCGGGGTAGATGAGGTTGAGCAGAGCCCCGCCGACCAGCGCGCCCGCCCACACGGCCAGGTTCGCGGGCAGATCAGCAGCGCCGTGGGTCTTCATCGCGCTTACTATCGGCCCCTGTCCATACACGAACGCCAGGCTGAGCCCGCAGGACGTGACCCCCGCGATGACGCACAGCGCGAGGTTGAACGCGAATCCGCCGGACTTGCGCTCGGTTTTCTTCAATACTCTGTCCCGGCCGTAGCCCGCGAATGCGACGAGCGTGACGCCGATCAGCATGACCGCGACTCCGCCGAGGACGGTCAGTCCGGCTCTCGAGCCGACATCCGGCGCCGCGCTGAACAACCCGCTGCCCTTGGCGATCATCGGGACGGTCGCGCCCGTAGCGACTCCGAGGCCGGCGACCGCGGCGCCCGACACCGCGACGCCGATCCTGACGAGAAGTATCCCGCACAGCAGGTTCGCCACGCCCCACGCGAGCGCGAAAAGGTTCGCCTTGGCAAGCGTCCACGCCGGCACGGACATGTAGGCCTCGAACCAGTGCGGGCAGAACGCGAGCACGCCGGCCCAGGGCACGATCACAAGCCCCGTCAGCATCCCGGCGAACCACCAGTGTTCGAATTTCAACCCGCGCAGGACCTTTATCGGCCACGCGCACGTGCCGATCAGAAGCCCGGCCGCCACAACCAGAATCGCGCCGAAGTAAGGCGTCACAGGGCTCGACCTCTATCCAAAGAACCGTTCCAGTGTATTCGCGAAGAAGGTCACATCCAGCACGGGGTGCAGGTCGGCTTCGTGCTCGCGGGCGTAGTTCTTGGTGTCCTCCCAGAGCTGCTTGCCGGCGTCGGCGTTGTCGCGGGCCATCTCCTCGGCGGCGGCGGCGAACAGCTTGCATATCCGGGCCGAGTGCCTGAGGTAGGACCAGGACTTTGCCCAGGTCGCGTTGTCGAGCTTCATGTTGCGCTCGATGGTCGGCATGAACTTGTCGACTACATCAGCGACCTTCGCCAGGCTGTCGGCATTCTCAGGACAGACCTTGGGGGTCTCACCGCGCAGGTAGGGCGGGTCGAAGAGATAGGAAATAGACTCCAGGTAGTCCTGCGCGAGCTTGCCGTCCGGGCCGAACGCGGCGGCGAAGTAGTCGGCGGCGACCTCGTCATAGGGGATGTCGCGATTCCAGAGAGTGCGGCCCATCACCGTCATCGGCAGGCCGGTCGGGAAGAACGCCCGCTGAAGCTGGCAGCTTACGTAGCCGTCGAGGCCGATGTCTCGCAGCCCCCGGATGTCCTGCGAGAGGATCTTGGCGACGGGGATGTAACCGGGGTCGCGGAGGTGGTCCCACATCATGTGGTAGTCGAAGTCGAAACTGTCGCCCGACCCCCCTTCATCCCCCCCTCAGAGGGGGCGAAGGACTGTTGCCACGCTCTGAGGAACCCGATGTTCTCGGCGACGCTGCGGGGAAACTGCAGCTTGTTGCGCTCGAACGGCGGCGGCTCGGGGATCGGCACGTCGGTCGCGAACGGCTCGGAATAGGTGCGCGTGATCGGCGCGAACATAAGGATGAACCGGCCCGGATTGGCGATCTTCTCGCGCTCGGGCGGCCAGAGCAGGTCGACGTAGATCAGGAAGACGATGCGCGTCGCAAGGCCCCTGGTGGTGAGCTTGCGGTCCAGCTCGTTGAGCATCTGGACGTAGAAATCCGACGGGCGCGTATCGCGGCATAGCTCGCATTCGCAGTGGTTGTTTGAGCCGTCGGCGAGCCAGAAGTGCATTATGTCGATCTCGGGGTGCTTCTCTGAGTAGTCCGCGATCTCGTCGGTCACGATCTCACGCACCTTGGGGTTGCCGTAGCAGAGGTTGGTGTTGAGGGCAACGCCGTGCCAGAGCTTGCGCTCGCCGTTGACCTCGGCCAGATACTGCGTGACCTCGGCGGGCAGCTCGCGGTCGTCGCGTTCCCAACCGAGCCCGCCGATGCCGAACGGCTCGCAGGTCCAGCCGTGGCCGACGCCGTGGTAGAGCAGGTCGCGCTTCTCGATCTCGGCCACGATCCGCGCTGTGAACTCGCGCGCCTGATCGACCGTTATGTGCTTGCCTTCGCGCGAATACCAGCGGTCGAAGAACGTGTGGGCCTCACGGAACTGGATGAAGTAGGAGTTGAAGCCGAGCTTGGGCATCCAATCGACCATGTCGATCACGTGCTGCACGCTGACCGCGCCCTCGATGCAGATTCCACGGTGGCGATAGGAGGGGGTTTCGCGTCAGATCGACGTCGGCGAGGCGGTCGAGCTTGGGGATGTATTCGCCATCCTTGCCGGGCCGAACCCAGCGGCATCCGAGCTGGGTCAGGTAGCGGTACACGGCGAGAAGAACGCTGCGGGGGTTGATACCCGCGATGTAGCCACCGCCGTTTCGGACCTCGATTCTGACGGCGTCATCGAGATCGGGATCAGCGACACCCGGCATATCCACGCCGTAGACCGAGCTGGGCCCTACGTGGATGTCGTTAATGTCGTCGCAGGTGCACTCGCCGTCAGCTTCCCAGCCTGTGGCGAGGTTCAGACAGCGGCGCAGCTCGTCCGCGGCAAAGCGGATGGTGGGATCGTCGCCGTCACAGACGATATGTAAGGTACGCTTCTCTTCGGCCATTCACATCCTCCGACGCATCTATGATTCATACCCTGCTTCGCGCGGGCGGGGCAGGGTTCCTTCGCCATTGACACCGATGACCGGCTAAGGGTATATTGAGCAGGCACGGTCTGGCCGACGAGTGACAACTGAGGACTACTCATGCTTCGAGCATTCTGGACATGGAACCAGGACCCAGACAAAAAGTGGTTTTATGATAAGAGCGTGTGGCAGAAGATGCTGCGCGCGATGGGCGGGCGCGGGTTCGACTCGGTCATATTCGCCGACGCGCGGCCTATCGACGGCCCGGCGGACTACCAGCAGATGCCGCGCTGGGTGTTCGAGATTGCACTCGACTATGAGATCGCGCCATACGTGTTCATCGAGGTCCCCGGCGATGCCGGCGCGGTCGATCGATTGTGCCCGAGCCTGCGGGAGATGATGGAGTCGTATCCCGAATTAAAGGGCGTGTTTCTGAGCGCGGGTAGTCAGTCTGTTGTGGACGCGATCGATGCGGCGCGGCCGGACGCGTCGGTCTACGTGCGGCCCGGCGGCGAGGAGGTAACGCGGCGTGGGGGCAGGCCGATTGGTTATTCGGTGAAGTATTCCGGCGATCACCTCGTGGACGCCAGCCCCGACCCGGAGTTCTCCGCGTGGGTCGAGGCAGTTGGCGCGGAGAACGTACTTGCCGAATTCTCGGTCACCAACTTCGAGCCGTGGACGAGCTTTTCTTACGACACCGTGGAAGGCGCGCTGGCCAGTCTCGCTGAGCTTGGCTGCGAGGGGTTTGCGGTCCATCCGCTGTCAGTCGAGGAGTGGCCGCACACGTCCGATGCGTTCTTCAAGTATCAGTGGCAGCGGGATCTGGTGTGGTACGCCGTGTGGGGCGGGACCAGCACGGAGCAGCTAGCTCGGCAGGGGCAGCCGAAGTGGCTGGCGCGCAACGCGCGGGTGATGCCCGGATTCGAGGCGGGGTCACGGATACTGGAGCTGCTGTCGCTTTACTTCGCGGGAGATAAGTCGATGGCATGGCAGCCGCAGTTGTGCTCGATCGCGCGGCGGCTGCTGACGATCGAGGATATGCTGCATCTCGGAGATATGCCCGAGTTCAGGGCGCTGGACTGGTGGACGGAGATCACGGGCGACAGGGTCGTGCACCTGGCGGAGTATATCGCGTCCGGCACGCCCGCGGACGCCTATGGCCCCGAGGAGCTGATCGAGGAACTGACCGACCTGGCGGAGCAGGCTGTCGCGGCGGGCGAGAAGGGGATGCGGAGCGCGTCGGGCGAAAAGGAGCTGCCCGGCCTCGCGCGGGACGCGCTGTGCATGGGCAGGCTGGGCGAGTTCTACGTCGAACGGCTGCGAGCCGCGCTCGCGCACGCGAGGGGCAACGACGCCGAGGCGCTCGAACACATCAGCCGCGCGCTGGGTCTATATCGTGAGATAGCGGCTGTCGATTCGTCGCATCGAGAGGGCGGAGAGTGGGCAAATGTGGTCAAGGCGTTGGAAGCTGAGCACGCGGATGGGGTGAAGGGTGTGTTCGGGCGGGGCGGGAGCTAGTAACCCATGAATTCCGACGCTAGGTAAGCGATGTTATGCATAATAAGGTATAATAGGTAGGAGAGTCTATTGCCGAAAACGAGTATAGCGTTCTTCAGGGATGCTGATGGCTCCATACCCACGAAGCTTTGGCTGGACAACGTGGTGGCGAAGCGCGACCGCAGAGCAGTTGCCAAGCTTCGGGCGAGGCTTTGAATGTTGCGCACAGACGGTCGGGACCTCAGACGTCCAGTGGCTGATACGCTGCGCGATGGGATTCATGAGCTGAGAGCTGAGTTCGGGGGCGTCAACTACCGGTTGCTCTACTTCTTTACCGGCAGCACTGCGGCGGTAGTGTCTCACGGCCTTACAAAAGAGGCAAAGGTGCCAGCAAACGAGATCGACCTGGCCGTGCAGCGCAAGGCACTTTGTGAATCTGATCCGGAGAGCTACACCTATGGCGGGGAAATCTAAGAAGAAGATCACGGATGCAGTGGAGCTTATGGACCGCTGGTACGGCGGCGATCCCGAGTGGGACCAGATGGTCATCGAGGAAGAGGTCAAAGCGCGCGTCGGGCAGATCGTCTATCACCTCCGCACCGAAGTCGGACTCTCGCAGGCTCGACTGGCGGAGATGACGGGCGTGACACAGGCGATGATATCGAAGCTTGAGAATGCGGACTATGAGGGCGACTACTTCGGTCTGCTGCTGCGCGTGTGCTTTGTGCTGCACAAGAGGCTCGATGTCGGCGGCCCCGGTGTTCCGCTTACGGGCGGAGTGGAATGCTGCGCAGTGGTCGCGCCGTAACCGGGCCTGTCAGGCGCGCGGCTTGTCCACCGTCCCAAAGCTGAAGGACAGCAGGCTTGGGACTGCGGTGTGGTAGCCGCGGCCTTTGGCGCGGAAGTCCCAGGCCGAGTCTCGTTCCACCTCTTTGTCCGCGTCGTCTTCCGAGACCCCGTGCTTGACCAGGAAATCCTTCAGCTTGGCGCGTTCTTCGTCCGAGCGCGGGGGGCGATGTCGAAGGAGTCGTCGGCGAAGGGCGCTTCGTGCACGTCACCCCGTACAAATTGGGCCTCGAATGGCGCGCATTCGTACACGCGGCGGGCCTCGGCGAGTAACTGCTCGGACGTGTCGAAGCCGGTGTAGGTGCTGCCCTCGGGCATGAAAGGCATGAGGATCTGCCCGAACCGCCCCGACCCGCACCCGAAGTCAACTATGCGAGACGGCCGGTCGATCCGCCAGACGCGCGTGACGAGGAACTCCAGGTAGTCGTCGTTGTGCAGCAGGACGCGTGTTGTCGCCAGGGAATCGGCGCGCCCGTCCCAGTAGTCGTCGGGATAACGCTGCTCAGGGTTGGAATCTGCCATTTTGGTCCTCTGTGTAGGGTATCGCTGGATGCTGAAACAAGTTCAGCATGACAAGTGTGTGCTACCTCGCCAGAATATCCGGCCTGAGAATTGTCGCGCTGCCGACCTCTACATCCACCTTCGGCCAGTCCGCCGTTTCAGAGAGGATGATCGGGCCGGAGGCTGTCGCGATCATCGTGTCCTCGGACTTGGCGCCGGTGATGGATGGGTTCCAGGCGAAGGCCTGGTTGGCGAGGACGGGCGCGTCGGTCGATTCGGTCACCCGGAACTCGCGGGCGCGGTAGCCGGTGGGGCCGCCCTGGTGGTGCAGCTTCCATTCGCCGGCAAAGCCGGTTTCGGCGTAGGCGGCCATGCACTTGCGGAATATGTCGCCCATTCGCGCGCCGGGGACAGTCGCGGCGATCAGCTCGGCATCGACGCGCGCGACGGCGTCGTGCCTGCGCCGTAGATCGTCAGAGAGCGGGCCGAAGTGGACTAATCTCGTGGCGGACACGATCAGGCCCCACCTGCGCGCGCCGGTGACCAGCATCGCCATGCGCTCGAGCTTGCGGCCGGTCGGGATGGGGTGGCGATACTTGCCGATGCGCTCGTCGGTCGCGATCAGAGTCAGCGTGGGCACGATCCCGCGCGCGTAGAGGAGCTTGTCCAGCACGGCGGCGATCTCAAACTCGCTCATACCCCGCTCGATCTCGCGGCATGCAAGCGAGAGGCACTCGCCCGCGTTCGCGCCGAGCCATTTGTAGCGCTCGACTTCGGCCTCGGTCAGGCTCTGGCGGCAGGGGTCGATGGAGACGGTCCTCGCGCCGGCCATCGGCACGTCCGAGCCGACCGCGCCACCGCCGGCGATCTCGCTGATCGCAGCGCCCTGAGTTTCGGCATTCCACGGGAACGTACGGAACTCGAAGTCCAGGTCGCCGACTTCCTCATCGGCTATCCTCGGGGCCTCGACGTTGTTGCAGACGATGTATCTGGCGTCGCGGGTAACGACCGCCGTGGAAGCGCCGACATCGCTGGAGGCGCCTACCCAGTTCGCGCCCCCGCATGTCGGCCATGCGAAGTTGCCGACGTTGGTGATCGCGAGAGCGTCGATGCCTTCGCGGTCCATTAGCTCGCCCAGACGGCGCTGCTTTTCACGTATTTCTTCGATCCTTGTCACGCTGCACTCCTTGCGGGTCGATGGTTGCACAGTGTGTGATTTCGCCCCCGGCGGCGCATTGACCTCCACCAGCCGCCGGGCGTATTGTGGCAGGCTGACTTGAGTCGGCTGCTATCAAGTGACACCGCACGAGCGCTATAAGGAATTGTGTTTCACCTCTACGGCGTGCGGGTAAATACACAGTGTAGTTGCATGACCACAGAATGGTGAGGTGAATGAGATGGCACGCGAGAGGACTCTTGCACGAAGAGAAAGGCCCGAGATCGAACAGTACGAGCCTTGGAACACGTTCCAGGAGATGGAAAGGATGTTCCGAGATTTCTTTACATCCCCGCTGCCGCTTCTAAGGGCGCGGCGTTTGCTGATGCCTGAACGGCGGCTGGAGATCATGCCCGACGTTGATCTGCGGGAGACGGAGAAGGACTTGATCCTATCTGCGTCGCTGCCGGGTCTCGAGAGAGATGACATCGACATCAACATTACCGCCGACCGCATCACAATCTCCGGCGAACGCAAGGTCGAGGAAGAGAAGCCGGAGGAGACGCTATCACGTCCGCCAGCAGAGCTACGGTTCGTTCAAGGTCTGCTATGACCTGCCGGCCGTCGTGAAGTCGGAGGACGTGAAGGCGACATATCATAACGGCATTCTGGAAGTCCACATGCCGAAGGCCGAAGTCACCGAGGAGCACAAGGTGAAAGTTGAGGTCAACGACTAACTTGCCTCCCGAATAGGCATCATACAATGACGATCTACACCCACGGCGGGGGAAGTGCTTCTTCCCCCGCCGTGTTCTATGTCATTCTGAGCGGAGCGAAGAATGACAGGGCAGGCCGGCGCTTCACGTGTTTGAAACATGTCGCAATCGGGAATATCTTTTATCGCGAAGCCCGGCATACGCACCGGCTCCGGTTGCTATTGCCGGTTAGTCCTTTCTTCTCCTTTCAATGTTGTGGTAGATGCTTGAACCGCTTTGATTTGCGGGCCCGCCGGTCAGGGATGACCGGGGGGTTTTCTTTTGTTACGAAGTTCGAAGTCCGAGGTCCGAGGTCCGAGGTTGGATGCAGGACTCGGAGGGCAGGTGCGGCTCTGGAACCCGTACAAGTTACCAGTAGATGAACCTCGTGTTCCCATGCTATCCTGAGTATAGAGGATCGAGCTTCGAACCTCGGACTTCGAACCTCGAACGGAGGATGGTGTGCCAGCCAAGCCCCTTTGCCTGCGAATGATGCCGGCCAACGCGGTCCTGCTCGCGGTCGGCCTGGCCGATCTGTTCACGACGCTGTTCTGGCTCGCGACGGGCCGGGCCGTTGAGGTCAACCCGATCATGGCCGCGCTGCTGCGATTGGGTGTGTGGCCGTTCGTGTTCACCAAGCTTGCCACACTTGCCGCATATATCGGCGTGCTGGAATGGTATCGCCGCCGCCGCAATCCCGCTTTCGCCCGCCTGGTGGGCAACATCACGCTGATCGGCTACGTCGGCATCTACGCGGTGTCGTTTGCCTTTGTGAACCACGGTATGATCAGCTAGTGTGGATGCTGAATCGAGTTCAGCATGACACGCAGTGGTCTGCCGTGCTGGATGCTGAATCAAGTTCAGCATGACAGTTGGTCCCCTCGCTAATCATCTCCTGCTTTCCTGCCGATACTTGTATTGGCCCGCTTGTGGCCGCGTGTGGTGTTATGGGCCAGCACAAGACAAGAGGCATTTCACACAGAGTCGGGCTCGACGTCGGCAGCCACTCGATCACGGCTGTCGAGGTGGTCGAGCGCGGCTCGGAGACGGTGATCCGGTCCGCCGGATCGGCCGCAATACCCGGCGTAAGGGAGAGGAACGCCTCCCCGGACGCCGCTTCGGTGGTTCACGCCATCAAGAGCCTCTGGTCGTCGGCCGCATTCCAGACCAAACACGTCGTCGTGGCGCTGCCGTCTTCCGCGGTCTACGTGAAGTGGCTGCACCTCGAAGCGCCCGACGAGGAGGAACTGGCCAACACGGCGCGCAATGCGGCCGCGCGTGGGGCCCCGTTTCCGGCAACCGACGCGATCGTTGACTACCGAGTGCTATCGACTCGCGGGGTCAGCTCGCATAACGTCCACTTCGTGATGCTTGTGGCGGCGTCGGCTCCGGCGGTGGACGGTCTGCTCGACATAGTCGAGAATGCGGGCCTGGAGCCGCTGGGCGTGGATGTCGGGGCGGTGGCGGTCGTAAGGAGTTTTGAACTGCAGAAGCGCGCGGCCAGCCCTCTGTGGAGCGGCCAGCCGCAGGCGCACTGCCAGATAGGCGCGAACAGCACGCTCATCACGGTGATGCGCGGGGGCGAGCTGGAGTTCGCAAGGACGGTGCCGGTGGGAGGCAACGACTTCACGCAGTGCATCGCGGACTCGACGGAGCTGCCCTGGGCCGAGGCGGAGCGGATCAAGCTCACGCCCAGCGTGAGGCTGACCTCTGACGGCGCGCTGGTCGGGTCTCGCGACGGCGAGCAACTGCGGGTATCGTGCGAGAGCGCGATGGGCAGGCTCGCCAGAGAGATGCACCGGTCGCTCAAGTTCTTCCGGAGCCAGTTCGCGGAGGGCAGCTACCTGGGCATGACCGGCGTGGCGACGCTGAGCGGCGGCGGCGCGCTGCTGCGGGGGATCGACGCCTGCCTGGAGGACCAGGGCATAGAGGTCTCGAGCATCATCAATCCGTTTGCGGGATTCTCAGTGGCCTCGGAAGGCAAAGGCATTTCGCACGTGGTCGATTCGGCCGCGCAGTATACGACGGCGCTTGGACTCGCGCTGGCGGACTACTGGAGCGACGTGGGCGAACAGAGGCTGGCGGCATGAGAGCATTCAACCTTGCCGAAAACAGAATAGTCGAGCGCAACTACTGCCAGACGCACATCAGCCGCCGCCTGCGGATCAGTGCGCTGATGATAATACTCGCGGTATCGATCTGCGGGGCTTCGTATACGTGCAAGGCGATGTTCGCCGGCGAGGTGCGGATAACCAGGTCCAGGCTCGCCGAGGCGCAGGGCCGATGCACCAAAGCCAAGCGCGAGATGGAGGTCCTCAACAAGCACGCCTCCGAGCGCAAATGGCAGGAGCAGTTGGCGGCCGAGAGCGGGCGATGGCTGGACGTGCTCAACTCGGTGATCGCGCGGGTGCCGCCTGACGTGTGGCTGGACTCGGTCAAGAACGCCCCCGCGGAGTCGAGTGTCGAGATCTCCGGTAGAGCCGCGTCGTTCGATGCGATGGCAGCGTTCATCAACTCGCTGCGGTGCGCCAAGGACTTCGGCGAGGTGCGGCTGGAGTCGGCCAAGACGACCGGCGGCGAAGTGACCTGCATCGATTTCACCCTTGGCGCGGCTCTCAAAGAGGGCTCGCCCACAACCGACGGCGCGACTCCGGCCTCCGCGCCGACCAGCCCGCCGGCCTCCGCCCAGCCTTCTCAAAGCCCGGCCGAGCGCAACGGGCCTGAGCCATCGCGAGGCGGCGTGCCTGATGTGCAGGGGTCGAGTTGATGATAAGAAACCCGAAACTTTACAGCCCGGAAAACGTGGAGCGGACGCGGTTTGCTCAGATAGGAGTCACCATTATAGCCGTGGCGATTTCGGGTTACCTGGGCTACACGGCTTTTTCGGGCGTTCGCAGCGTGTGGACCGCGCGCAGCGTTCTTGCGGCGGCCAGGCTGGAGTCCGGCCAGTTGTCGCGGCAGGCCTCCGCCGTGGAGCGAGATGAGGCCGCGCGACCGAAGCGAAACGACGGCGGCGTGGATCTGCTGGCCCTTGAGATGTCGCGCTGGGCGGCCGAGAAGGGGGTGAAGGTCGAATCGATAACTCCTCAGGGCACGCCGACTTCCAGCGACATAACAATCGACAACGCGAGCCTGGGAGCCTGGAACGCGGTCAAGGTGCGCGTTGAGGGCCACGGCGATTTCTCCGGCGTGTGCGGCCTGCTGGGCAAGCTGCGCCGGCCGGGAATGCCGGTGCAGTTGGAGTCGTTTGCGTTCCAGGGCGCGTCCGACGACAGCGATACGGTCTCATTCGACCTGATGCTGACCGTCTACGGGCGCAAGACCGACACGAGTTGATTGTCATGCTGAACTCGTTTCAGCATCCAAAGGTGGGTCCTGAATCAAGTTCAGGATGACACGAAAGACCGATATGATCAAGACCGATCCGAGCCAAACGAAGACGATTGCCGTGCTGCTGGTGGTGCTGGCGGGCGCGGTGGTGGTGACGGTGCTGCGAATCCACCCGGACTCTACGCAGCCGGCGGCGGGTTCCGCGGCTGCCGCGACCGCCACGACGCGGGAGTGCGCCATGCCGAGCGTGACCGTCACCGCGGGCCCGACCTCGCGCAACCCGTTCCGCAAGCCGCCGGAGATCAACAGCGCGCTCAGCCGTCAGGCGGAGCAGGGCATCGATTTCGGAACGACCAGCGTCCAGGAAGGCAAGACAGCGGCGGACGGCATGAAGTACGACCTGGGACGCGTCGCGGCGATGCCGCCCGGCGCGGTCGGTGAGACGCGGCCCGCGGAGCCGGATGGGACCAAGACCGAGGAGACCAAACCTCAGTTCGCGCTGCTGACGACGGTAAGCGGCCCGAACGGACTGACCGCCGTTATTCGCATAGGCGATTCGGCCACGAGGGTCGTGACTGTCGGCGACACCATCGACGGCTACTACAAGGTGACAAAGCTGGAGCAGGGCCGCGCCGTCCTGAGGAATGGGAGTGACGTAATTGAAGTCAAGAGACCGGGTTGAGAATGGCGAGCGAAGAGCGAAGAGCAGCCTGATGGCGGCGCGGGCGCTGCTGGTATGGCTGTCTCTGCTCTTGTTGATAGGCGCGGCGGCGGCCGCGCCGGTGAACGTGTCAAAGGACAGCCTCTACAGCGTGGACGCCAGCAGCACGGACGTCAGACTCGTGCTGGAGGCGTTGGCCCGACAGTCCGGCGTGAACATGGTCGTCAGCCCCGATGTGACCGGGACCGTGAGCGCGCAGCTCAAGCAGATGCCAATTGACATGCTGCTCGACCGCCTCTCGGCGGCTCATGGGTTCGCGTGGGCCAAGAACGGCGAGACCTACGTCGTATCGGCCAGGGAAAAGGATGACGCGACGGAGTCAGCAGTCACGCCGCCGCCGCCTGCGCCGGAGCCGGAGATGCTCGTTTGGAAGTGCCGTCACGTCAAGGCCGACGAGCTCGCAACGACGCTCACTACCATGTTCCCGAGCTGCAAGGTCGCGGCGGGGCCGTCGGGCATATCGCCCAAGCTGCAGGACCCGCTCAGCGGCGCAAGTGCGGCAACCGGCACGGCAACGTCGGGATCGGGCAGTTCGAGCACGTCGTCATCCGGCAGCGTGAGCGACGCGGCGACCGTTATACTCTACGGCGAAGCCAAGGAGATCGCTCGCGCGAAGACGCTGCTGGAGAAGATCGACGTAGCCAGGGCGAGCGTTTCCATCGAGGTCGCCGTGACCGAGATCGGCTCCAGCGCCAGCCGCGACCTCGGGCTCAACTGGTCGTGGAGTGACATAGTTTTCACGGAAGGCGCGGGCTCGGGCATCCAGTTCGGCAACCTCAGCAAGCAGCCGATGACGTTCACGGCCACGCTTGCCGCGCTGGCCACAACCGGCAACGCGCATCTGCTGGCACAGCCCGAACATGTCGGTGATAGACGGCGGCTGCGCGGACATCCTGATCGGCGACAGGATCCTGTTTCCGAAGCTGGTGGGCTACACGCAGTTCGGCACGCCGATCTACGACAAGGACGAGGAGCGCGTCGGCATATACCTGCAGGTCGCGCCCAGGGTCACTGATGACGACGCGATCGTGCTGACGCTGTATCCGCAGGTGAGCCTGGTGACGAAGTATCTCAAGACGCAGGCGGGCGACTATCCGCAGATCAGCACCCGCGAGGCACGGACGACGGTCCCCATCAAGAGCGGCTCCACGCTCGCGATAGGAGGCCTGATTCAGGACAACGACATCAAGAACGCGGAAAAGGTTCCGCTGCTGGGCGACCTGCCCATCATCGGGCAGTTCTTCAGGCACTCCAAGACGACCAAGGAGCGCACGGAGATCGTGATATTCCTGACGCCCAAGATAGTGCAACCAGGGGCATAAATGGCTGAAAGCACTCTTACTTCGGTCTTTGTTGACGAGGGGATTCTGACCGCCCGCGAGCTTGACGCGGCGCTGGCGATGCGCACGGACGTCGGCGAGGACATCGGCGGGTTTCTGGTGCGCAAGGGCATGATATCCGAGCGCGACCGCGTCCGCTGCGTTGGAATCCAGCACGGTATCCAGTTCGTTGAGCTAAGCGGCGCCGATCTCGACCTGGAAGCGGCGCGGCTGATCCCGCACGCGATGGCACTGCGCTACAAGGTCATTCCCGTGGGCAAGTCCGGCGACCTGATCAAGGTCGCGATGAACAACCCGCTCGACGTGCAGGCCATCGACGACATCGCCAAGTTCACCGACCTCGAGCCTCTGCCGATGATCGCGGTCGAGGAGGAGATCCTCGAGGCGATATTCAACTGCTTCGGCGCCGCGGGCGACATCAGCGACATCATCGTCGAAGCCATCAAAGACGCCGACGCCGAGGTCAGGATCCGCGAAGAAGAGCCCGAGGAGACCGAGGCGACCGTCGCCGACCTCAAGGACCTGGCGGGCGGCGCGCCGGTGGTTCGATTGGTGAACGCGATGATCGCCCGCGCCATAGCCGAGCGCGCCAGCGACATTCACATCGAACCCGAGGCAGGGCGTGTTCGCGTGAGACTGCGCGTGGACGGCATCCTGCACGAAGCCATGTCCGTTCCCAAGGACCTTCAGGCGCCGGTCATTTCGCGAATCAAGGTCATGGGCGGAATGGACGTCGCCGAGCGCAGGACTCCTCAGGACGGCCGCATCACGTTGATCGCGCGCCCGCAGGAATATGACTTCAGAATATCCACGTTCCCGGCGATTCACGGTGAGAACGTCGTCATAAGGGTGCTCGAAAAGAGCGCCGCCAGAATCACCCTCGACAAACTCGGCCTGCAGCCCGACGTCGCGGAGGAGTTCGCGCGGATGACCGGCGCGCCCTACGGCATGATCCTCACCTGCGGCCCGACCGGCGCGGGCAAGACGACGTCGCTGTATGCCGCGCTGAACATGATCAACACCGTGGAGCGCAACATCATAACCATCGAGGACCCGGTCGAGTATCAGCTTCCAGGCGTGGTGCAGGGCAACGTCAACCGCAAGGCCGGCCTGACGTTCGCTTCCGGCCTGCGGACGATCGTGCGACAGGACCCTGACGTGATCCTGGTCGGCGAGATACGAGACTCGGAAACCGCCGAGGTGGCTGTCGAGGCCGCGCTTACCGGGCACCTGGTGCTCAGCACCCTGCACGCCAACGATGCCGCCGGAGCTGCCGCGCGTTTGATCGATATGAACGTGGAGCCGTTCCTGGTGGCGTCGTCGATTGTCGGGGTGCTCTCGCAGAGGCTGGTGAGGACGGTCTGCTCGCGGTGCGCGGCTCCGTTTGTGCCGGATGAGAAGATACTCAAGAGCCTCAAGCTCAACGTCAGCGCCGGTGACCTCGCGGGCGCGATGAAAGGCGCCGGCTGCGAGCAGTGCGGGCGAACCGGCTACAAAGGCCGAACGGGCATCTACGAACTGCTGCGAATGGGGGACGATATCCGCAGCGCCGTGATCTCGCGCAGTTCGGCGGCTGCCATCCGCCATATCTCCATCGAGAAGGGCATGCGCACCCTTCGCGAGGACGCGATCGACAAGGTCAAGATGGGCCAGACGACCATCGAAGAAGTGATCCGGGTGACGACGGAATGAGGGAGTAGGGAATAGGGAGTAGGGAATAGGGAACAGGGAATAGGGAACAGGGAATAGAAGGGAAGGGACCTCGCATCATCGAGGCGACTTTCCACTTTCCACTTTCCACTCTCCACTCTCCGCTTTCCACTTGAGACTATGCCAATATACGCTTACAAAGCTCTGAACCCCTCCGGGGCGGCGAAAGACAACAGGATCGAGGCGACTTCCGAGGCGCAGGCGAGGTCGATGCTTCGACTGCGCGGCGAGCACGTCGTCAGCCTGCGTGAACTGGCCGCGGGTCAGGTCAGGCCCGCCGGCGCGCGCGGCAAGAGGCCCTCGGCCGACGACGTCGCCGGTACCATCCGCCAGCTCAGCATCATGATTCGCGCGGGAGTTCCTCTTGTCGAGGGGCTCAGCGGCCTTGCCGAGCAGGCGAGATCTCCTGTGCTGGCTCACGCCCTGACCACGATGGCGAACGATGTCAGCCAGGGCGGCGCGTTGAGCGAGTGCTTTGCCCAGCACCCGAATGTGTTTCCCACGCTGGCCTCCGAAATGGCCGGGATGGCCGAGGCGGGCGGAAACCTGGCCGAATCGCTTGCCAAGCTCGCCGATCACCTCGAGAGCGGCGCGGAGATCACGCGCAAGGTCAAAGGCGCGCTTGCCTACCCCGTCGTCGTCATGTGCATATCGGTGGTGACGGTGCTGGTGATGGTGACTTTCATCCTTCCGCGCTTCACGAAGCTCTTCAAGCAGATGGGCGCGCAGGTGCCATGGACGACGCAGGCTCTGATCGCGATAAGCCACGCGATGACGACCTACTGGTATCTCTTTGCCGGGGGCACGGCTGGGTTTGTCTACCTGACGCGCAGGTTCCTGCGAACGCCATCGGGTAGGCGCAGGTTCGACTCTCTGGCTCTGAAATTACCTGTCGTAGGGGATGTCGTAAATAAGATAGTACTCAGTCGAGTCTTGGCATGTATGTCCACTCTGCTGGGAAGCGGTGTTCCGATGTTGAAGACCCTAGAGACAGCCGGAGCGGCTGCCAATAATGAGATAGTCAAAGATGCCCTGCTCAAGGCGAGCAGGGAGGTGGCCGAGGGGAACGCGACTTCGCAGTCCCTGAGGTCGGCGGGTATATTCCCGCCCCTGGTGCTCCAGATGGTAGCCAGTGGAGAGAAGACGGGCGAGCTGCCCTCGATGCTGGAGTATGTGTGCACCTTGTATGATCGAGAGACCGAGGCGAAGGTCAAGTCTCTGACGTCCATCATAGAACCGATAATGATAGTTCTGCTGGGCGTGATAGTGGGCTTCATCGCGATGTCGGTCATCGTTCCAATCTATTCTCTGGTCGGTGGGGTCAAGTAGACCTCAGTGTGGATCACGTTTACGGGAGGGTTCGTTCACATGTTCTCCTATCTGCAATCAGCCGGACGCAGGTCCGCCGCCCACCGGCGGCATCGCAACAAGCCGGGCTTCACGCTGGTCGAACTGCTTGTTGTCATAGTGGTATCTTGCTGTCCTGGCGGCAATCGTGCTCCCGAAGTTCATGAACTCGAGCGCGAGAAGCAAGGAATCCGCTCTCAAGAGCGACCTCAAGCTGATTCGGAACGCCATCAGCCTCTTCCAGGCTGACATCGGCAAGTATCCGAACTCGCTTGCCGATCTTGCCGAGACGGACCCTACAAAGGTCAAGGATCAAGACGGCGCTGTCGTGAAGGCGGCGGACTGGCATGGCCCGTATCTCGACTCAATGATCAGTGACCCGATCTCCGGCGCGGCCTTCACCTATGTCGCGTCCACTGGCAAGGTTACAAGCAGCGCCACCGGTAATGGACTCGACAGCACTGCTTACAGCACCTGGTAGACAGAAAACAATAACATTGCACTGAAAGGAAGTACAAGATGAGCTGGATGCCAAGAAGGCGAAGAGGCTTCACGCTAGTCGAACTACTGGTAGTGATAGTGGTTCTGGCGGTTCTTGCCGCGATCGTGCTGCCTAAGTTCATGGACTCGAGCACCAGAAGCAAGGAATCATCGCTGCACACCGACCTGAAACTGCTGCGCAACGCCATCAGCGTGTTCCAGGCCGACATCGGCAAATACCCGAGCGCGCTTGCCGACCTTGCCGAGACCGATCCAACCAAGGTCAAGGACAAGGACGGCACCGTGGTGAAGGCCGCGGATTGGCACGGGCCCTATATCGAGGCCGTGCCCAAGGATCCCATCGGCGGGGCCGACTTCACCTACACCGCCGCTACCGGAAAAGTGGCGAGCAGCGCAACGGGAAACGGCCTCGACGGCACCGCCTACACGACCTGGTAGAATCGCTTTGCCCATGCGTTGGCTGACAAGGAAGCAATGTGGCTTCACGCTGGTCGAACTGCTGGTAGTGATAGTGGTTCTTGCGGTGCTGGCCGCGATAGTGCTTCCGAAGTTCGTGAACTCCAGCGCGAGGAGCAAGGAGTCGGCGCTCCAAGCGGACCTGAGGGAGCTCAGGAACGCCGTAAGCGCCTTCCAGGTGGACACAGGCAGGTATCCGAACGCCCTTGCCGATCTTGCCGAGAGTGACGAGACCAGGGTCAGAGGGGCGGACGGAGCGGCCGTGAATGCGAGGGACTGGCATGGACCGTATATCGAGTCCGTGCCGACCGATCCGGTCACCGGAACGGCGTTCAAATACGACAAGAACACCGGCAAAGTCAGCAGTGGAGCTGTCGGGACCGGGCCTAGCGGCAATCTGTATGGCAATCTGTAGTCGTTGATCGCTGCCTCTCGTGTCGGGGCCTGGATGCTGAATCGAGTTCGAGCATGACGTGGTGCGAGTTCAGCATGACGTGCGCGCAGAGCTGGAAATGAACCTGATTCGAAGAACAACGTCAAAGGGCGGCGGCTTCACCCTCGTCGAGGTGCTGGCCGCCGTTCTTCTTCTATCGATAGCGCTGCTGGCGATCATGACCGCCAACACGGCGGCTCGCGGCGTGCAGCAGCGTGCCGTGTGCCAATCCGTCGCCCGCAACATCGCCCAGAGCATTATCGACCAGCTCCGCTCGGCGCCCATCGACACCGTTTCGACGATGACATTCCCGGCTACTGACTCGTCGCTTCCATCGGGAAACTCGATCGTCGTGTCGGCGTCCGGGTATCCGAACTCGGGCGAATCCAATCTCTACAAGGCCACGGTGACGGTCAGTTGGCCGGAAGGCGCGGGGACGCGCTCGATACAGTATGAAACACTCATCACACGCAGGTAAGGGCAACGAGGTGTTGGGTGTCAGGCGCCGGGTGTCAGGTGATCGCGACCGACACCCAACACCCGACACCCGACACCAGCTGATCGTCTGCTCTGGGCGCGGTTTCACGCTGGTTGAGCTGATGATCGCGGTCACGGTGCTGGGGCTCGTCCTCACGAGCCTGTGCGGTGTCTACTTCGCCGTGGCCAACGAATGGCAGCGCCAGGACGGCCGCGGGACCGCGCTTGCTGCTACCTCGATGGCATGCACGAAGCTTTCCGACTACATCTCCCAGGCCAAGGGCGTCGTCGTGCTCAACAGGTTCGCAACCGGCGACGCCATCGCGGTCAACCTTCCCGCCGATAGCGCGAACGGGGTTTTCGTGCCCACGTGGAGCGCCGGCAGGGTGCAATATCAGTACGGCAACTGGATCGTGTTCTACCTTTCCAATTCCAGTGGCAGCTACGGCGTGTCCGGAGACATACTGTGGGCCGCCACGATGACCTGGGCTGGCTTTCCGGGCAGCGTGACGCCGGACGCGAACTGGAGCCTCTATTACGATCAGCCAAAGGGTCGCATAACTCCTATCTCGTCACTCCGGTTCACGTTGACATCCGACGGCCTGCCACGCGTGACCATCGTAGCCACTTCCCAATACGCGACCGGCACAACACGGTCGCAAGTGCGCCTGACAAGGACGGTCTGCCTGCAAAATGCTTACTAGAAGGCGAAATCGGGGAGCGGCCTACGTGCTGGCGCTGGTGACGGTGCTGATCGGCAGCGTGCTGGCGTTGGCCATGCTTCAGGCGGGCAACTCGTATTATCTCGACGAGAGCTCCCGGACAAAGAAACGCGCGGCGATGGATCTGGCTCAGGCGGGCATTGAGTATGCCTACTGGCAGGTGCACTACAAGGCTCAATCCCTGCCATATTCGGCAGACGTTACTCTCTCGACCGGCAGCTTCCACGTTGAAGCCACCGATGACGGCGCTCGCGACCCCTCGACCATGCTGATCGTCTCGACCGGCACGTGCGGCTCGCACAGCGCTACGGTCAAACGCGTCACGCTCGGCCTGCTGCCGTATCACTACGCCTGGTGCGAGAACGGCAAGGTTGACGACAACGACGAGATGGACTGCACGTCGCAGGGACGCGCCATGCGCGCCAACGACGATATTAGGCTCAGCAGTTGGTGGAACACCGTCAACCAGGGCGTGTGGAGCACTGGCGCCATCGATACGAACGGCAGTGTGTGGCCGCGGTACCCGAACAGCCCGCCGATCGCGTTCCCGGACATCGACTACAGCTACTACAGCTCGATCGCCACGACCACCTACGGCAGCAATACGACGTTCACCTCGCTCAGCTACGCCTCGGACACGCTTCTCTTCGTCCACGGCAACGCAACGATCAGCCTGTATTCCGGCAAATACCGTGGCGCCGTCACCATCGTTGCGACGGGCAACATCAGCATCGTCGGCAGTGTCACCTACTACGACGTGAACTCTTATCTGGCCCTGATCACCCAGAAGAACATCTACGTGCAGTCCAGCGCGCCGTCGGTGGTCGCGACGCTCTACGCCCACAAGGCTGACAGGAGCGGCAAGGTGCAACTGCAGGGATTCCAGACGGTTGTCGGAACGGTCTGTGGCGACGATGCGACCACCAGCAGTTCGACCAATTTCCGCCGGGACTCCGGCCTGAATCTCGACATCATGAGGCGATTGCGCCTGCCCGGACTCTAATCATCAGGCCGTTTTGCGCCGAAGAATAGACTGGAGGATTGGGAGGTCGAACCTCGAACCTCTGACCTCGAACATCGAATGGAAAAACGACGACGCGCGGAAAGATTGATCGCGACGCTGCGATGGCTGGTCATCATGTTGGGACTCGTCACCGCGGCGGACAACATGTCGCGCGCCCTGACGGTGGGCGTGCTCGCGCTTGTTGCCGTCTACAACGGTGTGCTTGTATACTGCCTCAACGATCCGGTCAGGTTCGCGCAATGGGGCAGGAAGACCGCGATCGCGAGCCGGGCGCTGGATACGGTGGTCATCAGCCTGGCCGTGGTGTGCACGGGGTCATCGGACTCGCTTGCGTATCTGCTCTACTGGTTCGTGCTGGTCAGCTTCGGCTTCACGACGACCGATCTGCGCAAGCTGGCGGTTGCGGGAGCGGGCGTGCTGGCGGCCGACGCGGTCGCGACGTTCGCCGCGTTCTACACCGCGACCAGCCTGGCCGCCACCCTAACGGCCGTGGGCATGAGAAGCGGGATCGTCATCTTCGGGCTGCTGGTGTCGCTGTATGTTGCCAAGAGCCGGTCGCGTGAAGAGCTTGCCTCGGAGCGAGGATCATACCTGCAGGCGATTCTGGACTGCGGCGCGCGCCTGACCAGCTTCAGAAGCGTGCACGAACTTGCCCTCTACGTTTTGGAATCCGCCGTCAACGAGACCGGAACGGCGGGCGGCGAGCTGCTGTTGATCAACGATGAGAATCACGAGCTCGAATGCGAGGCGTTCTACAATGCCGGTTCCGGCACCGGACAGGCAGCTCCGCCCGACAGCCAGCTTCGCTCATACGCGAACTGGGTAATGGGCAGCCGGCGGGAGTTTCTCGTGCGCACCGGCGGCAAGCCCGGCGAGGACGAAGCGCCCGCCAGCGACGACCGCGCCGCGATCGCGGTACCCCTGCTCGGGCAGTCCGCCGACTCAGGCTCCGACAGCGACAATACCGTGCTTGGCGTGCTGATTGTCTGGGCGTATGCGGGCGAGGACTTCGCCGACGATGCCGTGGACATCCTGCGCATCTTCGCGGCCATTGCGGGCGCGGCGATAGTAAACCTCCGGCTCTATACCGGTTTGCAGCAGTCGTTCCTGCGCACCCTGCAGAGCCTTGCCAAAGGACTCGAAGCGCGCGATGAGTACACCCGCGGCCATTCGGAGCGGGTAATGCAGGTCGCCTGCCTGATAGCGGAAGAACTGGACATGCCGCCGGAGAGCCTCGACGCGCTGCGAAACGCATCGCTGCTGCACGACATCGGCAAGATCGGTGTGCCCGACGCGATCCTGCGTAAGGCCGGCAAACTCACCGCGGATGAGTGGGAGTCCATGCGGCGGCACCCGATTGTCAGCGAGGAGATATGCCGCCCGCTCGGCCTCAACGAGGAGGTGCTGTTCCTGATACTGCACCACCACGAAAGGCTCGACGGCAAGGGCTACCCCAACGCGCTGCCGCCGCAGGACCAGCCGCTGCTGCAGAGGATACTGGTCGTGGCGGACTCGTTCGACGCGATGCGCTCCCGCAGGCCGTATCGCGACCGCATGCCGCAGGAAGAGCTCATGGGCGAACTCAATCGCAGCGCCGGCCGCACGCTCGACCCGACCGTCGTCGATGCGGCCAGGCGACTACTGGAGCGCGGCGATACGGATGTCATCTACGAAGAGCACGACCGCCTGATCGGCAACGCTTTCGCGCCCAAAGAGCGCCGCGAAGCAGCCTAGCTCCGCCTCCGTATCCGCAGCCAGTCTCCGAACAGGTCCAGAGCGAGAAACGTCGGCGCCCACAGCCCCACGAACGTCGCATCGTCCTTCCGCTTGCGCGCGTATAGCCCGACTGCCAGTGCTATCGAGCCGAGCGCCGCGCCAAGCAGCCAGGGGGAACCCGCCCTGCGTTCCGGCATTGCCTGGACCGTCTCCTCAAGCTCCCGAATCGTCTCCTCGGCCTTGTTGATCGCTTCCTTCGTGCGCTCCCGCACCGCTGTCGCCATATCTCCCTCCAGTTTTGATGCAGTGTACCTGGAGGGTACGTTACCCTCGTGAGGCAGGCGGCTAATCGCCCAGCATCTTGGTGTTGACGTTCACGGGCGCCGACAGCCATATCATTCCGAGCGAAGCGAAGTATCCCTGAGATTCTTCGCTCCGCTCAGAATGACAAGAATGTGAGCGGTGGCGCTTCTGCGACTGAGCTGCCTCCCCCTTGACGGCACGGCGTTATGGGGCTAGAATCCGGTTGAAGACGCGTCTCATTGACTGGGACGGAAGGTTGGTGAACGACATGAAGGCAATCCTTGCCGTCGCGGCGGCGGCGATGATACTGGCCGGGACGCAAGCGATCGCGGCGCCGGCTACACAGCCGAGTCAGGGCGTCACGTCGCCCCCGACTTACGAGATCGGCTGCCCGGTCCCGGACAAGAGGATCGCGGTGATGAAGCTCAACGTCGAGGGCCGCTACAGCGATCAGGTGAGACAGTGGCTGCCCGCGCTCATCGAAGACAGGCTTCTCAAGCAGGGCTGGACGCTCGTGGTGCGCGGCCAGAGGATGCAGGACGTCCAGGCCGAGCGCAACCTGCCCGGCATCAAGCCCGAAACCAGGCCGCCTGATAATGAGCTGCTCGGCGCAACCGCGCTGCTCGAACTCAACTGCCGCACCCAGGTCAAGGACATTCAGGGCGCGGTCGGCTACAAGATCTTCACCGTCGGCGACTTCACGCGCGCGTCCGTTGACCTCAACGGCCAGATAGTCGATCCGGCGACGGGCGTGCTCAAATCGTCCGTCTTCGCGAGCGGCAGCGCGAGCGGAATTAAGACGGCGCTCGGGGTCAGCATCAACTCGGACTGGCGGATCGGCGCGGGCGGCTATAACCTCGAAGGCATCCGCGAGACGCTTATCGGCAAGGCCGCGGACACCGCCGTGACGCAGATGGTCGCGCGGCTGATCGCGCTGTATCCGTGCATGCCGGGCCAGCAGGCCCAGCAGCCCCAGCAGGCCGCGGTCGCACCGCTGCAGCCCGCGTCCACCACGATAGCAGCCGAGGCTGAGCCTGCCACCATACTCATCACCCTGCCCGATAAGTCCGCGGCGGCGGTCGGAGATCACTACGGCGTCTACCGTGGCGAGGAGCTTGTGGCCGAGGTCGAGATAGCGACGCTCGTCGGCACGCGCGCCCAGGCGAAGGTCATCGCGCAGTCCTCGCCCATCCAACCGACCGATACCGCCCGCAAGATGCCGGTCGAGATAAAGGCGGAATAGCCCGCCTACCGCATCTTGAGCGTCCGCAAAGCCTCGATATTGGCCCTTGCCTCGGCTCCCCGCGTGGGGCTGTTCGCAAGCTTGCGGAAACAGGCTTCCGCCTTGTCGATGTCTCCCAAGCGGGTATGGCAGACGCCGAGATTAAGGATGGCGTCGTCGCCGATGATCCTCGGGTCGAAGCTTACTGACCGATCGTAGTCACCGGTCGTGCCCATGCTGACGAGCGTCTCCAGAAGCCGGCCGGCTGCGTCATAGTCGCCCGCCGAGAAGCTCATCTGCGCGCGCAGCCACAGCAGGGGCGCGGCCCTGGGGAACCAGCGAACAGCCAGTTCGGCTGCCTGCTGGGGCGTGACGCGGCATTGCACAGCCGGCGCCGTGAGAAGATACTCCAGCAAAAGCGCGACCAGCGAAGACGGCGGACAGGAAACGTCGCGCGAAGCCCACACCTTGTCCGCCGCCCTGGCAAGCACGTCGTGGCCCACAGCGTCGCCAAGCTGCAGGAGGGTGCGGCCATACTCTATCTCATAGTAGAGCTGCCCGGGGCGGTCCTCAAGCTCCAGGGCAAGCAGCCGTGCCGCTCTGCGGAGCTTGGGTTCCCTCAGTTGGCCGACGTAGCCGTAGTGACGTAAGGCGACATCGGAGGTACGGTACGCTCTTGCCTTCGCGCTCGGCGACTACCGTTAGCGGAGGGCGGAAGTCAGGGTGGCACCGGCCCACAAACCGAAGGTCGTCGCGACGCCGGAAGAAACGCAACTGCCACATCTCGGTGAAGCAGTTGGGGTTGTCGGCATCGAGGAGGTCCTGGCGCGCGACGAAGTAGCCCATGGCGCCTTTGCGATGCAGCATCTCCCGCCACTGCCGCCGCGATGGCGGCAGGAGTTCTTCGTCGGCATCCAGCCAGAGTATCCAATCGCCCGTCGCGCGCTCGATCGCGGCGTTTCGCGCGGCGGAGAAGTCGTCGCACCAGGCGAACGAGCCTACCGCCGCGCCGAACCCCTGAGCGATCTCGACCGTCCGATCCGTCGATCCGGTATCGATCACTACCAACTCGTCGGCAAGCCCGGCCACCGACGCAAGAGCGCGCGGCAGGTTATTCTCCTCATTTCGAGCGATCAGGCAGACGCTGAGTTCCACGACGCCGCTAGTCCAGCTTGGTGAGCGTGTCGGTGCTGGCCCAGAGCTCGGGGGAGCCACCGTAGTAGCTAAGGTCGCCGACGGCGCTCACGTAGTCTCCATCGCTAACCAGGGACTGCCAATCGTAGCAATACACGTGGACGGGCTTGCCGGACCCGTCGTCGAGCCAGAAGTAGTACTCGCCGTCGGATGTCAGGCGGCCCCACAGGCAGTTCAGGTAGTCGCCCGCGACCTGCTCGCAAAGTGGGTCCCACACCGCCCGGTTGCTGGCGCCCATGCACAGTTTCGACGCCATCGCGTCTCCCGCGGCTCCCGGACCGGCCGATCCACTGAATTTCACGAGATAGCCAGTCTGCCCCAGGCTTGGGAACCGCCATTGATACACGGAGTTCATGAACTGCGCCAGCGCCGTGTCGTCGTCGCTCCAAAGGGCTGCGGCGACCTGCTCGAGAGTGGCTGCGTAGAACTCGTCACCCCAGCTCATCTGTTCGTCAACGACATACTCCGCCTCATAAGGCTGGAGCAGTATAGCCACGGACCCGGCCGACGCGTCGTCGGCGTCCACATCGCCGTCACCGTCACCATCGTAGATCCCCGCCATGGAGTAGGTACACTGGCTGTAGCGCCACGCCCAGACATCCGTGCCCACATCGACGGGAATCCTGAGCGACCACGTGCCGCCCACGGAGATTGTACCGGCGAGCTTCCTCGACGATGCAAACAACGAATAGCCCGACGAGTTCGCGCTGTAGAGGAAGTGCACGTGGGACAGTGCGGTGGCTGGGTTCACTTCAACCTGTGCCGTGCGAGTATCGGCCGAAGCGGGAGCGGCAGCGGCCCACGCCGTGGCCAGTCCCACTGCGAGGCAGGCGGCTCTTGCGTCACGCGTGTTCATTCTCTCCTCCATTCGCTGCGCGGGCTGGCGGCGCGAGCCCTGCCCGGAGCCGTTCGGTAGTGCTCATCTACCGCATTATAGCCCAAGATTGGCTGCTTGTCACCTGGCAAAAGTAACAGGTTGCTGGAAGCATACAAGGAGTATGCGGCCTTCGCGGCGAAGCAGCCTCAGGGGGACTGCAAGCTTGGAAGCTGCTGAACTTGCGCGGGGGTTTGCCGACGCCGGCATCGAACGTGGGGACTGCATCCTCGTTCACTCGTCGCTTTCGAGCCTGGGATGGGTCGAGGGCGGCGCGGATGGCGTGACTGAGGCGCTGATCGCGGCGGTCGGCCCGGACGGGACCGTGCTCTTTCCCACCCTCACCGGCTCCCCCAATGACTCTCCCGCCAGCCCGCCCGTGTTCGACGTCCGCACCACGCCGTGCTGGACCGGCGCGATACCCGAAGCCGCGCGAAACCGGCCCGACGCGGTCCGCAGCCTCCATCCAACACACTCCGTCGCCGCGATAGGCAAGCTCGCCCGCTGGTTCGCTTCCGGTCACGGCTTGGTCCGCACGCCGTGCGGGTTCGGCTCGCCGTATGACAAACTTGCCGACGTGGGCGGGAAGATCGTGCTCGTGGGCGTGACCCAATCGGTGAACACGAGCTTCCACATGGCCGAGGAGATCGTGGACGTGCCGTATGTGCTGCTCGACCGGCCGACGGACGTCGTGATGACCGGCGCGCGCGGCGAGAGAGTCGAGATGCGCGGCACACAACTCCACCGTCACGGCGTCAAGCGAGACTATGACTCCCTCGAAGCCGAGATGATCGCGCTGGGGATCTGCCAGGTGAGGCAGGTCGGCGCGGCTGAGGTGCGTATCGTGGACGCGATGCTTCAGCGCATGTTCCTGGTGCGCAGGCTGCTCGACGACCCACTCGCGGTGCTCGACCTGTCCGAACGTGCCAGGTGGGCATAGGTAGTCATTACCTACCCTTCGATACGCGCTGCCGCGCGACTCAGGACTGGGCGGTTCCCATGCAAGCCGCCCTGCCGCAACACTCAGGCCCGCCCCGCCAGACGCTGCTCACCTTGCCACGAGGTGAACGATCACGTGCCAGGCGGCGGACAGCCACGCCTGCGGGATAACCAGCTTCAAGCCTCCGACCGCCGCCAGTACCTATCACGATCCCCTCGAACGACTTCTGCGGGATCCTCGGCAGCAGCCATTTGCCCACGAACACTCCGACGACAATCGCCGGCGCGGCCATCACGTTGAGCATCAGCGAATCGGTCGTCACTATGGGTTCGGTAGGCATCAATCTGCTGAGTACGACGTAGATCGGGAACTTCGATAGATTGACGATGAAGAAATACCACGAGATCGTGCCCATGAAGGCTTCCTTGGGCAGCTTGTGGGCGGCCAGGAACATCTGCATCACCGGCCCGGCGGCGTTGGCGACTGTCGTCGAGAAGCCCGCCGCAACGCCTGTTCCCGCGACTCCGGCCGGAGAGGTCGGCTGGAACTTCTCTCCGAGGCGGTTCTTGAGCAGATAAACGATCACCATCGCGATGACCAGCACGCCGATGATCACCGCGGTCGGGTCCTTGATCGCGACCCTGTGCCGACCGGTGATCACAAGCGCCGCGGTCCCGAACACCAGGCCCAGGTAGACCCAGGGCAGCAGCCCGACGAGCTTGTCCCACTGAGCGTGCCTGCGATACCACGCCACTGCGAACATGTCGCCCATGACGAGCATGGGCAGCATTATTCCTGCCGAAAGCCGCCCGCCAAACGCCCAGGCAAGCATCGGTACAACTACGATCCCCACCCCCGGCACGCCGGTCTTGGATATTCCAACCAGCAGCGCCGCGGACAGACCTACGATCCACTGAGCCTCAGTCACATGCATTCGCTAAGCACACTCCACATAACCCCTTAGCTGCGCCGCGCCCGCGCCCCTCCGCGATTCACGGCGGTGTTTGGTCACGTCCGCGTAATGGACATCGTAATAGAAGGTATACAGGCTGTGCGCGCCGAACAATGCAGCACTGAACGGTTGGAGGCCAAAGCCATGCCCGATCATACGTCACTCGCCATCATAGCCATCTGCCAGTTGATCGCCACGGTTGCCATCGTGGCCGCGGCGATCGGCATTATCGTGCTGATTTTCTCGTTCAAGCGGATGGTCAACAAGAAGATAGATGAGATAATGGACCGCGTGGAGCCTATCGTCAAGGATGCTAAGTCCATTGCCGAGCAGGCGCGCGAGACCGCCGACAAGGTCAGCGAGAAGGTGGACTCGATAATGACGAAGGCCGACGATACCGCGGGCAAGGTGGCCGGCAAGATGGATATCGTGGCTTCGGCGATCGCGCAGGCGGTCAGCCCGCAGGCCTCGGCTGTGACCGGCTACGCTACGGCGGCGCTCAAGGTCTTCCAACTGATCCAGCAGTTCACGTCGGGCAGGCAGGCAGCGAAGGCGTCGGCGGAGAAGGAATAGGGGTTAGCAGCCCTCAAACAGGTCATCGGCCGTCAGTGAAATCCGAGCGCCGTGCCGGACGCGCAGGACCGATCACGGTTTTCTCCTGCTCCAAGATGCGGAATAGCACCCTGTACACGCCTGAGCGCTTCCCGTACAGCAGTTGCCGGACTACTACAGGCAGGCCCGCTGACTCCGGAGCGACCGCGCACCGAGTTGGGAGGTCGCCTAAGCTGTTGATCGCATCAAGAAGCCCCCTATACCACTTGAGCGCGCGATCGGGCGAGTCTTCAAAGATATAGGCGTGGGCCTCCGCCATGTCGGTGGCCGCCCGTCGCATGATCCTGACCCTATAGGCCATGTCTCCCGCCTTATCTCGGCGAACGCCTCATCCACGGACAGCGGCTCTTCTCCGCTTTCCAGATCCGCGAGTGCTTCCTTGAGCGCCGCCAGAGTCTGCTCGTACTCCGCCCAGTCAAGCAGCTTCTGATAGGACTCCGCGTCCTGCACGACGAGTTCGGGTTTGCCATTCACGGTGAGCACGATGGGCCGGCGAGACTTCTTCATCCGCCGCAAGAACTCGCTGGTGTTGCGCTTGAAGCTGGAAAGCGAATTGATGTCCTCGTTGATCTTGAGCACGCTGGTTCCTCTCCTACTCGCATCATACTTGCATCCAATATGATGTTACCCCAATTCCGCTCACATGGCAAGACCGAATTCGGCGACTGCGGTTACTTCGCCGGCTGCGGCGCGACCGACGGCTTCGCGGCATCGGCGGGCTTGGCCGTCTTGTCTTCTTTGGGAGGCGGAGGGGTGTAGGTCGGCGTCACGAACGTCCACTCCGGGGCGCCCTTCACTCCGCTGACGATCAGTGAGATGGTGTAGGTGTAGGTCTTGTCACTGGCCTTGCGCTCGCAGACGATGGAGATCGGCTCGCCCGCGTCCAGTTCCGTGCCGTGTTTGGGCCGGATGAGCTTGTCGGCCGCCGCCATCTGGTCCGGCGAGAGCGAGGCGAGGAAGAGGCCGGCGTCAGAGAAAAGGGCCGAGCGCTGGCTCTGGGTGAGCGTCGCATAGAGGCGAAGGACATCGCGGCCGGAGTAGTATGCGCTCATGCAGGCCCTCAGCGTCTCATCGGGGACGATGTTCATCATGACCTGCTCCTGATCGAGCTGCGCGATCTGGGCCAGGCTGTCGATATCGAGCGTGCCGGTGTTGGCAAGCTCCTGCCGCCAGGCTTCGAGCCGTTCCTCCGGAAGCTGGGCCGCGCGCTTCTTGAACCAGTTCCGGTCGCGAAGCTCGATGACGCTGCCGTGCTTGTCCCAGTTGTAGGTGAAGCCGTCCGCTATCTTGTCGAGGACATCCTTGAGCGGGGTTTCGGTGGTGGGTATCGACGCCTGCTGGCCGGGCATCAGGCTGGGGAAGTAGTCCGATACGACAGCGTATTTGGAGGCCTCCGCCAGCGACTTCTCGATGTCCGGCAGCGTCCGACTGGGCTCGAGCTTGACCTTGGCGTCGAGCGCGGGATCGTCGGCGTGTTCGGTGACGGCTTCTCCGCCCGCGTCAGCCTTGACGGCCTTTGTCATGATGTCCATGAACTCGGTCGCGTGGTCTTTCATCACCTCGTCCATCGACCGTCCGGTCTCCTCGCTCTCGATGACAGCTTTGCCGATGAGCTTGGCCGCGTCGCTGTTGGGGTCGAACATCGGCAGGGTCATCGTGCCGCCGTCGTATCTTATGGTGACGTCGCCCAGGAGCATCCCGCCCATTGGCATGCCCTGGGCCTGCTCCAACGCCTGGTTGATGCTGATGCTGATCTTGCTGGGGTCATCGCCGAGGCCGGCGGGCAGGGCCCTGTTGGACTTGCCACCGCTGAACTTGTTCTCCATGTCGGTCATCTGCTGCATCGCCCTGAAGATCCCGGCCTGCGCTTGAGGCGAGAGCGCGGAGCCGCTGACGTCCATACGCTGGCCGGACGACATTGCGTCTATCGCGCCCGGCGTCCCCGCAAAGAACGCGCCCATCGAACTACCCAGCCCCGACTGCGCGGCTATATACATGAACGGGTTGTCGGTCTTGAGTTTCTCCCTATCTTCCGCGGAGAGATCGCCGAGCTTGGCGTATTCCATGAAGCCTTCCTGGCGGCGCTTGGCCTGCTCGGCCTCCTGCTGCTGCTCCTGGCGCGCCCTCTGTGCCTCGGCGTCGAGCAGAGTCTTGCGGTCCATGAACAGCCGGTAGGTCGGCAGGGCGTCGTCGCCGGACTTCTCCCATTTGAACTTCATCACCCGCGCGATGGAGTTCATGATCTCACTGAGGGACGCGTCCTTGGAGAAGATGCTCATCTTCCGGTCGCGGACCTGCCAGTCCTTGCTGTTGACGCCGGACTTAAGCGTGACGCCGGTGGCCTTGGTCAGCTCGTCGAGGATCGCGGACACGGTCTTGTTCGATTCGCTGTAGGTCACCGACTGCGACAGGCGTATATCGGCGAGCGGTTCGTCGGATTCCCTTTCGGCGGCGGCCGCGGGTGTGTTCGGGTCGACTGTGACTTTGCCGACCGCAAACGCCGGAACAGCAAGCCCGACCGCAAGCAGAATCAGTAGTGCTCTTCGCATTGCAGACCCCCAGAGTGCCAGTTTAATGATGTATTCTTCCCTGTTCACGGTTACTCCTGCGATTCGTGGTCGTTTTGCCAGAGCTACGCCTTGGGTACAAGCAAGACAACGCTTGCATTTATGGAGCCAACGGCCATGGCAAAGAAGAAGAGCAACGTCAAGAAGCCCAAGTCGTCCAACAAGAGCGCCGGCAGGAAGGGCGGCGGCGCCGACTTCGACATGGGCTCTCCCAAGCCCGTGCGAAAGCAGAAAAAGAAGAAGTAGTGCTCGCGGAGAGTAGTCAGATCATCACGGCAAGCACCAAGGCGGCGGGCCGGGCGCTTGCGCCCGGCCCCTCGTGTTTGGCTATTAACTAGATATTGAATGCATTTGTATGGTCCAGTCAGCCGAGAGGGCTGGACTTTTTCTTCGTTTTGTGGTATCTAGTTATATCACTAGAGCCTGCAAAACAGGAGGATGATATGGGATTTGCGACCAGAGTCCAACTCATCAAGAGGAAGGCCAGCGAGCAATGGTATATCAACTTTCCCTCAGCCATTGCTCAGGCCATGGAGTTCTCGCGCGGCGAAACAGTCGAGTGGATCATAGAGGACAAGGGCCAGCTAGTCCTTAGACGACGCCACACACCGCCGTCGGCGCTAAAAAAAACGCTGCCGGATTGAGCGAGCACTTCGAGCGATTGTGGGAGATGAGCAAACCTGCTTTCAAAGAGGAGCGCACTTGGCAGAGGGCCCAGATGCTGGCGATGAGCGCTCTGGCGTGTCTTGGCAGGCACACTGTTACTGGTATGTTGACTTCGTCGGGGCAGCAGTTCACCGATTGGTCAGCAGCCTACCGGCTGTTTGCGCAGGACAGGATCGATCTGGACAAGCTATGGCAACCAGTTGTCCAGACTGCACAAGAACTGCTGCCAGACCAAATGCCGTTTTTCGCGGCCATCGACGATACCTTGGTCGGCAAGAGCGGACGCAAGATCGCCGGCGCTTCCTGGCGGCGAGACCCGCTCGGGCCGCATTTTACCACCAACTTCGTCTGGGCTCAGAGATTTCTGCAAGTTGCCTGTATGATACCGGAATCCGGGCTTGCTTGTAGAGCACGCGCTATTCCTGTAGAGTTTCGCCACGCTCCGACGCCCAAGCGACCCAGCAAGCATGCCACCGAGGTCCAGTGGGCTGAATATAGGACTCAGCAGGCTGCCACACGCATAAGCGTTGTAGGTCGTCAACGGCTGCAAGCTCTTCGCGGCAGACTCGATTCCATCGCCGCCGGCTCAAAACGACTTCTAGTCACCGCCGTGGATGGATCGTTTACCAACAACACCGTATTCCGCGAGATACCGGACAGAACCGTTATCGTTGGCAGGATCCGCAAAGATGCCAGGCTCTTTGAGCCAGCGTGCGCGTCCAATGAGAGCGGCAGAGGGCGGCCCCGGGTCTATGGCAACAGCCTGCCCACCCCAGAACAGATGCGTCAGGACGAATCCATACCTTGGCAGCAGGTGCAAGCTTACGCCGCAGGAAAACTGCATTGTTTCGATGTCAAAGTCGTCGGTCCGGTCAGATGGAAAGGAGCAGGAAACCGCGATCTCAAGCTTGTAATCGTCCGTCCCTTGGCTTACCGTCCAGCCAAAGGCAGACGCATGCTCTACCGTAATCCTGCCTACCTCATATGCACGGACAACGAGCTTGACTTGCCGACGCTACTCCAGGCATACGTGTGGAGATGGGAAATCGAGGTGACTTTCCGCGACCAGAAGACCTTACTCGGACTCGGAGAAGCCCAAGTCCATAACGAGAACTCAGTGGCCAGCGTCCCCGAGTTCATCTCAGCCGTCTACTCCTATCTGCATCTGGCCGCGATTCGCGCGGGCATTTGCTCTGATGCACTACCAATGCCCAAATGGCACAACCAGCGCTCGGACAAACGAGCAACCACCGGCCAGGTGATCTCTTTGCTTCGAGCCGAACTCTGGGGCAAAGCACTCGGACTTAATAAAAGGGGCTTCGCTGCATATTGCCCATCGATGCCAAACGACATAAAAACGCTAAGCTGCCCAGCATCAGCCGTACTCTATGCGCACAGATAGCCAAACACAAGGGGCCGGGCGCTTGCGCCCGGCCCGTTCATTTCTTGATCTTTAGTTCGATGCATCGGGGCTCGTCTATTTGGGCTTCGCTTCGGGCTGTATCGCGCCGGTCGCCGGAGGCTGGTAGCACACCCCGGTGAAGAGGTTCAGCCACCTGCGGCCGAGGGTAACGTTGCTGCTGGTTGCGGAGGCCCCCCATTCGTCGCTCCACGGCAGGTTGCCGGCATCGTACTGCGGCCTGCCATTCAGGTTGACTTCCTGACCGTTGAACGTCAGCCTTCCGCTCGGTCTGAGAACCACGCCGTCCGACTCATCAGGCGCGATGACCAGACCGGCTGCATTCGCGATGACCTCCAGGATCGCGCCAAGAGGCACGCTCTTGGCTTGGGCGGTCACTACTACGTCCTTAGGCACGCTGTCGGCAACAGCGATCTTGAGATCCGATACTCGCGACAGCGCCTCCGCGGCTTTGCGAATGTCCGAGTCCTTCAGGTCGATATCCACCGGGTCGGCGAGTTTGGTCAGCCTTGTGGCGTTTTGCAGCGCGAATGCCATCTGCGCCATCTGAACCTGCAGTTGCTGAAGCTCCAGTTTCCTCGCACTAACGGCATCAGCAGGCAAAGTTCCGGTCTCATACCGCCTCTGGGCCACGGCAAATGCCTCCTGGGCTGCTCTCACCCGGCCCTCGAGGGCGCCGAACTCAAGCCTGAGCGACTGAACCTGCGCCCTTACGGCCATGATCCATCCCTGCGGCAAGCCGAAGACCGGGCCACTCGACGTATCGAGGGCGGCGACCGGCAGCGGAGCGCACGCCGCAACCACCAGCGCCGCGAAAACGCAACACTTGATCTTCACTATAGTCTATCTCCTTTCGGCAGTTCGCCGTCATCCGACGGCGTCACCACCGCGACGACCAGCACCGCGTGGCCGGACGCGTCGGTCTTGGTCAATTGCTCGCTGGTAACGCCCTTGCGAGGGTCATCGACGAGCGTCCACTGCGTCTTGACCGGCTTGCCGTCATCGTCGGTACCCCACGCCGCCGCCTGGGCGTAGCGAACGGTCTTATCGTCCGCGCGGCCGACGGTCACCGTAATGACCGGCTCATCGCGAACCGGCTCCAGGTCCCGGCCCTTCTCGTTCGCAGGCTTGGGAGTCGCTCGGTGTTTCATCATCACCCTGTGCTTCTTGTACGGGCGCTGCACGAGCAGCTTGGGTTTCTCAGGCGTGGGCGGAGGCGTCTTTCTCTCCACGACCGACGCCGGTCTGGTCCGCGGTACGGGCGGACGCTCGGCCTGCTTCACGTGCTGGCCGCCGTTCAGTGCGAGCCACCCCGCCATCACGGCAAGCACAACTACCACCGCCGAGATCGCCCATGCGGCTGACCATCGGCGCATGGGCTGAGGCGTCGCTTCCCGTGCGGCCGCTTGCGCCTGCTCGATCAAGCGCTCCTTGAGACCGGCCGGCGGGGCCGGCGCATCGGACTCGCGCATCGCCCGTTCAAGCACGCGGCGCTCCCGCGAGCTACGACTCCTGAACAATGACAGCTTCACAGTCCTCGACCTCCTCTCGTAGCGCCTCGCGCAGTTTCTCGAACGCGACGTAGAGGCGGTGCGACACGGTCCCGATAGGCACCCCCAGCAGCTCCGCGACCTCACGGAGCTTCAGCCCCTGATAGCACCGCAGGATCACTGCTTCGCGGTGTATCTCCGGCAGCGCCGACACCTCCCGCCGCACCCTCTCACCAAGCTCCTCTGCGCTCAGCCGCTCTATCAAGCTCGGGGACGGATCGGCGCAGCCGGCATGTGCCTCCTCGTCTATCGGCTCGATCTCTGGCTGGGTGCGTCGCGCCTGCTGGCGATACGCGTTGAGGGCTATCTTGTGGAGCCAGGTGGCAAATGACGAGCGGCCCTCGAACGTGCCCAGCGAACGCCACGCGGCGGCGAAGGTCTCCTGGGTGAGGTCCTGCGCCAGGCTCACGTCGCGCGTCAGACGATAGAGGAAGGCGTAGATCCGCCCGTAGTGCTGCTCGACCGCCTGCCTATATGCCGACTCCTGTCCCGCCGTCAGTCGCCTGACCAACCGGCGGTCGCCTAACGACACCCGGCTTCACCACCTTCCCAGATCGCCTCCACATGGGGATAGATGCAATTCGATGCGGTTTTGTTGGGTCCAATACGCCGCAAGTATAGGCGCAACTCGCTGGCCCGCGCAAGTTGACTCTGTGCCGAACGGCCATTGACATCGGCCCAATCCGGGGGTAATATGCGGCAGGAGAGTGAATTCAGCCATTGGCAGGGATGCCGGGGGAGGGTTTTGCCATGTACCGCATCAACTACGCCTCACTTACACTGGCCCTGGCGTTCGCGTTCGCATGCGGCGCGACTGCGTGCCTGGCCGACATTGTGCCCGTGACAGGCCCGGGCATCACGTTCACCACCACCGCCGACTTCGAGCTGGGCGAGATGAAAAGTGTCGTAACCAACACGCCGGATGAACTTACACTCGGGATCGTTTCGGAGACCGAACCGTTCATCTGGATCGCCAACTACCTGGTCGGCACCGTCACCAAGATCGACACCCGGTCCGGCGACATCGTGGCCCAATACTACTCCTCGCGGCTCCCCGGCGAAGTGCTTCCCGACAACCTTGCCGGGCAAGTCGCCATACCCGCGCAGGGGTCGAATCTGCACAGCCCTTCGCGCACGGCTGTCGATCTGGACGGCAACATGTTCGTGGCAAACAGGGCCAACGTTCAGTCGGGGTCTCAAGGTAGCCTGACCAAGATCGCCGGAACCAAGGCATACGGCATCGACAGGAACCATAACGGCATCATCGATACATCATCCGGCGCGGGCGACATACGCACCGATGACGAATGCGTGCTCTGGACCGTCAAGGTCGGCAAGCCGGGGGGGTATGTGCGTGGCGTGGCCGTCGATTCCGAGAACAATGTCTGGGCGTCCACGTTCAACGACGCGGTGCTCTATCGGTTCAACGGCGAGACCGGCGAGCTTATGCAGACCATCGATATCAAGGCCGAGACCGGCAACAACGCCGTTCAGATCTACGGCATAGCCATCGGCCGCGACGGCGCAATCTACTCCACAAGCCTCGACGCCAAGTGGGCCGCGCGAACCGATCCCAAGGGCGACGCGGGCAGCCGAATCAGGCTGCAGCAGACGCAGTTTCAGGGCTACGGGCTTGCGGTCGATGCGAATGGAGTCGAGTGGATCGGCCGATGGGAGCCGGCAGGCGAAACCAATCTGCAGATGGTCGATTGGAACAGCACGCCGCCCACCGTCGGCTACCGCTCAAGCCCATACAGCGGCAAGACGCGCGGCGTTGCGATCGACGGCGACGGCTTCATCTGGACCGCCAACTACGATTCCAGCCAGCTTCTCAAGTTCTCGCCTTCGGGCAACTTCCTTGCTGCCTATAGCGTCGCATCAGGGCCGATTGGGGTCGCCGTCGATAGCCTCGGCAAGATCTGGGCTGTGTGCTACACCGCCAATATGTGCACCCGGATCGACCCGGCCACCGGCGCGCGCGCCGATTTCCCTGCGGGCGGCCAGCCGTATTCGTATTCGGACATGACCGGCTTCCAGCTCCGCAACTTCGCGGCCAGGCAGGGGAGTTGGACCGTAACGTGTGACGGCGGAAGCTACGCGGCCGAGTGGCAGAGCATCTCTTGGAACGCCGACGAGCCGGCGGGAACGCTGGTCAAGGTCGAGGCTCGCGCGACCGAATCGCTTGCGGGAATGGACAGTGCGCCGTGGGTGACGGCGTCGTCGGGCACGCCACTGAGCGGCGTGAAGGGCCGGTATATGCAGGTCAAGGCAACTCTGAGAATCGTATCGGGCAACACTTCGCCGACGCTATACGATCTCACCGTTGACGCGCCCCAGCCGGGGCCTGATCCTCAAGTGATCGATATTCCCGCTGCCAAGAACGTCGCGGAAGGCACGGTTGTCCAGCTCGATGCAAAGGCCGTGACCTATAGCTCGGGCGGCCTGATCTATCTCGAAGAGCCCACCCGGCAGGCCGGCATCGGAGTCGAGACGCCCGATCCGGCGAGCGCAGGCGATTCCGCGACCGTGATCGGCACGGCCGGCCTGCGTGACGGCGAATGGCGCTTGCTCAACGCGGTCGTCGTATCCGCGACGGCGGACACTCCGCTGTCGCCGCTCGGCATTGTGCTGGCCAGGATGGGCGGCGCGGCGTTCGGCAATCAACCCGGCATCAAGCAGGCGAGTGGGCTGAGCAATGTCGGTCTTCTCGTCCGAAGCTGTGGCTGGGTCAGGGCCGTCGGACCGGACTACTTCTACATCGACGACGGCAGCGCGGCGATGGACAACTCCGGCATACCCGGCGTGAAGGTCCTTTGCAGCTCGGCGCAGGTGCCGCACGCGGACAGCTACGTGCTCGTAAGCGGGATCAGCTCCTGCTACTCGGACGGCGGCGATGTCTACAGGTTGATGAGGCTGACGTCGATCCAGTATCAGGAGTATTTCAACGATTTCGAGACATCCGCTGGGCCTGAGTGGTCAACGCAGACTCGCGAGACAACGCCGCTGGGCGCGCGGACGTTCCTCGGACGGCAGGCCAACGGGACCGTCAGCCTGACGCTGAGCAACCTGCCCCCGCACAACCAGGTCAGCATCACATTCGACCTGTTCTGCATCAAGTCACTCGACGGGAGCGGTCCCGCCGGCGGCGGCCCGGACAACTGGCAAATAGCGATTGCCGGAGCGCCGAGTCCGCTGCTGCTAACCAATTTCGCCAACTACTACGACCAGGTCCAGGCGTTCCCCGATGCCTACGGTGTCGCAACCAATCCCGGACAGACCGGCGCCGATGAGGTCAACACGCTGGGTTACAACTGGACCGATGGCAACCCGATGAACTCGGTCTACTACTTCCGCGGCCCGCGGACGTTTGTCGTCCCGCATACGGCCGGCTCGATAACGATCAACTTCACCTCGTTTGCAACGGAGAACGTGGACAACGAGTCCTTCGGTCTGGACAACGTAGGGGTGTCGCTGCAGTAACCATGTCCATGCTGAACTTGTTTCAGCATCCAGCGAAGATGCTTCGGGAGGCCTTCTGCCCCGAAGCATCTTCGCCGCGATTCGCTACGGAGTGACCAGCCCGCACGCGCACCTCGTGTAGGTGCGCTTCCCGCTCACGGGAAACAGCGGCAGGAAGAAAAGCGTGAACCAGTGCCTGGCCTCGACTGTCTCGTGGACGGTCTCGCGGCCGCACAGCGGGCAGTAGCGCGTCTCTCGGCCGATCACACGCTCTCTCGGCACGACTCCGACTATGGCGAAGAAGCACACGTGCGTCACGCCTCCGCGAGGGCAGTGCAGCCAGGTCTCTACCGTTTCAGGCGAACTAACGATCCGCCGCCCGGCGGCAGGTCGAGCTTCAGCCGCGAACTCCCGGACCCACCCCAGGACCGCGTGGCCGCGTCGAACACCTCCATCGGGCCGGGCCCGACCAGCGTCGTGGTGACCGCGTTCTTGTAGTCCAGGTTCACAACAACTACGTGATCCGCGCCGCGTGCGGACCTGCCGAAGTACCCGAGCAGGATCTCTTGTGTTCGCGGTTCAGGCGCAAAGACGCTTTTCGCCGGCAGCGCCTGTCCGCCCAACGGCAGTGCTCCGCAGTGGTACACACCCAGCGATTTGAGGGCCCCAAGCTCCGTCGCGATGGCGACGAACTCACGGTTGATCTGAGATAGCGCCCAGTAGAGCGGCAGAGGCGTGATGGGGTCTGCTGGGTCTTTCCAGAGCCCGATATCGTAGCGGAAGTGGGAGATGCCCTGCGCTCCGTAGGCCAGCGATGTGTAGGTGAGCCAGCGCAATTCGTGCTCGCCGGGCCCGCGCCAGCCCTCGGACGGTGAGTCGCAGGTCTGTATTATGTTCAGAAAAGGCTTGCACGCCTCAAGAGCCGCCTGACGGATCAGGGCGAGGTTCAGGAAATACTGAACCCCATCGCTCGACTTCAGAAAATGGTAGTGATCGTAGCTGATCAGGTCGGGTTTGACGATCTCGACGAACTGCCTGAGATGCTCGCGGTAGCGCAGCGCGGTCTTGTCGTCGGTGTTCACCCCCGCGAAGTCCTGCGGCTGGCCGACCCTTGCGCGCTCGGCCGCGTCCGTGCTGACGCCAAGCTGGGCTTCGTTGGCGTAGGTGGGCAGCAGGTTGATGTAGGCCAGGTGCGCGGGGTCGCGCTTGCGCAGGTATGCCACGAGCTTGCCCAGCGCCGGAAACGCGCCCGCGCCCGGTTCATCTGTCAGATAGTAGGCGTAGAGCGCGGGATGGCCGCGCACCTTGTCGATCAACGCATCGAGCGCCTGCGCCTGCGCGGGATCGTTTACGTTCGGCGTGTAGATCATCAGCATGGCGCGCAGGCCGTGGCGGCGACAGATGTCCAGTTCCTCGGGCTTACTTGTCCAGGCCAGATTCCATCCGCCTGCCACAAGCTGCTCGGCCGCACGGTCGTCGAGGACCATTGTCGTACCTGGTCCCGCCCAATACGTGACGATTGGCGCGCCGAGCCTCCACTTCGCGTCCGGCTTGGCTTCCGCCGCAGTTGCGGCGCAGGCGACCAGCCAGACGCAGCCTAGACCGACCAGGGTCCTTAGCAGCGCTTGCAACTCCATCCTGTCCTGTCCTCCATTCCGTCCTATTTCGGCCCACCGGCCGCAGTCCACTCCTCCAGCAGTTCCGGCGTCAGCTCGACCGTACGCCGCGCGCCCTCGCGGTCCAGAATGAGCGTGCCGGAGACGCCCTCCAGCGGCACCTTCGCGCCGTTCGTGTAGACCAGCGGCTTGCGGCCGGGCCGGTCCGGCACTACGCAGTCCACGAACTCCACGCCGCCGACGGGTCGGGATGCATGCGAGTTGCTGTGAATGACGATCGGCGCGGCGGCCTTCTCCGACGGCATCATCTCGCAATTGACGAAGCGGACCTTGCAGCCGTCCGTGGGAACGTTGATCACGGTCGCGGCGGCGGTGGTCGCGCCCTTGAGCGTACAATCGACGAACTCGATCTTGCCGGCCACGGCCTTCTCCGGCGAGTTGAGGGTGCTTACATAAGCCGAGCTGCCGGTTTCGCCAACGGAAACACACTTCTCGAACCTGACGGAAACCGGCTCCGAGGTCGCGTCCATGAGGTTGAGATAGAACTGATAGCCGTCCCCTCGGTTGTTCTCCGTCCGGCAGTTTCGGACGATGACGTTCTTGAGGCATTCGGTCGGCTTGTTGGGTTCGAAGTCGATGCCGGACTGCGGGTTCGTGCCGGCAGTGTTGCGCATGACGCTATTCTCGATCAGCAGGTTTTCGGCGGTGATCACGCTGATGCCCTGGCGGTAGTTGCCGTCGCAGATGACATCCCTGATCGTGATGTCCTTGTTGGTTACGCCCTTGGTCGCGGTGCCGAGGTAGATCCCGTCGCCACCGCTTTCGGCAAGGGTCAGCCCCTGGACCGTCACGTTGGTGCAACTGCAGAAGCTGAGGACCATCCGCCACTCGGCCTTCTTGTAGGGCGGCTTTGCGTAGTCATCGCGGCGCATCCGCAGCGTCGCGCCGCGGCCGGTGAGCGTGATGTTGCGCGCATTATCGGCCCGGAAGAGGCAATCATCTCCGCCCACAAACTCGCCGCGTTTGGCGAGCACCTCGACGCCCGGCTCGAACACGATCTCCTGGTCGCCAGCCAGTCTGATCGGCCGCACGATCCACGGCTTGCCGAGGTTTTCCACCACGACCCGCTTTGCGCCTGATCTGATCGCGGCCTGAAGGGCGTCAGTGGAGTCGTCAGCTTCAAATCCCCACCACGACGCCTTCGCAGTCCTCGCCTTGCCAGACTTCACGGCATCGATCATCTTCTGGTTCACCTCGCCCGCCGCATACGCTGCCAGCGGCAGCAGAACGAGAACAGCCATCATAAGGGACAACCCGCGCATCGCATCTACTCCTTTGCGTTCAGCATTCATGGCCGGATTCGCTGTCCCGCGGCGGGATTCCTTTGAGCGAGCTGTGCGCGGGACGCGGGTCCGGCTATTCGGCCTGGTCAGGGCGGTCCTCGTGAAACGCATCCACTGTCCGCGGATCGACCAGCCGGCACGTGTATGCCACAGGCAGCCCCGCGTGAGGCGGCCAGCAGTACTTGCCGCTCTGGACCTCAGGGCCGCGGTCGCGGTCGATCGCGCCGGGGTCGGCATCAGGGAACTTGCCCTGCCAGCGACGCATGAGCGCCGCAACCTTGCCACTGGCCCACTCGCTGTGAGCATCCTCGGGCTTGGGATCGGGCTTGTCGGGCGACCACGCGCAGTCGGCCCCGCCGAAGATCCCCAGCAGCTTGCCCGATATGTTATTCGACTCCCAGACGCAGATGTTGATGCCCTCGCAGTTGGGCGAGTCCATCGCTTCCTTGCACCAGATCCGCGTCGCGCCGAAGTGCCCGGAGTAGTGGAGCTGACTCATCCCGCCCCCCATCATAAACGGAGTCCGGCCCTCGCCGGAGTATCTGGCGACCTTCTCCCGAATCGCCTCGGCGCGGCCCTCGAAATACATCCACGGCTCCACGATCACCTTGTCCGCGATCTCGTCGGGGATCGGCCGCCCGCCGTGATCCGCCCAGAGGCGCATTGTGATCTTCTTGCCGTGCTCGGCTCCGATGGAGGTGAGCAGCTCATACAGCCGCCGGACGTGCTCGGTGGGCGTGTACTTGTCCTTATCGGCCTCGGCAACGCTGGGCAGGGTGGCCCAGTTGGCCTCGTCGAGCCCGACGTGGAATACGCACTGGTCTTCAAGAATCGGCACGAACTCGTCGAACATCCGCCCCAGCAGGTCGTATAGCTCCTCTCCGATGCCGAAGCTGAACCCCTGCCACATCCCAGGCGCGCCGTAGAGCGTGGGGTAGTGGTAGAGGATGCTGCCCGCGTGGCCCCAGCACTCGAATTCGGGCACCACGGAGATACCGTGCGCGCGGGCGTATCGAACGATGTCTGCGTAGTCGCTGATCTCCAGCGCAAACGGATTCTCCACGCCCAGGGGAAGCGACTTGAACCGCACCGCGTTGAGCTGGTCGTCGAAGAGGTGCAGGTGAAGGCTGTTGAGCTTGAGCCTGCGCATTATGCGTATCACGCGCTCGATCAGCGCCTTGCTGTAGGGCGCGCGGCCCATATCGAGCATGACTGAGCGGGTCTTGTAGTGCGGCCAGTCGGTTATGCGCACGCATGGCACGCCGCCCTCGGAGAGCGCGAACAACTGCAGCAGCGTCTGGCAAGCCCAATCGACGCCCGCCGAGTCCTGGCCGACAAGCGTCGCGGCGCTTTCGCCCACTTCGAGCCGGTAGCCCTCGGGCTCGAGGCCCCGGTCACCGACCTCCAGCGAGATCGCGTAGTCGGCGCGGTCATCGACGGCGGTGCCGCATATTCGCTCAAGATCGGCCGCAATCGACTTCGCCGCGCACTCGCACCCTTCGCCCGCGACGATGCGCGCCGCGCGCGGCAAGTCTATCTTCGCTCCGAGCTGCTCGATCTGCTTGGGAGCGGGTATCAGGATCGGGTCCATGTTTGGTCAACCTCCACGGCAGACTTCGCCGCGGGAGGCTCGTGTTCCTTGCTACTGCGGGATCACGCCCGCGGCTGGGGCGTTTCGATGCCGATCCGGGTGGCGATGGACCTGATATGGCCGGCGGCGAGGCGGTAGTCCTCGTCGCTGGGCAGATGCTCCAGCATCACGGGCACGTCGGTGCCGAGGCGGTTCAGTTCGGAGAGCAGCGTCACGTAGTCGAGATTGCCGAGGCCGGGGCGGACCTCGTCTATGTGCGTGGTCAGCGCGCTGGACAGAAGCGTGTCCTTGGCATGGCAACTCTTGATGTGCGGGCCGAGCCTTGAGACGAACTGCCGGATCAGCGCGGCGTTGCCGTAGTAGCACAGTGGGCTGCAGATAAGGTTGGCCGGGTCGAAGTGGACGGCGAAGCGCTCGCGGTCGATGGCCGCAATCAACTGCTCGTAGCTGTCGACCGAGTTCGGACGCATCCAGGGCATGGTTTCCAGCGTGTAGAAGGTGCGGGTGGGGTTGACCGCGTCGATGATCTCTTGCACGGACTGCACGATGCGGTCAAAGGTGGCGCAGGTGATGTTGTCGGGGTGTGGCGCGTCCCACACTTCGGCCATTGACCCGGCGATGTTCACACAGCACCGCGCGCCGATGCGGTCGGCGAGATCGAGCTGCGCCTTGCAGCGGTCCATGGCCGCGCGGCGAGTCTCTGCGTCCGGACTGATCGGGTTGCTCCACGCGCCGACCTCCGCGATCACGACCCCCGCCCTCTCGGCTGCCGACGCAAGCGATCTTATCACGTCGTCGGCGGCAGTCGCATCGACCGGGCAGTAAGCCGCGTTGTAGCCCTCGCGCCGCAGCGCGTCGATCCAGGCGGCGTGATCGGTACCGCAACCGGCGACAGGCCCTCCAAGTCTCAAGACGTGTCTCCCTCCGCGGCTACAGCGCCCTCACATCGTTCGCGTCAGTTATGACCAGCCTCGGCACGACGCTTGTCCCGGCCTGCTCACTGGAGACTATGCCGGTGACGATGGCCATGCCCGCTGCAGGCGGGTCGATGGCGCCGCACAGGACCTTGGCGCCGGGATGGCCGGAATCGTCCGTCGCGGCGCTGCCGTCGTCGAGGTAGAAGTACCTTCGCGTTCGGGTCGGCGACGTTGGCGTATGAGACGCTGCCGGCGATCCTCACGAGCAGGCCGATGTTATACAGGCCCTTTCCGCCGGTGATGCCCGGAGTGGATGCGTTCGGATCGGACCCGCCCAGGGCGCGCACGACCGTGAACAGCGGCCGAGGCGTGTCGCCGGGTCCGAGATCGAGCACTGTGTCCGCAAACAGCGCCCGCTGTGTGCCCGAGAGCCCCAGCGCGCCTGCGACGGTTACCAGATGCCCGGCCGAGACCGGCGTCTGGGAGAGCACTTCCATTGCCATCGACCGGTCCGTTCTCCTCGATCCAGAACACGCCCGGCAGCGCCGCCGTGACGGGCTTGCTCTCCAGCGACAGGCCCTGGCCATCGTCCAGGTCGAACGCCTGGGCGATAGTCGGGACGGTCGGCGCGCCGATGTAGTAGTACGGGCCGAGATCGAGCGTGCCGTTGGCCACGCCCTCGCCGTTGATGCTCTGCAAGTGCAGATACCAGTTGCCCTGCGAAGTCGCGGTCGGCATGAGCTGGCCGCTGCTCCAGGAAGACTCGGAGCCCGTAAACGTGTGCGTCGGGGTCTTGTCCCAGGCGTAGAGGTAGTGGTCTCGCGTGCCCACGCCGAACCCGTCCGTCGCAGTAAACATGAAGACAGACGACGACTGAGGCTCGCCGACGGGTTGGACGCAGATGACGTTGGAAGTGCTCGGCGGCACCGACAGCGTCCATCGGATCGTGTTCCCGCCGTAGCCGGTCGTGTTGTTCCAGGCGCCGCGAAGGCCGCTGTTGTTGTCCCTGGCTGCGAGAGTGTATGTGTATGCGGTATTGGCGGTCAGGCCCGTGTCTGTAAGCGATGCATCGGCCCGCCAGTCGGCGAGCGCAGAGCCGTTGCGCAGTATCCGCACGCCAACGTCGCCTCTGCGGTAGTGGTTGCCGCCGCCGGAGGTCGCGTTGGAGTCCTCGGTCGCGCCGGGGCCGATGCCGATACCCTGGTCGAGAGGAAGGCTCCAAGAGAGATCGAATCGAGTTCGTGCCCGCCGCGGTGACAGTCGCGAACGTTGGATCGAGCGGCGGGACGTTGTCGATGAAGACATCGAAATAAGTGCCCCTGCCGCCGCCGGTGAAGTTCCAGCCGCCGGTCCTGCCGCTGTCCTGGAAGCTGGTGCGATGCGATTGGCTGACGGAGAAGAAGTGGAACCGCCTGTGGCCGGTGACGCCTGTTGTGGCGTTCGACCAACTCGCGCCGGGGAAGCCAACGTCGGTGTAGTTCGTATCACCGCTCAGGCCCCAGCCCCACTCGAAGTGCATCTCCTTCCACAGCGGCACGGGGCCCTGGCCGGCGGCCGTGCCGCTAGCGAACACAGTAGTGTTGTTGCCGTAGAGGCTCGATGCGTTGGCCGGGTTCGACGCCCCGTAGAAGCTGGAGACCGCGATCGTCGGGTACCATCCATCCTGCTCGTAACCCACGCCGTAGCTCTTGTAGCCGCCCATGTCCTGGAGGTCAACGGAGCGCTCGTTCCAGCGGAAGTCTCCGCCGTTGCGCAGGCTGACCGCCCCTCCGAACCCGCCGGTGCCGTTGCGGATCTTGAACAGCACCCTGTGCCATCCCGTAGCGCTCTGCGAGATGCCGATATTGCTGGTTACGTCGGCATCGTAGGCAAACGCGCGCGACGCGTCGTTGGTCCAGAAGTTGTTCTGATCGACCCAGAGCTTGCAGCCGTCGTCCGAGCCGATGGCGAACTTGGGGGAGGCCGTCGTTGGCACGTGAATCCATGCCGCCGCATAAGTGGCGCAGTAGGTGCCGGAGTAGGCGGGGTACGTGCTCTGATAGTTCAGATAGCTCGTGCCGTCGCCGGCATCGCCGGTGGTCACCCGGCCCGGCGTCTTTCCGCCGAATCCAAGCACGTTTCCATGCGTCGTATCTACGGCGGGATAGAGGTATAGATTGGCCTCGTCGAAGCCGGCGGGGTTGTCGTTGATCGTGTTGACCGTGCTGAACGGCCCCGCGCAGGTCCAGTCGTCGATGTATTTCCATTGGTCACCGTACATGCGCATCCGCCCGGCGCCGCCGGGATCGCTGCCGTAGGCCGGGGGCGCGCTGATGACGGAATTGTAGGCGCACCTGGCCCAGTCGAGCGTGTCCGTGCGCCACCCGCCGGTGCTCATGTCGGTGTAGCCATCGTAGAGCATAGTCCATCCGCTGATGGGACACTCATCGACGGCGGACGTCGGGCCTTTGTCGGCGCCGTCGGACTTGAGCATCCTGAACAGCGGCTTGCAGACGCCGTAGTTGCATGGGATGATGACGTCTGTGTGGAACCAGCCGCGGCCGGTGAGGTTGGAGTTCGCCTGCCACTTCAACCACTGCTCCGCGGTTCGAGAGCCGTCGGAGTTGAACGGGTAGAGGCAGTCCACGACCTCGCCGCACAGGGTCTGGTTCATGCGCGCGTTGGCGTTATGGTGTTCGGAAGTGCGAGCGCCGGTCCAGTTGAAGTCATAAGTGGAGGGCGTGGAGTTGGCGTTCACCTGGTTGATGTAGTAGGTCCAGTTCCAGCCGTTGCCGGGGTCGGTGTGGGTGCCGCAGCAGCAGTTGGTTACGTCGATATGCCCCATAATGCCCGGGCCGACGGTCGTCTTCTGCTTGGGGATTCCGCGGCGATTGCAGATGTCTCGGACCAGTGCGGCCGAGGCGACGTATTCGGCGGTCGGGAACGTGGACATGGACGCGTAGCCCTCGTGCTCCAGGCCGATTGCTCGATAGTTGTAGCAGCTAACGTGCCACGCCTGCTGGTTCTCCGCCACAAACTGGTAGATGGTCCCGTCCGATCCGATCCCGTATTGCGATGATACCTGCGCGCTGCAGTTCCTGAACCAGGATGCAGTGCCGGCGAGCGTGCCTTCCATCGTATGGATGATGACGGTGTCGTCGATATTCGAGGACGTCGAGTAGTTGCAGCTTGCGGCCGGATACCAGACCGCGCCCGAGTAGTCCAGGCTGGTTGTCACGCCCTTGGGGAACAGCGAAGGCAGGTCCACCGATCCGATGCTCTGTGCCGGGACCGCAAACCGCTCGCCGGCGGCGTTGACCTGATCGGTACCGGACTGCAGACGCTTCATCACCTCCCAGGCGAAGAACTTGCTGTTCTCCTCGTCGAGGCCCGCGTAGTTGATGATGGGCTGGAGCCAGGCTTCGATGCCCTTGCTTCGGTCGATCTGCCACATCCGGGCGTAGTAGTCGAGCACAGCCGCGGCAGCCTCGATGTTGGCGGCGGGATCGACCTTGAGAGTGGCTTCCGGCACGCCGGTAAGGGTCGCCCCCAGGGCAAGCGAATCTCCTCCCTGATCGTTTTGCCGCAGCGCCATTACGCCGTAGCCGCCTTCGATGGTGGGGGCGTCGCCGCGGTTCTCAAAGCCGCTGCCGAAGAAGCCGAGCGTCTCCAGCAGTTCGACGGGCACGTTGTGCCTGGCGGCCGATGCCTCGAAGATCGGCTGCAGCGGCTCCGGCCAGGGAGGCAGGTCGCCGGAAGACGACGCGCCGGCAATCGACGACGCCAGCAGCAGGATCGACGGCACAATAGCTGAGTCTCATCTTTGGACCTCGTGGTATATTAGCGCGCGTTTGCTCGGAACGGCTCACGGCGAGAGCACGGCCTCCGCGTCGAGCAATGTGCGCTCATGGGCGGCAGTCGTGGACAACTGGCCGGCGACATCCACCTTCGTCCCCACGGGATAGGGACAGACGCCCTCGCAGCGCATCCCCGGCCTGGCGTTCGCGTCCGTCACGTAGAAGCAGTCGCCGTAAACCGCCGACACTATCCTGCCGGCGATGCGCATTACGGTCCCGTCCGCCTGGTTCTTCGCCAAGACTACCGATACAACCGGTTTCGCGATCGTAATCCCGTCCGACGTCCCCACGTCTCCCCACTCTCCTGCGGCGTTGGCGGCTTTCACCGACACATACACCATCGAGCCGTAGCTCTGCGTCGGGATCACGACCAGGGCGTTGTCGGTAGACCAGGGTGTCCAGCTCAGGAGGTTGTCGCTGCCGGGGGTATTGCCCACGGCGAGCTGGTAGGCCACCACGCCGCTCTCGGGATCGCCGGCGGCCCAGGTGGCTGAGGCCCTGTTGCGGGTGATCGTGTAGGCGCCGTCGTCGGTCACGACGGGAGCTGGCGGGCCGGTCGAGTCCACGTAGAACGGACCCAGGTCCGCCGCGTCGCCGGCTCTGCCTTCCTGGTTGTAGCCGCGAATGTGCAGGTAGTATGGATCGGCGCTCGACGTGGCCTGACAGGTCAGCGTGTCGCGCGACCAGGTGGTCTCGGCGCCGGTCCATTCGTGCGTCGTATTGGTGTCCCAGGCGTAGCGGTAGATGAAGACCCTGCCGGTTCCCCACCCATCAACCGCCGTGAACACGAAAGGTCCGGAGTCGTGCCATACACCGGCGGCCTTGTTGCAGGATATCGTGGTCAGAGTAGGACGCAGAGGCAGCGACCAGACGTTGTACGAGGCGGAGTTCGCGGACCTGTTGCCCGAGGTGTCGTAGGCGGACACCTGATAGGTGTAGCGCGTGTTGGGGGCAACGTCGGCGTCCAGGGCCGAGTTGGTCGTGGACGCATCGATCACCATGCCCCCGCGGGTGAGCCGGTAGCCGGCCACAGCCACGTTGTCGGTGGATGGATTCCAGGTCAGGCTGATGAAGTCGTCGCCGACGCTCGACATCGTCAGGCCGGTCGGAACGCTGGGCGGGGTGGTCTCCGTGACCCACGAGAACTTGATTGCGTCCGCGACGACGACACCGCCTCCGCCGGACGCGCCCTGGTTCGTGATCCGGACGTTGCCGGAAGTGCCCGCGGCAAACGGTTTGGTGCACAGCAGGTTCCACCCGCCGCCTGCCCCGGACTCATCGACGTTGTAGGTCTGGCTGCCGCCGTTGTAGGTCACGACAAACGGCACGATTGTGCAGCGGTTGGAGCCTGACACGTGCCATTCGTAGACATTGTAGTTGCCGGACATGGCGATAGTGGGCGTGTAGGTGGCGTTCTGCGTGCCGCTGAGGTAAGACACCTCATAGTCGCTCTGATAGCCGTCGGTGGTCTTGTGGGCCCAGGTTCCGGAGAGAACCGCATTGGAGTCCCCATTGTCGACGTATGTAGACCGGCTGTGCCGAGCTCGTAACCAGCGCGTAGACGGGCGATATGGCAGCCGGCGCGGTCGGGTTCTTGGAGTAGACGCGGTAGTAGTACGGCGTCAGGGCCGAGAGTCCCGACAGAGTGACGCTGTGCGACGTGACCTGCGTGGTATCCTCGACAGTCGAAAGAGGGCAGGTCCTGTCAGCGCCGTAGAGGACTTTGCTCGACGCGGGCGCGTCGGTGGTCCATGTGATGGTGGCGCCCGAGGCGGTCTCGTTGGTCACGGCAACGTTCGTGATGTTGACCGACGAGGCCGGATAGTCGAAGTTCACGTTGCTCATCTGGCCGGCCGTGACGCTGCAGCCGCCGGACTGCGAGCCGTAGTTCGCCGCGTCGCAAGTCAGGCTGTAGCTGCCCGGCGGCAGGTCGATGAATGCGTAGAAGCCGGTGCCGTCTGTGGTCATTGTCCTGTTGGCAGGCCCGGTGAGGATGATGGTCGCGCCGTCGACCCATGCCCCGCCGCCGTAGGTAACGCTGCCCTTGATGTGGCCTTTGGTCGGCGCGGTCTTCCAGGTCATGATCGGAGCCGAAGCGGGCGACGACCATACCGACCTGGCGGTAGGAAGCAGGCCCGCCGCGCCAAGCGTGTAGTATGAATAGATGCTTGCGCCGTTGCAGGGCGGCGGCGAGCCGGGGCAATAGTGGTCTCGCGTAGCAGTCAACTGCTCGACAAGGCAGGATGCGGAGTAGATGCCTGCGGTCATGGCGTTCTGCCGGGCGTAGCTGTGGCTGCGCGTGAAGCAGAGCCAGCCGTAGTAGTCGTCGGCATACTGGCCGTCGCAGTCGAAGTAGGCCATAGGCAGGACCGTGTCCACTATGCCCTCCTGCACCCACGAGGGCCAATCCTGGAAATAGGAGTTCCAGGGCTGCGTGCCCGAGAAGCTCCCCGGCGAAGGGGCGCCGCAATATGCATCGACGGTCATCCTCAGGTGCGGTTTGACCGCGATGGCGTTAGCATAGACCTTGCGCACGAAGTTGGTCACCTGCGCACGGCGCCAGTTGCACCATGCCGAATCCGTATAGGTCGGCTGGCCGGTGCGGCCGTTGGCGGTGTTGAAGCGCGCCACACTCACGTCGTTGTAGCCGAAATGATAGCCGCCATAGCGGATGTAGTCGAGGTTGATGCCATCAACGTCGTAGCGGCTGACCACGTCCATTATGACATTGCAGGTATACTGCTCCGCGCCGGGGTTGCCGGGATCGAACCAGTAGTCACCCGAACACAGCTTGTTGCCGTATTCGTCCTTGGTCAGGTACTGCGGATACTTGTTGTAGGGATGGTTGGGGTCGCTTGGCGGGCTGTCACTTGCTATCGGCCAGACCACGAACCATGCCTGAACTTCGAGCCTGGGAGAGGCGGCATGTGCTTTCTGGATGAGCTGCGCGAGCGAGTCGAATCCCACGGTTCTCGCCCACGGCTCATAGGATGACGAGTAGAACGCGTCGCCCCTGCGCCGCATCTCAACGACAATCGTGTTGGCGTGGATATACTGGGCATCGGCAATCAACTGATTGATCTGCGAGGTGTCAAAAAAGCCGGCGTGCCATCCATCGACGAACAGACCACGGAACTCCTGCGAGCCGTCGGTCGCCGGCTGTGGGTCGCCCGCGTTATACGCGATACACGCGCTCCCGCACAGCCCTGCGATGATCAGCAGGGCCGGCAGCATCCATCTACTATACATTCCACGTCCCCCCACGAAGCGAGTGTCCTATACTCAGTATATCATTACATCCGACTGCTGTCTGGTGCGTATCTCGGCCCAGGCGAAGTCCACTGTGCACACGCCCGTTACGCCGACTGTGTCGCCGTCGGCGACGGTCTTGTCCGAGTGGACTCTCACGGCGCCCGATCCGTCATTCAGGTAGAACCAACCTGTTCCGTGAGATGTGACCCTGCCGCACAAGCGGACCAGCAGGCCCACGTTATAGAGCCCGGCTGTCCCGAACAGTCCCTCAGTGTAGTCATCCGGCGCGCGGCCACCGAGCTGGCTCACCCTGAACATGAGCGGTGACAGCGGCGTGCCGGGAGCGGCGCTCAGTTCCTGGATGTTGACCAGGCAGCGCTCGCCGAGCGAGCCGTGCAGGGTGCCGGAGAGCATCACGGACTCGCCGACCGATCGGGTCGTCGATCCCATAACCTTGATGCCCCGCGTCCGGTCGGGCTCCTCGATGTAGAAGCAGGTGTCAAACACGGCCGTGATCTTCTTGAAGAGGTTGAAGAGGACCTGCGTGCCGTCCGGGTTATTCATGGCGTCGGATATTCGGTCGTAGCCTACGCCGCAGTAGTAGGGCCCGTAGAGCAGGTTCCCGCAGGACACATCATCGCCGTTGAAGCCGCGGAGGTGCAGGTACCACGGCGACGTCGACGAGGCGTTGAGGGTCATCTCCGCCGTTGTCCATTGGGGTTCTGTGCCGGTCCACGTGTGTGTGGTGGTGTTGTCCCAGACGTATCGGTAGTAAGCCAGCTTCCCGTCGCCGAAGCCGTCGTTTGTAAACGTGAAGCCGGGCGTCGGGTAGTTCGTGTTCGGGTTTCTGTCGCACGTGACGTGCTCCGTCGAGACGGGCCGGGCCAGCGTGTAGCACGGAAACGGGGAGCATCGACCCGGACTCGTTCTGCGCCTCGTCATACGCCGTCACCATATAGGAGTGGAAGGTGTTCGCCGCGAGCCCGGTATCGGAGTACACTATGCACGGGGTTGCTGTCAGGAAGCTGGAGTCGCGATAGATGTTATATCCCGTCACGGCCACATTGTCGGTAGAGGCGTTCCAGGACAGGTCGATCTGCGACGTGCTGGCGGCCGTCGCTGTCAGGACGCTTGGCGCGGTCGGCTCCTCCGCGTCGCACAAATACGGCCCCAGGTCCAGCGTGCCGCAGGGCACATCTTCGCCGTTGTAGCCCTTCACGTGGAAATACCAACCCTCGGCGCTGGAAGGCATCAGCGCCGTGGTGACGGTCGAAGTCCACGGGGGCTCGGTACCCGTCCAGACGTGGGTCGGCGAATGGTCGAAGGCGAAGCGATAGCCGGCCAGCTTGCCCGGGCCGAACCCGTCGTTGCTGAACACGAACGGAGGCGTGTTATACCAGGTGCCCGCAGTTCGGTCACAAGTGACGTCGCCCTCCGCGACCGGCCTGGCCAACGTGAAGCGCGCCACCGGATCGCACTGATCGGACTCGTTCGACCTGGCGTCATACGCGCTGACTGTGTATGCATACTGAGTGTTGGGATCGAGGCCGGTGTCCGAGAAGCTCGTGGACGACGTGCTGGCCACGATCTGCGAGTCGCGGTAGATCTTGTAGCCCAGCACGATCAGATTGTCCGTTGACGGGCTCCAGCTCAGGTCGATCCGTGAGGCCGATGCGGCGGTCGCGGTCAGGTCCTCGGGAATGCTTGGAGGCGTCGGATCGGGCTCGGCATACTCGAGCTTGATCGCGTCCGCCACCACGTTCTTGGTGCCGGTCGTCTCGCCGGTCTTATTGGTGAGGAGCACGTAGCCCGACGTGCCCGCGTCGAACTGCATGGAGTCCGCGATCTTGAACCACTGGCTGCCGTTGACGGCCTGGTTGACGGCCGTAACCATCATCTGCCCGCCGGAGTATACGATCGTGTATCGTGCCGACGCAGTGCGGTCAGGGCCGGACTTGTACCAGCAGTAGACGTTGTAGTGGCCCGCGACGGGCACGTCGGGTATCCACTTCATCGTCGCCGTCGTCGTCGACTGGGAGTTGCCGACGTATACGTATTGGCTGGCGCTCGGCGGCCACCCGCCGCCTTCGGTCACCTGGGTCCAGGCGCCGGTGGCGGTGGCCTGAAGGTCATCCACCACGACCTCCAACGAGGCGGTCTGCGTCATGAACGTGCCGTCATCGGAATACGTGCTCAGGCTCGCGTTGTTGGTGGACTTGATCTTGTAGTGATATACCGTGCTCGGCGCGAGACCGGTGATCGTGACGACGTGCGCGGTAGCAAGGTTGGTGTCTTCCGTCGTGGACTGGCCATAAGCGGCGGTCATGCCGTATTGGGCCTGGCTCGTGGACGGGTCGTCGGTGGTCCAGGTGATGGTGGCGGAACTGGACGTGACCCCGGCTATCTGCAGGTCGGAAATGACGGGCGCGGTCGTGTCCACACCCGTTGTGAACGCATAGTCCCCTGACATGCCCTCCAGGCTCGCGCCGTTTCGGCTGCGGACGCGGAAATGATACAACTGGCTGGAGAGCAGGTTGGTCAGGTCCACTGCGTGGCTGGTGACCATGTTCGTATCCAGCGTGGTGGTCGTGCCATAGGACGGGGTGGTACCGTAGTCCATCTGGCTGGTCGATAGATCATCAGTGGTCCAGGTGATCCGGGCGCTGTTGGAAGTAACGCTGGAGAACTGGACGTCCGTTATGTTCGGCGGAGTCGTGTCGGTGCTGGTAGTGAACGTATGGTCGGTCGATAGACCCTCGATGCTCGCGCAGTTCTTGGACCGTACACGATAGTGATATAAGTGGCCGGCGCTCAGGCCGGACAGCGCCACCGAGTGACTCTGCACGAGGTTGTTGTCGATCGTGGTCAGGGTGCCGTAGGTCCCGGTGAGGCCGTACTCCACCTGAGTGGTGGACGGATCATCGGTTGTCCACGTAATGTTTGCCGTGGACGGCGTCACGCCGCCCGCGAGCACCGACGAGATCACCGGCGCGGTGGTGTCCACCGGGTTGGAGAACGTGTAGTCTCCCGAGACGGCCTCCATGGCGTTCGAATTGACGCTGCGAACGCGATAGTGATAGGTCGTGCCGCATCGCAGACCGGTCAGCACGACGGAGTGGCTGGTGACCATGTTCGGATCGAGAGCGGTTGTGCTGCCGTAGGACGCGGTCGTGCCGTAGTTCACCTGGCTGGTGGCGGGCTGATCGGTCGTCCACGTGATCGTCGCCGTGGTCGATGAGTTGCTGGTCGCATGGACGTTGGTGATCGTGGGCGGCACGGCGCCCAGGACGAAGTCGGTCACATACATATTGCCGATCGCGCTGCCCAGCTCGACATCTACCGTCTGCACGCCATTGGGCTGACCCGGCAGGCTGGCGGTGACCATATAGACGCCCGGTGTGAGGTTCACAAATGCGTAGAATCCGGTCCCGTCGACGTACATCGAGCGGGCCTCCGGGCCTATGATGCTGACCTGCGCTCCGTCGGCCCATTTGCCGGTCGATAGAAGCGTGACTGTGCCGCTGACGTGGCCCTTGGTCGGCGATGCTTTCCACGGCCTCGTTGGTATCGGCGCGTCGGTGTCTTCGGTCACGTCAGACTGGAGCGTGGGCGCGAACTCGGCCCACGTGCCGTAGTCGGTGCCGCCGTAAGTGAACGGGGCGTAGTAGGAGTAGCCGCAGAACCCGTCGGCGTAGTTGCCCGCCGGCGACACGGCGCGGGTCTGCTGAAGCTCCGTGATAGCGTCCGACAGCGAGTTGAGGTAGATGCCGGGGCCGATATACATGTGCCGGTTGCCGTGGCGGTCCTTCTCGAAGTTGATCCAGCGTGCCCAGTCGTCCGGGTACGAGCCGCTCAGATCGTAGTATGTCATCGGGACGGCGGCGTCCACGATGCCTTCCTGCAGCCAGCTATCCCAGTCCGAGTAGACGTCGTAGTAGGGCCGGGTGCCCTGGAACGCGGCTCTGGTGGACGACGTCGGCGACGGATTCCACGTAACGAACGAGCCGGACTGACCTTGACCCAGGGCTTCGACGCCTGGATCTTCGGCAAAGACCTTCCGCACGACCGCTGTTACCTGGTCGCGCCGCCACTGCTTGAACTGCTCGTTGGACGCCGCGGGCTGCCCGGTCAGGCCGTATCGCGCGTTGTAGCGAGCGATGCTGGTGGGGTTGTAGCCCTGGTTGTTGCGCGGTGAAGCGGATGTAGTCGAAGTGGATGCCGTCGATGTCGAAGTTATTGACCAGATCCATCGCCACGTTGACGGTGTACTCCTCGCAGAGAGGGTGGCCGGGATCGAACGCCTTGTCGGAGGTCTCCGCGCCGGAATCCGTCGCGGGTAGGCCAGTAGTTGTCCAGGTTGGTGAGGCTGCCCGTGGGCGTATCGTGATGCCGCGAGTAGACCATGCCGCCACCGGTTCTGAACGTCACGATCCAGGCATGGACCTCGACGCGCTGCTTGCCTCCGGTGGTATCGTGCGCGGCGTCGATGACTGCTTGAAGGGCATTGAACTCGGACGGGGTCAGCCCCGACATGTAGGGCTCGCCCAGCGACGATGGGTAGCACGCGTCAGCGTTTCGCCGCACTTCGACGACCACCGCGTTGCAGTTGGCGTTTCGGATGTCGCCCTTGCTGTTGGGGTCGCCGACAACACCCAGAAGCTTGTTCACCTGCGGCTGGCTGAGTATGCCGTTGTTCCAGGTGTCAACCCAGAACCCCCTGAACTCAGGATCGCCGGGGCTATATGCGGCGCAGTAGCACGCGCCGAGCAGCGCCAGCGCGCACGCGGCGACCACCGCCCTCATCAATGGTTTCGTCCGCCGCACCGTATAGACTCTTAGCATAGCTGATCCCTCCCGGGGGCGCCTCCCCTGCTTCGCGCGCTCCGCCCTCTCCTATCGGCTTCTTCCACGTAGGAGCGGTTTCCGAACACGGCAGTTGCCAGTCAGAGGCCGGGCGTCAGCCTCACGGTGAGGTACTGCCGCACGTCCCCCTGTGTCCGCGTGCGGACAACCCGCTGCCCGCCTTCGATCGTCGATATGCCGGTCGCTCCCACGAACGACAGGTCGGTCACGGCCTCGTCGGAGTAGACCTTGACGGTCGCCCCGGACCCATCATCAAGCACGAACGAGCCGGCCGTGTGGCTCTTCACCAGGCCCGCTACGCGAACCAGCAGGCCGATATTGTATGCGCCCTTCGCTCCCGCGAGCCCGGACGTATAGGCATCGGGAGACGCTCCGCCGAGGTCCACGATGCGAACGAAAAGCGGAGGCGGAGCGGTCCCGCCGGCCGAATCGGTGACGGCCGCATCGACAAGGCTTCTCTGGGCGGCCGAACCGGACAACCGCCCGCCGAGCTTCACGCTGGAGCCAACGCCGAGCGCCGTGATCGCACCGATCTTCAGGCCGCGCGTCCTGTCGGCTTCCTCGACGTAGAACGAATCGCCGAAGACTGCCGTGATGGCCTTGTTCTGCGAGCCGCCGGTCGCCGCCTGGGGGTCGATGATCACGCCGGATCCGTCCGGGTTGTTCATGGCCGGCTGAGAGTGTGCCGTAGACCACTCCGTAGTTATACGGGCCCAGATCGAGCGTGCCGTTGCCGACGCCCTCGCCGTTATAGCCCCTCACGTGGAAGTAGAACGGGTGGGTGGTCGTGTCCGCCGTGACGGTCTTCGACGTGGTCGTCCAGGCCGGCTCCGAATCCGCCCAGTTGTGCGTCGGCGAGCCATCCCAGGCATATCGATAGAAGGCCACCTTACCCTCGCCGAAGCCGGTGTTGCTCATCGCGAAGCCGGATGTGCTCGACCAGCTTACGGCCGGCTTGTCGCACGTGATGATCGATCCGGTGGGCGGCGTGGAGAGCGTATACTTGCTCGCCGCGCCGGACTCCGCGGACTCATTGGACACGCTGTCACACGCCGACACCGTGTAGCTGTACTGCGTGTTCGCCGTGAGGCCCGAATCCGTGTAGCCGGCAGCCGTCGGACTGGCGATGAGCAGGCCACCGCGATACACCTTGTAGCCGGTGACGCCGGTCGCGTCGGTCGAGGCCGTCCAACTAAGCGACATGCTCGTCGTGGACGCGGCGGTCGCGGCTACGTCAGCCGGAACCGACGGCGCCGTGCGGTCGATCGCAAACGACGAGGTGGCCGCCGTGGATCCGTTGCCTGCTCTGTCCACGCCCTTCACGTAGAACGCGTGCGGAGCCTCGCTCAGGCCGGATACGGCGATCGTGTAAGGGCTGGCCGCGGTCGCGTATGAGCCGCTGTCGAGCTTGATCTCGTAGTGATCGAAGTTGGCGTCGGTCGATCCGCTGAACGTGGCCTGCACGCTCGTCCCGTTGGTCAGGCTTCGATCCAGCGAGAGCGTCGGGGCGGTCGGCGGAGTCGCGTCGTAGTAGTACGGCCCAATATCGATCCCCGTATTGCCGACGCCGTCGCCGTTGTAGCCCCGCACGTGGAAATACCACGCCGAAATGCCCGAGGCGTTCGCGACAGTCTGCGTTGTGGTCCAGCCGGTTTCCGCGTCGGTCCATGCGTGCGTCGCGCTGCTATCCCACGCGAACCGGTAGCTCGACACCTTCCCGGCGCCGAGTCCGGCGTTGGTGAATGTGAACGGAGTGGTGGCATAGTACTGACCCAACGTCCTGTCGCAGACGACCGACGTGACTCCAAGCGTATACCTGCTTACCGGGCTCGACTGAGCGGATTGATTGCCGCTGGCATCGTACGCCGACACCGTATAGGTATACTGCGTGTTCGCGGTAAGCCCTGAATCGGTAAAGCCGGTCGAGGCGGACGTGCCCACCAGCGATGAGTTGCGGTAGATGTGATAGCCCGTGACGCCGGTATTATCCGTGGAAGCGTTCCAGGTCAGGTGAGTACCTCGTCGCGGACGTCGCCGTCACGGCCAATCCGGTCGGGACGGTCGGCGGCGTGGAATCTCCGCCCACGCGCACCCACTTGATCGCATCCGCCATAATCACACAGGAGTTGTTGGACTCCCCCGTGATGTTGTTGAACGTCACGCTGCCTTCCGTGCCCGCCGCGAACTGCAGGCCGCTTGCCAGAGGGACCCACTGCTGGCCGTTCACGCGCTGGCTCAGGGTGGTTGTCGTGCTGCCGCCGGAGTAGTTGATAGTATACGTCACGTTTGCGGTGCGGTTCGACCCGGAGATATACCAGCAGTAGACGTCATAGACTCCCGCGGTTGGTAGATTCGGCGTCCATGTGGAAGTCGCGGTCGAGCTGGTGCGGCGGCTGTAGCAGGTACCTGGTAGGTGTCGTTCCAGCCGCCGGCGTAGGTGCCCACAGTCCACGTGCCGGTGTGCGTCCAGCCCGGATCGGAGTCATCGACTACGATCTCCGCCGGCGCGGCGCTTGTTGTGAAGGTGTGGTCCGTGCTCGTGTCCGACCCGTAGACATTGGCAGATATGCACTGGTAGTGATATGTCGTCAGCGGCGTCAGGCCCGAAAGCGAGATCGAGTGGCTGGTCACCTGCGAGCTGTTGGTCTGCTGGCTGCCGTAGCTTGCGGTCGTGCCGTAGTTGACCGTGCTGTTCGCCGCTGCGTCGGTGGTCCACGTGATGGTGGCGGTAGACGCCGTCACGCCGCTGGACTGCACGTTGGAGATCGTCGGCGGGCCGCTCGTCACAAATGTGTAGTCGGCTGAGGCGCTGTCTCCCGTTGGCATTCGATGACTTCACCCTGTAGTGGTAGAGCGTGTGCGGTGACAGGCCGGTAAGCGCGACCGAGTGCGTCGTCACCTGGGTGCCGTAGACAGGCGTTGACCAGCCGTAGGTCCCCGTCAGGCCGTAATCGACCTGGGAGTCGGCGTTCTGGTCGGTGCTCCAGGTGATGGTCGCCCCCGTCGCGCTGATGCCGGTCGATTGGACGTTGTAGATCGCGGGCGGCCCCACGAGGCCAAGGGCGATGTCGGTCACATACATGTTGCCGGTGACGCTGCCCACGGCTACCGCGACCGTGCGAACGGCGTTCGGGATAGCCGGCCTTGCTGGCGGTGACGGTGTATGTGCCGGGCGTCAGATCGATAAAAGCGTAGAACCCGGTGCCATCGGCAGAGCTGCGATCGGCTCTCGGGCCGGTGATGCTGACGGTCGCTCCGTCTGCCCACTTGCCGGTGGACGCGATAGGTGACGGTCCCGCTGATGTGGCCCTTGGTCGGGCTGCTCTTCCAGGGCATGTCGGGAATGTCGGCCCAGGTTGGCGTGACTTGGATACAGAGCGAGGGGCTGAAGCCGGCCCAACTGCCGCTGACGTAGGGCGTCCTGTAGGAATAGCCGGAGAAGCCATGGGCATAGTTGCCCGAGGGCGACGCGGTGCGGGTCTGCTGGAGCTCAAGGATGGCGTTGGACAGTGAGTTCAGATAGATGCCCGGGCCGATATACATGTGCCGGTTGCCGTGGCGATCTTTCTCGAAGTTGATCCATTTGGTCCAGTCGTTGGGAAGCGAGGCATAGTTGTAGTAAGTCATCGGAACGGCTGCGTCGACGAATACCTTCCTGAAGCCAGCTATCCCAGTCGGAATAGACGTCATAGTAAGGCCGAGTGGCCTGGAAAGCCGGAGCGCGTGGAAGAGGTCGGAGAAGGGTTCCATGTGACGAACGAGCCGGACTGCTTCACCCACGGCTTGACCGCCTGGATCTTCGCGTAGACCTTGCGCACGAGCGCCGAAACCTGGTCGCGCCGCCACTGCTTGAACTGCTCATTGCTGGACGAGACGGCTGGCCGGTGAGCCCGTAGCGCGCGTTGTAGCGAGCTATGCTGGTGGGGTTGTAGCCCTGGTTGTTGGCCGTGAATCGGATGTAGTCGTAGTGGATGCCGTCGATGTCGAAGTTATTGACGAGGTCCATCGCGACGTTGACGGTGTATTCTTCGGCGAGAGGGTGGCCGGGGTCGAGTGCCTTGTCGCCGAACCTCGGCGCCGGAGTCGTCGCGGCTGGGCCAGTAGTTGTCGAGATTGGTCAGGCTGCCGGTGGGAGTGTCATCTGTGCGCGCATACACCGCCCCGCCGCTGGTGCGGAACGTAACCATCCAGCAGTGGACTTCAATGCGCTTTCTTTCCGCCGGTGGTATCGTGCGCGGCGTTGATCACTGCCTGCAGCGCGTTGAAGTTCGACGGGCTAAGGCCCGACAATACGGCTCGCCCATCGACGACGGATAGCAGGCGTCGCAGTTGCGCCGCACTTCGATGATGATCGCGTTGCAGTTCGCGTCTCGTATCTGGCCCTTGGTGGACGTGCCGGGAACGCCGAGCAGCGTGTCCACCTGGGACTGGCTCAGGATTCCAGCGCCCCAGGTGTCGATCCAGAATCCGCGAAATTCCGGATCGCCCGGACTATACGCCAGGCCCTGCCCGACGAAAACGAACAGCGACAGCACTACGGCTGCCAGCGTGATGCAGACACCTATGCGTCCGAATGACATCTTGTCCCCCCATTACTGCGCCAACCGACGCGCCCCACCGCGCCGGTCAAGCCTCTGCGAACCGCTCAGCAGGCATTCGTGCTTGCGGTACCTACCTTTATGCTATGCCACGAGTGCGGTCCGTTTGCGAGATGTAGAACGCGGACTGTCTGAGGAAGGATAATGCGTGCTGTCGGGCCGCCACGAAGTGGTGGCCGCCCGCGAAGCTATTCCAACACCCGGGTCGCTGAGGCGTGCGACCCGACACGTGCGAGACCTTGATGCCGTCCCTGCCGCCTCTCCGGCTGCCCCCGGATCGATCAGGGCCGGCTCGATTACCCTGCCGGAACACCGCTTTCGGTGCCGCACGGGTAGCTATTCAACTTCCTACCTCCGAAAGACCACTAACCCAACGTACTCTGGGCAGCGAGCATAACTCCTGTTGAGCCAAGGACCTCCTGTTTTGGCCCGCCAATACGCGCCGCAACGCGGACGGATTGGCAGTCAGTTCCCCAAATGCATCTTACCTTCGTCACAGGTCAATTGTCAACGGATGCGCCAACTTGGGAAGAAATCCGGTAATATTACCAGGTACGCGCAAGTCGGGCACAATCGCCTACTTGTATGACGCAAGTCAGCAGGCGTATGTTTCAGGGATGGTCCGATTCGGGACCCTGTCAGGAGTCTGTTCAGACGCTGGATCAGCGGTATTCGTGCAGGCCGCGGACTTCGGCGCGGTGCGTGCGGATCGCTTCCATGCCAAAAAGCGTGGCCTTCGCGCCGGCCATGGTGGTGACGATGGGTATTCCTCGCGCGACCGCCGCGCTGCGGATGGTGACCTCGTGCATGCGCGGCTTTTTGCCGCTGGGGGTGTTGATGATAAGATCGAGTTCGCCGTTCTTGATGAAGTCGATTGCGTCGGGCCTGCCCTCGCCGATCTTGGACACGACTCCCGCCTCGACTCCCGCCTCGCGCAGCGACCTTCGCGGTGCCCTTCGTCGCCACGACCTCGAAGCCGAGCTCCGTCAGCTTCCGGCCGATCTCGACCGCCTCGCTCTTGTCGCGCCCGGCCACGCTCACGAACGCCGTGCCGCTGATCCGGCAGGTTCTGACCCGCCGCGATCTGGGCCTTGATATATGCCGCGCCGAAGCTGGCGTTGATCCCCATCACCTCGCCCGTGGACTTCATCTCCGGCCCCAGCACAACATCCACGTTGGGGAATCGCGCGAACGGGAACACGGTCTCCTTGACCGACACGTGCCCGAAATAGGTGACAGAACTTCATCCTGCACGAGCAATAGGCGTCTGTCACCTCCGCCAGGCTCTTGCCGAGCATCACGCGCGTCGCGGCCCCGGCCCAGTCGATTCCGGTCGCCTTGCTGACGAACGGTAGCGTTCGCGAGGCCCTCGGATGACTTCGAGCAGGTATATCTCGCCAGACTTCACCGCAAACTGCGCGCCCATCAGGCCCTTGACTCCGATCTCGCTCGCGATGCGGCGGGTCTGCTGCTTGATCTGCTCGACGATCTCATCGGGCAGGCTGTACGGTGGCAGCGAGCACGCGCTGTCGCCCGAATGCACGCCTGCCTGCTCGATGAACTCCATCACACCGCAGACGAGCGTGGTCTCGCCGTCCGAGATCGCATCCACGCCGACCTCGATTGCGCCCTCGATGAATCGATCCATCAGCAGCGGTCGCTCGGAGGATATCTCGATGCCCGACGCCAGAAACGCCTCGAGGTCGGCGGCATCGTAGATGATCTCCGCGGTCTGGCCGCCGGCGTGGCGCGCGGCGCGCGCAAGCAGCGGATAGCCGACGCCCTCGGCCTTGCGCCGAGCGCGTCGTCTGAGAAGACGGCGAAGCCGCTCGGCTGCCCGGCGCACTGCCGAGCTTCTCTGCTAGCTCGGCGAACTTAGCCGGATCCTTAACGCGGTTGATCGCTCTCGATCGACGTCCCCAGAATCGGCACGCCGGCCTTCGCGATCATTCGGCGCAAGCCCGCAGCAAGCGTCTGGCCCGCGAACTGGACGATCACGCCCTCGGGCTTCTCGCGGTCGATGATGCCGAGCACGTCCTCGGCAGTCTGTGGGTCGATAAAGAGGATGCCGGGCGTGACGGGATCGGTCGTCACTCCGGCTGAGTTGGCGTTGATCGCGATGCCGACAAAGCCCTCCTCGGCGAGCGCGCGAAGCGCGTGGGCGCGGCAGTAGCCGAACTCGCCGCCCTGCCCGATCCGATTCGGGCCGCCGCCGAGCACCAGCACTTTCCTGCCCTGCGGCTGACGGAGCAGATCTGCCCCGCACCGTACGTCGAGAAGAACACGTTCTCGCTGATGGCAGCCGACTTGGGCTCGATGCCGAGCACCTTCCGCCGGACTCGGACTTGTTCCTCTTCGGTTTCCAGCAGAAACGCCAACTGCGCATCGGAGTAGCCCAGCGCCTTGGCCCGCGCAAGCTTCTCCGAAGTGCAGCGCCACGAGCGACTTGCCCTCAAGCCCCTTCTCGAACTCGACCAGCTCCCGATGCTCTCGATGACCGCCAGGTCGATCTTCGTCAGCTCGGCGATCTCTGCCGCGCTGATGCCCGCCAGCAGAGCCTGCCGGACAGCGAACAGCCTGCCGGGAGTCTGGGCTTCGCCAGCACGCGCGAATGCGGTCGGGATCGATCGGCTCGTCTTTGCCGTCGGCGCCCAGACCGGCCCTGCCGATCTCCAGCGACCGAATCGCCTTCTGCAGGGCTTCGGCGAAGCTGCGGCCGATGCCCACGACCTCGCCAATCGACTTCATGCTCGTGCCGAGCGTCGCATCGGCGCCGGGGAATCTATCGAACGCAAACCTCGGCACTTTGACTGCGACGAAATCCTGCGCAGGTCACAGACACCTGTTCGGCGAAGCGTCTTCACATTCCAGGCTGAGCCCGATCGCCAGTGCCGCGACGACTCGGCCCATCGGCAGCCCGTCACGTGGCTGGCAAGCGAAGTCAGCGGCCCCACGCACACGCTCGCGCCCATCAGCGCGATCTCGTCCGTTGTCCGGATTCAGCGCAAACCTGACCCCGGCCGCGCCCGACGACGCCGATCACATCCACCGCCGTCATGGCGCAGATCTTGCACGCGAGTCGATCTGCTCGGTGGTAAGCGACTGCGGCGGGATCACGACGATCGAGTCGCCCGTATGCACGCCTGCCGGGTCGATGCTCTCGGCGCAAGCCACGACCGCCACTCCGCCCTGCGAATCTCGCAGCACCTCAAGCTCGAATTCTTTCCAGCCCAGCACGGCCTTCTCGACCATCACCTGGTGGATCGGGCTGGACTTGAGCGCCGCCGCGACCATCGGCACGAACTCCTCGACGTTATAGGCTACCGCGCTGCCCCCGCCGCCGGTGGTGTAGGCTGACCTGATGATCGCCGGAAATCCGATCTTGCGGACGGCCTTGAGGCCCTCTTCGATGGACTCAGCCACCTCGCTGGCAAGTATCGGCAGGCCGCGCTGCTCCATAGTCTCCTTGAAAACGCGCCGGTCCTCGACCCTGGCTATCGCATCCGGATCGGCCCCGAGAACGCGCACCCCAAGCCGTGCTAGCTCGCCATCCCTGGCAAGCGCGCATCGTCAGATTCAGCGCCGTCTGCCCACCAAACGTCGCCAGCAGAGCGTCCGGCTTTTCTTTCTCGATGATCTTCAGATATGGAAGCCGGCGAAAGCGGCTCAATGTAGGTCATGCTCGGCTACGTCGGCGTCGGCCGCGAGCGCGGCCGGGTTCGAGTCCACGAAACGGTCTTGAATCCCTGCTCACGCAGGAGCTCTATGGCCTGGCAGGCGAGCAGCGTCCAGTTCGCAGCCCTGGCCTATGGCAACCGGGCCGCCGCCGATGATCAGTATCTTCTTCATGTCGTTATTCTTGGGCATTCTTACTCCATTGACAACTGCGTCCCGAACTCATTTCAGGGTCTGCCGGTGAGATATATGCCTTATACCACGACACTACTGATTGTGCCAGGAGGCGCCTGGAACCTTCCCGATTTTGCCTCCCCCTCCGCTGCGGAGGGGCTAGGGGGAGGTCTCCCAGCCGCCTGAATCATAAACTGAGCATTGTAGCGCCGACTTATTTTTTTGCAGAGATTCGTTTGCCTGGCTCATAAGTGGGAATAAGCGACTCATGTACTATGCTTGGCATGCATATTCCGGCTGCCTTGAGGAGTCGGTCTTACCGGGTACAACCCCCTCCCAAGGGCGCCCGATATGCCGGAACGGGCCTAGAATGTACCCGGCAATCGTCCGCCCTCCGAACCCACGGCTCGGAGGGCGAATGCATTCTGGAGCAGAGGTCGGAAGTCAGAGGTCCGAAGTCTGATACTTCGCCGATCGTCGTAAACGAGCCGGTGACGAGGATCAGATCGTCTGGGTGCGGCTATCTCCAGAGCACGATGCACTGCATCCGGAACGCTGTCCACGACCTCCACATCCTGCATGAAGCTTGCGCGCCGCCTCGGCGAGATCGGCCGCGGGGATAGCCTTGATCCACTGGGACTGAGTGGCGATGATCTTGCGGCCATCGGCGCGAGCTCCGCCAGCACCCCCTCGGCGGAGTGCGTGTTGAGCATGCCGATCACCAGTATAAGCCGCTCGTACGTGAAGCCCTCGTGAATCGCCTGAGCGAGCGTACGCGCGCGCGTCGGGGTTGTGCGCGCCGTCGATGACCAGCGGTGGGTTTGTCGCCGAAGCACCTCCAGCCGGCCGGGATATGGCCGCGTTGGCGATACCGGCGACCATCGCCTGCGGCGCTGATCCGCACCTCATATCGCTCGAGCGCATGACCAGCCGCAACCGCGGTCGCGGCGTTGGCGTGCTGAAACCTGCCCCGCAGGCCGGGTGTCAGGCCGCATGAACTCGACCTCCCTGCCCCGCAGCGAGAACGATCTGTCCTTGCTGATATAGCGAAACTGCACGTCCGCCGAGGGCGAGTCCGGCACGCGCTGCGATGGTCTCATCACCCGCCAGACCTCCGCGCCCTCCTCGTGGCAGCGATCCAGAATCACCCTCCACGCCGCCTCGTCATCGACCGCCGTCACCGAGCACGGCCCCGGTCTTGACGATCCCGGCCTTCTCGAACGCGATCTGCTCGACTGTCTCGCCCAGCCGCTCGGTGTGATCGAGGCTGACATTCGTGATCACCGCGACCAGCGGCTCGACGATGTTGGTGGCGTCGAACCTGCCGCCCATCCCGACCTCGATCACGGCGAAATCGACCTTGCTGCCGCGCGAAGTGGAGATACGCCATCATCGTCTTGACTTCGAACTCGGTCACCGGCCCGAGCTCGGTCGCGGCGATCTTCTCGGCGACAGGCTTGATCTCGGTCGCCAGCGCGGCGAAGTCGTCCTCGGAGATCATGTCGCCGTCGATCTGAATGCGCTCGCGCACGTCGTGCACGTAAGGCGAGAGATACAGCCCGACCCGATACCCCGCCTCGCGCAGGATCGACGCGATAAACGTGCACGTCGCTGCCCTTGCCGTTGGTGCCGGTGACGTGGATCACGCGAAGCTGCTGGTGCGGGTTGCCGAACGCGTCGGCAAGCGCCGCGATCCGGTCCAACTGCGGCCGGATGCCGAACTGAATCAGGCTATTGAGATAGTCGAGGGATTGCTGGTAAGTCATGCCATGGCTACTCCTCTCAGCTTCTCGATAATCCGCTCGACGCTCGACGAACTCGTCCACCATGCTTCTCGGCGGCGCGGATCTTGTCGAAATCGCCGGGCCTGATCTTGACTATGAGCTTGGCGATTCGGGAAGCGACCGTATATGTGTCCTCGCCAACCAGAATCACCGGGATCGCGGTCTTCTCGACGAGGTCCATTATGCTCGGCTGGGGCGGGGTCCCGCCGGTGAGTATCATACCCGCCACGCACGGACTGTGGCTCGGCCCCAGCAGGCACGAACTCATCGCGGCCAGTATCAGGTCCTCGCGCGTGCCGGGCGTGATCAGCAGCGTGCCGCGGGTGAAATAGTCCAGCGCCTGGTGCGGCGGCATCGCCCCGATGACCATCTTCTCGACCGAGTTGCGCAGCCCGCGATGGCCGCTCATAAGCTCGCCGTCGATGTCCTCGAAGAAGCTGCTCGATGGTCGGGCTGGAGAGCATGAGGCCGGAACGGCATCACGCCCAGAAGCTCGATTCCCTTGCGCTCAAGCCCGCGCTTGACATAGGAGCTGACCTTCTCGAACTTGTCCTCCTCGACCTTGTTGACTATCGCTCCCAGCATCGGCACGCCTGCCGCGTCGAACATCGCCTTGTTGAGCATTATCTCGTCAATCGGCCTGCCGATCCCGCCGGATGAGATGATGATCACCCTGACATCCAGCAGCGCCGCGACGTCGCCGTTGGACATGTCGAACACCGACCCGACTCCCGCGTGGCCGGTCCCCTCGACCACCACGACATCCTTGCCTTCCTTGATCCGCGCGAAGGACTGCCTTCACCGCGTCCAATCAGCGACTCTCGATCCGGCGAGTCGATGTAGTTCTCGGTGAAATGGCGGGGGATCGCGATGGGCGACATGTCGCTGCACGTTGCCCTCCAGCTCGTAGACCGTCTTGACGAGCAGCGGCGTCCTCGTCGATCTTGGCGCCGTCGATCTCGACATAGCGCTGGCCGACCGGCTTGATGTAGCCGACCTTCCCAGCCGCTTCTTAAGCGCGGAGATGAGCCCCAGGCAGGTGATCGTTTTGCCGTCGTTTTGGCGTGTCGCGCCGATATAGACTCTCATGGAGCATGGTCCGGCGCGAGGGCGAGGTCTGTCAAACGGCGGCGACGAGTTCAGTTCTCCGGGAATGTCGTCGGAGACGTTTCCAAACGCCGATTCCGCGGGCACGACGCCGGGCATTCGGGTTTTGGAAAACCCTCCTACAGCGGTGCAATTCCCGGAGAACTGACGCATTCAAACGCGGCGGGGTCGGCTCTGACTGGGTGGTCCTATTGCTTGACCGCCTCGATAGCGTCCGCGGTCATCGGCTTGCCGACGCCGGTGTTCTTGCCTATCAGGATAACACGCCAGCCCGCGGAGAGCCAGTCCTGCTTTGCTCCTGAGGAGGACTCTGCTTTGGGCGCGGGGGCGACAGCGCGATCCGGTCCTGCCCCGGAAGCTTGATGAATTCAGCGTCAGGGACAATCCGCGCTTGTCACCGGCGACCGATTCGACGACCCCTGCGAGCTCGATCTCGCCTTTCTTGAGCGCGGGCCAAGGCTTGGGCGACGGGTTAGGCTCGGGCGTCGGCTCGCGGTTTGGCGGCGCTGCCATGCACATTCGACGAGGCGCCGTAACGGCTGACGAGCGCGGCCATCTCCCTCGCGGTCGCGACGATCTGGTCCTGCTTGTCCGCGGGGCCGACGACGCACACTCGCAGGATCGGCGCGGTGTCATCGCCCAGCGGCGCCATCGAAACGCACTCGACGCCGGTGTCGGCTCCGATGATGCTGCTGATTCCGCCTGCAGTGGATCGCCGCCGTCGAGCTTGACTGGCCCCTCATAGCCCTTGAACAGATCGCCCTGCTTGGAGTCTGCCTCCCAGCGCTTCGCCGCGCCGAGCTTCGAGGATTCCTTTATTTCGGCCTGGATCGCCTGCTCGATGGCGGTGGAGGCGAGATCCGTGTCGGGGGTCGGGGTGATTTTGACGAAGCAGGCCAGCCCGCCGACGGCGTAGAGCTCGCACATCGTGCCTGCCGGCTGAGCGGGCAGGTTCTGCTTCGACTTGCCGGCGGGAACCTGAACGCTCAAGCCTGCCACTGGTCGTAGCTAAGCGTCTCCCACTGGTCCATCTGCGCGAGCGCGCAAGCCGACATCAGGACCAGGGCCAGGACCGATGCGTGGAATCGTGTCTTCACGAATGCAGAATACCCAAACCCTTGCATGCGATCCAGGCCGAACTCCGCCAGCCCTAGCAGGCGCGGTTTGTGCACCGTATCGAAGGGCGGCCGGCGCTCACTAGCCGAGAGTCTCGATGAAGCCTTTTGCCTCTCGGAAGAGGTAGTCGTAGGCTGCCTCCATCCACGGCTCGATCATCGGCGAGGTCGGTAAACTGGGTCGGATGCTGAACGTCCAGCTCCACGTAGAGCTGGGTCAGGTCGCCGAAGAACGGCTCGATCTTGAGTTCGTGGACGCCGTCCTGGTGAAGCACGCACCGTAATCCCACGCCCTGCCTGCCCGGACCCAGCAGCTCCAGATTATCCTTTATCGACGCCAGCGCCGAGTTCTCGATAAGCTGCGCCGCATTGGGCCCGTCCTCCAGCGGGAGGAAAGCGGTCAGCTTGATGCCGAACGTCGCGAACTGCGGCACATTGAGCTTGTCCTGCGCCAGCCTGAACAGATCGATCGCCCTCTCTTTGGAGGACTGGAAATAGTCCACGGTGTCGTTGACCTGCATTCGCGTGGCCTGAATGAAGAAATCGCCCGTCGGGTTGGCCATCCGCGCGCCGTCGGGCAGGTGCTGAAGCGTCTGGAACGGGTAGCGCTCGGTGATGTCGGCATAGATCCGATTGACCTCGGCTGCTGCAGCGCAAAGGGCGGATAAACCACGCCCACGGTCATTCTTCGGCAGGTAAGCAGTTCAACGTTCACGAAGTTTCTCCGGTTCCTGGAATCAGTAGTGCATTTTACCTCGCAACCAAGCAGTAGTCAAGGAGCGCGAGCAGGCGAGAGAGTTCAGTTCTGCTGGAGCGACTGCGGAGGCCAGCGTCATCCTGAACTTGATTCAGGACCCATCCCTTCGTGGTCTGGATGCTGAATCAAGTTCAGCATGACGTGATTCCCGCAGAACTGAACAGTATCGAGCAGGCGAACGTATCGGAAACGGAAGGGAGAATCGCGAAAGCGAGAAAGACAGGAACGGAGAAATGAGTGAGGGAGAATGACTTCTTTCTCCCTTTCTGGCTTTCTCCATTTCGCGATGGAGATTCCCAGCAGTCACTTCTTTGGCGCTTCTGCCGGTTTCTTGCCTTCGATCTTGTCCTGGAGGTCCTGGGCGGCGTCGAGGACTTCCTTCATGGGGCTCATCGCTCTGAGCTTTGTGAGGACCTCCAGCGCCTCGTCTTTCTTACCCTCGTCACCGAGAAATGAGGCCAGCGTCAGGTATGAGTCCGGGTTCTTGGGCTGCTTATCGACGAGCATCCGATACGCCTTTTCCGCGTCGGCCTTGTCGCCGCCCGCTTCGTAGGTGCTGCCTAGCGCATACCACGCCTCCCACCAGTCCGGCGCCATCTTAATGGCCTCGCCGATCGCGTTGATGGCCTCCTGGTACTTCTTTCGACTCTTCTCGACCTTGCCCACCAGCAGCTCCGCGGCGGCGCTGTTCGGCGACATGATTGCTGCCTTCTTGGCGTAGGTGAGCGCTTTGTCCAGGGTCTTTTCGTCGGCGAGGTAGAACTCGGCGAGCGCGACCACGGGCCGCGGATCGGTGGAGGACTCCGAGACGGCCTTGAGAAGCTCGCTCTCGGCTTCGGAAGTCTTCTTGAGCGCGGCGAGTGCGAGCGCGCGGTTCGTGCGCAGCATCGGCAGCTTAACATCGAGCTTCATGGCCTCGTCAAACGACTTCAGCGCCTCCTCGGCCTTATCGGCCCCCAATTGCGCAACCCCCAGCGCCATCCGGGCCTGAGCGTCCTTGGGCCGGGCATTGGCGAGCGCGGTCGCGGGCTGCAGCGCCGCCGCCGGCCTTCGCGCGCCGAACTGGGAGTAGACGCGGCTGCAGAGCTGGAAAGCGGCTTCGGCGTCCTTGGGTTTGGTTATGGTCGGTTTTGGCGGATCGTAGAGCGTCTTGGTGTCGATGCCGGAGTCACCGCAGAACCGCGCCACCTCCGGGGCCATCGCGCACCTGCCGTAGATCACGTCCTGCCCGCTGCAGGTGACCACGAGCTTGTTCACATACATCCCGACAGCGTTCCCATTGCGCGCCACGATCGCGCCGTTCGGGACCGACTCCGATGGATTCACGCTGCTCAGAAACATCCACTTGTGGTCGCCGATGTCGGTTATGAACACCTTGTCCGCGTTCCACTGCGACACGCCCAGTTTGGGCGGTTTGGCGGACTTCTCCAGAGTGATGCCAAAGATGGTGGTGGGCCACTTGTTGCCGACCGCATCGCCCTGCGACAACTGCCCCATTGTACCGTAGGCCGCCTTGGCGAACTCGTCGATCTGAGCCAGCGGCGCCGCGGGCAGGCCGGATATGGGCAGTTTGAGGATAGCTACGTTGAGGTCCTTGTTGGATGCCTTGATCTCGCACGGATACGCCTGGCCGGTATATGTGCTGATGAAGAGCGGAAACCGCATGGTCTGCTTCGTGTCGGTGCTGATGACCTCCGTGACCGAGTCCCACGTGGTAAGCACGTAGCTCCCGTCGCCGATCACGAAGCACGAGCTCATCCAGCTCGTCAGGTCCCCGAACACGCGAACCACTCCCGTGCAGTCGGCAAGCGTCGTCGCGGCCGATACGCAGCCGGCCGCCGCCGTCACCAGCAGCAAAGCAAGGATAACCGCTCTCATATCCGTACCTCCACCATATCAACTATGCCAACACGCTGCCGTTTGTTCCCGCGCGCACACTGTTTTGACCGCCGCCCGCCTGCAGCGCTTCACCCCGCCAGCCCTGAGTGCGAAGCATATCGAAGGGCGGCCAAGGCTTCACCGCACCCTTCGACAAGCTCAGGACAGGCTTCGATACGACGCTCGTTCCTCGCGTCTACTCAGTGCTAGCGGAACTCCTTCCCAGCGCGAGATTCAGCGCCTTGAGGCCCTTGCCGTGCGCGCCGGCAAACTCCGCGGGATATGGCGCGTCCGGCCCCTTCATCGCGAACCAGAGGACCCGATTGAGCGTGTCATTATCCGCCGCATCGACCTCATCGAAATCGAGCTCCATGCTCTTCCTGCGCCCAGTAGGACTCGTTCGCGCTCTGTTTATCGGGCGCGGGATTGGTCTCATCGAGCGGGACATTGCTCGGAATCGCGGCGTAGGGAGTCAGATCCGGCGCGTCCGTGAAGCACTCGCGCATCACCGGCGCCATCGCGTCCATCTGGTTCATCGGCGGGATGCCGAGTATCAGCTCCATCGTGTGCAGCACGGAGGTCTGGTTGTAGAAGTTGCTCACGACGCAGCCGCGCTTCGTATACGGGCTGATCACCAGGCAAGTCGAGCGGTGGCCGTCCACGTGATCGTAACCGGACTGCGGGTCGTCCTCGATCACGAAGATCGCCGTCTTGGGCCAGAACTCGCTCTTCGATATGGCCTCCACGATCCGCCCGACCGCCAGGTCGTTGTCGGCGACAAAAGCGCGCGGTGTCGGCCTGCCGGGGTTAAGCCCGGAGGTGTGGTCGTTGGGAAGCAATATGGTCGATGAAGCTCGGCCACTCGCCGGTCTTCTCTGCCTCGGCGAACTCGCGCAGGAACACGTCGGCGCGGTTCTGGTCCGGCACGGCGAGCGTCCAGCCGGGGTAGTTCGGGCAGCTATAGCGGCGCAGCGCATCGATGTTGAACCTGCCGGAGAACTTGTTCTTGCCCGCCTTGTCCGCCAGCAACTCCGCAAACGAGGCCTTGACGTGCGAGGTGTCCGTGCTCATCTCGCCGTAGTTGCGGAACGACAGCCCGTGCAGCAGCACGTTGTCCCAGATGAACCCCGCGGAGCGAATACGTCATCGCATCGCTGCCTTCGTAGGGATAGCTGCGCGGCCAGCCGCCGTAGGCTTTTTCGAGGTAGTCGGTGACGTAGCCCTGGGTGGCCCACTGATGGCCGTCCGCCGAGCATACTCCGTTGCAGTAGTAGTTATCCAGCAGCACGAACTTATCGGCCAGCGCGTGCTGGTTGGGCGTGATGTCTCTGCCGAAGATGCACAGTGTGGGGTCGCTGTTGGCGCGCGACATGTCGCCGAGAACCTGATCGTAGGTCTTGTTCTCCTTGATGATGTAGACGACATGCTCGATCAGGGACGGCTCGCCCGCCCTCTGCGGCACGGCGCACGGGCTTCACCCCGCTCTGCGCCTTCTCGATTGCCAGCAGCACCTGCGGCACGCGGGAGTCCTCGCGGACCTGCTTCGTATAGGAACCGAGCGCTCGGCCGCCGGGCAAAGCGACCTTCTGAACGACCCCAAGCCCAGCATGGACATCCCAGGCGACTCCGCCATCACCGGCCTTCTTCGATCCGGGACGCCGCGAGCCGTATCCCTTCACGTTCGCGATGTAGAGGCTCGTGCCGTCGGTCGCGAGCGCGCCGGGATACCAGGCCGTGGGTATGAACCCGCGAACGGCCGAATCGACGACCGCCACCGCGTTGTTGCCGCCGTTTGCGACATAGAGCGCATTACCATTCAGTGCGAGCGCATTGGGCGCGCTGCCGAACGGGAGAGAATCGTCGGGTTTGACCTCGATGGTGCGGGTGACCTTGCGCGCTGATGTGTCGATCACGCTCACCGAGTCCGAGTTCGCGTTGGCCACATAGAGAAGATTGCGGGCCGCATCGAGAGCAAGCTCGCAGGGATGCAATCCCACCTCGACCTGCGCGATCTCCTTGCCGGCTCTCAGATCGACCAGCGAAACGGTCCCGCTGGCCGCGGTGCTGTCGCCATCGACCAGGATCGGCGTGCCGGCGGACATCTCCGTCCTCTCGCCCTCGCACGGCATCCGCCCGCCCCAGTTCGATACCCACGCGGTCATCCCGTCCGGCGCCACCGCAACGTCGAAAGGCGCGACACCGACCGGTATCTGCCTGATTGGTCTACCGGACGCAAGATCCAGCGCGCAGAGAGCGTTGCTGCGCGAGAGGCACACATACGCGATCCCCTCGCCGGGCGACAGGGCGATCCCGCACGGCACCGGATTGCCCCCAATCACCGGGCGGGCCGCGGCTTTTCCGGTGGACTGGGCGATCTGCTCGTCGGCTGACAGTGGGATCTCGCCGGGACCTGGAATCGCGATCCTGCGTCCAGGCGACAACGACCCGTCCGGAGCGACCAGCAACTCCAGCACGTTGGACGCAGACGTGGAAACGTAGAGCTTGCAGCCGTCGCGAGTGATCGCCATGCCGTGATACGAGGCGGATGCGTGGTCGAACCCCATCTGCTGCAGGATCGTCCAGTCGGCCGTGCGAATGGCGACGACGGCCGAATTCGTCATCACGTAGACGGTCCGGCCGTCGGGCGACAGCACCATATCAACGGGCCGCCCGCCGAACTCCACGGTCTGGCCCGAGGGCCGGATGAGCTGGCGCGTTGACGCCACATAGCCGCCTCCCTCCGCCGGCCCGACCGTCACATCCGCGGCGCAGAACGCCGGGAGCGCAAGGCAGACGGCGATGAACAGCAAAATGCGGTTGGTCAACGAACTTCCCCTTTCTTAGCTGCCATTCTGAGCGCAGCGGCTGTCATTTGTCATTCTTCGCTGCGCTCAGAATGACATAGGCTCTCAGATCCTCTCCACCTTCGGGTCGCCATGGAGCGGCGGCAGAGGATGAGGATGCACCAGCGCGCCGCCGTTCTCGTATGACTCGATCGCCGCCTGGATATACTCCATCGTCGCCAGCGCGTCACGGCCCGACGCGCGGATGAGCTCCGGCGAGACGCCGTTGGTCACGTCCTCGAGAAACGCGTGGATGCGGCTCGGGAAGGTCTGCCCGAAATCGGTGATGCCGGTGTTGAACACCTCGGGGTTCTCGCCCTTCGGCCCTGGCCAGTAGGTGAGCTTCTCGACGCAGTTCTCGATGCAGAAGGTGCCCTTCGACCCAGCCAACTCGCAGCTCCACCATCCGCCCAATCCCCACACGGCATCGCCGCGCTGGCTGAGCATGTAGCCGATGGTGTCGTTGGCGAACCGCACATGAACGCTGTTGACCGACAGCAGCAGATCGGTCTTGTTCTTGCGGAAACCGGGCTTGGTGCAGAACGCCTGCACGTCGATGATGTCCCCGCAGAAGTAGCGCATAACGCTGAGCGGGTGGGTGAGAAACGCCTTCATGTGCCCGTAGGGCTGATTGAACCGCGGCGAAGGGTTGAAGCTGTAACCCTCCTCGCCGCCGTTGAACCCCATCTTGAACAGCAGATAGACCGTCTCGCCGATCTTGCCCTCGGCCATATACTGCTTGGCGCGCGCGGCGGTCTCGGTGAAGTAGTGGTTGAGGTTGCAGCCCAGATAGAGCTTCTTTTTGGCGGCGAACCGAACCATCTCCCGCGATTCCTCGATGTTGTTCGAGAGCGGCTTCTCGCACAGGACGGGGTAGCCCGCGTCCAGCGCTTCCATCACCGGCTCAAAGTGCCAGCTCCCGTTCTCATAGCCGCTGGTGGTCACGTCGACGAAGTCGAGTTCCTCGTTTGCGAGCATGTCCTTGAGCGTGTAATACGCCTTCACCCCGTGCTTCTCGGCGGCGGCGTCCGCCTTGTCCTTCTTGAGGTCACACACAGCGACCAACTCCGCAAGCGGATCATTTGCGTGGCAGCCGGCATGGTTGTTGCCGATTCCACCCATCCCGACCACTCCAACTCTCAGTGCCATTTTCAAATCCTTTCGGTCTTGGTCATGCTGAACTTGATTCAGCATCCAGATCAACTTCAGGTAGTCTACGACTACTCGCGCGAGCAGTCAAGTCATTGACTATTGACTACTGAGGATTTCCGATTTGGGGTGTGTGTTCAGTTCTCCGGGAAAGTTGTCGTAGGAGGCGTTTCCAAACGCCGATTCCCGGGCACAACGCCTGGGCATTCGGGTTTTGGAAAACCCTCCTACAGCGGTGCAGTTCCCGGAGAACCGAACTCATTCGATTTGGGCTGCACGGTTGGACAATGAGTGGTATAATACATGCGGGAGTAAAATCGATAGTCTATCGATAAAGGGACGTAAAACCAAATGACAGTAGTACGCGCATCTTCCAAGTACCAGATAGCGATTCCAAAGGCCATACGGGACAAGCTCCGGATCAAGCCGGGCCAGAAGCTCGCCATATCGGAAGATGACGGAGTCATTCTCGTGACTCCGGTCCCACCCGACCCGGTGGAGTTTCTCTGCGGGATATTCGAAGGCCAAGGCTCTGCAACAAAGGAACTACTTGAGGAGAGGAAACGCGACCTTGAGCACGAATAGATACGTCCTGGACTCCTATGCAGTGCTCGCTTTCCTATACAAAGAGCCCGGCTGGGAGAACCATCAAAGAGCTGATGAATCGTGCCAACGCAGGTGCGGCAGAGCTTCATATCTCCATCATCAATATGATCGAGATCAGGTATCGAGTCGCCCGAAAAGGGCAGGCCACTCCCCAGGTAACGACAGCGCTGCAGGCCTTGCCGGTCGCAGTCGCCTCGGCGGATAGCTACGCGGATGATGTCGTGGATCTGAAGGCCGCGAATCCCGTCTCAATCGCCGATTGCTTTGCCGCCGCCCTGGCAATCGATCTGGATTGCCCCGTGGTCACTGGCGATCCGGAATTCAAGAAGCTGGAGGGCAAAGTGACGGTCGAATGGCTGCCATAGCCCGCTCAGCCAGCTAGGAGCCTCGCCAACTCCTCCCTCGTACCCGTCTCTCTGTCGAGGCTCCGGAGCGCCTGGTGGAAGGCCGTGACGCGGCTGTCGAGATCGCGGGGATAGCGGTAACCGAGGCATTCGGCAACGTGAGTGACGGTTCTGTGGTATAGCGCGGCCGCGCTCGCAAGCGACTGCCAGAGGTCTTCCATATCCGCGCCCGCGTAGCACGCGAGCAGTTCCGTGCGCGTACCGGGATCGAGTGCCTTGTCGAGGCCCCTGCCGATGTTGCCCGGCTTCCATGTCCAATCGCGCCCTGCCGCGACGTACCACTCCAGCATCTCTCTCAGGTTCCGGTCCAGCAGCCCGTTCAGCCGCCACTTCGCCGCCACGATGTCATCGCGCCAGAGGTACTTCGCCACGTAGGTGGATTCCATCCAGAACGTCTCCACACGCGAGGCGAACTGCTCCGGCGAGGGTGGTTTGAGGATGTATGCAGTGTAGGTTGGCGGCTTCAGGGCCCCCGTGACGCCGTCCTTGTCTGCGAGGACTCTGTAGCCGACATCGTAGCCGTTCGGCAGAGCGTCCGCGCGGCTGGTCTTGCGAAGGTCATCCAGAAACGCGAGGCAGATATCCATCTTCGTGCCGTCCCGGAAATACACCATCCGCGTCCAGTGGCGGCCGTCGCTTGTCTCCTCGTCCCACTCATTGGGCCAGTGCCAGAGGGCCATTACGGGCCCCATGCCGATGGTCTCGATCCACTCGTCGCTCCCGACGAACGGCGCGCGGGTCATCGAAGAACAACTCCACATCGAAATCCGAGGCAATGTCGGCGGGTGCGTTCGGGTTCGTCAGCGAGCTGGTCAGCACGACCGCCCGGATCGCGTCGCTGCATTCCGCGAACCGGACGATCCTGCCGATGATCTCGTCCACGTAGCCGTCGCTCAACTACTTCTCCAGCCCCAGGTACTTGAGAATCCCCTTCGCGGCGGCCTGCGCCATGATCTCCTGGTCGGCGGGGTTCTTGAGCATCTCCCGCTCCTTGGGATTCGTATGGAACAGGAACTCGGTCAGCGCGCCCTGGCAGCCGCCTTCGTTCAGCACCCAGAGTCGGTACCAGTGCTGGCGAACGCCCAGGTCCTTTGCGTCCGGGTAGAACGAGCTTCTCATCGCCCCGATAAGCTCCGTCTGCACGCAGTCCGCCAGTTTCTTGCCTTGCTCGCCGCTGTAGAACGTCCACGTCCCGCCGCCGGGATCGCTGGTACCGGTCGCGTCCGAGTGCAGCGCAAACAGAATGTCGCAGTTGAGCGCGCGGCACAACTGAGTCTCGCGGCCCAGCGTGGTGCGCTGGGTCTGCGAGTTGCGGGTGATGAACACGTCCAACCGCCCGTCCGCCTGCAGTATCTTCTGCACCTTCTCGGCGATCATATACATGTTCATGCCCTCGTTATACAACTCGTCCTTATCGGAGCTATGGATCTGATTCCCGAACTGATTGGAGGGGTTGAGCATCACGCGCGGCCGGAAGCAGATCGGGTCCTCCCAGCCGAACACGGCGTAGTTGTTGACCGTATCTATCCGCACCAGCCTGCCCTGGCCCGGCGCGAAGTCGGCGTTCCACGCGCACACGCCATTCTCATCGCGAACGAGTTCCCTGCCTTCTCTGCCCGACACAGGGCTTACCTCGCGGACATCGACTGCCTGCGAGAACGCGATCTTCGCGCGAACGGCCTTGGTGAGGCTGCGGTTGACGATCATCGCGTAGCGCAGCCCGTCGTCGGAGACAAACTGGCCGACCACGAACTCCCCGCCCTTGATGCTCTCGATCAGCCCGTTGGTCGGCAGCAGTCTGCAGCCCTGGGGAACCGGCGTCGTATGATAGACGGCCACGGTCTTGAGCCGCATCAGGGTCGGCCCGAGCTTGCGGATTTCGCCGTTGACCTTCTTTGCGTACTGCGTACTTGGCCGTCGGCTGGCCGTCAGCATCGATAATGGCGTCGTGGAAGCCCCACGTGGGATCGTTGGGAGTCGTATAGGTGAAGTACATCAGCCCGCGCGCGCCGTAGGCAAGCGCGGTGAACGCCTGCCATCGAATGTCGGCCTCGTTGACGTCCTTATACGGCCCGTGCGGGACGGAGAGCAATATGTAGTTGAACGGCACCGAGTGCTTGATCGACTGCCTGCGTATGATCTCCAGATTGTCGAAGTAGTCGCCGCGCACGCCGCCGTCCGCCATCAGCGCGTAGTGATCGTAGCTCAGCAGCTTTGGATCGACCACGCGGCAAAACTCATCGACGTATTGCTCATACGAGAACGCGTCCAGTTGCTGGTTGGACGCGTAAGTTGGGAAGAGGTTGACGAACGGCGTGTGCTTGGGGTCTTTGCCGAGCAGGTAGCGGTTCGCCATTCCCAGACTGTTGAACCTCGACGAGCCGGGCTCGTCGAGGAGATAGTAGCCCCACAGCGCCGGGTGCTTCGAGTAGTCGGCGAGCACGCCGTCGAGGGCGTCCGTCGAACCCCTTCTGCGGCGACGGCCGCTGAACTGGATTCTGGCGTCCTGCACCATCCCCTTGATCCCGCATGCCTGGCAGAAGTCGAGCGCCTGCTTGTTGACCTCCGGCGAGTCGCCGGAGATCATGGCGACGGTGAAGTTCGCCCCGGCGACTTGCGCGAACTCCTCCTGCGTGAACTCGGTCGGCCCACACCACTGGCCGATGAAGAACTCCTCCTTCGCCCTCGCCGCGCCCGCCACCAGGAGCGTTAGCGCGAGCAGCAGAAACATCGGTTCCCTCATCCATATCCCCTTTCCCAACGCAAAACCGGGAGAATGGCCAGTCCCGCCGGGCCGCCTCCCGTGGCATAAGCTTCATTGAGCCCAGCGCGCACGATTCACGGTCCTGGTGAATCATGCGCGGCCCCGACCCTGGATTGTGCTTGCAGAGCACAATCCAGCCTAGCACCTCATCATTAGTCGCGTCAAGTCAAGCGCGGGTTTCATTGACAGCCGGCCCACTCGGTGCTATACTGCGACCGGGCACATCGTGTCATGCTGAACTTGTTTCAGCATCCAGCAGCGGCCCTGCGCACCATACTGGACTTGTCTCAGCATCCAGCAGCAACGGTGCGTGTCATGCTGGACTTATCTCAGCATCCAGGGCGACAGTCCCCGCCATCGGTGTAATAATGCTCAAGGGTATTGCAAAAGCCGGCGACGGCGAGACTCCGGAAGACCGCCACGGTATCGTAGTTGCGCTGTCCAATCTCTCCAAAATCCTCGGCGCTTCGGAGGCGGGTTCGACGTTCGCCATCGTGGCCGAGACGACCGCCACCCTGCTTCGCGTCCGCAGCACCGTCGTATTCGTCAAGCGCGGCGGCGGGCTGATCGTGGCAGGCAGCGCGGGCGCGGCAGACAACCTCGACCTCGCGCCCGCGGCCTGCAAGCTCGCGGAATCTGACCCTCGCCGGTACAGGCCCCGCCATCCTCACCAACGCATCCGCCGGCGACAGCCCCGAAGCAAGGGCGCTTGCCAAGGCGGGAGTCGCATCGGCGCTGTGTGTGCCACTGCGTGTCGGGCGGTCGAACGTCGGGGCAATCGTGGCGATGTCGGATGTACTGAGGGCGTTCTCGCCGTCCGATATCGAGATTCTGCACGTCGTGGCCGGCCAGGCGGCGTTGGCGGCACTGCAGGGCGCGAGCGAGTCCGGTTCAGAGGCCGAGAGCCAGGCCGAGCTGATAAGGCTCGCGCAGCGCAAGATTCAGGAGCTGTCGCTCGTCAACCAGGTCAGCGGCGCGGTAAGCTCCACGCTCGACCTCGATGAGCTGCTGGACATTGCCCTCGAACAGAGCATGCTCGCGGTGGAGGCGGACACCGGCTCGCTGATGCTGATCAACGAAGAGACGAGCCGGTTGGAGATCGCGGCCTCGCACGGACTTGATCCGAGGCTGACCGAGACGACCCGTCAGCAGGTCGGCACGAGCGTCGCGGGGTGGGTGGCCCAGCACGGCGAGAGCGTGCTTGTCACCAACGCCCACACCGACCCCCGATTCAACATGCCCTTCTACCGCGACAACATCACCTCGGCCGCGTCGGTCCCGCTGCGCTGCAAGAGCGAGATCATCGGCGTCCTCAACGTCAACACGATCAACCCCGAGCGCAAGTTCGACGAGCGCGACCTGGAGCTTCTGGAGATTGTGGCGAATGAGCTTGCGGTCGCGATCGAGAACGCCCGCCTCTATGCCCGCGTCAACCGCCGTACCAGCCAGCTCAACAGCCTGCTGGAGATATCCAAGACCGTCACCTCGACGCTCAATCTCGACGAGCTCATGCGGCGGCTGACCGACGAGACCACGAAGCTCTTCGCGCTGGACGCGTGCGTGGTGATGCTGCTCGACGACCTCAGCGGCAGGCTCAGGCTCGGACATGGGACCGGGCTGAAGAGCCGGCGCAAATACGTGTATTATGACCTCGCCTCGCCGCTGGCCGCGCAGGTCGGCAGAACCGGCAGGCGGCTCATCATCAAGGACATCCGGAACTCGAAGCAGTTCGCTTCCGAGGTATCCGCGCGCGAGGGCTTCCGAACCGCCGTATGCCTGCCGCTGAAAAACGCAGGCAAGCTGGCCGGGGCGGCGGTCGGATTCACTCGCGATGTGCGCGCGTTCCCCAAGTCGCAGCGCGAGATAATGCGGCCGCTCGGCGAGCTTGCCGGAGTCGCGATTCGCAACGCAAGGGTCTACCGGCAGAAATACAAAATGGCCGAAATCCTCACGCAGAGGCTGGTGCCGTCGTCCATTCCCTGCCTGGACGGCATCGACATCGGCCACAGGTTCCTGCCCGCGCACGAGGTCGGCGGGGACTACTACGATTTCCTGCGGGTCAGCGACGGCAAGCTGGGCATCGTGATGGCCGATGTCTGCGGCCACGACGTAGAGGCCGCCGAATACACCTCGATGGGCAAGCACGTGCTTCGCGCCTATGCCAAGGACTGCGAGTCCCCCGCGGCGGTCCTTGGCAGGACCAACGCGCTGATCTGCGAGGACATGCGCGCCGACGTTTTCATCAGCGCGTTCTACGGCGTGCTCGACCTCAAAACGAAGAGGTTGTGCTACGCCAACGCCGGCTGTGAGCGCCCCATTCACTACAGATGCCACGACTAGAACCGCCACCGTGCTCAGTGCCGACGGTATGCTTCTCGGCATTCGCGGCGGAGCGGAGTTCGAGCAGCGAGAAGTCGAGCTGCGGCCCGGTGACGTGATCGTGCTGTTCACCGACGGCCTCACCGAGGCCGGGGTCGAGAAGGTGCGCTTCGGATCGGACCGCGTCGCCGAAACGCTCGCATCCGCCGCCCACCTCGGCGCCCAACAGATCACTGACACGATCCACGATGCGCTGTTCGAGTTCGTCCACGGCCGTATCACCGACGACGTTGCGATGGTCGTGCTCAAGATCGAGTAGCGACAGCCCCGTAGGTGCTGAGTAGGCGGGGATTGGCCGCCGTATCGAAGCACGTCCAGCGCATCCACCATGCAGCGCGAACCAAACTCCGCCGATAATGCGTAGTACCACAGGTAACGACGCGCCTGTGATGAGCAGGAGGCTCCGGAGTTGAAGCAAGGCCAGATAGTGGAACTGGAGGTCCCCAGTTCGCCCGGAGTACGTCTCCATCGTGCGTCACGCGGTGGAGGGGATCGCCCGCCGAATGGATTTCGACGATGTTCAGATCGAGGATCTCAAGCTGGCGGTCGGCGAAGCCTGCACAAATGCGGTCAGGCACGGCTGCGCTAAGGATGAGCTTCAACACATCGCCGTGCGCTGCACGGTGCTCAACGACGGCCTCTCCGTCGAAATCCGCAACGAAATCGCCGACTGCGACGTTCCCCTCGTCCCGGTCAACCCCGACCTCTCGCGAGAAGGCGGCCTTGGGCTGTATCTGATCCGCAAACTGATGGACGAAGTTGACATCGTCTGGGAGCCGGAGACCGCCGTCGTCAAGATGCTCAAGCGCCTGCGCTCGACCGCTTCCTAGCAGACGCCGGATAAAGTGCTGTAGGAGGGGTTTCCAAACCCCGAATGCACAGGCCTCACGCTCGGGAATCGGAGTCTGCAAACCCCTCCTACAACCGAGACGGAGTTTATCCGATTGCTGCTAGCCCGCATTATTCGCGAGGATCGTGAATGATGCACGGCCCCGCCGGATTATGCTTGCAGAGCATAATCCGGGCCAACTGTTTAGCCCGCCGCAATGGCTGGGTAAGTCCTCACGCCTGCCCGCCGCGGAGAAGCCACGCGCGCCCTGCAAGACACGCTTCCGCCGATGCAACTCGGGCGCCCTACGCGACTCGCGGTCCCTGACTATCGCGGAGAGACTGCAGATGAGCTACGATCTGTGCGTAGTAGGCGGATGCGGGCGCGTGGGTCTGCCGCTGGCTATGTGCTTTGCCGACCACGGCAAGCGCACGGTCATGCTCGACATCAACGCTGGTTCAGTCGAGTGCGTTTCGGGGGGCAGGATGCCGTTCATGGAGGACGGCGCCGATGACTTCTGCTCCCGCCTGCTTGCCGACGGCCGGCTGTCCGCGACCACGGATGAGAGCGTCGTATCGGAGAGCGACGCGATCATACTCGTGCTCGGGACGCCCGTGGACGAGCACCTCAATCCCGTCGTACTCCGATCTGCTCCGCGTCGTTGCCCGGCACCTTACGCTGCTGCACGACGGCCAACTGCTGGTCCTGCGAAGCACGGTCTTTCCGGGCACGTCCGAGCGGGTAAGGGACGCCGTTGTCGAATCGGGCAAGGACATCGACGTCGCATTCTGCCCGGAGCGCATCGCGGAGGGCCACGCGCTCGCCGAGACCGTCGGCCTCCCCCAGATCGTCTCCAGCTTCACGCAGCGCGGCCTCAGCCGGGCGCGGGAGCTGTTCTCATCATTCAGCAGCGACATTGTCGAGCTCAGCCCCGCGGAAGCGGAGCTTGCCAAGCTCTTTACCAACGTGTGGCGCTACATCAGGTTTGCGATAGCCAACCAGTTCTTCTCCATCGCAAACGACCACGGCATCGACTACTACCGCATCCACAAGGCGATCACGCACAACTACCCCCGAGTGCGCGATTTGCCCACGGCCGGTTTCGCGGCGGGACCGTGCCTGCTCAAGGACACAATGCAGCTCGCCGCGTTCGGCAATCACAACTTCTTTCTCGGCCACTCCGCGATGCTGGTCAACGAAGGCCAGCCGGACTACATAGTCGCCTGCCTGAAGGCCCGCCATCGCCTGCACGAGATGACCGCCGGCGTGCTGGGCGCGGCGTTCAAGGCGGACTCGGACGACCCCCGCGAATCGCTCGCGTTCCGCCTGCGCAAGCTGCTGGAAATCGAGTGCAGGCAGGTCCTGATCACCGACCCGTATGTCAAAGACGCCCGCATCCGCCCGCTCGACGAGGTGATCGGGCAGTCCGACATACTGGTCCTGGCCGCGCCGCATGCCGTCTACAAGGACCTCGACCTGGCGGGCAAGCGGGTCGTTGATATCTGGAACTTCTATGGCAAAGGCGGGCTTATCGCATAGTTGTCATGCTCGAACTTGATTCAGCATCCACGCCTGGGCCCTGAATCGAGTTCAGGATGACGCGATCCGGCAGGACGCACATCTAGCAGGAGGCGCATTCACTATGAGAGTGCTGGTAACGGGATCGTCGGGATTCGTGGGCGGTTATCTGGTCGAGGAACTGCTCAACGCCGGCCACGAGGTCGTCGGCATCGACAATCTCTCCAAATACGGCGAGACGGTCAAAAGCTACGACACCCATCCCAACTACAGATCGGTCCGCGGCGACTGCAAGGACGCTGAGCTACTCAAGGACCTCGTTCGCGACTGCGACCAGCTCGTGGCGATGGCGGCGATGATCGGCGGAATATCGTATTTCCACAAGTTCGCCTACGACCTTCTCGCCGAGAACGAGCGGATAATGGCCGCCACATTCGACGCCGCGATATGGGCGCACCAACAGTGCAAGCTCAAGCGCATCGTCGTGGCGTCGTCGTCGATGGTCTTTGAGAGCACGACTTCCTATCCGTCCTGCGAGGGCGACCAGTGCAAGTGCCCGCCGCCGGAGTCCACCTACGGATTCCAGAAACTCGCCTGCGAGTACTTCGCCAAAGGCGCGTGGGAGCAATACGGGCTGCCCTACACCGATCATCAGGCCCTTCAACTGCGTCGGCATCGGCGAAAAGCGCGCGGTGGCGGACCGGTCCGTCAAGCGCGGCAACATCGAGCTTGCGCTGAGCCATGTCGTTCCCGATCTCGTGCAGAAGACGCTGCGAGGTCAGGACCCGCTGGAACTGCTGGGCAGCGGCGACTCAGATCAGGCACTACACCTACGGCGGCGATCTCGCCCGCGGCATCAGGCTCGCGATGGAGAGCGAGGCAGCCGTCAACGAGGACTTCAACCTCAGCACCGCCGAATCGACCACCGTCCTCGAACTCGCCCGACTGATCTGGCGCAAGGTTCACGGCGACGGCAGGCCGTTCCGCTGGATCAGCGTCGAGCCGTTCCCGCACGATGTCCAGAAGCGCGTGCCGGATGTGTCGAAGGCGAAGGAAGTGCTGGGATTCGAGGCGACCACATCGCTGGATCAGATGCTGGATGAAGTCATCCCCTGGATCACCACCCAGATCGAATCCGGCGGGATCTAACTGATTTGCGCCGTTCAACTTGCACAGCACGTCATGCTCCGAACTTGATTCAGCATCCAGGCGGGCGGGCCGTCACTCAGGCTCCGGCATCTTGCGCGAGAGACTCGCGATGAAATCGGCGGGCAGCTCGCTCCCGTTCTCCCGGCACAGGCGGACCTCCTCCCACGCTCCCTGGTAGTCGGCCAGCTCGAACCTGGCGGCGGCCAGGTAGCCGTGCGCTTCGGCCGAGTGCGGGTCGATGCGAATCGCGCTGCGATAGCACTCGGCGGCGGTTGCGTACGCGCCGTGAGCGCGGGCGATGTTGCCGGCGTCGATCTCGCCGCGCACACGATCGGGATCTACGTTGACGATGTATGTGTACTTCGTCAGCCTGACCAGCCTGACCCGAGTCGCGTGCCAGTAGGAGACCAAGAGCGCGGCGACAACGAGCACGACAACGATCACCGGCCACAGCGCCCGATGCTGCTTCTTGTCTACCGGCCGGCGGTCTTGAGTATCAGTTGCCTGTCCTGCCTTCGCCAACTCATCTGCTCCCTGGACTCGCGTTCTCGCCAAACAGTGACAGTCGCCGCTCGCGCAGGAACGCCGCCTCGCGCCGAGGCAGGTCGGGGTCGGGCGGGAACGTCGATGACAATATGCGCTGGTCGCCGGGATAGTCCGGGTCGCGGTCTATTCGCTCAAGTTCAGCACGAACCGTCATTCCCCAATCATGACGCCAGGCGAAATCAGCCGGACCGAGCACCAGCGACCGAAACGCCGTCTGGCAGACGAGTAGTGCCGCCGCGCACATGAGCACCGCCGCCGTCGCCCTCGCGACGACGCTGACCGAGCCCCTCTTGTAGATGGCGGCAATAACCACCGCGACAATGACGAGTAGCCCAACCCAGAACTGCGTCGAGGTGGTAATGTATCTCGACTCCGACGCCTGCTCTACCGACAGGCCCGCGCGGTAGACCGCGCCCATCGCGCCTGACAGCAGGCTGAACGCCATCATGGCCAGAAAAGGCGACAGCGCGCGCACCTCGACACCGAACCGCCGCGCGAGTGCAAGCCCGACTCCGGCCAGGCACATTCCCGCGATTCCCCACGCCGGCATCGCGCCCGGCAGAGCTACATTCCCCAAAAAGGTCAGCAGGTAAACCCAATAAGCTCCGCTGATCGGCGTGACCAGCGGCGCGGCGCGCGGCGGCGTGGTGTAGTGATACAGATAGGCCGCCGTCACGATCAGACCGATCGCGAGCCACAGCCCCGCCGCGCGCAGCCGCGACCGCTTCGCTTTGTCGACCGCCGGCCGCGCCGCGATGACCGCCGCGCCGAGCGGCCACACGAGCAGGCAGTTTCCAAACGAATAGCTGGCGGCGATCCCTGCTGCGACAGCTAGCCAGAAGCGAGTCCTGCCGGGCTCGGCGATCAGCGCGAAGGCAAGAAGCGCTCCCAGCACGCCGAGGACCATCGCGGTCTGGAACCCGAACAGCCAGTTCTGATCCTGCGTGAGTGAGAACACCATCAGCGAGATAGCAGGCAGCGCCCAATGGAGGCCCTCCAGCCGCAGCTTCCGGCCCGCCGCCGACAACTGCCATGCGATGACCGCGAATATCCCTACCGCGAACACGAAGCTGACCGCCATCTCCGCGCGGATGTTCCAGTGGTCGAACCGCGCCACGGCCAGGGTGATCAGCCGGGGGAAGAGAATGCGGTGTTCGTTGTGCTGCGCCCAGAGGTCGCCGAAGCGGAGGTTGCCTTCGAAGTACTTCTGAACGACGGGTAGGGAGCCGTCCCATTGGTCGGCGTCCGGGACATTGACGCCGTATCTCGCGATCATCAGACCGAGGTAGATCGCGGGCAGCGCGGAAAGGACGAGTGCGATGTAGAACCCGCGGGATCGATGCATAGCAGCCAGGTCTATGCCTTCCTGAGTATCCCCCTTGCCTTCCGTATCTGCCGCCGGACCTCTGCCGGCGCGGTGCCGCCGGCGGCGGTCCGCGCGGCGACGCTGGCCTCGACAGTCAGCAGCGAGGCTACGTCATCCGGCGCTTTGGGGGCGAGTTTCCTGATCTCAGCCAGCGATAGATCGGTCAATTCCTTGTTCCTGCCGATGCAGTATGCGACCAGCGCCCCGACCTGCTCGTGCGCGGTCCGAAACGGCACGCCCTGCCGCACGAGCGCGTCCGCGAGGTCGGTCGCGGTCGAAAACGACTCTCCCGCCGCCGCGTGCATTCTGTCGGCATCGAACTTCGCCGTCGAAAGCATCAGCGCGAAGACCCGCAGCGACCCGGCGACCGTATCCGCCGCGTCGAAAAGCTGCTCCTTGTCCTCCTGAAGGTCGCGGTTATACGCCAGCGGCAGGCCCTTCTGCAGCGTCAGGATCGACATCAGGTCGCCGATCACGCGGGCGCTCTTGCCTCGCACAAGCTCGGCCACATCGGGATTCTTCTTCTGCGGCATGATCGAGGAGCCGGTCGTCACCGAGTCATCAAGCTCCACGAACCCAAACTCGCTGGTGTTCCAGATAATAAGCTCCTCGGAAAACCGCGAGAGGTGCGTCATCGCAATCGCGCAGCAAGCCGCGAACTCCGACGCCCAATCCCGATCGCTCACCGAGTCGATGCTGTTATCCGAGACCGAGTCGAACCCGAGCGCGTCGGCGACGTATTGCCGGTCGATGGGAAACGTCGTTCCCGCGAGCGCGCCCGCGCCCAGCACGAGCACGTTGAGCCGCTTCCGGCAGTCCGCGAACCGCGCCTTATCCCGCTCCAGCATCCAGAACCAGGACATCAGATAATGCCCGAGCAATACCGGCTGCGCGTGCTGGAGGTGCGTAAACCCCGGCAGGATCACTTCCGCGTTCTCCGCCGCCCGATCGACTATCGCCTGCTGAAGTTCGACTATCAGCGCGGTTATCTGGTCGGTCGCGTCTCGCAGATACAGCCGAACATCGCACGCGACCTGATCGTTGCGACTTCGCGCCGTATGCAGCTTCTTGGCCGTCTCGCCGATCCGCTCGATGCAGCAGCTTCTCGACGTTCATGTGGATGTCTTCCGCGCTGGCATCGAACTCGATCTTGCCGGCCTGATAGTCCTTCAGTATCGCGCCGAGCCCTTTGATCATCTTCTTGGACTCATCAAGCGACACGATCCCGCACTTGCCCAGCATAGCCGCGTGCGCGCTGGACTGCACGATCTCCTGCGCGATCAACCGGCAGTCGAACGAGATCGACTCCGTAAACGCCTCCACGGCCCTATCCGTATCTTTGCTGAACCTACCGCCCCAGAGTTTCTTTGCCACTTGCCCACGCTCCCTATTGCCCTAAGAACCGTTGAGAAGCTGAAATGAATGAGTCGTTGATCTCACTCCTCGCGAACGCCGCGCTTGTTCCGGGTGTTCATCAATCGTCTGATCTCGATCTTTGGCCCACCGAAATTGATCAGCAAGGCCACGGCAAAACCCGATGCATAGAGATACGAGAGGGTCTGAACGATCGCTACTTCGTCGATTCTGTCCTTGGCTTTGATCTCCACGAGGCAGTTCTCTACCACGAAGTCAATCCGTTTCGTGCCGAGTTTCAGTTCCTTGTAGAACACTTCAATGTCTACTTCCCTGGTTGCCTCCAAGCCGGCCGCGGCCAACTCCCGATCCAGCGCACGTTGGTAGAACTTCTCCTCGAAACCAGGCCCCAAGGTCCTGTGCACTTCCACGGCGCAGGCGATGATCCGCGAGGTCAAGCTCGACAAAGGATACCGCTGATCCTCGTAAGTGTCCGCCTCGCCCGTTCCCTTCATCTCCTTCATCCCGGTTCACCGCCTCAACGGTTCTGAGAACCTCACCTCACATCCGATTACCTGTTACTTCTCTGCCCCGTTCACTTCCGCCTTCTTGACCAGCTCCGCCTCCCGCTCCGGCGTATAGACCGGAAACGAGATCCCGTCCAGTCCCTCGCTCAGCAGAGTCTTCGGCACGCCATCGGAATACGACTCGAGGACCAGGGAGTAGTTGTGCTTCGCGAGCACACTCTTGCCTTCCGCCGGCTCGCGCGCGAGCTTGAGGCTGACCGAGGCGAGAAGATCGGGACTCGAAAGCGCGCGGTCGAGTTCCAGTCCTCTGTCCGGCATCGCCACCGACCTATAAGGCTTGTCATATTCGCTCCGCTCGCTGCGTATGTAGTCGGCCATCCATCCGGTGTCGAACAGGCCCAGGGGCAGCCCCATGTCCGATTTCGCCAGCCGCTTCTGTTCGGCATTCAGCATGCTGTAGAGGTTCCACATCGCGTAGGGGTACTGGAACGGATGGCCAGCATCCAATAGAGCCCGTAGGGTGAGCGAAACCACCCGTCCATCTGCCTCCAGTCAAGCCCCGCCAAAGGCATCAGGTCGTCCAGTTCCGCCCCGTCCGTCTGCATCTTCGCAATTATGGACGTATACAGGCTCTCCGGCACGAGACCGAGGTGCGTCACGCGCCAATCCGAAACCCATCCAACCACCAGCTTGCTGTCCTTGTTGACAAACCAGCGCGGGTTCCGGAACAGATGATTCCTGGTCGATCTCAACGCGTCGGCGGCCGTCATCTCGACAGTGGGAGTGTCCTCGGCTGGTTCGGTACCCGAAAGAGGCCGTCTGCGACGAAGCAGGCGTGGAATGGCCCCACCAATCCGTTATGTCGTCCATGTGGCTGACGAAGTCCTCGCAGACGACATTTACCCCGCTCTGCTTCGCCATCTCGACCAGACCGCGCGGCACTCGCCTTCTGCCCTCGGCGTTCGAGACAGGCATCTTGACCTTGGGTTCCAGCAGCGGCGTCTTCCAGTCATCGTCCGTTCTCAGCTCGACAAATCCCGGTGCCGGGAAGTCATCTTCCGCAAACGCCGACTTGGTATCCGGTTCCGGCGGCAGGTTCAGTTCCTTGGCCGACGCCACCGCCCTTGCGAGCGGTGCCGCCGGGAACCCCCGATCGATAGTGCTGCCTGCGGGCATCGATCCAGTCCGGTCCGGCACGTTCTTCAGAGTAATCGACAGCCCCTCCAAGCCCTCGTACAACTCCTTCGGCACGCTGAGGACCACCTGCGGCGGCCCGGCCAGGCCGTAGTTCGGCGTCGTCCCGTGGTGCATCGCCGCGTAGTCGCGCACCTCCCGCAGAGCTATGCTGGCGTCGTCGTCCAGGCTCTCGACAACGCGCTCCCCGGCCAGCACCCGATCTCGCACGTCCGGCCCCAGCGCTTTGAGCATCTTCGCCGCCAGACGGGCCTGGACCGCATCGGCCCATCCGTCTGTGATCACGATATCGTTGGACTTGTCCGGCATATCGGCGCATGCGGCGAGCACGTTCCATGTCCACTCCGCCAACTCCCGATCTGCCTCCACGCGCGCGTTTAGTACGTGATCGATGTTCTGCTCTGGAGTTCGGTACAGCTTGTAAGTGGGCGGCTCATCGTCTCTGGCGTTGGCGATCTTCTCGGATGCGAGGCTGACGTGGGCGCAGTAGGCGAGGGTCTTGAGCAGCGTCCCCAGCGGCATATCCTTGACGCACACAACCAGCGGAATGTCGCGCACCCGCCAGTCCTGCGAGTTCGACCCGCACCGGATCGTCACCCCGGTCTGCTTGGTCAACTCCTCGGCAACCGCGTGCAGCCGCTTATACCCGCCCTGATACGTGACCCTCTGGGCGAGGCGCGAATCGGGCTGTTGCTCCGTCACATTCGCGGCGGCGTGGGCCGTGTTGGGGTCAACGGTGACCCTGTCCGCCCACAGCGGCCCCGGCCACACAAACAGGAAGATCAGTGCTGTGAGCACTGTCACTAGAGCGATCCTACCGGCGCTCGCGCCGCCTCCGGTCTTGCCATCGCTCATGAAGCCTCTCCCCTATTCAACATTCACCATTCAACATTGAGCATTCAGCCTTCAGCTATCCTTCACCGTCCGGTACATCCGCGCCTGCATGCCGTGCATCTTCACGATCCCCACGGCCTCGCTCTGATCGAACGTCTTGGAATCGAACGACTGCCAGGTCCTCGTTATACAGCGAGTATTTGCTCGCGCGGCCGATCATCTGCGCGCTGCCCTTAACAGCCGCATCGTGACCGTGCCCGTCACGCGCGGCTGGATCGCGTTGATGAACGCTTCCAGGTCGTCCTTGAACGGGTCAACCACAGGCCCGCGTAGGCAAGCTCGCCCCACTTCTGATCGACCGACACCTTGAACGCCCGCTCCGCCGCCGTGCAGACCAGCGCCTCGAGCGCCGCGTGCGCGGGAATCAGCAGCTTCGCCGCGGGGCACTCGTAGTTCTCCCGAACCTTCAGCCCGATCAGCCGGTCTTCCATAATGTCGATCCGACCGACTCCGTTCTCGCCCGCGAGCTTGTGCGCCTCAAGGATCAGATCGAGCGGCTTCATGCTTCTTGCCGTTGATCGCGACCGGCACGCCGTTATCGAACTCGATAGTGACCTCGGTCGGGGTATCGGGCGCATCTTGCGGGCTCTTGGTCCAGTGGAATATCTCCTCCGGCGGGGCGTAGTCCGGCTCCTCGAGGTGCCCGCCCTCGATGCTGCGGCCCCAGAGGTTCTCATCGATCGACCAGATCTTGTCCTTGCTCTGCCCGATCGGGATGCCCTTCTTCTCGGCGTACTCGATCTCCCACGTGCGCGTCATCGTGTGCTCCCGCATGGGCGCGATGATCGGAGTATCGGGCATGAAGGTCCGCATCACGAACTCGAACCGGAACTGGTCGTTACCCTTGCCGGTGCAGCCGTGGCAGAACGCGTCGATACCGCCCATCTTCTGCGCGACCTCCACGGCCTTCAAAGCGATCAGCGGCCGCGCAATCGACGTGCTGATCGGATACCCCTGGTAGTCGCCATTGGCCTTGATGGCGGGGAAGATGTAGTCAGTCGACGAACTCCTCCCGCGCATCGATGGAATAATGCTCGGTCCCCAAGCAGCTTGGCCTTCTCCTCAGCCTGCTTAAGCTCCCCGGCAGGCAGACCGACATCGACCGTGACGGTCACGACGTGGTCGAACCCATAATCCTCGCTCATCATAGGGATGCAGACGGAGGTATCGAGTCCTCCTGAATAGACTAGCAGGACTGTCTTTGGCATTGTTGTTCCTCCGGTATTAGTGGAGAGTGGAGGGTGGAGAGCGGAGAGCAATCGCTTCCGCTCAGTCCGGCTTCCACTTTCCCAGAGTATTCCTGAACGAACTGAGCATTCGTGCCAGTTCCTCCGCATCTCTATAGAGCTTCTGGAACGGCTCTCGGCGAGATAAAGCTTCCGCGATCCTCGCCAGATAGAGATGCGAAGCGGTTTCGCACAGGGAGCCGTATGCTATCTCGATGAACCGAGAGAAGTCCTTGTTGGAGGCCCTCGAACTACCTTCCGCGATATTGGCGCTGATTGAGACTGGCTGATCGCCTGAGCTGAGACGTGAAACCAAATTGCTCCTTCTTTGGGAACGCTTCGGTAACATCGTAGACCATATCGGCAAACTTGACGCTCCTTCTCCAGATGTCAAGTTTCTGGAAACTAAACACGACTGCCTCCCGTCACCCATTCCCGGCTCTCGCTCTCTGCTCTCTACTCTCACTCTCAGCTCTCCGCCAACAAAACCATAACCGCCTTCTGCGCATGCAGCCGATTCTCCGCCTCATCAAAACAACGCTCTGCGTGCGAGTCGATCACCTCGTCAGTCACTTCCGAGCCCCCGATGCGCGGGCAGGCAGTGCTCGAAGATGGCATCGGGTTTCGCGTGACTTCATCAGCGCGGCGTTCACCTGGAACGGCTGGAAGATCTTCGCTCGTTCGGCGGCTTCGGACTTCCTGACCCATGCTGGCCCAGACATCGGTCTCGACAACGTCGGCGTCCTTGACGGCGGCGATCGGATCGTGCGTGATCTCGATCGCCGCGCCGGTTGCCGCGGCGTCGGCCTCGGCCTTGCGCGACGATTTCTGGGTTCGGGCTCATAGCCCTCGGGGCAGCCGATGGTGAAGTTGGTCCCGACCTTCGCCGCCAGCAGCATCAGCGAGTGCGCGACGTTATTCCCGTCGCCCACGAACGCCATCTTGAGCCCCTCGAACTTGCCCTTGTGCTCGAGAATGGTTAGGAAATCCGCCAGCGCCTGGCAGGGGTGCTCGAGATCACACAGGCCGTTGATCACGGGTATATTGGCATACTCCGCAAGCTCGGTGACGGTCGAGTGCGCGAACATCCGCGCCATGATGATGTCAACCATCCGCTCCAGGTTCCGCGCGGCGTCGGCGATGGTCTCCCGCTTGCCGAGCTGAATGTCCGACGGGCTGCAGGTTGATCGCCTGCCCGCCAAGCTGGAACATGCCCGTCTCGAACGACACCCGCGTCCGCAGCGACGGCTTCTCGAAGATCATCGCCAGCGTCTTGCCCTCCAGAATCCTCCTCTGCTCCGCCGCGCTGATCACCTTGGTCTTGAGCTTGATCGGGCCATGTCGAACATGGCGTCGAGTCTCCTCCCGGCTGTGGTCGCCGATGGCGAGCAAGTCCCTGCCCGTGGAGTCTCCACGGATCGGCGGACAGCTTGCCCTCCGCCTGCCCGACGCTCGCCGCCAGCTTGTTCGCCTTCTGCACCGAATGACCGCGTCCTTGGCGGTGGCGTAGTCGGCACGCCCATCTTGGTCAGCACTCGCGGCCGGCAAGCCCTTCGCCTTCCCGGACAGGCCCAGCAGCAGGTGTTCGGTGCCGATATAGTCGTTGCCGAGGTCACGGGAGCTCATCGTAGGCGAGATCGATCACCCGCTTCGCCCGAGGGGTAAGCTGCATATCGTTGCCGAGCCTGCCGTCACCCTGCGTGACCTGTCTGCTCGACCTCCTCTCCGTATTCGCGCTGAGCGAGCACTCCATCCGCTCGAGCACCTGCGCGCCCACGCAGCTCGTCCTCTCGCACCAGCCCGAGCAGCAGGTGCTCGGTGCTGACGTGAGTTCTCGCCAAGCTTGCCGGCCTCTTCCTGCGCAAAAAACACCGTTCGTCTCGCTCTCTCAGTAAACCTCTGCCACATGTCGTGCCTCCCTGGCAATCGAGTATTGGGTATTGACTATTGACGATTGCCCCCCACAGCCGGGCCTGTGCGCCAATAGCTCAATAGTCAATAGTCAATAGTCAATTGATCCTATCGCTCTGTCCACAAGCTCCCTGCGTAATGATCAGCGGCGGGACGAACCGCACGTGCTATCGCCCGATCGCGTTGATGATCAGCCCCTTCTCCAACGCCTTCGTGACGCACCTGGCGGGCTCTGGGTTCCGCAAAGTCCGCCGCGATCATCAGCCCCAACCCCGGACTTCCTTAATACCCGGCAGCGCGCGCAACCGTTCGGCGAAGATAGGCCCCGACGTCGTTCGACAGTTCTCCACCCAGCCGCCCTCGATGATCTCCGTCACCGCCGCAATCGCCGCCGCGCACGCCAGCGGATTGCCGCCGAACGTGGACGCATGGTCCCCCGGCTCGAACACGTCCGCATACTTGCCCTTCGCAAGGCACGCCCCTATCGGAAACCCGCCGCCGAGCGTCTTCGCAAGCGTCATCATATCCGGCACGACGCCGAAGTGCTGGAACCCGAACAGCTTGCCCGTCCTGCCGAGCCCGGTCTGGACCTCGTCGAATATCAGCGCGGCCCCGAGCGTATCGCACAGCTCGCGCGCGGCCTGCAGGAACTCCTGCGTCGCCGGATGAACGCCGCTCTCGCCCTGCACCGGCTCCATCATAATCGCGCAGGTCTTCTCGCCGGCCGCGGCCTTCAGCGCATCGACATCATTATAGGGCACATACTTGAAATCGGGCGCGAAGAGGCGTGAACGCCTTCTGATACTTCGGCTGGCCGGTCGCCGTGATCGCCGCGAGGGTCCGCCCGTGGAACGACTCTCAGCGCCGTGATGATCTCGGTCTTCTCGGGATGACCCGCGACTTTGGTCGCCTTCCGCGCGAGCTTGATCGCGGCCTCATTAGCCTCCGCGCCGGAGTTGCAGAAGAACGCCTTGTCCATCCCCGAGGCCTCCACCAGCAGCTTCGCAAGCTTCGGCTGCAGGCGTGGTATGATAGAGGTTGCGACGTATGCATCAGCGTCCCCGGCCTGCTTGCAGATCGCCTCCACGACCTTCGGCGGACAATGCCCCAACCCATTCACCGCTATCCCCGCCAGGCAGTCGAGATACTCCTTGCCCTGCTCATCATAGACGAAGCACCCCTCGCCCCGCACGAACACGACAGGCAACCGCCGTAGGTGTGCATTACGTATTGGTTATCAAGCTCGATCGTAGTCATCAGTTGTCAGTCCTTAGTTGTCAGTTGTCGGTTCAGGCGGGAGCGGTACACCGTTAGTGCTGAGTAGGTCGGTCCTGAGTAGGCCGGGGTTGGCGGCCTACCGAAGGAGCGACCGTATCGAAGCACGGCTCCGAAGCACCGCCCTTCGATACGGCCCACAAACCGGGCCTACTCAGGGCTAACGGGGTCTGGATTCCCGCGAGCCTGAACAGCTTCCATCTCCCGCGCCACTCGCTTATACAACCTGTCCGTCCACCCCGGCAGCCCCGCTCCGGTCCGCCCCGGCGGGTTCACCCGAAAATCCCTCGGCGCGATCACGACCTTGATGTTCCGAACGCCCGCATCCGCCGCGAGCACGAACAGATCCTCCGACGCCTCATCCCCAACCGCCACACACCCCTCCGACACGCAGTAGCCGTGGATCATAATATCGCCGCCGAGATCGGTCCGGCCCTCCTTTGCCGCCATCGCGCGGTCGAATTCGTTCGGATAGTTCAGCCTCAGCGACAAATGCCACAAGCTGTTCGGGTTCAGCGACTCGACCCGATACACACCCTCCGGCACCTGCCTATCGCCCTCCCGCAGCTTCGGCCCAGCATGCCCACTCGCCGCCAGCACGGGGTACGTCTTGACATATCTCAGCTTCCCGCCATCCGCCGCATAAAGCTCCAGCCGTTTCTCCTGCTTGAGCACGAGCATCACGACCTTCGCCGGCGGGTACTCGACCCCTGCCTTCCGAAACGCCGGCGCCATCCTCTTCCGCGCCGCCGGCCCATACTGCTCCAACCGCGACGCAACCGTCTGCGACTTGCTGAACTTCCGCACCAGCCCGCGCCACTCCACCGACCGCGGCAGCACCACCACCGCCGCCACCCCGATCAACACAACCACAACCCCAACCCGCACCCACCGCCGCAACTACGTCGTGGCCTCCATCGCCTGAGCGATCCGGTCTACATACCGCAGGAGTTCCGCTGGATCCACAGGCACTCCAATGTAGGCCGTCACCAAATCGCCGTATCCAGCAGACGTGTCCGGCCCTGTTCCGCATTCCGGCGTGATCACGATCAGCCTCGAACCGGCCTGACGGCGTACCCTCGCGTATTCGTGCAGGAACCGATCGTATCCATCGATGCTCTTGGTGTCATCACAGGTAGATAGCAAGTTAACCACCGCGATCGGCCTCGACTCCGTCTGCCTTCCGATCTCCGAGATCAGCCTCGGAACGTCTCTCAGGACCGACATGCCGTACCCGCTTCCGTGCAGCATTCCGATCAGGGCGTTCTCATTCGCCAGCCTGCCGGGCCGCGCCATCAGCAGCACTCGAGTGCGGTTCCCCGGCTCTCCACTCTCCACTCTCCACTCTCCACTCTTCGCTACGAAACAATCATCGTCCCAATCCCCGTATCGGTGAATATCTCCATCAGCAGCGCGTGGGGTTTGGTGCCGTCGATGATATGCGTCCGAGGCACTCCCCCCTCCAGCGCCCGCATGCACGCCTCCACCTTGGGGATCATGCCCGACCCGATCTTGCCGCCCGCGATCATCTTGCGCGCATCGGACTCGCACAGCTCGGAGATCAACGTGGAATCGTCGCCGAAGTGCCCATAGATGCCTGTGACGTCGGTCATCATAATGAGCTTCTCCGCCCCGACCGCCGCCGCTATCTCCCCTGCAACCGTATCCGCGTTGAGGTTCAGGCTCTGGCCATCGGCGTCCGCCGCCACCGAGCACACCACCGGCACATAGCCGTGCTCCAGCAGGTCAACAAGTATCGCCGGGTCTATCGACACGACTTCCCCCACAAACCCCAGATCGACCTCACCCACCTGCTTGGCAGCCGCGATCAGCCCCGCGTCTTTCCCGCTCAGACCGACCGCCTTCACGCCCGCGCAGCCCAACATCGCAACGATCGCCTTGTTGGTCTTGCCCGCGAGCGCCATCTCGACGATCTCCATCGTCTCCGCGTCGGTCACGCGCAGGCCGTTGACGAACTCCGGCTCCTTGCCGGCCTTCGCCATCATCGCATTGATCTCCGGCCCGCCGCCGTGCACGAGGATCGGCTTCATGCCCACGCAGTGCATCAGCGCGACATCCCGCGCCACGCCGCGCTTGAGCTCCGCGTCGATCATGGCGTTGCCGCCGTATTTGACGACGATGATCTTGCCGGCAAAAGCCTGTATATACGGAAGCGCGTGGACCAGAATCCCCGCTTCCTCGCTCGTGTAGTTCATCCCCATCCCCCCGCCCGCGTTGTTCACCGGTTGGTTTGCTCGCAGGCGTTAGTGCGGCAAACCGAATCTGATCACGAACAACGCGGGCTTGCCGGACATGACATGGTATAGACCGCGCGAAAGCCCGTCAAGTTCACTCGCTCTCATCCCCAGTCCACGAAGGTGGACTTCGTGCTGCGTAGCCTCGATTTCAATCGAAGGCGGTTCCGCACCCAGTCCACGAAGGTGGACTTCGTTCTGTGTAGCCTCGATTTCAATCGAAGGCCGGTTCTTCGTTCTGCGTAGCCTCGATTTCAATCGAAGGGCGATTCCGGATCGCTCGTAGGATTCCCCGCCCCGCCCCGCGAAATCACAATGTAATAAGACTGAAAGGTGATTCGATGAGCCCAATGACGCGTTCTGAAGATACCTGGTCCCTGGTCGCGACCGACTTCGACGAGAGACTCCCCCGCCGGACGGCCGTGATCGTCAAACACGACAACTGGAACCTGCCGTTCGCCTATCCCGCCGATTTCGGCCGGATCGGCTGGCTGCTGGATTCGCGCAAGACGTCCACCTACCACGAGAAACCGGTGGCCACCCTGTCTTTCGCCGAATACTCGTGTTTCACAAAGCCTTTCACCGACGTCGAGAGAAGCACGTTCTTCTTCAAAAGCATGCGAAGCGCACCCTCGTGCGTGACCAGGGCGGTCGAGTTCTCGAACATGGGAATGGCGGCGGACGAGACCTTCTGCCAGGCCGGCGGCGGCGGGTTCGTCTGGAACCTGGACTGCACCTGCCTCAACAACCCCAACCACGCCTTCGAGCGCAACATCCTCACCATTCTCACCGTAACCGACCCCAACTGCACGGTCCGCCAATCCGACGGCCTGGTCCAAATCGATTTCGAGGGAGGGCGCCTGCACATCCGCTCGGACCATCAGAAGGCGTCCGTCTACTCCTCACTCGACGCCTTCCTCTCCGAAGCCGCCTCCGGCACGATCGGCGACGGCGAGGACAAGGGCAGATACGTCGTTTTCCAGCACGCCGCCTTTGCGGACAGCCGCGAGCAGACGATCCGGTTCGGCATAAGCTTCGACTCGCCCCAGCAGGCGGAAACGGCATTCCAACGCGACCTTCCGACGCAGCGCATCCGTGACGAATGGAACTCGTGGTTTGCGACCCTTCCGCCGCTGAACTCCAACGATCAGGACGAACAGCGCGCCTACTACAAGTGCTGGTGGGTCGCCCGTCAGAACTACTACAGGCATCCCGCGTGGGGCAGGACCATGATCGAGGCGCTGCCGGTATATCGCGGCTACTGGCAGTGGGCGCTGCCCGCGCACGAGACGGCCGCCGACCTCAACGAGGAACTCGGCTCCGGGTTCATCAAGACCGTCATCGACCTGTTCCTGCAGCACCAGCGCGACGACGGCTACGTCACGCACGCGATCTACCTCCACGAGCAGACCCCGGGCGAATCCTGGGCCAGGCGCGGCATCGTCCAGACCCCGCACATCCCCTGGGTCGCGCTGAGATACTTCAACAAGACCGGCGACGTCGACGCCCTGAAGAACTGGTACCCGGCCCTGAGGAAGTACTACGACTACCTCTGCGCATCGCGAGACGAGTCGTTCATGCGCCTGCACCTCTGGGCGATCGTCACCTCGTACGACACCGGCCTCGACACCACGTCAGCCTTCGAGAAGGTGACCTACGGCGAGGACGGCGCCCGCGAGCGGTTCTGCTACCCCGCCATATTCGCCGCCGAGAGAGCCCGCTACGAGCAGGCGATGGCGAAGATGTCCGACATCCTGGAGGCCGGCGACGCCTCGTTCTGGCAGAACCACGCCCGGCTCACCATCGACGCGATGAACGAGCGCCTCTGGGACGAGGACAAGCACTGGTACGGCGTGATTCACGAGGACGCAACGCTCGACACCAGGGTCGGCGTCGATGGCCTGTTCCCTCTGGCATACCGCCTTGTGGACGACGCCAGGGCGCGGTCCGCTCGCGAGAGCTTCTGCAGACTCATCGGCGACTACGGCATCCGCACGGTGGCCGCCGGCGAACCCGGCTACCGCGCCGACAACTACTGGCGCGGCCCGGCGTGGCCCAAGTCGATCTCGATGGGCGCCGCCGCCGCGGTCAACTACTATCCCGACCTCGTGGACACGATCCGCCGTGGCGCGATCCGTTTCGCGCTCAAGCACCCGAGTATATGGGAGTGCATGAACGCCGACACCGGCTGCATCGCCAAGGGCGACGGCGGCATGACCGCCACCCCCGCCGTCAGCTCCAACGTCGGCTCCGTCGAGCTTCTCGGCGCGCTCCTCCTGCTCCGCGGCGAGCCCATGCTCGATTTCTAGCGTTGTCGGGCTCTCAGCGGACCCCGTAACCCGCCGCCCCTGAGCAGCCGCGGTCTATGCGCCGTACCGAAGGGCATGTCATGCCGAACTTGATTCAGCACCCATTGAAGCATGTCATGCCGAACTTGATTCAGCATCCATTACTTGAGCGCCCTGAGCCTGTGGAACGTCGAAGGGCGGTCTTAACCGGGGCAGGAAACGGACGTCGGCGCGGCTAATACTACCCGCAGGGGTTCCCGGCATGCACGATCCAGCACAACCGAGTCTGACGCCTGACCCGTTCTGCAACCAGCACCTGTTCTCCGACCACTTCCTGAAGGAGAACCTCCCGACTCGTCCCCAGTGGCAAGCGCTGCGGGAGCAGGCGCAGCCGGTTATGGCGCGGATCGCGGACCTGCTGAGCGACTTCAGGCGTTCCAGTAACGAACCCCAGACTGAGCGCAACCTCGTCAGGCCGGTGTTGGAACTGCTGGGGCACACATTCGATGTCCAAGCACCGCTCGCCACGCCGGACGGCAACAAGAAACCGGACTATGTGCTCTATCGTGACGCTGAGTCGCTCAGGGCGAAGCCTGAGGGTGTCCTGACCGACGAACTGCCTGACCAGGGCGGGATCGCCGTGGGCGACGCCAAGCGCTGGCACAGGTCTTTGGACACAGCAACCAGGCGCAGAACCGGCGATGCATTCTCGAACAAGAACCCCTCGTTTCAGATCTACTACTACATGCTCCACAGCGGAGTGACCTGGGGCATTCTCACCAACGGCAGGCAGTGGCGGCTCTACCACAGGGACACCGCCCACAAGCTCGACCACTTCTACGAGGTCGATCTCGAGGAGCTGGTGGGGACCGGCGACGTCGGGCGGTTCCTCTACTTCTACGCGTTCTTCAGGCGCACGGCATTCGATGATGGCCCGCTTTCGCTTGCCGCTATTCTCAAGGAGAGCGCCGACTACGCCCGCAGCGTCGGCGAGAGCCTGCAGGAGCAGGTCTATCAGGCCCTCAGACACATCGCGCAGGGATTCCTCGATTACCCGGCCAACGATCTGCGGCCCGACCCGGATACGCTCAAGACGATCTACGACAACTCGCTCATTCTGCTCTACCGACTACTATTCATCCTCTACGCCGAGGCCGAGAGCTTCTTCCGGTAAGAGAGAACAATGTCATACCGCGACAGCCTACAGCCTGGACGCGATAAAGCACGTCGTTGCTCAGCACGTGGACGCAGGCACCCCTGTGCTGCACAGCAGCCCTCTGCTCGACGGGCGGCTTCGTTTCCTGTTCGAAGCGATCAACCTCGGCAATCCTCCACTTCAGGGTGGCCACATTCAACGGCGGCCTCTTCGACCCCGAGTCCCATCCGTTTCTCACGACCCACGCAGTCGGAGATTTCCACCTGCAGATCGCAATTGACAAGCTGGCGAGGGTCAACGGCGAGTTCGTGGACTATCGCGATCTCTCGGTCAGGCACCTGGGCACCATCTACGAAGGACTGCTCGAATTCCGCCTCAGGGCGCTAACAAAGCCGGAGGACGGGTGGCTCTTGTCACTCATCAGCGACCGTGGCGAGCGCAAGACCACTGGTTCGTACTTCACCCCCGATGAGATAGTCAAGCACATCGTCAGCCGCACTCTTGACCCTCTGCTGAAACGCGCCGTCGAAGAACACGAAAGCGACGAGGACAAGCTGCACGCGGTGCTCGCGATCAACGTGCTCGACCCCGCCATGGGCAGCGGGCATTTCCTCGTGGAGGCAACAGAGTACATCGCGCGGTTCCTGGTCGATCTCGGTGTAGTGCCTGAGGGCAAGACCAGAGAAGAGGCCGACCTGGCGCATTGGAAGCGCCGCGTTGCTCAGTCATGCGTCTATGGCGTCGATCTCAACCCACTTGCCGTCGAGCTCGCCAAGCTCTCGCTATGGCTCACGACCGCGGCCAAAGATCGGCCGCTGTCTTTCCTGGACCACCACCTCCGGCCCGGCAACTCCCTCATTGGGGCGAAGCTGGATCACCTGAAGCTGAAAGGCGTTCCCGGCAAGAGAAAGAAGAAGCCCAAGGTCTCAGTAACGCAAGCCAACGGCCAGATAGCACTGTTGACCGACAGTGCGTTCACAGATCGGGTTGGCGGGGCGGTGGGCCTGATGACACGCATTCAGGAGAGCGATGCCGTCACAGTGAGCCAGGTCAAACAACAGGAGAAGGTCTATGGCCAGCTTCGGGAGCTTCTGTCCAATAAGTACGCGCGACTACTCAACCTTGTGACTGCCGCTCAGTTCGGGCTGAAGGTGGGCGCCTGGGTGCGCAAGAGCCTGATCGAGTTCGTGATGAAGAACGGCGGAGCATCACAGCCCACGTATGATCGCCTTCTCGCGCAGGCCAGCGAGATAGCTGAGCGTGAGAGCTTTTTCCACTGGGAGATCGAGTTCCCGGAGATATACTTCGACACATCAGGCCAGCCACTGAGCGAAGGCCCCGGATTCGACGCCGTGATCGGAAATCCGCCATGGGAGCGGATCAAGCTGCAGGAAAACGAGTTCTTCGCCGCCCGCGATCCTGACATCGCGCGCGCACCGAGAGCGGCGGACCGAAAGGCGCTAATCAAGTCGCTTCGGAGCAGGAAGCCCGACCTGTGGAAGGAGTACGAGATAGCCAGAGACGCGGCAGAGCGATTCCTTTGCTACGTGCGAGACTCCGGCTTCTATCCGCTGATGGGCAAGGGAGACACCAACCTCTACGCCCTGTTCGCGGAGAAGACCCTGAGTCTTGTCAGCGAAACGGGTCGTGTAGGGCTTGTTGTCCCCAGCGGAATCGCCACCGACGACACCACCAAGGACTACTTCCAGGACATCGTCAGCCACCGGATGCTCGCCGAGCTTCTCGACTTCGAGAACAGGCAGGGGCTGTTCCCGGAAGTCGACAGCCGCTTCAAATTCAGCATCATGCTGCTGACCGGCGAAGCCCTGCCGCAGGACAGCATTCGGTGCGGGTTCTTCCTGCACAACGCACGTGAGATCGATGACGCCGAGCGCATCTGCGCTCTTTCGCCCGCCGACTTTCGGCTGTTCAACCCCAACACGCTCACTTGCCCCATCTTCCGCCGCTGCTGCGATGCCGAGCTTACAAGGAAGATCTATCAGCACGTACCGGTGCTTGTGGACAGGAACCGCGAAGACGGCAACCCGTGGAGCATAAGCTTCCAGCGGATGTTCGACATGACTAGCGATTCGGGCCTTTTCCGAACAGCAGCAGACCTCGAAGCGGAAGGGTTTTGGCTAGCCACGGGCAACATATACACGAAGGGCGAGACGAGGTATCTGCCCTGTACGAAGGCAAGATGGTGCAGGCGTATGACCACCGGGCGGCAAGCATTGTCGTCAACCCGCGAAACGTGTTCAGACCGGCACAGCAGCAGCCCACCTCTCTGGCCCAACACGCCGATGCCGCTTTCACCCCGGCATTCCAGTTCTGGGTGGACGCAGCTTCCGTCTCGACGAAGAACGACGGTAGACCCGGAGAATGGCGCCTCATCTTCAAGGACGTGACGTCTCCGACGAACGAGCGGACAGTGATCGCGGCGGCAGCCCCGGCAGTAGCGTTTGGCAACAAGCTGCCGCTGGTTCACCTGAGTGAAGGAATGACAGCGGCCCAGACTGCGGCTCTGCTTGCGAACCTGAACGCCTTTGCGCTCGACTATGCGGCCCGCCAGAAGATTGGCGGCCAGACGCTGAATTTCTTCATCGTCGAACAACTGCCCGTCCTTCCGCCGAGCGCGTATGAGGCAGATTGGCACGGCGTCCTTCTGCGTGACTTCATCAGAGAGAAAGTCCTGGAGCTCTGCTACACCGCCAACGACCTCAAGGGCTTTGCCGAGGACATGGGCTACGACGGCCCCCCATTTCCCTGGGACGAAGAACGCCGCCTGCATCTGCGCTGCCAGCTCGACGCGCTCTACTTCCATCTCTACGGGCTAACGCGCGACGAGACAGCCGAGATACTCGACACATTCCCGATAGTCAAGCGCCAGGACGAGGCCCGATACGGTTCATTCCGCACCAGGGAACTGATCCTTGCTTACTACAACGCCTACGCCGCCGGCAACATGGACGCCGAGGTCAAAGGCTAGGCTCACTCTGTCGGTTCGCTCGTTCGCCGTTCGCCCGGCAATTCCGTTGCCGGGCGCGGGTATCCGGCAACTCCGTTGCCCGTCCGGCCCCTGCGCCTCGGACCACCCCTCCAACCCCACAAACCCGCCGCCACGCGCTGCCCCTTCCCTTCCCCAACTCGTAACGTAACTCTCCCTTCCCTTCCCGCTCTCCACTCTTCGCTCCCCGCGCGCGATTTGCAAACCCCGCCCGAACTCGCTACAATAAAGCCTGCACTGACGCTTCGACCAAGAAGCCCCAACTTGTAACTTGGAACTTTCCAACTCGCAACTATCCAAAGGGTGAGTGCATTGAAGATATGCTGCTGCATTAAGCAAGTGCCCGGCACCACGGAAGTCAAGATCAACCCGGAGACCAACACGCTCCTCCGCGAGGGCGTCGAGACCCAGATCAATCCCTTCGATCTCTACGCTCTTGAAGAGGCCGTGCGCACGAAAGAGAAGATGACCGAGGCGGGCGACCAATCGACCGTCACCGTAATAAGCATGGGCCCGCCGCAGGCCGAGGACGCGCTCCGTGAGGCAATTTCGCTCGGAGCGGACGACGCGATCCTGCTATCCGACCGCGCGTTCGCCGGCTCCGACACCTGGTGCACGTCCTACGTCCTCGCGATGGCGCTGAAGAAGCTGCGCCGGACGTGGTCTTCTGCGGAATGCAGGCAATCGACGGCGACACCGGCCAGGTCGGCCCCGGAATCGCGGTTCACCTCGAACTATGGCGCAGGCCGCCTACGTCGCCAAGGTCAAATCGCATCGACGCCAAGAAAATGGTCGCGAAGCGGCTTATCGAAGAGGGCTACGAGACCGTCGAGGTCAAGCTGCCCGTGCGTGCTCACGGTCGTCAAGGAGATCAACGAGCCGCGAACTCCCTCCCTGCGCGGCAAGATGGCCGCCAAGAAGGCCGAGATCGCCCGATGGGGCACCGCGGACATCGGCGCCCGGAGGACAAGTGCGGCCTGCTCGGTTCGCCGACTCAGGTCATCAAGGTCATGACCCCGCCGTGCCGCGAGGGCGGGGAGAAATACGAAGGCGAAGCTCCCGAGCTTGTCGACAAGCTCTTCGATACGCTGAAGTGCATGGAGGTGGTGTGAGATGTCCATAACAGTAGATGCGTCCAAATGTAACGGCTGCACGCTCTGCGTCAAGAGCTGCGCGACCAACGCAATCGAGGTCAAGGACAAACTCGCCACCATCGAGCTCGAAAGCTGCACGATGTGCGGCGCGTGCGTGAGCGCGTGCCGGTTCGGCGCGATCATCCATCGACATCGACAAGCAGCCGGCGGAGGACCTGGATCAGTATAAGGAAGTCTGGGTCTTCGGCGAGCAGCGCGAGGGCAAGGTCGCGCCGGTCGTATTCGAGCTGATCAACATCGGCCGCGATCTTGCCCAAGCCCGCAACACCGAAGCTCGCGGTCGTGATCCTCGGCGACGATCTCACCGAAGCCGTCAACGACCTCGCGAGCTACCCCGTCGATAAGGTCTACGTCTACGAAGCGCCGGAGCTCGACGTCTACGACGCCGAGCGCTACTGCCGCGTGCTCACCGACGTGATGCGCGAGCCACAAGCCCGAGATCGTGCTTGCGGGCGCGACCACCACGGGCCGCAGCTTCATGTCCGGCGTCGCGATCAACCTCTACACGGGCCTGACCGCCGACTGCACCGGTCTGGAGATCGGCGAGGACGGCCTTCTCCACCAGACTCGCCCGGCCTACGGCGGCAACATCATGGCCACGATCCTCTGCCCATACACCCGCCCGCAGATGGCCACCGTGCGGCACAAGGTCTTCCCGACCAGCCGCAAGACGGTGCGATGGCAGGCGGAGATCGTCAATCTCGACGCCGAAGCCGACGCTTTTCGGCTCCCGAAGCAAGTTCTTCGAGTTCGTCGAGACGGTCGGCGAGAAGGTGAACCTGGTCGACGCGGACATCATCGTCAGCGGCGGCCGAGGCCTCGGCGGCCCCGAGAACTTCGCCATAATCCGCGAGCTTGCCGACGAGCTCAGGCGCCGCGGTAGGTTCGAGCCGAGCGGCAGTTGACGCGGGCTGGATTCCCTATGCCCACCAAGTCGGCCAGACCGGCAAAACCGTCTGCCCGAAGATCTACATCGCCTGCGGAATCTGCGGCGCGGTGCAGCACCAGGTGGGCATGAAGAGCTCAGACATCATCATCGCGATCAACAAAGACCCCAACGCCCCGATCTTCGACATAGCCACCTACGGCTTCGTCGGCGACCTCTTCGAGGTCGTCCCCGCGCTCACCAAAGAAGATCAGCAGCCATGCGCGGCGCGCCCGCGGAGACGTGCGTGGTGTAGCCCACAGACCTGAGCATCCTGCGCTTGTCGAAGGAGCGAAGGCTGCGAAGAATCTGGATTTCTGTTTGATGGTTGAGGCCGGGGCGCAATGCTCCGGCCTTGTTTGCACCTCTCTTTTGTTTGCGCTTGATCCTGCCGTTTCCCTGGTGGGAAAACCGTGGATGTCGCCGTCTCACGCTCTGGTCTGTAAGTTCTCGCGACCGTTCCGCGCTCAAACGACCCGAGTGGCGGGTGCTACCACTACTCGAGTCCATCCGCTGTCAACTGGTAATACTACCAGTTTTTCGCCGTCCCAAGCACAGCAGGCGAAAACGCCTCTTGACAGATTCCAGCGGGTGGGGTACATATGACACAGCTATTGAGCGGATTAGTGTTGAACGCTAGATGACCTATAAGAAGTGTGCGCTTGTATCAGGGAGGACATGTGACATGTGTGGTATAAGAGTTGGCCAGCTACTAGCGACGGCGGGTATGATACTGCTTCTCTGCAACGGTCTGCCTGCGGGGGCGACTACCTACTATGTCAAGACAGACGGAAGTGACAGCAGCAATGGACTTGGCTGGGGAACTGCCTTTCAGCACATTGCGAAGGGCATCGAAGTTGCGGCGGCCAGCGACACCGTCCTTGTGAAGCGTGGAGCGTACTTTGAGCATATAACCACAAAGTGCGGTGTCGCCTTATATGGCGGATGTTTCGGGCTGGAAGGTGATCCGAGCCAGCGACCGCCATTCCCGCGACCGGATTCAGACGCGAACGAGACCGTTATCGATGGCCAAGGGCTGGACGGAAGCGTAGTTGTACTGCCGGATTCGTGTACGGACTCGAACACCATCCTCGATGGCTTCACCATCAAGAATGGTAGGGGCAAGGTTGTCGGTAACAACATCTACGGCGGGGGAATATATGGTGGTCTCGGCTCCTCACCTACCATTCAAAACAACAGAATCGTGAACTGTGAGGCGGAGAGATTCACTCCCGGCTTCCCGGCAAGCCTTGGAGGAGGTATCTACGCGGACGGTTCGCCGAAGATCTTCAACAATCTAGTTGAGAACTGCGCGGTACACTCCACAAATGCCCTTGGAGGGGGCATATGCGTGGGCGGAACTGCACCTGAAGTCAGGGGCAATACGGTAAGAAACAACAGGGCTGAGCATGGCGATTCAGGTGGCCGGGGCGGCGGTATCTACAGCGGCGCGACAGGCGCCGTCATCCAGGGCAACATGGTCTGACAACAACTACGCCGACGCCGGTGGCGGGGGAATACTGTGCGGCGGATCATCTGCGCAGCCCGTCGTCAAATGGAACACTGTTTTCGATAACACAGCCGGGACCGGAGGAGGGATATACTGCACGGTGCAGGTAGGCAGGATTGCGAACAACACCGTCACTGGGAACACGGCCAGCACCAGCACTGGAGGTGTCTACTTCAAAACACCGTACGGCAGCGTCGTAGATAACGTCCTTTCGGCAAACTCTTCACCCACCTGCGGAGGCATCTACTGCGAGTCCACGAACGCTCTGGTGTCGAATAACACCGTGGCGGGCAATAACGCGGCGAAGGGCGGCGGGCTTTACCTGAAATCCACGCCAAACGTAGCAAACAACATAGTTGCGTTCAACTCGCAGGGAGTCTTCAAGGAATCGGGGACGCCCGCTTTCAAGAACAATGATGTCTACGCAAACATCGCAAGCAACTACTCAGGTCTGACAGATCCGACAGGTACGAACGGCAACATCAGCGCGGACCCCAAGCTGGTGAGCTTCGATCTTGGCGAATTCCATCTTGCCGCGGGCTCGCCCTGCATAGGCACAGGAGAACAACTGGTCCGTGGACATCGATTTTCCAGACATGGACGGCGAGGATCGGATATATCCCCCCTTCGGTTCAGGGGGCGTGGCAGATATGGGCGCTGACGAGTACAACGGCACGACCTGGCCGAGTCCAACAGGCTTGACGGTGCACGTGACCACTACGGGATACGACGGGAATGACGGGTCAGAATGGGATGACGCGCACGCGATGCGCACCGTGGTGGCGGCGATCCAGGCTGTGGCTGATGCCCAATCGCGCGGCGAGGCCTCTTGGGGCGAAGTCTGGGTGAAGTCCGGCACGTACAATGAGAGAATAACTCTGAACAGACTGGTGTATGTCTATGGCGGCTTCGCGGGAACGGAGACTCGTGCGCTCCCAGCGCGATTTCAGGGCGAACGCGACGATTCTGGATGGGCAGCTCAGCGGAACTGTAGTGACAGTTCCGTCCACGGTCGGTATGCTCTCAGCTATCGACGGATTCACCATCCTGAACGGCAAGTCCAACTTTGGGGCCGGGGTCAACTGCTCCGGCTCCTCTCCGATCATTGCCAACAACAATATCACTTCGAATCAAGCGGTGACCACGACTGTATATCAGTTGACAGGCGGATCAGGCGTGAGCTGTATGAACTCGTCGCCGCGCATTCTGTGCAACAACATTGAGGACAACACAGCCAGGGCACATCATAGCTACACAGGCAGCAGGGGCGTGGGCCTATACTGCGATTCGTCTTCGCCGGTTGTGGTGGGAAATGTGATTGCCAACAACACTGCACTGGAGAAGGAGCAGATCGGGGGCGGGATATCCTGCGGTGGCTCATCCTCGCCCTGGATAATCAACAACACTATCGTAGAAAATACAGCCGCTCAGAAGGGAGGTGGAATTGTCCTCAGCAACTGTACGCCAAGGCTGTTCAACAATATCATAGCATTCAACTCTTCAGGTGTTTATGCCGATTCAGCCATTCCGGAGCTGCGATCAAACGACGTGTACGGCAACACGACCTACAACTGGTCTGGCCTGTCCGCCGGCGCGGACGATTTCTCGGAGGATCCTCTGTTCATTGATAGTGCCGGGGGAGAACTACCATCTCACTGTCGCGTCTCTTTGCGTGAACTCGGCATGGTTCGACGCCGCTGCACCGTATTGGCGGAACCTTGAGCCGTGGTGCGATTATGATACGTCTCTTGATATCGACGGGGAAGGCCGGATCAATGCCGTGGTTGCTGATGTCGGCGCCGACGAGTGCTGGCTGCGCGCCTCCATTCTTGCCGATGCCAAGAGATGCGCGAACGACATGGGCGCCGACCTGAGCGGTCTTGCGGTTTCCGCAGCATTCCCGAACTACTTCTACGTTGAGAAGTCGGACCGGTCATCGGGCATCAGGGTCGAGCAACTCGGCCATTCCTTCACGACCGGCGACAAGGCCGATGTCAGCGGCATGGTCAAGACGAACGCGGACGGCGAACGGTTCATCGACGCAGCAACGGCCGTACGGACAGGAGCCAGTTCGGTGACAGCGCTGGGCATGGACAGCAACGCGCTAGGCGGTGGTTCCTTGTTTTGCTGGGCTCGCAGTGGGGCCGGACAAAGTGGCGTGAAGGATGGGTTCGGTCTGAACAACATCGGCCTTCTGGCGCGCTGCTGGGGACTTATCGTGGAGCGCGACTCTGCAAGCCCTGCGAGATGGTTCAAGATGGACGGCGGCGGAGTCATTGTCAAGTGCGTGCTTCCTAGCGGAGTCACCATTGACCCGAGTTGGGTCTATGTTGGAGTGACCGGCATATCCTCATGTGAGAAGATGGGCGAGGAGCTTCACCGGCTGTTGCGCGTGCGGACGCAGGACGATATCACACCGTACTAACCGCAGTGCTCGACAGCAAGTTGAGATCGGAGCCTTGGGCTTATCCTATAGGGTGTTTCGCGATCTGAGCGGAGCGCGGCGCAAGGGAAACCCCGAAACGAGGAACGCCGATCACGCGCTCACGCCGCCTCCGTCAGATTCAGCGGCATTTCTATGCTGACCTTCGCGATGTCCGACAGATTGAGGCGTGTCGCGGCGTCGAGAATCTCGATGCCGAGCAGTTAGTCGTTTGCGCCGAGGTCCAGCACCACCCCGTGCTCGATCTCGCGGTTCTTGGCGAAAACGCCGTCCTGCAGGCTTATATAGAGCGCGTCGGCCTTGGTATCGTAGGTTATCCGCATGATAAGCTCTCCCAGATCATCGACTCACTTACCCCGCACCGCGCCATCCGCTCGCGGGCAGATAGGTAAGCAGTATCGCCACTTATGCAGGCTCCCTCGCTTGGTATGGCTCACTATACCACAATACATGCGGCGTTTTGGAGCTCAGGGCTTGTAGGTCACGAACTGGAAGCTGGACTGCACCTTGCTTCCGCTTTCATCGTAGATGTATACGAGCAGTTTACCTGTCAGGCTGTTAGTTGCCGCTGTACGCACGCCCTTACTCGACAGCGGCGTCACCGTGGTCGCGTAGTACGAGTAGAAGTAAGTCTCTCCCGCGATGGTGATCTCGTACCCCGAGCTTGTGGGGTCCCAGGTGCAGCTCACGTTGGATGTGCCCGATGCCTTCGTGCCGTCGCTGCCGATGAACGCGTATGCGATCGGCAGGTTGGGCTTGCCCGCGGGCACGCTCACACTGCCGTTGACGGTCAGGTCGTTGACCACGCTGGCGCCGCCCGGGTCCACGTAGTAGCCAGCCGTGGTGTCGTTGAGCGCGGGAGCAGTGATCGTGCCGGCGGCAAGCGTCCCTTGGATGTTGACGGGATTTGCTTCACCAATGCTTATGCTGTCTGTTGAGTTGGGGCCGTAGTAGTACCGGCTGCAGAAGACCTGGCTCGCAACGGCGCCCCAGTTGCGCGCATCGGTGGCGCCGGGGTGCAGGTAACTCGTGCCGGGGGCGGCTCCGCTGCGAACATCGATGTCCCCGTAGACGACCTGGACGGCGGTGGTCGCGAGATCATCTCGCAGGTAGCGCGTATCGACCGGCAGCGCTGCCGAAAGCGTGCCGGTGACGGTCAGATTCCCGCTGATTGTGTCGCCGGATTTCCTCACGAACCTGCTGTCATAAGCGGAACCGTTTGAATAAGCGGCGGCCAGGTCCGAGGCGCCCACGCTTCCGTCCGCGATCTTGGCGGATGTGATCGCGTTGTCTGGAACCGTCTCCGCCACCTGCGCGAGGGCTGAGAGAAGCGCATAAGGCGCACTTGCGAGCTTCGTCCTGGGAGACAGCGTAGTGCCGTTGACTACTATCTCAACCCACAGCGATCCATTGTTCTCGACAAGCCCTTCCGGAACCGGGCCCAGCGAAACGGTGAATACTCCCTGCGCCACGGGCGTCGACTGCGTCTGAGTCCACAGTGCCGGGCCTCCGGTTTCGGCAGCGAACAGCCTGAACTCCATGCCGCACGTATCATTCACGGGCCGCCCGGCGTTGTCCGCAAGCTTCCCCTGATAGGACAAGGTCCTGGGTGGCGTCGCGGCCGTGCAGTCAGATATAGTCCCAAACAGCAGTCCTGATACCAGGAGCAGATAGATCGCCCTCATCATCGCAACCTCCGTACAACGGCCTAAGCTCAGCCGTTATCCCACAGGGCTACCTGCAAGTTTGCTGCCGTTCAGGCAGTATGCCTCAACAAGAATGCCATTGCCTCCCCGGTTCATAGCTCGTAACTCTTGACATCCCCCCAAACCCATGCTATCCTTCGACTATTCGCCAATTATCTAACGGTGCCACATGGACAGAGTCTACAAAGCCCTCTCAGACGCAACAAGGCGCGGGATAATGCAGCTACTGCGCGAGCGGGATATGACCGCCGGCGAGATCGCGGAGCATTTCGAGGTCACCAAGCCCACGCTCTCCGCCCACTTCGCCGTCCTGCGCGAGGCCGGGCTTGTCCAGGCCGCAAAGAACGGCCGCAACATAACCTATCACCTCAACGCCTCCGTGCTCGAAGATGCGCTGCTCTCGCTGATGGAGGACTACGACTTCGTCTGGGCGCCGTCGGGTGACATTGCATCGGCCGCATCCGAGGTCGTGGAATCGCTCGTCCGGCGCGACTTCGAGACGGTCGCGCGCGATTTCGACTCGCGCATGGCCGAAGCGCTGCCCGTCGAGAAGCTGGCAGAGGCGTGGGACCTGACAGTCGAGCAGTTCGGGCCGTTCGTCAAACAGCTCGACGTTACGACCGAGCGATTCTGGAAGTTCACCATCGTGGTTCTGACCTGCGAGTTCGCGAAGTCGCAGATGGACATCAAGATCACATTCAGTCGCACAGGCCGGATTTCGGGCCTGCTGATACTCAGAAGGGGATAAAGGAGGAAGACAATGGCAACGCTCAGGCAATGCGGCGCTCTGGCGGTCGCGATTGCGTGTCTGGCCGCGCTTGCAGGCTGCTCTCGCGCTCAGAACGCGCCGAGCGACAGGACCGCGTCAGCAGTCAAGTTCGTGCAGGACATGGCGGGCGGCAAGTTCACCGACGCCGTTGCGCAGTTCGACGCGGCGGTGGCACAGGCGATGTCCGCCGAGCGATTGAAGCAGACCTGGGAAGGGCTGGTCGCACAGTGCGGCGCATTCAAGAAGCTCGGCGAGACTCGCACCGGCCGCGAAGGCGGATTCGACGAGGTCTTCGTCCCCGTCGAGTTCGAGAAGACCACCCTCGATGTCAAAGTGGTCTTCGACGCCGACGGCAAGATCGGCGGCCTGTGGTTCGTGCCGCACGTCGCCGCATCCGACGCGCAATACAGCCCGCCGCCCTACTCACACCCCGACCGCTTCACCGAATCGGAAGTCACGGTCGGCAGCGGCGAATGGAAGCTGCCCGGCACCCTTACCGTCCCCAAAGGCGCCGGCCCCTTCCCGGCCGTCGTCCTCGTCCACGGCTCCGGCCCCAACGACCGCGACGAAACCATCGCCGCCAACAAGCCCTTCAAGGATCTCGCGCTCGGCCTGGCGTCGCAGGGCATAGCCGTCCTGCGCTACGACAAGCGCACGAAGGTATATCACGAGAGGCTGATAGCCGCCAACCCCGCGCACTTCACCGTCAAAGAGGAGACCATCGACGACGCCCTCGCCGCAGCCGATCTGCTCCGCCATTCGGACCGAATCGACCCCAAGCGCATATTCGTGCTCGGCCACAGTCTCGGCGGAATGCTGATCCCGCGCATCGGCAAGGCCGACCCTGAGCTGGCCGGCCTTATCGTCATGGCCGGCGCGACCGGCCCGCTGGAGGACGCGATGATGGAACAGATCACCTACCTCGCGTCGCTCAAGGGCACTCTTTCGGCCGAGGACAAGAAGCAGATCGAGGACTACCGCCGCCAGGTCGCGAAGGTCAAGAACCTGACCGCCGACTCGCCGCCGGTCCTGGGCGTGCCCGCGTCCTACTGGCTTGATCTACGCAACTACCACCCCGTCGAGGCCGCCAAATCGCTCACTCAGCCGCTTCTCATCATCCAGGGCGGCAGGGACTACCAGGTGACCACGGAGCAGTACGACGCCTGGGTCAAGGCCCTTTCCGGCAAGCCGAACGTGACCTTCAAGCTCTACCCCAACCTCAACCACCTCTTCATGGAAGGCAAGTCCAAGAGCGTCCCCGAGGAATACAACAAGCGCGGCCCGATTCCGCAGTACGTGATAGACGACGTCGCCCACTGGATCAAGCGCCGCTAGTCACAGCCTCGCGCAGGACTTCTCAGCCTGGATGCTTAACACCTCATGCGATAGCTGCGTGCGAGTGCTGGCCCCCACGAAATACACGGAGGTAGAAAGATGAGAAGACTTGCATTCATCGGAGTAATGCTGTTCGCCGCGTCGATCGCATTCGCGGACCAGGACCAGGCGTTTGTGGCCATCCAGGCCGAGACCAAGATGATGAAGATGGCGGGCATGCCCGCGATGCCCAAGATGCCGGCGGGAATGAAGATGCCCCCGGGTATGAAGATGCCGAAGGGTATGATGGCGATGATGTCCGGGGAGCCGACGCGCGTGCTCAACATCCGCCTCTGGTCGCCGTCGATAGCGCCCGCCGACGCCTTCGCCTACATCACCCCGCCTGCCGGCCTCAAGCAGGGCGACAGGCTCGATCTGGAACTCTACCGCCCCAAGCCCAGCGAGAGCGCCGCGACCGCCGAGGGCGGCCCCGGCTTCGCGCCCGATTCCAACCCCGACTTCACCATCAAGATCTACTGGGGCTCCTCGGAGACCGTCCGCGACGGCCAGCCCAAGATCATCAAGTGGACCGGTCTGACCGACGAGCAGAAAGCTGAGATGAAGAAACAGGCCAGCCGTGCAAGAGCCGGCGCCGGCTCCTACTTCTACAAGCCGGACTGGACCACCGGCTACTGGCCCACCGAAAAGCAGCCCGGTGAGATCGCCGAGGACGCGTCGCTTGTCGGTAACTACTCGCTGACCACCAACTACACCGGCAACGTCAGCATCGACGCGCCCTCCAACGTCAACTTCCTCGCGCCCATCGACATGTCCAGCCCGGACCTGTCCGGCAAGATCGACTTCACGACATTCATCCCGTTCGAATGGAAGCAGGTCCCCAACGCTCTTGGCCTCTACGCGTCGATCATGGGCATGGAGGGCAAGAACACGCTGATCCTGTGGAGCTCGTCCGAGGTATTCCAGAACGGCCTGATGGGCGACCTGGGATTTCCGCAGATGGCGGAGGTGCGCGAGTTCGTCAAGCAGACCGTGTTCATGAAGGGCGACGGCACGAAAGTGACCGTCCCCGCCGGCATCTTCAAGGACGCGGACATGGCCATGTTCAGCATGTATGGCTACGGCCCCGGCGCCGCGCTCGACAAGGCCCAGCCGCTGCCCCGCATCCAGACCAAGACTACGCTGCAGATCATGCTCGGCGGCAAGAAGATGGCCGGCATGGGCCCGATGGGCATGGGCGGCTAGTAGACTCCAGCCTACACTTCCTGGGGCGCATACTGCAGTCCGCTCGGACCGCGGACGAGAGCGTATGCGTCCCATTTCCTGTCGGGTGAGCGCGGAGCTTCGACGGCTGCTTGACGCTCTCCCTGGCGCATGTTGGGGATGATCCACTCAGTGTCAGCCTGGTAATATTACCTGATTCGCGATCGCGCAGGCGCAGCTCATCAAAAACGCCGTATGCATGAGTTTGACAAACTCATCCGTGGGGTACCATCAAACGAGGATCTCAGCAAGAGGTCACTCAGAAGAGCCGAATCGCGGCGTTTGGCAATTGGCTCACCGGTATTACAGCCGGAGGAAGGAAGAAAGCAATGAAGACACGAGTCTCTTTTGCGCTGGCGGTGGCCGTCCTGGCAGTCATTGCGCTTCCCGGAGTTGGCAGCGCAAACCTGTTGGTAGAGGGAGGGTATGAGAACTACAACCTCGCTCCCCTGGCGAGTATTGTCACTCCTCTCACGCCCGGACTCTGGGGATACGAGCTGGCGAACGACGTCGGTCTGGGCCAGAGCGGCATTGTGCCTCACGCCGGCAAGTGGATGCTCGAGGAGAAGGACGAAGGGGGCACCTGGACGCAGACGCTCCAGTTCGTAGACATCACGGCCTACTCCACTTTCCAGGCTGAAGCTTACTACAACTCGGATGCGCCCGGCGCTGTGGCATCGCTCATCCTGGTCTACTATGCGAACTCTGCAAGTTGGGGATCGCCGATCGGCCAGGACGCCCAGAACCTGGCGCTAGATAACAACCCGGCGACCTGGGAACAGATCAGCTATGTTTCGACAAAGCCGGTGGGCGCGACGTGGGTAGGCTTCCAGGTTGCGTTCAGCGACCCCTCCATACAGCCTGACTATGCCGGCTACGTGGACGACGCGTCACTGACAGTGGTCCCGGAACCGGGCTCCTTGCTCGCGCTTGGCACGGGTCTGCTGGGACTGGTTGGCCTGATCAGACGCCGCAAGTGATCGCAGCAGCAATACAGCGGTTCTCGAAAGGCCGGGGTGTTGCGCCCCGGCCTTTCCTGAATCTGCCCGTAGTCCCCAGGCGCAGTGTTCAGACAGCGAACGGAAGCCTTCGTCGCAGGACTTTCGCCCACAAATGCGAAACTCTCCATGCAGTATGAAATCCGTCTACGACTGCGAGATCATCGACCAAACCCGAGATCGCGCCGCAGGTCTACCGCACGCGGCTCGTCGGCCCGGAGATTGCGTGCGAATCGGTTGCGGGGCAGTTCGTCAATGTGCAGGTGAGCAATACAACCGACCCGCTCCTGCGGCGGCCGTTTTCGGTTCATGCGGTCGATCCCGCCAACGGCATCTTCTCGCTGCTCTACGTCGTGGTCGGGCGCGGAACGGGGCTGCTGAGGCATATCCCGCCGGGCGAGAAGGTCAGCGTGGTGGGGCCGCTGGGGCGGGGGTTCGACCTCGGCGATGCGCCGGCGACTCACATCATCGTCGCTGGCGGCTGCGGCGCGGCGCCCCTGCATTTCCTGTGCGACGCGTTGTGCGCGAAATGGGGCTGCGAGAGCGTGACGGTCCTCACTGGGGCACAGACCAAGGACTCCGTCCTCTGCGAGGCCGAGTTCCGCGCCCACGGGGTCGAGGTCGGGGTCTCCACCGACGACGCCTCCTACGGCCATGGCGGCTTCGTGACGCAACTCCTTGAAACGCCACCTGAGAGAGGGAACAGGAAGGGACGTCGCGAGTCTACTCGTGCGGCCCGCATCGCCATGATGCGCGAAGTCGCTCGAATTTGCCGCGAGGCAGGCGTCTCGAGCTGCCAGCTCTCCCTCGAAAACAACATGGCCTGCGGCCTCGGCGTCTGCATGGGCTGCGTGCAGAAGATCAGGGAACAGTCCAGGAACAGTGGAATCAGGTGAACATTCAGTCCCCGCCTGGCACTATGAAAGGGTGTGCACCGACGGCCCCGTCTTCAACGCGGAGGACATAATATGGGAGTGAACCCCGACCCCGGTGTTTCGGGATTTCCACTGCGTTCAAATCCCGAAACACCTGTGAACCTCGCGGTGCAGATCGGCCGCATGCGAATGAAGAACCCGGTGACGGTGGCGTCGGGCACGTTCGGTTTCGGCCAGGAGATGGCGGAGTTCTACGATCTATCGAAGCTCGGCGCGATCACGGTCAAGGGGACTTCGCTGGAGCCGTGGCAGGGCAACGACTATCCGCGCACGGTCGAGACGCCGTCGGGCATGCTCAACGCCATCGGCCTGCAGAACGACGGAATCGACTCGCTCATCAATAAGAAGCTGCCGTTCCTGAGCCAGTTCGACGTGCCGGTGATCGTCAACATCGTCGGCCATTCGATCGACGAATACGCCGAGCTTGCCGCCCGCCTCGACAAGCGTCGAGGGCGTCGCCGGCCTTGAGATCAACATATCGCTGCCCCAACGTCAAGCAGGGCTGCCTGGTCTTCGGCACGAGCGCCGAGGGCACCGCCGAGGTCGTCCGCGCCGTGCGAGCCAAGACCGGCCTGACCGTGATCACCAAGCTCTCCCCCAACGTCGGCGACGTAGTGAGCATCGCCAAGCCGGCGGTCGATGCCGGCAGCGACGCGCTCTCGCTGATCAACACGCTTCTCGGCACCGCAATCGACCCCTGGAAGCGCAAGTTCAAGCTCGCCAACATCACCGGCGGCCTGAGCGGCCCCGCGATCAAGCCCGTCGCGCTTCGGATGGTCTACGAGGTCGCGCAGGCCGTTGACGTCCCGATCATCGGCATGGGCGGCATACTGACCGCCGACCGACGCCATCGAGTTCCTCCTCGCCGGCGCGAACGCCATCGCCGTCGGCACCGGCAACTTCGTGAACCCCATGGCCGCCGTCGAGATCATCGACGGCATCGAGGGGTATCTCACGAAGATGGGATTGCGGATGTGAACGAGATCGTGGGGACGGTGAGCTGGCGGAATCGCGCTGGGACGGCGCTGATAAGATCACCGACTTACGTGGAAGGCGCTGCTCTTCTGCGATCCTGGCCCCACTGTATCCTCGCGAGTCTCGCGACCCGAAAGGTTAGGTGCCTGAGCAACCTAAGCAACAAGGCAGGCCATGATCATTACGCCGACGGGTACGGCGGGCGACTGTCCTGAGCGAAGCTGGTGTGACAGCTAACGCCAAGCTGCAAGCCCGCCATGGTGCTGTCCTGCCCGGAGCTGCCAGCGGCGAGAGAGGCGGGTATGCCGTTGAACTCGAGGGTGCAGTGCGCCAGGCTGGCCGAGATCGGTGCAATCGCCTGGTCAGGTCTTCGAGACGACCCGGGCTGGGACGTTGCACGGACGGACGCGAGAAGCTGCTTGTGCAGATGCGCCACTACACTGGCTGAGTCGATTTCCTGTACATCGACGGCCACGTCGCATGTAGAACTAAGCGTGGCGCTTCCGTCCGTCGAATGGGACCCCGCAAACTCCAGGTGAGCGCCTGAACAAACCGTGACGCTCGAACCAGGGGCAAGCGGAGCTCAGCGCCTGATCCGTGAGAGCTGCTTCAGCGATTCCTGCCGCCTCGACTGGCAGCACACTTCATTCGGTACTGAGCGAGTAAACTGCGCAATCGCGCGCGACTGAATGCGAGGGACGAGTCCTCGGTATACGATGAACTACGTAGCACGTTAGTGCCGGGCGCTCGTTCCTGGGCGACTATGCAAGTGAATGACCGTTGGCGCGTCCAACTACCAGGCGTATTCGTTGCCGCTGAGGACCTCCGGGTTCAGCGCGGCTATCATTGTGTTAATAGCTATCATGCGACTTCAACATGAACTCGCAGAAGGAGCACAGCATTGAGCAAAGACAAGATAATCCTGCCACTCGACGTTGATACCGCCGAGAAGGCGGTCGAGATGGTGACGCTTCTCAAGGACGACGTGGGCGCGTTCAAGGTCGGGCTGGAACTCGTAAACTCCGCCGGGCTCGGCGTCTTCGAGCAGATTCGCAAAGCCGGCGCGGAGGCGGATCTTCTACGACTCCAAGTTCCACGACATCCCCAACACCGTCGCGGGCGCGTCGCGCGCGGCGGCGAGGCTGGGCGTCTGGATGTTCAACGTCCACTGCGCGGGCGGGGCTGAGATGATGAGAGCGGCCAAGGACGCCGCAGTCGAGCAGTCGGCTAAGCTCGGCAGGCCCTGCCCGCTGGTGATCGGCGTGACGGTGCTGACCAGCATCGACCAGACCATCCTCAGCGACGAGATGCGCGTGCCGGGCATTGTCGCCGACCAGGTCGTCCACCTCGCGCGGCTCGCCCAGAAAGCGGGCCTCGACGGCGTGGTCTCGTCCCCGCACGAAATCGAGCTGATCCGTGACGCCTGCGGGCCGGGTTTCGTGATCGTCACGCCGGGCGTCCGACCGGCCGGCGCGGACATCGGCGACCAGAAGCGAGTGATGACGCCTTCGGAGGCCGTCGCAAAGGGCGCCGACTACCTCGTCATCGGCCGCCCGATCACCAAAGCCGACGACCCCGTCTCCGCCGCCCGCCTCATCGCCGAGGGCATCTGATATCCCAGTCCCCGTAGGGGGACTTCGTGCACTCCGATTGAACCGCGTCTTCAGTCGACCGGGACACTGAACCCATTGTGCCGCGCCTCATTGATGCGGTAGAATTGCATCAACAGGTGCATATTCCGTGGCGAAGAAGCGACCCAAAACCTCACATCCCAAACCCGCGCCGCAGCCGAAGTCGCGGGCGAGTCTGATCGCGCTCATCTGCGCGCTGCTGATCGCCGTGACGATCGCCGCCTACTGGCAGGCGCCCAAATGCGGGTTCATCGACAGCTTCGACGACGCCATCTACGTCCACGAGAACCACGACATCACGCACGGAATCAACCTCGACAGCATCAAGTGGGCGTTCACCACATATCGCACCGGCAACTGGCACCCGCTCACCTGGATCAGCCTGATGGCGGACTATCAGGCCCACGGCCTCGACCCCGCCGGCTACCATCTCACCAACGTCGCGTTCCACATCGCGAGCACGCTGCTGCTGTTTCTGGTTTTGAGCCGGATGACGGGCGCGGTGTGGCGGAGCGCCTTCGTGGCGGCGCTGTTCGCAATACATCCCATCCACGTGGAATCGGTCGCGTGGATCGCCGAGCGCAAGGACGTGCTGTCCACTTTCCTGTGGCTCGTGACACTGTATCTCTACGTCCTGTATGTCAAACGCCCCCGCGCGCTGACCTATATCGCGATGCTTCTGGCCTACGGCCTCGGTCTGCTCGCCAAGCCGATGCTGGTCAGCCTGCCGATCGTTCTGCTCCTGCTCGACTACTGGCCGTTGGGAAGGGTAGTTGAAAGTTCAAAGTCAGAAGTCGAAAGAAGGGACCCTCCCTTCCCTGCTCCCCACTCTCCACTCTCCACTCTCCACCTCTTCCTCGAGAAGCTGCCGCTCTTCGCAATGGCCGTCGCGTCCAGCGTGATCACCGTTATCGCGCAGAAATCGAGCGACGCGGTTGCCGAACTGACGAGGCTGCCCGTGGGAGTTCGCCTCGCGAACGTCGTGGTCTCGTACGTCGCGTATATTTGGAAGTCGATATGGCCTAGCGGGCTGGCGATCTTCTACCCGCACCCCGGGAGACACCTCCCGGTCTGGCAGACCACGGGCGCCGTACTGATCCTTGCCATCGCAACTATCATCGCGCTCAAATCCGCCCGTCGCAGGCCGTATATCACGATGGGCTGGCTGTGGTATGTGATAACCCTGGTGCCCGTGATCGGGATCGTGCAGGTAGGCATGCCGGGCATGGCCGACCGCTACACCTACATGCCCCTCACCGGCCTGTTCATCATCCTCGCCTGGACCATCCCCGACCTGCTGTCCGAACGATCGGGGCGAGCTTCGAAGCCGTCAGCCCTGAGTAGGCCGCAGGCCGTATCGAAGGGCAGCCAAACCCCGTCAGCCCTGAGTAGGCCCGGTCTGGATGCCGTATCGAAGGGCGGTCTGGGCGTCGTCGCCATTGCCCTGATCGCCGCGCTCGCCGTCGCCACCTACTTCCAGGTCGGCTACTGGCGCACTCCCTACGCGCTCTTCAGCCACGCCATGAACGTGACCGAGGGCAATTCCGTCGCCTGCGTTCGCGTAGCCAGAGCGATCGAGGAGGACGATCCCGCCCGCGCCCTCTCGCTGTGTGAGAAGGCCGTCGAGATGCATCCCGGGTCGGGCGACGCCCAGCTCGAGTATGGCCGGATGCTCACCGACCACGACCGCCCCGGCGAAGCGAGGCCGCACCTGTTGGCCGCGGAGCGCGCCTGGCCCAGGCGCGTGGAGGTCCACTACGACCTCGCCCGCGCCTATTACCAGCTCTTCCTTCCGCCTTACAACCAGAACACGCTCGACCAGGCCGAACAGGAGTGCCGCACGGCGCTGGAGATCGACCCGACCCACGCCGCCACCGAGAACCAGCTCGGGCTTGTCTACCTGCGACAGGGCCACATGGACGAGGCTATCCCGCTCTGGGAGTCCTCCGCCAGGCACGACCCAACCTACGCCGAGCCGCACGGCAACCTCGCAGTCGCGTATTACATGAAACAGGACTACGCCGCCGCGTGGCGCGAGATCCATGCCGCTATGAGCCTGGGCGCGGAGCCTCGACCCGGCTTCCTGCCCGCGCTTTCCGCCCACATGCCGGAGCCCAGATGAGCAAGAAGCGAGCCAGAGCCGCCAAAGCCACGCCGCAGCCCCAACAGGCCGCCCCCAAGTCGCGGATCGGGCAGATCCTGCTGATCGCCGCGCTGTTGATCGCGGTCACATCAGTCGCCTACTGGCACTCGCCCCAGTGTGGCTTTCTCCGGTGCTATGACGATGAAACCTACGTCACCGACAACTACAACCTCACCCGCGGGTTCGCACACGGCGTCGCGTGGGCGTTCGGCTCGGAGTATCGCGGCGCAAACTGGCACCCGCTGACATGGATCAGCCTGCTGGTGGACTATCACTTCCACGGCCTCGATCCCGCCGGCTATCATCTCACCAACGTCCTGATCCACATCGCCAACACGCTGCTTCTGTTCTTCGTTCTATCTCGAATGACCGGCGCGGTGTGGCGCAGCGGATTCGTGGCGGCGCTATTCGCGGTGCACCCGCTGCACGTCGAATCGGTGGCGTGGGTCGCCGAACGAAAGGACGTGCTCTCCACGTTCTTCCTGCTGCTCACGATCTACGCCTACGTGCTGTATGCCGCCAGGCCGCGCGCGCGAACCTATATCGCCGTCATCGTCTCATTCGGCCTCGGGCTGCTCGCCAAACCCATGCTCGTCAGCCTGCCGCTGGTGCTGCTGCTCCTCGATTACTGGCCCCTGCGAAGGGTAGTTGAGAGTTCAAAGTCGAAAGTTGAAAGTCCGGAACCCGCTGGGCAGTCGCGTTCCCTTCTGTTCCCTGTTCCCTGTTCCCTGTTCCCTTTTCTCCTCGAGAAGCTGCCCTCTTCGCGATGTCGGCCGCGTCGTGCGTGATCACGGTCATCGCTCAGCGCGCGGGCGGGGCGATGGCGGGCTTGCAGGAGGTGCCGCTGGGGTCGAGGATCGCCAACGCGGCAGTTTCCTATGTCTCCTACATCGGAAAGATGTTCTGGCCGGCCAAGCTCGCGGCGTTCTATCCTCATCCGCGGGGCAGTCAGCCGGTGGGCGAGGCAATCGGCGCGGGGCTCCTATTGATCGCCGTAACCGCCGTCGCGCTGTGGGCCGCGAAGCGCCGCCCGTATCTCGCGGTGGGCTGGCTGTGGTATGTGATAACGCTGGTCCCGGTGATCGGGCTGGTCCAGGTCGGCTCGCAGGCGATGGCGGACCGCTACACCTACGTCACCCTCATCGGCGTGTTCATCGCAATCGCCTGGGGTGTGCCTGACCTGCTCCGCAACCTCGCATGGCAGAAGGCGGTTCCTTACACCGCGGTCGCGCTGATCGCCGCCCTGACCCTTGCCACCCAGACCCAGGTCGGCTACTGGCGCGACCCCATCACGCTCTTCAAGCACGCAATCGCGGTCACCAAGGACAACTCGCCGGCCTACCTGCGTGTCGGCAGGGCGCTCGAGGATGACAAGGATCTGCCCGACGAACAGAGACTCCCCGAGGCCCTCACCTACTACTCGAAGGCCGTCGAGTTCGATCCGGACTACGCCGACGCCCACATGTCGCTGGGCCGCGTCCTGATCAAGACCGCCGGCAAACCCGGACCGCACGCTCGATATGGCCAGGGTCAACGAAGGCATGGGCCACATCCAGCTCGCCCTCAAGCTCGGCCTGGACACCGCCGAGGTGCACCAGAATCTCGCATTCGCCTACTACACCATCGGCGACTACGACCGCGCCGCGCGGGAGTGCCTGACCGCGCAGCGACTCGATCCGCGCTACGCGCCCTCGGAGTTCACGCTCGGCAACGTCCGCGTCGAGCAGGCCAAAAGGATCGCCAACCCCCGCGCCCAGCAGCGGCTGTTGGACGAGGCCATCTCGCTGTGGCGCAAATCCGTCGAGTTCGACCCCACCTTCTACGAGCCCCACTTCAACCTGGCCTTCGCGTATTACCTCAAGCGCGACTACTCCGCCGCCTGGCGCGAGGTCCACCTCTACGAACAAGGCGGCGACGAACCCAACCCCAAGCTCATCGACCTCCTCTCCGCCCAGATGCCGGAGCCGAAATGAGAACACCACTTGTCATGCTCGAACTTGATTCAGCATCCATTCCGCGAAGTCCTGAGTAGGCGGGGGCCGGCCGCCGTATCGAAGGGCGCAGCGCTACTCACCCTCATCCTCGCCGCCTCCGCACTTGCGAAAGGAGCCGACATGCCCAAGTTCGAGACCATCACACTCGATGAAGCCCCGAAAGCCACGATCAACCTCGCCTACCGCGAGGGCGTCGTCAAAAAGCACCCCGTCATTCTCATGCTCGGCTCGATCGAACGCGGCAAGCTGCCGGAGTGGAGCACGGGGCTGGTCGATGAGGGTTATATGCTCGCGGCGTTTTCTGTCGCGCATCCGCCCGATCCCGATCCCAATCGCCGCCCGGTCTGGCTCTACTTCGACGCCCGGTTCGCGCATGGCTATATCGAGGGCGGCCACCGCGCCGTCGCCGACACCGCCCGCGTCATCAAGTATCTGGAATCCCGCGGCGACATCGACCGCGCCAAGATCGGCTGGTTGGGCAGTTCATCGACCGGCATCCCGGGCCTCTCGGTCGTCACGCAGGGCCCGAAATTGGCGGCGATAGTGGCGTTTGTGAGCACGGGCGCGTATCGGCAGTGGTTTGCGACCTGGCACACCAACAAGCTCTGGCGCGACGATGCTCCCGTCAACTCCTCCTCCGCAACCGGACTCTGGCCCGAGACCGAGTCGCTTCTCGACAAGTACGACCCGATCAGCCACGTCGATAAGATGTATCCGACCGCGGTCCTGATGGTCAGCGGCGGCGCGGACATAGTAGTCGATCCCGCAACCGCCCGCGCCTTCATCGACGCCGCGCGACCCTACTACGCCTCCGATCCCGAACGCCTCCGACTCGTCATCTACGAGGGCTTCGGCCACAACCTCCCCGCCGACGTCGTCCGCATGTACGCCGAGCACTGGTTCCACCTCTACATGCACCCCACCAACCCCCCGCCCACCCCGCCCCTCCCCCCCGCCGACCTCAGATCCAGCGCCGACCAGACGCAAATCAACTCCGCAAGCCACAAGGACATCGTTGGGGCGCAATAGCCCCCGCCAAGTCTCAAGTCGCAAATCTGAAACCGTCAATCGCAAATGCCCGGTCGATAACGGCAACACAGTGCTCGTAATCGAGCACAACATGGACGCCATCAAACATCATCGACCTCGGCCCCGAATGCGGGGATAAGGGCGGAGAGGTGATCGCGACAGGGACTCCGGAGGAGGGCGCGAAGGTGGAGGGGAGCTATACGGGGCAGTTTCTGCAAGGTATTCTCACGAACGCGCCGGGGCCGTTGTGCGGGCCGAAGGCGAAGAAGAAGGAGAATGCGAGGATCCAGCAGATAGCACATGCTCATCACTGCCTATGATACAATGGTAACACGCTAGTGCACGGGCTTGCCGAGTTGCCGATGCAGCGTCTGGCATAGAACCGGGAACAATGTAGGTAAAGGAAAAGTCCATCTATAAGTCGAAATACGACCTGTTCACCTGCAGTCCCGTCGCAGAACATCAACCGTACCGAAGAAAGGACCTTGGGAATGAAATACGGTATTTCCAGCATGGAGGCGTATACGGATTGGTGGCTCCACATCGAATCTATGAACTACACTCTGAGGAAGCTGCTTGAGAGTGGCCGAACGGAGCCGCTAACTCGGCTGGACCGGGAAAGACTGGGGGCAGTTGTCGAATTCGTCCGGGCACTTGGTCAAAGGAAGGAACTACGGTTGTCCGTCACGCCGGAGTTTCTTGCTCGTTTGGATGAACCAGAGCCGACCTTTGCGCCGGACATCAATCTGCGTGTATGCTTTCAAGAGTCCACGGAATTCGCGGGGTGGCTGGCGGGAAGCAAGATTGGATTCGACAAGAAGCTTGTCCGCCTGGCAGACGCGGCGGAGAAGTTCGCCAATTCCTCCGCAAGCCAATTGTTCGCCAAAGACGCACCGCAAGAGGAGTTCAAGATACTGAAAGATGTAACTGATCGATTACTCGCAAGGAGTGAATGCAAGTCCTATGAGCACGAATGCGACTGCTCCCGATAATCCGCGCACAGTGGCATTGGTTGCAAAGTCTCGCTTCCTGATACAGCGATTCCAAGGCAGGTCTCTGTCCATTGATGAGCACCTATTTCCGACTGCGGCATCAGAAAGAGCCAGGACGCTGCTCATTGAGTGCCTCCGCATGCTGGACTGCGCGTCCGCGAAGTGGGAACCGTCCCCAAACGTGCTTCATAAGCAGGTTTTCAGATTCGAAGAGATTGTCCAACGTGTCGAGCGTTCCTCCAGCACACATATTTCGTGGCCGGTCGTCAGCTTCTGTACCCGCATCTGTTCCGACCTTCTTTCGAAAAGTGGCTGCGAAGTGTTCTTCTCACGCGGCACAGAACACAACTTTGGCATCTACGATTTTTCGGACCAACTGGACAGACGTCTCTTATGTGTAATCCCGAAGTCCGAACTATCAAGCGTCAAGAGTGCCAACGTCTACTGTCTGCTTCTGCCATCGCTGGAAGAAGACAACATTCCTCTCTACGCGAACGTTGCGCACGAGTTCGGTCACATAGCCTACAAGCAGGTTGAAACGCCCCTGATCGTTGCTTGGCTCAAAGCAAGCGAGGCGCTGAACAATAGAATACTCGACGCGATCCAGCAACTCGAACATAAGATCGGTCCAGAAGCCACGGAACGTCTGGGTGAACGTGTCACCGCGATCCTGATGGTGTTCGCTCAAGAACTCACCGCCGACATCTTCGCCGCTCTGTTGGTTGGGCCAAGCTTCCTTCTTTCTTTGAGTGAGATGGCGTGGGGCTTCAAGAGAGGATGCTGGAACATCCTCCTGACTCCGGCATTGCAGGATATTCGAGCCTATCCCAGTTTCGACTTCCGCAATCAGTGCCTGCAGAGCATAGCGGATATTAGGGCTTTCTGCCGAGACGTATCGGTGGAAGTAACCAAGCTTGAGCCAGCCCTGAAGCTGGACGCAGACGCCTTGGTGGATATGGTTCTGGCCGATTCGGGACAGGACGAGGTGGTCGTGCAGCCTGAAGCTGATATTGACGCGACCAGAATCGCAAACATTCTGCAGCCCAACCTATCAGACATGCAAGCGGCTATCACTTCGTACGTGGCAGAAGCAAAGCAGGAGATCGAAAGTGCGTTCCCGGAGGCCACCTCTGTCCCCTCTCCACTGGAGGTCGCACACCTGCTGGTGCGGCTCCACCACAGTATCCCACCCAACATCATTCCTGACGGAACGCTGCTAGGTCGACCCGCAGGGTTCGCGACGATTCTGACTGCAGCCTCTATCTACAGGCTGTATGTTCTGGCTGGCCTGTCCGCAATAGGTGAAGAGCACGTTACCTCGGAACTCGATAAGATTCACCGCCTCACGACCAAGGCATTCGAAGTCTCCTACGTGCAGGCGGAGTTCAATGACCGAGGCGGGGAAGGTGAAGACGGTGTCTGTACTTCATAATCAATCTCTCAAGGCGCGAATACAGGAAACCGACTACATAAAGAAACTGCTCGTGTCCCCCCTCTTATCTGAGGGTCAGATCGGGCCGGCTTCCATAGATATTAGGTTGGGCTCGTCCATTCTCATACCCAGGCGTACATTTGTTGACAGCCAAGACGTGACCAATCCTGAGTTGGCCATCCAGATCGAAAGCCGGCTGTATGAGGCGATTGAGCTGAAGTATCACACGGGATTTGTGCTACATCCCAACCAACTTATACTTGCTGCCACATTTGAGTACATCTGTCTCCCACACGACCTCTTTGCGACTATCGCCAGCAGGTCATCGTGGGGGCGTCTGGGCCTCATCATTGCAACAGCGAGTGTCGTCCAACCGGGCTATAAGGGTTCGCTCACCCTAGAGCTGTGCAACCTGAGCAACAGTCCTATCACTCTCTACCGGGGCTGCCAGTTGGCCAACTGGTGATCTACGACGTAAGGCCGGATTTCGAGGTTGCCAAATATGTGGGCCGCTATGACTGTCCCACCAAGGCCGAGCGTCCTCGTTTCCATGGTAGCCAAGCAGACAGCGAACTGCCTTTCTGGAGCAAACAGGTCATCTGAGGTCGTTAGGTCTTTCTATCCTTCGGCACGGCGCGCACGTCCACCGCTTCTGCTTCGGTGAAACAGACCTCCCGAAGCATCCGCTCAGCCTACACTATGCTTCTATGCCTCGGCACTCCGCCAGCCCGGACCGCTGAGCCGACAGCAACCACAGAGCGATCCCTGATGCTGCCCCACGGCACCCTTGAGATGCCTGGTCGCTTGCCCTACTACTCGAAGTAGGAGGCTGCGTCGTGCGCCGACCAGCCACCGTAGCCAGCCCGCCCCGGCACCCCGCCGAAGCCCGGCTTGCCTGGTTTGCCCGCGAACCCCGGGAATCCGGGCGCTCCCCCAGTTCCGGGACGCGACGGTAGGTGCCCGGTAGCGCGGGCCAGAAAACCGAGAGCCCGATTGCCCGAGTCATAGAGAACTCCACCTTCGAACCAGCCAATGTGGTGGCCCTGAGTGGAATAGACGCTTTCGCCCGCGATCCATGCGACCACCCGCCCTCCATCGTCGCGAAGACAGTCTCCGTAATCGGATGAGAGACGCTCTGCCGTGTCTATCGTATATCCAGCCCGCCATTTTCGCTTACCCCTCAGCTTCCTCAGGGTCTGTACTATACACTGCCAGCCGCCGTGTCAACTGGGTCCTCAATGCGGCGGCACTCCACCAGCCCAGGCCCCTCGGCCCGCAAGAACGGCAAACCGATCTTTCGGGGCTCGGGTTTCGCCCCGAACAACACCGGCTTCGGCCTTTCGGCATCCAAACACCCGCCACGGCCCTTCCACATAGGGTTGCGGTGGCGGCGTCGATGGTCCGGGATTTGTAATCCCGGACTGGGTTCCCCGGATCTGCGATCCGCTTGCACGGGCTGGGCGGGGTCACAGACCCCCGGAACAGCATCCCGGACTGCAAATCCCGGACGATCCAGTCGTTGGTTGGCGGCGGCCCCTCCCTTCCCTCAACCCTCAACCACAAACCCTCAACCCGCGCAACACCCGCGAACAACATTTAACAGAAACACCACACCCCGTTCCTGAACATTTCCGCCCGGCTGTCGTCTAAGAGTAGTGGACAACCAGCGGGGAGGCCAGCAGCATGCGCTTTATGCATCTCATTTTGCACGGCGAATTTCGGGTATTGGGAAAAACAGTTCACGCTCAGATTGAGCGTGGAATGAAACTGTTTTGCACAAAAAGACATGTCGTCCGGCGGCGCGGGTTGCGCCCTCCCTTCTCCGGACTTTCGACTTTGGACTTTCGACTTTCGACTCCCAGGAACATTCCCCGCCCACCTGTCGTATAGCAACCAAGGTGGCTAGGTTGGCACAGAATCGAAGGAGACTTTGGGCCATGAACGCAAAACGCATCGCAGCGGTAGTGGTGATCTACATCCTCACCTCCATCGCCTGGCTGGTCCTGAGCGGGGTAACCGCGTTCCGCACCGACTCAGCTCGCAGCACGCTCGGTTACGGCGCGCGCGACGGCGAGTTCACCGCGGGCCGCTCGACCGTCGAGAACCTCTGGGGGTCCTCGCAGCTCCAGCGCGCGCCCGTTGTCTGGAGCGCGCACACCGAGCAGGTCCCGACCAAAAACGAGAAGGGCAAGACGGTGATGGTGGCGGTCAGAAAGACCGACCCCGCCGTGCTGTCATCGAGTCGGCTCGACGTGTCGATCGATAGCGCCCCCCGCCGCAAGGGCCTGCTCTGGTACAGCACCTACAAGGTCAAGTTCGCCGGCGACTACGCCCTGACAAACGACCTGTCGGAGAAGCGCACCTTCCACGTCAAGTTCACCTTTCCCGCCGATCAGGTCGCCTTCAACAACGTGAACATCTATGTTGGTGGCAGCCGAGTATCGCCCTCCGGCGACCTCAGCGACGGCCTCGACGTGCCGGTCGATCTCGAGCCCGGCCAGACCGTCCCGATCCGGTTCGCCTACGGCTCCCAGGGGCTCGATAAGTGGGAGTATCAGTTCGCCGCGGATGACAGCATGTCCAGCGTGCGCGACTTTGCGGCCACCATCACCACCAACTGCCGCGACATCGACTTTCCGGACAAGTGCCTCTCGCCCACCGACAAGCGCGCCGCCGGCAAAGGCTGGGTGCTGCAATGGAAATACGGCGACCTGGTGAGCGGGTCCAAGGTCGGGGTGAGCATGCCCCAACCGCTTCAGCCGGGGCCGCTGGCAAGCCGGTTGAGCATGTTCGCACCGGTGTCGCTGCTGTTCTTCTTCGCGGTGCTGCTCATCCTCGGCACTGTGAGCGGTGTGAGGCTGCACCCGGTGCACTATCTGTTCCTGGCCGCGACGTTTTTCAGCTTCCACCTGCTGTTTTCGTATCTGGTGGACCACATGTATCCATTCCCGGCGTTTGCCATCGCATCGGCCGTGTCGCTGCTGCTGACCGTGAGCTACGTGCGGCTGGCGGTGAGCTGGCGGTTCGCGGTCCGCACGGCGGGGTTCTGGCAGTTCATATTCCTGGTGCTGTTCGCCTATGCGTTCTTCTTCGAGGGCTTCACCGGCCTGACCATCACCATCGGCGCGATCCTCACGCTGGCGGCCATGATGCAGATAACGGGCAGGGTCAACTGGGACCAGGTGTTCGCGACCAGGCCCGAGCAGCCGCCCAGGCCGCCGCACCTCCACCCCGGCCCGGCGCCGGCGGCGCAGTCGCCGCCGGCACAGCAGCCTCCCGCCGGCCCGCCGCAGACCGGGCAATAGGAGAACGAACAACATGCCTCCGGTGGATGCTTCGAAGGCTATCCGCTCCGAAGCATCCACTCGCCGCGGGATGGGTATAAGCCGACTGCGGCGTGAGGAGGCCGTGGAAGATGAGAAAGCCTGAGCCCACGCGCTGGTCGCCGCTGGTCATCGCGGGCGCTATAACAGTCGTATGCGTACTTGCGGCCCTGGCCCAGGCTCCTTCCGTCCAGAGGCCGGACCCCGCGGTTGTGGCGAAGGAGATCGCGAGGGTGGAGCGAGAGATAGACCGCACGTTCAACGAAGCGCTCGCGCAGTCCAGGCGAGTGACCGGACGATCAGTCCCATCGCCTGGAGCAGATCCGGATACTGGGCAAGCTCATGCTCTATGACAGACAGCTCTCGGTAGGCCGCAACACGGCGTGTGCGTTCTGCCACATGCCTGAAGCGGGCTTCACCGGGCCGATCTCGGAGCTCAATCGCACGACGGTGGCGTATCCTGGGTCTGTCCGGAACGCCGACGCGACGCTTCCCGATACCCGCTTCGGGTCGCGAAAACCGCAGAGCTATTCATACGCGCCGTTCTATCCGTCGCTCAAGTACAACAAGACCCAGGCCAGCTTCTATGGCGGAAACTTCTGGGACATGCGCGCTACCGGAGTGAAGCTGCAGAACCCCGCCGCGCAGCAGGCCCAGGGGCCGCCGCTCGATGCCGACGAGCACGCCCTCATCGACAGCGCGTGCGTGGTATATCGCATCTCGAAAAGCCCCTACAGGAAGCTGTTCGAGAGCGTTTGGGGCGCGCAGGCGTTCGACATCAAGTGGCCGGCAGACATCGAGCAAGTCTGCGCGAGACCGGCCCCGCCGAGTCCCGACGACCCGTTTCCTGTGCATCTGAGCGCGGAGGATCGCGGGCGGTCGGACTCGACCTTCGACCAGTTCGGGCTGTCCATAGCCGCGTACGAGGCGTCGCCAGAGGTGGGAGCGTTCACGTCCAAGTTCGACTATGCGCTGGCGCACCCGGGTGAGCGCATCCTTACGAGCGATGAACAGGCGGGGTGGGCGCTGTTCCGGGGCAAGGCCAGATGCAATACGTGTCACCTCGACGGCACCAGCAGCAGCAGCAGCAGAATCGCTCCCATCAACGCGGCTGACGTCGCGCCGCTGTTCACGGACTTCACCTCCGCCAATCTTGGCGTCCCGAGGAACCCGTCGAACATCTTCTACCGGCAGACTCGGCCGGACAAGCACGGGTTCGTACCCAATCCGGCCGGGGCGAGCTATGTGGACAAGGGCGTGGGCGGGTTTCTCAGGAGCAGGTCCAACCCGAATGCCGGCTGGGCGAAGCTGGCGGATCGCTACGACGGCAGGTTCCAGGTGCCTACGCTGCGCAACGTGGACATGAGGCCGAGGCCGGACTTCGTGAAGGCATACACGCACAACGGCTACTTCAAGAGCCTCAAGGAGGTCGTGCACTTCTACAATACGCGCGACAAGCTCCCGCGCTGCCGGCCGGGCGACCCCGGCGAGAAGGTGACCTGCTGGCCCGCTCCCGAGATCGCGGCGAGCCTCGACAGGACCGTGGGCAACCTCGGGCTTACGGATGAGGAAGAGAACCAGATCGTGGCGTTCCTGAAGACACTCACCGACGGCTACAAGCCACCGGAGTGAGCCTCGGTCGCGGCTAGCCTTGCTTGCTCTGCCACGGCCAGCGGCCTTCGAGCTCGAGTTGGAGGGTCATGCTCAGGAAGGTGCGCACGAGCACGATCAGGCCGAGCACGAGGACGTTGCGGACCGTGGGCGCGAGGACGACGGTTCGGATAATATCGCCCGCGATCAAGAACTCGAGTCCGAGCAGAATCGCGCGCCCGAGGCTCTGGCGGTAGAGCGTGAACGAGCGTTCCGCGGCGCCCTGGCGTCGGAAGACGAAGCGGACCGTCGCCACCAGCGCCCCGAGCGCGATCACTACCACCCCGACCGCGTCGATCCCGGCGCCGATATCGCCAATCACCTGCTGGTAATCCACGTCTGTTCCCTTCTATTCCCCATTCCCCATTCGTCATTCGTCAAGGCGCTCCGCCGAACACCTTCCATCCGAACATGCCGCCCACGCCGTGGCCCATCATCTCGAAGGCAATGGCGGCTATTATCAGGCCCATTATGCTGGCGGCTATCGTGATCCCGGCGTCCTTGAGGTATCTGGCGAGCCAGCCGGCGGCGCGCAGGGAGGCGAATGTGGCGAGTCCGACAAGGGCTATTACGCCCGCGAGAATGCCGACGCCGGCGGCGTGGTGGACGCGGGTGCCGTAGAGAATGGCGCCGGTAATCGCGCCGGGCCCGGCCATGAGCGGAATAGCGAGCGGGACAATGGCGAAGCTCAGTGTGACCCCGCCCTCGGGGGTCTTGCCGAAGGCGGCGCTTATGTCGCCAAAGACCATCTTGACCCCGATCATGAACAGAATCACGCCTCCGCCGATCTGAAACGCGGCGACGCTGACCCCGAACGCCTGCAGAATGCCGTTACCGAGCAGCGCGGAGAGCATGACAATAACGGTAACGGCGACGCTCGCGCGCCGCGCGATCGCCCGCCGCAGGCCCGGCTCCGCCGCCCGCGTCCCGGCCAGAAACACCGGTATCCCCTCCAGAGGGTTCACCAAAACAAATAGCGCGATAAACGCCTTTACGTAGAACTCAATGCCAGGCACGCAATCACCACCCCGCCCCAGACAGCCTAGCGTACCCAGGAGGGGCGGGGTGGGAAACGGGCCAATCGCTAGGACTTGCCAAGCGGGCAATGTTGAGCTATACTTCCCGCAGAACCAGTGGCAACGTCGCAGGCTGTATGGCAGGTACTTGCGAATCATCTCTAGCAGTCCAGTCGATAGCCCGAATGGAGGTAGCAAATGCCGACTGTATCATTAACGACGTTCATCGATTTCGTGGCGAAGGCAGGCACGCCAAAGGTCACAGTCGTCAGGAATTGGAAAGCACGCGACTACAGCCTCCTCACGGACTTCTACAAACAGCTACGAGATGCCATTGCCGACCTGCACCGACAGGCCAAGCCGGGGCCAGCGCTAGACGAGCTTCTATCTGAGTTGACGGACAAGAAGAAGATGGCCAACTATCCAGCCGCCGTACACGGATACCGCAAATGGCTGGGGAAGAGGCAGATGGCGTGGTTTGAGCCGGTGTCAGGGAACTGGCAATACGCAGGCCTAAAGGTAAACGTTAACCCTGAGCTGGGCTTGACGATAAAAGGAGCGCCCCACCTGATCAAGCTCTACCTCAAGGCTGACGAATTGGCGAAAAACCGAGTGGATGCCATAACCCACTTGATGGGGCTGGCATGCGGCAAGGCGGCCCCGAAAGGCTGCACCATGGGGGTTCTGGACGTTCGGCGAGCACATCTGATTACCCCAACCGTTCCAATACCAGGGCTCGATTCTCTGCTGCGGGGCGAGGCAGCTGCATGGATGGCGATCTGGCCCGACGTGTGACGACGCGGAAGTACCCATCGAGATAAGGCTTGTCGCGTGCGCGATTCCACATGGTTCCGATCACAGGAGTGATTGACGCGGGAACATTTGTTTGGTATCATGCAACAACCGAGCGGCGATGTGAGGTGAGATCGTGCCGGAGATTCGCGATCCGCTCTACGGAATGGTTGCGCTGACTCCGCTAGAGCAAGCCATCATACAGAGCGAACCATTCCAGCGCCTCAGGCGTATTAAGCAACTGGCGTTTAGCGATTACGTCTATCCTGGCGCCGTCCACACGCGGTTCGAGCACTCTATTGGCGTGATGAGCCTTGCTGGTGAGGCATTCGACAGAATCACTTCGAAGCGGCAGGCCAGGCAGGTTCTTTACGCCATCGGCTATGACGAGGCCATGCAGGGGTGCGCGAGGTGCGCCGTGCGCCTTACAGCCCTTATCCATGATCTGGGGCACCTGCCATTCTCACACGCTGGAGAAGCGATCTTGCCTCAAAAACCCGAGGGTGGGAGATACAAGCACGAGGACTACACCGTTGCCCTTACATGCAGATACCTTACTCAGCTGATTGCTGAGCATGACGACAACGCTGCTCATGGATTGTCCACGGACGACATTGCCGGGTTTTTCCTGGGCAGGACAAATACCCCCCGCCTGGCCAAACTGGCACCCTGGCGTGGGCTTATCACGGGTGAACTCGATGCGGACAGAATGGACTACCTCCGACGTGATTCTCACCACCTCGGAGTGCAGGTACGGGCAGTTCGACCTGCAACGCGTCCTTAGCACACTCACGTTGGTTCAGGATGCGAACGGACAGGCCAGGTTAGCCGTTGAAGAAGGCGGCCTTCTCGCAATGGAATCGCTCATTCTGGCGCGATACTACATGTTCCACCAGGTGTACATTCCATAAGGTACGACGGTACCTAGACCATCTTTATTCGGAGACGCTCAAGGCGCTGGCTTCGGCCGACACCGCAATAGGGCCACCGGACGACAAACTCGCCCTGGACCGCTATCTCTTGCTCGATGACTGGCACATGCAGTCCGCGATACGGGAGGCGGCGGCTGGCGGCAGTGAGGTCGCCACAGCCTTGGTGCAACGGAAGGCAATGAAAGTCCTGTTTGAGATCGATGGAGCTGACAAGGCGCAACTAATGGAGGAAGCAGAGGAGGAGCTTAAGAAGAGAGAGGTAATCCACTGGCGGGATAGTGGTTCCGTAAATGCCACCCAGAAGTTCGATGCCTTGAGCATACCTGTCGTGGGAGAGACGAGCTTCCAGGGCATCAGGCCGATCTCGACCAAATCACGTGTGGCAATGGCTATACCGCGACGCATCTATCTGGAGAGGCTGTACGTGAGCGCCGAGGACCGCGAAGCGCTCAAGAGCGATAGGTGGCTAGAAAGACTAAGGGCAAAAGGGGAGAGTATTGATGAGCGACGTAGGAAGAAGATTTCAAAGGCTTGAAGTGCTCGCGCGCGTAATACAAGCGGGCACTGATGCTCTGCCTTGGTGTGGCAACGTCGCCTTGCAGAAACTCGTTTACCTGCTTCAGAGCGTGTTCAGTGTGGACCTCGGCTACCAGTATGGCCTTCACCACCTGGGGCCCTATTCTCCCGAATTGGCGGATGACGTGGGCATAGGCGAATCGGCAGGTCGCTGGACAACCTGGGAGGAGAGTTTCGTCACTTCTGATGGCGTACCTGCAAAAGGAAGGCACTTCGTGGTGCAGCCCGGAAAGCCGTTCCCGAAGTCAGTGATTGCGCCCGCAGAGACCCAGTGGCAGACCATTGCGCAAAGAGTCGAACTCGCGTGCCGGCAGGTGAGAGGCATGTCCAGCCGCGATCTTGAGTTGGTGGCGACGCTGCACTATCTGCACCACGTCCAAGAAGTGAGCGTATCAATGTTGCCCACCATGCTCATTGCTTTGAAGCCGAAGTTCAGCAAGGAGGACGTGGAAAAGGGCCTGCAGACCCTCTCGGCCTTGGAGGCAACAGCATCCAGACGCGGCGCATAGTCCACTGCCAGACAATCTGGCCCGAGTTGGCTCGCCCGCGCTAGGCACACTCGTTTGCTTCTTTGTATCTGTACCTGTGCCACAGGCCTGTGGATTCGCCTCCGGCCCTTGACCCCGCCTCCTCCCTCACCTATCATATTCCTATGATCAAGCTGATGTTGCTGGCGGGGATACTGGCTGTGGGGGCGCATCCGGGGGTGTATGAGACGCCGGGGGATGTGGCGCGGGGGAAGTTGAACGCGGCGCGGTTTCGGTGGGCGGCGGATTATCTGCGGGGGCAGCGGTCGCGGGCCGATGAGTGGGCGAAGATGACCGACGAGCAGCTTCGGGCGACGGTGCCGCCGGTCGGGTCGGTGTTCGCCTACGGGTTTGCGGGCTGCCCGGTGTGCGGCGCGAGCTGGCCGTCGTGGGGCACCAAAGGAATGGCGTCGTATGACAACCCCGGCAAGGTGACGTGCCCCAGGTGCAAGCGGACATTCCCCGATGCAGACCATCCCGACCCCGGTACCGGCTGGCACGACCCCAAATCCGGCAAGACCTACTACTTCGTCGGCTGCTACAACGCCTTCTGCACCGTCGAGATAACCGGTCGCGGGCTGCGCGCGCTGTCGATCGCCTACGCCCTCACGGGCGATCGCAAATACGCCCACGCCGCCGCAGTGGTCCTGGATAGACTCGCCGATCTCTACCCGACCGCAACCGTCGGGTCCATCGACTACCCCGCCGGCGCGGCCAACTCCGGCAGGCTCGAACGGCCTCAGTATCAGGTCGCGCGGGTGCTGGTGGTTCTCGTGGACTATCTCGATCTGTTCTATGACAGCCCGGAATTCGCCGCGCCGTCGGCGTCCGGCAAGGGATCGATACGGGAGCACGTCGAGCGCAACATCATCCGCGACGGCGGCAAATACTGCTACGACAAGGCCAACTCCGGCAGGCCGGACCTCGCAAACGGCCGGGCCGACTACGTCCGCGGGGCGCTCGTGGCGGGGATCATGCTCAACGAGAAGCCCTGGATCGACTGCGCCCTGTCCGGGCCCTACTCGATCTACAACTTCCTGGACAACTGCCTCGACCGCGACGGCCAGTATTTCGAGAGCTCGCTGGGTTACTCCGAGCACGCCCTGCTGCTCTACAACGACATGGCCCGGATGCTTTACAACCTCCGCATGCCGGAGTATCCGAACGGCGTCAATCTCTATGAGTATCCAAAGCTGCGGAACGCCTTCTTCGCGTCGTTTTTCGATCTCGACTGCTTCGGTCACATGCCGCGGTTCGGCGACTGGGCCCCGGACAGGGACGTGCTCACCTCCTACAACAGGTTCGAACACACGCCTTACGTCTTCAGCGAGTGCGGCTACGCCTGCTCGACCGGCGATGCCCGCGCCTACTGGGCCGCCGCGCGCGACTACGTCTGCAGCGGAGACGTCGAATCGCGGCGCGCCGCCTCCACGTGGAAGGACTGGCTGATCTTTCATGCCGACCAGCTATCGAAGCCCACGACCCACGTCAGCTTCAAGCCGCGGCCGGTGCTGGGCGGGCGGGGGATCGTGACGCTGCGGACCGGCGAGGGCGTCAAGGGGCGCGCGGCGCTGCTGCGCTACGGGCCATCGCTCAATCACGGCCACCTCGACGACCTCAATCTCAACTACTTCGCCCTCGGGCGCGAAGTGACCTACGATCTGGGCTACTCGCTCGGCAGCGCGGACGTGCAGGTCGGCTGGGCCCATGCGACTGCCAGCCACAACCTGGTCGTGGTCAACGAGCGCAGCCAGATGCTGCAGCCCGGCGGCGGCGGAAGCGCCTATTTCTACGTCAATCGCGGGCCGGTAAGCGCGACGGAGGCATCGTCGGAGGCGTCATATAACTCCGAGGGCGTCAAGACCTATCGCCGGACGCTGGCACAGATCGACGCGCCCGGCGGGAGTTACCTCGTGGACATCTTCCGTGTCGCCGGCGGCACCAAACACGACCTGATGTGGCACTTCTTCGGCAAGCTTGCGAGCGTGACCGGCGCAGCGCTGGGACCGGTGCAGGAGAAGGGCAGCCTCGCCGGGCCGGACTACGACTGGGGCAAGCGTATCGGCGCATCGGGCTACATCATCGGCCGCGGCAATCAGCGCGAATACTGGAACCCGCCGCCCGGAAACGGCTACGGCTTCCTGTGCGACGTCCGCCGCGCGACCGGCCTGCAATCGGAGTGCCGCGCAACGTGGGATGTCAGCCCGGCAAGCAAGGATACCGTCTCACTGACGCTGCTGCCCGAACCCGGTTCGGAGCTGGTCACGGCGCACGCGCCCGGCATCAGCCCCGAGATTCCGCCCGCGGACTACGCCATTCTGAGAAGGCATGGCGCCGGCCTCGAGAGCGCGTTCGTGTCGATCGTGGACCCGTCCGATTCGACGCCGGCCGTGCAGTCGGCGAAGCGGTTGGAGTGCGGCGTGGCGGGCGTGGTCGGCATCGAGATCAAGACCGCGAACTCGACCGATTATGTCTTCAGCGCGGTCTCGCCGAAGGCTGCAACGTTCCATACAGCCGCGGGTGATGTCAGGTTCGACGGCCGCTTTGGCTTTGTGCGGGTCAAGGACGGCAGGATCGCCCGCGCCGTGCTGGTGGGCGGGACGCAGCTCGGGCCGGTCTCGTCGCCGAGCGGTGAACTGAGCGGGAAGGTCGGTTCCGTTGACTACAAAGGCTGCACGATCGCGCTCGATAAGGCCGCGGGACTGCCGGCCGAAGGGATGATCTATCTGTCGCGGAGCGGGTACTCGCACTCGTCGCCGTACCGGGTGAAGTCGGTCGAGGGGAAGGTCGTGACGCTCGACGGCGATCTGTCGATCGGGCGCGGCGTGATCGGGAACGCGAAGCCCACCGCCCCGGACGCGATAATGAACGTGGTGCCGCTTCCGCGGGCGACGGTGGTGAGTCGCAAGGCCAGCGGCTACTACCGCGGCAAGCGAATCGTCAACGACCGCACCGGCGCGGCCTCGACGATCATCGACGTCGATGATGACCAGTGCACCATTCACGTCGCCGATCCGGCGAAGTTCGCCGTGGGGGACTCGTTCGTGATCTACGACCTGCAGCCGGGGGATACGTTTGCGATCCCGGGCGTGGTGGAGAATTAGCCGCCCTTCGATACGGCCCCCAGACCGGGCCTACTCAGGGCTAGCGGGGTCTGCCAGTCCAGGTGTTTCGGGACTTCCGCTCCGCTCAAATCCCGAAACACCGCAGGGCTGTTCTCTAGCATGGAAGCCCGAAAGTCAGAAGCTGAGAAAGGAATCGGTTTCGGCCTTTCTGGTTTTCTCGCTTCCATGCGGGAATCCCTTCCCTTCGCCCCCCCGTGGTATAATTGAGGCTGATGGCGGACACGAAACTCTCGCAAACGCTGCGCCGCTGGCCACTGCTGACGCTCGCCATAATCGCGATCAACGTGATCGTCTACGTGTTCACGTCGCGTGATGCCGGCTCGTTTCAGGTCTACGGGCTGGTCCCCTCGCACATCCGCGTCGGCAAAATGATCACGTCGTGCTTCCTGCACGCCGGTATCACCCATCTGGCCATCAACATGGTGATGCTGTTCATCTTCGGACGCGACGTGGAGCGAGCGATGGGCAAGCTGGAATATGCGATGTTCTACATCGGGGCGTGCCTGGCGAGCTCGATACTACACTCGGCTGTTGTGCTGGCGGCGATGGAGGCTCCTTATGCGGACCAGCCGGTGGTGGGCGCGTCGGGGGCGGTGGCGGGCGTGGTGGCGATCTACGCGGTGAGGTATCACCGCAAGGTATTCGACTTCTTCGGCGTGGCGATCCCGGCGCTGGCGGTGATCCTTGTATGGCTGGTGATGCAGATGGCGCTGGCGGTGATCGGGCTGTATCGCAACGAGTTCCTGGGGCTGGGTCTGAAGCAGGTCAGCTATTGGAGCCATCTGGGCGGATTCACATTCGGGCTGGTGACGGCGCTGGTATCGAATATGGCGCTGCAGGGCGAGCGCGAGCATCTGATCGCCGAGGCCAAGCGCAACTACGACGACGGATCGACGCTGGAGGCGACGCATCGCTACGAGGCGCTGATCAAGTGCGACCCGGATAACGCGTTCGCGCACGCGGAACTGGGACGGCTGTGGGCGATCCTCGAAGAGGAGGACCAGTCGCTGCCCTACTACATGATGGCAATCGAACTCTACATCCTGCAGGGCAAAGAGGGCGATGCGCTGGCGCGGGCCGATGAGATGAAGCGGTTCTGGCCCAACGCGACAATCGCCGCCGAGACGCGGTTCCGGTTTGCGTCGTTTCTGGAGGAATCCGGCCGGACGCAGCGGGCGATTCGCGGCGTTTCGGAAGCTGGCCGAGGACTGCCCCGACAGCGTCGAGGCCGAAATGGCGCTGCTCAAGGTCGGTCAACTGCAGCTCAGCTTCGGCCGCGACTCCGCCTCGGCCAGGTCCACCCTCGAGGACTTCCTCGCGCGCTATCCCCAGTCGGAGTGGCGGCGGTTCGCGGAGGAGACGCTCGCGCGGGCATCTTCTTCCGTCCCTGCGAAGGAGGGGTCGGGGGAGGTCGGGTAGTCCCCTCTCCTGCGGGAGAGGCGGCTGTCCGCGAAGGGGAAAGCCGGCCCGACAGCGAATACTGCTCTGGCATGCACGCATCCCAGTTCATCAACAAGTGGAAAAGGGCCGATCTCAAGGAGCGCTCCGCCGCCCAGGAGCACTTCCTCGACCTCTGCGAGCTTTTCGACCACCCAAAGCCGGCCGATGCCGACCCGACCGGGGAATGGTTCACCTTCGAAAAGGGCGCGGAGAAGATGGAAGGCGGCGAAGGCTGGGCGGACGTCTGGAAGCGCGACTGCTTTGCCTGGGAATACAAGGGAAAGCACCTGAACCTCGACGCCGCCTATCGCCAGCTTCGGGAGTACCGCGATGCGCTGAACAACCCACCGCTGCTAGTGGCCTGCGACATGGACCGGTTCGTGATCCACACGAACTTCACGAACACCCCAGTCGAGACGTATGAGATCGCGCTTGCTGACCTGGGGCGGCCATCCAATCTCGAAATACTGCGTGCGGTATTCCATGACCCCGAGAAGCTCAAGCCGGGCGTGTTTCGGGAGAAGGCGACCGAGCGGGCGGCGCAGCACATCGGGGAGATAGCCCAGACGCTGCGCGAGCGCGGACTTGAGCCGCAAAGGGTCGCGCGGTTCCTCGACCGCATCGTGTTCTGCTTGTTCTCCGAAGATGTGGGCCTGCTGCCGGACGGAACCCTCACCAGCATCGTCCGCAACTCCAAGGGCAAGACGGCGGTGTTCTGCCGAATGGTCGGCCAGTTGTTCGAGGCGATGGCGGAGGGCACGACGTTCGGGACCGAGGTGATCCGCCACTTCAACGGCGACCTGTTCGGCGAGGTCGAGGTGCTGGAGCTCAATGGGGCCGAGATCGATCAGATCGGAAGGGCGGCCGAGCTTGATTGGGGCAAGGTGGACGCCTCCATATTCGGAACGCTCTTCGAGCGCGGGCTCGACCCCGACAAACGCTCGCAGCTTGGCGCGCACTACACCAGCCGGGTGGACATCGAGACTCTGGTCGATCCGGTCGTGATGCAGCCGCTGAGGCGCGAATGGGACGCGCTGCGCGAGCAGGCCGAAGCCATCCTGACTGCCGCGCCCGACCCCGTCCCCGCCGGTTCGTCCAAGAAGCGCAAGCCGAAGAACGGGAACGGACAAACGCCGGCGCAGCAGCAGGTAGAGAAACTGCTCCACGACTTCCTTCTCCGCATAGCCTCGGCAAAGGTCCTCGATCCCGCGTGCGGGTCCGGCAACTTCCTCTACGTGACGCTCCACAGACTGCTCGACCTCGACAAGGAGGTCCGAGCGTGGGCGTTCGCGCACGACCTTACGCTGCTGGCTACCGAGGTCGGCCCGTGGCAGCTCTATGGGATCGAGGTCAATCCCTACGCACACGACCTCGCTCAGACCACGGTCTGGATCGGCTATCTGCAGTGGATGCACGATAACGAGAACGCCGCGCCCGGCAACCCAGTGCTGCGATGCATGGACAACTTCAGGTGCATCGATGCGATTATCGATCTCTCCGACCCGGCCAATCCCAAGGAACCCGAATGGCCGGAAGTCGATTTCATAGTAGGAAATCCGCCGTTTCTGGGTGGTAAGCGGCTGCGCTCGGTGCTTGAGGATGAGTACGTGGATTCGCTGTTTGCGCTGTGGGGGGACAGGGTGCGTCCGGAAGCCGATCTTTGCTGTTACTGGCTGGAGAAGACGCGAGATCAGATCGAGCGCGGCAGGTGCAAGCGCGCCGGACTTCTTGCGACTCAGGGCATTCGCGGCGGCGCGAACCGCGAGACCCTCAAGCGTATCAAGGAAAGCGGCGACATCTTCTTCGCCGAAAGCGACAGACCGTGGATTCTGGACGGCGCGAACGTTCACGTGTCGATGGTCGGGTTTGATGATGGATCGGAGACGACAAGGTGCTTGGACGGCGCCGCGGTTAAGGCTATCGCGCCCCAACTCTCATCGGGCACAGTGCTGAGCGAAGCGATCTCCCTGCCCGACAATGCTGGCGTGAGCTTCATGGGCGTGACCCCGGCAGGCCCGTTCGATGTAGATCACGACACAGGCGCGATCTTGCTGCGGGAGCCGAATCCCACAGGTGTTCCCAACAGCGACGTCGTGCGACCTTACCTCAATGGTAAGGACTTGAACCAGCGGCCCCGCTCCCAGTGGACCATCGACTTCGGCGTAGACAGACCATTGGAGCAGGCAGCCTCGTACGCGGGTCCTTTCGAGGATGTACTCCGGGCTGTCAAGCCAGCGCGGGACCGGAACCGAAGGGATGCGTATCGGCTAAATTGGTGGCTGTACGCGGAACCTCGCCCCGCGATGAGGTCGGCCTTTGCCAAGCATTCGCGTTATCTCGCCACGTGTATGGTTGCCAAGCACCGTATCTTCGTGTGGTTGCCGACCGTGGCTGTGCCTGCCAATGTCGTGATCGTCTTTGCCCGTTCGGACGACTACTTCTTCGGTGTTCTGCATTCCCGACTGCACGAAGTCTGGGCGCGGGCGCAGGGGACGCAGCTTCGCGAGCGGGAGAGCGGGTTCCGCTACACTCCCACAACCTGCTTCGAGACCTTCCCCTTCCCCGAACCGACTGGCGAGCAGGAGGCAGCCATAGCCGAAGCCGCGCGGGAGCTTAACGAGCTTCGCGAAGCCTGGCTCAACCCGCCCGAGTGGACTCGCGAGGAAGTGTTGGAGTTCCCCGGCTCGGTTGACGGCCCGTGGGCGCGCTACGTCCACGACCCCGACTCGCGCGGCATCGGGACCGTTCGCTACCCGCGTATCGTCCCCCAGAATCCCGACTGCGCCGAGGCGCTATCGGCAAGAACGCTCACCAATCTCTACAACGAGCGCCCCGCATGGCTGGATAACGCCCATCGGAAGCTCGACGAGGCCGTGTTCGCCGCCTACGGCTGGGACCCGTCGATCACCGACGCGCAAATCCTCGCCAACCTGCTTGACCTCAACCTCGCCCGCGCCGCCACCGAACCGTTGAACCGCTGAACCCTTGAACCCGCTGAATCACTGAATCGGGCCCCTTGAGCTCCTCGGCGATTTCCTTCTATTCCCTATTCCGTGTTCGCTATTCCCTCATCTTCCGCCAGCCCGCGGTACCACGTGAAGTACAGCGCCAGGGAGCCGGCGGCGACGATGGTCAGCGACCAGAGGGCCTCGGAGAAGCGGTGGAGGACGAGGTAGGTCGGGAGCAGATAGAGCGAGATGAGCCAGGGGATGCCGATGAGGATGCTCGAGAGGCTGCGGGCGGGCATTGGCCGGCCCTTGCGGACTTCCGGCCGGGGGGCGTTCGCAGCGACGGGCTTCCAGAACCCGGAGGGGCGGACCTCGGTGTAGAACTTGCGGAGGGTTTCGGGGTCGGTGGGTGAGGTGGCAAGGGTCACTGCAATGGTGATGGCCAGCACGAGCAGCAGGATGGCGGGGAAGGTCAGATACAAAGGCAGGGTCGAGAAGTAGGGCACGAATGCCTGAACCAGCGACAGCAGCATGCCCGAGACCGCGCCTGATGCGTAGCCCCAGCCGTTGAGACGCCACCAATACCAGCGCAGCACGTTCGGCATAAGCACCCCCGCGCCCAGCGTGCCCATGATCCAGGTGAACATCTGGTTGATCGAGGTCGCCGCGAACCCGATCGCGACACCGAGCGCGATAAGCCCCGCCGAGGAAACGTAGCTGGCGCGGATCAGCTGGCGGTTGGTGGCGTTGGGGTTGAGGTATTTGTTGTAGATGTCCTTGACGATGTAGCTCGCGCCGCCGTTGACCGTGGAGTTGAACGTCGCAAGGAAGCCCGATAGCAGCGCGGCGATGACGAAGCCTCGCACGCCGGCCGGCAGCATCTGCTGGATGACCGAGGGCAGCACCTTCTCCGGGTCGCCGACGCCGGCCAGCCCGACGATGCCCAGCACCGCCAGCGCCATTGCCATTGGCCAGCGCACCGTGTGGATGACCCCCCACAGCGCGCCGAGCTTGGAGGCGTCTTTGGGGTTCTTCGCGGCCAGGAACCGCTGGAAATCGTAGAGCTGCTCCGGCCCGGATAGCGACAGCAGCAGGCCCTTCATGACCCAGATGATGAGCAGCGCGCCGAAGAGCTTATACTCTGTTCCCGCAAGATAGGCGAAGTCCCATTTCGGGATAAGACTGCCCCACTCCGGGCCGACTTTGGCGGCGAGCGCGGCGTGCGATACGTGGGTGAAGCCGAGGCAGGCGATAAGGATTGCGCCCGCGCTGAGGACGATGGTCTGGAAGATCTCGACCATGACCACGCCATGGAAGCCGCCCGCGATGACGTAGATTCCCGTGATGCCGATGATGAGCGCGGCGCAGACGTGGTCGCTGAAGGGCAGGTAGACGGAGCCGAACTTGCCCATGCCGGTGGCGCCGTAGGCGAGGAATGCGGTAATCGTGAGCACGGCGTAGAGCGTGTATGAGGCCCTCGCGGCCTCGCCGGCCTTGCCCTTGCCGAAGCGGGTTTCCATCCACTCGGAGCCGGTCATGACGCCCGACCGCCTGATCCACTTGCCCATGTAGACCATGTAGAAGACCGGGATGACGAACCCCCAGATCCACTGGACCCAGAAGCCCTTTAGGCCGATCACGACGAACAGGCTGACGATCCACATGGTGCCGGTGATGTCGAAATACGACGAGCTGCCCGACATCGCCAGCGCCCACCACGGCAGGCGGTTCTCGCCCAGAAAGTAGCTGCCGATGCTTTTGGCGGCGCGGCGCTTCATGAAGGTGCCGAGCGCGACCACGACGGCAAGGTATGCGATTATGATGACTATGTCGGCGGTGCTGAGCCTGATCGACATGCGCGCCCGTCCATTGATGAGGTGTAAGGCGAGTATATATGAAGGGTTGGGAGGTGTCAACCGGCAGACTGAGAACGGAAGCTTACTGGGGCACCAGCGGTTCCACGAACTTGATGAGCTCCGGGATGGATACCTGCGTTACGGACCATAGCTCGTCCAGGTCCACGTTATCATAGACGTGAATGAGCATGTCTCGCATGCCCGCGATGTCGCGCCAAGCGATTTGGGGGTGGTTGTCCTTGAACGTCAGGGACAGGCGTTTTGCCGCCTCGCCCAGGATCTCGACCTGCCTTGTGACGGCGGCCTGAGTTTTGGCGTCCTCCATGAACTGCGCCTCGTCCATGCCGTCGATGAACTGCAGAGCCAGCTTCGCCGCCGAGAGAATATCCAAGAGAGTTACGGCATCACGATCCATAGATCACCTGCGCGGAGCCGAGGATCTCTCTGCGGCGGAGGTAGTTGGGGCTTCGCTCGACTGCACGACGTGTGAGAAGATCGACGCTGCGTCCGAACATTTCCGTCAGCTCATCGCGCATCCGGACGTGGTCAAACAACGTCCAGCGTGCCTCAGCGGCGAATGACACGATCACGTCGACATCGCTGTCCGGGCCGAAATCATCGCGAACCGCCGAGCCGAACAAGGCCAGTTCGGTTATCTTCCAACGCGCGCAGAACTCGCGCAACCTCACGTCGTCGATGTGCAGTCGCAGACCCATTTCCTGTTCATTATACCACCTTGCCTGCCATGCTGGGTACAGCAGCGCCGGTTGTGCTATGCTTTCTTTGGAGCGGAATTCGTAAGTTTGGGGCACCATTCGCCATCTATAGAGTCGATGGATAGCGCAAACGAACAAATCGAGCGGGGCGCGCGGTTGGCCGAGAGGGCGCGGGGCGGGGACCGGGCGGCTTTTGAGGAGCTGGCCGGGACCTATCGCGGCGCGGTGCTGGCGATCGCGCGGTCGCGGATCGCGCCGGCGGAGGCCGAGGATCTTGCGCAGGAGGTGTTCGTGCGGGCGTGGGAGCGTGTTTCCGACCTGCGCGAGCCGCATGCGTTCGGGGCATGGCTGTGCAAACTCGCCGTGAACGCCTGCAACCAGTGGCGCCGGCGCAATGGACATGTCAGCCTCTCGCTGGACGCCGACGCGGTTCGACTGGCCTCGGACGAGCCCGATCCGCTGGCGGAAGTGCTGCGGATGGAGCAGTCGGTCGAGCTTCGAGACGCGCTTCTTGCGCTGCCGCGCGAGAACCGGCGGGCGCTGGTCCTGCACCTGTGGGGCCGCTACGAATACACCGAGATCGCGGACAAGACCGGCGTTCCGCTGACTACCGTCGAGGGGCGGATCCATCGAGCCAAGAACCAGTTGCGCCGGCTGCTGGGCTATGTGGGGCCGCGGCCGACGCGCGGAGGAGGTGCGGCGGAGATGGTGAGTGACAGAGCCAAGATGGTCCTGGTGCCGCAGTTCGGGCACAGCGGGTGCGCGTGCGGGATTGCGGTTAGCCCGGATGGGCGGAGGTTCGCTTCGTCGGACAACGCGGGCAGCCTGATCGTGTGGGATATGGAGACGCTACGGCAGGAGATGCGCGTTACGGACGCGCACATGCCGGAAACCATGTGCTTCAGCGCCGACGGGCGGCTGCTCGCGTTCTATGGCGTTCCAGGTGATACGCTGGTCTACGATGTGGAGCGGGGAGTGAAGGTCTGCGCGGTGCCGGTGGGGTGCGGGGCGATGCAGTTCGAGGGCGAGCGGCTGTGGACGGCTACGTGGGCGCCCCGAGTGGAGTCGGAATCATGGAGGGGGGCCAGTCTGCTGTGCTGGGACCTCGCGACGAAGAAGGTGGTGCAGCGCGTTGAGAACCTCGATGGCAGCCCGCTCTCGCTAAGCGCCGATCTGTCAACGCTAGTCACGATGCAGGGGAACCTGGTCATCGATCGCGGGGCGCTGATACGGATGGACGACGCGCACCTTAAGGCATGGAACGCCCGGACCGGGGAGTTTGTGAGCCGGCTGGACGGGATAGCGGGCTACGTGTGGCGGCGGGCGATTTCGGCGGATGGGTCGCTGATGGCGGCTTCGTCGTGGGATCGCGACACGCCGTTCGACGTGCTGGTGTGGGAGACGGCGACGGGCCGGCTGCTGCATAGGCTGACCGATCACACGGAGCGGGTCGGGGCGATGGAGCTCAGCCCGGATGGGACGGTGCTGGTGTCGGCGGACCTGGGCGGGGGCATTATCTGCTGGGATATGCGCGATGGAAGCGCGCTCAACAGGATCGAGAACGGACGCAGGATGGATGCGCTCGCGGTTGCGCCCGACGGCGACAGGCTGATCTCGCGCGCGCCTGCCGATCAGCCGGAAGGGCAGGCTATCTGGGACTGGCGTACGGGTAAGATCGAGGCGACGCTGCCGCAGCGTACGAGTTGGCTGGAGATGGCCGCGATCTCGGGAGACGGTTCGAAGATGCTCGCGTGCGGATATGGCTCGCGGGTGCAGGTGTGGGACTGCGAGACCGGGCAGTTGTCGATGACGCCCGAAGTGAGCGGCATGATTCCGTCGGTTTCGCCGTTTCCGTCGGGAGCCGGGGCGGCCGTGGTCGCGCTGCGGTTCGAGGACGACAAGCCGCATTCGAGGCTGGCGGCAGTCGATATGCGAACCGTGAGCCTGGACTACGTCCTGGAGGAGAAGCCGGACAGGATACACCGGGTCACGTTCAGCCCGAGCGGCGAGATCGCCGCGATCTGCCGCGGCACCCGGGCGAGAGTGCAGTCCGGCGTGCGCGTCGAGATAGCCGACACGGGGTCATGGACGACGCTGCGCGAGATCAGGCACCCGGAGGGTTGGTATATCGGGGACGGCATGGTATTCAGCCCGGACGGCACGTTTCTGTTCGCGCCCTGCACCAAGGAAACCCCGAACGGCGCTTACGAGAGAGGGCAGATTGTGTGCTGGAACGTCGATAGCGGTGAGCTGGTGGGCGCGTGGGGCGATGATGAGCGCGGATTCGAGACGCTCGCGCTCAGCCCGGATGGAACCGTGCTTGCGGCGGGGATGAGGCGGTGGTCAAGCGCCAACGAACCGGCGTTCCAGATCCGGCTGTTCGACGCGGCGACCGGCAAGCACATTCGCACGCTGGACGGCCCCAAGAAAGACCGAATGCTGTGTATGGCGTTCAGCCCGGACGGCCGGCTGCTCGCCTCGGGATCGGTTACCGGACATGTGGTACTCTGGGACCCGTCAACCGGCGAAATGCTGCGGACGGTGAAGCGGCAGTCGAGCTGCGTGAATGCGGTGATGTTCGGCAAGGAAGGCAGGCTGCTTTTCGAGGCGCGGTCGGACGGGCTGATCGCGGTGTGGCGAGTTGCGGACCTGATCGAGAAGCGCGGGCCGCGGGAGGCGATGGTGATGGCGGCGCTGGATGGGGGCGAGAATTGGCTGGCCTGCACGCCCGCCGGACATTACGACTGCTCGCCGGGCGCTGAAGGCTATCTGCTGTGGCGTAAGGGCGCGGAGTTCTTCGCGACGGCGGAGTGCGCGGAGAGGTACAGTCGGCCGGGGCTGGTGGGGAGTGTGATGGGGTCTTAGGAGGGCCGTGCATCATTGGCCGCCCTTCGATACGCGCTGTCGCGCTACTCAGGACTGGGCGGTTCCTATGCAGGTTGCCGACGGTGGACTACTCAGAGATCGTGACGTCTGAGGAAGTCGGGAAAGGTCACGACCTCGCCGGTGGCTGAGGATTCGATTATGGCGTGGGCGATGGCGAGGGTGCGCGTGTTGTCGGCGAAGTCGCACTCGGGTTGGCGGCGGTCGCGATAGGCTGATGTGAACTCGTCGAAGACGAGCTGCATGACGTTCTCCGGCTTGGGGTAGTTCGCGATCAGCGCGGGCCAGACGGCGGTATCGACGTTCGAGTCCAGTGAGTGGATTTCTGGTGGCTGGTCGGTGCGGGCATGCCAGCGGACGGTCGCGTTCTCGAAAAACAGCGTCCAATCGGCGCCCCAGTCGGTGAGTCTGGCGTGGCAGTAGTCGGCGTCGTAGGTGACGCGGGCGCCGTTGGCGAAGGTCATGAGCGCGTGGGCGGCGGTGGCGCCTTTGACCCAGCCGGCTGTTGTGCTCCAGGTGCGGCCGTAGATGGTCTCGGGCTCGCAGTCGAGCAGGTAGCGCAGCATGTCGAAGTGGTGGATGCACATCTCGACGAGCACGAGAGTGCCGCCCTCGAGGTTGCGATAGAAGCGGTTCGCGATGAACCTGGCGTCGATGGCGAAGTTCACGCTGATGTGCTCGATCTCGCCGAAGACTCGCGAGGCAATGAGTTCACGCATCGCGCGGACGTCGGGTTCGAAGCGGTAGTTCTGCCCGACCATGAGCGTGCCGCCGCCGTTTTGCAGCGCAGCCCGGACGGCGTGCAGGTCGGCGATTGTGTGGGCGAGCGGCTTGTCGGCGACGACGCTCGCGCCCGATTCGAGCAGACGGAGCAGATAGGGCATGCGGGCGGGGTTGGGGATCGAGACCGTGGCGGCGTCGGGAGTGACTGCGTCCAGGGCCGCCTCCGCGCTCGCGAAGCACTTCGATTGCGGCACCGCTCGCTCGGACTGGAGCTTGTGCAGCACCTCGGGGTCGGCGTCGGCGATTGCGACGATTTGCCAGTCGGGGCTGCGAAGGGCGCAGTCGGTGAGGAACGAACCCCAACCGCCCGCGCCGAGTATTGTAAGTGTGGGTTTGTCGGGCATAGTCATCAGTCGTCAGTCATCAGTCTGGGTTCATCATGAGTTCGAGGAGTGGAGCTGGAATACCTGCGGTTCCCAGAGAGGCAGGAAGGCGAATATGATCTACTCGCACTACAGCGCATTGATGGCGGAGGCAATGGATCGGGGGCGGCCGGGTCCGGATGAGGGGCAGCTCGAGTTTCTGCGGAAGTATCTGCGGAGAGACGAGCCGAACCTGGAGCTGGCGTGCGGGACCGGGCGGCTGCTGTTCCCCATCAAGCAGCTTGGGTACGACATCTGCGGTGTGGACAGTTCCCCCGAGATGTTGGCGCGATGCCGGCTCAGAGAGGAGCGGTCCGGCTTCGGCGTACAGACCTATCAGCAGTTCATGCAGACATTCGAGATCGAAACGGCGTTCGGGTTGATCTTCATCGCGGACTGCTCGTTCGACCTGCTGTATACCGTCGAAGACCAGCGGGCTACGCTGCGGAATATCAAACGGCATCTCCTGCCGGGGGGAACACTGCTCTTCGACACCGAAACCCCGCCCGATCCCGCCGTGATGGCGTCGGGTCAGAGCGCGTCGTGGAGTTCGTTACGATGACGGCAAGACCATCATCGTCTCGCGCAAGATCTTCCGCTACGACCCCGAGACACATCAACGACCCGGCCTGCAGATCCACGAGCTGTACATCGATGGGGAGTTGCGCGGCAAACAGGCCTACGAGGACCCGATGCGGTTCAACGACGCGGAGGCCGTGACGGGTCTTCTGGCGGAGGAAGGTTTTGTCGATGTCGCGCTCGGGCGGTATCTGTCCGACGATCCGCCGCTGGGCAGCGTGGGCGAGCTTGTTTCGATACGATGCAGAGCTCCTGAGTAGGACGTCGCCGCGAGGGCGGGGGTAATGATGTGATATACTGGTGCGGTGACTGACGCGAGGACCGCGCAATGAACTCTGCCTACACCGTTACACAGAAACAGCTATCCGGGTTCCTGCTCAACGTGGCTCTGGTGCGCCCGGTGTTCATCTGGGGACCGCCGGGGGCCGGCAAGTCGTCGCTGGTGACGCAGTTCGCCGAAGAGCTTGGGCTGCCTTGCGTCTCACTGCTTGGCAGCCAGCTCGCGCCCGAGGACATCATCGGCGTTCCGCAGATCATCGACGGGACCAGCAGGTTCTGTCCGCCGCGCACCATCGCCCGCAAGGACCCCTACTGCCTGTTTCTGGACGAGCTGAACGCGTGCTGCGCATGAAGTCCAGAAGGCGTTCTACAGCCTGATACACGAGCGGCGGATCGGGGAGTATTACCTGCCGGAGGGATCGATCGTCGTCGGCGCCGGGAACCGCGCGCAGGACAGCGCCATCGTAAGGCCGATGTCCTCGGCGCTCCTGAACCGAATGGTGCACGTTCACCTCAAGGTGTCGCATCGGGACTGGCTCGAATGGGCGCTCGCCAATGGTATTCATCCGCTGGTGATCGAGTATATACAGACGCGGCCTGACCACCTGTGGAGCCAGCCTCCGAAGCACGAGGAGTGCTTTTCCAGCCCCCGATCCTGGCACATGCTCAGCGACGCCCTGCACGCCTACGGAGAGGACCTCAGCGAGGAGACGCTGGAGGTGCTGGCATACGGGTGCCTGTCGCCGAATCACGCCGGTCAGTTCAGGGCGTTCTTGAAGCAGGTGCGCAGCAGATATCGCCTCGCGGCGATCATGAAGGGCGAGGTAGGCTGGCCGCGCGAGCCCGAGGACCGGGATGTCCTGTACTTCCTCGCGCAGTCCTTCCGCGCGCAGCTCGTCAAGGAGCTGCCGGAGGAGCAGGCTGCGCTGAGCGCGAGCGGCAGGGACCTGGCGATTCGAGGGAAGGCGCTGGTCAAGGACCTGGCATCCATCAGCCTGGAGATCGCGCAGATGGTGGTGGCGAACCACGAGGGCGAAAGCGCGCTGCCGGGTTGGTTCGTTGTCGAGATCATCCGCGATCTGCCTCGCCTCGCAGAGAAGCCCAATGCCTCGTAGCCGAAAGAAGGGCAAGTCCCAGGAGAACATCGCGGAGCGCAACTTTTGGGATGCGTACAGGATGCTGGAGGTCCACCCCATGTTCGCGCCTGTCCTCGCCCACGCGCGCGTATACCGGTACATCCCGTCATCGAGCGGCGCGGGCGACGGCTGGGCGGTAGTGTCCAGTGCGGGCGTGATCTACACGCACCCGACGCGACGGGCCGAGCCGGAAGAGTGGGTCTACGTGCTGGCCCACTGCATGCTCCACCTCGGGTTCGGCCATTTCCGGAGAGATCGAAAGCGGCAGGAGTGGAACACGGCATGCGATTGCTTCGTTGCTCGCTTCCTGAGAGAGCTCAAGCTGGGCCGGGCGCCCGCCGACGTCAACAGCCAGCCTGAGTTCGCGGCCGCCAGCGAGGACAGGCTCTACGACGCGCTGTGCGAGAGCGGCATACCGCCCGAGATCGCCGGCGCGGGCACAGCAGGGCCGCAACCGCGCGATATGTTCTTCGAGCCGGACTCGTTCTGGAACCGCGATGTAGACTGGAAGGCGCGCTTCGGGGTGGGCCTGTCCGCCGCTGTGGCCAGCGCCGTGAGCGTAGCGGCCGGCTATGATTCGTCTCTGGGGGTGGCCAGCGCCGCAATGACCCCCGCGCGCAGGGCGCACAACTGGATAGTCAACAGCTACCCGCTGCTGGGGGCGATGGCCGCGAACTTCCAGATCGTCGAAGATCCGCAGGTGTGCATTCGTTTGGATATCTCCACGGCGGCCGTGGACGCGGAGAGCAAGGAGATCTTCGTCAATCCCGCGGCGGGACTCGACGACGGTGAGGCGAGATTCGTCGTGGCCCACGAGCTTCTTCACGTCGGTCTGCGGCACGATGCCAGGCGGCGCGGCCGAGATCCGTTCATCTGGAACGTTGCCTGCGACTACGTGATCAACGGCTGGCTCGTCGAAATGGGGCTTGGCGAGCTGCCCAAGGTAGGAGCGTTGTACGACCCCGACCTGAAGGGGGAGTCCGCCGAGACCATATATGACCGGATCGTCACTGATCTGCGGCGCTGCAGAAAGCTGTGCACGCTGGCCGGCCCCGGCCGCCCCGACATCCTGCAGCGCGGGAAGCCCGATTGGTGGGCCAGAGGGGATGGCCTTACGCTTGACGAGCTGTACCGGCGGTGCATCGGCCAGGGGCTTGTCTATCATCAGGACGAGTGCCGCGGCTATCTGCCCGCAGGGCTGGTCGAGGAGATACGGACGCTCAGCCAGCCGCCGATACGGTGGGACGTCGAGTTGGCGGAGTGGTTCGACGACCACTTCAGTCCTATCGAGACGAGGCGTTCATACGCGCGGCCCAGTCGGAGACAGTCGGCTACGCCGGACATTCCCCGGCCGCGCTACGTGCCAGCGGAGGGAGCGCAGGACGGCAGGACGTTCGGCGTCGTGCTCGACACTTCCGGCTCGATGGACCGCGCGACTCTCGGGAAGGCGCTCGGAGCGATCGCCAGTTACGCGGTCTCGCGCGACGTGCCCATGGCGCGGGTGGTCTTCTGCGACGCAGCAGCCTACGACCAGGGATACATGCCTCCCGAGGGACATCGCGGGGCGTGTCAAGGTGAAGGGGCGCGGCGGGACCGTGCTGCAGCCGGGCATCGATCTGCTGGAAAAGGCCGAGGACTTCCCCAAGGACGGCCCCATTCTCATCATCACGGACGGCATGTGTGATCGTCTGCGGATACGCCGCGAGCACGGTATACTGCTGCCGGAGGGCCGCAGCCTGCCGTTCGCGCCGAAGGGGAAAGTGTTCAGGATAAGGTAGGCGCGCGAATCGCGCTGCTATCGCTCAGCCAGCGCCTTGTTGCCCATGCTGATGATCTCGTCGATCTGGGCGGGGGATTCGAAGCCGATGACGATGGCGTCCACGCAGTCGAGGCCGAGGACGTAGCGCAGGGATTCCTCGCGGCGGTCGGCGATCTTGCCTTCGCCAAGGATCTTGATACCGGTGATGCCCTTGCCGGCGGCGTGGAGTTTGCGAAGCGCGGGGACGACCTCGGCGGGTTTGGCGTCCATGTTGACGCCGGCGGGGTTGATCCGCGCCAGCACGTTGTCTACCCACGGGTTCTCCGCCGCGCCTTTGAGCACGTCCAGGCTGTGGATCGAGATGCCGTGCGCGCGGATGACCTTGCGCTGCTTGGCGGATTCGAGCACGTCCTGCATCGGGCGCAGGTCGGTTGACCAGTTCGTATTCGTCACGCAATGCAGGTAGAGTATGTCGATGTAGTCCGTGGCAAGCTCGACAAGGAAGCGGTCGAGGTCGGCCTGGGCGTCCTTGGACGTGCGGAACCAGATCTTGGACTCGATGACGTAGCTCTCGCGCGGGATGCCTTTGAGGGATGCGCGGAGGTATTGGTGGGAGCCGTAGTAGTCGGCGCAGTCGAAGTAGTTGACGCCGGAATCATACGCGTGGCGGATCATTCGCGCGAACTTGACCGTGCCGAGGCGGGTCTGGTTCGACTGCTTGTTCGAGCCGACGGTGCCGGTGCCGAGGCCGAGATAGGAGACCTCGATGCCGGTGCGGCCGATCTCGACGCGCTGAGTCATCGAGCTGAGCTTGCGGCCGGAGTCGGCGAGCAGGGCGGGCGAGTAGAGCGCCGCGCCGGTCGCCAGCGTGCCCGTGATGAACTGCCGCCTGGTGATCTTACTGCTCATCGAGGATCTTCTGCTTCTCGGCCGCGTATTCTTCGTCGGAGAGGATGCCTTCCTCATGGAGCTTGGCGAGGCGGCGGAGCTTCTCGTCGAAGGGCATGTCGTCGTCGTGAGATCCATCGTGGTTGAGCGCCTTGCCGAGGTTGACGCCCGCCTCGTCGACGGCGTCCTTGACCATGCCTCCTGCCATGCGGGTCCAGGGTTCGAGGTCCTCGCGGGCCTTCTCGGGGTCGAGGATCACGCCGGAGCCGGCAAGGCCGCGTACGCCAAGGCCGCGCAGCACACCGCCCACAATCATCAGCACCATCCCGCCAACCGCTCGGATGCCGAACGACGCGATCAGCCCGCCGGGATTGCCGCCAACGGTCGGGTTGCCGAAGAAGGAGAAGAACGTCACGAACACCGACAGGAACATAATCAGCCCGATCCCGGTCAGGATCATTCCAATGTAGTAGGCGGCTTTGCGGTCGTCGGATATCTGTTTGTTGGGCATCGGCGCGCTCCTTAGCTGATTGTTCGACGCGAAGAGGCGAGATACCTGCCGGTTGGAGGTCGGAGGTTGGAGGGGAAGGACCCCACCCCAACCCTCCCCGCAGCGGGGTTGGAGGTTGGAGGTTGGAAGTTGGAGGGGAAGGACCCCACCCTAACCCTCCCCGCAGCGGGGTTGGAGGTTGGAGGTTGGAAGTTGGAAGTTGGAGGGGAAGGACCCCACCCCAACCCTCCCCGCAGCGGGGAGGGGGTAGGTTAGGCTACGCCGGGTTCGAGGCGGGGGTTCTTTTGGGCGCCGGGTTCGGTGTCCGGCTGGGCGTCGGCGGGTACCGATTCGGCTGAATCGGTCGCCGTGGGGGCGGGTGAGGCGGATTGGGAGGCCGATTCGATTGTCGCGCCCTCCATCAGCGCCTCGAACTCCTCGCGCTCCAGCGTCTCCTTTTCGAGCAGCACCTTGACGATCGCGTCCATCTTGGCGCGGTTCTCAGTCAGGATCGCCTTGGCGCGCTCGTAAGCCCGCGTCCATGATCGCGCGAATCTCCTTGTCGATAGCCTCGGCTATCTGCTCGGAGTAGTTGCGGTCCTCCATCATGTCGCGGCCCAGGAACGGATTGCCGTGGCGCTTGCCGACGGTGAGCGGGCCGATTGCCTCGCTCATGCCGTATTCGCAGACCATCGCGCGAACCAGTTCGGTCGCGCGTTCGAGGTCGTTGCCGGCGCCGGTGGAAATCTCGCCGAATACCATCTGCTCGGCCACGCGCCCGCCGGTCAGGCCCGCGATGCGGTCCAGCAGCTCGCTCTTGGTGGTCAGATACTTGTCCTGCGTGGGCAGGCTCATCGTGTAGCCAAGCGCCATGCCTCGCGGCAGGATCGAGACCTTATGCACCGGGTCGCAGTTGGGCAGCAGCTCGCCGACAATGGCGTGCCCGACCTCGTGATAGGCGACCATTTCCTTTTCTTTTTCGCTGATGATCCGGCTCTTGCGCTCCGGGCCGGCGATCACGCGGTCGATGGAGTCCTCGAAGTCGGCCATGAACATCTTTGTCTGGTCGCGTCTCGCGGCAAGCAGCGCGGCCTCGTTGACGAGGTTGGCCAGATCAGCGCCGCGAGAAGCCCGGAGTCCTGCGGGCCAGCGATTCGACGTTGACGTCATCCGCCAGCGGCTTGCCGCGCAGGTGCACGTTCAGGATCGCCTCGCGGCCGTGCGCGTCGGGGTTATCGACCACGACGCGGCGGTCGAACCTGCCCGGCCTCAGCAGCGCGGGATCGAGCACGTCGGGCCGGTTGGTCGCGGCGATGAGAATGACGCCCGCGTTCGGGTCGAAACCGTCCATCTCGACAAGAAGCTGGTTGAGGGTCTGCTCGCGCTCGTCATGACCGCCGCCCAGACCCGCTCCGCGCTGGCGGCCGACGGCGTCGATCTCGTCGATGAAGATCAGGCGCGGGACGGTTGGCCTTCGCCGTGTCGAACAGGTCCCTAACGCGCGACGCGCCCACGCCCACGAACATCTCGACGAAGTCCGATCCGCTGATGTGGAAGAACGGCACTCCGGCCTCGCCCGCGATTGCGCGCGCGAGCAGCGTCTTGCCGCAGCCGGGAGGTCCCAGAAGCAGCACGCCCTTGGGAATCTTCGCTCCGAGCGCGACGAACTTCTTGGCGTTCTTGCAGGAACTCGACGACTTCCTCGAGCTCCTGCTTGGCCTCGTCAACGCCCGCCACGTCCTCGAAGGTGACCTTCGGCACGTTCTCATTGAGCCGTTTCGCGCGACTGCGGCCGAAGCTCATCGCCTGGTTGTTGCCGGCCTGCGCCTGCCTCATGAACAGCATCCACAGCACGACCAGAAACCCCAGCGGCAGGACGATCGAGATCAGCGTGCCGACGATCGGGCTCGAAAACGGGCTCTTGTCGAACTTGTAGGTGACGTTGTGCTCGTCAAGCAGCTTTATGAAGTCGCGCTGGTCGCCCGCGGGCGCGATGGTCGCTTCGTATTTGGCGTTTTTCTTGTCTTCGAAGTTGAACTGATCGCCCATGATCGAGCCGCTCTTGACCTCGTCCTTTTTGATCATCGTCACGGCGACGGACGCGTCAACGGTCTTCGGTCCTTTGTTCATCATGCTCCACGGATTCGAACGCGTAAGGAGCATAACCAGCAGCACTATGAACGCGATAGCTACGAAGTTCTTTAGATACCGATTCAACTTTCATCCTCCGGCGCCAGGCCATCTCGCCAAGGCAAAGGGCAGGAAGAGGGCCAGCCCGCGCCTGATATATTATACCACGCCCCGATTCGCATCCGAAAGCAAACGGGGAAGAGAGCCATCAGCCGGCGAAGCTGCCCTCGAATACAACATCATAGAGTATGCTTGCTAATGGTTGAGCTGGGCGGAAAACGGGTAAAGCTCATCTGAACGCATTTCGCGCTCAGTTGGTGGGCGGTCAAGGATAGATCACGAACCTGGAGAGCGAGCGGGTTGCGTATAGGGCCCAGGAGCATTAGGTCAAAGCTGGCGCTGACTTTTCTGATCGCCGTGGCGGCGATACTGTCGGTGCAAGTAATGGATGCAGTCTCGGACTTGAGGCGCGTGGAGACTCAGCGCGCCTGGTTCGAGCATGCTCTGGCGGCGCCGGGCGGCGGAGCGGAATGGGATGCCGCGCTGGCCTACATGGCGGGCGCGGCTCAGAGGGAATCCAGACGCGCCCAGGTGAACCTGACCCTATCCGCCGCGGCGGGGATGCTGGCGCTGGGGGTTGCGTTTGTAGTGGGGAACCGGACGGTGCGCTCCGTGCGCAGGCTTGCGCGGGGCGCGAAGGCGCTGGCGGTCGGAGACTACCGGCGCAAGATCATGGTTCGGTCCGGCGATGAGCTGGAGTCGCTCGCGGACTCTTTCAACGCACTGGGTGAGAGCCTACTGCGGCACGAGGAGACTCAAAAGGAGCAAGCGGAGATGCTGGCGGGAATGGTGGAGGCGGCAAGGGTGGCATCGGCATCGCTAGACGCGGGCGAATGCGGCAAAGCGATCGCCAGCGCGGTCTGCGCCCACCTCGGCGCCAGCGACGCGGCAGTGTTCCGGAAGGATGCGGTTGAGGGCGGGGTGCGGGTCGCAGGCCGATGCGGCGAGCGTCAGGGGGCCGATTGGAAGCGGCTGGCCGCGCACTCGGCCGACTCCGGCGGGTACCTGGTGGTGGCCGAGCAGAACTCCCCTCGCACAAACGGCAGCGAGGCGCTGCTGGTGGGGACGCCTCTGGTGAGTGGGGCCCACACGCTCGGGGCGATAGTGGCGCGGTTCAGCGCCGACCTAGCCCGCGATGAGCTGCTCATGGGAAGCCTGCGGGCGGATGTGCTGCGGGCGTTCGGGATCCATGCGGCGGCGGCGTTTGCCAACGCGGAGGCTCACGGCCGTACCGAGAAGTATTCGGAGGCGCTGGAGGACTCGGTGGAGCACGTATCGGCAGTCATGCGAGTCACCGACGCCATCTCCCGTTCTCTCAATCTCGACGAGGCCCTGGCGGCCCTTGCGAAGGCCACAGCCGGCGCGCTGAACACCGATGAGTGTGTGATCTACCTGCCGGACCGCGAGGGAAACCTGGCGGTGAGGTCGTCTTTCTGCGGCGATGCAGCGCAGGAAAGACTTGAGTTATGTGAGCCTGAAGCCGGGACAGTCGATTACAGGGAGCGCATTCGCGAACAAGAGATGCGTCGCAGTCTACGACGCGGTGGCCAGCGACGATGAGCTGACAAGGAGATTGTGTACGAACGCGGGTCTGAGGGGGATCTTGAGCGCGCCGCTGATGGTGGGTGACGAGGCGATAGGCGTGATTTCGCTTTACTGCACGAGTCCACGGGAGTTCAGCCAGCAAAGACATCCAGTTGGCGATGTCCATAGCGCTGCACGCGGCGGTTGTGGTGCGCAACGCGAAGCTGTATTCGACGGAAGCCAACATCGCCGAACGGCTGCAGAGGAGCCTGGTCTCGGAGGCGCCGGAGAAGTTCGGCGGGCTGGAATTCGCGGGCCGCTACATACCGGCGCTGGACGAGGCGATAGTGGGCGGGGATTTCTACGACGTGACTCCTCTGCCCAACGGGAAGGTCGCGGTCGCGATAGCGGACGTATCGGGCAAGGGCCTCGAGGCGGCGATGCACCTTGCTGCATGCAAGTATATGCTCAAGGCCCTGGCCTACGCCGATCCGGACGACCCGGCGCGTGTATTGGGCGAGCTCAATAACGCCATCAACCACTGCTTCCACTACGACTTCTTCGTGACCGCGTTCTATGCGGTGATCGATCCGGCAACGAACACGATCACGTTCGCGAGCGCCGGCCATCCGCCCGCTCTGCTGGTGACGGAGAATGCGAACATGCATACACGCCTGGCAAGCACCGGCATTCCTCTGGGGGCAGGGCCGGCGTGCGATTATCAGACGCAGAGCATCAGGGCAAAGCCCGGTGACGTGCTTCTGCTCTATACGGACGGTGTGACCGACGCCGTGAAGGGCGGCATCCGACTGGAGATCGAGGGCCTGCACGCGATGGTGTTTGAGGCGGGCCGGTGCCGCGGCGCGGAATTGGTGGATCGGCTCATCGAGCAGTTGAGCAGGGACCTGGACCCGTCCCGAAGGGACGACATAGCGCTGCTGGCGGTGTCATTCGGCAGCGCGGATGTTTCGCGATCTCCACTGCGTATAGATCCCGAAACACCGGCAACGACTTCCGACGCTGGAGGTTACTAGGTTGGACAACGCAGTATCTCTTCCCGAACTCGAAGAAGAGGCGAGGACTGACGACAGACAGTCGTTGACGCTGCGCATCGAGCGTGACCTGTGCTACGAGTGCGCCCACGAGGTGGTGGCGGCGGTGGAGTATCTCCTTGCCCGGTCGCCCTCGGAGATCGTGGTCGAGATCGGAAACGTGAATACGATCGACAGCAGCGGCCTGCGCGCACTGCTGGCGGCGGCGGATACGTGCCGGCAGGCGGAGGTGCACTTCCGGCTGGACAGGATGTCGGACTGCGTGGCGCGGATCGTGCAGATCAGCGGGTTGGGCCGGCTGCTCGGCCTGCCCGATCCTCAGATCGCGGCGGCCGTGGGTCGGGGAGGCGTATGCCTTGGGCCGACGACTTGGAAGACCTGGGAGCACGTCGCGGCCAGCGACGCGGCGTTGATACACGTGCTGCGCGACAGGGTTACCGTTGCCGCCGAGGAAGCCGGCGCCCAGGATGAGACGCTGTGCGATATCAAGATCGCGGTCGGCGAGGCGCTGTCGAACGCCTACAGGCACGGGTCGCCCGTCAAGGGATCGAACAAGATCATAGTGCGGTGCATGACGTGCTCGGCGGCGGTTGTGATCGAAGTCGAGGACGAAGGGCAGCCGTTCAATCCCGGCGACACCCCGGAACCCGACCCCCGCAAGCTCAAAGACCATGGCATGGGAATCTACCTGATGCGGCAGGCGATGGACGTGGTGGAGTTTGCGTCCAACTGCCCCGGCAATCGGGTGCGGATAGTGAAGTGGCTGAGGGAGAGAGATTGACTATTGACTATTGATTATTGATTATTGATTATTGACTATTGCTATTTCCGATCCTGCGCTGAGCCGTAGCGGTACCGCCGACCAGGCTCGGAAACGGCCAATAGTCAATAGTCAATAGTCAATAGCAACTGTCAGATTCTGATGTCGATTATGGCGCTGACTCCGACGCCGTAGATCCTCTTGATGTTGCTGGTGGTCTTGCTCCCTACCGGGACAAGGGCCTTGGCCCGAATGTTACTGCCGAAGACCGCGTTGCCCTCGATCTGGACGACCGCCTTGCACTTGGCCACATTCTCCTTGGTCCCTATGACCTGGACCGCGCCGATGTAGCCGCCGCTGCCCAACGTGATGATCGGGACGACCGCCGTGGCTTCGTCGGTGCCGAGGTTCTTGTTGGCGGTGAGCTTGTTGATGAACGAGTTGATCTGCGGACCGAACTTGTCCACCACCAGGCCGATTCCACCGACTTTGACAATGTCGCCAAGCAGCCCGGCCTGACTGACAGGGCCCATCGAGACTACTAAAGCGACGACCAGCATCATCGCAACGATTGTCAACTTAACCTGCGCGCTCATAGCAATGCCTCCATTCGAAGTCCGAAGTCCGAAGTCCGATACTGGGTGTTCGACATCGCGGCCTCGATCTCCTCTTTATTAGACGAAGGGATAGCCTTGTGCTTGCCCTATATCATAGTTACGAGCACGGAACAATCCTCGTTCCGGCGTCGTAACAGATATGTAGAAACAAAGTGTCAGCAAGCCAGAGAATCCTGAACAGCCTCCAAGAATCGAGGTTCGAGGTCCGAGGTTCGATGTTCGAACATCCGACTTCGAACCTCGAAGCTTGCTGTCGTTCGTCTGAGATTATGTCACCCCTAACTCGTCTGGGATTTTGTCACGGCTGGTCTTCTCCAGGGGTGATTGGCCGCTGGCTTGGAGATGGTCTTAGGCTTAGTTTCTATGACAGTGGTTTCCTGCTTCTGCGGGTAGCTCTTTGGCGCAGTCCATTGGCATTCCTCAACGTAGCGGCCGTTGATGGCCTGGACCCGGATCGCGGCGGGCGGGATGACCGGAGGGTTTGTCCTGGCGATGCAGATACCCTTGTAGAAGACCTTCAGGCTGCCGTCGAACCTCTGCTGGACTTCGACGAGGCATCCTGAGTAGCTTCTGCTGGCAGGACCCGGCGGGATACGCAGGATCGTGCCAAACAGCGAGATGGTGTTGTCCTTAGCCACGGTGCGCCTGTATTTGAAGCAGAAGGCGGAGTCCCAGTCCAGCGACGTACCGAGCTTTCGCCATACGCTCTCGGGGTCGCCAGCCTTGCGAGAGAAGCGTCTGTTGTGGTCGGTCACGACTCTATCGAGCACTTCGGTGGCTTGCTCCATGTTGGAGGCCTTGGCCAGCCTCAGTTCGCTTACAAGTCGGTCCTGAAACGTGCCCCACAGTCGCTCGACTCGGCCCTTGGCCTGAGGAGAATGGGCAGCGATCTGACGCACACCCAGCTCTTCCATCAGCCGGCCGAACTGCGTCGGCGCACGTTTTCCATCAAGCTCTTCGAGCAGCGTATCGGGCTCGGCGGCGTCTCGCTCAAAGATGCCGTGACGATCGCGGTATACGGTCTCGGGAATCCCATACTTGCTGGCCACCTTTCGCATCAGCAAGAAGTAGCCTTGGGAATCCTCGTGGCCTCGGAACAGAGCTCCCACCACCTTGCTTGTGGCGTCGTCTATGGCGCCTACAAGGCACATCCTGGGGCCTCTGCCCTCCAGCCAGTCGTGGGGGCTGCCGTCGAGCTGTAGCATCGCTCCCTCGTGGTTCCTCCGTTGGCGGCGAGAGCGGTGCTTGGGCGGTCTGCGCGTCTTTGGGCTCGCGTATCCCGCAACCTTGAGAATGCGATCCACCGACGACGGGCATAGCTGTAGACCTTCCACCTCAGTCAGCTTCTCATGGAAGTGGCTGAAGTTGAAGCCGGCATACTTGCCCTTGTAGAGACTCACGACCTGCTCGGCCAGATCCTCCGGCAGAGCATGGCTCGCCGTCGTGCCTCTGCTGCCGTGGGCCAGCCCGGTCGGGCCTTCGGCCCTCAATCTCTTCTTGAGCCGCTGTACCTGGCGTATGCTCAGGCCCAAGGCCTGAGCAACCTGTGCGTTAGTCCGTCCCCCGAGGCCGGTCGTCGCCAGCACCACCGCCCGGCGGTTCTCTTTCTTAGTCAACCCTATTGTCTCCCTGCTCATGCATCAGATCATGTCACCCAACCCAGCGGGCAGACAAGGGGGGGGTGACATTTTCTCAGAGGAATTAGGGGGTGACAGATTCCCAGACGAAGGACACGAACCTCGAAGCTTGCTTGACCGTGGGGGAGTGGGAATGCTATACTTTGCAGTGAAGGCGGTCAAAGCGTACACATCGATCGGACACGAAATTGAGCTTCCTGTCAACCTTCCTCAGAAGCCTCCATAACGCGGGGTGGACGACTTATCTTGCCACCATCGCAGACATTGCCCTCGTCGCGCTGGTCGTCTACTGGGTCATCATGCTGTCTAAACGCAGGCCCGCCTGGCAGATCCTGTGGGGCCTGGCGGTTTTCTTCGTGCTCATGGGACTCACGGACGTCCTGCAACTTCACACCCTGAACTTCCTGCTCAGAGCGTTTCTATACGTGCTGCCCGTGGCCATAGTCGTCCTGTTCCAGCCGGAGCTGAGGCAGATGCTGGAGAACATGGGCAGCGTGGCGGGGTGGGGTCGCGGACTGGCAGCGATGCCGACCGGCGAAGTGACCTCGCTGATCCAGGTCATCACCCGCACCGCGTCGAAGATGTCCGAACGGCAGATCGGCGCGCTGATCGTGATCGAACGCGAAAGCCCGCTCGATGACCTCGCTTCGACCGGCACCCGGCTCAACGCCACGGTCAGCGAGGAGTTGATGGGGTCGCTATTCAATCCCGGCAGCCCGCTGCACGACGGGGCCGTCATCATCCGCGGCTCACGTATACTCGCCGCCGGATGCACGCTGCCCCTGAGCGAAAGCGCGCACGTGGGCACGATGATACATACTCGTCATAAGGCCGCGCTCGGTGTCGCCGAGGAAAGCGACGCGGCCGTGGTGGTCGTGTCCGAGGAAACCGGCACGATTTCGCTGGCGGTCGAGGGTAAGCTGCACCGCGGGCTCGATGACGAGACGCTGGCGCAGTGGCTGAGAAGCGTGGCCGGCACCCTCGATGACCGCAACTCCAGGGCCAAGTTCGCCCGCAAGGTCGATGGCACGCTGCGAAAGGCCAGGATCAAGCGAAGATGATCAGGCATAACTGGCGTTACAAGGCACTGGCGGTGCTGGTCGCTCTCATACTGTGGTTCTATGCCAACCTGCAGCGCAACCCGCAGTCGCACCAGACGTTTGCCGTGCCGGTCCGGGTGGTAAGCGTGGCGCCGGGGCGTGCGGCCGAGCTGCTGACCCCGAAGGTGGTCGTGACCATCGAAGGGCTCAAGACCGTGGTCGATACCGTGTCCAGAGATGACATCGAGGCGAGCATCGATCTGGGCGCGCTGCAGATGGACCGGAAGATCGTGAAGACCAACGTGCCGGTGACGGTGCGCGTGCCGCACTCGGTCGAGAGCGACCTGAACGTTTCCGTCAAGCCGGACAACGCCGCCGTGCAGGTGGAGGCGGTGGAGGCGCGGCGGATGCCCGTAGAGGTGCGCTTCACCTCGCAGCCTCCGCTGGGTTACTCATACTCCAGTCCCATGCTGACGCCGGGGGCGGTGGACGTGTCGGGCAGGGTGTCGCAGCTTGCCAAGGTTTCGAAGGCAATACTGGAGGTCTCGGAGGATGCCGTCGGGTCCTCGACTGAGGACTACTATGAAGTGACCGCCGTTGACGCCAAGGGCAACGCCGTCGCGGAGGTGAAGGTGCGTCCGGCAAAGGTGAAGGCCAAGCTGGAAATGGTCGAGGCGCCGGCAACGCGCGCGGCGATGGTCAGCCCCGTGTTCGAAGGCGAACCCAAATTCCCGCTCAGGGTGATCAGATACACCGTAAACCCCTCCTCAGTGACCCTGGAAGGCAAGCCGAGCACGCTGAGCGCAATAGGCGCGGTCGAGACGGAGAACGATATCGCTGGAAGGCGTGGACGCGACCATCACCCGCGACGTGGCGCTGCGGGTACCGCGCGGGGCGAGAGTGGCGGGCGCGAGAACGGTCCGGGTGACCGTCTACGTCGGCGCGGACGGCGGCGACCGACCGGGCGTCGCCAAGCCTGCGCCTTAGCGCAGAGGCGGTCGGCGCGGACGCGCTTCGATACGGCCCGTCCTTCGACTACTCAGCACTTACGGCAACTATCACAGCTATGGTAAATTCAGTACTCATAAAACCCACCGGGCCTGACTGCAACCTCCGCTGCAACTACTGCTTCTATCGGCAGAAGGCGGGGATGTTCAACGCGACCAAGGGCAAGGTTCACCGGATGAGCGATAAGGTGCTTGAGACGCTCATTCGGGAGTGCATGCGGGCGGGCATTCATACCTTCAGTTGGCAGGGCGGCGAGCCGACGCTGATGGGACTGGATTTCTTCAAGCGCGCGGTCGAGCTCGAGATCCAATACGGGCCGCCCGGCACGAGTGTCGCCAACGCGCTGCAGACCAACGGCGTGCTGCTCGACGCGCAGTGGGCGCGGTTTCTGGCAGAGTATCGGTTCCTGGTCGGGCTTTCGTTGGACGGTCCCAAGCGGCTGCACGACATCTATCGCAAAGATGCAGCCGGCAAGGGCACTTTCGATCGCGTGATGGCCGCGGCCAGGGCCATGCGCGATCACGGCGTCGAGTATAACGTCCTGACACTGCTCAATGACCACAACGTCAAGGAGCCCGAGGTGGTCTACGACTTCATCGCGCAGAACGAGATCTACTTCATGCAGTTCGTGCCGTGCGTCGAGCCTGGAGGGAAAGGTGAGCCCGCGTCGTTCTGCATCACCCCTGAGGAGTACGGCGAGTTTCTGGTGCGGGTGTTCGATAGATGGGTCGAGGATTTCCCCAACGTCTCCATTCGCGATTTCGATGACCTGCTGCTGCTGGAGCTTGGAGAGCCGCCCGGGACGTGCACGACCAGCGAGCGGTGCGGGAGCTACGTGGTCGTGGAGCACAACGGGGACGTGTTCGCGTGCGATTTCTTCGTGGTTGCGAAGTGGCGGCTGGGCAATATGATGGAGACGCCGCTTGGGCAGATTATCGAGTCGGCGAAGGTGGAGGAGTTCGCGCGGGCAAAGAGCGAGTTGGGCAAGGAATGCGCTAAGTGCAAGTTTCTGCCGAAGTGCTGGGGCGGGTGTCAGAAGCATCGGATCGTGCTTGGCGGCGAGGTCACCGCTCCGAGCTACTTCTGCAAGTCGTATAAGCGGCTGCTCGCGCACGCGGCGAAGACGATGCCCGATCTGGCCGAGCAGATCAGGGAACGTGGTCACAGGACGTGAAGCGCGGGAACAGGAGCGGTACGCATGTGCGGTAGCGCTCGTAGTCCTCGCCGAACCGGGTCGCAAGGCCCCTCTCCTCGAAGACCAACAGGTAGAGCCACGAGACGAACGCTACCACCGGGAACAGAATGAACCCCGACCAGGTCCCTCGCAGGAACGCGATCCCCAGCAGCAGGAACAGGTTCTCCGATGACCATTGGGTTGCGGGTGTAGGCGTAGGGGCCTGTGGTCACCAGGTACCACGCGTGGGATGCAGCGCGCGGCCGAAGACCTCCAGAGGCAGCCCCTTGCCGACGAAGAGCAGATACGACCACGCCCACAGGACCCAGAACACACCAATAAGCCCGCACGTCGCGCCCAGCACCGACGGCCACGGCTCCACGATCACGCGCGACAGGCCCAGACCTGCGTCGATGCCGATGCAGGCGGCCCAGAACGCGGCCGGAAGCACGATCACGATGATAAACAGACTCACCGCCGTGCCCCAGACCCTTTTGTGCGTGCTTATAGTCATCTTATTGCTCCCATGCTGTTCTACCCTGCATAAGGCTGAGGCTAAACTGGAGGGAATAGGGAGTAGGGAATAGGGAATAGAAGGGAAGGGCCATTGCGTGCGGCGATGCTGGCGACGGACGCCGGATCTCTCTCCGGTCTGATCGTTCGACTGCCTCTCACCCCGACGCCCGCCGCGCCCGCCCACGCGTCCGGTTCCCTTCTACTCCCTACTCCCTGTTCCCTATTCCCTACCGTTGACCGTTGGGCTGGCGAGTGCTACACTATGTTGGCCACCAGGGATGTAGTCCTGGTGTTTCTTTTTGGAGGTCTACGGGCTTGTTCGCGTTTTTGCGGCGGCTGCTGCTCGGGGCGCCCATTCCGAGTTCACGACAGGAGCACGAGAGGCTCAGCAAGTTCCTGGCGCTGCCGGTGTTTTCATCGGACGCAGTGTCTTCTGTCGCATACGCCAGCGAGGAAATTCTGCTGGTGCTGGTGGTCGTGGGCGCCGTGGCGTGGCGTGTGTCACTCCCGATAGCGATATGCATCGGGGGTTTGATCGCGATAGTCGCGATATCCTACCGGCAGACGATCCACGCGTATCCGCAGGGCGGGGGCGGCTACACCGTCGCCAAGGAGAACCTGGGGACGTTCTACGGGCTTGTCGCGGCGGCGTCGCTGCTGACTGACTACGTGCTGACAGTGGCGGTGAGCGTCGCGGCGGGCGTGGCTGCGATTGTGTCACTGCATCAGGGTCTGGCGCCGCACGCGGCCGTGATCGGCGTGCTGGCGGTGTTCGCGGTGGCGTATATGAACTTGCGGGGCTTGCGGGAGTCCGGGAAGCTGTTCGCTGGCCCCACCTACACGTTTGTCATTCTGCTGTATACGCTGCTCGCGGTGGGGCTGTTCAAGGTCGCTACTGGGCAGGCCGTCCACGTGGTGGCGGACCCCAGCGCGTATGCGGTCTCGTTCGCGAAAGCAAAGTGGGGAATGCATCTGCACGGACTCGAGACGCTGGGAGCGTTCCTGGTGCTTCGGGCATTCTCGAGCGGCTGCGTCGCTCTGACCGGTATCGAAGCGATAGCCAACGGCGTTCCCGCGTTCAAGCCGCCGGAATCGCGGAACGCCGCAGCGACGATGTCTTATATGGCGGCGATCCTGGCGAGCACGGTGGTAGGTGTAAGCTATCTTGCCAACGCCTATCACGTATTTCCCGCGGTGCACGAGACGGTGATCTCGCAGATTGCGCGAACGATCTTCGGCAGGGGAGCGTTCTGGTATGCGGTGCAGATAGCGACGGCGCTCATTCTCGATCCTGGCGGCCAATACGGCTTTTCAGGACTTTCCGCGGCTCAGCTCGATACTCGCCCGTGACAGATTTGCGCCGCGGCAGTTGACCAACATCGGCGACAAGCTGGTGTTTTCCAACGGCATCATCCTGCTCAGCGTTGTGGCGGCAGGCCTGATCTACGTCTTTGGCGGCGACACCAGCGCGCTGATCCCGTTGTACGCCGTGGGCGTCTTCATCACGTTCACACTCTCGCAGATCGGAATGGGCATCAGGCACTTGAGGCTGAGGCACGCGGGCTGGCGGCTGCACGCGGTGGTGAGCTTCTTCGGCGGAACGGTGACGCTGATAGTTGCCTGCGTGACGGCGGTGGTGAAGCTGACGGAGGGGCCGGTGATCCACATCGGCCGCGCCAACGTGCCGACCGGCGCGTATTTCGTGCTCATACTGATTCCCGCTCTGGTCGTTGTCTTCTACAAGATCAACAGGCACTACATCACGATGGGCAATCAACTGCGGTTGAGCAAGGAGACGTTCCAGGCGCCTCCGCCGGTGCGCTCGACCGCGATTGTGCTGACATCCAGCATCCACGCGGGGATCCTGCCCGCGCTGGAGTACGCTCGGACGCTTTCTCACGACTGCCGGGCGCTGTTCGTGGAGATCGATCCCATGGAGACGCGGATCATCGCGGGACCGGTGGGAGGAGTTCGGGCTGGGAGTGCCGCTTGTGATACTCGAATCGCCCTATCGGTCGATGCTCGGGCCGGTGATAAGGTATCTCGAGGAGGTCAAGAAGGAACGGCCGGACTATGTGGTAACGGTGGTGCTGCCGGAGATCGTGCCCAGGAAGTGGTGGCACAGGCTGCTGCACAACCAGTCGGCGCTGATGCTGAAGATCGCGCTGATGATGAGGCGGGGGATCGTGTTCACCAACGTGCGGTATTATCTGGAGGAGTAGGCTCCGTGGGCCGTGCTTCGATACGGCCCACAGACCGGGCCTACTCAGCACTTACGGTGTACTCACCCCGGAACCGAACAGACAGCACCCATCAATGGGGCGAACTTGCGCGGTTGGCGTGAGTGTGTGTAGACTAGTGAGGGGCCGGCGCGCGAGCCTTGTTCGCGCGGCGCGGTCTGGAGGGACCTCTTGTTTGCAGTCATCAGACGAATACTGTTCGGCAGACCGCTGCCAAGCTCGCGGCAGAAACACGAGCGATTGTCGAAGTTCCTGGCGCTGCCGGTGTTCGCGTCGGACGCGCTGTCGTCGAACGCATACGCGACCGAGGAAATCCTGCTCGCGTTCGCGCTGGTCGGCGGCGGGGCCATTGCCTGGAAGCTGGCCATTCCCATCACCGCGGCGATTGTGGTCCTGCTGGGGATCGTGGTGATCTCCTACAGGCTGACGATCTACTCCTATCCGCAGGGCGGCGGGAGTTACATAGTCACCAAGGAGAATCTGGGCACGATTCCGGGGCTGTTCGCGGCCGCGTCGCTGCTGACGGACTATGTGTTGACTGTGGCGGTTAGCGTAGCGGCGGGGATGGCGGCGATCATTTCGGCGGTGCCGAGCCTGGAGCCGGACCGGGTGCTGCTGGGAGTCGCGGCCGTGGCGCTGGTCGCGCTGATGAATATGCGCGGGCTGCGCGAATCGGGCGCGGTGTTCGCGGTGCCGACCTACGCCTTCGTGGCGTGCATTGCGACGATGATCGGCGTCGGGTTGTATAAGTGGATCAGCGCAGTGTTCTTCGGCGGACCGGCGAATATTATCCGGTCAACCAAGGCCTCCGCGTTCCCGTCCGGACAGCGCCAATCCTGGGGGCGGCTTTCTGGTTCCTGATACTGCGCGCGTTCGCGGGAGGATGCGTCGCGATGACCGGAACAGAGGCGGTCGCCGACGGCATCCCAGCGTTCAAGCCGCCGGAGTCACGCAACGCGGCGGCGACGCTGGTCTATATGGCGGTCGTTCTGGGATTCCTGTTTCATGGGGATCTACGCTGCTGGCGAATGCTTATCACGCATGCCCATCCGAGTTTGCCGGAGAGGCTGCAAAGAAGGTTACGCCGGAGACAGTGTCTCGCAGATAGCGAGAGGCGTGTTCGGGCGAGGGTGGTTCTACTATGTGATACAAGGCGCGACCGCGCTGATCCTGATACTGGCGGCGAACACGGCTTTCAGGACTTTCCCGAGCCTCAGCTCGATCCTGGCACGGGACAGGTTCGCGCCGCGGCAGTTGACGGGCATCGGCGACCGGCTGGTGTTCTCGAACGGAATCCTGGCGCTGAGCGGCCTGGCGGCGGTGTTGATCGTTGCTTTCAAGGGCGATACCCACGCGCTGATTCCGCTCTACGCGGTGGGCGTCTTCATATCGTTCACACTGTCGCAGTTCAGCATGAGCCTGCGGCAGACGAAAGCTGAAGCATCCGGGATGGAAGTTCTACGCCAACGTCAGCCTTTTCGGCTCGTTTATGACAGGGATAGTGGCGATCGTGATCGCGTCGATGAAGTTCTCGGCAGGACCGCGTCATTACGATTGGACACGCTTAGCATTCCGACCGGGCGCGTAGATCGTGCTGCGCTGATACCGATGATAGTGTTCGTGTTCTACAAGATCCATCAGCACTATATCACGCTCGGCGACCAGTTGAGGCTGACCGACGAGAACTTCGAGGAGCCGAGGCCGGTCAAATCGACGGCGATCGTGCTCACGTCGAGCATCCATAAAGGAATCCTGCCCGCGCTGGAGTATGCACGGACGCTTTCGCACGACTGCCGGGCGCTGTTTATCGAGATCGATCCGGTCGAGACGGCGATGATCCGGGAGAGGTGGGAGAAGTTCGGGCTGGGGGTGCCGCTGGTCATACTGGAGTCGCCGTATCGGTCGGTGATCGGGCCGGTGCTGAAGTATCTCGAGGAAGTCAAGAAGGAAAGGCCGGACTATGTGGTCACGGTCGTGCTGCCGGAGTTCGTGCCGAAGAAGTGGTGGCACAAGCTGCTGCATAACCAATCCGGGCTGTTCCTGAAGATCGCGCTGATGATGCGGAAGGACATAGTGTTCACGAACGTCCGGTATCACATCGAGAGATAGGCGCCACGGCGGGGTCTGGATGCTGAAACGAGTTCAGCATGACACGCCACTCACGAACGGTTTGCTAGAGAGATGAGATGATAATCGAAGCTCGCGACGATACGATAACGCTGCGCGGGAGAGGTCAAGACCAACATCTGGCCGGCGATTCAGGCCGCCGCGGCGCTGCTGCTGGAGAACCACCCCACCGGCATCATATTGGACGGCTCCGGCGCTGACGAAGATCACGGCCAAGGGCGCGGAGACGTTTGCGGACGCGTTCGAATATCATCGCCGCCCAGAACGCGCGGATAATGGTGGTCGGGCTTACCGACGAGATGCTCGAGATCGGGCAAGAAGTGCCGGGCGTGCGGTCGCAGCTTCCGATAGCGGCGACGGTCGAGGAGGCGCGGGCGTCGCTGCAGCTTGGCGGAGCTGACTCCGCGCAGAGGCAAGGCGAGATCGCGGGCGTCGTGCCGATAGTCGGCAACTGGCGCAGGGCCGTTTACTTCGCCGACAAGCTCGCCGTCGGCGAGAGCTGCGAGGTGCACCTGGTCGATCTGATCAAGGTGCCGCGAACCCTGCCCATCGGCTCGCCTCTGCCGGAGCGAGAAGCTGCCGGCCAGGAGCGGCTCGAGGAGGCCCAGGAGCTGGTGCGCAAGACCGGGCTCAAGAGCTTTACCCACGTCGAGCGGGTGCGTTCGGAGGCGGGGCTGGATGATTTCGCCTCCGCGGCTGCACGCGGATTTCTCCGTGGTAAGCATAGACCGCGCAGCCAAAGACGAGCCACGCATGGACGAGGCCGAGGCGCTCTGCGCTGCAGGAAGCGGCGGCGTTTGAGGTGTCGCTCATCAAGGGGGCCGGCCGGAGGCCACACAGCCGCCCGGCAATATCGTGATTCCCGCGACGGGCGCTTGGGACCATGCGGTGGAGCACGCCTGCAAGCTTGTGCAGGGCGAGGAAGCGGTGGTGACGGTGATCTACGTGATCGCCATTCCGCGCACCGAGGCGCTCGACGCGCCAAAGGCCAGATGCCGAAGCCGCCGCCGCCGACTGTGCCAAAGAAGCGCTGCGCATCGGCAAGAGGTATGGAGTCAAGGTGAACGCGACGTCCGAGCGCGTGCGTGACCCGGTGCTTGGGATTCCTGAAGCTGGTGGAGACGGGGGGTTACGACCTGGCGGTGGTGGGCGTCAAGCGCGAAACGACCGGCGACTATCCACGTCGCCCACGCGACAGCGGTTGCGCTGCTCGACGAGCTGCCGTGCGAGACGATTTTCCTCAGAACAGCCGGATAAGACATCGTCAATTGACAATTGACAATTGACGATTTGCCTATGGAGCTATGCTTGGGTTCAATAGATCGAATGAGAGACGAGTTTGCGGCGCTGGTCGAGACGGTAGCCAGGCTGCGGGGGCCGGGCGGATGCCCTTGGGACCAAGAGCAGACGCACGACTCGCTGAAGAAATTCGCAGTCGAGGAGACCTACGAGGTCGTCGAGGCGATAGAGAGCGGCGAACCGTCAAAGCTCGAAGACGAACTTGGCGATCTGCTCCTGCAGGTGCTGCTTCACGCGGAGATCTCCAGCGAGAGCGAATGGCTTCGATATCGCCGACGTCTGCGCGCGAATCCGCGAAAAACTGCAGAGAAGCCACCCGCCATGTTTTCGCGGACACGCAAGTTTCCGGTGTTGATGACGTCTTACACAACTGGGAGCAGATCAAGCGCGCCGAGCCGGAGCACAAAGAGTCGCGCAAGTCAGCGCTCGACGGCGTGCCCAAAGCCTTCCGGCACTGATGCGGGCGGCGAAGATCAGCAAGAAGGCCGCGCGCACGGGCTTCGACTGGCCGGAGATTTCGGCGATAGTCGACAAGCTGCGCGAGGAGACCGGCGAGCTGGAGGAAGCCGTCGCGAAAGGCGACCAGGCCGAGGTCCACGGCGAGATCGGCGACTTGCTGTTTACCGTGGTGAATGTCGCCCGGTTCCAGGGCATCGATCCTGAGGAGGCGCTGCGAGATATGCTCGGCAGATTCACGCCGCGGTTCCAACGGATCGAGCAGGAAGCCGCCGAACAGGGGCGAAATATCGGACATGACCCTCGAGGAGATGGACGCGGTCTGGGACGAAGCTAAGAGCAGGGAATAGAAGGGAAGGGGGCGCGTGGTATGCGTGGACTGGTCGTTCTCTTACTTGTGGCGTTGGCGGCTGGTGGGGCGTGGGGTGAGCTGGTGCAGGGCGTGAAGTGCGAGAAGCCCGGCTATGGCCTCGGCGAGAAGGTCGCGATCAACTACTCCATACATAATGACGGCTCCGCTCCGCTGGTCTACAACTTCCCGACTGCCAAGCAGTTTGACGTGTGGGTGACGCGCGGGGACGACGTGGAGCTGTTCAGGCTGAGTAAGAACAAGGTCTACGCGCAGGTCCTGACTTCGATTTGCCTGGCGCCCGGCGAGACGAAGGCGTTTTCTGCGCCGAATGGGACCAGAAGGACACCAAGGGCAAACAGGTCGGGCCGGGAGCATATACGATCTGCGCGCAGTTGACTCCGTCCGGGAAACGCCCATCCTACACGAAGGGCAAGGTCGTGATTGGCGGCAAGGCGGCGGCGCTGGCGCCGGTTACCATCAAGCAGGCCATCTCGCTTGCGTCCCAGGCGCCCAACAGCAGAGTCATGATCTGCGCTACGTATAAGGGCTGGTCGCCGAATCCCAACGACCCCAACACCAAGGCCGGCCCGCCCGTTACCCGCAGCGATTGGGCGATCTGCGACGGCACGGGTTGCATGTATGTGGTCGGCGCGATCGATCTGAGCCCGTCGAAGGACATCGGCGCGCAGGTGAGCGTGATCGGCAGGCTCAAAAAGACCGACAAGGGGCAGGTCTATCTCGTGCTGGAGAGCGCGACCGTGACGAGGAAGGCGAGCGGGTAGGCTTCCCCGTGTCATGCTGAACTCGATTCAGCATCCAGGCGAGGAAGGGATGGGTCCTGAATCAAGTTCAGGATGACATGGACTTGGGGCGGATCCTGAATCAAGTTCAGGATGACAGCGGGGTTCAGGATGACATGGACTTGGGGCGGTAGAGGCATACGCACTTGCAGATAGATCGGTCGAGATTGTTGAGGCTGCTGCTGGCCGGCGGGTTCGCGGGATTTGTGATATTCTGCGTGTTCAACCCCGGCGTGGTCAAGGAGGAAGTGAACTTCTACAGGTTCGGGCCCTCCGAGGCCGACCAGGATCCAGCCGTGGCGCTGCTCATGATGACCGTGTTCGGCGCGGCGTTCGCGGCGATGATCGGCGGGATGCTTGCGCTGGCCGATGAGGTCTTCTCGCCGCCCAAGCGGATCGCGCTGAAGATGGGGATCGCTGTGGGAGTGGGGCTGGTGATCGGCGCGGTGGCGGGATTCATCTCGCAGGCCGTGTTTGCCAGCCTCGCAAGGGACATGTTCCTTGCGATTCCCGCACGGGTGATCTCGTGGGCGACCTTCGGCCTCGGAGCGGGCGCGGGACTTGGGGTCGCGTTGGGCAGTTGGCGGCGGGCGGGAATGTGCATGCTCGGAGGGTTTCTCGGAGGGTGCATCGCCGGCGGATTGTTTGACATCATCTGCCTCGTGACCGGCGTCGCCAGCGTCGTGGCTCACCCCGGCCAGCCTCCCACGGGCAGCCTCGGGCGGTTCATCGGGTTCACGCTGATGGGGATCGCGGTGGGGGTGACGGTCGCGTTCGTGGAGGACATCGCCAAGCGGAGCTGGATCACGGTCCTCAACGGCCCCAAGGAAGGCAGGAGCTTCATCCTCTCCAAGGCGACGACGACAATCGGCCGCGACGAGCTTGCAGACATCCCTCTCTTCGGCGATGCGAGCGTTGTCAAGCAGCACGCCGCGCTGCTCATGCAGGGCAATGTCGTGACTCTGCAGGGGATCGGCGGGACGGTGGCGGTGAACGGCGCGGCGGCGCAGATGACGGTGCTGCGGCCGTGGGATACGGTATCGGTGGGGCGATGGTCGCTGCGGTTCCATCAGAAAGGCTCGCAGCCGGACGCGTTTCGGGATTTGCGCTCCGCTCAAATCCCGAAACACCTGCAGCCGCCGCCGGACCTGACATCGGCTCAATACAGGCCCACATACTCCCCCTCGAACGTGACGACCTCCCAGCCGGCGGTGCGGGCGGCCACGGGCAATCTCGCGCTCGTGGTGGTCGCCGGGCCGCACCTGAACCAGCGGTTTTCGTTCGGGCCGGGCACGGTGCGGATCGGGCGAGAGGTGGGCTGCGGGGTAATGCTCGCGCAGGACGGTGTTGTCAGCCGGAATCACGCGGAGCTGACGTGGAACGGGTCCGCATGGGTCGTGCGCGACCTCGACAGCCGCAACGGGCTGTGGGTGAACGGCGTACGGGTCAGCGAGCACACGCTCAACGTCGGCGACCAAATCGGCGTCGGGCAGACCTGGCTCAAGGTCGAGGGATTGTAGAATTGTCAATTGTCAATTGACAATTGACAATCTGCCGAGGCAGCGCATTGCAGTTGACGCTTCTGATATTGGTGGGGATTGCGATTGTGTTCGCGACGCACTACAAGCGCGGACACATCGACATCGCGCGCCTGGGACGGCTGGCGCTGGCCGGGGCGGTCGCGGGGTTCGTCATATTCCTCGTTTTCAACCCCGCGCTCGTGCGCGACGAGCAGAGGATGCCGCATTTCGACCTGAACTCGCTCTTCGACATCGACAAGACGATGCGAATGATGAGCGACCTGGTGAGATACCTGCAGACGCCCGATCCCTACCTTGCATTCATGTTCGTCGGGCTTCTTCTCGGCGATGCTCGGCGGGCTGCTGCTGATCGTCGACGAGATCGGGTCTTCTACAAGACGCATCATCAAGAAGGCACTGCTGGCGGCCGCTTCGGGGATAGTGATCGGCGGGCTGTCCGGCGTTGCGATCGATCAGATCTTCACCCACATCTGCCGGGGCAAGTCCGACGTGACGACTATCATCGTCATGTCGGTGGCTCAGCCGCTGGGATGGGCGCTGATCGGGGTGGCGGCGGGGTTGTCGGTCGGGGTGACGCTGCGTTCGCGGCAGAGGCTGATGGCTTGCTTCTGGGGCGGGCTGCTGGGCGGGTTTCTCGGGGGCAGCTTGTTCTCGACGATCGGCGCGGTGTCGAGTCTCGTGTTTCAGAACGGCTCGCTCGGCCGCGGAGTCGGACTGCCGGCGATGGGCGCGGTCATCGGGGCGTCGCTGGCGTTCATCGAGGACGTGGCGAAGCGGAGCTGGGTGACGGTGCTGAGCGGATCGAAGGAGGGCGCAGCTACATCCTCTCGAAGCCGGAGACCATCATCGGGCGCGACGAGCTTGCCGACATCGCCCTGTTCGGCGACCCGACCGTTACCAAGCGGCACGCGAGCCTGCTGACGAATGGCTACCTGGTGAAGCTGCAGGCGACGGGTGGGCCGGTGTCGGTGAACGGCGCGCAGGTGCAGGCGGCCCAGCTCCGGCCGTGGGATGTGTTCAACGTGGGCACGCACAGACTGAGATTCCATCAGAAAGGCGAGCGTCAGGCAGCCCCGCCGGGCTATGCTGCACAGCCCTGCGCTCAGCCTTACCCGCAGCCGATGCCGCAGGTTCCGCAGGCGCCCGTGGGACCGGTGGGGCCACCGTCGCAGACGGTTGGGATGCCCGCGCTGGGCGCCATGCAGGGGTGCGTGTCACTTATCGCGGTATCCGGGCCGTATATGAACCAGAGGTTCACATTCTCGCCCGGCTCGGTTCGGATCGGGCGCGACGCCGGCTGTGCTATACTTCTTGCATGGGACACGATGGTCAGCCGGAATCACGCTGAGCTGGCGTGGAACGGATCGGGCTGGGTCGTGCGCGATCTGGGCAGCCGCAACGGGCTTTGGGTCAATGGGGTGCGGACGGCGGAGCATGCGCTCAATGCCGGCGATCAGGTAGGCGTGGGGCAGACGTGGCTGAGGGTCGAAGGATTGTGAATTGACAATCGACAATTGTCAATAGGAGATGTGTGGTATGCGAGCAGTGATCTTGGCGGTGGTGGTGTGCTTGCTGGCCGGGACGGCCGGGAGCGCGGATGTGCAGTGGCGGTTCAAGGCGGAGGATAGTCGGGACTTCGCCAAGCCGGAGTATGACGATTCCGGGTGGCAGACGGTCGATGTCGGCTACAAGTGGAAGAGCGCCGGGTACGCGTGGTTCCGGGCGACTATCGAGATACCCAAAGAGATCGACGGCAAGAGCACGGAAGGGCAGGCGGTCGGACTGGAATGGAACTCCTGCGACGGTGGCGAGTGCTACCTCGACGGCAAGGTGTTCTGCCGCTACGATAACGATCACCCCGCGCTGGTTGTGCTCACGGACGGGTCCGGCAACGGACTTGCCGGACCAACAAGCAACGGGTCCGGCAACGGACTTGCCGGACCAACAAGCAACGGGTCCAGCAACGGAATTGCTGGACGAACACGGGGGTCCAGCAACGGAACTGCTGGACGAACACGGGGGTCCGGCAACGGACTTGCCGGACGAACAAGACGAACACGCTCGGTCGCCGTGCGGGCGTTCATGGGGCCGGATACAAGCGAGCACGACGGCAAGCTCGACTGCGCGCAACTGACCATCATCGACCCCAAGATCATCAAGCAGCCGTTTGAGATCAGGGTCGATGCGGCCAAGAGCATTGGGCCGATGCCGCACACGTTTGCTGGGCTGTCTCAGGGCGCGGGACTGCCGGACTACGACGACTCAACCGCCGCGATCTTCAAGGAGTGGGGCTTCAAGTGGTTCCGCATGGATAACGTGCTGACCAACGCCGTGAAGAAGAATGACGACGGCACCACTCGCTACGACTGGAGCGACCTCGATAAGCGGCTGGACTTCATGAAGAAGGTCGGCTGCGAGTTCATATTCTGCATCTCCTATATGCCGGAGGCGCTGGACGCCGTGCCGAACGGCGAGCGGCATTCGTATCCGCGCGACTGGGATGAGTTCGGGGAGCTTGTGTATCAAGCCGCAAAGCACTGCATCGACCGCGGGACGCCGGTGAAGTATTGGGAGGTCTGGAACGAGATCAACACGGGCTGGATGGTCGATCCGCCCGGCTGGGACCACCTCAAGACTTATCTGACCCTATATGACACCTGCTGGAAGGCCGTGCGGCGCGCGGACCCCAAGGCGTGGATCGGGGGGCCGTGCGTTGCCTCGGGGCCGTGGAATGATAAAGACCCGCGCGGGCCCGGCGCCAACGGCGAGAAGTTCATGCGGGGCCTCTTCGAGCACTGCGAGAAGACCGGCGCGCCGCTGGACTTCGTGACCTGGCACGAGTACTTCCAGAACTATGGGACAATGAAGAAAGAGGCCGACCAGATCAAGGAGTACCTGAAGGAATACCCCAAGGTCCAAAAGCAGGTCAAGGAATACGCCATTACCGAGTGGAGTTACGCCTGGTGGCACGATCGCGCGCAGGATAACGAGGTGGGCGCGGCGTGGGCGGCGGCGTCGGTGCTGCGCGGATGGATGCCCGCGGGAGTGCAGAAGCCGTGCTGGTTTGTGGCCAAGGAGTGGACGTCGCAGCTCAGCGGCGAATGGGGGATGTTCACGCACGAGGGTAAGCCTAAGGCCGTGGCGAACGTCTCCTGGATGTTCAATAAGATGCCTGATACGCGCGTGCAGTGCGTTGGCGAGGACGATCAGATTGCGTCCGTTGCGGCGATTGACCCTAAGACCGGGCGGCTTGACGTGCTGGTACTCAACTTCGGGGAGCGGTTCGGCTCGCCGCGTAAGGTTCGGCTGGCGCTATTGGGAGTGCCCAAGAGCACCTCGGCCTCGGGGTTGCCGCGTGTGGTCAAGCGGTATCTCGTTGATGCGACGCACTCCAATATCGCCAATGACGCGGCGAAGTACGCGCTGGAGACGGTGCCGGTTGAGGCGAAGGTGTCAAATGGAGCGCTGTCGCTGGAGTTCGAGCTGGCGAATAACGCGGTGACGGTGGTGGAGATCGCCGGCCGTTCCAGCGACTGACCGCGGTCTACGGACCCCACCCCAACCCTCCCCGCCTCGGGGAGGGAGTCACAGTGCCACGACTTGGGCGCGCCGCCTCGGGGAGGGGCTAATGGTGGCGATCTCCGCCCCGCCAAGCAGGCCGTAGTTGAAGAGGTTGAGTTCCTCGCGCAGGATGCGGTCGTTCTCGAAGGCGTTCGGGCCGCACCAGCGGTTGTCGTCGCCCTCCTTCTCGTGAAGCGGGCCCCAGGAGTTCTGCAGCGAGCTGACGACCTCGATCTCGATATCGTTCTTGTCCTTGCTTCAGATATCGCGTGAGATCGATCTCCCACGGCCGCCAGATGGATGCTTCCGGCGTCCTTGCCGTTCACGCGGACCTTGAACAGGGTGCCCGAAGGGCGGATCAGGCGCAGCACCGCGCCGTGGTTGTGACCGGTCTCGACAGTTGGTCTTGTAGACCATTCGGCCCGAGTAGAACGGATAGCCCTGATGCGGTCCACGAGCCGGTTCTGAGCTTCTCCGGCTCGGCGACGATCTTGCCCCGGAACGGGTCGGCCATCGCGACGCCGAAGTCACCGACGATATAGGCAGGCTCGACCTCGGTGAGGAAGTCGTAGTTGACCTTGAAGTCGAGGATGTTCTCGCCCTTCTTCACGTGATCGGTGATCTCGACCTTGCCGAATGCGCGGTCCCAGTGCCAGTCGGGGTTGGCGGTATCGACCTGGGCGCCGTTGACGAACAGCTCGCCTTTCCAGATGTCCTCGATCACGACATACGCCTTGGGCTTGTCGAGGTCGCTGAGGAACTTGTAGCGCAGCACGATCTCGCCGCCCATGCCGTCGAAGAGCCCCTTGCGGATCGGCGACCCAGGGCTGCCAATCCAGCGCGGCCTTGGTGCCGAAGCGCTCGGCGATGCGCCGGCGGACGCGCCAGTCCAGTGTCCTCGGGCTCGAAAGTCTTGCCGCCATCGTAAGAGACGCTCGAGCCGGTCGATCACGAGCACGTTGGGATCGAGCGCGCTCGAAGTCCAAGTCGCCGTCGAGCAGAGTCACGGTCTCCGAACATCGTTCGTGATCGCACTCGCAGGACTCCTCCTCATCGGTGGCGCCGATCGTGCCGCGCCTTTGACCGGCGCCCCGGCGGTCACCAGCAGCGAGCCCGCCGGCGGCAGGCCAACTCGACCACGAGGTCGTTGCCCAGGACGCGCTCGCCTCACGGCCCAGCACTTGCCCGTCGACCGCGGTCCCACAGCGTGATGGACTTGCCCGCGCCGCCTTTGAGCGTGAGGTGTAGTCGCGGTCGGCGGTGCGGTCGGAGTTGACGATGAAGAAGATGTCCTGGTCGCCGTCGATGCGGTGCTGAACGTAGGTGTGCGGATGCGCGGTTCCGTCAGAGCCCTTGAGCGTGAAGTTGGATGGCGAGATCTCGTCGATGGCGTTCTGGAGTCGGCCTCGGCCGCGCATGGCAGCGACTGGACGTTTGCGTGCCCGGCGAATCGGCCCATTCGGCGGCTGCGTCGTCGCAGTCGAGCTCGGTCGGGAAGGTCGCCGAGCATGATGACCTTGCCGCCATTGGCAGCGAACTGCTTCAGAAGATCGAAGGTCTTGGGACGCCAGGTGACTGCCGGGGGCAGCACGACGACTTTGTAGCTCATCTCGCCGATGACGAACTTGTCGCCCTCGACCGAGCCCATCTCCTCGATGTAGCTCTCTTCGCCGATGTCGCTGTCGTAGCCGGCGTGCAGGATCGCGCTTGCAGCGCCTTGCGCATCAGCCGGTCGTAGTGCGTCCATCGCGCCGCTATCCTCAGTGGGCGCATCGATGGGAAGCCTGCGCGCGCGATCCTTGGTCTTGGCCATCGAGCTCGACCCCGAGGCTGCGGGCGGCGGTGGCGGTCTCGATGGACTGCAGCATCAGCACGTCCACTTGACGGCCTTGCCGCGGGTGAGAGCGTGCGCGACGCGGGTGAAGTAGTCGTTCAGGGGCCGAAGCTCGTCCCAATAGGTCTGCTGGTAGTTCCAGACCGGCGGATAGTCGCGCTTGCGGCGGCCCTTGGCGGAATACCAGGTCAGGTGCGGGACGAAGAAGTTCGCGCCCAGCACGAGATCGTAGTCGCCGAGCCACTTGAAGTCCTCGAATGTGTTGGTGTGGCGGCGTGACGCCGAATATCTCCGTCGAGCACGCGCGGCCTGCCGAGCTGCCGGGCGACCGACGCGACCTGCTTGCACGTGAAGAGCACGCTGTCGACGTCGCGGCAGAGGTGGTCGATGCCGGGGGCCTGCTGGTAGCGGTAGTGCTGCATTACGCTGCCGCAGTGAGCGCCGATCTGGGCGGCGAAGCTGTCCTCCTGCATGTAGTGGCCGGTGTGCTCGATGCCGTGCGCCTCGCACCATTCGTAGATGGGCTTGGAGAACGCCTCCAGAAACTGCCGCAGGATCGTGCGGTGCATGATGCAGCCGAATCTTGCGCTGCTCGGGGCCGTCGAAGAACATATAGGGCAGGTCGGCCCAGAAATCGCGGCCGTGCCACTTCGCGTAGACCTCGGGGATGCCGTCCCACCACGCGAGGCAGTTGGAGCCGTGGGTGATCTGGGGCTCGTCGGTGAAGATGCCGGGGATGCGCTTGCCGAACTCTCCGCCGAGGCGCTTGAGGTAGACATCGTGCGTGAGCTTGATGAACTCCCGCATCGCCTCGGGGTGCAGCAGGTTCGCATAGCTCTCGCCACCCCACCAGCCGATCTTGCCCTTGTAGGTGCGAACGATGAAGAGGCGCTCGGAGTCGATGGCGTCGTCGAGCTTGTCCAGCGCGACCGGCTCGATCTCGGTCAGGCGAAGCCCCTCGCGGGACTTGATCGCGTAGCAGCAGCGAATGGCCTGGTCTTCGCCGAGGTCAGGCGCGGGCTGGCCGGCGGCGGCGAGGTAGGCGTTGAGAGTGGTCGGCGCGATATTCGTCCTTCATTCCCGCGACCTGCCCGCCGGCGTTGCCGCTGGGCCAGAGGTCCTCGTCGTAGAGCCAGAGGTAGCCGTCTTTGTCTTTCGCGACGTCGAGAGCCGCATTCATCGCCGCGAACCACTCGTCGCCGAGATAGTCAGTGATAAGCCCCGCGCGCGAATGAAAGAACCCGCCACTCAGCCCGACGCGGATCATATCCGCCATCTGCCGAGCGGTCTCCTCCGGAGTGATGCGTGCGTTAATGGCCCAGAACGGCGCGGGCCGAAGTATGCTGTCAGGATTTGCGAAACCTTTGACGTCCAAGTTGCGTCCTCCAGAACAATTCACTCTGCCCCCTTAAGTCCCGACAGGACTATACCCTTCCCAAATCGCACAGACATGTGAGATCAGGACGCCTGGTGGGTATGTTATGGCTGAGTATGTTGTCGGAGGTAGGGGATGCGTAAGCTGAGTCTCGTCGCGCTGGCGATCTGGCTGGCGACTTCACACTGCGCGGCGCTTGCGGCGACCGAATATGCGCCCGGCGAGCTGGTATCGGCCGGATCGGCGCCGTTCACGGAAGACTGGAGCTCGATGGCAGCGCGCGGCGCGGCCTCGATGGCGCAGGCAACGCCCGGCACGGTCAGGATCATGCCGATGCCGGTTGGGCCGCGCTTCCGCGGGCCGGCCCCGCAGGTCCAGGCGCCGGAAGGATCCTTTGCACAGCCCGCGCCGGCTGCGGCGGTAGTGATAGGCACGAGCTTTGCCGGACTGAACCTGCAGGATGAGATCAGCATCGGCGTCGGCGCGATTCCACCGGACTCGATGGGCTGCATTGGCCCGCAGCACTTTGTGGAGATCATCAACAGCTCCATCGCGGTCTACACTCGCGGGGGAACGCGTCTGAGCAACGTGCCGCTGGACACGTTTTTCGCGGTCGTCGTCAGCGGAACCAGTTACCCTCGATTCGGCACGACCGACCCGCGCATCATCTATGACCGCTCCACGGGGCGATGGTTCGCCTGCGCGCTGGAGTTCGGCACGTCGGCCGGCAGCGACAACAACATAATGCTGGCCGTCAGCCGCACAAGCGATCCGACCGGAACCTGGGACAAATACGTTATCCCCGTTGCCACGCCCGACTCCGGCAGCACCAGCTATCTCAACGACTACGATACACTGGGACTCGACGACAACGGAGTCTACTTCGGGATGAGCGTCTTCCCGTCTACCGGGACCACCGAATGGGCCAGGATCGCCGCGACACCCAAAGCGCAACTTGTCGCGGCGAGCCCCAGCCTGGGGCCGGTCTACCAGTGGAACAGCATCACAGACATGTATGTCTCTCCCCAGCCGGCATACAACATGGACGGCGGCGGGCCGTCGGGCAGGGCGTGGTTTGTGGCCTCGTCAACCACGGCGTACGGGAACCTGAACTACCGCACGTTGGCGTGGATAGGTGGGGCTCCGTCATTGAGCGCCACATCGGTGCTGATAACCCCGGCCTACGGCGCGCCGCTCGACGCTCCGGCGCTTGGCTCATCGACCAATATCAGCGTCGGCGATGACAGGGTGATGTGCGCGGTTATCCGCAACAGCCGGCTCTGGACCAGCCGCAACGTGGGAGTGAACTCGTCCGGCGGAAGCTCGCGACCCAACCGCACCGGCTGCGAGTGGCTGGAACTGGATGTGTCATCACCCACGGCAAGCCTGCTTCAGAACGGGCGCGTGTACGATAGTTCGTCCTCCAGCCCGCGGTTCTACTATTACCCGACAATCATGGCGAGTGGCCAGGGAAATGCGTCGATGGGCTTCACTGGATCGAAGAGCTCGGAATACGCCGGGGTCTATGCCTGCGGGCGGCTCGTCACCGACGCGCCGAATACGATGGGCGCGCCGACGCTGGTCGAAGGCGGGAGAGGCGTCATATCAGCGTCTGGACGGCACGCGCAACCGGTGGGGCGACTACAGCTACACAAGCCTCGACCCAAACGATGATATGACCGTGTGGACCATACAGGAATACGCGACCAGCGTCGGCAGCAATATATGGGGCACATGGGTGGCGGCGTCGCTCGCGCCCGCGCCGACGCTCAACGCACTCACTGCAAGCGGCTGCGCGGGGCAGACGGGTGTGTCGCTCGCCCTCACGGGGACCGGCTTCTACGATCCGGGGCCGGGTTTTGACGACAGACTCGCGGTCAGGCTTTCAGGGATCGGGAGTGGGCAACTACTTCGTGACGTATAACGGCCCGACGAGCGCCGGCGTGACGTTCGACATCGCGCCGGACGCGGTACCGGGCGCGCGCGACATAGTGCTCACAAACCCGGACGGCCAGATGGCGACGCTGCCGGGCGCGTTCACGATTGACGCTCCCGTCAGCATAACATCCCAACCGCAGAGCGCGGTGGTCTGCACCGGCGGCAGCGTGCAGCTCTGTGTGACCGCGACAGGCTCCGCGCCGGTCACGTATCAGTGGCGGAACGACGGCAGCGACATCTTGGGCGAGACTTCGAACTGCTATTCGGCCGGCGCCGGTGGTTCGGCGAGCTATACGTGCGTGGTCACGAACGGGTGCGGGTCGGTTGAGAGCAATGCGGCGGTGGTGGCGGTGGCGCAGTGCGTAACGATCGACCAGGCGAAGGCGTTCGATGACGGGACGCTGGTCGCCATCATTGGGAAGCCCGTTTCGGCGACCTATTCGGACGGGTTCTACATCGAGGAACCGGCGCGCTACTCGGGGATCCGCGTGACCGGCTCTGCCGCGGAGGGAGCGACGGTCGATGTCGCGGGGCACGGTGCAGACAGACTCGAATGGCGAACGCTACATCGACGCGACGCTGACCGTAGTCCATTAGCCGAATTCGCGCGAAAACGGCTAGTGCGTTAGCGGAATTCGCGCGAATTCGGCTAATAGCGGTTGCGCCGGCTGCGGTTCTGGCCTATAATATGGGCGTGAAGATACCGCGCGCCATCCAGAAGAGCATAGCGGATCGGCTGACCAGGTCCAACAAGGTCGTGATCATCTACGGCCCCCGCCAGGTCGGAAAGACCACGCTCGCGATGGACATCATCGGCGGCTGGCAGGGCAGGGTGCTGTCGATAAGCGCGGACGAGCCGCAGATACATCGACGTCCTGTCGAGTCGGGACTCAGCCAGGCTCAAATCGCTCGTTGCCGGCTACGATTTGCTGTTTATCGACGAGGCTCAACGCGTGCCCGACATTGGGATCAATCTCAAGATCCTGCACGACCAGGTACCGGAGCTGAGGGTGCTGGTGACGGGGTCCTCCTCGTTCGACCTCGCCAAGTCCGTTCGGGAGCCGCTGACCGGGCGCGCGTGGACCTACAACCTCTACCCAATCGCCTATCTTGAGCTATCCGAGCTTTACAACAGGTTCGAACTCGATGCCCAGCTCGAGGAGCGGCTGGTCTACGGCTCGTACCCGGAGGTATTCTCAATACCCAATCAGGCGGACAGGGAGGATTACCTCTATGAGGTAGGAAATGCTTACCTCTACAAAGACATTCTGGAGCTGTCGTCGATCAGGGATTCGTCGAAGGTGCGCGATCTGGTCACGATTGCTCGCCTATCAAGTCGGCTCGGAGGTGTCGCGGTCGGAGCTTGGGACCGCGCTGGGAATGAGCAAGGACACCGTGGGATCGTATATCGATCTGCTGGAGAAGTCGTTTGTCGTGTTCCGGCTGTCGGGGTTCAGCAGGAACCTCCGCAAAGAGGTCACGCGCAACGACAAGATATACTTCTACGACCTCGGCATCCGCAACATGGTCATAGACAACCTCAAGCCCGTGGCCCAGCGCGATGACGTGGGCGCGCTGTGGGAGAACTTCCTGATCGTCGAGCGGATGAAGAGGCTGGCCTACACCCGGACCCACGCCCAGACCTACTTCTGGAGGACGTACACCGGAGCGGAACTCGACTACATCGAGCACCGCGAGGGCAGCCTGTTCGGCTACGAGTTCAAATACGGCGCCAAGACCGCCAGGTGCCCGACCGCTTGGAGCACGGCGTACCTGATTCGCACTGCGAACTGGTCAACCGTACGAGCTACCTCGACTTTGTGCTGTAGTGTAGTAAACTGGTTCCGGCTCTGCCGGGTTAGGTCAAGCGTCTGCCACCATGCACTTGGTCACCTCACCGATATAGAGGCGATGGTAGTCGTTGTCGTAGTTGCCGGCGATGGACGGGTCGAGGAAGCCCGCCGGGTCGATGTCCTGGATGTAGATCTTGCGGCAGTCGAGCACGATGCGTGCCTCGGCGAAGTAGACCGCGCCGGAGTCGGATTTCATGGGCGTCAGGCCGGTCTCCTTGACCTTATCGACGTTCCTGCCGGAGTGCGAGCCGCAGTATTCCAGCGCCTTGCGATGCTTCTCATCGAAGAAACAGAGCGTGAAACGGTCGCCGGAGTCCATGAACTTGCGCGTGTGGCGCTGCGGCCGGATCACGCAGTAGGCGACGGGCTTGTTCCAGATCACGCCCAGCCCGCCCCAGCTCGCGGTCATCGTGTTGAACGAGTCGAGAGTGCCTGCCGTGATCAGCATCCACTCCTTGCCGATGAGTCTGAACGCGCTCTCGTCGAGCTCCTCCGGCGCGATTTGCTTGAAGTCGGACATATCGTATCCCTCCTGTGCACGACTGGTAGTTTAGCGCGTGGAGGCGTCGGAGTCAATCGCGAAAGCGCGAGAGAGCGAAAACGCGACAGCCCCGAGAGCCGCCGGAGGCGGAGGATGGTCCCGCTCAGGAGGCCAGAGTCCTCCCTGAGGTCAGCACTGGATGCTGAAACAAGTTCAGACATGACATCAGTTGACCCGTCCGCGCCATTGCTGAGATAATTGGGGTGGTAAGCGATCTACACGAGGGGCGGCGTTGGGCGAGACGGGGGTCGATAGCGCGCGGGTAGTGGAGCAGACGGCAGAGGAGGCGGTCGGCAAAGGGCCGCGGCCGTCTGATATTCGGCTGCGCGCGTTCATGGTCGGGCTGGCTATCATTCCGTTCGACAACTACTGGGTCATCATCACGGAAAAGGTCTACAGAGGGCCGTATCCGACCATCATCTCCCTGTTTGCCAACTGCATCTTCATCCTCGCATCCTGTACTCGGGCTCAATTGGGCATTGCGCAAGGATCCACCGCAAGCCTTGCGTTCACTTCCGCGGAGCTGCTGCTGATCTATACGATGCTCGCGATTGGCGCTTCGCTTGCGGGCCATGACATGATCCCCAGCCTGTGCATGTTCCTCGGGCATCCCTGGCAGGTTCGCGACGCCTGGACAACCACTGGCTGACCACGTGGGTGCCATATCTGCCGAAGATGCTGAGCGTCACGCGATCACTGCCGTCCTCAAGCCGCTCTACGAGGGCCATTCCAGCCTCTACGCGCATCGGCTATTGGCGCTATTGGGTGAAGCCGGTGTGCGCTGTGGTCGGCGTTCACGCTGGTGCTTTTCTACGTGATGATGTGCATCAACACGCTCGTGCGCAAGCAATGGACCGACCGCGAGCGCCTCACCTTCCCCATAGTCCAGCTTCCGGTCGCCATGACCGATCCCAAGACCAACCTATGGCGCAACCGGCTGTTCTGGATCGGGTTCGCCATCGCGTTTTCAGCATCGATCTCATCAACGGCCTGTCGGTCTACTATCCCGCGATCCCGCAGATACGGGTCGGGATAGCGGCCACAACCTCCGGACATGTATCTGACCACCAAGCCGCTGGGACGGGATCGACTGGCTGCCGTGGTCGTTGTATCCGTTCGTGATCGGGCTGGGCTATCTGCTGCCGGCGGACCTGAGCTTCTCGTGCTGGTTCTTCTACTTCTTCTGGAAGGTGCAGATGGTGGTGACGCGGGCGATGGCATGGGACGCGGTGCCCAGCTTCCCGTTCATCACGGCACCAGGCGTTCGGCGGCTACGTGGCGATCATATCTGCTGATGACCTGGACCGGCAAGGGCTACCTCAAGCAGGTGTGGCTGAGGATCATGGGAGCAGAAGAGCGAGCTGGACGACTCCGACGAGCCGATGTCGTATCGTCCGCGGCGGCAGGGCGCGCTGATCGGCTTCTGACTGCTGTGCCTGTTCATGAGATGGATCGGGCTGTCGCCGCTATGGTCTGCGTGATCGCGTTCGTGATCTACTTCATCCTCGCGACCGCCATAGCCCGCATGCGCGCGGAGCTTGGGTCCGCCGGTTCATGACCTGCACTTCTCCGGCCCGGATTATATGATCAGCACCAGCGGCGGGCTCGGCCGGCTATCGAACGGCGATCTGGTCGGGCTGACCTACTTCTACTGGTTCAACCGCGCGTATCGAGGCCATCCGATGCCGATAGGAATCGAGGGCATGAAGATGGCGCAGGTGACGCGCGCCAGCCAGCGCAAGTTCATGAAGGGCATGATGATCGCGGCGGTCGTCGGGCACGATCGCGGCGTTCTGGGCGTTGCTGCACTCGGCTACCAATATGGGGATTGCGGCGAAGTTCAATGCGGGCCACGGGTTCGCCAGGGAGGCGTTCGGCACGCTCGAACGGCTGGTGGAAGCGGCCGGCGCTGCATGAACACGCCGAACTGGGGCGCGAACATCGGCGATGGTCGGGGGATTTCTGTTCTGCGTGTTTCCTGGGCTGGATGCGCCTGCAGGTGTTCAACTTCCCGTTCCACCCAATCGGCTTCGCGATCTCCGGGAGCTGGTCGATGAACCTGGTCTGGATGCCGATTGTGATCGCGTGGCTGCTAAAGGTGACTGATGCTCAAGTTCGGCGGGCTGCGGCTGTATAAGACCGCGGTGCCGTTCTTCTTCGGGCTGATACTGGGGGAGATGACCATCGGGTGCATCTGGAGCCTGATCGGGATCAGCTTCAATATACCTTACTTCAGCTTCTGGGGGGCGTGACCGGGAAAAGGCGAATGCTACGAGAGGTGTGCGGGGGGCGATGAAACTACCGAACGGTAACCGCGCGATTGTGGATATAGTGAAGTTGAGGGACTACTGCCTCAGTCCGGTTCACCCCGTGGGCCGGCACAAGGCACGGGTGTTCCGCTCAGTCCTTGGACTCAGTTGCGAGCATGCTGAGGAATTGAGACAGGTCTTGCAGAAGGAAGCAAGTGAGGCAGAGGCGGTGCCCGGCGAGCGCGATGAGTATGGGCAGCGCTACGTGGTCGATTTCGAGCTGGAAGCCGGGGATCGGGTCGCCGTGGTCCGCAGCGCCTGGATCATGCTCAAAGAAGAGGACTTCCCTCGCTTCACAAGCTGCTACGTGCTCAAAGAAGGTAGGAAACAGTGATGGATAGGATAAAGCTGCTCGACGTTGTGGCGCTAGTGGAAGACCTGCCCGACCACGGCCTCGTGCGCGGCCAAGTCGGGGCTGTTGTTGAGCTGCTCGCCCCCGGAGTATTCGAGGTCGAATTCAGCGACGACGAGGGGCGGACGTATGCCTTGGTCAGCGCCCGCGCCGACCAACTGATGCTTCTGCGCTACCGACCGGCGAAGGTCGCGTAGCCGCCGACTCACAGCCCCAGCCTGCGGAGCCGCCCTCCACGCGGGACCTTGTGGGCCGAGGCCGATCACCGCGAGCGCGGCTGCGTCATTGACACCCGCGGGCGAGTGTGAGTATGATACACTTAGATTGACTCCTCCTTTTGACTGACACTACCGAGGTGGCGGCTGTTGCCGACAATCGTTGTTGATGGCCTCAATGTCGATTATCTGGACGCGGGCTTGGGCCTGCCGCTTGTGTTCGTGCCGGGCCTGTTCGGGTCGGCGGAGTGGTTCTGCTATCAGGTCTCCGGGCTATCGGACCGGTATCGGGTGCTCGGATTCAGCCCGCGGCCGGCTCGCGGCCGAGCAGGCCACTCGCTTGACCTGCTCGCAAACGACCTGGCCAGATTCCTCGACAGGATGAGGATTCATGAGGCCGTAGTTGTCGGGCACACGCTGGGGGCGATGGTTGCGCTCAAGTTTGCCGCGACGCATCCCGAACGCGTGCCAGCGGTTGTGGTCGTGTCGGCGGCGCCGTCATTCGCTGGTTCTGCCGACGAGGACATCCTCGAGCATCTCTCGCCCGGCGAGATCGAGGAAGACAGCCTCATAGCGCGGTTGTGGAAGCGGGTCACCCACAAGGTCCCGTCGCCCATCGACGACTCCGACCCGCTTGCCCATCTGGTAAGGCACAGCGCGGCCGATCGTGCCACGCTGAACGCTCGTATGCGGCTGATGCGCGAGACCGACATCATCCCCATGCTTGCCGACGTGCAGGCGCCGACGCTGGTGGTCGCGGGCGCGCGGGACTGGTCGAAGGTGCTTGCGGGCTCGCAGATTATCGATCAGGCGACGCCGAACTCGGCGATCGAGGTCATAGAGAACGCCGACCACTTCTGCTTCTTTACCCGGCACGACCTGTTCAACGCGCTCGTGGACGATTTCGTGAGCCGCGAGGTGCCACGGCTGTGAGCCTCATCGACACCCACGCTCACCTCACCGACCCCAAGTTCGATTCCGACAGAGAAGAGGTCATCGCTCGCGCGAACGCGGCCGGCGTGGAGCGCATCATCGTGTGCGGTTACGATCTGGAGTCGAGCCGGGCGGCGGTGGAGATGGCGGCATGCTACGAGAGCGTGTATGCGACGGTCGGGGTCCATCCGCACGATGCAAAGAGCTATTCAGCCGACATCGAGTCGGCCATCGCGGAACTTTCGCGCGCCCAAAAGGTTCTAGCAATTGGGGAGATCGGGCTGGATTATCACTACGATTTCAGCCCGCGGTGCGCGCAGGTGGCGGCGTTTGAGGCGCAGGTGGAGATGGCGGCGAGGCTGGGGCTGCCGGTTGTGGTCCACAGCCGGGAGTCGAACGACGAGGCGCTGCAGGTATTGACTGGCCGCGCGGGGAATAACATCGCGGGAGTTTTTCACTGTTTTTCGGGCGATGTCGAATTCGCGCGGCGCGTGCTCGACGCGGGGTTCTATATAGGGATCGATGGGCCGGTGACGTATAAGTCTTCGGACGCGCTGCGGGCGGCGGTGGAGTTCTGCCCGCTGGACAGGCTGCTTGTGGAGACGGACTGCCCGTATCTGGCGCCGGTTCCGCACCGGGGAAAGCGCAACGAGCCCGCGTATGTGCGCCATGTTGCGGAAGAGGCGGCGCGTGTGAAGGGCATCACTTTGGAACGGTTGGCGGCGGCGACTACAGCGAACGCGGGAAGGCTGTTTGGGATTGACTATTGACTATTGATTATTGACTATTGGCCGTATCAGCCAATATACAATAGGCGAAGCTATGAAAGAACGCATGCGAAGAATGAGGCCGATGGGGATCGCGGACATCCTCGACGAGACGGTGGAGCTGTATAAGACCAGCTTCGTGCTGCTCGTCGGGATCGCGGCGTTCATCCACGTGCCCTATGCGATCCTGCAGCGCTACTTCCTCACGCAGCAGATGGCGATCATGACCACGACACAGAGCGCGGACATCGAGAAGTCCATGAACGCGATGTTCGGGACGCTCGCCGTGGCCCTGATCGCCTGGGTCTACCTGCTGGTGACCGGCCCCATAGTCACCGGGGCGCTCACTTATGCGATCTCGGAGCGGTATCTGGACCGCAAGGCAACTATTCTCGGCAGCTTCAAGCGCGTGCTCAGCGCGTCGATATTCTGGCGGCTGTTGCTCGCGATCTTTCTCAAGACGGCAGCGGTGATGGTTCCGGTCGGGGTCGTTATGGTCGGGATCGCGCTCGTGGCGTTTGCGGCTACGGTAAGCAGCACCGGCCTGATCCTGATACCGGTGCTGATAGTGTTCGGGCTGGCAGGAGCGTTTGCGGCGGCCTATCTTGCGCTGCGGCTGGCGCTGCTGGAGGTGGCGATTGTCGTGGAGAGGCAGGGGATCGGCCACTCGCTGACTCGCGCATGGAACCTGATGCCCGGCAGCATGCTCAAATGCCTGGCGCTGTTCGTCATTGCCGGACTTGTCTCGTCAGTGGTCGAGTGGGTGTGTACAAGTCCGACCCAGGGGATCATCATGGCGAGCGTGGCGACCGGAGGCAAGGCCTCGCAGGCGGTGCTGATCCTGCACACGGCGATCGGCGCGATAGCGAGCACGGCCCTGGCGCCGGTGATGTCGATAGTGGCGATCCTGCTCTACTACGACATCCGCATTCGCAAGGAAGGCTTCGACCTGGAACTGCTGGCGGCCGAGATGGATGCGAAGACCGTGGCGTGGGCGCTGCCGGAACTGCCGCACGAACAGCCCCCCGTGCAGCCCGCGACGGAGCCCAGCCCGCCGGACATCGAATCGAGCCCGCAATGAGACGCCTCCTTCCCATTCTCGCGATAGCCCTGCTGGCCTTTGTTTACCGCCCAGCCCTGAGTAGGCCGGGTTTGGGGGCCGTATCGAAGGGCGAACCGCGGAGCACGTGCTTCGATACGGTCGCCGTCGTAAGCAGCGGGAATAGCCGCACGTCGAAGGGCGACCTACTCAGCACTTACGGGGTTACCAGTCCTGCAGAGTCGCGTGCCGATCACACCAGGGTGCGACACGAGATCCAGCAGATAATGGCCTCGCCAGATTACAACCGCACGCATAACCCCAACCTGATCGAGCGGCTCCAGGCGCGCGTGGGCAAGTGGATTCGGGACGCCCTGACCGCGATCTTCGGGTGGATCGGCGACCACCTGTCGCTCGGCGACCTCAGCGGCGCGGGGATTCTGGCGACGGTGGGCACGTGGGCGGTGGTGATCGCGTTTGCCGGGCTGCTGGGGCTGATCGCGTGGAGATACGCGAGGAGTGCGAGAGGCGACGCGCCGCCAGGTGAAGATGAGGTAGTAAGCTACGAGCTGCCGTCCGCGAAGCCGCTGATGAAGCAGGCGGCGAAGCTTGCCGAGGCCGGGGACTATCGCGGGGCGTTTCGGGCGGCGTATCTGGCGTCGATTGCGTATCTGGACAGCATCCGCGCGCTGCGATTCGAGCGGAGCCGGACGAACTGGGAATACATGCGCGAGCTCAAACGCGGCGGGCACGAAATGCCTCACTCCGAACTGCATCCCATCACCCTCGATTTCGACCGCAAGATCTACGGCCGCGAGAGCTGCGGCAGGCAGGACTACGTCAACGCCGCCGCCGTCTACGAGCGGCTGTCGCGCGAGGACGCCAAATGAGAATCTCGCGCGACGGATGGGTGCTGATAGGGATTCTACTCGTAGCGGTCGTCCTCCTGACGCTGATGGGGGTGGGGCCTGAGGACCAGTCCAGGATACCCACGACCTATAACAGCGGCCCCTACGGCGTCAAGGCGTTCTACACGCTGCTCGGCGAGCGATTGGGAGGCAACGTCGAGCGGCTGGTCGATCCCTATACCCTTCTGCCAGGAAACGCGGCTGTGGTGGTCGTCGTGGCGCCGCTTCAACTCACGCCGATTGAGACCGAGGAGGCCAACGCGCTGGAGGCATGGGTCCGCGCGGGCGGGACGGCGATCTTCATATCCGACTCCCTGCATGGCGTTCCGGCACGGTTCGGCACGACGCGCAGGCTCGGCAAAGGCTTTATCTACGCGTTCGACTCGGTCAAGCTCATATCCAACAAGGGCATGCGCGATTATCGGAACGCGGTCAGGATGGTGGATGTCATCGAGAAGCATGTGCCCATTCCGATGCTTCGGGTCGAAGGGCCTCCCGAAGCATCGGCGGCGAAGGATCTGATTCTGTTCGATGAATACCATCACGCGCTGGGCCGCTCGCAGAAACTGGCCGTGATCGCGCACATCCACAGGCAGGTTAAGATCGGCGCGCTGGTGATTGTCGCGGCGGTGCTCTTGCTGTGCTACGGCAGGGGACGGCGGTTCGGGGCGGTGAGGAACCTGCCCTCGTGGGAGAACCTCAGGCCGGGATTCGAGTTCGTGGAATCGGTCGCGAGGCTCTATCAGCGCGCGGGCGCGGCGGACCTCGCGGCGGGGATACTGGTCAAGTCGCTGCGACAGGAGCTGTGCGCCAAACTCGGCCTGGCGCCGGATTCGCCGCGGGCGGCCATCGTCCGGCAGATAGAGTCGGACGGGCGTCAGGAAACGGCCATAAAGATCGACCGGCTGCTTTCGATGGAGCAGGCAGGACAAAAGCTCGGAAAGTCAGAACTTGTGCATGTCGCACGCGAAATCCATTCGGTGGAAAAGGAGCTTGGACTTGGCGGAATCGTTGCCTGATCTGGGGGCCGTTAAGCAGACGGCTGATAGGATTCGAGAAGAGACGGCGAAGGTGGTGGTCGGTCAGGGCGAGGTGATCGACCAGTTGCTGGTCGCGCTGCTGTGCGAGGGACACGTGCTGCTGGAGGGCGTGCCGGGGATCGCAAAGACCCTTATCGCCCGCACGCTGGCGCTCACGATCTCAGCCGACTTCAATCGCGTGCAGTTCACGCCGGACCTGATGCCCTCGGACGTGATCGGAACGAACGTGTTCGATCCGTCCAACAGCAAGTTCAACCTGCGCAGAGGCCCGATATTCACCGGCATCCTGCTGGCCGACGAGATCAATCGCACTCCGCCCAAGACCCAGGCCGCGCTGCTGGAGGCGATGCAGGAGCGGCGGGTGACGGTGGACGGCGAGAGCCACGCGCTCAGCCCGGTCTTCACCGTGCTCGCGACGCAGAACCCCATCGAGTATGAGGGCACCTATCCCCTGCCCGAGGCCGAGCTCGACAGGTTCATGTTCAAGGCCGTCGTCGGCTATCCGGCGTTCGAGACCGAGATGGGCGTGCTGGCGCGTTACAACACCGGTTTCAACTCGATACGAATCGAGGAGGCAGGGGTGAGACCCGTCTGCGATGTCGATTCGCTGATCGCGCTGCGAAAGACGGTCTCATCCGTGATCGCCGAGGAGCCGATACTGGACTACATTGCGAAACTCGTGCGCAGGACCCGCGAGAACCGGGCGCTGGTGCTCGGAGCGAGTCCGCGGGCGTCGATCTGGCTGCTGCTGGGATCGAAGGCGCAGGCGGCGCTGTCGGGGCGCGGTTTCGTCATCCCCGACGACGTGAAGATGCTTGCCGCGCCGGTGCTCCGGCATCGACTCATCCTTCGGCCGGAGGCCGAGATCGAAGGTGTGACGCCGGACAGGATCGTGGAATCGACACTGGCTGAGGTCGAAGTCCCTCGGAGTTAGGGAAGAATAAGAGAAGGAACGGACAAAGGAGTCCAGTATGAAGAAGCGCGGATTCACGCTCATCGAGCTACTTGTGGTCATAGCGATCGTGGCGATAGTTGCGGCGATCCTGTTCCCCGTGTTCGTCAACGCCAAAGAGCGGGGCCGCATGACCAAGTGTCTGAGCAACCTCAAGAACCTAGCGAGCGCATTCCGGCTGTACGCCGACTCAAACAACGGCAGACTGCCGTCCGTGCACATCACATGGTGCGCGCCCGCATGGTACACCGACGCCGGCGGCACCCACAGCCCCATCTGCAACCTCGACAAGGGCGCTCTCTGGCCGTACACGGGCAGGAACAAGGGCATATTCCTGTGTCCGACGGATCGCTATATGGCAGCCACACAGATCACGGGTTCTCCCAGGAATTTCCCGCTGTCGTATTCCATGAACATCTACCTTGGCACGATCAAGAGCGTGACACTCGGCGCGTGTCCGCCCTACTCACTGACCGCGCGCAACCGCGACCGAATCGCCGTCGATAGCATAAGAAGCCAGTCGCGGGTGCTGCTGATCATCCACGAGGGCCGCGATAACATCGACGACGGCTGCTTCAGATGGGATTCAACAGCCGGCAGCGGCGGCACTCTGATCAATCTGCCCTCCAAAGTGCACTGGAACGGCACAACGCTGGCGTATCTGGACGGTCATGCCGTGTGGCGGAGCTACAATCAGCTCGTCAGGGAGCGCGACGACCCCAGCAAGCCCTGGGATCCAGACCCGACGTTTCCGTAGGTTCGGCTGGGACAAGCCGTCACCTCTCAATGGTGAGAGGAGCATCTCAAGGTCAAAGGAGACTATGAAATGAAAAGAAAAGGGTTCACTCTAATTGAGCTGCTGGTCGTGATAGCAATCATCGCGATATTGGCAGCGATACTTTTCCCCGTCTTCCTCAACGCCAAAGAGCGGGGCCGGATGGCGAAATGTCTGGGCAATCTGAAGAATCTGTCAGTGGCCGTCAGGATGTATGCGGACGACAACGGCGGCAGAATGCCGTCGGCGTATTACAACTATGCCAGCCCTGACTGGTGCGGCTGCGACGGCGCCCACTTGGATTCCGCGAGCCATCCGATCCAGGTGTATCCCGATAAGGGAGCCATCTGGCCCTACACGGGCAAGAACAAGGCTATTTTCCTGTGCCCGTCGGACAGCAACCTTGCGCCGACAAAGGTAAACGGCGGGACTGTCAAGGACTACGCTCTATCGTATTCGATGAACTGGCTTCTCGGACTGACCGCGGGTAAGGCGTACCCCCCTCCCTATGACAGAAGGGATCGAGCTGTCGTGGATAACGCGAGAAGCCAGTCGCGGGTGCTGTTGTTCATTCAGGAGACCCGTGGCATAGACGGCATAGACGATGGCTGCTACAAATGGGATACCCGCGCCTACAACGTACCGGGCAAGGTGCACTATAATGGCACGACTGTATCATATCTGGATGGTCACGCCGGATGGCGGAGCCGCAACCAGCTCCTCCGAGAGCGCGACGATCCCAGCCGGCCGTGGGACCCGCTGCAGTAGCTTCACAGGTGCAGAGGTCTCGGCCGATCTGCAGTCCGGATGCATGATAGCCGATGAACGGTTTGTGAACAGTCGTCCTCGCCGGCTTCCACTCCCTCTCCGTTCTCCACTTGCGCGTTCCGCCGTTGCCGAGTATGCTAGTATGCTGGGTGTAGTTCTAACTCGCCTCGGCATACGGATGGTGCACGTTGAACAGCGAATCTGAACCTAAAGCGGCGATCGACATGCTCAGGTTGACGGGGCTGGCTATTCTCACGGGAGTGATCGCCGGCCTGGGGGCGGTCGCGTTCCGCGGGCTGATCGGTTTCTTTCACAACCTGCTGTTCTTCGGCAAGTTCTCGTATGTCTACAACACCAACGCGCACACGCCTCCGAGTCCGTGGGGGCCGTTCGTGATTCTCGTGCCGGTGGTGGGCGCCGTGTTGGTGGCATTTCTGGTCAAGAACTTCGCTCCCGAAGCCAAGGGGCACGGCGTACCGGAGGTCATGGACGCGATCTACTACAACCGGGGGATCATTCGGCCGGTGGTGGCGGTGATCAAGTCCGTGGCCTCCGCGATTTCGATAGGCAGCGGCGGCTCGGTGGGCCGCGAGGGGCCGATCGTGCAGATCGGGTCTACGTTCGGCTCGGTGGTAGGCCAGTATCTGCCCATAGCGACCTGGGAGCGCATCACTCTGATAGCGGGCGGGGCAGGAGGCGGCATCGCGGCGACTTTCAACACGCCCGTGGGCGGCGTATTGTTCGCCGTGGAGCTGATGATGACGGAGATAAGCGCGCGGACGGTGGTTCCCGTTGCGCTTTCGACGGCCACCGCGGCATATATTGGGCGCGTGCTTCTGGGGGACCAGCCGTCTTTCGTGCTGGGAACATCGGAGGTGCTGCACTTCCACCTGGGCAACCCCTTCGTGCTGATCGCGTTCGCGGTGCTGGGGCTGATACTGGGCCTGCTCTCGGCCGCATTCATCAGGTCGATCTATGGGCTGGAGGACTTCTTCGATCATCGCGTCCGGGGAAGTTACTACAGGCGGCACCTGCTGGGCATGCTCGCGGTAGGGCTTATCATCTATGCCATGATGGTCCTGTTCGGCCACTACTACGTCCAAGGGGTCGGCTACGCGACCATCCAGGACATATTGTCCGGCACGGGACTGCCCATCTATCTGCTGCTGTTGCTGTGCGGGCTGAAGCTGCTCGTCACGTCTCTGACGCTCGGCTCCGGCGCGTCCGGAGGCATCTTTTCGCCATCGCTGTTTATGGGAGCGACGCTCGGGGCCGCGTTCGGCGCTATGCTGCATTGGATGTTTCCCGGACTGCCGGTGTCGGTCCCGGCGTTCGCGGCGGCGGGAATGGCGGGAGTGGTGGGCGGAGCGACAGGCGCGGCGATGACGGCGATAGTGATGGTGTTCGAGATGACTCTCGACTACAACGCCGTCCTGCCCATGACGATCACCGTGGCGCTCGCGTATGGCGTTCGGAGGGTCTTGCAGAGAGAGAGCATCTACACTATGAAGCCGGCTAGGCGAGGCCATCACATCCCCGAGGCGCGCCACACCGATACGCGCGACCTGCAGGACGCCGACGAGTTGTTTGGTCTGTAGCTACGCCGGTTCGGGGGCGGCTTCGAGCGCGTCTAGCGCCTCTTTGACGTTGCTTGTTACGGGGATCAGCCGCTCCAGTTTGAGCAGCTTGAGCGCGCGGTCAACGGACTCCGGCGCGCACGCCACCACAAGCCGCTTGCCGTGAGCTTCGAGGTCCTTTACCTGCCTCACCAGCCACCGATAGCCGGGACTCTCGACGTAGGCGGCGTGGCTGAGGTCGAGTATGAGGTTGCGCGGCCCGATGACGGGGGAGTTGACGAACCGGGCGAGCGCCTCGGTCCGGGCCTCGTTGCAGGCGCCTTCGGGTCTAACTATCGCGCAGCCATCGACCAGCGAGTAGCTGAAACGATGGCTGGATATTCGTGCTTCACGCATAGGAGTCTGTTTCCTTATCGCAAGGGTCACCCATTCTGGTGACGACCAATAAGCCCGCGGCGTTCCAGTATCTATACGCGTAATCGGCTTTTCGAGTTCAACTGCTCAGGTGTCGCGCGACGATGTTTCGTGATTACTGCTGTGATCAGGGCCAGGTCCGAGGCAGTTGCCGGCGGTTCGTGCTCAGTCACCCAGTCTTGAATACCCAGGATTGCTCACGCCCAATCCCGGTACTACACACATTCGGAATCGCGGAAACGCGGAAGGTGCGGAGTCGCGGAAGGGAACACGGGTATCTGTTCTGTTACGGGTAGCGTACAATCCTCTGTGTAAAATCGGCTGAGGTAGGTAAGGCGCATCCCTCTTTCTAAGATGCGATTGATCAGTAACGCAGAAGGAGGAACGCGCCGTGAGAGAAGTATACGTCGAGGAGTTGGAGGAATCAATAGCTGCGTGGGGAGAGGTTCGTGGTGAGGATTGTTCTTGGGGTCGTTATGCTGAGTTTCAGGTGGCGGGTCTGAAGCATTTCGTGGAGTCGAGCCTGCGGGAAGCGATTGCTCGCAAGATTGGTGCATTGAAGTATCAGCGCTCGGATGGTCGTCGGGGCTATCGAAATGGCACCTACTTGCGGACTATTGTAACTCGGTATGGGACTGTGGAGGTCGAGGTTCCGCGGCTGCGGGAAGGGGCCTATGAGCACGATCTGTGGGACAGCCACGGGCTTATGACAGAGCAGGCTCGGGAGTTGATACTGCAGACCTATCTATCGGGTCCGTCAACACGCAGGGTAGGCAAGGTGCTTGGCGAAGTTCTGGGCTATGAAGTCTCCGCTGGCACGGTATCGGCGATCTGCAAGGGTCTTGATGATCTGGTAAGGCGATACTGGTCTTCGCCGATCACCGACGAATGGGAGTATCTGCTTTTAGATGGCGTGGTGGTAAAGAACCGGTCTGTTGTAGGCAGCGAGAAGCGCTGCGTATTAGTGGCGATGGGCATTTCGAAATCGGGCAGGAAACAGATCCTATCTTTCAGGCAGGTGGAGTCCGAGTCGGAGGTGTGCTGCACGTCGTTTCTTTTGGATCTGGTGAGGCGCGGCCTTGAGGGGAAGAATCTGAGGCTGATATCCACAGACGGCGGGGCTGGACTGATCGCGGGGGTGGAGGGTGTTTGGCCGCACGTGCCACGTCAGAGATGTTGGGCGCACAAGTTGCGCAACGTGGCCAGCAAGGTCAGGAAGCGCAATGAGAAAGCCTGCTTAGATGGTGCTAAGTTGATCTACCTTGCTCCGAACCGCACCGAGGCGGCAAAGCGCTTCCGGGCCTGGCGGGCGAGGTGGATCGAGCTGGAGCCCAAGGCAGTCGCTTGCCTGGAGGCCGACATCGAGGAGTTGCTTGAGTTCTTCTATGTGCCGGAGCGAATGCAGAAGACTGTGAGGACCACCAATCCCATAGAGAGAGTCTTCAGGGAAGTCCGCCGACGTACCAGGACCATCTCATGCTTTACGAACCGCCGAAGCGTAGACAGGATGCTCTACGCAGTACTGGCCTACCAGAATGAACAGTGGGATGAGGCTTACCGGCCAAAGCAAACTACACAGAGGGCTTGACGCTACCTCTGTTACGACGAGTTTGCGCGCAGAGCGCCTGGCCGGGTATCATTGATGGAGCATCTGGGACGGAGGTATGCGAATTTGCCTGGTTTTGATTATCCGCTGCTGCTGGAGCCTATCTCGGTGCCGAAGGTCTGGGGCGGGGGCAGACTCGCCCGCATACCGGGCCGGCACGTCGTAGAATCGGGCGATCCTATAGGGGAGTCGTGGGATGTGAGCACGTGGCCGACCGCGCCGGACGATCCCACGCTGTGCACCGTCACGAAGATCACCAACGGCCCGCTCGCGGGAACGCCGCTGGATGAGGTCGTGAGCGTGCCCGTCGTGGTGAAGGTGATCGATTCGGCGCAGAAGCTATCTGTGCAGAATCATCCGGTGCTTGCCGACGTTCATAAGGACGAGGCATGGTATGTCCTGGCAGCCGATCCGGGGGCGTATTTGTTCGTGGGACTTGCGGAGGGCGTGAGTAAGCAGGAGTTCTGCGATCTGATACGGTCCGAAAACCCTCCCGAGGAGGCGGTGCTGGGCTGTCTGCAGCGTAAGAGCGAAGTGAGGACGGGGGCGCATTTCAACGTCCCGACCGGAACCGTTCACGCCATCGGCCCGGGCCTGCTTACGTTCGAGATAAGCGAGCAGACCCAGGTGACATATCGCCTCTACGACTACAATCGAGAACGCAGCCGCGGCAAGCTCGATCTCGACACCGGCTGCACGGCCATAATGACCCCGCGGCCCGATAAGCCGTGCCTGGATGCGGGGCTGGTCATCGAAGGCGCCGACGTCGAAACGCTGACTGATTTTCCGACCTTCTGCATGCTGCGGGCGGCGGGCGAGCGGGTGACGGTGCGGTCTGCCAGGCACATGCACCTCGTAACCGCGACCAGGGGCGATCTGGCCTTGAGCGGCCCGACCGGCGATTGGGACGTGCGGCTGGGATTCTCGTTCACGAGCCTGGTCCCGGCGACCGATCAGCCGGTACACGATCGATACGGGCAGCCGGCGGAGAGGTGCTGATCAGCCCGCTGCGGTCGTAGACCTGCTGCCAGGTCTGGGTGGTGGATCGATATACCGAAAGTGCTGAGTAGGCCGCCATCCGGCGTCCGCAGGGACGGCGAATGGCGGCCGTATCGAAGCACGCACCGCGGAGCCCGCCCTTCGATACGGCTGGCTCCGCCAGCCTACTCAGGCCTTGCGGAGTTGCGGCCGCGATAGGCCGTTCTACAATACCTGGAATGAGCCGCTGACCAGGATCGTGTTGTCGAAATCGCCGGTGAGCACGGTGGCGTCGATAGCGTATCCCTGCCTCTTCCAGCCGATGCCGAACGTGGCGCCCTGATCGAGATTGCTCCCCAGACCGTAGTAGCCCGCGCGCAGCGCGAAGCTGCCTCGGACCTTCTCGATGCCGAACCGGCCGCTCTGTGCGTCGCCGTTGTTGGCGATGTCGTAGGCGTCGAGGGTAACGACCGTATCCCTTGATGGCCTGAACGCCAGCCCGGCGCGGTAGTTCCGAACGCGATTGACCGTGCCTACGCCCGCCACCTTGACCTCGGCGGCGTTCACGTCCTGCGCCAGCGCGCCGATTGTGAGGCGGTCGTCCACGCGATAGAGCCAGCTCACGTCGAAGCCGATATCGCTGTCGATCGAGGCGCCGGTCGCGTCATCGTCCACTTTGCGCACGTTGACCCCGAACATGCCGTATTTGCCGGCGTCGGCCGCCAGCGATCCCCAGAACCACGTCTCGGTGTCGGGGTACAGCGTGCCGCCGGCGACGATTCCCGTGTTGTCCTTGATATAGGAAGCGCCAATCGCCATCCGCTTGAAGAGCTTGGACGTCTCGAAGCTGGTCGCGAACGAGGCGTATTCCTGGTAGTTGATCTTGTCGCGGTTGGACGAGGTGTGCATCCAGGTGCCGTTGCCCGACTGCAGCGGCAGTTGCGCCAGCCCGGCGGGGTTCCAGTAGGTGGCGTTGGCGTCGTCCGCAAGCCCGATGAACGCGCCGCCCATCGCCAGTGGCCTGGATCCGACGCACGCCCACGCCGCGCCCGCGCACCAAAGCGTGGCGGCGAGAAGCAGAATACCGATCTTCGTGAGTCTCATCTACATCCTCCGAGGTAAAGCTCATCTGTTGGACAGATTCTATGCCGCGCTTGGTTCCCTGTCAAGCGTACTCTATACCGCGGGAACCGCGGATCGACAAAGCCGAGTATGTAAGAGGTGTGGCTCTGCCGCGTTTCGCGCCGGCGGGCGCGGGGTAACCAGACCACAGAGTAGCCCGCATTATTCATCATGAGATGCGGGCGAGATGACCGGGCGAGGGTACCATCATGCGAACAGCCGCTTTGTCAATCGCGCTTCTATTCGTCATCACGTGTGCACAGGCGATAGCAGCCATGCCTGATGTCGGCGCGCGCGCGCCTGATTTCAACCTCAAGGACCAGTTCGGCAAGCAGTGGAAGCTGGGCGACCTCACCGGGCAGGTGACGGTGCTGGTCGTGGCGGACACCGAATCGGGCCGCGCGATGGGGCCGTGGGTGGATGCGCTCAAGGCCAAATACGGCGACAAGGTGCGCATACTCGGCCTGCTGGATTTGCATTCCGTGCCGGGCATAGGCCGGGGCATCGCCAGATCGCGCATCAGACGGGAGACCAAGGACCCGATGATGCTCGACTTCAGCGGCAAGATCGCGCGCGCCTACGGGGTGTCGTCCAAGGTGGCGGGGGTCTTCGTGATAGACAAGACCTCGATCGTGCGAGCGGCGGTTTCGGCCGCTTACGATCAGAAGGGCTTTGCGACGATCACCTCGGCGGTGGATAAGGCGCTGGCGGCGAAGTAGGGGGCGGGGCTCGCTCGGCGTGCTTCGATACGGCCGCCTCTCACGCTTCGACAGGCTCAGCATGCTCAGGGCGGCCTACTCAGCACTTACGGGTTCAGGCGATGGACTTACTCTCTGCCGCCGCCTCGTGCTCCGGCGAACATGCCGCCGAACACGCCCATGAATATGGCGACCTTGAACGCGGTGAACCAGGTCAGGTTCTTCGCGATCAGGCCCTGGGCTACCGCGCCGGGGAAGAGGTCGGGAATCGTCCACGCCCACAACACCTTCACCAGAAACAACGCCAGCACGAATGCCGCCACGCCGAAAGCCAGCGCGGCCGGTATTACCGCCAGCCAGCAAGATCTCGCCATCACACAGCCTCCTTATCTCGTATGTCCATATTCGCCGCCTCTGCCTCGAATCCTTTCGAAGCGCTCATCCTCAGATAGGCCGCCGCACACGCCGCGAGAACCAGTGCGTAGAGGGCGGGGTAGAGCCAGTGCGGAGCGGCAAAGGATGCAGGTGTCGAGAGCAGGTATGAGTTCGCCCATCGAAACGCGGTGAACCAGGCTGCGAAGGCCAGGAATGCCTTTCCATCGGCGAGCTTGCGTCGGATCAACCACAGCGCGATCAAGCCGCCAATGATCGCCGCCGCGGCTTCGTAGAGCTGCGTGGGATGCACGGGCAGCGGACGGTCGAACAAGCCTATCTCGCCCGAGGCTATCTGCGCCAGGTGGGCGTCCGGCGGCGTGATCCCCCACGGCAGTCCGGTCGGTATTCCGAAGCAGCAGCCGTTGAGAAGACACCCGATCTTCGCCAGCGCGGCGCTTGCTGCGAGCGCGGGTGTCGCCGAGTCCGCCAGCCGCCATGCGTTGACGCCCAGCCGCCGCGCACAGAGGGCTGCTGTTGGAATCCCCAGCAGCAGCCCCGCGTAGACGGAGAGGTTCGAGCGCCCGAGGCTCATAACAGACCCGATGCCGTCGAACGAGGCGGGATTCGTGAGCCAGTGTGCGAGCCGCGCCCCGATCATTGTGGAAATGAGTCCGGCCAGCAGGCAGACGGCGGACCTGCGGCCGTCAAGCCCGCGCCTTCGCGCGATCCACGCGCCCAGGCCGACCGCCGCGACCGCCGCGAGCACGAGAAAGAACGCATAGGACTTGACCGTGAGATGGCGGCCAAGCATGTCCGCTTCCCAGAGTATCGGGCGCATATTGCCTAGTGCGGCTTGGTGACCTTGAAAGTGCCGCTCATGACGATTCTCTTATCTCCCGCGCCCAGGGTTACGACGCTGGTGCCTGAGATGTCATAGCCCTGGGTCATGCGCCGTGCGTTGCCGCGCATCGTGATTGAGCCTCCCTTGATGCCCTGGTTGATGGTCAGAACTCCGTTGTCGTAATGGTAGGTCGCATTTACGGGATCGCCCGGCTTGCCCTGAAATGAGATCTGCATGAACATATTGCCGGACCCGCTTCGCGCGCCGTCGAGCCGAATCTTTGTGGGCATTGGCTTGTCTTTGAGCTTCTTGATCGCGGCCCCGATGTCGCACCCTTCCTTAGCAGCTTTGTCGGCCGTGGCCTCGGGGACCTGGATTGATGTGAACACCGTGGTGCCGTTCCATTCACCCTTGAGCTCTTCGGGAAGCGGAGCCTCCGCCATTGCCTGATCGACCATGTCCTTCAGGGCGTCCTCGCCCCACTGCGCGATGATGTTGTCGGCAAACTCGGTCGCGTTCTTGCCAAGACCCGCCACGAGCGCCTCCGAGAAGGTCTTGAGGTTGCCCTCAAGGTTCTTTCTTGCGAAGTTGTAGAGCGACTCTTTGAGCGTTCCGCTGAAGTTGGTCCAACCGGCTTCCAAGCCCGCCTTGATGATATTCTTCATCTCGGCCTTGAGCGCCGCATTCGACTGCTCTATGGCGAGGACCATCGCGTCGGCCATAGCCTTGCGTCCGCTGAAGCCCGCTGTTCTCCATGCCGTACTTGAGGGCGGTCTTCATCAGTTGGTCGATCTGCGACTTCTCCATATTGGCGAAGACTTTGGTGAACGCGTTCCAGGTGCCCTTAGTCGTAACCCACGAACCCTTAGCCAGTCCTTTTACGAGCCCCGGCAAATTGGTGCCCTTGATAACGAGTTTGCTTCCGCCTATCAGTGAGCTGCCGATTTCGACTCCGCCGATCACGTAGTCGGAGGCGGTCGCCTGCCGGTTGGCGACGAGCGTGATGCCCTTGCCAAGGCCGGTGAAGATGCCGGCGGTCCCCTTGGCGACTTTCCCGGCCAGCCAGCTCGTCCAGCCCTCACCAAACGGCGTCTTCTCAACGCCCTTGCTGGCGAGCCATTCAGCCCCATCGTCGATGCTGTTAATATACTGGTTCGCGGTGCGCATCGTCTCGGAGCCGGACTTGTTGGCTTTCCAGTTCTTGAAGATCTGGTTGGAGTTGGCCTCCATATCCTCCCGTATCTCTTTTGCGGAGTTGCCGTAGTAGATGCCGGCGCCAACCCGGGTGATATTCTTGACGGCAGTTCCGGCGACGTCGACAAAGACGCCAACCACGCTCTGCGTCCCATGAACAGCCTTCTTGACGCCGCTCCAACCCCAGGAGAGCCAGCCCTCCTTCTTGGGCGCGGGGTCCTTGGCCGGCTGAGCGACGCTGGTATACGCCTTGACGTAGTCATTCGGCTTGTCGGCGGCGTAGGCCCAGCCGGGCGTATTGGGGCCCAGCGTTACGGGAAGAAGGTCGGACTGCGGCACCGAGTCCAGATACTTCTGGAATTCGGCGCTGAAGTTGTCGAATTTGGCGAGGTAGTCCTTTGTGTACGCCACGGCGTTGCCGTCCATATACTGGTTCGGCTTCATGTTGGCGGCCGCGGCCTTGAGCTTGGGCATGGAATCGCGCATGAACGCGACAGCGGAGCGGGCGAAGTAGTAGTCGCCCGTGGCAAGCTGCTTGAAGCCGTAGTCGATCTTGCGCATGCCGGACATGACGTCGCCGATGTCGCCGGCCATGCGATCGAATTTGCCCATCGCGTCGTCGAGCTTGGAGTTCGCGGCAGCCAGCTTCGCGTTCTTGGCGCCGGAGAGCCCGTCGAATCCCATCGCGGCGAAACCGACCAGGTTGTTGATGTCCTGCAGGTAGAGCGCGGCCAGCTCGACAGCATTTGCCGTCTTCATATACTGCATGAACGAGCGCGCGAAGGCATTGGATGACTTGGTGTCTATGGACTTGTAGTTCGCCTCGGTGATGATCTCAAGCGTCTGCAGCCGGAGCATCTCGGAGCCGGCGTCCTTGACGAACGTGGCGGACCTGGGTTCCTGGTTGGCGCAGACGGTGAGATAGTCGGCCAGCGCCTTTCTGAGGTCCTCGACCTGCGGCTTGAGTTTCAAGGTATCCTGGACGAGCGTGTCGGCGTCGGCGATGATCTCGTCGCATTTGGCCGCGCGCGCCTCATCGAACTCCTGCGTCTTCTGGCCGGGCAGCGGCTGCGCGCCGGCGTAGAACGGCGACGACGCCAGCAGCGTGGACATGTCGTCGCTTTCGGTGAAGAACTTGACGCTGGTGGCGTCAAACTTGTAGTCAAAGGTGAATGGGTCCTTTACCTTCGGCCCACTCGGACCGATCAGCCTGGTCCCCACTACTATCGCCGCAGCCACAACAACTACGGCAATGACGATCAGCAATCCCTTCTTCATCTCCTGCGCTACTCCTTAGCAATTGATCAGCCAGTTGCTGGATTATAACACACCAGCTCTGCCGTCACGAACACATCCGGCAGTCCGAATGAGTTCAGTTCTCCGGGAATTGCACCGCTGTAGGAGGGTTTTCCAAAACCCGAATGCCCAGGCGTTGTGCCCGCGGAATCGGCGTTTGGAAACGCCTCCTACGACAGAGCCTCCCGGAGAACTGAACTCGTCCCGGCAGTCCTCATTATCGGTGTCGCGCGTTGTCATCGGGAGGGACAGGCGGCGCGGCCGTTGAAGTCCGAGATAGGAGGGACGATATGGTCAGATCGATAGCAAGACGGGCGGCGGTTGCGGCTGTGTTGGCTGTGGTGAGCGTGGGAGCGGCGCGTGCCGACTGCATGCTCAAGCCGGGCGACCGCATGGTCTTCTTTGGAGACAGCATCACCGAGCAGCGCATCTACACGCGATATGTGATGGACTACTTCACCCTGCGCTATCCCGGCGCGCATATCGAGTTTCGCAACGCCGGCTGGGTCAGCGACACCGCGCCCGGCGGCCTGAAGCGGCTGGAACGCGACGTGCTCGCGCTCAAGCCGACCGTCGTCAGCATCTGCTACGGCATGAACGACGCGGGCGTCACGTCGTATAAGCAGTCGATCTACGATAGATACATCGGCGCGATGAAGGAGCTTGTGGACACGCTGCGCGCGAAGGGCGTCAGGGTGGTGCTGCTCACGCCGGGATGCGTGGATGAGAGCCGGGCGTCGAGACTTGCAGGCTATAACGCGACCCTGGGCAGGTTCGCTTCGCAGCTCATGGAGTTCGCCGCCAAAGAGGGCATTCCCGCGTTCAACATCCACGCGACGATGCTCGACGTTCTCAACAAGGCCAAGGCCGCCGACCCGAACTTCGTCATGACCAACGACGGCGTGCACCCCAACTCAAGCGGGCACGCTGTGATGGCTTATGGGCTTATCGAGGCGCTGGGGTGCGGGGGCGAGGTGTCGAGCGCGACAATCGACGCGACCGGCAACGCGATGTGCCACGGCTGCAAGATCACCGACCTGAAGGTCAGCCCGGAGGCTATCACGTTCACGCGCACTGACGACTCGCTGCCGATGTATCTCGACAACGGCGCGTGGGCGGTGGTGAAGTACTTCCCTATCGTGCAGGATATCGACAGCTACCGGCTCAAGGTAACGGGATTGAGGCCGGGCAGGTGGAACGTGCTGGTGGAGAATGAGGCGGTCGGCGTGTTTTCGGCGGACGAGCTGGCCGGTGGAGTCGAGCTTGCGGACGCGCCGGGGCCGTGGAAGGCGATAGCCGAGCAGGTTGACAAGGCGTCAAGCGAGCAGGAGGACTTCTACTACGTGCGCTGGCGGCAGGTTCAGCTCGGACGCATACCGGAGGCGTGCAACGTGGAGAAACAGGCCCTGCTGAAGAAGATGGATTCCGTCATTGCGGCCGCTGAGTCCGACCGGATCGCGAAAGCGACCGGCCCGCACGCCTGGAAATGGCGCATCGAGCCAGCGCCATGATCCCAAGTCCCAGCACGGCGATGCCCGAGGGCTCGGGCACGGGGTAGGCGCGAAGGTTGCTGAGATACGTCCCGGTGTCGAGGACGGAATCGGACGCATCCCCGATTATGATGGTCATGTGGTTGTTGAGCGCGCCGTCGCCCAGGTATTTAGAGAAGCTCAGCAGCGCGGTGCCGCCGGGCGCGAGCACACCGTTGAAGCCCGTGCCACTCATGTAGGAGACCTCGGAGTTGCTGATGTTCACGCAGTCGCCGTTGACCAGGGCGATGTTTTCATCGTTGACGTAGACGCCCAGCCCGTCGTTGTATCCAGTGAATACGTAGCGAGGATACTCCTCCGAGGCAAACACGGCGTTGATGGCGATGCCCTCGTAGCCCGGCGCAAGATCGAAGTCTACATCGAGGCGAGTGCAGTCGAAGTGGACCACCAGACCGGTTATGGGGGTCAACAGAATCGTTTGTCGATTGATCGGGAATGCTGCCGTAGCCATAGCTCAGGTCCAGCTCTCCGCCGTCTCCTGTCAGCGATACGTCGCCGGTGCTCAGCACCACCCCGGGGCCGATCCCGTAGGTTCCGCTGGCATTCGTATACGTTCCGCAGGTGACCACCGATCCGGTGGAACAATACTGCAGCGAGCTTGACCGAATCACAATGCCGTGGTTCGGCCCCAGCAGGGCGTAGGCGAGCGCCACGGCGTCCGTGTTGGGTTGAACGACGATTGCGCTTGCCGCCGTAGACAGCAGCAAGCAAACTAACAAGCCGCCGAGTACGGTTTGGGTCCTGGTGTTAAGCATCAGAGCCTCGCCCACGGGTCGGTAGGTACTCACTAGGTCAGTGACAGCAATACCCGCTCCTTACCGTGCAAGAACCGTGCCACATTACACATCATGGTAACGACCTGCTAAAATGGATCAGTGCTCACCGATTTCGAGGGAGGGCTTACGGATGATACCCAGATTGATGGTTGCTCTCATCGCGCTCTCGGTTGCCGCGCTCTCAGCGCAGCTTCCGCCGGAGATCGCGGACTGCAAGGTATACAAGCTGTGGCAGTTTTCGCAGTCGGCCGAAGGCTGGCGGCCGGATCATAACGTGGGGCCGTTTGCCGTCAAAGACGGCGTGCTCAGCTTCACCAACACCGGCCCGGACCCGTGGATCATCAACGGCGACCTGGGCGCGCCCGATTGCTCCAGATACGGCCGGCTGGGCATCATGATGCGATCGAGCGTGAGCGGGCAGAACCAGATCTACTTCGCCACTGACAAGTCCAAGCTCGGCGAAGGGACGGTGCTGCACTGTCCGATCCGCGGCGACGGCAAATACCACTTCTGCGAGATCGACCTTGCCAGGCTTCCGACCTGGACCGGGAAGCTGCAGGTCCTGCGCATCGATCCGGTCAACGGCGGGTCGGAGGTCGGCGCGAAGGTGGATATAGACTGGATCGCGCTGTATCGGGCTCCGGCGCGGATTACGATGGGGCGGCCGTATGTCTATCGCAAGGACGACGCGGCAGTAGTGTCGCTGCCCATTCGCAACGCCGGAGGGCGAATGTCGGCGAAGGGACTGACCATTACGGCGTTCGGAGAGAATGCCAAGCCGGTCAAGCTTACGAAGACCGTGGAGCCGCTCCCGCCGGGCGAGTCGAGGAACCTGACGTTCCGGCTTCCTGCTCCGAGCCCCGTTGCATACAGCTACATCCTCGTGAGCGCAAAGAGCAAAGGCAGGCTGATCTTCGATGCCCGGCTCCACGATCCTGTCTGGAACGTCTCCAAGGAAGTCCGTTCGCCAGAGATTCACCTCGATTCGGATGGAGCGATGATGTGGCTGTACGGGCTCAATCCCGCTTTCTTCGCCGGCACGCTTCGCCCGTCGGCTACGCTGGTGTATAGAGGAACGTCCGGCGCGGTCCACTACATCGAGCTGAGCCACGATACGGGAATGCTGTATCAGGACCCGATGCCCAAGACTCCGCACGGGGGCTGTGAGATAGAAGGCGGCGGCTGGGCGAGCTTCACGTGGTCGTTCGAGCCATCGGATACTCGTCCGGAGATCACCATCACCTGCACGATGAAGTGCACGAAGGCGATTGACATTCTCAGATTCGAGGGGCCCAGGCTGCTTGTCAAAGGGCAGAGGCGGCACGCGCTCCTGCCGGGACTGCAGTATCTCGAAGTGAAGGAGCCGTATACCGCCACCGAGTTCATCGGCCCAAAGCTTGCGGATCAGCACGTGCCGCATCCGTATAAGATCGCCGTGCCCGTGATGGCCGTGGAGACGAAGGACGGCATCATAGGCGTGAGTTGGGACCCGCTGCAGGAATGGGTGCCCGGTCATTCGCTGCCGTGCGCGGAGTTCGAGTCGCCGAGCCGATCCCAGGGCGCCGACAACTCGCTGATGACGGTCTTCGCGCCGTCGATTCCCGAGTTCGTCGATGAGAACCAGGACTTCGCCAAGGAGCCGTATCATCTCAGGCCCGGCGAGAAGATGACGCTCAAGATGAGCTTCTTCGCCGAGGCGGGCCGAGAGATCACCGACGTCATCCCCGACTACTTCGCCGCGCACGGGCTGCCGAAAGCGCCGCCGATTGCGGGTGGGGTCGAGGGCGCGATAGCGACCTGCTTCAAGGCATACGCGGGGACACTCTACTCCAAGGAAGCCAACGGCTGGAAGAACCATTTCGGGCTGCATCAGAACTACTCGCCGAACGGACGATACGCGGCGCTCGTGCTTGCCGAGTCGCTGCGGACCTCCAAGCCCGATCTTGCGCGGAAGTGCGATATCGATCCGGATGCCCAGCTCACGCAATACACGGGCACATCGCTGGATTGGTTCACCGAGGGCGCGAATGCTGCGGCGGACGGGGCCATCGCGAAGCAGTCGCCCGATGGCGGTTTTCCCTACACGATCACCGAGGACATGGTCAAGAGGATCCAGGACTTCAAGGCCAACTCCGGCTACGATGCCAAGGACCTCGGCCACGTCGGCGAGACCAACTCCGGGCTGATCGCGCGCGAGTTGGGCGCGATTCTGGACCGCGCGGAGCGCACCGGCGAGAAGAAGTATGTTGACGCGGGGCTGCTCGGGCTTGCCAAGCTCAACTCGTTCACCGTCCCGCGCGGCGCTCAGACCTGGGAGGTGCACGCCCACGCGCCCGACGTCTACGCGGCGGCCCTGTGCGTGAACTGCAATATCGCCGGCTATCACCTCACGCGCGACGCGAAGTACCTCGACCACGCCGAGTTCTGGGCGAAGACGGGGCTGCCGTTCGTCTATAGCTGGGTTCCGCCGATCAGCCAAGTGCCTGCCGCTGTGCTGCACTTCGACGATAGCGGCGAAGGCAGGAGCGCGGTTCTGGACAAGCCCAGCGAGTTCTACACCGACACCCGCCGCCATATCAACCCCGGCTCCACCATCGCCGTGTTCGGGTCGAGTTTCTACTTCGTGAACTGGTTCGGCACGCCGGTGCAGTGGTGCGGGCTGGTGTGGGCGAACTCGGTGAGGTCGCTCGCTAAGCTGCGGCCGGACCCGACGCTGGAGAGGGTTGCGGACTGCGTGTTCGCCTCGGCGACGCAGCAGCAGTTCGATAAGGGGTTCGCGGCGGGTGCGTATCCGGACTCCTGGAATCTTCTCAGCAACACGGCCAACACCGCGTTCATCGCACCGGACTCGATTCTGGGCTACGCGTACTCGCTGATCGGCGAGAAGACACCAACGGGGGTATCCACGGAGAGCTTCAAGACGCTTGATGGCGTGGCTCGGCTGAATACGTTCGCCGTGATCGAACAGCTTACGAGCGGTGATGGTGCCCTCGAGGCGAAGCTCAAGTTCTACGCCGGGCAGGATGTGTACTCGTGCCTGGTGAAGGTCGATAGGCCGACGGGCGTGACCGTGGACGGCGCGGCGCTTGACGAGACCAAGGACCTGCGCGCGGCGGCGTCGGGCTGGTTCTACGATGAGGTCGATCGCGCGCTGCACGTCAATTACCGAGCGCAGTCGCGGACGGCGGTGGTGGCAGTAGGATGGTGAGGTAACGGATGGGGGATCATGGGTTCACACGACGGGAGTTTATTGGCATGACGGGACTGGGATTGTTCGCATTGGCGGCGCCGAGTATAGGCGCGCCCGAGAACGCATATCCGGCGGGGAAGCTGCCGTATCGGCCCTATACGCTGTCGCCTTATGACCGCGGATGGATCATCGAGGACGCGTGGCCAACTATATTCTATGGCGAAGAAGTAGTGCCGGAGATCAAGCGCAAGTGCGGGAAGCTGGCGTGGGCGCGGAAGGCGGTCGATCTGATGAAGCGCGAGGCGGAGCTTGCGATGGCGAAGCCGCCGCTGCTGCCGGTCGAGCCCGCCGGCTGGCGGCACGATTTCTACTCCCGCGCCACCGCCGAGCACCTGCTCTATGAAGCCGATCATCCCAGCGAGTACCTCGACCCGTCTACCGGCAACTACGAGCACGACGACGCCGAGCGCAGGGCGTGGGTGCTGCTCACGCACGAGCGCACCTATCGCATGATGCGCAGCCTGGGCATTCTGTATCGGCTGACCGGCGACGAGCGTTACGCCGCGTGGACCATCGACGGCCTGCGCAAGGCGGCTGACTACTTCACGCACGACGAATTCGCCCGCGGCAGTGCGCTCTATTATCAGCCGCTGTACGACGCCGCGGTGCTTGCGATTCTGGCGAACATCTACGGCCTCGTGCGCGAGAACAAGGCATTGACCGCCGGCGATCATAAGGCGATCCGCGAGAACATATTCGAGAAGTGGATGCCCGGCCAGGTCGCGTTCCTCGAAAAGCACCCGACGCATAATATGGCCTGCTACGTGTCGGCGGCCCTTGCTTACTCGGGAGAGGCGCTGGATCGGCCTGAGTGGACCGGGCTCGGCCTCGGCGAGAAGACCGGAATGGCCTCGCAGCTCCATAATGGCCTGCGCGCGGGCACGGACGGCAGGGTGGATGGGTTCTGGTACGAGGGCACGATGTTCTACCACTTCTACTCGCTTTGCCCGCTGACCACCCTCTGGGACACCGACACGCGCCGCGGCGGCAAGCTCGCGAAGGACCCCGATCTGCTGCATCGGTTCACGGAGATGTTCGCCGCGCCGGCCGCATTGGTGGACCGGCAGTTGAGGCTGCCTGCGGTCGGCGATCTCGGCGCGCCGCGCGTGATGAGCCTCGCCGCCTACCGGCATCTCTACGAATATGCCGCGGGAAAGCTCGATTTCGAGCGGTTCGGGCCCATTCTGAAGTCGATCTACGACGTGTCGAAGGCACCGAGGGTCGATCTGGAGGCGCTCGCGTTTGGGCCGGATGAGTTGGTGGATACTCCGCCGCCCTTCGATACGGCCCCCAGACCGGGCCTACTCAGGGCTAGCGGGGTACCCCTATCCCACACTGCCTTGGCCGTGGCGGGTACAGGCGTGTTCCGCGCCACGGCGCCGCATCAGTTGCAGGTAACGTTCCGGTGCGGGCACTATAACGGCGGGCACGATCACCCCGACCGGCTGGCCGTGCTGCTGACCGCATTCGATCAGCCGATCTCGCCCGACCTCGGCACGGCCGGCTACTCGCTGCACGCCGCGGCCCACAACTACTTCCGCACGACTCTCGCCCACAATACGCTGTCTGCCGATGAGGACAATCAAACCGGCGACGCGGTTCTGGAGTGGCGGCCCGACGCCGACCCGCCCCGCGCGCGCGGCAGCATTCGAGGCAAGGACGGCGTGCACTACACGCGCACGGTCTTCTTCGCGCCGCCTTATGTGGTTCTTCTCGACGAGGACGATGCCCCCGAGGAGCACCGGTTCGGGTGGGTGTATCACGCTTACGGGGATGTGAAGGTGACCTCGCCCTTCGTCATCGATGAACAGATAGTCATGCTGCCACTGCCCGACGACAAGCACTTCTCCATGCTCACGGAGCGCAAGTCGGGCGTGACTTCGGGGATGCTGTCCGCGACCTGGAACGTTCCCGGCGGCGCCAAACTCCAACTCCTGACGGCGTCCGACGGCGGGTTCGAGGTCACCTCAGGCAAGACGCCCGGCCAGCCCTGGCCGGACACGCAGGGCTGCATCGTGCTGCGAGCGCCGGGCACGAAGCGCCGGTTCGCGACGGTACTGGAGCCGTATAGGGGCAAGCCCAGCTCAGCCAAGGTCGCGACTGACGGCAACGGAGTCATCGTGCACTGCTCGAACGGCGAGAGCCGGGCTTACGGGTGGCAGTAGCTCAGAATATCGGTGTCGGGACATTGCTCCACGCAGTCTTGTCGCGCACGGCGGCCGCGTGGATAACCTCGCCGGTTCGAACGTCTATGTCGAGATAACCGACCGGCGTTCGCGCGGCGCTGGCGGCAAAGAGCTGCTGCTTGGAAACGCGGCCCACATCCACCTTCACGACTATGACCCTGCGATACGGACACGTGTCGCAGTCCATCTGGGGTTCGTTGATGCCCAGCGGACACGTCATCCGCCGACCAGCCTGCGCGGCCGAATGGAACGGGCACCCGCCCGACATATCCATATCCGGCCCGCGACCCGACGAAGCCCCCGTCGCGTGCATCGGCGCGTGCTGAAGATGCCGGAAGGGGTGAAACACCCAGTCCGTTATCATCTGCACGGTGTGGCCGCGCTTGTAGAGCTGCCACTGCTCGCCCGTGTTCGCGATCATTCCCTGCATCACGTAGTCCGGCGGCATCAGATACGCAAGATACACGCCTCTGTCACTGACGAACGAAGGGTGACCGGCCGCATGCTCGAGACTTGCCAGTTCTGCAGCGACGCCGCCCAGCAGGTGGTCGTCCCGCGGCAGGATCGATACGACCCCCACGTTACCTTTCGCGACTACCGGCAGACCCGCAACAGTAATCGCCCGCAGGCCGAACCCCGCCAGCAAGGTCAGGCTCAGCGCCACCACCGGCACGAGCACTGCGCCGTAGGCCGCCAGCCGCTGCCCGCCCGGCACAAGTCGCTCGATGAACAGGGGAACGAACCTTCCGGTGCGCCGCATGTAGTCGCGGTAGTCGTCGCCGTACGCCCTCGTCATTCGGCCTTCCTCATCTTTTGCGAGGAAGTAGTAGAGCGTTATCATCAACGCGAGCGTCACCAGCACCAGGAACCTCGGCCACAGGATCGCCATTCCGGCGCCCCAGACTATCAGCGCGACATACTGCGGATGCCGGACGACGCTATACAAGCCCTTGCTGGCGATGCGCCACTTCAGCAGCTTGCCGAGATAGACCTGGAACGCGCATACGATAAAGGTCACCGCCCCGATCACGAACAGCACCGACCCCAGCACCCTGACAACCGCAAGCAGCACGCTCGGCGGCCAGATCATGTGCGGCAGGAAGAACGCCGTCAGCCAGCGGGTTGCCGGAGACCCACCGAGGAAGTGGAAGATCGGGTTGAACACCGAGTAGAAGAAGAATGCGAAGGGGCTGATCATTATGGCGACCTCGAACGCCATGATGACGTAGGCCAGGATGCCTCCGCCGGCGATCACCCGTTTGAGCCAGTACTTTCCATTGCCGTCATCCACCGCGCTGCTGTTCATACATTCCTCCTTGGCGGGAGTGAGACCCTTATACTGTAACACGCGCCGCGAGGCAAACCTTTGGCTTCAACGTGCGAATTCTGCTGTTGGCAACCTGCCGCCGTTGTGGCAGACGGCCGGACGATCCCAAGAGCGCATGTGGGAAGAAGCAGCGCCTGCGCGTGCCGCGTTGACAACTCAGCCGTTGGCGGATAGACTTATCTCGGTTGCTTGATCCTCTAGGTCAAGGGAATCGGGAGCGCCGCTGATGGCATTTCGGGATAGAGATGTCGAGGAACTGCTGGTGAAGACGGGGCGGCTGTGCTGCATCTGCCGCATCCGCCACAGCGTCGCCACACATCATATCGTGCCCGAGGAAGACGGCGGCACGGATGATATCGACAATGCCATCCCGCTCTGCCCAAACTGCCACGATGCCGTCCACGCAAGCAAAGCCTCTGGCCGTACCACCCGCGCCTACACCCACAGAGAACTCATAAGACACCGCGAGAAGACTATCAAGATGATTGCGGAGGGCCGGCTGCCGGTGGCCGAGGCTGCGCCAGTTGCTCGCCGCGCCAAAGCCCCGTTCATGGCCCCACGGCTGCCGGAGCGTTTTGTTGCCAGGCCGAAGGAGTTCGATGCGCTTGTCAGGGCTGTGCTCGGACCGGGAAGTGGCAGATCGGTGGCGATCACGACGGCTCTCGCGGGCGCGGGCGGGTTCGGCAAGACTACGCTTGCGGAGGTGCTCTGTCACGACAAGCGGGTTAGAAGGCACTTCTCGGACGGAGTCCTGTGGGTCACGCTCGGCCAGACTCCTAGCCTCCTTGCCTGTCTTACAACTCTCTATGCCGAAGTCACGGGTGAGCGTCCGGCGTTCGCCAGTGAGGAAGACGCCGGGAGGAGCCTCTCGCGCGTGCTGGATGGCGCTAAGTGCCTGATCGTGATCGATGACGTCTGGAACGAGGCGCATCTCCGGGACTTCCCCAATGTGATAGCTGTTTGCTGCTAGCGACGCATAGCGCATGCGATTCTTGTTATCGGTGAAATACTTCAGGTTCAGACGGCGGATCTCTCTGGCATCATCGTCAGCGGGTATCCAGGAGCGCATTGAGCGGATCACGGAGTCCACACAATCCGAGAGCAAGTCGGACTGACGTGCTTTGACCCATCGCTTCGCCGCCTCGGTACCCTCGCCATACCAGGCCTTAGCCACAGTCCCGAGATGCTCGGATGCATGGTAGTAGTCCAGTATCTGCACCGCAGCAGGATGGTGATGGGAAAAGCTTCGCCAGATCCAGCTTGCGCCATCGCCAAGGCAGGCCACATCGCGGGCATTCTCCACACCACGACGGAAAGCACGCGCATACACCTGTTCTCCAAATGAATCCACTCGCTCTAAGGTAGCCAGGTATTCCGCCCTCACCACTTTCGTCTTGCCAGCCACTTGTTTGGTTTCGTATATGATGCCCGTCTTGGATTCGCGAGTCCCGCCACCACGCATCGGCACCCCCGTGCCATCTATGCCTATATAGAGCCGGTCAGGTGAAAGCTTCGGCGATGGCTCAACTCCCGAAAGCACCGCCGCTTCCTCAGCTCTTCTTTCCGACTTCACGTGCTTGCCCACTGACTCAGCAACGCGCTCGCATGTGTTCTTCGATAGATGCAGACCACACACAAAACCAAGCTCCTTGGACAGCCTTTCGAAAGGTATCCATGCGGCAAGACGCGCCACCTTTGTCCGAACTCCAATACTGCTGCACAGACTGTCCAGTCCCAGCTTGGTGTCCAGAGGAGCAAACCCACCGCCACAGCTCTTGCAGTAGTAGTAAGCACGCCTGATTACCTGCTCGCAGCAAAGGCTGACGTGACGCTTCTCATAGTAGTTCTTGAACTCAGCTACCCCACCACAAGCACAAGTAACCCGCCGACCAGCATAACCAGTGCCATGCCTGTCGCAGAAGCTCTCCTCAATATCGCGCTTGATATCCTCGCCAATCTCCTGGGTTATCTTCTCGATCTCGGCAAGAGTGCCTGGCTCCTCAGGAGTCTTCTCTTCCAGCAGCTTGCGGAAGCGCTCCGTCAAGCGCCTGATCATCTCTTCTCTGCTCTCCGGTTTCTCCGACATCATTCACCTCATCAGCGATAGCTAATGAGGAATTCGACAACCGCCACGCCAAATCATTACCGCCAGAGCTATTTGTCAGAAAAACCGCTTGCCATTACTTTGGGATGCACCCGACGATCGCCGAGGCGCCGGCGGTTGACATCGGCGTGCCGCTTGGGTATGATTTGGCGATGGAGGCCTGGTAATGCGCATTGGAGGTTCTTGCTTGTCTTCGGATCTGATGGAAGCGCTGAGCGCCCGCGAGCGGCTCGTTACGGATTACTTTCTTCAGCCGCGGTTTCGGGAATGGTTCAAGCCCCACGACCTGCAGGACGCGGTGTTTGCATATCTGCGGCGCGGCGCGAAAAGGCTGAGGCCGGCGGTGCTGCTGTGGTCGTGCGGGGCGGTCGGGGGCGATGAGGAGTCGGCGCTGCCTGCCGCGGCGGGTGTGGAGTTGTTTCATACGTGGACGCTGGTCCACGATGATCTCATAGATAACGATGATCTCCGGCGAGGCGGCCCGACGGTCCACAAGCTCGCCGAGAACTACGCCTCCGCCAACCTCGGCTACGGCGAGGCGCGGGCGCGCGAATACGGCCGCGATATAGCCGTGCTCACCGGCGATTCCCAGCACGGATGGACGATCTCGCTCTTCTGCGAGTGCGCCAGGGAGCGCGGGGTCGATCCGAAGGTCATGATCGACATCATCTACCACCTCGAAAGCTACGTCGTCAACACGCTGATCGAGGGCGAGACGCTGGACGTGCAGTATTCCCGCACGCCCATCGAGGAGCTGACGCGCGACGATATCGTGTTCATGCTCTGGATGAAGACCGGCGTGCTCTATGAGTTCGCCGCGCGCGCGGGCGCGATGATCGGCCTGAACGACTCCGATGAGAACCACCCCTACGTCACCGCGCTGTCGCGGTTTGCCAGCCAGTGCGGGACGGCTTTCCAGCTTCAGGACGACATTCTGGGGCTGATGGGCAAGGAGGCGCAGCTCGGCAAACCGATAGGTTCGGATGTGCGCGAGGGAAAGAAGACCACCATCGTGTTCTTTGCGCTGCAGTCCGGCACGCCTGAACAGCGCAGGTTCCTGATGTCGATACTCGGCAACCGGGACGCCTCCGACGCCGACGTCGCCAAGGCCACCGATCTGATGGTGTCGCTGGGCGCCGTTCAAAAGACCGCCGATCTTGCGCTGGAGCATATCCACCGCGCGCTGCCGGAGCTCGAAGTGCTGCCCGAAACGCCCTACAAGGCGCTGCTGGGATCGTGGGCAAGGTTCATGATAGAGAGGGAGTTCTAAGTTAGGGAATAGGGAGTAGGGAATAGAATGGACGCTATTTCACCCACTTCAGGCTCTTGGTGACGGTTTCGAAGGCGGGGCGGTCGGTTTTGAAGAAGTCCTTGTTGGCGCTGTAGGTGAGCAGGTAGGCCGTCTTGCTGCGGAGCGCGATGATGACCTCGAACCGCGACGCCGGCATCTTGGGCGCGGGTGCGGAATCGCAGACGTAGACGAGCGCCTCAATCCCACCGAGCTTGGTCTTGCCGTGCGAGACGATCTTGCAGCCGGGGTCGAGCACGGACGGGTTCTTCTCGATCCCCCTGGCGATGATCTCCAGCGTGAGCTTCTCCGCGTTCTTGGTCACCAGGGAGATGCTGCTGCAGAGGCTGCTGTGGCTGGGGCCGATGATGTTGAGCTTCTGGCACTCGGCCAGGTTCTTCTCGACGCTCCAGCCCTTTGGGAGTTCCACGGAGATAGCGCCGGTCGAATCCTTGACGCGCTTGGGCGGCGCCGCTGCAATAGCAATCGACTGCAGCAGCACCGCCAGCGCACACCCCAATAGTATCACTCGTTTCATTCGCTGACCATCGTGAAGCTGCCATCGACGGTGACGGTCTCGCCGTCAACGGTGACTTCGGCCTTGACGGGAACATCACCGAGCGCGCCGAGCGGCGGCGATGCCTTGAACGAGGCGCTCGTCACGGACTTGGCCGCGGCTTGGAAGTCGCGCGTGTCGGCGTTCTTCCACAGCTCCCAGCCGCCTGGCATGGTGATCTTGGCCTGGCCCCGGATGCTGCTTCGCCTGTTGTTTCGAACCACGACGGCCATGGTGACGTCCTTTACGGCCGACTTCACCGGCTTGTCCGGGAGGCGCAGTTCGACCTCGAACGGCTTCACAACCTCGAAGCTGACCAGCGCCCCGCCGAGCTTTCCGTCGTCGGACTTGACCTCAGCGCCGATCGCCCAGCTTCCCAGCGGCATGTCGGTGGGGATAATCGAGACGAAGTCATGGCTGACGTGCTTCCTGGGCGCGAGGCCCTCCATGCGCACCTTCTCGCTGCTCATGTAGCCGCCGGCCGTGCCCTCTCCGGCTATCACGAAGCTGCGCGCGTCGATTGTCTCGGCGCCGGCGTTTGTGAGATGGAACTTGCCCACGAGCTCCTCTCCGCGCGCGATACGCTCGTCTCGAAGGTCGAATCCGAGCATTAGAGGCTTGAGCGAGGCGATCTTCTTGGTGACCAGCGTGGACTCCTTCGTATCGCCGGGCGCGCCTGAAGCGATCCAACTTGCCTCGTCCGAGCCTGTCCTGGCAGAGATCAGCAGGCCGGTCTTGCGGTTCGCGTCGAGCTTGAGCTTGGGGATCAGCGCGGCCGGGATTCGGAGCTCGATCGATGTAACGCCGTCCTTTGTGCCGGCCTTCATCTCGACAAGCGCGACCTCGGCGGGCGTCACGGGCGATGCGGCGGGCGTCTTGGTGCGCTTGGAGTCGTAGCGGTTGACGGTGAGCTTGAACGTGTCACCCTCGGCTCGAAGCACGCGGAACTCGTAGTTGTCCTCGCCGTTATACCAGCCGTCGTCGAACGCGTCCAGAAGCGCCAGCAGATCGATGGGCTTGCTGGACCTGGCGGCGATGTAGATGTTGTCCTGATCCCAGTCGGCGTAGGTGGTCACGTCCAGGGCGGGCGTCGTGTAGGTGTAGAACGTGTCCCACTCGCCGTCCTCGACCACGCCATCGATCTTGGGCGTGCGCCTGAAGATATCCGTATCCGGCTTGATCGCCGGCGGCGCCAGCTTGGCGGCATCCTCCGGCGGCGCGGGCGCGGCCGGAGCAACGGGCGCGGGCTCGACCGGCGTTACCGTTGCGACCGGTTCAGCGGGCACCGGGGCGGGCTCAGCAGCCTCCGCGGGAGCGGCCGGCGCCGGCGCAGGCTCAGCGGCTTCCGCCGGCGCTTCCGGAGGCGTCGGCGCGGCATCGGATGGAAGAGTCGCGGGCGTTTCGACGGTCGCGGCCGGGGCGGGCGCGGGAGCAGGTTCGTCGCATAGCGCGGGCGCGCAGCAGATCAAGAGCAGGGCGATGAGTCCGACGGCAATTCGTGTGCGCAAGGGTCTTCCTCCTGATGTTCGCAGCTCGATGTTCGAGGCCGGAGATCCGAACCGGGTTTGGGTCATTATAGTTCAGCCGCATTCCGGCGTCAATGTATTGCGGACGCTATCGTCCACCGATACGAGACGGAGACCTGCGCGTCCACTGCCCAGTCGCATTGGAAAATATGATGGGGCGGAACTCGGTGTCCCGCCCCATCTGGTCTAAAGTCAACTGCCTCAGCAGTTGGCTTCCCATGCCATGGCATAGGATACTGCGTCAGGTCGTTCGGGAACTGCCTCGGCACGAGCAGCCTCACGGCCTGCGGGATCACGTTCGTGTTCGGGATGCTGCGCATGATTCCCGTCACCGCCCAGTACTCGCCGACGTCCGGGAAGACCCCCGATCCCATCGGGCCGAGATACAGGCACGCGACGCCCAGAGTCCGGCCGCCCGCAGGCAGCAGGAATCCGTCTCGCAGATCGGACCCGTCGTTGATCCAGAACATCGGGCCACCGACTGTCGGCGTGCTGAACGAGGAGCTGTGATAGGTCACAAGCCCCCACGTCCGAATCAGGTTGCCGACGGTGTTGAGTCCCTTGGCCTGCGTGTTCGTCCAGGCGTTGTCATAGACAGCCGGCTGCTGGCCGAAGGCCCCGCCGCCGGACCACTTGTTGTTCATGCCGACCGGAGTCAGATAGGGCAGCATGCCGATGCTCTTGAGTATCTCCTGCGGCGAGATGACCAGCTCGGTGCCGTTGAGCAGCGTCGTCGTACCCAGCACGGCGACAGTGTCGCCGATGCTCAGCGACGGCGGGACGATCGCCGTCGGATTGACGCCTATGCCGTTGGACCTGTTCTTCTCTTCGATGTAGAACAGGTTCATCGACGTGCCGAGGAAGTTCGCAGTCACTTCCTTGCCGGTCAGCAGGACGAGCGATCCTGTCGGGAGCAGCTTCGCCGCGCCGATGGTGATCGGGTTGGGCGCAGCGATCTTGCGGAGGCTGCTGATCGGCAGTCCGGTGATGTAAGCCGGGCCTCCGGAGATCTGGCCTGTGCCGGCGGCATTGGTCGCCTGGCAAGTGTAGACCGTGCCCGGAGGAGCCCCGGCAGACATCTGGTAGGACACTACCGCAGTAGATGCTCCCACCGGCAGGTATGATCGGCGCCGGACTCAAGGCCACTGTCACCGCGCCTGATGGGTTGGCAAGCGAGCCGAGCAGAGAGTCGCCCGCGCTGACCTTGCCATCGTTGTCAGCATCCAGCCATACCTTCAGTATGGAGATATCGCCAGCTACTCCGCCGGACAGGCTCAGGTCGAGCGAGTTCCACGCGACAGCCTCGAGCGTATCGGTTGCCACCTTGAGGCTGATCATCTCGTTGTCCGGGTCAGGATCCGCCGGCCACCAGAAGTGGTCGTTGATGACGTGAGCACGGTTGAAGATAAGCGTGCCGCGGTCCGGCTCGATCCTGACGAAGTAGTCCTCGACTTCTCCGTCCTGGGCGTTCCCGCTGTCCGGCAGCCCGCCGGAACTGCTGAGTCTGAACCGTGCAAACGTCTGGATCGGGTTCACCGTGAACGTGCGCGGCACAAGGAATGTGACCGGGTTGGCGCCCGCAGCCAAGGGCAGGGCATTGGCGATCTGGTCGCCAGGCGTCATCCAGGAACCGTCGCCGTTGAAGTCGATCCAGGCATCCAGGAACGCGGCGGATCCTATCATGTCGGTCAGGACGATGTTGATCGTCGCGTTCTGGCCGGGCACGAGGGGCGGCAGAGGCAGTACCAGTCCGTCTTCGTCCGGAAGGTTGGCGATGTCGTCGCCACTCGCGTTCGGACTCGGCTGGCCGTCCGGCTCGCCGTCAACCACGCCGCCCAGGCAGAAGCCCTGGACGATCTTGTGACTAGCGCCGTTGCTGGCAGCCAGGGTCGGATACGTCGGATCGGGCGCGTCGCCCCAGTCGATCTCCGAAGCGTGTCCGGTGATGGCGAACGCCAAGTCGATCGAGTCGCCACCGAACTCGTGGTTCGGCGGATATACCAGCTCGTTCCACGGTCCGAGGAATGGCTCGATGCCCTGGCCCCACGTGGCGTCATCGTTCCAGTGATCCCGCGTGGTCTTCCATCCGAACCTGGCGTCGGGACTCTGGGGAATCGCCTGAACGTCGAGCCAGTAGACTTTCGGGATCGTCCCGCTTTCCCTGCTGGATGAACGGGTTCTCGTCGATGTAGAAGTCGTACTCCCAGCACGTGGTGTCGCCCAGCGGGTCATAGTCGTCGGGTGGGTACATCCAGCCTTCCTGCAGGTTCGACGCGTATGGGAACGCGACGAAACTCGGGGGCTGGAATGTCCTGACCCACAAGACCTTGCCGGGGTGGCTAGGCGCGTCAGGCGTGGCGGGAATGTCCTCGTGGATGCTGAGGGTGAATGTCACGTGGAGCGGGTCGCGCACCTCGCCCTCGCCCGGCAGAATGTCGTGCAGCCACGAACCCCACAGGTGTATGTCCGTAATGGGGCCGGTCACGCTGCACTCGAAATCATCCGCCAGGATATAGGGCTCGGACGCGCAGACGTCGATGCCGGTCCGTTCGAGATCGGGCTTCTGTATCCATTTGTAGCCGATCTTGACCACGTAATCCTCGACTTCGCCGTCCGGGCACGCGCCGTAGTACGGCAGCCCGCTGGGGTTGCTGCTCAGCCGGAACCGGGCGTATGTCGTGATGCCCACGGGGGCTGATGCCGGCACAGTGAAGCTGAGATAGTTCGCGCCGGCCGATATCGGCTGGGCGGTGAATATCCGGTCGCCGGGCGTGGCCCAGGTCCAGTCGTTGTTGAAGTCGATCCAACCGTCGAGATAGGCGTTCATGCCCGTGGGAACGGACGCGGTGACGGTCATACTCACGGTCGCGCCCGGAAGCAGGGGCGAGTTGAACGTGACGCCGTCCTCGTCATCAGGACCCATAGGCGGGTTGTTGTCATCGCCGTCGGCATTGGTAGTCGGCTGGCCGTCGAACTCGGCGTCGATGTAGGCTCCCAGGCAGAACCCCGGCACGATCGTGTGCCGCGCGCCTGCATTGGTCAGCAGTGTCGGATATCCCGGCGCTGCCGCACCGTCGGGCGCATCGCCGAAGTCCTGGTCCGGTTCCTGCTCCTGCCGGATGAAGCACTCGTAGTCCTCGACCTCGCCGTCCTGCGCCGAGCCGAAGCAGCTCAGGCCGGGCTGGGTGCTCAGCCGGAACCGAGCAAAGGTCGTGCCCGGTATCGATGCCGGGGGTATCATGAACGCGAACGTGTTTGCCCCACTCGATACGATCGCGTTGGAGATGATCTGATCTATGGGCTGAGCCCAGGTTCCGTCGATGCCGAAATCGAGCCAGGCGTTGAGGTACGCCGTCGTGCCCGGCGGAACCTGGCAGTTCACGGTTATCTGGGCGTTCTGCCCGATCATCAGCGGCGTGTTCCAGACGACGCCGTCCTCGTCATCCGGCCCCATAACCGGGTTGTTGTCATCGCCGAGTGCGTTCGGGTCGGGCTGGCCGTCCGATTCGGCATCGATTATGTTGCCAAGGCCCAGCCCGCGGACGATCACGTGATTGGCGCCGTTGCTTGCCGATAGGGTCCGGTAAGTCGGGTCGGGCGCATCGCCCCAATCCACTCCCGCCGGCTCCTCTATGTGGAACATGTAGTCCTCAACCTCGCCGTCCTGTGCCGAACCCGTAGGCTGAAGGCCGCCGTAGGTGCTCAGCCTGAACCTTGCGAACGCGGCAGTGCCGGGAACCGCGGTCGCCGGGGTGTTGACCACTAGCGTGTTGGCCCCCGGAACGAGGACATACGCAGCGGCTATCTGATCGCCGGCCGTCAGCCAACTGCCGTCGCCGCCGAAGTCGATCCATGCGTCCAACAGACCCTGCGATCCGGCAGGCGCGGTCAGGTATATCTGAATCTGGGAGGGCTGACCCGGAACGAGCGGTGTCAGGAGGGCGACTCCATCCTCATCGGGCTGGCCATTGATGTCATCGCCGGTGGCAGTCGGATCCGGCTGCCCATCAGTCTCGGCGTCCACCAACTGGCCCAGGCAGAAGCCGGGGATTATCGTGTGGTTGGCGCCGTTGTTGATGGACAGGGTCGGGTACGGCTGATCGGGCGCGTCGCCCCAGTCCTTGTCCGCCTGGTTCACGTGCAGCAGATAGTCCTCGGTCTCTCCGTCCTCGAAGTCGCCGCTGCCATCCCAATCCGAGCCGACCGGGGTTTCCGTAATGCTGAATCTGGTCCAGACGTAGCCGGCATTCGGCCCGATCAGGAAGTTTGGCGGGCCGAGAGCAGACAAGGGGCCGTCGTACTTCACCGGAATGATGAAGTTGACCAGCACGTGCTCCGGAGCGGAACCCGTCGCGCACCGAGACGAGCCTGCCCACTTACCGTCGTGGTTCCAGTCCATCAGCACGTTGACATAGGCCTGCACGTACGGTTCGTGGTTGGGCATGAAGTTGTGCACCCGAATATCCGCGTTCACGCCCCATGTAGCCGTCTGACAGACGGAGCCGAGCGAGGCCGGCGCAGTGCTGTTGGGGCAGGGAACAACCGTCCCGCCCTGGATGGTGTAGCTCTGCGGGAAGTACAGACCCGCGTCGCCGTCGTTGAAGCACTCGTCGGCGTCATACGGCGCGAACCCAGGGCACAGCCCCGCGTTGCCGTCGGTCTCGAAGTCAAAGCCGGGACCAAACCAGCCACCGAAGTTGTTGTGCCGGATGAAGCCCGCCGGCCCTACGCCGATGCACGTCGGGAATTGCCCGATTGTCCCGGTGCTGGGATATGCGATCGCTCCCTCCGGTGCGTCACCGAACTCTCTTTCCTCCACCTGCTCCTGCTCGATGACCGGCGCGTAGTCCTCTACTTCGCCGTCCTGAGCCGGCCCGGTAGGCTGCAGGCCGCCCTTGGTGCTGAGCCGGAACCTGGCAAATGCAACCGTGCCCGGAACCGCCGTCGCCGGGGTGTTCACCGTCAGCACATTCGGGCCCGGCACGAGCACGAACGACGACGCGATCTGATCGCCCCCCGTCAGCCAAGTGCCATCGCCGCCGAAGTCGATCCACGCGTCCAGCAAGCCCTGCGATCCCGTGACGGAAGTCAAGAAGATCATGACCTGCGTGGGTTGGCCCGGAATGAGCGGACCCATGAAAGTGACGCCGTCCTCGTCGGGCCGAGTTTGCGAGATCATCGCCGGTTGCGGTTGCATCCGGCTGTCCGTCGATCTCGGCGTCAATCAACTGGCCCAGGCAGAAGCCCTGACACGATGATGTGGTTGGCGCCGTTGTTGACAGCCAGTGTCGGATACGGCTGATCGGGCGCGTCGCCCCAGTCCTTGTCTATCGGCTCCTCCACGATGTTGTGGAAGACAGAGACATCGCTGCCATGGCCGAAGTCCAGATAGGGTGACCCGGTATCGGTACCAAGCAGGTCCACCCAGTCACTGATCTTGAGAGACGCGGCGCGGTTGGCGAAGATGTCGTCACCGTTAGCCAGCGAGTTCTTGATCACATCGTACCGCAGGTCGCCGGGTGGAATTCCGGCGCTGGAAGTAGTAAAGGTCAGAGAGCGAGATGCGCTCGTCTGCGCCGCAATGTCCCCAAAGTCGAACGTGGGCACAAAGTAGTCGCCGTAGGGGAACTTGTCGATCAGATTGTTGGGCGACCAGCAATACCAGGCAAGCTGTTCGTGATCGTTCGAGTATATCGGTGGATCCAGGTAAGTGTAGGGTGGCGTCCACGCTGCCGGCGGTGCTATCTGTGGATCCATGGCGAAGCTGCAGACGAGCTTCACATCCCTAAAATCCCCCTGGTACTGGATCGAGGTGTTCAAGGTCTCATCGTGGCTGTTCAGACCTCCACTCCACTCCGGAACTGTTGCCGGCGTGTCGTTGTGGATGGTAGCAGTCACGGTGAAACTCTGAATGTTGGCGCCGGCATAGACGATATTAGTGACTTTGCCCTGGATCGCCAGCGTACCGGCGGATCCCCCGCCATAGCCCTGCGCATCGTCGTAAAACTCGTGCGTCCGGACCTGCTCTGTTCTGGTCGCCTTGTCCAGGAACCACTGCCCCTGTGCTGCCTGAGGATCGACAGACGGTCCGGTCCAGCTTACAGATGGTTGAACCGGCGGTTTATCGATGTCGAGACTCGGGGCTGCTACCACGACGCCCGACAGAGCGACCATTGCCGCGACTGCCAGAAGTGCGGCGGTGAGTTTCTTATACATTCCCAGGAACCTCCTTTCGGAAACGACGGCGTGACCACGTGTCCCTCTGGCCTCCTGCTTCGGCTCGTGTCGTCCGGCCGGCGTACACAGTCGATAGCATGAGGTCGTGCGCGGTCGCGCCTGAACAATGATGAAACGGTCGCGCGTCGAGGCGCAGCCATCGGTTGGGGGCAGAACACTACTCCCCTCCGACCTCGGATTGCTGGCCAGCGTAGCCTTCAGCCTGGAGGTAGTACAGCGGTAAACACATTTGGGCCGCGTTACGACAACCTCGCAGGTTTCGGCGGGCCGGCTCATGAACGGATTGTAGCCCAGGTTTTTGGGGTTGTCAATGGGCAAGCCTAAATTTGGCGCCATAGAAAGTACGTGAAAACAACCGAGCGGCTTTCGGCTGTCATATAGTTCAAGTCTCTGGACGCCGCTATGACAGGGCTGCAAGCATCGCGGACACGGACTTTGCGGGTGCGTCAGACACGAAACGCCCCGCTCTGAGTCAGAGCGGGGCGCAAGAGAGGTCGCCGTCTGGCTCTCGCGATCCCTTCGGGACGCCTCTCGCGACATCCTACGGATGCGCTGTCGGCCGAGGGCTGTCGCCCGAGGGGAAACGGCTCCTACAGTGGCGTCACCTGCGTTGCCAGTATGACCGGGTAGACCTTGCCGCCCGATTCGCGGCAGGAGATCACGCCCGTGACCATCACGAAGTCGCCCGGCGAACTGCTCGACCCCGTCCAGATCTTCAGCCCGGGAGCGCCGGAGTCGTCGTTAGTGCCGCTGCCGTCGTCAAGATAGAACCCGTCCGGCTCGATGTCACTGACCGCCCCGGCCAGTCGTACGAGCAGACCTATGTTGTAGAGGCCGATCCCGTCCGTGACGCCCGGCGTGTCGGCGTTGAAGTCATTCCCGCCGACCGCGCCACCGATCATCAGCACCGGCTTGGGGGCCGTTCCACCGGAGCCGGTCACCACCTTCGGACTCAGTATCGCGCGCTCGCAGCCGTCGGCAAGTCCCATGACGCCGAAGACCGTCACGGCCTGACCCGCGCTCACCGCGGCGTCCGACTCGACGCGAATGCCCGATATGCGGTCGGAATCCTCGATGTAGAACTTGTCCCGGCCGGCGACCGGCGGCCCGCTGAACTTCGCGCTCACCTTGAGCTCCGGCAGAGCGACGACATCGCCGTCCGGCCGGCCCTTGGCTTCCTGGATGCTCGCCACGGCCCGGGCGATCTTCACGCCGGCCGATGCCATCGGATCGGAGGTAAGGCCCTCGCCGTTGACCGCACGCGCCGAGATGTAGTAGGTGCTGCCGATTGTAAGCGACAATCCGCCGATCGTATAGGAAGTGGCGGCTCCGGCGCTGGTCCAGTCCTTGACATCGGTTCCGCCGGACGTCGTGCCGACGGCGTATTCGTAGCGCGAGATGCCGGAGTGCGTATCCGTCGCGCTCCACACGGCATTGAGTTCGGTTGTTGAGGTCGTATAGCCATCGTCCGCGACGCTGTCCATGGTCGGCGGGGTGGCAGTGGAGAACGTGAAGTCGCCGGTCGTTGTCGTCCCCATGACGTTGGTTGACGCGCATTGATAATGGTAAGTCGCGTTCGGCGTCAGTCCCGTCAGCGTGACCGAGTGGCTCGTGACCGACGACGCGTCCGCCTGCTGGCTGCCGTAGGAGGCGGTGAGGCCGTAGTAGACAGTGGAGTCGGAGACGACGTCGGTGTGCCACCTTATGGTGGCCCAAGTGCCAGTCACGACCGCTGCCTGGACGCCGGTTATGGTCGGCTTGACGATGTCCTGGGCCGACTTGAGCACCCACTTGGCCGCATCGGCGCTGACATAGGCGGTGTCGGTCGATAGTGTGGTCAGCTCGACATAGCCGGAACCGCCCGCCGCAAACGGCAGGTCGGTTCCGAGAAGGAACCAGCCTCCCTGGTTGGCCGTGTCCGAATGCTGGTTCTGAGGGCTCGAGGCTACGCCGCCGCTGTAGTAGACCTTGTATGTCACGGAGCTGTTGCGGTTTGTGCCCATCTGATAGTAGGCGTAGACGTCGTACAGGCCGGTGGTGGTAAGGGCTGGGGTCCATGTGCACTTGCATGTGCTGCTCGACTCACTGAGCGAGCCGTCACCGGCATGGTAGAGATAGTTGGTCCCGATCATGGGAACCGCCGGATTGCTGCCCACGCTCCACACATGGGCGCCCGTAGAGGTATCCGTCCAGCCGGGGTCGGTGTTATCGATGGTCACCTCGGTGACCGGCGCCGCGGTGGTGAAAGTGAAGTCGACGGAGGTCCCGGTTCCGTAATCGTTGGCCGATACGCACTGGTAGTGATACGTCGTGCTCGAGGCAAGACCGGGCAGCGTGATCGAGTGGCTCGTCACCTGCGACGCGTTGGACTGCTGGCTGCCGTATGAGGCCGTTGTGCCGTAGTTGACCGCGCTGTCTGAGGCGACGTTCGTGCCCCAACTGATCACCGCTGAGTTCGACGCTATGCCGGTCGCCTGGACGTTCGAGATAATCGGCGGACCGTTTGTGGTAAACGTGTGGTCGCTGGACACGGCCGTGCCGTAACCGTTTGTCGATGAGCACTTGTAGTGATAGGTCGTGTTCGGCGTCAGGCCGGTAAGGGTGATCGAATGGCTGGTCACCAGCGATGCATCGCCGGCCTGGCTGCCGTACGACGTGGTCGTGCCGTAGTCTACCTGGCTGTCGGAGGTCATATCGGTCGTCCACGTGATGACAGCCGACGTATCGGCTATGCTGCCGGAGGCGACGTTTGTGATCGTGGCGATCCCGCTCCCGGTAGTGAACGTGTAGTCGCCGGTTCCGGCCGAGCCGTAGCCGTTGGCCGATACACATTGATAGTGATAGGTCGTGTTCGGCGTCAGGCCGGTAAGCGCGATCGTGTGGCTGGTAACCGATGGGCCGTTGGTCGCCTGGCTGCCGTAGGACGCCGTCGTGCCGTAGTTGACCTTGCTGTCGGAGGGCACGTCGGTGGTCCACGTGATCGCAGCCGAGGTAGACGTGACGTTCGAGGAATGCACGTTGCTTATCGCCGGCACGCCGCCGGTGGCGAATGTGTAGTCGCCGGACACCGACGATCCGTCTCCGTTGGTTGAATGCACGCGGTAGTGGTAGGTCGTCTTCGGCGCCAGGCCGGTCAGCGCGACCGAATGCGCCGTGGCCTGGCTGGAGTTCAGCGGCGAGAGCGAGCCGTAGCTCGTGGTCGGGCCATACTCGACCTGTGAGTCCGCGGGCGGGTTGGTGTTCCACGTGATTGTGGCCGCGGTGTCGGTCACGCCGCTGGATGCGACGTTTGTGATCACAGGTCCGACCGGGCCGCCGAGTACCCGCGTCGGTGACGTACATATTGCCCGTGACCTCGCCAACGGCAACACCAACCGTCTTGATCACGTTTGGATAGCCCGACTTGCTGACGGTCAGCGTGTAGGTGCCGGGCGTGAGATCTATGAACGCGTAGAACCCGGTTCCATCGCAGAGCATGGAGCGGCTCTCGGGGCCGGTGATGGCAACGGTTGCCCCATCCGCCCACGCGTTGGTGCCGTAGTAGGTGACCGTCCCGCTGATGTGCCCCTTTGTGGGCGAGGATTTCCAGGGCATGGCCGGGATGTTGGCGGCGGTCGGACACACCTGAGACGTAAACGTCGAGCTGAAACCGGACCACGAGCCTCCGTTGTAAGGCACCCGGTATGAGTAACCGCAAAATCCCTGCGCGTAGTTGCCTGCCGGGGAGGCGTTCCGCGTCATCTGCAACTCGGAGATCGCATTGGACAGCGAGTTGAGGTAGATGCCCGGGCCGATATACATGTGCCGGTTGAACTTGCGGTCCTTTTCGAAGTTCATCCACTTCGTGTAGTCATTGGGAAGCGAGCCCCAGTTGTAGTAGGTCATCGGGATCGCCGCGTCCACGATGCCTTCCTGCATCCAACTATCCCAGTCGGAGTAGACCTGGTAGTAGGGCCGAGTAGCCTGGAAACCCGACCGCGTGGACGAGGTCGGCGATGGGTTCCAGGTAACGAACGCCCCGGTCTGCTTCACCCAGGGCTTGGATGCCTGAATCTTGGCGTAGACCTTCCGCACCAGCGCGCTGACCTGATCGCGCCGCCACTGCTGCCACTGCGAGTTCGTGGCGGAGGGCTGTCCCGTGAGGCCGTAGCGCGCGTTATAGCGTGCGAGGCTGGTCGGATTGTAGCCCTGGTTGTTGCCTGTGAAGCGGATGTAGTCGTAGTGAATCCCGTCGATGTCGAAGTGGTTGACCATGTCCATGCAGACATCGACGAGGTATTGCTCGCAATTCGGGTGACCGGGGTCAAAGGCGTAGTCGGAGGTCTCCGCCCCGGAGTCGTCACGGCTCGGCCAATAGTTGTCGAAGTTCGTAAGGCTGCCGGTGGGAGTGCCGCGGTGTGCGTTCCAGACGGTCCCGCCGCCCGTGGCAAAGGTAACCAGCCAGCAGTGGACTTCGATGCGCTGCTTGCCGCCGGTGGTATCGTGCGCGGCGTTGATCATGGCCTGAAGGGCGTTGAAGTTGGACGGGCTCAGCCCCGATGAGAAGTAGGGCTCGCCCATGCCGGACGGGTAGCACACGTCCGCTCTGCGCCGGACCTGTACCACCACGGCGTTGCAGTTCGCGTCGCGGATGGTGCCCTTGCTGTTAGGGTCGCCGACGACCCCCAAGAGAGTGTTCACCTGGGACTGGCTGAGGAACCCGGTGCCCCAGGCGTCCACCCAGAACGCCCGGAACTCGTCGGCTGCCGCCCCCCCGGCAGACGCGAAAACAAACAGCGCCGCGAGGATGACACCCCACGACGCGACCTTCCGGTCTCTCTTGAACAACACGTTACCTCCGATCCCCCAATCGAGGGTACTTCCTAACCTCAGGGTATCCCAGACAACCTGACTTGTCAACTGGCATTTGCGTCAGCATTCCGTCACCTTTGCGTAGGATTTCTGTTCCCTGGTATACTGTGTAACGATGAAGACTGCGATAGCACTGAACGGAGTATGGGACAAGCGCAGCCTCGGCGGCGGATGGGAATACGCTCAGGCATTCGAGGCCGGAGGCGCCTTCCGGGTGGAGTGGGCGTGCGTCGAGTTTCACGACCTCGCCGCGGGCGCGACCGTCCTCGTCAACGACGTCGAGCTGGGCTGGGCGAGCGGATCGCCGTTCGACCGGTTCGAGGCGCGCGACTCGATTCGCGTCGGGCACAATCAGATCACCGTGCGCATCGCGCGGGAAGCCGCGCCGGCGGAGATATGTCGCGAGGCGAGGGTCGTCTCGTATGACAGGGTCTCCATATCGAGCATCCACATCGACCCGGAGATCGTCGATGTGGTCGCAAACGTCTGGATCACCATCGGCGTAGCCAACCATACCGATGACGATCAGTCGGTTCTGGCCTCGATAGTGATTGCGCAAGGCGAGAGCCGCGAGAGAGTGGAGATCGTCGAGGAGATCCCGCCATCGGGCTGCGAGATCGACGCGGTCGTTCGCATCGTGGACCCGACGATGTGGGAACCGGCCGACTCCGGAGAGGCGCCCTGCTTCGACTGCCTCGTCGGGCTGCAGGTCGAGGGCGAGATCATGGATGTGGCGGGCGGGAAGTTCGAGGTCCGTCCGTAGGAGGGTTCGCCCAGACCGGAATCGGCGTTTCGAAACGCCTCCTACAGCAGTGCGTCAGTGCGCTGGTTCGGGATCTCGCACGTGCTCGCGCCGCGACCGTACGCGGAGCCGGCTTCGAGGCTTCCTGCCTGGTATGACCAACCAGCCCAGATCCCGAACCCCTCGGTTTCGGGATTCCAGCTCTTTCATCTCGCGAGGCCCTTGCTTCGTATCAACGCCCGTGAAAGAGCTGGGCCAGTGGATATCCGAAATCCCGAAAGAGCGCACCCGAATCGGCGTTTCGAAACGCCTCCTACAGCAGTGCGTCATCCCGCAGTATCGCGTGCATGCCGACCGCGGGGTTCACCATCTGCGTTACGTGAACGTCCACCGCAACGCTCGCCAGCATCGCCGCCTGCTGCCGGGAAACGCCCAGCTTCGATGTCATCAGGTCGAGCATGTTGTTGACGGCGATGTACGTCGCGTCGTGGAGGCTGTCGGCGAACCCGAAGGTGACCCACGCGTCGGGCGTTCTGGCGATGGGGTACGTCACGGGAAAATCGTCGCGCAACGTGAGGGTGAGGGTCACGTCGGTCATCGGGCACTCGATCGCCGCGCCGCCGACCTCGCCGTCACCCTGCGCGGCGTGGCCGTCGGCAAACGAAAACATCGCGCCGGGGACCTCGATGGGCAGGTACAGCCTGCTGCCGGCGATCAGCTCCTTGCAGTCGAGGTTGCCGCCGACGTTGCGCGGAGACATGTTATCGACGTAGCCGTCCACGTCGGGGCAGTTGCCCATGCTGCCCAGAAACGGCCGCAGCTTGACCTCGTGGCCATCAGGCGAGCGCGCGATGCCCCGCTCGCTATCGATGGCCCAATATGTCCACGCGAACTCGTCGCTCAGTCCGAGGCGGTCGTAGCGCGGGTTCGGCCCGCCGCCGATCATCGTGATGCCGTAGGACGCGCACTTCATGGACTCTATCGACACTTCCAGCGTCATTCCCTGCTTCGCACCGCGAATCTCGATGGGGCCGAGGAGGCAGTTGCCGGCGTCGTTGGCCGGGTCCGCTCGGTCCTCGATTCTCGGCAGAATCGGGTAGACGTCCGGGCTCGGCGGCGGTTCGAGCCCCCAACTGCAGAATCGAGTGCCGGCAACGATCGTATCGCCGGAATCGACGGTCAGAATCGGCTTTCTATCACGAGACAGCTTGCCGTGGCAGTTGCGGATGTCGGGTTGGATGTGATGGATCACTTCGGTTCCTCCGATGCGCTTAGTCTGAGTTGCGTCCCGCCGTTCTCCTGGCTGATCACTGCGAACCGCCCCGCGAACTCGACTCCCGCCACCTTCCTCCTGACCGGCTCCAGCGCGCTGATGATCGTATCGACGCGGCCGGAGGCGGTGGTGATCGTGAGGGTGACCGTGTCGCCGTCGTCGGTGCGCTCGATCTTCGAGATCAGCGGAGAGCCGGCGTAGGGCTCGATCACGGTCACAAATGTCGATTGGTTCGCCTCATGCGGCGAGAGTACATACCACAGGTTCTTGGGGTTGCCGCGCTTGTTGCGGGGCGGGTCGCCGTGGGCGAGTATCACCTCTCCGGGCGGGTTCACGAGGGTCATGCGAAGCCGGACGTCCTTCGGTTCCTTGAGCAGGTGCCAGGTGTCCACGACCTTGTAGGTGATCGACGGCTGCGCGCTGGGCTTTGGATCGCGGCGCACGTCATAGAGATACTGATACCCGGTCGCGTCCGCGCCGTGGTTCTTCATCAGGCCGAGGTCGGCATAAGGCTCCACGTTCTCGCCGGCAAGCGTGCCCTTCGGCTGATCGACCAGACTGAGCCCCTGGGTCTCTACGTCGCCTTCCGGGCCGTGAAGGCTGTACATGTGGTGCTCTCCGCCCTTGACGCGGAAGATGTCAACCAGATAGCTGTCCTCATCCGACACGTCGATCATGGCGATGGTGCGCTGGTAGAGCGACGTCTGGGGATACGGCTTGGCCGCGTAGACCTCCGCCGCGCTCACGCCGTTGCCCTCGCTTACGAACCGCGCCACGCCCAGGCGCTGGCTCTGCTGCCGCTTGCGATCGACTACGACCGTGTTGTGGCTGATCGTGTTCTCCGTCCACTCGATCCGCGAGGCGCAGTCGGCAAACGCGAATTCCGGGTAGCCGAGGTCCGGCATCAAGTTCAGACCATGCGCGAAGAGCTCGATGTTGAGCGTGTCGAGATGCCCATGGCCGGTGTTGCGGCCGTAGTAGAGCGACAGCGCGCGGGCGTCCGGTCCCGACCCCGACCGCAGTATCGCGCAGCCGTAGCTGGGCATATTGTCGGTTCTGAACACGTACTGCCCGTGTTCCACGACGGCCGCCTCGATCTCTTTGGATATGCCTTCCGGTTCGGGATCGAAGATGCCAAGTCTGAGACCATCGGCCTTGTTCCCATTGAGCATGTGGGCCATCTGGGCGTATTTTGGCTCGCCAAAGGCCCGGAACGCATACGCAAGGTCGCTTGCCGATATGCTGGCCAGCCCGGGACTGCCTGTGCTGCCGGTATCGCCGATGTGGGGCGAGAATCTGTCGAGACACGTCAACCTCACCGGCGCCTCGAACATCTTTCGGTACTTCGGGTTAGTGACGAGCTGGTGCCTCGTGTATCTCGGATACAGCGCCAGCAGGTCCGATACCGAGCGAAACATCGAACGCCAGATGGAGTTATAGGCAGGCGAGGCCTCGTCGCCCATGCCGTCGTCATCGACTTTCTGGCTGAAGATGCTGACCATGTTCCCGCCGGTCGGTGTCGTGTGGCGCATATCGCCGTCGGCGAAGACCCAGTCCAGCCATTGGTCGGTCGTGCCCGGCTCGTCAAGCACGATCGCGGCTGTGGCCATGCAGTTCTGATACATGCCCTCGTTGCCCTCAATCTTGCTCGAAAGAAGGCCGTCATGAACCTGACGGATGACATTCGTCTCATACAGATCGCGCAGGTCGGAGGCGCTTATGGTCTTGCCGGTAAGCCTGGAAAGCTCGGCGAGCAGTTGCGGATCGTCGAGGGCAGGATAGACCGCGTCGTAGGCCATGTTGAACGAGTCCATCAGCCCGCTTTCCCAGATGCGGCCGTAGATCTTGCCCATGCCGGAGCCGCCGTCGCTGTTCTCGAAGCCTTTGGCCGCCCAGAACCCGTAGTCCATGTCGGGGTAGAACTCGGCGATGCGATAGAGCAGCAGGCCGGCCTTGCGGGCATATTTGGGATCGCCGGTGTAGATGTATGCGTTGCTGAGGTTGGTGAGCGCCCGGCAGGTCTCCGTCCAGACCCCGTAGTGGCCGTAGTAGCCTATGAACCGATAGACATCGCCCTTTGCGTCGCGATAGCCCATCGAATCGTCCACGCCATAGGTACGAAGGGGGTCGTTGGGATCGGGATGATCGGCGTTGAACAGCAGCGAGTGGTCTGCCTTTTCGTAGTGAAAGACACCGTTGGAGTCCTTGCCGGACTCGTAGAACTTGCCGAAATCGTTCTTGGGAAAGACCTCGCCGCAGCTCGGGCACGTCGACCTTCCACGGCTTTTCGAACACATCGACTTTCCACGGGTAGTTGCCGAACTTGTCGATCGCATTGACCGCACTTCGGGCAGCCCAACTTCCTGTTCACGTGAATCCCGCGCGGGATCGACTGCGGCGTGGGAAGGCTCCACAGCCACTCGTCCGACTGGCCGGCGTAGCGGTCGGCCGCGGCGACGGTCGCATCCTTCATTTTTCGTGCCCAGTCGTAGCGCTCGATGTTACGGCGGGCATTGGCGATTCGCTCCGGCGTGTAGATCGTGCTGCCGGTCTTGGCCGAGGCTGGGATGCAGAGCAGTGCAATAGCGAGCAATGATAGGCCGATGGCCTGAGTAGTCACAAAGGAACCCCCATGGTGCATAGCGCACTGCTAAGCATGATACGATGTGGGAGCAGAGTCGTGCAAGGCGGGGGAGTGAACGAGTTCATTTCTCCGGGAAACTCGTCGTAGGAGGCGTTTCCAAACGCCGATTCCGCGGGCACAACGCCTGGGCATTCGGGTTTTGGAAAACCCTCCTACAGCGGTGCAATTCCCGGAGAACTGAACTCATTCGGAGGAGTGTGGGAGGGGTATCCAGACCCCGATTGCCGAGCGTGAGGGCTGTGCTGTCGCGGTCTGGAGACCGCTCCTACGCTCAGAGTGTCAGCCGTTAGGCCGGCGCCTTTGCGTTGGCCTGATCTTCCAGCTCCCTTGCCGCTCTCCGTAGTGACTGCCTGATCTGGTTGTGGTCAAGGCAATGATCGATCTCGCACACGCAGCCGCACCACGGGCAGATGGTGGAGTCGGGCAAATCCTCCAAAAAGTCCACAGCAAGTTGGGTTCCGCAGCCTGGGCACTGGGATTGCCAGTCTACTCTAACTCTAATCATCGCTCACTCACCGTCTGCTTTCACCGACGGACCGCCTACCCGTCCGATCCGCCGTCCCGGCGAGAGAAGGAAGCCGGCGCCAGGAACTGATCGTCGGGGCGAAAAGCGAGCCCCCGACGGATCACTGAGTTCAGGCCGCCTCCTGCATCAACTCGTCAGGGATGTCGAAGTTGGCATAGACCTGCTGGACATCGTCATTATCATCCAGTGCATCCAGCAGTCTCAGGATCTGATTAGCTTCCTTGCTGTCTTCGATTTTCACGGTGCTCTTGGGCAACATGGTTACTTCCGCGCTGGCGTATTCGATTCCGGCCGCCTCGACCGCATCGCGAACCTGCGACAGGTCCGCCGGCCGGCACAGGACGTCGATAGTATCGCCCTCGACCCGAATATCCTCCGCGCCCGCATCCACGGTTGCCATCATCACGGTGTCCTCATCGGCCTTGTCGCCCGGGATCTGTATCAAGCCCGTCTGCTCGAACATCCAGGCAACGCATCCGCTCTCGCCCAGGTTCCCCCCGCACTTGGAGAAGATATTGCGGAGCTCCGCCACCGTTCTGTTTCTGTTGTCCGTGAGGCAACTAACCAGCACGGCCACGCCTGCCGGACCGTATCCCTCCCATGAGGTCTCTTCGTAGCTCGCGCCGTCCACTTCGCCGGTGCCGCGCTGGATCGCGCGTTTGATGTTGTCGGCGGGCATAGAGTTTTCGCGGGCTTTCTGGACAGCCAGCTTCAGCCGCAGATTCGAGTCCGGATTACCGCCGCCCTCTTTGGCCGCGACGATTATCTCCCTCGCGATCTTTGTAAAAAGCTTGCTCCTTACGGCGTCCTGTTTGCCCTTGCGCAGGCGGATATTATGCCACTTGGAATGTCCCGACATCCTGGTCGATCACCTCAAACTTGCCGTGAATACGCACAAAGCCGCGCCGGCGTGCGTCAACTAGCACAGGCCGAACACGGTTCTACTTGCGGCGGAGACCATTAGGGGCAGACGGCGGAGTAGAGACAGACACCTTTCTCCCCTTACCGGTTCCCAAGCCACCTAACCGGACTATACCACATGAATCTCCGGTGGTCAAGTGGCCGAATTCGACGTAATTACCTGTTTTTTTGCCGTGCCTGCTTGCCTGGGAGCGGGTGTAGGGTGCAAACTCTATGTCGGAGTGATGCTAGATTGCCAGCGATGCGGTGGCAGTTGTTCCCTTGCCAGGTTGGCTCGAGACGTCCAGCGTGCCGTCCAACTGCCTCGCACGCTCCTCGACGCCGACCAGCCCAAGGTGACCCTCGGAAGCCCTCTCCGCGCGCACGCGGCTCACGTCGAAGCCCACGCCGTCGTCGGCGACCTCGAGCACCAACCGCTCATCGTCGGTCCGTACCCCAACCTTAACGTGCTTGGCCCCGGAGTGAGAGACGGCGTTGTTGAGAAGCTCGCGCACGATCTGGAACGCCGCCATCGCCGTGGCGGGCGGGATCGGGTCCTCGGGCGCCTGGATGTCCACATCGACCTCGAACCCGCCCCGGATTCCAGCTTCCTCGGCGCATCTCTTGACGGCTTCGCGGAACCTGCTCGGCTCCGGCCCCATCATGCGCAGCTCGGACAGATAGTAGCGGACCTCGGCAAGCCCGCGCGTGGCGATCTGGTGGATGGTATCGATGCCGTCCTTCGCCTTTTCGGAGTCCTTCTCCACAAGGATCTTGCACCGCTCCAGGTGCAGCTTGATGGCGGCGAGGGTCTGAAGGAAGTTGTCGTGGAGGTCGCGGGCGATGCGCAGGCGCTCTTCGGAGGTGGCGGCCTCATTGAGCCTCTCCCAGAGAAGGGCGTTTTCGACCACCGGCGCGGCCTGGTTCGCGGCGAGGGCAAGAAGCTGCAGGTCGGAGTTCTGGAGGCCCTTGTCGCGGCGGTTTGCCGCGTAGACGACGCCCACCGGCGTACCTCGCACCATCAGCGGAGCCGCGGCCAAATTGCGGATACCCAGCTTCGACGCCGTCCCCTTCGGCAGCGCATGGTGGGCGCTCAGGCGATTGGACATCAACGGCCGCCGCCCCTCAAGGATGGCCTCGACGTTCCACATCCCGCCGTCCTCGCGGAATGTCGAGAGCAGCACCGGATCGGTGCCGGCCGATCGCAGACCGATCGCCTCTGTGCCGTCGGCGCCGCGCCTTGCGGGCAGGAAGAACGCCTTATCGACGTTGAGCAGTTCCTGGGTCCGCAGCAGCAGCAGATCGAGGATCTCTCGTGACGTCGCCAGCGCGGCCAGGTCCTGTCGGAACTCGTTGACGACCGCCAGGCTGGCCTGGTAACTGAGCTGCCGCTCGCTTATCTGCCCGAACATCATCGCCAGCACGAGCAGGAATCCGGTGAAGCCCAGCATCACGACTGCATCCGGCGTCCCCGCCCTGGCGGCGCCCGACCCGCTGATCTGCGGCAGGCACGCGACCATCGTGAACGAGACAATGCTGGCGCTGAGGGCCAGTATCGAGTAGAGCAGGCCGTAGCGCGAGGCCACGCTGGCCACGTAGAAGAAATACCAGAGATAGAACGGTATGCCCGTCCAGGCGGTCACCGCGAACAGATACGTGATGAGGCCGATCTCAACCATGCTCGCAAGCGCCGTGGTCAGCCTGAGCCTGTTCGGCCAGCACTTCAGCACGACCAGCATCGCGACGCTGTAGCTGACAAACAGAGATATCAGCGTGACGAGCTGCCCCAGTGACATCGCAGGCGAGGCAAGCTCGCTCGACGTAGGCAGGCCGGTGACGTCGGTTCGCACACCCTGGCCGATGGTGCTCCCCGCCTGATTGAGCGGGCTGAGGTAGAACCTCAGAAGGACGATCACGGTAATCGCAGACAGCAGAAGACGAATGATCGCCTGCTGCCGCTCCGCCGTCAACCGTTCGTGTTTGAGGCTGTAGGCTCCCTGCGGGTTCATGTATGCTAGGCTTTCACGAGGCCGGCGCGTATGGCGAACTTCACCGCTTCCGCCCTGCTGGACAATCCCAGCTTCTCTAGAATGCGGCCGACATGCACCTTGACCGTGTGTTCGCTGATAAACAATGCATCGGCGATGTGTGCGTTCGATTTGGCTTCACCGAGCAGCTTGAAAACCTCGACTTCGCGGGCCGTGAGCAGCGAGAGCTTCGCGGAGTCCTCTCCATGTGGTTTCTTCGCCATTCCCCTGAACAGCTTCTCGGTCAGTCCGGGCGGCAGCCAGCACCCTCCGGACGCGACCGTGCGTATGGCGTCCACGAGTTGGTTGGAAGCGGCATCCTTGAGCAGATAGCCCATCGCGCCGCTTTGTATGCACCGGGCAAGCAGCTCGTCGTCGTCGGCGCCGGTGAGCACGATCACTTTGGTAGGCAGCTTCTCCGCGGCCAGCGCCTCCAGCACCTCCACCCCGCCCATTTCGGGCATGATCAGGTCCAGAAGGAGTATGTCCGGTTGAAGCTCGCGAGTCTTCTCGACGGCCTGGGCGCCCGTGACGGCCTCATCGACTATGTTGAGGTCGTCATACAGCCCGAGAAGCCCTTTGAGGCCTTCTCGCAGGATGCCGTGATCGTCGGCTATGAGCACATCGATAGTGCCTTTGGTCTGGGTCTGAGGTTCCGTAGTGCGTTCCTCCATTTCCTCCAGTTCTATGCGAGACCAACAATAACCTCTTAGCCAATCACGAATGATATACCTGCTAACGTATTACGTCAAGACGGGCAGGCGTAATACTTTGGCACTATGCCCTCTACGCCTGGGGAACTACCCAAAATACCGCATGCGTATGATTGTGAGCTTGAAATAGTGGTCGTAGAATGAGGATAGGTAGGCATGTCCGTGCCGCGCCTGCCATGTGGCACGACTCATGTTGAGCTTGGGCAAGCCATGCCGAGCCTGTCGAAGCACGGGAAATGGACGTCGATTCGCATGACAAAACGGGGCTTTACGCTAGTCGAGTTGCTGGTCGTAATAGCGATCATAGCCATTCTGGCCGCCATGATCATGCCTGTGATCCTGGAGGCCAAGGACGCCGCGAGGATGAAGAGATGCGTCTCCAACCTCCACCAGCTCGGCACGTCCCTGCAGATGTATTTCGACGACCACAACGGGTTCGGACTTCCCATCGATCTCGACACGGGTGAGAACGCCTACGTCAACGGCTGGGTGCTCTACGTCAAGCCCCTGCAGAAATACATAGGCCAGGCGCTCGTGCTTCCACACCCCCCGGGCCTGACCGGTTACCAGCAGCCCAACCGAGTCTGGATATGCTCAGGCGACATCTGCTACGGCAGAGCAGAGAACGACAGGCCGGTCTGGTGGAACTTCGGATCGAGCTATCTGTATCCGGGTCCAACCGCATACATCGCCCCGTCGCCGTCCGCGCCTAATGACTGCATGACCAAGGACCCGCGCGCGGCGCCGCTCAGACCGGGCGAGTGGCGGTGTCCAAGGCAGGACATACTGCTCTCGGACTACTGGTTCGACTTCCACGGCGGCTACAGGGTCTCGAAGGACTACTCGAGCTCACAGCCTGAGCTGTTGTGGGCCAAACTCGACGAGAGTAGAAGACCGAAGAACATCACGAAGTGCATCAACGTGCTCTACCTGGATCAGCATGCAGGCGCGGTAACTCCGCTGGAGCGGGACGAACTGATCACGAACGTCCGCGTGGGTGGCGCCGACTGCCCCTATACCCCGTAGACTGGCCTCGTGCATCAGGTTCCGACCGCGAGGCAGAGGTCGTCGCCGACCCGCCAACTCCCCGGCCGGCTTGCGGGCCTGGCGCGATGTGGCTGGGCTGCACGTATGGCGGCGGAGCTTTGGACAGATCCCATGGACTCACGATGCGGTTCGGGCCGATCTTGCCCCTCTCCGTGTCGCAGCACCTGGCAAGCAGAATCGCTGTCCCCACTATCAGCAGGCCGACCAGGCACAGCGCCACGAATCCGCCGCTGATCCGCCGTCTGGCTGACAGTTTGCCTGACGCCTCTCGGACGGTAACCGGATGACTGCGAACAGCCATTGACCCCTCCCCTGATGAACGCTGCGACCGATAGTAGTTATTGCACAAACGCCCGTTTCCTAAACAACCCCTGCACACAGTCCAATGATCTTAAAGGCCGGTTAGCTAATTCGGGCCAAAAGCGGGAATATAGTCCATGAAAGCGCTCAGGGCTGACGACATGACCCTTACACGAGAGAGCATGTTCTTGATAGTGATTTGCACTGCTGACCTGATCTCGACGCTGCTTCTGGTCGGCAACGGCTCAGCGGCGGAGGGTAACCCTCTGATGGGGTTCTACCTGAGGTATGGCGTCGGCACGTTTGTGGTCGTCAAGCTGTCGCTGATCTTCCTGCCGATCTTCATAGCCGAATGGGGCAAGCGCTATAAGCCGAGGTTTGTTCGCAACATGCCGCGAGCCACGATAGCGGCGTACCTCGGAATGTATTTGCTGGTCTTTGTGGGGATCAACGTCGCCGGGGCGTTCGGCCTCGACAAGCCCGTGTACCTGCCTCCCGCACACCACGTCACAACCCACAAGTGACGTTACGGCTTGTGCTCCCGGAACCAATGCACGGCCCTTGCGAGCGCGTGCTCCACGGGTGTCTGCGGCAGTCCCAACTCCCCAACCGCCTTGGCCGCCGAGAAGTACATCATCTTTCGGGACATAAGCACCGCCTCGATCGATATGCCGGGCTCCCTGCCGAGTATTCGGCTGAAGCCCGTGTCCACAACCGCGGCTGCCAGCGCGACCCAGTGCGGGATTCGAACCGACGGCGGGTTGCGGTCGGTGATAATGGCCAGCATGACGAGTATCTCGCGCAGGGTCAGGTTCCGGTAACCGAGGATGTACTTCTCGCCCACCCTGCCCTTCTCGGCGGCGAGCAGATGGCCCGCGGCGACATCCTCGACCGCTATCAGGTTCAGCCCCGTATCGACGTAGGCCGGCATTCGTCCGCGCATGAAGTCGAGTATGATCTTGCCCGTGGGAGTGGGCTTGATGTCGCCGGGGCCGACGGGCGTACTCGGGTTCACGATCACGACCGGCAGGCCCTTTGCGGCGTATTCCAGCGCGACCTGCTCCGCGTCGTACTTCGACTTCTTGTAGTGGCCCACCAGCTCATCGCGGGTGACCGGAGTGTTCTCGTCGCCGGGCGAGCCGTCCTTGGGAATTCCGAGGCAGCCGACGGTGCTGGTGTAGACGACTTTGGGGACGCGCTGGACGAACGCGGCCTGCAAGACATTGCTGGTACCCGTCACGTTGCTCGCATAGAGCTCGTCCGGGTGACGCGACCAGAGCCGGTAGTCGGCCGCGACGTGATAGACTTCGTCAACGCCCGCCATCGGCGCGACGAGTGAGTCGGGGTCGCGCAGGTCGCCGATCACTGTCTCAACCGGCAGGTGTTCAAGCAGAGCCAGATTGCTGGTCGGCCGCACGAGCGCAATCACGCTGTCCCCACGCTCAACAAGCTTGCGGACAACATGCGCGCCAACAAAACCTGTTCCACCCGTCACAAAGCAGGTTCTATTCCCTACTCCCTGTTCCCTATTCCCTATCCCTTCATCTGCCACTTGATCGTCTTCCAGAGGTCGCCGCGGCGCTTGTTGAGCATGAGCGCGGCGGTGGGCTCGAACCCGCAGTGGACCATGCAGTCCCTGCAGCGGGCGTCCCTGCCCGCGCCGTAGGAGTCCCAGTCGGTGTTTTCGATCATCTCCCGATAGGTCGCGAAGTGCTTGTCGGCGACTAGATAGCACGGCGACCGCCACCCCGCGACGTTGCGAGTAGGATTGCCCCACGCGGTGCAGGCAAGCTCGCGCTCGCCTCTCAAGAACTCCAGATAGACCGGCGTGTCGGCGAGGCGGTGCCGGGCGGCGATGCGCTCGATGTCGGCGAACTTGGCGTGCACGTCCTCGCGGGTCAGAAACGAGTCCTTGTCGTCCACTGCCTCGTAGGAATACGCCGGGGACAGCATGAAACACCGCACGCCCGCGCTTTCGAGCGTGGTCATGCAGCTTGTCGATCTGGTTCATGTCGGTCTGCTTGTAGATGGTCGTGTTGACCGTGACCTGGAAGCCTCGCGCGACCGCCGCCTTTATCCCGGCTATGGCGGCGTCGTACGCGCCCTCGCGCTCGACGATGATGTCGTGGACGTCGCGCGGGCCGTCGATGTGCACGTTGAGAAGCAGCCTGGCGGAGGGCTGGAGCTTGTCCAGAGTCTGCGCGAGCAGGGTGCCGTTGGTGCACAGATACACCCACCGCTTCATCGCGACAAGCCCCGCCGCGATCTCGCCGATCTGCGGATGGATCAGCGGCTCGCCGCCGCACACCGACACGACCGGCGCGCCGCACTCACGGCTGGCCTCAAGGCATTCGTCCACGCTCATCCGCTCGCGTGTGCGGTCCTTGTACTCCCGTATGCGGCCGCAGCCCGCGCAGGTGAGGTTGCACGCGAACAGCGGCTCCAGCATCAGCACAAGCGGCACGAACCGCTCCCCCGCAAGCTTCTTGCGGACGATATACGACGCTAGTGAGTTGTCAGACCGATAGGAAATCGCATAAAGATAATGACGAATCACGAAATACGGAAATACGAGTTACACGCTCGCAGGTGGGTCTCCAATTCGTATTTCGTATTTCGTATTTCGTAATTGGCGATGCATTCCCAGCGCCATGAGCGGGAATGAGTGCCGGTAAAGGTGGTATCGCAGATAGAACACCTTCGGGAAGCCGGCGCCGGTGAAGACCTCCTCGTTCCAGGTTCCGTCCGGGCGCTGGGTGCGAATGAGATAGTCTATGCCGCCCGAGACCGCCTCCGAATCGAGCTTGTCCGCGCACATCAGGCCCATCAGCGCCCACGCGGTCTGCGAGGCGGTGCTGGGGCCGACGCCCTTGACTGCCGGATCATCGTATGAAGCGCAGCTCTCGCCCCAGCCGCCGTCCTCGTTCTGAACGGACTCCAGCCAACTCAGCCGCATGCAGGATCATCGGGTCGCCGGGATCGATGCCGATCCGCGGTGAGGCCGCGGATCGCCTGCCAGGTGCCGTAGATGTAGTTGACGCCCCACCGGCCATACCACGACCCGTCCGGCTCCTGCTCCCTTCTCAAGAACTCGATCGCCCGCCGCACACGCGCGTCCTCCTGGCCGATCTCGACGAACGAGAACATCTCCAGGATGCGCGCGGTGATGTCGCGACGTGGACGGGTCGAGCATGGCGTTGTGGTCGGCGAAGGGAATGGCGTTGAAGATGGAGCGGTTGTTGTCCACGTCAAATGACGCCCACCCGCCGTCGCTGCCCTGCATGCCCACGGAGCCAGCTCAGCCCCCGGCGCATGGCGTCGAGCTTGCCCGGCACTTCGGCGCACTTCGACAGCGCCATCATGACCATCGCCGTGTCGTCGATGTCCGGGTAGAACTCGTTTGCGAACTCGAAATACCAGCCGCCGGGTTCGAGATTCGGCCGCTTCACGCTCCAGTCGCCGCGCAGCTTGACCTCTCTGCCGAGGACCCATCTCGCGGCGTTGACGAGCGCGGGCGCGTCCGGCGGCGTGCCGGCCTCCACGAGCGCGTTCATCGCAATCGCCGTGTCCCAGACCGGCGACGTGCACGGCAGCAGCCGCAGCGTGTCTGCCTCCTCGATCTCAAGCGCGGCAAGCTCGTCGGCGGCCTTGCGGACCTCAGGGGAGTCGTCGGCGTAGTCGAGCGCGCGCAAGGCGATCAGCGTGTAGACCATCGGCGGGAATATCGCGCCCAGGCCGGCGCTGTGCTCGCAGTGATCGAGCATCCACCGCTCCGCCTTTCGGACGGCCTTCTCACGCAGCGGCAGCCAACCAGCGCGCTCCACGGACTTGATGATCGAATCGACGGCGACGAAGAAGCTGCGCCAGTTCAGCCCGCCGGGCGCGTGGAGGCGAACGCGCTCGCGGTCGCCGTCCGCGAACAGTTCACGCACGCCCTGTTCGTGCGGAATATGCGTCACCGGCTTGCGCGCCCAGATGATGCTGAGCGGCACCACGAACGTGCGCGACCACGACGAGATTTGATAGATATTGAAGTAGAACCAGTTGGGCAGAAGGTTGAGCTCCGGCGGGACGGCGGGGGCGTCGTTCCACGGGATCTGGCCGAGCATGGCAAGATAGAACTTGGTGTAGCTGTTGGCCGCCGGGATCCCGCCAGCCGCCCGAATCGCCTCGCGGGCTTTGACCATGTACGGCTCATCGGGGCTTGTGCCGGTCAGCTTGAGCGCGAGATACGATTTGACCGACGCGCCCACGTCCACCGGCCCGCCGGGATAGATCGCCCAGCCGCCGTTGGGCATCTGTTTTGAGAGCAGGTAAGCCGCCGCCTTGCGCAGTTTGGTCTCGTCGCCGCGGCCCAGAAAGCGCATCAGGATGATATACTCGGACTCCAGGATCGTGTCGCCCTCGAGCTCGGGGTTCCAGTAGCCTTCCGGCGTCTGGTTGTCGAGCAGCCACGCGACCGCGCGGGAAACGGCGCTGTCAACGCTCGCCTCCGCTGCGGGGCTGCTCTTGCCTGTTCTGACTTCCAATTCCGTCTCTTCCTTCTGGGGTGTCAGGTGTCGGGTGCCGACACCCGACACCTGATACCTGACACCTGATACCCAACACCTATCGATGGGCGTGGACGTGGTGGGTGTTGTGCAGCATCTGCGACTCGGCGTCCTCAAAGCAGCCAAAGACCGGCTCGCAGCCTTCCTTGACGCACGAGTGCGCATACAGGAACATACCCGCCGACCAGGCTCTGGTCCGCCGAGCCTCTTGGTTCGCCGTCGATCCCATGAATCCACTCGTTGAACTCCCACTCGCGCCGCTTGCCCAGCCGGTCAGCGAGCGCCAACCGATAGAGCGCCTCTCTGGCTTTCTCGTGACGCCCCGCTCTTACCAGCGCCGCCACATAGAGCCCGCCCACCCACGGCCACACCCCGCCGTTGTGATACTGGTCGGGCAGGTTGAGCTCATGCTCGGTGCGGTAGTATTCGCGCCAGTCTTTTTCGCCCGGCTGGATCGGCGGATGGATGGTGCGGACTGGATACGGCGTGTCCAGCTTGTGCTTCTCGATGTAGTCGAGAATGCTCGCGGTCTGCTCGTCGTCCGCCATGCCCAATGCTACCGCGAAGCAGTTGGCGGCGGTATCGAACCACTGCCCGCACTCCTGCTTCCAGCACCACGGCTTGAAGTAGCGCAGACGGTTGCTCCAGAGAAAGCCATTGATCGCTTCCCTGACAAGATGGGCGCGCTTTATGCGCTGGCGCATCTCCAGGGCGGCGAAGTAGAGGACGTTGGTATACAGCACGTGGCCGCGGTTGGCGATGATGTCCATCCAGTCCGTGGCTTCCTGCTGCTCGATGAGGCCCTCTTCGTGCGTGTCCTGGTATTTGAGCCACACCAGCGCCTTGTCCGCCGCTTCGTGAAACTCCGGGTGTTCGCCGATCAGCCTCTCCGCATAGCCGAGCGTCAGCACGAACCAGAGCGATGCGTCCGCGGCGCCCAGCGCGACCAATCTCGGCCTGGTCGGCACGAATGTGTCCACGCAGTTCGGTATCTGGCCGGAGATCGACTGCCTGTCCATAAGCGTGTCCATCGTCTTGAGCCACTGCTTGGCGAACCGTTCCTCGCCGGAGACCAGTCCTCCGAGCGAGGCGATCAGCGCGTCGCGCGCATAGATGGCGTTGTAGATCACCGGCGAGGCGAAGATGCCGTTGGGGGTCGAGCACTTGTCCAGCACCGCCTTCGCCCTGCCGAGCGCTTCCTCGATGATTGCATCCCGGTCGACATCGTGCGTTGGGTCCAATGCGCCTTTGGTCATGCCACACTCCTCACGCTGCTCAATCCATCCTTGCCAAGGAGAGAAACGGAAGGGCTATCTGTGAACGCCTCCGGCAGGCGCTCTTTCAGAACACTCAGAACGTGTTTCGCGACATCGCGGTAGTCAAAGGCCTGCCGCGCGTGCTCCGTAGCCGCCGCGCCCAGTCGGGCTGCGAGCTTATCGTCGGTCAGCAGCCGGAGAACCTGCGCGGCCAGATCGTCCACGCTCGCGCGCACGGCGATCGTTTTGGGTCGGTCGAACTTGACGATCCTCGTTTCAGGATAGCCGGCAGCCGGGCCGGCCTCGCCTTCGGTGATCGAGATCCACTTCGCCGGGCGCGCGAGAAAGCCGGTCTCTGAGTGAATGACAGTCTCCTTTATACCCATCGCGTCCACGCTCAGCACGGGCTTTCCGCAGGCCTGCGCCTCCACGTGCGGCATCCCGAACCCCTCCTGGCGGCTGGGGGCGGCGTAGATGTCGCAGGCGTTGTAGAGATACGGCATGAACTCGCGCGACAGAATGCCGTCCACGTAGCTGACTCTGTGCCGGATGCCAAGCTCCTCGGCGAGCGCGATATCCTGACGGTTCTGCTCCTGAGTGCGGGGCTGGTTCCAGACCTTGACGACGTAACGCCATTTCGAAAACTCAGGCTCGATCCTCACCAGCGCCTGCATCATCTCCTGGGCGCCCTTGGACGCGCCGTCGCCGCCGATGGTGAGTATCAGCTTCTCGTCGTCGGCCACGCCCAGCGCCTCGCGGACGGTCCGCACGTTGGGATCGGTTCGCGGGATCGGCCTGAACGACTCCAGGTCGCACCCAATCGGCTGCACGACGATGCGGTCAGCCGATACGCCGTCGCGGATGTAGGTCTCGCGAACCCATCCGCTGGTGGCCAGGATCAGCGGCAGGGAGTTGAGCTCGTCCTGATAGTTGGCGACCCAGCCGTCGGCGACAAGCCACGGCACCGCCTGGACGCCGTGCTGGCGCGGATGGATCACCAGCTCGGGAAGCTGCCCCCAGAACCCGACCCCGATAGCCAAGTTCGGCTGGAAACTCCGATATACCCATTCCTTCTGCAGGTTTCCGGTCTGGGGAGCCGGCATACAGTCAATTCCGAGGCCTGAAAGCCCGCGGTAGAGCAGATCGCCCTGAGTGGCAAGCCCCGCGGGCGGAGGAGGATACTCATATAGCATCAAGATACGCAACGTTGGGTCTCCAGTAAGCACCTGACTGCGTTCAGTCGGCTCTCATCCGGCACATTGAACGCTTCCACCGGCCCGGCCGAGTCATACTCGAAACTGCCTGGTGCAAAATCATATATATCCCGAAGTATGCGGTGCTTACACTCAAGTTGCTCGCGAGTCAGGCCAATTGCGATATCCGCGTGTTCGGCCGGCCGGGGGCGGGTCGTGCCGCCGAAGTCGTGATAGGCGAACACAACCAGCGTCCCGCGCAGTTCTGCCTCCTCGACCATCTCCTTCACAGCGCGATGCGCCTCGACGTGCCGGGCGTGATATGTATACTCCCCGGCGGGACCGTGGGTGAATATGAGGTCATACTCCCTTTCGGGCAGCCTGCGGATGCGCTGTTTGATCTCAGTGAGGCCGCTGCTCAGGCGCACAAGGACCGGGCTGTCATCGAGGTCGGATATGTACTCGTGCGCGCCAAGCTCCTCGGCGGCGCGGTGGAAGCGCCACTCGCGGTCGGGATCACCCTCGCGACACAGCGCCAGCACGTGCCACTCCCAGTCGGGGTGCCCGAGTATCGTGCCCCCCATCCAGATCGATTCATCGTCTGGATGCGCCACTACAACCAGGCATTTCACGCCGTTCCTCCTGTTTGCGCATTGCGCGCCGACCGCCCGTCTGGCCTTTTACCCACTTGCGCAAGTTTGTTTCACTGCTAAGGCGTCATGTTTGGCTGTCAGGGGAATAACGTGACTGGCTGCCACCGATTCCGGCCGTGACGGGACGAGATCGGACCGTCCGGCGGGAGGAAGTGTCGGCCGGGGCTAAATGAGGACTCTCGCATCCCTATCCCACCCGGCTTGCCAGGTCGGCCCAAATCGATCCTGAATCGAGTTCAGGATGACAAGGAGCGGTCCAGGATGACAGGACAGGTTCAGGATGACAGGGCGCAGGTGTCATGCCGAACTTGTTTCAGCACCCAGGCACTCAGCGTAGCACGCCAACGCGCGTCACGTTCCCGCGCCGCGGTGGGACTCGAATTCATGAAGCCTCGCTCGAAGTTCCTTCGCCACATCCGCCTGTTTGGTCGATTCAGCCACCTGCAGGCCGCGCTTGGCCCAGGTGACCGCTGACTGGTACTGGCCGGCCGCGGCGCAGGCGACTGCCAGGGTGTCGAGCAGTTCCGGCTGAGAGTGGCGGATTCGGCGTGACGAGGTCTCGGCTATTCGCACCGCCTCGTGAGGGTCGAAGTAGCGGCGGTCGGTCTGGGTCGCCAGTATCCACGCGAGGTTGTTGGCGGCGTCCCATCGGCTCGGGTCGAGGCGGATGGCTTCCCTATAGCTGTCTATCGCATCTCCGATCCTGCCCTTCTGCTCCAGTTGTCCCGCGAGCCGGAAGCGAATGAGAGCGTCGCTGGGCGCCAGGGCGGCCGCTTCCGAGTAGTGTCTGATCGGCGGCGTCTGTTGTTGCCCCTTATTGCGCAGGTGTTGGCGAGGGTGACATGCGCCTCGACGAAGGACGGCCGCGACTGCAGTGCCCGCTGCAGGTCGCGGATCGCCTCAGTCAGTTTGTTCTGCGAAAATGAGCGTCCTGGCCAGATTGTAGAGGGCCGCCGGGTCGTGCGGGTTCAGTCTGAGCGCCGCCCGATAGCACTTGACGGCTGCGTCCATCTTGCCCGTCACGGCCAGGCTGTTGCCCATGTTGATGTAGCTGATAACGTCCTTTGGGTTGTTGGCGACGGCTCTTCTGTAGTATCTGATCGCCTGCTCGTGTCTGCCCCTGGCGGCCAGCGCCAGGCCCAGGCTGCCGAAGCCGACGCGGCTGCGCGGGTTGACCTGTACAACGTGCCGGCCCATCGTCTCGCCGCTGCGCCAGTAAGCCGTCTGAGCGCGTCCCGCTGCTGTCAGCAGCACAACCACCGCGCAGGCGGCCGCTGCCAGCACGAATCGCTCCCTGCCGGCAAGCAACCGCGCGGCGACTTCCGGCACGCCCCACGCGGCGATCAGCAACAGCCCTATCATCGGAATGTAGGCGTATCGGTCCGCCATTGCCTGATCGCCCAACTGCACGAGCCCTATGACGGGGAGCAATGTCACCACAAACCACATCCACCCCACGAACAGATACGGCGCGCGACGGGCATAACGAACCGCGAGCGCGGTCACGCCGATCATCAGCGCGGCGCTGCCCATCACCTCCCACCCCGGCAGCGACCGCCCCGGATGCGGGTAGCATACCGAGAGATTGTGCGGAACTATGGTCAACCAGACGTATTTGGCATAGGACACGAACGCGTTCGCTATTCGCACGCCCGCAGGATACGCCTCGTACGGCATCACGAACCCGGCGTGCGACTGCGCCACGTAGGCCATCACGCTCGACGCACCCGAGAGAGCGAAGAGAGGGAATAGGGAGTAGGGAATAGGGAATAGAAGGGAACGGCGGGGTTCGGCGGCATCCGCACTTTCAACTTTCAACTTTGAACCTTCAACTCCCCTTCCTAGCGGCCAGTAGTGCATGAGCAGAAGCACGATCGGCAGGGTGACTAGCATTGATTTGGCCATCAGCCCAACCGCGAAGCAGAGCAGCACAAGCCCGTAGCGTGCAAGCCCCGGCCGCCTGACGTAGTCCACATAGGCAAGCATGGTCAACATCCAGAAGACAGTGCTCAGCGTGTCCTTGCGCTCGGTTACCCAGGCGACCGACTCCACGTGCAGCGGATGCACCGCGAAAACCGCCGCAACAAACGCGCTGCGCAGGCGCGAACCGGTCATCCGCAGGAGTATGAAGAAGAGCAGGATTGTGCTGAGGGCGTGCTGGGCGATGTTGGAGAGGTGGTAGACGCCGACGTTGTCCGGCCCGAGCCGAACCCCCCACGACGCCAGGGCGCGGGCGATATGGGTATCGACCATGAACGACAGCCACACCATGGGTATCCAGTTGCCGTCGTAGAACGCGGTGAATGCCCACCTGACCGAATCGTGCCGCAGTCCGATGAGCACGTATGGATTGTGAGTGATGTAGTTGTCGTCGTCGATTCCGACCAGCCCGAACCGCCGCGCCTGCCAGTAGACGGCCATCACCAGCCCAGCCAGCACCAGGCCCAACAGCAGATCACGCATACGTAGAAGCTTAGCTGTCATAAGCTGATGGATACCCCATCAGCGGCTGAGTCAAACAGGCGAGCTTAGACTGCTGGCGCGTCTCGGAGCTTCGTCCAGGCTGCGTCTATGCGTGCGAGGAGCAGGCTGGTCACTCGCTCGGCGGCCCCATTCACGTCATAGTCGATGCCGGCCCGCAGCAGCGGCATGATGTCCTGGCAGAACTGCTTGTCACCACATTTGCGCAGCAAGTTGCCCGTGAACTCCGATGTGGATATGCGCAAGCCGGACGCGCCGACGTATCTCACGAACATTGCAGCCACCTGCTCCGGGTCTACATTCGAGTTCCTGAGTGCGTAGTCGAGGTCGAATAGATCTCTGCCTTTCCTTCGCTGGTAGAGCGCACGGAGTTTTGTGCCGAGCAGTTCAGCCAGCGGGAAGGTCGTGATGTTTGCCGCGCCGGAAAACCAGCGGGATGTCACAGAGAACGGTATTCCGACAGGATCACCGATGTGCTCGCGCGTGTTCATCTCTACTTTCAGCCTGAGCGTTGTGCCAGCATCCGAATCGAAGCGGTAAGTCAGACGAAAAGACTGATCCCGCGAGTCAGACTTCGGTCTTCCAAGCCATGGGATCGAGGATGGCATGCACCTGGTCCAGAGTAGAGCCTATCGGCTCAGCATCGACTTGTACGAGATCGATGTCTTCTGAGTATCTGGCCGCGGGCGGCAGGCACAGCTTGTAGAGTGCGGTTCCGCCACGGAAAGCAAGGTGCTGTGCAAGATGCTGATCGCTGAATAGCTCGACAATCGCCCGGCATATAATGAGATCCTGCTCGATCATGTCCGGCTGCGACCACGGCGCAGTCTGCTGCCATTCGGTGATATAGGCCGTGGGGATCACAGCTCCGCCTCGATCTCGGCATTCGCGACAACATGCCACTTAGCGTCACGCGGACCATCCTTGGGCAGATCGGCGCGCATCGGCCGCCAGGCCATGTGCTTGTCTTGCAGCCTGTCCGCTAGCAGAGCCGTCTTTTCGGCCCAGCCCGTACATCCCAAAAGCCATCCAAGACGTTGTAGAGTCGCAACCTGCGCGCCTGAGTCAGCCATTGCAGCCAGGCGGTCAGGGCTGATCTTCTCGCCAAGTTCCTGCATCACGGTGGCGGCCAAGTCGAGCGAGGGGCATGCCTTCGGATATCGCAGAATGTCGTAGGCAGTCATTTCGGGGGTGCTTATCCAGAAATACCCAGCCGGGGACTGCCGCTGCTCACGGCAGTTGTCTGGAACATCCTTCTTGTAGAAGAACGAGATCTGGTAGGGCCCCTTATCGACGGACCGAAACTCCGTATCGCGGACTATCTGCACCTGCTGCGGCTTCTGGTGAGATGCCCCGTGCAGCATAGCGGCGCTCAGCAGCCCCAGATAGTAGCGTCCGCCAAGATGTGCCATCCAGTCTGCAATGAACCACTCCACCGGAACAAATCCGCTGCCTTGGTGCTGCGGGTCGATGATGACGTAGAATCCCCTGCTGGGAGAGAAGAGCCAGCCCTGTCTTACCAATCTGTTGATCGCCTTCTGCGTCTTCTCGCCCGTTCCTATGGCATCTTCGGCTTCCTTGAGAGGAAACGTGTAGTAGCCGCGCTCCAGCCGGGACAGCACGAAGTCCTTTGCATGTGCAACTTTCATCCGCGTATACCGCCAAAAAGTGTCGGTTTATGAGGATGATTGTACCAGCCGGAGAACTGAGAGTCAAGCCATCTACGTTGACTTTGACCCCTCATGGCGGTAAGTGTACCGGCTCGTACATTGACCGTTGACCCAGCTTGGGCGGGCGGGATCCAAATCGTCAATCGTCAATAGCAGATAGTAAATGCCATGTATCTGTCTTTCGTGCTCGGACAACTGATAAAGGACCCGGACGGCGAGGAGCTCGGCAGGTTGGATGATCTGGTCGCGTCGCCGGCGCCACACCTGCCGGTGATCTCGGGCGTGGTCGTGCGGACGGGCAGGCGGGAGACGCGCAACATCGCCTGGGAGTCGTTTGCGTACGACCCCGAAACCGAGCGCTTCTCGCTCTCGGTACCGCTCGATGAGGTCAAAGAGTATCGCATCGGCGACGAGGACCTGCTGCTCAAGCACAACGTGATGGACAAGCAGATCGTGGACGTTCACGACTACCGCGTGGTGCGCGTCAACGACGTGCGGATCGAGCCGTCCGGTGGCAGGCTGTATCTGGTCGGGGTCGATACCGGTATGCGCGGGCTGGTGAGGCGAATGGGCCTGATGCACCTGTCCGATAAGCTCGCCAGGATCATCAAGGTCAAGCCGGACTCGCACGTGATCGCTTGGCATGACGTCGAAGCGTTCGAACGCGGCGTCGGCAGGCTCAAGCTCAAGGTCTCTGCCGAGAGGCTCAGCGCGCTGCATCCTTCGGACATCGCACGGATCGTAAATGAGCTCGACCCGCACCAGCGCGCGGACGTGTTCGAGCTGCTGGACGTCGAAACCGCCGCGGACGTGCTTACCGAGGCCCACCCGGAAGTGCAGGCCCAGATAGTGGAGAACCTCGAAGACGAGCTTGCCGCGGACATTCTCGAGGAAATGGAGCCGGACGAAGCCGCCGACGTCCTCGGAGACGTGAGCGCCGAAAAGCGCGAGGACATCCTCGAGGAGATGGAGCCCGAGGAAGCCGAGGACGTTATCGAACTCCTTGAATACGAGGACAACACCGCGGGCGGCCTGATGACCACGGAATACGTGGCCATATCCAAGGACCAGACCGCCCAGCAGACCATCGACAAGATACGCGAGCTCGAACCGTCCGCGGAGACGATCTACTACCTATACGTCGTAGATTCATCCGAGCACCTGGTCGGGGTCATATCGCTGCGCGAGCTGATCGTCGCCAAGCCGGACACGCCGGTCGAAGAGTTCATGGAAGACAAAGTGGTGCACGTCCACCCGGACGCGCCCATCGAGGAGATCGCGCAGACTCTGAGCGACTATAACCTGCTCGCCGTTCCGGTGGTCGATGAGGAGAACCGGCTGCAGGGCATCATTACGGTAGACGACGCGCTGGAGGAGATCCTGCCGGAAGGCTGGCGAAGGCGCGTGCCAAAGCTGTGGAGATAGAGGTCCGAAGTCCGAAGTCGGAGGTCAGATCACCCGGCTGTGGAGGTTGGGCCGAGAGGAACTACGGAGATAAAGTGGACGCTGACGAAGGTCCCAGTCTAGAACACAAACCTACCCGCTGTTTCGGGATTTTGAACGTGCTCAGGTCTGGGCATTCGCTCTCGCTTGATACGAAGTGGATCGCCATCGATTATGGAGATCCGAAATCCCGAAACCGCGTAGCTCGACGAAGGGAGGTATCGCGATATGCGGCGGCTTCGGCGCTACCGGCCGCTTGTTGTCCTGGCTCTGATCGGGCCGGGCATAATCACGTCCGCGGCGGACAACGACGCGGGCGGCATAATCACGTACATCCAGGCCGGCGCCAGGTATCGCTACGACCTGCTTTGGGTGCTGGTGCTGATCACCTTCGCTCTTGCCATGATCCAGGAGATGTCCGCCCGGATGGGCACGGTGACGCAGAAGGGACTCGGGGAGCTTATCCGAGAGAACTTCGGCGTCAAGTGGACGTTCTTTGCGCTGGGCACGCTTCTGATCGCCAACCTCGCCACCACCGTATCTGAGTTCGCCGGGCTCGCCGCGAGCCTCGAGATATTCGGCGTCTCCCGCTTCATCACAGTCCCCGTCGCCGCCATCGTCATCTGGCTGCTGGTCGTCAAGGGCTCGTTCAAGGTGGTCGAGCGCGTCTTTCTCATCATTGCGATGACCTATGCGACCTACGTGATCTCCGGCCTGCTCTCCAACCCCAACTGGGGCACCGTCTTCCACGACACCGTCGCGCCCACCTTCCATGCCGACCCGAAGTTCATGTTCCTGGCGATTGCCGTCATCGGCACGACCATCACCCCGTGGATGCAGTTCTTTCTGCAGGCGACCGTGGTGGACAAAGGCGTGCGCGTCGAGAACTACGTCTATCAGAAGTGGGACGTCTACGTCGGGTCGTTTCTCACCGATCTGGTCTCGTTCTTCATCATCGTGGCGGCGGGCGCCATGATATGGCACGCTCCGAACGGCGTGAATATCAGCAACCCCGCCCAGGCGGCCGCGGCGCTTCAGCCGGTCGCTCACGGCTACGCCAAGGCGCTCTTTGCGATCGGTCTGTTCAGCGCGTCGCTGCTCGCGGCGGCGGTGCTGCCGCTATCGACCGCCTACACCTACAGCGAGGCGTTCGGCTGGGAGATCGGCATCTCCCGCAAGTTCCGCGAGGCACCGCTCTTCTACAGCATATATACGTTCTGTATCGTGTTCGGAGCGGGCGCGGTCCTGCTCACGGGCAGGCATCTCATCGCGCTCATGATCCGCGCGCAGGCCGTCAACGGCATCCTTCTCCCCGTCATCCTCGTGTTCATGCTCAAGCTCATCAATCGCAGGGACGTCATGGACAAGTACACCAACTCGCGGGTCTACAACGTCTGCGTCTGGGCGATGGTGATCCTTCTGATCGCCATGACCGCCGGCTGGCTGGTCGGTCTGGCGCTGGGTTTCGGCTAGACCAGCAGCCTTGCGACCACGACAACCTGGTCGTCGGTCTGCTTTGCCGCGCCGAACCCTCGGACGCCGGCCATCAGGTGCTCCATGATCGCCCGGGAATCACCTGGTGGGGCCTCGGACAAAGCCTCGCGCAGCCGGTCGTAGCCGAACCGTTCGCCGTTCGACCGCGTCTCCGTGATGCCGTCGGTATAGCAGAGCACGGTGTCGCCGGGCCGCAGGGCTTCCTGCCGGGCCTGGTAGGGAATGCCTCGCACCACGCCCAGCATCTGTCCGGTCGGCGACAGCTCTTCGAGGGCGTCGTCTCCGCGGCGGATGATGCAGACCTCGTGCCCGGCGTTCACATAGGTCACGGTGTGACGGGACAAGTCGATCAACAGGTAGACCAGCGTTATGAACATCTCGTCCGGCAGGTAGACGAATAGGGCCTCGTTGAGGCGGTTGATCACGTGGAGCGGGTCGGGATCGATGTGGGCAAAGGCGCGGAGCATATACTTGGCTTCGGCCGTGTGAACGGCCGCCTCAAGCCCTTTTCCCGACACATCCCCGACCACCAGCCCCACTCGCTCGTCGCTGATCGTCAGTACGTCGAAGAAGTCGCCGCCGACCTGAGCCTCGCCGGGGGCCGGCGCGTAGAGTGTCGCAATATCGAGGCCGGCAACGGTCGGCTCCGTGGGTATCAGTCCGCGCTGCAGGTTCTCGGCAATGCGGGCCTTGTGGCTGTATAGCGCGGCGTTTGCAAGGGCGGCGGACGCGCGTGAAGCGACCTCAGTCACGAACCAGAGATCCTCGCGGTCGAAGTGATGGCCGCGGGGCCGGGCGCCGACCAGTACCCCGACGGCTTCCGGACCGGCCGTGACCGGCGCGACCGCCGCCGGGCCGAGTCGCCCCGCGCCGGTCTTCTGTACGCACTTGGCGAACATGGCTGCCACGGGCGACATTCGAGCTATGCTCTTCACAACGCCCGGCTGAATGCCTCTCGAGCCAAACACATCCTTGACGGTGATGTTGGCGCATTGGCCTGCAATGTCCATGTGCTGCACATCGCAATGAGCCGGGCAGCATACCGACACGCGCTGCAGGCTGTGCGATTCCGGGGTGATCGTGATCGCCAGCGACGGACTTTGCAGCGTATTGCAGATCCAGTGCGTGGCCGTATCGAGTATCTGCTGAGCGTCCAGTGACGACACAAACGCCTGGCTGACCTCGGTGAGAGCCTGCATTCGCGCCGTGCGAAGAGCCTCGCGCTCCCTGGCTTTGACGCTCTCGGTGACGTCGAGTCCGACTCCGTCGAAGTACCTTGTGTTGCCGTCCTGGTCGTAGTGAGGTGTCACATGAGCGCGAATCCATCGCACTCCGCCGCACTTCTGAACGACGCGCAACTCGAGGGAACCTCGCTCACGGGTTGCCGCGATATCTCGGTAGAACTCCTTGACGCGCTGGATATCATCCCGGTGGACGAGCTTCTTCCATAGCTGCTCGTTGCTCAGGATCTCAGTTACGGTATAGCCCGTCTGCTCCAACACCTGGCCGTAGAGCGCTATCGGAACGTTGTCAGGGCCGGAGCGAAAGATCACAACGTCGAGGCTGTCAACCAGGTTACGGTATCTTGCTTCGGACTCACGGCGGGCCTCTTCTGCCTGCCTGCGCTCGGTGATGTCCAGGCAGACGCCGTCGTAGTAGACCAACCGGCCGTCGTCGTCGAACAGGGGCGTGAGCATGGAGCGTGTCCATCTGACCTGGCCGGTCCGGTCGCGGAGCCTTATCTCGACCGGCTGCGCGGTCCGCAGGGCTTCGGCCCGCGCCAGGTGTTCCCAGAGCTTGGTCAGATCCTCGGGGTGCACGACCTCGCGCATCAGAGAGGGATGCTTCAGTAATTCCTCAGCCGAAAAGCCAACAATGCGCTCCGGATGCCCCGCGAGGGCCAGAGTATGCAGGTTCCGGTCTACCCTGAACACAACGGCGTCGAGGTTCTCGACAAGCGAGCGGTGCTTCTCTTCGCTCTCGCGAAGCGCCTCCTCCGCCAGTTTTCGCCGGGTGATCTCAATGTGCGAGACCACGACACCACCGCGTTCGCCGCCCATCGGAGCGGCCCGAAGCAGGAACCATCTGGAGTCACCCGGATGGAGCAGATACTCCATCTCAAAGAACAACTCCTCGCCCGATAGAATGGCGGTCAGGCCCTCAAGAGCCCGAGTGGCGTCCGCGACGGCATCCCCATACGCCCTTCGGCACACATCCAGGTAGTTTACGCCCTCACAGGTGCGGAGCAGCTCCGGATCGCCGTTCTGCCGGGCAGAGCTCCTCCATCTCTCGTTGGCGCTGATGATCGTCCCGGAACCATCGATGACCACGATACTGGCTGGCAGCGCATCCTGTACCGCTGTCAGCAGATCCTGGCTCGCCAGCAGCGCGGCTTCGGTCTGCTTGAGATCGGTGACGTCGCTGAGCAGCGAGTAGACGGCCGCCACACGGCCTTCGTCGTCGCGAAACTGGTTGGCGGCGGCGCGGACGTAGACAAGCGTGCCGTCCCGCCGCCTGATCGGCACTTCCCCGGACCACGGGCCCTCAAGAAGCCTCGGGAATATCTCCTCTCCGAAGCGCTCGCCAAAGTCGGAGTGGGCAGTGTCCTCGACGCGGGTTCCCAGCATATCGTCGGGCGAAGCGTAGCCGTAGATCTTCGCGGCCGCGCGGTTGGAGTAGAGGACGCGACCGGTGGTGTCGCGGACGATGGCGCCTATAGGGGTTTCCTCGACAAGCTCCCTGAAGTCGATGCGCCACTGGCCCACCGATCTGGCGGTGGTGACGTCGCTTATGCAGCGGATGGACCGCACCAGCCCGTCCGGCCCAACCTCCGCCGCCGCTCCGGTGTCCGCGACCCACCTCATCTGCCCGTCCTTTCGGTAGATGCGGTATTCCTCGCGCGCATGCTTTCCTTCCGCGAGGCACCTCCGCGCGCTTCGCAGCTTCTCACGGTCGGCTGGGTGGACGATGGTCACCCACAGATTCGGGTCCGCCTCCAACTCCGCAGCCGTGTAGCCTGTGATCGCGGCCACGTCCTTGCCGACCCACTGCGCGGCAGGCGTGCCGTCAGAACGGCAGATAAGCAGAACGACGCTGCCGAACTCCGACACCAGCCGGCGGTAAGCCGCCGCCTCATCGGCGTCCACCCGCATATCATTGTCCCGCCCCCGGTCTTGTCTGGGGTTCATGCGCCCAAGCCCTCGCTGGGATTAGTCTACCCATGCGGGAGCGGGGTTTGTGCCGACGCGCGGGCACAATCAACCGTTGACAACCAGGCAGGACCATGCTACATTGCGATTGCGCCCGCGACTGACGGGCGATCTGATCCGACACATCACTCATAAACTGAGGCGAAGAATGAAGCGGATTGTCTTGTTAGCAGTCGTTTTGTCCCTGGCGGCGTCCATCGGCGCGCCCGCCGCGGACTACTCCATCACCGATCTCTGTCCCGTTGCGGGCATCGCCAGCGGAGCCTACGGCATCAATGACACCGGGCAGATCGCCGGCTACCGCACCGTGGATTTCGACGGCACGCCGCACACCAACGCGTGTTTCTGGAGCAACGGCGTATGGCACGGCATGGGCGGCCTGTGGGGAGCCGATACCCGCGCCCTTGCGATGCAGAACAACCCAACCGGCGGCGTGACCTACGAAATGGTCGGCACGGAGAACGGCAATCCCATCTGGTGGGACGACGCTGGCGATTACGTCTTCAACGGTCCCGCTCCTCAGGACCTGGTACCCGGCGCCGCAGAGTCCATCAGCGCGGCGGGGGTTGTGGGTTATCTTAACGGCGTGTTCGGTTCGCCATACCCCGGGACTGGTGACCGGGCATGGTTGTGGCGCAGCTACGGCGACGTCATGCTCGGCACGGGAAGGGCGCACGGCATCAACGACGCGGGTACCATAGCCGGCGAGTCAAATGGGAAGGCGGTGTGGTGGAGCGTCTCAGGCGGCGTTGCCACCAAGCACACCTTGTCAACGCTCTCATCGTCAGCCCGAGGAGTCAACAGCGCCGACCAGATCACGGGCTACTGCGCGAACGGCGACCACACTGAAGCCTGCATCTGGGACGGCGACGCGATAGCCTGGCTGGGGGTCCTCGACGGCTGCGTATCGAGTTACGGCTGCGCCATCAACGGAAGCCTCCAGGTCGCCGGATACTGCGAAGATGCCGGCGGCGCGACTCACGCGTTCTTCTGGAATGGCGCCGCGCCGCAGGGCCTTGACGGGCTCGTGCCGGGCGGCAGCAGCCACGCCTACGGGATCAACGCGGATGGATGGGTCGTCGGGACCGCGATCGCATCCGATGGCCTGGAGCATGCCGTCCTGTGGAAGCCGGTCCCGGAACCGTCTTCTCTGGCCGCTCTGGCTATCGCCCTGGCTGGTTTTGGGGCCGTCCGACGCCGACGAAAACGGTAGTCCACGCTCAAAACCGAGCTTGAACACGATCTGTGAACAACATTTAACTGAAATATACAGGAAATTTGCGTGAAAAACGGCCTAGTTGTCGTCTTATAATTATGGAAGGGAAAAATCAAACGGGGGTCGGGAGCCACATTCCCGGCCTTTTCTTTTGCCTGGTTTGGCGAACAAGCGTTCCCTTCTGGCCTCTGACTTCAGACTTCGGACATCGAAAGGAGCGCTTCATGAAACCTATACAGCGGAAAGCCGTCGATCTCTTGCTCAGCTACCCGGAGACCGCCGTCGCCAGGAGAGCTGCGTGTCCAGCTCAAAACACTGCGCGCATGGATGCGAACCGACGAGTTCGCCGAGGCGCTGCACGCCCGCGAAAGGGAGCAGCAGGCCGCCGCCAAGCGAATCGCGAGACAGGCCGTGCTCAAGTCCGCCGCGAAGCTCTGCCAGTTGGCCTCAGACTCCAAGAAGACCGACAGCAAGCTGCTGATCGATGTCCTGAAGGCCAGCGGCGCGTTCGCAGCCGAAACCGAGGACACCGGCGCCGCGCTGGCGGAGATCATAAAGCTGGCTGGAGAGGAGGCGGACGCAAATGCCAACGTCAACTGACAGCGCCCGCAGACTGGTGCTCGCCCGCCGCCTATGGGGCTGGCAGCCGCACCCAACACAGCGCGAATGGCTTCTCTGCGACGCGAGGACCAAGGTCGCCTCGTGCGGACGACGCTGGGGAAAGACCGAGGCCGCGGCAGTGGACGCGACTACGTTCGCACTCACTCATCCCGGCTCGACCCAGATCATCGTCGCGCCGACCTACGATCAATCCCGACTGATATTCGGCACCGTCGAACGTCTCGCCCTTACGTCCCGCGTCACGAGACCCCGGGCGAAGGTGACGCGCACGCCCTATCCGAGGCTGACTATCGCGGGCAGCATGATAATGGCCCGCACCGCCGATGAGGACGGCCGCAACCTGCGCGGGCATGCCGCCGACAGGGTGATCGTGGACGAGGCCGCCTACGTGCGCGATTCCGTCGTCACCGAGGTCATTGCGCCCATGCTTGCCGACCGAAACGGCCGCCTGGTGATGATCTCGACGCCGTTTGGCAAGAACCACTTCTACCGGGCGTTCCTGAGGGGAGTCGAAAGTCGAAAGTCAAAAGTCGAAAGTCCGCAAGTCTGCGCGGCGTTTTCGTTCCCGTCATGGGAGAACCCGCACATCAGCCGGGAGTATATCGAGCGGCAGAGAGCCGAGATCAGCCCGAGGCAGTTTTCGGTCGAGTACGAGGCCCGGTTCATCGACAGCGCGAGCTGTGTCTTTGCCTGGGAGGACATCCAGGCTGCCGCCACTCCCTCCCCGCCGCGGGCAGGATTGGGGTGGGGTCCTTCCGACGGCGAATGCGTCGTCGCCGGAATCGATTGGGCGCGGTACTCCGACTACACCGCGGTCATCGCGCTGGCGGTCGGCGAATCGCACTGCCGGGTGATCGCAATGGACCGGTTCAACCGGATGGGTTGGGACAGCCAGATCGCACGCGTCACCGAATTCCTGCGGACCCATCGAGTGACCGCCGCGCTCGCCGACTCGACCTCGATCGGCGACCCTCTGCTGGAGCAGCTTCGAGCGCGGCTGTGGGAATCGGGGGTGGACGTCTCCGTGGAGGGCTACGGTTTCACCAACGCCTCCAAGCGGGACCTGATCGAGCACCTGGCGCTCAAGTTCGCGCACCGGTCGATCGCGATCCCGAATGACGAGCAGCTCCTTCGCGAGCTTCAATACTTCGAGTACGAGCTCACCGAGTCCGGCAACGTACGCATGAACGCCGCTTCAGGCCAGCACGACGACCTCGTGATCGCGCTCGCGCTGGCCGCCTACCAGTCCCGCACCGCCGCCTTCGCCGGCTCCTATCTGAGCAGGAACGGAAGGGTGGCGGCGAAGGGGTGGTGATGACGCCGTCCATGCACAATGATTTGGCTCCCGCCGTTGGTGGTATATTATGCGCGACTATCACCGGGCGAACCAAAATCAGCTAGGGGGCGAGTCTATGAGCCTTTCACGTCACGCGCACGTCGCTGTCATCCCGGCGCTTGCGTTTGTCTTGTGCGTCGGCTGCACGACAGCGATGGCGACCAGCATTCCCGCGGAACCGCCGGCCGGGTCTGATGGAGCGTTTGTTCTGTTCGCAAGCCCGCCGGCGGTCGCCGACCCCGACTCAGACACGACGCTTGTCGCGTCCGCCGCTGGGTTTGAGACCGGGCTCGACGTGGCCCAGGATGACCCCAGTGACACGAAGTCGACGCGCTCGAAGGGCTTGTCCACGCTGACCTATGTGGCCGGTGCGGGGGCGGTTGCCGGGCTTGCTGTGGCCCTCTCGAACGGGGGTTCCGAGGCGATCGCGGCTCTTCTTGGCGACTCGACCGACAGGGTCCCGGCCAACCAGGAGGAGCCGATACCCGAGCCCACGACACTCGTGCTGGCCGCACTTGCCTGTTCCAGCGCACTGATTACGCTGCTGCGAAGAAGAAGCACAGCCTAATAGTTTGTCCGTCAGCCTAGCACAAGAGAAGGCGCCTTGCGACTCGCTCGCAAGGCGTCTTTTTTCATTTCCGATTTTCGATTTCGGATCTGCGATTTGACCTACGGAGGAACCTATGCCAATACCAATTCTCAGCTACTTCGCGTCCCGGTCCCGAATGCGCCCGCCTGTCGGAGAGATCGCGACCGCGCGAGGCACGTCGGCCGCCGAGCTTGGCCGAATCGCGCCTTATAACCCCGACGATCTGATCGGCAAGCGCGGCTACGCGATCTACGACCAGATGCAGCGCGATGCCCAGGTGCAGGCGTGCCTGACGATCAAGAAGCTCGCGGTGCTCTCGCGCGGATGGGAGGTGCATCCGGCATCCAACGATGCCCGCGACGTCGAGGTCGCCGACTTCGTCCGATTCGCGCTCGAATCGATGCGCGGGTCGATTCTCGACGTGCTCTTCAACGTCCTCGACGCGCTCGCCAAGGGCTTTTCCGTGCTGGAGATGAACTACTGCCATGCTCGACAAGCGAGCCGCATCCGCGGCCGCGTCGGGCTGGCCTCGATCAAGGCCAAGGACCCATCGACCTTTGCGTTCGACACAGACGAGTACCTGAACGTGAAGTCGCTGCGGCGCACGGGTTTTTCGGACTCTCGGACCTCGGACCTCCGACCTCGCGCCGGAGAAGTTCGTGGTCTACTCCTATATGCCGCGCTACGAGTCGCCCTACGGCACATCCGACCTGCGCGCCGCCTACAAGCACTACTGGAGCAAAGACATCCTGACGCGGTTCATGAACCTGTATCTGGAGAAGTACGGCTCGCCGACCGCCAAGGGCTCCTACAAGCGCGGCACGCCGAAGGCGGCGCAGGAAGAGCTGCTGAGGGTGCTCGACAAGATCCAGCAGGAGACGGCGATTGTGATCCCCGAGGACGTGCAGGTCGAGCTGCTGGAAGCGAACCGCGGCGGTGAGGCGGGTTACCTGCAGGCAATCGAGTTCCACGACAAGCAGATCTCCCGCGCGATCCTCTGCCAGACCCTGATGACCGACGAGGGCACGCGCGTCGGCTCGTTCGCGCTCGCGAAAGTCCACCTGGACGTGCTCAAGATGTGCCTGCGCAAGCTCAAGCGCGACCTGGAGGAGTCCGTGATGCGGCGAGCAGGTGATCAAGCGGCTGGTGGACTACAACTTCACGGTCTCGGCCTACCCGACCTTCAGCCTCGGCCCGCTGGAGGACACCGACGTGGTCCAGCTCTCCGGCGTGATCGACAAGCTCGTTCCGGGCAGATCATTCGACCGGATGAGGAGTGGATTCGGGGGTATCTGGGGCTGCCGACGGGGGCGGAGAGCTAGCGAAGAGCGAAGGGCGGAGAGCGAAGAGCCAGATCGCAGCCGGTGCTTGACAAGAGGGCGGAAACGTGGTATACTGAATATGGCGACGTAAGTCCTGCGTAAAGCGTGCTTCCGGAAGGGATGGCATAAGTCAGCTGTAAGCTAGTCCGCCCGCAGGGAGTCGCTGTTCCTATGTAACTCCCAGAGAACAGCGTTACCACGGCGGACCACAATGATCGCATCCATAGGTGGTGCGGCAGCAGGTGAAGAGCGCCTCGTTCTCTGCGAAAGAGGCTTGCCACCGCCACTGCCAGCAGGATGATCCACGCGATGCTCGCTTATCCGCCTATACCGTGCGAGAACCGGCGCTCCGTTCCACGCGCCTATGGCCGATAATCGCAGGGACAGTTGCCTAGAAGGAACAGGTAGGTCCGGCAGACCATGGCACGTAACCTGGAGCCAGCGAACACAGCATCCTGGCTGGCCAGAGCCGTCGCATGACGTAGTGGTAGAGGTCCAGGTCTTGCGATCCAGGGCGTGACTATCATCAACGATAGTGCAGCTAGCCACCAGCCAGCCAATGTGTGGCGCAGAGGCTTTCGAGGATTCAGGCGAAGCCCTGACAGGAATCCAGCGACCAGACAGCCGACCGCATCCTGCGCGTACATGCCGCTTGACCTCGTACCAAGGGCTGGGCCTGCCGACGAACGGGTCGTAGAGCACAACGAAGCCACTCGCCCATATCCAGATGCACCGCAACCGTTGCGGTATACGCGTATTCATCGCTTGTCCCTCCGACTCAGTTATCAGACCGGTTGCTCGCACCGAATGTTCCGCGGGCTCAACCATCAAACCATCGAACCATCATACCATCAAACCGAAAGGAGAATCCATGACCACACCACAATCGAACGCGAAGCAAAGCTATTCGAGGCGGGGAGCTACCCCGACCGCGGGATCGAGGTATCGGAGGAGGACCTCGACCGCATCATCGCCAACACCTCCGAAGCGCCGGTGCGAATCGAGCACTCGGCCACGCCGTTTGACGGCGCGCTGGGCGTGCTGAAGTCGGTCTACCGCAAGGGCAAGGAGCTCTTCGGCAGGCTGTGCTTCACGCAGGCCGCCTGGGAGCTTATCAAGGCCGCCAACGCCAAGCGGCTCTCGGTCGCGATCCTCAAGGACAAGAGCGGCATCGCCGAGGTCTCGCTCGTCCGCGAGCCACGCGTCGCCGACGCGGCCGTGTTCAGCGCGGAAGACACGCTCCCGTTCGAGGAGACCGAACTCGCGCTGGAAGAGCCTGAGCATGCTGATATGTCCCATACGTCCCATCCGTCCCATGACCGTTCGGAGACCGTTGACTGTCGACCGTCGACCGTTGACCAACTCCGCCGCGAGCTCGCCGAGAAAGAAGCCGACATCGCCATCGACCAGCTCAAGCGCGCGGGCAAGCTCGCGCCTGCCGCTGAGGTGTTCGCGCGGGCGATCCTGAGATCGGACGACACCAGCGTCATCACCTTCGGCGACCAGCCCACGCCGATTGCGCAGGTCTTCCGCTGGTTTCTCGAATCCCAGCCCAAGGTGATCGAGTTCTCCGAACTCGCGCCCGCCGACTCCGACCCGACCGAGCCCGGGATATTCGCCAAGCTGGGAGTCACTTCGAGCCAGGTGGAGAAGCATCGGGGACGCTGATCTGCGGAGGGGTGTAGTGGGTGATGATCGGACGCTCCCGGGGCGCGAGAACGTAGCGGAACGGCGTGTGCGACAGATACCATCCGCTCACACAGCAGGCTGAGATCAGCAGCATGCACCAGACGAGTGCGCCCGCGTATCCTGCGCGGCGACCGCGTACGCCCCGCAGCATCCCGATCATTCCGGAAGCCGGTGTGACGAACACGAACCACCACAGGAATGCGGCGTTCTGCGCGGAATGCTCATAGCCACCGGTGATCGTGGAGAGGAGGAACGCCATGAGCGTCACAAGCGGCCAGATCGCAGATCCCAGCACAACGTGTGCAGTCGTGAGTTCCTCTGAATCTGTGCGTGCCAGGTGGAACGCCACGGCCGCGATGAGCAGAAGCGGTGGCAAGGTGTCCCAGAGGGTGAACAGCCTTGTCTGCTCTATGGGTCCGAGCGTGGCAAAGATGATCCCGATCACGAATAACGGCAGCATGCCCGACAGCCAGCTCTTGCACGCCATGCCGAAGACGTGCAGCACCTTGTCGAAATCGCCTCGTTGCTTCTCCACGGGCCGCTTGGCGCACTCGTCGAAACATTCCGCACAGATACTTGCACGAGGCGGAATCTCTTTTCCGCACTTCGGACACAAGGGCATCGGAGCGACCCCTCTCGCTCAGTGCTGGCCCGATACGAGCAGGCCTTGTTAGCTGTATGACGGCAGCACGCGTCGGCAGGTTCCTGGCAAGCCCCGGACTGCCGGGCTCAAACAGAAAAGGAGAACACTATGGCAGCAGCGACAACCGTCTGGGCGTCCCTCGGGGACGCCCTCGAAGTAGTGCTGGCCGCGCGAGCAGCCGAACCGCGCGGCCCGGAGGAGGAGATCGTCTACGCCCTCCTGACGGCCATTCGCGAAACACTCGCGGAGATGCCTCAGCAGGGAGCGGACTTCGTGGTGGAGTTCATGTAGAGCCGTATTCGCAGACCCATGTGAACACACGGGTTGACATGGCCGATAATCATGGTATACTACGGATGGCAGCAGACAAAATTCGGCTCCATGCCGTGTGGTCCCGGTCTCCGGGAGACCCTATATCCGCTGTCGATTCTGTAGTATGCAGGCCGCGTCAAGCGGCTTTTCTTTTGTGTAGCGTACCCCTCGGTGCCAATCAGCACCTTGCCGCGCCTGCCCCAGAGCACGCTATCGCCTGCTTCGTCTACGCAGTACCTCGATCATCTCGTCACCCGGGCGGGGTGCAAGTCCCGCCCATCTGTATGTACGAAAGGAGTCATACCATGACAGCAACCACAACCGCAAGAGAAGTCAAAGAGAAAGGACGGGGAGGTCATCAGCTACCCGATGGCCGCCGTCAAGATCCCGAAGGGCGCGCTGGTGAACATCAACTCCAGCGGCTACGCCACCAACGCCACCGACGCCGCATCCGAGACCTTCGCGGGAGTCGCCTACGAGACCGTGGACAACTCCGCCGGTAATGCGGGCGACCTCTCGATCCGCGTCCAGACCACCGGCACGTTCGTGTTCGTCGATGGCGGCGGAAACGGCGCGCAGACCGACGTCGGCGTCGAGTTCAACGTCGTGGACAATCAGACCGTCACCGACGCCGCTACGTCCAACAACCTCGTCGCCGGAGTCGCGGTCGAGTCCATCTCGGCCACGTCGCGTCAGGATCAGAATCGACCGCTACGCGAGCTAAGTTCGAGAGTTGAAAAGTTGGAAAGTCTCGATCAGGCCCAACTTTCAAACTTTCAAACATTCTAACATTCAAACCGAAAGGAGTTTTCTATGCCACTCACCGTTCCGACATGCCCAATCTTCTCGAGGACGGACTGAAGACCGTCTTCTTCGAGGCCCTCGACGCGACCATCGGCGACTACGAGCGCGTCGCGACCATCGTCGGGTCCGAGTCCGACCAGGAGGACTACGCCTGGCTCGGCGCGGTGCCGGCCATCCGCGAGTTCACCGACGAGCGCATGCCGCTCGGGCTTCTGGAGCACGACTACGCCATCCGCAACAAGACCTGGGAGTCGAGTATCGCGGTCGAGCGCGCCGCGATCGAGGACGACAAATACGGCCAGATCAAGCTGCGCGTGATGAGTCTCGCCCGCGAGGCCAAGCGGCACATGGACGAGCTCGTCTTCACTCTTCTGCGCAACGGCTTCGCCGCCACCTGCTACGACGGCCAGTACGTTCTTCGACGACGACCACGCCGAGGGCGAGTCCGGCACGCAGTCCAACAAGGGCACTTCGGCCCTGTCCGCGACCGCGCTCCAGGCCGCGATCACCGCGATGATGAAGTTTCAAGGACGACCGCGGCAAGCTGCTGGGCGTGGTGCCCGACCTGCTGGTCGTGCCGCCCGACCTGCAGTGGACCGCGATGGAACTGCTGGAGTCCACCTACTGGCCCGGCGAGGGCACGGTGACGGCGAACATGGCCTCCAACGTGCTCAAGGGCAAGCTGGACCTGCTGGTATCGCCGTATCTGACGCGACACCAACGACTGGTTCGTGCTCTCGACCAAGGGCGTCGTCAAGCCGGTCATCCTCCAGAGCAGGACTCCGATCGAGTTCGCCGCGCTGGAGGCCGACTCCGAGAGCGGGTTCATGCGCGACGAGTACGTCTACGGCGTCCGCGCCCGCTACAACGCCGGCTACGGCCTCTGGCAGATGGCCTATGGAAGCCAGGTAAGCTAGTTACAAGTTGGAAAGTTACAAGTTGAAAGTTCGGGGAGCGTCCTCCCCGACTTTCAACTCTGGACTTTGAACTTGCAACTCTCGACTGAAAGGAGTTACACCATGACCAATCTGATGAACGAGCTCCCCGTCGCGGTGCATGTGGCGTCCGGAGGGGACGCGCGGGTGCGCAAGGGCGGGCAGGTGGTGATGCTCGAGGGCATATCGTCCGGCAGCTTCCAGGTGACCGGCGGCACCGGCTATCGCCTCGTCTACACCATCTTCACCGCCGGCGGGCTGCTTCTGCTCGTGGGCTACGAGAGCCCCGTCACCATCGCGAACGCCTCCTGGCGCGCGCTGGATCGCGAGGAGATCCACGACGACGTGCCGGAGGGCACGACGGTCTATTGGCGGACAGTCAGCCCCGACGATTTCGCGGCGTATCCGGGCGGCGAGTTCGACTCGATCCACATTTCGATCTACGGATAGGAATCGTGGCATGAACTCTCTCGCGACTGCTCCGCAGCGCTGTCGAGTTCGCCACGAAGGGACCGAAAATGCTCCGCATTTTCGAAGGAGGATGCCGATGGCTATCTCCATCACAGTCGCCGACGTCAAGCGCAAGGCGGGAATCGACTCGGCGAACACCAGCTACGACTCCGCCATTACTTCTCTGATCTCCGAGATGCAGGGCCCGCTGGAATACTCCATCGCCGGCTGCTATCTCGACGACACCGCCAATACCAACCTCCAGGCCACGCTCAAGCTGGGCATGCTGGAGATGATCGCGGGGGAGTTCGTCGAGCAGCTCCGCAGGGAGCTCGGCGGTTCCGAGCAGTTCGGCATTGCCGGGCTTACGATGGGACCGTCGGCCGCGACCGGCGTCGAGCTGGTCCAGCAGGGCGCCACGCGTCTGGCGCCGTATCTCAAGAGCGCGCTGCCGATGATGTCGGAGAGCGGGAGCGCCAACTCGACCATCGACCGCGACACGACGTTCTCCGAAGACGAGGAGGTGTGGTAGATGCACTTCGCGGAACGAATAGCCGCCAAGATCGAGCGGCTCGGAGAGCAGTTCGCCCTGAACAGCGCAACCTACAAGGGCATATTCAAGATGCTCGATAGCGGCACGATACGGACCTACCTCGACGATGTCGAGATGATGGGCGTCGTGCACCCGGCGCTGCTTCTGGTGACCGGGCCGGACGTCGTGATGAACCTCTACGACACCATCACGCGCGACGGCCGCGAATACTTCATCCTCAAGACCGCACTTCACCGCATCGGGGACGTGCCCATCGCGCAGTCCGCGATTCTGAGCTAAGAGCTATCAGCTATCAGCCGGCTACCCTTCGATACGCGCTACGCGCTGCTCAGGGCAGTCGGCGAGTGTGGAGAATTCCCCATTCCGCATTCTCCATTCCCCATTCGAAAGGAGACATTACATGATCCAACTCGATTCCATCCCCACCCATGACTGGGTCTCGTTTGCCGTGGGCGCGGTCGGCGCGCTGACTGCGTATCTGAGCCAGAAGGACAGGCTGCCTTCGTGGGCGCGCAAGTGGCTGGGCCGCATCGGCCCGGAGCGCATCACCGACGCCATCGAACGCGCGGGCGCGATCGCCGAGCTTTCGCCCGACGAGCGCCGCAAGCAGGCCGTGATCTATCTGCAGAAGCTGTGCATCAAGGACCTGGGCTTCCCGGTCCCGTCGTCCATAGCCAACCTGCTCGTGGAGCACATCTACCAGCAGTGGAAGAAGGCGCGGCGATGACTCTTCGCCTCTCGCGACATCCTGCGGATGCGCTGTCGGCCGAGGGATACGCGCTTCGCGCTACTCAGGGCAATCGGAGGGTCGCGCTTGACGCGGGCCACGGCGCAAGCCGTGGCCATCCCTATTCCGGCGCCCATGGAAACGGCCTGATCGAGGACGACCTCGCGCTCGACTTCGTGACCCGCATCGGCCACCATTTGCGGCTCATCGGCTACGACACCGTGATAACGCGACCCGATGCGAGCCTTGTCGCCCTGGCCACCCGCGGGAAACGGGCCATAGACGGCCACTGCGATCTGTTTCTCTCGATCCACCACAACGCCGGCCCGGCTTCTGCGACCGGCGTGGAGGCGTTCGTCGCCGAAGGCGACACCCGAAGCCGGGAGCTCGCGAACCGTCTGCTCGCGGCGATCTCGAAGCACGGCCTGCGAAACCGCGGCGCCAAATGGGACTCCCAGAGCCAGTATTGCAGCCTGACGGTCCTGCGCGACACCTACCGCCACATGCCCGCCGTCCTGCTCGAAATCGGATTCCTGACAAACGCCCACGACGCGAAGCTGCTCGCGGATAAGCACTGGCGGGAGGCGGTGGCGGAGGAGATCGCTACTGCGTTGCTGGGCTAGCGCCCGCGTAAGAATCCGCCTCTGCCCCGCATCCCACATCATGTAAGAGGAATTCGCACGCGCGCCTCGCAACCAGGAAGTACGATGCAAACGACAGACGCACAACTCGTGCGGCTCAGCCTGGCCGGTGACAAGGCTGCGTTCGGGGAACTGGTCACACGTTATCAGGGGCTGATCCACGGGCTGGCGTATCATCGCGTGGGCAGCTTCGTAGATGCTCAGGACATCGCGCAGGAGTCGTTCGTCAAGGCGTTCCGGAAGCTGGATCAACTATCGGACCCCGGCCTTTTCGCCCATTGGCTGAAGTCGATCACGGCCAACGAGTGTAGGATGTGGGTTCGGTCGAGCCGTCAGGCCGTATCGCTGGACGAGGCCGAATTGCTGCCGTCGGTCGCATCGCTGGCATCAGAGAAGTGGCGGCGAGAGCAGTTCCGCGGCGAGGTACGCCAGGCCGTGGACTCGCTGCCCGAGCGAAGCCGACTGATCGTGGCGCTGCATTATCTGTCGGGTCAATCGCACGCGCGGATCGGCGAATTCCTCGGCGTGTCGGCAAACGCCGTCGCGCAGCACCTGCACAGAGCCCGCCGGCAGCTAAGGCAGATGCTGATGGCGGAGGTCGAGGAGGATTACACAATGAACAAGCTGCCTGAGAGCTTCGCGGAGGAAGTGCTGGGGCGGGTTACGCTGTACCCGATTGTCGAAGGCAAGGTCATGGTCGCCGAGGGCGAAGGCAACGTGCGCGGCATGACGCTTGCGGTCAACAAGCCCGGCTGCGATAAGTCGTATATCACGCTGTGGTCGCGCTCCGAGGACCTCGGCGAGATCATCCTTGGCCCGCTCCGCGCGAGAACTAGCGAGAACCCCAAGGGCCGCGCCCTCGACAGCGCGCTTGACCTGCTCAGTGCGTGCGGCATCGAGCTCAAGCAGGTGACTCTTCGCATCGCCGAAGGCCGGAAGTGCAGGGCGGACGTCCTGCTCGATCAGCGCAAGCGCAACATCACAGTCGATATGAGGCCCAGCGACGCGATGGCGATGGCTGTCCGCGTCGGCGCGCCCATCCTTGCCGATGAGAACGCGGTTCGGCGTGGAAACGTAGGCGAAGACGACGTCACCGTGCCCGACGAGGACATGGACCCGGCGGTACACGACGAGGTACTACGAGCAGATGCGGCAGTGCGACATCATCACGGATAAGGCGTTCGAGATGGTGTCGCTCGACGACTGGGTGGACACGATCCGCTTCCGCCGAGACGAACCGGCCGGCGTGCTGCGAGTCTGGCCTGAAGCGATACCGGAGCGCGAGGCGACATTTGCACTCGACGAATACGGGCCGGGAATCGAGATGATCTTCGACCACGCCCGTCGCCGCGCCACCTCAGGCCGTCTGATCGGCGGAGACCCTGCCCACGGTTTCCGGGAGCGCTACACGTTCGTGTTCTCCATACTCGGCGACGATGCCCGCATGCGCGTGGTGCGGGAGAACGGCGACGCCAAACCTGCCGGCGAATGAGCCCCGCCTCGACGCTGCTCTGCGTTTCGGCTATAATCTAGGGCGTGAGCGAGACACGGCTTAGATTCGACGGCGGGACGCTGGTACTGGAGGGCAGGACGCCCGTGCCGACGCCGCCGTGGTTCGAGTGGGACGAACGCATCGAGAAGTATCGAGCGCCCGCTGTGGACCGGCGGCGCATACTCGACTACCTCGCCGAATGCCGCGAGGTGATCGATGACAACAGCTCCCGGTCGATCCCGCTCAAGCTCAAACTCCGCACCGACTACACTGCCCGCCCCTATCAGCAAGAAGCCCTCGCCGCCTGGCGGGAGGCCGACGGCAGGGGCACGGTCATACTTCCGACCGGCGCCGGCAAGACGTTCGTCGCGCTGGGAGCGATCTCGCACATCGGCCGCAGCGCGCTCGTGGTCGCGCCGACTATCGACCTGATGAACCAGTGGTATTCCCTGCTGGTCGATTCGTTCGGCATCGAGATCGGTATACTCGGGGGCGGACACCACGAGATTCTGCGACGTCACCGTCACCACCTACGACTCAGCCTACATCTACGCCGCCGACTACGGCAACCGCTTCGACCTGGTCGTCTTCGACGAGGTCCATCACCTGCCCAGCCCAAAAAGCCAGCAGATAGCCGTGATGTCCAGCGCCTGGTACCGGCTCGGCCTGACCGCCACCTACGAACGCCAGGACGGCGCGCACGAACTGCTGGACTACATGATCGGGCCGGTCGTCTACTCCAAGAGCGTCAAGGAGCTCAAGGGCGAGTATCTCTCGGACTATGACGTCGTCCGAATCCGCGCCTCTCTCACCGACGACGAAGCCGAGCGCTACGCCGCAAGCTCGAAGCTATACTACGCATTCGTGCGACGCACGGGCATCAAGCCGTTCGGGGCGGGCTGGGTCGAGCTTCTCAAGATGAGCGCGTATGATGAGTCGGCCCGCCGCGCGCTGATCGCCAAGCAGGAGATGAAGCGCATCGTGGTCGGCTCCGAGCGCAAGCTCGAAGTCCTGGACTCGCTTCTCAAGCAGCACTTCGCCGACAAAGTCATCATTTTCACCGAGCAGAACGATCTCGTCTACCGCATCTCCCGCGAGTTTCTAATCCCCGCCATCACCCACCAGACCAAAACTCGCGAGCGCAAGTGGATACTCGACGGCTATCGCGGAGACACGTTCCACTCCATCGTCACGTCCAAGGTCCTCAACGAAGGCATCGACGTTCCCTCCGCCAAGGTCGCGATCATACTCAGCGGCAGCGCGAGCCCGCGCGAGCACCTTCAGCGGCTCGGACGAATCCTGCGCAAGGGCGGCGGACGGACGACCGCCGTTCTCTACGAGGTCGTCACCTCCGCCACCACCGAGACAAACGTAAGCTCCAGGAGGCGCAAGTCGGATGCTTACGCTTGATCTGCTTCGGTTTCGCGTGAGCGGCGACGCGGTGACGCCGATCTACCTCGACCCCCGCGGCAAGTACCTCGCGGTGGCCGAGAGGATAGTCGAGGCGTTCGCGTCGTGCGTAGGGCAGACCACCGGCCGGCTCGACGAGACGCTCGATGAGATGGCCGGCAGCGCGCCGGACTACAAGGTCTACCGCGGACTGGCCAAGATGATGGGCGACTACGCGACCATCGAGCCGCCTTCGGAACTCGACGCGGAGGCGCTGCGGATGGAGGTCTTCGAGGCCGCGGCGCGCGACCGCCCGCTCGTCCGAACGCCCGATCTCGTGTTCACCAAGGCCGCCTCCGAGAAGCTGCGCTCCATCGCCGCCGACAAAGGAATCACACCGGCGAAGCTGGAACTATCTCTTTACGCCGATCTCAAGGAGAACCAGATCGTCCGCGCGGTTGACGGTTCCATCGGCGGCAGCGACCTGATCGACCGTTACAACACGGCGCTCGCACAGGCGATGCTCTACAGAGCGACGCGGATGATCATCGACGTCGGCGACAGCTATCGGACGGTGTTCAAATACATCAAGCTCGCGAGGCTGATGCACTCGATCAAGCCCCGCGAGGCTGGCTACCGCATCGACATCGACGGCCCGTTGTCGCTCTTTTCGAACGTCGAGCGCTACGGCATCGCGATGGCGAAGCTGCTGCCGGCGGTGCTCAAGTGCGAAGACTGGCGGCTGGCGGCGAAGGTGAATGTGGGCGGGTCCGAGAAGCTCTTTCGCCTGTCGCCTCGAACGGGACTCAAGTCGCACTACCGCGATGAGCCCGTTTTCGATTCCGCGCCGGAGGAGGCGTTCTTCGCCAAGTTCGCGCGCAACACCAAGAGCAAGTGGCGGATCGAGCGCGAGGGCTCGATCCTCGATCTCAAGGAAACCGTGCTGATCCCGGACTTCGTGTTCACGCACGCGGACGGGCGCATCGTGCATCTCGAAATCGTCGGGTTCTGGACGCCGGAGTACCTGACGAAGAAACTCGACAAACTGGGCCGGGTGCGAGATGCGGCCGTAGTTGTGGCCGCGCCGGAGAGCCTGAACTGCGCCACCGAGCAGTTCCCCGGCACCGTGATTCGCTACAAGTCGCGACTCTTGATAAAGGACGTTCTGCCCGCGTTGGATGCGGCCGCCCCGCCTCCGGAACGGCCGGCGCGGAGCAAGCGTAAGAAGAACAGTGGATGAACTGACCGAAACCGAACAGACCGCGCCGCCGGTGCGCGCGAGACGCTTCCGAAAGGTGTGCGGCTGGACTCTGGCCGTGCTGCTGGTGGCGTGCGGAGTGGCAGTGCGTGTGTCGCCGATGAACACGCCCGTCCGGCTGCTGCTCGCCTGCACGTTCTTCTTCTTCATCTTCACCTGCCTGACGTTCGTGTTGCTGGCGCTCAGAAAGCCATCGGTCACTGTCTTCCCCGCGATATTCTTCCTGGTGCTTTTCGTCCTCTGGGACGTGGCCGGCAGCAAGCCCCCGAACACCGGGGCGCTTCGGCAGGTCTACTACTACCGGCTGCAAGCCTACATAGGGGTGCCTTACGCGGCCGGCGGCGAAACCAACCTCGGCATCGACTGCTCAGGCCTCGCGCGCGCGGCTCTGTGGCAGGCCATGTCGTGGGAGGGGCTGAAGGAAGTTCAACCCCCGCCTGCTGGGCAGTCGGCTCTGGCGGTTCTGGTGGCGCGATCTGAGCGCCAAGGATATCAGTGACGGCAAGTACGGGTATACGAGGACAATCGGCCGCGCGTCCAGGCTCGCAGGGTACGATACCACCTATCTCGAAGTGGGCGATATGGCCGTTACGGGAGACAGTCACGTGATGATCTACTACGGCCACGAGCAGTGGATAGAGGCGAGTCCCGGCGACCGCAAGGTCGTAGTCAACGAAGCCCCCGCCAACTCCCGGCGAAGCTACTTCAACGTGCCGGTCAAGCTTGTGCGCTGGCGGATACTTGAGGACTGATGATACCCCAGTTCCCCGACTCTCGCGACATGACCATCGAGGACAAGCCCGTCCTCGACGCGATCTTGGCCGCCGAACCGCCCCAGATCTCCGCCTACACCTTCACCAATATCTTCGCCTGGCGGGAGGCATACGGCGCCACAATCTCTCGCCTGGGCGAGCACGTCCTGGTCCTGTGCAGCCAGAACGGCTCACTATCCTGTCTGAAGCCGCTGGGTGCCGGCCCGATTCGTTCCCGTCGTCGAGGAGATCCTGAGAAGCGCGCCGCGGCCTGTCACGTTCGATAGACTGTCCTCGGCAGACGCGTCCGAGCTGGAAGCCGCCGGGCTGGTCATAGAGCCGGACCGTGACAACTGGGACTACGTCTACTCCTCCGACGACCTCATCACCCTGGCCGGACGCGGCTACGACGGCAAGCGCAACCAGATCGCCCATGCCAAGTCGCAGATCGACTACGAATACGTTCGCATGGACGCCTCAATCGCCGCCGAGTGCGATCCGGTTCGCCGACCACTGGTGCGACGTGCGCGCGTGCGAGACGGTCGATGGCCTGCGCAAGGAGCGCTGCGCGATCTACAGATGCTGACGCAATTCGAGGAGCTCGGGCATCGTTGGCGGGGCGATACGCGCGAGCGGGGCCATAGTCGCATTCGCGCTCGGCGAGGCGCTCAACCCCGACACGCTCGTCGTCCACGTCGAGAAAGCCGACCCGCGAATCGACGGCCTCTACCAGCTCATCAACAACGAGTTCTGCAGGGCCGAAGCGGCGGACTTCGCGTACGTCAACCGCGAGCAGGACCTCGGCATCCCCGGCCTGCGCAAGGCCAAGGAATCCTATCACCCCGTCCGCATGGTCGAGACCTACCGCGCGCGCAGACCCTAATCCCCGCCCGTTTTCATGCCGAAAATCCTGGGTAGATGCGGAGGCATCATCATCCTATCGGAGGAGGCTTTGCCGTTGGCTCTTGAGTGGTTCGACAGCGTTGATGACGAGGATCCGATTAACGAAGAACAGAGGATTCGTTCTACTGCCCCTACACTAATGCCGCCCAGTGCGCCCTTCTTGCCAAGGGCTGGCAGCCACAGGAGCTTTGCCTCGCGCTTGAATGCGAGCAGGTGAAGCTCGTCCACCGCCAGCCGCGCAGGCGCGACAAAGCGGCGTAGGCGCTCCTAATACGGCGGCTCCCCGCCATACTCGCAGCATGCTTCATACATCGCCACAATGTTCTCCCATGGCACGTCCGGCTCGATCACATGCGTCGGGGCGATGAACAGGCCGCCGTCCGCGCCGCACTCATCGATCATCCTGCGCACGGTCTCCCGCACGGTCTTCGGCGTGCCGAACGGCAGCGTGGTCTGCGTGCCGATTGTTCCCCAGAGGCACAGATCGCGGCCGTACTCGCTTCTTCACCCACGCCGGGTCCATGCACTCCGGCTGAATCGGGTTGAGTATGGTGACGCCGATCTCGATCAGGTCGCCGATGATCCCGCGGCAGTCGCCGTCGGAGTGATACCAGACCGCCATGTCCGGCTTGACCGCGCGCGCCGCCGCGATCACCTTGCCCAGCCTGGGTTTGAGCCACTTGCGCCACGTATCCGGGCTCATCATCATGCCCGCGCTGGGTGGCGACGTCGTCGCCGGTGAAGAGAATGTCGATGTCCACAAGTCGCCAGGAACGCCGCGTTCGACGCTGCCATCTCGGTGATCCTGTCGAAGTGATAGGCGGCGATCTCGGGGTCCGCCAGCATATCAGTGAGCATGTTCTCCAGCCCGCGCATATACCAGGCGTGCTCGAACACCGTCCCGCCCAGACCCGGCACGTGTCCGATAACGGGCACGCCGGCGTCGCGCTGCGACGCGGCCTTTTCCATCAGTCCCTCCCGGCGATACTCGGCCTCAAGGTCGGGATAGGGATACGCCTCGAACTCCTCCAGCGTCGTAAACGAATGCATCGGGTGCACCATGTCCTCGAAGTGCAGCAGCGAGCCCCGCACCCAGCCCACCCCCCACTCGTCCACGCGCGTGCGTTCCGGCGGCATGGGCAGTGTGTAGTAGGCGTGGTAGGGTGCGAAGTCGGTCTGCAGCCGGGTGGGGCCGATGGCGATCCCGCCCAGCGGGTCCATCTTGAAGTAGGCGCGCATATCATCCAGGCCGGTCCGGGTCTTGAAGCGCACCATCTGCGCGGGAGCAAACGACCCTCCCCGCGGCACCCATTCCGGCGTCTTGTGACTTATGCAAGCGAGCAGGTTCTCGCGTGGTGTCATTCCCATTACCCCCGAACACTACTTCCGCGCCACCGCCGCGCCGTTCCCTCCGTCCAGTACAAGGCAAACCCGGCTCGCGTTGATCCCGTAAGCGAGCCGGGTCCCGAGGAGAGTATTGAGTTGTCTACACCGTGCTGCTGCTTGTCAAACGTCCGATCAGTTGATTAGTGCTACCACCTCCTGGCGTATTCGAAGCTGTCGTATGCTAACCAAGGGCGCTGATGCTGGTCACGCGATCCAACCAGATGTCGTCGGCATCGCCCACGAGGCATGCGCCGTACATCGGCACGAAGGTCACGTCGCGAACGCGGGTCGTCCGCGTGTGCAACTCGCCGTGGCGGTCCTTGAAAGTGATCGAGCAGTCTCTGCCGAGAAAGTTTCTAGCCTCCGGAATCAGCATCTCATTCGCCTCCCAAACCTGGTAATACAAACAAAGCCGAGCCACCTAAGACGAATTGCCTGTAACCAGAGACCTGAAGTCCCTGACCACTGACAACTCCTACTTCGGCGGCTCGGCTGACATACCAGGGCTGGCGGATTAGCTTGGGGTTTCTTGATTTCCCATTGCCTGCCCCGGGTTAGTCCCGTCTGCTTTGCGTCCCCAGGTTTCCCTGGGTTTGCTATTGTCGGTAGTTGCTTACAGTTAGCTTATGCCGCATAGCACGCAAAGCCAATGCTGTGGGGATTACGGGTTTTCAGGGGGATTGGATATTGAGTATTGACTATTGAATATTGCCCGGACGTCGGTGCCGAGTCAACGCCCTGCGACCGGCTGGTCTTGTGTACACAACTCGCCCGTGATCCAAACAGGATCACACTCAGCGGCGAGAAAGCGCGCGCAATCCGCCGGACCATTTCGTCTACAAGTCCATCAGTCTCCATGCGCAAGCTCCTGAGAACACATTGTAGCTCACACGACCCACGACGCACACCTGCGCGGCGAACGAGTTCAGTTTTCCGGGAGACTTGTCGTAGGAGGCGTTTCCAAACGCCGATTCCGCGGGCACAACGCCTGGGCATTCGGGTTTTGGAAAACCCTCCTACAGCGGTGCAATTCCCGGAGAACTGAACTCATTCCTGCGCGGCAGACTGCCGCTAACTACTCCCCCGGCAGATAGAACGACAGCACCGCCAGCTCTTGAACGAAATCCACGTTCCGCACAATTACATCCGGCGGGAGCCGCAGCACGGCGGGCGCGAAGTTGAGGATGTTGCGCACGCCCGCCTCGACGAGCATCTCCGCCACTTCCTGTGCCGCGCCTGCCGGGACCGCGATGATCGCCAGCCTCGCGCCGAGGGCCGCATTGTCCTCGACCAGCCTGCTTGCATCGCGGATCGTCAGGTCCCATAGCTGCTTGCCGATCTTGTTGTAGTTATTGTCGAACGCAGCCACTATCTGGAAGTTCTCGGCCCGCAGCGCCGGATAGCCGACCAGCGCGCTGCCGAGGTTGCCCGCGCCCACCAGCAGCACGGGCTGCGTCTGTTCGAGCTGTAGAATGTGCGCGATCCGCGCGTGGAGGTCATCGATCTTATAGCCGACGCCGGGCCTGCCGAACTCGCCGAAGTATGAGAGGTCCTTGCGGAACTGCGCGGCGTTGATGCCGGTGCGCTCCTCGACTTCGGCCGAGGAGATCGTGTCCACGCGTTTGCTCTTGAGGTCACTCAGGATTGTGAAATAGGTTGCAAGCCGCTCCAGCGTCGGAGTCGGCACCTTTGCGTTCAGTGGCATCCCAACACATCCTCTCGCGGAACCGATATTGCTGCCTCACGAGTATAGCAGACCCGCGCCGCTTGTGCAAGAGTTCACGAAGTTGACGACCGCCGCGCTTTGAGGTAGACTACCCTCGACTGCGGAGGTTGTTTCGATGGAACGACTCTGGGCGCCCTGGCGCCTTCAATACATAACCGCCGACAAGACCGAGGGCTGCATATTCTGCGTCTTTCCGGCGCGGCAGAGCGATCGCGAAGACCGCATCCTGCACCGCGGCAGGCACGCGTTTGTCATCATGAACGCGTTTCCCTACTCCAACGGCCACCTGCTGATCGCGCCGTACCGCCACACGGCGGACCTCGCCGAGCTTGACGACGAGGAGAGCCTGGAAGTGATGCAGCTTGTCCAGCGCAGCATCCGCGTGCTTGGCGAGGCCGTGCGGCCGGACGGGATCAACGTCGGCGTGAACCAGGGCACGGCCGCTGGGGCCGGTATAGCCGATCACATCCATGTACATGTAGTGCCGCGCTGGAACGGCGACACCAATTTCATGCCCGTCTTTGCCGATGTCAAGGTGATCCCCGAAGCGCTCGAAGTCACCTATGACAAGCTCAAACCGATATTCGACCGACTGCCATGAGCGAAATAACCGAGCAAATCGAAGAACTCCGCTCGCGCTGCATCGAATGCACGCGCTGCGAGCTTGCCGACACCCGCACAAACGTCGTGTTCGGCGAGGGTAACCCGGAAAGCCCGCTGGTGATCATCGGAGAGGGGCCCGGCGCCAACGAGGACGCGACCGGGCGGCCGTTTGTGGGCAGGGCGGGCGCGCTGCTCGACGAGGCGCTCTCGGCGAACAAGATCACCCGCAAGCACGTGTGGATCTGCAACGTGCTCAAGTGCCGGGCGTGTATAATGGAGAATGGTCGCACGCGAAACCGTCCGCCCGCAACCGAGGAGATCTCGGCCTGCACGCCGTGGCTGGAAAAACAGATCGAGATCATCCAGCCGCTGGTGATACTGTGCCTGGGCGCGCCGTCGGCGAAGTTCGTCATAAAGAAGGACTTTCGCATGACCCAGGAGCGTGGAATAGTCTATCCGACGAAGTTCGCTCGCTATGCGGTAGCCGCGCTGCACCCGGCCTACATACTCCGCCAGGCGGGCGAAAGCTACGACGGCGGCAAGTCGCTGCTGATCGCGGACATAGACCTGGCCCGCCGGCAGGTTGTCGAAGCAAGAAAGGAACCCAAGCTCTCGCTCTTCTGAGATCGTGGCGACAGCCACGAAGGGACGAAGATGCCTCGCATCTTCGAAGACGTGGAGGATTGAAATGAGAAGACCAACAATCGCCCTTATTCTGATCGCCGTGCTGATCGCGATCGCCGGAGCGGCGCTCGCGCAGGCCGCGACACCGGCGTCGCCTGAGAAGGAACCCGCGCGCGTGGAGCGCGTCCGTCCGGCGCCGTGTATCCTGCCGACGCTCAAGATCATCAGCGCGCAGATGATGCCGATGCTTGGCGCCAGGCTCAATATGACCGAGGACGAGAAGACCAAGGTCCTTGATCTGCTCACCAAGCTCGACAACGACATCAAGCCCAAGATCGAGAATCAGATCAAGGCGGCCCGCGACTATATCGCCGTGCTTACCAATCCGAACGCGACCCAGGCCGAACTGGCCGCCGGCGGCGACAAGGCGATGAAAGCCGAGTCCGAGGTGCTTCAAGCAAGGATCAGCGGCCTGTTTGCGCTCAAGGCCCTGCTGACGCCGGATCAGAACAAGCTGCTTGCGGAGTTACTCCAGCAGTCCACAAGGCCGTGGCAGGAGCAGGCAACTCCGCCCGGTCCGCCGCCTCCGCCTCCGCCTCCGCCGAAGGCAAAGTAGGCTGAGCACGGAACACTTGCACGTGTCATGCGGAATTTGTCCGAAATCCGCGCAAAAAGTTGGGCGCGACCCCTTGACAAACGCGTTTGCCGGGTATACAATGGCAGGCGAGGTGTAATAACCTCCCCCGTTTCCGCAAACTGAATAGAAAACCGAATAAACAACATAGCGCCGAGTCTCTCCCTGGCCGGGGAGAACGGAGGAACCGTTAGACCAAGGGGCGAATCCAGCAGAAAGAAGATTTTTCACTCCTGTGAAGATCACGAATGGTGTGAAGAATCTCCTTTTGGAGGGGCTGCTTCCTGTCCTAGCCCGACAGCTAACTCCGTAGGCGCGGTAGGAAGTTTCATTCGCAATCATCCCAGCCGCGGCAGCCCAGCTCCCGCGGCTTTTTTGGTGCTCAATGTGTCATGCTGAACTTGTTTCAGCATCCAGGCTGCATGGGGATGGGTCCTGAATCAAGTTCAGGATGACAAGCGGCGATGCTTCGGAAGGCTTTCTGACCCGAAGCAGCGACGCGCGGCCCCGGGGAAAACGCGTGCGCTTCGTCCAGTTCGCCGATACGCATATCGCCGCCGGCGCGATGGCCAGCGACATTCGCTCCGCCTTCGCGCGCGCCTGCGCACTGGCGGTCGACCGAAAAGCCGACATCGTCCTTGCACCGGGAGACCTCTTCGACTACGAGACCGCCGACCCCGACACCGCCGCATTCATCTCGCAAACGCTGGCCCAGATCGCGCCGATTCCGGTCTTCATTGCGCCGGGCAACCACGACAGCCTCCGGCCGCGAAGTCCCTACTTCGAGAAATGGCCCGAAAACGTCCACATCTTCACCGCGCCCGAGTTCGAAACCATGCCGCTTCCCGATCTGGACTGCTCGATCACCGGCGTCGCGCACGCCCACCGCGGCATCACCGACCGCCTCCTCGCGCCGCCAATCGCGGCGCCGCAGATCACGCATACACGCTTCCTTCTCTTTCACGGCTCCCGCGACGGCTACAGGCCCTCGGACAAGGAGAACGTGATCCCGTTTTCAGACGCGGAACTTCTCGCGCAGGGCTTTACCTACTGCGCCATCGGCCACTACCATTCGTATGCCGAGATCGCCAACGACGAGAGCATCCGTGCTGCCTATTCGGGCTGCATCCAGGGCAGAGGACTCGACGAGACCGGCGAGAAGTGCGCGCTTGTCGGCGAGATCGACCCTGAAGGCCGCGTGACGCTCGAAAAGGTCGAGGTCGCGCAGCGGCGGATCGTGCGGGTGGACGTGGACGCCACCGGCGCCCGCGACTCCGCAGACCTCTTCGCCCGAATCGACGAATCGCTCCTGCAGCATGCGCGCAAGCAGGACGCGGTCTACGTTTTCGTGCGCGGCCTGCTTCCGTCGGGAATCGAGATCGACACTGACGCCTGGGAGTCGCGCCAGCCGTACTTCACAACCAGCTTGAGCCTATCGGGCGCGGTGCCGGACTACGATCTCGACTCGATCTGCCGCGAGTCCGCCGCATCGCCTCTTCGGTCCGCGTTCGTGGCGAAGATGCTGGAAAAGCAGCAGGCCGCGTCGGATGAAGACGAGCGCCACACGCTCCGTGACGCGATGTACTACGGCCTGTTCGCGCTCGACAACAGGCGATTGGAGCCGCGCGATGTGGATTGAGGCTATCTACATTCGCGGCTTCGGCTGCCTCGTGGACAGGCGATTCGAGTTCCCGGAGGGCCGCGCCGCCCTCATCGTCGCCGACAACGAGACCGGCAAGTCTACCCTCGCCGCCGCCATTCTCGCCGGCCTCTGCGGACTGCCCAGCCGCAGCACGAAAGAGGGCCGGCAGCGGCTCGCCGCGTTCAAGCCGTGGAACGGCGACGTCTATGCCGTCGAGATGGACATATCAGCCGATGGCAAGCGCCTCCGAGTCGAGCGCGACTTCGCCCGCGACACGTTCGTCGTCCGCGAGTCGGACACCGGCAAGGACGTGAGCGCGCACTACGAGCACGATCTGGCCGCCCACTTCCTGCACCTGCCGCTCGACGATTTCCGCCGGATCGCGTTCGTCTGCGGCAAGGACACGCCCTCTCTGGGCCCCTCACCCTTTCCCTCTCCCCGCCGGGGAGAGGGAAAGGTGAGGGGCGGCATTCAAGCCAGACTCTCGGCGCTGGTCGAGGGCTCGACTGAGGACTCCGCCGCGGAGCCCGCTATATCCGCGCTCAGCGGCGCGAGATACACCCTCGACACAGGCGGCCCGCTGATCATCGACAACGCGGTCAAGCGTCTCGCAGAGTCCATCGCGGCCAGGCTCAGAGCGATCAACGTCCTCGAAGCCGATCTCGATGCCGCCGGTGACGACGCCCGCCGCCTCGATGACGCAAAGTCCCAACTCGCCGAAGCCAAAGACCAGCTCGCCCAGCTCGATTCAGACTTCAGCGACGCCCGCCTGTGCGAGCAGAAAGCAAGCGCCCAGGAGGTCGAGCGCGTCAAGATCGAGTCCGCGATCGCGCAGACCGAAGCGAAGTTGAGCGCCATCGACCAGCGACGCGCGTCGGGGAAGTCGCTCGGGACCGTCATCGCGTTTGGCGGAGTCCTGCTGGCGCTCGCAAGCTGCGGCCTGTGGGTGGCCCAGGTCCTGCCGCCCGCGCCGAGCATCGTCGGGACCCTGCTGGGAATCGCAGTCGCCGCCGTTGGAGCGGTGCACGCCACGAAGTCCCAGTTCATCGACGCGGATGCCCGCCTCCGCCTCGAACGCGAGACCGCGGACGCCCGCGCCCTTCTTCCCCCCCTGCAAGGGGGGGACCGAGGGGGGTCCAATCCCACGCGATCCTCATCCGACATCGACGCCGAGCGCCAGCGTCTCCGAACCGCGCTCGACGATCTCAACTCCACGATCAACGATCTCGAAAAGCGCGTCGGAGCGAGGGTAGACGCCTACAAGGCTCAATACCCCGCCCTTCGCGGCGAACTCCATGCCTTCGAACACGAGCGCGCCAAAGCGGAGCGTTTCGGCAAGGCAGTCGCCATTGCGAAAAGCGTTCTGGCCGAGGTCGCGGAGAGCTCTCGCAAGCGCTGGGCGGCCGCGCTGAACTGCAGCGCCTCCGCGATCCTGCCGCACCTGAACCCGGACTACGACGAGCTCCGTTTCGACGACACCCTCGCGTTCACCATCAGGCACATCCCCGACGACCGCGTGCTCCAACAGCCCGACATCGACGCCTGCCTCTCGACCGGCGCCAAGGATCAGGTGTATCTCGCGGTGAGGCTGGCGTGCTGCGAGGAGCTGTCACGCGGCGGCGAGGCGATCCCGGTCCTGCTCGACGACCCGCTGATGGCCGCCGACGACTCCCGCTTCGCAGTCGGCCTCCGCTACCTGGTCGAGACCTTCGCCAGACAGCGCCAGGTCATCATCCTGAGCTGCTCTCAGGCCCGTCATGAGCGCCTCGCGCACGAAGTATGGTTTGGCGACGACGTACAAATGCTGAACCTGGAGGATTCTCCATGACTCGAACAACCATCAGTCTGCCGGCCCTCTCGGCATCCGCGATAGAACTGGTCCGCTAAGTGATTTACGCTCAGTGAGTTGTATCACGTCACCCTGAACTTGATTCAGGGCCCAGGCGTGGATGCTGAATCAAGTTCAGCACGACGTGCTGTGCAACATGACGTGCTGTGCAAGTTGAACGGCGTAAATCACTTAGGGCTTCGACTGTGCCAGGCGCGCTACCCTCACGCGAGTCGCCTTCCGCATTGCACGATGGGCGCGCTTGGTCATGCGAATGCGCGTTCCGCCATTGGGCTTGGAGGCGTAGTTGACCCGGTCCATCAGGCACTTGATGAGGATTATGCCGAGGCCGCCGTCCCGGTTGAGATCGACATCGGGGATCACGCCGGCGGGCGGGGGCTCGAATCCGCAGCCCCGGTCGCTGATCTCCAGGGTCAGTTTGCCCTGGTCGTGAGAGCACTTGACGCGCACGGGCGGGGTGCTGCCGTTAAGATCGGGGTAGGCATGTCGAACGATGTTGGCCATGGCTTCCGAGGCGGCGATCTCCACCTCTTCCACGTCCGGTCGGGGCATGTCGACCGATTCACCGAAGTCGGCAATCGTTCGCCGGATCGTTCGCACGTATTCCGGCTTGCACGGGACTCTTATCTCTATAGCGTCGGTTAGCCGCGCCATGGTAGTTTTCCGGTATTCGGGCATCCTGGCCCGATGATACGGCATCGACCGGCCAAGCCTGTCCCTCCGGACATCACGTTATTACGATCCCTCGCCGAAGTGCGAGCAAGGCGTGGCCGACCATCGACCGAGGTTTTTCTACCCCAGGCCGCAATCCGCCAAAACATTGACCCGGCTCGGTCAACAAATCCGCAGGTCCGTCCGTATGACGCAGTGGCCGCTCTCCGAACCGGCGTGGGGCCACGAGAAGCCTCCGCCGCGCGAACCGGCAGGACAATGCGAACGCGCGCTGAAACTATATACAATACCGGCCACATGCGGCGTCCATGTCATCGGAGGACGCACAAAGGCCATGTATGCACAGACCACATTTCTGAACGGAGTTCGAGCGATGCCCGGCAGTCATGAGGCTATCGAGATATGGTTGCGGTCGGTCCATTACCAATATGCCGCCTCGCTCTACCGCTACGCCCTGGCGCTGACCTGCAGGGTCGAGGACGCCCAGGACGCGGTTCAGGAGGTCTTCGCGCGCATCTCCCGCCAGCCGAAGCGGTTCACCGAGGTGCGCAACATCCGAGCTTACCTGTTCTCCGCCACCAGAAACTCCGCCTACAGCATCCTCCGCGGCAGAAGGCGCTGCGAGGCGCTCCACGAAGCGATATGCTCCGACATCGCCGCCGTCTGCGCACCGGACACACGCCAGATGTCCGCCACGATCATCGTCATTCGAGAGGCAATCGCCCAGCTCTCCATCGAACAGCGCGAAGTGCTGGTGCTCAAGATACTCGATCAGATGACGTTCAAGGAGATCGCCCAGACGGTCAGAGCGCCTATCAACACGGTCGCGGGGCGATATCGCTACGGAATCGAGAAACTCCGCAGGGCACTCAACGCCGTAGAGAACAAGTAGAACAGGTAGTTCAGCGTCTCAGCGATTCTTCCGCACCGAAGCTGCGAGGTGAATGAAATGCCCCGTTACACATATACCGCTCGCGACGCCAACGGCCAACTCATGACGGCAACCGCCGACGCAGCCAGCCTGCCCGCGCTGGCCGCCGATCTGCACTCGCGGGGCGCGCTGATCGAGACCGCCCAGCCAATGCACAAGCAGGTCCCGCCGATCCGCGGCATCGCATACTACGACGTGCTCGCGGTCTACCGGCAGATCGCGTCGGCTATCGAGGCAGGCATGCCGATCAAGGAAACGCTCGGCATGCTCTCACACGAGGCGCGCAACCCCAAGCTGCAGGCGCTTCTTCACACGCTCGAAACCGAAGTCGCCGAGGGCGCGCAGCTAAGCGACGCCATGAAGCTCTACCCCGCCATCTTCCCGCGAGTGCACATCGCCATCGTCAAGGCCGGCGAGGAAAGCGAGCGACTCGGAACCATCCTGGAAGAACTGGCCGACCAGGCGGAGGCATTTTCGAACATGAACCGCCGCTTCGCCTCCGCGCTGGTCTATCCGGTGGTGGTCGGCGGGTTCGCGCTATTGCTGCTCAACTTCGCTCTGGCGTTCGTGGTGCCGGGCTTCAGGAGGCTGTTTCTCGACATGGGCATGCGGGATCTGCCTCTGGCGACGCGGTTCGTCTTCTTCATCGGCAGATACACAGCCCCGGCGACTATACTGCTCATATTGGCCGTGGCGCTGCTGGTAACGCTGATCGTTCTGCAGCGGCGCGCGGCGGGGGGCCGCCTGCTGCTCGATTCGTGGAAACTGCGAATCCCGCTGGTCGGCCAGATAGTCGAGAAAGCGGCGCTGGCGCGATTCGCCGGCACGCTCGGTCTGCTGCTCGACGCCGGCATCGAGCTTCCCCGCGCTCTTGACATGGCCGCGGCGAGCGCCGGCAACGGCGCAATCGAGGCGATATTGCGCAACGTCGCCATCGAAGTCGAGCGGGGATCCACGCTGAGCGACGCCATCGACGCGCGCCAGGCCATGCCGCCGACCATGGCGTGGCGGATCGGCGTCGGCGAGCAGAGCGGCGCGCTTCCCGAATCGCTCATCAAGGTCGGCAAGCTCTACGCCGGGCAGGTGGACAGCCTGGTAACCGCGCTCGCCGGCTTCATCGAGCCGATGCTCATCATAGTAGTGGGCAGCGGCGTCTTCATGCTCGTGCTGGGCATGCTTCTCCCGCTGGTCGCGGTCATAAGCAACCTGGCCGGCGGATCGGTCTGACATAGATCATAGACCAGCCCGGCGTCGGGGGTTCTGACCTCTGACCTCTGACCTCGGACTTCGGACTTCGAACGGAGGATGACTATGGCCGAGGTACTTCACATCAAACAAGGACTGATCGGGCCCAGGGCGGAACTGCACATCGCGCCCGAGGGGCTCACGCTCGTCCAGGTCGGCACCGGCAGGACCGACTACGCGCCGATCATGGACATCTCGCACGTGACCGCCGACAAGCGCGGACGCGCTGCCGATCTCACAGTCTCGTTCGGCGAGCTGCGGCCGGCGTGGCTGCTGAGGGGCGTGCCGATGGCGTCGGCGCAGTGGGCGCAGTCGGTCATAGTCGAGGAGCGCAATGCGCTGGCCAAGCGTGAAAGGCCCGAATACAGCCAGGCCGTTCCGACGAATCAACTCGACGACATGTGTGCGCGGATAGAGGCGGACGGGGACGGCCACGCGGCGGTCGATCTGGTCGATTTCCTGCTCGCGCAGGGCGTGCTTCACGGCGCCAGCGACGTTCACTTCGACCCCTATGCCGAAGCGATACTCGTCCGCTTCCGCCTGGACGGCGTACTCTACGATGTCGCCCGCCTGAACCCGTCCGTCAAACGCCGGCTCGCCGCACGACTCAAGGTCGTCTCGAAGCTCGCGACGTTTCGCAAGTCGGTCGCGCAGGAAGGCCGGGCGGCGCTGCGCATCGGCGACCGAACCGTCGATCTGCGCTTCTCCTCGATACCGACCATCCATGGGGAGAAAGTGGCCGTGCGCATATTCGACCCGGCCAAGAGCATATTCGCGGTCACCGACCTCGGAATGGGCGAACAGACGCTGGCATCGCTTGAGCGCATGCTGATGGCCCCGCAGGGCACGATCCTTCTCACCGGCCCGTCCGGTTCCGGCAAAACAACGACCATGTACGCCTCGCTCGGCTACCTCCGCGAGAACAAACGCAACCTATCGAGCATAGCCACGGTCGAGGACCCGGTCGAATACGACCTTCAGGTCGTGAACCAGACGCAGGTCAACACCGCCTCCGGCCTCACCTTCGCCAGCGCGCTGCGCACGGTCCTCCGGCAGGACCCGGAGGTCATCATGATCGGTGAGATCCGCGATTCGGAGACCGCCGACATCGCCGTTCAAGCCGGACTGACCGGCCACCTCGTGCTCAGCACGGTTCATGCGCGCAGCGCGGCGGGCGTGCTATTGAGATTGATCGATCTCGGCGTGGAGCCGTATCTGCTCGCGTCATCGGTCAGTGCGGTGCTCTCGCAGAAATTGGTGCGGACGGTGTGCCGGAAGTGTAACGGCGCGGGCTGCGAGCAATGCGCCGGCACCGGCTACTCGGGCCGCACCGGCATATTCCAACTGCTGCCGATCAGCGACGAGATGCGCGAATGCATGCTCAAGCGCAAGTCGCTTGCCGAGTTGGAACATCAGGTTACGGTGGAGCGAGTGCCGTCGCTTCTCGACGACGGCCAGGCCAAGCTCCGCGCCGGCATTACGACGCAGGACGAGCTCACAAGAGTCCTCGGTTGACATGACAGGACCGATGAGATGAAGACGGCATCGATAGTCTTGAGAATACTGCTGACCCTGGCGCTTGGGGCGGTGCTGTGGGCGTTTGCAGGCGGCTGGAGTTCGGTCACACCCGCCTGGCTCACCGCGCCGATCCTGGCGTTCCTGGTGACGGCGTGGGCTGTGATCTTCATCAGGTTGCGCTCGCCGCGTGACGGATTGTGGGCGCTCGCACTGCTTACCATCGTGGCGGCGCTGTTCGCTCTGTTCACCGTCGTGGTGTTCTTCGGGCCCGGTCGCGTGGTCATGCCGGACTGGACTCTCCCGCCTCTTCTCGCTGGCACCATCGCTGCGTGGCTGCTGCTGCTCAGCGCGTCCAGCATAATGCGAGTCGTGCATGCTCTGGTCTGGGGACTCGGCCTCCATCTGGTCGCGGCCCTGCCGAGCACGGTGCTGGTCTCGGTTCTGTCGCAGGGAACGCCGGACTATGCCGGGCTGATCGTCTTTGTCATCACCGAGCCGGTCGTGATCTGCGTGTGGGTGATGGCGATACTACGCCGGTGGTCGATTGCCTGGCCGGTGGCGGGTCTGGCCGCGGTGTTCTCACCGATCGTCGGTGCTATCGGCTTCGGAAGACTGGTCGTTAGCGGCGTCGGCTGCGGGGAGACGCTCGCGCCCGCGCAGGTTGAGCCGGATGGCGCCGACGTCCGCCCGCGGGGCCTCGTGGAGAGTGCGAACTATGAATAGAACGCGCGGTACAACGCTCATCACGCTCATCGTCTCGATTGCGATACTCGCGGTCGCGCTGGCATCCGCCGCGTCCGTGTTCATCAGCGCGTCGAAGCTGACAAAGCACGCGGCCAACACGACATCAGCCGCCGGCTTCGCCGAAAGCGTTATGGAACACGTCCGCTCGCAGCCGTTTGCATCGATCGAGTCCGTCGATGTCAAACGAGGGCTGCCGAATCTGCCCGGCATCCGGTGCGCGGTCGCCGTGAAGTCGCCCGAACCCGGCCTCAAGGAGATCACCGTCACCTGCTCCTGGGCCGAGGGCGCCAACCCCTACAGCCTGCGCTACTCCACTCTCGCGGCAGGAGGGCAGAGGCCATGAGACGCAGGGGCTTCACGCTCGTTGAAGCGACGTTCGCGATGGCACTCGGCCTGATCGTGCTGGGAGTGGCCTACAACGCGTATTTCAACGTCATGCGGGCCGATGACGTCGAGCGCCGCCGCGAGATCCTGACAACGACCGCCCAGAACGCTATGAGCCACATCAAGCAGGACGTCAGGGCGGCGAACTTGCTTGCTCTCCCCCCTCTGAGGCGAGGATTAAGGGGGGGTCGGCCTCCGGCGACACGCTCGTGCTCAACACCACCGACAGCCGCATCACCTACCGCCCAATGCCGTGCGCGGCGGGCATCCAGCGCCTGGAAAAGAACGGCCGCTCCGAGTTCAAGGGCGTAACCGCGTCGTTCTCCGGCAGCGGCAGCGGCGTCAACATATCGGTCAGGGTAAACGAACGCATTCACGGGAGAGTGATACGAGTTGATCTCGATTGCTTCGTCACACCACGAAATCGCTGACAGAGGTCAGATGCCGCTGGCCCTGAGTAGCGCGCGCAGCGCGCGTATCGAAGGGCGGCGCGGCAGCACGCTCGTCGCCGCGCTCGCGCTGGTCTTTCTGATCCTGGCCGTGACCACGCTCTGCCTCGCGCGCATCGCCTCGATCTACGCCGAGAGCGGCCGTCAACGCGGCCGGACCACCGCTCTCTACCTTGCCGAGGCGGGCTTACAGAAGGCCGCGCACGCTCTGGCGCACAACCCGTCATACACGGGCGAGGACGGCGCCCGCCTGCCCACCGGCGCATTCACCGTCAAGGTGTCGCGCAGCGGCGCAGCCTACGGCGTAACCAGCACCGGCTTCGCCGATTCGCCGCTGGCAAGGCATCCCAGGCGGACCGTCCGCGCCACCGTGACCATAGGCGTGAGCTCGTTCCGCATCACGGACTGGAGGGAAGACCAATGAGAAGACGCGGTTTCACCCTTCTCGAGCTATGCTTCGTGATCATGATCATCGCCATATTGGCGGCGATCCTGTTCCCGGTCTTTGCGCGAGCCCGCGAAGCGGCCCGCAGGGCAAGCTGCGCCAGCAACCTTTCCCAGATCGGCGCCGCGCTGAATCTATACGCTCAGACCTACGACGGCCGCTATCCGAAACGCAACAACGACTTCCGGCCGATCTCTGACTACGCCGATGGAGGCGTGATGTACTGCCCCAGCGACTCCGAGGAGCACGTGCCCGACGACGTGTGGCGCGCCCGGCCCATTAGGGGCAACCCGCCGTACTCCAGCTACGTCTACCGAGGCGGGCTATCCAACGACGACCGCGCCGACATAGCCATCGCGGGCGAGAGGCAGAACTGGCATGGCGATGTCAACGTGCTGCACCTGGGCGGCTACGTGAAGGCCGTGCCCGGCGAGTCCTACAGGCCGCCCGCGCCGGTCCCGCCCAAGCAGGCCCCCGTTCCGCCGCCGGCCGCACCGGCATGCCGCCCGGGCCGCTCCGCCACCGCCGTCGGGCGGTGAGGGTCCTGACACGCGCCGGTCCGGTGCGTACGCTGTTCCTCGGAGGCATCCTGCCGGCCCCGGCATGAGGTGAGCAACATGAAGAGAAAGACAGGCTTCACTATAATCGAGCTGCTGGTGGTGATCAGCATAATAGGCATCCTGATCGCCATCGTCCAGGCCACGGTCACAAACGCCGCCGCCAAGACCTATGAGTATCAGTGCGAGTCCCGGCTGCGGCAGATCGGGGTGGCAATGAACGCGTACTCGCAGGACTACGGCGCATTCCCGGCGACACTCGACAAGGTGGACGCCCTCATCCAGGACCGCACCGTGCTTGGCTGCCCCAGGACCGACCACCGCGTACTGGTACCAGCAGCCCGGCCCAAACGCCGACCGCGATACCGTCATCGCCGCCTGCGTCAATCCGCGTTCGGCCCGCGTGCCACTTCCCCACAAGTCCGGCAACGCATATCTCGCACTGTCCGCTGGCGGAAACGTCGAGCCGGTAAGGCGCTAGCCAACCGTGTCATGCTGAACTTGTTTGGGCATCCACACGCGCCTGCTGCAGAGCTGTGCAAAACTTTTGGCGAGAAATGTGCACGAAACCCCTTGACCTGGGTATAATGAGTTGGTAGAATATGCATTGTGCCCTGGGATACTCCTCTCGATGACAGGTAGTCCCCACACCCCGCAGCCAGATTTATAAAAAAGTTTGCCCATAGTGGTTGACAAGTGCTGTTGGAACGTGGTAATATCTACCTTGCGTCTGGGAAGACCAGAGGCGCGCGTTCCTTGAAAACTGAATAGTGTGAGCGTGCAAATGAGTTTCAGCTTAATGCTAGACGCCGACCGAGGTAGTTTGTGCGGTTGGCGTTAAGGATCTCTCTTGAAGTGAAGTCGACGGCCTTCGGGCCTATGACATAACTTTCTTATGGAGAGTTTGATCCTGGCTCAGGACGAACGCTTGCGGCGTGCCTAAGAAATGCAAGTCGAGCGAGGTTTAGGCTTCGGCCGAAGACCTAGCGGCGAACGGTCGCGTAACACGTAAGCAACCTGCCCTGAAGTGGGGGATAGCCCGCCGAAAGGCGGATTAATACCGCATGTGGATACTTTCTCGCATGTGTTAGTATCTAAAGCAGCAATGCGCTTCAGGATGGGCTTGCGGCCTATCAGCTAGTTGGTGGGGTAACGGCCCACCAAGGCGACGACGGGTAGCTGGTCTGAGAGGATGGTCAGCCGGACTGGGACTGAGATACGGCCCAGACTCCTACGGGGGGCAGCAATTAGGAATCTTGCGCAATGGGCGAAAGCCTGACGCAGCGACGCCGCGTGACTGATGAAGTCTTTCGGGATGTAAAGGTCTTTTGCGGGGGAAGAAGGAAGTGACGGTACCCTGCGAATAAGCCCCGGCTAACTACGTGCCAGCAGCCGCGGTAATACGTAGGGGGCGAGCGTTGTCCGAATTTACTGGGCGTAAAGCGCGCGTAGGCGGGCTTTTAAGTTGGGGGTGAAATGCCGAGGCTCAACCTCGGAACTGCCTGCAAAACTGGGAGCCTTGAGGTATGGAGAGGGAAGTGGAATTCCAGGTGTAGCGGTGAAATGCGTAGATATCAGGAGGAACACCCGTGGCGAAGGCGGCTTCCTGGCCATATCCTGACGCTGAGGTGCGAAAGCTAGGGGAGCGAACGGGATTAGATACCCCGGTAGTCCTAGCCGTAAACGATGGATACTAGGTGTTAGAGGTATCGACCCCTCTAGTGCCGCAGCTAACGCATTAAGTATCCCGCCTGGGGAGTACGGCCGCAAGGTTGAAACTCAAAGGAATTGACGGGGGCCCGCACAAGCGGTGGAGCATGTGGTTTAATACGTCACTAACCGTAGAACCTTACCCAGGCTTGACATCTGGGGAATCCTGATGAAAGTCGGAAGTGCCTTCGTAGGAAGCCCCAAGACAGGTGTTGCATGGCTGTCGTCAGCTCGTGTCGTGAGATGTTGGGTTAAGTCCCGCAACGAGCGCAACCCTCATCCGATGTTGCCAGCGTAAAGTCGGGAACTCTTCGGAAACTGCCCGTGTAAGCGGGAGGAAGGTGGGGATGACGTCAAGTCGGCATGGCCCTTACGCCTGGGGCTACACACATGCTACAATGGACGTTAACAAAGGGCAGCAATACCGCGAGGTGGAGCGAATCTCAAAAATGCGTCCTCAGTTCGGATTGTAGTCTGCAACTCGACTACATGAAGTCGGAATCGCTAGTAACCGCAGGTCAGCTAAACTGCGGTGAATACGTTCCCGGGCCTTGTACACACCGCCCGTCACGCCACCTGAGTTGTCTGCACCCGAAGTCGATGGCCCAACCCGCAAGGGAGGGAGTCGCCGAAGGTGTGGGGAGTGAGGGGGACGAAGTCGTAACAAGGTAGCCGTATCGGAAGGTGCGGCTGGATCACCTCCTTTCTAAGGATACTAGAGGTTAAGTTGGACTCAGAGGTTCTAACTTCTAACCTCCAACCTCTAACCTCTAGATCCTAGGTCGGTCTCATTTGATCCGCTTACACTATTCAGTTTTTAGGGAACACTCATACAGCCTATGCTTATGACTATCGAACGTGCACACAAGCAAATAGGGGCTGTCGAGACAGATACGTTGAACCTGCAAGGGGAAGACGAGCTGTCTTCCCCTTTTTGTGTGCCAGGCTGTCAGAGAGCACTCTGCAGAATGCTTTCTGGTGATCGATGCAGGTGTTGCCAGCGAAGCTGTAACATATTTCCGCTCCGGCATAGGTCGGTAGCAGGCGCTCCTCGGTGAGCGCTGAATGTTGTTCATTGTCAAGTTGAATATGGTAGTGAGTGCGCATGCGAAGTCTTAAGGACCGGTTGGGGGTCGTGGTCGTGGTGGTCGTGGTCTTCGGACTTTTGACTTTGGACTGTCGACTTCCGACTTGAATAATAGGTTTGGTCAAGCTACAAAGGGCGTATGGTGGATGCCTTGGGGCAAAGAGCCGATGAAGGGCGCAGTAAGCGGCGAAACGCGTCGGGGAGCAGCAAACATGCTTTGATCCGGCGGTACCCGAATGGGGAAACCCGGCACTGGTCATGCGGGGTCACCGCATACTGAATACATAGGTATACGGGGGTAAGCGGGTGAACTGAAACATCTTAGTAACCCGAGGAAGAGAAAGCGAAGCGATTCCGTGAGTAGCGGCGAGCGAAATCGGAACAGCCTAAACCTGTATCGTGTGATAGGACGCAGCCGTTGCGGTATGGGTGTAGTGGGATCAGACTGGCGAACTGCGAGATAGCCAGGAAGTTACAAAACCAATTGTTAGCCGAAGTTGACTGGAAAGTCGTGCCAGAGGAAGTGATAGCCTTGTAGGCGAAAGCGATTGGTCTCGCGTCCGACACCCGAGTAGCGCGGGACACGAGAAATCCTGCGTGAATCTGGGCGGACCACCGTCTAAGGCTAAATACTCTTTGCCACCGATAGCGGATAGTACCGTGAGGGAAAGGTGAAAAGAACCCCGGGAGGGGAGTGAAATAGAACCTGAAACCATATGCCTACAAACAGTCAGAGCACGATGGGCTGGAAGTTAGAGGTTATAAAGTTAGAAAGTTGAAAGGTTGGGATCGTGGTTCTTCAACTTCAACTTTAACTTTCTAACTTTCAACTTCCAGTCCCGTGTGATGGCGTGCCTTTTGCATAATGATCCGGCGAGTTGCTGTTGTTGCGAGGTTAAGCGTGTAAGGCGTGTAGCCGAAGCGAAAGCGAGTCCGAATAGGGCGTCTAGTAGCATATAGCAGACCCGAAACCGAGTGATCTACCCATGGTCAGGTTGAAGCTCCGGTAACACGCGAGTGGAGGACCGAACTAGTGTCAGTTGAAAATGGCTTGGATGAACTGTGGGTAGCAGGTGAAATGCCAATCGAACTCGGAGATAGCTGGTTCTCTCCGAAATGCATTTAGGTGCAGCGTTACGTGTTCTGTTCCGGAGGTAGAGCACTGGATGGTCTAGGGGCCCTACCAGGTTACCAAAATCAACCAAACTCCGAATGCCGGGACACCAAAGCGTAGCAGTGAGACTGCGGGAGATAAGTTTCGTAGTCGAAAGGGAAACAGCCCAGACCACCAGCTAAGGTCCCTAAATACTGGCTAAGTGTAAAAGGATGTGAGATTGCATAGACAACCAGGATGTTGGCTTAGAAGCAGCCATCGTCTAAGAAGTGCGTAACAGCTTACTGGTCGAATGTGATTTTGCGCCGACAATGTAAGGGGGCTCAAGCCAGTTACCGAAGCTGTGGAAATCGGAGGAGTCTAAGTTCAAAGTTAGAAGTCGAAAGTCCCGCCATCCAAGCGGGCGTGTTTTTTGACTTAACTTTCGACTTTTGACTTTTGACTCCTTCGGATTGGTAGGAGAGCGTTGAATGCGGGTTGAAGTCTAGCGTAAGCAGCGGTGGACTGCAGACAAGTGAGGATGCCGGAATGAGTAGCGAAAAGGGAAGTGAGAATCTTCCCCGCCGAAAGCCTAAGGGTTCTTAAGGAAGGATCGTCCTCTTGAGTTTAGTCGGGCCTAAGGCGAGGCCGAATGGCGTAGTCGATGGACATCGGGTGTATATTCCCGAACCAGTTGACGGTGTTTGAGCGATGGGGTGACGCAGCGTAATGGGACCAAGCACGGGATTGGTAGTCCGTGTTTGTGCGTAGGGCTGGTCTGGTAGGCAAATCCGCCGGACATATACGGCCTGGCGCGCAACGAGTGGAGTAGAAATACGAAGCGAAGTGGTCTTTTGCGCTGCCAAGAAAACCCTCTAGTTAGCTAGTCAACTGCCCGTACCGCAAACCGACACAGGTAGGCAGGTAGAGGATACTAAGGCGTGCGAGATAACCCTCGTTAAGGAACTAGGCAATCTGACCCCGTAACTTCGGGAGAAGGGGTGCCCTGGGTGGACGCTGTTTTAACACAGTGGATTAGCTGGGGTCGCAGTGACAAGGCTCGAGCGACTGTTTAACAAAAACACAGGTCTCTGCTAAGGCGAAAGCTGATGTATAGGGGCTGACACCTGCCCAATGCCAGAAGGTTAACAGGAGGGGTTAGGCGTAATGCGAAGCTTTGAATCGAAGCCCTGGTGAATGGCGGCCGTAACTATAACGGTCCTAAGGTAGCGAAATTCCTTGTCGGGTAAGTTCCGACCTGCACGAAAGGTGTAACGACTTGAGCGCTGTCTCAACGAGGGACTCGGCGAAGTTGTAGCATGCGTGAAGATGCGCATTACCCGCATCAGGACGGAAAGACCCCGTGGAGCTTTACTACACCTTGATATTGGGTTTTGGTTTAGCATGTAGAGAATAGGTGGGAGAGGCAACTCAGCAGTGGAATACCACCCTTGTTAGGCTGGAATTCTAACTATTGTTCGTTATCCGGGCATAGGACAGTATCAGGCGGGTAGTTTGACTGGGGCGGTCGCCTCCTAAAAGTAACGGAGGCGTCCAAAGGTTCGCTCAGGCTGGTTGGAAATCAGCCGTTAGAGTATAAGGGCACAAGCCGACTTGACTGCGAGAGCGACGGCTCGAGCAGGTGCGAAAGCAGGGCTTAATGACCCTCTGGCACAGTGTGGAATGGCCAGGGTTCATCGGATAAAAGTTACCCCGGGGATAACAGGCTTATCTTGCCCAAGCGCTCACAGCGACGGCAAGGTTTGGCACCTCGATGTCGGCTCGTCGCATCCTGGGGCTGTAGTCGGTCCCAAGGGTTGGGCTGTTCGCCCATTAAAGCGGTACGCGAGCTGGGTTCAGAACGTCGTGAGACAGTTCGGTCCCTATCCGATGCGGGCGTAAGAAGATTGAGTGGAGCTGCCCCTAGTACGAGAGGACCGGGGTGGACAGACCTCTGGTGTATCGGTTGTCGTGCCAACGGCAGGTGCCGAGTAGCTATGTCTGGAAGGGATAACCGCTGAAAGCATCTAAGTGGGAAGCTCGCCACAAGATTAGATCTTCTCACAGGGTTAACCTGGTAAGGTCCCCGGTAGACTACCGGGTTGATAGGCAGCAAGTGTAAGGGCAGCAATGTATTCAGCTAAGCGGTACTAATAGACCGAGGGCTTGACCATTTGCAATATTAAGTTGCAAGTTCAAAGTTGCAAGTTGAAAGTTCTTAAGGCAGCAAGCGCACTCACTACCGCATTCACTTGGCAGTGAATGAGTTGCAAGTTCCAAGTTCAAAGTTGAAAGTTGGGAAGACCCGGCATCGGTTCTGGAACTTTCAACTTTGCACTTTCAACTTTCAACTTAAGGTTTCCTGGTGACCATACCGGTGGGGGTCCACCCGTTCCCATTCCGAACACGGTAGTTAAGCCCACCAGGGCCGACGATACTTGGGCGCTAGGCCCCGGGAAAATAGGTCGTCGCCAGGTTAAAAACTCCGCGCTGCTCTCCCAGGAAAGCAGCGCGGAGTTTTCTGTGTACCACCCGCTCGTTTGCAACGGACATGGCACGTCCGCCGCACCCCCGATCCTCTGCTCACTCGCCATACCGGTGCTGTCGCGTGGGAACACTGCCTTTGAGGTGACGCAAAACCAGATAGGCGGCGAGGAGTTCCACAAAGAAGTAGAACAGATACTCGAGCACTGGCAGCGCGAAGGCGTGCCCGGCCGCACCAGCGCCAGAGAGAAGGCCTCCATGTAGACTCCGAGCAGTTCCCGGCCTCCCAGGAATCACACCTGAGGCCATGGATCGACCGACCGCAATCCGTGGTCTCTCTCGACACACCCCGACAAGTCTTGAGACACCTCATCGCTTATGGTAGAATACAATCGTAGGCACCAGGAGGATGTAAGCTTTGATCATCACCCAGACCCCCCTGAGAATCAGCTTCGCAGGCGGCGGAACCGATTTCCGAGACTTCTACGAGCGCGACTACGGGGCGGTCGTCTCGACGGCGATCGACAAATACATCTTCGTCGTCGTCAAGGAACGGTTCGACGACAAGATCCGCGTCGGCTACACCCGCACCGAGATGGTGGATGCGGTCGGTGAGATCCAGCACGAGCTCGCCCGCGAGGCGATGCGGATGGTCGGGATCTCGAAAGGCATAGAGATCGACACCATGGCCGACATCCCTTCGGAGGGCTCCGGACTCGGTTCTTCGAGCACGGTGACTGTCGGCCTGCTCAACGCGCTCTACGCCTATCGCGGCGAGATAGTCCCCGCGGAGGTGCTGGCGCGCCAGGCGTGTCAGATCGAGATCAGCGTCCTGGGCAAGCCCATCGGCAAGCAGGACCAGTATATCGCCGCTTACGGCGGCCTGAGACACTTCAAGTTCCTGCCCGGCGAGCTCGTCGAGGCGAACCAGATCGATCTGGCCCCCGGCGCCAAGCAGCGTCTCGCCGAGAGCCTTCTGCTGTTCTACACCGGCGTCTCCCGCCAGTCCAGTGAGGTGTTGGCCGAGCAGAAGGGCAACATAGCGAGCAAGATGAAGGTGCTCAATGAAATGAGGGCTCAGGCTGATGAGCTCGCCCATCAGCTCAAACTAGGGGCGGTCGCCTCCATCGGTCAGACCCTGCGCGAGGGCTGGCTCAAGAAGAAGCAGCTCGCAAGCGGAATAACCAACCCCGCTATCGACGAGCTCTACGACATGGCGATGTCGGCGGGCGCGCTGGGCGGCAAGGTGACCGGCGCCGGCGGAGGGGGGTTCTTCCTCGTATGTGTGCCGCCGGAGAACCGCGCCGCCGTGCGCAAGCGCCTTGCTCACCTCCGTGAGCTGCCGATCAACCTCGAACGAGACGGCTCGAAGGTCATTTTCAACGTAAGAAGGTAGGCCAACCGATGTCGAAGATCAGTGAGTATCTCAGCCTGGTAGGCAAGGCGATTGCCGAGCTGCCGGAAGATAAGATTCAGGACATGGTGGACACGCTGAAGGCCGCCCACGCCGAGGGCCGCCAGGTCTTTCTGCTCGGAAACGGGGGCAGCGCCGCCACCGCCAGCCACGTCGCCGAGGATCTGCAGAAAGGCGTCAAGGAGTATACCGGCAAGAGGTTCAAGGTGATGGCGCTCACCGACGCCACCCCCCTCATCTGCGCCTGGGCCAACGACAGCGGCTACGAATGCATCTTCGCCGAACAGATCGACAGCTTCGCCGAGCCGGGCGACGTCGTGATCGCGATCAGCGGCAGCGGCAACTCGCCCAACGTCCTCAAGGCAGTCGAGAAAGCGAACGCGATGGGCATGATCACCATCGGCTGGAGCGGGTTCGCCGGAGGCAAGCTCGCGCAGATCGCCCAGAAGTCGATAGTCGTTCCGAGCGATAACATGCAGCGGATCGAAGATGTGCATCTGGTGCTGGGGCATCTCCTCATGACCTGCCTGGTGAGTTGATTGAAGGCGGTTTTCCTCGACCGCGACGGCGTCATCAACGCCGACCGCGACGACTACGTCAAGAACATCGATGAGCTGGCTATCTACCCGTTCGCGCCGCAGGCCATACGGCGGCTCAACGACGCCGGCTGGGCGGTGTTCGTCGTATCGAACCAGCAGGGCGTGGCCAAGGGCATCATCGCCGAGAGCGATCTGCTGGCGATCGAGCGGGAGATAACGCGGCGCGTCGAGGCGATTGGGGGCAGGATTTCGGGCTTCTACTATTGCCGCCACCTGGCCTCCGACAACTGCTCCTGCCGCAAGCCCGAGCCTGGCCTGATCCTGCAGGCCGCGGCAGAGCATGGCATCGATCTGGGCGAGTCGATATTGGTCGGCGACACCGAGCGCGACATAATAGCCGGCAAGGCGGCCGGCTGCGGGACGGTCCTGGTCCTGACCGGCAAGCTGAACCGCGATTCCGCCGAGCGCCTGGCGACCAAGCCCGACTTTGTGGCCGACGATCTCGCCGAGGCTGCCGTATACGTAGAAAGTATTGGTCGAACACAGCGTCCGCACGGAAGATAGAGAATGGCAAGGACAGCCGCGCGGGCCAGAGGGCCGCGCAGGGGTGAGTGATGGTAGTATCGTCTGCGCCGGGCAGATGCGGCATTATAGGCAATCCAACGGACATGTATGGCGGGTCGGTGGTATCGTGCTCGACGGTCGAGAGGGCCCGCTGCACGATAATGGACGCGCCCACGCTCGTGCTGTCTTGTTCCGGCATCGTGCAGATGATCCGCACTGTCGATGACCTGCAGCTTCTGGGCAACGACCTCGACATCCCCAAGGCCGTCCTGACGTTTTTCGGGCTGACGCCGGCCAACTTCAGGTGCCGCCTGTCCGCGACTTCCGACATCCCCGTATCGGCCGGCCTCGCCGGTTCGACCGCGCTCGTCGTGGCGGTCCTGCGCGCCGTGCTGGAGCAGATGAACGTGGAGATGGACCGCTACATGCTGGCCGAGACCGCGCGCAAGATCGAGTTCGGCGTGATGGGCATCACGTGCGGCTATCAGGACCAGCACATGGCGTCATTCGGCGGGCTCAACTATATGGACTTCCGCGGCAAGGAGCGCCTTGCCCAGGACGACAACGAGCCGCTCGCGACCGTCGAGCCGCTGCACGACTGCGTCGCTGAGCCGCCGATCGTCGTCGCGCACACCGGCATCAGGCGCAACTCGGGGGTCGTGCACAGAAGCATCCGCGAGCGCTGGATGGAGGGCGAGACAGCGGTCGTGGAGGGCTACAAGCGCATCGCGGAGCTTGCCCGCCTCGGCAAGAACGCGATCCTCAACGAGGACTGGGAGGCGCTCGGCGAGCTGATGGACGAGAACCACGAGATCCAGCGCGGCCTTGGCGGCTCCGGCCCACAGAACGATCACCTCATCGGGGTCGCGCGCCGCTGCGGCGCGCTGGGCGCGAAGCTTGCCGGCGCCGGCCAGGGCGGCACGATCGTCGCGCTCACACTCGAACCGGACTGTACCGTCCGCGCGCTTCGAGAGGCCGGCGCCGACCAGATCATCTGGCCGAGACCCGTCGAGGGAGCCACCGTCGAGGCAAGCTGGCAGCACGCCGTCCCCGAAGTCGCCGCGAGCTAGCCCGACCGCCCCCCTCTCCCTATGAGGGAGAGGGTTGGGGTGAGGGTGGAGTGTCGTGCTGAACTTGCTTCAGCATCCACCTTCAGCCGCGAAGTCCCGAGTAGCGCAACTGCTGGGATTCTCGCGATCAACGGTCGTCGGTCCTCAGCTATCAGCTTTCAGCCGTCCGCCGCCGCCGCCACAAAACCCTGGGGGTACGGCTGGCGGCGGTCCAATCTTGATCTCAGGCGGAGGTGCAGACAGGGGGTCCGGCAAGACTGCCAACGCTAAGCGTCAAAGGGAGCGCAAGACCGGCTCCTCTCCAGAATTGTGGGACAGCACTGAACTTGATTCAGCATCCATCCCCGGCGCCCCCGCGTCATGCCGAACTTGTTTCAGCATCCAGATGCGGCGGCAGGCGAACCTCGCCCCCTACACCGGCCTGTTCCTCCAACACGTCCTCACCATCCCCCGCCGCTCAGCCTGAGCTTGGAATCATTTTGTTTTGTGGGAAAGGATACATCCGCCCCGCGGCAATCGACACGGAGGAATCCCCACCTCCCTGGCGGGAAGAGGTATCGGGGTGCAGTGTTGGATATGAGCAGTAGCCTTCTATTGACCGCCGCGATTGCGGTTATGGCGTTGGGCCTGGGCGCGGGGGCGGGGGCGGCGATCCCATCGGATGCGGAGATCGAGCGGCTCGTCGCGTCGGTCCAGAGGCCGTTCGTGCTGATCGACGAGCGCGAATTGGCGGCCGTCCGGCGCGCCGTCAAGACCGACGGCCCCAAGCGAGATGCCTACCTCCGCCCTCTGCTCCCCGGTGACAGCGTGCTATCCGGCGTGTCGATCAAAGCGGCAGCCGATAAGTGGGCCGCAGCCGAGATCGTCATCCCCGAGCGCGGCGGACACAGCCACCTCTTCTTCTGCGACTGCGGCACCCAGCTCTCTCTTCCGCCCGACGTGCAGCCCAAGCCGACCTACACCTGCCCCGCATGCGGCAAGACCTACTCCGGCGAGAAGTTCGACGCGGCCGTCCGCTGCTTTCGCCACCACCAGATCGAGCACGCGGCCCTCAACCTCGCGCTGGCCTACGCCATCGATCGGGACCGCAAGTACTCGGACAAAGCGGCAGAGATACTGCGGAAATACGCCGAGGCCTACCCCGGCCCGCACACCGACCACCTCACCGGCGGCATTCTCCTGCAGTCGCTCAACGAGGCCATGTGGATCATTCCGCTCGCCCAGGCCTACGATCTGATCCATGACTCCCCCAGCCTCTCCGACGCCGATAGACTTCTCATCGAGGACAAGCTGTTCAGACCTGCCGCCGACGGCATCAGAGTATGCGGCTTGGGCGGCAACTGGGGCTCGTGGCACTTGAGCGCGGTCGGGGTCGTCGGGCTGGCGATCCGCGACGCCGGAATGGTCGAGTTCGCCGTGAAGGCGTTCGAGGCGCAGATACGCGACCAGCTCGGCAGCGATGGCCTCTGGCCCGAATCGGTCCATTGCTACCATTTCTTCCCGCTGCAGGCATTCATCCACTTCGCCGAGGCCGCCTACCGTGCGGGAATCGATCTCTACAACTTCCAGCCCGCGCCGGGCAAGAGCCTGCGGGCGATGTTCGGCGCGCCGCTGCAGTATATGTATCCCGACTTCCGGCTGCCGGCCATAAACGACGGCTGGTATGAGATCTGGCTCCCGCTCAACCTCTACGAGATCGCGCACCTGCGCTACGGCGACACGGCGTTCGCGTGGGCGCTCGCCGAGGGCTACCAGCAGAGAGCGAAGGCCGGCGACACGGCACTCACTAAGAGCATGAGCTATCTGGGCGGCCCATCGCTCTACAACTTCCTGTTCGGCTCGAAACCGACTGCAGAACCCAAGCCGCCGAAGCTGGTGAGCACCAACTTCGCCAACTTCGGCCTCTGCACGCTGCGAGACGACCGACATGATGCTCACATTCCACTACGGCCGCTTCCTCGGCCACGGCCACCCGGACAAGCTCAGCTTCACGCTCTACGCCGATGACACGCTGCTTGCGCCCGACTACGGCACCCCCGGCTACGGCTCGAAGATCCTGCGCTGGTATCAGAGCACCGCCGCCCACAACACGGTCGTCGTGGACGGCAAGAGCCAGGCTCATTCGACGCAAAACACCCTCGATGCGTTCCTGTCGGGCAAGGTCGCGCAGTACGCCCAGGCAACCGCGACCGACGTCTATCCCGGTGTCAAGCACACCCGCAGGATTCTTGTCATCGGCGGCGCATGCTTCATCATCGATGATCTGATAAGCGACGCCGCGCACGACTTCGACTGGCTCTTCCGCTGCGAGGGCAAACCGCGCGTGTTTGGCGACTACCCCGACACACAGACCGACATCGCCTGCTATCCGCACGTCAAGTTTGACGGGACACAGGCGTTCGGGGACCTCTACCGCGTGACGTGGAGAGCCGAGAAATGCAATCTCGCGTTCGGCATGTGGGGCGGAGGCATCGCGGGACTCGGCCAATGCCCCGCCGAGGACGACGTCCGCCACGTCTCGTTTCCATGTGCCGCCAACACGGCACAAGCGTCCGATTCACAGCGGCGTTCAGCCCGGCCAGACCCGGCGAGCAGTCCAGCCTTACGAAATCGGGCAACCTGATCCGCGTCCGACGCGGCGGCGAGACCATCTACCTGAGCACCGCCCCGCAATCGACCGGCGATCTTGTCACCGACGCCGACCTCGCCGCCATCCGCATCGTAGACGGCAAGGTCGCCGGCGCATTCCTGGCAAACGGAAAGCGGCTCACCTGGAAAGGCAAGCCGCTTATCGATCTCAGATCAGAGACCGCCTGCGCAGAGTCAGCATTGTAGGCCGATGAGCGTGCAAGGGCGGATCCGGGCTCTTCGCTCTCCGCTCTCCGCTCTCAGCTTCCTTCCTACTGCCCGCCCTGCTCGTTCTTCATCTGTTCCATTACCGCGGCTGCATCTTCCTGCAGAATCTTCATTTGCTCGGGCGTGATGCTCTTCATTGCGTCCATATTCATCTTTATCATCGACCTGCGCTGCTCGGCGGGCATGGAGAACAGCATGTCGGTCTGCCTGGCCTGAATGCGACGCAGAGTCTCCGGGTTGGTGTTCATCAGGGTCTGCATGACGCTGGCCATATACTCCGGGCCCACGCTGTCCATCAGGTTCAAGCTCTCCGTCAACGCCTGCTCCCGCTCTTCGGGGGCCATTTTCGTGAACATGTCGAGCTGCTGTTTCGCCATGTCCGTGTAACTTCGACACGGCAGTGTTCTTCTCTGCTTCCTTGGCGGCGACCAGCGCGTCGTTGCTCACCAGGTATACCGGCGCCAGGCCCAGGTCCTTGACGATCTTGTCCTGCGCGTCCTCCACGCCCTGCTTCTGCTGGCAGATCACGCCGATCTTGTTGTTCGACGATCCTGCCACCACCAGGTCAGGGAAGCTCAGCCCCGCCATCAGCCGCAGCGTCGCCGCGAACCGGTCCGGCTTCTCCATCAGCTCCGACTTAGGGTCGATGTAGACCTTGCGCCACACCATGTTGGTTCCCTTGCACGCCGCGTTGAGCGCCGCGTCCAGCGTCACGTCCTTCAGGGACACAGTCACCTTGCCCTTGACGCTCGACTCCAGCAGGATCTTCATCCCTGACTGCTTGGCGAGCGACGCAAACGCCTCCGCCGCCGGTATCCCCTCCGACGCGGAGAGCGACACCTTCGAGGATCCGGCTTCACTGTCGCCGGGTCGGTCTTCTCCGCCGCATACCCCAGTATCGGTAGTGCCAGAATCATGAACACAACGGCCAACACTCTGATCTTCATCTGCTCTCGACTCCTTGCTGATTGTCACGTATACGTTATTCGCGAAAACCCATTCCGTTCCTTTTGACCCTATTGCATAGACGCCCGCTTCAGCGAATTTGTTGCCCCATTGTCGCATTGATCGCCGCCGCCAGGCGCTCGGGATGGTCCGAGCCGACCAGATACTTCTTGCCGCTGGCCGCGGTCAGCAGCACGCCGCGGTTGCCGCGCTCGAAGAACGCCTTCACACCGCCCCGCCCGAACCTTATCCCGTATCCGCCGAAATCGCGCAGCGGCGCAAAGTTGTGCACTTCCGCGCTCGCAATATCAGCGATCCGCATCCTCAGCAGCCGGAACACTCCCATCCGCAATTCTATCTTCTCATTGGCCAGTGACGTCCTCATCCCGCCGAAGAGCGCGAAAAGGAAGGCCGCGACCACGAGCATCACCGCCGCAAGCCAGGGCGACTCCTTGTAGACGCTGATGCCTCCGGCCGCAAGCCCAGCACCCGAAACCACGATCACGACGTTCAGCCACCACGGGTTCTGCACGTCCCAGTAGACCCATGCCCTGCCCTGCACATTCGACTCCCTGATCTCGCGATCGAGCGCCGAGGTGTCCTCGTGGACGATGCGCTGCTCGTACGGCCGATACGCCCGCGCAAGCTCCATAATCACAGCCGCCGTCACCGCGCACGCAGGCGTCAGCCACAGCGCGACGTTCCCGGGCGAGCTTATCAGCACCCCCGCCATGAACCCTACTACCGCCTCGTCAACGAGCGACAGCCAGTTGAACGTCTTGCGGGTCTCCTGCCGCGCCCAGAGTTCGTCCCCCAACACCGAGAGGCCGATGTACATCACGCCCAACAACCCGACAGCAATGAGATCGGCCGGCCGGTGTCCGCGCGCGGCCTTGCTGTAAGCAATCGCGCCCACAAGCACCGTCACAGCCGGAATATGCGCCCACAGCGGATGAACCAGCTTCGGTCTCATCGAGGGTTACCTCCTTCGCCGTTGCCTTTCAGGACCTCATCGACCAGCTTCCGAAACTCCTCCCGCGACAACCCCAGGTGGAACGCCTCCGTGACTAGCTCGTTTATCCGCGGGACCAGCTCCGAATCGATCCGCTCCCGGCTGACCGGCGACTGCCTCACCGGCGCGACCTTCGCCCGCTGGCCGAGCCGCAGATAGATGATCCCTTCGTCCTTGAGCGTCTGATAGGCGCGGTGGACCGTGTGCAGGTTGATTCCAAGGCTCCCGGCAAGCTCCCGGACCCCCGGCAGCTCATCGCCCGGCTTCAGGCTTCCCTCGCGTATCTGCTCTTTTACCGCTCCCGCGATCTGCGCGTATATCGGCCGCGGATCGGACTCACTGATCGAGATAAGCATCGGCACACCTTGTGCTACTGTTCTATTACTACTATAACGGCTGTAACGGCGGTTGTCAATAGGTTATTGGCGCTTTTTTGGCGAGAGTCGCGGAGAGAGCCTACGGTTGCTTCTACTTGTTCTTGAGCGCGGCCATGTGTTCGTTGAACCGCGCCAGCGCGTCGGGGTCGCCCTTGAGCCACTCGGGAAGCATGACAGATCGGGTTCTGGCCGCGTCCGGGGTCCAGTCGGTCGCGGGGCCACCGGCAATGTAGGCGTCGATCGTCGCGAATGCCTTGTCGAGCTTGCCGTCGTGGATCAGCTTCTTGAACTCCGCGACCGCTTTGGTCCGGGCCGCTTCCTCGGCCAGGTACTTCTCCCTGTGCTTCGCACACGCCGCCACATCGAACTTGCCGGCCAGGATCTTAGGCAGGACGTCCGCCAGGCCGCCGTCCGGGTGTCCTATCCATACGAGTTTGCCCTTGGAGACGACAAAGGCCGATGGGATCCCGTTCTCGCCCGCGGCCTTATACCACTTCTCGGCCATGTAGTTGTCGGAGGTGTCGGTCGCGACGGAGTAGCCCATCTGGTCCCCCATCTTCTTGACGAACGCCGCGACGTCGCCCTTCTCATGGATGCTGACGCCCACAAACGTGACCTTGTTCTTATACTGCTTCGCCAGTTTGGTAAGACGAGGGATGCTGTAGCGGCACGGCCCGCACCAGGTGGCCCAGAACTCGATTACATAGGTCTTTCGAGAATCGATCTTCGTGACAGCCGGCCCTTTGACCCACTTGCCGACCTTGATCGCCGGCGGGGAACCGCCGATCTTGACCGTGACGGCGGTCGGCGCGGCGCTTGCGGCCGCAGCTAGGCCTATCACAAACGCGAGCACGCATAGCAGTCTTCTCATGAGTGCCTCCTTAGGTGCCGTTTGCCGTCTCTCAGCGCCTCAGCGATTCCCTTCCCGCCATATCTCCCGCAGCGCCAACGCCGCCGGCTTCGGATTGCCCTCGAAATCGATAATCGACGTGTTCGCGCAGCACGGGAAGCAGTCGTGACCCATCCAGAGCAGTATTCCCCCGCACCGCGGGAACCGATCCTTGCACGCCTTCACCGCGATGATGAGCGCCTTCGCCTGCCGCGCCTGGCTCCACTCGACGTATTCCTCGAGCGTCTCCGGTTCACGCCCAACCTCTCTGACAAACGTTCCCCATTCGATCCACCACGTCGTATGCCGGTACCAGAGCGGGTTGTCGACCGTCGCCGGCATCGGGTCGAGCCCGCCCGAGTACCTGCGTATCAGCTCCGCCGAGCTCGCCCCCGGACACCCCGTTTCCGACCGGAACAGCGAATCGTCCCCCGCCCAGGTACTTCACCCAGTCCGGCTCCAATGCGCCGGCCTTCCACGGCCCGTGCACGTCCCAGTGCAGTCCCTTGCCATTATCCTCCTGCCGGCCGCCGCAGCGCGGACCGCTGGGCGACGTCGGCAGGAACCGCCGCGTCGGGTCCTCGCGCCGCACGATCTCCGCGAACCGCGCGATCAGCGGATGCGAGCAATCGACCGGCTTCTCAACAGCCCCTCTCTTGTCCGACAGCTCGTTTCCGCCGCACCAGATGATCAGCGACGCGTGATGCTGCCTCCGCTCGATATACGACTCGGCGATGACGCTCTGCTCGGCGATCGACTTCTCATCGTCCGGCGGCCAGTTCTCCGCGCCCGAACTCGACAGCGGAAACTCCTGCCACACCATCAGCCCAAGCTCGTCGCAGAGGTCGTAGAACGTCCCCGTTCTCCAGGAACCCACCGCCCCACACGCGCAGCAGGTTGCAGCCGAGGTCCTGGTACAACTCCAGCCGCTCGCGGTAGTCGGCCTCGGTGACATCAGCGAAGTTGGCCCGGATCGGCGTCCAGTTCGCGCCCTGCAGAAACACCGGCTTGCCGTTCACCACGCATACCCACGGGTCCGCTCCCTCCGGCGCGCCCTCGCAGGACCGCCACTCCACGCGCCTGAACCCGACCCGCCTCGACGCCGAGTCCAACTCGATCTCGTCACCCATCAGCGTGCACGTCAGGTCATAGAGCGGCTGCTCGCCGCCCATGTTCGGGTTCCACGGCTCGACGTCCAACTCGTCCCACTTAACGTCGAACTCCCCCGCCGGCGACACGATCTCCTCGCACAGCAGCCTTCCCCCCTTGCTCAGAACGATCTTGACCGAATGCCCGCCGATCGCTGCCCCCCAGACGCGCAGCGAGTCACCATCCGCCACACACCTGAAGCTCTCGATCTCGGCATCATCCACCACTTCGATCGCGATCCCGCCCCATATCCCGATCTGAACCAGCCTGCACACCCAGTCCCAGGAGTAGTTGAACCGCGGCTTCCACTCGGTCATCTTCGAGGTCAGCCCGAACTGACCCAGCCAGCGTGGCGCGCACTCGAACACTATCGCAAGCCGGTTACCGCTGTCCTTGATAAACGGCGTGATGTCGAACACGTGCGGTATCTGGGTCCCCACGAACTCGCCGATGGTCTGCCCGTTCACAAGCACGGTCCCGCGATAGTCCAGCCCCCGACAGTTGAGCCGGAACGCCCTGCGCTCGGCAAACCACTCATCCGGGAGCGTGGTTTCATATATCCAGTGCCGGTTCTCGACCCACTCGCAGAGGCGGTAGTTCATGCCCAGGTTCCAGTCGGGGATCACGCCGGCTTCTCGCAGCGAGTATTGCACCGACCCCGGCACCTTCGCCGGCACCGCCCGCACTTCGGCGTCCGGCGACGCCCCGATTTCCATCGTATGCTGCATCCGCCAGAACTCCGGCGCCCAGCCGCTCAGCGTCCAGTCCAGTGTCAAGGGGTCGTGGTATCTCTTCTTCATAAGTTGATACTCCAACGCTCCGGCGGGGTATTCCTGCAAAGGTGCGGTCGCGTCCGAGCGCGAAGCACTACATGTCACCCTGAACGGGGCGTATCGCCCTGAACTGCAGTGTGTCATCCTGAACTGCAGTGTGTCTATCCTGAACTCGATTCAGGATCCACGGTCTGGATGCTGAAACGAGTTCAGCATGACAAACTCGAAGCTGGAGGTGCATCTGCAATGGCTGGAAACGCGGAGAGAATACTGGAGATGGGCGGGGCGTTTCAGAACAGCCGCGTCCTGCTGACGGGCTTCGAGCTGGGCGTTTTCGAGGCGATCGGCGAGGACTCGCTGGCGTCCGTCCAGGTAGCGGAGAGGATCGGCGCGAACCCGCGCGCAACGGATCGCCTCCTGAACGCGCTCGCTGCACTCGGGCTGCTCGACAAGACCGTGGATCTCTTCTCGATCCCGATCGACACCCGCGACGCCCTGATCCCTTCCAGGCCCGGCTACGTCGGCGGCGCGCTCGGCCACATGCTCAGCCTCTGGCGAACGTGGTCCACGCTCACCGAGGCCGTCCGCGCGGGCACGTCCGTCATCGAGCGCGACCAGGAGGCCCGCGAGCACTACGTCGAGCCGTTCATCGCCGCGATGCACTTCAGAGCAAGCCGCCAGGCCGGGCGAGTGCTGGGACACATCGACCTCAGACACGTCCGCCGCGTGCTCGACGTCGGCGGAGGCAGCGGCGCCTACTCGATAGCATTCTGCCGCGCCAACCCCGACATCACCGCGGTCGTCTTCGATCAACCCGATGTCGTCCCTCTGACCCAGCACTACGCCGCCGAGGCCGGTCTTTCCGACCGAATCTCGACCGTCACCGGCGACTTCACGCGCGACGAGCTCGGCCGTGACTTCGACCTCGCGTGGCTGTCGCAGGTCCTTCACTCCAACAGCCCCGCCGAGAACGCCGAGCTTATCAAACGCGCCTATCGCGCGCTCAAACCCGGCGGGCAGATCGTGGTGCAGGAGTTCGTGGTCGACGAGGGCCGCACGTCGCCGCCGTGGGCCGTCCTTTTCGCGCTGAACATGCTCGTGGGCACCAAAGCGGGCGACACCTTCACTGAAAGCGAGATCCGCGCCTGGTTCACCGACGCCGGCTTCACCGACATCCGCCGCGCCGACCCCCTCGACACCGGCTCCACCCTCATCCTCGCCAAAAAAAGGTGACAGACACCTTTTTTCAGCACGAATAAAAAAGGTGTCTGTCACCTTTTTTCTGCCCTGTTCCCTATTCTCTCCTGCCGTGCTAGAATTGAACCCATGAGCACATCGGCGCCGCTGTTGGCAATGACCGGCATAACCAAGCGCTTTCCCGGCGTGTTGGCCCTCAACAGCGTCGATCTCGAGCTGCGCGCCGGCGAGATTCTCGGGCTGATCGGTGAGAACGGCGCGGGCAAATCGACGCTCATGCGCATCCTCGGCGGCGATTATCCCGCCGATGAAGGCGACATCGTCTTTGTCGGCGAAAGGGCCGCGATATCCGACGTGCAGGATGCGATCCGCCTCGGCGTCTCGGTGATCTATCAGGAGCTCAACCTCGCGCCCAACCTCGACATCGCATCCAACGTCTTTCTCGGTCGCGAGCCGCGCAGGTTCGGCATCGTGGATACGAGGCAGCTCTACACGCACGCGGCGGAGCTTGCCGAACGCGTCGGCATAGCCGTGCCGCTGACCACGCTCGTCGAGGACCTCTCCCCCGGCGAGCAGCAGCTCGTGGAGATCGCGAAGGCGCTCTCGGTGGACGCGCGCGTTCTCGTGCTCGACGAACCTACCAGCTCCCTCTCACCCACCGAGGCCGCCAAGCTCTTCGAGGTCATGCGCGCACTCAAGGCCGCCGGGGTCTCGATGATCTACATATCCCACCGGCTCGCCGAGGTCAGCCAGATGTGCGACCGGGTGATCGTCCTTCGCGACGGCGAACGGGCCGGCGAGATCGACCGCGATCACATCAACCGCGACGAGATGGTCAGACTCATGGTCGGCCGCGACATATCCCGATTCTTCCCTGAGCACCACGAGCTGCGCGAGTCCGAGACCGTGCTATCCGTGACCGATCTCGTCTACACGGGCGGCAACGCCCCCATCAGCTTCGATCTGCATGCCGGCGAGATACTGGGCCTCGCGGGCCTCGTAGGCGCCGGCCGGACTGAACTCGTGCAGTCGCTCTTCGGCATCGAGCCCGCGCATGGCGGCGAATTACGCATCCGCGGGGAACGGGTGAACATACGAACACCCGCCGACGCGATCAAAGCCGGACTGGGCCTGGTCCCCGAGGACCGCAAGGCGCTCGGCGTCATACTCGAAATGCCCGTGGTCGAGAACATCTCGCTCTCCTCGATCGGCAGCTACAACCCGCCGTTTCTGGACAGATCGCGCGAGACGCAGGTCGCGACCGAGCTCGTCGCCAGGCTCGACATCAAGACCCCCGGCCTCGACCAGCTCGTGCAGTTCCTGAGTGGCGGCAACCAGCAGAAGGTCGCGCTGGCGAAGTGGCTGGGGACGAACCCGAAGATACTCATACTCGACGAACCTACCCGCGGCATCGACGTCGGCTCGAAAAGCGAGATCTACAAACTCATCCGCGAGCTTGCCGACGGCGGCATGGGCGTTATCATGGTCTCCAGCGAGATGGAGGAGATCATCGGCCTGGCCGACCGCGTGCTGGTGATGCACGAGGGCCGCTGCACCGGCACGCTCGACGGCGGCGAGATCGACGAGGAGAGCATAATGCATCTGGCAACCGGAGGCGCGCGCACGTGAAGAAGCTGTTGGGAATGACGCTGCTGTTGGCGGCGCTGATAGTCGGGATATCGGCATTCGAGGGGCAGGCGTTTCTGTCGGTGGGCAATATCCACAACCTGCTCCAGCGCATCGGCCTGCTGGGAATCTACTCGCTCGGCGCGGGCATAGTCATACTCTCCGGCGGGATCGATCTATCGATCGGCTCCGTGATGGCGATCGTGGGAGTTGCGGTCGCGATGCTGATCACCAGAGGCTGGAACCCCTGGGTGGCGAGTGCAATGGTTGCCGCGATGTGCGCGTTGCTGGGCCTGTGGCATGCGTTCCTGATTGGACGACTCAAGCTGCAGCCGTTCCTGGCGACGCTGACCTCGCTGCTGCTCCTGCGTGGTCTCGCGCGAGGCCTGTCAGGCGGGCTGAGCCAGACGCTTGAGGGCTGCGACGCATTCAAGCAGCTCGGCAACGGCTCCTTCTTGTGGATACCGATCCCGTTCTGGATACTGGTCGGGCTAGCGCTGATTCTCGGCTTCCTGATGAATTTCACCGTCTACGGCCGCTACCTCTACGCAATCGGCCGCAACGAGGACGCCGTCCGCTACTCCGGCATCAAAGTCAATCAGATCCAGATACTGGCGTATGTGATCTGCGCGGTGCTGGCCGGCATCGCTGGTGTGGTGGAGCTCAGCTACAACGGCGAGGTCCAGCCTGCCTCCAGCGCCCTGATGTATGAGCTGTGGGCGATCGCCGCCGCGGTTCTTGGCGGCTGCAGCCTGCGCGGGGGCGAGGGCGGCGTGCTGGGCGTGTTTGTCGGCGTGTCGCTGATCATCGTCATGCGCAACGCCATCACCCTTCTCGGTGTGAACAGCGAGTGGGAGTGGGCGGTAATAGGCGTAGTGATCCTCGGTGGAGTAATCGCGGACGCCGCCTACAAGCTCCGCGCCGCCAAGAGGATCAAAGCTTGAAAAAAGGTGTCTATCACCTTTTCTCTGCTGGATGAGGAATCGGTATGCCATGTTTCCAGTTCATCGACCCCGGCCCGCTCACCGACGGCGAACTGGAGGTGGTGCTTACCAAGACCACCCCCGCCGATCCTTCGCGCGCGTATCTGCCCGACTACTCATTCAAGATGCGCGTCGGCGATAAGAAGGCCGGCCGCCTGAACCTGCGCATCGGCAACATGGGCAAGGTCGTCAACTTCTCCGGCCACATCGGCTACGCGGTCGAGCCGGAGCATCGCGGCCGTCACTACGCCGAACGCGCCTGCCGCCTGATCCTGCCCATCGCCAAAGCCCACGGCCAGAACCCGGTCTGGATAATGTGCAACCCCACCAACATGGCCTCCCGCCGCACCATCGAGCGACTCGGCGGCGTCCTGGTCAACATAGTGCGCGTGCCGTTGAATTCCGAGCTATACGAACGCGGCGACCGCGAGGCCTGCCGCTACCGCGTCGATTTGTAGTACAATGCCGTAGAGGAGCATTCGAATGTGCCTGTGCAAGTGCCTTGGCCTGCTGACGCTGCTCAGCCTCTGCGCGCCCGCGATGGCGGGGCTTATGCCGACGAAAAACGAGTTCTCGCTGCGTGATCGCTGGATCACCGACCATTTCGCGCCGGTCAAGGCCCTGCCGTTCTCATTTGACTACGCCGGCAGCCCTTCCGGCGATCTACTCGGCAAGTGGCGGTTCAGCCAAACCGTGCGCAAGCTCGACTCGACTCGGACTCAGACCACTCAAACCTACACCGACCCCGCGACCGGCCTCCAGCTCAAGTGCGTCATCGTGAAGTACCACGACTTCCCCACCGTCGAATGGACCCTGCACTTCACCAACACCGGCCGCGCCAACACGCCGATCCTATCAGATATACTCGCCCTCGACACGAAGCTCACGCGAGCCGCATCGGGCGAGTTCGTGCTCCACCGCATCAAGGGCGATTCCTGCACCCCCGACAGCTATCAGCCTCTCGAAGAAACCCTCTTGCCGAACACGACCAAGCGCATCGCGCCCGCGGGCGGACGCCCGACTTCCGGCGAGTTCCCATACTTCAACATCGCCAGGCCCGGCGGAGGCGTGATCGCGGTCATAAGCTGGGCGGGGCAGTGGTCCGCCGACTTCCAGCGCGACAATAGCACCGGCCTGCGCCTTGCATCCGGCCAGGAACTCACCCACTTCAAGCTCCATCCCGGCGAATCCGCGCGCAGCCCCATGATCGTCATGCAGTTCTACGAAGGCGACACGCAGCGCTCCCAAAACATCTGGCGGAGATGGATGCGCGCGCACAACATGCCCAAGGGCGCAAAGCCGTTCTGCTCCACGTGCATCGGCGGGTTCTTCCCCGGCATAATGTGCAGCGAGGCCGATGCCGAGCAGTTCTGCGACAAGTACCTGTCCGAGGGCTTCAAGGTCGATTACTGGTGGACCGACGCGGGCTGGTATCCCTGCGACCCCGCCATCGGCTGGCCCCAGACCGGCACCTGGGAGCCCGACCCCAAGCGCTACCCCAACGGCGTCCGCGCCCTGAGCGACTACGTCCACAAGCGCGGCATGAAGCACGTGCTCTGGTTCGAGCCGGAGCGCGTCCATGCGGGCACGTGGCTCGCCGACAAGCACCCCGAATGGATCCACGGAGGCAAGGCCGGCGGCCTGCTGAAGCTGGACAACCCCGACTGCCTGAAATGGGTGATCGGTCACTTCGACAAGCTCATCACCGACCAGGGCATCGACCTCTACCGCCAGGATTTCAACATCGACCCGCTCTCGTATTGGCGCACGGGCGAACCCGAGGACCGCCAGGGCATCACCGAAAACCACCACGTCACGGCCTACTTCGCCTACTGGGACGAGCTGCGCCGCCGCCATCCCGGCATGCTCATCGACTCCTGCGCGAGCGGCGGCCGCCGCAACGACCTGGAAACCCTGCGGCGCGCGGTGCCCCTGCTGCGAAGCGACTATCAATGCGAACCAGTCGGCAATCAGGCCCACACCTACGGCCTCTCGTTCTGGCTGCCCTACTACGGCACCGGCGTCTACCACGACAGCCTCTACAACCACCATTCCAGCCTCGCGCCCGCCTACGGCATGTGCGCCGACATCCGCAAGCCCGACATCGACTACGCCATGATGCGCCGCACCAAAGACGACTGGCGCGCCGTCGCCGATCTCATGCTCGGCGACTACTACCCGCTTACGGACTGGTCCATCGACAAGGACAAGTGGATCGGCTTCCAGTTCGACCGCCCCGACCTCGGCAAAGGCATGCTGCAACTATTCCGCAGGCAGGAAAGCAAGGATGAGTCGATCCTCATCAAGCTCCACGGCCTCGACCCCAAAGCCGTCTACTCTCTCACAGACCGCTGCTCCGACTTCAAGGCGAAGCTCACCGGCCGCGAGCTGATGGAAGGCGGGCTGCCGATCACGATCACCAAGTCACCCGGCGACGCACTGATCGTCTACGCGAAGAGATAGGCAATTCGCACGCGCACCCCTGCTCACAGAGAAGGTGATCTTGATTACGGCGTCGAAGATTACCGAAAAGCATTAGTCTTATATGAGAGCTCATTGCGGCATGGGGGGACCGGAGCATGCAGTCCATAGGAAGAGTCCTGGTATTGGGAGCGGCGATCATGTGCTTTGGCGCAAGCGCAATGGCGGCGATCATACCCGCCGAATCGGCCTTCGTCAAATCGCTCGACGGCGACTGGCGCTTCAAGCTCGAAAACGACCCGTCCGAGCAGTTCTACAAGCTCGACTACGACGAAGCCGCCGGATGGCGCGATCTCGCCGTCCCCGGCAACTGGGAGATGGCAGGCTGCTCGCCAGCCACCTACTGGCAGCCGGACGACGCCGTGGGTTACTACCGCAAGTGGATCGACATCCCCGCCGGCTGGTCGGGCCGCCTGGTCAAGATCAACTTCGACGGCGTCCAGAACGGCGCGGAGATCTGGCTCAACGGCCAACCCGTGCCCGTTACCGAGCCGAGCTGGGGCAGATCGAACTACCACGAGAGCGGCTGGACCGCCTGGCAGGCCGACCTCACATCAGCCGTCAAGTTCGGCGACCGCAACCTGCTCGCGATCCGGGTCACCAAGAAGACCAAGTCCTCCGATCTCGATTCAGGCGACTACTACTTCCTCGGCGGCATCTACCGCCCCGTGACGCTCTTCTCGGTCCCCAGCACGCACATATCCGACCTCACCATCCAGACCCGCCTGCTGCCCGGCAGCGAGGCGGAAGTCAAGGTGATCGTTGACGTAGTCGGCCCGGACGCCGACTCGGCCAGCGTCGGATGGCACGTACTCGACGGCCTCGATTTCGCGAGCACGCCAGTCAAAAACGGCCGCGCCGAGTTGACCTGGGTGTGTGAGAATCCTCGCCTGTGGAGCGCGGAGCACCCGAACCTGTATCCGCTAACTGTTCAACTCTCCTGCGCCGGCAAACCCGCCGAGCAGATCACCCGCAGGTTCGGCATCCGCGAGGTCTCGATCAAGGACGGCGTCCTGCTCGTCAACGGCGTGCCTGTCAAACTCACCGGCATCTGCCGTCACGACGTCTCCGCCGAGGACGGCACCGCGGTCGGCGAGAAGCTCTGGCGCAAGGACCTGACCCTGATGAAGGCCGCCAACATCAACGCCATCCGCACGTCGCACTACACCTACGGCTCCGGCTTCTACGACCTCTGCGACGAGATGGGCTTCTACGTCGTCGATGAGATCCCATACTGCTGGTGCCCGACCGACACCGACGAACTAACACCCGCCTTCACCCAGCGCGCCCGGGAGGCCGTCGCCCGCGACAAGAACCACCCCAGCGTTATCATCTGGGCGATCGGCAACGAAAACAAGCAGGGCAAGAATCTCCGAATCGTGGCGGACCTGATCAAGCAGCTCGAACCCACGCGTCCCAGGCTGGTTTCGCGTCTGCGCGGCGACGAAAACGACGTGGAGCTCGACGACGCCCACTACACCTCGCCGGGCGGTATGCTCAAGAACGCCGAGGACAAGGAGCGCCGCGCCAGGTATCCGATGATCTACACCGAGAACCCCAACGTCTGGGACGTGGTCTTCGCCGCGGACTACGGCGCACTCGACATCTGGGGCGCGGTGATCACCCGCACGTGGGACGTCGCTTGGGCGCACGACGGCATCGCCGGCTCGTTCCTGTGGGAATGGCAGGACCGCGCCGTAGCGGACAAGTGCCCGACCAAGCTCTACCAATTCGATCCCGCCACCGGCATCAACTGGGTCAAGGTCAAGGGCCTCGTGGACGCCTTCCGCAACCCGCGGCCAGACTACTACCACGTCAAAATGGCCTACGCGCCGATCAAGGTCGAGCCGTCAATCGACCTCAAGTCCAAACCCGGCTCAGCCATTATCGACATAACCAACCGCTTCTCCTTCACCGACCTCTCCGATGTCATAGCCGACTGGAGCCTGCTCAAGTCCGGCAAGGCAATCGACTCCGGCCGCGCACGGCTCAAACTCGCCCCGCGCACGTCAGGCAAGGTCGCGCTCAAGCTGCCCAAGTCCGCTGCCAAGGCCGACGCGCTGCGCATCGCCTTTGACGACCCCCGCGGCTGGAACGTGGTGACCTATCAGTTCGCCCTCGCGCAGCCCAAGCCGCAGAACCGCATGCTCGCCGCGCTGCCCGACGGCCTCCGCTTCCCCAGCCTCAATCTCGTGACCAAGCTGACCCTGAACGACTCCGGCTGGAAGCGCATCTATCGCTGGCGCGGCAGGATGATCAACATCAAGACCGAGCCGGCCGGCGCGCGGTTGCTCCGAGACGTTCGCTCCCTGGATGCCGATGTGGTACTCGGTGACGAGCAGATCCTTCCGCCGCTCGGCGACAAGAAGCGCAATGAGGAGGCCATAGCGCCCGACCCCAACGCCGTCGTCGCGCACGTCCACGCCGAGTTCGCCGGCGGCAAGTTCAGCTACCGAATCGACTGGACCGGGAAGAAGGCTGACATGGAGGAAATCGGCTGGATATTCGACATGCCCAGGCAGTTCGACCGCTTCTCCTGGGACCGCCGCGCCGTGTGGTCGTACTATCCCGACACCCACATCGGACGCCCCACCGGCGCCGCGCTCCCCGACACGGCCAACGTCCACATCACCAAGATCACGCGCCCCGACGCGTTCGACTTCACGTCCACCAAGTACTACTGCAACTGGGCGACCCTCACCGACGCCAAAGGCCAGGGCCTCCGAGTCGAACTCCCCCCCGCTGCGGGGGGGCCGGGGGGGGTCCAATCTCCACCCACTACGCGGCCGGACGCCCTTCTCCCCCCCGCTGCGGGGGGGCCGGGGGGGGTCGGATCCCAACCCACTACGCGGCCGGACGCCCTTCTCCCCCCCGCTGCGGGGGGGCCAGGGGGGGTCGGATTCCCACCCACTACGCGGCCGGACGCCCTTCTCCCCCACGCTGCGGGGGGGCCAGGGGGGGTCGGATCCCAACCGGCGAAGACCACCGGCGGCGTCCGCGCCGGCATCACGCCGAGCGGCTACGAGCTGATCGTCAACGAGCAGTGCAGCCCGCCGCGCGACTTCGCCACCAATGTGGTCCCGGATTTCTATCTCCAGCTTTCTCCGGGCGATCACGTGGAGGGTTCTTTCAATATCGGGTCGAACAAAACAGAGTGAAGATCGCCCAGATGCTCGCCCTGGCCATGCTGCTGGGGTCAATACCGTTCGGACATATCGCCGTGTGCGTCCGGCGCCCGAGAGCGGCGCGGCACACGGACAGAGGGGGGTCCGACGACCGCGTGCAGGAACGTGCTGATGGGGGAAATGCCTGCCAGGCCGCCGGTGGGGGACATTCATCTTCCGTGGGTGGGGGGCGCGACTGCCCTCCACCTACCCCCGACACGATCCGCGCCGCCGTCGGCTGGCCGGGTCTCATTCTCGTAGTCGCCCTCAACATCGCCAAGGGCTTCGTCCCGGTGCACTTCGCCAGGACCGCAGGTCTATCGCTGCCGATAGTCGCGCTGGTGGGCATCGTCGCGATCCTCTCCCACGACTTCTCTTACTGGCTCATGTTCCGCCCATCCGGCCGCGGCGGCAGCGTGGTGATCGGCGCAGGTACCGGGGTTCCTGCTCTAAAAAAGGTGACAGACACCTTTTTTGAGCACGAAATGAAAAGGTGTCTGTCACCTTTTTCTGTGCCGAACGGCGTTCTGGTAGAATAGAACCATCCAATCCACCGGAGCACCTGCAGTTGAGATACAAAGTCGTTGCCTGCGGCGTTTTCGAGCCCTATCTGGAGCACCTCGCCGCCGAGTCACCCAACGCGATTGCCGTCCACGCGCTCGATGCCGGACTGCACGAGCGCCCCAACGATCTGCGGCTCCTCGTTCAAACCGAGATCGACACAGCCTCCCGCGATGGCGCCTTCGACGCAATCATACTCCTCTACGGTCTCTGCGGCCGCGGAACGGCCAACCTGATCTCCCGCGACATCCCCGTCGTAGTCCCGCGCGCCCACGACTGCATCACCCTCTTTCTGGGCTCGCACGAGGCGTATCTGCGGCAGTTTTCCAAGAACCCCGGCACGTTCTACCACACGCTCGGCTGGATCGAAAAGAAGATCAGTCCCAACAACCGCGAGGCCCGCGAGTTCTACACCAACTACGCCCGCGAGGGCTGGGACAAGCACCCCGACTTCGAGTCGCTCGCGGCCCGCTTCGGCAGTGACAACGCCGAGCACGTAGTCGCGTTCATGGAGCGCTGGCGGCAGCACTACTCCCGCGCGGCCTACATCGACCTCGGCTTCCCCGGCGAGGACGAGTGGATCGAGTTCACCCGCCGGATGGCGGAGGTCTTCGACTGGTCCCACGAGGTGATCCCCGGCGACCCCGACCTTCTCCGACGCATCTTCGCGGGCGACTGGTCCGACGACCGCGTCTTCGTCCTGCCGCCGCACAGCCGCTCGATCTCGACCGGCGACGACCGTATCTTCGCCGCGGTCGCAATCGACGACGACACCACCGGCCGCATCTCCGCAGCCGAAGTCGTGATCGAGCACAGCGAAGGCTCGCGAGATTCCGTCGGCATCGGCCTCGGCATCGACGCGGGCGGCACCTACACCGACGCCGTCATCTACGACTTCGCGGCGCGCACGGTCCTTGCGAAGGCCAAATCGCTCACGACCTACCACGACCTGGTCGAGGGCATCCGCGGCGCGCTTGAGCAACTGCCCGGCAAGCTCCTGCGCGGCGTCCACGTCACCAGCCTCTCGACCACCCTCGCCACCAACTCCATCGTCGAGGGCCGCGCGCAGAAAGTCGGCATGATCGCGCTTTCGCCCTGGGACTGGACTGAGGACCAGGTCGGCCACCGCCCACTCATCAACGTCCCCGGTGCGGTCGCGATCACCGGCGAGATCATCACCCCGCTCGACGAAGCCGCCTGCCGCGCGGCCGTGCGCACGCTCATCGACCAGGAGCACTGCGCCGCGCTCGTGATCGCCGGTTACGCCACCATCCGCAACCCCGAACTCGCCAACCGCGCCCGCGAGATCGCTGCCGAGCTCACCGACTCGCCCATCATCTGCTCCCACGAGGTCAGCCACCGCCTCAACAGCCTGCACGCCGCCCAGACCGCCGTCGCCAACGCCGCCCTGCTGCCGGTCATTCGATCCCTGATCGACTCCGTCCACGCGGCACTCGCTGACTTCCACGTCCCCGGCAAGCTGATGGTCGTCAAGGGCGACGGCACGCCCGTGGACGAAAGCGTCGCCCGCGCGCGGCCGGTCGAGACGATCCTCTCCGGCCCGGCTGCCAGCGTCAGCGGCGCGCGGATTCTCACCGGCCTCGCGGACGCGCTCGTGCTCGACATCGGCGGCACCACCACCGACTGCGCCATCATCGAGAACGGCCACGTCGCGATCTCTGAGGACGGCGCCCGCATCGGCGACTGGACCATGGGCGTCGACGCGGCCGAGATCTCGACCGCGGGCCTCGGCGGCGACAGCCGCATCGATTTCACATCAAGCCGCCAGATCACTGTCGGCCCCGTGCGAAATCTGCCGTTTGCGTATCTCGCCCACGAGCACGAGACCGTGCGCGAGTTCCTGGACTCATTCGACACCCGCCGCTTCCAGGGCATGACCGACGCGTCCGCGCTCGACGTGCTGGTCTACTCGAACTCGGTCCCCATGCGCCTCACCGACCGCGAAAAGCAGCTCACCGATCTGCTGCGCGACGGCCCCGTCCCCCTCCTGCAGGCCGCCCAAGCGATGAACCTGCCCTCGCACATCCTGCTGCCCACCTCGCGGCTTGAGAAATGCGGCATGGTCAAGCGCGCCGGGCTGACCCCGACCGATCTCCTGCACATCACGGGCCGGTTCACTCGCTGGGACGCCGATGCCTCGCGCCGCGCGCTCGAAATCTTCGCCGCAATGCACGGCTCCTCGCCCGACGACGTCCTTCAGCGCGCGATGCTCGCCGTCACCCGACGCCTCTACGAGGAAATCATCCGCCGCGAGGTCACCTGGGAGAACCGCAAGCTCCACGACCTGCCCGAGGACTGGCAGTTTCTGCTCGACAAGGCGTTCATCGACGACGGCCGCGGGCTCGGCCTGACGATCGCCATCCGCCGCCCCATCATCGCCATCGGCGCGCCGGCCCAGACGCTCGTGCCTGAGGTGCGCAAACACCTGCAGGCGGAGATTCTCGTCCCGGAGCACGCCGACGTCGCCAACGCCATCGGTGCGATCGGCAGCGAGATCACCGTTCGCGAGGAGGTTCTGATCCGGCCCGGCCACGCGTCCAACTACGTCCTGCACGGCTCCGAGGAGCGCATCGAGTTCAACAGCCTCGACAAAGCTACCGAGAAAGCCGTGGAAATCTCCCGTGCCCGCGCAATCGACCGCGCAATCGAGGCCGGCGCGGCCTCGCCCAGCATAACCGTCACCCACACCGACCACGCCGGCTCCACCTCCGACGCCGGCCAAATCTTCCTCGAACGCCGCATCACCGCCATCGCCTCCGGCGGGGCGTTCCGCTAGAAGGGGAGGCATCGCTTCTTACGCACGCAATGAAAAGGGATGCGTCCCCTTCTTTTGACGCTTCGTCCAGAGAACCAGTCCGCCCACACCGCTCAGCAGAGAGAACGCGCCGGGTGACTCAGGAGTTGTGACTGGTTCCCACACCACGAGTCCGTCTGAGGAGATTCCATAGACCCGGCCGGAATCATCGATACAGAAAGCCTCGCTGTTCTCTAAGCCGGTCATTTTGCCAAGGTTTTGTATTCCGCCGTCAGCACTCCATACGAAGGCATACATGTGAGGTTCCCACCCCCACGGGTAGGGCTCATCAGCCATGTCCGGATGCGGCTCCCAGACTCGGTAGAACCCCACGGCCTCGCCACGATCATTCACGTCGGTTAGCCGAAGACCTTCGAGATAAGGTATGTCCAGCCAGATATCTAATAGGCCCGTGGCGCTGCTCCAGAAGAACTCGCCGTGCGCAGCCTCGCCGATCACAGTGCCGGAGTTGCTGATCTTGTGAGCGATCCCTTCGCAGAGAACCTGGGTATTACCGTCGGCATATCGAATCGTCGCCCACGGGTCTTCGTCATCTGCACCTGCAGCACTCCACCCCACAATGCTGCCCTGGTTGTTGATGTCATTGGCGACTCTCAAGCCGTCCAGAATGCTCGCATTACCGGACGGGTCCCATATTACAGGATTGGACAGCTCATCGCCCGATGCGAAACCAACACTCCAACCTGCGTCGTTGATGGCATAGGCTTGCGCATTCTGGTATCCGGGAACGGCCAGCTCAGAAGCAGTTCCATCTGATGACCACCGGATCGCACGGTAGGTCCAGCCTGGATTATCAGGGGATGTATCCGAGGCCGTACCAACGGCCTGTCCAGACGAGTTGGAGTCGGTGGCAACGTAATCGTAGCAGGACACTGGCGATGGCATAGCACCGAAACCGTCTTGGGCCGACCAGGAGATAGCTGTACAGCAGTGGGACTCATTCAAGCCCATGCCATACCCGACCATGCGCCCGGAGGTTTCAACAGACAAAGGACGGAACAGCAGACCTGGGGCCTTACTCATGCTGTCTAGAACCCGATAGTGGTATTCCGCAGCCTGCAAGGGAACGGCGCCAAGCAGCAATATGGCAACAACCACGGCTCTTCTCATCTTGTCCTCCGAAAAGCGGGACCTCTAGCGTGTCCTCATTCGCTATTCTCGGAAGAGGAATGCTGCTTCCTTAGGCCTGTGAGACGTCGGCTGTGCGGCCTGAAGGCCTATCGCCCGGTCGCCACTCCATCAGATCGTGCGCCTCGGCCTCGCCGTAGCTGACGAATCCCAGCCGCTCGTAGAACGCACGCGCGCGGGGATTGACCTTCATCACACGCAGCCGCACCGGCACGCCCATCTCGCGACCTTCGTGCATCACCCGCAGCATGCACTCCCGCCCGATCCCAAGGCTCTGATGCTCCGGCAGTATGAAGAGCTGGTTCACGTGCACGCAGTCCGGCTCAGTGTCCACAGACACGAACCCCACATCCACGCCGCCGACGCTGATGATCCGAAATCCCTCGCCCACGAACCGACGCTCGTGGATACGACGCTGCTCGTCCTCGTCCCACTCCCAGACCTGCTCGATATACTCCTTGAACGCCGCCCGCTTCACACGATACGCAAACTCGCTGTCCTCCGCGCCGGCTCTTCTCAGCTTCAGATCATCCATCTTCCCCACCGCTGTTTCGGGATTCCGGACGCGCACAGCGCCTGGGTCATGTGACACGCCCGATAACGAAGTGGCGATCCCGCAACCATGCATGGCCGGAATCCCGGAACGCCACCCCTCAGGCGCTCCGGGACTGACGACTGATGACTGACGACTGACAACTACCTATATCTTCGTCTTGATATAAGCTATCGTCTCTTTGAGGCCGTCCTCCAGCGATACCTTCGGCTCCCAATCCAGCAGCGCCTTGGCCTTGGATATGTCCGGCTGGCGCTTGCACGGGTCGTCGATTGGCAGCGGCCGGAACACGATCTCGCTGGACGAGTTCGTCAGCCGCTTGACCAGATGCGTGAACTCCAGCACGGTCATCTCGTCGGGGTTACCTATATTCACCGGCTCGTTGCACCCGGACCTATACAGCCGGTAGATACCCTCGACCTCATCGCTTACGTAGCAGAAGCTGCGCGTCTGGCTGCCGTCGCCGAACACCGTCAGCGGCTCGCCCTTGAGCGCCTCATAGATCATCGTGGGCACCACGCGCCCGTCATGCAGCCTCATTCGCGGGCCGTAGGTGTTGAATATCCGCACGATCCGTGTATCGACACCGTGCGCGTTATGGTAAGCCATCGTCAACGCCTCGGCAAACCGCTTGGCCTCATCGTAGACCCCGCGCGGGCCTATCGGGTTCACGTTCCCCCAATAATCCTCCCGCTGCGGATGCACCAGCGGATCGCCGTAGACTTCCGAGGTGGACGCCAGCAGATAGGCCGCCTTCTCGGCAACAGCCAGCCCCAGCGTCTTGTGCGTCCCAAGCGAACCCACCTTCAGCGTCGGGATCGGAAACTGCGCATAGTCGATGGGGCTTGCGGGCGACGCGAAGTGGAAAATGGCATCCACCGGCTGGTCCATATACAGATAGTTCGTGACGTCGTACTTCACGAACCGGAACTTCTCATTGCCCACATTATGCGCCACGTTCTCGATGCTGCCCGTCAGCAGGTTATCCATCGCCGTGACTCTATGCCCCTTCGCAAGCAGCAGATCGCACAGATGCGACCCCAGAAACCCCGCCCCGCCAGTTACAAGTATGTGCTCGTTATTCGTCATTCCCTATTCCCCATTCCCCATTCTCCATTCCCCATTCGTCAGTATCTTGCCGTCTCCTCGCGCCTTCTCTCTCTTTCCACGTCCTTCGCCGCAATCGCGTCCCTCTTATCCCAGAGCTTCTTGCCGCGCGCAAGTCCGATCTGCAGCTTCGCGAACCCCTTCGAGAAGTAGAGCTTGAGCGGGATCAGAGTCAGGCCCTTCTCCATGAGCTGCCGGCTGATCCGATTGATCTCGCCCTTGTGCAGCAGCAGCTTCCTGTCTCGGGTGGGATCGACGTTGAACCGGTTCCCCTGCTCGAACGGCGCGATATGCATACCGTGGATCCATATCTCTCCGTCCACGAGCTTGCAATACGCTTCGGTGAGGCTCGCCTTGCTGTCACGAACCGACTTGACCTCGGTGCCGGTCAACGCCAGCCCCGCTTCGAACGTCTCCCCGATATGATATTCGTGCCATGCCTTGCGATTGCTGATCGACACGGCCTTGTGTTTCTTCTCTTTCTCCATGACCGTCTGATTATACCATACGAAGCTCCCTCTTCTCGCCTCACCGGCTCTCAGCATGGAACCCCGAAAGCCAGAAAAGCAGAAATGGGGAGGGAGGAGCCGAAAGCGCCCGACAGCACTCTATTGCGTCTTCTTTCTAGATTTCTTTCTTTCGGACTTCCATGCTTGGAACACCTCTGCGAACCGCACTCAGCCCTGGTTCCGGAACCACCTGCTGAGGCGTAGAACGCGCCCGCGAAGTACAACACTGATACTAGAAGACAGAACACTTAGGGGGTGAGGACGGTGAAGGGTTACACTGTCTCTGTTCTCACGTTGATAGCCCTGCTCGTGGCAATCGGAGCAGGGGCCGAAACGGGCAACTTGGGCTACAACTCGTATGAGGGTTACGTTTCCGGCGGTCACGGTCTGAAGTCATACTTCGGGCCGGGGGTCGGGTATCCGTCGGGCAACGGCAGCACCTTTGGCAGCCCGTATGGGGTCAGCGGGGACTACATGCGCAAATACGTTCCCCCGGAAGCGTGGGGGAGCATGGGCTACGGCACCGGCCACCTCGGCGAAGGCTGGGGCCCGTATATCTGGGGTGACCGGGACGGACCGTCGCCTCCGGGCCTGTTCGATCCGCTGCCGCAGCCATATAATGAGGCCCCGCCGCCCAAGATCAAGGTCAAGCACGGCCACATCCTGGTCGGCCTGCCGGGCAACATTCCGGGAGTCAAGTGCGTGACAGTCACGATTCTGGCGTTCAACAACGCCGAGCTTTGCAGCCAATCCAAGCAGAGCCCGCCGTTTTCGTTCGACCTGCCCGTCATGGACGGGGTCAAGAACGTCAGGGTCCGAATCGACTACGTCAACGACGGCCTCTCGGCAACCTCGTATCCGTTGTAGTCCCGTCAGGGACCACGTCAATCTGAGCGTCAGCGAGGACATCTCCCGGATTCCTCGCTGCGCTCAGAATGCCACAACAGCTGCAACTACAATCCGTCCGGCTGATAGCCGCAACCGCCATTTGCATTTCCCGTCTCCTCCTAGTAGAATTACCTTATCGCCCACGGATGGAGTTGGATGAGAAAGGTCATACGCTACCTCTCGCTCATCGGCGTCTGCCTGGCAGTCGTCTCGCTCGCTCGGGCCGAAACGGTTCCGGCCAGGATTCTGATCGGCACCAGCGAGGCTCCCCTCTCACCTGCCCCGGTCCACGACGGAGCCGGAGTGCTAGCCCCACCCTATCTCATACAGCTTCTCGGCGCGAGCTGCGTCACGTCGTCCGACGGCCAGACCCTGATCGTATCCGGAGCCAGCGGCAACACGGGCACGATCAGGACGGTGGATGTCAACGGCACGCGCATGGTCCCGGTGGACAAGCTGATCGCGCTCATCGGCGGCGAGCAGAAATGGGACGCGGCCAGACGCACGCTCACCCTTCTCGCGCACCTCGATTCGGTCCAGTTCGACAACGACATACTCACCGTCAACTGCTCCTTCCCGGTCCGCGCGAGCGCGAAGATCTGGGACGGCAAGATCGTAGTCGACGTTTTCAACACGAAGCTCGCCTCCGAAGCCAGGGAGGTCTACATCGGCACCGAGACCGTCGCCAAGGCCCGGCTCGGCCAGTTCAACCCCACCACCGCGCGTGTCGTGCTCGATCTCAATAAGCCGACCGGCTGTAAGCTCGAGACCACCGAGGCCGCCACGGAGATATCGCTCAGAGTCGGCGACGGCCTCGTTCCCGCGCCCCCGCCGCTCACCACTGCGACAGCCCCAGCAGCGGCGACATACACGATCGAAAACGTGACCATCCAGAGCGTGGACGCGGACTCGTTCAACCTGGTCATCTCCACCACGGGCAAGGCGGCCGCGACCAGCGCACTATCGGTCAGCCCGCCGCGGATAACCATCGACCTGCCCAAGGCGAAGCTGGACGACAACTGCACGATCACTGGAATGGCCTCGTCATGCGACGCGGATCTCTCGAGGACCGCCTCGGGCGCCCGGCTGACTCTGAAGCTCTCCCGCCCGCTGGTCTACGCGATCGAGGTCCGCGACACGCAGGTCATGGTCTACGTGCACCCGCCGGACAAGTCGGGCGGGACACTCGCCGACAAGCTCATCGTAATCGATCCCGGGCCACGGCGGCCTCAAGAACGGCCGCTATAGGGACAACGGCGCCCAGGCCAGCGGAGTGAAGGAAAAGGACCTCAACCTGCAGTTGGCCAGAGACCTCGCAACGGCGCTCAGCGGACTCGGGGCAAGGGTAGAGATGACCCGCGACGGCGACCTCCAGACCGACATGCCCCTGGCCGCTCGATCCGAGATCGCGCTCAAGTGCGGAGCCGATTTCTTCATATCCCTGCACTGCAACTCGAATCCCGTGCCGAACAGCGCGAGCGGCATCGAGACTTACTATCACATGGAGGAGCCCAGTCCCAAGCTGCTGGCGTTTGCCGTCCACGACGGCGTGTGCAAGTTCACCGGCATGTGCGATAGGCATCCCCGCAGCGACCGCAAGATCGCTGAGATCGGCTTGGGCGTGCTCAGAAGGCTCTCCGGCACCGGCGTTCCCGGCATCCTGCTGGAATGCGGCTATCTCAATAACAAATCCGACCGCGCGAAGCTGCTGGATGCCGGCTATCGCGCCAAGCTGGCCGCGGGAATCATCGCCGGCCTGAAAGCATACGTAGAAGGATCACCGATAGAGTAGACACCCGTGTCATGCTGAACTTGTTTCAGCATCCAGTTCCGATGGACTGCACAACAGTGTCATGCTGAACTTGTTTCGGCATCCACGAGGAAAACGATGGCAAAACGAAAGAAGAAATCCGGCATCGGCTGGCTGTTCCTACTGGGGGTATTCCTGGTCGCGGGAGCCACTGCCGGCGGGCTCTACCTCACCGGCAAGCTGCAGATGAACCCGACTCCGCCCAGGACCAAGCCCATTGTCACGGTCACCCCAAAGCCTGTGGTCGCGCAGCGCAGTGTCTACATCTACGTGCCCAAGCAGGACCCCAAGGGCTTCCACCTCTCTCGCGTGACCAGAACTACGCGCCAGGAAGGCGGCATACTCGATGCGGCGGTCAATTGCCTGCTCCAGACCAATAAGGAGGAAGGCCTGGTGGGCGGCCTCATCCCCGCCGGTACCGGGCTGCTTGATCCGATCGAGATAGACGACAAGGGCGTCGCGACGCTCAACTTCAGCGGCGAGCTTGTAGAGAACTTCTCCGGAGGCTCCGACCAGGAAGCGCTCACGGTAAACGCTATCGTCCACACAGTCGTTTCTAACAGTAGTGGGAATGTACAGAGTGTACGCATACTGGTGGAAGGGAAACCGGTCGATACGCTGGGTGGACACCTGGACCTCACGGAACCCGTCAAAGCCGACTCCACCCTCCTTCGACCCGGCAGCATAAGGTGACAGATCATAACGCGCTGTTTCGGGATTTCGGATGTGCAGGGCAGTCAGACGCTGCTCTAGGCCGGAAACGAAGTGACGAGCCGGAGATCGTGCAGGGCCAAAATCCCGAAACATACCCGATTGGCATGTTCGACTCCGGCCTCGGCGGGCTCAGCGTGGCGCGCCGCGTCATCGACCGGCTCCCCAGCGAACGGATCCTCTACTTCGCCGACACCGCGCACGTCCCCTACGGCGAGCGGCCGCTCGATCAGATCCGTGAGTTCGCGCTCGGCATCACCGGGTTTCTGATCGAAAGGGGCGCCAAGGCGGTCGTGATGGCCTGCAACATGTCCAGCGCGGTCGCGCTGGACGCCGCCCGCCAGGCGTATCCTGACATCCCGATCATCGGCGTCATCGAGCCCGGCGCAATGGCGGCCGCCGGAATCGCCAACGGCGCGCCCATAGGCGTGCTCGCCACCACCGGCACCATCCGCAGCGAGGCCTACGTCCGCGCGGTCGCTGCGATTCGATCCATCGGCCCGCGTGATAGGCCAGGCATGTCCCAGGTTCGTCCCTTTGATCGAATCCGGCCTTGCCGACAGCGAACAAGCCGAGGAGGCGGCTCGAACCTACGTCGAACCCCTGCTCGCCCAGGGCTGCGGCGCGATCATTCTCGGCTGCACTCACTACCCGTTCGTACGGCGCGCCATCGAGGCCGCCGCGGGCGACGGCGTGAAGATAATCGATCCCGCGGAGGAAACTGCGCGTGTTCTTGCTAACACTCTACTTGAGCGCGGTCTGCTCAGCGGGGCGCTCGACTCGCCGCACGAGTTCTTCGCCAGCGGCGACTCGTCCGCCTTCGCAACGCTCGGAAGCGCATTCCTGGGCAGGAGCATAGACCGAGTAGAGAAAGCAGTCATCAGTCCTCAGCTATCAGTCGTCAGTCACGACGCAGCGATACTGAGAACTGATAACTGACGACTGAGGGCTAACATGATCCGACTCGACGGCCGAGCGCCTGACCAACTCAGGCCGGTCAAGATAACCCGAAACTTCATGAAGTACCCCGAGGGCAGTTGCCTGATCGAGATGGGCGACACCAAGGTCATCTGCACGGCCTCGATCGAGGAAAAGGTGCCGCCGTTTCTCAAGGGCTCCGGCCAGGGCTGGGTGACGGCCGAGTACGGCATGCTGCCGCGCTCCTGCGAGACCCGCACCCAGCGCGACGCCTCCAAGGGGCACGTCAACGGCCGCAGCCAGGAGATCCAGAGGCTGGTGGGCCGAGCGCATCCGCTCCGTCACCGACCTCAACGGCTTCGGCGAGCGCACGGTCTGGCTCGATTGCGACGTGCTGCAGGCCGATGGCGGCACCCGCACGGCCTCGATCACGGGCGCGTTCGTGGCGTTCGTGGACGCGTGCGCCGAGATGAAGAAGCAGGGCTGGGCGAAGAAGATGCCGTTCTCGGACCTGCTGGCCGCGATAAGCGTCGGCGTGGTGATGGGCGAGGAGCTGCTGGACCTCAACTACAAAGAGGACTCCAACGCCCAGGTCGATATGAACGTGATAATGACCTCGGCCAAGCGCATTGTCGAGATCCAGACCACGGCCGAGGGCGCGCCGTTCACGCGCAATCGCTTCAATAACCTGCTCGACCTGGCGCAGAAGGGCATCGAGGAGCTGATCGCCACCGTCAAAACCACCCTCGCCGATGTGCTCTAACACTCCCTCCCCGCGGCGGGGAGGTTTGGGGTGGGGTCCGAAACCCCCTCCCCACGGTGGGGAGGGCTGGGGTGGGGTCCGGCGCGCAGCGTGCTCCCTCTCCCTTGAGGGAGAGGGCTGGGGTGAGGGTGAAAGCCCGTCGACTATGCACCCGCTGAGCAGGACACAGATCGAACCTCGAACCCCGTACATCGAACATCGATGAGAAAACTCGTCATCGCCACAAAGAACCCCGGCAAAGCACGCGAGATGGCGCAGGTATTAAGCGGCATCCCCTACGAGATCGTCTCGCTGGCCGACTACGCCGGCGCCCCCGATATCGAGGAAACCGGCTCCACCTTCATCGAAAACGCGATCCTCAAGGCGACCGCCTACGCCGACTTCACCGGCGAACTGACGCTGGCTGACGACTCCGGCCTCGAAGTAGACGCCCTCGACGGCGCTCCCGGCGTGCTCTCCAGCCGATTCGCCCCCACCGACCCCGAGCGCAACGCCAAGCTTCTCGATCTGATGAGCGAATGTCCCCGACGGCCAACGCACCGCCCGCTTCCGCTGCGCCATCGCCATCGCCGAACCAACTCCCCCCCGCGGCGAGGGGGCTGGGGGGGTCATTCGGTCCGCACCTGCGAAGGCACAATCGACGGCACCATCGCCCACGAACCCAAAGGCACAAACGGCTTCGGCTACGACCCCGATCTTCTACGTGCCACGCCTCGGCAAGCACATGGCCGAGCTCACCCCATCCGACAAGAACGCCATCTCCCACCGCGGCCAGGCGCTCAGGAAAGCGAAACAACTGCTAACCTGACCAGCCGCGGCCCCACTTTCGACTTTCGACTTTGGACTTTCGACTCCCCCGTTGCATTCTCCCGCCTCGGATGCTACCCTATACGGAGTTACCTAGCCAAAGGGAGATCGCAATGAAGAAAGCTCTGTTTGCCTGGGGTGGATGGGGCGGTCACGAGCCGCAGCAGACCACCGAGAAAGCTTCCGCGGCGCTCGCGGAGGCAGGCTTCGATGTTGAAGTCGTTGATACGCTCGACGCGTTTGTCGATGCCGACAAGGTCAAGACCTACGACCTGATCGTTCCGTGCTTCACCATGGCCGACATCACCGGCGAGCAGTGGGGCGGGATGGAGCAGGCCGTGCGCAGCGGCGTCGGATTCGCGGGCTGGCATGGCGGCGCGGGCGACGCGTTCCGCTCCAACACCGGCTACCAGTTCCTGGTCGGAGGGCAGTGGGTCGCGCACCCCGGCGGGATGGTCGATTACGAGGTCAAGCTCCTCAGCTACACCGACGACCCCATCATCCGCGGCCTCTCGGACTTCAAGATGCACTCCGAGCAGTACTACATGCACGTGGACCCGTCCAACGAAACTCTCGCCGTCTCGATCCTCGGTCACAACGACGAAGCGCCCTGGGTCAGGGGCTGCATCATGCCCGCGGTCTGGAAGCGCAAATACGGCGAGGGCCGGGTCTTCTACTCGTCACTGGGACACAACGCCGCCGACTTCGACGTCCCCGAAGTCCTCGAGATCCTCAAGCGCGGCATGATCTGGGCAGCGAGGTAGCTGGGCCATTGACTACAGTCCCAGTCCACGAAGGTGGACTTCGTTTGCGTAGCCTCGATTTCAATCGAAGGAATACAGGAGAACCGCACAAATGACACCCACCAAGGTCGGAATCATAGGTTGTGGCAATATATCCGGCATCTACTTCCAGGCCGGCAAGACATTCGACATCCTGGATATAGTCGGCTGCGCCGACCTGCTCCCCGAGCGCGCCAGAGCAAAAGCCGAGGAACACGGCTGCAAAGCCTACGCCTCGCCCGCGGAGCTCTTGGCCGACCCCGACATTCAGATCGTGATGAACCTGACGATCCCCATCGCCCATGCCTCGGTCGCGCTGGCGGCCTGGAGGCGGGCAAGTGCGTCCACAACGAGAAACCGCTCGCCATCACCCGCGAGGACGGCAAGAAGTGCTCGCGCTGGCGCGCGCCAAAGACCTGCCGCGTCGGCTGCGCGCCGGACACGTTCATGGGCGGCGGCATCCAGACCTGCCGCAAGCTCATCGACGACGGCTGGATCGGCGAGCCCATCGGCGCGACGGCCTTCATGACCTGCCACGGCCACGAGAGCTGGCACCCCGACCCCGAGTTCTACTACAAGGCCGGCGGCGGCCCGATGTTCGACATGGGCCCGTACTACCTGACCGCCCTGGTCGCTCTGATGGGCCCGGCGCAAGCGCGTCACCGGCTCGACCCGGATCACCTTCCCCGAGCGCACCATCACCAGCGAGCCCAAGTTCGGGCACGGTGGTCACGGTGGACGTCCCCACGCACGTCGCCGGCATGATGGACTTCGCCAACGGCGCGGTCGGCACGATCATCACCAGCTTCGACGTCTGGGCGGCTGAGCTGCCCCGGATCGAGATCTACGGCACGGAAGGCACACTCAGCGTGCCCGACCCGAACGGCTTCGGCGGCCCGGTGCGCGTGAAGCGTCCGCAGCGGGGATTGGAACGAGGTCCCGCTCACTCACGGCTACCCCGAGAACGCTCGCGGGATCGGCGTCGCGGACATGGCCTATGCATTGCGATCAGGCCGTCCGCACCGGGCCTCCGGCGAGCTCGCCTATCACGTGCTCGACATCATGCACGCCTTCCACGACGCCTCCGACGCAGGCAGGCACATCAACCTTGAAAGCACCTGCGCCCGCCCGCAGCCGCTGCCAATGGGCCTGCGACACGGGTTACTTGACGAGTAGCTGAGCCCAAGGGCAGATGCTTCGGCGGCTCGCTGTTTAGCGCCCCGAAGCATTCTGCGCCGGCGGTGAGGCGGCTGATAGCTGGCAACTGTGAACTGATAACTAATGGTTCACGACTTCGACATCATCGGACTCGGATACTCGGCAGTTGACTACCTCGGCATCGTCCCGCACATGCCCGAGATAGACACCAAGCTCGTCATAGAGCAGTTCACCCGCCAGGGCGGGGGCGTGACCGCGACCGCCATGGTCGCCGCCGCCCGCCTCGGCGCGAGGGCCGCCTTCATCGGCGCGGTAGGAGACGACGACCTCGGCGACTTCACCGTGCACGAGCTCGCAGAGGAGAACGTGGACATGTCCCACGTCGTCCGCGTGCCGGGCGCAAGCTCGCAGTTCTCGTTCATAATGGTGGACAAGGCGACCGGCAAGCGCACGATCCTGTGGACCCGCTCGGACGTCCCGCCGCTCGATCCCGCCGCCCTCGACCGCGACTTCATCACCTCCTGCAAGGTCCTCCACATCGACCGGCACGAAGTCGCCCGCCGCAATCCAGGCGGCCCGCTGGGCGCATCAGGCGGGCGGCGATCGTAGCGATGGACGCCGGCACCTACGCCCCCGAAGTCGAACCGCTCCTCCCCCACGCCGATGTCCCTGATCACCTCCCACGCCTTCGCCACCGACTTCACCGGCATCGCCGACCCCGCCGTCTCCGCGAAGAGCCTGCTGGATGCTGGCGCGGGGCTTGTAGTCCCGCGGCGTATAGCCGGCGTCACCTGCGGCGACCGCGGCTCCTGGTTCGCAACCTCCGACGGCGACGAATTCCATCAGCCGGCCTTCACCCCTCCCAATCCGCCGGGGGTCGTAGACACCACCGGCGCCGGCGACGTCTTCCACGGCGCATTCTCCTTCGGCCTCGCCCAGGGCTGGGACCCCCGCCGCTGCGCCCGATTCGCCTCAGCAGTCGCCGCCCTCAAATGCACCCGACTCGGCGGCCGCGCCGGCATCCCCACCTGCGCCCAGGCCGAGCAACTCGCATCCCCCGGTTAGGGGGAGGTCCTTCGCCGCCCAACAGCGTATCGACGAACGGTCCATACGCCCTATTCGTCCCATCCGTCCCATCACCCGGGACCTGTGCTATCATAGAACCAATGGCAGCCAACATCAGGCGCAACTGGTATATCTACCTCTTCCTAGTCGCGATAACTGCGGCGGTCTACTCGCGCGTGACGCGCTTCGGCTTCGTCAACTACGACGACGGCGTCTACGTGATCACCAACAGCCACGTCAAGGCCGGTCTGACGCTGCCCAACATCCGCTACGCATTCACATTCACCCAGGACGCCAACTGGGTCCCGCTCACCTGGATTTCGCTCATGCTCGACGGCGGCGCGAACCCCGCCGCTCTACCACCGCACGAACCTGATCCTGCACATACTCAACACGCTGGTGCTCTTCGCCCTGTTGAACGCGCTCACCGGCATGCGCTGGCGCAGCGCGATGGTGGCGGCGCTGTTCGCGATCCACCCGCTGCATGTCGAGTCGGTCGCGTGGGTCTCCGAGCGCAAGGACGTACTCGAGCACGTTCCTCCTCCTGCTGACCCTCTCCGCCTACGTCTGGTACGTCAGGAAGCCTTCAAGAGGACGCTACATAGCCGTGGTCGCCCTCTTCGCCCTCGGCCTCATGTCCAAGTCCATGCTCGTGACGCTGCCTATCGTCATGCTTCTCCTCGACTTCTGGCCCCTGCGAAGGACAGTCGAAAGTCAAAAGTCGAAAGTCAAAAGTGGCAAACGCAACCAGCCGGCCACTTCCCCTCAGTTCCCTGTTCCCTGTTCCCTGTTCCCTCTTCTGCGCGAGAAGCTGCCCTTCTTCGCCCTCTCCGCCGCGATATGCGTCACCACGTATCTCGCCCAGAAGCATGGCGGCGCGGTTGGCACGCTCGACGCCTACCCGATCGGTGTCCGGCTCGCAAACGCGGTCGTGAGTTACACTGCGTATCTGGGCAAGATGGTCTGGCCGGTCGATCTCGCAAGCCTCTACCCTCACCCCGGCAGATCGATCCCCGCGTGGCAGGTCGTAACCGCCGCGATAGCCCTCGCGGCGGTCACCGCAGCCGCAATCCGCGCCGCGCGACGCCGCCCCTATCTCACCGTCGGCTGGCTCTGGTATGTGATCACGCTGATCCCGGTCATCGGCATCGTGCAGGTCGGCCAGCAGGCGATGGCGGACCGCTACACCTACATCACCCTGATCGGCGTCTTCATCATCATCGTCTGGACCATCTCCGACCTGATCCCCCAGACCAAAGCGCGCACACCCATTCTCGCACTCCTCGCGGCGGCTGTCATCGCTCCGCTGTCGGTCCGCGCCTACTCCCAGACCCTTTTCTGGAGCGACAACATCACATTCTTCACGCACGCCGTCAACGTAACCCGCCACAACCGCATCGCCAGCCACAACCTCCTCCTCGCGCACAAGGACCTCGGCGACAAGTTCTTTGCCGACCGCCGCCTCGACGACGCGATCTACCACTACCGCAAGGCCCTCGAGCTCGACCCCAAGATGGCCATGATCCACGCCAAGACCATCGCCCAGATCCGCAACAGGCTCGGCACCGCCTACGGCATGCAGGGCAAGCTCGACCTCGCTCACGAGCAGTTCATCGAGGCATTGCGCGCCGACAAGGACTGCGCCGACGCCCTCTGCAACCTCACCAAGATGGCCCTCGACGCGGGCAATCTCCCCCAGGCCATCCGCTATGCCGACCGCGCCAACCGCATCGCCCCGGACAACCCCGTCGTCCGCAGGACGGTTGCCGCCGTCGGTACGCTCGGCCGGCAGCGCGGGTTGGCCGGCCTCTGATCCCGACGCGTGCTCGACACCTCGCTCCCCTCGGAGGGGAGGGTTGGGGAGGGGTCGGAGAGACCGGCCCGAGCACGCATAGCCATCCTGAACTCCTCTTGGCATCCACGTACAGCCGGCGGGCGGAGGATCTCTCCTCCGCCCGCCTTCGCCTGTTCTGGTGCTTGCTTGCTGAAACCGGTTCGAACTTCGAACCTCGAACTCCGAACCTCGACTAAAAGCCCCTGTTGAACCCCACGCTCACGCACCGCTCCGGAACGATAGAGTAACCGGTGCGCGGGCCGAACATATACGTATACTGCGCCGCCTGGCGGTTGTTGAAGATGTTGAACACACTCAGCGTCACCGTATCGCCGGCCTTCGATACGTCCGCGCTCAGGGTGTAGGTGAACATCGCGTAGGGGTTCGCGTGGCGCGCAACGCCCGCAGGAGCGGAATCGTCCTGACGCCCGCTGCCGAAGTCGGTCCGCAGCGTCTGACCCCAGATGCCCTTCTTGTAGTCGGCCACCACGGCCAGTGAATGCCGCTGGTCCCACGTCGTGTAGTCCATCAGCCCGGGCGGATCGCCCGCCTTGACGGTCTGATAGGTGTATGACAACCACCCCTGCCAGTTCTCCGTCATCTTCTTGCGCGCGTAGAACTCTACGCCGCGCGCTTCCCCACGACCGATCGTCCGGTATTGCGTCACGCCGCCGCCGATGTCCACGAAATCGCCCAGATGGCGGAAGTTGGAGAAGAACGGGGTGATGCGCAGGGCGACGGAATCGCTGACCTGTCTCTCAAACGAGATCTCTCCGGTGGTGCTCTGCTGGGCGTCGGCCTCGCCGATGTCCGATGGGGCCGCACCAAAATACGACGTCTCCACGCTGTCGGCCGGCACGAACTTGGAATACATGCCCCAGTTGGCCTTCCACGCCGTCCGCGAGTCCGGCGCGTAGCTCACCCCGAATCTCGGAGTCAGGCTCGACGTGGTCGAGTCCGACGATGTCTGGCGATCATAGGTGATATTATCGAACCGCGCGCCCGCGTTCAGCGTAACGCGGCTTCCCACCTTGAGCTGCTCCTCGGCATACAGCGCCGACTGGGCGGTATTGACGTTGGACTCCGACCACGGTATGCCCACGTCGGTGTAGTTGTTGTTATCGCTCCACAGCACCGATCCGCCGAACTTGACGAGCTGCCTGTCGTTGATCTGATTGGTGTAGCCGACAACCAGCCCGCTCTGATCCGACGAGCTGTCCATGTAACATGCCGTAGTTGTTCATCATCGGCTGGGTCAGCCTGCAGTGGATGTAGTAGGGCCGAACCGTCAGGAACGACTCAGGCCCGTAGCTGTGGCTCCAGTCCACGCCGGCGATCACGTAGCGCTGCCGCACGAAGTCGCCCGGCGCCGGATAGAACGCCCCGCCCAGGTCGCCTTGCAGCGCGCCCTGGAGACCGAGGATCGTGAGTGTATCGTTCTTCCACGGGAATACCAGCTTCGCGGCCGCGTCCGAGTAGGACTGCGCGATCAGCCACGGCGAGCCGCTCACGTCGTTGGACTGCAGGATTGCGCTGCCGAAGAAGCTGAAACCGGGGGTGCTGCCGCCGATCTCGGTGCCCGCGCTCTTATACGCCCCGTCGCCGCCGAAGCTGTTCAGGCGGAAACCGCTGCTGCTGTCGCCGGTCTTCTTCACTTCGTTGAGGACGCAGCCCAGCGCATTGCCGTACTCCGCGCCGAACCCGCCCGTATACACCTGGAACTTGCCCACACCTGTCGTGAACAGGTTGTCTGAGAACGTGCCCAGGTTGGGATCGGTGATCGGGATGCCCTCGATGTAGTAGCCGATCTGGTCCGACCGACTGCCGCGAACGTGAGGCAGGCCGCTGCCGTTGGGCTCCACGTTGGTGCCCGGAAGCGCGCTCAGCACGCCGGGAACGGTATTAACCGACAGCGGGTCGGTGCGAGTCAGGGTCTCCTGGCCCGCGGAGACGAGGTTGAGCGTATTGGTCTGGTCCGCCGCGATCATGGGCCTGGGACGAGTGACCACCGCGGTCGATTCCTGGATCGCTTCCTGCTTCATCGCGAAATCGACCTTGGCCGTCGAGTCCATCGTCACCTGCACCCGCTCGACACTGCCCTTGGCAAACCCCACCATCTCCGCGGTCACGGTGTAGTCGCCCGGCGGGACGTTGGTGATGACGAAGTAGCCGTTTGAGTCGGTGACCGTGGTGAGCTTCGTGCCGCTGACTGCCACGTTGGCCCCCGATATCGGCTTGCCGTCATCGCCAGACACTGTTCCGGACACGATTCCGGTCGTCCCGGCGCCGACCCACACCGCCGCCGCGAGCCCAAGCCCGGCGACCACTACTAACGCGATCATCCTGATACTTATTGACTTCAACTTATGACCTCCAGCCGCCTGGCAGTCCAACGGTGTCATGCTGAACTCGTTTCAGCATCCACCCGCTCCCTCTCGTGGGAGAGGGCGCGCCGTCAGGACGGTTCTAACCGGATTATCGGAAGAACTGGTAGTATCTTCAGGTATCTCCGGCTCAGCCGGATGGCATAACCTCAATGAAACAACTTGATGCGCAGTTAGACCGACAAAGGCAAACCTCGGGAAACCGGGGGACGCAAAGCCGCTGGGACTAAATCCCCGTAGGGGACATGTTAGCCAGGCTGCCGAAGATAATGCGCTCTTTCCGTCCGTAGTCGATTTTGTGGGCTGCAGGAAGCGGACGGGAAGGCGTGGTTAACTACGGCAGCCTGGCATTTTTGCATTTCGGGGGTTCGATATGTTCTGGACTTTCTACGGCGCTCGTGAAGATCGACTTGTCGGTTGGCCCGGGAAGACTGGATCGCAGTGCGACCCGCCGCATGCCGGCACCCGCTCGGCAAACAAGACCGCCGAGCAGCTATTCTTTATCATCGAGGATCTGGCCGATATCGGCGCGGACAAGCCCATCCCCGCCACCCACTGACGCTCCCTCCCCGCTGCGGGGAGGGTCGGGGTGAGGGCGAAGCGTGCTCCGACGGTTCGGACCTCGGACTTCGGACCTCGGACCTCGGACTTCGAGGAGTGGGACTCATGGCACTAGGGCGCACAATATGGACTCTGGCAGCCGGCCTCGCGGCGTCCGCCATCGTCGTGCTGGGCGCCTATGCGCAGGCGCACGGTCGATGGGGCGTCTGGGACCTGATGCTGGCCGCTCCCTGGCCCTACGTAGCCTACCGCATCCTGACTGACCGTCCGGCGCATGATCGTTCGGCGCTCGCTTCTCGCGCCGAACATGCCTTCGAACCCCACGAGGACCTCCCCCAAGCCTACCGCGCCGCGGCGGAGGCATTGGCGGCGGCGGTTGGTGCAAAGGACTCATACATTCATCCTCATTCAAACCGCGTCCCCCAGATCTGCGAACTCCTCGCGCGAGAGCTTGCGCTAAGCGAGGCCGAGATCGGCCGGATCAGGCTCGCGGCTCTGGTCCGCGATGTCGGCAAGCTCGGAGTTCCGGACTACATCCTGCTCAAGCCCGGCCCGCTGGACGCGGAGGAGTTCGCCAAGATGCGAAACCATGCGGCCATCGGCGCGAGGCTTCTGAAGGAGTCCGGCCTGCCCGACGACATCATCGAGATGGTCCTGCACCACCATGAAAAGCACGACGGCAGCGGCTATCCCGATCATCTCGCGGGCGGCCGCATCCCGCTTGGCTCGCGCATGATCGCGGTCGCGGTCGTCTACGACGCACTGGTCTCGGATCGCAGCTATCGCGAGGGCTGGTCGCACTCCGAGGCAATAGAGCACATCCACGGTCTATCCGGCGCCGCCTTCGACCCGGACGTAGTCGAGGCGTTCCTGGCGGTCGAGCCCCAAATACAGGCAATCGACGCCCGGATTCGCGACGCCGACTGCGCGCCCCCCTCATATCCCTCCCACGCGGGGGGTGATACGAGGGGGTGCGCTGCCATCGACAGCATCGCCCAGGCAAACAGAGAACTCATTTCCCTATTCGATATCGCCCAGACCTTGTCCAGCACGCTCGAAATGGAAGAGGTGCTCGCGCTGCTGGCCAACCGCACCCGCAGGCTGCTTCAGGCATCGACCTGCGTCGTGTTCGTCGCCGATCGCGACCATCCCAAGAGCCTGACCGCCAAGGCCGCCGCCGGCCGGTTCGAGGATGTCCTCATAGGCGCCCGCGCTCGATGCGGCAGGGGCACGACGGGCAAGGCCGCCGCGCACATGGAGCCGCGCCTGGGCAACTTCGACCCCAACGACGTTTTCCCCCCCGCTGCGGGGAGGCCGGGGGCGATCCGGGACTTCCCCCCCGCTGCGGAGGCACCAGGGGCGGTCCGGGACTTCCCCCCCGCTGCGGGCGGGCCAGGGACGATCCGAGACTTCCCCCCCGCTGCAGGGAGGCCAGGGGCGATCCCGGACTTCCCCCCCGCTGCGGGGGGGCCAGGGGGGGTCGGATACGGGGCCGCCCTCGACTTCAAGTCCTGCGTGGTCGCCCCGATCACAAGCTACGGCGAGCTTTTGGGCACGATCAACGTCTACGATGTCTCCTCGCGCGCGTTCACGCACGACGAGGTCAGAATACTCTCTTTCGTCGCTCACGAGGCCGGTCTCGCGCTCCAGAACGCCAGGGCGTTCGAGGACGCGCGCGACTGCGCCCTCCGCGACCCTCTCACCAACCTTCGCAACGGCCGCTTCCTGCGACACTGCCTCGAGCGTGAGCTGAGCCGGTGCGGACGGCTCGGCGAGCCGCTCTCGGTGCTCGGAATCGACCTGGACAACTTCAAGGCCGTCAACGACCTGCTCGGTCACAAAGCCGGCGACGAGGTCCTTCGTGAGGTAGCCGACGTGTTCCGCCGCGAGCTGCGCGACTACGACGTGATCGTGCGCAACGGCGGCGACGAGTTCGTTATGGTGCTGCCGGGCACGGATTCCGACGAAGCCTGGCAGACAGCCGAACGCATACAGATTGCCGTCGCGGCCTACGCGGGAACGCACGTCGAAGGCGTGCCGGGCTTCGGCGCAAGCGTGGGAGCGGCGTCCTATCCGACCGAGGCTGTCGATGCGACATCGCTTCTGGCCCGGGCCGACGCCGCCATGTATCGAGACAAACGCTCGCGCAAACAGCGCCGTCTGGCAGCGTAGGAGGCGTCTCCAAACGGCGACCAGCGCGCTGGCCGTCTCTCAAATCGAACGGGCGGACGGGACTCAAGGAGGTGGGCAATATGGCGAACCTTTGCGTTGTTGCCCGCGGCTGTCCGGCAAGTCTTTATATGAGCTGTCGCGGGTTCAGAGATGGCCTCAATTGCTGGGAGATCGACCGCAAGCCCTGTTGTCGTGTGAATGATCTCTCAATATGTTTCGGTTGTGCGGTATATACAAAGTGTAGGCCCAGCAGCAGGAAGCTGCGCTGAACACCTGCAGAACCCCCTCCCCGCTGCGGGGAGGGTTGGGGTGGGGTCCTTCAGACCAGTTGGACTGGCCTCAACATCCAGGAAGGGTGTAACCATGGCACGGAAAGCCGCAAACAACCAGGGCGAAAAGCCGGGGCGCAGAGCTTCTTGTTCACTCGCGCGTCTGGTGATGGTCGCGTCGTGGGCATCGGGACTCATACTCGCCTGGTATACAGTCCTGACCCCGGACATCAGGTACCGCTTGCTCGGCATGCTCATGGCGGTCCTGGTAATCGCCCCCAGCCTCGTCCTGGGCTTCAGGCAGGTCGTCAAAGAGATCGCTCTCTACGAACCCCGCGAAAAACCCCTGCCCGACGTCCAATCTCTCACCCAGCTCGAGCCTTCCGACGACAACCAATCAGGCATCTACGTAGACCAGGCCACCGGCATGGCCAGCCGGCGCTATCTGACGATGTTCCTCCAGCGCGAGATCAACCGTTCCCGCCGCGCCCGCTCGCCGATCGCGGTGGCGGTCTTCGACGTCGATGCGTATCAGAAGCTGGAGCAGCGCGCCGGCGTCAACGCCGTCAACACCGCGCTCGCCGACATCGGCGCCAGGCTCAAGTCCGCGCTGCGCGAATACGACCTCATCGCCCGCTATGCGCCCGGCCGGCTCGCGCTGGTCCTTCCCGAAACCGACGCCCGCAGCGCCCACGAAGTCATCGAACGGCTGCATGCGCTCGCAACGTCGGTCTGGCTCGACGGCGCGCCGCTTTCCGTAACCGTCGGCATATCGAGCTTCCCGGAGCACGGCGAGACCCCCGACGAACTCATCAACTCCGCCCACCACGCCCTCAACCAGGGCCGATCCGCCGCCGCCAACACCGTCTACACCCTCGACGCACTCAAGAAAGCAAGCTGAACAGACGGTCTTGCGAGCTTGTGATGACACAAAAGTGACAAAAAACCGGTAAAACACCGGATTGACATTTCGAGCAAACCGACGTACATTGCGAGTACACCATGCTCGCCTCGCATTTCGTACTGCGCATCATAGGGGGGTTCTTCACAATGAGTATCTGGCGGTTTGCATGTCTCATACTCCTACTATCGCTCATTCCGGCAGGCTCCGCGTTTGCCGACGTCGACGGGCCGGCCGTCAACACCGTGCCCTGGTCATATCAACTGGGACCGGTCTTCCAGGCCGCATCGGCGAAGTATAACGTCCCATTGCCACTGCTTCTCACTCTCGCCCATTACGGCAGCGCATTCGAGAATCGCGGCGACGCCGCCACCATCGAGGGCGGCTACGGCGTGATGGCGCTTCGCGCAAACGACCTCGGCGGCACTTCGCTTGCCGAGGCCGCCGCGCTGACCGGCGTATCCGAGTCCGACCTCAAGACCAAGGCCGACCTCAACATCATGGGCGCGGCAGCCGGTACTCGACTCCTACGCAAAGATGTGGCAGGTAGACCGCACCAAGGGCCTCGACGCCTGGCTCAACGTGATCATCAAATACGCCGCGCTCGACCCCGACTACTCCAAGATGTTCGCCATGGAGGTCTACGAGAAGCTTAAGGCCGGCCTCGATTGCGTCAATACGTCCGGCGAGCGCTTCACATTCGCCGCGCAGGGCATAGGCTCGGTCGATCTTGCGTCACTCGAGCCGCCGGGGGCGCGCGTCTCGGTCACCGGCTACTCCGGCGCCACCTGGTATCCGGCCGCCAGTTGCAACTACTCGACCACTACTCACAGCAAGAACACGCTCGTCGTGCACACCATCGAGGGCACCGCGTCCGGCGCGCTGAGCTGGTTCAGGAACTGCAACGCCCAGGTCTCCGCCAACTACGTCGTTTCCGAGGCCGGTGGTGTCTGGCAGTGCGTGGACGAATGGCAGACCGCCTGGCACGTCGGCTGCGCCAACAGCTACTGCATCGGCATCGAGCACGAGGGTTACGCCGGATCATCGAGCCATCCCGCGAGCCTCTACAACGCCTCCGCATTGCTGGCGCGCGACGTGTGCAACAGATGGGGCATCGCCAAGCAGCACAACACCTGTCCGCCCGGCATTCTCGGCCACGTTGACATAAACAACTGCGTCTGCGGCGGGTCTCACTGGGATCCGGGCGGGGGATGGGACTGGGCCTACTACATCCAGCAGGTCACCGGCACGCCGCCCACGCCCCAATGGGCCGCCGCTTATCACGCGCAATCATATCCTTCGACCATGACCGCCGGCACCACCGCCATCGCCTGGGTCGAGTATACCAACACCGGCACCGGCACGTGGACGCACAGCAACACTCGACTCGGCACATCCAGCCCGCAGGACCGCTCCAGCCCGTTCTATAACTCGGCCAACTGGATCGGCGCCAACCGTCCGACCGACGTCGATCAGTCCAGCACCGCGCAGGGCGCAGTCGGCAGGTTCACGTTCATTCTCAAGGCCCCGGATTCGCCCGGCACCTACGTCGAGCACTATAAGCCCGTGCAGGAAGGCGCCGCCTGGTTTGGCGACGAGATCACCTGGACGATCACCGTCAACGCAACCAACGGCAACATCACCGGAACCGTCCGCAACGCCGCCAACAGCCAGGCCCTCGCGGGCGCGACGGTCGCCGTTACCGGCGGCCCATCGACCACCACCGACAGCGCCGGTTCATACACGTTTGCCAATATCGGCGCGGGCACTTATACGGTCACCGCCTCCAAGGCCGGCTTCGCTCCGGTAGGCGACTCCGTCTCCGTTACCGCCGGCCAGACCACCACTCACAACTTCAACCTGACCTCCACCGACAACACCCCGCCCACCGCACCATCCGGTCTGTCGGCGACGAGCATATCGGCTTCTGAGATCGACCTGTCGTGGACGGGCTCCACCGACTCAGGAGGCTCCGGGCTTGCCGGCTACATCATCTACCGCAACGGCGCCGAGGTCGGCAGAACGGCCTCGACCACCTACGCCGACAACGGCCTGGCCCAGAACACCAGCTACAGCTACTACGTCAAGGCCTACGACCAGGCGGCCAACGTATCCGCCGCCTCCAATACCGCCACCGCCAGCACCCAACCCGGAACCGTTGCCGTCTTCCAGGACGGCTTCCCGAATCTCAACGGCTGGACCGCCGATGTCGTTGCCGACGGCTCCACGAGGGGCGTCGGATGGGATACAAGCCATAACCACGGCACATTCTCCGGCTCGGGCAACGCCGTTACCGCCGTCGGAGCGGGCGCTGACCCTGGCAAGAACGGCTGCTGGAGCTACAAGTCCTTCCCCAGGCCGTTTGCAGCCGGCCGTTACGACGGATGGTTCTACGATAACGCCAGTTCCAACAACAGCAGGCAGGGAATCCATCTGCGTGGCTATTCGGGGACAACCCTTGCCTTCTCCATCTACATAGGCACCTACTCGGCCACGTCCTACGCCAACTACTCCGTGGGAATCTACAGCCTTGGAAACGCGTGGGTATGGACAACTGTCGCGCCCAGAAGCGCGGGCTGGCACAAGTTCAGCATCGAGTTTCTTCCCTACACCGGAAGCAGCGACATGAAGTTCTACGTCGATGACGCGCTCAAGTACACGACGAACCGGCCATCGGCGACCAACACCTACGGCATCAGCCGAACCTATCTCGGCCACAACTACAATATCAACCAGGCCAGTTGGTTCGATGACCTCGGCTTCTACGCCCAGCCGCCGGTCCCGCCGACCATGACCTCGCCGACCGCTACCACGACCAGCATCGACTGGCACTACACCGACAACTCCAACAACGAGGCCGGGTTCGACCTGCATGACGATGCCCAGACCGCGAAGGGCACCGCCGGCATGAACACCAACCACATCGCCGAGTCCGGGCTGGTTCCCAACACGGCCTACACCAGGCACATGCACGCCTACAACGGCACGCTCAACAGCCTGCCTTCGTCACCCGTCACGGGTTGGACCCTGTCCGTCCCGCCGAGCGCCGCCAACGTCACCTGCGATCACGCAAGTGGCAGCTCGACCTTCACTTTCACCGCAGTCGGAGGCTTCGGCGCGGGAACAGTCGCCAAGTATCTCTGCGCGTGGGACTCCAGCCCCACGCACACCTGGACAGGCTCGGAATCCACCTGGAACTCCGGCGCGCTGATCACCACCGCGTCGGCGGGCAGTTACTACCTGCACGTCAAAGGCTACAATGGCGGCGACGTGGCTAACGGCACGCTCGATCTGGGGCCTTATGCGTTCGACGACACGCCGCCCACCAACCCGACCTCCGTTACCGAAATCCACGGCGCGCCGAACGGCGAGTGGCAATCGACGGACTCCATCCCGGCGTTCACCTGGTCCGGCGCTTCCGACGCATCCGGCATCGCCGGCTATGAGGTCTATTTCGGGACCGACGAAGGCGCCGAAGCCGGAACCTATCAGACCTCCGCAGCCTACACGGGCGCGGCGGTCGACACGGGCACATACTACCTGCGGGTCCGCGCCAAGGACAACGCCGGCAACTTCGCCGATGAATGGGACACGCTGTTCACGTTCCAGTTCGACTCCAGCGCGCCCGACGCGCCCGCGGTCAGTGACGACGGGGACTACAGCGGCTCCGCAACCAGGCTGCACGCCTCCTGGTTCGCGACCGACCCGGACTCCGGCATAGCCGAATATCAATACGCGGTCGGCACGTCGGCCGGAGCGGCGGACGTGGTAGACTGGACCTCCGCCGGCGCCGAGGCCGAGGCGGTCATATCCATTCCCGACCCGGGAATGGCGGCCGGGACCACCTACTTCATATCGGTCAAGGCCGTGAACGGCGCGGGCGCGGCGAGCCCACCTGGTTCATCGGACGGAATCCAGCTCGCCCCCGACGCGGGAACCATATCAGCCGCCAAGGCGCTCGCGGACGGTTCACCGGTCGGGCTTGTCGGCAAGGTCGTGACGGCGAGCTTCAACGCCGGGTTCTACATCGAAGAATCCAACCGCACTTCAGGCATCCAGGTGCTCGGTCCCGGACCCGGCCAGGGCGCACTGGTCACGGTTGGCGGGACAGTGGGCGTCAACGCGCTCGGTGAGCGGGCGATTCTCGACCCGGCGGTCATCACCGAGGCAGAACCCGACCCGGCTCGAATCCCCGGCGCGCTGTTTGTGACCAACTCGGCGCTGGGCGGGTCGGCATTCAACGCCTACACCGCCGGCAAGGCCGGAGGCGCGGGCCTCAACAACGTCGGCCTGCTGGTCAAGGTGTGCGGGACGGTGCTTTCGGTCGATGACAACGGCTTCACGATCACCGACGGCTCCGCGTGCGGCGCAATCAGCGTCGTAACCTCCCAGATCGGCGGGATCAGCGTGGCCGAGGGCGACTACGTAAGCGTGGTCGGCGTCTGCGCCCTCGAACTCGACCCGCTGCTCAAGCCGCGCATCCGAGTGCGGGGGGTGGAAGACGTAAGGAAGCTGAACTAGGGCGGCGGTCAACGGTCGTCGGTCGTCGGTCAACGGCTATCAGTGGGCGGGGTACGAACCCCGCCCATTTTCATAGGTTGGACAGGCTCCTTTCATATCTTGTGCGGGCGCGGGTCGGTCTTGCATCGCTGCGCACGAAGGGTTTTTCGGATTCTGGCAAAACAGTCTCCCGCTCAGTTCGTGCGTGGCGGGAAACTGTTTTGCGCATTTTACTTGTTGGCGGGTCCGCTCTCTTCCCTCTGGTTGGCGAATGGTTACACATTCTGCGGCTGTTATGTGACAGCGCGGCCCAATGGTCAATGTTGAATGTTGAATGGTCAATAGGGTGGGAGGGCGCGGTTGATTTTTGCCTCTCATGATTATAAGACGACAACTGACCCCTTTTTCGAAGAACGGAGTGGGGTATTTCAGTTAAATGTTGTTCACGCGAGGCGAACAGTCCAAAGTCGAAAGTGCGAAGTCAAAAGTCGGGGAAGGGAAATCCCATCGCGAAAACACGAAAGGGAGAAAGCGCGAAAAGGGATTTGGCGAGAGGCCGGGTTCAGCAGGTTCAGTGGTTCAGTGATTCAACGATTCAGCGATTCAACGGTTCGGCGGCGGCGGTGGGGAACGGACTTCCCCGAAACATGGTCCAGGAACGGATTTCCGGGACCATCGGTCGAAACCTTGGTCGCGTTCCGCCGGTGGCGGCACCTGCGCAGGCCCGGATTGCGGCTCCGCTCCTGCGCCCTCGGAAGCAAAGGCGGTTGACACGCGGGCAGCGGCTGTGCTAGTTTAATGGCAACTATCGCAGGCAGGAAGCGACACGTGTCTCAAGACTCAGACGGCAACGCCGACAGCCGACCAGACATCAACTACGCTCTTGTCGAAGAGAAGCGGCCGCCGATGTACACGGCGATGAAGGTACTGGGGCAAGAAGCCACACAACATCTGGAGCCAGTTCATCGACCGGTACTGCCCTCCCGGTGGGACAGTGCTTGATCCATTTGCTGGTAGTGCAATATCGGCATTCGAGGCCGTGAAGCTTGGCCGAAGAGCTCTGGCTTTCGATTCTGAATCCGCTTACGTCGTTCATTATTGAGGTGCTCGCATCGCCGTTCGACGAGCAGGGATTCCGTGCGGCCTTCCGCGCGATAGCGGATAGCATTGAGAACGATCCCGTATACGTGGAGCACTACCTGCGGGAGACCCCCTCTGGGACATGCACAGTCTACAACTACCGATGGGACGGTGGGGCGGTTGCCAAGGTTGCGGTCGAAGACGAAGAGGGCGAACGGGAATTGCTCCGAGCCGATGACACTGACCGAGAGAAGGCGCGGTCCATGCTCACGCTGGATATCCCATTCTGGTTCCCAACAGACACGTTCCCGGAGACGCCGTCGATCAGACACAAGTTCATCTCCGACGCTGGAGGAAACGGGTTCCAGTATCTGTGGACCAGAAGAAACCTATACCTTCTCGCGCGGATATTCAGCGAGATCGGTCATGTATCCGACGCTGCAGTTCAACGCCAGTTGCTTTTCGGCTTTGTACAGACGCTCCATTTAACCTGCAAGATGGTTGTGCCCAGGAACACCGCCTCTAAGCGCGACTTCTCTGGTAGCTGGGGCCGCGCTGACTACATGATTCGGCGCCGTTCCATGGAGCAGAACCCACTCGTAGTGTTCAGGCGATCCTGCGTCGAGAAGCAAGGGGTTATCTCGGCGATGCGTGACGCTCGGCAGACCCTACCGCCGAGCTTGAGCATTGCGGATGTGCGGGAGAACAGGGCGGTCCGTCCGTCAGCCAGCATCAATTACGGAGCGGTCGATGTGGCTGACCTAACGCGGTACCTGGAGGACAAGAGCATTGATTTTGTGATCACCGATCCCCCGTATGCTGGCCTTGTCTATTATCTGGACCTAAGCCTGTTGTGGTTGGTCTGGCTGCAACATCTCGACGAAAAGTACCGCCCGGACCTCCGGAGCGAGATCACGATAAAGACCGGTCAGGTCGGACGCCCGGAGTACAGAAGGCGCTTGGCCCATGCCTTCAAGCAGATTCATCGCGTGCTCAAGGACGATGGTAGACTGGTAGTGACGTTCCACCACAAGAAGATGCAGGAGTGGAACGATTTTGTGCGGTCGGTCAAGCTAGCTGGGTTCAAATTCGACAAGGTGACCCACCAGTACAACCGCCGCTCCGGCGAATCGAACGTCGCCAATCCCTACGGCACATCGGGTGCCGACTTCTACATCCGGTGCGTCAAGCACAGGGATGTCGACTTTACAGACGACACCTCCGACCTTAGGCATTTCATCGTGCTGAAGGCCATTGAGATAATCGCGCTTCGCGCGGAGCCAACGCCCTACACCTTCATCGTTGCCGGTCTGGTGCCAGAGATGCTGCAGGCCGGGTTTGTGAAGCCAGAGGACTATCAGGCCGAGATCCAAAGTGTGCTGTCCGCCGCAGGGGGCGACGACAAGGTCTTTGTGCATTACACCAACGGTGATAACAAGGCGGGAGATACTGGTGGTTCGCGCGCCCAGAGCAGCACATCAACTGCCCTGATCGGCCTCTGCAGGACAGGGTGGAGGAGAACGGTCTTGTCCCTCCTACGCCGGAGAGTGGCAGTTCGGTTGGACGACGTTCTGGCTGAGCTCTTCCGCACTTATCCCAACGGTCTAACGCCAGATCCAAAGGGTATCAAGGCCGTGCTGGAGAAGTACGCCTACCGATCGGCGGACCGCTGGAAAATACGCGACACAACGCTCCTCGCCGTTTCGAAGCACACCGAGTTACTGCGCCAGATTGCGGAGATTGGGCATCGGGCGGGAGCGGCTGTGTATATTGGCAAACGCGAGCAATGGGAAGGCTGCCGGGATGGACAGGCGCTAGGCGATCTTGCTGACATGCGCGAACTCGCATGCCTGCGCGAAGTCTACAGTGCGGAGCAGTTGCAGCGCATCCAGATGATCGACGAACTCTGGCTGGATGAGGCGTCTGACATCATCCGGTGCGCCTTCGAAGTAGAGTCCACCACAGGGTTTATGTCCGCCATACAAAGAGCATCCAACCTGCCGCCAACTGTGCCTAAGTTCATGGTTATTCCTGTTGAGCGGGAGGCGGAACTGATTGCGATGCGAGATCCCCTGTTTCGGGCCGCCTTTGCCGAGAACAGCTGGCGGTACGTGACGAGCACCGCCGTCGTCCGACTCCACGGTTTCTCGCAGCCGTCTTTGCAGGAAATGTGCAAAATGTCCAAGGAGCTGCCATGATTGAATTGCGTCTAGACAATCCGCCGGAGCCGGTTGCACCGAAAAAGAAACCGCGAAAGCCCCTGAGCGAAGAGAACAAGCCTGGGCGCTACGACGAACGCAATACGCTGAACGATCTGACTGGACGGGACTGGTTGCTCCTCACCGGCAGCTTCTGGACTACCGAGCCAAGCCCGGAAGATAGAGCCGCGTACGACCACCCGGCCCCTTTTCTGCTACGTGACGTAGAGAAACTGATCAGTCTGTTCACCAAGAAGGGAATGACCGTTCTAGATCCTTTCGTTGGTAGCGGTACCACGATGGTGGCCGCCAACAGAACCGGACGCCGTTGCATCGGCATAGATCTTAACCCCGCCTATCGGGATATGGCAGAGAACCGCTTGCGCCCTCTGGGCCACTGTGACTACGAGTACATCGTCGGGGACTCGTTCCGGGAACTGGACCGCGTAGGCGCTGTGGACTACATTGTTACGTCACCGCCATACCACAACATACTGAGAAACAAGTCGAAGGGCTTGCGCAACAACAATGGCCGTCTCTATCGTATGTCCGCTAGGGAGGGCGTCGAGTACTACAGCGACTATGAGAACGACCTCGGCAACTTCGACGATTATGCGGACTTTCTTACGTCTCTGGGCGACATCATGCGCAAGGCGTTCGCGTGCCTCCAGCCTGGGCGCTACTGCAGCATCATAATCAGCGACTTCACTGTCAACAAGGTCGAGATATGCGTCCAAGCTGACGTGGTTCGTATGATGCAAGCCATCGGGGCCGAGTTCGCTGGCACCACGGTCTTGCTGCAGCCGGTTAAGCCTCTGTACCCATTCGGCTACCCGTATGCGTTCAAGATCAACCACCACCATCAGAACATCATGCACTTCCGCAAGCCCCGTGCGTGATGCGGAACAGTCCGTTCGGGACCATTTTCCTGACGTCACGAAAATGGTGGCCTTCGGTATCGTGCGACCATTTTGCCGACGTCGGCGAGGTGGTCCGACATGCCCTCGTGCCCAGACTGGTCGAATTCGACGGGTCTAGAATCGGGGTGTTCAGTCGATCCAATTCCCTCGAATTCGAGGGATTTGGGCAGCGGCAGTTATTAAGCATTCCTTAGCAACTGAGCGCATTCGGAAGGGATGGGTGCTGAAACCAGTTCAGCATGACGCGTGGTGGGTGCTGCGCGATGTGGGCGGTGGCGTGCGTTCGGTTTGGGTGCCGCTGCCGATGGTGACCATTTCGGTGACGTCAACCAAATGGTCTTGGAGGCGGTGCCCGCTGTTGAAAGCGGCAGTTGTCAAGGACTCCCCAATAACCCAATGTGACACATGGGACCAATGTGACCCAGGAGACGCCGTTCGACTCTCGCGACCCTGCGGGCGCCTCTCGCGACATCCTTCGGATGCGCTGTCGGCCGAGGGCTGTCGTCCGAGGGATACGCTCGTTCCTCGCTACTCAGGGCTAGCGGACGGTGTGACATTGACCCCAATATACTTCACCTCCAACGGCTCCAGGTTGAACGAGGGTGGGTCGGAGATTGGGGCGGGGTCGAGGGGGATGCCCGCGGTGAGAGAAGACCAGTCGGAGAGCTGGTGGTCGGTGGCGCTGTCGAGTTCGAGGGCGGGTTCGTCGAGGGGGAGGCGGACGGTTTGGTCGTCTTCCGTGGGATTGACCAGCACTATGAAGCCGGAACCGTCTACGATGTGGCCCTCGCCGTCCACGGACTTGCCGTCCGGGAAGCCGAGCACGTGCTGGTAGGCGTCGAAATACCTCGCAAACCGCTTGCGGAAGGCGAAGAGGTTGCGGAGCAAGTCGACGTAGCGGGAGGTGGTGGTGCCGGGGGGGTTCGGGGCGAAATGCAGCCCCGAACGATCAGGATTGCCACGCTTGGGACAGTCCCCGTTTTCGCTGGGCAGGGCGTCGGAGAGGTCGATGGAGGCGCCGGCTTGAAGCAGCCCGCAGCCGATCATGGACATGGCGGCGTGCCTTAGCTCGATGAACGGGCGCGCGAGGTTGTTGGGGCCGGCCTCGTGCCAGTTCACCCCATACCAGCTTCCCCAGATCGCGCGGTAGGGGTGCTCGAACGCCATTTGATAGAGCTGCTGGCGCCAGATTAGCTCGGATTGCACGGTGGGAAACTGATGCGTGTCCGAGATGGCCTGGCAGTCGAGCGCGCGCATGCGGTGGTTGTCGAAAGGCAGGCTGAAGGCAGCGATGATGAGGTCACCCCTGGCGTCATGCGCGGCGTCGCAGATCTCGGCAAGCCTGCGCGTTGCCTTGACTTCGAGCTCGTCGGAGTCGCGGTGCTCGTGGCGGGTGGCGGTGCATTCGGGGATGTTGAAGTCGTTACCGTCCCAGTAGATCACGCGCGCGTTGAGGCCGACGGCGAGGTCGATGACGCGCTGGCGGACGTAGTCGCGATAATCCGTCATCACGCACAGCGCGTTCGCGCCCGACCGCGGCGAGGTCTTGCCCGGCACGAGGTAGTCCGGCCGCTCGCGCTCGATCTCGGACCGCCAATAGCTGCAGGAGAAGGGATTGATCCAGTAGGCCATGTCGAGGTTGGCGGCTTCTTTTGCGCGCCTGGCGATCTCGGAAAGGCCGTTTGGGAATTTCGGCTTCGTCGGTACTGCAGCGGGTAGCCGGCCTCCCAGCCGACATCGAGATGGAGGCATTCGTAGAAGCCGGCGGCCTTTAGTTCATCGATGACTTCGAAGAGGAAGCGGCGGTCGAAGTCGGCATGGAGGGGGCGGTCGCCGGCGAGTGTGACCAGCCAGGTGTTCCAGGTGACCGGGACGGGCTTTTGGTCGATGGCGCACCAGTGCCGCGCGAGGTGCTCGCGGTAGCGCTTGAAACCGAGCTCGGGCGGGCCTGAGTATGCGCCGATGACCGCCGGGCCGGTGGTGAGGCCGGCGGTGAGCGGGACCCAGTCGCGGTGCTTCATTATGAGGCCGTTGGGGCGGTGGAACAGCTCGACGCCGGTGAGCGATTCCGTGAAGAAATAGAGCCCCTCGCCGTAGCCCCAGTATGCCACCACCGCGCGCGCAAGGTCGCCGAACGAAAAGCGGCGGTCGGGCTGGTCGGTGTTCACCTGGTCTGGGTCGGACTGGACGCGGTCCTCGGCGTTGAGATAGCGCTTGGTGTAGCGATTGAGCGGGATTACGCCCTCCACCATCTCGCGGAACTTGAGGTGCTCGATGGTGACCGAGCGGATGATGAAGTTGGGCAGCTCGCAGGGCTTGATTTCGAGCCACTTGCGCATGAACGGCTCGCCGGCGCGGAGTTCGTAGAAGACCGATATTGGCAGCTTGACGTCGTTTACGTCGGCATCCAGATCGAGTTGCAGCGTGCGAACCGAGTCCGACCAGTTGGGGGTGGAGTAGCCGGCCAGCTTGAAGTCCTTGTGGTCGAGCGTGACGCGCTGGCCCTCACCGGTGAGGGTGATCTCGAACTCGGCGAGGGTCTCATCCAGATAGTCCTCGCCGTTGACGGCGTTGCAGAGGCTGGTGGTGCCGATGCGGCCGGAGATGCAGTGGATGCGGCGAGAGAGCCAGCCGTTGGCTATCTCGAACACATACCCGCCCGGCATTTCCTGGGCGTAGCCGATTACCCTGTCTTGCGCCATGCGTATGAGTTGGCGTGCGCGCCGGTGATTTCCTTCGGGTGTTAGGTGTTGGGTGTTGGGTGTTGGGGCTCTGCCCCCTCACCCGTCACCCGTCACCCGTCACCTACCGAACGAGCTGGCGTTCCAGGTCGGCGATTTCGGCTAGGCGGCGGACGTGGCGTTCGGCGCCGCTGAATGGTTCCTCGAGCCAGTTACGCACGATCCGGCCGGCCTGGAACGGGTCCACGAACAGCGCGCCAAGGCAGAGCACGTTGGAGTCGTTGTGCTGGCGGGTGAGCTTGGCGAGCTCGGGATCGTGGACGAGCGCGGCGCGGATGCCCCGGAACTTGTCTGCCACAATGTCGACGCCGATGCCGGAATCGCAGACCAAAATGCCGCGGTCGGCCTTGCCCTCGGAGACGAGTCGCGCCACTCCGGCGGCGTAGATGGGGTAGTCGTCGTGCTCGTTGAACTCGAACGGGCCGGCGTCGATGACCTCGTAGTCCTCATCTTCGAGCATCTCCCGGAGCGACTCCTTGAGCTCGAAGCCTGCATGGTCTGATCCGATTGCTATCTTCATCTCCGTCCTCCTGATTGGGTTTTACCCCGCAGGAGAGACGCCGACCCGGTCCATGAACACCAAATGGCCGCCGAAGTAGCCGGTGATCAGGGCGAGGACCGCGCCGATGATGGCGAGGACGAAGACGATAGCGAAGGAGGCGCCCTTGGATGTGTCGCGGCGCCATCGGACGGCGAGATTGACGATGAAGACGCCGATGGTCGCGACGGCGAAGTGCCAGTGGTCGCCGGCGGCATCGCGCGCGTCGCTGGTGACGGGGATGGACAGGAAGTAGTCGATGAAGCCGGGGATTGCGGCCGCGATCCCGCCGAGCACGCCGAACCCGACCATCCAGCCGGCGGAGCGGTGCCAGCAGGGCTCGCGCGTCAGAAGGTAGACGAACTCGAAGGCGACCGAGGTCAGCAGCAGCCCCAGCGGGAAGACGATGAGCATGGGATGGACCGGATGGTGCCCGATTGCGGCGACGCTGCGGTAGAACTCGTGCTGGCCTTCCTCGGCTGCGAGAGCCGCCATGGGCGCTGAAAAGAGGGCGATTGTGGATATGAGTGTGCGTAGCTTCATGGTCGACCACCTCGTGCCAGTTACTGGCTCAGGTATACCCGCGTTAGCGGGAGGGCAAACCAGCGGGCTTGGCCGGACCGGCGCCCCATTGACGGCGTGACAATGCTAGTCGGTCGCAACTGCTTCCACGGCAGACGGCGATACCGGCCGCAGCAGACGGACCACTTGACCGCCGCGCACGGTGCAACTGCTGATGGCGTTCATCTGGACGAAGGCGCCGTCCGCGGGCATGGGCTCGGCGAAGGGCCAGGCGACTTCGATGCCCCTGATTGCCTCGTCACTGTCGTCGAACGGGCAGGTGCCGTTCAGATAGAAGGAGCCGCTGTCCGGGTGGCTCACCCGGCCGGTCACCTTGACAAGCAAGCCGATGTTATTCGCGCCACCGAGTGTCACAAGCTGCCTGCTCCACACCCCCGTGTCGGGGTCCTTGACCAGGCGCCAGTCGGCAACCCCGAGCTGCAGACCGAGCGCGGCTCCGCCGACGGCGTTGGGATTGAGGAAGTACGGCGCCGGCACAGCGGCGGTTCCGGCGATCGAAAGGTCTGAAGCAGCGATGTACCTCTCGCCGTCGTCTGTTTGCATCTCGCCCGCCACGGAGACCCGGTCGCCGACTGCGACGCCGTGCGATGTCTTGCGCACCTGGATTCCCGAGATCCGTTCCTCATTCTCGATGTAAAAGACGTCGCCGAAGACCGCGGTGACGATTCCCGAGGAGGTCACCCAGATGCCGTCTGCAAATGCTTTGGCCTCTGATGTGTTGGCAAATATGGATTCTGTCGCCCACGGGGAGCCGAGGAATCCGGTGTCGATGGCCTGGACGGTGGAGTAGCAGACCGGCGTGCCGGCGGGCAGGTTCACCGTCCAGGACAGCCGTTTCTGCGCGTTGCCCAGAGCCGGCAGACGCCTAAGCCCCGTCGATCCGTCGGCCATGCCCGAGAACAGAATCGCACGCGCCCGGGGTCGATCCGATCCTGATGTTGTAGGACAGCCCCGCGGCAGGGGTCTGGGCGTCGGTTGCGGCGTTCCAGGCGAGAGTCAGGCTGCTGCCGTCGCGTGTCGCGCGCAGGTTGGTTGGAGCGGTCGGGCAGGTGTTGAGATCAGGCGGACCGTCGTTGCGATAGATCCTCGTTGTGTACGCGCTGCCGTCGTAGCCTGAAATAGCAAGGTCGAGATCGCCGTCACCATCATAGTCACCCCAGCCAAGACTGCAGAACCTTACTCCGGTCAGCGGCGCGCCGATGTCCGCCAATGTGCCGTTGTCGTTGCGGTAGATCTTACTGATGTAGCCACTCCCGGTATCGCCGGCCAGAGCAAGGTCGAGATCGCCATCATTGTCGTAGTCACCCCAGGCAAGGCTGCAGTACCTCACTCCAGTCAGCCCCGCCCCGATGTCTACAAAGGCGCCGTTGTCGTTGCGGTAGATCCTGCTCACGTAGTACGGGCTGCTCGCGCTGCTGCCCGCGATGGCAAGGTCGAGATCGCCGTCGCTGTCGTAGTCACCCCACGCGAGACTGCCGAATGTCACTCCCGCCAGGGGCGCGCCGATGTTGGTGAACGCGCCACTGTCATTACGGTAGATCTTGGAGAAACGGGAAGCATTGTTATCGCCCGCGATAGCAAGGTCGAGATCGCCGTCGTTGTCGTAGTCGCCCCAGGCAACAGTGCCTTCCACTCCGGTCAGCGGCGCTGCTATGTCCGTGAAAGCGCCTTTGTCGTTGCGGTAGATCTTGCTGACGTACCGGAGGCCGGTCCTGTAGCCTACCAGAGCAAGATCGAGATCGCCATCGTTGTCGTAGTCACCCCAGGCAACACTGCCGGTGGACACTCCGTCGAGCGCCGCCCCAATGTCGGTGAAAGTGCCATTGTCATTGCGGTAGACGTTGCTGACCTTGCTTCCGGAAATACCGGCAATAGCAAGGTCGAGATCTCCGTCGTTGTCGTAGTCGCCCCAGGCAAGACTACCTTGCATTCCAATCAGTGGCGCCGCTATATCCGTGAAAGCGCCGCTGCTATTGCGGTATATCCTGGCGATGTTGCCGGTACCGGTATAACCCGTCACAGCAAGATCGAGATCACCATCATTGTCATAGTCGCCCCAGGCAAGACTGCCGCCAATCCCAGTCAGCGCCGCCCCGATGTCCGTGAATGTGCAGGCGCAGAAGCCCTGGTCCGGCTGATCCGACGTGATGTTGCCGTAGCTCCGGCTCTCAGGCGTGAACCAGTAGCCTGCCTTGCTCGGCGTGACGCTTCCGGACCAGCCCCTCTGCACCATCAACTCGTAGTATCCGTTCGCGCCGGTCACCGCCGATTCGCCGCCGTTGGAGGCGATCACACTGACTCCCGATATGCCTACTCCTGTCACGTTTCGCACGAATCCGGATATTCTCGGGTTCGCGGTTGCCGTATAATCTTGACCGGTCTGGTCAGCCGTGACATTGCAGTAACTCCGGCTCGCCGGGGCGAACCAGTATCCCGAACGGGCGGGAGTGACATCCCCGCTCCAACCGCTCGGAACGGCGAGTGTGTAACTACCGCTGGAATCGGTCAGCACTGTCTGGCCACCGCCGTATGCCGAGACACTCACCCCGGCCAGAGGCGCCCCTTCACCGGTCCTGATCTGCCCGGAGAGGAGCTGCAGGCTAACCTGGGCCTGCTGTTCGTCCGCCCATGCAGAGCCGGCAAGAGCGGCGTCTATCGCCTGCGCGCTCCAGTAGTATGAGGGTTTCGGAGGCATGTTCTTGAGCGTCCACGTCAGCTTCTTCTGCGCGTTGCCGATAGCAGGCAGCCGTCGCAAACCGGTCGCTGCATCCGCCATTCCAGAGAACAAATCGCAACCGCCCGGAGCGGACCCGACCCTGACGTTGTACGACAAACCCGCCGCCGAAGTATGCGCGTCGGTGGCGGCGTTCCAGCTTAGAGTCAGGCCGCGTTCGGTGTAACTGGCCGAAAGACCGGTTGGCGCCGACGGCACCGTGTTGGCTCTAGCGGATCCCTGGCTGGAGTAGATCCTGGTGACGCAACCACTGCTGGTCCAGCCCGCGATAGCCAGGTCAAGATCACCATCGCAGTCGTAGTCGCCCCAGGCAAGACTGCAGTACCGGACTCCAGTCAGCGGCGCGCCAAGGTCCGTGAACGCGCCGCTGTCGTTGCGGTAGACCTTGCTGAGGTAGCCACTCCCGGTATCCCCAGCCAGAGCAAGATCGAGATCGCCGTCATTGTCATAGTCACCCCAGGCAAGGCTGCAGTACCTTACTCCAGTCAGCCCCGCGCCGATGTCCACAAACGCGCCGTTGTCGTTGCGGTAGATCCTGCTCACATAGTACGGGCTGCTCGCGGTGCTGCCCGCGATGGCAAGGTCGAGATCGCCGTCGCTGTCGTAGTCACCCCACGCGAGACTGCCGAATGTCACTCCCGCCAGGGGCGCGCCGATGTCGGTGAACGCGCCACTGTCGTTGCGGTAGATCTTGGAGAGACGGGAAGCGTTGTTATCGCCCGCGATAGCAAGGTCGAGATCGCCGTCGTTATCGTAGTCGCCCCAAGCCAGACTGCAACTCGATACTCCGGTCAGCGCCGTGCCGGTGTCTATGAATGCGCCGTTGTCATTGCGGTAGATCCTGGAAATATTGCCGCTGCCGGTGCTGCCCGCGATAGCGAGATCAAGATCGCCGTCGTTGTCGTAGTCGCCCCAGGCAAGACTGCAGTTCTGCACACCAGGGATCGCGGCGCCGATGTCCCCAAACGCGCCGTTGTTGTTGTTGTAGATCTTGCCCGTGGAGGTGCCGCCTGTGATGCTAGTGCTGCCCGCCAGTGCCAGGTCGAGATCACCATCGTTGTCGTAGTCGCCCCAGGCAAGACTGCAGGTACTGGACTCCAGTCAGCGGCGCACCGATGTCTGTGAACGTGCCGTTGTCGTTGCGGTATATCTTGCTGACCCCGGTGAAGGTGCTAGACCGGCCCGCGATGGCAAGGTCGAGATCGCCGTCGTTGTCGTAGTCGCCCCAAGCAAGACTGCCGTATCCCACTCCAGTGGGAGCGGCCCCGGAAAGGACGAAGGTGGAGGCGGCGAAGTCCTGGTCTGTCTGATCGGATGCGACGTTGCTATATCCCCGGTCTGCAGGCGAAAACCAGTAGCCTGCCTTGGCCGGGGTCACCGTTCCCGACCAGCCGCTCGGCACGATCAGCTCATAGTAGCCGGCGGCGTCAGTCGTCGTGTAAGTCGCGTTGTTGTCGGCGGTGACGGAAACCCCTGCCAATCCGGCGGGCGTACGGACGTGCCCCGATATCTTGACGCCCTGAACTACAGCCTCTGCAGACCATGCCGATCCCGCATAGGCAGTATCTATGGCCTGCACACTGCAGTAGTATGAGGGCTTCGCGGCTATGTTGCTGATCGTCCACGACAACCTTTTCTGCGCGTTGCCGATCGCGGGCAGCCGGCGCAGGCCGGTCGATGCACTCGCTGCTCCGGAGAATACGTCGCATCCTCCCGGCGTAGAGCCCACCCTGATGTTGTACGAGAGCCCGGATACGGGAGTCTCGCTATCGCTGGACGCATTCCATACTAGGGTCAGGCCGTTCAGATTGAAGCCGGCGGCGAAGCCGGTCGGCGAGCTCGGCGCTGTGTTGGCCGGCGCTAGTGCGTCGTTCCTGTAGATCTTGCTGGCATAGCGATAGGAGCCGTCATAGTATTGCCCAGCGATGCATAGATCGAGGTCGCCGTCGCCATCATAGTCACCCCAGGCAATACTTCGACTGGACAGTCCCAGAAGAGCACCGCCAATATCTGTGAACGCGCCGCCGTCATTGCGATAGACCCTGCTGATGCTGGGACTGCTGTAGCCGCTCGCCGTGGAGCCCGCAAGAGCCAGGTCGAGGTCACCGTCATTGTCGAAGTCCCCCCAGGCCAGACTACCTGCCACTCCGGTCAGGCCAGCCCCAATGTCTATGAATGCGCCCTGGTCGTTCCGGTAGATGTTGCTGACAGCAGGGCTGCCAGAACTCACGCCAGTAGAGCCCGCGATAGCAAGATCGAGATCGCCGTCATTGTCATAGTCGCCCCAAGCCAGGCTGCAGCCGTACACACCGGTGAGTAGCGAACCGGTGTCAGTAAATGTGCCACCGTCATTGCGGTAGACCCTGCTCATACAGCCGCTATCGGCCAAGCCGGCCAGAGCGAGATCAAGATCGCCGTCGTTGTCGTAGTCCCCCCAAGCCAGGCTGCATCTCGACACTCCCACCAAAGGTGCTCCGATGTCTACGAATCCTCCACCTTCGCTGCGATATATCTTGGTGACGTAGGTTGTTCCGTTGAAGACTGTTCCGGCGTAGCCCGCTACAGCGAGATCAAGGTTTCCGTCGTTGTTGTAGTCCCCCCACGCGAGCTTGCACATCTGCACTCCGACCAGCGACGCCCCGATATCCGTGAACGTGCCGTTGTCGTTGCGGTAGATCTTGGTTGCCACCTCGTCTTCCGGCTGGTAATAGTGCCCGGCGAGCGCAAGATCAAGATCGCCGTCGTTGTCGTAGTCCCCCCAGGCTAGACTGCTGCTGTCTACCTGAATCAGCCCTGCCCCGATGTCGGTGAATGTGCCGCCGTCGTTTCGATAGATCTTGCTGTAGCGGCTGTTCCCGTCGGTGCCGGTGATGGCAAGATCCAGGTCCCCGTCATTGTCATAGTCACCCCAGGCGAGGTCGCCGGACATGCCACGCAACGAAGCTCCGATGTCAGCAAATCCTGACGCGGAGAAATCCTGATCAGCTGCGTCGGCCACCACATTACTGTAGCTCCGGCTTGCCGGCACAAACGTGTGTCCAGTGTCGGACGGGGTCACCGTCCCCGACCAGCCGCTTGCCACGATCACTTCATAGTAACCGTCGGCATCAGTCGTCGCGAAAGTCGCGTTGTTGTCTGCGGTCAGCGTCACACCTGCCATCCCCGGGGGCAAGCTGGACATGCCCGGATATCTTAGTCCGTGCCCAATGGCCTCCGCCGACCATGCTGATCCGGCGTAACAGGTGTCTATCGCCTGCACGCTGCAATAGTACGCGGGTCTGGCGGCGATGTTCCTGATGGACCACGACAGCCGTTTCTGCGAGTTGCCGGTGGCGGGCAGCCGGCGCAGACCGGTCGATGGGTCCGCCATGCCGCTGAAGAGATCGGCACTCCCGGGCGTGGACCCGACCTTGATATTGTAGCTAAGCCCCGCAGCCGGAGTCTGCGAATCGGTTCCGGCGCTCCAAGTCAGGGTCAGACCGCTGTGGTGAAGTCCGCCGAGACGTTACTGGCCGGCAGTCGGGAGGGGTGTTGGCCGAGGCGGGCCCGTCAACGTTTCTGTAGATCCTGCGGTCCCGGTTTGCTGAGGATGCCTGCCGTCGATCAAGATCGCCATCGTTGTCGTAGTCACCCCGGAGAGAGCCAGCATCGGTCACGTACCGCCAACATTCGGTAGATCTTGCTTACGCCGCCCGCGATCGCACAAATCGCCCCACTATCATTGCGGTATACGATGGCGACTATTGGCGCGGAACCGGTAGATCCGGCGACGGCGAGATCCAGATCACCGTCGTTGTCGTAGTCTCCCCAAGCAAGGCTGCTGTGTCTACTCCGGTCAGCGGTGCTCCGATATTCGCAAACACGCCATCGTCATTGCGGTAGACCTGGAGATGTAACCGCTGTGGGGATAGCCCGCAAGAGCAAGGTCGAGGTCGCCGTCATTGTCGTAGTCGCCCCATGCCAAGGTGCAGTAAGTTCCACTGGAAGCCCCGCTCCGACCAACACGCCGTTATCGTTGCGGTAGATCTTGTTAGGTCCGGACATAACCTGAGGATCAAGATCGCCGTCATTGTCATAGTCGCCCCAAGCGATCCCTCCGGTGGGGCCGGCCAGGGCCGCATCTGTATCGGTGAAGATCCCGTCATCGTTCCTGTATATCCTGGTGGTGTGAGTGCCGCTGTTGTCGCCTGCGAGTGTAAGATCCAGATCGCCGTCGTTGTCGTAGTCGCCCCAGGCGAGGCTGCACTGCCACTGGGCTCAGCGGGGCTCCGATGTCGGTGAACGCGCCGTTGTCGTTGCGGTAGATCCTGCTGAGGCAGCCCATGAAATGCTGCAACTGGATATGTTCACCGCGATAACAAGATCAAGATCGCCATCGTTGTCATAGTCGCCCCCACGCAGACTGCCCACTCCAGTCAGCGGCGCACCGATGTCCACAAAGCCCCTTGTCGTTGCGGTAGACCTTGCTGACGTAGTCGCTGCCCGCGGAGCCGGCGACGGCGAGGTCAAGATCGCCATCGTTGTCATAGTCGCCCCAGGCGAGACTGCCCGCCGCCACTCCCGTGAGCGGTGCGTTGATATCGGCAAATCCCGCCAGGCAGGGCGAAACAGGAACGAGAGACAGGGGAAGACAGATCGACATTACCAGCAGCACAACAACCGGATGCTTCATAGCAGCAGCTCCTTCACATTCAGATGAACGACCAGAAGGCTACTGCGTCACAAAACTACCGCGACTGCAGTATGGGAAGGCCCACGGAGGCGAAGTCTGTCTGCAATGCTGGGCATTCCCCACCGCATTATACCATGCAACCGCTGAACTCCTATCAGCAGCCACATAGACGCTTCGATACGGCCCACAGGCCGGGCTATTCAGCGCTTGCGCGGATGGGTCTGCGGAGGACGAGTTTGCCGGACTTCTCAACGCAGTTGGTGGCGAGGAGGTAGGTGGCGATGCCGTTGGCGAGGGCGCGGGTCATCTTGGCCTGGCCGGCGGGGGATTGGATGAAGCGGTTGTCGTGGAGGTTGTTGAGGAAGCACATTTCGACGGTGACGGTGGGGACCTCGCTGAAACACGAAGTCGTCAGCACGCCTGTCGAGCGGCCGATCTTGGTCTTGTCGTCGCCCTTGACGCCGCGGTCGCGAAGCGCGCCGGTCAGGATCGCGGACATGCCGCTGTGCAGCGCATAGGCGGCGCGGCGGCTGGAGTCGATGACTTCGGCAGACGGGCCGGTGAAGCCCTCGATAGTGCCCTGGCGGTTGGGGTAGTAGATGGTGTAGCCGCGGCCGGGACCGGCGTCGCAGTGGAGGTGGATGGCGAGGTCGGCGTGGCAATCGTTGGCGATGAAGGCGCGGATGTGGTTGCGGACGAACTGGTCGCGGGAGCGCTTGGTCATTACCACGTCGATGCCCTTCTCCCTGAGCGCGGTTCGGAGGCTGCGCGCCATCTCCCAGTTCATTTCAAGCTCAGTGGTGCCGTGCTGGGGGATGCGCGCGGAGTTGGTTTCGGAGGGATGGCCGGGGTCGATGCAGACGATCGGGCGGGTTCGGACGTGCGGGCGGTTGTGGCGCAGCAGTATCGACCACTGCAGCCAGACGATGACACCGCAGGCGCCGATGATCAGCGCCATGATCAGCCAAGGTAGCCAGGTTTTGATGATAGATCGAGCCATAGTGCATTTGGGATTTACAATTTACTATTGACAATTGACGACTTGGAAGGACCCCTCCCCCAACCCTCCCCGCAGCGGGGAGGGAGGCCTCAGGCCCCTCCGGTAGCGGGCACGCCTTCAGTCGGTTGGGAGCAGGGTGGTGGCGGCGGGGGGCGGGGTGAAGGTGTTGGCGGGGTCGAAGTGACGCCAGACCATCGCGGCGAGCGTTCGGATCGCAACGCTGCCCTCGTTGGCGACGGTCCAGCTTCGATCCGTCTGGTCCTTCGTATAGATCGCCAGAATGTAGCCGCCCTTGGGCGACTCGACCACCGCCGCGTCCGAGCGACAGCGATCGATCATCCCGGTCTTGTTGAAACAGTGCCCCGGCGGGACCTGACCCGCAATACCGTCGTCCCAATACTGATGCCCCAACAACCGCATCATGCGGTCGCACGACGCCGGCGAACCTGCCTTGCCGTTTCGGATCATTCCGATAAGGCGCGCCATCTCATTCGGTGTAGTCATACCCAGCCCGTAGCGGCGCTGAAGCGATCGCAATCCAAGCTCATCGCACTTCTTGCCGTTGAGCAGCTTCGTCTGCTTGAAACCCTGCGATTCGAGCCAGTCGTTGACGTTTTTCTGGCCGATGTGCTCGCGCAGGAGCATCGTCGCGGTGTTGTCGCTGACCGTGATCATCAGATGCACCCACTGGCCGATGGACAGCTTCGTGCCGTCCTTGAAGTAGTACGCGAAGCCGCCCTCCTGGCGGTCGTCGATGCCCTGCTGAACTTCGACTGGGTCAGTCCACTTGATCTTGCCCTGCTCGATCTGGTGCATTACCTCGACCATGATCGCGGTCTTGATCGTGCTCGCGGTGGGGAAGGCCTCGTCCCCGTTGCGGCTGATGCTTTCGTCGGGCTTGCCCGGAACGATCAGGCAGTAGCCGAGCGTGCCGTGGAATCCCTCCGCGAGCTTGTCCATTTTGGCTTTGAGTTCGGCGAGCGTTTCGGCGCTGCACGCTGTTGCGAGCAGGGCCATGAGAATAACGGTTGACATGAGGAAGTGGATGCGCATGGCTTCGATCTCCGCCCTTCGAATGAATTCGAGGCTACGCGGTACGAAGTCCGTCTTCACGGACTCGGGCCGTAGAACCAAGAAGAAAAGCGGCTCCGGAATCGGAACCGCTCGGTGTGTCGATCTGCAGCAGGGATATGGTCCCTACTCCTCCATCGAAATGGCTTCTGTCGGGCACGCATCCACGCACGCGCCGCAGTCGGTGCACGTACCCGCGTCCACGACCGCGACGTTGTCTGTGATACTGATAGCCTCGACCGGGCAAGCTTCCACGCACGCGGCGCAGCCCGTGCAAGTGTCTTTGTCTACCTTGGCTGCCATATTTCCTCCAGAAAACTCAAGTTGAACTTGGCGTGGCGCGCTCGGCCCCACGCCTTACATTACTTACGCGATGGCGCGGGGAGTTCCTTCGTGGCGGTTCTAAGCATTGAAGCCCAAAAGACAGAAAGGGAGAAGGGAATTGCGGAGAAGCTGAAGGGAAGGGCAGGTTCTTCGCATTGTGTTGTTAAGGAATAGGCGCGCATCGCCTTGCTCGTCGGGGCGAAAAGCGAGCCCCGACGGATCGCAAACTCTGTTTCTGGTTTTCTGAGTTTCGGGATTCCGTGCTTACGGGCGGTTGAACGCTCATTTGACATCGAGGGTAGGTTGTGTTAGATTCTATTCGGAACCGGCACGCGGGCGGCCGGTTCGTTGCTTTATGTGGTATCGGAAAGGGAATGGGACATGCTTCTGGGCACTCAGAGAGTCAATGCAGCGAATCACCTCGAGATCGGCGGCTGCGACACGATCGACCTGGCGGCGGAGTTCGGGACGCCGCTGTATGTGATGGACGAAGCGGATATTAGAACGCGATGCCGCGCGTACAGAAGCTCGTTTGCATCGGAATACGGCGATTCGGCGGTGGCCTACGCGAGCAAGGCGTTCATCGTAACCGCCATGTGCCGGATCATCGATGGTGAAGGGCTGTGGCTGGATGTCGCGAGCGGGGGCGAGCTGTATACGGCCAGGTGCGCCGGATTCCCGATGGACAGGGTGATCTTTCACGGCAACTTCAAGTCGCCCGAGGAAATCGAGATGGCGCTGGAGTGCGGAGTGGCTTATGTGGTGCCCGACTGCCTCACGGAACTGGAGCTGCTCAGCGTGACCGCGCAGGAGGCCGGCGTGACGCAGTGCATTATGCTGCGCTGCAACCCCGGAGTCGATCCGCACACGCACCGGCTGATCTCCACCGGCCAGCAGGACTCCAAATTCGGGTTCAATATCAAGGATGGCTCGGCGATGGAGGCGGCCAGGAAGGCGCTCGGGCTGCCGGGGCTGAACCTGGTGGGAGTGCACTGCCACGTGGGCAGCCAGTTGCTCGACCCGACGCCATTTGTCGAGGCCGCGGGCGTGATGGCGGAGCTCATCAAGCAGATCGCCGACGAAACGGGATGCGTTATCAAGCTGCTCGATATGGGCGGCGGGACGGGAGTGCGGTACACTGCCGAGGACCATCCCCCAACGATACCGGAGTTCGCCAAGATCGTGAGCGAGGCGGTGATCGTGGCCGCGGCGGAGGCGGGAATTGCCGAAGCCGAAGCTGATGGTGGAGCCGGGGCGGTCGATTGCCGGAGAGGCGGGAACGACGCTTTATTCGGTCGGGCCTATAAAGGAAGTCGCGATCACGGAAGCGCCCGGTAAGCGGACGTATCTGGCGGTCGATGGCGGGCTTTCGGACAATCCGCGGCCGTCGATGTATGACGCCATCTACTCGGCGCTGATAGCGAACAAGGCGGGTGACGCGCCGGTGCGGGAGTATCGGGTGTCCGGCAAGCACTGCGAAACCGACATGCTGATTTCGAACGTATTACTACCGGAGGCCAAAACCGGGGACGTGCTCGCGGTGCAGACCACCGGCGCGTATAACCAGGTGATGGCGAGCAACTATAATCGCCTGACGCGGCCGGCGGTGGTGCTGGTGAATGACGGGCAGGCGGATTTGATCGTTCGGCGGGAGACGCTGGAGGATCTGGTGGACTGCGATGTTGTGCCGGAGACGGCTCTGCTGATTGAGTATTGATTATTGAGTATTGAGTATTTGGCCGGATGTTCAACCTGAGTGATTTCAACTTGCATAGGTTTCTGCTGTTCATGGCGGCGCTGGTGATATGCATCACGGTGCATGAGTTTGCACACGCCTATTCGGCGTATCGGGCGGGTGATGACACGCCGAAAGCGCAGGGGCGCATCTCGCTTAACCCGATAGATCACCTCGATCCGATGGGGACCATTATGATGATCGTATCGTCGATCTCGGGGTTCGGGATCGGCTGGGGGAAGCCCGTTCAAATCAACCCGAACAACTTCAAGCACCCGCGATGGGACGATTTGCGGGTATCATTGTGGGGGCCGCTCTCGAACCTGCTGCTGGCGGCGGCTGCGGGGACGGCGCTCCGGTTTCTGGGCATGAGGATGAGCGAACCGGTCTACATGTTCGTCGCGGTGCTGGTGCTCGTCAATATCGGGCTGGCGGTGTTTAACCTGATACCGGTGACCCCGCTGGATGGGTCGCACATCCTGGCGGCGCTGCTGCCCTACGAGAGCTCGAGGCGATATAGCTACTTCATGGCACGCAACGGCATGTTGGTATTCATCGGCCTGATAATGCTGGGCGGCTACGTGTTTCCGATCATTCTGGGGCCGCCGGTGGATTTCCTGTTCGGGCTGTTCACGGGGCATTGACGGGTCGGCGTCTGGAGACGCCTCCTACAATGGGTCCTACAACGGATATGAAGCCAAGACTGCTGTCGGGGATGCAGCCTACGGGACTGCTGCATATCGGCAATCTCGAGGGCGCGCTGGCTAACTGGGTAAGGCTTCAGGACGAATATGAGGCCTACTTCTTCGTAGCCGACTGGCACGCCCTTACCTCACTCTACGACCGCACCGAACTCATCAAGCGCTACACGCGAGAGGTCGCTATCGACTTCCTGGCGGCCGGGCTCGATCCCGACAAGTGCGCGATATTCGTCCAGTCGGACGTCAAAGAGCACGCGGAGCTGCATCTGCTGCTGTCGATGGTGACGCCGGTGGCGTGGTTGGAGCGCGTGCCGACATTCAAGGAGAAGCAGGCTGGGCTGAGACCGGAGGCGATAAGCTATGGCCTCTTGGGGTATCCGGTGCTGCAGGCGGCGGATATACTGGCCTATAAGGCGGATGCGGTGCCGGTCGGCAGGGATCAGCTTCCTCATCTGGAGCTTGCGAGGGAGATCGGGCGGCGGTTCAACTACCTCTACGGGCAGACGTTTCCTGATTGTAAGGCACTGATGACGGAGTACGCCGAAATGCCAGGCTTGGACGGGCGGAAGATGTCCAAGAGCTACGATAACGCGATCTACATCGCCGATACGCCCGAGCAGACAATCGAGAAGGTGCGGTCGATGTATACCGATCCGCTGAAGGTCCATAAGCACGATAAGGGTCATCGCCAGGGCTGCGCGGTGTATGAGATGCTGGCGGTGTATGGCCGGGCGGACCTGCACGAGGACTGCGAGGCGGGGCGCGTCGGATGCCTCGAGACGAAAGATCGCCTGGCGGCGCTGCTCAACGAGCGACTTGCGCCGATTCGTGAGCGGAGGCATTACTTCGAGGTCAATCCCTCGATCGTGGACGGCATCCTCGCCGCAGGGCGCGGAGAAGGCTCGGAAGGCGGCGAGGGAGACGCTGGAGCAGGTGAGGGGGGCGATGGGACTGCGATAGGGCACGGCCATGCTATAATGGAGTCGAGATGCAATACCTGGTCAAGGTGAAGAGAACCGAAGAGGGCTACGCGGTGTGGTGTCCCGGGTTGCCTGGGTGCTGGTCGCAGGGTGAAACCGAACAGGAAGCCCTGGAGAATATCAGAGAGGCCATCCACGACTACCTCGACACCGCACGCGAGCTGAGCCACAACGACGAAACTCGTTACGTGGATGTGGCCTGAGTCATGCCGGAGATCCCAGGCATCAACCACAAACGCGCCATCAAAGCGTTTGAGAAGGCCGGCTTCTGGATTACGCGCGAGGGCAAGCATACTACGATGACCAACGGCGCGCGCATCCTCACGATCCCCCGACATAACCCCGTCAACGCATACACCATGGGCGGAATTGTCATCGACGCAGGCATGAGCGTCGATGAGTTCAAGAAGCTGCTGTAGATGCGATGATCTCCTGCACCCTACCCACTCGGCCGTCGGTGAGCATGACCTTGATGCCGTGAGGGTGAGATGGGCTCTTGGTGAGGATTCGGGCGACGATGCCCTCGGTGCGGGCGCCGGTGGGCTGGTTTTGCTTTTCGACTATCGAGACCCGTGTGCCGGGGGTGATCTCGCTGCGGTTGGGTACTGCCATTATGCCAACATCTCCACGAAGCTCTCTATGCGGACTTTGGTGCGGGCGTCGAGGGGCATGGGGGTGTCGCCCTCGATGGTCAGGATCGGGATGCCGATGTGGCGGCGGATGATCAGGTCCTGGATCTGGCGGAAGCAGAAGCTCTGGGTGTAGTGGATGAGGCCGGCAATCGAGCGGCGGTCGATTTCGCGCTTGATGTCGGCGATGCGGGCGAAGACGTCGTAGGGGTAGGTGTAGAGCGCGTATTGCTCGACCAGGTCGTCCGTATCGAAGGGCATGGTGAACTGGCGCTGGACCTCGTTGAAGACGACACGCGCGTCAGGCTCTCGATGAAGTCGTAGAAGTCGGTGAAGATGGGTGGGACGCCGATGTAGCCGAGGCGGAGCGACCCCTCCCCAACCCTCCCCTCAGAGGGGAGGGGGTTTGCGGACTCCGACCCCACCCCGACCCTCCCCGCGGCGGGGAGGGAGTTTGCGGACTCCGACCATTCCCCGGCCCTCCCGGACTCCGACCCCTCCCCAACCCTCCCCTCAGAGGGGAGGGAGAGGAAGTCGTCCACTTCGCGGTCGAAGGCGTCGGGGTTGCCCAGGAAGTCGCTGCAGTTGACCTGGTAGTAGTGGTTTTCGTAAGAGCTTGCGCTGCCGGTCTGCCAGGTGAGTTCGTCGATGCGGGCGACCTTGCGGCGGATCGTGTCGAGGCGGCGCTTCCAGTCCAGCGCGCCGTCCCAGGTCGCGCCGAGGCGATCGATCAGTTTGTCGATCTGCAGGCGGAGCATGTCGCGGTCGCGACCGTAGGGGTAGCTGAACGGGATGACCTCCATGCCCTGGTCCTCGAGCGTTTCAACCATCGCCTGGGTTTGGGAGCAGTCGCCCTCTACTACGGCGATGATGGCGTCGAGGGGCATTGCGTATTGAGTATTGAGTATTGAGTATTGGCGGGCCGCCGAGTAGATTCCTTTGATCCAGCCGCAGGCGCTGCGGGGGAAGCCGTCGTGCTCGGCCTGGGCGACCAGCGCGGCGGGGTCTGGCGCGGTGATGAAGACGTTGTTGAGGTCCACCGGGATGCAGCCGGCGGCGAAGACGGCCTCGACGGGGATGGAAGTTGTCATTCCGATCTTGCGCATGGGAGTTGACAGCATGCACATGTTACACAAGGCCCTCCCATCTGGCAAGCTGCCGGGCAGCCGTTCGCGGTCGGCAGACAAACACCGTAATACCGGCAAAAGTACGGATTGACTATCGGGGTGAAGCGTGGCATCATGCGTTCGCTCACTTGCATCCGTCTGGGTGCGGGAGCAGGAGGGCCGTGCGCGGGGTCGCGCGGGGCCGTCACATCCACATACATGGAGAAGGAGAAGAGGTTATGATGCGTTTCCTGTTTGCAGTCCTGATGGTTGCGGCACTGACCAGTTCGGTGGTGGCCGCCACCAACCTCTACGACGACTTCGAGAACGGGGTCGGGGGCGACATCGTCTACGCCCCGTGGGGGAATGCCCCGGGCGACTCCACGTCGCCGAACGGCATTAACAACCTGGTTGCCACCGCGACCAACGAGCACAGCGTGAGCGGCACCCACAGTGCCCGCGTTTTTGCCAGCGATCCGGCCGCCTGGAACGGGTACGCCGATTTCGGCGCCACCGCGAGTGCCGTGCGCGCGAGCGTATGGATCTTCGAGGACCACAATAATGATGGCACCAACGGGGCCCAGCCCGTCACCAACATGCTGTCGCTCTACGGCGACTCAGCCAATCCGGGCGACTTCACTGACTATCTGCAGCTTGGCGTCGTGCCTTTCTGGTCGAGTGGCAGCGCCGGCTACGGCTTCCGCACGCCGGAGGGTATATAAGCGCCGGTGTCACCCGGAAGGCGGGCTGGACGAACCTGGCGATTGAGGCCGATTCTTTGGCCGACGGCGGGCAGGTCCGCTTCTACATCGACGGCGCACTGGTGGGCACGAAGACGCGGGCGTCGGGCGTGAGTCTTCGGTATGTCCGCATCGGGAACAACTCCAAGAGCTATGAGAACTTCTGGTACGACGACCTGCGCGTGACGGTGCCGGAGCCGGCCAGCCTGTTCGGGCTGTTGGGAGGATGCGGCGTGTTTCTCGTAGGGCTCCGACGACGACGTTAGCCGGCAAGCCAGCTATCTTGCGATGATCCGGGCGGCAGCTTCTCGGCTGCCGCCCTTTTTACGTTGCGCGGTGACGCATTATGCCGCAGCGGGGGGGGTAGTCATTTGAGCCCCAGAGCCCTGTGGCACTGGGGGATCACGCGGGCGTCGGCGAGCTTCTCGGAGGCTGCGTCCTGCAGCCTCAGGAGCAGTTCGCCCGATGGCGACTCCGCGCCCGTGACGGGCTGAATTACCAGCGGGATGTAGCGATCCGCAAAGGCGATCAAATCGGCGCAGCGGCGGATTTCATCTTCAGTCGTGCTCGCGGAGACGACGACCTTGACGAACACCTCGGTCGCGGACGCGATCTCGAGAAAACGCTCGTGCTCGTCCCAGCATTCGTCGCCGCCGGCAACGCTCGGCAGCTTCATGTCCATCGCCACCACATCAACCAACCTGACCACGCCGGCGAGCTCCCTGAAAAGCGTGCCGTTGGTCTCCAGATGAGTGAGCAGGCCCGCCGCCTTCAACTCCTCGAGCAGCAGCTCGACGAAGTCGGCCTGGACGAGCGGTTCACCGCCTGTAACGGTGACCACATTACGCTCGAACTCGCGGCAGTAGCCCGTCACCTGCTCGACGGTCATCGGGTTGGCGATCTCGGTTGATCTCGCCGCTGCCCGGAACGAGCTCGATCTTGCAGGTGGGCGGGTTGGGATCGCGGGCGGCGGGGGTGTCGCAGTAGTCGCAGGCGAGGTTGCAGCCCGCGAGCCTGACGAACGTCTGCCGCTGCCCGCAGTAGGTGCCCTCGCCCTGGATGGACGCGAAGATTTCGTAGAGCCAACCAAGCATTTTGGATTCTGGATTTTGGATTTTGGATTGAAGCCGAGATGCCCACTTCAATCTGAAATCTGAGATCGCAAATCTACAATTCAGAGTATGTTGCGCAGGAGGTGGGGGTTTCCCAGACTCCGACGCTGTAGGTCTGCGTCACCGACTCCTTGAGCCGGTCGAATATCAGCTTCGCGATCGCCTCCGCGGAAGGATTGTGTATCTCAAACTCCGGTAGTTCGTTAATATACTGGTGATCGAGATAGTCCAGCACGTCCCGGAGCATCTGCTTGGCCTGGCGGAAGTCGAATGCGATGTCGGAGTCGGCGAGCGATTCGAACCGGAACGCGGCCCGGACTTTATACGTATGCCCGTGTAGACGGCTGCACGTGCCCTCGTAGTTTCGGAGGCAGTGAGCGGCATCGAATGTGTCTTCTATGGCAATCTCATACATGGCTGCGTGGTCTATTATACCACGGGTCCGTTTGACACCCCTATCGGGCACATCTATAATCGAGTTGGCGCTATGAGAAGTAATTCCTCATCGAGACGAAGGAACGGCGGGAGGCGGCGCAGCGCGCTGAGGGCGTTTGTCAGCCTCCTGCAGTTGTGTGTGCTCGTAAGTATGGGCATACTGGCCGGGCTTGTGCTTGGCTGGTTTGCCACCCTGTCGAAGAGTCTGCCCGACATCGGCAGCTTCGAAGCGCCGGAGGCCACGCTGGTCTACTCCGCCGACCACGTGCTGCTGGCCCGGGTATTCCGTGAGAACCGGACGAACGTCCCGCTCAAGGATATCCCCCTGAACTTGCGACACGCGACGGTCGCGATCGAGGACCGGCGGTTCTATGAGCATTCCGGCGTGGATATGCGCGGGGTGGCGCGGGCGGTGTATGCGAACCTGCGCGGCCGCCGGCTGACGCAGGGCGGCAGCACCATCACCCAACAGCTTGCCCGCAACGTGTATCTGACGCAGCGCAGGACCATCCAACGCAAGATTCAGGAGATATTCCTGGCGATTCTGATAGAGCGCAACTTCAGCAAGGATCGGATTCTGGAGCTGTATCTGAATCAGGTGTTCTACGGCAGCGGGGCGTTTGGCGTGCAGGCGGCTTCGCGGGTCTATTTCGGCAAGGACGTCAAGGAACTCGACCTGTCGGAGTGCGCGCTGATCGCGGGGCTGCCTCAGGAGCCTTCCGGGAGGTGCCCGCATCGTAACCTGCCCGGGCGCGCTCGACCGGCGCGACGTCGTGCTGGCCAAGATGGCGGAAGAGGGTTACATTTCCAGGCAGCAGTGCAAGGAAGCGCAGACCGAGAAGATCAATATCGTTCCACGGCAGGGCGGACGCAATGCCTATAGGGCCCCGCATTTCGTGGACTACGTAGTCAAGCAGCTCCGCGACCGATATGGAGATGACGTGCTCTACGGAGGCGGGCTGCGCGTCTACACGACCCTCAACTACAAGATGCAGGAAATCGCCGAGAAAGCTCTGCGCGAGAACGTGAAGAAGAACGAGAAGTCACGTCACGTCACCGAAGGCTGCCTGATCGCGATCGATCCCACCAACGGGGCGATTCTGGCTATGGTGGGCAGCGTGGACCCGAAGTCGGAGTTCAACCGCTGCACCCAGGGGCAAGGTCGCCAGCCTGGCAGTTCCTTTAAGGCGTTTGTCTACACCGCCGCGCTCGAATCGGGGATGAAGCCGACCGACAGGATCAGCAACACGCGCAGATCGTTCCCGGCGGCGGCGAGGGAAGCACTGGAATCCGCGGAACTACGACAGCAAATACCCCAGCCCGGTAAGCATGGAGCAGGCAATCGCGTGGTCTTATAACATGGCGGCGATCAACACCGCCCAGAAAGTGGGCATCAGGAACGTCATCAAATATGCCCGGCTGATGGGGCTTACCTGCCCGCTGGAGCCCTATCTGCCCACCGCGATCGGCGGGATCAAGGGTGTCCACCCGATAGAGATGGCCTCGGCTTACTGCACCTTCGCCAACGACGGTGCGCACGCGCCGAGCCCATCGCCATCACCCGCATCGACAAACAGCAAGGGCGAGACCCAGGAGGACTTCACCTCCGAAGCCCAGCAGGTGATCTCCAAGCAGATCAGCAGCGAAATGGACCACATGTTCAGGGCCGTGGTCACTTATGGCTACGGGAGCGGCGCACGCTCCGTCCCCGAGGCCAGAGGCAAGACCGGCACGACCAACGATGACCACGACGTCTGGTTCATCGGCTACGTGCCCAAGAAGATCACGGCGGCGGTCTGGGTGGGCAATGACGACTACTCCTCGATGAGAAACGCCTCCGGCGCGGCGCTGTGCGTTCCCGTCTGGCGGGAGTTCATGCCGAGGTCGATTCCGATCTACGACAAGGTCAAGGCCGAGGCCGAACAGGCGGCAAAGAAGGACAACAAACCCGAGCCCGAGTCATAATAACGAACAGGCCCAGTCGGCAGCCGATCAGAACTCGGACAACACGCCGTCCGACGTGACCGCGACCGATACCGGCGATACCGTCAAGCGGCGAGTCTGCACGGAAAGCGGCCTGCTGGCAACCAAGAACTGCCCATCGTGGCGCACGCGAACATTCACCAAAGGCGCCGAGCCGACGGACTACTGCAATATCCACCCGGGTCCGAGATGGAACCGCCGCCCGATAGCGGCGCCCGCACGGCTCCGACCACTGGACCCTCCCCAACCCCCCCCGCAGCGGGGGGGAAGTGCTGGTGTGCGCAGCGGGGGAGACGGATTATGTCACGGTGACCGTGTGCGCGGAGTCGGGACTGCTCGCGGGCCGGAACTGCCCTCGCACGATCAGGAAGCGGGTCCCCGCCAGCGAGGTTCCTACTGAGGTCTGCAAACTCAAGCACGAGACTCGGGAATAGCGGGGCGCATGATGCACGTCCAACTCGAAGACCGGAAGACTGCAGCGATCCCGCATCAACCAGTTGGCCTACTTCGTCATCCTCGTTTTCCTGGTGCTGGTGGGGCGGCTGTGGTATCTGCAGATCGTGCTGGGTAGAGATCTGCTCAAGGCATCGGAGTCGAATGCGATCAAGCTGCTGCGCACGCGGGCGCCTCGCGGGACAGTCCTCGACCGGAACGGCAGAATACTGGCGCGAAGCCGGCCGCAGTTCGTCGTGCTGGCGATGCCGGATAAGCTCCGCGCATGACAAGGGAGCGCTGGCCACGCTGTGCGACATCCTCAAGATGACCCCCTCCGAGATCGACGCGATTGTGGAGTATGAGACCAAGCACGCGCAGGCGCGGCCGGGCTCGCCGGTGCGGATCAAGACCGATGTGTCGCTGGATACCGTTGCCCGGATAGGCGAGAATCGGATGAACCTGCCGGGGGTGAGCATAGAGCTGGATCAGCTTCGCAACTACCCCGATGGGCCGGCGGTCGCGCACATAATGGGTCACCTCGGCAAGATCAGCGAGCGGGAGCTCGATGAGGCTCGCGCGAAGGGCGAGGAGTATCAGCCGTGGGACTACGTGGGCAAGTCCGGGCTGGAGAAGCAGTACGAAGAAGAGCTTCGCGGCACCGACGGCGGCAAAGAGATAATGGTGGATGTGACCGGGCGGATGGTGCGCGTGCTGGGCGAGAAGGCGTCGATTCCCGGCAAGGCCCTGAAGCTGTCGATTGATCGCGACTGCCAGGTGGCGGCGTATCGCGCGCTGGGTTCGCAGAGCGGGGCGGCGGTGGCGATCGACCCTCGGACGGGCGCGGTGCTGGCGATGGTGAGCACGCCGTCGTATGACCCCAACGTCTTCGTCAAGAAAGTCAGCGAGGCCGACTGGAACAGGATCAACTCCGATAAAGGCCGCCCGCAGCAGGATCGCGCGGTATACGACGTATATCCGCCCGGCTCGACGTTCAAGCCGATGATGGCGACAGCGGGATTGGTCTACAAGGCGTGCAGACCTCAACACGACCTATAGCTGCCCCGGAGGCTTCAGCCTCGGTCGAGGGCATTGGAGATGTTGGATGGTGCACGGCGCGCGGGGTGAACTTCAACCGCGCCATTGCGGAGTCGTGCGACGTGTGGTTCTATCACCTGGCGATGAAGCTGGGGATCGACAGGATGGCCAAGGTCGCCAAGCAGTTCGGGATCGGCAGCCCTACCGGAATCGACCTGCCCGAACCGAGAGCCGCGGGCTTATGCCCGACACCGAGTGGAAAATGAAGCGCTACCACCAGAAGTGGCTGGCCGGCGAGACGCCGAGCTGCGGTATCGGTCAGGGCGCGGTCGCGGTCACGCCGCTGCAGATGGCGGTGGCGATCGGCGGGATCGCAGAGGACGGGCAGATCCACAGGCCGTATCTGGTCGACAGCATAATCGATACGAACGGCAAGACCTCCAAGCACACGAAGCCTGAGGTGCGACGACGGGTGCAGGCGACGCCGGAGCAGTTTGGGATGGTGCGCAACGCGATGCGCCTGGCGGTGACCTCGGGTACCGGCAAGGTCATGCAATCTGCCGGACATCATGGTCTGCGGGAAGACCGGCTCGGCGGAGAATCAGAGGCGCGGCGCATGGGTGGTTCGTGTGCTTCGCGCCGATGGATAACCCGCAGATAGCGGTGGCATGCGTGGTCGAACACGGCAAGCACGGGGCGTCGAGCGCGGGGCCAGTGTGCCGGGCGATACTGGATGTTTACTTCGGCAAGCGAAAGCCGGAGGAGATCGGCTCAGGCAAGGCGAACGTGCGGGGGGACTAGAACTGGGCGACATCAAGAGACAGAATTTCAACGTCACGCCTGAGCAGGAAGCCGACATCAACTGGCTGCGGGATGCGCTCGACGCGCCCAGCGCCAAGGACGCGATCTTGTGGGCCGTGCGCGTGCTGGTCACTCTCGCCCAGGAAACCAAGCGCGGGCGCAGGGTCTATCTTGCCGACGACGCCGGCGAGACCGAGCGGCTGCTCATACCGGAGCTTGAGCGGCTGCGGGCAGGCGATTGGGAGTATCTCGTGAGCCGGCCGCATCCCTGGCGGCGGGGGCTCTACGTCAAGGGTCGCAGGCTTCCTGCGTTCGCCGTGTGGAGCGACATGCTGACCAATGGTATGAGCCCGGAAGAGGCCGCCGAGAACTGGGATCTGCCTGTCGATGCGATCAACGAGATTGTCCGCTACTGCGAGGCAAATCGCGCACTGCTGGCGATGGAAGCCGATGAGGAGCGGCGTTGGCTAGAAGAGCGAGGAGTCGCCCTTGGGCCTTAGGCTGCTCGTGGACGAGGATCTTCAGGCAAAGGCACTGGTGAACATGCTTCGGGCAGCCGGACACGACGTGCTGAATGCCTGGAACTACTGAGGTGTGCAAGTGAGGCGCTTCCTCCCATACATTCTCTTGCTTATGTTGCCATGCACCACGGCTGCGACAAGCCCGCGGATAGGGCGGGTGGTCGTGCTGGTGGCGGGAAGCTGCAGCGTGCGGGATTTCGCGGGGCTGCTGGGCGATGGCTCGGCGGCGCTGCTCAATGTGCGCGCGGGCCGGCCCAGCCACGGGCTCGAGCCGGGGTCCAAGGCCGGGTTCGAAGCGGGATGCCTGAGCCTCGGCGCGAGCGCGATGGCGACGGGCGGGGCGGAAGTGCGTCGGGCGGGCGATGCGAACGGCGCAATCGACGGCTCGCGTGTCAGGGACGCGTTCGAGTATCGCACCGGCACGGACCCCGGCGCAGCGATGGTCCTGCATCCCGAGATCGCTCTGATGCGGCGCGCGAACGAGGAGGCGTCATATCGCGCGACGCCGGGCGCGCTTGGGTCCGCGCTCCATAGGGCGGGTATCCGAACCGCCGCCATCGGCTGCTCCGATATTCCCGATGAGATTCATCGAGAGGTCGTGGCCGCGGCAATGGACGAGCGGGGGCTCGTTGACTACGGCGAGGTCGATAGCGCGGGACTGCTGGAGCGCGATCCGTCCGCGCCTTACGGTGTCAGGACCAATCCCGCGATGCTTCTCGCGGCCTACGACGCCCTGCCCCGGGACTGCCGGTTCGTCGCGATCGACTACGGCGATACGTTCCGGGCGGACGCCTATTGCGAGTTCTGCACCGATGAGCAGGCTGCAGCTATCAAACAAGCCGCCGACGCGCGCGTGGCCGAGTTTGTCCGGAAGTTGAGAGAGCGGCTCGATCCGGAGCGGGATTTGCTGATCGTGCTGTCGCCTAACCCGCGGTCGTTTACCGAGATGGAGGGAGAACGGCTCGGGGCGATAGTGATCTACGGGCCGGGGTTTGGCGAGGGAGTGTTGACGTCGCCGTCCACGCGAAGGGTTGGCGTCGTGACGCTTGCGGATGTGGCGCCGACGGTGCTGGGTTTTCTCGGAGTGGAGCCGGGCGAGGAGATGGTGGGGCGGACGATGCGGAGCTTCGCGGGACCCCTCCCCAACCCTCCCCACAGTGGGGAGGGAGTCGCGGGACCCCACCCCAACCCTCCCCACACTGGGGAGGGAGTCGCAGGACCCCTCCCCAACCCTCCCCGCGGTGACGAGGGAGTCGAAGGACCCCTCCCCAACCCTCCCCGCAGCGGGGAGGGAGTCGCAGGACCCCTCCCCAACCCTCCCCGCGGCGGGGAGGGAGTCGCAGGACCCCTCCCCAACCCTCCCCACAATGGGGAGGGAGTCGCAGGACCCCACCCCAACCCTCCCCGCGGCGGGGAGGGGGTAGGCCAGTTCCTGCTGGCGATGAATGCGGATGCGTGCGCGCAAGCCCAGCGTCAGGTGATAATGCGGTGGGCGAGCGTGGCGCAGTCGGTCATCGTCGTGCTCCTGCTGGCGGCGGTCCTGCTGACGGGCCTGCCGGCGGTGAAGAGGCTGGCGGCGTGGATGGCGATCAGCTTCGCGGCGATACCGTTCGCGATGCTGGTGATGCCGCTGATATGCTCGGTTGGGGTGGTCGGATCGACGCTGGCCCTCGTTGGTCTCGTGCTTGCGACCATAGGTCTGTGCGCGCTGGTGTTTCGGTCGCCGAGCCGGGCGTTTGTGTGGCTATGCGCGGCGATTGTGATCGGGCTGATGATCGATCTGCTGCGCGGCGCGCCGCTTATCGACGCGTCGATCGCGGGCTATAACATCGTGGAGGGCGCGCGGTATTACGGGATCGGCAACGAGCTGATGGGAACGATGCTGGGCGCGGCGATTGCGGGAGTTGGGATGGCGCTGGCGGCCGGACGTATCGGCAAGCGGATGGCGGGGCTCGCGGCGGTGATCGTCCTGGGCGCGACGTTCGTGTTCATCGGGGCGCCGTTTGCCGGCGCGAATATGGGGGGCGCGCTTGCGGTCGCTCCGGCGATCGGGGTCGTACTGCTTGTCAGACGGGGATGGCGGCCGAGCGGGCGCGGAGTCGCTCTGATCGCGCTGGCGACGATTCTGCTCGTGGGTGGGCTGTTCGCTGCGGACGCGGTCCGCAGCGGGGCGGCGCAGACCCACGCGGGGCAGACCGTGGCGATGGTGAAGGGTCATGCCGGCGGGCTGCCGGCGGTTGTCGAACGGAAACTCGCGCTGAACTGCATGCTCGTCGTCACGAGCGTCTGGAGCCGGCTGTTGGGATTGTGCCTGGCGGGGTCGGCCGCGCTCGTGTGGTGGGGCAGGCGCGAAGGTGTCGTGCTCGGTCGAGAGGAGAACGCGGCCGCGGCCGGATGCTTGGTCGGGACGGTGGGGGCGTTTGTGTTCAACGACTCGGGCGTTGTTGCGGGCGCGACGTGCTCGGTGTTTCTGTTCGCGCTGCTGGCGTTGAAGGTGCTGGAAGATCGCAAGTCCGGCCGTGAGGCTGGATCAACATAGCAGATATGGCATACTGACTGTGGGTTGAGGGAAAGGCTTATCCGTGACGGGAAGCTCCTGGTGATAGTCGTAGAAGGCGGGCACAGGAGCGAGGTGTATAGGGACCTGAAGTAGACCGTCAAGCGCCGCCTGGAAGCACTCGACGAATGAGCAGCGACGGCCTCAAGTGAGCTTCAGTTGTGAGAACGGGCGGGCCTGACGGCCCGCCCTCGCTTGGTGATTTCCCCATCCCGGGACGGTTACTGACTCGGCACCGGACACGGTATCGGCGCCGGTGGGTTGGGGCAGACCGGCTGGTCGCCACAAGGGTTCGGACAAGGTACCGGACACACCGTGACTCCAGCCCCTACCCCACCCGGACACGGAGGGTTGCCCCGAGGACAACACGGCCACGTGCCGGGCTTCTGGTACTTCGCAAGCATCTGCATGTGCTTGGCATCCACGCCGACCGAGTAGATGCTTCGGCGCGCGAACGGGTAGTCGGCCACGTTGAAGGCCTGGGCAGCGCTCACGGCATAGTAGGGCAGCGTGAGCTGCCAGGTGCCGAAGCTCTTGAGGTCGGTGAGGATCTGCCTGACGGGATATCCGCTGAGCATGGAAATCCTGGCCGCAATCGCGACATCCAGCCAGTCGTAGCCCTCGGAATACAGGTCGATGACCTGATCGTAGTTGAGAACCACGCTCCCGCATCCGTCGCATATCTGGCACGGCCCGTTACCACAGCAGGAGGTGGGGCCTGTCGCGCACACGCTCGGGCATGGCGCGGGACATGGAGCGCACGGAGCAGGGCACGGCGCGGGACATGGAGCCGTCGTAGGTCCGGCTCCGGTAGGCGTCGGACACGGCGCCGGAGCGGGGCATGGCGGCGTGACCGCCACGCACTGGACCTTTGCCGGCGTAGTTAGCGATTCGCAGGACACGTTGTAGCGGCTGGCAATGCTCGCCCAGCTCATGCCCTGACCGCGCAGACCCGCTATCTGCGTGACGGACTGCTTGGTCTGAAGCGCGGCGTTGGCGATCACGTTGATCTCATCCCAGGAATACCCCTGCCTCCTGAGCTGAGCGATCTGCGACTGCGGGGCATTGTAGTACTGCGCGAAGAACGCAGTGTTGAACGCCTCGCTGTCGGCTGCGGCCGCCGCCATTGCCGATGTCAGATCGGCCATGGAAAGGTTGTAGGTGCTGGCAACCTGCTTCCAGTCCTTGCTGCACTTCCACTGCGCTACGACGTCCGCGAGCGGCTTACACGCCTTCGCCGAGATCGCGGCTGCCATGGCGATATCGGAGTCGCTCAGTCCCTCGCCGCGCAGTTGAGCGATCTGTGTCGCGCTGACGTTGAGACACTTCGACAGGCACTGATCCACCATCGCCTGTCCGGATGGGTTGGTTGCGTCCGCGGCCAGCGCGATAGTTCCGCAGACGAGCATCAGCGCGAGGACAATGAATGGAACTCGCATCTTGCATCCTCCTTACCGGAAATGGGTAACTCACCCTCTCGCTACACATACCCAGGCTAGGATACACGCAAACGCAGTGACGCAGTGACGACAACTGTTTCGAGGGCGTAGGCTTAAAGTCGGCTTTGTGTGTGGCTGGCATCCAAAATGCCCGCCCGGTCGAAGGCCTTTGCCAGGTCGATCTCGCCGATGGGCTGCGTGTCCTTGGAGCTCTGCGCTCGCTCCCAGACTCCAAAGAGCGTCGATCTCAGCTTGCGGATCGCCTCTGAACGTTTCGCGCCGCCGGGCACTTTTGCGGCATCGTCAGCGGCGTCTCGCAGGGCGTCGATGGCCGATTCCATCGCCTCGAAGCAGTAGTTGGAGGTGTCGGGGCCGGTCATGTCGATGGAAATCCCGGCCCGCGCGAGGCCGGTCGCGAGTTTGATTCGGCTTCGGAGGAGGTAGAAAAGCGGGTCGAACGTGGCGGTCGTATCGGGCGCGGCCGCGTCGGCGAGTTTCACTGCTCTCAAGTACCTCTGTCCGGCAATCCGCCAATCGCTTCTGCCTGCGGACGGCGGTGTCGAGGAGGGTGTAGGTGGCCGCGCCGCGGTCGGGGTTTGCGAGGAGTTCGTGGAGGTACGCTTCGTCGAAGCGGCGGGCGGGAGACTTCGCGCTCTTGGGCGGTACCGCCGCCGCGGCGTTCCAGTCCGCCTTGGCGCGATCGAGGGCGGCTTGGGCCTCGGGTGGGCAGTTCGAGGCCCAAGCGAAGTCGGGGTCGGCGGGCGGCGCCTGGCCGGACACCGCCGGAACCGCGAACAGGACTGCAATGAGGGCGAGGACGATACGCGCCATAGGCATAGGGTAGCATATTCGAGGGACCGAGGCAATGTGAGTGCGGGTCAGGCTTGACAACTGTGTGTATGGTCGCTAGAGTGAGGTCGGGATGGTGAGAAAAGCGACGGGACAGAAGGACCCGATCGTAGTGCTCCTGCGGGAACTGGCGAATGAGGATGGACGCAGGCGAGCGGGGCGGTTTGCAGCCGAGGGGGAGGAGATCGCCAGGCGGGCGTTCGACTACGGCGGGCGAGTCGATACCCTGATTGTCACGGAACGATTCGCCGCCGATCCCGGATTCGCCGAGCTTGCCGAGCGCGCTCGATATGCCGGGGCGGAGATCGTGACCGCAACAGAGGGTTTGCTTGCCAAGGTGCTGGAAGCGAAGCCGACGCCGGAATGCATCGCGATCGTCGAACGATGCGTCGCCGCCCTTGCCGATGTTCTTGCCGCGCCGGACGCGCTGGTGCTGATGGTCGAGCACGGTGAGAACGCTGATAACCTCGGCATGCTGCTGCGCTCGACCGATGCCGCGGGCGTGGACGGAGTCGTTCTCGCGGCCGATACGACGGACCCGTTCGCGCGGCGGGTCGTGCGCGGCTCGCGGGGGGCGGTGTTCACCATTCCCATTTGCCTGCAACGCGATGCGGCGCGGGTCATCGACACCGCGAAGAAGGCCGGCCTGCAGGTGGTCGCGACCTCGGCTCGCTCGGACATGCCCTATACCTCTGTAGACTTCAGAAAGCCCACCATGGTCATCGTCGGCAACGAGCACGTCGGGGTCTCGGACGCGGTTCGCAATCGCGCGGATGCGGTCGTGGCGATTCCGATGCGGGGCAGGATCAACTCCCTCAACATCGCAGTGGCAGGGAGTATCGTGCTGTATGAGGCGGTGAGACAGAGGGAAATGGCGAATTGCGAATGACGAGTCACGAAGTGGGAGATGGGCGTTCGGCCGCTGTAGTTCGTCATTCGTAACTCGTAACTACCTTCTGCCTCCGGTATTATCTTTGCGTTCCCTGGGTATCTAGCTCCTACCCTTGGGAGGGAGTTTTGAGGCTAAGTGCGGTCGTGTGCGCCGTGGCGGCGCTGTTGGTTGCGTGTGTCGCGTCCGGCACATGCGATTCGCTCCGGGTCGATCTTGGGTTCACCCCGGCGGCCGCCACGCGCGCCTCGATCCAGACCGCCGGCGGGCGGCAGGTGATCGATAGGATCGACGTGGAGGGGTTCTGCTCGTCGGTGTCGAGCGGAGACCCCGCGCTGCCATGCAAGCTGATCTACGTCGCGCTGCCCCCGGACGCCGATGAGCGCAGCGTGAGCATCTCCCCCGACAGCTACTCCACCTCCGAGATTCCCGGCACGTACGATGTCGGGGCCGTGCCGGCGGCGGCGACGTCAGGTGATGGTTTCGCTGCGGCAGATGTTTCGGGGTTTGGGGTCTGCGCGCCAGCAGAGCGTGATGGCGCGCCCAACCGAGAGTGGTATGCGGCAGGTCTTCCAGAGCCGAAATCCCGGAACAGCGTCTATTCCCGGGATGCGTTCTACCCGGCGCAGCAGGTGCGGGTGGCGGCGGTTGGAAGGCTGCGGTCGTGGAAGGTGGCGGTGGTGGAGTTCTGGCCATACGCATATAACCCCGCGACCGGGAAGCTGCGAGTGGTGAGCTCCGGCCTGGCAGCGCTGAGCTTCGAGGAAAAAAGGGATGCGTCCCCTTTTTCAAATGATCGGGTGGCGGCGGCGATGGCGGGGTTTGTGGAGAATCGCGCGGCGGCGGAGGCGTGGTACGGCGTTTCGGCTGAAAGCGCGACGCAGACGGGCTATGCGATAATAACCACGAGCGCCATCGCGTCGGCGAGCACGGCGCTGTCGAGTTTCGCCGCGTATCAGAGCTCGAAGGGGTTCGCCGTCAAGATCGCGACCGAGAGCGATTGGGGCGGTGGGACGGGCGATGCCGCGGCGGAGCATATTCGCGCGTGGCTCAAGGCCAACTATCAGTCGCTGGCTATCCAGTATGTCCTTCTGATCGGCGGGGCCGACCCGGCGAACGGCAGCGTGCCGATGAAGATGCTGTGGCCGCGGCGGTGGGCGACGTCGTATCGGGAGGCGCCGTCGGACTACTACTACGCCGACCTGACCGGCAACTGGGACCGCGACGGGGACGGCTACGCCGGCGAGGAGCCGGACGACTTCGGCACGGGCGGGATCGATCGGATTCCGGAGGTGTATGTGGGGCGGATTCCCTATTACGGCAGCACATACCAGCTCGACTCGATACTCCGCAAGACGGTCGCATACGAATCCGCCGCGCCGGGACCGTGGGCCAAGACGTTCATGCTGCCGATGGTCGCGCTGGATGCCGACACGCCCTCCTATCAGCTCGGGGAGCAGATGACGAGCTCGTTCGTTCGCCCACTGGGTCTGAAGCCGGACAGGATCTACGACGCCGCCTATGGAGTGTCGCCCGAACACTCGCCGTGCACCTACGACACCGTGCAGAACGACTGGGCGAATGGCGTGGGCCTGGTGTTCTGGATGACGCACGGGTCGTCGAACTCGGCATCGAGTGTGTTTGCGAGCTCGCGATGCGCGTATCTCGATGATTCGAGGCCGGCGATCGTCTACATGGCTTCGTGCTCGAACGGCAAGCCGGAGGATTCCGGCAACCTCGGCTACTGCGTGCTGGCTCACGGCGGCGCGGCGACGCTTTCGGCCTCGCGGGTGTCTTGGTACTACCTCGGTCAGACGGATTTCGCGACCACGGACAGCATCGGCGGGCTGGGGTATCAATACGCGCGGTTCCTGCTGCAGTCGGGCGAGCCGTGTGGGAAGGCGGTAATGGACGCGCGGTTGGCGAACCCGGTGGGGATCTGGCCCAACCATGTGACGTTCAACCTCTACGGCGATCCTTCGCTTGCGTATAAGCTGCCGCAGCCGGCGGTGGCGGTGGCGAGCGTGGCCGCGGCGAAAGGCGTCGCCGACGGAGCGTGGGTTACGATCGATGCGGCGGTGCTGAGCAGGGCGGATTCGGTAGAATGCTTCGTCCAGGACGCGAACCGCTGCGCGGGGATTCGGGTCTACTACGAGTCCACATCGGTGGCGAACCTGCAGCCGGGGAGCGTGGTGTCGGTTACCGGGCGGCTCGTCAGCGAGGGTGGCATGCGGGTGCTGGAGAACGCGGAGGTCGCTGCGGCGGGAGAGAGCCTGCCGCTCAGCCCGCTGGGCGTGACGAACGCAGGCTGCGCCGATGCGAAGACGTTCGGGCTGCTGGTGAAGGTGTGGGGACGCGTGGTGTCGTCATCGGCGAGCTCGTTTGTGATCGCCGACGGCAGCGGTAGGGCGGGAATCACCATCGCCTGCCATAACCTGGTTTCGCCGCCGCCGGTGGGAGACGTTCGCGCGCGTTGTTGGAGTGTGCACGCCGGAGGACGTGTCGGTGTATGCGGCGGGGGACATGGCCGCGGAATTATGAATTATGAGTTATGAATTGGGACGCTAAGCCCCATTGCTCCCTTGTGCGGCCTTGCCTTCCTGAGAACACGGTCGTTGCCTGATTCGGGCCAGATGAGGCGGAGGGCTGATATGGCGCCGTCGGAGTCGAGGGTGAACAGGACCTCGATTGGGACGGGCCAGTCGGGGGGCTCGTATTTGCCGGCGAATGTGTCGAAGTGCCAGTGCTCCAGCTTCACTTTGTGATTGTTCCACGTGAAACACAGCGCGCCGTCTTCGAGGGCGACTGTGGCGGTCCCGTAGGCATCGTCGGAGTAGTCGCCGGCGTAGTCCGGTAGCTCGTGGGAGGGCTGCGTGCCCGCGACTCGCTTCTCGGCCCGCTCCCGCTTGCCCTTGTCCGACTTCTCGCGGTTCTTGGCATGGATGGCCTTGATCTCGGCGTTCCAGTCCTTTGGGGGCAGGTCGAGAAGGTGATCTAGCAGGGCGTTGCGCATCGACCAGACGGTCATGTCGTTTGCCAGGTTCGAGAGGATCGCCACGCCCAGGCCAGCGCTGGGGACCAGCGCCACGCTCGCGTTGAATCCGTCGATGGCGCCGCCGTGGGCGATGATGGTCCAGCCGCGGTAGTTGAGCAGGTTCCAGCCGAGGCAGTAGCTGGTGATGGTGGTTTCGGCGAGGTCGCGGGAAGGCTCGTCCACGGGCACGACGATGTGGGGGGAGTGCGTTTCGTTCAGGTTTTCCTTGCTGATCAACTGCTTGCCGTCCCACGCGCCGTCGCCGAGCTGGAACCGGACCCAGTTGGCGAGATCGCGGACGCAGGAGTTGATCGATCCGCACGCGCCGACCGCATCCACGTTGGTCCAGGGCACGATCACGATCTCGTCCTCATGCTTTTCGTGCGGGGTGCAGAAATCGCCGGCGGCGGCGAGGTCGTTGATGCTGGTGACCGTGCGAGTCATGCCCAGCGGCTCACATATCCGCGAGCGCACGAACGCGTCCCACGTGCCGCCGGACGCCGATGCCACGGCCAGTCCCGCGACCATATACATCAGGTTGTTGTATTGATAGGTCGAGCGGAAGGAGAACGTCGGAGTGAGCGAGGCGATCTTCGCGAGCAGTTCCTCGGAAGTCCACTTGGAGTTATACCAGAGGCTGTCGTGGCGAGCGACGCCGGTGCGGTGGGCGACAAGGTCCCGGAGGTTGACGTTGGCGTCGGCGAGCGGGTCTGTGAGCTTGAAGGCGGGAACGTGCTTGCGGGGATGGTCGTCCCAGGACAACTTGCCGTCGTCAACGAGCATCGCCATCGCCGTGGTCGTGAACGCCTTGGTGACCGAGCCGACCGCGAACAGCGTGTCCGGCGTCACCGGATCGTCCTTGCCCATCTCCTTGCTGCCGTAGCCCTGCACGTAGGTCTCGTCGCCTCGCACGACCGCGACCGCCACGCCCGGTATGCCGAACGCCTCGCGCGCGCTCCCGAATATGGTGTCAATTGCACTCGTGTTCATAGCTGAACTATAGTATGCGGCCGGCGTGCGTGTCAACCTGCGCCCGGCGGTTGAAGCCGCGGCAACGAACACACGAAGTCCACCTCCGTGGACTGGGAAGGGCCGAAGTGGGTATCAGTACTAACGAGTCCACTTTCGGGAAGGGGTAACGCGATGTCGCACAAGAGACTGGTCATACTGACGGTGGCTGTGCTGGCCGCCGTCGGATTGGTGATCGCATTCGTCCCGGTGTCGGCAGAGGTGGCCGTAGGCAACAAGGCGCCGGAATTCAAGCTGACCACGATGGAGGGCAAGACCATCAGCCTGTCGCAGTTCACCGACAAGCCGACGCTTCTGGTGTTCTGGGCCACGTGGTGCCCGCACTGCAGATCGGAGCTGCCGGTCCTGCAGAAACTATATAAGGACCTCGGTCCCAAGGGCGCGAATTTCGTCGGGGTCAGCCTGGACGACAACTCGGCCCGCGCGCGGGACTTCGTCAAATCGAACAATATCACTTTTCCTATGGCAGTGGCGGGGGCGAGGAGCAATCTGCTGGGATCCTACGGCATAACGGGGATACCGACGGTGTTCGTGCTTGGCAAGGGCGGCGTAGTCAAGGCGCGCTACGCCGGGGAAGTAGCCGAGTCCACGATTCGCGGGGATTTCGCGAAGCTCGGAGTGAAGTAGGTCTGTGGGCGGCGGCCGGATCGGCCGCCGCCCATGATCACGTCTACTTGAACCGCGTGATGCTGATTCGCATGTTCATGTTCATATCTACGGACGCAGGCGCGCCCTGCTTGACGGCCTCCGGCGGCATGCTCATGGTCATCTTCATCAGCATGCTCCCTCCGCCCTTGAGCAGTTTGCCCATGGACGGCGCGAAGAGGAAGGACATGTCTCCGGTCAGGTTCGCGGTGCCCTGAAAAGATGAAAGGTCCGGCGTGCCCTGCCCACCCGCGTTCGTGCTGCCCATGACTGCTTTCAGGATCTCGGCGATGTCGAATGAGCCGTCGAACACCTGCGTTATCTTGGCCGCGGGCACTCCCCACACCTGCTCGTCGGTGCTATCCAGCGTCGAGGTGACGCCCATCCGGCTGTCGCCAAACGGCATCGGCACTTCCTGTGTCCAAGACTGCCCGACCTCCACCGGGCATTCGGGGAGCAGGGCCTGATTAGACGCGGCGTTGAAGAACTTGCTGAAGTCCATGTTCGGCGCGCCGGCGGCCGCCATCAGCTTATCCATGCCTTCCACCGAAAGCATCTGGCCGCGCTTGGACATGGTAACGGTGACCGATTGGCCGGCCAGGGCGTTGGCCTTAGCCTTGGTCTCGACCTTGGCGTTCTTGGGCAGGCCGGTGTACTTCAGGTCGCCGTAGGTGATCTTGATCTTGGCAGACCCGTCGGGGTTCACCGCGAGGGTCTTCTGGATGCAGGTCATCGACATCGACATGTTCATCGCGGGCACGCCTTCCTTGCCGGACATGCCGGGAACCTGCATGCTCATGTCCATTGTCATCTTGTATTTGTCGATGTCGCCGGGCTTGTAACTTGTCCTCAAGCGTCACCGGCTCGGCGAACGCGGCAGCGGCCGCAGCGACGATTGCGACGGTAATGCAGAATAACGCGAGTCTTCTCAACGTGGTCCTCCTGGAATGCGAGTTGAACACAGTAGCATGTTCGGTGTCGGTGCGACATCTCCTCTAGGCGTTCACGGTCTTCCGAACTCGCTTATTGCGGCGACGATCTCCGGGCTGTCCGCCAGGTGCGCGCAGAAGTCGTCGAGATTGGCCCACTCGATCCACATCTGCTGGAATGGAGTGCGCGGGAGGTTGACGTGCGGGATGCCGTCGTCTGCGAGCTGATCGCCGCGAAGCACGGCGAGGAGTCTGACGCGGTTGGTCATGAGACGGCTTCCTGTTGGAACAGACGGCCGACTGCAGCGAAGTGCCGGTCGAATCCCAGGTACTTCCGCTATGCCGTGGTGACCCATTACCAGAAAGCTAACCGCATCGACAAAGCTGATGCCGGACGTCGCATTGGTGTCAAGGAAGGACACTGCCTGCTGATGAAGATCCTCCGCAACCCAGTGAACCTGCAGATGGCTTGCGTCCTTAAGCAGCTTCTCCGCTGCGTCCTTGCCAAGGCGGTTGTGCAGAAGGGCCGCCGATTCCACCAGGACATAGTTGTGCGTAACAATCGCCCTGCCTGAGTCCTGAGCCTGCTGCCAGAGCCGGAGGGCTGCTTCATGATTGTCATCCGCAGCATCTGCGAGAGCGTAGATGGCCGACGTATCCAGGAAGATCACTTGAAGTCCTCCGCAAGAGCCTCGTCATGGTGAACGGAGATATCGCCCCGGCCTGAGTTGCCGGAGTTGATGAAGGTGAACTCGTATCTCTCGTTCACCCGCTGCTCGAGTCCCAGCCCAGAACGGAGTATTTCGCGCGCGACCGCGGAAAGGGACTTGCGGTCGCGGTATGCGCGACGACGCAGCGCATCATAGGTATCGTCATCAAGCTGCAGTTGGGTTCGTGTCATGGCGCACCTCCAGTCTGACTCCATTACATTATACCGTCATGCCGTTACTTCGCGATCTTCTCCTGCTCCACCTTCTTGGACAGGTTGTTGGCGATGACTTTGGCTGCCGTCGCGGGGGAGTTGTCGGTGATCGAGTCGAACGGGGAGGGCTGGAAGATGCTGCCGGTGATGGAGAAGAAGTCCGCCTTGGGGCCGATGACTATGCCGGGGCCGTTGCCGTCGAATGTGCACCCGCTGACAAGAACGCTCTTGCCGCCCTCGAGCCTGGCGGCGGGGACGGTCGGCCAGTCGGTCCCGGACTTGCCGAGCATGCAGCCGGTGAGGGTGAGGCTGGTGCAGTCGCGGACGATCAGCGCGGCGTCGCCGTTTGACCTGAGATCGACGCCGGACACAATGACCCGGCCGGGGCCGTTGACTCGGAGCGCGGTGGAGTGCGCCCACATGCAGCCGCCGGCGATCCGAAGCGTGGAGGCCTCCTCGATCACCGTGCCCTCGACGCTGAAGTCGGCAGAGCAGCCGGTCATCCCGCCCCAGGTGGGACCGTCCTTGTCCCTAACGAAGTGATAGCCGATCTTGCAGGCGAAAGCGAAGCAGTTGGAGAGGCGGATCTCGTCGTTCTTGCCGAGCCGGAAGCCGGTGCAGTGCTGAAGGCTGTATTTGGCGGGGTTCCAGACCTCGATGTTGCGCAGGGTGGCGATGTCGTAGGTGTTGGTGACGTAGACTCCGCAGCTTCTTGCGGAGATGATGAACACGTTTTCGATGTTGAGGCGGCCGATGTTGGTGGCGCCGTCGGCCATAATGGCTTCATACGGATCGGCGATGCGGAGGTTCGTGATGGAGATGCCGTTGCCGGAGAGCAGCACGGTTGGGCCGAACTTGCGCGCCTCCTCGCCATTGTGGTCGTAGGCGAAGTTGATGCCGTGCAGGGACGCGGCCGACTTTGCGATGATGCAGGGGCCGTCGGTGTGGTCGACGCGGATCGTGGGCATGGGTCCGGCGTCGGCAGGCCAGCCGCCGTTTGCCAGGCCGGTGAGGAGGCAGTTTGCGAGGGTGAGCGGCTTTGTGACGCGATAGTCGCCGGCGGGGAGTGTGACGGATGCTCCCCGGGGTACGGTCCTTGCCTTGTCGAGCGCGGCCTGGATGGCGGCGGTATCGTCGGCCTTGCCGTCGCCGATGGCGCCGAAGTCCTTTACGTTGAACTGGCCTTCGGCGGCGAAGGCGAGCGGCGAGAGGGCGAAGACGACTAGCACTATGGCAGCCATGCGTAGAGTGTGCATCGATAGACCTCCTTGTTGAGCCACTCATACTATACCGCTCTCCGGCTCCGATGCCAACAGCTCAGCCAGAGCCGGGGACACGCATGGCAGGTACACTTGTCATTGCCATAGTGATCATTGCTATAGTGATCATTGCCATAGTGATCATTGCCATAGTGGCCTCGGGAATGTCTGCGGGAAGGCAGTCGTGCGGTGGCCTTGCCAATGGCGGGGGTGTTGTGCTAACTTAGGGCGGGGAGGATGGGCAAATGCGGGAAATACTGCCTGACGTCGACCGGATGGCGAAGGAGCTGGGCGGGACGGTGTCGGTCGCCGTTCGGGACATCAAGAACGCTTTCGACCTCTCGTTGAATGCTGAGGAGCAGATGGGCGCCGCGAGCACGATCAAGGTCCCTATTCTGATCGAGGCGCTGCGGCAGGTCAAGCTCGGGAGGCTGCAGCTCTCGACGGAGTATGCGCTTAGGGGCGGAAAGAGCTGCGGCGGGTCGGGCGTGATATCGCACCTCTCCGACGGGATGCTGTTCTCCGTCAAGGATCTGCTTACGCTGATGATCATCGTCAGCGACAACACCGCGACTAACGCTATGATCGACATCGTTGGGATTGGCAGTGTGAACGCCACCATGCAGTCCATGGGCTATAGAGGCATCGCGCTCAATCGGAAGATGTATGATTGGGAGGCGCTGGAGCAGGGGCGGGATAACTTTGTGGTTGCGTCGGAGATGGCCGATCTGCTTGCCAGGGTCGCCGGCGGGCGGCCGTCGGGCGTGAGATGGACGAGCTTGCGCACGATATTATGCGCGCACAGCTCTATACGGACGAATTGGGGCTGTTTCTGCCGGAGGGTGTGCTGGCAAACAAGACGGGGCAGGTGGGAACAGTGGTCAACGACTGCGGGATCGTCACTACCGATTCTTTCTCATACGCCATCGCGGTCTTCACGAAGGACACGCCGTGCCTCGGGGAGACTAAGGTGGCGATGGTCAGGATATCGAAGCTCGTGTATGATGCGGCGGCAGGTGAAAGCTGTGGATGAGCTCAGGGAACAAGCTGTGGAGGAAGGTCTGGAACCTGGTTGTGGATTACTGCTGTGTTAGCAATCGGTATTATTCCCACATGCATCGAGCCTTCAAACATGCCAGTTGAGCTTTTTCTTTCCACATAGCGGCGTGTGCTTAGCTCATACGTAAGCTGAGCCGTTTTCCACACCATCCACATCCCCTATCACTACTACTACTAGATTAAGTATAATATGGACGATGTACATATCATTGCTCAGCCTTACGAGTTTTCGGAACTATGAGTCCCTGATCCTTGAGCCGTCCGATGGATTGAACGTGCTCGTCGGGCGGAATGCTCAAGGCAAGAGTGGAATCCTGGAAGCGATCTATTTGTTGGCTACGAGTAAGTCGCATAGGACTTCGCGGGATATGGAGATGGTGCGGCTCGGCGACCCGTTGGCCAGGGCTGTTGCCGAGGTGAAGCGGACAGCGCGGAACGATGTGACGGTCGAGATCGATCTGAGCAGGGCTGAGAAGAAGACGGTCAAGATCAATACCGTGAAGCATCCCAAGATCGGGGATGTGGTGGGGCAGCTCAATGCGGTGATATTCAGCGATTCGGATATCGATATGGTGCGTGGAGAACCGTCTCGCACGGCGGCGGTTTCTGAACCTGGAGATATCGCAGGTGAGCCCGCAATACGTGTATGCGCTGGGACGATATAAGAGGGTCCTGGATCAGAGGAATCAACCTGCTCAAGGAGATCAAGATCGGGACAGGCTTCAGCGCGGCTGCTTGGAGGAGTGGGAGAGGCAGTTGGCGACATACGGGGCGACGGTGATCGCGAGGCGGAAGGAGTTTGTGGGATTCCTGCGCAACAACAGCGGCGGAGATATATGAAAGCCTGACGGATGGGTCGGAGCAGACTGCGAGGTTGCGTTACAGACCGAATGTCGAGGTGAGCGGCAGCACTTCTGAACAGGATATTGCGGAGACGCTTTGCGCAAGGGCTTGCGGCGAAGAAGAGAAGTCGATATTGCGCGGGCGACTACGACCACAGGTCCGCATAGGGATGAACTGGGGATAACGATCAACTCACTTGCGGCGCGGGAGTTCGGTTCGCAGTGGTCAGCAGAGGACCGCGGCGATAGCTCTGAAGCTGGCAGAGATCGAGCTTCTGCGAAATGCGGCCGGCGAAAGTCCGGTTGTGCTGCTTGATGATATAATGGCGGAGCTGGACGAGTCGAGGCGGGAGCGCGTGCTGGACCGCACGGCGGGCTGCCAGACGTTTGTGACGACTACGCATCTGTCGGATGTGAGTGGGGCAATGTTGGAGAAAGCCGCTGTTTTCGAGGTCGAGGCGGGTAAGGTGAAACGTCAATGAGGTCCAGGGTTTCGCAGAAGCGCGGTGACGAGGGTAGGCAGCTTCATCAAGATCGACGCTGCAGGGCCTCGGCGTGCAGCAGAGGATCCTCGAGCAGCAGGCGATGGCGAAGTGGCGGGAAGTCGTCGGACCGCAGATCGCCGCGTCGAGCAGGCCGGACAGCGTTCGTGAAGGAATGCTCTTCGTCACGTGCAAGAGCAGCATGTGGTCGAGTGAGCTGTCGCTGCACAAGCCGGACATAGTGAAGCGGCTCAACGCGGCCGTGGGCAAGAAGATCATCGAGGACATCCGGTTCACTGCGCGCGGGTTCCGGAAGGCAGACCGATGGCGGAGCGAGCCGCGGCTGACCCGTCAGTAAGCTCCGTGGCGCTCAGCGGAGATGAGGTCGGGTGCGGTGGACGAAGTTGCCGCGGTGTGCGAGTCGGAGGAGCTGGCGTCGAAGGTGAAGCAGGCCGTGCTTACGAGCAAGCGAATGCGGCTGTCTGCGGTGCAACAGGAGCGTGAAGGAACCGATGGCTGAATGGACGGGGACGCTGCAGAAGATCGACGACTACCGTTGGCGGATTCCGAAGTCGTACAAGTCCGGGATGCGCACCGAAGGGATCATCTACGCCAACGGAGAGCATGATCGCGCAGATTCGCCAGGACCAGGCGCCGGAGCAGGTGGCCAACGTCGCGTTTCTGCCGGGGATCGTCGGGGCGTCGATGGCCATGCCGGATATTCACTGGGGCTATGGATTCCCGATCGGCGGCGTCGCGGCGATGCGATATGACGATGGCGTGGTCTCGCCGGGCGGCGTGGGATACGACATCAACTGCGGCGTGCGGCTGCTGCGCAGCGACCTTACCATCGAAAGACTTGAAGGGCAAGATGCGCGACCTGGCGGATCAGTTCTACCTCAATATTCCCGCAGGCGTCGGCGGCGAGGGCAATCTGCGCGTTGACGAGCACGAGCTGAAGCAGGTGATGCGCAAGGGCGCGAAGTGGATGGTCGAGCGCGGCATGGGTTGGGCCGGAGGACCTGGAAGCGAGCGAGCAGAACGGCTGCATGGAGAACGCCGACGCCGGAGAATCATCTCCAAGGAAGCCATCAAGCGCGGCCGGCCGCAGCTCGGCACGCTCGGCGCTGGCAATCACTTTCTGGAAATTCAGGTTGTTGACGAGATCTATGACGAGCGCATCGCGGAGGTGTTCGGGATAACCGGGCCAGGGCAGATCACGATTATGATCCACACCGGCAGCCGCGGGTTCGGGCACCAGGTCTGCGAGGACAGCCTGCAGGTGATGCAGCGAGCGGTGATCAAGTACGGGATCAATCTGCCCGACCGGCAGCTTGCGTGCGCGCCGGTCAAGTCGACCGAGGGGCAGGACTATCTTGGCGTCGATGGCATGCGCGGCGAACTTCGCGTGGGCGAACCGGCAGGCGATAGCCCATTGGGTGCGGGAGAGCTTCGAGCGCGTGATGGGCGCGGGGGCGCACAAGCTCGGCCTGCGGCAGGTCTACGACGTGGCGCACAACATGGCCAAGATCGAGGAGCACGAGGTCGACGGCAAGCTGACCAAGCTCTGCGTCCACCGAAAAGGCGCGACGCGAGCGTTTCGGCCGCGGCAACCCGCACGTGCCCGAGCAGTATCGGGCGGTCGGGCAGCCGGTGATCGTGCCGGGGGATATGGGCCGATACTCGTTCCTGCTGGTCGGAACCGAGGGCGCGATGAAGCAGACCTGGGGATCGACGTGCCACGGCGCGGGCCGGTTGATGAGCCGGCACGCGGCGATCAAGCGAATGCGCGGCAAAGATGTGCAGGAAGAATTGGCTGCAGCGGGGAATTGTAGTAAAGGCGAAGGGCCGGGATACGCTGTCGGAAGAGGCCTCGTATGCGTATAAGGACGTGGCCGACGTCGTTGAGACCTGCGCCGGCGCGGATATATCGCGGCTGGTCGCCAAAATGCGGCCGCTGGGCGTGGTGAAGGAAGTGTCATTACGGATTACGGTTGGGGAAGGAACTGCATGCGAAGGCTGAGCAGTAGCTGATAGCAAGGGAGAAAGGGATTGAGTAAGACATTCAACGTAGGCGTTATCGGAACGGGCGGGATTGCCAAGCAGCGCACATCTGCCGGCTCTTGCAGAAGCAGCCGGATGTGAAGATACTGGCGGTGTGCGACATCAAGGAAGACGTGATGAAGAAGGCCGCGGAGAAGTTCAACGTGCCGCACCAGTTCGCTGACTACAACAAGCTGCTGGAGATGCCGGAGATCGACGCGGTGCACATCTGCACACCGAACGACACGCACATGGACCCGACCGTGGTCGCGCTCAACGCCGGCAAGCACGTCATCTGCGAGAAGCCGATCGGCCGCAACCCCGCCGAGGCGCAGAAGATGGTGGACGCGGCTCGCAAGACCGGCAAGAAGCTGATGATCGCGCAGTGCTGGCGATGGAACCAGGACATCGCGTGCCTGAAGACGGTTCATCGACGCCGGCGAGCTCGGCGACATCTACATGGCGCGCGTGTGGGCGCTGCGCCGCAGAGGCATTCCGAGCTGGGGCGTGTTCATCAACAAGGAGAAGCAGGGCGGCGGCCCGCTGATCGACATCGGCGTGCATATCCTGGATGCGACGATGTATCTGCTCGGCGACGTCCAAGGCCGTGGCGGCGTCCGGCAAGACCTACACCAACATCGGCAAGGAGCCCGGTCATGTCGGCGCGTTCGGCACAGTGGGACTGGAAGAACTACACGGTCGAGGACTATGCCGTCGGGTTCGTGCGGCTGGAGAACGGCGCGAGCATCGTGATCGAGTCCAGCTTCGCCGCGAATATCGGCAAGGACGAGTTCAAGACAACGCTGCTTGGCACCAAGGGCGGCGCGTGCAGCAGCCCGCTGCAAGATCTACGGCGAGCAGCACGGCGCGCTCACGGACATGACTCCGCGTCAGGCTTGGCGAGCGTCAACACGTATGAGGCGGAGGTTCGGGCATTCTACGATGCGCTTCGGGACGATACCGAAGTGCCGGTTACCGGCGAGCAGGCGCTGAACGTGATAAAGATCCTCGACGCGATCTATCGATCGAGCGACGCGGGCAAGGAAGTCACGATCGATTAGTCATCAGTCGTACAGTCATCAGTGGCCGGAGAGCGGCCGCTGATGACTGACACTCGATGTTGCAGGGTCTGGATGCTGAAACGAGTTCGGCATGAGCATGCATCTGAGGCGAGGTTATTGGACGGATTCCCCCGACAAGTCAGGCAGTTTCCTCCACGAATACCGTGCGCTGATGATCCTGGGCAGGGCGGCGCTGCTGGCCGAGCTTGCCTACGCGATACTCAACCTGTCCGCGATGCCGATGTATGTGGACAAGGGCCTGCACGAGTTCTCCCACTACGGATTGATCTTCGGCACGTTTCTGGCGACGGAGGCGGTGTCCCGGCCCGCATTGGGCGCGCTTGGGGACGAATCGGCCGCAAGCCGCTGATGGTCGCCGCCCCGGCGATTACCGCGCATGCACTTCCTACGTGACGATACTCGTGGGCGGGCCGTTGGTGGTGCCGATTTCGATGGGTCTGCGTGCGCTGGACGGGCTGGGCAGCAGCGCGCTGTGGATGAACGCGTTCGCCTCCATCGGCGACATCGTCGGTGAGAAGAACCGAAGCGCGGCGATGAGCGTGCTGAACGTCACGTATATGGGCGGGATGGCGCTGGGGTTCCTGCTCGGGCGGCGCCGCCAACGACCACTTCCACACGCTGCACGCTTCGTTCTACCTTGCGAGCGGCTTTTCGTGCTTGCATTTCTTGTCATGCTGCATCTTCTTCCCCAAGGGCAAGCTCCATCACGCCGAAATCCACGCCAGCGAATGGCGCCGACTCGATGAGCTATGTCCGGCCGGAGACGCCTGGGCGCGTGGAGAGCAACTTCCGGCGCAAGTGAGAGGGTTTGGGAGATGGGTTGCGGGCATCTCTCGCGAGCTTCAAAGAAGTCCCGGATATGGTCGTAATGGCGGTGGTGACGTTCCTTGGGCATGGGGATGCTGACGCCGATTGTGAAGCTCTACGGCTTCGATCATCTGGGCCTGAGGAGACGCAGTTCGGTCTGGCGGTCGCCCCGATAGCCGCCGGCATGGGCATCTTCGCGGTCCCGCTGGGGCACCTGGGAGATCGGTTCGGTAAGACCACGGCCGTGTGCTGGGGGCTGTTTGTCAGTTCGATTGCGATGTGGATGCTGGCGCTGTTCAGGAGCCTCTATCTGGCGGCGGGCGCGGGCGTGCTGATAGGGCTTGGGTTCACGATTGCGTTTCCCGCGTGGAACGCGCTGGTGATCTCATCGACCGATCCCGGGCGGCGTGGGGAGGTGCTGGGGGCCGTGGGGCTCGCGCAGGGCCTGGCGGCGATGGCGGGCACGCTGATCGGGCCGCATCATCTACAAATCCGATGCGCTCAGCTTTCCCAAGCTCGGCATAGTCAACTACAACGTGCCGTTCTGGATCAGCGCGATCCTGCTGTCGGCCGGGACCGTGATCGCATTCACGTGGGTCTGCAACAAGAGAGCCGTGGGCGTGCCGGGCGAGCACATTACTGTCAGGCAGAGGCGAGCGGTGCATGGTGGCGCGGCGACTGGGGCTTGTGGTCCTGTGCGTATGGATCGGTTGGCGCTACACGATGCCGATCCCGCCCGACCGCGTCGCATGGGAATGGGTGCAGCAGTTGGCGCGCAGGAAGCGATCGACAAAGCGATGGACTACACCGTCGAGACGCGCCCGGTTGGAACGGCAGGCGGGAAGCGCGGGAGTGGTCGAGGACATTCCACGACTGGGTGTACCTAAGAGAGGCTAGCTACGTCGTGCATGGGCCGCAGATATCAGGGTCGCGATTATGCGAGTGCCGTGGTGCGATTCAACTTTGCCAGCGGTAAGCCGGCCAAGTCGGAGATCGTGAAGGTGTGCAGGACGAAGCCTCGCGGGGAGTGGAAGGTGTGCGGAATCCGCTAGTTTGCGTGCGGCGGGCGTGTGTGGTATAGTGGGCGTGCCAAAGTCAATAACGACCAAAGGGGAGTAGCATAACCGCCTTCGGGCGGGCGACGGAATCAACAACCGTCTTGTGTTAGGCGCACAAGGCTGGTTCCACCGGCGACTATCGCAATGCAAGACCTTTGTCCGAACCGCTTGCCGGAGGGACAAAGGTCTTTTTTGGTATCGTGGAAGGGCGTATCGGATGGACGCACTCTATCTTATCCTCGGGCTGGGGCTGATATTTGCGGCCGCCGAGCTGTTTACGAACGCGATCGAGTGGTTCGGAAAGCATCTCAAGGTTAACGAGGGCACGATCGGAAGCGTATTCGCGGCCGTGGGCACGGCGCTGCCGGAGACGTCGGTGCCATTGGTGGCTTTTGTCAAAGGCGGCGGCAGTCACGACGCGGGCATCGGAGCGATCCTGGGCGCGCCGATGATGCTGAGCACCCTCGCGATGTTCGTGACGGGTGTGGCCGTGCTGGCCTTCGCCGCGCAGGGCCGACGCAGCAAGCAGATCTCGGCGGACTACAAGGTCGTGGGCCGGGACCTGAGATGGTTCTTCCTCGTCTATCTGATGGCGCTTGGCTCGGCGCTGATCCCGCATGCGTACCGGCCGGTGAAGCTCGTCATTGCCGGAGTCCTGCTGGTGGGCTACGCTTGGTACGTGTATCTGACGGTGACCTGCCGCGACTGCGAGAGCCAGGAGGGCGAGATGCGGCCGCTGCACTTTGCCCGGCGGGCCGGTAAGCCGAAGCTGAGGTTCGTCGTGACGCAATTGGTGGCGTCGCTGGTGGTGCTTGTGGTCGGCGCGAGGACGTTCGTGGACAGCGTGACGTCGATCTCCACGGCGATAGGCATGTCAGCGCTGGTGCTGAGCGCGATCATCACACCAATCGCGACGGAGCTGCCCGAGAAGTTCAACTCGATCACCTGGATGCGGCACAAGAAGGATACGCTGGCGCTGGGCAATATCACCGGCGCGATGGTGTTCCAGAGCAGCGTGCTGCCCGCAATCGGGATCTTTTGCACTGGATGGGGATTTGACGAACTCGGGACGGGCGGGCATTGCGAGCATGGTGGTTGCGCTGCTGGCGTCGTCGATTCTTTGGGCCGACATGACGTTCAGGAAGCGACTCGAGCCCCTACTCGCTGCTGCTGGGCGGCGTGATCTATCTTGCGTTCCCAATCTACTTCTTCGGATTTCTGCACGGGAAGCTATGAGCGCGATCAGGCACATCATAGGCATCGACATCTCGACGCAGACCATTACCGCGATGCTGATCGGCGTCGAGGAAGAGCGACGGCCGCCCGGCGGAACTTATCGTGTCCGGCGCGTGGATGGAGTCGCGGCCGTGCGCGGATGAGATCAGCCGCAAGAGCCCCGCCGTTTGGGTGGGGCTCGTGAGGGAGTGCATCGCCGGACTGAAGAAGAAGGCGCGGGAGGCGGAGATCGTTGAGGCGGTCGGCATCAGCACGACGTTTCCCGGGTGCTTTGCGATTCCTGCGGACGGGTCGGTCGATCCGCGGTTTGTGAGCCTCTACGATAATACGCACGACGCCGGCATGTGCGCCGGTGAGTTCGAGGAAGCGCTCGGCCGGGCGGAACGCGAGACGCTGAACCGGATGTGGCCCGGAAGCATGGCGATCGGATTCGCGCATCTGGTGAAGTCTGAGGGCCTGCGGCTGGATCGTGTCGCGAAGATCGTGCCACCGAACACCGCGTTTGCCGGCGAGTTGCTGTGCGCGGCGGAATGCGCGCCGAATCCTGACGAGCTGTTCTCGGATCTCACGCAGACGGCCGTGAGTGGGCTCTATGATGCGCGTTCGGGCGAGGCGGTTCCGGCGGGGGTTGCCGAGCTGCTCAAGAAGACTGTGCCCGGAATCGACCTCGACCGGCTCAGGACGCTGCTGCCGGGGGCGGCGCCTGCGTGGCGGAACGTCGTCTCGGCGGAGGCGCTTGGCGCGGTAAGCGAGCTGCTCGGGCTGCCGAAGCTGGTCTCGGTCTCGATTGGCGCGGGCGACAGCGCGCTGGGCACGCTCGCGCTGATGGGTGATCGGGAGACCGTCATCAATGTGCGCGGGTCGAGCGATTCGCCGACGATGCTGATCGATGCGCCCAGGCCGTGCGCCGGCGCGCGCGAGAACGTGCTGCATTTTCCTCTGCCCACCGCGACTGCCTGAGTGACTCGCCGTGGCTCGTGGTCGCGCCGATGCTGCGAAGCGGCCGGGTGTGGGACTGGGTGCGGAACCTGCGGTTCGAGGCGGGCGATCCGGATGCGGACGCCAAGCTGGAGGCGCTGGCGCTGGAGGCGTTTCACGTGAAACACGAAGGCGGGCACGGGGACCCGCCGCTGCAGTTCAGCACGGCGTTGGGCGGGGAGCGCGCGCCGCATTGGGATGCGAAGGCAGTGGGGAGCATTGTGGGGCTGGTGGAATCGCACGGGATTGGCGACATCGCGCTCGCGGCGCTGGAGGGGATGTCCGGCACGCTGGGCGATTGTATCAAGCTGATGGAGTCCCGTTACGAGGTCCGGACCAGCAAGCTCTTGCTCGTAGGCGGGCCTGCCAGAAACAGGCTGTGGAACGCGATAACGCAGGCCGGTACCGGTAAGCAGACCTTTGCGACCACATTCTCCGACGCATCACTTCTCGGCGCGGCGCTGCTGGGCTATGCCGCGCTCTACGACGGCTCGGAAACCGATCGCCGCATCTCTGAGCGGCTGCTTGCGATTTCGCGGCTTTCCTCGGGCCATCCGCTTGTCGCGCCGGTTCTTACGGAACAGTCGGGCTTGTAGGATCGTCAAACCACTGGTACAGACCGGTTCCGCCTGCCGGAGGAGTGAGCGACATGGCTAACGGAACGCTGCAGTATCTGCTGCGCGAACCCAAAAGCCGGCCTGCGGACCGCGAGGCCTTCGCTCAGGTGATGAGCCGTCTCTCCGATCTCAGGAGCAAGAGAGCGAAGAGAGAGCGGGAGCCCGCTAAGTCCGGACAAAAAGGCGGCTAATCAGGCAGAGGTCTGCTAGCCCGGATAGTGCTCTTCGAGCGCAATCCGGGGACGAGCCGCGCATCATTTACGATCCTCGCGAATAGTGCGCGCTAGAGGGGGAAGGATGTGTTTGTCTCTCCCCCGTTTTTCTTGTACGACGTTGACACCCCCCCACACCCCGTCCTATCATGCCGCGTGTGCAATCGCCGTCAGGAGACGGCTCCTACAAGAGGTTACTCGTTGAAAGCAGCAGTACTCAAGGCGTTCAAGGCTCCGCTGGAGCTGGTCGATTACCCCAGGCCGCGAGTTGGGCCGGGCGAGGTGCTCGTGCGGATGACCGCGGCGGGGATATGCGGGTCGGACGTGCACATGTGGCTGGGCGAGGACCCGCGCACGCCGCTGCCGATGATACTCGGGCACGAGGGAGTCGGCGTGATAGAAGAGATCGGCGGGGCGAAAGTCGATCTGTACGGAAAGGAACTGCGGGTCGGGGATCCGGTGATATGGGACCGCGCGGTGGTGTGCGGGCAGTGCTGGTTCTGCGCCGTTAAGCAGCTTCCTAACCTGTGCCGGAGCCGATGGGTCTACGGCATCCACAAGGGCTGCTCCGATCCGCCGCACCTCAACGGCTGCTACGCCGACCACATCCTGCTGGTCGCCAACACGAAGATCATCAGCCTGGTGGACTGGGGCGAGCTCGACCCCGCGATACTCGTCTCGGCCGGCTGCTCCGGCGCGACGTCGGCCAACGCGATCGAGCTTGCCGGCATCAGGATGGGAGATAACGTCGTCATTCAGGGCGCGGGGCCGCTGGGGCTGTTTCTGGTCGGCTACGCGCGGGCGAGAGGCGCGGCTGCCGTGGTAGTGATCGAAGGCGTGAAGACGCGCATGGAGCTTGCGAGCAGACTCGGCGCGGACGTCGTGCTCGACTTAGGCTCGACGACGCCTGACGAGCGCAAGGCCGCCGTGATGGACGCCACCAACGGCCTCGGCGCGGACGTCGGATTCGAGGCGGTCGGCAGGCCGGAGCCGGTGTTGGAAGGTATCGATCTCGTGCGCAGGGGCGGCGCATATCTGAGCGTGGGCACGGCCGTTCCGATGGGCACGATTCCCATCGATCTCTACCACCAGATCGTGTTCAAGCAGCTCAGGCTGCAGGGCGTGTGGACCAACGATACCCGCCACATCGTCCAGGCGCTGCAGCTCGTGAAGCGGAACCCGGACGTGTTCGTCGACATGACCACCCACCGCTACCCGCTCGATCAGGCCAATGAGGCGCTGCAGTCGATGGCGGAGCGCCGGGCGATCAAGACGGCGATTACGTTCTAGCTGCGTCGCACTGCGACAAGCTCAGCATACTCAGGCGGACGGCCTAGTCAGCGCTTACGGTTATCTGGCATCGAGTAATTCGATCTCGAAGTGGAGGGTGGAGTTGGGCGGGATTATCGGCTCCTGGCCTTCGTCGCCGTAACCGAGCGCGGGTGGGATTGTCAACTCGCGAGTGCCGCCGACCTTCATCCCCTTGATTCCTTCGTCCCAACCCTTGATTACATTGCCGGCCCCGAGCGCGAGTGAGAACGGCCCCGCCCCGGGCTTGCGGGATGAATCGAAGACCTTGCCGTTGTCGAGCCAGCCCTTGTAGTGCACCGTGACGCGGCTGTTGGCCGCGGCCTCGGCGCCAGTGCCGACCACGATCTCCCTGTAGCGCAGCCCGGAGGGCAGCGTCACCCACTTGCCCGCCGGGGGCTTGTGTCCGCAGCCGGCCGCCAATGCCAGAACCAACAGTGCCGGAATGAGAAGCCTCATAGCTTTGATGACCTACTTCGTGGCGTCGAGGACCTCGATCTCGAAGTGGAGCGTGGCGTTGGGCGGGATGGTCGGAGGACTGCCCTGGGCGCCGTAACCAAGCGCGGGCGGGATGGTCAGCTCGCGGATACCGCCGACCTTCATGCCCTTGACGCCCTCGATCCCAGCCTTTGATGACCTCGCTGTTGTCCACAGTGAACGAGAACGGTTCGCGGCCCGGTTTGCGAGACGTGTCGAAGACCGTCCCGTTGTCCAGCCAGCCCTTATACTGCACGGTCACTCGCGTGCCGCTCTTGATCTCGGTGCCCTTACCGACCTTCTTGTCCTTGTATTTCAGGCCGGACTGCAGCGTCACCCAGCCGGTCTTGTCCGTGGCCTTGACCGCAGGCGGAGGAACCACGGGCGGAGGAGCGGGGACGGAGGCCTGCGGGGGGGCGCTCTCCTTCGGGTTGGCGACCTTGATCGCCTTTGTCTGCTCGGCCCTATTGCCACAGCCGGCGATCAGCAGGGCGAGGATTGTGAGCGGTATCAATCTTTTCATGCGTGCGAGGTACCTCCACTTCTCGCATGTTAGCGCGGCGGGAGCGCGGAGTCAAATGGATGTGCCGAGATCGAGGAAAAGGGAACTGTCCCCTTTTTTGCTGGAGTGTTCACAATCAGTTGAACGTGATATACTCTTCAGCAGGTATGTTCTGTGGGGGTGCCGGTTCGGGACAATGATCAGAGTTGGGATAATAGGAGCATCGGGTTATGCTGGGGCGGAGCTGGTGCGATACCTGCTCGGCCATCCCGGCGCGCGCATTTCGTATCTTGCCTCGGAGACATACGCGGGCAGGCCGCTTTCGGACGCGTTCGGCAGCTTTCTGGGGCAGGACCTGCCCGATTGCGAGTCGTACGACGCGGGGATTGCGGCCGACCGGTGCGATCTCATCTTTCAAGCGCAGGGCAACGGCGTGGGAATCAAGCTCGCGCCGGAGCTGCTGGCGTGCGGCAAGAAGCTGATCGACGTTCCGGCGGATTTCAGGCTGAAGGATCTGGCGCAGTATAAGCAGTACTATGGCGCCGATCACACCGCGGCCGATCTCGTCGCGGAAGCGGTCTACGGAATCCCTGAGCTAAGGGCGGCCCAGATCGCCGAGGGGAGGCTGGTCGCGAACCCCGGCTGCTACGCCACGAGCGCGATTCTTGCGCTGGCGCCGCTGGTGAGCGGGGGCATGGTGGCGGCCGACTCGATTGTTGTGGACTCCAAGTCGGGCGTATCGGGCGCGGGGAGATCGAGACTGGACGTTTCGGGCCTGTTCTGCGAGACCAACGAGGGCTTCAGGGCCTACGCGGTCGGGAGTCATCGCCACACGCCGGAGATCGAACAGGAGCTTTCCCGGCTCGCCGGCGACAAGATCACGATCAGCTTCACCCCGCACCTGGTCCCTATGAACCGCGGGATCCTGACGACCGCGTATGGGCGCGCTCCCGGTATCGCGTCCACCACGGGACTGATAGCGATCTACAAAGAGTTCTACGCCGGCAAGCCGTTTGTGGTCGTGCTCGATGAGGCCGCGCAGCCCAATACCAAGAACGTGTTCGGCGCCAACTTCTGCCACATAGGCGCGGTGCTCGACAAGCGGGCGGGCCGTGCGATTGTGACCTGCGCGATCGATAACATGGGCAAGGGCGCGGCGGGTCAGGCCGTGCAGAACATGAACCTGATGTGCGGGTTCGATGAGACCGCGGGGCTGATGTCGCCGGCGGTGTATCCGTAGCCGCGTGCCACCTCGACGCGGCGCCGGTTTGGGGATCTGAACCATGCAGGAACCGCTGGCTCACCGCTTCGAACTGCGCCCGTGGCATGCGCTGAGGTCGTGTACGTGCGAAATCCCCAAACAGCGTCACAGCTTCAACGATCAGCGCCGCGCGCGCTTCGGGCCAAAAACGAGCCCCGAGGCATCTGACTGCCAACTACAGGCGCTGGAGGTGGGTCTCGTCGGAGAGGGCCAGCGCGCGGAAGAGTGAGCCGCGGTCGAAGTAGGTGCTGCTGATCCCGTCGAGGATCAGGAACTCGTTGGTCGCGGGCGGCGTGATGCCGGGACAGAAGACCTTGACGCCGACATTGCCCGAGCCATCGTTGCACGCGGATCCGTCGTCGATGTAGAACCAGTCGGCTCCGGCCGCCGTGACTCTACCGCAGACCCGGACGAGCAGCCCGACGTTGTTGAGGCCGCTTGTGGGAAGTAGTTCGGTCCCACCGTGTTCCCTGACCCAGCGATACTCCATCACCGCGCCCTGCTGTCCGAAAGCCGTCCCGCCAAGCGCGCTCATCTTGAGCGCGTAGGCGCCGATCTCGGCGCCGGTACCGAGCACCGAGGTAGTCTCGACCTCGAGCACCCTCTCTCCCTGCTGAGTGGTTACCACGCCGGTGATATCGACCAGAGCAGAAGGATGCAATCCCTGGATCGACGTAACCCGAATGCCGGCGCGCCGGTTCGGCTCCTCGATGTAGGTGAACCCCGGCGCGGTGCAGGTGACGACCTTGCCCGCCAACCGCACAATCGAGCCGGCCGCCAACGCCTTCGCCTCAGCGATGCTTACGGTTGGGATTATCGAGAACGGCACATCGGACTCATCGGATACGGCCTCGTCGGTCTTGCTCGCGCGCACCCGGTAACCGTGGCTTCCAGGCAGGCCGGAGGTGTTCCACGAGTACGAGCCCGCGTCATAGGGCAGCGACTCGGCGCCGGCTATCTGCCTCCATACGCTATCCAGGCCGGTGCAGTATTCGAGGCGGATCCTGTCGCCGGCAGCCCAAGCGCCCGTAGTCGAGTAGGTGATCGAGACGGCGTCACCCGATTCGTAGGTCTCGCCGCCGTTGGGACTGGTCACCATGATCTGCCTCGGTTGAGGCGGGGCAAGCAGGGCTTCGCGGATCATGGAATACTGGTCGGACAGCGGCAGCACAAACGGGCCAAACAGGACGATTCGACCTCGACCGGGCACGTCGCGATAGACGGCGTAGCAAGCGTCTGGATCGCCGCTCTTGCCGGACAACGCGACTGCGCCGGCCGGGAGCGTGCTTGCGTAGTATTGCGCATCGTATATGACCGAACCGATCACCTGTCCGACCGAGTAGGCCGCCGTGATCGGGTCGTCGAGCCCATATCTGCTGATCGTCGGCGGCGGAGTTGTAGTCCCAGTAGGTCCCGTAGCCGTTCTTTCCGGCCGAGTCCGGCCACATCCAGCCCGTGTAAGCCGCATAGCATGCGGCGCTGTCGAGGCAGAGAATGACCCTGCCGGGTAGGAACCAGTCGGCAACGGCCTGGAGGCTGTCGGTAGGCACCGCGTTGTCGGGAAGGACGAGCACATCCTGGCCGGTAATACCGTTGGAGTCGAGCCCGGGCTTCAGGCTGGTCAGCACGGTCGTCTGGAACCGCCCTCGAGGGTCCGACGTGATGACATCGTTGACTTCGCTCCAGGCGTTGGTGTTGCCCCCGACGAAATAGGGCGGACTTGCCGTCGAGTTGAACAGTGCAACGCAGACCTTCTGAGCTATCTCGAACGAGAAACAGCCGGACGGCGAGGGCAGGCGCGACGCGTTAGCATTGAGCGAGGCATCGGCGGCCGTGATGTAGTAGTTCACTGTGTCGCCCGAGTTGGTAGGGCCGGGGATGTCCGCTGAGTAGACATCGTTGCCCTGCGGGGCCATGTCCAGCACAACGTAGGCGCCGCCGTTGATGTTGTAGTGGAGGCTGACGGACGCCAGAGGCATGTCGTCGGTCACGGTCGCCGCGACGGGGTAAGGGCCGAATCTATTGCCCGTGTCGGACAGGGGCGTATGGGTGATGACCGGCGGAGTAGTGTCCTGCACGACCTCGGAATGATAGCAGCGTGTCTGGCGCGCCGAACGGGCAGGCGGAACTCAGCCCGGTCGCGTCCGTTGCCTCGATGTAGTAGTAGAGCGTGGTATTGTAAGGCTGCGCAGGAATGAATGCCTGATACATTGTTCCCGTAGTCTTGCTCATCTGAACAGCCACAAAGCCGGTACTCAGGCGAGGTGCTCCAATGCAGCATCGGGCTTGTCTGGGTTAACGGCGCCGTGCTGCTGACATCCGCCTGAACAAGATAGGGCTCGGTAGTGACGTCGGTATTGCGGAGCGGGATGTGGGAGATCACCGGCGCGTCGGGATACTGGACGGATGGGTCGCCATAGAGGTTGAAGACGCAGTGGTTCATCCAGATGCTGTTGGGCACCTGGACCATCATTGCAAAGTGCGCGTCGCCGCACGGCAGATGGTCGCGCACCAGCTTGACGGCATATTGGTAGGTCATGCCGGCGTTGGAGTCCGTGTTTGTGTAGACCGTCTCGCCGGGGTAGTACCACGAGACACGTGAGGCGCTGTCCGTGGCTATCGCCCCTCGCTTGAGAAGCGCGAAGCCGAGATTGCCGACGGTCTCCGGACTGCCGTTGAGGCATGAGCACTGGAACGTAAACGATGGGTAGGAGTCATCGAGATATTGGCAGTTGGTCGTGTTGAAAACATCGGCCGCAAGGGTCTCGTTGCCGTGGGTCCACCAGAAGTGGAATCCCGCGTGCTGCTGCCACGCTGAGAGGACGTTGCCGTAGTTGCAGGGCGTGTGTTCCGGCGGCGGAGTGAGGCTGTAGGTGCTATCGTAGACGCGAGTGGCCGTCATGCCCGAAGGCAGCACAGCCGCTGACTTGATCGCCTCGCCTAGCTGATAGCCGGGCGTGCTGTCGTCCGAGGGCTTCATGCTCGAGAAGCACGTTGCGCACCCACGCGCCGCTTATCGCGCCGGACTCGTAGTCGATCGTCTTCTGCAGGATCGAGTCGAGCGCTGCGAAATCACCGTAGAACGGAATCCTGCCGACTATCACCTCGGGCAGCCGGTCGATGCCGCCGACTCCGAAGTCGCCGTCTTGCTCGCCGAAGTAGCCGTTGCCGTTGAGGTCCCAGTTGCCGGTGAGGTCGGCGTAGAAGTAGTCCGAGGGGGCCTCGCCGGTAGACGTCGGCTGAGTATCTGGGCCAGAGCATCTTCATCGGCACGTCGCCTGTGGAGGGGTTCGGGTTTCCGATCAGCAGCACATACTTCATGCCCTGCGCTGCGTAGTTGGCCTGAAGGTACGCGCGTATGTTGTTCGCGGCGGCGTCGCCAGTTCCGCCGCCCCACTCGTCCTCGGTAACGACCTCCACGCTGAAGCCCCGGGCGGTCTTGTGATTCACGAAGGCCTGGAGTTTCGAACTCCCGGATACGATGGCCGTGGTTGTGAGGATCGCGTAATCGGCGGGCGCCTGGGATGGCTTCAAATCGAGCGGGCGAATCGAGCTCGGGGGCGCGTACCAGGACTGGGCCTCGGCGTAGTTCGCGGCAAGGGACTTGACCTTGTCGGCAAACACGGTGTCGGCGAGCAGTGCGGAAGAGCTCGATGTGAACAACGCCGCGCCACGCAGGCTGACGCGATATTCGACCGCCGGCTGTTCGCTCGAGCGGCGCGAGTCGCTGGATTGTAGCGGAACGGGTAGTAGCGAATTGTGGCAATCCGCCACTTGCGGAGCTTGCCGATCTCGACAACCTCGACGTTAGACGCGGGGTAGAACGCGTCGGCGCCGTAGACGAGCGTGTTTCGACCAGCCTCGATGCGCTTGCCGTGCCCCCAGTCCTCGATCTTGTTGCCGTCAACTTCGGTCACGATAGGCGGCGCGGGAGCGATGTCGGCGTCGGCGGAGAGGATCTCGCGAGCTATCGTCGGCAAGACTCAGCGAGACACTGGACGGGTCGGCATTGGGCGGGAGAATGACGTAGAGATCCTTGTAGGGCAGCGCCGGGTCGCCCGGGGAAGCAGCCGTGGCGAAGTCTGGAGCGGAGATGTGGGTCCCGTCGGCTCCGGGCTCGAACGCGGGCAAGCACTGAGGGGCAGGCACGGACAGGCCATCCGCGACAGCCGGCGCCGCGGCCAGCAGGACAATGATTAGCCAGGCGGTTGCCTTGCTCAATTCTACGGACTCCCCCGCTCGGCAATGCCGAAAAAGTGCCTCTGCGCACAAAGCTTGACTGATGCCCACCTTCAGCTTATCCCCGGATCGCCCATAAGTCAACGGGCCAGCCAAAGAAGTTATTCCACACGAGGCTGTACAAAAGAAATCCCGCTGATCATTTCGATCGGCGGGCCGCTTCGGAGGGCGGGGAGCCCTCCCCAACGGGTAATAACCACAACACTTTAAGGAAGGAGAAGAAGATGTTTGTCTTCGGTATTTATACCTGCAAAAACCGTGCCAATCGATATGGTTGGGGCTGAAAGAATAGCGCATGGCCGATCTCTTTTCGAGTGGGTCGAGCTGGCCGCCTGTGGATCACGAAAAAAAAGCGGAGAAAGTTCGTCACGTGCCCTAAAGAGCATCGGATGCCATGCCGATAAGTAGGATTGAGAGCAATATCGACGATAAGGGCAAACTCTTCGAAAGAGGGGGACGCAAAGCCTTCGGGACTAAACTCCGCGAGTCGGGGTATGTCGGCCGGGCTGCCGTTTCCAAGCTTCGGGGTTTGCCTTTTTTGCGTTTGGGCGGTATTATGAGAAGCGAACACCACCGAAGCTGCAGTACGAGCTGAGGAGGACTGCACGATGAAGATCTCTGGTGTGGAATCGAACAAGGCGGCAGTCGAGCCAGAGCGCGGCGGAAGTCAAGATCCTGCCCGAAGGACCGGCCCAAGGGGCTGGTTTCGTCGAAGCCCGCGAACGCGGCAGCGCTGTCGCCGCTCGAAAAGGGGATGGCGGTCGCGGAAGCGGCGCTTGAGGACGTGCCGGATACGCGGGACGAGATCGTCGAGGAGCTCAAGGAGCGGATAAGGAAGGGCGAGTATCAGGTGAGCGGCGAGGAGATCGCCGAGATGATGCTCAGAAGGCGGGCTGCGGACAAGATTAGATAGACAGGCGTCTACTATGCCGATATGACCAGGGCCTTTGGTTTGATCGGGGCCCTGGTTATTGTTTGTACGGGCAAAGGAGTTGTGCAGGCGGCTGGATAAGTAACAGATGAGCACCTGATAGGCGGGAGAGATGGCTTCGATATTTGCAGTTGTCAATCAGAAGGGCGGAGTGGGCAAGACCACGACGGCAGTCAACGTGGCCGCATGTCTCGCCGCCGCCGGTGAGCGGACGCTGCTGGTGGACACGGACCCGCAGGGGAACGCTACCAGCGGTGTGGGAGTGGTGAAGTCGGAGCTCGAAGCATGCGTATACGACGTGCTGATCAACGAAGTGCCCGATCGAGCGGGTGATCGTGCCGACGGAGACCGCGGGGCTTGATCTTGGTGCCGGCGAAGCTGGACCTGGCCGGGGCGGACATCGAGCTGATGTCCACCATGTCGCGCGAGACCAAGCTCAAGCAGGCGCTGGAGCGCGTGGCGGACAGGTATGAGTTCATCATTATCGACTGCCCGCCGTCGCTGGGGCTGCTGACTGTGAACGTGCTTACGGCGGCGCGGTATGTGATCCTGCCGATCCAGTGCGAGTATTATGCGCTGGAGGGGATCAGTCAGCTTCTCAAGACCGTCGATCTGGTGCATCAGCACCTGAACCCGGAGATTGAGATCGCGAAGGTGCTGCTGACGATGTTCGACTACCGGACGAACCTGTCGCAGCAAGTGGTCGATGAGGTGCGGAGGTTCTTCGGGGATAAGGTTTCGTCGGTGCTGGTGCCGAGAAACGTGAGGCTGAGCGAGGCGCCGAGCCACGGTCGGCCGATATTGACCTACGACCCGAGGTCGAAAGGCGCGGAGGCGTATACGAAGTTTGCGGCGGAGGTAGCTTCCTTTGGAAAAGAAAGGGCTGGGTAAGGGGCTCGGGGCTCTGATTCCCGGGGCGGAGAAGGAGACACGAAGGGAACGGGCGGACGAGGTCGAGGTTTCGCGCATCAGCGTGAACCCCTATCAGCCGCGCGGGCAGTTCGATGACGAGAAGCTGCAGGAACTGGTGGAGTCCGTTCGGGTGCATGGGGTGCTGCAGCCGATCGTCGTGCGGTCGAAGGGCGACGGGAGACTATGAGCTGGTCGCGGGTGAACGGAGGCTGCGGGCGGCAAAGGCGGCCGGGCTGAGTCGGATTCCCGCAGTCGTAAGGGAGCTTACCAACGAGCAGAGCATCGAAGTTGCGTTGGTGGAGAACCTCCAGAGAGAGGACATCAACGCCATCGATGCCGCTATGGCATACAAGCGGCTTACGGATGAGTTCGGGCTGTCCCAGGAGGACGTTGCGTTCGGGATGGGCAAGAGCAGGTCTGCCATGGCGAACACGATGCGGCTGCTGACGCTGCCTGAGGCGGTGAAGGAAGAGCTGCGAAGCGGAAGGATATCCGAAGGACACGCGCGCGCGATACTGTCGGTGCAGGGCGAGGAGAGGCAGATCGAGATGTGCAAGCGGATCACGGATATGGCCATGTCCGTGCGAGAGGCGGAGCGGCTGGCCAAGATATGGGGAGATCCGACCGCGACACGGGCAGATGTTTCACGTGAAACAATTGGCGGCCCATTTCCGGAGGACAAGGACCCCAACCTCCTCGAAGCCGAGGCGGAGCTTGCGACGGATCTACGGCACGAAGGTAACGATCGTCAGAGGACAAGGACCGCGGGCGCATCGTCATCGAGTTCTACAGTGAGGACGACCTCGAACGTCTTCTGCTAATGATCTGCGGATAGGCCGGCACAGGCCTGCCGAATTCGCCCTCGGCATGCGATCACCTCGCTTGCTGTGCTTCACAACAGTAATCCAATCAACGATTTTTGCGCAGAATATGCCTGAAACGGGTAGACTGGGCTGTGATCAGGTGTTATAATGCGATTGTTCCCTGCCTGCCGAGCGGGGGCTGATTTGCGGGGCGCGCGATATAATGGCTATAGTGGAACCGTTACCGGAGACCGTTCAGACGGAACTGCGCGGGTAGCGGGCCAGGACGGGGAAACGAAGCTCGCGGTATCGACCGACATTGACGGGGCTGGGAAGTTTGGTGAGCGATGGCTTGATCGCCACCAAGGACACCGCCTACGTTTTTCTCAACGATAAGGGCAAGGCCGAGCTCCTCCACGAAGTGCCCCTCAAAGACATCGAGGAAGTCAACGCCGAGTTTCTTGTCGGCAGCGGCGTGCTGGAGGTCGGCGTCGGCGGCAAGGTCATCGATCTTCTTCACTACACCCACACCCTTGCAGGGCGGTTCACGAAGGTCGCCCGAGCCCTGGAGCATCTCTCCAAAGACGAGGAAATGCCGGCGATCGATGAAGAGGAGGATAGGCGCTGCCGAGATGTGCGGCGCTTCCTCAAGGAAGGAACGAAGGTCTGCCCTGCGTGCCTCAACAAGGCCGAGGTTCTCAAGCGGCTGCTGCTGTTAACGCGGCCATATTGGCGAAGGCTGGGATCCATAGCTTTCTTGATGGTCGTCACCGCGGGCATCGGCGCTCGTCGGCCCGTATCTTCAACAAGCCGTTCTGGGACAACCTTTCGGGTCGGGTCGTGCGCTTCCCCTATCTCCTCCGGATTCCGGGCCAACCGCACTCCGTTGATTTGCTGGTCACCATAGTTCTTACTTACCTAGGCATCTGTCTCGTGTCCTGGCGCATCGCGATGACTCAGGGCCGGCGAGCCGCTTGGATCTCCGGCCGGCTGACGCTCGACATCCGTGTGCAGCTCTACCAGACGCTGCAGCGCCTCAGCCTCAGCTACTTCGATAAGCGACAGGTCGGCTGGATCATGTCCCGGGTGACGCAGGACACCAGCGCGCTCAACAACTTCATGAACCAGCTCCTGCAGTACTACGTTGTCAGCACGCTTCAGATGATCAGTGGCCATTGTGATGATGGCAGTGCTCTCGTCCGAAGCTGATGCTGTGGGCGCTGGTTCCGAGCCCGCTAATCGCTCTGCTGTCGATCAAGTTCTTCAACCGGCTGAAGAAGCAGTGTCACAGGTACTGGCACATGTGGTCGCGGGTCGGCGCGGTGCTGCACGATGCCCTGGCCGGGATTCGGGTTATTCGGGCTTTCGCGCAAGAGGACCAGGAGATCGTCCGGTTCAACCAGCGAGTCAACGCAGTCTACACCGCTGACGCGCAGGTCGCCGCAGCGTCCGACACGTTCTGGCCGACCATCGGGCTGCTCGAACAACATCAGCACTGCGATCATCTGGCTCGTCGGAGGCGATTTCGTGCTCCGCGGCCACAGCATCCGGGCACGCTGATGGCGTTTCTCGGCTTCGGCACGATGTTCTCCGGCAACTTCCAGACCATCTGCCGGTCCACGGACTTCCTGTCCAACAGCCTGACCGCGACCGAGCGCATCTTCGAAGTGCTCGATCAGGAGGTAGAGGTCGCTGACCTGCCCGATCCGGTGCGGATGCCGGACATGAGAGGGCGAGATCGAGTTCCGGCACGTGAATTTCGGCTACGAGCCGATCAATCCCGTTCTCAAGGACGTTTCCGTTCACATCCAGCCGGGGGAGATGATCGGTCTGGTGGGGCACAGCGGTGCGGGCAAGACGACGTTCATCAACCTGATCTGCCGGTTCTATGATGTGATGGAAGGAGAGATTCTCATCGATGGCGTGGATGTCCGCAGGATAGCGATGAACGATCTGCGCAGCCAGATCGGGGTTGTGCTCCAGGACCCGTTCCTGTTCAACGGGACCATTATCGACAATATCGCGTATTCCCGCAACTGACGCCGGTCGCGAGGAGGTCATCCGTGCGGCGAAGGCAGCAAACGCGCACGAGTTCATAATGAAGCTGCCGGACGGCTACGATTCGCAGGTCGGTGAGCGCGGCGGGCGGCTCTCGGGCGGGGAGAGGCAGCGTGTTTCGATCGCGCGCGCGATCCTGTGCGACCCGAGGATACTGATACTTGACGAGGCGACATCATCCATCGACACCCAGGCGGAGAGTCAGATTCAGCAGGCGCTTGCGCGGCTGGTGAAGAATCGGACCACATTCGCGATTGCTCACAGGCTCTCCACGCTCCGGCAGGCGAACCGCCTGATCGTGCTCGAGGAGGGCACGGATCGCTGAGATGGGTACGCACGACGAGCTGATGGAGCGCCATGGCGTCTACAGGCGGCTTGTCGATATTCAGCAGGAACTCTCAAAGATCACGGCGGTGGACGGGTAATGCCGGATTGGACGCTGGACTACAAAGAGCAGACTGACGACGGAGGCCGAGTTGGAGTATCTCGATGCTCGAGGTTGCTGCTTCACGAAGCGCGGCGATGCGCTCGTGCTCACCGTGGAGAACGACCGATCCTACCTGAAGGTCAGGGCGGTAAGAGCCTTTCCGCTCAGTGAACTCAACGAGTTCATCGGCCTGATGGATGCCATCAGCGGGCGCGAGATCGGCATGCTGCGGAACCTTCGCGATCTTGATGGCCCCACGCGGCAGCTCATCCAGCACGAGATCGACAAGAGATACTTCATCCCCAAGATCCGACGGATCATCCAGGCCAAGAAGGAATTCGGCACCGTCTACTGGGACGTCGAGACCGACCGCGGCGACCGGCAGTTCGTGATGCGCGGCATTCGCGACAGCGTCCATGAGATAGAGCCGGGCCGGTTCCTGGTAAACGACGTGGACGGGAATCGATTCGAGGTGCCGCAGATCGGCGAGCTGGACACCCGAAGCCAGGCGCTCTGGGAGCGGGTCGTCTGATTGCGGATTGAATCGGGCGCGATCGCGGGTCGCGCCCGATTTTCGTGTCTCGGTACAGCTCAGTCCTCTATGGCGGCCTTGCGCTGCAGGGCTTTGGCGAGAAGCTCGGGTGGGAACTTGGGTCTGCGATCGTAGAAGTAGAGGCCGTTGACCTCCTGCTCCACATCTGTCAGCTGCGTGTAGCACAGCCCGGCGATGTGGGGATTGTCGAGCAGCACGTCCGCAAGGCCCTTGAACCTGTCGAGGAACTCCTTTTCGTCCTTGGGCCTGCCTCCGTAGCCCCACGCCGCATCTCCCACCTGGGCCGGGTTCCACCACGTGCCGCCGTATTCGCTGACGACCATGGGCTGGCCCGCGTAGGGCGGTTCGTGGTCCGCATCGTTCCGCGCGAGGGTCTCGGTCTTGGGGTCCTGGCCGAAGGGCGCGTAGCGGGCCGCGAAGGTCTCCGGGTTCTGGTCGTAGTCGTGCAGGTCCCAGATGTCGGTCTTGACGTGGCTATAGCCGCTGGTGTCGCAGATGGGGCGGGACGGATCGAGCTTCTTGGTGAGGTCGTAGATCTCGACGAAGAACGTAGGCTCGTAGCGGTCGTGAGCGGAGTGGGCCTCGTTGAGCGGCGTCCAGGCGACGATCGACGGGTGGCTGCGGTCGCGCATGACGGCCTCGGTCCAGTCGCGGCGATGGTTCTCCCTCGCCTGCGGCTGATGCCTGATGCCGCATCCCCAGTCGGGGAACTCGCCCCAGAGCAGGTATCCAAGCTTGTCGGCCCAGTAGAGGGTCCGCGGTTCGAAGATCTTCTGGTGGAGTCTGGCGCCGTTGAACCCGCAGGCGATGCTGCGCTCGATGTCGGCCTCGAAGCTCATCATCCGAGGGCGCCGTGTAGATGCCGTCCGGCCAGAAGCCCTGATCGAGGATCAGCCGCTGGAAGACGGACTTGCCGTTGATGAGGATTCGGTCGCCTTCGATCCGGACCTCCCGCAGGCCGAAGTACGATGCGACCTCATCGACCGTCCTTGCCGTCCTCAACGAGTCTTACCTGAAGGTCGTAGAGGAACGGCTTGCCGACCTGCCAGAGCACCGGGGTCGGATATGTCGAGCACGAGCGTATTGACCGGTCCGGCCTGGGCGAGCTTCGCTGTGGCGACGGTCTTGCCTTCCGCGAGTGCCGCGACCTCGATCCCGAGCCCGGCATGGGGCTTGTCGACGTCGACGACGACGGCCGCGCGGCCGTTAGGCGCGTCGGGCCAGACGGTCAGGTTCGTCGCGTGCGACTCGGCGAACGGCCTCCAGCCAGACCGTCTGCCATATACCCGTCGTGCGGGTGTAGCGGCAGCCATCGGACTTGAGCTGGCTGGACTGCTTGCCCAGCGGCTGGACGTGGGACCGCTCGTCGTCCTCGGCATAGACGACGAGCTCGTTCTCGCCGGCCATGTCGACCGCGTCGGTGATGTCGGCCTCGAATGGCGTGTATCCGCCGCGATGGCGGGCGACTTCCTTGCCGTTGACCCAGGCGCGCGCGTCATAGTCCACCGCGCCGAAGTGCAGCAGCAGCCTGCGACCGCGAAGCCCGGGATCGACGGTGAACTTGCGCCGATACCAGACCGCCTCCAGGAAATCAGTCATCGCCATGCCGCTGAGTTTGCTCTCGGGGCAGAACGGCACGTTGATGGTGAGCGGGAAGTCTACTCCCGCTCTGCCAACCCTTGCCAAGGCCCGACTTACCCGAATCGACCGCGAACTGCCATTTGCCGTTCAGGTTCTGCCACGCCTTGCGCTCAAAGTCCGGCCGGGGATGCTCCGGCCGAGGAATGCTCGACATCTCTCTATTGCTCCTTTCGTTGGTACTAGCTCAACAGCTAACCAGTTAGCTCTTAGTCTAATAGCTTATCGGCCCGGCGTCAAGCACTGGGCGAGAAAAGTCTCTGTTCAGTCTTGCGGGACTGAACACCGCTAGCGCTGAGTAGACCTGAGGAACGAAGGTCGTATCGAAGCGCGGTGGAGACCCGGCCGCCCTTCGATACGGCCCACAGACCGGGCCTACTCAGGGCTAGCGGGTGCACATTCCCAGAGAACTGAACTCTCTCCGAGAAAAAGGGGACAGACCGTGACGCCAATGCTCACGGCCCGCCCCCTTCTCCGTATCGATGCTCCTAAGGCTCTCGAGCCCGATCTCCCACATCCGCTCGAGGTCCTTGCGGGAGTAGCTCTTGAATGCGATGAGGGTGTTCGTGCGCGAGATGCCTTCCATCTTGAGCAGGTTCTTCGTAACAACGTCCGCGAGCTGCTCGTGTTCCTTGACGCGCACTATGGCTACCAGATCGTAGTCGCCGGCCACGGAGTAGACCTCCTTGACGCCCGGCACGTCCGTGAGCTTCTCCGCGGTCTCAGGCAGCTTGTCCCTCTCGCCCTGGATCAACACTATTGCAGTTACCATACCGACCTCCCTCTATCAGTTGCTGAAAGACTTGATCTCCTTCTCGCCCAGGTTCTGGCCGCCCGCGGCGGAGAAGAGCAGCAGCGCGGCGCCATCGCTCATGGGATCGCCCGCGGCGAAGTGGCCGTCGGCGCCCACGAGGTACTTCAGACCCTGTATCTGCCACGGCACGCTGTCGAAGTAGAACACTTTCATGGGCGTGGACCATCGCGGCGGCTTGGGCGCCTTGGGCTTTGCGGCTGTTGCCGCGGCATTTGTGGCTGCCCGCGAGACCAACGCAGCTATCTGCGCTTTTGCCGGCTCCGACTTTGTCCAGTCGATCGCAGGCCGGATCCTGTTGGCGCTCACCAGCGAGGCGAGAATCACAGCCGACATCGCGGGGTCCTTCCAGTTTGCGCCCAGTTCCGGCCTGCCCTCGGAGCAGGTGCAGCCCTGCAGGTTGCAGGCCAGGCGCACGACCCGGTTCTGCGGCATGGCCTGAGCTGCATCGGCCAGCGCCAGGAAGCGGATGGCAGCGGTCATGTCCACGGACTTCGCTACCGGCTTGGGCAGATCGCAGGCCATGGGCGTGTTCGGGACGTTGAGCGGCCGCCAAGCGGACACAAGATCCTGCTCGGTCTTCCCGTCGAGTCCGAGGGCTTTGGCTGCGGCATTCTTGAAGCTCATTTCGCCAAGCACAGCCCCGGCTCTGGCGAGAAACGCAATGGACATCAGCTTGGTCTGCTCGTCGCCGGTGATCTCACCCTTTGTGAGCTTGTCGGCACACTCGCGAATCCTGCTGAGATCGACCACCGGATCGGCCTTCGCCTGAAGCTGGCCGAGTTCGAGCATCACCCGAGCGACGTGGGGATCGGTTGCGGCTGCCGCGGCGTTCTTTGTGACCCATTTGACCACGAACTGGTGGCAGGCTTCGTCGGTCGCGGCGGCTTTGAGCATGCCTCGCATCAGGATCTCGGTTTCGACGGAAGGCGCGAGCGAATCGACGCTTCTGGAGAGGTTGGCCTCAGCGATCGTCTTGATCATATCGCGGCCGCTCAGATCGAGAAGCCTGCGGCCCTCCTTCGCGGCGGCGGTCATGTCCGCCTTCCTGTTGATGCCGAGCGGGTCTGCGATGCAATCCGCGAGCACGCTGCCCTTGGAGAACGGCGTCTGGAAGCCGAGCAGCTCGCCGACAGTCGGGCAGAGGTCGATCTGCTGCGTTTCACGCTTGACGACCGCCCCGCGCTTGATGTCAGGGCCCACTGCCAGAAGCATGATGTGCCGGCAGCCCTCACACTGGTCGCCGTGCTGGTTGTAGCCGTTCTCGGGCTGGTCGGGTCTGTTGTTGTGGCGGCCGTGGTCGTTGGTGAAGAAGACCGTGGTCGCGTCCTTGTAGCCCGGAGTGGACTGGACCTTATCCCAGAGCTTGCCGAATATCGCGTCGCAATGACGGATAGCTTCTTTCTCCTGCTCGAAGTTGCCGACGTGGCCGATGTGGTCGGTGTAGCCGAAGTTGATGAAGATCAGGCGCGCCTTATCTTTGTCCATCGCCTCGAACACGTGTTCGAGAACGGCGTCGTCACCCGCCATTGAGCCCTCGCCGACGCCGGTGATGAACGTGGGCCTGTAGTCGGCGCCGTAGGTCGGGAATGAGCTGAAGTCGGCGTAGGAATAGGGGCCCTTGCCGAAGATCGCGTAGCAGTCGGACTGCTTCCACCCGAGTTCGTTACGGGCGTATTCGAAGAATGAGGGCATCGTCATGCGGGCGCCCGCGAGCGCCACGGTCTGCCATGTGCCTGTTGACATGGTGCTGTGGCCCTGGCGGGTGACGCTCACTCCAGGCCCGGCGATGCGATAGTCGGTGAAGAGCGTGCCCTGCTTTTCCAGGGCGGCCAGCTTGGGAATGAGGCTTCGAGTCGCGTCTCCGAACGTCTCGGAGTAGCGGACGCCGTCCATTACGGCGACGATTACGTTTCGGGTCTTGTAGGCCGGCTGGTCGGCGGCGTACGCGCATCCCGATATGACGGCCAGCAAGACCGTCAGGAGAAAGAGCTTTCTGATCATCTTACCCCCCAAGGTATGGCAGTAGCTTCCCTCCAGACCGCGCGGGGAAGGAAGGGAAGATCCGCACGATCTGGAGGGACACATTATTGGACGGTCACTTCTCGGTCATGGTCACATCATCGAACCAGGTAGTGCCGGTATTGCTCTCGCTGATCAGGTTGACGCGCACGAGCGCGGCGCCGCGGGGCGGCTTCGCAGTCACGGTGAGCTTCGTCCAGTCCTGCGTGCCGGTGACCGATGTCGTACACGGCGAACCCACGACGTGCCACTGGCTCCCGTTGTACCAGTATAAGCCGATCACGTTCCTGCCGGTCGCGTCTTTGGTCTTGATCCAGCCGGTGAGCGTGTAGGTCTTGTCGGGATCGACGGGAATTGGGCTTGCGTCCCACGCGGCGGGCGCGGTCGAACTGGATATCGAGACGCACGTGGAGCCGCCGCGGCCGTCGTTGGCGGTCGCGAAGGTGCCTTTGTTGTCGTTGCGGAAGAACCGGCCCGGCGTCCAGCCGTGCGGGTTCGTGCCGGGCCCGGCTTCCATCGACGGAGTTGATAAGCAGGTTCACGCCCGGCTCTCGCAGGTAGGGGTTGAAGTCCATGCTGACCTTGCCGATCTTGCGGGCGTCCGCGCCATAGACTATCACGGGCATCGCACCGACCTCGAACCGTCCGTCCGTGATGGGCACTGCGCGGCCGAGGATGTCGTTGGCGGTCAGCCCAGCGCTCTGGGGGAGCTGGACGGCGCGCATCTGATCGTCGTTGCTCCACAGAATCAGCACACGCTCGTTGCCCTTCTTCTTGAACACATAGCAGGCGACGCCCTCGGGCATCTTGAGGTAGCCCTCGAACAGCCACCGGCCCCGGAGAGCCGAGGGCCTGCGTCAGCATCCTGATCGAGCCATAGGCAAGCTTGGTCTGCAGCGGCTTGTCTTGCTTGACGAAGCCCCAGTCTTCGTAGTTGTCCATGCAGAAGTAGTCCATAGCGACGCCGTTCGCGATGTGGATGACGTAGGTCTGGAAGATGCGAACCGCCTGCGCCTCCTCGGACTCCCGGTCGCCGGACTTGCCCTTCCAGCCGACCTCGGTGGACCAGATCGGCTTGGGCTTGCCGAACTTCGAGATGCACTTCCTGACCAGCCGCAGCTCCTCATCGAGGCCCTGCTCGATGGGGTTGGCGGCCATCGCGTAGGGATGGATGGAGATGCCGTCGCAGTAATCCCATCCGCCGTTGTCGTAGATTCCGTTGAACCAGTCCTCGCCGGGGCCGCTGGTGGAGCCGATGATGACGGTGCACGTCGGGCCGGCCTGCTTGGCGCGGGTGTAGGCCTCCTTGACCAGGAGCGTGTAGAGCTTGACGTCGGGGTCTTTCCAGAAGCTGGGGATATTGGGCTCGTTCCAGATCTCCCAGATCTTGACGGTGTCCTTGTATCGGTTGACGACCTGATAGACGTATTCGCCGTAAGCCTTGCGCTGGGCCTCGTCGCGCGGCGTAGGACCACCGAGCAGCAGACCTATCAGGTTGATACCCTCCTGCCTGGCGAGCGCTACGCACTTGTCGTAGAAGTCCCACTTCCACACGTCGGGCTTGGGGTGGACATCGCCGTAGTCGAAGCCGTCGCGGTCCCAGTAGATGCCGGCGTCTTTCATGATCCTCATGCGGGTGCGGAGGTCGTCGATGCCGCCGGGGCGGTCGAAGTAGTGCCACTTGAGGTAGTTGACGCCGAACGGCGACTGATCGTAGTTCGGCTTGTCGGCGGCGCAGAGTGAGACGGATGCCGCGACGAGAGCGCAGACGAAGAAGATGATGGTCTTCACGAACCCCTCCGAGTAGTCCCCTATGTCCTATTGGACAGCCGGCGGCGAATCTCCTTGATGGCCCAGTCGGCCGCCTCGCGCAGCATCGGGCTCTCGTCCGAGAGCATCTCCTCCAGAGCTGGGATCGCCTCCTCACGCGCGAGGTTGCCAGCGGCGAGGGCGGCGTTGCGGCGGATTCGTGCTCGGCGAATCCAGCCGACCGAACTTGGGGCGACCGTGTCCCTGAACTCCGACGCCGTGATGTTGATGAGCGGGACCAGCTCGGGGTACGCGCCGGGGAAGACGTCGCGTGAGAACTCAGGCATCACAGGCTCGATTCCGGCGTTGTAGGGGCATACTTCCTGGCAGACGTCGCAGCCACAGACTCGGGCGCCAAACGCGCGCCTGTGCTCGATTTGAATCGATTCAGATTGCTGTGTAAGCGCGGAGAGGCAGCGGGAGCGGTCGATGACGCCCGGCGCGGTTATGGCGTGCGTGGGGCAGGCGTCGATGCAGAGGGTGCAGTCGCCGCAGCGGGACGGTATGAGGTGCGGCTGGGCGACGCTCTCGACCGGCGCGTCGGTCACGATCTCGCCGAGCGCGGCCCACGATCCGCAGCCCTCGACGTAGACGCAGCCGTTCTTGCCCGGCCAGCCGATTCCGGCGAGGATGGCGAGCTTTCGTTCGGGCAGGGGATTCGTGTCAACGCAGAATCTCGACGCGCGCCGAGGGATGCGCGTCGGTGATGACTTCGGCGAGGCGAGTGAGCTTTGCGCGCATCACGTCGTGATAGTCCGCGCCGCGTGCGATGCGGGCGACCAGGCCGCGGGGGGCGTCGTCGGGCGGGGGCGCCTCCGGCGGGAGGTAGGACATCGCCGCGCAGACGACCGACTCCGCCCAGTCGTAGACGCGGCGGACCTCGTCGATCTCGGGCGCGATTCCGACCGCGGCGAGGCCGAGTTCCCGAGCTCTGATTCTCAGACGATGTTTCACGTGCAACACTACCGCTATTCTATCAGATTCGCGGCGCAAGAGGTTCCAGTCGGCCGCCGTCGAATAAGGTACTATGGCGCAGGGCAGAGAGAAGCCTGAACTGCTGGTGATGAAGCACCTGTGGCTGGTGCTGGCGTTTGCGGTCGCGTGGGCGATGTTCCCGCATTCCCGCAAGTCACTTTACGCACGGCACTGCGTGGGTGTATGCGCTGCTCGCGGCGTTTGCGCTCCTGACCCTCTACCGGACCCGAACCGCGCTCTGCAAACCCAATGCCCGCATCCTGCGCTACATGCCCGCCCTCGATGCGGTTGCGCTGGCTATTGCCGTGCGGATTACCGGCGGGATTCAGAGCGACCTGTGGCTGCTATACTACGTGGAGTTGATAGCCGGCGCGATGGATCCCCGGCAGCGCACCATGGAGTTCATGGCGCCGCTCGTGATCGCGTCATACATATCCGGCACCGTGCCCGACTCCGCGCGGTGGAACGCCGAAGTGTGGCAGGTGATCACAACGCGGCTGTTCCTGCTGTTCATGACCGCGCTGCTGGTGCGGCACCTGGCGCAGGCGCGGAACAGGCTCTCCGACGAGCTTTCCGATCTCTCCGAGCAGCTCGCGCTGTCCCAGGAACGGAACAGAATCGCGCGAGAGATCCACGACGGCGTCGGCCACTCGCTGGTCAACTGCATTCTCACCCTGGAGCTGTGCGAGCGGCTGGTCTGCAAGGCGCCGGAGGAAGCCCGAAAGGTGATTGAGCAGGAGAAAACGGACCTGCGCGCGGCGCTCGACGACATGCGCGACTACGTCCACCACCTCCGCCCGGCCGATATCGAGAATCAGCCGCTCGATGTGCTTGTTAAGACCTATCTGGCGAAGTTCGGAGAGCGCACCGGGCTAACCGTGCGCGCCGACGTCAAGACCGGTCACGCCGACCTGCCGCCGTCGAGCAGGCTCGTGCTCCTGCGGATCATCCAGGAGGCGCTCACAAACGTCGCCAAGCACTCCGATGCGACCGAGGTGGACGTCACAATCACCGGCACCCGCGGCAAGGGCATGCACTGCCTGATCTGCGACAATGGCTGCGGGTTCGACGTGGATGAGGTCCTCGGAGATTCCTCCAGCCGGCAGGGCTTCGGGCTTCGGACGATGATCGATCGCGCCGAGAGCGCGGGCGGCAAGCTGGAGATCGAGTCCACGCCGGGAGAGGGAACGAGAATCAGTACTGAGTATTTGATATTGAGTATTGAGTATTGGCCCTTCTGCCCCAGCCTGGTTCGCCAATACTCAATAATCAATACTCAATACACAATTGGTGACCTATGGATGAGATCAGACTGTTGGTAGCTGAAGATGAGCCTGTTGCGAGGCAAGCGATGGCGCGGCTGTTCGATCTCGAGCCGGACATCAAGATCGTGGGCGAGGCTCCGAACGGTGAGGTCGCCGTCGAGCTGGCGCGGCGCAACATGCCGGATGTGGTCCTGATGGACATCCGTATGCCCAAGCTCGACGGTATCAAGGCCACGCAGGTCATCAAGTCCGAGATGCCCAACGTCGCCATCGTGATTCTGACGATCTACGATGACGACGCGAGCGTGTTCGAGGCGATCAAGGCGGGCGCGATCGGCTATATCCTCAAGGATAGTCCCATCGACAACGCCTTGGCCGCCGTCCGTGCCGCCCACAAGGGCGAGGGGATGATGCACCCGGCGGTGGCCGCGCGGGTGATGAAGGAGTTCGCGCGGGTCCACGCCGAGCGCAAGGTCGATATGCAGGTCTTTGCCGAGCTTACCGACCGCGAGCGAGAGATTCTCAAACTGGTCGCGTCGGCCAAGTCCAACAAGGAGATCGCCGAGGAGCTTTTCATCAGCGAGAAGACCGTCAAGAACCACATCTCCAATATCCTGTTCAAGCTCCAGGCCAACGACCGCACGGAGGCCGCGCTGTACGCCGCGAAGCACGGGCTGGTGGAGTAGGAGGGCCAACTACAGCCTCTTCCTCGCGGCTACCAGCAGGGAGAAGTCGCCCCTCAGGAAGACGTAGGTCAGCAGCTTGACGCGGTCTTCGACGAAGAACCAGAACACCGAGTATCCCCACACAAAACCCGCCCACTTCCAGCCGGAGGGCATCATGAACAGGCCATAGACCACGATCAGAATCGCAATCACCTGCGCCCCAAGAACCGCCGTAAGCAGGGCCGTCGCCGGTCGGACCGACCAGAACGGCCCGTAGGTGCGGACAACGAAGATAGTGAAGTGGCCGGAGACAGCCAGTTTGAGGAAGAGCAGCGATTGGATCGTGGGCCGGTCGATCATGAACACGCGGTCGAGTATGTAGAACAGGCCAAAAGTTCTCCAACACCCCCAACGTGCCCAGCGTCGTGGCGAGGGTCAGCACGCGGTGCATGTTCCATCTCTCCGGCCTGTCGGAGTAGCGGACGTTATCGTAGGCGATGGACAGCATGGCCGTATCGTTGAGCAAGGCAAGGATGACGATCATGATGGCCGTGACGGGGTAGAAGTTGAACACCACAATCGCGAGGGTCATGAATAGAAGCACGCGGATCGTCTCGGCGATGCGGTAGATCGCGTAGCTGTTCATCCGCTGGAAGATCCGGCGGCTTTCCTTGATCGCGTCGATTATCACGGTCAGGCCGGGCGAGAGGAGGCTGATGTCGGCGGCGGCGCGGGCGGCGTCGGTGGCGTTGCTGACCGCGATTCCGGCGTCCGCCTTCTTGAGCGGGGGGGCGTCGTTGACGCCGTCGCCGGTCATGCCCACGATGTGATTGCGCTTCTGAAGGATGTCGATGATCTTGAACTTGTGCTCGGGAAAGACTTGGGCAAACCCGTCCGCTGCCTCGACCTGCTCGCCGAGTTCTTCTCCGCGAACGTCGCCTTTCTCGAACACCTGAGCGTCCACGATGTTGTCGCCGAGCCCGAGCGTGCGCGATGTCTCCTTGGCGATGGCTACCTGGTCGCCGGTGATCATCTTGGGGCTTATGCCCATCTGCACGGCGGTCGCGAGCGTCTGCTTCGAGTCGGGGCGCGGCGGGTCGTAGAGCGGCAGGATTCCCACAAGCCTCCAGTTCCCGGCATCATCGGTCCTGGCGACTCCGAGCGAGCGAAAGCCCCTGCGAGCGAAGTCCTCGGTCGCCTTGACCGAGGCTTCACGGACGTCGGCTTCCGGCCCGGCGAGGTCCACGATGACCTGTGGCGCGCCCTTGGAGACGTTGAACGTCTTGCCGTCCGGGCCTTTGACCTGGGCCTCGGTGCGCTTGTGGACGGGGTCGAAAGGCGTGAAGTGCAGGATCTCGTAGCGCTTCAGCTCATTGGCGTCCTTCAGCCCCTCCAGCACGGCGAGGTCGATGGGGTCCTTGTCCTCCTCGCGCGACGCGAGCGCGCCGCAGAGGATTGTGTCGTCCGCCGAATAGCCGCTCACAACGAACGGGTCGGATACGGTCAGCTTGTTCTGAGTCAGCGTGCCGGTCTTGTCGGTGCACAGCACATCCACGCCGGCAAGCTCGATCGATCGAGGCGAGGCGGGTAACGATGGCGTTCTCCCGTGCGAGCAGCCTGGCGCCGACGGCCATGGTCACGGTAAGCACCGTGGGCATCGCTACCGGAATGGCAGCCACGGTCAACACGAGCACGAACTGCACCGTGGTGAGCATGTTGTTGCCCCTGAACAGCGACACGATCACCACGACCAGCGCAAGCGCGAGCGCGATCCATATCAGGTAGTCGCCGATCCGCAGCACCGCCTTCTGGAAATGGCTGACGGTCCGCGCCTCTTCCGCGAGCTCGGCTGTCTCACCGAAATAGGTGTTCGCGCCGGTTCCGTAGACGAACGCCTCGATCTCGCCCTGCTTGACGATCGAGCTCGAGAAGACGGCCTCGCCGGGGGCTTTGCTCACGGGCAGGGACTCGCCTGTCAGAGCGGACTGATCGACCTGGATGGGATCACCCGGCAGCAGCTTCGCGTCGGCCGGAACGATCGCGCCGAGACGGAGCCGGACGACGTCGCCCGGAACCAGGTTCTTTGCCTCGATTGTCTTCCACTGGCCGTCGCGCAGGACTGTCGCCTTGGGCGCAAGCTGCTCTTCCAGGGCCGCGATGGTGTTGGACGCCTGATATTCTTCCCAGAACCCGACCGCCGCGTTGGCGAACAGCAGCGCGAGAATGATGCCGAAGTCGGCCCAGTGACCGACCACGAGCGACAGGATCGCGGCGACCTCAATCATCCAGGCGATTGGCCCCCAGAGATATGAGACGAACGTGAGCAGGGCGCTCCTTCTCTTCTTGGGGATCTCGTTGGGGCCGTAGCGCTCCAGGCGGGCATTGGCTTCCTCTTGGGTGAGGCCCTTCTCCGAGCCATTGAACTCGCTCATGAGTTCGTCGATGGGCTTGTTGGCGAGCAGGCGGCCCTGGCTCTCACCTGTATCAGGCCGGTCGTTCATACGCTGGCTCCCGGTTCGCGGTGATCGTGGTCCATCGAGGCAAGGGCTTGCAGAGCGGCCTTGATGTGTGGGACCACATCCTCTCTGCCGAACGCGTCCAACGCCTCAAGCAGCGGCGCCAGAATACGCGCCACGGGCCCACCCCTGCTCGACAGCGCCCGCAGCACGTGGTGCGTGCCTTCGCGCAGCCGGCCGCAGTCGGGGTCTTGCAGCAGTGCATCGAGCAGCGGCTGCAGCGAACTGCTCCCCAGCCGTATCAGCGCGTCGGCCGCCAGCCAGCGTATTCCGAAGTCATCATCCTCAAGCGCCCCGACCAGCGCCGGCGCGGCGGACGGGTCGGCGATCCGCCCAAGGGCCTTCGCGGCCTCCCACCGCGCGGTTTTGCCGCCGTCGGCCAGGCATCCTATCAGGGCCGGGACCGCGGGAGCTCCTATGACTACCACGGCCTCGCGAGCGGCCTTCCGCAGCAGCCCATCCCGGCTCGAGAGCACCATTACCAGCGCCTTGACGGCCTGATCGAGCTTATCCCGGCAGACACGTTCTGTTGCAGCTTGCATACCTTGCACCCTCTGCCTCATGTGACTAGATATTCGCCGCCGGCTCGCGGTCCTCTGATGAGGCCGTCGCGGCCGCCGGCACGGCGTATTCCTTGGCCGCGTCAGCGAGCTCGCGCAGGCGCTTATCGACCATGTGGTGAACCGTGCCTTCGGGATAGGTCCCGTCGGGTTTCGGCTCGCCCGCGGGGACGCCTGTCAGAAGCTCGATTCCCTGATCCACGCTGGCGATCGGCCACACGTTGAACTTCCCTTCGCGCACGGCGTCGATGACCTCGGGCTTGAGCATCAGGTGGCGGACGTTGGTTGACGGGATGATCACGCCCTGCTCGCCGGTCAGTCCCCTGGCCTTGCAGACCTCGTAGAAGCCCTCGATCTTGGCGTTGACTCCGCCGATGGGCTGGATCTGGCCGAACTGGTTGATGGAGCCGGTCACGGCAATCCCCTGCTTGAGAGGCAGCCCGGAAAGGGCGGACAGGAGCACATAAAGCTCGGTTGATGACGCCGAATCGCCCTCGAGCTCCTCGTAGAGCTGCTCGAACGCGAGCGTGGCGGTCATGGAAATCGGCTTGTCGGCCGCGTATTTGCCGTCGAGGTAGCCGGTGAGAATCATGACGCCCTTGGAATGGATCGGGCCGCCCATCTTGGCCTCGCGCTGGATGTCGAGCAGCTTGCCGCGGCCGACCGCCACCCGCGCGGTCACCCTCGACGGCCTGCCGAAAGAATAGTCGCCCAGGTCGTAGACGGAGAGCGCGTTGGCCTGGCCGGCGACGGCGCCCTCGGAGTCGATCATGATCGTGCCCTCTTCGATGAGGGCCTGGACCTTGTCCTCGATCATTCGGGAGCGGTATTCCTTCTGTTCGAGCGCGTGCGTGACGTGCTCGGCCTGAACCAGATCGCTCTCCGCCTTGGCGGCCCAATACGCCGACTCGCTGACGATGTCGGAGACCTCGAGGAGTCGAGTCGAGAGGCGCTGCTTGTCCTCGATCAGCCGGGAGCCGTAGTCGATCACCTTGGCAACCGCCTCATTCGTGAAGCGGCTTCAACCCGAAGTCCTTACAGCGCATGGCGATGAATGCCGCGTATTGAGCGATGTGTTTGTCGTCCCGGCTCATCTCGATGTCGAAGTCCGCCTTGACCTTGAAGAGCTTGCGGAAATCGTCGTCGAGGTAGTAGAGCAGGTAGTAGAGATAAGGGCTGCCGACCATGACCACCTTCACCTTCAGAGGGATCGGCTGAGGCTTGATGGTGGATATGGAGACGAGCCCGTATTGCTCCGCCAGGTTCTCCGGCGCGGCTTCCCCAGCTCGGAGCGCGCGCTTGAGGCCGTCCCAGGAAAACGGATTGATCAGCACGTCCAGCGCCTGCACGACCAGATAGCCGCCGTTTGCGCGATGAACAGCGCCGGGCTTGAGCATGTTGTGATCGGTGCTCATGAAGCCGAAGCGGGCCTTGTAGTCGATCTTGCCGAGCAGGTTCGGGTATGTCGGATGTATCTCGCGCACCACGGGCGCGCCGTCGTCGTCCTCGCGGGTGACGAACACGTTGACGCGGTATCTGTCGAACGCCGGCTCGACCAGTTCCGCCATCATCGGAGGCACGCCCTGCTGCCGTTTTTCGGAGGAGCGGAAGTCATCGAGACGCTCGACGATGTCTTTTTCGACGCAGTCGAGGTAGTCGAGAATGTCGTCGCAGGCGCCGAATCCCTCGCAGAGCTGGTATTTGGCGCGCAGGTCCTCGAGGAGGTGCCCCACCGCGAACATCGCGATCTCGGTGTCGAGCTCGTGCAGCTTTTCCTGCGCTTCCTTTTCGAGCTGGCGCGACCGCCCGATGAACTGGTTGGTGCTCTCCTGGAGCTTGGCGCCCTTTGCCTTGATCTGCTGCTTGGTCTCCTCCGGCAGGGCCTCGTATTCGTCGCGGCTGTAGGGCCTGCCGTCGCGGGTCAGGGGAACCGAGGCGATCCCCACTGGCGTAGCCTCTATCGAGAACCCAAGCTCCGCGGACTCCTTCTGAAGCTCGGCGAGCATGGCCTCGCGCTTGCGCTGGATCGATTCCAGGATCTCGTTCTTGCGTTTCTCGTAGTTCTCGCTCTCGAACGCGCGCGGCATCTCGATGCGGGCGGTCTTGACGAACTCGTCCATGTCCGAGGCGAACTCCGGCCCTTTGCCGGTGGACATGTGGATCGCCCTGGGACGGTAGGGGTCACGGAAATTGTAGACGTAGCACCAGTCCTCCGGCGGACTCTCTGAGGCGGCCTTGCGGGTGGCGTGCTCCATCACGCTGGTGCTGCGCCCGGTGCCGGGCCGGCCGGCGGCGTAGATGTTGAAGCCCTCGGTCGCGATACCCAGGCCGAACTCGACGGCGCTCGTCGCGCGCTCCTGGCCGAGTGCGCCCGATAGCGCGGCGACATCGGCTGTAGTAGCGAACCCGAGGCTGTCGGGGTCGCAATTGTGGCTGAGTTGGTCATACGAAAGAGACTCGATCTCGGTCATAGCGGCCTCACCCAAACAAATCGTTGCGTCCAGTCTCATTTACCCTGTGGCTTGGTGGAGAAAACGGCGGGATGGTGGTTGGCGTGGGCTGTCTCAAGCATGGAAGCCCGAAAGTCAGGAAGGAAAAAAGAAGAGCTGGAAACGGAGGGGCACCGAGGCGAACTCTTGCGGGCAGACGGGAGTGAAATGGATGGGATCGAACTCCCATTCTGGTCTTCTGTCTTTCCGGCTTTCGTGCTGAGGAACACCTTGCGATATGTAGGGCGTTTGACCTTGTGGCTGGTTGATGGGATAATCGGGCGGGATAAGGAGGAGCTTGCTGATGGCTCTAGCTTCACAACGTTACTATGAACTCGTCAACGATATTCTCGCCCGCGTCGCGTCTACACAGCAGGAGGGCATACAGGCGGCGGCGAAAGCCATGGCCGATTGCATCCGCCGGGACCAGATCGTCTACCTGCTCGGCAGCGGGCATTCGCTGGCCATTGCGATGGAGGGCTACTATCGCGCCGGGGGCCTTGCGCCGGTGGACGTGATCCACGATCCCACCTTCGGCCGCGCGGAACGCGTAGAGGGCTATGCGGAGACCATACTTGCGAGTTATAATATCCCTTCGGGAGCGGTGGTCTTTGTGATCTCAAACTCCGGCCGCAACGCGATGCCCGTGGAGACCGCGTTGTGGTGCAAACAGCGGGGGATCACGACCGTCGCGATCACCTCGCTCGCGCATTCTAAGTCAGTTGCTTCCCGGCACTCCAGCGGCAAGCGCCTTTTCGAGATCGCCGACATCGTGATCGACAACTGCGGCGTGCCGGGCGATGCCGTGCTTGAGATCGAAGGCCTTCCGGGCCGAGCCTGTGCGACCTCGGGCATTGCAGGGCTGTTCATTATCGAGTCCGTGATCGCCCAGACGATACAGAACCTGATCGAATCCGGCGAAAAGCCGCCCGTCTACGTCAGTATGAACGTGGATGGCGGCGACGAAGCCAACACGTGGCTGCTGGAGAAATACTCCAGCCGCTTGAGAGGAATCTGAATGAAGAACAACCGACTGCCTCTGTATGTGATTTTTCTACTTATAGCGGTTGCCATCGTCTATCGCATCACCAATCCGCCCGCGCCGGTGGTGCCAGGGCCGGTGGGCGGAATGCCCATGTGGAGAAGCCAGGTGGCGATCGGCAAGATGATTGGCCAGGCCGTCAATCCATCGGGAACGCGCTGGGCGGGCGTGTGGACCGAGCCGGACAACAGCGGCAAGGCACGCTCCGCCGTCTGGGTCATCGATCTCAACGGCTACACCGCGAAATCGTGCTTCTCACCCGAGGATGTAGATGCTGAGTCACTGACGTGGGAGGATGACAACACGATCCGACTGATATGCTCAAGCTCCTCCGCAAAAGGCAAGGGACCGGGCATAGTGCGGATCGACGCGGCCTCCGCAAAGGTGAAGTCGCCGGCCTATTTCGTGCCCGGCGTCAAGCGCATTCTCTACTGGCCCGGCGGCTCGGACGCATTTATCGGCGAGGTAGCGGCCCCGAAAGGCACGACCGTGCTGGCGGCCTTCGTCGGGCAAGGATACAAGGCGAGCATGGTCGGCAAGCAGGTGGAGTTCGCGATGCCCAAGGACAGCGAGTTCTATACGCAGGCGGGTATCGCCGCGGATGGCGGTAGCTTCGCCTTCTCGGTGGCCGACCCCGCCGCTAACGACGGGAGGTCATACTACCTGGCCGACACCACGACCGGTGTGGCGACGAAGATGTTCGACCTCGGCGATTCGGATCTGCCGGGCGGGATCGTGGGGATGTGGCCTTCGCCGGCGGGCGTGCTGATGGTCTGCAAGGACGTCAAGAACAAGAAAAACATGGGCAAGCTGCTCGACGTCATATTCGATCCGCACACGGGCACGCTCACCGAGCAGAAGGGCGGTGTGTCGGACGTCAGCAAATGGCCGGGCGCGCCCAAGACCATAGGCTACACTACCCTGAACGGCGGCTTCAGCTTCGATCTGGCGACCGGCAAGAACAAGACGCTTTTCGATCTCTCGAAGAAGACCTCGTATAGCGACAAGCAACTGCGCGACATCATCGGCATGAGCCGGCTGTATAAGCTCAAGAGCGGCAATCTCGCGGCAATCTCCGAGACGAGCGGCGCGATCGATATCCGCGAGCTCAAGCCGAACGGGTCGCTGTATCGCAACGTGCTGCCGAGGCAGTGATGAGCGACAAAGCGGACTCTGCCGGGCTTGTGCTCGCAGCCGGGAAGGGATCGCGGTTCGGCGGCGAACCGGGGCGGCCTTTTCCGAAGGTCCTCCGGCCCGTGCTCGGCAGGCCGATGGTGAGCTGGGTCATCGATGCGCTTCGCGGCGCGGGCGTCGGTGACATTACGCTGATCGTGGGCTTCGGGGCGGACGAGGTGAGGCGCGAGATCGGTCCGTCCGTGCGCTACGTGCTCCAGGCCGAGCAGAAAGGGTCCGGGCATGCGGTCGCGTGCGCGAAGGAGGCGTTCGACGGGCACCGGGCCGGGCTGGTCGTGATGTGCGGGGACAGCCCGCTGTTCACCGCCGATACGGTGCGGCGCATGGTCGATGGGCATGAGATGGCGAGCGCGGCGGTCACGCTCACGTCGGCGAGACTAGACGATCCGAGCGGCTACGGCAGGATCGTGCGCGATGCGGATGGGAACATCGTCGGGATCGTCGAGGAGAAGTGCGCTGATGAGCGCGAAAAGGCGATCCGCGAGGTCAACGGCGGCGCGTATGGCTTCGACGCGCGGTGGCTGTTCGATAACATCGACAAGATGGCCGTGAACGAGGCCGGCGAATACAACCTGACCGATATGGTGCGCGTCGCGATAGAGCAGGGGCGCACCGTAACGGCAATCGAGTGCGATCCGCGCGAGTTGCTGGGCGTCAATACCCCGCAGCAGCTTGCCGAGGTCGAGGCGATTCTGAGAGGCAGACTGAACGATGGCGATGACCAAACGTAAGATCAGGCTTGAAGATGGGCGTTACCTGATCTACTTCGAGTTCGGCAAGGCGGCGCGGGCCGATAATTCGGGGCAAAAAACATCCCGAAGCATCGGGGCGGCTGCTGCCAGGAAGGGCGGGAAGCAGTGAGCGAGCTTCGCTGGCATCCGATACTCGAGGAATGGGTCATAACTGCCACCCACAGGCAGGACCGCACTTTCCTGCCGCCGGACGACTACTGCCCGCTGTGTCCGACCCAGCCGGGCGCGTTTCCGACGGAGATACCCTCTCCGGACTACGAGATCGTCACGTTCGAGAACAAGTTTCCCTCGCTGCAGCATCCCGCGCCGAAGCCGGCAGTCGAGGAAACCGAGCTCTATAAGAGTGCGGCCCGCCGACGGCATCTGCGAGGTGGTGTGCTATACGCCTCGCCACGGCGGGACGCTCACGGACGCCTCACTGGAGGAGATGCGCAATCTGATCGAGGTATGGACGGACCGGTTCGAGGAGCTAGGATCGCGCGAGTTCATCGACTACGTGCTGATATTCGAGAACAAGGGCAAGGACATCGGCGTCACGCTCACGCACCCGCACGGCCAGATCTACGCGTTCCCGTTCATCCCGCCAAAGATCCAGCGAGAGCTCGATTCCGCGCTCAAGCACCAGTCGCGCACGGGCCGCTGCCTGTTCTGCGACGTGATCGCGGAGGAGCTTGCGGACGGGCGCAGGATAGTGGTCCAGAACGAGTCGTTCGTGGCGATGGTGCCGTTCTTCGCGCGGTTTCCCTATGAGGTCTACGTCTTCCCGCGCGGCCACTATCAGTCCATGCCGAGTTTGACGAGAGAGAACGCGCGGACCTGGCGGTCATACTCAAGGCCGTGCTCCAGAAGTACGATAATCTTTGGGGCACATCGCAGCCTTACATGATGATAATGCACCAGGCGCCCACGGATGGGCGCGATTATGGGTATTATCACTACCATATAGAGTTTCATCCGCCGCATCGGACAAAAGAGAAGCTGAAGTATCTTGCGGGATGCGAGAGCGGCGCGGGTTCGTATATCAACGACACCATCGCCGAGGAGAAAGCCGCCGAGCTTCGAGCGGCGGAACCAAGCACGGCCGCCAGCACGTATCTGTAAGTGCCTGGCTGACTAGGATTCGTCTGGGGGAGCAGAAGGGGAGGGATTGCCTTGTCGCACATCCGAAAGGTTACATTGATTGAGCCTCGGCCTCCGGGGTATCACGTCTACAGCCGGTTCGCGCTGCCGAGGTTGGGTCTGCCCATACTCGGAGCGATTCTCAAACAGCGCGGGGTGGACGTGGCGGTCTACTGCCAGGATTTCCATCCCATAGATTTTGCGGATGTGCTCGCCTCCGACCTCGTCGGCATCTCCACGACCACTTCTACCGCGCCGGAGGCCTTTCGCATCGCGCGGCGGGTGAAGGAGGCGGGAATACCGGTCGTTGTGGGCGGTTCGCATGTCACGTTTCTGCCCGATGAGGCGCTAGCGCATGCGGACTTCTGCGTCCGCGGCGAAGGAGAGGACACGTTCCCCGAACTCGTCGACGCGCTCGACACCGGCTCGGGGTTCGATTCGATCAGAGGGCTGTCCTACAAGTTCGGTGACGAGATCCACCACAACCCCGACCGCGGACTGGTCAAGGATCTCAACTCGCTGCCCTTGCCGGACCTCTCGCTGATCAAAGGGAACGCGAGGATGGGCATCAGTCCTATCATCACTTCCCGCGGCTGTCCCTATAACTGCAATTTCTGCAGCGTGACGCCCATGTTCGGGCGGGCTTGCCGCTATCGGGACACCGAGAGCGTGATCGAGGAACTGCGGGCCAGTCAGCGGAAGATGACCTTCTTCTATGACGACAACTTCTGCTCGAACCCAAACCGCACAAAGGCATTGCTCGACAGGATGCTTTCGGAGGGTATCGGGGGGCCATGGTCGGCGCAGGTGCGGGCGGATGTCGTGCGCGACAGAGAGCTTATCAAGCTATTCAAGAGATCGGGCTGCTGGGTGCTCTATATCGGGTTCGAGTCCGCAAGCGCCGAGACGCTTGCCGAGTATAACAAGCGGCAGACCGTGGAAGAGATGGCGGAGGCGGTGCGAATCCTGCACGAGCACCGCATACTGGTCCACGGCATGTTCGTGCTTGGCGCCGACAGCGATACCATCCCCGGTATTCGAAGCACCGTCGACTTTGCGATGAGGCACGGGATCGATACGGCCCAGTTCATGGCCTTGACACCACTGCCCGGTACCTGCCTACTATCATGACTTGGAACGGCAGGATCGGCTGCTTACGCGGGACTGGCAGCTCTACGACGGGCACCACGTGGTCTATCAGCCGAAGCGGATGAGCCCGTATGAGCTTCAGCGCGAGGCGTTTCGAGCGATGAAGCGCTTCTACAGCCTGCGCGAGTGCGCGAAGATGCTGGTCGGGATCGATTTTGTGAAGTTTCTTGCCCGGCTGAACTGGAATCTCGTGAGGGGAAGATGGCACAGAGCGAAATGGCAGGTCGAGACCCGCGCTCGCAAGTGGCTCTACACCGCGTATGGGCATTTCCTGATCCGCCGTGTCGAGGCAGCAAGCAAGGAGTGGACGCAGGCGCTGGCTGGGGTTGCTCGACGCATTCGGCAGTCCCTCAAGCCACCGCCGGGCAAAGTGGAGGATAATGCCTGATCGGATAAGACGCATCAAAGAGGACTTTTCGGAACTGTTCGACTCGACGCCCGAGGCGATCGTCAAAGGCCCGGGCCGGGTCGATCTGATGGGAGCGCACACCGACTACAACGAAGGCTACGTTCTGCCCGTGGCGGTCAACGTGGATGTGATGGCCGGGGGGCGGCTGCGCGACGATGACAAGATCGCGGTCTACTCCGGCAACTTCGAGACACTGGTCGAGTTCCCCCTGCACGCGATCGAGTTCGATAACGTCAACACGTGGTCGAACTACGTCCGCGGCGTCGTTCATTTTCTGCAGGAAGCCGGCGTCAAACTACGTGGCGCGAATATCGTGCTTCACGGTAACGTGCCGATCGGGTCCGGGCTGTCAAGCTCGGCGGCGATCGAGATGGCCGTCGGGTTCCTCCTGCAGACGCTCATCGGCTTCGAGATGAGCGGCCCGGACCTGGCTTTGGTCGGCCAGGCGGCGGAGAACAAGTTCGTCGGGGTCAACACAGGGATCATGGACCAGTTCATATCCCGGCTGGGCAAGAAGGACCACGCGCTTTTCCTCGACTGCCGCACTCTCGAATACAAACATGTGCCGCTCGATACGTCTAAGGTGAAGATAGTAGTGTGCGACACGATGAAGCGGCGCGGGCTGGTGGACAGCGAATACGGTCTGCGGCGGGCGCCAGTGCGAGGAGGGCGCGCGGCTGTTCGCGCAGTGGTATCCCGAGGTCAGGGCGCTTCGCGACGTGACGCCGGAGATGTTCGAGAAGCATAAGGCCGATCTGCCCGAGGTCGTCCGCAAGCGCGCCGAGCACGTCGTCTGGGAGGACGAGCGCGTGCTGCGCAGCCTCGACGTGCTCGACAGCGGGCGATTTCGTCGAGTTCGGCAGGATGATGGACGAATCGAACGAGTCCTCCCGGTGGCTCTACGAGTGCAGTTGCGCGGAAGTCGAGGCGATGGTGGAGATGGCGCGTGCGGCGCCCGGTTCGCTGTGCGCGCGAATGGCCGGCGCGGGGTTCGGGGGATGCACGGTAAGTCTGGTCAAAGACGAGTTTGTGGAACGATTCCTGCAGGCGGTTGCGGTAGAATATGAAGAGAAGACGAAACTCGCTCCGAACCTTTACGTCTGTACCGCGGAAGACGGGGCGAGCGTTGTAGAGCGATTGTAGGAGGCGTCTCCGAACGCCGACCGCCCCTTCGATACGCGCGCTCACGGCGCTACTCAGGGCTAACGGGGTTCGGGTTCTGGAGAATCCTCCTACCAGAGGGAGACATCGTGAACTGCGTAAAATGCGGCGCGGAGCTGCGCGAAGAGCAGAAGGTGTGCATCCAATGCGGGACGCGCACGGCTGCGGGTGGGCATTTCCATGTCGAAGAGAAAGAGGCGTGGAAGCCGTCGCAGAACGTGAAGTATGCCGCGCTGGCGGCGGCGGTCGTGCTGATCATCGTGATCGCGGCGATGTGCCTCAGAATCGTTCCCCCGGAGGTCGTCACCCAGCAGTGGTTCGACTCGATGGTCAGCCGCAACTACGGCAAAGCCGCGAAATTCCACTCCCCCGAATTCACTCAGCGCATGGAGCAGAACATGTCCGACACCCGCGCGGTCTCGGATATGATCATCGACAGGCTGGGCGATATCCGCACGCCCTACACTTTCGGCGCTCCGACCCTCGTCACGCCGAACCAGGCCACGGTTCCTGTTTCCTACAAGGGGCCTGACGGCCTGCCTGCCACGATCACCGTCAGCCTCGCCAAGACCGGCCGCAGGTGGCTCGTGACGAGCGTGGCTTACTGAGTCGTGTAGAGAGCTTGCGCCCACGGGGCCTATTCGTAGTGCGACCACATCCTGAGAATTCTCACCATCCGTTCGTCGTCAAGCACTTGGTAGACCAGCCGGTGCTGAATGTTGATACGGCGCGAGTAGGCGCCTCTGAGGTCACCAGCGAGCTTCTCGAAAAGCGGGGGTGACTGGTAGGGATCAGTGGTGAGAATCGACAGCAGTCTCTGAGCTTGGTCTTGGAGACCCGACGCCGCGATCTTCCGTGCATCTTTCTGGGCCTGCTTCGTGAACTCCAGTCGCCAGGCGCTCACCAGCCGGGATCCTCGGAGCACTCCTCGTGCGGGGCCTGCATTCCTTCCAGTATCGACTCACGCATCCCGGGGATAGAGAGGAGGTAGAGGGTCTCCTGTATGGACCGCCAGTCGTCCTCACTCAAGAGCACGACGGACTTGACCTTGCCATGTATGTAAACAGGCTCGTGCTCCAGCGCGACTTCCTCGACCAACTTGCCGAGAATGCTTCTCGCTTCACTTACTGATAGGGTCTTCACCGGAAACGCCTCCTGACATGCTTATTATACCACTGTGCGGCGTAGGAGCGCGTGCTACCCTATCTCCTCATCCAGCCTGAACTGCATCTCGTACATCTGCGCGTAGACGCCTTCGTTATCGACGAGAGACTTGTGGTCGCCGACCTCGGAGACGCAGCCCCTTTCGAGGGTGATGATCTGGTTGGCGTGCTTGACTGTCGATAGGCGGTGCGCGATGACGAAGGTGGTGCGGCCCTCCATCAGGCGGTCCATCGCGCGGTGGATGAGATACTCCGACTCGGAATCGACCGAGCTTGTGGCCTCGTCGAGGATCAGTATGCGTGGGTCGGCGAGGATCGCGCGCGCAATCGCGAGCCGCTGCTTCTGGCCGCCACATAGCTTCACTCCGCGCTCGCCGATCTCGGTGTCGTAGCCCTTGGGCATCTCTTCGATGAACTCGGCGGCGTTGGCGGCCCTGGCGGCCTCGATGATCTCATCCTCGGTCGCTTCGAGTTTGCCGTAGCGGATGTTCTCTCTGACGGTGCCGTTGAACAGGAACGTGTCCTGCAGCACCATCGCGATCTGCCGGCGAAGCGATTCCTGCTTGACGCGGCGCACGTCGAAGCCGTCGATGAGAATGCGGCCGGAGTTGGGGTCGTAGAAGCGGGGGATGAGGTTCACGATACTCGTCTTGCCCGCGCCGCTGCGGCCGACCAGCGCCACGATCTGTCCCGGCTCGGCCTTGATGCAGATGTCCGTCAGGACCTCGTCCTCGCCGCCGTAGCTGAAATCGACATGATCGAACTCGACCCGGCCCTGAACTCGCGGCAGCTCGATCGCGTCGTCGGCGTCCTTGATCTGCGGCTCTTCGTCTACGATCTCGAATATGCGCTCGGCGGCGGCGAGAGAGCGCTGGATCGTGTCGTTGATCTGCGCGAGGCTGCGCACGGGCTCGCTAGAACATGCCCAGATACATCGTTGAAGATGACGAGCGTTCCCATCGTGCATACCGCCCACGTTGCGGATGATCATTACGGCCCGCCGACGACCCAAACGACCACGGTAGCCGTGCTGACCAGGATATCGATGGAAGGGAAGAAGCTCGTCCACAACTTGATGGCCTTGACCCGCATATCGTAGAACGCCTCGGCGTCTTGCCTGAAGTTGCCGTATTCGTGATCCTCACGCGCAAAGGCCTTGATGACGCGGATGCCGCTCAGGTTCTCCTGCACCTTTGCGTTGATCTCGGCCAGGCGTGCCCGCACCGCCCTGTAGACGGGTCGCACCGTCCTCGAGAACTTGAACGCGATCACGAAGAGGATCGGGATCGGGACCAGAGCGATCAGCGCGAGCGTCTGGGACACCCAGAACATGAACCCGAACATGGCGACCAGTTTGATCGCATCGGAAATGGTGTCCGCGGCGTGAGTCGACGAATTCCTCGACCACTTCGGAGTCGTTGGTGACCCGCGACATGATCTCACCGGTCTGGCGGTTGTCGAAGAATGAGACCGATAGTGTCTGCAGGCGGCTGTAGACCTCTTTGCGCAGATCGAGCAGTATCTTCTCGCCGAGCACGTGCATGGTCATGGCGCGAACCCAGCTCATGAATGACGAGGAGCCATAGATGAGCATCAACGCGATTGTGCTGATGACCACCAGGTGAAGCCTCGCGGCGGGCGTCTCATGCAGGCGATTGAGTATGGCTCGGTCCGTAATCAGCTTGCCGTATATCAGCGGAGGTACAAGCTGGATGATGCCGATCCAGAGGTTGGAGATCACGCCTATTCCAACGGACTTCTTATACGGCTTTAGATATCCCGCCAGGCGCAGGAATGCCTGCCGTTTGTTCTTTGGCTTGTTCTTCTCGTCCGGTCCGCCGCCCGGACCCATTCTTGGACCACCCATTCTCATAGAACCTATCCTAGCACCCCGGCCCGCATTGGCAAGCGAAGCTGCGCGATGTATACTATTCCCAGCACAGCCGGGGAGTTCAGCCACCATGAAAGACGAGCGCAAGATACTTGGGGTCAGCAAGACCGTTTTCACGCTGGGAGTTGTCAGCTTTCTTACGGACATATCCAGCGAGATGCTTGTTCCGATACTACCGCTGTTCATAACATTCGTGCTGGGCGCCTCGGGCGAGGCCCTCGGGCTTATCGAAGGCGTCGCCGAAGCGACGGCGCAGCTCCTGCGGGTCTGGGCGGGCTATCTGGCGGACCGCTTCGGGCGGCCCAAGATGCTGACCTCGCTGGGCTACGGCCTGTCGGCGATCTCCAAGCCTTTCTTGATCATCGCAGCGTCCTGGCCGCAAGTCTTTGCCATCAGGTTCTCCGAACGGTTCGGCAAAGGCATTCGCAGCGCCCCGCGCGACGTGCTCATCGCGGATACGACCGATGAGGCCACCCGCGGCCGCGCGTTCGGGTTCCATCGCGCGATGGATACCGCGGGCGCGACCCTGGGGCCGGTCGTCGTCCTTGCGCTGGGATGGTTCGTCTTCGGGCGGGCGTTTCTAACGACTCCCGGCAAGGAGCACGCAGACATCTTCCGCCTCATCTTCATCGCAGCCGCAGTACCGGCCGTGCTCGGATGGTTCGTGCTTCAGTTCTTCGTCAAAGAGCGACCCAAGCCGGTCGGCGAGATCAAGAAACCGACGCTGAGCCTGGCCGGGTTCGATCCGCGGTTCAAGGTTTTTCTATTCGTGCTCGCGGTGTTCGGCATCGGCAACTCCAGCGACGCGTTTCTCGTCCTGCGCGCAACCAACTCACCCATCGGAATGGACCTCTTCAGATTCCTGCTGGTCTACGTCGCATTCAACGCGCTCAGCACCGTCGTCGCGTTCAAGAGCGGCGTCATTTCGGACAGGATCGGACGGAAGCCGGTCATACTCGTCGGGTGGCTCGTATTCGCCGTGAGCTATCTCGGCATCGCGATGAGTAAGACTCCGACTGGCATCTGGGTGTGGTTCACCATCTACGGAGCTTACTACGGCATGACCGAGGGCATGCTCAAGGCGTTTGCGGTCGATCTCTGTCCGTCGAATCTGCGCGGAACGGCGGTCGGCACGTTCTACACGATCACGGGTCTGGCGGCTCTGCCGGCAAGCCTGATCGCGGGGTTCCTATGGAGGGCCGTTGGCCACTCCGCTCCGTTCTACTATGGCGCGGCGACTTCGCTGGCCGCGGCGCTGCTGCTGGCGGTGCTGGTCAGGCCGAGTAGGCGCGCTGAGGAGACGGCAGCTTGAGCCTATCGCATTGGGACATCGCGGTTTTCGGCGGATATATGCTGGTGCTGTTCGGCGTGGGGGTCTACTTCACGCGCCAACAGAAGAGCATCAAGGCCTATTTGCTCGCCGAGCAGAACGTGCACTGGGTGGTTGTCGGGATTTCGGTGCTGGCGGCGCTGTTCAGCGGGATCACTTATCTGGCCGCGCCGAGCGAGACCTTCTTCAACGGCACCGCCTACCTCATCATCAGCGCCACCCTCTTCATCGCGACTCCCATCACCATCAAGGTCTTTGTGCCGTTCTTCAGGAAACTCAGAGTCTACACCGCCTACGAGTACCTCGACCGCCGCTTCGACCGCAGGCTCCAGGTGATCGCGTCGGTGTTCTTTGTCGCGCGAGTCGTGTTCTATGCGGGGCTGGCCATCTATGTGCCGGCGTTGGCGATCTCCGCGATCACGGTGATACCGTTCTGGGTGTGCGCACTGGTAACCGGCGTCATGGCGACGATCTACACCACGCTCGGCGGGATGAAGGCCGTCATCTGGACGGACACGATCCAATTCGGCGTGCTGTGCGCGGGGATCGTGGTCATATTCATCTTCTGCGCCCACAAGGTGCCGGGCGGGATAACGGCGGCATGGGATCTTGCTCGAGCCGACGGCAAGACGCAGTTCTTCAACTTCACGCCCAGCCCGTTCATACGGATGGGGTTCTGGGCGGCGCTGTTTGGCGGGCTGTGCAACACCCTCGTGCAGATGGTCACCGACCAGATCTCCGTTCAGCGCTATCTCACCGCATCGTCTCTCAGGGAATGCAGCAAGGCGCTGTGGCTCAAGCTGGCGTTGCTGACGCCGATAGTGGCCCTGATCTTCTTCTCGGGCACGATGATCTACGGCTACTACAAGTCCACGCCCAGCCAGGTCCCCGCGTTCGAGAACGCCGCGCAGGTCAAGGGTCTCTACAAGGCGAATCCCAAGCTCTATGACGACCTGACCGCACGCGCCAGGAGCAATGTCCCGCCGGATATGAATGCCAGGCCCGGCACGCCGGCCCATCCTCTCAAGAATGACCAGATCCTGCCCTACTTCGTGGTCAACAACCTGCCGACACCGCTGCCGGGACTGCTCATCGCCGCGATACTCGGCGCGACGATGGCCGTCGTGTCCGCCGCGATCAACTCGCTCGCCACCACCGCGCTCGTCGGCCTTCGCAGGCAGTCGAGTCCGCAGCCGACGGTTCTCGCGGCAAAGCTGTTCACGGTCGGGTTCGGCATCATCGCGACTCTGCTGGCGCTGTTCGTGCTCGCAGCTTTTGGTACTATCATCAAGGCGACGAACGTGATAATGTCCGTGATGGGCGGCCCACTGCTTGGGCTCTTTCTACTTGCGGCGTTCTCGCGGCGCGCGAACTCTCAGGGTGCGATATGGGGGACCGTGGCCGGACTGGCATCGGCGTTTGTCGTGTTCTACGCGAAGCCGATATTCGGACTGCCCGCCGATAAGGACGTATCGTTCCTCTGGATCGGAGTAGCGGCGACGCTGGTGACGTTTGTGGTGGGCTGGTTCGTGAGCCTGTTCTTCCCAGACCCGGGTGAGCGAGTTCGGACGCTCACGTACTACGGCGCCAAGGATCTGCCACTTCCCGAAGAGGAGCGCGGAGCCGACGCCCGCGCCCGTGGGGCGCTAACGCGCGATCTTGCCGATGATGAGCGCGGCCGAGCGGTGGCGCTGGAGGTCCTCACCGCCCGCAAGATAGACCGTATCGTCGATTATCCCGCCGGCGGCGTTGCAGACCGCCAGTGGCAGGCTCGATGACTTCACATAGGCGTTGCGCTCGGTATCGTAGAGATAGACGTCCTTGAGGAAGTCGTCGCCGTAGCCGCCGAAGATGCCGATGTAGCGCGAATCGAGCGCGACCGCCGTTGCCCACCTGACCTTGACCGGCACGTCGGCCATCCGCTTCCAGACGCCGTCGGCCAGACACCACGCGTCCCCGAAGTTGCCCAGCGAACCGTCAGCCTGGACACCGTAGCCTCCGAAAACATACACCCGGTCGCCGATCGACGCCGTCGCCGCGCCGGTTCTGGGGCCGAATCCGTCGGGCAGCGGGCGCTCCTTCCACTCTTTGGGATGCGCCGGGTCGAGCTCGAGCATGGTGCGGTACGCCGACTTCAAGCCCGCTTCGTCAAACGCCGGCGCGCCCGCGATCACCAGCAGCTTGCCCCCGACGACCGCTCCCTTGGCTCCCGCCACCGGTCGGGGAAGATCGGGCAGGCGCTCCCAACCCTTCTTCGTTAGTCGAATGCACTGCGTCAGCCCGCCGGTCTCGTTCAGCCCGCCGGCGATGATCAGCTCGCCGCCGATAGACAACCGACGCGCCATAGGCCGAAGCGCGCGGCAGCGAGGGCAGGTTCGTCCACTTGCCGGTCTTCGGCGAGTACCGGATGCAGTCCGCGGTAAAATGCTTGGTCTCTTCCTGCCAATAGGCCCCGCCCGCGACGACGAACTCGCCGCCAACCACTCCACAGCCGAGGTGGTCGCGCGAGCTGGGCAGGTCGGGTCCGCGCCGCCAATCGATCCGCTCGGCAGCGAGCACGTGAGCACTGAGAATCAATATTGCGATCGCGACGGAGATAATGCGCATGGTTACCCATTTTAGCACCCGGCAAGCTCTTGTATCAACTTCGCGCTCGCTGGGTATACTCGATTTCAAGCAGGCGGACACGAGTCCGCCTGGTCTATGGGGGTACCGATGAACAGAACAACGCTGCTGTGCGTCTGCTGTATTGCGTCGCTTGCCCTGCTCGCCACGAGCGCGTGCGCTGTCACCTACCAGGTTCGCCAGTTGACCACCGGAACCGCCGGCCCGCTGGGAGCATCCTGGGCTTCGGCGATCAACAACTCCGGCTGCGTGGCGGGGGCGGTGTATGATGAGGACACGTGTCACGCCGCGGTCGGCAACGACCTGGGCCTGTTGACGCTTCTCGACGAAGGGTTCGCGCTGGGCATCAACGACAGCGGCAGCGCGGTCGGCAGCGCAGGCGCGGCCGCGCTGTGGAGTCCGGCCGGCGCCCTGTCGTATCTGCCTCTGCCAGACGGCGCTTCCTTCAGCCAGGCATTCTGTGTCAACGACGCGGGGCAGGCCGTGGGCGAGTGCTGGCTCGGCACGACCCACGTCGGCAACTACATCACGGTCTGGAACGGCGCCGACGACCCCCTTACCCTCGGCGAGGGCTGTGGCATCGGGATCAACTCGGCCGGGACCGTGGTCGGCTTCACCAAAGGCGCCGGTGGCACACACCAGGCGTTTGTGTGGAGCCCGACCGGCGGCATGATCGCGCTCGCGGGCGGCATCTCCAGCGAGGCCAACGCCATCAGCGGCTCCGGACAAGTGGCGGGAGCGATATGTGACGGCGTCGGTACCTGGGCGTGCACTTGGAGTCCCGCCGGCGACCTCACACTTCTCGACAACCTGCCCGGCGCGATAGCCAGCACGGCCAACGGGATCAACAGTTCCGGGGCGGTTGTCGGCTGCTCCGACACCGGCGAAGGCACATTTGCCGTCGTCTGGCAGCCCGACGGTTCGATAATCAAGCTCGACCGGCTGCCCGGCGATACGGGCGGGACCGCCTATGGTATCAACGACGCCGGTCAGATCGCCGGCTGTTCGCTGGATAAGTGCTACAACCCGCGCGCGGTCATCTGGAACCCGATTCCCGAGCCGGCGGCCATTCTGGCCGTGCTGACGGGTCTGATCGCTCTCGTGCCGCGACTTCGCCGCCGATGACCCACTACAAGCCCGGCTCCTGCGAAATATGCGAAATATCTTCGTTCGCCTCAACCCGGCTCGTTCACACTTTGGGTAACCTAGAATCAGAGGACGGCTGAACGTCCTTGAGGCAAAGGCAAGGTCGGGTTCGCGAGAACCCTCCTACAGTGGGGTGAAGGCGATGAAGCACATCGGGGCGAGGTTATGCACCGTTGCTATAGTGTCGGCTTTGGCGTTGACCCTTTCTACGGGTGTCCTGGCCGCACGGGTGAGCATGGAGGTCAAGTCGCTGAAGGGTCTTTCGGGTGTGTGTGTGGTCGTGGAGACGCTGGCTCCTGACATCACGCGCGACGGCCTGAGCGTCGATTCCCTCCGCAAGACTGTCTCCTCCCACCTGAGTTCGGGAGGAATCAACCTTCTCACCGAAGAGCAGCTCTCCCAGCCGGGGGCGGCGATCTTCTACGTGAGTATCTCTTCGGTCAAGAACGAGGCAGGCCTGTATGCGTGCGACGTTCACGCCGAGGTGATCCAGGCCGCGGCCCTCTCCCGCGACCCGAGCATACTCACTCCCGCGACCACGTGGACCAGCGCCACCGTGGGCATCGTGGGCGCATCGAACGTGAGGCAGCTCAACGATACGGTGGCGGGACTGGCAGATGAGTTCGTTAAGGACTTCCTTTCAATCAACTCCAAACAGCAACCCAAGCCGAAGATAGCCTGACACAGCACAAGGGCCGGGGTTCGATCCGAACCCCGGCCCTCACGACGTTCATAGCTCAGAGTTGAACCGGCGGACGGTTTGGCGCCGGAGTAATGTCCCACAGCCCTTCATTACGGGCCTTGCGCAACTGCTCGTAGCTCTGCCAGGACGCGTGGCAATCCACGTAAGAGATCGTGCTTCCTGAGTAGTGGACGCCACAGGGGACGTCGTGGGTGTTGTCCCACCAGTTGAGGTCGCCATCGTTGATCCGCTCGCGGCTCTCGTGTATGAACACGAAAACTTCCCTGGTGCGCGCGATGCTGCCTATCTTGGCTGGTGTGGCGCCGTCCCAGTCAAACCTGGAGTTCATGCTGTAGCTGATGGGGAAGTCCTTGTTGGTCAGCCCCGGGGGAATGTCGAGGGTCACCTTCGCGGCGGCCAGTTTGTCGTCTGTGGGGCACGTGTAGACCTTGTCGCTTCTAACGTATCTCCAGAGCCCGCCGTCTCGCGGGTAGCACCAATGGCCGACGCCCAGGGACCCGCACCAATCAGGCTTGCGTTTGCAGATCCTTATGAGCGGCATACCCCCGTTGTTCTCGTCGCAGTAGACTATCACCGCGTTGGTCAACTGCTTCTCATTGTTCAGGCACCGAGCCTGGCGGCCGCGTTCCTTAGCCGCGATGAACACGGGAAACAGTATCGCCGCCAGTATCGCGATGATCGCGATCACGACCAGCAACTCGATGAGCGTGAAGCCCGCTCTTCTTCTTGCCATATCTGCCTGAACTCCTATTCAAGACCCCCAAGAACCACTCACATACTACCCTCAACTTGCCCGGTTGTCAACGAGACCGTGAGCCCTCGACAGTCGGGGAATCGCTCACCGAGCATCCTCAAGCCCGGCTCGCCGAGCACCAGCAGCGCGGTGGAGAGCGCGTCCGTTAGTCACCGCCAGCGGGCCCCATACGGCCGCCAACGCCGCCCTGTCCGAAGGCCGACCCGTCCGCGGGTCGATCACGTGACCATACTGCCGGTTATCGGACGTAAATGACTTGCCGTGCACCCCCGACACCGATAGTGATGAATCACGCAGGTCGATGATGCGATGCTGCGCTCCCTGGACCGCGACTCGCCACGCTTCGGCATCGGGCGGCGAGCCGAGCGCATAGATCGTGCTGGTGCCGCCGTGTATCAGGGCGCTTGTGATCCCATTGTCCCGCAGCGTTTGCACGGCGCGGTCGATGGCGTAGCCCTTGCCGATCGCGCCGAGATCTATCTGCATGCCTTCACGCTCGAAGCGGACGGTGGAGCCGGCGTCGTCCAGAATCACTCGACTCATTCCCACCCGCCCAAGCGCGTCGGTGATCTCGCGCTCGGAAGGGACGCGACCCTCGCCGCCGGCCAGACCCCACGCCCGCATGAGCGGCGCAACAGTTATGTCGAATGCCCCGTCCGTCGCGCTCGAAAGCTCCGAAGCCAGCTTCAGCAGCCCAAACAGCCCCGGCTCCACCTTCACAGGCTCCGTGCCGGCGCGCGCGTTGATCCAGGTGACGTCGCTCTCGGCGCGGTAGAGGCTGAGGCGACGGTCGAGCGTTTCGATCTCTGCCAGGGCTTCCTCGCCGGCCGAGCGGAGACGTGACCCATCGGCCCCGTAGAGGACGATCTCGAAACGGGTGGCCATCGCGTTTGCGGAGAGAGTGACTGGTTCGGAATGCGTCATCTATGCAAAAGGGTGGCGACCCATGGACCGCCACCCGCTTCTCACTTGCCATATCCAGGCCTGGACCCTGAAACAAGTTCAGGGCGACACCGCCTGATGGTCAGGCGCTTGGCCTAGATCAGCTTCTGCTTCTCGATGTCGAACAGCGCCATCTTCGACTGCCTGTAGGAGATCTCCGCCATCGAGACCATGGCCTGGACCCTGAGGGCCAGGTCGATGTTACAGTTCGGGATGCCGCCGGGCTTCGTGCCGCGGATGCAGGCGATGAGGTCCTTGTGATGCTCTCTCTGATCCTCGCCCGGACCGACGACCGGCAGGTCCTCAGCCTCGATCTCATCCGTCCACGGCCGCTGCGGCTTGATGGTTACCTTGCCGCCGCCGAAGAATAGTTGGCCTTGTTGCCGCGGATCAGGTCCTCCGGACCGAGCTCGTTGACAGTCGAGCCGATCAGGTAGATCATCGCGCCGTTCGGCAACTCAGCGATCATCTGCGTCGCGTCGGCGACGTCGCGCTCCTCGCCATACGGATGCGCCGGGTCGTCAGGATTCCGGTCCGTGTGCAGGATGTTGGCGCCGAGGCAGGCCACGCGGTGCGGGAACTGTGTGGTGTCGGGCAGCCCCATGTTCATCGCGATCATCAGCGGGTGAAGCCTGTGGGGCCACAGGTCGCCGATGATGCCGGTGCCGTAGTCCCAGTACTTGCGCCACCGGAAGTAGCGCTCCGGGCTGAACGGCCGCTTGGGAGCATCGCCGAGCCACGTGTTCCAGTCGATGGTGTCGGCGGTGAAGTCGGGGTCGATGCCGTAGTTCCACTCGCCGTGCGGGTTGTTGCGGCAGTAGCCGCCCTGCGCCCATCAGCACCGTCCCGACCTTGCCTTCCTTGACCGCCTGACCGGCCACGTGCCACTTCGTATCGGTGCAGCCCTGGCTTCCGACCTGCACCAGGCACCCGTTCTCCTTGGCCGTCTTGTGCATCTGGAACGCCTCGTCGAGAGTGTGCGTCATCGGCTTTTCGCAGTAGACGTGCTTGCCGGCCTGCATCGCGGCGATGGCGATTGGCGGCGTGCCAGTGATCCGGAGTCGCGATCACGACGACGTCGATGTCCTTGTTCTCGAGCAGCTTCCGATAGTCGGTGTAGGCCTGCGAGTCAGGCACGCCGGTTGCTTCCTTTGCCGCTTCTCTGCGCTTCTCCCACAGATCGCACACAGCAACCTGGGCGAGGTTCTGCTCCGCAAGGAGGCTCTTGATATGGCGGACGTGACCGCCGCCCATGCCTCCGACGCCGATGTGGGCGTAGTTGAGCCGGTCGTTCGCGCCGACTACTCTCGGATGCGCCATCTTCGTTCCCGGCGCCGGCCAAGCGCTGCTGCCGACCAGCGAACTCGCCACCACTCCGGCGGCGGTTATCCCGCCGCCTTGATGAAATCCCGGCGGCTCAGCCCTTTCTTGTCCTGCTTGTTGTCCACTTGATTCCGCTCCTTTGTAAGTTCCTGGATGCTCACCGGCACCCCACTTCGTTACTTCAACTCGAACATGTCAGGGGTGTAAGCGATCTTACTCCCCGCCAGAATCGCGTCGTTTGCCTTGATCGCGGTGACTGCCGCCTGGTAGCCTTCAGCCGCGCCCGCCGCGGGCTTGGAGTTCTCTCGTATGCTTCTTGTAAGCTCTCCAGCGCGTACGTACAGGGCGGTGTGAGCCGGTTCGGGGCCGGCATCCTTGGCCGGCTCGCTGCCGGCCGTTGAGAATCTTGCTCGCGTCGGCGAGCATGCAGATGCCGGTCTCCTCGAAGACACTGCTCCTTGCGGGCATAAGACTTCCCAGCCGATCAGCGTTGGAGTCGGCCTCCTTGATCATCCAGCCCGCTGTCGTCGCGCATCATCAGGCTGCTGGAGCTGCCCTGGAAGAGGGTGTAAGTCACCGCATAAACGAGCTGACCAGCGTCGAGCTGAACACCATCCGCACGTTGTTGGGATACTCCACCACGCACTGCACCGTATCCGGCACGTCGCGGCCGTCTTTCCAGCCCGCCATCGAGCCGAACCCGATCACCGAAACGGGCATCGCGTCCAGATACCAGTTCGCCAGGTCAAGGTTGTGGATCCCGAGTTCCCCAACGAGTCCCGACGAGGTCTGCCTGGAGAGCCGCCAGTTCAGCTCCTTCTCACGCTCCGAACTCGGCGCCATCCGTCTTCCAGCTCTGCCTCTTGTTGCACTGAGCGTGCGCCTCGGCCGGCGTCGCCCAGACAGCCGGACTTCACGAACTTAGGAAACGTGCTCGTAGAGAGGGTTCGTGCGGCCCTGAAGTCCGACCTGGAAGATCTGCTTCGATCCCTGACCAGCCAGCGCGATTGCCTTGGCCTCGTCTATGGTCGATGCCAGCGGCGCTTCGCAGTAGACGTGCTTGCCGGCCGCGATCGCCGCCAGTGCGATGTCCTTGTGCAGGTGCGAAGGCGTCGCGATCACAACCGCCTCGACGTCCGGCGAGGCCAGCAGCTGCTTGTAGTCGGAGAAGGTCTTGGCGTTCGTGGCGATCTTGGCCGCGCGTTTGACGATAGGGTTCGTAGGTGTCGCAGATGGCGGTGACGTTGGCGCTGGGCATCGTGGCGAGCTCGGTCACGATCTCCTTGCCCCACTGCCCAAGCCCGATCACGCCGATCTTGACCGGCGGGCCCGCCATGGGCTTGTCGTTGGCCTCGGCCGCCGCCGCATCGGATACACCGAGGCCCTCGGCGGCCATCAGCAGGGCCACGGTCGCCGCCGCTCCCTTGAGGAAATCGCGGCGGTCGATTCCGGAGTCAGTCATGCTACCGTTCTCTCCTAACGCAAAGGCAGCCTTGTGGGGCTGCCTCCTTGCATTCCTCTCTCCATTATAGCTGAGTCGCCGTGATTTCCGCGAGTATTGCTGTCGGCTAGCCGGCTAGTACTCCGCCGGAAGCTCCTTGAGCTGCGCGAGCGAGAACACCGGGCCATCAAGGCATACGAACTTGCTGCCGATATTGCAGCGGCCGCACTTGCCGATCCCGCACTTCATCTTCATTTCGAGCGTGGTGTAGATCTGCTCGGGCTTGAAGCCGAGGTTGGCGAACTCGAGCAGGGTGAACTTGATCATGATCGGCGGTCCGCAGGTGATGGCGATGGTGTTCTCGGGCTTGGGCGCGAGCTCCTTGAGATAGCCGGGAACGTGACCCTACGTGGTCCTTCCAGTTCTCATCCGCCGCGTCGACCGTCAGATAGAGCTTGCCCTTCGCCGCCCACTCCTCGAACTCGTAGGTGAAGCACAGATCGCCGGGGGTGCGCGCGCCGTAGAGGACGGTGATGTCGCCGTAGTCGGCGCGATTATCCAGGCAGAAGTTGAGCAGCGCCCGCATCGGCGCCATTCCGATCCCGCCGCCGGCAAACAGCAGATTCTTGCCCTTCCAATCGTCGTACGGGAAGAAGTTGCCCAGCGGCGCCGCGGATGCCGACGGTCTCGCCCTCGCTCATCTCGTGCAGCGCGGTCGTGACCGAGCCGACCTTCTTCACGGAGAACTCGATGTAGCCCTTGCGGGTCGGCGACGACGTGAGGCAGAACGTGCACTCGCCCACGCCGAACACCGAGACCTCCTGGAACTGCCCGGGCTCGTAGGTGAAGCTCTCTCTCAGCTCCTCATCGTTGAACACGGCCCGGAACGTCTTCGTGTCCCACGTCTCCGTGATGATCTTGGTCACCGTCGCCAGCATCGGCGTGTAGGGGAGGGTTGTTATTGGGTTGCGTTTTGGTTGTGTGTCTATCATCGTTGTCCTGCCATTCACGTTACTTGGTCTTCCAGGCGAACTCGAGAACACGAGTCCCAGTCGTGCAATCGTCTTCCGGGAGGGTATATGGCTGCATCCTTTATGATTGGGCGTACATATTGAAATACGTCTATGACTATATCGATCAGGTCGCCCAGCTCTGCTATCGTCGGAACCGACGGCACTTCGCGTCATGTCCAAGTGAGCCAAGCAATAATTTGCATAGGGGCGTATCTGATTCTGCACGTTTTTCAAGCGTCTTTCTTGCTGTTCAAGGGCGGTTAGACTGACATTCTCACCGTTAGCGCCCGCCACTTCATGAAAATAATCAATGCAGTTCTTTCTGGACATCTTGCAGCGAACGCATCCACAGGTCTTCTTCGCGCGAATCGCACTGGTTCCAGCCTGCATCCAGTAACCAGCGATTTTCCGGTCCAACAGACAATGGCGTTTTCCGGTGTTATGAGATGATGATGCGCATTCATATCGTGCCAAGAGAGTGCACAGGGAACAATTGGAATCATCCCTTGAAGGCGATCCACGAGCCGCCGAAGCGCCATTATCTGCGCCCATGCATAATTCACGATCATCCACCACAGCAGCGATTCGCCGTCATTCTCGATGCTGGGGTTGGAGTCCCTGATCTCGATCAAACGATTGTAGATACACCGTCTCCAGTGCAACCCACCTATCTCGGAACCTATGAGATCGACCCACTCGGTCCACTCAGTCCACTTGTCCAATGCCGTTGCTCCTCGCAAGAGCGCTAACCGGGCTTTACAGCATCTCCCACTCGTCCACGCTTAGCCCAGCCTGGCGCAGGACCGAGCGAAGCGTACCCACAGGCTACCTCGCCGTGCTTGGGCACTATCGCCGTTCGAAGTCCGCCATCGACTTTCTTCGCGAACTTGACATGGCTGCCCTCCTGGCCGACTTCCGCGAACCCGGCCGCAAGCAGCTTCTGTTTCGCAACTCGATACGGAAGCGGCTAAGCGGCATGGAGTTCCACTTCTATAGAACGTACTTCCGGCACGACAGTCGCGCACGGTGGCTCGAAATGCAGGCGTAGCGCTTCACTCAAGTTCTCCAGGGCTTGCGCCTCCGTCTTCCCCTGGCTCGCCACGTCGATCGTCCAGGCACTGGGCAATATACCAATCGTCCTCTTGCCAAACGCTCGCCGTGAAATTGCGTGTCATCGCATTCCTCCGTGCATCCAGAGATCCCCTTCTCCGCTAGGGTCCGCGGATCTCGTACGATGTCACCATCGTACGATCTCGTCACCCGCGTACCTCGAGGTCCGACGACTGCCTCGAATACTGGCCACCCGCCTGGCGACCTTCGCACTTCACTATGCGTATGCTCGCCATCCGTGGGCATACCACGAGATCAACGACCGTGGCGGAGCATGCGTCCACGTACCGATCCCTCAGCTTCCTCGAGTTACTAATAACTTGGCCTCGCTTGTATGACTCTCGGCATATCTCTCCACTCTCAGCTCTCCACTCTCTCTCCCGCGCACGTCTTCGTCAGCACTTCGCGAATATCCACGTTCACCGGGCACAGCTCCACGCATCTTCCGCAGCCGGTGCAGCCGACCACGCCGAACTGCTGGTGCTGATACATGAACTTGTGCAGCAGCCTCTGGCGCGATCTCGGCACCTGATTGTTGCGCGGGTTGTGGCCGTGGCCCATCAGGGTGAAGTCCTCGAACTGGCAGGTGTCGCGGCAGCGATAGCGCTCGACGCACGCCCCGCAGGTCTCGTCCTGAATATCGAAGCAACTGCAGCTCGGGCACATATAGCTGCACATGCCGCAGCCGATGCACTTCTCCGCGATCTCCGCCCAGATCGGATCGTCCCACGCCAGGTTCTCATAGAGCGCCTTGCCCGCGAACGGCAGCGCGCCGGTGTTCTTGAACTCGTCCCAAAGCTCGTCCTTGCGCGCGGTGTCGGCCTCGCTCGGATCGGTGAAGAACGCGCCCTCAACTAGCGCCGCGCCCTTTTCGGAGGTCGACTCGAAGTAGAACCTGTCGCCGAGGTCATACATGACGGCGTCGACGTTGGCTTTCCACGTCTCGACATCGTCAACCGACCCGCAGAACCAGCTCCACCGCATCTCGGCCGGGATCACCGCGACCAGGGTCAGGTTCTCGCGCCTGCGGGCGTAGTACGGATCGACGAAGTTGCTGTCCAGAAACACGCGATCCAGCACCTGAATCGCCTGCGCATCGGGCAGCCATGCGCCGAGCATGACGCGGGGCTTGTCCTCGGGCAGCGGAGTCTCGACCTTGACCGCGCCGTCTTCCGTTCTCGATCTTGACCAGCACCTCGTAGCGCGGCAGGAGGTAGTCCTTGGGCGTCATCATCGGCTTGCTGCCGTCGAGGACTGGCGCATCGCCCGGCCCAAGCTCCTTGAACTCCGCCGGCGCGTCGCCGCGCTCGATCGGCGCGACGACCGTATACTTGCGCTTCCAGCGCTGCCAGGAAACTCGCCTATCTTATCTTTTGAGATGATCTTGTCAGCCATAGTAACCCTATCTTCGGAATCGCTGAGACGCTGAACGCGAAGTGAGGCGCTGAATCGGCATTCTCAGCGCACTCAGCAGCTTCATCCCTTCAGCGATTCTATTCACTGTGATGCGCGGGGTCAAGATCCTCGTCCTTGTACGAACCCAGCAGCGGCTTCTCTTCTTCGGGATCGCCGGATCGAACCCATACCGCTCTTTCGCTATGGCGTTCAGCTCGCGCGCAAGCTCGACGGCCGGAATGCCCACCGGGCAGACGCGCTCGCACTCGCCGCAGCCGATGCAGCGGCCCGCGAGGTGCATCGCGCGGGTGGCATGGAACATCCACGCCTCGTCGGTGGTGGCCTTCTTTGCGGTCCACTTCGGCTCGATGCGGTCGCAGAAGCACGTGTCGCAATAGCAGCCCGGACAGACCTGCCTGCACGCGTAGCATCGAATGCACTCGCGAGAACTGCTCGGCCCAATACTGCCTTGCGGTCCTCCGAGAGGCCGGGGATGTCGATGGCGAGCTCCTCCGAGCGCGGCGACGGCCTCGCCGATTGCGACATCGCTGATCGCGGGCGTCGCGGCTGTCGCAGACCTTGCACTGCTCGCGCAGGCAGTCGGCGGCCGAGACGGTGCTCGTGCCGGTCTCGGTGGTCACGATCAGGTCGTCTGCCGGACCAGTCGAGCGATGTGACCTCCGTGAGGCGCACGTCTGCGTCCTCGAGGCTCCGCGCGTCGATCACGCCCGCCGCAGCCGATGCCGATGATGAACACGTTCTCGCGCTTGAGCTGCTTCTCGCGGATGAGCGTCACAATGCTGCGGATGTCGCACGGCTTGGCGACGACGCCGACCTTGCGGTCCCGCGCCATCTTCGGCAGGTAGACCGCGAGGTTGTTCACGCACGCCGGGTTCCAGACGAGCTTTTCGGCGTCCTCCGGCTTGTCGATGAACACCGGCGTCGTCTTGAACGGCACGCTTCCCGCGCCCCAGCCGATCACGACCCCAACCTCGCCGCTTTCCAGCGCCTTCTTGGCTTCTTCTCGAATCTTGTCTTGTATATCTGGCATATTAGCTATCAGCTGTCCGCTATCAGCTTTCAGCCCCTCTCAATTCGTAACTAGTATCTCGTAACTAACGACGACGTGCAACTCCCTCGAACGGCCCTAGCGCCTTGACCTGCTCGGTGAACTCCTTGATCAGCGCGGAGAATCGGTTGCCCTCCGACGCCGACACCCACTCGAAATGGAACCTCTCCGGCGGGATCCCGAGCGATCTTGAGCAGATCCTGCGTCAGGGCGATCCTGCGGCGGGCGTAGTAGTTGCCCTTGGCGTAGTGGCAGTCGCCGGGGTGGCACCCCAGCACCATCACGCCGTCGAAGCCCTTCTGGAAACCCTTCAGCACGAACATCGGGTCCGCCCTGCCCGAGCACGGCACGCGCACGATGCGCACCGTCTCCGGGTACTGCATGCCGCGCGCTGCCTGCCAGGTCCGCTCCGGCGTAGCTGCACCAGTTGCACAGTATCGCCAGTATCGAGGGCTGCCACTCCTTGCGCTCCGCGGCCGGCTCCTCGGTCGTTGGTTCTACTGTTGTTGTTTCTTCAGCCATTTCTCTCGCTCTCAGCTCAGCTCTCAGTCGACAGTCGCAGTCACTCTCGAGCTGACCTGACAGCTGACTGACTACTTCTTACTATGTATCCCGGCCTCAGCTCGCTGACGCTGCACTGGGCCGAGTCGATTGTCAAAGGCGACTTGCCGTCCGGACCGGTGGTCTCGGCGGTGGAGGTCGCAACTTCCAGTTCCTTGACGACGCCGACCCCGTCCGCTATCCAGTAGACTCCGCGCGACCGGCCGGAGGTGATGGTGAACTGCTTCTGCCAAACATCCACCGTGCCCGACATGGTGTCGCTCGAATAGACCACCTTCAGGCAGTCCTTGAACGTGCCTGCGGGGACCGTGACTGTCTCCCTGCCGACGGCCTTCGCGGTCACGGGAGATCTTGGTGTCCTCGTCGCGCATGGTCCCGACGGTCCACTGCCTTACCCGGCGCGGCATTGCCGCACGTAGTAGAGCAGCGGCGGGCTGTAGTCCTGCTTGTCCGAGCTTATCCTGTTCGACTCCGCTGGATAGGTCGAAAGCATGTGCTGGCCCGTGGCATCGTTTCGAATCTTCAGGTCGGCCTGATCTCTGCGTCGGTCCCGCCGTTGTCGACGAGGTCGTTTCGGTGCGTCTCGCGATACTCATACACGGGCTGCGCGGACTTGCTGTCCACCGAAAGAACCTCGTAGACCGACGAGCCGAAGCTCGACATCGTTCATCGAGGCCATGTCCTGCCCTGAACTCACCTTGCCCCGCAAATCTTGTAGCAGTCATACTGCCACTTGTTTCCCACCGCGCAGGGAATGATGTCCATCGCGGAGTGCGGACGTGGCGAGCAATGCTATGAGAACCAGTATGATGTCTCGATCGATGCCAGTCACGCCGTACTTGCACCGCAGTCAATGCTGAATCCGTGCAGACGTACGAGCGCACTATCCTAGCGCTATAGCTTCCGTCAGTTCCAAGTTCATCTGCCCGAGCGCTCGTAGCCCGCCTGTACGTCGCGCTATGATGTAACCGTCCACGGCATATCGTACGTCCGGACTTTCGCGTATTCGACGCAGTGTGAGTTCCATACGCTCGTTATCCCGTCGTCCTCGAACGTCAGCTATCAGCATCAAGCAGATTGCCAGCCAGCAATATCCAAAACAAAGCACGTCAGGACTCGTCCCACGACTTTGGCAAGTGCCTGTAAATGTGAACCAGCATGCCTCCAGAACGCACGGCTGCCCGACGGAGTCCCACTGCGCCCATACTGGCGACGCCCAGAATCGCTTACCTCGACGGCTTTCCTCGGCATCAGTCGCGCAGAATCCTGGATAATTCAGCTCATACCAGGCATATGGTGGTCTCCAGCACTCCCGTCATTCTCGAGACTGCCTTCCATCTACTTCCTCGCCTTCACCATATCCGCCAGCGCGTCGATCTCCGCCAGGATCCCCGCGCCCTCGAAGCCGCGCAGGCTCGCGGAAAGCGATCGGCACGCCGCCGAGCATGTTCCGCAGCCCTTGCAGATGCCTTCGTTTACCTGCGCGACGGTCTTCATCACCTGGTTCTCGCGGGTCGAGCGCTCCTGGTCCACGACTTCCACAAGCTCGATCGCCGCCGAACGGGCAGACCTCCGTGCACAGGCCGCAGCCCACGCAGGTGTCCTCGTTGATGTAGGCGATCATCGGCTCGCTCTTGATCGCTTCCTTGCTGAACAGGCCGATCGCCTTGCATGCCGCGCCGCGATGCCTGAGCGACCGTGTCGGGAATGTCCTTGGGATACTGGCACGCGCCCGCGAGGTAGATGCCGTCGGTCAGCACCTCCACCGGCTTGAGCTTCGGATGCGCCTCACTGAACCAGTTATACTGGTCGGTCGAGATGCCCAGCTTCCGCGCGAGGTCCTTCGCGTCGTGCTGCGGCTGCATCGCGGTCGCGAGCACCACCAGGTCGGCGCGCACTTCGACCGGCCTGCCCGAGCAGCGTGTCCGCGCCCTTGACGACCAACTGATCGCCGTCCGGATATATCTTGCGATACGCGGCCCACGAATGTAGTTCGCGCCGTATTCCTCGATGGTGCGCTTAACGAACTCCTCGTAGCCCTTGCCGTTCGCGCGGATGTCCATATAGAAAACGTAGGTGTCGACGTCGTGCAGCTTGTCCTTCACCAGCAGCGCCTGCTTCGCGTTATACATGCAGCAGACCTTGGAGCAATACGCGTGGCCGTGCTCGTCGTCGCGGCTGCCGACGCAGGAGAGGAACGCGATGGACTTCGGCGTCTTGCCGTCGGACGGCCGCACGATGTGGCCCTCGGTCGGGCCGGAAGCGTTCATTATGCGCTCGAACTGGATCGCGGAGATCACGTCGGGATACTTGCCGTAGCCGTATTCGCCCATCGCGGAGTGGTTCCAGAGCTCGAATCCCGTCGCCAGCACAATCGCGCCGAACTTCTCGGTGAGAACCTCGTCCTCCTGTTCGTAGTCGATCGCGCCCGGTCGGGCAGATCTTCTGGCACACCCCGCACTTCTGCCCGTGAATATGCGGCAGTGCTCGCGGTCGATGACGGGCTTGTTCGGGACCGCCTGCGGGAACGGCCGATATATCGCGCGCCGCAGTGCCGATGCCCTCGTCGAACTCGCTCGGGATGTCCTTGACCGACGCACTTCTCAAGGCACAGCCCGCAGCCGGTGCACAGCTTCGATCGACGCTCTTGGCCTTCTTGCGAATCTTGACCTCGAAGTTGCCGACAAACCCGTTGACTTCCTCGACCTCGGAGTAAGCTCCAGATGTCGATCAGCGGATGGCTCGCGCAGTCCACCATCTTCGGCGTCAGAATACACGCGGCGCAGTCGAGGGTGGGGAAGGTCTTGTCATACTGCGCCATGTGGCCGCCGATACGACGGCGTCCGCTCAACCAGCACCACGGGATAGCCGGCGTCGGCGATGTCCAAGGCGGCCTGAATCCCCGCGATCCCGCCGCCGATTACCAGCGCGCGTTTCGTGAGGCCGATGTCGTTTCGGAACAGCGGATACGTTCTTGGCGACCTTTGCCACCGCCATTCGCGTCAAGTTCGATCGCTTTTTCGGTGGTTTCCGGCGTCTTCTCGTGCACCCATGAGCACTGCTCGCGGATGTTCGCCATCTCCACCATATACGGGTTCAGCCCCGCCGTCGCCAATGCATCGCTGGAAGGTCGGCTCGTGCAGCCGCGGCGAGCAGAAGCGATCACGACGCGGTCGAGGTTATGCTCCTTGATCGCGTCCGCGACCATATTCTGCCCAGGCTCGCGAGCACATGTACTTGTAGTCGGTGGCGTACGCGACCCCCGGGAAGCTCCGCGCCGCCTCCGCGACCGCCGCCACATCCACCGTCTTCGCGATATTCGATCCGCACCAGCAAACAAAAACGCCAATTCGCATGGATAGTTGTCAGTCCTCAGTTATCAGTTGACAGTAAGGTGTCAGCTCTCAGCGCCGGAATCGCTGAGGCGCTGAAGTTGCTGAGAACGCTGAACGGGAATGCTTCAGCGCCTCATTTCAGCCATTCAGCGATGCCAGCTCGCTCGCGAATTTGCAGCCGCTCTCTTCCTTCCGGCGCTCATAGCCGCCCCATCTGCAGATTCCGCAGTGCGATCTGCCACAGTCCCACGGGTCGCGCTTGCTCAACGTTCCGAAAGGACGGAACCAGTTGGCCAGGCATTCCCCTTCGTCTGGATAGGGCGACCATTCCCGGCGAATCTGGCCGATCCGCTTGGCGATCCACCGGCTCCTCTGCTCACGAACGTGAGCCCGCGTATGTCTGTGCATTCATGGCCTCCAGTCCACGGCCCCTGCCCGGTCACTTGCGTGACCCGACAAGGGCTATCGTGGCTTGGCCATGAGGTCCATCTTTCGCACTTCTGCGCCAATCGTCATTCGTTCAGTCCCAACTGCTTGAGTATCAACTCACAGAGCGATTCCACAATCTCCCGATGCCTGGGTACCGGTGCCCTCTTTCCAGTTCTGGCATTCACGTAGACATCGTGCAAGTGCCCGTGTCTGTGCAAGTAGCAGCCCTGCTGGGTTAGTTTCCGCACAAACTGACGCCTGTTCACGCCTCGATCCCGACTTCCATCGTCTTGGTCTCGCTCGTGATTGGCGGCAGGGCATCCTCCAGCATCAGATGATAGACTTCCTGGACATTGGCAACAAGCTCATCCAGTGTCTCGCCCTGGCTGAATACGCCCGGCACTTCCTTGAGTCGGCCGACATACCAGCCCTCATCCATCCAGTATTCAAGTGTGAAATCTCTCTTCATCACTGATCTCCGGGCCCTCCGCTCTCCACTCTCAACTCTCAGCTACGACCGGCTCCTTACCAATCACGTCCAGCGCCGGGTTCACGTCGATGAGATGCGACGCGAAGCACTTCTTGACGCCGGGGACCTCCATCGCGAGGCCGAGGAGCTCGGTGAAGTAAGAACACCGGCATCGTCAGGTCTTCGCCGCGAGCCTTGCCTGCCGCGGCCTGCCTCATTTCGAGGTTGGTCATGCACAGCGGGCACGCGGTCACGATGCAGTTCGCGCCGTGCTTCTTTGCGTTGGATAGTATATCGCCGATGAGCTTGACCACGATCTCGCTCTTCGACAGGCCGAAGCTCGCACCGCAGCACTCGTTCTTGAAATACCAGTCGATCGGCTCCGCGCCGACGCCCGCCATCGCCTTGTCCAGGCTGACCGGCGCTTCGGGGTCGTCGAAACCAAGCACCTTCGGCGGCCGGACGAGCAGGCAGCCGTAGTAACACGCCGGTTTCAGGCCCGCAAGCGGTTTGCGCACGCTCTCCGCGACCTTCTCCAGCACGTCCGGCAGTTGTGAAGACCTCCAGCGCGGATCGAACCGTCATCGCGCCGGTATACTTCTTTTCGAGCCTGGAGTTGATGTCGTCGCGCAGGGCCTGATTGCCCTTCATCTCGACTTCAGCCGACCGCATCCGGTTGTAGCACGCCGCGCACGGGGCGACCACATCCAGCCCCATCCGCTCGGCGATGCCGAGGTTGCGAGCGGGCAGCGAGACGCTCAGTTCGTGATCGAGATTGTGCGCGGATGTCGCGCCGCAGCAGTTCCAGTCCGGGATCTCCACAAGCTCGATACCCAGCGCCTCCGCTACGAGCTTCGTGGACTCGTCGAACTCCTTAGCCGTCGATTCCAGGCTGCAGCCCGGGAAATAAGCGTATTTCATAAAAGCCTCGTTAGAAGGTTGTAAGGTTAGAAAGTTGTAAGGTTGGCTGTCAGCAGTCAGCTATCAGCCCCCAGCGCCTCAGCGATTCCGGGATCTTCGCTCTCCACTCTCCGCTCTCAGCTCTTCCTGAACAGCCCCCGCACTTCCTTGCGGCCCTTGATGATGCTGGGGATCAGGCCCAGCTTGCCCTTGAGAAACATCTGCGCGCCGGCGAGCACGTCGTCGAGAAAGCGCTTGGATCGCAGCTTGAACGCCCCGATCATGCTGATCTCATGCACCCGGCCGAATATCGAAATCTGCCGTAGCAACTCCTCGTGCATCTTGAGCACGTTGGCCTGCTGCCTGGTGACCTTGCCCTCTTTGACGGAGATCTGCCGGCACGCGTCCATCACCTTGGATAGAGCGACCCCGCGCGGGCACCTTGTCGCGCACGTCTCGCAGCCCGCACAGAGCCAGATAGTCGAGCTGCGGAGCACATCGTCCTTGAAGCCGAGCTGCGCCAGGCGCGTAACCTGGTTCGGCGCGATGTCCATCTCAAACGCCGCCGGGCAGCCCGCGGTGCACTCGCCGCACTGATAACAGCTCATAACGTTCTCACCGCACATCTCCAGGATCTGCTGCTTGAACGTGGGATCAGTCGGCTTGCCAAGCGATTCCAGCGGGGAAGTCTTTTCAGAACTCAACGCGGTCTCCATATTACCTGTCTCAGAAGCCTCTGTTCGGGCTCAGACAACCTAGCAATTCTAACACAATTCATGGTAGCACCGCAACGAAGCATGGTCAAGGTCATTCGTGCCCAATAGCACCAAGTCACCGCCAGTTGGCCACGCGATGAAAAAGCCCGTCCCGATGCCGGGACGGGCTCGCGAAATCGATCTGTCTGTGTGCGGCTAAGGCACGGTCGATCCCGGGCTCTTTGCGTTAATCAGCGCCGCCACTTTGATCCGCCCGAACTGGAAGAAGTCCACCTTCGCGGCATCGCCCCTCACAAGCTGTCTGAGCTTGGCGGGCGCGCCGTTCTTGATGATCTTCGTCGCCGGGACGACCTTGAACGCGACCACGGCCGCGGAAACGCCGGTGTCGGTGCGCAGGCGGAGATACAGAATCCCCGTTGTGCCGGTCGAATCCGCCGACACGACCCTCTCGACGATGCCGACGAGCGTCTGCGGCAGCACGACCACTGACAGCGCCGGCGGAGGAGCCGGACTGGCCAACAGCGGATTGTAAGCCACGTCCACGGTGTCGCCGATGGTCAGCTCCGACAGCCTGGCGGGACCGAACTTGTCGATCTTGGTCAGGTTCGTGACCCTGAACGGCATGGCGCAGTCCGCTATACTCGTGCAGTTGACATCCCTCGGCAGAACACGGATGATGCCGTTGGTCATGTCAATTGCCACGAGCTTGCCGATGATGTGCTCCACGGGTGGAGGCGCGGGCGGGCTCTTGGCGTTGACCACGGACGCCGGAATCGGCCTGATGACCGTGAGCGGCGATGGCGGAGGCTGAACGTAGCCGACTTCAGCGCTCTGTCCGACCGCGAGGTCATCGTAGTTGGCCGGGTCGCCGTCCAGAGTGATCTTGGTGGTGTTGTTGACCGCGAACCACATCACGATCGTGGTGATGTTGCCGGCCGGATCAGTCGTCGGGACCGCAAGCCTGAACGTCCTTCCGAACGCCGAGCTAAGCGACTTCTCGATGATCTTCCCGGACACCCACTTCATGGGAGGCGGAACCGTCTTGGCGTAGACGATCTGTGCCACCAGGCCCCCTGCAGACGTCTTCGCGAACAGCGCCCGACAATCGTCTCCGACTTTGATATCGGAGAGCTTGCATGGCATGCCATCTTTGAAGAGCTTGGTTACCGGGGTGACCCCGAAGGTCACAGGAGCCTTGATCGGGCAGTCCGGGCACGGCGCCGGCGGCTGCACGGTAATCTTGCCGCTGGCCGTGCCGGTTACGGTGATAGCAGTGATCGTTCCTTCGACCACGATCTGCGTAGGTACCGTGGGGGCAGTCACAGATGCCACCGCGGGCAGCGCAGTCACGAACAAACCCACCATCAATGCAAACAATACACGACGCATCTACTTTTCACCCCTTTCCCTGGTAGTATCTCCTGCCAGTTTACCGCTGACGTATTAGACGCAGCAGCAGGCATAGTCGTTGCGGGCGGAGGCTGGTGTTGCTGCCTCCGCCTGCCGACTATGCCGTTCCACTGCACTAATAACCATGGAATCCTCTGCTTGTCAATACCTCTCAAGCAGAATTCTCTAGAGTAATGCGCCGGTAGCGGCGCTGTCCCTGCGCCGGGCTCCTCTCTTGCGCTTGACAGGAGCCAGTGTCAACTCCCGTATCCTGCGAGCTCTGTAGTTACGCTCATACCGGGCGAACTGCTGCTCGATCTCCACCCAATTCTTCCGGGAATCGGTTTCGTCGTGCTCTTCTTCCTCATCGGGTTCGATTTCGTCTGCTATCCGGTTGTCGTATTCGGTTGTCTGATCGCAGGCAACGGGAGTGGCGAACAGATCGACGGCTTCTTCTGCCATCCTGATCGCCTCCCTTCTCTATTGATACAACGTCATGACGCTTGATTGGCCCAGTAAGTTCCAGCCAAGCATCTTATTATATGACAAGTTCAGCAAATGTCAAACATTGCGGCACTGATCCTAAACAAGCGCGGCGGTGGTGAAGCGAGGATCGCGGAGACGCGGAACACGCGGAGGCACGGAAGGGATGGATGCTGAATCGAGTTCAGCATGACATGCTCCCGCATACGTTCGGGCGGATTTGCAATCCAGCCCGCGGGGGCAACCGGGGAAATCTGCGATCTGCTCCGGGGATGCGATCAGAGATCGCCTGGTTGCCGCTGGGGGTCAGATTCCAAATCTGACCCCAACGACGCATGACATGCTCCGCGATTTCCAGCAGGAAGCTACCGGGATTCCAGCCTCACGGCGGCTTCGTAGGCCCTGCGGTAGGCGCCGGCGTCGTAGAGCTTGCGGGCGGTCTCGAGGCCCTTGACGCCCTGGGCGGTCAGATCGTCGATGAGGGCCTTTGCGTCGGCGCGCCAGCACACGAGCAGACTCTGGGCGCGCTCGCGGGCCGAGTCGCAGCGAAGCGTGCCGATCCACTTGTCCCCCGGGTTCATGAGCAGTCCGAAGTCCTTGCCGTCGGTGCGCGCTACGGTGACGTAGACCTGTCGGCGGTCGTCGAGGGGGACGCAGTTGGGCAGGTCGAAGATAATCGCGCCGAGTTGGGGAACGGACTTGACGCGAAAGCCCAGCAGGCGGGTCTTTTCGGCAGTGTCGTACACGCGGAGCTGGTACTCGCCGGGCTTGGTCACGGTCATGTCGATGACGTTGAATGCGGGCCAGTCCGGCGGGGTGTCGATGGTGAATGCGTGAGTCCTGCCCGTAACGTATGAGAGGCCGTCGCTTTCGTGGCGCTCGATGACGTTGGACTCGGGCGCGTCGGCGCAGAACTTGCGGACGTAGTCGGTCCACCGGCCGTCGCCGTTGATCGTCTGCCAGTTGTAGAAGGTGTAGAACCGCGCGCCGTAGATGTAGGACGCCCGCAGCGCGCGCAGGTGCTGCTCGGTGCCCTTTCCGTTGTTTTCCTCGAAGTTGACCTGCGACCACCGGCCCCATTCGCGCGCGGCGCTCAGATAGGAAACCGCGGGCGTGGGCACGTCCTCGATGCCGGTCCGGCAGCCGTGCAAGCGGTCCCATTCGAGGCTGGGGTGATAGTGCGTGACCTGGTCCATCGGGAAACCGGGGCTGCCGAATGCGTGCGAGTAGACCTCGTGCCAGAGGCGGTCGGTTGATGAGTTGGCGAACGGCGGCTTCGTCTGCTTGAGAGCTTTGGCGTGCGCGTTGTACGTCTCCTGCTGGTACGCCGCGACGTTGTTGTGCAGCCAGAGTCGCTCCTTGTAGTCCAGCCCGTCCTTGGGGTCGAGCGTGACGCCGTCCTTGGCCGCGTCCGCGACTACGCACGGGTTGAAATCCGCCCAGAGGCTTTCGCGCTTGACGGGGTACTTCGAGGACGGGCAGTGGTAGTCCCAGTAGCGGGGCTCGTTTTCCATGTCCAGCGCGAGCAGGCAGCCGGGGTAGTTGGGATACGCCGGGTCGGACACGAGATCGGCGAGCGCGGTCAGCTTCTCACCGATCCGCAGGTGCCTGATGCCGTTGAGGACGGGCGAGTTCATCGTCAGCCAGGGCGTATTGCTCCACTGGTTCGGGATGGAGAGGCCGTAGCGGATGTCGATACTTGTCCCCGAGCAGGGCCTTGAGCTCGGGGCCGTCGTCGTAGGTGTCGGTTTCGGACCAGCAGATCTGCTGATATTTCACGTCCGAAAGCTTGCCGCCGTGGCCGTCGTCCATCCACATCGGCGTCCCGCCCCACCAGCTCACGAACGCGAACTCGATCGGCATATCGTACTTCCGGCAGAACTTGAGAAGCTGGTCGAAGCGCTCGCGGGCCTTGAGGGCGTCGTCGCGCATGTAGTAATACTCGGACGCGCAGCCGAGCTTGGTGTCCAGCCCGCCGGTGGGCTTGATGTTGTCCGAGAGGTACTTGAACTCCTTCTCGATCTCGGCGTCGTCCCGAGAGGCGGTCAGCAGCGGGGTCAGATGCATCGGCACGGCGAAACCGGAGTCGCGGCAGTAGGCGGGCAGGTCGGAATAGAGCCAGATCGCCGCCAGCCGGAACGGCGAGCCCTCGCGCGAGTTGGCGAACCGGAGCGTGACCGAGTCCGACTTTGTCAGCGCGGGGTCGTCGATGTTGACGAAGTAGCTCGTGACGCCGAACATCGAGCGCGGGGTTGTCGCGCATATAGACGAGCTTGTCGTTGGCGTAGATCGAGTAGGTGTAGCGGGTGTCCGGGGCCTCGGGTGGACAGACTTCCTGGATCTGAACGCTGAACGGCTTGCCGGGCTGCTTGCGGAGCCTGAAGGACAGCTCTGTGCCGGTCCAGCAGGGAATCTTCTCATCCACCGTCCCGATCCGGGCCGACATGACCTCGTCCTTACCCGCGCCCGTGATCGCGTGCGACTTCTCGGACGCCTGGTTGCCGAAGTAGATGGTGTCGGAGAGCTCACCTGCTGAAGCAGGTATGGCGACTGCCAGCGCAGCGACAAACAAGAACAACCACCTCAATACTGTCATACTCATCCTTTGACTCGCGAGAACCCGCGATCACTCCGATCTCGGCTGGGTTCGCCATCTGCAACCGCTCTTGCCGTCGGTCCCCTGCACATCGTCAGCGGCAAGCATATCGGCGTGTCCGTCGGCGAACAGCACTGGCGCCTTGGACTGCGACGCATGATAACTGCACCACGTGACCACGGTCTCAGCCGGCGGGTTGGGAAATCTTAGTTGCCGCTTGAAATCCTTATCGCGCAGGGCCACGGAGTCCTTTGTGCCAGGCGGAGATGCGGCGTATGCGCCGACCTTGCCGGGAGTATCCGCCCAGTTCAGCGTATAGCGGATGGCATTGCGCCCGAGCTTCGTTTGCCCTGATCTCGGCATCGGGAGCGTAGAAGTCGTAGCTGGAGTAAGCGTAACGCTCCTGCGTCTTGCCGTTCACTCGCACCTTCACGATTGCGTCAAAGGCGACGTCCGGGGCATTCGGGCAGTGGAAGAGCCGAGGAGACTTCACGTCCCAGACGATAGAGACCCTCGCCGTCAGAGCTGTCGAATGGGATAACGCTTCCGTCCTTGTTGCGCTGCACCGATCCTGCCAGCGAGCTTGGGTAACGTTTGCAGTCGTCTGTGTACATCTGCAGCGCGACGCCGATCTCGTGCAACTGGGTCATGCACTTGTTGCCCGGCGGACACGACCACCTGCACTGCGGCGGAAAGACGAACACCACCGCCACCGCGGCGAGCAACAGCCCGATCACCAGAATCGGCCACCAGCCGTTTTTTGTCGCCATCCGCTGTCTCCTGTTGTGAGGTCACGTCATACAGTGGACGACGTCACTCTGCCTTCAGTTCCGGCTGGTAGTCCTTGTGCGTGTCGCGGGTGCGGATTTCGACGCGGCGGACCTTGCCGCTGATGGTGCTCGGGAGCACGTCCACGAACTCGATGATGCGCGGGTATTTATACGGCGCGGTGACCTTCTTCACGTGGTTCTGCAGCTCGGTGACCAGTTCGTCCGACGGCTCGTAGCCCTTGGCGAGCACGACCGTGGCCTTGATCACCTGGCCCGCGGAGCTCGTCCGGCACGCCGGTGATCGCGCATTCCATGCACTGCCGGGTGCTCCATCAGCGCGCTCTCGACCTCGAACGGCCCGATGCGGTAGCCGGAGCTCTTGATCATATCGTCGTTGCGGCCGACGTACCAGTAGTAGCCGTCCTCGTCGCGCCAGGCCACGTCGCCGGTGTAGTAGATGCCGTCGTGCCAGACGCTGATCGGTGAGTTCGTCGTCGCGGTAGTAGCCGCAGAACAGTCCCGGCGGCTTGGCGCCGTCACGTGCGGACGCACGATCTGGCCCTCCTCGCCGACCTCGCAGGGCTTGCCGTCGTCGTTGACGATGTCGATGTCGTAGCCCGGCGACGGCTTGCCCATCGAGCCGGGTTTGGGCTCCATCCACGGGAAGTTGGCGACCATCACGACCGTCTCGGTCTGCCCGAAGCCCTCCATGATGCGTCAGGCCCGGTGCTCTTCAGGAAGCCGCTGATAGACCTCGGGGTAGAGCGGCTCGCCGGCGGTGACGCAGTATTTGAGGCGCTGAAGATCGAACTTGCGCATGTCCTGCTGGGCGATGAAGCGGTAGACCGTCGGCGGCGCGCAGAAGGTGGTGACCTTGTAGTCCTGAAGCATCTGCAGCAGGTCCTGCGGGTCGAACTTGCCCTCGAAGTCGTAGACGAAGATCGCGCGTGCCGGCGATCCACTGGCCGTAGATCTTGCCCCAGGCGCACTTTGGCCCAGCCGGTGTCGGCGACAGGTGAGGTGCAGGCCGTCGTCGCTGCACGTTCTGCCAGAACTTGGCGGTCAGGATGTGGCCGAGCGGATAGGTGTAGTCGTGCGTGCACCATCTTCGGCATGCCGGTGGTGCCGGAGGTGAAGTAGAGCAGCATCATGTCGTCGTTGTTGTGGCGTCGGCGCCGGTCGGGCGCTCGAACTCGGGCAGATGGCCTTCTGCGACGTCCTCGCTCAGCGAATACCAGCCCGGGCGGCTCATGCGAATGACGGCCTTGTGCTGCGAGCGTCGGCGAGCTCCTTCTGCGCCTCGTCAACGGCGTCCAGCACGCGCTCGTCGTCGCACGGCGATGATCATCTTGATGTCCGCGCGGCGTTGTTGCGGTAGACGATGTCCTTGGCGGTCAGCAGATGCGTGGCGGGGATGGCGACGGCGCCGAGCTTGTGCAGCGCGACGCATGCGTCAACCAGAACTCCCAGCGGCGCTTGAGGATCAGCATCACCGGGTCGCCCTTGCCGATGCCGCAGCGAGGTGAGGAAGTTGGCGATGCGGTTGCTGTATCGGCTGACCTCGCCGAAGGTGAACGCTGCGCCTCGTCGCCCTTGTCGTTGCACCAGACCAACGCGCGCTTGTCGGGCTGACGCGGGCATACTCATCGACCACGTCGTAGCCGAAGTTGAAGCTCGTCCGGCACGATGATCTTGCAGTTGGCCTTGAAGTCCTCGTAGGAGTCAAACTCGGTCCGCGAAACGAATCTAGTCTCACAGCATTGTCGTTGCTCTCCTATGTCAGAGTATGATCGCCAGGAACTGGGCCGGCTGATCGTTGAGCGCCCGCATGCAGTGCGGGTGGTTGGAGTCGAAGTAGAGCGAGTCGCCCTCGCTCGAGCACTAGCTCGTGGTCATCGATGGTGACGGCGAGCGCTCCCGCTGAGGACGTAGTCGAACTCCTGGCCGGGGTGGGAATTGGTCTCGTGGTTCTGATCGCGAGGTTCCACCGTCACCAGCATCGGCTCCATGCGCTTGTGGACGAAGTTGGGGGCCAGGCTCTGATAGTCGTAGTGGTGGCTGCGGCGGACCTCGACTCCCGCGCCCCTGCGCACCAGCGGAATACGTGTGCAGCCGCGGCCTTTCGCCGGTCAGGATCTCCGTGAGCTCGACTTTGAACGTGCCCGCGATCTCATAGAGCACGCTGACCGGAATGTCGCAGCCGCCGCTCTCGTACTGCCGGTAGGTCTCGGCGCTGATGCCTAGCTGTTCGGCGAGCGATTCCGCCGTCACGCCGGCAATCTCTCGAAGCTCCTTGATGCGTTCCGCGATCTCCCGAATCTCTCCAGTCATCGACCCCCTCCAACACAGCATTCTACCGGCCATATTCTACCACAACAAAGGGCCGCCGACTACTGGATGCCGGACCTGTGGTATAATGCGTATTAGTAAGGTGGTTACGAGCGGGAGAAAGCGAATGCCGCGGAGACGTTTCGGGTTCACGCTGATCGAGCTGCTTGTCGTGATTGCGATCATAGCCATACTGGCGGCTATCCTGTTCCCTGTGTTCTTGAGTGTTAAGGCCAAGGCCAACGAAACCAAGTGTTCCGAGCAACCTGCGGCAGATAGGTCTGGCCACCGCGGCCTACATGGGAGATAACAGCAGCCGCTTTCCTTCCCCTACATCACGGACCCGACCGCACAGACCGGCGCTTGGTATCTGGTGATCCAGAGCTACGCCAGAACCAATCTGCTCTCCAGATGCCCCTCCGGAGTCCGGACATCAAGCCCGACGACAGGATAACCGCCGGATATTGGCGCAACGTCTACACCGACTACTGGTCCGGCCTGATAGCAAGCCAGCCGCCGACTTGAGAACGTGCAGTCACGTCTTCGACGGTCCACGGTCTATGCTCATCGGACGGCAGCAGCGCGAACTGGACCGGCGGAGTGGCGCATCATACGTGGTGGGGCCCTCCGACAACGTGGTCGAATGCCAAACCCTACTACGACGCAGAACGCAGGCACAGCGGCGGCGCCAACGTCCTGTTCTGCGACGGCCACGTAAGCCTGGTCAGGCCGGGGCAGTTCAAGTCCGACAACACGCTCACCGCCGACAATCCGCTCGCCAGCCTGCCGGGCGCAGTCTCCCTGCCCAGAGCACCCCTGGGACCGCCGCGCCGACGGCCACCCCTGGTTCAGGACGGACTAAGCGCTCGCGCGCTTCGATACGGCGTTCGTTCCTCACGCCCACTCAGCGCTAGCGGAGGCTGTCCAGCCACTTCACGGCTTCCTTGCGATACTCATCGAACGTCGGCGGGCGGCCCTCACGTTTGGCGAAATCGGCGGCGTATTTGCGCGCCCAGGCGTAGAGGTCGTGATGCGTATAATACACCGGCTGCTTGATGTTCTTGTCATCGATCAGCCAGAACCCGCGCTGCTTGCCGTCCTTATCGACCTCGTTGTTATACATCTCCCAGTAGAGGATCAGCGGGCAGCCCCAGTCGAGGCCCGTTGCGCATCACCGCGCGCGACTTTGGCGTCCTGCTGCTCGGGCGTGAACCGCTCGGCCGGGAAGCCGTATTCGCCGATGAAGACGCGCTTGCCGGCGATGCCGTCTTTGGTTGGGAGCTTGGACTCGAGATAGTCGAGGGCCTTGCGAAGGTCGGTGGGGTTGTGCTCTGTGTCGTAGCTGGAGTATGAGACGAAATCCAGATTGACCTTGGGGATGCACGTCATTGGCCATGCAACGCTTGCCTTCCCAGGCTATGCGGACGAGGTTGGCCTCGGCGTAGTTGTAGACATACACGTCGTGGTGCGGCGTGCGTCTTCTGGCATCATCGACGGCCTTCTGGCGGACGGTGAGCCAGTCGATAATGCCCTGTATCGCGCGGTCGGGAATGTCCAACTAGAGATTGTGGTCCGGGCGCAGCAGCCAGTCGCCCTCCACAGTGCCCGAGAAAGAACGTCTTGTGGGTCCCACTGTAGGTCTTGAGCAGGTAAGAGGCGAACTGGTTCCCTATCTCCTTGTAGACGCCCGCCCTCTCGTCGTCGCTCAGCCCGTCGCGCCAGGTCGCCTTGCTGAACGTGTTCGCCCAGATGGCGTAGTAGGCAAACGGCATGTCGAAGAGCTGTCTGTAGACGGGTTTGTCCCGCGCCTGCTCAGTGAGGCTGCTGAGCTCGGGGCGCTTCTCCTCGGGAGGCACATTCTTGTCGCTGCCCATCGCGAACTTGATTGCATTGGAGCCCATTCGAGGATGCGTTTTGCGGTCTCGATCAGCCGGGGCTCTTCGGTGAACTTATACGACGCGCCGAACGTCTGCGCGCCAACGGCGTAGTTGAAGGTATCGTAGATAACACTGCCAACAGTCTTGCCTCCTGCTGCGGCAGCGCGCAGAATAGCAAGGCTAATGGCAACAGTCATATCGGCACGTCCAACCACGGAGCGCCGACCCCCGAAGGCAAAGGCGATGAAGCGCCCCGCACGATTTTAAGGCGTATATACTCAAGTTGGCATCTCCGAGAGCGGTACGGAGCCCGGGGCGCGAACGGCGCCCCTAGGAAGCGTCTACTCAAAACGGCGTCTCGATTGACTTGCCCTCTTTGGCGGAGCGCTCGGCGTATTCGATGACCATGATCACGCGGCGGGCCTCCTCGGGCTTGACCTCCAGCGGCTTGCCCTTGAGCAGGTGCGCGGCAAGGTTGGGGTACCATTCCTCCCACGTAGTCTGCTTGTAGCCAATGTTCATCTCGGCCGGGTAGCCCTTGAGGTCCGTGAACGCCTTGAAACTGCCGGACCAGCGGTCCTCGATCGCGCCCTTGGCGCCGAGGATTCTCCAGCGCGGCTTGCCGACCTTGGCGATCTGGGAGATGGTGATGTCCGCGACAACGTCGTCATCGAAGCGAACGATGGCCTGGGTCTCGTCCTCGTTCGTCACGTCCATCCAGACGCGCTTCTGGTAGAAGCCGGTCACGTTTTTGATCTTGCGGCCTTCCAGGAAGTTGAGCACCCAGTCAACCTGGTGCGCGCCCCAGTCGTAGAAGATGCCGCCGGAGATCTCCTTTTGCGTGCGCCACCACTTGCCGGGATGGCCGTAGCCGCCCATGAAGGCCTCGATGCGGAACACGTCGCCGATGATTCCCTTGCCGAGGAACTCCTTGACGGCCATGTAGTCGCCATCGTAGCGGCGGTTGTGGAAGACCGTCGAGCAGCACGCCTTTCTTCTTGGAGAGCTGCGATCATGTCGGTCGCCTGGTCGGTCGTGATGCACATCGGCTTCTCGAGCACGACGCCTTGCCCGCCTTCATGCACTCCATCGCCGCCGGGTAGTGCTGGTTGTGCGGGAGGATGACGATGACGTTGTCGATGTCCTTGTTCTTGAGCATCTCGCCGAGGTAGTTATAGGTCGTGATGTCCGGAAGTGCTCCCTGCGCGACCACAGTGCGGGCGGGGTCGATGTCGCAGACCGCGACCGCCTTCATGCCCGGCAGCCGTTGACCGAATCGAGCGTGGAGCTGCCCATGTTGAACGCGCCGCCGTAGCCGACTATGCCCCATTTGATCTGTTTAGCCACTGGTTGATCTCCTGCAAAGGAATTCGTTTCGGCTAGTATAGGCTGGCGGGCTGCAGAGGTCAAGGCCCGCGTCAGAGCGTTGCTCGGAGGATCAGAGACAGGGCGATAGCCAGCAGGAACCACCCCGTGGCCGAGTGGAGCTTGCTCTTGTCAATGCCAATGGATGTCCGCGCCCCGATCTGACCACCTATGAAGACCGCGCCGGCGAGAATCAGCGATACCCGCCAGTCCCAGTGGCCCGGAGACCACGTGCCCCGTGAACCCGCCCGCCGCAGTCACGCCGACCATGAACGCGCTCGATCCGACAGCGATATCCGCCGGTCCACCGAGCAGAAGCACCATCAGAGGCCCTTCAGCACGCCTCCCCCCACGCCAACCAATCCGCTTATCGCTCCGGCTGCAAACGACACGGGCAGCGCTACGAGCATGTTCACGGTATACGCCTCGTCGCCGTAGTGGCGGCGCCAATGGGCAAAGCGGTGCACCGAGCCGTCTTCGACTTGTGCTGGCGAGAACTTGCGTATCATGAACACCGCCGCAACGATAAGGACTACGGCAAGCGAGATCATGAGCGTTGTTCCGGAGAATCTGCCTGAGAGAAGTCCTCCCATCAGTCCGCCGGAGGCTGTCACGGACTCAAGAGCGAGAGCAAGCGGCCAGTCTACCTTGTTGGCCTTGCGGTAGACCACCGTGGCCGACAGTGAGGTAACCATTATCAGAAACAGGCTGGTTGTGGCGGCGGTATGGAAGTCTATGCCCGCGTATACCTGGATGGGAGTGTACATCACGCCGCCGCCCTGTCCGAGCAGGGAGGCGATGATGGACACGACAAAGACAGAGCCGAGTAGAATGGCGAGAATGGGGATAGCGATCATTGCGTATTCCTGTGTTCCAGGAACCACTTCCCCAGGTCCTCCTCGCCATACGCCTTGTCCCACGAGTTGTGGCCGACGCCGGGGTAGATGGTCAGTTTGCAGGTACCGCCCGCGTCGGTGATCCATTTCTCCATCTTGCGGGACTCGTCCACGTTGACCGCCTGGTCCTGATCGCCGTGGAAGATCCGGATCGGCAGCTTGGCGACCTTCCTGGCGACGTCCTCGTCGGCCCATCCGCAGACCGGGGCGATTGCGGCGAACAGGTCCGGGTGCATCGCGGCGATGGTCCACGTGCCGTGACCGCCCTGGGAGAGGCCGGTGAGGTAGAGCCGTGAGGAGTCGATGTTGAACTCCTTACGCGACTTCTCGAGGATCGCCATCACCATCGGCTCCTCGTCCTCCCATTTGGTCTTGACGTCCTGTTTCTGCGGAAAGAGAATGAGAAACGGCCACTTCTCGGAGTTCAGAATGACGGCAGTGCCGAAGTGGAAGACCTGCTTGAGGCCGTCGGTGCCGCACTCGCCCGCGCCGTTGAGGAAGACAATCGTGGGAATGGGCTTGACGGGATCGTAGCACTCCGGCACGTAGACGACGTATTTCATGTCCTTGTCGCCGACGGTCACGGTCCGCATCAGGTAACCGCGCTCAGCCGGCGCTTTGAACGTCGGCGCGGCGCTCAGGGCTGTAGCGGCAATGAGGACGATGGCCAGCATGAGGAACAGTGTTGGATAATGCATGTCGCGCTCCTGGCAGTAAGATCAGGCTCTGGGGTAATTACTAGCACAACCTACTCCCCCTCCATTGTGGAGGGGGTTGGGGGGAGGTCACTTCCGGGCCCGCTCGATCAGTTCGCGCACATGCGTTGGCCTGATCGCCCCGAGGCGATAGACGCGGCCGTTTTTCATCGTGATCTCGACGAACCGTTCTCCTCGCCTGCGTCGGCTGGTCATCTTCACACCGCGCGCCTTTCCCCACGCGTCCGGGTCACCGACAACGCAGGACTCGATCTCCGCGACAGGCAGCCGAATGCGGAAGAGACCCAGCCAGTGGGTTACTGCCGTTGGCGTGACAATCAGCTTATTGCAGCCCAGGCTCGCAACGATGACCACTGCACAGTTGGCCGCAGCCAAGAGTTACGAGCAGCCCCGTTTCCCGCGGTATGCCCCACACGGGCGCGGCTATGGCGAGGGCCAGGAGAACAAGCGTGAACACCAGAAGAGCCACCGCACTCGGAAGCTGCCACCAGTCAAGCACTACTTCGCGGTAGCGCGGCTCTTTCAGCGCATTCGCGGGCAGCGGCGGTTCCGGCGCCTCTTCTCTTGGGACGTCCTTGCGGCTCCGTTCCAGCAGCGCAGTGATTCCGACCCCGACCCCCAACATCACGAACAACAGCGGTATCGGGATCACCGGGGGTATGATGCGATGGATCATCTGCGAAAACACAGAGGCAAACGCGTAAGCGAACCATCCCCACGTGATGACCCCGCACTGCATCATCGGGGCATGGTAGTTGAACCGCTTGCGGCGTTCTGACTCGACCCAGAACTGGTTATGGCCGAACGCGACGAACCAGTGCCAGACGACGGCTCCGATGGCAAACGCGGGCAGCGCCTCAAGACCATTGCCTCGCAGCTCTGGAACGACTCTGAAAACCCACGCCAGGCGGACCTCGAAGACATACGCCGACCACACCGTTAGCCCAAAGGCAGCCGCGGGCACGATCTCAAGTCGCCATGGATGCAGTCGAATCGCCTTCCACATCGCAGGTCTCCGAGTAGGATTTCGCCGTCGGAGGCAGTCTTCCTCTCCCTCGGCCACGCCGTTTTCGGGATTTGGGCTGGTCCGCCAGCCGAGGCCCGATACTTCGACCGCACCACTATGGACGGCCGGCCTGAGTGGACGCACGAAATCCCGAAACAGCGCCATCGCAGGGCGTTCCTGCTATGGACCCGAAGGACCCCTCCCCAACCCTCCCCGCAGCGGGGACGATCTCAAGCCGCCAGGGAATCGCATTCCACATTGCAGGTCACCGAGTAGAATTTCGCCGTCGGAGGCAGTCTTCCTCTCCCTCGGCCACGCCGTTTTCGGGATTTGGGCTGGTCCGCCAGCCGAGGCCCGATACTTCGACCGCACCACTGTGGACGGCTGGCCTGAGTGGACGCACGAAATCCCGAAACAGCGACATCGCAGGGCGTTCCTGCTATGGACCCGAAGGACCCCTCCCCCAACCCTCCCCGCAGCGGGGACGATCTCAAGCCGCCAGGGAATCGCATTCCACATTGCAGGTCACCGAGTAGAATTTCGCCGTCGGAGGCAGTCTTCCTCTCCCTCGGCCACGCCGTTTTCGGGATTTGGGCTGGTCCGCCAGCCGAGGCCCGATACTTCGACCGCACCACTGTGGACGGCTGGCCTGAGTGGACGCACGAAATCCCGAAACAGCGACATCGCAGGGCGTTCCCGCTATGGACCCGAAGGACCCCTCCCCAACCCTCCCCGCAGCGGGGCGGGAGTCAGGTTTCCTCAACCCTCGCCGCAGCGGGGCGGGGGTCAGGTTTTCTTCCGCGCGATCACGATCATGCGTCTTGATCCGCGGTCGAAGGGTGTGGAGTCGAAGTCGCCGTAGGTGGATTGGACTGTGAGGCCGGCTTGTTGGAGCATTGCATCGAGTTCGTTGAAGGTGTAGAGGCGGAGGGAGTGGGATCGTTCGGAGCGGCGGCCGTCGGAGTGAATGGTGACCTCGCGGGCGTTGACCCGCCCGGTAATCGTGTCGAAATCGCGCTCGGAGAGTATGAGGTCGCCAAGCGAGTTCTCGTGCCACTCCACGGGCCGGAAGACGTTCATGAGCCTGTCGCGGTTCATGAGGTCCAGCAACATAGAGCCGCCTCCCTTTAGAGCCAGGGAGGCGGCGTTTATGACCTTTTGGTCCTCGTTCTCGTTCTCGAGATAGCCGAACGCGGTGAACATATTGATGACCGCGTCGAACTCGCTCGTGCAGCCGATCTCGCGCATGTCGGCGTGTACAAGGACCGGGTTAATGCCCTCGGCGGCGGCGGCGGTCTTGCACTCGGCGAGCATATACTCGCTGAGGTCAAGCCCGACCACGTCGTAGCCGCGCCGCGCGAGGTCGATCAGGTGCCGACCCTGCCCACAGCAGAGGTCGAGCACGCGCGCGCCCGGCTCCAGCGCGAGCTTGTCGATCACGAAATCGACCTGCTGGCGGCTGGCTTCGCTCTCGGTATACTTCTCCAACCGAGCCGGGTCCTGCGTTGCGAACATTTCCTTGTACCACGCCATCGTCGTACCCTCCGGGTGTGAAGTCAGAGGTCAGAAGTCAGAGGTCGGAGACCTCGACTCGCACGCCTCTGCCAGGGCCGGGGTCGGTTCTGACTTCGGACCTCCGACCTCGGACCTCAAAAACAAAAAGACCGCGGGAGTCGTTCTCTCCGCGGCCTTTGGAAGTTTGCTTGTCTTCGTGCTTGTTACTGAAGAACTGCCCCCTCCGGCCGCGATGCACGTACATTGGTAATAAGGACGACGTGCATAACCGGCATGGCGCTAAGCGCCAGGCTGTATATTGCAAGGCCGGTATTGAATTGACAGTTCTGCTGTTTCATGGATGTTACCATTATTGGTCGTACGATGCATTTTACCCAGTAGGCACGGCGTTTGTCAAGGGGAATTTCAGCATGGAAGCCCGAAAGGCAGAAAAACAGAAAGGAAAAGACGGCTTTCTCGCTCTCTGTCTCTCGGAGTTTCGTGCTCAGGGCGCCTCCGGCAAGGCAAGTGCCTTGGCTTTCCCCCACGTGATGATGCCGCCTGCGGAGCGGAGGCGGTGGCCGGCGCGGACGTAGTCGGCGATCGCGCGCTGCAGCGATGTGGTCGGGGTGACCTTGGTCGGGTCTATCGTGCTGTCGCCGAACACGAGATCATACGCCTGCGCTTCGTTCGCGGGAACGGGAAGCTGATGGAAATCCCGCTGGAATTGCACGATGTTGGATTCCGGCGGCAGGATCTTCGCCAGGTTCGGGTCCAGCAGCCACGACCAGCAGGTGAAGCCGGTGAAGTTCATATCGGGATAGTACGCCGGGAAGAACTCCACGGCCTGACGGTACCAGTTCCATGCACTCCTCGTGGCCCATCCTGCTGCCGCCCGCGATGTGGACTTCGACTATCTCGTCCCCCGGCGCCATCACCTGCCGCCACTCGTCGGATGACAGCGTCACCGGCTCGCGCTGAACGCAGTCGGGTGTGACTGGATGGCCGACGATCCTGTCCTCGTCGATTTCCAGCACGGGCGTCCACGCGTCCGGGTCGCGGATGTCGTTGGTGCCGTCGGCGAGGCCGTCCGCGCGATACTTGACTGTCCCCTCGCACAGGACGACGATCTCGCCGGTCTTGCTGCTCTCGAACGCACGGAACTGCATCCCGCACCGCCCGGCCTTGAACGTGAGCCTGCCGAGCCGGAATATCCAGGCGCGGGCGTAGCAGCTCAGCCATCCCATCGACTCCAGCCCCCACACGCCGCGCTTGGCCACGATGTCGCGGGCGTAGCGGCCGATGTAGCCGAGCGTAATCGATGGCGACGTCCTGCGAGACGCCGGTCGCGGCGAAGTTGGCCACGGCGTGATCCGCCCCGGACACGATCGCCGCAAGCTGCAGGAGCTTGTTCGAGAAACCGCCGATAATATCGGGCAGGTTCCAGACGTTGGTGTAGCGTTCCATGCCGCCGGGAAGGTGATAGACCAGATAGTGCCAGAACCGCACGAGTTCCTGCAGAGGTTGGTTGGACCACATTGCCCTGCGAACCTCTTCGAGCGCTTCCATGCATTCCGCCGGCAGATCGAAAACCTCCGCCGGGTTCGTATCGCCATCCGTCGGCCAACAGCCGCCGCCACGCAGCCACTCGCGGTACCCCGCCCAGCTCTCGTTCCACGAAGCCGGAATCGCCGCAATACCCAGGGCCTTCGCCATCTTTGCCAGCGCGGCATGTTTGTTTGGCACTACCCACTCTCCCTTACTCAACACTCAAAACTCAACACTCAAAACTGGCAGCTACCATTCCACCGGCCTCACTATCTTGATCGCGAACCGGCTGGCAGTGGTGTCGGTGTTGGGGTAGCCGTAGATGAAGAATATGTCCGAGCCGCTGCGGACGGTCTGCCTGAAGGTGCAGCAGAGGTTCGTGTCGCTGCCCCGGCCGACGACCCACGCGCCCAGGCTCTGCTCGGGGCTGATCTGATAGTTGGGCGCGAGCGTGAACTGCGAGTCGGTCACGCCGGCGAGCTTCGTGCGCTCGTAGAGGCAGTTGAGAATGAGTCTGCGGCCGACCTGGAGCACCTGGTCGCATGTGAGGTAGGTGTAGTCCTGGCCCGCGCGCTTGCCGATAGTGTATCCCGCCGACCCGCCGCCGTAGAGATGCCGCGAGAGCCAGGCGATCTGGACGTTTCGGGTGCTGTCCCTTGCGCCGAGCCACGATCCCTCGCCGAACCAGAACCCGTACTGCCACTCCGCGCGAGTGTCGCAGCTTCCGCCGAACTCGACGCTTTCGTGGTGCAGGCCGCCGCTTGGCGCCCAGTAGCGCTTCTGGCGGGCATACATCGCCCAATATGTGAGGCTTCCTTTGCTGGGATTATCGTGGAAGCGCTGCTCGGTGGCGAAGCCGCGCACGCCGATCAGCGGCACGTAGCCGTCGCGCACGTAGAACGTGGGGTCGATGTCCTCATAGTAGAAGTTGTAGCCGAAGTTGCCCGCGGCCTCGCTCTTGCCCAGGCTGGCCTTGAACATATTGCCGTCGGGCGTGCCGGAGGAGTTGATCGCGTTGAAGCGGCGGAAGCTGAAGGTCGTTGTGCCCGACGCGCCCCGCCAGCGCTTCATTCCGCCGGTCGCCAGGCACGTGCTGGAGTCGGGTTCGGTAGCCGAGGCGTTGGAGAGCGTCGAGCCGTTCATGGAGACGACGAGGTTGGTGTCTCGGTCGAAATCGTAGCCGTAGGAGGACGTGAAGTGGTTCCCCTCGCCGCGCTTGAACGCATCGAGGAATGTGTATGACTGCTTGCCCACCTTGCCGAACGTCTTGACGCCGCAGTCGATGTCGCCGATTCGGCGGCTGCAGTAGGCCTCGTCGTCGATGAACATGTTGCAGCCCTCGTAGAAGAACGGCCGCGGCTCGGCGGTGCGGCGCTCGGTGTAGGAGTAGTCTATGGATGTGACTGCGTCCTGAATGTCCGCGAAATCGGGGTTGTAGGTCATCATCGCGACCAGGCTGTTGGGCAGCTCCTCTTTGTAGTCGAACCCGATCTGGGTGAAGGAGCCGTCATCCGCGCGGGAGCTGACCGTGTAGGGCATGAAGATCGGCCTGGACCGTCGGGCGGGGAGATCGAGGCCGGTGAGGTCGGCGTAGAGGGCCATGTCCTCGGTCGGCCCGACGTCCGGCCAGTAGCTCATCTCCTCGACCCTCGGTATATAGCGCCGGAAGACGATGCCTATCGTGTCAGCCCTGCCCGGATAGCGCAGCATCGCAAACGGGATCGCGACCTCGGCGGTCCAACCGGTGTCGTTTCTCCTCGCCGCCGCCTGCCAATCGCCGCGCCAGGTGATGTTGGACGCGGCGTTGTTCGGGATCTCTTCGTACTGGACGCCGCCCGCGGTGACTTCGAAGTGATAGTGCTGGAGGTGGGTGTGCAGGGCGTCGATGAGAACGCTGACGAAGTCGTCGGAGCCGATGGAGCCTCCGCGCTGCGTTTGCGAGGCGTGTATGAGCGACGGCTGCGAATCGTGGCAGATGAACGCGACGTAGAGCGTGCCTGCATCGCGGCAGATCATCACTTCCGTGGGCTGGTTCGGATCGCTGCCGTTCGCGCTGACCTTGAAACCGGACAGCTTCTCGCGGCCCTGCCAGCAGGCGTCATCGAGCACGCCGTCAATCTTGGGGGCCTCGACCATCTCCGCCTGGAGGATCGGCACGGAAGCCGGCTGCGCCCAAGCCGCCCCCGCCGCCGTCGTGATCGCTGCAACGAGAGTCGCAAACCATCGGCCGGTCATACTTGGCACTTAGGCGGAGGGCGGGGTTATCCCTCCGAGTTGTGCTGTATACTCGCTGCGAACAGCTCCCGCGCCCAGGCGTCGGTTACTTCGACCGGGTTGGTCTGGCGGTGGCTGCCGTAGCGGTTCATGGCGGCGATGACGGCGTCCTCGTCTGACGGCTTGAGGCCGTAGTGGGAGAGGTCTGTCGAGACGCCGCCGGCTGTGCAGAGTTCGGCGAGGCGAGCTCGATACGTCATCGCAGCCCATCGCGCGTTTCACTTCGTCGTACGTGCCGGGTAGCGCGCGCTCGTTAAGCCCAATCACGTGCGGCAGCAGTGCGGCGATTGCCTCCGAGTGCCGGATCCCGCCCACGATGCAGACGGCCGGCGAGAGGGTGTGCGACGCGCCCAGCCCCTGCTGCATCGCCAGCCCCGCGAAGCAGCTTCCCATCAGGCACGCGAGGCGGGCGTCGAGGTCATGCAAACTCTGCCTGGCACTTGGGCAGGCCGTTTGATAGCCGCTCGATTGCGGCGAGGGCGATGTGGCGGGTGTAGGAGTTCGCGCTTCGCGAGACGGCGCTCTCGATTGCGTGCGAGAATGCGTCCATCGCGGTGAGCGTCGTGAGATCGAGCGGCAGCGAGACGGTCAGATCGGGGTCTAGAATCGCGACATCAGGCGTCATCCACGGGTGCGACACGCTGCGCTTGATCCCGAGCGCGTTGTTGGTGAGAACGGAGACGCGAGTCGCCTCGGAGCCGGTGCCGGCGGTGGTTGGAACGGCGATCTGAGGCAGCGGCGGGCTGGTTACCTCGCGGCGCTTGAGCTGATAGGCCTCGGTGCGACCGTCATTAGTGGCCATCATCGCGGCGGCCTTTGCGGTGTCGATCACGCTGCCTCCGCCGATGGAGATCACGACATCCGCGCGTTCTTCTCGCAGGAACGCCGCCAATTCATCGACGCGCTCGACCGTCGGCTCCTCGGTGACGGGCTCCGAGATCGACACGTGCAGCCCCCGCTTCCGCAGGTCCTCGAACAAATCGGCCACACGCTGCGACTTGACCAAATGCGCGCCCGTCACGATCCCCGCGCGCCTCCCCAGCCGCGGAGCTTCCTCGACTATTGCATTGAACGTCCCCGCGCCGCAATACACGACGCCGGGGCTGGTGATCTCGAATGGCATAGCGTCCACCAAAGGGCAAATTGTAGGTTTTGCCCGAAATCTACAATTTGCCCGGCGGCAATTGTAGTTAGCTACAATTCTCGTGTCACTCGACGGCGTGCAGTATCTCGGAGGCAACGAAGCGCTTGCCGTACACCGCCTCACTGGGCTTCTGCAGGATACCCAAGTCAACCAGCTTGCGGACAGCGAGTCTAGCGCTGTGGTACGTGACGCCGAGGATCTCTTGGGCTTCGGATACCGTAACCACCGGAACCGAGAAGAGATGGTCAACAAGCTGCAGCGGCAACACCGAGCCCCCCAGACCAATCACCTTCTGCCTATACTCGATCTGCAAGTCCTCAAGCAGCTTGAGCCTGCCGGACGCGTCGTGCGACTCCTCGGTCACTCCGCGCAGGAAGAACAGCAGCCACTCTCGCCAGGCGCCGTGGAGCGAAACCGCCAATAGGTGATCGTAGTAGTCCTGCCGATTCCTCTCGAAGTAGGCGCTCAGATACAACAGCGGTAGTGGAAGCAGATTCCAGTGGCTGAGCAGCAACGAGATCAGCAAGCGTCCTACCCTACCGTTGCCATCAAGGAACGGATGTATCGACTCGAATTGGTAGTGTACCGCGGCTATCCTGACCAGCGGAGGCAGGGAATTGTCAGCATGGAGATAGGATTCCAGCTTCGACAACGCGTTCTGCATCTCAGGAACCGGCGGAGGCACGAATGTCGCCTCATTCAGACTGCAGCCGGGCCTACCAATCCAGTTCTGGCTGCGCCGGAACTCCCCAGGCGTCGCCTGTTCGCCGCGCACGCCAGCCATCAGTTTGTCGTGCACCTCTCTCAGGAGCCTTAGACTCAACGGCAGTTCGGGGAGCCGCGCCAGTCCGTATTCCAGCGCCCGCACGTAATTGGCCACCTCAGCCGCATCTGAATGAGCCCTGGCTCGCCCGGGCACATCGGAGGCTTCGTACCGGTAGAGGTCCTCAAGCCCCGCCTCTGTTCCCTCGATCCGAGATGAGAGCACTGCCTCGCGGTTCATGAACGGGCGGATGAGCAACTGCGGGTTGGGTACGCTTCGCCCAACGCCCGCGAGTTCGCCGAGAGCGCGGTCGGCGTCGGAGAGCGCGAGTATGATCTCGCGGTCGAGTTCCACCGCCGGCGGCAGTGGCGCCGGTACCAACGCCCGATACTCGGCCTCGCCCGTGCCAACAGTAATGATCCGCCCACTCGGCTGATGTCCGTTCTGCTTCATGCTATGCCTGTCTCCCTGCGAGCATGGTGTATTATATCACTCCCGACAGGAACTTGGCCCGCGCGGGTACAAGCGTAAGAGCTCACTCTCCCTGAGTACCTACTTATTGTGCGTAGGATGGGGCTGGCATTTCGGGGTGGAGTATCATATTGGTGCAGGCCTTGAGTAGGTCCTTGCCCTGAAGTGTCCATGTGCCAAAGATGCTCATCAGTGCTGTTCTTGTCTTCGACCCGTTCTCCGACCTGGTGCCGCCGCTGACCTTTCGGGCTGTCACGGCCGGTCTTATGGCTCTTTCAGCAGCGTTGTTGCCGGACGGGCAGCCGGGATACTGCACGAAAGTGAACAGCTCTCCCAAGTGCTTCTCAATCCTCTCCGCCAGCACGCGCTGCGGTACCGAGTCATTCTTTATGTAAGGCTCGGCTATCGCAAGCAGCTTCGTCTCCAACTCCTGGCGCAGTCTTACCCGCAGGCTCTCGGCGAAACCACGCCGGGCTATCTTCTTAGCAAACGTGTAGATGGACTTTATTGACTCCACCCACTTCCGCACATCCTCATTGCCTGGGTTAGCTTCAACGAGCTTCTTCAAATCCCGCAGGAAATGAACCCAGCAGCGCTGGATCGGTCCGCCATACCAGTTGTAACCCGCGTAGAAGTCGCAGACAAGCACACCGCCAAAGCACAACCCCAGCAACTTCCGCGCGACAGCACCCGCGCGGGAGCACTCGAAGTGAAAGTATCTCAGCCCTGCCGTCGACAAACTCCACAGATAACCGTTGATGCCGTCTTCACGCCATCCTGTTTCATCGCAGTGAGCATGGGGACTGCCCCGAATCCGGCGCAAAATCCATTGCACAGTCTCCCTGGCAAAGCCCGCAACCCTATGAAGAATCTCAGTTATCTCCCCAAGCGAAATATGCACCCCGTAAAGGCTCTCCAGAAGCTTCTGAATCGACCTGTGAGGCATCCTTTTCGCTATCGCCAGAGTGCAGATAAGGCTCATCAGCCGAGGCCCCATTCGCCCCTTGCCGACTACACCGTCCTGGGCTCCCAGCTTGGGCAAGTGGACCTTGCCGCACGCTCCACATCTCCGGGCGATGAGCACGTGGTCGATTATCTCAATGGGAGTCTGCGGAATCTCGATCACCTGACGACGGGAATGCTCCCGGCCACCGCACAGCTTTCTGCCACAGTCGGGACACTTCTCCACTGCATGCCTTACTTCACGAGTCGCAATATCCCGCTTGCGCACGAACGATTGCTTGCGTTTCTTGCGCTCAGCCCGCTCGGCAGCCCTCCGCTGGGCACGATTCGGCTTTACCCATTCGGGAGTCGACGGCTTTGAACCGCCGCCCATTCCCAGCTTGCACCGAAGCTCCGCGTTCTCTTTCTCAAGAGCCGCAACACGCTCCCTAAGCTCAAGGATGATCGATATCAGTTCTTCCCGAGTCAGTTCGTCCACGCATACTACTTCGACAACCCATAGCCGCGTACCTGTTCACACACAGCGAACAAGCAAACTTTTTTTTAGATGCTCAGGAAGAGTGAGCTCTTACGTACAAGCAGCAGTCAGGACACGCACTACCGGAGGGGTGGACACAGATGGCGGACGCGAAGGTACCTTACGATAGGAAGCAACTGCTCGCGACGGGCAAACAGCGCAGCTTCACAGGCGATGCGCTCAAGGAGATCGCTCTGCCGCTCGGTGGGATCGGCACGGGCACGGTCTCGCTCGGCGGACGCGGCCAGCTGAGGGACTGGGAGTTGTTCAACCGGCCGTCAAAAGGTCACGTGCTGGGCTACACGTTCCCCGCGATCTACGTCAAGCCCGAGGGCGGCGAGCCGATTGCGCGCGTGCTCGAATCCAGGCTGCAGCCGTCGTTCGTTGCCGGTGGGGGAATGCCTCCCAATCAAGTCTGCGGGCTGCCGAGGCTGACCGATGCTGTCTTCACCGGCGAGTATCCGTTCGCGCAAGGTCGAGTTCAGGGAGCCGAAGCTGCCCGTCAAGGTCGAGCTTGTCGCGTTCAATCCCATGATCCCGCTCAATGAAAAGGACTCCTCGATCCCAACCGCCATCCTGCGCTACAAGGTCACCAACACCGGTTCCCGCAAGGTCGATGGCACGATCTGCTGGTCTCTGCAGAATGCGGTCGATGGTGAGGGCAGGGTCAACGAATTCGTCGGAGGCGGACTCGTTCCGCGGCGTCAAGATGACCAACGCCAACACAAAGCCCGACGACCTCGCGTTCGGCTCGATGGCGCTGGTGACGACTCATAGGAACGTGAGCTGCCGCGTTCACTGGCCTTCGTCGGGCTGGTGGGATTCGGCTCAGGCTGTCTGGGACGATTTCAAGGCCGACGGCGAGTTCACCGCGTCGAGCGAGGAGGATCACTCGGACGTCGCAAGCCTGGGCCTGAGGTTCTCGCTTGCGCCGGGCGAGTCCGTCGAGCTGCCGTTCATCTTCGCCTGGCATTTCCCCAACCGCGAGAACTACTGGAACGGCGAGCCGGAGGTCAAGGGCGCGCGGCTGCGCAATCGATATGCGAACTGGTGGCGCGACGCGTGGGATGCGTCGGGCTACGTCGTCAAGAACCTGGACCGGCTCGAGAAGGAGACCCGCCTGTTCGCCGACGCGCTCTACTCCAGCACGCTGCCCGCCGTCGCGCTCGATGCGGCGGGCGCGAACATGTCGATCATGCGCACGCAGACCGGGCTTTTCCTCGATGACGACCGCTTCTACGCGTTCGAGGGCTGCTGCGACCAGGCCGGCTGCTGCCCGATGAACTGCACGCACGTCTGGAACTACGAGCAGGCGCTGGCCTATCTCTACCCACGCCTGGAGCGGACGATGCGCCTCACGGACTTCACCACCAACGTCGAGGAAGACGGCAAGATGGCGTTTCGCACGCCGCTTCCGCTGGGCAAGCACCTGTGGAAGTTCCACGCGGCCGCCGACGGCCAGATGGGCTGCATCCTCAAGCTCTATCGCGAGTATCTGCTGAGCGGCGATATGGAGTTCCTCAAGCTGATCTACCCCGCCGCCAAGCGAGCCTGAGCTTCGTCTGGCTGACGTGGGACAAGGACGAGCGACGGCGTGATGGAGGCGATGCAGCACAACACCTACGACATCGAGTTCGTCGGCGCGAACACCATGATGGGCACGCTCTACCTGGGCGCGCTCAAGGCGATGGAGAAGATGTCGGAGATCCTCGGCGAGACGCAGTACGCCGCCAAGTGCAAGGCGATCTATGACAGCGGCGCCGCAGAAACACGCCGAAAAGCTCTTCAACGGCGAGTTCTTCATTCAGGAAGTCGATCTGGAGACCGCGCCGCGGTATCAGTTCGGGCCGGGCTGCCTTTCGGACCAGCTTCTGGGGCAGTGGTTCTGCGAGGTGGTCGATCTCGGCTACGTTCTGCCCGAGGAGGAAGTGAAGTCAGCGCTGGAGTCGATCTTCAAGCATAACTGGAAGGGCGACCTCTCCGACCACGACAGCGTCCAGCGCACCTACGCCTTGAACGACGAGGCCGGGCTGCTGCTGTGCACCTGGCCGAACGGCGGCCGGCCGCGCTACCCGTTCACGTATGCCGACGAGGTCTGGACCGGAATCGAGTATCAGGTCGCCGCGCATCTGATCTACGAGGACATGGTCGAGGAGGGGCTGGCGATAGTGAAGGGCGTCCGGGACCGCCACGACGGCGTCGCGCGCAACCCGTGGAACGAGTTCGAGTGCGGCCACCACTACGCCCGCGCGATGTCGAGCTGGTCGCTGATCCTCGCGCTCTCCGGCTTCCACTACAACGCCCGCGAGCGGTTCATCGCCTTCGCGCCCGAAGGTCAACGCCGACGACTTCAAGTGCTTCTACTCGACCGGCTCCGGCTGGGGCATCGTATTCGCAGAAGGCGTCCGCCAACGGCCTTGCCGCCAAGATCGGCGTGACCTGGGGCGATCTCGAAGTCCACGAAATCCGCCTCCTCGCCGCCCGCTGGCCTCAAGCCCACCAAGGCCACCCCGTCCGGCGCGGGCAGAGGCTTCGGCGCAAGCGTGACCATGGCAAGGCAACTACGCCCTGGTCCGCCTCTCCGAGCCGGTGAAGGTGGGGGTGGGAGAGGTGTTGGGGGTGGAGGTGAGCTAATGAGCTTCGATCTCTACATGTGCAGACCGGATAGTTCACGCATTCTGACCAAGGAGGAAGCGGACGCAGTGGTCGTCCCGCTTCCAGTGTTTCACGAAGCAGACCGAGGAGCAGTATTGGTACGAGAACTCGCAGACAGGGGTGTACTTCAGCCTCTGCCTTGAGGAATCGGGCGACGATGCCGATCCCGCACTTGAGGGCAAGGGGCCTTTCCTGTCCATGAACCTGAACTACGCAAGGCCCACATTCTTCGCTCTGGAGGCGATGCCAATCGCCGTCGATATCGCGCGATCACTGGCGCTGCAGATGTACGACCCGCAAGGCGCAGGCGAACCCATGGCCCTGCACACCGCGGACGCGCTCGTCGAGTCGTGGCGCGCCAACAATGAGAGTGCCGTACGGGCCTTGGTGGCAGACGGGTCGGCACCTATTGGCGAGGGATCCGTCAAGGCGATCGCGACTGTTGAGCAGACGACGTACTGGTGGCGCTACGCGCAGGCCAAGCCTGGGATCGAGGAGAGGTTGGAAGCTGAGGACATATTCACTCCACAACTCATTTTCGTGCGAGCAAAGGGCAGTACCAAAGTCGAACGCCTGGTTTTCTGGCCCGATTGCATCTCTGAGCTGATCCCTGAGACTGAGCTTCTGATGATCAGACGGCACAGGCCGGGGCCGCTGGGACTTGGCAAGCGCGAGGAGAACGGGGTGGTCAGGTTCCAGGAGATGAAAGAGGGTATCGGGCGATCACATGGGGCATGTCGACGAACCGGTGCCCCATCATCTGCATCTCCGGCACGAGATGAGCCGCGAAGTCAGGCGGGAAATAGCCGATCTTGCCTTGGTTCCGTTTGACAGGTATGAAGTACTAGCGCCCGACAGCATCGTGGACGTAGATCTCGGCTGAGTGGAATGGGAAACGAACGCGAGCTAGCTCTCAGAGACGACCGCACCATCCGCATCCGCAAGATCGCGGCCGGGGATGGTCCCGCCTTGCGCGCCTTCTTCCGCAAGCTGGGGCCGGTTTCGGCGCGGATGTTCGTGCCGCATCAGCGCACGGATGAGGCCATAGCAACGCAGATCGAGAAGGCCGTGCGCGGCGAGGATTGGGTCTACGTCGGGCTCGACGGCGACGAGATTGTGGCGTATTTCTTTCTCTGGCGCGTGCGCGACGCCGTGCCCGTGCTCGGAATCGGCATCGCGGACGCCTGGCAGGACGGCGGGCTTGGCCAGAAGCTCATGTCGATCCTCATCGAGGATGCGAGAGCGCTCGACCGCGACGGAATCTCGCTCACCACCATGCTCGACAACGACCGCGCGTATCACATCTACCTCAAGATGGGCTTCATCGACCGGGGCCTCGTCACCCACAGCAATGGAATCACCGAGCGCAGCCTCTTCCTGCCGCTCAAGCCGGCGGGTGCACCGCTCTAGCTCGGCCCAGAATCCGACAGAAACGGGTGGCGACTGTCCGGCCGCCACCCGAAGTCCTCACTAACGCGCCCTCGCAGCTACTTACGCCCTGCGTCTGCGCCTCAGCAGCATGCCTGACAGACCCAGGGCCATGGCAGAGATGGTACCGGGCTCGGGAACGCTGGTGGCCACGATGCAGGGGCCGGATCCGCTCTCGGCCGTGTAGATCGACCCGTAGGTGTCTCTGGACCCGGACATGACGAATGTTGAGAACGCCCTGCCAGCAGTCAGGTCAGCCTGCACATAGGACAGGACGTCGAAGTACTTCAGTCCCGGCGTGTCGGGATAGTCGCTGTTGTAGATCTGGAATCCGCCGGGGCAGCTCTGGCTTGCCGGTCCCAGGTTGTCCGCAACCACATCACCCGTGAGCACCGACGCACCGGTGTTGAGCCAGCCAATGGACGCCGAACCGTAGTAGTAGCCAGGTCCTGAAGCCCAGCGAATCCACCACAAGCGTAGCGCTTGTCACGGTGTTGCCTGCGAGCGCGGCGATCGGGATCTCGAAGATCGAAACCGTGTAGTCATTGCCATAGGGCGCGCCGAAATACAGACTGACGCCCATCTCGGTGCCGCCGGCGCCGTAGCTGTACGGTCCATACTTGGTGTTCCACGCCCACGTGGCATCTCCGGCAGCGGGGGTGCAAAGCGTGATCACACCGGCTTGAGCAGACGCGCCAACTGCGAGCAGCGCGACTATCGCGCCTATGACCCTTATCCTGTTTCTCATTATCCCTCTTCTCCTCTTGTTGCCGTACTGAACCGCCTGTTGGCCAGCCGGCAAGTCTATGCCTGATCGGCTACTACTGACCTTGCAATATATGTGCCAATACGCGTCAATTGTGAACTGCAGTGCTCCGCAGCCGCACGAAGTGTGTGTGAGGTTTGGCGTGGGCCGTCCCATCCGCGCGCAGCCGCGCCAGTGACTCGTCCCGCTATGCCCGCCTATTGACCACTGCGCTGGCTAGCCCTAGAATATGACTGGATTGCTCCTCGATATGGGCGTGGGGAGTCTGGAGGAATACGATGACGAATACGCACGACAGAGACATCATCCGCGAGCTCGCCGTCCGGGTGGCCGAGGTCGCTGCGTTGCCGGTGCAGGAGCAGAAGCGCGAGCTGTGGCGGAAGCTGAATGGTCTCAAGCCGGAACGGCCCATGGTCACGATCGACCAGGTCTGCTGGAACGAGATGAACGTGGACGATGAGCTGACGCTACGCTGCGAGGACCCCGAGTGCCGGGGCTACGAGTGGTTTCTTCGAATGACCCTCTACCAGTGGAAGCACTTCCCGGTGGATATGGTCGTGGAGCCTTTCGTCCGGGTGCCCAAGGCCATTCGCAATACGGGCATTGGAGTGGGAGCCGTTGAGGAAGTGGCGGTGACCGATCCCACGAACGCCGTAGTCGGGCACGCGTTCAAGAACCAGTTCGTCACCGACGCCGACCTCGACAAGATCAAGATGGCGGTGGTCAGCCATGATGAGGCGGAGACCGCGCGCCGGCTGGACGTGGCCCACGAGCTGTTTGACGGCGAGTTGGGGGTCTTCGAGCAGGGGCTGGACTACAACCTCTCGGTGTGGGACCCGATATCCGCTCTGATGGGCGTGCAGGAGGCGCTGTATACGATCATCGACCGGCCGGAGTATATGGAGGAGTTGGCCCGGCGGATCGTGCGCAGCTACATGAGCATGCTCGATCAGGCGGAGGAGCAGGGCCTGCTGTGCCATCATCAGTCGCTGGTCCACTGCACGGGCGCATATACCGACGAGCTGCCCGCGCCGGGCTTCGATCCGGCCAAGCCGCGCACGCGCGATATCTGGATGTTCGGTCTGGCCCAGATGTTCTCCACGGTGTCGCCCGCGATGTTCGAGCGGTTCGAGATCGATACCTCCATGCCGATCTTCGAGCGCTTCGGGCTGGTCTACTACGGCTGCTGCGATCCGCTCGACCGCAAGATGGCGCAGGTGCGCAAGATCCCCCACGTCCGCAAGATCTCCATGAGCCCGTGGGTGGATGAGGAGCTGGGCGCGTCGGAGATTCGCGGCGACTACGTCTATTCCCGCAAGCCCAACCCCGCGCTGCTGGCCTCGGTGAGTTTCCACGAGGCCGAGGTGCGCGAGCACCTGCAGGCGTCGGTGGACGCTTGCGCGCGGCACGGCTGCCCGCTGGAGTTGATACTCAAGGACATCAGCACCGTCTGCTACGAGCCGCAGCGGCTGTGGCGGTGGGCGGAGATCGCGATGGAGGTCGTGGGGGCGTAGCGGAGCCGCGCGTAGAGAACCCCGCCCGCGGGTAAACACTCAAATTGTAACCTTGGGTTGGGGGAACACGTTTGTGAGTGAGGCCCTAGCGGACATCGGCGCCTGCCGCGCCATTCTCGAACACGCGCCGGACGCCATAATGGTGCTTGAGGGCGAGACGTTCGTCGACTGTAACGCGGCGGCGCTCGAGCTGTTCGGCTGCACGCGTGAGCAGTTCATCGGTCAGACACCCCACCACTTCTCGCCGCAACTCCAGCCCGACGAACGCGAGTCCGGCGAAAAAGCCAGGGACATGGTCGAGGTCGCTCTGGAGCACGGAGCCCAGCGCTTCGAATGGCAGCATGTCCGCTGCGACGGCACGCTCTTCGACGCCGAGGTCGCCCTGACGCGCGTCGATGTCGGCGAAGAGGCGCTGCTTGTCGCGGTCGTTCGCAACGTCACCGAACGCAAGCGCCTGCAAGACGCGGTCCATAACATAGCGGCGGGCATATCCGCCGCCACCGGGCAGGAGTACTTCAACCTTCTCGTGCGCTACGTCGCGCGGGCCCTGGGCGCGTCCGCCGCTTTTGTCGGCGAGCTGGTCGGCGACGGACGCATCCGCACGGTGGCGGTCAGTACGGGACGGCGTCCTGGCGGACAACTTCGAGTATGCTCTAGCCGACAGCCCCTGCGAGACGGTCGTTGGCAGCAGGCTGTGCATCTACACCCAGGGCGTCCGGGAGCAGTTTGCCGACAGAGCCATGCTTGCGGACCTGGAAGCGGAGAGCTACATAGGAGTGCCCCTGTTCGACTCGAACCGCCAGCCGCTCGGACTCCTCGCCGCGATAAAGCGAGTCCCCATCGAGAACCCCGATTTCGCCGAGTACATAATGCGGATATTCGCCGCGCGGACGTCGGGCGAAATGGAGCGCAAGAGATCGCTTCAGGAACTACTCGATGAGAAGAAGCTGACCGAGACCATCGTCGACTCACTCCCCGGTCTGTTCTACATGTTCGATGATCACGGCAACGTCATCTGGCGCAATAAGGCGTTCCAGGAGGCGGCCGGCCTCGATCTCGACGAGCGGGCCCCAACCAAGGCGTTTGCTTTTGTGCTCGATGACGACAAAGAACTCGCTGCCCGGTCCGTTGACGAGGCGTTTGAGACCGGCGCAGCGACCGCGGAAATACGCGCCAGGCGCGCGGACGGCTCCGTCCACACACTCTACTGCACCGGCGCCCGAGTGGAGATGGAAGGCAGCCGCTACGTGGTGGGAACCGCAATCGATATCACCGAACTCAAACAGGCGCAAGAGGCGCTGCGGGACGTCGAGCACGACAAGCGCCGGTTCTACCGCGAGACGATCTTCAGCGTTACCGACGGCAAGCTGACCATCTGCGAGCCGGCCGAAGCCGAAGCTTACGTCGCCCCCGCGCTGATCCGCTTGCAGATCGCGAGCCCGACCGACCTTGTAGGTATGCGCGACAAGGTGCGCGAGTTCTGCGTCGAGAACGGGCTTGTCGGGCAAAGGCTCGATGCTCTGATATCCGGCGTCGGCGAAGCGGCGACAAACGCGATCAAGCACGCCAATGGAGGCACGGTCTGCCTCGGACTTGCGGACGGCGCGGTGTGGGTTGCCGTATCCGATTGCGGACCGGGCATCCAGCGCCTCACGCTGCCGCGCGCCCTGCTGCTTCGCGGATTCTCCACAAAGCGCTCGCTGGGAATAGGATACACCCTAATCCTCGATGCCGCCGACCGCATACTCCTTGCGACCGGCAGGCGGGGTACCACCGTGGTCCTTGTGAAGGAGATCCAGGAGAAGCCTCACCACCTCCGCCTCGACGAGATTCCCGATGAGTGGGACAGCCCGCTGACTTCCGACAGCGCGCCATCTTGACCGTGAGCGTCTCGAGGCATAGAATATCACGGGCGTCAGGACTATGAGCGCACTCGGCAGCGTATTCCGCAATCGAAGCCTCAAGGTGCAGTTGGTCGTCAGCCACCTCGTGCTGGTGGCGCTGCTGGTTGTCGTCATGGCTGGGGCAATATTCAACTTCTTCAGCCTCGGGCGGTCCATCGATCGCATCTTCCGTAACAACTACAAGAGCGTAATCGCCGCTCAGCGCATGAAAGACGCCCTCGACCGCATCGACAGCGCCGCAACCTTCGCTCTCGCCGGCCAGGCCGCGCGCGCTCGCACTCAATATCGAACTTACCTTCCGAGCTTCGATAGGGCCCACTACATCGAGGCCCACAATATCACAGAACACGGCGAGAGCAAGCTCGCAAACGAGATCGGGCGCGGGTTCGCCTCCTACAGCAAGGGTGTCGAAAAGCTTCTCTACGCCAGTCCTCCAATGCCTACCGCCCAAGCGCGAGACTACTACTTCAGCACCCTCGAACCGGAGTACATCGCCATCAAAGGCAACGCCCAGAAGGTCCTCGATATCAACCAGGCGGCGATCGTACGAGCCGACGCGCGCGCCAAAGCTGAGGCGCGAGCGGCATCGGTGCGAAGCATCATCGTCACCGTGGGAGCGTTTCTGCTCGCCCTGTTTTTCGCGCTTCGGATGATACACGGCGTCCTGCGTCCCATCTCGACTCTGTCCGGCCAGGCCGAGGAGATCGGCGCCGGGCATCTCGATCAGCACATCGACATCCATCGCACGGACGAGATCGGCACCCTCGCAGACTCATTCAACCGCATGACCGACAAGCTCCGGGAGGCGCGACGGCTTCTCGAACAACAGCTCCACATTGCTCAGCGGATGTCCGACGCCGCCCTGACCAGCCTCTACGACCCCGTGATCGTCACGGACTCAGCGGGCCGGATCGTGCATCTCAACCGCTCGGCTGAGGGGCTGTTCGGCTCGGTGAGCGCGCTCGTCGGTTCAGCCGCGGCCGACGCGATCCAACGGCCGGAGATCGTGCAGGAGATCGAGGGCGCGCTCCACCCCGAACAGCGCACCCGGCCCGACTCCGAGAAGAGCCCAATACTCATCGAGACCGACGCCGCGGTCCACGCCTACTATCCCAGGGCTACCCCCATGCTCGACGACGACGGCACGCTGCTGGGCGCGGTTGCCGTGCTCGAAGATGTCACGTATCTCACGGAACTCGATCGGCTCAAGACCGAGTTCATCAGCGTGGCGTCGCATGAACTGCGCACGCCGGTCGCGTCGCTGTTGCTTTCGGCGCAGTTGCTCAGAGACGGAGCCGTCGGGGAGCTTTCGCCGGAGCAGCGGGAGATCGTGGCCGCGCAGCTCGAGGACCTGGACCGGCTTGACCGGCTGATGCGCGACCTTCTCGACATGACGCGGCTGGAGTCCGGCATATCGCCGCCTCGGTTCGAGTCCGTTTCGCCTGCCGAAGTCGTGCAGTCGGCGCTGAATGCGGTGGCTGCCCAGGCCGAAGCCAAGGGCCTGACCGTAACAACCGAACTCGCGCCTGATGTGCCGGACATGCGAGCCGACCGCGGCCAGATCATTCGGGTGTTGGTGAATCTGCTGACCAACGCCGTTCGGTACACGTCCGAAGGCGGTAGAATAGCGGTAAGGCTGTGCAGAGAGGATTCCAACGCCGTCTTCGAGGTCGCCGATTCCGGCATAGGCATTCCCAGGGACTATCTGCCGCGCATCTTCGAGCGTTTCGTGCAGGTGCCGGGCGCGACCGGCGGCGGCGCGGGGATGGGCCTGTCGATAGCAAAAAGCATCGTGAAAACTCATGGGGGGACAATCTCCGCCGACAGCGAACTAGGAAAGGGCAGCACGTTCAGGTTCACTATTCCACTGGCATAGAGGAGTGAAAAGGCATGGCGCGGATTCTGGTTATTGATGATGAGAAGAACATTAGAACGATGATTGGGCTGGCGCTCAAGCAGGACGGGCATGCGGTGGACCTCGCCGAGGACGGTCGCTCCGGTCTCAACGCGTTTGACGACGGCGCCGGTTTCGATCTCGTGCTGCTCGACCAGCGAATGCCGGAGCTCGACGGCCTCGAGGTCCTGCACGAAATGCGCCACCGCAAGCGCGACGCTCGCGTCATTATGATCACCGCTTTCGGCACGATCGACCTTGCCGTGGATGCGATGAAGTCCGGCGCGGCCGACTTCCTGCGAAAGCCTTTTACGGTGGAGACGCTCCGCGGTTCGGTCGCGGCCGCCCTGCGCGGCGCCGCTCCGCCTCAAGCGCCCCCTTCATCGACGACCTTCGGCTTCAAGACCCTCAATGGCTTCGCCATCGAGTCCCAGCCCGATCACGTCGCGGCCGAAGACGGCGGACTGCGCTTCTCGTTCACCCTGCGAAGCCCTGCCGGGGACGTCTCGCGCTGTGACGTAACGTTGTCGCCGCGAGCGATGGACGCCGTGAATGCGCACCTGGGCTGCGATCAGCCGCCGGGCGGAGATCGCTACTGGCATGCACTCGCCGAGCACGTCGTGGCGGATCACGTGTGGCAAAACGCGGAGTTCCCTCCGCAATCTCTGCGAGTGGACGAGCTCAGCCACAGCGTTAGAGGTTGGGTGGACGCGGTGGCCTACGCCTGAAGTACATTGCAGGAGGGGCCTCCAGACCCCGATCTCGTGCGCTTCCGGGGTCTGGAGACCCCTCCTACGATGCCGCGACTAGTACGTCTTACGGAAGGCCACTCCGGCCCACCAGTGGTCGCCGAATCCTCCGCCCTTGATCGTAAGGCCGGTGCCCTTGGGCATGAACGTCAGACCGGTAATCGTGTCCTGGCCGTCGTTCTCGATCACGGCCCCGATGTCAGGCCTGAACAGGAACTGCAGTCCGCCGAACAGACCTCTGTGGCGAACCTCGCCGAGAAGCGTCCAGTCCTCCGTTCCGAGACCCGCGTGGACTCTCACCAGCGGCGGTCCCGGCTTGGCGGGGTTCATGAAGAACGTCTTCGCCCCGCACACGAAGTACGACTGGTCCTCGCTCTTGCTCTTGATGTTGGGGTCGATCGGATTGTTGTTCGACGTAGCCGTGCCGAGCAGGTTCCTGCAGCCAATCACAACGTCCGGCATTACCTGTGTTTCGCCGAGGACCTTGTAGCTGGCAACGAGAATGGTCGAATCCCGATCCTTGTCCACATCAGCTCGGTGGGCGTCAAGCTCGATCCGGTCGGTGAGCCCGACATAGAGAGTCTGGTAGTTGACGTCCTGCGGCTGGAAGCTGGGCAAGTCCAGCTTCAGGTAGTAGGCCGCCACGTCAACATCGCCCTGTTTGAGCTGGTTGGCCGTGGGCATCGTCACTATGTCGTCGGCGAGTGCGCATCCGGCCACCATCAACAGAGCCACAATCAGGAATACGTAGCGCATCTTGTCACCTCCATTCCTTCTCCTTAAGGAAGTTTAAGAAGCAATTCTGCGCGGATGAGTCAGTTTCCTTCAATATTCCTGCGAGATCATTGCAGGTTGTTGACTACTGCCGCCCGGCGCGCTACACTACCAAGCAAACCATACACACAGCTTGTCGTGCTGAACTCGTTTCAGCATCCAGTTGCGCGGAACGTTGTCATGCTGAACTCGTTTCAGCATCCAGGGGGAGTGCCATGTCCAACGCAATGCTGCTCGCCAAACCGGCCGAGAGGTGGCTCGACGCGCTGCCAATCGGCAACGGACGGATCGGGGCGATGGTCTTCGGCGGGGTCGAATCAGAGCGGCTCGCGCTCAATCACGAGAACCTCTGGCGCGGCGTGACCCGCGACCGCACCACAAAGCCCGTGTACGAGCACCTGCCCGAGATAAGGCAGAAGCTGCTCGCGGGGCAGTGGATCGAGGGCGCCGAACTGGCGACCAAGTATCTCAGCGGCCACGACCGCCGAGTCCAGCCCTATCAGCCGGTGGGCGACCTGACGCTGCGCTTCGAGGGCCACGACCGCCCTAGCAACTACCGCCGCAGCCTCGATCTCGCCGATGGGATCGCCGAGGTCGCCTACAGCGCCGGTGGTGTCAACTACCGCCGAGAGGTCTTCGCAAGCGCCGACCGCAACGTGATCGTGATTCACCTGACCGCCGATAAGTCGGGCTCGATAAGCGCTCATATCGCGCTCAGCCGCATCGACGATCCCGACTGCACGCTCGAGCCCTGGTCGCATGAGGGCGCATTCGGCTTCAAGGGCCGCTTCAAAGAGGGTATCGAGTTCGTCACAGAGGCGAGGGTGTCGGCGAAGGGCGGAGAAGTGCTGGCCGGCGAGCGCGGCGAGGTCGAGATCGAGAAGGCCGATGAGGCCCTCATCGTGCTCGCCATCGCTACGGACTACAGCACGCCCGCGCCCGAGAAGCGGTGCGCGAGGCTGCTCGATCCGATTCCCATGGATTTCGCGCGGCTTCGAAAAGCCCACATCGCCGAACACCGCGCGATCTTCGACCGAGTCAAGCTGGACATCGTGAGTGACCCCGCGCTCGACACGCTGCCGCTCGAAGATCGTCTCCAGCGCGTGCGAGAGGGCGGCGACGATCCCGCGCTCGCGGCGCTATACTTCCAATACGGCCGCTATCTGCTGATGTCGAGTTCCCGCAAGTGCGACCAGCCCGCCAACCTGCAGGGAATCTGGAACGAACAGCTCAAGCCGCCGTGGGACGCCGACTTCCATCACGACGTCAACATCCAGATGAACTACTGGCCGGCGGAGGTCTGCAATCTTGCCGACTGCGCCAGTGCGCTGCTCAGATACATCTACAGGGACATTCCGCAGGCAGCCAAGGCCGCGCGCGACCTCTACAACTGCCGCGGGGTCTGCTACTGCATCCAGACCGACGTGTGGGATCGCGCCACGCCCGAAGCGCCGGGCTGGGACGTGTGGACGGGCGCCGCGGCGTGGCTTGCCGAGCATCTCTGGTGGCGGTGGGAGTACTCGCTGGATAAGGGCTTCCTGCGCGACAAGGCCTATCCGTTCCACAAGCTCGTGGCCGAATTCTACGAGGACTACCTCGTGCGCGACGACAAGGGGCGGCTGGTGACGGTCCCGTCGCAGTCTCCCGAGAACAGGTTCGTCGCGGGCGCGTCGCCGGTCAGCATCTGCGTCGGCGCGACGATGGACTTCCTGCTGATACGTGAAGTGCTGTCTCGCTGCCTGCGCGCGACCGAGATCCTCGGCATCGACGCGGGGCTCAGACTGAAATGGCAGCAGATCCTGCGCGACCTGCCGCCGTTCCAGATAGGCAAGCACGGCCAGCTACAAGAATGGCTCGAGGACTTCGAGGAGGCCGAGCCGGGTCACCGGCACACCTCGCATCTCATCGGCGTCTTTCCCGGCGAGCAGATGACGCCCGATGTGCTGCCGGAGTTCTACAAAGCCGCGCGGGTCTCGCTCGAGAGGCGGCTTGCGGCGGGCGGCGGTCACACCGGCTGGAGCCGCGCGTGGACTGCGGCGCTGTGGGCGCGGTTCGGCGAGGGCAAGCTCGCCTACGAGCACCTCATGCATCTCATAACCGACTTCGCTACGTCGAGCCTCCTCGATCTTCACCCGCCGCAGATATTCCAGATCGACGGCAACCTCGGCGGGACTGCGGCGGTCGCGGAGATGCTGCTTGGCAGCCGCGGCGGCGCGATCTACTTGCTGCCCGCGCTGCCCGATGCGTGGCGGTGCGGATCCGTGACCGGCCTGCGTGCGCGCGGCGGGTTCGAGGTCGATATCACCTGGCGCGACGGCACTCTCACGGACGCGCAGCTTCGATGCAAGGCAGCCGGCAAGTGCCGCGTGTGGTGCCGGGGCACACAATGCGGCGCGTACGTCGGCGGGAAACGAATCCCCGCGGAGACCGACGCCCAGGGCTGCCTCGTGTTCGACGTAGAGGCGGGCCAGACGGTGAACCTGCGCTCGGGCGCCTGAGTAGCTGTATAACTGCTCAGTATGGAGGTTGGCATTGGACCAGACATCGCGGGTCTGGACCCGGCCTACGTGATGAACAAGCTCGGCGTTGATGATCCAACCGTCGTGCCGTATCTCGTTATGAAGATGAAGACAGGCTCGTCGATTCAGCTCGGGATATCCATGTTCCGGATCCCGGAGATGAAGGACGGGAGCAGGTTCGAGACCGTTCGCTTCCCGCCGCACGTGCTGAAGCAGGAGATCTACCACATCGACGTCGAGGAGACTCCTCACGACGAAGCGCCGGCCGATCCGGACAAGCTGGAGAAGACGGGCGCCGTGAAGGAGCAGCGCCGCCGCTTCAGCATCGCCGCCGACGGCCCCGCCCAGCCGCTGCCGGTCTTCTCGGAGAGCATAATGCGGCAGATCGCGCAGCAAGCCGGGATCAAGAGCGGCGACTATTTCGGCCTGGACTGGTAGCAGTACGCTTCGCTCTTCGCTGTGGACCCTTGATCCGTTGGGGCTGCTTTTCGCCCCGACGCGCTCCTGGTTTACAGCCATCCACTCTATGTGCTATCCTCTATTGGACTTAGCCAGGAGGCGCGCAGCCACGTGATAGTCGTCCAGAAATACGGCGGCAGTTCGGTCGCCACAACAGAGAAGATAGCCGCGGTCGCCAAACGCGTCGCGAGCAGGGCGAGCGAAGCCTGCATGGTCGTCGTCGTGTCGGCGATGGGCGATACGACCGACGAGCTCATATCCATGGCCAAGCAGCTCTGCGTCTCGCCGGACGACCGCGAGATGGACAAGCTGCTTGCCACGGGCGAGCAGGCGTCGAGCGCGCTGATGGCGATGGCCCTGCACGAACTCGGCGCCAAGGCGGTCTCATTGACCGGTGGCCAGGCGGGCATCATCACCGAGCATACCGCCGGCCAGGCTCGCATCCGCAAGATCGACGCCAAGCGGCTCCGCGACGAGCTCACCAAGGAGAACGTCGTAGTAGTCGCGGGATTCCAGGGCATCACCGAAAGCGCGAGTTGGGCCGACATAACCACGCTCGGCCGAGGCGGCTCCGATACGACCGCCGTCGCGCTCGCCACGGCGCTCAAGGCCGACAAGTGCGAAATCTACACCGACGTGGATGGCGTCTACACCGCCGACCCGCGCATTCGGGAGGATGCTCGCAAGCTCGACACGATCTCCTACGAGGAAATGCTGGAGATGGCGGGTCAGGGCGCGCGCGTGATGCACTCCAGGGCGGTGGAGCTTGGGGAGCTTTATGACGTTGAAATCCTCGTGGCCAACAGCGCCAGGGACGTCCCCGGAACCCTCATCAAGAAGGAGGACCCCGATATGGAGAACCGCAACCCTGTCAGAGGGATTGCTCACGATACGGACGTGACGCGCGTGACGGTCGCGTCGGTCCCAGACAAACCCGGCATCGCCGCTCGCATGTTCCACGCGATGGCTGCCGCCAATATCAACGTGGACGTGATCGTCCAGAACGTCGGCATGCACGGCCACGCGGACGTCTCGTTCACCGTCCACGATGCCGATCTCGAAAAGGCCAAAAAGAACCTCGAACCGCTGGCCAAGGAGTTGGGCGCCAAGGAATGCATCTTCGACGGCAACGTCGCCAAGGTTTCGATTGTGGGCAGCGGCATTCGCTCCAACCCCGGCTACGCGGACAGGATGTTCACCGCGCTGGCGGGCGAGTGCATCAACATCATCTCCATATCGACCAGCGAGATCAGAATCACCTGCCTCATCGAGCGAGACAAGGTCAAGGCGGCCGTCCGCGCGCTGCACAAGGCCTTCGAGTTGGAGAAGGCCTAGTGGTATGCCTGCCGATGCCGAAGCTGACGCGCTGATCGCGAAACTCGGACTGAAGCCGCTTGAGATAGAGGGCGGCTACTTCGTCGAGACCTATCGCTCTTCATATTCGACCGCCATCTACTATCTGCTCACCGCGGATCTCATCCGCCGCTATCCCGACCGCGCCGATCTGATAACCAATCTCACCACCGGAAGGGACGATCACGAAAACACGAAGTAGCGAAAGCACGAAAAGGGAAGGGAAGGAGCAATCGCAAAACTGAGAAAGCCAGAAAGGAAGAAAAGGACTGGAGTCTGACTTATGCCCTCTCTTTCCAAACGACCGATGGTGATGGGCACGCGTGGCGTCGTAACGTCCGCCCACTATCTCGCCACTGCCGCGGGCTTCCGCATAATGGAGCAGGGCGGCAACGCTATCGACGCCGCCGCGGCGATGAGCTTCTGCCTGAACCTGGTCGAACCACACCAGAACGGCCTCGGCGGCGAGGCGCCCACGCTGATCTACTCGGCCAGGGAGCAGAAGGCCTACGCGATCAGCGGCATGGGCTGGTCGCCGAAGTCGTTCACGATAGACTGGTGCCGCGAAAACGGCGTCGATCTCATACCCGGCGACGGCTACCTGCCCGCTTGCGTTCCGGCGATGGTGGACACGTGGGCGGTGGCGCTGGCGCGGTTCGGGACGATGTCGTTTTCACAGGTGCTTGCGCCCGCCATCGAGCTTGCCGAGAACGGCTTCCCGATGTACGATCAGCTTCAGCGGCGTGATTCGCCGAGAAAGAGAAGCTCTACGCGGGCGCGTATCCGTCCAGCGGGGAGGTATATCTGCCCGAGGGCCGCGTGCCGGAGGTCGGCGAGATCTTCCGCAACCCGGACTTCGCCAACACGCTCAACTGATGTGCCGCGTGCGAGGCGGACGCGATCGGCAAGGGTCGCACCGCCGGCATCGAGCAGCGCGCGATGCGTTCTACAAGGGCGAGATTGCCGGGCGAATTGCCGATTTCATCAGCATCGACACCCGCTCTCGATGCCACCGGCGTCGAGCGCCTCGGCCTGCTGACCTACGAGGACATGGCCGAGTGGCACGCCGCGATCGAGGAGCCGCTGACGGTCAACTACCGCGGCCTCGACATCCACAAGTGCTCTTCGTGGACGCAAGGTCCGGTCTTCCTGCAGCAGCTTGACCCTGCTCGAAGGGTTCGACCTCGCCGCGATGGGCAACACATCGGTCGAATACCTCCATACGGTCATCGAGTGCGCCAAGCTCGCCTTCGCGGACAGAGAAGTCTACTACGGCGATCCTGTGGTCGATGACGTCCCGTTCGACGTGCTCCTTTCCAAGGACTACGCCGCGCGCAGGCGTGAGCTGATCGGGCCCGAGGCGAGTCTCGAACTCCGGCCCGGCGATTGGGCGATCGGCATTCCCGAATGGACTACATTCGACGTGCTTGAGGACAACCGCCAAGCCGCTCTGCAACGAATCGACGATCCGCGCCGATGATCGCCCGCTCGGCGCCTCCCAGCCCGGCGACACGACCCAATGCGACGCCATCGACCGCGAGGGAAACATGGTCGCCTCCACGCCAAGCGGAGGATGGATTCAGTCCTCGCCGGTGATCCGCGGGCTTGGATTTCCGCTCGGCACACGCGGGCAGATGTTCTATCTCAACGCCCGCCGGCCCAACGCGCTCGCCGGCCACAAGCGACCCCGGGCGACGCTCACTCCCACCCTCGCCACGCGCGGCGGCCGAGCCCTGCCTCGCATTCGGCACCCCCGGCGGTGACGGGCAGGACCAGTGGACGCTGCAGTTCCTGCTCAATCACGTCGACTTCGGGATGAGCGTCCAGGAGGCGCTCGACGGCTGGCACTTCGACATCGCGCACACTCCTTCTTCGTTCTACCCGCGAAAGGCCAACCCCGGCAGGGTGAACATCGATGAGCGCGTTCCCGCCGAGATCGTCGAGGAACTCCGGCGCCGCGGGCATATCGTAGCGAGAGTCCGCGTATGAGGGACTCAAGATGATGGCGGTTCGCCATGACGGCGAACGCGGCGTGATCTCCGGCGGGGTCGCCTCGAATCCGACGACAGCGTATGTGTTGGGCTGGTAGTCGCGCGAAAGGCACGTTTTTTGCAGAGGTTGTTTGCGGAGAGGCATCGGCATATTGAGACCCGCTTACCGGAGGATGGTTCTTGGCGCAGTTCTGGCTGTGATTGCGCTCGCGTCCGTGTGTCGCGCGAGCATCACGATTGAGCACGCCTTCTGCCGCGGAGGCCAGGTCTTTGTTCACTGGTCCGATCCTGGAACCACCTACGTAAGCTACCACATCTATCGCAGCAACCAGCCCATCGACAGTTCCGCCGCGCTCGACGCCGCCGAGTTGGTCGTATCCAACGCTCTTCCCGGCAGCGCGAAGGACAACGTCGCGACCTACATCGCCTCGAAGCAGAGCCGTCCGGACCCCAACATTGGCGTGAGGCTCTCCGATCTCGGCCCCACGCTCGATCCGCTCGACGAGTTGGAGGTCATGACCGTCCAGACCAGCGGACAGTGTTACTATGCCGTCATTGGGGTGAACTCCGATGACTCCGAGGACCGCGTCATCGTGCCCGGCCAGAACAGCCTGACGACACCGATAGAAGAAACCCCAGGCGATCCCAGCCCTGTGCTGGAGAGCGAGGGTAGTCTCAACAGATCGGGCTACATATATCCCTGGAGGGTCTACACGTGGTACAGGCGCGGCGACGAAGCTCTGCGCGACGGCCAGCCGACCAAGGTCAGCGTCGTTCTGCCGGCAAACCAGGCCAGCCAGTATCGCATGCAGCTCTATCTTCATGCATACGGCGGAACGAATCTCACCCCGGACCTCACCCCTGATCGAACTACGGTCGTGTGGAGCACGGTTCTTGTCTCGCCGTGCGACTACACGCCGGGACTTCCCTACAACGGCCACACATGGTGGTCAGGCTACTGCGACTCCTATCCCAGCGTGGCTTCGGGAACCGTCGTCAACTACTCCGAGAATATGCTCCTGCACATGATCCACTGGGCGGAGGCGGCGTTCCCCGTCGATCCCAACCGGGTGTTTCTCAACGGCGGGAGCATGGGCGGCACGGGCTCCATCTCCTTCGGCATGAGGCACCCCGAGCTGATCGCGGGCATCTACGCGCAGGTGCCGCAGGTCAATCCGGGGCTTCCAGGCATTGGCTGGTCTCAGACACAGCTCCAGGGGATATGGGGTACGGTCGCCAACAACCTGCCGTCGAGCGACGGCCCCGGCATCTGGGACCGAATGAACATGACCCGCTACGTCGCCGATCACGAGGAAGACCTGCCGTTCCTGAAGGTACAGAACTCCAAGAACGACGCGACCCTGCTCTGGTTCCAGGAACCCGATTTCTACAGGAACCTCAACGCCTCGCGCCACGGCTTCATCTGCGCGTGGGGCCAGGGCGGCCACGGCAGCAGCAGCACGGGACTGCCCTCCGCTTTTCTCAGCTTCGATATCTACGGCAAGATATATCGCAACTGCAGCTACGTCGCCGTCAGTAACTCGTCAGCCAACAACAACCCCGGCAACGGCGATCCACTGGACGGTGACGACGTCGGCCAGATGAACGCCGGTTATGATTGGTCTATACTCTCCGACACCGCGGATCAGTGGAAAGCACTCATCAAGTACACCGCCGCCGGGTCGGCATACGCGGACATCTCGGCCAGACGGCTGCAGAGCTTCAACTTCGCCGCTGGCGACCGCCTCGGCTACTGCCTCACCAACCCCACCACCGGCGCCGTCGTGGCGGCGGGGACGGTCGTCGCCGAGCGGGACCGGTTATTCGTCATACCGCGTCTGCAGTTCGACGCGACCGGCGAGAACCTGGCGGTCTGGAAGTCATCGACTCAGACGGCCACGGAGGTGCTGGGTCTGGCCGAAGGCGCTGAAGTGGACCTCGACGAGATGGTCGTCACGGCGGTGTTTGATGACGTATGCTACGCCCAGCCCCCGGATGTAGTACCGCCGATTGCGATAACGGGCGCGGCCGGCGTCAGCGAGGGCAGCTTGATCCGCCTTCGCGGCACCAGGACCACGTTCGGTCACATGTGCGCGGTGCACGCATCGCCCGCGTCGCCGACCGTCTACGGCACCGTCCGTCCCAGGCCCCTCGGCATGAACTCGCCATTCTACGGCCTGCCCGGCAGACCGGTCGCGCTCGGCGCGCTGGTCAGGGTGTGGAGCGAGATAACGGCCTCGGGCATGGGATGGCTCAACCTCCGCAGCGCCCCCGATTCTCTGCTCGTCTGCGGCGACATTGGCTCACCGCCGCCCACCGGGTTCGTTACCGTCACCGGCATCATATCCGAGACCACCGGCCCAAACGGCGAACCCTACGCTATTCGCGTCAGAAAACCTTCAGACGTAACCTCCCCTTGACAACCCCAAATTCCGGGGATACACTGACTCTAGCGAGCAGCACACACGGGGGGAACCGGTGCGCGGGCTTCGTTTCGGCTGTACGGACAGCGGGCGGACTTAAGCCATGTTATGCGCCGAGGATAGGGACAACGGAGGTTTGTAATGAAGCGTTTCGGCGCGGCGTGTGCTGTTACAACTGCCGCTTGCCTGATCTGTCTGCTGTTGGGATCGCCCTCTCTTGGTTACATTCGCGAGTTCACATACGACGGCCAGACCTATCAGGAGCTTGACGTTCCCCCATCTCCGCCACCGCCGGGCTACGTGCCCACACCGGAGCCGGAACCCGTGCCCAACCCCGCCCAGGGTGTCAACATCCTGTCAGACGTGCCCGCATTCGATTGGTGTTATGGCTGCTCGGCAACTTCCGCCGGAATGATAATGGGCTACTACGACCGGATCGGTTATGGCGCAATGTATACCGGCCCCGCAGATGGCGGAGTCTGCCCGACTGATAATGGCACGTGGGGTGGTGGGCAGTGCCCCATCGTCGCGTCGCACATGGGCGTCGATGGACGCAACAACCGCGGACACGTCGATGACTACTGGATCGCGTCCGACAAATGCTCCAACGACCCCTACATCACCGGCGGCTGGGCTCAGCACTCCCCGCTCGACTGCACCGCCGACTTCATGGGAACCAGCCAGACCGCGTGGGGAGAGTGCGACGGCTATACGTTCTTCTACCTCAACGGAGGCAGCAGAGTGAACGACTGGACCGGCTGGGAACCCGTTCGACGCGACGGCACCCACGGTATCAGGCTCTACGCCGAATCCAAAGGCTATACGGTTCTCGAAAACTACAACCAGGGCATCACCACCGGTACATCAGGCGCTTTCACATTCGCCAACTTTATGGCCGAGATCGACGCCGGCCGCCCGGTCCTTATCCAGATGTCCGGCCACACCATGGTCGGCTATGGCTACGACTCGTCCAACCAGATTATCTACATCCATAACACCTGGGACCACTACGCCCACACCATGACCTGGGGCGGCGCCTACAGCGGTATGAGCCACATCGGCGTCTCCGTGCTCCACCTCGCGCCGACCGTCGTCGAAACGCCTACGTTTAGTCCGGGCCCGGGCGTTCAGCCGGGTCCCATAACCGTAACCGTTAGCTGCGCCACCTCGGGCGCCGCCATCCACTACACCACGACCGGCGCTGCGCCGACCGAGTCCGATCCCGTAATCGCCAACGGCGGAACGATCTTCATCGATAAGGTAACCTACCTGAAGGCCTTTGCGGTCAAGGCGAACATGACCAACAGCGCTATCAGGAGTGGCATCTATGGGCCGCAGGTCGCCGCTCCGTCTCTGAGCCTGGGCGACGGCGCCTACGAATCCGGAGAGACCGTGACGATGACCACGACCACCTCCGGCGCGGAAGTCCACTACACCACCAACGGCTCCGATCCCACGGCCGGCGATCCCATAGCAACCGGCCCGGTTACACTGACCCATACGTGTACTCTGAAGGCGAGGGGACTCAGGACCGACTGGGTGGACAGCCCGATTACCACGGCCAACTACACGATCTACGAGGCGATGGACATGACGGCAGCGAAGGCCCAGGCCGACAATGCGACCGTTAGCTGCCAGAACGGGATCGTCAGCCTGTCGCTGCCCGATGGATTCTTCGTCGAGACCGAGGACAGGGCCACCGGTATTCGCGTGAACATGCCCGGCCACGGGTTCACGGTCGGGACCCGTCTCAACGTGGTCGGGACGCTCGCGACGGATAGTGGTGAGCGCTGCATCGAGGCGGCCTATGCCTACGTGACCGGCGCCGGCAGGATCGCGCCGATGTATATGAGCTGCCGTGACCTGGGCGGCGTCGGCTGGTTCTACGATTCCACAAGCGGCGCGGGACAGCAGGGCATGCCGGACGCCCACGGCCCCAACAACATCGGCCTGCTGGTGCGCACGAGCGGCGCCTTCTCGCCGATGACCCCAAGCCGCTTCCTTCTCATAGACGCCACCGGCTGCGGGGTCCAATGCGTTGTGCCGGCCGGCGTGGCGATCGACCCGGACTGGCAGTATGTGAGCGTGACGGGCGTCAGCGGCTGCGAATCCGCCGGCGAGAACATGATCAAGCGCGTGCTGTGGATCGGCAGCCGGGACGACATAACGTCGCTGCGCCGCGCGGCGATTGCCGGCAGGGCGATCACGATATCAGGGGTCGCCGACCAGGCCGGCGTTGACTTTGTGAGGCAATAGCGCCGCATGTCATGCTGAACTCGTTTCAGCATCCATCCGGGCGCATCGCCAAACGCTTACATGCGCATTGGCGCAAAGCGAGGTATAATACTGGTGAGGTAGATTGCGCCGCGGCTGCGGCGAATCCGCCTGTGTTTGGAGTGGAGGTTCAACGATGAAACTTCATGGATTCTGGGCGGCCCTGCTGCTCGCCACAATGATCGTGGCAAGCATGGGACTGTCGGCTCTCTGCGACGAGAGCGGCTATACACGAACGTTTGTCGATTCCGACGGAGTAATGACGGACGAGGTCCTCGTCCCCCCAAGTGCACCCCCGCCCGGCTATCTCGAGAGCCCGGCGGCGGAGCCCGCGATCGTCACCGACAGCGCGGTCACGCTCGCCAACACGTGCATTTACGACTGGGTCTACGGCTGCTCGGCGGTCTCTGCCGGGATGATGATGGGCTACTACGACCGGACGGGCTACAACCGCATGTACGAGGGGCCAACCAACGGCGGAGTCGCCCCTACCTCCAACTCGACGTGGGGGCGCACGTATTGGGGGTCGTGCGACTCGGGTCAGTCCCCGTTCTACCACGGCGAGTGCCCCTGGGTCGCGTCACACATGGGCAAGGACGGCAGGAACATCCGTGGTTACGTGGACGATTATTACACGGGCTACGTCTGCAACGCCACTGATCCCTTCAAGGCCAACGGCTGGACGGAACACACCGCGGACTGCACCGGCGACTTCATGGGCACCAGTCAGAACAGGTGGCACATGGAAGACGGCGCCACCATGTTCTACTACAACAGCGACAACTCGCCCAAGTATAACTACACGGCCTGCGAAAGCTCGGGCTACAGGGACGGCTGTCACGGCATGAGGCTCTTTGCCGAGTCCAGAGGCTACACGGTCTCCACCAACTTCAACCAGCGCATCTACGGCTACGGCGGCAAGTCCGCGGGCTTCACCTACGACCAGTACAAAGCCGAGATCGACGCGGGCCGCCCGGTCATCATACAGATCTCCGGCCACACCATGCTAGGCTATGGCTACGACTCCGCCAGCTCGACCATCTACATCTGCAACACATGGGACCACAGCGGTCACACGATGACCTGGGGCGGCAGCTACAGCGGGATGGCGCATCACGGAGTGACGGTCTTCCGTCTCGCCCCGAATAACGTCGAAACCCCCACGTTCAATCCCGGTCCCGGCGTCTATCCCGGCCCGGTGAGCGTGGTCGTGAGCTGCGCGACCTCCGGCGCCACCATCCATTACACAACAAACGGACTCACACCGACCGAATCCGATCCCGTGGTCGCCAGCGGCGGGACGGTCATCATACCGCAGACCGGCTATCTCAAGGCCATGGCGACCAAGGACGGCATGACAAACAGCGGCGTCAAGACCGCCCTGTATGGGGCTCTGGTAGCGGCTCCGACTCTGAATCCGGGTGGCGGCACCTACCCGGCCAGCACTACGGTCACCATGACAACAACAACCGCCGGAGCGGAGATCCACTACACCACCAACGGCGTCGACGCCACGGCGAACGACCCTATAGCGACCGGCCCCATCACGCTTATCGACTCATGCACCCTCAAGGCAGTGGCGTGCAAGGCGAATTGGGTAACGAGCAGCGTCACCACAGGCAACTACACGGTCTACGAGACCGTCGCGACGCCCACGTTCGATCCTGCGATGGCGGGCGTCTATCCGGGCCCGGTTAACGTGACCGTCAGTTGTGCTACGTCCGGCGCCACCATCCACTACACCACAAACGGCTTCGCCCCGACCGAGTCCGATCCCGTCGTTGCCAGCGGCGCGACCGTCATCTTGACACAGACCGGCTATCTCAAGGCGTTTGCCGTCAAGGCCGGCAATCCCGACAGCCCGGTCAGGAGCGTGCTCTACGGCGCACAGGTCGCGGCGCCGACTCTGACTCCGGCCGATGGACTCTACGAGTCCGGCTCGACCGTCACGATGGCCACGACAACCGACGGAGCGGAGATCCACTACACCACCAACGGCGCCGAGCCTGCGGTGGGCGATCCAATAGCGTCCGGCCCGTTTGAGCTTACCGACGCGTGCACCCTCAAGGCAAAGGCCTTCAGGACGAGCTGGGTGACAAGCGACACCACCGCAGGCAACTACACCGTCTGCGAAGCTATGGGCATGTTCGATACCAAGCTCCAGCCCAACGACGTGACCCTTAGCTGCCACGACGGGATCGTCAGCCTCGCTCTTGCGGACACGTTCTTCATAGAGAGCCAGGACAGGGTCATCGGCATTCGCGTGAACCTGCCCGGTCACAACTTTGCGGTGGGCACTCGCGTGAACGTGGTCGGGACGCTCGATACGAGCGGCGGCGAGCGATGCATCGACGCGGCGTATGCCTACGAGACCGGCGCCGGCGGTATCAGGCCGGTATATATGAACTGCCGCGACCTGGGCGGAGTTGACTGGTTCTACAACGCATCCAGCGGCGCCGGGCAGCAGGGCGTAATCGGCGGCGGCGGGCCCAACAACATCGGCCTGCTGGTTCGCACTAGCGGCTCGTTCTCACCGATGACGTCGAGCCGTTTCAAGATCACCGATGCGACCGGCTGCGCCGTCGAATGCATCGTGCCGGAAGGAGTCGTCATCGACCCCGGCTGGCAGTATGTGGGTGTGACGGGCGTCAGCGGCTGCGAGTCGGCTGGAGGCATGATCAAGCGGGTGCTGTGGGTAGGCAGCCAGGCCGACATCGTGCCGTTCCAAACGGCGCCATAGCCGCGCCGCGAACGGTGTCATGCTGAACTTGATTCAGCATCCAGACGCGCCAAAGCAAAAGGGCTCGGTGTGAACCGAGCCCTTTCGTAACCAATATTCACTTTTTCACTCTTCTGCTGGGCTTGGCTGTCCCGCCTGAGCCCAACGGATGATGATGACTATGAAGTTGTCGCGAGCGGCCCGGCGGGTCGGCCTTATCGTACGCTCATATTCTACCCCCGCTCTGGCTGCCAGTCTATTACCAGTTGTGCCTAATTTGCGGTAATACCAAAGCAGTATTGCCCACCGGCCGATGCTTCGGGAAGCGTTTTGACCTGAAGCATCGGCCGGGGCAGGAGTTCCCGTGGCATACTGGGAACTTCCTATGGGCTTATCTGCGTCAAATGGATGTGTCTGCCTGAGGCTAAAGGAGTGGCTTGTGGCTTTTGCACTGAAAACCCTGTTCATCATCACTGTCAGCACGTCCAGGTTCTTCTTCCCGGGCGTGCCCGCCGCTGTGAGCTTGCCGGAAACGGCGAAACAGCCGGCGGTGAAGTCGGTAACATTCGAAGTCGCGTCCAAGACCCCGGCGCCGGACGGCGCGACCGCGTCCGTCAAGGTACCAGACGGCCTGAAGACCGCCCCCGAGCTGCGCCTCCAGGTAACCGGCAGCTTGCCGAAGCCCGCGGCAGCCACGCAAGCGCCGGCGCTGGTCGAATACTGGGGAAGCGGACGCCAGATCGGCGAGGACCAGCCGAAGATCACCAAGCCTGCTCCGGCCGCTGCGCCCCCGGAGGGATTTCCCGACAGGTCGTATGCGTACTGGCCGCCCGCCAACTCAAAGCCGCTCGAAAATGACGCCGAACTCGCCGGCGACTACTCGTTCAAGACCAGCTACTGCGGCGGCGCGCAGGTCACCCTTGCCGAGGGGCAGAGCTTCCTCGATCCCATCAACATCATCAGCACCGGCGATTTCGATCTCGACAAGCCCGTTACCATTCGGTGGAAACCCGTGCCGAACGCCGTCGGCTACCTGCTCAAGGCGTATGGCGGCGACGCAGGCAAGACCATTAGCTGGACATCCAGTTGCAGACCCGAGCTTGCCGCCGACATCGACTATCGCCCCGTCAGCAAGAGCGACCTGGAGAGCTACATCAAGCTTGGGGTCCTGCTCCCATCGTATGTGGTGTCCTGCACGATTCCGGCCGGCGTCTTCAAGGGCTCGGACGGCGTTATCCTCGTGATGACCGCCGTGGGCAAGGACATCCTCCAGCAGGACAACGGCGCGGAGACGTGGGTTGTGATCCGCTCGACGGCGAGTGTGCCGCTCCACAGCGCACCCTTGCGCGGCCTCAAACCCACCGGCCCCAAGAACGCCGACCGCGACAAAGACGAAGACAGCGAGTAGCCGGCAACGGCGCCAAACCCCTCGGTCCGCGAAGTCCTGAGTAGGCCCGGTCTGTGGGCCGTATCGAAGGGCGGAGCGCGCTCTCACGCAGGAAACCGGCCCCGTGCGACGGAAACCTACCTCTAAGGGGGGAATCTGTTCAATGAAGCTGCATGCAGGCCTGCTTGCCGCCCTGGCCGCGCTCACGCTGTCAATCTGCCCGGGCACACGAGCCGCCGAGACCGTCGTCTGGCAGATAGGCGATTTCGATAACAGCTACGCCGAATTCGCCATTCCCGGCAACTATTCCGCCTATCCTACGCAGTTCTCGGACGACGTCAGCTTCACCGTCGGCAAGGACGATCCGGCCAAATCGTGGCCGTTCATCCATCCGGGTCCCATGGACGGATGGGCAGGGTCCAGATCTCACCAGTTCCACGTCCATTTCGACCTGCCCGACCAGCCCAGGGGCACATTCACCCTCACCATCGACATGGTCAGCACCCAGCCATCCGGCCCGCCGGCTTACTCAGTCGCCATCAACGGTCGCGGCGGCGAGGCCGACCTCCCGAACGGTTCCTCCGATGCCGCCCTGGCCGATCCGGCGCGGGGCAAGGAATTCGTGCTGCGCGTGCCAATACCGGCCTCATCGCTCAAGCAGGGCGCAAACGATCTTGTCCTGACCACCGTGCGCGGCTCCTGGCTCATCTACGACGCCCTGCAGTTCACCAACGACCCGGAACGCGCCGGCTCGGACGTCACGGTTACCAGCGCCACCCTTCACCCCACGACCCGATTCGTGCGAAGCGGCGGCAAGCTCAGGCAGGTGGCGGACCTGTCAGTCCAGTTCTCGCAGGGCATGGCCGCCGCTTACGCGGTCGTGTTCGAGGGCGGCTCGATGCAGCGGGTCCCCCTGAACTCGGGCCTGCTGGGCGACGCCAACGTCGAGATCAGCCTGCCCGAGGTGACGCAGCCGACTCCCGTCAGATGCGCGATCACCTGCAGCGGGCAGTTCAGAGCGCGGCTCTTCACCTTCGAGCTCAAGCCCCAGCGCCACTGGACGCTCTACGTCCAGCCCAGCACCCACGTCGACATTGGCTACACCGACTACCAGGAGCGAGTGATCACTCGCCACGACGACAACATGTCCACCGCCCTCGATCTCTGCGCGAAGCACCCCGACTTCAGGTGGAACACCGAGGCAGCGTGGGTGGAGGACAACTATCTCTCGCTGATGCCACCCGACCGCAAGGCCGAGTTCATCAAATACGCCCGCGAGGGGCGCATCGGCTGCCAGGCCATCTATGGCAACATGCTCACCGGCATCTGCTCGCACGAGGAGATCATCCGCGATCTCTACTACGCCCGCGCCACCGCCACCAGATACGGGATTCCCTTCGACATCGCCATGTCCAGCGATGTGCCCACGCAGGTCTGGACGCTGCCGATGATCCTCGCGGGCAGCGGAATACGCTACTTCAGCGCCGGGCTCAATCTCACGCGCGGCGACTCATTCGGCAGGCTATTCGGCAAGTCGCCGTTCTACTGGCAGGGCCCGGACGGCAGCCGCGTTATGACCTGGCTGTCACCCGGCTACGCGCAGGCGCAGATGCTTCGCCTCGCCGACAGCGTCGAACGCGCCGCGCCGCAGGTCGAGGGCTTTCTGCAGCGTTTCGAGCGCGACAAGTACCCCTACGATGCCGTGCTGGCCTTTGGAGGATTCAGCGATAACCAGCCCCTGAACCCGAACCTCGCGCCTGTAGTGCAGCAGTGGAACAAGACCTATGCCTATCCGAGGATAGTCCTGTGCCGCGGCCCGGAGTTCTTCAAACACATCGAGAAGCAGGCGCGCGGCGCAACCCGCGACACTGCGAGGCGATGGCGGCGTTTACTGGGAGGACGGCGCGGGTTCATCCGCCGTCGAAACCGCCATGGTCCGAACCGCCAAGGAGAAGCTCGTCGCCGCCGAGAAGCTCCATTCCCTGACATCGACGCTTTCGGGCGCCACGTATCCCCAAGCCGAGATCACCAACGGCTGGCGAAACGCGATCCTCTACGACGAGCACACGTGGGGCGCTGCGGGCAGCATAAGCGATCCAGAGGGCGATCAGACCGTCCACCAATGGGCGTATAAGGCGCGCTTCGCGACCGAAGCGGGCCGGATCGCCGACTCCGTGCTCGAAAAGGGCCTGCGAAACCTCGCCGCAATCGTCAAGCCGGACAAAGACTCGGTCGTCGTGTTCAACCCGTCGAGCTGGCCGGTCAGCGGCCCCGTGTGGGTAAAGGCGCGGGATGGCAAGCCCGTCGAAACCTGGACGTTCGAGTTGCCGGCGCTGAGGGTACGCGACGCTGCCACGGCCCGCTCGCATCCGAGCAGGGGGCCATCAGCTCTTCTCACAGCAACGTCATCGAAAACCGGTTCTACAAGCTCACCATCAACCCATCTACCGGCGCGGTCGACGAGCATCTATGACAAGGAACTCGAACGCGACCTCGTGGACCCCGCCGCGCCCTACGGCGTCAACGAATACGTCTACATCAAGGGCCAGGGCGCGACCGCCCAGGACGTCACTCGCGGTGCGGACACGCCGGCCGTGACCATAGACGTACAGGAACCATCTTTCTGGCAGAGGGCCACCGTCAAGGGCTCCGCTTACAACACGCCGCAGTGGACTACGGAGATCACGTTGTATAGCTACGTCAAGCGCATCGACTTCAGCCAACACGCTCCACAAGACCGAGACCACCGACAAGGAAGCCGGCTACTTCGCGTTCCCATTCGCCGTCGCCAAAGCCGCGATTCCACATCGAGATCCCCGATGGCGAGATGCAGACCCGACAAGGACATGCTCGACGGGGCCTGCATGTCGTGGTATTGCGCTCAGGACTACGCCGCCGTCGAGGAGCCCGGCTGCGCGATAGTCTGGTCCGCCGTTGACAGCCCACTGCTTACCCTCTGCGACATCAACCGCGACACCTTCAAATCGCCGCTGCCGCCGGATAACGGCCACATCTACGCCTACGCGTTCAACAACTACTGGTTCACCAACTACAAGGCGTCCCAGGGCGACGAGATGACATTCCGCTTCTCGATCACGAGCATGCCCGCCTACGACCGCGTCGCCGCCGCGCGCTTCGGGCAGGCCGTCAGGACTCCATTGTGCGCCGTCTCCGTGCGGGGCGTCACGCCCTACCTTCGAGTAGGCAGTCGCCCCGGCGGGACCCTGTGCTCCGTATCCCCGCCAAACGTCACAGTCCAGGCAGTCAAGCAGGCCGAATCCGGCAAGGGGCTGATCATCCGTCTCCGCGAGGTCGGAGGCGCGAAAACTACCGCCTCGCTCAAGCTGCCGTCCGGGGATTTCAGGGAGGCGTACGCGTGCAATCTGGTGGAGGTCGTGGGCAAGAGGCTGCCCATATCCGCGCGGCAGGGTCACAATCCCCATCCCCGCGAACGGCCTGGCGACGGTGCTCGTCAGGTGAGGAGCTGCGTCTCTCAGGAACCCTCTAGTCCAGCTTCACAACATCAGACGCTTGAGCGTTCAACACGCGGCTCGGGCCTTCGCCGGAGAGCCCGCCTTGAGCGGACGCGTAGTCTCCATTCTGGATGCCGCTGAATCCGGGAGCGACCACGTCTACAGGCGCGCCGGAACCGTCATCAACGGTGAATGAGCTGCCACTGACCAGATTCGTCACCTCGCCCCACACTTTGAAGTTGAACCTGGCGGCAGCGGTGGAAGTGATGGGGTGATGCGCGGCGCGGTTGCTGATTCCGTACGCGGGCCCAGGAACAGAGGAAACGCGGAACCCGATGTCGGAGTTCTCGATCGTCGGGTCGTAGTCGTAGCGCAACGATGCGTGCAGGGTGTTGACGATGTAGAGGTCGCTGATAAACGAACCCCCGCGCAGGCCGCGTTGGGCGTCGGCCGCTGTGTCCTCGTTCCACTCCCAAACATTGCCGCCCTGGTCGAACGTGCCGTAGGCGCTCGCCGAGTTCTCGAACTCACCGACGCAGGTTCGGTAATAGGGGCTGCCGATAGTGTAGCCATTGACGTAGTAGTTGGCATGGTTGCCGGGGTCGGTGTAGCCGTCGGAACCCACGTTGCTCGGCGCGGTATAGCTCCTGGTGGCATAGTCCCAATATCCGGCATTGGTTCCGCCGCCCTTGTAGTACGCAGCCTTATACCACTCGTCCTCGCTGGTCACAGCCCATTTCCATCCGGCGTTGCGCTGGACATAGTGGCCATCATTGCCGTTGTAGCCGCCCAGTGTGTATGCGCCGGTCTCAGTGTCGCCGTTGCCCTGGCCGTTGCAGAGCCAGTTGGCAAACCGGCAAGCATCCCAGAAGCTCACGTAGTTCACGGGCCTGTTCGCCCAGTCGTCAGCCACAGTGTATACGTAGGGGTTGGCCACTGTGCCGCCCCCGCTGCGCTGGATGTTGCAGCCCCAATAACTAAACGGATCGCCCATTAGCGTGCTGTACAGCCCATAAGGGTCACCGTCACACTTGGCTTTGTTGTTCAGGAACTCGGTGTACTGCTTGGCGGTCACTTCATATTTGCCGATGCGGTAGTTGTAGCCCACCGAGCCGCAGATTCTGTCGTGGCCGTAACCCCCAGCTCCAACGCCTGAGAGCTCCCCGGAATTCCCCCGATCCCCCACCGCAACTGTTTCCAGGTTCGTGTATCCCTCGCCGAGATCGAATACATTCGCCCGAGCGGCGACACCTAGACCCAGCAGCGCGAGCGCCGCCGTTACTGCGACTACCTTCTTCATCTTCTTCTCTCCAGAGTGTTGTGGTTTGGCCGCGCGGAGTCTGCTGCCCGCCTATGGCCCGATGCAGAGATAACAGCATCAACTGTAAGACCTCTAGCATTGTGTGCTGCCTGCGTGAGTGTGTCAAGTGGCATTTTGGGCAACTGAGCGTGCGGCTGCCGAAAAGCCGGTATTATCACCTGGATAGGCACAGCCCCTACTCCGCTTCGGCTGCGATTCGACGTGGGCGCAACTGGGATTGGGCGAAGTGGCGGAGGTGTCGCCGTTCGCTTCGACTCAGCAGCTTTGGGAACGCCGAACCCTCTAGTCCAGCTTCACAACATCCGACGCTTGAGCGTTCAACACGCGGCTCGGGCCTTCGCCGGAGAGCCCGCCTTGAGCGGACGCGTAGTCTCCATTCTGGATGCCGCTGAATCCGGGAGCGACCACGTCTACAGGCGCGCCGGAACCGTCATCAACGGTGAATGAGTTACCACTAACCAGATTCGTCACCTCGCCCCACACTTTGAAGTTGAACCTGGCGGCAGCGGTGGAAATGATGGGGTGATGCGCGGCGCGGTTGCTGATTCCGTACGCGGGAACAACTTCGGAGACACGGAACCCGACAAAGCTTCTCGCGTCCTTCGGGGTGAGGTTGTAGCGGAACGATGCTTGGAGGGTGGTGAGATAGCTGGTAAACGCACCGCCGCGCAGGCCGCGAAAATCGTTTGTGTCGAATATCAGACCCTCGTTCCACTCCCAGATGTTGCCACACTGGTCGAATGTGCCGTAAGGGCTGTCGGAGTTCTGGAACTCGCCGACCTCGGTGCGGTAGTACGGACTGCCGATCAGGTAGTCTGTAGTTTCATAGTTCGCGTTGTTGCCTGAGCCGTCGGCCATGTCACGACCCGGGGCCGCGCTGCTGCTCGTGGCATAATCCCAGTAGCCCGCGCTGGTTCCGCCGCCTCTATAGTACGCAGCCTTATACCACTCATCTTCGCTGGTCACTGCCCACTTCCATCCGGCATTGCGCTGGATGGTGCGGCCACCAATGCCCATGTAGCCGTCCAGAGTGTACACTCCGCGTTCCGTTGTGGAGGCATCCTGAAATCCCGTCGGCTGGCCGTTATGCAGCCAGTTGACGAATCGGCAGCAGTCCCAATAGGTCACCCAATTCACGGGCCTGTTCGCATAGTCGTTCGCCACGCTATAACTGAAGTTGTCTGAAGGACCCGTGCGCTCTATCCCGCAGCCGTTACTGTTCCACATATCAGTGGCATACAGCCCGTAGGGATCGATCTTGGCCACTTTGTTCAGGAAGTCGGTATACTGCTTTGCGGTGACTTCATACTTGCCTATCTTGTAGTTATAGCCCACCGAGCCGCAGATTCTGTCGGGGCCGTAACCCCCAGCTCCAGCGCCTGAAAGCTCCCCGGAATTCCCCGGATCACCCACCGCGACCGTCTCCAGGTTCGTGAAGACCGGCGCCGGGTCCGTGCCCAGGTCGAACACGTCCGCCTGAGCGATACCGCCCGGGATCAGTAACGCAAGCGCCGCTGCTACTGCAAATACCTTATTCATCCGTTTCCTCCAGAGTGTTGTGGCTGGGCCTCGCGGAGCTCTACGGCCCGCTTTCGGCCCGATGCACAGAGACAATAGTGTGAACTTGAGAAGCTTTAGTACTGTATACTGTGCCTTGCCGAACCTGTCAAGTGGCATTTCGGGGAACTGAGCGTGCGGTTGCCGGGAAACCTGGTATTATTGCCAGGACATGCACGCAGGGCCGGGATCGCGAGATCCCGGCCCTACTGTCATGTGAACTGTTGACTGCCTACTTCCCCGCCGTCACCATCGGGAAATCGTCCGTGCGGAACGGCGATGCCGGCAGGTCTTCCTTGTTCCAAAGGTTCACCACCGGGCAGTCCGCCCAGCCGTAGCGCACCGCCACCGGGTTATCGATCTTCGGGCTGCTGACTACGACCTTATTGCCGTCCACGATCTTCGCGACGGCGTTGACGAACTTGTGGTCCTCGCCCGCAATCGCAAAGCCGGTCAAGCTCGCCGCCCTTGGCCACCAGCCCGCCGCCGACGTTGTCGAAATACAGCGTGATCTCGGGGCCCCAGACCTTCATGCCCTTGTAGACCGGTCCGGAGGCGACGATATTCTCCCCGTATGCGATCTTCTCGGCTGCAATCGCCAGCCTCGCTCCGACCGGCTCCTTGTGCTTAGGATGGATGTTGCTCGGGTTGCCGACGTCGGTGATGACGGCCATCCCGGTCTTGGGGCAGGTCTTTGTCGTAAGGAGCTGAGCTTCCCTGAGCTCCGCCCAGGCGCTCTCCTGCGGCTCGGCCCTGATCTTCATGTATGGCGCGAGCTGGACGAACAGGAACGGGAAATCACCCTCGCCCCACGCGTCCCGCCAGCTCTTTATCATGGTCGGGAACAGTGTGCGGTACTTATACGCCCGGCCCGCGTTGGACTCGCCCTGATACCAGATCGCGCCCTTGAACGCGTAAGGCACAAGCGGGTTGATCATCGCGTTATACAGCACCGACGGATGGTTCGGGCCATCGGCCTTCTTGGCGTTCTCGTCGGCGATCCACGGCGCATAGTCCGGCAGCGACTTGAAGCCTTCAGGACTGGTCCACGCTTCCGCGAACGTCCCGCCCCAACTGGAGTTGATCAACCCAATCGGCACCCCGAGCGCCTTGCGCAGATCGCGGCCGAAGAAATAGCCGACCGCCGTGAATCCCGGCACGGTCTCGGGAGTGCACACCTGCCAGCTTGCCGTCACGTCGTCCAGCGGCGCATACGAGGTCTTCCTCGGCACCGTATACAGCCGTATGCTGCTGTCGGTGGCCGCCGCGATCGCTTCCGCGCCGTTGCTTGCGCCTTGCAGCCCGAACTGCATGTTCGACTGCCCGCTGCAGATCCACACTTCGCCCACGAGCACGTTCGAGAACGTGATCGTGTTGGCGCCGGACACGGTCATAGTATACGGCCCGCCGGCCTGCATCGGCGCAAGCCGCACCATCCACTTGCCGTCCTTGGCGACGGTGCTGACCTCCTGGTCGCCGATCTTCACCGTCACCTTCTCGCCGTCGTCGGCAGTTCCCCATACGGGAATCGGCATCCCGCGCTGCAGCACCGCGTTGTCCGAGAACATCCCCGCGGGCCGCACCACCGCCCCCGCAGCCGTCGCCGCAAACGCAAGCGCCAGTCCAATCAGTATAAGCCTTCTCATAATACCTCCTCGATATTGCCCGAATCCTTACTCTCGCTTCAGCCTGCTGATCTCCGACTTGTAGAAATCGTGAGCTTCCTCAGGCTTGGCGTTTTCGTGCACCACCTTCCGCACCGCCTGGATCATAGGAATAGGAGCTTCCGCCTGGAAGATGTTTCGCCCCATATCCACGCCCGCCGCGCCCTGCTGGATCGCATTGTAGGCCATCTTGAGCGCGTCGAGCTCCGGCAGCTTCTTGCCGCCCGCGATGACGATCGGCACCGGGCACGCGGCGGTCACGGTGTCGAAGTCCTCCTCGACGTAGTAGGTCTTGACGTAGGTCGCGCCCAACTCCGCGCAGATGCGGGTCGCCAGGCGCATATATTGCGCGTCCCGCACCATCTCCTTGCCGACCGCGGTGACGCCGAGTGTGGCTATGCCGTAGCGATTGCCCATATCGACCAGCCGGGTGAGGTTGTGGATCGACTGCGTCTCATACTCGCCGCCCACGAACACCTGCACCGCCATCGCCGCGACGTTGAGCCGGATGGCCTCCTCGATGTCGATTGCGATCTGCTCGTTGGAGAGCTCCTTGAGGATGCTGGGGCCGCCCGACGCGCGCAGGACGATGCCGCGCGTGTAACTCGGCGGGATGATCGACCGCAGAATCCCGCGCGTGAGCATCAGCGTATCGGCGTATGGCAGCAGCGGGACGATGTTGACGTCCACCCGCTCCAGGCCGGTTGTCGGGCCCTGGAAGTAGCCGTGGTCGATCGCGAGCATGACCGTTTTGCCGGTCTCGGCCGAGAATATCTGCGACAGCCTGTTCTTCAGGCCCCAGTCCAGGTTGTTGCAGCCCTTGAGCGGGAACACGTCGCTTGTCTGCGGAACATCAATGTAGAAGTTCTTTTCTTCGCTCGTGCTGACTCCGGGCATAGCGTCTCCTCACTTCGAAGTCCGAGGTCCGGCGTTAGATGTCCGACCAGCCTCATCAAATGGGTTCGCCAGAGCGCCGGGATTACCTTCTCTTGCGAAGTCGCGGCTGCGCCAAGGACCACAGCAGATAGCGAATTGCGGGTTACGAATGGCAATCCGTAACTCGTGATTCGCAACTCGTGATTCCGTTCTGGGGGTTGAATGCGTAACCGGCCCGGTGTCGGGGGCCGGGCCGGTCACTTGGGAGCGGGCAGGGAACAAGAAGGCAAGCTATATAAGATTCGTATGGACGGTCAGCACTACGAACGTCACCAGATACAGGGCGATTGCACTGCGACACGCCAACCGCGCAAACGGAGCGTTTCTTCGGCGGTAGTACTCCACCGCCACAACAAAGGGCACAAAACTAGCCACCTTCACCAGCACAAACAACATCGGGCTGTGTTGCAGACACGCCGCCATCAACGGGTTCTGCTCCACAGCGCAGCCATGCATCACGAAGAAGAGAGTAGCGAACATGTCGGCCAGGCAGATCGCAACCAGTATCAGGCTTTCCGTGCTTACTCTCAACTTCATTGGCTTCCCTTTCCTCTGGGCTGTCATTGAGAGTAAGTTCAAAAACCGTGCCACGGCCGCCTGTCACAATTGCGGGTTTCACGGGAGAGGTATGGTTCGGGAGGTCTTTTACCCCGAAGCATTTCTCGGTCGGCGGAAAGATGCTTCGGTGCAAAAAGCCTTCCGAAGCATCTTCCCGCGGTTCCATCTCAGCCGTTTTTGCGCTACAATAAGAAAGTCAGATGCCGAAGGTTACAGTCGTTGTGCCGGTATACTGCTCGTCGGAGGAGCACGAGGTGTTCCTGCGAGAGACGCTTGGCTCGATCGCGGCGCAGACGTTTCGGGACTTTGAGACGGTCATCGTGGACGATTGCTCGCCGAGAGACGTTGCCCCGCTGGTGGAGTCGATCGACGGCCTGCCGGACGCGCGGCTGCTGCGCAACGAGCGCAACGTCGGGCATGCGGAGTCTCGCAATGTGGGGGTGCGAGCGGCGCGGGGCGATCTGATCGCGTTCTGCGATCACGACGACCTCTGGCTTCCCGAAAAGCTGCGGCGGCAGATCGAGACGCTCGATGCGAACCCGGACGCGGCGATGGTTTTTTGCGACGTCGAGGTTTTCGGGCCGCACGCGAACCGTCTGAACATAGATCAGAGTATCATACCTGGAAGGCCGAGCTTCTACTGGTTCGTATCGCACGGCAACTTCACGATCACCGCGACCGCTGTCCTCGTGAGGAAGCAGGCGATGCTCGACATCGGCGGCTTCGACAGCCGTTACTCGACGTGCGATGACTTCGACGCGTGGCTGAAGATACTGATGCAAGCGCCGGTCGTGCACCTGCCCGAAACGCTCGCGCGCTACCGGCTGCACGAATCGAACATCAACTACGCCGTTGACCGCCTGAATGATAACAGGCTGCTCACGGCTCTGATATGGCGGTACTGGAAGACCGCGCCGATGGGGCTGCGACTGCGGCTCTTGCCAAGGCTGGCACGGAAGCTTGCGGGCCGAGTCTACTTCACGTTCCGCAGGCGCAGGTCTTTCTGACTTTCAGCTTTCGACTCTGGACTTTCGACTCAAAGAAGAGGGAGAGAACCGACTATGCTCACCGGCAGCAATCCAGTGCTCATAACCGGAACGGAATCGGATGATCCGTTTGCCATCGACATCAGCGTTTTCTGCGGCCAGCTAACGGACGTGGCAGATGTCATCTCCCTCAAGACGTTCGCCAATACCGAATTCTGCCCCCGCTTCATCTCCGACGAGTCCGACATGGCCAACATCGGCCGCAAACTCGGCGGGTGCACCGTCGTAATGGTCTCTACAGCCTCGAATACGCTCACCCGCAACGAGCTTGCCCTGCGCAACATGCTCGTGGCGCGCGCGGCCAAGGACAACGGCGCGGGCAATGTCGTGCTCGTCGAGCCGGACTTGTTCTTCTCCGCGCAGGATCGGGGACCGCGTTCCGAACACGGCGAAGTCGGCTGGCGGCGCGACACCGCTGATTACAAGAAGTTCGACGGGCAGCCGTTCACGAGCCGGTTCTACGCTCAGGCGCTGGCTCTGGCGGGTGTTGACGCGGTGATCACCGTCCACAATCACTCGACCTCGGTAAAGAAGCTCTTCAGAGAGGTCATGCAGGGCGACTTCCTGAACCTGAATCCGGCCGAGGTCTTCGCCCACTACATCCGCAACTCCGACGTCACCCCGAGCCTCTTCTCGGGCGCGGGGCTGCTGGTCTGCGCGCCGGACGCGGGGGCGCGCGAGTTCGCCACTCAGGTCTATGAATACCTCGACTCCGATTCGGCCGGCCTGCTGTTCTTTGCCAAGCAGCGCACAGACGAGCGCACCGTCTCCAGCATCATATCGCCGGAGTCGCCGTGCCCGGTCGAGGCGATCAAGGGCAAGGACGTGATCGTGTTCGATGACATGGTCCGCACCGGCAATACCATCCGCGAATGCTGCCGGCTTCTCAAAGAGGCGGGCGCGGGGCGGGTGGTGTTCTTCGTCACGCACTTCTACTCCTCGCCGGAGGTGCGCGAGACGCTGGCGACACCGGTGGTTGACGAGATCGTTACCACCAACACGATCCCCTCGATATTGAACCGCGACATGCAGGGCCGACTGAGGCGCAAGCTTACCGTGCTGAAGCTGGAGAAGTGGATCTCCCGCTACATAATGACCTACCTCGGCTACGAGCCGGACGCGGTCGCGGGCCGCACGTATACCGTCGATATGTCCTCCAAGAACCCCCGCTGGGGATCCGAGATCGAGCACCCCGTCCACACCATCGCCGACTACCCCTCACTCGACTTCGCCGGGGATCCGGAGAAGGTGTAGGGTGTTTGCCAGTCCTCCGAAAGTCGATCCCGCTAGCCGTGAGTAAGCCCGGTTTGTGGGCTGTATCGAACGGCGGCGCCCGTAGGCCGTGCTTCCATAGGGGTTCGAGGCAGGAATGCCTCGAACGAACGCCTGTGCGTTCGGGGTCTGGAAACCCCTCCTACAACGAGGCCAGCACCGGTGTCAGCGACTTCACCGTTGAGACCCGCTCGCGGCCGCCGAGGCTGAGCAGGTCGGTTGCCGTAACCTCACTGCCCCGCCGGAGTATCTTCACATCGACCGGCTCGCCCTTGTAGTTGACGATACTCATCACCGTCCGGCCTCCCACACTCGCCGGCAGCCAGTCCACGCCCCATATCGGTTCCCCGGTCTTCGCATCGACGACGGAGTACCCCGACAGCCCGCCGACCGATTCCAGTTCCCTGCGAAGCGCCGGCCACAGCACCTTCGCCGGGTCGCCGTCAGTAAGAGGTGCGCCCTTGGCCCGAAGCTGCTTGATGGCCTCATCCGAGCGGTTCTTGCCGTATTCGTTGCGCGTGAAGCACTCGTTGAGCACAAGCAGGCGGGTCGACTCCGGCAGCGCGGCAATGCCTGCAGCGGCCGCGTCGGTGATGACCTCGACCTGCGGCGCGATGATCAGCTTATACTGCGCGCCCTTTCCCGCCGCAAGCTGCTTTTCGCTTATGAAATCTATCTTGACCCCGCAGAAGGCCAGCGCCTGATAGACCCGCTGGACGGCGCCCGCGTGTTGATTGCCGCAGCGGATCATCGAAGAGTTGGAGTAGATGATCGCGACCGGCGCCTTCACGTTCTCCAGCGCGGTCATCTCGCCGGCGAATCGGTTGAGATCGAGACAGGTTGCGCCCACGGCCTCCGCGCAGCCGGGCCGCTCGAAGACGCTGCCGATGAAGCCGTTGCTGTTGTCAAACGCCCGCTCCCACACCCAGATCGTCGTCGCGCCCTGGCCGTGGAGCGCACCCAGCCACAGCGACGTGCGGAAATTGTCCGGCGGGATGTAGTAGGTGGAGCCGTCCGGCGCGATGTGGTTCTCCGAATTGAACACGGGCTTGTTCGCGAACGACCGCTGCATGTCATAGCACATCGCGACCAGCCAGTTGTCCATCGGCCAGGCGGGATTGCCGGTCGGGAACGAGTAGCAGTCGTTGCCGTTGATCTCCAGCGATTGACCGAAAAGCTCCGGGTCCGTGGCGAAGCTCACGCAGCCGGGGTTGAGGTAAGTTGACATGACCTTGGCGTGCGTCGGCACATTCGGCGCGATCTCGTGGATGACGTCGGCCATCCACTTATGCCACTCCGCGAACCGCTCCTGATCGCAGACGATCCAGTCGTAAGCCTGCGGATCGCCCGAATAGGGCACGTCGGCAAACGAGGCGTAGTTTGTGCCGTATCGTCTGTTGAGGGTCTCGATGTCACCATGTTTGCGCGTAAGGTAGTCGATCCAGGTCTGCTTGGTGTTGTCGCAGTTGGCAACGTTGTTGAAAACCGGCTCGTTCGAGAGGCAGATGCTGTTCAGTGCGGGCTTGTCCTTGATCATCGGCACGACCAGGCGGATGAACTTCTCGATGATCGCCTTTGCCGCCGGATCGTCCACGCAGAATCCGAAGAACCCGCCGCCGCCCTTGCCGAGCTGAGGATACTTCTGCATCGCCCAGGCGGGGAAGTAGTGTGGGGAAAGCAGCCAATCGACGCGTACGTTACGCTTCGCGGCCTCGTCGAGTGTGTTGATCAGCGTCTTGACCTGGGTCAGGTCCACTTTGCCTTCCTCGGGAAAGACCTGCGCCGGGCCGAATTCGGCGGCCTGAATGATGTTCACGCCGTAGCCGGGCCACAGCGGCATATCTATCCGAGCCCGGCTGAAGTGCCCGTAGCCGCAGAAGAAGAGCGGCCCGATGTCGTTCTTGCCGTTGGAATCCTTGCGGTCCCCGACAAAGCTGACACCATCGATGGCGACTTTTCCCGTCTGATACCGCCTCGTAACGGGCGCGGTCGTCGGGTCGGCGAGATACGCCTTCATCTGCGCGATGCCCTCGTCCAGCGAGCGGTTGAAATCGGTCACGGCATACTTCGCGCGGTATTCGAATCCCTTGCGCACGTCCTCGCGCGCGAGTGGAATGAACTGCTCCAGCATCGTCTTTGCGGCGGTTGGATAGGCCAGGTTGATCTTGCGGGCCTGGCACTGCTTGTAGAGCGAATCGAACTCCCGCTTGCGCGCCTCGACCTTGTCGATATCGGCGAAAACCGGGGAGTCCACCACATCCGTCGTCGTCGATCCGCTCGCGAGGATCTCGCCTTTGCCGTCCACCACGCGGACCGCGCACGTGTATTTGCCGAACGGCGCCTTGCCTGTGTTCCACTCCCACTCGATCCTGTTCTGCCCCTGCGTCAGCGCGCTGCGTTTCGACGCGATCTTGCTGCCTTCGCCGGTTACGCCGCTCTCGATGGCAACGGCGTTCTTATTCGAGCACTCCAGCAGCACGCAGACAGAGACGGTCGAGTCGTGGCCGATCACGGTCGGGTTGGTGAGTATGATTCCGCTGAGGCCGTCGCCCTGAAGTTGCCCGCCCAGCGGTTTGAGTACAACGTCGTCGATCGCGAGCGTCTTGCACTTATTCGTGATGTTGATGCCGAGGTTCAGCCCGTTCTGCCCCGGCTTGGTCGTGAAGACCGTCGAGACGCGCTGCCAGCCGTAGGCGCCGCTGGGCAGGTCGAGCATGTAGGAGTTCCAGTCCGTGAGGTGGCTCGATCCCGGCCCGGCTCCCACATCCTCCCCGCGAACCCAGCAGCTCAGCTCATATTCCGCGGACGGTATGACGCTGACGCCAGTGGAGAACCTTCCATAGACGTTCGGCGCAAGCCCGGAGCCATTGTGGAAGACGACGCAGTACTTGCCGGTGTGCGGATTGCCCGCACTGATCTCAAACGAGGCCTGCGCCCCGCCCATTACCTGCCAGTTCCACCCGGCGGCGCCCTCCTCGAAACCGGAGTTCGTGACAGTAGGAACGAGATCCGACGCCCCAGCAGCCCCGCAGACCACCACGGCCAGGATGATTGCAGCAGCGAGTCGCATGCATACCCCCCAGGGGACCGGCACAATGCCCGGCCAACACATCCTTCTTCGCGCCCGCAGCCGGCATTCCTGCCCGGCTCAAGCGCGCCGGGGCAGGTCTTGCCGCGGCTTGCCGGTCCTCTGGTTCACCACCTTGCGCGCTGCCAGCCACACGCCAACCCCCGCCGTGAACATCAACAGGGGTATGATCCGCGTCCAGGCGACCTCCTTGTTGACGGAGAAGTATGGCGTCGTCACGACCGCCACTATCCCCGCCGCGAGCCCGAGCCGCCTATACGAATCAGCCTCGTTAACGCGCAGAATTCCGGCTATGATCGCCAGGTTGAACGCAAAGATGAACAGCGTCGTCAGGAACAGCATCGCCGCCGCGGCGCCGGGCGAGAGGCTGTAGTTGAAGTAGTCGCCGTAGCCGTCGGCCAGGCCGCTGATGAGGGGGTCCTTGGCCGAGACAACCGTGCCCGGCACGAAACTGCCCACCTCGGTGATACTGCCTCCCAGGTAGTCCGACAGATAGCCGACCGCCACGACCGGGATATTGTAGATGGGCAGCAGTTTCCACGAGGCGCCCGGCAACTGTGCGGTAACAAGCAGCGCGGCTCCGAGCGCGAGAAGGTCCACGGCGTAGTTGAGGGGTAGAGTCTTGATGAACCAGTAGGCCGAGAGCACGTTACTCCGTCGGGCCCGGCGACGGGTTTGCCCGCGCCGCCCTTGCCAGGATCACGAGAAATACCAACGTCAGAAGCACCAACCGCAGCTTCATGAGCGCACCTCCGCGTCAGTCTGCTGCCTGTTCGACTGTGCAAACCGCCGGAATGTTCGCCCGCCGAAGGGAATCACCTCTCGGACGTACAATGTATCTTAAGACACCGTCATAGCTGACAACTGAGGACTGACGACTCCCATGGACATATCCGAACTCCGGGCACAGATCGATAGCATCGACAAGCAGCTTGTCGAGATGATAAACAAGCGCGCCGAGTGCGCCGCCGACATCGGCAACATGAAATCTAAAGGCTCCAAGAGCATCTTCGCGCCGGAGCGTGAGGTGCAGGTACTGAACGGTGTCCTGCGCAACAACAAGGGCCCGCTCGCCGACAAGACCATGAGCGCCATCTTCCGCGAGATCATTTCGGCCTGCCGCGCGCTCGAAAAGCCGATATCCGTCGCCTATTTCGGACCTGCCGGGTCCAATACCCACATCGCCAGCATACTCAAGTTCGGGGATTCCACCGACTTCGTCGCCTGTAACATGATCCCGGACGTTTTCAATGCAGTCGAGCACAAGGAGACCAACTACGGCGTGGTGCCGGTCGAGAACTCGACCGAGGGCGTCATAAACCACACGCTCGATATGTTCCTGCTCTCGGACCTGCGCATCTGCGCGGAGATCTACGCCCCAATCACGCACAACATACTCTCCAGCGGCGACGACATCAGTCAGATCAAGCGCGTCTATTCTATCGGAACCGTGTTCGCCCAGTGCCGCAACTGGCTGGCAAACCACATGCCCGGCGTGGAGACACTGGAGGTATCGAGCACGTCCAAGGCTGCAAAGATGTGCGAGGGCTATCCCAGCTCCGCCGCCATCGCGACCGCGCTCGCCGCCAAGGAATACAACCTCAACATCCTCGAAGAAGGCATCGAGGACAACCCCTACAACAAGACCCGCTTCCTCGTCGTCGGCTACTCCAAGCCCAACCCGTCCGGCAAGGACAAGACCTCCATCGTCTACGCCGTCCCCCACAAAGCCGGCTCGCTCTACCACTCCCTCAAGGTCTTCGACAGCCACGGCATCAACATGACCATGATCGAGTCCCGCCCCACCAAACAAATGCCGTGGGAATACATCTTCTTCGTCGACGTCCAGGGCCACGAGGCCGACGACAACATCCAGGCCGCGCTCGAAGAACTGGCCGGCATGGCGCTCTTCGTCCGCGTCCTGGGCAGCTATCCCGAGGCGGAGTAGCGGCCTTTCCACTCAATCCACCCGAATGAGTTCAGTTCTCCGGGAATTGCACCGCTGTAGGAGGGTTTTCCAAAGCCCGAATGCCCAGGCGTTGTGCCCGCAGAATCGGCGTTTGGAAACGCCTCCTACGACAAGTCTCCCGGAGAAATGAACTCGTTCATCCACCCCAACAGTGTTTATAGATGGGTACAATGTGGTAGACTGGCAGGGGAACCGTCGAGCACGTATTGCACACAAAGGGTGGGAACGATGCGTATATGTGGCCGAGGTTTCCTTATCGCGTTAGCCGCGTTTGTCGGGCTGATCGGAACGGCCGCTTGCCAGCCGGCCAGCGACTGGGACCTCAACATTGCGGCCGGCGACGAGTACTACTCGAACTCCGGCTGGGCGGCGACCATAGGCACGATGGAGGGCGCGACCAGCGGCTGCGACGGCCGCAAGCTGCCCTTCCAGCCGTCCGATCCCAGTTGCGCGACCGCGCTCTCCTACGCGCCGGAAGTGGGATGCGCTTCACCCTACTTCATGCTCCAATACGGTCCGCCGCTCACAACCTCCGAATCCAGGACATGGACCGTATTCGCGTATGCCGGAACCGACTTCCCCGCAGGCAGCAGCCTTCTTCTGTTGATCTACGCCGATCCGGACCTCGCCCCTCCGCCCGCGATCGACGGAATTGCTCACGAATACGTCGCCTCTATAGTGCGTGATCCCACCGGAACTTACCCCATCGGCACGTCATGGAACTACCCTGCCGGCGTGAGCAGCGGCCCAATGGACGCGCCGCTTCAGAATCCCGTTCAACAACGTCGCGGCCGTCATGACCAACGATCCGGCAGTGGCCGTGGCATCGAAGGGCATCGGACTGGCCATCACTGCACGGCATGCGTCCGACACCACGGCGCCCGTCATCACACACGTCGATTTGAGTCCCGCGAAGGTGGCTGCCGGGGAGTCCGTGCAGGTGACAGTCGAGGCCACCGACAACGTCGGGGTCACGTCAGTCACGGCAGACGGCGCCCCGCTCGTGCACTCGACCGGCAGCCTCTGGACCGCGACCCTGACCGCCCCGGCGCAGCTCGGATCGCACTCTGTTGCCATCGCGGCCGCCGACGCGGTCCACAATTCCGCCAACTCGTCCGCCTCCTATTCAACCGTGCGCTGCTTCGGAATCAGCAACCGCAGCGCCGGCCAGCCGATCATGGTGTCCGCGTCCGGCAGCTTTCTGTTCGCGGTCTGGGGCAAGGTGTCGGACAGCGCCCCCGACAGTTTCGTGCTCGACGACGGCGCCGGCCGGCCCATCCAGGTACTCGCGACCGGCCACGGACTGGCGGACGGCGACCTCGCCTCAGCCCGCGGCGACCTCGATTCCAGCACGAATCCACCCGTACTCACCGCGCACGTGACGACGAAGCTCGACTAGCGCGCCCGGCATCCGTCGTCCCCGTACAATTACCGGTTTTGCGCCGACATGCATTCCCTTTGTGCCTGTTAGCCGCCCTGGCATGGTAGACTGCACGTAGAAGCACATCCGCAGCATGTCATGCTGAACTCGTTTCAGCGTCCAGACGCCGATCGTTTGGATGTGCCTGCGAGGTAGCAGGTGTCGAACACAAAGACCGTCCGGTTCATGTTGCACGCGGCGCTGATTGCGGTCGCGTGCGGTTCGTGTATGGCCGTGACCATCTCCGGCCACGTGAGAGACGTAAGCGGCGTCGGCATGAGCGGCATCACTATGCGAGCCAGCAACGGCGGGGGGTCCGCCGGCACCGGCGTCGACGGCGCCTACTCGCTCACCGTCACCGCCCCCTACACCGGCATGGTCGGCCCGGAGGGCATGTTTCAGTTCAGCCCGCTCCACTACGACTACACGGACCTGACAACGGACGTCTCAGACCGGGACTTCGTCGGCTCGCCTCTCATATTCAGCGGCCACCTGGCGACGGCCCTCTCCTACTACGCCGCCTCGCGCGGATCGGCGGCCTGGGGCGACTATAACAATACAAGCACACTGGACGTCGCGCTGGCGGGTTACGGCACCACGACCAGCCCGGCGGTGCTCGGGCCGGTATCGCGGGTCTTTCGGGGCGACGGCGCATCGAACTTCAGCGACATCAAGGCCTCTCTGACGGGCGTGCAGGACGCGGCGCTCGCCTGGGGCGACTATGATAACGATGGCCGCCTCGATCTCGTCCTCGCGGGCGACACCGGCTCCGCCTACGTGACCAAGCTCTACCACTGCACCGGGAGCTCGTTCTCGCTGGACAGCGCCGCGGGCCTCCCCGGCGTCACAAAGGGCTGCCTCGCCTGGGCGGACTACGACAACGACGGCCGCCTAGACCTGCTTGTCGCGGGCGACTCGGCATCGGACCGGATCGCGAAGCTCTACCACAACAACGGTGGCGGCACGTTCGCGGAGAACACGTCGGTCTCGCTGCCCGGTCTGGACACGTGCTCAGCCGCCTGGGCTGACTACGACAACGACGGCCGGCAGGACCTCGCAATCGCGGGCGACACGGGCAGCGGCTGCATCACGCGGATCTACCACAACGACGGCGGCGGGCAGTTTTCCGACATTTCGGCTGGACTTACCGGTGTGGGCTTCGCATCCGTCGCGTGGGGCGACTATGACAACGACGGCCTCTTCGATCTGGCGTTCGCGGGCGTCAAGGACGACGGCGGCAAGATCACCCGCGTCTGTCGCAACACCGGCTCAGGCTTCGTTGAGCAGGATCTGGGACTGCCGGGCGTCAAGGGCGGCATCGCCTGGGCTGACTACGACAACGACGGAACGATCGACCTGGCTGTCGCCGGCGACCAGGACGTCACGGACTGCCCCAAGGCCTTCCGCAACAACGGCGACGGCACGTTCACCGGCTACATCATCGAGGGCGCCGACATAACCAACGCCTGCATCGCCTGGGGTGACTTCGACGCCGACGGCAGAATCGATGTCGTCGTGGCGGGCGAGCAGGCCGGCGGCTATCCCTGCACTTATGTCTATCAAAACCAGACCGCCACCGCCAACACCGCGCCCTCCGCGCCGGCCGGCCTCGCCGCGAGTTGGTCGGACGGCTCCCTGACAATGTCGTGGGGCGCCGCGACGGACGCCGAGACCCCTCAGCAGGGGCTTTCTTACAACATCCGCGTCGGCACAACGCCCGGCGCGGGCGACGTCTTCACCGGCATGGCGGACTATTCGACCGGCTGCCGGCGCGTTCCGGCGATCGGCAACGTCGGCAAGAACTGCTCCTGGACGCTGACAGGCCTGTCGCCTCGGGACTACTACTGGAGCGTACAGACGATCGACCCGGCGTTCGCGGGTTCCGCATGGGCGCCCGAATGGTCCCTGCCTGACCCGGACCCGCCGACCATATCCATCGACGCGCCTTCGACCGCGCTGACCAACGCCGGGCCGGTTAGCTATACCGTCAACTACTTCGGCGCCCACTCGGTGACACTCTCCGAAGGCGACATAGCTCTCGACAAGACCGGCACCGCCGACGGAACCGTCACCGTCAGCGGCTCCAACCTGACTGCCCGAACCGTAACGATATCCGGCATCACCGGCAGCGGCACGCTCGGCATATCGATAGCATCCGGCACCGCAAGCAACGATTCGGGAAGCTGTCCCGGCGCGGGCCCGAGCGGGACCTTCACGGTTGACAACGTCGCGCCGACCATATCGATCGACGCGCCGTCCGCGTCGATGACCACGGGCGGCCCGGTGAGCTTCGAGGTCACCTACGGCGGCGCGGACGCCGTGACTCTCGCGGCCGAAGACGTCACGCTGAACAAGACCGGCACGGCCGACGGAACCGTAACGGTCAGCGGGTCGGGTCTGACCGCACGGACGGTCATGATATCCGGCATTACCGGTGACGGCGACCTCGGCATCTCGATAGCCGCCGGCACCGCGCATGACACCGCCGGCAACGGCGCGCCCGCCGTCGGACCCAGCGGCACGTTCACTGTAGACAACACCGACCCAACCGCGCCGACGCTATCCATTGACCCCGAAATTCACCCGCTCCGCCGACGTCCAGGCGACCTTTGGCGGATCGACCGATGCGAACGGCGTCACCTACAAGCTCAAGCTCGACGACGGCGACTACGCCGTCCAAACCAGCCCCAAGACCATCTCCGTCGCGGGCCTGAGCGAGGACGTGCACACGGTCTACGTCAAGGCCGTCGACCCCGCGGGCAACGAGAGCGCCGAGGCGACCGCCGAGTTCACCTGCGACAGGACCGCTCCAGCCATCAGCTCGGTGTGGTTCGTGCCGGCTCTCATATCCAGCGGTGACCCGGTGATGGTGTGCGCGCAGGTGACGGACGCCGTGGGCGTTGCGTCGGTGACAGCAAATGGCGATCCGCTCGCCCATTCGGAGGGCGATATATGGATCGGATCGTTTACGGCCCCTGCCGGGCTGGGACTGCACAACGTCGAAGTGGTGGCATCGGACGACGCGGGCAACTCCACGCCGTGGGCGGCCTCATACTCAGTGGTTCGCTCATTGGGGCTCAACAACCGCGCTCTCGCGGACGCGGTCCTCGAACCGGCCAGCCACGCCTACGTCTTCACCGTCTGGGGCACGGTCCACGTGATCGATGAGGACAGCTTCTGGCTCGACGACGGCTCCAACTACTGGGTGCAGGTCTTCGCGACCAGCCACGGCCTTTCCGAGGGCGACCACGCCTCCGCGCGCGGCACGCTCGACGTCAGCGGCGCCCCGCCCGTGCTCATCGCGCACGTGGTGACCAAGCAGTTGTAGGAGGTGTCTCTGACGGCGAGCTACCCGCCATCGCCCATCAGGATTATGCTGTTTTCCAGGTCGAACGGCACGGCATATTCCATCCCCTCCGGCCACAGGAACTGCCGGTTATTGACCGGTGCGGGCGGAGCCGGAGGCGGCCCGGGCATGAACATCGGCCCCGCGGGCGGAGGCACGGGCATGGGCATCGGCCCTGCCGGCGGTGGAGCAGGCGGCGCGGCACAGCCGCCTGACCACACTATGATGCTGTTATCCGCGTCACAGGCGATAGCGCCGCCGATCCCAAGCCACGACAGGCCCTTGCCGGTCCCGTTCGTGGGATCCGATATGAGTATGATCGCGGAATCGTCCGGCGTGGCGATGGCACGAAATCCCTTGGGTATCAGCGAGTTGCCCGAACCTGAATCCTGCGCCGCGCACGAAGCCGCGACGATCAAGGCCAGTAGCACAATGATGACTGCAGTCCTGAGCATGCTTGTCTCCCTCACAGCAGGTGTTCCTACGACCTCTTAGACCCGTGGAGAAGTGGAAAGCTTCAAGATCGGGCGATCAGACAGGTCGATGCGTCGGGGAGATCTCCTCCGCCTTCAGCGCGCCGGGGATGAAGTGTTTGAGGAGGTTGCCCTTGTACACCAGCAGCCCCTCGTCGCCCTCGTGCACGCTCGCGTAGAGGTCCTCCTTGACCGCGAACTCCTGCTGGCCGCCGTCGAAGGCGAAGGTAATGAAGTAGTCCCAGTAGCGGTAGACTGTGAACATCGGGTCCCAGCCGGCTTTGACTCTTACAGTGTCGATCAGCATGTCCAGTTCGTCCTCGACAAGGCTCTTCGGGACATCGACTTCGTGCTCTCGGTCCTGCTTGAGGATTACGCGGGCCTGGGTCCTGCGTACCGGCGCGAGCCACCCGCGCGCGACGTAGTAGTAGACCACGTATCCGACCATGGCGAGCGCCGCGAGCGCCAGCAGTGCCACCAGCACGATCACCAGCCAGCTTACCGTCGTTACCACTTTCGCGGCAGTTGCCCCACGCATAACGTTCAGTACTTCGGCCCGCGGCCCGCTCACTCCTGCCGAAGGACAGTAAGCCTTCCCCGACTAACATGCCTTCGTGGCAGTGCAGACCCAGTCCGCGAAGGCGGACTTCGTTCTGCGTTGCCTCGAGTTCATTCGAAGGGACACAAGATGACAGCCCTCGGGAGCGTGATCATATTGACAGCACTCTTGGCATCGACTGCACAATCGGCCCCCATCGACCGTTTCTACGTCGCGCCGAACGGCAGCGACAAGTGGTCCGGCAAGCTCGCAGCGCCCAACAAAACCACGACGGACGGCCCCCTCGCGACCCTCGTCGGCGCGCGCGACGCCATCCGCCGCATCAAGACCGAGCAGGGCGGTCTCAAGCGCGCGATCACCGTGCAACTCCGCGCGGGCACCTACTTCCTCGACAAGCCGTTCGAGCTTGCGTCCGATGACACCGGCACGAAAGACTGCCCGATCACCTACGAAGCGTACACGACTGCAAAGGGCGTCGAGCGCGTCGTCATCAGCGGCGGTTCAGCGATCACGGGCTTCGCCCCTGCCACCGCCAACGGCCACGACGTGATCGCCGCGAGCGTGCCCGGTGTCAAGCAGGGTAAGTGGTATCCCGATCAGCTATTCGTCAACGACAGCCGCGCCGACCGCACCCGCCTTCCCAAACAGGGCTGGTATACCATCAAGTCCGCGCCGCTCGGCGAAAAATGGAACGAGGGCCAGGACAGCTTCGCCTTCAACGACGGCGAGATCGAATCGACCTGGCGCAACCTCTCCGACGTGGACGTAGTCGTGTTAACGAAATGGATAGAGTCGCGGATGCCGGTCAAGTCCGTCGATGAATCGACTCAGACCGTCCACTTGACCAAGCCCAGCCGGTTCTGGCTCGCAAGCGACCTCGACCGCAACAAGGGCGGCCGCTACTATCTGGAAAACGTCCTCGAGGCGCTCGACGCGCCCGGCCAGTGGTATCTCGACCGCTCCGACGGCCGCCTCTACTACTATCCCCTGCCCGGCGAGGACTGGCGCAAGGCCGCCTTCTTTGCGCCGCGGTTGGAGCGGCTCGTGCGGATCACCGGCACCGCCGAGAAGCCCGTCGAGTATGTCGGCTTCCGCAACCTGCGCTTCGCCCACACCCAGTACATCCTGCCGCCGGACAGCTCCGGCTCCAGCCAGGCGGCCGTAGAGGTGCCGGGCGCGATCTACGCCGCCTTCGCGCGCAACGTCGACCTCGACCACTGCGAAATCTCCAACATCGGCACTTACGCCATCGAATTCGGCGCGGGATGCTCCCGCAACACCGTCCGCCGGTGTTCGATCCACGACGTGGGCGCGGGCGGGATCAAGATCGGCCACGGCTCGGAGAGGACCACCGTTTCCGACAGCGAGATATGCGACGGCGGCAAGATATTCCCGAGCGCTGTCGGCGTGTGGATCGGCGGCAGCCCGCACAACCGCGTGGTCCACAACTCCATTCATGATCTCGACTACACCGGCGTCTCCGTCGGCTGGAGCTGGGGTTATGCAGAGAGCGGGGCCATCGATAACCTCATTGCGTCCAACCACATCCACCACATCGGGCGCGGCGTGCTATCCGACCTCGGCGGAATCTACACGCTCGGCGTCTCGCCCGGCACCATCCTGCGCAACAACCTCATCCACGACTGCCAGTCGTTCAGCTACGGCGGGTGGGGGATCTACACCGACGAGGGCAGCACCGGCATCCTGATCGAGGACAACGTCGTCTACCGCACCAAGACCGGCGGCTTCCACCAGCACTACGGCAAGGAAAACACCCTCACCAATAACATCTTCGCCTTCGCCGCAAACGACCAACTCCAGCGCACGCGCAACGAGCCGCACATATCGTTTACCTTCGAGCGCAACATCGTCTACTACGACACCGGCGCGCTGCTCGGCAGCAACTGGGGCGACGACAACTACAAGATGGACTACAACCTCTACTGGGACGCAAGCGGCCGGCCGGTCACGTTTTCGGGAGCAAGTCTGGAGGATTGGCGCAAACGCGGCCACGACCAGCACAGCCTCGTAGCCGACCCGCTGTTCGTCGATCCCAGCAAGGATGACTTCCGCCTCAAACCCGACTCCCCCGCCTTCAAGACTCGGCTTCAAACAGCCGGATATATCAAACGTGGGACCGAGGGAGGAAGGCGGGGTCGAGTGTCACAGCAGGTAGGTTCTCGCAATCATGCCCGCGCCGATGGCAACCGCGAAGCTGGTGAGCGTGCCGACGAGGTAGGTACCTCGGCAAAATGAGTGCCGTCTTGCTTTCCCATCTCAGGGAATCGGGCAATGGACTTCGCACTGAAGATCAGCCCGATCGCTGCCGCGCCATACGACGGCCAGAACAGCACGAACGAGGTCACCAGCAGCCGCTCCAGCACGCCGATGATGCTTCCCGCGCCATCAATGCCGGGGCGCTGCTTGTCGGCGCCTCGAAGCAGGCCGGTGACCATCCTGACCAGCGTCCCGCCCAGCCCCAACGAGACGGTATACGTTGCCAGAATGGCGTACGTCTTCGGCCCCGCTGCGAGATCCCGCATCAACCCGGCGAACTCGTATCGAGGCTCCGGCAATCCGAGCAGACTAAGCACCAGAGCGCTCGCACCGCAGAGAGCCCAGACCTCCGCGATCTGCAGGCCCAGGAAGCTCCACCACAGACGTCGAGCCAACCTGACGCACAGGATGTCCACTGTCATGCGAACGGCCGCAGTCGTCACTACGAGGCATGTCAGGCCATAGAGATCGGTCCGCCACGAGTGACCAGCGCAACTGAACCCAAAGAACAGGAGAGCATAGACTGCGGCGCCGCCAACAGCGCGCCAGGGCCCGCGCGGTTTGTCCGCCCCCTCAAGCTGCCAGTCTGGCCGCTGCACGCAGGCCCATGCTCATGAAATGCGCCGCAGCCAGTTTCACAGCGATCAGTGCCATTGCACCCTCCACGTTTCAAGCCCCTGGCCTTGAGAAAGCTCTTTGCAAGGCTATAGGCTTGTAAAGAGCTCTTTCAAGTCTATAGACCTGAATCAGTTGTTGCTCCAGTCGAAAGCTGCCCTATCACGCCTGCCAGCGACCTCACCGCACTGTCGATGTCCCGCCAATGCGCTTGGCGCAGGCGATAGTCGGCTGCCTGGTAAGTTATGCCTAGCTCCCTTGCGACATTCGTCAACCCAACAAGCTCACTGCGCAGGCGTGCAGCCTCCCACTGCTTCTCCGTCCAGCGGCTCTGGACGACGTCCATCAGAAGAGACACAGTGTTTGCCACATTCTCGATGCGTTCGTCGCTTGCTCGGTATACGGTCAAGCCTGACTTGAGCGAACCAGCCGTATCCAGCGCCTCTCGCGACAGCGAGAACGCCAGCCCTTCCATCTGCGCCGTTGTCTCGGCAAGCTCAGACACGATGGAGCCAATGCCCACTCCGATCCGGCACTTGAGCGGACTTAGCTGAAGCCTGAGATCATAGACCACGCGAGGACTGTCGGCAGGGTCGGCCACGAGTCCCTGGACCTCGTCACCCAGCGTGATCGCAAACGGCACCGCCAGGGTACCGGCGTGGCGAGCGCTCACCTTCTCCAACGCCTTGAGCAGCCTCGGCCGGAGGGGCTTGCCGTTGGCCTTGTAGTATTCCGTGGAGCCGACGATGTCGGCGGTTATGGCGGCGTAGACTCGATCTCCCAAGGCGGATCCCCTCCTGCCTGCTGAGTATAGCAGAAGGTCGGCTGCCGGTCAACGTGCCGTTGAGGTCACTGTCCTTCGTCTGGGAATCTGTCACCCCCTAATTCCTCTGAGAAAATGTCACCCCCCCCTTGTCTGCCCGCTGGGTTGGGTGACATGACGATGCATGAGCAGGGAGAAATAGGGTTGACTAAGAAAGAGAACCGCCGGGCGGTGGTGCTGGCGACGACCGGCCTCGGGGGACGGACTAACGCACAGGTTGCTCAGGCCTTGGGCCTGAGCATACGCCAGGTACAGCGGCTCAAGAAGAGATTGAGGGCCGAAGGCCCGACCGGGCTGGCCCACGGCAGCAGAGGCACGACGGCGAGCCATGCTCTGCCGGAGGATCTGGCCGAGCAGGTCGTGAGTCTCTACAAGGGCAAGTATGCCGGCTTCAACTTCAGCCACTTCCATGAGAAGCTGACTGAGGTGGAAGGTCTACAGCTATGCCCGTCGTCGGTGGATCGCATTCTCAAGGTTGCGGGATACGCGAGCCCAAAGACGCGCAGACCGCCCAAGCACCGCTCTCGCCGCCAACGGAGGAACCACGAGGGAGCGATGCTACAGCTCGACGGCAGCCCCCACGACTGGCTGGAGGGCAGAGGCCCCAGGATGTGCCTTGTAGGCGCCATAGACGACGCCACAAGCAAGGTGGTGGGAGCTCTGTTCCGAGGCCACGAGGATTCCCAAGGCTACTTCTTGCTGATGCGAAAGGTGGCCAGCAAGTATGGGATTCCCGAGACCGTATACCGCGATCGTCACGGCATCTTTGAGCGAGACGCCGCCGAGCCCGATACGCTGCTCGAAGAGCTTGATGGAAAACGTGCGCCGACGCAGTTCGGCCGGCTGATGGAAGAGCTGGGTGTGCGTCAGATCGCTGCCCATTCTCCTCAGGCCAAGGGCCGAGTCGAGCGACTGTGGGGCACGTTTCAGGACCGACTTGTAAGCGAACTGAGGCTGGCCAAGGCCTCCAACATGGAGCAAGCCACCGAAGTGCTCGATAGAGTCGTGACCGACCACAACAGACGCTTCTCTCGCAAGGCTGGCGACCCCGAGAGCGTATGGCGAAAGCTCGGTACGTCGCTGGACTGGGACTCCGCCTTCTGCTTCAAATACAGGCGCACCGTGGCTAAGGACAACACCATCTCGCTGTTTGGCACGATCCTGCGTATCCCGCCGGGTCCTGCCAGCAGAAGCTACTCAGGATGCCTCGTCGAAGTCCAGCAGAGGTTCGACGGCAGCCTGAAGGTCTTCTACAAGGGTATCTGCATCGCCAGGACAAACCCTCCGGTCATCCTGCCCGCCGCGATCCGGGTCCAGGCCATCAACGGCCGCTACGTTGAGGAATGCCAATGGACTGCGCCAAAGAGCTACCCGCAGAAGCAGGAAACCACTGTCATAGAAACTAAGCCTAAGACCATCTCCAAGCCAGCGGCCAATCACCCCTGGAGAAGACCAGCCGTGACAAAATCCCAGACGAGTTAGGGGTGACATAATCCCAGACGAACGACACGTGCCGTTGAGGTCACTGTCCTTCGTCTGGGAATCTGTCACCCCCTAATTCCTCTGAGAAAATGTCACCCCCCCCTTGTCTGCCCGCTGGGTTGGGTGACATGATCTATGCATGAGCAGGGAGACAATAGGGTTGACTAAGAAAGAGAACCGCCGGGCGGTGGTGCTGGCGACGACCGGCCTCGGGGGACGGACTAACGCACAGGTTGCTCAGGCCTTGGGCCTGAGCATACGCCAGGTACAGCGGCTCAAGAAGAGATTGAGGGCCGAAGGCCCGACCGGGCTGGCCCACGGCAGCAGAGGCACGACGGCGAGCCATGCTCTGCCGGAGGATCTGGCCGAGCAGGTCGTGAGTCTCTACAAGGGCAAGTATGCCGGCTTCAACTTCAGCCACTTCCATGAGAAGCTGACTGAGGTGGAAGGTCTACAGCTATGCCCGTCGTCGGTGGATCGCATTCTCAAGGTTGCGGGATACGCGAGCCCAAAGACGCGCAGACCGCCCAAGCACCGCTCTCGCCGCCAACGGAGGAACCACGAGGGAGCGATGCTACAGCTCGACGGCAGCCCCCACGACTGGCTGGAGGGCAGAGGCCCCAGGATGTGCCTTGTAGGCGCCATAGACGACGCCACAAGCAAGGTGGTGGGAGCTCTGTTCCGAGGCCACGAGGATTCCCAAGGCTACTTCTTGCTGATGCGAAAGGTGGCCAGCAAGTATGGGATTCCCGAGACCGTATACCGCGATCGTCACGGCATCTTTGAGCGAGACGCCGCCGAGCCCGATACGCTGCTCGAAGAGCTTGATGGAAAACGTGCGCCGACGCAGTTCGGCCGGCTGATGGAAGAGCTGGGTGTGCGTCAAATCGCTGCCCATTCTCCTCAGGCCAAGGGCCGAGTCGAGCGACTGTGGGGCACGTTTCAGGACCGACTTGTAAGCGAACTGAGGCTGGCCAAGGCCTCCGACATGGAGCAAGCCACCGAAGTGCTCGATAGAGTCGTGACCGACCACAACAGACGCTTCTCTCGCAAGGCTGGCGACCCCGAGAGCGTATGGCGAAAGCTCGGTACGTCGCTGGACTGGGACTCCGCCTTCTGCTTCAAATACAGGCGCACCGTGGCTAAGGACAACACCATCTCGCTGTTTGGCACGATCCTGCGTATCCCGCCGGGTCCTGCCAGCAGAAGCTACTCAGGATGCCTCGTCGAAGTCCAGCAGAGGTTCGACGGCAGCCTGAAGGTCTTCTACAAGGGTATCTGCATCGCCAGGACAAACCCTCCGGTCATCCCGCCCGCCGCGATCCGGGTCCAGGCCATCAACGGCCGCTACGTTGAGGAATGCCAATGGACTGCGCCAAAGAGCTACCCGCAGAAGCAGGAAACCACTGTCATAGAAACTAAGCCTAAGACCATCTCCAAGCCAGCGGCCAATCACCCCTGGAGAAGACCAGCCGTGACAAAATCCCAGACGAGTTAGGGGTGACATAATCCCAGACGAACGACACGTGCCGTTGAGGTCACGCCTTCTCCACCCGGCACCGGATGATCGTCTTCATCACCTTGGCCTTCGGAGAAGTGAGGTACTCCTCCTCGTGATCACCGGCGATGCGATAGCCGCTATCGGCGATGAACTTGTGCAGCGCCTCGATCGTCGGGCCCTCTTCGGAGTACGGGCCGAGATGCAGCACCTGCGCGACCGTCCCATATTCCCACGTCGCGATCTCGACGTCGGGGTCGTCCGGTGACTTCTTCGGCAGGGACTCGGTGTCATCGGGGATAGGCAGCGCCCAGTGCGCGATCCACTGGTCTTTGGGAACGAGGTGGGCATCCGGCCATCGCGCGCGCAGCCCTGCCACCTTGAACGTCGCCAGCCCGCGCTTCTTGAGGTCGAACTTGAGGGTGTAGACCGCTCCGTACAGCGGTTTGAAGATCTGCTCGCCGACGACGTTCGGATCGCCCTTCGAGCTCACCGTCGCCACCTTGCAGTCCGGCATCTCAACGATCTCAGGCACAAACGGCTTCATCCCACACCTCCGCTCTTGTCATGCTGAACTTGATTCAGCATCCACCGCGCCTACCCCTTCGACCCGTTGTCTCTCTTGGACTTCCCATTCGAGCCGTTGTTCTCCGGCTCTTCTTTCGGGCGGTCAGTGCGGATAACCTGAATCCTGTCCAGCCGGCCGCCCTCGAGTGTCTGCACGACGAAGTCGAGGTTGCTCCAGCTTATCATCTCCCCCTCGCCCGGCTGCCTGCCGAACAGGTCGAAAACGAACCCGCCGATGGTCTCATACTCCTCGGACTCGGGGATGTCCATCTCCATCTGCTCGTTGAGGTCGTCCACGTTCATGCGCGCGCTTACGAGCGCGTGGTCCGCATCGAGCACGTGGATCAGCGGCTCCTCGATATCGTACTCATCGCGGATCTCGCCCACGATCTCTTCCAGCAGGTCCTCGACGGTCACGATCCCCGCCGTCCCGCCGTATTCATCCCGCACGATCGCCATCTGTACGTTGCCCCGCTTGAACTCCGCCAGCAGCTCGTCCACGTCCTTGGTTTCGGGGATGAAATACGCCTCCCGCATCACCGCGCCCATATCGAACGTCCGCTTCTCCTGTCGCAGCACGGGCAGCAGGTCTTTGGCGTGGACCACGCCGAGAATGTTATCGACGTTGTCCTCGTAGATCGGGATGCGCGAGTGGCCCGATGCGGTAATCACGTCCAGAAGCTCTTCGAGTGTGCTGGTGACCGGCGCGGCGTCCATATCGGTCCGCGGCACCATGACCTGCCGCGCGACTGTGTCGGTGAAGTCGAAGATGGAGTGGATCATCTCCTTCTCCTCTTCCTCGATCACGCCTTCTTCCTCGCCCGCCTGCACGAGCATCTTGAGCTCTTCCTCGGTCAGGATCGGGTTGGTAAACCGGACGTGCACCCCGAACGGCCTCACGATCAGATCGCTGAGGAAGCTCACCAGCTTCACAGCCGGCAGCCCGACAAGCGACAAGAACCGCACGGTCCCGGCCACGCTCAGAGCGATCTTCTCCGAATGCTGCAGCGCGAGGCTCTTGGGCCCTATCTCGCCGAAAACGAGGGTGAACAAGCTGAGGATGAGCGTTATGCCGACCACGGCGACGGGTTTCGCCGTGCTCTCCGCCACGCCTTGTGAAGCAAGCCACTTAGCCGTCGGCTCCGCGATGTTGATGGCCGCAAATGCCGAAGCCATGAACCCGACCAGCGTCACGCCTATCTGCACCGTGGCCATGAAGTTCGTAGGATGCTCGATCAGCCCAAGCACGGTGCGGGCCTTAGCGTTGCCTTCCTCGACAAGCTGCTTTATTCGTGTTTTTCTTACTGACACCAGCGACATCTCGGCCGCGGCAAAGAACGCACTCAGCAGAATGAGCACCGCAATCAAGATTATCCCCGGCACGATACGGTTTGGGTCTCCGTCCACTTGTTGAACTTACCCTCTCAATGCAGATCGAGGACCGGGGATAGGACTCCGTACACCAGACATGCCACCACAGTCGCCATGACTCCCCCCATACTACTTCCGCAAGGGTATGTATGCCCCCTTCCACTCGGCTTTGCGCTACCAGCACTGCCAGCAGGAAAGCCAGAATCCCTAGCGCTATGTCCTTGGATATGAACATTATGGTCGTTGCCAGGAAAAACCCAACCGCCGAGTGTCCGCTTACCACTCCACCCTTGAGGAGTTTCCCCTTTCCACCCGCGACCTTCCACATCAGGACCATTATTCCCAGCAGCAGAAACGTCACCGCTGCCACCGTCGGCCAATCCGGCGTTTGCAGCTTAACGTCCCGGCTGATCAACTGCAACCTCTGGCCGCCCGGGAACAGCAGGAACGCCACGGCCAGCGCGTTGATGCTGGTGATCAGCACCGCACCCGCAGCGATGTCCTTCGCGAACTTCGCCAGCGGGTGATAGGTCTGCGTCACCAGGTCAACTACCGCCTCTATCGCCGTGTTGAACATCTCCGCCGCCAGCACAAGCGAGATCGTGAACAGCAGCACGATCACTTCCTCGCGCTTCAGCCTTAGAACTAAGCTGAACACCAGCACCAGCACCATCGTGAGGAAATGGAACCTCATGTGGCGCTGGGTGCGGAACACGTGCACCACGCCTTCTATTGCGTATTTGAACCCGTTCATCGGGTCCCGAATAAGTCTCAAATCAAGTCCTCAGTTGTCAGTTATCAGTTATCAGCCGTCAGCCACTAGCCGTTAGCTACTAAGTGATTTACGCTCAGTGAGTTGTATCACGTCACCCTGAACTTGATTCAGGGCCCAGGCGTGGATGCTGAATCAAGTTCAGCATGACGTGCTGTGCAAGTTGAACGGCGTAAATCACTTAGTCCCGGAACCCGCTAGCCCTGAGTAGGCCGGGTCCGTCGGCCGTATCGAAGGGCGGCCAACGCTCCACTGCGCCCCCCGGCCCTTCGCTACCCACCAGCTCCGCCTGGCGCGCGAACATCCTCTCGGCTTCCTCGGGCTCCGCATGGTCGTAACCCAGCAGATGCAGCAGCCCGTGCGCCAGCAGCACATCGATCTCCGAATCCAGATCTGCCTCGCGCTCAGCCGCCTGCCGAAGGGCGGTCTCCACCGAAATCACTACGTCGCCAAGCAGGTTGCCCTCCGGGGTCTCAACCCGCAAATCCCGAAAGCCTTCCTCCGACTCCTCGTGCTGCGAAAACGCCAGCACGTCCGTCGGCGCATCGACGCCGCGATACTGCCCGTTTAGTATACTAATACATTCGTCGTCGGCAAGCAAGATGCTGACCTCGGTATCCTCCGTGCAGTTCTCAGCCCGTAGCACTCGCAGCGCCAGGTTCCGCATCCGCCTCCTGTTCGGCTTCACTATCGACTGCCGGTTTTGGATCAGAATCTCCATTTGCCGCCTTCTTGGTGTCCATCACTTCGGAATAGTCGATCCGTGCGTGCAGCGTGCTGGTCAGCGCGCGAACGAACGCGTCCGCTATTCTGCTCACTTCCTTGAACGTCAGGTCGGACTCGTCGAGCTGCCCATCGCGCAGCTTGTCCGCTATCACCTTGTTCACCGTCAGCTCGATCGCCGCGCGCGTGGGTTTGCTCATCGCCCTCGACGCCGCCTCCACGGAGTCCGCGAGCATTATGATCGCCGCCTCCTTGGTCCGCGGCTTCGGGCCGGCGTAGCGGAACTGGCTCTCCAGCCCCACGCATGCGTCCTGCTCGCCCATCGCCTGGTCGAAGAAATACTGCACCAGCGAGGTCCCGTGGTGCTGGCTTATCACATCGGTCACAACACCCGGCAGCTTGAACTCCTTCGCGATCTCGGCGCCGTCTTTGATGTGAGACGTGATCACCAGCGCGGAGAGTGTCGGATTGATTCTGTCGTGGGCGTTCTCGACGTTCTGGTTCTCGATGAAGAAATGCGGCCTGCGGATCTTGCCGATGTCGTGGTAATATGACGCCACCCTCGCCATCAGCGAGTCCGCGCCGATTGCCTGCGCCGCCGTCTCGGCCAGGTGCCCGACCGCCATCGAATGCGTATAAGTCCCCGGCGCTTCCATCACCAACCGCCTCAGCAGCGGCTTATTCGTATCGGCCAGCTCGAGCAGCGAGAGGTGCGTCGTCAGGCCGAAAAGCCGCTCCAGCGGAACGGTCCCGATCAGAAACACCGCCGCCGCGCCCATCGGCACGATCACTCCGGCCCAGAAAGCGCCGATCCGCATCGCGTAGGCCGAATCGTTGTTTATCGCGCCCAGCACCCAGACCAGCACAATCCCCGCCACCGCCAGCGCCCCGACCGACCGCGCCAGGTCGGTGCGGTCACGTATATTCGCGACGCCGTAGATGCCCACAAGCGCCATCATGAACGAGCTCACCGCGTAGCGCAGCTCGCCGTTGAGCATCAGCGAAAGCACTATCGAAAGCAGCGCCGCGATCACCACAGACACCTGCGGGTTCACCAGCACCGCTACCAGCATCCCCACCGTCACGACCCACATCACGCCCAGATACCCCACCTGCACCGGTGTCAGAGGTATCCCCAGCATGCCGCCGCTGATCCGCAGAGCAAGGGTTCCTATCACCGCCAGAAGCGAAAGCAGCAGCAGCGATTTGGTGGACCGGTAGACGTCGGGTAATACATCGCCAGATACGCGCTCACCAGCAGCACGACCATCGCCACCAGCGCCGTCAGCGCCCCAACCGTGCGATAGTCGATCTTGGGGTTTCGCAGGCCCAGGGCTTCCAGTTCCTGGATGTGCTCCGGAAGCACCGGCTCGCCCTTGGCGACCACGACTTCGCCCTTTGAGATCGTCCGCTAGCACGGGCTGCACGGCCTCCTGCGCGGCTTCCTGCTGAGCGATCGTTGCCCTGATATCGTAGGTCTGATTCGGCCGCAGCGCGTCCTGAGCGATCTCGCCAACCATCCCGGCGAATCGCTGATTGCTGGTGGCGTGAAAAGCCTCGATTCCTATTTCGCGCAGCGCCGCCCGGAAATCGGCGGGATCGTCGTGTATCACGCGTCCCATCGCCCCGCTGACGAGCCGCGACGCGTCATCCTCGATCTGCTTGACCGAGGCCGGGTCGAGTCCGAGCAGCGACTTGAAAGTCGAGTCCGATATCCGCGATCCTATCAAGGTACCCAGGCGCTTGCGAATCTGCTGGATTCTGGATTCGACCGGCTCCGACGCGGGCTTCGCTCGCGCCTCCGCGACCGCGGCGAAGACAGCCTTCAGCGCCCCGGCTGATTGCTCGGCGGCGGTGGGAATCGGCTCATAGATCTTGGGAACTCCCGCGGCGGCTTTGGTCCTGCGCAGATCCGTTTCGGCTTCATCGACATACTGAGCGGTTCGGGGCGCGATTATGTCCTCGGGGCAGATGTCGCCGACTTTCAGGCCGACTCTGCTCGGCAGCATCGGCATGGAGAGCAGAACGGACAGAATAGCAATCGTAGCGAATGCCAGGCCTGTTCTGCGGAAGTCCACTCGACAGCGCCGAGTGCTCTTTTCGGAGTTCTTTTTTGCGCCCCGTATGGTGGCCAGGGGCTTGAAGAGTTTCATATGTGGTCGGCAAACGTTGGCCAGGGGCACGAATGCCCCTGGCCAACGTTTCCCATCAGCCTCGCAGTATCCTCTCGACGACCTGACCGGCGAGCTTGCCGTCGGCTCTGCCGCGAATCCGCTGCATCAGCGGACCCATGACCTTGCCCCGGTCCTTGAGTTCACCGGCGCCGACCTCGGCTGCGATCTCGCGCGCTATCGCCTCGATCTCGGCTTCGTCGAGCTGTTTGGGCAGGTATTCGTTGATGATCTCGAGCTCCGCGCGCTCTCTATCGGCGACGTCGGAGCGCCCCCCGGCTTCGGCGGCCTCAATAGCCTCCCTGCGCCGCTTGGCTTCTCGGGAAAGCACCTCTAAGACTTCATCATCGGTGAGCTCACCGCCCTTGTCGATCTGGGCGTAGCTCACCGACGATCGAAGCAGCCGGATGGTCGATAGTCTCGACGCATCCCTGGATTTCATTGCAAGCTTCATATCTTCCTGAAGCTTCTCAGTTAGCGACATGGTCCGCTCCTGGACACCCACTCGCCCGGCGAGGCGCCTCACGCGCCGGCCCATTCCTGCTGTGCGGGCTAAGCCCGCCGCTTGGCTTTCCGGCGCATCGCGGCCTCGGCCTTGCGACGCTTATCGCTCGGCTTCTCGTAGTGCTCGTGTTCACGGGCTTCCTTGAGAACACCGGTCTGCTGAAGCGCCTTCTTGAACCGCTTCAGAGCGCTGTCCAGACTTTCGTTAGGTTTTACCTGAACCTGTGCCAACCATAATCCCTCCTCCATCGACTAAATTCGGGCATGTAGCACCGCGTCAGTGGCGGAAGAGGATTGGCAACGCTGCTATACCGCCTCTCGCAAGGGATAAAGTGTAGCTACCAAACCCCGAATGCATCCACGTACCGTTGCTGATTGCCTATGCTGTTGTCTTTTCAGATTATACGCCGCGCCCCGCCCCATGTCAACCTCATAGCAGGCAGGCTCTCGTAGGAGGGGTCTCCAGACGGCGAAGTTCCGAGCCGCCAAACGGAATCACGAACTGTGGATGCGACGCCTGCACGCGCACCGCTGTCCAACTCGTGATTTGCAAACTCCTACCCCGGCGGCCAACCCAGCTTGCGTCCGCCCAACAGGTGAAAATGCACGTGCCACACCGACTGTCCCGCGCCCTCGTTGCAGTTCACAACCACGCGATAGCCGTCCTCGACGACGCCTCGCTGCAGCGCGATCTTGTTGGCGACGCGCATAACGTCGCCCATCAGGCACGCATCCTCATCCGCTCGTCACGTCGGACACGCGCGCGATATGCTTCTTCGGAACGATCAGAACGTGAACCGGCGCCTGAGGGTTGAGATCGTCGAACGCCGCCACGCGCTCGTCCTCATACACGAGTTTGCCGATCTCGCCCCCGGCAATCTTGCAGAATATGCAGTCCTCCAAATGCTCACTCCCCTCCCTTCTATTCCCTACTCCCTACTCCCTATTCCCTACGATGCCGTCCTGATCGACTCCGACAATCCTCACCGGCACGACCCTGCCCGTAAGGGCCCCGTCGCCGGCGAAACTGACTTCGATGTAATTATCGGTAAAGCCGGTCAGATGGTTAGTGCGCTTGGCTCGCCGCTCCACCAGGACATCGAGGGTCTGGCCGACCATCGACTCCGCGAACCGCCGCATTGCGATCTTTCCCAATTCGATCAGATTCTCCGCGCGGCGCTTTCTAACCTCCGAGGAAACCTGGCCGCCCATCGACGCCGCGGGTGTACGCTTACGGGGCGAGTATCTGAACACGTGCAGCCGCGAGAACCCGACCTCTTCGACAAGCGCCCGCGTATTGGCAAAGGCTTCCTCCGTCTCGCCCGGAAACCCGACGATGACGTCGGTCGTGATCCCAATGCCCGGTATCCTGCCGCGCACGCGCCGGACGATCTCCCGATACTGCTGTGCCGTATACGGCCGGTTCATCCGCGCCAGAACTCCATCATCGCCGCTCTGCAGCGGAATATGCAAGATGCCTGCACACCTTCGGCGACCCCATCGCCTCCAGCAGCGCCCCATCCACCTCCCACGGCTCAACCGAACTCAGCCTCACCCGCTCCACGCCCTCGATCTCCACCACAGCGCCCACAAGATCAGCCAATCCCTTCCCTTCCCGCTCTCCACTCTCCGCTCTCCACCCTCCACTCCCTTCCAGCTCTCCACTCTCCGCTCTCCACCCTCCACTCCCTTCCGGCTCTCCACTCTCCACTCTCCACTCTCCACTGCCGTAGGATCCCAATCTGATCCCAGTCAGCACAATCTCCCGATACCCGAACCCCGCCAGCGCCCGCACTTCCGCCAGCACATCCCCAATCGGCCGCGACGTCTTCACTTTCCTCGCGTGCGGCACGATGCAGTACGAGCAGAACTGATCGCACCCATCCTGCACCTTGACGATAGCTCGCGTGCGCAACCGGGGGCGACCCGGCTTTCCGCTTTCCACTTTCCACTTTCCACCCTCTGGACGCTCTCCACTCTCCACTCTCCACTCTCCGCTGCGAGCAAAGCGAGCAACCACCCTCTCCGCGATCCCATCCTTCTCCGCATTCGGCACCACGAGATCCACGCCCTCGATCGCCCGAAACGCATCCGGCTCAAGCTCCGCGTAGCACCCCGCGACGACCACGAACGCCTCGGGATTGGCCCGCAGCGCCCGACGCACCGCCGCCCGCGACTTGCCGTCCGCGACCGACGTAACGGAGCACGTATTGATGATGTATGCATCCGCGCGCGAGCCGAACGGCGCCGTCTCGAACCCCGCCCGCTCCAGCGCCTCGCGAATCTTCTCCGTCTCGTATTGATTGACCTTGCAGCCAAGCGTATGGTAAGCAACGCGTATCACGCTTATCATGGTACGGCGCGCGCCAGCGGCGGTCAAATGCAGGAAAAGCAGCCCGCACGGCCAATACATCAGTGCCAGACAACGCGAGCGATCAAATGAGCGACTCCCAAGACAACGGGGTTCATATCCTGGGCGACATTCCCGCGCTGGACAGCGTGAGCAGTGCACTACCATTCGCGTGCGAAGCAAGACTTCGGCGAGTGGGGATCCTGCTTCTCTGGATCGCCGCAGCGGCCGGCGCGGCGGGGGCTTGCTACCTCTACGCCCGCGGGACGATTCTCGCGGCCCTGGCTGCCGTTGCTCTTGGCGGTTTGGCGACTCTTGCACTGATCTACTCCCTGCACCTCTTGTATGCGCTCTTCTACTGGACGACGGACGCGAATGGCATCACGGTCTGCGGGCTGCTGGGCCGAAGCCGCAATGTCGAATGGTCGGAAGTCGAGTCTGTGCAGCCCTACGTGGCGTTTGGTGACCAGCTTGGCAAGCTCACGCTGTTCACATCCCAGGACTGCCTTGAGGTACCTGCGAGACCGCCCACAGACAAGCTCGCCGCCTCAGTCCTGCAGCACCTCGGGGAGTACCGAAAGCCGAATGCAGACCCTGACCTCGCAGATCTCCTATCCTACTGGTGGCCTACTCCCCAGGAGATACCCAGGCACACCGAGTGGTCCCGGCCCAAGCCCCGCGCGTCCACGGGCTCTCTCGCCGCAGTCGCACTGTTTGCGCTACTTGCTGCGGGCCTGGTCGTTATACAGGGCCGCCTCGCGTTGCGCCTCGGCCCCTGGTGGTTCTGGGGAGCAATTGCCGTCTGGGGCATCTCTGGAGCTTCGATGACCTGGAGCATGTGGCGTCTGCTGATCGGCAGGCTTGGGGTCGAGGCGATCCGAGTTGTCACAGACGACGAGAGCATCACCGTCGAAACCCCGCGCCGCTCCTTCACCATCCCGTGGGCGGAATGCAAGAGGGTGGCCTGGTCAGAACTGGGCGGGCTGGTAGTCGGTCGCGAAACTGGTAAGGACTATGCCCTCATCCCCTGCTCGGCCGACAAGCGTTCATCGCGCGACGTCACTCTGGCCGCCATACGTCGCCTTCGCGAGGACGGTCTTGCCATCAGCGTCCCTGCGTATCTGAGGTCTGTAGCGCCTACCGGCAACGAAACGACGTGCCCAATCGGCCGTGCCCACGACCTGTGAACAACATTTAACTGAAATGTCCCAGGAATTTGCGTGAAAAACGGCCTCCTCGCCGTCTTATAATCATGGAGGGCGAAAATCAAATGGCCCCGGGCAGCCCGATCCACACCTCCCGCCGGACCGGCCCGCACGCGGGAATTCGCCGGTTTTGGGCAAACGAAACCCCTCTCCAGCCCACGCTCAGCTCACGCTTGGATCGCAAGGCTCGTTCGTTTCGTTTTGCGGGTTGTTTTTTTTCGGAGCTGGTGTGAGGCGATGCTGTTCTTTCGCGGACCCGATGGGTAGCCGCCTGGCAGGACTCCGCCCGCGCGCGGATAACATGTATCCGTGAGCACTGACCAGCAGCAGACCATCCCGACCGATATGCGCGACCTGCCCGAGCTCGACTCCGTCACCTGCGGCGGGCCGGCAATGCACGCGGTAAATGTGATCGGCTGGGTCGTGATCGCGGTGATCCTGGGCACCGTGTGCGCGGGCGTGGTCGAGGGTGTCGCCCGGCTCATCACGGGCCGCTGGCTGGCGATCCCGATTTGCATAGGGGTGGCGATCGGCTTCGCGGCGCTGATCGCGGCATGGATGTCGCGCAGGGACTGGTTCGACTGGCAGTGGACCACTGACGCCCAGGGGCTGACCGTCCGCGGCGTATTCCGCAAGCGCCACATCGCGTGGTCCGAGATCACCGAGGCCAGGGGCGACGCAAAGTCGAGCGGCAAGGTCTACCGTCTCAAGACCAACTCCGCCAAGCTCTCCATCACCGACGTTCACGGCGCTGCCGGCCAGTTGATCGGCGCGTCGATCTACCAGCACCTGAGACGGTTCGGCAAGGCCGACGAATCGCTGCTGACCGCCGGCGCGCGCACGTTCTGGGTGCCCATTCCCAAGGAAGTGCCCGAGGAGATGGACTGGCACCATCCCAAGCCGCCCAACTGGTCGATTGCAGCGGCGGTGATGATCGTGATAGCCATCGCCGCCCCGATTGCCTACTATCTGGGGCCGAAGATCAAGCTGGGCGAATGGTGGAACACGCTCTCCCACAGCGGCTGGGCACTGGTGCTCCACGCATACAAGCTGCTGCGGGAGCGCCTGATAATGGCCAGCAGCGTCGCGATCAGGAACGACCACATCGAGATGCGCACCCCGCGCGGGCTCGTTTTCCTGCCCTGGACGGACATCAAGTACGTGCACTGGGACAACTCCCGTCGAACACTCAGCCTTGGCAGGGCGACGTTCACGGATGTTGCGGTGATACCGTATCGTGCCGACTGGCCGGACTCGGCCGCCTGCATTCTCGCCATCATCCGCCACCTGCGCGACGTCCACCACACCCCGCCGGTGATCATCCCGCCGCAGTTGCTGTCGGTGATGTATTCGGGCGAGATCGCCCCGGTGAGCGCGTTCGGGGAGGGCCAGGTGGTCGAGGTCAGGATCGCGCACGGCCCGGGCTACGCGCTGCTTTCGATGCTCTGCGTAGCGCCGTTCCTGGGAATCTGGTGGCTGACGAGAGACCCATCACGGCTCGTGCATGTGCCGGGTTGGATATTCGCCCTGCCGATGGCGTTCGTCGCGGTCGCGGTCGTCGGCATGTTCTTCGCCAGGACGACATATCGAGCCGATTCGCAAGGCCTGACCGTGATCTCCCCGGGCCGGCGGCGCAGGTTCATCGACTGGCGCGACGTGGCGAGCTATGTGGTGACTTCCGGTTCGGGGCGGAAGGCCGGCCGCGTGCTTACGGACTCGCTTGGCGGTGTGATTCTCAGAATTCCATTCGCGGAGCGGGCCAACCCCAACGCCGAGGCCTTCATCGCCTACCTCGACGCCCGCCTCGCCCCCGTCCGCCTCCACAACCTGCCGACCATGACCCGATAGCGGCGGCAGGAACCCGCGCGCGGGCGGCGAATAGTATACGAACTATGAGCGCATCCAACGGACAGACTGGTCTTCCCGACCTGCCGGAACTCGAACGCTGCGACAGCAGGACGATCGACCGGTTCTGGTGGGTGGCGGCCGCGTTTTGCCTGCTCTTCGCGGGCGGGGCCACGTCGTTCTTTGCGTGGTTCGTGATCCGCTACTGGAATCTACTGCGTTCCGATCACACGACTCCAGTGGCGCTCGGCGGGCTCGCCGCTTTCGCTCTGCTCGATCTCTGGCTGCTGTACAAGCTGCTGTTCGGCGAACACACGTGGAGTACCCGACAGTGATGCCGTAGTGTCTCGCGCCCTGCTGCGAACACGCGTGATACTGTGGCCGGATGTCAAGAGTATCCGACGGCACTCTCTATTGGGGGAGGCAAGCACGCCGAAGTATAGGATCAGAGGAGCGAAGGCCACGATCACGATCCCGGCCTACTCCGCGGCGTCGCAGTTCGTTATCGCGTCGGTCTGTCAACATGCCCGGCGGGCCGGCAAGGCCGACGCGATCACGCTTCCCGAATGCGCGCTCACGCTCTGGGATCGCATACCCGACGAAGTGCCGCGCACGCTCCGGTGGGTCAATCCTCGCCCGCCGAAGCCCGCGCTGCTGATCGCAGTCATCTGCGCCCTGGGAGTAGCCGCGATCGCGGATGTGTGGTTTCTCTTCCGCGCCAACGACGGCTGGGCGGGAGTTGCCCTTCTCTACATCGGAATGGGTGTCATCGGCGCTGCGGCTATCCTCCGTGAAGCTTTGCTCGCAGCCGTTGAGTTCGAAATGGATGATCGGCGTTTCCAGGCACGCACGCCGCGCGCGAAGGCATATATGGAGTGGACCGAGGTCTCGTTCGCTCAGTGGACCACGGGTGGGCTACTCATCCGAGGCGCAGACCGCCGCGACCAAGTACTGCTGCGGCCCGGTAACGACAACGACAAGCTCGTACTCGCGGTAATCCGGCGACTCCGTGAGGTCGGCCATCATCTCTTGCAGATACCGCAGCCTCTTCGCGCTCACCAACCGGCCGATTCCGCGAACGCCCCGACTGCGGCCGAAGTGCGGATAACGCGATTCGAAACGCTCGCTCTGCCCGGCATCATCCTTGCAGTGGGTGGCATGCTGTTGGCAGCAGCAATATGCGATCCGAGAGTCAAGTCGATCTGGCCTGTGTTGGCTGCACCCGGCCTTGCATTCTGCGCCGTGTTGGCATACGCAGCAGGCCGTAGTCACGCGTTCTGTGTGGACGAATCGGGCATCACAAAGCGATTTCTATGGTGGCGCAAGTCGGCCCAGTGGGAGAAGGTTGCCGACTACCGCGTTAGGCCGCGGAAGCAGGGCGGGGTAACCATGCAGTCGGCTGCTCCTCGACGCAAGCGGTCGAGTGCTGCTCAATGCGCGGCCTGATTGCGGTACCAAGGAAGCCAGAGAGCAGTTTGCAGCCTGTCTCTATGCGCACCTGGCGAGGATCCTTCCACGCGACGTGTTCATCAAGCCCTACCTCGCCCGCCCCTGGCCGCCTAACGACCAGTAGCCTCCAGCGTCAGGTAATCGACGAACACATCCCCCGCGTCCACGGGGAACTCCAGCCGCAGCGTGTGCGTGCCGGGCTTGGCGATGTCGAGCTGCATTGTCCGCAGCACCCAGCCGCCGTCCGACGGATACTCCAACTGCCCGAGCTTCCCGCCGTCCAGGCTCACGTCGAGCCCGATCGGCCGCGGGGTCTTGCCTCCGGGGTCGCGGCCATGCCATACACGCTCAGCCGATATGCGCCCGGCCTGGCAAATGGCAGGTCGTACTCCATCCACGACTCGCCCCAGAACATATCGACAATCGCGCCGCCGCTCTTGTCCGGCTGCTCATCGATAAACATCGGCGAGCCGGGGCATTGCCCCTGTGACCGCGGCGCGCTCTCGGCCTCGATCAGCAGCACGCCCTTCTTCGTTCCGACCCGAATCGACGCCCCCGCCGTGATCGGCCGGTCGGTCAGCCCCGCCACAGTCGCGGTTACGGGAACCAGCCTCCCCGCCGCGACATCGCCGGGCACGCGCACCCGAACCGCGACGGTCTTCTCCTCGCGCGGACGCAGCTTCACCCGCGCGCCTTGCGTCGCCCAACCATCCGGCGCGTTGAGCGAGACCTGTGCCGTCGAGGCGCGCCCTGACATGTTGAATAGCCGTACCTCGAGCACTGCGTCAGTCCCCGGCACTGCGCCCACCTGCTGCATCACGAAAGCCGCCGCCTGCCGAATCCGAGCGGGCGGCTTCTGGGTTCGGAAGAACACGGGCTCCGGCCCGATCGGCACGACAAGCCGCCCTTCCGACGCCCTGACCTGGGACCTCGCGCCCATCAGGTCGATCCGCTCGACCGTCGGCGACACGCCCTCCAGGCACACCGCGGAATCGACATCGCTCCACAACGCCACCACGTCCCCGAACCGATACGCGTGGAGCTCCGAGCTCTCCGAATAGACCCGGTCGCATCGCTTATCGGCAAGCAGGTCGATCAGCGTGGCGAACGCGAAATACGACGGCCGCACCGTCCGGTCGACGCCTTTGACATTGCCCCACGGGTTGATCTGCGGGTGCTGGTCGATGTCCTCCCAGAGGAACAGCTTCTCCGGGTTGCACGCCAGGCTCGCAATCAGCCCCTTGATCTTGTCCGCGGCGGTCCTGTCCGCCGCGGTCAGCGAGCGACTCGGCACGGTATTGGCCGACTGCTCCGTAATCCACAGCGGCTTGCCCGAGGCATTGCCCTCTTTCAGCTCGGCTTCGAACTGCGCGACGCGCTCGCGGCCCATATAATGGCAGTCGGCGATGTCGAAATACCGGCCCCCGCCCATCTTGAGCACGGTCCGCAGGAAATCGGCAGAAGTGCTCCGACCCGTAGCCGAGATCCCGCTGCATGTGGTCTCTATCGACGGGTCGAGCGCCTTCAGCCGCTCCGAGCAGCCCTTGAGCAGGTCGAAGTAGTCCTTGGCGGTTCCGCCCAGAAACCATGCCGAATCCACCTCGTTCCACACGGAAACGGTCCTGATCAGGTCCGGGTATCGCTTAGCGGCGGCGATAACATAGTTGAAGTAGTCGTCGAAGTACTCGTGCTTCATGATGTGGTGGAAGAACTCCGGAGAGTCCGGGGCGGTGCTGGCCCACTTAGGCACGCGAAACATGCACGGCAGCACGTGCAGGCCGTGGCGCCGGCACGCGTCCGCGATCAGGTCATACTGGCTCCAGTTGTAGCTGCCCCGCGTCCATTCGACGATGCGCCACTGGTACTCCGTGCGTATCCAATGCACGTTCTCCATCGCCAGGAGCCTCGCCGCGCCGTCGATCAGCTCGCCGGGCACCCAGTCCGACCAGTTGACGTTGATCCCGATCCGGCTGTTGACGGCCTCGGTCGGCTTCAGCACGCCGCCGTCGAGCGACGCCTCGCCCCATCCGTCGGCCTTGACGCGAAGCCGGTAGAACCCGGGCGAGCTCACGCGCGCGACTACATCGTGCGCCTTCGACGGAGAGGTCGTCCACTTGTCCAACTTCCGCTCGCGCCCGTGCCAATCGATCAGCGACGCTTCGAGGCCGACCGCCGGCCCCTGAGCAACCACGTGGTAATTAAGCGGCTCGCCCATCTGGAACACATTGCCGAGCTTGTCCGTCGCCAGTCGCAGCACGAGCGCCCGCTCGCCGTTGAGCAATACCGTCGTCTCACCGGTGCTGTAAGGCCCCGGCTCGCCGGTCGCCACCACGGGCATGAAACGTGAACGGACTGAGCTTTGGCGACTTGCGATAGTCGATGTAGACCGTGCGCCTGTCGACCAGCCGCCAGCCGTCAACGCGAATATCGAATATGGCCGCGTATCGCAGCGCTTCTTTCGGGCTGAAGACGAAATCCCCCGCCAGCCGCCCGCCGGCATCCCGCGCCAGCGCGACAGCGCCGCCCGCGACCGATTGCTTCAGGTTCCGCTGGTCCGCATAGAGAGGGAACACGCTCACGCCCAGGCTCAACGCCTTTCCCACCTCCGGCGTCGTGTCATAGAGGGTCACATTCAGCGGGGCTGCTGCTCCTGCTGTGGAGAGCAATGCGAGGGCGGCAAGTGCCGCGATCAACGTCGTTGTCAATCTCGAACTCATTCGGAGCATCCTTCGTTGGTGTAGTGGGAGCATTATAGCACAGGCGCGTCTCAGAGTCGTGGCATAGTCTCCTCACGGAATCGCGGAGGCGCGGAAGCCGCGAAGACGCGGAGGAGAAGAGGCATTTGCCGTTTCCGCGCCTCCGCCTTCTCCGCGTTTCCGCGATTCCCGGAAGCTACGGCCCCGTCACGAACACCCCATCCGCCACGATCTCCCGCTCGCCGTCGAGGGTCGCGAGCTTGCCGGTGACGGTTACGGTGCTGCCCTCGGTTACGGGCACGTCGCTTCGCACGCGAATCCCGTGGGCGCGGTCGGAGTCCTCGACGTAGAAGCAGCCATCGAACGCGGCGGACACGACCTTGCCCTGCAGGCCGACCGCCGTCCCGTCGGGCAGCGCGGCGAGATCGCTTGCGTCTGACCGTATGAGGCCGTTGTTGTTGGATATGAACGTGCGCGCAGCCGAGCCGGCGTTCCCGACGGCGTCGTTTTCGAACGCGACCGCCTCGATGGAGTGAAGCCCATCGGCGAGCGCCGTCGTATCGAGGCTGACCGTGTATGGCGCGGTCGTGTCGCTCGCAAGCAGCGTATCGTCGTCGAGCCAGAACTCGACCCTGGCGATACCGCTCGAACCATTCGGCGTCGCGTTCGCGCTGATCGCGAACGTTCCCGTCACGACCTGCCCATCAGCCGGCGGCGACGAGATCGAGACATTCGGCGGCGTGGCGTAGGGCGCCATCATCGGGTCGCCGACCGCCACCTCCTGCCAGCCCATACCGGGCATGCACATAAACGCCGACTCCGCGAACGTATAGCCCTGCGCGTAGCGCGGGAACAGATAGGCCGGATCGCCCACGTAGCTCGTCCACGGCTCGTCCGTGTTCGCCATCCCGCCGCTGGCGCCCTCGCGCAGCATTTCCGAAAGCTGGTTCCGGCAGGGGCTCACGATCAGCGGGAAGCCGGCCGTGCGGTTGTCATACACTTCGGTGGTCGGAGAAGACCACGGATACCGCGCGTGCTCGATCGGGCCGCCGGGGTGTAAGGGGTCATTCGAGGGGAAGTATAGCTCGACGTAGGTGCGATGGTCCGCCGGCCAGTTGACACCGGTCAGATTGATCTGCACACTCCCCGCCGAAAGTATGCCCGACGCGAGCTGCGTGCCGGCTGAGTCCAGCAGCGCCAGCTTGTAGCCGGTGTACTGCCCCGAGGTCCACCATCCCGTCAGCGACAGCTTGTTCGCATACGCCGTCCCGCTCTTGGACAGCCCCCACGCGTAGTAAGGCAGATGGAACGCCCGCCCGTCGGTCGATTCGAGCACGACCCCGATCCCGCCGTTGGCCCACGTATTGAGCGGCCTGCCCAGGGTCGTATACGAGTTCGCGTAGTAGTCGTGCAGCCCCCAGCTCACGTAACCGATGACGTTGCTCTGCCGCGTCAGGAACGTCGCGCTCCTGTCCCAGGTGACCGCCGACGAGCCGACTATGGACACCAGCGCGTTGCGGGCATCCTGGAACACGTTAGCCGAGATCGTCTGCCCGCTGTCGAGTTTGATCGCCTCGTCGAGGACGAACCTGCCCGGCCCGTTCGCCGCGCACGCCCGGTCGATGATCGCCTTCACATCGTCCGGGAGGCCGTCGGAGTTGTCGTCCTCCCAATAGCCGTCCAGCCGCGTCACCATGTATCTCAGCCGCCACGGCGTATCCGCGACCGTGCACACCGCCGACCAGCCCGCCGCCGAATCCGCGAATATGTAGCGAGTCCCGCCCACCGCGATCCCGTTATTGCCGCCCGGCGACGACGCCGACACAATCGGAGCAAGCCCCGTCGATTCGAATCGACCATCCCGCGGGCCGCGTGTAAGTCAGAAACGACGTCGCGCCGTGCGCCGCGCAGGCGCAGTCCTGGCTGTAGGCGCAGAAGTCGGTTATGTCTGCGGAAGCGGACGCCTGAACGGTCCAGTTCGTGCCGTTCTCAGTCCGCACGATCCTGCCGGACTTGCCCGCCGCCCAGCCCGCAAACGCGCCGCCGCTCGACCTGATCCAGATCGACGTGTAATCGACCGCCGGCGCGCCGGTATTGGCGAGCGCCCACGTGTTCCCGCCGTCCGCGGAGTGATAGATCGCCCCCGCCGCGCCGCAGATCCAGACGTTGTTCGCGTCGCCCGCGCTGACCGCCCGCGGCACAAACGACGCCGGCAGCTTGGAGCTGATGTCGGTCCAGCTTGAGCCGCCGTTTGAGGTCGCGATCATCGAGCGGATTCGCCGCGCCGTTTGCCACTTCGGTGGTCCCGACGGCCCACCCGTGCGATGTATCGGCGAAATCCACGCCGAGCAGGCAGTCCGGCAGCTTCCAGCCGGTTATCTTGGTGCAGTATCGAATGCGGGCCCACGTGAGGCCGCCGTTGGACGTGGCGATGATCGTTCCACCCCCGTGCGGCTTGGAAGGGTTGCCGGTGCAGGCGTAGGCGTGGGTCGAGTCCAGCACGCTTATGCACGAAACCCTCCAGCCGATGGCGGCCTTGTCCTTGCCTCGGACCGGATTCCAGCTCCACACCCCGCCGGAACGCGTCCCTCTGAACAGGACGCCGTCCCCACCTGCCGCGAGCGCGGCGTCAGCATCGAGCATTCGGACCAGCGTGAATCCCGGATCGGGAAACGCCTCCCAGGTGGTTAACGCGGCGGCGTCGGCCCGAAACGACTTGAATGACGTGGCGCCGCCGTAGTAAGGATTCGGGAAACCGGGCGCGGGCTGGTAGCGGCCGTAGACGCCGAGCGGCTCCTTCCCAGGTGCTCTCCGAGAAGCAGGCCGCGAGCGCCGTATCGAGAGCGCCGGAGCACTCGGAGCTGTCGTTGACCTTGTGAGGGATGCCGGTGCAGAGCACTATCGCCGAGATCGGGTCGGTCGCGGGCGAGTCGGGCGAGCTGCCCAGCGAGAGCAGATGCGACTTGATCTGGTCGCGCAGCGCGGCAAACCCGGCGGGATCGATGGTCTCACTGGTCGTGCAGGTAACGGTCCTCACGTGCGAGGCGGGGATGTTGCGCTTGGCCGCGTAGTAGTTCGCGACCGCCACCGACTGCGGGCTGTTCGCGTTCGCGATCACCAGCACGTCATGCCGCGTCACGCCGGCGAGGGCTGCCGCGCAGACCGCGAGCAGGAGAAAGGGAATAGGGAACAGGGAGTAGGGAATAGAAGGGAGCCGCCGGCGAAGGCGCGTGCCCACAGCGAAGAGACCCAGCCCCGCCAGCAGTGCCGCGAGCGCCGACGGCTCCGGGATGCCCGCGCCGCCGTAGATCAGCTCGACGTCATCGAGCAGGAGGTATTCGCCCGGTCCGAGCGGGTCCCGCAGTTCCAGGCTCACCGTTATCGGCTTGGCGGGCGCGGACGCATCGAGCGGATCGTGCGCGATATAGTAGCCTGACGACTGGGAAGTGACCCAAGCGTTCTGCGGGCCGCCGTGAAAAAGCCCCGCCACCTGCCCGTAGCCCGGCTCGATCGTGACCGCGTAACTCACGTTTCGGCCGTCGGTCGTGTGCAGGTAGGTGGAGGCGTAGAGGTAGACCAGGAAGTTATCGGTGGGAATGCCCGTTCCGAACGGCGCCGACCGCGATTGGCTGACAATCGATGGGTAGGTGTAGCCGACGTTCGCGGGCCCGGCGAGCGCAAGCATTCTCACGCCGTCCGCCGGTGTCACGCCCGCGTAGCTCGTCACCACCGAGACGCTGTAGGAGTAGTTTATGGTCCACGAGGTCGTCCCGGTCTCAAACGAGTTGTTGACGAGCAGTTGCTGAGCGCGGCAGCAGGACGACGCTGCCGCCAGTATGAGACACAGCAGGGCACATGAGGTCAAACGACGCATCGCACATCACACGAGTCGAGGCTCGTCTCCTACTTAGTGATACACCGCACTCTCGCCGTTGTCAACGGGCATTTGCGGTGACAGGGTGCCTCGCCCGTCCGCTTGCAGGTGTCACCCTGAACTCGTTTCAGGGCCTGCGCCTGGATGCTGAAACAAGTTCAGCATGACACAGGACGGCACGAATCTTGCACGGATGAGCTTAGAGGGAACTGCAATGTGTATGCGCTTTGTGCCGCGCGCGCTTACGGCGGCTGTGATCGCCGCGCTTCTGCTCGTCTGCTCGGTCTGCCTTGCGGATGTCGTCGTCCTCTCCGAGAGCTTCGACGACGGCGACTGGACCGCGAACCCGCCCTGGGAGTCCACGCCCGCCGACCCATCAATTACGATCTCCAGCGAGCGCTGTGTATCGCCGCCCTACAGTCTCAAGATCGACGCCGCGAACAACACGGGCGCCATCAGGACCGCCTCCGGCCTGGCGTCGGCGGACAAGCCGTTCACATGCACGTTCAACCTCTACGTGGAGTCGATATCGGAGGAGGCCATACCCTGGTGTCTTCAGCGCGGCACGAACGCCATAGTGGCCCTGATATTCCTCCTGCCCAACGGCAAAGTAGAGCTGGCGAACATAGACTCCTCGGGGGCGTGGGTGAGATCGGATGTGCCTGACCGGCTCAGCAGCGGCCAGTGGCACGCGTTCAGGATCACCTACGATGGCACGACCGAGAACCTCTACATCGACGGCCACGAGACACCCGACGCCGGCATCACGGGCACATACAGCGGCGTTCCCGCAAAGCTCTGCATCGGCAACTTCCAGATGGCGCATACGGGCACGATCTACGTGGACGACATCGTCATCACGTCGGCGCCGCCGCCACCGCCGGGCAGGGTCTACGTGCAGTTCTGCTCCGATACGTCCACCGGCGGGCTTGGCACGAACAACCACTACAACAACTTCCCGGAGGACGACTACAGCTATACCTCGCCGACCGGCCAGGCAGCCCAGGTTTTCGCGGAGTCCTATCGCGACGCGCACCGCGACAGCCTCGGCAACCCGATCAAGATCACGTGGTATATGAACTGCGGCTCGATGTATGCCTGCGGGACCGACACCGGCCCGCTGCTGCCGTTCGACCTGATGGTGGACTACCACGGTGCGGACGTCGCCCGATGCGGCGATGAGCTGGCCTATCACTATCACACCTGGATATGGGACGGCTCGGCCTGGGTCCAGGCGGCGGAGTTCACCGAATCGCAGTCCGACTACGAGGCGACGGTCGCCCACCTCATCCTCGACAGGGGCTTCTTCCCAACCTGCTTCCGCAGCGGATGGAACTGGATGAGCAACTACTGGGAGAACTACCTCGACAAGTGGACGATCTACCGCTTCGAGGGGCCTGGCAGCAACGGCTGGATCCCATACCATCCCAGTCCGACCAACTGGCGGGCGGCAGGCAGTCAACTGGGTTGGGAGTGCGCTTTCGGCTACACGCCCAGCCTTTCGCAGTCCGTGGTCAACGCCGCCTTCGCGAACGCCCTTGCCGGAGCCGACCAGGTGATGACCTACTACTCCCACCTCAAGGAAACGGACTTCCCGGACAAGATCGACGCGGCCCACGCCCTGTTTGTCACCGCCCACGCGGCCTACCCGACGGTCGATTTCGAATACCTGACTGGCCGCGAATGCATGCTCAAGTGGCGCAAGATCACAGAAGCGCCGCCGCCGGTCATCTCCGTTTCCACGTCCGATTCGAACGGCGTGCGCACCGCGACCATCTCGACCAACACGGACATATATCAGAAGCAGCCGTTCATCGCCATCCGCAAGGCCGACGGGACCTATTCCCGCATCGACGCGGCGCCTGCCGGGGCGAACTGCTGGACTGTGAGCTACAGTCTCTCGGACACGGCGGGCATCGCCGCGGCCGTCACGGACTGGTTCGGAAACTCGGTGGTCAAGAACCTGCCCGTGCCCCTGGTTATATCCGATGTGGCGACCTCCGTCACGAGCACGACGGCCCGGATAACCTGGCAGACCAGCAATCCCGCCGATACCCGGCTCGACTATCGCCTCGTGCCGTCCGGCATCATGACCGAGGTTCGCGAGAGCGCGCCGGTCAAGTCGCATACCGTGTCGCTTGCCAGTCTGGAGCCGGCACAGGTCTATCGCATCGACATCGCGAGCGAAGGCGATGGGCAGCGCGCGGAACATGCGGGCATCTACATTCTCACCAGGCCCGCGGAGCCGGTCGTGATCGATAACTCCGACCCCGGATTCAGCGTCACCGGTTCCTGGAGCACGGGCACCACCGCCGGCGGTCACTACGGCGACGACTACCGCTACGTCTCCGTCAGCCCCACCGGAACCAACACCGCCAACTGGACCTGGCAGTCCCCGACCGCCGCCTAGTATGCCATATCGCTCTGGTGGTCGCAGGGCGGCAACCGATCGACCGAGGCCAATTACACGGTCATCATCGACGGCGTGGAGTATCCGCTCACGGTGAACCAGCAGACCAACGGCGGCCAGTGGAACCCGCACGGCGTCTACGACCTCGCCGCGGGGCAGTCGGTCACGGTCAGTCTATCGAACGCAGCGCCCTCGGGCTACGTCGTGATCGCGGATGCGGTCCAGTTCGGGCTGGCATACACGCCGCTGGCCGACATCGCCATAGCGCGCTACGTCGAGGACGGAACAGCCATATCGCTGCCGAGTGCGACCGTCACCGCGGTCTTTGACGGGGAGTTCTACGTCCAGGACAGCACCGGCGCTGCGGGGATCAAGGTCATCGGAGGCGGCGTGACCCAGGGCGACACGGTCCAGGTCAGCGGCACGCTTACGACCATCGACGGCGAACGCGCGATCACGAACGCAACGATAAGGTGACGTACATCCGTGTCATGCTGAACTCGTTTCAGCATCCGGACCTGGATCCTGAAACAAGTTCAGGATGACAAGCCGGCCTACCTGTAACCTGCAACTTCCGACTCGAAACTCGCAACTACTTCTTCTCGTAAAGCGGCGACATCTCCCTCAGCCGCGTCACGATCCCAGGCAGCGTGTCGAAGACCTTGTCGATCTGGGCTTGAGTATTGTCCTTGCCAAGGGTCATTCGCAGCGAGCCGTGCGCCTGCTCGTGCTTCATGCCCAGCGCCATCAGCACGTGCGACGGGTCGAGCGACCCGGACGTGCACGCCGAACCCGACGAAACGCACATGCCGTTCATATCCATCAGCAGGATCATCGATTCGCCTTCCACGCCCATGAAGGAGAAGTTGACGTTGTTGGGCAGACGCTTGACGCGGTCGCCGTTGAGTTTGACGTCCTTGATGCGCGCCTCGATGCCGGCGATCAGCGCGTCGCGCAGCTTGATGGTCTGCGCGGCCTCCTCGGCCATACGAGCCTTCGCAAGCTCCGCGGCCTTGCCAAGCCCGATGATCCCGGCGACGTTGTGGGTGCCGGCGCGCTTGCTGCCCTCCTGGCCGCCGCCGCGCATGTATCTTCTCGACGCGCGCGCCCTTGCGGATATACATCGCGCCGATGCCCTTGGGACCGTAGATCTTGTGCGCGGAAGCGGCGAGCGAGTCGCAGCCGATCTCATCCACGAGCACGGGTATATGGCCGACGGTCTGCACGGTATCCGTGTGGAAGTGTATCTTGCGCTCCCGCGCGATCCTGCCGATCTGCTCGACGGGCTCGATGGTGCCGATTTCGTTGTTGGCGTGCATTATGGTGATGAGCACGGTCTGGTCGGTGATGGCGGCGGCGAGCTCATCGACGTTGACGAATCCGTTGGGGTCAACGTCGAGATACGTCACCGCCCAGCCCTGCTTTTCGAGATAATGGCAGGGTTCGAGCACCGCGTGATGCTCGATCTTGGACGTGATAATGTGCTTGCCCTTGTTCGCCTTCGCGGCGGTGACCCCGAAGATCGCCCAGTTGTCGGACTCAGTGCCGCCGCTGGTGAAGTAGACCTCCTCCGGCTGTGCCCCGATCAGCTCGGCCACTTGTCCGCGCGCGACCTCGACCGCCTCTCGCGCCTCTCTGCCCAGTCGAGTAGAGCGTGGAAGCGCTGCCGAACTTTTGCGTCATATACGGCATCATCGCATCCAGCACTTCGGCGTCAAGCGGCGTGGTCGCGGCGTGATCGAGATATATAACATCGCTCATGGCAAATCCTCCGTGTCCTTGACGCCTATATTGTGCTCTTCCGCACGAAGACTGTCAAGCTCAACCCCTCTTGTTCCCCCTCAACAAAGGGGGAGATAGAAGGGGGGTCGGCAGGCAGCCGCCGACGTGGTAGAATAGGGTATCCTGCACTATACGCGACGGAGAAGGCACGATGGCAGGCGAGGCGCGATTCGCGGGTTACAGGCTAATAGAGTTCTCTCCGACAACAAGGGCGACGCTCGTGGAAGTCGCCGCGCGTCTGATCCCACACGAAAAGAAGATACTTGAGGGTTGGCTTGCGCGGCAATTCGCGTCCTGGTGGCCGCCGAGTATGGATCGCGCGGAGCTGGGCGGGATCTTCGGCGGGGTGCTCGATACCATCCTGCGTTTCATGCGCGATGGACGCCTCGAATCCTGCATAGACGCCCTTGAGCACGCCGGGACCGACCTCGCCACCCGGCAGTTCCCGTTCAGCGCGCTCGTGATCACGGTGCACTTCCTCGAGGAAACCTACGTCCCCCTGCTACTCGGTCCCTCAGAGTCGGATTCGCGCAGGTGGCTCCTCGAAATGGATGAGTTCCTGCACGTCGCGCTCGCCGCGATTGCCAACGCCTACTTCGAGGCGCATCGCACCGAGCTTCTGGAGCAGGCGGAGGTAGGTCGCATTGTGCAGGAAGGGCTGCTGAGGCACGTGCCCAGGCGTGTGTCCGACCTGGAAGCCGCGCACATCTACCTCTCCGCGCGCGAACGGGCGCAGCTTGGCGGGGATTTTCTCGATTCGTTCGAGATGGAGTCCGGCTCGACCCTGTTCGTGGTCGGCGACCTCTCCGGCCACGGTCTGGAGGCGGCGGCGGATTCGGTGATGCTGCGCTCCCTTTTCCGGGGATTCATGCGCGAGAACCCCGATCCAGCCGACGCGATGGCGAGGCTGAACAATGTCATCCGAGCCGATCTGGCGCCAAACGACTTCGCCACCGCGCTCGCGCTGGTCTACTACGGCGGGGGCCGGTTCGGAATGGTCAACGCCGGTCATCCATATCCCGTGCTGTGCGACGAAACCTGCCGCCTGGTCGAGACGCACGACGCCGCCCTGGCGATCATCCCGGACGCGACGTACAGCATCGAGGATGTGGTTCTCGCTCCCGGCGGAGTGCTCGTGGCCTACACGGACGGCCTCACCGAAGCGCGCGATGAAGGCGATATGTTCGGCGACGATAGGGTGATGGAGACGGTCGCCCGAATGCACGATGCCTCGGCGCGCGCGATCGCGGAGCAGCTTATCGACGACGCCCAGCGGTTCGCCGGCGGCAAGTTCTCAGACGACGTCGCCGTGCTCGTTCTCAAACGCGATTCCGAAAGGAGAGAAGCATGAGCATACTCGTTATCTCAGGCAGCCGCAATCCCAACGGTCAGACCGCGAGCGCGGCCGATGCGCTGCTTGCCGGCGCGGCCGAAGCGGGCGCGGCGGGCGAGCAGGTATTCCTGCCCAAGCTGGCAATCGAGCGGTGCCGCCAGTGCGATGACAACGGCTGGGGCATCTGCCGGAGCGAAGGCCGGTGCGTGATCGAGGACGACTTCGCCTGCATTGTGGACAAGATCGAGGCCGCCGATGCGGTCGCGTTCGCCAACCCGGTCTACTTCGGCGATCTTTCCGAGAGCCTGCGCGCGTTTCTCGACCGCCTGCGCCGGACGTGCATGAACGAGCACGGCAAGGCGCGAGTCGCGGGCAAGAAGGCGGTCGGCATCTGCGTCGCGGGCGGCGGTGGCGGCGGTGCGCCGTTCTGCGTGTTCAGCCTCGAAAAGGTGCTCTCCATCTGCGGCTTCGACGTGGTCGATGTGATCCCCGCCCGCCGCCAGAACCTCGAGATGAAGTGCGAGGTGCTGCGCACGGTCGGAAAGTGGCTGGCGAAGCCATGATCCGTCAAGCGCGGTTTCGAACCGCCGTGCGGCTGTTGGTCGTCCTGGCGCTCGTCCTCGGGAGTGCGCTCGGCATCGTGTCGTGCGCGGCGGACTCGGGCGGGTTCGCCTCTTCGACGAAGATCGTTCGGTTCGAGCCCGCGGCGGGGGCGTGGGTGCTCACGACGTTCGGCCAGGCAAAGCCGGGCAGCGAGTTCTACTCCAACAGCCACCTCTATCGCGTTGACGACTCCGGCAAGGCACAGATAGTGCCCGGCATCGATGCCGCCAAGCTCTTTGAGGCCGACCGGCCGTACGACAGCGCCAGCCGGCGGCCCACAGCTTCAGATGTGGTCCAGGTTCTGGACAAGGACAAGCGGTTCGCGTCGCACGCGCTGCTTTCCGCGGCGCCGGCCGGGTCGGTGGTGCGGTTCCAGGGCAGGGACTACGCAATCGCCTCCGATCGCGGCCCGACCGACGCAGGCTCGTCGCCACCGTCTGCGAGCAAGCTGCAGCGAATCGAGATCAACGACAGCGCGCTGAGGCACATCCTCGATAGGCACACGTCCGGCGGGACGATGACCGCTGGCAAGAGCGTGTTCAACAGCGACGTGAACCTTGTGGCCCTGATCCGGGATGCCCAACTTCTGGCCCCACTGCCCCAATCAGGCGGGAACTGCCAGCGTGTGTTCGACGCCGGACGCACCATAGGCATCGACAGGGCGACGGGCAAGCCCACCAGCACCTACAGCGTGATAACGACGCAATCAGGGAAGCTCGTGACCGCATTCCCTGGTCTGCCGTGAGGGAGTCGGATATGGCGATCTCAATCGTTCTTCAGGACGAACGAGGCAATCGCATAGGCAAGATCGTGCACGACACTCAGGGCGCTATCGCCCTGTCGGTGCCGGAGCCGACGGACGACAGCTTCAGTTGCGTCCGCTTCATCGACCCCTACGGCGACACGGTCTTCAACCCGCTGCAGGCGTCCGCCATGATCGAGGAGTGGGACAGGCTGAAGTCGGCGTTTGCGAAGCACAACGCCGAGCCGCTCTGGTCCGAACTCCGGGAGCTAATCGTCCGCTGCTCGGAGGAGCCGCATACGTATTTGAGGTTCGTGGGAGACTGAGGTCTTGATCACCGATAGACGCGGTCAAACCAACTGCGTATCTGGTCGTCCTTGACCGGCCTGACTTGAAGAAGCTTCCACAAGGCGGAGACCTGGGACTTGCTGGGACTGCGGCCTGTTCCCTCGGTCAGGAACGTAATGATGGCCCTAAGAACATCGACGTTCTCGTTCCAGTTGCTATCGTTGTCGAGAGACATATAGAGGAAGGCCTCGCAAGCGACGGATGCTGCGTGATCGGTTTCCGGCGCATCCAGTTCGAGGAAGTCGAAGTAGCCCAGCTTGCGAATGTCTCGGTGGGTCAGTAGCTCGGCCAAGTAAGGGTATATGCCCTTGATGATCCGATCTGTCTGCTCAGGTGAATATGCCACTGAGCAGTTCCTCGGTGTCGGCCAATCCGCGCTTTACCTTCTCGTAATCAGATTCATCGAGAATATCAACATAGATGTTGAGAACTTCGCCATCCTTGCTCTCTCGCCAACTTCGACTGTAGAGATGCGTCTCCTCGCTGAGTTCAGGTGTGGACTTGTTGTTGATGAATCTCACGGCATTCTGGATCGCCTTGTATTGGGGAGCTTGGGGATCTGGGCAAACAGGTTTGACCAACTCGAACACGTGCTCGGTGTACGGGCCATTCATCTGTTTGGTCACCCGTATGCGACCCTCACGCTCTAGCTGCTCGATCAAGGCGTCTGCCGCATCTATCCCTGGACCCATCGGCATACGCACGATTGGATAGTCCGTGAGAGTACCCTTGCTGGACTGCCAATAGTAGAGGTGGGCGTAGTAGAAGGCCTTGTACAAGCGCAGCTTGCCTGGCAACTGGCCCCCAAACGCCGCGATGATCTCACAGATGACTCGCTTTGCGTCCTTCGCGGACTGTCTCATGCAGCTCGCCTCCTTGTTCTCATTATACATGCTTCCATAGTTTTGGCAAGTGCTGGCTGTCGCGAAACCTGATGCTTCCGCGCGGTCGGCAAATGGCTGGCGAAGGACTGAGCTGCTAGTCCTCTTTCTTCGGATTCAGAAACTCGTCAACTACTTCACCGGACTTCTTCTCGATCTCGTCCGCGACGCTCTTGGCGACTTCATCGGCTACCTTCGAGGTCAGGTATGATGGCGTGAATATGCCGACCATCCTGCCGGTGTAGTCGAACTCCATCTGGATGTCGATGAAACCGCCTTCGGAACTCCCGTCGATCACCATCGGGCCGGTAGTATGGACTCCGGCTGGCGAGCCGTAGACACTGACCTTGGCGTTCCAGTTCCTGGCAAGCGGCCAGAACGAGTAGCGGTATTGCCTGGGCGCGACGGTGATCCAGAAGTCCGATTTGGCCCGGTTTGCTTCCGCGGCGGTCCGATAGACCTTCACGTCCGGGCTCTGGGACGTCCAGGAATGCTCGCCACGGCGGATGTCGCGCGCCAGTTCTTTGCCGCGCAGCTTCTCCTGAAGTCTGTCGGCTATGAGATTGCCGAGCCGCACGTCCGCCGACTTCGCCTTCGGGGCGACTATCGCGATCGTGCGCAGCAGCCGCAGCCTGTCTCCTGATGGTCCTGACCAGGTCGACGACGTTGTGGAGTTGCACGACGTCATCTCCCTGGTCCAGTGGAACGACAGGTGCACACTCAGCGCCAGCAGCACCACGACTACAGCCGAGACGCCGATGATGATCTTCGCTTTCTTGCTCATCGGTCTCATTCCTCCGCCAGCACCAGCAGCCAGCCCTTGCCCGGTTCGACGGGTATCTCGCCGGACCACTGCATCTCCGCCGCGTCCTGGAAGCCGGGTATCGCGGGCGCGGTGAGCCTGGCCTTGCGCATATCCAGGCCGAGCGCGGTCCAGTCGATATCAAGCTTGACCTTGACCGGCTCCTTCGCCCAGCTTGCCAGCGAGATCAGCGTCCTTGCCTTTCTTTGCATAGACGGTCGCGAGCACGTCCTTGCTGTCCGTCTTGACGGGGCAGTTGTGGTCCCAGTAGCCGATCATCTTCGCGTCGGCGATGCCGAAATCGTCCCAGAGCTTCCAGATATGCTTGGGATCGGCGCCGCTGTAGTAGCGCGCGGTCATGCCGTAGATCATGCCCCGCCAGGGGTTGCCGTTGTCCTGAAGCATTTCGCCAAACAGGCCGAACGGGATGCCGGATATCTCCACCAGCCAGTAGTCGGGCGGTTCGTTGTAGTCGTATCCCTCGCCGAACCAGAGGCTGTTGATGTAGGGGAAGTGCTCCATGTACTTGTATGCCGGGCTGATTCGCAGGCCGTTGAAAGGGAACTCATTGCCGGAGTGGAAGTCGATCAGGCAGCCGGGCCGGGCCTGGTCCATCACCTTCTGCACCCGCTTCATGATCTCGCGGTCGTAGCCGATGCCGTCGAGATACAGGCCGTCGATGCCGACGTTGCGGATCAGCCATGCCAGCCCTTCGAGGTAGTAGTTATGCCAGCGCGAGAGGCCGGTGGTGGCTTGATCGCCGCGTCCACCTCGCCGTCCGAGAGCGTCTGGTGCCAGGCGGGCTGCGTAGTCGATCACCAGGTGCTCCCGCAGCCACGGAGTCGCCGCCGCCGGGGCCGTCGGAGAACACCTCGTTACCCAGGCTGCGCAGCGCCCACATCTCGGCGACGTGGTTGCTCAGCTCGCGCACGGTGTAGTAGATCTTGACCTTCATGCCCTGCTCGTGCGCGGTCTTCACGTAGGCGGCCAGCTTGTCGGTCGTCAGGAAGGGGTAGTTGATGTACGGGATTGAGCTCGTTGCCCTGGTGGATGTTGATGATGGTCGCGCCGGCGTCCTTGGCGGTCTGCACCGGGGACGTATTGAGTGATAGTAGCGCTGGTTCCAGTGGGCGGGGTCGAGCGGCTTGACCGGCGTGACCAGCAGCCCGAACCGGAACTCGATCTTGTCGCCCTGCCTTACGCTGCGCGCGCCGCTGTAGGCGCGGACGAGCACCGTATCTCCGTCCTCGGTCACGTTGCAGCCGCCCTTGCCGCCGTTGGACCACGAATCGGGCAGGCCGCCGACTCGCTCAGATCGGCGATGTCCCACGTCTCCGTATTGCCCTTGAGCTTGCACTGCAGCCCGGCATCAACGTCGCCCAGCCAGACCATGTTGTTCGCGCGCCCGACGTCCCATGTCCACTCCCAGTGATCCGGCCGATAGCCGCCCTTGCGACCAAGCCCCATCATGTAGACAGCCGCGTCCCTGCGGATCGGCAGCTCCAGCCGGATGTCCTTGAGGTCGGCGTCGCGCTTCGCTTCCAGTGTCAGCCGGAAGTTGGTGTAGCCGTCGAAGTCGGTCTTCGATATGCAATCGAGGGAGAATAGATCACTGCGGGCCGTTGACTCGCGCACCAACTGCGCGGCGGTGCTGTCGAGGATCTTCGCCGTCGATGACGCTTTCCATTTCGCGATACCCTTCGCTGTTTCGACGACGAGCTCGGCCGGTCTCGCGAGTATCTCCCGCTTGCCGCTTTTTATGCTCCCCGGCAGCCCGGTATCGGCGAACCGAATCTCTCGGCCCAGGCATGCCACGCCGATGAGGCTCGACTTGAGCGGCGTATACGGCGCGGTCACGGTGTCGTCGATTCCGATGGTGGAGTTGAGCCATCTCAGCCGCGACATGCGCCATAGTTCGCTGTCCCCCGCGTCATCGAGGACCTCGCTGGTGACCGTCAGCGACAGCTTGACAAGCGTCTGCCGCCCGCCGGTTGGGTTGAGCATCAACATGCCCTGGTAGTCGCCCGGCGGCGTATCCTTCGGGATCGGCAGCCCGAACCACAGCGCCTGCACCTTGCCCAGAGGGACCTTGACGCTGGGGCGGATCGGCATACCGAGCCAATCCGTGCCCATCGTGTTGAAGCAGGTGAACCCGTCGCCAGGAATCTCGGCGCCCGATTCGCCCCGCAGACCCCCGAAGCTGACCTCGACGCCGTCGATGGCCGCCCTTGCGGCGTAGAGGCCGATCTGGAACGAGTAGAACTCCCCGCGCGCGGTCCCGCCGTGGAACTCGTCGCTGGGCCCGCTCTCTATCCATCGCTCCGGCAGGCAATCGGTCATCCTGATGGGGTATTTGCGATCCTCCGGGAAGAGCAGGTAGGACTTCATCGGGAAGCGCTTGAGCAGGTCGTCGGTTTCGGCGCGCGTCGCGATAACCTCCATCGGGTCGGGTCGGTCGAACTCCGTGCGCGCCTGAATGTCGATCGACTCAGCCCTGGGAAGTGACTGCCACGCTCCGCCCGCAAGTTGATCAGCGCCCAGCGAGTTCCGGGCGAGCCAATCGGCATCCGCGGCTGGTTTGGGCTGTTGGTACTCGATTGTATACTGCCACTGCTCCGGCTTGGTGACCGTGTAGGGCATGTAGTAGAGGTAATACTCGCCCGGCGCGGTCGCCGGCGCAAACGCGATGTCGCCGGACTCCGAGCCGACCTGCGCCCGCGCGACGTTCGCGATCTGATCGCCGGTAGCGGCATCTACGACCAGAACATCCTTGTCCTGCGGCGCGGAATCGTGCCGCCGCCAGGGGATATGCGCCAGGACCGCGTCGGCCTTCTCGGACACCCGCACCCGCGCGCGCATATCGCCCATCTCCCTGGGCCATGACCCGACCCCGCACGTCACTTCATCCGCCGCCTGGCATATTCCCAGCGCCGACCCCATCAGGGCTACTATGCAGCCGAGGCTCCAAAGGTGAACTATCGACGAGTGCTCCATTCGCTTACTGCTCCTCGTTATGGTTGCTGAACTAACTCCAGCATCGTTATCGACGCCTGCGGGACCGTCTCGCTATGGCCCAGACGGTGCCGTCTTGTACGGGTCGGGGGTTCTCTGCCGTCGCGCTCCATCTCCTTGATCACAGGCTCGACAATGCTGTCGGCAACTTCCGAAGCAAGGCGGGAAGCCGAGATGATCCCTGTCACCTTGCCTTGAGCATCGACCTGCAGGTGCAAGTCCTTGTAGTCCTCTCGCCCTCGTTTGAGCGCGGATCTCAGCAAGGCCGGATCAGCGCCGGGCGGCGTCTCGCCAAACGTCACGTTAGCTTCTGATGGGACCGGCTGGTGTCCAGCGCGCAATGGTTTGACGGCCTTTCCGTCTGGCGATCCCTCGAACAACACACTCGCTTGCCAGCTTCTAGACAGCGGCACAAGAGAAGTCCGCCACTCAAGTGGCACAACGCGAACGTAATAGCCACACTTGGCTCCCTTCGCCGCCGCCAGATCGGAATAGGTCGCCACGTTGAGTGTGGGGTCTTTCTCGCGAAGTCTATGCACCAGCTCCTTGGCCACAGTCATCTGCAACTGATCCATCCGTGGTGTGACGGACGGAGTAAGGATCGCGATCTTCTTGCAGCGCAGCGGGTTGACGTGAGGCTGTGCAGCAAAGCTCCCTGTCTGCCACAGCACTTGCCCCACCCGATACCTGGCGCAAATCGAGCAGCGTAGGAGAAAAGCCGCAGCCACTGCAGCAACGATCAGCAAAGCAACGATGGTTATCCGTTTACCCATTCTGTGCGATCTCCAGCTCCAGCATCGTGATTGACGCCGGCGGGAACGTGTGGACAAATGAACTCCCCGACGCGGCGAGCGGCGAGGTGGCGGTCACGACCTCGTGCGGCTTCTCGAACGTATTGTGCGCGTGGATGTCCTTGGCAGTCAGCACGCTCACCGTCCCGTCCTTGGCCTTCATCGAGCCAAGGTTGATCGTCGCCTCGATGGGGTCGGAGACGCTCGTATTCACGACCGAGATGTGCAGCTTGCCATCCTTGACCGACGCCGACCCCAGCAGGCTGGGGAAGGTCTTGTTGTCGCTGCCTTCTTTGAACTGCGCGAGCGGCGCCTCGAACTCGCACGCCACGCCCTGTGCGCCCTGGTGGACCTTATACATCTCGAACACGTAGAAGTTGGGCGTCGCGACGAACTTCGGCCCGTCGGCCAGGAACAGCGAATGCAGGTTGCTGACGAGTTGCGCGACGTTCGCCATTTCGACCTTCTCGCAGTGCCGGTTGAAGATGTCGAGCGTGATCGCCGCGACCTCGGCGTCCCGCAGCGTGCTCATCTGCTCGAAGAGGTGCGCCTTGTTGATCTCGGTGCCGGCGGGATGCCAGGCGCCCCACTCGTCGATCACGAGCTTGATGTGGTGTTCCGGGTCGAACTCGGCCAGCGCGTTCCACTGGTCCCGCACCAGCGTGTCCATGAAGTATGCCTTCTGGAGCATCTCGTACCACTGATCGTTGGAGTACTCCAGCGCGGAGCCGGTGGACCCGCAGTAGTAGTGGCACGACCATCCGTCGAGCGGAACCCTCGTGTAGTCGGTCCACTTCTTCATAAACCGCTTGGTCCAGTTGACGTCGTTACCATTCGGCCCGCAGGCGATCAGGTGCAGCGGCGAGTAACCCGGCAGCCAGGTCACGAACTTGCGGTATTCGGTGCAGTAGTCCTCCGGGGTGAAGCTGCCCCCGCAGCCCCAGTTCTCGTTGCCGACCCCCCAGAACTTGACCGGGAACGGCTCGAAGGAGCCGTTCTTCTCGCGCATCTCGGCGTAAGTCGTGCGACCGGCGGGCGCATTGCAGTACTCGATCCAGCTCTGGAACTTCTCGACTGTGCCCGATCCGACGTTCGCGGCGAAGTAAGGCTCGGCCCCGCAGAGCTTGCAGAACTCGATGAACTCGTGCGTGCCGAACTGATTTGACTCGGTGACGTCGCTCCAACGCCCGTAACGCTTCGGCCGCTTATCGCGCGGGCCGATGCCGTCCACCCAGTGGTATCTATCCGCGAAGCACCCGCCCGGCCAGCGTATCACCGGCGGGTTCAGCCGCTTCATGTAATCCACAAGTTCCTTGCGGATGCCGTGGATGTTGGGGACCGCCGAGTCCGGCCCGACCCAGATACCGTCGTAGACCACCCCGCCGATATGCTCGGTGAAGTGGCCGTAGATGTCGGGGTTGATGGTTCCGATCACCTGATCGGTCCTGACGTTGATGGTTGCCAACTCAGCCTCCTGTGCGCCGCAGACCCGTGCCGCCATCATGGCGACCGCTGCTGCAATCGCAATCGCCCGAATGCTGCCTGCGGACATAGTTCGCCCCCCATCGAAGTGTTCACCCCGTATGCTTCTCCCGCCGCCGGGCGTATTCCTTTGGCGTCTTGTGTGAGGCGCTCTGGCTCAGCGATTCCGGGGTTGGCCGGGGGCGGTGATCCGCAGGAAGTGAACGCGGCCCGAGGCTTCACCGCAGACGATGAGTCCATCAGAAGACACGGCGACTGCCCACGCCGTGCTGTCGCACACGAACTCCGCGATCGGCTTCCCCGTGTCAAGCTGCCATAGCTTGAAGGTGTCGTCAAATGACCCCGATACAGCCCACTTGCCGTCCGCTGTCACAGCTACGGCATTGACGGAGCCCGTATGCCCTTCGAATGTGCGTATCTCGCGGCCTGTTCTGAGGTCCCACAGCTTGACGGTGCCGTCCGATGACCCCGATACGGCACGCTTACCGTCTGCTGTCACGGCTATGGCACGTACCCAGTCCACATGCCCTCCGAGGGTGCGTATCTCGCAGCCTGTTTCGAGATCCCACAGCCTCACGGTTCCGTCGTCTGATCCAGAGATCGCGTGGTTTCCATCAGGGGTCACCGCAACAGCCAAAACCCCATCGCTGTGCCACTTGAGCGTGCGTATCTCGGGTGCATCCCAAAGTAATAGAAGAGCTGAGGAAGCGGCGGTGCTTTCGGGAGTTGAGCCATCGCCGAAGCTTTCACCTGACCGGCTCTATATAGGCATAGATGGCACGGGGGTGCCGATGCGTGGTGGCGGGACTCGCGAATCCAAGACGGGCATCATATACGAAACCAAACAAGTGGCTGGCAAGACGAAAGTGGTGAGGGCGGAATACCTGGCTACCTTAGAGCGAGTGGATTCATTTGGAGAACAGGTGTATGCGCGTGCTTTCCGTCGCGGTGTGGAGAATGCCCGCGATGTGGCCTGCCTTGGCGATGGCGCAAGCTGGATCTGGCGAAGCTTTTCCCATCACCATCCTGCTGCGGTGCAGATACTGGACTACTACCATGCATCCGAGCATCTCGGGACTGTGGCTAAGGCCTGGTATGGCGAGGGTACCGAGGCGGCGAAGCGATGGGTCAAAGCACGTCAGTCCGACTTGCTCTCGGATTGTGTGGACTCCGTGATCCGCTCAATGCGCTCCTGGATACCCGCTGACGATGATGCCAGAGAGATCCGCCGTCTGAACCTGAAGTATTTCACCGATAACAAGAATCGCATGCGCTATGCGTCGCTAGCAGCAAACAGCTATCACATTGGAAGTGGACTGGTGGAGAGTGCCTGCAAGACCGTCGTAGCAATGAGGCTCAAACAGTCCGGGATGCGCTGGTCGCAAGGCGGCGCGGAGGCTATGCTCAACCTCCGCTCGCTGCTCCTGACAAATCCCGACATAGACCTAGCCCGCTACGCAGAGCCTTACCTTGAATGAGGGATGCACCCGCGATCGTCCGGCGCATTGACTTTGCGCGCGATTGGCTGTATAAGACTGCTATCGACTTGAGAGGTGTAGTGTTATGTCAACGCAGCCGCCCTATCAGCCGCAGCAGGGGTCGTACCAGCCGCCGCCGATTCAGCCGCTCTCCCCGCAGGAGGAGCGGACGTGGGGCATGCTCTGCCACTTGTGCGCGCTGGCAGGCTTCATCGGGATTCCACTGGGAAGCATCATCGGCCCCCTCGTGATCTGGCTGATCAAGAAGGACGCCAGCGCGTTTGTCAACGAGCAGGGCAGGAACTCGCTCAATTTCCAGATAAGCTGCTGGTGTTCGACGTGGTGGCGATCATCATCGCCTCGGTGGCCGCCAGCAACGGCCGATCGCACATCTACCCGCTGTCGATACGTTTTATAAGCTGAATTGGAACGCCTGCGTGAGCACAATATAACCCTTCGCGGTAAGCGGCTGGTGCTGCGGCCGATGACGGAGGCAGACTGGGACACCGTCCAACGCTGGGAAACCGACCGCGACGTGCTGTATTACTTCGACAGCGGCTGGGTCGATGAGCGCGAGCTGGAAACGACCCAGATGATCTACCGAGGCGTCTCGCAGGCGGCGTTCGTGTTCATCGCGGAGCTGGACTCGCGCCCGATAGGCGTCTGCTGGCTGCAGCGAATGAACCTCCAGCGCCTGATCGACCGGTTCCCCGGCAAAGACCTGCGCCGCATCGACCTCGCCATAGGCGAAAAAGAGCTCTGGGGACACGGCCTCGGCACCGAAATGATCCGCACGCTCACCCGCTTCGGCTTCGAAACCGAGCGCTGCGACGCGATCTTCGGCATCGGCGTCGGCGACTACAACCCCCGCAGTCGCCGCGCCTTCGAGCATGTCGGCTACACCATCTTCGCAGAAAACCCCCAGCCGGAAGGCAGCAAGGCGAAGGTCGAGTACGATCTCATACTGAGGCGGGAGGACTACCGCGCGAAGTCCTAGCTCAGTTTCCGGGACCGACTCGTGCCGTAGTAGGAATTGGGCTGCAAGGTCTCAATCAGGGCGCGTTGAAGGCCGCAGTCCAGCCGGTCCGACCACGGTTGTTCGAGGCCCAATGCGATCGCATAGGGCGAGAGCTTCTCCAACGGAAGCTCACTTGCCTCAAGCGAAGATTGCCTGACAGGTCTTGTGGGATCGGGCGGGGGATCATCGAGATTATTGGGTGTCGGGGAGCCGACTGGGCCGGGGCCGGACTCAGCAATCCGGGAGTCGGCCAGTTCCGGTGCCGTTGCCTCAGACTGGGTCTTCATAGCCTTGAGGCGGTCTCGCTCCGCGGTTCTCCACGTACAGTCTGAAACCGTCGATGCTGTCCATAGTCCGCCGCCCCCTTCGCGTATGCGCCTTGAGCAGCGGGAAGTAGATCACGTTCACCAGCGCCAACATGCTGGCGGCCGTGACGAATGGACCCGCCTCAAGGCCGGCGCACAACAAGGTCGCGACCAGTGGGACTGCCAGGAACACCAGCGTCTTGCGCCTGTCAGGCCACGTGTTAGGGTCCAGCCACGCTCGAGGAGGATTGTTCCACAGGCGTAGTAGTGTCTCCGGGGCATACCAGTACCAGACAACAACTGTGAGGAGCAGCGCTATGGGATCCCAGAGTCGGAACGGGTGAGCTGCCCAGCCGCACGCAAGGGTGATAACGGTCAGAAGGGTTCCCGCAAGCGCATAGCCGAGGTGAGTGGAGAAGTGTGAGGGGCAGAACTGGTCAGCCAGCGACTTGGCGAATCTCTCAGCCGCCGCCTCGATCTTCCGCTCGTTGCTGACGCTCACCGCAATCTCGTCTTGCGAGTCGAACAAGGCGTCTATCAGGACTGATTCCTCCCGCGAGAGGACGTTGCGGCCCGCACCGGCGCGCTCAAGGACGAAGATTCCGTTGATGCGCTTCACTTCGATACAGCCCTTGACCGCGGCGCTCACCAGTGCGGCAGCAAGGGTCTGGTGATCGTAGCCCATCTGGCTGACATACCGCAGCGCGGCCGGCGACAGCCCATCGGGCGGCTCCCACTGGGGGACAAGCGTGTCCCTCCTGGAGTCCCTTCCTATCAGTGCGTGCGCCGTGGCAAATAGCGTAACAACCAGCGTCAGCCCTGCTGCGTAGATAACGCAGTCCAGACTGCCCCGCAGGCTGGGAACAAGCCAGTCACGAAACCAGTCAACAGTGCCACCCATCACGAGCCGCCTCCTAAGGATCGGAAACCACGTGGTTCGCGCCTACCAGCCTCCTCCGCCGCCTCCACCTCCACCGCCGCCTGACGACCCCCCTCCTCCCCCGCCGGAGCTTGATCCGGGAGGTGTTGAGGCCGACGAGATAGCGCCGGAAAACGAGCTGCCCACGGAGGAGGCGAATCCGGCAATGCCGCCGGATGTGAATGCCGCTCCGTTATACCAATCGGGCGAATAGCCGTCGGCCTGCGCCTTGGCCAGCACGTCGGCGAACTGCTCCGACCACCGCTGCTCCACTCCGAGCGCTATTGCATAAGGCAGCAGCTTCTCGAAGAGCTCGGGGGTCCTGTCCGGAGGATTCATCGCATCGAGCCGTTCCTTCTCTGCGGCCTGCATATACATCTTCAGCCCGTCGATCCTGTCCATGATCGCGCGGCCCTTGGCGGTGTAGGCCCGCAGCAGCCTGAAGAACACGACGTTGGCAATCGGAAGCAGGCAGACAATCGCAATCAGAGCGGGGGAAGTGCCTTGCGCTACCACCCAGGCTATCAGAAACCACGCCCCCACGAACGGCAGCGCGAACAGCGTCGTGCAGCCGGCCGAGAAGACAGCCGTGGCCCGAGCCCCCGCGCGCCAGCGCGATATGACGTTCGCAAGAATGAAGCCGACGGCGGCCGTCCAGAGAGTCAGGAAGGCAACCATGAACAACATGTCGCCCCTGGCGCTCAGGGCGAACGCCCCCACCAGCGTCAGCACGGACAGCACCGCCCCGACCGCGGCGTGTCCCGTGTGCCTGGCGAAGAACGTCTTGCCGAACTGGGAGTCGATCGCCTTTTTGAACTGCTTGATCGCCGCCTGGAATACGGAAGCGTTGGAGTTGTCCAGTTCAGCCGAACTTCCGGAACCCAGCATCCCCTTGACCGCCACGTGCTCCTCCGACGTCAGCCTGCTCGTGTCGCCGTCCTTGCGCTGGAGGGTGTAGGTGCGTCCCTCCTTCTTGATCCCAAGACAGCCCTTGACGGCCGCGTCGATGAGCGCCGCGGTGATCGCCTTGTTGTCGTAGCCCATGTGGCTGATGTAGCGCACCGCCGCCGGCGACAACCCCTCGGGCGGGTCCCACTGCGGCACGACGGCGCCTCTGTGAGGGTCCACGCCCACCCTGCTCTGCGCCCACGAGAAGTAGCCGAGCACGACGAGCAGGCCAAGCAGGCCGACCAGCGCGCCCGCGTTGTCGGACAGGAACCATCTGACGCGCATCTCTCCCGTGGGCGGGGTGACGTGGCCCTTCGGCCAGGTCGCTACGATGGTCAGACCCTCTTTCGGGCCGAGGGGACGCGTGGTGACAAAGGCCGGCTGGCCGCTCGGCTTCACCCAGGCTTTGAGGTTCTTCGCTTTCGATCCCTTGGGGCCGGTATAGCCCTCCACCTTGATGCTGTCGTGCGGAATCCCCGGCGGAAGCGTCACGACCGCCGAAGCCTTGTCGATCGCGAAGTCCCATCCGTTGCCGTTGACGTTCCAGTAGAGCTCGTCGTGATCGGCGAAGAAGCCGAGCTCTCGGTTGACCGAGTAGTTGATGACGTAGGTATGCGTGCCAGCCGAGACCAGCTTGTTCGGATCGCCGATGTAGATTCGCTGGCCGTTTGTAATGCTCGCGGCGCGATACTGCTCCGGCGCGCCGTCCACACTGACCGACAGGAGCTTCAACTCGACCACGTAGCGTTCCCCGCGCCGGTTCTCGTAGCGCGTCGGGAAGTCACGGTAGATTCCGTGCTTGATCTTCGTGTTCTCAGCGATCACCTTGATCGTCTCGGTCACGGTCAGCGTCGCGTCCTTGTTCACCGTAATGGCGCTGGAATAGGACGTGATCTTCTCCTCGGCCCCACACGGCGCGACCAGCGCGCAGACGACCGCGATTGCTGCCAGAAACTTCGCTGCGTATCTCATGACTTCGTCACCTCGGTTCTTCTGGCGGCTACCAGCCGCCACCTCCGCCGCCACCGCCGCCCCCGCCTGACGACCCGCCGCCTCCGCCTCCGCTGGAGCCGGGGGACGACGACGACGAGGAAATGGCGCTTGCCAGCGAGCCGCCCATCGATGAAGCAAACCCGCCGTATCCGCCCCGTGCGAACGCGGTGCCGGAGTACCAGTCGGGCTGGTAGCCGTCGAGCTGTGCTCGCCCAAGCAGGGCGGCGAACTTCTCCGACCACGCCTGCTCCACATCGAGCGCCAGCGCGTATGGCAGCAGCTTCTCGAAGAGGGCCGGCGTCCTCTCGGGCGGGTTCATCGAATCGAGCCGTTCCTCCTCGGCCGTGCTCAGGTACAACCTCAGCCCCTCGGCCTTGTCCATCAGCTCCCGCCCAAGCGGCGTGTAGGACTTCAGCAACCGCCGGAAGAGGTGGTTCACAAACGTCAGCAGGAACGCCGCGCCAACCAGCGGAGTCCAGGCGTATGGCGCATACGTAAACACGACGTGGACCTCTCCTGCACAAGACGACAGCGCCGCCAGCGCAAGAAGCGACGGAACGATCGTGAGCCGGGTCATTCCGAACGATCGCCAGACCATCAGCCCCGCCGCTGACACCAGCGCCCCGTTCACCATTGCCCATATCGCGAGGCCGATGACTATCTTCCCCTCGATTACCTCAACGCTGCCCACAGGGTCCAACCACCAACCGAGCAGCAGAATCGGGATCACAAGAAGTATCGTCCGATCGGTATACCGCTCGTGACGCATGAAGTAGGGCTTCCTGAACTGACGGATCAGCGACGACTCGGTGGCTTTGGTCGCGGAGCTGAGCGCCTTCCAGTTCTCCTGCTTGAGCTCTATTGAGTCCTTCGAACCCAGTAGATGATGGACCGCTATCTTCTCCTCGCGGCTAAGCGCTTCCTCGTCGCCGCCCTTGCGCGCAATGGTGTAGACGCGATCCTGCTGACGGATCTCTATGCAGCCCTTGACCGCCGCGTTGATGAGCGCGGCGGCCATCGCCCTGTTGTCGTAGTCCATGCCGGGAGACGTAGCGAATGCCCGCCGGCGAGAGCCCGTCGGGCGCTTCCCACTGAGGGACTATCGCGGACTTCTTGGGGTCAACACCGATCGTCAACTGCATCCTGACGAGGTATCCGACTATCCCCAGCAGCCCGAGCAGGTAAACGAGATTGCTGGCGTTGTCTCGCAGGAACCACCGCAGCCGCATGCCCACAGTCGGCGCCGCGACAAACCCCTTCGGCCAGCGGACCTGTATGGTGAGGCCCTCGTGGTCATCGAGCCAGTAGCCGCAGAACGCCACCTGGTTCGGGCCTTTGATGAATGTCTTGAAGCGCTTGCCGGTCGATCCCGCCGGGCCGGTCCAGCCGTCCATTGCCACGGCGGATGACGAAACGCCCGGCGGAAGCGTCACCTTGGCCGAGGCCTCCAGGATTGGGAAATCCCAGCCGTTGCCCGTAACGTTCCAGTAGAGCTCGTCGTGGTCGCCAAGCAGGCCCAACTGGCGGTCGGTCGCGTAGGTGATGGCATAAGTGTAGTCGCCGCCGTGTATCTCGAACCTCGCGTCGCCGATGTAGATCCGCTTGCCATTCACAAGCTGCCTGATGTGATACGGCTCGGGGGTTGCCGTCCCGAGTGATCGACAGAACGCGGAACCCGACGCAGTAGTTGTGCCCCTGCGGTCCGCGTAGCACGTCGGGAAGTCGCGGAAGATGCCGTGGCGGATCTTGTTGAAGTGCGATTGGACCTTGATCGTCTCACACACGATCATCGAGCCGTCCCTACTGATCGTGATGTCGCTCGCGTAGCGGATGATGGTCTCGCGGCAGTAGTTCACATGCTCTTCCGCAGCTAGAACCGGCCGCGACAAGCCGACGGCCGCCGCGACTGCGCAGAGGATGAGCGCGGCCCTAAACAAACTTCGCATCCGGCGTCCGCCTCTCTGTGGCGTAGTCGATCTCGAAGTAGTCCTTCTTCTCGAAGCCGAACAGCCCCGCGATGATCAGGCCGGGAAACGATTGCGCGCGGATATTGTAGTCTCGCACTACGGCATTATAGTAGCGTCGCGCGTATTGTATATCGTCCTCGATCTCCGACAGGCTCTTCTGAAGCTCCAGGAAGTTCGTGCTGGCCTTGAGTTCGGGATAGGATTCCGCCACGCCGAGAAGCGACTTGAGCTGGCCCGTCACGCGCGTTCTCGGCTTCGTTCTTGGCCGGCACCGCGCCGGCCGACAGGCTTTCCGCGCGGGTCTGGGCTGCGTTCTCGAAGATCTCCCGCTCGTGGGCGGAGTATGCCCTGACGCACTCGACGAGGTTTGGAATCAGGTCGTGCCGCCGCTTGAGCTGCACGTCAATCCCGCTCCACGCCTCGCTGACCATGTTGCGCGCACGCACGAGCAGGTTGTAGCTGACTGCAGCCCACACAATTGGAGCCCGACAACTGCGATGACTATCCACACGGGCGTAGTTCTCCATCAACACTGTTCGCCGCCGAAGTCGCGTTTCCTACTGATCCAGGTCGCCGAACCAGAGCTTGATCTCGCTCGCGGCGGTGTCGGGCGAATCGGAGCCGTGGATGAGGTTCTCGCGCATGCTCGTAGTCAGGTCGCCGCGGATGGTGCCGGGCGCGGCGTCGAGGGGGTTGGTCGCGCCCATCATGTTGCGCGTCAACTCGATAGCGTTCTCGCCTTCGAGGACCATCGCCACCACCGGCCCCGACGTGATGAACTCGACCGTCGGTTCGAAGAAAGGCTTGCCCCTGTGCACGGCATAGTGCTCCTCGGCAAGCTCGCGCGACGGAGTCAGCATCTTCATCGCCACTATATCCAGCCCCCGGCTCTCGATGCGCCGGATGATCTCCCCCGCCAGCTTCCGCCGCACGGCGTCGGGCTTCAGCAATACCAGTGTTCGTTCCATTCAGTGCCCCTCAAGAAGAGTTGAAAGTGCAAGTTGAAAGTCGAAAGTCCAGACCATGACTTCTCTGCCTTGCCCTTATTTCCCTCTCAGCGCCTCATTTCCCCCAGCGGCCTCAGCGATTCCGCGCTGCCAAAAAAAGTTGAAAAAAGTGGTTGACAACCGGCAGTGAACATGGTAGACTAACGTCTAGTAGTATAGAAGTGGACAACAACGAGAGGTGCAACCCATGCCAACAGCCATTCCCGCCCAACTGCCGCTTCGAACCCGCCCCCGCGGACGCCGGGGAGGACGGCCCGCCGGCCGGCAAGAGATCACGGTCCCGCGAGAGGTCGAGACCGACCTTGACCGCCGCGCCGATGAACTGCTCGGCCGATCTCTCATTCTCGGTTCCGACAGCGGGATCTACTCCGAGACCGCGCTCGACCGCAAGATGCGCGACGAGGCGAAGCGCATGCCGGTCCTGGCGGAGGGCGGAATCACCGAGCAGATGCTGGAGTGCCTGATCGAACGGCGGCTTGAAGAGCTCATCGACGCCGCTGGGCTCTCGGCGATGGAGGAGATAGTCTACAGGCTGCACGTGGCGGGATTCGGCGTGAAGCGCATGGCGATAGCTTTGGGCATCAGGCGCGTGACGATTGACAGGCGTCTCAAATCGATAAGGCGCAAGGTGCGAGCGGCCTACAGGGAAGGCATATACGCGGGGTGGTATGAGGTGGTACTCTGAGCGAAGTCAACCGCCCCGCGTATAGGGGCCGCTAGGTTCGTGCAGAAGGCCGCTCCAAGCACAGAAGCCCGAAAAGCAGAAAGCCAGAGAAGGGAGTTCCTTCTCTGGTTTTCTGACTTTCCGGGTTCCATGCCGAAAACCAGCCTGCGACTAAGGATTGGGCTTCTCTCTAGCGAGGTGTCGCGTCGGGCAGGCCGCCGTCTACGGAAATCGTTGCGCCGGTGGTCGGGGTCTGCCTCGATGCGAAGAACAGCACGGCATTGGCGACGTGCTCGGCGGTTACCTTGGTCTTGAGCAGGTTGCGGTTGCGGTAGTATTCCTCCAGGCCCGCCTCATCCAGGCCTCTGGCCTTCATTCGACCCGGCCCGACCTCCTGCCACAGCCCGGACTTGCGGCTGCCCTCGGAGAACACCGCGTCCGGTGCGACCATGTTCACCCGCACGCCGATCTCGGCAAGCTCCAGGCTTGCGATACGTGCGAGCTGATGCGCTGCGGCCTTGGTCGCCGAATAAGCGCCGAACCCCGCGCCCGGGCAGAACACGTTCTTGGTCGAGATCAGTATGACGTCCCCGCCGGTGCCCTGGGCTTCGAAGTGCCGGGCCAGCTCGCCGAGCACCAGCAGTGTGCCCTCCACGTTGACCCGTTCCAGCCGCCGGAACGCCTCCAGCTTCATATTCTTGAGGGTCGAAACGTGCGCGATCCCGGCGTTGACGACGGCGATGTCCAGCCTGCCGAACGCCTCCACTATCGCCGCCACACCTTCGGAGACAGAGCCCGCGTCGGTCACGTCGATTGGCACGCCGATGATCCGTTCGCCGAACTCCGGCCTGAACTCATCGACCAGGCTGTCGAGCCTCTCGCCCGCCAGGTCGGTGGCGGCCACGCGGCAGTTCGCCTTCAGCAGCCCGCGGCAGACCCCCGCCCCGATCGCACCCGCCGCGCCCGTGACCATCGCGACGCTGTCCCCCAGATCGTAAGCGCACTTGCGCGCTGTTTCACTTACCACCGCTTCCTCCGTACTTCGTCATCCTGAACTTGTTTCAGGACCCATCCCCTGGATGCTGAAACGAGTTCAGCATGACACGTTGCGCAGCGCGTCGAGCATGAACCGCGCGTTGCCGGCCGGGTCCTTGCCGTCGAACACGGCGCTGCCGGTAACCAGCAGGTCCACGCCGTACCCGGCGATCCTGGCGATGTTATCCCGTGTGATTCCGGCATCCACACACAGCAGAATATCCCGGCCGGAGCCCGCTATGAGCTTGCGCGCACTGGCGATCCGGCCGACGGTCGATTCGAGGAACTTCTGCCCTCCCCAGCCGGGATTGATCGCGAGCAGCGTAAGCATGTCGATCTGGTCCAGAAACGGCCCCACTGCCTCGACCTGCGTGCCGGGGTTGATCGCCAACCCCCGAACGATACCCCGCGCGGGGTCGTTCACGTTGGTCATTTCGCCCATGACCTGCAGCGCGCGGTGTATATGTCGGCTGGATTCATAGTGAACGGTCAGTATGTCCGCGCCCGCCGCCACATAGTCGCCCAGCTTGGCAAGCGGCTCCTCGATCATCAGGTGAACGTCTCTGAGCAGCGGCGTTTTGACGGCCTTGATAAACGGCGGCCCGACCGTCATCATCGGCACGAAGCAGCCGTCCATCACGTCGAAGTGCAGGACTTCGACGCCGGTCCCCTCGAGGCAGGTCGAGTTCGCTGCCCAGCGACATGAGGTCGGCCGTCAGCAGCCCGACGCTGATCGTCGGCGCGGCGTTCCTGATCGTCTCGAAAGCGCTCTTCGATGCCATCGGCTGCTCCCATGATCGGCGTATGCTCGGTTTGCAAGGACCTTTTCCACCCCCCGCCCCATCATCCTTCCCTGCGGCGGCGGGTACAACTACACTGAGGGAGTCGTATCGGAGGCAGGATGATGAGCATACTCGCTTGGGTCATAGTGGGTCTGATCGCCGGCTACCTGGCCAGGCTGGTTCTTCCCGGCGAAGAACCCGGCCCGCGGGGCGTGATCGGTGACTTGATCGCTGGGATAGTAGGCGCGCTGTTGGGCGGCTGGATATTCCGCAGTCTGGGATTCGCGGGCGTGACCGGCGTCAACATCGGGAGTATCGTCGTCGCGTTCATCGGCGCCGTGATCTTCCTGTTGATCTGGCGAGCGGCCGCCAGGGGAGGGAGTACGCGCCGCCCCAGAGCGTGAAGTCGGGCATATCCGTACAAGTGTAGGGGCGCGGCCAACCGGCCCCGCCCCTACACCCCGCGCTCACCGCGGAAATCCTAGTCGGTAATGCTGATATCGACCAGCCGGCCGATCAGCAGCCCCGTGCAGCCTCCGGGTACGCCGAACATTACGATCGTAAGAATCGTCCCACCGGGCGATCCCGTGAGCAACAAGCCCAACACCAGGCCCAGAACCGCGCCCATTGCCGCTCCTGCCTGCATCCCGGCGCCCTCACCCCCGCACGTGTAGCCGACCCACAGTCCGATCAAGCAGCCGTACGCGGCGCCAACGAGTGCGACAATCCCGGTGAAGACGATCAGACCCATGCCCGTATAGGCAAACTTGGGCATTCCACCCAGCAGGACCATTTGCATGGCGAAGTACAGCCCCACGATCACGACGGCCCCGCATATCGCGCCGTAGATGATGCCTGCCTTCATCAGCGCGTGGTGCTGGTCGGCGATTGCCTGTTCCTTCGCCATCTGCCGGGCGAGCAGGTCTGCCTGGGTCGGAGGCGGACCGGCCGACCGCGCGAACGGGTCGGCGAGCGCTTGCGCGGGAGCTTGGCCGACCGTCGGCCCCTGCGGCGGCGGTCCGGCAAACGATTGCGTCTGAGAAGGCGCTCCCGGCCCGGCTGGCATCGACTGCGTGGGCTGCGCGGCGACCGCCGCTTCCTGTTCGGGATGATCAGCCGCGAACTTATTATGGAGGCGTTCGATCGCGTCCGCCGCGGGCTTGTAGTTCGGATCGAGCTCCACGGCCATCCGGTACTCGCGCACGGCCTCGTCGATCCTGCCCACCGACTCATAGACGACGGCCAGGTTGTAGTAGGCTTTTGGGGTCTCGCTGAGTCGGAGTGATTCCTCGAACGCGTGGATGGCGTTGACTCTGTCGCCCTTCTGGTCGTAGGCCGCCCCCAGATACGAGCAGACCGACGCGTCATCCACCTTCTCGCGTACCTTCTCGAGTACCTTGATCGCGTCGTTGAGCTGCCCGGCCTTGAGCAGACGCAATCCCTCTTCCTTGGTGAATACTCCCGGTGACGAATCCATAGCTCCCTCCCCACACGGCGGTAACTGACCTCGCCCCGATTGTGTAATAATACTTCGCCATCGGTTCAAATAGTCCTGCTTGCCGTCTGTCATCCTGAACTCGATTCAGGACCCATCCCCGTTGTCATCCTGAACTCGATTCAGGACCCATTCCCGTTGGCACCGTGGATGCTGGATCAAGTTCAGCATGACGTGATTCTGCTTGCCTGCCCATTGACAACGCGCCGCCCGCAGGGCACAATAGTGAGGTCGGAGGAGACTGTATTGGCCGAACTGAAGATCATTCCCTGGCAGCCGCTTATCAGGCCGCCGGCGCCCGGCTCGAACGTGCCGGATGTGCCCGCGGGGCCGCTGAAGGCGCTCGCTTGTCGTAACAGCGTCGTATCGCTTGCGTTTCTGGTCACAACCGACCGCCCCGTCCACGCGCGCGTCGAGTTCACCGATCTGAAGTGCAACCGCGCGTCGATCCCAGTGAACGCGCTCTTCGTCCGGCTGGTGGGAGCAGTCCCCGCGCCGGAGACAGGCGCGATGATGGACGTGCTGTCCGAATTCGAGGCATTCTCCATCATCGGAAGCGCCGCCCTCCATATCACCGCGACCGTTCCCAAGGGCATCCCGGCGGGGACCTACACGGGCAGGGTGATCTTGACGGTCAACGGCGAGCAGGCCGCGTCAAACGATATCGAGATCGAGGTCGGCGATGTGGATCTTCCCGACGTCGACGACTGGTCCTTCTTCCTCAACGTCTGGGCGAATCCGGCGACAATCGCCCGTTGGCACGGCGTTGAGGTTTGGTCCGAGCAGCACTTCGTCCTGATGCGGCCCTATATCGACGACCTCGCCGCCCACGGCCAGAAGACCGCCGTGGTCCCGATCTGCTACCAGCCCTGGGGCACGCAGACCCGCGACCCGTTCCCCAGCGCCGTCGTCTGGAAGCGCCGCGGCGGCAACTACGAATTCGACTTCTCAATACTTGAGCGCTACGTCGATATGCACGTCGCCGCCGGCATCGACCGCGCCATCCACTGCTACACCGTCGCGCAGGCCGTATCCGGCGTGCAGGGCAGCGTGATCGAGTATATCGACGTCGACTCAGGCGAGACCAAACGCATCCAGACCGAGATCGGCGACGCCGAATGGACGCGCGCCTGGCAGGCGTTTTTCGACGCGTTCCGCCGGTTCCTGACCGCGAAGGGCTGGCTCGCAAGGACCTACATCGCCTTCGACGAGCGCTCCGAGGACGTCATGACCCGCGTAATGGCGATGCTTTCCGAGCACGCGCCCGACTTCAAGACCGCGCTCGCCGCCAACACCCGCTCCGACGCGTTCGAGCGCATCGACGACCTGTGCCTGTCCGGTTCGTTCGATGAGAAGGGCATCGCCGAGCTTGCCCCCGCCGAGCGCAGCGCGATGGGTGTCGCGGAGCTGCTGGAACCGAAGAAGGCCCTGCTAGGCGAACCGCTGCCGCCGCCCGATTCCGAGGCTCCGATAACGACATTCTACGTCTGCTGCGGGCCGGAGTGGCCCAACACGTTCCTGTTCAGCCCGCTGGTCGAGAGCCGGATGCTGCCGTGGCTGGCCGCGCAGGGCAGTTATGATGGATTCCTGCGCTGGAGCTATAACGATTGGCCCGACGACCCCTACGTCCACCCGGAGTGGGCGCCGTTTCCGACCGGTGACTGCTACTTCGTCTACCCCGGCCGCACCGGCCCCGTATCGAGCCTGCGCTGGGAGCAGCTTCGCGAGGGCATCCAGGACTACGAGCTCGCGTTGATCGCCGCGTCGAGAATGCGGACCAGCGAGGACATGGTGGACTACGAGCAGGCAATCTCGCTCGCCTGCCGCAACCCAAACGGCCGCGACAAAGCCGTCGGCGACATCGAACTCGCCCGCCGGCTGCTGATGCCGATCGCGGCGAGATAGCGGTCTGGGAATCGCCGCCGCCTATACGTTTTCGCGATTGATGAGGTTGATTTGCGAGTGACGCTCCCCATCGATAGGCTCTGGTGGTCATAGTCGTCGAGCACCGACAGCGCATGGGCGTAGTCCGTAATCACGCGTAGAAGCCCATCCGTCTGCACGCTGTCGAGTTCCTTCCGCGAGAGGACTTCCCCGATCAGCCGGACAGCATCCTGAAGCTCTCTGTAACGCTCAGCCTGCTCGGAGAGCCTGTGCTGGTTGACCGTATAGCCCCTCACAATGTGGTCGCGAAGCACGTTCGTCGCCCAGATGCGAAACTCAGTACCACGGCGGGAGTTGACGCGATATCCGACAGAGAGAATAGCGTCCAGGCTGTACAGCGTAACGAGGTCTGTCCGAATTTGCAGAGTTGCATTTATTTGCACATTGCTTTCCTCGGCCAAGTTCACCCGCTGGCAAAGACCTTGCGCAAGCGGCGCGTTATGACGGTTCTGTCTCGGTCAAAGAGGTCGCTGATCTGCTGCTGAGTCAGCCACAACGTATCATCTTCCAGCCGCACCTCTACTCTCGATCCGCCTTCCGCCGACTCGTATATCACTATCTCGCCCTTTGGTCTGTCCATCACGCTTGCTACCCTTTCTGGTCTCACATACCATCAAGCTTTCTGATCGGTTCACCCCACTAGTCTAGCGCAGGAAACAGCCCCTGGCAATGAGTAGTACTCATCATGGCATAATCCAAGACGATGCGCATAGCCTTCCCATACAACCAAACCGCCTTCCCCCCAGTCGAGATACCGGACGCCAACCTCCTCGGCGTCTTTGAGCCGAGGGCGTTCGAGGCGGTCGCCGACGCGCGCGCGTGCGTGCTCGACGCAATCGAGAGTCCGATCAGCTCCCCGACCGTAGAGCAGCTCGCCGAGGGCAAACGCTCGGCGCTGATCATCTCCGACGACTACACCCGCCAGACGCCCGTTGACATCATCATCCCGATCCTGGAAACGAAGCTGCGGTCGGCCGGAGTCGAGACGATACGCATTCTTGTAGCGCTCGGCACGCATCGGCCGATGACCGAAGCCGAAAGGCTGACACGGTTCGGCCCGGACATCTGCGCGTCGGTTCGAAATCACCAACCACGAGTACAAGAACGAGGCAGGTCTCATAGACGTGGGCGGGGTGATGGTAAACAGGGCCGTGCTCGAGTGCGACCTCGTCATCGGCCTCGGGCAGATCGCGCCGCACCGGATCGCGGGGTTTTCGGGCGGTTCGAAGATCGTGCTGCCGGGCATTTCGGGCGAGGAGGGCATCGCTCGCACGCACTGGATGGGCGGCCGCGAGCCGGGCGAGAGGATGCTTGGCGTCGCGCGCAACCCCGTCCGCGACGAGATGAACGCCTGCGCTGCGGCGGTGGGACTTCGGTTCATCGTCAACGCGATCTGTGACCCCAAAGGCGATCTGATCGGGGCGGTCGCGGGCGATTTCATCGAGGCGCATCTGGCGGGCTGCGAGCTGGCGCGCGAGGTCTTCGGTGTGTGCGTGCCGCAGCAGGCCGACATCGTCATCGCCGACTCCTTCCCCAAGGACATCGAGCTCTGGCAGGCCGCGAAAGCGCTCTATGCCGCCGATCTGATGGTCAAAGCCGGGCGGAGTCGTGATACTCGTGTCGCCCTGTCCCGAAGGCGTATCGCGCGCGCATCCGCTCATACTCGAACGCGGCTATACGAACGAAGACGAGACCATCTGCGAGGTCGAGTCGGGCCAGCTCACCAACCTCTCCGTCGCGTCGCACTGCCTCCGCGTCGGCCGGCTGATCAAGGACAAGGCGACCGGCATCATGGTCGCAAACGGCATCCCCCGCGCCGACCAGGCCCGCCTCGGCTTCATCCCCGCCGACACGCCTCAGGCCGCGCTTGAGAAGGCATTTGCCATCACGGGGTCGAAGGCTACCGTGGCAGTGTTGAAGCACGGCGGCGAGGCGCTGCCGGTGGTTGGAGCGGATTAGTTGTCAGACGCGGTAACTCAGGTCAAAGAGCCGGTCGAAACCGTCCCCCAGGAGTCGAAGGCCGCACCCGGCCTCGGCATCGCGGCCGTCATCGCCATCATCGTCGCGCCGATCGTCTGCATCATTATATGGCAGGCGGAGATCGTGCTGCACGCGGCGGACCTCGCCTCCGTGTCTCTGACGTTCCCCGGCGTGTGGGCGCTGCTGCTGATGCTGGGCGTGCGGATGTTCTACAAGCGCCTCTCCCGCCGCGCGATCATACTCATCTACTGCGCCATCGCGGGCACGGTCGGCATCTGCACGATGGGCATGGTGCAGTTCCTGATCACCACGCTTCTCGCGCCCTATCACTTCGCCACGCCGGCCAACCGCTTCGAGGAGTTCTGGTCGTCGATCCCATCCTGGGCCGCGCCCAAGGGCCACGCCGTGGTCAAGGGCTTCTTCCTGGGACACTCCAGCCTCTACGATCCCGAGATATGGCATGCCTGGCTGGTGCCGGTCCTGGCCTGGGGCGGGTTTCTGATCACGTTTCTGGCCGCGCAATATTGCCTCGCGCACCTCTTCTACCCGCGCTGGTCCCGCGAGGAGCGGCTCACATTCCCGATCGTCCAACTCCCGCTCATGCTCACCGAGGAGCCGCGCACATTCAAGACCGCGCTGGTTCTCGGCGCGGCGCTCGCGATCGCGGTGCAGGGCTTTGCGGCGCTGCACTACCTGTTCCCGTGGATTCCCTGCGTAAGGACGCTGCCCACGGACGTCGGCCCATCTCTGCCTCTGTCGCTTGCCAGCATCAGGCCGGTGTATATCGCATTCTACCCCTGCGTGATCGGCCTTTCCGCGCTGGTCCCGACCAACATACTCTACTCATGCGTCTTCTGCTACTGGCTGTTCAAGATCGAATGCCTTGCCGGCACGCTGATCGGCATCGAGTCCGCCGGCAGCGGCTTTCCGTATCCCACGGAGCAGGGGCAGGGCGCGGTGCTGGCGTTCGCGCTGATCGTGGTATGGTCGGCGCGCACATCGCTGCGCGCGTCGCTGGCAAAACGCGAGGACCGCTTCTACTGGATCGCGCTCGTCGTCGCGATGGAGGTGCTGTTCGGGTTCGGGGTCGCGCTGGGGCTGAGGCCGCAGGTGTCGGCGATGCTGTTCGGGCTGTTCATGCTGTTCATGGTCGGCGCGGGCTGGGTGCGGGCGGCGGTCGGGATGGTATGGAACCCCGGCAACGACGTGAGCTGGTTCCCGCGGACGTATCTCGGCGCGGGGCAGTCGATAGGCGAGGGGGTCGGGCTTGTGTATCTGCGGTGGTTCTCGTTCGGCGACTTCCGCGCGCACGCGCTGCCAACCTATGCCGACACCATGCGTCTGGCCGAATCGACCGGCATCGAGCGCAGGCAGCTCGCCGGCACACTCGCCGCCGCGACGGTCCTGAGCGTGTTTGCCAGCCTCTGGATCGCGCTGCACGTCTACTATCAGAAGGGCGCCGCGACCGCGCAGACCGACTGGTGGCGGATGTATGAGGGCAGCGTTGGCTTCAGCGTTCTGCGGTCCAGGCTCGACGGCGCCGCGCCGAAAGCCGGCTCCGCGGAGATCATCGCCATGTGCGCGGGATCGCTGCAGGTGCTGTTGTTCTACGTCGCCAACCTGAGGTTGATGTGGTGGCCGTTCCATCCGGTGGGACTCGTGGCGGCGCAGATGCGCGCGTTCGACTATCTCTGGCTGCCGATGGGCATCGCCGCGGTCGCCAAGTCGCTGCTGCTTCGCACTGGCGGCCTGAAGGCGTACAAGCGCGCGATGCCGTTCTTCGTCGGTCTGGTGGTCGGCGACTACGTCATCAGCGGAATCCTCACGCTTCTGCGCTGGCTGCTCCACACTCCAATGTATAAGACGTTCCCCGTTGATTGAGAAATCCCGAACTCATCACCTCATCACCTAGTAACATCCGTCCGCTGCACGGCACCTTCGGTCACCTGCGTTCACGATAAGCGTCACAAAAATCCCCGATAGTATAACCACGAGAATAAACGGGAAGAATAGGGAGGAATATGTGTGCGGCAGTGGTATCCAGTAATACCGCGCGCTGGCAGCCGGACACGGCCGTCCAGGCGCCACACGGAGATGGGAAACGGGCATGCGCAAGAGAGGACCCGACAGGCCAGCATACGTAGTCGGAATCGGCGGATCGGCGGGCGGGATCGAAGCATTCGAGCAGTTCTTTTCACACATGCCTGTGGATACCGGCATGGCGTTCGTGGTCGTGCAGCACATGGACCCCGTCCACAAGGCCATGCTCAGCGAGCTGCTCCAGCGCATTACCCAGATGAAGGTCACCTCAATCGAGCCTGGCATGCGCGTCGAACCCAACTGCGTCTACGTCATCCCGCCCAACAGGGATGTGGCTATCATCGGCGGTGTCCTGCAGCTCAAGGAACCTTCCGCGCCGCGCGGGCTATGGCTGCCCATCGATTTCTTCCTGCGCAGCCTGGCCGAGGACCAGGAGGAGAAAGCGGTCGCGGTGATACTATCGGGCATGGGCACCGACGGCACCCTCGGCCTGAAGGCGATCAAGGAAAAGCTCGGCATGACCATGGCCCAGTCCATCGAAAGCGCCAAGTTCGGCGGGATGCCGCGCAGCGCGATCGAAAGCGGGCTGGTGGACTACGTAGATGCCGCCGACAGACTCCCTGCCAAGCTGGTCGATTACGCCGCCCATCAGTTCGGCACGCCCAGGCGAGTCGAGGCGTTCACCGAGAAGACAACCTCGGCAGTTCAGACCATAATGGGCCTCGTCAGAGTCCGCACCGGACACGACTTCTCGCTCTATAAGAGGGAAACACTCATGCGTCGGATCAAGAGGCGCATGGACGTGCATCTGATCGACAAGATCACGGACTACGTCAAGTACCTGCGAGACAACCCCCAGGAGATCGATCTGCTCTTCAAGGAGATGCTGATCGGCGTCACCAACTTCTTCCGCAACCCGGAAGCCTACGACGCGCTCAAGCAGCACCTGTGCGAGAGCATGAAGAAGGACGGCGGCCCGGGGGGCACAATCAGGGCATGGATCGTCGGCTGTTCGACCGGCGAGGAAGCATATTCGGTTGCCATTGTACTCAAGGAGTGCGCCGAGGCCATGTCGCCGCCAGGCGGCGTCGATATCCAGGTCTTTGCCACGGACATCTACAAGGACGCCATCGAGGTCGCGCGCAGGGGCGTCTATGACTCCAACATCGCCGCCGACGTTTCCCCGGAGCGCCTGGAGAGGTTCTTTGTCAAGGAAGACGAGAAATACCGGCTCCGCAAAGACATCAGGGAGATGATCATTTTCGCGCCACACAGCGTGATAGCCGATCCGCCGTTTACCCAAATGGACCTCGTCTGCTGCCGCAACCTTCTTATCTACTTCTCCGGCGACCTCCAGAAAAAGGTCCTGCCCGTGTTCCACTACAGCCTCAAACCGGGCGGAATACTGTTCCTGGGTACATCCGAGACGATCAGCGGGTTCAACGACCTCTTCAGTTCGCTGGACAACAAGTGGCGGGTGTTTCAGCGCAAGGAGCTGCCCTTCAAACACCATGCCATGCTGGAGTTTCCTCCCACGCGTGCCTACCCCGCCTGCGGTCCCGCGAGAGCCGAGGAACCGGAGCTGTCCGTGTCGGACCTCGCCGAGCGCATCCTGATGCAGGACTACACGCCCCCGGCCGTGCTCGTCAACGAGGGCGGCGATGTGCTTTTCGTCAATGGGCGCACGGGCAAGTACCTCGAGCCCGCGCCCGGCAAGGCAGCCATGAACATCCACACGATGGCGCGAGAGGGCCTGAGATACGATCTCGCCGGCGCGGTGCGCAAGGCCCTCGTCGAGAGGAACGATGTGTCCGTCAAGGGGCTGCACGTCAAGACCAACGGCGACGAACAGATCATCGATCTCACGGTCAAACCCATCAATAAGCCTGAATCCATGCAGAACCTCGCAATCGTCGTGTTCGAGGACGTCGCCCCCGTGCGCCGCGCGAGGAGAAGCAGGACCGAAGCCGGCGACGCCCCTTTACGGGTTGCCGGCCTCGAGCACGAGTTGGCCTACACCAAGGAGCGCCTGCAGACCACCATCGAGGAGATGGAGGCATCCAGGGAAGAGCTTCAGGCCACAAACGAGGAACTCCAATCCACAAACGAGGAGCTGCAGTCCACCAACGAAGAGCTTACCACGTCGAAAGAAGAACTCCAGTCCCTCAACGAGGAGCTGGTGACCGTCAACGCCGAGCTGCAGGCCAAGGTCGATGAGCTGTCTCATTCCAACAACGACATGCGCAACCTGCTCAACAGCACTCAGATCGCAACCATATTCCTCGATCGCGAGCTGCGCATCAGGCGCTTCACGCCGCAGGCGACCAAAATGATCAAGATGATCGAGGGCGACATCGGGCGGCCGATCACGGACCTCGTCGTCAACATCGGCTACGATCGCCTGGCCGACGATGCCGCCACAGTGCTCAGGACACTTAGCCCCACCGACGTCGAGGTCCGGACAAAGGACGGCCAATGGTATCTGATGCGGACTATGCCGTATCGGACCGTGGACGACGTCATAGACGGTGTTGTTATGACCTTCACCGACATCGCCGCGCTCAAACGCCTTGAAGACGCGACGAATCTCTCCCGATACGTCATGGACACCGTGCGCGAGCCCATGTTGATTCTCGATTCGGAATTCAAGGTAGTACAGGGCAACCGCTCGTTCTTCGAGACGTTCCGCGTGTCGCCCGAGGAGACGATCGGCAAGGAGTTCTTCGAGCTGGGTGACAGGCAGTGGGACATGCCTGCTCTCCGAGATCTCCTCGAGAGCATACTGCCCCAGGAGACGGAGTTCGAAGGCTACATTGTCGAACACGACTTCCCGTCCATCGGGCCGAAGAAGATGATCCTCAACGCCCGCCGGATGCGCATGGCCGAGGGTGAATCGCAGCTCATTCTGCTTGCAATGGATGACATAACCGAGAAACCATAGCGCAGCGGGGGAATCGAACACGGATGTCTGAAGGGAATCGAACACGGATGACACGGATGACACGGATGGGCACGGAAGGGAATTCGGAGGGAATCGGACACGGATAGGCACTTAGGAAATCCCATCTGTGTAAATCCGTGAAATCCGTGCAATCCGTGTTCTGTTAGGGAATCCAACACGGATGACACAGATGACACGGATGGACACGGAAGGGGATTCGGAGGGAATCGGACACGGATAGGCACTTAAGAAATCCCATCTGTGTAAATCCGTGAAATCCGTGCAATCCGTGTTCTATTAGGGAATCCAACACGGATGACACAGATGACACGGATGGGCACGGAAGGGATTCGGGAATGGAAACGGTTGGCAGTCTGATTCTTCATCCGTGTAGATCCGTGCAATCCGTGTTCTATTAACGCAGACAAGTGAGACTGATGGACATCGCCGACAGGCCAAAGAGCAAACTCATACACGAGGGTGCGACCCGAGAGATCATAGGTGCGGCCATGGAGGTACACAGGACTCTGGGTATGGGGTTCCTGGAGAAGGTATATGAGAATGCCCTTCTGTTCGAGCTGCGCGCGCGCGGCATAGCGGCGGAGTCGCAGAAGCCGATCTCAGTCCATTACAAGGGCCAGACTGTGGGAGAGTATTTCGCGGACATAGTGGTGGCCGGCCAGGTAGTACTCGAACTGAAGGCGGTTGCCACACTCACAGCGGCACACGAAGCGCAAATGCTGAATTATCTGCGAGCAACCGGGCTTCGGGTCGGGCTTGTGCTCAACTTCGGCGCACCCCGCCTTGAGTGGAAACGGCTGGTAGTCTGAAGGGAATCCAACCCGTGAAATCCGTGCAATCCGTGTTCTATTAGGGAATCGAACACGGATGACACAGATGACACGGATGGACACGGAAGGGGATTCGGAGGGAATCGGACACGGATAGGCACTGAAGGAAATCCCATCTGTGTAGATCCGTGAAATCCGTGCAATCCGTGTTCTATTAGGGAATCCAACACGGATGACACAGATGACACGGATGGGCACGGAAGGGAACTCGGATGGAATCGGACACGGATAGGCACTGAAGGAATCCCATCTGTGTAAATCCGTGAAATCCGTGCAATCCGTGTTCTATTGGAGAGAATGCAACACGGATGACACGGATGGACACTGAAGAGGTTTGGGTTGTGGCGGGTATAGTCTAAAGAGCAAGTCCGTGTAGATCCGTGAAATCCGTGCAGTCCGTGTTCTATTGGAACGACGCGCACCGGGGGGCGCATGCAGTATGGCAAGGCCATCTGAACCAGAGTACTTCGATAGCCTCCGTCGCAAGGCGGAGGAGCGACTCCGCGAGCTGGGCGTGGAAACCGAACACCCGGCCCGACGCGAGGACGCGGTTGCGCTTTTGCACGAGCTCAGCGTCCACCAGATCGAGCTCGAAATGCAAAACGAAGAACTGCGCCACGCCCGCGAGCAGACCGAACAAGCGCTGGAGCGCTACGCCGAACTCTACGACTTCGCCCCCGTCGGATACCTTACTCTTGACAAGCGCGGCATCGTTGTTAGGGCCAACCTCACCGGCGCGCGATTGCTCGGCCTTGAGCGCGGCGGCCTCATAGGCCAATCGATCATGCTCCATCTGGCGCAGTCCGGCCGCGGCGTCTTCCTGAGGTTCCTTGATGAGGTGTTCCAGTCGGGCGGCCCGGCCCACTGCGAGGTCGAGCCCCGGCGAGGATCGGACGCGTGCCTGAGATTCGAGGGCGTCATACGAGAGATCCCGCCGCACGAGGGCCCGCAGTGCTGGGTGGCTGTCAGCAACATTACGCAGGCCAAGATCGCCGAGGCGGCGCTCCGCCACGCCCGAGATGAACTCGAACAGCGCGTCACCGAGCGCACCTCCGAACTCGCCGCCGCCAACGATTCCCTGCGCTGGCTGCGCGAGCAGGCCGAGAATCGTGAGGCTGAGCTGAAGTCGTATCTCTCGACCGCCCTCGACGGCCTCATTCTCGTCGATGCCGGGGGCAAGATCGCGTTTGCAAACGACGCCGGCACTCAAATGCTCAGCGCCGCCGTCGGCGAGCCGATCACCAGCCTCATCGCGCGCCTCAGTCTCTACACGCCGGAAGGCCGCCCGCTGCCGCCCCACGCCCTGCCCACCTGCCGCGCGCTCGAAGGCGAGACTATCAAAGAGGAGACGCACAGGATCGTCCAGGCCTCAGGCAGGGAATACGTCGTCAGCGCGAGCGCCGCTCCCATCGTGGATGCCGAGGGCGAGGTCATCGGCGCGGCAAGCGTGTTTCACGACGTGACCGAAAAAACCGCCTGGGAAAAGCGCAAGGACGAGGTCTACGAGCGAGAGCACCGCGTTGCCAGCGTCCTTCAGAGAGCGCTGGTCCCGCCGGAGATCAAGTGCGCCGCGCCCGGCGTCGAGATAGCGGTCGAATACCAGGCCGCCTCCGAGGAAGCCAAGGTCGGCGGGGACTTCTACGACGTTATCGATCTCGACGAAGGCAGGATCGGTGTGCTGATCGGCGACGTGGTCGGCAAGGGGCTGGACGCGGCGATCCGCGTCGCGGCCGTGCGCTACGCCGTCCGCAGCTACGCCTATCTCAACCCCAGCCCGGGCTTGGTGATGACCCGCGCAAACGATGCCCTTTGCCGCGATACGGAGGAAGGCTTGGGTGTGGGACAGATGCTGACGGGGCTGTTCCTTGTCGTCGATCCCCAGCAGCGAACGGTGATGCACGCCAACGGCGGCCACGAACCGCCGTTTGTCGTCCGGCCGGACGGACTGGTGCGAGAGGTCAAGGTCCAGGGCCAGATCCTGGGCGTCGTGCCCGGCTACTGCTACCCCGAGGCCACCCTGCGCCTCGAACCCGGCGATATTGTGGTGGTGCTGACAGACGGCATCACCGAGGCCGGCCGCAACTCAGAGATGCTCGGCGTCGACGGCGTGCTCGACATCCTTTCCCTCCACGCAAGCGAATCGCCTGCCGAGATAGCCAGAGCTCTCCTCGAAGAGGCCCTCTCCCGCTCCAGCGGCAAACTCCGAGACGACGCCGCCATCCTCGCCCTGCGCCTCTCCTGACCATTGCGAATTACGAAATACGTGTCATGCTGAACTTGATTCAGCATCCATTCGTTATTTCGGGAGTTCGAACATGCACGAACTCGACGGTACGGACGCACAGGGTTTCGGGATTTGGGCTGGTTCGCAAGTGGAGGGCCGGATACTTCGACTCCACCACCGTGGACGGCCAGCCTCGGCGGACGCACGAAATCCCGAAAGAGCGCAACACCGTGGACGGCCAGCCTCGGCGGACGCACGAAATCCCGAAAGAGCGCACCACCGTGGACGGCCAGCCTCGGCGGACGCACGAAATCCCGAAAGAGCGCATGCCAGCCTCTCCCTTTGGGTATTTTCGTATTTCGTAATTCGTAATTAGCAATTCGCGCCTTCTCACCTTGTCATGGTCACAACGCGAAACTCCCCGCCCTCGATGTTGACCGCCGCATCGGAGAGGTCCGCCCCGCTCCGCTTGCCGATGTCCACCCAGCCCGACGCCCGGCTGCACATGCGAACGTCGTAGTCGGCGTTGGGGTCGAGCAGTCCGTCGAGCGTGACGGACACCGTCGTGAACGTGTCGGCCTCGCTGCCCAGGCACAGCGTCAGCTTTCCGTCTTTGGCAAACGCCGCGCGATGGATCCGATAGTCCCCGACCAGCGCCTTGTGGCTCACGTCCTCGCCCGCCACGCAGAGATCGTAGGGCGTATCGACCTGCTCGGTCGAATAGACGGTTACGCCCTCCTCGTCGGCTGTCAGGAAGAACGTCAGGAAGCCGTCCCGATACGGCATGCGCCGCAGCGCCAGCCACTTCCAGTGCTCGGGATGCGTGGGCGACACCGTGCATCGCCCATTGCCCGCCTTCACACCGCACAATCCCTCCACTGCCGCCCACAGCAGCCGCGGCGGCTCCCACGGCGACAGCCTCATCCCACGGTTGACCAGCGAATCACCGTCGAACCACTCCGAAAACTGCCCCGGCACGGTGTTGTTCTTGAGCGGATCGAGCAGATACTGCAGATAGCTGGCGTGCAGCGAGTCGATCATGTATTCCGGATACGCCCGCGCCGCCGCAAACGCATACCAGAACGCCACCCCCGGCCACACGCCGCCCTTCAGCCCGATCAGCTTGGTCGGCTCGTAGTCGGGGCTGTTGCGCGGAACCGTCCGCGGGCCGGCGGCGCTCATGAAGTCCTCCTCACGCAGTCTGCTGATGATCCTGCCCGCCACCTTCTCCGGAGCGGCCCCGAACAGCACCGGAAACACCTCATCGGAGGTCACGTCGGTATGCGCGAGTCCGCCTGAGTCGATGTTGAGGTAATACAGGCCGTTTTCGGGGTTGAAGAAGGTGCTTGTTGATCGCGTCGCGCAGCTCATCGCCGGCCTTGTCGTATCTGGCGGAGGCCTGCGCGTCCCCGAGCTCGCCGCACAGCTTCGCCAGCGACTTCAATGCCGAGTAACACTCCGCATTGACCTCGGTGACCGCGCCGTTGATCTGGTAGTCGGGTATGACGTTGCGCCACGATGCGATCCCGTGCACGTTGTAGCCGTCCGCCTTGACCATCACAAGCCCGCGGTCGTCACGCTGGGCCATCGTGAAGTCCGCGGCGCGTTTCGCCGGGTCGATGACCTTGTCCAGAAACGCCTTGTCGTGGGTGAGCGCGTAGTGGTGGCAGCATGCGAGCACGAAAAGCGGCGTGTTGTGGTTCATGCTCAGCCCGTAGTCTTCGACGCGGCCGTCGAGCGCGTTGTAGTACTCGGGAATCTTGCCGCTGTCGTACTGCAGCCCTGCGAACTTGAGCAACATCTGCTCCGAGAACCCCGGCGCCAGAAAATCGCAGCCATAAACGAACCACGCCGAGTCCCTCGCGACCACGTTCGTGGAGTTGCCGGGATCGTTGGTGAACGCCGGCCCCTGCGGGTAATCGGCCATCACCTTGAGCATATCGACCTTCGCCCAGAACACGCCCTGATTGATGACCGGGTCGGGCGTTTCCACCATCGACATCGCGCTCGCGGGCACCAGGAACCGGTTGGTCGCGTCCTGATAGCCGGTGAAATCGAATATGCGGCCGTACCAGTCGGTCGCTTCGTCGTACCCATCGGCCGAGAGCACCGCGGCCACCGTGGTCTCGGCGCTGCCTCCCGCCGCAACCGGCATCTCGACCTGAAGCTCCCCGAACGGGCCCGGCGCGGCCAGCGGTTCCTCGGGGAACTTCCTTTCGATCTCGCCCGCGGACCCCGCGGAGACGTCGCGCGTGGTTCGATAGGCGACCTGGCAGCCCGAGGTCCCCACGATCCTGACCCATTTCGGATTGCTCTGGTTATGCACCTTGAGCGCGCCCAGGCTCTTGTCGAACTCGACCACGAGGTCGTCTCCGAGGTCGCCCTGCATGTTCACGCGAACGGTGAGCAGCACGGAGGCGTCCCTGGCCGACTCGTTGGATATCTTGATGTGCTGAAGGACCGCGGGCGGGTCCTGGTCAACGACTTTGGGTACCAGCACGGTCTCCTCGACGGTCAACTCGCCCGCCAGATCGAAGACGCGCTGCTGCCGGAAAGGAAACACCCGCGCCGTGCCCGGCCCATCGCGTTCCAGCAGTACGTATGCCGGCCCGCACTTCTCGCAGCTATCCGGCTCGGCAAAAGCGTTCAACAGGGTCTTCGTGGGCATGGCGTAGGTGACTATCATCGAACCCAGCAAGTTCTTACCGGCCGCGTTGCAGAAGACGCGCTTGATATGCCCGCTGGACTCCGTATTGACCCATATCCTGCGATTGCCGAGGCTTGCCCCGTGCGACAACTGGTCGCCCGGCAGCTCGTAGTAGGGAAACTCGCCCGGGGTCGGTTTCTTGAACGTGACTATGCCCCCGTAGTCGTCTCGATGGTTGCCGTGTGTGCCAAGCATATCATCCTCCCGCCAGAACGCGCATTACGACAGTTCCACTCTTACCCAAACAACCCGCAACACGTCATGCCGAACTTGATTCAGCATCCACGCAGTTTGCACGCCGTATCGAAGGGGGAATCACAAACCAGCATCACAGAAATGCGAGGCCATACTATGGGAGCACTTGACGGCAGGACCGCGCTGGTAACCGGCGCGAGCAGCGGGATCGGCAAATCGATTGCCCTGGCGATGGCGCAGGCGGGGGCGGACGTGGCGCTGGATTACATCGGAGACCCGACGTCGGCCGACGACGTTGCCCGACAGATTCGCGACATGGGCCGGCGCACCGCCGAGATCGAGGCCGACATCAGCAACGCCGACCAGGTCCGGCATCTGGTCTACCAAACCATCGAGGAGCTCGGCAAACTCGACACGCTGGTCAACAACGCCGGCATGCAGATCAAGAAGCCGTTCTGGGAGCTGACCCCTGAGCTGTGGGACAAGATGGTCTCGGTGGACCTTCGCGGCACGTTCCTGGTGACGCTCTACACCGTGCAGAAGATGATGAAATCCGGCGGTGGCAGGATCATCAACATCACCTCCGTCCACCAGCTCATCCCCAAGCCCAACTTCGCCCCCTACTGCGCGGCCAAGGCCGGGGTGGGGATGCTCACCAGGACCCTCGGCGTCGATCTCGCGCCCTACAAGATCAACATCAACGCGATTGCTCCGGGCGCCATCGCCACACCGATGAACCAGGACGTCCTCGACGACCCGGACAAGCTCAAGCGCGTGCTCAGCCAGATTCCCTGGGGCCGGATGGGCAAGCCGGAGGAGATCGCCTCGATGGCCGTCTACCTCGCCTCCGACGCCGCCGACTACATCACCGGCGCCACCTTCGTCATCGACGGCGGCCTCACCCAGCAAGTCGTGCAGTATTAGCGTAGTGCACTGCGCTAACAGAACACGGATCAGCACGGATTACACGGATTTGCACGGATGGAGAATCAGATCGCCAACCGTTTCCACTCCCGAATCCCTTCCGTGTCCATCCGTCTCATCCGTGTTCGTCTGTGTTCCATTCTCCGCGTCTCCGCAATTCTGAATCTACGTGAAGGTGTACCCCCGCCCCCGCCTAAGCAGCAATAGGTAGCGACCACGGGTCGAACCTCCAACTTCGTACCTCGAACATCGAAGGAGCATGCGATGCGCAAGATTGCATTTCTCGGAGCCGGCAGTTTCGGCTTCACGCGCGGGCTGGTGCGGGACATTCTCACGTTCCCCGCTCTGGCCGACTCGGAAATCGCCCTGATGGACATCAACACCGAGCGGCTGGACTTCATCAAGGCCGCCGTTGACAAGATCGTTGAGGCGGGCAAGTACCCCGCCAAGGTCACGGCCACGACCAACCGCGCGGAAGCCCTCGACGGCGCCGACGGCGTCGCGATCACGATCCTGCAGGGCGGGGTCGAGGTCTTCCGCAGCGACATCGAGATTCCCAAGAAGTACGGCGTGGACATCAACGTCGGCGACACCCGCGGCCCATCGGGCATCTTCCGCGCGCTGCGCACGATCCCGGTGATGCTCGACTATCGCGCGCGACATCGAGCGGCTGTGTCCCGACGCAATCGTGCTGAACTACACCAACCCGATGGCGATGCTGTGCCGCGCGATGCAGGGCGAGAGCAAGGTCAAGGTCACGGGCCTGTGCCACAGCGTCCAGGGCACGGCGGGAATGCTGGCGAACTGGATCGGCGCGCCGTATAACGAGGTCACCTACCACTGCGCCGGCATCAACCACCAGGCCTGGTATCTGGACTTCAAGTGGAACGGCAAGGACGCTTATCCGCTCATCCGCGAGGCCGTCACCACCCGCGAGGACATCTACAACCACGAGCAGGTGCGCAACGAGATGTTCCTGCACCTGGGCTACTACGTCACCGAGTCCAGCGGGCACAACTCGGAGTATGTCGCCTGGTTCCGCAAGCGGCCTGACCTGATCGAGAAATACTGCACCACACGGCACCGGCTGGAACCCCGGCGACTACGCCTACATTCTCAACGCACTACCTCGCCGTCGAGAAGACCTGGCGCGACAACATCAAGGCCGAGCTCGAGAAGCCGGTCAACCTCGATCGCGGCCACGAATATGCCGCGCAGCATCTTCAACGCCACCATCGGCGACGGCGCCGCTCTTCGAGTTCAACGGCAACGTCCGCAACTGCGGCCTGATCGACAACCTGCCGCAGGGCTGCTGCGTCGAGGTACCTGTCTTCGCAACAAAGCGCGGCCTCGATCCGGTCCACATCGGTCCGCTCCCGCCGCAGTGCGCGCTTCTCAACAACATCAGCGCCGGCTGCGAGGAGATGATCGTGGAGGCGGCCGTGACCGGCAACAAGGACCTCGTCTACTACGCCTGCTACTACGATCCATTGACCTCCGCCGTGCTGAGCCTCGACGAGATCAAGTCCATGGCCGACGAAATGTTCGCCGCCAGCAAGGACTACCTGCCGCAGTTCAAGTAGACCCCCTCCCCTCCGAGGGGAGGGTTGGGGTGGGGTCGGGTTCGTCGGAGGCATTCCTGCCTCCGACACCCGCTATCGCATCATCCACTTCAATATGTATAGCCCCAACACGACCTGCCGATCTCATGCATACATCAAGTGACACGACCTCAACAAGTGCTGGTCACTGCATGTCTACTGCCTCTGCACTAACGTGTTCCAACAGTAGATCAGCTTGAGGCGAGTGTGTTGCTGAGGTGTAAGCGCTGGTACAGCACAAAGTGTATGTTTGATGGCTATAGGGTATAAGCCTGCTTGTATAACCTTAGCGTGCGTACACTGTGTTAGGGGCTATGGCTGCGTGTGCTGGCGAACCAGTCACACCCAGCCGGCCGCACCATGGAGGATGAATGAAATGAGGTTTGGGTTGCGCATTGCTCTTGTGTTGGGTCTCATGTTGTTGGCAGCTAGCGCGCATGCCGTTACTATCGACCTCGGAAGTGCATCCGGCTTTGGATTGCTGGGCGGCTTTGGATTGCTGGGCGGCAGCGGCGTCACGAACACCGGATCGTCTGTGATAAGAGGCGATGTTGGCAGTTCTCCGACGCCGTCGGTCTCAGGATTCCCGCCCGGGACAGTCATCGGCACCTTGTACACTGCTCCCAGCGCCGTGACTGCTCAGGCCCAGTCTGACTTAACTACCGCGTACAACGCAGCGGCAGGCGCTTCATGCCGCACATGACCTCACCGGGATCAATCTCGGTACGTTCAACGCAGGAAACCCCCTTGGTCCGGGAGTCTACTGCTTCTCGACATCAGCCGGACTGACCGGCACTCTGGTGCTGGATGGCCAGGGAAACCCCAACGCGCAGTGGATCTTCCAGGTCGGTAGCTCTCTGACGGCAGCCACCAATTCCACGGTTACCTTCATCAACAACGCGTCGCCATGCAACGTGTTCTGGCAGGTCGGCTCATCCGCGACCATCGGTACGAACAGCGTCTTCGGGGGAACCATCATGGCGCTCACGAGTATAACGCTTAATGGCGGCACTCTGAACGGACGGGCGCTTGCAAGGAACGGCGCGGTCACGATTGCTGCCGCGGAGTTTGTGAACACTGTCTGCCCGTCCGGCCCTTGCGTGACGATGGCAAAGACGGCCGACCGCGAAGTGGCTGCGGTGGGCGATGTCATAACGTACACATACGCCGTGTGCAACTGCGGACTATCAGCGCAGACGGTGAATAGCGTTATCGACTCGAATCTGGGTAACCTGACCGCTGACTTCATCGCAGCCAACGGGGGCACACCGGTGCTTGTAGCCGGCGCTTGCAGGTCGTTCAACGAGACCCATACGGTTCTGGTGACCGACCCGAATCCACTGACAAACTCGGTCACCGTTGACGTCACCGGCGGCGGAGTCCATGCGACCGACACCGCCGAGGAGAGCGTGATCATCTCTACTACCGGTCCCTGTGTAACGATATTGAAGACACCCAACCGCACAACGGCCTCAATAGGCGATTTCGTGACCTACACGTTCAACGTATGCAACTGCGGAACGGAGTTGCTGACGGTAAGCAGCGTGATCGACTCTCGTCTGGGAGACATCACTGCCGACTTTGTGACCGCGAATGGCGGCAGTTCGACGCTTGGAGTCGGCCTGTGCAGATCGTTCACCGAGGTCTATGAGGTTTTGGCCACGGACACGTCTCCGCTGACGAACTCGGTCACCGTCATCGCTCAAGGCGACACAACGCCCGTGACCGATTCCGCCGAAGCGACCGTGACCTTAGTGGTGACGCAGCAAGTGCTCTACCAGGCCGCGGCTGCCACTTCGGGAGGCACGTGCGGATGTTCGAAAGGTTACCTTCCTGTGGACGGCGACGTGGTAACGGCCGTGCCATGCGTGTTCTGCATCGACCCTGGAACGCCGGCGTGGGCCAACTTCATCTCCGCGGCGCGGGACGGCGTGCCCTACACCATCAAGACCACCTCACTCGTAAAGACCACACCGTCGTTTGTGCAGTGCTTCGAGGTGTTCCCGGCGCACACGGTGACCCAGACGGGGACACCCAACATAAGACTGTGGTGGCCGCTGATGTACGAGACACCCGGCACGACATTCACATTGAACATACTCTACGGCACTCCCAGCCTGTACGACGACGACGGCCCCGGGCCGCACAAACCTGCCTGGGTCCACCTGGAACAGTGGACGTGGACGGTCGAAGCGGACTTCGAGTCTCTCAGCAACCTCATCACCGTTTTCCACGAACTGCCGTTCGGCACCGACGAGGTCCCGCTCATCTCGGACGAACCGCTCTTCGATGCCCTGCGAAACAAGGTCGCGGCGGCCAATGCAGCATTCCTGGCTCACGACACCGCTACGGCAGCCTCCATACTGGCAGACTTCGAGATGGAAGTGATGGATGCATGTATTGGTGACTCGCCTCTGTTCCCCAACCCGACCGGACCCGGTACGGGCATAGCGAACAGCCTGCAGAATCCGGTCTGCTGCAAGCTGCTTGTGGACATCGAATACATTCTCAAGAGCACAGGCATAGGAATGCCTATCAAGAAATAGCGTAAGAAGACTTGCCGTGGCTTCGGGAGTTCAGAAAGACGAGAGACAACGGGCCGGTCGCTTGCTGCAGTCAAGCGACCGGCCCGTTATGCTGTCCGTGCTCAATTCCCGTCTATTACGCGAAAGATGTTTGAACGGCTCAGCTTTTGGGCATAATAGATCATTACGCGGGATACAGACCCGCGAAGGAGATAGAAGATCATGCAGCATCGAAGACTCGCCGTGAAGAGTGTCATCCTGATCTCCCTGCTTGTCACACTGGCAGCATTGTACTTGATGCCAATGCTCGCGACAGCAGCCGGATCCAAAGCCCAGCAAACCGCCTACAACAAGGTGGCCGCGAAGGTGGCGATCACTCTGACCAGCAAGGGCATTGTCGTAACGCCCGGCACACTAAAGGGCGGCGACTACCTGCTAACCGTCAAGAACAGTACTTCGGAGCCACGCGGCATTGAGATGATCGGGATAGACAAAGCCTCATCGCCGACGGTCCGGTACACCACGATCCTGAAGCCCGGCAAGAGCGAAACGTTCAGATGGTACTTCGCGAAGGGCAAGACTGTGTATGTCAGGGATATCATGAGTTGCACCCACGACAAGAGGAGCTGCACGGTGGTGGCCTTTGGACAGATGCGTAAGGCCATTGATGTCAACTAGCAGCCGGCGATCACGATGAAGGGCCCTGGCTACCGTTCTTTCTGAGATTCACGACCTCGCCGTCGCACGAGCGAACGGCACAACCACCGAGAAGATGGCCGACATCCGTACCACGAGGAAGCCCCGTCGTCTCCCCCCGGCGTTTCGATGCCGGAACACCTACTCTGGCTGCAAGCCATCGACCTCAGTTTGGTCCAATCGCTTGTAAGCACACCCAACTCTGGCGGAACACGCATACAGTAGAGAAGATAGGACAGTGACAATGAACACCTGCACACGATTTCTGGTAGCCGCACTGCTGATCGCGCTGGCGGTCTCAGTCTCGGCCGCCCCAACAGTCATTCCGAGAAACACGGTCATCCCAGTTACACTGGACGCCGCTCTCGGCTCGGCGACCAGCACAGTCGGCAGCGACTTCTATGCACACCACACAGGCATCAACGGCGGGGGATTCCCCGAACAGACGAAGTTCACGGGCAACATTGACTCGGTAACGAGGGCGTCTGGGAAGACGGCGGGAGAGATCGGCGTCAGCTTCGTGAGCGCCAAACTGCCCGATGGCACACGCATACCGATCGTTGGCCAGCTCACATCGCTGGACAGCAGCAGCGTGACAACCGACGCGTCTACCGGCAGGCTTGTAGGCAACACGACCGATGCGAGCAAGACCAACCTCAAATTCACGGCGATCGGCGCCGGCGCAGGGCTGATCCTCGGGCAGGTCATAGGAAAGAAACCGCTGATCGGCACCTTACTCGGCGCCGCCGCGGGCTACCTGTATGGCGCCCAGCAGGCCAAACCTGCTGTCGGCAAAGAAGTGCTGGTCCCGGCGGGCACCGCGTTCGGCATCCTGTTGACGGAAGATGCCGCGGTCCCAGAGCCCTGGTCCGCGAATTCGACCGCCTCGACCGGAGCGGGCCCCATTGGCCCCGGCTGGGAGGTAACGTTCGACAACCTGCAGCCTATGATGAGCGGCAATGATCTGATGGTGCCGTTCCGCTCCGTGATGGACTCGATCCAGATGCCATTTGACTATGACCCAGCGACCAGCCAGATCCGCGTAAACGACTATGAGACGCAGACGGTGCACACCATTGGGACGAGGCTCATCGACGTCAACGGCCGTTACACAACGATGGATGCTGCATCTCGGATCATAAGTGGGTCGCTCTATGTTCCCGCCACCTATATCGAGCTGCTGACCAACAGGACAGCCTACTGGAACCAGAAGTCAGGCGTCCTGCGGATAGAATAGGTGCTCGACACAAGCACAAGGAGGAAACAGGCAATGAGACGGCTTGCGACATTCATCTTCGTTTTGACGCTCCTGGCAGCCGCTGTCGGCCCCACCATGGCACAGTCCGTAAGGGTGACCATAGACGGCGCGCCTGTCCGATTCACGGGCACGCAGCCGATGGTAGTGCAGGGACGCGTGCTGGTCCCTCTGCGAGGAGTGCTGGAGCAGATGGGGGCGTTCGTCGGCTGGGACCCGGCCACGCGCACGGTGTTCGCACAGAAAAGCGGGACGGATGTCCAGCTTTCCATCGGCTCCCGGTATGCGACTGTCAGCGGGCGAACGGTGACCCTCGATGTTCCCGCCCAGATAATCCGCGGCAGCACTATGGTGCCGCTGCGGTTTCTGAGCGAGGCGTTGGGGTCCGAGGTTGCGTGGGACAATGCGACGCGAACCGTGATGATCGGCACCGGCTCATCCGGCGAGCCCCCGATCGCTCCCCCAAGTTCCACAGTGGGCATAACCTCGTTCACCCAGAACGCGAATGGCTGGCTCAGGGCCGGCTCGACCCTCGAAGTAGTGATGGAGGGCACCTCCGGCGGCGCCGCAACATTTGAGATACCCGGGGTGGTGGATGCGGTCGCGATGCGAGAATCCAACTCCGGCCGCTACGCCGGCAGTTGGACAGTCCCGGCGGGGCAGGAGCTGGCGGTCACGGGCGGCACGGTGATAGGCCAGCTACGCGTGGGCGGCACACAGCGGCTGATCCAGGCGGGCAACTCGGTCTCGATAGATACAGTCGCTCCGAGGATCATCAACAGGACGCCCGACCCCAACAGCACCGTCGCCACCATTCGGCCCAGCATCTCCGTGGTCTGCGAAGACAGCGGCAGTGGGGTTGACCCGGCAAGGGTGAGCATGTCAGTGAACGGCGATGACGTGACGGCTCAGGCCACCGTCACCGGGAACTTCGCGACCTATCTGCCCCGGCAGTCTCTAAGGACGGGCCGGAATACGGTTAAGGTCACCGCCATCGACCGCGCCGGCAACTCGGCAAGCCAGACCTGGGCTTTCAACATACAGGGCGCGGGCAGTATTATCACCTCGTTCACGCACTCCGACATCTCCAACCTGGAGCCCGGCGACGTTATCACCGCGAACATGACGGGTCAGCCCAACAGCGAAGTGAAATTCTCGATCATCTCACCGACGGGATACGCGCTCGTCATCCAGAGCATGCCCGAAACCTCCTCCGGGGTCTATCAGGGCCAGTATACGGTTCGGAAAGGCCAGGACCTTAACGGGGCGACCATCTCGGGCACGCTCAAGGTCGCGTCGGGCCAGACCTACACCGCTCCATCGGACGGGACCATAGCCGTCTCAGCCGGAGAAGCAGGGAGCGCGCCGGTCGTTACCGCTCCTGTCGCCGGTAGGACCGTCGTCTCACCGCTGGTCATAGCCGGCACGGCGCCGGCCAACTCGAGCGTGCACCTGAGCGGTGGAGTATTCGACCACCATCCTCGGCGCGTTCGAGACGACCGGCCAACTGTCGGACCAGACCGTGAGTGTGAACTCGCAGGGAAGGTTCCAGTCCAGCCCGGTCAAGCTGACCACGCTTCTGAAGGGCAAGAACACCGAGTATACGATCACCGCGACAACCGTGAGCGCCAACGGCGTGGAGTCGGAGCCGACCACGGTGACGGTGAAGGGAAGTTAGAGAGTCGGAGAGCTCTAGAGCAGCGTCACGCTACAAAGCGTGATTGCAGAAAGAAAAAGAAAGACGATGAGCAAGAGAATGGTCCTAATGTCTGTACTGCTGACGATGGCGGTGAGCTTGGCGGGCGTGTCCGCCGTCGCTGCAACCATCAACACGAATGGGACGACTGCGTTCCTGTATGAAGGCCTCAACTATGTTCCCTTGAAGAGCACGGCCAGTTTCCTGGGTGCTCCAGTGCGGTGGGATGCGGCGAAACGCCAGGCCATTGTCACCTATATGGGTCAGGATTTCGCCCTGACACCGAACAGCTCCAAAGCGTTGTATGCGGGTCAGCCCGTTGTGCTTTCGTCACCGCCCGTGGTTATAAACGGAGTGACATACGTTCCCTTGGAGACATTCAAGAAGTACTACAACGTCCCCGTGCAGTGGGATGGGAACAGGTCGGAAGTGAGGATCAAGGGCCCAAACGGCTGGCGGACAATGAAGGCGAATAGTCGCCCGCCCTGGCACGGTGGACCTCCGCCATGGGCGCCGGCATGGGGGCAGCGCGGGCACGGCACGCCAGGTCACGCGATCAACGCAAAGCCGGGTGGAAACGGCAAGGCAAAAGCCAATAAGCCGGCTCTGGTATCGAACAAGCATGGCAAGCCGGGTCACCCGAACAACGTCAAGGCGAACGGAAACAGAAAGCCAAAGGACAACAAGAAGAACAAGTAGCGGCTATCGGGCGTAGCGATGTGAGTACAAGAGCCAGGAGTCTGTTCCTGGTGGCAGCCATCCTCATGTCCCTGAAGGCGGCAGTCAGTCTCGGCGGCGTCGGCGTGAGCGCGATCATAGACATAAGGGTGTAGCGCCAACCGCGGCCCGACGAGGGCAAGGTCTTGGTCACAGGTGAGGTGTGACGATATGAACGAGCGGTTCGACTACATAGTCCAAAGCGACAAGAGCTTTGACGAGGTTGTCTCTTCAGTAGAAGCTCTCACGGCGGAGAAGGGATTCCGCGTGCTCGCGGTGCACGACTCCAGGCAACTCTTCAGGCAAAAGGGCTTCAGATCGAGCCGATGAAGATCGTCGAGCTCTGCAATGCGAAGCACGCGTACAAAGTGGTCACTGCCGAGCCCAGGGCATCTTACATGCTCCCTTGCCGGATAAGTGTCTACCGCAATATGGGCAAGACGACCATCGCCATGATGCTGCCGACGGCCATCGCCGCGTTCTTTCCACAGGCAGCCATCGGCGAGGTTTCCATTGAGGTGGAGAACGTTATGAAAGAGATTGTTGACCAGTCGGCGTGAAAGGCAACAACCAGTAGAGCGTGTCTCTGCCGCTGAAAGGATGGGCATCCAGATGGATAATGACAAGTTGACAGCCAAGGAGGCTAGTGCGGTTCTAGTGGAGGCGGTGGAGGCTTCCGTAGAACGAGACGTGGCTATTGATGCCGCGGCTCGGGCATCGGTCAATGAGGCCGCGGCCAAAGAGATCGCAAGAGAGCAGGGTGTGGCCGCGCGCAGCGCTGAGGCGCGGGCAGCCCAGAACAACACACTCAGGCATGTGGCAAATGCCAGGGCCAACCGGGAGGCGCAGAGTGCTGAGACGTCGAGGTTCGGGTTATACCTTCTGATGGCCGTTCTACTGGCGGCGCTCGTTATTGGGGTGGTGTGGCTGGCAACCCGGGCTCCAGATACGAGTGCGTCCAGCCCGAGTGGATCCGTCCCGGGACAGTCCTCCAGACAGGCTCTGCAACCAGCACCCGCGGTGGCGCCACCGGCGGTATCGACGCCGGGGCCACAAGGAGCACAAGGGCCACAGGGGCCGTCCGGTACGCCGGGGCCTTCCGGCCCATCGGGTGAGCCTGGTCCTTCCGGCCCGTCCGGTGCGCCCGGTCATTCGGCGCCGGCCGCTCCGGCAGCACCGAACGGCCAGTGAGGCGCAGATGTTGAAGGGAGACTATAGACATGAGCGCTTACGTAGAAGATCCCTCATCAGGTGAGAGATCTGCCTGGACAATGCTGGTGATCATCCTGGTGGTGATCATCGCTGTCATGGCGGTCGGCTACTTTGCCTGGTGGGCTCCGGGCCATCAGACCACGATTGTGGAGCAACCCACGGTGACGACACCTGGGCCACAACAGCCTCCCGCACCCGCGGCCCCGGGTCCGTCCGGTATGCCTGGTCCTTCCGGTCCATCCGGTACGCCCGGCCCTGCCGGCCCGTCCGGTGCGCCCGGTCCGTCCGGCCCGTCCGGTGCGCCCGGTCATTCGGCCCCGGCGGCTCCGGCAGCACCGAGCGGCCAATAATGGAGGTGACGTGAGATGTTATGGACAATACTCGTGGTTCTGTTCATTCTGTGGCTGGCAGGTTTGCTGGGCCATGTCGGCGGCAACCTTATCCACATCGTGCTGGTCGTTGCGGTTATCGTGCTGATCTTCAATCTGCTGACTGGTAGAAGAGGCGGATCTTGAGCACCATAAGATGCGCTGCGCCGATACAGGTCACTGGTTGTTGCCGCGATGGAATGCTCCAGTCTGAATGCCGGTGCTTCAGGTCTGAGATATTGGGGTATAAGGAAACAAGCTGAAGGATTGGAAATAACAGGGGTTCGCAAACCAAAGTATGGGAATCCTGGTAGGTAATTGTAGGAAAGGACAGTTGACATGAAACTCACTCTGAAGCTTCTCGTACTACTGCTACTCATTGGCTCGCTGGCTGTCAGCGCGAGCGCCAAGGTCGAGCGGGTCACAGTGCCGAAGGGCACCGAAGTTGTTCTCGCCTTCGACCAGGCACTGAGCTCCAAGACGGCCAAAGTCGGGGACTCCGTGGCTCTTCATGTAAAGAACAGCGTGAAGGTCGCCGGCCACACTATCCTCGCGGCCGGCACGAAGGTCACCGCAACAATCAGCCAGGTTGATAAGCGGAAGCATTACGGTGTCAATGCCAAGATGCGCATCGTGCTCAACCCGGTCAAATCGGCTTACGGCGGTATGATCAATCTGGAGCCTCGTTCCCAGGGCAAGTACGTTGGCGGGAAGAAATCGAACGAGGCTGCCGGTGCTACTGCCGGAGGCGCGATTCTGTTGGGACCGGTGGGCCTGGTCGGTGGCTACTTTGTCCACGGCAAGGCCGTCACCATAAAGGTCGGGGACCAGCTTGTGACGGAAGTCGCGAAAGCCGTGACGCTGGCGCGCGGGAAGTAGCGCAAACGCGGCTTAGGGTAGGAGAAATCGAGCTATGGGCTCGCGAGCCAACAAAGGCCGTGCAACTCGCGAGCCCGCTGTGCCACCACGCACAATCAGTGATCGGCACGCGTCGTTGACAGTCACCAGAATGGAGAGTCATCATAAACACCTCCGCTGTCTTGGAAATACGTGTCTATCTGCAGGACGGGCATGTCACTAAGTTTGCCCAGAACGATCCGGTGATCGCGCGCGAGATTCTGGAAGCCGTCCGTCCAACTCGTTTGTTTTCAGCGCCGCAGTTTCTGATTGGCAGCGACCATGTGCTGACTGCCTTTCAACCACATCTGATCGTTCGTGTGGACCTGATTACCGATCTAGACCCGAACTGGCCTCTCTCTTCTGGGGCCCTCAATAGTGTAGAGATCACCCAGGACGAGTTCGAAACGCGCTGCCATCCGGACCGCGATGTCCAGCGCTTGCCCAGCCAGGAGTTAGTTGTCTTCGGTGTGTGGGAGATGGTAAACGGAGAACGTGTCTACCTGCAGACCCACATGACCGGCTTTGAGGAGAAGAGACTACCCCTGGAGGTGGGCATGTTCATACAGCAGGTGATGACTTCCGGTGGACTGCTGGCACGAGGTCGAGAAGCGGGCTACATCGTCCTGAACCCCGCTAGTCTGGTGCGCTTCACCTCGTATGTTGGCCTGCGGGAGATGCCTGCCAATACGCTACCCATGAAGCGGCTCCCCGACTGAAGCGTGATCCTGTATACTCATCAGGAAAAGAGGTTATAGCGATGCTGCGATATCTACACCGTGGGCCGATTCGGCTCAGAGCGATTCTGGCGATTGGGGGGCTATTGGGCCTCGTGCTGTCGGTTGCGATGATAACCGGCTGCGGAAAGCAGTCGTCTGAGGCAACTGCCGGCCGGCGTGATATTACCGCTTATCTACCGGCCCAGGGAACGGTCGTCGCCCAGGCATCGGCCCGGGCGGACATCTACTCCCCTTACGAAGTGCCCGTGGAGAAGATATACGTCACCGTGGGGAAGAACGTCCGCCGCGGGGAGGCTCTCATCGTTTTCTCCGCGCCGCAGACCCAGGCTTACTACGACCAGGCGCGCACCGCGCTGGTGCAGGCCCAGAATGCTCTGGCTCAGGCCCGGAAGCAGTTTGGCCAGGAACTCAGAGCCGCCCAAGAGCAGCTCGCGGCGTCCCGTTCGACCGAGCGGAAGGCAAGAGTCACTGCCTCGAATCAGTCCAGCCCTGGCGCCGGCGTCTCATCAGCGAACAGGCAGGCCGACGAACAGGCAGTGATCGACGCACAGGCCAGGATGGCCGAAGGACTGGTCGCTTACCAGCAGTCGGTGGATGCGGCGCAGCAGCAGTTCGACGCGGCGCAGGCCGGCAGCAAATCCGCTCAGGTCAAATCACCGATCACCGGTACCGTTCTCGCGGTGAACGTCAGCGTGGGAAAGACGCCCAATCCGCGGGACAAGAAGCCGCTGGTTACGGTGGTGAACCTGGAAGCTCTGAAGGTCGCGGCCGGAGTCGCGGAAGATCGACTAAGCCTGCTCAAGCCTGGCAACCCGGCCCTTGTGACGGTCAAAGAAGTGCCCAACGTGGAGTTTCCCGGTTCGCTGGACGAGATCTATTCGGAGAAGGCCGGCTTCCTGCGGGGGCAGAAATACGTTGCCCTCGTGGACTTCAAGAACGCCAAAGGCCAGGCGAAGCCTGGCATGGATGCTACGGTCTCGATCAAGATAGGCGAGGTGCGCGACGTGCTTGCCGTGCCCGCCAACACGGTGTATGAGGTCGGCAAGCAACACGCGGTGAAGCTGCAGGCGGGCAGCCAGTGGCACCAGCGGATAGTCGAGATCGGCTTGAGCGATGGCAAGTACACGGAGATCAAGTCGGGACTGAAAGAGGGAGACGTAGTGATGACCAACCCGTGATCGCGGCCGGAGCTCACACAGAGGGGGAAACCGATGAGAAAAGAAGTGGGCCCGTGGATCTATCACAGTAAGATCGACGCAAGGAGTAGTAGAAGATGATTACCGATCGGTCAAAGCGAGAATCTCAACTTGGGCTACTGACAACACAGGCCCAACGTTACCTGACTACATTCCGCTGGCTGTGGCTGCTAAACCTGGCGGCCGCGCTGGTTGGGTTGGCCACACGTCACTACGAGCTGACGATCGTGGCGACTGGATCATCTGTTGTGGCGCTTGTCGGGGTGGCCTTTGCCAGAAGGGGACGGACGACCGTGTCGGAGATGGCGGTAGAAAGCCGCTTCGAGAACAGGGGTCTGTCCCCTGTTCTTGATGTGACGCTTGCGCCGAAGGACGTGAAAATGATCAAGATCACGCGGTGAGAGGCAGTTCACGCCCCGCCGCCCGCGAAGAACGCATAGTCACACCACAGCACCGCCGCATTCGCTGCCAGCATGAGGATGCTGGCCACGATGATGCCCGCCCGCTTGGCCTTCGCGCTGGCGAGCCAGCCGTCGATGCCGAGCACGAACAGGATGCCGACCACCGCCGCCACCGGCAGAAACAGCCGGCCCTGCAGCTTCGCCATATTGTCCACGGTCAGCGAATAGCGCAGCCACATGGCGTAGCTCAGCGCGCCCGCAAACACCAGCAGCCCCAGCGACCGCCAATCGACCCCGCCCCGCCGAGCCTTTGGCACAACCCCGATCAGTACCGCCGCGTTCAGCCCCGCGATCGGCCAGAAGTAGTAGTTCCACTCGCCCACGTACTTCCACACCACCCCAAACGGCGTCCAGAAGTAGGTGTACAGCGAGGCGAAAGCAAACCACAGCAGTTTCAGGCTCGCGAGCGGGTATACGAGCATCTCGGTCAGGCCGCCTCTCAGCACAGGGTCATACAGCGAGTGCGGCATCGGCGTCCCGTATAGCACCCAGCAGCGCGCATACCACCACCCGCTCACGACAACCGCGACCGCAACCGCGATTCCCGTCGAGCGGAGCACGCCGCCGATCTTGCGGTACTGTCGTCGCCTGCACACGGCGAATGCGGCGACGACAAGCACCGCCACGAGCACCAACCCCTGCGCCTTGGCAAGCATCGCCAGGCCCAAAAGCAGCCCGAGCGTGGCGGCCTCGCGATTGGGGAGCTTGCCGGTCTTGAACAAGCGGACGATCGGGACCATCGCCCACGTGAACAGCAGCGCGATCAGTATGTCGTTGTTGACCACGCCCGCCGTATACGGCGCGTTGGGAATGAGCGCGACGAACGCCGCCGCCGCAAGCGCGTATGCCTCGTTTTCGAAGAACTCGCGCGCCAGGCGGTAGACCCAGTAGATCCACAACACGCCGATCGCGATGCCGAGCAGCCGCAGCACCCGCCATATCACGTCGCTCGATACGCCGCACGCGTTCAGAACCGCATAAGGCACGGCCATCACGGCGTAGTAGAGCGGCGGCTGATGACCTTCGTGGCTTTCGGCGTAGTCCTCGGTCGCCGTCTGCTCGTGGGCGATTCTCGGCGGCGAGAACTCCGTCGCGAGCGACCTCACGTAGATGAAGTGCGCGGGCTCGTCCGGGCCTGTACTTGAGCGGTGTCGCCAGCGAATACGCGAGCGAAAGCCCCGCGAACCCGATCAGGATCGCGGCCAGAACACGGGAGACTCGCGCTTCAGGTTTGGGCATTGTCGGCGATGCTACTTCTTCTTATCCTTCAGTTCCTGCAGGCGGGTCTTGAGCTGGTCCACCGCATCCTTCGGCCATTCCTTGTCGCCGGAAGCGATCTTGACCGCGCTCTCCTGCGATTCGATGGCCTTATCGATGTTGCCGCTAACGTCGTAGATGTCGGCCATCCTGCTCAGTATGTACGCGTCCTGGGCCTTGGTCAGTTCCACGGCACGCTTTCCGACCGACACAGCCAGCGCATAGTCCGGGGCCTTGTGTTTGTAGCGGTCGTCGATGATACTGCCGGCAAGCCATGCCAGCGCGTTGGGGTTGTCCTTGAAAGGCCCCTCCGCCAGCTTGCGAACGTAGGCGTAGCCGGCGGCTTCGTCGGTCGCATACAGCAGCTTGACCCGCATGTCGGCGACATCGTTTTCGAAACCCGCGTCAGTGGCGACGTACTTGTCGAGCTTATCGAGGGCTTCCTTCGACTTACCTTGCTTCATCAAGCCGTCGATCTCGGTCGACATCTCATTGCGTTTCTGCTCCAGGGCCTGTTCCTTGGCCCGCTCCTCGGCAAACGCCGCCGCGTTGTACTTGCCTTCCAGGACCTGTCCGAGCACCTTGTCCAGATCGCCCATCGGGTGCCCGATCCAGAGGATCTTGTTGTCCTTGCCGATCACAAACGCGGAGGGTATGCCGCGTTGGCCAGCGGCGGCCATCCAGGCGTTTGCCATATAGTCGTTGGAGGCGTCGGTGGCGACGTTGTAGTCCATCTTGTCGCCCATGTTCTTGACGAACGCGGCCACGTCGCCTCCGCGCTCCCAGATGCTGATGCCCGCGAACGTCACCTTGCCCTTATACTTCTTGGCAAGCTCCGTCAGGTGCGGAATGCTCATCTTGCACGGCCCGCACCACGTTGCCCAGAACTCGATCACGTAGACCTTGTCCGCTTCGAGCTTGGTGATAGGCTCTCCCTTGATCCACTTGCCGACCTTGATCGGCGGCGCCTTATCGCCCACCTTGAGCGTCGGCGCGGCAAGAGCGCTGCTCGCAATCGCGAGCCAGACAATGACAACCAACGGGATCACTAGCTTTTTCATAGGTGCTCCTCGGATGAACTGGGCGCGAACGCCGCCCGATTGTTGGCATATTACCCTTATACGACGCGGGTTTCAAACAATCTCACCCGTAATGGGGAATATCACGCCTTCTCCGGCAGCGCCGGGCCGATCGTCGGCTCCTTCTCGCCCGCCTCGACCATGCGGCGCTTGAGCACAACCGCCAGCTTCGCCCTCACATCTACATAGGACGCCTCTCGCACCAGGTTGTTTCGCTCGTGCGGGTCCTTTTCCAGATCGTAAAGGAAGTCTTCGTTGTATGCGTCAGCGCTTGGAGGCTGAGGCTTCTGATCGGAGTTGGGGGCGGCGACGGAGTACTTCCACTTCTTCGTCCGTATCGCCCTGCCGATCTGGGTGTGGCTGATCTGCATGAAGACCTCTTCCGGCCAATCTTTGGCAGTGCCGTCGGCGAGACCCTGCAGAGCCCGGCCTCGCATGTACTTTGGCGACTCGATGCCGGCCGCAGCAAGCACCGTGGAAGGCAGGTCGATGATACTGACCAGTTCGTCAACGACCTTTCCGCCGGTGAATCCGGGCCCGTAGATGACTAGCGGAGTCCGGCTTGAGTTGTCGTGACAGGTGCACTTGTACGTATTGGTGACGCGAGTCAGGAAGTGATTCGCGTGATCGGTAGTGTAGACAATGAGCGTGTTGTCCGCAATGCCCAGCTTATCGAGCGTCTCGCGGATGCGGCCGACGCCGGCGTCGATGGCGTTGCAGCAGCCAAGGTAGTCGGGATATTCCGCACGCCAGTTGCCCTTGGTTCCGACCAGATCGCCCGGATGCTCGAAGTCCTTGAACTTCTCTTTGGACCCGCGCGGGCCCTCGAAATGCTTGTGGTCGTTTTGGTGATGCGGCTCGATATAGGACAGGAACAGCATGAACGGCTTGTCGAGCTTGCGGGCCTTGAGGTAATCGACCGCGTAGTCGGTCACGCAGTCCGCCCGGTAGCGGTCCTTCGGGAAATCGACCTGCTCCATCTCGGCGTTGAACATGTGCCCATCGTAGCTGTGCGAGGTGGACTCCAGCGTGTCTGAGGCGAGCCAGTAGTCCTTGTAACCGCCGCGCCGCTCCGGAGGGACCCCCGGCTGCTTGGTGCCACCCGGCTCATGGCCGCGAGGTGCCATTTCCCGATGTAGCCGACCTCGTAGCCGGCAGCGGCGAGATGGTGCGCCATGGTCTTCTCACTCGTAGGCAGCATGAGGCCGTTGACGTGGCAGCTGATCTCGGTCGGATACTTGCCCGTCTGCAGAGCCGCCCGCGCGGGCCCGCACACCGGCTGGCAGGTGAACGAGTTCTCGAACCGCACTCCCTGCTTTGCCATCTTGTCCAGGTTCGGCGTAACGTCGAGCTTCTGGCCGTAGCAGCCCAGCGTGTCCCATCGCTGCTGGTCGCTGAATATGAAGACGATGTTGGGCTTACGCTTCGGTGCCGCCAATGCGCTCAGCGGGCCTGCCATCGACAGCGCCACGGACGCTGCGCCCGCCTGCTTCAGAAACTCTCTGCGAGTAATGCTCATCTCGTGTTCTCCTTTGAAACCGAATCCTGCAGCTACGCACTTGCCGGCCCGATCGTGGGCTCCTTCTCGCCGACCGCGACCATCCTCCGCTTGAGCACCTCCGCGAGCTTCGCGCCCCGCTAGCAGCGATCGGATAAACTCCGTCTCGGTTGTAGGAGGGGTTTCCAAACCCCGATTCCCGAGCGTGAGGCCTGTGCATTCGGGGTCTGGAAACCCCTCCTACAGCACTTCGTCCGGCGGCTGCTCGTGCTGAGTAGGCCCGGTCTGTGGGCCGTATCGAAGCACGGCCTACACGGTTGCCGGGCCGATCGTGGGGCTCCTTCTCGCCGACCGCGACCATACGCTCGCTTGAGCACGGCCGCGAGCTTCGCGCGCACGTCGGCGTACGCCGGGTCTCGCGCGAGGTTGTTTCGCTCGTGCGGGTCGGCCTCGAGATCGTAGAGGAAGTTCTCCGTGTACGCATCCGCGCCGGGCGGCTGAGGGCCTTCGGCGGGCTTGGCCGCGACCACGGAGTACTTCCACTTCTTCGTCCGCACCGCCCTGCCGATCTTGGCCTCGCTGATCTGGGCGAAGACCTCCTCCGGCCAGTCCTTGGCGGTCCCGTCAACGAGCCCCTGCACGGGACGGCCGCGCATATACTTAGGCGGCTCCACGCCCGCCGCCGTCAGCACCGTCGGCGGCAGATCGATCAGGCTGACCAGTTCGTCGACGACCTTCCCGCCCGTAAAGCCCGGGCCGTAGGCGATCAGGGGAGTGCGCATGGAGTCGTCGTGACAGGATCGCTTATACTCGCAGTTGCGCGTCTTGAAGTGGCAGGCGTGGTCCGAGGTGTAGATGACAAGAGTGTTGTCGGCAAGGCCGAGCTTCTCCAGCGACTCGCGTATGCGGCCTACATTCGCGTCGATGCTGTTGCAGCAGCCCAGGTAGTCGGGAAACTCCTCGCGCCAATCGCCTTGTGTGCCCACCAGGTCGCCCGGGACCTCATACTTCGCATACTTCTCCTTGGATCCGCGCGGGCCCTCGAAGTGCTTGTGGTCGTTCTGGAAGTGCGGCTCGATGTAGGAAAGGAACAGGAAGAACGGCTTATCGAGCTTGCGAGTCTTGAGGTAATCGACCGCGAAGTCAGTGAGGCAATCGACGCGGTAGCGGTCCTTGGGGAAATCGACCTGCTCCATCTTGTCGTTGAACATGTGACCGTCGTAGCTGTGCGAGGTGAACTCCAGCACGTCCGAGGCCAGCCAGTAGTCCTTATAGCCGCCGCGCCGCTCCGGCGGGATGGCGACTGTCGCGTATCTGCCCGGCCCGGACGCCAGGTGCCACTTGCCGATGTAGCCGACCTCGTAGCCGGCGGCCGACAGATGGCGCGCCAGCGTCTCTTCGCCCAGCGGCAGCATGCGACCGTTGGTATGGCAGCCGACTCGGTCGGATACTTGCCGGTCTGCAGCGCGGCGCGAGCGGGCCCGCACACCGGCTGGCAGGTGAACGAGTGCTCGAACCGCACGCCCTCGCTTGGCCATCTTGTCGAGATTCGGCGATATGTCGATCTTCTGCCCGTAGCAGCCCAGCGTGTCCCATCGCTGCTGGTCGCTGAATATGAAGACGATATTAGGCTTGCGCCTTGGCGCGGCAAAGAGCGTTCATTGTTCCCCCCATCGACAGCGCCACCGACGCCGCCCCTGCTTGCTTGAGAAACTCCCTGCGTGTGAGATTCATGCTCGTCCCCCCTACTATAGGAACCTTCTAACCTTCTAACCTTCCAACCTTCCAACAATCGGAGGGAACCACGTCCCAACCCGCGAAGGGGACAATTGACCCTGGAGGAATGACACCATGTACGTATCTGTCAGAGACGGGCACCCGGCGGCGGTGTTCGGAACGATAAAGGCCGGCCTGGACGCGATGGGCATCGACGCCGTCGAGCTCAACTATAACCGCGACAAGACGGTGGCCCTCGCTCGATTCCCCCGCGCGGGAATCGTTGGCGGACAAGACCGCGATAGAGCAGTTCGCCTACAAGTGCGCGGGTCTCAAGGTCAAGCCCTCGGCGCTGCTGCTGTCCAACAACTTCGGCGCGGACGACCTGCAGGGCGAGCTGGACTGGGTCGCGTCGGCGGTGAAGGCGGCCGCACAGCTCAAGGTCAAGGCGATCCGCATCGACGCGTATCTCTCCACCCAGGACCAGTGGCCGCTCGAAAAGCGCGCCAAGCACTTCGCGGACTGCATGAAGAAGATTCTTGATGCGACCAAGGGTCTCGACGTCGCGATGGGCATCGAAAACCACGGTCACAAGGGCAACGAGCAGGAGTTTCTCGATGCGGTGCTCGACGCCGTCCACTCGCCGCGCGTCGGCCTGACTCTGGATACCGGCAACTTCTACTGGTATGGCTACCCGCTCGCCAAGGTCCACGAGCTTATCAAGCACTTCGCGCCGCGCGTGAAGCACACCCACATCAAGTCCATCCACTACCCCGCCGACAAGCGCAACATCCAGCGCGAGGTCGGCTGGGAGTACGGGACCTACTGCTGCCCGCTTCGCGAGGGCGACATCGATTTCCACCTCGTCTTCAAGGCCCTCAAGGACGCGGGCTACACCGGCGACCTGTGCATCGAGAACGAGTCCCTGGGCCGCTACGACAAGGACAAGCAGAAGGCGATCCTCATCGACGACGCGGCGTATGTGAAGCAAGTGCTCAAGAGCGTTTGACGAGATCAGCCGTCAGCCGGCACGAGCTGACGGCTGATAGCTGACCGCCTCCCCGCTTATATCCACATCCGGATCACGGCCTTGCCGGGGATCTTGCGGTCCATCAGGTCCTGCGCGACCTCGCCGACCTTGTCGAACTGCTCCTCTACCGTGATCTGCGGCCTGAGCTTGCCCTCGGACACCAGCTTTGCCAGCCGTGAGAGGCCGACCGACGCCGGCTCGACGCCGAGTTCGGTGAAGAGTATGAACCCATAGACTGTCGCTCGGCCCGTGTGAACGAGCGTCCACGCGTTGAACGTCGTCTCGGTCTGTGACGAGTTGCCGATCGACACGCAGATGCCGTCACGGTCGATCAAGCTCAGGCAATTGCCGAGCACCTGGCCCCCGACCGACTCGGCGATCAGTCGATACGGCCCGAACTCGCACGCCGCCCCGCCGTCCTCGCTGACGACCACCTGGCTCGCGCCGTGCTTCTGCACGAGGTCACGATACTCCTCGCGCCGGATCAACGCGACCACGTTCGCGCCCATCAGCTTGGCGAGCTGACAGGCGAAGAGTCCGACCCCGCCGTTCGCGCCTGTGATCAACACGTTGCGCCCGAGCAGTCCGTGGCCCTTCTCAAGTACATACAGCGCCGTCAGCCCCGCGACGGGCAGCGTGGCCGCCTCCTCGAACGTGACATTGTCCGGCAGGATCGCCAGAGCGTTGGTAGGAACCGCCACCATCTCCGCCCACGCGCCCGTGCTTACGAATCCCACCACACGCGCCCCCGCTGGCGGCCCCGAACCGTCCTCCGCCGGCTGCTCGACTATGCCCGCGAGGTCCCAGCCAATAGCGGTGGCCCGGCTCCATCGTCTCCGCGTAGCGCACCTCGCCCTGATTGAGCGAGGCCGCCATGAACCTCACCAGCGCCTCGTTTCGCGCGGGCGCGGGCGCCTCCACGTCGTGAACGGCCACGTGCCCAGGCGCGTCCGGATCGACAACTGCTGCATGCATCTTGCTCATTGTGTCCCCTCCCGAATGAACTCCGGCATATAACTTCCCCAAAGCGCCGCGCGGATAATCACCTGATGGCACCGCGGGCCGGTTCTTGTCGTCTATCAATATAGCACCTGGTGATATGGGTGCGGCTGCTATGGTATACTAGATCAGGTGAATGCCGTTTGAAGTTCCGAGTCTGCCTGATATTGCCGGCCCTTTTCTGCATGGCTGCCTCATCGGTAACGGCTTCAGTGCCGGTTTCGGTGAAGGAAGTATCTTGCCGTGCGCCAGAAGCTGGCGACGAAGCTCTCAATCGCGACCCTCAAATCCGAGCCTGGCTCGTATATCGGCAAGGTCTTCGAGATCAGGGGGAAGATGACCGGTATGTGCGGCAGCACCGGCAAGGCCTGCAGCATCATTCTCACCAACACCGCCGATTCGACCTCCTACACGGTCACAACCGACGCCGCGCCCACCGAAACCGGCGTCACCCTCGCGTGCCTCGTGAAGATCGGCCCGAAATCGACTCTCTCGCTCTGCGACCTGGAGCTTGTGGCGAGCACGTATCTGATCGATCTCGAACGGTTCGAAGCCCAGGCCAGGCCTTCCACAAAGCCGCGGCCATCCACCAAGGAGACCGAGCCGTCGAGGGGAGCCGAGGAGCGCGAAAAGACCACGCGCACCATCAGCGCGGAGGACCTGGTCCTTGCCTACAAGAAGGCGATCAAGGGGTTCAACTCAAAGCTCAGCGAGAAGCAGGCCGACACGATCGCTCGCAGCATCATCGCGTTCGGCTTGCGCTACAACGTCGATCCGCGATTGGTCTGCGCGGTGATCCTCGCTGAATCGCATTTCCGGATCGGGGCGACCTCAAAGGCGGGCGCGCAGGGTCTGGGCCAACTCATGCCGAGCACCGCCGCCGGATTGGGAGTGGACGACGCCTACGATCCCGTCCAGAACATCTACGGCTCGGTGCGCTACGTGAGAGGCATGCTCGACAGGATGTGCGGCGCCGGCAAGAAGTTCGACGATCTCACCTGGTATGACCTCGCGCTCGCGCTGGCGGCCTACAACGCCGGCCCCAACGCCGTCAAGAAACACGGCGGCGTTCCCCCCTACAAGGAAACCCAGAATTACGTCAAGCGGGTAACGTCTATCTATAAGCAGTTGTGCGGGGTCAAGTGAGAACTCCGCTGGAGGTGCTCATGAAGAGTCTGGATTGCTGTAGTTGCACTGGCGCTGTTGGCCTGCGGTTCGGCTATTCCCCAGGAGAAGCCCGAGATGGACATCGCGATCTATCCCGGCGGCGAGGCGACGATGGAGATCGATCTCACCCAGGATGATCTTCTTCCCACATTCAGGCGCTGCTGCCGATGATCAAGATCGGCGGGCCGGAGGTCGGATCAACCCCGACGACATCGCGGCCGCGCTCAAGGATGTCAAGCGCATCGAGTTCCTGCAGCTCGACATAGCCAAGAACCCGACCGGCGACGCCGTCGCCGACTTCTACGCCAAGAACCTGCCCGCGGGGCAGTGGAACCGAGTCTTCTGGCAGAGATCGCCGAACGCGATAATGGCCCTCTACGTCCAGGGCGGCGGCGAGAAGATCTTCGGCTTCCGGGTTACGCAGGAGAAGGCCGACGACAAGCCGATCAAGCGCGTGCAGATCATCAAGACCGAGGGCAAGATCGACTACGCCAGACTCCTCGCGATAGCAGCGAAGGTGTTTATGAGGTGAACCTACCCCCTCCCCGAGGCGGGGAGGGTTGGGGAGGGGTCGGAGGGGCGATGCGAAGAGGTACATACCAGCTTCTGATCAAACTCGACAGAGACGAGACCATCCCCGTGGGCAAACTCGGGACCTTCGACTTCCCCGCGGGGTTCTATGTATACACCGGCAGCGCGATGAACGGACTCGACGCCCGCATCGCACGACACCTCTCCAAAGCCAAACGATTCCACTGGCATATCGATTTTCTACTTGAGCGATCCACGATTATCCGCTATGCTATAGAGGAGAGTTCGAGCAGGCGTGAGTGCGAGAACTTGACTCCGCGGCCACGCTGGCGATGCCCGGCGCGCAGAGTGATCGCCGAGGGTTTCGGGTCGAGCGACTGCCGGTGCCGGACGCATCTCGTCTACTTCGAGAGCGAACCGGAGATCGAGTTGGAACGTTAGAAAGTTGGAAAGTTGAGAAGTGCCGGGACGCTCTTCCCAACGTTCTAGCTTTGCAACTTTCAGACTTTCAAACCAAGCGGAGCGCAAGAGTGAGCTTTACGCAGACTGAGGACAGCCCCTATAAGGTCACTCTGCCGCATCTTCGAGGGGCCCCTCGATCTGCTCCTGCACCTCATCCGCTCCAACGAAATCGACATCTACGATATCCCCATCGCGAAGGTAACCGAGCAGTATCTGGCGTATCTATCCCTAATGGAGTCGCTCGACCTCGAAGTTGCGGGCGAGTGGCTCGTGATGGCGGCGACGCTTCTGGAGATCAAGAGCCGGATGCTGCTGCCGGAAGATCCCGACGCGAAGAGCCGGAAGAAGACAAGATCGATCCCAGGCTGGAGCTTGTCGAGCGCCTGATAGAATACGAGAAGTTCAAGGGCGCGGCGGAGGTGTTCAGAGAGCGAGAGGCCGAGCGCGCGAGGATGTTCACGCGAGGCGCGGCGGAGGTCGATTTCGACCTGCGGCCGAAGTTCGATCTCTCCGACATCACCGCCGTCGATCTTCTCGCCGCGCTGCAGAAGATACTGCTCGATACCGACGAGGAAGCCGGTCACCAGCATCCAGCGCCGCAAGGTAAGCGTGCGGATGCGGATGCGCGAGGTCTGGCGAAAGATCAGCGAAGCGACCGGGCAGGTCGTGTTCGAGGACCTGTTCGATGACGTAGTCGACTCGGGTAGAGATCGTTATCACGTTCCTTGCGCTGCTGGAGCTTCTGAAGCAGCGTAGAGTCAAGGTCAGACAGACAAAGGCGTTCGCGCCCATTCATATAGTTCCCAGCAGCGGAGCCAGAATGGAGGCTAGAGATAGAGCATCGAATCGGCACCTCAGGACGATAGCCTGGAGCTGACGCATGGAAGTGTGCGAGGTGGTGTCGGCGGAGCCGATTGCCGAAGCGTCGGTCGGAGTCGGTGGCCAGGCTGTCCCCGGCGTTGCTGTCGCTGTCGATGCTTGCAATCCGTGGGGCGGGATTCAATCCCGCCCGAACAGGAAGCAGTCCCTCCGCACCGAAACGGCAAACTCAAGCACGTGATCGAGTGCATACTGTTCGTCTCCAACGAGCCAATGAGCTGCCGAGCAGATCGCGGAGACGCTCGAGATCGAGCCCGAGTCGCGTGGAAGACGCGCTCGCGAGCCTCGAAGAGGACCTCAACTGCGGCCACGGCCTGCAGCTCATGCGCGTCGCGGGCGGGTATCAGATATGCACGCGGCCGGAGTTCGGCGACTACTGCGCGATGATCCTGCAGCCGGCCAAGAAGAAGCTCTCCAAGGCCGCGCTGGAGACGTTGGCGGTGGTTGCGTATCGCCAGCCGTGCACGATGCCGGAGATCGAGGCCGTGCGTGGGGTCTCGTGGACGGGGTAATCAAGACATTGACGGAGCGCGGGCTGGTCAAGGAAGCGGGCCGAAAGCAGGCCCCCGGCAGGCCGATCCTGTATGCGACGACCGAGGAGTTCCTGGAATACTTCGGCCTCAACGACATATCCGAGCTGCCCGACATCGATATGCTGGCGGTGGAGGAAGTGAAGGCGCTGGAAGCCGAAGACGAACTGCACAGCTGTCGAAACCGCCGAGCGCGGAAACCGACGAACCCGCAGAAGCGGCCGCCGGATAGGACGATTACCGTTCGTCCGAGGCATCGATGCTTCGGACACCTGTCTCGGGGCATTCCTGCCCCACTGATGTTATGCTGAACTTACGATCATGCCGCTCGGTTACGGCGGCAATAATCTCCATAATCCTGGCAGCGGCCTCGCTGTCCGCGGCGAAGGCGCCGGTTGCAAAAGTCGCGCCAAAGGCGCTTGGCGCGTCGCCCGACGTCAAGGGCAGCGCAGCGCCGTGCTGATGGACCTCGACACGGGCGCGGTCCTCTACTCCAAGAACGCCGCACGCGCAGCTGCCCAACGCCAGCACCACCAAGATAATGACCGCGATCCTGCTCATCGAGCACTGCAAGATGGCGGACAGGATCAAGGCCAGTCAAAAACGCCTCCGAGACGCCCTACACCTCGCTGCACCTCAAGCCCGGCGAGACTATCACGGTCAAGGACTTGCTCACGGGCATGCTGATCGGTCGGCAAACGACGCGGCGGTCGCGGCGGCCGAGCACATCGCGGGAACACGACCAAGTTCGCCGGACATGATGAACCGCAAGGCGCAACGAGATCGGCTGCACGGACACGCATTTCGTCACGCCAAACGGCCTGTACGATCCCAAGCACTACTCCAGCGCCTACGACCTCTGCCTGATGGCGAAATACGCGACTGCGCTACCCGATGTTCAACGAGGCCGTGTGCACGAGCAAATACTTCCTCAGCAGCCGCACGATGAACAAAGAAGACCTGTGCGTGTTCGCGCACAGCCGGTTCCTGCGGGACTATCCCGGCGCGGACGGCGTGAAATCTGGTTACACTAAGCGAGGCCAGGCAAGTGCTACGTCGGCAGCGCAACACGCGACGGCTGGCGGCTGGTTTCGGCGGTCCTGGGCAGCCCGGACGCAAGCCACGACACGGCGCTGCTGATGGACTATGGTTTCGGGAGCTTTCAGCCGCGTCGAACGTGCTGGCCGCTGGCGAAGAAATGCGCGGAGCGCCGATGTGCGCGGCGGATGGCGGGCGACCGTGCCGGCGTCGTCGGCCAAGGACCTCAGGGTGCCGGTGCGCAAGACCGGCGGCTAGCGATCACGACGAAGCGTTGTTCTCCCGGGTCGAGGCCCCGATCGTGAAGGGCGACAAGCTCGGCAGACTGAAGGCTTTGGTGGACGGCAAAGCAAGTTGCGACGGTGGAACTTCGCGCGCGCGAGGACATGGGCATAAGCCTCGCGCGGAGGGCCTGGAGCGTGATGAAGGGGTGCGGCATAATCGTGGCGTGCCTGATGGGTGGCAGTATATGGAACAGCGATTGCAAAAGGTACTCGCCGCCGCAGGCGTAGGGTCACGTCGTCAATGCGAGGTGATGATCGCTGGCGGTAGGGTTGCGGTCAACGGCGCTGTCGTAACCGAGCTTGGCGCAAAGGCCGATCCCGACACGCGACACGATCACCCTCGACGGCAAACCCATCGCCGCTGCGGCAGAGAAGGTCTACATCCTGCTCAATAAGCCCCCCGGCTACACCAGTCCACGCGCTCCGACCCGCACGCGGAGAAGACGGTCATGGAGCTGGTAGCAAGGCGAGAAGGCGTTTCTGTATCCGGTCGGCAGGCTGGACGTGGACACGGCGGGGCTGCTGATTCTCACCAACGATGGCGAGTTCACGAAGCTGCTCACGCATCCCTCGCACGAGATCGAAAAGACCTATGTCGCCGTGGTGAGCGGCCGAGTGCAGGCCCGCACTCTCGACCGCCTCGGCAGGGGCGTGCGAGCTCGAGGACGGCAAGACCGCGCCCGCGCAGCGAGGCTATATCGCGTATTCGCAGGAGAGCGATACGAGCACGGTGGAGATCAGGCATCCACGAGGGCCGCAAGCGGCAGGTCCGGCGTATGTTCGCGGTGATGGGTCATCGCGTCGAGAGGCTGACCCGCGACCCGCATAGGGCGTGTGGACCTCACGAGGCCTCACCGAGGGCGAGTCCCGCCGCCTCACCAAGAGAGAAATCGGCTGAGCTGAAGAAGCTCGCCAAGGGAACTGAGCACAGAACCACGAAAGCAGCAAAGGAGCAAGGGAGACGATAGAGCGTCCAGTCACTCTTCTGGCATCCTCCTTTGGGGCTTGCAGCCAGAGAACAGCTCAGTGTTGAAGAACAAGCTGTATGCTATAGCGATTTGCCTCGCGCTTGCTGTTGCCGGCGCAGCGTGGGCCGGATATCCCATGCGCGTGAAGGACGCTCGCGGCAAGGAGATCCTGATCAAGGCCAAGCCGATGCGCATCGTCTCATCGCACCGAGCAACACGGAGATTCTCTACGCGCTCGGGCTGGGCGATCGCGTCGTGGGCGTCACGCGATACTGCGATTATCCCGCCGCGGCGAAGAGCAAGCCGAAGATCGGGGACATGACCGTCAACGCCGAGGCTGTCGTGGCGCTGAAGCCCGATCTCGTGCTGGCGCATGCGACGCTCAACTCCGTCCGCGATTCCGAGGCTGGAGAAGCTCGGGCTGACGGTGTTCGCGATTGACCCCAAGACCCTCGGCCGAGGTCGCGCGGGACATCCGCACCGTCGGCAAGATCACCGCCAGGCCCAAGACCGCCGAGACAGGTCGCTGGCAGAATCGAGAGCGCGATCAAAGCAGTCAAGTCCGAGTCGCGCGAAGAAGCCATCGCGAAAGGTGCTGGTCGTGGTCCAGTCCGAATCCGCTCTGGGCCGCGGGCCCAAAGACATTCGTCGATGAGATGCTCGGCATCGCCAACGCGAAGAACATTGCGTCTCGACGCGCGGCCCGGGTTTCGTGCACGTTCTCGACGCGAGCTTGCGATCTGCCGCAACCCCGACGTGATCGTCACAGGGCTCAAGACCGACATCGCACTTCTTCACCAATAGCCCCGAGTGGCGCAACGACCAACGCAGTCAAGAACAAGCGCATCTACGTCATCGACAGCGATCTCCTCTTCCGCGCCGGCCCGAGGCTGGCACAGGGATTGAAGGAGTTGGTGCGCGCCTTGGACCGGTAGCGCCCGTTTGGCTCAGGAGGGCCGGCGGTAACATACTCTGTTACGAATCAGAAGGGAGAGCACGTTTGTGGATGTCCTGAAACACTGGCTGGCTAATCCCCTCGCCATTCAGATACTCACGGCCCTGGCCGGGCTTGTGGTCATCATCATACTGGCATACATTGTGCGCCGCGCCGTGGCGCGCTTCGTGTCAGACCCTTCGGCACGCTACAAGGCCCGCAAGGTCGTCATTTTCACGGCCTACGTTCTGGTCCTGCTGATGGCCCTGGTCATCTTCCACAATCGCCTTATCGGGCTCACGATAATCGTCGGGGCCGCCAGCGCCGGCGTCGCATTCGCGTTGCGCGAGCTGATCCTGAGCACTGCCGGATGGATTACGATCACATTCGGAGGCCTCTATGCCGCCGGCGACCGCATCCAGATCGCGGGAGTCAGCGGCGACGTGATCGACGTATCGATCCTCCGCACCACCCTGATGGAGATCGGCCAGTGGGTCCACGCCGACCTCTACACCGGCCGCACCGTCCGCGTCGCGAACAGCTTCGTCTTCCAGCAGCCGGTCTACAACTACTCCGGCGACTTCCAGTTCCTGTGGGACGAGATAACCGTGCCCGTCAAATACAGCGGGGACCGCAAGCTGGCGCGCGAGATACTGGAGCGAGCGGCCAACGAAGTCGTCGCGGACTATATGACCCTCGCCGAGTCCGACTGGGACAACATGCTCCGCAGATTCCGTCTCGAGCCGGCCAGGGTGCAGCCAATGGTCACGTTGATCGCCACCGACAACTGGCTGGAGTTCACCGTGCGCTACATTGTTGACTACAAGAAACGCCGCGTCACCAAGGACCTGCTCTTCACCCGCATCCTCGACGAGATCGACGCAACCGACGGCAAGGTGCGCATCGCCTCCGGCACCTACGACATCGTAGGCTTCCCGGACGTGTCAGTGAAGCTCAAAGACGGCGTCAACCAGCCACCCAATGCATGAACAGCATGACATCACATTGTGGTATCATGTAATCGCAGGAGGTGCGACATGGTACGCACGCAAATCCAACTGACCGAAGAGCAGTCCCGCATGATCAAGGCTGCTGCGGCGAGGGACGGCATATCGATCTCGGCTGTTATACGCCGCTGTGTTGACAAGGATAGCACACTGGCAAACAGGCTGGCCGATGACGCTGAGATTCGCCGTCGGGCCATCGAAGCGATTGGTTGCTGTAGGTCGGGCTTGGGTGACCTATCTGAACGGCACGACGACTATCTTGACGAGATATACTCGGAATGAGCGTCTTTGTCGATACCTCAGCGTTCCTTGCAATCCTGGATGCCGATGATCGCCACCATAGCCATGCCGGTCAGGTCTGGTCGGAGATCGTGCGTAACAGCCAAACGGTCGTGACGTCCAACTATCTGGTTATCGAAACCACGGCACTGCTGCAGCGCCGACTCGATAAGCATGCCGTAAGGCGGTTCCAGGCGGATATTCTGCCTCTCGTGCACATTAGCTGGGTCGAACAGGACGTCCACAACGCCGGAATGGCCGCGGTTCTGGCATCGAGCAGGCGCGGGCCTGGGGTGGTCGACTGCGTCAGTTTCGAACTGATGCGCCGGCTCGACATCTGGACGGCATTCACCTACGACAAGCACTTCGCTGACGCCGGGTTCCAGGTGCTCTGATTACGTGCAGTACCGCTCTACCAGATGAATGAAGCTTCGGCGCGTGTCCTGGGTCAGATGTCAGCGTAGGGCTATGTGCCAAGGAGGCCGGGAAACATGCCCAAAAGAGGGTTGGCGTCCGCGGTTGCTGTTGGACTCCTGGGGTTGGTATTAGCGGCCCAGGTTCAGGCTGCAACCGGTAACGAGAAAACGTTCACTTTCGGGCCGCGGGATTCAGACTCAGTGCCTGCGGACAACTCCAGCGCGACGGCGGTCTTCGGTACATGCCAGATGGGAGCAGATGCAGCCCCTCGATCCCGGCACGCAGGTGTCCGCCATCGATTTCGCAGCATTCGACAGCCTGCCCCGGATGAAGAGCGCCAAGCCCAAGATCTGCTGGATCGACCTCGACAGCAAGTGGGCGGACCTCATCCGTGAGAGCAGCCCCGATCGCTTCTGGAAGCTCGTGGATGGTTTCCTTGACGAGTTCATCCGGCACGCCGTTGGCAGACAGATACGATGCTTCTATTTCGTGATAAAGCAGCAGAACGAGGCGAGTTCGCTTGGGCCGTTGGCGAGGGACGCCGAGCCGCTCAAACACATCTACCGAATCGCGAAGGCAGTTGCGAAGAACAGCATCGTCATCGCGCAATGCGGCTATGGGGCGGGTGGCAACGCTGCCGACATCCTCTACTACACAGGCGCGAAGGGCTATTTCGACGTTGCTGCGATCTACATGCTCTCGGATGCCGATGACCCCGATGTGTTCAAGATCGTGGCAACCCACGACGTGATGCTGCAGAACCACGATGCCGGGAAGACGATCCTTGTGTTGACGCAGACCGCTGATGTCGAGAACGCTTATCGAAACATCACGACCAAGCGAGATGGTTACGACCCGGCGTGGGTGTTCGGAGCGGACTTCGTGTGCCCACTCCCCAACGCCTTCCCGCCCACACTGCCCGACTTTCGTATCCAGGCCGAGATGGTCCCAGACCGATCCAGCCCGAACTATGCCATTGACAAGCCTTACAGGCTGGCCGTCAAACTGAGCAACCTGACGGCTGAAGCAGTCAAGCCAGAGAAATGCCGTGTGAGTTGGCACGATCATACACCGTTTTACCTACTCAGGTCAGACGACCATCTCAGCATATCGGCTGACATTGTTGGCACGCTGCCTGCCGTTATCAAGCCGGGGGGAAGCTCGATAGTCGCCTTTGACGTGGTGTTCCCCAAGGAGGCTGCAGGCAGGCGCATCACCCTGATTCCTTCCCTCGACTACGCGGTGGGCGACGGGCATCATAGAACTGACTGCTGGGTTGCCACTGAGGTGGTTCCGAAGATTGAGGTGATCATGCCCACACGAGCGACCGTGAAGCAGGCCGACAAGCCGCTCCATATGCGTGTGGCGATCGCGAACCATGGCGAGACCGTGTTCGACGGCAAGCTGAGCATTTCTGCAACTCCGGGGCTCACCGTGCAGCCATCAAGCATCCAGTGCACGATCGCGCCCGACGGCAGACAGACATTCGACATCACCGTGATGCCCGACAGGCAGACCCCACCCGGCAGCCACGCAGTCTTTGTAGATGCTGCCGGCGCAACGACCCAGTGGACCGCTATCGACGTGCCACTGCTGATAGCGAGGGCGAGGTCAACGCCGACTTTCGACGGCAAACTCGACGCTTGGAAGGATGCGACCGACGTGAGAATCGCCAAAGCTACCGGAGGACCTGATCACGGGATAACCGACGAGCCCATCGGCTCGGGTCAGTTTGTATACGATGATCGGGCACTATACGCGGCCTTCCAAATAGACAGCAGCCGGCCCATGAAGCCGGGGATGCTGACGATCCGCCTCTATCCGCGTTTCGACGAATCCGCCGGCAAAGACCGACCTGCGTGGAGCGATATGGCTTTCGCTCACTCAGATGATGTCGGCAGCAGGTCACGGGCCGGTCGGGCAGTGGTCGTGCCTCTCGGTAAGAAGAGCATCTACCAGTTTGAAATCCCCTGGACTGAGCTCGATGGGTTCCGCCCGACCAGAGGCGCTGTATTCGGCGCCTCGGTTGTTGTGAACACAAGCGACGGAACCTACTCGGGCGGTGTGGAGTGGGCGAGCGGCGCTGTCGGAGCACCGGGAGACCGCCGCCTGTTCGCTCCGGTCGTGCTTACGGAGTAGAATCCGACGAGCCCACTACCCCGCCGCCTTCGCCACTTCTCTGCCCCGATTGATGAAATACCACATGGTCTCGTAATCGATCTCCGGCGGCTCGGAGTGGTCGGAGTGAAGGATGTAGCCGCCGCCGCCTTTGACCACCGGCGTGATCTTCCTGGTTAGCTCCTCATTGATAGCGTCCTTGTCATTCGATATGAGCGTGCGAACGTCTATCCCCCCGAAAAACGCGATCCTGTCGCCGAACCGCGCAAACAGCGTCGGCAGGTCCATCCCCGCCTTGACTTCCATCGCCTGCAGGCAGTCCATCCCGGCCTCGATCAGCCCCGGCACGAGCGGCTCCACGTAACCGCACGAGTGCACGATCACCTTGCAGCCCATCGAGTGCGCGAAGTCGAACAGCTTCGTGTGGCCCGGCTGGATGATCTCCGCGTACATCGCCGGCGACATGAACGGCCGGTTCTTGAAGCCCATGTCCTCGTAGAAGAAGAACCCGTCCGGCTTGCCCTCTTCGGCGAACAGCGCCTCCAGGTGCCTGATGGTCATATCGGCATAGACGTTGACCATGTCCTTCACCCAGTCCGGGTCCTCGGCCATGCCCATCAGCATGTACTCGTGCCCGCAGACCGGGTGCATCTGCTCGAACGGCGCCACCCCGCCCCAGCAGAAGAACCGCTGCTTCTCGGCCGCGAACTTCCTGGCGTTTCGGTAACCCTCGAACGCGATCCGCCGCCGGTCGAGGTCGACCAGATACGGCCTGGCGTGTTCCTCCCAAGTAGCCCGGTCCTTGACAGTGAAATCGACGTGCTCCGGCGTCTGAATCGTGCAGCTTATGCCGCCGCAGCTTCGCGCCGTTGCCGTCGAGCTGCAGGATCGTCTCGTCGGTCTCCTCGATCGTCACCGGCTGGAAATCGAGCTTCGCGGTGCTATTGAGCCACCCGGCCGACCGCAGGTCCTGCCCGAAGTGCTCGGCACACGTCCTCGCCCTGCTTGATGTGGCCCTCATTGATCCACCTCTGCACCGTCGCCCCCCACGGGCTTATCGCAATCGGCAGCGTGTCAACCGGCTCTCGCGCCAGCGCCGCCTGCATTCGTTCGATACTCGTCATCGCCATAGTCCTGCTTCTAGCCTCCAGAAGGGAGTTCCACGCACCCCGCCCATTCCCCTCTACGGCCCGACCATCAGCTTGATCGACTTCCACAAACCCCCCAGCCCGCTCGTATCGATGACGCGGAACGCGAACACGTTCGGCTTGCCCGGCTTGATGAGCTTCGTCACCTCGATGCGGAATGGCACCGTCCAACCTATCGGGCCGATGTCGTGCTTGCCCGCGAGCTTGCCGTTGACGTAGAGCACCGCCCCCTCATCCGCCGCTCCGACGACGACGTAGACATTCTTGCCCGCCGGAAGCTTGGGTATGTCCACCGTGCGGCGATACCACGCGTCGCCGTTGAAGTATTCCCCCTGCTGCTGCCAGAACTCGCCGATCGAGATCGTGCGCCACGCGGAATCATCGAAGTCGGCGGCGTAGTACTTCCCCGCCTCGCCCTTATCATCGGGATCGCGCGCGAACCGCCAGCCGTCCTTCGGAAAGTCCATCACCTCCGTCATGGTCTTCAGGAGCTTGGCGAAGGTTTCCTCATCCGAGTAACCCGGCATCTTGGCGGCGTCCGGCGGATTGGGCGGGTAGGGGAAGTTGCGCTCGGCGACCGGCGCCGGCCCGCGTTTCGCGAGCTTGAGCGCGTCCTTGTAGGGCTGGGGAATGCCATTCGGCTCCCACCACCGCGGCCCCTCCGACCACACCCAGACGTATTTGTCCGACGTCTCCAGCGCGTACGCAAGCGAGTTGCGGAACTCGGCGGGAGTGTAGTAGTTCTTGTTGAAGTCATCGGGATGCCAGCCGACGTGCGCCCTGTCCTGATCCACCCAGACTCCGAACCCGACCCGCACGTGCTTGGCATAGTCAGCCGGACACAGCGACAGCTTCCTACACTTGGTCAGGATCTCCCGCCGCGCCTTCTGGAAGAACCCGAGGCGTCTGAACGGGTAGGACTGCTCGTAGCCGTCCACGATCACCGTCCCCGGCGCGGCCGCCTCGCACATGCCGTCGATGAACACCGGCAGCAGCGCGTAACTGGACTCCTCCGGCTTGCCCGCGGGATACGCCTTATTGCCGTAGCTCGGCCCGAGCAGAAACAGGATCGTGATGTCGGGGTATTCGGCGTTGATCGCCTTGATGAACTCCCGCCCGCGCTCGCGGACCTTGTCGCGATACTCGGCAAACGTATGCTTACCCGAAAGCGCCCAGTAGGTCCACGGATGATGCTGGCCGTACTCCTCCGGGTCGATCATCAGCCCCTTCAGCCCGCCCTGCTTCGCCACCCGCGCCATCAGCGCGCCGTTGTGGCACGCCGCGCTCCAATCCGGATCGAACCAGTCAACGTCCGCCGGCACCGCTCCCGCGACCTGCACGAAGTTGTCCGTGAGCACGTCCGAATGGACCGCCTTCAGGTCCGCGATAGGCCCCTCAATCGCGCTCGGATCAATCCGCGCCCTGGTGAAGACCTTATATCCCAGGCTCCACTCGTCCCCCGGCCCCGCGACGCGAATGACCACGCCGTCAAACCCGACCTTCTCCATCTCCCGCACGTGCTCTTTGTAGAACTTCGTATCGGGAAACCCCTGCCCGTATTCGATCAGCTTCTTCCCCGCGATGTCCCCCCGCACCGGCACAGCCAGCACGACCAGCGCCGACACAACTATTGCTCCCTGAATGATATTCACCGCAATCCTCCAGCCCCGAGCATTCCACTAATACGCTTCACCAACTCCCCATCCAATACCTGCAGACCCATCCGAGGGCTATTCGCGCCATTCGCACACATTCGCGCCATTCGCGTTTCAGCACTGCCGGGAGGAAAACTGCTCTACTAACGCGCATTAGTAAGAGAGGGACCGCCCTCGCGAAGGAGAGACTATGATGATAAGAATCGCACTCATACTGCTCCTCTGCCTGCTCGGCTGCTCGGCTCGGGCAGCAGGCAAGTTCATTGAATACGGCTGGGACTGCCCGACCACCGCCGAATACCGCCAGAAAGTCAAAGACATGGAGAAGATCCCCTTCGACGGGATCGTGATCAAGGTTGCACCTGCCGACGAGGCCAAAAGCGGACACGGCTCGCTCACCAGACGGCCGTTCTCCAAGCGCAGGTTCGAGCCGGACGAATACCAGCACGCCATCGACGACCTCGTCGCGGTCAAGGACAGCCGGTTCACCGACAACCTGATCCAGTTCGTCACCGGCCCCGGCGATGTGGACTGGTTCGATGCGGACTGGGACTCCATCGCCTACAACGCCAAGATCATCGCGCGCATCGCCAAACTCGGCGGCTGCCGCGGGATCATGATCGACCCCGAGCAATACGGCGGCTACTCCACCTGGGGCTACGGCCGCCTGTCCCAGAGCTTCAAGGACGCGCACTCCTTCGAGGAGTACCGCGAGAAGGTCCGCCAGCGCGGCCGCGAGTTCATCAAGGCCGTCAACTCCGAATACCCCGGCATACTGATCCTCACGCTCTTCGGCCCGTCGTATGCCTACATGCAATCAACCGTCCACCCGCTTTCGGACTGCGAATACGGCTTTCTGTCGCCGTTCTTCGACGGCATCTGCGAGGCGGCGGACGACAAGACCATCGTCGTGGACGGCTATGAGATCTCCTACCCCTACCGCATCCGCGAGGCGTTCCAGCAGGGCCGCGAATACGAGCTTGTCGGGGCGAAGAGCATCTCCGAGTGCCCCGATGCATTTGCCAAGCACATGAGGTGCGGGTTTGGCATCTGGGCCGACCACAACAGCGGCAAGATCGGCTGGCATCCCGACGATCTCTCCAAGAACTGGTTCACCCCCGCCGGCCTGCAGGCCTCGCTCAACTACGCGCTTACCACCAGCGACGGCTACGTCTGGGTCTACTGCGAGCGCTTCAGTTGGTTCAACGGCACCGCGCCCAAGGAGTTCATCGAAGCGCTGCGTATGGCCAAGGAGCGTCCCGGCAAGGGCGACATCCCTGCGATGGAGGTCCCCAAGGCCGAGGAGCAGGGTGACTACGCTGACAACCAGTGGCTCTCCAAGCTTGGTATGTCCCTCAAGCCCCTGCTCGACCTGCCCAAGACCGGCTGGAAGTTCAACACCGATCCCGGGCGGTTCGGTGAGAAGAAGGGCTGGCAGAAGCCCGGCTTCGACGACTCCGGCTGGCGTGATATCCGAATCGGCCGGTTCTGGGAGCAGGAGGGCGAGCTCTACGACGGCACCGCCTGGTATCGCCTCAAGCTCGACGTGCCCGCACTCGACACCAAAGGCCCGATCTACCTCGCGTTCGGCGCGGCGGACGAGATCGCCACGGTCTGGGTGAACGGCGAGAAAGTTGGAGTCCACGACCAGTGGGAATACGGCTGGAACACGCCATTTGCCTTCGATGTCACATCAGCGCTCAAACCCGGCGCGCCCAACACAATCGCCGTCCGCGTCTTCGACTTCCAGGGCGGCGGCGGAATCTGGAAATCCGTCAAGCTGATGCAGAAGGCTCCTTGACAACTCGGGTACCGCGATCCGCTAGCCGTGCTTCGATACGGCCCATCCTTCGGTACGCCTTCGGCTGCTCAGGACGGGCCTACTCAGCACTAGCGGTGTTGGTCCGTGAGAGCGTTCGGCAGGGTGTCCCTGGTCGCTTCGTAGAAGATCAGGTAGTCCGCGTAGTTGTTCATGTGATGCGCGCTGGGGCCGGTGAAGACGGGGGCCTTGCGCGCGGGATCGTTCGCATCGGCCAGGAAGTTGCCCATCAGTTTGCGCGTGCGGTCGATCAGGTCCGGGTCGCCCAGACGACAGGCGAGATACCAGTGGATGCGGCCGACAAAGCCGCTCGCCGCGGGGCTGAAACCGCCGTCTGCCTCGAGCATGTCGTAGAGGTGCGATAGGCCCCGACCCGCGCTTTCGAGCCACTCGGCGGGGACGTCGGGGTCGCGCATGGCGTATTCGGTGAAGCCGTTGAACAGGTGGCCGCCGTTCCAGGGCGTGCCGGGCAGCGCGTTGCAGCCCATCTGCGGGCCGACTCCCGCGCCGGACAGGTAGTTGCCGTCCGGGTCGAATGTGAGCGAGACGTGGTGCGCGAACTCCCGCGCGAACTCGAGGACTCCTCGCCGCCCGTGTAGTCCCACAGCATCGCAAAGCCGTTGAGGGGGTCGGCGTCGCGGCCGATTCCCTGCCGGGGCCAGTTCTGCAGGTGGTGGGACATGTAGTTGCGCGCGATGGCCTGCGCGGTCTCCAGCAGGTACCCGTCGCCGGTTTCCATGTAGCCCAGCACCATCCCGGAGAAGCGCTGATAGATGAGGCTGAAGGCCCTCCAGTCCGGCGAGTCGTTGTGGTAGTGGATCACGTCGCGGGAGTGGTCGGTTGCGATGTCGGCCATGAAGTACGAGTTGCGCAGCGCGAGGTCATAGAAGCGCGCGTCCGAGTCGCGATAGGCGCGCCGGAACATGCTCCGGGCCTCGTTTGCGTCCAGCGAGAGTTCGTAGCAGCCGAGGCCTGTACTGATCGAGGTAACGGTAGATCCCACCAGATGTGAACCTGCCGGAGACGCTGTTTCGCAGAAGCGCCTCGGCGCAGATATGCCCGAGCTTCTCGAACTCGCCGTCCGCAAGCTCGATAGGAAACGGCGCGAACTCCGAGCACTTCGCGTACCAGTTCGGCGGCGCGATGTATCGCGCCACACCCGGCGCGGCATCACCGAGCCCCATGCCTGCCAGATCACGCTTCTCGCCGCGCCCTTGACCAGCCCTTCCGCAGAGCCGTCGATCTCGACATCGGTCACCGAAGCCATCCCCGGCAGGCTCGTGTCTGATCACGATCCGGGTGTCGGCGAACGGCTGCCAGATCGAGCCGTCGAACGACCCGGGATGCTTATCACTTGCCAAATGCGCGCTGGCGGTGAAGTCGAGCTTGGCGTCGCCTCCGAAGATGACAACCGGCACGCCCTTCTGATCGCCGACAGCGCCGTAGATGCGGCCATTGATCCAGTGCGCCGTCACCTGCGCGGTGCCGTTGGCGAACAGCAGGAGATAGACCGAAGCGGCGACGGTGGCGTCAGGGTAGGCGAGGATGTCGCTCACGTCGGCAAGGCGGCTGATCGGCAGTGGGCTTTCGTCGGCGGTGTAGATGTGTCCGCCGATCCGCCAGGCTTCGACGAGCGGCCCGCCCCAGAGCTTCTGCGCCTGCACGTACTGCCACAGGTGCAGGCCGAACTCGTTGCGTATCGCGAGCGAGAACGAAGCCCGACGCTCGCCAAAGCGCAGCCTGACCTCGCCGGGCCGCTTGAGGTAGTGCCAGTAGAGCTCGTCGCGGTGCCTGGCCACATCTTCGAGTGCCGCGACCTCTACCCGCCACGGCGTGCCCGTTCCGTCGTGTTCCGTGCACCGTACCTGGCGTGAGTCGAACCACCGGCGGCTCTCTGGAAACATTCTCAAAGAAGACCAAGGCCCTGCGGGGGCGTTTCGGCCCGCCCGGCACGCGCTCCGAGCGCGGCCAGAAACCGACCGGCACACTCTGCGACGCACGCCCATCGACGGTGACAATGTAGTCGTTATCGCCTGGGATCGGCATCGACACAACGCCCAGCGCCGCGTCGGGTCGGTCCATGTCGATCAGTGGGATTGGTGAGGTCGAATTCATCGTGCCTGCAGAATACCACCCGCGCGCTGAGTCTGTCAATCGAACGCCCTCGGCTGGGGGGGAGCCGAGGGCGTTTCCATTGCGGCAGGGCAACGGATGGTATCGCCGGGCGCTAGATCCCGACCTCAACGACCGCCTGGCCGATGGCGTCTGTCTGTTTGGGCAACTGAATCCCCATGCCGTATCGGGGTAGATGCCCGGCGGCATCGAACAGAAGCCGGTTCCAGGCGGTGTCGAAACGATCCTGAGCTAGCTTGGGCGTAGCGTCATGCCTGCACTCCGGGTCGAGCTGCAGATCGAACATATCCTGTGGTTTGCCGTCGATGCTCGCGAGCACCCACGTGTCATCATCGATGTAGCAGAGGCTGTCGGCATAGCGGCACGTTACGTATTCCCGCTGTTCCCAGGAGCCGTCGCCGGTGATGATCGGCATCACGCTCCGGCCGTCCAGGCCCATGGGGCTCTCAATGCCCGCAATATCGTATGCCGTCGCGGTCATGTCCAGGTTGTAGACGACCTCGTCGCGGGTTTCGCCGGCATGGCGTTCGTCCGGGAGTCTCACGAGGAACGGCAGGTGCATAAGCCCCGGATACATGGAGTACGGCGGCTTGCCTATGACGTTGCGGGGGTTATCGCAGAAGTTCGTGCCGTGATCGCTTATGAACATCACCGCGGTGTTCTCCGCCATCCCGAGGGCGTCTAGTTTGTCCATCAGCTTGCCGAACCAGGTATCCACAAGTGTGACCAGGCCGCAGTATTGGGCCTTGACGTACTCGATCAGCTCCGGAGAGTATCCGAGAACATCGGCTGGCGCGTAGTCACAGTGCACGACCCTCCTGCCCTTGTAGTTGGGGTCTCCATACATGCCGATAGTACTTCTCCGGGGCTTCCCAGGGCTCATGAGGATCGAAGCAGTCCACCATCAAGTAGAACGGCTGGCCGGCCTGGTTGTCCTCCAGGAAACGCATTGCAGAGGAGAAAACCTTGGCGGTCGTTGTTTCCTCTTCAGAGTCCACACGGGCCGAATTGGCGAGATACGTCCGAAGGAACGAGTGCGGACCGGCGCTCTGTGCACTGTATGTCGCCACCCTGTCCTCGCTGAGCGTGTAGGGCGACCGCCATCGGTCCTGCTGCTGGCCGCGGACGAAATCCCACTGCCAGAAGCCACGCGTGAAGTTGAAGCCCGGCGCGAAATACGGCAGGGTGTCCGTGACGAAACCAGTATGGTACCCAGCCGCAGCCAAGTTCTCCGCGAGCGTGTCTTCGTCGTTGTCCATAGCTTGCCAGCCCGGCAGGTAGACTATGTCCCACTTGACCGGCCTGTAGTTCCGAAAAGGATAAGCTCGCCGTCCGGTATGAAGCGCGCGCCGGACGGGGATAGTGGGAAGAGACTCCGGATACGCGCGCGTAAACCTCACGGACCGGGCCGCGAAGCTGTCGATATTGGGCGTCCTGATGTTGGCATTGCCATAGCATCCAAGGTGCGCCGTGCGGAACGTGTCTGACACGACCACAACGATGTTGGTCTTCTCGTTCGTCATTATATGCTCCTTACAGTCCGGTCCGGGCAACCAGGGGCACCATAGCCTCCCGTGTTCTTCTCCCGCACCGGATCAAGATAGTAGACACACTACTCTGTTTCGCCGTTGGCAGCTCAGTTCGCCAGCAGCACGACCTTTCCGTCGCCGGGCTCGAGCTTGTCGGTGAGCGTCAGCTCAGCGCCGCCTGTATCCGCGCAGGGAAGCGTGTCGCCGCTCCTCAGATCGACTATCTTCACGTGCTGTGGGTTGCCGATCGCGCTCCGCGATATGTGTATGGTCAGCGTCTTTGCTGTAGTGCAGTTCTTGTTCACGTAGGCAAGGCAGAACTTGCCGGCCTTGTCCTGGAATGTGTAGATCTCCGGCTGATAGTTGGCGGTGGAACCGCCGTCAACGGTGGCGACAGGGTCCACGCGCCTCCAACTGCCTATCTTGCCGGTGATCGTCCTCATCTCCTTCGCGACCTGGGACAACGTATCCGTGATACCGGGCAAGCCATTGTAGGTCAAGTAGCGGAAGTGCACAATGCCCCTAACGCCGTGCGCCAGCATCAGGTAGGTGGAGCACCTGGCCTCGGTCGGAGTCGGGCCACGACCCTGCTTGCGTTTCCAGAATCCGTCGATCCACCAAAGGGGCTTGCCGCCGTACTGAACTGCCGCGTCGTGAAAGATCTCCAGGTACTCGGAGTATGTCTTGTCCGTCTCCGCCGTGAAATCCCCGATTGGTGGATGGCTGCCCATCCAGTTCGTGTAGCAGTCCGCGTAGATCGCCGATGAGACTTGAGTTTTCATATACTCAGTCGCCCGCTCCGTGGGCCTCCACCACCAGCAGGGAGCGGTGGCGTGGTAGGGATCGAGCGTTTTGACGGCCGTTATGACGGCTGCCATGCCGGTGCCCAAACCGGTGGAGTTGGGTTCGTCGCCGAGCCTGTAGCCGAGCAGCGCGGGATAGCCCTGGATCTCAGCCGTCATCGCCTTGATATTGGTACTCACCTGGTCCTGGGACGGGTCGATCCAGAGGTAATCCTCTTCGACCGGGGTTCCCAGCAGTACCCTGATCCCGTGCTTAGCGGCCGCGCGGAGCACGGGTTCCCACCCTATAGGCGGAACGTTCAGGGTAGTCCAGTCGATTCCCTTGCTGGCCCGCTCCCCCAGGAACGCATCGAAATAGGAGTATACGATGTCCGGATCATCCCATCCCTCCTCAGGCGCCGGGCCGCCGTAGTCGCCATACAACATGAACCCGTTGTAGAAGTCCTCAGGTTTGACCGTCCCACGTGCCGGAAGTGGCGGATGCGACGTTGGATAACTCCGCGCTGTTTCCCGAGAGGTCCACTGCCGCCACCGCATAATAGTAAGCCGTCCCCTTGCCGGCGGCCGAATCGACGTAAGAGCTCCAGTAACCCGTGTGAGGATTCGTGACGGCGTAAGGCTTCTTGCCACCGATGCTTGCGAATGGACTCGTGTCCCTGTATACGACGTAGTGGTCCACCCACACATCGTCCGTGGCGGGTTTTCCCCAGTCCAGCCGGATGTCCGGCCGGCCCGCTATTGCGGTCGCCGTCAGGGACACCGCGGACGGCTTCTCGCTGTCCGGTTTGGTGACGTAGGTGAGCGACAGCCTGTGAACCAGCGGCGTAATCGCGCCATCCGACGTGCTACAGATTGGCCCTGATCCTCACGCCGTCGGTCAGGGTGGCGGCCGGCAGCGCGGAAACATCAGCGCCCGCGGCAAGTCCGCTGAACCCCGGTATCACCTTGCTGTCTCTGGTGAGAACGTCGAACGTAACGCCCGGTTCCCGCCGGGGTCGGAACGTCCGCATCGATCTTCGCCCAGCCCGTCGCGTTGACAGGCTTGATGATGTCCGCGGTTGTCCACGTTCCGGTCGCCGCGTAGCGCGGAGCGATGCCGCCTTCGACCTGATCGACTATCGCGCCGTATGCGTAGCCCTTGTTCTGTGTCCCGCCATAGAACCTGATCCGGACGGGCTGCCCGATGTACTTGGACAGGTCCACCGTGAACTGCTGCCAGGTCATGGACATGTCTTTCGGTGTGACGTTTTCGAGAAGCGTGCCGTCTTCTTTGAGAAGCTCGGCCTTGAAGGCGCTCTGGTAGATACCGTTCGATGTGGTCTTCTTCGCCTGGTAGGTCAGTTTAGAGCTGACGGGAACGAACGCATCGGATGTTATGTAGCTGTCGCCGCCGACGGTGTTGTCCTTGGACGATATGCGGGCAGCCTGCCCGGTATATGCGTTGCGCGTGCGCGTGTTCGCCGGTTGCTCGATCTTGCCATCGGTCGACCAATGCTTCAATCCCTGCTCGAAATCACCGTTTGGGATTGTGGTTACGTACTGCAGGCTCAAGTCGGCGTCCGTATTACTCGTGTGCACAGCTTCCGTGCCACTCAGCGTGCCTCTATAAGCGAAATCGATAATGCTGCTTCTGGTGATGGCGACAGTCGCCCCACGCGCCGGCAGCGATCCTGCCGGCACGGTAAGCGCCGCGAAGGCCACAAACACACCAAAGACCCTTCTCATCAAGAACTCCTGTTGTCTCTAGTCGTCCAGCAGAACGACTTTCCCGTCGCCGGGCTCGAGCTTGTCGGTGAGCGTCAGCTCTGCGCCGGCATCCTTGTATTGAAGCGCACCCCCGCTCCTCAGATCGACTATCTTCACGTGCTGCGGGTTGCCGATCGCGCTCCGCGATATGTGTATGGTCAGCGTCTTTGCTGTAGTGCAGTTCTTGTTCACGTAGGCAAGGCAGAACTTGCCGGCCTTGTCCTGGAATGTGTAGATCTCGGGCTGATAGTTGGCGGTGGAACCGCCGTCAACGGTGGCAACGGGGTCTACCCGCCTCCAACTGCCTATCTTGCCGGTGATCGTCTTCATCTCCTTCGCGACCTGGGACAACGTATCCGTGATACCGGGCAAGCCCTTGTAGGTGAAATAGCGGAAGTGCACAATCCCCCTGACGCCGTGTGCCAGCATCAGATAGGTAGAGCACCTCGCCTCAGTCGGAGTCGGGCCGCGGCCTGTCGCCGTCTTCCAGAAGCCATCGATGATCCACAGGGGCCTGCCGCCCGCGCGGACCGCCGCGTTGTGGAAGACGTCCAGGTAGTCGGAGTATGTCCTGCCCGTCTGAGCCGTGAAATCCCCTATCGGTGGATGGCTTCCCATCCAGGTTACGTAGCAGTCCGCGTAGATCGCTGATGACACGTTAGTCCGCATACCTTCGATCAGCCGGTCATACGGCCTCCACCACCAGCAGGGCGCGGTGGCGTGGTAGGGATCGAACGTGTCGACGGCCTTTATGACGGCCGCCATCCCGGTACCGATTCCGGTGCAGTTAGGCTCATCGCCAAGCCTGTAACCGATCAGCGCGGGGTAGCCCTGCAGCTCAGCCGTCATCGCCTTGATATTGGCATTCACCTCGTCCTGGGACGGGTCGATCCAGAGGTAGTCCTCATCCGACCGGGGTTCCCAGCAGTACCCTGATCCCGTGCTTCGCGGCCGCGCGGAACACGGGTTCCCACCCTATAGGCGGAACGTTCAGGGTAGTCCAGTCGATTCCCTTGCTGGCCCGCTCCCCCAGGAACGCATCGAAATAGGAGTATGACGATGTCCGGATCATCCCATCCCTCCTCAGGCGCCGGGCCGCCGTAGTCGCCATACAACATGAACCCGTTGTAGAAGTCCTCAGGTTTGACCGTCCCACGTGCCGGAAGTGGCGGATGCGACGTTCGAGTAATCCGCGCTGTTTCCCGGAGAGGTCCACTGCCGCACACCGCATAGTAGTAAGCCGTCCCCTTGCCGGCGGCCGAATCGACGTAGGAGCTCCAGTAACCCGTGTGAGGGTTCGTGACCGCATAGGGCTGCTTGCCGGCCGATGCTTGAGAATGGACTGGTGTCCCTGTATACCACGTAGTGGTCCACCCACACATTGTCCGTGGCGGGTTTTCCCCAGTCCAGCCGGATGTCCGGCCGGCCCGCTATTGCGGTCGCCGTCAGCGACACCGCGGACGGCTTCTCGCTGTCCGGTTTGGTGACGTAGGTTAGTGACAGCCTGTGAACCAGCGGCGTAATCGCGCCATCCGACGTGCGACAGATTGGCCCTGATTCTCAGGCCATCCGTCAGGGTGGCGGCCGGCAATGCGGAGACGTCAGCGCCCGCGGTAAGTCCGCTGAACCCCGGTATAACTTTGCTGTCTCTGGTGAGAATGTCGAACGTAACGCCGGTGCCCGCCGGGGTCGGAAACGTCCGCATCGATCTTCGCCCAACCTGTTGCGTTGATAGGTTTGATGATGTCCGCGGTTGTCCACGTTCCGGTTGCCGCGTAGCGCGGAGCGATGCCGCCTTCGACCTGATCGACTAACGCGCCGTACCCGTAGCCCTTGTTTTGTGTCCCGCCATAGAACCTGATCCGGACGGGCTGCCCGATGTATTTGGACAGATCGACCGAAAACTGCTGCCACGTGAGAGAGACGCCCTTGGGCGTGACGTTTTCGAGAAGCGTGCCGTCTTCTTTGAGAAGTTTAACCTTGAAGGCGCTCTGATAGACGGCATCCGATCTGGTCTTCTTCGCGCAGTAGGTCAGCTTCGGTATGACGGGAACGAACGCGTCCGAAGTTATGTAGCTGTCGCCGCCGACGGTATTGTCCTTCGTTGATATGAGAGCGCCCTGGCCGGTATACGCATCACGCATCTGCCTCGGGTGGGAGACATTGCCATCGGTAGACCAGTGCTCGAATCCTTGCTCGAAATCACCGTTCGGGATTGTAGTGATGTACTGCAGCCTCAGGTCGGCGTCTGAGTTGCCGGTATCGACGGCTTCCGTACCGCTCAGCGTGCCTCTGTACATGAAATCGATAATCGTGCTTCTAGTAATCGCAACAGTCGCCGCAGGCACCGCGGACCCCGTCAGCACGGTAAGCGCCGCAAAGGCTGCAAACACACCAAAGATCCTTCTCATCAAACACTCCTATTGTCCCTGGTTGGCCAGATTGCCCAGGAGGACGTTGAGGTCCTCCTGAGACACAACGTTATCCCCGTTCAGATCGCCGTTTTTCAGCGACACTTCGACGTTCGTGGTCTGCCCATCGTGCAACCCAACGCCGGAAACCACCTTGCGCAGCCATTTGCAGGCCTTGAACGCCACGTCGTACGTGCCGTCGGGCACGTCATCGATGCTGAAGTTGCCACTGGGATCGAGCGTGGCGATGCTCTGTGCGACGGCAACACCGCCGCTGAGCAGCATCACCTGAACCGGCGCAAGCGACAGGCTGCCGTGGTAGTCCTGCAGGTTCACGTGCCCGGCCAGCGTCGCAACTCCCGGCGCGGCCTGGTAGTGCGCCTCGATCTGCGCATCAGTCAGCGCGTGGTCATACCACGCAACTTCGTCGAGCTCGCCATCCATGAACCTGTCGCCGGGGTAGGGGTCAACGTTATATCCCAGCGCCAGGCCCGATGCGGGAGCCCCTATGGTCGAAGGCCCCCAGGTGACCGAGTCGAGCTGACCGTTCACATACAGCTTGAACACACCGTCAGTGCCTTGAACCATCACGACATGGTTCCAGGTGTTACCCTGGACCACGATGGAGCCGTTCGTCTGATAGACGCCGTAGACACACAGGCCGACCGTGAAACCGTCCGCCATTGTGCCGCCGGCATAGATGTCGAATCCGCTGGGCGACGCGCTGCGATCCCCGGTGCTGACCAGCCGCTGCTGGTTGTTTGCATCGCCGGTCATCTTGAACCAGAACTCCACGCTCTGGTCATTCGCCTTGATCAGCGACCCCCAGCTCGCATCGAAAGCCCCCGCGCCATTCTCGAAGCCGACCGCCGTACCCAGCGAGTCATGGGCTGAGGTCTGGCCGAGAGTGTACGCGCCGCTGTTTGATGTGTACGTAAGATTGTGGGCGGGCCCGCTGGAGCCCAGATTGGCCGCGGTTGTACCCGAAGTCTCGTCCAGTTTCCAGTAGCCGATGGGCTCATCGGACAGGACCCTCTCCTCATAGGTCAGGCGGCGATCATCGAGCAGCACGACCTTGCCGTCGCCGGGGTCGACCGTGTCGGTGAACGTGTATCCAGTCGCGCTGGTACCGGTGTAGGGAATGGTGTCACCGCTTCTAAGGTCGAGTAGGGTGAAGTTCTGCGGGAGACCGGCTGCAGTCCCGGATATATGAATGGTGAGTGTCTGGGCGGTCGTGCAGTTCTTGTTGACGTAAGCGACGTAGTATCTGCCTGATTTGTCCTGGAACGAGTATATCTCCGGCATGAAGTTAGCCGTGGACGCGCCATCGACCGTGGCTATGGGGTTTGTGCGCTTCCAATTGCCGATCTGATCCGTAATCGTCCTCAGCTCGCCTGTCACCTGCTGCAGGGTCGGTATTACTCCCGGCACGTCCTCATACGCTAACCAGCGGAAGTGCTGAATGCCGGAAACGCCGTGTGCCAGCATCAGGTAACTGGAGCATCTGACCTCTTCCGGAGCCGGCCCGCGGCCGCTTCCTTTCCAGAGGCCGTCGATGAACCACATGGGTTTGCCGCCCTGCTGGGTCGCCGCGCTGTGAAGTATCTCAAGGTAATCCGAGAAGGTCTGGTCGGTCTGCGCCAGGAAGTCCCCGATCGGCGGATTGGCGTTGATCCAGTTCATATAGCAGTCCGCGTACGGGGCAGACGCGGGAAAGGCGCTCAAGTAGTTGCTCAGATCTGCCCTCCACCACCAGCACGGAGCGCTGGCGTGGTAGGGGTCGCAGCTATAGATGGCGTTTATGGTTTTCAGCATGCCGCTCCCAATGCTGATGGAGTTCGGCTCGTCTCCAAGCCTGTAACCGACTAGCGCGGGGTAGCCCTGCAGTTCGGCGGTTACTCCCTTGAGCCTGGAGTCCATCTCTGCCTGCGTTGGCTGTATCCAGAGGTTGTCCTCCACTATCGGCGTGGCAAGCAGTACCTTGATGTTGTGTTCCGCGGCCGCGCGGAGTACAGGCTCCCACCCTATTGCCGGAGCGGTCGTGGTGATCCAGTCCATACCCCGTTCCACCATCGTCGCGAAGTAGTCATCGCAGTAGGCATACACGGAGTCCTTGTCGTCCCAACTGGGAGGATAAAGGCCCTGGTAGTCGCCCCAGAGCATGAACTGGCTGTAGTAGTCCTTGGCTTCGACTGTCCCCGTGCCGGAAGTGGCCGAAACGACGGTGGAAATGTCCGCGGCGTTTCCGGAAAGATCGACGGCCGTCACGGCGTAGTAGTAAGCAGTCCCGGTGACCGGAGTCTTATCGACGTACGACGCCCAGTATCCGCTGCCCGCTTTCGTGACGGCATACGGCTGCATGCCCGTCAGGCTGGAGAATGGGCTCGTGTCTCTGTATATGGCGTAGTGATCCACCAACACATTGTCCGTTGCCGGCTGCTGCCAATCCAGTCGAATGTCCGGCCGGTTGGCTATAGCGGTTGCCGTCAACGAGACCGTTGATGGCTTCGTGCTGTCCGGACCTGTAACGTATGTCAGAGACAAGCTGTGGATCGATGGGGTTGCGGCGGTGTTGGACGTCTGCAGGTTGGCTCTGATCTTCACGCCATCGGCCAAGGTCGAAGACGGCAGCCCCACAATGCTGGCGCCCGCAGCCAGCCCGCTGAAACCTGCTATAGCCGCGCCGTCCCTCGTAAGAACATCGAACGTGACGCTGGTTCCCGAGGGGACGGACATGTCTGCCTGCAAGCTCCCCCAGGCAGACGCATTCACTGGCTTGATGATGTCGGCGCTGGTCCACGTTCCGCTGGTCGCGTAGTGCGGCGCGGTGGCGCCCCCGACTTGATCGACGTACGAGCCGTAGGAGTATGAGTTCTTCAGCGTGCCGCCGTAGAACCTGATCCTGATGGGCAGGCCCATGTATCTATAAACGGATACCGTGTACTGCTGCCAGAGGTCGGTCACGCCCGTCGGCGTCACGTCCGCAAGGAAGGTATTGTCCACGGTGTAGAGTTCGACCTTGAATGAACTCTGATAGGCGCCGTTGTATTTGTCCTTCCTGGCCCAGTAGGTCAACGTGGCGTTGGTGGGAATGAATGCGTCCGACGTTATGTAGCTGTCGTGGCCAACCACATTGTCTATAGTGGACATATGGGCCGACTGCCCCGTGTACGCGCCGCGTCCGGTCGCAAGCGAGACCGTTCCGCTCGTGGTCCAATGAGCCCATCCCTGCTCGAAATCGCCGTTCGGAAGAGTAGTGACGTATTGCAGCCTCAGGTCCCCGTCCCAGTTCCCGACATCAACGGCCTCGGTGCTGCTCAGCGTGCCCCTGTACATGAAATCCGTGACGCTGCTCCTGGTCACCACGACGGTTGCCGCGAGCGCACAGGACAACCCGACCAGCAAGGTCAGTGCCGTAGACGCTGCAAGTATATCGACAAAGCGCTTCATTTCGCGTTCCCTTCGTGCCGAGCGTGGACGAGTCAGTGTGGCGTGACACCCTCGCTCGTAAGCGTTGGTGGAGAAACCGACACGTCCAGCATGCCCTTCACGGATACGTAATCTCCGTCGGAAACCGTGTTACCGGGGGCCACAACCTGAATCGGCGCTCCCGAGCCGTCGTCTATAACGAAACCGTCAGCATCCCTCGCGGAAACCCGACCCCATAGGACCCATTCATACTTGGAGGCAGCCTGCGTCATCAGGGAATCGAGCACGCTCTTGTTGGACGTTCCAACCACCGGCAGCGGAGTGCTCTCGGTATTGACCACTCTGAGTGCATAGCTGCCCTCGCACAGGCTCGTGCCCCACTTCCACGCCGACGAGTATGAATTGCCTCCCGGACTGTTGGAAATCACGACGTACTGCGAGTCGCCGGGGACGGTCATGTTGTTGGTCAGTGTGAAGGAGCAGCACACGACCCTGCCGGGCGCGCCGTTCGCGGTTGTGCCCGCCCGCGCCACAAATCCGTAGGGCCGGCCGCCGAGAAGCGTGTTGAGAGCTTCCCTTCCAGACGCATCCAGCACGACTCCCGCGTCAGCGAAGCCCGCGGAAGCGAATGCTGTAAAACCGCCCGGCATGCTCGCCAGTATGCCGGCTTTCGTGCCGGCAAGTGTGAGCTTCTTGGCGCCGCCGCTATTCGTATCGACGCCCGCTCCATAGGTCGCGGCATCGGACGTGTCGTAGCCGATCATCAACTCGAAAAGATTGCCAATATCAGTGCTGTCAATGAATGCGTAGAGCTGAACCGAGCTGCCTGACGTCACGGAGATGCTGTCTCCGGTAACCGGCGTGCCTGTGGGATCGGTGGTGATCCACATGCTCGTCGCGGCGAGCGCGCTGCAGCCTGCCAGCGCCATTATGAATGCAATAGCCAGGAATATCGTTGTCTGCCGCATTACTCGGTCCTCCGGCCGGCGCTAATCGCCGCTTGTGCCGATGTTCTTCAACAAGACGCTGGCGTCGGTAGTCGTCACCTCAGCGTCACCGTCCAGGTCGCCGTTCTCAAGCGACACGTTGATGTTCGTTGCAGTGCCGTCGGTGATTTGCACGTTCGCCACCGTTTGGGGCAGCCAGCCACACGCGCTGAACGTCACATCGTAGGTCCCGGGCGTGAGAGACCGCGCCGCATAGTCGCCGAGCGAGTCCAGCGACACAATCTGCTGCGCCACCACGCTGCCTCCCTGCAGAAGCTGAACCTGCACCGGCGTCAAGGCCTTATCACCCGAGTAGCTCTGAAGGGCGACCTGCCCGGCGAGCGCGCAGCAATGCGCCGCATTGTAGTGAGCCTGGATCTGCGACTGAGTCAGCGCATGGTCGTACCATGCGACCTCGTCCAGCGCGCCGGTCATCCACAGATTGCCAAGGGCCGTATGGACGTTCTTGCCCAGCGCCAGGCCGTGCGCAGGAATCTTCAGTTGTCTGGCGACGGTAGTCGCGTCAAGCACACCGTTGACGTATATCCGCCACGTGTCGCTGCTCTGAACGACGGCCACGTGAGTCCAGGTGTTGCCCGGAAACACGGTGGAGAAGTCCTTGTTTACAAAGCCGATGAACGTCAAACCGAGATGAAAGCCGCCCGACACCGTGCCCGTGGCCCATATATCGACTCCGCTCGCTGTGGACCCCGAAAACAGGTTGTCGGCAGTGCTCACCAGCCGTTCCCGGCTGGCGCTATCCGCGGTCAGGCAGACCCAGAACTCTATGCTCTGATTGTCCGCCTGAACGAGGTTCTGCCCGTTCGTATTCGACGCATTCCCGGCGCCGGTGAAACTGGCGTAGGCGTCGAGATCAGAGTAGGGCGAGGTCCCGCCCAGCGCATAGGTTCCGCTGTAGGTCAGATCGTTGTCCATTCCCGTGGAACCCGAGTTGACTGCCGTAGCGCCCGAGGTCTCGTTGAGTCGCCAGTAGGCGATGGGGCCGTCGCCGAGCACCACACTCTGATAATCCGCAAATGCAGTGCCGGCGAGCGCCAACAGAGCGCAGAACGCCATGCCCATAACAAGTATTGATCTGACTTTCATTTCCTGCTGCCTTCTGACATTGCCGGCGATTCGAACCGACCAGCCTCCGGGAGACGCAAACTACACGCCTCCCGAAGACTGAACCGTCCTGCGGCAGTCCGCCCGCAGATGACCTATCGGTTTCCGGCCACTATCACAATACAGAATCAGTCATCTGTCTGGACGTCTGTCGCTAGAACGACGCGTCCTACCATGCTCCCCGACTTGACACACGAGCTTACCCCGGTGACGGTCACGTAGGGGTTGCCGTCAGGGATGCTGCCGTAGACCGCCACGCCGACACCGGACCCGTCGTCGATCATGAACCAACCCTCGGTTGCGTTCTTCTCGCCGACCTGGCCGGTTGTCTTGACGTAGAGGCCGATGTTGTTGAGGCCAACGCCTGAAGATACTCCAGGCTGCTTCTCGCCGGCAACGCTGCCGAAATCACCACCGCCGAGCGTCTTGTTGGTCAGGCAGAGCGGGTCCATGTCCGCGGTGCCCGTCTGGGTCACCTGAGTTGCATTGATGCATCTCTCACCCGAATCGAGAGTTCCAACCGTTCCGGCGACGTTTGCGGTCTGCCCGAGAGTCAGCCCGCTGCTGGGCATCTGAACTCGGATGCCGTACGTGCGGTCCGGAGACTCGATGTAGAAGCAATCGTCAAACACACCGGTCACGATTCCCGAACAGCCGATAGCGGTGCCGTCGGCCGATGTCTTCGCGCCCAGGATCGTGCCACCAACAACCAGCAAGTGGTGAGCGATGGCGAAGTAGTCGTTGTTTTTGCCCGACATGAGGTTCTCGCTCAATACACCCGCGTAGCCGGCGCTGTCCACACTAACCACGGTCACGTCGATTCCGATACTCTCCCCGGCGCTCAAGGGGTATTGGATCAGGCCCGTGCAGTCCAACGAGAAGGTACTGCCACGGTGTGATCTGAGCTTCATAGTAGAGCCAATCACCGTCCGCCTTGCCCGCTACCGTAAACCCCGCGCACGCCGGCACTTCTATCGGGCCTCGGAACGCCGTCCACGCGCTGTTGCCGTCCGGATTGATGCCCACGACGTAGTGCTGAGCATCGGCCTGGGTGTTCTTATATGCGGTCGAGCTGGTTCCTCCGGCGTGGATGTAGATATCCGCGGAGTCCATACTCTGCCAGCTATCTACGTAGTCGCCAAGTACGTGGTACTTGTCGTTGGCTTTGATTGCAACGTAGAGCTTGTTGTCCGGACCCCACTTTGCCGCGTAGTATGCCTCCGGCACATCGGCATGAAGCTGGTCCGAACCGCTGCCCAGCGCATACTCCTGATCCAGTGGAACGAAGTCCGAACTCGCCCACTCCGAGAGGTCACCATCGACGGTTACGTTCGTGCTGTAGTATATGCTCTCCGGTCTGAAGTGATGGATCGAGTAGGTCGCGGACGCATCAGACGGAACGTAGCCGCTCTTGACGGTCTGCGCCCTGATCGTCGTCGTCTGACTTATCTGGATGGGCACGCCCGGAACGTACTGGGTGCCGTTGGTCGGTGACGGATCGCTGCCGTCGGTGGTGTAGTAGATCGTCGCGCCGGGAGTCTCGCAGTCCAGGGTTACCTGCTGAGGCGAGACATAGACCAGCAGGCTGGACGGACTGAACGTCGGCCGCTCGACCTGGAGGATGCCTTCCGCAATGTTGTAGTGGTCGCGGACCTGGATATCGGTCAGCGAGTAGTCATACCACGCGACCTCATCGAGCTGTCCGTTCATTGAGTAGTTGCCGAGGCCCGTATAGACGTTGCGCCCCAGAGCCAGACCCGTCTGAGGGACCAGCAGCGTGTTGGGTCCCCACGTCGTCGGATCGAGCTCTTTGTTGATATACATACTGAACGTGCCGGCCTGTTGAACCACGACCACGTGCGTCCAGGTGTTGCCCGGAATAACGATACTGCCGAGTTTGGAGCTGAAACCAAGCAGAAACAGGCCTATGTTGAAGCCGTCTGCTATCGTGCCGGTAGCGTAGATGTCGAAGCCGCTGGCCGAGGGCGCTACGAAGTTGTGGTCGGCGGTGCTCACCAGCCGCTCGTTCGTCGCGTCCGCGGTGAAATTCACCCAGAACTCCACGCTCTGGTTCTCCGGCTGAACGAGGTTCTGCCCGTTTGCATCGACCGCATCTGCTCCGCCTATCAGGGTCAGGTAGTTGCCGAGGTACTCGAAAGGCGAGGGCGAGCCCAGCGTATAAGTTCCGGCGTTTGCTACGAATGTGAGATCATTGGCGCTGCCGGTCGAGCCTATGTTGTCGCCTGTCGTACCCGATGTCTCGTTGAGCCGCCAGTAGGCGGTCGGGTTGTCGGCCAGTATCGTGGCCTGGTAGTCCGTTCCGGTTGGCGGATAGACACCATAGGTGGCGGTCGTGACCTCACTTGGCGAGTGGCCGCTCTTGAGGGCAACTGCCTTGAGCGTCGTGTTGCCTGTCAACTCGATCGACGTGCCGGGGGCCACCTGAGTCCCGTTGGTCGAAGACGGCTCGCTGCCGTCGGTCGTGTAGGCAATAGTCGCAGTGGGCTCCGCGCAGTTCAGCGTCACGCTGATAGGCGGGGTGAGCACTTGCCCGCCCGTCGGGTCGAAGGTCGGAGCCGGCAGATTGTCCAGGCCCGCGGAGTAGTGAGCGGCGATGCGTCCCGGCGTGAGGACGTGGTCGTACCATGCCACCTCGTCGAGTTCGCCGGTCATGTATAGACTGCCAAGGGCCGCATGGACGTTTCTGCCCAGCGCCAGGCCGTGCGCAGGGATCTTCACTTGCTTGACGACGGTCGTTGCGTCAGGCACGCCGTTGATATACATCTTCCACGTGTCGTTGTCCTCGACCACGACCACGTGAGTCCAGGTGTTGGCCGGGAACGTGGTGGTGAAGTCCTTGTTGGTATACCCGATGAAAGACAGGCCGAGGTGGAACCCATCGGCAACCGTGCCCGTGGTCCATACATCGACTCCGCTCGCCACCCCCGCGGCAAACAGGTTGTCGGCAGTGCTTACCAGTCGTTTCTTGGTGCTGTTATCCGCGGTTAGGCAGACCCAGAATTCTATGCTCTGATTGTCCGCCTGAACCAGATTCTGCCCGTTGGTGTTGGACGCCTCCCCGCCGTTCTGGAAGCTTACGTAAGTGCCCAATGGAGCATACGGGGAAACTCCACCCAGCGTGTAGGGTGCTATGTAGGTGAGATCGTTGTCGGTTCCGGTAGAACCCAGGTTGACGGCCGTCGTGCTATCCGCAGCCTCGTTGAGCCGCCAGTAGGCGGTTGGGCTGTCAGCGAGTACCGTGCTCTGATAGTCGGCCACGGCCCCGGTCGTAAATCCGAGCAGCAACGCCGCCGCAATCGCCGCCGTAGCAATCGTGCTTCTTATTCTCATTTTACGCTCTCCTCTCCAGAAGTCCGATGCACAAGGAAACAGCTACCTGAGAAGTTCTCCTGCGCAGAGCGAACAGCACGGGAATGCCGGCGCCGAGCACAGCGCCCATAGCAAGTCTCTGTCTGGGTTTCATTTCCTGCTGCCTTCTGACATTGCCGGCTGCTCGCTTTGACCAGCCCCCGGGGGGCGCAAACTACACACCCCCCGGAGAACTAACCGTACTGCGGCAGCTATCCCGCAGGTGACTTATCCGTTCCGGCCACTTTCACAAGACGGATTCAGTCATCTGTCTGGATATCTGTCGCCAGGACAACGCGTCCTACCGTGCTGCCCGACTTGACACACGAGCTTACCCCGGTGACGGTAACGTAGGGGCTGCCGTCAGGGATGCTGCCGTAGACCGCCACTCCGACGGCGGACCCGTCGTCGATCATGAACCAACCCTCGGTTGCGTTTCTTCTCGCCGACCTGGCCGGTAGTCTTGACGTAGAGGCCGATGTTGTTGAGGCCGATGCCTGAAGATACTCCAGGCTGCTTCTCGCCGGCAACGCTGCCGAAGTCTCCGCCGCCGAGTGCCTTGTTGGTCAGGCAGAGCGGCTCGATGGTCGTCGCGCCGATCGGCGTCACCTGAGTCGCATTGATGCATCTCTCACCCGAATCGAGAGTCCCGACGGTCCCGGAGACGCCTACGGTCTGCCCGAGAGTCAGTCCGCTGCCTGACATCTGAACCCGGATGCCGTACGTGCGGTCCGGCGACTCGATATAGAAGCAATCGTCGAAGACGCCGGTCACGATTCCCGAACAGCCGATGGCGGTACCGTCGGCCGATGTCTTCGCGCTCAGGATCGTGCCACTGACAACCAGCAAGTGGTGAGCGATGGCGCCGTAGTCGTTGTACTTCACCGGCATGGGGTTCTCGCTCAATACACCTGTGTAGCCCTCGCCGTCTACACTGACTGCGTCCACATCGATCCCGATGCTCTCGCCCGCGCTCAGCGGATACAGGATCAGGCCGGTGCAGTCCATCGAGAAGTGCTCCCACGGCGTGATCTGAGCTTCATAGTAGAGCCAGTCGCCGTCTGCCTTGCCCGCCGCGGTCAGCCCGGCGCAGCCCGGAACGGCTGTCGGACCGCCGAGTGCTGCCCAGACGCTGTTGCCATCGGAGTTGACACCCAGGATATAGTGCTGAGCATCGGCCTGAGTGCCCATGTACGCGGTCGGGCCGGTTCCGCCGGCATGAATGTAGAGATCCACGGAGTCCATGCTGTTCCAGGCAGCGCCGTAGCCGTCTGTAAGCACGTGGTACTTGTCGTTGACCTTGATCGCAACGTAGAGCTTGTTGTCCGGACCCCACTTGGCCGCGTAATATGCTTCCGGCACATCGGCATGAAGCTGTGCCGAGCCACTGCCCAGCGCGTATTCCTGATCCAGCGGAACGAAGTCCGAACTGGCCCACTCGGAGAGGTTACCGTCGACGGTCACGTTCGTGCTGTAGTATATGCTCTCCGGTCTGAAGTGTTGGATCCAGTAGATCGCGGACGCATCGCTCGCGGTGTAGCCGTTCTTGACGGCTTCCGCCCTGATCATGGTCGTCTGACTTATCTGGATCGGCACGCCCGGAACGTACTGGGTGCCGTTGGTCGGAGACGGATCGCTGCCGTCGGTGGTGTAGTACATCGTCACGCCGGGAGTCGCGCAGTCCAGGGTTACCTGCTGAGGCGAGGCGTAGATAAGCAGGCTTGACGGACTGAACGTCGGCGGCTCGACCTGCAGAATGCCCTCTGCCATATTGTAGTGGTTGCGGATCTGGGCATCGGTCAGCGAGTAGCCATACCACGCGACCTCGTCGAGCTGTCCGTTCATGGGATACTTGCCAAGGGCCGAATCGACGTTATACCCCAGAGCCAGACCCGACTGAGGGGCCACCAGCGTGTTGGGTCCCCACGTCGTCGAATCGAGTTCCTTGTCGATGTACATCCTGAACGTGCCGGCCTTTTGAACTACGACCACGTGCGTCCAGGTGCTGCCGGGAACTACGATGCTGCCGAGCTTGGCGCTGAAACCGATCAGGGAGATACCTACGTTGAAGCCGTCTGCCATCGTGCCGGTAGCGTAGATGTCGAAGCCGCTGGCTGAGGATCCTGCCCAGTTGTGATCGGCGCTGCTCACCAATCGCGCGCTCGTGGCGTTCGCGGTGAACTTGACCCAGAACTCCACACTCTGGTTCTTCGACTTGACCAGACTCGGCCCGTTCGCGTCGAGCGCGCGGGCTCCACCGCCAAGGGTCAAGTAGTTGCCGAGGTAGTCGAACGGCGAGGGCGAGCCCAGCGTAAGGCTTCCGCCATTCTCGTCGAAAGTGAGATCGTTGGCGCTGCCGGTCGAGCCTATGTTGTCGCCTATCGTGCCGGAGGTCTCGTTGAGCCGCCAGTAAGCGGTCGGGCTGTCGGCCAGTATCGTGGCCTGGTAGTTCGTTCCGGTCGGAGGATAGACATCATAGGTTGCCGTCGTGACCGCACTGGGCGGACAGCCGGACGCTATCGTGGCGGCCTTTAGCGTTGCAGACTCGGTCAGGTGAACGGTTGCGCCTGAGAGTATCTGCGCGCCGTTCGTCGCAGAGGGCTCACTGCCGTCCGTCGTGTAAGCGATGGTCGCTCCCGTGATGCCGCAACTTATGGTCACGTCCATCGGCGGAATGTGTATCTCCGCCGCCTTCCGGACTGAAAGTCGGAGCCGGCAGAACTCCCAGAGCGGTGTTGTAGTGCTTCATGACCTGATCGCCGGTCATCGCGTAGTCATACCACGCGACCTCATCGAGCGCGCCGGTCATGCCCTTGCTGCCAAGGGCCGCGTCCACATTGTATCCGAGAGCCAGGCCTGACTGCGGAGTCAGCAGAGCCTTGGGACCCCACGTAGTCGGATCGAGCACGCCGTTGATATACATTGAGAACAGTCCGCCACTCTGAACGACGACCACATGGTTCCAGGTGTTGCCCTGAACCGGGATGACGCCCACTTTGGCGGCAAACGCGGTGAGAGCAATGCCGATGTTGAAGCCGTCTGCCATCGTGCCCGTGGCGTAGACGTCGAAACCGCTGGGCTGGGTGAGAGAATTGTTGTGGTCGGCAGTGCTTATCAGTCGCTCTCCGGTGGCGTCGGCGGTCAGATTGACCCAGAACTCCACACTCTGATTGTTTGCCTGGACCAGGTTCTGCCCATTTCCATTGGACGCTTTGCCGGTGGCCGTGAAGCTGGCGTAGTCTCCGAAGTAGGCATAGGGCGAGGCTGCACCCAGCGTGTAGGCCCCGCTGTAGGTGAGATCATTGGCAGCCCCGGTCGAGCCCTGATTGACGGCTGTCACGCCCGTAGTCTCGTTCAGTCGCCAGAACGCGGTTGGATTGTCGGCGAGCACCGTGTTCTCGTAGTTCTCCCCTATCGGAGGATAGAAGGCATACACGGAACTCGTGACATCGCTCGGCGAATAGCCGGTTTCGAGGGCGATTGCCTTGAGGGTCGTGTTGCCTGTCAACTCGATCGACGTGCCGGGGGCCACCTGAGTCCCGTTGGTCGAAGACGGTTCGCTGCCGTCGGTCGTGTAGGCAATAGTCGCAGTGGGCTCTCCACAATTCAGGGTCACGCTGAGAGGCGGAACGCGCACGCCCTCTCCCACCGGATCGAAGGTCGGAGCCGGCAGATTGCCAAGCCCGGCGTTGTAGTGAGTAGAGATCTGCCCCGGCGTGAGCACGTAGTCGTACCATGCCGCCTCATCGAGATCGCCGATCATCCACAGACTGCCAAGGGCCGTACGGACGTTTCTGCCCAGGGCGAAGCCGGTCTGTGGAACCTTCAGCTGCTTGACGACGGTAGTCGCGTCAAGCGCGCCGTTGATATAGATTTTCCACGTGTCGTTGTCTTCGACCACCACCACGTGAGTCCACGTATTGGCTGGGAAGACGGTGGTGAAGTCCTTGTTGGTAAACCCGACGAATGTCAGGCCGAGGTGGAACCCATCGGCGACAGTGCCCTTGGCCCACACGTCGACTCCGCTCGCCACCCCTCCGGCAAACAGGTTGTCGGCAGTGCTTACGATTCGTCCCGCAACGGTGCGATCCGCGGTCAGTTTGACCCAGAACTCTATGCTCTGGTTGTCCGCCTGGACGAGGTTCTGGCCGTTCAAGTTGCCCGCGTTCCCGCCGTTCGTGAAGCTCACATACGTGCCCAACGGACCATACGGGGAGACTCCACCCAGCGTGTAGGTGGGGTTGTAGGTGAGGTCATTGGCTGACCCGGTCGAACCTAGATTGACCGCCGTCGCGCTGCCCGCGGCCTCGTTGAGCCGCCAGTAGGCAGTTGGGTTGTCGGCGAGTACCGATGCTCTGATAGTCGGCCACGGCCCCGGTCGCAAATGCGAGCAGCAACGCCGCCGCAATCGCCGCCATAACAATCGTGCTCCTTGATCTCATTTCTCGCTCTCCTTTCCAGAATGGAAACGCACAGGCCGGGTTAGCATCAGCAGTTTCTCCCGGCCTGAGAAGCGTCTGCCCCGGATTGGACGGCGCGTCAGATCCGGGGCAGGCAAAGGAAACAACTACCTGTGCATTCTCCGGCGCAGAGTAAGCAGCGCTGGTATGCCGGCGCAGAGCACTAGCACGCCAGATGGCTCCGGCACGGCGGTCCCAGCCTCATAGTGGGCCGAAATCTGCTCCGGTGACAGCACATAGTCGTACCAACTGACCTCGTCGAGCGCGCCGGTCATCCATAGATTGCCGAGTTGCCAGCGGACGTTTCTGCCAAGAGCGAAGCCGGTCTGTGGAACAACCAGATGCCTGATTGCGGTCGTCGAGTCAAGTACGTCGTCGACATACATATTCCACGTGCCGTTGGTTTCGGTCACCACCACGTGAGTCCACGTGTCGGCCGCTACCGTGGTCGAGTAGGTCTTGTTGACAAACCCGATGAAACTCAGGCCGAGGTGAAAACCGTCCGCCACGGTTCCCTGCGCGTATACATCGAATCCGCTCGCCAGCGCCCCCGAGAACAGGTTGTCGGCCGTGCTTATCAGCCGCTCCATGTCGGGGCTGTCCACACTCAGTTTGACCCAGAACTCCACGCTCTGATTGTCCGCCTGAACCAGGTTCTGCCCGTTCGTGTTGGCCGCCTTGCCGCCATTTGCGAAGCTCACGTATGTGTCCAGCGGATCATACGGGGAAACTCCGCCCAGCGTACAGGGCGCGACGTAGGTGAGATCATTGGCCGCCCCGGTCGAACCCAGGTTGGCCGCCGTCGTACTGCCCACAGTCTCGTTCAGCCGCCAGTAGGCGGTTGGGTTGTCGGCGAGTGACCGTGCTCTGGTAGTCAGCCACGGCCCCGGTCGCAAATGCCAGCAGCATGGCTGCTGCAATTGCCCAGATTACGCATGCGCTTCTTACTCTCATCTTTCTTCTCCCTCCTGATACGTTGCGTGTTGATTTGCAGATCTTCTTCTATGCCTGCTTGGGGTCAGGGCGTGCCAGTCGCCCGACATCTTCTATTGATACACTTCGCGCGGCAGCCTGATGGCCCCATAGTAGCCGCAGAGAGGGCCCAAGCCGCGCCCATTGGACCATTTCACGTGTCCATCCGCGTAGGTGAAATTGCCGCCGGCGACGAGCTTGCCGTCGGGATGATTGCAGCCGTGCACGAGCGCGACGTATCTTTCATTGCCCTCAACCTGCTCGCAGGTGAGGTCGCCGATGAGCAGATAGTGCCTGTCATTCACGTCGCCGTCTCTGGCGAACTTCCACTTGTCAAACCGGCCAGGCGTACTTGGACTGGTTCCAGAACCCCGCATATCCCATGGCGTAGGGATAGCCATCAGCGTCGTGGTAGCTGGGGAGCCGTGCCAGCCAATAGGGATTGCTGGGACAGAACCACATGTTCACCGGGTGTCGGACCGAACCACTGGCGTATCTCGATATGTCTCTACACCACGTGGGATTCACGGTGCTGATGTTGAGCTGCGCCCAGCCCATCGGCAGCGGGTACTTGCCGTTGTGGTCGTCGCAATACATCATCAGGGCATAGCTGCAGTTCTTCAGGTTGGCCAGGCAGACTCCCCGCCGCCCGCTTTCCTTCGCCTGAAGGAACACTGGTGAAAGGATAGCGGCCAGGATCGCTATGATGGCGATGACAACCAGCAGTTCGATCAGCGTGAACCCATGTCCTGTTGCTCTCCTGTGCACGCATAGCGCTTCTTCCCTTCTGCAGAGCAAGACAGCCCCGCCCCTCGGCGTTACTGATACACGCAGCGCGGCAGCCTGAGGGCCTTGTAGTAGCCGCACAGGGGGCCAAGGTCGCGACCGTTGGTCCATTTGACATGCCCATCCGCGTAGGCGAAATTGCCGCCCGCCACGAGTCTGCCGTCGGCGCGATTACGGCCATGCACCATCGCCGTTTTGTCTTCCAGACCTTCAATCAGCTCGAAGGTCAGGTCTCCTATGAGCAGAGAGTTCCTGTCATTCACGTCGCCGTCTCGGGCGAACTTCCACTTGGCAACCGGCCACTGATACTTGGACTGGTTCCAGAAGCCGCCGTAGCCGATAGCATACGGGTAACCGTCCGCATCCCTGGTACCTGGGGAGTATCGACAGCCAGTAAGGATTACCGGGGCAGAACCACATGGCCACGGGATTTCGGGCTGAGCTGCTGGCGTATCTCGAGATGTTCCGACACCACTGGGTTCCGAAGTTGATGTTGATGTTTGCCCAGTCCAGCGGGGGTGGGTACTTGCCATTGTGGTCGTCGCAGTACATCATCAGAGCATAGCTGGAATGCTTCAGGTTGGCCAGACATACTCCGCGCCGCCCGCTCTCCTTTGCCCGAAGGAACACGGGAAACAGCATAGCAGCCAGGATCGCTATGATAGCGATGACTACCAGCAACTCGATCAGCGTGAACCCGCTTCTATTCTTTCTGCCCCCGTCCGCGAACACAGCGCACCTCCCTCTGTGCTCTCCACCTCGGTCTCGTCGGTCAGCATCTATGATAGAGTCGCATGACATCCTGCGCAGATCCCGTCACCGCGGTGTCACTGATACACCTCGCGCGGCAGCCTGATGGCCTTATAGTAGCCGCACATAGGGCCCAACTGCCCAGAGGTGGACCATTTGACGTGTCCATCCGCGTAGGCGAAATTGCCGCCTGCGACCTCCTTGCCGTTGGAGTGGTTTCGATAATGCACCCAGTTCCTATCGTCGACGTTCTCGTAGGTCAGGTCACCGATAACCAGATAGTGCCTGTCGTTCACGTCACCGTCTCTGGCGAACTTCCATTTGCTAATCGGCCATTGGTACTTGGACTGGTTCCAAAAACCTGCATAGCCCATGGCGTAGGGATAACCGTCCGCGTCACGGTAAGTGGGGAGTTTCTCCAGTAGCCAGTAGGTATTGCTGGGGCAAAACCACATCGCGACGGGATGTCGGACTGAGCCGCTAGCGTAGCTGGATAGTCTCCGACACCACCCGCCGTTGAAGCATATATTGATGTTCGCCCAGTCCATCGGGTCCGGGTATTTGCCGTTGTTGTCGTCGCAGTACCCCATTATCGTGTACGTGCACTGCTTCAGGTTGCTCACGCAAGCCGCCCGTCTCCCGCTTTCCTTTGCCTGCATGAACACCGGAAAGAGAATGGCGGCCAGGATCGCTATGATAGCGATCACTACGAGCAGTTCGATCAGCGTGAACCCGCTTCCGCGCTTCGTGCCCCTATGTGAGCACATAATGGTACCTCCGACTGTCTGCCTTAGACCACGCGCCAACGGCAGTGGGGCTTCGACGGCCTCAGCCGCGGCATTTCCGCACCTACGCCCTGTGGTTTTGTCGGTCACCAGTATAATATACTGGCATAGTATCCCCAAAACACTAGCCTGTCAAGGGGTATCCGCTACTTTTTTTGTAGATTTTGTTTCACGTAGCGCTGGCCCACACCATTCCAGGATGCTTATCTGAGATAATTATTCCGATGGCCGACAATTGCCCAAACGTCAGTCGCTGCTCAGCGATTCGATCCACTTTTCGATCTTCGCAATGGCATCCGGATCTCCGCTCTCGTGGAAGTTCGTCATCTCGTCCCGCTTCGCCGTCCTCAGCATCTCATGAGCCATATCGAGATGCTCGGCCCTGAATTCCGGAGTGGCGGACGCCATTACAGCGCTCTCGACGAACTCCTTGTCATCATAGAAGCCCACGTCCTGGCAGAGCCTTGTGTAGAGATATGCGAATTTCGGCCTCTTCGACGCGCCTTGCGGTCTCAGGATCCCCGGCCAGCGCCATTGCCTGGGCAAACAGGTCGGCGGATCTCTCGATGTACTCCTTTGAAAGCAGCGGAAAAGTCGGTGGGAATCTTATCCTGTTCGGCAGAATGGGCTTATCGGGCTCCTTCAACTGCGCCGCGTGCGCGTTCTCCCACATGTCCCACAACATCTTATTATACTGCCACATCGGCTCCGCAGTGCCGCCGTAGTAACCAAAACAGAAATCGCGTAGCAGCGGCAGCGTGCGACGGCTGGGGTCCCAAAGCTGCTTGGCCCACACCCACGAGCGCAGCGCTCCGTTCTCACCGCCGGCGCACTGGAATGCGCCCTGCAGCAGCACGCCCTTCGCGCCATGCTCCACGTAGTACCGTATGTTGTCTCCCACAAACGGCATGTTGGGCATCGGCAGGGGGAAGTGACTGTAGTTGACCGTGTAGTCCCAGATATACATCGGCGCTCCGATGGCGTGCCAGGCTTCCATGGCGTTTCGGAATACATCGGTCTCGGTCACGGGCCGGAGGGGATTGGGCCAGGCGTGGGCGTCGGTGCATAGCTGGATCACCACATTGCGGCGAGGCCGTACGGTCCTGGGGGGTATCAGCGTGTCGAGGTAGGCCAGCGTGCTGATCTTCGCGTTCGGGAACTCCTTCTCCAGGGCCTCGGCGACCTTGTTGACGAACATGATCAGTGTTCCGGCGTTCCCGCCCTCGGCATCGTCGATTGCCTTGCACTTCGCACACTGGCAGTACCTTCTTGTTGTCGTTGGGGGAAACGCTGATCAACTCGCTAGCCGGATCCCGCCGGAAACACTCCAGCACGCGTTCGGTCATTATCCGGATTACGTCGGGGTTCGCGAGGCACAACTGCTTGGATACCCGCTCCCCGTCGATCTCGGAGTAGTACTCGGGGTGTGTCTCGAAGAACTCCTCCGGGGGCAGCAGGTTATTGAACGTGTGGACGTAGAGCCGCCTCTGCTGGGGCGTCACGGCAAACGGATTGTGGGGGTGCTTGTTGCCGCCTCCCCATTCCACGGGGATGCAGTCCATCCAGTTGAAGTTGACGCGGTTGGCAAGAGCCCAGTCGCCGTCGAACGCGTTCCAGTAGTATGGGTCGCGCACATCCAGCGCCGGCACGAAATGCCTCGGTACCGGCCGAAATGTCAACTCGGGAATGTGCGGGATCGTCGGTTCGGCCTGCCTGTCGTACCAGCGGCATCCCAGGTCCTCCTCGAGTAGAGCATACACGGCATTTATCGGACCCCTCTTGGTACCGCCAATGAGGTACAGCGTGTTGCCCTTGACGGCAATGGCATAGCCTTCTCGGCCGAGATCCATGCCGGCCTCCGGGATGCCCGCTCTATCGAGAAGACTCGTCTGACCTACGCTTATCACGGAGCCTGCCGGCTTGCGGTTGTCTGATTCGCGGACTATCGGGAAACCGGCGGTGGTGATCATCTTCAGGTACTTGGCGAGATCCGAGGCCGCTTTCTCCTCCTGCGTGGTGGGCTCGCCAGGAATCAGTATGAAATACGCGGCCTTTCCCTCGGACGCAAGGCTCAGGGTCGGCCCCGCTTTGCCCGCGGGCCTGAGCGAGTTCTCCCAGCGGGCGTCGGGAGCTGCGGCGGATCCTCGGTTGTCGACCGCCGTCAGCAGTGGTGTGACACAAAACAGACTCCACATTGCGCGAACTACCTCATCTCGTGGGGATTGTTTGGACGGATCTCATGGGGAAGCGGCACACAAGCGATCGGCGCACTGCGTCAGGTGGCCAACACCGACTCGGCGGCATCAGGACTTCTGACGTGATCCTTTCGCGAGAACGGGAACATGAGCTTCGAGTTGATTTCGCGGTCCAGCGCTCTGAACCGCTCCAGCAGGACCAACCCGAATGCCCCCTTGAAGTGAAACTCCTTCAGATCTACGATTGGTCTTATGGCAACCTCGCGGTGTCGCGGGATCGTGTTCGATATCGACTCGCGTTGGATTATGCCCATCATCTGGTCGGGCAGGAGATCGATCAGCGTGCCGCCGATATATACTACCTCCGGGTCAAGCATATTGGTCGCGATCGACACCCCCCAGCCTATATACTCCGCAATCCTGGAGACTGCGCAAATGGCATCGAAATCGCCCTGGCGGGCCATCTCGGCGCCCTTCCTGACCCAATCCCAGATCTCCTGCGGGGCCAGTTTCTGCGGGTCCACGTCCGGCCACAGAGTGCGGATGAACGTATAGTTCGAGGTAAACAGCTCGAGACACCCGCGCTTGTGGCAGACACATTCGCCGCCGTTCCGGTCGATGGTTATGTGCCCGACGCTGGGGGCCGTGCCGTGGGCACTGCCGAACAACTCGCGCCCCATAACATACGCCGAGCCCACACCGTCGCAGAACGTGAGGTAGAGGGCGCGCTGCTCTTTGGTGTTGTGCCACTGGTCCGCGAGAGCTGCAGCTCTTATATCCGTGTCGGCATGTGCGGGGACCTGAAATCTCTCCTGGAACAACTCTACTATGGGCAGGCCCTTGAACCCGCGATCGTGGGTGGTGGTCTCTATGACACCAGTGCCCTGATACACCAATCCTGCTACCGAGATCCCTATACCACGCATGTCCTCCATCCGCTTGCCCGCTCGTTCCGTGCACGCTCTGATGGCTTCCGCGATGGCATCGACATCGGCGGAGGCGTCTCCGCTGTAGGAGAGGCTGTCCCTGCATAGAATGTCGCCCGTTGCGTTCGCAATAGCGATCTCAATGGAATCCGCAGCCAGCCACACGCCCGCAGCCGAGTATCGGTCCGGATTGATCTTGAGATAGATCGTGGGACGGCCGGGCCCGTTGCTGATGGGGCTTGTTTCGATTACCTCTCCATCGGCGATCAGTTCATCAACCACTTCGCTGACATGCGCGCGGCTGAGGCCCGTGGATTCCGCGATGTGTCCGCGGGACGCCATATTCAGCTTATGTATGCAGTGCATGATCAGCGAACGGCTATTCGCTTTCATGAGTTGAGATCTGCTTCTGAGCCTGCTCATCTGTCTTCCTATCACCCGCCCCGGGCGAGTCCTTGACGCGAGGCGGGACCAATTATGTCGGTCACTGTGTTAATACACCCATAATACCCCCGCATGGTCGGTCTGTCAAGCCAAATCCGGCCTGCCGCCCGATCACGAGCCCGCGTAGTCCACCCATATCGGACTTCCCCACGCGCAATGTCCGTCGGACTGGCGCACGCGGAGATAATAGTAGCAGTTGTCGTTGGGAGCGTCCCTGCGAGGGTCCGTCCATTCCACGTCCATATCCGTATCACCGCTCACCGGGATCGACGCCAGTGTCGTCCCCTGACTGATGACCTCGACCTGCTCGAGCGGGGCGGTGCCCTTCACCAGTATGTGGAACTCGCGCGGGGTCAGAGGAACGAGCTTGGCCTCGCTGCCCATCGGGTACTCGCCGTTGAGCGTGAAGTCCACGACGATCCTGGCTCCGCTTGTGGCGTATGTCCTGCGGGCGCGAAGGGCGGCAAATATCGCTTCTCGAGTCAGCTCGGGGGCTTGTATCGCGGCAAGGCCGACGTAGTTGGAGAAGAACTTGAGGTGGCTATTGACTCCGCCCGAATAGCGTACCGGCCAGCCGTCGTGGTTGTCGGTGCCGCCGATGAGGCCGAAGCGGTGTCCCATCGCCAGCGCCGTCCGCACGCTGCACCCATATCCGCCCGAGATCATCCGCCAGCGCTCGTCGATCTCCTCCGTCTCATAGCTTCCGCGCATCTGGATGATTTCGGCGACCCGCACATAGCGATCATCAACTGCGCGCCAGTCGAACTCCTGCCAGGCTGGTATTCCCTGCGGCGTCAGCACACCCGCCACGGTCCCGCTGGTGATATTCATGTGATGCGGGATCATCACGATCTCCTCCGGGTCGAAGCCGGCGTAGAACGGCTCGAGCCAGAGCCGGTCGGGAGCTTTCGACCGCGGATCAGCGAAGTAGACCGCCCGGCACTCATCGAGCTTGGCCGCCGCGGCTCGGTCTCGATAGTAGAAGTTCAGATGGCCCTTCCATGCATTGAACTCGTGCCCCAGCAGCGTCGCGAACTTGCCCGGATCGTTGAACTCGTCGCACACGTCGAAGTAATCGAGCATCTTGTTCGGCGTATGATCTCCCGGCGAGGCAAAATCCAGTCCGAGGTCATCGCGTGCGTACGCCAGACAATCGCTCAGCGGGCGATAGCCGTCGCCCGAGTACTCCGAGTGCCAGTGGATCTCCCCGAAGTAGGTATTGCACCCGCCGATGCTAACGGGCGGCCGTGGGCTGCTGAGTGTTTCCAGACCCCGATCGTCGCTCACGATCACGCGCTCGGCAAGATCGATAGCAGGTGCAAGCGAGAGCGAATGCGAACCGCCTGTTCTCGCGCAGAGCAGCTTCCCGCCGTTTCTGCCGTAGACACTGACCACTCGGCGGCCGGGCGGAGATGGATTGGCGTAGGCGTCGGTGTAGAGGATGTGCAGCCGCCCGTCCGCGCGCTGATGCGCCTCCAGTTGGCTTGGGTCTCCCGCGTTGATCGCAAGTGTGATCCAGTCTGCCACGGGTGACCAGGGGCCATTCTCGTAGTCATCCGATGTGTCCAGCCTCATCCGCAGGTTCTTGCCGCGGAAGACTGAGCCGTGGAACGTGCCCTTGACGTTCACTTGCGTGCCGGCCGGCAATTCCTCATCGAGCTTCGCGGCGACCACGAACGGGTTGCGTAACGCAGTACATCCAGTTGAGCTTCTGGTGCTCGAGGTCATAGCGATGGGTTATTGGCAGCTCTCGTTCGGCCCCTCCTGTTCTGGCCTGAACACTCAGCGATTCCCCCCGGTATAGTCCTATGCATTGCAGGCCGTTTGCCACGACACGCAGGTAGTTACCGGCGGGAATGCTGCTGTTGATGGTCCACCCCAGATTCAGTGGGGTTGTCTGCAGGCTTGCAGGGATTTCGAGCGAACTCATGTGTGTGGCTCCTGGTCAACGAGTGCCGCCGTCATTGACGGCAGGGAGTTTTGTCGGTCACCGACATGACTTATGATACCCGCGAACCCTTGGCCTGTCAAGCGGACGAATGAGTTCAGTTCTCCGGGAATTGCACCGCTGTAGGAGGGTTTTCCAAAACCCGAGTGCCCAGGCGTTGTGCCCGCGGAATCGGCGCTTGGAAACGCCTCCTACGACGAGTCTCCCGGAGAACTGAACTCGTTCCTCCGTTGACGTTCACACCTGAATATGGTAAGATCATAAGTGCCGCATGCCACCATACAGCGACCGAGTCCACACGGTCATAGAAGGCGGCGGAGATGCTGGATATAGCAGGCAATGCGACACGGGAATGCCCCCTTAGCTCAGGGGATAGAGCAACTGCCTTCTAAGCAGTGGGCCGGGTGTTCGAATCACCCAGGGGGCGCCAGTCATTGTCATGCTGAACTCGTTTCAGCATCCACCCTGAACCGGATTCGGGGTAACACGAGTATCGGTAGTGACTGCATACGTGGCGGGAGTAGCTCAGCTGGTTAGAGCGCCAGGTTGTGGCCCTGGAGGCCGTGGGTTCAAATCCCATTTCTCGCCCCACATTCAGAAGAACGCACCCAGTGATCCGAGATCGCTGGGTGCGTTCTGCTCAATACACACCAGCATACGAAGACTCAGAACCCCAGCTTGAGTGCGACGACCGCCGCGACGATGTAGAGAACCACATTGAACAGAATCGGTTTGTCCTGGAGCAGCACGACTTCCGGGCTGCCGCCCGCGTTTTTCGACTGGATCAGGAACAGATACCGAAACAGCCCATAGACCACGAACGGAATCGTCAGCATCATCGCTTCGTGCGGCTTGTGACTGACGGGGCTGGGCAGGAAAGTGTAGAGGCAGTAGGACATCAGCGTCGCCGACGCGCATATACTCAGCATCTGGTCCAGCATCGGCGCCGAATACTCGCCGAGCGTCTTGCGATGCCCGAGGCCGTCCTTGAGCGTCAGCAGCTCGCTGCGGCGCTTGGCCAGCCCCAGGAACAGCGCCAGCAGCGTCGTGCACAGCAGCAGCCACGGCGATATCGGCACGCCTATCACAACCGCCCCCGCCACGGCCCTGATCACGAATCCCGCCGCTATTACCAGAAGATCGACTATCACCACGTGCTTCAGGGTCGCGGAATAAGCCAGCATCAGCACGAGATACGCAACCGCCAGCCCACCGAACTCGTTGCCCAGCCGAAACGCTTCCGCAAAGCTGGCGGCGAGCAGCAGCGCCGCGAACACGAGAGCAGTCGGCACTGAGACAGCGCCGCTTGCGATCGGGCGTTTGCACTTGCGGGGATGCTTGCGGTCGCGCTCGACGTCGGCGACATCGTTAATGGCATACTGCGCGCCGCTCACAGCGCAGAATATCACGAATGCCACTACGACCCGCAGAAGCTGAGCCGTGGAATGCCCGTCCTGGACGGTGAACAGATAGCCCGCGAACACCAGGCCGTTCTTTGTCCACTGCTTCGGTCGCAGCAAGCTTAACAGCGAAATGAGCATAGTCACGAATCGCGAGCCGTTAGTCCGTAACCTCTATGGTCGTCGAGACCGTCACCGGCTCCTTCAAGCCATCCGCGTCGCTGACGGTCAGCGTGACGGTATAGTCTCCGCCGACCCTGTAGTAGTGTCTGGCGACCGGCTCCGTGCACTCGGCCTGGATGCCGTTGGAGGCGTCGAAGTCCCACGAGTATTTCAGGGAACTCACCCCGCCGGTCGCTTCCGCCACAAAGAACTGCGGGTCCATGATCGCGATAACGCGAGTGTTGAGCGGGTCCACCTTGATCGGCGCGGTGTCGGTCACCAGCTTCATCGAGCCCAGGTAGAACGTCGATGGAATGTCGGTGAAGATCATGAACCGCTTCAGGGCAAACGATGTAATGCCCTCTTTCTGCTTGAACTTGGCAAGCGGCACCGCAAGGCGCATCCAGTTATCATCGGGATCGAGCGCTTTGGTCGGCTCTATGGCTTCCACGGTCTCGCCCTTGTCCGAAACGAAGACGAACCGCATCTTGGTGGCCTTGGGCTTGTTGTAGGGCTCGACGTCGGCCCAGGTGTAGTCGGTGCCCTGCACGGGGTTGATCTGCTGGGTGTCCTTGAAGAAGAAGGCGAACTCAATGTAGCGGGTGGGGTCGATGCCGTTCGAGAACAGCGCCACGGGCTGGCTGAACTCGATCTTCGCGCCGGAGTACATGCTCTGGGTTGTGATCTTGATCGACCATCCCCCCTCCAGTGGCTGCTCCTTGGTCTTGGCCGCGCTTCCGCTGCCCCAACCACCCAGCAGGATACCGTCGTTCGATGGATCATCGCCCTTGAATATGGCGATTTGCGGGGCAGGCGCGCCGTGTGCCATCAACGGGCATACCAGGCACGCCGCCATCGCCAATATGAGTAAAGACCCCACGTATCGCATAACAGCCCTCCAGCTAATTCTACAGTGGGCAACCCCAACTGTCAAACGGGAGAGTTACGAATGAACTACCGTCCCCAACTCGTGTTTCGTAATTCGTAACTCGTGACTATTCCGTCTCCTCTATCCTCTCGATAGAGCTCGCCTTTCCCGTATCGGCGTCGATGTCGATGACGGCGGCGCTCAGGCGGACCGGCCCTTCGGCAAGCTCGAACTTGCCCGGAACCTTGGTCAGGAACCGCTCGATAGCAGCCGCCGGCGACAGGCCCAGCACGGAATCGCGCACGCCGGTCATTCCGACGTCGGTGATGTAGGCCGTACCGCGCGGCAGCACCCTTTCATCTGACGTCTGCACGTGCGTGTGTGTTCCGATCACGGCGGAAACGCGGCCGTCCAGATACCAGCCCATCGCGACTTTCTCGGACGTCGCCTCGGCGTGCATATCGACGATTATCGACCTTCGCCCGATCGCCGATCTCGGCAAGGATCGCGTCCACCGCGCGGAACGGGCAGTCGATCGGCGTCCATGAACGTCCGCCCCATCAGGCTTATCACGGCGACCCTCTCGCCGGCTTCTCTCTCATAGATGCCCCACCCATAGCCGAGCACCCCCGGCGGGTAGTTGGCCGGCCGCAGAAGCCTCGGCTCTTCAGCGAGATACGCCGCCACGGCGCGCTTGGCGAAGGTGTGATTGCCCAGCGTGATGACTTCCGCGCCCGCAGCGAGCAGCTCGTGGGCGGTCGGCTTGGTAATGCCCAGCCCGCCCGCGGCATTCTCGCCGTTGACGATCAAAAAGTCGCAGTTAAGGCGAGAGCGCAGATCCGCCAGCATCCTCCCGGCGGCTCTGCGCCCTGGACTACCCACTATGTCGCCTACAAACAGAACTCTGACAATGCTCATGTGTAAAAGCAAGCACGGAAGGGAGTTCTCATCGCGAAATGCAGGAAGCTGGAAAAGGAAGAAAAGACCTTTCTGGCTTTCTGACTTTCTTGCTTTCGCGATTCTCCCTTCCGGGCTATGTGCGATCTACTTTGCAAAGTCCACGGCGCGCGTTTCACGGATCACCGTCACTTTGATCTGACCCGGATACTCCATCTCGTCTTCAATACGCTTCGCCGTGTCGTGGGCCAGCTTGACCGCGCCGTCGTCGTCGAGTTCCGTCGGCTTGACCATCACGCGGATCTCACGACCCGCCTGCACCGCGTATGTCTTCTCGACCCCCGCGAACGAGTCCGCGATGGTTTCGAGCTTCTGGAGGCGTTTGACGTAGGTCTCCAGCGTCTCGCGCCGTGCTCCCGGCCTTGCCGCCGAGATCGCGTCCGACGCCAGCACCAGCACCGCCTCCACCGAGTGCGGTTCGATGTCGTTATGGTGCGCGCCCGCGGCGTGACACACCTCCGGGGGCTCGTGGTAGCGCTTCAGCAGGTCCATGCCGATGATCGCGTGCGGCCCCTCGACCTCGAAATCCACAGCCTTGCCGATGTCGTGCAGCAGACCGGCGCGCTTAGCCAGCGGAACGTTGACGTCCAGTTCCGCCGCAACCGCCCCGGCAAGGTGCGCCACTTCGACGCTGTGCTGGAGCACGTTCTGTCCGTAGCTGGTCCGATAGCGCAGCCTTCCGAGCAGCTTGAGCAACTCGGGATCGAGTCCCGTAACTCCTGTCTCGAACACCGCCCGTTCGGCGGCTTCCTTCATCTTGGCATCGGCCTCGGCCTGCGCCTTTTCAACCATTTCCTCGATTCTGCCCGGGTGGATTCGCCCGTCCAGAATGAGGCCCGACAGCGCAACTCGCGCAACTTCTCTTCGCACCGGGTCGAACCCGGAAATCACGACCGCCTCGGGTGTATCGTCGATGATCAGATCGACGCCCGTCAGGGTCTCGAACGCTCGAATGTTGCGGCCTTCCCGGCCGATGATCCTGCCCTTCATGTCGTCGCCCGGCAGGGGGACTACTGATACTGTTGTCTCGGTGGCCTGATCCACCGCGCACCGCTGAATCGCAAGCGTGATGATGTCGCGCGCCTTGCGGTCAGCTTCCTCTTTGGCCCGTTCTTCGGCCTGCCTGATGATCTGAGCGACTTCGCGCTCCATCTCCCGATCGATCTGCCGCATCAGAAGGTCCTTGGCCTCGTCGGCGCTGAGTCTGGAGACACGCTCCAACTCCGTTCTGTGCTGCTTAACGAGTTCATCAGCTTCGTCGAGCCGGCTCTGGGCCTCGGCTTCCTTCTGAGTTACGCCCCGTTCCTTTCGATCGAGATTGTCCAGCCTTCTGTCTAGTGTTTCCTCTTTCTGTGTCAGCTTTCGCTCTAGCCTCTGGATCTCGGCCCTGTTTTCCTTGTTCTCCCGCTCTATCTCGGCGCGAATCTTGAACGCCTCTTCCTTGGCTTCCAGGAGAACCTCTTTGCGTTTGGCCTCGATCTCCTTTGCAAGTTCGTCTTCACGTTCCACTATCGCCGCTTTCGCGGACTTGATCTTAAGCAGATTCGGTGCAACCAGCAAGAAATACGCTGCGCCGGCAGCCGCAGCCGCGGCCACTACTCCGGCGCCTATATATATCCCTAGTGACAACCTGCCTCACCTCCTGTCCAGATTAGGATGTGAGGTAGAGCGAATCGATCTCAACTGACTCTGACAATCAACGGTACTACCGAATGTGATCTCGGTACCCTCCTCTCAGTATCGGCCCGCTACAACATGTCATTCTGAACGCAGTGAAGAATCTCCAGGATTCTTCGCGCTGCTCAGAATGACAACAGAGCGGACGTCAGTCCTCATGCTCGAGGACATAGTTCGTCAAGCGCTTTTGCGATGGCGTCCCACCGAAAACCCCTGCGTCTCAGAAACGACGCGATGCGGGTGCGAAACGCCGGATCGCCCGTATCCGATTTCTCGGCCTTCTTGCGAGCAAGCGAGAGCGCCATCTCGTATTCGGCGTCCTCGTCCAGGCCTTCGAGAGCCTCTTCAATTCGGGGCGCGTCCACGCCCTTCGCTCGAAGCTCCCACGCCAGCCTCTGCCGCCCCATCGGCTTCGAAACCGTGCGCGATTTCACCCAATCCCGGCTGAACTTACCGTCGTCGATAAGCCCAGCACGGAGCATACGGCCGACTACTTCATCTACGATTTCTTCCGGGAAATCATTCCCGGCCAGTCGTCTGCGGATCTCCGATTCGGATCGATCCCTGTAGCTCAATAACCGCAGCGCGCTCTCACGCGCCTTCCTGGTCGTCTCTTTTCGTATAACCTCGGCCAGCCGGTCACTATCGAACGTCTGGCCCACCGATAGTCCCAGCGCGGCTGCCACCTCCGCATGGGCGCCCGCGGCGAACTGCCCATCCACGAAGATCGACACCCGGTCGGATCGCTTCTTCTGAGCCTCGATCGCCGTTATCCTGCCCATCGCGCAAGACTCCGCCTCGCTCGTAGGAGGCGTCTCCAGACGGCGACCGCCCCTTCGATACGCGCGCTCCGCGCACTACTCAGGGCTAGCGGATTCGGGTTCTGGAGAACCCTCCTACAATGCCTCAGCTACTCCGCCGCTTCGTCAGTTGTCGCGACGGCGGCCGGCTCGGCTGCCTCGCTGCCGTCTCTGATCCTGGCTTCCATCTCGGCCATTATCTCGGGATTGTCCTCGAGATAGACCTTCGCGTTCTCCCTGCCCTGGCCGAGCCTGGTGTCGCCGTAGGTAAACCACGTGCCGGTCTTGGTAACCAGGCCCCATCTCCGTCGCCACGTCGAGCACGCCCCCGCTCTTGGAGATGCCCTTGGAGAACATAATGTCGAACTCGGCATTCTTGAACGGCGGGCCGACCTTGTTCTTGGCAACCTTGACCTTGACGCGTGTGCCAATGGCCTCTCCGCTGACTTTCAGCGTCTCGATCCGCCGCACCTCCAGCCGCACGCTCGACCAGAACTTGAGCGCGCGCCCGCCCGGCGTGGTCTCCGGGTTGCCGAACATCACCCCGATCTTCTCGCGGATCTGGTTGATGAATATCGCCGCGGTGTTGGACTTCGAAAGCGACCCGCCGATCTTTCTCAGCGCCTGCGACATCAGCCTCGCCTGCAGTCCCATGTGCGAGTCGCCCATGTCGCCCTCGATCTCGGCCTTGGGAACCAGCGCCGCGACCGAGTCCAGCACCACCACATCGACCGCTCCGCTCCGCACGAGCGCGTCCACGATCTCCAGCGCCTCTTCGCCCGTGTCCGGCTGGCTGACCAGCAGCGAATCGACGTCCACCCCGAGCTGCGACGCATACCCCGCGTCAACCGAGTGCTCCGCGTCAACAAATGCCGCCACCCCGCCCAGCTTCTGCGCCTCGGCGATCACGTGGTAGGCCAGCGTCGTCTTGCCGGAGGATTCCTGGCCGTAGATTTCCGTGATCCTGCCTCTGGGAATCCCGCCGACTCCGAGCGCCATGTCCAGCGAGATCGCCCCCGTAGGTATTACCGACGCGTCGAAGCGCGGCTTCTCGCCCAGCCGCATGATCGATCCGCGCCCGAACTGCTTCTCAATCTGCGCCAGCGCCATGTCCAGCGCTTTTTCTTTGTCCATAGCCCCTCTCCTGTCTGGAGGTTAGAAGTTGGAAGTTGCAGGTGTTCCGGGATTTGAGCGGCAGCGGAAATCCCGAAACACCGCCCATCAACCGTCAACCATCAACTTATGCACGCTCAGCGGCGTGTAGATCGGCCCGCCGGACCGCAGCACGCTCTCCATCACTGTAATGCCGTCAACCCGCTGCACTCCAAGGCCGCTCGTATCGATCTCATCAAGCCCTTCGACAAGTCCATCGACAGGCTTGGACTCACTGCACGCGCCCAATGGTTATGTGCGACCTGAAGGGCTTCTCTTCTTTTTCGAACCCTGCCTTCACCAGCCGGTCTTCCACCGCCTTGGCAAGTGCGATAAGCTGCTCACGGCCGTCCTCGATTCCGACCCAGATCACCCTTGGCCTTCTCGGAGTAGGAAAGACTCCCATTCCCGAGACCACAGGTCAAACGCCGCCAGGCTCCCCGGCGACTTCGTCCATCGCCGCCTGTACGACAGAGAGCCTGTCGCGGCGCACATTGCCCAGGAACTTGAGCGTGACGTGGAAATTGTCGGGCGCGACCCATTTGACGTTGGGGGCGAGTTTCTTGACACGTTCGGCGGCGGCGGAGATTGCGCTTCGAAGCTCCGCGTCCAGGCAAACTGCCACGAATGTGCGGATTACCTTCTGGTCGTCCATCGCAAGTGGCCCCAACACAAATTGTCAATTGTCAATTGACAATTTCTACAGCAGGTGCATCCGCAGCATATTCAGTGCTGCCTGTGATGCCCTTAGCTTAATATCCATCCGGCTGCCTGAGAACCGGTGTTCGAAGGCAATAGTCTCATCAGCCGCCGCCAGCGCCATGTAAACAAGGCCCACCGGCTTGGCGGCCGTTCCCCCGGTCGGTCCCGCGATCCCCGTCACCGAGATCGCAATATCCGCTCCCGAGACTGCTCTGGCGCCTTCGGCCATCGCGCGAGCGACCTGCTCGCTGACCGCGCCATACTTGTCTAAGTAACTGCTCGTCAACGCCCAGGATTTCCTTCTTTGCCTCGTTCGAGTAGGTTACAAATCCTACGCAAAACGTCTCCGAGCTTCCCGATATGTCCGTAATCCGATTGCCGATAAGCCCGCCCGTGCAGCTCTCGGCGGTGGCAAGTGTCAGATGACGCTCGATAAGCGTACTGACGACCACCTTCTCCAGCGACTGCTCGTCGCGGCCGAATATCGCGCTGCCCAGGATCGCCGAGATCTTCGCATCCATCCCGTCGATCATCGCATCGGCTTCGGCGGCGCTCGCGGCCTTGGCGGTGATCCTCAGATGGACCTCTCCCGCGCCCGCCAGCGGCGCCACGGTCGGGTTGGCCCCGTCGAGCAGGTCACCCACCATCTCGGCGACGCTCGATTCGCCAAGCCCCGCGATTCGCAGGACCCGCGAATGAATCACTTCCGCGCCTTCGCCGACCAGCTCTCGCAGATACGGCGCCACCTGCGAGTCCACCATCTCGGTGAACTCTCGCGGCGGCCCCGGCAGCACGATCACGACCTTGCCGTCGTTCTCGAACGCCGCGCCGGGGGCGGTTCCCAGCGGGTTGGCCAATATCCTGCCTCGCTTCGGGATCATCGCCTGCTTCAGGTTCGTCTCGGGCATCTCGATGCCGCGGGAGGCGAAAAACCTGCGCAGCCGGCCGGCCGACTCCTCATGGAGCACCATCTCATCACCGACCACAGCCGCAACGGTCTCCTTCGTGAGATCGTCGGCGGTCGGCCCAAGCCCGCCGATGGTGAACACGACGTCCGCCCGAGCAATCGCCGTGCGAATCGCGTCGGCAAGCCGGGCCTCATTGTCTCCCACGGTGACTCGATAATGCAGGTCTATTCCAAACTGAGGAAGCAAGCGGGACAGATACGCGGCATCGGAGTCAACAATCTGCCCGAGCAGTAATTCGGTCCCAACTGAGATCACTTCCGCTCGCACTATCAGCCCTCGCATGCAGCCGCCTATATTATAGCCGATGCCGGGGAGCACTGGCAACAGGCGCTCCAGGACGAGTGGGAAGCGACTAGCCCGGGGTCAGAAGCATGGCAGCGTGGGATGGTCGGCGGGCGCGATCGCCTGGCATTCGATCTCGACCAGCCAGCCGGGGCGGCAGACTGGCGCGATGACGACCTGGCAGGGCGTCTCGCCGAAGCGCTCCCGCATCACCCGCTCCGCGAGCGTCGAGATCGCTCGGGTCGCGCACGTAGACGATAAACGAACACACGTCTTGCAAATGCCGCGCCGGCCTCGCGCAGCAGGGCTTCGACGTTGTCCAGCGTGTGGTCGAGCTGGCGGCAGCACGTCGCCGGGGTGAACGATCCTGCCTTCGCTGTCGATGCTGGCAGTGCCCGAGATGATGACGTGCTTGCGGTCCTGATAGGCCACCGAGACGCCGCGCTCGAATGTAACGCCGTAGATGTAGGTCGGGCTGAGGTGGTCCGGGGCGGAGAGGAACTGGATCTGATCGGCGCGCACTCCCGAGATCGCGTAGGCGTCCATCGACACTGTGGCGGCGAGTGTCCGCGACCGTGCCTCGATGCCGGTGCTGGCGATGAAGTGCGTGTCCGGCGTTAGGCCCTTTCGCGCGAAGAAATCCCTTCGGGCATCCACCAGCCCCTGGTAGTTCGCGTCCACGTCTCTGCACAAAGAACCACGTGCGGATCACGTTGTCGGCCAGAGCATGCCCTGCGCTTTCAGCGACCTCTCGTATGCTCTCGAGGATGCCCTCCGTCTGGTCGTACGGCGTGCTCCTCGTCTGTGCAGGTGACGCCGGTGGTCCACACATGCGTGAGTTCGCCGCGCTTGAGCGACAGCGACGCGCCGTGACTTGCTCTTGTCCAGCGCGCCTGCGGGATCGTTCACGTGATAGGCCCAAAGCGCGACCTTTGCCGGAGGGGCAGGAGGCTGGCATACCCACGACATCGCGCAGGGCTCCTGGTCGGGACTCGCGAAAGGATGGGTTTCGAGCACGCCGGCCTGATTCGGCAGGTCGCTGCAGAAGAACCGCCGGAGCACACATGTCCCCGGATCCAGTCCCGAGCGGAACCGAGCGTGCTCTGATAGGCGCTTGACGACCCAGTCCAATTGGGCTGCGAGGTCCGCGTATGCGTCGGGCGCACCATCAGGTGATACTCCTCGACGCCACTTGCGCCCTGGAAACGCGAGATGCTCACCGCGGCGGGAATCGCCCCGCAGTCGAAGGAATGGAACGTGGCACAGACGGTTGCGTCTGGATCATCGTCGAGAACTACCTCTCTGCACAATCTCAAATGGGATGGCCGGCAGGACTCCGGCGGACACCCTCTGCTTCTGGCGCGTTCGGATTCTGAGCGCGCTTCGGAGTCGACTTGTGCAAACGCCTCGACGATCAGGTTGTCCGCGTACCCGGCGTGCTTGTCGTCGGCCTTGAGCGTGAGCGTGACCCGATTGCCGTTGAGCTCCATCCTGGGAGCGTCACGCCCGGCAGGCGGGTCGCTGAGTTCGAGCTCGAACTGGGATTGCGCGCGAGCGAGCGCATCGAGAACGAAACCTGCGCCGTGCCGCCCGCGGGAATCCCAGACGGTCGCCCTTCCGCCATATCCAGGCTCGGCGAGATGCGCCCGCCCGGCGTGACCATCACCATCAACTGGTCCGCCGGCACCAGATGATGGTAAGCGAACGCCTGCATCATATCATCGGCGGGAATGGCTGTCCGGGTCACGGTCTTGCCGGCGATCTGCGCGCTGCCCTCCACGCTGCAGGCGATAGGCTCGTTCAACCGCCGCGCTGCTGGACCGCGGCGCCTGCAGGGTCATGCGAACCTGATCTCCGGCCCTTGGGAATCCGCGCCCCGCTGAGCGTGAAGCCGGGGGCGCGTCTTTCAGCGCGATGTCGATATCGCCGTCCCATCCGTCTTTTCGCACGGCGTAGACGGTCATCGTGACCGCGCGTCCGGCGGGCACGTTCAGGCGGACGGCGTCACTCGCAGCGCGAAATCCGGCTGCGGAGGGCTGATCCGCAGGCAGTAGCTGTATTCCGGGCCGCCGTGGCTGCTCGGCATCGGTCAGCTGCACGAAGTAGCGGCCGTTCGCGGGCAGCTTGGCGGACAGATACGAATCGGCCTGATGCGTGAGAAGGCCCGATTCCATGTCCTCGTGATCATCGTTCCACGCCACGACGCGGCCCGTCGTATCGATCAGCCGCAGCAGCGAATCGAGCGGCGGAACCCATCCTGCGGGCATAGACCTCTGCCACTATCGTATCGCCGGCGTGGCCATCGATCGCCGAACACGTCCTTATCGCCCGGTTTCGCGATGCAGCCGTTGACGATGCGCGGCAGCGTCGATCGTGCATCGAGGTCTGTCCCGTGTCGTTGGGCTCGGTTTCAGCGCTTGCGGCGATGGCGTCGACCCGAAGTGCTCCTGAGCGAGCTTCGAAGCGGATCTCGGCCGGGCGCCGCGCCGCCTATCGCGAACCCCGCCCCTGGCTTCCCGATCGGGAACAGCGTAACTTGAGCTGGCGATCCGTCGCCCGACATCCACGCGATAGACGAAGTCCTCTCGCCCGCGATAGATCGCGTCGCGGATCTCCAGAGTATACTTGCCGTCGTGCGGGACTCTGAAGACAAGGGCCGGATCGGGATCGAAGCCGCAGTCGTCGTCGAACGCGATCTCCTTGCCGTCCGCGTCATGCAGCGACACGACCGCCTGGAACCACCGGGCACCGCATCCGCCAGGTACGGGATCAGCTTCCGCGCCTGCGCCGCGATCACCAGCTTCTGCCCGCCCTGCAGTTGGAGCGGGAAGCGGTCAACCTCGCCGGGCATGATCTGCCCGTTCAGCACGACCGGCGGCTGCGCAGGCGGCGCGGGCTGGTGTCGTCATCGTAGCTGTCGCGTTCGCGGATCTCGGGTATCTGCCCGACCTGGAAGACCAGCGGATTGCTCAGGCCGTTCGGACCGCGAAGGCGGAATCTCGCGGTCGCCCGGCGCGGCGTCTGGATCGACCGTGACCTCCAGAGTCACCTGCTCCGCGATCGGCGGCTTGGGCCGCTTCTGAGGGTTGAGGAACCGGTCAGCGATGCAACTGAAGCTGCCTGGGCGTCATTTGCTTCCAGATCTCGCAGCTCGGGAAGATCCGGCAGCGCCACCGGCTCGGGTCCTTGCAGTTTCCGGCGTGTTCTTGGCGGTCTTGGCGGGGTTCTGCGCCTTGCGTTGAGCACGGGCGCCGCCCAGCGCGCCCATACCTTGTCGCGAATCGCCATGAGCTGCCGCTTCAGTTCCTCCTGCTGCAGCTGGTTCAGCGGCCCGCCCGCTCCCTGGTAGCCGACGGCCGTGGCGCGCACCCCGTCGCCGGAGACGTAGAGCCTCCCTCGCTGCATTGAGCCGCTGGCCGCGCGACAGTGACTCGAAAAGTCGTACCCTGCTGCCCACCTGCGGGGTAGACGTAGCCGATATACGGGTCTTGCCCGTTGCCGACGCTCCCCATGCAGCCCCCGCACAGGCCACTATCCCTATCAACGGCCATATCGCCCTATGCATCGCATCGCGCTCCAGTTCAATCCAGAATCCAAAACCTAGAATCATTATCTCCTTCAGCCTGCCGCCGCCCTTGTCTGCTCTCCGAAGACGGCATGACCTTCACGTCCAGCCCCTTGTCGTTGGGCAGGGGCCGTCGGATCGATTCCCAGCAGTCTCCAGGATGCTGCCGAGCAGGTCCTGCGGCTAGACGGGCCGCTCCGCGACGTGCTCGCCCTTCGCGTCCGAGGCTCCCGACGACCTGGCCGCCCTTGAACCCGCCGCCCGCCAGCACCACCGAGAAGCAGCTTCCCCAGTGGCTGCCGGCCGCCGTTCCACGGCGCTTCCCAGGCGACTTTCGGAGTTCGCCCGAACTCGCCGCCCCACCAGACGATGGTCGTGTCGAGCAGGCCTGCGGTCGGAGAGGTCCTGCAGGAGCGCGGCCATGCCCTGGTCCATTTCCGGCAGCTTGCGGCTCATGATCTGGAAGTGCTGCTTGTGCGTGTCCCAGCCCTTGTAGTTGATGGTGACGTAGGGCACGCCGCTGCTCGACCAGCCGCCGCGCCACCAGGCAGGACTGGCCGAACGAGTTGCGGCCGTAGTTGTCGCGCATCTCGTCGGATTCCTGGGAAAGGTCGAACACCTTCCGCGCGTCGCCGAGGATCATATCGTAGGCCTTGTCCTCGCACTTGTCCAGCGCCTGCAGAACGCGGCGTGTCCGGCATGGCCTTGCCCAGCGTGTCCAGCGCGTGCAGCAGCTCGCGGCGGTCGTGCTGCCGCTGGTCGGTTATGCCCGCCGCCACGATGCCTTCCACGGCGAACAGCTTCTGGCTCGGGTCGCCGCCGGTCGCGAACGGCTTGTAGCGCGGCCCCAGGAAGCCTTCCTCCGAAAACCGCCCCTGCGGCTCCGTAAGCACGACGTACGGCGGAATCAGGCCCCTGTAGCCGTGATCGTAGCCCTTGAACAGCGACACGACCGCGCCGACGCGACGGATACACGAGCCCCACCGCGGCGCGTGGCCGGTCTGCATCATGTACGCGGCGGTCTCGTGCGCGTTGATGCCGTGGGTCATGCTGCGGATGATGGAGTACTTGTCGGCCTGCTGTGCCAGCAGCGGCAGCGACTGGCCGATCATGATGCCCGGCACGTTGGTCGGGATCGGCTTGCTCGAGCGGCCCGCAGTAGTCGTAGCCGGCGTCCGGCTTGGGGTCGAACGTGTCGAGCTGCGACGGCCCGCCCCACATCCATATCTGAATGACCGCCTTCGCGTGCGGTGTCGCCTCGGACTGCGCCAAGACGGCACAGCAGGCCGCGAGCAGCAGAGCGCACGTCACGAGCCCGATGCGACGGAACATAAGGACTGTGCCTGATTGTCTATCCATACTCCATCCCTGCTTTTCGAGTGTAGGAGGCGTCTCCCGACGCCGATGCCATCTCTCTCGCCTGCTCCTTGAGTGTAGAGGCGTCTCCGAACGCCGATTGCGCCGGAGAATTCGGGTCTTGGAGAACCCTCCTGCCATGATGCTAATGCCGGTAGAGGAACTCCTTGCTGTTGATCAGCGCCCACGCCAGATCGCCCGCGGCCTGCTTCGGCTGCAGCCGGTAGTCTGGTAGTACTGCCGCGCGGTCGCTTCCTCGTCCCGCGTCGGATACCGCGACAGAATGGTCAGATAGATCATCCTGATCGCGTTGACGGGATTGCGCCGGCCGGCGTTGCCGACCATCTGCAGCCGCGGACTGCGGTCGATCTGCTGCTGGACGTCGCTGGAGTTGAGCATATACAGCCGCTGCGTGTCGGTCGGCTGGCTGCCGCGCTCGGACAGCAGCCCCGTATCGCGCGACGGCCGGCCGAAAGTGGTCAGAAACGCGCTGGTGATGCTGCCGTCGGCAAGCGCTATCGTCCGTCTGGTCCTTCGGAATGAAGGTGATATGGCTCTGGAATCGGGCTGGAGTAGCTCTCGCCATTGCCGCCGATCCAGCACAGCGCGTCGATCAGCACCTCCGCGTCCAACTGGCGCACCGTGTAGTGCGCGAACGCGACCTTGGGGTTCGCGGTGTCGCTGTGCGGGACCGACGACTGCTGATACGTGCGCGAGTTGAATATCAGCCGGTAGATGTGCCGGAGGTCATAGTGCGACTTGACCAGTTCCTTCTGCAGGCACGCGAGCACCTCGGGGCTGGCGGGCGGATTGTCCGGCCGGATGTCGTCGGGCTCATCAACGATGCCGCGGCCCATCGTCCACGCCCAGATGCGGTTGACGATGTTGCGGGCGAACCACGTTATTGTCCGGCGCGATCAGCCAATCGGCGAAGACCTGGCGGGGGTCCGGCCGGCGGGGATCGTCACGGTCGTGCCGTCGGGAAAGACCGCCTTGAGCGGCTTGTTTGCGTCCGGGTCGAGGTAGACGATCTCTTCTTTCCACTCGTCGGTCTTCTTGTAGGCGACCTCGGAGAAGAACGCGGCCAGCCTCGACGGCGCGCCTTCGGCCAACTGCTCGAGTCGCGCTCGCCCATGAACGTCAGCGCGACGGCCTTTGCGAGCGACGCCGGCGTCGCGGCCCTGCATCGCGCGGTAGAAGTTGACCGGCGGCACGCGGAAGTTGCTGCCGCTGGAGGTGAGCACTGCCCGCACGAACTGGTCGTACGGCCGGTTCTCGCGGATCGCGTCGTGAATCCAGCGGTGATAGGCCTGCACCGCGTTGGGCCAGAGGTTGATCGGAAACTCCGACTTGACCCGCAGCACATCGCACCACTTCATCGACCAGTAGTCGGCGAACTCGTCGCGCGCAAAGAGGCCGTCGATGAGTCTCGGCGCGCTTGTCGGGCCGACTGTCCTTCAGGAATGCATCCACTTCCGCGCGGCACGGCAGCGTCCCGATCACGTCGAGGTAGACACGCCGGATGAATACCACGTCCGAGCACGGGTTGCGCAGGCTGACGCCCTGCTTGGCGAGCGCGGCGGTTACCTGGGTATCGATCACGTTCGCGGGCGTGGACCAGTTCGCTGTCTCGAACGGCTCCACAACCGCCTGCTGCGCGCCCGCAATCCCTCCTGCGCATACCAGCGCCAGAGCTATGTAGGCCAATTGCCGGAATGATCGTGTCACGTTATCTCCTTCCCCCACGGAGACAGTTTACCATTCTACTAGACGGTCGCGCGGCCCCGCGGTTTCGCGGACTCGGGCAGGACAATCGCCCACCCGCGCGGTAGGATTACTTGCGATCCGTGTGAGGTGGTAAGTATGTCCAGAGCGCTTATCGCGGTGTCCGCGATCCTCTTGGTGCTCGCGGTTTGTGGGCAGGCAGCCGATCTGGAGGTCGTCTCCACGGCCTGGATGCCCGACCGCGCGTTCGACAACTACCTGCCCTGCTTCTCCGAGGGCTGGAGCCTCAAGGACGATCTCGGCAACGATAAGCCCTACTACGACCTCGTCAAGCAGGGCGCCACCGTCCGCGTCTGCGTGCGCAACACGTCCGCCAAGCCTCTCGACGTCGCGCGCGTCGAGCTCAGTGGCATCGATCTCGTGAAGCAGATCGTGCCCGAGTTCGACGAGAAAGGCGGGATGAACTCCGCCAGCTATCTGCTCAACAACGCGACCACGACTCCGCCCAACGTCCGCGACGCCCTCGACCACCTCGGCCGGCCGGTATGGTATCAGGTCCGCCCCAACCCCGTCCCGGCGGGCGCGTTCACCGAGGTCACCATCCGCCTGCGCAGGATTCCGAGCCTCAAAGGCATAGTCATCTCCTTCGGGGCGGCGACCGGCTCGCTTACTCACGTGCCCTTCCGATTCGACCGTCCCACCCGGTTCCGCCTCGCCTCCATCAGCTTCAGCGACCCAATCGACCGCGTCTTCATCTATGCGCGCCAGGACTCCGGCGATTTCCGGCTCAAATCGGTCAAACTTGACGGCGTCGAGGCCAAGCTCGCGCCCGAATCGCCCACTGCCAGCTCCGGCGGCGTACTCCCGATCTCCATTCATCTCCCCAAGCCATGGCCGTTCGGGTCGTTCCACTGCATGGAGTTGACGACGCAGGACGGCCAGACCGCCGCCTCCGTCATCCGCGCGCGCGACGCCTTCTTCGCGCTGGGAATGTGGGGCTACCGCAACAACTACCCCACCGGCGCCGAGTCCGCCCGCGACACGTGCGCCGCGTTCCGCGACCATCTGTTCAACACGCACATGCTCATGGTCGGCGGCGATCAGGGCAGCTATATGAGGTCCGTCCCGGGCATGAAGCTGCTGGAGGAGATGGGGCTGCGCGTCAACACCCGCGATCCCAGCGAGGAAAACCTGCGCAGTCCCAACGTCTACTCCCGCTTTCTCATGGACGAACCCGACGCGCACGACTACGCGGTCAGTGCTCTTCCCCTGGAACGCCGGCTCGGCAGCCTCGGCCAGGGAGTCGTGAAGCTGCAGAAAGCCTGGACCGCCGCCGACGACCGTAACCTCTGCCTGCTCAACATCGACAACACCTTCAAACCCGAAAACTGGCTCACCTACGGCGCGCTCGCCGACATAACCGCGCTCGACCCTTACTACCCCGAGGTCCTGATCACGGCCTATCGCAAGCACCCGCACAAGCTCGGCGATTCCACGCATCCCTACTACGTGCTCGCCGCCGCCGACATCACGCGCTTCGCCTCCGAGCCCCGCCCGACCCACGTCATTCTCAACTCGACTTCCTATCGCGACAAGATCGGCGATTTCCGCTTCCCCACGCCCGAGGAGAAGCGAATCGAGTTCTACTACTCGCTGGCCGCCGGCGCGAAGGGCATATCCTACTGGTGGTTTGCGCCCTACGGCGAATGCCACGGCTGCGGCTCCAACGAACCTGAAGCGCGCGCGCTGATGATCGAGTTGGCGCGGCTGAACGTGGAGGCTCGCTCGCTTGAGCCGCTGCTGGCCGATTCCTGCGCCGCCGCCGCGCCGGGAGCGAAGTACCGATCCGTTCGTCTCAGCGAAGCCGTATTGGCTGATGGCGCGCACGCTGCTCTGCGGGACCGACACCGCCATCGTGCTTCTCATCAACCAGGACCTCGCCTCCGACCGCGCCGGAACCGTCTACGTGCCGATTGCCAAGTCCAGGATCACGTTCAAGGCGCCGCCGTGGATGCGCGCCGGGCACGTATTCGCGTTCGACTGCGACGGCGTCAAGCCCGTAACGGCGCGCGTGGCCGGCACAGGAGCCTTCGAGCTCGACATCAACGATCTCAAGCTCGCGCAAATGCTGATCTTCACCGGCAAACCCGACCTGGAATCGACCATCTCCAAACGCTGCGCCGAGCTTGCGCCGAAGGTTCAGTCGCCAAAGTAGCTGCCGCCCCCGCCCGTCCGGAACATCCGCCCGCCTGGTTTCGTCAATCACATATCGCCGGTCTGTCGTCGACAACCGCGTGGATGCATGCTACACATGCAGTAAGCTCGTAGTTCCAGAGCTACTTCTCGTGATTCGGAGGTAGTATCATGGTCCGGCAAGCGAGCAGTACCCGGAGCATCGATCTCCGGCTTCCGCACGGCGCGGTTGCGCCCGCATTCACCTTTGTACCCCCCCCCGTCACATATCCCGCATCATCACCGCGGTCCCCCTGCCAACCCGGCGGTCTCGGGATCTCCGTTTCGCAAGCGCCATCCAGATTCCGGAACACCGAATGTATCGTATAGCCGACGGCGATACTGGGCCTGTAGAACCGAACCCCTACAGTTACACCGGTGCAGGCACCCACATTGACTCGACGGCAGCGGCTTGGGACGGGAAGCTGTACTTCGGGACACACAGCGGCAATGTCTGCTGCATAGACACAGACGCCTTCACATCGGGGGATTGGGTAACCAACCTGGGTGCCGCGCCCGTGTGGAGTTCGCCGCTGGTAAGTGTCCCGACCGGGACGTTGTTTGCCGCAACGGAGAGCGGCGCTCTGGTACGCGCTTGACATCACGGACGGGTCCGAGACTCTGGTGTATGACTTCAGCCAGGATCTTGCGTACCCGTCGATCAAGTCGTCGCCGGCCGCTGCCGAAGACTGCCTGTTTGTTGTCGTCGGAAACGGCAGCGGGCGTCGGCTCTATTGTCTCAGCCAATAGGAGGAATGAAGATGAGGATCACGGCATTTGTGGTATGTTTGGTTCTGCTTGTCTTGCTGAGTCAGGCGGGACGTGCTGTCACGCTGACATTCGACGATGTACCGCAGGGAACGATACCAGGGGTGGTACTACAGCATCCAGTATGGCATAGGGATCGATCCATCATTCTATGCCATTGACCATACAGGCTCGACTTGGGGGCTGCCACACTCCGGTAGTAATGTGCTCATGTGGAGTTATCCCGGATACGTGAGCAATTGGTACGGCATGATCTTCAAGACGTATCCGCAGGGGAACATTTTCGCGTCCTCTGTCGGCGGCTACTTCAGTACCCAGCCTGGCGTGGTGTTGCAGATGATCGGGTATCACTTGAGCCTCGACAATCCGGTCGTCTGGGCTACGATCGGCGACAGCGTCGGAGCGTGGGACAACATCTACGTACACATCGATTCCTCCCAGGGGATCAGTGAGGTGGAGTTCAAGCCGGTGACAACCGACGCGCTGGCCCACTTCTGCGCGGATGACATTACCGTCACATTCGTCCCCGAACCCTCGTCTGCCGCCACCATCCTCGCCGGCCTGGCCGGCTTCGGCGCGGTGATGCGTAGGCGGAGGCGCGGATGAACAGCTCGCGCGACAATCGATTCGGCCCCGGGGGTTCGCCGGGGCCGTCATCCCCGCCGGTTTCCGGATTTGCGTTCCGCAGGCTCCATTCACGCTCCCACATGGTATCATTGTCTTGCTCTGCGCACAGGCTCCCGGTGTTCCTCTCGTGAGAGGGGACGCCAACGAAGCAGGGCTGAGTTGGCAATGCCTGCATTGAGGACCGTTCAATTCATTAAGGCCTGGAGATATAAGCCTCTGCCACGAGTCGTTGCGCTGGTTGCATTGTTCCTGCTGCAAGGCGCCGCGTGGGCCGCGCAGGAGGCGTTCACGCCGCCTGTCGTGACCGTCCGCAAGCTCCCCGCGCGCGCGGGCGGCATCGACTCCGCCGCGGCCCAGCTCTGGAAGATGCCCGTCTCGATTGCCGCGCTGCGCGACTACAGAGGCTATAGCCTGCCTTCTCAGGCAACCGAGGTTAGGCTCGCATACGACGACGCCAACCTCTACGCCGCCTTCACCTGCCACGAAGAACACATGGACCAGCTCGCGGGCCAGTATCCCAAGCACGACGACAAGGTCTGGCGGGACGACTCCGTCACCGTGCTGCTGGACACCAAACACGACCTCAAGCACTACTTCCACCTCTGCGCCAGCGCGGTCGGCGGCAAGTACGAGAGCAAAGACGTCGTCGATAACCCCGACTCGTGGAACGGCGAATGGCAGGCGCGTGCTTCGGGATTTCCATTGCATTCAAATCCCGAAACACGCTCTGGGCAGTGGCGGATACTTGTCGCGGTTCCCTTCGCATCGATGGGCCTCGCCGCGCCGAAGCCGGGCACGGTCTGGGGCGCCGACTTCTGCCGCCACGAGCTGCCGCATTCCGAGCTGACCGCCTGGTCGCCGGTGCAAACGAGCTTCCACGAGCCGGACCGCTGGGGCGAGATCGTGTTCGGAACGTCGAACTCGCCCGTGCTCTCCGCGACCGTCGCCGAGATCGCCTCTCCAGGCAAGTATCCCATTGTGGTGAACGTCTCCGGCGCGAAGGCAAGTCAACTTACCGTGCATGCGCCGTGCGACGGGCGAGAGGTATCGTCGCGGAAGCTGCCCGCCAAGGCGGGATCGCATAGCTACGATCTCAGCCTCGATTTCCCATGCCAGGGCCGGCATCTGCTCAGCGTAGCCGTCAAGGACGCATCGGGTGCCCTTCTTCTCCGCACGCCCCCGGCCATCTGCCGCATCCCCGATCACCTCGTCCGCCTCGATCGCCTCAAATCCATCGCCAGCGCGCAGAAGCGGCTGCCGTCCGAGCGGGACGCTCTTCTCAAAGACATCGGCGCCGCGCGTGATTCGGCAGTCGCAGCCCAGGGCGACAACGCGGCATGGGCTGTGCTTGGCGACAAGGTCGACGGTCTGGAACTGCGCGCACTGCGGCTTCGCGCCGAATGCGCCGACACAGCCGGCCGCGGCTACGTGCTCGGCTGCGAGACCCCGCTGCGGAAGCTGCTGCGAGATAGACCCTTCGACGGCCCCGTCGGCGTTCCGGCCCGAATCGAGCTTGCGCGGAACGAATATGAATCGGCGCAGGTCGTCATCGACGCCTACAGCCGCAACCTCAAGGGCGTGCAGGTGACCATCTGCGACCTCGCCGGGCCGGACGCCGTGATCCCGGCGGAGCGCGTCACGCTCAATCGAGTGGACTGGGTCGAGACCCACAAGCCGCACTACGAGGTCGATTATGCCGGCTGGTATCCCGACCCGCTGATGGATATGGCGCCGTTCGACGTGCCGCGCGGCCGGTTCCAGCCGGTCTGGATCACCGTCCACTGCCCGAAGGACGTGCCGGCGGGACTCTACCGCGGGAGGATCACCGTGAAGCCCGCCAACGCGCCCACCGCGTCGCTGCCCATCGAGGTGAAGGTCTGGGGCTTTACGCTCACCGATGAAACTCACCTCAAGACCGCCTTCGCCCTGCACGAATGGCAGGTCGGCGCGTGGTATGGCGACAAAGCGAACGAGATGCGGCGCGCGTGCCAGGAACTGCTGCTCGCGCACCGCATCAGCCCATCCAACATCTACTCCCCCACGCCATCACCCAATCGCGAGGACATGGCTTCGTGCATGGAGCGCGGCCTGAACGCCTTCAACCTGGGCAGCATCGGCAGTTATGACCAGCGGCGTCTGGACGATCTGGACAGTACGCTCAAGGAGTATGAGCCGTTTCTCAAAGAGCATGGTTGGTGGAGCAAGGGCTACATCTACGGCTTCGACGAGGTCAAACCCGACCACTACGCCGACCTCAAGGCCGCATACGGCTGGATTCACGAGCGTTATCCAGATGTGCCTCGGATGTGCACGGTCGCGCCGAACGCCGACCTCAAGGGCTGCGTGGACATCTGGTGCCCGCTGACCGCCAACTTCGTTCCCGAGAACGCCGCGCGTTATGTCAAGGACGGCGATCAGGTCTGGTGGTACATCTGCTGCGTGCCGGCGCACCCGTATGCGAACTGGTTCACCGACTATCCCGCCGCCGATGCCCGCCTGCTCTTCTGGATGAACTGGAAGTACCACGTCCCGGGCTTCCTCTACTACGCCGTCAACAACTGGGAGAGCAATCGCAAACGACCCAATCGCTGGCCCGCGGGGCCGTGGAACGCGTTCACCTTCGACGACTACAACGGCGACGGACAGCTCATCTACCCCGGCCCGAACGGCCCGCTGAGCAGCATCCGGCTCGAATGCATCCGGGACGGGATCGAGGACTACGAGGACCCATACCTGCTCAATGAGTTGACCGAACACGCTAGGGGCAAGGACGTCGCCGAGGCGCGTAAGCTGCTCGCCGTGGACAGCCGTGTCGTGAAGTCGCTGACCGACTTCACGACCGACCCGCAGGTCATACTCTCGGCCCGACACGAGATAGCAGCCGCCATCGAGCGCTTCTGTCATGCCGAACTTGATTCAGCATCCAGGCGCAGTGGATCCTGAACCAAGTTCAGGATGACACATAGGAGGAACACATGACCGAATCGCCTCACATTCGAGAGCTCTTCGACATAACGGGACAGGTGGCGCTGGTGACGGGCGGCGCGCGGAACCTCGGCTTCGACATGGCGCTCGCGCTGGCGGAGGCCGGAGCCGACCTCGCGATCACGTCGCGGGAGTTGGCGAACGCGAAGGACGCCGCAGCCAGGCTCGCGGCCGATACAGGACGCCGCGTGCTGCCGCTGGAGCTCGACGTGTCCGACGAGGAGCAGGTCAAGGCGGCTGTTGACGCATGCCTGGCGGAGTATGGCCGCATCGACATACTGGTCAACAACGCCGGCAACGTGCTCAGCACCCCCCAGACCGCGCAGATAGAGGACAGGCCCTACAAAGACTGGCTCCACACGCTCAACATCAACCTCAACGGCACGTTCCTGTGCAGCAAGTGCGTCGTCTCCAAGGCGATGATCCCGGCCAAACGGGGCTGCATCATCAACATCGGCTCGATCGCGGGCATTGTCGGCCGGGACCGCCGCGTCTACGACGGCACCGACATGGGCGGCTCGACCGTTGACTACGAGGCCGCGAAGGGCGCGGTGATCGCTATGACCCGAGACATGGCCGTCTACCTGGCGCGCTACAACATCCGGGTCAACTGCATCAGCCCGGGCGGGTTCTTCCGCAAACAGCCGGAGGCGTTCGTCAAGGCCTACTCCGACGCGACGCCGATGGGACGCATGGGCATCGACGGCAAGGAGATGAAGGGGCCGGTGGTGTTCCTGGCGTCGGAGGCGGCCAGCTACTGCACCGGTCACAACCTCGTTATCGACGGCGGCTTCACGGTCTGGTAGCGGCATCACTGGCCTGGAAATCCCTCCTTTTGCAGACGCGCCCCGACCTCGCGCAGGAGGCGGTCGTGGATGGGATGTATGCTGCCGTTTCCGCACGGGCCGGTGTTGAGCAGAAGGTTCGCGTTTCGCTCGCGTGCCCGGCGGATCATCTCCCAGACCTCGTCGGCGGTCTTGCTCTGATGTATTAACTCCGCTGAGTAGCCCCAGCACTTGTCCGGGAACATGGTGGCGCAGATCTCGATGGGCTTGTCGTCGGCCTCTGTCGCTTTGTACTCGGGGGCGCGGAAGTCCTCGGCGCCGGTGACGCCCTCCTTGTAGGAGATCAGGCACTGGGGCTGGAGTTCGTGGATCATCGCGTAGAGCTCGGTCAGCCTGAACCTGGACCAGTCGCCGGAGATGGGCACCCCGCGGCCGTCGAGCCAGATTCCGGCTACGGGGCCGTATTGGGTGAGCAGCTCGGTGATTCTGGGCGGACACGAAGTCTACATACTTGCCGAGGTCGTAGTCGGGGTCGGTCGCGTAGGCTGGGTCGGGCGGATCGTATTTGGGTCGGGGAGCGCTGCCCCAGTCCTCGTTTCGCGGGCCGTGTGGGTGTTTCCAGTCGCGGCCGTGGGAGTAGTAGAAGAAGAGCCCGAGTCCTCTGGCGCGGCAGGCCTCGGCCAGCTCGGCGATGAGGTCGCGGCGGGCGGGCGAATTGACGCTGTTGAAGGGTGTCTGCTTCGTTTCGAAGAGGCAGAAGGAAGTCATGGTGGCGGGTGGTGATGTTGACGTATTTCATGCCGGCGTCCAGCGCCAGGTCGCAGATATAGCCGGCGTCGAAGCGGTCGGCGGTGAAGCGGTCCGCGAGCTTGGCGTAGTCGGCGACGGCGATCCTCTCCAGGGACCGCACCCACTCATGCCGGGCATCGACGGAGTAGAGGCCGTAGTGCAGGAAGAGGCCATATTTGGCGTCTCTGAACCACGCCAGCGCCGCTCCGCGCGGGTCGGCGCCGTACTGCTGCTCGCAGGCTTTGAGGTAGGTTGGTGTGTCATTGGTCATCGGTGATCAGTCCTCGGTCGTCGGTCGTCGGTCGGGATTTGGAACGAACAAACTCACGCTTGGGAGGGGTCGGATTCCCTCGTGGATCGGGGGTGGAATGAGTTTGTTCTTGCATCTAACATCTTGATGTCCGAAGTGTGATGTTCGGAATTTCGAGCCGGCAGGAGACGCTTGTTGGCATGGAAGTATGCATAGCATGGGAGTATACCACGTTCACTGGTGGTTGTCAACACCTTTCTGAGTTGAAAGTCGAAAGTTGAAAATTGGGGAAGGGATCGCTGAGGCGCTGAGGGGGAATGAGGGGCTGAAGGGAGAGGAGGGGAAACGGGCCTAAATCGGCTCAAACTGGCTTAAGTGGGCCTGGACTGGCCGGTATTGTGCCGTAATGGGCCGAAACCGCCGGGGCCGAACCGAGTGACATTGTGGCCAGGAGTATCAGAATCCAACTGCAAGTCCTCAATGCCCTTTCCCCTTTCGATAGTATGTAGCGTCATCGGTAGACGGATACGCTACGTTGGCAGGGAGACCGCGGTGATGATGCGGCAGATGTGACGGGGGGTACAAAGTGAACATGGGCACAACCGCGCCGTGCGGAAGCCGGAGATCGATTCTCCGGGTACTGCTCGTTTGCCGGACCATAAGACTACCTCCGCTATCGGGAGAAGTAGCTCTGGAACTACGAGCTTACTGCATGGGCTGGGCATGGAACCGCCCGGTTGTCAACGACAGACCGGCGATATGTGGTTGACGAAACCGGGCGGGCGGATGTTCCCACGGAGCGGGGGTCGTGTCAGCCGTTGACCTCCCGGTGTTGGCGGTAGGACGTGCGGAGCAGGAAGTCGAGCAGGTCGCGTGTGAGGCGGGCGGTGAGTTGGGACGCATCGGGTGAGCCGGCGAGGTTGATGGATTCGGTGGGGTCGGTCTGGGTGTCGAAGAGATCCAGGGCGTCGCCGGTGGCGTTGAGAGTGAGCTTATAGCGGCCGTCGAAGACCATCGTGCGGTTTCCGACCTCGCTGACGGCGATCGGCGAACCGACGTCCTCGGGCGATTCCAGCGCGGGGCGGACGGACCGGCCGAATACGTTCGGGCTTGGCTTACAGCCGGCGATGTCGAGGATGGTGGCGGTCAGGTCGGTCGTGCCGATCAGTCCGCCGCACTCGACCGGCGCGGAACCTGCAGGCGGGCGCAGGATCACGGGCACGCGCACGGCGCCGTCGTAGAAGACCTGCTTGTGGTAGCGGCCCTTGTCGCCGAGCATCTCGCCGTGATCGCTCCAGAACAGCACCCAAGTGTCGCGACCGCGGGCGGCGTACCACGCTTCGAGCACGCGCCCGATGCAGTGGTCGTCGTGCTCGACCTTGGCCGAATACAGCGCCCGGCTGCGCGCGTGCTGCTCGGATGTCACGTCTGTATTGCAGCCCATCATCCGCTCGTGATGCTCCAGAGCGGGGCCGGAGAGCCAGTCGGGAGCCGCATCGCGGGGCAGCGCGGCGGGCATGTTTTCGGAGCGATAGGTGTCGAACCGTGCGGGCGGGTCCCAGGGGTTGTGCGGGCCGCCGAGGCCGACGAACAGGCACAGCGGCTGCGATGTATCGGAGCCTGAGATGTAGTCCACCGCGGTCTGGGCCATGAAATCGTCGGCGTGCTTGCCGTCGGGCAGCGGAGAGGGCCAGTGGGCGACGTCCCACCCGACCTCGCGGCGCTTGCGGTAGTCGTCGAGGAAGAGTTCGTAGATGCCGTTTGCCTCGAAGAAGTCGGTCAGGATGGATTTGGTGTTTTGCGTGGAGAGCGGGCCGGTGCATTCGAGCACATCGTCGTAGCCCAGCGCGCGCATGTAGGGTTCCTCCGAGCGCAGATCCTTGCCGAAGCCGTGAGGGTGCAGATGGCTCTTGCCGACGTGGCAAGTGCGGTAGCCGGCGGCGCGCAGGGGATGGAGATAGGTCTCGCCGGTATCCTGCGTGCGGCCGTTGTTGTTCCACACGCCGTGGTTGTGGGGATACATCCCGGTCAGAAACGAGGCCCTGGCGGGCATGCAGAGCGGCGACGAGGTAATGCAGCGCGTGAAGGTCGCGCCCTCGGCGGCGAGGCCGTTCAGGTTCGGCGTGCGGACCCAAGGCGCGCCCACCCAGTCCGGGCGGTGCTGATCGGTCATGAGAATGAGAATGTCTTTGGGCATTACGTCCTCCATGCGCGTCTATCCGAGCCTACATCGCTCGGCCAGGAGTTCCACCACGTGGCGGACTGGCCGCGGGTTAGCCGAACGACGCGAGCCGCTGGCGATCTGGATGATGCAGGCGGGGCAGGCGGTGGCGATGATGTCCGCGCCGGTCGCCTGGATGCGATCCATCTTTCGGGCGAGAATCTGCCGAGACATGTCAGGATGGCTGAGGTTGTACGAACCCGCGCCGCCGCAGCACCAGTTCGATTCGGCCATCTCTACCAGCTCCAATCCCGCCGCATCCACCAACAGCTTTCTCGGCGGCTCGGTGATCTCCTGCATGCGGCCGAGATGAACCGGACCTCGACCGGCAGCGCGGCCGCCATCCCGGCGATTGTCGAAATCTCATGATCGCGTCGATGCCGTTGAGAACTGCGCCGAGCGAGCCGCGGTCGGTTATGTGCTGAAACGTGGCGGGGTCGAGGCTGTCCAGGCTGACGTTTGCGTATTGCACGCCCGCGCGGGCCAGGTCAGGCGCAAGCTCGGCCAGACGGATGCCGTTGGTGGTCAGGGCGACGGTCTCGATGCCTGGTGTGTCTGCGACGGCCCCGGCGATCTCGATCACATCCGGCCGTTCCAGCGGTTCCCCGCCGGTCAGTCGCACCTTGGTGACCCCGTTGGCGGCGAATGCTCGCATGAGGGAGGCTATCTCGGAGACCGACAGAGGCAAGCTAGTGGTCGCGGCGACATCCCGCGGCCTGCAGTAGCTGCACTGCATGTCGCAGCCGTCCGTTATCGAGAGGCGCAGGTAGGTGATCGAGCGAGATCCCACGGTCGGATTCTCCCGCCCCTATGATAGCAGAAAGCTGGGGCAAACGCGAAGCCGCGTCCCTACAGAAAAAGTGAGAAAAACTCTGGAGCAAGGTGTTGACAAGACCAGCCGAGCATGGTATCCTCGTGCATCGGCTCATGAGATGATGTATCGTCTCATATTCACTGCCTGGCTCAGCAGACAGAGGGTGAGAATCATGGCGGGACTCTGGATCGAAAACAACGGCTCATGGACGATTGTTCCTCTTGACGGCTGCCTCAAGTCGGGTGCGATACCGGAGGCAAGTCGAAATGCGGCGCGGTGCCCAGACCAGGGCGCCTTTCTGATGGTTTCGCCCGTCACAGGGCAGCCCGTGCTCGTGGTCGGCTCCGAGGCGGGCGCCTACGTAAACGGCCATCCTCTGCCGCTCGGCATTCACGTGCTGCGGGACAGGGACGAGATCTACCTGGCCAGGCGGCGTGCACGGCTCTATTATACAGGCGAGAGCCCTGCCAGAGTGGAGCCGTTTGTCGAAATCGCCGACAGGCGAATTCGGTGCGCCCGCTGCACGGGGGAGATGGAGGCCGGGACTCCGTCCGTGCGGTGCCCGAGATGCGGGTTGTGGCACCACGCGACCGAAGAATACCCCTGCTGGAGCTACTCCAAGACGTGCGCGGGGTGCAAGCACCCGACGGACAGCGACAGCTACTCCTGGGTACCGGAGGGCTGCTGAAATGCAAGCGCCTGCCGTGCCAACAAGAAGCGCCGCCGTGATAGGGCTGGGCAATATCGGCTCGCACCTCGCGCCTCTTGTCGCGCGAAGGCCCGACGTCGGCAGGATTGTCCTCATCGACAAGGACGCGTACGAGCCGAAGAACACCCAGTCGCAGCTCATCGACGGCCGCGACGTTGGCCGTTCCAAGGCGCGCGCGCAGGCCCGGCGGCTGCGCGCGATCGGGCGGGAGCTGGTGGTCGAGGCGGTACACGATGATGTCAGGAACGTGCCGATGGGCCGGCTGCGGGTGGACGTGATATTCGCATGTCTGGACTCGCGGGCGGCGCGGCAATACGTCAACGAGGTGGCCTGGCGGCTGGGCGTGCCGTGGATCGATTCGGGAGTGCGGGCGGATGGGATGCTTGCGCGGGTGAACGTCTACGCGCCGCGGCTCGGAGGGGCGTGCCTGGAGTGCGGGTGGGATGAGCGGGACTACGCGGTCCTCGAGCAGACCTATCCCTGTGGGTCGGGAACCGAATCGGCGGCAACGAATGCGCCCGCGAGTCTGGGGGCACTGGCGGCGTCGCTGCAGGCGATTGAGGGCGGGAAGGTGCTCGACGGCGGGCTCGATCCCACGGCCGTGGGCAGGCAGATACTGATCGACGCATCCACAAGCAAGCACTACGTTACGTCGTTTGCCCGAAACGACCGCTGCCGCTTCGATCATGCCGTCTGGGATGTGGTAAGCATCAGCGACTCGCACGGTCTGACGCTTGCCGGCCTGTTCGAAGCCGCGAGGCGCGCCGGCGCGGACGGACCGATGACGCTGACGGCGCCTGGAAAGACGTTCGCGCGCAGGCTGACGTGTCCGGGGTGCGGGTCGAGTGTCGAGGTGTTCGGGCTGCCGGAAAGGCTTCCAGGCAGGCTCGTTACGTGCGGGTGCGGTGAGAGGATGGTCGCGGGTGGGTTCGACCGGGTCCGCGAGGTCGATCCCTGTCGCGTCACTACAGAAGAATTGGGACGCAGTCTCGGCAGACTCGGCCTGCGGGCGGGTGACATAGTCACCGTTCGGACGGCCGGACGGGACCTGCATCTGGAATTGTGAAGCATCGGGAGAGAGAGGCGCGAAATGGCAAACAACGATCTGATCCTGCAGGGGTTTCTGGAAACCCAGCACTCGGAGGGTATGGCGCTGGCGGCGGCAAGCGATCTGCTGACCCTGTACCCCATCGGCAATGCTCCATACCAGCAGTATCGCGCGGAGTTTCGGTGCGCGGGACTTATACAGGTCGGCGGCGAGGTCGCACGCGCGGAGGGCTTCAACGTTGGGATAACGTTCACCGACGACTACCTGCGCACGGCCGATCCGTACGGGGTCGTGTGCTGGCTGACCCCGCCCAGCATCTGGCATCCGAACATCAAGCCGCCGTTTGTGTGCCTCGGGCCGGTCGTGCCGGGCACGCCGCTGGTGGAGCTGATCTACCGGATTTACGCGGTCATCACCTACCAGAAGGTCACGATGAACGAGTACGACGCGCTCAATCACGACGCCTGCAGGTGGGCGCGCGCGAACACGAATCTATTTCCCGTCGATACCCGGCCGCTCAAGCGGCGCGCGGTGACTTTCAAGGTCGAGGCGGCGGAGGTCAAGTGAGATGGGCGCGGTTTTTGGCAACGCAAAGACGATGGAGGTCGAGAAGGCGCTGTTGTCGGCGGCGGCTGAGGTGGAGCAGGCCGGGCCGGGCAGATGGAAGATGATGCTGCCGCAGCGGCCGGACCTGCCGGTGGAGGTCTCGCTGGCGGACGACTTCGTGAGCTTCGAGGCGTCGCTCGACGGCCGGGGCCCCAGTCTGGAGAGCGACGGCATCGCGCTGCTGGAGTGCAATGCGCTGCTGCCCGCAGGGCTGCGGTCCGCGCTGCGGCCCCGCACGCGGTCCCTGGTACGTCCGGGCGGACGTGGTGGTGACGCAGGAAGAGGCCCTGGGTATTTGGATCGGATCGATCTGCGCGGCGCTGCCGGATGCAGCGGATATGGTGTGCAGGGCAGGCAAGTCGCGAGCGCGTCGCGAGTCCCGTCCCCTCGACTCCGACGCGCTCGCGCCGCCTACTGATCTGGCCGGGCTGTGCGGGGAGGCGGGCTGGAACTGCGAGCCGCGCGGCGAGGGCGTGTCGGTGCCGCTCGACGTTCGCGGCGAGGCGTGGAACGCGATTGTGACGAACCACGCCGGCGTGCGTGACGTTCGTCCCGGTTCTGCGCAGCGAAGAGCTCGGCAAGCGCAGCGAGCTGGCGATTGCGCTGATGCTGCTTTCGGCGAGCTGGATGGTCTATCTTGCACGTCCCACCGCTGTTGCGGACTCGGAGTCGAGGTGGCTGACCGTCGGATTCGAGGTCGTCTACGATCACGAGCCGCCCGCCGGCGATCTGGACTGCGGGTTGAAGGCATTGTCCGTGGCCTGCCGGCTCTGCGCCAACGAAGCGCGGGTGCTGCAGGATGCCGCGGTTGCGGATGCTTACCTGGCCATTACCGGCTGGGATCAGCAGACATCACGGCCCTAGAGGCGGAAAGGAGGAACGACCGTGAGTAAGACGGCTGCTACCCTGGATGTGGTTGAGTTCTCGGACACGTCGGGCCAGAAGATGGTCCGGGCCCGCGGCCTGCCGGTCGATTGCACGATCGGCGAGGCGATCGGCGGGGTGCTTTCGCAGTTGAACCTGCCACCCAATGACTCAGAGGGAAGGCCCATCGCTTATCAGGGCCTTCACGACAGGGAAGGCCGGCATCTGGGTTCGTCGGAGACCGTCGGCGAGGCTCTCCAGAGCGGAGACCGCGTGGTTCTCCAGCCCAATATCGATGCCGGTGCCGATGTGTCGCCCTGAACGCGTTTCAGGGCTTGCGCGTGGATGCTGAAACAAGTTCAGCATGACAATGACTTGCTGCCGAGGAGAAAGCGCGATGCGTACAACAAGCAGGTTCCGCTACTACTTCGATCTGCTGCGCGCGGACGGTGGTCCGCTCGGTCGAGCGATTGCTTCACCCGACTGGCAGCCGGCGTGCGAGTGGACCGGCTTCGAGGCGCTGCGCAAGGATCCGTCGGCCGCCTGCGAGGGCTGGGCCGAGGCGGCAGTGGAACCGGTCTGGGACGAAGAGGCCGGCGAGCCATACGCGGCGGGTTTCAAGGTGTCCCTGTCGGGGCCAAACCGCGCGGAAACGGCCTGTGACTTCGACATAACCTATCTGGCGGCACAGGCCCGGCGGGCCGGATCGCAACTCGTCGCCAGTGGCGCGTTGAAAGCAGGCGATGACCTACTCTACCGGGTGCTCGCTTATCCCGCCGAGGACGACTCGGCGGGAGAGCGACCCGGGATGGTGGTCGAGGTCGAAGACGCCGCGCCGCGGATCGAGATCAGCGAGGGCGATTCTGAGAAGCTGCCTGGACGGGGGCGTCGAGTTCGGGCCGGCTTGCGAGGATGATTACCCGGTGGTCATCAGCCGGCAGGTGATGATAGAGACGGCAGCGTTGATGCGGACCGCGGGCGCTTCGGAGACGGGCGGTGTGCTGCTCGGGCACCTGCGGCGCGATCCGGACTCGGGCGTGTTCGCGGAGGTGACCGGCCAGGCGCCGGCGACGCTGGCGCAGTCGGGACTAACAAGTTTGGGCTTCACGCCGGAGGCGTGGACGGCGATACGCGCCGAGATCGCCGGGAGGGCCAACAACGAGATATGGCTGGGCTGGTGGCATTCGCATCCGGTCCGCCACTGGCAGGAGCGCAAGACCGAGGAGGCGTCGGGAACCGGCCGGTTCTTCAGCGTAAGCGATTGCTCGGTGCACCGTACGGTCTTCTCGGCGGCTTACAACATTGGGCTGGTGGTCAGCGACACGCCGACGCGGCATGGTGACTGGAGCGTTGGCTGGAACGTGTTCGGTTGGCGGCGCGGACTGATCGTGGAGCGGGGGTTTGCCGTGACGCGCAAGAACGCCGCCGTGGGCGGCAGGGCGCAGGAGGGAAATAGTGGTGAGAGTATCTGAGATGAACCGTGTTTTCGATGTGGGCGAGCAGGCGCCGTCGATCGCCGAGAAGCAGCAGCTCGTGCAGCAGCTCTGCGCGCAGTCTCCCGAGTTCGCCGGCGCCGTGATGAACATGCTCGTGGAGAGCATCGATCGCAGCCGCCGGTCGCTTGTTGACGCGCGGGGCAGCATCGAGCAACTGCAGACGTCGCTGGAGAAGCTGACCGCCCCGCCCTGGCGCGTGGCGCGGTTTCTGCGCCTCGTGAGTACCCTCGTATGGCAGCTACGCTCAGATAAGGTGCGGAGGCGCTGAGCATCTCGTCGCGGCGGGGGACAGCCTGCTCACCGGATCGCTGGAGCTTGGCGACGTGGTCTTCGTCACCGGCGACATCACGGCCATAGTCGAGCGGTCGGACGACTGCACGCCGGAGGCGGGCGAGACGGCGGTGTTCGATCACTACGTCGGGGAGTCCGACCGTGCGCGGGCGCTGATAAGGTATCGCGACGAGGACATCGTGGCCGACGTGATCGGACCGCTCAAAGGTGTCGAGCTCAAGGGCGGCGACCTGGTGCTGTTCGACAGGGCCTCATTCACAGTCTGCGAGAAGCTGCAGTCGGCTTCGGTTTCGAGCTCCCTGCTCGTGGATACGCCGGATGTGCCGGTCTCGGCTGTGGGCGGGCAGGACCGCTGCCTGCAGGAGCTGCTCTGGGCGCTGACGATCTCGCTCGTCGCTCCCGACATATCCAAGCGCTACCGGCTGGGCGCGCACGATACGGTTCTGCTCGTGGGGCCGCCCGGCTGCGGCAAGACTCTGATGGCTCGGGTCGCGGCGGCGGAGATCGGCCGGTTGAGCAACAAGAAGTGCAAGTTCGCGGTGGTCAAGCCGGGGCAGTGGGAGTCGATGTATGTCGGCGACACGGAAAGCAACATCCGCAACTTCTTCAAGGGGCTGCGCGAGGCGGCCGGAGACGGCTGCGCGGTCGCGTTTTTCGATGAGATCGAGGCCATAGGGCGGATTCGGGGAGGCGCCACCGGCCATCACGCGGACAGGTTCCTGGCTGCGTTCCTGGCGGAGCTTCAGGGGTTCGAGAGCCGCGGGCAACTGGCGCTGGTATCGGCTACGAACCGCAAGGACCTGGTGGACCCGGCCCTGCTGGCGCGGATTTCCGATATCGAGATCCCGGTCGGCAGGCCGGATATGAGGGGCGCGAGGGCGATCTTCGACATCCACATGCCGGATTCGATGCCCTACCACTCCAACGGGATGTCGCCGGGAGAGACCCGCGAGGCGATTATCGAGACGATGGTCTCGCAGTTGTACTCGCCGAACGCAGACAACGACCTGTGCACGCTGCGGTTCCGTGACGGCAAGAGGCGCACGGTGTCCGCGCGCGAGCTGGCCAGCGGGCGGCTCTTCGAGCAGATATGCCGCGCGGCATGCAGGGGCGCGGCCGTGCGGGAGTACCAGGGCGGTGAGGTCGGCATCCGGCCGACGGACGCCGAGGGCGCGCTGCGCGATGCGATCGCACGGCTGTCGTCCACCCTGACGACGCGCAACGTTCACGCTTATCTCGATGACCTGCCGCAAGACGTGGACGTGGTTGCGGTGGAGCCGGCAGGCGGAAAGGTCTCACATGAGCATAGATATATCAGATGGGCCTGAGGTTCGGCTGCCCAAGCTCTGCGGGGGCGACATCGAACTGGGAAACTTCATCGTCGGCATGGAGCGCGGGTCGGGGACCGGCCATGAGGCGTCGCGGGCACTGCTGCGCGAGATCGACGGCCTCTCCGGCGGCTATTCCTACAGCTATCAGCCCGTGGTCAGCTATGGCGACCGCTGGAACGAGCAGGGCTACGGGGCGCGGTCGAGCTACAACTCGCAGGACTGGGGCCGCAAGTTCCTGGCCTGCAACGGCGGCTGCGCCTACATCGACCTGGATCATCTGGAGCTGTGCCTGCCCGAGGTGCTGAGCGCGCGGCAGTGGGTCGCGTGCTGGCACGCCATGCTTCGAATAGCGCGGAAGGCGATGCACGCAGCCAACGAAAAGCTCGGTGACGGCCGCAGGGTGCAGGTCCTGGTCAACAACAGCGACGGGCTGGGACATTCCTACGGTGGCCACGTCAACTTCCTGGTGACGCGTCGCGCCTGGGAGAACATGTTCAATCGCAAGCTGCACGAGATGCTCTGGCTGGCCGGCTATCAGGTGTCGAGCATCGTCTTTGCCGGGCAGGGCAAGGTGGGTTCGGAGAACGGTGCGCCGGAGGCGCGGTTTCAGTTGGCCCAGCGCGCTGATTTCTTCGAGACGCTGACCGGCACGCAGACGACGTGCAACAGGCCGATTGTGAACTCGCGCGATGAGTCCCTCTGCGGGTCGTCGCGCAATGGCGAGGATCACATGGCCCGCCTGCACTGCATATTCTACGACAGCAATCTCTGTCACGTCGCGAACTACCTCAAGGTCGGGGTGATGCAGATCATTCTGGCGATGCTCGAGGCGGAGGAGATCAATCCCGGCCTGATACTCGACGATCCGGTGGAGGCCGTGCGAGTCTGGAGCCACGATCCGAGCCTGCAAGCAACGTGCCGGCTGGCGTCCGGCAAGATGATAACGGCGACGGAGCTGCAGCTTGCGCACCTCGAAGACGCCAAGCGCTTCGCCGAGCGCGGAGGGTGCGACGGGGTCGTGCCGGACGCGGACCGGATATTGAATCTGTGGGAGGATACTCTGCTCAAGCTCAAGGCCGGCGATCTGCAGGGCCTCGTGACGCGGCTGGATTGGGTGCTCAAGCTCTCGATCCTGGACACGGCGATGGAGCGTCACGGCCTGGATTGGGACTCGCCCGGTATCAAGGCGCTGGATCATCTCTACGCCAGCCTCGACTCGCAGGAGGGCATCTATTGGGCTTATGAGAGCGGGGACGCCGTGGAGAGAGTGGTCACCGACGAGCAGATCGAGCGGTTCACGAAGCGTCCGCCGGACGATACGCGGGCGTATACGAGAGCAATGCTGCTTCGCGAGGCGGGGCCGGCGCTGATCGATCGCGTCGATTGGGATTCGATCCGCTTCAAGGAAAAGCAGGGGCACGGTTGGTGGCATACCTACCGCACGCTCGATATGACTGATCCACTTGCCTTCGGCAAGGCCCAGACCGGAAACTTGTTCCGGCGGAAACACGAGCTTTCGGTCGTACTGGACGGGTTGGAAGCTCAATCGACGGAACCGCAATCCGAACCAATGTTGGCGAAAGGAGGACACGACAATGCTGCGTGAGAGAATGCGCGACTTCGGCCCGTCGGACTCAGGTTCGGGCTCCAGCCCGGATGCGAATCGGGCCAGACATCGAGAACAGGTTCAGGCGCACGCGCGAGTCGGGCTGGACGCGATCGACCGCGGCCTGGCCGAGATCGGCGACGCTCAGGAATTCAACAGAGGAGTGCGCCAGCAAGGGGGGCAGTAACATTGAGCACGAGAATGTTCGGCTTCGAGAGTGAATACGGATACGCGGGCTTTGCCTCGAACGGCAGGCCCGTGGAGCGGGGCGAGTGCATTCGCCGGCTGGTCGAGACGGCCAGGCGGGAACTCGTCCACCTGCCGGATATGCACGGCGGGCGGATGTTCCTGCGCAACGGGTCGTGTCTGTATATAGACTGCGGCCTGCACCCGGAGTTGACCACGCCCGAGGTCACTACTCCCTGGGAGGCCGTGCGCTACATCAAGGCCGGCGAACAGGTCCTGCTTTCCCTTGTGCGGTCAATCGAGAAGCAGCCCGGTCCGATTTCGAAGGCGATGTTCTTCCGCTGCAATGTGGACTACAGCGGCACGCACACGACCTGGGGCTGTCACGAGAGCTACCTTCACAAGGCCGACTGCGGCGTTCTGTGCGACCAGATCGTTGCCCACTTGGTCAGCAGGATCATCTACACCGGCGCCGGCGGGTTCGACAACTGCTTTATGGGGCTGGCGTTTCTGGTGTCGCCGCGCGTGCCGCACCTTGTCAACACCATCTCGGACTCGTCGACCGGCAACCGCGGCATCTTCCACACCAAGGATGAGCCGCTGTGTGGGAACGGCTACCACAGGCTGCACGTGCTGGCCGGGGAGAGTCTGCACTCGCGGACGGCGATCTTTCTCAAGACGGGCGTGACCGCGCTCATAGTCGCGGCCATCGAGGCGGGGCTTCGGCCTGGCGACGGCATCAAGCTCCACTCGCCGGTCGCGGCGATGCGGACGTTCGCCGCGGACACCGAGTGCAAGGCGCGGGTGCCGTTGGTAGCCGGCGGCATGGTCACCGCAATCGACATTCAGAGCCGGTATCTCGACACAATCGAGGCCAATCTCGATCGGGACTTCATGCCGGAATGGGCGCGGCCGGTCTGCGAGCAGTGGCGGGCGATGCTGGAGAGGCTGCGCGACGCGCCGGACTCGGTCGCGGCCACGCTCGACTGGGCGGCCAAGCTCAATCTGTATCGGGCGCATGTGGCTCGGCGCGGCTTCGGAGAGGACTTGCTCGCCAAGCCGCAGATGAATCCCGTGCCCTCTGAGAACGGCAGGCTGACTGCCATCACCGAGGAGCTGTTCGCGATAGACACCAAGTTCGGCCAGCTTGGCGGCGATGGCGTGTTCGAGGCGATGGAGCAGGCCGGGGCGTCGGACGATCAGGTTGACGGGGTCGGCGACATCGCGTCGGCGATGAGTGAGCCTCCCGAGGCCGGCCGGGCGCGCGTGCGCGGCGAATGCGTCAAGAAGCTGCACGGCGATCCCGACCGCTACAACTGCAGTTGGGAGAGCATACTCGACCTGGAATCGGGGCGGACCCTCGATCTTACCGATCCGTGGGCCGCCTCCGAGCAGTGGACGGCCCCGCAAAGCGGCCGGAGGGTCGAGCCGGGCAGCCTGGCTGACGAACTGGCTCGACTGGCCCACGCCGCGCGACTTCGCCGGGTCCGCCGTCAGCAGAATCAAGCGGGTGAATGACAGTGAGACTTGATAAGACACTGACATCGAAACTGCAGAGCAAAGAGATCGGGGTGGACAACCCCGACCGCAATACGCTGCTCCTGCGCGGGGTTCCCATCGATCTGCGCTACTTCAACAAGGAGCGGACGAACCTGATCCTGGTCAGGAGCAGGGCGGGCGGGCCGTATCTCGTCTGCGTCGATGATGACCTCGAATACCACGGCGATGACAAGGCGCTGGTTCGAGCGTTCTCGGACGGTCCCATCCAGGCCGGGTGGCGAGCGATATTCGTGCCGACAACCACGCAGGACCTGCAGCGGGTGGTCGATCTGGCGCTGGCGGCTCTCGGGTTCGAGTCGCCCGCGCCTCGACTGCCCGAGGCGGGTATTTCGAACGCAACGCAGCATCAAGGCCGGCTGGCCGATGTGGGCGTCGAGCTGGGCGCCGATGAGGCCGAGGTGACCATCGGCCGCGAGAATGAGACAAACTCCGCGGCGGCGACCGTGCTCAAGTGGGGACAGGTCAGGATGCCGGTGATTGTCGGCGAGTCGGGCGTGGGAAAGACTAACCTGGTGCACGCCGTTGCACGCAAGCTCAGAGAGCGCGACGGCAAGCTGCGGGTGGTGGCGGTCGATGTTGCGGCGCTGGTCGCGGGGCTGCTCTTTCCGTCCGACCGCGATGCGGCGCTATCGGCCCTTCTCGACGAGGCGCAGTCCACCCCCGACATGGTTCTCGCCCTGGACCGCATCGACCTCGCCATCAATGAGACGGGCCTGGGCGGCCTGCTGCTGTCCAAGTCGGCCGATGCGGGACTTCGTATGATCGGAACGTGCCCGTCACCGGGAGTTGTTCGGCTGAGGTCGGGCCCGCTCGGGCGGCGGCTGCACGTGGTTCGGCTTTGCGAGCCGACGACCGCGGAGACCGTGGAGATACTCCAGGCCATCAGATCGCGGCTGAGCGAGCACCACGGCCTCGACATCGAGGAGTCCTGCCTGCGGTTCTGCGCCAGCGCATCGGAGGAACTGAGCGGCTGTCTCCCCGCCAAGGCAATCGACCTGCTCGATACGGCCTGCGCCCTTGCCAGGATCGCGGGGGCTGACGTTGTCGGGCCTGACGACATCTGCCGCGCGGTGGCCGGCATCCAGGCCGAAGCTTGACAGGATGAGTTCAGTTCTGCGGGAATTGCACCGCTGTAGGAGGGTTTTCCAAAACCCGAATGCCCAGGCCTTGTGCCCGGGAATCGGCGTTTGGAAACGCCTCCTACGACAAGCTTCCCGGAAAACTGAACACACACAACCGAACTATCTCCCTTGACAGGAGGGCGGAGCGGAAGTAGTATCGTTGGTGTTGTTGTGAGACCAAATCTCACGAAGGGAGACCTTACACCAGAATGCAAGACGAACCCAGCGCGGGCATGGCGTCCGGCTCCGCCAGCTTCTGTGATCCGGAAGCGGAACAGGGCTTCTCGGAACTGGACATCGAGAGCGCGGTGGTAGCACACTACGCGACGGACCTGGACATGAGCTACGAGGACATAGAACGAATGACCGGCCTCTCGCGCGCGACTGTGGCGCGGCGGCTGCAGCACGCCAAATCCAGAGGATGGATGCTCCCGCCCAAGCTCGTGGCGCCGGAAGGACTGGAACGAGAGTACCGGCAGCGCGTGCAGTGCGTCAACCTTCAGGATCAACTGGAGAAACTCCTGGGCGGCTACGGCCTGCGCAAGGCGACGGTCGTGCTCGACAGGCAGGTGAGAGACGACGAAGCGCACGCGATGGATATGACCGCCCGCATCGGACAGGTCGCCGCCGCCAGACTGCTCGAGGCCCTCGGCAAGCGCCGGCGCACCGCGCAGCGTGATCGAATCGTGATCGGCATCAACTGGGGCTATTCCACCCGCCGCACGATCGAGTGTCTGCCGGAGCAGGCGTCTGCCAATCCGGACCTGGCGTTCGTTCCTCTGATCGGGAACCTCTCTGTAGAGGAGACGCAGGTCAAGGAGTATGAGGAGGCGTGGCTGTGCTCGGCGAACAGGCTGGCGCGCGTGGCAAGTGAGAAGTTCAACTCCGGGGACCCGCGCCGTCTCGCCACGCCGGCGATCATCCCCAAGAAGTTCTCGAGCGAGAAGAAGACGCTGGATGCGATCTGGGAGTTCATCGAGGAAGACGCTTCCTACCGAAGGGTCTTCGGGCAGGGATACCATCGAGCGGACGTTCAGCACCAGGATACGCTCATAAGCCGCATGGACACGGTAGTAACGGGCATGAGCGCGCTCGAACCCACCAGTTCGCTGGTTAAGATGGCGCATCTGGTCGATCACGACCAACTCAGCGCTCTGGGCGATGCCGGCTATGTGGGCGATCTTGGCGGCCATCTGATCGACGATCCCGAACACAGAGTCTCCGATCAGAAGGCGCTCGACCTGGCTGAACTGCTCGGTGATCTCGTGGTTTCGGCGAGGCCGGAGGATTTCATTGCAGTGGCCGAGCGCGCCGCGAGAAGTCGCCGCGATCAGTGGAGAGGAGTCTTTCTGATAGGCAGAAGGCCGCGCAAAGCCCCCGCCCTGGTCGCTGCCTGCCGCATGCGCGCGGTAACGGAGTTGTTCACGGACCAGTCCACGGCCGAGCGAATGGTCGAGTTGCTGGGGGGCGAGGTCGGCGAGCCCTGACGTCGCGGGCCCGTTCTGTGGGGAAAGGGGATGATCGAGTGGAAGAGCTTTGGCAAGCTGTGCGGGCAGGGGATACAGTCAGGGTCGGCGAATTGCTTGATGCGGACCCAAGCCTGACCAATGCTGCCGACGAATCGGGCCGAACGCTCCTGCATGAGGCCGCGTCGCGAAGCAAGCTCGAACTCGTGGAACTGCTCATTTCGCGTGGTGCGGACGTCAACGCTCGCACGAACGATGGCCGGACCCCCCTGCACTACGCTGCCGGGACGCAGCCGGTGGACGGGATGATTGAGGAAGGCTACAAGCTGATCATCTCGAAGGCGATTGAAGCCGCCAACAACCCCAGGTACATTGACGCCGCGATAATGGAGGCGCTCATCGCGAACGGCGCGGACATCAACGCCGTCACCGAGTCGCGAGAGACACCGCTGCACTGCGCGATGTCCGGGCCGCAGGCCGCAGTGCTGATCTCACACGGGGCGGACGTGAACGCCAGGACGGAGAACGGGAGCACGCTTCTGCATTTCACCAGTGACTCTTCAGTTGCCCGACTTGCCGTACAGCACGGCGCGGACGTGAACGCGCTGGACGAAAACGGGCTGACCCCTTTGATCCGACAGATTGACGCCACCGTATCCGATTTCGACGGTATTGGTGTCGCGCTGATTGAGGCCGGGGCTGACGTCAACGCTTCGGACTCGACCGGAAGGACCGCCCTGCACTATATGGCGCTTCATCCCTATGCGAAGGTGGCGCCTGGTACCGACCTCATGGGGTTCAGCCCTCTGTGCGAGTCGATGGAGCGGATCTTCTATGCGCTTATGGCCCATGGCGCCGACCTGGATGCGAAGACCACTGCTCCCTCGCATCACGTATTGAGCCCGGGTGCCGAATGGGAGAGACACGTCGACCTGCCCGCGGGCAGCACCCCGAAAGCCGTCGCGAAGCTCTGCGACAACGAGAACGTCCTCGAGCTTTTTGGCGATCCGCGCCGGGTCCGCCGACGCCGGGTCGGTCCGGCCAACCGGCCGCCCGGCAAAGAGCATGTGCTGCAATTCGACGAGCACGGGAGGCCGGTCCAGGTTCCGGTGATGGGTTCGGGCATGACCTTCATGCAGGTCGAGGCCGCCCGGCACGATCGCGCGCCGAACGGTGCACGCACTCATCGGGGCAACTCCGCCATCGGACGCCTCTTGGGGAAATGGACCGTCACGGAACAGGAAGAAACGGCGCTGCAGCAGGCGATCCTGCGCCGTGACGCGGGCGCTGTCGAGAGCATGGTTCGTGCCAAGCCGCGGCTCGCGCGCCTCAAAGTCAAGGCCGGGTATTCGCCGCTGCACAACGCTGTGAAGGTTGGCGATGGATCGATCGCCGAGCTGTTGATTGCCCATGGCGCCGATCCACGCGCGAGAACCTACGAGGGCGAATCGGTGCTCCATACGCTCGCAGCCGCGGGCGCTGAGGTCGAGATCGCTCAGCTTCTAATAGCCCATGGGGCCAACGTCAACGCAAGAGACGGGCTCGGATGGACATGCCTGCACTGGGCGGCTAAGCTCGGGCTGCCGGATTTTGCGAGGCGCCTTCTGGACAACGGCGCGGATCATTCGGCGAAGGCCCACAACGGCACGACGCCTCTGCAAGTGGCAGAGGGGTACGATCAGACTGCCGTGGCCGAGCTGCTGGAGCAAATCGGCGCCCGCGAATAGGCCGCATCGCCGCGCAGGAATGCGCCCCACGCCGCGCAGGAATGCGACCCGCGCGTTGACTTGGCGGGGCGGTGGGGTTATACTCGCGAGTAGAGGGCGGTATCGGAGAGAGGTCGGCCATGCTGAGATCGCGTGTGATAATCCCACTGGTGGTGGCGCTGGCAGCGCTGTCGGGGCCTTTGTTCGGCTCGCCAAGCGACCTGGCGAAGGATTACTGGCTCGGCATCTACGTCGGCAAGCAGAAGTTCGGCTACGTGCACGTGACCGTCGCACAGGATACGTTCGAGGGCAAGGACGTGTATCGCCTGACTGAGGTCGCGCGGATCAAGGTCACCAGCTCCGGCAAAGTCATGCAGGAGGACGTCACGCATACCCTCTACCTCGATGACAACTTTGGCCGGATATATGAGGTCGTCGAATCCCGCTCCAACAGCCCCAAAGCGATCCCGCAAAAAATGGAGGCCAGATACGGCCCCGACTCGACCTCGCTGAGGGCTACCTCGGGCATGACGGTGCAGCGCAAGGAGGTGCCGGTCAGTGCCGAGGCACGGCAGATCGCGCTCGCGGGCAGCAAATACGTGGTTGGCGCGCTGCCGCTCAAGGTGGGAGACAAGGTCCAGGCTGAGTTCGTGCGCGTGACCGCATCGCTTGACAAGGGCATTGAGTGCACTGCCATCGCCGGGACACTGGAGGCGGTCCGGCGCGAGAAGGTCACAGTTGACGGCAAGACCGCCGAGGCGCTGGTTGTGCGTGACTCATGGAAGGGCGGCGCGGTGATCACAACGCAGCTTGCGAACGGGGAGATCGTCAGCATGACGCAGCCCGGCAGCGACGTGAGATTCGAGCGGGAGAGTCGCGAGAAAGCGACGCAGATCGGTTCGACCGGCGGCCTACACCGAGCGCCCTGAATCCTCGAACTCGCAGATCGTGAGCACGTGCCGATGATGGAAACTAGCCGGCAATAGTGGTAAACTGAATGTCGGTAGGACACGATGCTGCCAGTGCGCAGCCGCTGGAAGGTGCTGATACAATGCCACAACCCCGGTTGGAATCGATCAAGATAGAGGGATTTCGGCCATTCAAGGAGTTCGAGGCCAAGCTCGGCCCGCTGGAGGTGCTCGTCGGCGCGAACGGCTCGGGGAAGTCGAGTCTGTTCGAGTTTCTGAGGTTCCTGCGGGATGGAATGCTCGACGAGATTCCACCGGAGATCGTAGCTGGGTCTCTAGGAAGAGCCGTATTCCATGTTCCGGGGCCCGAGCGGTTTTGGTGGATGGGGCTATTCTACTCCGTTGGCACAGAAAGGGAGCTATGCTACACGGGCATGCTCGATGGCCCCGTCGGGCGGGCGCAGGTCGTCAACGAGGATGTTGTGGCGGACGCTGATTACGGCGATCCTCTATTGCGCACAAGCGAAGGCATTACCTACTACCGGAGCGACAGGACCTGGACAGCGCTACCACACAGGCTATTTGGCAAACCGCCTCGCCCTTGGCACGGTCATAAACCCCGACTTGGGGACGCTCCATAACCTCCGTGGGTATGTGTCATCTTGGCGCTTCTACGGCTCGTTCGCGCTAGCCGACGCCGCGATACGCAAGCCAGTTCTCATCGAACAGGCCCCGACCCTTCGCGAAGACGCAGGTAACCTGTCGTCGGTTCTGCATTACCTGATGACCGAGCATCAAAACGCTTTCGCGGAACTCCAGCAGCAACTGCGGGCAGTCCTGCCCGGCTTCAGAGGGCTGACGGTGAAGGCGAGAGGTGGCCCGGGCGAAGTCATCGCGTTCATGCGCGAGGACGGCATCGACGAGGGGTTGCCGGTGGCAGACCTCTCCGACGGCATCCTGCGGCTCATCTGCTGGATCGTGCTGTGCGTGCATCCCAATCCGCCGCCGCTGATGTGTATCGACGAGCCGGATCAGGGCGTCCACCCGCGCACGCTGCCGGTGCTGGCGGCGCTGTTCGAGAAGGCAAGCCAGCGCACGCAGATCATTCTGGCGACGCATTCCTCGTACTTCCTCTCGCAGTTCGACATATCGCGCATCGCGGTCATTCGCAAAGAGGACGGCGAGGCCAAGTTCGTCAAGCCAAAGGACTCGGCCGTTCTGATGTCAATGCTCGATGATTTCGGCTCGGATGAGATCGAAGTGCTCCATCGAAGCGATGAGCTGGAGCGCCTGCCGTGAGAGTCATCGTCTACGTCGAGGGGCCGTCCGACAAGCGCGCAATGGAAGGGCTTCTCAAGCCGCTGCTCGACCGCAAGTCACAGCAGGGCGTGCGAATCGAGTTCTATGAATCGCCCAAAGGAGACAAGAAGGAATCGGTGCTCACAAGGGTCCCTCGAAGAGCGGTTGAACATAATCCTCAATGACCCGACTGCCGTAGTCGCGGCTATGCCCGATCTCTACCCCAAGAACAAGGCGTTCCCGCACGAGACCGTTGACGAGCTCAAGGCCGGCGTACAGGCCAACTTCGAGACCGCGCTTCGAATCGAAGAACGCCGGTGATGACGACCGCCTCAAGCAGCGGTTTCATGTGTTCTGCTTCAAGTATGACCTGGAGTCCCTGCTCCTGGCCGCGGAAGCCGAGCTGCAAGCGTACCTGGGTGTGGCAAACCTGGCCAAGACATGGCGCGAGCCTGTCGAGGACCAGGATCACGACCAACCGCCCAAGCGGATCGTCGAGCAGCTATTCGCCTCGTGCGACAAGCTCTACAAGGACACCGTTGACGCGCCCGGCGTTCTTGGCCGCGCCGATCATGCGCGACATCGCCGGCAAGTGTCCTCAGTGCTTCAAGCCGTTCGTGGACTTCCTTGAGAACTGCCAGCCTGGATGCTGAAACAAGTTTAGCATGACACAACGGCGGGCCATCGCCGTCGAAGACGCCTCCTACATCTCCGGCTTCTTCTCGTAGGTCAGCTCGATCACGGTCGCTATCGGGTCGGGCTTGGCGGGGGCCTCTATCGCAAGCGCGGTGCGCTCCTCGGTGCTGGGCAGTTCGGTGACTCGATGGGCGAGCCGTCGAGGAATCGCGCCGACGTCGGCACGGCCCGCAGGTTCGGCAGCGTGATCTCGCCGTTCTCGGGCCAGTTGAACACGAACAGATAGAGCTTGTTGCCCTTGGCGGTGCAGCGGCCGTCGAATCCCACGTTCGAAAACGGCCCTCTGCCCGCGCCATAGATCGCCTCGCCGTTGACCTTCATCCACGCGCCGATCTCCGTCAGCCGCTCGACGATCGGCGCGGGAATCTCTCCAAGCGAGGTCGGGCCGACGTTGAGCAGGTAGTTGCCGCCCTTGGAGACGATGTCGATGAGGTTGCGGACGAGATCGGTGGTCGATTTCCAGTTGTTGTCCGTGGACTTGTAGCCCCAGGTGTCGTTCATGGTCATGCAGGTTTCCCAGTCGGTGTCGCTGCCCTCGGCGGGGATCTGACTGCTCCGGGGTGCCGAAGTCGCCGTCGTAGTAGCCGAGGCGGTTGTTGATTATGATGCCGGGCTGCAGCTTCATCAGCGGCACGAACATGTCCGCGCGCTCTTTGTTCATGTCGACCGGCGTGTCCCACCACATGATCGCGATCGGCCCGTAGTTGGTGAGAAGCTCCTTGACCTGAGGGACGGCGATGTCGCGGATGTAGTCGTCCATGCTGCCGTCCTGGGCCTTGTCCCAGTGCCCGCTGCAGGCGGCCCCGCCGGGGTGGTTCCAGTCCTGGGCCTGCGAGTAGTAGAACCCGAGCTTGATGCCGTGCTTCTTGCACGCCGCGGCAAGCTCTTTGAGCGGGTCGCGCTTGAACGGCGTGGCGTCGTAGATGTTGAACTTGCTAGTGGAGGAGTGGAACATCGCGAAGCCGTCGTGATGCTTACTCGTGATGACGATGTACTTCATGCCCGCGTCCTTGGCGAGCTTGACCCACGCGTCGGCGTCGAACTTGACGGGGTCGAACTGGGCGGGCAGCTTCTGGTAGTCCGCCATGGGGATCTTGGCGGTGCACATGATCCACTCGCCGATGCCGGGCACGTCCTTGCCGTCCCACACACCGGCCGGCACGGAGTAGACGCCCCAGTGGATGAACAGCCCGAACCTGCGCGTCCCGCCACCATGCCATTCGTTTGTCTCGCTGCTCTTGAGTTTCCACGAATATCTTTTCCTTCTCCGCGCACTGCGCCGCGACCGAAATCGCCATGAGAACCGCCAACAACAAGCCAATCCTTCGCATAGTCAACCGACCTCCTTATAGCACCCTTACCACTGTCACAAGACCGGAAATAACCAACACAACCGCAACGAGCCGGCCGAACGCTTGCTGCTTCATCCGGCGGGCGACGAGTTCTCCCAACCAGCCGCCAACCAGCACGAGCGGCAGCGATACTCCCGCCAGCTTGAGCATGGAACCCGTGAGGGCGTGCGTGGCGCCGGCCCAGGCGACTACGGACAGGTCGAGCACGACCCAGCAGGCCATCAGCGCGGCCCGGAACTCCTCCTTGCGCGCAAACGCGGACTGGGCGTAGACCACAAGCGTTGCGCCGCCGCACGCAAACGCGCCGTTCATGACCCCTCCCCCTACCAGCAGCGCATTCATCACCCACCCAGGCAGTCCCTTGCGTTCGCCGGGCGCCAGACCTGAAACGCCGCCCACAAGCAGTATCACTCCCATCGCGATCAGCATAGGCGTCTGAGGCAGGTAGCGCCCGCACGCGTAGCCTATGGGCAGCCCAATGCTGGCGCCTGCCAGCATTCGGGCGGTCTCCCGCCAGGGGACGTAGCGTATATTCAGACAGCCCACGTGGCATGCCTGGACGCCGCCGATTATCAGTAGTGCGACGACCGTGGTGTGCAGGTCGCCTGTGATCCATGCGACCAGGGGCAGCGAGAGCATAGCAGAGCCGTAGCCCGTGACGGCGCTTACGAAGTAGGCAGCGGATATGATGGTCGCGGAAACGGCGAGCGTGGCCGGCGTCATGGTTTTCCCTCAGTGAATTGTAAACTACCACGGCTCATTGCGCAAGGCTTGACCGGATGTTATAATGCCCGTGCAGCAAGGAGATGAATGGTCATGCTTGTGCGGATTCTGACCGGGTTAGTGGGCATCCCTGTTGCCGTTTTTCTGATATTCTTCCCGGGTGGGCTGCCGTTCGCGGTCGCGATGGGGGGCATATCGGTTGTGGGCGCGCTCGAGTTCTATAAGGGCGTGCGCAAGATCGGCGCGCGTCCTGTGGAATGGGCGGGGCTTGCGGCGGTTGTATTCTTTGTCGTGTCCGCGACGACTTTCAATTACTCCAACGGCACCACGGTCGGGGCGGTGTTTCCGACGGTTCTCACCCTGCTGCTGATCGCCTCGTTCTGCGTCGAGATGGTTCGCACGGAGCGCGCGCCGATCCTCAACGTGGGCACCACGATCTTCGGCGCTATCTACGTCGGCTGGCTGATCTCGCACCTGGTCGTGCTGCGCGGGGTCGTGCTCGGCCCGATCCCGGGAACCCCGATGCTCAACGACGTCGCCGCGCCGCGAACGATCGCGATTGGCTCGCATCACGCGGAGCTGGGCGCATGCCTGGTGATGCTGACGTTTGTGAGCACGTGGGCGTGCGACACGTGCGCCTACTTCTTCGGCCGCGCGTTCGGCAGGACCAAGATCGCGCCTAAGCTGAGCCCCAATAAGACCGTCGAGGGCGCGATTGCGGGGCTTGTCGGGACGATGGTGGTGGCGACGCTGGCCGGCTGGGCGATCGATCTGCCGTGGTATCACGGTCTGGCGCTGGGCGCGATATTCGGGATTCTGTCGCAGTTAGGCGATCTTTCGGAGTCCTCGATCAAGCGCGAGCTGGATATCAAGGACTTCGGGACCATCGTGCCCGGCCACGGCGGCATCCTCGACCGCTTCGACAGCCTCCTTTTCACCGGCCCCGCCGCCTACTACTACGCCGTGCTGTTCCTGCAGCATTGGCCTCGATAAAAAGGTGACAGACACCTTTTTTGAGCACGATCGGAAAAGGTGTCTGTCACCTTTTTTTGCTGCCCCGAACCTTTGGCGCATCCTCCGCAACATGTTTGTGGACACCGAGCCTGTCGCGCGGTAGTCTATTGGCGGATTGACGGAAGATGCACGCGATGATCGAACTAAGGCCCGAGACAACCGATGCCCGATTGGTCATGCTGGCCAGGGCCGGGGAGCATGCGGCGTTTGACGCGCTGGTGAGGCGGTTCCAGCGAGCCGTCCACGGGGTGGCATTCGCGGTGCTCGCGGACCGGGAGGCGGCGCTGGACGTCCTCCAGGAGAGCTTCATCGCGGCGTATCGCCGGCTTCCCGAGCTGCGGGACCCCGGCAGCTTCGGCGCGTGGGTGTGCGGGATCGCTCGCAATCAGGCGAAGCAGGCATGCCGCAGCCTCGGCCGGCTGGCGTTCCACGAAGTCCCTCTGCCACATGCCGAACCGGCGCAATCGCACCCCGATGAGCGGGCGCATGAAATCCGGGCCGCGCTGGCCTGCCTGACGGAGATGCAGGCCGACGCAATTGCGCTGCACTATATGGAAGGCTACTCGATCGCCGAGTGCGCGGCGCTGTTGGAAGTGCCGCAGGGTACGGTCAAACGCCGGCTCCACGACGCGCGACAGCGGCTCCGAAAGGAGATGACTGATATGGTGAAAGAGCACATCAGGGAGTTCGCGCTGCCCGAGGACTATCGGGTGGTGATCGAGAAGCCAAGCCGCACGCACAGCACGGCACCGTCAATCGCGTGGTTCGAGGGCAGGTGGGTGATGGTCTGGCAGGACGGAGAGCCGTGGGAGCCTTACGATGGGCCGTTCTGGTTCATGTTGTCCGAGAGCGCGGATGGCAAGGCGTGGTCGGTGCCCAGGCGGCTGAACATAGAGCCGCAGTGGCAGGCGCTGCCCAAGCTCTGCGTCCTGGGCGATGAGCTCGTTCTGCACACGCATTGCCACCATTATGGTCTGAAGATCCACCTGTCAACGGATCTGGAGATGTGGTCGGAGCGCCCGCTGGTTCACGCGTTCGACGTTGGCAGAAGCGATGTGTTTTCGGCGGGCGGCGAGCTGTTCATCACATATCCGATCTGGAGACCGCATGACATCGGAGATGCAGTCGAGGTGATCGTGAGTCGAGACCGAGGCGAATCGTGGGCATGGCTCAACCAGCCCTGCCCGAGCGCAAAGTCAGGGATTACCGACGCGGCGGGCACCGTGATTAACGGACGCATCGTGATAGCATGGCGAGGCCACAATTACCCATTGTACACCGGTAATGCAGACGGCGTGCGCGTCTGCTGGAGCGATGATGCAGGCAGGACGTGGTGCGAGCCCGTGCCGGTCGGCCTCTTGTCTACGAAGCGGGGCAGCTTCGAGTTGCAGGTAATGCCCATACTGGACGACGGCCTCGCGATCATCCAGGACGTGCGCGAGGACATCGCGGCTGGAGCGGGTGAGACGTGGCTGGCGCTAAGCAGAGACGCGGGGCGGACCTGGACCGAGAAGGCCGTGTACTCGACCGGCGGACTGGTCGATCCGGCCATTGCGCTCACGTCAGACGGATCGCTGCTTCTCGCCGGCAGCTCGCGGACCGGCGACCAGGCGCGGCCGTGGGTCGTCCACAGCCGGGTCGAACGATAGACCGCCTTCGCTTGGAGGCATGAATGCCTCCCACACAGCCTTCGGGGCAGGAATGCCCCGGAGGAACCTATCCGACGTGCCCCCTGCGGAACACATGGCAGGAACCGCCCCGCCCGATACCTAAGTTGCCACTATGAAACTGGGAATCGACGTACTCCTGCAGGACTCGTCCCTCCTGCGACAGCTCGAGGGCCGCCGCGTCGCGCTGCTCGGGCACCCGGCGTCGGTGACGCGCGACTGCACGCATACGCTCGATTCCCTAAAAAAGGTGACAGACACCTTTTCCAATCGTGCTCAAAAAAGGTGTCTGTCACCTTTTTTGATGACGGCGGCGTTTGGGCCGCAGCATGGGATGCTGGGCGATAAGCAGGACAATATGATCGAGTCGGACGATTATGTCGATCCGCGGTACGGCATTCCCGTGTTCAGCCTGTATGGCGACGTTCGGCGGCCGACGGATGCGATGATGGAGACGTTCGACGTGATCCTTGTCGATCTCCAGGACGTCGGCACGCGGATATATACGTTCATGACCACGCTGACCTATATGCTGGAGGCGTGCTCGGCGAAGGGCAAGTCGATCTGGGTTCTGGATCGGCCGAATCCGGCTGGCCGGCCGATAGAGGGCACGATTCTGGAGCCGGGTTGGGAGAGCTTCATCGGGGCGGGGCCGATGGCGATGCGGCACGGGTTGACGCCGGGCGAGATCGCGCGGTGGTGGGTCGATCTCAAGGGGCTCGACGTTGACCTGCGCGTGGTTGCGATGGAGGGCTACGATCCCGATGCGGGGCCCGGATACGGTTGGCCGTTGGGCGAGCTTTCGTGGGTGAACCCCAGCCCGAACGCATCGAGCCTGAACATGGCGCGGTGCTTCCCGGGGACGGTGTTGATCGAGGGAACGACGCTCTCCGAGGGACGCGGGACGACTACCTCACTGGAGCTGGTCGGCGCGCCGGACATCGACTTCGAGGCGATACTGGCGCGGATGCGCGAGACGGCGCCGGAGTGGCTGGCTGGCTGCCATATCAGGCCATGCTTCTTCGAGCCGACTTTCCAGAAGCACGCCGGGGAGTTGTGCGCGGGCCTGATGATCCACACGGACAACGACGCCTACCGGCACTGGGAGTTCAAGCCCTACCGGATCGGCGCGCTCCTGCTGAAGGCGCTGCGGACCCAGATGCCGGATTACCCGATCTGGCACACCCTGCCCTACGAATACGAGACCGACAAGCTGGCGATCGATCTGCTGGCGGGCGGGACGTTCCTGCGCGAATGGGTCGATGAGCCGGGCGCGGCGCCGGCGGACTTCGATGCGCGGTTGGTCAAAGACGAGCGGGAGTGGGCGGAGATCCGAGAGCCCTATCTGCTGTATTGAGAGGCATTGGTCATGATGATTCGGCTTGTGTGCGTCGCGATGACGGTTGTGTATGTTGGAGCTTGCAATGTGGAGGCATCAGGATTGAATAAGGTCAAGGATATCATCATCTACAAGGACGCGATGTTCTACGCGGCGTTTCCGTCGCTGGTGACTCGCAAGGACGGCGAGATTCTGTGCGCGTTTCGGCGGGCGCCGGACCGAAAGGCGCTGTGGGGCGCGCCGGGGCCTACTCATACCGACCCGAACAGCTACCTGGTGCTGGTGCGGTCGCGCGATAACGGCGAGACGTGGTCCAAGCCCGAGCTGATCTTCGCGCACCCGCTCGGCGGTTCCCAGGACCCGTGCATGGTGCAGCTCTCGGACGGGTCGATTGTCTGCACGAGCTACGGCTGGGCGCTGGTGCCGCAGGAGGGCCTCGACAAGCTTGCGGACACGCCGAAGCATGGCGCGTTCTGCTTCCTTGGCGGGTATGTGCTGCGGTCGGAAGATGCGGGCAAGTCGTGGAAGGGGCCGTTCATTCCCCCGCCGCTGCCGGGCGACTCCGTCCAAAGATGCGCTCGGCAAGCCGGTTCCCGCGTTCAACCGGGGCGCAATGGTGCAGTGCAAGGACGGCAAGCTCTGCTGGGCCGTGGCGGGCAAGGATTACGCCGGGGCGCGGGTGACTTCCGTGCATCTGCTGATCTCGTCGGACCGCGGCGAGACGTGGACCTATTCCTGTCCGATCGCCAAGGACGACGCGATCACGTTCAATGAGACCTCGCTGATCGAGACCGCGAAGGGTGATCTGGTCGCGTTCATGCGCACGGACGGCTTCGACGGCAAGCTCGCCTACGCCAGATCGACCGACGGCGGCAGCAGCTTCGAGCACTGGCGCGACGGCGGGTTCTTCGGCCACCCGTTCTACGCCATGCACCTCCCGGACGGGCGTATCCTGCTGGTCTACGGCTATCGCAAGGAGCCGTTCGGAATCCGAGCGAAGCTACTCAACGCCGAGTGCACCGACATCGAGACCGCCCCGGAGTTCGTGCTGCGCGACGACGGCGGCAGCGGCGACATCGGCTACACCTGGGCTACGATGATGCCCAACGGGAACGTTCTCGTCGCGTATTACTTCAACATCAAGGACGGCACACGGCACATCGCGGGGAGCATACTGAAGGTCGAGTAGCCGCCGCCTAAAAAAGGTGACAGACACCTTTTTCCAGCACGACCAAAAAAGGTGTCTGTCACCTTTTTTGTCTCACCGGATGGAGTAGACCACCTTGACCTGCGCGGTGACCGAGGTCTCGCCAGGTGAGATCGGCGTGCGCATTGACGGTGACGCCACCTTTGCTGAGTACCACATAGTTCCGGCTGTAGGGCGCGTATTCGTTTGTCGATTCCGACGCGGAGATAGCCGGGCCGAGCTTGCCGCCGAGCGCCTCCGCTATCGCCCGAGCCTTGCCCTCCGCCTTCTTGACTGCGAGCGCGAGCGCCTTCTGCCGCAGCTTGCGCTTGTCCTCGACATCGAATCGAACACCCTGCACGTTGTTCGCGCCGGCGGCGATGGCGGCGTCGATGAGGTCGCCTATCTTGCCCATGTCCTTGGTTCTGACGCTGACCGTGTTCGACGCGGAGTAGCCGGTGATCTTCGGCGGGTTCGTGTCCCAGTTCATCTGCGGATCGAGCGAGTAGTCCACGGTCTTGATGTCGGGCCTGGGTATGCCCGCCTTTTCAATCGCCGCGACGACCGCCGCCGACCGCCTCGCGTTCTCCTGAGCGGCTGCCTTGGCGACCCTGTCCCTCACGACGACGCCGAACGTGATGAACGCCGTGTCCGGCTGGACTTTGACCTCGGCTGAGTCCGAGACAGTGATACCTCTGGCAGGATCGGGCTTGCTCGACCGAGCGAAACCCCACTTCGCGACACCCCACGCCGCCGCGATCAGCGAGATCGCAAGCACGACGACGAGGACCGAGAGTAATGCCTTCTGAGTGTTTGTCAGAGTCATGGGATTGCACCTCCGCTGTTGGTTAGACCCTACGTCCGGCCGGTTCATTCAGTTCCCAATGGTTAGTTGCGGAGGGAGGGGAAAGGGTTCACTCGAAGGGCAATCGCAGGCAGAGGTCGAAGGGGATGGCAGTTGATAGAGGGGGACCTTCATACTATGATTCCGAGACTTCGCACGTTTGTTATCGCGCTGGCGCTGGTGGCGATGGTCATCAGCGGAGCCGCGGCAGAGACCTTTACGTTTGTGCACGTGACCGACACCCACATCACCGGCTCGGTCAATCCCGTCAGAAACCTCAAGGCCATCGCGGCGGAACTCAACGCGATGAATCCGAAGCCGGCGTTTGTGCTTGTGACCGGCGATCTGACCGAGGCGGGGCTGCCGGCGCAGTGGGCGCGGTATCAGGAGATAATGAAGGACTTCACGATGCCGGTCTACAACGTCGCCGGCAACCACGAGATGAAATGGTCGCACCTGGGCACGTTCGGCCTGCAGAAATACCTCAACCAGCAGCAGCGCTACAGCTTCGACTGCGGCGGGGTGCACTTCGTCGGTCTCAACAGCGGCGTGTGGCTCCAGCACCACGGGCTGATCGACCGCGGCGAGCTTACCTGGCTGCGCAGCGATCTGGAGAAGGCCGGGCGCAATACGCCCTCGGTCCTGTTCTACCATCACTGCCCCGGTTTCATCCCCAACGAGCCCGAGCTGCTCCGCACGATCCGGCCCTACAACGTGCGGCTGATCCTGGTCGGTCACGGGCACAGGTTCCATACCTGGAAGCGCAACGGGCTTGATTTCCTCGAAGGCGTGGGGTCGATGAACAATGAGGGCGGATATCGCATCTGCGAGGTCACTGACACCCAGATACGCACGTTTACCAAGCTCGTGGGCAAGGATCCGAAGCCGGACGAGGTGGTATCGCTCGCGCGTACGCTCGACCCCGTGAACCTTACAATGCCCCGGTTCGGCGAGCAGATCGAGGGCGCGTTCGAGGTTCGCGCGACTGTGGGTGGCGCCGTTTCCGGACGCACCTACGAATACGCAATCGACGGCGACGCGAAGCCGTTGACTCCCGACGCGAATGGAGTCTGTACGGCGACGGTGACCTTCGACGGCACGCCGGGGTGGCATACGGTCTCCGTGAAGGCGAAGGACGCGGACGGGATGGAGTGGTCGGATTCGGTTCCCGTGCGAATCAACGGCGCGGCCCGCGAGGCGTGGCGGGTGCAGGTTTCCGGCGGCGTGGAGCGCGACGTTCGTGCTGTCGGCGACCGGCTCTACTTCGGCACGTTGGGTGGCGACGCCTACTGTCTGGATGCCGCAACCGGAAAGGAGGTCTGGCGGTATGGCGCTGGATCTGACGTGATAAGCGAGGTGGCGGTGGATGGTGATCTGGCCTGCTTCGGCACGATCGACGGCCGCGTGATCGGCCTCGACGCCGCAAAGGGCACACGCAAGTGGGAATTCGCCGCGGGCGGGCCGGTGATTGCGTCGCCCGTGATAAGCGACGGCAGGGTGCTGGTCGGCTCCGGGGAGCCCGCGTACTACGCAATCGACGCCGCCACCGGCGAGCAGGTCTGGAAGTATCCGATGGATCGCGCAACGCAGGTCCTTCCCGTCGTCGTTGATGGCAATGTTGAGTTCGGCGCGTGGGATAAGGTCTTCTACGCGCTCGACGTCAAGACCGGCAACGAGACGTGGAAGACGCCTGTCGGGATCAGTTGGTATTTCTCCACCGCAAGCTCCGATCCGGCGACCAACGGCAGCCGCGTCGTCGCCAACGCGACGCCCTATAAGCCCACAGACCCCGACGTCTACTGCCTCGACGCCGCAACCGGCGACATCGCGTGGAGTCGGCATAACCCCGGCAAGTCCGACTGCGGGTTCAACAGCCCGTGCGTGGACGGAGATAAGTGCTACAGCGTGGACGGCGGCGGAGTGGTCTATTGCATGTCGATGGCCGACGGCAAGGACCTCTGGCATGCATCAGCCAACATGATGACCATCGGCGGCAAGCCCGCGATTGCCGGGGACAAGCTGTATCTGGCCGGGCTGCATGGCAACCTCGCATGCATCGACACGACCAATCAGAAGCTGCTCTGGTCGTATTCAACCGGCGACGGTTACCTGTTCGGCGGCGAGACCGTCTGGAAGGACCTCGTGATCGTGCCATCGTGCGGTGGGACGGTGACGGCATGCGTGCGTTAGAATGAGGCCGGGTAAATGACGCTGGGAGGTTGTGGTGGCTGGACCGAAATCGATGCTGGCGGAGCTGAAAAAGAAGCGCAGGAAGGTGGCGGACCGCTGCCGGGTGCGCGTGGGTATGGCGACGTGCGGCATATCGGCGGGCGCGCAGGGTGTCTTCGACGAGTTCAAACGCGCCGCTGGTGAAGCCGGACTCGAGCACGTTCGCGTGATCCCAACGGGCTGCGTGGGGCGCTGCGACCTCGAACCAATGGCGGAAGTCACGCGCGGCGACGAGTCCCCGGTGCTCTACATCCTCTTGACGCCGGAGAAGGTTCGCAGGATCGTCGAGGAGCATATCGTCGGCGGGAAGCCGGTCAACGAATACGCGGAGTAGAATTCTTAGTGTTCAATGTTGAATGTTGAATAGGGGAGCCGCCTCCATTCAGCATTCAACATCGAGCATTCAACATCGTGTGCGTTCAGTTCTCCGGGAAAGTTGTCGTAGGAGGCGTTTCCAAACGCCGATTCCCGGGCACAACGCCTGGGCATTCGGGTTTTGGAAAACCCTCCTACAGCGGTGCAGTTCCCGGAGAACCGAACTCATTCTCAACATCAGGCGAGGCCATGATCGATCAACCTAAGCGAAAGATAGTGGTTTGTTCCGGGACGGCGTGCACCGATCCCGGCGGGAAGCGCATCGAGCCGATGCTGCGCGAGATACTCGCCGAGCGCGGCGCGCAAGATCGCGTGGAGATCGAGGAGGCGGTCGCGTACGGGCTGTGCAAGGACTGTCCGATGATCGTGGTCGAGCCTGATGACGTGTTCTACGGCAAGCTCGACGCCGACAAGCTCGCGCGCATAGTCGATGAGCACGTGCTGGGCGGGAAGCCCGTCGAGGAACTGCGGATTCCCGACCGCGTCGATACGTCGCACATCCGAATGCTCGGCAACGCCGGCTTCTTCGGCAAGCAGGTTCGCATCACACTGCGAAACTGCGGCGTGATCGATCCCGAGTCGTTCGACGACTACCTCCAGATGCGCGGCTACGAGGCGCTGGCGAAGGTTCTCGAGACCATGACGCCGGAGCAGGTCATCGACGAGGTCGAGCACGCCGGGCTGCGCGGGCGAGGCGGCGGCGGCTATCCTACCGGCCTGAAATGGCGTCAGACCGCCATCGTGCCTGCGGAGAAGCGATTCCTGATCTGCAACGCCGACGAGGGCGACCCCGGCGCGTTCATGGACCGCAGCGCTATCGAGGGCGACCCGTTCTGCATCATCGAGGCCATGACCATCGGCGGATATGCCATCGGCTCCGACCAGGGCTACGTCTACGTGCGCGCCGAATACCCGCTGGCGATCAAGCGACTTCGATTCGCGATCGACGAGGCGCGTAAGCGCGGGCTGCTCGGCGCCAACATATTCGGCACGGGTTTCAGCTTCGATATCGACCTCAAGCTGGGCGCGGGGGCGTTTGTGTGCGGCGAGGAAACCGCGCTGATCGCGTCGATAGAGGGCAGGCGCGGGATGCCTCGGCCCCGGCCGCCGTATCCCGCCCAGGCCGGCCTCTACGACCATCCCACCCTCATCAACAACGTCGAGACGTGGGCGAACGTGCCCGCGATCATCCTCAACGGCTGGGAGTGGTTTTCCAAGCTCGGCACAGAGAAAAGCAAGGGCACGAAGGTGTTCGCGCTGGCGGGCAAGATCAAGAACACCGGGCTGGTCGAGGTGCCGATGGGAACGACGCTGCGTGAGATCATCTACGGCATCGGCGGCGGCATTCGCAACGACAAGGCCTTCAAGGCCGTGCAGACCGGCGGGCCGTCCGGCGGATGCATCCCCGCGCAGTACCTCGACACGCCGGTGGACTATGAGTCGCTTATCAAGGCCGGGTCGATGATGGGCAGCGGCGGGATGATCGTGATGGACGAGGACACGTGCATGGTGGACGTGGCCAAGTTCTTCATGGCGTTCAACCAGGACGAAAGCTGCGGGAAGTGCACACCGTGCCGCGAGGGCACCAAGCGCATGCTCGAAATCCTCACGCGAATCACCGAGGGCGTCGCGTTTGACGACGACCTGGAAAAGCTCGAAAAGCTCGCGCGGCATATCAAGCGATCGGCATTGTGCGGGCTGGGCCAGGCGGCTCCGAATCCGATTCTCTCTACACTGCAGAACTTCCGCGCCGAATACGAGGCCCACATCAACGAAAAGCGCTGTCCGGCGGGGGTGTGCCTGGCGCTGCTGAACTACGTTGTGGACCCGGACAAATGCGTGGGCTGCACGCTGTGCGCCAAGATCTGCCCGGTCAACGCCATCTCCGGCAAGCCGAAGGAAACCCACTACATCGACCCCGACATCTGCATCAAGTGCGGCGAGTGCAAGAAGAAATGCCCGGTGAAGGCGATCTATCGGAAGTAGCGAAGAGCGAAGAGTGGAGAGCAGGGAAGGGAGAATCGCTGAGGCGCTGATACAGATGAGGACGCTGGAATGTGCAAGCATTGTGCTTGCATAATGCAAGCGTACGGGGTATAATAGCCTTGTGAGGTGATGTGAGATGGCAACGCTGTATGTTAGGAATTTCCCCGAAGAGCTGTATGAGTGGCTGAAGGCGGTTGCGGCTGAGAGACATAGATCGCTCGGTGCTGAGGTGACTGTGCTCGTCGAGCGCGCCAAAGAAGAGGGCAATGCGTCCAACCGACGCTTGCAGGCTTTGGAGAGGATGGCCGAACTGCGGCGCCGAAATCCTCAGCCTGCCGGCGCTGTCGATACCCTGACACTGCTTCGTGAGGATCGTGCACGATGAGCAGACCGGTGTCTTGCGTATTGGATGCCAGTGTCGGGATCAAACTCGTTGTGCCTGAGGATGATTCGAACCGAGCAGTGACGCTGCTGTCTGATCCCGGCGTAGTCGTACACGTGCCGGATCTCTTCTTCTTGGAGTGTGCCAACATACTCTGGAAGAAGGTTCGAAGGGGGGAGTACGCGGCAGCCGACACTGCCAGTGCTCTGGCCCGCTTGCGCGAGACGGATCCAAGCGTGGCGCTGATCGCTGATCTCGTCGATCAGGCACTCGTGATAGCAAACGCAGAGGACATCAGCGCCTACGACGCCTGTTACGTCGCGCTTGCGGAGAGGCTAGGCGTACCGCTTGTCACCGCCGATGACCGTCTCGCGGCGAAGCTCGCGGGGACGGCGCATCAGGTGTTGACGCTGGGAGGGCTATGAGATGCGGGGCAGGCTCAGGCAAGGAACGCAGGCGTATCTGAAGATTGCCGCCGCATGGATGATCTGTGCCCAGGTGGTCAGCGCCGCAACCATGATCAGGATCGTGCTATGCCCTGAGATCGACGACGATGGGATGAGCGCGTTCAACCTCTGGCTGCTCGATTCATGGAACTGGCTCGGCGTAGCGGCGGTCGCGCTGCTCGTCATAGGAACCGGCTTCGCGGCAGTCAGTATCGGCGCGCGGTTCCGCCGGCACGAGCGTCTTCTGTTCCCTGACCGGTCTGCTATGTCTTGTCCTGGGTGCCGCCAGCGCGTTCTGGATGACGCCCTCCGACCGTGTCCTGGCTGCGCGTGACAAGATCGAGATGATCGTGGCAGTGATCGCGCTAGACATCGCGTTCTGCGCGGTCGCGGTTGCGCTATGGCGGAGGCTGGTTGCCGGCCTCGAAACACAAGAACGATCCAATAAGAGGAGAGCCGCAATCGGTTGATCACCGGTTGCGAATGGATTATTCGATCATAATCGATAAGCTATTCGACTATGACTGACAAGAGAAACTACCTCAATACCGATCTATCTTTCTCCGACCGCGCGCGGGATCTGGTGGCGCGGATGACGCTGGAGGAGAAGGTCTCGCAGATGATGCACGACTCGCCCGCCATCGAGCGGCTCGGCGTGCCGGCCTACAACTGGTGGAACGAGTGCCTGCACGGCGTCGCGCGGGCGGGGGTGGCGACGGTCTTCCCGCAGGCGATCGGCATGGCGGCGATGTGGGACGTCGAGTCTGATGCATCGGATCGCGGACGTGATCTCCGACCGAGGGCCGCGCGAAGCATCACGAGGCGCTCCGGCAGGGAGATACGGGCGTCTTTCGCGGCCTCACGTTCTGGACGCCGAACATCAACATCTTCCGCGACCCGCGCTGGGGCCGGGGGCACGAGACCTACGGCGAGGACCCGTATCTGACCGCGCGGCTCGGCGTGGCGTTCGTCAGGGGCATTCAGGGTGACGACTCGAAGCACCTGAAGGGCGTGGCGACGGCAAAGCACTACGCGGTGCACTCCGGGCCGGAGAAGCTGCGGCACGAGTTCGACGCGCGTCGTCAGCGCGAAGGACCTGCGCGAGACCTATCTGCCGGCGTTCGAGGCGCTGCGTGCAGGAAGGCGGCGTGGAGTCGGTGATGGGCGCGTATAATCGCACTCAACGGCGAGCCCTGCTGCGCCAGCAAGACGCTGCTGGCCGACATCCTGCGCGAGGAGTGGGGCTTCGAGGGCTACGTCGTCTCCGACTGCGGCGCGATCCAGGATATACACCAGCACCATCAGGTCACGACGTGCACGGCGGAGTCTGCGGCGATGTCCGTCAACAGCGGCTGCGATCTGGAGTGCGGCTGCGTCTACGCGAGCCTGCTGACGGCGGTCGAGAAGGGCCTGATCTCCGAGGAGACGCTCGACCGCGCGCTGGTTCGGCTGTTCACCGCTCGTATGAGGCTCGGCATGTTCGACCCGCCGGAGATGGTCTCGTATGCCCAGACTCCATACGAGGTCAACGATTGCGAGGAGCACCGGCAAGCTCGCGCGGCAAGCGGCCCGCCAATCTGTCGTGCTTCTCAAGAACACATCTCCCTCCCCGCAGCGGGGAGGGTTGGGGAGGGGTCCTTCCGGCGCGGCTCTGCTGCCTCTGCGCAAGGATCTGAACTCCATCGCCGTCATCGGCCCCAACGCCGACTCGCTCGAGGTGTTGCTTGGCAACTACAACGGCACGCCGTCGCGGTATGTGACGCCTCTGCAGGGGATACGCGACGCGGTGTCAGCATCGACGAGGGTCTGGTACGCCAAGGGATGCGAGCTGCTTGGGAACTCCACTCACGGGTTCTCGGAGGCGGTGTCGGCGGCGGAGCGCTCTGAGGTCGTGGTGATGTGTCTCGGTCTGTCACCGCGGATCGAGGGCGAGGAGGGCGATGCCTACAACTCCGACGCCAGCGGCGACCGGCTGCATCTCGACCTCACCGGCGGTCAGCAGCAGCTTCTGGAGCGGATCGTCGCGGTGGGCAAACCGGTGGCGCTGGTGCTGATCAACGGCAGCGCGCTTGCGATCAACTGGGCGAACGAACACGTACCTGCGATCATGGAGGCGTGGTATCCCGGCGAGGAGGGCGGCGCGGCGATTGCAGACGTGCTTTTCGGCGACTACAACCCCTCCGGCCGACTGCCGGTCACGTTCCCCAAGTCTCTCGATCAGCTTCCGCCGTTTGAGGACTACTCGATGGCCGGCCGGACGTATCGCTACATGACCGAGGAGCCGCTGTATCCGTTTGGGTATGGCTTGAGCTATACGACGTTCGAGTATTTCGATCTGAAGCTGTCGGCCGAGCGGGTCGAGCCAGGGCAGGATTTGCGGGTGACGGTGCGGGTGCGCAATACCGGGGCATACGCGGGGGATGAGGTCGTGCAGGTGTATCTGGCCGACCTGGAAGCATCGGTTGACGTGCCGAAGCGGTCGCTTGTAAGATTTACCAGGGCATCACTTAAGCCGGGCGCGTCGAAGGAGGTCTCGTTCACGATCGCGTCGGAGCAGATGAAGATCGTGAACGAGGCGGGAGAGCGAGTGCTAGAACCCGGCGCGTTCCGCGTCGAGGTCGGCGGCTGGGCGGGGAGGCCCAAGCTGGTCGAGGAGTTTCGGGTCTCGGAATCGCTGAAGCGCTGAAGCAGAATGAGTCGCTGAATCATCCGCTTCAGCGCCTCATAGGGCTCAGCGTCTCAGCGATTCTGGGCCAGCAGAGGGTGTGAACTAACGTGACAAAGACAACTGAACACCATCCCGCGATTGCGGAAAAAGAGAAACCGGCGAAAAAGGTCACGCTGACCATCGACGGCAACGCGCTGACCGTGCCCGAGGGCACGACTATCATGCAGGCGGCCGAGCGGTTGGCGATACATATCCCGCACATCTGCTACCATCCGCGGCTGCATTTGGAGGGGTCGTGCCGGGTGTGTCTGGTCGAGGTCGAGGGAATGCGCAACCCGGTGCCGTCGTGCAGCTATCCCGTGTTCGAGGGGATGGTCGTTCATACCAACACGCCCGAGATTCGCGATATTCGCAAGACCATCGTCGAGCTTCTGATCGCCAACCACCCCATGGACTGCCAGACCTGCGAGCGCGACGGCAACTGCGAGCTGCAGTACCTCGCCTATATATCCGGCACGCGCGAGCGGCCCTACGAGGGTGAGAAGAAGCATAACGAGAAGGATTTCTCCTCGGTCTCGGTTATCCGCGACCCGGACAAGTGCATCCTGTGCGGGCGATGCGTGCGGGTGTGCGCGGAGGTGCAGGGCGTGTCGGCGCTGGGTTACATCCATCGCGGGTTCAAGACCTTCGTCGGCCCGGCGTATAACGGCCCGTTCGCCGACAGCGTCTGCATCACCTGCGGGCAGTGCATCAACGTCTGCCCGGTCGCGGCGTTTCTGGAGCACGACTACACCAAGGACGTCATGGCCGCGCTCGCCGATCCCGAGCAAGCACGTGATCGTGCAGATCGCGCCGAGCGTGCGCGCGTCGATCGGCGAGGGGTTCAACATCGCGCCGGGACTGCCGATGACCGGCCAGACCGTCGCCGCGCTGCGTCGGCTCGGCTTCGACGAGGTCTTCGACACCCAGATGGGCGCGGATATGACCGTAATGGAGGAGGGCGCGGAGTTCGTCAAGCGCCTGCAAGGCGGCGGCCCGCTGCCGCTGATCACGAGCTGCTCGTCGGCGTGGATGAAGTTCGCGGAGCAGTTCTACCCCGACCTGCTGCCGAATATCTCGACGGCCAAGTCGCCCATGAGCATCCTCGGCACGCTGATCAAGACCTATTACGCCGAAAAGAAGGGCATCGACCCCGAGAAGATATTCAACGTCGGCGCGATGTGCTGCACTGCAAAGAAGTTCGAGGCCGCGCGCCCGGAGCAGCGAATCGAGGTCGGCAGGTATCCCCACTGGGGGGCGGGACGAGGGGAGTCGGATGCTTCCGGCGAACTCGTGCCCTCCATCGACCGCGTCATCACCACCCGCGAGCTGGTGTGGATGATCAAGAACGCCGGGCTGGATTTCAGCGAACCTGCCGCCGGAGGACTTCGACCCGGTGCTGGGCATATCGACCGGCGCGGGCGCGATATTCGGCGCGACGGGTGGGCTTGCGGAGGCGGTGTATCGAACGGCGTACTATCTCATCACCGGCGAGACGCTGGCGGAAGTGGTCGTCGAGGAGGTGCGCAGCGTCTCGGAGGGGGTCAAGACGTGGACGGCGCATATCGGCGATATGTCGATCAATATCGGCGTCGCGCACGGGCTGGGCAACGCCCACAAGCTGCTGAGGATGGTGCGCGCGAGGCGAGGGCGATTTCCACTTCATCGAGATAATGGGGTGTCCGGGCGGGTGCATCGGCGGCGGCGGTCAGCCTTACGCGCGGGCAGGTGAGGCGATTCCGCTCGATATCGAGAACCTGCGCAAGCGCGCGGAGGCGCTGCGGGCAATCGACGCGGGTAAGACCCTCAAGCGGTCATACGAGAACCCGGACGTCGTTCGCGTCTACAAGGAGTACCTCGGCGAGCCGAACAGCCCGCGTGCGTATGAGCTTCTTCACACGCACTACGAGCCGCGAAAGCCGTTCGGGGTGTGGAATCCAGATGTGATGCGCACAGACTAGCAGAGAGCAGAGGGCAGAGAGCCGGGACTCCCTCTCCTGGGGGAAAGGGTTGGGGTGAGGGCGCAACCTTTGGCCGCCGGCTTGCGTTGATAGCAGTATACGAGACGTTTGGCCGGTGGAGGCGGATTGTCAGATGCGATGTACCTTGCTGTTGGCAGCGGTCTTGGCGGTTGTGGTGGTGGGAATCGGCGTATGCGACTGCGCTGACGAAGGGACGCGCGTGGTGCTTCAGTTCGAGAAGCCGTACCAGGCCTATCGGGCCGTGTGTACGATCTCGTATCCCGGCCCGCTGACTGTCGTTGTCGAGAAGGGTGGACGAGCCGTGCGTCGGTTCGCCATCAAGACGTTGACTGAGCCGATGTGCATCAAGCCTGTGAGGCTTCAGGCGCGACGCGGCCCCGACCTCCAAGGTCTGTTCGTACAGTGCTCCGGCGGCTCCGCGTCGCACGACTACGTGTTCGAGATCAGCCCGCGCCGCGCCAGGAAGCTAATGTACGGCCTCGACAAGTGGGGCGTGGACTTCGGCTATGACCCCAAAGGCCGACTGCGGGGCATGAGGTTCCATTACTGGAGATGGCACGTGGATACCGAATATGGCCTTCGCGGTCACGTGCTTACCGCGATCGACTATACGTGGCTCCTGAGCCGGCGGACGTTCCGGGAGGGTGGAGTGCACGTCGATTCCGAGGCCGAGGCGAAGGCCGGCCTGGCCGACGTGCTTGAATGGGCGGTAATGGACGATTTTAGCGTCAGCCTCAACAAGGACGAGCCGAACAACCGGATCACGTTCTTCTACAAGCCGACGGGGATATTGCGGGCCAAGACACCGCGAGAGCTTCAGAACGCGCCGAGGGTAAAGGCCGTTGTCCATTACTCGGATCGCAGGATCGGCTACGGCTACGATTTGAGGCTCGTCAGCATCGCTCGCGCCCCTGACCGCTGAGAGCTGACAGCTTGGAGACTGCTATGGCCTTGACCTGTGAGAACATATTCGAGGAGTTGACGGAGTATATACGGGGCGTGCATGATCCTGAGCATCCGCAGGGGGCGCTGATTGCGATCCTGCACTTCGCTCAGGAGAAATACGGGTATCTCAGCAAGGAGATTATGGACCACGTGTCGTGCGAAACCGAGGTCCCGACCGCGGAGATCTATGGCGTCGCGACGTTCTATAGCTACTTCAGGCTCAGACCACAGGGCAAGCACCGGCTGACGGTGTGCATGGGGACGGCGTGCTACATTCGCGGCGCGCCTAAGCTGATCGAGACCATCGAGGGCCTGCTCGACATCACGCCCGGCGAGACAAGCGCGGACGGGCTTTTCACCCTCGACGAGACCCGCTGCATAGGCGCGTGCGGCCTCGCGCCGGTGGTGCTGGTGGACGAGAAGGTCTACGCGCGCGTCGAGCCGGAGCAGGTGAAGGGGATATTGGAGGAATACTAAAGATTGCAGATTTCAGATTTTAGATTTCAGATTGGACCGGCGTGATGGACTGGCAGGAACGGATAACGGTTGATCCGGCGATCATGGTGGGCCAGCCGGTCGTGAAGGGAACTCGTCTGACGGTCAAGTTCATCATCGATTTGTTGGCGCACGAATGGTCCGTGTCCGACATTCTGACGGATACCCGGGCCTCACCGAGGAGGATGTGCTTGCATGCCTGGAATACGCGGGGAAGCAGTTCCGCTCCGATTCCGGCGGCTGAACCCTCGCTAGAGGCTCACTTCCCCACGATCATCTTCACCGCGATAAGCAGCAGCCCCGGGGACGCCGAAGACGCGCTGGAGGGTCGGGCCGGAGAGGTGGGTGGCGTAGCGGGCGCCTATGAGGCCGCCGAAGACGAAGCCGAGGGCGAGAAGCCCCGCTATCCTCAGATCGACGTAGCCCGCCTTATAGTAGGCCCACGCGGCAAGAATGCCGATGGGCGGGACCATCATCGCAAGGGTCGTGCCCTGCGCGGTGTGCTGGTCGAGCTTGCAGATGAAGACGAGCGCGGGGATGATGATCGTCGCGCCGCCAATCCCGATCAATCCGCTCGCAACCCCCGCGATGAAGCCCAGTCCCAGGAACAGCCCGACCCATTTAGCAGCACTCATTTGAAGAACACCACCACATACTCATGTTTGAAGATGTAGAACCCCCCCGCAAGCGCGCGATATCGCCAGAGATTGTTGTTCTTGCCTTTCGCGACCTCGTTGCCCTCTATGTTCTTTACGATAATCGACTTCGTCTTGAACCCGACATCGTTCATGGCCTGCATGCACTTGAACCCGAGCGGGTCGAGCTGCCCAGCCGAGTACTTATCGCCGATCACCAGCACCGCGAACCTGCCCGGCGCGAGCGTGTCGTAAGCGTTGCCCGCGACGCGCCCGAAGGCTGCCAGGAAATCCTCGGTCGATGAACGGTTCGACAGGTCGTCCTTGAGTTCGCTGAACTTGATGATATCGCCGTAGGGCGGGTGCAGGATCGCGAGATGCGCTCTCGATGCGCCCATCTCGCCCAGTTCGCGCAATACACGTTTTCGGGTCTCGTCGGTTGTCGAGTCTCCCTGCACCAGCCTTATCGAGTCGCCGATCACGCCTTCAGGCAGCTTGCCCTTGACGTGCTCGATCAGCTCGGCCTTCAACTCCACGCCGATCAGCCGCCGGTTGAGGTTGACGGCCTCGATCGCCGACGTGCCGGACCCCAGGAACCAGTCGATCACGATCTCGCCTTCCCGCGTATACCGGCGGAGCATCTGGTTGGGAATCTGCGGAATAAAGTTGCCGTGATAGTCGAGCGAGTGGCCGTTGGTAGACGTGCGCGAGCTCATCATCCACAGGGAGTCGGTGATGATGTCATCGTAGTCGCGCCAGTTGGCGAGGTCGATGTCCGAGTAGTCGGGCTTCTTCACGGGGCAATTGTAGCATAGGGAATAGGGAGTAGGGAATAGGGAGTAGAAGGGAGCGTGCCGGTGCGAGGCCGGCTTCCGCGCGAGAAGCGAGCGCCGAAGCAAGGCGGCGGCACATCATGGGAGGCGGATGGACGGTGCTCGCTTCGCACAGCTCGCGGTCGATGGCGGGCGCGAGCCTGGCGAGATCGCCGCCGAGTCCTCGACGATGAGAACGCGAATCACTGACATCCGCGCCTCCTGGGAGGCGCCTGGTTGAGCACCAGCCAGAACAGGCCCAGCGCCTTTGCGGCTTCGACGAACTGGCCGTAGTCCACCGGCTTACGCACGTAGGCGTTTGCGCCCAGGCTGTAGCTGCGCACGATATCTTCCTCGTCTTTGGATGACGTGAGGATGATCACGGGCAGGCACTTCGTGCTCGAATGAGCGCGGAGCTGCCGGAGGACCTCCAGGCCGTCGACCTTGGGGAGCTTGAGATCCAGAAGAACGACAGCCGGCAGGTCCTTGGTTCTGTTTTCGGCGTATTTGCCCGTGCAGAACAGGTAGTCAAGCGCCTCCTGGCCGTCGCGGACAACCATGATCTCGTTGCATATCTTGGATTCCTCGAACGCCAGCAGTGTCAGTTCGACGTCGTCGGAATTGTCTTCCACAAGCAGTATCTCACAATCGATCATTGCTTTGCCTCCGGCAGTGTGAAGTAGAATGTCGCGCCTTCTTCAACCGCGGCTTCGGTCCAGATCCGGCCGCCGTGTCTGCGTATTATGCGCTGCACAAGCGCCAGGCCGATCCCGGTACCGGCGAATTCAGCATCCGAGTGCAGACGCTGAAATGGCGAGAAGAGCTTGTCAGCGTATTTGGGGTCGAATCCCGCGCCATTGTCGCGTACGAAGTATACCCTCTCACCATTCTGTTCAATGGAGCCGACCTCGATGCGAGCCGGGGCGCGGTTGGCGGTGAACTTCCAGGCGTTGCCGAGCAGGTTATCGAGCGCGATGCGGAGCAGGTGCGCGTCGCCGGTCACGGTCATGCCCGGTTCGACCGCGATCTCGGCGCCCCGTTTGGGCTGCGACTTGCCCAGATCATCGAGTATATCCCGCGCCATCTCGCTGAGATCGACCCGCTCGGGATGCATCTCCACTCGTCCCGCCCTGGACAGGCCGAGGATGTCGTCGATAAGCTGGGCCATGCGTTGGGCGGCGGCTCGGACGCGCTGCAAGTAGTCCTGGCCCTTTGGATCGAGCTTGTCGAGGTAGTTCTTGAGCAGGGCGTTGCTGAAGCCGTCAATGGCGCGAAGTGGAGCGCGGAGGTCGTGGGAGACGGAGTAGCTGAATGCTTCGAGTTCCTTGTTTGATGCCTCCAGCTCGGCGGTGCGCTGGATGACGCGCCGCTCCAACTCGGCGTTGAGCCTGGTCACTTCGTCCTGCGCGCGCTTCTGCTCGGTTATGTCGTTGTTGACCTCAAGAATGGCGACCGCCCGGCCTGTCGCGTCCTTGTAAACGACCTGGTGACTTGCAACAACGACCTTGTGCCCGTCCTTCGCTGTGTGGATCAGCTCGCCTTCCCAATGCCCGGTGTCTGCAAGGGCGTCGAGCAGGCCCTGCTTCGGGGCAGGAAACATGGTGTGGAACAGCTCGTCGGAAACCCGTCCGATCGCCTCTTCCCTGGAATAGCCATAGAGCGCCTCCGCTCCGGCGTTCCACGACACGATCCGGTCTTGCGGGTCGCGGATCAGCACATGGGCCAGATCGAGCAGCCTGGCCTGTTCCTCCAGGAGTTCGGCCCGCTTGGCGAGTTCTTCCTCGGCCTGCTTGCGGTCGGTGATGTCCATCCAGATGGTCAGAACCAGCGGCTTCTCCCGTGAGTACGTGGCCTGGCCTCGGACGAGGACTTCGCGTATCTCGCCCGCCTTGGTCCGGTGCCTGGTCTCGAACTCGAGCCTCTCACCGCCTACGAAGCGGGCCATGTTCTGCCTGATCAGGGCCTCGTCGTGCAGTGCTTCGATCTCGGGCAGCGTGATCTGAGCGAATTCCTCTCTCCCGAAGCCCAGGTTGGCTGCCGCAAACTCGTTAGACAACGGGAAGCGGAGAGTGTCGGGGTCGATCAGGACCGCGCCTACCGGCAGCGTATCGAACAGCGTTCGGAACCGTTCCTCGCTCTCGCGCAGCGCCTCGGAGGTCTCCCTGCGTTCGGAGATGTCCTCGATGATCCCGATCGCGCGCTCGAATCGGCCTTCCGTATCCCGGATAGCGGAGACGGTCACCTGCACCCAGACGACCGAACCGTCGCCGCGAACGTAGCGCTTCTCGTATGCCATAGTGTCGAGCCGGCCATCGTGAAGCTGCGCATTGAGCTCCCGGCTGCGCTGCCGGTCGTCCGGGAACGTCAGATCTTGAACGTTCATCGCCAGCAGCTCTTCACGGCTGTAGCCCAGCATCCGGCAGACGCGGTCGTTGGCCGCGATCAAGTGATCACTGGAGTCCACTTCCAGGATTCCGACTGCCGCGTTATCGAACGTGGCGCGGAGGCGCTTTTCGCTCTCGCGCAGCGCCTCTTCCGCGCGCTTGCGGTCGGTTATGTCGCTGTTGACCTCGATGAGAGCCTTGGGGTTGCCGTCTTCGTCGCGGTGCAGAGCCCAATGGCTGGCGAGCGCGATTTCCGAACCGTCCCGGCGAGTGTGCTGGATCTCTCCGCGCCATTCGCCATCTCGCATCGCGTCCGCCTTGACTTCCTCGATCGGCTTCGGATAGGCGGCGTTGAACAGCTCATCGGTGCTCTTGCCGATCGCCTCGTCGCGAGTGAACCCGTAGAGCATCTCCGCGCCGCGGTTCCAGAAGATGATGCGGTCGTCGAGGTCTCGAACGAGAACCGGCGCGAGGTCGAGCATGTGCGCTTGCTCCTGGAGTTCGGCCGACTGCTGCCTCAGAGCTACGTTCAGCGCGGTGGCCTCATCGGCAAGGCGCTGAACACGTGCATTACGCCTTCTTTACCTGTATTGCGGCGATGCTGATAGTAATGAGTCCTAGAAACAATGCGGCCTGCCGCGCCCAGGCTATGGGGGACGCCGCGACCGGCCAGAGGCCTGGAGGTTCAACGAAGAACTGGGTGAACGCGACCCATCCGACGACCACAGAAAGGATCGCCGGCCCCACGCCGAAGAAGTACGCAACCAGCATCGTCAGCAGGATATAGCAGATCGGAAACCTGCCGATCTCGAACACGGGCAGCAGAAACCACAACCCCGCCGTCAGACCGGCCTCGAGAACGAGCGTGATGGCGTAGTCCATCCACCTCGGCCTGTGCGCCCAGGCCGAGTCGGGGTCATTCTGAATCGTGTTGTCCGTGTCAACTACCATCCGGCAAGCTTCTCCAGCACTTGTTTCTTTGCCGGCTCCTGCTCGCGAAGCCCCTTTTCGATGGCGACGACCGTCCCTTCCGGACCCGTGGACAGATAGAGCTTGTCGGCGAACTCGATCATCACCTTGTAGCCCATACCCAGCGAATCCGCCGTGCTGTAGCCTCTGGTCAATGCGACATCCGGCAGCGCAAGCGTCTCGATGCCCGGCCCACGATCCGATACCACCAGCATCAGTCCGTCGGGCAGCTTGTGCAGCGTCGCCTGCCCGCCGCCGGCGTGCTTGTGCGCGTTGGCCATGGCCTCGACCGCGCATCCCACGAACGCAAAGACGTTGGCCTCAAACATTCCGTAGCCCGCCGCCAGCCGGTGGATGTCATCGCGGACGGCGCGCAGGTCGTCGAGTTCGCCGATGTCCCAGGACTGCACCGGCGGCCCCGCGATGCCCTCGATTTCGTCCGGCTCGGCGATCACGAGTTTGCCGCCGGTTGCGGCGAGTATGGTGCGCCGGTAGAATTCGCGTTTCTGGACTTGCGCGGCTCGTTCGCGTTCCTCCGCGAGCCGGCGCTGTCTGCGATTGTCCGCCTCCTGAATCTCGCGATCGACGGCCGGCCCCAACCGCGAGATGTTATGCTTCATTATGAAATCGCACGCGCCCGCGCGCATCATCTCCACGCCCGTGCTCACCTCTGCCGTGCCCGACACGAGTATGAACGGAATGTCCTGCCCGCTCTGATGAAGCATTTGCAGAGCGGCGGGGCCGCTGAAGTGGGGCATTCTGTAGTCCGCGATGATCAGGTCCCAGGTCTGCTCGCGCAGGGCCGTGCTCATCTGCTCGGCGGTTTCGACGCGCGTGTGCGCGACGTCGTAACCGCCTTCGGTCAACTGATCGACCATGAGCAGCGTATCGTCCTCGGAGTCCTCCACTACGAGGACCCTCAAGGGTTTGCCCTGCGCTTCCATTGACTTCACCCCCAGATACTTCGCCGGATGAGCCACAATACACTCCTAGTATGCCCGTAATAGGCAAACATGGAACCTGCCGAGCTCAGTCTTGTGGCGCCACGATCCCCGTAAGCGCCCGGTAGGCGGGATCGGCAGCCCCATCGAAGCGCGTCCCGCACCGCACAGCTTAAGCAATTGTGAGCGCAGGGCGAACGGCGCTTAATTCAGCCATGTCGTTCGTCTGGGATTATGTCACCCCTAACTCGGTCTGGGATTTTGTCACGGCTGGTCTTCTCCAGGGGTGATTGGCCGCTGGCTTGGAGATGGTCTTAGGCTTAGTTTCTGATGACAGTGTGTTTCCTGCTTCTGCGGCGTAGCTCTTTGGCGCAGTCCATTGGCATTCCTCAACGTAGCGGCCGTTGATGGCCTGGACCCGGATCGCGGCGGGCGGGATGACTGGAGGGTTTGTCCTGGCGATGCAGATACCCTTGTAGAAGACCTTCAGGCTGCCGTCGAATCTCTGCTGGACTTCGACTAGGCATCCTGAGTAGCTTCTGCTGGCAGGACCCGGCGGGATATGCAGGATCGTGCTAAACAGCGAGATGGTGTTGTCCTTAGCCACGGTGCGCCTGTATTTGAAGCAGAAAGCGGAGTCCCAGTCCAGCGACGTGCCGAGCTTTCGCCATACGCTCTCGGGGTCGCCAGCCTTGCGAGAGAAGCGTCTGTTGTGGTCGGTCACGACTCTATCGAGCACTTCGGTGGCTTGCTCCATGTCGGAGGCCTTGGCCAGCCTCAGTTCGCTTACAAGTCGGTCCTGAAACGTGCCCCACAGTCGCTCGACTCGGCCCTTGGCCTGAGGAGAATGGGCAGCGATCTGACGCACACCCAGCTCTTCCATCAGCCGGCCGAACTGCGTCGGCGCACGTTTTCCATCAAGCTCTTCGAGCAGCGTATCGGGCTCGGCGGCGTCTCGCTCAAAGATGCCGTGACGATCGCGGTATACGGTCTCGGGAAGCCCATATTTGTTGGCCACTTTGCGCATCAGCAAGAAGTAGCCTTGGGAATCCTCGTGGCCTCGGAACAGAGCTGCCACTACCTTGCTTGTGGCGTCATCTATAGCGCCTACAAGGCACATCCTGGGGCCTCTGCCCTCCAGCCAGTCGTGGGGGCTGCCGTCAAGCTGTAGCATCGCTCCCTCGCAGCTTCCTCCGTTGGCGGCGAGAGCGGTGCTTGGGCGGCGCTGCGCGTCTTTGGACTCGCATATCCCGCAACCTTGAGGATCCTGCCGACCGACGATAGGCATAGCTGAAGACCCTCCACCTCAGTGAGCTTCTCGTGAAAGTGGCTGAAGTTGAAGCCGGGATACTTGCCCTTGTAGAGACTCCACGACCTGCTCGGCCAGATCCTCCGGCAGAGCATGGCTCGCTGTCGTGCCTCTGCTGCCGTGGGCCAGGCCGGTCGGGCCTTCGGCCCTCAATCGTCTTCTTGAGCCGCTGTACCTGGCGTATGCTCAGGCCCAAGGCCTGAGCAACCTGTGCGTTAGTCCGTCCTCCGGGGCCGGCCGTCGCCAGGCACCACCGCCCGGCGGTTCTCTTCTCTAGTCAATCCTACTGTCTCCCTGCTCATGCATAGATCATGTCACCCAACCCAGCGGCAGCCAAGGGGGGGGTGACATTTTCTCAGACCAATTAGGGGGTGACAGATTCTCAGACCAAGGACAGGCGCTTAATTCAGCCATTGACAGACTCTGTATCGCGTGCGAACATGGAAAGAGATATTGTCTGGCTGGAGGCGCAACGCTTATGATCGAGCACGTAAAAGATGGTATGGCAAAGGGGACCTGGCTTACCTACAGGCCCGAGATCATGATACTGGACTGCACCGTCCGCGATGGCGGGCTTATCAACAACCACCTCTTCGAGGACGGGTTCGTGGAGGCGGTGTATAAGACGTGCGTCGCGGCGGGCATCGACGCGATGGAGTTCGGCTATAAGGCGGACAAGAAGATATTCGCCCCGGCCGACCACGGCGACTGGAAATACTGCACCGAGGACACCCTTCGCAGGATCGTGGACGACAACCCCACCGACCTCTTGATCTCCGTTATGGCCGACGCCGAGCGGACGGACTACCATAACGACATCCTGCCCAAGTCCGAAAGCGTGATCGACATCGTCCGCGTCGCGACCTACATCCACCAGATCCCGTGCGCACTGGATATGATCAAGGACGCGCACGACAAGGGCTACCGGGTGACGTGCAATCTCATGGCCGTCTCCGCGATACAGGAGCGCGAGCTCGGCGAGGCCCTGGAGCTGATTGCGGACACGGACATCTGTGCGCTCTACATAGTCGACAGCTTCGGCGCCTACTACTCCGAGCAGATCAAGGATCTGACGGTCGCGTTTCTGAAGGCGGTCGAGGGCAAGGGCATCGAGATCGGCGTCCACGCGCACAACAACCAGATGCTGGCCTATGCGAACACGCTCGAAGCGCTGATCGTCGGCGCGAACCGGCTCGACGCGACCATCAACGGCATGGGCCGCGGCGCCGGCAACTGCCCGCTGGAGCTGCTGCTCGGTTTTCTCAAGAACCCCAAGTTCCAACTGCGGCCGGTGCTGGAGTGCATCCGCGACGTATTCCTGCCACTCGAACAGAAGGGCGAGATGGAGTGGGGCTACAAGATTCCCTACATGATCACCGGCCAGATGAACCAGCACCCCCGCGCCGCCATCAAGATGCGCAACGGCGACAACCCCGACGACTGCGTGGCGTTCTACGATCAGATGATCGAGGAGGAGTAGCGGCTACTTCGCTCCCGGCACGAGTTCGACGTCCATTATGTTTTCGAACCCGGATATTCTGATCACTCGCAGAGGGTAGCCCGTCTCCGACGCGATCACCTTGAGCCGCTTGCCCCTCTTGAGCATCGTAACCGCGGCCCGCGCCAGGTCCTGGACGACCTGGGTGTCGATGAAGTCGGCGGAGCGGATGTCCACGGTGACCTGCTCGGCGGATACCGCCGCCTGTCTCAGCCCGTCGTGGAGTTTCGCGGAGTTGGTCAGATCCAGGGTTCCTCCGGCGTTGATCGTGACTTGCGTGTCATCGCCGGCAACGCTTATCTGTGCTGTCTCAACCATTGTCACTCCTCGGCATATACCTTCCCAGAATTCCAGCCGATCAAACTCTGCAGTTGTGCCTGCCAATGTGCTACAATTGCGGGAGGACTGTTGGAGGTAGCAGCGATGGGAAGAAAACGCGTGGTGATTACGACCCCAAGAGGTGGTGGACGATACGACGACATCTTCCAGCCGGACATATTGGCCGACCTGGAACAGGACGCCGAAATCATACATAACGATCTCGGCCGCGGGTTCACGACCGAGGAGCTCGCCGAGGCGGCGCGCGATTGCGATGCAATCATCACCGGCTGGGTCTCGCCGAAAATCGACAAGACCATAGTCGATGGCTGCCCAAAGCTGAGAATAGTCGCGCACGCGGCGGGATCCGTCAAGCATCTGATCGCGCCGGAGGTCTATGACGCCGGGATCACGGTCACCAACGCTGCGCCCGTGATGGCGACCTACGTGGGCGAGTTCGCTCTGACGCTGACGCTTGCCATGCTGCGCACGCTGCCCCGCTACGCCTACGGCGCGCCTCGGGACGCGTGGAACGACATCCCCTGTGCCGGAAACGAGACGCTGTTCGGCAAGACCGTCGGCATCATCGGACTCAGCCATACGGGGCGGTCGTTTCTGAGGCTGCTTCCGCCGTTTGGGTGCAACGTGCTCGCGTATGACCCCTATTGCTCGGAGGAACGCGCGAAGGATCTCGGCGTGAAGCTGGTTTCGCTGGAGGAACTGCTGTCCAGCTCGAAGGTGATCTCTCTGCACGCGCCGGTCACGGAAGAGACGAAGGGTATGCTCAGCGCCGAGAAGCTCAAGCTGATCCCGGACGGGGCCGTCTTCATCAACACGGCGCGAGGCATACTGCTCGACCACGACGCGCTCGCCCGCGAGCTTGCAACGGGGCGGTTCAAGGCGGCGCTGGACGTCACCCATCCCGAGCCGCTTCCGCCCGATCACCCGCTGCGGCAGTTGCCCAACGTCATCATCCCACCGCACATCGCCGGCCCGACCACCGACGGCCGCCGCGACATGTTCAGGTGTGTGGTGGATGATCTCAAGCTCTTCTGGGCGGGCCAGACGCCGAAGAGTCTCGTGACCAAAGAGATGCTGGCGAGGATGGCGTGACGCATCCCCCTCCCCGCAGCGGGGAGGGTTGGGGTGGGGTCCGTGAGGGCGCAACGGTATGAACCAAGAATACACCCTTGGCGTTGACGGCGGCGGCAGCAAGACCGACGCGGTGATACTCGATGCCGAAGGCAACATCGTCGGCACGGGACTGGGCGGCGCGAGCAACGCCACATTCGCCGGCCGGCGCGCCACGGCTGCCTCCTTCCGGCGCGCGATCCGCGCCGCGATCAAGCAGGCCGGGATCGATCCCGCTCAAATAACGCGCGCGGGGTGCACGTTCGGGACGGTTGCGCACGAGGTCCTTGCGGAGCTCGGGATTCCCGCCGAGCCCGGCTGCTTCGGCGAGAGCGCGGTAGCTTACGAGCGGGCCGGAATCGATCAGGTCCGCGGAGTCGCGGTCGTCGCGGGGACGGGATCGTCGTGCTTTGCAGGCGACGGCGCGGGCGTGCATGCCGGCGGGGGTGGCTGGGGAGCGCTGCTTGGAGACGAGGGCAGTGGGTATTCCATCGGCCTTGCCGGCGTCCGGCGCGCGCTGCTGGCGGAAGAAGGCCGCGGCGCGCCCACGGCTCTTGTCGAATCCGTTTGCAGGCATTTCGATGTGTCCAGGGCCCACCAGGTGATCGGCAAGCTTCGCGATCTTCGCCAGACCCTGCTGGCCGGGTTCGCGCCCGAGGTGAGCAAGGCCGCGCACGCGGGCGATGCGGTCGCGATCGAGGTGATCGGGTCCGCCGGCGCTCAACTCGCAGAGCTGGCAGTGTTTGTGGCGGCGAAGGTCTTTGCGCGCAACGACGAATTCCCGGTGGTGCTCGCGGGCGGCGTGTTCAACATCGGGGAACTGGTGATCGACCCGATCCGGCGCATATTCGCGGAGAGGTTTCCCAACGCGCGGATCGTGATCGCCGAAATGCGGCCGGGCGAGGCCGTCGCGCGGCTCACCATGCGCCACCCCGAGCGCCTCCGCAGACCCCGCCGCCACTATCATTCCGATCACGAGGGTCGGGAGGGCTAATCCCTTCTATGACTGAACCTGGAGGTACCAGATGCTGATATCCGACTACTTCGACGCTATTTCGGCCAGGATCAAGAAGATCCGCAGGCGCGAGGGCGAGAACATCCGCCACGTCGCTGAGATATGCGCGCACGCGATCGAGTCCGGCGGCGTAATCCACATTCACGACACCGGCCACATGCTCAACTCCGAGCTTATCCATCGCGCGGGCGGCCTGGCCGGCCTGACGCCGTTCACCTTCGGGCATGAACGTCCACAACCCCAACGCGTTTCGCGAGAGCCATTCGGAGGCGCCGAACGTGATCGCGGAAACAATCGCTCTCGCGCTCAAGCGCGGCAACGTCCGCCCCGGCGACGTCATGTTCATCGGCAGCGTCTCCGGCAAGAGCGAGCAGGTGGTCGAGCTGGCGATGCAGGCGCGGGTGATGGGTGTGACGACGGTCGCGATCACGTCCCTGACCTACTCGAAGGAGTTGGAGTCGCAGCACCCCTCCGGCAAGAAGCTCTACGAGGCCACCGAGTTCGTGCTCGACAACCACGCCCCCTACGGCGACGCGATGCTCTCAGTCGAGGGCCTCGACGTCAACATGTGCCCCGCGTCGGGAATCGCCGCGGCGTGCATAATGTGGGCGGTCTGCGCGGGGATAGTCGAGTGCCTGCTCGCGGACGGCATCACACCGACCGTGTTCAAGTCGGTCAACGCCCCCGGCGGCCCGGAGGACGTCAAGGCGCGCGTGGAGCGGTACCGGGAGAAGGGATACTAGGCGATTACGAGTGACGAATGACGAATTGCCGTAAGAATGTGCACCGCTCCGCTAAGGAATGACCCTACTCGGCATTCCACGTGTATCTCCTTCGCCCCGCACAGCGGCAATCGCCAGAATGAGCCGGACTGGATTGGCGTGACCGTCGCACTGGTTCCATCCACGCAGGTGACCTGGCCCGGCATCGGGAACCGCCGCGCGCTCAGCTCGACGATTCTGTCCGCCTCGCGCGGCCACGTTCGCAGCACCCAGTCATCGCCCTCGCGGCGGACCAGCACGCTGCCGTCGGTGCGGACCGGGCCGAAATCGATCGGCAGGAACAGGACCCGATCATTGCCGCCCTCGCGCCAGATGACATACGGTTAAGACGCCCCCTCGCGCTCGAACGTGATGTTCTTGCCGCCGTCACGGACCTTCAGCACTCCCAGCCGGATGCGAGCCGAGCCGTCGTCCGGCCCCGTCAGCCACAGCCGCTCCCCGCCGGGCAGATACAGGCCGATATACCACGCGTAGTCGCCGTCCGCGAGGTCGTCGGGCAGGTCGATGGTGTAGAGCCCGTCGGTCTCGTCGTGCGAGGGCGTCCATTTCGACGTGGGGACCTTCAACTCGTGATCCTGCTGGAACCGGATCCCATCCGCCTCGGGCTTTGATGGATCGCTGAAGTGGACGAAGCAGCGGTAGTCTTTGGCGAGCCTCGCGCCCACGTGCCAGACGTATTTGACCGCAAACTGCCTGGCGCCGACCTGGCCGAACTCCATGACCTCGGGCCTGATCCGCCGCGGGCCGCTGAAGTCCCAATCGAGCGGATTGCGGGCGTTGGCAAACACGCTGGACTCGGTCTCGGCGTAGTCAACGAGCCTCCCGTCTACCCGTCCCGTGAACGCCGTCACTCCGTCGCCCTTGGCCAGCCAGCCGTGTTTGGGCAGCACGCGGCCGTCGACGGTCATCGGCTTATCGGAGTCGTTGGCGGTGACGGTGAGTCCGTTGGAGTATCGCGCCTGCACGCGATCCCACGCGCCCGCCTTCGCCGCCGCCGTCGAATCCACCCACTTGCCATCCACTTGATAGCGGATCGATACGGGGTTCGTGTCGGCGAACCGGGCCGAAACGGGCGTGGTGAGATGATGCTCGAGCCACGCGAGCGGCTCACTCGACCACGTCGTCGAGCCAAGGAACCCCGAATGCCCGTAGGCCATCTCCTGCATTCGATACTGGTCGAGCTGATCGAGCTTGGGCGGTCGGCCCCCGCGTATCGACGCCGCCCATCTCTCGTAGTAGCCCACGCCCTGGTTGCATTGCAGCGGGTGGATACGAAGCAGGTCGAAATCGACCGCCAGCGGCATCGTATCGCCCTGCGTATGCGGCCACCCCGCACCGGTCTGCGCCTCGACGCCATCCAGCAGACCGCTCCAATACCAATGGTTGTTCCCCTCGCCGAAGACCGGCCCGCCGAACGTCTTGCGCTCGAACGCCCACAGCTCCCGGTGCACGTCCCACACGCGCGAAAGCATCCCCGCGCCCTGTTCACTCGCGCGGAAGTCCACGTGGAACCACGGCGGCACGGCGGAATGAACGTCGAGGTAGTTGGCATTGGCATCGTAGCGGCGGTGTATCTCCGGCGACTGCTCGCCCGCGAACTTGAGGATCGAGTTCGGCTTCTCGGCAAAGGACTGAATGCCTGTGCCGTGGTTGAACCACGCCTTCTCACGCTCGCCGTTCGAGGTCAGCGAGATGTCATTTGGATCGAAGGAATCGAAGTTGGGATAGTAGTCCACGTAGTTCTCGTGCAGCGCGATCAGATAGCCCAGGCGCTTGGCGGTCGCCACGAGCCGCTTCATCGCGTCGTCGCCGCCCATGCTTGCATTCGCCGGATAGTGCATGGGCAGCGCGTTATCGTAGCCGCTGCGCTGCCAGTTGTGAATCAGCACGATGCACTTGTCCAGCCCGAGATCGTGCAGCGCTTCGAGCCTGGCTATGGTCTGGTCGAACGTCCCGCCCCACACATCGAGCGTCACCTTCTCACCGACCTGCCTCAGATACGGTGACGGCGGGTTCGGAATACTCGGCAGCGCCTCGGCGAGGTGCCACGCGGCGGTGTAGACGGCGCGCTCCCTGAGCATCGCATGGCTGCCGTCGGTGAGCGGCTTGTAGACCGCCCGCGCGCCGTCGAGCGAAGACGCGCTGCTGGCGGTCCAGTCGAGAAACGCGTTCACAAACAGGTTCTCCGCCGGCAGATAGCTCACCTGGCCGGAGTAATATGGCGCGGGAACCGTGACCCGCCGCATCGCGGGCAGCCAGCGGCCCGCATCGAACGACTTCACCACCGGCCCGCTGCATGCGACGTCGAAAACCAGGCTCTTGCCGGCGACCCGTGCGACCACCGCTACCGTGACCGGCTCCCCGCCGACCTCGAACTCGCGCACGAGCGTGATCGAGTCCGATCCTCGCAGCCACTGAGCGGCGGTGAGCTTCGCTGGACCGGTCCACTCAATGTTGGACCCGATCAGTCGGCTCTCGACCGGTTTGTCGCCCTTCATGCGCGCGCGGAGCGTGACCTCGCCGAGGAACGGCGCGCCTTCCGAATCCGGCTTGCTCCACGTGTATTCGAGGTTTCCATCCGCGCCGAGATACGTCAGAACGGCGTTGTCGCCGACGAGCTTGACCGACGTCTTGCCCTCGAACCCGCTTGGCGGGACGACGGTATCCCTGTGCGAGAGCATCTTGGTCAGATCGAGCGCGGGCGGGTCGGGGCGCGTGACGGGTTTGGGATGATACCCTTCGAGGACGATCTCCCGGTCACCCCACAGCGAAAAGTCCCAGCCGGGGTTGTCCTTGGGGCCGGGGTCGGTCTCGAAGCGAATGGCGACGGTCTTGCCTGCATACGAAGACAGGTCGATATCGAAAGGCTTCCACTCCGAGTCCGTGCGGTTCACATCGAGCAGCTTCTGCTTGCCCGCGTAGACGCGGAACGTGGCGCCGTCGGACTTGCCGATCGCGTCCGCGCCCATCGCCGTGAAGCCGGTCAGCCTGATCCCGGCAACCTTGGGCAGCTTGAACGTGAACTGCTGGAACGATATGCCCGTCCCGTGCGACCAGGGACAGTGCAGCAGCCACGCGTTCTTTCCCGCGACGACCCCTCTCGACATGCAGGCCACGCCGGTATCGGGATCGAAGTTACCTGACCAGCCGAGCGGGAGCTGCTTTTCAGGCTTGTCTCGAAGCGCGTAGCCGATCTCGTAGGACCCGACATCGTCGAGTTTCATCACGGCCGCGTCGGGTACAAGCACAGGACCGGCGACGGCAGTGATCGAGAACGCAAGCACGGCGGATATTAGCAGCATGTCGCAACTCCTCCATTGCGAAGTTAGCCGGAGAGGCAGCAGAACCCTCCGCGATTCCCGGAAGACGGCAGGCTGCTTCGACGCGGTACAAAAAGAATCCCGCCTGCGAGATCGCCGGCGGGCCGCTTCCTGGAGGGCGGGGAGCCCTCCACTAGCGAGTATAAGCCACAACACTTTAAGGAAGGAGAAGAAGATTTTGTCTCGAGGATAGTTGGTGCAAAAATCGTGCCAAACCCAGCAATTTTACCAGGTAACCGTACAAAAAAAACCCCCGCCCGGCTGTTTTTGCCCGGCGGGCCGCTCCCGGAGCAAGCCCGGAGAACGTGTATCCGCTTCTACACGGAAGGAGAAAAAGATGTTTGTCTCTGTTCATGCATTGTGCAAGAATCGTGCCAAACTCAGCAGTACACCGATCAGTATGCTTGCTCGACCGAAAGCTGCCGAGCGAAAATGCGGACTGTCCCCATTTTCGCGGTCCGGCAACGACGCCGCGATCGGCTGCCACTTGACAAATCGGGAATCGTGTTCATATACTGTGGCAGGTAGGAGGCAGTCGCCGGATCCTATGACCATCGAACCTGGCAACATTGTTACGGGCACCGTGGTCAAGATCGCTGACTTCGGCGCCATTGTCCGACTCGGTGGAGGCAAGAGCGGCCTCATCCACATCTCCGAGATCGCGGATACGTTCGTGCGTGACGTCCGCGACTTCCTGGCTGAGGAAGACGAAGTCACCGTTAAGGTCCTGCGCGTCAACAACAAGGGTCGATTTGAGCTTTCTCTCAAGCAGTGTGACGCCCAGCCGCCGCCCGGCCCGGACTCCAGACAGCTCGCCGCCGCCGGCAGCCATGCGTCCGGTCGCGACCGTGCCGGACCACCTCGGAGCTCGCCTCCGCCCAGGCCCGCCACTTTCGAGGACAGGCTCTCGCGTTTCCTCAAGGACAGCGAGCAGCGACAGCACGACCTCAGGCGTCATCTGGACTCAAAGCGCGGCCGCAGGTAAGCACGCGTACATTTTCTCTGGGCCGCGCGCAATGAGCACGGGCAAGCGGCGTCTATATACATGCAGGAGGTGATTTATCATGCGTAGACTACTTTTCATACTCCTCTGCATTATCCCCATCGCTGCGTACGCCGATGTCAACGACAACCGGCCTGCCCAGCACAGGGGCGGCTACACGATAAGTCATACGACTGCACCTGAGCCTGCGCCGGCTCCTGCTCCTGAACCCAAGCCTGAACCCAAGCCTGAGCCCAAGCCTGAACCCAAGCCTGAGCCCAAACCCGAGCCCGCGCCCGCACCCGCGCCGCCGCCACCTGCGCCCGCGCCACCTCGACCAGCGCCCGCGCCACCGCCACCTGCGCCCGCGCCGCCGCCGCCTGCGCCCGCGCCTGCTCCCACGCAGCCGAGTCCGCCCGCGAACCCCAGTGCCGATTCGGGCCGCGCACGGGCGCAGCAGCGCATCGAACAGGTGAACAACAGCGCACCGGCGCCAACTCCCGCGCCCGCACCGGCGCCGCCTCCCGCGCCGCCCAAGCCGTCCGAGGACCATTCGAACCACAACGTCGACTCAAGCCAGTCACGGGTGCAGCACCGTATTGAGCAGCCGAAGCCGCCCGCGCCCACACAGCCATCAGCGCCGGCGCCTGCCGCGCCGCCCAACAAACCTTCGGATCACACGGGCTACACGCCCAATCCCGGCCAGTCGCAGAAGGAGCGGCCGGGCGGGCAGCGGCCGCGGGGAGCCAACGGCACACCCGGCAACGACTCGAAGCCCACGCCGTCCGCCGGCTACACGCCCGGCAAGGTGGAGACTCCAGCCCCGCCCACTCGTCCCGCGCGGCCTCCGGCCAACGCGCCTGATCAGCCCTATCGCCATCTTACTTTCACGAACCCGGCGCCGCCGGCTCCTGATACGCCGGCCGCGAATCCGGCCGATCCCGGCGGGACCGGCTATCACCCCGGCGGTCCGTCCGGGCCGCCTAACCCGCGCCAGGGCCGTAACGGCCGCACGCGGCCAAATCGCCCCGGTTCGCAGCCCGGAACAGACCGTCCACCACACCCGGGTCCCGGCGATGGCAGCGGCACGACGCCGAATCACCCCGGCGGCCATCGGCGTCCGACCGACCCGAACCACCCGACCGGATACACGCCGGGCGGGAATAACACGATCCCATTCTTCCCGGCCGGAGGCAAGCACGGCGGCCATCGTCCGCCCGTCACCGTGCCGCATGGCTATACACCGCCGGACTATCATCTCGGCCACTACTACTATCCGGGTCCGCACGCCGGAAGGCCGTACTTCTTCGGCCACTGGCTCTTCTGCGACTACCCCGGCTTCACCGCGCACTCGGTCTACTACGACTACGGCGTCTACCAGTACATCGAGCTGACCGAGGTGATCTTCGAGGATGCGCCGCCGGAGGTCGTATACACCGAGGTGCCCGTCTATTCCGACGGCGCGGCGTATGACGAGGAGTCTCGCTTCGCGGGTCTCGACGAGGCCCTGGCCGACATTCGCAGCGCGTGGATCTCGGGCCGGTTCGACCTGATCCAGCCGCACGTCGTCGCCGGACGCAAGATACTCGTCTATCTGGACGGCAAGTACGACTACACGATGTCCAGTGACGACTACCTCTCGATGACCCACGACGCGATAGGGGACATGCAGACCGTATTCTTCGTCTGGGACAAGGTCAGGGAGCGAGACGACGGCCAGATCACTGCGTTCGGCTCCCATACCTACCGCGCCGACGGCAGCCAACACACTGTCTACGTCAGCTACACGCTGATGAAGGCAGCCGACCAGTACTACATCACCGAAGTCGGCTCCTCCGCGGAGCCGCTGGATTTGGAGCAGGCAGACGACGGGCAGGAAACGACCGACGCCCCGCAGCCCGTATTCTCAGGTGACCAGATGTGCCTGAATATTCTTGTCGGCTGCCTGACATGGCAGTGCATGAGCCACGTCTTATATAGTGGAGGCGATTGACATGTATAAACTACTAATCATCTTTGTATGCAGTATCAGCATTATATCGACGGCCTCCGCCGAGCCGAAGGGACACCATCCGGACTCATCGCGAGGCACAACCGTCAGCTCTCACTCCGACGCCGGTCGTTCCGCCCCATCGAACCAGGGCGGCGTCGCATACCATCCCAGCCAGCCGAGCACGCCGAGCGGCGGCAGCCGTTCCGCGCCGGCGGGCGGGTCCCATCCGAGCACCACGCCCACGGGCGCCTCTACTCAGAACAAGCCGCCCACAGGCTCCTCGATGGACCATGCCCGCGCCGGGTCGAGCTACCACCCCGGCCAGACGAGTCCCACCGCGTCAAGCAGCCGGCCCACGGGCACTCGGACGCAGCAGGCTCGGACGGGATCCAGCTACCACCCCGGCCAGACGAGTCCCACCGCGTCGAGCAGCCGGCCCACGGGCACGCGGACGCAGCAGGCTCGGACGGGATCCAGCTATCATCCCGGCCAGATCAGTTCGGCTTCGCCGGGCAGCACTGTGCCCCGGTCCAGTTCGACGGGCGGCCGGAGTCACTACATCTACTCGCCGACCTATCGGACCAGCTCGACCAACCGTTCGGACTCGACGAATCGCGGCAGCTCGACACCGTCCGCAAGGGGAGCGCAGCCCGATTCGCACGGATCGAGCTACCGTCCCGGCACCACAGACAGCCATAGCAGCAGGAATTCGCCGGTCGTCGGAAGCGACAGGCACGCGTCGGCGCCCGGCAGCAACAGGTATTCTCCGGTAGTGGGCGCCGATCGGTCCAGGTCCGGCTCGCATCCGAGCCCGGCGGCCCGCCCGGCCAACCACAGGCTGCCGAGCAACTATGTCCCGACTGGGTATGCGAAAGCGCACTATGCCATGCCGCACGGCTACGTTCCGCCGGCCTACCGGGGCGGGCGTTACTACTATCCATCGCGGCCGGCCACGAGTTCGTACTTCTTCGGCTTCTGGTCGTTCGACTACTATCCGAGTTTCTGCACGAGGTCGGTCTATTTCCACTACGGGCTGTTCCCGTATATCCAGATAACGCACGTGGAGATATTGTCGCCGCCGACCGTGGTCTACGTGGAGCAGCCGATCTACACGGGCGGGGTCTACTACTCGACCTCCCGATTCTCCGGGCTTGACAGTGTTCTCGGAGACATCCGAAGCGCGTGGATCGCGGGACGCTACGATCTTCATGGAGTCTCACGTGATCGCGGGCCGCGAGATCGCCGTCTTCCTGGATGGCAGCTACGACTACTCCATATCGAGCGACGACTATCTCTCGATGACCCGCGATGCGCTCGGAGATCTCGACACTGTCAGCTTCGTGTGGGACAGCGTACGCGAACGCACCGATGGCCAGGTGACGGCGTTCGGCCAGCACACCTATCGCGCGGACGGAGAGACCCACACGGTCTACATCAGCTACACCCTGCGCAAATCCGGCAGCAGCTACTATGTCACCGAGATCGGCTCCTCGGACTCACCGCTGGACTAGCGCAGCCACAGCGAACAGGGCGACATGGGTCGGCGCATGAGCGCCGGCCCTTTTCACGCATGCCCGCCCGGAACAATCCGCCCCTCATCCGCCGTCCATACAAACGTTGGACACTGCGGCGTCTACTCAACTGGCGGCGGCGGGGCTGTGCCGCGCGGAGGGACAATGAGGCTCTTGCACATATTGCTTGCTCTGGTACTGCTAGTCGCGGCAGGCTGTGAAGCGGCCCAGGATACCGGCATCCGCTCGATGCTGGTCGGCACGCAGGTTCTTGAAGTCAGCGACAATCGGCAGATCACGCTCAAGTCCGACGGCGCTGTCGCCGGGGCCGAAATATCGCCGGACGGCAAATACGTCGTCTACGGTATCGACTGCAAGGGCAAACTCCAACTCCGCCTCACCAAGACCGTCGGCGGAATCACGGCCACGCTGATGGACGGCACGCCCGACGACGCCCCTCTCATGCCACCGCCGCCCGGCGGGGACGCGTGGGAGTTGGACGCAAACACGGATGTCTACTGGTCACCTGACGCCAGCAGGTTCGCGTTCCGCGCGATACACCGCGCATGGGACGGCGATCAGCTTGCGGAGAAGCGCTACATCGTGGTCTTTGCCGCCCGCGGCTCGTTCCTGAAGTCTGTTCCGGCGCCGGAGGGAAGCATCTTTCCGCTGGTCTTCGGCCCCGACTCCCGCACGCTCTACGCAAACACCAGGCTTGCCGATCAGGACACCGACTCGGGAGGGACGCGGACCCACATCGTCGGCATTGAGTCGATAGACACGGTTACCGGCGCGGCACAGACGGTCTACTCCTGTGACGCGCGCGACATCTGCATCCTGGGCCTGTGTGACGCCGGCCGCTCACTGCTCTGCGAGGTATTCTCCAAGAAGGGCCGCCAGCTCAGGAAGGTCGCGATGGACGGGACCGGCGAGGACGTTCCCGGCGATCCGATAGAGCCCGGCCGGTGTTCCCCCGACTGCACGCTGACCGTGCTCGATGGAGCCGGAATCTCCCTGCGCAACACCGCCACCCAGGGCAAGACCCAACTGATCACCGACTCCCGCATCGAGTTCGAACGGTGGGTGCCTAACAGCAACATGCTGCTCTACCGGCAGTCGGAAAACGTCACCGATGCCTCCAACCAGCGCTCTGAACAGCCCAACAGCCTCTGGCTGTCGCTGACGACGCCGGGCAATCTCAACAGCATGTGCGTCGCGCTCGACTACGAAGGCGACCCCTCCTGCTCCCGAGACGCGCGCAAGATCGCCTACGTCAGCCAGGGCCAGCTCTACATCGCCGAGCTGTCGCTGCGGGATCCGACCGTCCCGGAGAAGCTTGCGGCCGGATTGCCATTGAGCGAAGACGAGACGAAGCAGGTGTTGATGATCAACGGCAAGCAGATCGCGCTTGGAATGCTCATGTATTCCGCGGACCACGACAACGGCCTGCCTCCGGCCGACTCGCTCGCCGCGACGCTCTACCCGTATCTGCGCGACAAGAATGTCTTCCTGCGGCCGGGAAGTCAGGATAACGCGTTCAGCTACCTCGATCCGGGCGCCGGCAACTGGTCGGACATCCAGCACCCCTCTGAGACGCCGATCGGGCAGTTGGACGCCGGCTATGGATGGGTGGTCGTCATCTACGCCGACGGCCACATCAAGTCCGTACCGAGGTAGCCTGCGCAATTCGTAACTCGTAATTCGTAATTCGTAACTCTCCACTCCCCCCGCTTCTGCCGATACTTCATGCTGATACCCCGGCTATCCGCCGGCACGAATGAGAGGACAGCATGGCAGCAAACCCCAAGCCGGTGGACCCGGTCAGTGTGTTCAACAAGGCGGAGCAGCTTCTGCAGTATGGCCACGATGAGGACGCGTTCGGGCTCTACTTCGAGATCCGAGATGCAGGCCGGATGGCCCCGCTCGCCTACTATCGCATGGGCCAGATTCTCAATCGCAGGCAGCAGGTGGACGAGTCGCTGGACTGCCACCGCACCGCCTTCGAGCTCGACAACCTCCTCGCCCGATCCATCACCGAAAACGACCATCCCTGCTACGACTACCGCTACGGCTTCGTCGAGCAGACCTACGTGACGCGCTGCCCCATCTGCGGCGAAGAGGGCCAGCGGCATTCGTGCTATAACGCGATCACTAACCCGCAGTTCACGCGCGGCTTCGACCCGATCCGCGTGTGGATGTATTGCGATTCGTGCCATCACGTCTTCGCGTCGAACTATCCGACCGACCTCGGCGGCGTGCTTCGAAGCACGGTTCACAACTCGCACCTCTGCCCCAACCCATCGATCTTCCCCGCCCTTGGCGCCGTCCTGCGAGGCATCAAGCAGGTCGCGCACGGCAACCGGCTGCTGGAGATCGGGGTCGGCGCGGGCGAGATGGCGGCGGTGGCCAAGGAGTTCCTGTTCGACGTCACCGGCATCGATATCCGGCCCGCCTACGCCGAAGCCGCCTCCAAGATGCTCGATATTCCGATCCACGCGACTGATTTCCGCGACTTCGAGTCCGACCAGCCATTCGACGTGATCTGCCTGGGCGACGTGATCGAGCACACCACCGAGCCGGTCCGAATGCTGCTCAAGATCGTCGGCCTGCTCGGCCCCAACGGCGTGCTGTGGCTATCGACGCCCAACTTCGAGAGCGCGTTTTCGCGCGTGATGAAGCACAACGACCCGCTCTGGCAGGCATGCGAGCACCTCAACTACTTCTGCTACAGGTCGCTGGGGTCGATTTTGCAGTCGATGGGAATGACCGTCATCGACTACGCCATCTCTGCCCACTGCGCCGGCGCGATGGAGATCACCGCGGTCAAGCGCACGGCTTCCTAGACGCGAGATCCCGAAAACCAAAGAAAGCCGGAAAGCCGGAGATTCCTTTCGGGTTTTCTGGCTTTCTCCGTTTCGCGATGGAGACTCCCTTCCCCCGCAGGAAATCCACGCCCGCCCGTCGCAGTATTCAGCATTAACCATTCACCATTAAGCATTCATGGAGGCACGCGCCATGCCAAAAGCAGTCTCGCTCCCTGACAACGTCACATCAACCGACACCAACATGCCCGTGATAGGCGTGTTCTGCGCGGGGGACCCCCGCATCGACAAACCGAGCCGAAAGCGATGCGTCAGCATCGTCAAGATGGCTGCTGATATCCTCGCCGACCGCGTCAAGCTGCCCGACGGCTCCCCTGCCAAGGTCGTTTTCGCGCCGATACTGGTCGATGGCGAGAAGCAGGCGGACATCGTCGCCAAGCAGTTTCAAGATGCGGGCGTCAACATCCTCGTCTGCACGCCGGACACATGGGCATTCCCGCAGCTACCGTGATCTCGCTCCTGCAGCAGTTCCCGTCGGACACGCCGATCAACCTCACCTGCGGCAACTCCGGTCCCAAGCCGGGCGTGGTGTTCGCGCACGCGGTCAACGGCGCACTGGCGCAGTATGGGCAGGCTGTCGCACCTCAACGTCGGCACCTGGCCGGACACCGGCGCCAACCCCAAGATGACCGAGGGCACCGCCGACGCGCTCGTGGACTGGGCATTCGCGGCGGTCACGACCCAGGCGCTCAAGGGCCGCCGGGTCGTCATCTTCGGGCACGATTCGATGGGCATGGAAACCGCGCTCGCGCACGTGATCCCCACGCGCAAGCAGTTCGGCATCGAGATCACCCGGCTCGATATGAAGCTGCTGGCCGACATGCTCGCAAAGAAGGCGTACGATGCCAAGGAACTCAAGGCCCTGCGCGGGTTGATCGACAAGCACGTCGGCAAGCGGCTGGAGATTCGCGACGCGGCCGATTCCGAGCGGTTCGACACCAGCCTGGCGATGTATCTGGTCATGCGCGACCTGCTGGCCGACCTCAACGCGGTCGGCGGCGGGTTCATGAGCCAGCTCGAGTGGGGCTCGGACGTCGCGAGGCATCCCGCTGCCGGTCGCCGACGCTGCCGAATCGTTCTTCAACTCCACCTTCGACCACAACGGCCGCAAGGTCCCGACTCCGTTCGCCACCGAGGCCGACGTGCAGGGCCTGCTCACGATGCTGTTCATGACCTCGCTCACCGGCGGCAATCCGCCGCTGTTCATGGACTTCCGCAAGGTCTGGGAGCGCTGGGAGATCGAGGAGCTGGCCGAAGAAGGCTCGGCGTGAAGCTGCCCAAGGGGCAGGCGTGGGCCGAGAAGGGCCTGGTCGATGGCGACAACTCCGGGTCGGCGTCTCTCGACTGGGCGGCCAAGCCCGGCGCGAGCGTCGACGAGATCATGAAGGGCGTCGGCATGCCGCTTGCCGACCCCGGCTACTTCCCCGGCGTCGGCAACTCGGTGACGTTCGTCACCCCGGGCGGCCTTGAAGGCATCGCGGGCCGAATGGCCTATTCGAGCCTTTCGGGCATGTTCAGCCTGATCTGGGACGAGGCCGTCACCGCCGAGGTCCCCGCCAAGCTCGCCAAGGGTCTCGGTGACCTCACGACCCCGAGCTGGCCTCACACGTGGGTGGTGCCGAAATACGCCTCCATGGACGAATACAAGCAGTACCCGCCGGCCAACCACTTCCACATGATCCAGGGCCTGAGTCCGGCGCGGCTCGAATACTGGATGGACCTCAACAACGTCCTCTCCCAATCCCCCTGGTCCGCCCGCCCCCGCTTCATCGAGGGCGTAGATAGACCGACCCCGCTGCTCTACCTGGCGAATGGGGGAGAGGATGCGGCGAAGAAGAGGCTTGCCAAGTAGCGCCCGCCGCCGCCAACTCACAACCCTGGGTTGCGCGGGAGTGGACATAGTGGCGGTTGCGATGCCCAACGCTTGACAGCGAACAAGCTCTGGCATAGAATGCACGCGTGGAGCCCGTGGTAGTTGTTCGGACTGCCGCGGGCTTTCTTGCCAGAGGAGGAGCAGGTAATGATAACAGCGTACGTTCCAGATGTGGGTGATGGCTTGGTCGTTGGCTTTGTCACACTAGCCGATCTCCGAGTCCAGATTGACTGTGGTAGCAGCCGGACTCCTGAACTGGCCGCCGAGAAGGGGCTAGCAAGCATCAACCCAGAAGTCTTCTTCCTCTCGCACTTCCATACCGATCACTATAACGGGCTCTTTCCCCGGGGCAGACACCGGCCCCGGAGGCAACGTATTGAGCAGGTGTATTTTCCCCGTGTCCCCGAGTTTGCGGAAAAGCGGGAGTTCATGCTCTGTTTGCTCTCAGTGGCAAACAGGACGTTCGGACACGTTACGGGGAGTATGGAAGCCGACTTCTTGCGCTCCGTATCGCGAATCAACGCTTGTGCGTTCGGTTACCGGGCTCTGTCGCAGGGCGACAGAGTGCAGATGGGTGGGAGCGAGATGGAAGTGCTCTGGCCGCCTCGGGCAGTCGATGGTGAAGAAACGGTGGCCGCAGTGAGGAGGGCGATTCTTGATTTCCAGGTAGCCAAGAAGGAGGATCCAGAGCTCTCTAACATATACGAGTGCCTTGCGGACAGCGGCAACATGCACCCGTACATCGACCCAGAGAACAAGCAAGGGGAGTTTCCCGGGCGCGCCGAAGAGCAGGCAGAGATGCGGGCGAGAAACGACGAAGAGAAGAACCTGCCGGAGCCGACGAGGAAGGCGAACGTTTCTCTTAGAGAGGCGGCCAACCATTTCTCGCTGGCGCTACGTCGGGATGACAGGTTTCTTTTTATGGGTGACCTCGAAGGAGCTTCCTTAGGGACCGTGGTTGCAGACTTGGCGAGCAGGCGAGCCACGCGTTACCTTGCAATAGTCTCGCCTCACCACGGCACCAAGTGGCACGAGAGCATGAACCAACTGCGTGCTAGTTGGGTCATTACATCGGTGGGGGAGGGTCTCATATCCAAGGTTGTTCCCCGGCTCAAGTCAATCGGGCGCCGACACCACATCACGTATCTCTGTGGCGACCTGGAGGTTCCTGTTTCGGGTCGATGGTGGCCGTGCTTTGCGCGGTACGGCTTTCCGCCCTTCTGGCCGTAGCAAGACTGCTCTCCACACGTGTCAGGTGTAGCACGTGGTCTGGCTGGCTCGAGGTTCTTGCTGCGACTCCACCGTGGGATCAAAGGCAGGCTTATAATGGGCATATCAGCTATCGAGAGTATGCAGCATTCAGTCGATCTGTGGAACAAGCTCTATCTGGGCATCCTTCTGGCGGCTGCTCTACTGGGAATCCTGGGCGTTGCCTTCGCAGGCAGGGTCGTCTCGCTCACCCGCAAGCTGGACAAAACCAAGACCGAGCAGTATCAGAGGGAAAAGCAGACCAACGACGTGAAGATTGAGCAAGCGCGGGAGAAAGCGTCCATAGCCGACGAAAACGCCGCCAAGGCCAATCGGGAGAGCATGAAGCTTTCGTACGAGCTTGAGTCCGTCACAGCCGAATCGCGATCAAAGGCAGCCGAGCTGGCTAGGGAGCAGCAGAAACTGGCAGTGGCCCAGAGGAAGCTCGCGCAAGCAGAGCAGAGGCGGGACGAGGCCCAACTCGTATTGGAGAAGACTCTGGAGGACGTGCGCCAGCGGCAGATGCCCCGCACGCTGACAGATGAACAGCGCACACGTCTGGTGCGTCTGCTGAGGTCCACCCCTCGGCGTGGCGGAGGTCAAATGCGTTGCTGGGGACGGGGAAGCCAACGCATTTGCGACTGAGCTTAATGGGCTTCTCAAAGCGGCGGGATGGGCGATGACGCGCGCCCCAGTGAGTGCTTCGTCATTCCGGCTCCAACGGGCTTGAGAATTGCGTACGACAATGCGAAGACGCCTCCCGCCTACGCAAAGGCCCTGCAGACGGCTTTCTCCGAGATTGGGTGCGCACCGCCAGGCGTCGAGGTTCCCGAAGCGGCAGAATAAAGGTCATACTCCTTGTCGGGCACAAACGGCAACCGCCGAGTAGAAGAGTTTGAGCGCTTCTATGCGTCGGGGCTTCCCCGCCGGGCAGCCCACCAACTAACCACCAGCCGATCTTTCGGGGCTCGGGTTTCGCCCCGAACGGTACCGCCGTTGAGACTAGCGCTTGTATCCTTCGGGGCCAGCGTCAGGGTCAATGAAACTACCGAACGGTGACCGCGCGATTGTGGATATAGTGGAACTGAGGGACTACTGCCTCAGTCCGGTTCACCCTGTGGGCCGCCACAAGGCACAGGTGTTCCGCTCAGTCTTGGGGCTGACCTTTGGTGGTTCGGGATTTGAGGGTTGGGCCCACGGCGCTTCCGATCCATCCGCAGAGCTGAGAACCCAGCCCGGAAATCCCGAACCCCAGATAGTGCGACTGATCTTTGAAGTCACAAACTGTGACTTCAAGTTGCGACGGAGAGAACTGACTGATGGGCGAGAAGGCAGAGACGGCGATAGCGAGCACGATCGTGCCGATGGAGCGTGTGGAAAAGCGAATCATACTCATTCGCGGGCAGAAGGTGATGCTCAGCACGGACCTGGCAGAGCTGTACGAGGTCGAGGCAAGGACGCTTGTTCAGGCCGTCAAGCGCAATATCGGCCGCTTCCCCTCGGACTTCATGTTCCATCTGACACGCGAGGAGTTCGCAGACTTGAAATCACAAATTGTGATTTCAAGTTGGGGCGGAATGCGGCGCGGAACCCCATACGCGTTCACCGAACAGGGCGTGGCGATGCTCTCAAGCGTTCTGCGCAGCGAGCGCGCAGTGCAAGTGAACATCGCAATAATGCGGGCCTTTGTGCAACTCCGCGAGATGCTGTCATCGCACGCCGACCTCGCCCGCAAGCTGGAGGAGATGGAGAAGAAGTACGACTCCCAGTTCAAGGTCGTATTCGACGCCATTCGGCAGTTGATGAAGCCGGCCGATGAACCCAAGCGCAAGATCGGGTTTCATGCAGGTGGGGAGGACACAGAGTAACTCCCGCTGCCTGGCATTCAGAATCGCTGAAGCGCTGAAAAAGGATGAAGCGACTGAATGAGACGGCCTCGGCCCCTCCCTTCGGCGCATTCACCCCATTCAGCGTCTCAGCGATTCAGAGACCCCCCCGGCTCTTCGCTGCGTGTGAACAACATTTAACTGAAATATCCCGGAAATTTGCGTGAAAAAGGGCCGAGTTGTCGTCTTATAATCATGGAAGGGAGAAATCAACCACCAGTGGTCGGCGCAGACGCTGACCGCTGAGAGCTGACGGCTGATAGCTGCCCATAATCAAAAACCCGCAAAACAGTTTCCGCCCACGCTCGAACTGAGCACGAAACCGTTTGGCAGAAAAACGCGCCGTCCCGCGTGCAAAACTGTTCAGGTAGGGCTGTAGCGGCGGGCGGTACGTGGCGGCGGGGCTTGCCCAAGGAATCGGCGGCCCGAGCGCCTACTTCACTTCCAGGACATACCCCGCCGACGGCACGGCCTTGCCCGGCGACTTGCCCAGCAGCGTGACGCCGTCCTCCGCGTAGACCTCGAACGTGCCGTCGAGCTCCTTACCCTGTGGGATATTGATGATCTGGCGGTCGGGGCCGAGCGCGCCCGATGGCTCATAGCGCGTCCCATCCGACTCCACGAACACGACCTTGCGCTGCAGCCACCGGCCGAAGATGCGGTTGCGGCAGAGCTCCGGGACCGCGCCCGCGCCGTAGAGGAACCCCAGCACGCGGTTGCCTCGCGTCACCCAGCCGATCGCGACGATATACCGGTCCGCGTCGCCGAGATTGCGGGCAAGCGTGCGCGGGGCCTCGAACTTCATTCCGTCGCCCGAGAGGCTGTACCACAGCTTGTCGCCGTTCATGTGCAGGCCCATGAGATAGACCGGCTTGTCCTGCGCATGCAGCTTCTTCACGTCGTTCACGCACGCCCCGAACTCGAGCGCGGTCCCGTCGAACGTGAACGTCTTCCCATCCTTCGATGTCGCGCGGTAGACCCTGCCGAAGTCCTTGAAGTTGTTGAAGTAGAGCCGGAAGACGTGCTCCCCCTCCGCGGCGGAGGGGGTTGGGGGGAGGTCCTCATACATAATGACGTTCATGCCGTTGATGTCGGCGGCGGCGTATTTGTCGTAGCCGTCGATAGATATGATGTCGGACTGCTTCGCTTCGTAGGGCGCGGGCGAGCCGTTCCACGTGCTGCCGTCGGGGCTGGTGAAAGTAGCGGGTTTGTTGAGGCCGTCCTTGTCGGGATAGGCCGTGCACATGAGGCGATATGAGCCGTCGGGAAGCCGCACAGCGCTCACGTTGCAGACGTGCACGAACGCCCCGTGCTCGATCTCGGTGCGGCGCGGGCCGAAATCCACGAAGTCGGCGGTAGAAAGCGAGTAGATCCGGTCGTTGCCGGAATCCACGCCGTCCCACGCGCCGTAGAAGACCCGCCAGCCGTCGCCCAGATCCACAATCGAGGGCGCGTAGATGTTGCGATACAGGCCCTTCCGCCGGGGCGCGATCAGCGGAGACCGCACGTCGGGCACGATGTTGAGCTTGCCGGACTGCCAGATCGCGGGGTCGAACTCGCCCGCCGCTACGCCGTGTACCTCGATAGTACCGAGTTCCGCCTGCCCGCCGATCATCCGTACCGATACATCCGCCATGCAAGCCGCCCCCAGCAGCAGAACCGCGAGTGTGAGAAAGACAGCCTTGCTCATAGGACTGCCTTCGCGACCGCATACCGGCGTTCCTTCGCGGGCGTGGGGTATAAGTACCCGTGGGATGGCTTGGGGGTGATGGATGATGTGGAGGTGGGCATTAGGGGCGTTCATCGTGCTGGGCTTGTCGTGCGCCGCGTGGGGAGCGCACACGCCTCAGGTGCTGATGGCGCCGACGAGGTCGGATATCGCGCCGGGCGAGACCATAACGCTGAAGGTCTTCGTCAAGAACAGCCTCTCCGTGGCGCCGCCGCTTGTGATCGACGCCACGGCGGAGTTCATCGATGACGACGGCACCGAGCAGGTGTCATCGGCATCGCTGGATCTGCCCGTGAGCCACCCGGTCCACGTGGACCGGATCAGGCTCGTGATACCTGACCCGCTCACCTATGTCTACGGCACCGCCGCCGCCAACGGCCAACCGCTGACCGCCGCGCCGGACGGCCAGTGGCTGAGCGTAACGCTCGACGCCGACATCCCGGAGCGCCAGACCGTGCTGGTCACGCTCGACGTGATCCGACCGCGGTAGGAAACGTCTCCAGACGCCGAATTCGGGTTCAGAGAACCCTCCTACAAGCGGACCCTAGGGTCCCGCGCGTTCGAGTATATCGCCGTCCACCATCACGCGGCCGTCGGACAACTGCACTCCCTCCACAAGCTCCACCTGACCGTTGCGGAGCACGTAAGCGCGGACGAGCATGCCCGCCGCAAGCCCGCTATCGCGCCCCCAGCCCTGCGACAGATAGACCGGCGAAGGATGCTGGTCGCGCAGCGGAGATGCCAGCAAGACGTCCGCGCTTGCCGGCTCCGAGGCAGGACTACGCAAGCCCAGCGAATAGTCACACTCGGCGTTCACCGTCACCACGTCGCCCGTCTGCGGAGTCTCGCCGCCCACGGCCAGCGCCGGTCGGGCTATCAAGCACCCCAGGGCAATGCCGAGCCCCAGGACGCGGAAGAGATCGTTCATCATCGCGCCTCACACTATGCAATTACTATTGCTATTCCCACATAGCGTCATAATAATTACATGCAATGTGAGGTGAGCGAGCGGGGCTACAGCGTGGTGCGGTTGAGCCGGAGCCGGCGCGCGGGTCGCTTGGGACCGGGTTTGGTTTCGAGCGCGAGCTTCGCCAGGGGGAACGGTTCCAGTGCGCGGTCGAGGATGCCGTGGACCTTGGCTAGCAGCACGCCGTAGTTGGTCATCGGCACGCCGGCCTCGCCCGCGACGCGCTGGCGGTAGAGCATCTCGCGGCGGTTGAGCATGCACCCGCCGCAGTGGACGATCAGATCGTAGCTCTCGAAATCGGGCGGGAAATCGCGGCCGGAGCTGAATCCGAACTCCAATTCGCCGCCCACAAGCTGCCTCAGCCACCTCGGGATCTGCACGCGGCCGATGTCGTCGGCCTGCTGGTGATGCGTGCAGCCCTCGGAGATCAGCACCTTGTCGCCGATCTTGAGCCGATCGATGGCAGCCGCGCCCGCCACGAACTCCGCCAGATCGCCCCGATAGCGCGCCATCAGGATCGAGAAACTGGTCATCCAGATGCCCTTGCGGCGTGTCGGCATCGACCTTGAGGAACGCCTGGGAGTCGGTGATCACGAGCTTCGGCTTGCGCGCAGAGACCGTCCAGGCAGGCGTGCAACTCGCGCTCCTTGACGGTGATCGCGATGGCGTCGTGGTCGAGCGCGTCGCGGATGGTCATCACCTGCGGCAGGATCAGCCGGCCCTTGGGCGCGGCCTTGTCGATGGGCACGACCAGCACGACGATGTCTCCGCCGGTGATGAGATCGCCGATGATCTGAGGCTCGGAGATGCCCGCTGGGGAGAGTTCGCCGAGCGCGGCCTTGAGCTGCTCGATGCCTTCGCGCGTGACGAGCTGACGGGAATGAACATCGCGCTGTGCTCGGTCGCCCATTTGCGAATGCGCTGCCGATGGTCGGGCGTCGAGGTCGATCTTGGTGGCGCAGATCAGCAGCGGGATCTCGCGGTCCTTGATCTTGTTGACCAGGTCGTCTTCCCACTCGCCCGGCTGCGTGCCGCTTTCGACGATGAGGACGGCGAGGTCGGTGTTCTCGAGCACGCGCAGGGTCTTCTCGACGCGCATCTGGCCGAGTTCGCCCACGTCGTCGATGCCGGCGGTGTCGGTGACGATCACCGGCCCGATGGGCAGTATCTCCATCGACTTCGAGACCGGGTCGGTCGTGGTGCCGGGCACGTCGCGAGACGATGGCCAGCGACTGGTTCGTGAGCGCGTTTATCAGGCTGGACTTGCCCGAGTTGCGCCGCCCGAATATGGATATATGGACACGCTCGCTTGAAGGAGTCTGGTTGAGATCGGGCATGTTAGCGGTAAACCTCGTCATCATTGCGCTTCCCGACGTTGAGTATGCTTAGGCTGCAGCTTTTCGAGGTTTCTGAGGGCCTTTTGCCTTACCTCTATCGGGGGCATTCATTGTTCTCCTGTATAGTTCGGTCAGCTCCTCATCGTCGGCGGCTTCTATCATCTTCTTGAACAGACGTCTCACCTCATCCGCGTCGGCGGGGCCGCTCTCCTGCCCCTGACGTGCCATCTCCGACCAATAACGACCTTCAGTCGCCTCCAGTTCGCGGAGTCGCTCGAAGTCGATAACGGCCTTGTCCGGCCTGCCGTACTTGGTGATCGTGACCGTCTCCCTGGCAGCCATTATCTCTCCGAACCTGTCCTTAGCTTCCGTCGCGGAGATCTGCATGTCAACACCTCCTTATAGCCCAACATAGGTTATTATACCCCATGTCGGGGCGATTTGCAATGAAAGCTTTCCGAGCTCAGCAGCCCACGGCAACCTGCTTATCAAGCCGCTCGACCCTGATCTGACGATGCAGAGCGGAGCAGATGCGATAGAGCATTTCTAGCGCACTGCCCTCGTAGTCGGCATTTTCGACCCTGGAAATGATCGACTGGCTGGTGCCGGCGAGTCTGGCGAGGGCTTCCTGCGAGAGTCCGGCCTCGGTCCTGAGATCATAGACGATCTGGCCGACCTGGACCCTAACTCGCTCCTCGGCCAGCTCCTGCTCCCATTCTTCATCGCCGCCGTACCATCTGTTCATCAGTTCGACAGCGTCCGATGTTCTCTTACACTTCGTCATATCTGTGCGCCTCCGGATTCAACTCGAACAGACCCTTGCGCTCGATAGCGAGATCGATCTCCCTGGCCGGAATCTTGGCTTCCTTCGTTACGCCATGCGTTACGACTACGATATCGGCTCCATGAAAGAAATAGAGTATCCGGTAGTTGACTCCGCCGAACTCCAGTCTAAGCTCGTAGATGTTATCCCGTAGATAGTCCGCGTACGGCCTCCTCAGTTCGCTGCCCTTGTCCCGCAGCAGCTCCAGGCGGATCGTGCACTTGATAGCAGCTCTCCGGTCGCGCCTGGTAACCTGCGTGTCAAGCCACGTCTTGTAGGGAACCGAGCCGTCCGCGTCCTTGAAGAACACTATTCTTACGTTCGGCACTCCTGGTTCTCCTCTATTGTTATTCCATATATATCATAATCCGAACCGTTTGGCAAGAGGCGCGGCACTACTCGATAGCGGGCAGAGGTTCCACGTCCTCCTCCGGCGGGATCACCAGCGCGTGGCGGATGATGGGCTTTTTCCAGAAGCCGGAGAGGTAGCAGCGAGGCTGATGAGCATCGAGACCGCGTTGCTGATCGCCATCGCGTAGAAGACGCCCTCGACCGCGTGCATCCTGTGGGACAGATAGACCGCCAGCGGCACGCGCGCGGCATACAGCGCCACCAGGCGAGATGATCGTGGTCACAAACGTATATCCCGCGCCGTTGATCACGCCATTGGCACAAACAGCACCGCGAAGAACACATAGGAGATGGCGACTATCCTGAGATAGTGCACGCCCGTCGTTCACCGCGTCGGCCTCATTGAGAAACGATGCTCACCAGGAAATGCGGCACCGCCATGGCGAGCACCGCTATCGCCAGCGTGATGCCGCCGCACAGCAGGACGCCCCAGCTGAAGACTTCCTTGGCACGATGCACGCGGCCCGCGCCTATGTTCTGTCCCACCAGCATCGAGACCGCCCCGCCGAAAGTGAGCGCGGGCATGAACGCGATCTGATCGATCCGCATTCCCGCCCCAAACGCGGCGACGGCGGTTTGGCCGAACCCATTGATGATCGTGACCACGAAGATCATACCCATGGAGACCAAGCTCTGCTGGACCACCGATGGCATGCCGATCATAGATGATCAACCAGAGCGTCGGCCAGTCCACCGACAGCCGCCGCCAGTCCGGGGATGCGATGATGCTTCTTGCGGTGAAGGTAGACGATCAGCGCCAGCGCGGCGACTGATTGCGTAGCAACGCTTGCGATGGCGGTTCCGTTGAGCCCAAAACTAGGGAAACCCAGCCAGCCGAACATCAGAATCGGGTCGAACACGGCCGTTGCGAGCAGCGCGCCGACCTGGAAGTAGAGCGGCGTCTTTGAATCGCCTATTCCTCGCAGCGCGGACGCGATCAGAAATAGCCCGAACATAGCCGGCATCGATGATGATGTAGATTCGCAGATAGCTAACGGCCATGGGGTAGACGGCGCGCGGCGTGCACTATCCAGCGCATGATGTCGGCGGCGAAAGACGCGGCCCACGATCAGAAAGAACGCTCCCGACAACAGCCAGCAGCATCGTCGAAGTCTGGATCGTCTTCTTCAGCCGATCCCACTCCTTCGCGCCAGCGAACTGCGAGACAAGGATGCCCGTGCCCATGGTCAGGCCCATCGCGACTGCCATCAAGCAGGAAAATGACCGGGAAACTGCCTGTCACTGCCGCGAGCGGCCCCTCGCCGAGTCTCTTGCCGACCCAAAACGCGTTCACGAAGCCATAGGCGGTCTGGATGACGTTGCCGGCGAGCATGGGAATTGAGAACATGATCAGATGGCGCGGGATGCTGCCGGTTGTCATGTCGCGCCCGTGCTTCTGGGCTGGATGGTCTGTCAAGGCAACCTCTTTCTGGCGGAATGATGAATTACGAATTACGAATTGGGGAGCGTGACGACGCCGCGGCTATTGAGAATCCGTAATTCAGTGATTCGACGATTCTCAACTGTCCCTTCCCCCGCGATCCCCGGCTTGGTCATCTCGGCGGTCGATAGGATCGTGTCCAATTGCTCCGCGGTGAACAGGCCCTTATCGAGGGCTGCTTGGCGGATGGTTTTGCCGGATGCGATTGACTCGTGCGCGAGGTCGGACGCGGCCTCGTAGCCAATATACGGGCTGAGCGCGGTGAGCATTGCGAAGCTGTTCTCGACCAGCTCGCGGCAGCGATCCTCGTTGGCCTCTATCCCCGATACGCACTTTTCGGCCAGAAGGATCGACGCGCCGCGCAGTAGCTGCAGCGATTGGAAGAGATTGTGCGAGATCATCGGCAGGAACGCGTTGAGCTCAAGCTGCCCGCTGGCGGCGGCGGTCGTGATGGCGACGTCGTTCGCCATTATCTGGAACGCGCACTGGCTGACGGCCTCGGTCGCGACCGGGTTGACCTTGCCCGGCATGATCGAGCTTCCGGCCTGCAGCGCGGGCAGCGTGATCTCGCCGAGGCCGGCCCTCGGGCCGGAGCTGAGCAGCCTCAGGTCGGCGGCGATCTTGGCGAGGTTCACCGCAGCGGCCTTGATCAGGCCCGAGACTTCCACGAACACGTCGCAGTTCTGCGTGACGTCGATCATGTTCTCCGCGCGGGCGAGCGGCAGGCCGGTCACGTCGCGCAGGATCTCCACGACCGAGTAGACGTAGTGCTTGTCGGCGTTGAGGCCGGTCCCGACGGCGGTCCCGCCGAGGTTCACCTGCCGCAGCCGCTCCTCGACTTTGTAGAGCCGCCACCAGTCCCGCTGGATCGCCTGCGCCCACGCCGCGAACTCCTGGCCGAGCGTCACCGGCACCGCGTCCTGCATCTCCGTCCGGCCGATCTTGAGCACGCCCGCGAACTCGGCCTCTTTGGCTTGCAGCGCGCGCTGGAGGTCGGCCATCGCGTGCGCGGCGGGCGTGAGCAGCCGAATCGCCGCGACCCGAACGGCGGTGGGGAAGACATCGTTGGTGGACTGCGAGAGGTTCACCGTGATCGAGCGGATGGACCTTGTCATAGTCGCCCTTCTTGCCGCCCAGGATCTCGATCGCGCGGTTGGCGATGACCTCATTGGCGTTCATGTTGGCCGACGTGCCCGCGCCGCCCTGGAAGGGGTCGGTGATGAACTGGATGCGAATGGAGAATGGAGACTTGCCGTCGCCGCGGGTTCCGCATTCCTCATTCCGCACAGCCGCATTCGTATGATCGTCGCACGCGGCCGATTGCGTCGGCGATGGGTTGGTCGAGATAGCCCGTGCGCGCGTTTGCGATCGCGCAGGCTTTCTTGACCTCGGCCAGCGCCCGGATCAGCTCGGGGTGAAGCCTCAGGCCGCTCAGATCGAAGTTGGCCGCCGCGCGCAGCGTGTGGATGCCGTAGTACGCGTCCGCCGGGCACTTCCAGCGAGCCGAGCAGGTCATGTTCGGTGCGGGTTGTCATACGTCAATTATAGCATAGCTACTTGATGTCCAGCCGAGTGTAGCTGCGGTTGGTAAGCCCGAACGAGTCCGTGACCTCGAGCCAGATCGTATGACTGCCCGTGCCCAGGCCCAAGCCTACGAGCTGAGCCCAAGCAACGGTCGGCGCGACGCCCGTTGCTTCACCAAAGCTGCCGTCGTTGTTGAGATCCCACCTGTAGGAGAGCGGACCATACAGGCTATACGACGAGCTGCCATTCATATTGACCGACGAGCCGGATATCACAGTGTAAGGTCCGCCGGGGTGTGCGACCGGCGGAATCAAGCCCTGGTTCACGTTGATCATGACAGTCGCCGTGTCGATCCTCGCGGGCATATCGTCGTCCGCTATGCGCAGCTCGCAGGTGTAGGTCCCAGGGTACCAGTATTCGTGCGTCACTACCACTCCCGTCGCGTCCGTCGTGAACGTGTCCCGCCGGTCGAAGTCCCACTCGTAAGCGGCAATCGTGTGCGTCGGACTGCCGTGATAGGACTGGCCGCCGTCGAACGTGATCGTCTGCCCCGGCCCGGCGTTTATGACCAGGCACTTGATAACGGCATGCGGCTGCTCGTCACGTATCGTAACGCACGTGGTGCCGTCGCCGGTCCGGCCTGTCGTGTCTGTGACTCTAACCGTGACAGGCACGACGCCTATCGTAGGCAGGCCGGCGTTGGTGAGCAGAGTCTCAAACTGCGACCAGGTCACTGCGGGCTGCACGCCGATCGCGTCGCCGAAAACCCCGTCTCCGTTGAGATCCCAGGTGTAGTTGACTATGCTGTCACCATAGGCGCTATCCGGGTCGAATGAGGCCGAGCCATCGAGGTCCAGCGTTTGGCCCGGGACGATGTAGTAGTGACCCGCGCCGGCGCTTGCCCGCGGCGCATTCCTGGCTTCGACCGTCACGACTGTGTAGGTGATGTTCGTCCGCGCCGGAGAATTGTTGTCGGTAACTCGCAGGGCGACCCTGTGCGATCCAATACTCGGATATGTCCTGGCTGCGGTCATGCCCGTCGCCGAGGGGTTGAAGGTCGATAGGTTGTAGTCGAAGTCCCATTCGTAGCTGACTATGCCTCGGTCCGGCCGCGCGGCGGCTGAAGCGCTTGCGTCGAACGAGAAAGCATCTCCGCCGCCGACTGCTGTTCCAGGCAGCACCGTGAAGCCGGCCGTGGGATCGAGATCATAGATGGTGAGCTGCGTGGTCTGCAGTTTGCTCGAGCCGTACATGTCGGTCACCTTGAGCGATATCCTATGGGTACCGACGCCAAGCCCCAACCCGACCAGTTGGGACCAGGTAATGGTCGGCGTCGCCCCGGAAGCATCGTCGAAAACGCGATCATCATCGAGGTCCCACAAGTAGCTGACGATCGCGTCGTTGGGGTCGAATGAAGCCGACCCGTCCAAATTCAGCGCACTGCCGATGTCTATGGCATACGGCCCGCCCGGCTTCGGCACCGGCAGCACGTTGCCATCGACGACGCTCACAACCCCCGTCGTGATGCTGGTGCGGGCCGGAACGTTGTTGTCGGTAACTCGCAGCGCTATGGTATACGTCCCCGTCGCGGCGTAGGAATGCGTGACCACCGCGCCCGTATCGGACAGCTTGAACGAGCCGTCGTAGAAGAAGTCCCATTCGTAGCTGACGATGGAGCGGTCGGGGCGATCCTGGCTCGACGACGTGCCATCGAAGGTGACCGCGTATCCGGGGTTAACCATGCCCGGGTGTCACCGTGAACCGCGCGGTGGGCTGATTTGCATAGATGGTGAGCCTTCCGTAAGCCACGCACGACCCTCCGAGACTGTCGGTGACCCGCAGGCGGATCGTGTAGACCCCCAGGCTCAGTCCATAGGATTGCAGGTTGGCCCACGTCAGTGCGCGCAGCGGACTCGTGCCGTAGTACTCGTAGCTGCCGTCGTTGTTGATGTCCCACTCGTAGCTCACGATGCTGTCTCCGGCCGCGGCGTCGGGTTCATAGGACTGCCCGGCGTAGAGGGTAAGCCCTTCGCCCTGGTTGATCGCATAAGGTCCGCCCGGCGCCGCCACGGGCGCGTGGTTGACGATGGTCGCCGTGATTGCCTTGGTGACAATGCTCGTGCGCGGCGGCGTGCTGTTATCCGTGACGCGCAGAGCGATATTGTATGTGCCCATCGTGGGCGGGACAAACGTCACGGCCACCCCCGTGTCTTCGGTCTGGAAGCTGACCAGATCGTAGTCGAAGTCCCACTCGTAGTTGACAATCTGCCGGTCGGGACGTGGATGATATGACTCGCTGCCGTCCAGCGCCACGGGTTGGCCGACCGCAACCGCGCTCGAACTTGCAGTGAAAGCCGCCACCGGATCGTTCGGATACCTGGAGAGCGTGGTGCCTGAGTCGGACATCCCGCCGAGCGCGTCGGTCACCCGTAGCCTGATGTTGCGTGTTCCCCAGTACGGGCCCATCGGGCTGAGCTGAGCCCAGGTCAGTGTCGGTGCCGCTCCGGTTGCGTCGCCATATACGCCATCGCCGTTCAGGTCCCAGGAATAGCTGACGATGCTGTCGCCGGCCGATGCATTTGGATCGTACGAAGCGCCGCCGTCGAACGTGACACTCTCGCTCTCACCCTCGATATATGGCCCTCCCGGATCGGCGACCGGCGGCAGGTTTCCGGCATCGACGAAGACCGGGGTGGTTGCTATTGCGCTGCTGGGGAACACGCCGTTGACCGTCACGCGGAGCGCCACCGTGCGAGGACCGAAGCTCGTATACGCGAAGCTGGGAGTCGGCCCGGTCGCGTCCACGTTGAAGGTATGGCCGTCGTAGTCGAAGTCCCACTCATATCCGGCTATGCCGTCCGATGCGGAGCAGGTCGAAAGCAGCCCATCGAACATGACGGCCTGTCCCGGCGCCACGTGCGCCGGCCTGGCGATGGCAACGGCCGTGAGGTTCCCATCCTCGCTAACGATGTCCGAAGCGTCCCGCACGAGAACCACAGGCAACACGCCTGACGCGGCGGGCACGCAGGAGCAGATGCCCGTCACGATGGCGTGTTTCCACGAGGGGCTGACAGTCACACCGCCCGGCGCTATCACTTTGACCGTCCCGGAGCCATCGTCGATCGAGAAGCTGCCGGCCTGGATGTCCTTGACGGCGCCATACACCCTGACCAGCAGCCCGATATTGTTGAGAGAACTGGATCCCGAAACGCCGATCTGCCCCGCGCCCGTGCCGGACTGATAACGCCAGTCGCGGCCGCCGATATCGCGAGTGTTGAGCCGGAGCGGCGAGACCGTGCCGGTCAGTTCGGGGTGGGGCGTGCTCGTCGGGTTTGTGATGCATCGCTCGCGGTCGGCGGTCGTGCCCATGTCGCCGGAAACCGATACCCAACCGCCCACCTGCAGCGAACTCCCCGGCGTCTGGACGCGGATCCCGCAGACGCGGTTGGGCTGCTCGACGTAGTAGCAGTCAGGGAAGACAGCCGTCACGACTGCCGGCTCGATTTCGACGGACTGCCCGTCGGGCTGCATCTTGCACTGTACGACGCTCGATCCCGATGCTGAGCACGGCACGTGACACGCGAGGCAGAGACCTGCCAGGAGGAAGATGATCGCAATGCGAGGAGTAGACCTGATCATGCACAAACCCACTTTCGCTCATCCTGCGCGGTGTAGCATGCAGGCTGAACTCTATATGGGTTTATGCCACAGATTCGGCAGGCTGTCAAGAGTGTGGCGGGGCTTTTTAGACGGCGCTCGCCGTTCGAGACAGCGCTCTCTTTCAGCCCGGTATGCTGTCCCACGTATCGGGCAGGTACTCTCCGGCGAGATTGGGTTCGGGCTCGGCTTTCTGCTTGATGAGGACAACGGTTGTGCCCGTATCGCCGGTGTGGAGCAGTATGCGGTCGCACACTTCGAGCATGATCGAGTAACCCAAGCCCAACGACGGCTTCGTGGAGAAGCCGCGCAGCAGAACGGCCCGCGGCAGGATCAGAGACTCGATGCCCGCGCCCTCGTCAGTGATAGCTACCCAGACGGCCTCTTCGTCGTCGCCGACGTAGGCCTTCCCGCGAGTGCCATGCTTGATGGCATTTGTGACCGCTTCTCCAGTCGCTACGATGAAGTCGCGCTGCCTGTCGCCCTGCAGACCGTGCTCCTCACAGAACCCCTGTACCCTGCGCCTCGCTTGTGCTACCTCCGAAGCCTCGTTGACCAGCACGCTATCCTTCGATCGCACCACAAACGGCTCTATGTCCGACCAGTCGCATATATCGAGCGTTCCGTCCGTAACGCTGAGTATGGTCTCTCTGTAGAACGACCTCTTCTGTTTCTCGAGATCGCGCTCCAGTTTTCGGCGCTGTTCCTCGGCGCGCTTTCGGTCGGTCACGTCCCTTACTATTGCCTGTATGAGGTCTTCGCCATGGAAGCGATAGCCGACCAGGCTGACCTCGCAGTCCGCAAGTGTTCCGTCCTTGCGCTTATAGACCCATTCAAAGCGCTGCGCGGGCGCTCCCATCTGGCCCGCCAGCCGCTTCTCGGCTTTCTCCTTCGAGTGCTCTCCGTCCGGCTGGAACTCGGGGCTGATTTCGCACGGCGACTTGCCGAGCACGTCGTAAGGCGCATATCCGAGCGTCTGTGTAACCGCGGGGTTCATCGCAACGAACGTGCCCGTCCTCACCGAGACCAGGAACAGCATGTCGGGGCTGTGCTCGAAGAGGTGGCGATAGCGTTCCTCGCTGTCCTGCAGGGCCTCGACGTAGCGCTTGCGCTCGGTGTTATCGACAAGCGACCCGATGATCGCGGGTCTGCCTCTGTAGGTGGTGACGGCGCCGTGGACTTCCACATCAACCGGCGTGCCGTCCTTGCGAAGCGCCCTGAAGCCGTAAGTGATGCTTCTCACGTCTCCGCGAATGCGTTTGCGGACGTTCTCGGCGACAAGCGCCCGGTCCTGCGGCGCGGTGAATTCCAGCGGAGACTTCCCAAGCACATCCTCGGACTCGGCTCCGAGGATCTCCAGGAAGCGGGGATTGGCGTAGATGAACTGGTCGTCCTGGATAATGTAGACGCCGACCATCGTCTCTTCGGCAAGGCTTCTGTATTTCGCCTCCGTCTCCTGCAGGGCCTGCTCGGCTTCTTTGCGCTCCGTGATGTCCTCATACGTGCCGAGGATTCCGACGACCCGGCCTTCCGCGTCGTGCAGCGGGACTTTATTGGTGTCCAGCCATATCGTCCTGCCTTCGGCTGTCCGTTGGGGCTCGCTAATGTGGTACTGCGGCTCGTCCGATTCCATTACGCGACGGTCCCATTCGCGATAGGAATCCGCCTCGGTCTCTCCCCACGGGAAGTCGTAGTCGGTCCTGCCAATGATATCCGCCGCGCTCTTGAGGCCCGCTGACTGCGCGAAGATCTCGTTGCAGCCCAGAAAGACCGAGTTCGTGTCCTTCCAGAAGACGAACTGCGGGATGTTATTCATCACCAACTGAAGCATCTCGCTGGAGTCGCGCAGCTTGGCGTCTGCCTGCTTGCGCTCCGTGATGTCGCGGCACAGGGTGAGTATCCTCGGGCCCTCACCGGTCTCTATCACGTTGGCGTTGATCTCGATGGGAATGATCGTGCCGTCCGGCGTGGCGTAGTCGATCTCCAGGTCGCGAACGAAGCCTTTCTCCATGCACTCTCGGACTTCGGCCGCATAGCGATCGAGGTCATAGTCAGCGGTCCATTCCAGCACACTGCGTCCCCGTATCTCCTCCAGAGACTGATGGCCCGTCAGCCGGACATACTCCGCGTTTGCGTCCATCACCCGGCCCTCGGCATCCACGATCAGGTAGCCCGTGTCGGTGGTCTCAACGAGGTTCTTATACTTCTTCTCACTCTCTCGCAGCGCCGCTTCCGCGCGCTTGCGCTCGGTGATGTTGCGTATTATCACCATCGTCTGATGGTCGACCACGCGCAGAAGCCTGGCCTCGTAGCAGCGGACCTCGCCATGCATCTCCAGGGGATACTCGACGGCAGCCGGCGAACCTGTCTTGCGAACCTCTTCCACCGCCAGCGCGATGCCGCGGGCTGCCCCTTCGGGAAGCACCTCGTCGAATCTCTTGTTGAGGAACTTGTCTGGTGAGGCATACAGCTCCGCGACATCCGTCGCGTGGTAGTTCACTATCCGGCCTTCTTCGTCAAGCCAGAAGTAGATGTCCGGGAATGCGTGGAAGACGACCTCCATTTCGGAGGTGGTTCTGCGAACCAGTTCCTCCGCCTGTTTGCGCTCGGTGATGTCGCGGTCGATGCCCCGGTATCCTCGGAACTCGCCATCTTCGTCGAAGACCGGCTCGCCGCTGGTTTCGACGATGACCGATCCGCCGTCCTTGCGAAGGAGAGCGTTTTCCAGTTGCGCAAAAGGCTCTCGATTCGCGGCTATCGGCGCGAATACCGCATTGACTCGCTCCGCTTCTTCGGGGGGCATCAGATCCAACGCCGATTTGCCGACGATCTCCTCGGGCTCATATCCCAGCAGGGCTCGCGATCGGGGGCTGGAGTACGTGTAGACGAGGTTCTCGTCCACCTGCCATACCCAGTCGCTGGTCTTCTCGACCAGGTCGCGGAACTCGCGTTCGCTTCTGGCAAGCGCCTGCTGAGCGTTGACTCTAGGCGTGATGTCCACTGCGTTGAGCAGGATGGCGGGCGCACCCTTATACTGAATCAGATTGGCGCGGAAGTCGAAGTACTTGACCTCGCCGCTCTTTGTGATCGCCCGCGCCACGCGGTCGGTTGGGACGTCCTCTCCGGCCAGGCGGCGGCGCTGGACGTCAGCTAGTTCCTCAACTTGGTCGGGGTGGACGTAGTTCCAAATGCTTGTCCCAAGCGCTTCTTCGCGGGAATAGCCCATCTGCTCGCAGAGTCCGGGGTTGACGTAGGCGATCTTCTGGTCCTGGATGATCACGATGCCGGTGCGGGAGTCCTCTACAAGGACCTTGTAGTTGGCCTCGACCTCCTCGGCAATCTGCTGGGGCCTGGTTGTCGGTGCTGCTTTGCGGGCCATGTCGGCTCCATCGCGCGTCCAGAGCGATTCGTAGTGTTGTTTATACCCCCCACGGACGGTAATCAACCTCAGCAAGGCATGCGACCATGGCGCAGGCGCGTGGATCGGGAGGTTGACGAATTACCGCGCGCACCGGTGTCGGGATTTGGTGACGAGGGTAACTCGTACATGTTACCGGGGCGGGGCAGCACGAGGCGCTTCGGTAATGACTATGCTCGTGGGGGTAGGCAGGATGGCTTACTATCCGGATTTTCGAGACGAGGAAGAGGAACAGATCGGCTTGGTCAGGTTGAGCCGTGTCACATATCAGCTTGCGGACGGTCAGCCCGACGCAATGGGCTGGCAGGTCGCTGATGTCGAGGGCGTCATTTTCGGGACGGTATCGGACATGCTCGCCGACGCGGGCACGGGCCAGATCGTGTTTGTGGCGGTGATGACCGAGGACTCGGGCAGGATCGCGCTGGTGCCAGTGGAGGGGATGTATCTGGACATGGCGCACGACCTGCTGATAGTGCCGGCGCGCGCGAGCGACGTTGTCAACAGTCCCGAGTTCACCGACGAAGTGGTGGACGTGATGCCGTTTGTTGACTACTGGGTGAGTTTGGCGAGGGTGTAGCCCCGGGAGTATTCCCGGAACTACACCAGCACCTTGGGGGGATGTGCGGGCTCGCAAACCCGAGCCCTCACTACTAGTAGTAGTATCCCGTATCGGAACCGGCTTGTCAAGGGTTTCTGGACATTTAGTTGGTAACACTGGTCAGGTCATTCTGGTTCGCCCAGGGGCGGCCTCGGCAAGGGGAGCAGTGAATGACGGCAAAAGGGCGGTGACCAGCATGGGCCACCGCCCTTTACCAACTATGCCAGACGGGTGTCAGCCGCCAGGTCTGCTTGACGCCTTCAGCGGCCCGCGCATATAATGCGCTCATAGATCGCTGCGGTCGAGTCAGTTTCGGCCGCGGAAATGAGGCAGCATGAACGAGTCAGTAACCACCGTCCCTGAGCCTGCGCAGAAGCCCGCCAGCTCCAAGACGCTCTGGTTGGTGCTTATCGTGGCCTGGCTGGGATGGATGTTCGACGGGATGGAGATGGGGCTGTACTCCTATCAGGCGCGGCCCGCGCTCATTGAGCTTCTCACGATCCCACAACGCGACTCTCGCTCACATGGCCGCCGTCAACAAGGCTGCGTTCAACGGCATCATCGGACAGAACCTGGGCTACATGTTCGCGCTGTTCCTGCTGGGGTGCTCCGTGGGCGGATTCATGTTCGGCAGGCTCGGCGACAAGATCGGGCGCGTGAAGACGATGATCGTGACCGTTCTGATCTACGCGTTCGTTTACCGGCGCTCAGCGCTATTTCGCAGAACATGTGGCAATTCGGCGCGTGCAGGTTTCTTGGCGCCCTGGGACTTGGCGGCGAGTGGGGGCTCGGCGTGGCGTTGGTGATGGAGACCTGGCCGAACACCAAACGGCCGTTGCTCGCCGGGCTGCTCGGCAGCTCGTGCTAATGTCGGCCTGATCACCAGCGCGCTGGCGAGCCTGTGGATGGCGCGATTCTCCAAGTTCACCACATCGAGCATGCGTGGCGCTACCTGTTTTGCATAGGCATGGCGCCGGCGCTGCTGACGCTCGTCATAAGGCTCTCGGTCAAGGAGCCGGAGAAGTGGGTGAAGGCCCGGGAGAGCGGCGAGCGGCCCGACCTCAGCCAACTGAAGGCGCCCGGTATTCGTCGCAACACCATACTTGCCTGCTTCCTGTCCGCGGTGCCGATAGTGGGCACATGGGGCGTGTTCCAGTGGAATCCGACCTGGATCGGCGGGCTGGTGAACGGTGATCAGATCAAGGTGGCCACGGCTTCGATATGGATGTCCGTGGGAGCGACCATAGGCTCGTTGGCCGCGGGGCCGATTGCGGAGATGGATCGGCAGGAAGCGGTCCTACGTCATATTCTGCGTCACGAGCCTGGCTTCGTGCTGGGGACTCTACGGCACGGTGAGCAGCTACGGCGTACCGCTGCTGGCTGGCTATGTTGTCGCCGGCATCACTACGACGACCTTCTTCGGCTGGCTGCCGCTGTATCTGCCGGAGCTGTTTCCTACGCGGATTCGCGCGACCGGCGAGGGCATTACGTTCAACTTCGGCCGCATTATCGCGGCGTTGATGATAGTGATGGGCACAGGGCAGTTGGTGGTCGCGTTCGGCGGGTCGTTCCCGAAGGCGAGCGCTGCGATGGCGTCCATCTACCTCGTCGGACTGATCCTGATAGGCTTCGCGCCGGAAACGCGGCGAATGAAGCTGCCGGACTGATAGCTGACAGCTTGGCCAAAATGCGGTATAATAAAGGTGCCACAATTCCCCGAAGATAGCGTCACTTGGTATATGTGGGGGTGATTGGTGTCGACAGGGAAGCGGTTGGCGGAAGTTGCGAGCCGAGGTTGGTCGGTTGGCCTCGTAAAAAGCCGTCCAAAACATAAACGCGAATACCAATTACGCACTCGCTGCCTAAGAGCAGCGCATTCGCCCGTTCTCAGTCGGTGTGAGCGGATCCGGTCCTTCGGCGACAATCTTCGGATTGCGCTGTCGGACCAGCGAGTGTAACCAGAACCGACTTGCTTGACATGTTAAGTCCGGCAACTGTCGAGGACCACCTTACGGACTGGGGCCGATGTATCCCGCCTGTAGGAGACTGAGGCCCGAGACTTAGAATGCAGGCTACGCTCGTAGACGCTTCCGATCACCCTTTTTTGGACCCGGGTTCGAGTCCCGGCACCTCCACCAATGTTATCGTAACAAACAGGCTCTGTGCTGAAAGCTCCGGGAGTCCGAATCCTGGGGCTTTCCGGCGTTTTGAGCGCAAGGATTGAGCGTGTCACGGCGATGTGGTGAAGTTCCCGCTGCTCCCGATCCTCTGGACTTGTTGGGCCTGGAAGCCCCCATATCGAGGCCCGTTTCTCTCTCTTTGCGCTGTTTCTCTCTACATCTTCTGGACTCGTCAATATAAGTCCAAAAGATTCCTGAGCACGAGTTTGAAGGGTTGCTAAGTTGTTTGTGTCTGGTAACGATTGGAGTAGCAGGCGGTCTGCCTATCCGAAGCCACTGAGTTGGACTTGACGTCAGCGCGCGGACTTGTTACAATGCCTATGGACTTGCCAATATGCCCAGAGGACTTGTAACACGATGATCCAAACACCTGTCAGTTCAATCATGCGCATTGCCAGGGAGAAGCGGGTAATTCGTCCGCGCGACCTTGCTGCTGAGGGCGTACCACGTGTCTACCTGCGCAGGCTAGTGGACAAGGGACTTCTGGTGCGCACTGCGCGAGGTATCTACACTCTGCCGGACGCCGACGTGACCGAACTCCACGACTTTGCCGAAGCCGCGCGGCAGGTCCCCAAAGGGGTGATATGTCTGCTGTCCGCACTGCGGTTCCACGAGCTGACGACCCAGAACCCATTCGAGGTGTGGATGGCCATAGGTGAGAGCCAGTGGATGCCAAAGATCGAGTATCCAGCCATGCGGTTTGTGCGATTCTCCAGTAACGCTCTGGAATACGGAGTTGAGCGGCATGAGATTGAGGGTGTTGCGGCCCAGGTGTCCAGCCCCGCCAAGACCGTAGCCGACTGCTTCAAGTATAGGAACAAAATCGGGCTTGATGTCGCGCTTGAAGCGCTTCGCGACTGCTGGAGACAGCGGAAGGCCACCATGGATGAGATATGGGCAGCGGCGAAGGTCTGCCGCGTGGCCAACATCATGAGACCATACCTGGAGTCACTCACGTGAGCGACAAGCCAGTCAAAGACATATCAGCATCTATCCGGCAGCGGTTACTCAACCTGCGAGGCGAGCTTGGCGAGAACTTCGTGCTCGATCCTGAACCGGTACGCCCGCGAGAGACTGCTATATCGGATCGGCATATCTCCACACGGCGAGCGCTTCGTTCTGAAAGGCGCGACCCTCTTCACGCTCTGGGATGACCAGCCGCACAGAATGACGCAAGACATTGACCTGCTCGGGTTGGGAGACAGCGCTATTCCCGAACTCGTTCGCGTCTTTCAGGATATCTGTGCGCTGCCTGCAGATGATGACGGACTTCGACTTCCGCCCGACGAGATCACCGGGGAGCAGATCAGGGAAGACCAGATATATGGTGGCACAAGGATCAGGCTCAGCGCCTACCTCGGCAAGACGCGCATTCGTCTGCAGGTTGACATCGGATTCGGCGATGCCGTGACTCCAGGTCCCGAAGAGATCAACATTCCTTGTCTGCTTGACTTGCCGGAACCAAGACTGCGCGCATATCCACAGGAGACGGTGATCGCAGAGAAGACCCAGGCGATGGTCGTTCTGGGCATGGCGAACAGCAGGATGAAGGACTTCTACGACCTCTGGACCCTTGCCCGGAACCATGAGTATGATGGCAGCTCTCTGTCCGAAGCCCTGCGCGCAACATTCGCCAGACGCCAGACAACCATTCCCGAAAACATGCCCATAGGACTCTCCGAGGAATTCGGCGCGGACGGCGTCAAGCGTCTGCAGTGGCAGGCATTTGTGCGCAAGTCGGGTCTGGCTACAGACAGGCCGGAGTTGGCGACTGTGATCGAAGTGATGCGAGAGTTCCTTTTGCCACCAATGAGAGCCGCACGAGACGGACGCCCCCTCTTGTTGAGGTGGTATCCCAAGCACGGTTGGTCTGGTGTTCTAGCCCGGATTATTCACGACAAGCTTAACAGGGATACACTCTGCTTTTGAAGGAGTAGATTTTGGCAAACAAACTCCGAGCGGAGGTATCCCTGATGAAGAGTTCCGAGTTTGGCTTCGAGATTCCTTTTGGCGGCAGGACATTGTGCGCAGTCAGTATCTCTGCTGAACAACTCGGTGATGTGCAGCCCGGCGTCGACCTGAATTGCCAAGGTTGTGGTTCCAACGTCCGGCCCTACTCTTGTGCCGTCTGAGTACTGGGCAGTCCGGACTACATAGCCGCGCGTTCGGCGGTACGTTCCTTGGACTCGATATGCTCCTTGAGCTTCCTGACTGCCTCGGGAGCCTCCGCCTTGAACTTGGCGACATCGACTTGCTTTCCGGCGTTGTAAGCCGTCCATCCGGACTCGTGCTTGATGCAGAACAGCGTTTCCTTGAGCTCTTCTTCAGTCGCACCGTGCGTCTTCGCGGTCTCGGTGCGCCAAGCCACTCCGACATCATTGCCCGAAGCGGCTGCGACTGCCAGTTGTATCAGCTCACGCCACTTCCGCGGAATCTTGCCCTCATGCATCTCCCACTCTTTCCAGAGCAGCCATTCCTGCTCCAGGACATCCTGCGGAATGTCGTCGAACGCCGATGCCGCCGGTCCGATCATCTCTTCCATGTCCTGACGAAGCTCTTCTCGTGTCACCATGCACCTCCGCGTCTGAGTTGTTGACAAGACTATTCCCAACGTACCTGGTCGATATGGCAGAGAGGCGAACCGTTGCGGTCACTTCTGGCACTCGCGAGGTGCGCTTCCCCGCAATAATACCTGTTTTTGCCCCTGGCCAAGCTTATCAATGCGTGTCAATCCTTGACAGCTTATCGATGACGGGGCATAATGCAAGCACGGCAGGCTGCCTTGAACATCGACTTGGGCGAACACCAACAGACACGGGTGTCGGGCGGGCCTGCGACATTGGCCCTATCATTGGTGTGGGAGGGAGCACTTATGAGATGGTACACTTGGGCGGTGGCGCTCGCATGCCTCCTCGCTGCGACTGCGCCCTGCTCCTCCTCTGTGCCGTCCACCATGGCCTATCAAGGCAAGCTGACCGATTCGCTCGGCCAGCCGGTGGCCGACGGCGCCTACAACATGCGGTTCTACCTCTACGACAATGAGTCCGGGGGCAGCCTTCTCTGGCAGGAGCCGTGGTCCGGCACCGAGCCCGTTCAAGTGAGCCAGGGGCTGTTTGACGTACAGCTCGGTTCGAGCGTACCTCTGCCGCCGGGTGCGTTCACCGGGAACACCTGGCTTGCGGTTGAGGTGAACGGGACCGCTCTACCTGCCAGGTTCCGGATCGTGAGCACCGGCTACGCGATGCGCGCGATGGTGGCCGATTCGTTACCGGCAAACTCGATCACCTCGTCGATGATCGTGGACGGCCAGGTGACGACGTATGACATCGCGGATGATGCCGTGACCTCGGCCAAAATCGCCGACGGCGGCATTGGGTTTGCCGACCTCGGCCCTAACGGCGCGCCTGCTGGCCAGGTGATAAAGAGGAACTCGACCAACACCGGCTGGACCTTTGGTAGCGACGAAGCCGTTCCCGACACGGACTGGACTGAGTCCGGCGGGAACGTCTACCGCGCGAGCGGCAACCTCGGCATCGGGGTATCTAGCCCCGGCTATCCCCTGCATGTCAAGAACGCCACGGGGGACACCGAGGTCATGTTCGAGGCCGGGGCCGGCAAGGTCCGCTTCAATCTGGACTCCGCCGATGACTCGTATGTCGATTTCCAGGTCAACGGCGTAAGCAAGGGCATCATCGGGTACGAGGCCGGCGGCGACTATCTCTATCTGCAGAAGGGCGCCGGTACCGCGAACACGGTGGCGTTGAAGAACGGCAATGTTGGCATCGGTGTCACGTCCCCGGCCTCCAAGCTGCACGTTGCCGGCGACCTGCGGCTCGACCAGAGGATAATAGCCAGCGACTCCGGCGGCCTGGAGCTTGCGACCGACGACGCAGTGACCCGCGTGATGATCGGCGACTCCGGGAACGTCGGCATCGGGACGACTTCCCCGCAGGCCAAGCTCCACGTCGCGGGCCCGATTCGCCTGGCCCAGCAGATAATGGCGGACGATTCGACCGGGCTCAATCTTGCGACCGACGACGGAGTATCCCGTGTCAAAGTCCAGGACAACGGCAACGTGGGCATCGGCACGACCTCACCGGACTACACGCTGCACGTCTTCAGGGCCAATGGAAACATCCAGTCGAAGATCGAATCTGACAGCGGCGACGCCGACCTGCTGCTGGACGGGACAACGGACGAATCGGCCGTCGAGTTCAGGTCCTCCGGCACGTACACGGGGTCCGTCGGCTACTCGACCGCCAACGACTACCTGTTCGTGCACCAGTCAGGGGGCGGCGACGTTGGGTTCCAGTACGGCAACCTGGGGGTTGGCACGGTGAGCCCGTCCGCCGGCCTCGACATCGGCGGCTCAGCCGGCTTGAAGGTGGGCGCGGACGGTCTTGTCGCGCGCGAGATCCAGGAGCTGGTTGGTATTACCCGCGACGACCCCTACCCTGGTGGCTTCGATCTGATAGACCTGCCCGCCGGCTACAACTACACGAATACCCGGGTCCTTTGCGCGCAAGTCTACAAGGATTACGACTCAATGCATACGTGGCATGCCAGGATGTGCTCCGTTGACACGGCATTGGGCGATCATTTCCTTTATTTGGACCTCGGCGGATACGAATACTCAGGGGTAGAGGTCAACTTCCACAACTGCCCCTACAGAGTCCTCATCATGCGAATGCAGTAGACGAGTGCGCGCGGCATCGCGCACTCGGTGGCTAGGGATACGAGGAGGAAAGACCATGTCAAAGCTTGTTCTGATAGCGCTGCTGTCAATCAGTCTGGTCATACCGTGCCTGGGTTCGGTGCCCGCCATGATGTCCTATCAGGGCAAATTGGCCGACGCTTCCGGCCAGCCGGTGGCCGACGGGACCTACAACATGCGTTTCTATATCTACAGCGCCCAGACCGGCGGCACGCTGCTCTGGCAGGAGCCGAGCGCCGGCACGAAGCCCGTTCCCGTGACCGGCGGGCTGTTCACCGTGCTGCTGGGTTCCACCGTGTCCCTGCCATCGACGGCATTCGAGGGCAGCACGTGGGTCGCGACTGAAGTCAACGGTATCCTGCTCTCGCCACGCGTCAGGATAGTCAGCGCCGGCTATGCGATCCGCGCGGCGGTTGCGGAGGGTGTCGCGGGCAACTCCATCACGTCGGCCGAGATCGCCAACGGCGAGGTCAAGACGGCAGATATTCAAGACGGCGCGGTTACCTCAGCCAAGATACAGGACGGCACGATCGCGTTTGCGGACATCGGCGCCAACGGTGCTTCCGCGAACCAGGTGATCAAGAGAAACGCCACCAACACCGCCTGGATCGTCGCGGACGATCAGGCCGGCGACACGGACTGGGTCGAGTCGGGCGGCAACGTCTATCGGGCGACGGGAAACGTCGGCATCGGCCTGTCCAGTCCGGGCTACCCTCTACATGTGCTCAGGAGTAGCGGGGACACGGAAGTCGAGTTCGGAGCGCAGTCGGGCAAGGTGCGCTTCAACCTGAATGCGAGCGACGACTCCTACGTCGATTTCCAGCTCAACACTGTGAGCAAGGGCACAATCGGATATGCGGCCGGCGGCGACTATCTCTACCTGCAGAAGGGCGCCGGCACAGCCAACACGGTTGTGCTCAAGAACGGCAACATGGGCATCGGCGTCACGTCCCCCACGTCCAAGCTGCAGGTCGAAGGCGATGTGAGAGTCAATCAGAAGATAATGGCCGACGATAGCGGCGGGCTGGAGCTTGCCACGGACGACGCTGTAACTCGCGTGATGATCGCGGACTCCGGCAACGTAGGTATCGGCACCTCGACTCCCACCTCCAAGCTCCACGTGGCTGGGCCGATTCGTGTGGGCCAGCAGATCATGGCGGACGATTCGAGCGGGCTGGAGCTTGCCACGGACGACGGCGTGTCTCGCGTCAAAGTGACCGATACCGGCAGCGTGGGCATCGGCACGACCTCGCCTGGTCATGTGTTGCACGTCTTCAAGTCCAGCGGAAATGTGGACGAGAAGATCGAGGCGAACAACGGCGACGCTGACCTGCTGCTGGACGCGACCTCGGGCACGCCCGCCGTGGAGTTCCAAGTAGGCGGGACCTATAAAGGCTCGGTGGGCTACTCGATTGCGAACGACTACGTGTTCGTCCATCAGGCGGTGGGCGGCAACGTAGTCTTCAAGAACGGTCAGGTAGGTATTGGCACGACCACGCCATCCGCCGGTCTTGACATCGCGAGCACCGCTGGCTTCAGAGTAGGCGTGAACGGCGTGAAGATCACCGAGATTCGGGAGCTAACCGGCACGACCGCGTCCTCCGGCGATGGCACCGCCGTAGACCTCCCAAGCGGCTACACGCGCACCAACACTCGCGTTCTGTGCGCTCAGGTCTATGAGGATGTGGGCTGGGAGCAGGTCTGGCACGACAGAATGTGCTCGGTGCGGGAGGTGGACGGCGTGGGCCATCAGCTTCGCCTCGACCACGGCAGCCTGACGAGTTCGCCCTACCGCATAGAAATCGCGAAGGTGGAGTGAATATGATGCTCAGATTCTTGTGCGGCGTTGTTCTACTCCTGGCTCTTACTGCGGCGGCAGTGCCGGGACCGTGCTCTGTGCCGTCCACCATGGCCTATCAGGGCAAGCTGACCGATTCCCTCGGCCAGCCGGTGGCTGACGGCGCCTACAACATGCGGTTCTACCTCTACGACAACGTGTCCGGGGGCAGCCTTCTTTGGCAGGAGCCGTGGTCGGGCACCGAGCCCGTGCAAGTGAGCGGCGGGATCTTCGACGTGCAGCTCGGTTCGAGCGTGGCTCTGCCGCCGGGCGCGTTCACTGGCGATACCTGGCTCGCCGTGGAGGTGAATGGGACCGCTCTACCTGCCAGGTTCCGGATCGTGAGCACTGGCTACGCGATGCGCGCGATGGTCGCCGATGCAGTCCCGGCTAACTCGATCACTTCATCGATGATCGTGGACGGGCAGGTTATGGCCGACGACATGGCGGACAACGCCGTGACATCGGCCAAGATCCAGGACGGTGCCATTGGGTTTGCCGATCTCGGCCCCAACGGCGCGCCTGCCGGCCAGGTGATAAAGAGGAACTCGACCAATACCGGCTGGACATTCGGAGCCGACGAATCCGGCGCCGCCGATGCCGACTGGACCGAGTCGGGCGGCAATGTCTACCGCGAGACCGGCAACGTCGGCATCGGTGTATCGAACCCCGGCTATCCTTTGCACGTCAAGAAGGCCACTGGGGAGACTGAGGTCCAGTTCGAATCAGACTCCGGCAAAGTGCGCTTCAACCTGGACTCCACCGATGACTCGTACGTCGATTTCCAGGTCAACGGCGTAAGCAAGGGCACGATCGGATACGAGGCCGGCGGCGACTACCTCTACCTGCAGAAAGGCGCCGGGACGGCGAACACGGTAGCGTTGAAGAACGGCAATGTTGGCATCGGCGTCACGTCCCCGGCCTCCAAGCTCCATATCGCGGGCGACCTGAGACTCGATCAGAGGATAATCGCCGCCGACAGCGGTGGGCTGGAGCTGGCCACCGACGATGCAATAACCCGCGTCATGATCGCCGACACCGGCAACGTGGGCATCGGCGCCACCACTCCCATCGCGAAGCTGCATATCGGGGGATCGGTCGCAGCCCAGGGCTTAGTGGCCAATGATTCCAACGGGCTGGATTTGTGGACGAACGATGGCATAAGTCGTGTCAGGGTGCTCGACAACGGCAACGTGGGCATCGGCACGACCTCGCCGGACTACGCGCTGCACGTCTTCAAGTCCGGCGGCAGCGTCCAGTCGAAAATCGAGTCGGACAATGGCGACGCCGATCTGCTGCTGGACGGGACAACAGACGAACCGGCAGTCGAGTTCAGGATGAACCACTCCTACGCGGGTTCCATCGGCTACTCGACCAGCAACGACTACCTGTTCGTCCATCAAGGCCCTCTGATCAACCCAAACATCGCGTTCAAGTACGGCCAGGTAGGGATCGGGACGCTGACTCCGTCGGCCGGCTTCGATATCGATGACTCATCGGGGCTGAAGGTAGGCCCCGATGGCGTTACAATCGGCAGCCTGGTCGAGGTGACAGGAACCACCAACTACGACGGGCTTTACACCTATGTCCCGCTTCCCACGGGATTCACGATCGAGAACACTCGCGTCATTCGGGCGGAAGCCTACGGCGCATCGACCAGCACCTGGGCGCCTCCGCGGATCGACTGCTGCTTCTTCTTTGAGTCCAACCACATAAGCATGGCATGGGAGGGTCTCGGCGATAACGTGCCTTACCGGGTTCTGCTGATGAGAGTCGAGTAGGCGAGTCCTTGCGGCCCTGTTCTTCGGTACGGATGAACGGACTGCCGCTCTGAAATGAAGGAGAGTGCAATGCTACGAGCTTGTTTCTTGTTACTTGGAGTTCTGATAATAGCTTTGGCAGCCACGGCATGCTTCGGTTCGGTGCCTGCAATGATGTCCTATCAGGGGAAGTTGGCCGACACTTCCGGCCAGCCGGTGGCTGACGGGACCTACAACATGCGTTTCTATATCTACAGCGCCGACACCGGGGGCACGCTGCTCTGGCAGGAGCCGAGCGCCGGCACCAGACCCATACAGGTGAGCGGTGGCCTCTTTACCGTGCTGCTTGGCTCGACCGCGCCGTTGCCGTCCACCGCGTTCGAGGGCAACACGTGGGTCGCGACCGAGGTCAACGGTACCTTGCTGGCTCCCAGGGTGCGGATAGTCAGCGCGGGGTATGCGATCCGCGCGGCCGTTGCCGAAGGTGTTGCGGGCAATTCCATCACGTCGGCCGAGATAGCCAACGGCGAGGTGAAGACGGCTGATATTCAGGACAATGCCGTCACTTCGGCCAAGATCCAGGACGGCACGATCGCGTTTGCCGACATCGGCCCCAACGGCGCGGCAGCCAACCAGGTGATCAAGAGGAACCCCACCAACACCGCGTGGATCGCTGCGGACGACCAGGGCAGCGACACGGACTGGGTCGAGTCCGGCGGCAACGTCTATCGCGCGACCGGGAACGTCGGGATCGGCCTGTCCAGCCCGGGCTATCCTCTGCACGTGAAGAATGCCACAGGAGACACTGAAGTGACGTTCGAGACCGACTCGGGCAAGGTGCGCTTCAACCTCGATTCCACCGACGACTCCTACGCCTCGTTCCAGGTCAATGGCGTAAGCAAGGGCACGATCGGATATGAGGCCGGCGGGGACTATCTCTATCTGCAGAAGGGGGCAGGCACGGCGAATACGGTCGCGCTGAAGAACGGCAACGTCGGCATCGGCGTCACGTCACCCACCTCCAAGCTGCAGGTCGAGGGCGATGTGAGGGTCAATCAGAAGATCATGGCCGACGACTCCGGCGGTCTGGAACTGGCGACGGACGACGGGAACACGCGCCTGTTCGTCAGCGACTCCGGAAACGTGGGAATCGGCACTCTCACTCCGAACGCCAAACTGGACGTTGCGGGCCCGATACGCCTGAGTCAGCAGATCATAGCTCACGATTCGAGCGGGCTGGACCTGGAAACGGATGACGGGGTCTCTCGCGTGAGGATCGCCGACAGCGGCAACGTGGGCATCGGCACGGCGTCGCCGGCCTACTCATTGCACGTTTTGAAGTCCAGCGGCAGTGTGGACGAGAAGATAGAGACGAACAACGGCGACGCTGATCTGCTTCTCGATGCCACATCAGGCACCCCGGCCGTGGAGTTCCAGCAGGGCGGCGCCTATAAGGGCTCTGTGGGCTATTCGATCGCGAACGACTACGTGTTCATCCACCAGGCGGTGGGCGGCAACGTGGCTTTCAAGAACGGGCACGTAGGGGTCGGCACAACGGCCCCGTCGGCCGGTCTGGACATTGCCAATACTTCCGGTGTTAAAGTCGGCGCAAACGGCGTCAAGATAACAGAGATTCGCGAACTGGCAGGCTCGGTCGGATCTTCCTCATCTGAGCTTCTAGTAGCGCTGCCCAGCGGCTACACCTTAGACAATACGCGGATCCTGAGCGCCGAAGTCCACGAGTCTTCCTGGTACCAACGTCAGAGCAGCTTGCGGCAGGACGCCGGCATCAACATGGTCGTCGTGGACTGTGGGGGATTGGGTTATGTCACTGACTACCGCATAATAGTTGCTAAGGTGGAGTAGTCGTCGCGGAGGCAGAAGGGAGCAACGAAAATGACCAAGACACTGATAGTAATCGTAGTCATAACACTGCTGATGGCATCCGTCGCGTGCGCGCAGGGTTACCGCATCGACTGGATGGTATTCTCATCGGGCGGCGCGTCCACCGCGGGCGGCACGTTCACGATGAAGTCCACCTTCGGCCAGCCCGCCGCGGGCTACGTCGAGGGGCCGAACCTGCGCCACTGGATCGGCTTCTGGCTTCCCGGCCAGGCCGGTACGGGCGCGATTCCCTGTGCCACGGCGGCCGCGGCGAAGGGCTACGCTGACGGCACCGTTGTCACGGTCTCCGGCAAGATCGCCACCAGCGCGACCAGCGACTATACCATGTTCTTCTACGTGGAGGAATCCGACCGCTCCAGCGGCATTCGGGTGAATCTCAGCCCATGGTCGGTTGCGGGGCTTGCGCGAGGGAGCGTCGTGAGCGTGTCCGGAACGCTTTCCACCACGGCGGACGGCGAGAGGCAGCTATCGACGCCGGTGGTCGTCATCGCCTCGACAACGGAGCCGCTGACTCCGCTGGGAATGCCGAACCGGAGCCTCGGAGGCGGCACGCTCGGCACGCCGCCGTGGGGGCAGTATGGCGTTACCGGCGGAACCGGCGTCAACAACGTCGGCCTGCTCGTGGAGACGTGGGGACGGGTGACCGAGACAGGCGGGGGCTACGTCGTCATCGACGACGGCTCCGGGAGGCCGGTTCGTGTGGATACGAACCTGCTCTCGTCGCCGCCGGGATGGGGAAGCTACGTCTCGGTCATCGGAGCCTCCAGCCTATATACGCCCAGCGCTACCCGCCTTCCGATGATCCTGCCGCGAAGAGATGCCGATATAAGATCATACTGATCCCAGGCTCTGGCCGGTGGGATTTCATATCGCTGCTTGCATAAAGGAGGGCAAGTCATGCGCAGCAATGTCGCACGCCTGCTTCTGCTCGTCACCGCACTGGTCTTCCTCGCCGCTCAACTCGCAACTGCTTACGAGGTACAAGACCCACGGCAAGGCCACAAGGGAGATCGTGGCCTCGATCAAGGCCCTTGAGAAGGATCCTGCCTACGCTGAGCTCTATCAGAACGTCTACGTAGGTCAGATGGACCAGGGCGCCCAGGACGAAGACTTCGGCAATGTGGACGGCAACAACCGCGCGTTCAGGCACTTCTACGATCCCGACCAGACGGGCAAGGACAAAGGGCTGAAGTGGCAGGACTACTTCGGCAACTGGTTCTACCTCGGCATCGCGCAGAAGCTGGGCGTGGTCGCCGATCCGCGCCCGGACATGGACAAGCCGGATGTGACCAAACCCGCCAGCGGATACTACGACAACGCCCTGGACTGGGCACGGAACAGCGCCGGCGCGGATGATAACCTCAACTGGGACGGCGCGATCGCGACCTATGACTACACTGACTCCTCCAAGGAGGCGGCCTACCTCGCTCTGGGTCACGTCCTGCACCTGCTGGAGGATATGGCGGAGCCGGACCACGCCTACTGCCTCGCGCATCCGGGCAGCACATATCGCTACCCACTCACCGACGCCGTGCCCATGCCCGGGGGAGATTCCGTCTACTTCGGCTACGAGGGCCTCGTGGAGAACTACGTCGGAGTGCTGCATTTCCAGGGGAAGTCCATTCAGAAGCGGGACTATCTGGAGGATTACTTCGACGAGATGGCACGATACAGCAAGAAAGCCATCACCGGCAAGTTCGTCGTACCGCTCGGCCTCGACCTTGTCAACGTAAGCGTGAAGGCCGGCGGGCTGATCCCAGTGGGATTCGATTACCGCGACGTCGCGCTAATGCCCAACATCGATGACAACAAGCCCGCCGAGCGCGGCAGGTACCTCGATCTGGCGAAGGAACTCCTCGGCCACGCGGTCGAACTCGGCAGCGGCCTCACGGAGCAGTTCTACGATATCGTCAACCAGCCGCCCTACGTGAAACGCGTGTGGGTCGCTCAGGAGACCATTTCGAACGCAAATCCCGGCAGGTACCAGACTGAACTGCAGGACGTGGTAGAGACCGACTCGGCCGGTATCGAGCGCGTCGCGCGCCGCCAGCCGAATGCTACAAACCACGTCGATGATCCGTTCATCGAGGGCACGGAAGCGACGATAATCGTCGAGTTCGGCCCGGAGGGCAAGCTGCTCGACGAGGGTTCGATCAAGGTCAGCGTCGGCGGCAAAGAGGTCGCCGGCAAGATCACCGGGCCCCTTACCTGGGAAGGCGAGTTCACTCCGACGCTGCCGGAGGGCAACAGGCAGGGCGAATTGGCGATCGAGATAGCGGCGGCCGACGCCCACAACCACTACAAGCGGCTCCACCTTCCGTCCAGGAACTACGAGCTCGATTCCCAGCCCGTGACTCCCGCCCGCATCGGCGTCATAACCGAGCCCTATCCGTGGAAAGACTACGAGCCCGGGCCGGACCGCAATCACAAGATCAAGGTCCACGATACGACGACGGTCAAGCAGCGGCCGAGCATCTTCTCCATCTACGTCGGGGATGCCAAGCTCGCCAGGCTGATGCCGGAGAGCCGTCACGGCAGTGACGGCAAGGACAAGTATGGCTTCGTGGATGTCTGCGGCGAACTGGTCATACCTGCCATGTTCAACGAAGCAATGGAGTTCTCCGAAGGCATGGCCGCGGTAAGGGTCGGGGACAAGTGGGGTTATATAGACGAATCCGGCAAGGTCGTCGTCATGCCGACGTATGAGAAGTGGCCGCGCCCGTTCTCCGAAGGCCTGGCCTCTGTCTGGGTTCGAGACCCCGACACCAATGAGACCGTTGAGACCTTCATCGATAAGTCGGGCAAGGTCGTCATCGACATGCAGTTCCATGGACTTCTTGAGCCAGAGGGAATTCCGCGAGGGCTTGGTGCCGTTCAAGTGCCTTAACAAGGGCGATGGCTGGGGCAAGTGGGGCTATCTGGATCAGCAGGGCCGGGTTGTGATCGCACCGGCGTTCAAGAGCGCGCTGGACTTCTCGGAGGGACTGGCGCCGGTCAGGCCGGAAGGCAGCAATAACTACGGTTTCATCGACAAGACGGGCAAGCTGGTCATCCAACCGCAGTTCGAGCAAGTCTGGCCCTTCACCGAAGGAAAGGCCATGGTGAAGTTGAGCGGCGTCAAGCCGGAGCCGTTCATGCTCGCCTATCATATCAACCACAGCGCCGGCTCGATGGGGCAGGTGAGCCCCGTCCACGGCGACCTGCGCTATGTCAATGCCAAGGGCGAGCTTCTCGACGGCCTGTATTTCGAGGTCAAACCCGGCTGGAAATTCTACAATAGCCGGGCGGCAATGAAGATCGAGGACAAGTATGGATACATCGATGAGACGGGCAAGCTGTTGATAGCGGCGCAGTATGACACGGCCCGGGATTTCTCCGAAAAGCTGGCGGCGGTTCAGATCAACGGCAAATACGGGTTCATCGATACCTCAGGCAAGATGGTCATCCCCGCGAAGTTCGATTTCGCAGACAGCTTCAAAGACGGCATCGCGAGGGTGCTGATCCGAGGCGGCAACTCCCCGGACAAGGAACTCTACATCGACAAGGCCGGCAAGGAAGTCAAGGTCGATAAGAAGAAGCTCAAGCTCGAATACAGCGAGGGACTGGCCGCCGGCGTCGTGGAGACAAAGCCGAAAGTGAAGAACGGCCGAATCGAATTGCCAGACCCTGACTCGCTGCTCAAAGTCGGCTACCTGGACGAGAACGGGAAGCAGGTCATCCCCGCCAAGTTCTATGGGGCGAGGAAGTTTTCACAGGGCCTGGCGTGCGTTTGCGTCCACGATGCCGCGGGCAAGGAGCTCTTCGGCTATATCGACAAGAAGGGCAGCTTCGCGGTCGAGCCCCGGTTCAGCCGCGTGGTGACCAGCGACTATGAATACGGCGTCGATTTCTCAGAGGACCTGGCGGTTGTGCTGCTGCCGGGCTCGCGATGCTACGGCTACATCGACAAGAAGGGCAACTGGGTGTTTGAGCCGCAGTTCGGCGTGGCCAGCGAGTTCTGCGAGGGCGTGGCCTGCGTCGGCACTTGCGGGGGTCTGGCTTGCATCGACAAGCAGGGCCAGAGGCTTGCTCTCAAGTGGTGGAGGGTCTACGAGCCGACAACGCATTGAGCGCTCCGGCTATATATGCAAGTTGCATCTATCCGCACCCCGTGCTATAATCAAATTGACGCTAACGTCAATTCAAGCGTCAGGGAGATGCGGATAGTATGCGAGGACACTGTCATCGGCACGCCGGCCAGCGGCCATGTACCTGCGCGATGGGCAATCTCTACCGGTTCGTCGAACCGGTGGTGCTGTATGTGCTCGAGCGCAGCGGGCCTGCCTACGGCTACGAGCTTGGCAGCAGCCTCCAGGATCACGCGCTCACTGACGCCGAGATCGACCGCGGCGCACTCTACAGAACGCTTCAGCGCCTCGAAACATCGGGGCACGTGACCTCGAACTGGGACACAACCGGCTCCGGCCCCGCCCGCCACGTCTACGCCATCACCGACGAAGGCAGGAAGCACCTCCGCGAATGGGCGGTCGTGCTCGGCAACCTCGCCGGCTCTATGGGAACCTTCGTGGGCGACGTAAACTCGCTCCAGCAAGTGCCCTCCGGCTAGTGCTCGCGAAGAAACGGCACGCCCCGGTCCCTTGCCTGCTTCCTGTGCGTGAAGATGGACACGTGCTCTCCACCCTCGATGGTGAGCAGCTCCGCGCGGGGAATGCGTGATTCCAGCGTCTTCGCCATCGCGCCGTGCAGCGCCAGCACCGCCGGCCCCTCGCCGAACTCGGCGTATTCGACGGCGCCGAGCGGAGTCTCGATGACGGCGGGGGCCGGTTGTGATTCTCTGTTGGAATCGTTGCTCATGCTGCTGTCCTCACGGGGTGAACATGACGCCTGGATTGAGGACGCCGTCCGGGTCAAAGAGGCGCTTGAGCGCGCGCATTTCGTCCACGGCGCGCTCCCCATACATCATCTCCAGGAACGGCACCTTTAGCCTGCCGATCCCGTGCTCGGCCGATACCGACCCGCCCATCTTCACGATCTCGCGCGCCCAGGATAGATACAGCGCCTTGCCACACGCGTATTCGTCCATATCGTGCGGGAGGATGTTGACGTGGACGTGGTTGTCCCCGATGTGGCCGAACATCACCGATTCCAGCCGGTTTGCCGCAAGACCGGCGTCGTACATGGCTATAGCCGCGGCGAGCCGATCGTCCGGGACGGACATGTCCGTGCCGAGTTTGGTAAGCTCGGGGCAGTCTCGCTTGCGCTCGCCGATGAGCAGATTGACCGCCTCCGGGGTCGCGTGGCGGAACGCCTTGATCGGCTCCATTTCGCGGTCGGTTGTGGCGAACCAGGTGTCGTCATCGCTGCCGCCGAGCTCCATCACGGTCTCCATCAACTCCATCACCGCTTCCTCGATCGCGTCGCTGTCATCGGCGTGGAACTCGAGGTAGAGGGCGGTGTGATAGTGCGGCTTGAGCACGGGAATGGCCTCGAACGCCGGGTTTGTCGCCTTTGCGTTTCGCAGCAAGTTCAGCGCGTCGTGGTTGAAGAACTCCATCGCTACCGGTCGCGCCTCGATAGGTTTGTCCCGCGCAACCTGCACGAGCTTGATTGCCGCCTCCTGGTTGGGTAGGAACAACGTCAGGCTTTGGATGGCGCCGGGGCGAGGCGTCAGCTTCAGTCCGATTTCCGTGACGACGCCCAGCGTGCCCTCCGAGCCGATCAGCAGGTCGATGAGATCCATATCGTCGGTGACGTAGTATCCCGCGGCGGACTTCACGCCGGGCATGACGTAGCCCGGCAGCGTTCCCTCGATCACCCGTCCCGATTCGGTGCTTAGCGCAAACGTCCGGCCCACCGCCTTGCAATCGCCGCGCTTGATCGCAAGGATATCGCCGTCGGCCAGCACGACTCGAAGCGACTCCACCCAACAGCGCGTCGGACCGTAGCGAAACGACATCGCGCCGGACGCATTGCAGGCGACCATGCCGCCGAGCGACGCCGTGGTCTCGGTCGGGTCGGGCGGAAGAAGCAGGCCTGCCGCTTCGACCGCCTCGCGCACGTCCGAGAGCACCGCCCCCGGCTGTATCACGACGCCGCCCTCGCCGACCTCCCCAATCGCCTTCATCCGGCTCAGGTTGAGTACCAGCCCGCCCTCGGGAACCGCGCCGGCGACTATACCTGTCCGTGCACCCTGGGTCGTGATCGAAAGGCCTCGCTCGCGCGCCTGCCTGACGATCTCGATAACGTCCGCCTCGCTCGTCGGGAACGCGACTGCTTCGGCGCTGCCGGTGCGGCGGGACTCATCGTGGAGGTATTCCTCGTATTGGCTGCTGTAGGCGCTGATGTCGGCAGTCATAGCAGGAACCACTTAGGTACCCCGCCCGCTTTCCCCTCCAATCAGCGGTCCCGCTCCTCGCGGATAACCCGCTCGATGCGCCCCGCGCTGATCTGCGGACTGGCAGGCTTTTCCGGAGCCGCTCTGCGGCGCGGAAAGCGCTGAGCTTCGCGCGGCGCAATAACCGCAATCCAGCACACAGACGGCCTCTCCACCGATCGCATAATCCGGTCGAGCGGGGAGGCCCGTCTTATCGTGGCCATCATTATGCTTACTTGCTACAGATATTGCCTCACATTTAGCGTAGATTCACTTGACAGACACGACTGTTTGGCGTATCCTGCCTGTAGAGCCCGTCAGACGGGCCGTTAGGAAGGAGACGAAAGATGAACCGACGCATGTTCCTGCCGCTCGCGGGCGTGCTGCTGCTGGCGGCGGCTTGCTCGTTTGCAGGCGCCGATACGGTCACGCAGAACTTCAGCATTCCCTACACCGCCACCGACTGGACCCAGTACCCTCAACGTACAGCAGTTCGACCCGGCTCTGGGCACCCTCAACTCAATCACGTTCGAAATGCCCACCGCGACGCTCAAGTCGTGGGTCACGGCGGTCAACACGATGGCCCCCGAGCAGTCCCGCACCATAATGATGTACTCACTCGACAGCGCGTCGATCACCCTCAAAGGCCCCGACGATACAACCCTGATCACCGGCGACTGGGGACCGCATACCATCATCGATCTGTACACTCCAGCGACGTGGGTTGCGGTGCCCTGGGGCGAGACAGCCGTGGTGAACGCCGGGCCATACGAGGTGGACGGCAACTATACCGCCCCTCCGCCCGCAGACTACCTGAACACATTCACCGGCACGGGAACGATCAGCCTGCCGGTGCAGACCAGCATCTTCTTCAGTATGGGCGGATCCTCCAACTGGCAGACGTTCTCGATAACCACAGAGGCCAAGGCCGATATCAGCGTCATATATGACTACACGGTCCCCGAGCCGGGCAGCATGCTCGCCCTGCTCAGCGGCCTGACGGCGCTCGTCGGCGTTCTGCTTCGCAAGAAACGGTAGACTTCATCCTCAATCGCCAGACCGGCGGCTCCACGGTGTCGAGCACCGTGGAGCCGTCTGCGTCTTCGCTTGCAGAGGCCGTCGCAGCGGCTTCGAAACGGCAACTGAAGGGTACAAGGACTTCCCGGCCCGCGCGAGGAAGCGGCAGATGGAGATGAGTTCCGCAAGTCGCTTCGTCGTAACACTGTGTCCGCTCACCAGCGATGCAGCCGGCGACGCGCTCGCGGCTGAAGCCGGCGCGGTCGTCCTGAGCAAGCCCGATGGCGGACAAGATCAGCAGTGGCGGTTTGTGCCGGAGTTGGTGATCGGGGGATGAGCATGCCCGAGTGCCTGGCGATAGCCGCAATACTGGCGATATGCACGGCGGCGTCGCCCGCTCCTCTCAGCTTCTCGCCGGAACTCGCATCCGGAGGCCAGAAAGCCCCGCTGCAGCTTCGCGACGGAAGCATCATCGCCGCCGGTATTCGAGGGACTGCCATCGGGCAGAGGCATCTGCGTCAGGTGCTATCGCAGCGCCGACATGGCCAAGACCTGGAAGCCTTACTCGGTCATTGCCGAGGACGCGGACCCGCGCACCGACATCGGTGACGGTCACCTGATGATGCTGCCCACAGGCGACATTCTATACTCATACCGCCGGAACCACATCTCCGGTCGATCCACATCAGACAAGTCCTTCTCGATCGAGGTCGCCGTCAGCAAGGATCAGGCCCGCACGTGGAAACACCACTCGACCGTCGCGTCCGCCACCAACACCGACTTCGGCCTGTGGTCGTCCTTTCTGCTCGCCAAGCGCGACGGGACCCTGCAGTGCTACTACGACGACGAACAGACGCCGTCCGCCCGCAACCTCTCCCGGCACCAGTGGATTACCATGAGAACCTGGAACTCACGCTCGCGGCGGTGGGAGAATCCAGTCGTGGTCAGCCGCGCTGCGGGCGACAGGCTGTCCCGCGACGGCATGTGCAGCGTGGTCGAGGTCACGCCGGGCCACTTGCTGTGCGTCTGCGAGGGCGTGCAGGAGACCCCGCCTCATCGCGGGTGCCTGTGGATGGTTGATAGCGCCGACGGAGGCAGGACGTGGACCGGCCGCAGGAAGCTCTATGAGCCGAAAGACACTGACTTCAACGCGCTCGCGCCGTGGATGGTGCGATTCGGCGGCCTGCTCGTGGTCGTCTTCACCACCGACGAGGATCGCAAAGAACCGACCGCCCCGCACACAGGACGGCTCTATCAGAATGTCAAATACATTACCAGTGCGGACGGCGGCAGGACGTGGTCCGCCCCCTGGGTGATCGACGATCAGGTCGCGGACTACTACCCCGGCGCATGCGTCGTGTGGGAGAAGGCGCAGTCGGAGAGGCTGCTGGTCCAGGTACTCACGAGGCTGGGCACACTGGCGCCGCTTCGGCCACATTGTCGAAGCCACACCACCGCGAAGTCCTGAGTAACGACGGCCGGTGAGCGGGACAACCCCGCAACTCCTGAGTAGCGACGGCCGGTGAGTGGGAGAACCCCGCAAGTCCTGAGTAGCGAGGAACGAGCGTATCGAAGGACGATCAAGGAGAGAGCATGGATTACGGATTCCTGGGTGATCTGCGAATATCGCGGCTGACGCTCGGCACGGTGCAGTTCGGGATGCCATACGGCGTCGCGAACACGAGCGGGCAGCCCTCGATTGATGACGTTACGGAGATCCTCGCGTGCGCGTTCGAGGCCGGCGTCAACTGCCTCGATACCGCCGCCGCCTACGGCCGGAGCGAGGAAGTGCTCGGCGAGGTCCTGGCCCGGCTCGGCGCGGCCGATAGGACTGTCATCGTGACCAAGATCCCCGCCATGGACGATTCCCTGTCGCCGGGCGAGGCGGACCGCTTCATCGAGGGCTCCCTGCGCGAGTCGCTGCGCAAGCTGCGGCGGGAGACGCTGGACGCGTGCATATTCCACCGCGAAGAGAGCTTCCGGTTCATCGATTCCCTCGCGAAGCTGCGCGACAAGGGACTGGTGCGGTATATCGGCGCGTCAACGATGAGCCCAGCGGGCGCGCTCGCGATCGTCCGATCGGGCATGGCCGAGGCCGTTCAGGCGCCCACGAGCTGCCTCGATCAACGCTATATTCAGGCCGGCGTCTTTGCCGAGGCGGCCGACAGCGGCGTTGCGCTGTTCGTTCGAAGCATCTATCTGCAAGGTCTGCTCCTGATGCCGGAGGAATCCATTCCCACCGACCTCGTCGAGGTGATCCCCGCGCGCCGCAAGCTTGAGTCAGTTGCGCGCGATGCGGGTATATCACTTGCCGAGCTTGCATATCGTTATGTGGCCTCGCTGCGCGGGACAACTTCCATCGTCGTAGGCGTCGAGACGCTCGAACAGATGCGTGACAACCTCCGGCTGGCCGAAAAAGGCCCGCTCGACTCCGCAACGATCGCAGCGATAGAGGAATCCACATCAGGCATTCCTGAAAGAATACTGATGCCCAACCTGTGGGCGAGGGAGGCAAAATGATCGACCTTTCGGCAAAGACGGCGCTGGTCGCGGGCGGGGCCGGTTACCTGGGAACGGAGGTCTGCAAGACACTGGCCCGGCAGGGCGCGTCGGTGATGATCGCCGACATCAATGAATCCGGCGCTGCGCAGCTTGCGGCGGAGATCGGCGGGGCGTCGGTGGCGATGGACGTCGGCGACGAGGAAGCGATCCGCGCGGCGGTTCGGGAGACGCTCGATCGCTTCGGCCGGCTCGACATCCTCGTCAACGCCACCTTCGGCGCGGCGGGCAAGCTGGTCGAGGAGCTGACAGCCGCCGAGTTCGACCGCGCGCTGCACCTCAACCTCACCGCCGGGTTCATCCTGGCGCGCGAGTGCGCGGAGGCGATGCCCGACGGCGGCAGCATGGTCTTTTTCAGTTCGATGTACGGCGTGATCTCGCCCGAACCGCGCGTCTACGAGCCTCCGATGAAGCCCAATCCCATCGAATACGGCGTCTCCAAGGCCGGCGTGCTGCAGATGATGCGATACCTGGCCGTGCACTACGCGCCGCGCGGCATCCGCGTCAACGCCGTCGTGCCGGGCGCGTTCCCCAACCCGAAGGTGCAGCGCGAGGACCCCGACTTCATCAAGCGCCTGGCCGATAAGGCTCCGATGGGCCGCATAGGCCGCCCCGAGGAAATCGCGGGCGCGGTAGCTTTCCTGGCCTCGGACGATGCGTCTTTCATCACCGGCCAGCACCTACTCGTGGACGGGGGGCTGACGATCTGGTAGCCGAGTCGATGCCGGACATATCGCTGGTCATTCCGGTCCACAACGAGGCCGAGAACATCGGCGCGCTCCTTGATAGCGTCGCGGAGCATGTCGGCGTCGATTGCGAAGCGCTGATCTGCTACGACTTCGACGAGGACAACACCCTGCCCGTCGCGCGGGGCTATCAGTCGCGCTTCGAGCGCATGCGGTTCGTGAAAAACGCCTACGGCCGCGGACCGCTGGGTGCGATCCGAAGCGGGTTCGAGGAAGCGAGCGGGGCGGCGGTGATAGTCGTCATGGCCGATCTGTCCGACGACCTGCCCAAGGTCCCCCGTATGGTGGAGCTGTTCCACGAGGGCTGTGCCGTCGTGGCGGCGTCGCGTTACATGCGAGGCGGCAGGCAGATCGGCGGCCCGTGGCTGAAGAAGACCCTCTCGCGGCTCGCGGGCGTCTCGCTCTACTATCTGGCGGGCCTGCCGACGCACGACGCGACCAACAGCTTCCGCCTCTACTCGAAAGAACTGCTCGATTCGGTAAAGATCGAGAGCACCGGCGGGTTCGAGGTCGCGCTCGAACTCACCGTCAAGGCCCATCTGCGCGGCATGAGGATAGCGGAGGTCCCGGCGACGTGGCTCGACCGCACGGCCGGGAAGTCCCGATTCCGCCTGTGGCAGTGGCTGCCGCACTATCTGCGATGGTATCGCGCCGCCATCTCTGGCAGGCTGCGCGGGCGCGGCAAGAGGAGGCCGGCCAATGAGTGAGCTGCAAGACATCTATCGCCATCGATGGAGCGACGTTGAGCTCAAGCGCATGCAGCAGGTATGGCGGGTCATCACCGCCGATTTCCTGCAGCGGTTCATCGATCCGAACTCCGACGTGCTCGACATCGGCGCGGGCTTCTGCCACTTCATCAACGCAGTCAAGGCCCGCCGCCGGATAGCGCTCGACGCCAACCCCGCCGTCCGCGACTCAGCCGCGTCGGGCGTCGAAACGCTGGTCACCGACAATCTCTCGCTGGACGATCTGGCCGACGAGTCCCTCGACGTCGTCTTTGTAAGCAACTTCCTGGAGCATCTGGTGGACTCGGCGGCGGTGATCGCGCTGCTGCGGGCGATCCGCTCGAAGCTGCGGCCCGGCGGGAGACTGCTCATACTGCAGCCGAACTTCCGCGCCATCGGAGCGGCCTACTTCGACTTCATAGATCACCGCGTGGTGCTTACGGACGCCAGCCTGCGCGAGGCGCTCGAAGTGGCGGGTTTCCGCGTCGAGCGGCTGATCGGGCGATTCCTGCCCTATACGTCCAAGTCCCGGCTGCCCAAATCGCCCCGGCTGGTCAGGCTCTATCTGAAGCTGCCGATGCTCTGGCGGTTGTTCGGCGGCCAGGCGTTCGCCGTCGCGGTGAAGACCTAGGCTGCTTGCAGTATGCTTCGGGTCAGACAGCCTCCCGAAGCATACTGCTTGGACCACTTCTGTGCCGATGCACACCTACGCGAACTACTTTTTGGGCTTCTGCAGGTTGATCGCGAGCGCCTCGGTATAGCGCACTACGACATCGTCGCCGGGCTTGAACGCCTTCAGATTGATGCCCGGCGCGACCTTTATCCCTCTCGACTGGCCGTTGGGAAACGTGACGGTCACCATGCGGTTCACCTGGTCGATATACTGGACCTTGGTGGTGATCCGGTAGGTGTTCGCGGTCACGACTCGCCCCGCGCCCGGCCCTCTTGGCATTAACACCACCGTATTCGTCTCGGTGGCCGAGGGCTTGCCTCCTGCCTTCTCGATGCGGACGGCGAGCATGTCGGTCAGGGTGGCGCTGATCTTGTCACCCTTCTTGATCATGCTCAGGTCGATGCCCTTGGCGGCCCTGAATGTCTGCGTCTTGCCGTTCGGCATCTTCAGTGTGACGGTGTGCTTGGCCTTGTCTGTGCCCATGACCGTCGCTGTTGCCTGCATCGAATCGATTACGACGCCTCCCGGCGCCTTACTCTTCACCGGCTGCACGGCCGCGGTCGACGGCAGCGCACACGCGGCAATCAGCGCCATCGCGATCAGCACGACAGCAATCCTGCTCATAGTGGAATCCTCCTCGCCACAAGTCTGATAGTCGCAAACATGATTACCCATCCAACACGCGCGACACACGACAGCAAGAAGCCCCATCGCCGGTGAGGGGATAGGGCTTCAAGGTTTGTGAGGACTCAGGGCGTCTCGGCTAATGCGGAATCACGTCTATCTGCTTGGCGCGGATCACCCTGGCGTTGTCGTATCCCGCTGCTCCCGTGACGGCGACGTAGTCGCCGCTGGTGGCCGTTATCTCGACATCCGGGCTCTGGATGGTCAGGCCGGCATCGTCGGAGCCGTCGGAGATCACAACGGTGTAGGCGTCGATAATCGATTTCACCTCGCCGAACACTCTCACCTCAAGGCCGTTCAACAGCGCCTGCTTCACCGTCTTGTTGGTCATACCCAGCGGCGTGACAGCACTGTTGGAGCCGATCCAGTTCCATTGCGACTGGATATACCTTTCGCCCTCGGGGGAGGTCTTGAGCGTTCCCGATACGTCGATCGAGCGTCCGTCATAGCTACCCAGATAGCCACCCTCTATCCGAATGCCGCTGGTTCGGTCGGTCTCCTCTATGTAACTCCTGGTGTTGTGGCCGTAGTAGAGGCTCTTGTCCGATATCGCGATCGATGTGTCATCCGGCAGGAGTCTGACGTCGGAGAGCCGGTTGGACGCGTTGGCGGCTGTCGTGAACGACCACGAATAGTCCGCGTCCATCGGCACGCCTTGCGCGCTCGTGGCGCCTGCTTTGACGGTGGCGGTATAGGCTGTGTTTGGCAGCAGCGGCGTCGAGGGCGTGAGCAGGACTTCCCAGGAGTATGCCGTCAGCGTTCCGGCCACCCGGTTGCCGTCGGGGTCTTCCACGAAGAACGTATCGCTGGTCAATGTGGCCGTGTCCATCGGCAGATTGAAGCCCGCCTCGATAGTCCTGTCGGCCCACCAGCCCACATAGCCATCCCACGGCGTCGCGGACGACACCATCGGCACGGCGCTTCCGGTCGTGAATGACCATGAGTACGGCGCCTCCATGTAGAGCCCATTGGCGCCTCTGATGCCGGTCGTAAGCGTGGCCGTGTAGGTCGTGAACGGCGCCAACACGTCATTGGGATAGAGCATCAACTGGGCATCGCTGCAGTAGACGTAGGCCGCGACGACGACGTGGTCGGAATTCTCCAACGTGAACGTGCTTTCGTCCGCGCTCGTCGGGTCGATGCTCTGGTCGAAATACGCATAGACGGTCGTGTAGAGATCCACGTTCGTCGCTCCCGCATCGGGATTTGTACCGGTCACAACCGGCCGCGCAGCGCCCGTCGTGAACGACCAGCTATAGTCATCCGCCGGATCGTAGTAATACTCGCTGTAGACGCTCGTCGTAATCGTTGCGGTATACGTCGTCTCCCCGGCCAGCGGACTCCAGGGCGTTATCGTCGCGCTGTAGCCGTCACTCTCGACGTTGCTGTCAATCCAGTTGGAATACTGATCGGTGATATAGCAGGACCCCTGGTAGATCGACCACGTCGCCATCGGCTGATCGAAATACGCCTTGGCCGCTATGCTACGCGAAACGTCAGTCGCGCCATCAACGGGCTCGGTCCACACAACTATGGGACTATGGACCCCGTCGCCGGTGCTATAGGACCACGAGTAATCCGAGCCTATAGTGCACACCGTCGGCGCTGCTAACCGTGCCGGAAATGGTGGCCGTATAGCCGGTTCCCCAGCCCAACTCGTAGTCAGGCACGAACCGTAAGACTCGACCGTCGCATGCTGCGGTGCCGCTCACGGGATCACCCAACTCGTCCACCACAGTCAGCGAACTCGAATCGATGCTTGCCGGGTCCAACGCGCGGTCGAACAGCGCCATAGAGAGCGAGTTCGCGGAAACATCCCCGGCGCCGGCCTGCGGGTAGACTGAGACCACGGTCAGGTCCCCCAACGCCTGCTTGGTCGTAAACGACCACGCGTAGTCGGCCTCCAGCGAGTAGCCAACCCAGTTGAGGATGCCCGTGGTCAGCGCTGCTGTGTAGGTCTCGCCTTCCGCCAACGGCTCGTACAACGCGAACGTCGCGCTCCACCCGTCGGAGGAGACCGTGCCCGGGACGGGATTGCCGCCCGAATCCTCCAGCGTGAAGGTCTCGGAAGTGACCGAATCGGGGTCTATCTGCTGGTCGAAGCAAGCCTTGACCACGATGTCCAACGGCACATTGGTCGCGCCGTCCGCCGGGACGGTCAGTGCCACCCTGGGCGGGCTGATGTAGCTGCCCGTGGTAAACGACCACACATAATCCGGGCCGACAGACCCGCCGTCGATGCTGCGAACGCTGCCCGACAAGTGCGCGGTGTACGTCGTGTAGCTGTCGAGCCAGTATGGTCTCAACGTGACGACGCTGCCGTCACAGACGATGTCCCCGCCGGGATCGCTGCCATACTCGTCGGAAATGTAGAGAGCGGTGGAGTCGAAACTCGACGGGTCCATCTGCTGATCGAAGACGACCCAGATGACGGCGTTGGTCGAAACGTCAATAGCGTCGGCCTGCGGATACACGGCAAGTATCTTCGGGTCCTCGATGGTCCAGTTGCCTGTCGTGAACGTCCATTGGTAGTCCCCAAGTAGGTGCAGGCCTGCCGAGCTGTACGCGCCGACCGTCATCTTCCCCGTGTAGGTGGCGTTGGGAAACAGTGGCGAGTCGGGCACGAACGTCACGCTCATATTGTCCGGCGACATCGTGCGCTGTCCATACACGGGGTCGCCATCGGAGTCCTCAACCGTGAACGTATCACCATTGAATATGAATGCATAGCCGTCCATCGCCTGATCGAACGTAACGATGATACTCTTGTTGATCGCCACGTCTGTAGCGCCGTCGGCCGGGTTGGTCGATACGATGGTCGGATTTGCCAGCGGCTGATTCTTGTAGAAGAGATTGACGTCTTCGATCGACTGCCCTGCTTCCACGGTCAGCGCCTGAGCGTCACCTGATGTATGCGCGTTGGCAAACCACTGCGGCTGGTAGTAGTCGGGAGCCACGGGCGAGTTCGACGGCTGTGACTGCACATAGTACGTGCCCGGAGACACCCCAGCAAACACGAATCGCCCCGGTTCCAGAGCCATGTAGCTGTACGGATACGACGTTTGTACGGTGCTGCCGGTCGTAGCGTCTACCAGGTACACCGCCGCACTCGTGGATTGGTCGCTCGACCCATCGGGAGCCGGCAGTGCCCAGACGCTTCCTATGATGATTCCGGTGGCGGGGTCGTTGGTGATCGTGAGCGCCGCTGCCCGCTGGGGCTTCTCCCAGCCGCCTGCGACGATGGCATAGTCACCTGGTTGTGTCCCGGCCGTGACGTAACCCGTGCCGTCGTAACGATCGTACCCGCTGGAAAACGTCCCGTTGATGTCTCCGGGGAAGTTGATCGGGAACTGATCTGCAAAGCCGACCGCGTCGATGCCAACGGTCACCGCCTCGGTCCCGCTATTGGTGACGGATGCCGGACTGACGCTCATGCCGGTGAACATCATGGAAGTCGGAAAACCGACTGTAACCGGCAGGTCGGCCGACACGCCGTCGGCGCTGGTTGCCGTCAGAGTGGCTGAGCCATTCTCGTTGGCGAACAGCGACCAGTTGCCGGAGTGGCCCTTCACCGGCAGCACTATGGATGGATCGCTCGACGTCCAGTTGACCGCATCCGTGCTGGGGTAGCCCTCGATGGTGTTCCCACCGCTATCCACGGGATACGTGTATACCGCGAACTGCCCCTGCTGATCGACGGTAAGCGACGTCAACTGGCTCCAGTTGCCCAGATCGTCGTAGCCGTAGAATGCGATGCTGCCGACACTATACACGGCGAGCCGCACCGTCTCGGTAAGCGCGGGGCCGCCTGCCGTCTGAGCCGTCACCGTCCATGCATAATCCCCTTCGGGCAGCCCCGTTGAGTCCAGAGTCAGCAATGTCCCGCCGGGGCCGGTCACAGGCGTCGGTGAGAAGCTCGATGACACCGACGGTGACCCGCTCAATGAGAAGTTGATGCCGGAGGTAGTGTAGCCGTTGTTGAAGTTGATCGTGATCGGAATCGTGGCCTTCTGTCCCGCTATCACATGGGCGGGACTCCACGGAGCCTTGATCGCGTAGTTGGGCGAGTTGACCGCATAGTCGAAGTCGCCGCTGCTCTCGACGCCGTCGGAGATAACCCTAACCTGCCCCGAAGTGGCCGGATCGCCGACGGCCACGACCACCTGGCTGTCAGTCCAGCTCGATATCGTTCCCGCGCCGTTGCCGCCGATTGTGACCTGGCCCTGGCCGGAGCTGTTATCGCCGAAGTTGGTTCCGGTGATCGTGAGCTCGTCGCCATAGGAGCCGCTGGTCGCGCTTATCCCCGTTACCTGCGGTACGCCGCCGACGGTTGCGGTGTCCGGAACGAGCACCGACACGTCATCGCCGAAGATCTGACCCCAGGAATCCACCCTGGCCAATATGACCTTGGTAAGCCTCGCGGCATCGCCAGGCAGAGCGACATCCGCGGAGATCGGTGTTGACGGAGTCCCGCAGTCACTCGGGTTGATGCACTTGATGCTCTTCGTCTCGCCCGAGGACGTCACGCAATCCACATACACAGCCACGCTCTGCCCGCAGGTCATGTAGTTATACATCGACGAAAGGGATATCGAGACCGTCACCGTGGCCCCGGAGATTCCCGTAACGTTAAGACTCTGGGACAGCAGCGGGCCTCTGAAGCCCGAGCTGGGATGAAGACTGACGTAGGTGTCTGAGCCGTCATTCTGCAGCACCGGCCACGCACTGACGTCCTTCGCAACACTCCAGTATGCCAGGCCCGCATCGAACGTTCCATTCTGAACTGCCTCGATCGTGCCCGCATAGACACAAACAGCGGCGCAGACCATCACTGCCGCCGCCACGATGAAGACCAATCGGCCCGCAGACTTATACACGTTTTTGCCTCTCGCGCGCTTGCCGTGACAAACAAACGCACAGCTGTTTCAATGTATCAGGCAATCATTAAATAAGCAACTGGTACTTATACCTGCTTCAGACACTTAGATCGAGACGTGTCCATGTCCGCGGCCCAAGAAGGAACTGCCGCCACTCACGCTGGAGTACAATACAGCGGCACACAAATGCGGAGGTGGGGGGTTTGAACTTGTACACGCTGAGCATCGCGGCCTTCGTCCTGGCCCAACTGGCCGTTACCGCGGCGGCGGCCGGTCCGGTTGACGATCCGCTCGCCGGCATGCCGCCGTATCGCAGGCTGTTTCTGGATGCGATGGTCGTCGAGGACTCGGCCAACCTCACGCGCGTCTTCCATGCCGCAGAGAAGTATAAGGCGAACCCCATCATCAAGAAGGATTACCCCTGGGAGGGGTGGGGGCCTTACGTCTACGGCACGATCCTCTGGGACGGCGGCAAGCTGCGAATGTGGTATCAGGGCATCGGCAGGGACTCGGCCGACGTGAGCTACGCCGAGTCCAAAGACGGCATCCACTGGACCAGGCCCGAACTCGGTATCATCGACTACCACGGCTCCAAGGCGAACAACATCGTGGGCATGGAGGCGTCTGCCACATCGCAAGCGTCATCCGCGTGCCGAATCCCACCTCGCCGGATAGACAATGGGCTGTCTACGGCTTCGGCTACAACCCCGAAGATCGCAAGTGGGGCACCGGCGGGCCCTGCGTGGCGTACTCCACCTGACGGCCTCCACTGGGACTGGAACCGCAAGCCGGAGCAGTTGCATCTGTTTTCCAGCAGCGACGTGACCAACTTCTTCTATGACCCGCTCAGGCACCGTTACACGGCCACCTACAAGACCATGAACCGCCGCCACCGGGCCGTGGGGGTCGCGTTCTCCGAGGACGGACTCGAATGGACGAAGCCGGTCGATGGCGCGGTGTTCGGCGCTGATGATCTCGACCCCGACGCCTCTCAGGTCTACGGCATGCCCGTCTTCGTCTATCAAGGCGTCTACATCGGCCAGCCGTGGATCTACCACGCCCGCTGGATCAAATACGGCAAATACGATAAGCCCGAGGTGATGTACGAGGCGCAGGAGGGCAGTCCCAGAACCGTCGATGTGCAGCTTGCATGGAGCTGGGACCTCATCAACTGGACCCGCACGCCCGCCCGCAAGCCGTTCATCGCGCTCGGCCCCGACGGCGCCTGGGATTCGAAGATGATCTACACGGCCCGCGCACCGGTCATCGTGGGCGACAAGCTCTTCTTCTACTATGGCGGCTACGACACGATCCACGACGACGACAAGAACGCCAAGGGCGCCATCGGCCTGGCCACGCTGCGCCTCGACGGCTTCTGCTCCATGCACGCGGGCGACAAAGAGGGCTGGCTGATCAGCCGGCGCGAGGTCTTCAACACGCCCAGAGTCACCATCAACGCGAAGTGCGCTCCGGGCGGATACGTGACCGCCGAGCTGCTCGACCGCAGCGACAAGGTGATCCCCGGCTTCTCGAGGGCCGACTGCGTCCCGTTCAAGGCCGACTCCGTCCGCGCCGAGTTGACCTGGAAGACGACCGAGTTCCCGAAATCGCTGATCGACAAGGACAAGAAGGTCAGGTTCTACATCAAGAACGCCGACCTCTACTCATATCTGCCCGTCGATATCAACCAACGCATCGACGACAGCAAGCCGGACTAGTAGGAGGGGTTTCCAGACCCCGAATTCCGTTAGCCCTGAGTAGCCGAAGGCGTATCGAAGGGGCACCGTCTGGAGACGCCTGCTACACGCGGAGGAACAATTGGAGGAACACACATGACCGAGACCATAGGCGACCTCAAATCCAGCCCCGTTATCACGCGCCATCCCGCGAACCCTATCCTGACCGCTGATGATCTGCCCTATGAGTCCTCCCTGGTCTTCAACGCCGGGGTCACGAAGTATCAGGGCAAGTACGTCATGCTCTTCCGCAACGACGTCTTCGACGACCAGCCGCGTTTCAAGTATACGAATCTCGGCCTGGCGACAAGCGACGACGGGATCAAGTGGACCGCCGAGCCCAAGCCCTGCTGGCAGCTCGGCGACGATGAGATCCAGCGCGTCTACGACCCCCGGCTGATCGTGATCGACGGCAGGTGCTGCGTGTGCTTTGCGATGGACACCCGCCACGGCCTGCGCGGCGGCATCGCCGTGACCGACGACTTCAGCCGGTTCGACATCCTCAGCCTATCTGTTCCCGACAACCGCAACATGGTGCTCTTCCCCGAGCGCATCGGCGGCAAGTATGTGCGGTTGGAGCGGCCTTTCCCGGTCTACAGCCGCGCTGGCAGCGGCCCGTTCAACACCCCCTTCGACACGTGGATTTCCGACTCGCCCGACCTCGCCTACTGGGGCAACTCCCACCTGCTGCTCTCCGTGGAGCAGATCCCTTTCGCGAACGACAAGGTCGGCCCCGCCGCGCCGCCAGTCAAGACTCGCGCGGGCTGGCTGACCACGTTCCACGCCGTCGATTACGACGCGGACCGCGGCAAGAACGGCTGGGAGGCGGCGTGGCGCAAGCGCTACTGCGCGGGTATCATGCTTCTCGATCTCGACGACCCGACGAAGCTGATCGGGTTGTGCAAGGACCCGCTGATCGCGCCGGAAGCGCCCTACGAGATCGACGGCGGCTTCCGCAACAACGTGATCTTCCCCGGGGGGATGATCGCCGAGGATTCGGGCGAGGTCAAGATCTACTACGGCGCCGCGGACACAGTCGAGTGCATCGCGACGGCCCACGTGGACGACCTCATCGCACTCTGTGCGCCGTGCTAGAACGCCGCGGAGATGTTGAGCCAGTAGGAGTGGCCGTCGAACCGCTTGGACACGCCGAACTCGCTGTAATACTTGAACGTCAGCCCGACCGGCACGCTGCCAAGCTTCGCATCATAGCATAGCAGGGGCCCGAGCGCGAACGTCCGGCCCTTGAACGCACCGAGCCTGGCCCCGGAGCCGCTGTCCGGGGTCGTCTGTGCGAACGCGTAGCCCACCATACCGATGCCTGCCCCGGACGGCAGGTGCTTCAGCGCGGCGTAGTCCATGTGGAACTCCTGCCCGCTCAGGTAGTTGGTCTCGGGATTCTCGAAGTTGATCGTATAGCCGGGCGCGACGTCGAATTCGAGGCCGGTCTTAGGGTCCAGGAAGGTATAGCCATAGTCGAACTCCACGGCCCAGCGGTTCAGGCTGGAGTTGACGAAGTTGGTGGTGCTATACTCCCCGGTAGGCGTGTAGACGACGAACCAGGTCTTGTGATTCGACCTGCCGTTGTGCCACCCCAGCATAACGGGTATGACTTCGATCTCCGACAGCGCCGTGACGGTCTGGCTGCGGTTCAAGGGGCCTCCCAGTGCCATGATGCGCCCTGTGACCTCTGGTTCCGCCATGGGCACGATCAGGGCCCAGGCATAGTATGAGTCCCAAAGCTTGTTCCTGGTCACCTGGTTGAAGTATTGAGTACTGGATCGGCAGCGTCTCGTGCAAATCTATCTGGACATACCCTTCATTTACGATCTTGCCGGCGTTTCCTGAGTAGAACTCGAGGTTCTGCTGGAAGTAGAAGCCGGGCGGCGGCAGGTAGCCGGACAGCCTGTCCTGGAAGCCCGGCGGGTAAGTGCTCGTCCCGGCCTCACTCGCATAAGCTGCGTGGAAGCCGGCAGCGGTCGCGCACAGACATACGATTGCGGCCAACCGCGTCAGCCGATCGTGCGCGGTTGACCATGGTGTCCTCATACTGCAACTCCTCTGCCTGCAGCATACCCACATACGGCTGCGGGGCGAACACCCTGACGGATGTTCACCCCGCAACTCCTTGTGCTCAACCGCCCTACTTCAGCGGCACCGTCTTCTTGAGACAGTAGGTGTTCTTGTCGAACACCATCAACTGGTCCCCACGCACAATGTAGATGAAGCAATTGTCCGTGGTGATCCCGACCGTTGGCGGAGAGGCCGGAACGTTGACGACGGGTGCCGGCTGCTGCGGCACATTGACAACCGGAGCCGGCTGCTGCGGCACGTTGACCACAGGCGCCGGGCAGGTGACCACAGGCCCCCGCGCGGCCATGGCAGGCCTTGCGGCTTTTCTGACCTTGTGCTTCTTCGGGCAGACCCACTTGGTAACCTTGTGGCACTTCGCCTTCTTGGCGTACTTCGTGCTGGCTGCCTTCTTGGCATACTTCGGGCCGGCGCCCTTCTTGGCCGGAGTGCTTACTTTGGCCTTGGACATCGTCGGGCACTTGGCCTTTATGGACGTCTTGGCCTTAGCCTTGGCCGGCATCTTCGTCGTGGCTGCATCGGCCAACGCCGCCGTAAGCACTGACAGCGCGAACACCGCGGCCAGCAAAATGACCCACCTACGCATATTGACCCCCTGTCATCCTCTGCACCGCGGGATAACCCGCGATGGTGTTGCTGATAAATTCATACCCCCCGTAACCAAAATACAAAGTGATCTGACACAATGTGGGTCGTAAATGTGTATGTGGTTCGCGTAAGATGAGAGCTTTAGGCGATGGTTTAACCCGCACGGTCGGCAGAGGCGGCCGACTTTCCGGCCTCGAACGCTCTGAGGTTGAGCTCCACGAACTGCGGCTTGACCGACACAGCGATCGACTCGCGCCAGATGGAGTCTTCCATGTCGAGGTGGTTTGCAAGCGCGCCGATCATGACGAGGTTCACCGCGCGCACGTTTCCGAGCTCGCGCGCGATTGAAAGCGCGGGGATTATTTCGAGTCTGCCAAACGCCGAGCGCAGCATGCCGTCGAGGTCCTCGGGCCACTGCGCCTGCCCGCTGGACACCGTAACCGGCCGGATCTCCTGGTCGTTGACCATCGCAATCCCGTCCGGCGCGAGGAAATGAGCGTGCCGCAGCGCTTCGAGTTTCTCGAACGCGATCAGAATACCGGTCTCGCCGAGCGCGATCAGAGGCGAGTGCACCTTTTCGCCGATCCGCACCTGGCTCACGACGCTGCCCCCGCGCTGCGCCATGCCGTGCACCTCGCTCTTCTTGACATCACGCCCCGATGCCAACGCGACCTGGCACAGCACCTCGCTTGCCAGCAGCGTCCCCTGCCCGCCGACGCCGACGAGGGTTATGTTGAGGTCGTCTCTCATGGGCGGCTCCTGTGCCGTTTCAAAGTTCGAAAGTTGGAAAGTTGCAAAGACACTATCCTACTGGGTATTCCGCGCGGTCGGCGACGGGAGTCTTCTTTGGTGCCCTCACGTAGCCTATGAGGCCCGCGAGCATCTTCGAGGTGGCCTCCGCGAGGCGGAACGCGCCGAGAAACGTCTTCTGGTCAACGTATTCCATGTCGAAAGCGACATAGAGCTGAGACCGGACCTCGCCTGCGGAGCCCTTCGCCATAGTCAAGAATCTCGCGAACTCGGCGGGAGTCTGCCGTTCAAAGCCTTCAGCGATATTTGACATCACCGAAACCGCAGCCCGTCTGACCTGGTCGCGCAGACCGAAGTCCCTTGCCCAGTCGCCTGAAGACGTGACCTCGTAGATCAGTCTCGTGAGTTCTCTCGCCTTCTTCCACGCACCAATGTCCTCGAACCTCTTGAAGCTAGCCATAGCTTGCCCTCCCGTCCTTTTCAACATTCCAACATTCTAACTTTCTAACCGAACTGCATCAAACTTGCACACCTGCACGCACATCCCGCACCCCACGCACAATACACGGTTGATCCTGACCTTCCGGCCCTTGCCGCTGAGGGAAGCCTCATCAGTAATCTCAATCGCCGGACAACCGAGCTTCAGACACGCGCCGCACGCCTTGCACGCATCGAGGTCAACGGTGAACTGCCGAATGTCTCTGGACTTGAGGCTGAGCACACACGCCCGCTTGCTCACGATGACGGAAGGCTCATCGGAATCGATCTCCTCCTTGAGGACATTGTAGGTCTCTTCGAGGTTGTATGGATCGACCACGCGCACCCGCTTGACGCCCACGCCGCGCGCGACGTCCTCGACCGACGCCTCCACCGTCTCCTGCCCCATCAGCGTCCTGCCCGTGCCGGGGTGGTCCTGATGGCCGGTCATGGCGGTCGTCCGATTATCGAGCACGATGACGGTGGACGTGCCGCGGTTGTAGACGATGTTGAGCAGGCCGGTAATGCCGGAGTGGAAGAAGGTGCTGTCGCCGATCACCGCCGCTACGCGGCCGGTCTGGTGGGCCTTCTGCATCCCGTGCGCGTTGCCGATGCTGGCGCCCATGCACACGATGCTGTCCATCGCCGAAAGCGGCGGAAACGCGCCCAGGCTGTAGCAGCCGATGTCGCCCATCACGGTCGCCTTGAGCCGGTTCAGCGCATAGAACACGCCTCGATGCGAGCAGCCCGGGCACAGCACGGGCGGCCTCGCGGGCAGGTTGCCGATGGCCTCCTTCGGCTTGAGCGGCGCCTTCCCTTGCACTTCCGCCGCAAGCCGCTCGATCCTGTCCGGGCCGAGTTCTCCGATCCGCAGGCTGATCGACGGCTTCTCAATCTTGACACCCATCGCCAGTATCTGCTCTTCGAGATACGCGTCGCCCTCCTCGATGACGTAGAGCTTGTCGACCGACTCCGGCGAACTCGCAGATCAGCTTGCGTGGCAGCGGGAAGGTCATCCCCAGCCGCAGGATCGACGCCTCCGGGAACGCCTCCCGCGCGTATTGATAGCTCACGCCCGACGTGATGATGCCCAGCTTACTGCCGCGCTCGATCCGCTGCACCGGCGTCGTCTCGCTATACTCAGCCAGCCTCGCCAGCTTCTCTTCGAGCGCGACCCGCTGCCGACGCGCATACATCGGCACCATCACGGTCCGCGTCATGTCCTTCTGATACGCCTTCTCGCCGCGCGGTTTCCGCTCGAACTCGCCCAGATCGACGATCCCGGAGGAATGGTTGATTCGCGTAGTGGTCCGCAGCATGACGGGCGTGCCGAACTCCTCGCTGATCTCGAACGCGAGCAGCGCCATGTCGTAGCATTCCTGGCTGTCCGAGGGTTCCAGCATCGGCACGCGCGCGAACTTGGCGAGCGTGCGGTTGTCCTGCTCGTTCTGGGAGGAGTGCATGCCCGGATCGTCGGCGGACACCACCACAAGGCCGCCGGTCGCGCCGATATAGGTGAAGGTCATCAGCGGATCGAGCGCGACGTTGAGGCCGACGTGCTTCATCGTCGTAATCGCCCGCGCTCCCGCGAACGATGCCCCGATCGCGACCTCCATCGCCACCTTCTCGTTCACCGCCCACTCGGCGTAGATATCGGGATGGCGCCTGGCGATGTTTTCCAGTATCTCCGTGCTCGGCGTGCCGGGATACGCGCTCGCGACCTCGACCCCCGCCGCCCACGCCGCATGCGCAATCGCCTCGTTGCCCGACAGCACTTTCCTGTTTGCCTGCATATCCACCGTACAAAAACGCGCCCGAGCGTTGGCCGCTCGAGCGCCTGATTTGCTCTGTCTATTTATATCACGTTCCGCCCCTGGTTCGCAAGCTAGTACACCGGGCACGTGCCTTTTGGATGCCTCATCCCGCCCTTGCGCATCTCACCCTTGCGCGCGGTGAGCTTGTCGCGCTGCTCGGGAGTCAGCACGGCCATGATCTTGTCGTGCATGGTGGCGCGGATTTGCTTCATCTGTGCCATCCTCTGATCGGGCGTCAGGGTCGTGTCGGCCTTTACGGCCTTGATCTGATTGTACGCGTCCTGATGGATGGCCTTGATTTGCGCCTCCTGATCGGCGGTCAATCCGAGATACTCGGCGAACCGCTTCTCCCTCGCCTCCATCTTGGCCTTGATCAGGTCTTTGAGCTTGGCCTGCTGATCGGGAGTCAGGATCTGGTTGATCTGGCCCTTCTCATTCTTGCGAATCTCACCCAGCTTGGCGAATTTCTGCTCGCGGGTCAGCGACTTATCGGCGAAGACCGCCTTCATCTGGTCGCGCGCGTCCTTGCGGATCGCGTCGAGTTTGGTCTTCTGGTCGGGTGTGAGCCCGAGCTGGTCGTAGATGCCGCTGTATTGCATGCCGTGCTTGGCAGGCATGCCCATCCTCGCGGCGAGAGCGCTCTGTCCATACAGAGCCAGCATGCTCACGGCCACAATGGCCAGAGCTACCACGATATTCCTGCGCATCATATCGAGCCTCTCTTCAGCTTCCACTGTCGCTATGGGCGCATGATCGTACACACTCCCACATATATTATGCAGCAGACCGGCGCTTCGCCAATCAGCAAAGGGGACTGCCCCCTGCAGGGCAGTCCCCTCTTCCATCGCGTGCCGTCGTTCTCTACTGAGGCGTAATGTCCGGCTCGCCCTGCTGCGCCGGAGGGAACGGCGGGGGCGGAGGAGGCGGAGCAGGCGGCGGGACGGCCCGTGTTCTGGAGAACCGCCGCGGGAACCAGTCCGGGCTCGTGCCAAACCCGGTCATTATCGCGGCTCCGAACCCGAACGTGAACAGAATCGCGCAGATGATCTGGCCCACGCTAGACACGATCGGGAACCTGATCAGGCTCAATATCACGGATCCGAGCACCGCCGCCCATATCAGCGACCGGAACGGTCTGCCGATGCCCTGCCCTATCATCTGCCCCAGCGCCAGCTTCACTCCCACCGCTCCCACCAGCGCATCGAAGCCTGTATTGTCGCCGTCCAGGCATCGCCGCACCAACTCGGCATCCGACGTTCCCAACTGATCCAGCCCCACTTCCCAGCGGAAATGCCGAGCATTTCCGCTCCCTCCGTGCCGCAGCACGCCAGCGCGCTCTACTCGTACTACGAACCACCGCGCCGCGATGTTGAGCGATTCTGCTGCCCAGTTATAGCACGGGACCGCCCGTCACGCAACCCGCGGCGGCAAAGCGGGGATAAGCATAGAATCGCGAAAGATAGAAAGCCAGAAAGAATCCCTTTTCTGGTCTTCTTAGTTTCGGGCTTCCGTGCTTAGAGCGCTGCCGCGCAACTGCCGGCGGACCCGCCTCGTCTAAACAAGCGTAACGGAGGACTCGACAATGCGCATTCGCCGTCTAGCGTTCGCTATATTCCTGGCCTGCCTGCTCGCCGCGGCGTGTTCTGCTTTCGCCGCTGAGGGCCGCACGCAGGAGTTCACGATTTCGGCTGCCGGTCACGACTGGCACTGCACCGTCCGCGTTCCGCCGAGTTACGACGGCTCCAAACCGGTCCCACTCGTGCTCATCCTTCACGGCGCCGGCGGACAGGGCAGTCTCTATCTGAGCAGATGCGGCTGGGCCGACAAGGCCGACAAGGCCGGCTTCATCGCGGCCGCGCCGGACGGTCTCCCCGCGCGTCCCAACGAGACTCCGTCATTTCTGAACAACCCCCGCCTCTGGAACAGCTACATACTGCGCCCGCTCAGCCCCCGCGCGAGCATCGACGACATCGCCTTCTTCAAGGCGCTGATCAAGGAACTGGAGAAGCGCTACAAGGTGGACACGGGCCGGGTCTACCTCACCGGCCATTCAAACGGCGCGGGGATGACGTTCAGGCTGGGCGCCGAGATGGCGGACACGTTCGCCGCCATCGCGCCGGTCGCAAGCACCTGCTCGGTTCCCAATCCCAAGCCCTCGCGCCCGGTGCCGACGCTGTTCATCATAGGCAATCAGGACAAGCTCGTGCCGGTCGCGGGAGGCGAATCGACCACGCCGTGGAACTCGCGCATCACGCCGCCGGTCGCGACAAGCCTGGCCAGGTGGGCAGCGGCCATCGGCTGCTCGGCAGAGCCTAAGGCCGTCAGCGACAAAGGCGGCGTCAAGATCGTCTCATACCCGCCCGCAAAGAAAGGCGGCGTGGACTTCACCGCCTGCTACATCGAGGGCCAGGGCCACAACTGGCCCGGCGGCGACACGCTGCTGCCCGAGCGCCTCGTCGGCCCCAACAACCCCTCGTTCCACGCCACCGACGTGATCTGGGAGTTCTTTGCCAAGCATCCGAAGCCTTGACTCCCGACCCCATCCGGGTGTAATCTACGCTTGGGGGTAACGGAAATGCATAGCGCAACTCGCAGGAGTTTCTCAAGATCGCGGCGGCCGGCTGCGTGGGAGCGGCAGCGCTCGCCTCGACCGAGTCGGAGGCCGCCGAGGAGGCTGCGAAGCAGCCGCAGCGGCCCAACATCCTCTTTCTAATGACCGACCAGCACCGCTTCGACTGCCTCGGCTGCATGGGCAACCACGTCATCAGAACGCCGAACCTCGACCGCATCGCCCGCGAGGGCATCCGCTTCACTTCCGCCTACTCCAGCACTCCTTCGTGCACGCCCGCTCGCGCCGGGCTGCTCACCGGCCTCTAGCCCTGGCGGCACGGCCAGCTCGGTTACGGGCGGGTCGCGGAACACTACCCGTTCGAAATATGCGCGCGCGCTGCGCGACGCCGGCTACTATACCTTCGCCGTCGGCAAGCTGCACTACCACCCCCAGCGCAACATCCACGGCTTCGACGGCGCGCTTGTCGACGAGTCCGGGCGTGTCGAGAATCCCGGACTTCGTCAGCGACTACCACAAGTGGTTCCACGAGCAGGCGCCCGGCAAGGACCCGGACGTGACCGGCCTCGACCTGGAACGACTACCGCGCCCGCGTCTACGCGCTGCCCGAGGAACTGCACCCCACGCGCTGGACCGGCGCAGACCGCGGTCGAATTCATCGAGAAATACGACCGCAAGCAGCCGTTCTTGCTCAAGGTCTCGTTTGCAAGGCCGCACAGCCCCTACGACGCCCCCAAGCGCTTCATGGAAATGTATGACCCCGCCGAAATGCCCGCGCCGCACGTGGGCAAGTGGGCAGCCAAGTACGCCAAGGGCGACCCTGCCGATCCCAACTCCTGGCACGGCGACTTCGGCCTCGATGCTGGTCCGCAAGTCCCGGCAGGGCTACTACGGCTCAATCAGCTTCATCGACGAGCAGGTCGGCTTTATTCTGGAGGCGCTTGAAAAGCGCGGCATGCTCGATAACACGCTCATCTTCTTCACCGCCGACCACGGCGACATGACCGGCGACCACAACCTCTGGCGCAAGGCCTATGCCTACGAAGCCTCCGCGCACATCCCTATGCTGGTCCGCTGGCCTAAGCGCATGGGCATGGAGGACCGCAGGGGCACGACCGCCTCTCAGGCCGTGGAACTGCGCGACGTGCTGCCGACGTTCCTCGATGTCGCGGGCGCGCCGCCCCAAAGTGAAGCTGGACGGCGCCAGCATGCTCGACCTCGTGCGCGGGAGAGACTCGATAAGTGGCGGGAGTATCTCGACTTGGAGCACACGACGTCTGCTACTCGCCCGAGAACCACTGGAACGCGCTCACCGACGGCCGCTGGAAGTATATCTACCACGCGCACGACGGCAGCCAGCAGTTGTTCGATCTATCGACCGACCCCGGGGAGCTTACCGACCTCGCCGCCGACCCCAAATTCGCCCCCGAAGTCAAGAAGTGGCGCAAGCGCCTCACCGAGTTCCTGGCCGAGCGCGGCCCGGAGTGGGTCAAGGACGGCGACCTTGTACCGCGGACGGAGAGGTTCCTGTATTCGCCGAACTACCCCGGCTCCGCGAAGTAGGGGCTGCGGAACTGAACTGCACGCTGCATTTTCCGTTTTTCTGCAAAACAGTTTCACGCTCAATCCGAGCGTGGCTGCAAACTGTTTTGCGCGTTTTGACTATGGGTGAGGGTCGAGGGTTTGGGGTTGAGAGAAGGGAACCACTGTGACCAAGTTGCGCGTTTGATTTTTTCCCTCCATAATTATAAGATGACAACTAGGCCGTTTTTCACGCAAATTTCCGGTATATTTCAGTTAAATGTTGTTCACGGCTAGCGAAGAGCTGAAGGGAAGGGCGGATCGCGGAAACGCGGAAGGGGGACTGGGAGTCTCGGGGCGAGAAGTGGGACTGGGAGGAATCTGCCCTTGGGCTTGACGGCCAGTATGGCGGACAGGTGCGGTCGCGATGCATCGAAACGCAAATGGCGCGAATGATGGCGAATGACGCGAATCCGTGAGGCAGGGCCGGTCTGGGCAACGGAGTTGCCGGACACCCGCGCCCGGCAAAGATTTGCCGGGCGAACGAAGCCTCCCGAAGCATCGGCCCTTACGCTTGATCGTCATATATCGGCTGGGTGCAGCACCGAGGCATCGAAGCCCTCGCGGGTGCGTCTAGGAGTACGGGTCGAAGGTGGGGTAGCGGGGCACCTGAGGTTATGGCCCAGCTCCACAGCTAGATGTCCGAGCCACGCGTCCATAGCTGCTCGAAATCAGGCGGAGCATCATCTTCAGTCAGCGTGCCTGCCTGCCCGCGTATGAGCGACTCGATGGGGAGGACGTTGAACGCGATATTCGATGCAATCACATACCGGTCGTGTATTGCCCGCTCATCGCTCGGGTCCAGCGTTCTGCACAGTATTGGGATGCCCTGGGCCAGAAGCTCGTGTTCCCAACGCCGTGAACTCACGCCGGAAACGAGTGGTGATCTGCTGGACACCCGTCAGAATTCGAATTCCCGAGATGCCTGTGAAGCGACGGTCGGACAAGTGATCGTAGATAATGGGGAAGCCCGAGTGAGTGAAGTGCTTATCGAGCCAGGCCATATCGCCATTGCAGCGGAGCAGCATCTTCGAGACGTTACGCTTGTTGCGGTACTCCGCATCGGGGCGTATCGCGAATGCGGCTCTTCGGTCGTCCGTGAAGGGCACTCCAGCCTCAAGCACGCGCCGAAGCTCCCCCGTCTCGATGACGTACAGGCCGACACCCAGTTGGCCTAATGTGGCTAGCAGTGGTGGCATTTCCCCCTCTGGCAACGGCGGAACCGCGAGGAATATCGGAAGCTCTGGAAGCAGCTGTCGTGTTTCCCGTAGCGGACCAAGTATCACTTCGTCCATATTCCATCTTCGCGAACCTCAAGCGCTACGATATCGCGACTGGCGTGACGCTGCCGCTCCGCAGTGAACTTAGGTCGCCATTCAAGGCTTGGGTCTAGACGCGGGAGTTCGCTGACTCGAAAGCCCTGCCGCTCAAAATAGGCTAAGCACATGTCAATCAAGGTTGTCAACGGCAAGCCAATCATGTGCTGATTCCCGGCAATGCCTTCTCGATTGCTTGGCCAAGCTGCACAAGCGCCGCTCTGAGATCGGTCTGCTCACCCTTCAGACCAGCCGGGTCCATATCCGTCAGGTCGTTTGCCAGTTGTACGCACCGTCTTGCCAGCGACTCGACGTCATATAGGGCGCGTACCTGAATCAAACCCTCGCACGATCGCATACTCGGGGTCTCGAGCAGGTCGCGGAATGCCTCCCTCACAGCCTCGACCGGAGCCCCTTTGGAACTCGCCCCGGCCAGCTTTGCCAGTTGCCGGAACTCCGTGACGCTCTGGATGCCCCCAGCCTTCTCCTTCTCAATCAGCGCATCTGTAAAGCCCTCCAGACCGTAGTGGTCGGCAAACACAGGGTCGTTATTCCTCAGCGCTCGCCAAGCCGGAAACAGCTCAATGAGGAAATCGTGTTTCACTTCGTGCGCCATCACCATGTCCTGATGTTTAGTAGGGAACTGAAGCAGCACGCGGAGACGCTTGACCTGTGCCGGTTCGATTCGAGTCATCCGGGCCAGCGCGGAGTCAGAGACCTCGCCCGTAAGCTCCATCAGATGCTGGAGCTTCAGGGCGGTCGGCATCGGTTCCCAATCCTCGCGCAGATTATGGATGTTAAACATTCTGATGATGTTCTGCTCTCGGGTGGGAGCCGAGATGATATTGGCAGGCACTCGGGGCATGTTCAGTTCCCGCGCGCACCGCCACCTGCGCTCGCCGTCGAGCAACACATAGCGCCCAGTCTCTGGGCTCCGGTACACGATGAGCGGGACAAGTATGCCAGTCTCGTAGATTGAGCGCTTGAGTTCGTCCATAGAACTCTGGCGGAAGATGAGGCGCGGGTTCTCCGGGTTCTTGTCGATCTCATCCGGGTCGATGTAACTCAGTCCTGCCGGCTCCTCAAGTTGCGTGTTGAGCATAGGGCTTCTCCCGTCTTAGCTGTGCCACCTTGTTTGCCGAGTCGGATCCCCTCAGATTAGTGATGAGAACTTCTCTTGATTGAGCGCGGCGTGCTGCAAAGCCTGCAATGCTTCTCCTGACGGTGACTGTTTTACATCGAATCCCT
>CAVQDB010000003.1:0-1672289 GCA_963711155.1 uncultured Armatimonadota bacterium
CAAGCAGCCTGGCCTGCGCCCGAAGCCGAAACACGAGTCGTGCAAGCATCGCCAGCACGCCCAGCACCCACGCGGCGGCTATCACCATCTGCACATCCACCGGCCTCGTACTCTCAAGCTGTCTCGGCCCGACGGCAACCACGTGACTCCCGCCAACCACCTCGCGCATTCCAGGCCTAGAGACCACATCCGAAGCCGCTGTCGCCTTATCAGCAGCCGCATGACTGCTCGTCGCCGTCTGTACCGCCTCCACGTGACGCTGTCCGTTACTCCAGAGTGCCAGCTCAGACGGCAGATCGAAGGCCGGAGGCACAAAGAACTTGATCAACACCAGCACCCACAGCCCGTATCGAAAACTTGCCGGCGCCTTCCCAGCGCACCGAACCAGCACGAACACGGCCGCCGCAACCACCGCGGTCTGCACCGACGCGGTGCACAACAACCCCAGCAGCCGCGAGATCACAACCTGCATCATGCTCTCCCCTTTCCTTTCTGCCTGGCCGCCTTCACGATCGCGTCCAGGGCGTCGACCTGCGCCCCGGACAGAGAGTCACCGTGCCGGGACATGTAGAGGGCAAGAGGAGTCAGGTCGCCCCCGAGCACCTTCTGAACCAGGTCATCCACCTTCCTCAGCACAACCATCTCCCTCGACACCAGAGGGCGGAACACATACGCGAAATCCCGCTCGCGGGCTTCGACGTATCCTCGCTCCCGCAGACGCCCCAGCAGTGTCCCAACGGTCTTGTAGGCCAGCGGCCGGCTCTTGTTGATCTCATTGAACACGTCCCGCACCGTCGCCTCTCCCTTGTCCCACACGACCTCCATGACTTCGAGTTCCGCCTGTGGCAGATCACGCAATTCGGCCAATCCACACACCTCCCCTGGTGTCTTACGCACGTAAGATACACCCACAACAGTAAGATGTCAAGCCCTTTCTGGAAGTTTTTCTGCTTGCGGCGGTACCGCCGTCTGCCATGGCCAAGACGCGACGGGGTGGTGGTGCTGCAGCGCGCCAGCCGGCACCTTGAACAACTCGGTAATCATCGCCAGAGCTTATGTAGCCGCGCGTTCATCGTATGTTACTCGGTTGACCAGTTGACAACTCAGCAATACCATGATAGATTCCATCAGGTGCGTGGCAGCCGGCCGGCGTCACAGATGCGGTCAGGCTGCGCCATAATCGTGACGCATCAGCTCTGTCAAGAGCAAGGAGGAGGAAGATGAGAAGATTGTTCCTGGCCATGGCCGTCGGCCTGCTGCTGACGGCGCTCTGCACTGCCGCCTCAGCCGACTCGCCAGCCCTACGACTACTACGCCACGGCACGAGAAGATCGGAGGCGTGCCGGTGTGGAACTACCACACCGGGTCTATGGAATACGGCCTGCCGACCTGGGGCGAGAGTCTGGATGGGATGACGAACTGGTGGCATATCCCCAACTTCCGCAACGACGGCAAACTGAAGCTGGTCTACTTCGAGATCGAGAACACGACCCCGTCGTCACCCCACCCATCCTCCAGCTTAACCCAGAGGCAGGACTGGTCAACAGCGGATTTACCCATCTACAACGCATCCACTCAGAGCTGGATGTTCCAGTGGAGGATCACCATCCAGCCCGGCTGGGAGAACGTCGCCTGGGATGCCACCGATGACCAGGTACCACCAGTGGTTCCACAACCTGCAGGGCATCAGGCGCATTAACGTCGCCACCTACTGCTTCGTCCCCGAGCCGTCGTGCGCAGTCGCGATCCTCGCCGGCATCGGCTCCATCGCTTGCGTCATGCGAAGGCGCACACTGAGCTAGTATCCTGCGAGTAGTGACCATCTCTTGCAGGCCGGCCATCAGGGGTCGGCCTTTTTGCGCATAACCGGCCTCCCTCTCGGTCGTCTGCCATACGCACAACCCCACAAGGGTCAGATAGGCATCACTGCCGACCACCAAGGAGAGTCAAAATGGCGAAGCAATTCAACGGAACCATCAACCTCGACATCCGGGACTCGAAGCCTGACTGGGAGCCCTACCAGCCGCCGACGGCGAAGGAAGGCGCGCCCAACGTGCTCTACATCGTCTGGGACGACACCGGCATCGCCGCCTGGGATGTCTTCGGCGGCCTGATCGAAATGCCGAACATGAAGCGCATCGCCGACATGGGCCTGCGCTACACGCAACTGGCACACCACCGCGCTCTGCTCGCCGACACGCTCCTGCCTGCTGACGGGGCGCAACGCCCACATGAACGGCATGGCCTGCATCACCGAGGGCGCCAGCGGCTTCCCCGGCTCGAGCGGCGGTCGTTCCGCCGGAGAACGGCACGATCGCCGAGATGCTCGTCGAGCAGCGGCTACAACACCTACTGCGTGGGCAAGTGGCACCTGACGCCCGCGACCGAGTCGCAACATGGCCGGTTCCAAGCGGAACTGGCCGCTGGGCCGGGGGTTCGAGCGATACTACGGCTTCCTCGGCGGCGAGACCAACCAGTGGTACCCGGATCTGGTCTATGACGACCACTTCGTCGAGCCGCCGTATACGCCGGACCAGGGCTACCACCTCGTCCAAGGACCTGGTGGACAGGTCATTCAGTTCATCCAGCGACGCCAACCAGATCGCGCCCGAGAAGCCGTGGATGATGTATCTCGCCTTCGGCGCCACCCACGCGCCGCACCACGCGCCCAAGGAATGGGCCGACAAGTACAAGGGCAAGTTCGACATGGGCTACGAGAAATACCGCGAAATCGTGCTCGAGAACATGAAGAAAGCAGGGCACGGTCCCGGAGGACACGGAGCTTCGGCCGATCAACCCGTGGCCCGCGCCGGAGGTGATCTCCGAGGCCGATCATGGTGCTGCCCTGGGACTCGCTGTCCGACGATCAGAAGAAGCTCTTCTGCCCGCATGGCCGAAGTCTACGCCGGCTTCGCCAGCTACACGGATCACGAGCTCGGCAGGCTGCTGGACTACCTCGAGGAGTCGGGCCAGCTCGACAACACGATCATCGTCGTCGTCTCCGACAACGGCGCCAGCGGCGAGGGCGACCCCGAACGGCTCCGTCAACGAGAACAAGTTCTTCAACGGCTGGCCGGACGACCTGCAGGAGAACCTGCCAAGATGGACGAGCTCGGCAGCCCCGAACACCTACAACCACTACCCCACGGGCTGGGCATGGGCGTTCAACACGCCCTACAAGATGTTCAAGCGCTACACGCTCGAAGGCGGCATCGCCGACCCATGCATCATCGCCTGGCCGAAGGAGACACAGAAGGTTGCCGGGCAGGTGCGCGACCAGTATCACCACGCCATCGACATCGTGCCCACCGTCCTCGACTGCTGCGGCATCGAGCCGCCGGACGAGATCAAGGGCTACACGCAGAGTCCGATCCAGGGCGTGAGCATGCGCTACACGTTCGCCAGCCCGGACGCGCCGAGACACGCGCGCAGACGCAGTACTACGCCATGCTCGGCACGCGAGCGATCTACCACAACGGCTGGAAGGCCGTCGCGCGGCACGGCGCTATCTCCGGCAAGGGACACTTCATGGACGACCAGTGGGAGCTCTACCACATCGAGCAGGACCGAGCGGAGGTCCATGACCTCGCCGATCAGCATCCCCAGAAAGCTGAAGGAGATGGTCGGCTACTGGGTCGGCGATAGCGGGCAAGAACAACGTCTTCCCGCTCGACGACCGCACCGCGATGGAGATCATGATCGAGCCGAGGCCCGGGATCGTCCAAGCCGAGGGACACCTATTTCTACTATCCCGGACACCGCCGGAGTGCCGGAGGCCGTTTCCGCCAATATCCGCAACCGATCGTATTCGATTCTTGCGAATGTGCGAGATCGACACGCCCGAGGCCGAGGGTGTTCTGTTGTCGCAAGGGAAGCCGGTTCGGCGGGCACACGCTGTTCGTGAAGGGCGGCAAGCTCGGCTACGTCTACAACTTCCTGGGGATGCAGGAGCAGACTGTCATGTCGAGTGATTCCGTGCCTACTGGCAAGGTCGTGCTCGGCGCGGAGTTCACCAAGGAAAAAGAGGAGCCCAAGGGCGTTGCGAACGGCAAGCTGAGGCTCTACTTCGACGACAAGATCGTCGCCGAAGGCGAGATAAGAACCCAGCCGGGGGCGTTCGGCCTCTCCGGCGAGGGGCTCACGGTGGGCCGAAGCAGCGCTGACTCCGTCACCAAGGAATACCAAGCGCCTTTCGCATTTAGAGGCGGCACAATCAAGCGCGTAGCGGTCAACGTTAGCGGCGTGCAGTACGTGGACGAGGAGACTGAAGCGATGGCGATGCTTGCGAGGGAATAGCCATGATGTCTTCCGGGCGGCTGAGCCGCCCGGAAGCATCAGATGAAGCGTCAGGCGGCGGAGAGTCCGGGCAATGGAACTGACAGCAAAGCTAATTGTAGGCATGGCGCTCAAGGTCGACCATTACGCTGCTTATGGTTTCGCTTGGGCTGGAGACGACCCAACAGGACGTCCTGCAGTTATGGCGACGTCCGAAGCTGCTGTTCGGCTGCACGATTGCCGCGTTCATAGTCGTGCCGGTCGTTGCCTATCTAGTGTTCAAGGTGCTCCCACTCTCATGGGAGGCGAAAGTCGGGCTTTGGGTCGTGGCGATCACGCCGGGAGCCCCGATGATATACAGCAAGGCGCTAAGGAGAGGATTAGGCGACGCCGGGCTTGCGGCCAGTTTCCAGGTGTCGGTCGCTCTGATGGTCATTGCCTTCGCCCCTTTGTGGCTGGCAATTATTGGTGCGCTGACAGGGTCGAGGTATTGGATTCCGCCCGCGGTGATAGCCAGGCAGGTCAGCACGGTCGAGTTGATCCCGATTGTGCTGGGTCTGGCGGTCCACCATTGGCTGCCCGACTTTGCCCGGCGCGCTGGGAGAGATAATCTTAGCCGGATAGGCAACCTCGCTCTGCTTGTGTTGATGGTTATGCTTCTCGTGTTCTTCGCCCCACGCATTGTTGCCGGCGCCGAAGCGTGGAGACTTCTCGCGGCGGCACTGATCGCAGCGGCCGCCATCATCTCAGGCCACTACCTTGCCGGCCCGGATCTCGCGTCGCGCGTCACAATCGCCAATGCCAACGCCCAGCGCAACCCCGGTTTGGCGTTGGCCATTGTTGCCTGGAACCTGCCCGAACAAAAGGCGGCCACGGTGGTCGTGGTCATCACCTACGTTCTTGTCGCTACAATATGCGCCGCCGTGTACACGAAGCTGTATGGAAGGACATCGTATGACAATAGTGGTTGTTGATGCGGAGGGCATGACATCGGCTGGATAGGAGAGGACACTTTGAGCGACGATCAGCAGGGCAGGGACAAATCAACCGATCTGGCGGAGGAACGCACCAGCCTTGCGGTGATGCGAACCGTCGCGGCTGCGGATCGGACGCTGATGGCGTGGGTGCGGACGTCGATTTCGATGATCGGGTTCGGGTTCACGATCTACAAGTTCCTGCAGTATCTGCGGGAGGGGGAGCGGGTGATAGTCGCCCATCGCGAGGCTCCCCGGAACTTCGGCTTGGCGCTAATCGCCCTGGGCACGCTCACCCTCATCGGCGCGATCCTGCAACACAGGTCGTTTCTAAAGCGAATCGGCGCCGCTCAGCGCGAACACCTCTGGGGGCTGACCATGATAGTCTCGATCCTGGTCGTCCTGATCGGAATTCTCGCATTCATCGGCATCCTGCTGCGGACAGGGCCGTTTTGAGCCTTACGGCGGCGGGCCGAGCTTGCCGAGCAGCAACTCGTCCATGTCGGCGAAGTAGTGCTCCATCCACTCCTTATCCACGCCTGCCGCCATGATCGCCCTGGTGGTTTCCTCCTCGAGTGGACGGTGTCGGGGTTGTTCATGTCATCAAGCAGCAGTCCGCTCGCCTTGTCGAGCCGCTCCCACGCGCCCAACTCCCGCTCGGACTGCCCCAACGCTATCTCGACCCATTGCCTCAGCACCGGCCCGAACCACGCACCGAGTTTGGTCGTCCCCACGAAGTGCGGCAGCTTCTCCGTGTATGGGTATGGCCTGCCCTCGACGAGAAAGAACACCCTCATCATCTCGAGAATCGTGTTGAAGATCGCGGCCCCGGCGGTCAGCAGCTCGTCATCGCTCTGGTGATGAAACGGGTACACCTCGATCCCCCAGGACCAGCACATCAGCCAGTGGTACTTGAGCTTGCGCACGAGCACATCGGCCGGGTAGCCCTCGAAACCGCGCAGGATCCGCCCGAACTGCCCGCCGGGGTCGGCAATCACCCGCGCGTTGGACCATATCCACATCCCGACGTCGTCGAACTGCATGAACTGCCGCTCGACGCTCTCCAGCGTGTTCACGCAGAAATGCGGAACGGAGTCGCCTCCGAAATACCGCCGCCAGTTTTCCTCTTCGTTCAGCGAGAGCGGGCACCAGAACGCCTCCCGCGACTTCGTAACCCCAGCCTCGCGGCAGGCCCTCTGCAGCGGCGTGTACACTTCCTCCGGGCACAGCACGTCGATGTCCACGTCGGAATCAGGCGTGTGGTTGCCGAGCGCCCGGCTGCCCGTAAGCAGCACCGTGAACACCTCGCGATGTCGATCCACCCCCGGCAGCGAGTATATCTGCTCGTCGATGTACCGCCGCAGCGCGCCTTCATCGATTCCCGACTCCTCCGGACTCCATACCAATGGCTCAGTCATATCACTGCCGGCTTCGCCGGGCTCGCCGCCATTCCCTGCTCTACGCTCTCAGTGCCCTGCCAGGCGGGGCGCATTTTCGCACGTAGTTGCACGCTCAAGAAAACGTTTTGGCGCAAAACAGTCTCGTGCTCAATTCGAGCGTGGCCGGAGACTGTTTTGCGGGTTTTTCTATTAGATGTCCGATGTCCGAGGTCCGACCGCCGGGCGTCGGTATGCGTATTGCTTGATGGGTACGGCATGGCGGTTCCTCCGTTGGTATTAGACGCAGGTAGTTGGCCATTAGTGCCAGACATTTTCGGGTTGTTTTGGTGACGTGTTGTTCACGGCTAGCGAAGAGCCGCAGGAGTTGAGAGTTATGACCTACGAGTTGGGGGAGGGAGGTTCATGGTCGATGATTGATGGTTGGACGGTGGAGTGTGGGGCGCGGTGCGGGACCGCGCGCCGATGGTATGCTTCCGGTGTCTGTTTGTCTACCGCCTGCGCCTGCGCATCACCGCCCCGAACGCCGCCAGGCCGGCGAGGATGGCGGCGGCAGACGAGGGTTCGGGAGTGTAGACGGTCAGGTGGAAGCGGGTGCCCCGCCGTTTCGGGATTTGGGCTATTCACAGATGCAGGCCCTCCGCTTCGTATTGGGCACCGCGGGCCCCACAGGCTGAGCACATCCGAAATCCCGAAACAACCTCACCACGGCGACCGTGAGGCGGTTGTGACGGGGGGGGTACAAAGGTGAACGTTGGCGCAGCCGCGCCGTGGAAAAGCCGGAGATCGGTCCGGGTACTGCTCGCTGCCGTGCCATGTGACTACCTCCGAGACGAGAGAGGTGGCCTCGGCATTACGAGCGTACTGCATTATTGCCATGAGCATGACGACTGTCAAGGCGGTTTGTTCCGAGCGGTGCGGCGGACCGGCGGCGCGAAGGGATGGATGCTGAAACAAGTTCAGCATGACATGTCAGCGCGCATTCGACCCTCACCCCAGCCCTCTCCCTTCCAGGGCGAGGGAGCACGTCGGTGCTCAAACAAGCTCAGCATGACATGGCCGCGCGCATTCGACCCTCACCCCAGCCCTCTCCCTTCCAGGGCGAGGGAGCACGTCGGTGCTGAGACGAGTTCCGCATGACAAGGCGGCGACGACTACTTCAGGTCCGTGATCCCCGGCCAGCCGTAGGGGGAGCAGGAGATTTTGCGCTTGATTCGGGCCAGCGCGTTATCGACGGACTTGGTCTTGCACTGCAGCTCGCAGGCGATCTCGCGGTAGCTCTTGCCGACCTGGTAGCCGGAGAGCACCCGCCACTCGAAGTCGCTTAGCAGCCTTCGCAGCATGTCCTGCAGGCGGGAGGTGTCCTCCCGTTGAAGCACAAGCTCCTCGGGATCGACGGTCTCGTCGGAGACCAGATATCTCCGCGAGGTTCCACTCGGAGTCGTTGTCGTCTGAGGGGTATTCCAGCGACACGGAGGTGTTCAGAGGCGTCTGTTTCTGCCGGGTGGCGGTCTTGATCGCGGTAATAACGTGCCGCTCGATGCAGATTCGGGCAAACGAGAGAAACGATATTTCCTTCTCGGCGCGGTAGTCCACAATCGCCTGCCAGAGGCCGATCATTCCGACCTGCAGCAGGTCTTCTTTCTCCGCGCCCATCAGGAAGTAGGATCGAATCTTGGTGCGCACGAGGGACTGCGATACTTATAGAGGAGGTATTCCGAGGCTTGCTCGTCACCAGCCTGAGCAATCCGCACGATATCCTGATCAGACAGAGTAACGTAATGCGACTGCAAGAGACTGCGCTCTTCGGTGGCCTGGTCCTGCACGCCGTTCACCCCTCAGTCCTCGTGTTCGACTCGATCGCCAGCTTGGTCAGTATGACAGCCGCTATCCCGGCCGCAAACGCCGCTGCGGCGGTAAGAGCAACCGGAAACTCGGCCAGAGTCTTCTCGCCAAGCCGACTTTGAGCGTCTTGGGCCGGCCGCCGGAGATGGCCTTCTGAACGTCCTCCAGCAATTCGATAAACACGTCCAAAGCGGCGTTTACACGCTCGGCCGCCGTGACAAGCGCCTGCTCGTTAGCGCTATCAGTCGTGCTGGAGCTCTCGAGATCGTTACTCATCGCCCTCACCGCAAGGATTATATAACAATCAAACGTCGCTTTGCAAGAATTTCCTGCCCATCTTTTCAGGATTATTACGCGTGGTATAATGGAGCGAGTGGGGACTGTCCCCATTCCCCGAAGCTGCTGTAGTGAAACCACACTCTGACATGGCACAACTTCATCGGGAGGCCCGTATACATGAGCATGAGACTGATGCGCTGCTTTCTTCTTCCCATCGCAATCATCTGCATCTGCCTCGCGTGGACAGAGGCGCTGTATGCCACCACGGTAACCGTGGACATCGCCGCCAAGACCGCAACCGGCGATTCGAGCGCCATCGAAGCGACGAAGCCCAGAATCAGAGGCGACCAGGTCGGCGTGCTCGTGAAGAGCACGATCATCGGGCCCCAGGAAGTCACCATCAAGTTCAAGGGACTCAAGGACCAGGACTACGACGTCTACGTCAACCAGGAGTATGAAGGCGCCAGGCCCGGCAAGGAGCTCGGAAGCGGCGTCCAGTATCATATCGATGGCCGCGTAGCCGACCCCGTGCTGATCAGATGCCTTGAGGCCCTCAAAGACCCGATCAAGAAGGAATACGACAAACTCCAGAAGGTGTCCACCACCGAGGCCAAGCGGGTCTGCGGAACGCTCGGTCAGGCTACGGACTGGGTCCTGGCTGGTCTCGGCCGAGACCAGGCGTGGAGGTCGGTTAGTGTGATGGTTGTGCCCGCGGGCAGGGCACTGAACAGCATGACCTGGCTGACGAGGGAGGACGAGACCAGCACCGCTCAGGCACTGGCGACCGCGTGCTGGCTGCTTCAGCAGGCCAGGGACCGCATGTATCACGTGATCAAGGATCCTGCCCTGCGCAACGAGACCGTGGTCGCGCTCACGCCGGTCAGCTTCTCGGCGACGTACTCGACGAAGAGCGGCAAGCCGCACGTCGACGCCAAAGTCACCAACAACTGCAACCTGCCCGTCACCGGCGACATAACCTTCGCGCTGCCCTCCGGCTGGAAGACGAACGCGAAGGCGCTGAAGTTCGCCGATCTCAAATCGGGCCAGGCGTTCAGCACATCGTTCGATCTGATCGGCAAAGGCAAGGCCGCCGCGCCGGACAGCGTGCCGATAGCGGCGAACTTGACACTGACGCAGGAGAGGTTCACCGCGAGCCTGAAGCTCAAAGTCGTCGCCGCGAAGCAGGCGCATACGGCCAGATGACGACCGCCCGTGTCCTGGGGTCAATGCTGAGCGACCTGCGCGCAATCGGCGTCCGCGAGGGCGACTGCCTCATCGTGCACAGCTCGTTCAAGTCCCTGGGCCTGACAGGCGCCTCACCCACGGATGTCATCCGCACGCTGATCGAGGCCGTGGGCGAGTCGGGCACGCAAGCGTGCAGGGGCGCAGCGCAAGCGCAGCAGGGCACGCAAGCGTGTAGGGGCGCAGCGCAAGCGCAGCAGGGCACGCTCATGATGCCGACCTTCACCTACTGCTACGCGGGCATCTGGAACGTGCGGCCATACAGCCCCGACACGACCCCATCGCGGTTCATGGGAGTGCTGCCGGAGACGCTGCGATCATACCCCGGCGCGCTTCGCAGCGGGAGTCCGACCTACTCCGTCGCCGCGTTCGGCACGCACGCCGGCCTGCTCACTCAAGGCAAGGAAAACGTGGGCGGATTGGGGGCGGGGTCATCGTTCGAGGACGCGTATCGACTGGGTGCGAAGATACTGCTCATCGGCGTCGGCAGCAACCGCAACTCCATGATCCACTACGCCGAGCATGCATCCGGCCTGCCGATCCGCAACATTCCGTATCGGGCGTTCTGGGGCAGGACGGCGCTGGCCGAACGCGACGGGGAGACGGTGGAGATCCCGTTCGGCGACTTTCCCGGCTGCAGCACGAACTTCGGGGCGGTGGATGAGTATCTGGTGGAGAAGGACCTGATGACCCACGGCAGCGTGTGCTCGGCGGGCTGCCTTTTCATGAACGCTCGGGAGATCGTGGACGCAATAGCCGCCCGGCTGCGAGAGACGCCCGACTGGCTCTTCTGCGACGCCATCACCTGCGAGCCCTGCACGCTGCGGAGACGAAGGCTGCGGGAGCGGGGGTTGATTTAGCTTCCGCGCGGGAGCACCGAAAACCCCTCGCGCTCAGCCGCGTCACGCAGGCGCTTGTCCACGCACACGAACCCCGCGCCGTTCGGATCATGGTCCATCCAGACCAGCGCGGCAGCCAGTTGCATGGCATCTGCGGCGCGCAGGCTGTAGGCTCGAAGCATGCGAATGGCCGTGCGCCGAACCTGGTCAATGGGGTCAATCTCGGCCGCCTCCGTGACAAACTGGTCGATGGTGGCAAACAAGTCTGAGAGGCGGGTGGCGTCGATCTGCCCCTCGCGCCAGAGCCGAGAGGCCGCCGAAGCCAGTTCGACCGTTGTTGCCCACCAGAGAGTCACTTGCGGGTCATCCTCAAGCAGCGGCTCCAGCAGATCGGCCCCGACCTGGCCCGCGAGCACCGCAAACGCGGCGGAAGAATCCCAGAACGTCATATCCTGTCCTCCCGCTCCTCGTCCATGATGCGCTGGATAACCTCGTCAGGGATGCGCACGATGGGCAGGCTCTTGATCAGCTTCTGACTGATCCTGCCTTTGCCGGGCCTGAGAACGCCGCGCCGTACCAGATCCATCAGCCGGGCGTCGTCAGACAGGTCGCCCAGGGGCACGATCCGCGCGATGGGTTTGCCGCGCTCCGTGACCAACACTTCCTCGCCGGCCTTGACGTAGCCGAGATACTCACTCAAGGTTGCTTTTAGCTTCGATACCGCTGCCGATCTCATTGCTTCGCCCTCCTACATGACTATTATGGTCAATTGCATGTGACTTGTCAAACCATATTCCCCGAGATCACTGCGCCGAGGACACGTAGAGGTAGTTCATCACGCCGTTGTGGTCCTGCTCGGGCGGGAGCATGGGCACGAACAGGCGCAGGGGGCGGCCTCTGAGATGAGCGAGGGTCAGGGACGCCTGATAGCCGGAGCGAGCGAGGACGAAGCGGCCGCGCGGGTCGCGATAGGCAAGTTGGGTGGAGTCGCCGCCGTCCAGGGCAATCGCGTATTGCACGCCCATTCGATGCCAGAATCGCTGCACCTGATGCAGGTCCCATCCGCCGGTCTGGCGCGATCGGGACTTCATCTGCCGGACGCTGGACATCTCGCCGTCAGGGTCGCGGACCATGAGCACGTAGAACCGGCGCGAATCGGCTGTCCACGCGATGGACATTCGTGAGCAGCGCAGGCCGGTCACCCCCGCGCCAGGACCGAGGACGAGCGGCTTACCGGCGACGATCAGCGGCCGAACGTGAACAACCGCGGTGTCGAACCGAAAGAGGTCCTTCCACGTCAGGCCCTGATCGAGATGGAACCGGGTAGTCGGTCCGCGCCCGGTGATGCCGAAGGTCCACCATTCGGGGTGCGGACCGCCGACGTTGTAGAGCGGTCTGCCATTAGCTACAACCGGCGCGACGTGCATCCCTACGAACCGGCGGTCCCAGCCGAAGAACCCGGCGTTGACCGCGCACACAACGTTCCTGTGTCGCAGCTTGCGCAGGACGGGCTCCAGCGGCGTTCCGAGGTAGGTCGTGTTGACGTCGTCGTAAGGCGTGAGGTCGTCGCTGTCCGTGTCGTAGAGGCCGATGCGGAGGCTGGGGTTCGCCAGGAGATCGAAGCTCAGCAGGCGGAGGGTGGTGCCCTCGCGGTCAGGACGTTCGCATCTCAGCGTGGCGCCGTCGGCTATCTCAGCCACGCCGCCCCAGCGGATCGCCGCGGGGAGCGTGAAGGTGGCCATCACCATCACGACGGCAACGATCACGGGCGTGATCATCCACAGCCTGGACGCCTTGGGCAGACGCGCGCCTATGACGCCGCCGACCGCACCCGCCGCGATTGCGAGCACATACCAGGGGAGAATCGTTGTACACAAGCTGGGCAGAGGCTGTCTGACCCACGCGTGCGCGTCCCAGCGGCACGTCAGGTAGAGGTACGTGACGAACCACGCGAGCACAGTGATGAGCGCCACTCCCCCACCCGCCAGCCAGGGCCGGGACTGCGTTCGCCTTCCGACCCAGATGCCGCCACTGAGCAGTCCGAGAAGCGGCGCGATGATCTCGACCGCTGTCATTGTCTCGGGGTGCAGGCCCAGGCAGACGTAGAGGGCAGCAACCAGCGTCAGTACCGTCGCGAGCGTGATGGCCCATACGGCACCAACCAGGCAGTATGCCAACCGGCGGACTATCCCGCTCAAAGCATCTGCGTTAGCCTTGGTCTTCCTCACAGCGCTCATCCTATCACAAACCCGCTCACGTTCCAAGGGCAATTCGAAACGAGCACACAGGAGTTCGGCCCGCGCGGGAAGAATCATGCGGTGTAACCAAAGGGGGTTAGCTATGTTCGTGCTTGAGAGAATGCTTCTCATAGTTGTTCTGGCCGCGGTTGCGGCATCGTGCGCGTGCGCGGAGGCCGGCCGGGCGGGGATCGTCAAGGCGGGACTGCCGGGCGAGGACCCGGCGCTGATCTCGGCGCTCGCGCAGGAGATAATCGCGGGGGGCTACAGCGTGATGCCACTCGATGCGAAGGAGCTGTGCGATCCGGCGATCGTGAACGCGCAGACGTTCGATCTTCTCGTGCTGCCGAATGCGGCTGACCTGCCGGTCAAGTCGATTCAGCCGATCTCGGACTTCGCCAAGGCCGGCGGGGACATCATCGCCCTCAACGCGCCCCTCTGGCAGCGGCAGCTCATCGAGGTGGACGGCCGCTGGACCACGCGCGACGACTATCAGCATGACAACGCCGGCAAGCTGCCGCCTAACGTGCTGTTCAAGTTCGATGCCGACGAAATCCAGACCTGGCACCGGTCTTCGAGCGACATGGACAGCCCGACTACGTGTGAGACCGTTGCCGAAGGACCTGCCTCGGGCCAGCGCGCTCTGCACATAGCGATGAGCAACCTCAGTGGTTGGGATAACTTCGGCGTGAACGGCCTCGACAACCCATTCCCCAAGGGCCACACGCTCACGGTCTTCTCAGCAAAAGGGGACGGCGCCACCACCCAGCTCGCGTTCGAATGGGACGAGAAGGACGGCGCGCGATGGATCGCGGTGATCCCGCTGTATCCGGAGTGGCACCAGTATGTGCTCACGCCCGGCGATTTCCGCTTCTGGCAGAGCGTCGCGGGCCGCGGCGGGCGCGGGGACTCGTTCAAGCCGGAGAACGCCGCCGGCCTCTCGATCGGGCTGGCGTTCACTCACACGGAGAATGTCGGCGGAAAGCATGAGTTCTGGGTCGGGCCGGTCGGAACGGCGGAATCCATGCCCGATCTCGGGCCGGCTGTGGGCACGTTCGACATGCCGGCGCTGGAGACACTGTGTCCGAGCTACAAGTTCTTCGACGTGCACGGGCCGGTGACGCTGTCGCTGAGGCAGGATCAGGCGATTGTCACGACACAGGAAGCCATGCCTAAGCTCGCGGCGGACGCGGCCGTACGATCGCCTCAGCCGAGGCCGGGCGGCGGCGGGTTCGATAAGGGCCGGGACTGGCGGTTCATTCCGCTGGTCGAGGCGCGCTCGGCGGACGGGCAGTGGCGCGGAAATCCCGTAGCGATGATCGTGAACGCCGACGGGCCATGTAAGGGCGCGGTGTGGGCGTCGTTCGGCTTCTCTGGAAGCGATATCTACAAGACGCCGGCGATGCTGGCGATGGTGCGGCAGATCGCGACAAGAATGCACGACGGGGTCTTCATACTCGACGGAGGCTCGAACCACTACACCTACTTCAAGGACGAGCCCGCCAAGATCGGCCTGCGCATCGCAAACGTCGGCAAGGAAGAGCAATACGTGCACGCCACGGTGGCCCACAGCGAGCCCAACATCTCCACGCCCACTATGAGCCAGAGCTGGGAGGTCGGCAAGCTGCTGCCCGGGGAGACTCGGACGGTGTCCAACGACGCGACGAACGTAGCATCGAAAGACGGCTACGCGCTCGAGGCCACGATCAGAGTAGGCGACGGCAAGGAGGTCATCGACCGCGTGACCCAGATGACCTACATCTGGGAGCCGAAAGCCGAAAAGCACTTCATAACGATCAAGGACGGCGAGTTCATGCTCGACGGCAAGCGCTGGCGGGCGCACGGCGTGAACTATATGCCCTCATCGGGGATCGGCACGGAGGACGGCGCTTACTTCGAGCACTGGATCGGCGCGAGGTCCTACGACCCAGAGATCATCGACCGCGACCTCGACCACATCAAGGAGATGGGCCTCAACGCGGTCAGCATATTCTGCTACACCGGCTACGAAAAGGACGGGAACCTGCTCGACATCCTGCGCAGGCTCGATGCGCGCGGGATCAAGGCCAACGTCGGACTGCGGCCGGGGCTGCCCTCGTGGTTCGAATGGGCCAGGATCAAGGGCATCATCGAAAACGCCCGGCTTGCCGAGAACGATACAGTGTTCGCCTATGACATCGCGTGGGAGCCGATGTTCGGCACGCACGACGACCGTAAGCAGGTACGACGAGCAGTGGGAGCAGTGGATTGTCGAGCGTTACGGAAGCGTTGAGAACGCGGAGAATGACTGGAACTTCAAGGTCCCGCGCAGCGAAGACGGCTCCGTGACCAATCCCCTGCCCGAGCAGATCGATACGGACGGCGACTGGCGTGTGATGACCGCCGCCTACCGCCGCTTCCTCGACACGCTGCTCTATCGCATGTATGGCGACGCGCGCCGGCTGATTCGAGGCATCGACCCGAACCACTACGTCAGCTTCCGAATGGCGGAAGCGGGTAACCCGGACTACCGATGGGGCGGTCGGATTCCCTACGATTTCCCGTATCTGGCGGCGGGAGTGGATATTCTCGAACCGGAGGCTTATGGTCGCATCGGCGACTGGGAAAAGGTCAAGCCGGGTTGGTTCGAGTTCGAATACGCGAAGTGGGCAGCGCCGGAGAAGCCGACGATGTGGGCTGAAATGGGCGTCAGCACGTGGGACGTCTCGCGGATGCAGGACTCGCCGCAGCGGATGGACTTCCAGGCCATGTTCTACAAGGCGTTCTACCGGCTGCTCGAATCGACCGGCGCGAACGGCGTGTTCTTCTGGTGGTATCCGGGCGGGTTCAGATACGGCGAGAACAGCGATTTCGGCATCATCAACCCGGACGGGACCGACAAGCCCGTCACGCCGGTCATTCGCGAGAACGCGGCCAAGTTCATCGACGGCCCCGCGCGACCCAAGCCGGACTACTGGATCACCATCGACCGCGACGCGCACCCGGACGGCATCGCGGGCATCTACGGCGCCGCAAAGGACGAGTTCTGGAAGGCAATCGCCGAGGGCAAGTATCCCGGCCTCAAGACTACGGGAACGGGCACGGATTCGTCGAACTGCCCTGAGGTGGCGGTCGGAGACGTGCCCTGGACCGGCAGCAACCCGGCGAAGTATCTCGACGCCGTGTTCGACACCGTGCAGGTGAAGAACGCGAACGGCGAATGGGTTACCGTGAAGAACGGCGGGGCGGTGATAGTCGAGCCGGACAGGCCGGTGGTCGCACGGGTGGCGTTCACGAACCTCGGCGAGGCAAAGCTGCTGGCCGGCGGCGTCGACCTGATGTGCTATATCGGCGAAGAACACGAAGTCACGACCAATCCGCTCTCGGAAGATGTGCCGCATCTTGCATCGTCGAGCGTCGATGAATGGGAGATTGTGGACCGTGCCGCGGACGAGCCGACGAACGTGACTCTGACGTTCTCGGCGCGGTCGAAGGACTTCGGGGAGCGGTTCAGCTTCACCCTGCAACCGTAGGAGGGCTCGATGCCAATAAACGTGGGTTCGGCCATCACGCCGACGCTGAACCATACTGAGCGACTGCTCTTCAAGCCCTTCGCCATGCGCAAGTGGCTGGCGCTGGGGTTCGTCTCCATGCTCGCGGGTGCAAGCGGAGGAGGCGGTGGGGGCGGCGGAAGCTTCAACTTCAATGCCCCCTCGGGAAACGCGCATGAGCCGCCGCAGTTCGTCCTCGAGACGATCCACTGGGTGGTCACGCACGTACCGCTCATCATAGCGGATAGCGTGCTGCTGGTTTTGGTCTCGCTGGCGTTCTCGTGGCTGGAAGCGGTGTTCAAGTTCGTGTATATCAACCAGCTCACGCGCGACCCATGCGCGATTCGCGCGCCGTTTGGCAGGTTCATCGGATTGGGAACGTCCTATTTCCTGTGGATGCTGGCGTTCGGCCTGATCACTCTGATATTGATGGCGGTACTGATCGGAGGCCCACTGCTGGCCGCGTTCTTGGGATTTCGCGGTGAGTTCGGCGCGCCGCAGGTGCTTGCCATAGTGTGGGCGGTGATCGCATTTGCCGGGGTCTCCCTCGTGACGGTGGTGATCGATGTGTTCGCGCGGGACTTCGTCACGGCGGCGATGTTCGTGCGGAACGTACGCGTGATCGATGGATGGCGGATCGTGCTGCCGATAATAGGAGCGAATGTGGGGCAGTCGGCGCTGTATATCCTGATGCTGATAGCGATCGCAGTCGCCACCGGGATCGGCTCGATAGTCGTCCTGATCGCCGTTGGGATCGCGTTTCTGATACCGGGTGGGTTACTGGCGCTGATCGGCTGGGCGATCTACTCGGCTGGGGGATGGTCGCCGCTGATGACCGGATACACGGCCGTGATGGGGACCGTGCTGCTTCTGGCGTTCAGCTATGCGATGAGCTGCGCCATGCAGCCGTTTGTGGTCTTTCGGCGCACCTACGCGCTGGTCGTGATCGGCCAGGCCGACCCGACGCTCGCGACCGTGCCGGGGACATTATCGCAGGGATGGACAGGGATTGGTTGATCTTCTCAAGACATCGTTGGCCGACGCGGGGCTGGTGCAGTCGTTCTCGGGCGTGAGGACGATACTCGGCGGCGGACCGGGCACGCAAGCGTGCTGGGGAGCCGCGCTTGCGCGGCAGGGTATCTCACCCGAACACGAGGCGCTGGCGTGCGCCTACGGCTACTGCTACGCGCGCAAGGTCCTGCCGAAGGGCGAATCCACGCTTCTTCTGGGACGCGACCCTCGCCCGACCGGCGCGGCGCTCGGTCGGGCGCTGGTGCGAGGGTTTCTGGCGGGCGCGGCGGAGAACGAATCGCGCCTGCGAGTGATCGATCTCGGCATCATTACGACGCCGCTGGCTGAGACGGCCGTGAGGTCGCTGAAGTCGGACGGCGGGGTGATGGTCACGGCCAGCCATAACCCGCTGGAGCATAACGGGTTCAAGTTTCTGACCGGAGCCTCGAAGCTGGGGGAACATCTGAAATCGTGCCCCAACTCCGAGGCCCCACCCGGCGCGCTGCTGTCGGCCCCGGCGATGGCTCAGGTCATCTCCCACCTCTCCGCGCTCGCCAGGCAGGAGCACGCCTGGTATGAGAAGCTGGCCGCCGACGTCACGCCTGATGTGGTCGATAGAGCCCTGACCGAGCACGATAATGAGGCTCCTCGGATTCAGGCGGAGCGCGCGTATCTGGACGTGATCGGTCGCGACTGGGGCATCGCCCCGCACTGCCTGAAGCCTTTGACACTCGGTCCGGCGCTGCTCGACCCGAACGGCGGCGCGGGCTGTGGGATCGACGCGAGGGTTCTGGAGCATTTCGGGGTTCGCGTGATCGAGATCAACGCCGAGCTGGGCTATCCCGAGCACGCGATCGACACCGACGGCATCGATCCGGCCAGCGGCCGGCACATGCTGCTTAGGGTCGCTCGCGCGGCGGCTCGCGAACGCGCGCATTTCGGGGTGGCGTTCGATTATGACGCCGACCGGGGCAATCTCGTGCTTCCCGGCCAGGACGAGTCGGCGATCATTCCTCCGCAGCAGGTGACGGCGTTCAACATCGCGCTCGCGCTGGCTCGAAGGAGGCTGCAGGGCGCGCGTGAGGGCGACCTGGCGGTGGTCATCTCCGACGCGACGTCGCTTGCCAGCGAGCGCGTGGCGGCAGCGTTCGGCGCGAAGGTGTTTGTCGTCGAGACCGGCGAGATCAACGTGGTCACGAAGATGCATTCGCTGCGGGGCGAGGGCTACGACGTGCCGGTCGGGGTCGAGGGCGCAAACGGCGGCACGATATTCGAGACCAGCACCTGCCGTGACGGGCTTCAGGCCGCGCTCTCGGCGGCGCTTGCGGAATCGCAGCCGGAGGTCGCGCGGGAGTGGATACGGATCGCGTCGCGGACAAACGGCGAGGCGTTCGATCCGTCCAGGCCGCTGACGCTTGCGGAGCTGGTCGCGTCGGTGCCGGTCAATCCGAACGTCTTTCTCAAGCTCGTCGTCTCCGCCGATCTCACACGGCGAGCTCAAGCGCCGAATGGAGGACTACTTCAGCAACACCGCCTGGCCGGCGATGCAATCGCGCTTCGAGTCCTACGAGTTCCAGAACTTCGAGGGCACCGAGCAGGTCGCCGAACGCACAGGCGACGAGAGTGGCGCGTGGCGGGTGCTGCTGCGCGCGGGCGAGCGGCGGGCGTTCGTGTTCGTGAGGGGCTCCCGTACGGAGGCGGGCGTGTGGCGGATGATAGTCGATGCCGACGATCCCGCCGACTTCGCCGCGCTCGAGCCGGCGGCGAGGGCGGTGTTCAACTCTGTGTCCGGTGGCGTGGTATAATCAGAGTGGAGGCGAACGATATGGCCATCGTGATAAAGGCACACTATGACGGGAAGACCATCGTGCCCGACGAGCCGGTCGATCTGCCGGTGAACCAGCCGCTGGAGCTCGAGTTGAAGCAGCAGCCGCAGTGGCTACCGTGGGATCCGGAGAAGGCTGAGGAGGCATGGAAACGGTTCAAGTCCAGGCGGATACGCGGCCTGAGGATTCCCGACGAAGCCCTTCGACGGGAGAACCTGTACGAGGACCGTGGTGCGTGATGTATCTGATAGACACGAGCGTACTCCTGCGTGTCCAGGACGAGGATGATCCACGTCACGAGCAGTGCTCCTCGGCCATAGATGTTCTCAGAAGTAGCGGCCGACGGATCTTCGTCTGCACGCAGGTTCTGGCGGAGTTTTGGGTCGTGCTGACGCGTCCACGGGATGTAAACGGCTGGGAGATGGAGTTCGACGATGCCGTCGAGCAGATGGAGGACGTCAGGAACTCATTTCCATGCCTGTCGGAACCGCCCGATCTGGCCGATAGATGGCAGCAGGTTGTGCTGCACACAAGAACAATGGGCAAGCCCGCACACGACGCCAAGCTGGTCGCGCTCATGGCCGCGCACGGAATCACACACCTCATCACCCTCAACCCCGGCGACTTCGCCCGTTACTCGGGCCTGTCGGCCCTGACCCCCGAGCAGGTGCTGCTTCGATAGGCAGCAAAAACCAATAACTGGGTATGCTGATACTGGAACACGCGATAGGACGCGGCTAGGATGGCGCCATCCACGGTATGGGTAGCGCCTGGGGCGATGGAGGCCGTAAAATGAGCGAGCTGGATGCGGAGGCTCGCGCATTCCTAGAGGAGTTCCAAGGTCAGCCCGAAGAGGTCAGGCGGATCTTTATATATGTGGTGTGTCAGACGATGGTCTGCACGGGTATGCTTAGCTTCGTGGGAGTTCATAAGGACCCCGCGATTGGCACGACGTTGATATACAAGAACCCGGACTCCGGCGAGGTTTTCGAAGTCGTAAAGCCGGAGATGACAACCGAAGAAGAGCAGGCCATGCGCACGCACATAGCGGAATTGCTTCAGGAGCACGCGCGAGCGGCTTAGATATGGAGAGGCCCGGAGGAGCATCCTCCGGGCCTTGCTGCATACTGAGAGGTCGAACTATGCCCGGCGTATAAGGAGTATGAGATAGGGACAACACATTGAGGACTCGGCAATCGTATGACTGGTAAGGCTTCCGGCGGGATACCGCGCGACCTGAAGAAACTCTGGAGCGCGGTCTTTTTCATGTTTCTGGGGTTTGGCATCTACAATGCCTGCGCGCCCAACTTCCTCACGGAGGTGCTCAAGATCAGCCCCATGAGCATCGGCTTCGTGGAGGCGGTGCGCGAGCTGCCGGGGTTTCTGTGTGTGTTCGTCGCCGCGCTGACGATGCAGATCGCCGAGCCGATTCTGGGCGCGGTCGCGATGACGCTGCTCGCAATCGGCATCGGCGCCTATGCAACCGTCCACGGAATCCCAAGCCTGCTGGTATGGTCGTTTGTGTGGAGCATAGGAATGCACACATGGATGCCGCTGTCCTCCTCGCTCACGCTCAACCTCTCAGACCCCAGTAGCAGGGGCCGCAGGATAGGACAGACGGTCGGGTTCGGCGCCGTTGGCAGCGTGATCGGGATGCTGGCCGTTTCGCTCGTCGCGCACAGGCTGCACTACCAGACTTGGTTCGTCACCGCCGGCGCGCTGGTTGCGGTCGGGGCGCTAACGATGCTTTCGCTGCGCCGCGACATCGGCCACATGGACAAGCCCAAACTCGTCTGGAAACCGCGCTACCGCCGCTATTATCTGCTCAGCATGCTCGAAGGCGGCCGGAAGCAGGTGTTCTTCACGTTCGCGGTCTACACGCTGACGAAGGTCTATCACGCCAGCCTTCAGCTCATGGCCGCGCTCATGCTCATCAACGGCGTCGTCAATCTGATCGGCGCGCCGATTGTCGGCCGGCTAATCGACCGGATCCGCGAGCGCAGGATACTGATGACCAGCTATTCGTGCGTGATCGGCGTGTTCGCGATCTACGGCACCGCGCACCTCTTTCCACGCTGGTTCGGCATGCCAAAAAGTGACATTCTGCCGGTCCTGTGCACGATGTATTGCCTGGACAACCTGCTCTATCTGTCCACGAGCTGCCTGACCACCTATCTGCACCGCATCGCCGAACCCGAAGACCTGATGCCCACGCTGTCGATGGGCGTCACGATGAACCACGTCTTTGCCGTGCTGGTTCCGCTGATCGGCGCGTGGCTCTGGTACCGGTTCAGCTACCCGATCATGTTCGTGGCGGGCGGAGTGGTCGTAATGCTCTCGCTGACGGTCGTGTCGGGTATGAAGGCCGGCAAGCCGGCGGAGTCGGGCGCGTGAGCGGCCGCAGGGTGCTGGTCATTGGCGGCGGGCCGGCGGGGATGATGGCGGCCGGACGGGCGGCCGAATGCGGCGCGGATGTCGTTCTGCTCGAAAAAGGCCCCAAGCTCGCCCGCAAGCTGCGGATCAGCGGCAAGGGGCGCGGCAACATCACCAACACCGCCGACCTGCCCGAGTTCATCGAGGCCTTCGCTCCGAACGGCAAGTTCCTCTATGGCGCGTTCTCGCGCTTCTTCCGCGACGATCTCCTCGATCTGCTGGGGCGGTTCGGGGTGGAGACGAAAGTCGAACGCGGCGGGCGAGTCTTTCCCGTGTCGGACAGGGCGGCGGATGTCGCGGACGCGCTCGAACGCTGGATGGAATCGGTCGGGGTTCGCGTGAAGACGAACTGCCGCGTGAGGTCGGTCGCCGTCGCTGAAGGCAGAGTGACCGGCGCGAACGTCTACGGAGGCCGGATGGGCGCGGACGCGGTCGTGATCGCAACCGGGGGCGCATCGTACCCCAAGACCGGCTCGACCGGCGACGGCTACGCGATGGCGCGCGAACTTGGGCATACGATCGTCGCGCCCGAACCGGCGCTTTCGGCAATGACGACCGAGGAGGACTGGGGCAAGGACCTGCAGGGGCTATCGCTGCGCAACGTCGAGGCAAGCCTGTGGACTGAGCGCGAGGAAGATCGCGTCGGAATTCGGCGAGATGCTATTCACTCATATCGGCGTGTCCGGCCCAATCATACTGACACTCAGCCGCGCCGCGCGGAGCACACCTCAAGACCGAACCGGTAAGCATCTGTATCGATCTCAAGCCCGCGCTCTCCGAGGAGCAGCTCCACGCGCGGCTGATCCGCGATTTCACGCAGAGCAGACACTTCGCCAACTACCTTCGTGCGCTGCTGCCGAGGCTGATGGTCGACGTGTTTGTCTACCTGACCGGCATCGACCCGGCCAAACCGGTCAACACGATCACGGTCGAGGAGCGCGCGGCAATCGTGCGGCTGCTGAAGTGCCTGAGGGTTACGGTGGTCGCAATGGGCCCGCTGGAGGAGGCTATCGTGACCGCGGGGGGTGTACCGATAGGCGAGATCGACCCCAGGACGATGATGTCAAAACTTGTCAGCGGCCTTTACTTCGCTGGCGAGATCATCGACATCGACGCCGAGACCGGCGGGTTCAACCTGCAGGCCGCGTTCTCGACCGGCTATGTCGCGGGCGAATCGGCGGCTCGATCGGCTGTCGGGTACCGACTGATCGGCCGCAGCGGCCACCGCCGCCTCCCACGAGCCGAATACGGATACTGCCTGCTCGTAGAACTTCCGGTATCTGGTCCTGGCTTCGCTCTCGGCGAGGGGCCGCGGCTCCACGACTCAGCACCCGCAGCCGCCTGATGACGGTGCGCGCCCGGCGCGTCTCGCCGGTGGGCGGCGGACGGTCCGTGCTGCTGCTGAGCATGGAATCGTAGTCCACGCCGAGCGACGTGAGCGCGTCGCGCCAGCTTCCGAAGTAGCGCGGGCTGACGGCTGCGCTGAACAGGGCGGGATGGTTGGAACGCGCGGTCGCGGCGGCCAGGTTCTCACCCGTATCGACGAGCTGCTTGATCTCCCCCGCTATTCGGTCGCGAGACCATTTTGTGACTTTGCGGGAGCGGGCTGACTGCGACTTCCGCCTGATTGCCGCATAGTCGATGCCCGCCGCCGTCACCGCCGCTCCCCAGCTTCCGAAGTACCGCACCGAGGCGCTGACAAGCTTCTGCTGCTTGCCGGCTACTTCGCTGTGCCGGAGATCCTGACCCTCTTCGCTGAGGCGGCGGATTTCCCGGGCGACCTTCTCCCGGGACCAATGCTGGCAAACCATTGTTGCACCCCTGACAAAACTTCTCGGAACCGGCGCCGGCGAGTCCATGGTCCCTGACTCCGGTAACACCCGACCGGTTCCGCGGGTCGAAAACCTCGATAACCCAACACAGAGTATGTCAGCATTCCGACCCAATGGTTAGTTTGCCATCCGGGGTCGATCTTCCTCTCGTTTTTCGACATACTCTGGCAAAAAAACGGAAACACGGCGAGCCAAGCCCGGCAGGTTTCCGCGCCTGTCGAAGGGAACTTTGCACGAACACGGCGAATACTATAAACTGATTACCGAACTCGCCTGAATGGAGGAGATATGGGAACTGCAGCTTGGGTGATACTCGGAATAGTGGTCCTGGCCGTGCTGATGGTTATCGCCAAGTATAACCAACTCGTCAGCCTGCGCAACAGGATCGAAAACGCCTGGTCTCAGATCGACGTCCAGCTCAGAAGGCGTTACGACCTGATACCGAACCTGATCGAGACGGTCAAGGGCTACGCGGCGCACGAGAAGGAAGTCTTTGAGAAGGTCTCGGAGGCTCGCTCCGCGATGATGAGCGCCCAGGGAGCGGCCGCACAGGGCGAGGCACAGAATCAGATCACCGCGGCGCTGAAGAGCCTTTTCGCCGTGGCGGAGGCCTATCCTGAGCTCAAAGCCAACGAGAATTTCAAGATGCTCCAGGAAGAGCTTTCGGGCACGGAGAGCAAGATCGCCTACGCGCGGCAGTTCTACAACGACCAGGTGATGACTCTCAACACCCTGATCCAGACGTTCCCGACCAACATGATGGCGGGCATGTTCGGCTTCACGCAGCACGAGTACTTCCAGATGGAGGACGCCGCGCGCGAGCCGATCAAGGTGGACTTCAAGCAGTGAGGCATTGTCAATTGTCAATTGACAATTGACAATTGTAGATTGGGCGCACCTATGTACGAGCAGATTTCAGGCAATATATGGCGTTCCAGGGCGCTGATACTGGTCTTCCTGGCGTTTTTCGCCGGGATCGGCTACTTGTTCGCGCGCGTGGAGCATAACATTCTCATACTGCCGCTGGCGATCGGCGTCGCGATGTTCATGACCGTCGGCAGCTACTACTACAGCGACAAGATCGTGCTGGCGTCCGTGCGGGCCCGGCCTGCCGAAAAAGAGGAGTTCCCGCACTACGTCAACGCCGTCGAGGGCCTTGCGCTCGCCTCGGGGCTGCCGGTCCCCAAGACCTACGTGATGGACGATCCCGCCCCCAATGCCTTCGCTACCGGCCGCGACCCGAACCACGCCGTCATCTGCGTCACAACCGGCCTGCTGGGGATGATGGACCGGACTGAGCTCGAGGGCGTGCTCGGGCACGAGATGTCGCACATCAAGAACTACGACATTCGGTTCATGATGCTGGTGGCGGTGCTGGTGGGCGCGATCGCGCTGATGGCGGACTGGTTCTGGTGGAGCGGGCGGCTCGGCGGGTTCAGAAGCCGGGACGATAGGAACAGCGGCCAGCTCGGCATGATCCTGCTGCTGGTCGGGATCGCGCTGGCGATCCTCGCTCCGATCTCGGCGATGCTCATTCAGGCGGCGATCTCGCGCCGTCGTGAGTATCTGGCGGACGCGAGCGGCGCGATGATGACTCGATTCCCGGAGGGTCTCGCCAGCGCGCTTGCGAAGATCGAGAAGGACGAGGAGCCGCTGCAGTCCGCGAACAAGGCCACGGCGCATCTGTTCATATCAAACCCGCTACGCGAGCACGGCGGCGGCCTCAACAGCCTCTTCGACACCCACCCGCCGATCGAGGACCGCATAGAGCGGCTAAGGGAAATGTGACATTTACGATTTACCATTTACTATTGACTATTTGCCATGTGCCCGGCGCAGGCCGGTAGATCGTCAATAGTCAATAGTCAATAGTCAATGGAAAATGGCTATCTCCACACCAGCCAGCCCAGCGAGCCGACTGCGCCGAGTATCGTCCAGATGCTGGGTTTGTCGCCGCGCGCCGGCACTACTATCGTGTCGCCGGGCAGGACGGGAACATTCTGCGCATCCCTCTGCACAGCGGCGAGATTGATCGGTATCGTCTTCTGCTGGGAACTGCGGATGATCTGCATGTTCTGGATCTTTGCACGCTCGGTGTAGCCGCCGGCCTCCGCAAGCGCGTCTGTGAGCGGCATGGACCCCTTGATCGGATAGGAGCCGGGGCGGAGCACGGCTCCGTAGATGTTGAACGTGCCGGGCGTGGTCTCGATGTAGATCGTATCGCCCGGGGAGAGCACCTTGTCCTCGGTCGGGTCCTGCGCGAGGGCCTTGGTGAGGTCGAATTTCGCGGGCTCGCCGTCCTTGCTCTTGAGTGACGATGCCTGCGGATCGGCCAGGTCCGTGATGCCTCCGGCCTGCGCGACGGCGTCGTGTATGCGCATGCCCGATCTCAACTCGAAACTGCCGATGCGCCTGACCTCGCCGAGCACGAAAACAACGCCCAGCGTGGTGACCTTCTCCGGTATCAATACCGTGTCGCCGTTGGCCAGCGTGGGGTTGGTGGCCCCGGACTTGCCGTCGATGAAGTCCTGAAGGTTGACGGCCTCGGCAGTCGTCGCGCCGGATCGGAGCAGCGCCACCTTGCCGAGGTCGGCGTTCTCGGCGACTCCTCCCGCCAGACCGATGACCTCCAGCAGGGACGAGTGCGTGCTGACGACGTAGGCGCCCGGCTTCTGGACCTTGCCCGATACAAGCACGACCGTCGGCGCTTTCTGCGCGATCAGCACGGATACCTGCGGCTCCTTGACCCACTTGCGCAGTATGCCCGCGAGCTCGGCGGCGGCGGCTTCGGTGGTCTTGCCGCCGATCTTGTAGATGCCCGCTACGGGAATAGCGAGGTTGCCGTCGGAGTTGACGGTCCCCTCCCCGCTCATATCGTCCACGCCGAGCACGATGATGCGTACACGATCGCCGGGTTCGACGACGTTGTCTCCGGCGTTCGCGCACACCGAGCCGAGCAGCAAGATCGACAATACCAGCAAGAGAATCAGCCTCGGGGTCATTGGGTCAGCCTCCTGGAAGCGTGCCGCGGTGCAAACAAAGGCCGCTTACCATGCTCATGGGGATTACCCAAAGAAATGTGAATGGGAAACTGGTTTCCCATTCACATTTCACGCATCACAAGCCTGGCTGAGCAGGATAACCGGTTAAACCACGAAGTATGCTTCGGGTCAGAAGGCCTCCCGAAGCATACTTCGCGGGGTTGTCTATTCGATCTCGATCGTCACCGGCTTGGCGAGAGACCGGCGCGAGTTGGGATTGTAGTAGTCGTAGGTCCGGCTTGCCGGGACCTGCGCCCGCACGGGATAGAGCGCGCGGAGCCTGTAGCTCAACTGCAGTGGCTTCCCGGCTCGAAGATCGCGCAGGTAGAGAATGATCTGGCGGGGTGTGATCTCGTAGCGATAGACCAGCCCTCTGGACTTGAGCGATTCGAGGTCCTCGGTCACCACGCCGAACCCCGGCGCGATGCCGAGATCGACCATGGCCATACGCACAACGCTCTTGTTCGCGCGCACCCTGGCGGTCACGTCCACGAGTCCCTCGCGCTCCACCCGCAGCTTGCCGTAATCGACGCTGATGCTCATCTCGCCGGCTCTCGGCCTGGGCACGAGCTCCCAGGGCAAGTAGTACTCCGCCGTGAGTTGATACACCGGCCGAGCGGACCCATTGACGCTGATCTCGACCGAGTTGGCGCCGGGGTGTGCGAGGTCCGAGGCGTCGATCACTCGCACGATGTCGGAATCGTCGCCGGTGAAGTGGACGTCGCCTGCCGGGCGGCCGTTCACGACAACCGATATGTCGCCGCTCCCGCCAACGCCCTCGGTCGAGCCGGCCAGGAACGCCTTGAGCGCAAGGATCGTGACCTGGGTGGTCGAAAACGAGCCGAAGCTGTCGCGACGCGCGATAAGCTCGTTGAGGGCCTGGGTCGCGAGGTCGGGATGGGTGTGGGACTTGATGAACGCATAGGCCGCGAGAGCGGTCGTCTCGGCCTGCGTGATGTCACCATAGCCGTAGGTCAGCGTCGTCGCGCCGCTTCGCCAGAGCGCGCGGCCCTTGTGCACCACGGCCATTCGAGCGAGGCGGCCAAGGGCGTCGTTTGCGGCGTCATGCTCCGCCGCCGGCCACGAGAGCGTTTGCGGCTAGCGCGAGCACGTAGGGATCGTTCACACGGCCGACCCTGTCGGCCAGATAAGCGCATGCCTTGCGGACCGTGTCGGAGTCGGCGAACCCGCCCTCGCAGAGGCACCAGGCGACGTAGGCGGTGATGGGCAGCCGCGAGCTCGAGCGCATCCCACGTTAGGTGCGACTATCCGGGCTCCAGCTTCCGTCCGCGTTCTGGCGTGTTTCGAGCAGCCTGAAGGCCCGCTTGATGAGCCTCTTGTCCACCTGCGCCACATCGGCCATGTCCGTGAGCTCCATGACGCCGTAGGCAGAAAGGACGGTGTTCGCGGGCGGGTTACCGAACCAGTCGAACCCGCCGCCGGGCACCTCGAACGTGAGCAGCCGCTGGTAACCGAGGCTGATGAACTGCTCGGCCTTCATCATCGGCTCGGGCTTGTCCTTCTTGGTCGCGCGCAGGTACTTCGCGATCAGTACGTTCGGATACGTGATCGACGAGGTCTGCTCGAAGCAGCCATACGGGGCCTTCAGCAGGCCGTCGAGGCCGTCCACGACCTGGCTGAATACGCCCGGATAGAGCTTGATCAGCAGCTTCGATGCGCCCGGGACCGCCGCGCGCGGGACGTCGATCCGCGCCGTGTCGCGGCCGGACAGCGTGCCGTTGACGACCGCGAACTGCCGCTGGCCGTCGGGGTAGACGGTCATCTCGCGCCGGATCGCGTCCGAGCCGCCGGGCGAATGGGCCTCGACCGTCAGGCCGTGCAGGCCAAGCTCGTCGGCCGTGATCGGGAAGTAGACGGCGGTGACTTCGTTAGCCCGCAGGTCGATTGTCTTCGTGCTCTCGCCGCTGAGGGTGAACCAGTCGCCCCGGCGCAGGGCCACGGTCACGGTCTGCGGTTTGGAGAGGTAGTTGTAGACCGCAACCGGCATGGAGATCACGTCGCCCTGCGTGACGCCCACGGGCAGATCGATGTCCACGAAGAAGTCCTGGAACGCCCGCAGCGAGCCGTTGACCGAGCCGATCCTGCCGTCCATCGAGGATGCCATGCCGGAGAGCCGCCACGTGGTGATCGAGTCGGCCATGGTCAGCTCGACCGACGCGCTGCCGGAGCGGTCCGTGATCAGAGACGGGTTGCTGTAGAGCGTTTCCGGGAAGAACTGCCGCACGCGCACCTGGCCCGCGCCGCCGGTCGCGCCCGGCTTGGATGCAGATTCGTTCAGCGTCTGCGCTACTCTCAAGAGATCGGCGTAAGTGGAGCGCCGCGCGGCTTCACGCGCTCTGGCGAAGACAGGAAAGAGGATGGCGGCGAGGACGATCAGTATGCAGATGCCGCAGCCTACCTCTCCCCAGCCGGAGTGCATCCGAGCGCCAGCCGCCATGGCCGCGACGAACAGAGGGAAAAGGGCCAGCCCGGAGAGCGCCTGGACCGACATGTTGAACTGGCCCGCCCAGCCGCCGGACATCGAGCCTACCAGCACGGCGACCATCAAGACGGCGGCGTCAATCAGCACCAGTATGCCGGGAAGCATCAGCCAGGGGCGGCGGCGTTGATAGGCGGATACCAGCACGCCCATAACAAGCGCCAGGCCGACGATGACGACGAACCAGCGCGCGCTGGGAGCGTCGTCCCATCCGAAGAAGCTGCCCTGGACCCGCCTGATCATCTCGTCTTTCTGGTACTGCGTCACCGCGCTCACGCTCGGATCAGGCACGTTCATCGCGGATGCGAACAGCACCTTCGCCGCGCGTTGGAGCGATCGGCTTCTATCGCTCGAGAGGACCGCCTGCGTCGTGGCCCAGTCGGGCATCGCGCCCATCGCCTGAAGTCTGGGGCTGAGCATCTGCTGGGCGACCTGTCGCGCGAGGCCGTCCGGGTCGCGGCGGATGCGGTCATAGAGGTAGTCCTCCGATGCGAACTTGACCTGATACCTCGGCTTGAGTATCTCGTCCTGGAGCGCGAAATAGAGCGCGGCGAGTCCCGGCGCCTGCTCCTCGACGCTGAACACGCTCTCGTCAACGATGTTCAGCCCGATTGCCGCGGGCACGCCGGCTCCGGCGTCGTCGGTGACATGGAACCGCAGCAGGGCCTTGTCGCCGGGCAGGTAGACCGGCTTATCGGCCTGTACACCGACTTTGAGCTGGTCCGAGTTTCGAACGATCACCGTCGCGGTGTCCCTCATCGGCACGCCCGTCGATGCGAGCACGTAGGCGCAAAACGTGACCGTGCCAGAGTAGTTATCCGAGAGGTCCACGGCAAGATTGGCGCGGCCGTGGTCGAGGTAGGCGGTCTTGGTGAGGATCGTCTGGCCGTCGAGGACGGCGTCGACGTAGATCGGGCCGGTCTGCTTCGTGCTCAGCACGACGAGATCAGCCGTCTCGCCGGTCATATACACAGCCTCGTCGGCGCGGATGAGCACCGAATCAATGGCCTCAGGGTAAGGCGCGCCCCGGTCCCGTGCCATCCGGTAGTAGCGGTACTCGAGTTCTTCGTCGAGTCTCGTCGTGTCGAACGTGAACGTTTGCGCGCAGGTCAGCCCGGATGCGGTGGATGCGCTTATCTTGAGGGTGACTATGCCTTGCTTCGGGGTCAGGCGAAGTGTCGCGATGCCCAGGCGGTCGGTCTCGGCTGTCTTTCGCACTCCGTCCACTGTTACTGCGACTCTGGTCCGCGCCGGCTGGCCGTCGGGATACGAGGTCACGACGTAGACCATGTTCTCCACGCCGGGTTCGAGTTGGCCGCTTTCGGGCACGACCGCTATCCGCAGCGGCTGCTTCGCGACCGGAACCGACTGGACGACCTCCTCCGTGTGCCCGGCGCTATCGGTAACCGCCGCCGCGAGCTTGACCAGCGCGCTTCCCTGACTGACAGGCTGGCCCGCCAGGAAGTTGGGAATCCTCGCCTCGAATGCGAACGCGCCGCCGGCATCGGTGCGGCCGGTAATCTCCGCGAATGTCTCGTACTTGACGCCGAGAGCGGAGAGGTCGATGTGGGTCTTCGCGCCATTGACCGGCTTGCCGAAGAAGTAGGCGGACCTGATGGTCCCTCTCAGAGTCTGTCCGGGAAGATAATAAGTGCGCTCGGTATTCAGACTCACCTTGAACTTCGGAAGCACATAGCGCTTTACGGTGACCGTGCGGGCGGTCTCCGTGTCGCCGATTCGCGCGGTGATCGCGTAGCGGCCCAGGTTGATCTCGTCGCCGAGTTGGAAGTCCGCGGATGCGATCCCCCACTCGCTCGCGACGATGGTCTTGTCGAAGACCTTGTTCTGCTTGGGGTCCTCAATGGTCAGTCTGATCTTCGCGTCATCGGCCGGCTTCAGAGACGGCCTGAGCAGGGCGAGAGTGCGAAGATGGATGGTCTGGCCGGGTTGGTAGACCGGCTTGTCGGTAGTCAGAAGGACCCTCGCGGCGCGCTCGACCGCGATGGGCACGTTGAGCGTGTCCGTTCCTTCAGACGATGACGCGGTCGCGACCAGCCGGCAGTCTTTGGACACCACATCGGGCACTCGAAAGCTGCCGCTGAGGGTGCCGGCGGAGTCCGTCTTGCCGGAGAGCAATCGCACGCTGTGCGAGTGCGGGGCCTTGAACGCGAGCGTAACGGACGCGCCCTTGACGGGGTGATTCGCGCCCCGATTGGCCACGACCACGCGATAGGCCGCACGGCTGCCGGGAATGAGTTTGTCGGGCCCCAATACGTAGACGTCCTGCCTGCCTACGAAACGGGAGATGTTGGAGACATAGAGGGGGATCGCGATTGCGACGACTGTCAGAAGCACTGCAAGCCCCAACAGGTACTTGCAAGTTCGGCTGGTCGAGAGGACATGGCGTTCTCTCTCATCGGTGCGTTCCATAGTCCACCTCCGATACCTGCCCCACCCTCTTTGGCCGGCAGCAGAGGCGCCTGCCTGCTCATTCGTGTGACGACATTGGAGGTGATAATGTTCGGAGTAACGGGTGGACAAGGACGATGAGAGGTGGTCGGGGCGGCGAGATTTGAACTCGCGACCTCTAGTTCCCAAAACTAGCGCGCTGACCAAACTGCGCTACGCCCCGACTGATTCATTATAGCACACGGAACGCCTTTGCAACAGGCGGACGGCTGTATCCGCGTGCAGGGATTCTGCGTCCTATTATATAATAACCTCAGCAGAGGCGAGATGATTCAACGCAGTTCGGAGGGAAGCTCAATGTCGAATAGGAAAGCATCGCGAGTCGAAGGCGTAGAGACTATGTCGCGGCGAGATTTCCTCAAATCGGCCGGGACCGGCGCACTCGCGCTCGCGTTAGGCGGGGGCCTGCCGTCCATAGTCGGCGCGGCAGCAGCCAGCAAGCCCAACATCATCGTGATACTTGCTGACGACCTCGGCTACGCCGAGCTGGGCGTGCAGGGCTGCAAGGACACCCCGACACCCTATATCGACTCCATCGCGCGCAACGGGGTTCGCTTCACGAGCGGATACGTGTCGTGCCCCGCGTGCAGCCCGACGCGAGCGGGACTGCTGACCGGCCGCTATCAGCAGCGGTTCGGCCACGAGTTCAACCCCGCCGAGCCGCCCAAGCCAACGGCGGGCATGGGACTGGCGGTCTCCGAGACGACCATCGCGGACCGCCTGAAGAAGCTGGGCTACGCCACGGCGGCTTTCGGCAAGTGGCATCTGGGCTACGAACCCGAGTTCCTGCCACAGCGGCGCGGTTTCGACGAGTTCTTCGGCTTCCTTGGCGGGTACCACGACTACCTGAGCGCTGCCAAAGACCCCAATAACCCGCTGCTCAGAGGCACGAAGCCTGTCGACAAGATCGATTACACCACCGATGCGTTCGCGCGAGAGGCCGTCGAGTTCATCGAGCGAAATGCCGACAAGCCGTTCTTCCTGTATCTGCCGTTCAACGCAGTTCACTGCGCCGCTCGAGTCGACTCAGAAGTACCTGGACCGGTTCAAGTCCATCAAGGACGAGAAGCGCCGCACGTTCTGCGCGATGAACTCGGCCATGGACGATGGGGTCGGGCTGATACTGGCGAAACTGCGCGAGAAGAAGCTTGAAGAGAACACGCTCATCTTCTTCATCAGCGACAACGGCGGCCCCACGGAGAGCACGACGTCCAGCAATCTCCCTCTGCGCGGCTACAAACTTCAGGTGTGGGAGGGCGGGATACGGATTCCGTTCATGATGCAGTGGAAGGGTCATATCCCGGCGGGACAGGTCATCGATGATCCGGTGATCTCGCTGGATGCGCTGCCAACGGCGCTCGTCGCCGCGGGAGGACGCGTCACGCCCGACATGAAGCTGGACGGGGTCGATCTGATGCCGTTACCTCGACCGGCAAGACAAAGACCAGCCCGCACGATCGGCTGTTCTGGCGGTTCGGCGCGCGGTGGGCCGTGCGCATGGGAGATTGGAAGCTGGTCAGCGAGGAGAAGGGCGAGGCGGAGCTGCACAACCTTGCCGACGACATTGGAGAGAAGACCGACCTCTTCGCCGCCAATCCAGCCAGGGTCAAGGAACTCCAGGCCGCCTACGACGTGTGGAACGCGCAGTTGATGAGGCCCCGCTGGGGCCGCGGCGGCAGCAGCGTGATGGAGTAGCTAGCCGGCAAGGCGCAGGACCAGGAGTTCCATTATCATGCGGGAGTCCTCGACGTCGCCCTCGATGCCCTTGAGCGCGGCGTCGGCCTCGGCAATAGCCTCAAGTGCGTGCGCGATCTGTTCGCGGGTGAACCGCGCCGCCTGCGACTTCAAACGCTCCTGCTGCCAGTCTGCCAGGCTGAACACACTGGGCGTCGTCGGCAGCATCGCGAGCAGATCCTGAGGCACCGAGTCCTTCTTGAGCACCCTCACGCCGGCCGCGGCAAGCATCTTCGCCTGCCACGCCAGGCGGAACAGCCGCGCGATGTTGCCCAGCGTCTTGGGGGCTTCCGAGTCGGGTCTGTCGCCGACCTCGAACAGCGCGTCGAGGTGCTTCATTGCCTCGTCGGGCCTCCTGGCGCCGATAGCATCAACGAGCTTGAAGACCTTCTCCTCCGGGGTCTCGCATGACACCTTAGCGATGTCGGCGGCGGTGATGGTGTCGGAGTCGCCGGAGTAGTCGATCAGCTTCTGGGCCTCGGTGCTGATGACCGAGAAGTCCATGCCGACGCGCTGAACGAACTGCGCGAGCGCGCCCGCATCGATCTTCTTGCCGGCCTGAGCGAACAGCGACTGCGCGAAACGCCTTGTGTCGGCCGTGCCGTCGCGGCCCTTCATCTCCTGGACGCGGATCACCTTGCCGACCTTGCGAACAGCCTTGGAGAGATCGCCGATCACTTCGCTGCCCTTCTTGGGCTTGCCATCGGTCTTGTCGGGCGCGGGCGAGATCAGAACCAGGCAGCCGGATCCCGGCGCGCTCGCCAGCCGCTCCGCCAGCTTCTTCTGCTCGGCTTCATCTATCTTGTTGGCGTATTTGACGAGCACGACGCGCTTGGGCGACGAGAACGGCGGGATTCCCAGCCCGGCCATCACCCGGTCGGCCGTGGCCGTATTGCCCTCGAGGTGTTCGAGGTCGAAATCGGCGAAATCAGGCGCGACGAGCTTGGCGAGCAGGTCGTCAAGCTCGCGCTGCTTTCGGAAATCGTCGTCGCCCGCGATCAGATATGCCCGCGGGGAGTCGCTTGCTTTGGCGGCTGGGCTCATAACACCCGCATTATCTCACGGCGCGCATGCCAAGGTCAAGGAACGAGTTTAGTTCTCCGGGAGACTCGTCGTAGGAGGCGTTTCCAAACGCCGATTCCGCGGGCACAACGCCTGGGCATTCGGGTTTTGGAAAACCCTCCTACAGCGGTGCAATTCCCGGAGAACTGAACTCATTCAGGTCAAGGCCGTGCGCTCTCCAAGGCTGTACTGAGCATGGAAGCCCGAAACATAGAAGCGCAGAAATGCGATTCCCTTTCTTCTTTTCTGACTTTCGCGCTTCCATGCTGAAAAACAGCCTGCGCGAACCGCCAGCGCAAGGATCATATCCTGGTGACTTTTGCTTGAATTCGGCCAGGGCGGAGGTAAAGCCGGGCTGATTGGGGAATACATATAGTGTCCGACCATTGTGGTGGTTGGAGAATTGGCTGCTCCTCGCGGGCTGCGGTTCGCGAAGTCAGCACACAACGGAGGATCTGATGGTCCTTCCCCTTTACCACGAGCCCGCGACACGCGGGCGACGGACCTGAGCCAGGCGAACGAGGAAAGTTCGGGGCAACTTCGATTTCCAAGGAGCCTGGCTCATTTCGTGTGGATGCCGCAACGGTTCTGTCTGCCACCCGCAGGGTTCCGCCGCACGATGCAGAAGATAGCCCCCGTGAACCAATCCGATTTCCTCATCGAAGACAAGGACCGCAACATGCGACTGGACGTCTATCTGGCCGAGCGGATGCCCGAGCTGTCGCGTTCGCACATCCAGAAGCTCATCGCCAAGGCATACGTGACGGTCAGACGGCGTCACCGCAAAGGCCGGCCACAAGGTCCAGCCTGGCGAGCAGGTGAGCGTCACCGTTCCGCCACCGGAGCCGACCGACATCCTGCCCGAGGATATCCCGCTCGAAGTCGTCTACGAGGACGACCAGATCATCGTCATCAACAAACCCAAGGGCATGACCGTCCATCCCGCGCCGGGCAGCCGGACCGGCACGCTCGTCAACGCCGTGGTCGCCTACACCGACGATCTCTCCGGCATCGGCGGCGTCGAGCGGCCCGGGATCGTGCATCGGCTCGACAAGGACACCTCCGGGCTGCTGGTCGTGGCGAAGACCGATGTCGCGCACGCGTCGCTTCAGGCCCAGATTCAGGCCCGCACCGCCGAGAGGCGCTATCTGGCGCTGGTCTGGGGCGCGACCAAGTTCAACGAGGCCGTGGTCGATGCGCCTATCGGCCGCCATCCCACCGATCGTCAGAAGCAGGCCGTCATCAAGGATACCGACCGCTATACCGCCCGCGAGGCCATCACCCACCTCAAAGTGATGGAGCGGTTCGAGGGCTTCACGCTGCTCGAAGCGAAGCTCGATACCGGCAGGACACACCAGATTCGCGTCCATTGCTCTTTCATCGGCCATCCGGTCGTCGGCGATCCGACCTACGGCGGGACGAAGCACGCGCTTCCGTCGGTCTATGGCAAGATCGACCAGCGCGATCTCACTCGCCTCATCGACGACCTCCAGGGCCAGGCTCTGCACGCGTTCTCGCTATCGTTCGACCACCCCATCACGGGCGAGCGGCTCACTTTCGAAGCACCACTTCCGCCGGACATCGATGCTTTGTTGAGGTGGCTAGGCAGGGAGTTACGCCGTTACGGCTACGTAAATACGAATGAGCGTTGCGGATACTAGTTCGAACTCGTATTTCGTAATTCGTAATTGAGGCTTCTCATGCCAACTTACATCGGAACATCCGGTTGGAACTACAAACACTGGCGCGGGGTGTTCTACCCGAGGACCTGCCCCAGAGCAAGTGGCTGGAGCATTACGCGGCGCAGTTCGATACGGTCGAGCTGAACAACTCCTTCTACCGCCTGCCCGAGAGAAAGACGTTCGAGGGCTGGCGAGAGCAGACGCCGGAGGGGTTCACATTCTCGGTCAAGGCCAGCCGATATCTCACGCACATCAAGCGCCTCAAGAGCCCGAGGAGCCGCTGCAGAGACTGCTGGATCACGCGAGCGGGTCTGGATGGCAAACTCGGCATCGTGCTCTATCAGTTCCCTCCCCACTGGAACGTCGACCTCGACCGGCTGCGTCATTTCCTGCAGATGCTGCCGCCCACGCCCCGCAGCGCGTTCGAGTTCAGGGACGAGTCTTGGCAGTGCGAGGCGGTGTGGTCAATGCTTGCCGAGCACGGGGTCGCATATTGCGTGATGGACTCGCCGGGGCTGCCGCTGCATCTGAGGACCACGTGCGACTACTCATATATCCGCATGCATCCGGGGGCGAGGAGACCGACGGCAACTATACCGACGACCACCTGCGCGAGTGGGCAGATCGGGTAACCGGGATGCTGGAGCGGGGCGACGTCTACATCTACTTCAACAACGACTTCCGCGGCTACGCGGTGCGAAAATGCGCTGAGGCTGAGGGACATGCTTCAATAGCGGCCGAACGGACGCGGCCTTGCCTACTCCGTATTCGCGGCGTCGGCGGAGCCGTAGAAGTATGAGTTACGCCACCACGGGCTGGGATGGGCGTCCTCCATGCGCTTCATCTCTCTGTTCGGAAGCCATTTGACATGGCCGTCGGCGTAGGAGCACGTTGTTCCGTCCCAGTGAATCTTGTCGTGTATGTCGCCATGAGTGCTGTCCGACCAGGTGAAGTAGCCGTCGTTTATGCCCTCTTCGGTCTTGGAGCCGCGGGTTTCGTGTATGAGAAACAGTATCTGACTTGCTCGCCCAGTAGTCGCCGGGCCCAGCTTGACCGTGGTCTTGTAAGGAGAGGTGCCCTTAATCGCCAGATACTGGTTCAGGGAGTATGACAGGCCGAAGCCCGCCATGTCGGGAAGATCGCCGATATAGGCGTTCCCGGAATCCCTGGGGCCGAGCGCGCCGTTGATCCGTACCCCGCCGAAGTGCGAAGGCATGTCGCGGTCGGTTGGGCAGTTATACACCTCACGATTCCGAACGTAGGGCCACAGCGACCCTCTCTTCACGTTGATCGGATGCGACGTCTCGCCATCGTTGAGCCACTGCGTCCCCGTCCACTCGACGGGGTTGTGTTCCTGGCTGCCCCAGTTCATCATGCGCCTCGACCCGATCGGAAGGAACCCGTTGTGATCGTCGGCGTATTCGAAGAACGCCATCGTAAGCTGCTTGAGGTTGGCGCAGCACTTTGCCTGCCTGCCGCGCTCTTTTGCGTTCACGAAGACCGGGAACAGTATCGCGGCCAGAATCGCGATGATCGCGATCACGACCAGGAGTTCGATCAGTGTAAAGCCTCGTCTCTTCATCGACAGTCTCCGTTCATTCGACCCACGCTGGTCGATCGGCGCAGCAGAACCGGTACCGACATGAGCCGTTCTTGACTTACCCTATACAAGTCCCGATAGCGGCAGCAGCCAGCAGATGCGTCGCTGCGCAATCCAGGTTCTAGTCCGAATAGCTCGCATTCGGCGCGTTGTAAAAGAATGCATTGCGCGCCCACTGGCTGTGGTTCGGATCGCTGAGATTCTCGATCTTGGTAATCTGCTTGTTGGATAGCCACTTGACGTGACCGTCGGAAAATGAGCACGTCGTGCCGTCCCAGTGGATTACGCCCTGGGGATCGCCGGCGCGCCAGTCGAAGTAGCCGTCGTTCTGGTTGAGCGAGCTGCCCTTCACGTTGCGGCGCTCGTGTATCAGAAGCAGCACCTGACTGCCTCGCCCCGCGGTGGCCTGTGCAAGATTGATGGTGGTAAGCCTCGGACTGCCGGACCTGCTCTTCTGAGCCAGATCCTCATTCATCGAGTACGTAAGTCCAAACCCCGACGGAACCCCATCCGGCTTGCCCTCAGGAAAGTCACTGGCGCCAGTTGCCGGTGTCGCGGAAGCTTATTTCCGTGTTTGCCGTACCATGAAGGCGAATCCCTGTCGGATGGGCAGTTGAAGACCCCCACGTTACGCAGGTAGCCACCCCTGTAGAGCGATCCCTCCTTGACGTTGCACGGAGCCGGCGCAGTGCTGTATGCCGACCAACGCGAACCGGTCCACTCGACAACGCCCGCAGCCGGCCAGCCGGCATTTATCATCTGCCTTCTCTGAGAGACCGGCAGGAGACCGTTGTGGTCGTCGCAGTAGTTGAACATCGCCTGGGATATCTGCTTGAGATTGCTGCAGCAGGTCGCCTGCCTGCCGCGCTCCTTGGCCTGTATGAAGACCGGAAACAGGATAGCGGCCAGGATCGCGATAATCGCGATCACGACCAGAAGCTCGATAAGTGTGAATCCTCGTCGTTTCATTATGTCCCCCCACATTCCCCGCAGGGCCGGTGCTGGCGCCGACTGTACCTGCTTCATCGTATCATAGCTATATTAGACTATTCGGACCCGTTGGCCTTCTTTGTTCGGCTGCCGGGACCTAAGGATAAGTGTTCAGCGCCCTGCGGCTGTTGGACAACCACTCGGAATACTTGTTGGCTGCCGAGCCGGAGAATGTGCGATGGTCCGTGTCGGACTCCTTGAGCAACCCCTTGTAGCTGATCCACTTCACGTGCCCGTCGCAATACGACAAGGTAGTGCCGTCGTAGTGGATGTTGCTGGGCAGGTCGTTGTAGTCGGTCCGCCAACAGAAGTAGCCATCGTTGATGCCGCTGCCGGCGATCTTGGGATTCTTGCGGTTCTCGTGTATGAGCAGGAGAACCTTGGACGCCCTGCCGGCGGTCTCCACGTCCAGCTTCAGCGGACTCTTGAACTTGGTCTCACCCGTGGCGCCGTAGATACTGGACATCTCTTCGCTGAGGCTGTAGGAGTATGGGAAGTCGGTGGGATCTCCGGTAACGCCCACCGCCGCCACGCCCGCATCTGTAGGACAGAGATACACCGCCTTGTTGCGAACATAGCGCCACAACTGGCCCTTGGTGATGTCCGGATGCGCGGTCAGGCACGGGCTATTCGATGTCCACTCCATGTGTGGGATGGACTGATTGTAGCAGCCCGAAGGCATTGTGCGATGGTTGTCGTCGCAATACTGCCTGAACGCTGTCGATAGCTGCCTGAGGTTGTTACAGCACTTCGCCTGCCTGCCGCGTTCCTTGGCCTGTATGAAAACTGGAAACAGAATGGCGGCGAGGATCGCGATGATGGCGATCACCACGAGAAGCTCGATAAGAGTAAAGCCTCTTTTTTTCATTTTTCCCCCGATTGGCGTGGGTACGCCAACGCCTGACAGGTGTGAGGCGGTACCTCCGTTACTGCATGAATAGCATGTTTTCGGCTCGGCTGTCAATAGTCTGTAGAAAAAAAGCGCTGACAAGCAGGCTAAAGTTGTCCCGCCAGGCTGTCGATACGTGCTCTGGAGACGACATAATGATAAGAGCGCTTTACTCAGCGGCGAGCGGAATGATCGCTCAGACAGCCAAGCAGGATGTTATAGCCAATAACATCGCCAACGCACAGACGCCTGGGTTCAAGCGGCTGCGCGTGGTCAACACCTCCTTTTCCGAAGCGCTCAGCGACGCCGCTTCGGCCATCGTAACCGAGACCACGTCGCGCCCGGCCTACCCTTCTTCGCCGGTTCAGGCCATCGGAGCGCAAGCCGAGACGGCGTGTGACACAGACGACGGCCAGGTCATTACCACGGGCAACATGCTCCAATTCGCGATCCAGGGCCCGGGCGCATTCGAAGTCGGCTCGGGTGACGCTGCGCGCCGAACACGCAACGGCAGCTTTATTATTGACAAAGATGGCGAGTTGGCAAACTCAGACGGTGAGAAGGTGCAGGGCAGCGGCGGCGCGATAAAGATGCCCAGCGGGCGAGTGGAGCGTCGACCGACGACGGCTCCATACTCGATACCAAGGGCGAACAGCTCGACCAGATCAAGATCGACGGCGCCGAGCAGGGCAAGACCCACGTGATGCAGGGCTATATCGAGCAGTCCAACGTCAGCGTCATTCGCGAGATGGTCGATATGATAGCCAATTTGCGCTCATTCGAAGCAAACCAGAAGGTGGTCCAGTCCGTGGACCAGACCCTGGATAAGCTCATCAATGAAGCAGGGAGAGTCTAGGCAAATGACGAGTTACGAAATACGAAATACGAATTCGGCCGAGCGAGCTTGCGAGGCCCGTCCGTATTTCGTAATTCAGTAATTCGTAATTCGAGGAGGGTTATGATCCGAAGTCTATATACAGCGGCCACGGGCATGGAGGCCCAGCAGCTCAATCTCGACATCACGGCCAACAACCTGGCCAACGTGAGCACCGCCGGCTTCAAGAAGAGCCGGGTGGACTTCCAGGACCTGCTCTACCAGACCATCCGCTCGGCCGGCGCCACTCAGGCCCAGGGCGTGCAGGTGCCCACCGGCAGTCCAGGTCGGTCTCGGCACGCGGGTCGGCGCGACCCAGAAGATGTTCACTCCCGGCGATATGTAGCAGACTGGCAACCCGCTGGACGTGGCCATCGAGGGCAACGGGTTCTTCCAGGTCCGGCTTCCGTCCGGTGACACGGCATACACACGCGACGGCTCCTTCAAGAAGGACTCCGAGGGCCGGCTGGTCACCTCCGATGGCTATGAAGTCCAGCCGCAGATCACGATTCCATCCGGCGCCACCGACATAACCATCGGCGAGGACGGAACCGTCACGGCGAGCATACAGGGTCGAGATCGACCCGCAGCAGTGCGGCAACATCGAGCTGGTGAAGTTCCTCAATCCCGCCGGCCTGACGAACCAGGGCAGGAACCTGTTCGCGGCCACGAAGGCCTCCGGCGAGCCGATAACCGGCACGCCCGGGCCAGGACGGCCTCGGGAAGCTCTCGTCGGGCTACGTCGAGATGTCCAACGTGAAGGTGGTCGAGGAGATGGTCAACCTCATCACCGCCCAGCGGGCTTATGAAGTCAACTCCAAGAGCATCCAGACCGCCGACGAGATGCTCAACATCGCAAACAACCTGCGAAGGTAGATCTGATATGAAACGCGCGATTGTCATGCTGTTGGTGATAGTCCTGGCCGGTGTGATAGCCCACGCTGCGCCCGCATCCCGACCCCTCCCCAACCCTCCCCGCAGCGGGGAGGGAGTGTGCAAGGTCACGCTGCCGGCAGAGATCGAAGTTGCGACCTCGCAGCCGGTGACGGTCGAGCGACATCGCGAAGATCGAGGGCCCAAGGCCAAGTCCGCCGGCAAGATCGGCGGGGATCGTCGTCACGAGCGCTCCTCTGCCCGGCGAGCAGCCGGACGATCGAAGCCGAATACGTGCGGTTCAAGCTCGACGCGGCCGGGTTCGACGCACGTCAAAGTCGCGGGCGCGGCGAGAATCACACTGACGGGCAAGTGCAGGCGTATCAGTCCGCAGAGCACTCGAGGACCTCGTCAAGGAATACGCGATGGAGGCCTCTGCCGAAGGAGGCCTCACATACGAAATCGAGATCGAGCGCAGCCCGCGGGAGATGGTCCTGCCGGACGATCCCGCAATCGAAGTCAAGCCCAGGCTCTACAGCACGACCATCCACACCGGCGTCAACACGCTGGCGATTGACGCGTCGCTGAACGGCCACAGTCTCGCGACCACAAGCGCGGTGCTGCGGATCAAGTCCACGGCGGTCGTCGTGATCGCGGCGGACACAATCGCCCAGGGCCAGGCGCTCACCGATCAGAACACTCGCAGTCGAGTCGCGCGACATCACCAGGATCAAGGATCCCGTCACGCAAGCGTCGGGCAGCAGGGCTGGGTCGCGCGGCGAACGATTCAGGCCGGTGTCGATCATCACCGCCTCAGACGTCGCACTGCCGCCGGATATTCGCACGGGGGAGCAGGTCACGCTGACGGTCAAATGCGGCAGCGGTCGCGATTCGCACCAGCGCCGAGGCAAGGCAGGACGGCCGCGTCGGAGACAGCATTCGAGTGAAGTCGAGCGTGTCCAACGAGGACGTTCGGGCGCGCATCACAGGCGCCGGGAGCGGTGGAGATCGTACGAGATAGCGAGGTTCAAGCTATGTATAGGATTATCGTTGATAACTCTGTACAGCAGTAGCGTTGATTGGAAGTCGTGGCTGTGCCGAGTCGCTGTGGGTCGACCCGGACAAGACCGGCACGCCGGCGCAGTCGCTCTACGCGGACAAGAAGGCATGCGAAGGTCGGCGACATCGTCACGATCATCATCGAGGAGTCGGCCGTATCGAGCCAGCAGGCGTCCACCGATACCAAGAAGGACAGCTCGCTCAAGACCGGGCCCGGCGTGGGACCGCTCCTGGACAAGATCACGCTGCTTCCAGTACTCGGGCGGCGACAGCATGAAGGCCAGCGGCACGACGACGCGCTCCAGCACTTCGTCACCCGCATGTCCGCCGTCGATAACGAAGGTCCTCGATAACGGCAACCTGGAGATCGAGGGCACCCGACTTGTGGCGACCAACAAGGAAAAGGAGAGGTCAAGCTCACCGGCACGATCCGCAAGCAGGACATCCAGCCGGACAACACCGTGCTTTCCGCGTGCATCGCCAACGCGCAGATCACGCACATCGGCAGCGGCCCAATCGGCAGCCGGCAGAAGGAAGGCCTGATAAGCAAGATCTTCAAGATCCTGTTCTAGCTAGGTCAGCGAAGTTGAGAGATCGAAAGTTGAGGGTTTCGAACGATGAGACGAGCGATCACTAGCAGCAATCATACTTCACAATCGTAGGAACCGCCGCCGCGGCGCAGAGCTGTGCGGGTGAAGGACATCGCCAGCGTCGAAGGCGTGCGCGCTAACCAGTTAATCGGCTACGGGCTTGTGGTGGGTCTCGAGGGAAGCGGCGACAGCCAGCAGACCAAGTTCACCGCCCAGTCCCTGGCCAATATGCTGGACTCGTACGGGATCAATGTGCCCGCGGACAAGCTGAAGGTCAAGAACGTCGCCGCCGTGATGGTGACGGCGACTCTTCCGCCGTTCGCGCGGGCAGGCACGACGATCGACGTGGCGGTATCGTCGCTGGGTGACGCGAGGAGCCTGCAAGGGGGAACGCTCCTGCAGACGCCTCTTCGAGCGGCAAACGGTGAGGTATACGCGAGCAGCCCAGGGACAGGTCTCCATCGGCGGGTTCAGCGCCGGCGGCGGCGGTTCCTCGGTACAAAGAACCATCCGACTAGCGGGCCGGATACCGGGCGGGGCGCTGGTCGAGAGGGAAACCAAGACCGATCTCGCCCCGCAGGATACTATCAGCCTGACGCTGAACTCCAACGACTTCACGACGGCCTCCCGCGTGTCCAAGGCCATCGACGCCAAGCTCAACGGCCACTACTCCAACCCCATCGACGGCAACAGCGTCGTCGATCGAAGTGCCGAAGGAGTATCAGGGCAACGTCGTCGTCGCTGATACTCGCAGATCGAGTCAGCGGAAGTGACGACGGATACGGCCGCCAAGGTGATCGTCAACGAGCGCACCGGGACCGTCATCATCGGCGGCGCGGTGCGGATATCGCCATGCGCGGTCTCGCACGGGTCGCTGGTCGTCGAGATCACGACACAGACTGACGTGTCGCAGCCCGAGGCGCTGTCAGCAATGGCCAGACCGCGCCGGTGCAGAACACGACTGTCAACGTGACCGAGCAGCCGGGCCACGTGGTCGCGCTGTCCAGCGGGGCGACGATCGAGGAACTCGTCCGCGCGCTCAACGCGCTCAAAGTCACGCCAAGGGACCTGATCGCGATCCTGCAGGCCGATCAAAGAGGCCGGCGCGCTGCAGGCGCAGTTGGAGATCATCTGACGAGTTACGCATTATGAATTACGAATTACGGATTGGGAACTGCGCGAACCCGCCGGCGCGGACGGAGAAGACCGGGCTGAACGACAAGCGAGGACAAGAGGTTGAAGGACGCCTGCAAGGATTTCGAGGCGCTGTTTCTTTCGAGCGTGATCAAGCAGATGAGAAAGACCGTCCAGAAGTCGGAGCTGTTCGGCTCGGACCCGGCTGAGGACACGTTCCAGGAGATGATGGACGACGAGGTCAGGCAAATCCGCCGCGAAGACCTCATCGATGGGGATCGCGGATATGCTCTACCGCCAGCTCACGTGTCAATGCTGAACTTGATTCAGCATCCACGTCCGGACCCAAGCGTCATGCTGAACTTGATTCAGCATCCACGGTGACACGCAGAGGTAACCAGAAATGATTGACAGAACAGGCGGCGTGGACAAGGCTCTGGGTGTCCACCTCAACAAGACCTATAGAATCAACGGTGCGAACCCGGACGGGCGCTCCGCCAGGAGGGACGCAGTGACTATATCGAAGTTTTCGGCGCTTGTCGAGCGTGGCAGGGCGTGCGCGATGGCGCTGCCGGCAATAAGGAGCGGATCGCGTTTCCCAGGTGAAGGCGTCGTTGGGCTCGGGTCCGGCCCACGAGTCGAGCGATATCGCTTCCGCGATGATCAGACGGCGCCGTGAAAGGGCAGGTGTAGGTCATGCCGGCACGAGATGAACTCAGCGGCGCTCTGCTTGAGTGTCTCAGAGACGTAAGCTCACTCGCTCGAACACGCCCGCGCGACCGCGGCCTCGACAGCAGGACGCGCTGTCACGCGAGCGACGCGGAGGAGATCGCGGCTACGTGCCTTTCACAGGAGGAAGTACTGCGCAAGATCGCTCAGGCCGACGAGCGCGCGGCGGCGGTCGCGGCTGGAATAGCCGAGCAGAACGGCCTCGACGTCGAAACGGCTGACGCGGCGGCCATAGCCCAGGCGGCCGGCGCGCCGTATGACTGCACCTGATCGAGCGAGAGCTTGCACGGATATCTCGAACTGTCACAGCGCGTCCGCGACGCGAACGAGATCAACTCCAGACTGCTCGCAAATGGACTCGACGTGATCACGTCATGCTTGCGAATAGTCGTGCGCGAGCCGGAGCCAGTGGTGTATTCGGCAAGAATGCGAGCTTCGCCGGGTCCGAGCGACGGCGTACTGGGTCTGGACTCACGGGTCTGATACTATGGCAGGAACGTTTTTCGGGATAAGCGTAGCGTCGACGGGACTCGCGGCGCAGCGCAGGCGCTGGATGTTCGTCTCGCAGAACATCGCGCACGCCAACGATCCTTCCTACAAGCGGCAGCGACTGATGATGGCCGAGGGACTGCCTCTTGCCCAGTCGCAGGAGGCGCGCCATCGGCGTGTCACGATGATGGGCTCGGGCGTGCAGGCCGGGCGCGGTCCAGCGCATGCGCGACGCCCTGATCGAGACCGCCTGCAGCAGGCCGGCAATGCGAGCGCCAATGGGAGTTCATGTCCAAGACGCTAAGTCCCAGACTCGAGGCGGCGCTGGGCGAGCCAAGCGATACCGGTCTGCAGACCGATCTCGACGCGTTCTGGGCATCCTGGAACAAGGTGGCGACCACGCCCGGACTCGGTCGCCACTGCGCACCACGCTCGTGGACAACACGCAGGCGCTGTGCTCGCGCATCCAGTATCGTCTACAACCAGATCGGCAGCTCGCGTCGATGACCTGAACGTCTCGGCTGTTGACGACGGTCAGCAACATCAATGAGATGGCCAGCGAGATCGCCGACATCAACAGCCAGATCGCGGCATGACGAGCGGCGGTTCCGAGGCGAACGATCTGCTCAACCGCCGCGACGGACTCGTGCAGGACCTCTCGAAGATCGTCTCGATCAACCAGTTCGGCGAAGGCGGCGGGGACTTTGTTATCACGCTCGGCGGCAGGGTCCTAGTGCAGGGCACCGCACGACAGCCGACCTCAGCAGCGTCATCGACGGAATGGGAACCAGGCGATCCGACTGGGCCAACGACGGTGTGGACGTGGTCATCCAGGGCGGCGAGTTGAGGGCGCTGCAGGACTGCGGGACTCATGATCCCCGACTATCTCTCTCAGCTCGACGATTTCGCCTCCAGCCTTGTCGAGCAGGTCAATACGATTCACTCACACCGGCAAGACGCTGACCGGGCGATGGCGGCGACTTCTTCGTTGCCGGCTCGACTGCCGCAAGCAATACGCGCTGGATCGCGTCCGTTCTCGACGCACCCAGGCTGATTGCGGCATCGTCAACGGGCGCCGTCGGCGACGGGCAGGTCGCGACGGCAGATAGCCGGCTTGAAGGCGGTCAGGCAGATCGCAGTAACCGGGATCTGACCATCAACCAGATCTATCAGGAACCTCGTCGGCGACATCGGCAGCGCGGCATCGATGCCGCAGAAGCAGTCCGACGCGCAAGCCCTTTCGTACCAGCAGTTTCAGACCCAGCAGCAATCGATATCCGGCGTGTCGCTGGATGAGGAAATGACCAACATGATCAAGTTCCAGCAGGCCTACAACGCCTGCGCGAGAGTGCTCACCGTGATGGACGAGATGCTTGGCGTGCTGATCGAGAAGACGGGAGATCGGTGCGGGAGGTAAACTAGATGAGAACGTCACTTAGCCTACAGGTGCAGAACTCGCTTCTGAACATATCGCGGGCGACACAGGGCCTGACCGACGCGCAGAACGCGCGCCGCAACCGGCAAGCGAATACTCAAGGCGTCGGACGACGTGCCGGGAACTGATCGCGCACTGTCTTTGAGATCAGCCATAAGATACTGTCGACCAGCTTGTCCGATAATACGTTAGTCAGCAAGCCGCTGCTGCAGACGACGGACGCAGCGCTGGCGAGCATCACGAAGTCGATCAAGTCCGTGCAGAGCATCGCGATTGGCGGCCGCAAACGGGACGCTGACCGATCGACAGTTCGCGAGAGCTACGTGAAGCAGCTCGACAGCATCATGGCAGATCTCGCCGACATGGCGAACACGACGATATATGGATCAGTATGTGTTCAGCGGGACAGCGACCGACAAGCCGGCGGTGACTAGCCCAGGCGGGGCCGCCGCCTTACGCATATACGGGCGACTCGGGCGTCAAGAAAGTCCAGGTGCTGAGTTGGGTAAGCGTGCCGACGAATATTCCCGGCAGCAAGGTGCTTCAATTTCGACGGCAGCGCGGGAGCAGGCTACAACGGACCTGTTCACGATGGTGGCGAACGTGCGGGATGCGGTCGCGTCCGGAGACGTAAACGCAGTTGAGCGCCAGCTCGACAACATCAACGCTAACCTGGACAACGTACTGAGCTGCAGGTCGAGAGTCGGTTCATGGATGCAGAGGATCGATAACGCGCACAGATGTACCTGGCGGACAGCAAGATCAGAATGGAGGAGACTGCTGTCAGACGAAGAAGATGTGGATCTGCCGTCGGCGGTCATCCAGCTGCAGACGCAACAAAATGTCTATCAGGCCGCTCTGTCGGTCAGTTCGCAGAGTAATGAAACTATCTCTGGCAAGCATGCAATGATCTTGAGGATCGAAAGTGCTGAGCAATTGTCGAATGGGAGGATTATGAAGATGAGAGTAGAGACAACCCGTTTCGGAAGCTAGAAGTTGACGAGAGTGCCCTGGTCACGATGCCGAGTCGGACCGCTCGGGTTTGAGAGCATCAAGCAGTTCTGCCTGATCGAGCATCGCGCCGGAGCGAGCTTTCGGTGGCTGCAGTCGGTCGAGGAACCTGGACTGGCGTTCGTAGTCGTGGACCCCTCGGAGTTCTTCGAGAACTACGAGATCGAGATCAGCGAAGCCGACGTGCGAGAAGCTGCGGCCTGGCGGAAGAAGATGACGCTATAGTCTTGGCGATAATGACGATCCGCGATGGGGGACGTGATCGGCGAATCTTGCCGCGCCGATCATCATCAACTCAAAGAACATGATGGGCGCTCAGGTCGTCTTACAAGATGAGCGTTACACAACGCAGCACGCTGCTCATCGTAGAGACAAGCCGCACCCAAGAGCCGCAAGCGCCTAATGCCGCTTAACGCAATTGCCCGTGACGCGATGAGTGAAAGGATGCACTCGCTATGCTGGTTCTTGCAAGAAAAGTTGGACAGTCGATAGTCATCAACGATAACGTCGAGATCCTCGTCATCGAGGTTCGCGGCGATCAGGTCGGCTTGGGATAGAGGCTCCCAGGTCGATTCCTGTCCACCGCAAAGAGCTTCTCGAACAGATCCGGGCCGAGAACGTCAGGCTGCCGGCCAGACGGACGTCGAAGTCGCGAGCCAGGCCCTCGGCGAGCCGCCGAAGGAATAACTCGCGCCCACTCCACTGAACATCACAGCCCGCGGCCGCGCTTGCGTGCTCGCGGCTGTCTCTGCATTCCCCATTCCCCATTCGCCATTCGCCATCCCCCGTCCGGGCTGCCCCGCAAAAAAACCGTGTTATCGATTAAATTGGCATCCCGGTAGAATTTCGTGGAAGAAACCCGTTGAAAAGGACTGCGCGCGTCGCGCTGCTCATGGACGAGTCTGGCAGGCAGGCGCGCTAAGGTGTCGAGGCAGCGGCGTCGATAGATGCCATGACAGACATCTGTAATGCAGGTTTCGGCAACAAGGGCTCCGTCGGGGTGGGCGCTCGCCGGATGCCCTGGCAGGAAAGCAGTTGCCCTAATCTCTCGGCCATAGGCCGCCGCCTAAGGACAGGCGGAAACAATCCATGGAGGAACTTAGTTATGGGTCTCAGCATTAATCACAACAGTGCGGCACTGAACGCACAGAGACGAATGTCCGCGACGAGCGACGCTCTTGGAAAATCCATTGAGCGTTTGTCATCGGGCTACAAGATCAACAACGCCGGCGACGACCCGGCGGGACTCGTTATCTCTGAGAAACTGCGCGCCCAGATCGGTGGTCTGAACCAGGCCATCAAGAACGCCGGCGACGCCGTCAACATGGTGAAGACCGCTGAAGGCGCTTTGACAGAAGTTAACCGCCTGCTCGGTAACATTAGAACTTTGGCCGTCCACGCCGCGAACACCGGCGCAAACGACCAGGCGACTACTCGCCGCCGACCAGGCGCAGATCACTTCGTCACTCGCATCCATCAACAAGATCGCTTCCGAAACCCAGTTCGGTGGAAAGAAGCTTCTTGATGGCTCCGCTGGTATCATCGCGACAGTCACGGGCACTTCGGTCGTTTCCGCCGACATGACCAAGGCTCCATCACTACGGCGTCGCCGACGTTGACATGAGTCGACGCGGCAACGTCACGCAGATCGCCAACAAGGCTACGATGACGAGCACTATCGACATTGACATCAGGCGCCACCGACCTGGCCAACGCGTCCATCACGATCAACGGCGTGAACATCACCGGCTGGCGCCGGCGAGCAACGCTACTCTGGTCAGCCATCAACAACCTACACCAACCAGACCGGCGTTGTGGCGTCAGCTGGACGCCAACAACCACTCCTGGTCCTGACGCAGCAGAACTACGGCTCCAGCCAACCGCATCGACGTCACCGGCGGCGCGGCGGTACTATCTGGAAGCGCAATATCTCCGCAGTCGGCGCCGAACGCCAAGGCGATAGTCACCGCTGACGGCACCCTTACCGGCGACATTACGGCAGCGCGGCTCTGTGGGACAAGCGGCACTGGCACTTGTCATCAAGGACACGCCTCGGCAACGCCATCCAGCTCACAGACACCGCGGCAACGACCGCCGCGAACAACGGCTGATCAGTTCGACACTAGCTGTCGGCACGCATGACCTTCCAGGTGGGCGCGTATGCCGGCCAGACCCGGTCGATGAGCATCAACTCCGTCAACTCGAGCCAGCTCGGACTTGCGAACGGCACGGCGACGGCGTCACACAGCCTGGCGCTGATCGACGTGACCGACCGACGAAGGCCCAGGAAGCCTCACGTTCTCGACAAGGCGATCGCCGATGTCTCGACACTGAGGGCAACCCTGGGTTCTGCTCAGAAGAACACGTTCGAGTCTGCCATAAACAGCTTGAGCGTTGCGAGCGAGAACATCTCAGCTTCCGAGTCCACCATTCGTGACACGGACATGGCGGCTGAGATGGTCAACTTCACGAAGAACCAGATCATGCAGCAGGCGGGCGTGCTATGTTGGCTCAGGCGAACCAGGCGCCGCAGGCTCTGCTCGAGCTGCTCGGATAGAGTAGTCGACAGCACTTTGAGGTGGGGCCGCTTCGGCGGCCTCGCCTTTCTTAATGCGAAAGATAGAAGGCTGAAGCGGCCGCAATACAATCCCTCGTCGCTCGGAACCGCCAAGCCTTTTGTTGGACATAACAATGATGTTTCGGGGCCTAGTGCCCGGAACATCGGCGTAAGTCCGCCCAGAGGCGGCTTTGCCGTCGCAAGCAGGCCGGTATATCGGCCACTCAGATAGGTTTCGGCGCGATGCGCTTGAACGGGACGGAAAGTGAGGTGCCATATGCCCGGCACAGGCTCGATCAGCGGCTTGATATCCGGTCTGGAGACGAGCGATATCATCAGCAAGATGATGCGATCGCCCAGCAGCCTCAGGCAAAAATGCAGGCAGACAAGATCGAGGCCCAGAACAAGCTTGCCACCTGGCAGGACCTCAACACGCGCGTGCTGGCCCTCAAGACGAAGGCGACTCGCTCGCCGTGCCCGGCGCATTCACGCAATGCAAGGCCGCCTCCAGCGACATGACCATCATCCAGGCCACGGCCGGCACGAGCGCTACACCGGGAACCTACTATCTGACCGTGAAGAGCCGCGCGCAGAGCCATCAGGTTGCCGCCATGGCGCAAGGCGGCACCCGACGGCATTCACCAGCACCACGGCCGATGTCGGCACCGGCACATTGACTTCTGCTTCGACGAGACACCACCAAAGACTTCGACGTTACCATCGACGCACTAACAACACCCTCACCGGACTTCGCGACGCGATCAACAAGGCGAACAAGGGCATGCAGGCGTCGATTATCAACTCCGGAACCGCGATGAGCCCTGCATATCAGCTCGTGCTCAGCACGACGGACACGGGCGCGGCGTCGCAGTTCACGGTCAACGCCGACGCCGGCATCAAGGTAGATTTCTCGACGATCGATCCAGAGGGGCCGACGCGGAGATTACGCTGGGGCGGCGGCGACGGCACGACCCCGATAACCGTGAGCAAGAACACGAACTCATTCGATGACCTCATCCCCGGGCGTAACGCTCAACATACATGAACCCGGACAAAGACACGACGGTCAAGATAGATGTCACCCGCAACACCGGCGTCATCAAGGCCTCTATCCAGGACTTCGTGCAGTCGTATAACGATCTGGCGGACGCGATAGGCCAGCAGTCTCAAGTATGATTCCACGTCGAAACAGGGCGGCGTGCTGCTGGGCAACTGGGATCTGCAATCCGTGCAGATGACGCTCTCGAGCATCACGAGCGGCGTCAGTGCCGGGACTGGACAAGCATTTCAGCGCGCTTGCCACCATAGGCATCACCCAGGACACGGAGGGCCATCTGCAGATCGACGATGCGGCGCTGACCAAGGCCGTGAACGATAACCTCACCGATGTCACCAAGCTGTTCTCATCCAACATGACGTCGGATAGCTCGGTATATCCCTTCTGTGATCGCACTTCGCGACACGCAAGCGTCGCCTGCGGCCGGTTGGGATGTCAACATAACGCAGGCGGCGCGTCAGGCCCAGGTTACGGCGGGGGCGGCCATGACGGCGACTCTGGACGCGGATGAGACCCTGAACATGTACCCTGGCGGTCGATCGGACAAGAACAAGGCGATCACGCTCAAGGCGGGATGGACTCTGAGCCGCGTGATAACCGAGATCAACAAGTACTCGCGACCAGACCGGCGCGTCCGCAGTCGCCACCAGATGCAAACGGGATCGTGAACGCCGATTCGGCTCAGAACACCTATCTTACGATCAGATCGGCCAGGTATGGCAGCGCCGCCGATGTGCGCGTCCATTCGAGCCTGGCAAGCGGCACGGCTGGGAACGCACCGGCATCGGCAACTAGCTGGTGTCGGCGCAAGGACCGGAGCAGCGAGCCGAGTCCGGAAATGGGCATTTCCTGCGGCCTGGACGTGGAGGGAACGATCAACGGTGAGGCGTGCACCGGCAGCGGCCAGGCGCTGACGGTGAAGCCCGCCTGCGGTCAACAGCACCGCCAAAGGGACTGTCGCTTCTGATAACCAGCACGACGCCGATGAACAGCAAGGTCTATTTCACCAAAGGGCTGGGCACGTCGCTGAGAGACACGATCATCGGCATGACGCTTCGACGGCGGCACGTTCATCAACGCGCAGGATGCGCTCACAAAGCGGATGACCGACCTCGACACGACATCGCGAACATGCAGACCGCGCTGGATGCCCAGCAGCAGAAGCTCTACGCGCAGTTCAACGCGATGGAATCCCAAATGGGCCAGCTCCAGGATCAGGGAAACTATCTGACCCAGCAGTTTGCGGCTATGAACAAGTCCTCATGAGATCAGGAAAGGCAAAGGTGCATTAACAGCATGCCAATCGACGGATATTCGCAATATCAGCAGAATCAGCTTTCCACGACCTCGCCCGCTAAGCTCCTGTTGGCGGCCTACGATGGGGCGATTCGCTTCTGCCGGATCGGTCTGGAGAAGATGAAAGAAGGCCACATCGCCGAGCAGAGCGACAACATCAACAAGGCGATCGCGGTGGTCTGCGAGCTGCTATCCACGCTCAACGAGGACGCCAACCCGCCACTGGTGGCGCGGCTGAGGTCGCTTTACCTATACGTGATCGAGAAGCTTGCGCACGGGAACCTGACCGCCGACCAGGCGGCCATCAGTGAGGTCATGGGGATTATGTCGAGCCTGAGAGAGTCCTGGGCCGAGGCCGACAGGATCATTCAGCGAGAGAACCAGCAGGAGGAAGCGGCTTGACCGGATTCTCTCGTCAAGAGATGAGCTTGTGAGCTCGCTGAAGGCATATACCTCGCTGCTGGCGGCGCGGAACGAGGCGCTCTCGCGGATGTCGGCGCACGTCGGCCGAGATCAGATCCACGCTCGGCGCTCGAACGCTCCCGACATCAGCGACGCGCTCGCGCGCACGGAACAGGACATCGCCCGATACTCCGCGCTGTGCGCAACGGCGCGCACGGACGAGTCGATCGATAGACGCGGCCTTGGCGTCGGCTGACGCGGCCAATGATGAGCTGGCCGAGCTTGCGCGTTCGGTGGTGTCGCTGCGCGAGGACTCTCGGTCGCTTGCGGAGAGAGTGCTGGCGTGCCAGAGCGAGTGCGAGACGCTGCTGAGATCTCGGGTCGAGGCAACATCGAAGGCCATAAAGCCAGTCCACCCAGCGCCGCAAGCTCGACGCCGCCTACGGTCCCGCGGTCAGGCACGAAACGCCGACGTTTATGGACAAGCAGCGGTGAGAGGGAAGTTACAAGTTACGAAGTGCGAAATGCGAAGTGCGAGTAGGCACTGGGCACAGTCTCGATTTCTGTATTTGGTCGCTCGTTCTTTCCTGTTCGTGATTCCCTTTCTTCTGCTGGCGCTCGCGTTGCCCGCTTCGCTAACCGCTACGATGACACGATGAAGCGCGTTCGGTTGCTCTCCGACTCCCCAACGTGCGGTTGCTGCCGTTTGGCAGATCGGACGCGGGCAGGCCAGATACCGGCGTTTGTGGTGTCCGACTTCTCGGTCAGTCCCGTGAATAAGGCGCGGGTGCTGGTGGTGGCGGGGCAGCACGGCGATGAGTATAATCCCGTAAGGCTGTCCTGGCCCTCAGCCGCGAGTTGCGGCCGGGCTTTCGCGAAGATTTGATCCGGCGGTGCGTGATCATCGTCGTCCCGATGGCGAACCCTGACGGCGTCGCGGCTGGCAATCGCTTCAACTCGCAGGGAATCGACATCAACCGCGACTGGCTCGACCGCAGCACGCGCGAGGCGCGTTACGTCCACTCGATTATCAAGACCTGGAGGCCACAGGCGATCATCGACGCGCACGAATGGACCGGGCCCTCGCCGGTTCCCGGCCAACAGCGTCGAACTGCCCTGATGCGAGAGAGCCGGCCAGGCGCCACGTATGGCGGCAGTTGCGGCCCGGATATCGCACGCGACCGGGCTTTCGCTTGTTAGGGACAGCAGGCAGCAGCGACGGCCGGCTGTTTCACCGCGGATACGCGGAACTGGGCTATGCGGCGTATCTGATCGAGACCGCGCCCGGCGAGGACTACGCGGTCAAATCGCGCGCGTATATCGGGGCGGTGGAGCAGGTGGCGGAGTCGCTGGCGTCGGACGCGAAGCTGAGATCGGCGCTGTCGCCGAGTTCGACGAGCTTCAGCCTGGCCGGCGTGAGCGCGTATCTCGAGCCGGCCCCGACAGGCCCGATCGCCGACCCCGAGGCGTCCGCCCTCGGCGATGCTGGCCATCGCTGCTCGCGGCGTATTGCCTGATGATGTGGATCGTCAAGCCGCTCGCGGCGAAGGACCGAGCCCGCGTGGTCCCGCAAGTTCCGCAAGTGCAGCATCGACTGGGACGTCGACGCCCACCCGCTGCTCAGAAAGCGCGGTCTAGAACCGCTCACCTCGCGAAGCTGGACGCATCGCCGGCTCCGAGCGCGTTACGCGCCGCCGCACACCATCTACTGTGAACCTGATCGAGTACAGGTCCGCATCGAGCATCTCGAACCGCAGCCGCACCGGCTTGCCGGCCAGCGCCGATACGTCGCTGCCGGAATTCCAGCTGTACCACGTGCTCGATCTCGTCGCCATAGATCACCGGGCAGTCCTCCAGCGCCAAAGCCTTTGAGCGGCTTGCCGGCGGCGTCCTGGATCTCGACTCTGATCCGCGCCAACGGCCGAGGTCGCGTAGTTGATCACCAGTTCCCTGCCGGAGAAGACGAACGGCTTCGTCATGACCTCGCCGCGCTCGCCGCCCGCGTGCAGGGAGCAGAAGCCGTCGGTGCGGATCGTCGCGCGGGTGAGCCTGTTGGTGGGGTGCCTGTAGTGCTCGGAGTAGTAGAGGGAGATCTCGCCGGGCTTGAGTTCGAGCAGCCCCCACGCGGTCATTATGTTGCGGTCGGTCCAGTTCTCGCGATCCAGGCCCGGCCTGATGAACGCCTCGTTCCAGAGATGGAAATGCAGGCCGTCGCGGCTGGACATGAAGACGCCGTCAGAGACGCCGACATCCTTGTGCTCAGGCACGGCCTTGCGATCCGGCACGAACCGCTTGGGAAACCCGAGGTAGAGGCTCGGTTCGCGGAAGTATGGCGTGATCGCGTTGGTGTAGAGATGCTCGGACGGAGCGCCCGTGTAGGTGACCTCCTCGCCGGCGGTCCACGCGCGGAAGTCCTTCGAGGTCGCAGCGCTTGATGATGCGAACGCCGTCCTTGAAATCGCGGAAGTAGCAGACGTACTCGCCGCGGACTCGCGTCCCAGAACGCGAGGTTCTGCGAGTCGAACGTGCCGTCGGTGATGATCGGCTCGTCGCGCATCTGCTTCCAGTGGATACCGTCTTCTGAGATCAACGCGAAGAGCGCCACCTTCGCCTTCGGATCGCCGCCGGGATGCATCACGACCAGCGCCTTGTACCGCTCGCCATCGGCCGCGCGCGGGATTCGGGTCCTTGAACGGCGTGAAGCAGTCGGGCCGACGCCGGCCCACACGATGTTGTTGTCCTTTGAGCCGTTGAAGTCGAATAGACCGAGCCTCGGGCCGCGTCCACACGATACCGTCAGCGCTCTCGGCCATGCAGGTTACCTCGGGCATGGTGCCGGCTTCGACGGACTCGGTCGAGCCGCGATAGTACATCCGATAGCGGTCGCCGTCCTTGAAGACGGTCACATACGCGCAGGTGTCGCCCTCCCAGGGCGCGTCGAAGACCATCGCGATCTCGCGCGGCATGGGATGATTGAGCCGAAGCTGCACGCCATGCAGTGCGTCGATGAGATAGTCGTCGGTGAAGAGTTGCAGCCGCGACCCGATGTCGATAGCGCCCACGCCGCTCGATGTCAGCACAACCGCCAGAGCGGCAATTTGTGGAAGCAATCCCCTACCCTCCTGTCTGCACTGAAATGCCTCCAGGCTTCCTGCCTGGAGGCCATACCAAGGATATACTCTGTTCCTACGGGGCATTCTTGCCCCGGAGCTGGGCTAGCCGTGATCAATACACGATGGTTATCTGACTCGGCTGGACCTCGAGCCGCGCCGGGCTGGTCGTCGTGTTCCAGACACCGATCACCGTTACAAATCTGCCCGAGGTGAGATTGTGGCTGGGGCAGAAGACCCTTACGGACGTTGGCGAGCCGTCGTTGATGTCGAAATTGCTGGCGTCCACGAAAGTGACCGACCCCCAGGTCTTGAACAGGAACTTGCTGGCTGCGTACTCCGCCGCGTCACCGGTGGTCAGGCCGGCGTTCGGGATGCCGTAGACCGGGGCGGTCAGGTAGGTCTCATCGGTGTTTGTTGCCTCGTTGCCCGCGGCGTCGGTGGCGGTCACCGTCACGACATGCTCTCCGAGCGCGGGATCGGTGCTGATGCTGCCGGTCCACGAACTGCCCGTCAGCGAGAGACTGGCGCCGCAGGCCGTAACGCCGGTTACTCCGACGTCGTCAGTCGCCGAGACACTGACCGCAATCGGCACACCGCCGGAGACCAGGCGCGGCGTCGCGACAACCGAGTTGATGGTCGGCGCGGCCGTATCGATCGGCCTCACGTAGAAGAATCCGGGCCGCATCGGCGACCACATACGTCGAGGCCGATTCGCCGGTGCCATTGGAGAGCTGAACGTAACCGTGGATGCCCGCTATGAACGGGAAAATGCCAATCGGGTCCCACTTTCCGCCGTTGGCGGTCTGGTTCACCTCCACGGTCGTCGATCCACCGTCGTAGACAATGGTGAATGGAGCCTTGGTCGATCTATTGGTGTCGCTCGCGTACCAAACATAGACCAGATACATGCCGGGCACGTCCACGTCCGGGATCCACCTCGCGATGCGGCCGGTGCTCGGCGAACAGGGGCCATAGCGGTAGTCGGCGCCATACTTGGTGGTCCCGTCCGGTTCCGGTCGACCAACTGCCGATGAATGAGGCGCTGGTGTTGTCTATGATGATGTTCGTGACGACCGGCGTAGTAGCCGATGCCGGATCGGACAACTCGGATTCGTTATCGTGCGAGTCGTAGGCCGATACCTGATAGGTGAACGTGTCGCCGGAACTCAGTCCGGTGTCGGAATACGATGTTGCCGTGGTGGTCGTGCGGAACGACCCGTTGCGGTATATCTTGTAGCCCATGACGCCCTGGTTGTCGGTGGAAGCGGTCCAGGCCAGGTTGATCTGGCTCTGGCCCACGAGCGTTGCGGTCAGGTTGGTGGGCTTGGTGGGCGGCTCGTCGTCGGGCGTTGGATCGACCACGGAGACGGTTTTGGAAACGGTCGGGCCGAACCAGGAAACGCCCTCGCGAAGCATTCTCCAGTCGGTCGTGTAGGCGCCGACCGTGTTAGGTGCCTTGAGGGTGAGCGTGAACGTATAGGTCGCGCTAGGATCGACTTCTCCGGTGATGGTGCAGCGCGTCGCGGTCGTGAACGGGTCGGAGTCGCCGACCGCGCCCAGTCGGAACTGCCTTGCCTCCGACCAGAGCACGCCTCGGTTGCGGAGCGTGATGTGACAGGTATAAGTCTCGTTGCGGTTCATCGTGTCGGGTATGTCGTCGCTGACGTACTGGCCCGAATACATCCCCCAGGTCGGGGAAACGCCGAAGTAGTCGCAGATCCCCTTATACATGCCCCACATCGCCACCGACTGGAAGAAGGTTTCCTCCAGCTTGGGCGAGTCCGACGTGCAGCTATCGTGGAACCCGAGTTCGAGCAGCGCCGCGGGTCTGCTGGGGATGCGGCACTCGCCGAGGTCCTTGTACTTTGTCGAGCACGATCCGTGGCAGCCCCAGGTGACGCCGTCCGCCCGCTTCTCACCCGAGCTCTGGATCGCGGATATCACCTCATCGTGGATGTCCTGGCCCAGAGTGATGCTCGCCGGCCCCCAGGCCTCGTGCCCGCCGGTGTTGGTATACATCACGTCGGTGCCGCTCGGACAGGCCGAGCCGTTGCAGGTGCCTTGGAAACCGTTCGTGTGAACGGCGACGTAGATGTCCGTATTGCCGCGGCTGTCGAGATTGGAAGCCAGGGGCCGCGCACGCACGTCATCGTTGCCGTGGTCTGTGCCGGTATAGCTGCAGACGCCGCTCGAACTCGACGTGACCGAGCAGCTATACCCTGCGTCCATGAGATAGACCTGGGCGCATTCCTGCCACCAGGGGTGACCGCTGGGCCCGTTGCCGCGGCTCAGGTTGAACTCGCGCACGGGCTGCACGTAGGCGCCGTCGGTCTCCAGATAGGTCTTGAGATACTCCGACATCTTCAGGTTGTGGAAATCCTCCGGCGTTCCCCCGCAGTATGCGCTGCGCTGGGTGGTCCAATAGCTGCCGGTGTAGTAGTAGCCGTGACCCGCCGATAGCGTGATTCGCTTGCCGGAAAGCCCGACGGTGTTCGGCGCGGCCGGCGGCGGCCCCAAGGGCGCGGAGTAGATCGGCTGCGGAAGCGGCGGCATGTAGGAAGTCGCAGGCAAGTCGTCGATGAGAACGTGCACGTCCGCGTCCAGTCCGAACTGCGTCAGCGTATACATGAACTGGTTCTGCATCAGCTCGTAGCTCGTCTCTCCGATGCCGGCAGCCGCCTCCTGGGACAGACTGATCACGGCCCCGTTCGGCGTGAACTGAACCCACCGCAGCTTCGTCCCGGCCGGGATTGCGGTGGTCAGACCGAGCGCCGCTTCGGCCTCGCCAGGCCCGGCAATCAGCTTGTCGATCACCTGTTGGGGCGTAGTGACGGACGGGTAGTCCTTGAAGTAGAGTGAGCCGCTCTGGGCGTTCACCCAGACGACGACGCCTCCGAAGGCTGCGGTCGAAGCGGCGAGTGCTGAGATGACAAGCAGAGCCGGCAGAACAAGTCGATAGATGCGCATAAGACCCCCCCATCGAGAAGAGGTGCAACTCAGACTCTTCCCGTCTGGAATATACCATGTGGCATACAGCCCGTCAACCAACTACCCTCCGCACGTTCCTGATGCCAGCAACAAGAGCCGATCTTCCTGCGGGGCGTTCCCGCGCCGGAAAGCCCCTCGCAGACAGGAATGCCTGCGAGGGGCTGTGGTCTCTGTCACTAGAACTGCCGGATATCGATATCGAGCCTGCGTGAGATGAACGGCGCTAGGGCGGGATCCAGCCTGGCCACTCCTACGACTCGCACGAAGACACCGTCGTCGGGAGGCATGACGACGGGAGCAGCGAATCTTGATCGACCCGCTACCATCGGTCACGATGAACTCGCCCGTCGCCGGATTGCGTCCGCTCGTGCAGACGCTGACGCACACAAGCAGCCCGACGTTGTTCAGTCCGACCCCGCCGACGCTTCCGGCCGCCGGTCCGAACGCCGATCCGCCGACCTTTCCGACGATCATGAACAACGGATCGACGACCGCGCCAGACCCCACGTTCTTCACGTAGTTCGCGGCTATCGACCGTTCCTGGGAAGTCGCCGACAGCACGCCCGCGATGTCGAGCCTATCGCCCGGCTCGTGGCGGCGGCGCTCGTCACGACCGCCATACCCGACGACCTGTCGATCTCCTCGATGTAGACGCGGCCGTCGAACACGCCCACGACCGCTTTGTCGAGCAACCTGCACGCCGCGCCGACGCCCAGCACCTTCGCATCGGGTATTCCTGGCCACCAGAGGCGCGACCTTGATCCCATCGCTGGAAGCCGGGTCACCGGTATTGCCGAGAACGTCCGTCGCCCTCACGCTGATGTAGTAGGTAGAGAGCCCCTCGGTGAGGGTCAGATCACCGATAGTGTCCTCGGTCTTGTCTCCGATGTCCATCCAATCGAGAACGTTGGCGCCCCCCAGCGTAGTTCCGATGGCGACCTCGTAGCCACCGATGTCGTGGCCGGCCGGCGTCGCCGTCCACGTCGCGTGCAGCTCGGTAGTGGAAGCTGTCCAGTCGCCATCGTCGGTGACGCTGGTCACATCCGGTCCCGGAACGCCGTAGTAGAACGGTCCGATGTCAAGTGTTCCATTCTCGACGGAAGCTGAGTCGCAGCCCTCCACGTGGAGGTACCATCCGACGCGCTCGGCGAAGCGGTGCGGACGAGAGCGCCGCTCGACCAGTTCGGACTCGGCGCCGGTCCACGTATGCGCCGGCTGCTGGTCCCAGGCGACCAGGTAGCGATCGACCGTGCCCGGCCCGAAGCCGCCGACGGCGGTGAATGTGAACTGGTTAGTGGTCTGCTGCTCGCCGATGGGCTTGTCGCACGCGACCGTTGACAGGGTCGGGGCAACGGACAGCGTAGTTGCCGCACCCCGACACAGCCCAGGCTCTCGAGTATCCCGGCGTAAGCCTTTACGGTTCGCGTGTAGGAGGTATTCGGCTGTAGGCTGGTCTCGGTGATCGAGATACGTCCCCGGAGTCTCGACTTCGGCAACCTTGCTTGTGCCGTTATAGAGCCTGTAGCCGATCTCGTTGTCAGCGTTGTCGGTGAAGCTCCATCTGATCGATGTTGCGGACAACGCTGTGCCGGCGACATTCGTACGGCGTCGCCGGTGCGCGACGATTCGAGCGTGACATCGTCCCAGTAAGTGTCCTGGTTGACGTTGTAGTTATAGCCCATATACAGCTCGCCGGATGTATGCATTCGCGGCGACCGCAGGCTGAGATGTCAGTGAGAACGTTCACGCCGTCCACGTAGAACTTGAGATCGTTGGACCCGGTGTAAGGCAGTATTTCTATCGCCAACTTGTGCCACGCCGTGGAGCGAGAGCCGAGGTCGTAGTACGTCCAAGAGCCGTTGAGAACAGCGCCAATGTAGTGAGTGCCGATGTTCGGCGGGTTGCCGTTGGAGGCCCCGATCCAGTAGATCGTCTTGTTGGCTCCGGTGGAATCGTAGAGATAGGCTCTCAAGCCGATTCGCAGCCCTGAGACAGCGCCGGAGACATCATAAAGCCAACCAGACAGAGGTGCCTGTTTTGTAGCCGCCGGTGGACAACGAGGAGCTGAAAGTCGTGATACACCCAGTGTGGCGCGCCGGCAGGCATATAAGCCGAGCCCGCGCCCGAGATGGCGCCGTGGTTCTGGGCCGTCGAATACGTTGGCGCGATGTTTCCGCTAACTCCGACATCGAGCGTCCAGTTGTTGAGGTTCGCGAAGCCGTCCTGGAAAAGGATCGCGACCGTTGTCCCGGAAACAGGCGCGCTCTTGGCCGAATAGTTCGGCGCGCTGTCGTAGGCATCGACCTGATAGGTGTAAGTCGTATTGTCGAGCGCAGCCCGGTGTCTGTGTAGCTCGCGGTAGCCGTTAGAGTACCGACCTGCGAGCCGTTGCGGAAGACCCGGTAACCGAGGACGCCGTAGTTGTCCGTGGAAGCCGTCCCATGCCAGCGAGATGCTGCTGGTGGTAACAGCCGGTTACGTCGCAGGTTCGTCGGCGATGGTCGGCGCCTCGACCGTCATCGTTTGGCACGACGTTGATGGTCTTGCTGATCGTCGCGCCGAACCAGGAATAGCCGTCGCGCACCATGCGCCAATCTGTCGTGTAGACCGCCCGTTGTGCCTGGAGCGGTGAGCGTGAAGTTGAACGTGTATGTGCTGCCGGGCTTGACCTCGCCGGAGATGTTGACTCGAGTCGAAGCTCGTAAATGGGTCGCTGTCTCCGACGGCGCCCAGCTCGGAAGCCTCTCGATGACTGAACCAGCACACGCCCCTGTTTCGCAGCGTACCGAGACGTTGCGGGTCTCTGTCCAGCAAGCATCGCAGTTGGAATGGTGTCTGACACGTACTCGTCGGAGTACTTGTCCCACGTCGGCGTATTGCCGAAATAGCTGCATATTCCTTTGTAGATGGCCCACTCGGCCACCGAGCGGAAGAAGTCGTCCTTGAGATACAGGCGCGTCCCTCGAGCAGTCGTCGTGGAACGCAAGCTCGATGAGGATAGCGGGCCGGTTCGGAATGCGTATCTCGCCGAATCCTCCGGCGGAGTCTTTGACGCCTCTGTTAGACCAACTCGGCTCTCCTCGGGGAAGGTGCGTGCGGATCGTGCGATGATCACGTTGCTCTGCACGGCGCTTGCGAGATTGTAGCTGGCGCTCTCCCATGTCGGAATGCTCCATCGCGGTATCGCGGAATGTCTCGGTTCCGGTCGCAGTACCGCCGCCGCCGGCGTTGGTGTGGTGAGCTATGTAGATGTCGGCTCCCTGGCTGTCGGCATAGAGCGGACGGGCGCGAATGTCGTCGCTAGATGCGGTTCGTCGCAGTATCGGACGCACAGTTTGCCTGAGTAGCTCGCCCACACGGAACACGACGCCCCCGCATGATGAAGCCAGGATGGACGCGCACATCTTCCACCAGGGCCAGCCCTGTATCGGAGTTGCAGCAGTCGCTCTCATCGAGCTGCCTGCGGAGCCGTGAATGATCGCGCCGTCCTGCACCAGATACTGCTTCAGGAACTGGACCAGACGTATGCTGTTGGTGTCCTCAAGAGTCGGCCTCGCCGAACCCACAGATGAGCGACCGCTGCCAATACCATCCGCTGCCGTTCCAGAACCTTCCATGCGATGGTCCTACGCAGATCTTCTTGCCGGAAAGACCGACTCCGGACACGGCGGGCCTGGTGGCGGGCGGCTGACCTATCTGTGGGGACGGCGCGAGGTAACTCGACAACGGCGCGCCGTCGCATGTCAGCTTGATCGACATGATCGACGGGAAATCGCCGAGAGTGGCTCTGAATTGCTCGAATATGCTCTGCAGGGCCGCCTCGTCGAGTCCGGTGAGCACCTCCGAAGACAGATCGATCTCAGCCGAGTCAGTCGATATGGTAAGCCCGACAATCGTGGTCCCCGCGGGGATTGTCGAGGTAAGCCCCTGAGCGGCTTCATCCTGGGTTGGCCCGGCAACAAGCGCTCTAACCGCCGCCTCAGCCGGTTCCATTCCAGCCGGAACCGTGCGCTGCACTAGTACAAGCGCCCCATCGGAGAAGAGACGCACGGCGACCGCGTCGAAGTCGGCGGCCGCCGAGGAAGCTGCCAGGCATATCAGGGTACTCAGCAGCAGGAGGCAAGTGGCGATACTTCTACTCATCTTTCCAATACCTCTCTCACGAAGCGAAACGGCGGGGATGAATGGCAGGTGATCAGGCAGGCTGTGCCGCCTGTCGTGGAACAAGCTTGAAGATTCCCGTCTGGAATATACCATGTGGCATACAGCCCGTCAACCAAGCACCAACCGCGTATTCTCGACTTTAGCCACAAACCCGTACAATTACCAGTTGAACGCCAGAGCCTGTTTTGCTGCATACCGAGAATGGTTGCTTGCTATCCGTCGAGGCCGCAGAGCCTCGTCACACAGTTGTTGCCTTTGGGAAGGGAGTGTATGTATAAATAAGACATTGATCACCGCCATCGCTATTGCGGCCCTCTTGTCCGGTCTTGGGCTTGACGTAGATTCTCGAAACAGCGAGGAAGCGGTTCCCTCGCTGTTTTCTTTGTGCTTGCCGCGTGGCTTGAGGCGCATTTATTCATGAGCTGGTCTCTTTGGCACGGTATTTGCAGGCGTACTATGCAAGCCTAGCATCCGGCCGGCTTCTGGCGTCACGTGCCGACCGCATCGCTTGGGAAAGGAGGATAGGGGAATATGAACAAGACACTCGTCGCGGTGATCGCGATACTCACCCTGTTACCTGGGCTTGCTTTCGGGGCCGTTCAGACGATCTCGTTTCCCACGAGCACGCCGATTCCCGCCACACTCACCGAGTGGGTTGGACAGTCGCTTGCGTTCCAGCAGTTCGACCCGAGCCTGGGCACTCTGGTCAAGGTAACGATAGACCTCAGCGCGTCTATGGACACCGTCCTGACGATTACCAATGACTCAGACACTCCATCAAGCGGAACTGCAGAGACGGAGCTTCAGATCTCCGTCCAAGACGCAGGACTCAATCTCATCACGCCGCAGATCGACATGTTCAGCGCCCAGTGGAGCTACAATCTCGGCGCGAACGATTCGACCACGTCGGGTCTGCTGACGAAGACGGGAACGTCATCCAACGACTACACGTCGGCTGCAGTATTCACCGAGTTCACGGGGCTTGGGACGGTTGTGCTGCCCGGCCACCACGTTCACTCAGACGTGGCTGACCAATAACGGCGGAAACACAGCGGCGGACCAGGTCACGCACGCTACACTGACCGGAACCGTGACCTATACCTACGTTCCGGAACCGGCGAGCATCTTCGGCCTGGCCGGCATGCTCCTGCCCGCAGCGTTCCTGTTCAGACGCCGCAAGGCATAGACAGCACGACACTAGTCGAGGCTTTCCAAGCAGCGAGGGATCATCCCCTCGCTGCTTCTTGTGTTTGGCTATCTGTGCGCATAGAGTACGGCTGATGCTGGGCAGCTTAGCGTTTTTATGTCGTTTGGCATCGATGGGCAATATGCAGCGAAGCCCCTTTTATTAAGTCCGAGTGCTTTGCCCCAGAGTTCGGCTCGAAGCAAAGAGATCACCTGGCCGGTGGTTGCTCGTTTGTCCGAGCGCTGGTTGTGCCATTTGGGCATTGGTAGTGCATCAGAGCAAATGCCCGCGCGAATCGCGGCCAGATGCAGATAGGAGTAGACGGCTGAGATGAACTCGGGGACGCTGGCCACTGAGTTCTCGTTATGGACTTGGGCTTCTCCGAGTCCGAGTAAGGTCTTCTGGTCGCGGAAAGTCACCTCGATTTCCCATCTCCACACGTATGCCTGGAGTAGCGTCGGCAAATGAAGCTCGTTGTCCGTGCATATGAGGTAGGCAGGATTACGGTAGAGCATGCGTCTGCCTTTGGCTGGACGGTAAGCCAAGGGACGGACGATTACAAGCTTGAGATCGCGGTTTCCTGCTCCTTTCCATCTGACCGGACCGACGACTTTGACATCGAAACAATGCAGTTTTCCTGCGGCGTAAGCTTGCACCTGCTGCCAAGGTATGGATTCGTCCTGACGCATCTGTTCTGGGGTGGGCAGGCTGTTGCCATAGACCCGGGGCCGCCCTCTGCCGCTCTCATTGGACGCGCACGCTGGCTCAAAGAGCCTGGCATCTTTGCGGATCCTGCCAACGATAACGGTTCTGTCCGGTATCTAGCGGAATACGGTGTTGTTGGTAAACGATCCATCCACGGCGGTGACTAACAGTCGTTTTGAGCCGGCGGCGATGGAATCGAGTCTGCCGCGAAGAGCTTGCAGCCGTTGACGACCTACAACGCTTATGCGTGTGGCAGCCTGCTGAGTCCTATATTCAGCCCACTGGACCTCGGTGGCATGCTTGCTGGGTCGCTTGGGCGTCGGAGCGTGGCGAAACTCTACAGGAATAGCGCGTGCTCTACAAGCAAGCCCGGATTCCGGTATCATACAGGCAACTTGCAGAAATCTCTGAGCCCAGACGAAGTTGGTGGTAAAATGCGGCCCGAGCGGGTCTCGCCGCCAGGAAGCGCCGGCGATCTTGCGTCCGCTCTTGCCGACCAAGGTATCGTCGATGGCCGCGAAAAACGGCATTTGGTCTGGCAGCAGTTCTTGTGCAGTCTGGACAACTGGTTGCCATAGCTTGTCCAGATCGATCCTGTCCTGCGCAAACAGCCGGTAGGCTGCCGACCAATCGGTGAACTGCTGCCCCGACGAAGTCAACATACCAGTAACAGTGTGCCTGCCAAGACACGCCAGAGCGCTCATCGCCAGCATCTGGGCCCTCTGCCAAGTGCGCTCCTCTTTGAAAGCAGGTTTGCTCATCTCCCACAATCGCTCGAAGTGCTCGCTCAATCCGGCAGCGTTTTTTTTAGCGCCGACGGCGGTGTGTGGCGTCGTCTAAGGACTAGCTGGCCCTTGTCCTCTATGATCCACTCGACTGTTTCGCCGCGCGAGAACTCCATGGCCTGAGCAATGGCTGAGGGAAAGTTGATATACCATTGCTCGCTGGCCTTCCTCTTGATGAGTTGGACTCTGGTCGCAAATCCCATATCATCCTCCTGTTTTGCAGGCTCTAGTGATCTAACTAGATACCACAAAACGAAGAAAAAGTCCAGCCCTCTCGGCTGACTGGACCATACAAATGCATTCAATATCTAGTTAATAGCCAAACACGAGAAGCAGCGAGGAGTTATCCCCTCGCTGCTTTGCATTCCCCATTCCCCATTCCCCATTCGACTTGACCCTCCCTATCCCGTCCGGCTATACTAGCCTGGGGGGCACAAACTGGAGGAGTTCATTTTGGCGCCTATCGGCACGATGAAGAAGCCGTCGGTTGACGAACTCGAATCCGCCGCCCGCGACATGCGGGCCTACGCGCTTGCAGCAATCCACGCGGCCGGAACCGGCCACCCCGGCGGAAGCCTCTCGGTGATGGACTACACCGCCGCTCTTTTCCTGCACGAGATGGACCTCGAACCGCGCGACCCTAAGTGGCGGTGCCGTGACCGGGTCATCTACTCCGGCGGCCACAAGGCGCCGGCGCTCTACGTCGGAATGGCGGCGGCCGGTTACTACAGCATGGACGACATCGTCACGCTGCGCAAGTGCGGCAGCCCGTTCCAGGGTTACCCGCACTGCCTCAAGCTCAGCGGCGTCGAGGTCAGCACCGGCTCGCTGGGACAGGGGCTGGGGATCGGCGAGTCCGGCCAGCCCTGGGAGCTGATGAAGCTCTTCAAGCTCACGGCGGAGGATATTGCGGCCAAGGCGGTGGAGATACTCTCAGAATGAGGACTGAGCGTTGACATACAAGGACCCCACGCAGCCAATAGAGCGCAGAGTCGATGACCTGATTGCTCGCATGACGGTCGAGGAGAAGGTGGCGCAACTCGCGTCCAGCTACCTCGACAAGGTCACTGACTCAGGCGAGTTCTCCGAGACCAAGATGGCGCAGGCCGTGGAAAACCTCGGTATCGGGCTGCTGCACAGTTTCCAGTGGGGCGTGAATCGTAACACGCTGCAGCAGATGGAAGCGTCGAACGCGGCGCAGCGGTATCTGATGGAGAAGACTCGGCTGGGAATTCCCGCGATACTGACCGGCGAGGGCGTCCACGGCCACCTCTCCACCGGCGCCACGATCTTCCCTCACGCGATCGCCCTGGCGAGTCCGTTCGACACGGAATTGGTCGGACAGATCGCGTCCGTAGTTGCCAAAGAAGCAAGATCGGCCGGCGTGGCGCAAATCCTCTCGCCGGTGCTCGACCTCGCGCGTGAGCCTCGATGGGGCCGGGTGCAGGAGACCTACGGCGAGGACCCGTATCTAGCGACCCGGATGGGCGTCGCGTATATCAAGGCGCTCCAGGGGCCGGGGCCAAGTGTCGATTCCGAGCACTGCGCCGCGATGCCCAAACACTTCGCCGCCCACGGCAGCCCCGAGAGCGGGATAACCTCGGGCCGGTCCATGCGGGCGAGCGCGAGATCAGGGACACCTATCTGCCCGCATTCGAGGCCGCGGTCCGCGAGGCCGGCGCGATGGCGGTGATGCCGGCGTATCACGAGCTGGACGGCATCCCCTGCGCGGCGTCCAGGTGGCTGCTGACTGAGGTCCTGCGCGAGGAACTGGGCTTTGAGGGCTACACCTACTCCGACTGGGAAGCCATCGACATGCTCTACACGTTCCACAAGACAGCCGATTCGCTGCAGGAGGCGGGCAGGCAGGCAATCGAGGCGGGGATGGACGTAGAGGCGCCGCAGCCGGTGTGCTTCGGCCGGAGGCTGCTCGAACTCGTTCAGAACGACGCCGTCTCGATGTCCACAATAGACACGGCGGTGCGCCGCGTGCTGCGAGCCAAGCTCCTGCTGGGGCTCTTCGAAGACCCCTACTGCGACATCGACCGCGCCCGCGCAATCCGCAACTGCCCCGAGCATCGCGCGCTCGCGCGAAAAGCGGCGCAGGAATCGATCGTGTACTGCTCAAGAACGACGGCTGCCTGCTGCCGCTTGCCAAAGACACTGGGCGAGTTGCCGTGATCGGCCCCAACGCGGACGTGCCTCGCCTGGGCGACTATTCCGGCAGCAACGACCGCCTGGTGACCGTTCTCGAAGGAATCCGTGCGGCTGCCTCGCCCGGCACGAAGGTTACGCACGCGAAGGGCTGCGGGTCTGGGAGTTGGACGCGAGTGGCATCCCGGAGGCGGTCGAGGCAGCTCGAGACGCCGACGTGGTGATCCTCGTGCTCGGCGAATCGGACGAGGTCTGTCACGAGGGCGTCGATCAGCACGACCTGGAGCTTCCGGGCGTGCAGATGGGCCTGGTCAAGGCTGTCCACGAGACCGGAAAGCCGGTAGTCGTCGTGCTTCTCAACGGCCGGCCGCTCTCGATCGGCTGGATTGCGGAGCACGTGCCGGCGATTATCGAGGCGTGGTATCCCGGCGAAGAGGGCGGGAACGCTGTTGCAGACGTTCTGTTCGGCGACGTGAACCCCTCCGGCAAGCTGCCCGTATCGATCCCGCGGTCGGTCGGTCACGTGCCCGCATTCTACAACCACAAGCCCTCCGCGCGCGGTCACTACCACAAACCCGGTTCGCCAGGCGCGCCGGGCAGGGACTATGTCTTCTCGTCCGCCACCCCGCTCTATGAGTTCGGCCACGGCCTGAGCTACACCGAGTTCGCATACAGCGATCCGTCGGTCACGCCCAGAGAGATCGCGCCGGCGGCTGGGGTGAGTGTATCAGTCACGGTCAAGAACACCGGCCAGGTGGCCGGCAGTGAGGTCGTGCATCTCTACGTCAACGATCTCGTCAGCAGCGTCTCGACGCCCGTCAAGGCGCTGCGGCGGTTCGCGAAGGTGACGCTCGCCCCCGGCGAGGAGCAGACCGTTGAGTTCACTCTCGGCGTGGAAGACCTGCGACTGCTGGACAGGCGCATGAAAATGGGTCGTGGAGCCGGGCGAGTTCGAGGTCACGATCGGCGGTCTGAGCGAGACATTCAAGGTCGTGAGTTGACACGGCCGGTATGGCTGTGCAACCATAGATGCAATCCCGCCCCCGGAGGCACAGTATGAGCGAAGTGACGCGCCGCGAATTCCTGGCACGAGCCGGAGCAGCCGGCATCGGCCTGGCAACTTTGGGAGCATCTTCTCTGATGGCACAGAATAAAGACAACCGGCCCAACATCGTCTTCATCGTCTCTGACGACCACCGCTGGGACCTGCTGAGCTGTTTGGACCATCCGGTGATGAAGACGCCAAACATGGACCGCATCGCGCAGGAGGGCGCGCGGTTCGCGAACACGTTCGTGACCACTTCACTCTGCTCTCCCAGCCGCGCGTGCTTTCTGACCAGCAAATACGTCCACAACCACAACGTCCGCGGCAACTTCGCGCCGTTCGCCACCGACAAGCTGACCACATTCCCGCAGCTTCTGCAGAAGGCCGGTTACGAGACAGCGTTCATCGGCAAGTGGCACATGGACGGACAGACCGACGTCCAACCCGGCTTCGACCGCTGGGTGAGCTTCGCCGGGCACGGCACCTATATCGACCCGAAGTTCATCATCGACGGCAAACCCGCCCCCCAGAAGGGTCACATGACCGAACTGCTGACGAAGTATCCGTCGATTGGATCAAGCAGGAACACAAGTCGCCGTTTCTGCTCTATCTCGCCCACAAAGCGCCGCACGGCGTGTGTATCCCGACCGAGCGTAATGCGAAGCTCTACGCCGACGCCACGATCGAGCCGCCCGCGAGTTCCACCGATCCGCTTACCAACAAGCCCGAGTGGCAGCGTAAGTGGCCGAGCATCGCCAAGGGCGCGTATCTGCAGCGCGGGCGCAAGGAGTTCGAGCAATACGTGCTCAACTACTACCGCACCATCACCGACGTTGACGACAGCATCGGGCAGCTCGTCGATACGCTCAAGGCCACCGGACAGTACGATAACACGATATTCATCTACACGAGTGACAACGGCTACTACATCGGCGACCACGGGCTGTGGGACAAGCGCTCCGCCTACGACGAGTCGCTGCGGATTCCGTTGCTGGTGCGCTTCCCGGGCGTAGTCGAGCCGGGGCGGGTGATCGATGAAATGATCCTCAATATCGACCTCGCGCCGACGCTTCTCGACATCGCGGGCGCGCCGATTCCCGCCAATATGCAGGGCAAGTCGTTCCGCGCGCTGCTCGAAGGCCGCAGGACAACGTGGCGGGACGAGTTCTTCTACCAGTACTTCGCGGAGAAGCCATACCCCGAGACGCCGTCGATGGTCGCGGTGCGAACGAACGGCTGGAAATACGTCGAGTATCCCGCCGACATCCCGGAGCTCTACGATCTCGCAAACGATCCGACCGAGCTTACAAACCTCGCCGCCGACCCCAGATGCGCCGACCGCCTGGCGAACATGAAGAAGCGCCTCGAGAGACTGAAGATCGAGACCGGCTACAGCGAGGCAGGCTAAGCAGATGAGCGACCGCCGCTTCTTCACCACCAACCAGGACTGCAAGTTTCCCAGGCCGGTTCTTATGGGCAACGGCGAACTCGTGACCGCGTTCGGGCCGACCGGCTACCACACCGACCAGCCGAATCCCGCGATGCAGGTCTTCTGCCTGGCGGGACGTCGCCTCAGCGGCCCGACCGCGCCCCTGGTCCGATTCGGACAACTCAGACGCACGCTCACTATCGACGGCCGTTCGGTCGAACTGGGCAACTACGAGCAGGAGCTGCGCCCGGGCGATGGCATTCTCATCTCGACCTGCGCGCACGATTCGCTCTCCGAGCGCACGGTCTCATTCATCTGCCTGGACTCTAACTCGGCCGCGTTCCAGACCACGCTGACCAACACGGGCGATAGGGCGATCAAAGGTCGATTCGTTCTCGACTACAGGTTCGGCGACTGGGAGGGCCAACTGCCCGAACGCTGCGCCCTCTTCTTCGACCCAATCGAACGCGGCGGCAGGATTCGCTTTGGCGTAGAGGACATCCACCTTGGCGCGGTCGAGCTGCTCTGCGACCGCGAACTAGAGATCACCGGCGACGGGCCGTCTATGAGCGCAGCCTGGGAGTTCGAGATCGGGCCGGGCGAGTCGGAGAGCATATCGTTTCTGTGGGGGATCGGGGACAAGCTCACATATCGCGGCACGCCGCGGGAGTGGTCGTTCGACGATCTGCTCGCGAAGCAGAAGCAGGACTGGGCCGACTTCCACGGCGCGAGCGGCGTCAATCTCGGCAATCCCGGCCTGGAGGCGCTTCGGCTGATCTGCCTCTACGACGTGCGGTCCAACAGCACGCCGTGGAGCATTCCGCCGGCGGTATCGCCATCCATGTGGGAGGCTCGCACATTCCACGATGAGCTCTATCCCTTTCTCGGCCTGATCAGCAGCGGACACGCCGCCCTCGCGCGCAAGATCCCCACTTACCGCCTGCGCACCCTCGACAAGGCGGTCGAACGAAGCCGCTACAGGGGCGCTAAGTATGCCTGGGAGAGCCTGGAGGACGGCCGCGACGGCAGCCCCTACGGGCACTGGCTCGACGAGCACTTCCACATGGGCCAGTTCGCCGAGACCGCCTGGCAGCTCTGCATCTACGACGGCTCGCGCGAGCTCGCGCGGGAGTTCTACCCCCTCTTCCGCGAGATAGCCGACTACTTCCTGCTGAACATGATCGAACCGGACGGCGAGTTCGCCCGGATGAAGTCCTGCACGGACTACGACGAGACCTTCTGCCCGGTCGATAACGGCCTCTATACCGCCTGCGCCGCGATTCGAAGCCTGGAGCTTGCGCACAGACTCGGCGAATCGATGGGAGAGAACCCGGCCAGGCTCGCCGAATGGCGCGACGCCGCGGAGAAGCTGCGGCACAACCTGCCCCGGTCCGATTCGGAGGACCGCTACCTCACGGCCGCTCGCGCCCAGCACCGGCACATCGCGGAGGTTGGGCCGGTCTTTCCGTTCAGGATCGACTCCGGCTCACCCACGGCCCACACTACCCTCGACTCCTTCTGCGAAGCAGTCCGCACCGAATCCGGCCTGCAGCCCAGGAAACACGCCCGCCTACGGCCACCGGCGCTGGCTCTGGACCGCCTCGCACGTGGCGACCGCATACGCGCTTCTCGGAAACACCGACCGCGCCTGCGAACTCCTGACCGAGGCCCTCGCCGCGACCGGCCCGGGGCTGATCCCCGTCGAGAGCCTGGGGCTGGAAGGCGACTATAGCTGCCCGTTCTTCACGACCAGCGCGGGCGCGTTTGTATTCGCTGTCAACAGCCTGTTCGTCCAGGTCACCGATGGCGGCCTGACCGTTCTGCCCACCCTTCCAGCCAGCCTTCCAGACGCTTCATTCGAGAACCTCGCCGGCGCGGGGGGTCTTCTGTTCTCGGCCGAGTATCGCCGAGGGCAGGCAGCACGCCTCACCGTTACAGCGCCGAATGATCGCACCGCCGAGGTCTCGGTCTCACATGCAATCATTCCCCAGCCAGATTACGGATTGGCCGTGCGTGGTCAGCCGGACCAGCGAGGGCGGCTTCTACCGACTCCAACTCAAACTCCGCGCGGGCGCAAACACCTGGACCGCGCGCCAGGCATAGTCCAGGCGACATCCCCAGGAAATTCTTTGCTCCCGGTGAAGAACCCGCCGGGCTGCTGCGTCTAATGAAGTTGGAAGGTCGCATTACAGCGAGTTTATGTACTCAAAGGAGTGACCCGAAGAATGCGACTGCTGATATCTTTGCTATGGGCATTGGCCCTCACCCTCGCTGTGGCTACCGGTCTGGTCATGGCTCGCCGGGATGGAAAGCTCGGCTCGTGCAGCGCGCTGGAGTTTGTGGACTACCCATCCATAAACGCCCTGCAGTGCGCCGCCGGCTACGGAGACGTTGCGCTTGCCCGGCGGATTCTGGACAGCCGGCCCGATCTCGTGAACTGTCCGGCCACGGACGGTTGGACGCCGCTTCACGAGGCCGCGCTGGGTGGACATGTGGCAATGGCAAGGCTCCTGATCTCAAGGGGCGCCGACGTCAGCGCTACGGACGATCGCGGATGCACCCCGCAGTCCTACGCGACTCGCGCCGGACATAAGCTGATTGCGCGCCTGCTGAGCAAGACGTAACGGCCGCTCTTGACATTCCAACGCCGTCATGCAACCATACATGCAGCCCGGAAGCCGGTGTCTCGGGATTCGAGCGAAGCGCAAATCCCGAGACACGCTCATTGAGGAGGCATGACTTTGTCGTTTGCAGATGGTTGGGCCGCGCTGCATCTGGAAATGCCGCCGCGCGTGCCGCGAACTGAATACTCCGCGGAATCACACTGGGACCTGATCAGGGTTGTGACGGGCATTGAGGTGAGCGTCGAGAGCCCGACCGAGCTCAGGACCGCCGCCTCGCGCGCGTTCATCAAGGCGTGGAACTACGACTTCATCTGGTCCACACTGATCAGCCGGGGGCATCTGGGGCAGTATCGCACGCGCATGGGCCATGCGGTCTACGCGGCGGGCGGCACGGACTACGACGACAACATCGACAGCGCGTTCGAGACCCCCGAGCAGGTGCTGGCGTTCGATCCCGGGGAATCGCTCGGCCCGATCGATCACGCCGCGGCTGTGGAGCAGTTCGAGTCCCACTACAAGGCCAACTGCGCCGCGTTCCCCGACTGCGTCAACATGACCGGCATCTACATCACCATCGTCTCCGGCCTGATCGACCTGTTCGGCTGGGACCTGCTGCTGACTGCCGCGGGTATGGACTCCGACGGCTTCGGCGAGCTCACGAACCGTTACTCGTCATGGATCCAGCAGTATTTCGACGCGCTCGCGGAGGCGGACGTCCCCGTGGTGATGATCCACGACGACATGGTCTGGACCTCCGGCGCGATATTCCGGCCGGATTGGTATCGCCGCTACGTCTTTCCGAACCTCAAGCGCCAGCTCGCGCCCGTTATCGAAAGCGGCAAGAGGATTCTGTTCACGTCCGACGGTACCTACACCGAGTTCATCGACGACATCGCCGACTGCGGCGTCAACGGCTTCGTGATGGAGCCGACCACCGACATGGCCTACATCGCCGAGCGCTACGGCCGCACGCACGCATTCGTCGGCAACGCCGACACGCGCATCCTGCTCTCCGGCACGCGCGATCAGATTCGAGCCGAGGTCGAGCGATGCATGGCCATCGGCAAGGGCTGCCCCGGCTTCTTCATGGCCGTCGGCAACCACATCCCGTCCAACACCCCGGTCGAGAACGCGCTCTACTACAACGAGGTCTACGAGGAACTCAGCCGGCGATAGAGGCCCGACGGCGCCGCTCACGTTGCAGAAGCGTCGATTCTGCTGAACGCGATCCGCGGCTCCGAGACAGCGATCAGCCCCACACCGCGCGCCAACTCGACCGTCTTCGCAAACGCGGCCGCGGACACGTGGAACTTCGGCTCGACTATCAGGAACCGCCCGCTCGGCTTGAGCATCTCCGCGACTTCGCCCAGAAACCGCTCGACATCTGGCACTTCGTGAACCATATAGAACGCAAGTGCTAAGTCCACCGGCTCGCTCACCCCGATCGCGTCCGCCTCGCACTTGTGCGGCTGAACGCGCGCGGCGACGCCGGCACGTTCCGCCGCCCGCATCAGCCGGTCCAGCATGCCCTGCTGCAGATCGACTGCGATCACGCGCCCGCTCTCGCCGACGAGTCTCGCCATCGGTATCGTGAAGAAGCCCGGCCCGCAGCCGAGGTCGGCGACGGTCTGCCCTTCTTCGATCAGCCCCGCGAGGATCTTGCCAGGGTTGTGTACCAGGCTCCTCAGCCGTATCGCGAGGAAACCGGCGTGGCTTGCCGGGCAGATACTTCTCCCACCCGGTTGGGATTCATTCGACATCGTGCCGACCTCCAGCCAATAAGTTACCGAGTACAGCGCGGTAGTCCTCCTGTTTCGCCCACCAACCGGGGTATGATACAAACGGGAGCGCATCGCCATGGAAGCTGGCAGAGGAATCGAAGCGCAGGTATATCAGCAGAAGCGCGCGCACAAACTCTGGCTCGGAGAGGTGGCCAGGCGTGGTGAGAAGCCGTCCACGATGGCCGACGGCCTCGTTTGGGAGCTGCTGCTGGGCTACGGCGAGGCGCTGGTCGATTTCGAGGAGGCCCGCGAGGACATCTACAAGACCGCCTACGAGATCGCCAGCCTGGCCGTGCCTCATCTCAACATCCGCCGCCTCACCGAACTCTACCGCGACTGCCTGCTCGACGCGATCATGGACGCAACGGAAGCTGATGCACGCACACTCGTCCACTTCGCCGGTCATCATCTCGACCGCGTTCATCGAGGCGCGCGCGGATATGCTCAAGCGCACGCTGCGCCACACCCGCGCGGAGAGCCTTTCCAACGAGCTGCGTGTCGCCAAGGCCATACAAAGCCACCTGCTGCCCAAGGTAATCCCGCAGATACCCGGCTTCGAGTTCGCGGGGCGGCTCGTTCCAGCGATGGAGGTCGGCGGGGACTACTGGAGCGTCAAATACTACCCCGACGACGGCGTGGTCACGATGAAGCTCGCGGACATCAGCGGTCACGGCGTTGCGGCGGCGACACTTGTCGCGGCGGTCAAATTCATATCCGGCGGCTACTATCGCGGGTCCAAATCGGCCGCCGAAGTGATGCGGCAGACGAACCGGGTGCTCGTAAAAGAGACTCCGCATGATATTATGGTAACGATGGTCTACGGCTGGCTGCGCCCTGAGACGCGCCGGCTGAGCATTGTCAACGCGGGCCACGAGCCGGTCTTTATGTGCCGCAAGGGGCTGTGCATGGACTTCCCGCCGACCGGGCCGGTCCTCGGAGTAACCGAGGCCGACTACAGCGAGACCGACATGCAACTCGAAGGCGGCGACGTCGTGTTTTTCGGCTCCGACGGCATCATCGACGCGGGGATCACCGAGCGGTTCGGGATGAAGCGGCTCAAGGAGCTTGTGATCGACAGCTCGCACCTCTCGGCCGACGAGCTCGCGGACAAAGTGGTTCGGACCGTAACCGATTTCGCGGAGCAGCCGCACGATGATATTTCGCTTCTTGTTGTCAAAGTCAAAGATGAGGGAACAGGGAACAGGGAATAGGGAACAGGCCCGGAATCGCATGTCCCCTTCTGTTCCCTGCTCCCTGTTCCCTATTGCCTTTCTCCTCGCCCTGCTGTTTGCCGTACCCGTAAGCGCGACCGTCCTCACGGCGACGATGAAGGCGCCGCATTTCGACGTCCGGTACGACCCCCAGAGCCCCATCCTCGCGCAGACTACGGTGGACACCGCCGAGGACGAGCTTGTGCGAATATCCAAAGCGCTCGGCTATCGGATCGAGCCGGATCGACCCATCCCGCTGTGGATCTATCGCAGGCACCAGTCGTTCGTCGAGGAAGGCGGCCTGGACAACGATCTCACCGTCGGCACGGCGCGCTCCGGCGACGAGCGAGTTTCCATCGACGCCAGCGGCGCGTTCGTCACCATGAAGCAGGTCCTCGCACACGAGCTCACCCACGCCGTGATCTTCCGCATACTCGGAGATCACGCCCGCGAGCTGCCCCTGTGGGCGAACGAGGGACTGGCCAAATACGAGTCCGAGGAGTATCCCGGCTCGGACAACAACCTTCTCGCCAACGCCGCCTCCGACGGCACGCTCATCCCGCTTGCCTATCTCAAGACGACGTTTCCCAGGGACAGGAGCGATCTCGCCTACGCCGAGTCCGCCTCCGCCGTGACGATACCTCGTCAAGCGCCGCGGCCGCGACGCTCCACGAGTGCTCCTCGCCGAGTTGGCCAGGACGGGTTCTTTCGATAGGGCCTTCGCCAGAGCGGCGGGGCAGCCGGAGAGCGCGTTCGTAGCCGACTGGAACCGGAGCATCTCGAAGCGGTTCGTCGTTCTGAAAGCCTGGCGGTTCGCCGCCGCGTTCGGCGGGGCGGGGATGGCGATACTGGTGATCGTCGCGTTCGTCATCCGTCGCAGGCGCTTGGCCCAGGCCGCCCGAGAGTGGGAGTGGGAGGAATTCGAGGAGTCCATGGACCGCCAGCTCCGCGAATGGCCTCACAGATAGCGGGCCCGCTTCAATACATGGAACATCGCGGCGGCAACCGGCATCTCATCATGTAAGGGACCCAGCGGCACACTGAGCGGCGTTATCACGCCTTACTAAGGGCTGGCAGCCCGCTTTCACCTGTGCTACAATCTGATGGGTTTATTCGAGGAAAGGACGAGTCGGAATGCTTCTGCGCGTGCGCTCGATACCAGCCGTGTTTATCGCCGTCATCTGCACGGTCGCGCTGGCCGCTCAGGCCAGGGCTGATGTGGCCGTGCCGGACCGTTACTTGTCGGCAGTCGTCTACGCCCTCAAGACGCCGCTCGACCTCGGCCCGCTTCGAAAGGAGCTGGAGTTCCGCGGCAGGCGCGTGCTTGCCGCCGACCAGGGCACAGTCAGCTTCCTGAACGCCTCGACCTGGGATACTGCTACGGTCACCTCCACCGGCACGATCTGCATACAGAGCGCGGGTCGTCTCGACAGCATCGAGCAGGCCGACCGCCTCGATACGCAGGCCCAGGAGGTCTTGGGGCTGCTCAGGAGGCTCTATCCGGCCATATCCGACGAGGCCGACTTCGGGGCGTGGACAACTCGAATGTGGTACGGCGACCCGGCGAACACCTACAAGTGCGCGGAGTTCACCAGCGGCGCCAACTCCTATAACAACTTCCCCACCGACCTCGCCGTCGTGGCCAAGGTGCCTGATATCACCGTTCGCGCCGCTCGCATCGGAACCTGGGCCAAGAGCCGGTACCCCGGCGTCAATATCGACGGCAAGGACATCTGGACGTGGGGCCTTGCGCTCGACTACCTCAAGCCGGACAAGCTCGGCAAGGTCTGGCGAAACGACGACAAAGTATGCTTCGTGCGCAAGGAGATCGGCGAACACTTCCAATACGGGGAACACAAGATCGGGTTCAGCCTCTATCCGCTCGGCGGGCCGCCCGCCAGCTTCGAGATCGCGCTGATCGCGCAGCCCAAGGACGGGGCCGACTTCGGCCTCGCGATCTCCAGCGAGCAAGCGAAGCTGTCCGAGAAGGTGCAGAGCAGGTCCAGCAAAGCTCTCGCAGAGATCGCCGGCGACTGGCCCGACCTCAAGGGCCTGCCGTCGCCGCCGCAGCCCGTCGTGTTCGACAAGTCGCTGACTACCGATCCGAACGGAATGAAGTCCGCCGTGGTGATCTGCCTGCCGACCCTCGACCCGGGGCCGTTCCGCGCCGAACTCGAACGCAACTCATGGGCCGTTACCGCGAGCGATTCGGCGTCCGTCACGTTCACGCCGCCCGGCGCGTCGGACACGGGTAAGCTCGCCGGCACGGGCATGCTGTGCATAATGAGCCCCGAGCCGCTGACGAGCCTGAAGGTGCTGGACCGCTTGGATGCCGAGCTCGACAAGGCCATCGAGCGCCTTCGTCAGGTCAACGGCCTCATCACCGACGAGCAGGTCAAGACCGCCAAGGCCAACCGGCAATACTTCTCCGACCCGCCCAACATGTACAAGTGGCTGGAGTTCTCCACGTCGGCGTCGGGTGATGCCGGCGGCACCACGCCGCCGGCGTTCGAGTCGCTGCTGCGGGTGCCGGCGTTCCATGCGACCGCCGTTCGCACGACCGCGTTCTCGCCAAAGAGGGGCATGCCGTCGTTCGCGCTGGACGCAAAGCCGTTCATCAAGGGCGTGTTCGCGCCGAGCCCGCCGCAGTACACCGAGGTCGTGGACGCGACCGCCAAGCTGACCTACGGCATGCACGCGCTCGTTTGGGAGTCGGGCGGGCTTGTCAAGGATGGCGGCACGACGTTCACGTTCAGTTTCTTCGTCGACCCACCGTCCGAATGGGAACCCGAGATCGCGCTGCGGGGCTGGTCGATCACGGGCCATTCATCGCAGCCGATGGGCGCGATCTACCGCAAGTGGCCGGAGATGGGGAAAGGCGCCCCATCCGCCGAATCCGCGCCCGAGCCGGCGCCAACCAGCGCCCAGCCTGAGCCGCCCGCGGCGCCTGAACCAGACCCCGAATCCAACGCGGTCGAGCTGCCCAAGAATCGTACACTTGAAGAGATTCAGAAGGCAATCGCCGCCAACCCGAACAGCGCCGCCGACTACGCCGACCTCGCGCTCTACTGGGAGAACCGCAATGACCTCACCAAATACGCCGAGGCCGCGGGCAAGGCGCTCTGCCTCGATCCCAAGCGTTTCACGAACGACTCGGCGATCTACGCCAAGCTCGCGTCGGTGCTTCAGAAGCGCGGAGATGTGCTGGACCCGATAGTCCGGCTGGTCGCCATCATCGACAACAAGATCGTGCCGATAGGCGAGCGTGAATCCATCTCGACCAGGGACGAAACCCTCGCCATCGAGGTCGTGGACGACACCGTCCCGTCCAAGGTCGAGCTGTACGTGGCAAACATGGGGCTGCCGCGGGTCACGTGGAGCATCCAGGACGGGCACGCCGCCCTTATCAGACTCAAGTCGCCGTGGGTCGACAAGTCGGTCGTGGGGCCGAGGGTGCCTGTCAAGATCGTGGCGACCGACCGCACGGGCAAGAAAGGCTCTCAGACGCTCACGCTGCGCATCGTCCAGTGAGCGATCATCTATACCAATGGGGGAAACGCAATTGTCGGAACTAGCATTGTTCGGAGGCCCGAAATCGGTCAGTGTTGACCCGGGCGACATGTTCACCTGGCCGATCATCACCAAGGAAGATGAAGACGCCGCGTCTGGAAGTGCTGCGCCGCGGCGCGATGTCCGGCTCGGACGTCACCATGCAGTTCGAGCACGAATATGCCGAGTGGCAGGGCACGAAGTATGCCCTGGGCCATGAACAACGGCACCGCCGCGATTCACGCCGCGATGTTCGGCTGCAAGGTCGGAGTCGGCGACGAGGTGATCTGCCCGAGCGTCACCTACTGGGCCTCCGCGCTGCCCGACGTTCAGCCTGGGCGCGACGGTCGTCTTCGCCGAGATCGACCCGAAGTCGCTCTGCATCGATCCCAACGACATCGAGCACCGCATCACCGACCGCACCAAGGCGATTCTCGTCGTTCACTACCTCGGCCACCCCTGCGACATGGACCCGATAATGGAGATCGCCCGCAAGCACAATATCAAGGTGATCGAGGACGTTTCCCACGCTCAGGGCGCGCTCTACAAGGGCCGGCATGGTCGGCGCGATCGGCGATGTCGGCGCGGCGTCGCTGTATGTCGGGCAAGTCGCTGGCGATCGGCGAGGCGGGAATGCTCACGACCGACGACCTCGAAATCTACGAGCGCGCCGCCGCATTCGGCCTCTACGAGCGCTACGGCGCGGACAAGATCGAGACCGAGTACCTCAAGGCCTGGGCCGGGCCTGCCGCTCGGCGGCTACAAATACCGCATGCACCAGATCAGCTCCGCCGTCGGGCGGGTTCAGCTCAAGTATTATCCCGAGCGCATCATCGAGATTCAGAAGGCGATGAACTACTTCTGGGACCTGCTGGAGGGCGTGCCCGGCATTCGGGCGCATCGGCCCGATAAGGGCTCCGGCTCCACGATGGGCGGATGGTATGCCGCGCACGGGCATCTACGTTCCCGAGGAGCTCGAAGGGCTCTCAGTGACGCGGTTCTGCGAGGCCGTCCGCGCCGAGGGCTGCACGGCGTAGCCCGGCTGCAACTCGGCCCTGCACCTGCATCCGCTGCTCAACACCTGCGATGTCTACGGCCACGGCAAACCGACCCGCATCGCGAACTCCGACCGCGACGTCCGCCAGCCCGAGGGCAGCCTGCCCATCAGCGAGGGCATCGGCAAGCGCGTCTATCACATCCCGTGGTTCAAGCACTACCGGCCCGAGGTCATCGAGCAATACGCGAACGCGTTCAAGAAGGCCTCGGCCAACTACCGCGAGCTTCTCGCCGACGACCCCGGCAATCCCGAACGCCTCGGCGGCTGGCACTTCTTCCAGCACACGCCCTGGCCGGGGACGCGCTAGGATCGATAAGGGCAGTTCTGTTCGGTTCTTCCAAATCTCGCACCCCGCTAGCCCTGAGTAGCGAGGCACGAGCGTATCGAAGGGCGGACTACGGAGAGATCGGCTAGACCGCTAGCCCTGAGTAGCGAGGCACGAGCGTATCGAAGGGCGGCCTACGGAGAGATCGGCTAGACCGCTAGCCCTGAGTAGCGAGGCACGAGCGTATCGAAGGGCGGCCTACGGAGACCAGACATGCGGCATATCCTCGCGATAGACCAGGGCACGACCGGCAGCCGCGCAATCGTTTACGATAAGCGCGGCGCCCGGCTCGCCTCGGCCTATCGCGAGTTCCCGCAGTGCTTCCCCCAGCCGGGCTGGGTCGAGCACGACCCGGCGGAGATCTGGCAAAGCGCGTGCTCGGCAGTTCAGGCCGTCCTTCAGGAAGTCCCGGCGGCCTCGATTGCCGGCATCGGCATCGCCAACCAGCGCGAGACGACGGTCGTCTGGGACAGGGACACCGGCGAGCCGATCCACAACGCCATCGTCTGGCAGTGCCGCCGCACGGCCCCGCGCTGCGACGAACTGCGGGATCAGGCCGATCTCATCTGTCGCAAGAACGGGCCTCCCGCTCGACGCCTACTTCTCGGCGACCAAGGTCGAGTGGATCCTGCGAAACGTCCCCGGCGCGCTGGAGAAGGCAAAAGCGGGCAGGCTCTGCGTTCGGCACGACGGACACCTGGGTGCTCTGGAAGCTCACCGGCGGGGCGGTCCACGCAACAGACTTCACCAACGCCTCCCGCACGATGCTCTTGGACATCGACACGCTCGCCTGGGACGACGAAATCCTCGACCTCTTCGGCATCCCGCGCGCCATGCTGCCCGAGGTGAAGCCGTCATCGGGCCTCGTTCGGCCACACAGCCGACGGTTCCGGCTTGCCGGCGGGAATCCCGATTGCGGGGATCGCGGGCGATCAGCAGGCGGCGCTTTTCGGGCAGGCGTGCTTCGAGCCGGGCACGATGAAGAACACCTACGGCACCGGCAGCTTCGCGCTTCTCAACGCCGGCGCGGCGCGGCCCATTTCCGATCACGGCCTGATCACCACCATCGCCTGCGGAGCGAGAGGCGAGCCGGTCTATGCGCTCGAGGGCGCGGTGTTCATCGCGGGCGCGGCGATCCAGTGGCTGCGCGACGGCCTGGGAATCCTGCCGTCCGCGTCGGACTCCGAGCGGATGGCCCGAGCCGTATCGGACAACGCCGGGGTCTACTTCGTGCCGGCGCTGGTCGGGTTGGGCGCGCCGCACTGGGACCAGGACGCGCGCGGCAGCATCTACGGCATCACTCGCGGCACACGGCCAATCACCTCGTCCGCGCGGCGCTTGAGGCGATGTGTCTACCAGACCCGTGACGTGCTGGAGGCGATGCAGCGCGACTCCGGGCTGGCGGTGCGGAGCCTCAGAATCGACGGCGGCGCGGCGGCAAACGACTTCCTCTGCCAGTTCCAGGCGGACATGCTCGGCGTTGACGTGATCCGCCCGAGCGTGATCGAAACGACCTCCCTGGGCGCGGCCTACCTCGCCGGCCTCGCGCTCGGTTACTGGACCGACTCCGCCGAAATCGCCGCCTGCCGGCGGATCGACCGAGCGTTCAAGCCGACCATGCCCCGCGACCACGCCGCCGCCCTCTACGCCGCCTGGCAATCCGCCGTCCGCCGCACGCTGACACATCCGTGAGCCCTGAGTAGCGCGCGGAGCGCGCGTATCGAAGGGCGGCCCATCCGCTGGCCCTGACGACCCTCGACCCGACCCGCCGCCATCTCACGCACTTCGTCGCGAAGCATAGGAGCAGCCGAAGCCCTGTTCAGTTCGCGTTCTTCGGGCTATCTGCTTTGGTCGGGCTGTCAGGCTTGGAATGCTCCATCTGTTCCCAACGGGCTGCGGGTATCAATGGATGACGGAGAACAGGCTTGTAGTTCGCAATGAAGTCCTTGGCTTCTTCGTAGTTCTTCACGTACGGCTTCTTCGTTAAGGCGTCCAATCTGTACAGCGCGACATCTTTGCCTTCTACCTGCATCATCACCCACGCCGCGAGATCGCGCTCCAGCTTCGTCTCGCCCATACGTATGACGTAGTCCATGGAATACAGGCACGGCTCGCCGATCTCGGCAAGAGCAACCGCGCAGGGATAGTATGTTCCCATTGCTGCCGGCGTACCTCTGAAGACACCACCATACAGCGGGGGAAGGTACGATATGCGCTTGGAGAGAAACGGGACCGCCTCGGTCGCCCGCAGTCTGCCCAGCAGCACGACTGCCGAGTAGATTGGTCCCCCCTCTGTCTTGTCGAGGTCTTCGCGCTGGGCAAGAGCTATCAGATCCTCGATGCAGGTGGTGCGCGCCTTGAGCAGGTCATGGCAGGGTACGTTCCCGCGTGGATAGGTCGTCGCTGAGCAGTCCTGAGAGACTGGGTGGAGAGGGAGTCGAGCCCGTGGCTGGCTCGCCAAGCGCGCCGAGCGGGCAGACGGCCAATGCAAGGCCCAGTAGTGCGATCACTCGTGCGTTCATGATGACACCTCGCGATAATCTATGATGTACGATGCGCTGCATCGCGTATACCCCTCACTGAGGCACGGGGCCCCAGAAGATATTCTCTGGGCAGATCTCATTTCCGTACGTGCTATCCCTTACCCAGTAGCCGCCCGACAGCATTGGAGAGCGAAAGCAGCGCCCGGGGTAGTAGTCAGAGCACCTAGCGCCGCCTTGCTCGGTCAGTATTCTATCACTATCCCCCTGGTTGTCAAGGCTGCCCGCCGCCCCCGCCACGTGTCACCCGCCACCACCTCACAACCCTGGGGTACTTATTCCAGGACTTTTTGGCGGGCGGGATTCGCAGCCCTCCACTCGCGGCCTGGATGCTGAATCAAGTTCAGCATGACAAGGAGTGCGCTGGTTCGGGATTTGGTACATCCGCGCGGCCTGGCCTGTACGAGGAGTGGGGTCGAAGCGTGCCGCCCGGGGCTCTTGGATGCTGAATCAAGTTCAGCATGACAAGGAGTGCGCTGGTTCGGGATTTCGTGTGTGGTTGCGGCCTGGCCGTACGAGGAGTGGGGTCGAAGCGTGCCGCCTGTGCCGTCCGATCAGCCCAAATCCCGAACCCCAGGTCGCACGGTCCCAGTTTCGGGATTTGGGCTCTTTCGTCTCGCAGGGCCCGGCGTTTCGTATCAAGGCCCGTAGAGAGGCCGGGCCGGTGGACATCCGAAATCCCGAAAGAGCGCGTGGGGCTCTTGGATGCTGAATCAAGTTCAGCATGACAAGGAGTGCGCTGGTTCGGGATTTCGTGCGTGGTCGCGGCCTGGCCGTACGAGGAGTGGGGTCGAAGCGTGCCGCCTGTGCCGTCCGATCAGCCCAAATCCCGAACCCCAGGTCGCACAGTCCCAGTTTCGGGATTTGGGCTCTTTCGTCTCGCAGGGCCCGGCGCTTCGTATCAAGGCCCGTAGAGAGGCTGGGCCGGTGGACATCCGAAATCCCGAAAGAGCGCAGGCACGCAGCGACAAGCGACACTACCATGTACCCCCAGGGTTTTGTGGCGGCGGCGGCGCATTCACGAGTGGCACGGCCTTAAGGCTCAGCAGCCTGCGCTCGGACGATAGACAATGCGATAGCCCCAGGGAGAAGGGGCAGGCCGGCACTCCGCAAGCCGACTCATCTTCGTCGGAGGAAACCGTATGAGTCGCAATGTAGTTCACCCTGAGGGGGTCTGTTCAAGATGCGTGCTGATGAAGAAGTGTTCGAGCTGAGAGCTCACCATCTGCTCTGCGCCATGTGCGCGGCAGCCGGCGCTCAGAGACCTCCGTGCGGAAGCGTCGTGACGGATGCGATACGGGAGGCGATTCGCTCCGATCCGTTCATACAACTCAAACTGACCGCGGACCTTGACCTGGCGCGTTCGCATTACCTGGACATATACTCGGAATGTCACGCTGCGCTCCCGGAGGATTTCTTTTCGCGCAGGGCAGACTACGCGAATAGAGCCAAAGACCTGGAGGTTCTCTGCAGGCTCGACATCCGCCCAAACACAGTACACCCAGCCATAGATGTGCTGCGGCTTGCTGTTCCTCAGGGTAGAGAGCCTCAAAGGAATATGCTACCAGGACTTCGAGCTGTCTCAGGATTGGCCTGTGTGCGAGTACGCTCGGACCGACTACTACAGACAGACTCGCGAGAAGGGCGGGGAGAAATGCTACTCCCTGGACGCATGTTGGGACCTCGGAGAGGACCTATTAGGTTGCGGGCCCTACTCACTTCTGCCTATAAGAACAAAGAGGAAGTGCGCAAAGCCAAGGCGGAGTCCTGCAAGGCAATAGAGCAAGCGGACAGGCTGTTTATAAGGCCGCACCACCTGATGTGTCTGATGTGCCACTATGGTTTGGGCGATCTTGAGAATCCGCTCGATGTGGACAATCTGCACGAGATACTCGTTAAGATGCGGGACAACCCCGACATACCTGTTACGCTCAATGAAGGCTGTTGTATGGTATGCGATCCCTGCCCGGCCTACGATCCGGACAAGCACATGTGCATATGGATCTATACCAGGGACCAACTGAAGGATCTGCGGGTTCTGCAGAAGCTGGGTCTCAAACCAGGAGATACTGTTGGAGCACGAGAGCTTATGAATCTCTTGACAGCCAGGATAAAGACCACCACGGAGATCTGCGGCGCGGATGTGTTCGTTCGCGAGTCCTACGTCTGGGCTCCCTGCTCAAGCGCTGAATCCGGGAACTACGAAAGGGCACGAAGTGTTGGACTCTTCGATAGCTAGTCCGCGCGCAAAGGATAGGTAGATCGTGAGAAAGATAGTGTTTTTGATGGCAGTGACAGCCAGCCTGATCTCGATCCTGGCTACAACCACAATCGCGGCAACAGCGGAGAAACCTATGCTGAAACCAAGTGAGTTTGCCATTATGCCGTGGGACGGCGTGCCAAGCGATCCGGACGCGCTCGACGACATTCGCGAGTGCGGGTTCAACCTGGCCGGGTTCGCGCACGCGGAGGACCTGGATGCGGTTAGCAAGGCAGGTCTCCAGTGCCTGGTGTATGGCAACGTTAGCGATGCCGAGGCGCAACTAGATCAGGCTGAAGATCGATCGGCGGGTAGAAGCTATAGTGAAGCGCGTGGGCGACCACAAGGCCGTGTATGGCTATAGTCTGCGCGACGAGCCGGCGGCAGATGTGTTCCCAGGACTTGGCAAAGTGGGTGGCGGCATACAAGAAGGCCGCTCCGAACGCGCTTACTTACATCAATCTATTGCCCAACTATGCGCCTGCCGAATGGTATGGCGCCGCGACGTATGATGAGTTATGTTGAGTTGTTCGTCAAAACCGTCCAGCCCCAATTCCTCAGCTACGACCACTACGCACTAATGGACGATGGGACTGCTGCGGGATGGCTACTTCCAGAATCTGGAATCCATGCGCAAGGCATCGCTAGACACAACCTGCCTTTCTGGAACACCGTGCTGTCCTGCGCGCACTTCAACTATGCCGAGCCCACACCGGCGGGCTTCCGTTTTCAGGCATATACGACTCTGGCCTACGGCGGTCGCGGCATTAGCTACTTCACCTACTTTGGGAGATATAGAGGCAACTATCGTCTATCCCCAATCGATGCGTTCGGGCACAAAACGCCAACCTGGGACATGCTGCGCGATGTCAATCTGCAGATCCAGTGCCTGGGCCCGGTCTACATCACACTCAAGAGCATAAACGTGTTCCACTACCCCGATGTCCCGTCGGGCTGTTCGGGAATCGAGACAAGCAAGCTGCTGAAATCCGTAACTGGCGACAACCTTCTTGTCGGCGAGTTCGAGGGGCCGGGAGGGCAGCCGTTTGTGATGGTGGTGAACAAGGACCTGCACAAGTCCACGCCATTCTGGGTTAAGTTCAAGGAAGATGGGCAGATTCAGAAGGTGAACCAATATACCGGCGGTATCGGTGCGTGGGGAGGCGAAGATTGCTGGCTTGCGGCCGGCCAGGGGATGCTGCTCTGTCTGAAGAGATAGTGTAGAATCGCCGCGGTCTGGATGCTGAATCAAGTTCAGCATGACAAGGTGATGGATGCTGAATCAAGTTCAGCATGACACGATGACACGTCACCGCCACGCAATCCCGCAACCCAGGGTTGTGAGTTGGCGGCGGCGTTCCGCATTCCGCACTCCGCACTCGCCAGCTACGGCAGGGTTTCCTGGCTGTAGGTCTGCTCGAAGTGGATCATGTCGGCATCCGAGGCCAGCATGTCGTCGGAACCCCAGCCGTAGCTCACGAATCCCGCGAACCCGACGTTGTGCGCCGCGACACAGCGAGCGTGGATCGCGCTGTCCCAGTCCGCGTAGGATACCCCCGCGCGACCCCAATTGGCGCCACTGACCGTCTGACCGAAGTGCTCGACCAGGAACACCTTCGAGGCAGGCACGCCGCGAGCGGCGTAGTGGTCCATCGTGCTCTGATACTGCGACTGGCACCAGGAGATCGAGTTGCCGCTGGAGTTGATCTCCTGGCCGCTCAGGTAACACTCCGCGCCGATATTGGCATAGGCCGAAACGGCCTGCCAGTCGGAGTCGTTCTCACCGGGAGTGGCAAACGGCGCGCACAGGATGATCGCGAAGCCGTAGGTGTTATGCAGACGTTCGACGACGTCGGCTACCCACGTGCGATACGTCTGGCTGTTCTGCCATTGGCTTGCAGAGATCTCATTCACGACGATCCACTGCGGAATTCCGCCATCAGTGAATTGCTGCTGGCACCAGCTCCAGATCTCGTCAGCCCTCCCAGCGCCCGTGACGGTCGTCCAGTTGTCGTTGAGGCTGTTGTAGTAGACGGCCAGGTTGTTTGCACTGCCGTCGACCTCGGACTTATGGGCGCTTGAGCCCATAGCCAGGTAATGCCCATTGCCGCTGACCCAGTTCAGCGCGTCGAACTGCCCCTGGCACACGTGTTTGTCCGGCGCGCCGGGGCAGCTAAAGGTGATTACGTCGAACCGGCGATCCGAAGGGCTTCCTGCCGGCTCGATGATCTTGATGTCCCTCGCCGCGTTCCGTACCCGCACCAGCGCGACGTTGCGTATGCCGGAGTTGGAGACGATGTCACTCGCGGAGATCGCGCCGGCAATCCCGGTAACGCTGACGTAGGCGCCCGTGATGTCGCCATAGCCGGGCAGAGCCGTGATGTCAACGGGCATTCGGATTCTGATGCCGCGCGGGTGATCGGCCTCATCGCCGCCGTATGCGTCCGGATCGTACCAGCCGTCGTGGGTGACCGTCCCATCGTCGATGTAGAAGTCGTTATCGGTGTGGCCCGAAGCGAAGTCCTTGCACATCTTCGTTACCCGCCCCGATACCGTCACCAGCGTGCCCACGTTGAACAGCGGCGAATACGAGTTTGGCGAGAGGCTGTATTGCGCCTTGCCGTTCCCGAACTGGCTGTAGGGCCAGACGCCCTTCAACTGCGGCCAGTAGCCGTAGGTGGAGTCCACGTACTCCATTTCCCCGAAGAACCCGCCGCCGACGCTGGAGTTGCGAAGGTAGACCGGCGGTGGAGTGGTCGCGCCGGTGCCGATGACGGTCACCTGCGACGCCGCGATCTCGCGCTCGCCGTTGTTCCTGACTGCGATGCCGTTGTCCGTGACCTGCGCCATCGTGCCGGCCACGTTGACCCGGTCGCCCTCATGCACCGTCACGCCGCTCATGCGCACTCGCAGGCCCGCCCCGCCGGGGGCGTCGTCCTGAACGTAGAAAAACGGCCGGCCCAACTGGTCCGTTCCACCGGTCACTATCGCGCCGTTGAGCTGGACCGCGCTGCCCTTGGGGGCCGTCCGTGCCTGAGAGACCACGTTGTTCTGCGGCTCGGGCATCTGCACCGGCCCCTCGATGCGGACGTTGTCGATATATGCCACGCCCTCGGCGTCGGTGGTCAGGCTCGACGTGCCGAAACAGATCTTCTGAACATCAGTCACGTGCTCGCCGGTGGCAGCGTTGACGATGAACGGCACGCCGTCGTAGGGCGTGATCTCGGTCAGCGGCCTGGAGCGCGGCCCGAAGTAGATCCTGAACTTCGCCGTGTCCATATTGGCCTCGATGCGCACCGTATACCACTTGTTGGGCTCGTAGGTGGCCCCGCTGTTGACCCACTTGATCGCGTTGCGCTCCGTCTCATACGAAATCGTGCCCGGCGCGCCGTCACTGGCCCACGGAGTCGCGCCCTCGAAGACGAGATGCGTCGCAAACGAGGAGTAGTTGCTCACCGACCCGCTGTTGGTCAGCCGGCACAGGAATGCAGAATTCGTCTGGCTGAGACGCACGTCGAATCGCGCCGTCACCACGCCGGTCGTCGCGGCCGGGAATGAGCGATATAGCTGAGCGTTGCCGGTGCTGCCGGCGGGATCGTGGAACTTCACGCAGCGGGCGAGCGTCGGCTCTGCAGGCTCGGGCGCAAACTCCGTGCCGCTCTCGACCACCCCGCACCTGTCGGGGTTCGTCAGGGCGCTGCTCAGACTCCAGCCCTGCGGCAGCGGATACGTGCCCGCGCCGGGGTCGGACACGGTGTCCTGATCGTAGTTCGACTCCATCACGGGGTCGTATATGCGATAGACGTGGATCGCGTCCGCATCGTAGCTGTCCGTGAGCGTGCCGTTGGTGATGCTCAGCGGCGCACGGTTCTCGAACAGCGCCTCGGCCTCGGCGTTGGCGGGCAATCCTGAGAAGCTGACGTTCGCCGTCGCCGACTCGCGCTTGGATCCGAGAAGATAGAGCCGGCCGTCGAGCAGCCGCGCCAGGTACTCCACGTCGCTCGCGCCGGCAACGCCCAATACGGGATCGTGCGTCGGCGCGCAGATAACTCGATTCAGCTCGGAGCCGGCCTTGATCTCCTCCAGCAGCGGCTTGATCACGTCCACCCAGTAGGTCCAGTTCCAGCCATAGGGCGCGTCCTCTTCATTGAGCCCCGTCAGCGAGCCGAACCACGCCAGCCCCTTGGCGCCGTCGATGATGGCCTGATAGGTCATGTAGCGCTGCTGGTAGAACGTCGGTCGAATCATCTCGTACGGAGGCAGGACGCCGCTCCAGGTGATCTGCAGCACCATGACGATGGGCTTCTGGTCGTAGACAACATCCCTCATGCGCAGGGTGTAGTCGCCGACGACGCTGATCTCGGTATTGGGCAGTCGGCTGTTCTTGCCCATCGGAATGGAGACGGGGTAGATATCGCAGCCTGTGGAATCGCACGCGACGCAATACTGGCGCAGTTCATCGACCTCATTGCGCGGCGCATGGTTCATCAGCACCGGATGATCGGGGTCGAGTTCCTTGATGATGTTGTAACCGTCTATGAGGCCCGGAATCGAGACTCCGCCCCAGCAGGGCTCGTCCGCGTCCTTCCAGAACAGCACCGGGCCGTCCTTGTAGGTTGAAATGACGCGGCGGAGGTTGATCTCGCGGTCGGGATACTCCGGCAGCGGCACGCTGAGGTCCCGCAGGGCGACGTAACCGTAGAGGCCATATTGCTCGGCCTTCTGCATCTGCTGAATGAAAACCTGCTCATCGTCGGCCGTCCAGGTGGAGTGGTGGTGGCAGGTGCGGAAGAAGTTGATCCCGCCTCTCGCCAGCTCCGCCCAGGCGCTGGTGCCGTCGCGCCAGAGCGTATCCGGTTCGGGCCCGGGATTCATCCCGAGTGGGAAGAACGGCCGGCCGTTGAGGATGAAGTTGTTGTCCTGGTCAATCGCGACCACGGTACCTGGCGGTGGCGGCGAACGCGGATGCGATCAGGCACAGTATTACTAATGCGCATGAGTACCTCATGTTTTCAGTATACCATGCTCTGTTTGCGTTGTGGGGGAAATGTAGTAAGCTATTATGCAAAGCTGATCCTGGGGGGCGTCCATGACACTGACACAACTCATCGCCGCAGCGCTCGCGCTCTGCGCGACATGCACGACATCGTTCGCCGAGAGCCCGCGCGCGTGGAGAGTCTCCGACGCTGCGGGATTGATCGCGGCGGTCAAGGCAATGCCCACCGACGGCGGGATTATCACTCTCGAACCCGGCACGTATGAGATATCCGAACCTCTGGTTTTCAAGTCCAAGAGCCAGGTCAATATCGAGGGCAGCGGATGGAGCACGGTGATCAAGCGCAAAGGTGGCGGCGACGCGATCGTTTTCGACGGAAGCTGCTGGAACTGCCGCGTCCACAGCCTGACAATCCAGGGCGACAAGGACGCCAAGACCGGCTCCGGGATCGTCTACCGCAATGGGGAGTGGTCCGGCATCAACGTGATCGACTACTGCCACATCGATTGCTTTGCCGAGTCCGGCGTCCGTTACGAGGGCAACCCCGCCAAGCCGTTCTCATCCAACACCATCAGCAACTGCTGGCTGACCAACAACAACGGCGACCAGATCTACAGCGCGTACAACAACGACTTCTACATCACCGGCAACCAGCTCGGCCGCGGACCGGGCCGCGATCCCAAGACCGGCGCGCGGCTCGACCACTCGTCAGCCGGAACCTACACGATGAACTATCACTGGGGAAACGGCATTGCCCTCCAACTCGGCCCCGGCGCGAACTTCAATCGAATCGAGAACAACCGCTTCGAGCAGAGCCAGCAGACCGGCATCTTCATCGCCGGGGGCCAGCTCAACATCATCACCGGCAACACGATCCACACCAACTCCGAAGGCGCGTCGGGCAAGTTCAACGCAGTCGAGGCCCACGACGCCCACGCCTTCACATTCACCAACAACCAGATCTTCAGTTGGGCATCGGACTCAGTGAAGTGCAAATCGGGCCTTGCGCTGGGCAGGAACTGCGTCAAGTGGATCATCAAGGACAACATCATCCGCCACTGCACCGCCAAGCCCATCGTCTACGATCCGAAAGACGGGCATATCGTGAAGGACAATATCGTGGACTAGACCGGCGCTTCCTCAGTCCCGGCTTCCGGTACAGCCTCGGGAATCACAGCTTCGGGAACGTGCTCGACGCGGCCGTCGTCGGTGGGGTCCCGCACGGCGGTGGCAAGCCGCCTGAACAGGGCCCTGATGTCCATCACGCCGCCCACCGTGAACCATATCGCCGTCGGCACGCACAGCGCCGCGGGGATGACCAGCGTATGCACAAAGTGGTACATCGCCCAAGCCCTGTCACCTATCGGGAAGAAGAGATTTGCGATGTTGAACCCCACGAACCACAGGAACCACAGGCCGTTCCACGTGACAAGCGCCATCGCCAGGAGCTTATCGGGCCGGCTGAACTCCTTGGTAACTCCGGCAAGCGCCGTCCATCCGGTCATCTTCACCTTGTCGTGTTCGTGCTCGTGATCGGATTCCAGCAGGTATTCGCCTCTGTGCAGCATGCGGTCGAGATTGTAGTTCCCGTACTTGCGATGTGTCGCCAGCGAGACAATGACATAGAGGATCGCTGAGCTCACCATGGCGATGAACAGTATCCACTGGTTGTTGATTGGGAAGTCGTGCCTAAGCACCGCCTTGTAGATCTTGGAAACTGTCAAGCCTGTGACTCCGAGGGTCGCGCCGTTGATGAGAGCGGTGTAGGCCGCCGCGGTATTGCCTTTCTTCCAGTAAAGCCCGCCTACGATCAATGCGCCCGAGCCTCCGGCCCAGATGGTACCGGTTATCGCGAAGAAGAAGAGGATGTCTTCGGTCGGCTGGTATAGCAGACTCCAGACGAACGCGATCGCGGCGATACTTGTGATCGACCACCTCAGCAGCTTGATGTGCTCTTCGGGACTCAGGACCTTGTTCTTTATGGGCATGTAGACGTCCTGAACGAAGATGCTGCCCCAGGAGTGCATGTAGGTGTCATGGCAGGTGAATGAGAAGAACAGGAAGATCGTGCCCAGAAGCCCCTTGACCGCAATCGGCAGGAAGTTCGCCATTGCGATCGGCACGCGCATCTCGCCCTGGATATACTCGTTAGGGATCCGGCTCAACTGCTGCGCCGCGGCATGTGCGGTGTTGGCAAACTCCGGCAGTCTCATGATCGCAATCGTGGCGAGGCCAAGCAGCGTAACCATCAGTGCTTTCGGAATGCCGCGCCAGATCCCGATGACGTTGCCCATCTTCTGCTCGTGAGGGGTGCGCGCGGACGAGAAGAAGCCCTGCCCACCCTGCCAGGACATGTAGGAGTAGAAAGCGCCAAAGAAACCTATGAGGTAGTACCAGATGTTGTAGTTGTGCACTCCGCCGGTGTGAAAGGGATTGAGCATCGATTGATTGGCCGGCGCCATCTCAAGCGCGGTCACCATCTGCCCCCAGTGGATCTTGATCAACACAGTTGCGCATACGGCTATGAATGCGAAGCAGCAGAACATCCCCTGCACGCACTCCGTGATCATCACCGAGATCTGGCCGCCCATGTTCACAAACGACAGCGCAAGCCCCAGATCGACCAACATCACGAGGGCGATTGTCGGAAAGGCCATGCCCCACAGGTGAATGGTGTCGGGGATCCCGCAGAAGTAGATGAAAAACCTCGCAGCCACCGCGGGGAATATGCCGAAATTGACAACTCCGCTGATCCAGCAGATGATGCCGGCCGTGATCCTCAGCCGTCTGGAGTACCTCATCTCCAGGAACTGCGCCATCGTCAGCGCGCGCGTCTCGCGAAAGCGGTAGTAGACCCAGCCTGTCAACACTATGATCATGCCGGTCAGCAGTGAGAAGTTGAGCCACCACTGCGGCGACAGGCCGCACGCCCACAGCACCTGAAACTGGGCGATGAACGTGACGACGCCGAAGTTGCCCATCTCACCCGCTATGGTCAGCAGATAGCGTCCTGCCAGGCGGTTCGCGGATAGAAAGTCCGTGACGCCCTTGACATAGCGCCGGGTGCTCAGGCTGACAAGCCGCAGCGAGACCACCGCGACGATCATAATAGCCCAGTCAATCAGGCTCAGGTTGCCCAGATGCCGCAACATTGCGGTTACTCCTTCGCCCAGGCGCGAATCTCCGGCGCCACCCCGTCAATAAACGGCTCCAGAGACTCCCATGTGAAGAAGACCAGCCCCTCGGCACCGCAGTCGCGCGCCATCTGCATCTGGTGCTCGATCTCAGCCGCCGAGTTGAGCTTGCCGTGGCTGGTCAGAACGCCGATGGTGACGTAGAACGGAAACCCCTTCGGCACGTGCGCGCGGTTGAGCTTTGCGGCCTCGAGGAACGCCTTGTCGTCGTAGCGATAGCCCGAGGGATTGATCCAGTTCAGCCAGCCCTTGTCGATCCACGTCACCCAGTCCTGGCAGGTCTCGTAGTTGCCGGTATAGGTATGGTAACCCCACACGTAGCTCGATATGGGCAGCCCCGGTTTGGCCCTATCGACCGCCGCGCGAATCTCGCGCATGAACGTGTTGAGCTGATCCGTGCGCCACTTCTTCCACTTCGGCCAGACAGGGTTAGTGCGAGCGGAGGCGTGCACCGCCCCAATCGCCTTCTTACCGCCCTCGGTATCGAGCGTCTCCGAGCCGATGTCCACGACCTTGGCCAGATCGACGTCATACTTCTTGAGCATCGCCGCCCTGCCGGTGTCGGTATAGCCGATCCGGTTCGGGCAGCGCAGGTAGTCGAGGCTGATGCCGTCGATGTCGTAGTTCGCCGCAAGTTCGGCCATCAGCGATGTCTCGTATCGCCTCGCGTCGGGATTGCCGGGGTCGATGTAGCCGCGCCGCTCGCCGTCGGCGAACCACGCCCACGAAGGGTTCCTTTCCAATACGGCATCCAGCCTGCCTTCCCCGCCCTCCGGGCACACGCAGAACGTGGGAAATACCTTCAGCCCCGCAGCGTGCGCGTACTTGACGACCTTCGCCATATACTCCGCGTCGCCGATCATCTCCTTGGGCGCGACCTTCGAGTCCCAGTTGACCTGTCCCGAGGTGCCCTTCCCCGACGGAATGATGAAGTCTATCCCCGCCGCCTTCATCCGCTTCATCGTGTCCCGAAGCTGACTCGGCGACTTGACCACATTCGTCAGCCTGCAGTACACGCCAATCGTCCCCGGCCGTTCACTCGCACTCACCATCGAACACATCCCCCCTATTGCACAAACCAAGATCAGATATCGAACCACACTATCCTCCAACATATCTCCACCGCTGTTCCGGGATTTCGGATCTGCGTAGGGTCCGACCCCTCATCAAGCCCGCAGACGAAGCGGTAACGCAACTGCCGTGCATCACCAAAATCCCGGAACAGCGGAGCCTCATTTGCCGCCGATATCCGGCAGCACAAAGCGCCATATCGGCCTGTCCACTCTGCAGCCGAAGCGGGTCTGCAGTATCTTGAACACCTCCGGCCACCGTGTCTGCTCCACGGTGACTTCGGGCGAGAACGGGTTTGCCGCGAACGTGATGACCTCGCCCTTACCGAGCCTGTTCAGCACGACTGCGGGATCGCCATCTGGGTAGCACCCGATCACCGTGGCGTCGTCGCCGGCGACGGTGACAGCCCGCGCGCCGGCCTCGTCCAACACAGGAAGCTCGATAACGCCGCTGGTGCCATCGCTGAAGTCCGGCGAGAAGAGCAGCTTGCCGGCATTCGCGGGACCGTCCACGTGTATGCCGAGTATCCGCTCGCGGGTCCGGCTCGTATCATTGCCCTTGAGATCACACCCGAACGCCTCGGCGTCGCCACAGACCAGCACCCCGCCGCCACGAACATAGTCCTCGATCTCCTTCGCCGTGGCAGGGGTAATGTACTTGCCTATGGGAAGATAGACGGCCTTGTAGCCCTTGAGCGTGCGCTGCCCTGAGTCGAGCTGGGAATCGGAGATAAACTTGAACCACGACCCCACCATCTCGCCGATCAGCGCGTGAGCGGCGTAGATCTGATCTCCATCCGTCGATGCGCCCATGCTCATGTGCGTATACGACGCGTAGAGCACCGCCGTGTCCGCATCCCGCGGCAGCGCGACGCGGTTCATAGTCGAGATCACCTTCGATAGATGCAGCATCATCGCCCAGCGGTCGGGCGCGGTATACTCCGGGTTGTCCAACTGGTAGTAGCAGATCGCCGAAGCGCCGCAGCGCAGCGCATCGCTGAGCCATTCACGCAGGTCTTGGGGACTCATCGTGTAGCCAGCGTAGTCGAACGCCTGCGCGATAATGCGCACGGGCTTGCCCGTCAGGTCGGACATGAACTTCGCTCCGAACCCGTGATTGTAGACCCCGCGCCCGCGCCGCTGCTCCGCCGAGCTCGCGTAGGGGTCGATGTCGAAGAGGTCGGTGCACGCCGCCAGCGACGGATAGTCGAAGGGCCTGAACCCGCTCATGAACCAGTAGTCGGCGGGGCTGTAGACCGCCTTGGGGTCGGCCTCGTGGATCGCCTTGCTTAGCCGGGCCCGGCTGGCCGCCCACTTCTCCGAAGCCCACCGGTTGTAGGCGATCCATCGCAGCGGCTTCTTGGGATCGTTCTCGAAGGACGGGTCGTTCGGCGCCGGCGCCGCGAAGCCGAACCCCTTGAGCACCTCCTCGCGCATCTGCTTACCGTAAGGCCCCCACTGGTCGGGCGACCCCTTCGGGGAAGCCTATCACCGGCTCGTCTCTGCCGTAGGTACACCCCCACGAACGGCTGCCCGCGCAGAGACGTGGCAAGCTCTGTAAGGATCTTCTCCTGGGCTTCGACGTAGGGCGGGTCCACGAGAGAAACGCGCCGCTTCGCGCCGTTTGCGCTCGCCTTCGGGTTCAGAAGCTGGGCGCCGGCCTTGATCGCGGCCGACACCGATCCGCTGCCCTCCGTCCACACGTCGAACTTCACGCCGTACTTGTCGTACAGCTCCTTGTGAAACGCCGCTGATCTCGGGCCGGATTTCTCCTGTGCCGCGCCGGGCAGGTCCATGTAACCCAGTCCGTTACGAGCGGATTCTATGTAGTTGCGCTCGACCTCCATTTCCCAGCTCGCAGCGTTGGGGAAGTCCTTCTTGCGGGCTTCCGGCAGGTTCTTGACGTTGAGATTGGGCGTCCAGGCCACCATCGTATAGCCGCCGGGCTTGTCCGTGAGCATCTCCTTGAAAAGAGGGTCCTTCGTCCGGTGCTTCAGGCCATCCCACGGCGCGGGAGGCGGTTTCAGCCCGGGCGGGCGCGCCACCTTTGTGACCGACATATCGTCCAGCCACAGAACCGTCTCGCCCTTCGCTTCGAACGCAATCTGGCACGAAACCGCGCTCGATGGCGGCATGAACGGCTCGCGAATCTCCGTCCAGCCCGAGGAATCCGCCTTGCCTGGAAGGATAGCAATCACCTTGGACCCGGCGCTGCGGTGCCCGCCGCCCTTTGCGTTGTAGTTGAGCGCGACCTGCGCGTTCGGGTTCGCGCCTCCGAGGCGATAGAAGAATCGAATCTCGTACGCCTGCTCGGCCTGCATCGGCACATCGACACAGAGCGCGTTGTGCCCGGCCTGGACGCGCGCGGAGCTCTTCCCTGAGTGCGCAATCTTGGAATCGACGGTTATCAGGTCGGCGTTGCGACCCCACGCGGTCCATCGGTCGAGTCCGTTCTCGAACCCGCCGTTGGAGATCAGGTCGTCATTCGCCGCCAGTCCCGGCGCACAGGCCGCGCACATAACCGCAATCACCAGCCATATCCGTGTCATTGCGCGTCCGCTGCCTCCGCAATTACCTTGATCTGATCCTCAGTGAGCTGCGCCGAGCAGAACAATGCAAACCCGCGATAGCCCTCCTCGCGCAGCACGTTGAGCTGGTCGCGCAGCACGCCTGCGTCCTGCGACGCTGTCTGCTTCTTGCCGTCGACGGTCTTTCTCGTATAGAGCCCCAGGCCCGGATATATGCTCGCGAGCTTTCCGGCGGGGACATCTGCCTTATGCGCGGCCAGGTCGTATCGCAGATCCTCGATCGTGTCGCAATAGTCCATCGGATTGCCGAAATCGAGCAGGTTCTGGCTCATCCAGCGATGCCCATCGCGCATGCACGTGTAGTACTCCGCGCCGCCGAACCCGCCCGCCACCGACACCTCCAGCTTCGGGTCCTTCGCTTTCACGGCGTCATGCACCCGCCGCACGAGATCGGTCACGCAATCCGCCCGCCACTTCAGCCACTCCGCCCGCTTGACGGCCATGTTATCGCGATCCATCTTCACGCCGGAATCCGACCTCAGCCAATCGACGATCGCATGCACAAGCCGCGGCGGACCCTCTCCGGTGCTGCCGCCCGCGTTGAAGCACACCAGCGCGGTCCTGCCCGCGCCGTAGTGGTTCACGATCACCGCCGGCTGCCCGGAATCGAACCGCGCGACGATGATCCCACCGTCCGTCTCAGGCGCATATTCGCACGATGCCTTGAACGGGCTCTTCGGCACGAGACGCGACAGCGGATGATCGCCGACCGCCTCGAGCTTCCGCCACCGCTCCGCCATCCAGCGCGCATCGGGCTTGATCCCGAGCACACCAGCAAGAGCCGTGTTCTTCCCAACGGTCGGCGCATCCAGCCACAGCACGCTGCCGCCGCGTTTGACGAAGCGCTCTATCGCATCGGTCATCTCGGGTCCGACGTCGTAGTAACGGCTCAACACAAGTGCGCCGGGCGCGCGGAGCGCATCTATATTGGCCGGCTTTTGAGTAATGAACCCGAACCCAACGCCCGCGCGGTCCATCAGGCTCTCGACCCAGGTCGTCTCCCACGGCCTGCCCTTTGAGCTATCGGTGTGCAGGACGCGCACCGGGAACGGATCCTTGTCGGCTGGAACGATCCTCTCCGCGTGATCCATGAGATCCGCCGGATCGAAGCCGTGTGACGCAATGAACGGCTTGCGGCCCGCCTCGGAGTAGTCGTAGAAGCTGCCGTAGTAGCGAATGTAGTCGAGCTGGATGCCGTCGATGTCATAGGCAAGCGAGTCCTTCATCACCGACAGCAGGTAGTCGTTGACGCCCGGAATCTGCGGCGACAGGAAATAGGTTTCGCTCATCCGCACGCCATCGATGTCCGTGCACAGCCACTCCGGCCTCGCGGGAGGCAGTCCCTTCGCGCCCTCGTAGTAGCACGCACTACCACGGGTGAACCTGAATACCAGACGCGTGCGCCTTCTCGATCACGTAGGCCAGCGGATCGTACTTGTCGTTGGCAACGACGGTGTGCAGGAAATGCGTGGACTTGTGCATCAGCGCGCCGTGCGCCATCACGTTCGGGAGGATGACGTTGATCTTTGCGCGCCGGCAGTTGTCCAGCATCTTGTCAGCGGCCTGGGGCGTGCCGAACGAGCCCGCATCGACCCACATCGCGCGTACGGCGAACTGCTGATCCTTCGCGTGGACTGGGGCTGCGGCGCCGATCAGCGCCGCCGTCATCAGGAGGTACGCTGCAGTCTTCATTCGCTGAGTATAGGATAGACAGTCAGGGGCTGTCAACGTCCCCTGTAATGCGCATGTCGATTCTCAGCGGCGGCGTAAGCTCGCCGCGGACCCTCGCATTCAGCTCATCATCTATGGGGATGCCCTCCCGCTCGCTGATGAGCTTCGCCTGCCACGCGAACCACAGGTCCGTGAGTGTGACCTCGCCCTCCCGGATAGTGGCAAACTCGTGGCTCAGAATCTCCTCCACGCCGCTGAGATCATTGAAGCGCAGCGCGAGTCTCGCCACAACGATCAGAATCCGCTCGTGGCGGCGTATCGCCGGCGGCACCCCAGCCACAAACGCGCGGAGTTCATCCCACCTGCCCGCTCTCTCCAGCATACCGGCATACTCTATCGCAAGCGGCGCGATCTTCGGCCCGATCTCCCACGCCTGACGCATGAGGCCGATTGCCGCCTCCAACTCGCCCTCTCTTTCCGAGAGCGCGGCCAGGTTCCGATACGCCCACCCCGACGGCCTGCGCTCGATCGACCGCGTCCACGCTTCGCGCGCGCCCGTCGGGTCAAGATCCTCCATCCGCATAACGCCCAGATGCAGCCAGCCCAGCCAGTGGTCGCTCGCCCTGCCGGCAATCGATTCCTCCAGCAGCGCGCGCCACTCCGGACCGGTCATATACTGCCCCGGCTCGTCCAGCACATCGCGCTCGGGCAGCCCACCATCCCTCAGCAGCGCCAACCACGGCTCCTGATCGGGCCCAAGATCATCGCCAAACGGCATCCCGCGCGGTCGGTGGTGCGCCCGCTTGTCATGCTGAACTCGTTTCAGCACCCATTCCAACGCGCCCCACGCTTCTCCAGCGGACAGAACCTCCTCCGGCGCCCTCTCGGCAACCGCAGCGAACTCCACGTCCAGCCGTTCCAACTCATCGCCCGGCAGCATATCGTCCAGCGCGCTCTCGACCGATCCTCTCGCCTCACTCCAATCTCGCGATTGCGCCTTGGCAGGATCGACGCGCATCAGGCCGAACGCCTCCGTCCACGCCCATTCCGTGTTGGCGGGCATCGGCACGGACTCCAACTGCGTCCGAGCAAGGCCGCCCTGTATCTCCAGATAAGCCCGGCCCGGCCCCAGCAGGTGCTCCTGCCAGCGGCGACCGCCCCGGCCCGACCCCCACGCGAACATCTTCCGCCCGCGCAGCCTCGACGTGGACGCGTGAACCAGCCCCTCGCCGCGCCCGTCCACGCACGCCACCCACGGCCTGCGGCCCTCATCCAGGCGGAAGAACATCTCCCGGGAGCGGCTGATGCTGGTCGGGCAGGTGAGATCGCGACCGTCGAGCACCGGCAGCTCCGCGCACGACAGCCCGCCCTTGGCGTCATGGATCGCCGAATCCGCCGGCGCGATCACCCTGCGGTCAGGACTCTCCGGCACGGCGATATTCGTCCACCAATACATGGGAATCTCCGTGTCGTGGGGGTTGATGACGCGAACGCGCGCGAACAGGAATTCCGAGCCCGAGGGCAGATGAAAGTCGATCTGATATGGAAACCTCTTCACCCGCTCCCACGCATACAGCCTCAGCACGGGCCCACCATTCGCCGCCACTCTCGCCGCGAACATCGGCCCGCAGGTGAGGTAATGGTGCCCGCACAGCGGCGTGTTCCACTCGACCCCGCCCGCGATCCACGCGCTTCTCAGCGCCACGTTCGCCGGCTGGAAATGCTTGACCGGTTCGAGAAGCTCGATTCCGGTGGGCTTATGCGCCAGCGACGCCAGCCGCCCACCTATCTCCGGCAGCACGACCGCCCTCAGGTGCTCGTTTTCCAGCGTGATCGCAACGAACTCGCGGGGCCGCAACTCGCGGTCAAACCCGTCCTGCATCCGGTAGGGCAGCACCCTGAACCTGATCTCCCAACCCAGATGAGTCCGGTCCGCCTCGGGTACGCTGTCGTCAACCTTGACCTGCGTGCTGGGGCTTGCGTGCCTGAAATGCGGCAGGGGATTCTCGGGGCCAAGACCGGCCGCGGGCAATGCGAGGCGATCGACAGTCAGTGTGGTCATTTGTCAATTGTAGCACATAGCAAGAGCGCAGCGAAGAACCACGTAGATTCTTCGCTGCGCTCAGAATGACAGAGCCCAGTGGCTATTTGGGCTTCTTGCCCGCGCCTGGCTTCACATTCGGCGCCGGCATCGGATACTGCATCGGCGGAGGCGGGTTCTTGATCTGATCCACCATATACTTGTACTGAGGCAGCTCGATCTTGATGTCGGACTTCTTCCTCTGTGCCTCGAGCTTCTTCTGGAAGTCGGTATCGGTCATGGTCTTCTGCAGCGCGGCAATGCCCTTGACCTCGGACTTGACCTTCTCGAAGCTCAGGTCGAGCTTGGGCTGGGTGCCCAGAACATTTAGAACCGCATACAGCGTACCGTACGGAGGCAGTTCCATGGTAAACGGCTTGCTTACCTTCCCCACCTTCAGCGGCTTGGCGGCGTCCCACAGGGCCGGCAACTTCCCGTTATCCTCGACGAAGGCCTTGGGAGTGCCTGTTACGGCAAACTCCTGGTCGGCATACTTTCCGACCGCCGCATCGAAGTCCATCCCGTTCTTGATCGCCTTTGCGGCGTCATCGACCTTCTTCGAGGACGTGCTCAGCAGGACAGCCACCTGCTTGCGCGGCCCGTGCACGAAGCGAGGCTTGAGCTGGTTATACAAGGTCATCAGCTCGTCGTCCGTGAACTTATACATCTTTTCGCCGAGATTCATCCTGGCCTGCTGTTCGCGCAGGGTGCCCATGAAAGCAGCCTCACCGCCGGAATTCCGCACGCGGTCCTCATAGTTGCCATCGCGCTTGACAACCTCTATCTGCTTGTCGAGCTGCTCATCGGTTACCGGCACCTTCTCCTTCTCGGCCCAATTGAGCAGAACTTGCTGGTCGATGATCACCGGCAGGATCTGCCTGCCGAAGCCCATGCTCGAGGTACTCGCGGTACTGAGTTCCCGAGATCGGCTTTCCATCGACGGTCGCCACCGTCTTTGGCAAGCCGGTTTCCTTGCCCCCACACCCCGCCAGCGCGAACGCCAGCATCGCAACCAGTATCAGGGCGGCTGTTCTCTTCATAGTTGGTGTTTGCTCCTTTGAAATCGATGTCCGAGGTCGGAGGTCCTCTCGGCTCCGCCAGACGGCCACACGCAAGTCTTAGCCACGGTGCGTCTGTATTCCTGCCCGCCTGAGCAAACTACCCACTAAAGAAGAGCTTCAAACCACGGTTGGGAATAGTGGAACAACCGATATGGCGGCCAAATTCGGGTTGACTGCCCGCGGATTGGCTGCTATATTGGAGTTGTGACACGCCACTGTTCACAGTGTTGTGATACAAGGGAGAAGTATAATGCATTGCCGCATCGCCACTCGCGTGCTCACGCTGACCGTGAGCGCATGCCTCTTTCTCACCGCTTTGCCCGCGTTCTCTGCAGTAGTATGCTACCTTGACGCCGGCAATTCGCCTTATCTGATGGACTTGCCGGCCATCACATCGCCGGTCGCGGCGCTCGACGCCCTCGCGTCTCCGCCCGCCGGGTTTGGCTCAGCCATTCCGCCCGGCACGCACGTCGTGTCGTTCATCGCCGAGCAGGACTACACCGAGGTGGACTTCTCCCAGGCGATCCTTGCCAACGGAATGGGCGAGTCGCGCATATCGAACATCTTCGACCAAGTGCGCATGACTCTCGAGCAGTTTGGCCTTTCGCGCAGCATAAGAATGACCGCTCAAGGCACACCGCTCTACGAGTATCTGCCACCGGTGCAGCCCGTCGAGCCGAGTCCTGAGGCACAGGCGGAGACCCCGCCACAGCCGTCCACCACCGGACTGGCCGGCAGGAAGATCACGCTGTCGCCGGGACACGGCCAGCGCTGGGCCGGCAGCAGTTGGCTATATGAGCGCCCCGTCTACTGCTCTTTTCCCTGTGAGGACGACCATAACGATGAGATCGTTCGCTACCTCGATATCTACCTGCGCCAGGACGGCGCGACCACCAAGCTCTGCAGGTGTATCGACAAGAGCTACGGCAACTACTCCAACGGCAACGCGTGGTGGAGAATGTCGGCTCCATACTGGCTCAAGAACATGGGCTATCCCTGTTCGGTATACGGCAGCTTGACCGGCTGCACTCTCGGCTCCGGCGCAGACGAGACTGATGACGGTATTCGAGCACGGCCGCTGGCCTCCGACTACGACAACTCCGATATCTACATTTCCAGCCATACTAACGGCAACGCAGGCAACTGCTACGGCACCGGCTGCGCCACCGGAACCGCGACATACTACGATACGTGCGCCGAGCACGCCACCTGGGGCGCCATAAGCAAGACGCTGGCTCAAGACGTCGAGGCCGCTATCGTCAGCGCGATCAGGACGAAATACGCCGACTCCTCCTGGCGCGACAGGGGCACCGCCAACTCAAACGGCGGCTTCGGCGAGATCCGCATACCGAACCGCGCCGCCATTCTCATCGAGTTTGCGTTCCACGACAGTTGCGACGGCGACGCCGTCTATCTCAAGGACAACTTCTTCAGGTCTACGTGCACGTGGGCCATGTATAAGGGCGTCTGCGACTACTTTGGATCCACGCCCACCTGGGACTACTACTCCTACGAGATCGTGAGCAACGACATACCGGACACCATGAACCGCAACGAGACCCGTACCGCCCACATCACGCTTCGCGACCGAGGCGTGCTGTGGAACGAGGCCAGGCAGTTCCGTCTCGGCGCGGTCGGCGACTCCGATCCGTTCTCAGCCTCGACCCGCTACACAATCACCGGAGAAGTCGAGCCCAGCGCGACCTACACGTTCACGCTCACCCTTACGGCACCCAGCACGGTCGGCGCCTACACCACCGACTGGAGAATGCTTCGCGAAGGCGTCACCTGGTTCGGGCCGACCATCTCGAAGACCGTGACGGTAGTCGATCCGAACCCCGACGACGAGCCGCCCACCAAGCCCACCAACCTGACCGCAACGCTCGTGGGCCAGAGCCAGATCGATCTGGCATGGACGGCATCCACCGACAACCAGGGCGTCATGGGCTACAAGATATACCGCAACGGGTCGTTCCGCACGACCACCACATCGACATCCTATTCCGATACAGGGCTGAGCTCCGGCGACACGTTCACCTATCAGGTATCGGCCTATGATTCGCACGACAACGAGTCCGAGCTATCCGATCCGGCATCGGCCACCACGCCCGTCATCACGAACATCATCATAGACAACACCAGCGCCTCATTCGTCGGCAGTTGGTCGACCGGAACCGACGGGACCACCAAGTATGGCGCCGACTACCGCTATGGCGCCTGCTCTCCGAGCACCGGCCGCATCGCGAGGTGGGTCCCGGACGTGGACGTGCCCGGCATGTATCTGGTCTATGTGTGGTACGCCAGCGACACCAATAGATCGACCAGAGCCCCGTACACCGTCGTCTACAGCGGCGGATCGACTATCGTGCAGGTGGACCAGACCGCCAACGGCGGAAAGTGGGTCACGCTTGGCATGTTCCCGCTTATCGCGGGCATCAACGGCTACGTTCAGCTCTCCAATGGCACCGGCGAATCGGCCTCGACCTATGTGGTCGCCGATGCGGCCAGATTCTTCTACGTGAGGCCGTTTGACACGACCGCGCCGACCATCAACTCGGTTCTCACCACGCCGAGACTCGTCTCGGGCGGTGTGCCGATTTCGGTCAGTGTTTCGGCCACTGACGACGTCGGAGTAACCGGCGTTACGGCCTGTGGTACCACTCTTTCGCTGACGGGCAGTTCGTGGACCGGCAGCATCAGCACCGATCCGGCACTCGGAGAGCACACCGTCACGGTGACCGCCGCCGATGCCGCCGGCAACGAGGTGACAAACAGCGATCAGACCTATGTGACCGCGCCGGTCTACGGAATCCCGAACGCCGGCCTGACCACCGGTGACGCGGCGGAGTACGCGGCCAGCAAGTTCCTGTTCAAGACCTGGGGGTCGGTCACTTTCGTGGACGCCAGTCATTTCGACATCAACGACGGCTCGCCAACGTCCGTGAGGGTCTATTGCCCCAGCCACAATCTCACCTCGGGCAGATTTGTGACGGTGATCGGTGTCTGGAACACGACGACCAGCCCGGCGCAGCTCGAGGTCCAACCGAGTCAGGTGACCGTAGTGTATTAGCAGAACCTCCTTGCTTCCGAGACCGCAATACCGGTCTCGGAAGCTACTCGTCTGCAGGTCATGGTATACTGAACTAGGAGGTTGATCAATATGCACTACAGCCTACTGGATCGCGGTCTCATTCTGGCCTTCATTCTGGCCTGTATTCTCGCAGTAGCGGGTCCATCGTCGGCGGCCGTAGTATGCTACCTGGACGCCAACAACTCACCTTATCTTATGGACATCCCGAGCATAACGTCGCCGGTCGAGGCGCTGGACGCTCTCGCCTCCCCGCCGGCCGGGTATAGCTCCGCCATTCCGCCGGGCACGCACGTCGTATCCTTCATTGCCGAACAGGACTACACCGCCGTAGACTTCTCGCAGGCAATCGTTGCGCTCGGAATGGATGAAGTTCGAATATCGAACATCTTCGATCAGGTGCGCAGCACGCTCGAGCAGTTCAGTCTTTCGCCGAACATAAGGACAACCGCGCAGGGCACGGCGCTCTACGAGTACTTGCCGCCGGTACAGCCCATCGAGCCGAATCCGCAGGCGCAGGAGCAGACCCCGCCGCAGCCGTCCACCACCGGACTGGCCGGCAAGAAGATCACGCTGTCGCCCGGACACGGCCAGGTATGGCTGGGCAGCTACTGGGGCTACGAACGCCCCGTTACCTGCGGGCTCGCCTGCGAGGACGATCACAACGACGAGATCGTGCGATTCCTCAACATCTACCTGCAGCAGGACGGCGCCACAACCAAGCTCTGCAGATGCATCGACAAGAGCTACGGCAACTACGCCAACGGCAACGCCTGGTGGAGAATGTCCGCGCCGTACTGGCTCAAGAGCCTGGGCTATCCGTGCTCCGTCTACGCCAACTCCACCGGCGACTGCAATCTTGGCTCCGGCGCCAGCGAAACCAGCGACGGCATCCGGTCCCGGCCGCTGGCCTCGGACTACGACAACTCCGACATCTACATTTCTCATCATACCAACGCTCTTTCCGGCTACTGCACAGGCTCCGGCTGTCCGAACGGCACGATTACCTACTATGACACCTCCAGCGAGCACGCCACCTGGGGCGCCATAAGCAAGACCCTGGCCCAGAAGGTCCAGTCCGCGGTCATCAGTGCGATCAAGACCAAGTACTCGGATTCGTCGTGGCGCGACAGGGGCACGGCTGACTCAGACGGCGACTATGGCGAGATTCGCATTCCCAACCGCGCCGCCATCCTCATAGAGCTGGCCTTCCACGATACCTGTGACTGGGATGCCGAGTATCTCAAGGACAACTTCTTCAGGTCTACATGCATGTGGGGCATATACAAGGGCGTCTGCGACTACTTCGGCACGACGCCCACCTACGACTACTACTCCTACGAGATCGTGAGCAATGACATACCCGACACGATGAACCGCAACGAGACTTATACCTGTCACATCACGCTTCGCAACCGAGGCGTGCTCTGGTCGGAGGCCAGGCAGTTCCGCCTGGGCGCGGTCGGCGACTCCGACCCGTTCACGACCGCGACGCGCTGCACCATCACCGGAGAAGTCGATCCCAGCGCGACCTATACGTTCACGCTCACCCTCAAGGCACCCAACACGGTCGGCGCCTACACGACCGACTGGAGAATGCTTCGCGAGGGCGTTTCCTGGTTCGGCCCGACCGTTTCCAAAACCGTTCTCCGTGGTCGATCCAACGCCCGACGACGAGCCGCCCACCAAGCCCACCAACCTGACCGCAACGCTCGTGGGCCAGAGCCGAGATCAACCTGGCCTGGACCGCTTCCACCGACAACCAGGGCGTCATGGGCTACAAGATATACCGCAACGGGTCGTTCCGCACGACCACCACGGTGACATCGTATTCCGACACCGGGCTGAGTTCCGGTGACACGTTCACCTATCAGGTATCGGCCTATGATTCGCACGATAACGAATCCGAGCTGTCCGATCCGGCATCGGCCACTACGCCGGTCGTCACGAACATCATCATAGACAACACCAGCGCCTCATTCATCGGCAGTTGGTCGACCGGAACGGACGGGACCACCAAGTATGGCGCCGACTACCGCTACGGCCCCTGTTCGCCGAGCACCGGCCGCATCGCGAGGTGGATCCCGGACGTGGACGTGCCCGGTATGTATCTGGTCTATGTTTGGTACGCGAGCGACACCAATAGATCGACCAAGGCTCCATTCACCATTGTCTACGACGGTGGATCGACGACCGTGGAGGTGAACCAGACCGCCAACGGCGGAAAGTGGGACCCGATTGGCATTTTCCCGTTCATAGCGGGCATCCACGGTTACGTTCAGCTCTCCAATGGCACAGGCGAATCGGCCTCGACGTATGTGGTTGCCGATGCGGCCAGATTCTTCTACGTGAGGCCGATCGATACGGCCGCGCCGACCATCAACTCGGTTGTCGCGACGCCGCGCCTGGTCTCCGGCGGTGTGCCGATTGCGGTCAGTGTCTCGGCGACTGACGACGTCGGAGTAACCGGCGTTACGGCCTGCGGCGCCAGTCTCTCGCTGACGGGCAGTTCGTGGACCGGCAGCATCAGCACCGATCCCGCGCTCGGAGAGCATGTCGTGACGGTGACCGCCACCGACGCCGCGGGCAACGAGGCGACGAACACCGATGAGACCTACGTGACCGCCCCGGTCTACGGAATCCCGAACGCCGGCCTGACCACCGGTGACGCGGCGGAGTACGCGGCCAGCAAGTTCCTGTTCAAGACCTGGGGGTCGGTCACTTTCGTGGACGCCAGCAATTTCGACATCAACGACGGCTCGCCAACGTCCGTAAGGGTCTTCTGCCCCAGCCACAACCTGACCACGGGCAGATTTGTAACGGTGATCGGTGTCTGGAACACGACCACCAGCCCGGCGCGGCTCGAGGTCCAGCCGAGTCAGATATCTATCGTGTATTGAACCGAAACACGCATCGTTGTCCGCTCGTCCAGTCCAGGGAGCGCCGGCGATGCGTGTTTCTTTGATTATTCGGGGCTGCGGTTCGGCCTGAGACATCATCGTCCGATCGGCGATGACTATAATGGGGGAGGTATTCGATGCGTTGCTGCGTCTGCTGCCGGCTTCTGACCGCTCTAATCGTCCTCATGTCCGTTCTTATAACCTCGGGGCCGTCGTTCTCGGCTATCGTGGTCTACCTCGACGACGGCGGCTCGCCCCACGGCGTTAGTCTGCCCGGGATAGTCTCGCCCGTCGCGGCGCTCGACGCGCTCGCGTCGCCGCCGGCCGGGCTGAAGTCCGCGATACCGCCTGGTACGCGCGTGCTGTCGTTTGCGGCCGGCCAGGAGTATACCGACGTTGACTTCTCGCAGACCATCCTCTCGCTGGAAATGGACGACGCGCGTCTCGAAAACATCTCCGAGCAGGTGCGCGGCACTCTGGAGGGAATGGGACTGACGGCGAGCGTAAGGATGACCGTACAAAACGCGCCGCTCTGCACCTACCTTCCGCCAGATCCTCACGTTGCGCCGCGCGCCAGGGCCCAGAGCGAGCCACTGCCATCCGTGGGAGCGCTCTCGGGCAAGACGATTTCGCTCTCGCCCGGCCACGGTCTGCGCTGGAACGGCGGTTCCTGGGTCTACGATCGCCCTGTAACGTGCGGACTGGCGCGCGAGGACGATCACAACATCGAGATCACGCGCTATCTGGACATCTATCTCCGGCAGGAGGGCGCCACCACGATCAACTACAGGTGCCTGGACAAGAGCGCCGGGACCTACGCCCCGGCCAACACGCCCTGGTGGCAGATGGGCGGATCCTACTGGCTCCAGCACATCGGCTATCCCTGCTCGGTATACGCCTGCGATTCCGGTGACTGTGAGCTTGCCGCCGGAGACGACGAAGCAACCGACAACATCCGCTCCCGCCCCGTCGCCTCCGACTACGACGATACCGATGTCCACATAGCCATGCATACCAACGCCTTGTCCGGCGACTGCTACGGCACCGGCTGTCCAAACGGCACGGAGACGTTCTACGACAATGGCGCCGAGCACTCAGATTACGGCCCCATAAGCCGCACCCTCGCGCAGGATATCCAGACCCAGCTTATAGACGTCATAAGAACGAAGTACGCGGACTCCTCCTGGCGCGACAGGGGCGCGAAGGACGCCAACGGCGACTACGCCGAGACACGCATCCCGCACCGGCCCTGCGCACTCGTGGAACTCGCATTCCACGACAGTTGCGACAGGGACGCCGCCTACCTCAAGGACAACTGCTTCAGGTCGATGGTAACCTGGGCGATCTACAAGGGGATCTGCAACTTCTTCGGCGTCACGCCCACCTGGGACCTCTACTCGTACGAGATAACCAGCGACGACATTCCCGACGTCATGGACAAGTTCGAGACCAGGGATGTACACGTCACGCTGCACAACCGCGGTTGTCTCTGGAACGAGGCGCAGAGGTTCCGTCTGGGGGCCGTAGACGAGAGCGACCCGTTCACCACTCTGACCAGGGTGACGATCCCGACGGAGGTCGAACCCGACCAGGACCACACGTTCACGATACCCTTCACGGCGCCCGGCCAGGTGGGCACCTATCACACGGACTGGCGGATGGTGCGCGACTACGGCGTCTGGTTCGGCCCGACCGTCTCCAAGGATGTACAGGTGCTCGACCTCACTCCGGACACGGAGGCGCCGTCAGTTCCGGCCGATCTGTCCGCAAACGTTGTCAGCATCAATCAGATCGACCTGTCCTGGTCGGCGTCCACTGACAACATCGGCGTTGTGGGCTACAAGGTCTACCGCAACGGCGTTCTTCTCACCACCACCACGGCCACGTCCCACTCCGACACGACGGCCACTTCCGGCAGCGTCTACGCATACCAGGTGTCGGCTTACGATCTCCACGGCAACGAATCGCCCAAATGCGACGCTGTCGTGGTCGGAACGTCGCAGGTAACCGACTTCATCATCGACAATACCGCCGCTCTGCTCGTCGGCTCATGGTCCACCGGAACCGCCGCCGGCCAATACGGCGACAACTACCGCTACGGCACCTCTGCCTTCAGCGCGGGCCGCATCGCCAGGTGGATCCCCGATATCGATGTCCCCGGTGTCTACTCGGTGTCCATCTGGTATCCGCAGGCCGCGAACCAGTCCACTATCTCTCCGTTCACGGTCATCTACGACGGCGGATCGACCGTCGTACACGTCGATCAGACGACCGGAGGAGGCGCGTGGCTGGAGATCGGCCAGTTCCCGTTCGCCGTCGGCAGAACCGGATATCTCCAGCTAACCAACGCTACCGGCGAACCCGGCACGACCTATGTGGCCGCGGACGCGGCGCGCTTCAAGCTGCTGATCCCGACGGACACGACTCCGCCGGCCATCAACTCGGTCACGGTTTCCCCCACCCTGGCCGCCGCGGGCCGTCCGGTGGACGTGTCCGTTTCGGTAACGGACAACGTCGCGGTCACGGGCGTAACGGCCAACGGCGCCGCGCTGGCGCTCAGGGCAATCGACACCTGGGGCGGCACGCTCACGGCTGATCCCGAACTTGGCGAGCATACGGTCGCCGTCGTGGCCCACGATTCGGCGAGCAATGAGAGCACGGACGCGTCCGCGGGCTATCGGACGGCGCCTGTCTTCGGACTGAACAACTCGGCGCTGCTCGTGGGCGGGGCCGTGCGGGAAGGCGCGGCGAGATACCTGTTCAAGACGTGGGGCTATACGACGGTCGTGGACGCCGATAACTTCGAGGTTGCCGATGGGTCCATGACGCCCGTGAAGGTCCACTGTCCGGGCCACGGACTGACGACGATGAAGTTCGTTGCGGTGTTCGGCATCGCCAACTTCGCGGCGACTCCGCTCCAACTCGAAGCGCAGCCCGGACAGGTTCAGGTGGTCTACTGAGCTCGTGCCTACGGGACCCGTTAGCCCTGAGTAGCCCCGTCCGCGCGCAGGCCGAGCTTATCGAAGGACGGGCCGTATCGAAGGGCGGTGGCCCCGTAGACCGTCCCCGGGCTGCCGGACACACACGGCTCAGTCGAACGGAGTGATCCACGCGGGCGCGGCGTCCAAACGCATCTGCGAGCCGTAGAGGCTCAGTATTCCGCGCACCCGCACGTACTGCCCGCTGGTCAGGCCGTGACCGTTCACGTACGTGTCGATCGGCTCGCCGGAACCGTCGTCGAGACGGAAATGCCCGGTGTCAACAACGGTCACCCTGCCACAGAGGGCAAACTGGTACTTCGACGCGCCCGCTATCGTAACCGCATCCCGTGCCGCCCGGTTCGTCACCGCCATGACGGTCGTTGTCGCGTAGCTGCCGCTGGAGTTGAGCGCTGTGTTGTCGAACACGTCCGTCGCCACGATACTGACTGCATGCGGCCCCATCTGGCTGCTGGCAGGCAGCGAACCGATCCACGTGGACCCCGCGCCCTTCGACAAGTCCGCGCCGTTCGCGGTCACCGACGCAACTCCCATATTGTCGCTGACCATCGCCAGAACACTCACGTTGTCGCCCGGAAGCGCCAGCTTGGTCGGAACGATCACGACCGAGATGACCGGTGGCGTGATGTCGCCGTATAACTGCGAACTGGCCTTCGTCCAACCCGTCCATCCACCGCCGGTCTGCGACTTGCACCACAGAAAGCCGTCCGACTGAGGTATGAACACCTGCAGGGTCCCGTCCTCGTTGTGGCCGACGGTTACCCCGCCGGTGCTCGCTCCGCCGAACGATTCCCAGCCCGAGAAACCGCCGTCGGTGGACGTCTGATACTTGTGCCAGACCTGACCCGCGCTGTCGCAGTAGAACACGTCCTGGTTGTAGCCGACGCCCATGACGATCGTGCCCGGCCTGCGGCCCACAGCCGGATCGGAGGCAGCCGAGCCGCCCAGCGACGTCCAGCCGCTCCAACTCGTCCCGACAGTAAGCCCGTTCTGCTGATTGCGCCGGATCGTGCCGTCCGAGAACCTGCAGTAGACCTCCAGGCGGCCGTCGAAGCTCTTTCCCATCACCGGGTCGCCGCCGAGCGTGCCGCCAAGGCTCGACCAACCAGACCAGGCGCCGTCGTTGAGCTGCCACTTGTGATAGAGCTGATTGTCCGTCCCGCGAACGAACACCTCCTCGCGGCCCTCCCAGTTGAGCGCGACCACCGGATCGGCCGTGACGCTTCCCCCAAGCGACTCCCACGCCTGCCAACTGCCATCGTAGTTCTGCCATCTGTGCTGAATCGTCCCATCAGCCATCCGGCAGAACACGTCCAACCGTCCATCAGGGCTCTTGCCGACCGCGGGCCTGCCCGCGACCGCGCCGAGGCTCGTCCAGCCCGGCTGGCCACTGCCCCCCCAGCTCCCGTTCGGCCCATCGCTCTGTCCGGCGTAGTAGAGATCGCCATCCGTAAAGCGAGCAAAGACCGAGTCGCCGCCGCTGCGGTTAATGACCGCCACCGGATCGCAGGCCGCCGTGCCGCCCATATCGACCCAGTTCGGCCATGAGCCGTTCGCCGAAGCCTGCCTGGCACGATACACCTTGCCGGTCACGCCCTTTGCGAACATCTCCATCTGCCCGCTGCGGTTGATGGCAATCGGATCGCGGGACTTATATGGGAAGTAGGGAAAGCGCCAGTAGACGTTGTTCGGAATGCACGGGATCGTCGTTCCGCCGTGCCCCAGCCACACATTCGCGATCTCGTTCTTGTCGTATATGACGTGATCCCACGTGCTGGTTGAGCCGGCGGGGTCATTGCAAATGTAATTGCCGTCGGAGGTGATCCCCACGACGAGAACAAGGTGACCGGAAGTGGATGAGATCGGCGAATGGGTCAGTTGGCCGGCGCTGTAGGCCATTCCGAACTCGACCGGACAGCCCTGCGCGATGAGATCGCGCAGCGGCTGCTGGCCGTTCGACCGGGAGTAGTATGACTTGAATCCATACTTTGCCGCCTCTTGCGCGATGAACGGCCAGTTGCCGTACATATCGTTGTAGCTGTCGTACTCTTCGGTAACGACATACTCGGTGGACAGGAACGCGCCGCAGTAGGCCATCGCCATCGACATGGACGTCGGACCGCAGATGCAGCAGGGATCGACCGTTGACCAGTTCTGCGATCTGAACGGCACGGCCAGCGAGGCCGTATACCCCGGATTGGGCAGCGGAACGTAGGGGACCGGCGTGCTGGTGTCAGCGTAGCAGACCGACATGAGCCTGAGCGTGGGCGTGACGCCGACCGTGTTGGTATAGAGCGTCACCCGATATTCGACGCGCGAGTGCAGCGACGGCAGCATGAGCGTATCGTCGTCGATTCCGTTCGACCTGCTGCCCTTGACGCGAGAGATGCCCCCCGGAATCGTCCCCTGGCGCGCTATCTCGAACCACGACGTCCACGATCCGTTGTACGCGCGCACCTCGGTGCGAAAGCCCGTCCCGGGCGGCATATCGACATTCCACGAGCAAACCACGTTGTTGACCCCGAACGGCGCATTGGTCCCGTAGAAACCCGCCGTGCCGCTGGTAGCCGAGTTCGCCAGCCGGACTCCCGTGCCGGAGACATAGATCGTGTTGGAGTCGAGCTGGATCGGTGACAACTGCTCCTGCAGGTCGAAGACGGTGGTGGAGGTCTTGTATGAAGACTGTGCGAACGCGGCAGGCGCGGCAACAGCCGCGACAGCCAGTATAATGCATACTGCTCTCATCGATACTACCTTCTGCGCCTTCTGCCTGCCCGCACGGCGCCAACACTTGCATTCTACCACATTATCCACGGTCTGTGGGGGCAGGTCGTGGGATACCGCCCTGAGCCTGCCGGGTCTCCGGCACTCGCGCGGCCCGACCAGGTATTCTTACCAGTTTACCAGAGGTTTCCCCGATAGCCTTGACAAACGTCGGATATCGAGCTATCCTGCAAGTAACTCAGCTATTTGAGCGCCACAACGCACATGGGAACGCTAAGATTCCCGCAACGCCGGGCGATGCCGCCCGGCCAAAGTGAAAGGAGGGAAAGTTAGATGACCCTTAGGAAACCTCTTCTTGTCGTCTCCCGTTCTGGTGATGGCGGCTTTCGTCGTCGGGTTGGCTGTGCCGGCCTCGGCGAACGTCTACGCGTCGTCGCTGCAAGTGACCGGAGACAAGTCCTTCAGCTACACCCTCAATGAGAATGCCAGCACGAACGTGCAGATGCAGGTGTGGCAGGTCGGCGGCGGAATGGTCTATTCGCAGGACCTCGGCGCGCAGACCAAGGGCGTCCAGAACTGGACTTGGAGCGGCGCTGGCGCTGTCGCCGGTAACAGCTACAAGGTCAAGATCGTAGCTACCGGCACAAACCAGACGCGGTTTGCCAAGATCAGCACCGACAGCAACACTGCGATGTGCTATTGGCTGCCGACTGGAGTCTCTGTCAACAAGGACCAGAACAGCGCCGAGTTTGGCAAGATCTTCATCTCCAACGGCCAGGCTGGTACCGACCACCTCGGCACGTATACCGGCGATGGCTTCTTCAGAGTAAACGCCGACTATACGGCCGACATCTTCGGCAACGGCGGCCGGGGCTGGGGCGGCACCACTGAGACGCACAACTTGAGGAGTACCGTCGGACCTGACGGCCACCTCTACTTCTGCGACGCGTGGGACGACACTGTGTGGGAGTTGAACGATGACTTGTCGACCGTCACTCAGTTGATCGACCTGAGCAACAAGAGCAACGGCTCCACTCAGTGGTGTTCAGCCATCGTTGTTGAGGGAACACAGGCAGAGGGCAATCGCAAGATCTACGTCTGTGACAGCAACTACGATGACACAACCCACAAAGGTCTGATGATGTACGACCTCGGCGCAAACGCCACGGCTACGCACAACGACCATGGCACGCAATACATCGGCCCGGGTTACTTCAACTACTTCCCGGTGGACGTCGACCGTGACGCCGCCGGCAACTGGTACATGAACAACTACCGGTCTTCCACTACCCAGGCTCCGTTCTTGATGAAGTTCAACGACAGCGCGTCGCTGCCCATCAACACCGCTGCTTGGGAAGCTCCGAAGAGCTACACCTATTGCGATTCAGTCGCCGTTGACGACAAGGACGGATGGGTAGCCGGGATAACTTACACCAACGGTATGACCTACGTCTTCAACAAGGAGACCGGTACCTCGTCGGCAGCTTCGACAGCGGCAATCACGCAGACGACATCACGTTCGACGCAGCCGGCAACATCCTTGTCTGCGACAACTACAATGAGTACGTAAGGGTGTTCTCGCCGGGCGGAACCAACGAGTTCACCACCACGTCCTACTTCGCGTTCGACGTGGTTCCTGAGCCGTCCTCGCTGCTGGCCCTGCTGATTGGCCTGCCTGGACTGCTCATCTTCAAGCGACGCAGGCACTAGGCGCTTTACACAACATACTACTCGATGCTGAGTGGGGCGGGGTCATCAGACCCCGCTCTTTGTTCTTACGAGATTCCGACGCACAACACGTATTCTTTCACGCCAGGGACTTGACAACGGCCGATTGTGGAGGTATCCTGCAACTGACTCAGCAACTTGAGCGCCACGATACGCAGGGGAACGCTAAGATTCCCACGACGCCGGGTGTGCACGCCCGGTGAAGTGAAAGGAGGGAAAATCAAATGACTCTAAACAAACCTCTGTTCGTCGTCTCCGTCTTGGCGATGGCGGCATTCGTCGTCGGGCTGGCAGTGCCGGCTTCGGCGAACGTATATGCCTCCGGCCTCACGGTGACGGGTGACAAGTCCATCAGCTACATACTCAACGAGAATGCCGATACAGGCATTCAGATGCAGGTGTGGCAGGTCGGCGGCGGTATGGTCTATTCGCAGGACCTCGGCGCCTTGGACAAGGGCACCCACAACTGGACATGGAACGGCGCTGGCGGCGTCGCGGGCAACAGCTACAGCATCAAGATCGTAGCGTCGTCCGCGGGCCACACCGGCTGGACGAAGATCAGCGACGACAGCACCTTGTGCCAGTTCGAGAACCCGCGGGGGTTAGCTGTCAACACCTACCAGAACACTGCCAACTTCGGCAAGATCTACGTGTCGAACGTCCGAACCAGCCCAACCGCTACGGGAAGAGCAATGCAGAACGGAACCTACGCCCTGAACGCCGATTGCACAGACGACGGCTTCCACACGGGCGGAGTGGCGTGGACCAACACTAGCACTACCACTGCCGCGCGGCACGGCTGCGTTGGACCGGACGGCCACCTCTATCTGGCGGACTACAGCAATGACCTGGCCTACGAGTTCAGCGAGGACATGTCAACCGCCACGCTGCTGATCGACGGCACCAACAAGACCGCCAACCAGTGGGTGCGCGACATCTGTGTGACCGGAACCGGCGCAGATCGCAAGATCTATCTGGCTAACCCCTACTGGGTATCAGGTGGAGATCTTTCCAGGACCGGCATCGTCGGATACGATCTCGGCACGAACACTAGGGTTACACCCGGCGACACCGGCACGGAGATCATAAACTTCGCTGACAACGGCCTGCTGTATCCCTATGATGTCAAGCGGGACAGTGCCGGAGACTGGTATTCCTCCCAGTACCGGGCGACTGCGGGTACTGGAGCGCCGCTCATCAAGTGGCAGGACGGCTCGGCGCCGATCGGTCCAGGGAACATCATGTGGCAGGCCGACCAAGCCTACACCTACAACAATGGCTTCGACATCTACGAGCCGGGAAACCTCATAGCGTACTGCAACTTCTACTCCGGCGACGGTAGCGTGTATATCTTCGACATGGCTACCGGCGCGTACGTCGATCAGTTCGCCACGGGCACTGAGACTTACAAGACGCCCAGGGACATCGCGTTCGACGCGGCCGGCAACATCGTGACCGTGGACAACTACACTGAGCGCATGCGCATCTGGTCGCCGGGTGGAGAAAACAGCTTCACTACCACGTCCTACTTCGCGTTCGACGTCGTTCCCGAGCCGTCCTCGATGCTGGCCTTGCTGGCCGGTATTCCCGGACTGCTCATCTTCAAGCGACGCAGGCACTAGGCGCTTCGCAATACGCTTAACGGTGCTGAGTAGTGGGCGGGGTCGATAGACCCCGCCCTTTGTTCGTCTATGTGGTATTATGTAGTCCATGCAGACAACCGAGCAACTATACAGCCAGCGCCTCGCGCGCTACGTCACGGCGATGCGCAACGGCAAGCCGGACATGATACCGATCCGGCCGTTTGTCGCCGAGTTTGTCGCCTCCTACGCCGGCTACACCTGCCAGGAGGTCACCCACGACTACCACAAGGCATTCGCCGCCGCCCGCAAGTGCGCCTGCGAGTTCGACTGGGACGCCGTGGTCGCGAACATGGTCTACGTCTGGACCGGCCTGACCCAGGCGCTCGGACTGCGCTACTACGCCGTGCCGGGCGTCGATATCGGCCCCGATGTCGGCTTCCAATACATCGAGCCGACCGAGGACGAGGCGTTCATGAAAGCCGACGAGTACGACCAGCTCATCGACGACCCGACCGCATTCCTCTACACCGTCTGGCTCCCGCGCGTGTCGCGCGAAGTGAGCGCCATCGGCGGGCCGGCGACTTATCGCAGCCACGTCGCGCTCACCAAGTCGGCGATGGCGATGATGCAATACTTCTACGACTTCGGCCCCCAGGTCGAGGCGCTGCGCACCGAATGCGGCACCGTGTCGGCCATCGCGGGCATCCTCAAGGCTCCGTTCGACATCCTCGCCGACAAGCTGCGCGGCTACATCGGCCTGACAATGGACATGATCGAGCAGCCCGACAAGGTTCTGGCCGCGTGCGAGGCGCTGATGCCGCATCTCTATCACGTCGCCGCGACGACCGCCGATCCGGCCTGCACGGTCCCAGTCGGCTATTGGATGCACCGCGGATGCGTGCCGTTCGTCTCGAAAGGCCAGTTCGAGTCGCACTACTGGCCCACGGTCAAACCGATCATCACGCAGCTCTGGCGCAACGGCCACCAGACCCTTATGTACGCGGAGGGCGACTGGAACGCCCATCTATCGAGCTTCGCCGAGCTGCCGGACGCCAGCATCGTCTATCACGTGGACCGCGGCGACATCTTCGAGGTTCACCGTGCAATCGGCGGTCGGTTCTGCCTCAGCGGCGGCATTCCGAACGTGCTGCTGTCTCACGGCACGCCTGACGACGTCCGCGCCTGCGCGAAGAAGGTGATCGACGGTGTCGCCCGCGACGGCGGCTACATCCTCGACGCGAGCGCGATCATGCAGAACGACACGAGGGCCGACAACCTCCGCGCCCTCACCGACTTCGCCCGCGACTACGGCGTCTACCCATCCTCGGCCACACCGCTCCCTTGTCATGCTGAACTTGTTTCAGCATCCGCGCGGCCACGTGCGTGTCATGCTGAACTTGTTTCAGCATCCAGTTCGTGTGAGCCGGGGACGTGCATCCCCTGGTCTGTCAAGCGCTCCGAACTCGGCAACATCCCCGGTGACGCCGACCTCGTCGAGCGCATCTGGCGCGAAGCTGACTCGCTGGGCAACACGTTCATCTGGCAGATTCTGGTCTCATTCTGACGTGCCGCGCCGGAACAATCTGATCTATTGTTGCATTTTGGGAACCGCCGGGGCGCCGGTGTGGGGTATACATGGCAGTGGTCTCCGACCGCGAGTTGGAATCGGAGGAACTGAGTAGTTGTCAGACGACGAGTCAGTGGCAAGTGGAGAAGGCATGAGGTCGAACGAGTTTCTGGGCAAAGCCCTGGAAGCCAGGGCTATGCAGGAGATGCTCCAGCTCGTCATGGACAACATCCCCCAGCAGATCTTCTGGAAGGACCGCAACTCCGTATTCCTCGGCTGCAACCGCAACTTCGCCCACGACGCGGGATTCGACGATCCCTCCGAGCTGATCGGTAAGACCGACTACGACATGCCCTGGACGAAGGAGCAGTCCGATGCCTACGTCGAATACGACCGTCGCGTGATGGAAGCCGACACGCCCATACTGCACATCAGCGAGACGCAGCTTCAGGCAGACGGCAGGGTGGCCTACGTAGACACCAACAAGATCCCGCTCCACGACTCGGAGGGCAACGTGGTCGGTATCCTCGGAACCTACGAGGACATCACGGAGCGCAAGCTGCTCGAGATCGAGAGGGAAGAGGCGCGCAGAGCGCTCGAGGAGGTCTACGAGCGCGAGCGCAGGATCGCGGAGACCCTGCAGCGGAGCTTCCTTCCCGAAGCGGTCCCCGAGATCGAAGGCTACCAGGTCGCCGAAGCCTACTACCCCGCCCTCGACGAGGCCGCGATCGGCGGCGACATGTATGACGTCTTCGCTCTGCCGAGCGGCAAGGTAGGAATAGCGATCGCTGACGTGTCGGGCAAGGGGCTGCGGGCCGCGCGTTACGGCGCGATGGTGAAGTATATGCTTCGCGCGTATTCCTATCGCACCGAGGACCCCGCCGAAATTCTGACGCTTCTCAACTCATCGGTCTGCCAGGACCTGGACATCGACAGCTTCGTCACGTGCTTCTTCGGAATCCTCGACCCCGGAACGGGCGAGTTCGTATACGCAAACGCCGGCCACAGCGAGCCGCTGTATCTCCCACGCGCCACCGGAATCCCGGCCAGGATGCTCGTCACCGGCCCCGTGCTCGGGTTGGACTCGTCGTGGACCTACGGTTCCGCGCGCATCGCCCTCGGCGACGGAGAACATCCTGTTTCTCTACACCGACGGCGTCACGGACGCAAGAGGCGAATCGGAACGCATGTATATCGAGGGCCTTGAGGATCATCTGATCGCCAACTGCATCCTGACCGCCGATGAACTCGTGGAATGCGTGCTCGGTGAAGTAAAGCGCCGCTCCGGTGACCGACTCGCCGACGACGTAGCCATGATCGCCCTCCAAGTGACCAGACGGCCGCCCAGTCCCCCCGCGAAGTCCTGAGTAGCGAGGAACGAGCGTATCGAAGGGCGGAGCGTCTCAAGCTGAACTTGATCCAGCATCCACTCAGATCAGCTTATCCACCTTCTCCCGGCTGGCCTCGTCCAACGCCTCCGGACTCAGCTCGTAGCGGTTGCCGTCAACGTCGGTGATGATGTAGCGGCCGGGCTCGATCTCGGTCATGGTGTCGTGGACGCCGCGCGTAATGAGCCTCTTGGACCCACGATCGGTCAGCACGTGCCACTCAACGCCCCCGAACCGGTGCCTGATCTGGGTAATCGCCTTCACCTGTGGCGTGAAGTAGCGCCGCTCCAGGTCGTCCTCGATCCATCGCCTGTATTGCTTGCTGATCTCGCCGAGGTCGCGAATGATGCCGATCTCCTCATCCGCGCCACTACGGATCGAGATGTACTTGCCGCCGAACGAATAAGGGAAGCACCGCCGGGCCTTAACGCGCAGCACGGACTTGTCGCCGGTGAGCGTCAGCCGCAGCCCGCCGCCGTCGCTTCGCATCAGCTCGAAATCGCCCGGCTCGAGGTACCTGACCTTCGCCGCCTCATCGAGCGTCTTCTCCGTATTCGGTTGGGTTGCGGCTTCGTCATTCATCGCTATCCACCCACGGCCACCAGCCCGGTAAGCTCGGTCTGCATCTTCACGAGATTCGCGTAGGTGCCGTTCTTGGCGACCAACTCCTCATGCGTGCCGAGCTCGACCTGCTTGCCCTTGTCCAGCACGAGCAATCGACTGGCGTTGTGCAGCGTCGAAAGCCTGTGCGCGATCGCAAACGTCGTGCGGTCCTTGACCAATCGCATCAGCGCTTCCTGAATCTGCTTCTCGGTGGCGGTATCAACCGCGCTGGTTGCCTCGTCGAGGATCAGTATCTTCGGATTGTGCAGGATCGCGCGCGCGATCGCAACCCGCTGCCTCTCGCCGCCCGAAAGCGACTGTCCGCGCTCCCCGACCTGGGTTTCGTAGCCGTCCGGGAAGCTGACGATGAAATCGTGCGCGTTGGCGGCTTTCGCTGCCCGAATGATCTCCTCCGGGGTCGCATCGGCCTTGGCGTAGGCGATGTTCTCCGCGATCGTGCCGGAAAACAGGTACGATTCCTGCGGGACCACCCCGATCTGCCTGCGCAAATCCTCCAGGCTCAGCTCCCGAATGTCCACCCCGTCGATCTCGATCGAGCCTTCCTGCGCGATATAGAACCGGCACAGCAGGTTGATCATCGTGGACTTCCCCGCGCCCGACGGCCCCACCAGCCCGATCATCTCGCCCGGCTGGACGTCGATGTCGATCTCGTGCAACACCGGGCGGTTCTTGTCATAGCCGAACGTGACCTTGTTGAACCTGACGTGACCCTTGACATCAGCCAGATGCGTCTTGCTCTCCGGCTGCTCCTCCTCCAGCGGCGAGTCCATCACCTCGAACACCCGCTCCGCCGCTGCCAGGCACCGCGCGGTCCAGTCCCACATTCGGGTCACGATCTGCATCGGGCCATAGAGCATGCCCAGGTAGCCGATGAACATGATGAGCGTACCCGTGCTGACGCCCGAGTTGATCACGCCGAGGCCGCCCACATACCATACGACGAAGCTGCCCGCGGACATCAGGAACCACATCAGCGGCCAGAGCGTCGCCCAGGTCTGTTCCGCTTCCATGTCGGCGACGTATACGCCTTCGCTTCGGCGCTCGAACCTATCCACCTCGCGACCCTGCTGCGCGAATGCCTTCACAACGCGCAGGCCCTGCAGCGAGTCCGACATCACCGAGTGCAGCTTCGACCATCTATGCCAAACCCGGCTGAACATCCACCGGAACCGCTTGAAGATGAACGTCGCCACAATTGACGCGATCGGCGCCGGGATGACCGCCCACGCGGCCAGCTTCCAGTTCTGCTGGAACATGATCGCGAGGACCAGCACCAGATTCGCGAGGTTCGCGACGATATACTGCACGTCGAACGCCAAAAACTCCTGCAGCGAGCTCGTGTCCTGCGACACGCGCGAGATCACCGCACCTGTTTGCCGTTTATCGAAGAAGCCGACGGTGAGACGGTGAAGGCGGGCGTAGAGTTCCATACGAATGTTGTGAACCGCCTTCGAACCGATGCGAGCCGTAATCCGTGACTGGAAGACACCCAGCACCATGGAGATAACGCTCGTTGCCAGCAGCGCAAGAACTATATGGCCGAGCATCGTAACCAGGTGGTGCGCCTGTGCACCGTGCAGGTGTCCACCCGACTTTTGCGCTTTGTCCAGCACGTCGTCAAAGAGGATCTTGGTCAGATATGGCGGCGCAAGACCGGCTACCTTGGAACCGATCAGAAGCAGCGACGTGATGACTATCTGTGTCTTGAACGGTCTGAGATACGCAAGCAGCCTTCGAATGGCGCGCGACGCATTGACGCAGTTCGGGCAGGCTTCGGAGCCGTGTTCGAGTGGAAATCCGCATTTGAGACAGCGGCGGGTGACGTCCTCCTCGGTCGTGGTGGGCGGGTCCTCACCCTTGATCGCCGCCTGCAGACGCCGCGCCGCGTGGCCGAACTCCTTGCCGACGGCATTGGTATAACGGATCAGCGGAACATACTCGCCCTTGACGTTGGCCACCAGGCAGCCGTTGCCGACCTCGGTCTCGGCATTGATCTCGGCCAGGTCCTTCACCGACAGGTCGTGCCGAACGATAGGCTCCCCGGAATCCGGCGAGACCACGAGCAGCCGGCCCGGCCGGTCGTCAGCGGCGCCGGTCGGCCGCTCACCAGCGGCTCTCGTCGTCACGAGCCATTGCTGCCCCATAAGCCCGTCCGGGCCGAGGTCGCTCTCGACTACCGTGTCTATCTCGCAGCCTTCAAGAAGCGCGCCGATCTTGCTTTTGACGTTGTCAGGAAGGGAATGCATCCGTGGGTTCCAGTCCGTAGGCTATTGCCATACACATTATAGCCATGACTGCTTGAGACGGCAAAAGGTTCAGTGCAAATCGCCAAGAATCTGTTCAGTCGTGCGGAAACGCTCACTCCGACAGCCCTGAGTAGGCCCGTCCTGAGCATCCTGAGCTTGTCGAAGGGCCCTGCGGGCAGCGCACTCCGTTAGCCCTGAGTAGGCCCGTCCTGCGCATCCTGAGCTCGTCGAAGGATGCTCAGGACGGGCCGTATCGAAGGGCGGTGCTCCGCGCGAACTTGACTGATCAGCCCTTCACCGCCCCGCGTATGCCTTCTCATACACCGTCTTCAAATACGACGTGTCCCTGCCATCCTTCGTAATCGCCCAGCAGTAGACCCCGGCGCCGTCCGTGCGGAGCTCGCGCGCCTTGACGATCTTCTCGACCGTTGACTCCGCCGTGATCAGATAGCTGCCGATATTGGGGCACACCGGCACGCCGCTGCTGGCCGCGATGGCATCTTTGCAGTACTTGACAAACGTGTCCGTGCTCTTCGTGTAGGCCATAGGGAACAGAATATCGAGCTTGCCGTCCGCCAGCCACCGCTTCCAGTCCTGCATGCGGTCGTTATACGCGCCGCTGCCGCTGGCAAATACCGATGCGGACAATGCCACATCAGGCCGGGCCGCCTTGATCGCGTCGTGAATCATGTAGACCTCGTCGGTGACGCGCTGCCGGCGGAAATCCCCCCACTCCTTCGGATACGCCTGCACGTACGCGAGCCGGTCCGGATTCGCCTTCAGCTCAGCCTTCTTCTCAGCCGAGATCCTGGTATTCATCTCCGCCGCGAACCTCGCCAGGCACCAGTCGCAATAGCAGAAGCTGGAGTCCGGGTAGCGGATGAAATCGAACGACACCCCGTCCACGTCGTAGTTGGTGACCATATCGACGAACACGTCCCTGAGGTAGTTGCAGTACGCCCTGTGGCTGGGGCAGCTAAAGCAGCCGTCGTAGTAGGCCGTCCCCACCATCACGACCTCGTTTTTCTTGTTGCGCATCAGCCACCACGGGTGCGAGTTGACGATATGGCTGGGGGCCTTCGGCGGAGTGTTCGATCCCCACGTATAGTTCGCGTTGAGCCACGCATGCACCTGAATCCCCGCCGCGTGCGCCTCTTTGAGAATCGTGCCGAGCGGGTCGTAATCCGCCGGCTGATCGGCGAGGTCCTGCGCCCGCGGCTCGATATTGGACTTGTAGAATGCATCCCCGCGCCCGCGAACCTGCACCACCAGGCAGTTGAACCCATACTGCTTCGCCGCATCCACTATTCTCTTACAGCGCTCCGGCGACGTAATATCCCACCGCTCCACCCACAGCACCCGCATCTCCGGCGCCTTCGTCGCCGCATGACACGCCGATAACAGCAGCACAACCAGAATCAGCCCGACAGCAATGTACCTCATACGATTTCCTCCTACCGCCCCACAACTACTTCATACCACAGCGTCTTCCACTGCGGCCCAAGATCGATCCCGAGCCTGCCCGAGGCAACGTCGCACGCAACAGGCCGCGCGCGTCCACCTCCGCCGTCGAGCGCGAACACCTCCGCCCGCTTTGCCTTCGCATCGAGCGCAATCCGCGCCCTGACGCCTTCGGCTACAACCGGCGCCCCACCCCATTTCCTTCCGACGCTCGTCCGATCCGCGTTCCATTCCATCCCCGTATTCTCAACGCGACCCACAGCCGAGATCAGCAGATGATCAGACGTCTCCAGCGGCTTCCCATCCAGGGCAACGACCGTAATCGCCGCGAACTTCCCCGAATCGCCGCCCGGCTCGATCGTCAGGCTCCCCAGCTTCACATTCCGCCCCGAGGCGAACCCCACCACGCCCCTCGACGCGGGCGAGTTGATGACGAACGTCGCGTCCTTCTCATTGCCCTTCGCGCACTGCCACGTCACGCCTGCGGACGCGGCCGGTTCGCCGCGCCTGATGATGGCCTTGTCACCCGTGTCGGTGAACCGAACTGCGGACCTCGTCGCCACCGCCTCCGGCGCCGCGAAACCAAGCGCCTGCCACGCTCCGCCCACGTTCGCCCCGCGCGTGCGAAGCTCTTCTGGGATCAGCTTGATCGGGAATTCCAGCACGGCCGATTGCGACGCCCGCGCGACATCCGCCCTTCGGAACATGGCGGCCGCCGCGGGCATGAACGCGATCTTGGCCGGGTGGGAGTCGATTGAGAAATAGCCCGATATGCGATCTCTGTCCCAGTCGCCGATCGACGAGTGATAATCGAACAGGAATATGCCGTCCCAGTCCTGCTGCGCTGCAAACGCGGCCAGCATCGGCACGCACTCGGCCGAATAGTCGCTGGGCGCGGGGTGGTTATACTCAGTCACCGTGAACGGCTTACCAAACAGCCGGCAGGCCGCCAGCCGCGTAAGCGTATCCGATCCCAGCGAGCGCACCATTGGCGTGTTACCGATGGTCCAATCCGCCGGGTCCCACGCCTTGTGCGGAAAGCTGGGATGCTGCCAGTAGGCGTGGATGTCGCCGAAGTCCAGCAGCGACTCGCGATACAGCCCCGCGATCCCGCCGTAGGTCACCTGCGTATCGACCACCAGCGCCTTCGCCCCCAGCGTCTTCTTGATGAAATCGTGCATACCCAGCGCGTACTTCCGCTCCGTCTCAGCCGCGAACGCAAGGAAATCCTCCCGCTGGGCGGCGACGTACGAGTCCGCCGGAATGTCGATATTCCCCGCTTCCAGGCTTGCGGAATCCGGAAGCCTCCCGCCCGACCCGCGCCGAAGTTCGACACCGGCTATCCACGCCTCACCAATCGTGCTCTGCAGGTTGAAGCTCACGCGGTTATGGTCTTTCCGCGTCTGGTTGGCCGTGAAGCTGAACTCGTAGTGCTTCCATGTCACCGGCAGCTCGATGCTTCTGGACAGCCCCACCGAAGTCCATGGGTCCTCATCGAGCCGGACGTCGATGTTGACCCGCCGAGGTTGGTTCGCGCGCGCCCAGAACCCCAGCACGTACGGCTTGCCATCGACAAGGTCCAGACCCGTCTGATGAACCTGGAAGTCCCACGACCGCAGCCCCTCGTGAGTCAGAACGGCGTGCAGGCACTTCATGCCCGGCACGGGCCCATCGTCCTCGACCTGCATCGTAGCCTTCGCGGGACTGGGCGCTTCAAGCGTCCAGTGATCCGTTCCCGCGGAGAAGTCCGAGTTGGCAAGGATGTTGCTGCCGACCGGCTCGCTGCCCGCCTCCCACGCCCCGCGCAGCGCCGCCGTCGTGGAGTACTTCGCCTTCAGCCACTCGTTCCACTGCTTCTTGAACTCCGACAGGTAGTAGTCGGGAATGCCGTAGATCGTGCCGTCCATGCAGTAGTTGACGAGGCTGTTCTCGTTATTGATCTCGATAATTGCGACCGCCGGCTCATCGACGTAACGTGTCTTTGTATACGCATTGACGTGCGTCAGCAGCCCCCGCGCGTAGTCCTTCTGCAGCTGCGATCATGCGCGGCTCGAAGTTGTCCACGCCCTTGTCGTACTTGGTCAGCCCGGCCGTATCGGGAAAACCGTCCGCCTCACCAAACTGCCGCGAGACGTGCAGGTTCACATCCACGTAGATTCCGTGCCGTTTGAGCGCGAATATGAGGTAATCGAGCTTGTCGAGCTGCCCTGCGTCGAGGTGCTGCCTGTCCTTGTAGGCCGGGTCCCAGATCCCATAAGGCGAAAACCCGTTGTCCATGTGATGAAGCCGCACGCAGTTGACGCCGAGTTTGGCCAGCCGCGCCGCGACCTTATCGGCATCGGCGTGCTCGGGAAACGCCCCGCCCGCGCACAGGTTCACGCCGAGAAACCGAATCCGCTTCCCCGCGCCGTCAACGAAGTGGCTGCGGTTCGCGGTCACGAATCCGTTCTTGCCCGCCGGGCACTCATTGAGCCCCGACATGTCCGTGGCGTCGTGGTTCGCATTAAGCGTCTGGATCGCGAACGGGAACATGTCCTCTGCCGCCCGACCCGGCCACTGCATCACCAGAACAACCGCCAAAACCGCCAGTCCAAGCTCAACAGGTCTCATCGTTCTATCGTCACCTCATACCACAGCGTCTTCCATTGCGGCCCAAGGTCGATTCCCAGCCTGCCCGACTCGACATCGCACGCGACCTGCCGCGCGCGTCCACCGCCGCCGTCGAGCGCATACACCGCCGCCCGCTTCGCCTTCGCATCGAGCGCAATCTTCGCCTCGATCCCTTCGGCAATGACCGGCGCCCCACCCCACTTGTCGCCGACGCTGGTCCTATCCGCGTTCCAACCCATCCCGGTATTCTCCACGCGCCCCACTGCCGAGATCAGCAGATGATCGGACTTCTCCAGCGCCTTCCCATCAAGGGCAATGACCGTGATCGCCGCGAACCTGCCCGAATCGCCGCCCGGCTCGATCGTCAAGCTCCCCAACTTCAGATTCCGCCCCGAGGCAAACCCAATCACGCCTCTCGAAGCCGCCGAGTTGATAACAAACGCCGCGTCCTTCTCTTGCCCTTCTCGCACTCCCAGACCACGTCCGGGATCGATGTCGCCGGCGTGCGTTTCACCACCGCCTTCTCGCCTTTATCAACGAACCGCATCGCCACCCTGGCATTCATCGCCTCGGTTCGGGTGAACCCGCACGCCTCCCATGCGCGGGGATACTCGTCGCCGTGATCTCGCAGGTCAGCAGCGATCAGCGCCGAGGGGAACTCCATCACGGTGGACGCCGACAGCGGCGCGACGTCGCCGCGTCGGAATATCGCCGCCGCCGCGGGCATCAGCATGATCTTCGCCGGGTGCGAATCGATGTCGAAGTAGTTGGCGATATGGTCCCTGTCCAGATCATCGACGCTGTAGTGATAGTCGAAGATGAAGATGCCGTCCCAGTCCTGCAGCGCGGCGAACGCGGCGGCCATCGGCATGCACTCCGCGGAGTAGTCATTCGGCGCGGAATGGTTGTACTCGGTAACGGTATACGGCTTGCCCGCCACCCGGCACATGGCCAGACGCGTGAGCGTATCGGTTCCCAGCGCCCCGACCATGGGCGCGTTCGCGATCCTCCAGTTTGTCAGGTCCCACTGCTTGCCCGCGAAGCTCGGATGCTCCCAGTACCCGTGAATGTCGCAGAAATCCAGCAGGGACTCGCGATACACGCCGCCGATCCCGCCAAACTGCGTCTGCGTATCCATAACCAGCGCCTTCGCCCCAAGCGCATTCTTGACGTAGTCGCGCATGCCAAGCGCGTAGTTCCGCTCCGTCTCCGCCGCGAACTCCAGGAAATCGGTGCGCTGTGGCGCGGTGTGCAGATCGCCTGGCAAAGCGATATTGCCGTCCTCGAGGCTCGCGGAATCCGGCAATCCCGGTCCTCCACCCGACCGAAGCTCGACATCCGCGATCCAGACGTCGCCCACGAAGTTCTGCAGGTTGAAGCTCACCCGCGTGTGGTCCTTCTCCGGCTGCGTGGCGACGAAGCTGTATTCATAGCTCTGCCACGCCGGCTTCAGCTCGATATACTTACTCAGCCCGACCGACCGCCACGGGTTCTTGTCCATCACCACCTGGATGACCACCTTCCGAGGCTGGTTCGCCCGCGCCCGGAACCGCAGGATGTAGGGCTTGCCCTCGACGAGATCGAGCCCGATCTGATGGACCTGGAAATCCCACCTATGGCTTCCTTCGTGCGTCAGCGCGGCGTGCATGCATTTCACGCCCGGTTCCGGCCCGTCGCCCTCCACCTTGATCGAGGCCTTCGCCGGACTCGGCGCTTCCAACAGCCAACGATCCGTCCCCGAGGCGAAGTCCGAGTTCGTCAGGATATTGTCGCCGATCGGCTCCGACCCGCCTCCCCACGCCTTCCGCAGCTCGGCCGTCGATGAGTAGCGCTTCCGGAGCCAGTCGTTCCACATCCCGCGCAACTGCGAGAGGTAGTAGCTCCGGCAGCGTGTCGATCGTGCCATCGATGCAGTATTCCAGCAGGCTGTTCTCATTGTTGATCTCGATAATCGCGACCGCCGGCTCGTCGGCGTAGCGCGTCTTGGTATAGGGGTTGAGATGCGTCAGCAGTTCGCGCGCGTAGACCTTCTGCAGCTCGATCATCCTCGGCTCGAAGTTGTCCACGCCCTTGCAGTACTTGGTGAGCTTGTCCGCGTCCGGAAAGCCGTCGGCCTTCGTGAACTGCCGCGAGACGTGCAGGTTCATATCGACGTAGATCCCGTGCTTCTTCAACTGGGCTATGAAGTAGTCCAGCTTGTCTAGCTGGCCCGCGTCCATGTGCTGGTAATCCTTGTAGGCCGGGTCCCATATCCCCATGGGCGCGCGAAGCCCATCCATGTGGTGAAGCCGGACGCAGTTGAACCCCAGCTTCGCCAGCCTTGCCGCGAGCACATCGGCCTCGGCGTGTGTGGGAAACGCGGTGGCGTAGCACACGTTGACGCCCAGGAATCGGACGCGCTTGCCCGCGCCATCCGCGAAGTGGCCGTCCTTCACCTGCACAAACCCGCTCTTGCCCGCGGGGCAATCGTTCATCCACGACATATCGGTGGCGTCGTCATTGACATCGAGCGTCTGCACCGAAAACGGAAACATCTCGCCCTCGGCCCCGCCCGCGGCCCCCGCCGCACTCAGCACCACCACGGCGACCGCCACGATCCACAACTCCAGACCCCTCATGCATAATCCTCCTCGATTATCTGGCCCTCATTCATGAACTGCGACGCCGGCCCTTCCGTTACCTCCTGCGAGCCGCGTCGAAGGAACGCCCGATGCACGTGGCGAAGAGGTCAAGGTCGCCTGTCCGTCGGCTCGCAGGCAAGGAGCAGGAATGAGACACTTGATCGGAATAGCCACTTGGAACTACGGCGAGGGCACGCTCGCCCAGCGCATCGACCGCTTCACGGAGATGGGCTACAACGCGGTCAGCTTGAGCGCCGCGGACGCCCGCGCGATGTGCAAGGGCGAGACCCCCGAGGTCGAGGCCGCGATCCGCCGGCACAACCTCCCCATCACCATCCACACCGGCTTTGCGCCCCAGCGCGAACCATTGCCGCACGACGCGGTCCTCGCCGATTTCGCGCTCTTCGCCCAATGGCACAAGCGCACCGGCGCGCTGCTGAGCATCAACTACGACGCCGCCAAGATCGAGAAGCCGGGCGGCGGGATGGAGTTCCAGTCCGCGGCGATGGTCCGCGTGCTCGGCGATATGCTCGCCATGTCCCGGGGGGGCCGACTTCAGCGTCGGCGTCGAGGACTGGCCGCGGGACGCGGAGCAGGCGGCACTCATCGATCATCTTCGCCGCTACGAGCACTACGGCGTGCTCATCGACCTCGGCCACCTCAACATACGGATACCCAAACCGGCCGGCGAGAGCACCTTCTCCATCGACGCGGCCCGCGAGTATCTCGACCGCTTCGACCTGCCCGTCAACGAGCTTCACGTCCACAATAACGACGGCAGGGCCGACCTGCACGCCCCACCGACCACAGGCACCGCCGATATGGCCGCCATAGCCAGGCTGCTGATCGAGAAAGGCGTCAACTGCGTATCGACCATCGAGATCGTGCCGCGCTGGTGCGGCCTCACCGAACAGCAGGGACTCGACGCCGCCCGCGAAGCCCTCGACTTCTGGCACAACGCATTCGTGGATCCGCGAAGTCCTGAGTAGCGGAGCGTATCGAAGGAAGTAGCGCAGCGTATCGAAGGGCGAAACCCGCGAAGTCCTGAGTAGCGCAGCGTATCGAAGGAAGTAGCGCAGCGTATCGAAGGACGAAACCCGCGAAGTCCTGAGTAGCGCAGCGTATCGAAGGACGAAACCCGCGAAGTCCTGAGTAGCGCAGCGTATCGAAGGGCGAAACCCGCGAAGTCCTGAGTAGCGCAGCGTATCGAAGGGCGAAACCCGCGAAGTCCTGAGTAGCGCAGCGTATCGAAGGGCGAAACCCGCGAAGTCCTGAGTAGCGCAGCGTATCGAAGGGCGAAACCCGCGAAGTCCTGAGTAGCGCAGCGTATCGAAGGGCGAAACCCGCGAAGTCCTGAGTAGCGCAGCGTATCGAAGGGCGAAACCCGCGAAGTCCTGAGTAGCGCAGCGTATCGAAGGACGTCACTTCACCGCGCTTGGGTCCCAGAGCTTCCTGTCGTAGGCGATCTTACTGTAGATCATCCATCCGGCATGCCCGTCGCACCACGCCACATTCGCGCCTCCATTGTGGCAGTCGGAGACCTGGTAGGTCTTGTCGGGGTCGCTGCTGACCAGGTTATACGGGCACACGAGGTCGCTGTAGATGTAGGGCCCATACGGTCCCTCGGGCTCACCGCCCATTATCCTGCGGCCGCGCGCGTCAGTCAGAAACACGGTCCTGGAGGGCGTCTTGATCTCGCTCGCCATTATGCCGTTATACCCGGGCTGGCCGGCATAAGGGCTGCCGAGGTAGTAGTAGTTGAGGCCGTAGCCAAGGGTACCTGACACGAGAATGTCCCCTTGGGCCGCGACGGGCAGATGAACACGTTCTTGTTCCTCACGTAGACCTGGATGTTCTCCATCCAATAGACCCAATCGGGGGCCAGGCGCCCCGTCGGGATATTCTGTGCGTATGGGGTAAAGCGGCCGTGGTGGTCATCGCAGTAGCGCGTGAATGCCAGAGCCAACTGGCGCACGTTGCTCAGGCAGGCCGCCTGCTTGGCTCGGGCTTGCGCGTTCACAAAGACAGGAAACAATATCGCCGCGAGAATGGCGATGATGGCAATAACTACCAGCAGCTCTATGAGAGTAAAGCCGCCCCGTTTGTTCAACCCGCACCCCCTCGTGCTCTGTCACTTCTGCTGGCAGTATAGCTTGCAAGTGGCGTGGTGTCAACGAAGCGTGGGGCGGTGTGCTATAATAACCCATAGACCACACCGGAGGTAGACCATGTCGTTTCTGTCGTACGTTTTGATCGGAGTCGCGCTCGCCGGTTCGGTCCTGGCCGCAGAGACTCCCAAGGATACCAAAGACACGAAGCCCGAGCTGGGCCGGACAGTCATCATCGAGACCAACAAGGGCACGATCAAGTTCGGCCTCTATGAGAAAGACGCGCCCATCACCACCGCCAACTTTGTCCAACTTGTCGAGCGAGAGTTCTACGACGGGGTCAAGTTCCACCGCGTGATCCCCGGCTTCGTAGCCCAGGGCGGGGACCCCACCGGAACCGGCCGTGGCGGTTCCGAGCACGCGATCAAGCTGGAAGTGTCGCCGAAGCTCAAGCACGACGCAACGGGAGTCGTCGCGATGGCGCGCAAGCCTGATCCCGACATCAACAGCGCTACGTCCCAGTTCTACATCACCCTCGCCCCGCTGCCCGGGCTCGACATGGGTTACGCCGTCTTCGGCCGGGTAACCGAGGGGCTGGACGTGGTCAAAAAGCTTGAGGTCGGCGACGTAATGAAGACCGTCCGCATCCAGTCCGAACCGAAGCCCGAACCGGCCAAAGAAAGCCCCAAGGAAGACGCGTCGAAACAACCACCCGCAAAGCCCTGAGCAGGCGGGAACTGACCGCCGTATCGAAGAGCCCAAGGTGCAAGGTGTCTCGGGAGTTGAGCGCAGCGGAAATCCCGAAACATCGGCAGCGCTGCCGTTCGGAAGACCGGCAACAAAGAATCGGGACACATCCGGCTAGACCGGATGTGTCCCGATGTCTTAGTCATCGTGCGTCAGATATCTAGAAGCTGAAGCTGACGCCTACGTTCGTCGTGGTATGGTCCTTAGCAAAACCCACACCAGCAGCCACAGATACGCTGCTCTCCGGTATATTGGCCTTTATTCCCAGCGCAATTGCGCTCTCTGAGTTGTAGTTGCCAAAGCCCAGACCCACGGAAGTGTTCTTTCCGGGGATAGGGTTCGGAATGGCAGCCAACGCCGCGATAGAGGCAATGCCTGAACTGAGAGAACTCTCCAGCCCATCGAGCTGGCTCTTGTTCACCGCGTCGTAAGCCGCGACACCGTTGGCTACGCCGGTAACTGTCGCCGGACCGCCCGTAACTGTGTTCCCGAATTCAGCTCCGGCATTAGTGAGGGTCAGCGTTGTGGAGTTGGTTCCGCCGGACAGGATTGTCCGGTTCTGATTGATATAGAGACCGTGGTCCGCACCGCCAACGGCATCGACCGTGAAACTGGCCGCCGTCCCGGCATTGTTGATCGTCAGGCCGGCATTGGCATTGCTCAGATCGATTCCGCCGGCGGTGTCAACGAAGAGCCCGGCGCCTGCATTGCCGGCGAACACGCCGGCGTCGCTCACGTCGAGGGTCTGCGTGCCATCGGCACTGACAAACCGCGAACTCGCCGCGTCAATGACCATAGAGTTGCCTACCCCGGCGCCCGAGAAGACGGACGCACCGTTGTAGGCAGCAATCCCCGCCGCAGGCAGGGCAGCGCCGCCGACCGCAAGGACGGTCGTGTCAACGGAAGCAACGCCGCTCAGCGCGCCGGCATTGAGAGTGGCAACACCGTCGGTGATCGTTCCACCAGTAACGGTGCCGGCCGCAGTGATGTCGTTGGCGCCGGTCAGATCGCCACCAGTCAGAGTGGCTGTGCCGTCGGTAATCGTTCCACCGGTCACGGTACCGGCCGCAGTGATGTCGTTGGCGCCGGTCAGATCGCCGCCAGTCAGAGTAGCCGTCCCGTCGGTCAAAGATCCGCCGGTGATCACGCCACTGGCGTTGATCGTGGTCGCGCCGGCAATAGCGCCGCCATTGATCGTGGCGATACCGTCGGTGAGCGTATTACCGGTAACGGTTCCCCCTGCAGTGATGTTATTGGCGCCGGTCAGATCGCCACCAGTCAGAGTGGCCGTGCCGTCGGTGATCGTTCCACCGGTCACGGTGCCGGCTGCAGTGATGTCATCGGCGCCGGTCAGATCGCCGCCAGTCAGAGTGGCTGTGCCGTCGGTGATCGTTCCACCGGTCACGGTGCCGGCTGCGGTGATGTTGTTGGCGCCGGTCAGGTTTCCACCGTTCAGGGTGGCCGTGCCGTCGCTCAGGGATCCGCCGGTGATCACGCCAGTGGCATCGATCGTGGTGGCGCCGGCTATAGCGCCGCCATTGATCGTGGCGATACCGTCGGTGAGCGTTCCACCGGTGATCACGCCAGTGGCAGTGACGGTTGTGCCGTTGAGATTGCCAGTGACATCGCCGGTGAGGTTGCCCGTGACATCGCCAGTGACATCGCCAGTCAGTACGCCACCCGTCAGAGTGGCGGTGCCGTCGGTGATCGTTCCACCGGTGATCACGCCAGTGGCAGTGACGGTTGTGCCGTTGAGATTGCCAGTGACATCGCCGGTGAGGTTGCCCGTGACATCGCCAGTGACATCGCCAGTCAGTACGCCACCCGTCAGAGTGGCGGTGCCGTCGGTGATCGTTCCACCGGTGATCACGCCACTGGCAGTGACGGTTGTGCCATTCAGATTGCCAGTGACATCGCCGGTGAGATTGCCAGTGACATCGCCAGTCAGTACGCCACCCGTCAGAGTGGCGGTGCCGTCTGTGAGCGTTCCACCGGTGATCACGCCAGTGGCGGTGACGGTTGTGCCGTTCACATTGCCGGTGAGATTGCCAGTGACATCGCCAGTCAGTACGCCACCCGTCAGAGTGGCGGTGCCGTCTGTGAGCGTTCCACCGGTGATCACGCCAGTGGCGGTGACGGTTGTGCCGTTCACATTGCCGGTGACATCGCCGGTGAGATTGCCAGTGACATCGCCAGTCAGTACGCCACCCGTCAGAGTGGCGGTGCCGTCTGTGAGCGTTCCACCGGTGATCACGCCAGTGGCGGTGACGGTTGTGCCGTTCACATTGCCGGTCAGGTTGCCGGTGACATTGCCCGTGACATTGCCCGTGACATCGCCAGTGACATCACCAGTCAGGTACACCACCCGTCAGAGTGGCGGTGCCGTCGGTGATGGTCCCACCGGTGACTGTGCCAGTGGCGGTAACGGTTGTGCCGTTCACATTGCCGGTCAGGTTGCCGGTGACATTGCCCGTGACATCGCCAGTGACATCACCAGTCAGGTACACCACCCGTCAGAGTGGCGGTGCCGTCGGTGATAGTCCCACCAGTGACTGTGCCAGTGGCGGTGACGGTTGTGCCACTGAGGTTGCCCGTGACATTGCCGGTGAGGTTGCCCGTGACATCGCCAGTGACATCACCAGTCAGCACACCACCCGTCAGAGTGGCAGTGCCGTCGGTGATGGTCCCACCGGTGACTGTGCCAGTGGCGGTAACGGTTGTGCCGTTCACATTGCCGGTCAGGTTGCCGGTGACATTGCCCGTGACATCGCCAGTGACATCACCAGTCAGCACACCGCCCGTCAGCGTGGCCGTCCCGTCGGTGATGCTTCCGCCGGTGATCGCGCCAGTGGCAGTCACGGTCGTGCCGTTCACGTTGCCGGTTAGGTCACCCGTGAGATCGCCGGTGAAGCCTGTAGCCGTGATCGAGCCGGTCGAAGTGGTATCGCCGATTATGCTGATCGTGCCACCACCGCCGACGTTGGCGTCAAGCGTGATGCCCACGGTTCCACTGGTGGCTACAGGATTGACGCCACTCGCATCGAGGTCCTGTGCGCCCAGACCGTCGTCAACGTTGATAGCCTGCGCCAGTACCGCTGGCTGGACCAGCACCGCGAGGCAGGCCAGAGCGATCAGGACATGAAACACTCGCCTTTTCAGAATCTCCATTTCTGTCTCCTTTGTCATAAGTCGTAGCAGTTGCGCTCGCCCAAGTGCTCTTCCCTCTGCCGCGCCCCGCTACACGGGCACGGTCGCACTGTCGCCGCTTCCCGTCGGCAGTCTGGCGCGACAGCGCCGCAAACCCGCAAGATCCATGACCGTTCACCTCCGTGTGGAATGTGTCTTGCTTATTGAACCACTTGTTTCTTGATGACCACGCACCCTGACCCGGCAGGCATCAGGAATATAGTCACCGAACCCCCGTCGAGCATGACGATGTCCTTGCCGAGCACTCCCTTGCGCTTCAGGTTCTTGAGGGCCTTTGTCTCCACGTCGGAACAGGACATGGCCACATACTCGACCGTATCGTAGACCGCGGCGCACTGGCCGTTTGTGGTTGGGGCAAAGCTGGCGCTGGTGTACCTCGTCGTCTTGCTGTCCTCCAGGCTCAGAGAGACAGAGAACAGGCTCTGATCCGGCTGCTTCTGCGGCAGGAACAGGTACGCCGAGCTCTTGACGTTCGCGGTCAGAAACGTCACTACCTGATTGATCCGGCTCACACACGCAAGCACACCCGCCTTCACCACGGCCTCGGTGATCGGGTTGACGTTCGACGCAGCCGGCCGCGCGATAGGTTTGGGCGCGGGCGCGGGAGCAGGCTGGGACGCCGCCGGAGCGGCCGGAGATGCCGGAGCGGCTGCGGCGGCACCAGGGGCAGGCGGCGGCGGGTTGGGCTTCGCCTCCTCCGCGCCAAACGCCGGCAGGGCCAGGAGCACGAGACAGACAACCAGAAACGGAATGATGAGGAATCGACCTGAGGATGAAATAGAGTTGCGCATGAGCATGTCGTGTGCCTTTCGAGAGATATGACGCGTTGTTGTCTGGTTGCCAGATGACTTATAGACTTCGGGCAGACAACCTCCCAAAGGAGCGGCAGCGGCCCCGTGAAATTCGCTCCCCATGCGACAAAGCCCGCCCGGCATCGCCGCTTCAGTGCCTAAAGCATAACCCAGCCTGAACAGTATGTCAAGTCGGAATCTTCGGGTACCGGCAGAATCACCCGCCGCCGCTCGTGGCGGGCAGGGTTACGCCGGTCGCACCAATGGTGAAGATCACCTGGCGGATGGCGGAGTTCTTGCCCTCTTCGTAGTAGACGCACAATATGCGGCCGTCGGGCAGCTCGGCGAAGCCGGGATACGCCCCAATGCAGGAGTCGAGCTCGACGGGGCCCTTCCACGTGGCGCCGTCGTCGAGGCTGTAGTGCAGCGCGGTATTGGGCAGGCGGTGGCCGACGATCAGGATGCCGCCAGAGGTCCGCAGGAAGCAGGCAGCGTGGCCCTCCCAACCGACCGGCTTCGTGTCCGTCCAGGTGAGGCCGCCGTCGTCGGAGGTGGTCTGGCACATGCACGGCCTGATCAGCGCCAGTATCCGGCCGGAGGGGAGCTGGATCATATCGGTCTCGTCGTGGGAGTGGCCGCCTGGGTTCGGGAACATGATCCGGGGCCGACCAGGTCGCGCCGTTGTCGGTGGAGCGCACGACGCCGGATGCGCGGAAGGGCTGGCCGTCGATGGTCTTGCAGTTGTAGACGCCCAGCAGGAGCGTGCCGTCGCGGAGCTGGCGGACCTTGGCGGACATCGCGAACCCCTTGGCGGCCATCACGGGCAGGTTGTCCCAGGTCGCGCCGTTGTCGCGTGAGCGCAGGACGTAGCTGTTCACGTAACCCGATTCCAGCCGCGTGAAGAAGCTGAGCATCACGGTTCCGTCCGCGAGCTGGGTGATGTGGGGGTCGCGGTCGTCGAGCGGCGTGTCGATCACGATATCGGGTGCGGACCACGTCTCGCCATTGTCTTTCGATCGCATCGAGACGACTCGGCCGCCGCGGGGCAGCGCCTCGTTGGGCAGCGCGACGTGGCCGTAGCCGGCGTAGAAGACCGTGAGCAGGTCGCCGTTTGACAGCCTCGTCACGTCCGGGAAGGCCTGGTAGCCGCCCGCGCCGGCGTCGGCACAGATCACGCGTGGGCCGGCAGGCGCGGCAGCAATCAGAGCGGCAGCGAGTAGGGTCAGCATAGTTCAAACCTCATAGGTGGAATCCTCTGCGGTAGAGTTCGACATCGCGCCGCGCATACCTGCCTGGCGGAATTAACGCATTTGCACGGTCAGGAAACCGTTTTTCTGCAAAACAGTCTCGTGCTCAATTCGAGCGTGGCCGGAAACTGTTTTGCGGGTCTTTGATTGGTTGTCCGATGTCCGAGGTTCGAAGTCCGACCGGCGAGCGGCGGCAGGTGTATTGTCTGGATGGATATGGGCATGGCGGCTGCTCCTTTCATGTGTCCACTACTATTAGACGACACGTGGGCGGAAATATCAAGGAACGGGGTGTGGTATTTCAGTTAATTGTTGTTCACCTTTAGTGGAGAGGGCAAGCACGGAAGGGGGATCGCGGAGGCGCGGAGAGGGCGGAGACGCGGAATGCGAGGGAATAGGGAACAGGGAATAGAAGGGAAGGGAGCGAGGCGGCGCTCGGTACCTTACCGCCTTCGGCGTGGGCCGGCGAGCAGTCCGCCGATGCCGCAGAGCAGCGCCAGGATGGGCGCAGGTTCGGGAACGGCGCCGTATTCGACCAGATAGCCGGCCGATGGCTGCGACATCGGAGTCGTGGCAGGATACGCGTCGTTCCAGCCGGTTGGCGAGTTCGTGTACAGGTGGCAGATGATCTCCAGGTAGTCCTCAGGATACTTGAAGAAGGAGTCGCTGCAGTTGTTCGGCTCAGTGACTGACGAGGAAACGCCCCAGTTCGTGTAGGACCAGGCCTCGCCGGTCACCCATAGCCATCCGCCCGCGGGCTCCGAGTAGTCGGGAGCCGCTGTGTCCTGATAGCCACCCAGCCACAAGCGAAAGGACTCGGCGTACGATCCCAAGATGTTCTGGCTGATCCAGGCGTTCTCGTCCGCGGACGTTATGGTCGCCAGGTAGCCCTGCTGTCCCTGCCAGGTGCTTGAAGCAGCGGCATCTCCGGCCTCAGACCAGGCCAGGCCGGTCGTCTGGACGTACTCATACCAGTGTCCGTTACCACCCAAACCGGCTTCCCACTGGATCGGCGAGGCAATCGCGATCCCGCCCGCTGCAATCAGCAGGCAGACTGAAAGCATAGCAGTGCAGCGCATGTGGTTCTCCTTCGCCCGCTTCGTGGCTTCTTGCTGCAAAATAGCATGAGACCACAGTGTTGTCAAGCCTTACTCACGGCCCCGGCGACTGAAGTCACCGCAACACAAGGGCACGAAGTCCCCCTCCGGGGACTGGGAAGTGGGTCGGCGGGGGTTGGGGCGGTCGTCCGGCGCAGAAGCGCGGGACGACCGCAGGAACATCACTGTTCAGTGGATTCGGTGGTAGTGCTGACGGAACCAAAAGTGCCGCCTGCGCTGCCTGAGATTGAGAAGACTCGCCCGGAGGAGCCTTCGGCGGCCGCCGGAGTGGAATCCTCGGCGGCGACGAGAGGCTTCGAAAGCTCCGGCGTACCGCTCGACGAGACAGTCGAGCGGTGGCCGTCCTTGCCCCAGGTGTAACGGAAGTCGTAGACGCCGGTGCTGGTGGAGTAAGTGGCGCCGCCGTCATCGGCCTGGTTTGCGGCGAGGTAGTCCAGTACGAACGCCGACATCATCGCGGTCAGCTCGGCCTTGAGCACCCAGCCATCCTGCTCCTTGACCGTGTCGGAGAACTCCCGCTGCCAGATGGTCAGCAGCAGGCGATGGTGAGGGTCGCGGTCGATGCCGGCCGTATCGACGAGTTTCGCGGTCAGCCGGCAGAGGAAGCTGTCGTGACTGGTCCTGGTGCAGTCGACGTCGACCGTGAGCCTCGGCGCGGGCGGCTCCGACCATGGTATGCCCTGCTGGGCGAACTTGAGGCCGATGTTTGTGAGCGGCTGCTCGACGATGTTGGAAATGTCGCTCGTTCTTAGGCCTGGGAACTGGTGGAACTGGAACGGGCCGCTCTCCACCGAGACCGCGATCTCCTTGAGGCCGTGGAGTCCGCCGAGGTATTTGCCTGCCCGCACACCCGCCGACGACGCCACGCAGAGGAGAAGAAGCAACGTTACGACTACCGCAGTTCTAGCGCATTTCATCTCGATCCCTCCAGAGTCAGATTCCCTTCCACCCTCTGGCGGCTGCGCCTGCTGGTCCGGTTGACGCTTCGTATACCGGTCAGACGGCGGGCGGCGGGGAATTGTTCCCGCGGGCACCCGGCGACTGAAGTCGCGGCAACGAAGGCGCGAAGTCCCCCCTCGGGGACTGGGGCTGTGGCGATCAGTACGTCTTCTGCTGGTAGGACTCCTTGCGGAAGGCGAGGTAGCCCATGTAGATAAGGTTGACGCCGGGGATGACGATGAGGTACTTGCTCGCGTCGTCGACTCCCAGGGCGTTGGGCAGGCTGAGCATGAGATAGAGGACAACGATGCCGCCGATATACGGAACGAAGCACGCCAGGACCAGCCAGCCCGTTTGCTCGGTCATCTCGCAGAGGAGCCAGAGGTTGGCAATCGGAACCCACGCCATCCACGCGCTGTCGTCACCCACCTTGCGCGCGATGAGATATGTGCACAGGGCGGGGTATGCGTAGACCAGCGCAATCAGCAGGATGAACAGGAACAGACCACCGTCAGAGCTCGATTCGGGCATGGACACCTCCGCGTTGTTGCTCCATTATTCGACGTGGCGTGGCAGAACCCCTTTCATTTTGGATTTGGGATTTGGGATTTGGGATTTTGGATTTTGGATTGGGCGGGATCCGGGGGATCGCGGGATTCGCGTTTCCATGGGGGCTGGTGGGCGGGAACCGTCGTCGGTAGGCTTGTGGTTATGCTTCGGGGCGAAAGGCGAGCCCACGAAGCATAGTGAGGGCTGGACGGGCGGTTGGAGGCCGCTCCCCCCGGGGCGGGAGCGGCCGTTGAGGGCGGTGTGCCGAGGCATAGAACACTGTCTTTGAACAGGTTCTCAAGGTCGGCGCCACCATCCTTGCGGAAACGAGCTATCGTGTTGTGATCTGGCGCAAGACCACCGGCAAGCCAGATGAAGCGAACATCTATGTGCAAACACTCCTCAATCCTCCGGCTGCTTCGGATGCCCTTAGAATACGCGTAACCCAAGACCTTCACCATGGTCTTCGGCGAATAGGCTGGGCAGCCCATGTCAGAGTAACGAGACTCCAGGGCTGAATAGTCCAGGTAGTCCATGACCTCGCTGAACACGCGCACGTCGTTGTCCTGCGGCAGCGCATCCTCGACACTCTGACCATACAACATCAACTGGCTCGGTGGCCATCGGCATCTCTTTGAATCGTGGCACGGCGAATCCCTCCCACAAAGGAGAATTCGCCAGCGCCCAACAATATACCTGTACGTTCACGAGTCTTGAGACAGCCTGTCAAATCCCGAAACACCGACACCGGAGATTCGGTTATGCATGTTACCGGGTGCAATCCGGTGGAGTCAGCATGTTCGCCAGGAGATCCCAGTCGACGCTAGAATGCCTGCCGTCTCTCGCAAGGCTGTTCCGGATCGTCTGCAAGGACTTGCGGCACCCTGCGGCAATGTCGTGGGCAAGCCGTCCAAATCGGAAGAGGTCGTGGATTCTTCGACCTTCCGGGGAAGTGTACGACGCTTCGGCTTCACGTTTCTCGTCCGACTTGATCTGTGCAACCAACGCGGCTGCCGACTGCACACCGTGAGGAAGCTCACCGACTCGCCAAGGCCGAATCATGTTTCTGAAAGGGTCTTGCAGGCTGGTTACGATGGACATATGTTGCACATACGTGAGCTGCTTGATAAGGCGCCTCACATAGTACAGCCCTGCAGAGGTACATCTAAGGTGATAATAGCCCGGAACCTCAGCGTCAGTCAGGAAGTCCGCTGGCAGTGGCCCTTGCAGCGAATCCAGTAGCACCGCGGCCATCAGCTTGTTAACACACTTCCGCACGGCAGGTTCCGGGTATCCGATAGTCGTAAGGGTGTCGATCACCTCGACGAGTGCGGCCTCGCCTCCCATCGCATCAATGACCGCCAGAATGCGGGGCATGCACAAGGAGTTGCAGAAATTCGTGCACAGGGTACCCGCCTTCGAATACGTTGAGGACAAGAGAGTTGTCGTCCCCGAACTCTCTTGGGTACATGTAGTCCCCGCAGATGATCGCCTCCATGAAGCTGCGCCACGATAGCCGCAGGCCATCAGCCCGATCGTAATGTGCCCTCACCATATCAGCAATCAGTTGAGTCGGAACATGTCCTGAACGCAGCGTATGCTGCAGCATGTTCAGCTGCGTGCGCACGTTCTGGGCAGAGATTGCGCAGAGCGCCTCCTCAATCTCCCGGATCTTCAGGCTTTCCAGGACTGCCGTAAGGAAATGATCGGGGCGAGTGATGTTCGCCGAGACGCGGTCAGCCACTCTGACAGTTGTGGAGGGTGCATGTATGTACTCCGTTGCAGTGTCGGCCCGCCGCCTGAGAACAGAATGGACGTCGGGAGGAAAGAGCTCCTGGTCAGACACGCGGTACGCGGCGGGGGCAATCCCAGCAAATGCCAGGGGCCGAGTCGTTTCCCTTACACTGAGGATCACCTTCGCTCCGGGCATCCACGAGAGCTTGTGGCAGGCGAGCTGGAGAGCCTTGTGTTGTACTTCCACGCTTGCATGGTCCAGGTTGTCCCACACCATGACCGGCTTGTATCCCTGCTTGACCAGGTAGTTGATGCGCACCCTGTTGAAGTCATGGGGGTCCTCGCGGCGTGGCTTTATGATCTCCTGCTTCTCCCGCTCCGTGTCTGCGGCAGACAGCGGGGCCCAGAGACGAATGTAGAACAGCTTGTCAAAGTCACATTCCTCGGTCCACATATTCATGAAGTGCGGAGCGTCCTCAAGCCAGGGAACCTGCCTCCGCAGATCGGCATGTGTACGCCGATCCACATCCTGCTCAAGGTCGTTCGGTGATACGGCCGCCTCCGCACAGTCTATGATGATCGGGATGATCTGCTTGAAAAGCTCTGGTTGCTTCTCCCGCAGGTAGACTTCGAAGAAATGCTTGATAAACGTTGTCTTGCCGCAGCCGATCGGGCCGTAGATCAGGCGAAGACTGCGGCGGCTCCCAGGGCTCTCAGACGTCAGGAACTCCATTAGCCGCCGTTCAGGGTCTTCTTCTTCCGCAAACGCGCGTGCTCTGCTGTCCCACCGCTTCGCGACATACCAGTCCTTCTGATGGTCTGCTCGTGGCACACCGTTGAAATCCTCAAACATCAGGCGAAACGCGTTGTCGTACGCATGGAATATGGGATTTCTTTCCAATCGATAGTCGCGGCCGATCTCAACGTCCGATAGGTAACGCTTCCGCTCCTCGCTCATTTGTGTCAACCTCCCAGCACAGGTGGCGTCGCTTCTCCACTCTGCGTGCCCCAACGTAGTAGGTGTAACGCAGTTCGATCTCATCTGCAAGGTCGGCTCCACGCTGAATTCGGGTGATAGGTATCCGCAGGAACTCGTGCCCGCGCAGGCAGTAGAGGTCGGTTGGGATCTCGTAGGTGCTGGTCTCACTACGTCTGGACACTACGCAGACAGAACTGACGCATGTCTCAATGGCACCCACGTTATAGAAAAGAAGCGTTCGCTTGCTGCTTCGCCCGTCAGCTTTGATAATGCCCACAAAACGGGGCGCAGCCTCGCGCAGGTTCATCTGCCAAGCCGAGTACACAGCGATGCAAGCGCTAGTAGCGGAAAGTGCTAACCCGGCACTCACCTTGGATAGACCGCACAAGATGTATACGCACACTGCAACCACAACCAACAGTGCGCCAGCGAAAAGCACGGTGGTGTAGATACGCACCGTCTCCTCCTCCAGATCCAGGCCTTAGCCCAGTTGCCCGGATGGTATATCCGTATTCGGAGTAGAGTCTATGAGCTTGCTAACCATTTGTACCCCATTGCTGACATATTGTCAAGGGGCAAGAGAAGCGGCCTGCAAACATGGCGTGAGTTGGAAAGAAAGGGCCCAAACGCGGCAAGAAATGCCCGTTGCTTAACAGAGAAGCAACGGGCATTCACGTGTGGGAGTGGATTCCCCGCCGGAAGGGACAGAACGACATCACTCCTCCCCAGACGTCGATTGGGTTGGCGCTTACTCCACCTTCACCTTCTTCGCCTCCTCCGCCTTCGCGGTTTTGGTCGCGCGGGGGGTGTAGGTGGTGTGCAGGAGCTCGTGGCACTTGTGCGAGAGCGGTTCGCCGAGGAACTCCTCGTAGAGCTGCCTTGACGGCTGGGTTCTCGTGCGAGCTTGCGGATCGCCATTGCGCTGCGTCTTCGGCGTAGATGCCTGCGATGCGCTTTGCGCGGATCTCCTCGTTGGTCGGTTGAGGCTGGCCGCCGCCTCCGATGCAGCCGCCGGGGCAGGCACATGATCTCGATGAACGCGTAGTCCTTGAACCGGCCGCTCTTGATGCCTTCGAGCACCTCGCGAGCGTTGGCTAGCCCGTGGGCTACGGCTGCCTTGACGGGCAGGTCGCCGACTTGGATCGTCGCCTCGCGGACGCCCTCCATGCCTCGGACGGCCTCGATGTTCACGTTATCGAGGGTCCTCGCCGGTGATCATCGCGTAGGCGGTTCGCAGCGCCGCCTCCATAACACCGCCGGTGTTGCCGAAGATGACCGCCGCGCCGGTGGTGATGCCCGAACGGATCGTCGATACTCGCCGTCCTCGAGGTTCGGCAGGTCGATGCCGGCTTCCTTCATCATGCCGGCGGCCTCGCGGGTGGTGAGGACGTAGTCCACGTCCTTGTAGCCGCTGTCGTACATCTCGGGCCGGTCGCACTCGAACTTCTTCGCGACACACGGCATGATCGAGACCGAGACGATGTCCTTGGGGTCGATGCCCGCCTTCTCGGCGTAGTAGGTCTTTGCGAGCGCGCCGAACATCTGCTGCGGGCTCTTGCAGCTAGACACGTGCGGCAGACAGCTCGGGGTAGTAGTACTCGATGAACTTGATCCAGCCCGGCGAGCAGCTCGTGATCTGGGGCAGCACCCCGCCCTTGGTCACGCGCTCGATAAGCTCGCTGCCCTCCTCCATGATGGTGAGGTCGGCGGTGAAGTCCGTGTCGAAGACCTTGTCGAAGCCGAGCATCCGCAGCGCCGTGACCATCTTGCCGGTGACGCGGCTGCCGGGCGGCATGCCGAACTCCTCGCCGATGGTCGCGCGAACGGCGGGGGCGGTCTGCACGATCACGTGCTTGGTCGGGATCGTAGATCGCGTCCCAGATCTTCGGCGCGGGGTCGTTGCCCTTGAGCGCGCCGGTGGGGCAGCGGTTGATGCACTGGCCGCAGTTGACGCAGACGGCGTCGGCCAGGTCGCCGCCCACTCCGCGGCACGATGATCGAGTCCCAGCCGCGGCCCGCGCGTGCAGCGCGCCGACGCTCTGGATGTCGTCGCAGGTGCGGACGCATCGTCGCGCAGAGGATGCACTTGTCGGGGTCGCGGATGACCGAGCAGCTGGTGCGTCCATCGGTCGTAGCTTGCGCGCTCGCCCTTGAAGCGCACGTCCTGGATGCCAAGCTCCTTAGCCAGCTTCTGCAGCTCGCACTTCTGGTTCTTGGCGCAGGTCAGGCACTCCTGCGGGTGGTTGGCAAGCATGCAGCTCGACGATCATCCGGCGCGCCTCGCGGACCTTGGGGGTGTGCGTCTGGACTTCCATTCCCTCGGTAACCGGATAGCGCAGGCCGCGCAGAGCGTCCGCTGGCCCTTGACCTCGACCGAGCAGATCCGGCAGACGCCGTCGGGCATGAGGTCGGGGTGGTAGCATAGGGTCGGGATGTAGATCCCGGCCGATGTGCGCGGCCTGGAGGATGGTCGATCCCGGCTTCGGCGCGACAGGTCTGGCCGTTTATTTTGATGTTACTTTAGCCATAATTGTTACCTTTCAGCTGATCTGGTGGATGCTGAAACGTTCAGCATGACCCTCTCGCATGAGACGGCTAGCTGCAGTTGACCTCCTCCTGCGACCTTGTCCATTGTGCAGACGCCTGCGGGGCAGGTCTTGTCCTTTAGGTGGGCCTTGTATTCCGTCCTCGAACAGCGGCAGGCTGCTCTTGAACGCGACTGCGGCGAACTGGCCGAGGCCGCAGTTGGAGACAGCGGCCATCGTGTCGCCGAGGTGACTTCGAGAAGCTGGAGGTCGGCCTCGCTGCCCGCGCCGGCGGTCCACCAGTTGAAGTGTCTCGAGCATGCGCTTGGTGCCCTCGCGGCACGGCACGCACTGGCCGCAGGACTCGTGATAGAAGAACTGGGCGAGTTCTGCATCAGATCGACGATGCACTTGCCCTCGTCGAGCGACGATCAGCGCGCCCGCGCCGGGGCTGAGATCCTCGCCGCAGAGCTTGCGGTCGAGCGCTTCCTCGCCGACGAGCACGCCGCTGCGGTCCGCCCATCAGCACGGCCTTGAACTTGCGGCCGCTCTTGATTCCGCCGGCCATGTTGAAGATGATGTCGCGCAGCGTGGTGCCGAACGGGACCTCGTAGACGCCCGGGATACTGCACGTCGCCGCAGGGCGAGAAGATCTTCGTGCCCTTGCGACTGCGCGGTGCCGATGTCCGGATACCACTCCGCGCCCTTTGCGATGATGTGCGGGACGTTGGCGAGCGTTTCGACGTTGTTGATGACCGTCGGCAGCGCCCGTGAAGGCCGTAGGTCGGCGGGAACGGCGGCTTCATCTGCGACTCGCCGCGCTTGCCCTCGAGGGATTCGAGCAAGCGCGGTTTCCTCGCCGCAGACATAGGCGCCCGCGCCCTTGAAGACCTCGATATCGAAGTCGAAGCCGCTGCCCATGATGTCGGTGCCGAGCAGGCCCATCTCGCGGGCGACGGCGATGGCGCGCTCGGTGTGCGCGACGCGACTGCTGATACTCGCCGCGGATGTAGATGTAGCCCTTGCTGCGCGCCGACCGCGTAGCCGGCGATGATCATGCCCTCGATGATCTGGTGCGGGTCGCCCTCCATGATCAGGCGGTCCTTGAAGTTGCCGGGCTCGCCCTCGTCGGCGTTGCAGACGATGTACTTGCCGTCGCCCTCGGCCTTGGAGGCGAACTCCCACTTCAGGCCGGTCGGGAAGCCCGCGCCGCCGCGGCCCTTGAGGCCGGACGCCTTGATCTCGGCGATGACCTCGTCGGGCTTCATCGTGGTGAGGGCCTTGCCGACGCGCTTCGTAGCCGCCGAGCGCGATGTATTCGTCGATGGAGGTCGGGTCGATGACGCCGATGTTCTTGAGAATGACCCGCGACTCGCGCTCCGCGCGGGTGCGGCGGCGGCCTCGACGACCTTGGCGGCGTCGCCTTTGTAGACCAGTCGCTTGACCTGGCGGCCCTTGAGCAGGTGCTCCTCGACGATCTCGGGGATGTCGGCGACGGTGACGTTGGCGTAGGTGACGCCCTCGGGGTAGATGACCAACGCCGGGCCCGCGCCCGGCAAGCCCGAGATCGCCGGTCTCGACGACCTTGATCTCCTTGTCGAGACCCGCGCTGCTTGATCTCGTCGATCAGAGCGCTGCGAACGGCCATCGCGCCCTTGAGAACGGCGGGGGTGCCGGTGTCAACTAATACGTGTGCTCTGTAATAATGCCATCTACTTGCCCTCCTTGCCGACGGCAACGGCGGCTCTGTATTTGGCGAGGATCGACGGGACGGCCTCGGGGGTGAGGTTGCCGTAGACGTCGTCGTTGACCATGATCGCCGGGGCGACGCCGCAGAGGCCCATGCAGCTCACGATCTCGAACGTGAAGTTGCCGTCCTCGGTGGTCTCGCCGGGCTTGACGCCGAGCGCCTTGGAGATGGCGTCGCGGATGGCCTTGCTGCCCTCGATGTGGCAGGGCGGCGAGTCGCAGAGCCTGATGACGTTCTTGCCGTGCGGCTTCAGTGTAGAAGAGCGAATAGAATGTCGCGGTGCCGTGGACACTGTCCGATCGGGACGCCCAGCTCAGCGGCGACTGTCTCCATGGCTTCGTTCGATATGTAGCCCATCGACGCCTGAAGCTCATGGAGGATAGGAATCAGGTTGGTCTCGGCTCGGCCGCATTTCTCGACGATCTCGACGACCGCGGCCTCGCACTCGACGCAACCATTAGAATCACTTGATCCCACGATTTGCCTCCGATTGTAGTTTCTTTGTTTTCAGTCATATAACATGCCGTCTGCTTTCGGCCCTCAGCGTTCAGCGGGCGGCGGGAGAATTACGAATTATGATTCACGAATCTGGCTCTATCACAGCAACTGCAGCGGGCAGAAGCGCGAGATGTGCTCGAAATCCTGATCATCTGTCAGGAGAGCGCAGTTGTGTTCTATGCACGCCGCCGCAATCTGGGCGTCCACGGTCGATACCTGCACACCGTTTGCCCGGCACAGGTTTCTCAGCTCTGCCGCAGCAATGTAATCATCGCGCTTCAGTATCAGCATTCGGAAAACGTCAAGCTTGCTCTTGACCCGGTCAAAACTGCCAGAACACCTCATACCATGCAGGATCTCCTGAAGAATGACGCCAAGAAGGAGAACAGTGTGCCCTTCGCGAAGCAGCTCAGCCACCTTGGCAGCTTGGGCATCCGGCTCGACTCCGCGACGCCTGAGAGCGTGCGACCAGACAGATGTATCGATGACGATCCTCATCGAGCGCGCCTGTCGGCCTTGTAGTCCCAGTCCGGATCGAAGTCGATTGTCCCAAACAGCTCGATGATGTCAGCCTGAGACTGCATTCTATCTAGCTGGGCTAGCGCTTCGTTGACAGCCGCCTTCTTTGTGCGAAAGCCCCCACGCTTTACAACCTTCTCCAGCAAGTCCTTGTCAATATCTATGTTGGTATGCACTGCGCTCACCTCTGCACAATTATACCGCAATAGCTGCACATAATCAAGCATATTGCTGCACATCGGTGCTTCGTGGTGTGGGGGTCGGACTCGCCCTCGGTGGTTCGGGACTCACGCGTTGTCAGCGTCGGCTGCCAGTTGCCGGCGTGCAGACACGCGCAGTATCCTGTCCCTGATTCGGGCCGGCCAGTGCGGCTGCATGCACGGTTTCTCGATAGCGACAAACAGAAGCGCGCATACTACCAGTATGGGCACATACGCGATCAATGCGAACACGGCCACGTCGATAGCCAGCAGGCCGGTCTTGGGCAGGTGAACGAGGCCGGGCATGATCGCATAGACCACCCTGCCGTGGTAGAGATAGAGCGTGTAGCACATCCCTCCGCAGATCACAGGCAAACGCCTGGACATCAGCCAGCTCAGCGTCCTGCCCCGGAACGCTCCGATATACGCCAGCAGGATGAGCGCCGGCACGGCAAACTCCCGATAGAAGTGAAACCACAGCACCGGCACAAGGCCGAGCCAGCACAGGCCCGAGATGATGTCCCACGTGATGCCCTTGGCCGGATTCTGCTTCCAGTCCATCAGGAACACATCCACCAGCAGAAACCCCATTAGGAAGTACCTGCATGCTGTAGACGATGCTCAGTTGAAAGTGACTGTGGAACCAGCCGCCCTTGGTGATCCAGCACTGCAGGCCACAGAAAACCGCCGCCGTGCCTACGATCGTGAGCCGGCGCGCGAGCTTCGACCGAATCATGAACACGGTCGCGATCAGCGGCGCCAGAATGTAGAACTGTACCTCGATCTCCAACGACCACGCCACGATATTGATCGTGCTCATCGACTGATACGCTATGTTGTGCACGTAGAACATGCTTGCCAGCAGGTGCGGCACGATAGCGCCAACCGGCCTGTGCGCGATCACGATCAGCATCAACGTGAACAGAATCAGATTCGCGATATATGGCGGTTCGAGCCTGGTCAGCCTGCGCAGGAAGTACTTGCGCAGCTTCGGCTTGGGCCGTTTGCACAGATGATGCTGCGCAAACGGCAGAGCAAGCACGAACCCGCTTATGACAAAGAACAATGGAACGCCAATCGCTCCGTTCTGAAACAGCCAGTTCCAGAACCGATTGACTCCGCCCGCCGGATTATACAGGCCGGGCGCTTTGGCCAGAAGGTCATTGTCGACGTGACACACGACCACGCACGTGACGGCGATGAACCTCAGTCCATCGATCTCTCGCACAAACTGGCCGCTCGACGTAACCCGAGACAGCTTCTCACACAGCCAGTCGCTCAACCGGCGCATTCTGCCGCCGGACTTGGCTTTCAGATCATCACTCAACGGTGGCTCCGGGGTAACAGCGTTAGTCGGTGGTTGCCAGCCATCCGAACATCCTCGATATTACCCGAAAGCCATCAGCTTTGCACAACCCCCCGTTCAGGTCAGATTTGCAATCTGACCTGCATAGGCAACCACGGAATCTGCGATTCCCCTCCCCTGCTACAGTTCCAGCACATCGATCTCAAGCGGACCATCATTACGCCCGCTCACGTATACCCACGCACTTGAATACCGCCAGTGCTCCGGCAGCCAGACCAGACCCTTTCGCACCGGATTGTCGTGCAGATAACCCAGCTTCTGCACAGCAAACGCTATCGACTCAATCGTCTCCGGGTGCATGCCTGCTTGCCAAACCTTGTAGCTGCCTTCCGGTCTACCGGCCTTGCGTGCGGCATCTCTGAACACCCAATCGAACAGCCGATTTCCGTCCTCGCATAGCTGCCGCACTATCTCTTTCGCCATGTGCTTGCGCGAGTCTCGGATTATGCCGGACAGGTCGCCTCCCTCCCGGGCAGCCAGAATCGCGTGCACGTGCGTGAGCATAACGACATACGCGTGCACGAGCAGTCCCTTCTCCGCGCGACAGTACGCCAGACTGTCGGTAACGATCCGACAGTAGCGCTCCGCTGAGAACACAGGAAGCCATTCCGTCAGCGACCACGTAACGAAATGAGGAGACACGCCTCCCTCGACTATCCTGTAGCCATCCATCTCTGCTTCCTCAGTTCCGGACGGGAATCACAGATTCCCTGATTGCCCCTGCGGGTCAGATTGCAAATCTGACCCGAACCATGAGACTGCAGCCCTGACCGAACATGAGCCCTCTGCTCTTCGGTCTCTGCCCTCAGCTCTTCGCCCTCAGCTCTCCACTCTCCACTCTCAGCTTCGCTCTCCACTCTCCACTCTCAGCTTCGCTCTCCACTCTCCACTCTCGGCTCTTCGCTCTCCACCATCCCTACAGGCCAGGGGGAGCGCGGGGTGTAGTGCGTGTGCAGCAGCTCGTGGGACTTGTGCGAGTTCGGCTCGCCCAGGAACTCCTCGTAGAGAGCCGTTACGACAGCCGGGTTCTCGTGCGACTTGCGCATCGGCAGGCCCTCGTCCTCGCGGTAGATCGCCTCCATTCGAGCCTTGCGGACCTCGTCGGTGGTCGGGATCGGCTGACCGCCTCCTCCCAGACACCCGCCGGGGCAGCACATGATCTCGATGAAGTGATAGTCCGCCTTGCCCTCCATGATGAGGTCCATCAGCTTGCGGGCGTTGGACAGGCCGCTTGCGACGGCGACCTTCACGTCCAGATCGCCCACCTTGACGGTGGCTTCCTTCACGCCTTCGAGCCCGCGCACGGCTTCGAAGTCGACGTTGGCCAGAGTCTCGCCGGTCACCACTTCATATACGGTTCGAAGAGCAGCTTCCATAACGCCGCCGGTCGCGCCGAAGATGACCGCAGCGCCGGTGGAGATGCCCAGCGGCTCGTCGAACTCCTCGTCGGGCAGGTTCGACGAAGTCCACGCCCGCCTCGCGCATCATCTGAGCGGCCTCGCGGGTGGTCAGGACCGCGTCAACGTCGGGGATGCCCTCGTTGACCGACATCTCCTCGCGGCCCGCCTCCAGCTTCTTGGCGGTGCAGGGCATGATCGAGACGCAGTATACATTCTCCGGCTTGACGCCGATCTTCTCCGCGTAGTAGGTCTTTGCGAGCGCGCCGAACATCTGCTGCGGGACTCTTGCACGTCGAGAGGTTCGGCAGAAGCTCGGGATAGAAGTGCTCGATGAAGTTGATCCAGCCCGGGCTGCACGAGGTGAGCATCGGCAGCGTGCCGCCGTTCTTGAGCCGACCCAGAAGCTCCGTGCCCTCCTCCATGATCGTCAGGTCGGCGGTGAAGTCGGTGTCGAAGACCTTGTCGAAGCCGATCGCCTGAGGCCGGCGACCATCTTCTTCGTGACAAGGCTGCCGGCCGGCATACCGAACTCCTCGCCGATGGCCACGCGGACAGCCGGGGCGGTCTGCACGATCACGTGCTTGTCGGGGTCGGCGAGCGCGTCCCAGACCTGCTGGATGTGGCTCTTTTCCGTCAATGCGCCGACCGGACACGCCGTGACGCACTGCCCGCACGCGACGCACGCGACCTCGCCAAGCTCCTTCTTCGCCGACGGCGCGATCACGGTGTCGAAACCTCGCTCCACCGGGAACAGCGCGCCCACGGACTGCACGTTCTGGCAGACCTCGACGCAGCTCCGGCAGAGGATGCACTTGCTCGAATCGCGCACGATTGCCGGCGAGCTCGTGTCCACTATCTGCGGCGGCATCGCGCCCGCGAACCGGCTCTCCTGAATGCCCAGCCGCTTGGCAAGCGCCTGAAGCTCGCAGTTGAGCGTTGCGGCGCAGGCGTTGCAGTCCTGCCGGTGCGCGGAGAGCATCAGCTCGACTACGGTTTTGCGCGCGTTGTGGACGCGGCGGGTGTTGGTGTGGACGACCATGCCGTCGGCCGCCGGGAAGGCGCAGCTCGCCTGCAGCCCGCCGCGCCGCCCTCGACCTCGACCAGACACACCCGGCACGCGCCGAGCGGCTTGTGGCCTTCCATATAGCACAAGGTGGGAACGTGGACCCCGGCGGCCTTGGCCGCGTCGAGGACCGTGCTGCCTTTGGGCACGCTCACCTTGATTCCGTCTATTGTAACGTTGATGTTCTCCATTACTCGTCCTCTTCGAGCTTTCAGCCCTCAGCCGTCAGCTTCCGGGTCAGTCGGAGTGCTGTCGGATCGTGGACCGTTCCGTTACCGTTGACGCTATCGTACCTGAGTCGCAGCGCAGGCAGCGGGCGGCTTCCCGCAGGGCCTGCTCGCGGGTGTAGCCAAGATCGACCTCGGTCATTGCCGACGCGCTTCTCGACAGCAAGCAGATTCTCGCACACGCGCGGAGTCTCGACGATGTCGTCAACGTCCTCCGGCGCGGGCGGAATCTCGATGTTCGCTGTGTCGATGGCAAGCTCGCCGGTCCCGCCGAGATAGCGGTCGATCGAGATCGCGGCCTTGATGCCGTCGCCGATCGCGCCGATCACGGTCCACGGGCCGTTGACTACGTCGCCGCCGGCGAACACGCCGTCGGCGCTGGTCTTCATTGTCGACCCGTCGATCTTGACGGTCCCGCCCTTGCGTTGTCTTGACCGTGTCGCCGAGATACTCGACGTCCGGCTCCTGGCTGAGCGCGGTGATGACCGTATCACACCGGCAGATCGAACTCGCTGCCCTCGATGGGCTTGCGGCTTGCGGCGGCCGCTCTTGTCGAACTCGCCCAGTTCGAGAAGCTGGACCTTGAGGGACTTGAGCTTGCCGTTCTCCCCGATTGCCTCGGTGGGAACGGCGAGGTAGCGAATCTCGATGCCTTCGAGCTCGGCCTCGTGGATCTCCTCGGGCGCGGCGGGCATGTCCGCCTTGAGGCGGCGATAGAGGATCGTGACCTTCTTGGCGCCTTTGCGAAGGGCGGTGCGCGCGGCGTCGATGGCGGAGTTTCCGCCGCCGACCACGGCCACTTTCTCGCCGATCTTGATCGTGTTCTTGCCCGAGGTTCACGTCCTTGAGGAACGTGATCGCGTCGTAGACCCCGTCAAGTCCTCGCCCGGAATGCCCAGGGTCCAGCCCTTGTCGGCGCCGGTCGCGACGAAGACCGCATCGTAGTCTTTCTTGATCTTCTCGAACGATGTCCTTGTCGACCCGGCTGTTGAGCCTGATCTCAACGCCCGAGCGACTTGATCATCTCGATCTCCGCCGCGATGACGTTGCGCGGCAGACTGATACGGCGGGATCGCCGTAACCAGCATTCCGCCCGCCACGCTCTCGGCCTCGAACACGGTCGGCTTGTAGCCCATCCGAGCGAGGTGATACGCGCAGGTCAGACCCGCAGGGCCCGCCGCCGATGATGGCGACCTTCTTGCCGGCCGCCTTTGACATCGATCGTGCACGGCATCGGAAGCTCACCGCGCTCGGCCTGGTCGGCCGCGAATCGCTTGAGACCGCGGATCGAGAGCGGCTCGTCGATCTGAGCCCTGCGGCACTTGGCTCTCGCACGGCGCGTTGCAGACGCGGCCGCAGACCGAGACGAACGGGTTGTGGTCGCGGATCAGCCGCAGCGCGTCGGTGAATCGGCGGTGGCCGATCAGCGCGATATACTTCGGCACGCTCGTTCCGGCCGGGCAGGTGTGAGAGCACGGCGCCTCGAAGAGCGCGTTGCACACGCACGCCGGGCATTTCTTGTCCCGGATGTGCGCCTCATACTCGTGCGCGGAAGTAGCGGATGGTCGAGAGGACAGGGTTCGGCGCCGTCTGGCCGAGCCCGCAGAGCGCCGAGTCCCTGATCTGCGTCGCCGAGGTCGATCAGAAGCTCGATGTCGCCCTCCTGACCGAGGCCGTGCGCGATGCGATCGAGGATCTCGAGCATGCGCTTGGTGCCGACTCGGCACGGGGTGCACTTGCCGCAGCTTTCGTCCTGGATGAAATCCAGGAAGTAGCGGGCAAGGTCGACCATGCAGGTGTTCTCGTCCATGACGATCAGACCCGCCGGAACCCATCATCGCGCCGAGTTCCTTGAGCGAGTCGTAGTCCATCGATACGTTCAGGTGCTCGGCCGGGATGCAGCCGCCGGAAGGTCCGCCGGCCTGCGCGGCCTTGAACTTCTTGCCGTCGCGCACGCCGCCGCCGATGTCGAAGATCAGATCGCCGAGCGTGCGTGCCCATCGGGACCTCGACGAGACCCGGTGTTGCTGCATTGCGCCGGCGAGCGCGAAGACCTTGGTGCCCTTGCTGCCCTCGGTGCCGATCTTGGCGAACTCTTCGGCGCCGTTCAGGATGATCCAGGTGATGTTGGCGTAGGTTTCGACGTTGTTGAGCAGCGTCGGGCTCTCCCAAAGGCCGCGAGATCGCGGGGAACGGCGGCCTCGGCCTCGGCTCGCCGCGCTTGCCCTCGATGGAGGCCATCAGCGCGGTCTCCTCGCCGCAGACGAACGCGCCCGCGCCGATGCGGATGTCGAGGTCGAACCCGAAACCGGTGCCGAGGATGTCGTGGTTGAGGAAGCCCCACTCGCGGGCCTGCTGGATCGCGCGGGTGAGCCGCTCGATAGCCAGCGGATACTCCGCTCGGACGTAGACGTAGCCCTGGTGCGCGCCGATGGCGTAGCCGGCGATGGTCATGGCCTCGATCACGGAGTGCGGGTCGCCCTCGAGGACGCTGCGGTCCATGAACGCGCCGGGGTCGCCCTCGTCGGCGTTGCAGAGGACGAACTTCTCGATCGCCCTTGCGCGTCCGCGGTGAACTGCCATTCAGTGCCGGTGGGGAATCCGCCGCCGCCTCGACCGCGCAGGCCGGAGGCTTCTTGATCTCGTCGATCACCTGCTGCGGCGTCATCTCGCCAAGGCACTTCGCGAGCGCGCTGTAGCCGTCGCGAGCGATGTATTCCTCGATGTTGCCGGGGTCGATGATGCCGCAGTTGCGCAGCACGATCTTCTTCTGGAGCTTGAAGAACGGAAGGTCTTCCATCTTGCGGTAGACCTCGTCCTCGCCGGCCTTGTGCATGAACTCCTCGACCACGCGGCCCTTGAGAAGATGCTCTTCGGCGATGCTTCTTGACGCCCTCGGGGGTCAGCCTCTCGTAGAAGACTCCCTCGGGAACGACCGCCGCACGGGTCCGAGGTTGCACGAACCCATGCAGCCGGTCAGAACGACTTTGACCTCGTCTGCAAGGCCAAGTCGGTCGATTTCAGCTTGAAGCGTCTGCGCGACTTCCTCGCAGCCGCAGCTTACGCAGCCCGCGCCCGCGCAGACAAGCACGTGCGCTCTGTAGGTCTGTTGTTCATCTCGCTCATCCTATTGTCCCGCCTCGCCGTTCTTGTACTTCGCGATGATCTCGGGGATCTTGTCTACCTTGACGCGGCGGTAGATGTCCGGCCCGACGGTCACGACCGGCGCAAGGCCGCACGCGCCCACGCAGCGGTTGATCTCCAGCGAGAACTGCCTGTCTTCGGTGGTGTCGTTCACGCCGATGCCGAGCTCCTTCTCGAACTTCTCAAGCACCTGCTTGCCGCCGCGGACGTAGCACGCGGTTCCCAGGCACACGCGAATGGTGTGCTTGCCGCGCGGGACGGTCGTGAAGAACGAGTAGAAGCTCAGAACGCCGTGGACCTCGCTCAGCGGCACGTCAAGACCCTTGCGCGATGCTGGACCTGAGCCTGCTCCGGCAGGTAGCCGAACAGCTCCTGGGCCGCGTGCAGGACCTGGATCAGCGGCCCGCGCACGTCTTTGTGTTTTTCGATGATCTTGTCCAACTGCTCGTAGAGCTTAGCCTCTTCGGTCTGCGGCTTGTTTCGCCAGCTCCTCGCAGTCGCATGTATGTGTTGCCAAAATGCATTACCTCCTCGCTCCGTCGGCCCCCTCAGGGTCGCCGGAGCAGTTCGAAAGTTGAAAGTTGAGAGTTGAAAGTTCGGTACCGAGCTGCGGTCGCTCGACTCTCCGCTCTCGACACTCTCCAACTCATTGCACTTTGACGTTACGACCCACTCGCCGACGATGTTGCCGTTGACCAGATGCTGGGCGACGATCTGGCGGGCTTTCTCCGCGTCGACATAGCCGTAGGTGACGGTCTGGTTGTCCTTGATCGACGTCGACGGTCGGCTCCTGCTCGCACAGGCCCTTGCAGCCGGTCTGCGTGACGCGACACGTCGGTGATACCGCGCTTGTCGAGCTCGTCAAGGATGGCGGTCATGACTTCGCGCGCGCCGGCGGCGATGCCGCAGGTTCCCATCGCGACTACTACCTGTGCGGAGAACTTGCCCTCGCGGATCTTCATCTGCTCGAGAGCCTTCTCGCGGACTTTCTTCAGATCTTCTAGTGTTTTCATTCGGAACTCCTTTAGTTAGCAAGTTATCAGTTATCAAAGTTGAAAGTTGAGCTGTCAGCCCTCAGCTTTCAGCTATTCGCGTCATTCGCTGTCATTCGCGCCATTCGCTGTTCCGGCACATATTCCCCTATCCACTTCAGCACTGCGTTCTCGTTGATCGGGACGCCGTCGAGCTGGGTTTTGATCTCGCGGGTGTCGAGAGTGAACTCGCTGGCGTCCACTTGCTGCCTGTATACAATGTCAATGTCCGGGTTTGCGGCTATCAGGGCGATCAGCGTTGACGCCATGTCGCCTAAGGGCGCGCGGTCGATGTGAGTCAGCCTGAAACGTCGCCTCGACCGATGTGCCTTTGCCCTGCTCTGACTGCACGGTCAGGTCGCCATCGCACGCTCGCGCGGCTTCGGCGAACATCGGGATGCCCAGGCCTACCCGGCGGGTCGTGCGGGTGGTTGTGAACGGGTCCCGCACGTTCGCCAAGAAACTCCGGCGACATGCCCTTGCCGTTGTCTCGGATCGCGATCGTGAGCGTGTCGGCGGCAGTGTCGGCGATCACGTCGATCTCGATCAGCGTCGCGTCGGCGCACTATCGAGTTCTGCGCCAGGTCCAGGATGTGCATCGAGAGCTCACGCATGGCTCCACTGCTCCGGCCGGCATTCGCGCGCGGCACGCCAGCTGCTGATTCGGCGACGGTCCGATGCTCCATGTGCAACGACGTCCGCCTGCTCGCCTATCGCGGCTCAGCCAGTGCGCATCGGAGTTGCACAGGATCGCGCGGTCTGCCGATGCTTGGGTAGGTCGCTCGGGCCTCCTGCGGCGTCAGATTGCGCGAGATCTCGACCGCGGGGAAGTCCGGCTCGTCCGGCACCATCCCCAGCACGTCGCAAATCCCGGTTCCAGGTCTGTCAATGTGCGATGGGATCAGAATCCCGTTCAGATCTTCAACCCGCTCCCAGATCTCGATCGATGCTCAGTCGAGGTCGGGAGCGCGAGATGCCTTTCGCAATAGCCCACGAACTCGTCGCGGCGAGTCCACGATCATCTGCTCCTGTGCAGAGCTTCGCCGACGGGCAGGCTCCGGCATGCTCTGCGTAGACCAGATCCTGCAGCCCATGCGCCTGATCGATCTCGTCGAACAGGCAGAGCAGGTGCACGCCCTCCACCGACTGCACCTCCAGCCCCGGCAGGACTCTCACGCCACTGTCTTCAGCGGCCTCGATCACCGCGCCCGCGTTCTCGCAGGAGTTGTGATCGGCGATCGCGATAATATCCAACCCCGCCCGCGCCGCCGCCTCGATGATCAGCGAGGGGATCATCTCGATCTCCCCGCAGGGCGAGAGCAGAGTGTGAATGTGCAGGTCGGCTTCGTACCTCTGGACGGTCACGCCCTCACGCCAACCCTCTCCCCGAGAGGTAGGTTGTGCCCGCACTCCAGGCTGATGCTGAAACAAGTTCGGCATGACATGCCTCACGCGATGCTGAACAGTTCAGCATGACGTGATTCCAAGCTCATACATCCTGCCGACGAGTCTCGTAGAGCGTCATATCGGTTGTATATAAAGGAACGTTTTCCTCGATTGCTTTCTCGAGGGTGCCCGGGTCGGGTTCTATGCCGCCGGCGATTACTACTCCCGCAAGATTCAGCATCACCGCCACGCCGATGATGTTGGTGTGCTTGTGGTTGGTCACCCACAGCGTGCCGTTCTTCGCCTTCGCGAGCACATCGCTGAGCAGGTCGGACGCGTAGCCGCGACGTGACTTCGACATCGGCCGTCGAGCTTCAGTCTTTGGCTTTCAGGCCCAGGCTTCTGGGCTATGCTCTCCAATAGCATTGTCTTCCGCCGGTTTCTTGTCTGTATGTCCCATCGCGGGCGGGACCTTCTCTGATAAGCTCGCAACATCTCGCCCGCAAGCTGCCGGACGCTCTCGCGGAGCTTGAAAACGCAGTCCATCTCGGTTGCCAGCCCGCGAACCACGTCCTCCGCCAGCGCCTGGCAGTTCGGCGCGCCGCAGCTTCCGCAGTCCAGGCCGGGCAGCGATTCGAGAATCTGCTCCATCTGCTCCATCTTGCGCATGGCAATGGCCATGTCGTCGTCGAGCTTGAGCGTCGGCCGCGGCTCGATGGGCTCGATCGTGCTTGAACCAGTCCGGGTTCGCTGGCTTCGACTTCCGGCAGTCAGCTTGTCGCGCTCGGCGAGCTCGTGCCTCGCTCGGGTTCGTCCTGTCGCAAGAAGCCTGATGCGCCTGCGGGTGATGAACGGGTTCTCGACCGTCAGCACACCGCCCACGCAGCCGCCGACGCACGCCTGGGCCTCGATATAGTCTATATCCGAGAGCTTGCCGCGCTCCACGTCCTCAAGAATCTGAATAACGCTGTGGATGCCGTCGACCGCGATCTGCCTTCCGCCGCCGATGCTCTGGTTCTCGCCGCCGGAACGCGCCCAGCCGACGCCCAGGCCGGTGCCGCGATGCAGGTCCTTTGTCAGCCGTTCGATCTCCGCCGGGTCGCGCGACGCAGCTTCTCGCGCAGGAGCGGGTAGACCTCGGCAATCGGGATCGCGCCGGTGATGATCGCGTCCTCATAGCCGGCGGGCTCGTTGATCGCGCTGACCTTGCCCGGGCACGGCGTTATGAACCACATCCCGATGCGCTCCTCGGGATGTCGAACTCCTTGCTGCACCTGCGGCTTCGCGATCTTGGCCGCCGCGCGCATCGGAGAGATGATCGGCAGCACGTGCTCGACGAGGTTCGGGAAGCGTACCTGGATCAGCCTGACCACCGCCGGGCACGCCGAGATGATCAGCGGCCGATCCGCGCTCGACGTTTCTATCGCCTCGCGGATCTTCTCGCCGACCAGGTCCGCGCCGAACGCGACGTCAACGACGTAGTCGAACCCGATCGCGCGCAGCGTCGCAAGAACCTGCTCCGGGCCGGGTTCCCTCACGGAACTGGCTGTAGATCGCGGGCGCGGGCAGCGCGACGTTGAACTTGAACGTCTGCGAGCCGCTCGAGCGTATCGGCGACGACGGTCTTGGCCTGGTTCGGGCAGATGCGCACGCACTCGCCGCAGTCGATGCACCGTGCCTCGATGATGTGAGCCTTGCCGTCACGCACGCGAATGGCCTCGGTGGGACAGCGCTTGATGCAGTTGACGCACCCCTTGCACTTGTCCTCCAGCAGGTGGACCGAGTGGAAGTATTCGGTTATCTCGGTTTCAAGCATTGGCATAACTCATCCGCCGTTGCTTCGGCGCGAAAAACATCCCGAAGCATCGGCTAGGCCATCAAGCATTGTCGAAAGTCATCCGGACCGTCGTGCCCACACCTTTGACGGACTCGATGTGGAGCTCGCTGGAACAGCTCTTCATGTTGGGCAGGCCCATCCCCGCGCCAAATCCCATCTCCCTGTATCGAATCGGGCGCGGTGGAGAATCCCGGCGTCATCGCCGGTCGATGTCCTCGATGCCCGGCCCTTCGTCCTCGACTGTGACCGCGATCCGCCGCAGGTCGGCGTCGAGCGTGACCGTTCCGCCGTGCGCGTGGATCACCACGTTCATCTCGGCTTCGTAGCAGGCGACCGCGACGCGCCGACGATCTCCGGCCCCGCGCCGATCTGCTGCAGGATCCTCTTCACCTTGCTGGAGGCGTCGCCTGCTTTGGCGAAGTCCCCGCCCTGCACGTCAAACGTATAGTGAAGCGATGTCGCCGAACCTGCGTCCATCGGTATCACGCCTGTACTGCCTGATCGTCCTCACTGGGTGCTGAATCAAGTTCAGCATGACACGTGTCAGGTGCGTCCTGGCAGCCGCCCAAGCCCGCCGTGTACAGCCTGCCGCAGCTCTCGTAGAGCGGATGCGGCGACAGGATGATAACCAACTGCAGCGACTCGGCCATCTTGATCGTGCGCTCGTCCGGTCTCTTGCTGCGCACGAAAACGATGCCTTTGAGATCGAGCATCTCCGCGGTGCGCACGACCTGCGAATTGGTCAGGCCGGTGAGCAGGACGGAGCCGGGCCTGCGTGAACGCGAGCACGTCGCTCATCAGATCGCATCCGCACGCGCTGGCGACGCTGCGGTCGGCGAACTGCTCGCCGCAGATGATCTCTCCGTCCAGAATTTCGCAAATCCGCCGGAGGGTCAGACCGCCTCCAGCCTGAGTAGTCTCGCTGTTCATCAGAACGCCTTCGTGATATTTTTCACAAGCAAAGCCGCGTACACAAACAATCGCCCCTTCTCCACGGTCGGATTACCCGTGTACCGGAATGAAGCTGAGCACGTTAGCCTCTATACCTTTATTATAGGCGTGCGATCTGGGACTGTCAACGGATTCGGGTGGTTGATTTGCGTTATTTGTGACGTTTGGAGCGAAGGTTGCAGGCGGGTCAGCGCGACATGGAAGGATTGCCGAGCCGGGGGGAGAAGTGGTATAAAGTGATTGGCATGGTAGAACCGGACGACCTCGATCCTCAGAAGCCTCACGAAGAGGAGGTGCCGATCGGCATAGCGCGGCTGCGCAGGGAATGGCGCGCGGCCGGGCTGGCTGACCGCGACATCCGAGACGAGACCGAGCAGGTGGAGCCGGTGCTGTTCCCCGAAGTCGATGGCGGGGCGGGGGTCGGCGACTATACGCTCGACTGCGACGACCGTTCGCGACAGCCTGATGCTCTCCCAGGAAGCGATGGACCGGCTGATCGACGCGGGTGAGCTGGATTCGATTACTGGTGCAGGGCCCGGACGGCGTGGCGAGGCGGCTGGTGAGCGTGTCTTCATTCAAGCGGTTCCAGGAGGACTCGGCGATCGACCCGGACGCGCTCAAGCGTGCGGCGAAGGCAATGGCGGACCAGAGCGTCGCGGAGTCCATCGACGAGATGCGGGCCGAGATCGAGGAACTGCGGACGACCCAGGGCAAGGTGCTTCAGCAGATGAAGGACATACTGCTGCTGGAGGTGCGCAACCTCAAGGAGCAGGATCGGGACCTCGCCTCATACGTCTACGAGCTCGCCGAAGAGATACGCGCGGCGCTGCCGAAGAAGAAGAGGTCAAAAACCTAGAACGTTGCAGGGTTCGAACGTTCGTAACGTGTCACCCCCGTTCATTGAAGACAGCAAATCTAAGTTCTGATGGCCGTGGGACTTGATCCACGGCCTTCGTACGCTAATGCCAATTATCACACTCTCCAGCATAACGAAGTCATACGGCACGCAGGAGCTGTTCGCGGGGTCTCGTTTACGTGGCGCAGGCCGAGCGGGTCGCGCTCATCGGCGCGAACGGCAGCGGGAAGACTACACTTCTGCGCATCATTCTGCGGCGAGGAAGCGGCGGATTCGGGAAGCGTTCATGTCGAGCAGGGCGTGACGCTTGGGTATCTGCCGCAGGAAGTCGATCTGCCGGAGGTCGCGGGGCTGCACTTGGCCGTGATGGGCGTGAATCCGGCGCTGCTGGCGTGCGCGAGCGAGATGCAGATCCTCGAGAAAGAGATGGCGTCGGCGACGGGTGAGCAGGCGCATGCGCTCGGCGCGCAGTATGCGGAAGTGAGCCATCGTTTCGATGGGCTGCACGGGTTCGATTACTCCCAGCGGGCGAAGACGATCCTGCTGGGGCTGGGATTTGAGGGAGTCGGAGTTCGAAAAGCCCGTGCGCACGCTCAGCGGCGGCCAGAAGACGCGCGCCGCGCTTGCCCGACTGCTTGCTTCTCGCGCCGGATGTGCTGCTGCTCGATGAGCCCACCAACCACCTCGATATTCGCGCGTGCGACTGGCTGTCAGGAGTTCCTGAAGTCGCGATATAACGGCGCGGCGGTGATCGTCAGCCACGACAGATACTTCCTCGACGGGATCGTCACCAGGGTGCTGGAGATCGAGGGCCGGACGCGTTGTCGGAGTATCCGGGCAACTACTCGCAGTTCGCCAGGCTCAAGGCTGCAAAGATCGAGGAGCAGCGCAAGGTCTACAAGGAGCAGCAGAAGGAGATCAAGCGCATCGAGGAGGCGATCCAGACGCTGTTTAGTGACCGCAAGTTCAGCCGGCGCGACAGCAAGGTCAAGCAACTCGAGCGAATCCAGCGCGTGAGGGACTGTATCCGAGCAGAAGGCCGTATCCGGCGCGGTTCAGCCAGGCGGTGCGAAGCGGCAGAGAGGTCGTGCGGCTTTCCAAGCTCGCGAAGAGCTATCCCGGCAAGGCGCTGTTCGACGACCTCAGCCTCATGGTGGAGCGCGGGCGGAAGGTCGGGATCGTCGGGCCGAACGGAAGCGGGAAGACCACGCTTCTGAAGATACTTGCCGGGCGGGTGGAGCCGGACGGCGGCGAGGTGATATTCGGGCACAACGTGTTCCCGGTCTACTTCGCGCAGGAGTTCGATCACCTCGTCAAGAGCCGGACCGTGCTGCAAGAACTGCTGGCGGACAACGATCTGTCTTCGCTGCAGGCGCGGAACCTGCTGGCGCAGTTTCTGTTCATGGGCGATGACGCGTTCAAGAGGGTCGAAGTGCTGTCGGGCGGCGAGCTGTGCCGGCTGGCGCTGGCTAAGGTGCTGGCGCAGTCGCCGAACCTGCTGCTGCTCGATGAGCCGACCAATCATCTCGATATTCGGTCGCGCGAGGCGCTCGAGGAGGCGCTGCGGACGTATGGCGGGACGGTGCTGGTCGCGTCGCACGATAGATACCTGCTGGATACCGTGGCCGATGAGATTCTGGAGATAGCGGAGGGCGCGTCGGCGGTCTATCCGGGCAACTACACCAACTACATGGAGAAGGCGCGATCGGTGGCGTCGTTCGAGGACACCGCCCCACCCCAGCCCGTCGATAGGCCGCGCGGCGAGACCGGTGTCGTCGTTGAAGGAAACCGAGCGGCGGCTGAGGGAGCTTAATAGGATACAGCATTCCATTGAGCGAGAGATCGAGGCCGCGGAGGCCAGTGTCGCATCGGTGACGGCGGCGCTGGGTGATCCGGAGAGTTATCGGTCGGGCTCGGCGGGCGATCTGTCGAGGCAGTATGACGAGGCATCGGAGCGGCTGCGGGAGTTGTATGATGAGTGGGAACGGGTGTGCGGGGAGATAGCCGACATGCAGACCGCCCTGGAAGAGCTGACGAAATAGCAAGAAAAGATTGACCATCGTGGAGCGCGAGTAGTATAATAACGTTTTGGTATGCCCTCCGTGGGGAACCGAGTGTTCGGGTCCCGCGGTTATTCGTGTACCAGGTTCGGAACCGATCAGGCACGGGCCTGTGAGCCACAAACAATGAGGTGACGACGGAAACCCATGATCTACCCATCCGCGGATGCACTCGAGAAGTGGGGAAGCAAATACTCACTGGTCGTATTGGCCGCCAAGCGCGCCAAGCAGATCAAGAGCGGGGCTCCTCCGCTGGTAGCGACCAGTTCACGTAACCCTTTGACCATCGCTCTCGAAGAGATAGCCGCCGGCAAGATCTTCTGCCAGGTGGCGGATCACGATATTCTGCCTAAGACCACGCAGGAGGCGGAGGTCGCTCAACTGCTCGCGATCCCGACGGTCCCGCTTGAAGAGGAAGCGGCCGGCGAGGAAACGGAGGCGGTTGCAATCCTCTCCGACGAGGCCGAAGTCCTTGCTGAAGAAGAGGAAGAGGCTGAGGAGGAGGAAGAGGAAGAGATCCAGCACGACAGGAAGAAGAGGAAGCGGCCGCTCCCGACCTCGACGAGGAGATCGAGGAAGAGGAGGAAGAAGAGGAAGAAGAGGAAGTACAGCCCCTCGAAGTGCCCGAGCTTGGACTGGAATCAGACACAGACGAAGAAGCAGAACCGGAAGCCGTCATCGAGCCCGAAGTAGTCGCTGAGGAAGCTCCGAAGCCTAAGCGCGGCCGGAAGAAGAAAGAACCGAAAGCCGAGGCGACCGAAGAGGCGAAGGCCGGCTCGGAAGGGGAGTAGGCTGCCTGGGTGCTGAAACGAGTTCAGCATGACAACCGGCTGGGTGCTGAAACGAGTTCAGCATGACAACCGGCTGGATGCTGAAACGAGTTCAGCATGACAACCGGCTGGATGCTGAAACGAGTTCAGCATGACAAGTGCCTGGGTGCTGAAACGAGTTCAGCATGACGACCGGCTGGATGCTGAAACGAGTTCAGCATGACGACCGGCTGGATGCTGAAACGAGTTCAGCATGACACCGTGTGCGATAGTACGATCCGCGGCCGAGGTATAACCTCGGTCGCTCGATTTTGAGTATGACAGCGAAACGGGATTACTACGAAATACTCGGCGTCGGCAGGGACGCCACCCAGACCGATATCAAGCGCGCGTATCGACGTCTTGCGCGCGAGCACCATCCCGACGTCAACCCCCACGACGACCAGGCCGAGCACCGCTTCAAGGAGATCAACGAAGCCTACCAGGTGCTGTCGGACGCGGACAAGCGCGCCGTCTACGATCGCTACGGCCACGCGGGCATGGAGCAGCAGTTCGGCGCCGGACTTCGGGTTCGGGGACTTCGCTGGGTTCAGCGGGTTTGGGGACATATTCGATATGTTCTTCGGCGGCGGGCCGCATGCCACGAGGACCGGGCGACCGGCCGCCGAGCGCGGCAACGACCTCCGATATGACATCGAAATGACCCTGGAGCAGGCATATCACGGCATGGACGCGGAGATCTCCGTCACGCGCATGGAGAACTGCGACACGTGCGGCGGATCAGGCGCGGAGCCGGGAAGTCATCCCGAGACGTGCTCGATGTGCCACGGGGCCGGCCAGGTCCGCCAGCAGCAGCAGACGATATTGGGCGCGCAGATTCGAATCACCATCTGCCCGCGGTGTCACGGCGAAGGCACCATCATCAGCGAGCCGTGCCATGAGTGCGGGGGCCGCGCTCGGAACCGGCGAACGTCGCAGCAGACCGTGCACATTCCGGCGGGTATGGATACGGGCACGCGAATGCGCATCGGCGGAAGCGGAGACGCGGGGCTTCGAGGCGGGCCGCCCGGCGACCTCTACGTCATCACACACGTCAGAAAGCACGACCGGTTCGAGCGCAAGGGCAACGATCTGTGGTGCCAGGTGCAGGTCGGTTTCCCGCTGGCGGCACTGGGCGGGACTATCGACGTCGCGGGCGTCGACGCCACCGAGAAACTCCATATCGCGCCGGGCACGCAGCCCGGTGAAGTCTACACGCTGCGCGGCAAGGGCATGCCCGACCCGACCGGCGGCCCCACCGGCAACCTCAACGTCGTCGTCAAGGTGCGCGTCCCTACGCGACTCAACGACGAGCAGAAGACTCTGCTCAAGCAGCTCGCCGCGTCACAGGGCGAGGAGATTTCCGACGATCACGAGAAGGGCTTCTTCGAGCGCGTTAAGGACGCGTTCAGCGGATGATGAAGTGGGTTGAGATCGCAGTCCAGGCAAGTGAGCCCGCAGTTGACGCTGTGTGCAATATCCTCATCGAAGAAGGCTGCGGGGGCACTGTGATAGGCCCTACCCCCGCGGATTCGTCTCCTGCCAGTCGAGTGGCGGGGTATCTGCCGGTGGACGATCGGCTGGAGGGGCGGCTGGTCAATATCCGCGAGAGGGTTCGGCTGCTGCCGGGGTACGGGCTTGCCGCTGGAGTCCGACGAGGTGACGGTCACGCCGGTCGCGGATGACGAGTGGGCGACGGCCTGGAAGAAGCATTTCAAGCCGGTAAGGGTCGGCAGGATCGTCGTCAAGCCGACGTGGGAGGAGTTCGCTGCCACGCCGGACGATATCATTGTCGAGATCGATCCGGGGATGGCGTTCGGGACGGGCTATCATCCCACCACTCAGTTGTGCCTGCTCATCGCCCAGGAGATCGTTAAGGGCGGCGAGGCCGTGCTGGATGTCGGAACGGGTTCGGGAGTGCTGGCGATTGCGGCGGCTAAGCTGGGCGCTCGGTCTGTGGTCGGGTTGGACATCGACACCGTGGCGGTCGAGGTGGCCGAAGAGAATGTGCGGCAGGCAGGTCTATCCGATCGGGTAACGATCGGGCAGGCCGATTCGCCGTCGGCGTTCGAGGGACAGGCCGATATCGTGTTTGCGAACATAATCGCGAAGGTTCTGATAGATATGGCGGGTGCGCTGGCCGAGAGAGTCAGGCCGGGCGGGACGGTGGTCGCGTCGGGGATCGTGATAGAGCGGGCTGGCAGCGTCAGGCGGGCGTTCCGGTCGGTGGGGCTGGATGTCGTGCGCGAACGAACGGACGGCGAGTGGGTCGCGCTCGTGTGCAAGAGGGCGGAGTGATGGCGGACCATCGCAGGTTCTTTGTCGAGCCGGACGTGATCGGCGAGCAGGAGGCGGTGCTCGAAGGAGCGGTCGCGCGGCAGATTGCGAAGGTGCTGCGGCTCAAGGCCGGCGACGCGATCGTGCTGCTGGATGGATTGGGCGGCGTGTATTCCGCTGAGATAGCGGCCATGTCGGCGGGTGCGGTCAGGGCACGGATACTTGGCGGGGAGAGCGACGTGAATGAGCCGAGGCTGAAGCTCACGCTCGCATCGTGCCTGCCCAAAAGCGACCGGATAGAGCACATCGTTGGTAAGTGCACCGAACTGGGAATATCCGAGATAGCGCTTGTGCAGTCGGAACGCACTATCGCACGGCCGGATGCCGATAATATCGATAAGAGGCTCTCGCGGCTGCGTCGGATCGCGACCGAGGCGGCGGAGCAGTGCGGGAGAGCGAGGGCGCCCGAGGTACGCGGGATGCTTGGCTTCGCTGAACTCGTCGAAATGGCGCCGCGGTTCGATCTGGCGATTGTGCCGTGGGAAGAAGAGGACGGCCTCTCGCTGCGGGACGCGCTCCGAGGCAGAAACGTCGGAGTCCGTCGCTTGTCGTGATCGGGCCGGAGGGCGGACTGACCGAGCGCGAGGTGGAGGCGCTGAAGTCGGCTGGGGCGATATCGGTCTCGCTCGGGCCAGGCTGCTGCGCACGGATACGGCAGCGATTGGGGCATGCGCGGCGGTGATGTACGAACTTGAAGGAGAGTTGTAGGCAGGAATTCGCCGCTGTCCTTCGAATGAATCCGAGGCAGGCTAAACACGAAGTCCACCTTCAATGGACTGGGAATGCAGATATGCCTGAGAGAAGCGCCCTGGGGCTGAAACAGCTTCGGGTGACGGACAATCTGGATCAATTGCTCGACGTGCTGCCGGCCAAGATCCGGCAGAAGCCTCGAGGAGCAGGAGGATGTCGAGGAACTGCTCGAGATCGTGATGGATCTCGGTCGGGAGCCTGAGGCACGGTTCCCGCTGAGGGTGAGTCAGCTATCCGATCGAACCGGTCAGGGCGGAGGACCTCGACTACGTGGTCGAGCGCGTCGGGGCAGTTCGGCAAGGACAACCGCGCGGGCATCGAGCGCACCCTTCACCGCATCTCCGCCATCCGCAACCGGCAGGGGAAGGTCGTCGGGCTGACCTGCCGGATCGGGCGCGCGGTCTACGGCACCATCGACATCATTCGCGACGTGGTCGAGAGCGGGCGAAGCATTCTCCTGCTCGGCAGGCCGGGCGTCGGCAAGACCACCAAGCTGCGCGAGGTCGCGCGAATCCTCGTCCGATGAGTTCAAGAAGCGCGTAGTGATCGTGGATACGTCCAACGAGATCGCCGGCGACGGCGACATCCCCCACCCCGCCATCGGCCACGCGCGCCGGATGCAGGTCGTCACTCCGGATCAGCAGCACGCGGTGATGATCGAGGCCGTGGAGAACCACATGCCCGAGGTCATCGTCATCGACGAGATCGGCACCGAGGCAGAGGCATTCGCCGCCCGCACCATCGCCGAGCGCGGCGTCATGCTGGTCGCGACCGCCCACGGCAACTCGCTCGACAATCTGCATGATGAACCCCACGCTCGCGGACCTGGTCGGCGGCATTCAGGCCGTCACGCTCTCCGACGACGAGGCCAAGCGCCGCGGCACGCAGAAGACCGTGCTGGAACGCAAGGCGCCGCCGACTTTCGACGTGCTTATCGAGATCATCGAGATGGACAAGCTCGCGATCCATCACGACGTTGCGAGCATGGTGGACAAGATGCTGCGCGGCGCTCCGCCCCGAGGCCGGAGATTCGCGTGCGCAACGTCAAGGGCGAGGTGGAGGTCGTCCAATCGACCGATGTGTCGCCGCATCCCGACAACCGAGGCGATGAAGTTCGACGCACAGACACGATGTCGCCGAGCGCACCCGATGCCCGCGATAGTCAAGGTCTTCCCCTACGGAGTCAGCAGGAATCGGCTGGAGCGAGCCATCCGCGAACTGCGTGTGCCGGGCTACATATCAGCAAGGAACTCGGTGAGGCCAACGCCGTAATCGCGCTCAAGGCGCACGAGACGGAAGAACGTCGCGATCCTGCAGGACGCCAAGCGCCGCGGGCTGCCGCTCTACGTGATCAAGAGCAACACCTACGCCCAGATCGCCGGCGTCATTCGCGACATATTCCACCTCGGCGACTCCAACGAGGAAGCCTACGCAATCACAGGAGGCCGAGGAGGCGATCAGTCGCGTGCTCGAAACCGGCGAACCGCAGGAACTGACCCCTCAAACCAGCTACCTGAGAAGGTTACAGCACCAGCTTGCGGAGAAGTATGAACTGACATCCGAGAGCATCGGCACTGAGCCATATCGCAGAGTGAGAATCTTCAAACAATGACCCCAACGCGCGGGTTCTTCCTTACCATCGAGGGAATCGAAGGCGCGGGCAAGAGCACACTTGCCGAGGCGCTCGCCGAACGGCTGAGCTCCAATGGGCGCGAAGTGGTGCTCACGCGCGAGCCGGGCGGAACCAGCATCGGCGACTCCATCAGGGAGTTGCTGCTTGGGTCGGGCGAGGGAATGTCCAATCGCGCGGAGCTGCTGCTGTTCGAGGCCGCGCGAGCGCAGCACGTCGATGAAGTGATAGCGCCCGCGATAGAGCGTGGGGCGGTGGTGATATGCGACAGGTTCGCGGACTCGTCCGTGGCGTATCAGAGCCGGCGCGCGAGGGATCGACGCGGAGACGGTCGCGCAGCTGAACGAGTTCGCCACGCGCGGAATCAGGCCCGATCTGACGATTCTGCTCGATCTGCCCGCCGAGGTGGGACTCGCGCGGCAGAGGTTGACGGATAGGATCTCGGCGGAGGGACTGGCGTTTCATGAGTCCGTGCGGCAGCGTTATCTGGCGATAGCGCAGGGCTGAGCCGGAGCGGATTGTGGTCATTGACGCGGCGCGCGGCGACTTCGCGAGAGTGCTGGAACAGGCCTCGGTGCGGTACAGACGCAATGCCGGAGGGAAGGCTATGAAACTCGTAATCGCGATCGTTCACGAAAGGGATAAGCACAAGGTCAGCGACGCGCTGCTGCAGGCGGGGCACAAGTTCACCATCGTAGCGAGCACCGGCGGGTTCCTGCGGGATGGCAATGTCACGTTCCTGGTCGGCACGGAAGACGAGAACGTGGATAGGTGATCGAGATCGTGCGCGAGTGGTGCTCACTCGCGGGAGCAGTATATCACCCAGCCGATGCCTGACGCGATTGCGCCGGCGGGAGCGGTGATCAGCCCCGTAAAGGTGTCCGTGGGCGGCGCGATAATATTCGTGGTGGATGTGGAGAAGTACGAGCGTGTCTAGAAGGCAATTACGAAGAATACGAAATGATGATCAGCGGGTTTGACCGGATAATCGGGCAGGAGCTTGCGAAGCGGGTGCTGAGGAGAGCGGTGCGCGAGGGCGAGCCAGCGCACGCATATCTCTTTCTGGGCCTGGAAGGAACGGGTAAGACCACTACTGCGCGGGAGTTCGGCAAGGCGCTCAACTGCGAGAATCCTCAGGACGGCAGCGCGTGCGGCGAGTGCGCGATCTGCCACGCCGTCGAACACGGCAACTTCCCCGACATGCGCGTGTGGTCGCCAAAGACGCGGCAGGATACGACGATCGACAGCATGCGCGAGATGCGGGACCTGGCGCCTGTTGAGGCCGATGCGGGGCAAGTGGATGGTCAATATCGTCGAGCAGGGCGACACGCTCAACGAGGACTCGGCGAATTGCATCCTCAAGCTGCTCGAGGAGCCGCCGCCCTACTTGGTCAATATCCTGCTCTATCGCAACGCCGCCAATATGCTTGCCCACTATTCGGTCGCGTTGTCAGATGGTGCGGTTCGAGCAGGTGGATGCGGATGAGCTTGCGAGGCGGCTTGTCGATGACTCCGGCGTGAGCGCTGACGAGGCGGCGTTTCTGGCGACGTATTCGCAGGGGCGGCCTGGGATTGCGATCGGGCTGATCGGCGATGATGAGTTTCGCCGGAAGCGAGAAGCGGTCGCGCGGATCGCATCAGTTGCGTCGAGCGGGAAGCCGTGGGCGGCGCTCGCGCTGGCTGAAGCGCTTCGGTCGGGTGTTGCCGCGGATGAGGGTTCGGACGATGAGGAAGCCGAATCTCCGCCCGCTGCCAAAGGCGCGGCTGCGCGGTCCGGGGCGAGGCAGGCGGCGTCGGAGGCGCTCGATATGCTGCTGATCTGGTATCGTGACCTCACCGCGACCAAGCTGCAGGGCGAGAACGCGGCGGTGGTCAACTCCGATATGCGCAAGCAGCTCCTCGAACAGAGCGCTCACTACCGCCACGCCGGGCCGCTGCTTGCGGGCGTCGAGGCGATCCTGCGGGCCAAACGTCGCATACAGGGCAACGCCGTTCCGCAGATAGTGACCGAAGCGTTGATGGTACGGCTGCGCCGTTTAGAGGTTAGAGGTTAGAGGTTAGAAGTCAGAACTCGAAACCGCGGGGCTTGATCGGCGTCTGTAAGTGGGGGTATGTGGCATGTCCAACGTTTTTTCGAGAAGGGATTTCCTCAGAGGGGCGGCTATGGCTTGCGCGGCGGTGTCGATGCCGACGATGGTGTTTGCGGCGGAGAAGGCCGACGCGAAGCGGCTCAATGTGCTGCTAATCACGGCTGACGACCTCAACTGCGACTCGGTCGGCTGTTTCGGCAGCAAAGTGCCCAATATCACTCCGAACATAGATAAGCTGGCGGGTGAGGGCGTTAAGTTCGCCCACGCGCACGTCACGGCGGCCGTGTGCCAGCCGAGCCGGTCGGTGCTGATGACCGGGCGCTACCCGCATCGCAACGGCGCGCGCGGGTTCGAGCCGATCAATCCCGCCGTCACTACGCTTGAGGAACGCCTCCGCGCGGCGGGCTACCTCAACGGCATAATGGCCAAGAACGCGCACCTGCAGCCGAGGGACAAGTTCTGCTGGGACTACTACATCACGCCGGATCAGCTCGAGATGGGGCGCGGGCCGGCGCTTTACTACAAGTTCGCCAAGGAGTTCTTCGAGCAGGCGAAGGCGGCGGGGAAGCCGTTCTTCCTGATGGCCAATTCGCAGGACCCGCATCGACCGTTCGCCGGCAGCGACGCGGAGATACACCATTTCGGCAAGCATCTCCCCTACAGCCGCAAATACGAGCCGTCGGAAGTCGAAGTGAGCGGATTCCTGCCGGATATCCCCGGCGTACGCAAGGAAGTGGCGCAGTACTTCACCTCCGCGCACAGGTGTGATGAGACGGTCGGCCAGGTGCTCAAGGCGCTCGCCGATGCGGGCTGCGCGGACAATACGCTCGTGATGTTCCTGTCGGACAATGGTATGTCATTCCCCTACTCCAAGACCAACTGCTATCTCGCCAGCACGCATACACCGTGGATCGCTCGCTGGCCGGGACATACGAAGCCGGGGACGGTCGATTCGACACACTTCATATCCGGCATCGACTACATGCCCACCATCATCGAGGCCGCCGGGCTGGAGCCCGTGTCGGGAATGGACGGGAAATCATTCGTTTCCCTGCTGAAGGGCGGGGATCAGGCCGGGCGCGACAAGGTGTTTACCGTGTTTGAGGAGACGTCGGCCAGAGCTCAGTACCCGATGCGGTGCGTGCAAAACGCCAAGTACGGCTACATCTACAACGCGTGGTCGAACGACAAGAGGAGCTTCAGAAACGAGGCGATGGGCGGGCTGGCGTGGAAGGCGATGGAGACCTCGGCCGAGCCCAAGGTCAAGGCGCGCGTGGACTACTTCCTGCATCGCGCGCCGGAGGAGCTCTACGACCTCCAGGCCGACCCCTCGTGTCTCAAGGACCTTGCGAAGGACCCCGCGCACCGCAAGACGCTCGAAGAGCTTCGCAAGCAGCTTCTCGACAATATGACCGCAACCCAGGACCCGGTCCTGCCCGCGTTCAAGGCGTTTCTTGCCGACGGCAGACAGACGTGGAAGCCGGAAGTGCGAAAGCGGTTCCCCGGCGGGGGGAAGGGGAAGGCGGAGGAGTAGGAGTCAGGCTCGTCGGAAGGACCCCTCCCCAACCCTCCCCGCAGCGGGGAGGGAGTAGCCCTTAAGCGCGCTCGCGCCGCGGAAGGACCCCTCCCCAACCCTCCCCGCAGCGGGGAGGGAGTAGACCGCGCAGTCGCGCAGCGGAAGGACCCCAACCCAGCCCTCCCCGCAGCGGGGAGGGGGTAGACCGTGCACTCGCGCAGTGGAAGGACCCCTCCCCAACCCTCCCCGCGGCGGGGAGGGGGTAGGTTGCACACTCGCGCAGCAGAAGGACCCCTCCCCAACCCTCCCCGCGGCGGGGAGGGAGTGGACCGCGCACTCGCGAACCGCAGAAGGACCCCTCCCCCAACCCTCCCCGCAGCGGGGAGGGAGTAGACCGCGCAGTCGCGCAGCAGAAGGACCCCAACCCAACCCTCCCAGCGGCGGGGAGGGGGTAGAGCGTGCACTCCCGCAGCAGAAGGACCCCTCCCCAACCCTCCCCGCAGCGGGGAGGGAGTAGACCGTGCACTCGCACCCCGGAAGGACCCCTCCCCAACCCTCCCCGCGGCGGGGAGGGAGTAGACCGCGCGCACTCCCGCACCGGAAGGACCCCTCCCCAACCCTCCCCGCGGCGGGGAGGGAGTGGACCGCGCACTCGCGAACCGCAGAAGGACCCCTCCCCAACCCTCCCCGCAGCGGGGAGGGAGTAGACCGCGCAGTCGCGCAGCAGAAGGACCCCAACCCAACCCTCCCAGCGGCGGGGAGGGGGTAGAGCGTGCACTCCCGCAGCAGAAGGACCCCTCCCCAACCCTCCCCGCAGCGGGGAGGGGGTAGACCGTGCACTCGCACCCCGGAAGGACCCCTCCCCAACCCTCCCCGCGGCGGGGAGGGAGTAGACCGCGCGCACTCCCGCACCGGAAGGACCCCTCCCCAACCCTCCCCGCGGCGGGGAGGGAGTAGACCGCGCACTCGCGCAGTGGAAGGACCCCTCCCCAACCCTCCCCGCAGCGGGGAGGGAGTAGGTTGCGCAGTCGCGCCGCGGAAGGACCCCTCCCCAACCCTCCCCGCGGCGGGGAGGGGGTAGGTCCGCCCGGCCACTTCTTACTTCGAGAAATCCTCCGGCTGGTGGCGGACGATCTCGCCCTCGACCATGTAGATGACGTCCTCGGCGATGTTGGTGGCCTGGTCGGCGATGCGCTCGAGGTGGCGGGAGGTGGAGAGCAGGTGGACGGACTCGGTCACACGGTCGCAGTTGCCGGCCATGTAGTCTTGGATCAGCTTATACATGTACCGGTTCATCTCGTCAACCTCATCGTCCGCGATGCGAACCTGCCGCGCAACGGCCGGGTCGAGGTTGACCAGCGCGTCAATGCTGCGTGAGACCATCGACTGCGCCTTGGAGGCCATGCCCTTGAAATCCAGGGCGAGATCGATGGGCGGGTGAGTGGCGAGATATGCGGCGCGCTCGGCGATGTTGACCGCCTCGTCGCCTATGCGCTCCAGATCGCTGTTGATCTTGAGCACCGCGACCACGTAGCGGAGGTCTATCGCGACCGGCTGGTGCAGCGCGAGGATCTTGAGGCAGTCCTCCTCGATCTCGACTTCCATGGTGGTCGATGCGGCGATCGCCGTCGATGACCGCCTGCGCGAGCCGCGCGTCGCGCTTGACCAGCGAATCGACCGCGTTGCGCAGCGATTCCTCGACCTCGGCGCTCATGCCCAGTATCTTCTTTTTGAGGTTTTCGATCTCACGCTGTAGGTGTGTGGTCAATGTTTGCTCCTCGCCGGGTTTGAAAGTTTGAAAGTTGAAAAGTTGAAAAGTGCGGCATCGCCGGCTTTCAAACTTTCTAACTTTTCAACTTTCCAACTGCCTTAACCGAACCTTCCGGTGACGTAGTCCTCGGTGCGTTTGTCCTTGGGGCGGGTGAATATGGTGGTCGACTGGTCGAACTCGATCAGCTCGCCCATCAGGAAGAAGCCGGTGAAGTCGGACACGCGCGCCGCCTGCTGCATGTTGTGCGTGACGATCACGATGGTGTAGTCGTGTCTTGAGCGTCCTGCATCAGCTCCTCGATGCGCAGGGTGGAGATGGGGTCGAGCGCGGAGCAGGGCTCGTCCATCAGCACGACCTCGGGCTTCACCGCCAGCACCCGCGCGATGCACAGTCGCTGCTGCTGACCGCCCGAAAGCATCATGGCGGACTTGTGCAGGTCGTCCTTGACTTCCTCCCACAGCGCGGCCTTCACCAGGCTCTCCTCGACGCATCGTCCAGATCGGCCTTGTTGCGCGTGCCATGGATTCGCGGGCCGTAGGCGACGTTGTCGAAGATCGACTTGGGGAACGGGTTGGGCTGCTGGAAGACCATCCCGACGCGCTTGCGCAGCTCGACGACGTCTATCTCGGGTCGAGATGTCCACGCCGTCGAGCAGTATCCGGCCCTCGACTCGCACGCCTGCGATCAGGTCGTTCATGCGATTGAGGCATCTCAGGAACGTGGACTTGCCGCAGCCCGACGGGCCGATCAGCGCCGTGATCGCGTGGCGGTCCATGCTGATGCTGATGCTCTTGAGCGCCTGGAAGTCTGCCATAGTATAGGCTCAGGTCGGAGACGGATATCAGTCCCGTCAGCGAAATCGTTTGTGCGTCGATTTGCTGTCTCCCTCGCCATGCGTCTCCTCGAGAGCGATTGCACGTCACCACGCTCTTCTCCTCCTGAATCGGTTTCTAATCAGGGCCGCGATCAGGCTCATTCCCAGCACGAGCATCAGCAGCACCAGCGCGGTTCCCCACTGCATCTTTCTGCGGAGGGCGTTGAACATCTCCGTGGCCATGCACGTAGAGCTGATAGGGCAGCGCCATGCAGTCGTCGAACGCCGACTTCGGCAGCCTCGGCAGATAGAAGGCGGCGGCGGTGAACATGATCGGGGCGGTCTCGCCCGATGGCGCGGCCGACACCGAGTATCACGCCGGTGAGAATCCCCGCGGCGGAGTTGGGCAGCACCACCCGCCATATCGGTCTGCCACTTCGTCGCGCCGAGGCCGAAGCTGGCGTCGCGGAATGACTTTGGGACGGTGCAGCAGCGCCTCTTCGGCTGAGGTGATCACGACCGGCAGGACCATCAGCGCGAGCGTGAGCGATCCCGCCAGGATGCACTTGCCGAAATGCAGGAACAGCACGAAAAGGCCGAAGCCGAACAGGCCGTAGACAATCGACGGCACGCCGGCCAGGTTCACGATCGCCAGCCGGATAAGCCTCGTGAACGTGTTCTGCCCCGCGTATCGGTGAGATAGATCGCCGCGAAGACGCCTACCGGCACGGCGAAGATGATTGTCCCGGCCATGAGGCAGAACGTTCCGACCAGCGCCGGCAGGATTCCGCCCTCGCGCATCGCGTGGCGGGGCATCTCCGTCAGAAACGACCAGCTTATCGCGGGCGCGCCTCGTGAGATCAGGAAGTAGATCACCGCGACGACCGGAATCACCACCGCCAGCGCCGAGAGCGACAGCAGCGTGAAGACGATCCTCTCCTTGCGGGCCTTGGCGGATCGAGGTCCGAGGTTCGAGGTCCGACGTCCGAAGGGACTCAGTGCTTGACCTCCTCAGAGCAAGGTCCGCAATGAGGTTTATGGCAAATGTGATCGCGAATAGCGTGAGTCCGACCGCGAACAGGGCGGAGTAGTGGGGCGAGCCCTGCACCGTATCGCCCATTTCGAGCGCGACGGTGGCGGTCATCGTCCGCACCGGACCGAGGAAATATGAGAGCAGGCCGTTGACGCCGGAAGGCAGGTTGGCGGCGTTGCCGGTGACCATGAGCACAGTCATCGTCTCGCCGATCGCGCGCCCCACCCCGAGCATGCACGCGGCGATGATTCCGCTGCGAGCGGCCGGCACTACGACGCCCCGTATCGTCTCCCATCGAGATGCGCCGAGCGCGAGAGAGCCGTCGCGGTAGGTCTTCGGGAACCGCGACAATGGCGTCCTCGGAGATGGAGATGATCGTCGGCATGGCCATGAAACCGAGCATTATCGAGCCGGTGAGGGCGGTCAGGCCGATGGGCAGTTTGAGACAGGCTCTGCATGAACGGGGCGGCGATCATGATGCCGATGAAGCCGATCACGACGCTCGGAATCCCCGCCAGCACCTCGATGGTGGGCTTGAGTATCTCCCGCACGGCCCTGGGCGCGACCTCCGCGAGATAAACCGCGCACGCGATCCCCAGTGGGACGGCTATTACGACCGCTCCGAGCGTCACGAACAGCGATCCGACCAGCAGCGGCACGATGCCGAACGCGTTCTGGTCGGGAAGCCATGTGGTCCCCGTCACGAACTGCCAGGGGCTGACGGTCTTGAACAGCGGGACGGCGTCCTTGACCAGAAAGACGAAGATCAGGCAGACCGTCACGATGGCCGTGATGCCGTTGAGGAAGATGAACTTCGCGACGAGCGTGTCCTTCCACTGGCCTCGGCGCTTTCGCGTCAGGCGCTGGGCGAGAGTTCCCGTATCCTCAAGCGTGGTGTTCGCGTTCATTGCCTACCTGTTACCCTGTACGCTGATTATAGTCAGCGAAGGTTACAGTAGGCTTACACGCCGGTTACAGGCTGCCTGCCTGCACCTGGAACCAACCGGGCTGACGGGCGAAGCTGCAGTCGGGCGAGATGGTGACGACTGTGGTGGTGACGGCAACTTACGAGGTGCAGTAGGGAGTTCTACACCGTCGCTTCCAGCATCTTCTTCGCGAGCACGTATGCATCGGAGAAGACCTCCAGCGCCTGGCGGGGAGAGGTGGTGTAGCCCTGGCCTTCCGCGGTATCCTGGCGGACCACGGCGATGTCCACCTCGCCCTCGCGTTTGAGCTCGATCAGCGAGCCGTGGAAGCGGGCGAATCGGGACTCGCGCTTCGCGTTGGCGTCGGCGAACAGACCCAGGAACCCCACCGGGAAGCCTCCGGGCGGCGGTATGTCGATCATCTGCGTCCTTTTCGTCAACTGGAACTCGGGCCGGGCTAGAAGGACGCAGTATGTATACGGCAGACTCCGACTCTGCACCTGGTTGAAGGAGACCTGCACCTGGATGCCGATGAAATTCGGGGGCGCGTCCTTGATCTTGACCAGCAGCTTGAGGTCGGTGGGAACCGATCCGTCCTTCGTTCTGGCAAGCTGCAGGTTCGGCTGGAACTCGAGCTGCGGGTTCTCCTTTCCGATTGCGAGAATCTTGCTCATCTGCGTGAACTTGGTCCGCAGGTTCGGCGGCTCCCAGGCGGTGGCGCGCCCGCTTGCCGAGGTGGCAAGCACGAACGTCAACCCATCAGCCGCGAAGGGCAGTGAGAGCGGCCCGCCGACAAGGACCGGTTTCCAGAACTCGAGCGCGCTTGTGCCGTCGACGACGAGGAACAGAACAAAGCTGACGAACAGCAGGCCGAACACGGACAAACACCCCAGCACGCCGGATTCGCAGCCGCCCGACTTGACGTTGGACGTGTCGTTGAGGAGCGCTCCGGCCTTCTCCATCTCCTCTACCGTCACCGTCTGCCAGTCGCCACCGCCGATGATGTCGGGCTCATTGGACCTGCTCTCCATCGTCCCCATCAACGCCGCGGCGAGGATAAAGAACCAGCCCAGGTACCGGCGACACGAAGAGCTGCAGCGCGAACCCGACCGCCGCCACGATCAGGATCCACTTGACCCTGGTCGCGATCGGCATGCCTTTCATATAGGCGAACTGCGGGGTCAGCTTCTGCATGCCAGGCCCTCCACGTTCTTGAGCTCGTCGTAACCCATCGCGTCCCAGTAGATTGGGCAGGCGCCGGTACAGAGGTCGAATTGCGGACACTTGCGGCATATTCCGTGGGCATACCGCTTGCCGCGCCAGTAGAGGGCCTTTCGGCTGTTCCAGACCTTATCGAACCGCGTGCGCAGGAGGTTGCCGACGCTGCGTGGCAGGCTCGAACAGGGCAGGACATCGCCGTTTGGGGCGACCGAGAGCAGGCCGTCGCACGCCGCGCACGATTTGCCGCCCAGCCGCGCGGCGATGGGATTGAAGATGCAGTAGGGCGTCGGCGAATACCACATGAACTCGACGCCAAGCTCCCGCGCGGCGCTCCTCACTTCGCGGATCAGGCCGGCCATTTCGGTGTAGGTGATGGTCACCTCGGCGTCCGGCGCGCTCCCGCAGGGGATCACCATGTTCATCGAGAGCCGGTCGAGTCCGAGCTCCTTCGCAAGCGCGACGATCCCGCGCAGGTGGGGGGCGTTGACGCGGTTGACGGTGGTGTTGGTATGAACGTGAATTCCGGCTTGCTTGAGCGCGGCGATGCCTTCGATGGTTCGGTCGAACGAGCCGGCGACCTGCGTGAGAGAGTCGTGCACTTCGGCGTCCGGCCCCTCGATGCTCACCTGGGCGCTCCTAAGGCCGGCGGCCTTGAGCGAGGCGGCGAGATTGGTGGAGACGTTGACGCCGTTGGTGATAAGATTGACGCGCATGCCGATGTCTACAGCGTGCCGCGTAAGCTCGGCAAGATCGGGGCGGAGAGTCGGTTCGCCACCGGTCCAGCTCACGCTGGGCACCTCGGCGTCGTGCCGGATGATCTCCAGGACGCGCTTGACCTCGTCCGTGCTCATCTCGCGCGAGTCGGGCTTCTTCGTGCATTTGCACCCCGCGTAGCAGAACCGGCAGGAGAGGTTGCATCGGTAGGTAAGCGCGATCTCGGAGAGGACCGGGAGCGTGTTGTGCGGCCGCTCGAATGGTATGGTCTCCACGGCGCGCCGGTCGCGCCCCTCGCCCAGGCACCCCATCACCAGCGCCCGCACGTCGCAGAAGAAGTCGTGCACGTCGCCTACGGCGGCATCGTCCGCAAGCCTGGTGGCCATAACCTCGGCTATCGGGCGGCCTGCGAGAGTTTGCTTGAGAAGGTAGAGGCCGGTCGGGTTGAGCTTGTATGCCTGGTTCGGAAGCAGGATCAGGAGGCTGTCCGCCGCGCGGACGTATATATGCGGTGATATGCTCTTGACGAAGTCGTCCACCCATGCCATGTCCGCCGCCATCAGTGCGCACCTCCGCTCACGCATGCGCTGTGGCACGCCGAATGGCACGCGCTGTGGCAGGCCGAGTGACAGGCCGAGTGACACGCGCTGTGACAGGCGTCGTGGCACGCCGTGTGGACGTAGCACGCGCTGTGGCAGGCGTCGGAATGGATGAATGACGCGTAATCCTTCGCGACGACGGGAGGATGCGCGGCAAACGTCCGGCTGATCTCTTCGGGTCTGCCGGAGCCGGTTCCCGTCAGGGCCTGGTAGAAGTAGTATGCGTAGTACCTGGGATAGGAGTGGCCCCAACTGGTGTACATGCCGTCCATATCCTGGTCGCCGTGAACCTGCTGGAACTGCTCCTCGATCTGCCGCCTGTAGTATTCCTTGGTGGCGTCGAGGTCGCAGTCCCAGGCCTTGGCCTGGATCTTGTCGGTCATCTCCTCGAAAAGCGATTTCATCTCGCCGTCGTCGAGGTGGCCGTCCCCGGCAGCTCCGGCGCCGTCCTTGCGGATGGCGTTGATGAGAATGTCCTCATACATGTCCTCAGGCGCGATGCCGGTCGGGTAGAGGCGTTCGAGGCGCAGAGGGTCGAGTGAGAGCACCTTCACGAGGCCGATGTGCTCCATTCGCGCGACTATCGCACCCACGATCTTCGCGAGCGGAATATCGAGAAGAAGCGCCGCCTCGATCGGGTCGAGATCGGCGACCTTGCCCTTCTGCCTGGAGCTGGAGACCTTGATTCTGGGAGGGACCCAGTCGCCGCTCTCCCAGCTTATCTCGTCGAGCTTGTTGACAGTGTCGGAATAGGTGCCGAACCGCTTCTTGATAGCCCAGGCGACTACCAACCCAACCAGAGCCAACCCAATCACGCCCGCAATGACCCGGACGGGCGCGGCCGGCGACTTGAACGGCACGCCCGGCGATTGCCACGGCGGATACTCCTGCCGCGGATACTCTTGTGACGATTGCTGCGAGGGCTGCTGAGAGGGCTGGGGCTTGGGCTGCTCTCTCTTGATCGGGAACCACGTGGAGTCTATGTAGCACTGCACCCGCATGTGGTAGTTCGCGGGCGGGTTGTTCTTGTGGAAGCGAACGGTGAGGTAGTATTGGCCGTTGTAGGGCTGGCCGTAATAGCTGATGAGGTAGTTTGTGTTGACGAACTTCTCGGTGCGGAACCCCACCTTCTTGAGGAACTTGCCAGTGACCTGCTTGCCGGAGACCCGGATCAGGTAGTGCAGGTAGACGGTCATGTGCTCCATAGGAACGTCGAACTGCGTCGGCGACCAGTCGAGGTAGGTGAGCTGGCCGAACTGGCTCTTGGTGTAGCCGAGTTGGCCGGCGTCGAAGAGACCGGCGCCGTAGAGGATAACGTAGGTCACCTCGCCGCGCGAGACCGCCGCGCCGTTTGCGAGGACGACGTCGTACTTGTCGCCCTCGACCGGCGAAATGGAAAGGCCGTATTTGTGACCGCTGGAATCGAAGGCGTAGGAGCGGCCGTAGTCGAAGTAAGGCGTCGCGCCGCCGAAGCCCTCGAAGTAGAACCCGTGAAGCTGGCCGCTGCGTACGTGGTATCGGATCTTGTAGACCAGCGTGGCCTTGCCGTTATTGGTCGGCGAGATATCGACCTCGACCCACTTGAGATCGACCTCGGTTGCGAACGCGCACGTGCCCGCCAGAAGCAGCAGGCACAGCGCCCGACTGATCTGCCTGACGAGCCACGACATCAGTCCTGCGACGATTCCGTTCTGGCTCTCAGGAGATCGGCCTGCGACGCGATGAACTGCCCGAAGTCGCTCTTGGCCTGCGCCCACTCGGACTCGCCAGGGAACGTGTCGATCACGCCCTTCCAGATCAACTGGTACGTGCGCTCCAGACATTCTGTGCAGTTTCCCTGTCCGCAGGTACTCGAACTTCGCCTCGATGTTGGTGGGGCGGAAGACAGGAGTGGGGCCGGACACGATCTCCGTCGCCACCCCGAGGAACTTCACCCCCAACTCCTCCATCACGTCCATACGCTCCCGGATCGCCGATATGACCGTCGCGACCGAGAAATCGGCTGATGAGAACCGAATGGTGAGGATGCTGCCGCTGATGTCACCGTAGGGCATTTGCATATTGCTGGACCTCCATGGATTGTGCGCCTATCGAGCGGTTATTCAACGTGGGAGGGTGGTATTCCTGCTCGCGCAAGGATGGTCTGGGGTTCCAGACCATACGGCAACCGAGGGGAAACGCCTATCAAGGGGCCATCCCGGAAATCAGGGCGAGAATACGATTCCCTTTACAGAACGCAAGTTTGGAGGTAGCATACAAACATATGGAACAGACTGTCCAAGTGAGGAGACACTGCATGCGATGTACATGGCGAAACAGGTTCGTGCATATTCTGCTGGCTCTCGCGGCGATAACGCTGCTGGCTGGGAATATCGGGCTGGCAACGAACGTGACGGTTACGATCAACCGGGTGTACCAGCTCAATGGCGATCTGCTCGACATAGACAACCTGGATATGTTCAACTGGGCCGATTTCTATCCTGAGATGTGGGTGGGGAATGAATTGAGCGATAAGTGGCGCCGTGCGGACCTGGGATTCTCCGATACCCGCGACGTGTATCCGACCAATTGGACTAATACATGGAACCCCGGCACAAGTGACGTTCAGGTAGGAATCAGAATATGGGATGCGGACGATGGCTACATGGACGGGGAAGCATACCTGCGGCCCGAATATCCCACATGGAAGGTCGTGTTCAGCCTTGACACCGCCACGGGAGCGATATCCGTTCCAGGTGGGATAAATTTCTCTGGGCCATTGCCCAGCGTTGTATCAGGAGCGCCAAACAACCGCAAGTATACCAGCAGCGCGGCTCCCGACAACCCATGTGGGGCGCAGATATGGTTCACGGTGCAGATCGAGGACACTGTAGTGCCGGAAGACTTCACCTTGACTTCCACCCCCAGCACGTGGGCTCAGAGTTCCACAGTTAGCGCATCCGGCGGATACGACGTGCTGTCGGGCTTCGACCGGTTCGAGTTCTGGCTCAACGGGGTGAAGAAGTATACGGATTACACCACGTCCGCAAGCCACGTAGATGCCCAGCAGGGCGGCAACACGTGGGTGATCAAAGCCTACGACAAATCGGGCAACCACCGCGACAAGACAGTCAACACCAACATCGACAAGTCAGCACCTTACGACTTCTCGCTGTGGGTGGACCCGACGGGATATACGAATGGCGGCGCGACGGTCTACTACTCCGGAGCAGGGGACTCGCTCTCTGGCTTCGACCATTTTGCATTCTACCTGGATGGCAGCTATTGGTTTACCACTGGCGCGACCTCCGGCTCGAATGGCCTCACTGCAGCCGAGGGCACGCATACCGTGACGGCATACGAGTATGACGCAGCCGGCAACTACCTGGCCAAATCGGTCAGTATCTATATAGACACTACTCCTCCAAGCGGCTCGACACCGGCTGTCAGCCCTTCGAGTTGGACGACCGGAAATGTCACGGTTTCTTTCTCCGCGACAGATGCTCTCTCAGGCATGGATCACTATGAGGTCGCACTCGATGCCGGCGCCTACTCAAACGCCACAAGTCCGTATACCGTGACCACCGAGGGGCAGCACACCGTCCACGTGAAGGCAGTTGATGTGGCGGGCAACAGCAGTATCTGGGATGTGATTTCCAGGATCGACCGGACCGCGCCGACGGGTTCTATTAGCATCAATGGCGGCGCGGCGTATGCGAGCACGCGAGACGTCACGCTCGATCTCAGTTACTCCGACGCGTCGAGCGGTGTTTCATCGATGCGCTTCTCAAACTGGACTCCTTCCCACCAGACGTGGAGTGCGTGGGAAGCGCCTGCCGCTGCAAGAAGCTGGACGCTATCTAGCTGGGACGGTATCAAGACGGTGGAGGTGCAGTTCAAGGACAACCTGGGCAATACGTCGGCTTATTCGGACACTATTGTCCTGGACACGCTGCCTCCCGTAGTGTCAGTCGGTTCACCCGACCCGCCCATTACGGTTGCGGGCGAGGTCTGGTTACCGGTATCATTCAACGAAGACATAACGGGCTTCGGCTCGCCCGGCGACATACAGGTAAACCGGACTGGAACCGCGGCGGTCGGCGACGTGGCGATCACCGGCTCCGGCAGGAACTACACGGTGATATTGTCGTCCATCACGGGCGTGGGCACGGTTGGTATCACCGTCAAGGCTGAGGCGGCTGTGGACCCATTTCAACCGGCCGAACGCCGCGAGCGCACCAAGCCCGATGTGCAGCGTGGTATCCAGGATGACGATCCCAATCGCGCGTCTCCAGCACGACGGAACCCCGGCGGACATCAGAGACTGCTGGCTGTATCTGATCAGGCACGATTTTGCCTACATCGAGGATATGGGCCGCGTGGCCGGAATGCGCGTCGAGGGAAGAATCGACGCGAGTCCGCCCATCGTGTGCGAGCTGGCGGGCGCGGTCAGAACGAACGTGCACGGCGAGAAATACTTGGCGGTCAGGGACCAGTCGACTGCGAGTGACTACATAATGCCCCGTCCTTACGGCGTGAATGGCGCAGGCGTCAACAGCCGGCTCATTACCGGGCTATACGTCACGGTCTGGGGAAAGGTTCTCGGGAACTACAACGGCTATTCCACGATAACGGACGGAGCCACAGGCGAACCTCTGCTAATAATGACGCCAGCCGGACTTGGAGTTGACCCGGGCGAGTATGTGTATGTTAGCGGCGCCGCAGGCTATGTAGAAGGCCTGCGAGCGGTGTATCTGCAGGAATAGCCGGGTCTGCCCAATAGCACCGACTGGAACCATGCGGTATCCGCTAGGTGGCGGTTCGGGCGCCGCCACCCAGCGCGATGAGGAATCACTTGAGAGGCAGGTAACCGGTGTCCTTGACCATCGCCTGGCCTTCGGGACCCGTGCACCATTTGAGGAAGTCCGCCGCGGCGCCTCTGGGCTTGCCCATCGTGTAGGCGAGGAGGTAGCGGAACAGCGGGTAGGTCTCATTGGCGACGGTCTTGGCCGTCGGCACGATGCCGGTCTCGCCGGTCTTGCGGGAGATCGAGAGAATATGAACCTTGCCGGCCTTGGCGGCCTCCTCGGCGTAGGCAAGTCCCACGTAGCCGATGGCGTCCTTGGACTGCGCCACGGCCTGCTCGACGGCCTTGTTCGAGGCCAGCGAGAGCATGCTCTTCGCATACGGCTTGCCCTTGAGGACCTTATCCTGGAAGAAGCCGTAGGTGCCCGAGGACGAATCGCGCCCGACCAAAACGATGTCCTTGCCGCTCGTGCCGCCGAGCTGCTTCCAGTTGGTGATCCTGCCCATATACACGTCGGCAAGCTGAGGGATCGTGACGTTCTTGACGTTGTTGGACGAGTTGACTATTATCGCCATCCCGTCCTTGGCGAGCCTGGTCGCAACGAGCTTGGAGTTGCGGGCCTTGGCCGTGTCGATTTCCTTGGACTTGGCGGGCCGCGACGCGTTGGCGATGTCGATGGAACCGTTCAGAAGCGAGGAGATGCCGACACCGCTGCCGCCGCCGCTGACGGAGATCGATACGCCGGGGTGCTTGGCCATATACTCCTCCGCCCAAACCTGACTGAGCGGCAGCACGGTAGTCGAGCCGGCGATCTTGAGAGTACCGGCCGCGCAGGCGGCCGAGGCGGCCATTGCGACGAGCATCACTACGATTGCGAGTTTCTTCATCATTTCCAACCCCTTTCCAGATCGATATTATACACGGATCAGTAGCTAACCAACCACTCGGCGATGAACGAGTTGTTCGGGAACGAGTTCATCTCTTCCTGGTTGATCTGATAGAACAGCTTGAATTTGAGGTGGTCGTCGATGAACCGGATGAATCCCAGGTTCCAGGCGCTGCGGCGGCCGTATTGCGGATAGAGCGGGTCCTGCGAGAGGCTCTCATATCGCGCCACAAGCTCGTCCCTGCGTGTGATGTTGACGCCCAGTTGGGCATCGTAGCCATCCACCCAATCGCTTGGGTTGAAGGTCGCAGTATTGGTCGTGTCGATGCCCTTCGCGCGGCAGTACTCGGCCTTGAACGTGAGCTGGTCCCAGTAGTATCTGAAGTCCGCGCCGTAGCGGATCTTGTCGGTTGCGGAGTCCATCGCGGTGCGGTCCTTGTTCCAGATGCCCTTGCCCACGTAGCCGGACACGCCGAACTCGACGTTGGGACTGCTGTATTTGATGTTAGCAAGCACGTCCTTTTGGTCGTTGTAGTCGTTGGCGACTGCGACGAGGACTTGATGTTGGTCTTGACCACGGGCGGGCCGGGATCGGTCACGACACTGGTCAGGGTGTTGACCGTGTCGGTGCCGGAGCCGTCGTAGACGCCGAGCGTGCCGAACCAGTTGGGGCCGAACGGCGACGTGACCACGAGGCCGCGGTCGCGCTCGTTCTGGAAGAACCTGCGAGCCCAGAGTGCCCTTTCGGGGGTTTCCCGGGTGGTCTCGCCGGTCGGGACCTCGTAGCCGAACCACCAGTTCTGCTGGCCCACGAGGAAAGACGGGCCGAGGAGCTGGTCGGTGACCGTATTGTACTGGACGTAGGCGTCCTTGACGCTCATCTTGTCGTTGCCCATGTCGAACTGGAAGCACGCCATGCTCCTGTCGGAGGGTCTTGCAGTGGCCTTCAGCCTCGCGCGGCGAACGAGGAACGTGTCGTTGGTAACGGCTTTCTTGTCTTCGGGGTTCTGAAGCGTCTGATAGCGCATCTGGATAAAGCCGCCGAAGCCGATCTTCTTGAGCTTGGCGACGTCACTCTTCGTGCCCTCGAACGCACCCTCCGGATCGGTGACGATCGCGTTCGTGTTCTCGACCTGAGCATTCATGTTCTCGACCTGGCTCTTGAGCTCGGCCAGCTCCTTTTCGAGTGCCTGTATTCGAGTTGTCAGGTCGGCCTGGGTCTGCGCGACGGCGGCAGTCGCGCACGCCATCACGCACAGAAGCAGCAGCAAGGTTCTCATCCATTCAACTCCTTTCTCTGCCGCAATGTTAGGATGGCGGCTTTACATTTCGCTGACATGAGAACTGCCTCTGCCTTAAATGGCTGCCAGGCACCGGTAAGGAACCTGTAGTGCGCCGGTAAGATATTGGTGCTAGAATATGGGCAGCGAACAGCCTGGAGGAATGTATGGCAGCTCGGATACTGGTTGTTGAGGACGAAGAGGACATCGCAACGCTGATCCGGCACAATCTCGAAAAGGAAGGCTATAAGGTCGAGGTGTGCGCGGACGGAATCTCGGCCGTGCAGGCCGTCCGACGCGAGCCGCCGGACCTCGTGCTGCTGGACATACTGCTGCCGGGAATGGACGGCAAGGAAGTATGCAGCGCGATTCGCCGCGACCACGACCTTCCTATTATCATAGTCAGCGCCAAGGGCACCGAGCTCGACAAGGTGATCGGCCTGGAGCTAGGCGCGGACGACTATATCGCGAAGCCGTTCGGCGTTCTCGAACTGATCGCCCGCGTGCGGTCGGCGCTGCGCCGAGCAGCGGGCGGAACAGTCAGCCGGGAGCAGGTGCTTCGCGGCGGGGAGATCGTCCTCGACAAGCCGAGGCACCAGGTCACCGTGGGCGGCAAGCCGGTCGAGCTTCGCCCCAGGGAGTTCGGGCTGCTGGAGATTCTGATGGCCAACAAGGGCCGCGTCCTCGACAGAGACACTATCCTCGGGAGAGTCTGGGGAGAAGACGAATACATCGACCACGGCACCGTGGACGTGCACGTCCGCCGTCTGCGAGAGAAGATCGAACCCACCCCGAACAAGCCCCGCTACGTGCTGACCGTCCGCGGAGTCGGCTACAAGTTCTCTGAAGATTAGTTCAGCATTCGCCGTTCCAGGTTCGACGCACCTCTGACCTCGTACTTCTACCAGGTTGACAATGCCCTGCGCGCATGCTATCGTGCGATGGGAAAGCTCGTGCGGGCAGGCGCGGGGGAACCAATGCATTTGGCGGCTTTTGCTGCGCTGCCACTCCGCGTGGGGGCGGTTGTGGCGGCGGCGTTTGTTGTCGCGGTGACATTCTGCCGGATCGTCGATCATCCAGTTGTTCCTCGTATTCGGACGACAGGCTGCAGCCCCGGAGAGAGCGGTATGCGTAGAACCGTGCTGCTTCTCTGGGCACTGGTTGCGCTCGTCTGCGGCGGCGTTGGCGCGGTGACCACCCAGGACGTGGTCGATGAGATCAGCCAGGCGAGCTTTCAGGGCTACCTGACCTCCCTGCCGACCCATCTGGGCGACAACCGATGCCTGAACTACCGGCTCATAGACCACGTGTATCAGAGCGGGCCGGAGCACGACGTTGCGCGCGACGAGATATTCCTCTGGTTTCGACGGAGCGGCTGGACAACGTTCGTCGACCCGATTTCTATCACCGACACGTCGGGCAATCTGTGGAATGGGGCCAACGTCGTTGCGATCAAGCAGGGAACCGTCACTCCGGAGAAGATCTACCTCGTGATGGGGCACTACGATACTACGGCCAACCATGAGTCGTCGTGGACGAGCTGTCCGGGAGGCGACGACAACAGCACGGGCGTGGCCGGAATGCTGGAGATGGCGCGCGTGCTGTCGCGCTACACGTTCGACTCCACGATCATGTTCGTTGCGTCCGACGGCGAGGAGACCACGGCATACGGCGCCGACGGCATCACGTATCGCCGGTTCGGCAGCGCGCACTACGTCAACAAGTACATGAGCATGATGCCGGATATCCAGGCAATGATCTCGGCGGACATGTTCGGCTGGGTATCGAGTTCGGGGCCGTCCTATCTGTCATGATTGTCAGCGGCTGGAGCATCAACGCCACGCTGAATTCAGCAATCCAGAGCGCCCTGCAGACCTACGGAGGATTCGCGCACGCCACGCTCGATACCCACAAATACGAGTTCAGCGACCACATCTCGTTCATCAATCAGGGCGTTCCGGCTGTATGTCTCATCGAGTGGAGCTACAGCAGCAATCCCAACTACCACCGTATGTCGGATTCGGTCGATACCCCCAACTACATCAACTACACCTACGCCACGAACGTGGTGAGAGGCATGGCCGGTTGGCTGTGCGAACAGGCTGGGCTGAATGGAACAGGAGGGCAAGGGCAATGAGAATGCTCCTGAGACCCTGCGCATCGAGCCAAAATACAAGGTTGACAACGCTCAGGCAGCATGGTATGTTCCGAATAGAACAGCCGTCCCCGCTTTGCATCAAGGAGAACAGTATGTACAAAATCCCGCTGCTATTTGCCACGCTCGTCTTGCTGTTCGCTGTCGGCGCTCAGGCCGTGACTACCCAGGAGGTAGTGAACCAGATCAGCCTGACGAGCTTCCAGAACTACCTGACCTCACTGCCCACCCACCTTGGCGACAACCGATGCATCAACTACCAACTCGTCGGAAACGTGTATCAATCCGGAGCGCAGCACGATGTCGCGCGCGATGAGATATTCCAGTGGTTCCGGCGGAGCGGCTGGACGACGTTTATCGACCCGATCCACCTCACGGATACGTCCGGGAACATCTGGAACGGCGCGAACGTGATCGCCGTCAAGCAGGGAACCGTAACCCCCGACAAGATCTACCTGATAATGGGGCACTACGATACCACGGCGAATCACGAGACAACGTGGACGACGTGCCCGGGCGGGGATGACAACAGTACCGGTGATGCAGGAATGCTCGAGATGGCGCGGGTGCTGGCGAACTACACCTTTGACTCGACCATCATCTTCGTCGCATCGGACGGCGAGGAGAACAACTGCCTATTGCAGTGACCTGACTTACCGCCGCGTCGGCAGCATGCACTACGTCACCAAGTATGCCAGCACGCTTCCCAACATCCAGATGATGGTCTCGGCCGACATGTTCGGCTGGCAGTACGGTTCATATTCGACCTACATCAACATCGACAGCGGCTGGAGCATAAACAGCGCGCTGAACAGCACCCTGTCCAGTGCGATGTCCACCTACGGCGGATTCAGCCACGTGCAGGTGGACACCCACCAATACAACTACAGCGATCATATCTCATTCGTGAACCACGGCGTCCCAGCGGTTCTGCTCATTGAATACAACTTCGGAAGCAATCCCAACTACCACCGCCAGACCGATTCAGTTGACATGCCGAACTATATCAACTACACGTATGCCACGAACGCGGTTCGAGGACTGACCGGCTGGCTGTGCAACGTGGCCGGGCTCAACGGGACGCTCAGCAGCGCCGCCCCGGCAAGCCAGTCGGACCCGTCCGGCGCCCTGGCCGAAGCGCCGGATGATCTCGGCGCAGTGTTGAAGGGAGCGGTTAGATGATGAAAGCGTTGCTGTCTCGAAAGCGTTACGTGACCGGCGCCGCGCTGGTCTTTCTCGCTATTGCGCTGACAGCGGCGCCCGCGTGGGCGAGTCTCGTCTGGTCGGATAACTGCGAGTCGTTCTCGAACTGGCCGACGTGGTCGGGAATGTCGCAGCCGACGCTGAGCAGCAGTCCCGATCCCGTCCAGAGCGGCAGCCACGCGTTCAAGTTCAACAACGCGTCCAATCGTATCTACCACGACCTGCCGTCATCGCCCGCCACGAGCGCGCCGTTCGTGTATCGGTTCTGGCTGTATGATGACGGTCAGAACCTCAAGTCGTCCATATCGGACATCCGCACCAGCGGCGCCACGAGGCTTCTGGGAGCCGGCATCTACGCAGGGATCACCAGCTATATTTCATCGACATACCAGGTCCGCATATTGCCCCAGCCGTCGGGCAGCGACTCCCAGGGCTGGCTGAACATGACCGGCGTGTCCCGCTCAAACGGCTGGCACAGGTTCGATATCTACTGCAACAACAGCAGCGGCGCCGCGGCGTTCTACGTTGACGGCGTTCTCGGATTGAGCGGCTACTCGACCTCGTCGGGCGCGACGTACGCGGAGCTGGTTATCGGGGCCGGGGTTACCGCTTCTTCCTACAGCACCACACAGAGCGTCGACACGGTGGCTGTCCTTCAGAACCCGACCAGGGTCACATTTGCCACGTCAGGCGGCGGCACGATCGGGGTGTCGGCCGGCGGGACGACGTTCAGCAAGGTCAACGGCTATTACGACACGTCCGAGACTCTGACGTTGAGCGCCTGGCCGAACCCGGGCTACAGCTTCGTGGGCTGGTCGAGCACCGGCGGATGGGCCTCTCCAAATGCAAGCGTCAACTACACGCCGGAAGCCGGCGATCCGACCCTCACCGCGCTGTTTGCGACGGGGGCCTATCAGGCATCCGTGACCGCCTGCCCATCGGGAGCGGGAAACGTTTCCGGCGCGGGCTGGTACGACGCGGGCGATCTGGTGACTGTGGACGCAACCGCGAATTCCGGCTACAGCTTCGCGTACTGGACGGATGACTCGTGTTCCGGCAATCACGTCATATCCTACAGCCACATGTTCAGCTTCAATATGCCTTCCGGTTCGGTGAGCCTGTTCGCACACTTCACGCCCGCGACCTACAGGCTCGTGAGGTACGCGTGTTCGGGAGGCACGGTCGGAGGCAGCACTGGACTGATTCAGACGGGCACGCAGTGCACCGTGACTGCGACGCCGGATCCGGGCTGGTGTTTCCTGGGCTGGACGACGGACGGCTGCGAGAGCATCTCCTACGTCTCCAAAGACCCCAACTACACGTTCACCATGCCGCCTGATGACTACACGCTCTACGCCAGGTTTGCCAGAGCATTGATGGTAGAAGACTTCGAGGGCTACAACACGGGCGGCGACAGCTTCGACAGCATCGACAAGAACGATCCCGCCGGCCCGAATCAGGCTGCCAACGGCGCCGGCAACCCGTGGTGGGGCGCAACTCCACCGAACGGCCGCATAGCGACGGCCATGTCGCATACCGGCGCCAAGAGCCTGTGGGGCACCGCGGGCGGCTGCAGGGACTTCTATAACCTGGCCTATCGCGTGGGCGGGGGCAGCGCGATACCAGGCAGCGCGTATCTCGACTGGTGGTTCTATGACCCATTGGGGTCCGGCGGGTCCACCACGAACTTCTGCGGCGACTACACCGCGCTCGCGCTCTACTACGGCATGCCGGTCAGTGCTGACTATCCCACACCTGAGCCCGGCTCGATGCCAAGCGGTCAGCAGCAGTTAGCGGTGGGGATGTCGGACGACCTCGCTGCCGGCTATAACGCAGCGAAGTATCAGGTCAGGGTCGTGGGCGCTTCGGGCAGCTATCACAATGGCTGGTTCAACACGAACGTGACGCGCGCCGTCGGCTGGCATCACGCGAGAGTGGTGGTTGGGCCGAAGAAGACGCCGTCGAACACCAATGACGCGACCTTCTTCATAGACGACATGTCGAACGCCGTGCTGCCGGCCAAGGATACGAACACGGCCGCCGGCTTCAATATGATCGAAGTGTGCACGATCATGCCGCAGGCGGGCACGCTAGGCAGCTCGACCGGCGCGGTCTACAGCAAGTATTTCCATTTCTCATATATCGATGACCTGAGCTTCGGCGCATTGCCCAGCGCGCCGGGATCGAGCCCGTCTCAGGACGTGGCAGCGAACTCGATCCGGTGGTGCTGGACCGACAACTCCGGCGGCGCGGCGAGTTTCCGGCTCTGGGACGCCTCAAGCGCGGGGACGATGAAGGGCAGCGTCGGCGCGGGGATCGTAAGCTATCCCGAGGCAGGCCTTAGCGCCAACACCTACTACTCGCGGTGGGTGGAGGCGCTTCGACCCGCAGTATGCCGGTGACATGCTCTCGGCGCGGACCGCGCTTCCGACCACGTGCACGCTTGCGGTCGCGCCGGTCTACGGCACTTCGGGCGCGGGCGCGGTAAGCTGCAACAACGGCGCGGGGAGCTCGTCGGCGAAGTATGACGACGGGGACATCCACGGTCTTCACGGCGGTCAACGGGTTCGGCTCAGGGCCGCTCAAGGCGTCGAGTTACGTCTACGTCTGGAACACGACCGCCGGCGAACCCGGCAGTTGGGCAGGCGCGTCGCAGTGGACAAGCGGCAGCCTGACGGAGACGCCGAGCGCGGACGGCTCCTATTATCTGCACTTGCGGGCCTGCAACCAGGACGGCGTCGCCAATCCGGCCACGCTCACGCTCGGCCCCTACGTCTACGAGACGGCCACATCAGTCGCGACCATCAGCGACGCTTGGGCATTCGCCGACGGAGTTCCGATCAGCTTGACAGGCAAGGCCGTGACCGCGGCGTTTGCGGGCGATTCGTTCTGGATCGAGGAAGCCAACCGCAGCGCCGGCATGAGGGTCGCTTACGCGTCCACCAGCGGCGCGTGGAAAGACCGCCTGGTAACGGTGGTCGGCGTTCTGGATTCCGCGCAGAAGCCTCGAACGCTGGTCGCGTCGAGCGTGCAGGACGTGGGGCCGGCCTCGCCGCCGATTGCTCCGCTGGAAATGATCCTGCGAGGAGTCGGCGGGTCGGCGTTCAACGCGAATACACTGGGCATCACGAACGGCTCCGGCCTGTATAACATCGGGCTGCTGGCAGCCGTCGCGGGGCAGGTCTCGTTCGCGGACAACACGACCGACCCGAACAACAGGTACTTCTTCGTCAACGACGGCAGTCCGCTGGCCGTTAGCGGCGGGCACCCGGGAATAAAGGTGAAGTGCGGCGCGAACGCGGCGCCCACAAGCGGTATGGTCGTGGTGGTCGGCGTGGTCGAGCGTGGAATCGTCGCCCGGTGGGGACGTGCCGGTGCTGATCATACGCGGAAACGGCGACATTTTGCCTGTGCCGTAGTCAACGACGACTCACTATCGAGCAGGGAGAACGTAATGCGAATAGCCAGAGGCCTGATCGTGGCCGTTCTTATCGTGGTGTTGGCGGGGCTGTGCGTGCCCGCCGGTGCGCAAGCCTACTACTGGCTGACTCTGGGCGGCAGCGCCGGAGGGTCAGTATCGCAGTCGGGGACAGGCTTCTACACCGCCGGCGAAGTGGTGACCGCGAGCGCATCGCCGGACGGCGGTTACACGTTCTGGGAATGGCGAGACGAGGCCGGCAACTCGGTCTCGACCGATCGGTACTACACGTTCTACATGCCGGCCGCCAACGTCACCCTGAACGCCGTCTTCGTGCAGAACGGCGTCTGGGTACACGCGGCCGTAGACCCGGCGGCCGGCGGCAGCGCGGGCGGGGCGGGTGTCTACACCGCCGGCACGACGTGTAGGCTGACCGCGGCGCCCGCGCTGGGCTACGCGTTCGTCAGGTGGACGACCGACCAGGCGGGCAGCAATCCCGTAACCACGGCCAATCCCTACTCGTTCACCGTTGCGAGTACTACCAGCCTGTATGCGCAGTTCGAGTCCGCGCTCTACACGCTCACGCGCTCGTCCTGCGGTGGCGGAACCGTATCAGGCCCGAGCGGGCCGATCCAGACCGGGACCCAGGTCACGCTGACGGCGACCCCCGATCCGGGCTACTGGTTCGCCGGATGGGCGACGAACTCGTGCGGCGGCACAGTCGTGAGCCTCAACAAGACCTACACGTTCAACATGCCGCCCAGCAGCTACGACGTGCACGCCACGTTCAAGACGGCCGAGCTTGTCGAGACGTTCGAGACCCGCGACACCGGCGGGGCCAGTTTCGACAGCCTGGATTCCAACGACGCCGTCGGGCCGAACCAGGCCGCAAACGGCGGCGGCAATCCGTGGTGGGGGTATCTGCCGCCCAACGGCCGGATCAACCCGTATCTGGCTCACTCCGGTTCGAATGCCATGTGGGGAACGGCCGGCACGTGCCGCGACTTCTGCAACATCCAGACCAGGTGCGGCGGGGGCGGCCCCATCGAGGGCGACATCTACCTCGACTGGTGGTTCTATGATCCGCTCGGGTCCGGCGGCAACTCTACCAACTTCTGCAACGACTTCATGGCGCTCTCATACTATTCCGGCGTCTCGGCCGACATGGACTACGCCGGGCAGACGCCGGCCCAGATTGGCGCGCTGATCCAGCAGTTGGCCGTGGGAATGTCGGGAGACTACACCATCGGCTACGACCCGACCAGGTACCAGGTCAGAATCGTGGGCGACCCGAGCGGTTATCACGACGGATGGTTCAACACCAGCGTCGTCCGCTCCGTCGGCTGGCACCACGCGAGAATCTTGGTGGGGCCGCGGAGGAGCCCGTCGAACACCAACGACATCACGTTCTACGTGGATAGCATGGACACGCCGGTGTTCTCGCCGCGCGACTCCGTGACGACCGTGGGCTTCAACATCATCGAGATAAACACGATAATGCCGAAGTCGGGCACGTGCGGCAGCCCGGACGGCTGCCAATACAGCAAATACCTCCACTTCTCGGCTGTTGACGACATCAGTCTCAGCTCCATCCCCAGCGCGCCCACGGCCGGCGTTGCGAGCGACGTTACCACCAACTCCATCACATGGAACTGGACCGCGCACGCGCCCTACGGGGACGGCTTCAAGTTCTGGAACTCCTCGAGCCTTGGGGACCTGATAGGCGCCGTGAACGCGAGCGCCACCAGCTTCACCGAGACAGGGCTTGAGGCCAACGTTCGTTACATGCGCTGGATGGGCGCCTACGCAGACCGCTACGCCGGAATGCTGGAGTCGGCAAGGGCTACGCTTCCGGTCACCTGCACGCTGACACTGCCGCCGGTCTATGGCGCCTCGGGGACCGGCGCCATTCGGTGCAACAACGGCCCGGGCAGCACGACCGCTCGCTACACGCTGGGAACAACGATGACATTTCTCGCGGTGAGTGGCTTCGGGACCGGCCCGGGCAAGGTCGGCAAGTACATCTACTTCTGGGACAACTCGCCCGACGAACCCGCTGGCTGGACCGGCGCATCGGAGTGGACCTCCAGCGCCCTGAGAAAGACGCCCGGCGTGGATGGCTGGTATTACCTGCACCTGCGGGGCTGCAACCTGGACGGCGTGGTCGACCCGGTCACGCTGAACTTGGGACCCTATATCTACGAGACCGCCACACCGATCGCCCGCATCAGCGACGCCTGGCCCTACGACGACAACGTCTCGCTGACGCTGACCGGCAAACCCGTTACGGCGGCATTTTCGGCGGACTCGTTCTGGATCGAGGAGCCCGACCGCTCGGCCGGCATGCGCGTGAGCTATGCCCTGACGAGCAGCCTGTGGCTGGATCATCTCGTGACTGTGACCGGCTCGCTGGATTCGACTCAGAAGCCCAGGACGCTGGTTGCCACCAGCGTGCAGGACCTTGGCGCCGCCTCGCCGAAGATCGCTCCGCTGGGTATGACGCTGCGCGAGGTCGGCGGGTCGGATTTCAACGCGAAGACTTCGAGCATAACGGGCGGTGCCGGCCTGTATAACACCGGGCTGCTGGTGAGTGTGGCGGGTCAAGTCTCATTCGCGGACAACTCCGATCCGAACAACAGGTTCTTCTACATCAACGACGGCAGCGCGCTCGCCCTTGCGGGCCTGCATCCCGGCGTCAAAGTCAAGTGTGGAACATCAGCCGCGCCCACCAGCGGGATGGTGAGCGTGACCGGTGTAATCAGCATGGAATCGGCGACGGGCGGCTACGCGCCGGTGCTGATCATACGCGGGGCCGGAGACATCGTGCCGGTGCCGTAGCTGGGCAGGAGTCGCACCGCCGCGCGGGTAAGCAGTTGCATGGTATGACAACTGCGTGCGCAATCATCGTCGCCGCGGCTCTGTGCGCGGCGAGCGGCTCAAGGACCTGTATGCACGAGTTCCCGCACCCTCGGCTCGTCATGCACTACCACCCCAACACGGGCCAGTTCCGGCTGTCTGAACTCAAGTCGGCGCTGGGCAAGGGCGTGAATGCAGTCGAGCTCGACCTGCATCTGCGCGAGAGCGACGGCAAGGTCGTCTGCAACCACGACAGCGCGACTTCCGAAAGCCCGACGCTGCGGCAGGCGCTCGATGTCATCCTCGGCGTCAAGGGCGGTTCGGAGACGGTGAACCATGACGGGCGGCAGTTCTTCGTCGTCCTGGAGCCGAAGGAGAACTCGCCCCCTCTGTTCGACGCGATTGCCCGGCTTCTCACCACGTACGAAGCGCAGTTGAGCACGGCTGTGGGGCCAGAGGACAAGCCGCGCGGGATCACGATCGTGATCACCGGCTCCTATCCGACGCAGTTCTACGCCCACTTCAAGCCGGAGGCCATCGACCGGCTCTGCATCGCCGAGCGGCACGACTACGAAGGCGAGATCACGAACCTGTCGCCGGGCAATAGCTGTATCAACTGGGTATCGATCAAGCACTCCCAAACGCCGGGCGACGACGCAAAGCGCACACACGCGCTGCAGAACGGCGCCGATCCTGATCTGCCCGGCAAGTTCAACGTGCGAATCTGGGACTGCCACAAGGACCTCTCAATCGGCCTTGCGGCAGGCGCGGATTCCCTGAACTGCGATATCGATGAGATCGAGGTACTGCACACGATGCTTCAGGACGGCGTTTCGATAGAGGCCGAGCCTGCGCCGGAGCTTGACGCGTTGTTTGCGCGCACGAGCGGCTGGATCGGCGCCGACGGCGACTACTCCGTCCCGCTGGATAAGAACCGCACGCTCTGGCTGTTCTCCGACACGTTCGTGGGCGAGGTCAAGGACGGCAAGCGCGTCGGCGCAACTATGATCAACAATTCGGCAGCGATCTTCGACACCGCGTGCAAGAAACCAGCAGAAATTCTTTTGCAGAGTTATACAGGACGGCAAGCCGGCGTCGTTTGTCACACCTGACGACGGCCGCGGCTACTTCTGGCCGTTCGACGGCGTCGTGACCGGCAAGGGGCTGTACATGTTCCTGACGCGCGTCGAACACAGCGACGCAAGCGCCGTCTTTCCGTTCAAGCTGTTCGGAATGAGGCTGGGGCACGTGGAGAGGATGTCGGGCTCACCCGTGGACTGGAAGATCACCCAGCGCGATGTCCCGTTCACGCGGTTCGAAAAGGACCGAAGCATCTTCTTCGGCTCGGCGGTGATGAAGGTCGGCTCGGACGTGTACATCTACGGCCTCGATTCCCGCCCCGTGGGCGAGCCCGCCGAGCGCAAGGCTGCGATGATCGTCGCGCGCGCGCCCGAGGACAAGTTCGGCGATTTCGACTCGTGGCGGTTCTACTCCAGCGGGAAGTGGACATCAGATTGGGAGAACTGCGACTGCCTCTTCGAGGGCTGCCCGACCGAATACAGCGTCTCATACCTACCCGGCGTCAAGCAGTACGCCGCCGTCTACACCGAGGGCGGCATCTTCGGCAACATAATGGTGCGGCTCTCGCCCAATCCGGAGGGGCCGTGGGGCGAGCCGATCAAGGCCTTCGACTGCCCGGACAAGCACTGGCACGAGAAAACCTACAGCTACGCGGCCAAAGCGCACCCGGAGCTGTCGAAGTCGCCGAACGAGCTTATCGTGACCTACGCGACCAACTCAATGCACTTCCCGGACCTCTTCGATGACGCGAGGCTCTACTGGCCGCGATTTGTGAGATTGACGGTTGTTACCAGAGCAGTTTCTGCGCCGCGTACCAGAGCACGCCGCTGACGATCAGCGTGGGGAAGAGATAGCCGAGGTCACGCTTGGCGGCCTTGCGGTCCTCCTTGCCGCCGAGGAAGAGGAGGAACTCGGTCAGGATCAGCAGAAACGTCCCGAGCATGACCAACCCGGGCGCAAGCGGCACGATGCACGTCAGCACCTTGGGCAGGCCCGCCGCCGCGAACCACAACGCCGCGGCGACCAGAACGAGAATCACACCAGCTACGAGAACGAATCCTGCTACCATCTGACCTCCATTATACAACTTTTCGCATCCAGAAGCTCTTATGTCCTGAGAGCCTCGTGGACGTGTACGATGCAAACGCGCGCTCCAGCCTGTCGCCGTGATGAACGTGCATGTAGTTGCCCGCCCACATGACCTCGAAGCTGCCATTGAACGCGAGGAACGCCTGCAGCAGATACTGCTCGTTCCAGAACATCTTCATCGTGTGCCAGTGCTCAACGTATTGCCGCGGCAGCAGGATGTCATGCACGTGCACGATCACGCCCTTGTGCAGCCGCGGCAGCACTTCGAGATACTCATACCAGACATCGTTGCCCAGCGTTATTACGTGGCTCGAATCGATGAAGAGTATATCGTTCTCATCGAGCGCCGTGAAGAACTCGACCGGCAGGTCCTGCGCCCTCGATTCCACCAGCCGGCAGATCCCGCCAAGGCCTTGCCTGATCTCCGCCTTGGGATGCGGCTCGACGCAGGTCAGCTCGCATTCATAGCCGGGGTCCAGTTCCCGATTCCGGTGAATCGCGGCCGCCGACACGCGCGTGGAAAACCCCGAGCCGATCTCGATCATCCTGCGCGGTTTGAACTCGCGCACCATGCAGTATAGCATCTCCGCGTCCACACTCTCAAAGAGCGTGTTGTTGAAGTGGAACTCGTCGGGACGGCCGGTCGGCGCGGATGGGAAACGGTCGTACTCCTCCTTGTAGAGCAACTGGAACCTTTCCAGCAGCGCGATCTGGCCGTCCGGGTTCAACTCAACGCCGGGCAGCTCCGACCGCCATGTGAAAACGTCGTCTCTGAACTGCCGCGTGTCCGGGATCGGCTCGTAGAAGTGCACCGGCGTGACGTGATAGCCGCGCTTCTCCCATAAGGAGAAGAATCGCTTGTCACGCATTATCGACGCCGGCAGCAGCCGGGCAAGTAACGCAGCCAGCATATCACGGCTACTCATGCAGCTCCACTACATCCCTGTCTTCCAGCACGTGATCTCGCCCGATCTGGGCGCCGTCGATATGATGCTTGCCCCAAGCCCGCGCGAAACGCAGCTTGTGGACGAAGTCCTTGTGGATAGCGCCGGCGAAGTCCATCAGCGTGCTGCCCTTCCTTAGTGTAAACGGTTTGGCGAGGTCGGGAGGTTTACCCGGAATCTTGGTATAGACCCGAATGATGCCCAGCAGATCGAACAGCGCGCGGCGCAGGTCCTCGAGGCCCTCGCCGGTCGCGGCCGACACACGGCAGATATCGAACTCGCCGGCGTAGAACTCCTCCAGCACTTCGAGGTTATCCCGCGAGCCGGGCAGGTCGGTCTTGTTGGCTACGATAAGCGTCGGCTGCAGCACCGCGCCCGCCGGCAGATCGGCATCGGGCGATCGCGCTCCCGCCAGCACCGTCCTCGACTTGGCGGTCTCCTCGCGGATCTCCTCGATCGCGTCGAGCAGCGCGTTATCGGACGCGTCCAGCACCAGCGCGACCGCGTCGGAGTTGCGCGCGAGGCTGATCACGCCACCCTCGGTATGCTCGCCGAACATGGGCGGCGTATCGACAAGCTGGATCGATATGTCCTCGAACTCCATCATTCCCGGCATCGGCGATCGTGTCGTGTATGGGTAATCGGCGACTTGCGGTTCGGCTGAAGTGAGGCGACTCAGGATCGTCGAGCGGCCGGAGTTCGGCGGGCCAAGCAGCACGATCTGACCCGCGCCCTGCTTCTCGACGTGGAACTCGTCGAACCGCTTGCCCTTCTTGGCCGACTGCTTCTCTCTATCGCGCAGCTTGGAGATGCGGCGCTTGATGTCGGCGCGCATGTGCTCCGTGCCCTTGTGCTTGGGGATGGTGGCATACATCTCGTCAAGGGCAGCGAGCTTCTCTTCGGTTGTGACCGCCTCGCGGAACCGCGCCTCGGCCGCGAGGTAGTCGGGGGTCAGATTCGCCGGCATGAACGCACCATCTCCCGGATGCGATAGTGCATGCTCCTTCGACACGGAGGCCCCATGAGCCTGCTTTGGGACTCCCATCGCGAGATCGCGAAGGAAGGAGATATGAGGCCGTTCCGGTTCCTTCCCTCTGCCGACCTATTCTCTAGTGCCTTCGGTTGTATCCAAAGGACATTCTGAACACAAACTTGAGAGTTTTGTACCTATTTATGAGTGCACAGCCGGAGTAGCAGAGCAGCCGGAGAAAACCCGGTGGTTCTGACTATTGACAAGCGTTGCAAGAGCGGACATATAATGGTGGGAATACACGTCGAGTCTGACAGGCCAGCAGAGGAACCATCACATTCAGTAGTTGGTCGTAACTCGTACGAGACCGGGGAACAACCCGAGAGGATCAAGGGAGGGAAGAGCAGATGTCGGCAACATCTTGTGGAACACGTTTGCATCGTCGTAGTGGGACTATCTCTAGCGCGGTGCGGTTAGCTGTCGCCTGTGCTGCGGTTGTTCTGCTCTTGGCGCAGGCCATCTGCGTCCACGCAACGGTTCAGGAACTCGTCGTGAACGGCGGGTTCGAGACTGGGAGCTTCTCCAGTTGGAACACCACATCAAGCGGCGACGGTGCATTCATCATCAACGACGGCTCCGTTGACCCGCCGAGTCCGGATGGGCCCCTGCCACCGTATCAGGGCAGCTTCAGCTCCTTGTTTAAAGAGACAGGGCCCGGCACGGGCACAATCTACCAGGACGTCACACTGCCTCCAGGCGTGACGTCTGCCACCCTGCGATGGGTAGGCAGAATCCGCAATTTCCATACCGCTTTTGATGATCCCAGACAGCAGTTTCGAGTGGAGATTCGCAACACGGCGGATCAGGTCCTCACCACCGTCTTCTCAACGCACCCCGGGGACTCCCTGCTAGACAACTGGGTATCTCGGTCCGTTGACGTCGCGAACTTCGCAGGCCAGACGATCCGGGTCGCGTTCGTCGCGCATGACGAGCTCAATTATCTTGACGTGCACCTGGACAACATCAGTCTACAGATCACAACCGGTCCTGATCTGATCTATTCTGAACCACTCGATGCCAATCCAGGCTGGCAGACACAGGGCGAGTGGGCCTTTGGTGCGCCGCTGGGTGGCGGCGGCGGGTTGGGTGGCTACGGAGACCCGACCCAGGGCTATACCGGCGCCAACGTGTACGGTGTGAACTTGGCAGGCAACTATAGCGTTGCCGTTGGCGGCCCTTACTATCTCACGTCCAGACCCGTTGACTGCAGCCACTACAGTGGTGTGCATCTTGGGTTCAGGCGCTGGCTCAACACCGACTGGGGGTCGTATGTAGCCGCGACAGTGCAAGTGTCCATCAATGGCACACTGTGGACGCCGGTCTATGCCAACCCTGCGTCCGACGAAGTTGCCGACAGCTCGTGGCAACAAATGGACTACGACATAAGCGCAGTAGCGGACGGGCAATCCACTGTCTACATCCGCTGGGGATATCAGGTCCTTCGCGGAGGCGCATATGCCTATTCCGGGTGGAACATTGACGATATACAGATGACGGCCGGCCAGCCAGTAACCAAGCACTCGATATCAGGCCGGGTCACCTGCGGCGGAGTGGGTTTCGCCGGAGTCACAGTGACTGCATCGCCGTCTGGCGGCGACAAGGTGACCGATTCCTTGGGCGACTACTCATTCACCGGCCTAGATGCAGGGGATCACACTATAACACCATCGAAGGCAGGCTACGTGTTCTCGCCAACATCAATCAGCGTCACCGTGGGTCCCGATGCGACGGGCAAGGACTTCACCGCCATGGCGATCTCATCCCCTACGGGCGCGCCCGACTTGGCCGACACGTCGGATTCGGGCGTTTCGAACTCCGACAACATCACAAACCTGGACAACAGTAGCAGCGCGAAACGGCTCCAGTTCATCATGGCCAACACCATATCCGGTGCCACCGTCAAGGTTTACGCGGACAGCACGCAGATAGGCAGCGCCACGGCAGCCTCCTCCGCCACCACGGTCACCACCACAGGCTCCTACGACTTGGCTGACGGCACTCGGACGATCACTGCCACCCAGACAGAGCCCGGCAAGGTCGAATCAGCCAACAGCGCTGCCCTGTCCGTCGTTGTGGACACTCAGCCCCCGACTACAGCAGCACCGGGCGCGCTGGATGAAAGCTTCGGTGCCTCGGGGAAACTCCTGGAGGATGCAAACGGACTGCATGCCTCCTGCGCGGACATGGTCATTCAACCTGACGGGAAGATCATCACTGTTGGCGCGAGCGGCGCGGGATTCACCCTAGTTAGACACCTTTCCGACGGAAGTCTGGATACTGGCTTTGGCTCCTCCGGCGTCGCGACAACCGCAATAGGCAGCAACGCGGAGGCACTCGCCGTTGCGCTGCAGTCCGACGGCAGGATAGTCGCCGTCGGGCGCGCACGCAACGGCAGTGGAGACTATGATTTCGCCCTAGCGCGATACGACCAAGACGGCACTCTGGACGCAAGTTTTGGCACCGGTGGCAAGGTGGTGACACCCATTGGTGTCACTGATGTTGCATACGACGTGTGTCTGCTTTCCGATAGCCGCATACTGGTTGGGGGCACGTCGTGCAGCGGACAGATCGGCTCCACGACATATGACTTTGCTCTGGCGATGTACAGGTCAGATGGGGTACTGGATACGGGTTTCGGCACTCAGGGCATTGCGATTGCAAGACTCGGGACATCAGGCGGCTACGGTATTAGGGCGATGACCGTTCAGCAGGACGGTAGGATCGTTGCCGTGGGTTCACCTGGCGGTGCCGGCACGGGCTGGCCCGAAGGCCTTGCTATGGCCCGCTTCAACGCGGACGGTACGTTGGACGGCAGTTTCGGTGAAGGCGGTAAGCTCGTGGTACTCCTGGGTGGTAGGTTTGCGGAGGGAGACGCTGTGGCTACCTTGGCGAACGGCAGCATCTTGGTAGCCGGTGGGATCATTAGGGGAACTTTCGATTTCTTGGTTGCAAGATTCCTGCCGGACGGAAACCTTGACCCGAGCTTCGGCACGAACGGCGTCGTAACTACCGACTTTTTCGGCGACATTGATATTGCACATGATATGGTCGTCCAGGCGGACGGCAAGATCGTGGCGGCGGGTTACTGTTGGACACAGTTCGCCCTGGCGAGATACAACCCGGACGGCAACCCTGATACCACATTCGGCACAGGAGGCAAGTTGGCCACGCGAGTTGGGACTGGCAATGGCACTGAGTCAGCACATGCAGCGGCACTTGACGCATTCGGACGGCTTGTTCTGGCCGGGACCGCCTACAATGGGTCCTACTTCTGCCTGGGTATGGCCCGTTACCACCTTGGAGTGACGCCCTCGCTCCACCTTGATCCTGCAAGCGACACAGGTATAAGTACAGCGGACGGCATCACGAGGGATACGACACCGACGTTTGTGATCGAGCACCCCGACCCCTATTTCCGCCTGTACCGCGGCGGAGCCAGGATCAGCGCGGACTACTGCACGGGGGCAGCTTACGCGGCTTCCGCCCAGCCCAATGGGTCGTACGCTTACACAGCCACGGCCGTAGACGTGGCAGGAAATGAGTCGTCACCTAGCCCCGCGCTGAACGTCACCATCGACACTGTTGCTCCCGTGGTCAGTTCCGTTACGACCACCCCACCCATGGCTGCCGCTGGAGACCTCCTGACCGTATCCGTCGGAACGACGGACAACGTAGGTATCGGCTCTGTTGTGGCTGAGGCCTTGCCACTCGCCCAAGCCGGTGGAAGCATCTGGACCGGCCAGATACCCGCGATAGTAACTCTCGGCGCTCATCCGGTAACCTGCGTGGCGACCGACATTGCCGGCAACACTGCTTCGGACACAAGCGGTGCGTACAATACCGCCAGGGTCGTTGCTGCTTTGAACCGCAGCCTGATGGACCCGGTAGCCTCAGTTGCAGCCGGGAGTTTCCTCTTCAAGTGCTTCGGACGCGTGGAGATCATTGACTCGGATAACTTCTGGCTCGATGACGGCTGCAACGCGCGAGTTAAGGTACTGGCTCCAGGGTACACGGGGCTTGCAGACGGCAACTATGCCGTAGCTCGAGGGATCGTCGGCTTCGATTCGGGTCAGGCTGTCCTGCACTGCCAGGCTGCGCATGTGACGCGACTGGACTAGCAGCCCCCGCATACTGCGCCGTCGTCCTTCCGTGCTTCCGTCATCGACAGGAGAGTATTCGTGGTCGAGAAACCTTCACTCTCTGTCGCGGAGAAGGGGATGATCTCCACGCAGCCGCCGTAGGCGCGCACGACCGCAGTCTCGGGCATGTCCTCGGGCGTGTAGTCGCCGCCTTTGACGTCGATGTCGGGCTTGATGGCTTGTATAAGTTCAATTGGGGTATCTTCAGCGAACAGCGACACGTAGTCCACGCATTCGAGAGCGGCGAGGACCTCCGCGCGGTCGCGTTCGGGGTTGATGGGGCGGTCGGGGCCTTTGAGCTTGCGCACGGATTCGTCGGTGTTCACGCCGACAACGAGCAGGTCGCCCATCGCGCGTGCCTTTTGCAGATAGCGAATGTGGCCCACGTGCAATATGTCGAAGCAGCCATTGGTGAAGACGACGACTCTGCCCGCCAACCTGGCCTTCTGCGTGGCATCAACCAACTCCGCCCGCGTCAACACTCTTGTCCGAGCTATTCCTCAACCTCTCCCAGCACCTTTCTGATGTCTTCCACGCCCAGCGAGCCCCGGCGCAGGATCCTTCGGAGGCGAGACGCGTCATATCGACCACAGTGGACGCGATTCCGAACCGGCTCGGGCCACCGTCGAGCACCACCGATACCTTCTCCCCAACGTCGCGAATCGCCTCCCCGGCGGTCTTGGGCGGCGGCCCGCCGGACGCATTCGCGCTCGTCGCCACAATCGGCGATCCGACTTCTTTGACCAGCGCAAGCGCGACCGGATGATCGGGAACGCGAACGCCGACGGTCTCCCTGCCGCCCGTGACCGTCGCCGGCAGCGCGGCGCTCTTCGTCAGCACGAGCGTAAGCGGGCCGGGCCAGTAGCTCTCAGCCAGTCGCCTGGCGTCCGGCGACATGAACTCCGCAGCCTTGGAACACGTCTTCGAGGCTGCAGACCTGCACCGGCAGCGGCTGGTGATCGCAGCCGGCCCTTCGCGTCATAAACCGACTTGACGGCGTCCTCGTTGAGCGCATCCGCCGCGAGGCCATAGACGGTCTCGGTCGGAAAGATGACAAGCTCGCCTCTGCGAATGGCATCGGCGGCGGCGCGAATGGCCTTGCGCATCGGGATTGTTGGGATCGACTTTAAGCGTGATCATTGGCGTGCTATGACAACCCTTTCGATTCCCGCAAGGTCGCGGACGAGTTCGACTCTGATCCCATCCGGCATCCCTGGCGATTTGGGTAACGGCGCTCCGCCTGCCCCGCGCCGATCTCGACCGCCAGCAGCCGCGCAGTGATTCCTGAACATGCCTTTGCGGCAGCAGCCTGCCGATAAGCGTCCAGACCGTCCGGCCCGCCGTCCAGCGCCTCGCGAGGCTCGTACCGGACCTCCGGCTGCAGGGCATCGATCTCGCCGGTCAGGAATATACGGCGGGTTCGAGACTATCGACATCGAGCTCAGGTCCAGCTGACGATCAGCGGTTCCAGCAGGTCGCCCCGCACCATACTTACCCTATCCGCCACGCCATGCTTCTCCGCGTTCGCCTGCGCAACCTTCAACGCCTGCTCGCTTGAATCGGTTGCATACACGCGCGCATCCGGCAGGTTGACCGCCAGCGCTACGGCAATCGCGCCGCTGCCCGTGCCGACATCGGCGATCACGAGGCCGTCTCCCACCCGCTCTGAGCACCTCCTCGACCAGCATCTCCGTTTCGGGCCGAGGAATCAGCACTGCCGGCGTCACGTCGAACTCAAGCCCGTAGAACTCCTTCGTGCCGAGGATATACGCGAGAGGATAGCGCGCCGCGCGCTTGTCGAGCATAGCTTGGAACGCTTCATCGTTGCACATCTGTGAGCGGGCGCTCGGGATGGGCGATCACTTCCAGCCGAGAGCAGCCAAGCGCATGCGCCATCATCAGTTGGGCGTCGAGCTGAGGAGGACTCGACTCCGGCCTCGCGGAGGCGGGCAATCGCAGCGGAGAGCGCGTCCCGACTTTCGACTTTCGACTTTCGACTTTCGACTCTCACGATACCTGCAGCTTCTCGGCCTGGTCGGCGGCGTTGAGGCGGTCGATCATGTCGTCGAGGTCGCCGTCCATGAACGCTGGCAGGTTGTAGATCGTATGGTCGATGCGGTGGTCGGTGATGCGGTTCTGAGGGTAGTTGTAGGTGCGGCTCTTTTCGCTGCGGTCGCCGGAGCCGACCATCAACCGCCGCTGCGCGGCCACGTCGTGCCTGCTGGGCCTGCATCTCGCGCTCGTAGAGCTGGGTTCGCAGCATTCGCATCGCGCGGAGCTTGTTCTGGAGCTGAGAGCGCTCGTCCTGGCAGGTGACGACGATCCCGGACGGCTTGTGCGTGATTCTGATGGCGGTCTCGTTCTTCTGGACGTTCTGCCCGCCCGCGCTGGAGGAGCGGTAGGTATCGATCTCGAGGTCATCGTTGTTGATCTGGACGTCGATCTCGTCGGCTTCAGGCAGCACGCTCACGGTCGCCGCCGACGTGTGGATGCGCCCGCTGGATTCGGTCGCGGGCACGCGCTGGACGCGGTGCACCCCGCCCTCGAACTTGAGCCTGCTATAGGCGCCCTTGCCCTTGATCGCAAGCACGGCCTTCTTTGTAGCCGCCGATGCCGGTTTCGACCGAACTCATCAGCTCGGCCTGCCACTCTATGGCGCTCGGCGAAGCGGGTATACATCCGAAGCAGATCAGCCGCAAACAGGCCCGCCTCCTCGCCGCCGGTCCCCGCTCGAATCTCGACGATCACGTCCTTCTCGTCGTTGGGGTCCTTGGGCAGCAGCATGACTCTGAGTTCATCCTCGAAGCCGGCGATCTGCTCTTTGAGGTCGTCGAACTCGAGCTGCGCAAGCTCGCGCATCTCGTCGTCGAGACGCTCGGAGAGCATCTCCTCGGTATCGGCGAGCTGCTGCCTGGCCTGCTTATACTGCCGCCACTTGCCAACAAGATCTCGGCCAGATCCGAATGAGCCTTGGCGACCTGATGATAGGCCTTCTGATCCTGCCAAACACCTCAGGATCGCGCCAGCTTCTGCTCCAGCGACTCGTATTTTTCTTCTACTTCAGCTAGTTTTTCGAACATGGTGAGTTCTCAGTCATCAGTCGGTGTCAGTTTCAGAGCTATCAGCCGGGCAGCTCTCAGCTTTCCGCGGCAGCGGGCCTCAGCGGCTTCCTTATCCAGTACACCCTGCAGGGACTTGATCGCGACTTCGATCATCGCCGGCTCCGGCTCGCGCGTCGTGATCTTCTGCATCAGCAGGCCCGGCAGCCAGCATCAGCTTCGTGAAGATCGAGTCCTTGCGGTTGCCCGCGAAGCGAATGATCTCATAGGCCAACCCCGCCACAAACGGCAGCAGCGCGAGATGATAGGCCCAGCGGATCAGATTGTTGACGAAGTCTCTTCTCAAGCAGGCTTCCGTGCGGCAGGTGGTCGCCGATCAGTGCGTAGACGACTATATTGGCCACCAGCACGACGAGTATGAAGCTCGTTCCGCAGCGCACGTGGACCTTGGTGTGCCGCACCACGTTCTCCACGTTGAGCTCGACGCCGGCCTCGTAGGCGTTGATCGTCTTGTGCTCGGCGCCGTGATACTGGAACACCCGCCTGATGTCCTTGAGCATCGAGATCGCGCACACATACCCCACGAAAAGAGCGATCTTGAACAGCCCCTCGACAGTCGTAAGCTGCCAGCGCACGTGAACTCGCGTGTTGAGCAGCCTCGAGAAGATGATCGGCACGAGTATGAAGAACGCCAGTCCGACTATCAGCCCGACGACCATCATCGCGTTGATCGTGGCATCGTTGACGGCCTTTGCCGGCTTGGGAGCCTCCGGCTCGCTTGCTGTCTGCTCGACCTGCGGCGTCTCCTCGCCGGGCTTGCGCTCTTCGGCCGAGATGTCCTGCATGGCGATGTCGGTCGAGTATTTCAGGGCCTTGATCCCGAGCGCCATCGCGTCGATCAGCGCGAACGTGCCGCGCAGGAACGGCTTCTTGAGCCAGGCGAGCTTGGCGAACATCGACTCGACGTTCTCGGCCGTCGATACGATCTCGCCGTTGGCGCGCCGCACCGCGACCGCGAAGTCCTTGGGCCCGCGCATCATCACGCCCTCGATGACGGCCTGCCCGCCGTAGTGGAACTCGTGTTTCTTGTCTGCCATTGAAGTTGAAAGTCCAAAGTTGAAAGTTGAAAGACCGACCCCACCCCAGCCCTCCCCTCATAGGGGAGGGCGCGGCAAAAGCAAAGGAAGCGACCGACGGCCGCTTGTGCGCCGTGCGAATCGCTTCCCTCGTATCTGCCGACTGAAGCTACTGCTCTTCCTTGTTTTCCTTGTCCTTCATGCCGTATCTGGATAGGAACTTCTCGACGCGGCCTTCCGTGTCCACGATCTTCTGCTTGCCCGTATAGAACGGATGGCACGCGGAGCAGATCTCCACGCGGATCTCGTCTACCGTGGACCGGGTCTCGAACGTATTGCCACAGGCGCACGTCACCTGTGTTTTCTCGTATTTCGGATGAATGCCTGCCTTCATCGCTGCACCTTTCACAATTCCTGTATCTTACAGCAGATTATACCATATCCCGCGCGCCACACGCAAGGTAAAGGCCGCTCGCGCATCGCGGGCGGCCTGATGGTTTCACGTCGATCAGCCGCTAGGGCTTGGGCTCCGTCAGCCGGAAATACGGATCCTTGTTGTCGCCTTCTGGGTCACCAGACAAGATCACTCGCGTGCCGTTGGTGTACTCCTGCATAATGCCGACGTGCGCCTTGGAGAGTGGTGAATCGGGCAGCGGGAGCCTGACCGCGGTCACATGCCCGTCGCACCATCCTACTGTGTTCTTCCCGTTGTGCCATCCGGGCGGCCAGCAATGGTCTGGCGCGCAGAGGCTCGCCATCTTGACGGGCGGATAGCAGTAGGCCGTTCCCCAACCCTTCGTGGACTGATCGCGGTGGTGGAAGCCCCAGGTCTCCAGTATGCAGATGGTCTTGGTCGGTTTGACGACCTCCGAGGACAGGTGATAGTTGTATTTGCCGTTCACCAATACGCCACCAAGGTAGTACGCATTGTAGCCGTAGCAGCGCTGAACGTTGTTCTCGATCTCCCGTCCCTTATTCGTGCCCGACGTGTATGTTGAACGGCACATGGCCGGGCATATCCACACCCCGCGGAGCTCGAACGTGTCTCCCGTCCGGTACACTTGCTTCAGATATGGGTTGATCAGGCTATACCAGTCACCCCACGTCGCGGACTGGAAACCCTGCACCATGGCGCCCCGGTTGTCCGCCTCGTACATCAGGCAGGCCTGGGTGATCTGCTTCGCGTTGTTCTGGCACTTGGAAAGCCTTGCCGCGGCCTGTGCCTGAAGGAAGACGGGAAACAGAATTGCCGCAAGGATCGCGATGATGGCGATCACGACCAGCAGTTCGATCAACGTGAAACCTTTTCTTGCCGTCAAGATATCATCCCCTCTCGATACGCAAATCGAGACCAACACGGCGGAGTGAATGTTGGCCACGCGGCACTATGCGCTGCCGCGGACGCGTAACATCGCGATGGGCTGCCCCCCACCGTAGTTTATACTCAGACGAAGCCGTTTGTCAAGGGGCCATTCCCGCCAGCACAGAAAATAGGCATTACATACTATACCCTCGTAATCAATTATCGGTATACACAAGGGCATTTTCGACCCATATCAGCCCCGTGCCATTCTTCGCTTCGCTCAGAATCGTGGAGCGGCGTGGGCACATTTGGGATGAACCAACGTCGTATGATATATTGAGACTGGAGGTTTGAAGGGTGAGAGCTAAGAGTCTGCTGATTGTGCTTGTTATAGTCGCTGCGATATGTCTTGCTGCCGGGCCGGTCATGCGATGGAAGATCGGGCGGTCGGTGGCGGCCAAAATGCCCGAACTGCTCGGCCAGGCGGGATCGGTACTCCGCCGATGTGACCGGCGGCGCCGTGGGCATCGCGCGGGGCAGGATAGAGAAGGTGAACATCGCCGGCAGAGATGTCAAGATGACCAACGGGGTTGTCGTGGATCAGATCGATATCGGCCTGGCGGGCGTCCATTTCAAGCCGGACCAGACCGTCACCCGCGTCGAGGACGCGAGCTTTGCGGCGCACGTAACCGAAGCCGATCTCAACACCTGGCTGACCGCTTTCCGGCCCGACCTGCACGGCGGCCACGTCACCATCGAGGACGGCAAACTCACCCTCACCGCCAAGCCCAAGGTGCTGCTTCTGAGAACGCCGGTCAAGGTCGAGGGCACACTGCAGGTCGTGAACGGCACGAAACTCTACATGGTGCTCAAGAGGGTCTCCACGCGAGGAGTTCGCGTGCCGGGCATCGTTCGGGGCCGCATCCAGCACGACATCAACCCTGTTCTCGACACCGAGCAGATGGGCATCGGCGCGAAGCTGAAGTCTGTGCGCGTCTCAGAGGGCGCCATCACCGTCACCGGCACCGCCGACGTCAACAAGGCACTCGTGAAGGGGTAGTTACGAATTACGAATTACGAGATACGGATGGCCAGTCGATAGGCACGATCCTCCGCGGTAGGTGGTCCGGTATCTGGCATTTCGTATTCGCTGGTTCGGGATTTCGGAGGTACTCGGGGTGTCGGCTTTCCTCTCCGACCATACGAAGTGGTTAGCCCAGGACTGCAATCCATAATTCATGACCCATGACTCATCACTCTCTCCGTCGTACATCTCGCGTTCGGCCTCTTCGAGGTATTCGTCGATGTCGTCCTCTCCCTCCTCGCCGAGCTCCTTGCCCATCTCTCGCATGAGCCTGCTCATCGCGGCGGGGTCGTCGCCGCTCGCAAGCGCGGCGTCCTCGAAGGAGTCGAGCCTGTCGTCCTCGCTGCGCGCGCGCTGGAAGCGGCTGATCAGCTTGTTTGTGTTCGAGCTGCCGCACTTGGGGCACTTCGGTTCGCGCGAGTCGGCGGTCATTCCCACCAGTTGCGAGAACCTCGCACCGCAATCACAACAACGGTATTCGAAAAGAGGCATGACTCGTTCTCCGTCGGATCAGGGCTCACGGCTTCCGCTGGTTCGGGATTTCGGATGTACTCGCGGTGGCGAGTTCCATCTGCGTCCGATACGAAGTGATCAGCCCAAGGCTGTGGACGGTCGAAATCCCGAACCAGCGCACCTCGTCTAGGATCCAGAGTCTCGACAAGCACTGTGCCGAGCGGTAAGCTCCGCAAGATATGCCGCGTCTTTGCTCAGCGCTTCGAGCATGGCGTCCTCGCTCAGGTTCTCGCCCTTGAGGAACTCGACCTCCACGTAGCCGTCGAATCCGTGCTTCGCGAGCAGCGCAAGCGCCTTATCGTAGTCCACGACGCCGCGCTCGATCAGGCACCGGTTCATCTTGCCCTCCTCGACGCACGACGGCCGGAAGTTCTGCGCGTGGACCATCACAACGTGCTCCGCCAGCAACTCGATATCACGCTCGATGTCGGGGTTGACGAAATCCCGCGGCTGGTAGTTGAGCTTCAGGTTGGGCGCGCCGGCCATCTCGATCAGCCTCAGGCAGCCCTCGGGCGTGAAGCAGAGCGTGTCGGCGTGGGTTTCCATCGCGAGCGTCAGACCCTCGTATTCCGCTCGAAGGGCGAACTCGTGGAGCGACGACGCCACGTGCCGCCATAGCTCTTCATCGGCTTCGCCCGGCTCCTTGGCGCCCGCCCAGACGCGAATGATCTTCGCTTCAAGCATCAGCGCGAGCTTGATCGAATCGGCCGACTTGCGATCGTATTCCGGCCAGCTCGGGTTGGCGTACGAACCGAACACGGCGATCTCCAGGCCGTTCGCGCGAGCGCGGTCGCGTACGCGGCGCGTGTGATCCTCGTCGAACTCCTCCGGCGTGTGCGGAGGCTTGCCCCATATCTCCACGCCCGCGAACCCCGCATCACGGGCAAAATCGAGCGCCGCGAAGACGTCATACTTGCGAAAAGCGATGGTCGCGAGTCCTGCCTTCACTTCACGACCTCCCGTAGGAACACACGTACTCCGCGATGCCCCCGTCAACCGCGATCTCGAATGAGGACTCCCCGGGCACCTCGAACGCCGAACCGGCCTCGTGGCTCGTCCACACCGACTCGCCCGCCAGTTTGGCGCGGCACGATCCGGCGATGATCTCCATCCGCTCAGGCGCGCCGGTATTGAATGTGTATGAGCCGGGATAGATCAGGCCGATGGTCTTCCTGGTCCCGTCGGCAAACTCGATGCTGTGGCTAATGACCTTGCCGTCGAAGTAGATGTTGGCCTTGCAGACGACACTGACGTTGTCGAACCGGCAGGCGTTATTATCCCCCATTTCGAAACCCCCCGTTTCCGCGCGAACGCGCACGTAAATCATAAAACGAACAGGCGGCTCTTGTAAAGCGCGGTGCTGTCGCCGGTGGTATAATGGGCGGCAGAGGTGAGCCGACATGTGGTGGTGGATCGGTGGTATCGGCATCTGGCTTCTATCTGCGGCCTGAATATTCAGCATCATGGCGGACGTGTTCCGCCGCAAGTATGGCGCGCTGAGCGGGAAGGCAATCCCGGGCTATCTGTTCCACGGCGGAACGGCCGTTCTGTCGCTGTGGATGGTCATGAAGGCGCTGGGAGGGTAGAGATGAAGCTGCTAGGCATAGTCCTGCTGCTCTCAGGAATCGGGTGAGCGGCGTACATAGTGGGAGGGGTCTTCTCCCACGCAAAAGGCTTCACGTCGCTCGGTGAGATGGCGCCGGCATTCGCATTCCACGCGGTCTTCAGCGCGCTGGGGCTGTTCTGCATCGTGAGATCGCTGCCGAAGAAGGCCTAGGGTTGCAGCAGCGAGACTTCCCCTTCGCGGCCCTCAGGCAGCGTGAAGCGAATCGTCTGGCCATCGATCCTCGCAGACCGTGACATCGCCGCGGTCTGCTCCGGCGTGACCTCGACTGCCAGCAGCACGACCCGATGCGCCACCTCATCTCCTGCCTTGAAGCTGCGCGGCGCATCCGAGAACGAGCCGTAGAGCACGTCCGCATAGCACGCCCTGCGGATTGTACTTGGTCGCCTGGCTGTAGGCCATGCCCGACCCGTGCACGATCACAACACGCCCAGCCGACCATCCACATTCACCCACGAGCCCGGAATCGCCGTCATCTGCCGGGGCGTCTGCCAATCAAACACAGTCTTGACCGCCTTGATGAGCGACAACCCGCTTCCCGCCGGATGACCTGGTCGTTCTCGATGCCGATGGGACACCCGCACTCGCGAGCGACGGTCACATGCGACACCGCCGTAACGCGATCCTGATATAGGACCGTCTTCTCGCCGATCGACGTCACCTTGATCGTCTGCTTCAGCCGGCCGCCATTTGTGAGCAGCGTGCCGGTGGTCTCGAACCCATTGGGCGTCTCTTCCACGATGCGCTCGGAAACGCTTGTCTTCGTATCGCCAGCGGGATCCAGCTCAGTCGAGCCGACGAACCCGCTTGTGATCGGGACCGTGAAGAACGGATTGCCTTCATGCCCGTCGCCAATCGGAGTGAGAACGCCCATTATCCGGTTCTTCCAGGACATCGTCACGAGCTTGCTGGCCTGTACGGTGCAGGATGACGTCAACGGAAGCATAGCGCCATACACCCGCCCCAACGCCTTGGGCCGACCCAGCCTCCGGCGGCGGCCCGAACAGCTTGTGCGCGAGGAAGCTGTACCCGGCCTGCGCGGCCTGAATAGCGTGGCGCGTGAACCCAAAGCTCGATCCGGGCACGGCGAGGCTCCCGCCGGCCATCTCCTGCCACGCGCGCATATACTGCAGGTTCACCCGCTCCATCTCGGCGGCAACAGGATCCTTCATAAGCGTGCCGATGCTTGCGAACAACTGGATGGGATTGAGGCCGTGAAGCTCCCAATCTTGCCCCTGCGGATACACGTTCTCGCCCGTCGGAAGCAATATGGTCTCGAACATCCGCCAGGTGTCCATGAGATGGTGCGTCGCCGCCTGGGGCACTGGGCGCCCGCCATACCTATACTGCATCGCGGTCTGCGTGAGGAAATACGAGCTGCACAGGATGTAGGATGGATGCAGGATGTTGTGGTTTTCGAGCGTGAAGTCGGGGTTGAGGTTCGCGCCGTGGACCCACTCGCTGACCGGCCGGCCGTCCACTACCGTCCCGTCCTTCGAGATCGCGCGGCACGGAGAGGACGTTCATCATATACTCGATCGCCTTCTCACGCCAGGCCGCGGCGTGGGGATGGTTGGGGAACATATTGGCCGCGATGGAGATGCAGGTCAGGTCCCAGCCGTTCTCCTCGGCCTTGGTGTCGCCCCAGCGGCTGGTCGGCGGCTTCACGTCGAGGAACCGATCCGCCTCGAAGCTCAATCACGCGCTCCAGGCCATTGCGCAGATCGGAATCCAGCTCATCCCAGACCAGCCACGCGCCAAACCCAAGCTCCCCCGTCCAGAACCCCGACTGCCAGCTATTGCCCCACTGCTTGCCGTCCGTGCACTTGGCCGACCCGGTCAGGTGCGTGGAGTTGAAGTATCGAACCGCCGCCGACACCTTCCTGGCCAGCTCCGCGCCGCTCGTCGCCCTTGAGCGCGTCGGAGTACTTCAGCAGCGCGCCGCACGTCAAGCATCATCTCGGCGATGGCTCGGATTCCCTGGTTGCCCTCGCTGACGCCATCGCCCCAGTAGCCGGCGCCGGCAATATCGGACGACTCGTGCCAGTCGCCATTCGCATACCGGCACGCATCGACCATCATCTTCGTGTAGGTCTGCATCACCTCGCGCTCGGAAAGCGGCCGGATGTGATAGAGATCACCCGCCTGAGCGCACAGAGGCATCATAAGAACACCGCATAACAGCATAACTCGAATCACCCGCGCATCCCCCATAGTCAACTCTGCAGCCCGATACTAGCGCAAGCGCCGCCATCTGTCAAACCACCCGTCCCTTCCCTTAACCCTCAACCACAAACCCTCAACCTTCCCGCACATTTGTTCGCCTATCTGGTTGAACATGCCCCTTCGCGCGTGGTAGAATAGTGCGGCAGGAGCACAAAGATGGGTTTGGACAAGATCGTCGTAACCGGCGCGCGGCAGCACAACCTCAAGAACATCACCGTCGAGATCCCGCGCGACAAGATGGTGGTCATCACGGGGCTTTCGGGTTCGGGGAAGTCGTCGCTCGCGTTCGACACGATCTACGCCGAGGGCCAGCGGCGCTACGTCGAGTCGCTGAGCTCCTACGCGCGGCAGTTCCTCGGGCAGATGGACAAGCCCGACGTCGACGACATCACCGGCCTCTCGCCGGCGGTCTCGATCGACCAGAAATCGACCACGCGCAACCCGCGCTCCACCGTCGGCACCGTCACCGAGATCTACGACTACCTGCGCCTGCTCTTCGCGCGCATCGGCCACCCCCACTGCCCCCAGTGCGGCCGCGAGATCGCCCAGCAGACCGTCGAGCAGATGGTCGACGCGATCATGGCGCTGCCGGAGGGCACCAAGATTCAGGTCCTCGCGCCGCTCGTCCGAGGCAAGAAGGGCCAGTATCGCAAGGTCATCGAGGACGTCCGCAAGGAGGGCTTCGTGCGCGTGCGCGTCGACGGCGAGGTCCACGAGGTCACCGACGACATCGAAATGGACCGCTACAAGATCCACACCATCGAGGTCGTCATCGACCGCCTCATCGTCAAGCCCGGCATCGAGAAGCGCCTCAACGATTCCGTCGAGACCGCGCTGCGCAAGGGCTCCGGCACACTCGGCGTCGATGTGATGGGACGAAGAGGAGCTGCTCTTCTCCGAGAACTTCGCGTGCACCGAGTGCGGGATCAGCATGGAGGAGATCGCGCCGCGCAGCTTCTCGTTCAACAGCCCCTACGGCGCGTGCCCGGAGTGCCACGGCCTCGGCGTCGCACAAGCGGCTCAACCCCGACCTGATCATCCCCGACCGCGAGAAGATCGATCAGCCAAGGGCGCCCTCGCCCCGTTCGCGCGCGGGACCAACGACTGGGTGATGGCGCTCGTTAAGGGCGTCGCGGACCGACTACGGCTTCAAGCTCGACACGCCGATCAAGGACCTCCCCACCCGCAGCGCTCGACGCGCTGCTCTACGGCACCGACGAGCAGGTGCACGGTCACCTACAAGAGCCGGTTCCGGGGCGCGTCGCGCACCTATCAAGACCCATTTCGAGGGCATTCTGAACCTGCTGGAGCGCCGCTACCGCGAGACCAGCTCGGATATGGTCAAGGCCGAGGTCGAGCAGTATATGTCCGAGGTGCCGTGCAAGGTCTGCGGCGGCAAGAGGCTCAAGCCCGAGAGCCTGGCGGTGCACGATCGGCGGCCTGGACATATCCGATGTCGCCAACAAATCCGTCAAGGCCGCGTCACGAGTGGTTCGAGGCCCTGCCGCTCAGCCGCCGCGAGACCATCATCGGCGAGCAGGTGATCAAGGAGATCCGCGCGCGGCTCAAGTTCCTGCTGGACGTGGGACTGGACTACCTCACCCTCGACCGCGCCGCCGCGACTCTGGCGGGCGGCGAGGCCCAGCGCATCCGGCTCGCGACCCAGATCGGCAGCGGGCTGATGGGCGTGCTCTACATCCTGGACGAGCCCAGCATCGGCCTGCACCAGCGCGACAACAAGCGCCTGATCGGCACCCTGCTCAAGCTCCGCGACATCGGCAACACGATCATCGTGGTCGAGCACGACGAGGAAACGATGCACGCCGCCGACCACATCATCGACATCGGCCCCGGCGCGGGCGAGCACGGCGGCGAGGTCGTGGCCGAGGGCACGCTCGAGGAGATCATGCGAGCTCCAGGACTCGATCACGGGCAAGTACCTCTCGCACGAGCTGTCGATCCCGATCCCCGAGACAGCGCCGCAAGCCCAACGGCAACTGGATCGAGCTCAAGGGCGCGAAGCAGCACAACCTCAAGGACATCGACGTGAAGATTCCGCTGGGGGTGTTCGTGTGCGTGACGGGCGTATCGGGCTCCGGCAAGAGCACGCTCATCCAGGAGACGCTGCTGCCCCGGCTGATGTATCAGATCCACGGCACGCACCGGGTCTGGGGCCAGCACGAGGACATCAAGGGCCTGGAGAACATCGACAAGGTGATCGACATCGACCAGAGCCCCATCGGCCGCACTCCGCGCTCGAACCCGGCGACGTATACGGGCGTGTTCGACCTGATCCGCGACCTCTTCAGCCAGACGCCCGACGCGAGAATGCGCGGCTACAAGCCCGGGCGGTTCAGCTTCAACGTCAAGGGCGGCCGCTGCGAGGCGTGCAAGGGCGACGGGATCATCAAGATCGAGATGCAGTTCCTGCCGGATGTCTACGTGCCGTGCGAGGTCTGCAAGGGCAAGCGCTACAACCGCGAGACGCTCGAGGTCAAGTATAAGGGCAAGAACATCGCCGACGTGCTGGACATGACCGTCAGCCAGGCGCTGGAGTTCTTCAAGCACATCCCCAGAATCTATCGCAGGCTGCAGACGATCCACGACGTCGGCCTGGACTACATCCACCTCGGCCAGCCCGCGACGACGCTATCCGGCGGCGAGGCCCAGCGCGTGAAGCTCTCATCGCGAGCTAGCCAAGCGCGGCACCGGCAGAACGCTCTACATCCTCGACGAGCCCACCACCGGCCTGCACTTCCACGACATCAGCAAGCTGCTGGAGGTCCTCGGCAAGCTGGTGGACAACGGCAACACGGTCCTGGTGATCGAGCACAACATGGACGTAATCAAAACCGCCGACCACATAATCGACCTCGGCCCCGAAGGCGGCGACAAAGGCGGCGAAGTAATAGCCACCGGCACCCCCGAGAAAGTCGCCGCGAACCCGGCGTCGTATACCGGGGCAGTTCCTCCAACACGTGCTCCCGCCGCCGCCAGGTCACAACCCTGAGGGGAAGGGGAAGAAAGAGAAGGCGGGGGTGTAGGAGAAGCAATTGGGATTAGTGCGCTTGAGCAGCAATAGCTGGAGAAGCCACCGCACTAGGAGGCATTGCATACGTGGATACGACCATCCGTAGAAACGAGCACTGTATAATCGGCTTGCCTCGATGTGACTACGTCTTCTTGTCAGGCTCGCACCTGCTTCATTGGCTACAGCTTTCAAGAATGCCCCCTAGAGGTAGAACTGCTTAGAAAAGTGCTCTTGGAGCATAATATCGAACCAGTGGATGCAGGTGCCGCGTTTACACCGGCGCAGCTCGCTTTCTGTACAAAGATCTGCTCCAAAATCGTCACGTCTCAGTTCTGTGCGATTCTACTCAACAACGAAAGAAAGAGTTCTATTGAGATAGCAAATGCCAATGTGCAGATGGAATACGGCCTGATGCTTGGCTTCAACAAGTATGTAGTTACCGTTCCAACGCGAAGGAGACAAACTCAGTTTCAACATCGCTGGGCTGGACACGATTGAGTTACCAGGACAAGGATTTCACTCGCAAGGCAGCGGAGGCTGTAAAACAAGCCGATGAGCAGACGCGCACGGCGAAGCCTGATCAGGTCTCACTGGATTCCGTGCTGGAAACATTCCTCCTGTCCAAGCACAAGTTGGTGGTTGCGCTCAATACTGAGGGAGACAGAACCTTATATGAGTTGGGCCGCCCGCTGGGCTATTACATGCTGTCCGACTTCTCCGGTATGGATTACACATATCTTGGTAACTTCGCCCATCTCGACACCGGACAGATACAATGGCGAATTGAACTGCTGTCGCAGATTCTACAGCAAAGAAGGGAATCGCTTCCCGAAAGAATTCCCTATTCTGGATATGGACTCGGAGCGAGCCCGTCTGCTCCAAACTCTATTCGACAAGCACATGCACATCTGGGTAATCGTCGCATCGCAGGATACTGCCGATACCTTGGGTCAAGCACTTGCACAACTGGCTTTCCCGCCCACTTTTACAACTCTTGAAGAGGTCTGGGCCACCATTGAATCGCTGCATCCTGGTCCGGGTTAGTAGCGCATTAGCTACTTCGATGCCCCGGGACGAGCAACCACCTAAGCGGATGCGTCGAGGGGCGCCTGAGGTGTTTCGGGATCTGAGTGTTGGACTGCCGGTGATGCATGGACCATTGATCGACAGCCCAACACGGAAATCCCGAAACACACGAGATGATCTGTCGAGCAATGTCCACACCCACATGATAGGAGGGCACACGCAGTGAACAAGACGGACGCGCTCGCCATGACAGCTGCGAAGACCTACGCCGACAACACCGCGCTACTTACTGCTGTCACCGCCATACCTTACGTAGGCGGCCCGCTAGATGTTCTGTTCTCTGCCAAGGGGCAGAAGATGACCCACACTCGTATACTCACCTTGCTGGATGAGCTCAAGCAGGCGATGGCCGAGGTGGAGGAGGAATCGGTGAGGAAGGAATTCCTGGAGTCTGAGGAGTTCTTTGATCTCACAATGAAAGCCCTGGAAGCCTCGTCCAGAACCAGACACGCGGCGAAGATAAGGCGTGGACGCTCGACTGCTTCGTGGTGCTGTCGTTTCGCCAAGAGGACTCGGCGATGTCGGCTGAGGATTACCTAGCGGTGCTGGCAGAACTCTCACCCAGAGAAATCATCGTGGCCCGCGCGGTCTTCGCTCAGCAACGGGAGAAACCGGGACTGGACTCCGCCCCGTTCGCGGCGGAAAGGCCGAGGAGAAAGGACGACACAGACGAGGACGACAACTGGCTGAAAATGGGCGATGCGTCAGGGCTGGGAGAACCTTCACGAGCAGTGCCCTGCACTGTACCCGAAGAAGATCTCCCTTTTGTCCTCCTGCATCTGCAGCGATCAGGCTTGGTGAATGAACTCGCGGGCGGGTACATCGGGTACACTGGCGGCGTATACATCGTGACAGACACATTCCGCAAGCTCATGGCATTCATGGGCAGCTCTGGACTGACCCCGTTCGCCCGGCAATTCCGTTTCATCCCGCCGCCGCCAACTCACAGCCCTGGAGCTCAGCAACCCGTTCGCCCGGCAATTCCGTTTGCCGGGCGCGGGTGTCCGGCAACTCTGTTGCCCCATCTGCGCCTACAGCATCTCACGCCTGGCAGAACAGCCCGCACCGCTGCCTACGGCGCAATGGAATTGCGCGGGACTTGCGCCTGGCAATCGATTTGCCTGGCGAACATGGAAGCGCCGGATCACCCGATCACCGCGCACCCAAACGCCCCGCCGCCAACTCACAACCCAGGGGTACTTGTTCACAGGACTTATGGCGGCCAGGCTCGGGCGGGCGATCCGTAGCAATAGCAATACGCATCCGCCGCCGTCGTCTCAACAGGATGTGCAACACGATGCGTGAATCGCCGAATCCAGGAGACCGTCAATGATACGACCACGTAAGGCTGCGTGGATCGCCGCAGTCGCTGCTCTGACCCTCGTTTCGACTCCCCTATGGTCCGCGGACGCGCCCACGGGCAGTGCAAGCATCGGTCTGATAGACCAGGCCAGGCTGAAGACGGAAGCGCCCAAGATGAAGCGGTATTCCGACGAACTGCAGGCGCTTGCGCAGTCCCTCGACGCCACACTCGATCTGCGCAACGGGAATCCGATGCTGGACAAGGCTGAGATCAAGGAACTGATCGATCTCAAGGCCAAGGCCGCTCCCACACCTGCCGAGTCGGCTCGTATCGAGGCACTGTCCGCCGCCGAGTCGGCCAGAGAACAGGAACTCAAGACCCTTCAGTCCTCCAGGACCCTCACCGATCTGCAGAGGATGCAGATGAGAGGGCTGCAGGACAGGCTCAAGCAGTCGGAGACCGCGTTCAACGCCGCCTACCAGGACGGACAGAACAAGCTGACTGCCAAGAGTGAGGAACTGGAAGGCAAGGCCTCAGCCGACCTCGCCGCGGCAGCCACCAAGGTCGCGGTCGCACGAAAACTCAAGATCGTGCTGCTGACGAATACCGTCCTGCCCGACGGTGGGACACGCCAGATCGCACTCTACGGCGGCGTCGACGTGACTGACGACGTGATCGCCCAGCTCGCCCGGTAGGCGCCAGTGCTCCCCACGTCCGCCACGCGGCTTGGAAGCCCAGGGTTGTGACTTGGCGGCGGGACGCTCCGCCGCAGCCTCGACGCAGAAGAAGGATTATCCGCGAACTAATGCGTATTACTACAGTGTGCGTTCCAGCGTCGAGTAAGGAGTCCCTCTGTGAAGTCAATCGCCACCGCGATCATAGTAGCCCTGGCCGTTTTGGTCTCACCGCCGCCGTGCAGCGCAGTCGGCGTCACATCGATAGCCAAAGCCAAGACGGCCCCGTCCGGCACTGACGTGACGTTGAAGGATGTCATTGTCACAGCCGGCAGCGATCAGATGAAGTCGGGCGGGTTTCTTCTACGTCCAGGACGGCGGCGTGGGGATGCGAGTTCGCTCGAAAACCTCCGTCCACCAGGGCGACAGAGTCAGTGTTATCGGCAAGGTCCGCCGCGCGAGCGACACGGGGTCGGTCGTGCATCGCAACGGCGAGCGTGAGATCGATGCGACAAGCGTCACGTTCACCTACGGCCCGTTCGCGATGCCCAAGCCCAAAGCGCTCACGAATCGCCAGGTCGGCGGCGGTCCGACCCCCGAGGCCGACACCGACGGCTTCCCCTGCCAGCCCGGCGTGTGGGCTTCGTCGAACGGTTCCGATAAGGGCTGCGATCAGATCAATGAGAAAGGCGCGAGCAACATCGGCCTCTACTGCCAGGTCAAGGGCAAAGTCGTTTGCGCCGACGACGCGGGGCGGTTCTTCTATATCGACGACGGCTCCGGCGTTCACGACGGCGCTTACGTCAATGGAAAGCCGTCGCCTGCGGGCGTTCGAGTGCTGGTTCCGAACGGAATGCCGCTCAAGGACATCGTGGGCAAGTCCGCGACGGTGGTCGGCGTAGTAGGGTCGGTGTCGCAGAGCGACGCGGGAGTCAGCGACCACATCCGCAACATTCGAGTGGTGCGTGCCACTTGCGAGCCGTTTCTGGACCTGAACCTGAACGGTTTCTGGGATCCCGCCGAGCGCTGCTTCGATACGAACGGCAACGGCGCGTGCGACGGCATCTCGATATCCGGCGTCCCGGCCCCGAAGGTCGCCAGCCGATTCGACCGCTATGGCACATTGATCCTGCACGGCGCGCCGTTCATGCCCAAGAGCCTGTATTGCTACGACGTGGACGACAACACGCTCAAATCGGCGAAGGAGCAGGGCTTCAACGCGGTCCAGTGCTTCGACCACATGGCGCCGGGCGATCTGCCGAGGCTTACTGCCGCGGGACTGAGGACCTTCCCCACCCTGCACAGCGAGGCCGCCCGCGCTGCGTGGATGGCCGCAAAGGCCGACCCGGCAATCGCGGCGTGGTACCTCAACGACGAGCCCGAATGGCACGGCGAGAAGCCCGACGTGAACCTCGCCAGCTACAAGTGGGTCTACGAGCAGGACGGAACGCATCCGGTCGGCAACAGTCACGCCGACGTCAGCCACCTCGGCAGCTACGCGGCGTCCGAGGACATGTGCTGGATCGATAGATACCCCGTCGGAAACACGGGCGGGCAATGGTGCATCCCGACCATCGCCGACTTCGACGACGCCGCCCGAACCGGCCATGGCGGCAGCCCTTACTATCCGGTCTGGCAGTACGTGCAGATGTTCAAGGAAGACCCACATTTCACCGTCCCCACGGTCCCCGAGTTCAGGGCGATGGTCTACACCGGCATGTCCCGCTACGTCAAGGGCTACTTCTACTTCTGCTATCAGCGCGGCGGGCCGGACTGGCAGGCGCTGTGGTCGGAAGTAAAGAAGATCAACGCCGAGATGGAGACCCTGCGTCCGTTCCTTACGCTGCCGTGGACGCCGCTCGACGTGACCAGCTCAGATTGGACCTGGGTCAAGGCCGGCGGCTACAGGATCGGCGCCAGCGCGCTGCTGATCGTGGTCAACGGCGACAAGGACGGCTCGAGACAGGTGACGATCACGCTCCCCGGCATCCCGGACAACGCCTCGCTCACGGCGCCCATCGGAGGCGAAGGCGTGAAGCTGGATGGACGCAAGTTCGCGTGCAACCTCGCGCCCTGTGAGGTCAGGGTTCTGCTCTGGGGCAAGATGCCGGCGGCTCCGTAGGAGACTCGCCCTGCGCCACACAGCACGTCGGCCCAGGGTTGTGAGTTGGCGGCGGATTGCGAGACGAACTCATCTCCTCCGATGGCTTGGAGAACGGGAGATCAGCCTACGGCGGTGTCGGGATGCTCCCCCACAGCAGCACGCGCACCTCGCACGGAGCGAATGTGTAGGTGAACTGCCTCCCGCTCAGCGTCAGGCCCGACCCTCCGATGGGCGCGGTCAGTACGGCGTTGTTCGGCATGCCTGGCAGCGTTATAGTCGCGGACTGAGCGTTGTCCTTGTCCGCGTTCACGACAACGAGCAGAACGCTCCCGCCGACTCTGTAGCCGCCCACCTTCACGTAGACCGGGTTGGTGTTCGTCAACTCGACCGGCAGCCACGGCAGCGTGAAGAACGAGCGCAGCGTGTTCATCTCGCTGTTGACGTTAGCCACCTCGGACCAGAGCGCCTGCCAGTCCGAGTCGCCCTGCTGATTGGAGAAGTAGAAGTAACCCTTGACGTAGTGCGACATGGCCGTGTAGATCATCGCCCGGAACTCGGCGACGCTCGGCATCGCAAAGCTGGGGCTTTCCTTGAACATCTGAACGTACTGCCACGCAGGATAGTAGGGATCGCCGCCGTGCGCGGCGCGGGCCGTATCAACAAAGTCGGCGATCGTGGGGATGCACCACTGCCCGCCCGCGTTGCCTATCGGATACCTGTCTATCCAGCACATGTCGTCGGAAGCCGCGTAGTCGCCGAAGCGATTGACGTCCGCATGGCTGTTTCCGACCGGATGCGTGCCGTCCTGGCTGTAGACCCAGTTGTAGCTGGCAAGGTTGGTCGCCGGGTCCTCGCCGTGCCATTCGGGTTCATCGTTAAGATACCACGCCGCGATGGCCGGATCGGTCTTCACGGCCATCCACGCGGGCCGGCTGGCCACGTCGTGCAGGCTGGGGAAGACTTTCAGCCCCACGGAGTTCAGCGTCGTCAGATCGCTCGGACTCATGGCGTCGAAGCACTGGACAGCGTTGAAGCCCTGGTTCTTCGCGGCGTTGAGAGTCCCGGAGCCCACGTCGTAGCAGTAGAGGCCCCTGGGCATGAACGGCGCGCCGCGCAGGATCAGGGTCCCATAGCGGTCGAACCGGCTGACGAAGCTCGGCCCGGCGACACCCGAAGCGCGAATGCCGTCGTAGGTGCCGCTGCCGTTGGTGTCCAGATAGCGCTCCCCGGCGTCCCAGAAACCGTTCTGGTTCAGGTCGAGGAACATCTCGGGCGTGGCCCGGACAACGCGGATGTTCCGAACGTAGGTTCCGCACGGCCCCGAGGGCGAGCCCGCGTCGCTCTGCGCCATCGATCCCACGACTCCAACCACAGTGACGGACTTGCCCCCGATCCCAGTCAACGGAGCCCCCGGCGGCGCCAGCACTCGAATGCCTGGAGGAGACGGCGCACCGCTCACCCATCCGCCGTCCTGAACGTTGGAGCCGTCGTTGATGTAGAAGAACCGCGCCGCGTCGTCGGCATACACGACAGTCCCGCTGACCTGGCAATACACGCCGACGTTGTTCGCGCCGGCCTCATCGATCTGATCGTAGCCGCAGTTCGCGCCGGTAGACGACGCCCACACGCCCGGCTGGCAGGGGTAACCGTCCGTGTCGATCTGAGTGGACGGGCCGCCGCCCACCTGGCGGTTGGTGAGCACGACCGGGGCGGGCATGGTGTATGGGCCGTACGTGAAGGTAACACTGGTCGCGTTGACCTCCCTCTCGCCGTTACGATGCACCACCGTTCCGCCGTCGCTCGCTCTACGCACTGTGCCGACCACCGTGACCCTGTCGCCCTGGCGCACGACCGTGGAAGAGCGCACGCGGATGCCCACGCCGTTCTCCTGGATGTAGAAGAACCACGGCGATTTCATTTGATCCGTGCCTGCGGTGACGACCTTGTCGGTCAACGTGACGCTCGTGCCCGATGGGGCGGTTGCGGCATAGGCGACGGTACCCGGCGGTGGCGCGACAGTAGGCGCGTCGAGCACGACAATTCCGTCGTACGCGCCATTGCTGTTGGTGTCGGTGTAGGACTCGCCCGGGTTCCAGTAGCCACTGCCATTGTAGTCGGAAAACGGCTCCTCGGCCGCCCTGATGACGCGGGTGTCGGGAGTGATCGTGGAGACTATGCCGTTCACGACGACATAGTGACTCACGAAGCTGTTGATACCTCTGGGCGCCATTATGACCTTGACGCCGGACGCGATCGGCGAACCGTCGTCCATGGTGAAGTAGGTATGGTCCGCGCTCAAGGACGTGACTATGCCGAAAGTCTTCGTGAGCAGGCCGACGGGTGAGACGCCGGGGCCGAATGCCGAGCGCCCGGTCATGGCGAGAGGAGAGATGAAGCTCGTCTCACCCGTCAGGACCGTTTCCGTCGCGGCGATGTATTTCTCGTCGTCTGCGGTGCCGACCGTGCCGCTGATCCGCACGCCGGCGCCGATATTTGCGGACGTCGAGCCGAGGATCTTCATCCCGCAGGCGCGACTCGGGTCCTCAACGTAGAACGAGCCGTCGTAGACGGCCGTAACATACGCGCCGGTCAGGACCACGGGTGTCCCGTTCGGCAGCGCTTTGGCCTCGGCGATGGAGATTCCCGTGCCGGGGCCTGTATCCTCCTCGAGCACTTTGACCTCGATGTTATCTACCATCATCGCTGTGTCGGTGCTGCGGTAGAAGCCGATGTAACCCGTCCTGGGCATCGGAGGAGACACGCTGTAGTCGAAGGGTTCGTGGCTGGCCTGGGTGCAGAAGAAGCTGATGATGGGCGTGGGATCACCGTCCAACCACACCTCGTGGTGGTATCCGTTGGCCCTGATTCTGACGGTGTGCGGCTGACTCCAGTCGATGGGAGTGCCCGGAGTGTAGTCGGCGATGCCGTTGACGCCGCTATCGTTGAGGCCGCCGTACCAATAGTAGGCCAGGCTGATGCCCGTCCCGTCCTGGCGCATGAACAGCGCCATCCCGAAGCCGTATTGTGAGTTGCCGGGGCCTTTGGTAGGGTCCTGCCGGTAACAGATCATGCCGCAGTTGGCCCCGCTGGCGCTCGTGATGCTCTTGACCACGCAGGTCATGTCGAAATCGGACGGCAGGAAGCTGCAGGCAATGCTCACACCATCCCCTGTCTCGCCAGGATTGTTCATCGCGAGTTCCAGAGATCCGCCGTTGATCCGCGCGCTGGATCGAGTGGGACCCGCGATCCAGTCGTAGTGGGCGGAGTCTTCCGTGGCGCCCAGATGCAGGCTGTTGGGTCTGTTGAAGCTGTCATAGACGGTATGAGACACGGTGTGCGGCGTCAGGCTCCAATCGATGGTGGCCGTCCCGGTGCCTATGTAGTCCTTCCACCGCGGCGGCGAGACGTAGTCCGGGTGCCAGGCGAGGAAAGTGTTGCTTGAGTTGGGGGCTGCCGTCAGGGCATACGCGCCGTCCGCGTCGGTATACGTGGAAGGATAGGGCGAGCCAGAGACCCTCTGGATGAACGCGTTCTGCAGAGGCTCACCGGTCAGGGCGTTGGTGGCGTGCCCCGCGGCCTGGGCCGTCTGCGCGACTGCGGCCCCGCATGAAAAGACACAGACCGCCACACATAGCGCGGCCATGGCGCATAGAGCTCGTTGGCTCCACGATCTCATGGATGCTTCTCCTTACTCCTCAGATGCGCGAATAGCCCGGCGATAGCCCGGTAATGCGCATTACTACTATGTATATCTTCCAGACCGCGGCCTCATTATCCTTGGAATTCGCGCGGCGTTGACAGACCGGTTGAACGGTATCACGGTCGTCGCCGAGGAATCTGGCGACGGGTTCGAGTGAGACGGTCGGCCGCTGCGAGATTGATGTCACCGGGCAGCAGCAGTATGACGGCTTCACGTTCATGATCGATGACCACGGCAAGCACATGCAGGCCATCCGCGAGGGCGCCGAGGACTACGAGTACTTCGCGATGCTCCGCGACCGCGTCGCCCTAGGCAAGTGACCACTGGCTCTGAGTAGGCTATTGCACGGATGCACGCCTACCGGCCTAGCTGCCAATCCTGGTAATAGTGCCAGTTTTGCGCGATAACTTGTCGCAGCCTCTCGACTGTCACGTAATCATAGCATACAATGCCCGTAGCGTACGAGCGCAAGATAGTGCTCGGTGAGACTGGAGGACTGGGAGAGTGCATAGATCGGCGAGTGTTGGGGTTGTATTGTGTATTGCTCTAGCGGTTTTGTTGCTTGCGACGGGAGTGGGCGCGACCACCTTTACGTCAGACACCTATATCGGCGCGGGCAATACTACCTATGACGGTCAGGATATTGTCGTCAGTGGCTGCACGGTCACTATCGACGGCACGCATTCGTTTGCGAACCTGGGCGTGGAGAACAGCGGCGTGGTGACTCATTCGCCGGGAACACCGGTGAGTCTGACGATATCGGGCGATGCTTCGGTGGACGCTACCAGCCGGATCGATGTGACCGGCCGCGGCTATGGTCAGGGAAACGGTCCCGGCGCGGGCACGACCAACGGCTATGTTGGGACAGGTGCGGGACATGGCGGATTCGGAAGCAGCAGCAACGGAGGAAGTGCCCCGGGGAACGTATATGGCAGCATAACCGAACCGGTGATGCTCGGCAGTGGCGGCGGTACGGGGCGATGGGGCAGTGGCGGCGCCGGAGGAGGCGCGATAGCGCTGACAGTTTCCGGAACACTGACTCTGAACGGCAGCATATCCGCAAACGGCGCAAATGGCACGGGAAGCTCGGACAACGGCGGAGGAGGTGGATCCGGCGGAAGTGTTTTCTTGACGTGTGGCGTGCTCACAGGCGGCGGCGCGATCACCGCGGATGGCGGTGCCGCAGGCCAATGGAGCACCGGTGGCGGCGGCGGCGGCAGAATTGCCGTCTACTACGACGGCAATACATTCACGGGCACTATGACAGCCTACGGCAATACCGGCTATGGGGGCTTCGGAGGCGCCGGAACAGTCTTTGCAAAGGCCTCCAGTGTTGCCGATGGCGAGTTGGTCTTGGACAACAACGGACAGGCCGGAATGTCCACCCCGATCACCTCGCCTGTCTCTTATGGTCTCCTGATTCGGAATGGCGCCATTGCCTATCCTGAGTCCGCGCTGAACCTGTCAGGTCTCAGTATCGGCAGCGGCGGTGTGCTTACGCACGTGCCCGGCGCGGAGGGAACTTCCGTAACTGTCGGCGGGGATGTAGCTATTGAGCCGGGAGGCGCGATCGATGTGACCGGTCGCGGCTATGGTCAGGGAAGCGGTCCCGGCGCGGGCACGACCAACGGCTATGCTGGGACAGGCGCGGGACACGGCGGACTGGGAGGCGGTAGCAGCGGGGGGAATGCGCCCGGGAACGCCTATGACAGTATAGCCGAACCGGTGATGCTCGGCAGCGGCGGCGGTACGGGGTGGAACGCCAGTGGCGGCGCCGGAGGAGGCGCGATAGCTCTAACCGTTGGTGGAACACTGACTCTCAATGGCAGCATTTCGGCGAACGGTGCCAATGGAACCGACGGCGGCCTCGGATATGGCGGAGGAGGTGGATCCGGCGGTAGTGTCCTCTTGAGATGCGGCGTGCTCACGGGCAGCGGCGCGATAGCCGCGAATGGCGGCGCTGCAGGTTACTGGAATGGCGGCGGCGGCGGCGGCGGCAGAATTGCCGTCCACTATGACAGCAGCACATTCACGGGTGCCATGACAGCCTACCGCAACGCCGGAACCGGGGGCGCCGGGGGAGCCGGAACAGTGTATACACGGCTCAGATCGCAGCCAGTGGGCAGCGTTCTGATAGATAGTGGCGGAGCGAGCACAAACTGGACTCCGATCACGTCCCCCGAAGCGTTCGCTCTGACAATCGGCTCGGGGTGCTGGGTGTACCCCAACACCCCGATCCTCCTAGCGGCGCTTACGGTAAAAGGCGGCGGCAGGCTCTCTCATCTATCAGGAGTGGTCGGAGCCAGCGTAGCCGTCCTCGGCAACGCGGAAATCGAAGCAGGCGGAAGCATAATGTTGGATGGCAGCGGCCATGGTCAGCGAAGCGGTCCCGGTGCGGGACAAACTAATGGCGCCGTGGGAACCGGCGCGGGACACGGCGGATATGGTGGCCGTGCCAGCAGCTTAGATTCGCACGGGAGCGTCTATGACAGTACGAGCGCACCGATGATGCTCGGCAGTGGCGGAGGTTCTGGGAATGGTGCCAGTGGCGGCGCCGGAGGAGGCGCGGTAGCGCTAACCGTTGGTGGAACACTGGCTCTCGATGGCAGCATCTCGGCGAACGGTACCAATGGAACCGACGGCGGCCTCGGATATGGCGGAGGAGGTGGATCCGGCGGTAGTGTCCTCTTGAGATGCGGTGTGCTCACAGGCAGCGGCGCGATAACCGCGAATGGCGGCGCTGCAGGTTACTGGAATGGCGGCGGCGGCGGCGGCGGCAGAATCGCCGTATACTGCCATGACAGAACAGGCTTCGAGCAGACAAGCATAGCTGTCACCGGCGGATGGGGATACGAGTACGGCCAGCCCGGCACTATCTACTTCTCCGAGCTTGTGCCGCCGACTGTCGAGATCACGCCGCAGGGCGAGATCACAAAGCATGCCGAGATCAAGCTATTCTTCAGCCAGCCTGTCAAAGAGAGGTACACTGACCACTGATGATGTTGTGGTTGTTGGCCCCGACGGTCCGATGCAAGTGAGTTGTGTTGCGCCACTGGGCATGGAAGGCTCTCGTTATGTATACAAAGTAATGACGAATGCCAACGGTCCCCTCTTTAACGCCGGCAGTTTCGAGGTTCGTGTAGGTCCGCACATTGAGAACCTGTTTGGTCAGGAGATGACCCAAGAACAGGTCGGAGACTTCAGCATAAGACCTCTTGGCATTGCGGAGGCCAAGGCGCAGCCGGACGACGTGACATTCCTGCTCAAACCCGCATACGTCACATCCAGTTCGGCGGCAATAAGGGCCTGGGATAGCCCGATTGGTCTGCCTATCGACACCTATCCCACGGCGGTGGGACACAAGACCATCATTGAGGGCCACATGAGGACCGAGGCCGGCCTGCGCAAGATCGTCGCGGAATGGACTGTTGTCTATGGTACCCCGATAACCGCGGTCACACCCGTCCTGATGAAGACCAGAGACATCGGCGGGGGAGCGTCCTGCGGCCTGCAGGTGGGAATCGAGGGCGGCGCGGGACCTAACAACGTCGGCATGCTCGTCAAAGTCTGCGGGAAAATTACCGCCGTGGACCCAGCCGGTCAGTACGTCTATATCGACGATGGATGCGCGCTCAAAGACGGCACCCAGACCGATGATGTGGACAACGTCGGCGTGAAGGTCAAGGCGGATCTAAGCTTGTTCACGGTGGCCAAGGACGATTTTGCGGAGGCTGTCGGCATCGTGTATGTGTTCACCGACGCGGGCGGCAAGCTTCGTCCGATGATAACGGTTGCGCCGGAGCCTCCGTCGGGCCTGCGCAAGCTAGACTAGGGGCCGGTGTTTGCCGCTTCGCGAACCTGTGCGCCGAAGCCGTCGAAAGCGAACTCCATACCGGCAAACTTGGGTATACGCACGGTACGGGCAACGCCGTCGATATTGGCGACGACCAGATAACGCTTGCCCGACGGGGCCGTCACGATGGCGTACCTCACGGCGGGGTTATCGGCTGGAGCGCCGACAGAGCTTGACGCCTGCAGCCGGGCGGTCGCCTTGCGGTCGCCCGCGACCAGCACAAACGCTGAATCAATAATCGACTCCCCCGCCTCAAGCTGTCGCGCGCCGCGCTCGTGGGCCGTTATGACATCATATTGGATGCTGCCCCAGGGCGCGTTGCGGCCGGCGCAATCGTGGATCGTGAAGCCCTCGCCGCCGTCCAGCAGCGCGACGCCCAGCCGGTCGTCCACGCAGAGCCACGGCGAGTCCACGGGCATCAAGGTCACGCTCTGCGCGTTCGCTTTCGGGTCGGCGGCCTCGACAGTACCGAGATTCTTCGCGCCGGTCAAGGCGATCTCCTTGCCCTGATTGGCGATCTTGCGCAGGCCGTAGTTGAAGATGTCGTTGCCGAGCGCGAGGTTCAGCGCGCGGGAGGCTTTGAGTTTGACGGGCGCGATGGCGGTCGTGCGCTCGATGACCACGGCGATCCCCTCCCCGGTCAGCGCCGAATAGCTCACCTGTTGGCTGATGATGGGCTGGCCCGCCACGTTGCGGAACACGATCTCCCCGGTTGTGCTGAATCCATTCTTGGAGGTGGTCTCAGCGTGGCGATACTTCGTCGCGCGGGCGTTGATGCCCTCGGCATCGAAATGCCCAACGAGCTGATCCGGCATCCACTCGGCCATGTGCGCGCAGCCGGTCGGAATGAACAGACCCACGGGCCGGATTCCGCCCAGATACCGCCAACTGAACGAGGCAAACAGCTTCGGCGAGCGACCGAACGCCCAACCGGACTCCGCAGCTCGACCAGCTTCCGGCCAGATGCTGCCGCAGCTTCGTCGGACTCAGTGGGAGTCGGGGTCTTGCCCTGGCGATGAAGCAGGTAGCACAGGGCGATGTTGGCGTAGGTGTCGGTCTCGTACTCGGCGGTACGGCTGACCAGTATGTTGCGCGTGAACCGGCCGCCGTAGAAGCTGCCGTCGGCGTTGATGAGCTGCTCCCGTTCGAGCAGGGCGATGCGGTCGCGCTCCAGCGTGCGAGCGTCGGGATCGTCGAACCGAAGCTGAGCCAGCACGGTCGCGGGAAGCACGAAGCTGAGCCCGTAGGCGTATCGGGGCCAGTCCTTGCCACTGAGGTAGGCGAACCGCCCGTCGCCGATATAGGTTCGCTTGATCCATCGCCAGACGTCTCGATAGTGATGGTACATCGCATCGGGAGCTGTCGCTCTGCCGCCAACGAGTCCCTCATAGCCCCACGCCAGCGAGTGCAGCGGGCATGCCATGTAGCCGAAGTGGTATGCGCCGTGATTCTCGATAGTGAAGTCATCGTGGAGATTGGCAGTCTCGATCCGGTCTCTAACGGGCTTGCCATCTACGGGAGTCGAATCCTGCCTATCTTTCGCCGTGGAGAGCGTGTTCATGCAGAACTCTGTGAGCTTCGCGCGCCAGGCGGACGCGTTGGCGTGATCGGGGAACATGCCCGCTGCCCATGCGAGCACCTCCGAGTCCCAAGCGTTCTCCTCGGACTTCGTATCGGACACCGCGCCGCTCGGCGGAACCCGCGAGAGATGCCGGTTCGCCTCATGAACGATCACCCGCTCCACGTTGCCCCGCTCCTCGGCGGTCAAGTGCGGCCAGAGTAACCGCGCTCCCGCGGCCATTCGGGCGGTCCACCACGCCGACTGCCAGGCGTTTCCCCACTGGAAGCCGTCGGCGCACTCGATGTCGCCTGTGACGTGGGCGCGGGTCATATAGGCCAGGCAGGCGCGCGACCGAGCCAGAAGCGTCTCGCGGGAGACTCCCGAAACCTTCGAGTCATACGCGGGGTCGGTGGCAAGCAGCGCGGTGACGAAGATATAGTTGCCCATCGAGCGCAGCCCCATCTCTCCATGGGTGGGATCGCCGAAGTAGCCGAGTTTCACATCATCGAGGTAGTTGGCGTGCCAGCCGCGCTCGCCATACATCGGGAATCGTTCGAGTATCCGCATGAAGTCGGCCGCGGCGGGATAGGTCTTCGCTGAGTAGTCCGGGTTCTTGATCACGTGGAGGCGGTCATGGTGCGGAATCGGATGCATGTCCACAGGGGCCCGAGATGGAATGACCGTCTTGCGGACCGTCGGTTCGGCGGGGCCCTGCGCGGGGGCGACTTCCAGCCCGTTGACGACCCAGTTCTTCGCCGGAGAAGAAAACCGCAGGTCCAGCTTGCCGTCAGACACATTCGCGGTAAAGGAATACTCCACGATCTCCCCAGTCAGCGGCTCAAGATCGCTGATTGCCTGCTGCCCCTCGGCTTCGACGTTCAGGACATGATCACCTGCCGTAGGATCGCCGGTGTAGATCGTGACGCGATAGTATCCGTCCGGCAGGTCCACGCGAAACGCGGCCTCGCCGTTACCGTAGACGAAATCCCGCCGGAGCTTGTCGGCGGCGCCACGGTCGCGTTCCTGCAGAGAGACATTCCCCACCCAACCGAAGCCGCGCTCGGGTGAATACGACGTGCTCCCCGCAACGGCAACGGCCCCCGGCTGAACCGGCGATTCGGGAAGGCCGAAATCGAACAGCCGCGCATCCGCCGCCAGAGAACACGTGGACGCGATGGCGAGCAGCGCGATGATTGTGAACAGCTTCATGTTTACTCCTGAGATTGCGAGCTGATCTGCTGCTTCCGCACGGTCTCGTAGATCAGGTCGTAGGCGTAGACGAGTTCGTCGATTGAGCAGTGGTTCTGTATGAAGTGGGTCGTGCAGTACATCAGACCGCCGTCCTTGAACATGCCCAAAATCCTCTCGATTTCAGAGCGCAGGAAGTCGAGTTTGCCGAAGCCGATGGTGGTCTGAATGTCCAGCCCGCCCATCACGGTGAACTTGTCCGTGTAGCTCGACCTGTACACCGAGTAGTCCATCCCCGCCGATTCCTGATACGGGTGGACGACGTCGAAGCCGAGCTCCACTAGGCCGTCGAGCACGGACATCACATTGCCGTCGCTGTGGACGCTCACGTAGCAGCCGCGCGACTTCACCGCGTCGGTCACGCGCTTGTGGTAGGGGAAGATCATCTCCCACCACACCTTTGGGCTGAACATCAGGCCGGCCTGCGCGCCCCAGTCGTCCGAGACGTGCACCATATCGACGCCCAGGTCGATGCAGTTCATCGCAAACGAGCGGTTCCACTCGGCCTGCCTGGCGTAGAGCTTGTGAATCTCGTCGGGGTACATGAGCAGATACGCCAGGTGGTTCTCGATGCCGAAAACGCCGTTCATCGCCTCAAAAAAGCCGGGCGTCTGCATGTAGACGAACCGTCCGCGTTCAGTCTTGTGGTGCCTGATTCCGTCGATGACCCCCTGGTAGTCGGCCATGTTATTGGGGTCGGTCATCGGCACATCCAGCATGTCCGGCGGCTCCGGCGGCCTGCCGAGCTGGGCACGGAGCTTCTTCTGGTTCTCCGGGTCATAGGTGCCGGGGCCGCCGAAGAGGTGCGCGAAGTCGAATTCGTAGTGGTCTTCGAAGGCGTCGCAGGAACCGAATCGCTCGGTGATCTTAGCGTCCAGGTTCGCCCTGACCCACCCGTAGACCGGCACTCGATCCGGCCTGCGGTGGTTGATGGTCTCTATGACACGTTCTCTTGACAGCATACTGGGAGAATATCATATCGCCAAGGAAGCGTCAATCCGGGCGCCAACCATCTCACGGGCCGGTGGTTGGAGACCCTACGCCCGGCGGCGGAAACGCGCGATGCCGCTCAAGCCGAAGATCCCGGCGAGCGCCAGGAAACTCATCGGCTCGGGGACACTCACGCTCACGTTGTCGAAGTAAGCGTCGCCCGGTGTGCCGGAGTACTGCTCGAAAGCCAGCCACACAGTGTTGCTGCCGCGCCAAGGGCCGCTGAAATCCATCTCATACGCGTGCCAGGTCCCGTCGTTCGTCAGAGTGCCGGGGGAGAAATCCCAGTAAAGCGGCACCTGCCAGGACACGGGTGATATAGCGACCCAAGCCCCGGCATCACCAAAGCCGAGGTAGTCGAAGGAGAAATGATAGGTCTTTCCCGCCTCCAGTGTGAACCCCTCAATGGTCATCAAGTCCCCGCCACCCTTGAGACCCGAGAAACTGACGGCCTGATGGTGCGAGGCGAAATCCACCGGCGAACTGACTACCTGACCGTAGGTCGTATTCCAGGCGGACAGACCGCCCTCGAAGGTCTCGTAGAACAAGTTCTGGGCGCTTGCCGGCCAGGCAAGCAAGACCAGACCAACCAACATAACCACAAACACAAATCGCTTGGCGCCAGTGCTGCTCATTGTGACAACTCCCCTCCCCAGTGCGGTCATTCCAGCCGGCACTGTTGCACAATCCGTGCCAAACTCAGCAGTTTGGTGTCTCTATGTTTGGAAGCTTCTTGGCACGAAGCGCGACCGCCAGCAGCGCCGCGAAAAGGTAGAATCGGGCGACAATCGATACCACAAGGCATCCGCCCTGCCGGTTCGCGTCCAGCGCGCTCATGGCTCGCAGCACGGGGATATTGAGCGCGTAGTGCGCCGCGAAAAAGGCGTAGGCGGCAATCGCGGGAACGAGCCATCGCCGGCGGAGGACAACCATCAGCAGCGAGACAATCGCGCACGCCGAGCCGAGAGCGCCGAGAAGCTCAAACCACTCCACCACGCCCCACCCCGGGCGCGGCGAGAGCAGAATCGAGACGTCGGAGGGCATCGAAACAAGCCTTGAGACCTGCAGCGCCGCGGGGATCACGAGCAAAGCCCAGCTCAGGTCACGCCTGGAAATCCACCGCAGGATGACAACGCACACCGCCGCGATGCCGACAAGCTCCACGCCGTTCATACCAATCACGGCCAGCCGCATCGCCGCGTGGCCCGTGTGCCCACCGGCCTTGCCAAGTCCCTGAAGACTCAGGACCAGTGATACCAGAACGTGCAGCAGGACCAGGAGGCACGCGATCCTCAAGGGCCGCCGGCGCCTCGTGAACAGGGCATACGCGCCCGCGGATACCAAGAGCACCCCCGGTATCAGCGCCCAGAAGCCGCTCGTAACCGGCCCAACCCCGAGTCCCATCGCAGCGGCACACGCGCGCGATATCCCCCACAGGGTGACGAACGCCGCCGTATATGAGACCTGCCGCGCGTCGGACGCGCTCGAGACCGCCTTACCTGACACGCTAGTTCAGCGTCTTGCCGTTCAGCAGCAGCGTGGCGGTGAGCAGCTTCGGGCCGTCGCCGAGGTCTTCGTCGTAGGCATACACCAGCTTGACTATGCTGCCGATGGCCGGGTTGATCCACAACGTGAAGTTCATCGTGTAGCCGCCCTCATCGACCGTGCCGACATACTTGTAGCAGCGGTAGGTGTCACCATCAGCCGCGATCAGGTCTTCCGCCGCGCCGCTGTTTGTCAATGCGATGATCAGGTTTCGGGCGGCGAAAGTGGTCGTGCCCGCGAGGTTGTCCGTGTCGTAGGCATCTCCCGCCGGCGATGTAAGAACAGGGGCGGCGTCGGCAATCGCGGCCTGATCGATCGCCTGAAGTCCGTCGATGGTCAGAACGCCGTTGCCCGCCTGCGTGAACCGGAACTTGAACGTCTGGGTCGAATAGGGCGCGCCGAAGTTGACCGTGAGCGTGTAGATCAGGTCCGGGCCGGCAGTCGAGATCTCGCAGGTTGCGGTCCTGGCGGTGTAGGTGTTCGCGCCGTGGTTCCAGGTCAGATAGTAGCTCCAGACGTCGCCGTCCTGGAGCGCGCGGAACGTGCCCGCGTCGATAAACGCTCCGACGCCGGGGTTACCATTGCCTCCGCCGCATCCCGCGACGCAGCAGACCGTGACGGCCAGTCCGAGAAAGATCGTAAACCAACGTAGCATTAGCTCGCCCCTTTCCACTCGCGTGTGTGCACTACCTTGCAGAGGATAACACATCAACTGATGAGGCGTCAAACAGGTTTGACAGACCTTGCCGGCGGGCATTATGTTCCTACCCAGCTTTTGTGAGAGTAGTAGATGCCAGTGCGCCTGAGGTCAGCGGCCGCGCTGCTGATCTGCCTGATGGCGACGACGGCACGCGCGGCGGTATATGTTGACTGCAACGCTCCCGGCCCGGCACACAACGGAGCGAGTTGGCAAACGGCATTCATAAAGATCAGCCAGGCATTGACCTATCTCGGCAATGGCGGCGAGGTCTGGGTCAAGGCCGGAACCTACCACGAGCAGCTCACGCTCAACTACTACACCACACTCTACGGCGGCTTCCTCGGCTTCGAGTCGTCGCCAAGCCAACGTCTGCTCGGTGCGTTTCCGAGCGTCATCAGCGGCTCCCGAAAGGGAAGGGTGATCGACACGCCGGTCGGCGGCCGCGCCACCATCGACGGGTTCGTGATCCGCGACGGCAGAGCCGACAAAGGCGCGGGCGTCAGGTGCTCGACCGACGCAACCGTCACCCTCCGCAACTGCCGCATCGAGTGCTGCGAAGCGACCGCTCAGGGCGGCGGCATACTCTTCGATAACTACGCCCAAGGCAGTGTTTCCAACTGCGTCATAGAGCGCAACAAGGCGCCAAATGGCGCTGGTATCGTGGTCGGCTATCACAGCTACCCGACCATAAGCAGCACCGTCATCACCCGCAACACGGCCTCCGAAAGCGGCGGAGGCGTCTACTGCCCGTTCCACTCGGGCGCGTCGCTCGCCAACTGCACCATCGCGTGTAACCACGCCGATCTCAACGGAGGCGGCGTCTACGCCTACTACGGCGGGCCGGTGACGCTGAGATACTGCATCGTGGCGTTCAACACCGCGCCGGACGGAGGCGCGTTCTATGCCGATGGCGGCAGCTCACAGGCGACGCTGACCGGCTGCGACTGGTATGCCAACTCATCTCCCGCGTTCGGCGGCGCGCTGGTGAGCTTCCCATCGAACGCGGGCAACATCACCTCGGACCCACTTTTCGTGATGCCGGAATCAGACGAGTTTCATCTGCAGGCCAACTCGCCCTGCGCGGGAATCGGAGCGTTCCCGCTGACCGCGACCTGCCCGATCGAACGAATCGGCGTCGCGAAGCGGCTGGCTGACGGCACGTCGGTCAAGCTGTCAAGCAAGATCGTGAGCTGTGTTGATGGCGACACGGTCTATCTCGAGGAGCCCGACCGAAGCTCGGCCATCGCCGTCACGGGCCTGACCGGATACTCGCCGGGGCAGATCGTGTCGAGTGTGACGGGCTCACTCTCCGGCGGCGTCCTGGATGCGTCGTCCTTCAGTATCTGGCCGTACGGCACTTACGATCTCAAGCCGCTCGCCTGCCGGGTTTCATGGCTGGACACGATGGAGGGCGTGCGCGCGGTCACGTGGGGGCGCGTATCGGAACTGACCGCGGACGGCTTCGAGCTGCGCGACGGTCAGTACTCCACGCGAGTCCACTATGCCGGCCCGAGTCCTCAGGTCGGCGGGTTCGTAACGGTCACCGGCGCGTATTGCGAAGGGGAGTTCGCGGCTGCCAGGATCCTGCCCGGTACGTGACGAAGCTGAAATGCCCTGGCTTGCAGGGCGTGTTGTTCAGGTCCGGCGTCACGGCCGTATAGGGTATCATCGGACGCGTCGGATTGGATCGCGCGCCGAGACTACATCACATCCGGAACCAGCATCGCCCGAGGCGAGTCCGTGATAGCCACGGTCGGCTGATGGCTCGCCACCCACGCGCTCAGCAGCAGATCGATCATCTGGCCGTTCTCCGCTATCTTGGAGAAGTCGATGGGTGTCGCCTTGTCAGGGATGCTGCTCGCGATGGATATGTCGCCGGGTTTCGGCTTGTCAGGAGGAGTCTTCGACAGGTCCTCGAGTTCGATGCAGAACGGGATCGGCGCGTAGACGGCCATAACCAGGCACTGGCTGGTCTCCTGCCCGCTCTTGTAGAGCAGACTCTTGCCGCCTGCAAGCGAGTAACAGGGCCAGTCGATGTCGACCTTCCGGCCCGTCGTGTTGTAGAGCGCGGCGCTGATCTCATAGACGACGACGCCCATCACGATCCCGTATTTGTCTATCTCTTCCTGAGGCTTGCCTTTGAACGCGGCGGCGATCTTGGCGTAGTCGAGGTCCTCCGGCAGAACGGCCACACCGGGCATCATGGTGCTGCGCACCTCGAGGCGGTCGTTGCGGTCCATGCCGGTCTTCAGGAAGCCAAGGATACTCGCAGTCTTGGCCTGCGTCTGGTCGAGCCAGGCGTGATACATCACCTTGACCTCGCCCGAGGGCTGGAGATGCGTGCCGGGCCTGCGGAAGTTATCCGCCTGACGCACCAAGCGCTGGCCGTCGCCGGAAGTCAGGTCCACTAGCGAACCCGGCAGGCCCGCCATGCTGCCGATCAGCCGTTCGCTGATCTGGCAGGTGTTGGGATCGCACTTTAGTATCTCCGCGCTGATGTCCGCCGGCGGCTTGGGCGGCGGAACCGGTTCGGCGCACTGAGCGATGCTCCAACCGAGCACGCATATCATCACGAGCAGTATCTTCAAGTATCTCATAGACTGCCTCCAACACAAGTTCCAATGACATTATTGGCTGCCGCCCGGCTCTCCTCCTGCCGAATGTTGCTGGCATCGAGACGGGCCTCCCCCGACTGACACCGAAGGAGATACAGACTCGTCAATATAAGAGGATTATAGCCGGAGCGCCCTCGTGGCGCTCTCTGACTTGGATGGGTGAACTTGAAGACCGTATCTGCTCTGCTCATGACCATGTGCCTGCTGGCGCCATGCCACGCGGCAACCAATACAATCGCAACCTCGACTCCCCCGGCGAAGAAGCAATCCGGCAAGGCCAAAGCACCCGCCAAAGCCAAACCTGCCGCCGTGGCCAAAGTCGCCGCTGCCAAAGCGGCCCCTGCGAAAGCCACCAAGCTCGCGGCCAATGGAAAGAACGCGCGCAACGCAAAGCCGGCGGCGAGGAGGCGCGTCCGCACCGAAGCGGAGATCAGCGGGCTCTCGTCCGATACCTCGGACCAGCTCCACGGACGGCTCAACCTCGGTCAGAACACACCCGACAGGCAGTGGTGGGTCAAGACCGGCGGCGGACTCAGCACGTCGCGGACGGTCGGCAAGACAAAGGTCAACGAGACCAATACATCCACATTCAATCTCGACACCGAATACCGTCACAAGGGCAAGGACACGTATCAGTTCGTGTCTGCTGTGGTGAGCACCAAGACGCGCAGCCCGCATTCGAAGAACTACTACGACAGGGCGGGCTACCACATGTTCTCCGCCGGCTATGGCAAGGCGATCCTGCCGGGGGTGGACCTGGAGGCGGCGGTGGCGTATATCGCGCAGGACAGAGGCGACATCGACCGCCGCATGACCCCGGTCTACGCGCTTCGGCTCAAGACACCGCTCAGTTCGGCGATGACTCTCGACAGCGACACGCTGCTCGTGGAACCATGGTCCGAGGACAACCTCGTGGACTCGCGCGTCAATCTCACCTACAAGTTCACGCCCAACCTGGGAATGAGGTTCACATACATCGCAAACAACATACTCGGGGGCTCCTTGAACAGGACCGAGTGGGACAAGACGTTCAGAATATCGCTGGTTTTCGGACCGTGACACGGAGGGATGGATTATGGGCAATCAAATATCGCGCAGGCAGTTTCTCAAGGGTTCGATCGCAGGGGCGGGTATGCTGGGGCTGGCCGGCTTGGCCGGCGCGTTTCCTGATACCGGACGGCGTCCCAACTTCGTCGTTATTCTGGTCGATGATCTCGGCTATCAGGATGTCGGCTGCTTCGGTTCACCGCTGATCTCCACGCCCAACGAGGACCGCATGGCCCGCGAGGGGATCAAGCTCACCAGCTACTACGCTCAAACGGTGTGTACGCCTTCGCGCGCGGCTCTTCTCACCGGATGCTATCCGACCCGCGTCGGCCTGCCCAACGTCCTCAACCCCAAGGACAAGATCGGCATCAGCGCCAAAGAGAAGACAATCGCCGACCTGCTCAAGACTCGCGGCTACGCCACCGCATGCATCGGCAAGTGGCATCTGGGCTGGGAGAAGCCGTTCCTGCCCACGCGTCACGGCTTCGACTACTTCTACGGCCTGCCCTACAGCAACGATATGGGCAGGGAGATCCCCGTTCCCTTGATGCAGCAGGAGACGATCATCGAGCAGCCCGTCAATCAGGACACGTTGACTCAGCGCTACACGCAGGAGGCGGTCAAGTTCATCGAACAGCACAAGGACGAGCCGTTCTTCCTGTATCTCGCGCACACGATGGTGCATGTCCCGCTGCACGTGTCCCCGGCGTTCAGGGGCAAGTCGAAGCGTGGCCTCTACGGCGACGCCGCGGAGGAAGTTGACTGGAGCACGGGTCAGGTATTGGACACGCTCAAGAAGCTCGGCCTCGACGACAACACCCTGGTAGTCTTCACTTCCGACAACGGCCCCTGGCTCAAGCAGGGCGAGAACGGCGGCTGCGCGCTGCCTCTGCGAGACGGCAAGGGCACGACCTACGACGGCGGAGTGCGGGTGCCGTGTATCGTCCGGTGGCCCGGCAAGATACCGCCCGGGCAGGTCAGCAACCAGATCGTGACCGAGATGGACCTCCTGCCTACGTTCGCCAAGCTGTCGGGAACAAAGCCTCCCGCGGACCGCATCATCGACGGCCGTGACGCCTGGCCTCTGCTGTCTGGAAAACCGGGGGCGGTCAGCGCGCATGACGTGCTGTTCTTCTATAAGTCGAACAGGCTCCAGGCTCTGCGATCCGGGAAGTGGAAACTGGACTTTCCTGAGAAAGACAAACCGGTCGAGCTTTTCGACATGGACGCCGACATCAGCGAGAAGAACAACGTCGCGGACAGGTATCCCAGCATCGTCGCCAGGCTCAGCAAGCTGGCCGAGAACTGCCGGCAGGATCTCGGTGACGCTATCACCGGCGTCCAGGGCAAGAACCGCCGCCCGCCGGACCGCGTCGAGACCGACGCGCCCGGCCCCATCTCTCCGTCGCTGAACAAGAAGTGACAAGCGCTGTTTCGGGATTTCGAACGTCCACGGCTGCCCGGTCTTCGGGTAACGCCGATACGAAGCCATGAGCCGCCGACCGCGTACGGCCCAAATCCCGAAACGGAGAGAACCAACGAAGCTGCGCTGTTTCGGGATTTCGAACGTCCACGGCTGCCCAGTCTTCGGGTAACGCCGATACGAAGCGATGAGCCGGCAACCGCGTATGGCCCAAATCCCGAAACAGAGTGTTTCAGCGCCTCATCTTCCTCAGCGTCTCAGCGATTCCGGGCGCGGCTTGTGCGATGCCCAGACCGGTGCTAGAATTTCCACAGAGAAAGGCGGGTGAGGAGTATGGCGCAGGAAAACCGTCCGGCCGAGGCGGATTCGCTGGACTGGGCGGCCTTGAGGAACAGATATCCCGTGACGTTGACCGACAAACTGGCCTCGCTGCCAACCGCGCCGGGCTGCTATCTGATGAAGAACTCGCGCGGCGACGTGATCTACGTCGGCAAGGCGAAGCAGTTGCGCAGCCGGGTTCGAAGCTACTTCCAGAAGGGCGCCGACCTCACTCGCAGGAAGCGCCGGATGGTCTATGAGATCACCGACCTCGACACCCTCGTCACCGACAGCGAGATCGAGGCCCTCATCCTGGAAAGCAACCTCATCAAGAAGCACCATCCCACCTATAATGTCCGCCTCCGCGACGACAAGAGCTATCCATACATCGCCATCACCCTCAGCGAGCAGTGGCCGCGCGTGGTCTACATGCGCAAGCTCCGAATGCAGCCGAAGGAAACGGACAAGTACTTCGGCCCCTACACCGACACCGAGGCCGTCCGCGAGCTGATGAGGCTGATCCGCCGCGTCTTCGCCGTGCCGTGCGGCTACAAGGACCCGTCGCAGTCGCGCGGCAAGGCGTGCATGTACTACCACATCGGGCAGTGCACCGGCGTCTGCATAGGCAAGATCAGCCACGAGGAATACATGGCCGTCATCCGCGACGTGATGGCGTTTCTGGAGGGCCGTCGCGAGCAACTCGCAAGTCGCATGCTCAAGCAGATGGACGAAGCGTCGGAGAACCTTGAGTTCGAGAAGGCGGCACGGCTGCGAGATCAGGTGCAGTCGATCCAAAAGCTCATCGCGCGGCAGAAGGTCATATCCACCACAATGGAAGACCAGGACGTGATCGCGCTGGTGACGGATAATGGCAACACCTGCGCCGAAATGTTCTTCGTACGCGGCGGGAAGCTGATCGGCCAGGAGCATTTCCTGCTCCAGAACGCGTCCGCCGACGAGATCGAGGAGAGCCTGGGCGAGTTCATCCAGCAGTACTACGATTCGGCCGCCTACGTACCCCGCGAAGTACTGCTCAACGCCGACATCGCTGAGTCCGACGTCATCGAGAGCTGGCTGAGGCAGAAGAAGGGCTCGAAAGTCGAAGTCCTCAGCCCGAAGCGCGGCGAGAAGAAGCAGCTTGTCGATATGGCGCGCAAGAACGCGGAGCTAGTCCTGCGCCAGCTCAAGCTCAAGATGGCGACCGACCAGCAGCGCATCGATGAGGAGCTCGGCACGCTGCGCGACGCAATCGGGATGGAGACGCTCCCCCATCGCATCGAAGCCTACGACATCTCGCACATCCAGGGATTCCAGACCGTCGCGTCGCTGGTCGTGTTCGAGAACGGCCAGCCCAAGAAGGCGCACTATCGCAAGTTCAAGATCAGAGAGAGCGAGGGCCAGCCGGACGACTACGCCTCCATGCGCGAGGTCATCTCCCGCCGCCTCACCGGCGCGCTCAGACGATCCGAAGCCTTCACCGACCTCCCCGACCTCATGCTCATCGACGGCGGCAAGGGCCAGCTTAACGCGGCGCTGGAGTCGATAGCTGAGAGCAGAGAGCAGAGAGCAGAGAGCGAAGAGCCCAGACCGTCGACCGTTGACCACCCCGCCGTGATTGGCCTGGCGAAGCAGCACGAGGAGATATTCCTGCCGGGGCGACCGGATTCGATCCTGCTGCCGCGCACATCCAGGGCCCTGCACCTGCTCCAGCGAATCCGCGACGAGGCGCATCGTTTCGCGATCACTTATCACCGAGCCGCCCGCGGCAAGACCGTGCGGGCGTCGATCCTCAACGACATCCCCGGCATCGGCCCCAAACGCCGCCGCGCGCTGGTCAAGCACTTCGGTTCAGTCGAGAAGATCAAGCAGGCATCTATCGAGGAACTTGCCGCCGCGCCATCGATGACGAAGCAGACGGCCGAGGCGGTCTACGGCTTCTTTCGGCGAGAGAACGAGGGGCAGGAGGGCTAACGGGTGTACGGCTGAACGGTCTTCAGCCCGCGCATCGGAGCGTAATGCTTCTGATTGAAGGTGTGCAGAGGCTGGCCCAGAGAGAGCGCCAGGTGTCCCACTAGAGCGTCCAGCAGACCCAGCCCGTGTGAGAAGCGGGCTCGAGCATAGGTTGCCAACGCCTGATCGCAGGTCTCTGCGTCCGGCCAAGCAATCATTGTCTTGCTTATGCGCTGATCCAGAGCGTCGAGGTCCGCGCGCGACCGACAGCCCTGCACCAGTTCCATAGCGACGTAACCGGGCAGGACAACTACCTCATCGCCCAATCCGCTGAACCACGAAACGGCCTGAGGCAAGTTGCGCAGCACATCGACCATTACATCGGCGTCAACCAGGATCATCCACGATCCTCCCGCCTCTCCGCCTTCTCACGCAGTGTACGGGCGAACTCCGAGCTGTCGGTGATGTCGTCCCTGTCGGCCCAAAGGCCCGCGATGCCGGAGTCCAGCAGTTCGCGCGCGGTCATTCCGGTCGCCTTACCGGCAGTTTCGGTCTTCAGCACGATCACTTCCACGCGGTCGCCCTTTCTGTAGGGCAACCCACGGACAGTAACCTTCCCATCTTCTCTTACCGTCGCACGTTTTCTGATTGCTTCCATAGTCAACACCATCCTACCACATTATACCACGCCCCCTGTGCTATCATAGATGAGGTCGGCTCGACCGACATGGGGGGCGTCTATGACCGCGAATCCGTTTCTGGGAGTATTCCTGCACGCGCTGGGCGGGCTGGCGGCGGGGAGTTTCTATATACCGTTCCGGCGCGTCAGGCAGTGGTCGTGGGAGAGCTACTGGCTGGTCAACGGCGTGCTGAGCTGGGCGATCGTGCCGTCGGTCGTAGCGATGCGGGTCTGCCCCGATACGCTCGCCATACTGCACGCCGCCCCGGCATCGAGCCTGATCTGGAGCTACGTATTCGGCGTGCTGTGGGGAATCGGCGGGCTGACGTTCGGCCTATCGATGCGATATCTCGGAATGTCGCTGGGCTACGCGCTCGCGCTCGGCTTCTGCGCGGCGTTCGGCACGATCATTCCGCCCATCTTCAACAAGACCATCGTCGGACTCGCCCACCATCTCTACGGCCAGGTCCAGCTTGCCGGAGTGCTGGTCTGTCTTATCGGGATCGCCATCTGCGGCAAGGCGGGCATGCGCAAGGAGCGCGAGGTCAGCGCGGATGACAAGAAAGCCGTCATCACCGAGTTCAACTTCGGCAAGGGCGTCTGGGTCGCGACATTCGCCGGCATAATGAGCGCGTGCATGGCGTTCGGGCTGGAAGCAGGCAAGCCTATCGCCGAGCTTGCCGGCAAGTACGGTATCTGGCAGAACTCGCCCGTCTACATCGTCATCTTCGCCGGTGGGTTCACCACAAACCTCATCTGGTGCGCGTACCTCAACATCCGCAACCGCACCGCTGGCGACTACATCAAAGGCGGCGTCCGCGCGCTCGCCAACAACTACATCTTCGCGGGCCTTGCCGGCGTGATCTGGTATTGCCAGTTCATGTTCTACGGCATGGGCACCACCAAGATGGGCAGCCTCAACTTCTCGAGCTGGACCATCCACATGGCGTTCATCATCGTGTTCAGCAACATCTGGGGGATCATCTTCAAGGAATGGCGCGGCGCCGGCCGCAAGACCCACCGGCTGATCTTTGCGGGGATTGCGGTGTTGGTGGTATCGACGCTGGTGGTCGGTCTCGGAAACTACCTGAAGACATAGCCTGTACGCGATATGGGGCAGGACTCGAACGTCCTGCCCCAACACCCACAGCGGCGTCAAGCCGCCAAACTCCATACTAGTCCAGCGTCACCTGCAGGATCGCGCTGTTCGGGCCACGCAGGACGACGAGTATGACCGTGTCGCCGCTCTTGAGTTTCTTGACCGCGTCGTTGAACGTTGTCGCATTCGTGATCGGTGTCGTGTTGATCTTGGTGATCACGTCGTTCTGCTGGATGCCGGCACGGTCGGCGGCGCTGCCCTGCTCGACGGACTGGATCACGACGCCCGCGTTGCGGCGAACACCCAACTGCTTGACCATCTCAGGCGTCAGCGTCTTCACGGAAAGGCCGAGCTTGCCGCCCGCGGAGGCGACCTTGCTGTCCTCACCGGCCGACGACGCCTCGCCGAGCTTGACTGAGATCGTCTTTTCAGTCTTGTCGCGCATGACCGTCAACTTGACCGTCGTGCCCGGCGCTATTGCTGCCACCGCGTGCCGAAGCTCCAGCGCGCTGTTCACGTCCTTGCCATCGATCTTGGTGATGACGTCGGACTCCTTCACGCCGGCCTTATCCGCGGGAGTGTCGGCGGCAACGGACACGACCAGCGCACCCTTCTTGACGCCGTAGACCTTCGCGGTGGCGGGGTCGAGGTCGTCCGGTTGCAGGCCGAGGTAGCCTCGCACGACCTTGCCCTTATCGATAAGCTGGTCCATAACGTTCTTCACGGCGTTGGAGGGTATCGCAAAGCCGATTCCGTTGTTCTGGTCGGTGTTGGAGTAGATCATGAAGTTGACGCCGATGACCTTCCCGTCGAGATCGACCAACGGCCCGCCGGAGTTGCCGGGGTTGATCGCGGCATCGGTCTGGATGGCTTCCGGATAGCCCTCGAAGCCCGAATTGGTCTCTTTTCTGATCTGGCTGACCACGCCCACGGTAACCGTGTTGCGCAGCTTGAACGGATTGCCGATCGCCACCGTCCACTGCCCGACCTTAACCTTATCGGAATCGCCGAAACCGACCGCGGGCAGGCCGGTCGCGTCGATCTTGACGACCGCCAGGTCGGACTTCTCATCGAGGGTAACTTTGCCCTTGAACGTCCGTCCATCCGGCAGGTTCACGGTAACCCGGTCCGCTCCGGCGACAACATGGTTGTTAGTGAGAATGTAGCCGTCCGAGCGAACGATGAAGCCGCTGCCGCTGGCCTTCACGGTCTGCTTCTGAGTCTGAGGGGCCGGGGCGCGCCTGCGGCCGTTACCGAACGGGAAGTTGAAGTTGAAGAAATCGTCCATCCCGCCGAACGGGTCAATCGTCTGATACGTGACATCTTTCTCGCTGGCGATGTAGACCACGCTCGGCGCCAGTTTCTCGGCGATGTCCGTGAACACCGTGCGGAAGTTGGCCTGACTCAGGTTCACAGGCGCGGCTGCGATGGCAGCGTTACCTGCATGACTGTAGAAGTTCGCCGCCAGTGAGAAGCCCAGTGCAATGCTGAGCGCGCACACGACTATGAGGCTGGGGTTCTTCCTTGCGACTTTCCATAGAGAGTGCATTGCTATCGTTCCTCCTGCGTTGATATGAAGTTAGACGTCCAAACCCGGAGTTTCGATAACGCTCTCCGGATGCTGAAACGAGTTCAGCGCGACACCCTTCTATCCTGAGCACTCCTCGCCACCCCGAACGCCCCTCGTCATCCTCAACGCCTCTTGTCATCCTCAGACGCGGCTTGTCTTCCTGAACGCCGCTTGTCATCCTGAACTTGTTTCAGGACCCATTTGGCAGAACGCCAGGCAACGCCTCATGACTCTCGCCCAAGGGTTTGCCTGGCGTGTCGCCACAGCCACTCCACTTTCGCTGCCCTACCTCACCGTGAGGTCCGCCAGATAGAAGTCGGTATGGTCCGCGACGACAAGCGGCTTGTCCGAGTACATCATCGGGCTCTCGGCCGCCGGTGCAAACGAGACGCCGTGCGTTCGCACGGCGTATGGAGCGGTTGCCACAACATCCGGCTTCTGGACCAGAATCCGGTCCTGCCCGCCCGCTGCCAGAATAGCCAGCACGAAAGCCGAGACCGCCAGCGCCGCCGCGACAGGGCTGAGCTTGTGGGCGGCATACCTGTAGATGACGTTGATGACGCGCCGGTATGGCGGGATGATCTGCTGATCCAGCTTTCCGATTATGCTCGCCGCAAAGTCCTCTCGGGGCACAACCGTCCGCAGCCTGGCGACTGCAAGCTTGGTCATCTTCAGCGATTCGTATTCCTCCGAGCAGTCCGGGCATTGCGTGATGTGCCTTCTTATGGCCAACATCTCCGCCCCGGTCAGCTCGCCGTCGACGAACGCCGACATAAGGTTCGTTACGCGATGGCAATTCATATTGACTCACCTGCCCTACAGTAACTGGTGTTCGAACTTCTTGAGCTTGTCCCTTAACAGGCGCCGTCCTCGATGTAAGCGGGAGCGCACGGTGCCTATGTTGGTATTGGTCGCCTCGGCGATCTCCTCATACGAAAGCCCCTCGATATCAGCGTAGATCACCGTTATCCTGAAGGCCTCCGGCAGATTCTCCAGAGCCGCCTGCATGCGACCGTCCATCTCCTGGCTAAGGACAATATCCTCCGGCCCATCTGACTGGTCGGCGATTTCGAACTGAGCTTCGCCTTCGTCGGTAGTAACCGGCTGGTCAATCGACCTCATCTTCACCTTGGGCCTTCTACGAAGGCGGTCGATGAAGACATTGGACATGATCTTATACAACCAGCTATCGAAGGGTAGTTCCCTGCGATACTGACCAAAAAACCTGAACGCGCGGATGAACGCTTCCTGCGTCAGGTCCTCGGCGTCCGCGTGGTTGCCGGCCATTCGATAGGCGATGTTGTAGGCCTGCTTATGATACCTCTCCACAAGCCCATCGAACTCCCGCCTATCCTCGTCACGAGCCACTTCCGCAACGGTGTCCGCAAACTCCACCAAGTGACCTCCACCTCAGTTCCTAGTTACTGTACGCAGTCAGGCAAGCGATAGTTCCCAAAGCCAACCTGGTAATATTACCGGTTTTGCTCGTGGAACGCTCCACCGCGTAACCTTGCACAACTCCATTATAGGGTAACGTCCCGAAGTATTCAAGTCAAAGTGTGGTCGCTATTTCGACGAAAAAAGTCCGGCGGAATGTTTCGGAGTGCTTTCTATGCCGAAGCCTTCTGCCGAAAAAAACGGCAGCTTGGGGTTGACACGAATCCGCATACCCGCTACAATGGCGGGCGGTAGTTGAAAGGATGTGATGTTATTGAGGAGACGAGGGCAGGGAGGCATACTGACGTTTATCGTCGCACTCGCACTTATTTCCACTTCATTGCCTACCGCAGCCGCTTCCTACAAGATCAAACAAGGTGACACGCTCTGGGATATAGCGGCCAAACACCACACCACCGTCGCCAAACTCGTTAAGGCAAACCACCTTCGCGAGAACGCCGTGCTGCCGCTCGGCAAATCCATCGCTATCCCCGGTTCGACACCTGTCAAACAGCCGAACCGCCAGAGCGCGCCGCCTCGGTACAGATGTCGGCTACGGTGCACACCAACGCCGACGCCGTGTGTCTGCGCGCGGGCGGGAGCACCACTTGCCGGAAGATCACGACCTTGCAGCGCGGCACGACCCTCAAAGTGCTCTACAGAAACGGCAAATGGGCCAAAGTCGCGCTTGCCAACGGCGTCTGTGGCTTTGTCTACCGGCCTCTGCTCGCTACTGGACCGGGATCCGACATGCCGGCAAGGTCAGCGGATACGGTTGCCTCGGCCGAGTCGGCCGGCGATTCCTCATCTCTTGTTCGAACGGCGCTTGCCTATCGCGGGTCCCGCTACACAAGCGGCGGAACCGGACGCGGCGGGTTCGACTGCTCCGGATTCACCCGATACATCTATTCCAAGTTCGGCATCCAGCTCCCGCACTCGTCCGCGGCGCAGTCCAAGCTTGGAGTCTCCGTCTCACGCGACGAGCTCAAACCCGGCGATCTGGTGTTCTTCCATACGACCAGGCGAAGTATCTCGCACGTGGGGATCTACATCGGCAACAGCCAGTTCGTCCACGCGTCCAACCACGGCAGAGGCGTCACCGTAGACTCCCTCAACTCAAGCTACTACGCCCCGCGCTACCGCGGCGCCAGACGAGTCAAGTAGACAATCCTTGTCATCCTGAACTCGTCTCGGGATCGATTCTGGATGCTGAAACGAGTTCGGCATGACACATCGCTGCCCTACGTTTTCCGCCTCACTCCCGCCAGCAGGACCACGTACGAGAGGACCAGCAGCATCGTTAGGTATCCCAGGTGGAAGCCGGCTCTGGCGTAGTCCCTGAAGACTAGCGTGATGGCGAGCTGCGCGAAGTTGGCGACAGCGGCCGCAAGAAACACCATCGCATACAGCCAGTACATCCACTTGCGCGGCGATACCGCCTGCACTGACTCCAACACGTGCGCGTTGTAGGCGTGAACGCCGAGCGCGGCGGTCACCCCAAACGCCACGAACAGTCTTGCAGCCTGCAACCAGTCCGGCCAATGGGACGGATCGAGCACGATAACCCCCCTGGCGCGCGTTATTCACGATCCTCGTGAATAACGCGCGGCCCGTCACCGGACTGTGCTCGGCGAGCACAATCCGGGCTTGCACGAGTATTCTAGCACGGCCCGGCGCACTCCGCAACGGCGCTGTTGTGCTTCTCAGCGCAGGTGGAGTATAATGCAGTTGGCGGCCGCGATGAGTGGCCGGGACAACGTCCACACGGGAGGAAACATGTCGTTGCGGACCTCACATCGCCCCCAATGCGCGGTTCTGATCATACTATGCCTGGCTCTCGCGGCGCTGGCTCTCACACTGGCCGGCTGCGGCAACAGCAGCGAAGACGTTGGAATGCCCGCCTCGCGGCCAACTCCCACCGCACACACTGCCGCCTCGGGCCCCGCGGTGACGGGTCCGGTGCCGTTCGATCAGCTCACCCTGGAAACCAAGCCCAAGATCACTAAGGACAAAAACGGCCTCGTGTTCCTCAAGTTCAGATACGCCGACAACGAGGGCAAGGTCTATGATTGCGTGCTCCCGCATGCGATGAGCCAGGGGCAGTATACGCTCGGCGAGTGGATGAGCACATTCAACGCCTATCGCATCAACAAGGTAGTCGCGCAGAAGAAGGTCGCCGCAGGCGAAAACCTCGGTGACTACCCGTTCATCTCCCCCAAACCCGTACCACAGCCCAATCAGCAGCAGCCGGGCACTCAACCCGGGCAGATGCAGCCACCCATGCCGCCCGGCGCAGCTCCGGAGCCGATGGTTCCATATCCACCTCCGCCGGGATCCTCTGCTCCTCCGCCGCCAGAAGTAGCGCCAGGCACTCCGCCCTAGGCTCTCAGGCGAACAGCGCGCTGCCCAGGGATTCCGCCTCGTTGGGCGATCCAACACACCCAATACGAAGCGAATGGCCGGCACTCTCGCACGACGCCGGACCCCGAAACACCGTCTCGCTGGGAAAACCTTGCCGAGCAGGCCGGGATTGTGGAATACCTTTGTTGTGAAATAGCCTGGCCCCGATGGAGGGGCCGGCTGGCCACAGGGGATTCCATAATATGCCGGTCCTACCGATGGCCGTCAAGCTGGCCGCCTATCTAGCGGCCGTTCACTTGACGCTGAAGTACTCCTATAGGCTGTGCTCGCACGCCAACAATCGCATATCGTCTCTTTCGGCTCCGATCCCTGTCCTGTCATTGCTGGCTTCGCTTATAGCCATCATTCCACCGGCAACCACGCTGGCAGTGACGTTCCTGTTCGTATTCGCAGCCGACGGCCCGCCGCTGCCGATCGTGACACTCGATCAGACCTCGGGCGCGCTCGGCTTCACGCTCTGGGGCGCCGGGCTGGGGTTCGTCTGCGTGATGGTCATGTTCGTGCTCGGCCGATTGGCCGGGTTCATCAGGGTGGGAAAGGTCGATGACACTCAGCGGCGCGATCGCCTGCCCGCGTTCTGCGGAGGGCTGACTGACTACGCCGGGGCCGCCGTGTTCGAGGAAGTCGCGATGCGCGGCTACGTGTTCTACCTGCTCTACAGCGAGTTCGGGGCCGGAGCGGCGATCATCGGCTCCGCGTTCGTCTTCGCCGCGGTCCATCTTGTCAGGCCCGACCGCATCCCCGTCGTGTTCACCCTCAACGCATTCATTTTCGGACTTCTCACCGGCGCGAGCCGCTACTACACCGGCGCGCTCTGGCTGCCCATAGGACTTCATATCGGATGGAACGTGACCTCCGGTCCGTTCCTGGGGCTTCCGTATTCGGGAGTCGTGTATGACCGAGGCATCGTGCGAAGCGATGTGAAGGGACCGCAGTGGTTCACGGGGGGATTGTATTCGCTGGACGCCGGCGTCGTGGGAACTCTGGCGCTGCTGCTGGCGGCGGTGGTGCTGAGACTGGTTGCGCCGGCCATATAGACCTCACTTGCCGGGGAGGTAGTTGGCAATGGGAGAATGTGACTACTGGCTTTGCAGCGACGCGACGCAGTGGTGTGATCTGATCAACGACACCTGCGACTGCGGCGGCTCAGAAGACCGCTGCCGTATCGGAGGCCAGCGGATCGACGAAGTGATGCGGATGGAGGAGAAGGTCACCCTCGACGAGGCCACTCTCCGCGCCGAAAAGCGCGAACATGGGCTGAAAGAAGCAAGTTAGCGGTTTGTTCAGTTCTGGGGGAGCAGGTACCCGCTAGCAGCAATCGGATAAACTCCGTCTCGGTTGTAGGAGGGGTTTCCAAACCCCGATTCCCGAGCGTGAGGCCTGTGCATTCGGGGTCTGGAAACCCCTCCTACAGCACTTTGTCCGGCGGCTGCTAGCCCTGAGTAGCCGAAGGCGTATCGAAGGGCGGCTCCGGCAGAACGCGCGTTGACGCCCGCCCCCGCTCCACGTAGAATATCCCCAACAACCTGACGTGGAGCCGTTATATGAAGTCTCACACCAAATACCTCACCTTCAACACCAACACCAGCCGCGCCATCGTCAACATCACCGGCGAATGCGAGTCTGCGCTTGCCGAAAGCGGCATATCCGAGGGCATGATGCTGGTCTCGGCGATGCACATCACCGCTGGCGTCTGGGTCAACGACAACGAGCCCGGCATCTGGCAGGACGCGATGGACATGCTCGAGAACCTCGCGCCGGAGGGGCCCGACTACCGCCACCATCGCACCGGGGAGCGCAACGGCCACGCCCACCTCAAGAACCTGCTGACCCATCACCAGGTCATCTTGCCGATCACCGACGGCCGCCTCGACCTCGGCCCGTGGCAGACGGTCCTCTACACCGAGTTCGACGGCCGGCGAAGCAAGAGGCTGATCATCAAGACGATCGGGGAGTAGGCTAGCAGCAATCGGATGAACTCCGTCTCGGTTGTAGGAGGGGTTTCCAGACCCCGATTCCCGAGCGTGAGGCCTGTGCATTCGGGGTTTGGAAACCCCTCCTAAAGCACTTTATCCGGGGTCAGGTCGCGCATTATCCACGATCCTCGTGGACATTGCGCGCTAGGCGGCGCGGCTTCGAGCTATGACCGAGAGCATGTCCTCTGCCTCAAGCGCGTGAAGGCTCCGGGGGAACCGGGCAAGCAGCGCGCTCAGCTTCTCCGACGCGCCCACGCCGTCACGCGTCTGCCTCCACATCAGCGAAGCCGAGCGGAACAAGGCCATCTCGGCATCGGCAGACTGGGGGCTGCGCGCGTCCGCCATCCCGTACATGGCAAGGGCCACGTGAGGCTTATCGAGCCGCTCGCACTCGCTGCCAAGGTAGAGCAGGTCAGCAGCGGTCAGACCGACTGGAGGCTTGCCGCCGTCGTAGAGGTAGTCGGCTATTGCGAGGGGGTGGTTGGTTATGCAGAGCCTGAGATCGAGGTCCATAGCCGTCCGCATGCGTTCGAAGTCGCGTTCGACGGTCGCCTTGCGCGCGTAGTCGGCTATGAGCGCCTTGTCACCCGGCGCGTCGGCGATCAGCTTCTCCATCTCATCAAAATCGAGGTAGCCGAACTGCTCTGCCTCGGCGTGCGCGGCCTTCACTCTGGACACCTCTTCTGAATCGCGCCTTGTCCCCAAGCCCCACGCGAGCAGACCGCCGATCACCGCGCCGCCGACGTGCGCGAAGTTCGCGACGCCGCCTGAGACTCCAAACAACCTTCCAAGCAGGCCGTTCGCCAGATCGAGCGCAACAAACGCCCCGATCACCCATATCGCTGCTGCCTCAAAGGTGCCAACATAGAGGATGAAAAGGCCGAACAGGCAGACGCGGCTCCACGGGTACATATACAGATAGGCCCCGAGTACACCCATAATGCACCCGGAAGCCCCCAACATCGGAGTCACGCCATGCATGCTGCTGGCGGCAAAAGCGCCCTGAGCGAGATCGCCCGCGAGCCCTGCCACAAAGTAGAGCAGCAAATACAACCCGACGCCCATCCTGTCTTCGACAGCCGGCCCGAACACCCATAGGTAGAGCATGTTCCCAAGTATGTGAAACACGTCCACGTGCAGAAACAGGCCGGCGAACATCGTAGTGAACGGGTTGACTTCCCACCTCAGGCAGTAGTTCTCGAACACCTTGGCGTCAAGGAAAACGAACCAGCGCGTCGTGAGCCCGTAGATAAGCAGGTTCAGGGCGATCAGCGAGAGCGTGGCATAAGGGAATCGCTTGGGCGGGTTCTTGACTCTGTAAGGGAATATCATCGGCTCACGTCCGCGGCGCTAGGCACGTGCTTATTATCGGCTGTGACGAGGAGATTCCTTGCAGTCGGATCGCTGCGCAGTTGTGACTGACTCTATCCTACAGCGTCTCGGCCAGCTTGAACACGTCGAACGTGTAGGCCTTGACCGCGTCGCCTCCGGGCGCGACTTCCGCGCGGACCTCAAACTTGCCGTCGGTCCCGGACTTGATCCCCGTCCAGCGCGCGACGTAGCCGTTGACCGTGTTGTAGCCGGTGCAGAACGCGCTCGTCGCGCCGCCGTTGGACACCGTCACACCCGGGCTGCTTGAGTTTGTGAACGAGTCCGCGCCGGAGATCGTGTACTTCGTGAGGCGGTTGGTATACGCCGCGTCGTTTCGATTCGCGCTCGTGGCAAACTCGTACGATCTCGCCGGATCGAGCCCGCTGAACTCCACGTCCACCCACCACCCGGCCGACCCGTAGTAAACCACCCCGCTCATGCTCGCGATGCCGCCGAACGTCGAGTACGCGTCCGTGCCGGCGCTGCAGTCGGAGCCGCCGCTCACCGGGTCGGGCTGCCACACAACGCCGCCGCCCTGGGTCAGAGTGGCCGTCACGCCGCTGGGCGCGCCGGTAACGTAGTCCACAAGCGAGCCCGAAGTCGCGCCGGAGAAACCGCTGCCGATGCCGTAGGTGGTGACGTGCGCCCCGATGTATTGGCCGGCCGCCCAGACGCAGTCGTTAAAGGCTGTAAACGTCTTCCTCTCAAAACCTGAACAGGCCAGAATCTGCCGATAGTACCAGCGCGCCTGACTTGTAGCAAGAATTGACTCCCGTGAATGTGACGAAAGTGCCCTCCGCTGGAATCACAAAGCCCGGCGCGAGCACCCTCACGCCCACATTGCCCGACCCATCATCGACACCGCTGCCATCATCAACGTAGAAGTCCGATGAACCGGAACAGGTTACCGTGCCGGCGACTCGGACGAGCAGGCCGATGTTATTGAGCCCCTTGGCATCCTCGACGCCGCGCTGCCCCGCGCCGGTCGGAATGTCCAGGTTCCAGTCGGAACCCCCAACAGACTTGTGCGTCATGCCGACAGGCTTGACCAGGGAAGGTGCGCTCGTGCTGACGGACGGCGTCTCGATGTAGCGCTCGCCGTCGGAGTTGGTTTTGATCTCACCGGTCAAAGTGACGGACGTGCCGGCGGAAAGCACGTGCCCGGCCATGTTGACCCGAATCCCCGACGTGCGCGCGGTGTCCTCGACGTAGAAGAAGTCGGGAAACGACGCCGACACCACCGCCGGAAGCTCAATGAGTGTGCCGTTGGGCTGGTTCTTCGCCTGAGACGGCGTAGCAGCGGGCACCGGCGGCGCGGGAGGCAAGATTGTCTCGGCAAGCGAGAACGTGCCACTGCTGGTCGGGTCCCGCCACACATCGAACCGCACCTGGTTGTCGCTTATGACGACGTCCAGAAACGTCTTGCCATTGCTGTCGGTATCGTTGCCGGCATCGCCGACGTCGATCTGCCACACGCGCCCGCCCGGCTTCTGATACTTCGAGTAATAGTGCGTGTGACCGCAGATGTAGGCTTTCACACGCGCATCGCTCTCCAACAGGTTCCAGAACGCGTCCCGGTTGGCCACATACGCGTCAAGCGAATCGCCTATGTGCCGGTTCTGGGGATAGGCAGGCTCGTGGCCGAAGACGAAGATGATCGGCTTTTTGGTGGCGGCAAGATCGGCGGCAAGCCAGGCACGCAGTTGCGGCACAACGTCGCCGTCGGTGGCAACGTCGCTGCCCGGGGCGGTCCCGCCGTTCCAGTATTCGTTGAGCATGATGCAGTGCGCGTTGCCGTAGTCCCAGGCGAAGGTAGTCTCCACGCATCCGGCGGGGCCGTTGGCGAGCGTATAGCTCCTCAGAGGCGGCCGGCCGGCGTTTCCGGTGTTATACTCGGCGCGCAGCCAGGTCATGTCATCGGCGGTCTCCTCCTCGTGATTGCCCACGCCCGGAAACCAGATCGCGGTCGGGCCCATCCGCGCGTCGATACGGTATCGCAGGTTCGCGGGCGGGTCGATATCGCCCGGCGACACCTGGAACGCGCCCTGCCCGCCGATGTCACCAATCATCTGAACGAGCAACTGATCGTAGACCGCGTCGAACCCGCGCTGATCGGCGGTGACCGTGAAATGCCACGTGTTCGCGCTCGCGCACAGCGCAGAACCGGCGATGACAACGGCGAGGAAGATTGCTCTCAAAACACGCATAGCTTGTACCATCCCAACTGCAAGTTACCATGTGCGCGGGCCTGTGTCAACGATGAAACCCCAGCAATATGGGTATATACACACCGTAGCAAACTCATCGGAGGATACCGATATGGTTCAAGTTGGACAACAGGCCCCTGATTTCGCGGCCGAAGCCGTTATCGATCAGCAGTTCACGCAAGTGAAGCTGAGCGACTACGCGGGCAAGTGGCTCGTTCTCTTCTTCTGGCCTCTCGATTTCACGTTCGTGTGCCCGACGGAGGTGACGGCGTTCAGCAAACGTCTCGACGAGTTCGAGGCGCTTGGCGCGGAGGTGCTCGGCGCCAGCATCGACAGCAAGTTCACGCACCTGGCCTGGAAGGAGAAGATCGGCGATATACGTTACCCGATGATCTCCGACATAACCAAGGAGGTCAGCAAGGAATACGGCGTGCTCCTCGAGGGCGAGGGGATCGCGCTTCGCGGGCTCTTCGTCATAGACCCGGAGGGCAAGCTGCGTTACCAGGTCGTGCACGACCTCAGCGTCGGCCGCAACGTGGACGAGGTCCTGCGCGTCATCAAGGCGCTGCAGACCGGCGAGCTATGTCCTGTTGACTGGGAAGAGGGTATGGAGACCCTTGGAAAGGCGTAGTTTGATCGGGTCGGAGAGCATGGCAGCCGGTTCATAATCCAGGCTCTGCCCCAATGCTACGAGCCTGCCGGCGTGCACCACCAGGGGCGGCTGCCACTCGCGCGGAGCGGAGACCGCGATCACGACCGTTCCCGTCTGAACTGCTGCCGCCATGCTGTTGTCTGCCTCCCCAGGAGCAGATACACCGTAAGCGCTGAGCAGACCGGGGCTGGCGGTCGTATCGAAGCGCGACCCGCTGGCGCTGAGTAGACCGCCATTCGGCGTGGTCGAGTTCGCGCTGGCTGGGCTGGCCGTCGTATCGAAGCGCGCCCGTACCGCGGAACCCGGTACCCCGCTGGCGCTGAGTAGACCGCCATTCGGTGTGGTCGAGTTCGCGCTGGCTGGGCTGGCCGTCGTATCGAAGCGCGCCGGTACCGCGGAACCCGGTACCCCGCTGGCGCTGAGTAGACCGCCATTCGGTGTGGTGGAGTTCGCGCTGGCTGGGCTGGCGGTCGTATCGAAGCGTGTCCTCCGCAGCACTTCGACCACATTCGTAAGCTGCCTGCCGGGGCTCTTGATGATGGTGCCCATGTAATACATGGCCGACGACGTACCGCCATCCAGGCAGACCGCGTCCGTCGCGCCCAGAGCCTTCATAACGGTCGCAAGCCTGGAGAACGTGACCGGCGTGCGGACCAGCACGAGCAGGAGCTTGTTATGGGAGGTGACCCCGAGCGCCATCCGCGTTCTGGCCCCATACAGGCCCGGGTGGCGAAAGCCTTCCGCGCGAGGATTGAGCGCGTATTGGCCGCCGGCCAGCAGCCTCGGTCCAGTGCGAAAACCGCACTCCGCCGTGCTCAGGTCGCACGACTCCCCCGGCTTCGCGTCCACGAATGTGACCCTGTTACCCGGCGTGAAGCAGACCGCGGTGCCGATGTGGCTTACGTGGACCGTCTTCCCGCCGGTCACGATCGTTCCGGTGGGGCGCAGTGTGCGCAGGTCGAAATAGACGCCCGTCACCGCCGCCAGGGGCGTGTGGCGCTTCATGAAGGCTGCAAACGACTCGCTGTGCGCGATGCCTCTGGCCGGGAGTCCGACGTCGATTCGCACGGTGGGATCGTTGAGGTCGACCTGGATGACGCAGACCGATGCGCCGGAGACCGACTCCCTGAAGAAGGCGACGCTGTCGTTCGTAAGGGCTGCAAGTGGTACAGCAAGAAGCAGCAGCGCGGCCAGGGTTACAATCAGGCTGAGCAGCAGACGAGTAGCTCGCATCTGACCGCACCTCCTTCGCAAGTCATGGGCCGGTCGCGATGCGTTCTGTTGTCGTCCTGTCATCCCAGCCGCGTTATTCACCGACTGGTTTGCTCGCAAGCTCTACTGCGGCAAACCGCATCTCATCACTAATAACGCGGCTTTGGCGGGGCGGCCTCAGCGGCCGGCTGTCGTTACCTAAGAGCTTCCTACACTTATAAGACGAATTTGACACGGATTGTGTTCTCTTGGCAGGACAAAACCGGTGTTCTTACCAGTTGGAAAGCTGCAAGTTGGAGAGTTGGAACGCCAGGGGGTCGGACAGGTCCCAACTTGCTACTTTCAACTCTGCGCTGTTTCGGGATTTCGGACATGCGCCGCAGTCGGGATATACGCTGAGCCCAATACGAAGTGATCGGCGTCGAGGCTGCGCACAGCCCAAATCCCGAAACACCCCTGCGTACAGCAAGACCGCTGTTTCGGGATTTCGGACATGCGCGGCAGTCGGGATATACGCTGAGCCCCATACGAAGTGATCGGCGTCGAGGCTGCGCACAGCCCAGATCCCGAAACACCCCTGCGTACAGCAAGACCGCTGTTTCGGGATTTCGGACATGCGCGGCAGTCGGGATATACGCTGAGCCTGATACGAAGTGATCGGCGTCGAGGCTGCGCACAGCCCAAATCCCGAAACATCGGTGCGTACGGGCAAAATCAGGTATATTTAGCACTTGACAGGGGGCGAAACGCGTGGTACCTAGTGAAGCGTAACCTCCAGGGCGGCAGGCCTTCTCAGGACCGATCACCAATGATCGATGGTCTGCCGCCTGCTTACGCCTGGCTGTCGGGCAGAACCTCCACGGCCTCGTCGAGCTTGACCCAGATCACTTCGCCTTCATGGCGCACGTAGAGCAGGTTCTTGTCTTCCGCAACGTCGAGGAGCCTCGCCGTGCGGGTCTCATACCTGACTGCTCCGCTGCCTGAGCTGATCGGTAACCGATAGGTGAGCTTGAGCCTCTCATCGGCGTCCAGCCTCGCGGCGATGTCGGATAGGTCTATCAAGTCATCCTCCCGGCGGTGGCAAACGGCTTCCTGCCACAGTCTCTAGCCTCTTTATGCATAACTGGCAGCTTTTCCTTCTGCTCTGCGCCGTAATGTTGTTGCCCAGAGGCATTCCTGCCTGATGATTGACGACTGACAACTGATGACTATCTCGCTATCTCCCCATCCGTCAGATAGCACGCCGGGTCCTGCATCCACGGGATCATCGTAGACCGCGACCGCTCGCGCGCGGAAGTTGCCGTTGCAGACGTCGATCCACCTGCAGTTGGTCTGCGCGCATCGGCCCTTGAGCAGCGGCTTGCGGTCCTTGAGGCCGGCCATGATCGGATCGGACGTATCCGTCCATATCTCCGAGAACGGCCGCTCGCGCACGTTGCCGAACGTGTGCGACTGCCAGAACTGATCGGCATGAACGTTCCCAAGGTTATCCACGCATCCAATCGCCACTCCTGATGCGTTCCCGCCGTTGGCCTCCAGCAGCGCGTACATCTGCTTCGCCCGCTCGGGGTCTTCCTTGAGCAGCCGCATGTAGAGATACACGCCGTCGCAGTGGTTATCGACCATCAGGATGTCCTTCTCGATCCCGCGCCGGTGCAGATCCATCGAACGGTCGAGTATGAGGTCGAATGCGGCGCGCGTCTCCTCGGCGGTCAGATCGTCCTCGACTATCCCCGCCCCGCGGCCGGTGTATACAAGATGGTAGAAGCATGCGCGGGGAATCCTAGTCTGCTTCGATGAGGTCAAAGATTGCGGGTAAATCCTTGACATTGCCCTTCGTCATTGTCAAGCGCAGTCCAACTTTTTGCCCGATACTTATGCAGTTCTCAAAGCCCCGCATCGCCGCGTCGAACGCGCCCTTGACCCCGAAACGTATCGTTGGTCTCCCCCACTCCATCCAGGCTTATCCCGACATACGCGAAGCCGATCTCCTTGATCTTCGCCGCGGCGGACTTCGTGATCAGCGTGCCGTTGGTGGAGATCACCGGCCGCATGCCCGAGCTCCCGCGCGTAGGCGCCAAGCTCGAACAGATCCTGCCGCATCAGCGGCTCGCCGCCCGAGAACAGCAGCACCGGCGCCCCGAACGCCGCCAGGTCCCGGATCATCTCGCGCGCTTCGCCGTTGCTCAGTTCGCCTTCGTATTGCTCGTTGCACGACTGCGAGTAGCAGTGCACGCACTTGAGGTTACACCGCCGCGTGCAGTTCCAGACGACGATCGGCTTCCGCTCGGCAAACGGCGTCTCGTATCGCAGCGTATCGCCCCAGGTGGATCTATCACAATAGAGCTTGCTAATGCTTATCATGCCAGTGCGGCTACAAGTCCTTCAATCGTATACTCAGATGCAACCACTACGTTGCCCAATCCGTGCCCACGCGCGGCCTCAGCCGTTATCGGCCCGATGCATGCGGCAATCACGCCCTCCGGCAGCCTCGTATCGCCGATCAGCGCGAAGAAGCTGTTGACCGTGGACGCGCTGGTGAACGTGATCACATCCACCGGCTCCTCCAGACGCTTCCGCAGCGCCTCCCCGCTCGATTCATCCGTCACGGTCATATACGCCGGCGCGACCACGACCTCCGCCCCACGCCCGCGCAATCCCTCTGGCAACTCCTCGCGAGCCTCCAGCGCGCTTGGAATCAGCACGCGCTTGCCCAACGGATCCTCGGGGAACTCCCGCACAACCGCCTCCGCCACATACTCCGACGGCACATAATCGACCTTCAGCCTCAGATCGCGCAGCGCACCAGCCGTCTTCGGCCCAATCGCGCCGAGCTTCGCATCTGCCATCGCGCGCACATCGAGCCCAAGCTCCTCAAGCCGCCTCACGAACCACTCCACCCCATTCGCGCTCGTGAACACGATCCAATCGAACGACGCAAGCTCCGAAATCGCGCGATCCAGCGGCCCATAATCCGGCGGCGGCACGAACTTGATCACCGGAAACTCATCGACCTCCGCCCCAAGCTCTTCGAGCTGCTCCGTCAGCACACCCGCGGAACTCTCCGCCCTCGTCACAATCACGCGCTTCCCGAACAGCGGCCGGCGCTCGAACCACGAGATCGCCTCCCGCATCCGCACGACCTCTCCGACGACCGTCACCGCCGGCGCGGTCAGTCCCGCCTCGCGCACCCTATCGACAATATCCGCCAACGTACCAACTACCGTCCGCTGCGACGGATGCGTTCCCCACTGCACGAGCGCCGCGGGCGTCTCCGCCGGCCGCCCGTTATCCACGAGCGCCCGCACGATCTCCGGCAGCCTCTCCACGCCCATCAGAAACACGAGCGTATCCACGCCGGTGGCGAGCTTGTCCCATCTGATATCGCTCTCAGGCTTGTCAGGCGCTTCGTGTCCCGTGATGACCGCAAACGACGACGCGACGCCCCGATGCGTAACCGGAATCCCCGCGTAGGCCGGCGCGGCAATCGCCGAGCTGATCCCCGGCACGACCTCGAATTCGATCCCGGCCTGCCGCAAGCGCCTCGGCTTCCTCACCGCCCCGCCCGAACACGAACGGATCCCCACCCTTGAGCCGCACGACCATCTTCCCCTGCCTGGCGCGCTCGATGATGACCCCGATGATCTCCACCTGCGGCAGCGTATGCTCACGCGACGCCTTGCCCACATACACGATCTCCGCGTCCGGCCGCGCGAGCTTGAGCAGGCGAGGGTTTGCGAGGCGGTCGTTGACAATCACATCCGCGCGCGCGATCAGCTCCGCCCCACGAAGGGTCAGCAGCTTCGGATCGCCCGGCCCCGCGCCGACGAGATAGACCTTACCGCTTCATCCGCCGCCACCATCTCCGCGTCGCCGTCGCCGTTCGTCACCAGCACCGTATCGTGCTTGAAGTTGGCGTCGTCGAGGTCGGGGTAGTCCGTGTTATAGTGCAGCCCGCGGCTCTCCTTACGCGACTGGGCCGACAGGATGATAAGCTCGGCCGTCAGCGCCATATTGCGCAACTCAAGCAGCGGCTGGGTGAGCAGGCCCGTCGAATACAGCTCATCGGCGCGCGCCTTGATCTCACGCACGGCCCCAAGCGCCTTCGCCAACCGCTCATTCGTGCGCACCGTCCCGACATACTTCCACATCGCCGTGCGCAGCCGAGTCGTCAGGTCGGTAACCAGCGTCGAACGGCACCCGCCGCTCGTGCTGCTCGACGGGGAACTCCTCGATCTCGCCGCGGCTTATCCCGCCGATGCGCTTCTGCACATCGATCGCCGCCCTGCGCGCGAACACAATCGCCTCCAGCAGCGAGTTGCTGGCGAGCCGGTTCGCGCCGTGAACTCCCGTGCAGGTGACCTCGCCGCACGCGTAGAGGTTGGCAATCGACGTGCGGCCCTCGGTATCGGTCAGCACGCCTCCGCACGCGTAGTGCGCCGCGGGCACGATGGGAATCCAATCCGTGGTAATGTCGATGCCCACCGACAGGCACGTCTCGTAGATCGTGGGGAAGTGCTCCTTGATGTAGTCTGCGTCGAGGTGGGTGACGTCGAGATAGACGCACTCGTCGCCGGACTTCTTGAGCTCGGCATCGATCGCGCGAGCGACCACGTCACGCGGCGCGAGGCTGCCCATCTCGTGGTAGCTGCTCCATGAACTCCTCGCCGGTCGCGAGCCTCAGCACGCCGCCCTCGCCGCGCACCGCCTCCGAGATCAGAAACGACCGCGCGCTGGGATGATACAGCGTGGTCGGATGGAACTGAATGAACTCCATATTCGCGATCTTCGCGCCCGCGCGATACGCCATCGCCACGCCGTCGCCCGTCGCGATCTCGGGGTTGGTCGTGTGCAGATACACGCGCGAAAGGCCGCCGGTCGCAAGCATCACCACCTTCGCCCGAATGCTCATCACATCGCCGGTCTCGGAATCGAGCACGTAGGCCCCCCGGCACACATCAGCCTCGGCAACGAGATCGATGGCATGATCGTGCTCGAACACGCGAATGTCCTGGTTGCGCTTGACATTGCCGACCAGCGCCCGCTCGATCTCGCGGCCGGTCAGGTCGGCGGCGTGGACGATGCGCCGCGCGGAGTGACCGCCCTCGCGGCCGAGGTGAAGATGCATGGGATTATGCGTGCGGCGGGCGTGGGTGAACCTGACGCCGAAATCGACCAGCTCTCGCACGCGGTCCGGCCCTTCCTTGACGAGGATATCGACCGCGTCGTCGTGGCACAGAAACGCGCCCGCAACGTGCGTGTCGCGAATGTGGGATTCAAAGGAATCGTGCGCGTCCATAACGGCCGCGATCCCGCCCTGGGCGTAGTTGGTGTTGGACTCCGTGTCGCTTTTCTTGGTGACGACCGCGACGCGCCCGTGCTCGGACGCCCTCAAAGCGAAGCTCAATCCCGCGATCCCCGTCCCCAGCACAAGCACGTCAACGTCGATTATCACTACTCAAGCCGCTCCTATGTTCGGCGGGACACCCTCTCGCGCCGCCTCCAGCAACTGCTTCGCGGGCGAGTCGAGCAGTTCCTCGGCAAGTCTGTTGCCGAGTTCCACCTCACTGTTCGGCCAGACTGCAAGTCCTGGCCCAGCAGGACCGTCGCCGACTTCCGCACAATGCTCGATCCATCCACCGCCGCCACAAGCGCGTCCATCATCAACTCGCCGCCCAAGACCCTCGCAAGCGCCGCAATCGGCGTCTGACAACCGCCGCCAAGCCCTCTCAATAGAGCCCTCTCGGCAGTCACGCATGCGCGCGTCACCGGCGAATCCAGCTTCGCAACGGCCTCACACGCCGGATCGCCCGCCCTGCACTGCACCGCCAAGCGCCCCCTGCGCCAGCGGCGGGCAGGCATATCTCATAGGGCAGCACGTACACAGGTGTTTCGGGATCTGAACGCAGTGGAAATCCCGAACACCGCCCCGCCAACCCCATCCGCACGAGCCCCGCACACGCAAGCACGACCGCGTCGCAGCATCCCTCATCGAGCTTCCGCAGCCGCGTGTCGAGATTGCCGCGCAGGTCGATGATCTCCAGATCAGGCCGAACTGCGAGCAACTGCGCCCGCCGCCGCATGCTGCTCGTGCCGACCCGCGCGCGCTGGGGCAGATCCATCGCCCGCCCGGCTTCGTCCCATCTTCGACACCAGCGCATCCGAGACCAGCGCGTCGCAGGCTCCCGCTCGGGAAACGCCGCGATACAGAGGCGCTCATCCATCTCCGAAGGCAGGTCCTTCGCGCTGTGCACGGCGAAATCGATCTCACCGGCAATCAGCGCCGCCTCGATCTCCTTGACAAACAGCCCCTTGTCGCCGATCTTCGCCAGCGGCTTATCGAGAATCCTATCGCCGGTCGTCTTGATAACCTCGATCCGGCACTTCACCCCCGGATTGAGCCTCTCGACCGCCTCGACCACGATCCCCGTCTGCCGCAGCGCCAGCGCACTGCCCCTGCTGCCAACTATCATGCTGGGTTCATTATACAGGAACGAGCGGGGATTGGGAAACGGCGCGTGCTCACGCACACCCCTCGGCAGGAATCTCGGCCCCCGCCGAGGAATAGTCCACGCAAGCGGCTTGGCCGTGTATTGGATTATCGCGCTGGTTCGCATCGGGTCTTCCGTGACACCCAAGTTCGACGACGAGTGGGTCGGTAGGGCTGGAGAGGAACATGACCAGCAAGCAAGCACTACAGGTACGTATGATTGGAATGCTGACAAATGACCTTTGATGACCGTTCCCTGAGCTACGAAGAGCTTCTCGATTGCGTTTCAGATAGAGTTGAAGAAGTACGGCACTTTGAGGAGTTCCTTCGGAATGAGACTTCGTGGCTGACCTCGCCGGCATCGACACGATTTCACCTCGCAGAAGAAGGCGGATTGGTAAAGCCATATGCTACCAGTTTAGCATGGGAAGCAATAGCAGTGGCATGTCGCCCGGCTTCAACAGCACGATCAACGGTCAGATTTCACTTAAGCACAGATTTGCCAAGGCTTTGAGCAACCCGATCTCCAGCAAGAATGAAGTTGTTGAGCCAGAGCCTCTGTTTGCCGCATACAGAAGGCAACTGCGTGACTACAGCCACAAGCCTCGACATCTTAGAAAACCCGAGATACTGCGGATCATCAATGATCTTGGACTGATGTCGCTTAGTGAGGACCGGTTCCATTTCGTTGCACTGACTTGGGACGATGCGAGGCACGCATTCTTCGCTGATGCCGATGTAGGTAAAACAGACAACTTGCCGCTCCTGCTGGATGAAGCTGGCAACGATGTGTACGATGCGGCAAAGCCTCGACTTGGATGGCTCGGTTACCGGAATCTGGAGAAGGCTCTCGATCTACAGGCAAGCGATGAATACGTACAAGCCTGTTGCGGCATGTTCTCTCAATCAGAGCCGACTCAGAAAGACTATGCTAGGTTGCGCGCTGCGGCTGTAATGCCCGAGTATGACAATGCCTTCCTGGAAGATGTGTTCGGTCGCTTCAGGGAGGCCTGTGGTCAGAATGCCAGGTTCTTCCACAAACAGCATAGAACCAGCTATAGTCTAGGCGTTGCTGGCAAGACGCTGGCAAAGATGATACCCGAAGGAGAACCTCGTCTTTGTAGGTGTCAGAGATGACCGCAATGGAAACCGCAATTACACGAACCTGCGAGTAGAGAAGACTGTTCAGGGTGTCTCCTTTAGGGGCATCGTTCTCAAACCTGACATTGACAGTATCGACGTGGATCTATACATGGAAGACATTCTGCGGGTTTTTGCTGAGATGACCGCACAGACTTGAGGCTGAGGTCGGCCGAGCAGCAGAGTGACATTGTTGTGCGTTGGGTCTTTCGAGATTTGAGGGTTCTATGCTGCGGGAACGCCGATCTCCACAGAGTGAGAGATGACCGCTGAGCCAAGTTCCCGCAGCGAGCCTGCGTCCTTGTGCCAAACCCTCTCCCGCTCCTCGCTCTCCACTCTCAACTCTCCGCCCTCCACGGTCTGTGAACAACATTTAACTGAAATATCTCGGAAATTTGCGTGAAATTCGGCCTACTTGTCGTCTTGTAATTATGGAAGGGAAAAATCAACCACCAGTAGCCGGCACCGTCGGCAGACTCCATGGCGCTGTGCGCTGTTTCGGGATTTCGAACCTGCACCCAGCCTGGCCCGTCCAGAGCCCTGCTCCGAAGCAGCAGGCCCAGGAGTGTGCACAGCCCAAATCCCGAAACCGTCCGCTGCGCTCTTCCCGACGAGCTGCGCTTCCGCAATAAGTCAAAACGCGCAAAACAGTTTCCGCCCACGCACGAGTTGAGCGTGAAACTGTTTCGCCGAAAAACGATTCGCTGACCGTGCAACTCGTAACTCGTAACTCGCAGCTTCCCGGCTCTTGGCTCTTCGCTCTCCACACTCCACTTGACAGTAGACCCGCGTCTAGTATATACTATGGTTGAGAGGTGTGAAATGAGCAAAGAACTTACCGCACGGCAGCGGGAGGTGCTGGAGACTATACGCGAGTTCGCGGCGCGCAAGGGCTACCCGCCCTCCATACGCGAGCTCGGCAAGGCGCTGGGGATTTCCAGCCTGAGAGGCGTCACGATCCACCTCGACGCGCTCGCCAAAAAGGGCTACATCGAGCGCGAGAGCACCTCGCGAAGCATAAGGCTGCTGACAGCCCACGCCACGGAGCAGGAAGTCCCCGATGCTTCAGGAAGCTTTCTGACTCGAAGCATTGGCGTGACCGTCCCGCTGCTTGGCGCGATCGCCGCGGGGGCGCCGCTGCTGGCGGTCGAGAACGTGGAAGGCTACGTGCCCGTGCCCGCCGGGATGGCCGCGAAGGCGGAGGAGCTGTTCGCGCTCCGTGTTAGGGGCGACAGTATGATCGGGGCCTGCATTTGCGACGGGGACACGATAATAGTGCGCAGCCAGCCGACTGCCGACAACGGCGAGATTGTGGCGGCGCTGATTGGTGATGAGGCGACCGTGAAGCGACTCGACAAGTCCAGCCGGCCCGCCAGGCTGCTGCCCGCCAACCCGAGCTACGAGCCCATTGTGCTCGCCCGAGAAGACGTGCGAATACTGGGCAAGGTAATGGGGTTGGTGCGAACCTACGGACAATGACCAAATACACAGATACGAAATACGAGTTCACCGCGAAGACTGTCATGCTGAACTTGATTCAGCATCCAGACGCCGGCGCTGTGGATTCTGAACCGAGTTCAGAATGACGAAATGACGCGCCTACACCGCCTGAGTGGCCGAGATAGCGTCGCCGATACTGTCGTACGTGGCGAAGACCGTGTTGAGGCGGGTAATCCGCAGGATCCGGTCGATGGATGTGTTGCACTTCACCAGATTGATGGTGCCGCCCTGGGGCCGAAGCCGCCTGGTGGCCGACAGAAGCGTGCCGAAACCGCTGCTGTCCATATACGTCACGTCGCTCATGTCGATGATGAGATGCTTCTGGCCGCCGGCGATGATGCCGTTGACCGCCTCTTTGAACTGCGGGGCGGTATAGACGTCGATCTCGCCCGCCACGTCGAGGACTTTCATTCCATCGATGTCTTTGACACCGGTTTCCAAACGGATACCTTCCACCCTCGGCCTCCAGTTACAAACGTTCAAGCAGTATATAGCCAAAACCCCGCGTTTGTCAACCGCCTCGGTGCCGGGCGGCGATGATGAGCACGTCGAAACTGACCGCGGCGGCCCAGTGCAGCACGAACCCGGGCACGAACGATTTCGCATACAGCGCGAGGACTCCCAGGATGATCCCCGCGCCGAACGAGGGGATCATCTCCGGCTTGCCGTAGTGCATGAGGCCGAACGCCGCCGCCTGCAGCAGCACTGCGGCGATCGAGCCCAGCGACTTCTGCAGGCCGAAAAGGAGATAGCCCCTGAAGAAGAACTCCCAGCAGAACAGGTACAGGCCGTAGCTGAGCTCCGCGAAGACCAGCACCCACGGCGCGGCAAAGAACGGGTTGGCGCGAGGATAGTCCCCAAACGCCGTGGCATAGGCGCCGAACCGACCGAACTCGGTGAACCGCCGGAAGATGGGATAGTAGTCCTGGAACCGCGGCCAGCGCGCGGCGATTAGCATGAGCACGAACAGGCCGGCGAACAGCACGCCTGCCCAGATCCAGGCCTTCCGGGACGCGCTCGGAGCGAACCCGAACGCGTCGGCGTCGGCGCGAAAGACGAGAAAGATGGCCAGCATGGGCACGAGAAGCAGCCCGATCATGTTGACGAGCAGGTACGTGCCATAGCTGCCGCTGTTGGGGCCGTAGTTGAACCGGAACAGCGCGTAGACTATTGCCGCACCGGTGACCGCGACCACCGCCGTCGTGAACCACTTCTTACTCACGCGTTTGATGCTCCATCAACTCCCGAAGCTCTGATTCGCGGCCCTCGACGTCCGGCTCGAGCTCGACGCCATCGACCAGCCGCAGCTTCACGTCCGCGGGCGTTCGCGATATGACCGCCAGGTGCACGTCCTCGCCGGGCAGCATTGACCCGAGATCGATCGCGATCATGTCCGCCCGCATGCCGGGTTCCAGGCGACCGATTCGGTCGTCCAGACCGAGCGCTTGCGCGCCGCCCGCGGTAGCCAGCTCAAGCACATCCTTCGCCAACAGCGCGCCGGCGTCCTCCGCAAAGGCGCGATGCAGGCCGAGCGCGAAGCGCATTTCCTCGAAGAAATCGAGCGTAAGGCAGCTTGCGGCGCTGTCTGTACCGAGGCCGGTTCGAACGCCCGCCTGGCGCATTCGGCCAAGCCGCATAACGCCCGCGCCGAGATACGCGTTCGAGCGCGGGCAGTGCGCGACTCCGGCGCCCGATGCTGCAATGAGCTCGATTTCGTCATCTTCGAGATGGACGCAGTGGGCGAGCAGCGTGCCGCCTCGGAGCAGCCCGGCGTCTTCCAGCACCCGCACAGGCCGCTTGCCGCTGACCATGGGCTCGTAGCCCTGCCTGCGCCGCAGGTCCGCGATTGGCCCCGTGCCGCTGACTGTGTATTGCGCTTCGGCGTCGGTCTCGGCGATATGGACGCACGTGGGCATGTTCAACTTAGCACAGGATTCGGCGCACAACTTGAATACGTCGAGGTTGGTCGTGTATACAGCATGGGCGAGATTCCTATACAAACTCGCTCAGAAGCTCTGCTCTGCAGGGCCTGGGCCTCGTCCAGGACCGAGCGGACGCGCGCGGGGTAGTCGCTGCCCATGCTCTGCCCGAACAGCTCTTTGAAGACCACGCCGCGAGCGCCGAGCGCGTCGATGGCTTCAGCAGCAATGCCGGAATACGAGCAGTCGCCGAAGCACGTCACGCCCGAAGACGCGCACTGCGCGACACCGAGGCGAGCGGACGCGGCCAGCAGCTCGCGGGGCGGTGTTCTGTGCCGTCGGAAACCGACGGACTCGATCCAGTCCCAGAAGCTCATGCCGTCGCGCGGGCCGCGGGTGAATGTGTATTCGACGTGCGAGTGGGCGTTGACGAAGCCGGGCAGCAGGGCGGCTTTGCCGAGATCGCGGACGGGGAGGTTGGGGTGAGCGGCGGCGATCCCCCGCCCCACTTCGCGAATGCGGCCGTTCTCGACCCAGACCTCGGCGTTCTGGGTGGGACCGGAACCCGTCATCGACAGAACGTGGCTCGCCCGGTAGATGATACTCACTTGATCCGGCATTCCTTGAAGAGCCTGATGTTGGCTACGGGTGACTTCTCGTCCTTGAGCGTGCGGTCGAGATCGACCAGCCAGCGGCGGCCGTCGTAGACGCAGATGACCGTGCACTCGTCGCGGATGTCGGTATGAACGGGTTTTCCGAGGCGCGTGCCGCGCTCGGTCACCTCACGCTTGACGCGGGCCCTGGCTTCGCCGACGCCAATCCGCACGTCGGTTACCCGGAGGCGGATCTTGATTCGGACGTCGCGGTTCAGCTCGCTAAGTTTGTGTGCCGCGATGCACGTGTAGTAGGCCGGCATTGTGGCGCGGCCCTCATCGGTCACGCAGTCGCGCAGGGCTACGAGATCGAACCGGCTAGCCGCAGTCAGGAACGCCTTGCTGACGGCCTCGACCTGGCTGACCGCGCGATGCCGCTGCCACAGGCAGATCGGCACGGCCGCGACCACCATCAGCACAACAACCGCTATGAGCCCCCTGCTCAGCTTCCTGCCAAGCATCGTAGGATACCCTCCAGGTATTACGAGTACCGATTCAGATACGTCTACCAGCCTCATAAAGTTGCGGGCGGCTCTCTCAGTCCATGTCCCGGAGGCGGTGCCTCCCAGGATGAAGCCTCTGTCGCCGGCGGATTCGAGCCTCTCGCGGGCGATCGGCTCTATCCGCTCGAACGGCAGCTTCTCCATTATTTCCATGTCATCGATGTTTCCAACAAACGCGACTGAGTCCGGGCACAGCTCGCGGGCGCGGCGCAGGTCCGCGTCGCCCCACGGCGGCGCCTCCAGCGGATCGAGCGCGTCCATTCCAATATGCGCGAACCGGGTCATGAAGCGCATGACCGGGCCGTGGTTGTGGTAGTAGGCTATCCCGCCGTGGCGATGGATGATATCGACAAGTCCCCGGTCCTGTTCGAGCGCGAGCGCGTCGAAGCCGGCCGGACCGAGCTGCACGCTGGCGTATTCGCCCCCGATCAGCCTGAAACCGTCAACTCCGGCCCTGCAGAGCCGGTCGGTCCAATCGTAGACGCGCGCGGCGAACAGATTCGTCAGCATGAGCATCAGCTCGGGGTAGTCGGCCCACCACAGGGAAAACGTTTCGGGGCTGAGCAGAACGGCGGGCAGCACGATCGGCGTGGGAATTCCTGCAAGCACAAGGCCGTCCTCGCCGATTTCGGCCTTTCTCTTGTGGAACGCGCTCGCGTCAACCTCCGGCGCGACTTACTCGATGGCGAGATACCTCTCGACATCCTCCGGCGTCTTGAGTGGGAACTCGATGCGGGCGGAGGTGACCGACGTGACCTGGGTGCGCTGGGTCAGGTCGCCGAGGGGGGTCTTGATGACGGTTGTGGTCACGTCATCCTCGGTCTGCGTCTGTCGCTGGCACGCCGAACCGTAGTAGATGTCGCCCGGCACGCCGGCTTCGATGAACGGGTCGATTCGGGCGATCAGCTCGCGCGCGATCGACGAGTTCGGGTCGAGTCTGCCCAGCCCGAACGATGCGACGGGCGCCCTGTCCACCTTCTCGAATCTCATCGCGGCCAGAAGCCGCTGTCGTGAAGTCATTGCCATACCTGGCATTATTAGCGATTTGGGCACTCGTGTCAATAGCAGAGGTTGTTGAACGAAGCGCGACCACTTGACGGCATATACTTGTATTACACCAGAGATGTGATATAATGATGGCGAGAAACTGGTCAGGGGCTCGGTAGTATGCGAGTTGATAGCTTCCAAGTCACGCTTGATGATGTTATTCCGCCGACCGTTCGAGCTTCGGGGGAACTAGATCACGATGGCTGCACCGCGTTTGAATCGATTCTCAGCAGCGCCCTGGAGAAATGCGACGACAGGGTCGATCTCGCCCTGAAGGACGTGACCTTCGTTGACAGCAGCGGATTGAGCGTTCTGATCGGCGCGGCGCTGAGAGGACAGAAGATCGGACGGCGGCTCAATATCATCTCCATGAGCACGCACCTCGACCACATGCTCACCATCTCCGGCTTCGAGCATCTCTTTCGAATTCCCCCGGTGGAAGAGAGGCCGGGCGTGGCAGCCGTGGCGCCGGTGATCGTTGAACCGTGCCTGTTCGCGGTGCAGAGGGAAACAGGCGCCTGCAGGGCCGCTCGCGACCAGGTCTACCAGTTCGCGCGCTGTATGGGCTTCGATCAGGTGGCGCTGGGCGACATAAGGTTGGCGGTCGGAGAGGCCGTGTCCAACGCGCTGCGGCACGGCGCGGAGTGCGGCGAGACTATCGAGGTGCACTGCCACCAGCACGAAGGGAAGCTGGTAGTCAAGCTGCGATACCACAGCGCTGAGTTCGACCCACAGGCCGTTCCCACCCCCACCTATACCACCGCTGCCGAAGGCGGCATGGGCATCTGCTTCATGAGGCTCGTGATGGATGAGGTCCGCTATGAGTTCATGGAGGGCCGCACCGAGTTGACGCTGGAGAAGCGGCTCGTCTAGAGGTTAGAGGTTGGAAGTTAGAGGTTAGAAGGCAAGGGACACGCCCCCACCCCGGCCCTCTGTCCCAGGAGAGGGAGTCCTGTTCCCTGTTCCCTGTTCCCTGTTCGCTATACCACCATACCCGCCACGATGGCGGCGAGGACGTCGAGGCCTTCGCGGAGGGTCGGCTCGTCGATGACCAGCGGCGGGTTGATCTTGATCGCGCCTCCGCCGACGCCGACCGGCGCGAATAGCATCACGCCCTGCTCGATAGACTTCGAAACGACCTCGAAGGCAAGCTCTGGGTCGGGATCGATCGTACCTGGCTTGACGAACTGGAGCGCAACCACCAGCCCCGCACCGTCCGCGCGGCCTATGTGTCCGTTCGATGCGGCCATCATCGCCCTGCCCGCTGTAAGAAGGATGGGTTCGAGGCGCTTTGCGTTGGCGACGAGGTCCTCCTCGAGAATGACCTCGATGTTGGCGAGCGCGGCGGCGGCGCAGATAGGGTTGGCCGAGTGGGTCGACGTCATCTCGCCGGGGCCGTAGATGCCCATCAGCTCCTCCGTGCCCGCTACCGCCGACAGCGGCATTCCGCCCGAGATGCCCTTGCCGAAACAGGCCAGGTCAGGCACGATCCCGTAGTGCTCGAAACCGAATAGAGTGCCCGTGCGGCCGAAACCGGCCTGTACCTCGTCGAAGATCAGCACGGCGCCGTGGTCGTCGCACCACTTGCGCAGGGCCTGGGCGTATTCCGCGGGCATGAGCGCGGCGTTGCAGCCCTGATATGTCTCGCTCATCACGCCGCAGACCGAGTCGGGTGTGATGCCCTGGCGGTCGAGCGAGCGCTTGAAAACGTCAAAGGATGTGTCCGGGCAGCGGAAACCGTCGGGATACGGGACCTGCACGAAGTCGGGGTTGTCACCCAGCCACGACTTCAACCCCGCGCTGCCGCCCGCAAGCTGGCTGCCCATCGTGCGGCCGTGGAAGGCGTTTTCGAACGTGACGAACACGTTCTTGCGCTCGCCGCCGGTGTTGAGGCCGTTGGTGCGCGCGAGCTTGATGGCGCACTCGGTCGCCTCGGAGCCGGTGGTGAGCAGGAAAACGCGGCTCAGCGGCTTGGGCAGCAGGCTCTGGATCTTCTCGGCCAGCCGAGCGCGGACCTCGGTCGGGAAGCAATACGCGTGATAGAGACCCTGGGCGGCGGTGTCCTGAATCGCCTTGACGATCCTGGGGTGGCCGTGGCCCGCGGCAGTGACGAGCACGCCGGAGCTGAAGTCGATCCACTGGTTGCCATAGGGGTCGCGTATCAGGCAGCCCTCGCCGCCCTCCCACAGGATCGGCGGCTGACCGCCCATCGAACGCGGCTCCGCGGCGCGCATCTTCTCAAGAATCGGAATCGATTCCGGAACGGGAATGCGCGTGCGAATGCGGCGATACTTCGTTTCTATGGGATCGACGTCCCTGGGAACGAGTGGGAACTCCTTTGTTGCCATGCGTGACCTGCCTGTCAAAGCTCGGGGTTCGAGGTTAGAGGTTTGAAGTTCGAGTCCCGGCACGTCTATTATAGGGCGAGAGGCAGAGACTGGCAAGACTTGCCGACACACAGCAGTCGGGCTTGCTTGATGGGAGCGAGGGGCTTATACTTGAATGGTTGTGACAGGGAGACTGATGATGATCACTGCTTATGGCACTGCGAACATACTCGAGGCCCGCGGACGTTCGAAGACGATCAGTTGGCCGCTGAACCCGGTCTGCGTGCAGGAGAAGGGCACACTGCTGGCGCTGGCCGGGCTGAGTCCGGCTGGTGTGGAGTCCTGGCCGCACGGAAGGAAGGACGAACCCGTGCGCGCGGAGATGCTGGCGACTGAATTGGCGCTGCCCGCGAAGGGCGATTCGATATTGCTCGATGTGAAGCCGGTCTCGACTGCAGCTCCGTTCAAGAGGAAGGCGAAGGCGGCATCGGTTGTCGGGATTCGCAAGGGGAAGGCGGGGGTGGCCGTTCGCATCTTTGCGGCGCAGGGCTGCGAGGACTTCGAGGCGGAGTTCGTGCTCTGGGCGGACAAGGACGGGCTGGAGTCGGGGGCGGTTCGATATACTGTCTACCATTACCGTGGCGAGCCGGTCAGGCTCAAGCCGGCGCGTGTGGGGCTGCTGATCGCGTCGGCGCCGTGCAAGACGGACGATGACCTCGTCGCGCTCGTGGACACGCTCAAGAAGGCGTCGATCGATGACCACGTGAGCCGGCGGACGTGGCAGGTGCGGGCGACTGTCGGTGAACTGACGCTCGAGATGGGCGCCGACCTGGCGCACCACGAGCCGCTGTATCGGCGCGTGAACGGGAAGACGTTTGCGGCGAAGACGCTGGGTGTGAATGGGGTCGATCTGGGGCTGAGGTAGCGGACCGGGCATACAGGTACGATGTTAGCTGCCGGCGGCCTGGGAGATAGGCGTCTGCGCGCCGGGCGCGGCCGTCTTGCGGAGCTGGTCGCCGATCGCTGCGAGCCTGCGCAGGTTCTCGATCTCCGCGTCGACGTCGATATCGTCGATGCTGCGGTTGTCGAGCGACTGGATGATGCGCTCCGCGACGCGAATCGCGCCGAGCACGAGCAGCTCGTTTGTGTATTCGACGTAGACGTGGAACCGCCCCTTGGGATCGACCCGCCAGTTCCACTGGGTCTCGCCTTTGAGATTGCCGGACATGAGGACCTGGCCCTGAAGCTCTATGATGAGGTGCTCGAAGAGATGGGGGATCTCCGTGGAGCGGGATTCACGCCGGAACGAGAAGCCGTTCTCGTTGTGGCAGTGGTGATAAGAAAGATGCGGGAAAAGTTTGAAAAGCAGCTTGGGTATGTGTGGGGCATGCTCTGTCGAATAACAGTTGGGGTCGGGCATCTCGACAACGAGCTTGACCCGATTGCTATTGTAGAACAAGATCTCTACTACTCTCAACTCCGCCACTCCTGCAGGGACACAACCGCGGAGCCGTCTGCGTAGAAGGTTGCGAAGCCCGGCGCTCCGGTCGCGGATGCTTGATCACCCTCATTTTAGCACCGGATAATGGCGCTGTAAAGGGGTTGGGCACTACTTTGTCGCCTTATGTTTACCGGCCAGTCACTAAGCTCAGCAATAAACAAATCGCTGACACGATTGGCTGCCAGGGACGCGGCGCAGCCCAGTGGGGACGGCTCTCGCAGCGTGCGGAGCCGCCCCCAGTGACAGTATTCCACATCACGCCTACGGGTAGTAGTAGGGATACGGCGCCGCAAATCCGGGTCTGGTCGGGACCGACCACTCGAAGCGAAGGAACCGTTCCACATCCGGCGACACCCATCCCGGCGGCGGAGGCGGCTGTGTGAACCGCCCGAACACATAAGGCCCGCTGCCGAGGTTCACCACCGGGCTCCATCCACCAAAGAAGTATGGGCTGGGAGATGCCGCGGCCGGCTGTGAATAGCTGGCCTGCGGCGACGGAATCACGTTGTTGACAATGATTGGCTGAGGCTGCGGTGGCGGCTGGGGCGCCGGCCCCGCTCCGGCGACGGTGATCGACTGCGCGGGCGGCGGACTCGTATACTGGGCCGGAGCCGGCTGCGAAGCCGTTGTGGCCTGAGCCGCGCCCGGACCTATGATATACGCGCCGTCCTCAACGCGGAAGCTGAACCCCGCCGCGTCACCAAGCGCCTTGAGAGCCTCGTCAAAAGTGATCCCCTTGAGCTTCAGTTCCACGATCTTGCCCGTCACGCCGGGCTGGATGTAGTACTTCAGCCCCCGGCCCTCAAAAAGGGTATCTATCGCCTGCTTTACAGGCACGTTACTGATGTCTATGTTCACAAGCCCTGAGACGGTGGCGTTTGTCGCGCCATAGGCTATGACTGACCCCGCAAACACCACGATCAGGGCAAGCGCGACCACTACTGGGTATCTCATCTGGCCCGCCCTCCATTCTTCTGGCCGTCCTATTGTGAGTATACCCTCGCAAAGGGAATAGGGAGTAGGGAATAGGGAATAGAAGGGAAAGGCGGGCTCAGTGCTTCACATGGGCGGCGGTTCCTGATATTCTAAGGATATGATGAGAGACAGACGGCCCGTGGGTGAAGTGATCGATGAAGTGGGAGTTGCGGCGGCGATTGGGATGAAGCACGTCGCGAGCCTGCTCTACACATATACGTGCACGCTTGCGTGCGCGCACTGCCTTTTCAACTCAAGCCCCGATAGGAAGCCGGCGCGCACGCCGGTCGCGGATGCCGTGGACTACCTCCGCCAGCTTCACGCGACGGACCGCGTGGTGCACATCGCGGGCGGCGAGGCGATGATGTTCTTCGACGACCTGCTCGACGTGTGCCGGGCGGCGGCAAGAGAGGGCTGCGCGCCGGATTTCGTCGAGACCAACGCCACGTTCGCCAATACAGACGAGATCGCCCACGGCCGGCTTGGGCAGTTGAGAGACGCGGGAGTGCGCGGTCTTCTGATAAGCTCGGATCCGTATCATCTCGGGTTGTATCCGCCGGCGAACTACGATCGGTGCTTTCGCGCGGCGGTGGAGGTGTTCGGGCGGAAAAACGTTGCAGCGGACGAACTGAGCGACGAAGCGCTGGCGGAGCGCGGAGCGATCGGACGTGATCCCGCCAAGCTTGCCGAGTATACGCTCGCGCACCCGCCGATGCTGGTGGGCCGCGCGGGAAAGAGGTTCTCGTCGCTGTTTCCCGACAGGCCAATCGAGGAACTCACAGACTCGATGTGGCACGGCGGGGAGGGCAGCGTGAACTGCCGCCAGGAGTTCGAGCCAGACACCATGTGGGAGATCCATATCGATCCCTACGGCAACATCCAGACTTGCTGCGGGATCATACTCGGCAACGCGCGGCAAACCCCGCTGCCCGAGCTGATGGCGCGCGGGTTTGCCGGGACGTCCGAGATCGCTGACGCGGTCTGCTCGGGCGGCCCCGCGGCGGTACTCGAGATCGCGAAACGCCTGGGCTACCAGGCCAGAGAGGGCTATCCTCAGAAATGCGGGCTGTGCTGGGAGGTCCGCAAGTTTCTTCGACCGCACTTCCCGGAGGTCCTGGGGCCGGATAAGGTGTATGAGGGAGACTAGGCAGCTAACGTTTGTCGGTGTCGAAGGGGACGGCGTCGCAGGTTTCCTGGTAGAAGGTCAGCAGGCGTTCCTTGTGGGCGGCGAGGATGTCGGCGAGCTTGGGGTCGTCGATGCGGTTGTGGAGTTCGGAAGGGTCCTCGCGAAGGTCGTAGAGCTCGTCGGTCTCGTAGAGGCGGCGGACGTATTTGTAGTTGGGCGTGCGGCACATGACGGCTTTCGTGTGCTCGGGGCCCTCGCTGCTCTGGAGGTTGACCCTGCGGCCAGTAGAGGCCGGCGGGTTCCTGGCTGCTCGTAGACTCCAGCTCCATGCACTGCTTCTCCCCGTGAAGGCGGCCGCCCTCGCAGAAGACGGCGTCGCGGTGCTCGTCGGTCTTCCCGGCGATGATTGGCAGCAGCGACCGGCCGAAGTGAGTGTGGCCGGGACTGATGCCGGTCATCGCCTCGACCGTGGCGGGGAAGTCGATCAGCTCCACGAGCGCGTCGCTCACGCGCGGCTTCACGTCGATCCACGCGGGCGGCTTGATGACGAACGGCACCCGCGACAGGCAGTCCTCGAAGGTGTTCTGGTTCTTCTCGACGATGCCGTAGTCGCCGGCGAAGTCGCCGTGGTCGGAGAAGAAGAATATGGCCGTGTCGTCGTAGAGGCCGGCGTCGCGCAGCGCCTTGACGAGCATTTCGAGAAGACTATCCGACCGGGCGCACATGCCGTAGTAGGTGGCGCGGAGCTCGGTCCACCTGTCCTCGGTCCAGCCCTTGAGATTCTGGCGCTCGTGGATGCCCTTGAGCATGCTGGGCTTGCCCTTCCAGTCGGTCGGAGCCGGAATCCGAGGCGGCAGCTTCGAGCGGTCGATCATGCTGAAGAACGGATCCTCGACCGTGTAGGCCGGGTGCGGGAACGAGAGCGGCAGGTAGATGCAGAAGGGACTGTCCTTGTCGGCTTTGGTGACAAAGTCGATGGCGCCGAGGACGTTGTTGAGGTCGCTGTCTACGTAGTAGCGATCGCCCTCCTGCTTTGCGCGGCGGCTGGCGTAGAAGGAATAGTAGTTGTCGCCGCCGGGCTTGCCCCGCCAGTCCTGGCCGGCGGGAACCTTGGGGCCGGCGGGCTTGTGAGCGTACTTGACGTCGGAGTAGCCGGCAAAGCCGTTCTGACCCGGCACGAGGTCGTTCTTGCCGCCCCACCACACGAAGTAGCCGTTGGCCTTGCAGCGTCTTCAGCAGCATCGGCTCGTCGGGGCGGAGCATGTGGTACATCGTGCGGTGGCCGTGCACGTGCGGATACCAGCCGGTCATGAAGGAGCAGCGGCTGGGCGTGCAAACGGGGTTCTGGCAGAACGCGTGGCGGAAGGAGACCGCGTCCTCGGCTACCATTCGGTCGAGCTGCGGCGTGACGGCGGCGGGGTTGCCCACGTGGCCGAGCACGTCGCCGCGCCACTGGTCGGGGTTGAAGATGACTATGTTCGGAAGGCGCTTTGCCATGATGACCCCACTCCAACCCTCCCCTCAAAGGGGAGGGAGTTCTTGACCCCAACCCTGCCATCCCCTCAAAGGGGAGGGGGTTCTTGACCCCACCCCAACCCTCCCCGCAGCGGGGAGGGGGTTCTTGGCCCCACCCCTGCCCTCCCCGCAGCGGGGAGGGGGTTCTACAAGCCAGGGTTGATTGGCTTGCCCATCTTCATAAGCTGATAGTGCACGTGTGGGCCGGTGGACCAGCCCGTGCTGCCGGACTTGGCGATCACGTCGCCCTGCTTCACGTCGTCGCCCACGCTGACCAGCAGCTTCGAGTTGTGGCCATAGAGCGTCGAATAGCCGCCGTCGTGCTCGATCACGACCATGTAGCCATAGGCCTTGTTCCAGCCCGCCTTGACTACGGTGCCGTCGGCGGCTGCGTGGACCGGCGTCCCGGACTTGACCGCGATGTCCACGCCGGTGTGGAAACTGTAGATCTTAGTGATGGGATGTATCCGGTAACCGAACCGGCAGGAGATCCTGCCGGAGCAAGGGGCCATGAACTTGCCGTGGAAAACCTTGGCGAGTCTCTTTTTGCCCTCCGGAGTGCTCTGCAGACGCCTGATCTGCTCCTCAATGGCCTGCTCCTCGGCTTCCCACTCGGCCAGCATACGCTCCATAGCGGCCTTGTCGTGCTCGATAGCGCGGATCTGCCCTTCCTTTTCGTCGGCTGCCGACTTGACAGCGTTACGCTCGCCTACGAGCTGCCTCATGCGAGAATCGATTTCGGCCACCCGGCGCGCCTGCCGGGCCTTATCGGCCTCGATGGACTTCTTGTCCTCGTTGATCTGGTCGATGAGCGAGGTGTCGGCGCTGACTATCCGCTGCAGATAGTAGGCGCGGCTGAGGAAGGTCCACATGTCCGACGAGCCAAGGACCACGTCGGCGTAGGTGAGGTCGTCGCCCTCGTAGATCTCGACAACGCGCCGCCTGAGCAGTTCCTGGTGCCGCGCGAGTTCGCGTTTCTTCATGTCGAGGTGCTTGACGGTCACGGCGAGGTCGTCCTGGGCGTCCTGCAGCTTGATCTTGTTGGAATTGAGCTTGTCCTGGGCGTCTTCCAGCCTGCTCTGAACGACGGCAAGCTTGCCAAGCTCGGTGCGCCGCTGGCCTTCCTTGACGTGGATCTTGTACTTGACCGCCTTGATGCGCTGCTGGACGTTGCCGAGTTTGGTGTCGAGAGTGGCCTTCTTGGCGGCGAGCGCGCAGAGCTGCGTGAGCAGAATCGCCGCCAGAGCTATCGAGGTGAGAACCCGTATTCTCCTGTCGCGCACAAGCAAACCCCCTTCTTCGAGGTTCGAGGTCCGAAGTTCGAAGTCGGACGGCTGGATGCTGAAACAAGTTCGAGCATGACAAGCTGGTCAATGCACCACACTTAGTCGTGCAGGAACTTCCTGATCGAGACGAAACTGCCCGCCGCGCCGATTACGATCCCAAGTATTATCAGAACAAGTGCGAGCACGGTGGGCGTGACGTCGCTCGAGAACCGCGACATCATCGGCAGCTTGTTGGCGGTGTGGGCTACGTAGCTCCCGCCCAGCCTCAACAGCAGCCACGCCGCAAACGCTCCGGCCGCGCCGAAGACGATCCCCTCGATGACCAGCGGGACTCTTATGAACCAGTTGGTGGCGCCGACGAGCCTCATAATGCGAATCTCGCGGCGGCGTGCGTAGAGCGTGAGCTTGATGGCGTTGGAGATGATGAAAACCGCAGTGATCAGAAGTACGACCACACCCGCTACGCTGATCCCGCGAACCACGCGCGCCACAGCCATCACACGGCCGAGTATCTCCCTGCCGTCGCTGACCTTGCCGACGTTGCCCATCGCGCGGACCTTGTTGGCGATGTAGGTAGTCCTTGCGGCGTCGGTGACCTTGACATCGAGCGAGAAGGGAATCGGGTTTGACTGCAGGCCGGCCGATTCGATGTTCGGGTTGTCCCTCTTGAACTTGGCCCACTCCTCCTGGCGGGAGCGAACCGTGACGCTCGCGACATACGGCATCTTGCGAATGGTCTTGGCGAGGTCCTGCGTCTGCGCTTCGGTTGCCTTGACGTCCATGTAGGCGGCGATCTCGAACTTGCTGATCTGGGACGCGGCGAAGTTGTTCGCGCCGAGCGCCACGAGCACGAACGCGCCGAGTACGCCCAGAGAGAGCGCGATGGTCGAGATCGACGCATACGCCATCAGGCCGTTGCGTCGTATTCCGGTGAACGCTTCCTGTATGAGAAACTCAACGCTGCTGAAGTTCACTGTGCTGATACATGCCCTTGTTTTGATCTCGGACGACGAAGCCGGCGTCAAGCTGGATAACGCGCTTCTTCATGCGGTCAACGATGGTGCTGTCGTGCGTGGCGACCACTATCGTCGCCCCGCGGATGTTGATCTGATCGAGAAGCTGTATGATCTCCCAGGACGTGTCCGGGTCGAGGTTGCCGGTGGGCTCGTCGGCGATCAGGATGGTGGGATGGTTCACGAGCGCCCTTGCAATCGCCGCGCGCTGCTGTTCGCCTCCGGACATCTGGTGAGGGAAGGAGTCGCAGCGGTGGGTCAGGCCGACCATGTTGAGCGCATCGCCGATCCTGCGCCTGATCTCGCGCGGCTGCGCACCGATCACCCTCAACGCGAAGGCGAGGTTCTCCCAGAGGTTCTTTTGGGGCAGCAGCTTGAAGTCCTGGAAGACGATGCCGAGCTTGCGGCGCAGAAACGGGACTTCGTTGGGGGTCAGCGCCGTGACGTCGTCGCCGCCTACCTGCACCGTGCCCCTGGTGGGCAGCATTTCGCGGTATAGCAGACGAAGCAGCGTCGATTTGCCGCTGCCGGTCGAGCCGACAATGAAGGCAAACTCGCCCTTGGCAATCGACAGGCTCACATCGTTGAGCGCCCGCACACCGTTATCGTATTCGACGGACACTCCATCAAGAGAGATCATGGCTTCCGTTTCCACGTTCAGATTATATACGAACCAACTAAGCGGTGCAAATCACGCGTTGGGTGTCGGGGGTCAGGTGTCGGGTGTCGGTCCCGGAACCCGACACCTTACACCCGGCACCTGTGTTATAATCGAATCAGGCCTAGCAATGAAGACACTTGATAGATACGTTGCGCGCGAGATGGTGGTTCCTTTCATCGCGGGGTTCGCGGTGGTGCTGATCCTGCTCGTCGGCAACATAGTCTACAATAACATCAACCTCATAGTGAGCAGGCTGGCCGTGTGGCCGCAGGTGCTCTACTATATTCTCCTGAAGACGCCATATTTCGTCATGCTCGCCCTGCCGGCAGGGGCATTGTTCGGCTGTTCGCTGGCGATCAGCAGGCTGACCCGCGACAGCGAGACCACGATGATGCGGATGGCGGGGATCAGCGTAAAGCGCATCCTTCTGCCGGTGTTCGTGGTGGGCGTGCTGATCTGCGGGGTGGCGTATCTGTTCCAGGAAAAAGTGCTGGTGTGGGCGGAGAGAGAGAGCACTACGGTCTTCCAGCGGCTGTGGAGCACGCCCGGGCCGCTGCCGATCGAGGCGAAAGTCGTCTTCTGGGCCGACAACTACTGCTTCTACGTCAATACGGTCGAGCATAAAGGCAAGGATATGATGCTGCGCAAGGTGCATATCTACGAAGCGCCGGCGACCGTCAACGGCTTCCCCACCCTCACCACCGCCGAGTACGCCATCGAGCGGGATCGCGTCTGGACCCTGCACAACGGCACGATCTTCCGAATGGGCGAGTCCGGCGACCCTGAGCTCTATGGGCACTTTCAAACGATGAAGCTCAATCTGCACCGTGCCGATTGCGGACTACATCAATCAATCCCAGAAATCGACCGAGGCGATGTCGATCGGGGAGCTTCGCGAGCAGATGGGTGTCCTGCGCAAAAGCGGCCTCAACGCCGACAAATACCGGCTGGAACTGGGCTACAAGCTCGCGATCCCGCTCAGCTCGCTGGTGCTGATGCTCTGCGTGGGTCCGCTGAGCCTGAGGTTCGGGCGGAGCGGCGGGTTTATGGGCGTGCTGATCGGGATCATCATCCTCTTCTTCTACTGGAACGTGATTCTTTTCAGCCGCGTGCTGGGCGAGACGGGCGGACTGTCGCCGGCAATCGCGGGCTGGAGCGAGGTCATCATCTTCTCCGCGCTCGGCGCTTTCCTACTCTGGCGGACGGAATAGAAGGTTAGAAAGTTAGAAAGTTAGAAGGTTGAAAGGTTAAGAACCCGGACGGCCGGCGCGTCTTCCTGGCATTGGGAACCTTGCAACTTTTCAGCTTTCGAACATTCCAACTGAGGAACGCCTACACGCGGTTACTGGTCTCGTGTCTGGCACTGGCATTCGCGTGTGCGGGGGCGGCGGTTGCCATCGATGCGACGCTGCCAGCCGAACCCGCGCCCGGGACCGAGCAATCGCACATCACCGCGCGCCCTCCCGAAGAGCAGGTCAAGCCCGTCACGCCGGTTCCCGGACCCATGATTCAGGCGCCGTCGCCCGTCGAGCCGTCGAAGCCGATCGGGCCGGTCCCTACCCGACGCCCGTTCCCGAACAGCCCGGCAACTACATCAGCTTCTACGCGGACCACTGGAAGACCACCAGCGAAGACGGCAGGCCCGTATTGATCGTCATGTCGGGTAACATCACGGCGCGGTATCAGGACTTCGTCGTGACCGCCGAGCGAGGCGAGATTAACTACAAGACCAGGCTGGCAGTCTTCGACGGCAAATCTGCTTCCGGATCGGAGTTCAGGAAGCGCGCGGCGAACGGGTGCAGATCAATATCGATACGATCGAGTGGTCCGTGCAGCCCGCGAAGACCACCATTACACCTGAGTTCGCCAAAGGGAACCTGAAGGCGCCGGTCTTCGCCGCGGCGCAGAGCATCCTGGGGGTCCGCGACCGTCAGGTGTCGGTGTTCGGGTCGGTGTTGACGACTTGCGATCTGCCGCACGAGCACTACGATATTACAGCGCGCAGTACGACCGTCTATCCGAACGACAAGATCGTGTTTCGTGACGCCAGCTTCATCGTGCTGGGAAAGAAGCTGTTCACGCTGCGCAGGGTGGCTGTCCCGATCAAGGAGATCACTCAGAACCCGAGCGTGATACCAAGAGTGGGCAACTCCGCCGAAGAAGGCAACTACGTCAAGCTGGGGTACACGGCATTTGCCTCGAAGTCGAACATGACGTTTCTCAACACAGACCTCATGCAGCGCAAAGGCATCGGGTTCGGCATCCAGGACTTCTACAAGACCGCCGGCGGCTACGGTGGCCTCTACTTCTACGTGCTCGACGATAAAAACATCAGCCAGACCACGCTCACGGGCAAGTTCAATCACTCGCAACGCATCGGCGACGTGGTGATGGACCTGACCAGCAACCTGCGTTCGAACAGCTACCTCTACGCGCCGCAGAGCAAGTCGCTGGATAACAGAATCTCGTTCACGCGGGCGGTGCGTGACGCTACGACATCGCTCACATACGGTCAGTCGGTCAACAACGTCTTTGCGCGCACAGTTAACACATCAGGCAATCTGCGTGACAGGCGGCAGTTCGGCCCGCGAACCTACCTCAACACCAGCTTCGACTATACCGCCTACGACGCCGGCGCGGGTACGCGCGCGAGGCTGGTTTCGCAGAGCCTGTTCTCCAAAACGGGCAACAAGTTCGATTGGGACCTTTCGGCTCAGAAGCTCACCGACCTGAGCGACGAGGCGTTCGTGGGTCAGGGGCGGTTCGGCGGGATCGAGCGGCTGCCTGAGGTGTCGATTGCATCGGACACAACCCGCCTCGGCCACATTCTGCCGTTCAGCCTGCCCGCCAGGATGAGACTCAGCTACGGCAAGTTCACCGAACTGCCCACGACGGAAACGGACCGGGCGCTGCTCGACATCAACTCCCCCAGCAGTCATTACGCGCTGTCGCACACGTGGACCGCGCTTGCGGGAGCGGGTTTCAAGCAGTTCGTCTACGGTGATGACACAGCGCAATACTCCTGGGACGCCGACGCGCAGGTGTCCAAGAAACTGAGCGATACTTCTGCTTTCGCGCTCACATATCGGTACCAGCGGCCGCGCGGGTTCACTCCGTTCCGGTTCGACTATGTAGGTAAGTATAACATTCTCAATGCAAGCTTGGACTTGAAGCAGGGCGACAGGTACAAGGTCAGCCTGCTGGGCGGCTACAACTTCGAGCAGCCGCAGTTTCCCTGGCAGGACTCGGTGCTGAGGTTCAGCATCCAGCCGACACCGAGCTTCCTTCTCTACACGGCGACGGGCTATGACTTCAATCGGGGCCAGTGGAGGCAGGTCATCAACCAGGTGCGGGTCAGGGCGGGACAGGACTTCAAGCTGGACCTCGGCTCACGCTACGATCCGCTGGCGGGCAAGCTGGCGGTGCTGAGGGGGTCGCTCGATACGCCCGTCGGCGACAAGGACCGCGTGCAGGCAATAGCCGGCTGGAACGGCCTGACCAACAGCTTCGACTACCGCAGCTTTAAGATCACCAGGGATCTACACTGCTGGGAGGCGTCGATCATCTTCGTGGATCAGGGCGGGTTCTACAACAACCGAGGCGTTTACTTCAACGTGCGGATCAAGGCGTTTCCGTATCTCGACAACTTCGGGATCGGCAACTTCGGCCAGGCGCTGGACACGAGCGTGGGACAGGTGTACTGAGAGGTCAGAGGTCGGAAGTCAGAAGTCAGAAACCCACTGCTACGCAGCATGCTTCGTTCGCTTGGGCTTGGGCTCGGCGAGGGCGTTTGCCTTGGCTTCCTCGATCTCGAGGCGCTCTGCCAGCCAGAGCTGCATGAGCGTTTGGTATGGCACGCCAAGCTTCTTGGCGCGGCGCTTGAGGCCACTTAGCACCGGCACGGACACGCGAATGGATATCTGCTGCGCCTGGCGCTTCTCACGGGCCGCACGGGCGCGGGAAGCATCGATCTCGACCCTCTCACCTTCGTCCATCAGGTCTGCGGCATCATGTGTCATCCAGAACTCCGATTCTTCTTCCTCCGATTTGAACTCAGGTATCTCCATGTCTATCACTTCCCTATCGCTCTACGGTACTTCGCCTTCTCACGATCAGACATAGCTCTTGCGCTGATGACTCGCACGACGTATCTCCTGGGCATGGCGAACACGACGAACAGGCAGTTTCCGTCGCCCTCAACCTGTGCCCAAGCCCTGTACTTACCCTCGTCCACCCTGAGCACATAGGGTTCAGGATCGGTATTGAGCAGCGCGCTCTCCACTGCTTCGGGTTCCACACCGTGCTTGGCCGTAATCTTGTCTACAAAGACGTCCAGCCACTCGAAATCGTCGATGCGGAGGGTCACCGTTTTCCTATCCTTTGTATGCGCATTGTATATACGCTTATTATATACCACATCGCTGGGTTGTCAACACTCCCGGCGGCAGACGAACACGCCGGATTCGAGGCTGATACGCATGGGGCCGTTGGCGCCGATGTGTTGTTCGAGGGCGCGGGTGAAGGCGGAGAGCTTGGCGCCCGTGAGGACGGCCACGGCGGTGTCCATCGACAGGACGTAGCTGAGTATCGGGCCGGCCTCCGGCACAGCGAGGGAGTCCGTGCGGACGCGCAGGTCAACACTTTCGAACCAGTTTTGGAGCTGCTCGCGGCCGGTCTCGAACCCGAAGGCTCTGGCGATGCACTCGTTGTCGTGCGCGAAGGGGACCTCCGGGGCGTGCCGGGTTAGGAGATCAGCCAGCTCGCGCATGTGGTTGGGGCCGTTCGTGGAGGCGTGGAAGGTCCCTTCGGGCCGCAGCACGCGCCTGATCTCCGAGAGGGCTCTCTCCCGGTCAGGAATGTGGTAGAGCGTGTGGTTCGCGATCACGGCGTCAAATGAGCCATCGTCATACGGGATCGACTGAGCATCGACCACGTCGAAGTCGAACGAACGATCCACATCGGCGAGCGTCTCTCGTGCAGAGTCGACCATCCCGGAAGAGAGATCGGTAAGCGTGACGCTCCATCCATTGGGCATGCGGCCCGCGTTGGTCTTCCAGAGACCCCCGGTCCCGCAGCCGAGTTCAAGAATGCGGCAGTCGTCAGGGAAGCCGAACTGATCGAACAGCCACTCCGTCCAGCTCTGCCCGGCCGTGCTGTAGCGATAGATCTGTATACGCGCGCTGAGCGAGGACGCGTCCCGATACTGCTCCGGGGATACCTCCAGGTGATCAGCCACTACTCGCCTCTGCCGGCGGCAATCGCTGCGCCAAGCGCGCCGACAATCTGGGGCTCGTTGGGCACGAGCAGCTTCCCGCCAAGACGTTCTTCGAGAGCCGCGATCACGCCGGAGTTTTTGGCGACACCGCCGGTCATGACGAACGGCGGCTGGGCGCGCAATCGGGTGACCATCGCGTAGATGCGCTCCGAGACCGAGCGATGCAGACCGCGGATGATGTCCTCCTTGGCGGCGCCTTTGGCGACAAGCGCGACCACCTCCGACTCGGCAAACACCGTGCACGTGCTGGAGATGCGAACGTCCTCGGTCGAGAGCCCGGACAGCCGTCCGAGGGACGCCAGATCGGTGTCGAGAGAGCGCGCCATCACCTCGAGGAAACGGCCCGTGCCGGCGGCGCACTTGTCGTTCATCGCGAAGTCCTCGACGCGGCCGTCATCGGCAAGTTTGATAACCTTGCTATCCTGGCCGCCGATGTCGATGACGGTGCGCGCTTCGGCAAAGAGCCTGCGCGCGCCGATCGCGTGGCAGGTGATCTCGGTGACGGTCTTGGAGGCGAAGTCGGTGCTCGCGCGGCCGTAGCCCGTGGCGACGACGTTGGCGACATCATCGGCCGTCAGCCCGGCAGACTCGAGCGCCTGACCATACGCCATCTTCGCCGCCGATTCGCTGCTCGAAAGCGTCGGTACAGATCGCGTACGAGGCGATCTCATCGCCCCGCAGTATCACGGCGTCTGTCGTAAGCGAACCAATATCGATCCCAGCAGTCACCACAAGCCGGTTCCCTTCTATTCCCCATTCCCTCTGTAAGGCGCGCAGAGCGGGTCGCCGAGCACCAGGCCGCGCCAGTGGACGAAGCTCGAAGCCGCGTAGAAGCTCTCGGCCAGGTTGTAGCCGTGGGTGTAGCGGTCGAACAGGATATCGGCGTGGGCGAGGGCGATCGTATACGGTTCATATACGTAACCTTTGACGCCGGTCACTCCCTGCGCGACTAGATCGACGACAAATGAGCGTTTGCGCGCAGGGTCACGCTTGGAGGTCAGCGTATAGGCGCTGGTCGATTGGGCCGTCTCGGCGATCGATCCCGGCTCGAAACGGAGCTTGTTGAACGATTCCTGCGAATAGCTCTGGTCGTTGCTGCCCCAGCTATAGTAGCCCATCAGGCCCGTGCGAACGATGAAGTCCTTGGATTGATCGAGCTCGACCCGGAAACCGTCGCGCTTGAGCTGCTCCGCCGCGCGCCGCATGGCATCGTTGATCATCTTGTAGCCGAGCGACGCGTTGTCCCAGTTGGGGCCCACATCGAGCAGGAACAGGCCCTTCTCGGGCTTGGCCTTCAGCGCACGGTCCACCAGCGCCTTCGCGTCGGCGACCGTCAGCCCGTCCAGTCGGGTGACGAGATACATGTCATACTTGCCGTGGCTGAAATGCTGTTTCGCGTCGAAGTACGGGTTCTCGGCCTGGGTCTGGCATCCGCTGAACGGCCGCGTCAGGACGCTGTCGATTCCCCAGTGCGCGGCGGTGCGGATGGGGATGCCCTTGGTGAGCACGATGTAGTCGATCTCGTCCTTGAGGCCGCTGGTCTTGAGATACTGCTTGATCGGAGTCAGGACGGTCTTGGCGAACACTTCGTCCTTGATCTGCTCGTCGGTGGGGCAGTAGATCTTACAGAGGTATTTGCCCGCGATCCCGCGCTTGGCCATGTAGTAGCGCGCCACGGTGGCCGAATCGGGGCTGTTCCCATTCATCACGACAAGCACGTTGGACGGCCCGCAGATCGCCGTTGAACCAAGGATCGCGGCCAGCAGGAATGACACGAATACTGAAGATAGACGCATAAGTCGTAGTTATATCCGCGCGGCCTGTTGTCCTGCCTGGCGCGGGAACGTGGAGTATGCGATGGAGCGTAGAATGCGAGTGGGCGGCCTCGCGGGGGAACTACAAGGTTGCCGGCACAGGCACTATTCCTTGTTCACGCGAGCCGCCCGGTATTCGCTATTTAGTAGACCTCATTTGGCTCGCGCGTGTTCCCCAGCGCGTACCGCGCCCGCTCACAGCGCGTACCCGCGCTTGCTCGAGGGCCCGTACAAGGAAAACGCCGGGGCTCCGCATCCGCCTCGGCTCAACTTGAACGGCAAACTCGCACCTCAAACACCGTCCTGGTTGAGCCTCGGCGGCACTGCGCGGAGCGCCCGGCTATACGCTATCCCGCCAAGTACCCCCTTTCCAGACACCGGCAGGCGATTTGCGAGCCAACAGACTTTCGGCAGCCCGGCCGGCTCCCGACCTCCGGACCCCGGAATCCCTCAATAAGCGGATGCGGGTTGCTATCTCCGGCGCGAAGAGCCCCGTGGGCTTTGCGTCTCCCGATCGCTCGGGATTTGCCTTTATCGGTGTCCAAGGATAGTCAGCGCTTAGGCGGCCAGGCAACCTGCCAGCCTACAATGCCCAAGACTCAATCCTCCTGCGGAATGCGGAGCATACTCGCTCGCTTCGTGGCCATGCCACGGCCCACGCGGAAGACTCAGTATTGAGCGCTACACGATACACAAGGATTGCCTATGTAAGCACGCTTCTTGGAGCGCTGGATACTAGAGTTTGGTATTCACTTTTTCAATGTGCGGTTGTCGCTTACATGTGAGTTATGCCGCCTGTGGAGAGGTTGTCGTGCTGAGGGGATTACCAGGATTTCGGCGGCTGTTGAGAGGCCGGGGGCAGCGGAACGATCAGCGGTAGCGGCTCGGGTCCGGATAGACGATCTTGCGTCCTCGGACCAGGTCGGCACGTATGTATACAAACTGCGGAAACATGTGCGATTTGTTGGGTATCTCGACATAGTCCGCGAAGAAGGCCTTCTTGTCGGCCTCGTGTTTGAATGCCACGTACTGCGTCACCACCTCATCCATGATCGGCTGATGGTGTATTTCGGCTTCTATGCAGATCATCTCGGGCCGCTCTTCACGGACCAGATCGCTGAAGTAGCGGGGCTGCCCCTCGTGTTGGGGCAATACCTGTGGCGAAACGAGTCCGCCGAGGTCGATGATCCGCATGTTCGTGCGGTACGCCAGTATCCCTATGTCGCCTTCCATTATGGACGAGTTGGGCGGCAGATTGGCTTTGGCGAAATCGGAGAGGTACTCGAGCCTCGAAGCAACGTGGTCGGTCTGAGCCACGCGCTTGGGCATTTCGAAGCATATCGACGCGATGCAGATAAGCCCTACGATCGCGACGTAGGCGTACTGCACGGCGCGAGATCGCGCCGACAGCATGTGGCTCATTCCGGACAGTGCGACGATCGCGAAACAGACCGATGCCGGGACCGTATACCAGCTCCATATATGGACCGGCCTGCCGACTATGTACATCGCAAGAAAGAGCAGGTAGAACGCGCCGATAGCCACAAGAGGCGTTCGCTTCCTGATGGCCACGGCAAACCCGATCGCAAACAAGATGGACCCGACGCCGCAGGCAGCCATCAGAGCCTGTCCCTGGTGGCCGCCAAGAGTGTTGGAGGTAACGCTCAGCGACAGCATGGTGTGGGTCATGGCCGCTCTCAAGAGCTGGCCGCCGACCCCGGCCGCCGGCAGGGAGTGCGAGACGCCGGTCCGCCACGATGACTTCGCGACCATTGACTGCGGTATGACCGTGCCGAAGTACGAATACGTCGGGATGATCCACGCAAGCAGCATCAGCACCGCAACCACCAACCCGATACACGGAACTCGCTTCCTGGCCACAAACGGCCAATAGGCGAGCACGACGAACAGGAGCAGGAAGCCCTCGGGTCGCACCAGTGCGGCCGCGGTAGCACATATCACCGACATGTCGCGGCGCCCCGCGTCCAGCGCGTAGAGAACGCCCATGATGCACGCAAGCATCAGCGTCGTTTCCATTCCGTTGAGCGTACCATCGAGGTAGCTGAAGTACAGAATGAGCGCAATGGGGATCGCATAGTTGGCCACCTGCTTTCGAGCAAACAGGGCGGCGGCGGCGGCAGCAAAGGGGATCACCAGCAGCGCGTTCAGGCAACGCGTCAACAGTTGCATGTCCACCGAGATGAAGAGACGCTTCAGCACGCACAACAGGAACACGTAGAGAGGAGAGGTGTAGCCAAGCACTCGTTCGCCTGGATTGTATACGAGTCCTCGACCGTGGGCGAAGTTGTTGGCATAGTGACCGAAGATATAGGCATCGTCAACGAAGTACCGATACGTCGTACTCATCAGCACCAGGCGAATGGCCAGTGCCGATAGGACGATCACCGCAGCCGGGAGCAGCACAACTCGCCTGTCGGCAGCGTCATCTCTAGCCTTAACCATCGTTTCGCCTCCAGCCGGGTCGCGCATGAGTATTTGCATTATACCATAGATGAAGTCGACGCAGACCACATTGGCAGCATCGAACGAGTTCAGTTCTGCTGGAGCGACTGCGGACGCCAGCGTCATCCTGAACTTGATTCAGGACCCATCCCTTCGTGGTCTGGATGCTGAATCAAGTTCAGCATGACGCGATTCCCGCAGAACTGAACAGTACCCGCAGAATCCGCGTGATCCGGTCGTACACAGAAAACTCCGCGCTGCTTTCCTGGGAGAGCAGCGCGGAGTTTTTAACCTGGCGACGACCTATTTTCCCGGGGCCTAGCGCCCAAGTATCGTCGGCCCTGGTGGGCTTAACTACCGTGTTCGGAATGGGAACGGGTGGACCCCCACCGGTATGGTCACCAGGAAACCTTAAGTTGAAAGTTGAAAGTGCAAAGTTGAAAGTTCCAGAACCGATGCCGGGTCTTCCCAACTTTCAACTTTGAACTTGGAACTTGCAACTCATTCACTGCCAAGTGAATGCGGTAGTGAGTGCGCTTGCTGCCTTAAGAACTTTCAACTTGCAACTTTGAACTTGCAACTTAATAGTGCAAATGGTCAAGCCCTCGGTCTATTAGTACCCGCTTAGCTGAAGCCATCACTGGCCTTACACTTGCGGCCTATCAACCCGGTCGTCTACCGGGAACCTTACCAGGTTAACCCTGTGAGAAGATTAATCTTGTGGCGAGCTTCCCACTTAGATGCTTTCAGCGGTTATCCCTTCCAGACATAGCTACTCGGCACCTGCCGTTGGCACGACAACCGATACACCAGAGGTCTGTCCACCCCGGTCCTCTCGTACTAGGGGCAGCCCCACGCAATCTTCTTACGCCCGCATCGGATAGGGACCGAACTGTCTCACGACGTTCTGAACCCAGCTCGCGTACCGCTTTAATGGGCGAACAGCCCAACCCTTGGGACCGACTACAGCCCCAGGATGCGACGAGCCGACATCGAGGTGCCAAACCTTGCCGTCGCTGTGAGCGCTTGGGCAAGATAAGCCTGTTATCCCCGGGGTAACTTTTATCCGATGAACCCTGGCCATTCCACACTGTGCCAGAGGGTCATTAAGCCCTGGTTTCCCACCTGCTCGAGCCGTCGCTCTCGCAGTCAAGTCGGCTTGTGCCTTTATACTCTAACGGCTGATTTCCAACCAGCCTGAGCCGACCTTTGGACGCCTCCGTTACTCTTTAGGAGGCGACCGCCCCAGTCAAACTACCCGCCTGATACTGTCCTATGCCCGGATAACGAACAATAGTTAGAATTTCAGCCTAACAAGGGTGGTATTCCACTGCTGAGTTGCCTCTCCCACCTATTCTCTACATGCTAAACCAAAACCCAATATCAAGGTGTAGTAAAGCTCCACGGGGTCTTTCCGTCCTGATGCGGGTAATGCGCATCTTCACGCATGCTACAACTTCGCCGAGTCCCTCGTTGAGACAGCGCTCAAGTCGTTACACCTTTCGTGCAGGTCGGAACTTACCCGACAAGGAATTTCGCTACCTTAGGACCGTTATAGTTACGGCCGCCATTCACCAGGGCTTCGATTCAGAGCTTCGCTTACGCTAACCCCTCCTGTTAACCTTCTGGCATTGGGCAGGTGTCAGCCCCTATACATCAGCTTTCGCTTTAGCAGAGACCTGTGTTTTTGTTAAACAGTCGCTCGAGCCTTGTCACTGCGACCCCAGGTAATCCACTGTGTCAAAACAGCGTCCACCCAGGGCACCCCTTCTCCCGAAGTTACGGGGTCAGATTGCCTAGTTCCTTAACGAGGGTTATCTCGCACGCCTTAGTATCCTCTACCTGCCTACCTGTGTCGGTTTGCGGTACGGGCAGTTGACAGCTAACTAGAGGGTTTTCTTGGCAGCGCAAAAGACCACTTCGCTTTGTATTTCTACGCCACTCGTTGCGCGCCAGGCCGTATATGTCCGGCGGATTTGCCTGCCAGACCAGCCCTACGCACAAACACGGATACCAATACCGTGCTTGGTCCCATAACACTGCGTCGCCCCATCGCTCAAACACCGTCAACTGGTTCGGGAATATACACCCGATGTCCATCGACTACGCCATTCGGCCTCGCCTTAGGCCCGACTAAACTCAAGAGGACGATCCTTCCTTAAGAACCCTTAGGCTTTCGGCGGGGAAGATTCTCACTTCCCTTTTCGCTACTCATTCCGGCATCCTCACTTGAATGCAGTCCACCCCTGCTTACGCTAGAGCTTCAACCCGCATTCAACGCTCTCCTACCAAACCGAAGGAGTCAAAAGTCAAAAGTCGAAAGTCTAAAGTCAAAAAACACGCCCGCTTGGATGGCGGCGACTTTCGACTTGTAACTTTGGACTTTAGACTCCTCCGATTTCCACGGCTTCGGTAACTGGCTTGAGCCCCCTTACATTGTCGGCGCAAAATCACATTCGACCAGTAAGCTGTTACGCACTTCTTAGACGGTGGCTGCTTCTAAGCCAACATCCTGGTTGTCTATGCAATCTCACATCCTTTTACACTTAGCCAGTATTTAGGGACCTTAGCCGGTGGTCTGGGCTGTTTCCCTTTCGACTACGAAACTTATCTCCCGCAGTCTCACTGCTGCGCTTTGGTGTCCCGGCATTCGGAGTTTGGTTGATTTTGGTAACCTGGTAGGGCCCCTAGACCATCCAGTGCTCTACCTCCGGAACAGAACACGCAACGCTGCACCTAAATGCATTTCGGAGAGAACCAGCTATCTCCGTGTTCGATTGGCATTTCACCTGCTACCCACAGTTCATCCAAGCCATTTTCAACTGACAATAGTTCGGTCCTCCACTCCGTGTTACCGGAGCTTCAACCTGACCATGGGTAGATCACACGGTTTCGGGTCTGCTATATGCTACTAGACGCCCTATTAGGACTCGCTTTCGCTTCGGCTACACGCCTAACACGCTTAACCTCGCAACACACAGCAACTCGCCGGATCATTATGCAAAAGGCACGCCATCACACGGGACGGAAGTTGAAAGTTACAAAGTTACAAGTTGCAAGTTGAAGACACCACGCATCCCAACTTTCAACTTTCAACTTTATAACCTTTAACTTCCGCCCATCGTGCTCTGACTGTTCGTAGGCATATGGTTTCAGGTTCTATTTCACTCCCCTCCCGGGGTTCTTTTCACCTTTCCCTCACGGTACTATCCGCTATCGGTGGCAAGGAGTATTTAGCCTTAGACGGTGGTCCGCCCAGATTCACACAGGATTTCTCGTGTCCCGCGCTACTCGGGTGTCGGACGCAAGACCAATTGCTTTCGCCTACAAGGCTATCACTTGCTATGGCTCGACGTTCCAGTCAACTTCGGCTAACAATTGGTTTTGTAACTTGCCGGCTATCTCGCAGTTCGCCAGTCCGAACCCACTACACCCATACCGCAACGGCTGCGTCCTATCACACGATACAGGTTTAGGCTGATCCGATTTCGCTCGCCGCTACTCACGGAATCGCTTCGCTTTCTTTTACTCGGGTTACTAAGATGTTTCAGTTCACCCACTTACCCCCGCATACCTATGGATTCAGTATGCGGTGACACCGCATGACCAGTGCCGGGTTTCCCCATTCGGGCACCGCCGGATCAAAAGATGTTTGCTCCTCCCCGACGCGTTTCGCCGCTTACTGCGCCCTTCATCGGCTCCTTGCCCCAAGGCATCCACCATACGCCCTTTGTAGCTTGACCAAACCTTTTATGGCCGAAGTCAGAGGTCCGAAGTTCGAAGTCAGAAGACCTCCCACCACGCACCCAAGACCTTCGACCGGTCCTTAAGACTACGCATGCGCACTCACTACCATATTCAACTGACAATGAACAACACTACAGCGCTCACCGAAGAGCGCCCCGCCCCAGAACTGTGCCGGAGCGGAAAACCATAACGCCGCTCTCATTTGATCGCAGCGATATTGACAGCTTCGTTCACAGGAAAAAACGCTTCTCCGAAGCGTTTTTTCCTTGGTGGAGGCTAGGGGACTCGAACCCCTGACCCCATCCGTGCAAAGGATGTGCTCTCCCAACTGAGCTAAGCCCCCCGGTTGAGTCGAAAGCTCAAACTTCAAAGTCGAAAGTCTGCCGCACGATCTTCCGTACTTTGGACTTTGGACTTGCGACTTTTGACTTTCTGCTGGTGGGCCTAGTTGGAATCGAACCAACGACCTCGCCCTTATCAGGGGCGCGCTCTAACCAACTGAGCTACAGGCCCACGCCAACACCAAAGCAGCGAAAAAGGGAAGACGACTCGTCTTCCCCTGCTATCAAGGAACGATTCGCCTGTAGAGCCGGTATTCAGATGATCGTGCTAGAAATCTGCATAGGCTCCGTCGCGGCCAACTGAAAGCCGCCGCGTAAACTACATTATAGGGTCACGCGCGGGGCAAGTCAAGGCCCAAGCGATTGAATATTGATTATTGTATATTGAGTATTGGCCGGACAAACGGGTGGTCGCGCATGACTTCGGGAAGGGAGTCGATCTCGACGGGGATAGCGCGTTTGTACTCGGCGGGGTGCATGGGATGGAGGTTTTCGAGTGAGTGATCCTCGTCCCAGCGCAGCCAGACGTTTTCGAACCAGCTCGGGACCAGCTCGTTGCGGTGAAGAGTGCTCTGCAGCTTCTGGTAGACTCGGTCGGATGATCTCGCGTAGGAGAAATGATGCAGGACCGCGACCCGCCTGGGGACGGTCACCCGCCAGCGCTCGGTGGTGCGGCGGATTCCGACGAGTTGGGTGTCGGGCCGCAGGCGGCTGACGACATACGCGCGCAGCGGCTCGGGCGGGTCGATGACGTAGAGCGGATTGGTCTTCCAGTAGGTGTTGAGGCGCAGGCGGAACTGGCCCACCCAAGGCCGCCAGGCGATGTATCTTTTGAGGCGGGCGAGGTCGGCGGCGCTGTAGATCTCGTCGGCGTCCAGGGTCATGTAGTAATCGACGTCGCCCTTGAGCGATTCGAGGTTCTCGGTGCGCTCGTCCACCTCGTCCGACCACGCGCCCTCGCGGATGCGCAACTTGGCCTGCGGGTCGGGAAACGCCTTGACAAGATCGAGGGTATTGTCGATGGGCACGGCCTCGCCGCTCCAGGGGACGCCAGTGTTGATGCTGACGACGATCACATCAGCGAAGTCGTAGATCGAGTGAAGGCAGGTACTCGATGTAGTCCTGCTCGTTGTGAGCGCAGACAGCGACGCCTATGCTTCTTTCGTTCGCCAGCATCTTATTCCCACTCTCCGAATCTCGATATGTAGCGCTTGTCGCGCCTATTGGGCATGCCCATGGTGAGCCATCGCAGCACGGCGGCGTGGATGAGCAGCTTCTCTTTGGCTCTTGCCGAGCCGATGCTCAGCAGGGCGTAAGCGGCTGATCGGAGCAACTCGGATATCAGATCGCGAACGATCGCCCAGCAGCGGACGGCCTTTCCGAGTCGCTTCTGAAGAAGCTGGTATTCCGACCTTTTGAGCTCGATTTTGGCGGGCAGCCAGAGGCCGCCGGTCGATCCGCCACGAGCATGTCTCATCCGCGCCGCCGGAACCACCACGACGCGGAAACCCGCGTCGCGGATTCGCATGCACCACTCGACGATCTCGTGATAGAAGAAGAAGTCCTCGTCGAGCAGCCCGGCTTTCTCTATGGCCGCGCGGCTGACCATTACCGCCCCACCCTCGGTTGCCTCCACGTCCAGCGGGGCATCCGCGATGCGCTTCCTCCACTGCTTGTAACGATACTTCCCGAGCGCCGGCACAAGCGTTCGCCAGATGGTCGGCGCAACGAGCAGCGTCCGCGTCGGATTGCCGTCCTCGTCAACCAGAAGCGGCGCGGCCAGCCCGACGTCCGGGTTCGCACTCATGAAGTCGATCAACTGACAAACGGACCCCGGAAGGGCCTCGATGTCGCTGTTGAGAAGCAGCACATGGTCGCACGAGGCCGCTCGAATGCCCGCGTTCATGCCTGCGGCGAAACCAACGTTCTCCGGCAGCTCGATGATCTTCGCTTCCGGGCACGACGCGCCGACGGCGTCGGGGCTGCGGTCGCCGGAGCCGTTATCGACAGCAATCGACTCGACCTCGATGCCGGGCGCGGCGTCGGCGAGGCACTGCAGCGCCCGCGCGGTCTGGTCCGGCGTGCGGTAGTTGAGTACGACGGCAGATAAGGTTGGACTCATGGCTACCACTTCCGCGCGAGGGCTCTGGCGGCGGACTCGCGCCGGCCTATCGCGCACAGGGCGAGCAGGGCGATCGGCTTCATTCTCTTGGGATAGCGTCGCCAGGCCCCGCGCAGGCACTTGCCGCATCCGTGAATATCGCCGGCGCCAAGTGACTGTCGAGCCTGCGTCATCAGCAGGTCGCTCGACACGCGGGCTACACAGTCGCGCGCGATTGACTTCAGGCGCGGGTTTGGTATTCGTTCGGACGCGTCCTGATAGACGCGAAGCAGCCGCTCGAACATCAGGCGTTTGTTGAGGCCCTGGCTGTCGCGGCGTTTTCGATAGCGCGCGACCGGCTCCCATACGCCGCGCGCGTCGCCCCCGCGTTCGAGGACCTTGAGCCAGAGGTCGTAGTCGTCCACGCCGGGAAGATCGACCCGCAGCATCCCGGCGTCCAGCACGTCCTGCCGCCGCACCATCACCGAGCAGGCCCAGAAGCAGTTGCGGCGCAGAACGCGCTCCAGCCCGACGCCGTCGGGGAAGACCTCGGGCTTGCGGTAGAACACGCCGGTGTCGCCGGTCTCGTCGAACTCGATCCCGTTGCCGAATATCAGCGCCGCGCGCGGGTTGGCCTCGATCACCTCGGCCTGCTTTTCGAGCTTGGCCGGCAGCCAGAGGTCGTCGCAGTCGAGGAAGGCGATCCATTGCCCGCGCGCGTTCGAGATGGCGGTGTTGCGGGCGGCGGCAGTGCCCTGGTTGGGCTGCTCGATCAGCTTGAAGCGGCTATCCTTGAGAAACGGCTGGATTACCTCGACGGTGTTGTCGGTGGAGCCGTCATCGACGATCACGACTTCATAGTCGCCCAGAGTCTGCGCGCGGACGGATTCGAGAGCCTCGGCGGTGTAGGCGGCGAGGTTGTAGGTCGGGATGACGACCGAGACCAATGGGGCGGTTTCCGGCATGTTACTTGCCTCCGGCCGGAACAGCCTTGATGACGAACTGATAGGTGAACGCGTTCGGATACAGGCGCCAGAGCCTGCGGTCGGTCTTGGCGCGGAACTTGCGGACGAAGTCGGTGACCCGGTAGCCGGTGCCGGTTAGAAGCGCGCGGGCGGTCTTTGCGGTGAAGAAGCGGACGTGCGAGTCGTCGAGGATGCCGTAGGTGGTGTAGTCGAACCGGCCAAGCAGAAGCTGCTTGCGAATCTTGTAGTAAGCCACATTGGGTATGCACGCGACGACGGTCGCGTCGTCCTTGAGCACATTCCTGGCCCGGCGGAGCGCTTCCCAGGGGTCGGCGAGGTGTTCGAGGACGTCGCAGAAGACCGCGGCGTCATACGGCCCCTTTATCTGCTCCCAGACGCTTGCATCTTCCATGTTGCCGATGATGAGCTGCTCCGCGTAGGGCCGCGCCTTTTCGGCTTCGTCGGGGTTGATCTCGATTGCCGTGACGGGGCAGCCCATCTCCTCTTTGAAACCCCTGGTCATATAACCCGAAGCGCAGCCGAATTCGAGGACTCGCGAGCCCGGCTCCACAAACCCCATCACGACGCGGTGCGTGGGGCTAAGTTCTCCGAACCTGTAGACCTTGTTGTGAGCGGTATCGGCCATTAGTCTATTTGACGCGCTTCAGGAATCCGCGGGGATTGTAGGTAAGTATGTAACGCTCGCGGTCGGCATCGACCACGAAGTCGCGATTGCTCTTGAGAAACTCCTCGACCGCGGCGAGCGGGCCGTCGCCTGACAGTCCGAGCGATTCGTCCGACTCGAACAGATCGACGATCCCGTCCTCGACGATCAGATAGCTGCCAACGCTCACGAGCTTCGAGTACGCGGCGAGGTCCTTGATCACCTGCTCGCGGGTGTGGCCGCCGTCGTGAAGGACGAGCACCTTCTTGCCCTCGCAGAGGCGCGTTACCTCGCTGACTACCGCCTCGGAGGAGCTGTCGCCGGTGATGGTGGTAATCCTGTCGTGTTTGGCGCGATAGTGCTCGCGGTCGATGTCAACCGAGACTACCCGGCCCTTGCCAATGATGTCCATCAGGTGCGCGAGATAGAGCGTGCCGCCGCCGATCCAACTGCCGATCTCGACTACGACGTCGGGCTGGACTTCATAGAGGATCTCCTGATAGATCCACGCGTCGAGCGGGTTCTTGACGGTCGTGAGACCCATCCAACTGCACTTGTCGAATATGACCTCGCTCTGGTGCCGGAGGAGCCATTCGCGGAGGGTCATCCGAAACGCGTTCTCGTAGTCCTCCCTCGACTCGCAGCGCGTGCGGCTGACGGGCGCGGCGGGCTTGCTCTTGAGGCGCTTTATCGTGCGGGACAGGATATTCGACACAAATCGTCTCCTTGCGATCATGTCTGTCACCCTGAACTTGATTCAGGGTCCACGCCTGGATGCTGAATCAAGTTCAGCATGACGAAACACGCGTCTGTTACCGTGGTCTAGCGTAAGTATCTGCGCAGATGCCAGCCGAACCCGCGCAGGATCGGCGGCGTGCAGTGGCGCCTTATCTGCCTCCACGACCTGCCGTGCAGGAAGAACCAGCGGCGCTTCCATTCGGCGATCTGGGCGTGGAACTGGTCGGTGAGGAGGCTCTCGCCCCTGAAACCGAAGCCGATGACCGTGTGCGGGAAGTCGTCCTCGCCGGCGCTCTCGACGAAGCTGTTGTCGAATGCCTTCAGCAGGCTTCTGAACGCCTCCGGGGTGAACCGCCAGTAGTCGCTGGGATGGTCGTGGACCGGGAAGTTCATCACCGAGCTTATGACCGCCATCCCGCCGGGCTTGACGATCCGGTGCACCTCCGCCATCGCCTTGTGCGGATACTCGACGTGCTCCAGGGTATCGAACGCCAGCACCGTGCCGGCGGTCTGGTCGGGAAGATCGATCTCGTGAAGGTCGAGGACCTTGTCCACGCCGGGGCCGTCGCGAAAATCGCAGCCGACGTAGTCCTTGCCGGGGAAGTACGGGCGAAGGTCGGCCTCGGCGCCGCGACCCAGGACCTGAAGCGCGCCGAACTCATAGATGGGATCGGGCACGGGCAGCGTGTCCGTTATTATCCTGACAAGTTCCTTGATTGACTCGCGCATCCCTTGCATCACCCGCTAAGCCCGGCATTTCGACCGCCAGATTATAGCACGAGTGAGCGCCGGTCGGCAATCAGGCCGGCACGGCGCGGATCACGAACTGATACGCGAGCGGGTATCCCAGCGCGGCGTCGATTGCGGGCGGCACGCGGCGGCGGTAGATGGGGATGAAGTCCGTGACCCTGTATCCTGAGTCGGTGAAGAGGGCGCGGGCGGTGCGGGCGGTGAAGAACCGGAGGTGGGCGTCGTCGAGGATGCCGTAGTCGGTGTAGTCGAACCGGCCGCGCAGGAGATCGAGGCGGACGCGGTAGTAGGCGACGTTCGGTATCGACGCCAGTATGCAGCCTTCGTCGGAGAGCACTGCCCGGCAGCGTCGAAGGGCGTCGCCGGGGTGGATCAGATGCTCCAGCACGTCGGCGAAGATGGCGCAGTCGAACGGGCTGCCGATCGAGTCCCAGATCTCCTGCCTCGCGATGTCGCCTACAATCACTCTTGCGGCGAACGGCTCGGCGATTCGGGCCTGGTCAGCGTCGATCTCGACGGCGGTGACCTCGCAGCCGAGTCGGTCCTTGAGGGCGCGGGTCATGTGGCCGGTCGCGCAGCCGACCTCCAAGACGCGCGAGCCGCTTGGGACCATCGCGAGGATGGCTTCGTGGGCGGGGCTCAGGGATTGCTGTGCGTAGACCTTGCCCTGGTTCATGCCGGTCGCCGTCAGGAGACGCCTCCTACGACGGCCGGACGCGCCTGTAGGACGAACTCGTAGGCGAAGGCGTTGGGGAACGCCCGGCCGAGAATGCGGTTTTTGGGGTTGGTGAAGACGCGCTGGAAGTCCGTGACCTCGTAGCCGCAGTCGGCGAAGAGAGCGGCGATGGTCTTGGCGGTGAAGAAGCGCAGATGGGTCATGTCCAGGATGCCGGAGGGGCCGTAGTCGAACCGGCCGAACAGCAGATGCTGGCGAATGCGGTAGTAGGCGATGTTGGGGACCGACGCGACCACGCTTCCGCCCTCGGCGAGACGCCCCTTGCAGCGTTCGAGGGCGTCGCAGGGGTTGGCGAGGTGTTCGAGAACGTCGGCGAAGACGATGTGGTCGAACTTGCCCTCGATTCGGTCCCAGGTGGACTGCTCCTCGATGTTGCCGAACACGCATTGCTTTGCGTACGACCCGGCGTATCTGGAGAAATCGGGATGCAGATCGACGGCGGTGACGACGCAGTTCATCTCGCGGGCCAGGTGCGATCCCAGCGCGCCTCCGCCGCTGCCGATGTCGAGCACGGCCGACTCCGGCCTGACGAGCTTGACGATGAGCTGGTGCGCCATGCGCAGTGGCGGAATAATGTCTGTCTGAGAGTCCAACGCGTTACCTCGTGCTGCACGGTAAGATTACCATCAGTGCTGGCGGCTGTCAACCGCGTGTTCGCCGGCGAACAGGTCCCGCACGACGCCGGGGTGCACGCGGTAGATCCGCACGTCGCCGCTCTGGAAGCATCTGAAGAGGCGGCGGTTCAGAGACGCGGGCGGGTCGAAGAAGCGGTCCTCCGAGACGTAGTAGGTTGCGCCGCTCTCGCGGATCACGCTCAGCCAGTAGCCCGGCCCGGTCCACCCCAGGCCGAGCGAATTCCAGCGCGCCCTGCGCTCGGCATAATCCGGGGTCTCGCTCCAGTGGCCGTAGTAGACCTGCCTACCGGTGAACGCGGGCACGAACAGGGCAAACGTCGGCGGCGCGAGGATGGAGTCGCGCGCGGTGGCGTGGTCGCGGAGATAGGCCATCGCCCGCAGTTCGGAATCGTGGATGTAGGGCACGAAGTGCGGGGCGGTGTCGCCGGTGGCGAGCATGCCCATGTCGCGGGCGAGAAACTGCGCGTTCGATCCGGCCGCCAGCACGAGTACAGCCAGAAACACCGTGCGGCCGAGCGTGCCGGGGAGCTTGGGCAGGAGCCTGCTCAGAGCGTAAGCGCACAGGATGCAGAGCGGAATATGCAGCCCCATCACGAGCTTGCGCTGCTGGGCGATTGGGATGTAGGGGACTGCGAAGCCGATGAGGGACCAGACAAGGACGAATTGACTATTGACTATGGCGATGACATTGCGATGCTCACAAGCATGATCATACCGATAACGGCTCCGATCAGAATCAGGCCGTAGCCGGAGAAGAAGGACCAGATTGGCGGGGAGGCGATTTCGGTGTTGGCGCGGGCGGCGAAGATGGGGTCGGTGGAGTAGACCCAGAACTGGTAGGCGATCGACGGCGCCGCGATGACAGCGGCGAGCGCGCTCAGGCCGATGATGGTTGCGGGGAAGCGCCTGTCGATGGCCCAGAGCACGATAATGTAGGCCGTCCAGACGCAGGCGACGGTGAGGACGTCGTAGGTGTGGACGTTGCCGAGTATCAGCAAGTGCAGGCCGGCGTAGACGGCGTATCGGGCCTTGCCCTCGCGGCGGGCGAGTTCGAGCCAGTAGAACGCGCCGAGCATGAGCAACAAGTCCCGCCAGGAACAGCGGGTTAAGGTAGATCGACAGGAAAGTGATCGCCTCGGGCTGCCAGACATCGACGGAGCCGGTGGGCATGGTTGCATTGGGGATCAGCCAGCCGATTCCGGCGGAGAGGCCGACCAGCGGGATCAGGAGTTTGCGCTGGTTGGGATCGTCCAGAAACAGCTTCGAGAACTGCCAGATGCATAAGATCAGCGCGATTCCTAATACAACCCTGGACACATGGAACGCGATGATGAGCGGCAGGTGGGTGATCGCGGCGAACCAGCCCATCGCAAGAAACAGCACGTTGAACTGGCGCGCGGGCTGTGGCTGGCTGGTGAAGAGGTTGCGCTCGAAGAAGTGGCCGTCGGCGGCCTGTCGCATCCACGATAGATAGACCGCGCCGTCGTCGATGTTGTGGGTCAGGCCCAGGAACGTGTAGCCCGGCGGGGTGACCCGCGCGCCGTAGATATACGGCACGCTTGCGAGCAGCACGATCAGCACTGCCCAGACAATCACCCATCTCAGTTCCGAGCGATCAAGTTTGCTCATCTTTTTGCCCGTTTCTTATACCGCAACGCACGGTACACGCCGACGCAGCTCAGCGCGCCGACACCCACGCACATCAGGAAGAGTCCGAGGCGGAAGGTGTAAGGCTCGTGCGAGTGGGGAATGGGGAATGGAGAATGGGGAATGTCGTCGCCGGCCAGCCTGTATATATTCACTCCATCAACCTTAGACACTGGCCTTGCCCCAGGGACATCGGTTCGGCTCTCGGCTGATGGCATAATGTGCAAGTTGGCTGAGCGCTGGCGTGTATTGCCTGACCAGCACCATGTTGCCGTTCTCCGGCGGGCTGGGATCGATCCCCTCGATATTGGCCAGCCTGGTCTGATATGCTCTTGTGAACAGCGAATCGTAGCCTTGTACATCGTAGAGGCCGTAGACCATCGCGGCATTGGGCGGGAGGACGGCTTTCGGCGTCTCAAACAGGCTCCAGTCGGGATTGATCGGCGCGATGCGGTCGCCGTTGCGTGTCAGGCGCTGCAACTCCGTCGTGAGCTTCGTCTTGGGATAGACCTCCGAGCGCGGGCACGTCGGATTGTAGTTGATGCCAAAGGCGAAGAGGTCGGCGAATATCACCAGGACAATCACCGACGAATACGTCCTCTGGCTAAGGCCCGTGAGAGCGAGCACTATTGCTGAGAAGAACAACAGCACAAACAACGTGGCGCCATACGCTAGATGGATTGACGGAGGAGGCGGGTAGTTCACGTACAACCAGTGGATCCAAGCCGTGACTCCGGCAGCGCCAAGAACGCCAAGCCAAGCCACCTGCGTCCCCAAATGACCTATGGGCCTGCCCCACAGGAACACTCTGTCGCCATAGTGCTCTGCCATATAGTCCGCGCCGAGGCCGGCCAGCGCCGCAATCCCGAACAGATACAGCAGCAATATGCGGTTCGGGCCGCCGAGCGATGAGAAGCCGGGGACGGCGAAGTAGAACAGTCGATTGATCGGCGTGCCGGTGGCCGTGAGAAGCGCGAGTGCAGTCAGAACGACGAAGAAGCCGACGTGCTTGCGGCGGATCGAGGCGAGCGCGATCAGCGCGAGCATCAGCGGCAGGATGCCGGCGTACATGCCGTATTCCATGTAGTCGGCCGCGCTGCCGACGTGGGTGCTGTCCCCCACCCGGCCGAGCAGGTAGTAGTTGTTCTGGCTCGGATCGCCGAAGAAACGCGGCGCGAAGGCCGTGACGAGGCGATATGTCGGGAGTGCGTTGTCGATGAACGCTCGATAGCCTTCTTCGGTGGCCTCGCGGACGCGGTGGGAGTTCGCGCTGAGTTCCTGCGTGGGAAGCATCTGCGGGGCGGAGATGAGAATCGCGATCAGGACGCAGCCCGACAAACGGCAGCATGACCTTGAGGACACGTGTATATCTTGCCCTCGTCGCGCCAGACCTCGATCATCTTCCACAGCCAGAACAGACTCGTCGCCAGCACCACGTAGAACGCGATCTGGAAATGACCGGCAAGAAACGTCATCGCCAGCGCAACCCCGCAAAGCATTCCATGGAACACCGAGCGCCGCTCCACCGCCCTGTTCGCGAGCATCATCGCCAGCGGCAGCCATACGGCCACACTCACGAACGTCGGAAGCTCCAGCCAGAGCACCATGAACGCCGAGAACGCGAACACAATCGCCGCCACGACGCCTCCAAGCTCCTTCGCGCCCAGCTCGCGCATCATCCAGTACATGAAGACCATCGCGAGGAAGAGATGAAGAGCGGCGAGGATCGTGAAACCTGTGATCGCGTTGACCACGAGGAAGATCAGGTTCGGCGGATACAGGCACGCGGACTGGCCGTTGGCGAGAAACGGCGTGCCACAGAACTGGTGCGGGTTCCACAGCGGGATGTGGCCGGCGCGCATCGAGCGGGCGTAGAACACCCGCCAGGGATAGAACTGGGAGATCGCGTCCCACTGAAGAGGGTTCCATTGAGGACCGTTGACCGACGACCGTTGTCCGACGACCGCGTTCCACGGCGACATCTGGGTAAGGTAGTCGCCCGGCAGGAGGGCGCGGCCCGTGAAGATCGGCCTCCACAGAAAGATACACACGAGGACCGCAAACAGAGCGTATGGCCACACGCGTCGAAGAGTCATGGTAGATGTGCGATGTGCGATGTTCGATACGCGACGGCGTGGCTGGTCGGCTTCGGTGGACTGGACAGGCCGATGAAGCTAACGCCGATACTTATCAGCACGAGGCCGACGATCGCGAACTTCCATGCGACGCGCTCCTTCAAGACGGTCGCGGAGAGGATCACCACGAGAAAGTAGCTCATGCTGAACAGCGGAAACGCAATGCTCAGGTCCACCCGGCTCAACACGAAGAGCCAGACCAGCGTGCCGACGACATAGAAGCAGAATCCACCGAACACTTTTGGCCGCAAAACCGCCGCGATGATGTTGAACAGGGGGTTCGAGCGACCGGATATGCCTTCATTGCCGAGCCCCAGCTTGATCAGCACCTGCCCACAGCTCAGCAGGATCAGCGTCACCCAGACAAGGCCGAATGTGGCGGGAGTCAATCCTTGCACTGCACGCCCTCCTTGGCGCCTTTCCCAAGCCCCAGCCCGATAAACGATACCCCCGCGCTGATGAAAGCGAGGCCCGCTATCGCGAACACCCACTTCACCTGCTCGTGAAGGATCGTCGCGGACAAGACCACGACCAGCGGGTAGCTCATGCTGATCAGCGGGTACGCCACGCTGAGCCGCACGCGGCTGACCGCCGTGAGCCAGAAGAATGTGCTGATCCCGTAGAAGGCAAGCCCGGCGAGGACCTTGGGGTCGGCCATTGCCTCAAGAATGCCGAGCGTCGTTCCCAGCAGGCCGTGCCCGCCCGCGATCGATCCCGGAGGCAGACCCCACTTCAGGAATACCTGCCCGAACCCGCCAAGCGTAATGGCGATGCACAGCAGGAAGAACGTACGAGGCGTCAGGTTACCCATAGGTCAATTATAGACAAAGGCCGAGCCAAAAGCCAGTGGCAGAGTCGAGGTCAGAGGTCAGAACCCATCCAGAACACGAATCGCGGAAGCGCGGAATCCGCAGAGGCGCGGAAAGAAGAGAACAACGACGTTCCATTCCGCGCTTCCGTGAGTTCCGCGTCTCCGCGATCCGAAGTCCTGCGCCCTCACCCCTGTCGCTGACCCGCCGGACCGCGACATTCGCTCTCCCCCAGGAGAGGGAGTAGGTGTGCTATATCTTGAGCAGCGTTTTGGCCGTATCGACCGCGCTGGCGGCGTCGGGAGCGTAGCCGTCGGCGCCGATTTCGTCGGCGTAGTTCTGCGTGACCGGCGCGCCGCCGATCATCACGCAGGCGTTATCGCGCACACCACCGGCCTTGAGCGCCTCGATCGTTTCCTTCATGGCGGGCATGGTCGTCGTCAGAAGCGCCGACAGCGCGACGACATCGGCGCCGCCCTGGACCGCCTCGACAAACTGCTCGGGCTTGACGTCCACGCCGAGATCGATGATCTCGAAGCCTGCGCCCTCGAGCATCATCGCCACAAGATTCTTGCCGATGTCGTGCAGGTCGCCGCGAACCGTCCCGATCGCGACCTTGCCCTTCGGCTCAACACCGCTCTTGGCAAGCTGAGGTCGAAGCACCTCCATCGCGTTCTTCATAGCGCGGGCGGCTATCAGCACCTCGGGAACGTAGAACTCATTGTTCTTGAACTTCGTGCCCACGACGTTCATTCCGGCTACCAGACCGCTGTTGAGGACCTCTCCGGGTCCAACACCCTCGGCCAGGGCCGCCTCTGTGAGCGCTTTCGCATCAGGCGCTTTGCCATTGATAATGGCCTGCGCCAGAGCCTCCATATCAGCCACTGTTGCTCCTCCTATATGTAACTGCGCCAACCAACCGGTTAATAGTATAACCGTTCGCGAGCAAGGCTGCAAGGGCGAAGGGAGTTAGAAAGTTGGAAAGTTGAAAGTGCAAAGTGCCACCGTCTCGTCATCCTGAACTTGATTCAGGATCCATCACGCTGAGGTCTGGATGCTGAATCAAGTTCAGCATGACACACCGCTCACGCGCAGCGCTGCGAGGAAACCACCGCCGAGGGTGGTTGACGTATAATATGTGAGTTGGAGGCGTGTTATGAATTGCTATACGGTATTCGATACCGGTCACGGGTGGATTGCGCTTGCGGCGCGGGACGGCAAGCTTGTCGCGTCCACGCTGCCGAAACAGACGCGCGAGCAAGCGCTTACGGCACTCGATGCAGGATTGGGCGAGGGCTGCGTGGAAGATCGTAGTGCGTTTGGCGATCTGCCGGACAAGCTGCGGCGCTATTTCGCGGGCGAGCATGTGGATTTCGACGACGTCGAGATCGATCTGGCTGCACAGCCACCGTTTCTGGCTGCTGGTACAGCGGGCGGCCCGGAAGATTCCCTACGGCGAGGTCACGACGTATCGCGATCTGGCTCGAATGGCGGGCAATGCCAGGGCCGCGCGGGCGGCCGGTTCGGCGATGGCCAGGAACCATTTGCCGATTATCGTGCCGTGCCATCGGGTGGTCGCGTCGAACGGCCTCGGCGGGTTTGCGCTGGGAATGGAGTGGAAGCGGCAGTTGCTGCGTCTCGAAGGAATAGACGTGTGATGAAGAACATAATGCTGCGCTGGGTTGTCGGTCTGTTCGCCATCCTGATCACTATCTGGGCCGCGTATCAGCTCCGACCGACGGTCAAACTGGCGTGGGACCCGGCATGGCACGTGATCGTGTTCGTGCCGGTGATGGCCGTCGTCAACACCGTGGTCCGGCCGGCGGTCAAGCTTCTTTCGATGCCGGTCAACTGCATGACCCTGGGGCTTTTCAGCCTGATCGTGAGCGCGCTGTTGTTCTGGGGAACGGGTAGCCTGACCGGCGCGTGATGAACTTCTGGGGCGCGCTGTTCGGGTCGGTCGTCTACGCGGCGACAAGCACGATCCTGGGTTGGGCGATCAAGGAGAAAACGGCTTGAGAAAGCAGAGCCAGTTGGTTATCATAACCGGCATGAGCGGCGCGGGGAAGTCGATGGCGTCCAACACGTTCGAGGACCTCAACTTCCACTGCATCGATAACCTGCCCCCCGGCGCGCTGCCCAGCGTGATCGACTTCTGGAAACCGCCCGCCGAGCCGCAGAACGTCGCGATCATTGTTGACGTGCGCGCGGGGCAGTTCTTCGAGCAGCTCCTGCCCGTCTGCCGCCGGCTTCGAGAGCAGCCGGTGGAGTATTTCCAGCCGCCGGTGATTCTTTTTCTCGATGCCAGCGACGCGGAGCTCGTCAAGCGCTTCAAGGAGACACGCCGCAAGCACCCGCTCGTGACCGAGGAGCGCGGGATTCTCGACGCGATCGCGCTCGAACGAGACATGATGGCCGATCTCAAGGAAAACGCCGACAAGATCATCGACACCACCAACCTCGAACCGGAGGGACTGCGCAGGCTGATCCGCGAGTTCTTCGGGCCGTCGAGCAGCCAGGAGAGGCTGATGATCGCGGTGGTGTCGTTCGGGTTCAAGCATGGGACGCCGCTGGACGCCGACGTGGTCTTCGACGTGAGGTTCCTTGCAAACCCGTTCTGGGTGCCGCAGTCTGCGCAACCTCAACGGCACGCACAATGAGGTCGCGCAATACGTGCTTTCCGACCCGCTCACCGAGCCGCTGCTCGAGAAGCTCTTCGATCTGGTGGAGTTTAGCCTGCCGCAGTATATCAAGGAGGGCAAGGCGTATCTGACGATAGCAATCGGCTGCACGGGCGGGAAGCACCGGTCAGTGGTGGTCGCGGACGAGCTGGCGCGGTTCCTCTCGGCGGCGAACTATACCGTGCGCGTGGAACACAGAGACCTGACGCAGTCGCGAGGCCAGACAGATGCGCATTAAGGGCACTTGCGAGCAGTCTGAAATGGCTCTATCCAGGGATGCGCGTGAAGCGATGGCTGGTGCTGGTCCCGGTCGGGCTGGCGGTCGCGATAGTGGGCGTGGTGCTGCTGTTCAGATATCAGGATAGTCGATCTTGTGGCGTCCGCGAGCAGCGAGGCATATGCGCCGGTTCGGATGCGGCTCGACGATCCGACCACGCAGATGGCTGTCGGACTCGGCCTGATCGCGCTCGGTACTGTTGCTGATCTTCATGAGCCTGCGGCAGGTGGTGCGGTCGATCACGAGCGTGATCAGTCCCGAGCTGCAGGGCAGGCTGGCCGATGTCGTTTTCCAGCGGCGGTATCTCTCGCAGGGGCAGAGCATAGTCGTGATCGGCGGCGGAACCGGCCTTTCGACCATGCTGCGCGGTCTCAAGCAATACACGAGCAATCTCGCGGCGGTGGTGACGGTGACCGATGACGGCGGCAGTTCCGGCAGGCTCAAGCGTGACATGGGCGTGCTGCCTCCGGGCGATATTCGTAACTGCCTGGTCGCGCTGGCCGACGCGGAACCCCTGATGACGGAGCTCTTCCAGTATCGGTTCGGCGAAGGTGAGGAAGCCCTTGACGGGCACTCGTTCGGCAACCTGCTGATCGCGGCGATGACGCAGATCACGGGCGATTTCGAGCGAGCGGTCAAGGAAACCAGCAGCATTCTGGCGATCCGAGGGCGAGTGCTGCCCTCGACCATCGAACAGGTGCGGCTGCAGGCCGAACTCGACGACGGCACGCTTGCCGAGGGCGAGACGGGCATCGCCGTCGCGGGAAAGCCGATCAAGCACATCATGCTGCACCCGTCGAGCGTGAAGCCGCTCGACGAGACACTCAAGGCAATCGAGACCGCGGACTGCATCGTGCTCGGGCCGGGCAGCGTCTACACCAGCATCGTGCCAAACCTGCTTGTGCAGGGCGTCGTGGAGGCGATCAGCGCGTCCGACGCCGAGAAGATCTATGTCTGCAACGTGATGACCCAGCCCGGTGAGACCGACGGCTACACCGCCGCCGATCACGTCCGAGCGGTCGCCAAGCACGCCGAGCGCCGCGTGTTCAACTACGTCCTGGTCAATCAGGAGAGGCCCGGCAAGGCACTGCTCGACAAATACGCCGCGGAGAAGCAGTTCTTCGTCGAACCGAACGTCGCCGCGATCCGAGAGATGGGCTACCGGCCGATGTCGGCGACTACATCAGCCAGACGGAAGTCGTCAGGCACGATCCGGCCAAGCTGGCGGACGCGATACTGAGATTGATCTATTAGAACGACAGCGTTTGAGAAAGCCGGGAAGGGAAAAGGCTTGCAGCCACACGATATCATCCTTGCAAGCGCGTCGCCGCGGAGGCGGGAGCTGCTGGCGCTCGCCGTAAGGGAGTTTCGCGTCGTGCCGAGCGAGTTCGACGAGACGCTCGTGCCGGCGGACCTTGCGCCCGCCGAGCACGTCGTCTATTCGGCTCGCATGAAGGCTCGCGACGTAGCGGCGCAGTTCCCCGAATCTCTTGTGATCGGGGCGGATACCGTCGTTGTTATAGATGAGGTGATTCTGGGTAAACCTGCGGACACGGCTGAAGCTGCACGAATGCTGCGGATGCTGAGCGCGCGAACACACGAGGTCTATACGGGAGTTGCCGTCGTCCGTGGCAGCACTGAGCGCGCGGACGTAGAGTGTACGGAGGTCACATTCAGGCCGTTGACCGACGAGATCATCTCGCGGTATATAGCGTCCGGCGAGCCGATGGACAAGGCCGGCGCCTACGCCATCCAAGGCAAGGGCGCGGTCTTGATTAAGTGCGTGTGTGGATGTTATCCTAACGTAGTCGGGCTGCCGCTCTACAAGCTTAGCTGCCTGCTGAGCGAGTTCGGGATCGATCCGTTATGCGAATAGCAGTAGTCGATGGAATGGGAGGCGGGAACGGCGCGACGGGCGCCAACGCGAGCGCGCTCCCACTGCAGCAGGCGCACGTGGAATTCGTGGGCGTCGAGTCGAAGCCGCTGAGCACTATGCTCGACCAGCTCGCCGACCGCGTCGCGGCGATTCTCACCGAGGAGGCTGGGCAATGAACGCTGGCAATCGCGAAAGCGCGAAAGTGCGAAAGAGCGAAAGGGAGTCTTTGTCTGGCTTTCTGGCTTTCGGGATTTCGTGCTTGAGACAGCCTCTGACGACCACTCTGCTCTGCGTCTTTGCGGCGAGTGCGGCGTGGGGGCAGGTGAGCGTCAAGAAGATCGACTACGAGGGTTGGAAGGACTGCTGGGAGATCTCCAACCCCGTCGTGAGGCTCGTGGTCGTACCGCAGATCGGCGGCCGGATTATGGAGTATTCCATCGATGGCGAGAACGCGATCTGGCAGAACGAGGAAGAGCTCGGCAAGGTAAGCGGGGCCGACGTCGGCAGGACCTGGCGGAACTACGGCGGCCACAAGGCGTGGAACGCGCCCCAGTCGAGATGGCGCACCACCGACCGCGACTACTACTACGACTCCATGCCGGCACGCGTGATGCCGCTGCCAGACGATCCGTGGCGTCCGGGTCATCTGCCGCGCCGATCAAGCACCTCGGCTACCAGATCACGCGGGACATATCGCTGTCCGAGGCGACTTCGCGAGTGCGTGTCACTGAGCACATGCGCAACATCTCGGATCACGACATCACCTGGAGCGCGTGGGGCGTCACCCAGGTCAAGGTGCCGTGCTGGATCGCGTTTCCTATCAAGGAACAGAGCAGCTTCGAGGATGGGTGGAACGTGATCTGCCCGGTTGGAAAGAAGCTCACGCAGATCGAGCGCGTCGGCAATCTCGGCATCATGCGCTATAATAATGCGACAGAGAACTGGGCCACCGACGCGATGGGCGGCTGGATGGCGTATATCAAGGGCCAGCTTGCGTTCACGAAGCACTGGGCCACGCGGCTGGTCGATGTCACCTACCCCGACGGCGGCTGCGACGCCGCCTTCTACACGTGCACAACCAGCTCCTTCGGAGGCTACGCCGAGATGGAGGTGATGGGGCCGGTTGTGACGCTTGCGCCGGGCGAGGAAACGACGCTGGTCGAGGACTGGTTCCTCACACGCCTGAACCAGAGCGCCAAGGACGTCCCCGACGTGATCGAGCGACTCAAGCTGCTTCAGAAGCGGGGGCTGCTGTCGAGGGGGATTAGGTTTTGAGTGGAGAGCGAAGAGTGGAGAGTGGAGAGCGAAGAGCGATGGGCTTGAGGCTGGGGGCGGTGCTGTTGGCGCTTATGCTGGCCGCATCGGCTGTCTCGTTCGTTGGATGCGCGAAGCCGGCCGCCAAGGGCGGGAAGATGGTGGTTGCGGCGAGTATTGCGCCATTGGCGGATTTCTGCCGGGAGGTGGGCGGGAGTTACGTGAGCGTCGAGCTCCTCGTGCCGCCGGGATCGAACCCGCACACGTACCAGATCCTGCCGGACCAGATGGCGATGCTCAGCAAGGCGTCGGTGCTTGTGCTCAACGGCGTCGGACTGGAGTTCTGGGCTGATAAGGCCGTCGACGCGGCGAACAACCCCAAGCTGATCGTCGTTCGAACGGCCGACGGGCTGCACGTGCTCGATCACACAGAGGAAGGCGGCAACCCGCACGTCTGGGTCGATCCGATAGACGCTATTCATCAGGTCAACGCAATCCGCGACGCTTTCATCAAGGCCGACCCGGCCCACGCGTCCGACTACAGAGCGCAATGCGGCGGGCTATGTCGCCAAGCTCAAGCAGCTCGACGCCTACATACGCTCTCAGGTGAAGGCGTTCAAGTCACGCAGTTTCGTCGCGTTCCATCCGACGTGGGTGTACTTCGCGCATCGTTACGGCCTGAACGACGCCGCCGCGATCGAGTCGAGTCCGGGAAAGGAACCGTCGCCCGCCGACGTCAGGCACGCGATAGACGCGGCAAGGGAGTTCCACGTGAAGGCCATATTCGCGGAACCTCAGGTCTATCCCAAGGCGGCTGATGTGGTGGCGGAGGAAGTCGGCGCGCAGGTCGTGATGCTCAACGCGCTCGGAGAGCCGCCGCGCTACGAGTACATTCCGATGATGCGCGCAAACATAAACGCGATGGCGGAGGCGATGCGATGATCGTTCGACAAGCTCAGGGGGCTCAGTGATGGTTGGTCGATCTGATGGGCCGGTTATCGAAGCCAAGGACGTCACGGTCATGCGGGACGAGCTTACGGTGCTGGATTCGGTGTCGTTCATCGTCAATCGCGGGCAGTTCACGGCGATCGTCGGCCCGAACGGATCGGGCAAGACCACGCTCGTCAAGGCGATCCTGGGACTCATCAGGCCGGACCGCGGCTCGATTCGGGTCTTCGGCCGTCCCGTAGACCGAACTGGGCGAACTGCGCTCCAAGATCGGCTACGTGCCGCAGATATTCGACATCGACCTCAACTTCCCCGTCTCCGTATTCGAGTGCGTGCTGATGGGCACTTACGGCAGGATCGGCGTGGCGAGGAGGCCGGATGAGGCGGATCGCGCCGCGGCGATGGCGGCGCTGGAGAAGGTGGGCGTCGCGGACCTCAAGGACAGGCCCATCGCGCGATTGTCGAGCGGCCAGCGCCAGAGGGCGTTCATTGCGCGCGCGCTCGCCAATGGCCCCGAGCTTCTGGTCCTCGACGAGCCTACGACCGGCGTCGACGTTACGACCACCGGCAGCCTCTACGAACTCCTGCGGCAGCTCAAGAGCGAGGGCGTCACGATCGTTGCTGGTTTCGCACGACATCGGCGTCGTGGCGGCGTATATCGACACGGTGGCGTGCCTGAACACGGTCATGGTCGCGCACTGCAGGCCGGATGAGGTCGCCTGCACCGCGGCGCTGCGAGAAATGTACGGCTGCCACGTGGCGTTCCTGCACCACGGCGAGGCGCCGCACATCGTCGTGGAGGACCACCCGGATGCTTGAGTCCTTCGGATATGCCTACATGCAGCGCGCGATGGTCGCGGGAGTGCTGATCGGAGCGCTGTGCGCGGTCATCGGGGTCTACGTCGTGCTCAGGGGTCTGGCGTTCATCGGCGCGGGGATCTCGCACGCGTCGTTCGGCGGGGTCGCGATGGGCGTGTTTCTGGGCATGAATCCGATCTGGAGCGCGATTGTGTTTTGCGTTCTGGTACGCATGGGGCATCGGCCTGACCTCGCGCAAGGGAAATGTAAAGGAGGACACGGCGGTCGGGGTGTTCTTCGCCTCGACGATGGCGCTCGGGATTCTCATCATCGGGCTCGTGCAGGGCTACCAGCTCGACCTCTTCAGCTACCTGTTCGGCAGCATCCTGGCCGTGACGGCGCAGGATGTCTGGACGACTGTCGGCATCACCGCGCTGGTGCTGTGCACGGTGATCGTCCTCTACAAAGACCTCATGTTCGTCGCGTTCGATCCTGAGATGGCGCAGGTCTCCGGCGTTCCGGCCTGCAAGCTCTACTTCCTGCTTCTCACGATGATGGCGCTGACGATCGTAATGTCGATCAAGGTGGTGGGGATCGTGCTGGTCTCGGCGCTGATCGTCACTCCGGCCGCGGCGGCGTATCAGCTCACGGAGAAGTTCCGCACCATGATGCTGCTGGCAGTGGCGTTCGGGGTGGGATCGTGCGTGATCGGGTTGGCCGTCTCGGTGCCGCTTGGGATCGCCTCGGGCGCGGCCATCGTCCTGCTTTCGACAATCGCGTTCTTCGTCTGCGCCGCACTATCGCCTCGAAGAAGGCGCGTGCGATCCTCTTCGTAGCGCCTGGCCTTCAACATGGACCGAGCCCCGACAGGCCCTGGCCACCGCGCCATCAAATCCCGTGTAGCATGCGGGCACTCAGTTTGACAGATTATGTATGATTATGCACTCCTGTTGTTTAACTGCCTGCCGGACGGGGGTATTCATTTCGCGGTTAGCCATACAATGGCAACATATTGCCCGCCTGCTACCCGGACGGGGGATTGCTGAGCCGGCACGTATGTTGTCCACCAAGCCACCTTAAGGAGGAGGTAACATGAAGCGCTTCAGTCTTGTCTTCGCCGTGTTGGTTCTGCTGTTTGCCCTCGGAAGCATCGCGGCAGCGAACTTCCCCAGCCTGACTCCGCCGGACACGACCATCACGGTCGCGCTCAAGCAGGGCTTCTACGAGAACTCGCAGGTGTGGTTCTTCTGCACGGACAGCAATGACGTCAACTTCGCCAGCACCTACACCTATCCGTATCGAATGCCGACGTTGTCCACGCCGCTGACCAGCGCGTTCGTCTACGATCCCGGGGATCCGACGGCTGGAGCAAAGGCATTCTACAACACCGGCTACCAGCAGGGGCCGGTGTTCACCGCGGTGCCGACGCAGGCGGCGTACTCGGGAATCTGGTCGGTGCTCTTCATCAAGTGGCTGCCCGGCAAGGCGCGGCTGGTCACCAACACCGACCCGTACGATGCCATCACGAACCCAAGAGGCTTCCCGGTCCTGACCGGCATCGACAAGCAGGCCGACCTCTCGACGACTTACGGCACTTCCAGGTCGCCCGTGGTTATCGATGCCCCTATCGCGGCGGTGGGAATGCTCAATGACAGTGTGTGGCCCAGAGACAACAGCAATCCCACGGTGCTGTATCGACTGCCGCAGGTGATCGCCTACACTCAGTCGCTCAAGAGGATAACGCTCCCCGCGTGGTATACCTACTGCCAGGAGCGACTGCCGGACACGAACGCGTATGGCTCGTTCTTCATCGACAAGGTCACGGTCATCATACCGGACGTCGAGGACCCGGTCCTTGCCGACAGGCTGAAGGCGAACCTGGCGCCGGGCCTGGGCGACATAGACGTGGACAACAGCCAGGACTTCTTCTTCATTGACGGAAGAATCTTTGGCGATACTCCGCCTCCGCCATTTCATCCTCGGTGGACCGGTTGGGCCGCTGATGAGGCCGAACCAGTACCCGATACTCGAGTGGTCTCCCAACGGCGTCGGCGTCAGTAACACCAACAGGGTCTATACGCCGGTCATGGACGTCGAACTGCTGGAAGGCGGGCCGAGCTTCCCGACTAACGGAGGGCTGCCGTTCGCAAACAGTTGGCCCTACGTGATAACGCTCGAAACGGCGTTGGTCTACATCCCCGTCCCCGATATGCGGATCAATGCGCCGGTGATGGGTTTTTTCCGAATCGTCCGGCCCCAGGCAGGCTGTTCTGACTGTCCGTAACCTGGCGGTCGCCGCGCACGCCATGGAGTGCGAGGCCGGTTTCGGCCTCGCACTCTTCATTTGCCACAAAGCCCAAGCCCCAAATCAGGTATAATACAAGCGTAGACTGATCGTTAAGCCAGGTACGGTGGGAACCAAGACTGCCGCGACAAGCGTAGCAATAGAGCAGCAGCACGGCGGGGGTAGTTAATGGGCAAGGTCAACGTGATGGTCGTCGATACGACCGGCAGCAAGGAACAGGACGCGACGCTGCCGGACGACGTGCCGATCGGCCGGGTCATCGACAAGCTGATCGAAGTGCTGTATCTGCCCGCCGTCAACACGGCCGGCGCGCCCATTACCTACAAGTTCCTGCATAAAGCCACGGGCAGGCACCTGCTCGACAACCTTACCCTCGCCCAGTGCGGCGTCAAGGACGGCGACATGCTCCGGCTGATTCCCGAGATCACGGCCGGCGCCGGATAGCGCTCGCCATGAACTCCCCCAGACAACCGCTCAGCATCGATGAGGACCGCTATTCGCGCCTGCGGCTGCTGCCGTGGTGGGACCAGGAGAGGCTGCGGCTGTCCAAGGTGATGGTGGTGGGCGCGGGCGCACTGGGAAACGAAATCCTCAAGGACCTGGCGCTGCTGGGCGTCGGCAGTATACTGATCGTCGATTGCGATACGGTCGAGACCTCCAATCTGTCCCGCAGCGTGCTCTACAGGCCCTCCGATGAAGGCAGGCCCAAAGCCCAGGCGGCGGCCGAGGCCGTCCGATCTCTAAACCCCGACTGCGCCGCGTTCGCGCTCGACGCGGATGTGGCGACGGGAGTCGGGCTTGGCGTCTTTCGATGGGCGGACGTGGTCGTCTGCGGGCTGGATAACGGGCGGGCGCGGATGGCGGTGAACTCGGCGTGCTGGAAGGTCAATCGTCCGTGGGTGGACGGCGCCACGGAGGGTTTCCAGGGCGTCGCGCGAGTCTTTCGACCCCCGGACGGCGTCTGCTACGAGTGCACGCTCGGCGAGAAGGACGTCAAGCTGCTCGATATTCGCAATTCGTGCGGGTTTCTTGCGACGAGAGGCGATGCGCAGGGGGCGCACACCGACCACGCCGACAACGTCGGCCGTCATCGCGGGTGTGCAGGTGCAGGAGGCCGTCAAGCTTCTCCATTCGCCCGACCTCTGCGCGCTGGTGGGCAAGGGATTCTTCTTCGACGGCAACACCTACGACTGCTTCGTGATAGACTATACGCGGAACGACGATTGCCTGAGCCACGAGACGTTCGAGCGTATCGTGGAGACCGATCTGCGGCGCGAGACCGCGTCGCTGAGTGACGTGATGACTGCCGCGCGTGATCATCTGGCGGGGGGGATCGTGCTGGACCTGCCAGGAGATATGATAACGTCGCTGCACTGCCGCGAATGCGATACTCGTGAGCCGTTCTTCAAGCTGCTGGACGCGGTAGAAGAGCATGAGCCCAAGTGTCCGAAGTGCGGAGCGGTGAGGGTGCCGGAGGTGGTCGCGGAGTGCCGGGTGGGGTCGGAGTTCGGGGGTATTCCACTTGCTGATCTCGGGTTCGGCGTGTTGGAGATCGTCTCGGCGCGAAGCGGTGAAGATGTGGTTGGCATAGAGATATCAGGGGATCGCGAGGCGCTGTTCAAGTGAGCGTTTGCCCATACTGCCTGAGCCCGATCGAGGACAAGGCCGAGAAGGTCCGCTGCCCGGTGTGCGGCGTTGATCACCACGCCGAGTGCTGGCGCGCGAACGGCAAGTGCTCGGTCTACGGCTGCGACGGCTGGCAGGCGTGGAGCAGCGCGATAAACGAGAAGATTGCCCCCAGGATTGCCGATAAGGTCGATGTCGAGATCAGGGGAACCGAGCGGCGCGCCGTTCAGGACAATCCGCTCTGCATCGAGTGCGGGGAACCGGTGGATCCGGGGGAACTGGTCTGCGGAAAGTGCCGCAGGCGGCATCGGCCAGGCTTGTTCGAGGGCTGTCTGGGGCCGAGCGTAGTCCTGCTGACCGTGGTTGCCGGGCTGGCGGCGCTGCTGGGTAAGGGTTGAGCCATGAGTGATGACGGATTCGAGATCAAGATCGGTCAGGCGGTGCGGCGGCATATCGTGCGGAGGGCCAGTCCGCTCAGGGACCGCGGCAGGAGCGTGCTCGCTTACGATTCGCCCAGCGCGGACCCGATCCCCGTGTTCATATCGGAGCGGGTGATGCGCGCGATCGAGCGACAGTCCGCCGCGGACAAGGAGCGTGAGACGGGCGGCGTGCTGCTCGGCGGGTTCTATCGGAACGACGAGGGGTCATTCGTCGAAGTCACCGATCTCATCGAGGCCGAGAGCGCCGCGGGCACGGACATCTCGCTCACGTTCACTCACGAGACGTGGGAGCAGATACACGAGCAGGTCGCACGTCGCGGCGACGACGCGCAGATCGTCGGCTGGTATCACAGCCATCCCGGGCTGGGCGTCTTTATGTCCAGGCAGGACGAGTTCATCCACTCCAGCTTCTTTGCCGACCCCTGGCACGTCGCGATTGTCCACGACCCCATCTACACGAACTGGGGATGCTTCAAGTGGGCCGACGGCAAGCTCGACCGAGCCGGCGGGTTCTACGTCTTCGCGGAGAAGCGTCAGGCAAGACAGCTCCGCGACTACATGAAAGCCCATCTCGCAAACCGGCAGCCGGCCCCGCGTACCACAACGCTCACCGACAGGCTGCCGGGCGCGGCATCGACGGGACAGCCGTTTCTGTGGGCGGCGATTGCGGTCCTACTGGCGATTCAGCTTGCGCTGGGCTGGATGGTGCTGGCGAGGCGGAGTCCGGCGCCGCGGGTGGATCAGGTACGCCGCGGCGGCACGACTCCTGCGCATCTCGGACCTGAGCGGCGCGGAGGCGGAGCTGAAGCATGAGCTCGCGCTGCGCCCGGACAACGCCGATGCGGCCAGGGACCTTCGCGCGCTCGCGCGGGCGCTTGCTGAGCCGGATGTGATCGATCCGGCCTACGACCGGCAGAACCTGATCCTGTCCACCGACGAGCGACTCGTCCGATCTCCGCGCTCTCCGGTCAATCCGGCGGGCATCGATCCAGCCAAAAATCCCCGTCGAAGGCCCCAACAGTGCGTCGGTTACGGCCGACTTCGCGGGCAGCGACCCCGTCAATGCCGCGCTGGAGGACTATGAGCGGGCTGCGGGCACCCGTTCGGCGCGTATCGCGCGTGCAGAAGCCGTCAATGCCGCCGCGAAGGCCGCGTGGTCGCGTGAGGCGGTGAGTTGGCTCGAAGCGGAGGAGCTTCGTCAGATCGCCTACGGCAAGCTGGCGAAGCCGATGGAGTATTCGAGCCGCTACAAGGCGCTGTCCGGCGCGAAGAAGAGGGCGGTCGATCGGATCGTCGAGAGCAGGAAATGAACGTCAGACTACGCAGGCTCGCGCGGGAATATGAGAAGCTGCTTGCCGACCTCGCCGCGAGCGAGTTCGTGCGCATTGAGGTCGTTTCGGGCGATCCGCCGAGCGCGTACCGGATCACTTACGACTTGCCCGGCCTCGCGTGGGATGACTTGTCGAGAGATGCGGTTGCCGTCTCGGAGCACGTGGTGGACATCTATCTGCCGCTCGGCTATCCCAAGAAACAGCCCAACTGCACCATGCGCACCCCGATCTGGCATCCCAACATCGGCGACTATGTCTGCATCGGCGACTACTGGTCGCCGGGCGTGACGCTGGTGGACATCGCCGCCCACATCGGCGACATGATCCAATACAGGTCCTACAACCTCCACAGTCCCGTCAACAGGGCCGCCGCTCAGTGGGCGGAGTCACGGACCGAGTCGTTCCCCATCGGCGATCGCGCCATCCTCCCCGCCGACACAGGCGAGTCGGCCCAATCACTCCCCTCCGCCAAACAGCCTTCTGACGACGTCTCCATCGAGCTCGGCCCACTCAGGGATAGGCAGTAGCCCGATTGACAATTGTCAATTGTCAATTGTCAATGTCCGGAACAGCTTGACTGCATCGAGTGTGGCATGATATAGTTAGGACAGCCTAAGTTAGGCGAGGCTAACTCATATCCTGTGAGGTAACCATGACCGATACCCGCACTCAGCTCTCTCGCTCGATGGAAGATTACCTGGAGGCGATCTACAACCTCAAGGTCCGCAGCCAGGTGGCGCGGGTCAAGGATATCGCGAGGGAGATGAACGTGCGTATGCCATCGGTCACCGGCGCGATCCGGGCACTCGTTGATAAGGGACTGGTCAAGCACGAGCCCTATGAGAACGTTGAGCTCACGCCGGCCGGCCTCACTCGCGCCCGCGGAGTCGCCCAAAGGCACAGCGCGGTCAGGGAGTTCCTCATCAGCGTGCTGGGACTGGCAGAACACGACGCCGAACAAGAAGCATGCGGCATCGAACACGCAATAGCTCCCGATACTCTCGACCGCCTGGTCAAGTTCGTCGATTTCGTGCGCGCGCACGGCGATGACCTGTCGTTCCGCCTTGAGGACTTTCGCGCCTACCTCAGGGACGGCCACGATCCCGACGGCGACACCCACCCCGGCACCTGCTTCTTGCCTCCCACCATCCGATCCACCAGGCTCAGCGAGCTTTGTCCCGGCAACAAGGGCAGGATTGCGTTCGTGAGCGGACAGGGGCCGATACGCAAGCGCCTTCTCGAGATGGGCATGACATCGGACACGCGGCTGGAGATCGTGCGAGTCGCGCCGCTGGGTGACCCGATTCAGATCAAGATTCGCGGATACAACCTCTCTCTTCGCAAGAGCGAGGCGGAACACGTTGAGATCGAGGTGGAGTGAGCGGGTAGTGAGCGTGCAGGGATTACGAATCGCGAGTTACGAATTGCTGATGTGATCCCTCAACTCGCAACTCCCAACTCGTAACTCGTCACTCGTAGCAAGAAGCATGAGAGATCAGCACAACGAGATAGTGTTGGCGCTTGCCGGGAATCCGAATTCCGGCAAGAGCACGATCTTCAACGAGCTTACCGGCTCGCATCAGCACGTCGGCAACTGGCCAGGCGTCACCGTCGAGCACAAGGAAGGCATGGCGCACAGAGACGGGCACACGTTTCGCGTGGTGGACCTGCCCGGTATCTACAGCCTCTCCGCCTACTCCCAGGAGGAGGTGATCGCGCGCAATTTCCTGCTCGACGGGCGCGTGGACGTGATAGTCAACGTCGTTGACGCGAGCAGCCTCGAACGCAACCTCTATCTCACCACCCAGCTTCTCGAACTCGGCCTGCCGGTGATCGTGGCGCTCAATATGGTCGATGTCGCGAAAGGCATGGGACAGGAACTCGACATCGACAAGTTCGCGAGCCTGACCGGCGCGGAGGTCGTGCCGACAGTCGCCGCGAAGGGCACGGGCATTCAGACGATCCTGGAGAAGGCAGTCTCGCTCACGCAACTGGGTCACAACGTCCCGCGCAGCGCGCGGCACAGTCCTGAAGTGGAAGTAGAGATTTCGGAGCTTCAGCGGCGGCTCAAGCTGCCCACCAACTGCAGCCCGCAGTTGAGGTGGCTGCTCGTGAAGTCGCTTGAGGGCGATGAAGAGGCAAAGGCGCGGCTCGCCCGGTGTTCGAGTGATCCGGAAGATGCGCTGCGCAAGATCGATGAGACCCGCGAGCACCTCGAATATGGCTTCGGCGGCGATCTGGAAGCCGTGATCGCCGACGGCAGATACGGTTTCGTGGGCGGCCTTCTGCGCGAAGTGGTGACGCATACCCCCACGGCCGACAAGGTCTCTGCCTCGGACAGGATCGACAACCTGCTCCTCCATCGCGTGCTCGGGATTCCGATCTTCCTGGTGCTGATGTGGCTGACATTCAAGCTGACTTTCGACGTGGGAGGCATCTTCCAGGTATGGATCCAGCATGGGGTAAACGCGCTGGGCATCTGGGCGACGCACGCGCTGCCGCCGGGCCCGCTCGGGTCGCTGGTCGTCAGAGGGATCATTCATGGCGTGGGCGGCGTTATCCAGTTCGTGCCCAACATCGTGATCATATTCATCATCATCTCGTTTCTCGAAGATTCGGGCTATATGGCGCGGGCGGCGTTTCTGATGGACCGGTCGATGCACCTTGTCGGGCTGCACGGGAAGTCGTTCATTCCGATGCTGATGGGCTTCGGCTGCAACGTGCCCGCCGTGATGGCTACGCGCACGCTCGAAACCCGCGAGGATCGACTGATCACCATCCTCATCAACCCCCTGATGTCGTGCACCGCGCGGCTGCCGATCTACATACTCTTTACCGGCGTATTCTTCTCCACGCACGGCGCGATGGTGATTTACTCGATCTATGCGCTGGGGGTGCTGCTGGCGGTCGCATCGGGCAAGCTGTTCAGGAAGGTGCTGTTCCCGAAGGCGGCGTCGCCGTTCGTGATGGAACTGCCGCCGTATCGAATGCCCACGCTTCGCGGGACGCTGCTGCACGTGTGGGAACGCGCGGCGCTGTTTCTATCCAAGGCTGGAACGGTGATCCTGGCCGCGTCGGTGGTGATATGGGCGCTGGGATCGCTGCCGTGGGGGACGGAGTTCGCGGGAGCCAACAGCCTGGTCGGTCACGTCGGGCGGGCAATCGAGCCGGTAGTAAGGCCGCTGGGAATGGACTGGCGGGCCGCGGTGGCGCTGCTGTTCGGGATTGGCGCGAAGGAGATAGTCGTGAGCACGCTCGGAGTGCTCTACGGCACGGGGCGCGCCTCCGGCGACCTTGAAGGCGCGATTGGCAAGTCGTTCACTCCGCTGACCTCCTACGTGTTCATGGTCGTAAGCCTGATCTACGTGCCGTGCATCGCGACGATCGCCTCGATCAAACGCGAGACGAACTCGTGGGGATGGACGCTGTTCGCGGTGGGCTACTCGCTCGCGCTGGCCTACGGGGTAGGGTTCGCGGTCTACAGGCTCGGAATGGCGGTGGGTTTGGGATGAGCGAAGTGATTCAATGGGTCATCGTTGGGATTATCGTCGTCGCCGCGGCGGTCTATCTCATCAAGCATCTGAAGTCAACGGACAAGGGCTGCTGCGCGGGATGTCTCTACGCGCGGTCGTGCGGGGTCGCGAGAGATGATCTGACCGAGTGCCCCACCCCGGAACGGCGAGGGGAGTCAAACGCCGACGTCAGTGATCAGAGCGAACGGTCACGGTCGCGTCAGTGATCTGCCGCTCTCCGGATCCGGTATCGCCCAACGTCCCGACCACATCGACCACAATTCCCCTGCGAAGGCCGTCGACGGTGGCTGGAGGCACGGCGACTCGAATGCCGCTGGATCTGTCGGACTCCTCGATATAGAAGCAGCCCGCGAAGTCGGTACTTGTCAGACGTTACAACAACGCTTGAGATGCGGACCGTGCTGCCGGTGGTCATGTCCCTGACATCGCTGATACTGAAGCTGACGTCCTCGCCCGCGCTCATCACGAACTCGTTTGACTCCCGTTCGCGTACGAACGACCAGTCCAGCCTACCGGTGCCTCCCACCCTGGCGCTGAACGCGGCCGCGTCCTGCGGCTTGCCTCCGATCCTGGCGACTATGCGCACGTCCCTGTTCGCGTAGGCTGGGCAGGTGATGGTGTATGTCTGCTGGGTGCCCGGGAAATAGGGATTCTGAGTACCGAACCGGCATACCCGAGTGTCCTCGTCCCAGGTCGCCCAGAAGCTCGGCTCAGTGCCTGATGGCGCGATTGTGGGCATATCGGCCGGGGGTGGTCCGGACAAGTCGAGTATGGATACCTGCCCCGCTGCCAGCGGCGGCAGCACAATCGCCTGGCCAACCCACTCCTGGCGGGCGTTGAACGACTTACCCGCTCGGACAATGCAGAGACCATCCAGTCTCGCTTGCGCGGCAGGCGGCGCGGTCGTCGGCGCGTACAGCGTCAGCCCGTAGATCGGAGCGTCCGCCGTATTGGTGATTCTGTAGCGAGTACCGTCCAACGGCTCGATCCGCACCGCATCCCTCGCTCGGATGAACTCCCAGAAATCGCTCACGTTGGCCACCCAGAGCTTGCAGGCGTCCCTGCGAGCGGCTATTGCGTCGAGATGGGACGAGAACGTGGGGTCGATCGTGGCAGTATCGCCGTTCCAGGTCATGGTGCAGGGATCCTCGCCCGAGACGCGGCCATCCTCGGAGAAGTACTCGTGGACCATGCATACTCCCCGCCCCGCTATCACGGCGTCGATCCTGGCCGGCGCCAGTTGGCCTGAATAGGGTTGGACCGTGAAGTCGCTGATCAGGCCAAGCTTCCTGTAGCGCGCGCCGCCAACATCGGGATTCGACCAGAACGTCGGGAAGATCGCCTTTGGCATCTGATACCCATAGTCGAGTTCTGACCCGGGGCGGAGAATATTAGCTGATGCTGAACCCGTCGTGCCGGATGCTCTCCAGCCGGACATCTCCGTCCAGGCCGTCTCGAAGCCGTGGTCGAGCAGTAGTTCGGCTGTGTCGGGCGTGGTCGGCGATATGAAGCTGCCTCTGAAACCGCAACTCGACAGGTCCTCTCTGTTTGCCGCTGGGCCATGATCGATCCAACACCGCATGCCATAGAGCTGACTGCCTAAGCTCAGCGCGGGCTCCAGGTACGCAGAAGAACCGTGTGTGCCGTCAGGATAGTCGTCACCGGACCGTGGCGTATGCAGTCCAATCTCGAACCCCTGGCCGTACATGTAGTCCAGAGTGTTCTTGAAGCTCGTGTAGGTGGTGCCCCGTCTGTTACGAAGCGCGGAGGGAAGGGCTTCGTCCTTCATCGCCCTATCGAAGATCGTCTTGGTGAATGGCAGCCGGCGAGGAGCAAAACCCTGGGTGTCGTACTCCGGAGCGGACGGCGAGCTCGAGCCTCGGGCAATCGCGGTCGAGCTCGGTTCGTCCTGACCGTCGGCGTGCTCGCTCAGGCACAGAACGGAATCGTACCCGTACGGCGCGTAAGCTTTCACCAACGGCACTGCGTTCGAACCCGCGGAGAAGACCATCTCGACATCCAGTTCGCTGCCGGCCGGCCAGACGTGCTTCTGCTTGCAGAGCTTGTAGCTGGCGGGATTCGGCGGTGCGCCATTGGAAACCGCGTTGTAGTTGAACGAGAGGGTCGCGCCGGTAGAACCCGGTGATGCGCTCGTGCAGGCCAGAACGTCGGTGAAGAGCGGCACCAGCTTCAGGTTGTTGCTTGGACCGCCTCCGCAGGAGATGGGATCCTGCAGAGTGACCTGCGTCGGACTGTCTACCGAGACGACCCGCGTCACCTGGCACGGAGTGTTCCGCGTCCCGTAGGTCACATAGACCCAGTCGCCGGCGGCGAGGGCCGCCGTGTCGGCCGTCTGCAGCACTCTCGGTCTGTGGACGGCGGTGTACTCCGATGTCACATCGGTCAGACCCAGATAGAGCACGGCTGTCGTGCCGGGCGGATACGACCAATCGAATGTCCTTGTCGAGCCACTCTGCGTCTTCACGGTGATGGTGAGATCCAGCGGATTGCTCAGGCTGACGGTGGATGCCAGCTTGACGAGGGGGCCATAGTACTTCGACGTGTCCACCGACCCGCCGTCAGCAAACTGCCAGCCCGACGCGCCATACGCAAGCGAACCGAAGTTCAACTGGCAGTTGTTGGAGCCTACGCCCTCATAGTAGGGATAGTAGGTCCATAGGCCGGTATCGATCGCGCTGTCGAGGCAGGAGGTCACTCGCGTCGTGCCTCCGGCGTCGAAGCAGTCAAGTCTCAGTCCCTTGGTTGTGCCCGCCTCCAGCCTGAGGCTGTAGGCTGCGGCGGGATCGAGGCTTCGAACCAGAGCGGCCGGCGCGGAGATGGACGAGACGTTCGCCGGCATGGACCTGAGATCCACTGTGCACACGTCCGCGAACGGGCTGCTGTTTGTCCTCAAGCGGACCTTCAACTTGCTATCGTCGGAGGCCGATCGCCTGGTCCACGCCTGTATCCATCGCACGCCGGTCCGGTTTGCCAGTGTCGCCGTGCTGCCGACCGTCGTCGAGGTCATCCCTGACCCGCCACTGAGATATGTCTGCTGCTGGGTACTCCAGGCGCCGGCGTATTCGATGCTTCCGCTGCTCTCCTCGTAGCGGTCGAAGGGCATCGTGAGCCAGTTGCTGGTAGCGTTGGGCGCACCCCAGAACCGGACCGGATATACGCCGCCGACCTCCCACGCCGCGCACGTTGGAGCGTGACCTTCCGTGCCCTGTGGCCACCAACCGGACTCGACGCCACCGAAAGCGATCACCGGCTGTCCCCACGTTCCATCTCGCCGATAGACGCTCGTGGGCATGTCCTGGACCGTCGCGGAAAACGACTCCTCGTCCACCTCGCACTCGGTGTTGTGCGTGAGCCTGCCGGCGCAGATGATCGCAGAAGAAGACTTCTCGACCGTGAAGCCAAGCGCGACGGTCACGTCAACTGGCGGAGCGGGCGGGATTCCGCCGGTGATGTGAAGCTGCGTTGAGATGACCGCCCTGGCGCCGGGCTGTGTCTCGACATAGCTGACCGATGCGAGGCCGGAAGCGGTGGCTGTCGTCTCTCCGCCGCGGCCTGTATAGCGGCCCTCGAAGCCGCCGAGACCGGCGATCAACATAACGCTGCCCGATGCATCGTACACGTTCATGGTGCCGTCAGGATTGATCGCCGCGCTGTAGAAGTCGCCGGCTATCGTGAGTGTCCCGGAGTTGCTCTCGATCCACGAGGCGCGCACGGACGGAGGTTGCGCCAGTAACGCCGCGCAGAGCATGACTACTGCGGCCAGCTTCATTATCAGTCTCCTGCCGATACCGGAATCGCGGATAGCAGTCAGGTGTGGTATACCGCGAATTCAGCACGTTATTGCGGTCGCGGCGTAACTCCGCGCGTTCTATCACACATCTGACGCGGCAAACAGAAAAGCGTTCCGTTCCGCGGGCTTGTTTGTGAGGTAAGGGCTGTCCCTACGAGTGGCTGTGATAGCAGAATGGGTGTCCTGGCACGCGGATGGTTATCAACGTGCCGTCGTCCGGCTGGTCGGCGGTGGGCGGGGTGTCGCCCGGCGAGGGTGAGTGGATCTCGTCCAGTATCGCGTCATAGGCCCCACCCACGGTCGTATCGACGACGCGGTGGACCGGCCCGCACCAGAGGTATAGCCCTACCAGGATCGCAATTAGCGTGGTTCGCCAGATCAGCCTCGGCCAGATCGAGGGCTCGGGAGGCGTTTCGTCCGTAGGGTCTGGCTCGCGCCTGGGCCTGGAGGGGTCGTCGTTGATCCCGAGACGCTTCCAGAACGCGCCCCCGAGCTCAGCAAATAACTCGCTCAGCGCTCGTACGAATCTATCCCACCGGAACGCCACGTGCCTGCCGCTTCGCAGCAGCGAGTAGCTGTCGTCGGGGTCACGTCGTTTTCTGGGCCGACGCGGTTTGGTATATGCCGGCCTACGCGCTTGCCTCGCGCCCATTTGCCATTCCCTCCCTCATTGCACGATCAGTAAGGCTTTACGATGCCGTTCGGCTTGAACCCACCCGGACTCAGCACCAGCGCATCGATTGCGAAGTAGTATAGCCCGTCGCGCTCGCGCTTGTTATCTATGCGCAGGGTGAGTGTATGATTGCCGGGAACGAGATTGGCCGTCCCGATCCTATACCAGGCCAGCCCCGGCGCGTAGGTGTCGGCCTTGCCGTCTATCGCGCTCACTGGTGTCCAGCCGGTTTCGTCGATGGTGTAGCTGGCCGGCGAACCGTCGCCAGGCGGGGAGGCAGCCAGCCAGATCTCGTAGCTGGAGTTGGCGGCGGAGTCGAAGGTGTAGCTGACCGTATACGGAGCCATCGGCGCGGGCTCTGTCGTGTCCAGCACCATAGCCAGCGCGCCGCTTGCGCCCGGAGCACCGATGACCGACCCGAAGTTGCTGGCCGGCGACCTCTCGCCCTCGATCCAGATGTCCGGCCCCATCGCATTGATGAGATCCATCAGTCCATCGCGTGCGATGCCGTAGGATATATACGCCTGCCCCTTGGTGAGCACGTTGCGAGCGCTGTCGAGGCTGCCCCGCGCTTTCTTGACCTCGATGCCGGCCTTGTCCGCGACGGGCACGAACGCGGCGAGGCGGTCGATCTCGGCCTGGGCCGTTTCGCGCGGGAAGACCTGGTTGAAGATCAGGCCCTGCAGCACGGTGGGCGAGTCGTCGAGGTCGAGCGTGAATATGCCGCCCTTCTTTACGTCGAGCTTCGCGCCGGGCGGGTAGTCGAGCGCCACGTTCCTGGAGCCGCCCGTGTGAAGGGTGACCGTCCGCTTGCCCGTGTCGGACCAGATGTAGGCTTTGCCCTCGCCCATGATCGCGTAGGCGTAGATCCCGTCGCCGATATACGTCGTCTCGCCCCTGCGCAGCGTCGGCAGCCACCACGTGTTCGGCGCGATCCGCCGGCTATACGCGCCGGTCGGGGGATCGATTGGGTAGTTGAGCACTTCGGGCTTGTAGTCGGTCCAGGACTTGGATACCTTGCCCTTGAACGTGGCCAGCCAGCCGGTCTGATCGGGGTTGGCGAGCAGATTGTCTACGAAGAATCCCTTGCAGCCGACCTCGCGGAAGGAGTCCATTGTCCCGACCATTGCGGCTTCCCCAAGATAGGGCGTTCTGCTGTCATCGGAGGCCTGCGTGCCCGAAACGATGAACCACGTGGACTTGTTCGACTCCTCGGCCAGCGAGTAGACCGGCCCGGCCACGCGAGCGGCGGGCGCCTCGCCCGTGCCGTTGACGTTCGCGGCCAACCCGTCGAATCCGCCCATCCCGAACGGGTTCTCATAGATCCGCGAGTAGGTGGAGCTCGTGAATATGACCGGCACGTTCGCGACCTGCTTCCGCAGCACGTCGGAGATGGAGTTCATGTATTCCTGAGCCGAGGTGTCCCGGTATTGGACGATGTCCTGCCACATCCGCACGGCGATGGACGGGTTCACGGGAAACAGGTGCGCGCTTGCCTTGTCGTAGGCATAGGGCACGCCCCTGCCCGACGTCCACAAAGGAATCAGTCGCGCCGCGCGCTCGATGGAGTCCAGGTTCTCGTTGAGGCCCCAGGCCGCGTTCAGCCCGCCCTCGTGCTTGTATCTCCTGCTCAGATAGGCCTCGAATCCGAGCCTGAACCCGCTCGAATCCGGCAGAAAACCGATCATCTCGCCGGTGAAATCCATCTTGCACCTGAAAGGCTCCAGGAAGAACCGCATCCCGCCGCCGAACTTGACGTCCTTGAAGAACGCAAGCACCCGGTCGCGATACTCGGCATAGCCGCTCCACAGGTCCGCCATGCCGTCTTGGGAGATCGACTTGTGCGGGTAGACGATCAGCACCTCGCTGCTCTTGAGGGCATCGGGAAGGTAGATCGTAACCTTGCCGTCCTTGACCAGCGCGCCGCCGTTGGCCTTGACGGAACCGTCGAACTTGCTGACGATCACGTAGAGGGCGGAATCGACATCAGGCAGCTCGCAGGTGACGGTGGTCTTGTCCGAGGGGCCTTCGAGCCTGTAGCGGTTGGGGGAGATGACGTAGCCCACGAGCGGGTCCTTGGGGCCGTCGTCGAGTTCGACGCCGTAGGTGAAGCCGTTGGAGTCCAGGTAGTCGATCATCTTCTGGAGGGCGGACGGGGCGATGGACGTGATCGGGGCGCCGCTCTTGAGCACGACATCGGTGATGCCTCTGCTCTTGAGCGTGCCCAGGTCGGCAATGTCGGCCTGATAGGCATCGTCGCCCGCGCCCGGCGCGAGATACCGCGACACGAACACAGCCCCGACCGGGATATACGGGTCCGACTCCCACAGCAGCGTATGGGCGTCGTTGACGCTCCACGGGTGCTGGCCGCCACCTGAGTCAACGAATGTGCCCGAGGTCTTATACTTCACTCCCAGGCCCAGCGCGGGGATGCAGCTTATCAAGACGAAAACAGAGACGAGCAGAGCAATTGGGGTTCGTTTGTGTCTCATAGTCATCCTTGGGTTATCTAAACGCTGTACTTACGACGACGCCAGCACGCTACTGGTTCCTGTCGCAGCACTTGCGAAGCTCTTCGACAATGAGATCGGCGTCCACGTCGTGAAGCATCGCGCCTTCGCCGATCGTGCCCGTCGAGGCGCCCGCGCAGGTCAGACAGGGCATCTTGTGCCTGTCGAAGACCTCGATGCACTCGGGGTGCTCCCGCAGCACATCGGCAATGATCGAGTCCTTCGTTATCTGCATGTGCGCTTCCGCTCTGACTTTCGACTTCTTCTCAACTTCTGCCTACAGCAGCAGCGGCGGCAGCTTCGGAAGAGCTTACCTATCAGGTATACGGCATAGAGCACCGTCGTCATTCCCGCCGCCGCCTGCAGAAAGCCCATGTTCCATATCCGCGCGAAGCCGTAGACCTGGCGGTTCGGATGCTCGTGATACCGGCGAATGATCTGGTCGCCGGCGGCGATGCCGTTCTTGAGTTGGCGGTCCGACGGCGGCTTGGTTGTGAACACGGCCTGCATCCAGTCGCCAAGGGCCTTCCTGCCCAGTATCACGACCAGGACCGCAATCAGCACGGCGATCTCACTGTCCTTGAACTGGGCCGTGATCAACAGAAAGACCGACAGCGCGGCAAGAATGTTCGTTCCGCACCTGGGATGGACCCGCGGCATTCGCCGCACGATCTCGGGATTGAGGTCCTCGCCGTGCTCGATGGCGTGAACGGTCATGTGCTCCGCCGCGTGATAGCCGGCGAGCGGCGAGAGTCGCAGAAGCATGAGCATGATGCCGATGCTAATGACGGCCGAGATGATCTCCGTGGCGCTCAGCGAAGTCAGCGCTCGCCGTACCGCCAGAGGCGCGTGGGCCGAGAGCAGATCGAGCTTCGCCATCAGCCGGTCGCCTAGAACCTTGGCAATGATCATCATGATTCCAAGCGAGATGCCGGTCAGATAGAGACCGAAGCTGCCCGCGCCGCCACTGATCGAGCCGGTCGTGAGATAGACACCCAGCGGAGTCGCCATCCCGCCGACAGTCGGCGGGCGCAGGGTCCGCGACAGCATCCCCACAACGTCCCCGCGATACACGACGCCGCGCAGCGCGCCCCACCCGTCCACCACCGGCAGCATGTCCACGCCATGTTCCACGAACAACCTCGCGGCGTCGCGCGCCGATGCCGACGATGCTGATGTAGACCGGATACGGCTCGACGAGCGAGTCTACCGGCGCGTCGAGGGCCGACTCGGCGTCGTCCGCCTGTGCCAGCATCGACGCGATCGCCTCCTCGGTAACAACGCCCGCGATGTGGCCGTCCCGCACGACGATCGCCCGTGTGCCGTCCGACGCGTGTATGACCCCCGTCGCACGCCGCACGCTTTCGCGCGCGTCGAGGACACGCGGGTGTCTGATCAGTTCAGTTATATCTGATGAGTTGGGCATTTGTTTGCACGAACGCCGGGCAATATGGTAAAATGCTGTTTGCGTCTTTGTGAGTTCCAGGAGGTCCTTTTAGATATGTCCAATGTATGCGATGTCTGCGGCAAAGGCCCGCAGTTCGGTCAGAATATACGTCACGTCCATTCCGGCTCGTGGGCCCTGCGCGCTCCGCGAACCAAGCGCCGCTGGCTGCCCAATCTGCAGACCGTCCGGGCCGACGTGAAGGGCACCACCAAGAAAATGCGCGTCTGCGCCAAGTGCCTCAAGGCCGGCAAAGTCTCGCGGGCCGTCTGACCAGCCCGTACATTCTATCAGAAGCTGCGCAAAAAAGGGAGAACCAGGCCGTTCTCCCTTTTTCGATGTTCGAGGTTCGAGGTTCGAGGTCCGACCGATGAAAGTGTACATTCTTGCAGATATGGAGGGCGTGGGCGGGGTTCTTAACGAGAGCCAGACATTCTCGGACGGGCGCGGCTACGAGCAGGCGAGAGAGTGGATGACGCTCGACGTCAACGCGGCCGTGCAGGGCGCGATCGACGGCGGCGCGACCGAGATCCTCGTGCTCGACAGCCACGGCGCGAACATGACCCGCAACCTCCGCTGGGACCTGCTCCACGAAGGCGCGCGTTACATCCAGGGCACGCCCCGCACGGACTACGTTCACCTCATCGATGAGTCCTACGACGCGCTGCTGCAGATCGGTATGCACGCGATGGCCGGAACGCCCGGCGCGGTGCTGGAACACACGATGTCGAGTTCGTCCTGGGTCGAGATGCGCATCAATGGCAGACCCATGGGCGAGATCGGGCTTATCGCCGCGGCGGCTGGCGTGTTCGACGTGCCGTTCGTTATGGTGAGCGGAGATGATAAGGCGTGCACGGAAGCTCAGACGGTGTGCCCGGATGTGGAGTGCGCGGTGGTCAAGGAAGGCATATCCCGCCACGCGGCAGTGCTCAAGCCGCCGCGGGAAGCGCGCGATCTCATCCGCGAGAGGGCCTTCGCGGCGATGAAGAAGATCGGGGCGATTGAGCCGTTCAAGCTCGAGTCGCCGGTGGAACTGCAAGTCAGGTACTTCCGTAACGATACCTACGAAGGCATTCGCGAGCGTGAGGGCGTGCGCAAGATCGCGCCGCAGACGGTTATCTATACGGGCAAGACCATCGCCGAGGCTTGGCGGCGGGTCTGGGGGGCATAGACTTGCATTCGTTTCTTCAGCCAGTTATCGAGTGGATCAAGACCGGCATAGAGAGCATGGGCTACGGTGGCATCGTCATCATGATGGGCATCGAGAGCGCCTGCATTCCGTTGCCCAGCGAAGTGATAATGCCGTTCGGCGGCTATCATGGTCTACCAGAACGTGGTGAACCACACTCACTACACCATCTGGTGGATGGGCGTTGCGGGCGCGCTGGGATGCGTGTGGGGGTCGGCTGTCGCGTATTGGGCGGGCAAGTTCGGCGGCAGACCGTTTGTGGAGAAGTACGGCAGGTACATCCTCATCCGTCACAAGGACCTGGACAAGGCGGATGTCTGGTTCAAGAAGCACGGCGAGGCAGCGATCTTCTTCTCCAGGCTGATGCCGGTCGTGCGAACGTTCATATCGTTCCCAGCGGGCATCTCGCAGATGCACTTCGGACGGTTCATCCTCTACACCTTCATTGGATCGCTGCCGTGGTGCCTGGGGCTGGCGTGGGTCGGCAAAGCGCTGGGAGAGCAGTGGGATATCCGGCTCAAGGGCTACTTCCACAACGCCGACATCGCAATAGTGCTCGTGCTGGTGGCGCTGTTGGCGCTCTACATCTACCACCACGTGAAGGGAGCGAAGGAGTAGCTACTGCTGGCTGCCCAACCTCTCGATCTCCTCTTCGGTCAGGCTCGCGTTGAACGCGTCCCAGCCGGACTTGCTCCATATCTCGACCCTGTCGGTCAGTCCGACGAACCAGATGTCGTCGCCTGGCTTGATGCCGGCGTGGTCGAGCAGCATCTGAGGCAGCGCCACCCTGCCCTGCTTGTCGGGGACGCACTCGCACGCCGCGCCGAGGAAGTATCGCTCCAGCTTGATCCCGGTCACGTCCAGAAACGACTTGGGCACCAGCTTGCGCTGAACATCGGGCCACACGCTCTCGGCAAACACCCACAGGCAGCCATGCAGCCCGCGCGTCATCACGAACGACGGTCCCAGCTTGTTGCGAAACTTCGCCGGGATCACCGTCCTGCCCTTGTCATCGACTGAGTGCTCGTAGGCGCCTGAGAACATAGTTGGAAGTCCAGAAGTCGAAAGTCAAAGGTCCAAAGTCGAAAGTCCGAACCAGAGAGCCGACACCGTGTCATGCTGAACTCGTTTCAGCATCCAGAGCACAGCGTCATGGATGGTGAATCAAGCAGGATGACAAGGCTCTTCGCTCTCTGCTCCACGCTATCTGCTGATCTTGAACCGAATCGGCTGGTTGCGGGAGCGGCGTCTGACCAACTGCGCCCGCTCGATGCCGCGAATGCGCTTCTTGTCGGAGGTCAGCAGCGATCTCACGAACTCCTTGTTGGATGTCGCCGTGGCTGATGCCGCGCAGCTTGCGCAGTAGTTCCGGCAGAGCCGGACCTGCCCGTGCTCGTCGGACAGGTTCACAATCACGCTGGGAAACGGCTCCGTGCGGCCGCAGATGCTGCAGCGCGGGATCGGCAGCAGCTTGCTCGAGGTATCGGCGCACAGCTCGGTGACGATGCGGTAGATGATCTCGTCAAAGGAGCGCTGCGTCACCACGAAGCTGTAGTTGCCCTTGAGCATCGCCTCTATCTCGTCAAGCAACGAGGAGTCAGAGTCGTGCATCTGCACCGCATAGCTCACGAGCTTGCCCGTGCACAGCCGTCTGACTTGAACACGGGACTCCAGGTCGGAGAACAGCTTGGCAACGGTCCGCGCCTCTTCGGCGTCACACGTCTCGACAAGATAGACCGCCCTCAACCCCTGGGGCCGCTGATCGACGCTGACTTCGCTGAAAGAGTCCCCTTCCACCGACATTTCCGGCGCTCCTTTGGTGCGTATTGCCCTTATTCACCACATTCTACCACATAATACCCCGACATTATAGGCGATCAAACCCTGCAGGTCAAGACCAATGGAGAATGGGTGTCCTTCGTCTGGGAATCTGTCACCCCCTAATTCCTCTGAGAAAATGTCACCCCCCCCTTGTCTGCCCGCTGGGTTGGGTGACATGATCGTATGCATGAGCAGGGAGACAATAGGGTTAACTAAGAAAGAGAACCGCCGGGCGGTGGTGCTGGCGACGACCGGCCTCGGGGGACGGACTAACGCACAGGTTGCTCAGGCCTTGGGCCTGAGCATACGCCAGGTACAGCGGCTCAAGAAGAGATTGAGGGCCGAAGGCCCGACCGGGCTGGCCCACGGCAGCAGAGGCACGACGGCGAGCCATGCTCTGCCGGAGGATCTGGCCGAGCAGGTCGTGAGTCTCTACAAGGGCAAGTATGCCGGCTTCAACTTCAGCCACTTCCATGAGAAGCTGACTGAGGTGGAAGGTCTACAGCTATGCCCGTCGTCGGTGGATCGCATTCTCAAGGTTGCGGGATACGCGAGCCCAAAGACGCGCAGACCGCCCAAGCACCGCTCTCGCCGCCAACGGAGGAACCACGAGGGAGCGATGCTACAGCTCGACGGCAGCCCCCACGACTGGCTGGAGGGCAGAGGCCCCAGGATGTGCCTTGTAGGCGCCATAGACGACGCCACAAGCAAGGTGGTGGGAGCTCTGTTCCGAGGCCACGAGGATTCCCAAGGCTACTTCTTGCTGATGCGAAAGGTGGCCAGCAAGTATGGGATTCCCGAGACCGTATACCGCGATCGTCACGGCATCTTTGAGCGAGACGCCGCCGAGCCCGATACGCTGCTCGAAGAGCTTGATGGAAAACGTGCGCCGACGCAGTTCGGCCGGCTGATGGAAGAGCTGGGTGTGCGTCAGATCGCTGCCCATTCTCCTCAGGCCAAGGGCCGAGTCGAGCGACTGTGGGGCACGTTTCAGGACCGACTTGTAAGCGAACTGAGGCTGGCCAAGGCCTCCGACATGGAGCAAGCCACCGAAGTGCTCGATAGAGTCGTGACCGACCACAACAGACGCTTCTCTCGCAAGGCTGGCGACCCCGAGAGCGTATGGCGAAAGCTCGGTACGTCGCTGGACTGGGACTCCGCCTTCTGCTTCAAATACAGGCGCACCGTGGCTAAGGACAACACCATCTCGCTGTTTGGCACGATCCTGCGTATCCCGCCGGGTCCTGCCAGCAGAAGCTACTCAGGATGCCTCGTCGAAGTCCAGCAGAGGTTCGACGGCAGCCTGAAGGTCTTCTACAAGGGTATCTGCATCGCCAGGACAAACCCTCCGGTCATCCCGCCCGCCGCGATCCGGGTCCAGGCCATCAACGGCCGCTACGTTGAGGAATGCCAATGGACTGCGCCAAAGAGCTACCCGCAGAAGCAGGAAACCACTGTCATAGAAACTAAGCCTAAGACCATCTCCAAGCCAGCGGCCAATCACCCCTGGAGAAGACCAGCCGTGACAAAATCCCAGACGAGTTAGGGGTGACATAATCCCAGACGAACGACAGACCAATGGAGAATGGGGAATGGAGATTGCGGGTATCAGGTACAAAGAGCCGGGGATGTTGGAGGCGAGTTCTGATGCGGGCGAGTAGGACGCTTTTGTTGGTATGGGTGACGTTTGCGGTAATGGCGGGCGGTGTTTGGGCGGCCGCCGCGCTTCCGAATGTCGTCTGGGAGCAGCCCGACCTTCGCACGACCGCGAAGGCCATCCAGTGCTCGGGCTACACGAAAACACTGCAGGAATGCCCGTACACGATCTTTGCTCCGATAGACTGCGCGTGGGATCGGTTGTGCAAGCCCACGGCCGCGGAACTGCTAGACCCCGGCAACAAGTCTACGCTGACGGCGATACTGCTGCACCATATCGTCAAGGGCACCTACACGCTCTGCGATCTGCAGAACGCTAAGTGCTGCCCGATGGTGCTGAATACTCTGGACGGCGGCACGATTACTGTCCGAGTCGATGATTCGACGGTCTATGTGGATGGCGCGCAGGTTTTGGGCGAGGGAATCTCGGCAAGCAACGGCACTGTGTTTCAGATCAACAGGGTGCTGATCCCGCCGGGAGTGCGAGTCAGGTAGGGGGAAACCGAACCTGAACAGGCAGGCCCGGCGAACCTCCGCCGGGCCGTTTTTGCGCCGTATCGCTGCCGCTGAATCGGTTGTTAGCTGACCCGTTCTGTCAGAAGCCCGCGAAGACGTCCATGCTACGAACGGGCGAGGTCGAACCGGTCGAGGTTCATGACTTTGTTCCAGACCGCCACAAAGTCGTGCACAAACTTCTCCTGGGAGTCCTCACATCCGTAGACTTCCGCCAGTGCCCGGAGTTGGGAGTTCGAACCGAAGATCAAGTCTACACGGGTGCCGGTCCACTTGAGTTCGCCCGTTGCGCGATCACGACCCTCAAACAAGTCACCGTCCTCCGAGGTCGCCTTCCACACCGTGCCCATATCGAGCAGATTCACGAAGAAGTCATTGGTGAGCGCCTCCGGCCGTTTGGTGAAGACTCCGTGCTGGGTCCCTCCGAAGTTGGTCTTCAGGACGCGCATGCCGCCCACCAGCACCGTCATTTCGGGGGCGGTCAGGGTCAGCAACTGCGCCTTGTCGACCAGCATCTCCTCGGCCGATACGGCATAGCGGGTCTTCTGGTAGTTGCGGAAGCCGTCCGCCTTCGGCTCGAGCACGGCAAAGGAGGCCGCATCGGTCTGCTCCTGCGAGGCGTCCATCCGTCCCGGCGTGAACGGGACCGTCACCTCGTAACCGGCATTCTTTGCAGCCTGCTCGACGCCCGCGCAACCGGCCAGAACAATCAGGTCAGCCAGCGATACTCTCTTGCCGCCGGACTGCGCACTGTTGAATGCGCTCTGGATGCCCTCCAGGGTCTTGAGCACCTTTGCCAGTTGGGCAGGTTGGTTGACTTCCCAGTCCTTCTGGGGCGCCAGGCGGATGCGAGCGCCGTTGGCGCCGCCGCGCTTGTCGGAACCACGGAAGGTGGACGCCGAAGCCCACGCGGTCGAAACCAGCTCCGACACGGACAGGCCCGAAGCCAGAACCTTGCCCTTGAGGGAGGCGATGTCCTGTGCATCGATCAGTTTGTGATCAACGGCAGGGATGGGGTCCTGCCAGATGAGCTCCTCGGCCGGGACCTCCGGGCCGAGATAGCGTGCGCGCGGGCCCATGTCGCGGTGCGTCAGCTTGAACCAGGCCCGGGCGAACGCGTCCGCGAACTCGTCCGGGTTCTCCATGAAACGCCGCGAGATCTTCTCGTAGGCCGGGTCGAACCGCAGCGAGAGGTCCGTGGTCAGCATGGTCGGCGGATGCTTCTTCGACGGATCGTGAGCGTCCGGAACCGTGGCGCCGGCGCCTTTGGCCACCCACTGGTGCGCGCCGGCGGGGCTCTTGGTCAGCTCCCATTCGTAGCCAAACAGGTTCCAGAAGAAGTTGTTGCTCCACTTCGTGGGCGTGGTGGTCCATGTCGACTTCCAGGCCGCTGGTGATGGTATCGCCGCCTTTGCCTGTGCCGAAGCTGCTCTTCCAGCCCAGGCCCTGCTCCTCGATGCCGGCCGCTTCGGGCTCAGGCCCAACGTGTTTGGCATCGCCGGCGCCGTGAGTCTTGCCGAAGGTGTGGCCGCCCGCGATGAGCGCCACCGTCTCCTCGTCGTTCATTGCCATGCGAGCGAAGGTCTCGCGGATGTCCTTGCGCGGCAGCGATCGGGTCCGGGTTGCCGTTCGGTCCTTCCGGGTTCACATAGATCAGGCCCATCTGCACGGCAGCGAGCGGATTCTCGAGATCCCGGTCGCCGGAGTAGCGTCTGTCGTCCAGCCACTTACTCTCGGCGCCCCAATACACGTCCTGATCCGGCTCCCAGACGTCCTCGCGACCGCCGCCGAAACCGAAGGTCCTGAATCCCATCGTTTCCAGGGCGACGTTGCCAGCGAGGATTATCAAATCGGCCCAGGAGATCTTCCTGCCGTACTTCTGCTTGATCGGCCAGAGCAGTCGGCGCGCCTTGTCGAGGCTGACGTTGTCCGGCCAACTGTTGACGGGAGCAAAGCGCTGCTGGCCCCTGCCACCACCGCCGCGGCCATCACCCGTGCGGTAGGTGCCGGCGCTGTGCCACGCCATGCGAATTAGCAGAGGTCCGTAGTGGCCGAAGTCCGCCGGCCACCAGTCCTGCGAGTCGGTCATCATCGCCGCGAGGTCCTTCTTCACTGCCGCCAGGTCGAGGCTGTTGAACTCTTTGGCGTAGTCAAACTCCTCGCCCATCGGATTGGACTTGGAGGAATGCTGGTGCAGGATATCAAGCCTCAACTGGTTCGGCCACCAGTCTCGGTTCGTGGTGCCGCCGGCTGCGTGTTCGTGTGCTCTGCTCACCACCGGGCCCTTGCCGTCTTCATTCATGCTGTTAACTCCTTTGGCTGCGCGAGTTGTTGCGCGAATCACTTGTGGCCGTGAGTCTGCAGGATGGCACCGTGATGTCTCACGCAGCGTCTTCTTACGGGTGCGGCTATTGATGAGTTTATTCCCACGGGTAGCTCGTGCTAAACCACACTGGGCGTATCGGCATCGGCGCCCTGGGATTCGATCTCCCCGTTCGCCGCGGTGACGGCCAGGTGCGCGAGGCGAGAGCACGACTATCGCGCGCCTGCCCTGTTTGCTGAACCGGGAGACGCTGACATCGACACCCCCTACCCTGCTGAATTCGTTAGGGTTGTCTTAGTCGTTTCATCTCTCGACTTCGACGTTTGCCTCGGGCTGTGTTGATTCTGCCTCGGCCAGGTCACCGGCCGCTTCGACGACATCGGATTCGCAGGTATACTCCCTGTCAGGCATGTCCTCAAAGACGTCGAGCACATCGTCCGGAAACTGCTGCTCGTCCGCCACCTGAAGCAGTTCTTGCCTGGTGCAAGGAAAATCGCACATCTCAGCGTAAGCCGCGACCCTGGCTATGTGGGTGCGTTTTCTTAGCATTGGGATCACTTCCTATAATTGCATTGCGTTCTGAATTTACCCAGGACTGCACATTTCTTGAACGGGACAGGCGGGAACAACAGCAGAGAGGATGGAAATTGGCGGCGCCAAGGGGAGTTGAACCCCTCTCCCGGCCTTGAAAGAGCCGTGTGCTAACCGATGCACCATGGCGCCGCGCGGGTTATATTATACCAGCGACAGCGTGCCACGGCAAACGGCAGGGCCGTCCAGCTACTCCATTGGTTCGCCCATGTCGACGGGCGGCGGTTCGATGTTCTTCGCCGGCATCGGCGGTACGCCGTCTGCAGAAGCCTCCTGCGAAGCGCGCTCCAGAGGTAATCCATCTCATCGACTTTGATCAGCTTCAGCAGCGCGAAGATAGACAGCGCCGCCCAGCAGCATCGCCAGCAGCACCGTCAGCGCAGAGGCCATCCGGCTCTCGACGCGCGCGGCCGGCCCGGCACGATCTCGTCGGGATATGCTTCCTCCAGCAGCCGGCGGTTCAGCTCAGCCAGCCGCTTGCCCTTGGATTCCGCCGGGCAATGGCGAGGGTTCGCGCGAGACAGCGTTCACTCCGGCGAATCGGTCTGAGCTGTAGATCACGCCGCTGCTGATCATCCCGTTCAGATCGTGCATCAGAGACTCGGCATGTCCGCCGAGGACTTGCTCAACTCGGCGAACGCTGGCCAACCGCTGCAGCAGTCCGCTCGGCAGCTTCCGGCTGATGTCAGACGCGAAACGGCGTTCTTGGGATTGAGAATCTCGAGCCGCGAGCGCGGCGACATCCGTCATATCGGCCTGGTGGAGCAGCCGCGGATTGCCGCCGGCGTTGGCGCTCCCGACTCTGGCCCGCCATCAGCCGCCCGATCCAGCCACCCTGCCGCCCTGCCTGGTGCATCGAGTCGAGATACGTCGCCTCGATCAGCAGCCGGTTCATCTCCTGTAGATCATCACCGGTCGGGTGCGCCGCGATCATAACGCAGAGCTTCGTGAGATATCCACACGCGAAACCGCTTCCTGTCGTAGAATGACCGCGATCATCCAGCAGCCGGTTCAGCTCGCTCACTAGCGTCGCGCGAATCTGCGGCGCATGCCGCGCGGCCTCATGGTCGTCATCGATCATTCGTCGCGTGTCCGAGCTGACTCCTGAGTAGAGGTAGCCGGACAAGGCGTGTGGTCCTGCTCCAGCCTGACTGCAAGCGCGGCAGGCGTACTTGAAGTCGCCGTCCTGAAGCTGCCACGAACCCACCGACCCTGCGACATCCCCAGCCTGCACGCCGAAGCACACCACTCCCATCACAGCCGCCGCCAGCTAGCCCGGCCGACCGTTCGCAGCACCTTGCCGCCTTCGAGGCCGTGCAGCCGTCTTCGCAGGAACCAGGTCATGCCGAGGAAGTGCAGCGAGATGCCTATCGTGGTCGCGAGCGCGATTCCCGGCGCGCCCATCGCTCTCATCAGGACCATGTTCAGCGGGATGAAGATCACAGTGCGAGACGCGTCCCGATCAGCGACCGGCGTGATCGTGTCCTGCATCGCAAAGAAGCCCGGCGCGACGATGCTCTGCCCGGCCCACGCGAATATGCCGACCGAATACCAGATCAGCAGAATCGCGACCGGCGCCACGCTCGACGGCTTGAACTCGCCGCCCATGTAGATCGTGCGCACCAGCGGATCGGCCATGACGATCATGAAACACCGTGGCCGGAATGCTCTCGACCATAATCGCGCGCAGGCCGTAGCTGACCCCGCTGCGCATATCATCTAGGCGTTCTTGGCCGCGTAGGCCGCAAGCATGGGCAGAATCGCCGTGCCCGCGGCCTGGGCGAATATCCCCAGCGGCACCTGCATCAGCCGGTTCGCGAAGTTGAGGGCGGCCGGAGCCGACGCGGAAACGAAGCTCGCGAACCACTTGTTGACAATGACATCGATCTGAGGCAGCCCCAGGCCGAAGATCACCGGCAGCGCAAGCTTGCGCCACCCGCACAACGCCGGGATGGCGCAGGTTGAGGCTCGGGTAGAACTCATACCCGTCCTTGCGCATGCAATACCACGGCGTAGGCGATGTTGCCCGACAAACGCGCCGATCAGCGTGCCCAGCGCAAGCCCGGCGATGTGGAACCACTTCGCGAGCACGACCGCGCCGAAGATGATGCCCATGTTATAGATAACCGGCCCGGCTGCTCGCGCGCTGAACTTCTGCCGCGACTCCAGCGTCGCGCTCATCAGCCCGCCGACGAAGAAGAACAACTGGCAGGGCAGGATGATTCGCGTGAGAAGACTCGTGAGCGGCACAAGTTCGGGATGCTGGGTGACGAACCCCGGCACGGCCAGAATGCTCACGAGCGGCTTGGCGTAGATCCAGAAGACGACGACCGCGACCGTCAGCACCAATGCCCATGAAGCAGGCGATGATGCTGAAGACTTCCCACGCTTCTTTCTTCTTGCCGGTCTCGAAGCGTTTGGTGAACTCGGGATGAACGCGCTCGACAGCGCGCCGCTGGACAGGAAGAAATAGAGCAGGTCGGGGAGGTTGAACGCCGCCGTAGTAGGCGCTGACGACGCCCGTGGAGCCGAACTGCCGGGCGATCAGCATTTCCCGGACAAGTCCCAGCAGCCGGCTGGCCAGTACCGCCACCAGCATCAGCCCGGCGGCGCGTTTGAAGTTCTTGTGTGAAGTCATATCTGACCCTAGTATAAGAACCTGATTGCGCTCACGTCAACAAGCTTGGCACGATAGTGCACATAAGCTGTGTAGAAGCGTAGTTCTCCTCTGGTTTGACCAGCTTTGGTTGGAAGATTAGTGCGCGGCCCGCGGGACTCGTTCCCGCGGGCTCTCTTTTGCCTCATGGGGATACGCGCGAAACAGCCTGGTCGTTCCCAAGTGCGACACCCTGCATTGTTGGACGGGCGTTTGCCCAACCTCCTTCGCGGGTATCGAGACGGGCATGCAGCCAGGAGGTCAGAACATGAAGGGACACGACGAAGTCATCGAACAACTCAACGCCCGACTTGCCGAGGAGTTGACGGCAGTCAACCAGTATATGGTCCACGCCGAGATGTGCGAGAACTGGAAATATGAGCGCCTCGGCGACATGATCGAGAAGAGGGCCATAGTCGAGATGAAGCATGCCGGAGACGCTCATCGACCGCATCCTGTATCTCGACGGACGGCCGATCGTCAGCAATCTCAATCAGATCATCATCGGCCCCGACGTCGAGGCCATGCACAAGAGCGACTACAACCTCGAGGTCGGGGCAGTCAAGGGATACAACGAGAGCATCAAGAAGGCCCGTGAACTCGGCGACAACGGCACGGCCAAGATACTCAGGGCGATCCTGGCCGACAAGGAAGACCACATCGACGAGATCGAAGCGCAGTTCGATCAGATCAAGCAGACCGGCGTCGAGAACTACCTCGCGCAGCAGATCGGATAAGACGGAATCGCGGATACGCGGAGATCACGGAGGCGCGGAGGGGAGATCGAGTTCCACTCTGCGCCTCCGAATACGGCTGCCCTAACCCCAACCCTCTCCCCAGAAGGGAGTCTCTATGCTCTTCACTCCGGACTCTTCGCTCTCCACTCTCGACTCTTCGCTCTCCACTTTGCGTTGAACCCTCTCTTGACCCGTGAAGTATAATAGTTAGCAGACCTCGACGGGGAGCAAGGCCGTGCCATAGACGGACGAACAACTGATGCTGCGCCTCAAGGCCGGCGACAAGCAGGCTTTCAACACGCTCGTGGAGCGATACCGCGATCGCATGGTGTCGTACGCCTGTCGGATGGTCGGCAGCGCGGAACTGGCGCAGGACGTGGCTCAGGAGACGTTCGTAAGGGTCTACAAGAGCGCCGCGACGTTTCGCGACGACGGGCGGTTCAGCCCGTGGCTGTATAAGATCGCGAGCAACGTGTGCCAGTCCGAGCGCGCCAGGCGCGCAAAAGAAGCGCTCAACGTGGACTACGATACGCTCGAGGACACGCACGACTCCGGCGAATTCGTGGAGGATCAGGTCCTGGCGTCGCTCACATCCGAGCACTGAGCCGGGGCATAGCCAAATTGACCGCGCAGCACAAGACAGTCCTCGTAATGCACGTCTACCAGGGCCTCACCTACGTGGAGATCGGCGAGGCGATCGGCGTACCCGACCGGCACCGTCAAATCCCGGCTGTTCTACGCGATACGCAAGCTCAGAGATGTGCTGAGTGGAGACAGAGGATCAAGATAGCACACTTGGAAAGGGGCCTATTCGAACATGAACAAGCCCAGAAGATGAGATGCGCAACATGTCCAGGAGGACGCCGATCGCGCTCCTTGGAGTCGAGCTGACAGACGATGAGGAGCAGATGGTATACGCCCACCTGTCGGACTGCCCGCACTGCCGCGAGCAGTTCCGTCGGGACCGTAAGGCGTGGCAGGCGATCAGCACGTGTCCGGCGGTTACCGCCGATGCGAGCTTCGACCGTATGCTCTCTCTGAGACTGTCGCTGGAAGAGCACGAGCCAAGACCAGAGCAGGTGGACCGGGTCCTGCCCGAGCTTGAGACCGAGGACGTCGAACAGGACGCCCGCTACGATCTGTCGCGACTCGCTATCAGTATTCGCGAGCGCGATGCCGCAGTAGATCCAACGTCGTCATCCTGAACTGATATCAGGATCCAGGTTTGGATGCTCGAATCAAATTCGAGCATGACGTCGGAGGTAGAGATATGACTAAGACTAAGGACACAGCCCTGCCGTTGATGCCTTTGCGTGATATGGCCCCGCAGCCGGGGACCACGCTGCCCATGTTCGTGGGCCGCGAGATCTCCAAGAACGCCGTGCGTGCCGCGGCATCGGCCAAGACGCCCATCATACTCGTGTCGCAGAAGTCGATAGCGGTCGAGAACCCTCGCCCCGAGGACCTCTATGGCGTCGGCGTGCTTGGCGAGCTCAACCAGGTGATCGAGCACCCCGACGGCACCATACGCATCGTCGTCACGAGCAAGTCGCGCGGCTACCTGCGCAATCTCCACGCGGACAAGGTCCATTTCACGGCCGAATTCGAGGAGATCGAGCCGGAGCCCGCGTCCGGCGAGGTCGCGAAGGCGGCGAAGGGCGCGGCCAAGAGCTTCTCCGCCTACTGCAAGGCCAAAGAGGACGCCATGCTCGCCGAACAGCGGCAGTTGCTCGGCAGGCTCAACGAGATTCAGAACCAGATCCAGGCCCTGCGCGCGGCAAACGAGTCCGTGGGCAATCTTAGCGATCCCGGCAAACTGGCTGATCTTATCCCCGGCTGCATCCATACCCAGGTGCAGCCGGAAAAGCTTGGGGACCCAGATGTGGTCAAATCGCTCGACTCCCGCATCCGCGCAAAGCAGTCGATTCTCTCCGAGCCCGACCCGGCCAAGCGGCTGCTACTCCTGCGCAAGTTCGTAGAGGAACAGACGAAGGGGTAGTTACCAATTACGAATTACGAATTACCAGTTCCAGACAAGCAGGAGATACTTGATTTGCTGCCGATCCGCGATGGCGATCTGATCGTAAGGCGGTTGACTCGCGATGACATCGATGAATATGCGTCGTGGCCGCAGTATCCCCGGCCGTACGAGCCCTTCAACGAGACCTTCAGCCTCCGCTTCGCCGCAATGGACGCTCAGGCGCGCGACCGGTGGTTTGAGGAGAGAACAGCGGACGCATCGAGGATAATGCTGGCCGCGGACTACGCCAACGAGAGCGCCATTGCCAACCTCACGCTTCGCGAGATCGACTGGACCGCGGGTGCGATTGGCAACATGGGCTACCTCGTCAAGCCGACACACGTTGACAGGGGCGTCGGCACGCGGATAATGCGAGCCGTCGCAGACTGGTGCTTCGAGCACGGCGTCGTGAGCATGCGGCTCGACGTGGTCGCGTGCAACACGCGTGCGGTGCGATGCTACGAGAAGGCCGGCTTCGCCATATCGGGCGAGTTTTGGAAGGAGGAAGAGCCGTTGCGCGGCAAGGACATCAGCCTGCCGGAGTACCGTTTCATGCGCCCGCACGTGCGGGTCGAAGACGGAATTCCGCAGATTCGGTTCTGGTGGATGGAGCTTGCGCGCAGTACCGCGTCATGCTGAACTCGATTCAGCATCCAGGCTGCGAAGGAATGGGTCCTGAATCAAGTTCAGGATGACAAACGTACTCATCAACTCTGAGCAGTTGCGCGTTTGCGCAGCGACCGCGTTCCCTGCTATACTTCCGTGGGTAGGAGGAGACCTATGATCTCATTCGCCGAAGCGCTCAGATCCGGCAGGATTCTCATATTCGACGGCGCGACCGGCACCCAGCTCGCCGCGCGGTGCGGTAATACCGGCCCGCTGACGAATCTCGAGTTCCCTGATGTCGTCAAGGCCGTCCATGCCGACTACAAGGCCGCTGGTGCTGATGTCGTGCTCACGAACACGCTCACCGCCAATCGCATCTCCCTTGAACACGCGAAGCTCGCCGACAAGCTCGAGGCTATCAGCACAATCGGCGCGAGGCTGTGCCGGGAGGCGGTCGGCGACGACTGCTACGTCGCGGGAGATATGGGGTCGGCCGGCCAGTTCATGGAGCCGCTCGGAGACTACACGGAGCAGCAGTTCAGTGACAACACCGCCGAGCAGGCGAAGCTGCTGGCGGGTAACGGCGTCGATCTCATACTCATCGAGACCATGACCGACGTCCGCGAGACCGCGGTAGCCGTCCGCGCGGCAAGAGAGGCGACCGGGCTGCCCGTGATCGCGAGCATATCGTTTGATCCTGTCGCCGACAGCTTCCGCACGATGATGGGCGACACGCCCGAACACGCCGTGGAGGAACTCGTCAAGGCGGGCGCCGATGCCATCGGCTCGAACTGCGGCACAATCGACCCGTTCGAAATGAGCCGCCTGATCGCCGATATGCGCTCCCACACGGACGTCCCCCTGATCGCGATGCCGAATGCCGGCAAGCCCGAGTTGACCGGAGGCGAGGTCGTCTTCAGACTCTCGCCCGAGGAGTTCGCGGACGGCGTCTTCAAGTGCATTGACGCCGGCGCGACGCTCGTCGGCGGCTGCTGCGGCACGACGCCCGATCATATCAAAGCCCTCAGGGAGGGAACAGGGAACAGGGAATAGGGAACAGTGGGACACGAGGATAGGCCACAGTCTTACCGCGACCTGATAGTCTGGCAGAAATCGATGGACCTGGCAGAGCTCGTCTTCAAGCTCGCGCGGCTCTTGCCGAAGGAAGAGATCTATGGGCTCAGATCTCAGTTGACCAGAGCAGTCGCCTCTGTGCCGGCAAACATCGCGGAGGGAAATGGCCGCGGCACTGCGAGGGACTATGCCAACTTCCTGAGCATAGCAAAGGGCTCTCTCGGCGAGGCTGAGACCTATCTCCTCCTGGCAATAAGGATGGATTACCTCAAGAAGCAAGACACAGCACCAGCACTTGCGCTGGTGCATGAGATCAGCAAGATGCTGACAGCAATTCGGGGGAAGTTGACGTGAGGCCCGCATGCACTTCCCCAGTGGCCCTCCATGCCGCGCCTAGGGACGTGGATCGCCCGAAGAGCGTTGGCCGGACGGTTCCCTTCTGTTCCCTGTTCCCTGTTCCCTGTTCCCTCGGAAACGGAGTGCTCCCTTGCTGAAACCATTGCGCCTCGGCGTATCCGGGAGTTCTTTCATCTGGGTCATGCCCGCGGGAACTGCTCGAAGGAGCATATCGAGCGTCGGTAAGTGGCACACTTGCCAAGTTCGACGATCATTTGAACGCTCTCATGGCCGATTATATGCGCGAGCTGATGGGCGCCGTCAACACGCTCGACATCGATGCGTTCGAGTGCTATCACTCGCTGGCGTGGGATCGGGACCGTGTTCTCGATGTAGTTCTGGAGTACCAGAATATCGAGTTCTGGTCGGCTCACGCGCCCTACGGTCTCTACTGCGACCCATCCTCTCCCGTCGAACGCGCCAGGGAGGGCGCGCTGGCAGGCGCTCTCGACACGATCGCCGTGGCGCGGCGCCTGGGCGCGAAGACCGTCATCGCCCATCCAGGCATCAATATCGCCTGCGATGCGCCTCGGGACACACGCATCGGGTGGGTCGCGGACGTGCTCCGGCGGGTCGCCGACGCCGCCGGGGAGCACGATATCCGCGTCGCCGTCGAGCCCATGCCCAAGGAGGAGATCGGCAACTCCCTCGATCGAGGTACTCGACATAATCGAAAGGATCGACCGGCCGAACGTGGGGGTCAACTTCGACGTCAATCACCTGTTCCCGCCCGAAGCCATCCCGGGGATGATCCGCAAGGCCGGCTCGCGCATCCTGAACGTGCACGTTTCCGATCAGGACGGCATCGAGCGGCACTGGCTGCCGTTCGCGGGCACGATGGACTGGGCCGAGGTGCTGAAGGCCTTGACGGACGCCGGCTACACCGGCCCGCTGATCTACGAGACTCATATACGCGACGCGAGCAACTGCATGGAAGCCGGCCGGATCATCGTGGACAACTACCACCGCCTGATCGAGCTTGCGCCGGCTTAGCCTATGGATAGCACATCAAACGAGAACCTCTGCGAATCGCTTCTATCGCCGAAGCGCGCGCTTTTCGTCGGCGCGCACCCGGACGATATCGAGTGGCGCGCGGGCGGGCTGGTGTATCTGCTGCGCAAGCGCGGCGCGGAGGTCATATTCGCCGTCGCGACACGCGGCGGCAAGCGCCTGCGATGGCCGCTTAGCCGCCTCCTCGAACGAATCCGTACTCGCCATCAGCGTAGCGCCGCCCGGATTCTGGGTGGGGCCGAGGTCATCTTCTACGACTATCCCGACGGCAGCCTGCCTGCCCACATCGAGCCGTTCACTCAGGATCTGAAAACGTTGATCGACGAGCGCGAACCCGACGTAGTGCTCTGCTGGGACCCCGAGTTCGTATCCCACCCCCACCCCGACCACAAAGCCGCGGCCGATGCGACGGACCGGGCTGGGTCCGGCGTCATGACCTGCTTCTACGGCGCGCCGCGCCCAAACGTCTGGGTCGCGCTCGATGATGAGGCTGTCCGCGCAAAGATCAAGTCGATCAGGGCACACGTCACGGAGGCGCCGTGGCCGTATTTCGACTTGGGCGGCAGGAAGTGGCTGCTGAACTGGATGCGAACCGAGGGCGCGAGGATCGGCGCGGATTACGCCGAGACGTTCAGGATCAAGCAGGCAGTTGTAATACGTCCATGGCCCGAATACTGACAACCGAACAAGCGGCCGAGAAACTTCAGGTCAAACCCCTGACGGTGCGAAAGTACCTGCGTAGAGGTTTGATACCAGGCAAGCGTCTCGGCCTTGGGAATATGCGCTGACATCCCCGGGTTCGGCACGGAGGAGTTCCTCAGGAGAAGGCGTGAGGAAGTGGAGCTTGAGGAAGCAAAGCTGCGGCGAGCGTCGGGAGCAGCCGGATGGTCTATTGCGATGTGGCGCGCCGAGCAGACAGGAAGCGGGCGAAAGAGGTCGTGAATCGCCTGGTCATGGCTGGGGTCTACGTTCGAGAAGACTTGGACACCGGCTCAGCGTTGAGATAGTATCAAGCGACCGGCACGAAATGGAGCCGCTGGCAAATGCCGGCGCGTGCCGGGTGAAGTTCATAAGGTAGTGTCTACTCCACCACATCCACCATCGTCGCCTTGAGCACATCCCCCACCCAATCGCCCTTGACCTCGACCTTATCACCCTTCTTGAGCTCGCTGAAACGGCGGGTGGAGCCTTTGCGGGTGACGGACGCGTCCGCGGCGTCGATCTTGGTGTCCTTCATTCCGGCGTCGATCGACAGCTCGGACTTCGCATAGTCGATATCGACGATCCTGCCGGTGAGGTCATTCGGGCGTGGCGCCTCTGGAGCAGGCGGAGTCGGCGCAGGCGCAGTGGCGGCAGGCTGCTCGACGGCCGGTTCCGGCGGCTTCTCACCGCTCTCGATGCGCGACGCGACGAGCGTGCTGCCGGACCACGCGCCGGTGGCGCGCACCTTATCGCCCTTGATCAGATCGTGCACGCTGCCCGCGTGCCCGCTGATGACAATGTCGGCATCCTTGGGCACATCGACTTTGCGCTCGCCGTATATGGTGCCGAGCGCGAGGCTGCGGTCGAACATGGAGGCGGGACAGGCCACCGTGCCCTCAATCGTATCCTGCACGCAGCCTGAAGCCGAGGCAGAAGGGAGGCCGGTAGCCCATGCCGGTCGGGTTTGCCGTTCGCTGGTCGGGGTTCGCCGACACGCTGACCTGTATTCGCTCGGCCACGATCCTTCCGTCGCGGTCAACGGTACCGATAACTCCGATGTCGTCGCCCTCGTTGACCTCTCCGATATCGGCAACGTAGATATACCGCCTGATCACGGAGCCCGCCTTGACCAGCACCACGTAGTTGCCGAGTTTGGTGCGAATGTCGATCTCGCCGAGCCGGGAATCGACGCGCGTGACGTAGCCTTTCGTGTCAACGTGGTCATTGGGTCGATAGCCCTGGGAGGCGCGATCGGTGTAGCTGCCGGATTCCTCAAGCACGGTGACGGTGGCGGCAAGGACCGTACGCGCGGAGAGCTGTTCGCCCATCACTTCCACCCTGGCGTTGTCTTTGAGATCGCGTATGGTAACAAACTTGCCGCCCTTGAGCTGCACGGCGGCGCGGTCGGCAAGGATCGTGTAGGTGCTTCCGTGATCGACGATGTCGAACACCTCGGCGCCACGGTCTATATTGCCCGCGGCGCCGGTCGCGCGGAAATCGCCCGGACGCAGGTAGTCGGTGTTGGGCTTATACGTCTCTTCACCGAAAACGAGCGCGGGCGCGGTCGCTGCCAGAAGCGCGACAAGGCAGAGGCAGATATACCGGGGTCTCATTTCAGCCGCCTCTCTTTCCGATTCCTATCTATATACTACACTAAGACGAGCCAATAGCGCGAACGTTGCCAGTTGTCAGATGGATGCTGAAACGAGTTCAGCATGACACTGCTGAGCCTGGCGTGCTGTGGTATAATATGCCGAGCATTCTCCAGGAGTCAAATCATGTATGCAGCAATCATAGCCGGTGGGTCGGGAACCCGACTCTGGCCGAAGTCCAGACAGGACAAACCCAAACAATTCCAGCCTCTCTACAGCGACAGCACAATGCTCCAGGACACCGTCGCCCGTCTGGAGCCGCTCATTGCCCGCGAGAACATCTACGTCATCGCAAACCAGTCGCACGAGATGATCGTCAATGAGCAGCTTCCGTGGCTGCCGGACGGCAATTTCGTGGGAGAGCCGGTCGGCAAGGACACCGCGCCCGCGGTCGGCGTCATCGCGACGATCATCCACCACAAGGACCCCGACGCGGTCATACTCGTCAGCCCCGCCGATCACGTGATCCTCAAGCAGAAAGCATTCCTTCGAATCCTAGAGGTCGCCGAGCAGGTCGCGTCCGAGGTCTCGAACGTCGTCACCATCGGCATCAAGCCCACCGCCCCGGAAACCGGCTACGGCTACATCCAGATGTCGGAGAACCACCGGCACATGGACGACGTCGAGGTGCACGAGGTCATCAGCTTCAAGGAGAAGCCCGACCTCAAGACGGCCGAGGAGTACGTGTCGAGCTGGAACTACGTCTGGAACAGCGGCATGTTCATCTGGAGCGCCAAGACCGTCCTCGAGCTCTTCAGACCCACGCGCCCGACATCCACAAGCTGCTGATGCGCTACGACAGCGTGATCGGCACGCCTGAGGAATCCAAGGTCTTCGAGCAGATCTACGACGCATTCCCGCGCATATCGGTGGACTACGCGATCCTCGAGCACGCCAAGAGCATCTTCGTGATCCCCGCGTCCATCGGCTGGAGCGACCTGGGTAACTGGGCATCGCTGCGAGAGGTCAAGGAGCCGGACGAGAACGGCAACGTGGTAGTCGGCGAGCATATCGGCCTCGATACCCACAGCTGCATAGTCCACGCGGAGCACGGCCGGATAATCGCGACCATCGGCCTCGACAACATGATAGTCGTCGATGCGGGCGACGCGGTGCTCGTGCTGCCGGCCGTCCGCTCCCAGGAGATCAAGCACCTTCTCGAGGAGCTCAAGAAGGAGGGAAAGGCGAAGTACCTTTAGCATGCAGTGCCATCACACAGAACCTGGTGACCGAGTGGTCATTATCTCCGCGCGATCCTATACTGACCCGTTCAACGACGTCGAAGTTGACGTCGCATTCACCGACGAATGCGGCCGCGAGACGCGCGTCCCGGCATTCTGGGCGGGCGACAGCATCTGGCGCGTGCGCTTTTCGTCGCCGGAACTGGGCACTTACACCTATCGGACGATCTGCTCTGATGAGAGCAACCCCGACCTGCACGGCGTCGAGGGCAGCTTCCAGGTGACGCCTTACACCGGCCCCAACCCGCTCTATCAACACGGGCCATTCGCGTCGCCGCCGACAAACGCCATTTCGAGCACGCCGACGGCACGCCGTTTCTCTGGCTGGCCGATACCGAATGGTTCGGGCTCTGCAAGCGGCTCGCCTGGCCGGAGGACTTCCAGACCTTGACCAGCGACCGCGCGCGCAAGGGCTTCAGCGTCATCCAGATCATCGCGGGGCCATACCCGGACATGCCGGTATTCGACGAGCGCGGCGCAACGAGGCCGGTTTCCCGTGGGAGCAGGATCTTCGCCGGCATCAACCCGGCCTACTACGACATGGCCGACCGCCGGATCGCGCATATGGTCGATCTGGGGCTTGTTCCCTGCATCGTCGGCTGCTGGGGCTACTACCTGGCTGTGATGGGCGCGGACAGGATCAAGAAGCATTGGCGCAATCTCGATCGCCCGCTACGGCGGCGTATCCGGTCGTCTGGTGCGCGGCGGGCGAGGCAACGATGCCGTTCTACGGCTACGACGGCGACTGGGGCGACTACACGGCGCGTGCCCGAACCGAATGGACCGAGATCGCACGCTACATCCGCTCCATCGAGCCATTCGGACGCCTCATAACGATCCATCCCTGCAGCAGGTTCATGTGCGCGTCACGCGGATGTCGATGACGCCTCCGTTCTAGACTTCGACATGCTCCAGACCGGCCACTGCGTCCTGCACGATCTCCGCCGCACCCTGGCGGCCGTCGAGCGGCGCGCTCGCCCACGAACCGAAGATGCCGGTCATCAACGGCGAAGTCGCCTACGAGGGCATACTCGAAACGAACCGCGAGGAGGTCCAACGCCTCTTCTTTTGGTCGTGCATGCTGTCCGGAGCCGCCGGCCACACCTACGGCGCAAACGGCATCTGGCAGGTCAACCGGCCCGGACAAGCCGCATGGCCCATCACCGCACGGTACGTCCTGGGGCGACACTCCGTGGCGAGAGGCGATGGTGCTGCCCGGATCTACGAGCCTGGGGCTTGGCAAAGGACTGCTGGAGCGATACGCGTGGTGGCGGTTCGAGCCGCATCAGGACTGGATCGAATCCTCGCAGGTCGGGATGTACAACGCCGACTACGCGCCATTCTTCGTTCCACGCGCGGCCGGCATACCGGGCAAGGTGCGAGTTATCTACACTTCGCCGCTGCTCGGACACCTGGGGTGCGTCAAGTCCATCGAGCCGGACGCGCAAGTATCGCGCGTTCTACTTCAACCCCAGCGACGGCAGCCAGACCGATCTCGGGCCGGTTGTCCCTAACGAATCCGGCGAGTGGCGTCCCCCCGCCCCGCCCATCTTCCGCGACTGGGTACTCGTGTCTGGAATCCTGAAACGATCAGTGCTATAATTCGTGGTTGAAGACAGGACTACAGAGAGGACGAACAACTTGGCCAACAGAAAGATCGGTATTACCGAAACGTCGCTTGCCATGCCCTTCGACGACATGCTGCCGCTCGCCAAAGAGCTCGGCATCGCCGGCCTGCAGATATGGGGCGTGGGTGGAATCCATGACGCTATGGCGCTCTCGATCGACGACCGCAAACGCCTTCTGGATCAGATCAAGTCGCACGGCCTGGAAATCTCGGCGTTGTGCGCGGAGGTCGGCGGGTTCACGAACCCGGAGACCGTCGAGGACCACCTTACGCGGGCCAGAGCCGTGGTCGACATGGCCGTGGACATGGGCGTGCACGTGATATCCGGCCACGTCGGCGTGATCTCCGAGGACCCCAACGACCCCGGCCGTGTGTGCATGGCCAAAGCCATGATCGAGTTCGGCAAATACGCCGAGGACCGCGGCAAGGTCTACGCGAGCGAAACCGGCCCGGAATCGATCGAGCTTATGCGCGAGTTCATCGACGCGCTGCCAAACAACGCGATCAAGCTCAACTACGACCCGGCCAACCTGGTGATGAACGGGTTCAATCCGGTCAAGGGCGTGCTGGTCGGCGGCGATCTGATCGTGCACACGCACGTCAAGGACGGCGTTCGATACGACGGACGGCCGCTGCGACGAGGTGCCCGTCGGCAAGGGGCAGGTGCGCGTTCGGCGAGTATTTCTCGGCGCTCGACGCGATCGGCTACGATGGATACTTCACAATCGAGCGCGAGGCCGGGGACAATCGGCGTTGCCGACGTCAAAGGCGCGATCGAGGTGATAAAGTCGCTGTGAGCCACCATAACCGTCACAACAGACATGCCAGAACCCAGCCCCGACTGCCGGGGGTCGCGCCGCCGGACGTGCTCGCATGAGGACTACGCCGCCCTCGACGCGAAGACAATGCTGCGCTGCACGGCCGAAGTCGAGGAGCTGATCCTCATGCAGTCCATCGAGGGCCACGCTCACGAAGGCCACGGCCTCTTTCACGGTCGGACGATATCCCAACACGACCATCGATGACGTGGCGCGGGCGCTTCGCCTCAACCCCGACGACGTCAAGGAGGAACGACAGCTCCTTATCGACGAAGTCCGCGAGTTCGCTGAGCGCGCCGCCGCTGGCGAGAAGCTCCGATATCGCGGTCAATACCGACGGTGAGCCGCTGCTGCGATGCGGATCGCTGCGCAACGTGCCCATCGACGCCATAGGCGTGATGAAGGGGCTCTACACGGGCGGCCTGCGGGACGGCCCGGAGGTGCGCAGGCTCGCCAACCAGCGCTACGGCGTCCAGATGGGCTACGGCGAATGTCATCTGATTGATCAGGAGGTGCTGCACCGGCTGGGGATGGACGGCTGCGATCTCGCCCGCAAGGGCCACGAGCAGGAGATCCAGCGATTCCAGGACGCGGGCCTGTTCGCGCACAACGGCGACGGGCACATCGCCTATATGTATGTGCGCTACAAGGAAGGGCCCGGCGCATCGGACGACGCCGCGATTGTTATGGCCGGCAAGCTGTGGGGCCTGTCGGCGGCGGTCGGTGGCTTCCTGGCCGACGCGGTGGATACGCTGGAGAAATACGTGCCCGAATACAGCGATCAGGACTCGGAGATTGCCGAGTTGGTGGCCGATCATGCCGGTTTGACGATCGACGACGCGGTCGATCTGGCGTATCTCTGCGCGATCCCCGAGGAAATGGAGCACAACCTGCCTGACGACTCGCTCCGGCACATGCTGCAAATCGACCGGAAGGAGGACCAGTGCGCTATCGAGAGCCATCTGGCGTTTGTCAGCGGCGCGCCGTATTCGCGGATGGTCCTCGATCACGGCGAAAGCACCAACGTGGAGTTCTACGACTACATCGACCGGCGGTTCCGGGAGTTCAAGCCGTAGTTCACACCGTTCATCCTGAGTGGCGCGAAGTGCGTATCGAAGGACGCCGCGTCCGTCTGACGACGCCAAGTCCGATAATGCCTGCCGCAAGCGCTAGAGCGGTCGGCGCTTCGGGAGTGGGGCCTGTGGTCTGGCCCACGATCGTCCCAGCGTTGACGCCGCAGGTATGAACAGCGCTCGCATCTACGCAGCAATCCGTCCCAACGTTCGCGACCGCCCAGAAGCCTCCGACCGTGTTGCCGGGCAGCAGGCCGGGCGCGGCTCCTGTCCACTTCCACGCGGGCTGGGAGGGAGACTGAACATCGACCACCCAGCCAATCGGCGCGTGACGGGCGATCGTCACATACTCTGGCGTGATGTCCCAATCCACGACGAAGTTGGTGATGCCCATGTCAGTCGCGTCGTTCGGGTCGCCGACGTTAAGGTTGGTCACGGTGTAGGAGAACAGGCATCCGGCGTAGTCCGTGCCGTCGCCGTTGCGCTTGAGGATCGAGAATGCCGAGACGGGATCGTAGACGGTCTGCTGCACCTTGACGAGCACTCGTCCGGTGGGGATGTATTCATCGAGCCAGTCCGTCGAGGGGTTGAAGATGGTGAGGACCTGACCACCGTCCTCGTACCAGTAGGCCACATCCTCATGCAGCGTAACGGCACGCGCAGGCACGCTCGCGACCACCAACGCCGCGGCCAGCAAACACATCAGACAGGCATTTCTCATGGCGCCTCTCCCTGATCCGAGTAAATGCCCACGGGAGAGCGGCTAATCCACCCATCGCTGGGGGTATACCCAGCCTGCCTGCAAGCCGAAACAATCTTTGCAGGATGCTTACAGGCCGCTTGACCCAGTGCTGCAACTCTGTGTAGAATAAGTGGGCAGAGTAATGCGACCGCGATACGTGCCTGCCCAGACCAGGCAGCGAGTCTCGAATGGCAATATATCTCGTAGTCACGATCATCACTGTCGCTCTGATATTCGACTTCCTCAACGGCTTCCACGACGCCGCGAACTCGATTGCGACTGTTGTAGCAACCAAGGTCTTGTCGCCGTTCCAGGCCGTGCTGTTGGGCGGCGACGTTCAACCTCATCGCCCCATTTCTTTGGTGTCAAAGTCGCGGATACCGTCGGCAAGGTGGTGAACTCGAACGGAATTGAGGCGCAGATGCGCACATGTCCTGCTGGCCGGGCTTGTGCGGCGCTATCGTGTGGAACATCATCACCTGGTTCTTCGGACTGCCGACCAGTTCGTCGCACGCGCTGATAGGCGGCTTGGCCGGCTCCGGCCTTATGGCTTCGCATCTTCATAGGCACACAATGGCAGGAGTGCTGAACTGGGGCGCGATCGACAGGATTGCGATGTTCATAGTGCTGGCCCCAATGATCGGTATGGTGCTCGGGTTCGGCAATATGGTGGTAGTAATGTGGATATTCCGCAACGCGGCGCCACGTAAGAATCGACACGTGGTTCCGAGTGGCTGCAGTTGTTCTCCGCCGGCGGCATATAGCCTCGGGCACGGCACCAACGACGCACAGAAGACGATGGGCGTTATCAGCATCCTGCTCATAGCCGCGGGCACCTGCAGATGGGTCCCGGCGGGCAGATATCCCGTCCCGTGGGAGGTCAAGACTGTGTGCGCGCTTGCTATCGCCGTCGGGAACGATGTCCGGCGGATGGCGGATAGTCAAGACCATGGGCCTTGGCATCACCAAACTCAGGCCAGTCGGCGGGTTCTGTGCCGAAACTGCGGGAGCTACCACGATTCTCGGCGCGTCGATGGCGGGGATTCCGGTCAGCACGACGCATACTATCACCGGCGCGATAGTCGGCGTCGGGCGCGACCAGTCGCCTCTCCGCCGTAAAGTGGGGAGTGGCCGGGCGGATCGTCTGGGCGTGGATGATGACCATGCCGTTGGCGGCGCTGATGGCGGCCATTACTTACTATCTGATTCATCTCGCGCTATAGCGTTCAGATCAAAATCCAGCGAATAGAAATGGAGGCCGAAAAGTGGGCCTGAGACTCATACCCAAGAGAAGAGAAGTTTTTTGAGCATGTTCGTCCAGCAGGCGGAGAACGTGCTCGAAGGCGCGCGCCAGCTCAAAGATCTGCTGGAGGACTACACGGATCTCGACCAGAAGCGACTGCTCATCGAGAAGACCGAGAACAACGGCGACGAGATAGCGCATACGATCCTCGAAAAGCTCAACACTACCTTCATCACGCCGATGGACCGCGAGGACATCCACGCGCTTACCTCGGCCCTCGACGACATCCTGGACCTGATTCACGCCACGGCCAGAAGGCTGCATCTCTATCGGGTGCACGCCGTAACGCCCGAGGCGAGCAGCTTGCCAATATCATCCTGCGGGCATCCGAGGAGACGCTCGCGCTTATCAGAGACCTCGACAAGATGAAGAAGCCGAAGCACATGAAGGAGCGATGGATCGAGGTCAACAGGCTCGAAAACGAGGGCGACACGGTCAGCCGAGCGGCCATCGCGGGCCTCTTCGAAAACGAGACCAACCCGATCGAGGTGATCAAGTGGAAAGAGCTCTATGAGCACCTCGAGACGGCAATCGACAAGTGCGAGGACGCGGTCAACATCGTCGAAGCCGTCTGCCTCAAGAACGCGTAACTGCCGCCTCATTCTGCGAACGCAAGGGCCGGCTCCCGCGCCGGCCCTTTCTACTCCCTACCCTCTATTCCGTAATCCCGCTATTGCATTTCCCCTCAAATTCGGGCACAATACTTCCGAGGATATGAGGGTGAAAACACGCCTTTCGTTACTGTCCATAGCCTGGCTGATCCTTTCCGCGCTGCTGGCCGGATGCGGAGGAGGAGGCGGCGGCCAAACCAGGAGCGGGGCCGACTCCTGGACCAACCTCAGCGCCCCGATCTATACTGTTGAGGAAGCCCGGCAGCGCGCCGGTTGGACGGTGCTGGTCTATCTCGACGCCGATAACGACCTCGAAAGCGCCGGCATACACAACTTCAACCAGATGGAAGTGGTCGGCTCCACGCAGGACGTCCACGTGATCGTGCAGATGGATCGCAGGGACGGCAGCGACCCCAACAACGAACCCTGGACCGATACGCGGCGCTATCTCATAACCCGCGACACGGACACCAGCGTGATGCACTCGGTCCGGCTCGATACCCCACCGCTCGGTGAACGCAACATGGGCAGCGGCGCAACCCTGAGAAGCTTTGTCATCTGGGGCAAGACCAACTTCCCGGCGGATCACTACCTGCTCGTCATCTGGGACCACGGATCGGGCTGGGAGATGAGGTCGATGAGCGTCACCCCGGAGTATAAGTACGTCGCCGCCGACGATACCAGCGCTTCCGAGATGAACATCACGGACATCCCGGGCGCGCTGGCCGGGCTGAAAGTGGACGTCATCGCTTTCGATGCCTGCTACATGCAGCAGTTGGAAGTGGCCTACGAGCTGCGCAACTGCGCGAGTTACATGGTCGCGTCCACCGCCACGGAGCCTTCGCCCGGTTACGACTACTCCCGTGTGCTTGCTCACATATCAGATGACACGGACCCGGAGCAGCTCAGCCGGATCATAGTCCAGCAGTACGCGATGGAGTATTCGAATGACCCAAACATAACGCAGAGCGCGGTCGATCTCACCCAGGTTGGGACTCTGGCAAGCGCAGCCAGCGACTTCGCGCAGATACTGGACGCGCACGCGGACAACTGGTCGCCGGGGCTCGCGGACGCAAGAAGACATTCGCTCGACTTCGCAACGACCGGCGCCCGCCGCTACAGCCTCGACCTCATAGACTACACCTCCAGGTGCGCAGGCGTGGTCAGTCCCGATGCCAACGATGCTTACACGCAGTTGCAGAATGCGTTCAGCGCGGCAGTGATTGCCTCGGCGCACAGCACAGACCTACCCAGCGCGCACGGGCTCGCGATCTACGTTCCGCCGCCCGAGCAATACGACGGCACCTACGCGCTGATCTCGCTGTCCGGGAACACGGCGTGGGACGAGTGGCTCCGGAACCAGCGCGAATAGCTGCGTTCGAGAAGGACATCGCGCGTCGATTACCGAACCCAACCTGTAAATCCCGATCAGTTGATCGCGTCTATGTAATAAGAGCATCCGTCTATGGAGGAAGTAATGCGAAAGACCCGAACCATCATGATCGTTGTCGCCGCGATTCTGATCATCGCGAGCGCGGCATACGCCACCGCCGTGTGGTCCAAGCTCTTTGCCGACACCTACAAGCCCAAGGCCGACAGCGCGATTGCCAAGGCGAAGTGCCAGCTCTGTCACATGAAGAAGATATCCGACGGCATGAACCCCTACGGCACTGCCCTCAAGGGCAAGAAGATCGAGGCTGCGTCGCTCAAAGCCATCGAGAAGCTCGACTCGGACAAGGATAAGTCCGACAACATCACGGAGATCAAGGCCGGCACACTGCCCGGCGATCCCAACAGCAAGCCTGCCATAAAGGCGAAGCCAAAGCCGGCCCCCAAGCCGAGCCCGTCGCCCAAGCCCAAGCCGAAGCCGGCTCCTAAGCCTAAGCCTAAGCCTAAGACGAAATAGCCACGCCGCGACCGTTTCGCCGGTCAATGAGGTCTATAGTGACAGAGAAGGCCTTTCCTGGCCCCGCTGCATATCCGAGCGCGAGGCTGTCCATACTCGTGCTGACGGCAGTCACCATCGCCTGCCTCGTGCCGTTCATCGGCCGGGCATACAACATCGACGAGCCGCTGTTCATCTGGTCGGCGCAGCACATAAGGGGCCACCCGTTCGACCCCTATGGATTCCAGGTCAACTGGTACGGCTCTCCGTCGATGATGTCCGACGTGACCAAGAACCCTCCGCTGGCTTGCTACTATCTCGCGGCCGCATCCCTCATCACCGGCTGGCGGGAGACGGGAGTTCACCTGTTCTTCCTGGTTCCCGCGATTGCGGCGGTGCTGGGCACGTATCGGCTGGCCCGGCGGATGGGCGCCAACGGCCTGCTGGCAGGGCTCGCCTCGCTGTTGACGCCGGCGTTTCTGGTCTCCGGCACGACGGTGATGTGCGATGTGACGATGGTAGCGTTCTGGGTCTGGGCGCTCGCCCTCTGGAAGGAGGGTCTGGACGAGGACAAGCGGGGAAAGCTGGCTATCTCCGCGCTGTTGGTCGCAGCCGCTGCTCTGACGAAGTATTACGGCATGGCGCTCATTCCCATGCTCATCCTGTATGCCCTGATCCGCAAGCGTCACTTGGGCTGGTGGTCGGCATGCTCTCTCATCCCTGTTGCACTCCTGGCTGTCTACCAGTACGCCACTGGCGCCGCGTATGGGCACGGACTGCTTCTCGACGCGTCAGCCTACGTAACAACAAGTAGGCCGGCCTTCACGAGTATGCCGGCCGAGTTGGTCACTGGTCTGACATTCGCGGGAGGATGCATCATAACGCTTCTCGTCTACGCACCGCTGCTCTGGTCGAGGCGGGAGTTGCTGATCGGAGCTGCTGTGGCGTGCGTATTGACCATAGTTCTTGTCAAGGCCCGCTGGATCGGCCTGTTTCCGCTCATCGACCCAGCCGGCGGCCTCCGTGAGTGGACAATCGCGCAGGTAGTTGTCTACACGACGGCCGGACTAAGCATGATCGCACTCGCAGTTACCGACGTGGCAAAACGCCACGACGCCGACTCAGCGCTTCTGCTCGTCTGGATCCTAGGGACACTGATCTTCGCCTCGATCATCAACTGGACAGTCAACGCGCGGTCGATTCTGCCGGCCGTTCCCGCTGTGGGCATTCTCATAGTAAGGCGCATCGAATCGCGCGGCAAGCTATACTCGCGTAGAGCCTGGTGGTGGGCGGTGGCGCCACTGATCCCCGCGGCGGCACTTTCGATCTGGGTGGCGTGCGCGGACTACGCCTTAGCTGGCGCATCCCGCTCGGCGGCTGCCATAGCCGCAGCGGAATGCAAGAAGTCCGGCGGGTCGCTTTACTCGATGGGACACTGGGGACTCCAATACTACGTACATCTCTATGGCGGCGCGGAATTCAACCTGGACACACTCAATGCGCAGGCTGGGAGCGTAGTTGCGATAGCAGCAGACAATACAAACGTCCCCAGCCTACCCGATATAGCCTTTGTACCGCTCAAGGTTATCGAGGTGAACACGCCTTGGCGAATGAGCACGATGATGCCCCACGGCGCTGGGTTCTACTCAGACGTGTTCGGCCCGCTTCCATTCATTATCGGGGATGTGGCTCCCGTTCGCGTGTCTGTGTTGTTCACGCCGACCAGTCTCGAGCTCGTCGACCATCGGATAACGTTCGGCCCGACTGCCAAGCGGATTTCGCTGTCCACAAGTGAACACAGAGTGGCCGCATTCCAGGCGTTGAGCCAAAGAGACTACGCTCAGGCCATCGACCTGCTGAGCATAGTACCTGCGCGAGTGCCCATACGACGCAACGGCCCGCAGCGCTCTGGGCAGGACACTCTGCCGGGTGGGTAACGAACGCAGAGGTGTGGCGGAGATAGAGACCGCTGTCCGGCTCAATCCCACCGACCTTCAATCCGTCAGCGACTTGGCTCGCGTTCTCGCCGTTGCCAACGACCCGGCAGTCCGCAATCCGAAACGGGCCATCGCATACGCAGCACGGGCCGACGAGGGCACCGCCCATCACGATCCTCTGGCAATGGGCGGTCTGGCACTGGCATACGCCGCGGCCGGGCGATTTGACGACGCAGCCGATGTAGCGGGCAAAGCTGCGACAGCCGCGAGATTCGCAGATATGTATGACGTTGCTGATCAACTCGACAGCGACGCTGTGATCTATCAGAGCCACGAGGTTCCCAACTGATCAGCCCGAATGCCTGAATCGTTCGCACAGCATGATATAATTCACTGGTTTCCCCCGCGACTGGGCGGAACAGGAGGTTTGAGTATGGCGCTAGGACGCAGAGAGATCAAGAAGTCGATTTTCAAGGCTTACGACATTCGGGGGCTATATCCCGAGGAGATAGACGACGACGCGGCGTATCGCATCGCGCGGGCATTCGTTTCGGCGCTGAAGTGCAAGAGGGTCGTCGTCGGTCACGACATGCGCGACTCCGCGGCGACATTCGAGGCCGCGACGATTCGGGGCCTAACCGACCAGGGCGCGGACGTCGTCCCGATGGGCCTGACTTCCACCCCGATGTATTACTTCGGCGTCAACTACCTCAATGGCGACGCGGGCGTGCAGTGCAGCGCGTCTCACAACCCCGCTGAGTATAACGGCTACAAGATGACCGGTCACGAGCGCGATACCGAGCATCGCGTTCGTCGAGCAACGAAACGCTCTACGAGGCCGCCTGCGCGGGCGATTTCGACGATCCCGAGAAGAAGGGCACTGTTCTGCCGGAGGAGAACGTGCTCGACGCATACATGCGAGGCCGTTCTGGACAACGCCGGGCATTCGCGACTTCAAGGGACTGAAGATCGTCATCGACTGCGCCAACGGCATGGGCGGCTACATCCTGCCCAAGCTCTGTGCGAGAAGGTCGGCAACGAACCCGATCAGGCTCTACTGGCGCCTCGACGGCAGCTTCCCGAACCACGAAGCGAACCCGCTCAAGACCGAGACCTTGCTCGCGCTGCAGGACCGGGTGGTCGACGAGCAGGCCGACCTCGGCGTGGCGTTCGACGGCGACGGAGATCGGGTCGCGTTCACCGACGAGAACGGCCGGATCATCCCCGGCGACTTCATCACGGCTCTTGATCGCGCGCGAGATGCTCAAGAAGAAGCCCGGCGCGGAGATTCTCTACGATCTGCGGTCGAGCTGGGTCGTGCCGGAGGAGATCGAGAAGGCGGGCGGAAAGGCCATCGAGTGCCGCGTCGGCCACGGGCTCATCAAGAAGCAGATGCGCGAGGAGGGCGGCTACTTCGCGGGCGAGCTTTCCAGCCACTACTACTTCAGCGATTTCTTCACCACCGACAACGGCGACCTCGCGATGCTCAACATGATCAAGCTGCTGCTCGCCGAGGGCAAGCCGATGTCGGAGATAGTCGCGCCGCTGCACCGCTACTTCCATTCCGGCGAGATCAACTCCGAAGTCAAGGACATCCCCGCCGTGCTCGCGCGCCTCAAGGCCAAGTACGGCCCGTCGCGCCAAGCGCGTCACCGAGATCGACGGCTACAAGGCCGAGTTCGACGACTGGTGGTTCAACGTCCGCGCCTCCAACACCGAGCCTCTCATCCGCCTCAACCTCGAGGCCAAGACCAAGGCGAAGATGGAAGAGAAGGTCGCGGAGTTGCTGAAGGAGATTCGGAGCTAGGGGCCATCTCGATCTGAGTTTGACAATTGAGCCCTGCGCCAATGCGCAGGGTTCGTGTTCGTTGAGTTCGGAGTGCGTGCCACACAGCCGGATGATGCCGACGGTGATGGTCGTCAAGCAGGCAATCACGCCTCCGTCTTCACATACCCGCCGCTCTCGGCCGACTTGAGGCTTGCTTCCAGGCACGCCTGGACTTTGACCGCGCCCTCGAAGCTGGTCTGCCCCTGCTTGCCGGTGCGGATCGCGTCGACGAAGCGGTGATACATATTAGGCGTGTCCGGGCATTCGATGTTCTCCCAGGCGAGCTTATCGACGTTCTCGCCGAGGCAGGCCCTGAGCGTATCCGGAGCCGGGCGATCGAGGTTGAGATCGATCGCGCCCTTGTCGCCGTAAGCGGACATCGAGACCGTGTTGGCGTGACCGGTCGCCCAGCGCGAAGTGTGGACCGTTCCGATCCCTCCGCCCGCGAAGTGGACGTTGGCGACCATGCTCTTCGTTCGCGTCGAAGACGTAGTCGTCAATCGAGCTGACGTCCTTCTCGAATGTGCGCAGGTCGCAGCTTATCTCGGATATGTCGCCCGCAACGAACGTGACCAGATCGTAGAGGTGCACGCCGATGTCGCCCAGCACGCCGAGGCTGCCGTGTTTCGTGCTCATGCGCCACAGAAACGCCTCCTTGGTGTGCCAGTCCCCCCAGTATTTGGACGAGATCCAGCTCTGAAGATAGGCCCCCTCCACGTGGATGACTCGCCCGATCGCGCCCGAAGCGATCATCTCCGCCGCCTTCTGGGTGGCGCTGGAGTTTCGATATGAGAAGTTGACCGCGGTAAGCACGCCGTGCCTTCCGAGCAGCCTCGGCCATCTTCTTCGCCTGGACCACGCTGGTCGCGAGCGGCTTCTCGCACATAGTGTGCAGTCCCCGCTCGATCGCCATCAGCGAACACTCCATGTGGGCGTCATCGGAAGCCACAACGGTCGCCGCGTCGAGCTTCTCCTTGTCGAGCATCTCATTGGTGTCTTGGTAGGCGGTCGGTATCCCGTGCCGGTCGGCGAATTCGCGCGCGCGTCCCGGCACGATGTCCGTGCAGGTCACGATCTCGCAGCCTTCGATCCCGCCAAACGCATCCGCGTGGGCGTTGGCCATGCTGCCGGTCCCTATGATAGCTAGTCTGATCAAAGCACCCCTCCGATTCGCGCCCGGCGGCACGCGCCCGACGCAGTGTGTCCAGTCGCTGACAATGGTACCCTGCTGACGCCGGGTTGTCAACGACGCGCCTGATAAGTATAATAGCCAGGTTGCGCCGTTCGAACACTTGAGCACGGCGGAGGGTATCGTCTGATAACCCTCGATGGAGTCCGAATAATGCTTGATGCAAAACTCATAAGATCCGAACCGGACAAAGTCCGCCAGGCTCTGATCGACCGAAACGCCGATATCACCCTCCTCGACCGCTTCCTCGAACTCGACGAACAGCGCCGCAAGCTGCTGACTACGAGGTCGAAGCACTGAAGGCCGAGCGCAACACCGTCTCCGAGCAGATCGCGAAGATGAAGAAAGAGAAGCAGCGACGCGACCTCGGAGATCGACCGCATGCGCGAGGTCAGTGGGCGCATCAAGCAGATGGACGCCGATGTCGCCGAGACCGAAGCTGAGCTTAATCGGACGCCCTGCTCAACCTGCCGAACCTGGCGCACGAGTCGCGTTCCCGTGGGCAAGGATGATTCCGCGAACGTGATGCTGCGCACGCAGGGCGAGCCGCGCAAGTTCGATTTCGAGCCGATGCCGCACTGGGAACTCGCGACCGCGCTCGACATCATCGACTTCGAGCGCGGATCGAAGATCTCCGGCAGCGGGTTCATCCTCTACAAGGGCCTGGGCGCGACGGCTGGAGAGGGCGCTGATCAACTGGATGCTCGACGTCCACACCCGCGAGCACGGCTACACCGAGGTCTTCCCGCCGTTCCTGATCAACCGCCAGTCCATGACCGGCACGGGGCAGCTGCCGAAGTTCGAAGAGGACATGTATCACACCGACAAGGACGACGACCTCTTCTTCAATCCCACCGCCGAAGTGCCGCTTGTGAACATGTATGCGGACGAGATCCTCAGCGCCGACCAGTTGCCCATCTACGTCACGGCCTACACCGCCTGCTTCCGCCGAGAGGCGGGTTCGGCGGGCAAGGACACCCGCGGCCTGCTGCGGGTGCACCAGTTCGACAAGGTGGAGATGGTGAAGTTCACGACGCCCGAGGCGTCCTACGACGAGCAGGAGAAGATCCTCGCCGACGCCGAGGACATCCTCCGGCGGCTGGGCATACCCTACCGAGTCGTGCTGCTCTCGACCGGCGACATGGGCTTCTCGGCCGCCAAGTGCTACGATCTTGAGATCTACGCGCCCGGCGTTGACAAGTGGCTGGAGGTGTCGAGCTGCTCGAACTGCGAGGACTTCCAGGCCCGCCGCGCCAACATCCGCTATCGCCCTGAGCACGGCGCAAAGCCCGAGTTCGTCCACACGCTCAACGGCTCCGGCGTCGCGCTGCCGAGGCTGGTCGTATCTCTGCTTGAGAACTATCAGCAAGCGGACGGGACGATTGTCGTGCCCGAGCCGCTGCGGCCGTATATGGGCGTGGATGTCCTCTCATAGCGTCCACTGGCCGAATTCGCGTGAATTCGGCCATCATACCGGCTGAACTCACGCGAATTCGGGTAATCTGTGGTACTCGCTGGAGTTCGTACGCTGAGTCTGTTGTATGGTATAATATCCTCGGAACGGGACGAACTCCTGAACTCACCTCCGCATGAAGCAAAGCCGATTCGCAATAACTCCAGATGCGGCGCCGGAACACTGCCAACCAGCGCACGCCTGCCCTGAGGTGTGCTGATGGGACTGGCCAGACACAGCGCCCAGATGTTCGCATCCAAAGCCGCGTTGTTCGTCTTCTTGATGGCAACAGCGGTTGTCAACAACCGCATCCTCGGCCCCAGTGGCAAAGGGCAGTGCGCGATCGCGCTGCTGGTCGTTGCCACCCTGTCGATTGTCGCGCCGATGGGGATGGGAACAGCGTTCCAATACTACATCAACAAACGCAGCGAGCGCGCCGGGGTGTTCGTGGGCCTGTCGCTGATTGTCGCGTTCGGGATGGGCGCGGTGCTGGGCATCCCGGTCTGGATCTTCCGCGCGCCGCTGCAGGCAACGATCCTCAAGCACGTTCACGATTCCACGCTCCTTCTGGCGCTGGCCTCGGTTCCGTTCTCGATACTGGGCGGCAATCTGCTCGGCTCTATCCTGCTCGCCAGACTCAAGATAGTGCTCTTCAGCATATTGTGGCTGATCCAGGGCGCGACGGTTCTGATTCTCGCGGTCGTGTTGGTCTACTGGCTGAGGCTGGGCGTCAACGGCGCCGTGGCCGGCTACGGGCTGTCTCTGGTCGTCCCGGCGATCGTGGCGCTGTGTTGGTGCATCAGGTCCGAGGGCATCAGCTTCGATTTCAGCGGTGGACTGATCAGACAGACTACCGGATATAGCTGGAAGTCATTCCTGTCTCAGGTCGCGATGAAGCTCCAGTACCGCCTGGACTTCTACATGGTCAACTATCTGCTCGCAAGCAGCGTGAAGGTTGGGCTCTATTCGGTAGCTTCGCAGTACTGCGAGCTTCTGCTCTACATCCCCGAGTCGGTCCGAGGCATAGTGCTAACCAAGGTATCGGCCAGCACCGAATACGGCAACAAAAACACTGCGGCCGCGGCGAGACAGTTGGTGATCGTGATGGGACTGGCGGGGGCCTGCGCGTTCATTCTGGGCCGGCCTTTGATCGTGACGATGTTCGGTTCGGCGTTCGCCGGAGCGGTTGTGCCCTCAAGATGGCTGCTGCCCGGCGTCATAATGTTAGGTGTGTGCAATATGATCTACGTCGATCTGGCGGGGCGCGGAAAGCCGGAGTTCACGACGGTGAGTTCGGCGTTCGGGCTTGCGCTCACTGTGGTGTTCGACTTGCTGCTGATCCCTGTGCTGAAGATCAACGGCGCGGCGATCGCGTCCTCGATTGCATACTCCGGGTCCGCAATGCTCGCAATGCACTACTTCTCGAAGCTGTCCGGTCAGAGATGGTGGGCGCCGATTGCCCTGGGCAGGGACGATTTTCGGCTGACTGCCAGTTACGCGCGGAGGGCCTTTGGCAGGCTTGCCGGCGCTCGTAAGGCCGCATGATGAATGGAACTGGGCTTCGCCTGGTGAGGTATTAGTTGTTATGGACATGGTTCGCTTTCAGTGCCCGACTTGCTCGAGCCTGGTGCAAAACACCGGAAACGCGTATCGCTGCGCGGAATGCGAAAAGGACTACCCCATAGTCGATGGCATCCCGCGCTTCCTGGATCGTCCGATCTACTGGGGCGAGTTCGACGAGAATGTGATGAACGAGCTCGTGGACAACGCGGCAAAGACCAGTTGGCGCGAGGCGGTCGAGTTTCTCTACAAGCCTAATCCAGTCCTGCACCAATACATCGCTGACGGCGGGCGCGCACGATGGCGCCTGGTGATGGACGTCGATGAGAACACCCGCGTACTGGACCTCGGCTCGGGCTACGGCAGCCTGAGCGTTCCGATGGCGAAGGCGGCGGGGCAGGTCGTATCAGTGGATGCCGTGCCGCAGCGCAACAGGTTCCTGCAGATTCGGGCCGCTCAGGAGGGGCTGGACAACGTCGTGGTGGTCAACGGCGACGTGATGCGCCCTCCGCTGGCTCCGGGCCAGTTCGACATCGTGATACTCAACGGCATGCTGGAGTGGGTGGCGGTAGCCGAGACCGAGGGCAAGCCCTACGATGTCCAACTAAGATTCCTGCGCAACGTCCGCTCGCTTCTCAGAGAAGGCGGCTGCGTATACGTAGGAATAGAGAACAGGTTCGGGCAGTGGGCGTGGTCAGGCGGAAAGGACCACAGCGGCCTCAAATACACCAGCATCGTGCCGAAGTTCGTGGCCAACTGGATCGTCAAGGCCAAGGCGAAGAGGGAATCGTTCCGTACCGATTTCTCCAAGGACTCCTACAGGACCTACATCTACTCCTCCTACGGCTTCAGAAAACTGCTCCGCAAGGCCGGGTTTGACAACGTGGAGGTCTACACGCCCTACCCTACCTACAATCAAGTCAACTGCTTCCTGTCGATCGATGATCGGACACCGTATCGACACTTCATCAAGAGCCAGTTCAGAGCGAAGAGCCTGAAGTCGAGGCTGTTGCGCGACACACTGCTGGCGTTGATGCCGATTGGCATACACAAAGTCTGGAGCAATTCCTACGGAATTGTGGGCTACAAGGCGTCGGAAGAGAGGGCAGACGCATGATACGGAGTCTGAAGAGCTACATACTGGGTCATTGGGAAGATATTCTGCCCGAAACCCGCAAACCCAATGATCTGTCGTTCATGCTCCGATGGGTCGCGGTCGTATAGATTGCCCTATGAGAAGGTCATCGTTCTTTTCTTCCGCCCCGGAGACAGCAGACCCATATTGGTCGGCAAGACCCCGGATGATCCGGGTTTTGGCGGGATCGTTGAGAACGAGTATATGCACCTCAGACGCATGCACGACGGACCGTACCCCGACATCATCAAGGCTGCAATGCCCAGACCCTTGGCGCTGGAGCGTATAGGCAGGGACACGGTGATGATCGAGACTGCCGTCGTGGGCGAGTCGATGTCCCTGCAGATGCTGAGAAACGCGCGAAACGATCGATACGCTCAGGACGCGTTCGCCGATGCGCTGGCCTGGCTCACGCAGATGCGAAACGACGAGCTTGACTGCCGGCAGGCCGCGGAGCAGGCCACACGCGTCGTCGAGGGCGTGCTGGGCTTCTACGAGGAGCTCTACAGACCGCAAGGCGAGGAGAAAGCGGCGCTGGCGGACGCATGGGAGATGGTCAGGCCGCTGATCGGAAACGGGCTTCCGGTGGTGCCGGCCCACGGTGATTTCTGGGTGGACAACATCTTCAGGCTGGACCGCCGCGTCGTAGGAGTTATCGACTGGGAGTATGCGCGTCCTGCATCGATCCCGATATGGGACCTCTTCCAGTTCGAGTTCTCGATGGGCATCGCGGCTCACGGTAGGATCGACCTTGCTGCCATATTCCAGGTCGCGTTCTTTGCGGATGGAGCCCTGAGGCGAGAGTTCTCCAACGTGCTGCGCAGCTACTGCGACGCCTACGGCATCGAGTTCAGCCCAAGTCTCATCGAGGCGCTTTTTGTGTTGTGGATGGCGGACATCGCGGTGAGGGAACGGGAGCTGTTCGGAAAAAGCTACGAGACCGACGCGCTCAGGCACGACAACATGCGGATCTACCTCGAGAATCGCAAACCCGGCTGGAGCACGTTCGCCGACTAGCGGTCAGTCCAGGTCCTTGAACAGCGAGGCGAATCTCTCTGCGTATTGAGATTCGATGGACGCGAAAGCCAGGTCGAGTGCCAGCGCCCACAGCCCCACCACCGCCTCCTCGGGCGGCAGCTTCAGCATCTGGGCGAAGAAGTCCTTGATGACTTCTTCGTAGGACGTGCACGGCTCGTCGATCACTATCCGATGGGTGACCTTCTCGGCCAGGACTTCGCCTTCTATGCGGTCGAGGAACTCTCGAACGTTGGCAGGAGTGGCGTGTTTGAGGTCGTCGCCGAACTCCCGCTTCACGATCTCTCTGAACTCAGCCAGTTTCACGTGGCATAACACCGCCTTCCGCCTTACTACTACTTTATCCGCAAATCCCCATCGTGTCAACCAGACCCTCTAGCGCGCGTTATTCACGAGGATCGTGGATAATGCGCGGCCCGCCCCCGGATTATGCTTGGAGAGCATAATCCGGGCTAGATCGCCCGCATCCAGATATTGCGGTAACGCACCTTGCACCCGTGGTCCTGAAGCATCAGCGGTTCGGCGGTCTTGGGGTCGAAGGGCATCGCGGCAGTAGTTGGGTCGGGCATTTCGACGTTGTCCTGGATCAGCACGCCGTTCTGGTATACAGTCAGACGGCCCGCGGCGGTCTTTTTGCCCTGCGCATCGAACTTGGGCGCGTGAAAGATGACATCGTAGCTCTGCCACTGCTCAGGCGGGCGGCACGCGTTCACCAGCGGGGCCGCTACCTTGTAGATTCCTCCGCAGTCGTCGGACTTGCTGTCCAAGCCATACGAATCCAGCACCTGGACCTCATATAGCCCCTGCAGATAGACCCCGCTGTTCGCGCGGGCCTGGCCCTTTGCGTCCGCCATTAGCGGCAGCCGGAACTCGACGTGAAGCTGGCAGTCCCCGAAGCTGCGCTTTGTGGTGATATTGCCCGTGCCGTTGACTTCCATGTAGCCGTTCTCGACCTTCCAGGCCGCGGGCTTGTCGGAACCCACCTGAGTCCAGCCGGACAGGTCCTTGCCGTCGAACAGCACGACTGCGTCCGCCGGAACTCCCTCGTTCCCCACAAACAACGAATCCGCCACTACACTTCCGCCCACCGACCCGAGCAGAACAACAACCAACCACAGCCAACGCATCTCACAACCTCCTGCAAGCTCTATCGGCAGTCTATCAGTTGCGCCGATGAGTGTCAACTGAAGGGCACCGCAGCCGCTTTGTCTAAGTGGATGCTTATGGAACGCCCTGCGATATTCGATATCCACGTCCACGTGCTGGGCCAGCCGGTCCTGGACGCGGAGTTCATGGAGTTCGCGCGCGAGTGGCGGATGCCGTTCGCGGCGTCGTGCCTCGGCGCGGACGGGGCCATGCTGACCGATCCCACGTTCGATCAGTGCCGAAAGGCGAACGATCTGGTCCTGCGCCTGATGCAAACCGAACCCGGCCTCGCGCATGGCTTCTGCTACGTCAGCCAGGCGCACGACCGGCAGGCGGTCGAGGAGATCCGGCGCTGCGTAGGGGCCGGCATGAAAGGCATCAAGCTGTGGGTAGCGGTGAAGTGCAATGACGAGCGCACATTCCCGATCGCAAAAGCGGCCATCGACCTCGGCGTGCCAATCCTGATCCACTCCTACCTGCGCTGGGAGGAGACTCTGCCCGGGGAGTCCAAACCGCCGGAGATCGCCGAGCTCGCCGCGCGCTATCCCGCGCTTACCATCATAATGGCGCACATGGCGTTTCGGTGGAAAGAAGGCGTTGACGCGGTTCGAGATCATCCCAATATCTTCGTTGACACCAGCGGCATGGACCCGGAGTTGGGCAGCGTCGAATATGCTGTCCGGCAGCTCGGAGTGGACCGCGTGTTGTTCGGCTCGGACGCGCCCGGACGCGACGTCCTCTGCCAGATCGGCCGGGTGATGGCCGCGGACATATCACCCGCCGACCGGGACACGATACTTCACGTCAACTCAGAGAAGCTGCTGGGCCTTACGGGAGGCGCGCGATGATCATCGACTTCAACGCCCACTTCGGCGCAGGCCCCAGCACGATCGAGTGGCGCTCCGCCCAGGAGTGCTCCGAGATACAGAGGGCGGCCGGCATAGATTTCGCCGTCGCCTCCGATCTTGCGACCGCGTTTCACGACGCCGGCTTCGAGGAAGACTCCCTGCCCCGCAGCATCATACCGTTCGCGAGTCTCAATCCGGGCTTCAGCACGCTGTCGCTGCCTACGGTCAAGGGCCTGCGGGTCTATCCAGCCTATCAGGCATGGGAGTTCCAAGGCAGTGCGGCCGCAAGACTGCTCGCGCTCTGCCGGGATCACGGCCTCATCCTGCAGGTGTACCTACGCCTCCAAGACCCGCGCGCACTGCCGGTAACCGTCGGCCTTGCGGAGGCCATCAAGCAGGTTAGCCGGCTTGTATCGGCAGACGAGGACATACGATTCGTGATAAGCGGCGCGAGCTACGCCGAAGTCAAGGCGAATCCCGAGCTGTTCGGCCGGGCGAACGTCTGGACCGACATCTCACACGTGCAGCACCCGATCAACTCGCTCCCGAAGCTTCTCGATCTGATCGACAGCAGCCGCGTGCTGTTCGGCAGCGGCGCGCCCGTGATGTATCCCTACGCCAACCTGTTCCGAGTGATGAACTCGCCGATCCCGGCCCGAGCGCGCGAACGCATTCTCTGGCGCAATGCTCAGGAACTACTCCAGGGAGGAACGCAATGAAGCTCCTCGACCTAACGAAGTCAGAACAACTCTACAAAGAAGCCATCGAGCTTATGCCGGGCGCCTCGCAGACGATGAGCAAGCGCCCCACGTCCTTCGCGATGGGCGCGATGCCGATCTACCTCCAGCGCGGCGAAGGCTGCTGCGTCTGGGACGTGGACGGCAACCGCTACATCGACTTCATCGGCGCGCTCGGCCCGATCACGCTCGGCTACCGCTATCCGGCGGTTGACGAGGCCGTCCGCCGCCAGCTCGACGACGGCATGATCTTCTCGATGATGAGCCCGGTCGAGGTCGAGGCCGCGAAGGCGATTGTCGACATGGTCCCGTGCGCCGAGATGGTTCGCTTCCTCAAGACCGGCGCGGAGTCCACCGCCGCCGCCGCGCGCATCGCCCGCGCCTACACGGGCCGCGAGATGATCGTTAGCTGCGGCTATCACGGCTGGCTCGACACCTGGACCGCCGAGCGCGAGACCCACGCCGCCCGCGGCGTGCCCGCGGCATATAAGGACTCCATCGCCGGCTTCGCGTTCGGCGACATGGCCTCGGAGAGGTCCCTCGAAGCCGTGCTCGAGAAGCACAAGGGCGCGGTCGCGGCCATCGTGATGGAGCCGGCCTCGTATTCCACTATGGACACCGGCGACTACCTCAAGTGGGCGCGCGGACTCGCCGACAAGCACGAAACGCTGCTCGTCTTCGATGAGATCGTCACGGGCTTCCGTGTGGCGCTCGGCGGCGCGCAGGAGTATTTCGGCGTCATCCCCGACCTCGCCTGCTTCGCCAAGGGCATTTCCAACGGCATGCCCGTCGCGGCTGTCGCCGGAAAGCGCGACATAATGAAGGTCACGGAGGACCTGCTGATTTCGTCTACTTACGGCGGCGACGCCGTCTCGCTGGCAGCCGTCGTGGCGTCACTAAACGAGTATCGCAAGACCGACTACATCGACCACATCTGGACCCAGGGCCGCAGGCTCATCGACGGCATGAACTCGATCGCGCGGGAGATCGGGCTGGCGTTGACGTTCCGAGGCTGGCCGGTGATGAGCTCGTTCGCGTTCGGCTACGATGCGCCGGCCAACAACGACCTCATGACGCTGCTGCTGCAGGAGATGGCGAAGCGCGGCGTTCTACTGCGCCGAGGCGGCCTGATCTTCATGAGCTACTCCCACAAAGCCGAGCACATCGACCAGACGCTGGCGACCTGCCGCGAGGTCTTCCCGCTATTGCTCGACGCCCACAACTCCGGCCGCGTCAAGGACCTTCTGATCACCCACGAAGTCTCCGCCGGCATCCGCCGGTTTTGATCCGCCACGCCGATGCTTCGTGGGCTCGCTTTTCGCCCCGAAGCATCGGCGGAGGATGCAGAGTCTCCCCCATCGAACCCTTCACTATGACCATTCCGGGGGGTTCAATGGCCGACTTCATCATCACAGCCCTGCTCATCCTCTGCCTTGCCGCCGCGTCGCAGGCCGAGGACCTGCTCTCTTCGAACGCTCTGAAGTGGAACGCGCCGGTCGCGGGGCCGACGTTCGAGATCAAAGACGGCGAGGGGCATATTACGATCCCCGAGCGCGAGAACGGCTTCAACCAGTGGATCGGGCCGGTCAACGATGCCCCGATGCTCAAGGCGCCCGCTCCCAAGGGCGACTGGGACCTGACCGGCAGGATCGATCTCGACGAATACGCCGCGACTAGCGATTTCCACGTCGGCCTGATGGTGGGTTTTTCGGACCGGTTCGTCTGCACGTTCGGACCAATTCCAAAACCCCAGCGCCCACCCCGAATGACCTCGCCCCTGCTGTGGCTGGAAACGACCGGCATCCCCGTCAATCGGCAGCAAGTGCAGACCGACTGCTCCTCGATCTATCTCAAGATGTCCAAACGCGGGAACGCCTACACTGCTTCCTATCGCTACGCCCCGATGACGAATGGACCGAAGTCGGCAATACCTTGGCGCGTTCCCGCCCAAGTTCGTCGGCATCCTGGCCAAGACATTCAGCACGCCCGGCATCAAGCTCACCGTCCGCGACCTCGATATCAGAATGCATGCCACGTCCGCGCCCGCGCAGGACTGCGCTCATCTCAATCGACGCCTCCAAGGTCGCCAATACACATCGACCGCAACATCTACGGCCAGTTCGTCGAGCACATGCAGCGCTGCGTATGGAGCGGGCTGTGGGCCGAGATGCTCTGGAACCGCAAGTTCACCGGCGCGACGGAGGCAACGGTCTGATCGAGTCCTGGGCCGCGTTCGGCGATGGCGCGAAGTACTCGCCCGACAACCGCGATTTCTACACTTCCAGCCAATCCCAGCGGATCGAACTCGCGCCCGGCAAGGAGGCCGGAATACTCAAGACGCGACGCGAACATGGACATCACGCCCGGCAATTACACCGTCCGCGCGATCCTCAAACAGAAGGGCCTCCGCGGCGGCGTGACGATCGCGCTCGACAGGGCGACAAGGTCTACGCCTCCAAGACCGATACCAAAGATCACCGCCAAATGGGCCGAGTACAAGGCTAACCCTCAGCGTCGATGAGCCGACGCGACGCCCAGTTCTCCCTCAGCGCGACCGGCCCCGGCACGCTGTGGATCGGCTGCCTGTCGCTGATGCGCGCTGACAACGTCGGTGGGGTCGGCGCGACGTATTCGACCGCATCAAGCGCCTCAACCCGCCCAGATCCGCTGGCCCGGCGGCAACATGGTCTCCGGCTACCACTGGATGGACGGCATCGGCAACCGAGGACAGGCGGATGCCTCGCTGGGAGCGCGCGTGGAAGAACGTGGGAATGGAACGACCTCGGCACGGACGAGTATATCGTCTTTCTGCCGCAAGGTCGAGACCGAGCCTTACATCTGCGTCAACGCCGGCGAGGGCAACGCCGACGAGGCCGCGCACTGGGTCGAATACTGCAACGGCTCAGCTGACACCCCTACGGCAAGCTCCGCGCCGCAAACGGCCACCCCGAGCCATATCGCGTCAAGTATTGGGGCGTCGGCAACGAGATGTACGGCGACTGGCAGCTCGGCCACCTCGCCGCCGTCCGATACGCTCTCAAGTCCATCGAGTTCGCAAGTGCGATGAAGGCGGTCGACCGTCCATCAAGCTTATCGCGGTCGGCGTGCCGACGGACAACTGGGGCGACTGGAACCGCATCGTCGCGCGCACGGCGGGCAGCTACTTCGACTATCTCTCCGTGCACGATTACCGCGGCCTGAAGCATCTTGGACAGTCGCGAGTTCAACTACCTCAACATAGTCGGCTCCTCGCGAGTGGTGAAGAGCGAATGCTCGCCGAGACTTCCCGCATCACCGACGAAGCCGCGGGCAAGCGCCTGCCGCTTGCATTCGACGAGTGGAACGTCTGGTTTCCCGATGAGAAGTACGACCGTGCGCGACGGCATATTTGCCGCGGGCGTGATACAGGGGATGCAGCGGCTCGGGGACCGAGTGACGATGGCGAACATAGCGCAGCTCGTCAACGTCCTCGGCGTGCTTCACACAAAATCGCGGAGGTCGTCGAGACGCCGGTTGCCAGGTCTTCGAGCTGTACTCGAACCTCTGCTTCCGCGACCGCTGCGCGATCGAGTGCGCCAGGCCCCAGCTTCGACACGCCTTCGGGCCGCCAGCCGCTCATCGATGCCTGCGCGACGATCTCCGCCGACCGCAAGAAGCTCGCGATCACGGTCATCAACCGCGACCCCCTGCGCGACATCCCGGCGAAGCTGTCATCTCAAGGACTTCGCACGCCGCCCCATGCGCCGAAATCTCCGTCCTCAACGGTCCGTCGAGCCTACTCGTTCAACACCTACACCGCCCCCGACACCGTCATCATCACCCGCACGAAGGCAAACCTCGACCTCGCCCAGCCCTATGTGTTCCCGGCGCACTCGGTGACGGTGATCACGCTGGCGAAGGGACAGGAGCACTGAGGTTGGACCGGAGCGTCGGTTGTCGGACCACGGAGCCACCGACCCAACCGGAGATCCGCAGATGCCGCGAAGCTGCCGACCGATGAGATCACTTGTCCGCCAGTCCAAAACACTCGACGTACGCCATTCTGACCGCCCCTGCATCAGCGCGCATATTCTCGCCAAAACCGAATAGGGATGGGCTGAATCCGAGGGTGCATTGCTTCGTGCCGGCCTCTGCCCAGAAACCCTGAGCTGCACGGAACACCTCGCCAAACTCCTGGTAGACCGCTTCCGGCGATGGATTGATACCGCGAAAGATCACGAGCCGAATGCCCGGCCGGGATTCAGCAGGGTACTCACAACGGGCGTCGCAACCACCCAGGGAGGCATGTGATCCTCACCTCTGGTACTCAGGACTTGAGCAACTCCGGTCTCGCATCTGCCGCCGTATCGCTCGTGCGCTAGAAACGCCGGCAGCACCTCCATATCCAGCCCCTCTACACGGGTCAAGTCGGGGGGGCTCAAGTCCTTGATCTCAACAGAGGGCACGCCTTCGAACGCCTCCCGCCAGACTGACGCTATGGATGAATCGGGTTCGGCGATCACCAATCTCACCATTTCTGTGTTTCCACGCTTCAAGGCACACGCGGCCCTCCGAGGGGCCTCCCAACGACAATCTTTCGGGGCTGCTTTCCGCCCCGAAGACCCCGGACTATCCTTCAGGCTACCAATCGCGGACCCGCCGTCTGGCTTGTGCACTCGCGACAGGTCCGGTGCGTTCGGGGCGAAAAGCGAGCCCCGAAAGATCACTTTGTGCGTGACCACGACTCCAGACGGCGGGCCGTCCAGCCCCGAGGCATCGAAAGATCACTCTGTGCGCATCTACGGTCTCCGGACGGCGAGCCGTCTAGCCCCGAGGCATCGAAGTAGTTGTGCCAACGATTGCTCATCCGGCTCCAGGGCTCCCGATAGCTCACGCGCGTTCCGGGCTGCAGCAGCCTGTGCTCCCCGACGGACATCTGCGTCGGGGCGAAAAGCGAGCCCACGACGCATCTGTCCTTACGCTTGATCGTCAGTGCCGGGGCCGGGCACAGCCCCGAGGCATAGAACATCCCGGCCTCAGGTACGGACTCGTCTGGCCCGACCGAGGAGAATGACGCCTTGCCAAGTCGGAGTCGGCTCCACGGATATCCCGCGAGCCCCCCCAGAGCAGCGGCAAGAATCAGCTGCAGCAGCACTCCCGCTGACGGATTTGCGATCACCACGCCCGCGGCGACTGCGGCAGCGAAAGCGGCGTCATGCCGCTGCCAGAGGCGACGCCCGAGCCGCTCGCGCACATAGTGCTCAAGAACTGGGCCGCTATGCTCAGGCTTGCCCAATCCCAGAACCACGTACACCAGCAACACACTCGCGAGCTGAAGAGCCGCTATTGTCCAGTACGACAACGTTGCCACCTCATATCCTATTGCTCCAGCATACGCCCAGCATCCCTGCCATAGAAAGATCACTTTGTGCTTGGCCAGGGTCTCCAGACGGTCTGGCCCCGAGGCATCGAACCATACAAGCATCTGTCCTTACGCTTGATCATCCACAGCCGCCAGACGGCGAGCCGTTTGGCCCCGAGGCATAGAAGCGTCTCCAGACCCCTGGCACCGAGGCATCGAGATAGCTGGCAATCCTGGCGTGAGGCCTACACCCGGTCCCTCGCCCACCGTCACAGCCAGTGTGAAGGGAATCGTCGCTGCTTCCACGCGCGGAGGAGCATAGGCAGGCATTTCCACCACAATAGGACCGACGCCACACCAGCAACCGAGCCAATGATCAGCCCTAGCACGTTCCTATGCACCACCCATTCTCGTATACCACCTACCGCACCGATCGGTCCTGTGACCATGGCGAACAACAGGACAAGCAATTGGGCATAGCCAACAAACGCGTCCGCACCCGGATCAGGATGGTTCCGCAACACGAGCTCTCCTTTCCGATTGCCGGGCAGTGTCGGCGGAATCGCGGAGCATTCCCCCGATCACTCGAAATACCCCTTACCATTTAGCATCTTGTTCAGCATATCTGATGCTGCCAAGGCGTCAGTCACAACACCAATGAGATTCAGAATCGGCGCAAGGCCACACAGCCTGGTCGTGTAACCCCACTGGGTGGTAATCACGCTCATGCGCACTGTCCCCCTAGAGAACATCTCCACCGCACCAGCCGCGCTGCCCACCGCCAACTTGCTGACAGGGTTAAACTCGCCTAGGCCGGCCATTTCCGCAGTCAAGGCGGCACCCGCAGTAGCGACTTACCCAACCACGGATATCGCAGCCAGAGTCAGTATTGTAAATGGAAAGCAGAATACGAAACCGATTACGAACAGACCGTAGTCCATCCAGTCTGCCATTCGCCCGTCTCTGTCTATCAGGTTAGCTGGATTGTCCCTGCAGTAGGCGTACCAGTTCGCTCCGTCATGCCCCGGATCCTCGCTTATGAACCTGCCGACGGCCGGATCGTAGTAGCGGGCGCGCATGTAGGTCAGGCCGGTGTCGTCATCGGTCGTGTGGCCGAGTTGGCCGCAGAACTTGTGGTTCCCGCCAGCATCCGGATCCGGGTCCGTCGAACGGACCGCGCCATACACGTCATAGCTTCGCGTCGCGGTTACCTGGACCGAGCCGTCTTCGCTCGTGCTGCCGTCATCGACCTCCGCGACTACGCTGCCCAACCCGTCATAGATATACCACCTCCGAACGCCGTCTTCCTCCCGATATTCTATCCCGCGGCTCCCAAGGCAATAAGTGACGGCGGGCAGGCAGGCGTGGGAACTCAGCCCCCGCACCGAACGAACACGACGGAACGCTTCGGCAGCGGAACTTTGATGCGCGCCGTACCGTTCGCCGGCGTCAGCTTCTGTTCGTCCACCTGCTCCAGCCCTGCCTCACGACCCGTCAGCGCGGGGTTGGAGTGACTCTGGTCGATGCGACACACCCGTGCCACAACCGCCGACTTGCCCATCCCCGATACGACCAGATCGACGGTCTCATCCTGCTTCTTGCTCGTGTTATACAACACCACATCGAAGCGCTTGCCGGTGCCGACCGCCATGCCGCCTACCGGAGGCTTGGCCTTGGCAGCGATCTTGTCAGCCGGCGGTTTTCGGGAGACTGAAAACGACAGCCGACTGCCGGCCATATTTGCGAACCCAAGAAAAGCGTAGTAGGAAGCCTTGGGGTGATGATCGGCCGTGAACAGGCCCCATCGACCCCAGTAGCGCTTCTCGCCGCTTGCCGTCCTTGATCTCGAAAAACGGAGCGTAGTCAACGCCAAGCTCGGCCATAGTGCAGAGCATGTTGGCTATATGGACTGCGGCGTTGTGATTGTCATTGCCTGGGTTCAACTTCGCATCGTAGTTCCACTCGTCGATGATGATCTCCGAGTTGAGGCCGAGTTCGCTCATCCAGGCGCGCGCCTTCGCGACGTCGCCCACGATGACGCGTCCGCCCCCCGAGTAGTCGTGCCACGAGATGAAGTCCATGCGCAGCTTCTTCGATTTCGCCTGTTCCATCATCGCACGGGCCCAATCCGCCGGGAGACTGTAGAACCCCGCGCCGCCGAACTTGACCGACGGGTCCGCGCGAAGAACAGCCTTCTCGGTCACGCGATAGAGCTCCAGAAACTGCTCCTTGGAGCCCTTCCAGAACACTCCGAGGTTAGGCTCGTTCCACATCTCCCAGTATTTGACCCCGAGCTTACGCTCGCCATTCACGTGCTTGACCAGTCGATAGACCAGATCCTCCCAGACCTTGAGGTCGTTGGGCGGGCTGGTGGTCTCGCCAAGGATAGGCGGGTTGAATGTGATGCACATGAGCGGCTGTGCGCCCATAGCGCGAATGATGTCGAGCTCCGTGTCGAGAGCAGTGAAGTCAACGGTCACCTGGCCGTCCTTGATCGAAGCCTTTGCGAAGTGGTTCATTACGTGGTCGAAACGGATCAAGCGAGGCTTGAGCGCCCGCATCGGCTCGATCAGAGGCTTCAGGTACTCGGGATCGGCGCTCTCGCCGCCTTGGCCGAAATCGCGACACAATGGATTGTAGACTCCGATGGGCTTGGACACGTCCACGGAGATCTGCAATCGAGCACATCACACCGCCGGCCAAGGCAACCGCCAGCGCGGCGAATACTGCCAGAACAGCAGACTTCATACCTACGCCTCCACCGGCGAATACACGACGATCGGCGTCTTGAACTCGATCGGGGGGTCGGTGTCGAGGGTGAGTTTGAGCAGCCAGATGACGGAGATGGCGGTGCCTTCGATGCTCGGCGGGGCGGTCTTGGGCGCTCGCAGCGAGAATTCGGCCTCGATATGCGACGCCTCCGCGATCCGCGGCTTGATAACGGCCACATCCACGCGCTCCCGCTGGATTTCCCTGTCAACGGCCAGCCTCACCCACTCGCACACCTCCAGGGATGCCGTTATGTGCGGGATCGTGATGCCGTGCGGGTTCGAGATCGACATCCGCCCCTGCACGGTCTCGCCCATCGCGACCATTCTGTCCGGCAGTTCGATGTTGACCTCGATCTCGGTCGAGTGAACGGCCCCATCAGCGGTCGGATAGCTCACCGCCACCGGCCTCCCTCGGTGCAGCCGCGGAACGAACACCACCGGAATCACGCGCGAGTCGCGAATGGTCCGGCCCGTCGCAAGCAGAAGCCTTGCGGTCGCGCGATACTCGATCTTGCCCGCCGTGCCCTCGTAGCTCGGGGGAAGCGAGGCGGGAAGCGATATGGAGAACGGGTAAGTGTGCTCCCCCGCGGCAAGCGTCCGCCCCTTATACCTGCCCAGCACCGAGTTCCACACCAGTGACACTCGATCCGACGCCAGCCTCGGCTGAAGCGCGCCCGAGAGCAGCAACTCACGGTCGAAGAACGCGCCTCCCCGATTCAGCGCGCGCGCAAGCGCCGCCCCGGTCGGCTTCTCATCGCCTGCAACCGACACCGTCAGCGACCGCACATCCACCGGCTTGGAAAGACGAAGCACGACCACCCCGCTCAGCCGCCTGCCCGTGTAGAACACCTCACGGCAGAGGTGAAGTTCGACCACGGGCGCTCCATTGCGAACGTGGCCGTTGATCGGCTTGACGGTCTCTACTCCTGCTTCCATCACGTCTAATGGTACAGCCGTCGCACGGCAATTGCAAGAGATTCGCCTCAGAGCCTCATCTTCTTCAGCGCCTCAGCGATTCCGGGCGCACTGGCTGGCATTTAGGCCCAGTTTCTGAGATAATAGAGTATGCTTCATAAGTCCAGTCAGGATGACATCGAAAAGTGGATATGGATCGCCAACCCCGACCCCATCCCCAATTCATACATCCATGCCCGAAAGACCTTCGCGCTGGATAGGGCGCCGACGTCCGCAGTCATCAAGACAAGCGCCGACAGCCGCTACAAACTCTTCGTCAACGGCCGCTACGTCGGCAAAGGCCCCGTTCGCAGCGCGGAGGGACACTGCTTCGTGAACACCTTCGACGTCACCGACCTGCTAACGCACGGGGCTAACGTCATTGCGTTTCTCGTCCACCACATCGGCGAGAACACCTACGCCTACAGCGCCGGCAAACCCGGCCTGATATGCAGGGTCGAGATCGACACCGACGGCGAGCCGCTCGTGTTCGGCACCGACGAGACCTGGAAAGTCCGCCGCGCGGTCGAATGGACCGCATCCGGCGCGCGAATGAGCCACAGGCTCGGCTTCCAGGAGGTCTACGACGCCGAGGACGCTCACGACGACTGGAACGAGGCCCGCTGCGGCGAAAGGGGCTGGGAGCACGCGGTCGTGGTCGGAGTACCGCCCGCGCTGCCCTGGGGCGAGCTCAAGCCCAGGCAGATCCCACCGCTGCGCGAGGAGCGCATCTCACCGCACGCCGTGATCGGCGCGTACAACGGCGCTGAGGTCGGCAGGGAGACACCCGCCGCGGGCATGCCCGCGATCATGGCAAACACCGATCTTGTCACGCTGCGCTCCGGCGACGTCAAGGACCTCCAGGCAGTGCTCTCCGATGAAGGCCAGACCCACATCCGCACTCCGCGAGGCGACAAGGCCGTCGCGATCGTGCTCGACTTCGGCCGCGAGGTGTTCGGCAACGTGGAGATCGGCCTCGCCGGCGCCGGCGGTTGCGTGGACATCGGCTACGGCGAGCTGCTTCTCGACGGCCGCGTCAAGCCGAACCGCGACGACACACGATACACCGACCGCATCTACCTCAAGCGCGGCCGGCTCGCCTGGCAGAGCTTCGAGCCGAGGGCGTTTCGCTACGTGCAGATCGAGTTCCGCCGCTGCCCGCGCCCGGTCGCGCTCGACTACGTCCGCGTGAACCAGACTACCTACCCCGTCGGCCGGACCGCCGGCTTCGAGTGCAGCGACAAACTCATCAACAAGATCTGGGAAGCCGGAGTCTACACGACGCAGCTCTGCATGGAGGACACGTTCATCGACTGCCCGTGGCGCGAGAGGGGGCAGTGGTGGGGCGACGCCAGAATCCTGTCCCGCGCGGCCTACTACGCCTTTGACGACACCGCCCTGCTCGCGCAGGGACTGCGGCAGCTCGCGTCCGCGCAGAACAAGGACGGCGCGATTCAAGGGCTGTATCCGCCCGGTGACATTGCCATCGCGCCGGACTTCGCGCTGTTGTGGGTCTTCTCCGTCCTCGACTACTACGCTTTCTCCGATGACGCCGATCTCGTTCGCGAGCTATACCCCGCCGTGCGCGGGATGCTGCAGTGGTTTGCGGGGTTCGCCAACGATTCCGGCATGCTCGTGGGAGTCCCGGGGCGGCTGCTCATCGACCGCGCCGATCTCGAACGCCGGGGCGAGGTGACATCGCTCAACTGCTTCTATCATCAGGCGCTGCGAATCGCCGCCGCGCTCGCAAACATCGCCGGGGCACCCGAGGACGCGCAGGGCTATCTCGACACGGCCAACCGTCTCAAAGTCGCGATCAACAAGCTAATGTATGTCCCCAGGCGCGGGCTCTACGCCGAGTGCAGGATCGACGGCAAGCTGGTCGAGAAGTTCAGCCGCCAGACCAACATCCTCGCCGCGCTCTTCGACATCACCGATCAGTACCAGAAGGCCGGCATATTCCGTCAGCTCGCAAACGGCGCGCTGCCCGAGCTTGGCACGCCCTATTTCGCGTCATATTTCCTCGAAGCGCTCTATTCCGCCGACCGCCACGCCGACGCGCTCGACTACGTCCGCCGCAAGTGGGGCAGGATGATCGAGGCCGGCGCGACCACGCTCTGGGAGGACTTCGAAGCCGACACGCAGGGCGCCTGTGCCACGGGTCCGCGGTCTGTCCCGCGCGCGACCTGATCGCCGAGTTCGTCGGCATCAAGCCGGTGCCGGGCGTCTACCGCTTCGCCGTCACGCCCCACCCGGCCGACCTCAAGTGGGCCAGGGCTGCGGTCGAGACGAAGAGCGGTCCGCTGTGCAGTCGATTGGCGCGTATTTCGCGACCGGCTCGACATCGATGTGGATGTGCCGCGACGGTCTCAAGGTGGACGTCTATCCGCCCGGGGCCGATCGATTCGACCATCGCCGTTGACGGCAAGCAGCTGGCCGTCGCGCTTCGTCACGCTCTCCGAGGGCAGGCACGTCATTCGAGTCACTCAGCCGAAGCCGCAGAAGATCGCCACCTACGACGAATCGCCCTCCACGCTGATGCCCCACGTCGAAGTCCTCGACAGGGGATGAGGATCGGCCGCAGAGGGATCGCAATCGAGCCTCGCCGCCGCACAAGGCGCACGGCAAAGGAGGAGCCGGTCGAGGTAAGGATCGACGCCGCGACCGTCATCAAGAAGCCCGCTCCGCGTCGGGCCAAAGCACGGCCCCCGGCCGCCGAACCCACCGAGGAAGCCGAGAAGACGCGAAGAAGACGGCCTCGCGGCGGCAGGGGCAGGCGAAAGACGGCAACCGAACCGCAAGCCGCGGAGCCTGCCATCGCAGAGCCTGTCGCGCCGGTGCCGGAGCCCGCTCCCGTCGAGCAGCCCGAACCGACCGAAGAGGCCCCCAAGCGCAAGAGACGACCCCGCGGAGGCAGAGGCAGGCGCAAGCCGTCAACGTCAGCCGAACCACAGGCCGTCGAGCCGGTCTCAGCGCCCGAGCCGCCACCCGCTGCCGTCGAGCAGCCCGAACCAACTGAAGAGGCCCCCAAGCGCAGAAGACGACCCCGCGGAGGCAGAGGCAGGCGCAAGCCGTCAACGTCGGGCGAACCACAGGCCGTCGAGCCGGTCTCAGCGCCCGAGCCGCCACCCGCACCGGAGCCTGAGGTCACGAAGGCCGAACCTCAAGCACCGGACGAGAAGCCTGCCGCGCCAAAGCGCAGGCGAGGATCGCGCGGCGGCCGCGGCCGTAAGCGCCCATCGGCGTCAGCGCCCGCGCAGTCAGACTTGCCCGTGGATGTCCCGCCCGCGCCGGAACCTCCGCACGAGCCCGTGCAGACCGACCGTCCCATCGAGCCACCAAAAAGACGCCGCCGGTCCCCCACCCGCCGCCGGTCTACTCCCTCTCCTGGCAACGATGGCGGCACGTCTCCCTCTTCTGAGGAGGACGGCTAACCTGGGGGAGAGGGTCGGGGTGAGGGCGAGAGTCCGTCACCGTAGCCGGATCTCAATGCTCCGCGTGCTCGCCGGTAGCACTATCGGTTCGCGCCCCGGCAGACAAACGCGGTACGATCCCTTCGGCCTCGCGCCGGAGATCGACAGCTTGAGCACGTCATCAGCCACCTCCGCCCGATAGCTCACACGCCCGAACTCGGTCGGAAAGCCCTTGATCTCGATCACCGACCCCGGCCGCAGCCAGTCGCGCGGCACCCCGGAGAGCAGCGCAAGATCGGCGCCCGCGTCTCCCGCACCAGCATATTCCGCACAAGCGAGATATACGCCGCGCACATCCACCCATGCGGCATATCTCCCTCCGCCAGGCCGAGATCGCGCTTCGACATCCCCTCCGGCCACGCGTAGAACCCGCCCGTGGGATCGTGATTCAGCGTCCAATCGAGCATCTTCCACGCCCGTTCGCGCTGACCGAGCATCAGATAACCCTGCGCCAGGTCGAGCCCCGCGTAAGGCCAATAGTGCCCCTTATGCACGAACCCGCCTCCTGACGGCTCAATCCACTTGCGCCAATACACCTCAAACGACGCTCGCGTCAAGGTATCACGACAATCGAGCACTCCGCATGGCCACAGCGCGCACGACGTCCCACGCGCCATCGCTGAACTCGTCACTTCATCCGGCCCGTTCGGGATGTAGTCTATCGAATGCTTCGCCATCGTCTCGCGAATGCTGGCCAAGGTCGCACTCATCAGCGAATCGGCCTCCGCCGACATCCACCGCGCATCTGCCGGCTTGCCCAGCGCCCGCGCCGCGTAGGCCGCGTCTCGCAGCCCTCGAACGCACCAGAAATCGTCCCAATAATGCTGCCGCAGCTTCTCGCCCAGGTCCTCCGCGCTCACGGAAGCAGGCATGATACCCGAGCCAGGATGCTTCGGGAGGCTTTCTGACTCGAAGCGTCCTCGCGGCGTCGCTGTTTCGGGATTTCGGATCTGCTGAAGACTACGGTCGCCACTTCGTATCGGGCTAGCAGTACGGCCCAGAATCTCGGGTGCACGAAATCCAGAAACAGCGACCACTCTCTTGCCGTGTATGTATCTGCACGCCGCCTCGATACACGGCCACTGCTCCCGCAGCCACTTGACATCGCGCGTCCTGCGATAATGCTGCACGAGCGCATATATCGCCTCGCCGGGCGCGTCGAGCTCGTCATCCTTCTTCGCGCCCAGCTTCGGAGGAAACCCGCCGTCTGGAAGCTGCATCGCGCGTATCGTATCGAGCGCGGGCGGGACCAGGTCCTGTTGGCCGCAGTAGTAGAGCGCGTCGGCCATATACGCGCAGTCCCGGACCCAGAACGCCCTGTACTTCGTCGGCCCCGGCACGGGCCTGCCGTTCCCACTCAGGGCAACCAGTTGCGCGATGCAGGTCGTCAGGCAACTGCTGACTCGCGCGTCCGGCACGCGACACTCGATCCGGAAGCGGTCCCGCCACTGCCGCGCCAGCTTCGACACCTCCAGCTCTATCCGCCTGGGCGCAAGCCGGCCTGGCGCCGCGCGATCCCCGATCGGTGCGACGAACCACAACTGGCGGACCTCGCGCGGTTTGAGGTCCAGATCGAACCGCATCGCCCCCGAGGTGATCCTCCTAAGCCCGCCGCGGGCGAACGTCGAACGTGGCAGCGTGCCCTCTCGCACAAACGCCGTAACGTCGCCCGTCCTATCAGACGCCGCGCAGCCAAACGCCGCGCCGCCGGCCGGGGTCACCTCCGAGATCACCACCGGCCTCCCTTTCACCGTGATCGCCCGCAGCCGTTCGTCATATCGCACGTCCAAACTGCCCGCAATCGCGCCGGTCACCTTGAACGGAACAGCGGCGACGAACAGCGTCACCCGCCTCGCCCTGCCGCTATTGTTGCGAACGTAGACCTGCGAATAGCACGTGTCCGAGGTTGCATAGGTGCGCTCGCCGAATGCAAGATCCCCCGCCAACCACTGCACACTCGGCGCGGGGATGAACCATCGCATGGGCGACCGCCGCACGCCGGTGACATTGCCGGCAAGCGGCGAGTAGAGGCGACGAGCATCTCGGTCGTAGAGGAAGTAGTGGATGGAGTAGCTGTCGGGGCGAGGCTGAAACGCGCCCGTGCGATCGACCAGCACGAACCGCCCGGAATCGCGGGCTTGCGGCGATGGTCCACGCCCTGCCTTTAGCGCTCGCGGCCCAGCCTGCGAACAGCGACTCGCCCGGCCTCGGCCCCGAAAGCCACCAGACGACAGCCCGCCGCCGCTGCCAGGACCGCGACGACGACCGCGGCGCGCCGCATGCTACTCCGGCTCCGAGGGGTCGCGTCCGCGCTTGGTCGCCTCCGCCTCTCGCGCGGAGCTGATGATGGCGTAGATGTGTATCGCGCACGCCAGGCATGCAAACGCGGCCGAAGCGGCGGTGATGCGGTTCACGACCGAAACGCTGGACGAGTCGAGCGTGAACAGGAAGAGCATCCACGCCAGCACCCACCCCACGAACAACCCCGCGCCTCTCACATAGTGGCCGCTGTAGACGTGGCCGAAGCCAGGCGCAATCGAAAGCAGCGCGGCTATCGTGGAATTCCTTGGCGGAGCATACGGGCGCTTCAAGGGATTATCGAGCATCTCCTGGACGAGTGCGCGCTGACGGTCGGCCTCGGCGAGTTCGAGGATAGCTTTGGCGTATTTGGCCTCGACCGACGCCCGCCCCGGCTCGGTCTCCAGGATGGCCTTGTAGTGCTCGGAGGCTTTTTGGACGTCGCCGTGGGCGTAGATCATGTCCGCGGCGAACTCGCGCGCGTCGAGGTTGTCGGGCATTACCGCAAGCGCCTGCCTGCACCGACTCGCGTGGCCTGAGCATAGTCGCCCCGCCGCCTGGTGCACGGTAGCCGCGGTCATCAGCTTATCGAACTCGCCGCCTTTCCTGGTTGTTCGAAGTCTTGAGAGGTCACGGAATCCCTTCTATTCCCTGTTCCCTGTTCCCTGTTCCCTCTCGAGCTTCGCCTCGGTCGCCTTCCAGAGCGACTCGATGTCGTAGTATTCCCGCTCCTCACGCGCGAAATATGTGCACGACGACATCGCCGTAGTCCACCAGCACCCACCGCGCCTGCGCGTAGCCCTCGACGTGCTCCTTACGCAGGCCCTCGCTCCTGCCGTCGCTCAGCAGGCCGTCCGCAATGGCCTTGATGTGCGTATTGGAGGTGCCGCTGCATACGACGAAGTAGTCGGCGATCAGGGTGCGATCCTGGAGGTCGATGACCTCGATCTCCTCCGCCTTCTTCTCCTCCAGCAGCCTCTGCACTATCTCGAGTTTCTCGTTCAGTCGCTAATCTTCAAACTCACCCCATGTCAAATCCCAAATCCAGAATCCCAGATCCAGCACGCTACATGCTCCCAGCGTTGTAGTCCCTGCCCACGATCACCGTCACGTCCGGCTTGCCGCTGCCCTTGGCTTCCTCGCGAACGTCGGTGCAGTTGAGCAGCTAGGCGATCCGCACGCACGCCGGCTGTGTTGCCTTTGCGCGTGATAATGCAGCAGCGGTCATAGCTGAAATCCGGCGCGTTGCCCTGCTTGGTAACCTAAATCCTGCGCTCTTGAGCCTGTCGGCGACCCTTCCCGCCGCGCCCGCAACGCCGCACCCGTTGAGCACTTCGACGCTTGCGCTCAGATCCTGCTCGACCGGGTCTTCGAACTTCAACTGCTCCGCCACGACCTGCGGGGATCTTGTCATGTCGGGAATCCAGTAGCTCGCGCCACCTACATTACCCGGCGCGCCGGGCAGCACCGCCATCTTGATCTTCTCGGGATGGATGTCCTTGAACAGGTCGGCGAGCCCGTTCCAGTCGTTGAACTGAGGTTGCTCGCGATGTATCCCTTCTCCAGAGCGTTGCTCAGGACATCCGCCCGCTGCCGCTTGGTCCGCAGGGCGAGGATACGGTTGGCAAGCGCACGCAGGAAGATCTGCTGCCGCGCGACCCTGCCGGCCGCGACTTTCTTGCCGTCCACGATCCTCCAGCCGCTGTCGCCCCACCTATCGTGCCGGAACCGCACAAACCCTTCCGCGTCACGCCCGTTCAGAAGCTGCTTCTCGGGACTTGCGTGAAGATTGATGTGCAGGTCCTGGTGGCGGTCGTTGTAGTGCATGTTCTCATCGACGATCACATACACCCCGCCCACGCTGTCCACCAGCTTGCGCAGCCCGGCGGGGCTGGTCGCGACGTAGTAGTCGATATCGACACCGAGCAGGCCCTGTATGACGTCCTTGGACAGTTCCGGCCCGCCGTAGACGTTCGCGGAGTTGATCTTGCACGTGCCGTGGCCGGGAATCTCGATTCGCGTGTCGCGTGGGATCGAGATGCGCGCGGATATCCTTCGTATGCAGTATCCATCGCGAGGACGACGAGCGTATCCGAGAGGCCATGCCGGCCGGTCTTCCTGTTGCCGGTGTTGTCCTCACCCAGCATGAGAATGCGTACGTAGCGCTTGCCTCCAAACTGCGGCTCGAATATGTCGCTTATGCTCCGCCCGGCACGGTCGAGATAGCGCGACGCATACATCCCGCCCGCAACTCCGACCGCAATGCCCAGACCACCACAACCGCGATGATGCCGGCGCGGCGGCCTGCGACGCCTCCGGCGCCTGACTACTCTTTTGTACAGCCCTTTCGCCCAAATGTATTCCTCCACGGCCCTCGGCACCAGGTACCGAATCGGACCGCCCCGACCGCACCCGCTCTCTCAGATCGGTCGATGATATATCCACTCCCGGCATCTCCAGCGGCTCGATCCCGTTCGGCGAGATCCGCCGGAAGCGAACCGATCACATCGCCAACCGGCAGCCCCGGCCGGTTCGCAACTACTATATTCGCGAGCCTCGCTATCTCATACGGCTCGCGCCACTTCATCAGCTCCCGGCCCTCATCCGCGCCCGATCAACACATAGACTCGGTGTCCGACCCATATAGCTCAAGAATCTGCTTGACCGTATCAACGGTATAAGACGGCCCGGCCCGCTCGATTTCGATAGTCGAGCACTCGAAAAGCCCATTACCCTCAACCGCCAGCCGCGTCATTTCCAGCCGGTGCGACGCGTCACTCACCGGCTCGCCCAGCTTATGCGGCGGATCGCGCGGCGGTCACAAACAGCACCTGCTCCAGCCCAAACCGCTCCCTCGCCTGCTCCGCCAGTATCAAATGCCCCACAGTGAATAGGATCAAACGTCCCACCCATCAAGCCCAGTCGCAAGCCCTGCCTCCGGCTGAATTACGCAATTACGAGTTACGAAATACGAATTGGAACTCACGTTCGACAACGGTGCTGGCATTGCATCCCGTATTTCGTATTTCGTAATTCGAGCTCGTAACTATTTCCTCAACTGTCCATTGCCCGTCAACCACGTACTTGTAAGTCGTGATCTCCTCGACGCCCATCGGGCCGCGAGCGTGGAGCTTCTGGGTGCGAAATGCCCATCTCCGCGCCCTTGCCGAACTCGTAGCCGTCGGAGAAGCGCGTCGAGACATTCACGAACACGCACGCGGAGTCCACCTCGTTCGGTGAACCGCCGCGCCGCGGAGTAGTCCTCGGTCACAATCGCATCCGTATGCTGGCTGCCGTACTTGTTGATGTGCTCGATCGCCTCGTCCAAGACCCGAGACGACCTTGACCGCCAGAATCAGGTCGAGATACTCGGTCTCCCAGTCCTCTTCGGTCGCCTCTTTGATGCCCGGCACGATCGCGCGCGTCTTATCGCAGCCGCGAATCTCAACGCCTGCGTCGGCGAGCCGCTTACATATAGTAGGAAGAAACTCGCGGGCGATATGTTCGCTCACCAGCAGAGTTTCCGCGGCGTTACACACGCTCGGGTTCTGGACCTTCGCGTTGAACGTGATTTCCTCCGCCATCTCGAGATCGGCGGCGCCATCAACGTAGACGTGGCAGTTGCCGTCCAGATGCCAGATCACGGGTATCGCCGAGTTCTCCACCACGGTCCTGACCAGCCCCTTGCCGCCGCGCGGGATGAGGCAGTCGATATACTGCTTCATCGTCATCAGCTCGCGCGCGGCCTCGCGGTCGGTGGTCTCGATGATCTGAACCGCGCCCTCGGGCACGCCCGGCCGCCGTAATCGCTTCCTGGATGATCTTGGCGATCGCCAGATTCGAGTTGATCGACTCCGACCCACCGCGCAGGATCACCGCATTGCCCGCTTTGAGGCAGAGCGCGGCAACATCAGCCGTCACGTTCGGCCGGGACTCATAGATGATCCCGATCACGCCGATCGGCACCCGCACCTTGCGGACTTCCATGCCGTTCGGACGAACGAGGCCCTCGATGGTCTCGCCGATCGGGTCGTGCTGCATGGCGATCTGCCGAACGCCATCCGCCATCTGCGCGAGCTTTCTTATCATCGAGCGCCAGCCGCTTGAGCATCGCGCCGCTGATGCCGTCTCTCTCAGCGGCTTCGAGATCGACCTTGTTGGCCGCGAAGATCGCTGCCTTTGTTCGCCTCGAACGCGTCGGCCATCGCCATCAGCGCGCGATCCTTGACCGCCGTCCCCAGCGTCGCCAGCTTCGCCGCCGCCGCCTTCGCCGCTATGCACTTGCTCTCAACTTCACTCACAGTCCCGCACCCAATACTCAATAATCAATACTGAATACTCAATCGCTATACGCCCAGCACAAGGTTATCCCGATGAATGACCTCATCAAAGTCCTTGTATCCCAATATCTGTTCTATCTCGTCGCTGCGCTTACCTCTTATAAGCGTGATCTCTGTGGCCGCATAATTCGTCAGCCCGCGCGCGACCTGCCGCCGGCTCTCGTCGATCACGGCCGACCAGATCGCCCACCTGAAAGCTGCCCTCGCAGCCGACGATGCCCGCCGCGAGCAGGCTCTTGCCGCGCTCGGCGAGCATCTTCCGCGCGCCCTCGTTGATGATAATGCTGCCCTTGACGCGATTGCCAAACGCGATCCACCGCTTGCGATGGTTCAGCTCGACTTTGCGCGCGAAGAAATCTCGTGCCGACATTGACTACCCGTCCGCCGCGTCCACGATCGCGTTCGCGCGCGCGGCGTTTGCGATCACCATCCGCACGCCCGAGTTGGTCGCGATCTTGGCGGCCTCGATCTTGGTGCGCATGCCTCCGCTGCCGCAGATGCCGTGCGTGCCGCCCGCCGAGCGCCTCGATCTCCCTCGTGATCTGCGGCACTTCCTCGATCAGCTTGCACTCGGCATCGACCCTCGGGTCGCCGTCGAACAGGCCGTCCACATCGGACAGATTCAGCAGCAGATCGGCATCCACGCATGCCGCCACCAGCGCCGAGAGCGTGTCGTTGTCGCCGAACCGAATCTCCTCGGTCGCAACGGTGTCGTTCTCATTGACAATCGGCAAGCAGCCGAACCGCAGCAGCGTATAGAGCGTGTTGCGGGCGTTGAGATACCGCAGGCGGTCGTGGAAGTCGTCGCGCGTGACCAGCACCTGCGCGGGGATGATGCCGTAGCCGGAGAGAAGCTCGGTATACTTCTGCATCAACGCGCTCTGGCCGATTGCGGCGCTGGCCTGCTGCTCGGGGATCGTGCGAGGGCGCTCGTTGATGCCGAGCCGCTCCATTCCCGCCCGAATCGCGCCGGAGGTGACGAGGATCACGTCCTTGCCCTGGTTCTTGACCTGCGCAAGCTGCCGGGCGAGATCGCCGAGCTTGCCCGCGTCCAGCGCGCCGCTGATCGTATCGACCAGGCTGCGACGTGCCGACCTTGACCACTACTCGCTTGATCGGCTTATCCGTATACTTCATCGGTGAACTCGAACTCTATCCCGTGGATCTTGACCGTGTCGCCTTCTGTCACGCCCAGACCCTTGAGGCGCTTCATGACGCCCAGCTTGCCGAGCTTCCTGTGCAACTGCCGAACAGCGTATTCGTTGCTCAGATCGGTGCGCCGGACGAGCATCTCGACGGCCTTGCCATCGACCTCGAACTCGCCCTCGCCGATCTTGCGCGCATCCCAAGTCTCTTCCGAGGGCGTAACCGTGAACCGCACGACCTCTTCTGCAGGCTCCTCGACCTCGCGCGGAAGCTCTTCCAGCCTTGCCGCGACGCGATATAGCAGCGGCTGCAGGCCCTGGCCGGTCAGCGCGGAGATCTCGAACACCTCCAGCCCGCGCGACTCCAGCTACGGCCTCAGCGCCTCGATTATCTTCGCCGCGTCGGGCATATCGACCTTGTTAAAGCGCACAATCTGCTGCAGCGCGGCGAGCTTCTCGGAGTGCAGCCGAAGCTCGTCGTTGATCGCGTCGAAATCGTGCATCGGGTCGCGGTCGGTGAGGCCCGAAACGTCGATCAGGTGCACCAGCAACCGCGTCCGCTCGATATGCCGCAGGAACTGATGCCCCAGCCCCGCGCCATCGTGCGCGCCCTCGATCAGCCCCGGCATATCAGCGACCACAAACGACGTCATATCCACCTTCACAACGCCGAGATTCGGGACCAGCGTCGTGAAAGGATAGTCAGCGATCTTGGGCTTGGCGGCGGAGATCTTCGAGATCAGCGTTGACTTGCCCACGCTCGGATAGCCGATCAGCCCGACATCCGCGAGCAGCTTCAGCTCCAGCCGCAGCGCGATCTCATCGGTCGGCTCGCCTTTCTCGGCGAACTTCGGGCGTCTGCAGCGTCGAGGTCGCGAAACGACGCGTTGCCCCTACCACCCGCGCCGCCCTTGGCGGCCATATAGCTCTGCCCGTCGTGCGTCAGATCAGCCAGCACCCGCTCACTCTCGACCTCGCATCACCAGCGTCCCCACCGGCACCCGCAGCGTGAGATCCTCACCGTTCTTGCCGTGCCTGTCGTTAGGCCCGCCATCACCGCCGCGCTCGGCCTTATAGTGCTTGCTTATAGCGCAGGTCCACGAGCGTGTTGAGATTGGTGTCGGCATCGATGATGACGTTGCCGCCGCGTCCGCCATTGCCGCCCGACGGCCCGCCGTGGGGGCATGAACTTCTCGTGCCGGAACGCCACCAGCCCGTTCCCGCCATCCCCCGCCTTTACGTTTATGTCAACCTGGTCTACAAATTGCATAACAACCCATGCTCGTCCGGGATATTGATCCCGGGCGCGCGTTCCCCCGACTTCAGTCCGCCGCCAGGGGGTTCGCAATCGCCCCCACAAACAGCATTTCCCCCGTCTCATTGTCCCGAATCGCGAGCAGGAACGGGTGGTCCACGATCATCCGAGCGATCTGGCGCGGACCGGGCATGGCTGTTGCACGCATCCCGACCGACGTCGCCGCCGCTGCCTCGGTGCCCTTCTCATTCACGTCGATATAGGTCTTGTGCACGACCTCGCCGATATACACATTCGGCGTCGGAGGTATCTTGCACATCGCCTTGAAATCCGCCTTGTCAGGATCGAACGCCACGCCCATCCCCAGCGCGGTCAGCGCTTTCTTTGCCTCGACATCGGCCTTGTACTCCAGCTTGAACTTGGGCAAGGCCAGCTCGACCTCCGAGTCATGACCGTGAACCCGCTTGATCCAGTCGGCTGCGGCCTCTGGGGTAACGTTCTCCATGAACGACGCCAGGTCAGTGCCCTTCGCCGGCAGCACAACATACATACTGATCCGGCCCTTGCCGTAGGCGAGATTGATGAGTTGGAAACCATTGCCCTCGATGTACTCGTACCGCCCGGTCCTGTGCATCATGGGCGCCTTGACGACAACGCCGCCGGCCGTCGTGAACTCGCCGTCCTTGGTAAGCTTCTCATCGAACGGCGCGGACCAAAGCCCGTTGAAATACACCGCGTTCACAAGGAACAGAATATGGCTGGGATCGACCTGGCTCACTATCTTGTCGATCTTGCCGTGGGTATTCTTGCTGACCCACGCGTTGATTCTCTCAGCAGTGCTCAGCGTATTGATCTCTGCCCCAAAGAACTCCTTATTGCGCTGCAGAAAATCCGGCTTGAACTCGACATCCTTCCGTGCCCACAGCGAGTTCGCGACCGACAGTTCGATGCCTTCGCCAGGCATCGCAAGGCTCGCAAGCAGCGCCTTATTGCCGGCATTGACCCCATCGAGGCTCAGCCCCGTATAATCGAGCGCCTTCGCCATTGCCGTAGCTGGTCGATCCGCTCGCGCCGTTATACGTCATCGAAAGCGCAAGCGACAGGCTCGCGGGCGAGATCACGACATTCGCCTTCCCGCCGCCGGCGTTCACAAGCTGCTTGAGCATCCCGAACCCGAAAACTGTGTTCGCGTCCACGACCTTCGGGCTGATCTGCTCAGCCGCCGCGGGCTTCGCGGGCTCATCCGCCCACGCCCCACACGCCGCCCCCGCCACAACGCCCGAAAGCACTAACCACAGAGCACATCTCACCATGCTGACCAGCCTCCCCTTCGGACTTCTGACTTCGGACCTCTGACCTCAAACAAAATAGGGAAGACGAATCTTTGGGCGATCCATCTTCCCCATCCAAGTGGAATATGTGACCGCGGGCTACGCAGCGGTCGCCGGGTAAACGCTGACCCGCCTCTTGCCGCCCATGGTCTCAAACTTGACTAATCCGTCGATCTTGGCGTAGAGGGTATCGTCCTTACCCCTGCCGACGTTCGTGCCGGCATTGAGCGGGGTTCCGCGCTGCCGCACGAGAATGCTGCCTGCGGTTACGCTCTCGCCCCCGTACTCCTTGACGCCAAGTCTTTTCGGGTTACTATCCCGACCGTTTCTGGTGCTGCCTAGACCTTTTTTATGCGCCATTGGTATCTTCCTCTTTCTTAGCGCGCCGCGGCGCTCTCTTCGCCTTCGCCGGCTGATCACCAGCCTGCGAGATCCGCTCTATCAAAAGAGCCGTGAGCAACTGCCTGTGGCCATATCGTCGGCTGCTGCTCTTCTTCGGCTTGTAGGTAAACCCTCTGATCTTGCGGCCCTTATACTGCCTGGTCACCTTGCCGACCACCGAGGCCCCTTCCACATACGGCGCGCCGATCTTGACGCCGCTGTCATCGCTGACCAGCAACACCTCGTCGAGCACGACTTCCTCGCCCTCATCTGCCGAGAGCTTATTGACCTCGATAACGTCCTTTTCGGCAACCCTATACTGCTTGCCGCCCGCTCTTATTATGGCGTACACTGCGAACCCCCAGAAGCCAAAGTATGCAAAAGGCATTGGGAATCCCAATGCCCCCGTAAGTCACCAACCCGTAATCTTATCACGCCACGCGCGCGCTTGTCAATAGATTTAGCGGCCGCGCAGGAACCTGCGGCTACTCAGGGCCCCAAGACCCGTCAGACTGGCGAGCAGAACGACTATGCAGGATGGTTCCGGCACGGGAGTCCACTTTACGACGTGTATGTCGCCATTGTCCATCGTGGCGCTGCCGAAGATCACCCCGTCGTTGCCTATGTACTTGGCGGTGCTCGACTCCCCTCCCGCTGTTCCAAGATCGATCATGTCGCTCCCGATCGCACACACGAAAGCATGTTCCTGGCCGTCAGTTGTGTCGGAGTATCCCACGACTTGTCCGAGGTCGTTCACTGCTTGTGACATCGACACCTGGCCACCAAGCGTGCCCAGGTCCGCAAGACCGGAACCAGCCACATAAACGCAGGCGTGCAGAAGACCGCCAGGCCAGAAGAATGCCCAACCCGCCACGTATCCATTGTCACTAACTGCCATTGGAGTGAGATCACCGAGATCCGACATACCGACGCCGGGAGTCCACAGGAACGCATGGTTCCGGTGATTCACGATGCAGTAGCCGACCACCTGCCCCACGTTATTGATTGCCATGGCGCTACTTTCCCCGCCCATAGCCCCGAGATCCGTGAGCCCTGCTCCGGGATTGTAGATGGACGCATGGTAGTCACCGGAAGCTGTCTCCGAGTTACCTGTTACCTGGCCGCTGTTGTTTATGCCGCGTGCATAGCTGGACGTCCCGCCCAGCGTGCCCAGACTTGACATTCCGACGCCGGGCTCATACACGAACGGCCTGCTATCGTCGCCGCCCGCGCCGATGGTCGAGAATCCTACAACCCATCCGGACTCGTTGATCCCACGGGCGTGGCTCTCGTCGTCATCGCCGCCCCCGAGCGTGCCCAGGTTGACAGTCCCAACTCCCGGTGTGTATACGCACGCCTGACGGGAAGAGGGAGTGACCCGCTGCCATCCTACCGCCTGCCCGGCGGAGTTGAACGCGTCGGGAGCAAACGGGACCACACCCAGGTCGGTAGCGACATAGCTCGCGGCGCCAACCGGCACGGCGGTCGTTGCCAAGAGCAGCAAAAACCCGACTGCCAACGATGCGATTCTTGTCATCGCAGAGTACCTTCACAAGCTCAGCAAAGAACCGGCGCAGGTTCCGCACCGACTCAAGCGATAGCGGGCAACCATTACTGTATGTTCGCCAGAAAGACCTCGATATCCTCCCTCAGCATGCCGGGCTTGTCCTCATCGTACACACCCACGCATACCGCATCCCCCGGCCGTATGTGCTTCGCGGCGAATCCGATCCCTTCCTCGGGCGTCTTGCGCCCCGCCGCCATCACCTTGTAGTGAATCACCGGCTTCGACAGCGTCGAAATCAGCCCGACCATTATGTCACGGTCCTTGTCGTTGAACCATTCGGCCCTGCCGGACGAACTCTCCGGCGAGTCCACGCGCGAGGCCGGATTGTAATAGGAGCACATATAGAAGTCCACGTCGATACTGCTCTCGGCCCAGCGGAACACTTCAGGGTTATGACCCGCGACGCCACACGGCATCCCCGCCTTGCGTATCATATCGACCGCCCGCACCGCCTCATCAAGCCCACCGTTCGCGAGCAGATAGTCCATCACGCCGCCATGCACGTAACACGCCTTCGCCCCGCCGGAGATCGCATTTTGCACCGCGCGCTCGATCGTGCCAAGCTCCGGGCACGTCTGCGCGATCCACTGCAGCCCGCCGCCCTCGTCCCAATACTCCATCAGCAGGCGCATGACGTGGTGGTCGGCGCGCGCGATGACCGTGTTGATCCCCAGCGCCTCCGCGTCGCGCAGCAGCCGCTTGATCTGCGCCGTCGTGTAGTAGTGCCGCATTCGCGTGTCCATTTCAGCCGACTGGTGCGAAAACCCGCTCATCGGGTTGGACCCGATGATGAACCGCGAAACCTCAAGCGAACCAATGCGAACCGAATCCATGCCTTACCTCAGAAACGAACGTCCGGGCTGGCTTGTCCACGCTGCCCGGCCAGTTGGCTAAGGCTGCGCCTTCTTATACGTAATCACTACCGCCCCCGGCTTCTCGTCGATCTTGACCTCAAGCCCGTCCTTCATCAGATCGCTGCCTCTCGCGCGGACCGGTTTCCCGTTGTCGATATCGGTCACAAGGTAGTCTGCCTTGGGGTCCAGCCCCTGCAGCCTAAGCTGCGCCGCGGTATAGGGACTCTCCGCCCGCCGGAACGCCTGCACCATCCCCTGGCCCGACTCCGGCCGGTCGAACTGCCACGCGATCCACTGCGTGCTGCCGAGGTTGTATGTAGTCAGCGGATAGAAGTCGCCGTAGAAGTTGGGCGCGTACTCGCGCCACTGCCCCACGATCTTCCGCAGCGCCGCGTAATCGAGGTTCTTATCGCGCATATCCCAGCACGCGATGAAGTCGGAGCACATCGTGCTGCGCAGGTCGTATTGGCTCGTATGGTCGGTTCCGGTGCCGAAGTAAGGCAGCCAGAACGCCAGCCCATACGTGTGCCCCTGCTGTCCGACCGGCTCCTGGATGTAGTCGCTTCTCAGCAGCGGCACCGACCGCCGCATCGTCTCCAGATCATTGCGATGTCCGCCCGACGCGCACGAATCGATCAGCATGTTCGGATGCCGCCGCCTGAGCTCGTCCCAATAAGCGAGATAACCCGTCACGTAGTGGTTCTCGGTGATCCCCTGCCGGTCGGGCGCATCCGCCGCGCGCCACATCGACAGCGGGTCGATGTTGTAGTCCTGCCGGTAGAGGTCGATCCCCTGGTCCACGATCAGCTTGTCTATATGCTCGACCAGCCACTTCCACGCCTCGGGATTGCCCAGATCGAGCAATGTGCCGCCATCGGTCTTGAGCAGCCATTCGGGATGCTCGTCCCACAGCCACGTCCCCGGCGTTACGCGCTCCGGCTCGAACCACACCAGCGTCTTGACTCCCTTCGCATGCGCGTAGTCGCTGATCGCCCGGAGACCGTGCGGGAACCGCTTCGTATCGACCTCCCAGGTGCCGGTGTTTGGCCAGCCGGACGTGTTGACGTACCAACCCGCGTCCATCCACCAGTAGTCCGGCTTCATGCCCTCCTCGATGTAGCGGTCGATGAACAGCTTCTGGTTCTCCTCGTTCGCGCTGATCATCTCGCCAAACTGGTGCGAGCTGCACGGCGTCAACTGCACCGGAGGCAGCTTGCCGCCCGGTCGCGGCAGATTGCACGCGAGCATCCACCGCCGCCACACGTTCTGCGCGCGAATCCAGTCGCCCTTGTAGAACTGCAGCACGATAAGCGGCGTGCGAATCTCCTCGCCGGGATGCAGCGTCAGGTGGGTCAACTGCTGCCCCGCGGTAACCCGAATCCCATTGCCGGGGTCCCGCGCGAACTCCGCCGACCACTGCCCCGGCCAGCCGACGACCGCGATCACACCGTCGCCGCCCCACTGCAGATTGAAGTAGGGGAACACCGCCCCGCACGGCCGCCCGGCCGGAGGCGCGAAATCGAGCTTTGCGTCGGGGCCGAGCGTGGTCGTGAGCGGCTCGTAGTCGTCCGCCCGCACGAACGTGCCCTTCTGATGGTGCAGCACGAACTCGGAATCGCCGCCGCGCTCGAAGCGATCATCCAGCGCCCGAATATCCGAGATGATCGGCGTATCGGTCTTGCCTGTGTTCTTGAAGTAGACCGTCCACTCGACCGTCGGGAAATCGCGGTATTCGACGACCTCCCACCGCACCTCCAGCCCGGCCTTCGGATTGGTGTATTTCGTCGTGCGGCGGGTGCGAGGGCCGTCGATCCACTGGGTCTTGCGATCCGACCAGTTTCTAAGCAGCTCTCTCGACGACTTCCCGTCGTACACGAACGAAAACGGCACGTTCGAGGCGCTCAGCGTTTTCGCCGACCAGCTCTTCGCCGCCGCCATCTCCTCGGGCATTACGCTAACCGCACCCCATGCTCCACCGGAAGCTGCCAAGACAATCACCCCCAAAATCGCAATACCATGCCGCACCACTTCTTTGAGATTCGTGACGCAGCGGCGGTATCCTACCGCCCGCGCCAACAAATCCGCGCACATTCTGAGGTGAACCTCAGCCCGCCGCGCAGCAGAATTATCGTCAGACAGCATACGCAGAGCCATTTCCCTTTCTGGCTTTCGCCCCTTGCCGCTGTTTCGGGATTTCGGCTGTGCACAGTCGGCAACTCGGCTGCTTCGTATCGGGCTATCCGTTGGGACTGCGCGGTACGATCTCCCAAATCCCAAAACAGCCTACGATCGAAGGACCGCCGCAACTCGCTCCAGCGCCCAATCGATGTCTTCGGTGCCGATGATCAACGGCGGAGCGAACCGGATCACGTTCTCGTGCGTCTCCTTGCACAGCAGCCCCTTCGCCATCAGCGCCTCGCAGAACTTGCGCGCGCCGCCGGCATCGGGATACAGTTCCACGCCCACGAACAGCCCTCTGCCGCGCACTTCCTTCACATAAGGGCTGTCTATCGAGCTCAGTCCCGCCATCATGTAATCGCCCATCTTCGCGGCGTTTTCGACCATGCCCTCCTCGACCAGCACCTTCATCGCCATCCGAGCCACCGCGCACGCCAGCGGATTCCCGCCGAAGGTGCTCCCGTGATCGCCCGGCTGGAAAACCCCCAGCACTTCCTTGTTCGAAAGCACCGCCGACACCGGATAGAACCCGCCCGACAGCGCCTTGCCGATCATGGTCAGGTCCGCCTCAACGCCCTCGTGCTCCTCGGCCAGCAGCTTGCCGGTGCGGCCCAGGCCGGTCTGAATCTCGTCGGTAATCATCGCGATGTCGCGCTCGGTGCATATCCGACGGACCTCGCGCAGATACCCTTCGGGCGGGATGATGACCCCAGCCTCGCCCTGGATCGGCTCCACCAGAAACGCCACGGTATTCGGCGTGATCGCATCCGCCAGCGCCTTCGCGTCGCCGAACGGGATCATCACAAACCCCGGCGTGAACGGTGAGTAGCCGTCGCGATACTGCGCCTCGCTGCTGAACCCAACCAGGGTGATGGTCCTGCCGTGGAAATTGTTCTCGCAGACGATGATCTCCGCCTGGCCATCGGGCACGCCCTTCGCTTGGTAACCCCACTTGCGGACGGCCTTGATGCACGATTCCACCGCCTCCGCACCACTGTTCATCGGCAGCACCGTATGCGAATGGGTCAACTCGCAAAGCTCCTTGTAGAACAACCCCAACTGATCGTTACGAAACGCGCGCGAGGTGAGGGTAAGCTTGTCGGCCTGTTCCTTCATCGCGGCGGCAATCTTGGGGTGGCAGTGGCCCTGATTTACCGCCGAATAGGACGACAGAAAGTCCAGGTACTTATTGCCGTCCACGTCCCACACCCAGATGCCCTTGCCTCTCGTGAGGACGACGTCCAGCGGTTTGTAGTTTGTGGCGCCGTATTCGTTTTCCAGATCGATGTAGTAGCGTGTGTCCATAGGCTCATGTCACAACCTCAGGCAGGCCGATGTCCAACGGAGGGCCGCCTCGACTTGACCCGCGGAACGCACAGAGGTAGACTGGCTATGGCCGTATGACGTGGAGGTGTGTTTGCTGTGCGGAATCGTCGGATAGTGTGTTTTGCAGGCGTGGTTTTGCTCGCATCCGTCGCGCGTGTCGGAATATCAGCATCGGCGAGAACCGTCGCGCCGGGAGTGGAGTATGCGTACCTACGACGCCCCGGGTCCAAATAGAGCCTACGTGGTCAGCCTGGACCTCTCCCACACCGAGTATAAGGTGCGCATGGGCTTTCCCGAGCACAAGCGTAACTACTCCGTCAAGGAAACGACCAGCCGAATCTGTTCCCGCTATGACCAACCTCCAGCGCACGACGTTCTCGCCGCAATCAACGCCAGCCGGTTCAACTGGAGCGGCCCCGGCATAACCGGAATGCTCGCCGACTCGGGGAACTACATCCAGGCCTATTCCATCAGCAGGGAGACCTACATCTTCACGGATGCTCGATGGTCTGAGATAGAGGCTAGCGTCGGCAGTACGGGGTTTACCATAACCTGCCCGAACGGCACGATCATCAAAAACGCCGGGGCCGACCTCCCCCAGGTCGATAACGCCGTCAGGATCTACACGCCGGATTACGACTCTTCCACGCACACTACCATACAGGGCACCGAGGTCATATTGACCGACGTCTCATATCCAATGAGGCCGAACAAGACCGTAACCGGGATAGTATCCGCCGTAAAGACCGGCGCCGAGTCCGTCAATAACGCAATCCCAGCCGGAGGGATGGTAATATCGGCCAGCGGTGACAAGGCGTCGGTGCTGGCGTCCAACGTGGCTGTCGGGGACCGCGTGGCCGTGAAGGGCGACATCAGCGTGCCGAGCTTCAACAACGCTCAGCTCATGCTCACCGGCGCGGGCTGGATCGTAAAGGACGGCGCACCGAACACCTCGACCTGGAGCAACTACCCAAAGGGCGATACGGACCGCCAACCGAGAACCGCAATCGCCTACAACGCCACGACTCTGTTTTTTGTGGTGGTGGACGGCAGGCAGGCGCCCGCCAGCGTCGGGCATGAGCTTCGCGGAACTCGCGAGTTTCCTGATGAACACGCTGCACGCCACGGACGCAATCGAGCTCGATGACGGCGGATCGTCCGCAATGGTCGTCGATGGCGCCCTGGCAAACAAGCCTTCGGGCGGCCGCGAGAGAGCCGTGAGCAACATCATCATGCTGGTCAAAGAGGACACATCGACCAGGTATCCTCTCTCGGACAGCTTCACGTCCAGAGGCCGCACCCTCGCTTGGGACGACAAGCTGGAATACTGTCCGGTGCGGAAGTTCTCCCCGAAATCGCCCGGCGGCGACGGCTGCGCGATGGTGGTAAGTAATCCCAACGGCGGGATCAACACCACGCACGTGGGCGACCTCTCCGACACCGACTACACGGTCGAGAGCGACGTCTACTGCGAATACAGGCCGGGGCTTGCGGGCGCCGAGTGCTACGGAATCTTCGCACGCGACAACGGCAACTTCGCGTTCACATCGCCGCTCTACGGCGGCGGCAACTGCTACCTCATGCTCTACAACCCCGCGAACGGACGATTGCAGGCCGGCAAGTGCGTCAACGGCAAGCTCACCACTTTCCTGAAATCGCCGGTGAACCTCGCGTCCAGCGCGTGGCAGAAGATGGGAATAACGACATCCGGCTCCAACATCAGGTACTACCTGAACGGCAAGCTCATCGCGAGCGTCAACGACGCGAGCTTCTCGCACGGTTACTGCGGAATCGGATATGAATCGCAGTTTTCCGACAACTCGCTGATTCACGGAGCGCGGGTCGATAACTTCCGTCTGCTCGGTGCCGGGGCCGGAAGTCCGTGACAGCGCGAAGCGCCCTGGAGTCGGCGCTTCCGTTCGGATAGGTCTCGGTCGCCACGCGCCCACGAACAAGCAGGACACAAAGACGCCGTTCTCATCCACACGGGCCGCCCGAAACCCTTGCGCCCCGCCTGCGTCGTAATAGATAATGGAAGCAAGCCGGGCAATCCCGGCGCATCGAGAAACGGAGACTACCTTGAGAAGAACCATCGGTACTGGCCGCACTACTCGTGTTCGCGCTCACCTGCCCGGCCCTCGCTGCAGCCCCAGCGACTACCACACCCGACCACGTCGCGCTGAGCTGGACCGGCAGCCCCGCGACGACCATGACCGTCACCTGGCGAACCGACCCCACTGTCGCGACCGGCGTCGTCGAATATGCCAAAGGGTCCAAGCTGACGGGCCCGATCCAGCACACGAACGCGACCTGCTCCGATTTCGCAACCGACATCGGCGAATCGCATCTCTTCAGGGCGACGCTCACCGATCTCTCGCCGACCACGGCCTACACCTACCGCGTCGGCGACGGCGAGCACTGGAGCGCAACCCACACGTTCGTCACAGCCGACCCGAAGTCCGACGAGGTGGAATTCCTCGTCTTCGGCGATAGCCAGAGCGTGCCGCCGTACTCGACGTGGAGCAAGACCGTCCACAACGCCTACAGGGCCAATCCGAGGGCAAGGTTCATGGTGAATGTGGGCGATCTGGTAGACGTCGGCCAGAGCGGCTCGCACTGGAACGCCTGGTTTGACGCCGCGGCGGGTGTGATCGATACGATCCCAGAGATGCCCGTGATCGGCAACCACGAGACCAGCGGAAAGAAAGGCGAACGCAAGCCGGAGTATTGGCTCGCGCAGTTCACGCTGCCGCCCAACGGCCCCGCCGGCCTCAAGGGCCAGGCCTACTCGTTCGACTACGGCCCCGTCCACATCGCCGTCCTCGACAGCCAGGGCAGCGAGGAGAAGCAATACGGCGACATCCTCGGCCCGCAGGCGAAGTGGCTCAATGCCGACCTCAAAGCCTCCGACGCGACCTGGAAGATCGTCTTCTTCCACAAGGCGGTCTACGAAGTGCATCCCACGCGCAAGAGCAAGGACGTCAAGTCGGCATTCTGCCCCGTGCTTGAATCGAACCACGCCGATCTCGTCTTCAACGGCCATGACCACGGCGTCGGCCGCACATTCCCGATCAAGGGCGGCGAGATCAAGGGCAAGCCATCGGAGGGCACGATCTACTGCGTGACGGGCCGCAGCGGCACCAAATACTACAAGAATCTCGAGAAGAAGAGCTGGGACGCGTTCTTCTACAACCCCACCGACCAGCCCAACTACCTGGTGGTGGATATCGCCGGCAAGAAGCTGACCATTCGCACGGTCAAGCAGGACGGCACGCCGATCGACACCTGTGTCATCGACAAGTCCGCCGACACCGATTCCGATTGCCCATGACGCTCGTCCACCAGAAGAGAAGGTAGAACCAGTGGAAGTTCACTACCGTGCAAAACGGCTGCTAGACTGCGCTCTGTTCGGAGCTATGCTCCTCTCCGTCGCGCGGATGGGATCGCCTGCGGACAGCCCTGGAGAGAAGGCGTGGCCTGACTACCCTCTTCGCGGACTGCAGGTGTTTGCTTTCAACTCCTCGGTCAGTCCGGGATTCCTCGACGAGGAGACCTTCAAGAGACTCAAAGCATGGAACGTGAACGTGCTCCGTGTATGGCTCGACACCGACCCAGGGGCCGTGAAGCCTGGCGAAACCCCGCCCGCAAGCGATTCGTTGGCGCCGTATAAGAAAAACCTCGAGGGTCTCAAAACCGCGCTGGCGCTGGCCGAGAAGTATCACATCTACATCATCCCGGTGGCCGGTGGCGTCGTTGGACGGGAGAACCGATGCCTTGTCGCGAGAGACGAATCAGGGCGACTGCTATCCGGGGCTTGTCGCGCTCTGGGAGTACATCGCGAGAACCTTCGGGACCCATCCTTGGCTCCTCGGCTACGACCTCCTCAACGAGCCGAACACGAAGAACGAGGTCGATTCCTGGCACTCAACAATGCTCCCGCAGCTCATCAAGCGGGTGCGCGCCATAGATCGTAACACTTACATCATCATCGAGACCGCACCGTGGGCGCTCCCGGACCAGGCGTTTCCCGCGAGTCTTACGCCGGTGAAGGACCCAAAGGCAGTCTATTCATTCCATTTCTACTACCCGCACAGTTACACCCACCAGGGCATTGGCACATACAAGGGCTCAGAGTTTGAGGGCAAGCCGTATCCCGGCACGCTGCGGCTGTTCGAGAGTTCAGCGCCCAAGCACTGGGATAAGGCGGCGCTCGAGGCTTCGATGAAGAATGCCATTGACTTTCAGAAGAAGTACGGCGTGAAGATCTTCGTCGGGGAATTCAGTGTCGTTCGCTGGGCGCCCGGCGCCGCGCAATGGCTCTCGGACGTGATCGATATCTTCGAAAAGCACCATTTCAGTTGGACATATCACTGCTATGGCACCTGGAACGGCTGGAACCCGACGTTTCCCGCCGACGCGCCACAGTCCGCCATCACCGACGGCGGCGTGGAGACCGATCGAATGAAAACGCTCATCACCGCGTGGAAGAACAACAAGAAACCATGAGTGTTGGTCCGGGGCGTGGCCCGGACCACGATCGCGTTCGATGTGTAACAGGTCGTTCCCTTCTGTTCCCTGTTCCCTATTCCCTATTCCCTGCTTCTCAGATGCCCGTGGCCGCCATCTCTTCCATCTCGGCCGTGAACAGACTGACGAGCTTGCCCATGTCCGCCTTCTGCGTCTCCACCCAGTAGGCGCGGTTGCCTGCGACCATCACCGTCCAGTCGCCGCCCGCGAAGTGCCAGCAGTGCTGCGGGGTCCAGTTCATGCCGCTTATCGCGGTGAATGACTCGGAGAGGAGCTTGAACAGGGAGGAAATGACGTTGACATATTCCGTGCCCTTCTCGATGATCTCGCGCGATACTTCGCCTTTCGTGCGATACTCCGCGAGTTTGCCGGCCGGAGCAGTTGTTGGAGGAATCATTGCGGGAGATCGTCTCAATCGCCCTATAACCGCGGGCCTCGACATCATCGATCACGGCATTCAACAGCCCGCGCCCCAACCCTTTGCGCTGATAGTCACCGCAAGGCACGAACAGGCAGGACAAGAACACGTCGCCCTCATCCACGCAGGCCGACAGCTTCTCATACTGCGAGATACCCGGCAGATGCGCTGGCGGGGCGTATTGGCAGTACGCGGCGGGCAGGTCATCGACGTAGAGCAGCTTCCCGCACGGATTGAAGTGCGGGATGGTCTTCTCGAACCACTCCCCCTTGATCCGCGCCTCACGCGGCTCGTGCCTGCCGAACTGCTCCGGGCACTCCCAATAGCAGCACAACAGGCACGGCTCGATGATGTCGGATACAACGCGGCTGTCGATATCGACGGTTCTGATCTGCATCGCCATCACCCCGCCCTGGCCTGCTCCGCCGCCCAGGTCATCAGCCGATATAGGGCTGCCAGCACGAAGCAGACGGCGCACAGGGCGATCAGCGCCGGCAGCTTGGTCGGTATGGAAGCCCCAAGGAGGATAAGCGCCATCGCGAACTGAACACGAAAGGTTACCCCAGTCAGCCTTCCTGCCGCCTCCCCACTGATCCCAAGTCCAACCGCGACGCAGATAATGGCCGTGGGGCCGGATAACGTCAATACGGCGAGAGAGGCGATCAGAGCAACGGCCAGACCCCACCGATATCCGACCGCAAACGCCCCCACAATAACGCCCAACCGAACCAGCACCGCAAACGACGTATGCACCCAATACCAGATCCCGCCCGCGCGACGCTCCATCAGCAACCTCCATCCGCGACTGCATTCTACGTGCAGCGAGGGAGGTTGTCAACCGTGCCGCACCGTGGGTCCGGTCTGGAGACTACTTCCTGCGCCTCAGCCAGCCGCAGAAGCCAAACAGCCCCGCGCCCAAAGCAAGCAGGTCTCCTGGCTCCGGCACCGCGAGCTGGCAGAAATCGGCGCCGGTGAGGTAGATGGTGTAGGCGCTGAAATAGGGGTCCACCACCCCGGCGCCAGTCCAACTCACTATAGGACTTCCCGCGCCGGGCCCGTCCGGTGCGCGCTCGGCAAACGCCTGCGGAGTGGCCCAGATAGCCCCCGAGCCGCTGGTCGCATAGCGGTATGAGCCGCTGATACCGATCAGGTAGGTACCAGGCCCGGGAACGTAAGTACCCGTCAGCCCTGTGTAACCATACTGGACCGTATCATTGTGGGTGATGCCATAGCCGGCGGAGTCGAACAGCCACAGGTCCGGGTCCGACAACTGGGCGCCGTATATCTGGGCCTGAAATACAAGGGGGTCCGAGATGTGGATGCAGTAGAGGTCAACGTCGGCGTCAATGGGCAGGTTGCCCGTGATCGCCGTGAGTGGGCCATTCCCGTAGGTAATCTGGTGGGTAGCGGGAAGGTCACCGGCGTCGCCGACTTCGTTCCACGTACCGGCGAAACCCAGACTACAAGCGGCCAGAACAATGAACCCGGAAACCAGCAGAATGCGATACTTTCTCATCTTCTCCTCCACATGTGCTGTTTCTTCTCAGTGTCCCAGGCACAAGCCGATTGGCGCTTGGTAACTCCTGAGCTTGTTTGGCATATACCCCAGCCGCCGGCTCGCCAAACCACAAAGCCAATGGGCCGCCAAATCCCACCCGCGCGAGTCTCCATCGCGTACCCGCCAACAAATGCTGCTCACCGCTAGTGGAAGGCGGAAAGTGGAGAGTGGAAAGGAGAGAGGGGAGGCCTCGACATCAGCGCTGGATTGCTGGGCTGCTTCGTATCGGGATTTCCGGGCTGGGTTGCCGGCCCCGTGGTCGGTCCGCTACCCCGTGCTCCAACCCTCAGATCCCGATACACCGACGATCTCGTCAAGCGACTTCATACTATCTGCCTCCAGGATGTGACTTGCCCAGTCGGGCCAAGTCCATCTTATCCACCTGGAACCGGCAATGAACCGCATGTCGGACCGCGCCGCCGCTCAGCGAGAAACGAGCCGACGCCTACATCGGTATATCATCTATCCCGCTGAACTCCCTGTAATCACCGCGAACGTCCGCTTTGGCGTCACTCATACGCCGGCTGTAGTTCCGCATGCCCTCAGACGTGATGTTCTCGATCCGGAGCTTGCCGCCCACGAGCGCCATTGAGAACTCCACCATCAGGGGTGTCTCGGGGGAGGAAGACTGCGGATCGTACACATCCTTCATCGCAACATACATCTGCCTGCGATCCTTGGACACAAAAGCAAAAACCTGATTAGATGTAGGGTAGCTGAAGCCATGCCCGCACTTGTCAGCCATCTCCTTGCCGGGACTGGGCTCCACGAACGTGGCCATCACACCAGCGGTATCCTGTGAGTTGTACGCTCGCACGTAAGCGGCAACCACCTTCGCGGCCGCCTCAGCCGACGTGCCCGCCAACCGCACTGACGTTAGACGATCAGCCGAGGGTACATGTGGATGCCGACATGAGTCTAAGCACATCCGACTGCCCATTCTTCGCAGCTACGTCCGCGGGAGTCTCGCCGTTCTTCGCGGCAGCCTTTGCGTTCGCGCCCTTTGAGAGCAGGAATTGCACGAGTTCAGTGTCACCCCGCGCCGCAGCCAGATGCAAGGGGCTGACTCCTTTCTTGTCCTGCACGTTCACCTTTGCACCGTGCTCGATCAGGAGCTTGGCTACACTCACGTGATCCTGGTAACCGCAACGACAGGCGACCGCCAGTGGCGTATCTCCGTTGTTGTCAGCGGCATTCACGTTAGCCCCACGTTTCACAAACACTGTCGCGAGGTCGAGCCGAGCACACTCATCTTGCGTAAGGCCAACTGCCTCCATTAATGGCGTCTCGCCATCTTTGTTCTCTATGTTGACCTTCGCGCCCTTGCTTATCAGCAATGCAGCCCCATCTGGATCATCCATTGCAGCAACCTGTACAATGGGGTGCTGCCCCTGGGGTTCACTGCGTTCACAAGTGCTCCCTTGTCGATCAAGAGCCTGGCGGATTCCAGCCGCAGCGCCCCGAACGCGCATTCTAGGGAGGAGTAACCATACTCATCCCTGGCATTTACTAAGCTGGGGTTGCTCCCGATCGATCTTCGCCATGCCCGCAATGTCACCCCGGCCAATCAAAAGCCAGAACGCGCTAATCTCGGCTGATGTAGAACGATGGGGCTTCGCCGCGCAAGCCGCACTCAATACCGTAATCACCAGTAGTGTCTGCGCCACAGGCGCACCATATCGCGTTTTCATCGCAAGCCCTCCATACTCCAGATGTGTACGCACATAACGTTCGGGCGCAAGAAACGCCCCATCTCCACGTTCGAACGGCAGAAGAGCACGCGGCAGCGCCCTAGAGAAACGCTCACTGCGGCAGAGGGCACATTACCTGTAGGTGACGTGAATCGTGACGCTTCCCACGCTACGCCTATGCCCGTTGTAGAGCAAATACCCCGTGAACCGAATGTCCTGGCCCGGCTTAGCTTTGTCGGACAGCGAAAGGTCCTGGAAGTACCACATGCCAGGGGTTGACAGCTCTGTGTCCCACCAAGCCCGCATCGTGCTCCACTCGGCCCTATCGGCACACTGCGGATAGTGCGGATCATTGGCGGGCGCGAGCATGTGTCGACCAGGCGGCCAAACACTCGTATTGACTATAGGGAGCCCCACTGTGGTCAGCTCATGCAGCTTTCGGCGCGATTTGACCACGTTTGGCCAGAAGAGAGGATTGTACGGGTCCGGGCCCTTCGCGTCCTTCTCACACACAAGGTAGTCCTCCGGCGCCAACAGAAACCTGAGTCCTCTTATCTCGTTCGTTCCGCAGTTCTGGACACGCAAGGCGAAATGGGTAACCCCGCCGTCGGTGTCCCTCAGATCGGTCGCAGGTCGGGCAGCCCCCCTCTCTCGACCCCAAACTCAGTCTTGAGGTGATCGAAAACCTCGTTGGCCGCAATGAGTGATCGGCAGGCGGGGCAGTAACTCTCCTGTCGAACCACACGGTAGTTGCCTGCTCGCCATCTTCTGACTCTCAACTGGCGGGTGTTGGTATGCAGAGTCCGTGCATTGGCGTGGGCGGGGCCATTGCATACTATCCGGTAGCCGGCCGTGGCCTTCACGGGCATCATTTTGTACCACACATACGATGCACCAGTCACCAACACAGCAAGTGCCGTAATCACAACACAACGTTTCTTGTGCATAACGCTTCTCGCTCGATGTAGGCTGCGGCCGGAGGCAGCACAACCTATCGAGACGTGAGGCAGAGTGCCAGATTGCCATCCTCCTTGTTCGTCCGGTCACCTGAACGACCAGAATACCCGACTCTCCGCTGCACCATCTTTACGAAAGCCCGCGGCAGTCCGAAAACTACCGCGGGCTCCGCGATTGTGCATTCCATGTGGAACAGGGCAGTCCCTTCTGTTCCCTATTCCCTGCGAGCCCTCTCGCCTCTCCCAGACGCCGCGACTTCGCCGAACGCATAGGAGCGGTGTATCTCCGTCAGCTTCGCTTTGACGCGTCTGCCGACGTATTTGCCACCGTTTTCGAGCTCAACGAGATACCCGTCCAGCCACGCGCTCGCCCTCGGCAGCACCGAGAACGGGTTGCGAATGACCTGGCAATCGATGGTCTCGCCGCGCTTCCACGGCATCATCTGCCGGTCCATCTCTTGAATGTCGCCGGGCGTGATGTCGTATTTCTCGACGTGCATGTGCTCGTTTGCGCGCACGTAGATCGCCCGCCGCATTCGACGCTCGATCTCCTCGACCACCTCGCCGGCGCTGCCCACCAGATGGTAAGCGACCTCCGGGTGCGTCGTGACCATGAAGGCCTCCTCATCGGATTCCGAGCACAACCGCCGCAGCTCGCGCTCTATTGCGAGGCTCACGGTCTCCGCGCTCTCCACGCGTCCCCGCCCCTGGCAGTAGGGGCACGGCTCGGTCACAAGCTCGGTGATGGTCTCGCCGGTCCGCTTGCGCGTCATCTCGATCAGCCCAAGGGGACTGATGTGCGAGATCTTGGTCCGCGTGCGGTCCTTGCGAAGCTCCTTTTCGAGCGCCGTGACGACCTTCTGCCGGTCCTTGACGTTGATCATGTCGATGAAGTCGAGCACGATTATCCCGCCGATGTCGCGCAATCGCAACTGCCGCGCGATCTCGATGACGGCGTCGAGGTTGGTCTTGAGGATCGTATCCGACAGGCTCGTGGAACCCACGAACTTGCCCGTGTTGACGTCTATCGTGGTCAGGGCTTCCGTCTGGTCTATCGTCAGGTGCCCGCCGGATTTCAGCCACACCTTCCTTCTCAGAAGGTTGTCGATCTCGGCCTCTACCGCGAACCGCTCGAAGATCGGCTCGCTCTCATCGTAGAGCACGAGCCGCGAGCGCATCCTCGGCGAGATCAGATCGATGAGTTCGAGCGCCTTCTCGTAGTCGACCGGTGAATCGATGATCATCTTATTGACGTCGGACGAAAACACGTCGCGGATCGTTTTGTAGATCAGGCTCAGGTCCTGATGGACCAGTCCCGGCGCTGAAATCTTGGTGGATTTCTCTTGGATTTGGCTCCACATTCTCAGTAGGAACTCAAGATCCTTACGTAGTTCCGCGTCGCTCCGACCTTCGGCCTCCGTTCGGATTATCACACCGAACCCCAGCGGCCTCATGTTGTCGCCGATCTTCTTGAGGCGGTCTCGCTCGGATTCGCTCTCGATCTTTCGCGAGATTCCGAGATTATCGGAATCCGGCATCAGTACCAGATAGCGACCGGGCAAGGAAACCCTCGTGGAAACGCGCGCGCCTTTGGAGCCTCTGGGGCCTTTGACGACCTGCACGAGCACTTCCTGGCCGACCTTGAGCACGTCCTTTATTCGCACGTGCCTGGCAGGCTCCTTTCGAGCGCTCGGGAACTCGTCGTCCATTTCAGGCAGCACGTCAGCCACGTAAAGAAACGCGTTGCGCTCCAGACCTATGTCCACGAACGCCGCGTCCATCCCGGCCAGCACGTTTGCCACCTTGCACTTGTAGATGCTGCCGACGACGCGCTCCTCGCGCTCGACGTCAAGCTCCACAAGCTTACCCGACTCCACGAGCGCGATCCGCGTCTCGCGAGTATCCACGTTCACTATTATCTCTTTTGACACTAGCTATCACCTCCTTTCTTTTCGAGGTCAGAAGTCGGAAGCCCGAAGTCCGAAGGGAATTCACCCCCTCGCCTCGGCGCTTCCGTCATGTAACTAACAACCTTGTCCTGTGCACGGAGACCATCTCGATTCCCGGCACATATTCGGCCAGCGCGGCCACGATCTCCGCCGCCTTGGCTGTATACTCTAAATGCCTGAGCACCATGTGCAAGCGCGCCATCTCCCCCTCCGCTGCGGAGGGGGTTGGGGGGAGGTCCTTCCGGCTCCGCTTCTCTTCGCTCTCCACTCTTCGTCGATGTTCGAGGTCCGAAGTTCGAAGTTCGAACCGGACCGGTTACCCAACTATCAGTCTCATCCTGTGCACGGAGACCATCTCGATCCCCGGCACATATTCGGCCAGCGCGGCCACGATCTCCGCCGCCTTGACCGTGTATTCCAGATGCTTAAGCACCATGTGCAGCCGCACGATCTCCCCCTCCGCTGCGGAGCGGGTTGGGGGGAGGTCCTTCGTGCTCTCGATTCTCTGCTCTCTGCTCTCTGCCCTCTGCTCTCCACTCTCCACTCTCAGCTCCGCAATCCCCTTCCTCAGATCGATCCGCCGCTTCTCCCGCTGCCACGGTATCTCCTCGCGCGCCATCAGCTTATCAACGGCTCCCTCCAAATGCCCCGCGGAGGCGTCCTCCGGCAGAGCCACCTCTACCATGAGTTCGCTGGCGATGATCGTCACACCTTTCGAATGCGGAGGCAGAACCCGCGCAGACGTAAGCTTCAGCCCGTTCGGCAGTCGCGAGTTCAGCCTCGAAACCGCGTCTTTCATATCCACCGGCGCGGCGATATGAATCGTCACAACCTCATTATCGGCAGTCGCGCCCAGCGGCAGCGCGGACGCGATCGACATCTTGGCATGCGGGTTGAACCCCTGTGTATAGACGACATCAACGCCGGACATTCGTATCGCCCGCTCGAAAACCCGCATCAGATCCAGATGCCCCAACCACCGCAGCTCGGGCCCTTTTCTGAAGGTGAACAGCACGGGCAAGGAGTTGCAAGTTCCAAGTTGCAAGTTGAAAGTTCGCTTCTCTGCTTGCACGGCCTCCAACTTTGAACTTTCAACTTTGAACTTTGAACTCGGCGCGCAGCGCACTCCGCACGCCGCGCACACTCCGAACCGGCAGTCGGGCGTAGTCTCGCCGCGCTCGGCCTTTTCATCCTCCTTCGCAAGGAACTCCTTCGAAATCCCGACATCCACGAAATCCCACGGCAGCGCCGCATCCTTCGGATACTCCGCGTTCGCGAAGTCGGCAATGTCCAGCCCTGCTGCTTCAAAGGCCTCAGCCCATCGCGCTGCATCGAACCTATCTTGCTCGAACTTGCTCCCACGCTTCCACGCCTCGTACACGACCTTGCCCAGCCGCCTGTCCCCACGCGCGAGCGCCGCCTCGACCCGGCTACACGCCGGATCATGCCAGCTCAGCGCGATATGCTTCCCGCGCAGCATCGGCCTCAACAGCGCGATCCGCCGCTCAAGCTCCTCAGGTGGAACCATCCCCCGCCACTGAAACGGGGTATGCGGCTTCGGCACAAACGGCGAGATCGTCACATTCACCGCCGCTAGCCCTGAGTAGGCCCGGTCTGTGGGCCGTATCGAAGGGCGGCCGACGGCGATCACTTTCCTCACCAAATCGGCGATGCCTGCGATGTCCTCGTCGGCCTCGGTCGGCAGCCCGATCATGAAATACAGCTTCACGCGCCGCCAACCGGCCTCCACCGCCGCTTCCACCGCCCCGAGCAGGTCCTCTTCGGTCACGTTCTTATTGATCACGTCCCGCAGCCGCTGAGTTCCGGCTTCAGGCGCAAACGTGAGCCCGCTCTTTCGCACGCGCTGAATCTCCGCCGCAAGCGCAACGCACTGCGCGTCCGCCCGCAGGCTCGGCAGCGACACTCCGACACCTCCCGACTCGTGCCGGTCTATCAGCGTCCGCACGAGATCGTCGATCCGCGAGTAATCCGCGCTCGAAAGCGACGTCAGCGCAATCTCTTCATATCCCGTCTTTTCAAGGAGCGTCGCGGCCTGCTCGCACAGCGTCTCAAGCGAGCGTTCACGCACGGGCCGCGTTATCATCCCCGCCTGGCAGAACCTGCACGTTCTCGTGCAGCCCCGCATTATCTCCAGCGCAACCCGATCGTGCACCGCCTGCGTATACGGCACCACCAGGCTGTCCGGGAAGTGCGCCGCATCCAGATCGGCCACAAACCTCCCCCGCACCCTCGCCTTCGGAACTCCGGCACATACACGCCCTCGATCTCCGCCAGCGCGGCAAGGACCCACGATCTGCCCCCTGCCCGCTGCGGGGAGGGTTGGGGAGGGGTCGATTGCGAATCACTCGGCCCGAAGGACCTCCCCCCAACCCCCTCCGCAGCGGAGGGGGAGTATGCCCGAACCACATCCAGCACCGCCTCCTCCCCATCACCAATGACAAACGCATCGATGAAGTCGGCCATCGGTTCCGGGTTGGTGGCGCAGTGCCCTCCGGCGATCACAATCGGGTCATCGTCCCCACGCTCGGACGCGAGCACGGGAATTCCTGCGAGGTCGAGCATGGAAAGGACGGTCGTGCAGGTCATCTCGTAGGCAAGCGAGAATCCCACGACATCGAAGTCCCGTATAGGTGAGGCGGTCTCCAGCGAGAACAGGGGAATCCCGGCCGCGCGCATTTGCTCTTCCATATCGACAGCAGGCGCGAAGACGCGTTCGGCCGCCACCCCGGTCTGACTGTTGAGGACCGAATAGAGAATCCTCAGACCGAGGTTCGACATGCCTACTTCATAGACATCCGGGAATGCAAGCGCAACCCTTACGTTTACCTGGTCGAGCGGCTTAGCAACCGATCCAAGCTCGCCGCCCATATATCTCGCGGGTTTCGCCACTCGGGGCAGGATCGTATCGACCCGCCCCCTCAAGCTCGACTCCGTATTCATACGTATACAAGAAAAGCCAGCGTCGTCGCCGACGCCAGCCTGTTTCCGCAGTTATTATATCACCGCGCCTCATCCCGGTCAAACTGAATCACGGTAGGGTAGCGTCAAGCCCTCTGTGTAGTTTGCTTTGGCCGGTAAGCCTCATCCCACTGTTCATTCTGGTAGGCCAGTACTGCGTAGAGCATCCTGTCTACGCTTCGGCGGTTCGTAAAGCATGAGATGGTCCTGGTACGTCGGCGGACTTCCCTGAAGACTCTCTCTATGGGATTGGTGGTCCTCACAGTCTTCTGCATTCGCTCCGGCACATAGAAGAACTCAAGCAACTCCTCGATGTCGGCCTCCAGGCAAGCGACTGCCTTGGGCTCCAGCTCGATCCACCTCGCCCGCCAGGCCCGGAAGCGCTTTGCCGCCTCGGTGCGGTTCGGAGCAAGGTAGATCAACTTAGCACCATCTAAGCAGGCTTTCTCATTGCGCTTCCTGACCTTGCTGGCCACGTTGCGCAACTTGTGCGCCCAACATCTCTGACGTGGCACGTGCGGCCAAACACCCTCCACCCCCGCGATCAGTCCAGCCCCGCCGTCTGTGGATATCAGCCTCAGATTCTTCCCCTCAAGGCCGCGCCTCACCAGATCCAAAAGAAACGACGTGCAGCACACCTCCGACTCGGACTCCACCTGCCTGAAAGATAGGATCTGTTTCCTGCCCGATTTCGAAATGCCCATCGCCACTAATACGCAGCGCTTCTCGCTGCCTACAACAGACCGGTTCTTTACCACCACGCCATCTAAAAGCAGATACTCCCATTCGTCGGTGATCGGCGAAGACCAGTATCGCCTTACCAGATCATCAAGACCCTTGCAGATCGCCGATACCGTGCCAGCGGAGACTTCATAGCCCAGAACTTCGCCAAGCACCTTGCCTACCCTGCGTGTTGACGGACCCGATAGATAGGTCTGCAGTATCAACTCCCGAGCCTGCTCTGTCATAAGCCCGTGGCTGTCCCACAGATCGTGCTCATAGGCCCCTTCCCGCAGCCGCGGAACCTCGACCTCCACAGTCCCATACCGAGTTACAATAGTCCGCAAGTAGGTGCCATTTCGATAGCCCCGACGACCATCCGAGCGCTGATACTTCAATGCACCAATCTTGCGAGCAATCGCTTCCCGCAGGCTCGACTCCACGAAATGCTTCAGACCCGCCACCTGAAACTCAGCATAACGACCCCAAGAACAATCCTCACCACGAACCTCTCCCCACGCAGCTATTGATTCCTCCAACTCCTCGACGTATACTTCTCTCACGGCGCGTTCCTCCTTCTGCGTTACTGATCAATCGCATCTTAGAAAGAGGGATGCGCCTTACCTACCTCAGCCGATTTTACACAGAGGATTTACGCTACCCACGGTAGATCCCATGGATCGTGGGGTCTTGTCATTCTTCGCTGCGCTCAGAATGACAGGGGCGTGAGCCTCGCACACACTGAGCTCTCACGCAAATCACGGGCCGGGGCACCGCGGATCGCCCGGATGCATCCCGCAGAACCGCTCCTCTTGCTCGTGGGTCAGAAACGTCGTGCTCTGCCACCTCTCAAACGCGCTGATCTCGTTGCGACAAACTGCCACGGTGTTGTTCGCGCTGTCGCGCAGGGCCTGAGTGGACGCCCTCGTCTGACCCAGAATCCCGCCCTGCAGCGACTGGTCCATCAGCGCGATCATCGTCTTTACCCAAGCACTGTCCAGCGTGGTACCGCACACCGTCGCGATCCTCGCCTCCAGCGTCAGCGCTCGATCGGCGGTCGCGGTAAGCCTACCGCAGCCGCACGGCGCGTGGGCGGTCGAGAGCACCGAGTTCATATCGCCTCGTTCGGAGTATATCTTCTTCGCGAACCTCCGCAGGTTCGGGTCAGCGAGCCGGGAGTCCCCCACTCCGCCAGCGCCGCGATATCCGCGTTCTGCCGGAACATCTGCACCATGTACTCGGCGTCGAAGCCGACTCCGGCCATTCCCGCCAACTGCCCCGCCGGCCCCGCGCCAAGCCCGCACGGAACCGACTGACACGGCGGCCCTGAGGGCGGTGTATACTCCGCCGCCGCCGGAACCACCATCGCCATCACAAGCGCTATCATCACCCAACGCATCCCGATTACCTCCATCGCGTGACCTGCTACGTACTTTCCCGCACGCACGGCCCGGTATATTACAGGATGGTTAAGGGTGAAGCTTGCCCTAATACGGCCACTCCCGCGGCAGCGGCTGCTCGATACGTATCATCCGCCCGATCAGCGCCTTCCGCGCATCCGCAAGCGTCGCCGCGTATGCCGGGTCCTCGACGACATCGTTATACTCCCACGGGTCCTTCTCCAGATCGAAAAGCATCTCGGAGCCATCGGCTTTGGCCACGTATCGCAGCCCCGGCATCCTTAGCGACCTGCCGCCCGTATACTCCGTCAGGCCGAGTCCGTCGCCATCGCATTCCGAACGCTCCGACGTAACCGGCAGCAGATCGCCCTGCACGAACGGCGGTATCGGAATCCCAACGGCATCGAGCAGCGTCGGCACTATGTCCACGCACTCCACGATGTCCGCGACCTTCCGCCCGGAAGCGCCGCCCAATGCTTCCGGCACGCGCACAATCAGCGGCACGCGGCTGACCACATCCGGCGCCCACGGCCCCTTCCCATACTTGAGGTGCTCGCCCATGAACTCCCCGTGATCGCTCGTGAACACGACTATCGTGTTGTCCGCCAGCCCTTCGTCCTCCAGCGTCCCCAATATCCGCCCCACCCAATGATCGACCTCGCTGACCATCGCGTAATACGCCCGGGTGTTCTCACGAATCGCCTGGTCGGAGAACGTCTCATTTGGCCTGTCTGCCGCGAGTTCCGGCGGGAAGTCCGGCACGGGCATATCCGCCGGATCGTACAGGTCCAGAAACTCCTGCGGCGCAATCCAGGGCGAGTGCGGCGAGTAGAACCCCGCGTTGCAGAAGAACGGGTCCGGCCGATGCGTCTTCAGGAACTCGATCGTCCGCCTGCCCACAAATGCCGAGAACGTCACGTCGCTCGATCCCGGAAACGCGGCCCACGTGCCGGTCAACCGCTCCGGATGCTTGATACCATCGCGAATCCCCATCACGCGCTGCCATTCCCGAGCGGCGGGCGGCAGCCCGACGCTTATGTAATCGAGCTGGTCCGGCGCGACCTTCCTCACCCACGTCCGATACGCGTCCTCATAGCATCCGGGCTCGTCGGAGAGTTCCATGTGATGGAACCCATAGTCCGGGTGCGGAATGCGATGATCCCGATTGGAGTGCGGCAGGAAGTGCAGCTTGCCGATCAGCGCGTTGTGGTAGCCATACCCGCCGAGCACTCGCGGCAGCGTCACCGTTTCCTCGGGCACGGTCACCGCCATGTGCGTGATCTTCAGAGCCGAGCCGTACCGCCCCGTGAGCGTGCTGATCCGGCTGGGCATGCACACCGGATTCTGCGCGATGCAGCAATCGAAGTAGGTCCCGCTTGCCGCCAGCGCGTCCAGGTTCGGGGTCTTGACCAGCGGATTACCGCTCGCTCCTAGCGCATCCCACCGCTGCTGGTCCGTCGTGATGAGCAGAACGTTCGGTCTGGTCAAAGGCTCTCCCCCTCTGTGATGACAGTCACGTAGGCCCGCGGCGTCAGCCCGTCCGAAGTCGCGGCCTCGAAGCTCACCGTATGCTCGCCGTGATCGATCACCGGCGCGTCACCGACCGGCTTCACGTCGGCGACAACCACGCCTTCCTTGTTGTAGAGCTTGCAGTCCGCCATCGAGATGAACTCAAGATACGCCCCGCTCTCGATCTCGCACGGAAACGTCAGCTTCTTGCCGTCAATCGCAATCGATGGATTCACCAGCTTCTCCGACACCAGCGGCAGCGCCTTGATCGGGCTGACATAGGTCGTGACGGTCTTGCCCGGCGGCAGATTGTTGTACCAGACGTTCAGCAACTGGATCGCGCCGTAGCTCGGGGACTCGCGGTAGATCCCATAGTGCCCCGCCACCCAGTGCGGCGGCGCGGCGTCCGCCGATTCGACTTCCTTGTCCCACTCCAGCTTCGGCCGGTAGTAGGGCCAGCGATAGTCCTCGAACCGCTCCGCCTCCGGCTCGATCAGCTCGAAGTATCGCCAGCCCTTGAAATCGACGACGACGTAGTGCTCGCCCAGCGCGTCCGATGATGTGCGAGCGGGCTCTGGACCTGGAAGTTGAGGATTTCGCCCTGCCCGTCGCCGTAGACCCATACGCCCATGCCCTGCTGCTTGGCCAGGTTCAGCGGCGGCACGAACTCCTGCCCGAGCATCGCCCACGCGCCGACTCGCGACTTGCCGCTGTTGGTCGCGGTGAAGCCCGCATGGCGGGATTTCCGCTTCGCTCAAATCCCGACACCGGCTTCCTGTTGTCCGGCAGCGCTCGTCAGCTCCGCCGTCACGCCAGGCGGCGCGTGCTGAACAGGAAACTGCGCCGGGCTGCGGAAATCGGCCAGCATGACGTTGCCCGGCGCGTCGTACGGCCCCGCCGGCCTGCAGCGCCTCGATCCGCAGGCGCGCGGGCTGCCGGCCGAACTCGTTGCTGGTCTTCCACCGACATGCGCCGCCGGCTGTCTCCGCCTTGTGCTTGTCGTAGCGGATCGGCCGGAAGCGCCAGCCCTGTCGAGGCTGCCGATTCGAGCGTGAACTCCTTGCCCGGCTGCCGCAGCTTGGCCTTGATCGACTCCGGCACCTTGCCCGACAGGCGCAGCTCCTCGTATCGCTTCGAGATCGCCGGCCAGCCGCTGCGCAAACGGGCACGCTGCGAAGTTGTCCGGCGATGATGCCCATCAGCGCGTAGCCCGTATCGTTGGCCAGGCATTGGCACACAGATACTCCATCACGTCCGGCAGCGTCGGCTCGACCTGCGGCCCGCCCCAGCTCTTCATCGCCCACCAGCCCAACTCCGCCGGGCATGAACATGCGCTTGTTGACTCTCGTTTGCCGCGCAGTGGACGTCGACGAACTTCTTGTGGCTGCGATTGGGATGATCCCAGCGCCCATTCGCGACCGCACGCACCACAGGTGATGATGGAACGTGCTCATCTCCATCAGCGCGGGCTTGTCCAGCCGTTTGCAGATCTCCCAGACGAACTTCGAGCCGTAGTGCCAGCCGTTCTCGCGCCCGCCGGGCACGTCCTCGCCGTCCAGCGCGTCAAGGTAGATCATGTCGAACCCGCACTGGTTGAACGCCTCGGCGGTCTTGCGAGCGACCTCGGCAAACAGCGTCGAGTCGCCGTCGGGCACCAACAGGCCGAAGCACTCCTTGAGATGGTGGACCTTCGCGCCCTTCGGCGTGCGCCGCGACCTGCGTCCCGCAGGCCCCGCGCGTGCAGCCGGTAAAGGCGTAGGCGTTTCCTTCGACATGCCCGCGTAGGTGATCAGCTCGTCGTCGACCCGGATCGTCACGCTGTTGCGCACGAAGAAGCCGGTGTCATCGACATATTCTCGGTCGATTCGTCCACCGGGACGGTCGCATCGCTCCCGCTGATCGGCCCGCGAGCGTAGAACCTGTCGCACGCCAGGCGCGGGTCGGGTACGGGCGTCACCCAGGGGCAGTCCTTGGTGATCAAGAACGCATAGGTGTGAAGACCCGCCGCGAATGCCCGCCGCGTGCAGCTTATCGATCACCGCCTTCATGCTCGCGAAGCCTTCGGGTAAGCCCGGGGTTGGGGCGGCAGTCGCCGAATCGGAACGAGCCGCCGCCGTGGAAGTCGATCTGGGTCATCCCCAGGCTCTTGGCCAGGTTGATCCAGGCGTCGGCGTTGGTCTCGGTGACGCCGTCGAAGTTGAACAGATAGGAGCCGCTGACTACCGGGCGCGTCCAGCGCCCACGGCCCACCCAGCGCCGAGTGCGGCAGCTCCGGGGCCGCGTGACCGCCTCCTGCAGCACCCCGCGCATCTTGCCGGGCGGGCAGCCGATGATCGCCACCTTCGCGCCCACGAACCCGAACCGCTTCACACTGGTCGCCTGCAGCCGCGAGCACGATCCCGGCCACGCCTGGATGTTGCTCTGCAGGTCGAGCGCCAGCGCGCACCCACCGAACGGTTCATCGAGGTCGCCCTTGAGCGTCAGCGGAATATCGATAGTGTCGAACGCGTCCACTCCATCCCCATCAACCGACAGCACCTCCATCACGAAGTAGTCGCTCTTTCGCCTCGATCCTCAGCGTCGCCTCGACTCCCGACTCGCCAAACGCAAGCCGGAGCTTACCGCCGTCCTGAACCGCCTTCGTGACAGCGAAGGCCGCTCCACCCTTAGTGATCGAGGCAAACGGCTCATCCGGGCTTGCAGTAATCCTTGCCGGTCGTGCGATCCACGAAGTGCAGCGCGCGCCCATCGCTGCCGATCACGAGCTTGAGGTAATTGTTCTCAAACGAGGCGTCCATCGTCCCTCCCCGCGCGGCAATCGCCGGCATCCCAAGATATATAGCACAAACAAGCGCCCAGAACCATGCATCGTGGAGTCTCATACTGCATGGATTCCACCGCGGTCGGCCGGTTCCTCCGTCAAACCGCGGCGGTTGGCTGTCGACTTACTTTCCCGCCGAAGCGGCTGGCTTCGGAGTCGGCTTGGGAGGAGGAACATAGAGAGGTGTGCTGAATCGGGCCTGCCCCGGAATCGGCCCGGCGAAGGTATAGGCTTTGAACGTGTAGAGGAATCGTCTCTGGGAGATGCTCTCCTTGGTGCAGGTGATCCGCAATCCCAGCGCGGACATGTCCAGATTCGGAAGCTGTGCGACACTCTGCCCCATGAGCAGCCTCATGGCCGATTGCTGCTGGTCCTCGGTCAGATCGGCAAAGGACATACCGTCCTCGGACATCAGCGCCGCGCGCTGAGATGCGCCCATGCCTGCATACAGCTTGAGGTAAAGGCGCTTCTCGAAGACCTTGTAGACCGCGGCCTTGAGCTCATCGTCGCGCGCCACAGTGCCGACCTGGGCATCGGTAAGCGACGCGATCTCCGTCAGATCGCCGATATCGAGCGTGCCGTTAGCCCTGAACCTCGCGGCCATTGCGGCCAGCCAGCGCTTCGACACGCGAGCGTTTCTCCTGTCGTACCAGTCCGCGTTCCAGAACTCGACCGTCCCGTTCGCGCATGTCCAGTTGTGGTAACGGGACTTCTCGCACACGGCCTCGAGGGCCTCGCGCAGTCCGCTGTCCTTGTCAAGCTTGAGCGAAGTGTGGCCCCTGAAATCGTCGGTCACGAATGCGTATCCGCTTGCGTCGGCAAGTTCGGCCACGAGCGCCGTAATGACCTTTGGCTCGACCTTCTTGCCCAGCTTCGCGGCCAACTCCGCGTCATTCGAGTGATTGATCGGCGGTTCCTGGAAATACGAGTAGAGCCGGTTCTTGGGAGCGAGCTTCCGCGCCGCGTCGATCTCGGGTTTCATCTCCTTGTAGACGTCCATCGTCGGCCGCTTCTCTTCGTATGCCTTGAGCGCTATGCGGTCCCACATCTTCGCCGCGGGCGTACGGCTGCCCGCCAGCCCGAAACCCATCATGCTCATCCCACTGATATCGACAGAGAGCGACGGGCTGCCCCCAGGCATCTGCGTCGGATAGACTTTGACTTCCAAGCGGCCGACGCCGGCTTCCAAGTCGTCAATCGACTTCGCGTAGGTACTCTCGGTACCAGCATCTTCACTCTCGGATGCGGCAACGAGAGAGGCCTGGAGCGCCTCGACCAGCGACTGCTTGGCGGTCGCGGGGAGCCACCTGCCCGATACTACCATCTCCGTGTTGTTCAGCAAGGCATCCGTGACATCCGGCGCTTGGTCCAGAAATGCAAGACAGGGCTTCAGCACACCTGCTTTGGTCAGGAGGTATAGCTGCGGCTCGGTTTCGCGCGCTGCCGCAAGCTCACTCTTGGAGTTGGCGATCCGGCCTGCGAGTTCCAGGCGCGCGCGCCAGGCTTGAGCGTCGCGCTTCTTGGACTCGGCGACCTGCCTCTCCATACGCGCCATCAGCGCCGCGTCCTCCACGAGCCGATAGGTCCAATTCGGCGCCTTGCCGACCAGAGCCCACTTACACTTCATCACCCGGGCAATCGAGTCCATGAGCGATGCCAGCGGAATGTCCTTGGCCCAGACCGTGCAGCAGTCCTCGCGAACGCGCCAGTCCGACAACGACCGGCCCGCCAGAAACGTCACGCCGGTCAGCTTCGTGAGATCGTCGGTGAGGTCGGACATCGGCCGGAGTTTGACCTGATACGTGATCTTGCGCGCCAGCCGCGTATCCTTCACGGACACAGCCGCCTGCGTGCCGGGCTTATTGGGGTCAACAGTGCTCTTGCCGAGTTCAAACGCCGGCACGGCCAGCGTCATCAACAGAAATATCGGAAGCAGTATCCTGCGCACATCGCCCTCCGTAACAGGTTCTCATCTACGAAGACGCGCTGGATCGGGGAGTTTGTGTACATTCAAAGGGCCGGGATTCGCAAATCCCGGCCCAAGCTATTGTCCTTAGGTATTTCTCTATTTCTTTCTTCTGAACCATGCGGCCAGGGCGGGAATGGACATCATCGCAAGAGCCACGCTGCTCGCCTCGGGAACCGCAGGAGCCCCGCATTAGCCCGGCGTTCACGGTCTCCGCCTTGCTGATCGTCACCGCAGCATGCATGGCCAACGCCCGTCCATTCAGAGTGCCGCCACCAAGCGATATACTCTGATCCGCCATAATGCTGCCTACGAAATCGCCTTCGCCGATGGTGGCGGAGGAGCCGACCTGCCAGAACACCTGGCACTTCGTCGCGCCGCCGATCAACGTCACGCTGGTATTGGCTTCGGTGGTCGTCAGAGCGGTGCCGATCTGGAAGATCCACTGCGCGTTGGGATCTCCGTTGCCCTGAAGCGTCAGATTGCCGGTCAGGTACGCATCTGACGCGAAGAAGTACACCCCCGGACTAAGTGTCTTTCCGCCCAGATTCTGACCGGTGAGGGTCTGGGTTACCGCGGCGCCTGCCGCTGTGTTGTACGCGGCTAGCAAGTCCGCCTGGGCTAGGGCCGTCACGGCGTTGGGGGCAAGGTATAAGTTACCGTTGACCACTCCATCCGGGTAGAACCCAGTCACTGAGGATCCGGGGGAGAACACCTACATCACCGTTTATCACGGACAATCCGGTGTTCGTGACCTCGCTGCCGCCCAGCAATCCGAAGCTGGCCGCAGTCCCCAGGTTGACAGGAGCAGCATATGCGCTGACTGCAAGCAGCGCGAGAACCAACGAGAGAAGCACCAAGAGAATAATGTGTCTTTTCAATTTCACCCTCCCACTATCGTGCACTGGCGCCCAATCCACGTGCACATTGTCGTGGCCACATTGCCGCCGCAACGCGATATCGCTTCACGATTGCTTTGTGTAGCATTGCATAGTAGCTCAAGCAAGCAGGCTTGTCAAGGAGTAACGGAATAAACAGGTATTTGTACTAGCTGCCGCCAAGCGCACACGTCAAGAGGGCCGGCACTCGATGCCGGCCCTATACTGCATCCAGAAGCGGCGGATCACGCCGCACTCCGAGGGCTTACTCCATCTCGTCGCCGTCGTTGTAGCCGATGTAGCAGCGTTCGATGAGATCGTCAACGTCGGCGAACCCCAGGCAGATGCACGTATCCGCCGCGCCGTAGTAGATGCGCAGCCTGCTGCCCTCTTCGAGGATCGCTCCGCAGGAGAAGACGACGTTGCCGATGTCGCCCACCCGCTCGTAATACTCGCGCGGAGTCAATATCGGCACCGCGCTCCGGCAGATCAGCTTGGCGGGATTGTCCAGATCGAGCAGCACCGTGCCCATTCGATAGAGCGGCCCGGCGGCGGTATTCTTCACGCCGTGGTAGATATGCAGCCAGCCCTGCTCGGTCTCGATTGGAGGCGCGCACGCCCCGATCCGATCCTGGTCCCAATAGCCGCCGCGGGTGGTCATCACGACCTCCGAATCGCCCCAGTGCAGGAGATCATCGGAGTAGGACAGCCACATATTGCCCGTGCCGCCGCCGTAGGGCCTGTCGAGGCGGACGTAGCGGCCTTGAACTTTTCGCGGAAACAGGCAGCCGTCCTTGTTTTCCGGTTCGGAGATCAATCCAAGCCTGTGTATACTCCACAAAATCGTTCGTTTTGGCAAGAGCCAGCCGCGCGCCATAGCGAGAGTAGGCCGTATGCATGACGTAATACTCGCCCTCAAGGAACGTAATGCGCGGGTCTTCTATGCCACGGCGCTCGTAGGACCGGAACGGCTCCTCCTTCGACGGCTCCAACGCGGGCTCCGGATCGACCGAAAAATGATACCCGTCGTCACTTCTGGCCAGCGCAAACACGCTCCGACCCGACAGGTCCTCGACCCTCAGTAGCAAAATGTACTCATCGCCAACCTTGGCGCAGCCGGCATTGAAGACGGTATTGCAGGGGAAAGGAACGCTGTCCAGAGTGATGATGGGGTTCTTATGCCATCTCTCGACAGCGTCTCTTCCGAGCTTCTTGAACATTCAACCCTCCAGGGAAACGCGAACTGCACAAAATCTAATATCGGGAGGCGCAAGGTTCAAATGTAGAGCGCGAACAGAGGAACGGCACGCTCAGAACCTCCCTGCCTGTCAGCACACCGCAGCCCTTCGGTGATTCCGGTCGCCGGAGGACAGCGCTATGCGGATATATAACCACATTACAGGCACGGTGCCGCTACGTCAAGCACTACGAAGCAAGTTGGTAACAAAGACTTGCTACAATATCATGAGGAAACCACCAATCAAAGCAAGAAGCACAACCATGATCGGGCTGGCGGTCGCCGGCTGCGGGCTGATATTTGTCCCGGGATGTGTCGGCAGCCACGACGGCCAGATCGGACGAGTGCTGCCAGGCCTTCTGATAGCGCTGGTCGCCGCCAAACTCGGCGGAGAGCTGTTCACGCGCATCGGCCAGCCCGCCGTGCTGGGCGAGCTCGTGCTGGGAATCGTCGTCGGCAACATCTCGCTAAGCGGCTATTCGCGGGCTCGACTTCATCAAGAGCGATCTGCCCATCGAAGCGCTCGCGGAGATAGGGATCGTCGTGCTGCTGTTCCAGGTGGGGCTGCAGTCGGACATTCGCGAGATGCGGCGCCTCGGGCCGTCCTCGCTGCTGGCCGCGGTTATGGGAATAACGGCCTCATTCGCTCTGGGCTGGGGCGCCGCCGTACTCCTGCTGCCTGGCGCGGACTCCTACGTTCAGGTCTTCGTTGCGGTGGTCGTCGCCTCATCGAGCATCGGAATCGCCGCCCGAGTATTCCATGATCTCCGCCGACTGCAGACCCCAGAAGCGCGCACGGTCCTGGGAGCGGCCGTGATCGACGACGTGATCGGCCTCATGATGCTGACAATCGCCGCGGGAATCATAAAGGCGCTGGACGGCGGGACCGGGTTGAGCTGCACCGACGTGCTGATGGTAATCGCCAAGGCCCTGGTATTCCTGGCCGGAACGCTTGTCATCGGACGGAGGCTCGCGCCCAGGATATACCATCTCGCATCCCGCATGAAGGCGCCCGACCTGCTGCTGACGGTCTCTCTGGGTCTCTGTTTCGGCTTCGGCTACCTTGCCAAGCTCGTCGGACTCGCCCCGATCATCGGCGCGTTCGCCGCCGGTCTGACCCTGGAGGAAAAGCACTACAAGAGCTTCTCCGAGCGCGGCGAGCAGTCCGTGCTGGAGCTTCTCAAGCCGATTGTCGGGTTCCTGGCGCCGATATTCTTCTTCGTCACCGGCGCGCGCGTCGATCTCGCGCAGTTCGCCAACCCATCCGTCTGGGCGCTCGCACTCGGCCTGGCCGCGGCATCCATTGCCGGCAAACAGTTCTGCGGGCTGGGCGTTCTCAAGCGCGGAATCAGCAGGCTGACCGTCGGCATCGGGATGATCCCGCGAGGTGAGGTCGGTACTCATCGCCGCCGCGCTCGGATCCAAGCTGTTGATAGGTGGGAAGCCGGTCGTGACGCCCAACATCTACTCGGCCGCGGTCTTCGTGGTCGTCTCCACGACGCTCGTCACCCCGCCCCTGCTCAAGTGGAGCCTCGGCCGCAAGAAGACACGCTCATAGGCGTCATGGAGCCCAGTCGTTATCCGGCGAGTGCGCCGCAAGGAACGGGAGCGGATCGGTCCAACCGTCCGTAAGGCCGTAGGCATCCGCGGTGGGAATACCTCCTCCGACGAGACTGCCGTCCCACACGCTGGTTATGTCCTGTCCGACGCGTACACCCAGGTGCAGGCGCGAACCGCCCGTATATGTGTCGACCAGCCCGATCTGCTGGCCCGGCGCAACGACGTCCGACCCGCCCACGGTCGGCACGACGCAGCCGTAGAGCACGTAGATATCGCGCGTGGCCCCGCTTCCGGTGGTCACGTTGGCGGCGAGCTTGTGATGCACCACGACGCCCGTGTCGTGTGTGCTTCCGCCCGGAATGATCACGGCGATCACCTGTCCCACGGCGACCGCGCTTACCCTTGTATTGGCGCTTGCCTGCAAATCGACGCCCATGTGCCACTTGCCCGGGTGCGTATCGGCGTAGTGGGCGGCCTTGAAGGCGTTGATGACCGTGGTGCTCGCTATGGCCGGCAGGAACGCCGCGGGCATGGCCGAATGCGTGTTGGCCGAGCCGGTCCGGCTGCAGAACTGGGCGGTGACAGCGGCAGTCACGGAGCTCGCATCCGCGCCCGAGGCAAGCGCACTCAGCCTGTAGGTCCTGTGCGAATCCGCGCCCGTGGACGTGCCCGCGAGAAAGCCCGTAATGCTTGCGTTGGCGCCGTCGAGCGACAGAGTGAAATCACCCGCCCTCATCCCCATCAGGGCCTTGTTCGCGTGCGGGTCGAGCACGGAAACCGTTACGCGAACCGTCGGCCAGTTGGATACGTCGATGGAATCGATCGTCACGGTGAGATCCACCGCCGCGTTGCTGAGGAGGGTGACATTGCCGTCGCCGCCGATCTCGGACTTGCCGCCCGCAACAACATTGACCGTAGTGGTCAGATCTCGAAACGATTGCCCGGCTGGGGCGGTGACCGTGACCGTCGCGGCCCCCGCGGTCAGCCCGCCCACTGAGAAATGGCCGTTCGAGCCTGTGTAGGCTGTGTGATCGCCGTTGGCGCCGTTGACGTGGACCGTCGCGCCGACGAGCGGCTGATAGCCTGCCGGTGTACCTCGGTCGGCCGCGGCGCCGCCCAGTGTCCCGCTTGGCACATAGACGTTGCCCTCGACGGAGCCGAAACCGTTCCCACCGCTTCCGCTGCCGCCGCCGCCGCACCCGGCCACGGCGACGCAGGCAGCCAGCGCTACCACAACTACAGCCTTGCAAAGCAGAGCGTTTCTCATCGGGGGGATTACCTCATCAGTAGACTCACCCCATCTTACCAGCGCCCCGCCCCGCCGTCAATGGCATTGGCTCCGCAGACGCACACGTCATGCTGAACTTGATTCAGCATCCAGGCCGCGTTTGACCGTGCGGGGTGTAGATGTTATACTACTCCTGTCCGCGCGCCTGTAGCTCAGTGGATTAGAGCATCTGACTTCGGATCAGAGGGTCGGGGGTTCGAGTCCCTCCAGGCGCGCCATTTGACTGTGCGCCCGTATGCGGCTGATATTACCCTGCCCCTCGGAGAGGAGAGTGTTCGCATGGCGACGCAGGCGCAGCCCCACGTCAAGAGGCCCGACTACCAGCGCTGGCGCTGGAGCGTTTTCGCGGTTACCTATCTGGCCTACGCAGGTTTCTACCTCACCAGAAAGTCCTTCTCGGTTGCCAAGATCGGCATGCTCGACGATCCCCGTCTGCACGTCAGCAAGGTTTCTCTCGGCGCGATCGATGCGGCATATCTCATCGCCTACGCCATCGGCCAGTTCATCTGGGGCATTGCGGGCGACAGATACGGCTGCCGCAAGGTGGTACTGGCCGGCATTCTGGTCTCCGTGGCGGCGGGCTTTGCGATGGGAGCGTCGTCAATGGTGCTCGTCTTCGGCGTGATCTTCTTCATCCAGGGGATCGCGCAGTCGTCCGGCTGGGGCCCGCTGACCAAGAACGTCGGCTATTGGTTCTCCCTTAGAGAGCGAGGCCGAGCCTATGGCTGGTGGGGATCCAACTACGCCATCGGCGGCCTGATAGCTACGCCTTTCGCGGCATATTGCGCGCAGCGCTTCTCGGACTGGCGGTTCGCCTTCTACATCCCGGCGGCGGCGTTCCTGGGGATATGGGCGCTCTTTCTGATATTCCAGAGAAACCGGCCCGAAGATGTCGGTCTGGAGCCTATCGAGCAATACCATTGTGAGCCCGCGCCGGCCGAGGACGTGATGGAGGCACAGACGCCCAGGGAGAGCTCCTGGGCAAGCATACTCAGCACACTGCGCAAGCCGATGGTCCTGCGCCTGGCGGTGACGTATTTCCTGCTCAAGCCCACCCGCTACGCGATCCTGTTCTGGGGGCCGCTGATCGTGAAGGAGAGGCTTGGGACGGCCGTAGTGCAATCAGGTGTGATCAGCGCGGCATTCGAGCTCGGCGGGCCTCTCGGCGTTCTCGCCGCCGGATACGCCTCGGACAAGCTGTTCCGCACCAGGCGAATCCCGGTCTGCGTTGTATTCCTGACGCTGCTCGCGGTCGTCACGTTCTCATTCGGCGCCCTGACCGCCGGAGGAAGCAAGTGGATGATGGCTGTGACGCTGTTCGCGATCGGTTTCTTCCTGTTCGGGCCGGACTCGATAGTGGTCGGCACCGCCGCCGTGGATTTCGGCAGCAAGAAAGGAGCCTCCTCGGCCGCAGGGTTCATCAACGGAGTCGGGTCGGTGGGAGCGGTCTTGGGCGGATCACTGCCCGGCATCATCTCTCAGCGATGGGGCTGGGAGCCCTTGTTCTACGCGCTGGGCGCCTGCGTTCTGCTCGCTGCATTGCTTCTGCTCCCCAGATGGAACGCCGTGCCCGCCAAGGAGCTCGAAGGAGAAGCGCTGTGAACTCGCGCGAACGCGTCTTCCGAGCGCTGAGCTTCGAGCAGCCGGACAGGGTCCCAATCGACTTCTGGGCGTCCAAGGGCTTCAAGGCGAAGCTGCTTGAGGCGCGCGGCGAGTCGGAGGAAGCGTTCCTCGACGCCCACGACGTTGACCTCCGCTACATTCCCGGCCCGACCTACATCGGCCCGCCGCTGCGCGAGTTCGCCGACGGCTCCAACGAGGACATCTGGGGCGTCCGCCGCAAGGGCGTCACGGTTCAGATGACCGACGGAACGGAAGTCTACCAGGAGGTCGCCGAATCGCCCCTGACGCGCGCCGCTTCCGTCGATCAGGTCAACGACTACGACCACTGGCCCTCACCGGACTGGTTCGACTACAGCGGCATAGCGGCCCAGTGCGCGGCGATACGCGAGCGCGAGCGGGTCGTCGTCTTCATGGGCGACCGAATGAACCGCCTCGCTCAGCTCAAACCCGCGATGTATATCCGGGGCATCGAGCAGATATTCGTGGACATGACCCTCGACCCCGACATCGCCGAGGCCATCTTCGCCAACATACGCCGCTTCTACTGCGCGTATGCCGAGCGTATATTCGATGCGGCGAACGGCGGAATCGACATCGTGCTCACCGGCGACGACTTCGGCACGCAGAACGGGCCTATCATCTCACCCGGCATGTGGGTCCGCTTCCTCGGCAAGGGCTTCGAGGACTACGTCTCGCTGGCCAAAAGCCACGGCGCGCGCGTGATGCACCACACCTGCGGGTCGGTCCGTCCGATCATCCCGCTCATGATCGAGCGCGGCCTCGACGTGCTCCAATCAATCCAGCCGGAGGCGGCCGACATGGACCCGGCTGATCTCAAGCGGGAGTTCGGTGGCAGGCTGGCGTTCCACGGCGGCATCTCGATCCAGCACAATCTTCCCTTCGGCAGCCCGGAGGACGTGCGAAGCGAGGTCCGCCACGCCATCGATTCGCTCGCCGAAGGCGGCGGCTACATCCTGTGCACGTCCCACAACATCCAGGCCGACACCCCGCTGGCCAACCTCGACGCGCTGCTGGCCGCCTACAACGACTACGGAAGGTATCAATAGAGGGAGGCTCTATGCGCACCTCATATCACTGCCACACGATAATGTCGGACGGCCATTCCACGGCCTCCGAATACGTCCAAGCGGCGATTGCGGCGGGACTCGATGAGCTGGGTATCTCCGACCACTATACGCTACGCCGCCCGGCTGGAGAGTCGATTGGAGCATGCCCAAGGACGGCCTGCCCGACTACTTCCGCGCGCTTCACGCCGCGCGCGAAGAGGCCGGCGACAGGCTCATCGTGCGCTATGGCCTGGAGGCGGACTTCTTCCCCGAGACCGCCGCCCAACTCGCCGAGATACTCAAAGCCTATCCATTCGACTACGTCATAGGCTCGGTCCACTTCGTTGACGACTTCCCCATCGACGACAGCGCCGGCTGGTGGGACGCGCTAAGTGAGGACGAGCGCAACGACATGGTGCGGGCCTACTGGAGCCGCATCACCGCCATGGCCGAGAGCGGGGTTTTCGACATCGCCGCCCACCTCGACCTCTACAAGAAGTTCGGCCACCGGCCCACAGCCGACGTCTCCGCCGAGATAGCGACGGCGCTCGACGCAATCGCCAAATCAGGGATGGCCGTCGAGCTCAACACCGCCGGGCTCCACAAGGCCGTCCGCGAGATCTACCCCTCCCCGGCCATCCTCCGGGAGTGTCGCACGCGTGGGATACCGGCGCTGGTCACCGCCGACGCCCACGACATCACCCACCTCACGCGCAGTCGCGATTTGGGCGTGGAAGCGCTTCGTGAGGCAGGCTACACCGAGCAGGCGGTCTTTGCGGCGCGAAAGATGACGCTTGTCCCGCTCTAGCGCCAGCGGCTCATTACGGGCTTGTGCTGCGTGATAAGCATCCAGAAGAAGAAAACCGGGAGCCCCTCCGGCCCGCTTTGCTCCTACGCCGCCGCAGCCAGATCGACGTCGAGGGCCCTGCCCTCGACGGCTTCGGTCATGGCATCGACCACCTTCGGGTCGAACTGCGCGCCGGCGGCCTGCTTGAGTCGAATGACGGCGAACCGCGGGGAGAGCAGGTGCTTGTAGCTGGTGGCCGAGGTCATCGCGTCGAACGCGTCGGCGACCGTGAGGATTCGCGAAAGGATGGGTATATTCTCGCCGGTGAGCCTGTCGGGGTAACCGGTGCCGTCGTAGCGCTCGTGGTCGTGGCCCGCGATCTCGCCTATCAGCGCCATTTGCGGATTGTGGGGAATGCAGCTCATGACGCGCGTGGTCATCTGAGCGTGCTTGCGGACAAGGGCCATCTCTTCATCGTTGAGCCTGCCCGACCTTCGCAGGATCGGGGTCGGCACGCCTAGCCGCCCGCAGTCGTGGACCAGCCCCGCTCGGTAGGCCATGCGGACCTCCTCGTCATCCAGGCCCATGTGTTTCGCCAGGCCCTTCGCCAGCTTGGCGGCCCGTATCGAGTGGCCGCTGGTGGCGGGGTCTTTAGCATCGACGAGCGCCGCAAAGACGTGGAATACGCGCTCAAGGCCTTCCATGCAGCCGAGTTCGGACGGAAGCGGGCGCTTTGCCAGCATGTCGGAGATCAGGGGTTGTATGCCGGTCGGGTCCATCACGGACTCATAGAACGCTGAGTCCTCCACTGAGTGAACCACCCCGGCCCACACTTCCTTGCTCCAGGCGTGTCCCGTGAATATGGCAAGCCGCCTCAGTCCCTCGACAAGACTCGTGCTCGACTGGAAGCATCCCGCCGCGTCCATGGTCTCGACCGCCAGCAGTATCTGGCTCGCCGCGGGGATCTCCCTGGCCACTTTGCCGTCGGGATAGCCGCGGCCGTCCCACCACTCGTGATGCGCCCGAACGAGCTTGGCGGCGTCGCCCATCCCCGGCAGCCATTCCAGCAGCGCGGCGCCCCGGCGCGGATGGCTTCGGATGAGGGGATCGTCCATCTGTTTCTGAAGCGAGGTGTATTGGGTGATGTGCTTATACGCCCCGACCGTGCCCACGTCCTGGATGAGGCCCGCGAAGAACGCCGCCCCGGCCTCGTCCGGCACGAGCGCCGACGCGATATGCTCCCCCACCAGCCCCACCCGCCATGCGTGATAGAGGCACCCGTTGGGGACTATATCGGTCATATAGGCCGCCGCCGCCAACAGCTCCGCCGGGTTCAGGTCGGCCGCTTCGGTCTTGGGGTCCGACTTCTTGACCTTCTCTTCGACCTGCTTCGCTGCCTGTCCCTCGGCCTGGTCTACCGCATTCTTCTCAACCTGCTTCTTGCCTGCCACGATCCGCTCTCCTGCGCGAGATGGAGATCACTTAAGCTTATTCCACATTCGCAGCCGCTAACGGGTTGCGACCTGCGCGCAACTACCCTACAATAGTTGAGGTAGAGCGCGCTCGCACGCGCCCGATCGCATTGATAACACGATAATGAGGTATTGCTATGGCGAAATCGACTGAGCTCAAAGTCGGCATGATCGGCTGCGGCGGCATTGCCGGCGGAAAGCACCTGCCCGCCCTGTCCAAGCAGAGCGCCGTCAAGATGGTCGCGTTCTGCGATATTATCGAGGAGCGCGCGACCAACCATGCCGCCAAGTATGGCGTCAAGGGCGCTAAGGTCTACAAGGACTACCGCAAGATGCTGGCCGCGGAGAAGCTTGACGTCGTCCACATCTGCACCCCGAACATCAGCCACTCCGAGATCACCTGCGCCGCGCTCGAATCCGGCTGCCACGTCATGTGCGAAAAGCCCATGGCCAAGACCGCCGAGGGCGCCCGCGCGATGGTCGCCTGCGCCAAGCGCACGGGCAAGAAGCTCAACATCGGCTACCAGAACCGCTACCGCGCCGACTCCCAGTTCCTCAAGAAATACTGCGAGGCCGGCGGGCTCGGCGAGGTCTACTTCGCCAAGGCCCACGCGCTGCGCAGACGAGCCGTGCCCACCTGGGGCGTGTTCCTCGACGAGGAAGCCCAGGGCGGCGGCCCGCTCATCGACATCGGCACACACTCGCTCGACCTCACCCTCTGGATGATGGACAACTACGAGCCCGAGTTCGCCGTCGGCACGACCTACCACAAGCTCGGCGGCCGCAAGGGTTCCGCCAACGCCTGGGGAACGTGGGACCCCAAGAAGTTCACCGTCGAGGACTCCGCGTTCGGCTTCGTTAAGATGAAGAGCGGCGCGACGATCTGGCTGGAGACCAGTTGGGCGCTCAACATCCGCAAGGATGGCGAGGCCATCTGCACGCTGTGCGGCACCGAGGGCGGCGCCGATATGTGGGACGGCCTGTACATCAACGGCGAGCGGTTCGGCAAGCTCTACTTCGAGAAAGCCCAGCTCGAACCGGGCAGCGTCGCCTTCTACAGCGGCGAGGACGAACCCGCCCACGAGATGGAATGCCGGCTCTGGATCGAGGCCGTGCTCAACAACACCCCTCCGGTGGTCCTGCCTGAGCAGGCGGTGGTCGTGACCGAGATCCTCGAGGCGATCTACACCTCCGCCAGGACCGGCCAGCCGTTCTTCTTCCCGTCCAAGCCCGACGGCGACGGCCGCAAGCCCGGCGCCAAGAAGGCACTGGCGGGAGTGAAGTAGTTACGAGTTACCAAACACCGATTACGAATCGGGGCGGGCGCGTGCCCGCCCCGTGTTTTCAGTCCGCGCAGAATCGGGGTCCAACACAATGCCACAGAGTCCCAACGACGTTCCCGCATACGACGAGGGCAAAGCCCACGCGCCGACAGGGCTGACGTGCGAGCTTCTGACCCGCCCGGAAACCACCGTCATAACCAACAATCGTCCGGTCTTCGGCTGGGTAGTAAGCGACGGCAGGCGCGGCGCGGCTCAGACCGCCTATCAGATCGCGGTCGCCACGAGCAGGTCAGCGGCGTGCGAGGACGCCGATCTGTGGGACTCGGGCAAGGTCGAGTCGCCTCAGTCGATCAACGTCCCCTACACGGGCCGTCCCCTGCCGCCGGGATCGACCTGCTGGTGGGCCGTGCGGACGTGGGACTCTCAGGATCAGCCGAGTCCCTGGAGCGAGCCGCGGCAGATCAACCCGTGGAAGGCTTCGCAGGGCGATGCGTTCTACTCCGACCAGTGGATTGATGTGACGACGCAAGGCCTGACCGGCAGTGTTCGGCGCGAACCGCCATCCGCTTGAGGTTCACCCAATCGCGCCCGTGGAAGTCGTCAGAAAGGCCGAAGGACACTACTTCGCCGACTTCGGGCGCGCGGCGTTCGGCACGCTCAGCCTGACGCTGACCAGCGCGGCCGATTCCGGCGAGGTCGAGGTCCGGCTGGGCGAGAAGCGCGGGCCCGACAACACCGTAGAGACGAATCCCGGCGGGTCGGTTGTCTACGAGAAACGGACCATTGCGCTGAAGCGCGGCGCCCACACCTACAAGCTCCATCTGCCGGCCTACGAACGCGGCATGAGGATGCCCGAGCACATCGGGGAGGTCACACCCTTCAGATACTGCGAGGTCATCAACAGCCCCAGCGAGATCGACAAGAGCAATCTGGCCCAGCTTGCCGTGTTCTACCGCTTCGACGACGACGCCTCGTCGTTCATCTGCTCCGATGCGACGCTCAACGACGTCTGGAAGCTCTGCAAGTACTCCATCAAGGCCACGAGCTTCCTGGGCATCTACGTGGACGGTCAGCGCGAGAGGCTGCCTTATGAGGCCGATGCCTACATCAACCAGCTCGGGCACTACTGCGTTGACCGCGAATACGCGATGGCCCGCTGCTCCCACGAGCACCTCATCCAACACCCGACCTGGCCGATCGAATGGATCCTCTTCTCCGTGCTCATCGCGTGGGCGGACTACATGTATACCGGCAATTCCGACTCGATCAGGCGGTGCTACGACGATCTCACTGCCAAGACCCTGATCCCGCTTGAGCGCGAGGACGGGCTGATCGGCACTCGCACGGGGCTGCTGACCCAGCAGGTTCAGGAATCCGTTCACTACCGCGGCAGCCAGATGCGCGAGGTCGTCGATTGGCCCGGCGGCGAGCGGGACGGCTTCGTCTTCGCGCCGATCAACACCGTCGTCAACGCCTTCCACTACCGCGCGCTCGTGCTCATGGCGAAGATGGCCGATGTCATCGGCCGCAGCGACGATGCCCGCGAGTTTCGCGCGCGGGCCGAGCGGGTCTACCGGCGTTCAACGACAAGCTCTTCGACCGCGAGCGCGGCGTCTACGTCGATGGCGAGGGCACCGATCACGCCTCCCTGCACGCCAATATGTTCGCGCTCGCGATGGGGTTGGTCGATGAGCAGCGAAGGCCGAAGGTCGTCGGATTCGTCAAGTCGCGTGGTATGGCCTGCAGCGTCTACGGCGCGCAATTCCTCCTGGAGGCGCTCTATGAGGCCGACGAGGAGGACGCCGCGCTCGCGCTGATGACCAACGAGGGCGACCGGAGCTGGCCTCACATGATCGACATCGGGACCACGATCACCCTTGAGGCGTGGGACCCCAAATACAAGCCCAACCTCGATTGGAACCACGCCTGGGGAGCCGCGCCCGCCAACATCATCCCGCGCCTGCTCGTTGGGATCGAACCTCTGGAACCGGGGTTCCGGGTGGTGCGCATAAAGCCCAGAATCGGTTCGCTCAGCGATGTTAGTGCGACCATGCCGACCATCCGCGGGCCGGTCTACGTCGCCATCAAGCGAGACGAGGCCGAGTACCGCCTGCGCTGCACGATTCCCGCCAACACGACCGCCGAGGTACACGTCCCCGCGACGGATCCCTCACAGGTCACCGAGGGCGGCCGCCCCACCGGGGACTCAGAGGGCGTCAGATGCTTGGGGGCGCGCGCCGGCAGAGTGGTGTATTCCGTGCAGTCCGGGCACTACCAGTTCTCCGTCAGGCAGCCGGAGATGACGCCACCCCGCAAGGCTGGTCCCTGACCCAACCACTACCTCCGGCACGGACCGATCGCGACCGGGCACAACTCCGAGAAGTAGATGGGCACGGCGTAACCCCGCCCGAAGTCCACCGTCGCCAGGAGGTCGCCGCTATCCGCTGTCTCTGTTGACACGACCTCCCCGATCGCGCCGCGGCCCCTCGGGCTGATCCAGCCTGCCTTCCAGTATGTCCTGGACATACACTCCCACGCCGATCTCGCCTCGATCCGAGCCCAGCACAATCCCTTCTGAACGCAGCTGCCCCTCGACCGAATCCGGCGCCGCGACCTGGGCGGAGGTCCAGCGACCAGGGAGGTCGGCTGCCAGTCCGGCCCAACCATCGGCGCTGACCCGTGTCCTCGACTGTGACGCGGCCGACAAGCCGGCCAGACTGAGCAGGCCTAGAACCACGCAGACTGCGCGAACCGCGGATAGAAGCTTCATTCTCCGGACCCCCATTCTTTGATACATATAAGACGCCGGCAATGCGAGAACGCTTCAGGCGATCCCGGAAATAGTCTGCGCACAGACACCGAACGGCCGATCAGCCGGCGCTCTGCGGGATATTCCAGACGCCCGTCGGGTCGATGTATCTGAATCCCAACGACCTTCCCAGCATTCTCCCATCCCCAATCGTTCTCACGGAGACGGTCTTCACGCCGGCCCTGAACGCATCCCGTAGAGCGAACAGGCACACGGCCTTGGCGAAGCCTCTGCGGCGATGCTCAGGCACGGTCACCATGAACTCCAGCGAGCCGACCCCTTCGTTGTCCAGTATCGCCGCGGTTGTCACGGCGCTGCCGTCAACATAGCCCAGATAGCAGCGCAGCCTGCCGTTGGCAAGCAGGTGGTAATGGTTCCGCGGGTGGATGTGCACGTTGCCGCCGTGTTCCACCCTGTTGTCGAGCTCGCACCATGCCTCGAACTCCTCGCGAGAACGGACACGCCTGACCTCAATACCGTCGGGGGCCGGCGGGTACTCGGGCATCTGATCGCGAGTCATGATACCGTACAGCTCGCCGTCCCAGAACTCCGGCTCCTTGCCGCCGCGAAGCACGTTCTGGACTCTCTCCGAGGCGGGCCACCACGTGTGCACGTTCAGGTCCTTGATCTCCTGAATGGCTCTGCGCATCTCCTCATCGGAAAGGTGGTCGAGCCTGATGTTGTAGACGACGCACAGGTTGTTGACGCCGCCGCGCGACCGCATCATCTCATAGAGTCCGTTGTCCACGACCTCCATGTGTTCCGCGTCGGCGATCACCTCGAGGTAGAAGTTCGCGCCCGCGTCCACGCATTGCTCGATCTCCCTGGTCTCCATCGGTAGACCTCGCTTGGTCACGGATACCTGTTCGACGTGGCGCTTCAGCGCGTTCCAACTGCTGAAGCCGTAGTCGAGCGCAAGGGCGAACTGAACCTCGTTCAGCTTCACGTCGGATGCCACGATATCGGCGTCGGACGCGTGACTGAACCTCTGCAGGTTTCGGAGGATCGGACAGGCGGCGGCATACCCCTGTCGCAGGTACTTGAGCAGGCTCTTGGCCTCTCGCCTGAGGTGGCCCCAATCGGGCCGATCTGGTAGACGTGCGGTCATACTGACCTCCTTTCATATACCGCCTGCGGTCTGCAACTCCAGACTGAAAGAAGGCGTCAGCTATGCTCCGAGAGAGGTGAACTAGGTTCTTTCCGCAGACCAGGTGGCGCCCTTCAACACCACCGGAATGCTATCACGGATCCGAATGTCTGTCAACCGAGCGTATCTGGCAAGCGGCTCGGCTTCGCCGGGATGATCCGTCGGAAGGGCGTGGCCGGAAACTGTTTTGCGCGTTTTGATTATGGTTGAGGGTTCAGGGTTTGGGGTTGAGGGAAGCGAACCAGTGCGGCCCAGTGGCGCGTTTGATTTTCCCCTCTCATGATTATAAGACGACAACTAGGCCGTTTTTCACGCAAATTTCCGGTATATTTCAGTTAAATGTTGTTCACGACTAGCGAAGAGGAAAGATTCGAGAGCGAAGAGCCGCGGGGAAGGGAGGATCGCTGAGGCGCTGAAGGGGATTAGGAATTACGAATGACGAGTTACGAATTGGGATTCGTAGCACGCGGGGCGAACCGTCGGGGCGGAGTTGCCGGGCGAACGGATTCCGCATTCCTGCGCCGATCACGCTCTGAGTAGACACGCAAGGTCCTGGAGCCAGCGGCGCTGGTCTTCGGTGTCGGGGACGGGGCAGCCTCGCGCGGCGGCGATGCGGGCGAAGGCGTCATCGACGGTCCCGCCCTGGGCCACGAGCACGCCGGCGGCTACGAGTGCCGCTCGCCCGACGCCAATCCGGCAGTGGATCACGACGTTGCGCCCCTCGCGAAGCGAGTCCGACAGCGACTGCGCCAGCCGCAGGAATGCGGTCGGATCGCGGGGGACCTGACGGTCTTCTATAGGGAAGGAGACGAACTGCATCTGATGCTTCTCGCACAGCTCGCGTTCACTTGTGAGGTCCAGTTCCCGCTGCTCGCGGTCGGTAAGCAGCGACACGACCGTATCCACCCCCGCCTCCCGTAGCGCGAGCATCTCCCCATCCAGCAGTTCCCCACCGCTCGGCCGCGGCATTATGCCCAGCGCGGCGGGGTTGGGTTTGGTTATCCAGAAGACTCTTGTTAGCATATCAGTTGCTTCTCGCGGTGTGCGGCGGTTCTGCTCCTGAGTGCTGGTATGCGCGCGACGATCGAGCTCGTCCAGAAGCACACGGCGCAGTCGTAGCAGTAGTTGTGGTGACGCCTGGATGCCATAGCAGGTGCGATTGTACCTCCCCCGGCGGGCCATAGTCAAACCTGAGCGTATGCTTCGGGACGCTTTTTGACCCGAAGCAGGAGCGGCTGGGAGCGCTGGCTCGTGCCGAAGCACCGAAGTCAAGCAGGGGTTGAGGGAGGAGGGTGATGCCGGAAGGACGGGCAGGCTGCTTCGGGGCGAAAAACGAGCCCACGAAGCATCTGCCCTTACGCTATATCGTCGGTCTGGCGGGGTGGGTGGAGCCTCGACGCATAGAAGTAGTGGGCAAGTTTTAAGTTTTTTTCTGCCGGACGGGCGGCAGGCCGGGCTTTGTGGATAGCCTGGGAACTCCGGGGCGAAGGGCGAGGCCCGGGGTATGTCGCTCGGAGGACCGAGCTGTCAGTAGCACGTGAATGTGACGTGAGGTTCACCCGCAAGTCTTTGCCGCGCCTGGGTGACATGCTCTTTCTCGGCCGGGTCTGAGCCGGCGAGTTTGACAAACTGACGGAAGGCGGGCTCGGCTTTGGGGTTCTGCAGGAAGTCGAGTATCACAGCCTCGAGCCACCAGCCTCGCGGGTCGGCCGGTTTGAGGGCGACGGCTGTCTGTGCATCTGCGAGCGCCTTGCTGACTAGCATTGAGTGCAGGTGAGCCTGGGACCGCTTCACGTAGAACTCATACCCCTTCGGATCCAGAGCGATGGCTTTGTTGAGGTCGGCGATCTGCTTGTCGGTCTGATCCAGCACGGCGTAGATGTCCGAGCGGCTGTCGTAGTAGTGGGCCTTGTTGGGCGCCAGCTTGATCGCGGTCGTGTAGTCGGCTATTGCGCCGTCGTATTGGCGCATGTTGCCTCTGAGTTCACCGCGGGCGGCGTAGGCGATGGCGTCTTTCTTGCCATGGGCGATGGACCCCGTCATGTCCGCCTCAGCTCCCTTAAGATCGCCTAGCCTGTATTTGATCTCGCTGCGCACCACGTAGGACTGCCAGCAGTTCGGATACTGCTTGATGCTCTTGTTGAGGTCGGCGAGAGCGGCGTCGAGCTTGCCGAGATCGATGTAGATCAAGCCCCGCTGGTAGTAGACGCCGGGATTGTTCGGCTGCATCTTGATCGATTGGCTGTAGCACTTCAGCGCGGCGGTGTTGTCGCCGGACTTCTGATACCGCAGGCCCTTGTTTGCCCAGTCCTCGAACGTCACGGCGCACAGCCCCTGCGACGCGCACAAGACGATCAGATACATCACTAACGCTACTCGAATCACAGTCCTCATTGTCTGCTCCTCGGCGGGTTATGCAGTCATGCACAATGAGGTTGTTCCACACATTGGCCCGGGCCTCGGCCGTGCGTCTGTGCTCCGTAGTCGCTCCTGCTTCGGGTCAGAAAGCCTCCCGAAGCAGGAGCGGGGGGATCGCTGTCGTGCCGAAGCATCGAAATGGGACATATAGGACATATAGGACGCATAGGACGTATGGGACGCGGCTACGGAGATTGGCGGGCAGGTGGGTTAGCCTGTTGGTTTCCTGCGGTGTTCGAGGCGGGCGCGGGTCATGCGCTCGGTGAGGCCGCCTTCTTCTATGAAGGCCTTTTCCAGGGCGCGGAGTTGCTGGTCGAGCAGGTAGTTGGCTTGATGGATGAGGCAGATGATCGTGTTGGCTGCTGTCTCGGGAGGGGCATTTTCCACATAGGGCTTATAGGACGAATAGGACGTATGCTTGTCAAAGCCAAGCTTGCGGATAGACTGCGCTTTGGGGTGGTCCTTTGCCCATAGCTGCAAGGCGTTCACCCTCAGGTAATCGCGATAGTCCTCAAGCAACTCCTCAAGGCTGGCACGCGCCACGTTCATGAGCTTGATCTCTGTCTTCTTGGAGGTGGCCGACGCCATGGTGCCCTCCACAATGTTCTGCTTGCCGGACCGAGCTGCCTGGACCATCTGATCGTGCGTCCGGCTGCGCTTGTCGATGAAGCGAGCACAGAAGCGGACGGTGGCATCGTAGATGATCTCCGCCTTCTGGTATGAGAGCAGGTTCCTGTAGCCGCCGTGTGAAGGAATGAAGCCGGTGGACAATGGAAGCTCCTTTGGATAGGACCTATACGACCTATAGGACACATAGGACGTAGACGGGCTGGGCCGAGACCTTGCGGCCCCGGCCCATCGCCAACTACATCCCGTAATCGCCCATGCCGCCGCCGCCGGTGGCATGGCGGGGGCGGGTTTCTCTTCGGGCTTCTCGGCTACGAGGGACTCGGTGGTGAGGATCAGCGAGCCGATGCTGGCTGCGTTTTCCAGGGCTGAGCGGGTGACCTTGACCGGGTCGACGATTCCGGCCTTGACCATGTCCGCAGTACTCCTCGGTCAGCGCGTTGAAGCCGACGCCCTTCTTCTCGTGCTTGACCCGCTCGACGACAACGCTGCCTTCCTTGCCGGCGTTCTCGGCGATCTGGCGAAGCGGCTCTTCGAGCGCGCGTCGAACGATCATCGCGCCGACCTTCTCGTCGTCGTTGTCGCCGATCTTGTCGAGCTTGCCGATGATGTTGACCAGCGTCACGCCGCCGCCGGGGACGATGCCCTCCTCAACAGCCGCGCGGGTCGCCGACAGAGCGTCCTCGAACCGATGCTTCTTCTCTTTGAGCTCGGTCTCGGTCGCCGCGCCGACTTTGATCACGGCCACGCCGCCGGAGAGCTTCGCAAGCCGCTCCTGCAGCTTCTCGCGGTCGTAGTTGGAGTCGGTGTTCTCGATCTGCTTGCTGATCTGGCTGATGCGGCCCTGAACGGCCTCCGCGGTGCCCTTGCCCTCGATGATCGTGGTCTCTTCCTTGCTCACGACGACCTTCGCCGCCTGGCCGAGCATGGTCAGGTCGACGTTCTCGAGCTTGATGCCGAGGTCCTCGGAGATGAACTGTGCCGCCGGTGAGGATCGCGATGTCCTCCATCATGGCCTTGCGCCGATCGCCGAATCCCGGAGCCTTCACCGCCACGACCTGGAACGTGCCGCGCAGCTTGTTGACGACCAGAGTCGCCAGCGCGTCGCCGTCAACGTCCTCGGCGATGATCACCAGCGGCTTGCGCGATCTGCGCGATCTTCTCCAGCAGCGGCACGAGGTCCGCCGCGGCGGAGATCTTCTTCTCGTGAATGAGGATGACCGGGTTCTCGCAGAACGGCTTCCATCCGCTCGCCGTCGGTAACGAAATACGGGCGAGATGTAGCCCTTGTCGAACTGCATCCCCTCGACGACTTCGAGGCTGGTCGCGGTGCCCTTGGACTCCTCGACCGTGATGACGCCGTCCTTGCCGACCTTGTCGATGGCGTCCGCGATGACCTCGCCGATCTCGGGATCGTTACCGGCAATGGAGGCGACCTGCGCGACTTCTTCCTTGCCCTTGACCGGGATCGAGAGCTTCTTGATCTCCTCGACCGCCTTCTCGACGGTCTTCTCGATGCCGCGCTTGACGGCGATCGGGTTGCCGCCCGCCGCTACGTAGCGCAGTCCCTCGCGAACGATGGACTCGGCGAGCACGGTCGCGGTGGTGGTGCCGTCGCCGGCGACGTCGTTGGTCTTGGATGCGACTTCGCGCACGAGCTGCGCGCCCATATTCTCATACGGGTCCTCGAGCTCGATCTCTTTGGCGACGGTGACGCCGTCCTTGGTGATCGTGGGGCTGCCCCACTTCTTGTCGAGAACGACATTGCGACCCTTGGGGCCGAGCGTGACCTTGACGGCCGCCGCTACCATGCTCGCGCCTCGCTCCAGCGCGCGGCGAGCCTCTTCGTCGAACTTTATGATCTTAGCTGCCATAAGGAACCTCCGGTTCTAGTTCAAAGTCGAAAGTTGAAAGTTGAAAGTCGGGGAACCGACTGTCTCTACTTCTCGACGATTGCGTAGATCGAGTCCTGGTCGAGGATCACGAGGTCCTTGCCCTCGACTGTCACCTCGGTGCCGCCGTATTTGGCGAAGATGACCTTGTCGCCCTTCTTGACCGCCATCTCGGCGCGCTTGCCGTCGTCGAGAATCCGGCCGGGTCCGACCGCGATCACCATGCCCTCCTGCGGCTTCTTCTTCGCCGTGTCGGGAAGGATGATCCCGCCGGGGCTCTTGTCTTCGCCCTCCAGCGGCTCCACGACCACCTTGTCACCCAAAGGCTTAATCATGTGTGTGTCTCACCTCCGTTTTAGAAGTTGGATGTTAGAGGTTGGAGGTTGCGAAACGCGTCTCCGGCCTCATATCAGACTCGTTAGCACTCAGCAGTGCTGAGTGCCAAGATATTGTAGACAGGAGGGATTGGTTTGTCAATAGAGAAGTTACAAACAAGCGGCCCAGTGTCACTCTGAACTTGTTTCAGGGTCAAGGCGTGGATGCTGAAACAAGTTCAGCATGACACGAGCCAGGGAGGGCTTGTCGATGAAAGCAGTATCGGTCCTTATCACAATCGCGGTTTGCAGCCTGCTGTTGGCGTCCGTGTGCGCCGGCGACACCGAGGTCATCAAGGGGACGGTCGTCAAATCGCCGGCCGGGGCGGCGTCGGTTGACGTGCGCGTGGATGGGAAGGTCATCTCAGTCAAACGCGGCCAAAACACCGCCATCATCCGTGGGCCGGCGGGCGGTCAGGCGAAAGCGGCGATGCTGAGGGAGTTCGCGGTGGGCGACGCGATCGTCGTGACCATCACCAACGGCGAGACCGTCTCGATGAAGGCCACCTACGCCGCGCCCAAGCACACATCCACTCCCAAGATCAACTCGATCACTTTCTCCGCGCCGGTTCCGCTCAAGGCCGGGGACATCATAACCGTCGATCTCGCGGGGACATCAGGCGCGAAGGCGGCGTTCGCCGTGAAGAACCTGATCTCCACAGTCTATCTCAAGGAGGTCTCGCCGGGCGCGTATCACGGGTCGGTGAAGGTGCCGGACGGGAAGACCGTTCGCAACGCGCCGCTGGTCGGTTACATGGGCATGGGCAAGGTGCATGCACCGCCCGTGCAGGCGGCGAGGCTGGTGACGGTCGGCGATCCCGAAAGGCTCACTCCAACCATCCCGCCGCTCGGAGTGGCCAAGCCCGGCCCGGCGCCATTGCCCGAACCGGCCAAGCTGCCGCCTCCGGCGCCGGAGCCCGCGCCAAAGAAGCCCTCTCCACCTCCGCCTGCTCCCGCGCCGGCGCCCACTCCCCCACCCGCGCCGCAAACGCCGGAGGCGAGCGCAGTTCCGCCGAGCGGTGAGGGCAAGATCGTGCTGACGAGCCCCACCGACGGCGCGACGGTGCGGCGGGCGATCGTGGTGAAGGGAAAGGCCGATCCGGGCTCCGCGGTGAAAGTCACGATCACGTATTCGAACCAGCTCAACGGCCTGCTGAAGCTCGCGGGTGAGGTGGTGTCGCAGAACCTGTCGGCGGGTAGTAATGGTGAGTTCCGAATGGGGCCGATTGCCCTGGACGGCCCGCTTGCTACGCCCGACCTGAAGTTCACGATCAAGGCCTACTATCCGGATCGGGCGGACCATGGCACGGCGCAGGTCTGCGTGATCGGGAAGAGAGATTAGGAGCGTGGCGTGTCGCTGAGGGACAGGTTTTCGCTGCCGCGCGAGGTTTGGCGGAAGTTTTCCGGCGACAACGGTTTTCTGCTGGCGGCGGCGGTGAGCTTCTACGGGTTCCTCTCGCTGTTTCCGCTTCTGCTGCTGGCGGCCGGCGTGCTGGCGTTCTTCGTGGGTTCGCCGGAGAACGCGGGGGCGCTCCTTGCTCGGTCCGTTGGGAAGTTCGTGGTGGGCGAGAGCACGCGGGCGATCATTGACCAGATGATCCACGGCAGGAACGCCGCCACCGGCATCGGACTCGTCGTGCTGCTCTGGTCGGGAACATCTGCCATTGTCGTGCTGGAACAGGCGATGAACCTGGCATGGTCCGCCACGGCCAAGCGCGCCTACATCACGCGGCGCGCGATAGCGCTGCTGACTCTGCTGGTGATTGCCGTTCTGGGCGTGCTGTCGTTCGGGATCTCGGCACTGATACGCATCGCCGGATCGACGGACGTGTCGTATCTGCTATGGCTGAGGGAGATAACGCCGGCGCTGAAGTATCCGCTGCCTGCGCTGGCATCGATCACGTTGTTCGTGATGATCTACAAGATCCTGCCGAACGCGCGAGTGAGCTGGAAAACGGCGCTGGTTGGGGGCGTATTCGCGGGCGTGATGTGGGAGATCGCCAAGCACGTTTTCACGTTCTACGTCGTCCATTTCCCCGGCCACAACCAGGTCTACGGCTCCCTGGCGAGCGTAATTCTACTTATGCTGTGGCTGGATTACTCGGCGGTGATAGCGATAATCGGCGCGGAGTTTGCGTCGCTGTGGTCACGGAAGCATGAGGGAACGGCGTGAGTGAGGCGCTGATACGCGGAGCCGTGGAGCACGACGTGCCGGAGATCGCTCGCATCTACAACCACGCGATCACGAACACCACGGCCACGTTCGATATCGAGCCCAAAACGATCCAGGACCGCCTCCGCTGGTTCTCCGACCGGACTGACGACTACCCGGTGATAGTGGCGACCATCGATGGCAAGGTGGCGGGCTGGGCGGAGATCAAGCCGTTCGGGACGCGGCGGGCGTATCGGCACACGGTCGAGAACGCCGTCTACGTTGACCCGGAGTATCAGGCCAGGGGGATCGGCTCGGCGCTGCTTGGCAGACTTATCGAGATCGCGCGAGAGAAGGGATTCCACGCGATACTGGCGCTGGTGGTTGCGGGCAACGAGTGCAGCGCGCGGCTTCATACGAAGCTGGGATTTGAGCAGGTCGGCGTTATGCGCGAGGTGGGCCGGAAGTTCGAGAACTGGCTCGACCTTATTGTGTTCGAGAAAATGCTGAATTCTTAGGCAAACAAGCTCTTGATTTTTTCCGATTCACGTAATATAATGCATCGGGGCTGGTGTGCGTGCTGGGGACCAGCTTGCTCCCATCCAGCCTGAGAGAATCCGTGGGAAGCGTTCCCAGAAAGAAGGCGAGCAATTTGGCAAACAAATCGCTGTATGTAGGCAACCTGCCCTACAGGACCTCGGAGGATGAGCTCCGCGAGATGTTCGAGCCCTTTGGCCCGATCGGTGAGATCAGGGTCATCGAAAACAAAGGGTTCGGCTTCGTGGACATTCCCGAGGAGAACATGGAAGCAGCCATTGAAGCCACCAACGGGCAGGAGTTGGGTGGCAGAACGCTTACGGTCAACGAAGCGCGTCCACGGACCGAGCGACCCAGTGGGGGCCGCGGGTTCGGCGGTGGTGGTGGCGGCGGCGGCCGACGTTGGTAGTGGAACTGTAAACTACGGCGCCCGGGCGAACGCCCGGGCGCTTTTTGGTTTGTGGAGATGGCCCAGAATGGATCGACGCGGGCCTCGATCGACGCAACGGCGCCGCTGCTCCCGAAGCCCTGCCGGCCGTGACGTGCCTGCCTGATTCGCGCCCGAGTTTCCCCCAACACTTACCAGGCGCGGAAACCTGAACTACCCCAGAGGACAATCCATCCCCGCGCTCCACGACTCCGATCCAATCCGGGCCAAAGCATACGCTATTCGTTCTACGGAGTGATATGTACCAGATTTGGGGTCGTGGCCAAACGGGGGCGATCTGCAATTGTCAATTGTCAATTGACAATTGACTATTGACTATTGGCCGTGGCGCTAGGACTTGCTCTGAAGTGACTTGAGGTGCTCTTCTTCGGCTTTGGCCAGGTCTTCCGCGCTTGGGCGGCGCGTCGGGGGTTCGTCTTCACCGGGAGCCTGTTTCGGATCGGGCGCGCGCGCGGGACCTTTCCTGGCCGACGGCGCGTCGTCTTCGGTCTTCTCGGCGGGCTTGGCCGATTTCTTTCCGCCCTCGGGCTTGCCACCCTTGGCCGGTTCGAGGTCATTCTTGGATACCAGCACCTTGTAGCTGAGTTTGAGCTGTCTCTGTTCGGGAGTAAGCCGATTGCGCGCCTCGCCGGACAGCCCGTCCAGCCATTTCTTGCGTTCGGCCTCCTGCATCTCCAGATGCCGGTCGCGCGCCTGTGCGGTCAGGGACTCCAGATCGACGTTGACGCAGATCGAGCCATCGCCATAGATCGCATCGACCGCGCCGGTCAGTCCCCCGAAGTATGAGTAGTAGAGGCCGCTCTTCTCGTCGTCGGCGGTGACTTCCCTGGCAGCGATCTTCACTCTGTCGCCGGCTTTGAATGCCATTGTATGATCCTCCGGTTATGATTTCGCGCCTCCATGATAGCACTTCCGGCCAGGAATGCGGAACACTAGTAATGGAGAAGAAGCTACGGCAAGGGCATAGAGGCGGTGCGGTGGAGAAGGAAGTAGGCCGGATCAGTGATGCGCGGCGAAGGGTGACCGCGCTGGCGTCGATTGCACGGTGGCTGTGGATTGTGAACTCGCTGGTCATGCTGCTTAGCGCCTGGCAGGGTCGCTTTGACATTGCCGCTCTGGCAGCGTTCACGTGGATACTGTCGCTGATTGTCGCGGCTTTCGGCAATCGGGCGGCGCAGTACCTTACCTCAGTCGAACGCGCCATCAACGCGCCATAACTAATTCAGAACAACCGTTCCGTTGACGGAATGAGTGTGCGCTCGCTATACTAGCTCAGCATTTCGGTAGTATGCACGAAGCGGGCTGGTAGTAATGCAGTTGCACTGCGGGCGTGTCGCCTCCAGGAAACGATGCGGCGGAGGATGGTCACTGGTGGAGATACTGGTGATCGTCGCGTGTCTGGCTATCCTCGCGGGAATCCTGTTCCCCGTCTTCGCTCGCGCGAGAAGGCTCGCCTACCAGACCAGGTGCGCGTCCAACCTCCAGCAGCTTGCCAACGCGTTCCACACCTACGCCCAGGATTGGAATGATCGCTGGCCGGCCCCGGGTGGACTCGTGGGTGACCGGTCCTACTGGTCTCAGACCTCACCCGCGGGCGGCATCAACCCCTACATCAAGCAGCGCGGCAGCCGCTCCGTGTTCTGCTGTCCACTGATGCCGGACTGGAAGAGCTCTGTCTACGGTCCGCGGACTGTACTGCATGAACAGCTACCTGCGTGATAGGATTGACGTGGACTACCCGTCGTGCTGCTCGCCGGAGACGGGGCTGCTCACCGGCGTCTGCCCGAACCGCGTGTCCCTCCCAAGCAAGACCATCTTGCTGTTCGAGGGGCTGCCCCTCACTTACGGATGGGAAGGGATCGGTTATTACGTCTACATCTACCGCTGCTGCAACTGGACAGGCGCGAAAGGTTACGACCCGCTGCTTACATCGCCCTATGTCGCGGATGCCGGACGCCCCTGGCACGGCCGGCTGAGCAACTACGTCTACTGCGACGGACACCTGAAAGCCCGGTCGCCGGGGCTGAAGACTAAGGGCCAGTACTCCACACACAAAGAGATGTATGAATGGTACGTGGACAAAGGGAAGTTCGAGAGCGATGTCTGGCCCAACTGCGCCAAGCAGCGCGTACCGTATGAGTAGCGCCACGCGTTCGTCGCCGTAAGCCCTTGTCCACGCACCAGGCGAGCGCTAGTTCCTGCGTCGTCGCATACCCACCAGTCCCGCTAACCCGCAAAGCAGAGTGACGATGGACGACGGCTCAGGGATGTTGACAAGACGAAATCCGAGACCGCCGCCCTCGCCTGTCGCGTAAGCGTGGTCGTCGCGACACGCGGCATTTGCGACGTATCTGCTCTCTCCGTAGTTACCGCCGCGCGTGCAGCGATAGACGCTTCCGTCCTGATACAGAGTCTCGGTCCACTCGTTGACGTTGCCGCCCTGGTCGAATGTGCCGTAGGCGCTGTAGGAGTTCTGGAACTCCCCGGCTCTGGTCAGGTAGTAGGGATCGTCTATCGGGTACGGCGTGCCGATCCAGTTGCCATTGTTGCCCGATGCATCGGCCATGTCGCGACCCGGCTCTGTGTTTGTGCGGGTCGGCCACTGCCAGTAACCGGCATCGGCGCTGCCGCAATTGCACACAGTCTCATCATCTTCTCCATTGAAGTGTTGTGCTCAGGCCCTTCATCTTGCGGCTGACCGTGGGCCGCCTCGAAAACTGGTAATCGTACCAGGTTCTCGATGACGCGTGAGGCGCTCTTCCTTCTAACTTCCAACCTCTAACTTCTGATCTCTAAACTGGGCGAGCCTGTAAGCCGGGTTCTGTCCAGCCGCCCGTAGGCGGCTGGGGCGATCATCTATCTAGGCCGCACATTGCTGCGCGGCTCATGCGGCGACACCCGGGAGGTCAGCGGGCAGCTTCAACCCTCCCCTATTCGGCCTTGCTCCAGGTGGGGTTTACCAAGCCTCCGCCTCACGACGGAGCTGGTGGTCTCTTACACCACCGTTTCAGCTCTCCTCGGAGGTCTCAGGTTCCGGGTGCCAGGTGCTGAGGACCGCGACGCCTTCGATACGCTCGTTCCTCGCTACTCAGGGCTAGCGGGGTGGATACCCCGACCGAATCACCCAACACCTGACACCCATCACCCAACACCGGCCGAGGGTTTTCTTTTCTGTGGCACTTTCCCTAATCCGACTTGCGGACACGGTTGCCGCTGGCAACCACCTTGCCCTGCGGAGCCCGGACTTTCCTCGCCGATTGCTCGGAGCGATCACCCGGCTCGCTCACGATTACATGGTACCACGATTTGCTGCAGTTAAGGTTACAATGGCAGACTCACTTGCACGAAGCCGCAGATCAGAACGGAACGCCGGACGTATCTGCTCTGGCTGGCTACTTCGCCGGTCGAACGGAACGCCGGAGTTGTCCGGGGAGCGGATGGCGGCGGTGGCGGGCGGTCGGTGTCGGTTGGGGCGCGGAGGCGCGGCTTGCTGGCGTCGATAGCGGTGACGCGCTCGCGCGCGGCGATGGCGTATTGGTCATTGCCGCCGTATTGCACGGCCTTCTGATACTCGTCCCTGGCGTTCGCGCAGGTCGCTCTGCAGCTCGAACGCGCGGCCGGCGTAGTAGTGTCCTTCGGGCGCCTTGGGCCGCATCTCGATGAGTTCCTGCGCCTCGTCCATCAGCGAGTAGCCGCCGCCGCCTTGGGTCGCGGTCGTGATAGGCGCGGTTCACCAGCGCCTTGAAGACGTTATCCTCGGCGGCCTTGGCCTCTTTGGAGTCAGGCGAGACACGAATCGCGCGTTCGCCACTGCTCGATCGCGCCATCAGTGTTGCCCTGGTTGTACAGCTTGGTGCCCTGATCGAGATAACGCGCGGCGTGCTCGCTGGTGACGGTGCTCTGGTAGCTGTTGAATGCCAGGTTCACCGCCCATATCGCGAACACCAGCATCGCCGCGAACCCGATCACCAGCAGAACACGCCGAGGAAGTTGCGGGTCTCGGAGGTCATGATCGGCGCGGGCGGTCCGGGCGCGGGAGTCGGAGCCTGAGGAACGCGCTGAGCAAACGGATCCGGCGCCGCCACCGGCAGCCGCGCCCGCGTCCGGTGAGGGCATCGGCGTTCCGTAGGGCGTCATGGGCCTGGGACGCCCGCTTGCCCCCCGAGCGGGGGCGGATACGCGCCCGGCGGGCGGCTGGAACGGCCCCTGCGACGCGCCGCCGAACGGCGACGGATACGCGCCGTAGCCGTTCGGCCTGCGGCATGAACACCCCCGCGCACCTCTCCTCGCGCAGGTCCTCCGCCATCTCGTCGGCCGACGCGTAGCGCGCGTTCGGGTCCTTCGCCATCGCCTTGCGGATCACCCCGACCAGCCACGGCGGCGCTCCCGGCGGAGGCGGGCGGCTCCATGTTCATGATGTTATAGGTGACCGTGACGATGCTGTCGCCGCTGAAAACGGCTTGGACCCGGCAAGCATCTCATAGAGCACCACGCCGAGCGAGAAGATGTCGGAGCGCGCGTCGAGGCTCTTGCCCGCGACCTGCTCCGGCGACATGTAGCTCGGCGTGCCGAAGACCTGCCCATCCTGAGTGATCGGCGACTCGCCCATCAGCCGCGCGATGCCGAAATCGGTAAGCTTGATCAATCCGCCCGGCAGGACCTGGATGTTCTCGGGCTTGACGTCGCGATGGATCACGCCATGCTCGTGCGCGTACTCGAGCGCCGAGCAGAGCTGGAGGGCGTAGTTGACGGCGTCCTTGATCGAGAGCGGCCCGCCGGCCTGGATCACGTCGCGCAGGGTCTGGCCGTCGAGAAACTCCATCGCGATGAAGTAGCGGTCGTTCTCCTTGCCGACTTCGTAGACGGTGACGATGTTGGGGTGAGCGAGCCTTGCCGGCGGCCTTGCCCTCGCGCCAGAACCGCTCGATCCGTTCGCGCCGCTGCGCGCCGGTGACGTTCGGCGGCACTGCGAGTTCCTTGAGAGCGACGCGCCGGTTGATGCACGGGATCGTAGGCCTCATAGACGATGTCGTTCGAGCGGCCGATCTCGCGGATGATCTCGTATTTGCCAAGAGTGTTGGTGGAGCCGGTAGACAACTAACCCCTACCCCCGGCCCAAGAGCGCGCCCAGGCCCTTCTTCTTCTTGTTCCTTCTTCAGATATCGCGTATCTTGAGGATCAGCACGGTGCAGTTGTCGCGGCCCGCCGCGTTCGAGCGCGAGGTCGACCAGATCCCACGCGGCCTGCGAGGGCGAGCTGCGTCTTCATCGCGTCGCGCATCTCATCGGACGGTGACTTCGTTGGAGAGGCCGTCGGAGCAGAGCAGGAACTGGTCGCCCGCCTCGAGCTCCTGCGGTGAATATGTCGACATCCACGCTCGGCGCGTTGCCTATCGAGCGGGTGATGACGTTCTTGAACGGCGACATCTCGGCCTCTTCGACGGTCAGGGCGCCGCGCTTGACCTGCTCGTTGACCCAGGAGTGATCGTCGGTGAGCTGCTCGATACGGCTGCCGCGCAGGCGATAGCAGCCGGCTGTCGCCGACCTGCGCAATGAATGCCTCCTCTCCTCTTACGACCAGCGCCGTGATGGTCGTTCCCATGCCGTTGCGCTCGGAGATGGCGCGGGCGGCGTCGTAGATGAGGCCGTTTGCCTGCTGGACGGCGGCGCGCAGGGAGTCCTCGACCATCGGCGAGGGGTCGGCATAGTAGGCGCTGATGGCGGTCTTGAGCGCGATCTCGCTTGCGATCTGGCCCGCCGCGTGACCGCCCATGCCGTCGGCGACGCGCATAGAACGAGCCCTTGGTCGCGAGCACGTCTTCGTCGTCGGGCTGGAAGAACTCGAACTTGTCCTCGTTGTTCTCGCGCACGCAGCCGAGGTCGGTCTTCGCGCCGAGAAGCGTCTCGACGACGATCCCGCGCGCCTGTTCGGCCCGCTCTTCCCACTGCTTGACAAGCTCGGCGGTGTTGATCTTAGCGGTTATCTCGCATCTCGCCAATCTAGGCCACCTCGAAGGCGATTCGATTATTGAGCATTGCACTATTGACGATTGAAGGCGACTCCAGCTGTCGAGGTCATAGTCCAATATTCAATAGTCAATCTGTCAATGATCATGAAAACTGTCCGGCCGAGCGTGATCTCGTCGCCGTCGGCAAGCTCGCGGGGCGCGTTCGATGTCGAGCCTGACGCCGTTGACGAACGTGCCGTTCGTGCTGCCGACGTCGGTGAGCGTGAACTTGCCGTCGGCGAATGCGAGATCGGCGTGGCGGCCGGAGCAGTAGGGATCAGGGATGACGATCTCGTTGTCGCCCTCGCGCCGGCCGATGGTGTTCGCGCCGTCGTGAATATCGAAGCTGTAGCGCGCCGTCTTTGGAGACCAGCTCGACCGACGGCCGCGACCGGCTCTTCGACGGAGCTGCCTCGGCCTCCTCGGCAGCCGGCTCGCAGGGCCCAGATCGAACGCCGGCGCTTCGGCCTCGCCAGACTCTCGCTCTCCGGCCTCGGCTCTTCGCTCTCCGCCCTTGGCTCATCGCTCTCGACTCTCTGGCTCTTCGCTCCCTTCGCCCTCTGCTCTCTGCTCTCCGCTCTCCGCTGCTTCGATACTTCAGCGCGAAGCTGCCGAAGACGACCTCGCAGCCGTCGGTGAGCTCGGCCTTCTCGCCCGGCGCGATCCTTGACGCCCGCGACAGGTCCCGTTCGTGCTGCCGGAGTCCTCGACGTAGGCGTCGACCGTCCTCGACAGTGACGTCGCGTGCTTGCGGGAGACGGTGTTGTGCGCGAGCAGGACATCGGCGTTCTCGCGGCCGACCGTGTTCGCGCCCGGCGTTCAGCGGGAACTCGCGCGTGCCATCGGGTGTCACGAGCTTGCCCATCGACGGCGTTTCGGGCATCTCCGCCACGCCCAATGGGGGCCGAGCTGAGCAGGAACCCGCAGTCGATGCAATAGGTCTCCGACGGCGGGTTGGGCGTGTGGCAGACAGGGCAGTCCACGTTCATCGCCATCTGCGTCGCATTGGCGGCCGGCGCCGACATCATCTGCGTAGCCTCACCGGCGTCCATTACGCCGATAGCGGTCTTGTCCATATCCATCAGCTCTTCCCCCGGTCGAGGTCGATGATTGTGCCCATAAGGGTCTTTTCGGCGCCGCCGCCCTGCTTGATCTGGTCGATGGCCGCTCTGAATGTCCTGCGCCTGCAGGGTCTTGCCCTGGTCGACCAGCATCATCTTGGTCTTTTCGAGCTCGCGGACCGCGTCGGCGGGCGAGACCTGCTGCGTGCGCATACCCATCACGGTCTTTTCGAGGTTGCGAGAGGCCTCGGCGACCTCGATTTCACGCTGCACCTGCGGGTTGACGCCGCTCGCGATGAGGCTTTCGTCGGTCGTGAAGTCGACCACCACATCGCCCGTGACCGACTCCGTGCGGCCGGTGACGCAGTCGTCGTAGACGACCTCGACTTTCGCGACTCGATACTTGCCGCCGGGCGCGATTGCCGAGTTCGAGCTCGACTATCGCGCGTCTGGGTCTGGCCGCGTTCGAGATCGGCGAGCGTGACCTCGGCGGAGCGATGGCCGAAGGTCGGGAGCTTGTTGTAGATCTGCCGCACCTGCACCCAGCGGGACATGTGCACGCGCATCTTGACGTTGCGCGCGACCACGTTCATCAGCGTTTCGAGCTCCTTGCGGAAGATCTCCGGGATCAGCTCGGGGCGGGTGATGTAGTAGTAGTTGCCGCCGCTGCGCTTGGCGATGGCCGCGAGCAGTTCCTCGTTGTATTCCATGCCGAAGCCGAGCGCGGTGATCGTGATTCCCGCGGTCTTCTGCTCCGCGACCTGGCCGACGATCGAGGCGAAATCCTTGGTGCCGGCGGTCGGCTCGCCGTCGGTGAAGAGCAGCGCGCGGTTCACGTAGCCCGGCGACGCGACCGACGCGATCTGGCTTGCGCCGAGCTGGATTCCGCCGTAGAGGTCGGTCGTGTTGCCGACCTGGAGCATGTCGATGTGCTGCTTGATAAGCTGCTTGTTGACGACTGCCGCGAGCGGGCATTACGACCTCCGGCTGGTCGGTGAAGGCGACTATCGAGAGCACGTCGTTGGGCTCCAGCAGATCGACCACATAGCGTGCACGCGCGCTTCATGTAGTCCATCGGCGGGCCTTCCATCGAGCCGCTGCGGTCGAGGATCAGGCAGAGGTTGAGTGGCATCCGCGCGCCCATCGCCATCCCGCTGCCGATCATCTTCACGAGCACGTGCTGGCGGGTGTTGGCGGTCGCGAGCGCGTAGGCGTTCTCCGGCACGCACTCGACCGTCAAGCGCCTGCATACTGCCGGCCATCTGCGTGCGGTTGGCGTCCGCCGGGAACACGCCGCCCGACATCTGCGTCGCGTTTGGGTCCATTCCGCCGATCCGCGTCCTGTTCGGATCGTCCGGCGGAATCATTTGGGTTCTGTTGTCATCCATATTGTGTCTGCTCCAAAATGTTGAATGTTGAATGGTTAATGTTGAAGAGCGGCGGGCGGCCCTATTCAACATTCAACATTAACCATTCAGCATTCAAACCTGAACTTCGTGCTGCCTATCTGAACCACGTCACTTGGCGCTAGCTGGTGACGGGTGATCTTCGCGTTGTTGACGTGCGTGCCGTTGGTGCTGCCGTCGTCGTAGAGAACGCACGCGCCGCTCTCGATTGCTATGCGCGCGTGGTTCCGAGAAACCGAGTTATCCAGCGGCAGGGCGATGTCCTTGGTCGATTCCCTGCCTATGAACATGTCGCGGTCGATCACGAACGTGTGCTGGCGTAGGGGCCGGACATGCCGACTAGCTTCGCGGCGGCCGAGGGTTGAGGGTTGAGGGTTGAGGGAATGGGCCTGGTCACCCCCGACGCCGATTGCGAACCGTCGAGCCTCTGGGTCATCTGATCCTGGACCGTCTTGCCGAGGTCCTGCGCGCGGCTGCGCGGGCTTGGCCGCCGACGGTGCAGTCGCAGTTGCCGTTGGCGTCCTTGGGCGCGCCGCAGAACGGGCAGACGTTGGGCGAGGTCGGTATCTGAACCGCGGCCGCTGGCGGCATGTAGCTCGACCGCGCGGTGGCCTTGTCCCGATACAGGAACTTGGTCTTGCCGATCTCAAGTTGATCGCCGTCGGAGAGCAGCTCGCGCTTGGTGATCTTCGCGCCGTTGAGATGCGTGCCGAAGATCGAGCCGGCGTCCTCGATGAGGTGCCGCTTGCCCTCGGCGGTGATGATCGCGTGCTTCTCGGCGACGTCGGGATCGCCGAAGACGGGTATGTCCGCGAACTCGTCGCGCCCCAGCACGGTCTTGGGCTTGTAGAGCAGTATCTCGCTTGCCCCTCGTTGCGCCCGACCAGCCGCACCAGCCACGCCTGCTTCGTGAGCTCCTCGACGAAGCCGAGGAAGAGCCCGATAGCCGCGCCGGTGATCGCCGAACGCGATGAAGCGGATCATCCACGGCGGGAAGTTGGAGACTCCGCCGCTTGTTCATCCAAACCAGTATCTCGAACACCGAGCCGCCGATAGCCACCGCCGATGAACCCGCCGACCGCGCCGTTGATCATCTTCTTGGGGTTGCCGGTCGCTACGCCGTGCGAGGTCCCGATGAACCCGCCGATCAGCGCCCAGCCGAAGCCCGCGCCCGATCAGCAGCAGCAGGAATGACAGGAATCCTACGGCATCCGCCGCGCTGGACAGCGTGGCGTAGAACCGGTTCCCGATTGTAAGCCCGACCACTCCCCCACCCGCGCCGAACAGCGCCGAGATCACGATGGCTCGTGTCGCCTCGCGCCGTGACGCGCACGAAAGCGCCTCGGCGACGCCCAGCATCAGTCCCGCAAGCAGCCCGGCGATCAGGCCGATAAGGAACACGCCGTAGTAGGGAATGCGTCGCGGCTCGACGCCGGGAATCGTGGATTCCGGCATCAGCCACGTCGGCTCCATTATCACCCACGCCGCCAGCAGCCCAATCGCGCCGGCCAATGTGTATCTAGAATTCGGCCCATAGCTTCCCCAGTCGAAAGTCAAAAGTTCATGCTGGTCAAACTCCGTATGTGCAAACTCATAAGCGTCGCCTGACCCCTCCGGCCCTGTTCGGACCTCGGACATCTGACTTCAGACTTCGAATCGAAACTTCGTCCCGCCGATCTGGATCTCGTCGCCCGGCGAGAGCGTCTGCTCGGTGACGCGCGCGCCGTTGACGAACGTGCCGTTGGAACTGCCCTCGTCGCGGATCGAGTAGCCGCCGTTGACCTGCGAAATGGTCGCGTGGCGGCGGGAGGACGTGCCGTCGTTCGGCAGCGGGATCGGATTGTCGGCCTCGCGGCCTATGACCATCGATGGCGACGTGATCTCGAATATATGTCCCGCGTAGACGCCCTGCGAACCGACCAGTCTCGGCCCCGCCGTTGCGACCGCGGTCGGCGCGGCGGCCGGGGCCATGCCGGGAGTGATCGTGCAGGCGCAGTGGCCGTTGGCGTCCTTGCGCTGACCGCAGAACTGGCACACGTTCGGGTCGATGGCCGGCCCCGTCGGGAGCGCCGGGCATCGCCTGGCCGGTCGCGTCGCCGGGCAGCTCGACGCCCAGCCCCTGAAGCGCGCACTTTGCCGGTAAGCCCCTGGACTTGAGCACGATCACGACTATCGCGATGATCAGCGCGAGAATGATGAACCCGGCGAGGGTCTGAGAATATCGTTGACAGCGTGCCTCCGGCCCTGCTCTTCGGCTTGGCCTCGGCTTGCGGCTTTGGGCTTGATCGGAAGCGTGTACACGTCGCCCGCGACTTTGACGTCCTGCTCGTAGTCGGGAACCGCGCGTTTATCGGGGATTTCGATGTCGGAATCGATGGTCTTGCGCAGGCCTTCGGCCTCAACTTTGACAGAAATCTCGCCGGAGGCCACGTTGTGGAATGTGGCGACGCCCTCATCGGCGGGGGTGACCACGCGCGGTCATGCTTCGTCGTTCATGCCATCGGTGATATCGACTATCGCGCTCTCGATGGGCTTGCCATCCTCGGCGACTATCCGCAGGCGAACGGTGCGGACGTGGTCGAAATCGTCTGTGGACAGATCGACGTCCTTGGTGCTCTGCCGACGCGGATAGCTCCGAGATCGGCGAGGTTGCCGTTCGTCTTGTTCATCACAAAGAGCTTCGCGCCGGAATACTTCTCGCCGAGCGGTTCGAGGTCGAGATCGGTGGACTTGCCCTTGAACCGAACCGGCAGCGAGGTCTGCGCCGCCCCGTCGGCGTCGTTGAAGGTGAACCAGTAGACGTAGCTGCCCTTCTTCTCGACCTTGAGAGTCGGCGCGGACGGTTTCTCTTTGGCGGGTTTCGCCGCCTCGTCCGGCTTGGCTTTGTCCGCAGCCTTAGCGGCAGGCCTCGGGCTTGGCCTTCGCGTCGGTCTTCGGCGCGGCAAGCGCGGCAGTGCAGAATGCGATCAGTAGAACGATAAGAATGAGGACACTTCTCCGTGTGCTAATGGTAGATCACTCCTTTGATAGCGATGTCAGAGGTCGGAGGTCCGAAGTCCGATCCGGGATGCCCTACTCGAACTCGCTTTGTATCTCCTTGATAGCGTCGCCGATCCAATCGGCCAGATCGGATGCGATCATGGCGGGCTCGCTCAGCTTCCTCGCAGCGATCTCGCCCGCGAGGCCGTGGAGATAGACGGCGGCGCAGGCGGCATTTGCGACCTCGCTCTTCTGCGCCAGCAGCCTGCCGATCATCCCTGAGAGAACGTCGCCCGTGCCGCCGGTCGCCATGCCGGGGGAGCCGGTCGTGTTGATATACGCGCAGCCCTCCGGGCTCGGCGATCACCGTTCCCGCGCCTTTGAGCACGACCGTGACCTTGTGCTCCTTGGCGAACTCGCGCGCGACCTCCAGTCGGTTGGACTGCACTTGGTCGGCCGTAGTTCCGAGCAGCGTCGCCATCTCGCCCGGATGCGGCGTTATCACCAGCGGCGCCTTACACTTCTTTAAGACGCTCAGATCGCGCGAAACTGCGTACAATGCATCAGCATCAATGATCGCGGGTTTCTTGAGCTTGCGGAATGAGCTTGAGCGTGAACTCGATCGTGTCCTCATCGCGCCCGAACCCCGGCCCGATCACCGCCGAGTCCCACTTGTCGATGTACTCCAGAACCTTATCCAGCGAGGCCATCCCAAACGCGCGGGCTTTGCCCTCCGGCACGGGGATAGTCATGGCCTCGGTGAGCTTCACTTCCATTATATCGTTGAGCGACTCCGGGACAAGCACCGTCACCAGCCCCGTGCCGATGCGCAGCGCGCCCATCGCGGCTAGCGTCGCCGCGCCGGTCAGGCCGACTGAGCCGGCGACTATCGCGACGTGGCCGAAGTCGCCTTTGTGGGCGTTCGCCTTCGCGCTGGCATAAGCGGGCATAACATGCGCATCCGCAGCCAGAGCGGACGAGCTGCTCAGGCTTGCACGCCATGCAGCGGCCCGAATCCGGAATGCCGATGTCGGCGACCGTCAAGTCGCCGACATACGATCCGCGCCGGGGTAAGTCACCAGGCCGACCTTCGGCAATGCTGCGAACGTCACTGTCGCTGCCGCGGTGACGCGCAGCACCGAGTTCTCTGCCCGGTATCGGCGTCCATGCCCGACGGAATGTCCACCGAAAGCACGGATGCCCTGGCACGTCGTTGATCGCGGCTATCACGTCAGCTAGGCGAAGTCGGTCACGACTCGCCCTTCGCGCCGGTGCCCAAGCAGCGCATCGATGACCAGTTCGCCCTGTAGCATCGACTTCGCGAAGCCGGCGTGATGTCGCGCGAGTAGTCACATCCGCAAGCACCCGATCCCATCTTCTCGGCCATCTCGATGATTGGTCAGGGCATCGCCTTTCGCCGTCAGCCCGATCGCCGAAGTAGAAGACTGTAGACATCTGCGCCAGCATTGTACAAGATGACGCGCGGCCACAAAGCCGTCGCCGCCATTGTTGCCCGGTCCCAGCAGACCACTAAGCCCTACTGCAGAGACGCGTGCTCGCGATCGAGCATCTCTGTCGCTTCGTCGCAGACCGCCTACCCGCATTCTCCATAAGAATCAGGCTCGGGATGCCGTATTCCTCCGTCGCCCGCCTATCCAGCTCGCGCATCTGCTTCGGCAGGTACAGAGCGCGTGCCAACAGGTCGTCCCGAAGCACGATCTTCATTCCCCCACCTCCACCACCGCCACCGCGCTGGCGTAGTGCTTGGTGTGGGATACGCTGAGGTGAACGGTCGCGTTCCCGGCGGCTTCGCGGGCGCGGCCGTAGAGGTTCACCATCGGTTTGCCGTTGGCGTTGTTGACCACTTCGACTTCACTTCCATCCGAAAGGACCGCCCAGAGCCTTCGCCACAGCCTCTTTTGCCGCGAATCGAGCGGCCAGGTGAAGATACTTCGAAGGCTTGCCGAGCGCGTAATCGAGCTCGGCTTGCGTGAATACCCGCTCGACAGAACGAGCCGTCCCGCTCGCAGAGCGATCCGTATACGCTCGGTCTCCACAATATCGGTTCCCACACCAAGTATCGGCATATCAGCTATCTTTTTCCCATATAGTTGGGTTAATCCACCTATCTTACGCCACTTACACCGCAATCTCCTGCCGAAGGGAGGATCAGAAACACGGAATGGGAAAACACGGAAGGGAGATAAACCTCGCAAAATGTAGAAATCAGGAAAACTAGAAAGAATTGTTCGGCCTTTCTCCCTTTCTGTACTTCTACCTTTCGCGATTGGAAATTCCCCCTGATTGTCCGTCGCAGATCACGCCGACCCACTAACATGTAGGCAAGAATGAAACGACTCGTGCCGATAATCGTGATAGTGGCTCTTGTGGTGGGCGGCGGCTTACTCGCCTACGTTCGATCTCATAGCGAGCGTGGGATCGAGGGGCCGGTGCTGTCCGCGCGGTTTTTGGACGCGGATTACGGCGCCGCCGCCATCCTGCGCACGCCCGAAGGCAAGATCGTCGTGATCGACCCGGCCTCGCGCGGCGCGAAGGCGCTGGCCGACCTGCTGAAAGACGAACCGGCGCGGAACGTGACGGTGATCCTGACCGACCCGACGCCCGACTGCGCCCTGGCGCTTGCGGCGCTGCAGAAGTCGGTCGGCGTATCGAGGCTGATCGGGCCCGGCACGACCGACGATTGGAACGCGGCGTTCGCGAAGGCGAAGTGCGATCCAGTTGCCCGGAAATCGCGCTCGTGGGCGGCCACAGGCTCAGGCTGTCGGAAAACGTCGTTGTAGAGGCGCTCGGCCCGCGATGACGAAATCACGGCGGCCCACTGGTCTTTCGAATCAGGTTCGGCGGAAAGAGCATCCTCTTCCCGTCGGTGATGAGCGCCGCGGACGAGTCCGCCCTGATCCGGTCGGGCCGGGATCTTGACCGCCAGCGTGCTCGTACGCACCGGGCAAGGGCGTGTCGTTGGAACTGCTTTCGATGGTGCGGCCGGAGGTGATCGTTCTCAGTGGAGCGAAGCCCTCCGCCGGTGTGACGGACAGATTGGCCGAGCGCAATACCGGCGCCGCACTATACCGGACGGACAAACACGGCATAATAGAGATTGATACGAACGGCCGCTCCATCCGCGTGTCCACGGAAGGGGGTGGGTCGTAAGACAATTACGAATTACGAGTTACGAGTTGCGGATTGGCCCTGGATGCTGAAACAAGTTCAGCATGACAGGGCTGGGCCTGGACGCTGAAACAAGTTCAGGCATGACACAGTAACGTGGCTCGTGACAGATGGAGTAGTTGCATGGATGCTCAGAGCACAGAACGTTACCATCGTCCGCGACCGGCGGATGCCGAGTTCACTCATCGTGATCGGCGCGGGCACCGGCGGCCCGCAGGCCCTCGCGGATATCCTCTCCAGATTCCCCGCCAGCTTCTCAGGAACCATCATCGTAGTCCAGCAGATGCGGTCGGGCTTCACCAGAGTTCTCGCAAACCAGCTCAACGACGATGTGCCGCCTGCCGGTCTACGAGCCCGTCGATGGTCAGGAGCTTCACGCGTCCGAGATCCTCGTCGCGCCGGGCGGGACCGTAATCACGATCCCGGCTCGTGACGAGCAATCGGCCTGCGTCGTGCACATCGAAGACGTCACGGACGATCCCGAGAAGCTCCGCACGCGCACCGATGCAACAATGGCCTCCGCGGCGGCGCTCTACGGCCGCGAGTGCATCGGCGTGCTGCTGACCGGAATGGGTGACGACGGCCGCGACGGAATGCGCGCAATTGCCGACGCCGGCGGCACCACGCTCGCCCAGGACGAGGAATCCTGCATCGTCTTCGACCTGCCTTCGTGCCGCCATCGACGGTGGGGCCGTGCACGAGGTGCTGCCGCTCTGGAACATCGCGGAACGCATAATATCGATCGTCAACGGGGGAAGCAAATGCAAACGCTGCCTAGAACACGACTCGGCGACATGCTCGTGACGGCGGGCGCGCTGTCGGACGATCAGCTCGAGTGGGCGCTCGACCGACAGAAGGAGAGCTATCAGCGGCTCGGCGAGATACTGCTCGAGGCGCGCACTGATCAACGATGACGACGTCACCGAAGCGCGCGCCCTGCAGCTCGACATGCCCTATATCCAGCTCAACGACTTCCAAATACGGCCCGATGTGGTCAAGCTCGTCCCCGAGCATCTCTCGCGCGCCTACAATCTGATCCCTATCAGCGCGACCTCGTCGAAGGTGGCGGTCGCGATGGCGAACCCAATGGACGTGGAGGCGATCGACACCGTTCAGCGGTGCTCGAAGAAACGCGCGGTGCCGGTTCTGGCCAGCGAGCCGCGAATCCAGGCCGCGCTCGAACAGGCCTACGGCAGCGCCGGCGGCGAGGACATCACCGCCAGCATCGAGGAAGCAATCGGCGACGTCGAGATTCAAGTCGGTGACACCGACCTGCCCGACGATGTCGCCGAGGAGCGCAGGCAGATCGATCCAGGCGCCGGTGGTCAAGACGGTCAATCTCGTCCTGCAGGAGGCCGTAAAGCAGAAAGCCAGCGACATCCACTTCGAGCCGTGCGCCAATTCGCTCGAGATCCGCTACCGCCTCGACGGCGCCCTTCAGCACATCCGCAACCTGCCCAAGCAACTCCAGCCCGCGGTGCTCAGCCGCATCAAGATCATGGCCGAAATGGACATCGCCGAGAAGCGCCTGCCTCAGGACGGCCGTATCAAGATGAAGATATCCGGCCGCAGGGTGGATTTGCGAATCTCGTCGCTGCCCACACAGTATGGCGAGCGCATCGTGATCCGAATCCTCGACCGCGGCGCCCAGCAGGTCTCCATCGAGAGCCTGGGGTTCGGCGAGGGCGAGTTCACGACGTTCCAAAAGCTGATCCGCAAGCCCTATGGTATAATGCTTGTCACCGGCCCGACCGGCAGCGGCAAGACCACGACGCTCTACTCGGCACTGAGCGCGATCAAGTCGATCGAGACCAACATAATGACCTGCGAGGACCCCATCGAGTACGAGCTCGAAGGGGTGAGCCAATCGGCGGTGAACGTGCGGGCCGGGCTGACGTTCGCGGCGCAGCTCAGGGCAGTCCTTCGGCAGGACCCGGACGTGATCCTCGTGGGAGAGATCCGCGACCAGGAGACCGCGGAGGTCGCCTTCCAGGCGGCGATGACCGGCCATCTCGTGTTCTCGACGCTGCACTGCAACGACGCGTCGAGCGCGATCACGAGGCTGATCGATATGGGCGTGGAGCCGTATCTGATCGGGTCGTCGGTCGTGGGCGTGCTCGCGCAGAGGCTTGTCAGGACGCTGTGCCCGCGGTGCAAGTCGCCGTATACCCCGACAATAGAGGAACTTGCGATACTGGGGTTGGAGAATATGGAGGGCCAGACGCAGTTCTACAAGGCCAGCGGCTGCAGCACGTGCAATATGCGCGGATACGCGGGCCGCATCGCCGTGTTCGAGGTCATGCCCGTCACGGAGGAGATGCGCAGGCTCACCATCAGCAACCCGACCGCCGACCAGGTGAGGGATCTCGCGTTTGAAGCGGGTATGAGGACGATGCGCGATCACGCCGCCGAGAAGATCCTCGCCGGTCTGACCAGCGTTGATGAGGTCAGGCGGAAGGTGTTCGTGGGCGACGACGCGTAGGACCACTTGTCATGCTGAACTTGTTTCAGCATCCAGAACGCGAAGGGATGGACCCTGAAACAAGACACTATGGAACTACTCGGACTAGACAGGGCCGAGCTGATTGCGTTGTGCGAACAGCTCGGCCAACCTGCGTTCAGGGGCCGCCAGATTAGCGGACTGGCTGTATAAGAAAGCGCGCGCGAGTATTGCGGAGATGACGAATCTGCCCGCCGCGATGCGGGATGAACTCGCGCGCATCGCCACCCTCACTCGCGCCCAGATCGTCACCGAGTCCAAAGCCACCGACGGCACGACGAAGTATCTGCTCAAGCTCGGTGACGGCGAAACCATCGAGAGCGTGCTGCTGCCGTATGCGGATCGAGTCAGCGTGTGCGTGTCCACGCAGGTCGGCTGCCCGGCGGGATGTCTGTTCTGCGCGACGGCACGTGCGGGTTCGTGCGGAACCTGACAGCAGGCGAGATCGTAGATCAGGCGCTTACCCTGCAGAGCGCACGGCGAACAGCGCGTCACCCACGTCGTCTTCATGGGCATGGGCGAGCCCCTGATGAACTTCGACAACGTCATCAAGGCCCTGCGCCTGCTCAACGACGAGGTCGGAATCGGCATGCGGCGGATGACGGTCTCCACGGTCGGCATCCCCGCCGCCATCCGCAAGCTCGCCGAGCTCGATCTTCAGATAACCCTCGCGATCTCACTCCACGCGCCCGACGACGCCCTCCGCCGGCAGCTCATTCCCATCTCGGCAAGCCATTCGCTGGACGAGCTGATCCATACCTGCCGTGACTACGCCGATGTCACCAAACGCCGGATCACGTTCGAGTATCTGCTGCTCGCGGGCGTCAACGACTCCCCCGCACAGGCCGCCGCGCTCGCCAAGCTGCTTCATCGCACCCTCTGCAACATCAATCTGATCCCCTTCAATGAAGTCGAAGGCATCCCCTACAAGCGCCCCTCCCGCGCCGCGATTGCGGCATTCCGCGCCGTGCTCGAAGAGGCCGGAATCGAGGTCACCCAGCGGATGGAGCGCGGGCACGCCATATCCGCCGCATGCGGGCAGTTGAGGCGGCGGCAGGCTTCTGACGCAGCCAACTAAGTCAACTATGTGAGTGCCCATGCTCAAGTGTGACGCGCCTGCTCGCTTCAAACGTCCGCTCGCCATATTATGCAATTTCCCGCCCAGTATTTGGCACAACTTTTGCAATGCCAGTAATCGTCCCCGTTCGGCGCACGGAGAGTGCGAGAGGACAGGAAAGGAGTCGAGATGAAACACGCCTGGATGCTGCTTCTCGTGCTGGCTATCTGCTCCCCCAGCCAGGCGGGATGGCGCGTGACAAGCCACAGCCAGGTGACCGTCCTGGTCGAGGACAACGCCCATCAACTGCTGGGGTCGAGGACATGGGTCGGGAATGCCGAGAGCGCCGGCGGCTCGCAGTTCGCCGAGCCGCTATCGACCTGGTTCAGCCTCGAGCTCGACGACCTCTACGGGTCGGCGCTGTTCGAAGGCGTAGGGCTGCTGAGCAACGTCGGTAACACCATCTGGGTGTCAAGCAACGCCGACGACCCTCAGTTCAGCACGTTCGTTGGCGCGCTCACTGACGGGCTGGACGAGACTCTGTGGGGAAAGGTGGCCCTCAAGGCCGACGGCGGCTTCATCGGCGGAAGCGGGATCGGTTATTACGAGTCCAGCTTCTTCGGAGACGGCCAGACCCACGACTTCGCCGGCGACGCAATCGGCCGGATAGGGCTGAGAGTTGACGAAGCGACCGTGACACAGGCCCCGGCCGACGTGCCGGAGCCGTGCTCCATTCTCGCGTTGATGTGCGGGATCGTTGGGGCGGGAGGGTACGCGCTGAGACGCAGACGGTAGGTATACGTGCTCACGCAAAACGAATGGTTGCCGCTTCTGCGGCAACCATTCGTCTTGTGTGTGGCGGGGATGCGTGGGAATCGAACCCACCCAACGCCTTATTCAGACGTCACACAGGTTTTGAAGACCAGGCGAGCCACCAGGCCCGATTCACCCCCGCGTATGCGCAATTCTACCGCGTAATGGACTGGCGGTCAACGGCAAGTCGTCAGTTGTCAGTCATCAGTCGTCAGTTCCTGGCGCAGCAGCCTGATCAGGGCCGATGGGGTCGGCGGCGAAACCAGAACCCTCACGCCAAGCTCACGCTCGATGTCGCCGATCGTCACGTCGTCCAGAAACGCGCCGTCCCGAAGCGCGACCGACGGGATCACCAGCAGATCACCGAGCGGCTTGCCGCGCAGTTGCTCGATCACGTCGCGCCCGGCGATCAGGCCGGTTACCGTGACCGTCTCGCCGAAGAGGCGGTTTGTGATCGGATAGACGTCAATCTTGAGCTTCTCGGAGCCTATCGATTCTGCCCATCGTCGTATGAGAGGCGCCGCAAGCGTCCCAGTTACCAATGAGACGTGCCTAACCTTGCTCCCTCTCGTGACGGTGGGGGCGAGGAACTCCCTTCTATTCCCTATTCCCTGTTCCCTATTCCCTACTCTTCGGCTGTCCAGGAACTTGCGCACAAGTCCGACACCGTTCTCGATCTGCGGGAAGCCCTCGTAGGCCGACGCTCTCGGCACTCTGCGCCCCGCGTTGAGGTAGAACTCGTCGGCGGCCCAGACCAACCGTGTCCCGCATTCTGTGGAAAACTTATGCTGCCAGGCCCGCACTTTGCACAGGATTTCCACAGAATACTTGGCATCGATCGACCCTATCGGAGTCTTGTCTCGCCTGTGCGCAGTGAGCCCCGCGGGCACTATCGCGATGGATTGCACCGTCGGATAGCGCGCGGAAAGATCGCTCGACGGTGCGGTCGAGATACTCGCCGTCGTTGATCCCCCGGCAGAGCACGATCTGGGTGTGCAGCGTTATGTTGCCCGCGGCGAGTGTATCGATCTGTCCAAGTATCGGCGGACATCTTCTGCCGAGCATGCGCTCGCGAAGCGCGGGATCGGTGGTGTGGACGGAGACATAGAGCGGGCTGAGGCGCTGGGTGACGATGCGCTTGAGGTCGTCATCGGTGCAGTTCGCCAGCGTCACGAAGTTGCCGTGCAGAAACGAGAGCCGGTAGTCGTCGTCCTTGAGATAGAGCGACTTGCGCAGGCCCTTCGGAAGCTGATCCACGAAGCAGAAGATGCACTTTGCGCCGCAGGTGCGAACGCCGTCGAAGAGCGCGTCCTCGAACGTGACGCCGAGGTCGGTGTCGATGTCCTTCTCGATCTCGAACTCGGCGGTCTGCTCGCCACGGCGCACGAGCACGCTCAGATGCTCATCAGCTGAGTAGAACCGATAGTCGATGAGGTCGGCAAGCTCGTGGCCGTTGATGGAGACGATCTCGTCGCCGGGCTGCCAGCCAAGCTCCTCGGCGATGCTTGCGGGTTCAATCTTGTCTATGATTCCGCCCATTCATTATACCGTTAGCCCTGAGTAGGTCCTGAGCTTCTGAGCATCCTGAGCTTGTCGAAGGACGAAGAAGCGAGGGACCGTATCGAAGGGCGTCATAGCTCCTCCAGACACTTGCGCACTTCCTCGATGATCCACTCCGGCGTCGATGCGCCCGCGGTGAGGCCGACGACACTCATGCCCGCAACCCACTCGGCCTCGATCTCGTCAGCGGTCTCGATGTGATACGTCGGCACGCCAGCCTGCCGGCATATCTCGACGAGCCGATTCGTGTTCGCGCTGTTGCGGCCGCCCACGACGAACATCGCCTCGACGTTCGGCGCGAGGTTGCGCGCGGCGGTCTGGCGGTCGTGGGTGGCGTAGCAGATCGTGTTGTACGCGACGACCTCGGCCGCCCGCTCGGCGATCCTGACCGACCACCTCTCCGAACCGCTCCGGCGTCTGCGTGGTCTGGCTGACGACCCCGACCTTGTTGCCCCGCCAGTCGCGCTCATCGACCTCATCGACCGAGCTGATGACGATCGAATCATCCCCGGCCGCGCTTCGGATCGCCTTGACCTCGGAATGCCCCGCGTCACCAACAACCACGACCGTGTAGCCCTCAGACGCGAGCGCGCGCACACGTGAGTGGACTTTGGCGACGAACGGACACGTGGCGTCGATCACACGCAGTCCGGCAGCTCTCGGCCTCTTCGAGCACATCGCGCGGGACGCCATGCGAAGGCATCACGATCGCGCCATCGGCATCTTCGACGCCTTGGGCGACCCGCACGCCCTTGGCCTCAAGATCGCGCACGACCTGGGGGTTATGAATAGCGGGCCGAGCGTGGAGAGAGGCTCGCCGCGCTCGCACTCGGCATTGACGAGGTCGAGCGCGCGCTTCACGCCGAAACAGACACCTGCCTGATCGGCGACGATGACTCTCACTTCTGCCTCAGCAGGCCGTATTCGACGCTGTCCGCGAGCGCGCTCCAACTGGCCTCGATGATGTTGGTGGAAACGCCGACCGTGCTCCAGGAGTCCTTCGCGTCGCGCGACTCGATGATCGTGCGGACGCTGCGCGGCGGTGCCCTCACTGGAGTTGACCACGCGGACCTTGTAGTCGGTGAGCTTGATCTTGGCAAGCTCCTGGCCCGTAGAACTGCTTCAGCGCGAGGCGAAGCGCGTTGTCCAGCGCGTGGACCGGGCCATCGCCCTCCGCGACCGTGAACGCCTCCACGCCGTCCACTGCGACCTTCAGCGTGGCCTCGGTGATCGGCTCCTCGCTCGGGCCCGCGCTTCTCGACGATCAGCCTGAAACCGACCAGCTCGAAGAGCTTGCTGATACTGCCCCATCGCCTTCTTGAGCAGCAACTCGAAGCTGGCCTCGGCATCCTCGAACGAGTAGCCGTCGTGCTCCAACTGCACCACGCGGTCGAGCACGGCCTTGACCTCAGGCGACTGCTTGGTGAGGTCGATATCGATACTTCGCGCCTTCTGGACGACGCTGCTGCCGCCCGCAAGCTCGGAAATCAGGAACCGGCGGTCGTTGCCCACGCTCGCAGGATCGACGTGCTCGTAGGTGGCCGGGTTCTTCGAAACCGCGTCCACGTGAACGCCCGGCCTTGTGGGCAAACGCGCTCGCGCCGACGAACGGCAGGGCGTCGTCGGGTATGCGGTTGGCGATCTCATCGACCCAGCGCGAGAGCGCCGTAAGCTGCTCCAGCGAGCCATCGGGCACGCACTTGAGGCCCATCTTGAGCTCGAGGATCGGCATTATCGCGCAGATGTTGGCGTTGCCGCAGCGCTCGCCGTAGCCATTGATCGTGCCCTGCACCTGAGTGGCGCCGCTCTGCACCGCCGCGACCGAGTTCGCGACCGCAAGGCCGGAATCGTTGTGAGCATGCATGCCGACGGCCATGCCAGGAAACGCGTTCACGACATCGCGCACGATCTCGCCGACTTCCGACGGCAGCGCGCCGCCATTCGTATCGCACAAGCGAGAGCGTGGACGCCCCACCCTCGACGCCGGCTTTCAGCGCGGCCAGCGCATAGTCCGGATTGTGCCTTGTAGCCGTCGAAGAAGTGCTCGGCGTCGAAGATCGCCTCCTTGCCGTTGGCGACTAGAAACTTGATCGAGTCGCGGATCATCTCGAGGTTCTGTTCGAGGCTGATGCGGAAGACTTCGGTGACGTGCATGTCCCAGGACTTGCCGAAGATCGTGACGACGGGCGTGCCGGCCTCGATGAGCTTGACCATCTGCGGGTCATCTTCGGCGGCGAGCTTGGCCCGGCGGGTGCTGCCGAACGCGGCGAGCTTGGCGTTTTTGAACTCGACGTCCTTCGCGAGCCGGAAGAACTCGACATCCTTGGGGTTCGACCCCGGCCAGCCGCCCTCGATATACGCGACCCCGAACTCGTCGAGCTTCCGCGCGACTTTGAGCTTCTCCTCAGCCGAGAAGCTCACGCCCTCGCCCTGCGTCCCGTCGCGCAGTGTTGTATCGTAGATTGCTATCTTTGGCACTGTGGTTCCTCGTTTCCGGAATCGCTGAGGCGCTGAAGGCTATGAGGCGCTGAGTTCTTCTGTGCAGTCACTTGGCCACGCTCCAGCGTATTGGCGAATCGCTTGGATTGCACCCGGACGTTACCGAAGTTGATCAACAGCGCCAGCGGGTAGCCTGAAGCTTTCAGATAGGATAGGACCTGAGCCGCATCAAGCTCGTCAAGCGATTTCTTCGCCTTTAGCTCGACGAGGCAGCCATCTATCACCAGATCCACTCGCTTCGTGCCAAGCAACTGGCCATTGTAGAACACATCGAAGCTCGACTTCGCGCTGCACTTGCAGCCCTGCTGCGGTAAGCTCAATGATCAACGCCTTCTGATAGTATGCCTCTTCGTAACCCGGCCCAAGCGCTCTGTGCACCCTGACGGCACACCCAATGATCTGGGACGTCAGCGCCGACATCACGTACTCCGGCTTCTCATACTCCTGTTTCATTCAGCGCCTCAGCTCCCTCAGCGTCTCAGCGATTCCGAGAGCTTCGCCTTCGTATAGTTGACCAGCCCGCCGACCTCGATGAGCTCGCGCATGAACGGCGGGAATGGCTTGGCCTGATAGGTCTTGCCGGTGGTGACGTTGGTGATCTTGCCGTGCTTCAAGATCGACCTCGACCGTGTCGCCATTGGATATACCCGCGACAGCCTCCGGGCACTCCAGTATCGGCAGGCCGGTGTTGAGCGCGTTGCGGTAGAAGATGCGCGCGTAAGGTGTTCGCGATCACGCACCGATCCCCGACGCCTTGATCGCGATCGGCGCGTGCTCGCGCGACGACCCGCAGCCGAAGTTGTCCTCGGCGACGATGATATCGCCGGGCTGACGGTCTTCACGAACTCCGCGTCGATGTCTTCCATGCAATGCGAGGCGAGCTCCTTCGGGTCGGTCGTATTCAGATACCTCGCCGGTATGATAACGTCCGTATCGACGTTGCTGCCGTATTTGTGAACCTTGCCTTTGATCATTGCAACCTCACGAGTGGTGTCAGGTGTTGGGTGTTGGGTGTCGGGGCCCTAACACCCATCACCAGGTTAGTTCAGTTCTTCCGGGCTACCAAGCCGCCCGAGAACCGCCGACGCCGCCGCGATTGCCGGGCTTGCAAGATAGACCTCGGATTTCGCGTGACCCATGCGGCCGACGAAGTTGCGGTTGGTGGTCGCGACCGCCCGCTCGCCCTCGGCAAGGACACCCATGTGCCCGCCCAGGCACGGCCCGCAGGTCGGCGTGCTGACCGCCCCACCCGCTTCGACGAATATCTCGGTGAGCCTTCCTTGATCGACTGCAGGTAGATCTCCTGCGTCGCCGGAATCACGATCAGCCGCACGTCCGGGTGCACCTTGCGGCCCTTGAGAATCCCCGCCGCGACGCGCAGGTCCTCGATTCGGCCGTTCGTGCACGAGCCGATAACCGACTGGTCGATCTTGACGTCCGTCGCCTCGCGAGATCGGCTTCGCGTTCTCCGGCAGGTGCGGGAAGCTCACGATGGGCTCCAGCTTGCTGACACGTCGATCTCGATCACGTCCTTGTAGGTCGCGTCCGGGTCGCTCTTGTAGACCTTGAACTCCCGCTTGGCCCGCGGCTTGACGTAATCAAGCGTCTTGTCGTCCGGCTCGATGATGCCGTTCTTGCCGCCGGCCTCGATTGCCATGTTGCACATCGTGAACCGGCCCGCCATGTCCAGCTCGGATATCGCCTCGCCCGTGAACTCCATCGTGCAATACAGCGCGCCGTCCACGCCGATCTTGCCGATGGTGTAGAGGATCAGGTCCTTGCCGCCGACCCACTTGCGGCAACTTGCCATAGTAGACGAACTTGATCGCCTCCGGCACCTTGAACCACGTCTCGCCCAGCGCCATCGCGCACGGCAAGGTCGGTCGAGCCGACGCCGGTCGAAAACGCCCCCAGCGCGCCGTAGGTGCAGGTGTGCGAGTCCGCGCCGATGATCGCGTCGCCGGGCACGACCAGCCCCTCATCCGGCAGCAGCGTGTGCTCGACGCCCATCTTGCCGATCTCGAAGAAGTTGGTGATACTGTGCTTGCGGGCGAACTCGCGCAGGATCTTGACCAGCTCCGCGGACTTGATGTCCTTGTTCGGAGTCGAGTGGTCCGGCACGAGCGCGACCCGCTCCTTGTCGAACACCGTCTCCGCGCCGATCTTCTCGAACTCGCGTATCGCGATCGGCGCGGTGATGTCGTTACCGAGCACGAGATCGAGCCTGGCGTTGATCAGCTCGCCCGGTTCGACGCCGGCCCTTGCCGCAGTGCGCGGCGAGTATCTTCTGGGTTATCGTCTGTCCCATTCGTCAGTCCTCAGTTCCCCTTTTTCGGTTTCTTCATGTGCGCGCGGGCGATCTTAAGAACGTCCTTTATCTCCGCGCTGCCCGGCCGAAGCTTGAGCGCAATTCCAGCCTCTTCCGCCGCCGCCCCCGGCATGCCCAGGTGCAGCAGCGCCACGGCCAGATGATGGTGGGCCTCAGCCAGCCCCGGCGCCAGCTTGATCGCGGTCATATAGTCCGGCACCGCGTCCGCGTACTTGCCGGTCGCCGCGATAGCGTCGCCGCGCCCCACGTGCGCGAGGTAGTTGTCCTTATCTGATTACCAGCGCGCGCTGATAAAGGCTCAAACTGTCTTTCCAGTAGCCGACCTGCTGATATGTATTGGCCATCAGCCCCACAATCAGCACGCCCGCCAGCACCGCCCACATCCTCGACAGCCGCGCCTTGTCCCGGCCCGCCATCAGCGCGTTCACGGCCTCCGGCACTCCCCAAGCAATCACGACAAACAGCCCGATCAGCGGCACATAAGTATACCTGTCCGCCATCGCCTGCTGACCGACTTGAACGACGCCGATGACCGGTATCAGCGTGATCACGTACCACAGCCAGCCGACGGTCACGTACGGCGCCTTCCTGGCCGACGCGACGGCCCCCGCCGTCACCGCCGCGAGCAGCACCCCCGAGCCGATCACCTGCCAGGCAGGGAGGCTGCTATATGGATGCGGATACGGCGCCGCCAGGTTCAGCGGGTAGATCATCTTGACGATGTAACCCACGTAGGCGACCAGCGCGTTCGCCACTCGCTCCCCGAGCGAAATAGCGTGGGCGCTTACTATCGCGCCACCGCTGCCCTGCGCCCATACCGTGACCACGCACGATCCCGCCGCCATCGCAAACAGCGGCAGCTTCTCTACGAGAAGAGGGAGTAGCGAATAGGGAGTAGGAAATAGAAGGGAACGGGGCGCGCCATCCTGTTCGCGACTTTCGGCTTTCCACTTTCCACTTTCCACAACTCCCCGCAGGCCCGGATCCCGACTTTCGACTTTCGACTTTGGACTTTGGACTACCCTTCCCAGCGGCCAGGCGTCCATCAGCAGCAGCACGATCGGAAGCGAGACCAGCATCGGCTTCGCCATCAGCCCCAACGCGAACGCCGCCACGACCAGCATATACGTCCGCAGTCTGGGACGCCTTGCGTATTCCACGTAGGCCAGCAGCGCAAGCAGCCAGAAAAACGTGCTCAGCACGTCCTTGCGCTCCGTTACCCACGCCACCGATTCAACGTGCAGCGGATGCAGCGCGAAAAGCGCCGCCACAACCGCGCTCGGCCACGTCTGCCGCGTCGATCTCCTCAGGAACGCGAACAACAGCAGCGTGTTGAGCACGTGCAATACCACGTTCGTCACATGAAACGCCCCCGGCTTACCTCCGCCGATGTTGGCGTCCAGCATCAGTGAGATCCACGTCAGCGGATGCCAGTTGGCCTGGAAGTTCGTCCGAAACGCCCACGCCACCGACTTGGCCGTGATGCCGCCGAGCACGTGCTGATTGGACATGACGTATACCTGATCGTCCATCAGCACGAAGCTGAACCCGTGCACCTGCCAGTAGACGGCGACCGTCGCCGCGACAAGCAGGAAGCATATCAGCAGATCGGTTCGGTTTCGGCGCCTACCCAAATTGCACGGTCCTTAGCCCATCCTAATCAGCGCGGAGCGTCGCCGCCCTGCTCCCGGATAACCTGCTCCGCCCTCTCCAGTCTATACCGCGCCGTCTTGTCGTTCGGGTCGATCCTGAGCGCCTTGGCGCAGTGACCGCTTCGCCTTGACCGGATCACTCCTGCGGGCATAGATGTCGCCGATATCGACGTAGACGGCCGGGCACTCATACCCCAGCTTCAGCGCGATGCGAAAGTGCTTCATTGCGCGATCGAGCTGGCCCATCTTCACGAGGAGCTCTCCCGCCCGCTGGTGGACATCGCCATGGCCGGGCAGCATCTTCAGTGTACGCTTGTATTCGTCGGCGCTCTCCCGGTATCGCCCCAGGTCGCACAGCGTTTCTGCCAGGTTCATAGACGTCTCGGCCGCATAGGGAGCGAGCCGCAGAGCCTTGCGAAACTCTATGACGGCCCGCTCGCGGTCGCCTTCTTCAGTATAGGCGCATCCGCGAAGCTGATGGGCCGCATAGTTCTTGTCGTTCACGGCCAGCGAGTGCTCCGCGAGGGCGGTCGAGTCCCGCCAGTAGCCGACCTGGAAGTACGCCGTCACCATCAGCGCCAGGGCAACCGCGCCTCCGGCGGAAATCCACACCGGGGACGGCCGCGTCACGCGCAGCGCGCCCAGGACCTCCGGCACTCCCCAGGCCGCAATGATGAATAGCCCGATCAGGGGCACATACGTATAGCGATCGGCCATCGACTGCATGCCGACCTGAACAAGGCCGATCACCGGTATCAGCGTCACCACATACCACAGCCACCCGAAGGTCAGATATGGCCGGCGTCGCGCCGATTTGATCGCGATGGCCGTTATCGCGGCCAGCAGCAGCGCCGATCCTACGATCTGCCACAACGGCAGCCCGCGCCCCGGATGGGGATACATCGGTACCAGGTTCAGCGGGCACAGCATCTTGATGATGTAGCTGACGTAGGCCACGAGCGCGTTCGATATCCTGGCGCCCACAGGCAGCTTGGCGACCGTATACAGCGCGGCAGTCTGAGCCATGATCGTGATCACGCAGGACGCCGCTGACATCGCAAACAGCGGGATCTTCTCCGCGAGAAGAGGGAGTAGGGAGTAGTGAGTAGGGAATGGGCGGGAAGGGACCGAGCCACCCGGATCCAGACTCTCGACTTTCGGCTTTCGACTTTCGACCACCCTCTGCAGCGGCCATGCATCGAGCAGAAGCAGCGTGAGCGGGAACGTCACCAGCATCGGTTTCGACATCAGACCGAGTGCAAACAGCGCCGCCACAAGCAGATACCGGCCGACACTGCGCCGCGCAACGTAGCGCAGATACGCCAGCATCGCCAGCAACCAGAACATCGTGCTGAGCACGTCCTTGCGCTCCGTCACCCACGCCACCGACTCCACGTGCACCGGATGGATCGCAAACAGCAGCGCGACCGCGCCCGCCTGCCACTTGCGCCGTGTCGCGGACAGCAGAAAACCGAACAACAACAGCGTATTGACAATGTGCAGCAGGACGTTCGTTACGTGATAGACACAAGGATCGACCCCACCGATCTGCGCATCAACCATCAGCGAGATCCACGTCAGCGGATGCCAGTTGGATTGATACGACTGAGTGAACGCCCACTCCACGGACCGCAGCGACAGCCCGTCTCGCACGTGCCAGTTGTCGGTGATATACGCGTGGTCATCCAGCAGGACGAAGCTGAAATCGTACACTTGCCAGTAGACGGCCAGCGTCGCCAGAACCAGCACGAGGCAAATAAGAAGAGTCGTTCTATCTCGACGGCTGCCCATAGGGGAAGTCCTTAGTCATCAGTTGTCAGTCGTCGGCTCGCGGGCTCTGGGTCTGCGGCGCGCGGCGGAACGCGGCCACGCTGTCCGGGTCGAGCAGGCCCCACAGGATCAGCCCGCCCATGACGACGTGTATCACGTTGTGCCAGCCCGTCAGGACCAGTAGCCCGGCCAGGACAATCCCCGCCACCCAGGCCCAGTAGCGGCGCCTGTTCAGTCCCCAGGCCACGATCTCTGCCGCGACCGCATAGACCACGGCGACAACCACGGCCAATATGACGATCAAGCCGTACCCGCCCAGAGATACGGCAGCCGACGTCGCTCCCATCCCCGGAGCTTTCGCGTCCGAGAGCAGCGCCGACATGTAGCGCGAGTCACAGCGTGCCGAACGCGAGGCGAGATCACCGCCATGGCGATAGCTGCCAGCACGCCCACAGCAGCGCTGACATGAAGACCCACGAGCGCCAGAATCAGACGTCTCGGCTGCGCGTTCATCTCGTCCTCCTAGACCCCGCTACCGACTGATGCCCGCCGCCGCTTCGCATACAGCCATATCGCCCTGGCGATCAGGAACACGTATACCGCAATCCCCACCGCCAACGTGATCCGCGGATCCCAGGGCAGTAATGGATGCACGCTACCCCGCAAGGCCGGCGGGAAGTGGTCAAGAAACCGGTAATCCAGTATGGCGATCATCGGCACGAAATAGCCCAGAAAGGCCACGGCGCCAGGCAAGAGAGATCGCCCCCGCCGCCAGGCATCGAACAAGCTGGGCTCCCACGGGATTCCCCAGATCAGCCCCGCTATCATTGCGCCCTCAGGTTTCAGCCACCTGAACTGCCAACTCCCGAAGAGACCGCACGCAAGCCCCGCCGTGTAGAGCAGCAGGAACATCACAAGCATGAACAGCTCGCCGCGCAGCCTCACAGGACCGGCGCCCTGCTCTTCACTCTCCGCTCTCCGCTCTTCGCTCTCCGCTCTCCACTCTCCACTCTCCACTCTCCACTAAAGAACCGCCTTCACCTTCGGCTTCCCGCCATCGCCGCGCAGCTTCTCGTAGTGAACCAGCTTGTTGATCGGCGTTGACATACGGCCTTCGCGCTGGCTTCGACTATGTCCAGGCTCGCGCCGCGGCCGGTGTATATCTCGCCGTTCGGGGCCTCCAGCTTGACGGTCACTTCGCCCAGCGCGTCGGTGCCGCCGGTGACGGACTTGACGATGAAATCCATCAGTTGGTACTTCGCGTCCACCATCTTATCGATGGTCTTGTAGATCGCGTCGACCGAGCCGACCCCGATCCCCGCCTCGACGATCTCGCCGCCCTCGGACTTCAGCCTGATCGTGGCGGTCGGGATGCCGTCGAGACTGCTCATCACGTTCATATACGCAAGTTCGTACTTCGCCGGGATCGTATACGCCTCGTCCGCGACGATCGCTTCCAGGTCCTCGTCGAAGATCTCCTTCTTCTTGTCGGCGGTCTCCTTGAAGCGCGCGAACGCCTTGTCCAACTCCGGCTTGCCCAGATGATAGCCCAGCGACTTCAGCTTGTCCTCGAACGCGTGCCGGCCGGAATGCTTGCCCAGGACCAGCTTGCTCTCGGCCAGACCAACGGCCTCCGCGTCCATGATCTCATACGTGCGTTTGTCCTGCAACACGCCGTGCTGATGGATGCCGGCCTCGTGCGCGAACGCGTTGCTGCCCACGACGGCCTTGTTGACCTGCACCGCCAGGCCCGGTAACGTCGGTGACCAGCCTGCTCGCGCGATAGATCTCTTTGGTGTTGATGCCCGGTCGTGACGCCCAGCAGGTCGGCGCGGGTGTTGATCGCCATCACGACCTCTTCCAGCGCCGCGTTGCCCGCGCGCTCGCCGATGCCGTTGATGGTGCACTCGACCTGCCCCGCGCCGGCAACCACCGCCGCCAGCGAGTTCGCCACCGCCAGCCCCAGATCGTTATGGCAGTGGACGCTGAAGACGGCCTTCTTGGAGTTCGGGACGCGCTCGATGACGCGGCGGATCATCTCGCCGTATTCGCTCGGTATCGCGTAACCGACCGTATCCGGCAGGTTGATCACGGTCGCGCCGGCGTCGATAACGGCCTCGACCACCTGGCACAGGTAATCGAAATCGCTGCGCGAGGCGTCCTCGGCGGAGAACTCGACCTCCTCGCAGTAGCCTTTCGCGCGCTTGGTGTTGGCGATGGCGATCTCCAGCACTTCTTCGCGCGACTTCCTGAGCTTCTTTTCGAGGTGGATGTCGGAGGTTGCGATGAACAGGTGGATGACCGGCTTCTTCGCATACTGCAGGGCTTCCCACGCGCGGTCGATGTCGGCTGCACTGGCGCGACACAGGCCCGCGACCGCGGGGCCTTTCACGTTCTGCGCGACCGCCTTGACGGCCTCGAAGTCGCCCGGCGAGGAGATCGGGAACCCGGCCTCGATCACATCGACCTTCAGCCTCGCCAACTGCTTGGCGACCTCCAGCTTCTCCTCGATATTCATACTCGCGCCCGGCGACTGCTCGCCATCGCGCAGCGTGGTGTCGAAGATACGAATCTTACGTGCCATCTGATCTACACCTCGTCTAGAAGTTACGCGTCAATACCACTCAACAACCGTTGCTCTCTACCGCTTCGAATCCCCCGTATCCATCACCTTCATCAGCCTGGCCGTCACCGGCTTGCCCTGGCCGGTATCGGGAGCCACTACGACGAGCACGACCTCCTCTTTCACGTCCGCCGGGATGCTGTCCGCAAAGACCCTCTTCAGCCGCGGCGGATCGAGCAGTGCGCCATTGCTGCTGCACTGCGCCACCCGACCGACCAGCAAGTCCAGGCTCTTGGCCTTCGCATCGACCGACTTCACGATGCCGACAAGCTCGATCTCACCCTTCTTGAGCTCGTTGAAGGGCTTTACCACCGGCGCGGGAGGCTTCGCGTGACCCGGCTCACTCGAAATGGCCGCATAGACCCCCGCGGGCAGCGCGACGGCGGGGTTCGCAAGCACAATCGTCTGCGCCAGCCGGAACGCCGCGTTTTCCACTTCGCGCGACCGGCTCGCCGGCCCGACAACGCCGACCGCCGCCGCCACCGCGGGCAGATCATTGAGCGGCACCAGCGCGATAGCCACATACACCTCGCTGCCGAACATCTGCTTGATCTCCGGTGGGGCCGTCGTGACCAGTCCGACCTTCTTCGACTGATTGCCGATGTCGTGGGCTGTGACTCCAAACCCCCTGGCCGGAAGGCCCTGCCGGGTCTCGGTCGAGATCACGTGCAGGTTGGCGGCCGGGTCGCCGGCGCTCAGCCAGTTCGCGATCTGACACATCATCTCGATCACGGTGCTGGCGCTGGTGTCCCTGGGATGGACATCGTCGCTGGCGAGCACTATATACAGCAGGCCGTTCGACAGATAGTCCTGCTCCAATCCGCCGCCCGATTCGCCGGAAAGCTTGGTCGGCTGATACGGACTCGGAATGTCAACGGAGAAGTCGTAGGTGAGATAACGGAACTTGACTGGAGTGGAGCCCTGCGCCAAAGCGGCCACACTGCCGAAAGCCACAAGCACGATCACGGCTGGCAATCCCGACCACAATCGATTCGCTTTCATCTTCCACCTCCGCCGGTTACGATCCCTCGATAATGACCTGCGCCGTCTCGGCCGCGAACTCAACGAACTTCGGGCAGAGCTTGTTGTGCAGGTCGAGCTCCTTCGCCCGAGCCAGGCCTTCGGGCGTGCGCATCTCGCACTCGGTCAGGTCGATGCAGAGCACGCTTCCGAACTCCTTTTCAAAGGCGTCCATCAGGCTCCGCACCTTCACATAGAGCGCATTCTTCGCATCGACGTCTTCCGGGCGCTCTCTGCCGAACTTCAGCCCCAGCGCCATCACCGCGCCGGTCAGCGCGCCGCAGACCTCGCCGCATCCTCCGAACCCGCCGCCGAAACCACTCGCGATCCTCGGAATGCAGCCGCACTCGAACCCATTGGCCTCCGCCAACCCAAGCAGCACCGCCTCCGAGCAGCTATACCTCTGCGCGAAGTACTTGATCGCGATCTCCGCTGCAGTCCCTTCAGGCGCAACCATTCGTAGTCATCACCATAACCTGAGGTGTCGGGTGACAGGTGATAGGTGTCGGGTTCAATACCCGACACCCCACACCCGACACCAATCCGGACTTTCGACTTTCGACTTTGGACTTTCGACTATTTCTTCTTTATCCACGGCATCATCTTGCGCAGCTCGCCGCCGACTTCCTCGATCATCGACTCGCGGCTGTGCCTGCGCGCGGCATTCAGAACGGGCCGGCCGGCCTGGTTCTCCAGAATCCACTCCCGCGCGAACTCGCCCGACTGGATCTCCGCCAGGATGCACTCCATCTCCTCGCGCACCTCGTCGGTAATGACGCGCGGCCCGCGGGTGTAGTCGCCGTATTCGGCCGTGTTGCTGATCGAGTAGCGCATGTAGTCCATGCCGCCCTCATACATGAGGTCGACGATCAGCTTCAGCTCGTGCATGCACTCGAAGTAGGCGATCTCCGGCTGATAACCGGCCTCGACCAGCGTCTCGAACCCCGCCTGGACCAGCGCCGTGCATCCGCCGCACAGGACCGCCTGCTCGCCGAAGAGGTCGGTCTCGGTCTCTTCTTCGAAGGTGGTCTCGAGCACGCCGACCTTGGTCGCGCCGATGCCCTTCGCGTAGGCAAGCGCGGTCTGCTTGGCCTTGCCGGACGCGTCCTGCTGAATGGCGATCAGCGCCGGGACGCCCGCGCCCTCGGTATAGACCCTGCGCACCAGATGGCCGGGGCCCTTGGGGGCGACCATGATCACGTCAACATCCTTCGGCGGCACGATCTGGCCGAAGTGGATGTTGAACCCGTGCGAGAACAGAAGCGTCTTGCCCTTGGCTGAGACCCGGCTCGACTTCGTTCTTGTAGACGACTCCCTGGACCTCGTCCTCGGTCAGGATCTGGATCAGGTCGGCCTGCTTGGCAGCCTCGGCGGCGGTGACGGGCTTGAACCCGTGCTCCACGGCCAGTTTCCAGTTGTCCGTATCGGGCAGGTCGGCGACGATCACGTCAAGCCCGCTGTCGCGCAGGTTCTGCGCCTGAGCGTGACCCTGGCTCCCGTAGCCGATGATCGCGATCTTCTTACCTTTCAGCACATCCAGATTTGCATCAGCATCGTAGTACACTTTCGCTGGCATTACGTTCTCCGTTTTCGAAGTTGAGTTCGTCCGGGTTAGACCTACCTGCAGTCTCTTCAGATCGATACTTCAAAATGGCGATTCCGAGTATTGCCCCCAGAACCGCAAACATAACAAGCTGCAAACACAGGTTCGCAACCGAATCCAGACCAAGCGCGCTCGTGATGACCCCGTAGAGCCGCCACATCCCGTAGACCAGCGGCCCGATGCCGCCGAGCAGTACGCCCGCGATGACCCGCCGCGCGGCGCATTTCTCGTGCGCGCCCACCAGCGCGCCGAATATCAGCCCCACCAGCGGCCCCGCCACCGCCAGAAACAGCAGCACTCTCTCGACTGCATCGGATCGATCAGTTGCTTCATATCCACACACCGCTGTTTCGGGATTTCGACCGTGCACTGAGCCTGGCCAACCACTTCGTATCGGGCCCGCGATCAGGTCTGCTGCACTGCATATCCGAAATCCCGAACGGCGCATGGTCAGTTCATCGCCGTATGCGCGCCTCGCGCCATCGCGATCTTGCCCGTGCGCACGATCTCCATGATCCCATACGGCCGTCAGCAGGTTCTCGATTGCATCGACCTTGTCTATGCCGCCGGTGACCTCGATTGTAAACGACGTATCGCGAGATGTCGATGATCTTCGCGCGGAAGATGTCCACGATCTGCATGATCGCCGGCGCGCTCGTCGACCTCGGCCTTGACCTTGATCAGAGCAAGCTCGCGCTCGACGATGGGAATCTCGCTGTAATCGATGACGTTGATGACGTCGATCAGCTTCCAGGTCTGCTTGTTGATCTGGCTCGAGCGTGGAATCGTCGCCCGTGACCACGATGGTCATGCGGGAGACGGTCGGATCGTCGGTGATACTCACGGCCAGTGATTCAATGTTGAACCCGCGCCGCGCGAACAGCCCCGACACCCTCGCAAGCACGCCGGGCTTGTTCTCCACCAACACGGTTATCGTATGCTGCATTGGTCTTCTCATAGTGCAGTCCCTTCTATTCCCTACTCCCTATTCCCTACTCCCTCATCTCGGCCGATTGACCATCATCTCCTCGATGCTCTGGCCGGCGGGGATCATCGGGAACACGTTCTCCTCCGGGCTGATCTGGAAATCGATCAGGGTCGGCCTGTCGGTGACCTCCATCGCCTTCTTGAACGCGGCGTCGATCTCATCGGCCTTGGTCGACACGCATCCCGACCGCGCCATACGCCTCCGCAAGCATCACGAAGTCCGGCTGGACCGAGATATCCACGCCCGAATAGCGCTGTTCCAGAACAACTCCTGCCACTGCCGCACCATCCCCAGAAAGCCGTTGTTGAGCAGGACGATCTTGATCGGCAGCTTGTGCTCCACCGCGGGCGCAAGCTCCTGCAGGGTCATCTGGAACCCGCCGTCGCCGCAGATCACGAACACGGGCAGATCCGGGCAGCCCACCTGCGCGCCGATGGCCGCAGGGAAACCGTAGCCCATCGTGCCCAGCCCACCCGACGACAGCCACCGCCGCGGCTTGGTCACCTTATAGAACAGCGCGGAGAACATCTGGTGCTGGCCAACGTCGGTGACCACGATCGCCTCGCCCTTGGTGATACTCCGAGAGCTTCGCGATCACGCACTGCGGCAGCAGCCACATCGCCATCGACAGGACACTGCAGAGCGAACTCGCTCTTCCACTGCATGATCTGCTTGTTCCAGTCGGTTTCCTCGCGCGGCTCGACCTTCTCGACCAGCTTCGCCAGGACTTCCTTGCAGTCGCCGATCACGGCAGCGTCCACCGAGACCGTCTTGTCGATCTCCGCGGGGTCGATGTCGATATGGATAACCTTGGCCTTCTGCGCGAACGCCGCCAGCTTGCCGGTCACGCGATCGTCGAACCGCGCGCCGACTGCTATCAGCAGATCGCACTCGTGGACGGCGTGGTTTGCGTAGGCCGTGCCGTGCATTCCGAGCATCCCCAGCGAGTGCGGATGGTTCTCCGAAATCGCGCCCTTGCCAAGAAGCGTGTTCGCCACGAGGATGTGCGTCTTCTCGGAGAGCTTCGTCAGCTCCTCGGACGCGCCCGACGTGATCACGCCGCCGCCCACGTAGAGCACCGGCCGCTCGGCCTGCGCGATCAGCTTCGACCGCCTCGTCGATCTTGCGACTCATCGATCTCGACGTGCGGCGAATAGCCGCGCATCTTGACTTCCTTGACGGGCTGGTAGTCGATCTCCGCCAGCGAGACATCCATCGGCACGTCGATCAGCACCGGCCCGGGCCTGCCGGTTCCGGCGATATACAGCGCCTCGGCCACGACCCTCGGCAGGTCGTTGACGTCCTTCACCAGGTAGTTGTGCTTGGTCACCGGCATGGTGATGCCGGTGATGTCGGCCTCCTGGAACGAGTCCTTGCCCAGGGCGGTCGTGCGCACCTGGGCGGTGATGGCCAGCATCGGCAATCGAGTCCATGTGCGCGTTGGCAAGGCCGGTGACGAGGTTCGTCGCGCCCGGTCCCGAAGTGGCAAAGCACACGCCGACCTTGCCGGTCGCGCGCGCGTAACCCTCGGCGGCATGCGCGGCGCCCTGCTCGTGCCGCATGAGCATGTTCTCTGATGTCTTTTCGGCCATACAGAGCGTCATAGATCGGGATCATCACCCCGCCCGGTATGCCGAATACCATATCCACCCCCTGATCCACCAAGAGACTGGATCAGGGCATTTGCTCCATTCATTTTCACAGTTGCAAACTCCTTGCAGGTGATCAGGTGACGGGTGTTGGGTGTTAGGGATGTCTGCAGGCACCCGACACCTGACACCCAACACCTCGACACCTACTCTACGATATGCGCCCTTTGCAGCCGAAGAGACCATCCGCGCGTAACGCGCGAGATATCCCTCCTTCACTCTCGGCTCGGGAGCTTTCCACTCCTTGCGCCGCGCCGCAAGCTCTTCGTCCGAGAGCTTAACATCCAGCCGCTTGCCCGGTATGTCAATCGATATAATGTCGCCGTTCTCTCAGCAGCCCGATCGGGCCGCCGGACGCGGCTTCGGGCGAAACGTGGCCGATGCACGCCCCTCGCGACGCGCCCGAGAACCGTCCGTCGGTGATAAGCGCGATGTCCTTGCCCATGCCCATGCCCGACACGGTCGCCGTGGCCGTGAGCATCTCGCGCATTCCGGGGCCGCCTCTTGGGACCCTCGTTGCGGACCACGATCACCTCGCCCTTCTTCACGTTGCCCGCGAGCAGTTCCTTGACGGCGTCGTCTTCGCACTCGAACACGCGCGCCGGGCCCTCGAACACCCACGCCTCGGGATCCACCGCCGACTGCTTCACGACCGCGCCGTCGGGCGCGAGATTGCCCTTGAGGATCGCCAAGGCCGCCCTCTTCGTGATAGGGGTTATCGATGGGATGAATCACGTCGGGATTGCGGTTCTCGCGCATCCGCGATGTTCTCGCCAAGCGTCGTGCCGGTGACGGTCATCACGGACAGATCGAGCAGGCCCTTCTTGCTCAGCTCCTTCATTACGGCTGAGTATGCCGCCGGCCTCGTCAAGATCCTGAATATGATGAATCTCTTGCTTGGCGGGTCGTCCGACGGATGGGCGATTGCGGGGCTGATGGTCGTGAGATGCGGGGTGCGCTTGGCTGATCTCGTTGAGGCTGTCCAGATCGAACGGCACTCCGGCCTCGTGCGCTATCGCGGGCACGTGCAGGGTGGTGTTGGTCGAGCAACCCAGCGCCATATCCGCGGCGAGCGCGTTTGCAAAAGCCGCCGGGGTCATTATGTCGCGCGGCTTGATGTCCTTCTCGAGAAGCTCCATCACCTTCATGCCGGCGTGCTTGGCGAGACGAATGCGCGCGGCGTGCACGGCCGGGATCGTGCCGTTGCCGGGCAGGCCCATGCCGATGGCTTCGGTGAGGCAGTTCATGGAGTTGGCCGTGAACATCCCCGCGCAGCTTCCGCAGCCCGGGCACGCGGCTTCTTCCATCTCGCAGAGGTCTTCTTCGGTGATCTTGCCGGCCGAGCACCGCGCCCGGCGCCCTCGAACATCTGCGTCACGGATGATATTCTTGCCTCTGACAGCGACCGGCCAGCATCGGCCCGCCGCTGATCACGATCGTCGGGATATTGACCCGCGCCGCAGCCATGAGCATGCCGGGGATGATCTTGTCGCAGTTGGGGATCAGCACGAGCGCGTCGAACGCGTGCGCCTTGGCCATGCACTCGATGGAGTCCGCGATGAGCTCGCGCGTGACCAGGGAGTATCTCATCCCCTCGTGGCCCATCGCGAGGCCGTCGCACACGCCGATCACGCCGAACTCCATCGGGGTTCCGCCGGCCATCCGCACGCCGGTCTTGACCGCCTCGGCGATCTTGTCGAGGTGGATATGTCCGGGCACGATTTCGTTCCAGGAATTGGCGATGCCGACCAGAGGACGATACATCTCCTCGTCGGTGTAGCCCATCGCCTTCATCAGCGACCTCGCCGCCGCCCGTTCGAGACCAGTTCGCAACACGTCGCTTCTCAACTGCTGATACTCCTTTGAAAATGCAGGCAGTTACTCTACGATACCTCTCCGCCGCCGTTCCGGTTCAAAGAACGAATACGAGTTACGAATGATCGGGCTGCGAGTTGCTCCCGCAATTCGTAACTCGTAACTCGTAACTCGTAACTCAGTCGGTATATGTTAGCACAGCGGCGGTTTGACGGTCAAATCCGCCGCTGCGGAACCCGCAGCGTGACTCTCAGATGTAGCGTATTCGTCCCACCGCGCTGGCGACGGCAATGCAGAGGGAGATGAGAGGGATCGGCGAGGGCACGACAAGCCTGACTATGAGTGCTCAGCGGTCCAAGTGAGGGCGGTATGCGCCGCAACAACCATCCTGCCCCCCGATGGCTCCCACTGCGAGCGCGACGCCCGCGATCAGCTCCATCCTGCGCCCGCGCTTGCGGCCGGCCGCCCGCAGGATCATCTCACCAGCGAACGTGCCATAGGCAACGGCAACGAAGAGCATGAAGAATCCGAGCAACTCGACGCCCCAACCCGCAACCATCCCGAACAGCAGGCCGATCGCGGACGCCGACATGGCGTCTGCCGAGCGACGGCGTGAACAACGCACCGCCGCGCTGAGTTCCGCACTCCCGGCATTTCATCCCGACCGGCGTCTGCACCAGGCACTTCGGGCAGATCGGCATGCCGCACGACGCGCACGCGGAGACGGTCTCCACGTTGGGATGCCGCGCGCATGTTGTGGCTGTTCTGACTGGCTCATTAGCGAGATGAGTATAGCAGTGGTCTCAATCGCGCGGTCAAGCTCAGGCACAGAATGCCATTGTCGAAAACCCGCTGGGCTTGCTACAATTAAGCCATCATGCAGACCGCCCATCATTTGATGAAACCTATATGGAAGTGGTCGATGTGATCGCCAAGCGAGCGACCTGCCTGAGGCGGAAGGTCGGCGCGGTGATCACTATCGACCACCGCATTCTCTCCCACGGCTACAACGGCGTCCCCAGCGGCCACGAACACTGCTGCGACACCGGCAAGTGCCTGAAGGACCTCGCCGGAACCGAGGAGTTCAAGGTCTGCGTGCACGCCGAGCAGAACGCCATCTGCCAGTGCGCCAAGCGCGGGCTTGCGCTCGAAGGCGCGACGGTCTACGTAAACGCCGACGTCTGCATTACCTGCGCGAAGCTGATGGTCTCGTCGGGAGTCGCGCGGTGCGTGGTCGCGCGGGACAATAAGGGCAACGGCGACGGCATCGATCTGCTGCGAAAGTCCGGCGTGGAAGTGGTCGAGTGGCCGAATGCAGAAGCCGAAGGCCGCGATATTCGACATCGGCGCGACGCTCGTCACCGGGCCGCCGGTTGCTCCGAACAAGGTGATCGCGGGGCTGCTGGACGGCGTCGAGCGCGGCGAGATGTGGCGTCGGTTATTATGACCACGCGAGCTGACCTGCGCGGACGGGGTGTGCGTGGCGCTGGAGTCGCGGTTCGGCGAGATTCCCGATGATGCCAGGCTCGGTATAGGTCGAGCTCTGGGAGATGCAGGCGCACGGCGGCGGTTGGGCTGGACGGCGCGGCTGAGACGGTGCTCGCGCTCAAGCGGCGCGGGGTGCGAGTCGGGCTGTTGTCGGACATCTGGAGCCCGTACTACGAGAGCGTGACGAAGGCGCTGCCGGAGGTGATTCGGGCGGCGGACGCGATTGTGCTGAGCTGCCGGACGGGCGCTCGAAAGCCGGACCCGGCGAACTTCCTGACCGCGCTCGAAGAACTCGGCGTGGGGCCGGAGGAAGCCGTGATGGTCGGCGACACGTATTCGCACGACATTCTGCCGGCGCTGGAACTGGGCATGCGGGCGGTATGGGTGCTGGCGAGGCCGGACAGGGAGGCGGAGTCGATAATAGCCGTGCTCAACGGCGACTCCCCCGCCCCCACCGCCACCGTCCGCACCATCGCCGAAGTCGCCGCGCTGCCATTGTGGAGATAACAGACGGGACCGAGCATGGAATCCCGAAAGCCAGAAGACCAGAAAGGGACGGCAGAGAAAGCGGATAGCGAGGGCCCGATCCCCTATTCGCTACTCCCTATTCCCTGTTCCCTTTCTCTCTTTCTATCTTTCGGGCTTCCGTGCTGGAACTCCCTTGCTGACGGAGAATTGAATGGAGATAAAGCGAGTTGAACGGCATGGCGTAGAGGAGTTGATGGCGAATATGCGGCGGGTGTCGATGCTCACGAAGCCCGACGAGCTGCCCTATAAGGACGCCCACATCGAACTCGAGACGCTGCACACGAACGAGATCGCGCCCGCGCAGCGATACGTGCTGACGCAGGAGATACTCAAGGTGCGGGACCTGCGATGGGCGCTGCGCGAGCACGACGTGGATCTGTTCGAGCTCGACGGCTACGTGACGATATGGCTCGAGGGCTACGACGACCCCATCGACGTGCTGCCGCCGGTGGTCGAGCAGTCCGCCGAGGCCGATTCGAGCGTGGTGCAGCATTCTCAACGACGGCATGCACCGGGTCTATCTCGCGCGGATGGAGCGGTGCCCGATCCAGGTGGTCTACGTCAGAGAACGTGCCGCAGCAGTATCCCTATTACGCATTCCCGCTCGTCAACGGCTGGAACGACGTGGAGATCGTGTCGCGAATTGCCCGAAGGCTACATCAAGAAGTGGCACCGCATCAAGGACTACAAGAGCCTCTACCGCAACTTCAACAGCGGCTTCCAGAACGTCGGCGGCCCGAGGGGAAACTTCACCAATGCCGGAAAGTGAACCAACCGCCCAACCCGCTCTAGAGCACTTGAACTGGGACGAGTCCTCCGTGCCGGAGTCGCGCGCATTGCACCCCGGGAGTTCATCCCTCTCCACTTCGGGGACAAGCTCAGGATCGTCAATGCCCACGGGCGCTTGGGAATCCTCACACTGTGGAGTCAGATCGACTACGTCGAAGAACGTGCTTGGCGGGAGATGGGCGTCGATCTGAGCCCGGCAAAGTCGCCGATCGCCGTGATTGGGCAACCTCTACGGCAACGGCATCCCTCACCTGCTGCGAAATCTGCTCTACAACCCTCAGATAAGGGATCTTGTCATCTGCGGTGCCAACCGTTCCGGCTCTCAGGAAGAGATCATCGCTTTCTTCGAGAAGGGCTTGAGGAGGTCGTCAGCCTCGGCGAAACGGTCACGCGAATCAAAGGCACGAGCCGGATCATCGACAACCTTGTTCAGCCCGAGATGTTTGCCGAGAAACCGCGAATCGTCACCGTCGGCGAGCTGCGCGATCAAGCCTCTCGTGAGAAACTATGCAGGTATGTACGCGACGTGCGACCGGGGGAGCCGGCGAGCCTGGCGCGAGTCGATGTCGAACTCCCCGAAGTCAAGATCAGCCACTATCCCAGCGAACCGCGTAACCACAATATAGTCGCGGACACACCACTGGCGGCATGGCGGAACTTGATTTCCGGCTGATCGCTTCGGCCACCTCGCTCACCTGCGCAAAGGGCGACCGGCAGGAGCTCCAGAACGTCAAAGTAGTCATCACCGATCCCCGCGAGCTGACAGCGAGGCCAACTTCGGAGATTCGGCTTTCTGCTCAAGGATCTGCGGCAGTATCAGAACGACATGCTGCTCGGACCGCTGCCCGAGGATCATAGCTATACCTATGGCAACCGGATCGCGAGAGTACTTCGGATTCGACGCACTTGCTGACAGTTCGGCGAGCAGGCTGCGAGAGAACCCGCAAGACCGGGACTGCTATCTGGCGCTGTGGGACAGCCAATCAGCGACATGACTGCGGACGACGCGCCGTGCCTCTGCGCATGTTCTTCCGACGTCTACGACGAGCGGCTCACGCTCACGCCTGTACCGACGCACAATGCACTGGATGCGTGGCTGAAGAACGTCTACGGACTGATGAAGGTCGCAAGAAGTCGTCGCAAAGAGGTGCCGGGATGCCGGCGGCCCGCTCACGGTGATCAGCCACTCGATCAGCATCGACCCCTCGAAATACGATCTCGCCTGCCGCGTCGCGAATGCCAAGGGCTTCTCGATCGACATGGACCCCAACGGGCAGTTCATGGTCACGGTCGATCAAAGAAGCCGGCGAGATCGTCGTCCAGCACCTGTCAAACGACGGCTTCCTGCTCCACGAATACCGCTCCAAACACGCCGAACGCATCCAGCACGAACTCGCCCGCGACTGCGCTCTCTCCGACATCAACCACGCACTGTACCTGGGCAGGCAGTTGGCAGAGGCGGAGACGAGTCTCAAGAGCTGACCCGCCGCCCCATCAGCGCTTCAGCGATCTCCCTTCTCGTTGGTCCAGCAAGTCCGTTGCTGGACCCGGTTCACGGCAACTCCATTGCCCGTTGGTCCAGCAAATCCGTTGCTGGACCCGGTTCGCGGCAACTCCATTGCCCGTTGGTCCAGCAAATCCGTTGCTGGACCCGGTTCGCGGCAACTCCATTGCCCGTTGGTCCAGCAAGTCCGTTGCTGGACTCGGTTCGCGGCAACTCCATTGCCCGTTGGTCCAGCAAGTCCGTTGGTAGGACCCGGTTCGCGGCAACTCCATTGCCCGTTGGTCCAGCAAGTCCGTTGCTGGACCCGGTTCGCGGCAACTCCATTGCCCGTTGGTCCAGCAAGTCCGTTGCTGGACCCGGTTCGCGGCAACTCCATTGCCCGTTGGTCCAGCAAGTCCGTTGCTGGACCCGGTTCGCGGCAACTCCATCGCCCGTTGGTCCAGCAAGTCCGTTGCTGGACCCGGTTCGCGGCAACTCCATTGCCCGTTGGTCCAGCAAATCCGTTGCTGGACCCGGTTCGCGGCAACTCCATTGCCCGTTTGGTCCAGCAAGTCCGTTGCTGGACCCGGTTCGCGGCAACTCCATTGCCCGTTGGTCCAGCAAGTCCGTTGCTGGACCCGGTTCGCGGCAACTCCATCGCCCGTTGGTCCAGCAAGTCCGTTGCTGGACCCGGTTCGCGGCAACTCCATTGCCCGTTGGTCCAGCAAATCCGTTGCTGGACCCGGTTCGCGGCAACTCCATCGCCCGTTGGTCCAGCAAGTCCGTTGCTGGACCCGGTTCGCGGCAACTCCATCGCCCGTTGGTCCAGCAAATCCGTTGCTGGACCCGGTTCGCGGCAACTCCATTGCCCGCTCTCCACTCTCAACTCCCCACTCTCCACCACCTGTGAAGAACATTTAACTGAAATATACCGGAAATTTGCGTGAAATTCGGCCTACTTGTCGTCTTATAATTATGGAGGGGAAAAATCAAATGACCCATTCCGCCCGGCCCAAAGTCTCCGCTCGCGCGTCACGCTGTTTCGGGACTTCGAAGTGCTCCGAGCCTGGTCGGTGCAGAGGCCGGCTCCGAAGCGCCTGGCCCACGAGTGTGCACAGCCCAGATCCCGAAACCCGCCCTTTCGCGCTTTCGCGGTGAGATTCCCCTCCGCCATAATCAAAACGCGCAAAACAGTTTCCGCCCACGCTTACGCTGAGCACGAAACTGTTTTTCCGGAAAACGTTGCGTCCCGCGTGAAAAACGTGCGCGGCAGCCTGCCATGAGCGCGTTCTCCGTGCTTGGCGGGCCGGCGAGAGCACCTAGAAGCTCATGATGCTGCTTTCTTTCTTCTCGCGCGGGACGTCGAAAGGCTTCTCCATGTCGTAGTTGGACACGAGCGCGGTGAGCTTGGCGTCTGCGTCGTCGGCGGACTTGTCGATGTTATCCTGGATGGAATCGGATCGCCCTTCATCTTCTGCAGCGAGCCCAGCAGCTTGGACATGTCGTCCGGGTTCATCACGTTGACCTTGTTGAAATCGACCGCGATGTCTGCCGATGGCCTTCGTCTCGTTGTAGAGCACCGCGCGATATGAGCCCGGAGAACTCGCGGCACTCCGGCGGCGCGGGCTTGTTGTCGAAGAACTTGAGCGTGTCCAGCCAGTTCTTATACTGCCTGTTGAGCTCGGCCTTGCTGTCGGCGAGCGGGTCCTGCGCTTCCTTGCCGTCGGGATCGGAAGCCCAGTGGATCATGTCCATCAAGCCCTTGGCGCTGCTGCCGCCGGCCGCGCTGCAGCATGAGCGCCTCGCCCGTATCCTTGAGCAGCATCTGACGGTGCTCCTCGACCTTCTTGACATACGCCAGGTAGTCGACCACTTCCTGCGGGGGCTTGGGCTTGACCGCACCCGGAGGCAGTCTTCTCGGGGCGCGCGGGCTTGCCTGGAGGAGCGGCCATGTATCCCACTCGGCTCCGGCTTGCCGGGAGGGGCGGTGGTGATGTTCGCGTCGCGTCTCTCGACCCCGCTCGGGGCTGAGGTAACGTTGCGGCCCCTGCCCATCGCGACGATCACCAACGCCACGATAGCGATGAGAGCGAGCGCGGCGATCCCATAGACTATCGGGTTACGCCCTTTTTGGCTACAACCGGGGGCCTGTCGAACTCTACCGATCCGCACTTGGGGCACTGAGTGGTGCTCGGCGGCACATCCAATCCACACTTGGCGCATTTCATGGGACGCCTCCAGAGGTCCGAGGTCGGATGTCAGAAGTCCGACCCCACTTGTTACTGGCAGTATAGCACCAAATGAGTCGAAAGTCCAAAGTCGAAAGTCGGCGCTAGTGCTTTGTAACCGTAGCGTTGGTGAGGCAGCGTTCGCCGGATTGGGTGGTGAGCGTGCCGGTGATGTCTACGACGTCACCTTCGTTGACCGCAAACGTGCCGAGGACCTTGATCCCGCTGACGCGGTCGGCGTCCTGCGCGTAGAAGCAGCCGGACAAAGACCGCCGAGACGTTGAGATCGGCGAGCGTGACCTGAGTGTCGTCGGATAGCGACTTGGCGGACGCGGGGCTGGTGAGCGGGGCCGCGGTCGCGTAGAATACCACGTGCTGCTCGACTCCCGCGGAGATTGCGACCGGCGCGCCGATTGGGTCGAACGTCCACAGCGGAGAGGTGGGCGTGACCGTGTGGTCGCCCACATCGACGTTGGCGATGCTGAACGTGCCGCCGGGGCCCGTCACGGTAGTGCGTGAGTCGGGCAGGAGATCGACGCTCACGCCGGTGACGCCGCCACCCACCGCCTGGACTTCGTATTTGTCGATGGCGAAGCCCCAGCCGGTGTTGCCGTAGTCGCTGGTGAGCTCGATCTTGGCGATATGACCGGTAACCCACGGGCTCCAGAAATCCGAGTCCGGCCCGGTGTAGCTTTCGACCATGTTTTCGTCCCCGTCCAGCACCCAGACCCAGTCGAAGCCGGGCTCCATGTCGAGCTGCGTGAAGTGAACGCGGATTCGGTTGGCGGACGCGCCGCCGTCGATGGTCCACATCTCGTCGGCGTTATCCTCGTAGGGATGCGCGGATTGGACGTTGGTGTTGTATGTGCCTGATGTGGCGGTCAGGATCTCGCCGGTCACCGTGCCGGGCGGGAATCCCTGGAAGTCAACCCCGGAGGCGGCGCCCGCGGCGGGAACGTCGATGGAACGCGACGTCGGCTGGAACTTCCAGTGCGCCAGCGAGGGCGTGACCGCGTAGACCCCGGGCGGCAGGTTCGAGAAGCCGTAGCTGCCGTTGGAGACGGTTGTGGCGGTGTAGGCGCCGGGCGTGAGCGTGACCGTCACGCCTCCCAGCCCGCCCTGGTCGATGAGGTCGGTTTCGTAGCCGTCGATATAGAACCCGTAGGCGATGTTGCCGTAGGAGTTGGTGACCAGATGGACGTTCGCGGTGGCGCCGGTTACCCACGAACTCCAGAAGTCCTCTCCGTTGCTCGTGCCGGTGAACGTGTTGACACGGCCGCCGTTGGAGTCCTCGATGTAGACCGCGTCGCCGTCGTTAATGAGGTCGATCTCGGCGAAGTGGACGCGGATGCGAGTCGCGGCGTCGTGCGCGGAGACGGTGTAGATCTGGTCGGTGCTGTTGAGATATGGATGGGATGATTCGACGATGTAGCTCGATACGCCTCCGATGGCGCTGGAGATCGTGCCGGCGAGCGCGCCGGGTGAGCCGGAGCCCTGGAAGTCGATGTTGTCCTTAGGAGCGGTGGCTACGCGCACCATCTGGGCGAACGGGGTGAACGTCCAGCCCGATTTGGCGACCTGGACGGAGTAGGTGCCGGCCCCGACGCGGGAGATGTATCTGCCGCCGGAGTTGGTGGTGACGCGCTTGTTGCCGCCCGACCAGACGAAGCTGATTGTCGCGCCCTGCACCGGCGCGCCTGAAGAGGACGTGACCGTGCCCGCTATGTAGGTGTCGGGAAGGCCGCCCGTCACGACCAGCGCGTAGTCCTGCGGGCCCATCGGAACGTTGTAGGCCGTCACGCGGACGCGATATGTGCCGAGCTCGGGCGCGGCGATCGTCACCTGCTCCACGTTGTCGGTGCGGTTGGCCGTGAGAGGCTGCGATTGGCCGGACGGCGAGACTACGGTGAGGTCGAGGTCGTTTACCAACTCCTTGGCGGCCAGCACCGAGCCGGGATAGTCGGTCCAGACCAGTGTGGCGCGGAACGGGACGGTGTTGTTGACGACGTAGTAGTAGTAGTCGCGGTAGTCGTTGGTGGAAAGGGCGGAGGTTTCATCCGCGAACTCGCTGACCGTGGGCGGGTCCGGGCAGAGGGACCCCTTGACGTTGAGCCTCCCCCACCCCTGCGAGAAGTCCGGGACGGGGTAGCACTCGCGAGTGGAGCCGGTGCCGTATTGGCCAGGGGATATGTCGGTCGCGCCGTTGATGAGCGTGGCCTTAATGAGGGCGGCGCTGGCGCTGATGCCTTTTTCGACCTGATAGTATTCGCGCGCGAGCGCGGCGGCGCCGGAGACCTGGGGTGCGGACATGCTGGTGCCGCCCCAGTAGATGTAGTTCGTGTTATAGGCCGCCCAGCCGGTGTAGGCGCCGGACGAATGGCAGCGACAGGAGATGATATTAGTGCCTGGCGCGCAGATGTCGGGCTTGACGCGGCCGTCGGCCGTGGGTCCGCGGCTGCTGAACGCGGCCATGCCGGCGGGGTTGTTGGACATGGTGTCGAACTTGATCGGCGAGTAGGGATAATCGGCCGGCCATGCGATGCCGTAGCCAAGCTGGTAGCCGCCGGAGGTGCGCAGGCTCTCGGTTGCGCCGACGGAGATGCAGTTCTTGGCGGTGGCCGGGGCGCAGATGTTGCCGCCCTCGACGACGCCGTATGGCGGGCTGTTATCGACCGACTCGTTGCCGATGGCGAAGACGGCAGTGAAATCCTTGTGGTCCCAGACGAATTGATCGACCTCGTTTGAGTAGACCGTATACTGGCTGTTGCTCGCGCTGCCCCAACTGTCGCTGTGGACGCGGACGCCATCGGTGTAGACGGGCTGGAAGAGTTCGGCGAGGTGCAGCGGCGGGAAGACGAAGTCGCCGGAGTCTCCGATGGACTGAATGATCAGCCCGGCTTCGGGGGCGTAGCCGGCGAAGGAGCCGGCGTAGCTGTGCGTGGCCGGATTGCTGCCGGAGAGCACGCCGGAACCGAGAAGCGAACCCAGCACGTGGGTGCCGTGGCCGTTCTGGTCGCTCCAGTCGCCGGGGCGCCGCAGGGCATAAGTCTTCTGAACGCGGTTGGCGAAGTCGGCGGAGAGTGTGGCTAGATCGCCGGTGTCCAGGCCGGAATCGGCTGCTCCGATGAGCTGGGTCGCGCCGTAGAGTCCAAGCGTCTGCCGCGTCTCGGGGATGCCGGAGATGCCGGAGGCGACGTCGTTGAGAAGGGTCGGTTGGATATACGGCTCGATCCAGGCGACGGAGCTGATGGCGGCGAGGTCCGAAATCTGCGACGAGTCCGCGAATACGCGGCAGACGGCGCCGCGCGGGTTGGGTGCGCAGGAGAGCATCTTGGCGCCGAGGCCCTTGCCCTTGCCGATGGCGAAGTGCGAGTCGGTGCCGGGCAGCAGCGTGACGAGATACTGGGACTTGCCGGAGATGCCCTGCAGCGCCGGGAGACTGCTTGTGCTCGGGCCTGAACGGGCCGATCCAGTTGACGCACGCGAGCCGCTTGATGTCTGAGACCGACGCGTGCGGGATTCTCACGAGGAAGGCGTCCTCGGGGATGTAGTCGATCAACTCGGCGCCGGCGGTTGTCAGAGCGGTCTTGGCGGATTCGGTGACCGGGCCGTTGAGTTGGACTAGATAGTAGCCTGAGCCGTTGGCGGGCCGGTTAACCGCCGCGGTGGCGGCGGAAGGGGCCGCTGTCGCGGCGGAGTTCGTGTCGATTGTTCCTGTTTTGAGGAGGATTTCGCCCGCGAACGCGCCGGCCGAGATGGACAGCGCGATGGCGAACCACATCGCGTAGAGACCAAGTCGCAATTTCACCTACATCGCCCCTTCTGTATGTCTGCTCGCCCGCCGACAACTCGGCATTTACCCAAAGTGGGAGGGGAGCGAAACGGATGGGGATGAAGGATCAGCGATCGGCCATCGCCTGGATGCTGAAACAAGTTCAGCATGACACGGTGTAGGCCGGGCAACTCGCGATTGAACGAAATGGCGGGTGGGTGGTATTATTGGGTACGCAATTGAATAGAGACGCAGGAAAGGCGTTGACGAGGAAGAGTAGCTTCCCGGACAGGGCTACAGAGAACCCGGTCTCCGCAGGAACTTCGCGGATGAGCTGAGAATCGGGGCCGGGCGCAGGGGAGCGAAGATCACCTCCGAGCCGGATGCGCGAAAGCGAGAGCGAGTAGTGCGTCCCGGGTGGCTCCCGTTACAGGGCCGGAGTATGACGGCCAAGGCATTGGGCGCGGGCCAAGTACTCTATGAGGCCGGTGCTGTGAGGCGTCGGCGAACCAGGGTGGTACCGCGAAGAGCTTAGCAGCCCCTCGTCCCTGTATGGGTCGAGGGGCTGCGTTGGTGTACGGAGGTACCGAAGTGTTCAGAGAAGTTGGAGACGGCAAGGATTTCCCAGGCAGGGAACGCAGAGTTTTGAAGCTCTGGGAAGAGGAGCGCGTGTTCGAGAAGCTTCGGGAGAAGAACCGAGGCAACGAGCGTTGGTCGTTCATCGATGGCCCGATCACAGCCAATAACCCGATGGGGGTGCATCACGCCTGGGGCCGGACGTATAAGGACATCTTCCAGCGATTCAAGGCCATGCAGGGGTTCGACCAGCGTTACCAGAACGGGTTCGACTGCCAGGGGCTGTGGGTGGAGGTCGAGGTGGAGCGCGACCTGGGGCTGAACTCAAAGCGGGAGATCGTCGATTACGGCCTGGACAGGTTCGCGCGGAAGTGCCGGGAGCGTGTGGAGAGGTTTTCGGCGATCCAGACGGAGGAGTCGAAGCGGCTGGGGCAGTGGATGGACTGGGAGCACTCCTACTACACGATGAGCGATACCAACATCGAGTATATCTGGCATTTCCTGAAGACGTGCTCGGAGAACGGGTGGCTCTATAGGGGCAGCCGCGCGATGCCGTGGTGCGCGCGGTGCGGAACATCGCTCTCGCAGCACGAGCTGATAGACTCCTATCGGGACATGACGCATACGTCGGTTTTCGTGCAGCTTCCGCTGGTTGATCGGCCAGGGGAGTACATACTCGTGTGGACGACGACTCCATGGACGCTGGCGGCGAATACCGCGCTGGCGGTGCATCCCGAGTTGGATTACGCGAAGGTGCAGGCAGGGAGAGGAGGTACTCTACCTCTCGGCGGGGACGGTCTCGCGGCTGGAGCCGGGTTATGAGTCGCTGGGGACGGTCAAGGGCAGCGAGTTGGTCGGGCTGCGTTACGAAGGGCCGTTTGCCGATCTGCCGGCGCAGCAAGGAGTCGAGACGCGCGTGGTCGCGTGGAGCGATGTCGGAGAGGACGAAGGGACCGGCGTGGTCCACATCGCGCCCGGGTGCGGTGAGGAGGACTACGGCCTTTCGAAAGAACACGATCTTGCCGTGCTTGTGCCCATCGATGAGAACGGCGTGTACTACTCCGACTACGGGATGCTCGCAGGGAAGCACGTTTCTGAAGTCGCGGCGCTGGTGTTCGACGAACTTGCGACGGAAGGGGATGCTCTACAAGACCGAGGAGTACGAGCATCGTTACCCCGTCTGCTGGCGGTGCGGCGAAGAGCTGGTGTTCCGGCTGGTGGATGAGTGGTTTATTTCCTGCGAGCAGCTCAGAGAGCCGATGATCCGCGAGTGCCGCGGCGTGCATTGGGTGCCGGACTACGCGGGGAAGCGGATGGAGGACTGGCTCAATAACATGGGCGACTGGTGCATCTCCCGGAAGCGGTTCTGGGGGCTGCCCCTGCCGTTCTTCAGGTGCTCGTGCGGTGAGGTCACGGTCGTGGGATCGCGCGCGGAGCTTGAGGAGCTGGCGGTATCGCGGAATGGACGATCTGCCGGAACTGCATCGGCCGTGGATCGATGGCGTGCGAGATCGCGTGCCCGAAGTGCGGGGCGGAGGTCGAGCGGGTGCCGGAGGTCGGCGACTGCTGGCTGGACGCGGGGATCGTGCCGTTCTCCACGCTCGGTTACCTCGATGAGGACCAGTCGTATTGGCGGAAGTGGTTTCCGGCCGACTTCGTGTGCGAGATGCGCGAGCAGCTTCGGCTGTGGTTCTACGCGATGATGTTCATGAGCGTGACGCTGACGGGCAGGTCGCCATATCGGGCGGCGCTGGTCTATGAGAAGGTCCACGACGAACAGGGCCGGCCGATGCACAAGAGCTAGGGGAACGCGATCTGGTTTGAGGAGGCGGTCGAGAAGATGGGCGCGGACGTGATGCGGTGGATCTACGCGAGCGCCAATATCCAGACCAATCTGAACTTCGGATACGGGATCGGGCACGAGGTCGTGCGCAAGCTGCTGACACTGTGGAACGTCTACTCCTTCTTCGTGACATACGCGAATGTGGATGGGTGGACGCCGGATCAGAGGTCTGATGACAGGCCGGGCGCGGAGCTGGACCGGTGGATACTGTCGCGGCTGAACGTGCTGGTGGGCGATGTTACGCCGGCGATGGAGCGGTTCGACGCCGCGCACGTGACGCAGGCGGTGGAGGCGTTCGTCGATGACCTTTCGAACTGGTACGTCCGGCTGAGCAGGCGGCGGTTCTGGAGGAGCTGAGTCAGATGAGGACAAGCAGTCGGCGTATTCGACGCTGTACGAGGTGCTTGTGAAGCTCGCGAAGCTGGTCGCGCCGGTGCTGCCGTTCACGGCCGAAGAAATGTACCAGAACCTGGTGCAGATCGGCTTGCCCGGATGCACCGCAAAGCGTGCACCTGTGCGATTGGCCGGAGCAGGATACGTCGCTGATCGATGAGCGATTGATGCAGGAGACGGAGGCGGTGATGAGGGTCGTTCGGCTGGGTCGGGCGGCTCGCAATGAGGCGGGGATCAAGGTTCGTCAGCCGCTGGCAAGGCTGTATGTCGGGCGGATCGGAATGGGAGGCCGTCAAACGCAATGAGCGGCTGGTCCTCGATGAGCTGAACGTGAAGGCGCTGGCGGCGATGCCGGAGGGCGGCGCGCCGGAGGGCTGGGCGTGCGCTGAGGAGGAGGACGTTTCGGTCGCGCTCGATACGGAGCTGAGTGACGAACTGGTCCTGGAAGGGATCGCGCGCGACCTCGTGCGGCGTATTCAGAACCTGCGGAAGGAGAGCGGGTTCGAGGTCGATGACCGGATAGTCGTGCGATACCGCGCGGCGGGGAAGCCCGCGGCGGCTGTGGTCGCATACGCTGATTACATAAAGCGGGAGACGCTGGCGGACGACTTGACGGCGGGCGACGCGGAGTTCGCTGTTGTGAAGGTTGGCGGAGAGGAGGTGGAGATTTCGGTGCAGAGAGCCCATTGAGTACTGATTGTTGAGTATTGAGTATTGGCGGTTGGCGCCGGGGTGTGGTAGACTGGCGGTAACTCTACCGGGGGGAACGGCAATGACTGAGATCAGCAGAAGAGACTTCCTGAAAGCGACCGCGGCGACAGCGGCTGTGGCGGGGCTTGGATTGGCGGGTGCGCCGGCGAGCGGACGCGTCCTGGGCGCGAACGATAAGATCAACGTCGGCTTCATCGGATGCGGAGGCAGAAGCCGCACCCACATGGGCAAAGTGCTCGACCTGCAGAACAAGCCGGACGGCAAGGTGCAGGCGGTTGCGGTGTGCGATGTCTATACGAAGAGGCTCGACGATGCCAAGAAGCGTACCGGCGGTCAGGGCTACACGGACTACCACGAACTGCTCGGACGCGACGACATCGACATCGTGTTCATATCGACTCCCGACCACTGGCACGCAAGGCAGGCGATCGACGCGATGAAGGCCGGTAAGGACGTCTACCTCGAAAAGCCGATGACCTATACCTGGCAGGAAGCCAAGGAGGTCGCCGCCGTCGCGAAGGAGACCGGGCGAATCCTGCAGGTGGGGGCGCAGTCGGCGAGCGACGACAGATACTGGCAGGCCAACAAGCTAATCAAAGACGGCGCGATTGGGAAGCTCGTGTGGACTACCTCGAGCTACTCTCGGAACTCCACCAAGGGCGAGTGGAACTACAAGATCGATGACGATGCCAGCGAGGCCAACCTCGATTGGAAGACGTGGCTGGGATCGGCGCCGGAGCGGCCGTTCGATAAAGAGAGATACTTCAGGTGGCGGAAATACTGGGACTACTCCGGCGGGATCGCGACCGACCTGTTCTACCACGCGCTCTCGCACCTGCAGATCGCGCTGGGGCCGGAGTTCCCCTCGCGCGTGACGGCGGGCGGCGGGATCTACGTTCAGCACGATCGTGAGGTGCCGGATACCTACTCGACCATTATCGAGTACCCGTCGCTGCACAGCGTGGTCCTGTGCTCCTCGATGGCGAACCGGCAGGCCGTGCAGGAGATGATCCGCGGGCATGAGGCGACGATCTATCTTGAGGACCCCGGCGTGGTCGTGCGGCCCGAGAAGGAGTTCGCGGACAGCCGCGAGGAAGTCAAGGTCAAGACCGAGCCGAGGCCGGACCATTGGACGAACTTCTTCGAGTGCGTGCGGACGCGGAATCAGCCGCACCTCAACGCCGAAGTCGGCTACAGGATCATGACCGCGATTCACCTCGGAGTGACGGCGTTTCGGACGGGGAAAGCGATGAGTTTTGATCCAGACAAGGAAGAGACCATCTAGTGGCCGCCGTTTCGGGATCTCGGCTCTGCGCAGCCCCATCGCCCGCCGCTTCGTAACCGGGCCATCCGAAAGGTGAGCAGCAGAGCACATCCGAGATCCCGAAAGAGCGCACAATTGACAATTGACAATGGATGGAGGCTTGTTATGAGAGCTAGAGTGGTTGTTGCAGCGTTGGTGATGGCGGTTGCAGTGGGGACGTGCCTGGCGGTGTATGCGGGGGATGCCGCGAAGCCGGCGGGGAAGTCGAATGTGCTGTTTCTGGTCGGGGGGCCATTCCACGATCAGCCGGAGCTCTATCCGATCCTGCAGAAGAAGCTGGAGGATACGGGCGATTTCACCGTCACCGTGTCGAAGGATCTGGACCAGCTCAAGACCGAGAACATCAAGAACTACGACCTTTTGATCATGTACACAACCCGGTTGGACCCGACCAAGGAGCAGGAAGAGGGGCTGGTCAAGTTCGTGGAAGGCGGCAAGGGGTTCGTGGGGATTCACTGCGCGACAGATACGTTCAGGGAGTCCGACGCTTATTGGAAGCTGGTTGGCGGCAGGTTCCGGACGCACGGCAATGAGACGTTCAGAGTCAACATCACCGGCAAGAGCCATCCCATCGTCAAGGGAATGTCCGGCTTCGAAATCTCCGACGAGACCTACTGCGACGACTTCAACCCGGAGTCGAAAGTGATCGTGCTCGCGCGGCGCGAGAAGGACAGCGAGCCGGTGGCGTGGGTGCAGGACTACGGCAAGGGGCGAGTGTTCGTTACCGGACTCGGACACGGCAAGCCGGCGTGGGAGAACCCGGCGTTCCAGGAACTGGTCACGCGAGGGGCAGAGTGGGCGACGTTCAGGCTCAACCCGTAGCATTTGGATTTGGGATTTGGGATTTTGGATTTGGTGCTGAAGACGTCACGACAGGCGATGGCGTGCGAGTTCGAGGTTGTGCTGGCGTCGAATGGCGACGACAGGCAGGCGCTGACCGAGATCGCCGACTTCGCGCTGGATGAGGTCGAGAGGCTCGAGGAGCGGTTTAGCTGCTTCCGGGCGACGAGCGAGGTTTCGTATCTCAACGCCGAGGCGGCGGCGCGGCCGGTGATAGTCAGCCCCGACCTGTTCGAGATACTGCGCGCGGCCAAACAGGTGTGGAGCGATACGGACGGCGCGTTCGACGTGACGGCCGGGCCGCTGGTCGGGCTGTGGCGGAAGGCCGAACAGACAGGGCTTGAGCCTGACTCGGAAGCAATCCAGGCGGCGCTGCGGAAGGTCGGGATGGCGCACGTGCTGCTCGATGACGCGACCCACGCGGTGCAGTTCGATGCCGAAGGCGTTCGGATCAACCTCGGCGCGATCGGAAAGGGTTACGCGGTCGGCCGGGCGGCGGCGATTCTCGCCGAATACGGCGTCGAGAACGCGCTGGTCAGCGGCGGTGGCAGTTCCGTTCAAGGGGTCGGGCCAGGGACGGATGGAGATGGGTGGAAGGTCGGGATCAGGCATCCCTCCAAAGTCAACGCGCGCGTGGGGAAGGTCACGCTTCTGGATATGGCCATGTCCACGTCAGGCGGGCCGGCTCAGCGCGACCCCAACGTTCGAGAGCACTTCGAGCATATCATCGATCCGGTCACAGGGGCGCAGGCGGTCAGTAAGGCGGCGTCGGTGACTGTGGTCGCGACGGATGCGATGCTGGCGGACGCGCTTGCGACGGCTTTCTACCTGCGGGGAAAGGATCTGGCGGACCGGTACTGTGCGGGACACGCGGGTGTGAAGGCGGTGTTTGTGCCTTCGCCCGGCGACTGAGGGGGGAAGCGAATGTACTGGCTGGGACTGGTTGTTGCCTGCGGCGCGCTGTGCGCATCCGGCACCGTCTACAACGAATCCATGCGCCCGCGGTTCCACTTCAGCCCGAAGCGGAACTGGATGAATGACCCCAACGGCCTCGTGTTCTTCAAGGGCGAATACCACCTCTTCTTCCAGCACAATCCATTCGGGATCGAGGGCGGCAATACGAGCTGGGGACATGCGGTCAGCCCCGATCTGGTGCACTGGACGGAGCTCGAACCCGTGCTGCGGCCGGATGAGGCGGGCGATGTCTGGTCGGGGAGCGCGGTCGTCGATTGGGACAATACCGCCGGACTGCGCAAGGGCGCGGAGCCGGTGGTGTGCGCGTTCTATACGGCCTCGGGCAATCCGTTCACGCAGCGGATGGCGTACAGCGTCGATCACGGACGGACGTTCACGAAATACGAAGGCAACCCGGTGCTGGAACACATCATCGGGGGCAATCGCGACCCGAAGGTGTTCTGGTACGCGCCCGGCAAGCATTGGGTGATGGCGCTCTATCTCGACGGCGATGAATACGCCATCTTCAACTCCAGTGACCTCAAGCATTGGACGCGCGCCTCGAGCCTGCATTTCCCGAACGATGGCGAGTGTCCGGACTTGTTCGAGCTGGCGGTGGATGGCGATGCCAAGAGCACGAAGTGGGTCTTTGTCGCGGGGACGGGCAGCTATATGATCGGGTCGTTCGATGGAAAGACGTTCAAGCCGGAATCCGGGCCGTTTGTGGGCGACTACGGCGCGCACTACTACGCGACGCAGACGTACAATGACATCCCCGCGTCCGATGGGCGCCGCATACAGATCGCGTGGATGCGCAACCTCGGAGGCTATCCGGGGATGCCGTTCAATCAGCAGATGAACTTCCCGTGCGAATGCGTTCTCAAGACATTTGCCGACGGCATCCGAATGTGCCGCACGCCGGTCCGGGAGATCGAGAAGCTGCGCGTGAAGCAGCATAAGTGGCGCGACGTGACGATCAGGTCCGGCGAGAACCTGCTCTCGGGCGTGAAGGGCGAGCTGTTCGACATCTCCGTGACGCTCGAACCCAAAGACGCGAAGCAGGTCGGATTCAAGCTACGCGGCCAGGAGATCATCTATGACGCCGCGACGCGCACCCTCACCGCACTTGGCCGCAAGGCCGAACTGCTCCCCGGCGACCGCGTGACGCTGCGGATTCTGGTGGACCGGAACACCGTCGAGGTGTACGCCGATGAAGGTCGCACGGTGCTGTCGTCGTGTTTCATCCCCAACGGCGCGAGCGGTCTCGATCTCTTCACCGTCTCCGGCCGGACCAGGATCGTGTCGATGGACGTCTACGAGCTTAAATCCGCTTGGATCAGGTAGTTGTCTGAGGCTCGTTTCGGGCGCATTGACGGAATAACCCATGTGCAGCCGGGAGAGTGCGCGTGCGTCCAAGGGAGTCCAAAACGCAGCTCTACTTGGTGGTCGTTGCCGCCATTGTGTTCCTGCTCACGATCGCCGTGCCAAGGTTCACCCCAAGCGAGCAGACCGGCCCGAGGCAGGTGGTCGTCGTCCACGAGCCGGACTCGATTGAGAAGCTTGCGCCGCAGTCGTCCGAGATGCGGAAGGCCCTACTCCGGCAGAGGCTGTCACACCTGGACAACGGGCGGACCGCCGGTGACCCGTCGAAGTGAACCGTGGAATGATCATGTGTGAGGTGCAATGCACATGAGACTCAAGACGCAGGTCTATCTACTGATCGTTAGCGCCATCGTTTCCCTGATCACAATAGCCGTCATGAGATCGACACCCAGCGCTCCGCCTGGGCCGCCGATGACCGCTTCCCAACAGCTTGACGCCCTGCAGAAGGTCGCGCCGAAGGGTTCGACTGCGGCGAAGATGATCGAGGGCGAGAAAGCGAACGCGGAGGCCAGCGACCAGGCCGCGAAGGATATGGGAAAGTAGGCCGCGAACGCGCGGTCGCCTCGCCGATCCCCATCGACGCGCCGGTTATGAGGACGGCTTTGCCGTTGACGTCCATTATCGGGCCTCACTCATAGCGAACGGCCCCGCGCTCACGCGGGGCCAACTCGTAACTCCTGACTCGTGACTATATCCCCGGCCAATACTTGCGGATGAGGGCGGCGGTCTTCTTGACACCCTCGATCTGGTCTCCGCCGCCTTCGTATTCGATGGAGACCGCGCCGGTGTATTTCGCCCTCTGCAACAGACCGAGCAGGTATTTGTAGTCCGAGCCTACGCACTCCCCATCCGGCGCGAACTCGTGGCACTTCGCATGCACGTGATAGGCGTAGATGGCCAGCTTCGCCGACTCCGTGTTGCGGACGTCAGCGGGCCAGTTGCCGAAATCCAGGCACGAGCCGACCCAGGCCGGGTCGGTGCCCTTGATGACCTTCAGGATCGCGTCGGCGTTCTTGGAGACGCCGCCGTGGTTCTCGATCGTGATCTTGACGTTAAGCTGCTTGGCGATGGGCAGGATCTGGTTGAATGCGTCGATCACGCGCTGGACGCCGACCGTGTCGTCCTGCTCCTGGCCCTTGCCCGTGCCGCCGAGATTGATCCGCACTACCGGCGCGCCAAGATACGCCGCGCCCTTGAGCTCTTTGATGTCCTCCTCGATCTGCTTGTTGCGGGCCTCGTCATTGAGGGTCGCGATGTTGCCCTCGATGATGAAGCCGGTAATCGTCTCACCCGAGTCCTTGCACGCCTTCTTGATCGAGTCAAGATACGCGTGGTCGTAGGACTTCATCCAGATCGAGTTGTAGCAGATGCCCGGGATACCGAGGTCCTTCAATACCTTCGGCACGGTCAGGTAGTCCAGCTTACCTGAACTCATCAAGTCCCGCAGGCTATATGTCTCACAGGAAAGAATCGGCATCTTTCTGGCCTCCTCAGCCCAGCCCATCGAACACAACACACCCATCAGCACCAGCGTTACCACAATGCATTTTGCTATCCGCATACGAACCCCCTTGGATTTACAATTGACAATTGACAATTGTCAATTGTCAATTCCTGCTTGCCCGGTACACTCCGGTCCGGGCCGTTATGTAGAGAGTCTTGCCATCCTTGTCGCCCCAGGCCAGGTTCGCCGGCGTCTCCGGGATGGGAATAGTCTCCAGATGCTTGCCGGCCGCATCGAATATCCACACGCCGCCGGGCCCAGAGGAAAACAGCTTGCCGTCAGGCGCGGTCTTCATGCCGTCCGGCACGCCCGTCTTCGGGAACGTGAAGATCACCTTGCCGCCGGACAGCGTGCCGTCTTTGGCGACGTCGAAGAGCCTGATGTGCCGGCGATTCGACGAGTCCGCGATGTAGAGCTTGCTTTCGTCCGGCGAGAAGCAGAGGCCGTTGGGCATATCGAAGTCCTTGACCAGCAGTTCCAGCTTCCCGTCCGGCTTGATACGGTAGACTCCCTTGAACGGTAGTTCCTGCTCATCTGCCTTGACACCATAGGTCGGGTCGGTGAAGTAGACGCTGCCATCGGACCTCACGACGATGTCGTTCGGGCTGTTGAGCTTCTTGCCTTCATAAGAGTCGGCCAGGACCGTGATCTTGCCGTCCTTGCCAGTGCGGGTGACGCGCCGATGGCCATAGTCGCAGACTATCAGCCGGCCCTGCTTGTCGAATGTCAGCCCGTTCGATGGCCCGGCCGGGTCGCGATAGACTTTGCGGGTCGCCCCCGACTCGGAAGAGGCGATCTCCCAGATCTTATTGTCGTGGCAGTCGCTGAAGAGCAGTGTCCCCCAAGGCGTCCACACCGGCCCCTCGGTGAACTTATACTCGCCCAGCAGCTTCTCGACCTTCCACTCCGCCGCGCCCACAACACCGCCCGCAGCCATTACCAATGCCAACGTCACCACTCCTATCCACACGACTCGGCTCACCGCCCTCTCCAATTCGTATTTCGTATTTCGTAATTCGTAATTCCCTAAGCCTCAACTATCCTTCTCAGCGCCTGCATATACTTCATCTTCCTGCCGCTCACCAGCGCTTGATAGCCCAGCATCGTGCATACCGAGTGCGCGTAGCCGGCCTCCATCGGCGCATTTGTCTGCTGCCTGGAGCGAACGCAGTCCAGCCAATTGCCCATGTGGCTCTGGTTCGGCTCGCGCTGGACTTTGATCTCTTCCTTGATCGCGCCCGCGCCGCGGCCGCCCGCGCCGGTGATCGACCACGTCGCCTCCCTGAGCACGCCGTTCGTGCCATAGAGGCTCAGTCCGGCATCAGCCGAGTTGCCAAGACCGGTAAGATACCTCATCGCGAACCCTTCCGGGAAATCGAATATCGCGTAGATCGTGTCCTCGTGCTCGCGGCCGTCTTTCCAGACGTAGTGCCCTCCGTTCGCGACCGCCGTGGACGGAAACTTCGCGTTCATTACCCACAGGCCAACGTCGAAGTAATGCGCGCCCAGGACCGCGATTGGCCCATTGGTGCACTCGCGATATAGCTGCCACTCGCCGTATTTGTGCGCATCGAACGGCTGGTCCGGCAGATGCATGAGGAAGCGCTTCCAATCGACGTCCTCCGGCTTGATGCCGCTGACGTTGCGCCGCCAGCGCGGCCCGCAGTCGTTCCAGCCGATCTCGACACGGCTGATCGTGCCGAGCACGCCGGTCTGCACGAGCTTAGCCGCCGCCATCCACATGCTCTCGCTTCTACGCTGCGTGCCGACCTGGACGATGCGTTTGGCCGAGGCGTTCGCGTCCATCGCGGCGTTGGCTTCATCGATGTCCTTGCACATCGGCTTCTCGACGTAGACATCCTTGCCGGCCTTGAGCGCGTCGGTCAGAATCCTGGCGTGGGAAAAGTCCGGCGTGGCGATAACGACCGCATCCACATCCGCAAGCGCGAGCAGGTCCTCATAGTTGGAGAACTGACGCGGGTCCTTGCCATACTGCTCCTTAACCTTCGCCGCAGCCTGTTCGCGGCGCACGCGATACGTATCGCAGACCGCCGTTATCTCGACATTCTGCGTCTTCTGGCCGATCATGTCGGGACATGAGCTGCCCGCCGCGCGTCCCGACGCCAATCATCCCAACCGACAGCCGGTCATTCGCCCCGGCAGCCGACGCCGGAGCCAACCCAACCGCGCTCGCCACGGCAGCCCCCGCCGCCCCAACAAGGAATTCCCTTCTACTAATGCCCTTCTCGCTCACATCGCTCCCCCAGATTCATAACCCATAGCTATATCTTGTAGATCTCCGCCGGTATGTCCAGCCACTGATTCGCGGCCATGGCGTCGTTGGCCTTGATCGCGGCGACGCACGTCTCGAGACCGACCCTGGGCGAGCAGTAGGGCTCGTGTCCATCGCGGATCGAGAGGAAGAAGTCCTCGAGTTCGAGCGTGTAGGCGTCCTTCTTGAGCTTGGCGACCTCGGCGATGGCCGTCCCCTCCGCCGCGGCCTTCTGCAGACGAGGCGACTTGGTGGCGTCGAGCACGATCCCGCTTTTGCTGCCGGTCTTCTCCTTATGGGCCATGCTCTCCCACACTTCCTCGTCGGTCTTGGGCTCGCGGTAGAACATGCACGGCCCCTCGGAGAGGACCATCGTGCCCTTGGTGCCCATGACCTCCTCGGTCGCGCCGTCGAACTGGTTGGTTGTGATGGATTGATAGGTCAGCTTCGCCCCGCTGGGATACTGGAACACGACCTGCACGTTGTCATCGATGTCGCGGCCGTCTTTCCAATAGTCCAGCCCGCCGATCCCGACTACCGAGCAGGGCACCTCGCCCAACACCCAGTTGACGACGTCGATCTGGTGGCTGCCGAGCTCGGCCATGAGACCCTGAGAGGACTTGCGATAGAGCCGCCAGTTGGTCAGCTCCTCGGTCGAGTCCTTGGGAACGGGCCGCCGCCAGCTCGCGTTGCGGTTCCACTGCGCGCGGACGTGGGTGATCTTGCCGAGCAGGCCGTCCTCGATCATCTTGTGCGCGTGCTGGTAGTTGGGATTCGAGCGGCGCTGGTGGCCGATCTGCAGCTTGCGTCCGGTCTGCCGTGCGACGCGCGCCATGTGCCTGGCGTCCTCTATCGAATAGGCCATCATCTTCTCGGAGAAGACATTCTTGCCCGCGCGAAGCATGTCAACAGCGATCTGAGCGTGCATGCCGATCGGCACCGCGCTGACGATGGCCTGGATGTCCTTTCGGTCGAGCAGCTTGCGGTAGTCGTCGAAGCCCTCGGCGCCCTTGGCGATGTCCAGCGAGCGCTTGAGATGGCTGGGCTGAATGTCGCAGCAGGCCACGAACTTGACGTTGGGTATCTTGACCGCCCGTTCCAGCAGCATGCCGCCCTGGCTGCCGATGCCTATCATCGCGGCGTTGATCGTGTCTCCAGGCCCGATCATCTCCGCTGAGGCGTGTGAGAACACGCCCACAGTGCCCATTCCGATCGCTGCCGCCGTCGCCACCGATCCCTTCAAGAAATCCCGTCTCGTAATCCCGTCCATTCCCTCGGTCATCACTTGCTCCTGTTCTGTTCGGTTGGTCGGAGACGCCGGCGCCTCCGATTCCGCCCCCTAGATTGGGTATTCTACCGCCGCCGCCAAGTTTCCTGTGACTAGCAGCAATCGGATAAACTCCGTCTCGGTTGTAGGAGGGGTTTCCAGACCCCGATTCCCGAGCGTGAGGTCTGTGCATTCGGGGTTTGGAAACCCCTCCTACACCGCTTTATCCATAGACTGCTAGCCTGCGAGCAGCTTGCTTCGAGCCGACGCGATCCACGATTCGGTGGATGGGAAGTCGTTGTAGTCGCTGATGTCTGCCAGAAGCGCGTCGTTCGGGTCGATGCCGAGCGTGCGCAGGAGTGCGATGTCCTGCATGGACTCACCGAATGCCTCCCAGCGGATGGAGTCGAGGGGACCGTCGGCGCCCGGATAGACGACGAACGTGTCGCCGTAGGACCAGCCGGGCCAAGCCCCGCCGGATTGGTCGGTGAATGGATCGATCATCTGCTGGGTCTGGCTCTTATACCAGTAGTTGTAGCCCCAGTGCAGGAAACCGCGCGCCCTGAGCCTGTGGAAGAGCCAGCCGGACATGCGGATCTTGGCCAGCGGCGTGTCCATCAGGCGGTTGAGATACTTACCGCGCGGGCCGCAGCAGAAGTAGGCATAGGCAGCGAAACCCTCCTCGGCGAACTGCTTCGCGACGGCGATGCTTGGGATCGGATTGTCCGTGAGACCCTCGCGGGCATAACGGATGTCGCTCAACGCGTCCCAGACCTCCATCCAGGGCGCCAACTCTTTGAGAAGCGCGCGGGCGGCGCGGTAGTTCGCGAGGTGCTCGTCGCCGTGGGGCTCGTCGGAGACGTGGAAGATCGAGTTCTTCAGCAGGCGGTGCGCCTTCAGGAAGTTGTGGAACTCGGGCAGGAACTGCGCGAGAAAGGCGCGATATGTGTCCGATGTGGCCTCGGTTTCCGGCGGCCAGAGCAGCGAATTGGGGTCGGCGTTGTCGCGATAGATGCGAAGCGCGTTCCTGACGCCCCATTGGCTGAAGAAATGTGTCCACTCGAAGTAGCTCGCGCCGCTTTTGCGGGCCAGCTTGACCCAGCGCAGGACGTCGGTGAAGTCGAATGCGTAGCGACCCTTGCGGGGCGTGGTCACCTTAAGCAATTGGTGCGGGCGCTTGACGCCGTCTGTCGGGGGCGTGAAGAGCGGCACATACTGGCCGCTGCCACCGTGGCTGGCCATGTCCCGCATATACGGCTCGACTATGCCCCAGAAGCGCTCCTCATAGGGCTCGACCCTATACCAGTCGCATAATGCGTCGGCGTAGAACCAGTGGGCGACGGGGAAGGGGTTCGAGCGGTCGATCGTGATCGGGCTGACCTTGAGGTGGGCGGTCAGATCGCGGGCGGGAGCGTCGTCTACGATCAGGCCGACCGTGATCGTGTAGTCGCCCGGAGGGTAGTCGGCCGGAACGGATATGTTGATCCAGAACGACTGGGTCTCGAACGGGCCGACGATGGTGGAGTCCTCGGGATAGAGAGGATCGGGGACCAGGCCGGGGATGTGGCCGATGCCGTCCCACTCGCCGGCGTCGTCGGGGTTGTGGTGCCTCATCGGAACGTAACCGACGCGCCGGATCGTGATGCCGACGCCGTCCAGGCCGGAAACCGTCACTCGCGCGGCGATGTGCGTGGTGCGCGGGTTTCTTATGCAGGCCTGGAAAGAGACTCGCTCGCCGCGGGCGGCGAGAAGCTCGATGCAGTCGCGTCCGCGCGATTTCGTGGCGGGGAAGATGCGGTTGAGGGTGCTGTCGAGCCAGAAGGAGACCGTCATTGAGTGATACCTCACATACGTTTCAAGGGCGGTCGTCCTGAGGACGGCCGCCCTTATAGTATACATCAGTGGCCGGTATTTCGGGATTTCCGCTCCGCTCAAATCCCGAGACACCTCAGGCTGGATGCTGAATCGAGTTCAGCATGACGTGGGCGCCTGCGCCGAACCCGACCCCACCCCAGCCCTCCCCGCCGCGGGGAGGGAGTAGGTGATTACCACCTCAGTGCGATCTTGCGTTCGCCGGGTGGGCACTGGTTGAGGGTCACGTGGTAGGCGTCGTTGATGACCTCCTGGGTGACCGTGCTGTGCTTGCCGTCCACCAGTATCTCCCTGGGAGAGGCGCGCAGCACCAGCGTGGTCTTGCGACCGGCAAACAGGTCGATCTCGGCACGGCCGGCGCCATCGGTCAGCCTGCGAAGATAGCTCGCGCCGAGCACATCGAAGAACTTCGAGCGCCGCCCGACGACGCGCAGGGCCTTGAACGACTTAGGCGGAACATCGATTTCGGTCTGCTCGTCGGGCAGGAGCCTGCGTTCGCGGCATTCCCAGAAGTTCGCGCGGCCCGGCTTGCACTTCGCGACTCCGGGCTTGTCTGAGAGGTTCGAGAGAACAAGGTAGTCGTGCTGGTTGATGCTCCAGAGCATGTCTTGGGTGCACGAATTCGACCAGCAGTCCGGGGAAATCGACCTCCTTGAGCGCATAGCGAATGGCCCTCTCGGCGATATCGGCGGTGCCTTCGCAGAGGCCGAACCCGCAGAACAGGGCAAGAGTCGCTCGATCGCGCCACTCCGCGGCCACGGGCATGTGACTATCAGGGATATCGACCTCGTAGAGGACGCTCGCCCGCGAGCCGAACACGCGCCTGACGTTGGCGATGGCCTTGACCGGCAGTGTAAGGTCGTCGCCAAGAAACGCCGAGCGGCGGATTCGGGACACGTCGCGGAGCCTGATCGGCTCATCGGAAGCGTATTGCGGGTCGTCCTCCTGGGTGAGACCGATCAGTTCGAACACGCCGGGACAGGCGGCGCAGCTCGGCCTGATACCGGGCAAGTCCGAGTCCGCACAGAAGCCGAGTCCTTTGCCGAACGCGACCAGCCCGCGCTTCTCGGCGCTCTGCCACCATCTGCTGATCGCCATCATCTGGTCGGAAGTGAGCGGAAAGTGCTCGTCGAGGACCAGAAGTTGGACTTCGGGATGCCTGGCGAGGTCTTCTTCGAGCGTGTCGGCGAAGAACGTGAGCATGGGTACGCCGGTTCTCAACTGGAGCCGCTTGGTGATCGACCAGTAGAACGGGAAGACGGTCTCGTATGTGAACGGCTCGGCGTGTATCGTGCCGGCGTAGGAGAATACGAACGCCACCGGCGCGACGGGCTGTCCGAGCCTGCTGGTGAACGAGGCGGCGTCGGTGAGGACCGCCATGTGCTTCTCGTCCTCGCCGTAGTTCTTTGGATACCAGTGGCGCGTGAACCCGCCGGGCGAGCCGGCCACGGCCGAAAGGGTCGCGTCCCTGTAGAAATCGAGCGGGACGAGCCTGTCGCCGGGCTTGGTCTCCTCGTCGGTCGGATTGCTGACGCAGATGACGTCCTTGCCGAGCGAGTGCGCCATTATCTCCGGGTAGTAGAGCTTGGGCGAGCTGGTGAGATCGTCGCCGGTGCGCATGGTGTTGGCGTAGATGTTGTCCGGCTGCATGCGCACGACGATGGTGTCGAGCTCGGGAATCGCGGATATTCGCTCAATCGGGCAGGATGGATTGAGGGTGCCCGGAGGCGTGTTCTCGATGGTCGGGATGAAGAACCAGGGCATGACGCCCGCCTTTTTGGCGCCGAGCTCCTTCGCGTGGACGACCAGTTCGCGGCAGAAGTCAACCAGCGCGTCGGCTTTTGCCTCCTGAACCCGAATGTAGTCCGGCGTCTCCTGCCTGCGCTCGGGATAGCGCGCGTCCGGATTGGCGTTCATGTATTCGGCGTAGAAGGGGTCCTTGGTACCCGGTATGTCCACGGCGTACATCGGCTCCTCGAAGATCACCCAATCGTAGCCGTATTGCTGGACGAAGATTGTGGTAAGCTCCTTGAGGTAGTCGCGCCAGGCACGAGATGAGAACGACGCGAAGAAGTTGCGTGGCCCGCGCATTTCGGGTTTGTTGTCGATATCATATTGCGCCTGGTCGATGCCGACCCGGTCTCCGGCGCAGACAGTGGTCTGAATCTGGATGGCGGCCGGATAGCCTCTGCGGCGAGCCTCCGCCGCGAACTCGACATAGGCGGACCTGAACCGGCCGATCACATCTTCGAAAAGGGCGGCGTAGTAAGCGTTGTAAGGGACATCGAATCCCCACTTCTCAAGGTCTTCGAAATACCGCGCTCTGGACTCGTCATCCGATACTGCTTGTGGACCAACCGGCAAGGCATTCATCGCATCTGCCCCCCCTCAGAAGGTAAGTACCACGCCACCAACTGGTGCGAAACCATCGAGATCCGTGCTTGATGGTGATGCCAGAAACTGACACTGCGCAGCAACCCCATCCCTCCTTCACATGCAACGCCGCCAACTACCGCGGCGGCAGCCAGCTTGCATGGTTCGAGTATTATACACTGTTGAGACGCCTATGTCTACAGTAGAAGTGTTATATCTTCGGCAAATCTCGACTATCGGGTCTATTGTTAGATATACACCGGTCGTATTGCATCCGGTTTCTACATATACGCCGAACCACTAGTGGTGTGAGCGCTGATATGAGCGGAGTGTGTGGCAGGAAATGGGATGCCGGGCAGGCAGCCTGAGTGATGCGGGTGTCGCGGTTCTCGTGGTCGGGAAGCCGCTCGCGGACCTGCACATCCACTGCCTCACTTGTTCTTGAGCGGGAAGAGGATCTTCTGGATCGCCGGATCGTTGAAGTTGTCCCTGGTGACCACGGTCACGCCGGTATCCATGCGCTTGGGCACATTCTTGCCGGCCTTGATCGCGACGGCTGTCTTGACGCCCTCGTAACCCATCTTGTAGGGGTTCTGCACGATCAGCACCTGGATCGAACCGCGCTTGAACGCGTCGATCTCGCCGGGGATCGCGTCGAACGCGACGTGCTTCACCTTGCCCGCCAGGCCCTTCTGCTCGATCACCCGCGCGCAGCCGACCGCGCCCGGCCCGCATGCGGAGAAGATGCCGACGATGGCGGGGTTCGCGGTCAGCATGTTCTCGGTGGCGGTCATGGCGGTGGATTCGTCGCAGTTGGAGAGGCGCGTCGCGACGATCTTGATCTTGGGATACTTCTTGATGCCGTCCTTGAAGCCGTTCTCGCGCATGGTGGAGGTCGCGGCCCCGGCAACTATAGGCTCGACGCCGATATCGCCCTTTTCGCCGATGAGTATGGCGAGCGCGTCCGCGCCCTCTTCGGCGCCCTTGATATTGTCGGTGGCGATGAAGGAGGCGGCGATGTCCGAATCGATGCCGGAGTCGATTGTGACGACCGGAATCCCCGCCTTCTGTGCCTTGTCCACGAGCGGGATCAGGGCCTTGGAGTTGCACGCGGCCATCACGATCGCATCGACCTTCTGGGTGATGAAGTCCTCCATGATGGTCATCTGGTCGGCGACATCGGTCTCCTTGGACGGGCCCTTGAAGATGACTGTGGCGCCGGTCTCCTTGCCGGCGGCCTGGGCGCCCGCGTTGACGGTCTGCCAGAAGTCGTGAGAGGTGGACTTGGTCACGAGCGCGATTGTCAGGCCGGACTTCTTGCCGGAACTGCCAGTGGTTGCGCTTTTCTGGCCGCATCCGGCGGCGACCAGGGCGACGATGACAAGCAAGACGAGCTTCTCGATGTGCTTCATGTTAACCTCCTACGCGCGGGTGCGCCTGCGCATGCCGTCGTAGAATACGGCAACGATTATCAGAGTTCCTATCACAACCAACTGCCAGTAGTCGCTGACGTTGAGCAAGTTGCAGCCGTTGCGCAGGACGGCCATGATCAGCGCGCCGATAAGGCTGCCACCTACGCTCCCCTGCCCGCCCATCAGGCTGGTACCGCCTATGACCGCGGCGGCGATGGTGTCGAGCTCGTAGCCTTCGCCGGAAGTGGGCGATGCGATGGAGCCTACTCGCGCCATGAGGAGTACCGCGGCGATGCCCACGATGAGGCCGTTGACCGCGAAGACCTTGATCATGTGCGAATCGACGTTGATGCCGGAAAGCCGCGCGGCTTCCCTGTTGCCGCCGACCGCGTAGATGCGGCGGCCGAAGGCGGTCCTGTTGAGCACGAAGTAGGCGACGCCGACAACGAGCAGGACGACTATGCCGAAGAACTCGCTCCGAGCGCCGATGGAAAGATACACCTTTGGGATAGGGAGCGCAACGCCGTTGCTCAGTACCGAGCGCCAGCCCGCGCGCGATGCCCATCATTCCCAGCGTCGCGATGAACGCGGCGACCCTGGCCTTCGTGGTCACAAGACCGTTGACCAGGCCGGCCAGCACCGCCACGGCTATTGCCGCAGCCGCGCCGACGAGCGGGTCGCAGCCGGCCATATTCATCCGGCCCGCGACAATCACCGAGAGCGCGAGCACGGAGCCCACGGATAGGTCGATCCCGCCGGAGATCATCAGCAGCGTCTGACCGACCGCGATCACGATGATCACCGCCGACTGCCGCACCATGGTCAGCAGGTTGTCGGGCTGGGCGAACGTGCGGTTCGCTATGGCCAGCACGACCGACAGCGCGACAAGAAACAGCAAGGGAGCCATCTTGTCGAGCGCGCGGCTGCGGGGTATCTGCTTTTGGGCGGCGCCGGCCGGCGTGTTGCTCATAAGGATAAGTTAGGTCTTGCCCAGAGCGATACCTGCAACAGAAGCGCAGCCGTGCCCGTGTCATTCTTCGCTCCGCTCAGAATGATGGGCTGGCCTAAGCGTGTGGCCTCATGTCGTCTGTGCCTCCGCCAGGCTCGCCTCGGTCTCGATCATGCGCAGGTCCTTGATGCGCGTGCGCCTGCCGGTGTCCTTGAAGCCCGCTGCGAGCCAGAACTTGATCGCTGGGTCGTTGTTGACGTAGATGTTGGCGGCGAGGGTGTCGTGGCGGCCGTGTTGGCGACAGAAGTCCTTGACGAAGTCCACCACGAGCTTGCCGAACCCGCGCCTGCGGTGCAGCGGGCGGATGTAGAACTCCGCGATCTCGTAGCTGACGCCCGTGTCACGCATCAGACAGAACCCGGCAGGCTCATGATCGCAGAAGACGAGAAACGGGAAGCGCTCGGACTCCTGCCAGGTACAGGTCGAAGTAGGGGTAATGGCGGGGAGAGTGAGGTCGCTTCTCGCCATCGTAACTCGACAGCTCGTCGCAATACTCTTGGAAGAGCGTCCAAAGCTCGTCGCGCCGGTCCTGCGGCGCGATCACGATCTCAATCACGCAGATCAGCTCCCTTCGCTCGGGCCGGAGTATCTAATACTTATGCAGGCACCTTGAGGGTTCCTTCCGAAATCGCTGAAACGCTGAATGTGATGAGGCGCTGAAGGAAGGGAACAATGAGACGGAGAACAGGCAACTAAGCGGTCTGTGCAACGAGTAGGCAGGAGGTCGAGCCATGTCACGTACTCTGTTGGCTGCGCTCGCAGTGGTGCTGCTGATTGCCGGCATGGCGCTGGCGAGTCAGACGGTTGAGGGTCAGGTTGTCAAGGTTGATAACTGGGTGCTGACGGTCCGGACGCAGGCGGGTGAGACGCTGGAGCTTTCGCCGAGATGGGTGCAGGAGGGCAAGTCGTGGCTGCCGGCTCGTCCGGCGAGAACGATTCTGCCCGCGCTCGAAGCGGGGGAGATGGTCCGGGTCTCGTGGACGATGGACGAGAAGGAGAACCGCAGGCGGATCGATAGCATCGAGGTCACAAGCCCTCGTGAAGGCACGCTCAAGGAAACGGTCGTGCGCGCGACGGCAAGTGAGCTGGTGGTCAAGGCGACGATGACGCAAGAAGAGGCACAGGAGGCCTATGTCACCACCGGTTGGGCGCATCAGCTATCCTCGATCCCGAAGAACGGCGGTACACGCGACGGGGTCCGTATCGCGCCGACCCCGGAGAAGCCGGGCACGGTGACGTTGAACACGAAGTACGTCCAGGTCGAGGGCAAATGGGTTCCCGATCCGCAGATCTCGCGGCTGATCGCCTCGCTCAAGGCCGGTGACAAGCTCACGGTCCAGTGGGCGTGGGACCAGGAAGGCCGGAAGCGCATTATCGCCGTGTCCGACATCGTCAAAGCGCCGCGCGAGGGCGAGCGGGAGCGAAGATAGCAGCCCTACGTTTCGGGATTTGGGCTGTGGGTAAGCTCAGGCCGGTGGCTTCGTCTCTGACCCGCCGAACGGACCGGCATCGCTCACACACGAAATCCCGAAACAGCGTTGCCGTGTCCTACAACGTGTCCAGCATGCGCAGGAGTCCCTCGATCAGAAGGTCTGCCTTGGGATCGAGATGCTCCGCTGCTTCGGCAGGCACCTCGCCGTAGCGGCGCAGGTGCTTCGCCTTAAGCTCGATGATGTGCTCCCAGAGAAGCGAACACTTGCCACGGATCGCCGAGCGCGCGTCCTGGACGGCGGGCTCGATGGCCAGTTCCTCCGCCAGTTCTTTGAGCACATCACGCATTCCGGCAATCTCGCGCAGTAAGGCGGCCCGTTGGCGGCCGGTGAGGTCGTTGCGCTCCCTGTAGAGAACGGACTCGATCTGGCGGCCGTTGGCCCACTGCTCCATCTCGCAGAGCGCCTCGTCGAGGATCTGCAGCGTTGTCGAAACACCGCGCTTGTGGGATTTGCTCAGCATCAGATAGTCCTGCCGACCATGACACCGGCGACCAGCGCCGCTACGCCGAGAACCGTCTGGCCGAGGACGTTGCCGAACGCCAGCATCCACTGATTGGATTTGAGCATGTGCGCGGTTTCGAGGGCGAACGCCGAGAATGTCGTGAACGCGCCCATAAAGCCGATCAGGATGATCGTTCTCATCTCACTGCTGATGTTGAACTTGCGCTGCGCCGCGACGTAGATAAGCCCGCAGAGGAAACAGCCGAGGACATTGACCGCGAACGTGCCGAGCGGAAGATGGGCGGCTTTGGTTTTTGAAGCGAACTCACAGATAGCGAAGCGGCTCACAGTGCCGCAAGCGCCCGCGAACGCGAGCCATAGCGTTTTCTGAAGCATGACCGTTCAGAGCCTCCTGGAATGCCTTGCATGCCGGTATCTCAGGAGTCATCATCCCGGTCGGGCGGTTTCGGCGGACCCCATCACCGTCGATTTGATTATACGCGCTTGCTTCGCAGATCGTCAAGCCATCGCCCCGGCGGGTAGCGTCAAGCCCTCTGTGTAGTTTGCTTTGGCCGGTAAGCCTCATCCCACTGTTCATTCTGGTAGGCCAGTACTGCGTAGAGCATCCTGTCTACGCTTCGGCGGTTCGTAAAGCATGAGATGGTCCTGGTAAGTCGGCGGACTTCCCTGAAGACTCTCTCTATGGGATTGGTGGTCCTCACAGTCTTCTGCATTCGCTCCGGCACATAGAAGAACTCAAGCAACTCCTCGATGTCGGCCTCCAGGCAAGCGACTGCCTTGGGCTCCAGCTCGATCCACCTCGCCCGCCAGGCCCGGAAGCGCTTTGCCGCCTCGGTGCGGTTCGGAGCAAGGTAGATCAACTTAGCACCATCTAAGCAGGCTTTCTCATTGCGCTTCCTGACCTTGCTGGCCACGTTGCGCAACTTGTGCGCCCAACATCTCTGACGTGGCACGTGCGGCCAAACACCCTCCACCCCCGCGATCAGTCCAGCCCCGCCGTCTGTGGATATCAGCCTCAGATTCTTCCCCTCAAGGCCGCGCCTCACCAGATCCAAAAGAAACGACGTGCAGCACACCTCCGACTCGGACTCCACCTGCCTGAAAGATAGGATCTGTTTCCTGCCCGATTTCGAAATGCCCATCGCCACTAATACGCAGCGCTTCTCGCTGCCTACAACAGACCGGTTCTTTACCACCACGCCATCTAAAAGCAGATACTCCCATTCGTCGGTGATCGGCGAAGACCAGTATCGCCTTACCAGATCATCAAGACCCTTGCAGATCGCCGATACCGTGCCAGCGGAGACTTCATAGCCCAGAACTTCGCCAAGCACCTTGCCTACCCTGCGTGTTGACGGACCCGATAGATAGGTCTGCAGTATCAACTCCCGAGCCTGCTCTGTCATAAGCCCGTGGCTGTCCCACAGATCGTGCTCATAGGCCCCTTCCCGCAGCCGCGGAACCTCGACCTCCACAGTCCCATACCGAGTTACAATAGTCCGCAAGTAGGTGCCATTTCGATAGCCCCGACGACCATCCGAGCGCTGATACTTCAATGCACCAATCTTGCGAGCAATCGCTTCCCGCAGGCTCGACTCCACGAAATGCTTCAGACCCGCCACCTGAAACTCAGCATAACGACCCCAAGAACAATCCTCACCACGAACCTCTCCCCACGCAGCTATTGATTCCTCCAACTCCTCGACGTATACTTCTCTCACGGCGCGTTCCTCCTTCTGCGTTACTGATCAATCGCATCTTAGAAAGAGGGATGCGCCTTACCTACCTCAGCCGATTTTACACAGAGGATTGTACGCTACCCCCCGGCGCGGGTGCGCCGGGCCGTGTTCTGACTTCGGACCTCCGACCTCTGACCTCTACGTCAGCCTGAATGTCTTGATCTCGAACGGCTTGATCTCGAACTCGAACTCGCCGTTTCTGGATTCGATGTCGGCGATGCGGTCCTCCAGGAGGTCGGTTTCGATGACCTTCTTGAACGGGAGATCGACCTTGACACTCACGTCGCCGCGCCGGCCGTGGCACTCGTAGAAGCGAAGGATCGTGCCCTCACCCTTTTCGGCCTTCTTGACCGTTTCCAGCACCACGTTGTCCGCATCGACGGCGAGGAACGACTTCTCCTTGGGCAGCTTGCCCCTGGCTCGTTTCGGGATTTCCGCTCCGCTCAAATCCCGAAACACCGTGCTGGGGGTTACGGTGCGCAGGGGAACGTTGAGCGCGTAGGCGTGGCGGACGGTCTGGGCCTCGATGTAGTCGCCGGCGTGCGGGATTATCGAGTAGGTGAACGTGTGCTCGCCCTGGTCGGCCTCGGGGTCGGGGTGCTTGGGCGCGCGAAGCAGCGAAAGGCGCATCACGTTGCCCTTAGTATGATGGCCATATTTGCAGTCGTTGAGCAGGCTCATGCCGAAGCCTTCCTCGCTGAGGTCCGCCCACTTGTGCGCGCACACCTCGAAGCGAGCGACGTCCCAGCTCGTGTTGGCATGCGTGGGCCGCTCGATGTTGCCGAACTGGATCTCGTAGCGGGCCTTGGCGGCGTTCACATCGACCGGGAACGCTGCCTTGAGGAACTTGTGCTCCTCGTGCCAATCGACCCAGGTCACAAAGTCGATGCGCGGGATGTCGGAGTAGATGACCATCCTCTGCTTGATCCTGGACTTGCCGAAGCTGCGGTTCATCTCGACCGCCCCGCTGATCGGTCCCTCCTCGACAACTTCGATCTTGTCGAGCTGGGTCAAGTCCTCGAACTTGTCGTCGTAGAAGAAATCGACATCCCAGGCGTCCGAGTCATTCGGCTTGTCCTCGAAGAGCTGCAGCAGATTGGCGCGCTCGCCCTTGGGCAATACTTCTCGCCCGGAAGCCTTCTCGACAATCGATGAGATCGCGCCGTTAGCATCGAGCGCGATCTTGTAGAACTGGTTCTCAAGCCCGCGCTTGCTCACCTTGAGAGCGGGTCTGAACTTGGCCGGGGACTTCTTGACCAACCGATAGGTGGTATACCCCATCGAGGGCACGACAGCGACAAATCTGATCTCGCCGTTGACGACCTGCGAGGGGACTTCCTTGCCGTCGGGGTCGCGGACAGCGTAGTTGCCCTTCGCGGGAAGCTTGACGGCAGCTATGTCCGTGCGGCCCCAGGGAAGGGTATTGAAGATGACGATCGCATCGCCGTCGCCCGCCGTGTCGATCCCGCCGACGATCTTCGCGGTCGCAGCATCGGCCATCCTGGCGCCGGCCTCGAATATCTCGGAATAGATGATGTCCGTATCCTCGTAGACCTGCCGGATCGAGCTGCCGGGGATCACGTCGTGGAACTGCTGGCAGAGGATCTTCTTCCAGTTGCGCAGCAGTTCCTCGCGCGGATACGCGAGGCCCATGGTCTCCGCAACGCTGGAAAGCAGCTCGATGTCGCGGTACATGAGCTCAGCCTTGCGGTTGTAGCGCTTGTTGTTGCTCTGGGTCGTGTAGGTGCCTCTGTGGACTTCGAGATAGAGCTCACCGACCCACTCGGGATACTCCGCCGCGCCGTCGATCTTGCGGAAGAAGTCGGTGACCTTCATCTGGTGGCAGCGCGGCAGGCCCTCCAGGTCCTTGGATCGGCGCAGGAACTCGAGATGCCGCCTGTCGGGTCCGCCTCCGCCGTCTCCCCGCCGTAGCTCAGCAGCGACCAATCGCAGCGGTCCTTTTCGGCGTAGTTGCTCACCTGAGACCGCAGCTTGGCGGGGTCGGGGTAGGCGTTGTGGATCGCCGGTCGGCGGGAAATGCGCGAGCACGGAGGTGCCGTCGATGCCCTTCCAGTCGAACGTGTGGAACGGGAACCTGTTGAACTGGTTGGAGTTGATCTTGATCGTGGAGAAGTACGGCACGCGCGCCTTCTGCAAGTATCTGCGGGAGCGCGGCCGAGTAGCCGAACACGTCCGGCAGCCAGAGCGTGTCGGTCTCGACGCCGAACTCATCTTTGAAGTAGTTCTTGCCCACCAGCACCTGCCGCACGAGCGACTCGCCGCTGGGGAGGTTGCAGTCGGCCTCGACCCACATCGCCCCCTGCACTTCCCACTTGCCCGCCTTAACGGCCTTCTTGATGTCCTCGTAGAGCGCGGGGTAGGTGTCCTTCACAAACTCGTAGAGCTGTGCCTGGCTCTGGGTGAAGATGTATTCGGGATACTGCTCCATCATCCGCATGACGGACGAGAACGTCCGAGAGCACTTGCGCAGGGTCTCGCGATACGGCCACAGCCACGCGATGTCGATGTGCGAGTGCCCGTGCACGGCCACTTCGGTCGCGCTCGCGTCGGCCTTGCACGCCAAGAGAGGCTTGATGATGCGATTGGCCTTGAGGGCGGACTTGCGCAGCGTGGCTTCGTCGGTGTGGGTGTAGTCGAAGGCGTCAACGGCCTTGTTGAGCAGGTAGACGATCTTCGCACGGCGCGCGCTTTCGAACGGCAGTTGCTCCGCCAGCAGGTGTAGTATCTCCAGGTTGAACCAGAACTCCTGCAGTTCGGGGTTGCGCGTGCCTATCTCGGCGCGAGAGAAATGCACCTTGCGGGACTCGTTGGGGTCCCAAGGCGCGGATGAGGCGGCGTCTATGACGAGATCGATCTTCTCGCCGCCCTTGGCGCTCCTGGCGAGCAGGACTTCCTCGTGGTTCCAGTCGATTCCCTGAAAGGGCTTGCCGTCGATGAACGCGCAGCGACTCGCCGCCGAAGTTGAAGTACGCCGCGACTTCTCTTGCCCTTCCATGCCTTGGGAATCTCGATTGAGATCTTGAACCAGCCGTTGCATCCGCCGCCCCAGTGCTCGCCGACGGCTATCGGCTTGTAGTCCTTGGCCTTGGCGGCGTGCTCATACGTCTCGTAGGCCTTTGTTTCGCGGTAGATGATGTCGGTGATGGTTGTGAGGTTGGAGGCGAAATACCGCCGGATCTCATCCTTACGCCGGCCGATCTTGCGCAGGATCAGCTCTTGCTCTCGTTTTTGCATGGGTCGCCATACTCCTCTAGGCGTGCGCTATATCAGACTCACGGCGAACTCGCCGGTCAGCTTGTCGCCTTTCTTGATGAGAACCCGGCCCATCGGGCAGTGCGACAGTATGTGCATTTTCACGCCGTTCTCGGCCAGGCACGGGCGGACATGGGCGTCGGCGTTGGCGTTGACGCGGATGCCGGAGCCGTCCGGGGCCGTCAATGGATGCCTCGTAGATGTTGAACTTGATCGAGCGGAAGTCATTGGTGCCGAGCTCGGTCTGATCCTGCGACCACGGCCACGTCGGCTCGACGTATTCGGGGCACTCCGGCCATTTGGCGTCGCGGCGGGCTTTGGCGGAGCCGTGCGTGCGGCTGATGGAGTCCTCCGGGTAGATGTCCCACTCGGACCAGCGGTCCCACTTGACCTCGTCGCACCTGCCGGGCAGAAGCGCCATCAGGCCGATCTCGCGGGCGTCGAGGTCGGCGCCGGTGTAGGTGTAGTCGTAGCTGAGCTTGCCGACGCCGTCTTTGTCCGAAAAGCCAGGTGACGGACCCGGCGAAGTCGGCGTAGTGATCTTTGATCGTGATCTCGAGGGCGTTGGGCCGATCGGTCACGGTGACGGCCTCGATCACGCGCGTTTTGGGGTCGGGCAGCACGGCGTAGGGCGGCGCGGCGGGGTTGAGGTCGTGGTAGTCGTGACGGGTGACGTGGAGCGCGGGGAATGTCAGGATGGCCGCTTTGTGGCGCGGGTCGGACGCGGCGAAGTCACCGGTCGCCTTGTCAATCATCAGGGAGAAGCGGTTGCCCTCGATCAGCACGGTCTTGCCGTCGTCGTAATGCTTCGGCGGGCCCGACTTGGGCTGAGGCAGCGTTCGCGCCGCTTGCTTGCCGAGATGGACTGCGAGGGTGTTGACAAGTTCACCGTGGGAGTCGGTGACGCGGAGGGTGATTGCGGCTCCCTCTTTCGTCCCGGCGGGGACTGGGATGTCGATAGAGCCGGCTGCGCCGGGCGCGAGGCTGGCGCTGATTTTGGCCTTCTTGCCGGCAATCTCATACGTGAATGCGAGTTCGCTGAGGTCGGTGAAGGAGTAGCGGTTCTCGACCGGCACGCGGATGGACGTCTGACCGGGCGTGAAGTCGATCTGACGCTTGGGGAACCATACCGGCGAGAAGATCAGCTTGCTGAGCCACCACTCGGGTTTGGGCCGCCGCCAGGCGTCGATCAGGCCCCAGAAGCCGTGTACCCAGGCATAACCGACATGCGTGCCGTTGGTGAAGTAGTAGGGTTCGTCGATCAGCGCCCAGATCGCGCCGCCGATGACGCGCTTTGAATGGTAGATATGGCTCCAGAAGCCGGGTTTCGCGCCTGGCAGCAGGCCGGGAGTGTTGTCATAGTCGGCCGCGCAGGCTTTGGCGTAGTCGGAGTCGGGGTCGGACTGGCCCGCGCCCCAGAGTTCGCGAAGGCCGGGGTCGATGCTCACGTCCGTCTGCTCGTGGCAGACAGGAAACATGTCCTCGCCCAGGAAGAGCGGGCGGGGATCGTCCTTGTAGACATCGTCATAAGGCATCGGCGGGTAGTGCACGTTGTCGATGTCGCAGATCCTCTTGGGGTCGGGATTATTGAACGTGGTCGGACGGGTCGGATCGAGGCGCTTGACGAGCTTGTCCGAGAACTCGAAGCACTTGTTGAAGTTGGACTCGTTCGCCAGCGACCAGATGATGACGCTGGGGTGCGTGTGGCAGCAGTCGATCATCGCGGACGTGGGTATGAGCGTGTCCTTGAGGTCGGCGAGGTCGTCGGTGGGCGCGACCCAGCAGAACGGCGCCTCGACCTCGACATACATGCCCAGCCGGTCGCAGGCGTCGAGGACTTCCTGCGTGGGCGGGTAGTGCGAGGTGCGGAGGTAGTTCAGATTGGCCTGCTTCATGAGCTTGACGTCGGTCTCGGCGTGGCGGCCGGTGTCGGCGCGGCCAGTGAGCGGGTCGAGCTCGTGATGGCACGCGCCGGCGAACTTGACCACTTTGCCGTTGACGTAGACCAGGCTGCCTTTGACCTCGATCTTGCGGAACCCGATATTGCGCTCGATTCGCTCAAGCACCTCGTCGCCGTTCACCAGCTCAAGAACGAGCTTGTAGAGATACGGTTTCTCGGCATTCCACTTGGTGGGATTGGGGACATGGACGGTCGCGTCGATGGCCTTGGACAGATGCCTGACTATACCGACCGCAACGCTGGCGGGCGAGATGCGCGCGGGATGGCCGTTGGAATTGAGCAGGGAGACGCGCAGCGCCAGGTCGCCCGGCAGTTCGTCGGAATTGTCTACAGTGAAGCTCAGCTTGATCTCGGCGTCGCGATACGCGCTGTCGAGATCGGTGAGGATGCGCAGGTCCTTGATGTGGATCCGCGGGAGCGCGTAGAGGCGGACCGAGCGGTCGATGCCGCCGAGGTTGTGGAACGCGTAACCGCAGGAGTGCGACAGGCGCTCGGAGGCGGTCGCGACGGTCATGCGCAGATCGAGGCGGTTGGTCTTGCCCGGCAGCGCGGCGCCGGTGACCTCGAACTCGACCGGCGTGAAAAGGTTCTCGCTGTGGCCGAGCAGCTTGCCGTTGAGCCAGTAGTCCGTGCCGGCGTGGATCGCGTCGAATCGCAGGAAGATGCGCTGCCCTGCCCACTCCTTGGGAATGGTGAACTCGCGCGCGACCGCGACCGGCTTGTCTTGAGGCACGTCGAAGCCCTGCTGGAGCCACTGGCCGGGGACGTGGAAATCGTGCCAGTTCGCGGCTGAGAGCGGCCCGTCGGGCAGATCGTCGCCGGGCGCGGGGGCGATCTTCCACGCGCCGTTCAGGTCGATCTCGTTGCTGTCGCGGCCGCCCTTCGATACGGCGCGCCCTTCGGTACGCCTCCGGCTACTCAGGGCGCGCCTACTCAGGGCTAGCGGAGTGGGGATAGGCCTGTAGCGGACGGGTTCGAAATCGATAGATGAGGCCGGAACCGTCGCGCTCACGTTTTCATCGCCGAGACTCGCAGTCACGCGGATGTCCCCCTTTGCCTTGCGGAGCTTGCTGTCGAAGTTGAACCAGCCGCCGTCGTCGGTGTGTGTGGTCGCGAGGAGGATGTCACTGCCGGCGGGATAGAGCTTCACCTCGGCGCCCTTGACGCCGTCGTAGGCAAGATCGAGCACCTGACCGGTTATTGTCGCATCCGCGCCGACGACGGATTCCATGCGGAGCGTCTGTTTTGGTCGCTGCGTGGTGTACAACTCGACGATGGAGACCGTGGCGTTGACCTCGCCGTTAATCTTGATCGTAAGCGCGAGTTTGCCGTCGTGAATGGCCTCGGGCGGGACCTGCACGATGACCCGGATCGCCTTCGCGGTCGGAAGCGGGATCGGCGGATGCAACTGAATGTCGCCCGCCCACAGGCTCTGGACGCGCTTGTAGACGTGGTCGGTGGCGTAGGTCAGCGCGAGCACGTACGGCAGCTTACCATCGAGATCGGCGTAGTTGATGCGAAGCTCCTTGTAGCTGAACACGGCCGAGCGCTGTTTGATATTGGCGTCGTCGGTGTCCCACGTGCCGAAGGTGAAGTTGTAGCAATCGGCCATATCGACGTGCGGCTGGCGGTCGGGTATGCCGCAGTCGTCATACGCGAAGAGTTGGTAACCGGCGGGCACGGCGTCGATGCGGTAGTCGTCACGCTTCGCCTGCGCGCCCGCATCCTTCGACAGGCTCAGGATGCTCAGGAGCACCAGTGCGAGTAGACACAGCTCAAACCGCATGTTCGGCCCTCATTTGGCAGCGGGTGCGGGCGACGGCGCTGGAGCGGGAGCCGGCGCGGGCGGAGTCACGCGGACGACCTCGAAGAGATCGAACCAGGCCGTGCCCTTGCCTTTGAGATGGAACGAGAGCGCGGTGTAGTTGCGCTTGGCCGTGACCGTTGTCTTGCCGGTAACCTCGTAGCGCTGCCACTCGGTGGTCAACGGGAACTCCTTCGGGAATCCCTCGATGAACGGGTCGGATATGCGCAACGTCAGGCCGGGGTCCTTTGCCTTCGCCCAGACCGAGATCTTGAGCTCGTCGCCCGGCATATACGCGAACCAGAACGGCCACGGCTTGTTGCTCCACTCGGTTGTTTTCGTCTGAGGGTCCTTCATCAGAAGCGGGATCAGGCCGATACTGCCATCGCCGGGCACGGTCATTCGCACGGACTGCCTGCCGTGCCGCGCGACAAACGGGTCGATCGTGACGTTGGCGGCATCGTTCGCGGCGCGCGAACCGTAGCAGTTGGCGACGCTGCCCGCGCTGACGACGTCCTCGAAGCTGCAGTTGGCCGTGAGGCTGTTCGGGTCCGGCTGGATGTCGTCCACCGGCATCGGGCCGACGGGAATGCGATAGACGCGCGTGCCGGTGCCGTCGATCATGTCCTCTATGAGGCCGTTCTTGACGTCCACCTCGCGGCGGTCGAAGATGGCGTCGGCCTTGCCGGTGTAGTCGGAGTCGAGCTTGAGCTGGACGGTCGCGGGCTCGTTGGAGGTGTTGGCGGCAAGCACGAAGAGCATTCCGCGGTCCATGAAAGCCCTCGCCTGAACCTGCTCGAGATTCGAAGTGACCACCGGGGCGGGCTCGTCGGAAAGGATCGCGGGGGCGAGTTGGGATATCTCCATCGCCAGCGTCCGGCACTCGTTCCAGACGACCGGCGAGCCGGGATTGCTCAGCGGCGGCCGCCGCACGAAGCTCTGGATGGCGGTCGCGCCGTGGATCAGCGACTCATAGGTCATCACGCGGACCTCCTTGGCGTTCGGCTCGCGATACCAGAACTCCCCGCCGCCAAACACCTGCGGGATGAACCACACGGGCTTGACGTTGCCGACGCCGGTGTGAGCGCGATCCATGGCCCAGGCGACATGGGTGAGAGGCCGGTGCGGGACAGGGTAGTTGTCGGTCATCAGAATGTCCATCGCCTGGACGTAGTTGCTCATTCCGCTCAGCGCTGCAATGCAGATCGCCGCGGGGTGATATGGATCGAGCTGCTTGACGAGCTTATACGCCGCGTACATCCTCTCCGGTGGGATGCGATGCCCCTCCGGTTCGTCGGCAATATACCACGACAGCAGGGCGGGATGGTCGCGGAATGCCTCGATCTCGGGCCGGATCGCGTCCTCCAGGGCCTTGCCCTCCAGGTACACGCACGCGCGCTCGATGTGGTAGTTCACCTTCATGCCGACTGCGGCGCAGCGATCCATCTTCTCGCGGACCTGTGCGATCTCGTCGGGAGTGCGCGCCTTTCCGGAGGCCCAATAGGGGGAGATCATGTTGAAGCCGTTCACACTCTCGTCCTCGGGCATCCTCTGCAAGTCCGAATCGCAGTAGAACCCGACCGGCAGGAACGGCAGGCCGTCCACGATCAGGCCCTGGCTTACGTTGTCGATCTTGACCTCGTTGGGCTTGGGCGCGAGCTTGGTGAGGGTAACGGTCGTGGTGGCAAGCTCCTGGCCGTCGCCGACAAGCCGGCAGGTGAGCGTGTTGTCGCCCTCGGCGAAGGCGTCCATCAACAGCGGCAGCATGGCGCGCTTGCCGGGTTCGAGCTTGTATTGCAGGGCGATCTGCTTGTCGCCGAGGAGCACGTCGAGAGTGAGGGCCTTGCCCTTCAACTGGTCGGACGGCGTGACCAGCAGCAGCCCGCGCGTCTCCGAGGTGTAGAAAGAGAGGCCGGGCTGGACGATCATCAGCGGCGCGCTGGGCGCGTCCTGCGCGGACGCAGGGATAGCGAGCGCGATAGCAAGCAGCATCGCGGTAAAGGCGAGATCAGGTCGCATGACAGACTTCCCCCTGGGCTGAGTGTACGTGCGTACTACTTCGACCTGCGGCGCGGGTGAACCTTCGGTTTTGTGCGGTTAGTGCTGAGCTACGCCGTAGAGCAGCTTCTTGGCAAGCGCCGATCTGGGGTTGGCTCGGCGGAGCAGGCGGTATTGGGTGGCGGCCTCGTCGTAGAGCCCCACGGACTCATACGCCGCGCCTAGCGCAAGATGCGAGCCGGGCAGTCTCGTTCGGACGCGCTCGATGGTGTTGTAGTCGTCGGCTGATAGCACGAATAGTCGCGACGCGCCCGACTCGGTCCAGCCGTCGGCCGCGGTGAACCGCACCCCTACCCGCCAGCTATATGCCTGCCCGCGCGGGAGCGGTTTGGTCAACGTGAGGCTGGGCTTTGACGTCACCTGTTCGGCGACGAGATTGCCTGGGATATCGTAGACCCGGACCCTGTAGGAATCCGCGAGATCGACCGCGGACCAGGTGAACGTCGGCCTCGCGGCCAGCACGAACTTGCCCGTTGGCGCGATCTGCCTGGGAGCGGTCGGTGGCGCCACGTAACCGCCGTCGGAGCCGCGGGTGCCGATCGTCGCCATTGCCATCTGCACCGGCTTGGCGAGCTTGATAGTGCCGTTTCGGAGCTTCTCGGCGATGCTTGCCGCGACGCGCGCCTCAAGCGATGATCGGACGGACGAGCCGTTCTTGGTCAGGACATCGCGCCGTTCGAGGCGACGACCGCGTAGGCGCCGTCCCTGAGCACGGTAACGGGCGCGGGAGCCGGCGCGGGCTTGTGACTGTCCGCAACCCGGCTATTCGTTTCCGGCTTCGTACTCGGATGCTCTACCGGCTGCACGTGCTGCGGATTGGCCGGGTTTGCCGCCTCGAGCGGGTTCTCTTGCACAATCGGAGGCGCCTTGACCGCAACCGTATTGGGATTCGTGACCACAGGCACGCCCATATTGCTGAAGAAGATGGCCGCGGCGGCGATCCCGCCGAGCGATGCGGCGGCAAGCGCATGTTTCCAGTAGGCGAATATGCCACGTCGCGCCCGACGCGTCGTGCCCGGACGTACACGTCACCTTGTCGCGCAGGACGGCGTGCGAGCGCAGCTCGCGGATTCGCTCGATGTCGCTTGCGCAGGGCTCGCAGAGGTTCGCGTGGATGCGAATTGCTTCGGCCCGCTCCGGCTCCAGCGATTCGTCGATATATGCCGACAGCTCCTCATATTCGGGGCAGTCCGCCGCGCCGATCAGCTCCGCGCCGAATTCGGCCCGCGCAGACAGGCTCACCAGCAGCCTCTTGCACTGCTCGCACTCGCCGGCGTGCTCGTCGATTTCGAGCATCCGCTCCGGCGCCAGCGTCCCCTTGAGGAACCGCTCAAGTTCTATTCTTTCAATGCAATTCATGGTACACACGACCTTCACTGGTTCAAGACGCAGGCATCATCGCGTAATTGCCGGGGAAGGGGAATTCATCGGGAAAGGGAGAAAACCAGAAATGCAGAAAGGAACCCTTCCGATTCCGGCTTTCTCCCTTTCTATCTTTCTACCTTTCCCGATCATCCCTTCAGACCCCCTCGTCTTCCGCCAGCGAAGATTTCTTCGTTCTCCTGCGAATCCTGCCCCACGCCTTGAACCGGACGCTCGGCACGGCTCGCGTGGGTATGTCCAACTCGACCGCCGTCACCGCGTCCGGCAGCGGCAGCTCACTTATCAGAGACGCAAACTGCCCCGCTTCCATCTCCAGTGATTTGCGCGATTTCTCTCATGCCGACGCTCGCGACCAGCGCCATGACCTGATCTCCGCCCATTCCATAGAGCAGCGCTTTTCGCTGTTTGAGCGAGAGATCGAGAAACTCCCGCCAGAACCAGTCGATCACATGGCCGAACCATTCGGCGTCCATGACCTGCTTCTCTACTTCGGTATCGGGTGAAATCAGCCAATCTACGGGCGCATGTCGGAGTCGTCGTCGGACTCGGGCTGCGCGTCAATGGAGAGCGGCTCGGCGACGTAGGACTGCGTGAGCTCGGTGATGCAGCTCGTGAGCGCGTCCACCTCCACCGGCGCGCCGCAGAAATCCAGCACCGCCGCGGCGAGCTCGTAGGTGGGCAGCTCCTTGGGGTCGCGGTTCCGCAGGAACTTGGTGCGGAAGCCGTCGGCGTTGTCGCTAAGCTCTCGCAGGCGAGCGGAGCCGGTCGCCGGACCGGCCCTCCCAATCCGCGAATCCGCATAGTCGCGCGCCGCTGTCGGGACTCTGCCAAAGCGCGAAGCCCTCGACGTTGGACTTTGCCCGAGAAGATTTCCAGCAGCTCGAGCTTGAGGTTATACCAGGTCGGCCTCTTGCGGCGGATGGCGTCGCAGTAGCGGTTGTGGACCGCGCGCCGCACGAAACGCTTCGAGGTTGTCTATCGAACCGTCGGTCTCGCCCGACTTGAGCGCGCTGATCTTGGTCCAGATCGCGAGAACGCAGTCCTCCTCGAAGTCTTCAAGGTCGCCGGTCTCGCGCTTGGCCGCGGACCTGTGCACGAGGTCGCCGACGACCCGCGACAGCGGCTCCCAGTACCGATCACCCTCGCTTCCGGGCGTGCTTATGTATGCTTCGAGGAGTTGCTGAGCGTCCATATCGTCGGTTCATGCTACCATCTTGGGGGCAGGTGAGGCAAGACGAATTGGGAATCGCGGCCCGTGTTTCGGGATTTGGCATTGAGCGTGCCGCCCGCTCTGCCGCTTCGTATGGACGCCTCCGCCAATGCCAAGGCCGATCATACTCGAAATCCCGAAACAGCGCATGGCGAGGGACCTACCAAGGGTTGCCATATAGCGCGAAGCAGGCCCAGTAGAACGGGTGGGCGTATTCCTTGCCCTGGATCATCTGCGGTCTGGGCGTGTTGGAGCGAGTTGCCGCGGGACCTCTTGTGGACGAGCGCCCGGTAGAAGTCCTCCATCAGCTTGAGCGACGCGGCGTCGGAGACTTTCCACAGGCCGCCCATCACCGACTTCGCCCCCGCCAGCGAGAATACCTCCGCCGCGCACGACGGGCCGGACTGGAGCGGGTCGGTGCTTGCGGCCGATTCGCAAGCCGACAGCACCACGAGCTGCAGATGCGGGTTGGTGATTGCCGTGAGTTCATGGACCGTGATCTGGCCGCCGTCCGAATCGCCGTCCGGCGCGAGCTGCAGGACGAACTTGGTGGGATCGGGGTCGACATTGTAGTGCAGCGCGATGTGCAGTATGCCCGCCTTGTTGCATTCTCTGACAAAGTTGGGCACCGTCGCGTCCTTGCCGACGTAGCTCAGGGCGGAGTCGAAGCCGGATTTTCTCAGCGCCGTGGCCTCTTCCCTGGCGCCGCGGAGATTGCCCGCCGGATCGGCGAATACGGCGAGCCTGTCGATGCCGGGATCGATGGAACGGCTGTCGCGGCCGATCAGATCGGCGAGCATGAAATCGCGCAGATAGCCGACCTCGAAGTCCTGAATGACGAAACGCGGCGCACCGTCTTTCTCCGACGAGATCAGGGCGTGCATTGGGACGCCGTCGAGCGTGTCGGGCAGCGCGAACATGAGTAGCTGATACGATGCCAGATCCCCGGCGATGGGTGCAAGCAGGGCGGAGTAGAGCGAGACCAGCGGCTCGCGGATCTCCAGATAAGTAGGCTCGCGCCAGTCGTTGATGCGGGGGAGCGGAATTCCCGCGGCCAGGCTGTCCTCGCAGCTCTTGATGCGCTCTCGAAGCGCCGCCACCAGCGGGGTCAGGTCTCTGCTCGAAACGCCAAGCTCCCAAACGGACGCCTTGCCGTTTCCGCACACGAACGCGTAGGTTGACGAGCTTGTGGTCATATACTCTATCACGAGCGTCTTGCGCGGAAGGTCGTTGCGCGACTTGTAGACCTCCAGCGGACTGATCGGCAGGGCGTTGTAGCGCGTAGCGTGCTGCACGCTGAGCAACCTGCACTGCGCGTAGAACTCAGCCCAGTTCTTGGCGAGAAGCGTGTTGGCTCGCGGTGTGTCGGACGCGGGGTTGCCGGTCGTTCCATTGAGTATGTCCACTGTGGCCGCGAACTTGGCAAGATCGGGATCGTCCGAGGTCTTTAGCTGCGTTACAAGCTCGCCAATCCATAGATAGCGGCGGCCTTTGGTGAGCAGGGACTCGGCATCGTCGGGCTTGCCGTCGTGAACGTAGCTGGTGGCCAATTCCCTGTAGAGGCTCATTACCCGCCCGCTGTGTTCGGGATCGCCGGCGGGATCGACGTTCTCGTCGGTGTAGCGCCGCTCGATTCGCCGCAGCGCGGATTCCAGCACCGTGCACGACTCCGCGGGCCTCTTGAGAGTGTTGAGCGCGGACGCCAGATGCAGGGAGACGGCCGCCGCCGCCCACGGATCGCCCACTTGCTCGGAGTATTTCTTCAGTGCGTCCTGGAAGTCTTTGACCGCATCCTCGTAGCGGCCATGGCTTGCGAGAAGGGTGCCTCTGCATTCGAGGACGTCCGCGGTCCCGCGCACGTTGCCGGATTGGTCGATGATCGAGGCGAGCGTGTTGAGCGTGTCAATGGTGTTCTCCAGGTCGCCAATCTCGACGAACGCATGGTACATGTCTCCCACGATCTGCGCCGCGATCACCGGCTTGTTTGCCGTCATAGCCAGGTTAGCTGCTTCCAGACGCAGTTTCAGCGATTCCTGCGGATTGTTCTGCAGGTCCATCACCGCCGCCAGCGAGCGCAGGCAGTCGATCTGCTTGTCGGTCATCGCGGACCTCTCGTAGATGGCAAGCAGCCGGCGCAGCAGCGACTCCGCCCTAAGGTAGTTCTTGAGCGCCTGAAACGCTGCCGCGCCCTGCTCCGCCGAAAGATACAGCTTCGCCTGAGCATCCCTGGTCATCGGCTCGGACGATCCTAACCTGAGGAGCGCCATTTCCCCCGCCTGGGCGGCATTCTGCAGCAGCTTGTCACGCTTGTTCAGCTCCTGATCGGCGGCGGACGTGAGGTTGAGGGCCTTGGAATACGCGTAGCGCTCCTCGTAGACGCGGGCCGCCAGCAGCGGATCGGTATCATTGCGGCAGGCTTTCGCCGCGAACTCGAGCTTGGAGAGCGCGGTGGAGAAATCTCCGCGCTTGGCGTAGGCGTCCGCGACGGTGATCACGTTGGCTATAAGCGTGTCGTAGGACTTGGTCATGCCGGCGGCAGTCGTGAGGTAGCGGAGGCCGTCGTTCATCAGAATAAGGCCGGTGTCCGGGTCGCCCGCGGCGGTCTGCGCCTGTCCGGCCTTGATGTACTCGGTCCCAGTCATCTCCTGGTAGCGGCTGACGCCCGGGTGCTGCTTGGCAAGCAGTTGCCATTGATAGGCGGCGAACTTGTAGTTCGGGGCCGCGGCGCGAGCCCTCGACATGTCCATGCCCAGCGCGGCGTAGTGATCGTAGACCACAGCCGCCGCTTCAAGGCAGCCGTATTGCGAGAAGATCGACGATGCGGGGCCGTAGCACAGTTCAGCGTCGCGGTAGCGGGCCATGTCGTTGTGGTACTGGCTGCCGAGTACCGCGCGGACAAGCGCGCCCGTGAGATCGATCTGAAGCTTCTGGCACGCGTCCTGCACAATAACGAGCGCCGCCACGGACTGCACCGGGGACGACTCGCGCCACTCCAGTCCCATTCCGAACTGCCTGCTGATCTCGGTGAGCGGCTCGGAGCGGGGGTCATCGCTTGGAGGCAGCGCCGCGCTCGTGCCGGCGCCGGGTGTCGCGGAAAACGCCGTCCTCGCCCAGTTGATGACGGGATCGTTGAGCGCCGAGGCCAGCCCCGAGATGACCTCGTTGATGTTCGCAACGCCGGTGGGCATCTCTTTGCCGAGAGACGACGCCCAGCGGTAGACGATGAGATCGAGCGCGAGTTCGGCCGAGTCCTTGGGATTGCTTTTCGCGCGGGCGGCGCAGCGGGACGGAGTGGCTGACAGCTCGGAAAGGATGCGGGCTTTCTCGGTGGTTCCGGCGAACGAGGGTATTCCCGCCAGCATGGAGGCCAGCAGCAGCAATGCTATGAAGGTTGTTGATAGTCGAATCAACGTTACCAGCCTCTTGCGCGGGTTACAGCAATTCTACCATGCCGCACGGTCTCGATGCCATAGCGCGCTTGACCTTGGTGCGCGGGGATGATAAGCTTGACGCGTGTCGAGAGCATCATACCCGAAGGCGCCGGCGGCCCTGCTTGCGGACGCGGCGCGACAAGTCTCGCTCGCGCACGGCCACGTTCGCGCGCAGACCGTCGCCTACGCCCTATTACTTAGACGTTGGGAGCCGCCGGCTAATGTCACCGGGCTTCTGGACGGGTTCGACGATCCGGACGCCGTTGCTGACCTCGAAGCGGCGCTCGATGCCATGGATGTTGACGCCGTTCGGGCACATTATGTTTCCGCCGGCAGGGACGCGGCGGTCTACTTCTACGAAGAATTCCTGCGAGCCTACGATCCTGCAAATGCGCGCGGGCGGGGAGCGCTCTATACGCCGCCGGAGGTCGTTTCGTTCATTGTCAGAGGCGCGGATTGGCTCCTGCGCGAGCGGTTTGGCGTGACGCTCGATGACGCGCTGGTGGTCGATCCGTGCTGCGGGGTCGGAACGTTTCCGCGCTATATCGAGCGGCGGACCCGCTATCGCCCGCGGGTGGTCGGGATGGAACTGATGCCGGCAGCGTGCCAGATCGCACGGTGTCTGCTTGAGAAGACGGAGGTCATCGAGGCGGACTGGCTGTCGGATGTGCCAATCGATGCCGACGGCCGGGCGCTTGTCATCCTCGGCAATCCGCCGTATTCGGGGCATTCGTCGAACGCGGGCAGGATCGCCGGCCTGATGGCGGATTATCGGGAGGGGCTGAGCGAGCGCAACCCGAAGTGGCTGCAGGACGACTACGCGAAGTTCATCCGAATGGCGCAGCATCACATCGAGCGCGCGGGACGGGGCGTGGTCGCGTTCGTGACCAACCACAGCTACGTGTTCAACCCAACGTTCCGCGCGATGAGACGGAGCCTTGCGCGGACGTTCGATCACATCTACGTGCTCGATCTGGGGGGTAACGTCAAGCGCCTGGACGGCCAGGATGAGAACGTGTTCCCGATCCAGATGGGCGTCGCGGTCTCCTTTTTCGTGAGGACGTCCGACTCGGCGGGGTGCGCGGTGCGGTATGCGGGCGTCAAGGGCAGGAAAAGCGAGAAGCTCGGCCGGCTTGCGAGGCTAGAGCCGGAGTCGGTGGCGTGGCGCGATGTGAAGCTGGTCGAGCCGTTTGCCGTCTTCGTTCCGCAGGAAGGCAGCCTGCGAGAGGAGTTCTACGGCTTTGCGTCGCTGTTCGATATCTTCGACGAGCATACGATGGGGTTCGTGACGTCGCGGGACAGCTTCGCGATAGGCTTCACCAAAGAGGAAGTGTTGGCGCGAGTCGGGCCGAGCACAGCAGAGCGATGTGATCGAGGTGCTGTATCGTCCGTTCGACCGGCGGTGGGCGTGCTTACTCGCGCGAGGTGATGGAGCGGCCGCAGGCTGCCGTTTATGCGGAACCTGATGCGCGACAACCTGGCGCTTGCGGTCGGTCGCGCGGGGCAGGTGACGGGGTCGGACGAATGGGATGTCGTGTTCGTCACCGACAGGCCGGCCGATCTCAACCTCTTCCGGCGGGGCGGGGCTAAGCTGTTTCCGAGATACGTGTATCGGGGCGAGAAGCGGGTGTCGAACATGCGCATCGAGCGACGATCAGGACGCGCTGTTCACCTACATCTACGCTCTGCTGCACAGCCGCGCGTATCGGGCGCGTTACGCCGAGTTTCTGGCCATAGACTATCCGAGGATTCCGATGCCGCGGGACGCGGGGCTACTTCGGGAACTGGCGCGGTTGGGCGGGCAGTTCATGGATGCGCATTTGATGCGGCCGGCAGAGGGACCCCACCCCAACCCTCCCCGCAGCGGGGAGGGAGTCGCGCCCTCACCCCAACCCTCTCCCCCAGGAGAGGGAGTCGCGCCTTCACCCCAACCCTCTCCCCCAGGAGAGGGAGTCGCGCCCTCACCCCAACCCTCTCCCCCAGGAGAGGGAGTCGTTTCGATCACCATCGGAGGCTATCCGGAACCAGCCAGGTGCCTGAAAGACCGCCGGCACGTGGACGGCGAGGAACAGAACGCGTTGGTGAGGGCAGCGACGGCGCAGACGGCGGCGCTGAGAGAGCGCATAGATCGCATTATCGCTGAAAGGCCGCCTTGGCAATGAAAAGTGGCGGTGTGAGTGATGGGACTCACACCGCCAGTGCGGAGGCAACGACCCCGCTATGCGCCCCTGCCGGGTTGGAGCGTGATTTCCTCGCCCGGCAAGGACGCCTCTGTCTACCCCGCGGGAGGCTATTGCCGCGGGGCGATGTCGGAAGCACGCCTGGCCCGGATGACCCGGCATCGTCTGCCCTGGCCGTCCAGCTCGCTGGTCGAAATGCCGGCGGCCGAGGCAAACGCACCTATGGCAGGCAGGGCGCTTCCAGACGGAACTCGGACCTTGACCCCCACCCCCGAGCCGTCGTCCAGGACGAAATACGGACTGGGCAACGTGCCGTTCTGGGTGACCGTGCCCCACGTCTTCACAAGCAGGCCGGTGTTGGAAAGCCCGACGCCCTTCGAAACGCCGGATGTCCAGCCGCTGACGGGACCGCCGCCGACCGCCAGGTTCGGCATTCCGACCGGCCCCAGGATCATCGACGCGGCAAGCATCGTCGAGACCGAGGCGTTGATGAGTTGGCGCTCATCGTTGAGCGTCGTCACGGTGCCGGTCACGTTGACAATCTGGCCCTCGACCAGGCCGGAGTTTGACATAATGACCTTCATGCCGGTGGTTCGCTTGGGATCCTCGATGTAGAACCCATCGGAGAACACCGCCGATACCACCACACCCGATATCTGCGCGATCACGCCGTTCGACAACTGCTTCGCCCCCGCGATGTCAACGGGCGGGTCCTCGTCCTGGAACGCGCCCACGTTGTCGCCTGATGCGAGCCTCAGTGGCGAGCCGGCCTGGAGGTATAGTCGCACGTCGATGGATCGGTGAAGAGAGGATCGACGGCGAAGTTGGTGGTTGTCGGGCATGGGTCGGTCGGGAAGCCCATCGACGGTGGGATCGGCGATTCCGACGAACTCGCTGGCAACCACGGGCCAGAAATCGCTGAGCGTGATGTAGCAGAGCGGGTAGAGGACGACCTGCGCGGTCGGGCTGTTGCCCCATATCTCCTGGCCCGCGTTGGCCGTGTTGAAGGCCATGATGGTCAGGTTCATGTAGAAGTCAGAGTCCTGGAACCAGAGCCCCCCACCCTGGCTTGCAGGGCCGACAGCGGTATTGCTGACGATAGTGTCCTTCTCGAATGCGGCCCAGGACTTGTTGTCAAGATACACGCCGCCGCCGAGACCCGAGCCGGAAGGAATGGCCGCGGTATTCGGACTGGTCTGGCATCCGATCAGGTTCTCGACGATCATGGGGTTCGACTTGCGCGAGGCGATTCCGCCGCCGTAGTAGGCGTCGTTACCCTCGATGATGTTGGCGAATATCAGCGGGCCGCCCTGCTCGGTATAGACGCCTCCGCCGTAGCCGGCGTAGCTGAGCACCCCGGTAGCGGTGTTGCCGATGATGGCGGTGTCGCCGGTGAGCACGTTGCCCGGAGGCGGGCCGATGCCGTCGCCGACAGTGCCGAACGACTTGAAGAAGTAGACGCCGCCGCCGAGCGCCGCAATATTGTCGATTGATGCGGTTAGACGATATGTTCGCGTACTCCTTGTAGACGCTCACCCCGCCGCCGATCTCCGCAACGCCACCGTCGATCAGGAAGCCATCGACTGTCGTTCCGAGGTTGTCGTAGAGGGTCTTGGTCGTGCCGGTCAGATAGCGGTCCTGAGGCAGGTGAGCGATCACGACGGTGGACCAGTTTGCGGAACCATCGATCTCGCTGACGTTGATGAGCGGCGTGCGGCCGGAGAGCACTGTCGGATCGACCGACGGCGGCGGTTCGGTCCCGTCGAAGCCGCCGTAGACTGGCCACGCCGTGCCACATCAGTAAGGTCTCGAAGTGAGTTTGGGCCTTGACCCACACTTCCGGGTTCACGCCGGCCCATGGCGTCGCGCCGTCCACATTGGTCTGGTTGTGCAGGTCGGCGGCGTCGATGCCCTGTTGAATGGTCTGGAAGGCCGTCGCCCAGGACAGGCCGTCGCCGCCGGGACCGGCAAAGAAGTCCACGTAGAAGACTTCGGGAATGCCCTCGCAGACATCGCCGATGCCGTCGCCGTTGGAATCGACCTGGGCCGGGTTGGCAACGCCTGGGCAGTTGTCATAGGGCGTGTAGATGCCGTCACCGTCGGGATCAACTTCGTCAGGCGGCACAATGGCGTTAGGGGCTAGTCTCCAGTGGATTGGTGTCCGCGCCGCCGTCGCCGTCCGTATCGACGAACTCATCCGCGCCGATATCAACAGCCGGTCCGGTCGGCCGGACCTCGCCGTCGATGTCGAATCCGGGCGCTCCGGAGTTGGTCCCGGTGTCCTTGGCGGGCGAGCCATAGGTGATGTGGAACAACGGATCACCCAGCAGGAACTGGGGGTTTTTCATGATGTTCCTGTCGGTGGGAATCGACGGGAAGTTGAACCCATAGATGTCCCCGCCCGCATTGTGCCAGAGCAGGTTGTAGTTGAAACTGACGGCCATGCCGTCATTGACGACGGCCGTTCCGCGCGTGTCGGCGATGATGTTGTTCCAGATCTTGGCCTGCGTGTTGGTGCCTACCAGGTATATGGCGCCGCCGAGTCCGTAGGGGCGGTCCGTGTCGGTGATCAGGCCGGCCTGCGGCATGACCTCGTTGCCCACGAAAGTGTTATTGACGATCTGGATGAAGCGACGGATTGTGGTAGTAGATCGCGCCGCCGTAGGCGGGATTGGGATCGCCGTACCCGTATGCGGAGCACATGTAGAAGACGCAGTTGGTTATGTAGGTCAGTGCGCCGGTTACGTAGACTCCGCCGCCGTATGCAAACCCGGTCGGCGGATCGCCGGCCGCATCGCAATCGTCGAAGAAACAGCGGTCGAGCCGGACAAGCGTGGCGCCTGTGGAGTAGATCGCTCCGCCCTGCGCGCTGTGGCCGGTGCCCGTAGTTGCGTCCGCGAACTGGTCGGTAAGTGTCGTGTTCTCGACGACCAGCGAGCCGCCGGTGGCGTAGATCCCTCCTCCGGCAGCCAGCGTGCCGGAGGTGTCGAAGACATAGTTGTCGTCGAACTCGCAGTCGCGGATCACGATTGCGGCATTGGTCGCGTAGACGCCGCCGCCGAACCGCGCCCTGTTGTGCTGGATGATGTCGTTGGAGATGGTGCACGTCGTGCCGGTACACGTAATCCCGGCGCCGGTGTCGGCGCCGCCGTTTTCGATGGTGAACCCGTCGATGATGTCACCCGTGCCGACCGTGAATATCGGGGTGGTGCGTCGACGGCCGGCTGCACGATCGTGCTCAAGGTCCGAACGGGAGGCGGTGAGGACGCCGCCTCATCTCCACGGAACCCGCCATAGACCGCGACACTGTCCGGCACCGTGATGTTCTCTATATACGGGACCGGTATGGGAGTAACCGGCGGGGGCACGTCGTCTACCGCGACCCAGACGGTGGGGTCGGCCGAAGCCGCGGCGGTCGTGACCCCATTCTGGATCGTGAGTTTGGAAGTGGCCCAGGTCAGCCCATCGTTGGCATCATTTCCGCTCTGACTGACGTAGATGATACCGTGGGCGGGCAGACTCAGAAGCAATGATGAGCAGGACCAGTAGTTGAGCGTTGAGACAAACCTTTCTCGCTTCCATCCTTAGCCTCCAGACTAAGCTCTGAACGCCTGCTTCCTTCAGCGATCTGTGTTAGCTAGCGGGCATTTAGAGACCATATCGCGAACAGTTTACCCGCTACAACATAGGTAGATAAACATAGTGTTCAAGATATGAATCTATGTGCTAGCCTGGTAGTCTATCGTGCAGTTAGCTTCGTGCAGGGGATTTGTAAGGTCGCGAATAAGAGTCCGATTGAGAGGGATCTAGGTTGACACGATACACTCTTGTCGCAGCGCTGTTGGTCTTGGCATCGGCCTGCTGCCGCGCGGAGGAGCCAGCGATGGCGTGGAAAAACGATCTTAAGCGCCAGCCGGTCGGCGCCAGGCCGAGAATCGAGGCCGGATACGTTGACGCCAGACGTGCCGGACTCGACATCGACGCGGACCGTTACCGCGTGATCGTCGATCTCAAGTCGAACGCCGGACAGAAGATTCGCAAGCTGGAGGTCGGGCGGTCGCCGAACTCCGACGTGCTGACCGGCGACGGCGCGTTCGTGGAGGTCACGGACGCCTCCGGCAAGACCTATTCCTCGCTTCGCTCCAAGAACGCTTCCCGCGTCAATATCTACCGCCGCGGGCCTTACTACATAGAAACCCACTGGCTCGATGTCGAGCTTGCCGACGCGGACGGCACGGCCGCGCCGATCAAGGGCGAGGTCGTGTTCTACTCGTATCCCGAAAAGACGCACGTCGCCGTGATCCTGCACGTCACGAAGGCGATGGAGGTCAAGAGCGCTCGTATCGCGTTCGATTTCGACGCCGAAACCTGCGCCAGCCCGTGCTCTGAGCGATCCGGACGACGGCGTGCTTGTGAACGCCTTCTGCCTCGTGAAGCGGGCCGACAACGCTCCGACGTGCGCGCTGATCTATCCGGTCCCGCGCGGCGTGGATGACGTGTCGATCGAGAAGGTTAGCCGCGCGGTCCGTGTGTCCAACTTCATCTACAGCGATGAGGCGCACGACGGCGCGACGGCGAAATGGCAGGAGGGCGACAAGCCGGCAGCCTACTTCGAGCTGCTTCCGCTCGACAGAAACGAGGTCAGCGAGGAGATGGAGGGTGAAGTCGAGCCGCTGCTCGCCGGCGCTATCTCGGCCGAGACCGGCAAGAGCCTCGGATACGACCCCATCAGGGGCTGTTACAAGGTGCAGTCCGACATGAGGGCAACTTCAGCTACTATTTCCACGAGGCGCCCAACCAGTACGAGCCGGTCGCGCTCTCGGTCCGCAACAACGACATCGCGCGCAAGATCTACGTGCTGCACGAAGCGCGGAAGCCGGTCGGGTCGGTCGAGTGCGGCGTGCTGCTCGATGAAAACGGCGAGACGCTTCCAATCACCGTCCAGATCTCGAAGAACTTCTGCGGCGAGTTCGAGGAGCCGTTCTACAACCCATCAGACGCGCCGTTCTCGGAGACGATCTTTCCGCTGTATCTGCAGCCCGAGGAGCAGCGCAAGCTCACGAGCCTGCACCTGCACCAGAACTGGGGCAATCACCCCCTCAAGCAGTTCTCGTCGCTGGGCGCGTGGATGGATTACTACCACATGTCCACCGGGGTGACCGAGACGACCTGCTACGTGCCGTTCATGTTCGCCGGGCTCAAAGGGGTCAGCATCGCCGACTTCAGGCCGATGAGCCAGAAGATGTGGGAGAGCCAACCACAGCACGACAACGTGGCCGGTCACAGCTTCGTCAGCTACCGCGACCCGGCCGACAAGTGGCACTTTATCGAGTATTCTTACACAACCTTTCGCAGCACCGGGCCGAACTGGGCGGACATGAGCATCGGATACGTCTCCGATGACGGCAAGGTCAAGGTCACAATCGACGTTTTCGAGCTTCCGCAGACCGATGAACTGCGCAACTTTGTGCATCTTCGAGTCGATTTCCTGGACAGACTTGAGCTCAAGGACGGCAAACTCTGCGAGAACATGCGGCTGCTCAAGATCGCGAGCTGGGTGCAGGGGATGCGATACACGCACGTCGCGTATGGCGGGCCGACCGGCGACGCCAAGGTCGTGCCGATCCGGCTCAACGACGGCTTCACCATCAACGGCGCGCCGCTGCCCGCGGAGAACGGCTGGGCGGCGGTGTATCCGGACAAGCGCGGGGCGAACGCGTATATCGTTCGGCGGTTCGATGGCAGGATCGGCGGGGAAACGGTCGCGCCGGGAGTGTCGCTGATCGGCAAGAAGGACGGCAACACCGAGCTGTATCTGGTGCCGGTTACGCGCGCCAGGGAGGTCAACGCGGGGGACTACATCGATGCCGACCTCGTGCTGATGCCATACGGAGGCGGCACGGAAGATGAGAAGCCGGCCCAGAAGTGCGCGATGGACTTCGGCCTCAATGCGCCGAAGGTGACCGAGGTGACGGCCGGCACGAAGCTGTCCGACTTCCCTACCCGGCTCGCGCTCGATGAGAACGGCCGTGCGGAGTTTCGAGTAACCGGCGGCCTCAATTGCATTCCCATCATCATCGAGGGCGCGAAGGGCTACACGTCGCTGCGGTTATACAATACTGACGGCGAGAAAACGCTTGTCGACCTTTCGCAGCAGAGCTGGCAAGGACGGCTACCAGACGTTCGTAAAGGACGATGGGACCTATGGATTCGTGTTCCTTGTCAACACGGACGGCAAAGAGCACAAGTATGTGGCTGAGTAAGCGCATCGGGAGGAGCTAAGTTGAGCGAGACGGGACTGACGAGACGACAATTCATCACTTGCGCCGGCGCGGCCGCGTTGGCACTGCCTCTGCTTGAGGCTGGGAAGCTATATGCCGCGGAGCAGCGGCCGAACTTCATCTTCATTCTGACCGACGATCAGCGCTACGACGCGATGAGCTGCGCGGGGCATCCGTTCATCAAGACGCCCGGCATGGACCGCATCGCAAACGAGGGCGCGCGGTTCACCAGCGCATTCGTGACGATCTCGCTGTGCGCGCCGAGCCGCGGCTGCTTCCTGACCGGCCGCTACGCGCACTCGCACGGCGTGATGGACAACATGACCAGGTTCAACGACGAGGTCCCGACGTTCCTGTCGGTCCTCAAGGGTGCCGGCTACAACACGGCGTTCGTGGGCAAGTGGCACATGGACGGAGACGAGGGCCCTCATCCCGGCATCGATCGCTGGGTCAGCTTCAAGGGCCAGGGCGTCTACGACAACCCCATGCTCAACATCGACGGCAAGCCCCAGAAGACGCCGGGCTACATCACCGACCTGCTGACCGACTTCGCGGTGGACTGGCTCAAGCAGAAGCGTGATGCGCCGTTCTGCCTGTATCTCTCGCACAAGGCGGTGCACGGGCCGTTCAAGCCGGCAGCCAGACATGCGAACCTCTATTCGGATGTCAGAATCGCCAAGCCGCCCGCAGAGGACATGACCGGCAGGCCGGAGTGGATCCAGAAGCGGCAGGAAGTGAAAGGCATGAGCAATGAGGCGTACGCCGAGCGCATCCGCCAGGTACTATCGCACGCTGGCAGCCGTGGATGAGGGCGTCGGGCGGGTTCTCAAGACCCTGGAGGACACCGGCGCGCTCGACAACACGGTGATCGTTCTCTGCGGCGATAACGGGTTCTTCGAGGGCGAGCACGGCATGCTCGACAAGCGCGCCGCTTACGAGGAGTCGATCAAGATACCGTTCATCATGCGCTATCCCAAGCTCATCAAGCCCAAGACGCTCATCGACGACATGGTGCTCAATATCGACGTCTGCCCGACGTTTCTCGATATTGCGGGCGTGCCGGCGCCGAAGGGCGTTCAGGGGCGGTCGATCAAGCCACTGCTGGCCGGCAAGGCCGACGGCTGGCGAGAGGATTGGCTGTATGAGTACTTCCAGGACGGCAAGTTCGGCACCCCGCCGATGAGGGGCGTGCGCACGAAGCGGTGGATGTATGTACAGTACCCCACGCTGCCCGGCAAGGAGGAGCTCTACGACCTCAAGACGGATCCCCATGAACTCAGGAACCTGGCGAAGGACCCGTCGGCGGCGAAGACGCTTGAGGACATGGAAGCGCGGCTGAAGAGGCTGATTAGCGAAACGAAGTACCCCGCCTGAGGCATGAACAGCTATCAGCCGCCGGGAGGCTGGCGGCTGATAGCTGACAGCTCTCCGTTTACTTCGCCGGCTTGATCACGTAGCCTTCTCCGCTCTTCGACGACTTGCAGTCCAGCGCGCCGCAGATGAACGACAGCGCGGAGTCGAGCGTGGTGGACTTGAGGTGGACGGTCACCTTGCCTGTGATCTTCTCCGGGTTCAGCACGATCACGCTCCGGCCGGACTGCGCCGACAGCGCCTTCGCGACCTCGGCTATGCCGGCATTCTCCAGATCGAGCGAGAAGGTCTTTGAGACCGACGGTTTCACGCGGGGGCTGGCATCCGTGGATTTCTTCGGCTCGACGGGTTTCTCCGTCCGGACGGTGGTCGTCACCGCAATCGGAATCCCCTTGCCGTCGCGGCGAACCACGAGATTCACCTTGTCGCCGGGCTTGAGGCCCGTCACATAGCCAACCACATCGACGACCCTCGCGAACGTGCGGCCGTTCACGGTGACCAGCACGTCGCCCTCTTTGACGCCGGCCTTTGCCGCAGGCTGGCCCTCGGCGGGCATCAACACGATGTCCCCGTCCGACTGCTTGAGTTCGATGCCAAGCATTGCTCGTTCGATGGGCTTGCCGGTCTTGAGTTCATCGAGGATCGGCTTGATCTTATTGATCGGAATCGCAAACCCGCTGCTGCCCGATGTGCGGGAGAGATCGACCATATTGTTGGCCATGTCGTCGGCGATCTGGGCCCGCGCGGCCAGCATCTCGGGCGTGATCTTGATGCCGTACTTGTCCAACTCGGCCTGCGCGTCCTTTAGACCTTCCGGATTGTTGAAGAGGTCTTCGGAAGAGTGACTGGGCTTCTTGCCCCCCAGCGACGGCGTTACGAGTATCTTGGGCACGTTGAACCACGGCGTCATCCGTGCAGCCGGCGAGAACATGGCAAACGAGATACCGACCACGCGGCCCTCCGTGTCGAGCACCGCGCCTCCGCTCGCGCCGGGGCCGATCGTGCCGGATATCTGCATGACCGGGCCGACCACGGGCGAGGCCTCGCGATCCGTAGAGGCAACAACTCCCAGTCGAGACGGAGCTGTCGAGGCCGGCCTGGCTGTTGACCGTGACGACGAGCATCCCCGGCTGCAGCGAGTCCGAATCGCCCAGCGCCAGCGCCTTCAGGCCGGTCTTCTCGACCTTGATCACCGCGGAGTCGGTAATGGAATCCGAGCCCGCGAGCGTACCCTCGGCGGTCGATCCGTCGGCGAACTTCACCGTGATCTTCTTGGCGTCGGAGACAACGTCGCGAGTCGTGAGTATGTAGCCGCTCGGGTCGATCACGAAGCCGGAGCCGACGGACTTCGTGAAAGTGTCGGGCATATCTTTTGGCATTGAGAACAGAGCGTCGGGTACCTTCGGCGTCTTGCCGGTCGAAGGCGTCCACTCCATCCACGCACCGCGCTCGACCTCGATCTGCACCGTGGCCGGCGACGCCTGCTTTGCAATCGCTGCCATATCTCGGCTCAGGTCCGATAGAGTGCTCGACTGCGCCCCGGCTACCGGAAGCAGTAGACAGATAACGAGAATGCAAAGTGCCCTGCGGGTCATGTTCCTATTGTCCTCCATTTACAGCAAGACTGCCGGGCGCTCATCGCCCGTGTCGGTGTGTCGAATAACGTAGTCGGTGTCAGGCGTATCGGGCGCGCTGACGGGTGTTGCGCCGACCACGTCGATAACATGCTCCTCCGCGCCAACCACCCTGTACCTAGGCGGCTCGGGCTGTGCATTATCCGCGACCACTGTTGACTCATTGTCAAGTCTGGGGGCAGGCATGGGCCGCGGGGCTCTGTGCGGCTTGTAATGCACGAAGTAGCTGCGCGGCGGCAGCAAACGCCTATGGGGCGCCGCGGCCGGCGTATCCTTTTCGATCGTTCCGGCGATCGGAGAGTCGTCATTCTTCACCGCCACCTGCTCGGGCTGATCGCCAGTGTGTCGAATCGCTGTCTGAGGCGGGCCGATCACCTGTTCCCTCTTCACGTTCTGCGGCAGAAGAGAGACGCCGAAGACGACACCAGCCAATACCGCGGCGGTTGCGCCCGCCATCGCCAGGATCGGAACACGCCGAGCGCGCCGAGGGGTGACAGGCAGCGTGGCCCGAAGCTCCTGCCAGGTCAGGCTCGGCGGCTCGATCGGGCCGGCCGCCTCCCTGATCGCGGTCTGCATCAGAGCATACGCCGCCGCTTCCGATGCGCACGAGTCGCACCGCGAGACGTGCCTGGAAACCCACGCCGGAAGCGTATCACCCGCCGTGCGCTGGGCCAGTATTCGCGACACGATTGCACATTTCAGCCTCATGTCAGTTCTCCCCTTCAATCACGTCCGCCAGTATCGCTCGGAGCTTTCGCCTCGCGCGGAACAGCCTCGTCCTAACGCTCATCACGGAGCAGCCCAGTACCTTCGCCGCTTCGCTGCAGGTGAGTCCCTGGACGTCGCATAGGACCACCAGCATTCGATGGCTCATCGGCAGTTGGGCGAGCGCGGTCTCGATGCGCAGCTTGTTGGTGACCTCGCTCTCGACATCGACGCCCGATGCCTGCCATGGCCGAAGCTCGTCGGCGTCGATATCGATCTCGGAAGCGAGTTCCACCCGCACCTTGGCTCTGCGCGAGTAGTCGATGCACAGATTGACTGCGATCCTGCACAGCCACGTAAGCAGACTGGATTGACCTTTGAATCGCGCGATTGCGGTCCAGGCCTTGCGGAACGTATCTGCGACGATGTCCTCCGCGTCCTCCCGGCGACCGACCGACCGCAGGACGAACGAGTATACAGCGTTCTTGTGACGCTCGAACAGCGCCCCAAACGCTTCCATATCGCCGCCCCGTGCGGCCGCTATCAGATTGTCCTCGGAAGCGCCCGATACCGCTTCTCTGGTCAACAGTCCGCTCCGTGACATGCCACTCGATATATACGACGAAAAGTAGTGGCGAAGTGTTAAGTCTTATCTCTGAATTCGCTGGGAAGGGGAGCGAGACCTGCTCGCGCGAGGTTGACAGGCTGCAGCAGATGGTATACGATTATTGGGTCGATAGTGCTATCGTATTACAGGAGGCAACGATGGACAACCTGCCAATGTCCGACGTGGACAGCGTCACAGTGTCCAGCAAGTTTCAGATTGTCCTGCCCAAGGCTTTTCGAAAGCGACAGAGTATACACGCCGGCCAGCGGCTGTTCGTGCTGGATCAGGGTTTCGGCATTACGCTGATCCCTGATGTAGACATACGGAAACTGAAAGGCGCGATACCGGGACTCTCGTTGGATGGCATTCGGGAGGAGGAAGACAGGGATCTTGAGAATTGTTGACTCTGTCGGCTGGATCGCTTATCTGACCGCCGCTCCGATGGCAGATGAGTACCAAGAATACATAGTCTCTCCAGGTGATCTGCTGACCCCGGCGATAGTTGTCTATGAAGTCTACAGACACGTTTATCGCGCGTCAGGTGAGGCCGGAGGCAAGATCGCGTTGTCGGCATTGGTCAAGACACGTATTGTGCCCATTGCGAGCGGCTTGGCTGTCGCGGCTGCGCAAGTGGGCGTGGATCACAGGCTTCCGCTGGCGGATTCGATCATCTACGCCACGGCACTCGCACTTGAGGCTACCCTTGTCACCAGCGACGCGCACTTCCAAGGTCTGCCACAAGTGGAGTTCATTCCGCGCCCGGCAGCGTAGGCGCGCATCTACTGCCAAGTGAGGACCGAATGAGCAGGACTGTGTGCATTCTTGGCGCTGGAGCCTCAAAGCAGGCCGGGGCTCCGCTGATGAGAGAGTTCATCGACGCGGCATGGGACAAAGGGCTTGTGAGGGAATTCCCGCTCGTTTTTGACGCGATCCACCAGCTTGCGGGAGCTCAGGCCTACGGATGGGTCGATCGCCGCAACCTGGAGGCCGTCTTCGCCGCGTTCGAGATGGCAAAGCAGCTTGGCGTGCTTGGTGATCTCAGGCCCAGGAGTCTCTCCAGGCTGCCGGACATGATGGCGCGGCTGATAGAGCGAACGCTTGTCGAGTCTATCCGATTCCCGACCACCGAGCGTGGTCATCTGCTTCCTCCGCGGATCTACCAGGACTTCCTCGCTCGAATCAAGGACCTCGACGAGGTCTCTCTGCTAACATTCAACTACGACCTTTGCCTCGATTTCGCGCTGGCTCAGCGCGGAATCACGCCGGACTACGGGTTCGATCACGCGCCAGCCAATGACCAGACCATGCGGTTGCTCAAGCTGCACGGCTCACTCGGATGGTGGCACTGCCCGAAGTGCAGGAAGGTAACTCGGTTCAATCCGGCCACACCCATCCACTCCCGCGCTACCCGCATGAACTCCGACGCGGTGTTCGATCCGTCCTTGAATGCAGCCAACAGAACGTGCTGTGGCAAGATGATAGACCGACCTCTGGTAGTGCCCCCCACATGGAGCAAGAGTGAGCATCATCGTAAGGTCGTCCCTGTCTGGCAGGCAGCAGCAAAGGAGCTACAGACCGCAGAGAATATCATAGTGATCGGCTACTCACTTCCCGAAACGGACCAGTTCTTCCGCTATCTGTATGCGCTGGGCACGGCCAGCCCGACCCGAATTCGGTTGCTACGGGTCATAGACCCGTCAGATACGGTAAGAACAAGATTCGAGACGTTGCTAGGACCAGACGCCCGAGACAGGTTCGAGTACGAGCCCTACACATTCGGCCAGGCCCTTCAGGGGTACGAGGGTAGCCGGATCGGCTACCCCGTCCTCCCGTGACGCAGCGTAGACCCGATCATCCGAGCATTATACAGGTGATGTCTTTGAACTCCGAACATCTCAACAACCTCAGCAAACAAATCACCTCCCCCGTCCCGTTCTGGTTTCTGAACGGGCAGGTGGAGGAGTGGCATATCGTCCGCGAGTTCGAGATGATGGCCGACAAGGGCATCGGGGACGTGATCGTGCATCCGCGCTACGGGCTGCAGTGCGAGTATCTCTCGGACGAGTGGTTCGAGATATTCGGCTGGTGCGTGCGCGAGGCCAAGAAGCACGGCATGTGCGTGTGGATATATGACGAACTCAACTGGCCCAGCGGCACCGCCGGCAATAGCGTGATGAAGATCGACCCGGACTATCGTGGGAAGTATCTCGCGGTGGAATCGAAGCCGCTCGAGCGAGATCGATTTCGGTCGCAGTTCGAGCCGGGCGCTTATATGATCGCGGCGAATATCGAGGGCGGGGTCGTCACCAAGACCCGCGTGGTGGAGGACGTCGCCGCCGCGCAGGGGCTGACCGGCAACTGGCGGCTGTTCAACTGCACGGTCAAGTACGATCGAGTTCTACATCGACACGCTCTCGTTCGACGCGGTCAACTGCTTCAAGCACGTCACCTACGACGAGTATTTCAAGCGCTTCGGCGACGAGTTCGGCAAGACGATCCGCGCGGTCTTCACCGACGAGCCCTCGATCTACTGGGTGAGCGTGGGCTACGACGACTGGAACCTGCCCTACACCGACGGACTACTTCTCCACATTCGAGGCGAAATACGGCTACTCGCCCGTCCCGATGATCCCGTATCTGTTCTATCCCGAGCGCGAAGGGCGCCGCGTTTCGCGCGGACTATTGGGAGCACGCGGGGTTTCTGTTCAACGAGCGCTACCACGGCAATCTCGGCGCGTGGTGCCGCGAGCACGGCGTCATCTACACCGGCCACAACAACCACGAGGAGCCGCTGCGGTATCAGATTCGATTCCAGGGCGATATGTTCGGCACGATGCGCGCGATGGACATCCCCGGCGTGGATCACCTCGGCAAGGCGACGCTCGGCAACAACTGGATATCGATCATCGGCCACAAGATATGCTCCTCGGAGGCGCACTTCGACGGCAAGGCGCGGTGCATGAGCGAGAGCTTCGGCGTGATGGACTGGGACACGACATTCGAGAACCTCAAGCGCGTCACCGACTGGCAATACGCGCTCGGGATCAACATGCTCATTCCGCACGCGATCTACCACACGATATCGGCATGACCAAGCGCGAGTCGCCCCCGAGCTTCTTCTATCAGTCGCCGCACTGGCAGGATTTCGACTACTTCGCGGACTACGTCAAGCAGCTGGAGGATCGATGCTTGTCGGCGGGCGGCACGACGTGCAAGGTGGCGGTGATGTATCCCACGAGCGGCCTGTGGGCAAGCTATCAGACCGACCGCAAGACCGCCGAGTTCGAGCACACGGACAACTTCCTCAACTCGCTGTGCCTGGAGCTCGTCAAGAACCAGATCGACTTCGACCTCGTCGACTTCCCCGCGCTCCAGAGGCCCGGCTGGAGGACGGCAAGCTCAAGCTGGCCGACGAGGCGTACGAGTTCCTGATCGTGCCGGCGACGCCTTATATGCGCGCGAGATGAGATCGCGCGGCTGACGGAGATCGTGGCGGCGGGAGTGAAGACGACGCTGTTCCACAAGGCGATGGAGCCGCTGCGCGGCGAACGTGCCCGAGGGCTGCGGCATCGTCGCCGGGCGCGAAGGTCGTTCGTGCGCACCGAGGAACTCGAGGCGTTCGTCGACAGCCTCAGGAAGGGCCTCGACGATGACATCCAGATCAACGGCGGCGGCGCTGAGGACATAATGGTCTACCGCCGCGAGAAGCGACGGCCGCAAGGTCACGTTCCTGCTCAATCGATCCGACAAGCACCGCAAGGTCTCCGCACTCATCAAGGATTACCCCGACGCGGCGATCTACGACCAGGAAACGGGCGCGTTCACGAAGCTCGAAGGTCGTCAGGCCGGGCGCAAGACCCTCGCGCAGCTGCGGTTCCATCCGAACCAGAGCTACTTCATCGTGAGCAATTGTCAACTGTCGATTGACGATTGTCAATTGACGATTGACAATCCCCCATCGCCGATGCCCATCAAGAACCTCACCGTGCGCATCCCGTTCAATGTCGCCTCGATCTACCGCTTCAACTACACACCCCATGCTAAGGGGGGCGTAAAGGGGGGTGAGGAGCCGCGCGAGGTGGACGTTCGCACGAACCCGCGCTACATGCCCGTCCAGTGGACGGCCGACAAGCCCGACTTCACCGAGTTCGCCGGGGTCTATGAGGCAACAGTCGCACTGGGCTTCGACCCACCCAGCGACGTCGCGATATCGATGATGCTGGACAAGGACTTCGCCTGCAAAGAAGATTGTTCACCTGATTGCAGTCAGACGCGGTGTGAACAATCTTCTTTGTGCGAGGTCTACGTCAACGGCGCGCGCGTCGATCTCAAGCCCGCGCCGGAGTTCGCCGCGGAGTTCTTCCTCACGGACTTCCAGGACGTGAACGCGTTCGTGGGCCATCTGCTCAAGCGCGGCGAGAACACGCTCAAGGTCGTCTCGCCCACAAAGCTGAGCGAGCCGCTGAGGCTCGTCGGGGAGTTCGGCGTCAGAATTGACAATGGCCAGTTGTCAATTGACAATTGGAAATCCCCAGACCCATTCGCGCTGGAGAGCGACTATCCGTTCTTCTCGGGCACGGTCACATACCGTGCGGAGTTTCTCATTGACGATGGTCAATTGACAATTGACAATCGTCAATCGTCAATCGTGCTTGACCTGCACGACGTGCGCGACACAGCGACCGTTCGAGTGAACGGCAAGCTGGTGGGAACGCGGCTGTGGGCCCCCTACGTGTTCGAGATCGCCGAGTTCGCGACGGCAGGAGTCAACACCATCGAGGTCGAAGTACACAACAACATGGCGAACCTGATCCTTGGGCAGACCCGGCCGTTTGGGCTGAGGTCGATGCCGGAGCTGATCGCGCGGTAGGGAACGGTCGCCGAGGAGGTCGGAAATGCACAGAGGCTGCCTGGTATCACTGCTCGCACTGGGTGTCCTTGCAAGCGTCGCCACGATCATCGGGTGTTCGTCCAATCCACGCCACGTGACCCGGATCGTGCTGCAGGCGTCGCCGCGAGCCGGAAGCTCCTGGCCTGCCGCAGCGCCGGACAGGGACGCCATGCTCGAACAGACCAGGAGCATTCTGCTGAAGCGGGCCGCGTCGCTCGACATCGCCGGGCAGCCTTCCGTTGACATTGAGAGCGGCAACAAGCTCGTGGTTGCGCTGCCGGAACTGCTCAATGAGCCCGAGGCCGTCCGCGTGCTGACCGACAGCGCGGCCCTGGAGTTCTACTACCTCAAGGACCTCTACTCGACAGCGAACCCACTGGGCCAATGGCGGATGACCGCGGGAAGCGGGACACAGAGGACGCTCACGTTCACGGGCCCCCACGGCGAGGTCCTCGACAGCGGCAAGCCAGCCGATGAGCCGAAGATACTGGCTCAGGTGGTGGGCGCTCCCACGAATAAGCCGGTGCTGACCGGCGCCGACCTCGTCCCCAACGCGAAGTCCGCGCTCAAGCCGGGAACCACCTTGCCCGTGATCGAGATCGAGTTCAACGAGAGAGGCACGCAGATCTTCCGCGATTTCACGGGGATGCACGTCGACGAGACGGTGGCCGTCTTCTACGACGGCAAGCTTCTCACCGCGCCGGCAATCAAGAGCAAGATCAGCGACGGCAAGGCGATCATCGAAGGCGGCGGCATGAGCCTTAGAGAGGCGACTGACATCGCCAGCCATCTCAACGCGGGCACGCTGCCGGTTGCGTTGAAGGTTGTCGGGGTCAGAAAGTAGTGCAGGTCGTATCGAACGGGGAAGCGGCGGCCGTGATCGTCGTGCCTAACCCGACATTACCCGCCGTGACGTTAGCCGCGAACGAGCTTCAATACCACGTGCGCAAGTCCACCGGCGTCGAACTGCCGATAGCGACCGAAGACGCGATCCCCTCGCATTCCGGCGGCCGAATCTACCTTGGAGCGACCCAGGCCGCCATCAGTGCCGGACTCGATCCGCACGGGCTTTCGCGCGACTGCTATCGGATACGCACCGTCGGCGACAGCGTATACATGCTCGGCGGCGACGGCGACGGCGATCCGCTGCACAAGAGCCTTTCGACGCCGTGCGGTACCTTGTTCGCGGTCTACGAGGTCCTCGACGACGATCTCGGCATGCGGTGGCTGTGGCCGGGGCAAGGCGGGGAGTTCGTGCCGAAAGCGACAAGCTTCGCGATCCGCGAGCGTGACGAGACCGTACGTCCGCGGTTCAGGTTCTGCGGGCTGAGAACGAAACGCCCCGAGGAGATACTCTGGCTGCGGCGGATGCGGATGCACGGCGCGGACGGGATGAAGTTCGGTCACGCGTTCGGCAAGTGGGCGGAGCGCTATGCCGATCAGCATCCCGAATGGTTCGAGCTGACCTGCGAGGGCGTGCGGCGCCCCGGCTTCTCGATGTGCGTGTCCGATCCGGGCCTCCACAGGCGGATCGTGCAGAACTGGTGGGAGAGCGGCGGGCGCACGACCGTCAATGTCTGCGAAAACGATTACAACGGCGCCTGCTGCTGTCCGAATTGCCTGGCGTGGGACGGCCCTGAGGCGCCGCTGCCGCGACCGTCATACTACGCCGACTCCCACAACGTCTCCCAGCGCTACGCGCGCTTCGCGATGGAGGTCCTCAAGCTCGCCCGCGAGCACGATCCCCGAGCCGAGGTCACGATGTACGCGTACCTCAACTATGTCTTCGCGCCGGTCGGCATCAAGCTCGACCCGGCCATCGTCGCGGGGTTCGTGGCGGATGTGTTCTACCCGCGGACCGAGGCAGACCACGAGTGGGTGAAGCGGCAGTGGCAGGGCTGGCTCGACAGCGGCGCGACGCTTTTTGCGCGCCCGAACTACCTCCTCAATGGCTACTGCATGCCCGAAAACTGGGCGAGGCAGTTCGCGGACGAGTGGGCGTTTTGCGAGCAACGTGGCATGATCGGCACCGATTTCGACAGCCTCAACGGCCAGTGGTCAACGATGGGCCCGGTGCTCTACGTCATCGGCCGGCTGCATGCGAAGCCGAAGATGCCGGTCGATGCGATATTGGGCGAGTACCTACTCCGGCTTCGGCCCGGCTGCCGGGCAGGTGCGGGCGTACTGGGAGTATTGGGAGCGATACACGATGGATCACACGGACGTGCTCCAGGACGGCACCGACCATTGGACCACCTACCCCAAGGACGCCTACAAGCGGTTCCCATTGGACTCCTTCGCACCCGCCGATCAGCTGCTCGCCGACGCCGAGCGGGCCGCGTCGAATGACTCCGACGCGGCGGCGAAGGTCGCATTTCTCAGAACGGGACTCGATCACGCGAGACTGTGCGTCGAAACCAGCATCGCGATAGCTCAGGCATCGGATGAATGCGCAAGGAGTGCGGCAATCGGGAGGCTGCGCGAGTTCAGAAAGACCCTGACCGACCCGATGGCGGTGAACGTCGACCACAGCTTCTTCTCGTGCGTGGAGCGCGAGAAAGCGGCCGGCTGGTAGGAGGCGTTTCCAAACGGCGAATTCGGGAACAATCCGGGCGCACGCGCGGTCAAACCAGCGGGCAGGCGACGGAGGATCATGATGTCCGACCGACGCGAAGGCGCTGAGTCAGCGCCGATCATCAGGATCGCATTCACGATCATCAAGCGGGCTATCGACGACGGCGCGAGCGAGATTCTCGTCGAACCTGCGGAGCGCGTGGCTCACACCTGGCGCACGGAATCCGTAGATGAGCTTGCCGTCAAACTCGACCGCTCCGACGTCGACAAGCTGGATCGGGCCATCGAGACCGGCCCGGGTATCAAGGTCTCCTACAAGGTATCGGGCGAGTGGCGCGAGGTCATGCCGCTGCCCGACTACGTGCGCGGACCCCTCACCGACCGCTTCAAGCTCATGGCCGATATGGACCTCTCCAAGTCCGACGCCGTCCAGACCGGCCGCATTCCCATCTGCTATCAGGGCAAGGACTACGCGCTTCTCGTCGAAACCACCCCCACCCCCCTCGGCGAGAAGGTGCTGATGCGGTTCGAGTAGGCGGAACATCCGCCCGCCCGGTTTCGCCAATCACATATCGCCGGCTTGTCGTTGACAACCGCATGATTGGCATGCTATAAGTGCAGTAAGCTCGTAGTTCCAGAGCTACTTCTCGTGATTCGGAGGTAGTATCATGGTCCGGCAAGCGAGCAGTACCCGGAGCATCGATCTCCGGCTTTCGCGCGGCGCGGCTGCGCCAATGTTCATGCTTGTACCCCCCCGTCACAACCGCCTCACGGTCGCCGTGGTCCCCCACTCGACGTAGCGTATCCGTGTACCGATGACGCTACATACTATCGAAAGGGGAAAGGGCATTGAGGACTTGCAGTTGGATTCTGATATTCCTGGCCACAATATCATTCGGTACGGCTGTCTACGCCGCCGACTACGATCAAGCACGCAGAGCCGCTGAAGAGCTCTCCAGGGTAGGCAACAAGGCCGGCGCCGCGGACCTGCTTGAGGCAGCGGTCGGAACAAACATTGACGCGGACGCGCAGTGGCTCCGCGGCTATATCGGCATACTGAGAAACGCGCCCGCAAGGGACGTGATGAACCAGTTTCTGTTGGTCGCCAACACGTTCCCTGAGTCAAACCGCGCCGCCGACGCTCTGCTGAGAGCCGGCTACCTTCGCGACAGACTCGGTGAGGACGCGCACCTGGACTGGGAGCGGATCGTCACGAGATATCCCGGCACGCGTGAAGCGGCTGAAGCCCTGCACAACCTGGGGCATTGCGCTTTGCGCCAGGGTGATCCGGAAACGGCAGTCGCAAGGTTCGAGCAATCGGCGGCGCTTGGCGATCTGGATGCTGACACCGCAGAGGAGAGCCAGGTCGAGCTTGGCTTCGCCTACATCAGCCAGTATTGGAAGACGCTGGACGCCGGGTGTCTGGGCAAAGCGGCCAAGGCTCTGGAGCCGGTCACCAGATCCACGAACGAGCAGCGGGCCATAAGGGCCCGCATCGGGCGCGGCGAAGTGTTTCTTCGCCTCGGGCTCGCTGACCAAGCGTGGTGCGAGTACAAGCCGGTCCTTGCGCTGCAACCTGAAGAACCGTATTACAGGCGCCTCGCGCTGTTCGAACTCGCGTGTTGTGAGTATGAGAACGAGAGATGGACCCGGGCGGCCGACGCGTTCGACGCGTTTCTTGCCGACGTGCCCGGAACCACGCTCACCGACAAGGACTCGCGGTGGAAGCAGGCCAGGCCGGACTATGCCCGCCTCATCGCCGTCAACCCGCAGAAGGCGAACGCTCTCTGCGGGCTTGAACTGGTACCCGAAGCGGCCTGCTGGAAGGCCAAGGCGCTGCTAAAGGCGGGACGCGCAGCCGACGCAGAGGCCATCGCGGACGACCTGACTACGCGATTTCCGGGCATGCGACTCGGCTATATGGTGCGCGAGGTGCAGAGCGCGTGTGAAGCGGCAGTAGGGGAGGGCGAGTAAGATGAAACACATAACCGTTCTGCTCATTATCTGCTTCGCCCTTTTCGGCTTAGGAAGGACGGTCACCGCAGAGTCCTGCGGGCCGCTTGACAACCCCTACTTCGTGGACTGGGAAAACGGCAGCGACACCGATCCCAACTATGATGGCAAGTCGTGGGCGCACGCCAAGAAGACCATACAGGCTGCCATAAACGCAACACGATACGACGGCCCCGCGCAAGTGTGGGTCAGAGGTGACGACACAGGGGAACACAAATACGAAGAATGCATATCGACGGGGCGAACCTACTCCTCCGTCTACGGCGGCTTCGCGGGAAACGAAACGAGCCGGCTCGACAGGAAATGGTGGACGTATCCGACCATCATTGACGGCGGCGGGACAACCGGTAATGTCGTCACCCTGGACTGCACCACAGTAGACGGCTTCATCATCCAGCACGGCGCCGTGGGTGTCGGTGTAACGGGCGGCGATGGCGGCTGGGTATCGCACAACACCATCAGCAACGTTGGCACGTGCGTCCGTAATGACGGCTACTACGCCGTCGTAAAGGACAATCTGCTCACGGACTTCGCCGCTTACGGTGTGCAGGGCGGTGGCATGGATCTGCACGGCAACACGATCCTCGGCAGCGGCGGCTCGAGTTGCGGGCTCCAATATGTGGGGGATTGCACGAACAACATCATTGCCGGCTGCCATTACGCCATCGAGAACTACCCCGGTTCCGGCGTGACGAATAACGACTTCTGGGACAACTACGCTGATAGCCCCACCCCCTATGAGAACATCGGCGGCAACTTGCACGACGACCCGCTGTTCGTAGATGCCGATGCCGGCGACTACCGGCTCTGGGGTCCCTCGCATTGCATTGACGCCGGTGCGTTGGCTGACACGCCGTGGGAAGGCTTCCCCGTGTTGCCTGGAGAACTGGACCTGAGTGGCCAGGAACGCGTACTGGGAGACGATATCGACATCGGCGCGTACAGGTACGCCACGTCGGAGCACGTGACTGTCGGCACAGTCGGCTACGATTGCGGGGACACCGACGTGACCTGGAACTTCTACCTGTACCAGACAAGCCACGGTCTGGAGATCACCGCCTCTACAACAGCGCCCAACGCGAGCATCGATCATGTTGACGCGTGGATAGACGGCATACGTGTTGAACCGGCCCCCATCTACGACGAGGGCAGCGGGCACTGGCTGTGCACGGTCACCTGGCCCCCGCCGACCATCCCGTCTCAACTCGACGTCTTCGCTGGCGCTACGGATACCGAGGGCAACTACGCGGACTGCGCGATTACCGTCACGCTAGATCTGGACGAGTCCGACTCCATTGTCTTTGTCAAGCCGGACGATGACAGCGGCTCGTCAACGCACGATGGGCACTCCTGGCTGACCGCGCGTCACTCCGTTCAGGACGCCATCACCGACGCATACCAGATGACGCCGACGAAGGGCGAGGTATGGGTGGCAGCGGGCGATTACGACCCCATCACGCTCGCGGACGGCGTCGCCGTTTACGGCGGCTTTCTGCCGGGCATGTGCAGCCGTGGAGAGCGCGACTGGGCCGCAAACGTCACTACGCTCCGAAGAACGGGGTGGTATAACGCCCACGTTGTCACCGCGTCCGGCGTTGGGTCCGGCACCGTCCTGGACGGATTCACGGTCACCGCCGGAAGCGAGAACCTGGGCGGTGGGATCTTCTGCTACAACTCCTCGCCGACCATTGCGAACAACACGTTCTCCGACAACGAGGCAGGCAGCTCCGGCGGGGGGATCTACATCACCGGCGGTCTGCCGACCATAACGCGCAACAGGCTCACCGGCAACCACGCAAGCTCGACCGGCGGCGCGATATACTGCGAGTCGTCGTCGGCCCATATCTCCGACAACGTCATACTTGACAATCGGACATACAGCCACGGCGGGGGAATCTACGTCGCGAGCGGTTCGCCCGCGATCACCAACAACACTCTCTCCGGCAACACCCTCGACGACACCACGACTCCGGGCACGGGCGGCGGGATGTACGTCAACGGCGGCACGCCCGTCATCGCCAACAACATAGTCGTTGCGAACTCGGACGGAATATGGTGGGCGCAGGGGTTGTCGCCGTCGATTACCTACAATGACGTCTGGAGCAACCCGGGCGGTGACTACAAGACCGAGCCGGACTCCGCCTATCACAACATCAGCGTCGATCCGGAGTTCCTGGCCGACGGATACCACATCCCCCGGAATTCGCCGTGCACGGGCAAGGGATACAATTCGGTCCTGCTGACCGGCGAGACGGATATCGACGGCGGGGACCGCATATACCCGGCGAACGGCAACGTTGACATTGGCGCCGACGAAACGGACAACTGCGGGTGGCACCTGACGCTGACCGCGCCGGAGCAGGGCCCCATGGATGACACTACGGTAACGGCCACCTTGACCGACGACAGCGGCAGTCTCGTCACTGAGACGGTCACGGTACACTTTGAGATATCCGGCGCGGGGGAGATCGACCCGGAGGACGTTCAGACGTCGAGCGGCGTTGCAACGACCTACATTGTCGACGGACCAGCTGGGCGAGCCACCATCACGGCCTCGGTGGATGACGAGTGTGAGGTCGCGCTGACCGCAACTGCGGTTACGTGGCTCTTCGATCCGACGCCGGATGACTGGCCGATGTTCATGCACGACGCCCAGCATACGGGGATGAGCAGGACATGGGACGGCGCGGTAGATGGTCCAAGCGATCCGCTGCCGCTTGGGACGCCGGAGTGGGTGGCGGATTTGCCAACAGCATCCACTGATAGGCAGGCCGTATGGCCGCTGGGCCAGTATGAGCCTGTGTGGCATCCCAACCCCGCAGCGTGTACCGGCTATTCCACTTGGATATTCCAGCACCCCTATATCGACTCCAGCCCAGTCGTCGTCCAGAGTACCCGTGGTTGTAGGGACCTGGACACGCGGCACCAACTACCCCACACCGGCGGAGCTACTCTATGGAAGCCCCGCCACGGGCAGCGTACTGGCGTTTGAGGCGGACAATGATGGACAGCAGCACTGGCGCTACCCCACTAGCGAGGAGGAGTTCATCGGCGGGGTGGCCTCCACACCGTGCATCTACCCGACTACGATTGAAGATGGGCGGGTCTACGTCGGCAGCACCGACGGCTACCTCTACTGCCTCGGCCTTGATGACGGCGATCTGAAGTGGGCGCAGCCGACGACCGATAGAAGCGATCCGGCCGGCCTCAGCGCGATCATCTCCTCCCCGGTCGTATACGACGGGGTCGTCTACATCACCAACGAAGCCTCCAAGCTCTACGCATTCGAAGCGGATGATGACGGCGATCTGGTCTCGGGCTACCCGATCAGCCTGCCGATAGACGAGTCGGGCCACGGCGACTACGGATACGGGGTAACCGACGTGAGAGAGCAGAACATCTGCGGCGCGTCGTCGCCCGCGATAGCAGCAGTGGGGGAAGTGGCACGTACCTCCTCGTCGGCTGCGATGACGGGTGGTTGTACAGGATAACCGTGGAGGATTCGAATCACCCCGAGGTGGAACCGGCGGACACCGTCACTGGAATCAACATGGGCGGCTGCGTGGAGTCGTCCCCATCTGTGAGGGACAACTATGCGTACGTCGGGGTTACGATAGACGACGCTCCCGACCTGCAGAGGGTCACCATCGTGGATCCGGCCACCGGCGGTCTTGCCTGTTCCGGTTTCTGGGAGCTCGGCCAGGAGTCCAGAGGTACGCCGAGCCTGGCCTACGACTACGCCTACAGCGGCGTGGATACCGGGCACATATTCTACAGAGTTCACGACCCCGCGACCGATCCCCCGATGGGGCTGCTTCCGCAGTATGCGGTACCGGTCGAGCTCTACCCGTATCCCTTCTTCGTGGGCTCAGCAGCACACACGACGGGTGGCGTCGTGTATGTGGGCAACGACAACGGCAGGTTCTATGCGCTGGACGCAGATGACCTCGGCCCGCTGTTCGCTCAGCCAGGTGATGACGATGGGTACTACGATGGCGGCATTCAGAACTCAGGCTTCATCTGCTCGAGCCCCGCAATAGGCTATCGCGTGGACGAGGACAACAACCGGTGGGTGTTCATAACCACCAGATCGGATGGAGGGAAACTCTATGCTTTCAAGATCAGTAGGTAGAATCGCGGCGAGAGCCCGCTGCTGGGGGCCAGTGACGCTTGGCCTCACGCTGGTGACGTTTGCCTCAGCTCTTCTTCCCGCCCAGGCGTACGCGCCGTTCTTCAGCGGCTGGGGAGCGGGCTCGTGGGCGACTGGGCGGTTCCACGTCGGGCATGGCGGCAAACGACTACATCCGCGCCCTCGACACATTCGACTACTACGACTCCCTCGCACAGGTATCAGATTCTGGCTGGACAGGAGGCTCATACCACGCCAGCGGAGTGGACGGCTGGGACGGCCCGACGGGCTTCTATTGGGACGACATACGCCTGGGGATACATCCCGGTGTAGCGAAAACCTGGCTCGTGTACATCTGGGCCATGCCAGGCTATGCGGCCAGCGACTTGTCATTGACGTGGAAGGCGGGCGTAGACAGCGACCCTTTGGTGCTGGCGCGCATGGAGTGTATCGGGAAACCGGCCGGGGTAACGGGCGGGCCAGATGTGGGGGATGTGTGGACATCTCCGCCAACTATGGTTCTTCCATTCTATGCCACTTCGGATGGCCTGGCCGGATACGCATTCAGGTTCACGCTGTCGATGGTCCCCGAACCCTCCACCCTCGCCGCCATCCTCGCCGGGCTGGCAGGGTTGGGGGCGGTGGCGTGGCGGCCGAGGCGGAGGCGGTGAGCAGGTCGCAGACCCAAGGAACATGGTCCGGGATCGCAGAATCCCGGACCATCGCCCGCTGGGTGTTCATCACCAGCCGTGCAGGCGACGTCGGAAAGCTCTATGCTTTCAAGATCACAAGATAGAAGGAGGATAGGATGAGAAGAGCAGCAATTGCACTTGTGCTCATGTGTCTCTTGGCCTCGCCCTCCCTGGCCGGAGTCCGTCCCACGCCGGCGGTCTCGGATGGTTATCTCTTCATTGGCGAGGACACGGGGTGGCGGTTCTACAAGTATGACGCTACAAACGACGATCCGTACACAAGCAATCTATCGCTCAGCGACTACTTCGTCGGGTCTGCGGCGCTTTGCGCTGCGGAGTTGGCATTTGTCGGAAACGACAACGGTTACCTCTATGCGCTGAGTCAGTCTGATCTCAGGGTCCCGCTCGATTCCTATGACACGGGCGGGATTGTGTGTTCCAGCCCGGCGATAAGTTATGCGGCGGAATCGGGGTACCGGTGGATCTACGTCGTATCTCGCGGCGGAGCCCTGCTGGCGTTCCGCACGGAGCTATAGGAGGTCTTTCATGAAAAACACAACGCTGTTTTGTGCGCTGGCGGTACTGGTGTGCGGAGCCGCAGCCTTCGCCAATCCTTATGTCACGGCGACGTACGCTCCTCTGCAAACAGGCGGCTACAAGCTTGATTTCGTTGTGTATAACTACCAGGAGTATGGCTGTGACAAATGGGGCATAACCACGGTCGGGCTCGCAGGTGAGATCACAGACCTGGTGGCTCCGGTTGGCTGGCATGCGCTCATCTGGGTGCGCGAAACGGAATGGAAAACCGACCAACTGCCTTCGGTATATGTGGTTCCTCCGGGGGGCATCCTTCGAGGCTGCGCGGCCGTCTTCTCCATACTGCCTGCAGAGTTGGATTACTACGTGATGTACGGAGGTTATGGTGGCACACTGGTTCCGACCCCGGTTCCTGAGCCATCCTCGCTGGTTGCGCTCTCTGCTGGCTTGGCAGGGTTGGGGGCGCTTGTGCGGCGGCGGGAATCGCACAGACTCAGAGTGGGGTGAGCGGGTCGGCACACCTGCGGAATTCTCTTTCGGGAGGGATTCCAAATCCCTCCCGAACTCACTTCACACCGGGTGGCGTCTGCATCGTCGGCAACGACGACTACGCACTGTACGCGCTATCGAGTGCGGACTTCTCGTTACAGGCCCTTGAGGCAACGGGAGGAATCGTGTGCTCATCACCAGCGATATCCTACGCCGCGGACTTGCTTGCAACGCCCAACTATGGCTGGGAAGCAGGCGTGTATCATGTCCACGGGCAAGATGGCTGGGATGGAACAACGGGGTTCTATGGGATCGATCACCGCGCACTGCTGACGACTGTGGGCGAGACAAAGACATGGCTGATCTACTTTTGGGGACTGCCGGGGGTGACACCGCGTGATCTGGTCGTCCAATGGTGTCGTGGATCATCCTGGGAGCCTTGGCCTTCATGGCCCGCCAGTATACTGGCGGAACTGGAATGTGTGCAGTTCCCGCAAGGCATGTCCGCAGGGCCTCAGTTGGGAACGGTATGGACGTCTCCGCCGGAGAATATCTCCCTTCCGTTCTATTCCACATCCTCGCCGGCCTGGTCGGGTTCGGGGCGGTGATCTGTAGACGCAGGAGATAGCGCGGGGATACAAGGTGCTCGCATGGGGCGCGGTTGAGCGCCGCGCCCCATCGGCTATCGTGGTCGCAATCGCGAACCCTACTTCACCCCGCTCACGTCGGTACTCATACGCGCGGGCGCCTTCTCGCGAGATCGACAGCGTCTTGAGGCCGAGGTCCTTGGGGACCTGGTAGATGATGCGGACCTTCATCTCCTGGCCGGGGTCCATCTGTGTCTCGATGGACTTGTCGCGGCTCGCGGCGAGCAGGTTCTGGGAGTACTCGACCGTGGCGCCGTCCTCATCGCGCAGCACCGGCGAGAACGTGTCGAACCGCAGCATCTGCTGGGAGGGAGCGACGTCCTTGACCGTCGCCTTGAGCACGAGGTAGCGGTTGCCCTCGGCAAGCTCCATATCGGCAATCGGCGTATCGGAGAGCGAGACACTGTCGAGCGTGAAGCTGTATTCGCAGATGGGATACGCCTCGCCCATCTTGGCCGGCACTTTGGAGAGCGCGGTCGCGCCGGTCGGGTCGGCCGGATCGGCGTAGGGCGCCGGCAGCGGCTTGACCTTGCCCTTGAGGTCGTAGCGCAGCACCAGATCGTCCCGGCTCTTGAAGATCACCTTGGGGATCTCTCCGGCGGCGGGCACGGAGACGTAGGTGAACGCATCGACCTTCTGCGCCGGCTTGAGCTGCATCTCCAGCGACGAGTTGGTCTTCTCCACGCCGGCGTTCTGGCTGAACTCGTGGTTCTCGTTCTTGGCGTCAACAGCGGTGACGTCGAACGTGTCCCACCGAACGAGGACCTCCTGATGCTGCGGGTTGTGGACGTTGTAGCGAAGCACCAGGAACTTCTCCTCCGGGCCGGGATAGTAGATCGAATCCCCGATCACCAACTGGCCGACCGTGTACTCGGCGCTCTTGAGCGTGAAGTTGAGCGGGCTTTCCTTGCCGAGGGTGTAGGTCGATCCGATATCGGCGTATTCGCCCTTGAGCTGAGTGGTGCCCATGGTGGCGTGGTTGGTGGTGGGTTTCGGAGCGGGCTTGGGCTTGGGTTTCGCCGCCGTCGCGGCAACGGCCAGGCACAGCAGCGCGGCCAGAATTGCGACTGCCTTGAGGGACTTGGTCATCTGCTTGGACCTCCGAGGGTAGGTACTATGGTTGACTGTTACACGGAGGCCGAGCTATGACCTTCACAAGCCGCACTCGATCTTTGCGCCGGAAGGCTCAATTCCAAGTATCTGTGGACACGGTCTCCCGCCCGCACCCGCGAAGCGCGAACTCACCCCGGTCACGCTGAGCACCTCCCCGGGCGCGTATCCGGCCGGGCTGCACACGACGCGCACGCCGATGTTGTCGATGCCCGCCGTGTCGGTGCCGTCGCGAAGCCCCGAGCCGTCATCGATGTAGACGTAGCCCGGCCCGACCGTCGTCACGCGGCCCGTCGTTCGCACGAGCAGGCCGACGCAGCCCAGGCCGGCGCCGTCGAGCGCGCTGTTGGTGACAAACAGCGGCTTGACCGAGCCGTCGCCGTAGCGGGCGGCGATGGTCGCCAAGATGTATCGCTCGCCGATGGCGTCGGCCGCGAGCGTGCCCTTGACATACGCCTTCATACCCGGCGACAGCCCGTGGCCCGGCTTGCATACGCGAATGCCGCTCGTTCGGGAGTCATCCTCGACGTAGAAGGAGTCCTCACACGCGTAGGTGACCGCGCACCCGGCCAGCTCGATCGAGCTGCCGTCGGGTTGGCGTTTTGCGAGCGAGACCGGCGGGTTCATCGCAAACAGCAGGGCCTGGCCGTTTGAGAGCAACGGTTGGCCGTTGAGCGAGGTACTGCGCGGCGCGGGTGCCTGTGACGCCCTCGATCCCGACAGTCGCGCTCCGCCCCGCGCCGTATAGCGCGTCTCCCGGCTGGACCTCCAGATACTGCAGGATGATGTCATGCGTGCCCTCACAGAGCAGCGCCTGGAAGGTCATGCACGAGTTCGTGAGGAAGTGCGGCACGCCGACCCAACTCACGACCAGCCTGCGATGCGGCGCGTTTCCGTGTACGCCCACGGTCACGCTTCCGCCTGCCGACGGATCGAGATCGTCCCAGTAGGCATATACCGCGGCGTTGGGTGTTGCGACCGACGGGATCGCCGCGTTCACGTATGACGCGAGGTTGCCCGCGGAAAAGCCCAGCGCGCCGTTGGAGCTGACGAAGAACTGGTTATACGTCGTGCCGTAGAAGCTGAAGTCGAACGGCATCGCCTGGGGCGCGCTGACGGCGTCGTCGGCCAGCGGGAGCGCCGTGTGCTGCGATGGATCGACCCAGTCGAACTCAATCGGCAGCACGCTGTAACCGATCAGGGGCGCGTGGACGGTGCAGAACGCGATGTCGGAGGCGTTGCCGGAGGTCGAAAACGCCTGCGTCTCGACGACGTGGTCGCCGGTGTCGAGGCCGGGGGCGGTCGCGACGTAGTCCTCGATGTCCTCGTCGAAAGCGCCGTCGGCGGCAGCGGCGTCGCACCATGGCCCCGAATCGACCCTGAACCGCACCACAGCTATCTTGTTGATCGTCAACCCGCCGTAGACAGACGGGCACGGCACGTCGCTGGCTGTCCCGCGCACTGACACGTCCCAGGGCGAGCCCTGCGAGTCGGTCTGGCCGGAGATCGTATTACCGACCGGCGTATCGATGGGGTCGGGCGTGCCGTCCGAATCGCTGTCGCGCCAGCCGATCTGGCCCAGAGTATACTGGCAGACGCTGTCCGCGCAGTCGCGCATCATGCAGGGAACGCTCGCGGGGTTGTCCTTCTCGCAGTTGCCGTTGTAGACCGAGAGGTAGCCGTAGCTGCGGAAGTCGCAGCAGCCGCCCGCGGACCCGCAGTATTCGTCGCCCGCGCCGAAGATGTGGCCGGTCTCGTGCGTGGCGACGACGGGCATGCGCGCAATCGTGTAGCCGTCGTTGTCGTAGGTCATCACGACGTAGGGCCCCATTATGTAGGCCCAGGCGAAATGCCCGCCGGCGAACTCACCGTCGGGGTCGTTGAGGCTGTCGGCGACGATGAATGTGTAGGCCCAGTCGGTGTGATAGGTGCGGCGGATGTCGTTATCGTAGGCGCGCACGCGCTCGGTGTGGGTGAGGCCGCTGTAGCCCATGTTGCCGAAGATGTCGGAGACCCAGGTCTCCTCGTCGGCGGGGCCGTCCATCGAGATCGGCTCGTATTGCGTCGGCACGCTGAAGCGCTGGTCGTAGTAGAACCTGAGGTGCGCGGCGGAGCCGCCCTTCTCGACCCACCAGTCGAGTCCGGCGACGATGCGGTTGAACACGTCCGACTGCCGCTCCGGGCTCCAATTCTCCGTGCCGCCGTTGGATTCCGGCAGCACCACGCCGACCGCCACCTTTCCTATCATAAACGAGCTGGTCTGATAGTTGCCGGGCGCGTTGGAGCCGTAGGCATTGATCTGGGCTTCACGTGGGGCCTCGAACGCGTCGCCGATCAGTGGCTTCTCATTGCCGCCGGGTATGGCGGGCGGCGGCGCTACCAGATAGTTCCAGGCCGCTACGCCCGCTGAAATATCACCTTGCGCCGAGGCCACAGCCCCTCTGTGTATCTCGGCAACGTTCGGCAGGACGGCGACCCGATTCTCTGCTTCGGCGGGAACGTTCGCGATAAGCGTTCGAGGCCGGATCACGTGCCCGACATGCGCGCCGAGCTGTTCCAGGGCCGCAATCGTGGACTGCGTATCGGCGAAGTTGGCACTCCTGAGCACGATCAGCGCTCGTTCAGCGGCTACGGATGGGGTGGAGGTCGAGAGCGTGCCGAGGCACAAGAACGCGGTTACGTACGCGTGCACCAGGCGCATGATAGACTCCCCCAAGCCATCGCCGTGTCATGCTGAACTTGTTTCAGCATCCACAGGCCGGCATAATCCTGCAGGGAGATTACCCAGTGGACGGGCAATCAATGGCGGTCGGACACAGGGGATCAGGCGTTGGTAAGCAGGGGCAGGATGCAAAGCGGAAACAGATCGGCAGCCAGAGGTGAATACTCAATAATCAATATTCGATAATCAATATGCAATATGCAATTCCCTACCCCCAGTACTTCCTATCCAGACTCCGATACTGCACCGCCTCGGCTATGTGTTCGATGCCGATGTGTTCGGCGCCGGCGAGGTCGGCGATGGTGCGGGAGACTTTGAGGATTCGGTCGTAGGCGCGGGCGGAGAGCCGGAGGTGCTCGATCGCCTGCTTGAGCATCGACTCGGCAGTCCTCGGACAGCTTGCACCAGAGCTTCGTGTGGCGGCTGGTCATCTGCGCGTTGCAGAAGATCTTCGAGCCGGAGAAGCGGGCGTATTGCATCTCACGCGCAATGCGGACCCTGTCGCGGACCATTGCCGATGGCTCGCCCGGGGTCTTGCGCAGCAGTTCCTCGTGCTTGAGGCGCGGGACCTCGACGTGGATGTCGATGCGGTCGATCAGCGGGCCTGATATGCGCTGCAGGTAGCGCGCGATCATCTGCGGGCGTGCAAGTGCACGCGCGGAGGTGATCGTTGAAGAACCCGCACGGGCACGGGTTCATCGCCGCGACCAGCATGAAGCTGCGCGGGATACGTGAGCGACGCCTGCGCGCGGGCGATGGTGACCATGGCCGTCCTCGAGCGGCTGGCGCATCACTTCCAGCACGTCGCGCTTGAACTCGGGGAATTCGTCGAGGAACAGCACGCCGTGATGCGCGAGGCTGACCTCCCCCGGCCTGGGATAGCTGCCGCCGCCGGTGAGGCCGGCGGTCGAAATCGTATGATGAGGCGAGCGGAACGCCCTGCGCGTGATCAGCGCCTGGTTGGGGCTCAGCAGGCCGCACACGCTGTAGAGCTTGGTCACCTCCAGCGCCTCCTCCATCTGCAGAGGAGGCAGGATGCCGGGCATTCGCCGCGCGAGCATGGTCTTGCCGCTGCCGGGAGGCCCGACCATCAGCAGATTGTGCCCGCCCGCCGCGCGATACTTCCAGCGCGCGCTTCGCGGCCTCCTGGCCCTTGACGTCGGAGAAATCGGCCTCGTATGCGGGATCGTCAAGCGCCTCGAACGCGGACACGTCGAATATCGCGGGCAGCATCGTGGTCGGGATCGTTGAGCAGCGTGACGACTTCCGTGAGCGTCTGGACCGGGATAGACCTCGACCTCGCTTACGATCGCGGCTTCCTTGACGTTGTGCGCGGGGACGATGAGCTTCTTGCACTCGGTCTCGCGCGCGCTCAAGGCGATGGGCAGGACTCCGCTCACGCCTCGCACCGCGCCGTCGAGGCTCAGCTCGCCGACGATGGTGCAGCCTCGAGGAACTCCGTGTCGATCTGGCCCGACGCCGCCAGAATGCCCGACGGCTATAGGAAGGTCGAAGGAAGGTCCTTCCTTGCGAACATCGGCGGGGGCGAGGTTGATCGTGATCCGGCGCGAAGGGAACTCGAGGCCGCAGTTCTTGATCGCCGACCGCACGCGCTCGATGGACTCCCGCACGGCCGCGTCCGGCAGCCCGACAATCGTGAAACTGCGGCATCGCCGGCGGCGATGTCCACCTCCACCTCGATTGTGTAACGCGTCGATTCCGTTAACCGCACTGGATTTGACGTGCGCGAGCATGGTGCCATTATAGTTGGGGTAGGAGTCGAAAGTCAAAAGTCGGGGAAGTGAGCCCCCTCTCCGCTCTCGACTCTTCGCTCTTCGCTATCTGCCCTATGCTTTCTGCTATAATCATGACCGTGAAAACCAACATACTTGAATCTCGCAACGACCAGCAGCGGGCCGCGATGACGGATACCGAAGGCCACGTTGTTAGAGAATAGGGAGGACCCGAATGGCTGACTATAGCGATGTCCTTTTGGCGATGTACCAGGAAAACGCTGCACAGAAACGTCACCACGAGGAGCAGCGCGCCACTATCACCAAACAGGTGATCGCCACTTGTGTCGGCGTGCTCGCCCTGTTGGCTGCAAGGGAAACCCCACCCTGGCTCTATCTCATTCTATCGATCATTCTCGTCGTCTTGGGTACATTCGGGGGCTTTCCTCAGCTGCAAACACTACGAGCGCTTTCGTATGCATAAGGAGCGTGCCCGGCTATACCGGACCGCTCTTGACGACCTGTTTTTGAAGAAGAGTACTACGGCAATCAAAGAAGAAGCCGACAGGCGTTCGGGTAAGAAATACCGACGGCTGCGCAAGTATAGGCTACGCTGGTTCTGGTTCCTGCTGAATGCGCTAGTGGCAGCAGTGGGTCTGTTTCTACTGGCCCGGTGTGTCCCATGGCGAGTGTTGTTCTTACAGTGTATCCGTCTACACGGACGCGGGGTTCTGCTGGGTTGAACAGACCCGGACTTGCTGGCCCGCATCTGCAGTCCGGGCGGCGAGGGAGCTTTCCACTTTGCGATCCCCGCTTTCTGCTATAATAACGCCCGTATGAAAACCGACATTTTGAACTCCCTCAACGAACAGCAGTTGGCCGCGGTGACGCACACCGAAGGCCCTGTACTGGTGTTTGCAGGTGCTGGCAGCGGTAAGACTACTTCGTGGAGGGAGACTGAGCTGACGAGATGGCAGCACAAGACGAGTTGCTGACGGCAATTCTGGAAGGCGACTTGCGACAGATCGCCGACATTGTTGCGGAAGCACCCCAGTTGGTGAACGAACCTGTTCTCCTTTTGGCAGTGGCAGCCTCTCCAACTAGCAGGCTGCGGCAGCCAACAGATCGTGGAGCCGTTGATCCCGCGAGTGGCCGCAAGCAGCAGCAATAGCGTGGCAGGCACGCCGCTTCACGTGGCTGTGCTGCGCGAAGATGTGCGCACTGCAGAATTGCTCATCGCGAGAGATGCCAACGTGAATGCACCATCTAACATCGGCACCCCACTGCACATTGCGGTCCGTTTCAACAGAAGGCATATAGCCGAGATTCTCGTGCGCGCCGGCGCTGATGTAAACGCTCGCTCTGAAGGCCGACAGACCCCACTTCACGAAACGGCAGCTATGGACGAAGGGCAGTCGTCAACAGAGATGATTAGTTGGTTGGTTTCGGTTGGTGCAGATATCGACGCCCGCGACGATTCGTTGCGTACGCCTCTGCATCATGCTGTTTGCGTCCGCACCGACCTGAAGGCCATCCTCAATCTGGCGGTCCGTACCAGGCGCAACTCATATCTGCACGCACCTGTGTGTTCTGAACTGGCCGTCGCCGCCCTTCTCAAGCAGGGTGCAGACGTCAATGCAGTAGACTCCACGGGCATGGGAGCGCTGCATGAGGCAAGTGCTGCGGGCGGGTATCGGACGGTCGAACTGCTTCTCAGTCACGGTGCGGATCCGAACACAAGAGACAGCTTGGGCTGGACTCCGCTGCACGAGGCTAGCGCTGGTGGGTGGGACGTAACAGCCGAAGTGCTTCTGAGACATGGCGCAAACGCCAACGTGGTAGATAGTCGGGGCACGACGCCTCTGCATATGGTGTCCCAGAACTACGTCCAGCTACAGCGCCGGGAGGTAGCTGGCAGTGAGAAAAGCGTTGAGAGCGAGGAGACCTTGAGTGCCCGGTACCTGCTGCACCGGTTCGAAAGGCTTAGCGACCTGCTGGTATGCCGGGGAGCCGACGTCCTTGCACGCGACGAGAACGGCCATACTCCTGCCGGCATCGCGGTGGAAAGCAACGGCAGCCATTTGCGAGACGTGTTGTTACGCAAAGCAGCCGAAAGGTGCATCCTCGCGGCCGTCATAATCGGTGATTTGGCCAACCTGGAAGCGATATCGCAAGCGAGCCCCGCCTCGGTGAACAGGCCGGATGCGAAGGGGAGAACTCCACTGCATTTCGCCGTCGCCGATGGCCGTGCAAAGGTCGTGAAAGCCCTAGTCAGGCTGGGAGCGAATGTGAATGCTCTGGATAAAACAGGCATGTCCCCCCTTCACTGCGCCGTCAATAAAGGCTACAGGAGCATCTGCACGCTGCTGCTGTCGAGCGGGGCAGATGCGAATCTGATAACGAACCTGGGACTGACCCCTCTTCACATGGCAGCAATGAAGTCCGACGAACTCACGCTGGCACTCACGAGGAGCGGAGCCGACGTTAATGCACAGGGACCCCAGGGTGAGACTCCATTGCTGATTGCCGCGAGAAGGGGTGCCACGGAACGGGTGCGGCACCTTCTTAAGGCGGGGGCCGATATCACAGCAACTGACCGTGCGGGCCAAACGGCACTCCACCTCGCTGCCTTAAGCGGGGTCCGCAGTCTTGTGGGCCTGGTCCTAGAGTCCATAGGCGAGATCAACGCAGTGACTACCGAGCATCCGTGGAAAACAGCTTTAGACATCGCCGAAGACAGTGGGCACAGCGAGATCGCCGATCTCTTGCGTAGTATGGGCGCGAGGCGCAGTAACAAGCGCGCGGGCCACTGGGGCAACATTTATGAGCGACGCATCTGCAAGGACCCCACGGACCCGACCCTTTTCTAGCCTGAGGTGTTTCGGGATTTGAGTGGAGCTTGCGGAACGGAGATCCCGAAACACCGGCGACCTCACGCGTTGGCCGCTGCGCGTCTCCGATAGTAGAGCCAGAATCCGATGGGCAGCGCCCAGAACGGTGAGTAGACCAGCAGCCAGACGGCGACGGTCGCCAGCGCGTTCAGGCTGCCCTTGAGAGAGCCGAGCGCGGACCAGAAGGAGTTGATGATGACGGCGCCGTGGACCTTGCGCGCGGGCGGCTTGGGGTGCTGGAGCGTAAGATCGATCGTGGACATCGCCGCGGACGACTTCAGATACTTCAGCCGGCCCTGCGATTCCTCGATCTCGCCCCGCACGCGACTCAGCTCGTTTGTCACCGTGACCACATCGGGGATGCGCCTGGCGCGGGTCATTATGTCGAGATACTGCCGCTCCTCAGCGCGCAGGTTGCGCAGCCGCGATTCGAGATCGACCGTTCTCCCCCGTCACGTCCTCGCCGGTGATCGACCGCGAGGTCACACTCCCCAGCTTCGCGAGCCGGCTCAGCGTCCGCTCGAACGCGACGGCTGGAATGCGCAGCGTCAGGCATCCCTCGGTCGGAGTCCCCTGCTCGCTTGAGGAAGACGTATCGGTCACATATCCGCCCGCTGACTTGGCGATGCTCACCGCCTCGTCGCTCGCGCGGTCAAAACTGCCGACCTTCACGCCGAGTTCGGCGGTCTTGATGATCAGTTGGGGAATAGAGTCAGACACCTGGGACTGAAAGAGGGGCCCTTCGACGGGTCCGCTTGCGGGCGAGCATGCCACGGGAGCAGGCTGCTTTGCCTTGGCAAGGGACTCCGACGGCATCCTGTTGTCGTAGTCGTCGCGCATGCCCCTGAGGGCCTGCGCGGCGTGCTTCACGTCTCCCTGGGGGACACGGGCGCTCTCCCTTGCCCTTGAGAAGATCGGCAGAATGACCGCTCCGAGAACGAGAACGACGGCAACCCCCGCCACCGCCTTCTCCAGACTAGTGAGAAAGGGCCTTCCCGTCGGGACTCTGCGAGCCGGCTGAAATGTCAGACTCCCCAACACCTTCTCCCTCAGCCCCTGCGGAGCAGCCACCTCCGCGGCAGTTCGCACATCACTAGTAAGCTCAGCCATTTCCTGCATCTCCCTTCTGCAATCGTCGCATGTGGCGATATGGCGCGAAACGAGCCAGCGAGTCCAAGGGCGAAGCTCGCCGTCGATGTATGCCTTCAGTTCCTCTCTCACTCTGGCGCAGTTCATATCGCAACCTCGCCTTCCGCGGCGCATCCCCGGAGCAGTTCCCGCAGCTTGCCGAACGCGTTGGAGAGCGGGGATTTGACCGTCCCCACCGGGCAGCCCAACGCCCTGGCGCACTCGGCGTATGTCATGCCGTGCAGTTCGTGCAGGACGACCACGTCCCGATGGGCCTCGCTCAGCTTGCCAAGCGCCGCATCGACATTGCCCTTGACCTCACACGCCTCCAGCGCAATTGATGGATCGCCCTGCGGATCAGCCTCGCACTCGGCCTCCTCCTCCAGCGGCACAAACAGCACCTTGCGCTTGCGGCGATGCTCCAGGCACACGTTTGCCGCCACTCGATGAACCCACGTCGCAAGGGCCGAATCGCCTCGGAAACCGGCAACCGACTTGCAGATCTCAACGAGCGCGTCCTGGGCAACGTCCTCCGCGTCAGCCGCCCCGACCATGCGATGGACAAGGCTGTAGACCCTATCCTCATACAGGTCCATGAGCTTCTCAAAGGCCTCGCGGTCCCCGGCCCGAAGCCGGGCCACCAGATTGCGCTCGTCAGAAGATGCCATGATGTAACCGAGATTTCTCCTCGCGCGCCGGGTTTTCCTTTACATGGGGTTAGTTGCGAAACGGGGCCGAAGGGTTCAGTTCTCACCGGAGTTGGATGGTCTGATAATGCGATGGTTTGATGGTAGGGAGCTTTCCACTTTCCACTTTCAGCTTTCCACCGCTTGGCTCTCCGCTCTCCACTCTCCACTCTCCACTTTCTGCTATAATATGCTCGTGACCACCGACATCCTCCAATCACTCAACGACCAGCAGAGGGCCGCGGTGATGCAGACCGAAGGCCCTGTGCTTGTTTTCGCCGGGGCAGGCAGCGGCAAGACGCGCGTGCTCACCCATCGCATCGCCTATCTGATCAAAGAGAAGGGCGTGCGGCCCTGGAACATCCTCGCCGTCACCTTCACCAACAAGGCCGCGAAGGAGATGAGGGAGCGCATCGAGCGACTTGCTGGGCGAGGGCGCGAACGGCCTCTGGGCGGGCACTTTCCATGGCACCTGCGCCCGAATCCTGCGCGAGCAGGGCGAGGCAATCGGCATCGACCGCAACTTCACCATCTACGACGACTACGACCAGATCCAGCTCGTCAAGAGAGCATGGAGGCCGAGGACGTCGATCAGAAGATCTACAAGCCCCGCGCGATACTCGATATGATCTCCAAGGCCAAGGAACAGCTCGTCCTGCCGGCAGAGTTCGGTCGCCGCTTCGTGGGCAGCATCGAGCGCATCGCCGAGCGGGTCTACAGGACCTATCAGGCCAAGCTCAAACTCAATCGCGCGCTCGATTTCGACGACCTCATCATGTACACCGTGCTGCTCTTCCGCGACCAGCCGGACGTGCTCAAGCACTATCAGGACAAGTTCAGCTACGTGCTCGTCGATGAGTATCAGGACATCAACTTCTCGCAGTACACGCTCGTCCACAACATCGCCGAAAAGCATCACAACATATTCTGCGTCGGCGACGACGACCAGTCGATCTATCGCTGGCGCGGCGCGGACGTCGGCATCATCCTCCAGTTCGAGAAAGACTACCCCGACGCCGCCGTCTTCAAGCTCGAGACGCAACTACCGCTCCACCAAGAAGATCCTCGAGGCCGCGCACGCCATCGTCCGGCGCAACGTCGATCGCGCCGAAAAGAAGCTCTGGACCGAGAACGACGAGGGCATCGACATCGAACTCATCGACGCCTCCAACGAGATCGACGAGGCCAATCTCGATCGCGCGCTCGATCCAGGACAAGGTCAGCTTCGGCGGCCACAGCTACTCGGACATAGTCGTGCTGTATCGGATGAACGCCCAGTCGCGCGTGTTCGAAGAGGCGATGATCAACACCCGCATCCCGCACAGGCTGGTCGGGCACGGTCCGTTTCTACGAGCGGCGGGAGATCAAGGACGTGATCGCGTATCTGCGACTGGCCGCCAACCCGCACGAATCGGTCAGCCTGCGGCGGGTGATCAACGTCCCGACACGCGGGATCGGCCAGACCTCGATGTCACGGCTGGAGCAATTCGCGATTGCCGAGCAGATCACGCTCTATGAGGCGCTGCGCCGAGTTCGAGAAGCGACCGAAATCCCCGCCAAGGCTCGCGCGTCAATGGAGAAGTTCGCGGAGATCATCCATCACCTCAACGAGATGCTCGACAAGGTCTCCGTCCGCCAGCTAACGGAAGAAGCCCTAGACGGTCTCCGGCTACCTCGACGCGCTCGCCGAGGAACGCACGATGGAGGCCCGCACCCGCATCGAAAACGTCCAGGAACTGCTCTCCGTGACGGAGCAGTTCCAGATCCAGCACCGAAACCCCGACCCTGACCGGCGTTTCTCGAGCAGGTCGCGCTGATCTCCGACATCGACACGCTCGACGAGTCCGGCAACGCGGTGACGCTTATGACACTGCACTCCGCCAAGGGGCTGGAGTTCCCCGTGGTCTACATCGTCGGAATGGAGGAGGGATTGTTCCCCCACCGCCGATCCCTCGACGACCGCGAGGAGCTCGCCGAGGAGCGCCGGCTCTGCTACGTCGGCATGACCCGCGCGCAAGAGGAGCTTACGTTCTCCTACGCTCACCAGCGAATGCTGATGGGCCAGGTGTCCGGCGCCGATGTGTCCCGGTTCATAGGCGAGATCCCCGAGGAAGTGATGGCCGACACGCTGCCCAAGCGCCGCCGCGCCTCCACCGACACCACATGGCGCCGCAACTTCCAGCCCCGTCGCACATCCTCCATGGCCACATTCCGCCCCGCGCAGAAGGTCTTCCACGAGCAGTTCGGGAAGGGAATCGTGCTCAATTGCTCCGGTTCAGGCGCTGACGAGACCGTGACGGTCGCATTCGAGGACAACGGCGTCAAGAAGCTCCAGGTATCGTTCGCCAACTTGCGCAGGGTTTGAGCAGCAAATCCACCATCGGGCAAGATTACCATGACAGCGAATGACCGCTCCGGGGGCAGTGGCTGCGAAGCGGTCAGCCGATTAGTTACATAGCGCGCGTAGAAGGTATACTGCGATGCAGTGGCAAGATAGAGGCCCCGACAGGCTCGGTTATACCGAGCGGGACTTCAAAGTCTGCGACTTTTGCGACGCGCTTAACCCGGTCAGCAACGTCGAGTGCTTTGTCTGCGGGTGGAACGGTATGTTCCGCACTGACAGGGAGACGGTTCGAGAGGCGATGATGGCCGCGTCGGACCGATATGGTGGTTTGGACGAGTCCCTGTTCGCAGAGGAGGTCGTGCCGAGCACACCGCCCAGGCCCAATGTGTGGGCGGATATGTGGGGATCGCTAAGGAAGTTGTTCGGCCGGGCATAGTGCGGTCGCGGCCGCGGCTTTGAACAGTCATGATGCGGGCCCGTTGGGTTTCGACCCAGCGGGCCCGTAGTGCGTCATGCCGGTCTTGCCCGTGAATGATTGCAGACCTGGGATATGTCGCCGTTGGAAATAATATACAGCTTGCCCGCCTCGTCACGGATCCGGGTCGTTCGCATAGTGAGCTCTTCCACGGTGCCCGTGACGGCGCCGATGGTCACATATCCCCCACCCCATACTGGTCCTCCATCAGAATGAAGAACCCGGAGATCACGTCGCGGACCAGCTTCTGCGCGCCGAAACCAATGCGAGGCCGGCAACGCTGGCGGTAGTAATGAGCGGGATGATGTCGAGCCGGCGGCCTGCAGGATCATACCATCGCCACAAATCCGAGCACGAAGCCCACCGTGCTCGAAAGCACGCTCTGCAGGGCGCGGACCCGCGCCTTGCGGGCCTTCAGCACCTCGCCGCTAAGCTTCGCCAGACCTGAGTGCAGCACGCCGCGCATGATCCTTGCCAGCAGGAAACGCACACCAAGATAGCCGACGACTATGACGACGATCTTGACCGCCGCCAGCATCGCCGTCTCCGCGTGCGTATCCCAGAAATAACCCCACTTTTCCGTGTCAAACATAGACTTCCGCCCCAGAGAATCGCGGAGACGCTGAATGCAAAGAGTCGCGGAGGTAAGAGAAAGCCAGCATTCTTCCCTTCCTTCCGCGACTCCGAAAAATTTCCGCGTTTCCGCGATTCTCGAATAGCTATCTTCTCCGCAGAAATGCCGGGATGTCCAGTTCGGACTCTCGGGAACATGGTCCGGGTCCGGACCTCCATCGACGCCGACGGCTTCGGCGCGGACTCCTCGCCGATCGCCGCCGCGGCCTTTGCCAGGATCGGCTGAGCCTGCCTCATCGGCGCCGTCGAAACCGGTGGCAAGCACCGTGATCCGCACCTCGTTTGCCAGCGATTCGTCGATCACCGTTCCGAAGATCACGTTCACGTTCTCGGCGTCGCAGGCCTTGTAGATGATGTCGGCCGCCTCATAGACCTCGGTAAGGGTAAGATCGGGACCGCCGGTGATATTGATAAGAACGCCGCGCGCGCCATCGATGGTCGTCTCAAGCAGCGGGCTCGCGCAGGCCATCTCGGCCGCGTGAACTGCTTTCTGCTCGCCGGTGGCCTGTCCGATGCCCATCAGCGCGGTGCCCTGGTTCTCCATGATGGTCTTCACGTCGGCGAAGTCCACGTTGATCATGCCGGGGATGGTGATGATGTCGGAGATGCCCTGCACGCCCTGGCGGACGACGTCGTCGGCGACCTTGAAAGCGTCGCGCAGCGTCGCGCGCTTCTCTACAACGCTGAGAAGCCGATCGTTGGGGATGGTGATGAGCGTATCGACCCTGTCGCGAAGCTCCTTGACGCCCGTGCTCCGCAACATTTCCTCGTCGCGGTCCCTCGAAAGTGAACGGCTTGGTCACAACCGCCACCGTCAGCGCGCCCAGTTCCTTGGAAAGCTCCGCGATGATCGGAGCCGCGCCGGTGCCGGTCCCGCCGCCCATGCCTGCGGCGATGAAGACCATGTCCGCGCCCTCGAGAAGCCTGCGAATCTCAGGGCGGCTCTCCTCGGCGGACGCGCGCCCAACTTCCGGGTTGCCTCCCGCGCCGAGTCCTCTGGTCAGGCTGCCGCCAAGCTGGAGCTTGCTCTTTGCCTCGCACATACCCAGAACCTGGGTGTCGGTGTTCATTGCGATAAAATCGACGCCGGAGACCCCGGCATCTATCATACGGTTAACGGCGTTCATCCCTCCGCCGCCTACCCCGATCACTTTTATCTTCGCGTAGTAGTCAGAACCATTTCCCATCCTCGCAAGCTCCTCTCACAGTTCCAGTATATAGAGACTATCAGCTATCAGCTTCTCAGCCTTATGCCGAGCCATCCATAGCACGCGCCTAGCGTCCAAGCCATGTCGCAGCAGAGCCTCTGCAAGCCTCCTCTAAGTGTAGCTGTTTTCTCCGCGTCCCGCAACCCCAAATGCTGTTTTGCGGCATACATTACGAGACCAACCGCAGTGGTGTAGATCGGGCTCTGGACGGTATCGCAAAGCCCACCAATGTCGCGCGGCAGGCCGAGCCTCACCGGCATCTCAAGGATCTTCTCGGCAAGCTCAACCGTACCCGGCAGCAGCGCTCCACCGCCGGTGATCACGCCGCCGCCCGGAAGCATCCCGAGGTAGCCGGACTTGACAGCTCTCTGCGGACTTTCTCGAGAATCTCTTCCATCCGCGGCTCGATGATGCTCGCGAGGATCTTGCTGGGCAGCTCCCTGGCTCGTCCGCGCCGAGGCTTGTGATCTCGAACACATCGCCTTCGGCGACCAATCGAGGCCATCGCGCAGCCAAACGCGATCTTGACCGTCTCGGCCTCTTCCTGCGAAGCCCGCAGGCCGACCGCGATATCCTTGGTCACGTGGTGCCGCCGATCGGCAGCACCGCCGTGTAGAATATCTCGCCGTTGGTGAACACAGCGACGTCAGTCGTCCCCCGCCAATGTCGATCAGCGCAGACGCCGAGGTCTTTCTCCGCATCGAGCACGGCCGAGGCGCTGGTGGCGATGGGTTCGAGGACAGTGATTCTCGACCGCCAGGTCCGCCCGCTGGACGCACTTGACCACGTTGTCGATGAACGTGCTCGATCCGGTGACGATATGAGTCTCGACTTCGAGCCTGCTGCCGGACATGCCCACGGGTCCTTGATACCGTCCTGACCATCAACGGTGAACCCGCGCGGGATGGAGTGAATGATCTCGCGCTCCGGCGGCAGCACGATCACCTTGACGCCTCGACAACGCGATCCACATCGGCGCTCGGTGACTTCCTTGTCGGAGCTGGTGATCGCGATCACGCCGCGGCTGTTGAGCGATGAAATATGCTCGCCGGTAACGCCGACCACGACGTTACTGATCTGAACGTTGCCCGCCTGCTTCTGTGCCTTGTCGACGACGTTGCGGATAGCCTCCGTGGTCGACATCAAGATCGACGACCACGCCCTTGCGCAGGCCATCGGACGGCGCAGGCCAACGCCGATGATGTCCACCCCGTCCGTATCAGGGTCCGCGTCCGCAAGCACACAGCAGGTCTTTGTGGTCCCGATGTCGAGACCGGCGATGTATTCTTTTCGATTCAACAGTCTAGCCCTCGCGCTTTCTGCTCATAGCGGTCTGAGTCAGCCAGTATCGGCGGATAAGCGACAGATTCAGGAACACCCTTCCACCCAACGCCACCACCGCCGCGAGAAACAGATCGACCCCGATCTGATCGCCCAGATATGCAAGCAGAGCCGCTAGAAACGTGTTGACTACAAATCCGGATATGAAGATGTCGTCGTGGAACTTGCCCTCGATCCCGGCCCTGATCCCTCCGAATATCGAGTCGAGCCCGGCAAGCGTAGCCAGGGACAGATAGCTGGCATAGATCCGGCGGAAGCCTTAGCGGCAGCCAGTATGATTGTGAAACCCAATTATCAGCCCAATGAAGGGCAGCCAAAGCATCTAGTGTCTCCAGTCCAAACGATCAGTCGCCAGCTTATTGACGTTGTCACGGCGTGTCGCGGTAGGTGAAGCGAGTGCTTCCCGTGTAAGCCGGGACTACGAATGTCCGGCTCCTTGGTGATCTCGATCATATCAAGCAGGAATCAGCCCATCAGCAACCCCCATCGGCAGCTTCAGGGCGTTCTCCAGTGTTTCCGGATTTGCCTATCGCCTTTATCATGAACGGCGGCGCGACCTGAGTCGAGTTGACCAGCACAACCGGTCCCACGCACCTGATCGATGAACTGGCCACCAGGCGTTGCCCATTCACGGAGATCGCCTCCGCGCCTGCCGCAAACAGCTCGTTGACGATCTCGCGAATGTCGCGGTCGTGCACGATATAGTCGTTTACAACATCCTGCCGAGTCTCGGACGGGTTCCTCTTAGGGCTGTCCTGAAGCATGAACAACGATCCCCGCCCCGTGCACGGGAACTGATCCCGCCAGTCATTTTGGTCTCTTCGAACATCCGCTGGAAGTCTTGGTGCCGTACGACCTCCTCGCCTGTTCCTGGCCAGCTTCTCCACGCGGACCTTGTAGTCGGCGAGTTCCTTTTCAAGCTCCACGTTCTGCTGCTTCATTATCCGATACGCGGCTCGCAGCGCCGGCAGGGCGCGTTGGCTCGCTTGGTTTCGATCGCCTGCCGCTGGGTCTTGAGAGACAGCGCAAGCAGCATGCCGAGGACGATGCAAAGCGCCGTAACCTGGCAAGACCCAGACCTTACCCCGAACGGGTGGCGCAATTGTATGACATTCCGAGGCTTGCTCTCTTCCGTCCGCTACGATGCGGCTAAGACGCGAGGCCACCTTACGGCTTCCAGCGGGGCGCTGGGGCAGACTTAAGTCGATATAGCCCCCTTCCCGAACAATCGATGGCCGATGCACCAGCGCATTTCGCAGCAATGACATTTTCAGTGCGATATCATCCGGCTGACCGAGCTTCGCGCAGAAATCACTGCCCATATTTAAGCATATATCACCGCTGAGGGTCAACCGATATTTCGCCCAGCTTGATCCCTTTGCGGCGCGCAATCTCGAGTATCTGCAGGGCGCATTTGATGCTCGCGGAGGCAGCACATCCTGCCCGGCTTAAGCGTGTCGCTACCGGCCACGTCGAACGATCGGGACTCCCGTGGCGGGTCGGTCACGCGGTGAAAAACGAAGCCGTCGGCTGCACGAGATAGCAGCTCGCGCCGGTCGCCAAACCGCGTCCGGCCTTGCGCTCCCAGACCCGAAGCCACATCCGATTGGGGAACCTGCGGCCTATCTTGACCAGCCTGACTTCGCTCAGGCGGCCGACTTCCTTAGGATCGGGGCCGGTGCGGAGCAAGGATGATTTGCTGGCCGATCGCGCGAGAAGCGGCCTTCTCGATAGCCTCCGCGTCGGCGAGACGGACGCCCTTGATGTCACGCTTGGCACGTGGAGCTCGGGGTCGTGAAGACACGTAGGCAGATGCCCAACGCCGGCGGCAATCGCGAGCGCAAAGATGCAGAAGAGAAGCAGGTAGTTCGGCCTGCGACGGTTGCGGGGAACCGGCGGCGCGCGTGCTGAGCGCCGAGTAACGACGCTCGTCCACGCTGCCTTGCACGTCTCAACGTCATGCCGTCCCCTTAGGACTCAAGCGCAAACTCGATCAGCATATCCAGAAGCCGGCTAAAGCCGATTCCCACGGCCTTGGCGGCCTCCGGCAGAAGGCTGGTCGGCGTCATGCCCGGTATCGTGTTCACTTCCAGAACGCACATGCCATCCGACACCGACGATCATATCGACCCTGGCCATCCCACGGCACCGAGGGATCGAAACGCTCGCAGCGCCATATCCTGGGCCTGCGCGGTCTGGGCCTCGCTGAATCCGGGCCGGGATCATGTGCTCCGAACCGCCCGGCGCGTATTTGGATTCGTAGTCGTAGAACTCGCTGCTCGGCACGATCTCGATCACCGGCAGAGCGATCGGATCATCGTTGCCGAGCACGCCGACCGTCAGCTCCGTTCCCGCGACGAACCGCTCAACGATTATCTGTTCGTCGTACGCGGCCGCCTCTTTGATAGCATTATTCAACTCCTCCGGGGCGTTCACCTTCATCATTCCGATAGTTGATCCCTGGCGGCTTGGCTTGACCATAACGGGGTAGCCGATACTCGCCAACCGGCTCGCGACGCCTGCCTTGTCCCACTCGCCTTTCGCGACCGTGAAGTCCACCGACTCGGGCACGGCGATGCCGTCAGCCGCGAGGACTTTCTTGGTCATCGACTTGTCCATCGCAAGCGCGCTCGCGAGCACGCCGGAGCCTGTGTATGGAATCCCGAGCAGATCGAGCATGCCCTGGACGGTCCCGTCCTCGCCGAACTTGCCGTGCAGCGCGATCAAGACGACATCGGGCCGCAGGGCCGGAGTCCGTGCTGACGATGCTATCCACGGACACAAGCTTGTTGGACTCGGCAAGGGCGTCGCGAGCTTCGGCGACGGTGGAAATGTCCTCTTCCGCGCCCTTGAGCACGGTCCTGCTGCTGCCCGGCAGAAGCGCCGCGTCGACGCCGAACGCCTCATACTTGTCGGGATCAAGGGACTCCAGAATCTGCCTGCCCGTTGAAAGGGATATGTCTCTTTCGGAGGAAATGCCGCCCATCAGGACGGCCACACGTTTCTTCGCCATGCGTCTCTTTCTATGGTGGAGCATCAAGCACGTTGATGCCCTCTCCATTTCTGGTTTCTTTTCCGGATCAGTCCCTTCCACCCGCTTTTCCTCGCACTTTCGCGTTACGAGACTCCTCCACCATTCGCCTACAAGCCTGACCTCATATTCCAGTTCGATTCCGTGCTTCTCGCTGACCAGCGCGCGCACCCGCTCCGCGAGGTTGTGGAGATCGGATGCGGTCGCGCCGCCAGCGTTCATAATGAAATTCGCGTGGATCGGGGAGACCTCCGCCCCACCCTCGCGCAAGCCCTTGCCGCCCACGGCTTCGATCAGCTTGCCCGCGCTCATGTTCGGCTGGGTTCTTGAAGAAGCACCCGGCGCTCTTGCCCTGAGGCTGACGTCTCGGCTCGATGCTCGTCGCACGCTGTCCAGATGCTCCTCGATCGCCTTGCCGTCGCCCGGCGAAGCAGTGAACGTGCCCGACGTGATGATGAGCGACTTGTCGCGTCTGGAACCGGCTGTTGCGATACGTGAAACCGCACTCCTCGCGCGAAAGCACGCGCTTTTCGCCGGATTCGGTGACGACAGAGACGTTTGCGGTCACCTCATCGATGTATCCCCGGTGCGTGCCCGCGTTCATCACTATTGCGCCACCAACGCTGCCGGGAACAGTGCCTACGCCCTCGAGCCCGCTGAGATCGTGCTCCGCCGCGATGTCCGCGACTTTGGATATGCGAGCGGCGGAACCAGCGGTGATGGTGTTGCCATCGACCGCGATCCGCTCGAACGCCTCCCCGAGCTGGATCACGACGCCGCGAATGCCCTTATCGGAAACGAGCAGATTCGCGCCGTCGCCAAGCACCATCCAAGGCAGCTGTTTGCGGCGACGTATCTCATCACCTCGACAAGCTCATCTTCACTCGGCGACCTCGACGAAATAGTCCGCCGGGCCGCCCACGCCAAGCGTCGTATGACCCGCCATCGGCTCGTTCTTCAAAAAAGGTGACAGATCACCTTTTCTGAGCACGGATAGAACAAGGTGTCCTGTGAGCTTTTCTGGCCAGACGGTGGCCCACCTCGGTGATATCGCCCGCGCCGAGCACCAGCACCATGTCGCCCTTGCGGATCGACGCGGCGAGTTCGTCGGGCAGCGCGTCCATGTCAGGGGCGTAGCGGACGTTGGCGAAGCCGTTACGCTGCATCAGCTCGACGATGGCTTCTCCGCCGACGCCGTCCATCGGCTGCTCGCGCGCGGCGTAGATCGGCGCGACGATGACTTCGTCCGCCAGCGCCAGCGCCTCGGCGAACTCGTCTGAGAAAAGCTTCGTGCGCGAGTAGAGATGCGGCTGGAAAACCGCTATGATGTGCTTGTCGTAGGCGGCGCGCGCGGCGGCGAGCGTGGCCTTGATCTCGGAGGGATGATGGGCGTAGTCGTCAACGACCATCACGTCGCCATCGTCGAACAGCACCTCGAACCTGCGGCCCGCGCCGTGGAAATCGTCCAGCGCATCGGCGATAGCGTCGAACTCGACGCCCAACTCGAACGCCACCGCCGCCGCCGCGAGCGAATCGGTCACGTTCTGCAGCCCCGGCACGCCGACGCGCACCGTCCCAAGCGCTTCGCCGTTGTGAACAAGCGTATATGTCGGCTCCGGGATCGACGTGTCAACATCACCGCGCGCACGTCGCGGTCTCCTTCCAGCCCAAACCTCACGATTCTGCGCCCGCAGCCCTCGACGCACCTTCGCGTCCGCGGATCATCCCAACACGCCACCACGCAGCCGTCCTCGTCCACCTGGCTCACGAACTGCCGGAAGCTGTCCTCGATGTTCTCGATGGTCCCGTAGTAGTCGAGATGGTCGGCCTCGATATTGGTGATAACGGCAATGGAGGGATGCAGGTGCAGGAACGACTCGAATGCCTCGCAGGCCTCCGTGAGGATGATCGAACCGGCGCCCAGCCGGGCGTTGCCGCCCAGGCTCTTAAGGTCGCCGCCGATCAGCGCGCTCGCGTCAAGGCCGGCGCGGTCGAGGATCAAGTTGATCATCGAGGTGGTGGTGGTCTTGCCGTGCGTGCCGGAGACGGCGATGCGGTGCTGTATACGGCTCCATCAGCCGCCCCAGCATCGCCGGCCGCTCGACGGTCGGCACGCCTCGCACTCGAGCTTCGAGTATCTCCGGGTTGTCCATTGGTATCGCGCCGGAGTACACGACCACATCAGCGCCGCCGACGTTCGTCTGCCGAATGGCCGATGGACACCTCGATGCCCTCGGCGCGAAGCCGGCGTGTGACGTCGTTTTCCTGACGGTCCGAGCCGGTAACGACCTCGCCCCGCCCGTGCAGTATGTGGGCGATGGCGCTCATTCCCACTCCGCCTATTCCTATCAGGTGATAATGCAATTTCTCAGTCATTCCGCAATCCGCATTCTGCAATCGAGAGCGCGACCTGGGCGACGCGTTCGGCCGCATCCGGTTTGCCAAGGGCCGCGCTCGCCTTGGCCATCGCCGCAAGCTTATCGGATCGCCGCGCAGATCAGCTATGATACCCGCGAGTTCCTCAGGCATTGTGGACGCGTCCTCGCACAGCACCGCCGCTCCCGGATCGACGAGACACTCTGCGTTCGTCGTCTGATGGTCCGCATAGGCGTGCGGATACGGAAACAGGATGCTCGGCAGCCCGACCGCGGTGATCTCCGCGACCGTGCTCGCGCCGCTTCGGCTAATCACCAGGTCCGCGCTCGCAAGCGCGGCCGGCATATCAATATACGCTTCGACGCGATACCTCGGGTTGCCCCTGCGCGTCGCCGACATTCCTCGCGCCCACCTGGTGCAGGAGCTGCGTCCGGCCGTCATCGAACAGCGGCCACGCCGCGGCGATTATCTCGTTGGGCTTTCTCGCGCCCTGACTGCCGCCGACGGCGACTATCGTGAACATCTCCTCGTCCAGCCCAAGCGCGCGCCTGGCCTCGGCCTTGCCCGGCAGCGACCGAAACTCCCGCCGTATCGGCAGGCCAGTTACAACAACCTTGTCCTTTGGTAAGAACGCCGACGACGCCTCGAAAGTCACGCAAATCTTGTTCGCGAACTTGGCCAGCATCAGGTTCGTCCGGCCAGGGCGGGCGTTCTGCTCGTGGATCACGGTCCTGCCGCCGAGGCTGCGCTGCGCGAGCAGTATCGATGCGGTCGTATAGCCGCCGGTGCCGACCACCACGTCCGGCCCAAACCGTTTGAGTATACTTCGCGCGCGGAACACGCCCGCAAGCAGCTTCCAGGCCGACGCGGCATTGCGAGGCGACAGCGCCTTCGTCAGAGGCCCGCTCGGGATCGCGGCGAACTCCAACCCCGCCTCGCGCGCGATCTCGCCCTCGGGGCCGTGCGAGCTGCCCATATAGAGAATCTCGACGTCCGGGACAGCGTCGGCCAACGCCTGCGCGATGCTGATCGCGGGGTAGATGTGACCGCCGGTTCCGCCGCCTGTGAGAACGACTTTCATCAGCCGTCCTTATCCGGCAGACTGGCGCGACACGGACAGAATGATGCCGACTCCCGCGAGCGTCATCACCATCGCCGATCCGCCGTAGCTCATGAACGGCAGCGGCACGCCGGTCGCCGGGATCGACGCGCTCACCACCGCCATATTCGTCAGCGCCTGCAGGCCGATCATCGACGTTATCCCGACCGCGACCAGATTGGCGTGAGCGTTCTTCGCGCGCCCCGCCACGTCAAGCCCCTTGTAGACGAACACGACAAACAGCGCCAGCAGCGCCAGGCAGATGAACAGCCCGAACTCCTCTCCAAGCGTGGAGAAGATCAAATCAGTATGGGCCGCCGGCATGTAGAGCTTCTCGCGGCCCTCGCAGAAGCCCAGGCCGGTCAGACCGCCCGTGCCCAGCGCGATCAGCGAATGCACTATCTGATAACCCTCGTCGTAGCGATACTTCCAGGGGTTCAGCCAGACGCGGATGCGTTCCATTCGGTAGGGCTCCAGCAGAACCGCCGCCCAAGCCCCCAGCGCGCCCACTAGAGTCAGCGCGCCGAGCTGCCATTTCTTGACCCCCGCCGCGAACAGCATCGCAAAACACATCAGCACTATCGCGAACGCCGTCCCCATGTCCGGCTCGATCAGTATCAGGACCGCGGTCGCGCCCGCCGCCAGCGTCGGCATAATCCACCGGCGGCTGATGTGATGAACGACTTTCTTGCCCTGCGAGAGGAATCCGGCGAGGTAAAGCACCAGCGCGATCTTAGCGATCTCCGAGGGCTGCACGCTGATCTTCCAGATTCGAAACCACCGACGCGCGCCGTTGGCGCCGTGGCCGATCCCGGGCACGAGCACCAATATGAGCATCAGAATCGACGCCACCATCAGCCACGGAGCGACTCTGCGCAGGGTACTGAGCCGGACCCTCGACATTGCGGCCATGACAAGCAGGCCGAAGAGCGCGAACGCGATCTGGTACTTGGCGAAGTACCGGGCATCCCTGCCGGCCATCGTGGACTCGGCCGCCCTGGCATAGCTCGCGTCGTAGACCAGCCAGACGCCGATGAAGACCAGCAGCAGCACCGGCGCCAGCACCCAAAGATCGATAAGCCCGGTTTTGGCCTTGCGCTTACCCATCCGCCATTCCTTCTACGCCGCTCGGGACGAGCCCTCGCACGATCTCCTTGAAAACGCGTCCCCTGTGCTGGAAGTTGTCGAACATATCGAAACTGGCCAGTCCCGGCATGAGCACGACCACGTCGCCCGGCCTGGCGACGCCGCGCGCGGTCTCGACCGCTTCCCGCATCGTGCTCGCATTCGATAGCGCCGCAAACCCGGCCCTCTCGGCCGCGTCGCGGATCATAGCTCTATCCGCGCCGATAAGAACGGCGTGCCTGGCCTTGCGGCGCAGCGCGTCACCGACCGGCCCGAAATCCTCGCAGTCGCCCTTTGCCTTGCCGCCGAGTATGACGATCTGCGGCTCGTCGATTGCCTCGATCGACCGCACGACCGCGTCCACGTTCGTGCACATCGAGTTGTTGATATACTCGACGCCATCGATCACCGCGACAGGCTCCAGTCGATGTTCTACCGGCTCCATCTCACGTATCGCCCGCGCGATGCTCTCCGGCCTGACACCGAGCGCAATCGCCGCGCACGACGCAGCCAGCACGTTCTCGACATTATGTTCGCCACGGAGTTGGATATCCGAGCGCTTGCAGATGACCGTTTCCCTGCCGCCGAACCTCACGATCAGATCATCGCCCCGCACGAACGCGCCCTGCTCGACTTCGCTCTTGCACGCAAACGTCATCACTCGGCCCGCCAGCTTCGGCGCAAGCGCTGCTGTGATCGCGTTCTCCGCGTTGATGACAGCGACATCATCCGTGGTCTGATTCTCGAAGATGCGGGCCTTGAGCGCGGCGTATTCCTCGACGGTCGCGTGGCTATCACGGTGGTCACTTGTCACGTTGAGCAGCATCGCGACCTTCGGCCGGAAATCCCGAATCCATTCGAGCTGAAACGTGCTGATCTCGGCCACGATCACCGCCTCAGCGCTCGCCCGATGCGCGGCCATCACGAGCGGCAGTTCGATCTCGCCGGCCGCGACGTTGCCCGCGATATACGTCTCGCGACCGTCGGCCTCGAACATGCGGCCGGTCAGGATAGTCGTTGTAGTCTTGCCGTTCGTGCCCGTGATCGCGACAATCGGCGCTCTGGCAAGCCGATACGCAAGCTCGATCTCGCTGACGACCTCCACGCCGCGCTTTCGCGCCTCGGCAAACACGGGCAGCGTCGCGGGAACGCCCGGGCTGGGAACCAGCAGATCGACACCGTCAAGATCGACCTCATTTGTGCCGGGATGCGCCTCCACTCCAAGCGCCCTGGCCTCATCAAGCGCGTCGCCAAGCTCGGACTCGCCCTTCTTATCATAGAGCACGACCCGCGCGCCAAGCTCGCTCATCACGCGCGCGACCGCCATCCCCGTCCGCGCCATCCCTATCACAGCTATACTATCACCACAGTAATCCATTGCATCTCTTTCGGAATCGCTGAGGCCCTGAGCTATATGAGACGCCGAAGAAGAGAGACGACGAACGACTGACGGCGAGCTACGAACGGCCATTCGTAACTCGTAACTCGCAATTCGTAATCCCTCAGCGTCTCAGCACCCTCAGCGTCTCAGCGATTCCCAAGACGAGATCACCACCAGCCAAAGCCCGCGCCGATGAACGCGATCAGCGCCGCGATCACGCCCGCGATCCAGAACCGCACCACAACCGTCTGCTCCGGCCACTCGCACAGCTCGAAGTGGTGATGTATCGGGCTCTTCAGAAACACCCGGCGGCCGGTGCCGGTGGTGATTCGCGTGAACTTGAAAACGGCCCACTGGATCATCGTCGAGAACCCGTCCCCCACGAACACCAGCCCGACCACGATCATCAGCACCTCTCGATGCAGCAGCACGGCCGCCGCCGGCAGCGCCACCCCAATCGCGAGCGCGCCCGTATCGCCCATGAACACCCTCGCCGGGTTCGTATTGAACCACAGAAACGCCACGCACGCTCCCGCGATCGACGCCAGCAGCGCAAGCAGCGACACCGACTCGATCCCGCGAGCCATTATCACGACCGTCAGCAGAAACGCGACCACCGCGATCGCCGTCAGACCCGAAACCAGGCCGTCCAGGCCGTCTGTGATATTCACGAAGTTCGCCATCGCCACGATGAACACGACCGCAAACGCGTAGTAGAGCCAGCCCCCAAGAATCGTGACGCCCGCTACGTCCAGCGTCGGCACGAATCCCTGCGGCCGGTGATACGCAATCCACATCACGAACGCAATCGCCAGCAGTATCTGCACCGCCGCCTTGGGCTTGCTCGCGATCCCGCGAACACCACGAACGGGATGAATCGTCAGGTAGTCGTCCGCGATCCCAACCACCGCATAGCTGAGCGTCAGCAGGATCACGGCGAAGAAGTCGATCAGCATCGCGTCGTAGCGGTTCGTCAGTCCGGCGTTTTCGGGCCTGCCCAACATCCAGGCAGAAAAGAGCGCGCCGCCGAGAATTCCCGCAATGATAATGAGGCCGCCCATCGTGGGAGTGCCGGCCTTGGACCGGTGCGACTCCGGGCCGTCCACGCTGATCGTCTGCCCCACGCGTCTGCGTTTCAGCGCGCCGATCATGCCCGGGCGCGAACAGCATCGAAACCACGAACGCCACCCCGAACGGCAGCGCTAACACTATCACTCTAGGGTCCAAGTAGTCCCTCCACGATCCGCTCCATCTTCATCGCCCGCGAGCCTTTCACCAGCACCACATCGCGCTCCCGCACCTTCGCCGGGACTTCCTTGGCGGCCTGTGCGCTGTCCTCGAACTCGGCGACCGCCGCGATGGGCATCCCTGCGTCAATCGCGCCGCGGGCAATCAGTCTGGCAAGCTCACCGACCGCAAACAGCAGATCGATGCCGCAGTCCTTCACAGCCCGCCCTATCTCCAAATGCGCCTCGATGGCGTGCTCGCCAAGCTCAAGCATGTCGCCGAGCACCGCGATCTTGCGGTCGCCCTCCATCATCGTCAGCGTCTTGACCGCGCTCTCGACCGAGGCCGGCCCGGCGTTGTACGTGTCGTCGATCACAACGTAGCCCCGCCTGGCCGGTATCACATTCGACCGCTTCTCCGGCGCCTTGAACGCGGCCAGCGCGGCGCGGATCGACTCGTGATCGATGCCCAACTCCTCACCTACCGCTATCGCCGCGAGTGCGTCCTTGATATTGTGCTCGCCGGGCACGGGAATGTGCACGTCGAAGGAGCGTCCAGCAACGGACTTGCTGGGCGAACCTATGAGCACCTCGAAATGGCAGCACCCCTTCGAATCGATCCCCGACGAAACGGCCCGCACCGCCGCCCCCGTGCTCTCGCCAAATGATACGACTCGACAATTGGCGCGCCTGCTGAGATACTCGAAGTAGGCGTCGTCCGCGTTGAGCACAGCCGTGCCGTCAGCCGGCAGGTGATCGAGCAGCTCGCCCTTGGCATCGGCAATCGCGTCCATGGTTCCGAGCAGCTCGATGTGGACCATGTGGATATTGGTGATCACGCCGATGCGAGGCTTGGCGATTTTGGCAAGGTAATCGATCTGACCCGCGCCGCGCATCGCCATCTCGACTACAGCGGTCTTGTGGCGCGGCGAAAGGTTCAGAAGCGTCAGCGGCAGGCCGATCTCGTTGTTGAAGTTGCCCTCGTTCTTGAGCACCGGCCCCTTCGCGGCCGCGACGGCCGCGATCATTTCCTTGGTCGTCGTCTTGCCCACGCTGCCCGTCACGCCCACCACAACAGGATCGAACTTCGACCGATAGAACGCCGCCAGGTCGCCGAGCGCGAGCAGCGTGTCCGCGACCCGGATCGTCAGGCACTGGGACTCGACCTTTCGCGACACAACCACGCCAACCGCGCCCTTGGCAAGCGCGTCGGCAAGGAACTTATGGCCGTCGGAGTTCTCGCCGGTCAGCGCGACAAACAGATCGCCGGGCTGCAGCGTGCGCGTGTCGGTGCTTACGCCCGTTATGCGAGTGCCAATGTCGCCAACGACAAGCTCGCCCTCCACACGCCGCGACTACGTCCTTAGCGGATATCGGCTGCACTGCGCAAGCACCTCCCTCGCTACTTCCCTGTCGTCGAAATGGATCGTGCGGTCGGCGAATATCTGATAGTCCTCGTGACCCTTGCCCGCGATCACGACCACGTCGCCCGGCTTCGCCATCCCAATCGCCGTCTCGATGCCATCGCGGCGGTCCGGGCGCACGGTCACACGGCCCTTATCGGCTTCCGGAATGCCTTCGAGCACCATCTGCGATGATCGATTCGGGGTCTTCCGTGCGCGGATTATCGGACGTAACCACGACCAGATCGGCCAACCCCGCGCCAATCCCGCCCATAATCGGCCGCTTGCCGCGATCCCGATCACCTCCGCAGCCGAACACCGCGATCAGCCGGTTCTCCGTGAGGCCCTTCGCGGTCTGAAGCACGTTTTCCAGCTCGTCGGGCGTGTGCGCGTAGTCAACTATCACCCCGAAATCCTGCCCGCAATCGACGACTTTCGAACCGCCCCGGCACACTCTGCGCCGACGCAAGCCCCTCGACGATGGTCTCCACGTCCAGCCCCAGCCCAATCGCCGCCGCGGCCGCCGCAAGCGCATTATACACGTTGAAGAACCCGCCGATGTCGAGCCGAATCGGCACAACAGCGCCCGAATACGCCATATCGAACCGCACCGACCGGTCGGTCACCTCGACGTTCGAGGCTGTCAGATCCGCCGGCTTATCGATTCCAAATGTGATGACATCGCCCTTCGTCGCCGCCTTCACGGCGTCCGCCGACGCGTCATCGGCGTTGACCGCCGCGACAAACCGCTTTGCCGACATCGCGGGATAGTCTCTGAAGAGAATGAGCTTCGCGTCGAGATACGCCTCGACGGTGCCGTGGAAATCGAGGTGGTCGCGGGCGATGTTGGTGAACACGCCGCAGTCGAACTCGCAGCCCAGCGTGCGGCCTTGATAGAGGCCGTGCGAGCTCGCCTCCATCGCCACCGCCTCCACGCCGCTCTCGGCCATATCGGCAAGCATTCGCTGCAGATCGACCGACTCCGGGGTCGTGTGCTTGGTCTCGATCAGCTCGTCGCCGATGCGCGCGCCCAGCGTGCCGATCAGCCCCGCCGGCCGCCCGCTCGCGTTGAAAATCGACTGGATCAGATGCGTGACCGTCGTCTTGCCGCTCGTGCCGGTCACGCCGATCAGCTTCATCTTCCGCGACGGATACCCAAAGAACGGCGCCGCAATCTCGCCCATCGCGATCCTGCCGTTCGGCACCACAGAAAAGGGGACAGTTCCCTTTTTTGAGCACGAAACAAAAAGGGAACTGTCCCCTTTTTCTGCCAGTACCGCAGCGGCGCCTGCATCAATCGCCGCGCCGATGAACGCGTGCCCATCAAACGTCCCGCCCTGCATCGCAACGAAGAGAAAGCCCGGCCGCACCTCGCGGCTGTCATACGCGATCCCCGCGATCTCCGCATCGCCGGGATTGACCGCGCGCGCGCCAGTCAGATGTTGGATAAGTTCACTGAACAGCATATCTCTGCCAATCGAAGTCCGATGTCAGAGGTCCGAAGTCCGAACCTCCAGAATCGAGCGGCTCCTCTCCATACCATTGCTGTGGCGCGTAGCGCCACGGAGGACTCCTATATTATAACGCCGCAGGTCATCATCAGTTGCACGCCTGCTGCCGTTTGGGGGGTTTTTCCGACTTCGGACCTCTGACCTCCGACCTCGAAAAAAACGGGGTTGTGCCGCACAGCACAAGATTCGCCCATACATCTTGCCCGGCTTATGACACAACCCCACGTGCAAACGACCGGCCAATCGGCTGGCCGAATCGTCGGCTCCTCACACAATGAGGCGAGGAGCGTATTTGATGGGACGGCGGCGGGAGCGCAGAGTTCGCCCAAGTTCCCACAACTCCCGTCTGCCCGCTGCCCCAAATCTCATGTCATCCTGAACTTGATTCAGGACCCATCCCTTCGCAGCCTGGATGCTGAAACAAGTTCAGCATGACACCGTACCAACCCCTACCCTCTATACTCGGGGAGAGGGAGGCTGCAACTGCCCTCTCCCCACTTGGAGGGAGTGAGTGGATCAAGCTAATCCTTTATTATTGCCGGCCGGCTTCGGAGCCGGCTTCGCTTTGGGTTTCGGCTGGAGCGGCGCGTCCAGCGGGACCTTCATGTTCGCCAGGGCGTTCTCGCCGATCTCGCGGAACACCGGCGCCGCAACCGTCGCCCCCCAATGCGAGCCTTGAGGCCGATTCACAACCACCGCTATCACCAGCCTCGGTTTGGAGGCCGGTACAAATCCCATAAACGATGCCACGAACGCGCCCGACTCATATCCGCCCTTGGGCTTCGGAATCTGCGCGCTGCCGGTCTTGCCGGCGACGGTCCGGCCCGGAATCTGGCGCCGGCTTGCCGGTGCCTTCCTCGGCGCAGACCATCAGCATCTTGGTAAGCTCCGCCGCGGCTTCAGGCGATACGACCCGCCTCGATTTGCCCGGCTTGAACCTGCGGGCCACGGTACCATCGGGATTCCACACTTCGCGTATGACCCTCGGCTCCACGTAGACCCCGCCGTTGGCGATCGTCGCGTAGGCCGCCGCCATCTGAAGCGGGGTGACATTGATTCCCTGCCCGAACCCGACGTTCGCCAGCTTGATCAGCCGCCACTTGTCCGCCGGAAGCATGTAACCCCACGGCCTCACAGCCGAACCCGGCGTCGGTCCTGTCGAGCAGCCCGAACGCCTTCTCATAGCTGTAGAGCTTCTCGGCGCCCATCCTCATGGCCAGGTGCGCGGCCCCGATATTGCACGAATACTGGATGATCTTATACATGTCCACGGGGCCATGCCCTGCCATGAACGGCGGGTGCACGGAGCACGTCAGCCTGCCGCCCTTGATCTTCTCTCTTCGACCGCAACAGGTCACGATCGCGTGAGGGCTGATCCCCTCGTTGAGCGCGGCCGCCACCGTCACGAGTTTCAATGTGCTTCCGGGCTCATACAAGTCCGCCACGGCGCGGTTGCGCCACAGCCCCGGTTCGGTCTTCGCCGTCGAGTTCGGATCGAAGAGCGGATAGTTCGCCAGAGCCAGCACCTCGCCGGTCTTCGGATCCAGCACCACCGCGCACGCGTGCTGCGGATGGTAGGTCTGCGCCATCTTGCCAAGCGCCTCTTCGGCGATCTGCTGGATCGTCGAATCGATTGTCAGGACGATGTCCTTGCCGTTGACCGGCGCTTGCTTCAAGTGCAGGCTCTGCGGAATATCGCGCCGCCTGGCGTCCAACTCAGTCGTTTCCAGTCCGTCGACGCCGGTCAGTGTCACGTTCTGAACGCGCTCCAGGCCCTCATTGCCGCCCTCCGCTGCGCTCACAAAACCCAACACCTGCGCGGCCACTGTCCCGCCGGGATACACGCGCTTCGTTCCGCGCTGTACGCCGATGCCGGGCAGCCTCTGGCGAACGACGATGTTCTCGATAGCCGCCCTTCACCTTCTTTCGGACCGTTGTCTTGTAGCCTCGGCCGATCTCGTAGCCCGATCAGCGGATGGACCTTCCTTGCCAGCCAGATCGTGCTGCTCTTGCTCAGGAGCTTCGCTTCGATCTGCTCCGGGTCCGCATGCAGCATCTCCGCCACTCTCCGGGCGGTGGTCGGAATGTCCTTAAGCTCGTCGCGATGCGCGTAGATCGTCACGGCATCGATGCTCAGCGCCAGCACCCGCTTGTCCCGGTCGTAGATGCACCCCCTGGTCGCGAATAGAGTGTTCTCCCGATACCGGATCTGCTTGCTCCAGCCCTCGAACTGCGCCCTGTTGATGACTTGCACGTAGGCGAGCCGAGCGCCAAGAGCCAGATACAGAAACGAGATCAACGCAAAGAGCACAAGTGTCCGTTTTCTAACTAATCCTCTGTGCCCTGTAGCCATTTCCCAGCCTATCTGCTTGCGATGGTCTGATTCTGATCCACGTAGTCGAATCTGTCCGCGCGCACCATCCCCAGTTGCGCCGCGCCATTCTTGATGCGGCGCGTAGCTCGACTGACGGTCGATAAGCACCTTCAAGCGCTGGTTCTCGACCTTCTCCTTCCAGCGCAGGACCTCATAGTCGCTCCTCGAATAGCCGGTCTTGGCCAGCGTCGCGTAGCCGGTCGTGTAGACGAACGGCGCGCATAGACCGATCAGGAAGAGCAGCACAATGGTGGTGTGCCAGGCTCGGATCTTCATCTTCCGCCTGGAACGTACGCGAGCGGCCTTCTTCCGCTCCACCGGAGCGGACCTGGTCCGAACAGAGGTCTCAACTTGTGCGACAGCAGCAGCCATGTCCACCCTCGTTTTGAGGTCCGATGTTCGATGTTCGAATCCGGACCTGCTATGCTACCTTCACTGCGGCCCGCAGCTTTGCGCTGCGGCTTCGCGGATTGCTCTCGATTTCCTCGGCGCTCGGACTGATCGGCTTTGGCGTAAGCACCTCGATCACCTTCCGGGCGCCGCACACGCACGGCAGTCTCGGCGGGCATTCGCATCGGCCGGTGAGGCGCCGGAAGATGGTCTTTGCGATCCTATCCTCCAGCGAATGGAACGATATCGTGACGATAACGCCTCCAACCTTGAGCGCATCGACCGCCGCCGGGATCGCCGCCTCGATTGCCTCCAGCTCTGCATTCGCCTCAATGCGAATGGCCTGAAAGGTGCGGGTAGCCGGGTGAATATCCTGCCACCGGCCGCCCCCTGGAATCGCCGAGACGATGATGTCGGCAAGCTCGGTCGTGGTGCGAATCGGCTTGTTGGCGCGCTGTCCGACGATGGCCTTCGCGATCCGTCTTGCGTAGCGTTCCTCGCCGTAGTCACGGATCACGCGAGCCAGATCGGACTCAGCGTATTCATTCACGATCTGCGCTGCGCTTCGGGCGTCCGTGCCCATTCGCATGTCCAACGGCTCCTCGCGAGACAGCGTAAAACCACGCGGGGTGTCGATTTGATGCGACGAAACGCCGAAGTCGAACAGCGCGCCGCCAAGCTCCGATATGCCCTGACTGTCAAGGATCGATCTTAGGTCGCGGAAGTTGGCTTCCACGAAAACTCTCCTGCCCGCAAAGCCTTCGAGCCGCTTGCTGGCATGCTCGATAGCCTCCCGATCCCTATCAATTCCTATCAATGTCCCGCTCGGCCCGATCCGCTTCAGGATCTCAGCCGAGTGCCCGCCCCCACCGAGCGTGGCATCGAGATATACGCCGCCCTGCTTTGGATCGAGCAGGGCGATGGTCTCATTCAGAAGGACCGGCCGGTGATACTCCGGCATGGCCCTCTCCCGGTTCCGGAGGCCAGAGAAGCGCTTGACCGGACTCGATCAGTTGGTCGACCTGTCCGTTCTTGCTCTCGTACTCAGCAAGCCCCTTCGGCGACCATAGCGCAACGTAGTTTCCGCAGCCGCAGACAACAACCTCGTCCACGATGTTGGCGTAGCGCCGGTGCTCGGGACTTAGCTGGACGCGGTTCTGTTTGTCGGTCGTAGCCTCGGTAAGCCCCGAGAAGAAATGGTAGTGCAGGCGGGATATTTCGGGGTTAAGCAGTTGCGCGAGTTTGCTGCCCTTGAATTCGAGCTCGCGCTTGACGTCGTGGATCCACTCCTCCGTAAAGACCCACAAGCAGCCAAGGCCCTTGGTCACGTAGAACCGCATGCCGAGGCTGCTGCGAAGCTCCTGGGGCATTACAAACCTGCCTGCCGTATCCAGGTTGTGCCTGTAAGTGCCGGTATACACCGCTGCCTACCCTCCGCCTGATTTCCAGTTAGTTTCTATCTAGTAACTATCGGCATGCTATCAGATTCTCTGCACATCAGCAAACTACGAGATGGCTACCGACTAGTTACCAGAAACATTCCAACCAAGGCGGTAAAAAGAGTATACTGTCGAGTCCGGCCCGTGTCAATGGGTTTCGTGAAGAAGTTTTTATAACTTTTTTCTGACGAGGCAATTGGTGGACGAATGGTGACGAACATGCGTTCGGTCACGCTGCGCAAACAAGCCCGAGGGGCTGCATTTCGAGGGCTGAATGGAGGCTGTGTGGTGGTTGTATGGAGGAACGCCCGCATGTAGGAGGCTCGTCTCCAGACGGCTGATCTAGCGACGGCTACCGTTCGCGATCCTCGCGGATAGGCTCGGTGCTATCGGAGAACTCCCGGCCGCCGAACAACGTCCTCGCGCCGCTATCACGCCAGCTTCGCTACCAACGCCTGCAGTCGCTTCGCCTTGGTCTCTTCGCCCTTCCGGACTCGAGCCGACCGATCGTCTCGCGCCTGCAGTGTAGTTAGGGCCATTCGAGCGAACTTGTCCAGCACGCGTTCTCTTCTGAGCAGCGGTCGCTACGACAGGTCGGGGATCACCACTTCGCGCTTGCCGTTCGGACTTCTCGAGCGCCACATGGACCGAATCCCCCAGTTCCTTACCAACTGCCTTCTCTGATCGCGGCGTTGTCAGACGAAGTAATGCCCGTTGCGCGACGGCAGCAGCGTGCACTCGAACTCGTGGCCATCCACGGTGACCCTTACGTTCACTCGTCCATTGGTCCCAAAGCACTCCGCAGCCGGATGCGGAAAGTCAGACGACAGGCCACTTCATCTTCCCTTCCAGCATCCTTATCTCCGCATCGAACTCATACCTTCATCTCTGCCAGCTCTGCTGCTATCATACTGATGCTCTCCGCTCTCCGCTCTCCGCTCTTCCACTCGTCCACTCTCGGCTATCCTTCACCTTCCCCTGCAGTTCCTTCAGCGTCTTATCCAGCGCCTTCATCTGGTTGCCGTACTCGGCGAAATCGCCGGCCCTGAGCGCGTCCTGCGCCTTGGAGTACTGGGAGTTCGCCTGCTGGACCAGCGCCGAGACATCAGGCCCCGTAACGACCACCGGTTCCGCCCCCGGCAGCGGCTTTGCGCCCGGCGCAGGTTTCGCGCCGGGCTTTGCGGGAACACCCGCGGCCGCGCCGGTCTGCGTGGGCACGGATACTGCCTGGCCGACAAGGGCCGTCAGGGCGTCATTGAGCGTCGGAGCCATCGCGACCCGATCACCCAGCGCCACTATCACCCGCTTGATCTCTGGAATCGCCGTACCCGCCGTGCTGGAACTCAGATAGACCGGCATCACATACAGGAACGACGACTCCACCGGGATCACCAGCAGATTGCCCGTCTCAACCGTCGAACCTTCCTTGTTCCACAGCGTCAACTGAGGCGATATGACGGGATCCTGGCTGGCAAACGTGGCCACCTGCTGCGGGCCGTTGACGTTCTTGGTCGGAAGCTGATACAGCACCAGCCTGCCGTAGTCCGCCTGATCGCACTTCGCGCACATCCACGCGACCATGTTCTTGCGCGCGCCGGAGTGCACGTACGGCGTCATCAGAATGAACTCCTCGGTCGCGCCGTTGGGCAGCTTCATTATGACGTAGTAGGGCTCCATCTGCGGCGCTTCCTCGCCCATCGCCGGACCGGTCAGGTTCGCCGCGCGCGGGATCTCCCAGAGGTCGCTGTTGCCGTAGAAATCCTCCGGCCGCTTGGCATCGTAGTGATAGCGAGTATAGACCATACTCTGCACGCGGAAGAGGTCCTCGGGATACCGAATGTGCGCCTGCAGTTCCTTGGGCATGGCGGAGACCGGCTTGAATATGCCCGGGAACATCTTCGAGTATGTGCGGATGATCGGGTCGCGCAGCGGCCTGTCCATTATGTAGGCGTCCACCTTGCCCGTGTAGGCGTCAACGACGGTCTTCACCGAGTTGCGCATGTAGTTGATCTCACGATCCCACACCACGGTGTACTTGGAGTATGGATACGCGTCGGTCATCGTGTAGCCGTCCCGAATCCAATATAGCCTGCCGTTCACCGTGACCAGATACGGGTCGCTGTCGAACATCAGAAACGGCAGCAGCGTCTCCAGGCGGTCCCTGATCTCTCTGCGCATCAGCACGCGGCTTTCCGGCCGGATGTTCTCGTTGAGCAGCAGGTTGACGTCGCCGAACCGCAGCGAGAACAGCAGCTTCCGCCAGAATCCCCCCACCCTGATGCCGGCGTTGCCCTTGTATTCCGACATGACGTTGCCGCCGGCGCCGCTCGGGTAGTCATACTCCTCAGTGCTGGTCTTGACGAAGACCGGATTGTCCGTGAGCTCGCCGAAGTAGACCCCCATCTGCTTGATAGGCAGGTCAACGGTTGCCTGGGGCGGTATGCCCTGCATGAAGAACAGCGGCCTCCCCTGCGCGTCGATCTCATTGACCGGGCTCATGCAGTAGGCATAGCCGTGCGTATACTTGAGGTTCAGGTTGATCCACGTCTTGGCGTTGTCCGGCAGCGCGTCCTGCCAGAGTTCGCGCGCGCCGAGCCACACCTGCCGGTAGCGCTTCTCGCCGGTAATGCGGTCGGCGAGCCAGTAACGATCGACGTCGATATCCTGGAAGTGGTAGTACCTGCTGCACGGTCTGAAGCTGGTTATACTGCGATCTGAAGCTGGTCCTTGCCCCAGAGGCGGATGTTCTCGATGGTGGCTTGATTAGCGTCGATCTGCCCGGCTGTCAAGCTCGCTCTCCGCCGAAAAAGCCCGCGACGCGACTTCGGTCAGGCCGTAGGCCTCCTGAGTGGCCGCGACCGCGCGCTCGATATACGGCGACTGGTCCGCCTGCTCGTTGGGCTGCACGCTGTAGCGCTGCACGAACGCCGGGTATATACTGCCCGCCGCTATCGACAGACCCACCAGACCCACGAGCCCCACCAGCGCGTAGCCGAAGCCTCGCCGCCGGATATTGGCAAGCACCAGCAGTCCGCCGACAATCGCCGCGACAAGCAGGACCCAGAGCATCGGCATGTTGGCATGGACCTCGGTATAGCCGGCGCCGTCGAACAGATTGCCCCTGGCAAACAGCAGGTTATACATCTCCAGCCGGTAGCCCCACGCCTTGAGGAGGAACATCGCCGCGACCAGCGTGAAGATGTGCGCCTTGACCCTGGGCGCGAACTGAATCGTGTTGCCGAACACCTCCACGGCCTCGTCGGCGTAGTGCAGTCCCACCGTGGCGATAGTCGCCGCCGCGAGCGCGAAGAACAGCCAGTGGTAGACGTAGCTCAGCAGCGGCAGTTGGAACACGTAGAACCCGATGTCCTTGCTGAAAACCGGATCCTTGGCCGCGAACGGCGTGGCGTGGAAATACATCAGCCACTCCTGCCAGTGCGTCGCAGCCTCCAGCCCGACCAGCACCGAGACCACCACGCTGCCCGCGAACAGCAGTATCCCCAGCGTACGCCTTGCCAGCCGGCCCAAGCCGCTGCAAGGAGCTGCTGTTCGAGGCCGAGCGGCGGCGACGGCGGCGCAATACGCCGCGCATACCACAGGTTGCCGTAGATGATCGCGAAGAAGACCACGCCGAACAGCAGGCCCACCTTGAGCTGCGTCAGCAGCCGTGTCGTGAACACGCGCTCGAAACCGAGGTCCTTGAACCACAGCCAGTCAGTGTAGAGCGTAACAATCCCGCCGCCGAACAGCAGCAGCAGCGCAATAACAACCACAATGACCGGCCAGAAATAGCGTCGAATGTTACCCATAGCAAGCGTCCACCTTCCATAGCAGCCCGGCGGGATTATATCATTTACCCAGCCGTTCGGCAAGTCGCGAGAGAGTTCAGTGGCCAACTCGGCCGCCGAGTTATCGATGGAAGTAACACGCCAAAGAGCGGCGTGTTACTTAGGAGTTCTGCTGGAGCGACTGCGGACGCCAGCGTCATCCTGAACTTGATTCAGGACCCATCCCTTCGTGGTCTGGATGCTGAATCAAGTTCAGCATGACGTGATTCCCGCAAAGCAGACGGTTTCCGGCCACCGATTTCCGTCTCTGCTTTTCTATCTTTCGGGCTTCCGTGCTTAAGGCAGCCTCAAGACAGCAACTGCTGATCCCGATAATCGTATCACATGCTAGAGGAGGCTTTAGGCACGATGCAAGCTGTGATACTCGCTGGGGGAAACGCTACCCGCCTTCACTGCGCCACGTCGCACATCCCCAAGCCTCTGATGCCGTTTTTCGACCGACCCGTCATCGAGCACGCCGTCAGGCTGCTGGCAAAGCATGACATTCGCGACATAATCATCACCACCTCATACACCGCCACCGACATCATGCGCTACTTCGGCGACGGCTCCCGCTGGGGCGTGAAGCATCCGCTACTCAGTCGAGAGCAAGCCCGCGGGCACCGCCGGGGCGGTCAAGCTCGTGCAGCGAGATGATAACCGGCACGTTCATCGTGGTCTCAGGCGACATCATCACCGACTTCGACCTCCGCTCGGCCGTCACCGCGCACAAGTCCGCATCGGCCATCGCCACGATCCTGCGTCCATGACGTCGATGACCCGACGCAGTTCGGCATGGTCGGAGTGCGACGCCAGTGGCAGTGTGCATAGGTTTGTCGAAAAACCTCACACACGAGAGGCAGTTCACCACACCGTCAGCACGGGAATCTACATCCTCGAACCTGAATGCGCTGAGCAGCATTGCGTATAATACCGCTCAGGATTTCGCGCATAAACCTGTTCCCACTTCTGCTGCGTAACCAGGACCCGGTCTTTGCATTGGAACCGGAAGGTTACTGGTGCGACGTGGGAGACCTCCTGCAGTATCGCAACGCCCACTTCGATGCGCTGCAGGGAAGGATCCATCTCGATCTGCCCGCTATCCACGCCGGAGAAGGGATATGGGTCGGAAGCGGTGTGGACATACATCCCACCGCTCAGCTCTCATCGCCCGTGTTCATCGGAAGCGGAGCGTCTATCGGTCGCGATGCGGTGCTCGGCGAGCACACGGTGATTGGGGCTAACGCGCTCGTCGATGCAGGAGCCTACGTTGCTCGCAGCGTGATAGGCGGAGGCTCGTTCGTCGGCGGCGGGATGAGGGTGACCGATTCGGTCGTCAGCAGCGGCTACAGCGTAGTCGAGTCCGATGACCAGCCCGTTCCTACGCAACCCGCGAAACGCACAGCCTCACAGAAGGCAAGATTCGCCCACAAAACATAGCCTGGCACGGCGTTATTTGCGCGGAGCGTGACTAACGCTTCCCAGGCCATCAAACCCAATGCAAAGGCCCCACACCCGTGGGGCCTCTTTTCTTGTCTTGCATAGCGGGAATCGCTGAGACGCTGAGAGAGCTGAGGCGCTGAAGCGACTGATCACTGACGCTGACACGCCTACGCCCTGTCATGCTGAACTTGATACAGCATCCAGGCGCAGACCCCTGAATCAACGTCGTTTATCCCTTTCTGATCTTCTCCCTTTCGCGATGGGAATTCCCTTCCGGCCCTCTTGGGCTCGGGATCATTCCTCGGCGGCCGGCTCCGGTTCCGACTCGGCCTCGGGCTTGGCCGATTCCGCCTCGACTACCGGATTCGGGTCGCCTTCTTTCCAGCAGCCCGTCTGCTGGGCGAAGCACTTTTCCATGTCCTCGTCGCTTTGGTCCGCGATCTCGTGGCCGTGCTCGCACTCGTAGCGAACGAACCGCTTCTCTGGAAACGGCGACTTGTGCGACGGTTGGAGCTTGTAGCGGCCCCGCATATGCTGACACGCGCCCTGGATCGGGTGCACTTCCGTTTGCGGCATATCATCCTCCTGAGATTGTCAATTGTCAATTGACAATTGTAAATGCCTAGAACCTCGCTCCGAGGCTCGCTTCGGCGCTGACCTCGGTCTTATCCGGCTGGAGCATCTTGTCCTGAAGGTATTGCGTGTAGTAGCCGGTAAGCGACAGGCTGAAATCCGACCCGACCGAATGGCTGTAGCCCAGCGAGTAACTCCTGCTGGCTGCCTCGGAGCCGTCGAGGACACGCCCGAGCGTGTAGCCGGTCGTCAGCCGTCCGTGCCCGAACAGCGGCACCGCCAGCCCCACTTTCCGCTCGTCGGAGAGCCTGTTATCATCGTATTCGTTCTTCTGGAAGTAGTTCGTCTCCAGGCCGACCGAACCGATGCGGGTCGTAAGGCCGACCGACTGGCTGTCGAACACCTGCACCTGTCCGTTCTTGTCCTCGGGGTTGGCCTGATACTCTCCCGTCAGCGAGAAAATGCGAGCCGGCGCGAGGGACATCCTCACATCGGCCGAGTCCAGCGCGTCGGCATCCCTGAGGTCCCGCTGCCGGTAGTTGCCGGCCAGGTTCAGGAAATCCCACGGCTTGGTCGTCGCCGAGTAGTCGTAGATGGTCAGCACTTGCGGCCCTGATTCGGCGTATCTGCACGCGGCGCTGAGCGTCGCCCGCTTCGAAGGCAGCAACTGGAGCTCGGCGCCCTTCGTGACGTCGTCCGTATCGTTGATGCCCTTCTGCGAGAACATCGCGCTCAGCCTGGCGAACCTGGCGGGAGTGCTTGAGACCGCCAGATCCCTCTGGAATGACTCGTTCACGGGGTCGGCGCTGTTCGTCACGCTCCCCTTGAGCTGAACGTTCTTCACCGGCGCCGCCTGAATGGCCACGCTTGTCTTGGTGGTCTCGCCGAGTTTGGTCGAATCCACGCCCGTATAGACGGCCTGCACGGCAAGCTGCTCGATAGGCTTGGTGGAGACCTTCACCCCGGTGCTGACCTGATTGCCGACGGTATTGTTCTCCAGCGTCCCGTAGTCCACATCGACGCTCATCGAGTCGATCGGCTTCGCGGTAACGCCCGCGGTCACGGACTGCTCCGCGCCGGCCGACTCGGACATCCTCTGCGTGAACGACGACCGCAGCGCCAGCCTCGGGATCACCGTGCTCGAAAGCTGGACTCCCCTGCTATCGACGGTGTCTTCCGCGCCCGCGGCAGATCTCAGCTCACTCGTCGAGTGCAGGAACGACAGGTTCGTGGACTTCTGCGGCGTGAACGTCAGTCGCTGCTCGTTTGTAACGTTGCGCGCGCCCTTATGCTCGCCGGCGGTGTCCTCGGAGGACGCATACGACGCGCTCGCCTGCACGGTCTTGCTCGCCGCGAACGCCGTGGAGAAGCTCATGGCCTCCTTGCCGACGCCGGTCTTATACTCCTTGCCGCCCTCAAACTCCTGACCGGAGTGCAGGAACGAGCCGGAGAACTTGAACTTGCCTATGCTCGTGTTGCCGCCGAACTTCGCCGCCGACCTGTCCCACAGCGCGCCGTCACTCTTGTCGTCGTTGCGCTGACTGACCAGGAACATCGAGTCGTACTTGCCCGCGCCCCAGGTCCTGTCGCCGCCGAGCCCGATGATCGACTTCGCCGCGTTCGGGTTCTTGGGGTCGTCGGGAGCGTAGAGGCCCGTCACGCGCAGGTTGCCGGACGCGCTGCTGCGCAGGTTCAACGTCACGGGGATACTGCCCGCCCCGGTCGCGCGCGCGGACTTGCCCGGCAGCACGTGATACGAGACGCGCACGATAGCGTCGGTCGCGAGCACGGAGTTGAAGGAGATCATGCCCTTGGAGACGTCGAGGTTGTAGTCGGAGCCCTTACGAAGCGACCTGCCGTTGATGACCACCGCCACGCCATCGGAATCGAAGTTCATCCAGGAGAGGTAATAGGGCCCGCGGTTGTTGTGGCCGACCACGACATCGGTCACTTCGCCGATGCTGTCCATCATGCCGAGTTCAGGCCCGCCGTCAACCGCCGCGCGGCAAGGCGCAATCGACCCTGCCGCCAACAGGATGGCCGCTATCATCGCCAGCAGGCTGTGTAGAACTCTCGACATGACTTCCCGGCCTCTTGCCGTATCGGTCTCCTCACTTATGTAGACGTATGAACTATGCCCATGTTCCCACGCTGCGCACACTTTCCGGCCGCCCGGCTCAGCTTCGCCGCTCAACACAAGCGCGATAAGCCTGACTGCGCTATAATCATGATTATTGGGCATACACCAGTAAATCCTTCCCGGTGTAACCTACCAGGAAGGGCCAACCGAGTGCCGGCGCCGGCGGTTCGGACTCCGGACCTCCGACCTCGGACCTCAATCCGGAGGATCACCATGGAATCTCGCATAGCCGAGGAATTGAAGCTGCAATACAGGCCGGTAGCGCTGCTGTTTGCGGACGAGAAGCCCGCGGGCGCGCTGGAGTTCAAGAAAGGAACGTGGGGATGCGTGGTGGGGATGTTCTTCGCGGCCGCGCGAGGAAAGACCGCTGTTTTCAGCAGTGAGACCTGCGGTTGTCCCGGCGGCAGGATCGGGCTCGGATTCACCGACAGCTACGACCACGCGCGCGGCGGGATCGAGTATTTCCTATCGACCGGCCGCGGCGAGGGCTACCCCGAGGGCGAGGCTTACTTCAAGACACCCGAGATCGCCCGCGCATTCGTCGATCAGCTCCCGCGCACCTGCATTCCGGCGAACTACGTAATCGCCAAACCGCTCGACGAGGTCGATAGCGAGAAGGAGAAGCCGGAACTGGTGGTCTTCTTCTGCGAGCCGGACCAGCTCTCGGCGCTGATTGTGCTGGCCAACTACGGCCGGCCCGGCGGCGACAACGTGATCGCTCCGTTCGGCGCGGGCTGCCATCAGACCTGCCTGATCCCCTACAACCAGTCCAAGCAAGAACAGCCCAAGGCGGTCATCGGCGTGACCGACATCTCCGCGCGGCCGATGGTCGATCCCAACGTCCTCTCGTTCACCGTGCCGTTCGCGATGTTCGAGGAGATGGAGGCCAACGTCCCAGGCAGCTTCCTTGAGAAAGAGGCTTGGAAGAAGGTGCGGTCGAGGATCGCCGACCCGCTGTAGGCTACTTGCCGAATGCAATATCCGCGACTACCGGCCTGTGATCCGACGCCGCCGGCACTGCTGGCGCCCGGCATCCCACCGGATGCAGACCGCCGCGCGCGAAGATGTAGTCGATCCGCATTACGGGCATATTCGCGCGAAACGTGTAGCCGCAGCCCCAGCCGGACGCCGCGAATGAGTCGGTGAACTCCCCGCGCATCCGCCGGTAGAGCCGGCCGCGAGGCGGCGTGTTGAAATCGCCGACGACGATGAGCGGCCCTTTCATGTCCCGGGTAACATCCAGCAGCCTGGTCATCTGCATGGAGCGAGCCACGGCCGTATTGCGAAGATAGGCCGGAAGCGAGCCGCGGTGGTCCATGACAGACTCCGCGTGGGCGGCGGTACGCATGTGCAGGTTGACTATGGTCAGCCGGCGCCCCGGCGTCGCGACCGTCGCCTCGAGGATTACGCGCCAGTAGTCCACCGGCGCCTGATGGGCCTCGCGGTGGGAAATGGGATACCGCGAGAACATGGCAAGCTGTCCGTACGTGACGCAGTGCCAGTCCGGAAGCAGCCTCCGCAGCCCGGCCACCGGATCAGGCTGCTTCTCGTAGGGGATGGTCTCCTGCAGGCAGACTACGTCCGGCCGCAGCGCCCGCACCGCACGCGCAATCGCCGCCGCGCCGTATGAGCCGTGATGAACGTTGTAGGTCATTACGCGAATCCTGGGGCCGGAACCACCACCACGGCCGAGTGGAATGTTGAACCCTACCAACGTAAGTGCAACAAACAGGAACACGACGACATTCGTCGCGATCGTCCTCCCGCTGCGCGCGACGAGTGACCACGCGAGTAAGAGCAGCGACGGGATCAGGAAGAACTGCTGCGGGGCGTAGGTAACGAGCGTGGTAAGCCAGTTGCGCTCGGCAACATACGTCTCGGCAACGTAGAGGGCGAGCACGAACACGATGTTGAGGGCCGTCAGCGCGTGCAGGAGGGGTCTCCGACCGCGACCGGTCTTACGACGTTCCAATCATCTTCACCCAGCACTGCCGGTTGCGCGGCCCATCGAACTCCGCGAAGTAGATCGCCTGCCACGTCCCCAGCTTCACGCGCCCTCCCTCCACGACGACCATCAGCGATGGCGCGATGAGGCTCGACTTGACGTGGCTGTCGGAGTTGCCCTCCACGTGCCGGTAGCCCGCGCGTTCCGGGAAGGTTTTCGCGAGGCTGCTGAGGAGGTCGTGGACTACGTCGGGGTCGGCGTTCTCATTGATGGTGACGCCCGCGGTCGTGTGCGGCACGAAAACGCATACCAGGCCGTCGGCAAAACCGGCGTCGGACACGCATTTCTGCACCTGGTCGGTGATATCAACAAACTGATTGCGTTCCGATGTCCTGATGGGGATTATCTCCATGACGGCGCACCTCGATCCGGCTGGTCTGATCATGGACTTCGACATCGGCGGCCGCATTCCTGCCTATCGCTCCACGAACCCCGCCAGCAGCGCGGTGCGGAACGCCCTGACCACGATCGGGTCGAACTGCGTCCCCGCGCACGCCTCGATCTCGCGCAGCGCCGACTCCTGGTCCATCGCATCGCGCCAGGGAACGTCGGAGGTGAGGATGTCGAACGCCTCGGCCACGCTGATGATCCGCGACCCCAGGGGAATCTCGTCGCCGGTCAGGCCTTCGGGATAGCCCTTGCCGTCGTAGCGCTCGTGGTGGTGTTTGATGAGGGGAGCGGCCCCTTGCAGGCCGTCGACTTTTTCGAGGATGCGGATCGCAATGGTGGAGTGCCGTTTCATGACGGCGAACTCGTCGTCCGTGAGCTTGCCAAGTTTGTTCAGGATTCTGCGGGAAATCGCTACTTTGCCGATGTCGTGGAGACCCGCGGCATACTTGAGGTCGGCCAGTTCTTCTATCGACAGGTTCATCACGCGCCCGATGGCTGTGCAGTAGCGCGTGACTCTCCGGCTGTGTCCTTCGGCTGTCTTGTCTCGCTGTCCGGCCGCGGCGACCAGCGCCTCTACGGTCTGTTCATAAACGCGGTGCAGCCCGCCGCGATCAGTCCGCTCCACGTCCATGTTGTTCCTCCCCGGCCTTATGGGCGCATTTCACGATCGCCGGTCCTTCCTTGGGGTCAATCGTGCGCACATCCAGGAGGAACGTGTCCCTGGCGATCCTTCCGAAGATCGGCGGGGCGGACTCCCGGAAACGCCTACCCAAATCTTCGGCAGATAGCCTGGTACTCTTCAGAGCAACGGCCCGGCTTTCAATGCTTTGGCCGGGCAGAGATCCGCCGCCGGTTTCGGACAGCGAATCGACCACTTCCGCCCGCAGTCCTTCAATGTGAAGCGAGTTGATCCGACGCGCAAGCGATCGCGCCTGCTTATCGACCTCCGCAAGCGGCCGGGCGATGGCTGCGAGCACCGGAATATCCGTCACTGGGTCGCCCTCGCGATAGACGTGAAGCGTGGCCTCCAGCGCGGCGAGAGTGAGCTTATCCACACGCAGCGCGCGAGCCAGCGGGTTCGAGCGGCACTCGTCGATACGCTCCGCCCTGCCGACCAGTATCCCCGCCTGCGACGCGCCCAGCAGCTTGTCCCCGCTGAACGTGACGATGTCCGCCCCCGCCTGCACGCTCTCCTGAACCAGCGGCTCCCGCTCCAGCCCGAACGGACTCATATCCACCAGCGCCCCGCTGCCCAGGTCGTCCATCACCGGCACGAACGCCTCCCGCCCGAGCTCGACCAGTTCTTCGATCGACACCTCTTCGGCAAAGCCCGTGATCCTGAAATTGCTTGGATGGCAGCGCAGCAGCAGGCCGGTCTCCACCGAGATCGCGCCGGCGTAATCGGCAACCCGCGTGCGATTGGTCGTGCCGACCTCCACCAGCGTCGCGCCAGCGCGCTCGATGATATCCGGCAGCCTGAACGACCCCCCGATCTCCACAAGCTGCCCCCGCGAGATCACCACTTCCGTGTTCCGCGCGATGGTGTTGATCGCCAGGAGCACCGCGGCAGCGTTGTTATTCACCACCAGCGCCGCCTCCGCGCCGGTCAGTTCCGTCAGAAGCTCTGTGACGTGCTCCTGCCGCGATCCGCGCTTGCCCGATTCGACATCGTATCTCCAACGTCGAATGCCCACCGGCAACGGCGTCAACTGCCTTCCTCGCCGCCTCGGACAGCACCGCCCGCCCCAACCCCGTATGAACGATGATTCCCGTCCCATTGATCGCCCGCCTCAGCGACATCGATTCACGCCTCCGAATATGCTCCGCCGCCGCCCCGATGACCGCCTCCACGCCGGGCACATCGCCCCCGGCCTTGATCGCCGCCCTGGCCTCCCCCAACGCCGCCCGCAGCCCCTCGACCACGGCCTTTCGCGTGTGCCCGGCCACCAGTCCCGCCGCGCACTCATCTCGAAGCAGCTTGTCTACACTTGGAAGGTTACGGTATGTACTCATAGTATTGAACCTGATACCCGCTCGCCTCAGCAGTTGTATGCACTCGGCCCAAACCCGCGAGCCCTGAGTAGGCCCATCCTGAGCATCCTGAGCTTGTCGAAGGAGCGAAGGATGGGCCGTATCGAAGGGCGGCCTGCGGAGCTCTATCCGATCGTCAGATGGAGCTTTGTGTTCAGCCCACGGGCTGCCTTCTTGAGCATGCCGATGGAGATGTTCTGCTCGCCACTCTCCATCCGGCTGATGGCGCTCTGGCCCGTCCCGATCTTGACCGCAAGCTGCTTTTGCGTCATGCCTCGATCGAGCCTTGCACGTATGAGCTGCCGGGCAATCTGATACTCAGGCTCGAGCTCATCCAGAGCAGCCACGAACTCAGGATCCCGCCGCAGCCTCTCCCTGACGTCACTCCATGGAATACTCAGGCCTGCTCATTCTGTGCTCTCCTTAGGTAGTCGTCCATGTACTTCTTCGCCGTCTCCAGCTCCCGAAGATCCAGCTTGTCATTCTTCTTGACATATCCGTGAAGCAGGATAAAGCGACGGCCAACCGGCAGGAAGTAGAATATGCGGGATATGTCGCTGGCGAACTTCGTCCTGAGCTCCCACATCCCCCTGTATCTTTCGCCCTTCACCGGCTTGACATGGGGAGCTTTCAAAGCACTGCCGAACTCCGCCAGCAGCTCCACGTCATAATAGGACTTCGCCCGATGCTTCGGCGGGAAGTCTCTTGGAACTCCTCCACCGGCACCCGACCGTCTTCGCGCCTGTAAGGCTCTACTTCCCAGTCCATCCCTCTTGACCTACTAGGATTATACCATATATGTGATACTTGTCAACACTTGCACGTCAGGACCAACTCGACCGAGCGGTCGGTATTTCGGGATCTGAGGTTGGACCACAGCGCCAGCGAGACAACCGCGCAGCTATCAACCCAACCGGAAATCCCGAAACCACCGTGGCCCAACTGCTACCCCGGAAACATCATCCGTTCCATCAATTCCATCTGATAATCCGGCGAGACGGCCAGTTCGAGGTGCTCCGCGCTCCGGGCCAGCTCGCGCGCCTGCTGCATCTCCTGCTCGCAGAGCAGCGCCAATCGCGCGCCCGCGCCGGCCGCGTTTCCGACCGACTTGACGCGCTCGACGCCCACATCGGGTATCAGACCGATCCGCATCGCGCTCTCGACACGAATGTAGTTCCCGAACGCGCCCGCGAGCAGTATCTCATCGAGTTCATCGTCGGTCGCGCCGGCCGTTCGGATCAGCGTCTGGATCGCGGCGTGAATCGACCCCTTCGCAAGCTGCAGCCGGCGAACGTCGCCGCTGGTGATCGTGACGGGCCTGCCGTTGCCGGTCTTCGACTTCCCCGCCAGCACGAACTCGACGCCTTTATCAGTCTCAATCAGCCTCTCGCGCAGCGCCGCCGGGAGCGATCCCGCGTCGCCCGCGGCAAGCATCCGGCCCGACTCATCCACAATCCCCGCGTCCAGCATCTGCGCGATCGCATCGACAAGCCCCGACCCGCACACCCCGAGCGCGGGCCTGCTATCAATCGTAGTAATCTCGACATCATCGCCGATCCGCACGCTGTCGATCGCGCCAGGCCCGCCGCGCATCCCGCACGATATGCCCGCGCCCTCGAACGCCGGTCCCGCCGCAGCCGAGCACGCGTAGGTCCTGCCGTTATGCAGCAGCGCCATCTCGCCATTCGTGCCGATATCCACCGCCAGCCGCGTGCGGCCGTTCTTTCCCCACTCGCTCGCGAGCAGCACGCCGACCAGGTCCGACCCCACAAACCCCGCCACGTTCGGCAGCACCAGCACTGCCGCCTCCGGCGAAATCTCCAATCCAAGCTCGCGCGCAGGGATCCCAACATCGGCGCATAATGCCGGCACGTAAGGCGACTGCCCCAGGCTGGCCACGTCGATCCCCAGCAGAAGATGCGTCATGCACGTGTTGCCCACGACGGTCGCTTTATATATGCTGCCCGCATCGACACCCGCCAGCCGCGCCGCACTCCGCGCGATCCGATTCAGCGCATCCACCGCCGCCGACTGCAGCACGCGCGCGCCGTCCTCGGCCGTCGTCGCAAAGCTTATGCGCGAGACCAGATCGTCGCCATAGACCATCTGCGGGTTCATCACCGCCGACACGGCCAGGTCCTCACCCGTGGTCAAATCCATCAGGTATCCGACAACCGTCGTGCTGCCGAGGTCGTACGCGATCCCATAGCAATGCTCGGTCGTATCGCCCGGCTCGACGGCGACCAGCTCGTCGTTATACACAACCGCCGTCACGCGATACTCGGCCTCTCGCAGCACTCGTGACAGATCGCGCGCGACGCGCAGGTTCGGACGAAGCTTGATGTCACGCGAGACGAGGTAGTCGGCAATCCGCTCGAACTCGGCGCGCTCGTCGTCAAGCGACGGCGGCCGCATCTCGCAGTAGACCTTGCTGACGCCGCTCATCACCGCGCAGTCGCGCAGCACGCCCGCGGAGAGGATCTTCTGAACCATCGAGCGGCTGGAATCGGGGATGGTGACGGTCGTCTCGCCGAGGACCTTCGCTCGGCACGCCAATCTGAACCCGACCGCGAGATCGTCCTCGCTGAGGCGAGCACACTCGACGGCGTCGGGCTCCTCGCACGCCCCGCACACGATGACCCGGCACTTCGCGCACGTGCCGACGCCTCCGCACGGGCTCTCCACCGGCATCCCCGCCGCCGCGGCCGCCTTAGAAACCAACGTGCCCGCCGGAACGAAGACCTCATTCCCGTCGGGCTCGAATGTCACCTTTACCAGCTTGCTTTTCTTCATAGTCTAGAAGTCCAAAGTTCAAAGTTCAAAGTCGAAAGTCCACGCCGCAGTCTTCCCTGACTTTCGACTTTCGACTTGTGACTTTCGACTCCCTCAGAAATACACCAGGTTCTTCTTCGCGACCTCGTTTTCGGGGTCGGCCGAGAGCACCGCCTCGAACTCCGCCTTCGCCTCATCGCACATCCCGAGCATGCTGTAGGTCAGCGCGAGGTCGTTTCGAGCGCCAAGGTTGGTCGCATCAAGGCGCACGGCGACGAGCAGTTCCTCGATGGACTCGTCGAACAGGCCGGTGAAGCCGAACACGAGTCCGAGCTGCCGATGGGCCTCCGCGTGCTCGCAGTCGATCTCGATCACGGCGCGGAACTCAGCCTCGGCTTCCTCGTATTGACCTTCCTGCTTTAGGGCAAGACCTCGTTCGTAGTGCTCCTCGATGCTTCCCATCCCGGTCTCTCCCATCGAACGCCAACTGCGCCGCTGGCTTGTTTGCAGTATAGCAGAAGATGAGAGAATAGTGAAGAGGAAATCGATCCCAGGAGGAATCCGGCCTCCTGGGAAGGAGCCTCTGTTGGGGCCAGACTTGCAATCTGACCCCCAAGGGCAACCTGGCGATCTGCGATCGCCGCCTATGCCGCCGCTGCCGCCCTAACCTCAAACCGCTCCCCCGCCTTCACACCGCCGCGGGCGAACTCGGCCGCGCCCATGCGCTTGCGGGACTCGGGCTGGACCTCGATCAGCCGCACCGATCCGCTGCCCGCCGCGACGGTGATCCCGCCGTTATCCGCGGCCAGTATCTCGCCCGGCTCGCCGACCCGCGCGTCGCGCTCGGCAACAACGGCGCTCCACACCTTGACCTGCTTGCCTTCGAGTTCGCCAAACGCGCCCGGCCTGGGCGTGCAGCCGCGAATGAGGTTGACGATGTCGTTCGAGGAGCGCGTCCAGTCGATCGCGCCCGCGTCGCGCTTCAGCGAGCGGGCGACTGACGCTAACTCGTCATTCTGGGGAATCGGCGCGATCGTGCCTTCGTCGATACCGACCAGCGTCTTGATCAGCAGATCCGCGCCCAGCAGCGCGAGCCGCTTGCCAAGCTCGCCGGCATTCTCGTTCGGATAGACGTCCACTGCTTCCTGCAGCAGAATATCGCCGGTATCGAGGCCCTCGTCCATGAGCATCGTCGTAACGCCGGTCCGCTTCTCGCCGGCTATCAGCGCGTGCTGGATCGGCGCGGCCCCACGATACTTGGGCAGGATCGAGCCGTGGACGTTGATGCATCCGTGCGCGGGCCAGCTCAGCAGTTCAGCCGGCACGATCTGCCCATACGCCGCCACCACCATCGCCCACACCGGCCCGAGCGCCTTGATCTGCGCAATCGCCGACGGATCGCGCATCTTCTCCGGCTGCAGGACCGGAATCGAGTGCGCCTCGGCGATCACCTTCACCGGCGGCGCCTGCATCTCCCGACCGCGGCCCTTCGGCTTGTCCGGCTGCGTGACCACCGCGGCGACCTCCCACGGCGACGCGATCAGCGCCTCCAGCGTCGGCACCGCGAACTCACTTGTCCCCGCGAATACTACCTGCATTGCACACCCACCCCACGACCCCGGCTCAGTAATCCGTATATACCCGCCCTACTCTCCCTCATCCGAGGCAGCCGTATCGTGAACTCCCTGCCAGAACGGCCACGCGTCCGTTCGGAACGGCGACGCGGGCAGGCCGGCTTTGTTGATCAGATTGCAGTCCGGGTTCATCTCCCACGCATATCGCACCGCCACCGGCGACGCGACATCCGCGCTCCGCACGACGATGGTTTCGCCATCGATCGTCGCCTCGGCCGGCACGAACTTGCGGTCCGCGCCCGCTATGACGAACCCCTTCAGCGGCCCGCCGCCCCGAGCGACCAACCCGCCGCCTATGGACTTGAAGTGCAGCCGGATCGCGCCGCCCTCGACGGTCATGGACGTATATATCGGCCCGTTGCAGACGACATCGATGCCGTAGACGTTCGCTTTTGCCAGCAGCGCGAGCCTGCGGCTGACCTCCTGCTTGTTCTTGAAATGGATGTTGTGGGGGTCGCCGATGTCGATATCGACCACCATGCCGGTGTTCTTCAAGTCGGTCGTCTTGAGCATCGACTCCCGCAGTTCCTCCCAGTGCTCATTGGGGTCCTTGGGGATCCAGTTGGCCATCTGGACGAGGTAGAACGGGAAGTCGCCGAGCCCCCAGGACTTGCGCCAGTCCTGAATCATCGCGGGCATGAGCACTCGATATTCCAGCGCGCGCCCGCGGTTCGCCTTGCCTCCGGCCCACAGCGCGCCGCGCATTCCGTACGGGATCAGCGGGGCGATCATGGCGTTGTAGATCGAGGCGGGGCGGGCCTGATGGCCTTCGAGGGTGCGCAACTTCTGCGCGGGCTTGCCCTGGGCTTTGGCCTCGGCGGCTGCCTTCTGCGCGGCGGCCAACTCGGCGGGAAACGCGGCCTCGCGCGATTCCCAGTGTTTGAAATACGCCTTGGACTCCGGGTGCGCCTGGAGATCTTCGAGGCGCATGAACGCCTCCTGGTTGCTGCCGCCCCAGGCGCTGACGATGATCCCGACCGGCGCCTTCAGTGTCTGATGGATGTCGCGCGCGAAGAAGTAACCCGTGGCGGAAAACGATCCGACCGTCTTCGGGCTGCAGACCTCCCACTTGCCCACGGTATCCGATTGCGGCTTGGGCGACGCCGCCCGCTCGGTCGTGTAGCAGCGGATCGTGGGGAAGTCGGAGCCGGCGATCTCCGCGGGCGCGTTCTGGCACTGGGAGACCTTGAAGACCATGTTCGACTGCCCCGCGCACAGCCACACCTCGCCGACCATGACGTTCTTGACGACGATCTTGCCGGCCTTTGCCTCGACGGCCCTGTCCTTGCCAGGGGCCGTCTTGCTGCCGCCCGATACGATCATCTCATAAGGCCCGCCGGCGGCGATAGGCTTGAGACGGACCTCCCATTTGCCGTCCTTGCCGGCCTCGGCGGTCGCGGTCTGACCGGCGATCTTGACCGTCACCTGCTCGCCGGGAGCCGCCGTCCCCCAGACCGGCGCGGGAACGCCCCGCTGCAGCATCATATTGTCGCTGAATATCGATGGCATCTTCACCGCCCCCCGCGCCTGGGCCATCGGCAGGAGCAGCAGCATCGGCAGGATGTAGATCAATGCTCTGTGTTCGTACAATGCGGACCTCATCTCGTGAACAGGAATGAGGTATTATAGCACACAGTACCCCGACTGCCGACCGCCAGGCGTCGGGTTTTGAAGGAACAAACTCAAGCTCAATCCGGTCTCCTCCACGCTCAGAAATCGATGCCGGGGAGTCTGTTTTGCGACTTGTCACATCTGGGAGGTGGAGAGTGGAGAGCGGAGAGTGGAGAGTCCAGACTCCGGAACCGGGGGCGGTGAGTTGTGGCCGGTTGCGCATAGTGAATGTAGTATACCGCGTTCACTTGTGGTTGTCAACAGCTTCTTCTTGAGTTGAGAGTCGAAAGTTGCAAGTTGAAAGTTGGGAAGGGAAGCGCTGGGGTTCGAGGAAGCGGAGAGAACGGGTCTTGGAAGGAACAAACTCAGGCTTGGCGAGCGTGGGATGGGGTACGGGGGCTGCGGAAGACGGTCTTATACCGGTCCTAATCGGCCCTAAGTTGGCGCTAAGTGGGCTCAAAGGAGTCTGTTTTGGTCGCGCGGGCGAGGGAAACAAGGCCGTGGTCGCGGCGTTCGACGCATTCCACGAGCGCCTGTTCGGGACCGTATTGGACAACCCCGACTTCACGCCGTGCACTGTCATGCCGGAGGCCTACGCGGCCTAGCTACGAATTGGAGAGGAGCCGGGGGGGGGTAGCTCATGCCGACTGGGCCGACTCAACGATGGCGATTTCGTCGTCACTCAGACCGTAGAGCTCATATACCAGCATATCGATCTCGTGGTCGGTGCAGTCGATCTGGCGCTGGATGGCGGTTTTCTGGGCGTCGAGCTTGGCTTCGGCAAGCTGCCTGTGGAGCGAGAGCATCGACGTGCATTGCCTGCTGAGTGCCGCGTACGGCGGTGTGGCGGATAGCTCGCGCGGATAGGGTAGCGTGTGCAGCTTCGATGCCTTGATCTGGGGGATCACGCGCGATTCGCCCTCATTGGCGATGCGGTAGAGAAAGAGAAGCAGTCTGGACTGCAGAATCGCCATGAAGCTGAGAGGGTCCTGGTCTCGATCAATGCGAAACACATACATGGCGTCAGTCGACGTACACGCCCCGCGCGGCGTCATAGATGAGTTCGATGGTCTTGCTTGTGGTGAGACCGATGAACTTAGGAGCCGCGAAGATGCTGGGGTCGCGAGGACGGTGTAATGCCCACCATGGGTGTTTCCCTTCCGCAACCTCCCTACACGAGTTGAGATGGCGATAGCTCTGCAGCCACCGCCGCGCGTTCGGGTGTTCCTCCAGGTCTGTACCTCTCGTCGTGTACAGGATGTACTGATCGGGTATCCAGTCACGATACCGAGCGATCTGGCTTCCACTGACGCTGAGACGGAGGAGATCATGGTCGAGGCCTGCAGTAGCGGCAGCGTCAGGGGACATGACGTGTGCGGCGACAGTGTCTGGACTCACGCCCCGTTGGATCCCCTGCTGGAGGGCCGCAAGCAGAGGAGCGTACGCAAGCCGCAAGCGCTGAAGAAGCGCAGCGCCGGATGCGCCACCGGAGAAAAACGTGAAGTGTGGATCGCCGCGGACTGCGCACGTCCATTCGCTGCGCGGCCTATGCTCGGTCGCCGCTAGGGCTGCAACCCGGTCAGAGGGAAGGCGGCTCTCAACCGTCTGAACTGCTACTTCGTCCGAGGCGACAGCCTTCCCCGCTATGAGAATGGCCGACGTGTTCAGAACTCTGCTTCCAAAAATGCCCCGACCAAGGTTGACAACGGCGTGCATCTGGCGGGCGAGAAGCAACTCGCGGACGGGCCTAGCATCCACCTGATTGAGAACAGTGGCTGGCACAATGAGCCCAACCAGAGAACGTTGCTTGGACATGTGCAATACGCAGTCTACGAAGTATATGTAGGAGTTAACCATTCGTGCGACGACGCGGGCGTAGCGAGTGCGAAGGTAGGCGAGCTCGGCATCAGAGAATGTGGCTCCCCACGGCGGATTCCCAATCACTGCGTCGAACCCGCCCGCCTTCATGATGTCCGGGAACTCGGCATGCCAGTCGAACGCGTTGACGCGAAGCCGTGTGGCGGCGTCGAGGTCGGCGGCTTGGGGACTGGAATAGAAATCCGGGCCGATAAGCGAGTTGCCGCACTTGATGTTGCCGCCGAGATCAGGGAGCATCCGCTGCGCTCCAAGCTCAAGCTGACTTTGACCTTCCAGTATCTTGAGCAGGAGGGAGAGCTTAGTGACCTCAACTGCCTGGGAGTCTATATCGACGCCATAGATGCTATTGAGGAGAATGCGCCTTCGTTCGGCATTGGTGAGCCGCCATCCCGACCTATCGGAATGTACGCGAGGCGGCTTGGACTTGGCCCACTTCTCCGGATCGTTGAGCGAGTACCACTCCGCGTGCCAGTCCAGCAGGAACTGGTATGCCGCTATGAGAAACGAGCCCGACCCGCACGCGGGATCGAGCACGCGCAGTTTCGCCGCTTCCCTCGGTGTTCTGCCTTCAAGAAGCTTGCCGACAGTGTTGCTAACGATGTAATCCACTATGTACGTGGGAGTGTAGTAGACACCGCCAGCTTTCTTGACTTCCGGCTTGTCCTCGACCTTTGCCTGGTGTCCAGGGGTGAGGCGGATCACCTTGCCCAGGAACTGCTCGTAGACCTGGCCGAGGATATCCGCGGGAAGAACGGAAAACTCATAGGGGCTGTCAGGATAGTAGACGCTCTTGATGATCCTGCGAAGCGGCGTGTCATCGATGTTGAGCGCCAGTGTCAACTCGTCTGGGGCTTCGGCGCGGCCCTTCTCTTGGTGAAAGTGAAACAGGCCGGAGTTGTAGCGGTCGTCCGCCTGACGGAAGAGCCCCAGCAGCCGCCGGTAGACATAGGGTGCGGCGACCAGACCCAGAAGCTGCGCGTAGTTCTCCGTCCCGCGATCCTCGCAGATGCGCAAGAACACGATTCGGTCGATGGTGCGCTGGACTGCGAAGTTGACCTCCGGTTGGCTCAGCGCCGGGTTGCGAAGCGCGATATTGCCAGCGAGCGCGTCTCGCCAGGATTCGATCTCCTTCAAGAACGCATCGTCCACTTCGGCGGTGCCCCTCTTGGCTCTCGCGGAATCGGCGTATTTGTCAAAGGAGCCTTGCAGTACGGCTTCTTTGGAAAACCGAGAGGCGATCTCGTCCCACTTAGCCGCGTAGTCGGTGTAGTCGATGCACATGACGCGCGCGACTGAGGGTTTGTCCGTCTGGTGAGGCTGACGCGGCAATCGTAGACGGCGAACTCACGAAAGCTGGTGAGGATGGAGAGCGGCAGTTTGGCAGACCATGCATAGCGTCGGAGTTGGTAGGCCGGTCGGACGCCCGACTCCAGTCTGACTCCGGGCCGCTTGGCCTCGACGAAGAACTTGCGGGTTCCGCCTATGCGGAAACAGTAGTCCGGGGCTTTGGCGGCTGGCCCGACCCTCATTGAGTCCTCGTGGACGACATCCTTGTACGCTTCGGCATAGCCCGCTGTGTTGCGCATGTCCCAGCCGAGCGCCTCGAAGAATGGGTCGATGAACTCGGTTCTGACGCGCGCTTCTTTGTAGTCGCCAGCGCGGTACGCGTCGAGATTGCGCTCGAAGCGCTCCACCAGTTCCGAGACCTTGTCGGGTACCGCCATTCATCACCTTTGCTGCAACGGCCTTTGCTCAACTAGGTGTTCGCGAAGTGCGGCTTCTTGACCTTCAGCGCGGCATGTTGCGGTTCGTCTCTGAACCATGGATTGCCCCAGTAGCAGAACCGGGGACTGCTTCCACAGGCCCAGCGTGCACGAAGTCCGCCTGCGCGGACTGGGACGTAGGCTGATCTCGCCGCGCTCCGAGAACGCTTCGCTGGGTAGTTGCGGGGCTCGTGGCGGATTGGCAGACACGAGCCACAGCACTCCAGGATGGGACTCATGGGACATAATGGGACGAATGCGCCCTCACCCCAGCCCTCTCCCCGAGGAGATGGAGTAGGTGGATGCTGAATCAAGTTCAGCATGACATGATAGACACCGCGCCGGGCCTTCACCAATCCCTAGTCACTCATCCCTAATCCCCGCCGTCGGATGCGTCCTCAAGCGGCACCGTCTCGATCGTATCCGGGTCGGCTCTGTCCACGAACACCTTCCCATCCAGGTGGTCCATCTCGTGCTGGAACACGCGCGCAAGCAGGCCCTCGGCCTTGATCTTGACTTTCTGGCCGGTCTCGTCGATGCCGGAGACGGTGACGCGATCCGCGCGGGTGACGTCGCCCTGGAGGCCGGGGATGCTGAGGCAGCCCTCGGTGGCGACCTCCTCCCCGCTCGAACGCAGCATCTTCGGGTTGATCATCGCGTGCGGGCCTTCGCCGATGTCGTAGGTGAAGATGCGCTTCGAGACACCGACCTGCGGCGCCGCCAGACCAAGCCCGCGCGACTCCGCCATAACGACGTACATGCGCTCGATCAGCACCCTGATCTCGTCATCGACCTTCTTGACCTCCGCCGCCCGCGCTCGCAGCACGGGGTCGCCATATCGAACAACATCGTTGATTTCCATCGCGCAGCAACTCTCCCCAGCAAGTCGTCAGTTGTCAGTCGTTGGTTCGCAGCGCCCAGTGGATGCTGAAACAAGTTCAGCATGACAGGATGGGACGTATGGGACATACGGGACGCATGCGCCCTCACCCCAACCCTCTCCCCCCAGGAGAGGGAGCACGCCGCGCCGTCCCTCTTCGCCCTTCGCTCTTGGCTCTCTGCTCTCTGCTCTCCGCTCTCCGCTCTCTGCTCTCCACTCTCCACTCTCCACTCTCCGCTCTCCGCTCTCTGCTCTCCGCTCTCCGCTCTCCGCTCTCCGCTCTCTGCTCTCCGCTCTCCGCTCTCTGCTCTCTGCTCTCCGCTCTCCGCTATTATATCATCGACATCGGGTCAACATCCACCGCCAGCTTCCTACGCAGGCCCGAATTCGCCTCAAAAGCCGACTTCAGCAGCCCGACCGCCGCCTCTCTATCCGCCGACCGCAGCACCAGATGCCATCGATACTGACCCTTCAGCCGCGCAAGCACCGCCGGCGTCGGGCCGATCAGCTCGATGCCCTTCCGCGTTGACATCGGCAGCTTCTTGATCTCCGCAACCAGCGTCATCGAGCGTCGCCGCCGCCGCGCTGTCGCTTTCGTTCTTCGACAGCACGTTCACCAGCGTCGAAAACGGCGGATACTTCAGCTCGCGCCGAAACTCGATCTCCTGCTCGAAAAACGCCACATAATCGTGCTCGACCGCGCCGCTTATCGCGTAGTTCTCAGGGTCGAGCGTCTGGATCACGACCTCACCCGGCCTCGTTCCCCTGCCCGACCGCCCCGCCACCTGCGAAATGAGCTGAAACGTCCGCTCGGACGCCCGAAAATCCGGCAGGTTCAGCGACGTATCCGCGCTTATCACCCCGACCAGCGTCACGTTCGGGAAATCCAGCCCCTTCGCGATCATCTGCGTCCCTACCAGTATATCCGCCTCGCGCGACCGAAACGCATCGCAGTATCGCCGCGTGCGAGCCTCTGCGCGAGGTCGTGTCGCGATCCATCCGGATCACGCGCGCCTCGGGAAACGCGGCCTTAGTCTGCTCCTCTACCTTCTCCGTCCCGATCCCGAACTTCCGAATGCGCAGCCCACCGCACGTCGGGCACACATCAGGCGCGCGCTCCTCATATCCGCAGTGATGGCAGCTCAGCTTGCGCGCCGCCGCGTGCAGCTTGAGCGACACCGCGCAGTTCGGGCACCGCGCGACGTAACCGCAGTCGCGGCAGGTAAGAAACGTCGAGTACGCCCGCCGGTTCTGAAGCAATATCACCTGCTCCTGGCGAGCTAGCCGCTCGCGTATCCCCTGTTCCAGCACATCGCTGAAAATCGACGCCCGCCCGGTCTTATACTCCTCGCGCAGGTCGGCGATGTGGACCTTCGGCATCGGCCGGTTCTCGACGCGGCTCGCCATCGTCAGCAGCTCGAACTCACCCTCGCGCGCCGCGGCGAAGCTCTCGACACTCGGCGTCGCGCTGCCCAGCACAAGCGCCGCGCCGGAGTCCTCGCGCCCGCCGGATCGCCACATCGCGGCCGTTATACCGCGGCGAGATGTCCTGTTTGTAGCTGCCGTCGTGCTCCTCATCCACGATCACGAGGCCCACATTCTCCAGCGGCGCGAACACCGCCGACCGCGCCCCAAGCACGACCTTCGCCTCGCCCTCGGATATGCGCATCCACTCATCGCACCGCTCGCCCGTCGAAAGCGCGCTGTGCAGCACCGCCACGGCATCGCCCAGCCGGCTCTTGAATATGTTCATCACCTGCGTGGTCAGCGCGATCTCCGGCAGCAGCACGAGGCTGGTCTTGCCCAACTCAAGCGCCCGCTCGATGCATCGCAGATACACCTCGGTCTTGCCGCTCGCCGTCACGCCAAACAGCAAGTGCCCGCGATACTGCCCCGACTCCATCGCCCGCGTAATCGCCTCGGTCGCAATCCTCTGCTCCTCGCTCAGCGTCACTCGCTTCTGATCGATCCGCGCAAACGCCGGGTTCCGCCGGAAGACCATATCGATCTCCTCCAGCAGCCCTTTCTTTGCGAGCGCGGCAATCGGCGACGAGGTCAGCCCATACCTCTGCGTCAACTCGACAACCGCCACATCCCGCCCCAGCGACCGAATCAGCGACAGCGCCGCGAACTGCTTCTCGGTGAGCGTCGGCGTTCGAAGGTTCGGCAAACACGCACGCCCTCGCAGCACCCGCGGCTTCCCGCCCGGCGGAATCAGCTTCCATGTCCGCCGCACCGCGCCCTTCTTCTCAAGCTGTCGCACCAGCCGCATCACCGAATCCCGATTCCCGCCCAGGCTCTCGACCGTCACCCCACCCTCGACCGCCGCGATCCTTGCCTCAATGTCGCTCTCGGCTGCGGTCAGTCTCAGCTCTTCGCTCTTCGACTCTCCACTCTCCACTCTCCACCCTCCCCTGCACCTGCCAGTGCGCCATCGCCGGCAGCATTGCGGCTTCGACGCGCGCGAGCGGACACATATACCGCGCGGAGATCCACTCCGCGAGGCGGCGCATATCGGGCGTGAGTCTGACGGGGTTTTCGAGCTCGGCGATGATGGGGCGGGTATTGGCGACCGGCGCGGTCTCTTCGAAGCCGATCACATAGCCAACGACCTGGCGGGAAGTCAGGGGCACGAGCACGCAGGAACCCACCCCAATCCTTCCGGCCAGGCCGTCGGGAATCTCGTAGGTAAGCGAATCTATTGAGCTGGTCGCGCCTGTATCGACGACAACCCTGGCATACAACTAGAGCCCCGCTTCCTTCTTCAGAGGTCGGCCATGTCGACGTCTTCCCACGACACGTTCAGGTCGGTCCGGCCGAAGTGCCCGTAGGACGCGGTCTGCTTGAAGATCGGCCGTCGGAGATTGAGCTTGTCGATGATCCCTCTCGGAGTCAGGTCGAAGTACTTGAGGATCAGTTCGCCGATCTTGTCCTCGGGGATGGCGTTTGTGCGCCAGGTATCGACCATAATGCCCATCGGCTCGGCCTTGCCGATGGCGTAGGCGACCTGAAGCTCGCAGCGCTTCGCAAGCCCCGCCGCGACAATGTTCTTCGCGACGTAGCGCATCATGTACGCCGCCGAGCGGTCGACTTTGGTCGGGTCCTTGCCGGAGAAGCAGCCGCCGCCGTGCTTGGCCATGCCGCCGTAGGTATCGACAATGATCTTGCGGCCGGTCAGGCCGGTATCAGCCTGCGGGCCGCCCACGGAGAACGCGCCGGTCGGGTTCACATAGAACTCGGTCTTCTCGTCGATCAGCTCCGCCGGCACGATCGGCTTGATCACGTGCTCGATCATATCTTCCTTGATCGTGGCCTGCGGGATGTTCTGCTGGTGCTGGGTTGAGACCACCACGCTGTCGATGCGAACCGGCTTGCCGCCCTCGTACTCCACCGTCACCTGGGTCTTGCCGTCGGGCCGCAGATACTCCAGGGTGCCGTCCTTGCGCACGGCCGCAAGCCTTCGCGCAAGCTTGTGCGCCATCATAATCGGCATCGGCATAAGCTCGGGCGTCTCATCGCAGGCAAATCCGAACATCATGCCCTGATCGCCCGCGCCGCCGACGTCGACGCCCATCGCGATGTCCGGCGACTGCGACTGAATGCTGGTCATAACGCCGCAGGTCTGCGAGCCGATGCCATAGCTGGCGCGCGTGTAGCCGACCTGCTCCAGCGTCCGCCTGACCAGGTCGGGGATCTCCACGTAGGCTCGAGTCGTGACCTCACCGGCAACCACAACCAGCCCGGTCGTCAGCAGCGCCTCGCATGCGACTCTGCCGGTCGGGTCCTGCTCGAGGATCGCGTCGAGCACGGCGTCGGAAATCTGATCGGCCAGTTTATCGGGATGTCCCTCCGTAACCGATTCGGAAGTGAACATGTGCGTCTTCGAACTCAATTGATTCCTCCATGGGAAGGGAAAAAATACGGGAAAAGGGGAAAATCAGAAAGGGAGAAAGAACCTACAAAGCCTTTCTCGTTTTCTGCCTTTTCCCTTTTCCCGAGAGGGTTCCCTTCGATTTTGTCTGGTTGCCGGGCACTGTCCCGGCGATCAGCAGATAATCCAGTATCGCCTTCGCGACCTCGCGTTTTGGCATTTTCGGCAGCGCGATCTTCTCGCCATTACGGGAGATCAGCGTCACTCGGTTCGTATCGCTGCCGAACACATCGCTGCCCGGCCCGACGTCGTTCGCCACGATCAGATCGAGGTTCTTGGCCGCTAAGCTTCTCGGCCGCATGCTTCTCCATATCCTCGCGTCTCCGCGGCAAACCCCACAAGCACCGTCCGCCCTTTCGACTGCCCCACCGCCGCGAGTATATCCTCGGCCTTATCAAGCTCAAGCGTCAGATGGTCCGACTTCTTGATCTTCTGCTCGCTGGACTTGGCAGGCCGGAAATCCGCCGGGGCAGCTGCGGACACGAACACATCCGCGTCTCTCACCCGCGACATCACCGCCTCGATACATCTCGCGCACGGTCTCGACCTGCACGATCTCCACACCAGCGGGCGGATCGAGCTCGCGTCGGCCCGCTCACAAGCGTGACCCTCGCCCCGCGCGCGGCCGCTTCCGCCGCAATCGCATAGCCCATCTTGCCGGACGACCGATTCGATATGAACCGCACGGGATCGATCGCCTCCCGCGTCGGCCCGGCGCTCACGAGCACGTTCCTGCCCGCATAGTCGCTCCGCCGCGCGCCAGCAGCTCCTTCGACAACCGCGACGATCTTGTCCGGGTCCGCCAGCCTGCCGATGCCCTCGTCGCCACACGCCAGCCTGCCCGATTCCGGCTCGACAATCACGTAACCCAGCCCGCGCAGCCGCTCGATGTTGGCCTGCACGACGGGATTCTCGTACATCCGCACGTTCATCGCCGGGCAGATCACGATGCGCCGCGCGACCAGCGCCATCGTGGTCAGCATATCGTCCGCGATGCCGTTTGCAAGCTTGCCGATGACATTGGCGGTCGCCGGCGCGATCAGCATACAGGTCCGCGCTTTCGGAAAGCGAGACGTGAACGATCTCATGATCCTTGGGCGGCGCGAAGAGGTCGGTGATGACGTCGTTGCCCGTGATGCCCCAGAACGTGGCCTCGCCCACGAGCTTGGTCGCGTGCTCGGTCATCACGACGTGGACATCCGCCCCGCGCTTCACCAGCGCGCTCGCGATATACGCCGCCTTATAGGCCGCGATCCCGCCTGTCACGCCCAGTATTATCTTCTTGCCAGACAGTTCACAGTTTCAGTCTATGACTTAGTGTAAACTCCGATTACGTTCGGCATCCACATAATCGCCTACAGCTCTCTCCGCCGCCTGCTCGATGGAGTCGTTTTCTATGATGTACGTATAGTGTCGCGACTTCCTCGAGCTCCTTGCGGGCACGCGCAAGCCGGCGTTGCGATCTGTTCGTCGGAATCCGTGCGCCTCGATCGCGAAGTCTCCTCTCCAGCTCCTCCATGGAAGGAGGAACGAGGAACACCATCACGCCTCCGGCACTCTGCCGCTTCACTTCGCGCCCGCCCTGGACCTCGATCTTGAGGATCACGTCGTGTCCGAGCGAGGTCTCGCGCTCGACCTAGTCCTTGGGCGTGCCGTATTGATACCCGCAGTAGACCGCGCGTTTCGAGGAATCCGCCCTCGGCCTTGCGCCGCTCGAACTCCTCGGTGGAAAGGAACGTATAATCAACGCCATCGACCTCGCCCTCGCGCTTAGGCCGGGTGGTGCACGTGACGCACTTCCGCACGCCGGTTCCCGAGCGTCAGAAACTCGCTCAGAACCGCGTCCTTACCCACCCCCGACGGCCCCGAAAGCACGATCAACAGGCCGCCGTCACGAGCATATTGGTCCCAAATCCGCACAGTAAGCCTCGTCTCCCAGAGTATAGCACGGTTTGGGTGAAAATGGAAACCGCGCGCGTCTCGAAACGCCCGTTTCGGCGCCCCCCAATTGTTGGCACCCTAATAGCACGGGGGAACCGGCAGGGGCGAGGTGCGAAATGGTCAGGCTACATAGGTTGGCCGCAGTGGCAGTGCTGGCGGTTTGCCTGGGGGTGTTCGCGGGGCCGTGCGACGCTCTGATGCTGATCTCACGCAACACCGAGGTGAGCGTCGGCAAGCAGGTCCAGGAAGAGATAATCGACGACTACGGCGGGCTGAGCAGAGACGCCGCGATGAACGACCGGGTCGCGCGAATCGGCGCCAGGGTGGCGGCGGTCTCACCGCGCAAGGACGTGACCTTCACCTATCAGGTCGTGAACTCGACCGTCATCAACGCATTCTCCGCGCCGGGCGGGCCCGTGATCGTCACTCACAAGCTGGCGAGCATGATGACCACCGATGACGAGCTGGCGTTCGTGCTCGGGCACGAGACCGGCCACATAACCGCCCAGCACGCGCGTAACCTGATGAACCGCTCGTTGATAGCGCAGGGGCTGAGTATCGCGCTTCTCGGAGGGGCGAGCGCCGCCGTTCAGACCGGCCTGAACGTGGCCTACACGCTCAACGATCGCGGCTATTCCCGCAATCAGGAGTATCAGGCCGACGACTACGGCGTCAAGCTCATGCGGCAGGCCGGCTACAACCCCGAGGGCGCGGTCAAGGCGCTGGCCAAGCTCGGGATGGACACCAGCAAGGGACTCAACAAGTACCTTGCCACCCACCCCGACGTGCCCCGCCGAATCGATCGCGTGGGCAAGATCGCCGGAATCTCCACCGCCCGCCAGCAGGAGCTGATCAAGGAAGCCCAGAAGGAACTGGGAGACGAGGGAACAGCAAATAGGGAACAGGGAACAGAAGCGAATGGAGCAGGAGCCGGCTTGTAAAGAATGAGTTCAGTTCTCCGGGAATTGCACCGCTGTAGGAGGGTTTTCCAAAACCCGAATGCCCAGGCGTTGTGCCCGCGGAATCGGCGTTTGGAAACGCCTCCTGCGACGAGTCTTCCGGAGAACTGAACTCGTTCCTTGTGAAACGGCGAAAGCGCGGCTGGCATCTAGCATGGTATATTGGAAGCATGGCTGAGCCTGCCGCAACTTGTTCGCGCGTCACTGCCCACAGGAAATACAACGCATTGTTAGGGCTGATAACCTGGCGACTACGGTGCGTGCTGCTGCTGTGCATCGTGTCAGCGGGACCGCACGGATCGCCTGCTCGCGCGCAGACGCTGAGCAGGGGACACCAGATCATCCTAAGCAGGGGCCTGCAGATCCAGGCACAAGTCTTTCCCGCAGATAATGGGCATCAATTCGACTTCGCCCGCTGGGCCGATTCCAACTTCACCACCGTCAACCTCCACTGGCATGGAAACGCGGTCACCTATCTCGGCCCGGCGCCGGGGCTGCCATGGGGAAGGTGGCTCGGAAACTCTACTGACGACCTGTCGTCCACGGAAATGCAGTATGAGTCGAACATGGTCTCGTGCCAGTACCTCGACGAGCAGGACCTGACCGCTCCCGGCGCGATAGAGGAATGCGCCGGCGTGTTCTCTCGCTTTCGCAGCGAACACCCGAACGTCATGGTGTTCGTGAACATGGAGGCAGATGACCCGGACGACAGCACGATGCGCATGTACCTTTCAACGGCTCAGCCGGACATGATCATGTTCGACAACTACCCCTTCTACGGCGAGAACTGGCAATGGGCGACCAGCAGGCGGACGTATTTCTACAACTCCATCGCCAGATACAGGAGCTTCGCCCTTGGGGGCTGTGATGGGACCGGCGCGACGCCGATCCCGTTCGGCGGATACACGCAGGTCTTTACCGGTCCCTACTGGCCCTACACGCCATCGGAGTCCGAGATCAGGCTCAACAACTTCCTGCTTTGGACGGCGGGGGCCAAATTCGTGTCGGCGTTCGTCTACAACCAGACGGATGACGCCTCCATCCATACCGTCCTTTTCAGCGGAATAGGCGAATCCAGCCCGACGGCGGCATACTATCAGCAAAAGGAAACCAACCGGCAGTCCAGGAACCTCGGCGAGAGTCTGATCCGCCTCCTGACGACCGGTTTCTACATCGTGAGCGGTGAGTCTTCCGAGCGGCCGTCGAACGTGCCCGCCTTTGGTTTTGGCAAGATCCCGTACCTCATTTCCGTGAGCGCGGTCAACATCGGGACAAAGAATGGCGGCCATAGAGGCGATGTGGCTCTGGGCAAGTTCAAGGTGCTCGACGAGAGCTTCGATGGGCCCGACTTCAGCGACGAGACCTACTTCATGGTCCTCAACGGCCTGTGCGCCCCCGACTCGACGTGCGCTGAGACTCGTCAGACCATCACGCTGACGTTCAACTTCGCGACGAGCGGAATAACCTCGCTGCAGCGGCTGAACCGCGACACGGGCAATGTCGAGGTCGTGCCGCTGACAGACCTCGGAGGCGGCCACTACAAACTCGACCTGACTCTGGACGGAGGCACCGCCGATCTCTTCAAGTTCAACACCGGCGCGCCGTTCGTCTGCAAGCTGCCAATCGGAGGCGTTGTCATAGACGCAGGCGCGACATACGCCACCACTGCAAGCGTCGCCCTGGCGCTATGGGCCAACAGCGTGCACACTCCCATCGATATGCGCTTCAGCAACGACAACGCTTCCTGGAGTTCGTGGGAGCCGTTTGCGGCGAGCAAGACCTGGCAGCTCTCGCCCGGCGACGGCGGCAAGACCGTATACGCCCAGTTCAGGGACAGCCTGGGAAACATCAGCGAGACCTGCGCTGACTCGATAGTGCTGGATATGATGCCGCCCACCGTGCCGGGTGTTCCCTCGGACGCCGGCGCCTATACGCAATCCACGGCGCTTGCATTCGACTGGACTGCCTCGACAGATTCCGGCTCCGGGATCAAGTGCTACAACTGCCGGATCGGCTCCGCGCCCGGCGGGTGTGACGTTTTCGATGGGCAGTCGGGAATCCCGCCAACCACGTCGAAGAGCGTGACGGCTCCTCACGGCGGCCGCTACTACTGCCGCGTTCAGGCCGCGGACAACCTCGGCAACACAAGCGAATGGAGCCCCAGCAGCGATGGCATCGCGGTCGTGGACAGCATCGCTTCGTCGGCCGGCTCGCTCAAACAGCTTCCGGATGGCGCTTCGGTAGGGCTGTCCGCGCAAAAGGTGACGGCGGTATTCGCCGGCTGCTTCTATATCGGTGACACCGATGCTCCCTCAGGGATGAAAGTCGTTCCGGATCTCATGCCGAGCGGGCTTGGCGTTGACTCGGTTGTGGACATCGGCGGAACGATGTGCGTGGCGAACGGCGAACGGTATGTGGCCGGATGCGTGTCCGCCAGGAATTGGTGATCAGCCGGACACGACGAACAAACGCGCCTCCACAATCATCTAACAAGGAGCAACCTATCCTTTCGGCATCGACGCGCAACTACCTGTGTGGAGGCGGAGTCGTTTGGATTCGACCGACGGACAACTGGTCGCGAAGGCGGCGGGGGGAGATGACTCGGCGTTCGACGCGCTCGTGTCGAGGTATCGGACGCGGGTCTATCACCTCGCGCTGAGCAAGGTGCGCGGGCGCGAGAACGCGCTGGACCTCGCGCAGGAGGCGTTCGTGCAGGCGTATCTGTCGCTTACGTCGCTGCGAGAGCCGGACAGGTTCGGCGCATGGCTGGCAGCGATCACCGCCAACCTGTGCAAGATGCACCTCCGCAGGTCACACGAACTCCCGCTTGCACCCGAGATAATGGACGAACTCACAGCGCCAGCCGAGTCCGACCCCAACGGCGCCGCCGCCCGCGAAGCGCTCGACGGCCTGCCCAACGGCACTCGCACGGCGGCGATGCTGTTCTTCGTCGAAGGGAATGAAGCAGGCGGAGATCGCCGAGTTCCTCGGAATATCGCTCGCGGCGGTCAAGTCCCGAATCCGCGACGCGCGCGCAAGCCTCCAGAAGGAGATGATCCACATGGTCAAACGTTCGGCCAAGGAAACGAGCCGGGAGACGAGTTCAACCGCAAGCCTCAGGCACAGGCTCGAACTCGCCCGTTGGTATCGAGAACTTGGAGAGCTTTTCGAGATCGGGGTCAATGTCCGCACTGCTCTTGCGAGGCTGGCGGAAGCGGACTACTCGGATTCCGTCAAGCAGGCTACCGCACAGCTCGCCGCCGCCGTGGAATCCGGGAGTACCGATCTCCGATGCGCTTGCGAGCATTCCCGACCTTGTAGCCTTGGAGACAATCCCGATGGTGAGGGTGGGCGAGTGGAGCGGGAGACTCGATTGGTCGGCCGGCATGCTCGCGGATCGGCTCGAAGCCGAGGAGGCAAAACAGAACATAGAGCTGAGCTTCTGGTGCCGCATCCTGGTCGGCATGTTCGATGCCGGCGTGCCGCCGTATGATGCCCTCTGCCGTGCAGCGGAAGCCTGCCGCAGCAAGCCCTTGAGCCAGGCCACCCGCGAGCTCGCCGCCATCTTCGAGCACGACCCGAGGCGCGATGACGACTATAACGATTTTGATCGGTCGCTGCCCCAGCCGGTTTTCGAGGCAAAGGCGATCAGGGCGGTGCTGGATAGGCATTCCGATGTGTTCCCGCCGATGCTGCGCGTGGCAATCGCTACCGGTCCGGGCTTCTTGCCTGTCAAGCTCGAATGGGTGGGCGCGCGGATAGCTGCCGATATCTGCCGTCAGATCGTCGGCAGAAGTATTGACGTGCCGGTCCCGCGCTCGGATCTACTGAAGGAGCAGCCGGATACCTGGGCGAATCCGGCCATCGCCATGCTGGACGACGATGACGCGGGCATTCGTGCCGCGGCGGCCGAGATGCTGGGGACGTTCAAGGTCTCATCCGCCGCCGGCGGTCTGCTGGGACTGCTGGGCGATGCTGATCCCAGAGTCATCAAGGCAGCCATTCAGGCATTGCTCGATCTGGACGCTGCCCCGCCGACCGAGGCATTGACGGCCAGGCTTAGCGTTGGAAGACCTGTCGGTCCGCCGCGCCGCCATCCAGGCGCTCAAGGAACTCGACCGAGTGCACGAGGTCGCCGAACGCCTGGCCGAGCTGCTGTCGGACCCTGACGACCGGGTGGCCCATGCTGGTCATACACACTCTGGAGGATGCTGGCGAGATCGACGCGCTGGGCAATCAGGCAGCCAAGATCGTGCGAGAGAGCCCGGACGCCGAAATGCGGCGAAGGGCGGCGGCCGTTCTGGACAAGCATCTGTTCCCCATGCCCGAGCAGGATCTGGTTGCGGCGCTCTCCGACCAGTTGCCCGAGATCAGGTTCGCTGCGGCCAGGATCCTCGGCCATCGGCTGGACGCGCGGGCCGTCCTGGCGATCAGGGAGGCTGTCGAGGCGCGCAAGCTGTCGCAGGACTACCTGTTCCTGGCCGATGACCTGGAGAAAGGACAAGCCTAGATGTGGGACAAATTCACCGAGAAGGCCAGAAGAGCCGTGTTCTTCGCACAGGAAGAAACCGGACGCCTGCGTGACAACGAGGTAACCACGGGCCACCTCTTGCTCGGGCTGATGCGCGAGGACAACGTTGCCCGGCAGGTCGTCGAGCGGCTGGAAATCGCACCCGAGGTCGTTACGGAGCAAGTCCGCGCCGTGCTCAGACCTCGTGGAACCGGTCCGGTGAGGGAGATGTGGCTCACTACTCGTGCGAAAGTGTCGCTCGACCACGCTTACGAGGAGGCGAGGGCGCTCGATAACAACTACATCGGCACCGAGCATCTCCTGCTCGGCATCATCTCGGAAGAGATCGGCGCCGGTCGAGTCCTCGTCCGGCTCGGCGCGGACATCGACCGCGCTCGCACGGCCGTGCGGGAGATGCAGGAGCAGCAGCCGGCCGGCTAGGGAAGTCGCGGACCCCACCCCAACCCTCCCCTCATAGGGGAGGGAGTCTCACTTGCGCGCCTTCTCCAGCATATCCACCGCCGCCAATATCGCCATCTTCATGCTGATGGGGTTGGCGATGCCTTTCCAGGCTATGTCGAAGGCGGTGCCGTGATCGACTGACGTTCGCAGGACCGGCAGGCCGAGCGTGGCGGTGACGGTGCCGTGGAAGTCGCGGGTCTTGGCGGCGATGTGGCCTTGGTCGTGGTAGAGCGAGATCACGCAGTCGAATTTGTCCTCCAGCGCCATGTTGAAGACCGAGTCCGCGCCGATGGGATCGGTTACGTCGATCCCCTCCTCGCGGGCGCGCTTCGCGGCGGGGATCAGGTGGTCGCGTTCCTCGGTGCCGAACTGGCCGCCGTCGCTGGCGTGCGGGTTCAGCGCCGCAAGGCCGATCTTGGGCTTCGCGAAGCCGAAATCGGTCATCGTCGAATGCACGCGGCGTGATGAAGTCGTGGACGCGCTCGGCGGTGATGTAATCGATGGCCTGCCTCAGCGAGTAGTGCCGCGACAGGAAGAAGATGCGCATGTTCTGGGTGATGAACAGCGTGAGCGGGTTCGGGGCGTCGAGGTAAGTCGCGAGCATCTCCGTGTGGCCGATGTGCTCGACTCCGGCGAGCGCGCAGGGCTTCTTTGTTGATCGGCGTGGTCGTGATGGCGTCGATCTCGCCCGCGAGGCCGAGCTCGCAAGCGCGCCGCATGAACGCGTCGGCGCCGCTGCCCCGCCGTCGGCGCTCGATCACGCCCGGTCGGATGTCCTGCATGCCCGGCGTTTCGACGTGAACGACCTCGACCTTGCCCTTATCGCCCTTGGCGGCCTGGGTGAATCGACAGTCACGATCTCGCCCGCCGACACGCCCGAAGCCTCCGAGCAGCGCCGCAGCACGCCCGACATGGCCGATGACGACGGGGACGCACCTGCTCATGCACCTCGCCGTCCGCCAGCGCGCCAAGCACGATCTCCGGCCCGATCCCCGCCGGATCGCCGAGTGTTATGCCTATTATGGGTCTTGTTCATAGATCGCTGTTCTCCAGTGCGAGAGCCCAGTAATCACAGTACCCCAAAGGGGGCGCCGGGCTGCTCTGATATGAGCTTCTCCACGCGCCCCCTGAACTTATCCCTGACCTGCCAACCCTGCTGGGTCTCGACTACCTCGACTACTTCGCCGGCGGCGATCCTGTGGGCCCTGTTCTCGGAGACAGGGATCACAACCGCGAGGCTATTGCCGAACTTGTGGATCTTCTGGATCATCGCACGCCTCCACGTCTATTATACCGTATATACGGTACAATGCAAGGCGTCGTTAGTAGCGCCCAACGTCCATCGGCGACGCAACTCGAATCAGCGGGTAGTACTTGTCCCCTGACTTGAACAGCGAGCACGAACCCGTCACGCGCACCACGTTGCCGACCGCCAGTCCGTTCCCCCAGAACTCCCCGACGACTTTCACGCCCAGCGAGGCCATCCCGCTATCGCGCCCAGCGCCGTCATCGACCGTGATCCAGCTATGGTCCGGCGCGACCTCGCTTACCTTGCCGCAGATGGTAACGTCCAGCCCGATGTTGTTCGGGCCGGAGCTCTGGGTGCATCCCGGCTGCAGATCGAGCTTCGCGCCGCCGCCTACCGCCTTCGTGCCCATCGCAAGCGATCCGGGCGGAGTGGACTGCATCGCGTCGATCAACTGAATGAGCCTTATCACCCGCTCATCGTCGGAGGTTTCCTCCACCGAGCCGAACAGCGCGACGTCCAGCCCGCGAGTCGGACCGCTGCCAAGGACCGCCATTCCGATCGCGCGGTCCTTCGTCTCGACGTTGAACCGGTCGCTGTGAACGCGCATGACCGCGAGGTCACGAACGATCACGTTGCCGGACTCCATGGTCTTCGCCTCATCGAGGGTAGCCTCCATCGCATCGGCCGCCACGGTAACGCTGTCTATGCTGAAGCTGTAGACGGCGGCCGGATCATTGTCCGAGCAGAGGTCCACTCGCTCGAACGGCTGGCCCGACGAGATAACGCCCAGGAAGTAGCAGTCATTACCACGGCTGAAGGTCTTCCAGGGCGTGGTCGTGCTGTAGACATCGAAACCCGACCCGGCAAACGCGCGCATCCTCCAGAATGGGATCGCGGGGTCGCCCGTCGGGCTCGGATTGCCTATGACGTGCACGGCGAACGCATATACGGGGCAAGCCGAAGTTGAAGATGATCCTGTCGCCGTTTCCCGCGAGAAACTGGCTCTCGGAACCAAGCGCGCCCACGGAGTTCGGCTGGGAGTCAGGGCTGTAGGCGTCGGTGGCGACCGGCGACAGCTTGGCAAGGGTGGACCCATCTGATTCCAGCCCCTCCTCCGATGGTGAGCATACCATACGAGGTCGCGCTCGTACCGGGCGGCTGCGCGTCGAAGCCAACAGCAAGCTGAAACCCGTAGCTCTGGACCGCCGCACGAAACGCGTCGGGGTCGGTGTAGCCGATCGCCGCCTGGGCCGCCGCCGCCAATGCAAGCAATCCCAGCGCAGCCGAGTATCGCCACAAGCCTTGCGGCGGACATCGGAGTAGAAGCCTCTTCACGTCTGCCTCCCCTTCTAGGTTACGATATAGACCCAACTGGAAGTGGTTATGGTGACGGAGCCGCCCGTACCGTTCTCAACCCACAGATAAAGGACAGGGCTCATCATGGGGACAGTGAAAGCGCAGGCGTAAGCCCGCGCCGACGAAGTTGGCCTGCGTAACGATGCCCTGAGCGGGAGTGCCAAAGCTGCACGACCCCAAGATCATCAATCCTGTCGGTCCCCGGAAACCTACCGATACTTTCAGCGTTGGGATAGGGATTGTTCGTGGTGATCACGACGCGGGCTTCCCTGTAGCCTGTGAGCTGCGGCGACTCCCAGGAGATCGATCCGCCATCCGCGATCACCTGATTCGTCGTCCACGGCTGATACATCTGACCGGTGATCTGGGTCTGGACTGTGTTGAGCGACGGCGAGATGCCAACGCTCCAGGTTCCGCTCTGCTGGGCTTTCACGGTGTTATCGGTCGCATCGACCTTGACCGTGGGCGTGTTCTCCACTTCAACCGGGGTAGTGCGCGTATCCGCCGAGACTCCGACAGCACACAGCAGCACACAAAGACAGACAATAGACAATAACAGACTGCTTCTCAAGACCATCCTCTCCTCCTTCAGGCTTGCATACCTGCTTCCGCCGCGCGTCGATGTGCCGAGCGGTACGGAATGTTCAAGTTTATGCCTCTATGTCGCAGTATAGCACATGTTTTTTGAAGTAGCGGGCAGGCACAGGGAATGTGTCTAAGACTTAAGATTTGGGGCCGCAATTGTTGACCACCGAAGCGTTGACGTGGGCCGTCCTACCCCTCCCGCGGCGCGGTTGACATGCCAATAGATAGGTATGTATAATCCCGTCAGTGCCGAGGTGATACTGGAGGCCCTATGAAAGCACTCATCCTTGCCGGGGGCAAGGGAACACGACTCCGCCCCATTACGCACACCAGCGCGAAGCAGCTCGTGCCGGTCGCGAACAAGCCGATCCTGTTCTACGCCATCGAGGCGATTCGAGACGCGGGCATAACCGACATCGGCATCATCGTCGGCGATACCCACGAGGAAATCGAGGCGGCCGTCGGCGACGGGGGCAAGTTCGGCGTCAAGGTGACCTACATCCAGCAGGACGCGCCCCGCGGGCTGGCGCACGCCGTGAAGATCGCGCGAGGACTTCATGGGCGGCGATTCGTTCGTGATGTATCTTGGCGACAACCTCATCGACGACGGCATCCGGCCGCTGGTCGAGGAATACACCTCCTCCAACGCGAACTCGCAGATCCTGCTGGCGCACGTGCCCAACGCGCGCGAGTTCGGCGTGGCCGAGCTCGAAGGCGGGCGGGTGGTGCGGCTGATCGAGAAGCCGCCGGACCCACCCTCGGACCTGGCGCTGGTCGGCGTCTATATGTTCGATTCCAACGTCTTCGAGGCCGTCAATGCCATCGAACCGTCCGCGCGCGGAGAGCTTGAGATCACCGACGCGATACAGTATCTCATCGACAAGGGCTATCGCGTGGAGAGCCACATCGTCAGCGGATGGTGGAAGGATACAGGCAAGCTGGAGGACATGCTGGAGGCCAATCGCATTATCCTCGACACCATCGAAACCGAGATAGAGGGCGAAGTCGATAAGGAGTCGCGGATCGAGGGCCGCGTCACCATAGGCAAGGGCAGCCGGGTGATCGCGAGCCTCATACGCGGCCCCGCCGACCATCGCCGACGGGTGCGTGATCGAGAACTCGTTCGTGGGACCCTATACGTCGATCGACGACCGCTCCGTGCTGCGATGCAGCGAGGTCGAGCACAGCATCATACTCGAGGACTGCCAGGTTCTCGACATCGGCAGCCGGCTGGCCGACAGCCTGATCGGCAAGAACGTCAGGATCACCAAGAACTCCAAAACGCCGAAGGCCTACCGGGTCATGCTCGGTGACAACAGCGAGGTCAGTGTTATCTGATGATAGATGGAATCGTAGTCAAGCAGCTCAAGCGCCACTCCGACGAGCGCGGCTATCTGATGGAGATGCTGCGCGCCGACGACGAGATATTCGACAAGTTCGGCCAGTCCTACATCGCGCTCAACTACCCAGGCGTCATACGCGCCTGGCACTACCACAAGAAGCAGGACGATTTCTGGGTGTGCGTGAAGGGCATGATCAAGGCGGTGGTCTACGACTGCCGCGAGGGCTCGCCGACATTCGGTGAAGTCAACCAGTTCTTCATGGGCGACAACAACCCGATCCTTCTGCAGATTCCCGTCGGCACGATGCACGGCTACAAGACCATCGGCGTCGAGCCCTCGCTGCTGATCAACTTCCCCACCCAGCCCTATGATCCCAAGGAGCCCGACGAGTTCCGCGAGGAATGGAACTCAGAGAAGATCCCGTATGATTGGGAGATCAAGTTCGCCTGATGCTGAAACGAGTTCAGCATGACGTCGCGTCGGAAATGCGGTATAATGTAAGCGCGAGGTGTTTTGTATGATTACGGCGCAAGTTTCCGACAAAGGCCAGATCACCATACCAGCCGCCGTCCGCAGGAAGCTGGGACTGAAGGCGAAGTCGCGGGTGGAGATCGAGGTGCGCGATAGCGTCGCTGTGCTGAAGCCGATCCAATCTATCCTTGAGTTGAGTGGCATTCTCCACGACCATATCAAGGGCAAGGTAATCGACTGGGAAGAAGCGCGTTCAGAAATGGAACGAATCGTCGGCGAGCAGGTGGCGCGTGAAGGCCTCGAGTAACGTCCACACAGTAGATGCGAATGTCATCCTCAGGTATCTGCTGAGGGACAACGAAGCTCACTGGCAGAAAGCAGACGCTACCATTCGCGCTGTGATCGATGGCAATGCAAGCCTGGCATGCGATCCGGTAACGCTTGCCGAAATAGTCTTCGCACTCGGATCGATCTATAAGCTAACCAGGCAGCGGATCTGCCAACTCCTGACCCCACTGCTAAAGACCGAGGGATTCATTCTCCCGAACAAGGATCTCTATATCCGCGCTCTCGAACTCTACGACACTGCTGTTCCTCATTTCGGCGATGCCTGCGCTTGCGCGCTGGCCATGGATATATCCGAAGGGCGCTTGCTATCTTTCGACAAGAAGCTTTCCAACGTGCCGGGCGTAACGCGGATGGAGGAGCTATGAGCAGGATCAGCGTTGACAAGTCGGCCGTTGAGGCATTCTGTCGCAAGCACTACATTCGCAAACTCGCGCTGTTCGGCTCGGTGCTGCGCGAGGACTTCCGCGAGGACAGCGATGTAGACGTGCTCGTGGAGTTCAAGCCCGGGCACACGCCCGGCTTTGCTTTCTTCGGCATGCAGGACGAGCTCTCGGAACTGCTGGGCCGCAAAGTCGATCTGAACACACCTGGGTTTCTCAGCAGATACTTCCGCGACAAGGTTGTAGCGGAGGCGGAGGTCGAATATGCTGAAGAGTGAGGAGCGCATTCGACTTCAGCACATGCTCGACGCAGCGGAGAAGGCTGTGCAGCTTGCCGCCGGGCGAAACCGCGCAGACCTCGATGAGGACGATATGTTCCCGCTTGCAGTCGTCCGCTTGCTGGAGATTGTTGGGGAAGCTGCGAAATCCGTCGGCACTGAAGCGAGGACGGCGATTCCCGCTGTGCCTTGGAGGCAGGTAGCCGGAACACGTGATAGGCTCATACACGGATACCACGACGTAGACATGGATATTGTCTGGTCGATCATAGTCCATGATCTTCCTGCGCTGATGCCAGCGTTGCGAGCGGCCCTCGCGGACGAACCGACAACTGACAACTGAGGACTGAAAACTTGAAACACCTACTCGTCACCGGCGGAGCCGGATTCATTGGAAGCAACTTCGTAAGATACTGGTTCGAGCGGCATCCTGAAGATCGGATTACCGTGCTCGACGCGCTCACGTACGCCGGGCACCTGGAGAACCTGGAGGACGTCAAGGGCAACCCCAACTTTGCCTTCGTCCAGGGCGATATTCGCAACGCGGACGATGTGGCGAAACCGGTCGAGGAAGCCGACATAGTCGTCAACTTCGCGGCCGAGAGCCACGTGGATCGCTCGATTGCCGAGCCGGAGGCCGTGCTGACGACCAACGTCCTCGGCGTGTTCACGATGGTCGAGGCCGCGAAGAAGTACGGCGTAGAGAAGTTCATTCAGATCTCGACCGACGAGGTCTACGGCGACATCGCCGAGGGTTCATCCAAGGAGACCGACCCCGTCTCCCCAAACAGCCCCTATTCAGCGGGAAAGGCGGGCGGTGAGCTGCTCGCGCGGGCGTACTACCGCACCTACGGCGTGCCCGTGATCGTGACGCGCGGCTCGAATACCTACGGGCCCTACCAGCAGCCGGAGAAGCTGGTGCCGCTGTTCGTCAGCAACGCGCTCGAAGGCAAGCAGCTTCCCGTCTACGGCGACGGCAGGCAGGTACGCGACTGGCTGCACGTGATGGACCACTGCTCCGGCGTCGAAGCAGCCATCGAAAAGGGCGAGCCGGGCGAGATCTACAACATCGGCGGCGGCAACGAGCGGGTCAATATCGAGATCACCAGGATGATCGTCGAAGTGACCGGCAAGGACGAGAGCCTCATCAAATACGTCCAGGACCGCCCCGGCCACGACCGCCGCTATTCCCTCGATTCAGGTAAGCTGCTACAATTGGGCTGGAAACGCACCCACGACTTCGAGACCGCGATGCCGGAGACTATTCGCTGGTATATGGACAACAAGGAGTGGTGGCGCCGGATCAAGGAAGACGAGCAGCACAAGCGTTTCAGCGAGGAATGGTATGCCAACCGCTAAGAAGAACAGACCCGCCGCGGGACAGCTCGGCGTGGTCATCAACAACGTCGTCTCACTGCGCGCGACCGCCGACGGCGACTCTGAGCGCGTCACGCAGGCCCTGATCGGCGAGCCGCTCGATTGCCGAGGGCGGCCAGAATGACTGGTACTACGTCCAGACCCTGGACACCTACCGCGGCTGGATTCCCAACTACGCGATGAAGCTGCTGGACGATCGACTCTCGCCCCTACGCCTCGACCGGGCCCGTTGCCGTCGTTCGCAGCCTCTGGGCCGAGGTCCGAGAGCAGCCGAGCGAACGCGCGACCATTGTCACGAAGGCCACCGTCGGCGCGGAGCTGGAAGTGGCTAGCTCCAGCGGCGACTGGGTCGAGCTGCTGCTGCCGGACGGCAGAACAGGCTTCGTGCGCAAGTCCGACGTGAAGCTCGTCGACAAGGACAAGGCCGTGGCGATCTGGCTGCCGACACCCGGAGAAGATCATCGAGACCGCGTGCCGGTTCATCGGCGTGCCCGTATCTGTGGGGTGGGACTTCGCCATTCGGGATCGACTGCTCCGGGTTCGTGCAGTTGGTGCATCGAATCCACGGAATAACTCTGCTTCGCGACGCCGACATGCAGGCCGGCGACCCGCGCTGCCAGCCGGTCGCGCGCAAGGATGTGCAAGATGGGCGATCTGGTGTTCTTCGGCAAAACCACCTCACGTGGAGGATCTCAAAGCCATCACGCACATCGGCTTCGCGATGGACAACGATCGGTTCATCCACTCCGGCGGCCGGTGCGGCGTGCACATATCGCGCTTCGACGACCCCGCCTCGCCCTACGTCAGACAGATACTGGGGCGCCCGCCGGATGAGGTTCGAGACGCTCGACGTTGGCGGCGGAGGGCCGGAAGAGTAACATGTCATGCTGAACTCGTTTCAGCATCCAGGCTGCGAACTACGAATTGGGATCGCCTTGGGCGCAGACTTGGGGCGATCAGTCTGTTGGGGAGATGGGTTCAGATGAGGATGATAGTGTTTTCGATGGTTGTTGCGCTGCTGGCGATGGCGGCGCAGGTCGCTCGCGCGCAGGATATTCCGGGGCGGTTCGTGCAGGACCGGTTCGCGATCGGCTTCTGGGTCGATCCGCCCGCGGACCAGATCACGGACGCCCGCTACAAGGAGATCGCCGACGCCGGATTCACTTTCGTTCTCGGCGCGTTCGGCCCCAACGACCTCAAGGACGTCACCAAGCAGCTCGCTCTGTGCGAGAAATACGGGCTCAAAGCTATCGTCAAGAGCAACCTTACCAAGCCCGAGGACCTGCCCGATTCGCCTGCGTGCTGGGGTTACCACATCGTCGACGAACCCGGCGCGGCGTCGTTCGCGGGATTGCGAGACCACCGTTGACACCATCCGCAAGGACCGCCCGGGCAAGCTCGCCTACATCAATCTGCTGCCGGACTACGCGCCCGCCGCCGCCCTGGGAACCGCGACCTACGACGAATACGTCTCCCGCTTCTGCGAGGAAACCCGATGCGACGTGCTGTGCATGGACTACTACCCGATGCTGACGCCCACCGCCGACGGCCGCGACGGCTACTGCGGAAACCTCGAAGTGATGCGCAAGTACTCGCTGAAGTACAAGATCCCGTTCTGGAACTTCTTCAACACGATGCCGTTCGGCCCGCTCCACGATCCCACCGAATCGCACCTGCGCTGGCAGATCTACACCTCGCTTGCCTACGGCGCCAAGGGCGTGCTCTACTTCTGCTACTGGACCCCGCGCGGCGGAGAATTCCCCAAGGGCGGGGCGATCATCACCGCCGACGGTCATCGCACGCGTCACTACGGCCAGGCCAAACGCATCAACTCCGCCGTCAAGAACCTCGGCCCCACCCTGATGAAGCTGACCAGCCTCAAGGTCATCCGGATCAAGCCCGCCGACGATCCCGTGGCCGCCCTCGAACACTCACCGATCAAGAGCATCACCAAGGGCGGGGATTATCTGATCGGGGTTTTCAAGCATTCCGACGGCCGCCGCGCCGTGCTTCTCAGCAACTACGACCACAACTACACGACTTGGCCCACGGTCGAGTTCGACGCGCCCGACAAGGACGTGATCGAGGTGGATCAGGCCGATGGCCGGCAGAAACCCGCCCGCGACGACTCGCCCGACATACCCGGCCTGCAGATCTCGCTTGACGCCGGCGAGGGACGGCTGTTCCTGCTGCCGGCGAAGTAGGGCGATGTCCCTACTGTTTCAGTCTCAGGATCTCCAACGCCACCTCGCGCCGCAGCTTCGCGAGGTCGCTCTCTGAGTTCGAGAAGTGCGCCAGGTCCTTGCAGAACGATTCGGGGATCGCCAGTAGGCTCTCTGCGCGCGCGGCTTTCTCCGTGGAAACGCACTTGGCTTCCTCGTTCAGCAGCCAGAGGTATTCGTAGTCCTCGAGGCCGTCGCGGATCGCTTCCAGCCGTATCGAGTTGATGGGACCTTTGGGGCCTGGGTAGATGAAGAAGCCGTCGCCAACCAGGTCATCCGCAGTCAGTGTATTGCCGAAGTTCGCGGGCGAGTTGGGCCAGGCAGTGGCAGGATCGTACTTCGATTCCGAGCCCCACCAGCGCCAGAAGTTGATGCCCCAATACAGCAATCCCTGGGAACCGTATTTCCAGCTCTGCCAGAAGAGCTGGCGGTGCGTGACGCAGCTCTGGTTGGCAAACAGGTTCGCGTAGGTTCCTCTCGGCCCGCAGCACACGTAACACCACACATCCTGGCCGTTGGCGCGAGCCTTCTCGAACCCGCCGCCCGGCAGGCTCGGTGTCAGCGGGCACCAGATGCCGAGGTAGTCCGCAAACATCTTCGAGTTGTTGGGCGTCACCACGTCCATCAGCACTTTGACCGCGGGGTCAGCGTCGTGGCATGCCTTCACGATAGCCTGATTCTCGTCGGTTTCGGCGACCTCATCGAGCGGCTGAACGAAAGCGTACTGCAGCCAGCCCTTCTGTCTGAAATGCGCCACGGCCTCTCGCAGATACCACTTCAGCATGTCCAGGTGCTTCTCGGAGCAATAGGGATAGGCGACGGTTTCCACCGCGCCGGTGCCTCGGTCGGTGACGGTCGCCGGGTCGTAGCCGCCCTTGAGTGCATCGCTGAACCATTTGCCGAACCAGTGCGTCGGCGCGAGCGACAGAGCCGTGCCGCCGCGGTCGATCACGAACCGGGCGTAGCGATCGAACTCGGTCCAGTCGATTGCCAGCTTGCCGTCGGCCTCGCGGTAGATTCTGAACAGTGGGGCGACGTTGCCCTCGCAGCAGTCGATCGGGGTCAGCCGATGGTCGAGAGCCATCTCCAGATACTTCGAGACCTCTCGGAAGCCGGGGTCGGATACTCGCCCGTAGTAGCGCTTGATCTGCGCGCGAAAGAACCAGAAGTCGGTGCGGAGATGGCCTCGCCTCGGAATCGTCAGATCCCAGACCATCAGCCGGACCGGCACGGAGTAGGACTTGCCGCCGACGCTGAACTCCACAGCCCCGCTGTATCCTCCCGCCGCCGCGTCGACCGGAACCGCGATCGTATACCAGAGCACGCAGGGCAGGTTGGGATCGCCCACGTTGAGATCGTCAAGAAGCGGATCGGGCAGTTGGAGCCCCTTGGGTGTGGGCACGTAGCCGACACGATACACACGCAGAGCCGAGCTGGGTATGAGCGCGCGGCCGGGTCCTGTCAGATGCATCTCGCCCGCAGTTATCCTCTCGCCTCCATAGCCGGGCAGGATCACCTGGAACGATTCCGCCTCTCCTTTGGCTGCTTCGAGCACGGCCTCGGTGAACGGCCGGGCATGCTCGACGGCGTAACGCTGGTTGATCGCCTCCACGCTCGGCTTGAACGTCCCCGACTCGATGATGAACGGGCGATCCTTGATCGCGCCGATCTGGGAGATGCTCGTCACATCCGCGGCGAACGTTGCGGCGGATGCAAGGATGAGAACAGCGAAAAGGCCAGATGTGATAGATATCAAGCGCACAATGTACCTCCCAAGGCTGTTGAGCTTACACGTCAACTAATCCCCTCTCAATCCGGCAGGACTGCGTTGATCGCAAAAACCCCGATGTTGCCGTCAGCGGCGTAGAGCCTGATTTCAAGCGAGTCCAGTCTGCGCGTCGGGTCGGCTTGGACCGCGAATGCATCGATGTTCCGCGACTGTGGCAGCGTCAGGTGCTCGGCCTCAGTCGCGATCGGAGCGTAGGCCGACCCGATATTGCGTCCGTGCACCAGCGGTTCGGTCTGAAGCGAGCCGTCGGCGTAGTGAAGCCCGATGCAGCCCACCTGAGCGCCGCTGAGCCGAATCCGCCATTCAGACGCGATGAGGAACTCGAACCCGCGCACCGGCTTGCCAATATCGAGAACAAGCGCGCTCGGCTTATCCGAGAGGAACAGCTTCTGAGAATCGGCCCCCAGGTCGCCCACGGCCAACAGCACCATGTTCCGGCCGGTCGGCAGGACCTCGAAGAGGTAGTCTCCCACGGTAAGCAACGATCTGTCGCCCTTGCGAACCGTGTGTCCTGAGATGTCGAGACTCAGCACAGAGTAGTTCCAGAAGTTCTTGCTGAAGATCACGTCGCCGTTGAACCTGTCCTTGAGCGAGATCGACTCCCTCCTGCCGGGCAGGATCAGAGGCTTCCACGGATCCTTGGCGGGCGCGCCGAAATCCAGCTCGACGGGCATCATAGTGCCCATCTCCTTGTGGCACAGGAAGAACGTGCGAGTGCCGGCGGCCTTCGTCAGCGTGCCCGTCAGGATCTTGCCGTCTATTCTGAACCGCTCGAACACCTGCTGGGGATCGAGAACGGACATGCCGCCGGACGGCAGTGTCCACTGGACCTTGGCCCCCGATCTGGCCCTTGTCGGGGGTTTCCATGCCGCTGCGGGCTTTGAGACCACGATGAACTGGTGGCGCGCCGCCGGCTCTGCGTGGATCTGGAGCATGCTGCCGCTCGGGTGAGCCTTGACCGTATAGCTGACGGCGCGACCCTCGGCGTCCGTGACTCTCTCGACAACGTGACCGTGCATGGGAACGCGAAAGTCGAGCGCCTGGGCTTTGGGCAGGGCTATCGAGTATCTTCGGTTGCCCAGAACGCCCGTTATCGACATGGCAATACCGCCGACCCTGAGGCTCGCCGAACCCCAGTCCTCCGGTATGGACGGCCGCCAGATAAGGGCCTTATTCAGCCGACGCGCGCTCAAGCCCGAACAGGCCGGCCACGACCGCTCTGGCAAACGAGCCCGCGGGGTTGCCGAACGCGTAGTCGGGCTGGCCGAAGCCGGTATAGCTCATGCGTTCCGGGAAGCTCCCCGGCGAGTCGGTGTAAGTCGTCACGCCGAGCGCCGTTCCATAGAGGAGTTTGTAGCCCGCCTGCGAACGACCGGCCCTGAAATACGCTTCGGCCGCCTCGGCCATTTGAGTCGGCATCACGGTATCGTTTGCGAACACGGAAGGCTTGAAGTTGCCGACGCGCATCAGGTGATCGCCGCTCCACAGCGTGTGATCGAGCGTCTTCAAGCTGATCCACGAGTACTCCGGCGGCAGGCTCGAATAAAGCTCGGGAAAGACGAAATCCGTGTAGTAGTTCTCCTCCATCGGCATGCCCTGGGTGTCGATCGTGCCCACGAACTTGCCCCGATCGGGCTGCCAGAGCCGCCTGAGTATCTCGCTTCGCATGTAGTCCGCATGGCGCCGCCACCCGGCAGCTTGCCCATTGTTGCCGCGAGCCTCGGCCATTTCCGCCATCTTGTCCACGCAGTCGCAAATCATAACGCTCGGGGAAAACGCGTCCCCCGGCAGGCTGAGGTGGTCCGCCTGGTAGAGAAACGCGTTGCAGCCGAGGTGGAAGTTGGTCAGCTTGTTGCCGTCCGGGTCTCGATTCTCGAGCCACTTGCCCAGGTTGGCGACGGTCGGCTCCCACACTTTGTTGAGCGTGTCCATGTCGCCGGTGGCCAGCCAATAGCGGTAAAGCTCCTGGATATAGTAAGGCAGTCCGTCCTCGAAGGAGCCTGACGGCGACCCATCCGCGTTCGTCACCCCCGCCGGCCCGATAGGCATGGCCCGTGACATCTTCAGGGCATCGCGCGCGCGGTCCAACTGCCCCAGGCTGATCGCGGCGGAGATCTGGAAGTTGTTGCACCACCACGCGTTCCACCAGTGGACTCCCTCGAGCCAGGCCGGAGCCTCGTAGACGTAGTCCATGTTCACCACGCTCGCGTAGAAACCGGCATCGAGCACTTTGTCCGGCGTGTGGATCTCGACCTGGTCGAGCAGCGCCTTGTAGTAGTCCTGTGATTCGCGGACATACTCGTCGAACCGGTCGATCTGATAGTCGGGACTGCTCCCCGGCATGACCTGGAAAGCCAGGACGTGGAATGTCCTCTTTGTCTTGTCGGCGGTGAGGTTATATCTGAATATCGCGTGGTTGTCGACGGTCTCTGTTACGGCGCCGGGATCGACAAGGACAACAACCTTCGCCGGAATCTTGGGATCGGACAAGGTGGCCTTGCTTCTGCTCCACAGCGACCGTATCGTCCTGCCATTCGGCCGGATCGTCGATGGGATTGAAGTATGACGGAGTGTCGCTGGGCCGGCCTTTCTGATGCACGCCCCCGTAGACGAACTCCAACTCGACATCTTCGGGCTTGCCCGACTCCGACTTCACGTTGACCCATACGCAGATTCCCTGAGAGCCCAGCATGCATGCCTGGATCGTGAAGCTCAGAGGCGCGTCGGGCTTGAGAGACACCTCGTGAACGGTCCCCCAGGGGTAGAACCGGGTCTTGATCTGCTCCGCCTCGTCCAACCAATACGACTTCCCGCCGACCTTGCACCGGATGCGCAAATCGCCCAGCTTGGCGATGGGCGGACACGCGGACGGCTCGGGAAACACACGCGCCAGGCCGAACCGAGGCGCGTCGCCGCTGACAAGAAAGCAGGGCGATCTGCGGGCCATCCAATTGAAGGTCAGAGGCTGCCCGTGAACCCGCGAGCTGTCGCCGTAGTTGGGCGTTGCGCTGCCGTCGGGCTGCTGCCAGGTGCACGCGTAGACGCATTTCCCATCCAAAATGTCATAGAACATCTTCGGACTGGCATCAGCCGCCGCAGCGGTGCACAGCCCAGACAGAAGCAGTATGGCAAGAATCCGAGCAGCCCAGCGAATCCCGTGCATGCTTTCCTCCAGGTACCTGTTGTGCCCCGATAGTCCTGAGTAGCGAAGCGTATCGAAGGACGGCCCTTCGATACGCTTCGCTACTCAGGGCCTACGGATGCAAGTTGATCGCCGTGAAGTTACCTAGCGCCCGGGGGTTCGATAGTCTGGGATTTGCATTCCCAGACCATCGCGCGGGAGTTACGAATTCGTAATTCGTAATTCGTAACTCGTAATCACTCCCACGGGTGGTCGATATTCTGCACCGCGTCGTAGCCGCGCCACATCATAAGGGCATCGACGAGCGTGACGCGCACCATCGCCTCGGCGACGGCGACCAATCGCGCGGTGATGGTCGGGTCGCGGCGGGTGATCGCGGCGAGCTTCTGTTCTTTCATCTCGGCCATGTTGACGGTCTGCTGGTCGATGGAGATCGTTGCCGTCGGCTTGACCGCGACGCGCACGACGATGTCCTCGCCGTTGGAGATGCCGCCTTCGATGCCGCCGGCATTGTTGGTCTTGAAACGCACCTTGCCGTCGTCCATATACGGGATGTCGTTGCACTCGGAGCCTTTCATGTTCGCAGACCGCGAATCCCGCGCCGAACTCCACCCCACGCACCGCGCCGATGCTCATCAGCGCGTGAGCGAGCGTTGCATTGAGCTTATCGAACACCGGCTCGCCGAGGCCCGCGGGAATGCCGCGCGCGATCACTTCGACCGACCCTCCGGCGGTATCGCCCTCGTCCTTGATCTCCAACACCCGCGCGATCATCTTCTCGGCGGCCTCGGGGTCGGCGCAGTTGATGAGGTTTTGCGGTAGCCCGCTTTGATGCCCTCGAAGCCAAGCTCGCGCGCCTTGATACCCAAGCACTCGCACGTGTGGCCGAGCACCTCGATGCCCTTGCCCGCGAGGATCTTCTTGGCGACCGCTCCCGCGGCCACCCTCATGCACGTCTCTCGACCGCTCGCGCGACCCGCTCCGCACCAGTCGGCGAACTTGCCGTACTTGATCATATACGTATACTCGGCGTGGCCGGGCCGGATCAGGTCCTTGACGTCGAAATACTGCTTGACGTGGATGTCGTGACGGTCCACGTTGTAGATGATCATCCCCAGCGGCGCGCCGGTGGTGACGCCGTCGCGCACGCCCGCGAAGATGTGGACCTGATCGGTCTCCTGCCGAGGCGAATCCAGCGGCGACGTGCCCGGCCGGCGGGTATCGAGCTCGGTCTGCACCTCCGCGTCAGAAATCTCAAGCCCCGCGGGACAGCCGTCGATAATCGCGACCAGCGCGTCGCCGTAGCTCTCCCCGCACGCGGTCACTCTGAACATTCTTCCGATGGTGTTTCCTAGCAACTACAAAGCCTCCAGTGATAGTTGTCAGTCGTCAGTTATCAGTCAAGAACGCCGATCTCCGCGCCGGCGGAGGTCATCAATTCCACAAAGGTCGGGAAGGTAACGTTCAGCGCCTCGGCGGTGCTCACAGTCGTCTCGCCGTCGAGCGCGAGTCCCGCCACCGCCAGAGCCATGATAACACGATGGTCCGCGTGGCCGTGAACGAAAGCAGGCTTCAATCGGCTGCCGCGGATGACAAGGCCGTCGGGCAGTTCTTCGATATCCGCGCCCATCTTCGCAAGCTCCTCGCGCATCACGGCGATCCGGTCGGTTTCCTTCAGCCGCGCCTGCGGCACGTTCACCAGCCGCGTCTCGCCCTCGGCAAAGCACGCCGTGACCGCCATCGCCGGCAGCGCGTCGGGAGTATCCGCAAGATCGAACTCAGCGCCCCGCAGCGGCCCGCCGATGATCCGAAGGCCGTCCGAGACCTGCTCCACATTCGCGCCCATCTCCGCCAGCATCCCCGCAACGGCCTTATCGCCCTGGGTATCGTTCATATCAAGGCCGAGAAGCGTCACATCCGAGCCGGTAATCGCCGCCGCGCACATAAAGAACGTCGCCGAACTCCAGTCCGCCGGAATCGCCTTGTCAAACGCCCTATAGCTCTGCCCACCCGGGATTCGGATTCCGCCATTCCCCATTCCCCATTCCCCATTCGATCTCGATCCCCTGCTCTTCCAGCCACCGCAGCGTCATCTCGATATACGGCTTCTCGATCAGGCCCTCGACCTCGATGATCGTGTCCCCCGACGCGAGCGGGCAGTTCAGCAGCAGGCTCGTCAGATACTGCGAGGTCTTGCTGCAATCGAGCTTGATCTCGCCGCCGCGCATCGGGCCGCGCACGATGATCGGCGCCATTCCGTTCCCGCGCGTCGATTCGACCTTCGCGCCCAGCGAATTCAACGCATCGATAAGCGGCTGCGCCGGCCTGCGGCGGATCTGATCGTCGCCGGTGAATACCGTGCAGCCGTTGACCAACGCCGCCGATGCCAGCGCGACGTACAGCGTCGTGCCGGAGTTGCCGACATCGATCACGTTCTCCGGCACAACCGGCCCGCCGCCGACTCCGTCAACCACCCACTCGCACGAATCCGTAACCCGTAGGCCCTGAGTAGGCCGGTGGGCCGTATCGAAGGGCCGCCGCCGGAGTGCAGCGCCGAGCAGCCGGTACGCCTCGAACGCCGACAGAGTGTCCGACGCAATCAGCGGCTCCCGAACGCGCGAAGACCCGTCCGCCAGCGACGCAATCGCCACCGCGCGGATTGTGTGGGATTTCGATCCGGGGATGCGTACCGATCCCGACAGCTTGGACTTGCGGACTACGAGTTTCACGTTTCCCAGCCGTTACATTTTGTTAAGAATACCGGACGTGCGGCTGGCTTGTCAAACTCCCTTGGCCAACTGCGCGGCGTAGTTGAAGGCGAGGAAGTAGTTGATAAGCTTCTCGGGGTCGGTATGATGCTCGTTGTCACCATAGAGGAAGTCCGCGAGGTTCTCATACAGGCGGCACAGCTCCCGCAGCCGCCCACGGGTGTGGTTGCGCGGGTCGTCGATCGTCAGCCAAAGCAGTTCGAGCGCGCGATCCGAGGCAGCAGAAGCATAGTCTTCACGGCCCTTGCCGCGCCACATGACCGCCCGGATGACTTCGCTTCCGGTGTTGCCCATCTGCTCGAAAAACGTGAGCTTCCGCCAGCCGCCCGCCGCGAGATCCTTATGGACGAAGTTCATCTTCTCACCAGACTCCCAACAACTGCTATGATCCGGCGGCGCAACTGCTCGTCCTCGACACCCCGGGAACGGTTTCCCATGACCGGCCGCATATTGATAAGGGAATCGAACACCACGAAGTCATCGGTCGCGAAGAGCTCGGGATACAGGTTGATGCCCCAGAGGTTAGCCTGCTCTGAACCCGCTTCAAGAAGCTCCTCTTCCTGGTCAGCGTGCATAGGTGCATCCACAGCCATAATCTCCTGCTCGCGTCAACAACGGCCTTCACCAATTCGCCGAACATGGCCTCCGACATCCGGGTAAGCTCCTCGACTGTAACTGGATGCTCCTTATCCACAATCCTCATAAGCTGCGTGACCTCTGTGTCGAGACTTAGCGCCGCGACCGCCGCAATCCTCCAAGCAGGAATACGGAATGGGCGAGTAGGAATACGCAATAGAAGAGATCGTTGCGGAGGGTGACACATGGCGGGTGAGTGTTTGCTCGAATACGGACAGAAGATAATCTTTCTCGGGGACAGCATCACGCAGGCGGCCGACGGCTACGTGAGGGCGATCCAGAGCATCATCGGCGCTCTGATCCCCGACATGAAGCTGGAATACATCAACGCCGGCGTCAGCGGCAACAGGGTCACGCAGATGCTGGAGCGCATCGGCGACGACGTGATCGCGCACGACCCGGACTGGGTCACAGTCAGCGTCGGCGTCAACGACGTCTGGCACGGCCTCGCCGGCGTTCCCATCGAAGAGTTCCGCCCGAAATACACCGAGATGATCAAGCGGCTCTCGAAGCAGACCGTCGCGAAGCTCGTGCTGTTCACTGCGACCGTCATCGGCGAGGAACTCGATAACGAGGCCAACACCAAGCTGATCGATTACAACGACCACATCCGCGCCGTCGCCGCCGAGGGCAAGCATCTGCTCGTGGACATGAACGAGGTCTTCCACGCGGCCATCACCCGCCGGCAAACCATCGACGCCGATCTCGGCTTCACCGCCGACGGCGTCCACCCCAACCCCACCGGCGCCTACCTCATGGCCCACACGCTGGCAAAAGCGTGGGGAGTGATCTAGCCCCCGCCAAATGACTCCGCCGCCCGAACAAGCTCCGACAGCACCGAGTTCACCGGACACTCGATCTGCGCCTCCGCGCCCAGGCGCACGATCGCGCCGTTGAGGGCCTCGATCTCGGTTCGGCGGCCGGCCGCCAGGTCCTGGGCCATGGAGGCGTAGTGGGCGGCGGTGTCGGGGATGAGGCGGCCGAAAAGCAGGTCGATATACTGCTGCGGCACGCTCCAGAACAGCTCGATTTGGTGCGCCTCTGCGACGCAGAAAACCTCCTCCACGCTCAGGCGCATGAGATTCCTGCGTCGATGCGATGCTCGAGTAACGCGCCGTACGGCGCGTGTAGCAGCGCGGACAGCGCGTTCAGCGCACAGTTGTAGAGCATCTTGGACCAGATGAACTTGGTGATCTCATCCGTCGCCTGGGTGGGAATGCCCGCCTCGCAAAAAAGGTGACAGACACCTTTTTCGTGCTCAGAAAAAAAGGTGTCTGTCACCTTTGTTGATGGGGCTGCCGATCATCACCGGCTCCGCGTAGACCGTCACCTCCGCGTGCGCTCGCTCGATCATGCGCGCGCCGAAGATCACCCGCCCTGCGAGCGCGCGGTGTTCGCCGACCTGGTCCCGGATCGCCTCGTAGTTGCCGAGGCCGTTTTGAAGCGAGATCACGAGCGCGTTCTCGCCGACCTTCGGCGCGATCTGCTTTGCCGCCTCGGTTGTATGGAACGACTTGACCGTGATCAGGAAGAGGTCGTAGTAGCCCCGCCGGGACATCGTCCTGCCGACGCGTAGAGCTCGAATCCGTCGCAGTGATGCTCGCCGAAAAGCCCCGTGACGGTCAGCCCCAGTTCCCGCACGTCGTCGAGCCTCGAACTCGGCTCCAGCAGGCCGACCTCGTGCCCCTTATCCCTCAACAGACATCCGAACACGCTCCCCAGCGCGCCCGCGCCGACTATCAGAACTCTCAAGAGCTCACGCCCTCACCCCAACCCTCTCCCCCAGGAGAGGGAGCTGCGTCCCGATTCCCACCATTCCCCATTCCCCATTCGCTACAGTCCCATCATGAACTCAAGCACCCTATCCGAACTGCCCGGCAGGCCCTCGTGGCCGTGGTCGGGGTAGATGACGACGTCCTTTTTGGACTTGATCCTGTTGTACGCGGCGAACTGGGTCGATGGCGGGCAGACGGTGTCCATCAGGCCGGTGAACATCAGCACCTCGGCCTTGATCCGCGGCGTCAGGAACTGGTTGTCGATGTAGCCGAGCTTGGTGAAGATCTCGTCCTCGCGCTCGTGGGTCGGGTCGAACTGCCGGAAGTAGGTCCTGATCTCCTCGTAGGCCGAGACGCCAGGTCCATCTCCCAAACGCGCTTGTAGTCGCACAGGAACGGGAAGCAGCGGCGCGGCGCGCTTGATTCGTGGCTCCAGCGACGCGCACGCAAGCGTCAGTCCGCCGCCCTGGGAGCCGCCGGTCGCGCCGACGCGCGCCGCGTCCACCTCCGGCATGCCCATCACGATGCCGGCCAAGCTGCGCGCAGTCCAGATAGATCGACCTGAACAGCAGCCTCTCCGGCGGATCGTCGAGCCCGCGGATGATGTGGCCTTTGTAGGTGGTGCCGGTGGTGACGCCAGTGTCCTGGGACGATCCCCCCTGCCCGCGCACATCTATCGCCGCGACCGAATACCCCGCCGCAACCCATCCCAGATGCCCGAACCAGTCCCCGCTGCTGCCCGAGTAGCCGTGAAACACGACGACAGCCGGATGCGGGCCCTTATCATCCGCCGGCCGCATGTACTTCGCGTGGACCCGCGCGCCGCCGACGCCGGTGAAGTAGAGATCGTAGAACTCGATCGTCCTTGGCCCTGCTTGCGCGCGGCACAAGCTCGATCTTGGGATCGACGGCTTTCATCTCCGCAATAGACGCGTCCCAGAACGTCGTCGAAATCGTCCGGGCCGCGGGTTGCGGCCCGTATAGGTCTTGAGTTGCTCAAGCGGCATATCGACTAACGGCATTGTTACTCTCCTTGCATCAGAAACTGCTGAGATATTGTAGCACATGCCGGTGGAGGCTTGACCGCCCTTCGATATGGCTCTTGCGCTCCTTCGACAAGCTCAGGATGCTCAGAGCCTACTCAGGGCTAGCGGGCTTATGTATTAACAATATTCAGGTCGCTATTGACTTTTCTGATTGTGCATGCCATAATACTGCATGATCTTAAGTGGAGGGGCGCATGAACAAGGACTGGCACGAGCTTACGCGGATGACCCAGGGCGCGGCGATCGTGGTCGAGCGGGTGCGGCTCGTCAATGACGGCATCGCCATCGAAGGCAGCTTCGAACTGCCCCCGATGGCATGTCTTGCAGCCGAGGACCAGGTCTTCGCCGCCGCGTTCATACGCAGCCACGGCTCGATCAAGGAGATGGAGAAGCTCTTCGGAGTCAGCTACCCCACGATCAAGAACCGGCTCAACCGCATCGGCGAGCAGCTCGGGTTCGTGGAGGTGTCGGCGACCCATGACCGCGACGAGGTGCTGGGCCGGCTCGACCGCGGCGAGATCTCGGTCGACGAGGCACTGGAGATGCTGGGGCAATGATCCTGCCGACGACCTTCATGCGCATACGGATCGTCGAGGGCGGCCGCAGGAAGATCGGCCTGTGGCTGCCGCTGTTTCTCGTCTGGCCGGCCGTGATCGCGTTCATGATCGCGCTCGCGCCGATCGCGTTGATCGTGTGCGTGGTCTGGCCCACGGGCAGGCGGTTCATGATCGCCGGGCCGCGCATAGTCGCGGCGTGCTGGGCGATGCGAGGACTGCATGTGCGCGTCAAGGACGGCAAGGATCAGGTCTATATCAGTTTCACGTAGGAGGACGACATGCTCAGATCGATATTCGGAAAAGGAGACAGCAAGAAAATGAGCGAGCGTCAACAGATACTCGAAATGCTGGCGAGCGGCAAGATCACCGTCGCCGAGGCTGAGAAGCTGCTCAACGCCGTCGGCGAACAGCCGGGCACGGGAACGGCGGTAGAACCATCCGCCCCGCTGGCTAAGGGCAAGCCCCGCTACCTGCGCGTGCTGGTTTCGGAGGGCGGCAGCGAGAAGGTGGACGTGCGTGTCCCGCTGCAGCTTATCCGCGCGGGCGTGAAGCTCGGCTCGGTGATCCCCAAGGACATCCAGGGCAAGATCGACGAGTCCCTGCATGAGAAAGGCATACAATTCAGCCTGTCGGATGTGAAACCCGAGACCATCGAGGAGCTTATCGACGCATTCAGCGACTTCTCGGTCAACGTCAACGACGACGGCGACAACGTCCGCGTGTTCTGCGAGTAGCGGGCCCGCGTTGTATAATATCAGCGCAGGCAGCTCTCTGCAGGACGGCGGCTATCGATGAAGGTACACGTAATCAGTCACACGCACTGGGACCGCGAGTGGTACCAGGACTTCCAGGGCTTCCGCCAGAGGTTGGTCTTCCAGACCGATGCGATGCTCGACGTGCTGGAAAACTACCCCGAGTTCAAGTGCTTTCATCTCGACGGGCAGACCTGCTGCGTGCTGGACTACCTCGAGATAGCGGCCTATAACGAAGCCCGGCTCAGGAAGCAACTGCTGGCCGGGCGGGTCTCGATAGGGCCGTGGTTCGTGATGCCGGACGAGCTGCTGCTCTCGGGCGAGAGCCTGACCAGGAACCTCATGCTCGGACACAGGATATGCCGCGATTTCGGCGTGGCGCCGATGCCCATCGGCCACGTGTCCGACGTCTTCGGGCACTGCTCGCAGCTTCCCCAGATACTGGCAGGGTTCGGGATCGACTGCGTGCTGCTCAACAGGGGCACGACCGCCGAGGACGACGAAACCTCGGAGATGATCTGGGTCGGCGCCGACGGCACGGAGTCGCTGATCGTCCGCGCGTTCCCGGACACAGGCTATCAGGACTTCCTGACGATGCGCGACGCCGACGACGAGGCGCTGCTCAAGTACGAGGCGAAGAAGCGGGCGCTGTCGGCGACCGGCATCAGCTTCGCGCTCGACGGCAACGACCATCAGCCCGCGCGCCCCGATACACTCCGCAGGATCGAGCATTTCAACAGCCTGTTCGAGCATTCGACGTGGATTCACTCGTCGATGGCGGATTTCCTCACCGACCTGAAGGCCCACCTCACCGACGATATCCGTGCGCGGATCAAGCACTATCACGGCGAGCTTCGAAACCCCGCCAAACAGGGCCTCTATAACGAGGTCTTCAACGGCACCGCAAGCAGCCGCGTTCCGCTCAAGCAAGAAAACGACCGCCTCGAATACCTGCTGGCGACCAACGCCGAGCAGCTCAACGCGTGGGCGGTGCTGTGCGGCGGCGACGACGGCCGCGGGTTCCTCGACCGCGCCTGGCGCTACCTGCTGCTCAATCATCCCCACGACTCCATCGTCGGCTGCTCTCTCGACCAGATCCACAAGGACATGATCTACCGCTTCGACCAGGCGCGGTCGATTGCGAAGAACGCGATCTGGGAGAACGTACAGGCGATCGATGATGCCCTCGACACCGCGGCGCTCGGCGAGAATGCCTGGATAGTCACCATACACAACCAGTCCTGCGTGGACCTCGGCCAGGTATCGCACTTCACCGTCGATGTGCTTGCCGACGAGTTCAGGGCGAACCGCGACCGCGGCATGAAGCCGGCGCTGTTCGATGAGTACGGCAACGCGATCAGGTTCGCGGTCGAAAGCGTCGAGCACGAGCGATGGCGGCAGCCGTTTGTGCGCAAGGTCAAGGCCGAGACGTCGCACTATCTCACGGTCGATGGCGTATGGCTGGGCCGCGAACGCTACCACGTGGCGGCGGCGGTGTCCGTTCCCGCGTTTGGGTTCAGGACGCTGCGCGTCGGATTCGTGCGTGATGATGACGTCGCCGCGCTGCCGGACGGCCTGTCGGAATCGGTCGTCTCGGAAGCCGGCAATGGAATTGAGAACGAGTTGATCGCGCTGCGGGTCAACCCCGACGCCACGATAGACATACTCGACAAGCCGACAGGCCGCTGGTATCGCGGCCTGCACCGCATAGAGGACCGCGGCGACGTCGGCACGGGCTGGGATCACTTCTATCCCAAGGACGATCGGACGGTCGAATCGACCACTCCGGGCGCCGTGTCCGACATTCGCATTGAATCCGAAGCCCTGGACGGCGTGACCGCGGCGGTGACGGTCAGCTACAGGATGACCATACCCGCGGGGCTGACGCCGGACCGTAATTCGCGGTCCGACGAGTGCGCCGTCAACGCGGTGAAGACCCGGTTCTCCCTCGACGCCGGCGCGCGGCGCGTCGATTGCGTCGCCGAGATCGACAACACGGCGGAGTGCCACAGGATGCGCGCGATCTTCCCTACCGGCCTCGACTGCGACACGTGGTTCGGCGACACCGCGTATGACATCGTCGAGCGCCCGATCAAGCTCCGCGACACCACGGGCTGGAAGGAGCCCGCCCGCGAGGAGACCCCGATCAAGAACTTCGCGGCGGCCGCCGGCAGCGGCGGCTGCGGCCTCGCGCTCATCACGAAGGGCCTCTGCGAGGCCTGCGTGCGCGACAACGACAGCCGCGACCTCGCGCTCACGCTGTTCCGGTCGTTCTCAGAGTTCCTCTACGGCTGCTGGACGCAGGACAGCCAATTGAAGGGCACGCTGCGGCTCGAATACTCGATCCTGCCGTTCACGCGGACCGACCGCGTGCCGCTGGACGTTCTGCGAGAGGCCGAGCGCGTGAAGACACGGGGCTTCGCCTTCAGCGAGCGAGCCGCGCCCGGCAGCATCGCGCCGACAGGGCAATTCATGAAGCTCGACGGCGGCGTGTTCGTGTCTACGATCAAGACATCCGAAGACGGCGCTGCGACCATCATCCGCCTCTACAACCCCGACACCACGGCGCGCGCGTTCCGCCTGGAGTTCACGCACGGTATCAAATCCGCGTGGCTCTGCGACCTCATGGAGGAGCCGCTCAGTGAGATCGAGCATGATGGCAGCGTGATCGAGCGGGAGCTTGGCCCCAAGAAGATCGCGACCCTGCGCGTTCTTGCCAAGCCCGGCTCTCTATGTTAGACTTCACGAGATAAGTGTCCGCGGCCGCAGGTCTGACTTCTGACCTCCGACCTCTGACCTCAATCCGGAGGAATTCATGGCATTCAACGGACTCGGCATGCACCTGGGGAACCTGTCCCTTATCTCGTCTGCAAAGACGCGCTCGATCAGCCCGGAGAACTTCACCGGCGAGAAGGGCAGGGCGGGGATGGCGACGGAGGGCACCGGCGCCGACTGCGCTCGCGACCTCGGCCAGGGATGGAAGATCTCGCCCTCTATTCGAATCGAGCCCGGCGAGTGCAGGGAACTGGCCGAACATCGACGGTCCCGGCGCGATCCAGCAGATTTGGATGACCCCCACCGGCCACTGGCGCTTCACGCATCCTGCGCATCTACTGGGACGACCAGGAGCAGCCGTCGGTCGAGTGCCCGGTGGGCGATTTCTTCGCGTGCGGCTGGCAGAAGTACGCGCAGGTCTCGTCGCTTCCGGTCTGCGTCAACCCCGGCAGCGCGTTCAACTGCTACTGGGAGATGCCGTTCCGCAAGCGCTGCCGCATCACGATGACCAACATCGCCGCCGAAGCGATGACGCTCTACTACCAGATCAACTACACCCTCACCGACGTCCCCGACGACGCCGCCTACTTCCACGCGCAGTTCCGCCGCACCAATCCCGCTGCCCTATAAAGACGTCTACACGATCCTGGACGGCGTGAAGGGCCAGGGGCAGTACGTCGGCACGTACATGGCCTGGCAGGTCAACAACACCGGCTGGTGGGGCGAGGGCGAGATCAAGTTCTACATCGACGGCGACAAGGAGTTCCCGACCATCTGCGGCACCGGCACCGAGGACTACTTCTGCGGCTCCTACAACTTCGACGTAGGCAAGGACAGCGGCGGTATCGCGAGTTCACCACGCCCTACGCCGGCCTGCCGCAGGTGATCCGGCCCGACGGCACCTATCAGTCGCAGCAGCGCTTCGGCCTCTATCGCTGGCACATCATGGACCCGATCCGGTTCGAGAAGGACCTGAAGGTCACGATCCAGGCGCTGGGCTGGCGCTCGGGCGGCCGATACCTGCCGAACCAGGACGACATCGCGTCGGTCGCGTTCTGGTACCAGACGCTGCCGACCGCGCCGTTCCCGGCGCTGCCGGATAAGGATTATTTGGAAGTGATATAGCTGTCGGCCTATGGCGGTGCGAAGTGCAGGAGGTGGTATCTGGCATCCGACGCCGACTGGACGGGGATCTCTTTGTCCGTCATGCGCGCCACCAGGCAGACGGCAAGCAGGGCGTTCTCGAGCTCGGCATAGCGTACTCGCGGCGCTCTGTCGAGCTTGTACCACGCCCGCTTATCGCCGGTGCTACGCAATACTATGAACCCGCGCTCGACCTTCAGATCCAGGTCTTCGTATCGGTACCGCCTGCCTCTGAACTCGAGGTACTCCGGGCCGATCCCGAGGTAGCGTCCTCGCCCCGCGCGGAGCTGCCACGTGCCGCCCTTCTCGATAGTGGACAGCACATCGGGGAACAAACGATTGGTCCACCGCACTTCTGCGGCTTGGGCCAGGTGATACGGATCGTCGGGCGGCCCGCCTGTCTTGCTCCTGCGATAGATCCCGGCCAGTTTGTAGCGCTGGGCGTTCCTGTCATCGAACCAGCGGAAGCTGTATTCGGTCTTGAGGTAGCACCCATTCACGTAGATGTTCCGCACGGACACCCTGAGGCTTGTGGCCGTCTCGAACCGAAAGACCTCACTCAGCGTGATGCTGCTTCGAGACCCGCAGCACGCGAAGCGGGCAACACCGTCCGTTCCCACATAGCTGCAGGTGTACTTCGGCCTGCCCACCAGCCAGGCAGCCATTGAACCCACCCCTGCCAACAACACGGCGATCTCCCACAGCGGGCCTATCTGCTCCGGCGTCCAGTCGGCAAGCGACAGAAGCCAGGCGAGCACAAGGATCACCGCGCCGGTGATCAAGGCCCCGCGCACGCGGCGAGGTGTGATCGCGGAGGGCTCCTCGGACTGCTTCAGCGTCGTGGCGGCGGATATGACCGCGCCGATCTCCGGCGGAGGGGCGACAAAGAAGTCGTCATCGTCGCCAAGGGGCCGGCTGTCGTGGCTCGATCACGCCCGGCTCGGGAGTCCACATCGTGGAGTGCATGTGCTCTCTGCTCCTGTGAGGATTCACTGGTATTGTTCCACCCATGCCCGCCGGTCGCCATCTGGTATTCCAACCTGCACAGCGCCGAAGGAGGGCGGGCCGCCGCCGGATAATCAGTGACATGGGCCCGTGAGGGGCAGGAGACTAGCGATGACACATCTTTCTCATAGATTCGATCTCTGCGTGGTCGGCGGCGGAATGGCCGGGGTGTGCGCGGCGGTCGCGGCGGCGCGCGGCGGCGCGAAGGTCGCCATCGTGCAGGACAGGCCCGTGTTCGGCGGCAACTCCTCGAGCGAGATTCGCGTGCACGTCTGCGGCGCGGACCGGCACGACCAGATCCCGAACATGCGCGAGACCGGCATCCTCGAGGAAATCCGCATGGAGAACCTCCGCCGCAATCCCGCAGCGCAGCTTCTCGATCTGGGACACGGTCCTCTACGAGAAGATCCGCCTCGAGCCCAACATCGACGCACTTCCTCAACTGCTCCTGCCTGGACGCGAAAATGGACGGCATCGCGCATCAAGTCCATCACCGGCTGGCAGCTGACCACCTAGACCTACCACACCATCGAGGCCGACATCTTCGCCGACTGCTCCGGCGACGCCATCCTCGCCCCGCTCACCGGCGCGCACTACCGGGTCGGCCGCGAGGCGCGCAGCGAGTACGACGAGTCGATAGCGCCCGAGGTCGCCGACGCGCAGGACGATGGGCATGACCTGCCTCTTCCAGGCCAAGGACACGGGCACGCCGCAGCCGTTCGAGCCGCCGTCGTGGGCCAACGAGCTATCCCACCGAGGACTCCCTGCCCAATCGCGGCCACGACTGGCTCGAAATGGGCTACTGGTGGCTGGAGCTCGGCGGCGAGGACGACAGCATCGCCGACACCGAGACGGCTGCGCGACGAGCTGCTGAAGATCGTCTACGGCATGTGGGACCACCTCAAGAACCACGGCGACCACGGCGCGGAGAACTGGGCGCTGGACTGGGTCCAGTTCCTGCCCGGCAAGCGCGAGAGCCGGCGCTACGTCGGGCGATCACGTGCTCACGCAGAACGACGTCGAGGCCGAGGGGCGGTTCGACGACCTCGTAGCCTACGGCGGCTGGACGATGGACGACCACGATCCCGGCCGGCTTCCGCGTATCCGGGCAGGCCCACGATATTCCACCCCGCGCCGTCGCCCTACGGCATCTCCTACCGCTGCCTCTACTCACGCAACATCGACAACCTGATGTTCGCGGGCAGGTGCGCGAGCGCGACCCACTCCGCGATGAGTTCGACGCGCGTCATGGGCACGGCCTCGTCCATGGGCCAGGCCGTCGGGAACGGCCGCCGCGATGGCCATCAAGGCAGGCGATCTCGCCGAGCGAGGTCGGCGAGCGCACATCACGAACTGCAGCAGAGCCTACTGCGGCAGGACGCCTATCTGCCGTGGGTGCCGCAGGCAGTTCACTGACCTCACCCAGCCGCGCGGTGCTTAATGCGTCCTCAGGCGACCCCGAGCCGCTGCGCGACGGCGTGAACAGGCCCATCAAGGACGATGCGCACGCGTGGACCGGGCAAGTCGGCGACAGCATCGAATACACCTGGAAAGACCTGCGCCAGGTGAAGAGCGCGAGCCTGGTCCTCGACAGCGCGCTCCACAGGCTGGTGCAGATGAGCTATCACCAGCACGACGACCAGCTCCGCACCCGCCGGAGGAGATGGTGAAGGACTTCCGCATAGAGATACGCTCGGGCGGGCAATGGCAGCCGTGGCGGACAGTCAAGGGCAACCATCAGCGTCTCGTGCGCGTCCGACATCAGCGCCGAGGTCGACGGCGTCCGAGCAGTCTTCGACTCCACCTGGGGCGCCGAAGCCGTCCGCGCATTCGCTTTCTATCTGGAGTAGTATCATCTATGAACTGGTTAACATTCGCTATCGCATTGTTGCTGACAGCAATCGCCGGTGCGGCGCAATCAACAGTCACGGTCAAACCCGCCGACACCGGCGCGGCGCTGGTGAACCCGGACATGGGCTGGGTCCTGTACTTCTACTCGAACGTTCCGACCAACTACGGGTCGAAGTTGGAGCCGTCGGACACGGTGGACGATTTCCCCGGGCTCTCGACCGTGTTCATGCGCATCCCGTGGTCGTTCGTCGAGCCGGAGGAGGGCAAGTTCAACTGGGCGATCTTGGACACGCCTGCGCAGCGATGGATAGCTAAGGGCAAGAGGGTTGCGACTTGACATTACATGCTCCGAGAACTGGACCGCGTTCGGCACCCCCGAATGGGTCAAGAACGCCGGCGCCAAGGGCACATTCTACGAGTTCGGCAAGGGCCCCGCGCCGCAATCGGCGGCGGCCTGGTGCTGGGACCCGGACTTCGGCGATCCGGTTTTCCTGCAGAAGCTCGACAAGTTTGTGACAGGCGCTGGCGGCGCGCTACGACGGCAACCCCAACGTCGCGTTCGTATCACATCGGCAGCTATGGCCTCTGGGGCGAGGGCCACACGTTCATGACCAGCCAGGTGCCGGATGACAAGGCCGACAAGATCGTGCGCAAGCACATCGACCTTTGGGTGAAGCACTTCCCGCAGACGCTGCTGACCATCAGCGACGACATGGTCGGCCACGACAAGCCCGGCCGGCACTTCCCGCTCACGGACTACGCGCTCTCCAAGGGCGTCAGCCTCCGCGACGACAGCATATTGGTCCAGCCGCCGCCGCGGCAGTGGTACCACTCCGAGATGGCGCAGGAGTTCTGGCCGAAGCTGCCGGTGATCCTGGAACACGAGCACTACGGCAGCTCGAAGGCGCGCGGCAACTGGGGCGACGGCTCGCTGCTGCTCAAGGCAGTCGAGGACTATCACGCCAGCTACATGTCGATCCACTGGTGGCCGCGCGAGGAGCTCGAAGAGAACCGCGCGCTGATCGACCGCATCAACCTGCGCCTGGGTTACCGGCTGCAGCTTCGCGAGATGAGCTGGCCGGACAAGATCGCCATAGGCAAGCCGTTCAAGGTCACCTCCAGGTGGGCGAACGCGGGCGTCGCGCCGTGCTACCCCGGCGGGTTCATGGCGATCACGATCAAGGACGACAATGGCGGGATCGTCTCGGTGCTGGCCGACGACAGCCTCGATATGCGCAGCCTCGAAGTCGGCGCGCCCGGCAAGGCGCCGGTCAAGGACGCACGAAAGCGAGTTCACGGTCGGCCTGATCGCGCCGACGACAAAGCCGGGCACATACGACGTGTTCGTCTCGGTCGGCAAGCGCGACGGCACGCCCACAATCGCACTGCCGCTCGCGGGCGAGGACGGACAGCAGAGATATAAGCTGGGAAAGATGGAGATCACGCAATGAGCTTCAACGGTCTTGGAATGGGCATGGGGCACGCTGCCACTGCTTTCGAAGGCGAAGACACGGTCGATCAGCGCGGAGAACTACGACGGCGCGAAGGGCAAGGGCGGGATGGCGACCGAGGGCATGGGCGCCAACGCCGCTCGCGAGCTTGGGCAGGGCTGGAAGATCTCCCCGGCGATCTCGATTGCGCCGGGCGAGTGCCGGGAACTGGCGGACATCGAGGGGCCCGGCGCGATTCAGCAGATCTGGATGACACCGGGCGGGCACTGGCGGCTTCAGACATCCTGCGCATCTACTGGGACGGCCAGGAGCAGCCGTCGGTGGAGTGCCCGGTGGGCGACTTCTTCGCGTGCGGGTGGCAGAAGTTCGCTCAGGTGTCGTCGCTCGCGGTGTGCGTGAACCCCGGCAGCGGCCTCAACTGCTACTGGGAGATGCCGTTTCGCAAGCGGTGCAGGATCACCATGACCAACATCGCGGCCGAGGCGATGGCCCTGTTCTACCAGATCAACTACACGCTCACCGAGGTCCCCGAGGACGCGGCCTACTTCCACGCTCAGTTCCGGCGCGAGAACCCTCTGCCCTATAAGCAGGACTTCACGATCCTCGACGGAGTCAAGGGCCAGGGGCAGTTCGTGGGCGTGTACATGGCCTGGGGCGTCAACAACAACGGCTGGTGGGGCGAGGGCGAGATCAAGTTCTTCATGGACGGCGACACCGAGTTCCCCACCATCTGCGGGACCGGCACCGAGGACTACTTCTGCGGGTCCTACGGGTTCGACGTGGGCGGGCAAGTACTCAGGAGTTCACCACGCCCTACGCGGGCATGCCGCAGGTGATCCGGCCGGACGGGACCTATCAGTCGCAGACGCGGCTCGGGCTGTACCGGCTGGCACATAATGGACCCGGTGCGGTTCGAATCGGACCTCAAAGTGACCATGCAGGCGTTGGGCTGGATGTCGGGCGGCCGTTACCTGCCGCTGCAGGATGACATCGCCTCGTGCGCGTTCTGGTATCAGACGCTGCCGACCGCGCCGTTTGCGGCGCTGCCGGGGAAGGACTATTTGGAGATCATATAGGCATTGGTCGACGGTCAACGGTCGTCGGCTATCGTTCTGCACGGCGGACGGAACGTTTTTGCGCAAAACAGTTTCGTGCTCAGTTCGAGCGTGGGCGGAAACTGTTTTGCGGGTTCTGACTAGATGTCCGAGGTCGGAGGTCCGAAGTCCGAGAGAATGCGGGCTGCAGGCGTATTGTCTGGTTGGTGCGGGCATGGCGGTTCCTCCGTTGGTATTAGACGCAGCAGTTGTCCAATAGTTGCATACATTTTCTGGTTCTTTTGGTGACGTGTTGTTCACTACTAGCGAAGAGTGCGGAGTCGGCCGCGGGAATGGAACACGGACGAGCACGGATTGGACGGATGGACGCTGCAGGCATGTATTGCGGTAGTTAGCCCGTTGGCCCCGCAGCGGATTTGCTCGGGCCAACAGGTTACTGCTCGACGTAGGCGTAGACGGGGAGCTTGAGCGTGGGCTGGTCGGGGTCGTTGGTGTGGATGGTGATCTCGCCCTTGATGTTGCCGAGCGGGGCGGTGGGTTTGAGGGTGGCGGTGAGGGTGTACTCCTTGCCCTCGGTCTTGGGCTTGGACTCGATGGATACGCAGTCGAGGGGGTTGTCGATCTTGGTGATCGACAGGGGGTCCTTACTCACAGTCGAGATGGTTACGTTCGACGCAGCCTCCTTGCCTTTCTTCACGATGCCGAGGAAGAACATGTCGCGGTCGAGGTCGATGCTGCCGCGGATGGTGGCGGTGACGGGGACTTCGGCCTTGGGCTGGAGGGGATGGGTTGATTCGATGGTGAGCTTGGCCTTGAAGTCGCCGACCGGCGCGCCGGGTTTGAGGGTGGCGATGATGGTGTAGCCGGGGAGGTCCTTGATCTTGCTCGGGGCAAGCGCGGCGTCCACGAATGGCGAGTCCGATGAAACGGATGTGACACTGAAGCCGTCCTCGTCCGACACAAGCACGTTGATCTCGCGAGTTGCCGATTCCGTGTGGCGGGGGCTGCCGAAGCCGACAGTTCGCGGCGAGAACAGAACCTGCGAGGGGCGAACGTAGCCGGTCACTTCCAGGTGGACAACCGGCGAGATCGGGTCGTTGGACGTGACGTACAGCTCTTTCGCGACGCCGCGCTGCTGGTTTGGGGTCATTACAAATGTCTTGATCTCGCCCTCGCCGCCGGGCGGGATCGTGCGCGACCAGTTTCCGATGCCCAGGCAGTCTCCGCACGACGCCTCGACCTTGGAGATCACGAGGTCCGCGCTGCCGACGTTGCGGCACTTGAACGAGTATGTGGGGATGTCGCCCTTGTTCACGGCGCCGAAGTCCCAGTTGTAGCTGTCGAATCGAAGGTCCGGCCCCTCGTCTTTGGGCTTCGGAAACGCAGACGCGTCCTTGGCAATAAGCAGCGCAAGACCGGAGTATGCGTTCCGAAAACTCGCTTTGTTGGCAACGACGGGGTCGGCCGGTGGGTCCGTCACCTTCAGCATATCGGCCCCGGCAGGTTCGACAACCACGAAATGGTTGTTCCACAGATGCGCCACAACGGATCCGTTGAACGCTGCTAGCTCCTCAAGGCTGATCTTCATACCTACTGCTTTGAGCCCCTTGGCCACTACCGCATCCTGCAGGCCACCAAGAGATGATCCCCGCTCGTCTGTACCACACAAGCGGATGAGCTCCTCAAGGTTTGCATTAGTCTGTAGCTTCTGGCATACGACAAGCACGCATCTGGGGCCGCACAAGCGCTTGTCTTCGTATGTACCGGCAGCCTGAGATGCCGCGCCGTACGCGGCAAGGAGAAGCCACGCTGACAGCGTGATGCGACACCACTTCATAGTCAAGCTCATTTGATTGCTCCAGCCCAGGGTGGTAGATGGGTGACCTTCCGTAGAGGGAAAAGCCGACCTACTGCGACCCGCCTGCCCTTGCGGGGAGACGCCAGGCGACATGCGTGTTCGTCCGACGTCTCCCCGTCAGATGATCCGCGGGCTGAATACGGTTCGCCGCGACACGAAGTCGTACGTATCTCACGGTTGTACGTATGTGGCGTTGCAGGATGTGACTGTCACTTGGGTTCCTGAAGGGAATACCACCTCAACGTCCTTGGGTGCCACAGTCTGACCCAGGGTAACCTCTTGCACTCTGCACTCCTGGCCGGTCGTAGTCGAATCACCGGTTGTCACAAGCTCGCGCATCGGAAAGAAGACTCCGTCGCCCAGCGATTTGTAGTCAAGGAAACTCTTGTTGGTGATCTCGACAGCTGTCGGCTTCCCTGCCTCGGTCCTTGCAAAGTGCGTCCTGAAGCGCCGCGGGCAGAATCCTATGTCCGGGTCTACCCACACCGACCAGCTGGTTGCCGTGTTCACTCCCGTTGGACGTTCCGGTATGTCGACTCGCCAGCATAGATGCCCGTCGATCTCCTCCTTCTCATCCGCGACGACGCCCTGCTTGATTGCTTTGAAGAGCGGACCGATAGACAGCCGGACCATCACCGGGTCCGGGCAGGGATGGTCCGTGAATCCGGCTTCCGTGGCATCAGAGTCGATCAGACCTCGCTTGCGAGCAGACGTTGACGACTCAGTGAGCCGTCTCAACTCCCGAGACGCCCGGTCGAATCGCGCAGTTATGTTAGCTTCGCAACCAGCACAGCCAATGTCCTTCACCTGCTCGAAGAGCACCTGACGTGTCCTGACATACCGAACTTCACGGAGAGATCGCTCGGTTACGTCGGATGTGGAGGACGCGCGGTAATGCGATTCCACCGTGTATTTCGCTTGCAGGGATGCTCCGACATTGGTATCCTGTTGTTCGAGAGCTTTCGCGATGAACTCAGGGTCCGGCTTTGCGGTCGCCGCGGCCGGCGGTGAGGCCACACGGCAGACAATCGTCGCGGTTAGGCACGCGAGCAATACTAGCTTCATAGGCTTCATGTCTCTTGCATCTCCTTGTCAGTCGCCGTCTAATGAGGGGGAACGCTACAAGGATGGGCTGACTGCTTCGCACAATAGGGGCCTACGCAGCAGTGCCTCCATTCGGGGGTATCGTTGAGGTCCCCATGCTTGCACCTGTAGATGCCCTCTCCCATGTCATCGGCCTCCACTCCCCCATACTGCTCGCGGCAACCCATGTACGCCGAACCGGCCGCACAGCTATCCGTTGGGCTGCCAGACTGGCAGCCCTCGTTGCCTGCGTCCGGTCAATCCCCGCACGGCCAGCACAGGTGGTAGTCTGTGACGATGCGGCCGTCGCAGTCGCACGGGGACTCGTACAAAGTCGTCTGGCCATTCGGGCATCCGCCCACCGCTGCGCGCATGTCCCTGATCAGACAAAGGCGCGCTGGCGTAGCCGGGCACCGCCAAGAGGCAGATCAAGGCGATAGCGACTTGGGGTATCATGCATCTGGCTTGCAACTCCATTCCGTAATCACCTCCTTTCGTCGCTGTTGGTCACTGGCAGTGGGAACGCAGGAAGAGGTGCCCAGATCAATCAGCGGCCTTTGCTCTGTCCACGCTAGGGCTCCACAGGTACAGCACCCCCCGCGCCTTTCTCGCCCATTCCGTTCCCGGATAGCGATCAGACACGCTCTGCATGGCCTGCCGTGCCGCAGCATCCATATTGCTATTGTGGTAGCAAGAACCGAGCTGGTACTCCGCATGCGCGCGTGCATCGTCGCTACATTCGCGGAGCGCAAGCACAGCCCTGCACACGGCTGCCGCCTCGCGGAATCTGCGAGAATCGACATAGTGATCGACAAGCGACAACAAGATGCCCGGCTTCTGCGCGGCCGGCGCGTCTTTCGCCATCGCGTTCAACGCCTCGGCCAGTTTGTCGATCTGATTCGACTGGACACAGGCCGATATGAGCAGCAGTTGAAGCTCGCGGGCCAGGGGGTTCTTGGCGTTATCCGCGACGGCCTTGGCAAGGAAGCCGGCTGCCTCCGCGGGCTTCTTGGCCACGGTGAGAAGGCTCTTGCCATACGCTATCGCGAAATCCACTTGCTGATCAGGGCGCTTAGCGTAGAGCCCCTTGATGTAAGCAAGTCCCTCTTCGCCCTTGCCCTGCGCGTGGTAGCACGCGTATATGTGCACACACGACTCCCACACCAGCCAGCGGACGCTTGGCCAGTTGGGGAATCGTTCGCACAACTGCTTGAAGTCGGCAATCGCCGTATCATACCGCCTCAGGTGCTTGTTAAGAATGCCCGCGACGGAGAACAAATCCGGGCCATCGTTGGGATACTTGTCCACCAACTCCTGGACGAGCGGCGCCGCCTCGGATTCGGAAAGGCCGTCGCGGTAGCAGTGGCCGAGGTGGTTTCTCACGCGGACCGCCGTCTTGCTATCGGCGAGGGGCTTCAGCTCCGTTATGGCTTCCTTGTACTTGCCCTGACCGTGGTATACGATGCCGGTGCACTCGTGCCAGTAGGGCTGCGTCCTTGGGATAGTCGGTCATGCACGTGGTGACGAGACCGAGGGCGTCATCCCATCTCTTCGCGCCCATGTAGCACTCCGCAAGCGCCTTCCGCACATCCTCCAGCGCCGGGGCTTTGGGCCGAACCACCCAGTATCGCACGGCCGGCTCCAGGACCGCCACGCCGCGCGCGTAGGCGCGACTCTTCAGGCAGTCCCTGCCCTGAGAGGTACAGCGACTCCTGCCAGCGGCAGTCCGGGAACCGCGCGGAGAGATCGTTGAACACCGCAGCCGCTTTTTCATCAGCTTTGGCGTTCAGATAGAGCAGGCCGACCATGGGCAGCAAGTCCGGGGCGTCCTTGGGATAGCTGTTGGCAAGGTCCTGGATCAACGGAGCAGCCTCGGCAGGCGGCAGGCCGTCTCGATAGCACTCGGCCAGGCGTTTGCGGGCGGCGGAGGCCGGCTCCGGCTCGGCGATCTGTTTGAGCTCGGCGATAGCTTCCTTATACTTCCTCTGGCCTTGATAGGCGATGCCGAGGCACTCGTGCGCGAACGCCGAGTCCTTGGGATAGGTGGCGGCCAGTTTCTTGACGGTCTCGGCAGTGGCGGAGTCCCATCTGGTGATCCTGGCGCAGGCATCCACAAGCGCTCTCTCCATCACGCTCAGCTTGGGACCCGCGGAGCAGCCTCTGCGAAGCTCTATGGCCTTGGCGAAGCGAGGCACGGCGCGGCCATACAGCCAGACATTCCGGTAGTGTTTGCCGAGCCAGTAGTACCACCACGCCGAGACTTCGGGCTTTGCTGCCTTGGCGGCGGCGTCGATCTCGGCCGCGACTTTGTCCCACTCGTTGTGGTCGATATGGTAGCGGATGAGGGATTCGGGTGAGGCGGCAACGGGGTCGGCGGCGGTGTCGGCCACGACGCAGGATGCAACGAGGCAGACCAGGATTGGCACTACACCGTACCACGCAAGGCGCAATCGGTCCTCCGTAATGCCCTAGTTGCAGGTATTATACCATGCCGAACGGCCTTGTCAATTGTTTTACACCTTTTTTCTATTGTGCCCCCTCCCGTTTCACTATTGGGGCGGAACTGGGGTGTCCGGGGCGGGAACGCCCCGGGCGAACACATGATGGGCCTACTTCAGCCCCCAGCTCTTCAAGTTCTTGAGCGAGATCGCGAGGCTTTCGAACGGGTCGCGCTCGCAGGTGTCCTGCTCGACGATATACCACTCGACGCCGGACTTCTTGCACGCGGCGAGGATGCGCGGGCCAGTTGAGGTTGCCCTCGCCGACCTCGGCCATGATCGGCTTGCCCTCGCGGACGGTCATGTCCTTGAGGTGGACGAGCGGGATTCGGCCGGCAAGCCTGGTGATCCACGCCGCCGAGTCACCGCCGCCGTGCTGAATCCAGTAGGTATCGATCTCGGCCTTGAGGTATTTGGGGTCGCTGTCTTCGTAGATGATCGCCAGGCCGGTGCGGTCGCCGAATTTCTCCAGCTCGAAGCTGTGGTTGTGGTAGCCGAAGTGCAGTCCGCCCTCCGCGAGCCGCTTGCCGACTCGCGTTCGCTTCCTTTGCGAACTTGGCGAAAGCCCTCGGCGTTGCGATAGGCGCCGGGCAGTCCGCCGATGGCGGGGTACTTGCACTCGATCGTGTAGTGGTCCTGGATGACCTGGGCGGGGTTGTCCCGCATCTGCTCGTAGGGAATGTGCGTGACGCAGCAGACGAGGCCGTTGTCCTGCAGCATCTTGTGCAGGTCCGAATATGGAATCGCGCATACGCCCGAGATCTGCACGGCGTCGTAGCCGATCTTCTTGACCTTGGCGAGCGTCTTGGCGAGGTCCTCCGGCGTCTTGCAGAACTCGCGCAACTGTATACATCTGAGCGGCAAGCTGGGTCTGGGCCATCTGAAAGGTTCCTCCTGTTTGGGTTGCCAAGCATGTATAGGCCGGGCGGGGCGATATGTCCTTCAGGCGGTAGGAGTTGGCGGGGCCAAAGCCGAACTATTCCCTGCAAGATGTTTGCTGCGAGGAGGATGAAATGGGCTGGGTGATCTTTGGGCTGCTTCTTTTTGTGCTGAGCTATATGCTGCACAGGTTCCATCTGGAGACCAGCGACCGCGTGAACCTCAAACCGTGGGCGTGGGCGGTGCGGGTGGTCGCGATGCTGTGCATAGTCGGTGGGCTGATCGGGGCGACTATAGTCATCGTGCCGGCGGGCTACACGGGCGTGCTGATGCGGTTCGGGGCGGTGGTGGGCGAGTACCGGTCGGGAATTCACGCGATCATGCCGTACGTGAACTCCGTGGAGTTGATGGAGGTACCAACGCAGAAGGAGGCCAGCGAGGCTACGGCTGCATCGCGCGACCTGCAGATCGTCACCACGTCGCTGGCGCTGAACTTCCACATCGACGCTTCGAGCGTGGCGAAGCTGTACCGGAACGTGGGCACGCAATACAGGGAGCGTATCATTGATCCCGCGGTGCAGGAGTCGATCAAGATGGTGACTGCCAAGTTCACCGCCGAGGAGCTTATCAAGAACCGGTCGGCGGTCAAGGCCGAAGTGGAAGATGACATCACCAGGCGGCTTGCCGCGTACGATCTCGTGGTCGAGCCGGCGGGGTTGTCGATCACCAACTTCAACTTCTCGCCGGAGTTCAACAGCGCGATCGAGGCGAAACAGGTCGCTCAGCAGGAGGCCGAGAAGCAGAAATACGTTCTGCAGCAGGCCGAACTCGAGCGCCAGACCGCGGTCACCAGGGCCAGAGGCGTCTCCGAAGCGGCTAAGCTCAACGCGCAGGCGCTGCAGGCGCAGGGCGGATCGAAGGTGCTTGCACGCGAGTGGATCGAGAAGTGGGACGGACACGTGCCGACGGTCTCCAGCAGCGGCAATGGCGTGATAATCGACATCAATTCGCTGCTGAGGCAGGGGCAGTAGCGGCCGCCCTCGATACGCCTTCGGCTACTCAGGGCTAGCGGAGTTCGATACGCCTTCGGCTACTCAGGGCTAGCGGAGTTCGATACGCCTTCGGCTACTCAGGGCTAGCGGAGTTCGATACGCCTTCGGCTACTCAGGGCTAGCGGAGTTCGATACGCCTTCGGCTGCTCAGGGCTAGCGGAGTTCGATACGCCTTCGGCTACTCAGGGCTAGCGGAGTTCGATACGCCTTCGGCTACTCAGGGCTAGCGGAGTTCGATACGCCTTCGGCTGCTCAGGGCTAGCGGAGTTCGATACGCCTTCGGCTACTCAGGGCTAGCGGAGTTCGATACGCCTTCGGCTGCTCAGGGCTAGCGGAGTTCGATACGCCTTCGGCTACTCAGGGCTAGCGGAGTTCGATACGCCTTCGGCTACTCAGGGCTAGCGGAGTTCGATACGCCTTCGGCTACTCAGGGCTAGCGGAGTTCGATACGCATTCGGCTACTCAGGGCTAGCGGAGTTCGATACGCCTTCGGCTACTCAGGGCTAGCGGAGTTCGATACGCCTTCGGCTGCTCAGGGCTAGCGGAGTTCGATACGCCTTCGGCTACTCAGGGCTAGCGGAGTAATGTTGGGTAGGAGCGTGGTATGGCGACGGTCTGGACAATCGGGCATTCGACGAGGAGCTTTGAGGAACTGGTGGAGGCGCTGCGCGCTTACGGCGTCGAGGCGGTGGTGGACGTGCGCACGGTGCCGCGGTCGCGCGCAAACCCGCAGTTCAATCGCGATGAGCTGGAGGTCAAGCTGCCTGAGGCGGGCATCGCCTATTCGCATGCGAAGGACCTGGGGGGATTGCGGCATCCGCTGAAGGATTCGCCGAACTCAGGGTGGCGCAACGACAGCTTCCGCGGGTTCGCCGACTACATGCAGACGGAGGGCTTCCGGCAGGCGCTGGATCGGTTGATCGAGCAGGCCAATGGGACGCCGACCGCGATCATGTGCGCGGAGACGCTGCCGTGGCGGTGCCACAGGTCATTGATCGCCGACGCGCTGCTCGTGCGTGGACTAGACGTCGTGGAGATATTCGATGCGGGGAAGTCTCAGGCGCATAAGCTGACGTCGTTTGCGGCGGTGGACCGCGATAGGATCACGTATCCATAAAAGGGGACAGAGCCTTTTTCTGGCAGTCAACGCTTGCGAGTGCCAATAAAGGGCTCTGTCCCCTTGTTTATTTGGCGTAGTTCTTGTCGAGGTAGGCGATGATGGCGTCGTCGTCATCGGCGATGACCTGGCCGTCCTCGGTGACGAGCGTGGGTACACCGGCCTGGCCGGAGACCTCGATCAACTCCTTGCGGTCGGGCCTGGCGCGGGGGACGTTGACGTTGATGTAGGTGATGCCGAGGTCGGTCATTCTCGACCGCACCCTCGCGCAGTATGGGCACCATTCGGCTTGGTAGAGCTTCAGCATACAGACCTCCCCAGAGGACTTACGATTTACTATTGACAATTGACAATTGACAATTGACAATTGTCAATTGTCAATTGTGACCGGCAGCGTGCCGCGGGGCTCGATTCTGCCGGCTATGAGCGCGGCGGCGGCTTCGAGTGAGCCCTCGCGGTAGCCGTAGGTGCAGACGTAGGCGGGCACCTCGGGAAACTTGCGCAGATCGTACGGATCGCGCACAGCCACCACAATCAGCTTCTTTGCCGTCGCATTCAGCGCCTTCACGATGTCTGCCTGCAGCGCCTGGTCGGTCGCCGGCCGCCAGGGCTCGATCGGGCATGTCGCCATCACGATCGCGTTCGCAGCCGACGCCGCGGCCATTACCTGGTTCATTACTTCGTCGCGGTCGCCTGTCAGCTCCAGCGCTTCCACGTTCGCGAAGTGCTCGGATAGAGCCGAGGCGAGGCGCGGGACGGTGAAATGCGTTCCCGTCACAAGCAGCTTCTCGCCGGCGGCGAGCTTGAGCGGGATCGCGGCGTTGTCGTCTTTGACAAGCGTCACGCCCGACTCGGTTATCTCCCGTTGGACCGCCAGGTGCTCGGGCGTGCGCAGGAATCGGCCGAGCGCGTCCGGGTCAGCAAAGCGGCGCTTGCCAAGATCATACCCACGTTTGACTGCTGTGATGCGCCTGACGGACTCGTCGATACGCGACTCGGGGATGCGGCCGTCCTTGACGGCCTTGATGATCGCCTCGCGAGATACGCGCATGGTGCAATGCGTGTGCGGGATCAGAATGAGATCGACGCCGGCCTCTATCGCCAGCACCGACGCCTCCGGCACGCTCCAGTTGGCGGCGATGCCCTTCATCTCCATCGAGTCGGTGACGATCACGCCGTCGTAGCCCATTTCGTCGCGCAGCAGGCCGGTGATGATCTTGCCGGAAAGGGTCACTGGGCAGGTCGGGATCGAGTGCGGGGAACATGATGTGGGTGGTCATTATGCTCGAAACGCCCGCCGCGATCGCTGCCCTGAAACGGCTTGAGCTCGATCTCTTCGAGCCTCTCGCGCGGATACGGCACCGAGGGCAGCGCGAGATGCGAATCGACAGCGGTGTCGCCATGGCCGGGGAAGTGCTTTGCGCACGCGATCAGGCCGGCGTCCTGAAAGCCCCGAATCGCCTGCGCGCCAAACTCGGCGACCAGATCGGGGGATTCGCCGTAGGAGCGGGTGCCGATGATCGGATTGTCCGGGTTGTTGTTGACATCGACCGAGGGCGCGAAGTTGTAGTTGATCCCGAGCGCGGTAAGCTCCTCGGCGCACGCGCGGCAGGCCTTGTAGGCGAGATCGGGGCGGCGCGTTGCGCCGAGGGTCATCGCGGAGGGCATCACCGTCACGCCGTCCTGGAACCGCGCCACCATCCCGCCCTCCTGATCGACGTTGACCAGCAGCGGCTCGCGCGCAAGGGCCTGAAGCTCGTTGATGGTATTGACGGTGACGGTGAGATCGTCGTGGCGGACGTTGCGGCCCATGAGGATGATGCCGCCGGCCTCCATGTCCTGCACGATCTCGCGGTTCTTGTCGCAGACGGTGGTGTCGGCGGTGGGGTTATCGCCCTCCCAACCGAGCATCAGCATCGCGCCGATCTTGCGTTCAAGGGTCATTCCGTTTCCTCTTCAGGCCGGCACGGAGACCGGCCACCACGATACTCGTCATTTCGGTGCGGCCGATGCCGATAGAGTGCCGGACGTCGCCTTGACCGAACGCTCGGTCGCGGAGGCGTCCCAGGTGACGGAGACGGTCCGCTGACCCTTGGCGTCGGTGACGCCGCTGGTGGCATCCACAATGCCGCCCACGATGGAGACTACCACCGGCCTCGCGGCGCACGCATTCCCCTCTGCATCCGCGAGAGTGATCACGGCCTTTGCCAGCAGCGGATTCTGCTTGTCCGGGACAAGCTTGGCGCTGATGCTGACGGGAGTGCCCCCGACGACCTTCGCATTGCCGCTGACGAGCTGGTCCCCATCGTACGCCCGCAGCGGCTTGTTTCCAGTACGGATCGGCCTTAGAACGCCCTGCTGATTGACGAAACCGCCGCCGCCGGCAGTGCCCCACACGACGCGGTCCAGAACGTCCGACGCGACCGCATGGGCGTCATCCCCGCAGGTCAGCGAGAGCTGGGTCGGCTGACACGCCGGGATATCCGCGCCGATTCCTGAGATCGCGAGATTGGGCAATTGCTCGGTTGCGGTTGGGTTTGCGAACACCAGAAGTGCGTTTGGCACGGGTCTCTGCGAGCCGCCCGACGGGCTGTTTATGACCATGCCCCGGTAGGACATCGTAGTCGAGCCGCCGCCGTCGAGGTTGACCGCGTTCACCGCGCCGAGCCGCTTCATTATGTCGGAGAGGGATTGCAGGCTCACGCCGCGGCTGATGCTCTGGCGACCGTCAACGGTGACCAGGATCACCTTGCCGTCGGCTGTGATACCGACGGCGGTGCGCGGGTTGCGATAGTTCACAAATGACGCCGGCACCCCTTCGTTTCCACTGTCGATGAACCGCTTGCCGTCCTTGAGAATCCACGGCTTGCCGCTGACGGCCTGCTCCACGCGGGTGTAATCAACGCCGTTCGTGCTGACGATGTCGAACCGGACGGTGAGCTTGTCGCCGACCTTGACGTTGTCTTTGAGGAACGTCGCTTCCGTCCCGCTGCCGGTGAGAACCACGCCCCCCTTCGGAATGGGGGTGTTCTTGGTGTTCGGGCGAACCTCCGTTACGGTCAGATTGACCGTCTTTCCCGAGCGAACGGGCAGGTTGTCGGATGAGCAGACGACCTCCGTTCCGGCGGTAGTGGTCCGCGTGGACGCGCCGAAGATGTCGGCAAAGAAGGTCAGCCTGTCGTTGGGCGGAGTGAGATAGTCGATGCAGTGGACCGGGTGCGTGGCGCCGTCTGCCAGTGTCAGCTCGGCCTTATACGTGGGATTGTCGAACGCGGCGGTCCCGTCCTTGTAAAACACCACGGCGACGCGGTTCTGGATCGGCTGGCTGACCAGCTCACCGTTGATGATGCACAGCGAGGCGGGATCGCCCGTGAACGAGCAGAAGTCGGCGTTGATGCCCACCAGCGCGCCGTTGCGGCGAGTCGTTTCGCTGATGGCCTCGCGGCCCTTCCAGGAATTGTGGACGTAGAGCACGTCGCTGCCGATCCCCGCCTTGAACGAGACACCGGGCGCCTTGGGATCGACCGTTACCGCGTTGATGACGAGCTGCGCGCCGGAGCTGGTGTTGATGTCCTGCAGCAGCGTCACGCCCGGCGCGAGCTGCTTCGTGATCTGGGTGGCGGACGCCGCGAAGGGCAGTGTGATGATCAGCGCCAGGACTATGATGGCAGTCCTGACGCCCTTGTCTGGGACTTGCATTGGTCTTCCTCCTTTTGGATCGAGGTCAGAGGTCGGAGGTCAGAAGTCCGACCGGACCGATTGCCGAGACCAGCTCAGCATCACAAGCTGGTGCTATTGCGATGTTTCGGGATTTGGGCCGTGCACGATTCCGTGCATATCTGAAATCCCGAAACGGCTATGTTATGTATACATGCTATCACAGATGGGTATTCGCCGGTTGGTCTTGTTCGGGTTGGGCAGGCGGCGGGGCGGTCGCCGGCCAGGTGGCGGTCAGATCGCCGGAGACCACCTTGATCGAACGATCCGTCGCGGACGCGTCCCACGTGACATTCGCCACGAACTCGCCCCTCTCGCCGATGACACCGCTCCCGACGTCTGCCTTGCCGCCGGTGACCGTTACCGTCACCGGCTTGCCCGCGCAGTCGTTGTTGTTCTTGTCTGCCAGACTGATGACCGTCTTCGCCAGCAGCGGATTGTCTTTGTCCGCCGTGACTTTGATGTCGAGTTTGGCGGGCGGGCCGGGCACGATGTGGACGTCGCACGTGACCTGCTGTCCACCATAGAAGGCCATGATCTCGCCGTGGCGAATCCTGATCGGCATCGAACAGCCCTGCTGATTGACGAAAGCCCATCCCATTGCCGGAAGCCCAGACGACCTTGTCGGCCTGTTCCTGCGTCAGGGCATGCGAGTCGTCGCCGCAGGTCAGGGAGAGCTGGGTGATCGCCCCGGCGGTGATGCCATCGGCTGGGATGTTGATGGTAAGCTTGGGAAGTTCCTCCATCGGCGCCGGGTCCGCGAACACCAGCAGGGCGTCCGCAACCGACCGCTGCACTCCGCCGGAGGGGCTGTTGATGACCCCACCTCGACAGGAGAGCGTGGTCGAGCCGCCGCCGTCGAGGTTGATCGCGTGCAGCGCTCCAAGCCGCGCCATCAGCGCGGCCAGGTCGGGAAGGCCGATCCCGCCGCTCAGGCCGGGCTGGCGGCCATCGACCGTTACCAACATCAGCTTGCCGTCGGCGGTGATGCCGAGCGCGGACCGAGGGTGATGGGTCTTTGAAAACGAAGTGCCGATCTTCTCGTATTCGAGATCGACGTATTCCTTGCCGTCCTTGAGCACCCACGGCCGGCCGCCGACCGCCTGCTGCGCCTGGCTCCAGTCCACATTGCCGGCGCTCTTGATATCGAACTTGACCGTGAGCTTGTCGCCCGGCTTGAGGTTCGCCGCGAGGAACGAGGCCGCCGGCCCGCCCGCGGAAAGCACCATCCCGCCCTCGGGGATAGGTGTGTTGACCGAGTCCGCGCGGACCTCGGCGACGGTTAGGTTGACCGTCTTGCCGCACTGCACGGGTAGATCGTCGCTTGTGCAGACGACTTCCGTGCCCTTGTACTTGCTGCGCGTGGAGGGACCGAACTTGCTCGTATATGCGACGAGCTGGTTGGTTTCGCGGGTGCGGTTGATTCCGTCGATCTGGCGGCTGACGTTGTTCGAGAGGGTGAGGCTCGCGCTCCACGTCGGGTTGTCGAAGATGAACGTGCCGTCCTTGAGCATGGCGACCACCGCGTGCCGCGCGGAGGGCTCGCTGACCAGCTCGCCGTCGATGATGCACACGCCGAGCGGATCGCCGGGAGTGTCGGTCGAGATCGGAAAGAAGTCCGCGTTGATGCCGACGACCGCCCCGCGCCGGCCGGTCAGGGAGGCGATGGATTCGGTGCCCTTGAACGCGTCTGTTGTGTAGACGACATCCCTGCACAGGGCGGCCTTGATCGCCACGCCCTCGACCTTGGGATCTACGGTGACGCAGTTCACGATAAGCTCGGCGCCGGGCGTCGTGTTGGTCTCCTGATAGAGAGTAACGCCGTTTGCGAGCTGCTTGGTCGTCTGGACTGCGCTGGACGCGCATGCGAGTGCGGCGATCGCGAGAATGCAGGCGAGCGCCCTCAGACAGCGGTTGCGAATAAGCACTATCGTCTCCCCCTGGGATCGCCCCTTCGATACGGCGGCCAGTCCCCGCCTACTCAGGGCTTACGGTGTCCTGGGTGTTTCGGGATTTGGGCTCGTGCGTGATTGCCAGCTCACCCGAAACAGCGCAACTTTCCAAATTTCCAGCTTCTCAGCCTCTCAACTCCCAGCCTACTGGTCTTTCTTTATCTCTACGGCAACAGGCAGGATGTCACCTCCACGGCTGAGCGGGTAGGTCGAGAGCCACTTGTCGTTCATCGTGACGTCCCAGACGAGCACGTATTTGCCCTCCTGTGCGGGCGTTTGGATTGTCACGGTCACGACCGAAGCCCATCCGGGCTCGGCCTTGGTCTTGATGGGAGTGGCTGCGCCGTCCCAGTCCAGCTCGCTGCCGTTCTCGGAATACCAGTGGCAGCCGATCTTCGTCTTTTTGCCGTCCCAGGTTGCAACGCCCGTGTTGCGGATGACGACCTTGGCCTCGACGGACTCGCCCGGCGGCAGGCTCTCGGGAACGTCCGAATCCACGATCCGGGGGCCGTAGTCGGTGGCGAACACGTCGATTGCGCGGGCGCAGATCGGGCCGCCGGCATCGGAGAGCCGGGTCGGGTTCTTCGTGCCATTCAGAAGATCGAACCGGATCTGGTAGGTCCAGGCGTTGTCCGGCGCGGACAGATCGAGCGGCTTCTTCGAAGAGAGGTCGAGATCGGTCTGGAACTGGGCGATCTCACCGGGTTTGCAGCCCCTGGCGAGCGGTCTCCGCATTACCGAGACCGGCACTTCAACCGCCGGACCGCTACCGCCGCGCGGAACTTTGAACAGGCGGCATTCGAGCTGCACTGAGCCGGCGCGCCAGGGCTGGGCGCCGTCATTGCGCACGCGGACGGTCATCGGATATGCGTAGTTGGGCGCGACCATGTTCGGGGCGGTGCAGGAGAGAAAGGTCGCGTCGAACTCGGCGGGCTGGCCGATGGTGACGGGCAGCATCAGCGGCAGGTCGCCCAGCGCTGAAAACCATTTGTCGTCCGAGAGCCTGATAAGCTCCATCCTCAGCTCGCAGTTGCCCTCCGGGATGGGGGTGTTGGTCGTCGTGACCGTCGCTATGCCGACATCGAGCGTGACCGTGTCGCCCGGCGCAACGTCCACGTCCAGCGGCCTGCGCACTTTGCTCTCGCCGTAGTAGCGGCCGTTTCGATACCAGCGATAGCCGAGCGCATAGCCGTCCACCGCGCGCCAGGTGGAGTTGCCGGCGTTGCGGATCGTGATTTCCGCCTGTGCGATCTGCCTGGGCGAGATCACCCTGGGCACGTCGAACCGCAGGAATCGGGCCGAGTAGTCCCTCGCGACGAGAAACCGCTTGATGTGGGCTTTGGTGGAATCGGCGCGGCGCGTGCCGAGGGACTGGGTCGGACAGATGCATCGGCCGGTGTCGAAGTCGTTCCAGGCGTCGCAGTAGATCCACAGCGGGTTCGCTTTGAGGACGCTCTCCCACTGCGAGTCGTAGTCGTCCGTGCAGGCAACGCCGCCGACGGTGATGGACGGGTTCATCGGGCCGCAGACATCGCTGCCGGAAGCGGCGTCGCTCGCCCACACGAGCGGGCAGCCGAAGTCCTTGATGAACGCGTCGGAGCAGTAGGCGAGCGCGGCGGGCGTGAGCTTGTCCAGCGATGGCGCGCCCGCAATGAATACGATGGCCGCGGGCTGGCCGGCGTTGGGCTTCGCTGCCGGGGCGTAGGCGCGCAAGTCGGACGGGATTCGCGAGAAGAAGGTCTTGATCGCGTCGTAGAATGCGCGCTGGGACGCCTCGCTTCCAAGGTCACGGGCGTCGGCGGGCAGGCGGGACGCGTCGAGAAGCATGCCGACCATCGGATAGAGCTTGCCTTCCTTGCGAAGCTCCTCCAGGGCCGGAGACCATGCAGTCCAGGCCCTTGTCGGCGAATCCCGGGCTGACCGTCGCCGCGCCGAGGTAATCCGGCAGCACGACGCTGAAGCCGGTGTTGGCCATGGCGGCCAGCTCGTCCTTGTGCCACTGAACGCGGTCCGCCGAGAACCACGGCCCGATGCCTCTGTCGGGAAGCTCGACGAGGTTGGAGGAGCCGTCCGGCCTGGTGATGTGCGCGACGGGCAGGTCCTTGCGCGGGTCGGCCTGATACCAGTAGAGATACTTCGCCAGCACCATGCGCTGGACCGGGTACTTCGCCTCGTAGACAAACCCCGGCGGCATCGGCAGATCCATGGCGAAGGAGGTGTTCTGATGCCATTCGCGATCGTTGACGACGCCATCGATGAGCGGCGAGCGCACGATGTACTTCGCGGAGAGGATCTTCTCCGACGCTGGTGGTTGCCACGCCGAAACTGTGCGCGGCGAAGACGATGTTGACCCACTTCGCCGGCACGAGCGCATCCTGTTCGCTTTTGACGCGCGGCGACAGGCTCACGAAGCTGCCGGCCTTATCGCCGTGACTGCGGACGATGACATTGAAGCTCATCATCGCGCCCGTCGACGGTCCGCTGGTCTTCAGCAGCGCCCAGGGGATGGCCATTTCGACGTTGTAGCCCATGTCGATGTCGTCAGGGTTGTTGAGCGGTGCCCTGAACGGTCGCTCCGTATTTGAACGTGAATGCGGGCGTGGGATCGAAAGCGCCGGCGTCGTCACCTGCACTGAAACGCGATCCTCCCGCGGCCGAAACCGCCATCGAGGAGCACGCGGGCGTGATCTTCATGCGAGTGCTTGTTGTCGGTCTCGATGTAGAACTCGACGGAGTCGTCGCCGGTAAGGTCCATATTGGGTTTCGACTGAGTGGCGCGGACGTCGGGGCTGTCGACTTTGAACGCGAGGTAGAAGTAGTTCTGATCCCAGGTGGTGTAGCACGTGGCCTGGTCCTTGATCGGTTGCTCTCGGCAGACCGCCGCGGAGGCCAGCGCCAGCGCCGCGATCACACATAACAGAACGTGTCTGAAGGTCATCCTTAACTCCCTCAATTCTTCTTCACGAACCGAGCTATCCGCTCCAGAGCTTGCTCGATCTTATCTATAGAAGTCGCGTACGAGCACCGGATATGGCCTTCGCCGCACTCGCCAAACGCATTGCCCGGCACAACCGCGACCTTCTCTTCATCAAGCAGCCGCTCCGCAGAACTCGTCGGAGCTGAGACCCGTCTGCCGGATCGACGGGAACGCGTAGAACGCTCCGCCCGGCATCAGGCACTCGAGGCCGGCGTCGTTGAGACCCTTGACGATCACCCGCCTGCGCTGGTCGTATTGCTCGATCATCTCCTGGCTGTCATCGTAGCCGTTGCTGATCGCCTCCAGCGCGGCCATCTGGCCCATCATCGGCGCGCACAGCATCGTATACTGGTGGATCTTCATCATCGCCTCGATGACGTCGGGATCGCCCGCCGCGTAGCCGATCCGCCAGCCGGTCATCGCGTAGGCTTTGGAGAAGCCGTTGAGATAGATCGTGCGGTCGTAGGCGCCGGGCAGCGTCGGCAGGCAGGTGTGGCGGCCGTCGTAGGTGAGGCGGTCGTAGATCTCGTCGGTGATGATATAGAGATCGTGCTCGCGAGCGATGGCGACGATCTGCTCCAGAAGCTCGCGCGTGGCGACCGCGCCGGTGGGGTTTGACGGATAGCTGACCAGAATCGCCTTGGTCTTGGGCGTGATCGCGGCGCGGATGCAGCTCGGGCTCGACGCGGAATGCCGTCTCCTGCGTGGTCGGGATCGTGACCGGCACGCCGCCCGCGAACAGGATGCAGGGCTTGTACGACACGTAGCACGGCTCCGGGCAGATGACCTCGTCGCCGGGGTTGAGCAGCGCGCGCATCGCGAGGTCCATCGCCTCGCTGACGCCGACCGTGATCAGGATCTGGTTCTCGGGGTTGTATTCCAGCTTCTCGTGCTTGCGAAGGTAGGCGGCGATAGCCACGCGGAGCTCTACAGGCCGTAGTTGGACGTGTAGCCGGTGCGGCCGCGCTCCAGCGAGTAGATGCACGCCTCGCGCACGCGCCAGGGCGTGGCGAAGTCCGGCTCGCCGACGCCGAGCGAGATCGCCTCGGGCATCTTCGAGACAACATCAAAAAACCTGCGTATCCCCGACGCAGGCGTGGATTTAACTATCTCGGATATAGGCTTCATAGCATAATGACGAAATACGAATTGCGAATTACGAAATACGAGTTGGCTCGGCGGCGTGCACTTCCCGTATTTCGTATTTCGTCATTCGTAATTCCCTTCATGGGGCGACGGGGAGGCGGTAGTCCTCGCTTTGATCCTCGAATATGTCCCCGTCGTCCTTATACTTCTTGAGCAGGAAATTGGTTCTGGTGGAGAGCACGCCCTCCAGCGGCGCGAGTCGCTCGGCCACGAAGAACGCAACCTCCTGCATGGTCTTGCCCTCGCACGACCACCCGCAGGTCGTAGTCGCCGGAAACGAGATAGACCGAGTGGACCTCCGGGTATCTGTAGATGCGCTTGGCGATCTCGTCGTAACCCACACCGCGGCTGGGCGTGACCCGCACGTCTATGAACGCGAAAACGCGCTCGCTGGCCGGCCTTGTCCCAGTCGATGACGGTCTTGTAGCGCCGGATGATGCCGCGCTTCTCCATGTCGTCGATGGCCTTGGCGACGTCATCCTCGTGCTTGCCGAGCATGACGGCGATCTTGGCCGGGGTGGTGCGGGCGTCGCGAGCGAGTATGTCGATAGTATCTGCTTTTCCATGGCGTATCCTCGCTGCAATAGAGCGCGTATCCTCGCTGCAATAGAGCGCGTATCCTCGCTGCAATAGAGCGCGTATCCTCGCTGCAATAGAGCGCGTATCCTCGCTGCAATAGAGCGCGTATCCTCGCTGCAATGATACAGCCAGCGGGGGCGGGGAGTCAAATGGTTCAGGGGTTTTCCTGCCTGATCCGATAGATGATGTAGCCGTTGCCGCGCTGGACGGGGGTGTAGGTCGAGCGCATGAGCCGCTCCAGTGCCGGAAAGCTGCGAGTAGTGTCCGGTCCAGAGACCCAAGGCTTGCACGGGCCGACGATCTCCACTACGAACCGCGGCCGCGACGCAGTCATTCGCGAGACGAATTCCTCTCTCAGACCCTGGATGCAAGGATCGGAAATGCTGTGGTAGAAATGAATGTCGTAGATGAACCTCGTGGCCGGCACCGCGCGCGCGATAAGCATCGCGTGGACGGCCCCGCCGGTCCAGTCGAGCGGCTGCACCGTATCGCCCGGCCTGAGATGCGTCTTCAGATATGACGCGATTGCATCGACCCGGCCGTCCTTGGGGATGTTGGCGCCGCGACCCGATACCTGGTTAAGGAAGATGGCGGGTGGGCGGATCGTGATCAGAACAGCCAGAACGAGCATCAGCGCGGGCAGCAGGCGATCCGTCCGACGGCGCTGTTCGCCGTGCCCGGCAAGACACAGCGACCCGGCCGCGACCGCGAAGAACGTAAACGGCAGCCAGTGGTAGTCCCAGAACTGGCCGCCAAAGGCAGGGTAGATCGCATAGGCGGTGGCCATTCCGCCGATCAGCCGGGCAGACTGCGTGTCGCGTTCGGGTAGATGGGCGCGAGCGGAGAACCGTAAGAACGCCGGCAACAGCCGCCAGCGCCCATACGGCGTAGGGGCCAAAGGACGCAATTCCCTGCAGCAGGAACAGGCCTCGCACCACGGCGCCGGCCGGCCCCGCCACCGCGTGCGTGTTGGAGGCGAGCCTTCCGTAGAGCGGCCAGTAGTTGCGGGCGATGTCCAAAAAGCTGCCCAGGGCGCCGACGCGCAGGAGATAGAAGCACGTCGCCGCCAGCGGCAGCGCGAAGCCTGCCACCGACAAGCCCGCGAGCAGGGGCCACGCGACTTGCGACTTGCCGGGCGGGTCGCTCTGTCGCAGGCAGAACCACAGCGCCACCGGCAGGCCGATCGCCGCCTGGGGCTTGATCGAGGCGGCAATGCCGAACAGTAAGCCGATGGCAAACGTTCTGGACACCGACCGCCGCGAACCGGCGGCGATCAGAACCGAGGCGCTGATGGGCAGGATGAGGACGAAGTCGCGCTGCAGGCCGCCCTGCACGCCTAGCCTCAGAAAGAGCAGTCCGAAACAGAACACCGCGCACCATGCGCAGGCCGCGCCGAACCTGCGCATCCAGAACCACATCGTGGCCAGGATGGCTGTCAGCATGGTAAGATCGGCGACGCGGAAGCCGAGATCGCCATAGCCAAACACCCGGCCCACGAGCGCGTAAAGCGCATAAGTGGCGGGGGTGTTGACGTCGAACAGGTCGCGATAGGGAACGAGGTGGCGGCGATCGATGAGCCAGGCCAGGTAGAGCAGAATGGGCGAGTCGTGCTCCATCCGCCACTTCAGCGAGAAGAAGAACTCGGCGGTAAGCAGCAGACCCAGCGCGGCGAGTAGTGCCAGAGTTGCTTTCCTGCCCATTACCTCCCCACCTGTCGGCTAGCTACTTGACCTTTGAGCCGGCGGGCACGTCAGAGTCCGGCTGAAGAAGGACGGCGTGGCCCTCGGGGTCGCTTGCGGCAAGAAGCATGCCGTTGGAGACTACGCCGCGGATTTTGGCTGGTTCCAGGTTGGCGAGCAGCACGATCTTGCGGCCGATAAGCGATCCGGGTCATATTGCTGCGCGATGCCGGCGACGATCTGCCGGACCTCGTCGCCGAGATCGACGTCGAGCTTGAGCAGCTTGTCAGCGCCCTCGACGCGTTCGGCGCTCTTCACCTCGGCGATGCGGATGTTGAGCTTGCTGAAGTAGTCGTAGGATATCTGGTCCTCAGCCGGCTCGGGTTTCGGAGCTTCCTGCGGTTGATCGGTCACTTTGACGGCCTCCTCTTTCTTCTTCGATCCCAGTCTCGGGAATATCGGGTCGGGGCCCTGCGTTTTCGTGCCGGGCTTGAACGGCTTTTCGGCGAGCGATGTCGGCCCACTGCTGCGACGAGAATGCATCGCCGATTCCGAGCTGGCGGGCGATCTCGCGCGCGGTCGCGGGCATGAACGGCGAGACCATGATCGCCGCCGCGCGGGCGACTTCAAGCGCGGAGTAGAGCACGCCGGCGAGTTCATCTGTCTTATCGTTCTTGGCGAGAGTCCAGGGCTCGGAATCGTTGATGTACTTGTTGCCCGCGCCGATCATCTGCCAGATCGATTCGAGGGCGCGCGTGAACTCCAGCCTGTCGCACGATTCCCTTGCCGCGTTCGAGGCGTCTGCGATCACACCGCTCAGGCCGCCGGAGAAGCCCTTGGGGTCGGGAATCACACCGTCGAAGTACTTGCCGAGCATGCTCAGCGTGCGATTGAGCAGGTTGCCGAGATCGTTGGCGAGATCGGAGTTGAAGCGGTTTCGGAAGGACTTGAACGAGAAGTCGCCGTCCTGTCCGAACGGCACCTCGCGCGCGAGGAAGTAGCGCATCGCATCAAGGCACACGTCAGGCGCCGCGCCGGACTCGTCAGCCAGGTCCTGCGCGAGCTTGCCGGGCGAGATAGCGTTGCCCTTGGACTTGGAGATCTTCTCGCCGTCGATCATCCAGAAACCGTGACCGAAGAGCGACCTTCGGCGGCTCTATCCCCAATGCCATCAGCATCGCGGGCCAGAACGTGCAGTGGAACCGGACAAATATGTCCTTGCCCACGAGCTGCAGATCCGCCGGCCACAAGCGCTTGAACTGCTCGTCGTCAGCCAGATAGCCGATCGCGCTGATGTAGTTGATCAGCGCGTCGAACCAGACATAGATCACCTTGTCGGGATCGCCGGGGACAGGAATCCCCCAGCCGCTATTGGCGCGGGTCAGCGAAACGTCCCTCAGGCCCTGCTCGATGAAGCTGATGACCTCGTTGCGGCGGAACTCGGGCTGCAGGAACTCTGGGTGTGACTCGATATACTCGAGCAGCCTGTCCGCGTATGCCGAAAGCTTGAAGTAGTAGTTCTCTTCATCGACCCACTCGACAGCGCGCCTGCACTCCGGGCACTTGCCGTCGACCAGGTCGGACTCCGTGAAGAATGTCTCGTCGGGGACGCAGTACCAGCCCTCATAGTGGCCTGCGTAGATGTCGCCCTGGTCGAGCAGTCGGTTGAATATGGCCTCGACAACGCGAACGTGACGCGGCTCGGTGGTGCGGATGAAGTCGTCGTATTGCACACCGAGTTCCTGCCAGACCCGCTTGAAGTCTTCGGAGAGCTGATCGGCATACTCCTGGGTCGGGATCCCGCGCTCAGCCGCCGCGGCCACGACCTTGATGGCGTTCTCGTCGGTGCCGGTCAGCAGGAACGCGTCCTCGTCCTTGAGCCTGTGGTATCGCGTGATGACGTCGGCCATGATCGCCTCGTAGGCGTTGCCGATGTGAGGCACGTCATTCACGTAGTAGATAGCAGTGGTTACATAATAGGTCTGGTTGCTCATTCCACCCTCATGGCAGTTGAAAGTCGAAAGTCAAAAGTCGGAAGTTCAGGCGACGCCAGTGTTACTGCGCCGCACGGGATCTCGTTCGGTGAGCCTAAGCGGGAGTTCGCCGTGCGGAGGCGTGGTTCCTTCCTCAGGCGAGTTCTTGGGGAGTGACAGCGGTGATCTCGGAGTAGCGGGTGAAGTCCGAGGGATTCAGAGTGAGCAGGTGCGTGATGCCGTGTGCGAGCATCAACGCAACCAAGCGCGCGTCATGGCACGGCTTGCCGATGACTGAATACTTGTCAACTATCGACTCCCAACGATCAGCCATATCCGGCGGTTCGGGAAGGCAGGTAAAGATACCGCGAAGGTCCGCCGTACGGCCGCTAACCTCAAGTGCTGAGATGCCTAAGCCGTTAACGTCGCGCGGGCGCGTGGACACGCACCGGAACTCAATCAGCACTTGAGCGCAGATACAGGGGGCCTGTCGGTTCTCCATGAGCCCGTCCACGACCTTTGTGCACAAGTCGTGATCGTCCTGTCGGGATGCGACCACCTGAGAAGCACGCTGGTGTCAACGAGGTATCTCATAGCCCTCTCGGCGGCTCGTACATGTTTTCTCGCCGCGTCGCCTCCAGCGGTATCTCCGGATCATTGGCAACCCGTGCCGCGAAGCGCCTCAGTGCCGCCCGCCGCCGCTTGATCTCCTCGTCGCTGAGCCTGTCTTCGACGACGCGGAACTCGATCTCCAGAGGCTGGTTGACCGGCAGGTCCACCGGTTCCTCTGGGACGATGGTCTTCCCATCATAATGCGCTCTTATGGCCATATCTCTCGCCTCCAGTACGATTATACCACGCCTGGCCGAGATCGGTTCTAATGCCTGCACGTTGCGCAGTTGCCCGATGCGCAGCTTGCGCAACCGCCGCCGCTGTGATCGTGTGACGAGCCGCCGGATGCGTGCGCGGCGAACGTGGACATCAGACGATGGACCTTGCTTGAGCCGCACTTGGGGCATTTCGCCTCGCCGACGCGGCTGAAGCTGGTCATAAGCTCGAACGGCTCCTTGCACGCGCGGCATTCGAATTCGTAGATCGGCATTACTTGTGCTCCCCGCCGCTGTTCTGCGCGCCGCCGTTCTGTGAACCGCCGTTCTGGGACCCGCCGTTGGACGGCCCACCCTGCCTCCTGCCTCGCCAGCGGCCGCTGCGGCGGCTCCGATTCGATCTCGCTTCGCCGTTGGGCTGCTTGGGCGACTCGTTCTGGGTCGGAGAAGCGTCGCGCTCGGCCTTCGATCGGGCAATTGCGACCGTGCCCTCCTCGTCGGGCTGCTCGGCCTCGATGACGTCCGGCTCGGCATCGTCTTCGGCCTCTTCCGGCTCATCGTTGGACGCCTCGGGCGCGTCAGGATCGGCCTTGAGCGGTTCGCAGTGCTGTTCGGACATGGTGCAGGCGATGCCGTGACGGCGGCAGAGGCCCTCCATGTTCAGCTTGCTTGCGGGCATGTGGAGTTGGACTTCATCCTCGGTCTGCAGCGTGATGACGCCGCTGACGAAGTTGACATCGATCACCTTCGCCCGGCCCTGCTCGAGCTGCAGATATCGCCCCGACCGCCGGGAAGCACTTCTGCGACCGCTTGTAGAAATCGTGCTCGTAGCGCAGGCAGCACATCAGCTTACCGCACGAGCCGGAGAACTTGGCGGGGTTAAGGAAGAGGCTCTGGTCCTTGGCCATCTTCATCGAGATCGGATCGAACGCGCTGAGGAACGTCGCGCAGCACAGCGGCCGCCCGCAGGTCCCATATCCGCCGATCAGCTTGGCCTCGTCGCGAACGCCGATCTGGTGGAGCTGGACTTTGGTCTTGAGCGCGCCCGCCACGTCCTTCACGAGGTCGCGGAAATCGATCCTGCCCGTCAGCGGAGAACGAGAACGTGACCTGGGAGCCATCGAAGGCAAACTCGGCCTCAAGCAGCTTCATCGGGAGCTTGTGCTCGGCGATCTTGCGCTCGCAGACCTCATAGGCGTGCGTCTCGCGCTCGCTATTGGCGGCCTCGCGTTCGAGATCGTCGCCGGTGGCAAGCCGAACGACCTTCTTGAGCGGGGCGACCAGTTCCTCGTCGGGCAGGTCCCTTGGTTCGAGCATGACCTCGCCGAACTCCACGCCCCGCGCGGTCTCGGCTATGACGAAGTCACCCTCGTGGAGCTGGAGCTGGCCAGGGTCGAAGTAGTAGACCTTGCCTACCCTTCTGAAGGAAACGCCCACAACAAGCGGCATGTGTAAGTCCTTTGAGTATCAGTTGGCGGCAGTTTCGGGATTTGGCCATATACAACTCAAAACCCGCCCCCGGTCGCCAGACGTGTGTGTGAGGCGACTGGCCTGCGCGCGCTCGAAATCCCGAAACAGCTCTCTTCAGCATCTTTTGGCGCGCACTCCGATTGTACCACACGGGCAAATTCTCGGCAAATTTGATGAAGGATGGGTGGAACAAACCCAATCGCTGCGTCGTATATAAACTAGCAAACCTTCCCACCCTCTTTTCTCCTCCCCGGTCCGAAAGGGCCGGGGATCTCTTTTTGTACGGGGTTCGACGTATCCGAAGTTCGAAGCTCGAATTCCGCATTGATCAGGAATAGTTGGTGACGGATGGAACAATCCGGTTCGCTGTGTCGTATATTAAGTAGCAAACCTTCCCACCCTCTTTTCTCCTCCCCAGTCCGAAAGGGCTGGGGAGCTCTCTTTGTACGAGGTTCGAGGTACGAGGTTCGAGGTCCGAAGTTCGAGGTCCGAAGTTCGAAGGACCCCAACCCTCCCCTCGGAGGGGAGGGTGTTCTACTCGCTCGTTGGGTCGAATCTGCGGAAGATCGCGCCGGCGACGGCGACGCCCGCCGCGCCGATCAGCAAATTCACCGCGCACAGCGGGATCAGCGCCAGATAGAGGGAGATATCAAGCACACCGAAGAACACCACGCCCATCATTACCGTGGGCACGATCACGATCGAGATGAGCATAAACCCGATCAGATTGCAGAAGAAGTTCTGCGCCGAATCACGCATATCCGGATAGATCAGCGCCGGTATGATCGTCGCCGATATGCACGAAAAGCCCAGGAACGGGGAGCCCAGCGCGCTCGCATAGAGTATCTCGTTGCGCGCCAGCGGCACGAATATCCACATCGACGCCGCGAACATCAGAATGCCGGCCGACAGATACGCCGCCCCGTTCACCGACTGCACCAGCATCACCTTCCAGGGCGCTATGGGCATGGACTTGAGTATGTTGGCGTGCTTGAGCTCGGAACGCACCTGCGGCTGGGCGGTTATCGAAAGCACGAACGACAGGTAGACCAGTATGACCGGGAGATACTTCCGGATCTCGTTGAGCGGGATGAACGTCTGAAGCAGGTAGCACAGCAGCGCCGGCAGCACGATCATGGCGATGATTTGGTTCAGGGACATCCTGTAGCGCGTGAGCAGTCCCTTCCACAACAGCGCGACCGCGCCGCGCCCGAACGGCGGGATCATCAGCCATCCCGCGGTCTTCTGCCCTTCTCATTCATCATCTCCACGCGCAGCGCGGTGGCGTCGCCCGCTCTCATCGCCTGGCGCATCTTGGTCATCTTCGCGCTTATGCCGAGAGAAGGCTCGTAGATGTTCTCCCTGCGCGAGATCAGCAGCCACGAAACTCGCCGCCGCAAGCACCCACAGCAGGCCCAGATGCGTCAGATCGGCATAGCTCGGAGGCACCAGCGGCGCAATCGCAAGGCTCGCGCACCAGTCCGCCGGCATGAAGACGGTCTTGATGACGGGGGAATCGGCAGCGCAAACCACGCTGAGATAGCAGTCGCCGCCCGACTGCATATATTGGAATCCCGCAAGCGCGAGCGCGGAGACAATGGTCAGGCCCAGCACGAGCTTGATAGCCCTGCCGACCTGCCTGAGCCTCTCGTAGCCGAAAGTAAAGACGATGTTGACGGTGTGGGCAAGATTGACGATGAACAGCATATACGCCGTCAGCGCCGCGATGCTCAGCAGCCCCCCCGGAAACAGGCTCAGTCTCATCGCGGCCGTGGCGGGCATGCCCATGAACGTCACGAAAAACGCGATCCAGAACGCGTACTTCAGATAGTCCTTGATCAGCTTGATCAGAAGCACCGACCGGCGGGAGATCGGCGTCGGGAACAGAAAATCGATGTGCGCTATCGAGAAGATCATCGAACCGCTCGAAAACGCCTGGTACATGACAGCCAGACTGCCGAAACACAGCAGCAGAAACGCGCCCGCATGGAAGATCGGCGCGTGTTCGGGCGCGTTGATTATCCTGGACAGGTTGTGGCGCCCAAACTGCGACGCGCCCGTAAGCAGCAGCGCCATGTTCAAGAACCACGAGAAGAAGCACGCGGCGATTATCAGCGCGGGAATCAGGCGCTTGGGGCTGCGGGCAGTGTTCTTCAGCGAGTTGAGGAACTGCCTGATCTCAAGATAGAGTAGTGGCTTCAACGGCGCTGCTCTCTTCCGTCAGAGTGAGGAACACGTCTTCGAGTGTGGCGTCCTTGCCCATCTTCGCCCGCTCGTGCAGTTCCGCCAGGTTGCCCTCCGCCAGTATCCGGCCCTGCCGCAGGATGATGATCCTGTCGCAGAGGTGCTCGGCCGTATCGAGCATGTGAGTGCTGATGAGAATCGAACCGCCGCGGGCCTTGGCGTCGGCGATCATATCCTTGAGCTCGCGCGTGCCCTTGGGGTCGATGCCGATGAGTGGCTCGTCGAGCAGGATCGTGGTCGCCTCGTGGACAAACGCGCAGGCTATCGCGAGCTTCTGCTTCATGCCCTTGGAGAGGCTCAGCACGAGGTCGTTGCGCTTATCGTAGAGGTCGAAGCGGCGCATGAGCGTCGTCCGCGCGCTCCTCGAAGCGGTCCATCGTCTGATATGCCATCGCGATGAAGCGCAGGTGCTCCCAGACGGTGAGCATCTCGTAGGGCGTCGGCACCTCGGGCACGAACGCGATGCGGCGCTTGACGTGCTTCCTCGCTCTTGGTCAGATCGATCCCATCGACCTCGATGCTGCCCTCGGTCATCTGGACGATGCCGGTAATGCAGCGCAGGATTGTCGTTTTGCCGGCGCCGTTGGGCCCCAGCAGCCCGACGATCTCGCCGTCACCGACATAGAACGACAGCCCGTCCACCGCGAGCGTCTTCTTATAGTATTTGACCAGCCGGTCTACTCTGAGCAAGCAGTCCCTCCGAAGGTAGCAGACGATCCTGCACCATATACTTTACGACGCATGACGAGGTAATGTTTCGACGCGAGGCGGGAAGTGTCCTACCGATATGGCAGCCGCCTATTCGCCGCCCTGCCACGCCACGAAGTCCCTGGCGTGGTAGGTGATGATCATATCCGCGCCGGCGCGCTTGATGGACGTGAGGATTTCGTCGACGATGCGGCGCTCGTCGATGAAGCCGCTCTCGGCCGCCGCCTTGACCATGCAATACTCGCCGGAGACGTTGTAGGCCGCTATCGGCAGCGTCGAACGCGGCGCGAGCGTCGGCGATGATGTCGAGATAGGACAGCGCCGGCTTGACCATCACGATGTCCGCGCCCTCGTCGATGTCGAACGCGATCTCCTGCATGGCCTCGCGGCGGTTGGGCGGGTCCATCTGATAGGTCGCGCGGTCGCCGAACTGCGGCGCGCAGCCGGCCGCGTCCCGGAACGGCCCGTAGAACGCCGAGGCGAACTTGGCCGCGTAGGACATGATCGGTCGTATCGGTGAAGCCGCTCTCGTCGAGCGTGTCGCGGATCGCCAGCACGCGGCCGTCCATCATATCCGACGGCGCCACGATGTCCGCCCCCGCCTGAGCGTGCGAGAGCGCGGTGCGCGCGATGAGATCGAGGGTCTCGTCGTTGACGACCTCGCCGTCGCGCACGATGCCGCAGTGGCCATGCGAGGTGTATTCGCAGAGGCAGACGTCCGTGATCACAACGAGATCGGGCACCGCCTTCTTGAGCGTGCGGACGGCCCTCTGGACGATCCCCTCGGGCGAATACGCCTCGGAGCCGACATCGTCCTTGGCCGCGGGCAGCCCGAACAGCAGCACCGCCGGGTATGCCGAGATCGGCCAGCTCCCTGGCTTCCTTGACGAGCGCGTCAACCGAGAAGTGGAACACACCCGGCATGGAAGGTATCTGCAGCTTCACATCCAGCCCATGCGTGACGAAGAGCGGGCAGATGAGGTCGTCCACCGATACGCTCACCTCGCGCACCATCCGCCTGAGCGTCTCGGAGCGGCGAAGCCTTCTCATTCGATTGACCGGATATGCCATTCGTATCCCTTATTCGGCACCGAAAAAGTGAACTGCGCATCAGGAAGTTCGCGCCGGTGCGTAGAAGTATCAACCTGGATGCGGCCGGCAGGTCGCAGGACTATTATAGCACGTGAAAGCAGGGGTTTGGTAAGCATGAGAGTATGCGCGGTATTGGCGGCGTGCGGCCTGATGCTGCTCGCCTGCGCCACGGCGTGGGCAACGGATAACACGCTCACCGAAGAGGAGAAGGCCGATGGCTGGAAGTTGCTGTTCGACGGCAAGTCGCTGACAGGCTGGCATGCGGCCACATCGATGAAGAACTGGACCATCCAGGACGGAACCATCGCGGCCGTCCCCGGCAAGAGCGACTACTTGATCACCGATGAGCAGTTCGGCGACTTTATGCTGTCGGTCGATTTCAAGGAGGACAAGTCCACCAACAGCGGAGTGTTCTTGAGGAGGCCGGTCAAGACCGACAAGGACTGCCGCGGGATCGAAATCCAGATCTACAAGCCGGAGGCCGGAAAGCCCGGCAAGCACTCGTGCGGGGCAATCTACGACGCGGTCGCCCCGTCTAGGAACTATTGTAGAGGGGCCGGCGTCTGGCAGAATCTGACCGATCTACTGCCGCGACAACGTCATCAAGGTCGACCTGAACGAAGAGATCGTAGCTACGATGAACCTCAACGAGTGGACGACCCCAGGCAAGGCCCCGGACGGATCGCCGAACAAGTTCACCGTGGCCTACAAAGATATGCCCCGAGTCGGGCAGATAGCTCTGCAGAACCACGGCACCAAGGTGTGGTTCAAGAATATCAAGATCAAGCCGCTTGCGCAGCCTGAAGCTCCCAAGCAGCAAGGAGGATCCAAGTGAGAACGCTAACGCTCGTCATCATCTGCATCATGCTCGCGGCTTGCGGCCGCGCCGGGGTTCGCCGCGACGTGCTGCACGGCGGCGCCTGCCGCGGCTCCGGCTGTCGCCTACCCCGACAACATCGCTCACCCCGCAGGAGAAGGCAGCAGGCTGGACTCTGCTCTGGGACGGCAAGACGTGGAACGGCTGGGAGTGCACCGACAAGACTCCTGATTGCTGGATCATCGACGACAATGCGATGTGCTACACCGTCAAGGGCCACGGCTACGAATACACCAAGCAGACGTTCGGCAACTTCGAGTTCAAGTGCGACTTCATGGTCGATAAGGGCACGAATAGCGGCATCTTCTTCCGCTGGGCCGACCTCGGGCGACCCCGTCCAGACCGGCTTTGAGATGCAGGTGCTGGACTGCGCCGGCAAGGAGAAGGTGGACAAGCACGACTGCGGCGCCCTCTACGACGCGCTGGCCCCGACCGAGAACACGATGAAGCCCGCGCTGGAGTGGAATACGGTCGATATCAAGTGCCTGGGCAGCATGATCGTCATCGCGCTCAACGGCAAGCGTGTGACGACCGCGAACCTCGATAACTGGACCGAGGCTCACAAGAACCCCGACGGCACCAATAACAAGTACGACAAGCCCCTCAAGGACTGGGCCCGCGCCGGCCACATCGGCTTCCAGGCGCACGGGGGGAAGGTGTGGTTCAAGAACGTGAAGGTGAGGGAGCTGTAGGCCGGGGTTGACATGCGGGCCCACGCACTTCTCTGCTCAGCAGGTCGCGAAGATGGAGTCCACACTGCCGCCTCCGCTGAGGCGAAGTATACGTCCTATTGGTCCTATAAGTCGTATGAGACTGATAGGACCAATAGGACAGATAGGACGTATAATCGGCTAGACTGCCGGTACCGGCTCGCCAGTCCCAGCGTGTTCGAATACGATCTCGCCGTCCTCGTCGGCGTCCACGATGATCTTGTCGCCCTCTTTGAACTTGCCCTTCGAGCAGCTTCATCGCGAGCTTGTCCTGAATCTCGCGCTGGATGGCGCGCTTGAGGGGGCGGGCGCCGTAGATCGGGATCGTAGCCTTTTTTGGCCAGGACGCTTTCGCCGCGGCGAGTGAGCTCCAGCTCCAGATGCTTGTCGGCGAGGCGGCGCTTCGAGCATGCGCGACCTGGATGTCCACGATCCGCTCGATGTCCTTTTCGCTCAGGGAGTTGAAGACGATGATCTCGTCGATGCGGTTGAGGAACTCCGGCCTGAACTGCTGCGCGCAGCGCGTCCATTACCTTGCGCGATAGCTCTTCCTGGTCCGAGCGGTCCGCCCGCGCCTGCCGGAAGCCCATCATGTTGTGCTCGCGGATCATCTCCGAGCCGATGTTGCTGGTCATGATGATCACGACGTTGCGGAAATCGACCGTGCGGCCCTGGCCGTCGGTGAGGCGGCCGTCTTCGAGGATCTGCAGCAGCACGTTGAAGACGTCGGGATGCGCCTTTTCGATCTCGTCGAACAGCACCACGCTGTAGGGCCGGCGGCGCACGTGCTCGGTGAGGTAGCCGCCCTCTTCGTAGCCGACATAGCCGGGAGGCGCGCCGATCAGCCGCGCCACCGAGTGCTTCTCCATGAACTCGGACATATCGATGCGCACCATCGCGCGCTCGTCGTCGAACAGGAACTCCGCCAGCGCCCGCGCAAGCTCGGTCTTGCCGACGCCGGTCGGGCCCATGAATATGAAGCTGCCGATGGGACGGTTCGGGTCCTGCAGGCCCGCCCGCGCGCGGCGGACGGCGTTGGAGACGGCCTCGACCGCCGCGTCCTGGCCGACCACGCGCTCCTCCAGCCGCTCCTCCATGTGGATCAGCTTCTCGATCTCGCCCTCGACCAGGCGCGTGACGGGGATGCCGGTCCACTTGCTGACGACCTCGGCGATGTCTTCCTCGTCGACCTCTTCCTTGAGCATCTTCTGCTTGCTCTGAAGCTCGGTCAGGCGCGCGTCCTGCTCCTCAAGCTCGCGCTCGAGGCTCGGGGATCGTGCCGTGCCGCAGCTCGGCGGCCTTGGCGAGTTCGCCCGTGCGCTCGGCGGTCAGCTCATCACTCTTCGCCTGCTCGATGCGCGCCTTGATCTCGCGGATGTGCGCGATCGCCGTCCTTCTCGTTCTGCCAGTGCGCCTTCATCTCGTCCGAGCGCTCTCGCAGGTCGGCGAGCTCCTTTTCGAGCTTCTCCAGCCCCTTCTTCGAGGCCTCGTCGGTCTCTTTCTTCAGCGCCTCCCGCTCGATTTCGAGCTGGCGGATGCGGCGCTCGACCTCGTCGATCTCCGTGGGCATGCTGTCGATCTCGATTCGCAGCCGCGACGCGGCCTCGTCGATCAGGTCGATGGCCTTGTCCGGCAGGAACCGGTCGGCGATGTAGCGGTCGGAAAGCACCGCCGCCGAAACCAGCGCCGCGTCCTTGATGCGCACGCCGTGGTGGGCCTCGTAGCGCTCCTTGAGGCCGCGCAGGATCGCGATGGTGTCCTCGACCGAGGGCGGGTTCACCATCACCGGCTGGAACCGGCGCTCCAGGGCCGCGTCCTTCTCGACGTGCTTGCGATATTCGTCGAGCGTGGTCGCGCCGACGCACTTCAGCTCGCCGCGCGCGAGCATCGGCTTGAGCAGGTTGGAGGCGTCCACCGCGCCCTCGGCCGCGCCCGCGCCGACTATCGTGTGCAGCTCGTCGATGAACAGAATGATCTCGCCCTCGGCCTCCTTGATCTCCTTGAGGACGGCCTTGAGCCGGTCCTCGAACTCGCCGCGATACTTCGTGCCCGCGATCAGCCCGCCCAAGATCGAGCGCGACCACGCGCTTGTTCTTGAGGCCTTCGGGGACATCGCCGTTGACGATGCGCTGCGCGAGGCCCTCGACGATTGCGGTCTTGCCGACGCCCGGCTCGCCGATCAGCACCGGGTTGTTCTTGGTGCGGCGCGAGAGGACCTGGATGACGCGCCGGATCTCCTCGTCGCGGCCGATCACCGGGTCGAGCTTGCCCTTGCGGGCCTCTTCGGTGAGGTCGCGGCCGTATTTCTCCAGCGCCTGGTATTTGTCCTCGGGGTTCTGGTCGGTGACGCGCTGGGTGCCGCGGACTTCGGCCATCGCGGCGTAGATGGCGTCACGAGTCGCGCCGACGGCGGCAAGCGTCTTGCGCGGCCGTTCCGCCCTCGGCCGCGATGCCGATGAGCAGGTGCTCGGTGCTGATATACTCGTCCTTGAGCCGCTCGGCCTCCTGCGTCGGCAACTCGAACACGCGCTTGAGCCGCGGGCTGATATACGCGCCCGCGCCGCCGGAAACCTTGGGCATTTTGTCGATGTCAGCCTGCACCTGGCCGGCGAGCGTCGCCGGGTTCGCGCCCAGCTTCTGCAGGATCGGGCCGACTACCCCGCCCTCCTGCCGGAGCAGCGCGAGCAGAAGGTGCTCCGGTTCGACCTGCTGCTGGCCGGTTTTCGTCGGCTATGTGCTGCGCGTCCTGAACCGCGTCCTGTGCCTTGATCGTGAGCTTATCCAGCCTCATCTCGCCACCTCCGATCTACAATTGCCTATTTACAATTGACAATTTGCCGCTGCGCCAATCAGCCCGCTTGCACTGTCGATTGTACACCGCATACGGCAGAGCTTAAACCCTACACTGCGTATACAATACCATTTGAGTCCATTGCTGTCAAGTCATGTATTCCACTAATGTGCAGAGCGTAAACCTTTGCGGGGCCGGGTAACTCTATATTGTAGAGGATTACCCCGATGAAAAAGGACCGACTCCGACAGGACAAAGAGGAGATACACAACCTCGACGAGCTTATCGAGGCGCGAAGCGAGGGTACATCGCACATCGCCGGTGATACGGACGCATTCGAACGCGACATCGAGATCGACGAAGCAGACCGACGTTGACGAGGCCCTGACATTCCCCCACCCTCACCTTGAGACCACCGGGAGCACGAGGAGATAGAGCACATCGAGTTGATGACCACTCCCAACGAGCTCGACATGGACGAGGACTGGGCGGACCAGGACATCCTGCCGACCGACTACGCCCAGGGCTACGACGAGGCCACCACCACGGACGTTCGCGACGATCAGGACGAGATCGTCGAGGACGAGATGCACGAGATCGACCATCCGTCGCTGGAAGAGATCGCGACAGAGGAGCCCACCGAGGTCATGCCGGAAGATTCGCGCCTGACGAAGAGGACTCGGCGGAACGGTAGCTCAAACACGGGTGAGCCAACCAATCGCATAGATTCCCCCAAGTTTGTGGTAGACTAATTCAACTGAGTTACCGGAGGTTTTCTTGCGTTCGCTGTTCACCAAGGAGTTCCTGCGCTACCTGGGCCCGGGTTTCCTGGTCACCCTCGGGTTCATAGACCCCGGCAACTGGGCAACCAACATAGCCGGCGGTAGCGACTTCGGCTACCGATTGCTGTGGGTAATAACGCTGAGCACTCTGATGCTCATATTCCTGCAGCATATTTCGGCCAAGCTTGGGATAACCACCGGCAAGTCGCTCGCAGCCAATGTCAGACAGCATTTCAGTAGACCGGTTGCCGCGCTGTTCGGGGTAACGATCATATTCGCCTGTGCCGCCACTGACCTCGCTGAGTACCTGGGTGCGGCGCTCGGCTTTCAGTTGATGTTCGGGCTGCCTCCGGTTGTGGGAGCGCCGCTCACGTTGGTTCTGGTTGTCGTGCTGATAGTGGGACAGCACTACCACTCGCTGGAGCGTATGCTGATAGGCTTCATCGGCATAATCGGGCTGTGTTACCTGGTGGAGCTGTTTATTGTCAAGCCGGACTGGGGCCAGACAGCGGTTTCGGCATTTGTGCCCAGGGTCAGCAGCGGCAGCATACTGATCGCCATGGGAATGCTGGGGGCGGTGGTAATGCCACATAACATTTACCTCCACTCCAACGCCATCCAGAGCCGGGAGTGGGAACTCGACGCCGATCCGAAGCGCAGAAAACAGCTAATGAACTACGAGTTCGCGGACACGGCTGTGTCTATGGTCGCAGGCTGGGTAGTGAACTCCGCGATGATCATAGTGGCGGCGGCGGTGTTCTTCAGGTCACCATATACACGTGGATAGCATAGAACAGGCATCGGCGACCCTGAGGCCGCTCGCGGGTCCGCTGGCCAGGTTTCTCTTCGGCGTGGCGCTGCTGTTTGCTGGGGTGGGATCGTCGCTCACGAGTTCCATGTCCGAGGCGAACGTCATCACGGGCTACCTGGGAAGACCGGAGGAGATCCACAGCAGGTTCTACCGCGTCGGGCTGGTCGTCACCAGCATCCCGGCGATGCTCATTATCGCAATCGGCGTGAACAGTTTCAAGGCTCTGATCTGGAGCCAGGTGGCGTTTAGCATACAGCTTCCGCTCACAATCATACCGCTGCTTATACTCGCCAGGAGGAGAAGCGTAATGGGCGAGCATGCAAACAACGCTGCCGCAAACATCCTGGGGTGGACCATAGCGACAGTGGTCATTGCGCTCAATGTGCTTCTTCTCTGCCAGACATTCGGGGGGCACTTCTAATGTATGCCAGAATACTTGTGTGCCTGGATGGCAACCTGGACACAGACGAGCACATCCTGGACCACGTCGCCGAATTGGCGAAGACACTAGGCTCGGAGATACTGCTCCTGCGCGTGGCGCACTACCATACCCGCGATTCGCGCACAGCGGAGGAGACTGAGACAAAGGAGGTACTCAGAGGTCGCCAGAAAGTACCTGCGGGAGCGAGGAGTCACCAGGGTTCGAGCCGTGCACGCGTCAGGCGAGCCCGCGGACACCATTATCAGCGTGGCCGCCGAGCACAAAGCCGAGCTGATTGCGATGTCGACCCACGGCCACGGCCTCGTCTACGACACGCTGTTCGGCAGCGTCGCCGAACAGGTCCGCCACCACACCCCCCTGCCGGTGTTGCTGATACGGCGTCCGTAGAAGTGGTTGCCGGCCCATTGTCCGCGTCCTCAATCGATATGCTATAATATCCCGGCAGTCAACCACCAAGCGCATCGAGGAGCGGATAATGGCGCAGATCAAGCCGTTTGCGGCTATACGGTACGACAAGGCAGTCGTCGGGGAGCTCAGCAAGGTTACCAGCCCACCCTACGACATCATCTCACCCGAGGACCGGGTCTACTACCACAAGCTCCATCCCAACAACTTCGTCCGGCTCGTGCTCGGAGAGGAGTTCCGCGTCGGACAACGGCTCCGACAACCGTTTCACCCGCGCCGGCCGCTATCTCGATGAGTGGCTGGCCTCCGGCGTGCTCAAGCAGGACGCCGAGCCGGCGATCTACGTCTATCAGCAGGTATTTGAGAAGGACGGCGAGCGCAAGTCCGTGCGTGGGTTCACCTGCGCGGTCAAGCTGGCCGACTACTCCGAGAACGTGATCCTGCCGCACGAGTGGACGCTGGCGAGGCCGAAGTCCGATCTGGCCGTGCTGATCAGGCAGGTCAAGGCCAACCTCGACTGCGTCTACGGCCTCTACGCCGACCCGGACCGCGTCCTCGACGCCGTCATGGACAAGGCGATGGCCGGCGCGCCGATCGAGGAAGCCGTGGACAGGAACGGCGTCATCAGCAGGTTCTGGGCGGTGACCGATCCCGCGGAGATCGAGAAGGTCACCTCGTTCATGGCCGGCAAGCAGGTCGCGATCGCCGACGGCCACCACCGCTACGAGACCGCACTTGCCTATCGCGATGAGATGCGCGAGGCGGGTGAACAGGCCGGCGCCGCGCCCTCACCCCAACCCTCTCCCCCAGGAGAGGGAGCAGCGGAGTTCGACTACGTGCATGATGACGCTGATCAACGTCTACGAAAAGGACATGACCATCTACCCGACCCACCGCGTGCTTGGGAATCTACCCGAAGATGCGCTTGCAGGTCTGGATGAGGACGCTCAAAGAGGACTTCGAGGTCGGAGCGTCATCGAAAGAGACGCTGATCGAGGACATGGCGCGCGAGGGCGCGATCGGCATGTATCGGCCGGGCAGGGCCGACGATACTCAAGCCGAAGCCGGGGGTCGAGTCGATGCTGCCCGGCGCGGAGCCGAGCCGCAAGCTCGAACTGACCAGTGCTGCACAAGCTGATACTCGAGAAGCACCTCGGAATCGACGACGAAAAGCTGCGCAACCAGGCGCATATCATATACACTCGCGACGCGGATGAGGCGTTCAGGCTGGTGGATTCCGGCGAGCGGCAGATCGCGTTCCTCGTGAACCATATCCCGGTCAAGGCCGTCCTGGACATCGCCGCCGCGGGCGAGAAGATGCCGCAGAAGGCAACTTACTTCTATCCCAAGCTGCTCAGCGGCCTTGCGCTGAGGAAGCTTGGATAGCGTGTGAGTTCATGACAGCGGGAAGACAGCAGATGAGACGATTTAGCACAGGCAACGAGTACATCTCAATACCGGACATATCGGCATCGACCGGTGGGATCGAGAGCGCGGGGTTCGTGCACAACGGCTTTCGGGCGTGCGTGGAACTCCGCGGGGCGCCGGACGCTCCGCTGCTGCGGCCCGTGGTGGAGATCGACGGCCGCGAGCTGCCGAACTCGCACATGCACAGCGACCTGCTGGCCTACTGGATACCCCGGTTCACCGTCCCGACGCCGGAGCTGGCGGCCACCTCGACCATCTTCGCTCCGCTCGACCGCAGGGGCTTCATCTGCGCGCTGGAGTTAGAGAACCTGTCGAGCGCAGAGATCAAAGTGCGCGCGGGCTGGCGAGGATGCTGGCAGTCCAGCCACATCGCGGCTGGCCTATCGAGACGGATCAGCGGAGCCAAATACGCCAACATCAGCTCGCGGGCTCCCGGAGCGCCGGTGGTCGAGTTTCGCGGCAACATCCCACTGTTTGCCATGGCGCTTCCTGCCCCAGCAGGCCGTCAAGGCTCCGGTATGCAACAGCGGCGGCGAGTGCCTGACCGAGCGCACGCCGGACGGCATCAGCGCCGAGGCCGGGGCGCCGCTTTCTTACGAACTGACCGAGGAGCTCACGCTCGCGCCGTCCGAGAAGCGGTCGCTGGCGATCTACGTCGGCATCGGCCTGGAGGAACTCAGCGCGGTGGCATCGGCGATGGAGATGCGGTCACAGGGCTGGGAGCAGACTGCTGGCAAACCTGATCGGCTGGCTGGACAAGCACACCATCGAGACCGATGACGAGCTTCTCAAGCGCCTGATGAACGTGAACTCGTTCTACAACTACTTCTACGCCCAGGCGACCACGCTGGATACGGAGGAGCTCGTGCTCACGTCCGCGCGAAGCCTCGAAAGCGATCTCTGCGGCGTCTACCGCGACCGCGACGCGATGAGATGGAGCCTGCCCGCGGTCCTGCAGATCAACTGGGCGCAGGCGCGCAAAATGCTGATCTACGCGTTCACCACGCAGCTTGGCAACGTCGGCACGCAGTCGCGGTTCATCGACGGCATCGGCCTGGAGCCGGGGCTTGCGCTCGACCAGCTCTGCGCACCGGTGCGCGCGCTGCAGATGTATCTGGAGATAACCGGCGACATGTCGATCCTGTTCGACCGCCGGGTGCAGACCGGGGTCAACACGATCACGCGACATCATGATGGTGCAGCGCAGTCCGCAGGCCATGATTGTTCGAGACGCTGCTGGCGCCATCCGGGGAAGTGTCGAAGTATCCGTACATGTGCTTCCCGAACGTGCTCGCGTGGCGGATACTGCTCGATCTTGCCGCGCTGTACGATCGCATAAAGGACCTGGACCGCGTGGACGAAGCGGAGGCATTCGCGAGCAGGCTGCGCGCCGAGATCCAGAAGCATTTCGTGGTGCCGGGGCCGATGGGCGATATGTTCGCGCGCAGCGTCGATCTTCAGGGCAACTTCGACCTGGGCGACGATCCGCTCGGCAGCCTGACGCTGCTTACGTACTTCGGCTTCTGCTCGCCGGATGACGGGATCTACCGCAACACCGTCGCCTGGATCAACTCCGAGCACAACCACGATCGCGAATCGGCTCGCGAGGCCCGCCGGCTTTCGACACCGGACCTGATCAACGACCTTCTCTGCAGCCACAGCCCCGAGGCGCTCGATTTCCTGCGCCGAGCCGAACTCGACGACGGGATCGCGTGCGACTGGGTCGAGAACATCCAAAGGCGCGGCGGTCGCGGGATTGGCCAACGCCGCCTGCGCCGGATTCCTCGCCTACGGCCTCCGACAAGCCCTCAACGCCCTCCCGCCCGAAGCGGCCGCCGTCCAGAAACAGCGCCGCCCCACCGGCACCCTCTACCAACCCCCGCCCGAGATGGACCAGGGGAGCAAGAAGGCCAGGGTCTAGGGAATAGGGAGTAGGGAATAGGGAATAGAAGGGACGGGAGCGTCCAGCCCGGCCGGCTCTCTTTTTTGCGTTTTCCACGGTCAGCGAACCGTTTTAGCGTAAAACAGTCTCGTGCTCAGTCCGAGCGTGGCGGGAGACTGTTTTGCGGGTTTTAGATTAGAAGCCCGAAGTCCGAGGTCAGAGGTCGGAAGGACGCGTGTACGTCGCCGCACAGGGCGAAACGGGAATGCTGGTCATGGGATACCTCCGGTGTGATGTGGCATAGTAGGCAGCGGACGGCGCTGACTACTGGTGGTTGATTTTTCTCTCCCATAATTACAAGACGACAAGTAGGCCGAATTTCACGCAAATTTCCGTGATGTTTCAATTAAATGTTGTTCACAGTTAGCGAATGACCAGGAGTTGAGAGTGAAGAGTCGAAGGGAAGGGAGGATCGCGGAGGCGCGGAAGGGGCTGAGACGCGGAGGGGAACTGGGAATTGGGCAGCTACGAATCGACATTCGCGGCAGGCAGGCTATTGACAAACGGGCGTTCGGCGAGTAGACTACAGGCGACAGAGCTTGCTTTCTCTGCCAGACACGGTACACCGTAAGCCCTGAGTAGCGAAGGTGTTTCGGGATTTGAACGTAGTGGAAACCCCGAAACGCCGGAGCGTATCGAAGGGCGTCAGGGAGGGCACGATGGTAACAAAGGCAACTGCGCTGGCTCTGGTACTGGTTCTGGCATCCGCGCTCTGCGCGGGCGCGGAATCCGACACGGCCTCTATCGCGGCGAAGGCGAAGCCGGCGATCGTGACGATCACGACCTACGACACCGCCGGCAAGGAATCGGGCCTGGGCACGGGGTTTCTGGTTGACGACAGCCACGTCGTGACCTGCTACCACGTCATCGAGGACGCCGCCAGAGCGACCGTTAGGACGGCGGACGGCAAGAGCTACAAGGTCAAGGAGATCGCCGCCTCGGATCGTATCGCCGACGTAGCGAAGCTGTCGCTGGAAAGCCCGGTCAAGGGCGCGAAGTCGCTCACGCTCTCCAAGTCCCTGCCCAAACAGGGCGAGAAGATCGTCGTGGTCGGCAGCCCGCTGGGCCTGGAGCTTACAGTTTCCGACGGGATCGTCTCCGCGATCCGCGACATCCCCGGCGTCGCCAAGATGCTCCAGATCACCGCCCCCATCTCCCCCGGCAGCAGCGGCAGGCGGATTACGAAAGCTTGAGGTTCTTGACAGACTGGGTGTTTCGAGATAGACTGCATTCAGAGCCCAGTGCACCCAGGGCTGCAGTAGAGCAGTACGTGGTGCGGTGGGTTTCTTTTGATTTCCACAACATACAGGCTCCATAGAGAGCCGAAGGAGGAGAGAGATGAGGAAGATCGGTCTGGTCGCTACGCTGTTGCTTCTCTACTGCAGTGCGGCCCTCACCGCTGCCACAAGATACCAGGCGCGTGAACTTATGCCCCTCTTCCCGGGAGCTTACAGCGAGGTGCAGTGTGTTGCGGGAGATGGAACGGCCGCCGGGCAGAGCGACAACCGCGCTGTCGTTTGGAGGCCGGATGGCAGCACGCGCATTCTGGACGACGGTTACTGGGCGAGCGGCATCAACAACGACGGCTGCATTGCGGGAATGCTTTCGCCTCCCCAGGCTGCTTTTTGGGACGCCGATGGTCTATTGCATCCCATCGGGACACTGCCGGGCTTCACGGAAAGCATAGCGTTCGATGTGAGCGACAGCGGGAAGGTGGTAGGTTACTCAAGGGGCCCGCAAGTCGATGTCAACTCGGCGTTTGTCTGGACAAGCGAGAGCGGACTGACGCCACTGCCTAACCTCAACGGGTACGATCATTCAATCGCGTTTGGCGTCAATGCTGGCGGCTGGGTTGCTGGAGTGTCCTCGCAAGGGCTTGGCCACGCCACCGACCGGCCCACACTGTGGGATGCCGATGGCCATCCCACGGACTTGGGCACACCCGCGGGCTACCTCGGAGGTAATGCGCAGGGACATCAATGATGGTGGATGGGTGGTGGGCGCGCTGGCATATACGGACGCAGGGGGAAGCTCTTCCGACAACGCCGCGCTGTGGCTCCCGGCGGGCGGTGTGATCGAACTTCGCGTGCCGAGGACGGAGTCTCGCGCCAACGGCATCAACAATCGCGGACAGGTCGTGGGCCAGGCAAAGGGAGAGCAATCGCGCTTCGCATTCGTGTGGGAGAACGGAGTCCTGACAGACCTCAACTCGGTCCTAGCAGAACCGCTGAGCAACGTACTCATTGAGGCGTACGACATAAACGACGCTGGTCAGATCGTGTGCGGCGACGCATACGGCCACTCGTACATTCTGACCCGGTTCCCGAACCATCAGGTCTCATCGCTCTGCTCTGCGGAGTAGCCGGTCTTGGCCCGCTGGCGCGGCGCCGCATCCACTTGGGTTAGCGGCCCGGTGTTGGCGGTGCTGGCGGGCAGTGTCCGCCGTGTGACGTGGGCATTGCTTGCGCTTGGGTGCCAGGGGGACGGTAGTGACAAGACAAGCACAGAAGGACATGGAACGGTCTGTTCTCCGGGAGTTCCTTTCCAGTATACGTGTCACGAACGCCGCAATCGCAGACGCCGAGCCTCCAGACCTTGTGGTCGATATTGACGGTAGGCGTATAGGCTTTGAACTCGTAGAGTGCCATCAAGGAGCGGTTGGCTCATCCGGCTCTGTCTTGGCCCGTTTTGAGAACGGCCCCTGGAGATTGCTGTCTGCATCACTCTGCGGGGAGATGGCTCGTCATCCGCAACGAGATGATCTAGCGCACGTTTCCGCTTGGCCTCGATTCAGCACCTTGACGTTACGCCGCGATTTCGATTACGACGAGCTTGCGCGGGAGTTAGTGGCTGCCGTTGCTGCGAACGTTGTGGCAGTGAGGGAGCAAGGAGTATTGGTGATTGCCGACCTTTCTCAATTCCCAACGGCTGCACAGTGCGTCAGCAGAATATCCCTGGTCTACTCCTCTTCGCCTCTCACTTGCCCATGGGAATGTGCCGACATGAGGGTCGCCAGTTTCGGTCTAGCACCTGAGAATCTTGCGGCGCTGGTCAGGAGGAAGAGCGAGAAGCTAGCCTCCTACAACGCTCAGGCCCGTACTGATGACATCCGCTTGTTGATATATGCTCAAGACATCTCAGCCGCAACGTATGCCCTCTCGGGTGCGCTTCTGAGAGAGCAACTGCTGGCGTTCGCCCAGGAACCTGAGACCAAAGCTCTACTTGAGCGGAGTGGCTTCAGCGAAATATGGTTCTACAACCTTATGGACCCCGATAACCCCGTGTGCGTGTTGCCTAAGCCTAAGCAGGCTCTGTGACTCCCCCGTTCGCCCGGCAATTCCGTTGCCGGGCGCAGGTTCCCGGCAACTCGGTTGCACCCTCAGCGTGCGACGATGCAGGCCTTGCCTGGGTGGTTCACGCGGCGTATCGTGATCTCGACGTCGTTGCCCAGCGCTGCAACGAATCTCAGCAGCCGTGCGGTGGGGAAGCGGTGAATGACGCCTGGAACGGTGACGAACCGCGCTGGTTGGGCTGGCGATTGGGGGGGGAATGGGACCTGATGAGACCCATAGGACGTATGGCCTCACGTCTGGATGCTGAAACAAGTTCGGCATGACACGGTACGTCCCCGTCTGGGTGCTGAAACAAGTTCAGAATGACGGTCGCGGTGCTCTATAATTGTGGTGCGTTTCGGGATTTGGGCTCGGCGTGATCGCAGGGCCTGGGGCTTCGTATTCACGCCGGCAAGACCCTGGGGCAGTGGACATCCGAAATCCCGAAAGAGCGCGCGGCAGTTGGGCGGGCTGTGGATTGGGCGGGGAATGGGACCTATGGGACCCATAGGACGTATGGCCTCACGTCTGGATGCTGAATCAAGTTCGAGCATGACACGGTGGGCCGGCGCGGTTGGGGGCGGTAAGCGGCGCGCGGTGAGGCTGGCAGAAGCGTGGGAACGAGATCGTGCGCGCTACTCCACGTCCCGCTTCACCACATTCGGCGCCGGCATCTCGTGCTTGGGGTTGAGGCGGACGAGGCGCAGGCGGGCGGATGGGCTGAGTTCGGAGCCGGAGCGGATTACGGCCTCCTCGAACGGCTCCAGCGCGTGGATATACGTCGCCCCCGGTATTGCGCTTTCGCTGCCGCCGACCGTCCAGGCCCACCACTTCGCCTCGCCGGGCGGTCCGAGCCATACGCCGAGCAGTTTCGTGTCGCCTTTGTGGCGGGCGACGGCCGCCTCGACGTTCGTGCCGCCGGCAACGCCGCTGAGCACGATTCCGTAGTCGCCCGCAGGCATCCTCGACGGCGTCGCGAACCGGCAGTACCACTTCTCGCCCACTTTCGAGCTTGCCGGCTTCAGCCCCGGCCAGCTTCCGACTATCAGCGCGCCGTTGGTCGGGCCGAACGGGACTTGACGGAGGTATTCGTGCGCGAAGGGCGCCGTGATCGCGGGGAACTCGCCCCAGTATTGGCCGCAGACCCACGTCGCGAACCCGGGCTTGCGCGGGTTGTGCAGGAGGGAGTTGTAGAACCACGACGTCTGCTTCGGGTTCATCAGGCCGGCGTTTTCGACCTCGTCGAACATGATGGGCACGTTCCACTTATCCATCACGGCGTTCACGCTGCCCGCCATGAACTTGTCGGTCATGTGATCCGCGGCGACGTGCTTGGAGTAGACGATCTGACCGTAAGGTTCGTCGAGCTTGAAGTCCAGCGGCGCCCACTGGGACTCGGTCGCGTAGCCCCAGCCGCAGTTCCAGTCGGGAACGAGGATGATGTGGCGCTTGTCGTACTTGCGGATCCGGGCGATGTAGTCCTGGACGATCTTGCGAAGCCGCGGCGCGACCTCGGGCGAGTTGTTGCGTCCCTCGGCGAAGCAGGGCTCGTTGAGCAGTTGGTAGATCGCGACGCCGGGGTCGTTGGCGAACTCCTTCGCCGCCGCCTCCCAGAACCGGCCGATCTTGTCGATGTCCTTATCGGTAAGGCCGTAGCTTGCGTGCCAGTCGAGTATGACGTAGACCCCTTCGCCGGTGATCTGGTCGACCAGCGGCCGCAGGAACTTGTGGACGTAGCCGTCCGGGCCGCCGTAGCGGTCGAAGGCGCTCCCGTCGCGCATGATGCTGGCGGACCAGTGGTTCGGCGCGACGTCGAGAAGCCCCAGCCGGCAGGCGTTCAGCCCGAGCGACTTGAAGTACCTGGCGGTCAGGGCCAGCGTGCCGTAGCGGGGCAGCTCGTTCCACCAATACTCACCGAGGTAGTGCGAATACCCGCCGAGCGGGAACGGCTTGCCAGCGGAATCGACTACGAACTTCCCCTGCACCCGCAGCCAGCCGGTTTCGGGCTTCGCCGCCGCGCGCGCCGCTTCGGCCGCCGCAGCGCTCGATTTGGGCCTCCCGGGCAGGGATGGAATGACGATCCGAACCGGCCCCTGAGGCGGCTCGAATGCGCTCAGTGTGTCCTCGCCGGGCATGTCGGCGGCGGTGTAGTAGAGCCGCTCGGTCTGCGCCGACACATCCACGGGGCTGTATTTCACGAGCGACAGCGGCACGCGGAGCACGACCTTGCCCGCGGCGGCGCTCACCAGCTCGCCCTTCGGTTCGGCTGCAAGCCCCGCGCCGGAGGAGTCCGGGCCGATCATGATCGGATCGATCCCGCTCAGCGTGACGAGCAGCCGGTTATCGACGTGGTGGAAGACCTGCTTGGAGCCGGGCTTGGTCACGCCGGACTCCCTGCCGAGGTTCAGCCTGCCCTCGAATGTGAGGGTGATCGCGTCGCTGCTGTTCGACGCCGTGAGGCGCTGGATATACGGCGCGCGGCCGTCGTCTTTGGCGCGGTTGGTGAGAACCTGCCCCAGAACCGGCGAGCTGAGCGACGCCGCAAGCAGCACAATGACCGCGATTGCCGCTCGATGCCTCACGAACCGGCTCATCGCAGCGCCTCGCTCAGCCGCTTGAGTTGGGCGGCGGAGGGGGCGGGGATGTGGCCCTGGCGGTCTATGGGCACGTTGAGCGTGACCGCCCCCTCGACTTTCTTGCATCCGCGGACGAACTCGGTCAGCTCCTCGTCCGAATAATGGCAGCGCTCGTTCGAAATCGCGGGGTTGAAGGTCAGTTCGAGAGGTACAAGGGCGTGCCACTGAACGCCGTCCACGAACCGGGACGACGGCATGTAGAGCTTGAGCTTCTCCCCGCGGAGTAGCAGCGTGCCGTCCGGGGCCTCGGTCAGGTCCTCGGATCGACTCACGAAGCCGTAGTGGATCTTGCCCTGGTAGAGGAAGTGGACCTCGCCGGCAAGATAGCCCTGGAGTGGGCTCACCGGCTGCTCGCGGCCAAGCAGGAAACCGGCGTCGCTGATCGCGACGATGGACTTCGGATTGCCGGCCTTCGACGCCTCGATCCAATCGCGAGGGTCCCAGCCCTGGGTGAGATTCCCGGCCCAGCCGTCGTACCACCAGCCGTCGTTGAGCGGTCCAAGCTTGACCGAGTAGGCGCGGATGAAGCTGAGATAGCGCTTCAGGAAGTGGGTCTGGTCCTCAGGGTTCCATCCGAACGCCTGCTTCATGTCGTCGGATTGCTGGGTCATCTCCACCGGCAGGTATGAGATGAAATGCTTGCCCATGCCCTTGACCCGCCCGGCGATCTCGGCCACCAGATCGCGTTTCGACGTGTGGCCGGGCAGCAGGACATCGAGGACCTCGTTGGGGCTGTTGTAGCAGCCGGTGTTCTGGCCGATGGTGAAGATCAGCCAGTCCGCGCCGGTCTCGCTGAACTGGTTCATGAAGCCGTCGAGGTCGAAGCCGTCAACGGTGCGGTTCAAATCGGCCGATCTGGCTGTGGGGTCATCGCCGTCGGGCGTGACGAGGTAGTGCACCATCATGCCGAAGCTGCCTTGGGCCATCCAGTCGGCGGGATGCGGCTGGCTCGCCCGTCCCAACACGCATAGCAAGCTCAGCGCCGTGCCGAATAGCATCGTCCACCTCCTTGGGGTCATCGTGGCGGCCGCGCTGCCGCCGGGTTCGGTTACACGTCATGTATACTGCGCGGGCACGGGGCGATCCTCCCGCGGCGAGATCGGGTGAACGCAGACTGCGCATCTTCCTGGATCAGAATGTATCTCGAGCGGTTGCGGACTGGCTGCGAAGCGTCCGGCCAGGCTGGCTGGTGGAACACGTATCCGAGGTAGGGCTCGACGGCAAGTCAGACCGCGAGCAGTTCGGGGGCTAGAGCGAGACGATCAGGCTTGTGCCCTTTACGCTGCCCTCATCATCCTGCCAGGGCTTGATGAACCAGGCGTGGCCGCCCCCGCGGGCCACGACGAAGTCGATGACGTCGCGCACCGAGCAACCATGAGGTGGTTCATTCACGCCGGGAACCGGCTCGCCTCCACACGTAAGGCATGGCCCGGCCGATATTAGTATGATCTGCCATTGTCCAACGTCAAGGCCGGCGGCTACATCGCGCAACGCCGTCCCAACCCCCACAATGGACGGGATCGGCCCGGGAAAAACACGATCCAGAAGGTAGTCGGCCGGCCGCTCGCGCGGGGTCAGATGAATCCACCCGTTAGCACAGGTCCATGTATACCTGCCGTCCTGAGCCACGGCCGTGTCAAGAACTGAAGCCAGACTCTGCTTGTCCACGCCAAGCATGGGGCGAACCAGCGCCGCCTTGGGTACATCGACAGACTCGACCGATGCTCTGAGGCCCGCAAGGCCGGCCACTCGACCCGCGATCTGATCGACCGTCTTGCCGGCGAACTGCGCGGCCTCCACTTCGGCCATAAGTGCCGCGGGCAGCTCCCATGCACTGCGGGCAGCCACACATGGCGCGGCTGCCAAACAGACGAGTAGGATCGCACATGCCAGCTTCATGCCGTATCTCCTTTGCTATCGCCCCGGTACGCATGACGACAGCCGGGCGTGGAGGGTTCCGTGGGGAGGCAGGAAGAGCGTGCGGGCTCAGTTCGATCCGCCGGCGATCGATGGGCCGGCGAATTCGGGGTTTGGAAACCCCTCCTACACCACTTCGTCCGCAGGCTGCTAGTTCAGCCCTTCGCCGTGGGTGAGGCGTTCGCGGGCTTCGAGGTTGTCGGGGTCGAGGTCGAGGGCCTGGCGGTAGAAGGAGTCGGCCTCGGACTTGAGGCCCATTAGTTCGCAGGCGACGCCTGCGTTGATGACCGCGCCGACGTAGTTGGGGTTGATCTCCAATGCGGCCTGGAACTGCTCGAAGGCCTTGTCGTTGTCGCCGCAGCCCATAAGCGCGAGGCCGAACCAGTTGCGGATGTCGGGGTAGGTCGAATTGAGGCTCAGCGCCTGGTCGAACGCCTCGGCGGCGCCGCTGTAGTCGCCCGACCGGTAGCGCTTCTTGCCGATGCCGAAGTGGAAGCTGATGTCGTCAACGTTGGTCAGCGCAAGCTCGGAAAACAGCGCGAGCGCCTTGCGGTGCTCGTCTTTGGCGTGCGCGGCCATCGCATCATGGTAGATCTGGGTGTCGTAGCGCGGCTCGATCTCGGCGGCGTGGGTGATGTAGCGCGCGCCGGCCGTATACTCGCCGATCTGATATGAGAGAATCCCCAGCAGAAGTGTGGCTTTGGCAGTACTCGGGGTTGAGCTTGAGCGCGATCTCCAACTCGGTCATGGCCTCGCGAATCGCGCCGGACTCGGCAATGATCTGGGCGAGTTGGTAGTGAAGGTCGGGGAACTTCGGATTGCCCGAGATGGCCTTGCGAAGATGCTGCTCGGCGTGCTCGCGCGCGCCCCGCTGAATGCTCTCCTCGGCGAGTCTCGCATGCACCTGGCCGGTATAGAACGCCGCCAACTTGCCCTCGGGACTATCCGGCTGCGCGCTCTTCAGCACCGCCTCGAACTCCGCCAGCGCGTCGATCAGCAGTCCCTGATCGTAGAACTCCAACCCCTTCGCGTATCTCTTGCTTCGCTCTGCCGTTCCTATCATGCACCGCTCCATTTACTATTGAGTATTGCATATTGAATATTGACCGTACCACCCGGCGCCGCGGGCAATATTCAATAGTCAGTATTCAATATTCAATTCCCCTTGACCGGCGGCCTTCCGACGCAGTAGTAGTCGAAGCCGAGCCGGCGCATCCGATCGGGATCGTAGATATTACGTCCATCAAAGATTATCGGTTGCGCCATCGTTTCCTTGACCCTCGCGAGGTCAAGGAACTTGAACTCATTCCATTCGGTGACTATCACGACCGCGTCCGCGCCCGCGACGGCGTCGTAGGCGTTCTCGGCGTAGTCGATGGCAGGGAAGACCTTGCGGGTGTTGGGGATGGCGATGGGGTCGTAGGCCCGGACGGTGGCGTTCTCGGCGAGCAGGTTGGCGATGATCTCGAGGGATTTGGCGTCGCGCAGGTCGTCGGTGTTGGGCTTGAACGCCAGCCCCAGCACGGTGACGGTCTTGCCCTCCAGCCCGCCAAGGACCCGCCGAATCCTGTCCACGAAGCGCTTGGGCTGGCCGGCGTTGATGTCGATGACCGACGAGAGCAGCGCGAAGTCATAGCCGAGCTTCTCGGCGGTCGTGACGAGGCATGAGGTGTCCTTTCCGAAGCACGAGCCGCCGTAGCCGAGCCCCGCGCTGAGGAACTCGCTGCCGATGCGCTTGTCCAGGCCCATGCCCTTGGCGACCTGAACGACGTCGGCGTTGGAAAGCTCGCAGATGTTGGCTATGGCGTTGATGAATGAGATCTTGGTCGCCAGGAACGCGTTGGAGGCGTATTTGATCATCTCGGCGGAGTAGACGTCGGTGATGATCATCGGCCGTTCGAGCGGGGCGTAGAGCTCCAGGATGCGCATCGCGACGTTCTGGCTCGGCGCGCCGATGACGATGCGGTCGGGGAAGAGCGTGTCGTTGATGGCGTTGCCCTCGCGCAGGAACTCGGGGTTGGAGACCACGTCGAACTCCACGTCCGGCCGGATCTTGTTGATGTCGATGATCTCGCGGACTAGATCGCCCGTGCCCACGGGAACCGTGCTTTTGTTGACGATGACCTTGTATCGGTCGAGGTTGCGCGCGATGACCTTGGCGACGTCTTTCACGGCGCTGAGGTCCGCGTAGCCATCGCTGCCGGGCGGAGTGCCGACGGCGATGAAGACCACCTCGCTGTCACTGATCGCGTGGCCCAGGTCGGTGGAAAACGACAGCCTGCCGGTCCTCGACGTTGCGCTTGACCATCTCCTCCAGGCCCGGCTCATAGATCGGCATCTCGCCGCGGGCGAGCATATCGATCTTATTCGTATCCTTGTCGCAGCAGACCACGTTGTTGCCGAGATCGGAGAATACCGTTCCGGTGACCAGTCCCACGTAGCCCGTACCGATAACGCAGAGATGCATGGATAACTCCCGATGTTCGAAGTTCGAGGTTCGACGTGCGAGGTTCGATGTTCGATCCCGCACGCGAAGCTCCGCTATGTCCATTGTCGGCGGATGTACAATCAGATTCTAGCACGGGCTTGTAACGCGCGCAAACTGATGCTCTACCGTGTTATCCTGAACTTGATTCAGGATCCATCCCTTCGCAGCCTGGATGCTGAAACGAGTTCAGCATGACACCGGCGTGATGACGCAGTGGCATTTGACACCGGCAAAGGCTGAGGCTATACTGAGCCTGGGTGATGAGCTATGGCTGACGATACGGCCGAAAGGTTTGCGAGCGGAGTGGAAGCTTTCAAGGCCAGCGATTTCGAGAAGGCCATCGAGGACCTTGAAGCGGCCACGCAGCTTGACGGGGACAACTACAAGGCCTTCTGCTACCTCGGCGCGGCATACGCGGCCAAGCAGCGCTACAACGCGGCGGTGGGGGCATTCAAGATCGCGGAGCAGATCGCGCCCGAAGTCGCGAGCATCCACTACAACATCGCGCAGGCATACGAAGCGGACGGCGTCGATGGCGAGGCGGAATACGAATACGAGAAGGCGCTCGACGATCAACCCCAACTACACCTCGCGGCGGAAGCACTCGCGAAGCTCAAGCGGCGGCTGCATCACGTTTGAGTTGAAAGTTCGAAAGTTGAAAGTTGAAAGAGTTCCGAGCTGAGTAGCGGGCCGTATCAACCTTCCCGCGAGATCACGAAGCCGGCAAGGGCGAGCAGGGCGTCGGTGTATTGGGAGGGCGGCAGGTCGCGAGAGCTGTTTGATCGCTTCCTCCGAGCAGTCGAGAGCGGCGAGCCGGGCGTCGTCGAGCGCGCCGCGATCGAGTCACCCTCACGGCAACATCCTCGGCCTGAGAGCGAGTCAGCATTCCCATTCGAGAGAATCGCGCGAAGCTCACCGGACTCGTCGGTCGCGCAACGCCAGCAGGACGGGCAGCGTGAACTTGCCGTGCACGAGATCCGTGCCGGTTTCCTTGCCGGTAAGCTCGCGGTCGCCTGCAGATGTCGAGCACGTCATCGGTTATCTGAAACGCCAGCCCAAGCTGCACGCCATATTCGCACAACCGATCCCGGACGTGCGGTTCGGCGCCCACAAGCAGCGCCCCGCATTCGCAGCACGCGGCCATGAACCCGGCCGTCTTGTCGCGGATAATGCGCCAGTAGTTCGTTTCCCACGCGCAAGATCGCCCTCGGCGGACGCCTGGAGTATCTCGCTTTCGGTCATGCGAATGGCGTTGGATGAGAGCGAGCGGAGAATCTCGGGGGTCCCATACGTGGACAGCAGATGAAGTCCCTTGGCGAGCAGATAGTCGCCGCCCAGCACGCTGATCTTGTTGCCGTAGCTCTCCGCAGCCGTAATGACGCCGCGCCTCTCGCGGGTCTCATCGATCACGTCGTCGTGGACAAGCGAGGCCATGTGCACGAGTTCCGTGGCGGCGGCGAGATAGGCCAGGCGTTCGGGATCGCACTCGCCACTCGCCATCGCGCTCAGGATCATCAGCGCGGGCCGAATCCGTTTCCCGCCGGCCGTCAGCAGGTGCATCGAGATGTCGAAGGCGGGCGAGACGTCCGAGCAGACCACCGACTCCAGCGTCCGCTCGACCATGGTCAAGCTCGGCCGAGATCGGCCCCGCCCAGTCCGGCCGGGAGCGCTCACTGACTCTGTTCACGTAGGAAATACTCATCTGGGATTTCCGGTTTGCTGTTTACTATTTGCTGTTTGCTATTTGCGCGCCGACCTGGATGCTGAAACAAGTTCAGCATGACAAGGTACGCCGGCCGCGCTGCCTAGTCCGGCTTCGTCCCTATATGCACGCACACCGCGCCGAACATCAGGTCATATACGGTCACGTCGCGCAGGCCGTGCTTCTCGAACCTCCGCGTAAGCTCCTCGCGCGTCAGAAACGCTTTCGCCGAGGCCGGCAGATACTCATAGGCCCACTTCTTCGCGCCCATCAGCGTCGCCGCGTAAGGCGTCAGAATGTGGAAGTAGAACCTCCACGGCAGCCTCAGCGCTCTCGAACGCACCTCGCCCGTCTCCAGGCAGACCAGCCTGCCGCCGGGCTTGAGCACTCGCGCCATTTCCGCCAAGGCCCGCGTCTATATCCGCTAGGTTCCTTACCCCAAATCCGACCGTTACGCAATCGAATGAGTCACGTCAAACGGCAACTCGCAGGTATTCGCCGCCAGAAACTCGATTCCCTGCTTTCCGCGCCGTTCGGCTTTGGCTTTGCGCCAGGTCAAGCATCGGCTCGGAGAAATCCGTGCCCACCACGCGGCCGTCCTTCCCGACCACGCGAGCCAGCTCGAACGCGAAATCGCCCGTGCCGCAGCACACATCCAGCGCCGAATCCCCCGGCTTCAAGCCCGCATTCGCGACCGCGAACCGCCGCCACGCCCGGTGCCGGGTCAGGCTCAGAACGCCGTTCATGAGGTCATATCTACCCGCAACAGCAGAAAAGAGGCCCTCGACATAAGCCTCTTTCTCATCGCGCGGCGGAACATTGCCCATAGCATTCGACCCAGGCCATTATAGAACGGAATGCGCCCATGCAGTCAAATGTGCCGAATGGCACAAAGTTCGCTGTCTCCGCGCTGCACGATTCCGGCTCTGCTCGCGCCACGTGTGGCCTACCGCCCGGATAGGACCAGCCTTCGCAGCACCACGCGCGCGCCGGGCTCGCTGCAGGGGTCGATGCGGATCTTCGTCAGCGGCGTGCCGTAGCTCGGCCAGCACATCATCTCGGCGGTCGCGAGGGCGGTGGCGCCGTCCTTGACCGGAGGGCATGGTTGTGCACGCGAAGGGGCAGAAGTCGGGAAGAAGCGCGGTGGCGAAGTAGAGCTCGGTGGCCGCGCGGGTTGGCCGGGCGGAACCGTGATGTCGGCCTCGAGGTGATCCGCTTGATCTGGCTGGTCGGGATCTCGGGTATCGTGAACGACTATCTGCGGGTCGCCGCCGGTAGTCGTCATCGTCAGGCCGCTGGCATCGCGGCTTTCGATCTTCATGGCGTTCAGCGGAAAATCGACGCCGGGCTTCGTGAAATCGATCGTCACCGGCAACTTCGCGGCGGCGACCTTGCGGCTCTTGCCCATCTTGTAATACTTGGCGGGCTTGACGGGCCAGGGCTTGCTCTCGTTGGCCTTGGCGGCCTGCAGTTCGTCGGGAGTGAGGATGCTCCAGGAGGCGATCTCGTTCGGCGGAGGGAACGGACTCGTCGGGTTTCGCGCCGACGGCCTTGGCGATCTCGCTGAGATAGCCGAAGCCGTGCTCCTTGGACGGCTCGATACAGGCGCCCTCGCCCCACTCGTTCCACGCCTCCACCATCACGACGGGGCAGGCGGGATCGACGTGCGCCGAGCGCGCTCCGGAACATGCGGCCGAACTGGGCGGGCGTGTTGTCGACCAGCACGAGGCCCTTTTCTAGACCCGCGCGCGGGCGGTCGTCCCAGCCGGAGAACGTGGACGGCCAATAGGTAATGCCGTCGGCCTTGGCGACGCGCGCGAGGTAGGGGTGGACGTTGCTGACGATGTTGTCGGTGATGTCGGCGTAGTCGTAGGTCTGGCGAGTCCCAGGTCACCTTGGGGCCGCGCATCCAGGCGTAGGTATAGGCGCAGAAGGCATCGTAGCCGTAGGTCTTGCGCAGATCGATTTCGCGAGCGGTCCGCGCCGGAGTAGACGCCCACGAGGTAGAGCTCCGGGCAGCCGCGCTGCTTCGCCCGATTGCGAATGGCGGCGAGCGCGGTCTTCACGTCACAAAACGAGCTCAGAATGTCGGTTTCGTAGATCATGAACACGGGCTTGCCGTCAATACGGAGGTAGTTCGGGCGGTTGAAGTACTCGTCGCAGGCGAGGTCGATCATCTTTTCGAGCTTGGGAATGGTCTGATCGAGCTTGGAGTGCCACCAGTAGCCGCCGTGGTTGCACCAGTTCAGGCAGAACTTGATGCCGCCGCTTGCCTTGCAGCCGAGAAAGCCCTTGTCGAGCGATTCGGAGAGGTATTCCTCGCCGTCGTTGTAGTACCAGTCGAAGGCGATGAAGTCGATGCCGTGGGAGGAGATCCAACGGTCGAAGTAGCTCCAGACGGCGGGGTTGGAATCATCGTAGAACCCGCAGACGGGCCGTGGAACGGCGGCCTTGGCGATCGCGCCGCGCCACTCGCTCCAGTCGGTCGCTCTATCATACGGCGCGACGCCCTTCTCGCCGCCGGTGCGATACCATCCGGGGAAGTAGTAGACGCCGACCATAGGCTTCACCTTCTCCGCCGCCTGCGCGCAGCACGCGGCCACAAGCAGACACGCTGTGATCATGACTCGCAGCATAGTGGTCCTTCCTACCGGTTCTTCGAGCATGGAACCCCGAAAGATAGAAAACCAGAAAGGAGATTCCCTTTCTTCTTTTCTTGCTTTCGGGCTTTCGTGCTTAGGGACCTTCTCGGCACACGCCTGAACTTGTCGAGCGGGAGACGGTAATGGTATTATACTATGCGAAAAGCAAGGGCCCATAGCTCAATGGCAGAGCGGTCGGCTCATAACCGATTGGTTCTTGGTTCGAATCCGAGTGGGCCCACCATCTGAGAGAAACACCACGCCAGCGAGGCGTGGTTTTCTGTTGAGTGATCACGCCGTTCCCGCACTGCGGAACCCGCCGAATTCCCCCGTCGCCGGCGACCAGACGGCGTGCACATTCTCGACGTGCGCCATGCGCGGGCCGTTCTTGAGAGCCACGAGAAGCGCCACGAGCGCGCCCTGCTCGCCCTCGGCGATCACTTCGACGTCGCCGTTACGCAGGTTCCGGCAGATGCCGGTGAGCTGCAGCTCGTCGGCGCGGTCAAGCACAAAGTAGCGGAAACCAACGCCCTGCACGCGGCCTTGGATCACGGCGTGCAGGCGCTTTGGCTCCAGCGTTGAGGGTCCAGGATCCACCATAATGACGTATAGGACCTATGCGACCCATGCGACCTATAGAGCCGTCACGGCGACGGGCTGGCCGGTCGCGCCCGATCTCCACGCGGCCTCGGTAAGCTCGATCACTCGCAGGCCGCACTCGGCCGGAACCCAGTTTTCGGCGCGGCCGAGGATCACATCCAGGAAGCCCTGGTTGGGCTCGCCGCCCTCGGGCATGTCGGTCGGCTCGATGAACTCGCTGGATTCGTTGCAGAAAGTGGTCTTGCCGTTGCGATAGAAGATCGTGGCCTTGTCGCCCCAGATGGTGAAGTCTTCGTACCAGCCGCACGTTGTGTCGGCGACCACGGAGACCGTGCCCTGCGCGCCGTTGGCAAACTTGATCGAGATCGCGGAGTTGACATCGACGCGCGTGCCGCGGTTGTCGATGTAGCCGCAAACGGTCTCGGCGGTCAGGCCGCTTGTCCAAAGGACCACGTCAACAAGGTGGCTGCCTGAGTCGTTAAGCTGGCCGCCGCCGGAGATCTCCGGGTCCTGCCGCCACTTGCCCGTCTGAGCCCTTTTCCATGCCTGGCACTGCAGCGCGCTGATGAAGTTGATCTCACCGAGCGCTCCGTCCGCCACCATTTTCCTGATGTATCGAAAAGGCGACTGGAAGTGGCGCTGGTAGGAGATCATCACGACCTTGCCCGCCTTGTCCCGCTTCTCGATTACCGCTTTCGCGTGCTGGGTGCTGCAGACCAGCGGCTTCTCGCACAGCACGTGAAGGCCCGCATCGAGCGAGTCCATGATCTGCGGAAAGTGCGGGGTGTGCGGACTGCTGATCTCGACCGCGTCCAGCCCGCCCGCCGCAAGAAGGTCGCGATAGTCGAGATACTGCGGCACGCCCTTCAGCTCAGGCACCCGCTCGACCGCCTTGTCGAGCTGCGATTGAACGATGTCGCACAGCCCGACGATCTCCGCATCGGGCGAGTTCAGAAAGCCCTTGATGTGGCCGTAGGAGATTCCCCCTATGCCGATTACGCCTACTCGAATCTTGTCGCTCATTCGGTCACTCCTTGTGGTTTAGGGTTTAGGGTTTAGGGTTTAGGGACCGCGCGTTCCAGGGCTGAGCGGCGCAGACCGGACAGCATCCTGCACAGACGCACTGCGACGGACCTGAGCGGCTCAGCTTCGTCGCGCGTAATGAACTCCTGCCTGGCAGCTATGTGCAGCATCGTGACGACTTCGCTTACCGAGCCATAGGCAATCTCAAAGAAGCGTGCCTGGTCTTTCGCAGAGGTGCGAGACACTCCCTCGGCAATGTTGGCCGCGATGGAGACTCCGGCTCTGCGTAGCTGCGAACTCATGCCGAACGTTTCGGCCTTTGGAAAGGACGCAGTGGCATCATAGATGTCGCACGCGAACTCCACGGCTATCTGCCAGACTTCCAGCCGCTCAAACCCAAATATGTCGTCATCATTCGCTCTCATACTTGGACGGTCCCTCCCCAAACCCTAGACCCTCAACCCCAAACCCGAAGCGCCTCCCGGATTGCGCAGACCCGTGCGAGGGCGCGCTCCAGATCGTCGAGCGCGAGCATGCTCGCCGCGTCGCAGAGGGCGTTGGGCGGGTCGGGGTGGACTTCGAGAAACAGGGCGTCCACGCCGACTGCCACCGCCGCACGCATCAGGTGCGGGACGAACTCGCGCGCACCGCCGGTCGCGTCGCCCAGCCCGCCGGGCCGCTGCACCGCGTGGGTCGCGTCGAATACGACCGGACAGCCGAGTTCCCTCATCGCGGGCAGGCTGCACATGTCGACGACCAGCGTGTTGTAGCCGAACGAAGTCCCGCGCTCGGTCAGGAGTATATTCTCGTTGCCGGTGCTTCTGGCCTTCTCGACGCTGTTTTTCATATCCCAGGGCGCGAGAAACTGGGCCTTCTTGATGTTGACGCACTTGCCCGTCTTGGCCGCGTTGACGACAAGGTTCGTCTGCCTGCAGAGGAACGCCGGGATCTGCAGCACATCGACAACTTCGGCAGTCGGCCTGGCGTGCCAGGGCTCGTGGATGTCGGTCAGCACCGGCACATCGAGCTTCGACCGCACCCGCGCGAGTATCTCCAGGCCCTTTTCGATTCCCGGCCCGCGGAAGGACTTCACGGACGTACGGTTGGCCTTGTCGAACGACGCCTTGAAGATGTAGGGCATGCCGAGGCCCCGCGCGATCTCCTTGACCTTCGCGCCGACTTCGAGGCAGAGCTCCTCGGACTCGATCACGCACGGCCCGGCGATCAGGGCGAGGGGCCGCCCATCGCCTATCTCAACGCAACCGGCATTTGCTATAGTCAACTCGTGCGCTCCTCATTGCAAATTGTATATTGCAGTAATCAATTCCCTGACTCTCTCAAGGTCGCCCCAGGTATCGACGCCGAGCGGCCTGTCCGGGACCTCGACCATCTTGATGCGATAGCCGTGCTCAAGCACGCGAAGCTGCTCCAGGGATTCGGCTTTCTCCAGCGGCGTCGGCTCAAGAGAGGCAAACTTCAGAAGGAAGTCTTTCGTGTAGCCGTATAGCCCTACGTGACCGTAGATTGGACGATCTTCCAGCGGTTTGCGCTCATAAGGTATCGGGCTGCGGGAGAAGTAGAGGGCGTAGTTGTCGGTTGTAACGACTACCTTGACCAGGTTGGGGTCCTTTGCTGCTTCGCGGTCGATTGGGGCCATCAGGCTGGTCATCACGACGCCCCGGTCGGTCAGAAAGGGCTCCAGCGCGCGTTCGATGGAGCTCGGTTCGATAAGCGGCTCGTCGCCTTGGACGTTAACGATCACGTCGGCGTCGAGGTCGCGCGCGGCTTCGGCGAGGCGGTCCGTGCCGGAACGGTGCTCGGTGGAGGTCATCACGGCCTCGCCGCCGAAGCTCGCAACCGCGTCGAGTATCTCCCGGTCACAGGTTGCGACGATCACCCGCGAAATGCCTGCTGCCTTGCTCGCGCGCTCGTAGACCCACTGTATCATCGGCTTCCCGCACAAATCGATCAGCGGCTTGCCGGGGAACCGCGTCGCCGCCATCCGTGCGGGAATGATCACGACTGAGTTCATACCAGGGATTCTAGCACAAGAGCAGCGATTAGGGAATAGGGAGCTGGGAATCGCTGAAGCGCTGAATGCTCTGAGGCGCTGAAGGGATAGCAACGACTTGCCGTCTATTCAGCGTCTCACATCCCTCAGCGACTCAGCGATTCCGGAAGGCACTAGGCGGTTTGGTCGTATGGGAAGAGCTCTGTGCTGAGGTAGCGCTCGCCGGTGTCGGGGAGGATCACGACGATCATCTTGCCGGCGTTTTCGGGGCGGTTCGCGACCTGGATCGCCGCATGGGCCGCCGCGCCGCTGGAGATGCCGACAAGCAGGCCCTCGTCCTTCGCGAGGGTCCGCGCGGTCTCGAAGGCCTGGTCGTTGGTGACCTTGACCACTTCGTCAACCAGGGTCATGTCGAGCACGTTCGGCACGAAACCGGCGCCGATGCCCTGGATCTTGTGCTTGCCAGGCTCGCCGCCCGACAGCACGGGCGAATCGGTCGGCTCGACGGCGATGACCTTGAGGTCGGGCTTGCGAGGCTTGAGCGCGCGGCCGACGCCGGTGATGGTGCCGCCGGTGCCGACGCCGCCGACCAGAATGTCGATCCTGCCCTCGGTGTCACGCCATATCTCGACCGCGGTGGTCTCGACGTGCGCCTTTGGGTTGGCGGGATTGTTGAACTGCTGTGGCACGAAGGAGTTGGGTGTCTCGGCCGCGAGTTCCTCCGCCTTGGCGATCGCGCCTTTCATGCCTGCCGCGCCCGGCGTCAGCACGATCTGGGCGCCCAGAGCGGCCAGCAGCTTCCTGCGCTCGACGCTCATCGTGTCGGGCATCGTCAGTATGATCTTGTAGCCCTTGCTGGCCGCGACGCCGGCGAGCGCGATGCCGGTGTTGCCGCTGGTCGGCTCGATGATGACCGTATCCTTGCCGATCAGCCCCTGCTTCTCGGCCTCCTCTATCATGTAGAGGCCGATGCGGTCCTTGACGCTGCCCCAGGGGTTCTGCTTTTCGAGTTTGGCGATCAGGTCCGCTTTGGTGGGCGTCTTGTTGAGCCGCAGAAGCGGGGTGTCGCCTATGAGCTGTGTGATCGAATCCGCTATGGCGGGGTGTGTGTTCATGTTTCTATCCTCCGTTATATCACCGCTAGTGCTGAGTAGGCCCGTCCGAAGTAGGCGGGTTCGGCGCCTACGAAGGATGGGCCGTATCGAAGCACGGCCTGCGAGGGGCTTGTGCTTCGGCCACCGCCCTTCGATACGCTCGTTCCTCGCTACTCAGGGCTAACGGGGTGACAGCTATAGTAGCTCTACTACAGAGCTATTACCCCGCCGGCGACTATGCGGTCGGCGGCGTCGTAGAGCACAAGTCGCTGGCCGGGCGTCACGGCGAACTGCGGCTCGTCGAATCGGACGGACATGGTCGATTCATCAGCCTGCACGAGTTCGCAGTCGGACGGCTCGCCCTGCGAGCGGATCTTGCCGCGTAGCCGCTCGCCCGGGCGCATCAGATCGTCAACGAGCACGTTGACGTCGTCGGCACGGACATCGCGGCTCTCGGCCTGCTCGCGGGTGCCGAGCGTGATGCTGTTGTCCTCGGCCGATATGCGGATCACATACAGCGGCTTGCCCGCGGCGATTCCGGCGCCCTTGCGCTGGCCGATGGTGTAGTTCACTATGCCCTCGTGCTCGCCTATTACGTTGCCTTCAGTATCAAGGATCGGGCCGGGCTCGGGTTCTGCACCGAGCACGGCGCGGTAGTCGCCTTCGGCGGCGAAGCAGAGCTCCATGCTGTCCCGCCGCCTCGCAACCGGCAGCTTCGCCTCTCGCGCCAGCCGCCTTACACTCTCTTTACCCAGTTCTCCCAGAGGTAAATGGAAGAACGGCAGACGATTGCGCGGAATACCGTAGAGAAAGTAGCTCTGGTCGCGGGAATGATCTTCGCCGCGGGCGAGATATGCGCCGTCGTCGCGCAGGATGCGGGCGTAGTGACCGGTGGCCAGATGCCCGATGCCGAATCGCGCCTCGATGAAGTCCCAGACCAGCCAGAACTTGATCAGCGTGTTGCAGTCCACGCAGGGACTCGGCGTTCGGCCGCGGCGGTAGGCCTCCCTGAACGGCTCGATCACCAGCCGCTGGAACTCGCCGCGGACATCGAGGTAGTAGTGCGCGATGCCGAGTTCGCGCGCAACGTAACCTGCCTCCATCCCGCAGCAAGGCCGCTTCCCGCCGCAGCCTTCGGCGACCGGGATCTTCATCGTAATCCCAAGCACGTTCCAGCCCGCGTCGCGCAGCAGCATCGCCGTCACGCTGCTGTCCACGCCGCCGCTCATCAGCACGGTTATGTCGCGGTCAGCGTCGCCCGAGGGTTCCCAGGCACGTATTGTCGGCGATTCGAGTCTAATGTCGGGCTTGACGTCTTCCATGGTGTCGGGTGTCAGGTGTCAGGTGCCGGACACCCGACACCCAACACCTAATACCTACTCCTGGCTCCTGGCCAGGGCCTGGTCGAGGTCGGCGGTGATGTCGCGCACGTTCTCAAGGCCGACGGACAGCCGCACGAAATCGTCGGTCACGCCGGAGCTGAGCCTTTCCTCGGGCGTGAGCTGCTGGTGAGTCGTTGACGCGGGATGGATGATCAGCGTCTTCGCGTCGAGGATGTTGGCGAGGTGCGAGACGAGCTTGACCGAGTTGATCAGCTTCGCGCCGGCCTCGATTCCGCCCTTGACGCCGAATCCCAGGATCGCCCCCTGCCCCTCCGGCAGGAACCGCTTCGCGCGGGCGTGGTCGGGGTGGCTCCCCAGGCCGGGGTAGTTCACCCATGAAACCGCCGGGTGCTTTTCGAGCCACTTCGCGACTTCGAGCGCGTTCGCCGATTGCTGGCGAATGCGAAGCGGCAGCGTCTCCAGTCCCTGCAGAAACAGCCACGAGTTGAACGGCGAGACGCAGGGGCCCAGGTCGCGCAGGAGCTGGAGCCTGGCTTTCATCACATAAGCGGCGCCCGTCGATTTCGACGCCTCCCAGTAGCTGACGCCATGATAGGACGGGTCCGGCTCGACGACCTCCGGGAACTTGCCATTGTCCCAGTTGAACTTGCCCGAATCGACTATCGCGCCGCCGATGCTGGTGCCGTGGCCGCCGATGATCTTGGTAAGCGAGTAGATCGCGACGTCCACGCCGTGGTCGAACGGGTTGAGAAGCGGCGGCGGGGAGACGGTGTTGTCCATGATGAGCGGAATGCCGTGCTTGTGAGCGATTGCGGCGATGGCGGGGTAGTCGTCCACGTTGTTCTTCGGATTGCCGATGGACTCGGTGTAAACGAGGCGGGTGTTCTCATCTATCGCGGCCTCTACGTTGGCGGGGTCGCGCGAATCCACAAAGCGCGCCTCGATTCCGAGCTTGCGCAAGGTGTAGTGGAACAGCGTGTAGGTGCCGCCATAGAGGAAACTGGTGGAGACGATATTCTGCCCCGCCTGCGTGATATTGAGCACGGCAAGCGTGACCGCCGCCATCCCCGAACTCACCGCCAGCGAACCGGCGCCGCCATGGAGCTCGGCGAGGCGCTTTTCGAGAACGTCGGTAGTGGGGTTCATGATGCGGGTGTAGATATTGCCGGGCTCTTTGAGGTCGAACAGATTCGCCGCGTGCTCGACGGAGTTGAACACGTAGGACGTGGTCTGGTAGATGGGCACGGCCCGCGCGCCGGTGACCGGATCGGGAACCTGGCCGCCGTGCAGTGCAATCGTTTCGATTTGCTGTCGCTTGTTATCGCTCACGTCGATTCCTCCTGAGGTCAGAGGTCCGAAGTCAGAAGTCCGAACCCGCAATGCCTCACTATTATGCGCATGCACGACTGGTTTGTCAAGTGGCTTAGTGCAATATGGCACCAAGTATCTCGCATGCTGTTGTATGTGTATACTGGGCCGGCGGCGGAACCGTTCGGATGTTCTTGGGGCTGTTTGAATGCCAAAGCGCCCGGGGACGATTCGTCCCCGGGCGCTCAGTCAACATCCGTGTTGCCTACCCGCATCCTGCAATCAGCACACATCTGATACGATTTTACCCATGCCGCGCGTTCCGGGTGCCGCGCGACGTTCGGGATTCGAAGTTCGAGGTTCGAATCCGTACAGGTCACGCTTTTGGGGTATGCCGGGGCATCCGTGCCCCGGCCCCGCAACGTCCATGTCGCCCAAGTGCGTCCTGCGAAAAGCAGGGAACAGGGAGTAGGGAATAGAAAGGACGGCCTTATCGAGGCCTGACAGGTATTCCCCATTCGTCATTCGCCATTCCCCATTTCTGTTCTAGCCACATCTGCTGAAGCCGCAGAAGTGGCAGACGACGCAGCCGGACTCGTGCTCGACCGCGCAGCCGCATTCCGGGCACGCGCCGAGTAGAATGTCGAGCTTATCCGACTGCTTCGATATCTCATCGCTCGATACGCCGGTCTTGCGCTCCTTAAGATAGTGATCGATCACTATGCCTATCGCGTCCGCGCAGCTCAGCACGGTCCCGCCGTTGCCCCACGCGGGCGAGTGGCATCGGATGCCGCGTAGATGCTTCTGTATCGATTCCGGATCGGTCCCGGCGCGCAGCGACAGCGAGATCAGCCGGCCGATTGCCTCCAACTGGCTCGGCGCGCAGCCGCCCGCCTTGCCCATTGCGGCGAAGACCTCGCAGAGGCCGTTTTCGTCCTCGTTGATGGTGACGTACATGTTGCCGCAGCCGGTGTTTATGCGCTCGGTGACGCCGTGGGTCCGCGCCGGCCTTGGCCTCGGTCCGCGCACGACCTTGGCCTCCGCGACTTTCTTGTCCTTGCCCGAAACGTTGAGGACCTGCATGTCGCGGCTGCCGTAGCGATAGATCGTGCAGCCCTTGCAGCCCTCTCGATACGCAAGCTCGTAGACCTGTCCGCACGTCGTCGGCGGTCGCATCCTCGGGGAAGTTGACGGTCTTGGAGACGGCGTTATCGGTGAACCGCTGGAAGGCCGCCTGCATGCGGACGTGCCAGACCGGGGCGATGTCCAGGGCCGTGCAGAACACTCGCCGCACGTCCTCCGGCACCTCGGGAATGTCGCGTACGCTGCCCTTTTCGGCGATCTTGCGCATCAGATCGTCGGTGTAGAACTCCCGCTCGCGCGCGATCTTCTCGAAGTATGGGTTGACCTCGACCAGCTCCGTGCCGTCCATCACGCGCTTGACGTAGCTGATCGCGAACAGCGGCTCGACCCCGCTGGAGCACGACGCGATGATGCTGAGCGTGCCGGTGGGGGCGATGGTGGTGACGGTCGCGTTGCGGATCTCCATGCCGTCGGGGCGGTCGTAGACGCTGCCCTTGAAGTTCGGGAACACCCCGCGCTCCGCCGCAAGCTCGCAGGAGACCTTCTGCGCCTCGTCGGAGATGAAGCTCATCACCTGCTCGGCGATGGCGATGCCCTCCTCGGAGTCGTAGGGCACGCCGAGCTGGATCAGCATGTCCGCGAAGCCCATCACCCCCAGGCCGATCTTGCGGTTGCCGCGCGTCATCTCGGCGATCTCGTCGAGCGGGTAGCGGTTCACGTCGATCACGTTGTCCAGGAACCTCACGGCGAGGCGCACCGCGCGTTCGGAGGCGGTCGTAGTCGATCTCCGCGCGGCCGTCCTCGACGTGCGACCATGTTGCCGAGGTTGATCGAGCCGAGATTGCAGGACTCATAGGGCAGCAGCGGCTGCTCGCCGCAGGGGTTGGTGCTCTCGATGGCGCCGATGTGCGGGGTCGGGTTGTCGCGGTTGATGCGGTCGATGAATATGATGCCCGGCTCGCCGTTTCTCCACGCCATGTTGACGATCAGATCGAAGACCTTGCCCGCGTTGAGGCGCTTGACGACCTCGCCGTTGCGCGGGTTGAGGACGTCGTAGTCCTCGCCCTTGGCGGCGGCCTCCATGAACGCCTCGGTGACGAGCACGCTGATGTTGAAGTTGGTGAGCCTGGTCGTGTCCTGCTTGCAGGTGATGAAGTCGATGATGTCGGGGTGATCGACGCGCAGGCAGCCCATGTTCGCGCCGCGCCGCGTGCCGCCCTGCTTGATCGCCTCGGTGGCGCCGTTGAAGACCTCCATGAAGGAGATCGGGCCGCTGGAGACGCCGTTGGTGGAGCGGACGCAGTCGTTGGCGGGGCGGAGTCGCGAGAATGCGAACCCGGTCCCGCCGCCGCTCTTGTGGATGAGCGCGGTGTGCTTGACGGTCTCGAAGATCGAGTCCATCGAGTCGTCGATCGGCAGCACGAAACACGCGCTGAGCTGGCCCAGGTCGCGGCCGGCGTTCATCAGCGTGGGGCTGTTGGGCAGGAAGTCCAGGCTGGTCATCAGTTCGTAGAACTCCCCCGCGAGCCCTTTGACGTGCTTATTCGACTTACCGTATCGCAGTTCGGCCTCGGCGATCGGCCTCGGCGACCCGTCTGAACATGCCCTGCGCGTCTTCGAGAAGATTCCCTTCTTCGTCCTTGCGCAGGTATCTCTTTTCCAGAACTGTAACCGCGTTCTTTGTGAGCATCTGCCCGCCCTCCGTAGCTAGTGAGTCAAAAGTCCAAGGTCAAAAGTCAGGAGGCGGCTGTGCGCGACTTTCGACTTTCGGCTTTCGACTTTCGACTTCTCTTTCCGAGTCCCTCGACTATCTCTTTGAACTGCCCGATGTCTTCGAACTGCCTGTAGACCGAAGCAAACCTTATATACGCGACCTGGTCCAGCTTGCGCAGCTCCTCGACCACGATTTCGCCGATCTTTGCCGACTCTATCTCGGCGACGCCCATGTTGATGATCTCGCGCTCGACACGGTCGGTTACGGCTTCCAGAGCGTCCGTGGGAACGGGGCGCTTCTCGCAGGCGACGGTCATGCACCGCAGCACTTTGCCTCGATCGAATGGCTCGCGGCGGCCGTCCCGTTTGACCACCATTACTCTGACTTGTTCAATCTGCTCGAACGTGGTGAATCGTCTTGCGCAGGCCGTGCACTCGCGCCGCCGGCGGATCGCTTCGCCGTCCTTGATGGCGCGGGAGTGGAGTACCTTATCGTCCAGACAGCCACAATACGGGCATTTCATGATCCGGCTCTCAGGCACTACATTTAGTAGTAACCGGAATAATAGCACGCCATATATATGCTGTCAACGGGCTGAGCCACTTTTTTTGTGGGGTGTTTTTCCCTAGTCTAAGGGGAGTAAGCGCATGAAATCCGACTGTGCAGGTCTGTAAGCTGGAGCATTGTGCAGACCTGCCCGCCTGGCCGGTGCCGGGTTTGTGAGCCTGCTTGTTATGTCTCGGAGGCAAGGCTCCGATAATGAATTCGTGGCGAGACGGCAGGGGCTGACAATCGAGTCTGATGGCAGGGATATGTCCATATCGAATGGGCCTCTGCTCGTTCGGCTGCTGCTGCGTGACGGCGGATACGCCCAGGAGTTTCACGCACTGGACTCCAGGGGCGAGTACCGGCTGGTGCTTTCGTCCATCCACAAGGAACTCATTCCATTCAGCGAACACCGCGCGTGCGCTTCGCCGATGATCGCGGGCGGGCGGCAGCATCTTTTCGCGGTGTGCAGAGAATCGCTGAGGATGGTGTTCTCGGATGTGCGGCTGCGGCGGCCGAGTCAGGACCGCGTCGTGGTCGAGCTTCGCGGGTCGGTGCAGGGACACGAGTTGACCATGCGGATGGCCATCGAGACCGGAAGCAACGCGGTTCACGTCACGGTCGAGGACACACCGCCGGATGTCGCCATCGAGTACCTGATGAGCTCATACGCGTTCGTGCCGGATGGGCGCGTTCTGGAAGTGGACAACGATCCACCAGTCACCTGGGCGCCGTGTATGCGGCCGGCTGGTGACGCGGTGATCGGCGACGCGGCGTTCTTCTCGCCGGCGGCGGTCGTGCAGCAGGATCGGTTCGCGGCGGCGCTTATTCCCGATATCGATCTGCTGGCGCGGCACAGGCCGATGCCCGCCGCTCTGGACCTCGATCTGAAGAACGGCCTGCTGTTCGCGCCGCTGCTGTCTTACGGGTTCTGCGACTACGAGCGCGCCAAGGATCGCTTCCGGCACGACGTTACGCACTCGCGCGTGCTGGGCGTGGATCGCCTGACGTACGGTTTTCATCTCATTGTCGATGCCGATTGCAGGTCCAGGCCGGCGTGCGGGCAGATTGCGCGTTTCCTGTGGAATCGGCACGGTGACGGCGCCGCGCCCTCACCCCAGCCCTCTCCCCCAGCAGAGAGGGTACTGCAGTCCGCAGTCCGCATTCCGCCATCCGCATTTCCGGCTGATGCTCGAGCGGCTTACGGGTTGTGGGCGGAGGGCCTGTTCAATGGTCGGCAGGAGCTGATCCGGCAGGCGAGGGCGATGAGGGGCGCGGTTCTGGCCGCGGAGGATGACGGCCTGTTTGTGACACGCTTCGAGGGGCCGGAATCGGCGTGTTACTCGACTGTCGAGTGCTCGGAACAGCTTTGCTGGCTGCTGAGGCTTCACTTCGATATGGAGTCCGATGAGAGGATACTGCATGTCGTCGAGAGATACGCGGGCGTGCTGATCGCGAACCGGGCCAAGTCAGGGGCGATACCGTGCTGGCTCGCGCAGGACCGCACCGTGGTTCCGGCGCTGCGCTCCGGGGCGCCGACGGCCGCCTCGGCGGTGTTTCTGGCGGAGATGGCGAGGATCACGGGCAAGAGGGAGTATCTGGCGGCGTTCGAGCTGTCGGCGCGGTTCGTGATGCGCGAGGTCGTGCCGCAAGGGCTGTATATCGACTACACCTGCGTCGAAGAGCCGGCCGATCCGCACACGGGAATGCGGACCCAGAGCACGCGGGCGATGCTGTGGGTTGCACAACTGTGCCTGGAGATGCATTCGGCGTTTGGCGAGGCCGGCTATCTGCGGCAGGGCGCGGAAGTGCTTGATCTGGCGTGCCTGGCGCAGTCGGTGGGCGAGAAGCCGTGGATGGACAACAGACCGGGACTGGTCTCGCGCGGCAATTGCGCGCCCGTGCCCGATCCCGAGCTTTCGGCGGACTTCGCGTTGTGTGCTATGCGTTACGGCGCTGCGACGGGCGTCGAGGAATACTCGCAGCGCGGGGCCGCCGCATTGCGTGCCGCGCTCGCGGCGGAATGCGACGACGTCGCCACCGCCCGCGTCGCCGCTGCGGCGGCGGTCGCGCGTGATGAGTTTGCGTCGGCCGCCCTTCGATACGCCCCACAAACCGGGGCTACTCAGGGCTTGCGGGGGAAAGCGCAACGCGCTACGCAGAGCAGGGCTACTCAGGGCTCGCGAAAAAGAGCAGTTCGCGGAAGCAGGGTATCGGTTTCTCGGGCATCGGGAGGATGATTGGGCCGCGGGGTATAAGTCCTTCGGCGTGGATGCTGAAACAAGTTCAGCATGACACGGGCTTGGATGCTGAAACAAGTTCAGCATGACACGAGCGTGGATGCTGAAACAAGTTCAGCATGACACGGGCGTGGATGCATGACACATTGGAGCCAAGGACGGAGTAGATGACATCCCAGAACCTGATAGGCCGGCCGGTGGCGCTTGTCGATACGCCGGCACTGCTCGTGGACTTCGACGCGCTCAAGGCGAACATCGACCTGATGGCGTCGTTTTTCGCCGATAAGCCCTGCAAGCTCAGACCCCACTTCAAGAGCCACAAGTGCACGCATATCGCCCAGATGCAGATGGACGCCGGGGCGGTGGGGATCACGTGCGCGAAGCTCGGAGAGGCGGAAGTGGTCGCCGACGCCGGCATCACCGACATTCTGATCGCCAATCAGATCGTGGGCGACGCAAAGATGGACCGGCTCGCGGCCCTTGCCAGGCGCGCGAACCCGATGGTGGCGGTCGATAACCCCGACAACGTTCGCGATCTGTCGCGCGCGGCGTCGGACGCCGGCGTGACGATTCGCGTGCTTGTCGAGGTCGATATCGGCATGAACCGCTGCGGGGTCGCGCCGGGGCCGGCGGCGGTTGGGCTGGCGTGGCTGGTTTCGTCATCGCCGGGGCTGACATTCGAGGGGCTGCAGGGCTACGAAGGGCATCTCGTGCTGCTGCCGGATAAGGCCGAGCGCGCCGAAAAGACTCGCGAGGCAATGAAGATGCTTGTCGATACGCGCAAGGCCATCGAAGATTCCGGGCTGCCGGCGCGGATCGTGAGCGGCGGCGGGACCGGCACCTACAGCATCACCGGCGATATCCCCGGCATGGACGAGATCCAGGCGGGCTCCTACGCGCTCATGGACTGGTCACTACGGCGAGATCAGGCCGGAGTTCAGACAGGCGATGTCGATCCTCACGACTATCTGCAGCCGCCCTCGGCGGGGGGTGGCGATTGTCGATGTCGGTGTCAAAGGCGTGGGAGCGGAGTTCGGGCCGCCCAGGCTCAAGGGCGTGACGATGTATGAGCTCGGCAAGTTCTCCTCCGAAGAGCACACCTCGTGGCTGATCCCGGACGCCGACGCCGCGCTCGGTGACAAGATCGAGATGATCCCTTCGCACGGCTGCACCACCGCGAACCTCTATCGCGAGATGATCGTGCATCGGGATGGCGTCGTGATGGACGTGTGGCCGATCGAGGGGTCGGGGAAGCTCAAGTAGATTGAGTATTGATTATTGAATATTGGGAAACGCTTACTCGCGCGCGAGTTCCTCGATCCCGTGCACTGCTTCATCGACCGTCGATGCCGGCTGCGCGCCCAGGGAGAGGAGTTCGGTGACGAGTTGGGTCGCGCGGCCGTCGGTGAAGTCGCGTTCGGCGATCAGGTCGGGCTTGAGCACGATCACGGGCTTGCCCTCGCGGGCGGCGGCGAGCGCGACCTCGACGTTGGCGATGTTGCCGTGGCCGACGGGGACGTCAGTGAGGATCACCACGTCCGCCGCGCGCATCAGCTCCAGATGGTTACGGTGCGATTCCGGCGCTATCTGGGCGAAAAGCTGCTGGGCGATGTGCGGGACATCGAGCGCGCCGGCGACCTCCTGGTCGGCGTCGCCCTGATTGAGCACGCCGCAGGTCAGAGCATAGCCGCGTCGCGCGAGTCTGGCCAGCACAGGAGCGGCGGTGCCGCCGCCGCCGATCACATGCACTGTGATCCGCACGTCAAAACCCTCGGCCGGCGCATGTGAACCCGGCCTGATGCCAGCTATCACGTAGGGCCGCGACGTTGCGGGATGCCTTCGCACCCAGACCTCGGCGCCGTAGACGCGGCGGATGTTGTCGGCGGTGATGACCTCGTCTGGGGGACCGTCGGCCTGGACGCTGCCATCCCCGATCAGGATCAGCCGGTCGCAGTATTGGCTGGCAAGGTTGAGGTCGTGCAACACCGCGAGGACCGTCATCCCCCGCTCGCGGTTGAGCGATTTGACGAGGTCCATGATCTCGAACTGGAAGCTGATGTCGAGGTGCGACGTGGGTTCGTCGAGCAGCAGGACTTCGGGCTCCTGCGCGAGCGCGCGAGCGACCAGCACCCGTTGGCGCTCCCCGCCGGAGAGCGCGTTGATCTGCCGGTTAGCAAGGTGCGCGGTGCCGGTGCGTTCGAGGGACTCGATCGCGATCTCCGTGTCGCGCGCGCCCTCTACCGCGAATCGTCCCAGCCTCGGTGACCGCCCCATCAGCACGATCTCCATGACCGTGAAATCGAACGCGACCAGCGTGTCCTGCGGGACAACAGCCACCCGCCTGGCGAACTCGCGGGCGGGGATGGAGTAGATGTCGCGGTCGCCGAGCGTCACCGAGCCACTCATCGGCGGGAGCACGCGCGACATCGACCTGAGCAGTGTGGTCTTGCCGCTGCCGTTGGGGCCGATCACGCCGGCGAACTCGGACTGGCCAAGCTGAATCGAGACGCCGTCGAGTATGGCCGCGCCGTTGTAGCCGGCGCGAAGGTTGTCGATGATGCAGCCGCTCATTAGAAGTCCGTCTCGCGGATGCGATAGCCGCGAATCTGGGCCTTGGGCGCGTCGTCCACGATGTAGTTCGCGATCAGAAACTCGCCCGGCGCCGTTTCGACCCAGCCCGTGTAGCCGCCGTCGGACTTGGGGCTGCGGTCGTGATCGAGAGGCAGCACGATGCCGGTCTGCTTGGCGCGGTCCTTCTCCAGAGCGCTCTCTACTGGCTCCAGAAAGGCGAATGTGTTCTTGGCCCAGACGCGGCCGCCGGGCTGGTGGCGGTAGGTGATGAGCACCTTGCCACTGTGGGTCATGTGCGCGACCGGCCGGTGGCCTCCGTCCATCATGGTCTCGAACGGTCCCTTCCATGTTTTGCCGCCATCGGTGGAGATGCTCTTGAACGTGGGAAGGCCCTTGCCGCTGTTTTCGCGCATGTAGCAGACGAGTGCGCCGGCGGGCAGCCTGACGATGGACGCCTCGCAGAGATGCAGGCCCTTGCGCGCGGCGATGACGGTCGGTTTTTCCCACGTCTTGCCCTTGTCGCGGCTTTTGGTCACACATTGGGCGATGAAGCCGAGGTCCGGGGGCTTGAACTGGGTCGCAAGCAGCCAATCGCCGTCCGGCAGCTCTACCACTTCGTCCGGCATGATGCCTCTGATGCTTGTTTCACGCGGCTTCGACCACGTGTCGCCGTTGTCGCGGCTTGCGAAGAGCACGATGCGCGACTTATCGCCGCCCATCGTGAGCTCGCCCGGCGGAATCGGGTATCTGTCGCAAGCGACCAGCAGGCTGCCGTCCGATAGCTGCTGGACCTTGGGGCAGTTGTATTTGATCAGAACACCGCCGGCCTGCTCGGTCGCGATGAGCACCTTGCGGTCCGAGAAGGTCTGGCCGTTATCGTCGCTCACGCGCACAATCACGCGCGAATACTCCCTGGCCTTGTGGCTGTCGCTCTCGCGATAGACGAGCACGGCGCGGCCGTTCTTACATCTGGTCAGGCTGGGGAAACACTCGTAGGTCGAGTCGTCCCGGCTGATTGTGAAGCTCTTTACACCCGGCATGATCAGGAGTTCCCGCGCTTACGGCTGTAATCCTGCGTTGCGGGAAGTGTATAATGATAGTGAGAGGACGATCAGATGCGAATCGAGCAGCTTCGAATGGACAACCTGCGCGAGGGCATTCACTGCGGTCAGGGGATGCCGTTCACCGAGGAGTGGTACGGCCGGCTGGAGGCGTGGCTGGACGGCGGCATGCTGCGGGGTCAGATCGCGAGGACGGACGACGGCGAGGCCGTCGGGTTCGTGCTATACTATCCCATCGAAAAGGTGCCGATGGAGATCGACGGCGACGGCCTCTATATGGTCCAGTGCCTGCAGGTGAAACCGCCGCACGACAAGGGCGCCGTCGCGCGCCTGCTGATCGAGAGCGCGATCACGGATGCTCGGAAGAGTGGAGCGTCCGGGATAGTCACCGAGGGTCTGACGAAGAAAGAGCCGATACACGACCACGTCACGGCCACCCTGCTCGAGAGCCTGGGGCTGGTCAAGGGGCAGTCGCGCGGGTTCGCCACGATCTACTATCTCATGTTCGACTCCAATATCGAGGAACCGCGCTACGTGCCCACCAGCTTCGTTCCGCCGCAGGGCAGGTCGAGGCTGCGAGTTGACATAATGGACTGCAGCCTCTGCTACGTCGGCATCCACAACCGCGAGACCGTTCTGCAGGCCGTGGAGAAGTCGGCAAGCGACAGGGCGGAGGTCGTCGTGCACGACCAGAACACGCGCGAGGCGGTGCTGGACAAGGGCTACTCCAGCGGCGTCTTCATCGACGGAAAGCTCACCTACTTCCGCGGACCGGTCACCGAAGATCAGGTGCTGCAGGCGATCGACGTTGCCGACACCGCGCGCGGCAAGGACATCGACAGGTAGCTACACCACGTGGCGCACGACGCCTGCCAGCGCAACGACACCCGCTGACGCTTGGACAGTCCCCATTTTCGCTGGACTGCGCTTGACGAATACGCACGTTTGCGGTTATACTGGCACGGTGACCCAAACAAGATAGCTACCCAAAGGATAAGCCAGTAATGGAGACACTGAAACTTGAGGCCAACTATCGCTCGGATATGAGCAGAGGCCGTATGAAGACAATACGCAGGCAAGGCTACGCGACCGGCAGCGTGTTCGGTCGCGATGCAGACCCGGTTCCGATCGAGATCGAGCTGGAGGACTTCGCTCGGCAGGCCAAGCACGCCGAGGCGGGGATCAAGTCGCTGATCGAACTCAAGATCAACGGCGGCCCCAAGAAGCTGGACGGTCTGGTGATCCTCAAGGACTTCTTCAAGGATCCGCTCAGCCGCAAGGTGCTCGACGTCCAGTTCCAGCGGATCAACCTCAAGGAGAAGGTGTCTGTCGATGTGCCGATAGCGCTGGTCGGCGAGGCCGAGGGCGCAAAAGACGGCGGTACCGTCGAACAGCCGCTCGACGAACTGCACGTGAGCTGCCTGCCTACCGACATCCCGCCGCGCATCGAAGTGAACGTGAGCGAGATGGTGATCGGCAGCCACATCCGAGTGGGAGACATCCACCTCCCGGACACGATCGAAGTGCTCACGGACAGCGACACCCTGGTCTGCACTTGCGTGCCGCCTCACATTCACCACGTTGAGGAGGTCGCAGAGGTCGAGGCCGAGGCTGAGGGCGAAGAGGCCGCTGCCGCGGAAGAGGCGCCTAAGGCCGAGGAGGCCGCTTCGGAGTAGCAGTCGCCATAAGCAAGGTATCAGGCGTCGGGTGTCAGGCATCGGGTGACTCATCACCCAGCGCCTGACACCCGATGCCGTTTTGTGCCCTTTTCTGTCTCGACTCGGCGGCGCAGCCAGGCCGGATCATGCTTTCCAAGCATAATCCGGCAGCGGACCGCGCATTATTCACGAGGATCGTGAATAATGCGCGCTAGCAGCAATCGGATAGACTCCGTCTCGGCTGTAGTAGGGGTTTCAAGACCCCGATTCCCGAGCGTGAGGCCTGTGCATTCGGGGTTTGGAAACCCCTCCTACAGCACTTTATCCGGCTAGGCAGCCATGCCGAGCTCGGTGGCGTCGCGGGATTGGTCGGCCTGCTTGGAGAGCGCGTATTCGATGGCGGAAGTCGCGGCGGCGGCTACCGTCGCCAAGAGCCGAAGCCTGGTGGTTGTCAACTGCGAGGAATCGGAGAAGTAGACGTTGAGCACGCCGACACAGACGTCGCGGTCGGCCAACGGGATCGAGGCCGCGCAGCCGTCGTCGGCAGCCACTATCTTCCAGGGCACGAGTTCGACGTCCACGAAGACGTCGTTGGCCACCTGAACCTCTCTTGATGTGAACGCCTTGGCCGTGTGACCGGTATGGAAGCCGGGATACGGCCCCGACGCGACCAACGGATACCTCGTGCCCGGTTTCGCCTCGTCCGAACCGCAGATGGCGGCGAGCTCGAGCGAGTCGTCCCCGCCATCGAGATAGACCGCCGAGATCCGCGCGCCGAGCTTGTTGACCAGCGTGGACACGAACAGATTCAGCAGCTCCGTTAGCGTGCCCGCGCCGACGAGCGACCAGGAGACGTCGTGCAGCGCTTCGAGCTCCTCAAGCCTCTGGCCGGCCTCTTTGTGCGCGAACGCGTTTTCGATGCCGTTTCCGACAACCAGCGCCAGCCAGGACGCGGCAAACCCAACCTGAGCCATTGTAGACCATCTGTCGAAACGATCATCGCATCCGACGTAGAACAGCAGGCCGATGCTGATCGACACGTAGAAGTAGCAGGCCAGCCCGGACAGTCCGTCGGAGTGAGTCATATACCGGCGGTGGCCGACGACCAGCGCCCGGCTGAACAACAGCATCGCAACGAGGGCGAGCATCGTGTCGGCGAACCGACAGAACTCCGGGGAATACGCGACGGGTACAAGGTTGGGATCGAGAACGTAGGGCAGCACTACCACCGGGAACGCCAGCACCGCCACGGCCGCCAAACCGAGCTGTCCGACGGTCTGCAGTCGGCTCAGCGCGCGCCACTTCGCGTCGGTGTGAGCTTCGCCCACCAGCAGGAGTGCGGCGACGAACCGCGCCGACATGCTGATCCACGCGTGGGCGGCAGGCGCGTGGTCGTGGAAGTCCGCTACGGCCTGCAGGACCGCACCAGTGGCCAATGCGGAGAATGCAGTGGCGGCAAACAGCGAGCGGGCCTTTCGTTCGAGGGCGAAGATGGCGAGGCAGTAGACACAGGCGCCAAAGCCGGTACCACCGGCCAGCACCGAAAGCGCAGCCTGGGCGGCGCCATTGCCGACGTAGAACGCGCGCGGCAGGGCCAGTCCTACGGCAAGCGATGACCCAGCGACTGCCACGCCCCAGATCAACAGCCGCCGCCACTGTGTCTGCTTTGAGAGGCGTATTCGTTCGATCAGCGAGATGGAAAATGGATTCGCGCGCGCAAACCCAGCCTGTACGGCCAATCCTGAACTCCTTTGGAAAGCTGAGAGCCAAGAGCGGAGAGCGAAGAGCCAGACTCCGCGCCGACGACCTCCGACGGCAGGCTGACACTTCATCGTGTTCGACTAGCCTGCCCCAAGGCCTTGCCCCGCAGCTTCGGTACCGGCAATATGGATTGTCGGACGGCAATGGGCCGCGCGTTATGGTGTACGGGCCGAGAATAAACGTTTCACTCTGCATTTTGTGGGGCAAGTCCGTGACGGCGGCCCTGTACAAGAGAAGCGCCCCGGTCTAAAAGACGCGGGGCGCTTTGCTGTCAACCTGGATGCTGAAACAAGTTCAGCATGACACCTAAGTCGATTGGGACTCCACCGGCAGCGTGTTCAGGTCCGCCGACTTGGTGAAGAATATCTTGCCGTCCTCAAGCTCCGCGCGGATCGTGTCGCCTGCGCTGAACCGGCCGAGCAGCACCTCTTCGGACGAGCGGATCTTCGATCAGCCGCTGCACCGCTCTCCTGAGCGGCCTTGCACCGAACTGCGGATCGAAGCCTTCCGCCGCGAGCTGCTTCTCTGACCGGCTGCGTGACTTCGAGTTCCATGCCCTGGCCGCTGACCTGCTGCCGGACCCGGTCGCAACATCAGGTCCACAATCTGCAGGATCTCGTCCCTGGTCAACTGATGGAACACGATGGTCTCATCGACCCTGTTGATGAACTCCGGCCTGAATATCCGCTTCATCTCTTCCATGACGCGGTTCTTCATGCTTCGTAGTTCTTGTCGGCCTGCTCTCGCTCCGGACCGCGGAAGCCGATGCCGGCTCCGCTCTGGATCGCCTGAGCGCCGATGTTGGAGGTCATGATGATGACCGTGTTCTTGAAGTCCACGATGCGGCCCTGCGAGTCGGTCAGACGGCCGTCCTCCATCACCTGCAGCAGGATGTTGAACACATCCGGGTGCGCCTTCTCGATCTCGTCGAGCAGGATGACCGAATACGGTCTTCTGCCTGACAGCCTCGGTAAGCTGCCCGCCCTCATCGTAACCGACGTAACCAGGCGGTGCGCCGACCAGTCTGGACACCGCGAACCGCTCCATGTATTCGGACATGTCGATCCGAATCATGGCGTCCTCGGTCTCGAACAGGAACGCGCTGAGCGCCCTGGCAAGCTCGGTCTTTCCGACGCCGGTCGGGCCGAGGAAGATGAAGCTGCCCATCGGCCTCTTGGGGTCCTTCATACCGGACCTTGCGCGCCTGACGGCCTTGGAAACGGCCACGATGGCTTCGTGCTGTCCGATGATGCGTCCGTGCAGCACGTCCTCCATCTTCAGCAGCTTCGCGGACTCGCCCTCGACCAGCCTGGAAACGGGGATGCCGGTCCACGAGTAGACGATGTGGGCGATCTCGTCCTCACCGACCACTCGCGGCTCGCCGTCGCGCTCTTCCTGCCAGTTTCGTTCGAGCTCGGTGACCTTCTCGGTCAGATGCGTGCTCCTGTGCGCGAAGCTCCGCGGCGACGATCGTAGTTCGAGCCGCTGGGAATCGAGTTCAGCTCGGTCTGTAACTCTGCCGAGTTCCTGCTTGGCGCCGCGCAACTCGGCGGGCGGCATCGCGAGCTTGAGACGGACTCTGGATGCGGCCTCGTCGATCAGGTCGATCGCCTTGTCCGGCAGCGACCTGTCCGTGATGTATCTGTCCGAGAGCTGCGCGGCGGATACGAGCGCGACGTCCTCGATGGAGACGTTGTGGTGCTTCTCATAGCGGTCGCGCAGGCCCTTGAGGATCTCAATGGTCTCCTCGGTAGAGCGGCTGGCGGACCTGGACCGGCTGGAACCTGCGCTCCAGCGCCGCGTCGCGCTCGATGTACTTGCGAAACTCGTCCATGGTCGTCGCGCCGATACACTGCAGTTCGCCTCGCGCGAGCGCGGGTTTGAGGATGTTGGAGGCGTCGATGGCGCCTTCGGCCGCGCCCGCTCCGACCAGGGTATGCAGCTCATCAATGAAGAGTATCACCTCTCCGGCGGCCTTGCGCACCTCGTCCATGACCCGCTTCATGCGCTCCTCGAACTCGCCGCGGTATTTGGTGCCCGCCACGAGTCCCGCCAAATCGAGAGCGACTATTCGCTTGTCCTTGAGCATCTCCGGCATATCGCCGCTGATGATGCGCTGCGCAAGGCCCTCGGCAATCGCAGTCTTGCCGACGCCCGGCTCGCCGATCAGGCAGGGGTTGTTCTTGGTCCTGCGCGACAGAATCTGCATCACGCGCTCGATCTCGTTCTCGCGACCGATGCACGGGTCGAGCTTATCCTGCCGCGCAAGTTCCGTATAGTCTCTGCCGAACTCGTCGAGCGTGGGGGTCTTGGAGCGCGGCGAGCGGACGACTGCGGGGCGGTCGTTTCACCGTCCTGCAGGCTCATCACCTCTCTGCGTGTCCGTTCGAGATCGACGCCGAGCTTCTGAAGCACGCGTCCGGCAAGGCCCTCTCCTTCGCGGATCAGGCCCAGCAGCAGGTGCTCCGTTCCGATGTAGTTGTTGTTGAGGCTGCGCGCTTCGTCGTAGGCAAGGTCGATGACCCGCTTTGCCCGCGGGGTTAGCTGCATATCCTGCCCGAGCCGCCCGTCACCCCTGCGTGACCTGACGCTCTATCTCGGAACGGATTCTGCCCAAGGCTCACACCCATGCGGTCAAGAATCCGCGCCGCGACGCTGTCGTTCTCCCGCACAAGCCAAGCAGCAGGTGCTCGGTGGAAACGTAGTTCTCACCAAGCCTGCCGGCCTCTTCCTGCGCAAAGAACACAACTCTTCGCGCTCGCTCCGTGAACCTCTGCCACATACTCATTTCCCCCCTTTGCTGGTCAAGTGAACTCCATACTACTATTACTAAGACGGCTTCATACGCCGATCACGTTCATCTCCTTTATACCCGAGCTAGCCCTCTGCCAGACACTGTGCTGGTCTGGATGCTGAAACAAGTTCAGCATGACACGTCGGCCAGCCCATTTCTGAGCAATTCCGCGCGCTCCATTCCCGCGCGGATACCATCGGCCGCCCCCACTCTCATTCCGACAAGAATCTCATTGAGCATGCTCATCGGGCAATTGCCATCAGATCCAGCGCCGCCGCCAACCGAATCGCCGACATGAGCGTTATCGCCTTTTCCGGCGATATCGATCTGACTGCCTCTCAGAACAGCCAGCGCCTTACGTGCCGCTTCTACCAAACGATTTCGTTCCGATCGTCCAATAGTTCCTTCCGCGACAGACGCTCTTGCCCCAAAAGATATTGCGCTACAGAGGCAACCCTTTGCACGATTTCCTTCTCGCTAAGACCCAGAGTTACCTCGTTTGACACCTGATAGAGATCGCCGACCGACCGGCTGCCTTCGCCAAACATGCCACGAATCGACACTCCCAAGATCATACGCGGCCCGCAACTGCGAGGCCAGTCGATTGGCCAGCGCGGACCCCGCCAGGTGCATCATCGCACTGATCCTCAGGCCCGTCCCCACGTTCGAAACGCTCGCGGTCAGAAAACCGTATCTCTCGGAGTAGCCATATTCCAGCGACTCCGCGAGCACATCATCAACCCAATCGGCAAGTTCCCACGCTTCATCAGGAACCAGGCCCGAACTCAGCACCTGAATCCTGAGGTGGTCCTCCTCGTTGACCATTATGGACAGCACCGCATTCGGCTCGACCGATCACCGCCGCGCCGGGCCGGTCTTCGGTCTGCTCAAAGCTGACCACATGAGCGTCCAGCAGCAACGCTCTTCTGCTCCGGCGTCGAGCTTGTCCATACTGATCATCGAGAGTCCTGGGAAGCGAGCGGCCAGACCGCCGCAAGCCGCCCTGACATCCCTCACTACCATGGATAAATCTTCCCCGGAAGATCGTGAGGGAAACGGATATGCTGCCAGGCTCCTTGCGAGTCTTGCGCGCGTGGAGATCACGATATCGGAGTCGGGACCTTCGCCCCGAATCCACTCGGGACCGCTGTCTGGTCGGAACATCATCTGACGGGAGCCTTGCCTGTGTGGTGAGTGCAGCCCTGCGCGGTCTGGATCGCCTGTTCGATCTCGCCGGCGAACCGTCGCGTAGCACGAGCAGCACCCCGGCTTGCCATCCGCGATAATGTCGGCGAGCGTGGTGCCGCAGAACCGGCAGCTATAGGCGGGCAGCGTGGACGGCGGCTCTTGGGATCGACTCGGGCCAGCACGCTCGTGAAATCGAAATCGGTCCTGGCGTAGAGCCGCGCCCGCTCGTCCGCGCACTCCCGGCACACAAACGTTCGGTGTCACATCCTCGCGCCGCCGGCGAAGCACGATCATCTTCGCCGGCCGGCTAGAACAGAGCTCGCAGAGAGAAGAGTCCAAAGTCGAGAGTCCAAGGTCGAAAGTCCGCCAAAAGCCGGCGAGTCGAGGGCTCTCGACTTTCGACTTTTGACTTGTGACTTTCGACTACTGCCTGGCCACGTAGTCGCGGAACACCTTGATGAGCTTGCGCGTGATCGGGCCGGGCTTGCCGTCGCCGATCGAGCCGATCGTCGAGCTTGACCATCGGTATGACTTCCGCGGCGGTGCCGGTCAGGAACGACTCGTCGGCGGTGTATAGAGTCGAAGCGAGTGAAGACCTTCTCCTCGACCTTAATGCCGAGTTCGCCGAGCAGGTCCATCGCGGTCTGCCGCGTGATGCCCTCCAGAATTCCAAGAAACGCCGGAGGAGTATAGACGGCTCCGTTCTTCGCGAAGAAGATGTTGTCGCCGGTGCACTCGGCCACGTAGCCGTCCTCGGTCAGCATCAGGCCTTCGCCCGCGCCCGACCTGGTTGGCCTCGATCTTGGCCTGGATGTTGCACAGATACTTGCCCGTCGATTTGATCCGAGGCTCCATCACCTGCGGATTGGCGACTCGCGTCGCCAACCGTCACGACCACCAGCCCGTTCTCATACATCGACTTCGGGTAGAGCGAGAGCTTGTCGGTCGAGATCACCACGGTCGGCTCGCCGTTGATGTTCTTCGGGTCGAGGCCGAGCGTGATTCCGCGCGTGACCGTCACGCGGATGTAGCCGTCTGTCACCCCGTTCATCTCTATCAGTTTCTCAATGTTCGCGGCAGAACTGCTCCCGCCGATACGGCAGCTCTATCCACAGCGCCTTCAGCGACCGTGTAGAGGCGATCGACATGCTCCGCGAGCTTGAACGCCTTTCCGTGATACGCCCGAATTCCCTCGAATGCGCCATCGCCATAGAGGAACCCGTGATCGTAGATAGAAACGTGCGCGTTCTCGCACGGAGTGAATTCGCCCGTTGAGGAAGACCCACTTATCCATTCAGCAGCTCCCGTTACCAAAGTATAACATAATCGAACGATCTGTTCAAAGTGAACAGTGCACAGTGAATGCTGTTCGTCAGTGCCAGTCCTGCCCGGCGGTGCGAGAACCCTCGCAGTCCGTAATTCGTGATTCGGCTACGCCCACCACATCTCGCCGGCCTTCTCGGAGATCACGACATCCTTCAGGAATGATACTGCCTTCTGGAAGCCTTCGTTCACGCTGACATCAGGCTGTCCTCGTGCTCGATGGAGAGAACGAAGTCGTAGCCCGACGAGCTTGAGGTTGCTGACGATGTCCTTCCAGGTCTGCGCGTCGTGGCCGTAGCCGACGGTGCGGAATATCCAGCTTCGGTTGATCTCATCGCCGTAGGATTTCGCAGTCGTTGCAGCCATTGACGGCGGTGTTGAGCGGGTCGATCTTGCTGTCCTTTGCGTGGACGTGATAGATCGCGTCGCCGAGCTTGCGGATCGCCGCGCACACGTCGACTCCGTTCCAGAACAGATGGCTCGGGTCGAAGTTGCAGCCGAGGGTGTCGCCGCACGGCCTCGCGCAGCTTGAGCATCGTGTCCACGTTATACACGCAGAAGCCGGGATGCATCTCGAATGCGACCTTGATGCCGTTGGTCCTTGGCGAACTTGGCCTCTTCTTTCCAATAGGGAATCACGCACTCGTTCCACTGCCACTCCACGAATCTCCGCGAAGTCCGGCGGCCACGCGCAGGTGACCCAGTTCGGCTTGGTCGCGTTCGGGACCGTCGCCGGGGCAGCCGGAGAAGTTGATCACGACCCCGATGCCGAGTTCCTTGGCAAGCTGAACGGTCTTGCGATGGACCTCGTGGTTGGCCTTGGCGAACGCCTTGTCGGGATGCAGCGGGTTGCCGTGGCAGGAAAGCGCGCTGATCGCGAGCCCGCGCGACTCGACCGCCTTCAGCAGCTCCTTCTGAGCCGCCGCGTTGCCGAGCAGCTTGTCCGGGTCGCAGTGCGGAGCAGCCGGGATAGTTGCCCGTGCCCAGCTCCACCATCTCTACGCCGCTCTGCGGCGACATAATCGAGCGTCTCCTCGAGCGATCGCTGCCCAAACAGAGCCGTGAAAACTCCTATCTTCATAGCATAAGCCCTCCCGTTGCTTGCCATCGTGACGCTAAGAGCGCATTATAGTAGCTTTGCTGCTTCATTTCAAGGGTAAAGAGACGCGTCACAAAGAGGATTAGAGGGCACAACCGCGAATAATGCACAGATGAACAAGGAGATCGTGGCTATGACACGAGGGCATTGGGATACACCGTCGCACGCTGCTTCGAGGGCGAAAAGCGTGCCCGTGAAACGCATCGTGCTTGGCAGCATGTGCTGGCCTGCTCATGGTTGTCTGGCTGTCGGCGGCGGCGCGGCGTCGATCGCGCCGGTCTGGGTGCTTCACATCGACGGCGCAGATCGATCCCGGCCACGGCCGGCTACATCAAGCACGGCATCAGCCGATGCTCAGGATGCCGCCGCGCAGGCCGTGCTGATCACGATGGACACGCCCGGCGGCTCGATGAGCTCGATGCAGGACATCATCAAGGCGTTCTTTGCGTCGAAGGTGCCCGATCATCGTGTATGTCTCCCCGGACGGCGCGACGGCCGCCAGCGCGGGCACGTTCATCACGATGGCGGCGGACATCGCGGCGATGGCGCCCGTGAGCAACATCGGCTCGGCAAGCCCGATCAGCATCAGACCCGTCCGGCGAGGTCGAGAAGCATCGAACAAGACTCTCGAGCGCAAGATGATGAACTACGCGGCTCGAGTACGCCAGGTCCATCGCAGAGAAGCGCGGCCGCAACGCCGAATGGGCCGAGAAAGCCGTCAGGGAAGCAGCCAACCTCACTTCCACGAACGCGCTCAAGCTGCACGTGATCGACGTCATCGCCGACAGCAATCGCGACCTGATGCGCAAGATCAACGGCCGAAAGGTCAAGCTGGCTGCCGGCGAGACCGTGACTCTGCACACCGCGAACGCGCCGTTCGTGGACAGTCCGATGGGCGGCGTGGGAGACGTTCCTGCACTACCTGAGCAATCCGATGATCTCGCTGCTGCTGTTGATGATGGCGATGTACGGCATCATATTCGAGCTTTCGAACCCGGGCGCGATACTGCCGGGCGTGATAGGAGGGATATCGGCCATTTTGCTGCTATACTCATTCAGCGTGATTCCGATCAATGCCGCGGGGTTCGCGTTCATCGCGCTCGCGGTGCTGCTGTTCATGGCGGACGTATACGCGCCCACGCACGGGGTGCTTTCGGTGGGAGGTGTGCTGAGCTTGTTCTTCGGACTGATGATGCTGTTCCGGACTCCGGCGGGGCCGATGATCTCGCCGTGGGTGCTCGGTGTCGTGGCGCTGTTCACGGGCGGGTTCTTCGTATTCGTGGTCGGCGATCGGGTGTGAGGGCGCTCAAGAACCCGTATATCGCCGGGCGTGAGGCCGTGATCGGGCATGTCGGCGAGGCCAGGACCGATCTCGATCCCACCGGCAAGATATTCGTCAATGGCGCGCTGTGGACCGCTACAAGCGAGTCCGGCAGGATCGACAAGGGCGAGAAGGTGCGATGTGACCGCGATGGAGGGACTGAAGACTGACCGTGCAGAAAGCACCAGACGGACGTGAAATTAGTCAATTGTCAATCTGACATATTGACAATTGCAGCAATCTCCAGACTAAGGAGGCTTACATGGCTGGTTATTGGGTGGCAGTGGGCATTATCGCATTCTTCGTCGTTCATTCTGATCGCGAACTCGGTGCAGGATCATTCGCGAGTGGGAGCGCGGCGTACTGCTGCGATTCGGGCGGTTCGATCACATCAAGATGCCGGGGATTCGGTTCATCTGGCCGATGATCGACAAGATCATGATCATCGACACCCGCGTGGTCACGATGGACGTGCCCAAGCAGGAGATCATCACGCGCGACAACGTCTCGGCGATGGTGGACGCGGTGGTGTTCTTCCAGGTGGTCAACGCCGAGTTCGCGGTCACCAAAGTCGAGAACTGGGTGAGGGCGACCTCGCTGCAGGCGCAGACGATCCTTGCGAAGCGTCATCGGCCAATCGGAGCTCGACCAGCTTCTTTCCGAGCGCGACCAGATCAACATGAAGCTGCAGACGATCATCGACGAGACTACCGAGCCGTGGGGGATCAAGGTCACCGCGGTCGAAGTTCGCGACGTGACGCTGCCCGACACCATGAAGCGCGCGATGGCGAACCAGGCCGAAACCGAGCGCGAGCGGCGCGCCAAGATCATCAACGCCGAGGGCGAGTTCCAGGCGGCCCAGAAGCTCACTGACGCGGCCAACGTCATCACCACCAATCCCCAGGCGCTGCAGCTTCGGTATCTTCAGACGCTGCGCGAGATCGGCTCCGAGCACAACACGACCATCGTGTTCCCGATGCCCATAGACATCGTCGCGTCGCTGGGGAAGATACTGGAGAAGATGAAGGAGAGCGGAGAGCCGAGAGCGGAAAGCTGAGAGCGGAGAACGCGGCGGGAATTACCAATTCCGAATTACGAAATACGAATCACCAGTTGTGAGTTGCCAATCGGGAGTTGCGAGTTACGAACGGGAACCGCGTGGAGGTTCCGGGATTGCTTTGTTTCGGGATTTTGGACGTGCACTGCAGCCAGGCTCTCCGATAGCCAACAGTGAAGTGATGGGCCAAAGATCGCGCATAGCCGAAATCCCGAAACAGCGGACTCGTAGCTCGTAACTGAGTTCTCCCCTACTTCCCCAGTTCCACGTCCCGCCAGCCGGTGTTGTCTACCGTGAGGTTGAGGAACTTCGTCTGAACCTGGACGAACAGGCTGCGGTCGAGGCTCAGCTTGCGCAGTGGGACCGCGATCTCGATCGAGTTGTTTCGCGCCGCCCAGATAGTGCCACGCGGCGAGGCGGGCTTGTTGAGCCGGATAGCGATGGAGTAGACGTCGTCTGACGTGGAACCGCCGAGGCCGCGCAGGTTGATGAAGTGCTTGATCCGCTTTGAGATGTGCCTGACGCAGTCCACGCGGATGTAGAGGTTCTCGTTGTCGCGCGCAAGATAGACGGCCCGCACGTCGCCGCTTCTGCTCATCCCCGCCACGACGTAGTCCCCCACCGCATCGACCACGGCGGGAGGAATATGCGCCCAGTCATCGATATTGCCATCGATCTTGATTGCTCCCGGCTTCGCGGGAAACGCGCTGCGCACCGGCACGTCACCGAAGATCTCGTTGACGCGGGCAAAGCTCATCAGGAATCCCTTGCTCACGGCGGTCTGGGTCTTGTAGTCGAGGATCGCACGGCGCTTGCGGTCCTCGATATCCGGCGTCAGCCGCAGCGAACACCACTTCGTGCCGGCCTTGGCGACACCGCACGGCGGCGCGAGGACGTCCTCCGGATGATCGCCCCTGGGAGTGGGCCAGTCGCCGCGATGGACGATATAGGTGTGGACCTTGACGTCTTCAGCGCCGCCCCTGGCGCTCGTAGCGCCGCCTCTGGCGCTCGCAGCGCCACCTCTGGCGCTCGCAGCGCCACCTCTGGCGCCCACGGCGCCGCCTTCCGCGCGGAGCTGCTCGATGGCGGCGACGATGAAGCAGTAGGTGGCGTAGTGGTCGGGATGGTTGTCGCAGGGGTGCGGCACGTAGACGTCGGTCGGATTCTCGGTCTTGATGACGCGTTCGATGTCGGCAAGCAGGCTTTCGCCGCAGTATGGGGCGCCGGCGGTGAGTGAGTTGATGTAGGGCGAGCGGCTCGCCGAGGTGTTCGGCGAGGTGAAGAGCTTGTCGCGCTCCCAATACCTGCTCCAGAGCTGATCGACGCCGCGGTCGGGATAGCCCAGGAACGTGACCTGGCTCTTGGGGACGCCCAATACGCCCACGGCCCGTAGGGTCTCCTGCTGGCGCTTGTAGGCGAAATCGACGCATCGCTGGGGCGTGACCCGCAGTGTCTTGTATGCCTTGCCGATAGCGAGCTTGTAGCCGTCGCCGTTGGTCACCATTACTACCCGCACTCGCGCGCCGTTGTCGATGGAGGTCGCGATCAGGCCGCCGCAGCCGAGGGTCTCATCGTCGCAGTGCGGCGCGAAGATGATGAGGCGATCACCTCTTCCATAGACCGGCGCGGCGGGCAGGTGGACGCGGTCCTCCCACTCGTTGGAAAGATGTATCCGATAGGTGATCGCAAGCCCCGCGACCACGGCGGACGCGATGCCGGCCCAGACAAGCAGCCGTGTCCAGCGGAATGTGATGTGAAGTAGTCGTTTGGTCAAGTGCGCAGTTCGGTGTTTCGGGCGACCCGCCGCTCCCTACGCTATTCTAGTCTCTCGGCTCAGAAACTGCAAGTCGCGCGAGCGCCGAACTAGTCGTGCCGATCGCCCTCTCGGTTCGCGTCACGCAGCCTCTTCTGCATATCGGCCCACGCTCGCAGATCGACGAGTCTGGTGACGTCTCGGACCCGGCCATCGTGCCAGACGTAGCAGCAACTGCACTTCGTGCAGACCATCACCCGAGTGGGACGGCAGGAGGCGCGACCTTCTTCGCCCGGCTTCTCGCAAGGCTGCAGCATCTCGAGGTAGCCGGCGTGGATGAAGTGCGCGTTGCCGCACCACGGGCACTCCAGCGGACGCATCTCGTCGCTGTCTTGTTCCCCGGTTGGCATGGGCTTGCTTCGACCGTCCCCGCGCTTACGCTTGTTGGGGTCTGACATGCTCCACCTCTATCGGCGCCGCCGCAGGTCATCGCGGTGATCACCCAGGAATTCTAATCGGTGGTCACTGTGGCTGTCAACAGGTATGTGGCAGCTTTTTTTGCCCAGCTATTGGATTTTTGCGGCGGTGTTCCTTATACTGAGAGTAGATGGAGCGATGACCAATGCGGATATCAGCCGATTTCGGGCAGATAGTACGTGAACTCAAGGATGAGCTGGGGAGTTTCGGCAAACTCTCCATCAAGGTCAATATCAGCAAGGCCTACCTTGTCGAAATGGCAGCGGGCAAGGTCCCCGGGCCTGAGTACGTGGGGCGGGTGGCTGACAAATATCCTCACCTGGCGCCGGAGCTCTTCGCCAGCGCGGGCTATACCCTGCCCGATCGTTTTAGGGACGATACGACCGACGACCCCGCCCTCAGAGACGTAATGGTCAAGTTCCGAGGGCTGCGGCTGGAATCGTCCCGCAGGCGCGTCGAGCAGATCATCCAGGAGATACTCGATGAGGAGAGCCGGGCGCGTCGCGACGCAGAGGCAGACTGAGGAGGCGGCGCCCGCTCGTCTCGCCCAGATGCTGCACAGGCAGTTTCTTCTCTTTCCCCCGATCGATATCGCCCACGTCTCCGGCCTGCTGGGCATTGCCGTGCAGATCAGAGAACTGCCGCCGGACGTGTCTGGATTCTACACCGTAACGCCCGCCGGCCGGGCGATGATCCTACTCAACGCGTCGATGCCCGAATCCCGCCGCCGGTTCACCTGGGCGCACGAACTCGGGCATCATCTGCTCCAGACGGACGGCAGCTTTGAGGCTGACGACGAGGCGGAGAAGCGGGCGTGCGATGCTTTCGCCGTGGAACTGCTGATGCCGGCGCGTGCCGTCATGAGCAGGATGGCGAGTCTTCGAGGGGAGTCGCTGCGCTCGGCGCTGAGCTCGCTTCAGGCGACGTTCGGCGTCTCACGGGAGGCGATTCTTAAGCGTCTGGACGATCTGGACCTCTGGCCGGGCGGTCGCTGATCCAGCCGGGCGGAAATGAGGGCTATCGCGACGGTCTGCGCTGCTGGGGAAGATGGCCGATGTTGGGCCTCGGATTATCCTGTCTGCATCAAAGGATGGCGGAGTGGCTGGGATTCGAACCCAGGAGCGAGTTACCCCGCTACAGCATTTCCAGTGCTGCTCCTTCGACCAACTCGGACACCACTCCGTGAGGACAATATTACCACGCCGAGCGGCTGACGGTCAATTGAGTAATCGAGCAATATGAAATGCTCAATTCCCTTTACTTCCTCCGAGTTACTTGCTACAATGAGTACCCGTTATGGAGTTCGCCCACGTGTCGTGCCAGGATAGGCTGACTTATGTTTTCGACCTCGACGGGGTAATCTACCGCGGCGATGAATCTCAACCCCACGCCAGCAGAAACGATCCTGACTTTGCGCGGCCACCGGCACATCGTTCGCTTCTACACCAACAACTCCGCGCTCTCTCGTGAAGCCTACGCGCTCAAGCTCGACAAGTTCGGAATTCCCACTGCCCATCGAGGACATAATGACCTCGTCATACGCGGCGGCGCTGTATTTCGTCGAGAACCACGCGACGGGCAAGACCGTCTATCAGATCGGCCAGGAGGGCGTCACGCACGAGCTGGAGGCGGTCGGTATGAAGGTCATCGCAGGACGGTGATGACCCGGACGCGCGCATCGACTACGTGGTCGTCGGCATCGACAGGGAGTTCACCTATCACAAGCTCGCCCGCGCGCAGAACGCGATCCTGGCCGGCGCTAAGTTCATCGCCACCAACGAGGACATGACATTCCCCGCCGAGGGAGGCAGAATCCTGCCCGGCAACGGGTGCTCTGGTGGCGGCGGTGCGGGCGGCGACGTCGGTGGAGCCGTTCGTGGTCGGCAAGCCGCACGACTATGCGCTTCTCAAGATTCTGGAACTGACCAAGACGCCGCGCGAGCGTGCGATCATAGTTGGAGACAACCTCGCGACCGACATCGTCGCCGGAAATCAGGCGGGGATTCATACCGTGCTGGTGCTCACGGGCCTCACGTCGAGAGCGCAGGCCGAGGCGGCGGTCGGCGAAATGAAGCCCGAGCGCATCATCGAGACACTGGCGGAGCTTGTGATATGAATGTCGCGCTGACAATCGCGGCGTCGGATTCGAGCGGCGGCGCGGGTATTCAGGCGGACCTGGCGGTGTTTCGAGAGATTGGCGTATACGGAGTGTGCGCGGTGACCAACGTGACCGCGCAGAACTCGCTGGGCGTGCATAAGGTCAATAAGGTTCCGCCGAGGATCGTGGCGGCGCAGATCGACGCCGTAACGCGCGATTTCAAGGTGGCCGCGTGCAAGATCGGGATGCTCTACTCGCCGCAGATCAGTCGATCTGGTCGCTGAACGGATCGACCGGCGCGAGATACCCAACGTCGTGCTCGATCCGGTGATCAAGGCAAAGAACGGCGAGGAGCTTCTCACGGAGCCGGCGATCAAGCGTATGAAACGGCGGCTGATCTCGAAGGCGATGCTGGTCACGCCGAACGCCGAGCGAGGCGCGAGTCCTGACCGGCATCGAGGTCGAAAGATCGAGCCTCGGCACGGGATGCGGCGAAGGCGCTGGTCGAAATGGGCGCGGGCGCGGCGCTGGTGAAGGGCGGACACGTCGAAGGCGAGCCGGTAGATGTGCTGTTTGACGGCAGTGAGTTTTACGGAGTTCGCGGGCAAGCGCATGCGAGAAGACGATGCACGGCACCGGCTGCGTTCTTTCGCGCGGCGATCGCCGCAAGACTCGCGCTCGGCGACGGTCTGAGATCGGCGATCGCGTTCGCAAAAGAGTACGTCTCGAACGCAATCGAGCGATCAGTCAAGACTGGGCAAGGGGCAAATGGACTACTTCATGAGTTGCAGTACAGACGCAGTCGAACTGACAACTCATAACTGGTAACTTTTTGAGGGGGCAGGATAATATGAGCACAAAGTACATTTTCGTAACCGGCGGCGTGGTGTCGTCCGTGGGCAAGGGGATCACCACCGCGAGCCTGGGCCGGCTTCTCAAGAACCGCGGCTTTCAAGGTCACGGTGCAGAAGCTGGACCCGTATATCAACGTCGATGCGGGCACCATGAACCCATATCAGCACGGCGAGGTGTTCGTGACCGACGACGGCGCGGAGACCGATCTCGATCTCGGGTCACTACGAGCGGTTCGTCGACGAGAATCTGACCCAGCTCGCCAACGTCACCACCGGCCGCATCTACGACGCCGTCATTCGCAAGGAGCGGCGCGGCGACTACCTCGGCGGGACGGTGCAGGTCATTCCGCACATCACCGACGAGATCAAGAACCGCATCAAGCTCAACGCCGAGCAGTCCGGGGCAGATATCGCCATCGTCGAGATCGGCGGCACCGTCGGCGACATCGAGGGCCTGCCGTTCCTCGAGGCCATCCGCCAGTTCCGCAAGGACGCCGGGCCCGACAACGTGATGTATGTCCACGTCACCCTGATCCCCTCCGTCGGGCCGTGGAGCGAACTCAAGACCAAGCCCACCCAGCACTCCGTCATCAAACTGCGCGAGATCGGAATCCAGCCGGACGTGCTCATCTGCCGCACCAAGACGACCGCATGAGCGCGGAGATGAGGGAGAAGATCTCGCTGTTCTGCGACGTGCCCAAGGAAGGCGTCATCGAGGCGCGGGACGCGGACCACATCTACGAAATCCCCCTCAAGTTCGAGGAAGACGGCCTTTCCGACCTGGTGCTCAATCGGTTCGGCCTCAAGAACGGCGCGTCGGAGATGGAGCGAATGGCGCAAGATCGTCGACACCCTCAAGAAGCCGAAGCACAAGGCCGTGGTCGCGATCGTCGGCAAGTACACGGGCAACGGCGACGCGTATCATCAGCCTCGGCGAGGCGGTCCGGCACGGCGGGATCGCCAACGAGACCGGCGCGGAGGTGCAGTGGGTCGACTCCGAGATCGCTCACCGAGGAGAACTCTGGAAGACAAGATCGGCGACGCGGACGCGATCATCGTCCCGGGCGGGTTCGGCGGGCGAGGCATCGAAGGCAAAATCCTGGCCGATCAAACACGCGAGAGAGAACGGACATCCCGTTCCTCGGGCATATGCTACGGGCTGCACATGGGCCGTCATCGAGGTCGCCCGGCATCTGTGCAGGCTGCCGAAGGCCAATACCGAAGAGGTCGATCCGGAAACGCCCGATCCGGTGATCCATATTCTGCCTGAGCAGGTCGGGGTCGAGGACAAGGGCGCAACGATGAGGCTCGGGGTCTATCCGTGCACGCTGATCGACGGTACGCTCGCCTCCAGGCTCTACGGGACCGATCTCGTCTACGAACGTCATCGCCATCGCTTCGAAGTGAACAACTCCTACCGCGGCAAGCTGGAGCGCCACGGGCTGATCTGCTCCGGCGTGTCGCCGGACTACAGGCTGGTCGAGATCGTCGAGATGAAGAACCATCCGTTCTTCATCGCCACGCAGTTCCATCCGGAGTTCAAGTCCCGCCCGAACCGCGCCCACCCGATCTTCGCGGGGCTGGTCGAAGCGGCGCTTGAGTATCAGAAGAACAGGAAGACCAAAGTGGCCGCCCAGGCGGTAAGATCGGCGGCGGGCAAGTAATCATTGGAGATATTGGGCACACTCTCGACCGTGGCTTCCGTGTTCCTGCTGATGTTGGCGGGCTATGGGGCGAAGCGCATCGGCATCCTCAAGGCGACCGACACGCGGGTGGTCAACTCCATTACGATCAACCTGACCATGCCCGCGTTCATCTTCACCAGCATCCACTCTCGAACGCTCTACCCGGCGATGTTGAAGGTCCCCGCGCTGGGGCTGGCGCTGCAGGCGGTGGTGCTGGGTCTGGCCTACGCGTCGGCGCGCGCGCTAAGGCTCGATCGGCGGACAACCGGCGGCCTGATGCTGGCGGCGGCGTTCGGCAACACGGGGTTTCTCGGCTACCCGATGGTCATGGCCGCGTTCTCGCACGATCCGCGCGCCATGCCGACGGCGGTGATGTTCGACGAACTTGCGATGTCGGTGATGCTCAACAGCGTCGGCGTCGCTATCGCATCCAGCTTCGGCGGCAAGAGCTTCGAGTGGCGCAGCCTGCTTGATTTCCTGCGGAACCCGCTGTTCCCCTCGACTATCATCTCACTGGCGCTGAGGTCGGTCTATGTGCCGCCTGCCATTATGAAGACACTGGGGTTTCTGGCGGGCGGGACGGTGCCGCTGGCGATGATCTCCATCGGACTCAGCCTGAGCGGGCGGTCGATCAGGAAGTATCCCGCGGCGTTCGGCGCGAGCTGCGCGCTCAAGATGCTGGCGATGCCCGTTCTGATGTACTTCATCTCGCCGCTTGTGGGCGTGACAGGCGTGATCAGGCAGGTGGCGGTGATCGAATGCGCGGTCCCGACGGCCGTCATCGCGGGCGTGATAGCCGGGCGCTACGGCGCCAACGAGGAGTTCGTCGCGGGGACGATATTCGTGTCAACGCTGCTCAGCATCGCGGTGATACCGGCGGCGTTGATGCTCGTGAGGTAGGCGAGGCGCCGCCCTTCGACACGGCCACGGACCGGCCTACCCAGGGCCTGCGGTTTTGGGGGCGTCGGGTTCTGGAGCCCTCGCTACGACGGGAGGGAACAGATCGGGTTCGGGAGAACCCTCCTGCAGAGCGCCTACGAGTCTTTGGACGGCTGGTTGTGGCGGGCGGTGAGATCAATCGGCTGGGCCATGACCGGCTCGCCGTTCTCGTTGATCTTTACCGGGCGATGGCACAGGTCGCAGGCAAACTCGCGCCGCGATGCGTAGACGTCGTTCTTGCTGGCGCAATACGGGCAGAACAGCGGCCTGGTCTTCTCCTTGCCAATCATCGAGACGTAGATGATGCCGCACATGACCGCGAGCGCTGAGAGCGCCGTGAGGGGGATTCCGATCGGCGGGAATGCAAAGATCAGCACGACACCCACGCCAAACGCGATCCCGCCGTACTTGAAAATGTGAGCGATCTTCCTTTCGAGCTCTCTGACTGTCGCGAACTCAATCTTCAGGGAAGCCATCAACAGCCCTCCGGGCAACAAAAATGGAGGCTCCGCGCAAATCGTGCCCCCGCTTACATTCCCATCTTATACCCGAAGCCAATCCGTGTCAAATGACGCCGGCTAGTATTCGTTCAACCTCCGACTGCTTGTGCCACGGCCGCAGCGCCTGCAGTCTGGCATCTTCGTGGTCCGTGCCGCTGCATCGCGCGGCGTGACCGTCCACAAACAGCGTGTTGCGATAGGCGAGCTGTCCGTCGGGCACCTGGTCGCCCATGTGCCACGACCACGTGTCGCCGAGGACCGCCTTGCGAGTGGAGTTCACAATGGAGGCAAGCGGCGCTCCCACGCGCTGCACTCCGTCCGAGCGAATCAACTCCGGAGCCAGCGCCGTCCAGCTCACGGGGGAAGCGCTTGCCACGGTAACCCCCGAGGTCCGCTCGTTCCAATCGACCTGATTGGCCGCGTAGTATTCGTAGCTGCAGCCGGCGTATTTCCAGATGGGCTTGTTCGGTGGAACGCCGTAGATGGAGTCCTTGCAGTTCAGACCGCGGTCGCTCGGGCAGCCAAAGACGCCGGGCGCTTCGTAGAGCCCGTCTTTGCCCACGCGCATGCCGCTGTCGACGTACGGGCTGAGAAGATCCTGAATGGTCTTCTGTGAACCGTTCTCGGGCTTCGCCCAGTAGCTGGAAGTGCCCCAGGGGGCGGCGGCGGGAAATCGGCTGGCGTTGTCGTCGAGGTAGTAGGTGAGGCCGGCGCCGAGCTGCTTCATGTTGGAGATGCACTGCGCGATCTTCGCGCTCTCCCTGGTTTTGACGATGACGGGGAAGAGGATCGCGGCCAGGACACCAATAATCCCCACTACCACGAGCAACTCGATTATCGTGAAGCCCGCGGCTCTCGATCGCTCTGTTCTGTTGCCAACGCTCCCCACACGCATCGCTGCAACTCCATGCGGATGGCGTGCGTAACACACGCTCTACCAGCTACCTCAGTTTACATCACTTTCGTCCGCTCGTCAAGACCATTGTCGAGCCTTTTTTTGTGGTGTCCGGCGATTGGGTTGGCTCGGTGCTTTTTACCCATCGCTCGACTGGGGGGAAACTATCCTGAACGCATGTCTACATTATCGGAAGACGTATGCCCTTTCTGCATGTGGCGACGATCCCGTCGGCAGCCGCGAGAATGGGGACAGTCCACCCGCTGACGCTTGGGACAGTCCCCATTCTCGCTGGCGACGGGCAGCTTGACAGGGCAGGGCCGTTTCCATATCATTTACCTTGTATTGATCTGAATGGAGATTGACCTGGCGACTCTCGACAGATAGCATAATGCCCACTCTAGCCTCCAAACCTGCCGCGTCCGCCGTCGAGGATCAACCGATCCTGAGTTGGACAGTCCATCTCGCACGAACACAGCCCGCGAAGGCAATCGCCTCCGTCGCGTTCGTCTGCGCGGCGATCGCTTTCGGTTGCATTCTGGCGGGGCCGTTTGTGGCAGGACTGGTCGCGGCGGCGCTTATCGCGTCGCTGTCGGATTTCCTCTTTCCGGTGCGCTACATCATCACGCGCGACAAGGCCTCGTGCAGGACGATAGGCAAGGGCTCGGAGATAATGTGGGCAAACGTGAAGCGCTGCTATCTGGATGATTCCGGCGTGAAGCTGAGCCCGCTGGACCGCGTGTCGAGGCTGGAGGCGTTCCGGGGCGTGTATCTGCGTTTTGCCGGCAACAAAGACGAGGTCATCGAGGCAGTGAAGTCACTGAGGCCGAGCCATGTTTGACGTTGACCTGACAACACCTCTGACCGATGAGCGGCGCGGCGAGGTAATCGACGCCATCGCGCGGAAGATAGCAGGCAGACGCTTGGAAACGCCGGCAGTGCTGTTTCTGGACATGCACAAGCCGCTTTCGTTTATCGCGAGCCAGGCGATGCTGGTGGGGCTGCCGTTTCTGGGCATGTTCTTCGGCGCGCAGCCGGTGGCGGACGTGAGCAAGCTGCTCGCAGATCGCGAGAACGTCGAGGCCCTGATTTCGCGTATTGAGGAGATGTCTGCTGAGAAGGATGCTGCGTGACACCGGGAAGATGCTTGGGCGAAAACAGCCTTCCGAAGCATCTCCCCGTGAAAGGTGAACTAATAGGCGGGATGACCAACTTCGCCAACCCGGCAACATACATAGTAGAAGGCATAATGGTCTTCTTCATATTGTGGAAGATCCTGTCCGCACGGCGCGGCAGGGAGCTGTTCATCCGGCGTATACCCGGGTTCTCGGTATTGGACGAGGCCGTTGGGCGCGCGACAGAGATGGGAAAGCCGATGCTCTATTCCACCGGCCTCAGCGGGCTGGACATCGTCGGCCTGCAGTCGATGTCGATACTATCGCATGTCATCAAGCGCGCCGCGAACTACTCCACGCGCGTGATCGTGGGCCTGTACGATCCGATCCTGTATACCGTCGCTGAAGAGGTCGCAAGGGACGCCTATACGACGGCCGGAGTTCCCGAGCAGTTCCAGCCGGAAGACGTTCGCTATCTTACGAGCCAGCAGTTCGCTTATGCTTCAGCCATAGTCGGGATACAGCATCGCGAGAGGCCGGCTACCGCATTCTATTTCGGCTATTTCTATGCGGAGGCGCTGATCCTTGCCGAGAACGGCCAGATGATCGGCGCCATCCAGATCGCGGGCACCCCGGCCATCACGCAGATTCCGTTCTTCCTGGCTTCCTGCGACTATACGATCATCGGCGACGAGTACTACGCGGCGAGCGCCTATCTCTCACGCGAGCCGACACTGCTGGGAAGCCTGGTCGGACAGGACTACAGCAAACTGCTCATAGTCGGCATAGTGATCGCCGGAGTCATCGGGATCAACCTGGTCGCGCTCTCGATCGATCATTCATGGCTGCAGAGCGTGGCGGGCTTTCTCAAGCACAGCTTCCTGAAGTACTTCCCGAGGAGCGCATAGGATGCACGTCTTGCCCATTAGTGCTGCGCATGTGCACATTACGGCGTCAGTCCACGGCTGGCGTCTGGCAGGCTATATTGGCGGGGCGATACTGCTCGGCGCGCTGTTCCTGTTCGGTTTGATGAGCGTGCCGCCGCGATTCAGGAAGATCCTGGTTGCTGGCATCACGTTCATTACCGGGCTCTACTTCTCGCTCGAATTCCTGCTTCCGCATTCGGCGGCGCACCTTGACACTAGCAGCACGTGGTTCGGCTGGCTGTTCGGCGCCCTAAACGCGATCAGCCGCAGGATAGCGCACTTCGCGGCGGGCCTGACCGGCGCCAGAGGCAATGTGGCGGACTGGGCACTGGTCATCGGCAGTTTCGCGGTGCTGCTGGGCATATCGAACCTGTTTGCGATCCACGGCAAGGCGGTGAGAAAGAAGGCCGCCGGCTGGTACAATAGCCTGGCCTTCTTTATTTCGTTCTTCCTGATCATGATCTTCGGATTCCTCAAGGACCAGCCGATTGGTTGGTTCGGACACCCTAACCCGATCCAGAACGCCAGCCAGCAGTTCTACAGTATCCTGTTCTACGGATTCGTCGTCAACCTCGACGCGACGATGTTCTCGCTGATAGCGTTCTACATAGTCTCGGCGGCGTATCGCGCGTTCCGAGTAAGATCGGCCGAGGCAGGACTGATGATGGCGACGGCGGCGATAATAATGCTCGGCCTTGTGCCTGTCGGGGCGGCGGTGACCAACTGGCTGCCGAGAACCGGCCCGCATGCGTGGCTGGGAGCATTCAGGCTTGAGAGCATAACCTACTGGCTGCTGTTGTGGCCTAACATGGCCGTGCAGAGGGCGATCAACTTCGGCCTTATGGTCGGGGCACTGGCAATGAGCCTCAGGATTTGGCTGAGTCTCGAAAAGGGGAGCTACTTCGACAGGCAGTTGTAGATGGATGTACTAGTCAAACTTCAGAGCATAGACCGGCGCATACTGTATGTGCTTGTTGCGGCCATACTCGCGGTCCCGCTGATCATGCGGCCTGCAAAGCACCCCGACGTCATATTCGCGGAAGTACTGAACGCCTACAACGTCATCGATCACGTGCCGCCCGGCAAGATCGTGCTTCTCTCGAACTCCTGGGCAGCCGGAACGCAGGCCGAGAACAAACCGCAGATGCAGGCGCTGATGCGGCACATGTTCGAGAAACACATCAAGTTCGCCGTCATGAGCTGGGATCCCGTAGGATCGGAGATAACCTACAATGCGGCCCACGAGGTCCAGGAAGCGATGCACGCGAAATACGGCGTTGACTGGGCGCATCTCGGCTACAAGACCGGGGCTATCAACGCCATCATAAGCGGCATCGGCGAGGACTTCCAGGGGTTTATGAAGCAGGACAAGTTCGGCACCCCGCTCTCCAAGCTGCCGTCGGTGAGCTTCGTGAAGGACTACAAACAGATCGGCGCGGTGGTCGACATCACTTCCACCGGCCTCATCGACTACTGGATCGCCTATCTGACTACACCGAAGCACATACCGCTGATATTCGCGCCGACCGCGGTCATGTCGGCGTCGGCTTACTCATATCTGGACTCGGGCCAGCTAAGGGGAATGCTCAACGGGGTCATGGGGCGGTCCAGTATGAGACGTTGGTCGGCCAGAAGTACGCCAGGACCGATGCGTCCGCCACCTCGTGGGCGCTGTCGTGCGCGCACATCTACATCCTGCTGCTGATCGTGCTTGGCAACCTGGGCTATGTGATCGCGAAGCGGCGCGGACTGATAACAGGAGGCCCACACCGTGGTTAGCTGGCTGACTGCGCATTCTACTGCATTGCAGCTGTGGTTTGGCGCGCTGTGCACGTTCGCCATCTATAGCATTCTTTATAGGGAGAACAGGTTCTACCGCCTCTTCGAGCACATATTCATCGGCCTCCAGGCAGGCTACGGCGTGTATATAACCTGGCATGAGATCCTCTATCCCAAGTGGTGGAAGCCGATGATCGCGCAGGGCCAGTGGTGGTGGGTATTCGGAGCCGTGGCGGGCAGCATGTTCTACTTCATGTATAGCAGCAAGCACGCCTGGATAAGCCGGGTCATATTCAGCGCGTTCATGGGCCTTGCCGCCGGCGGGGTCTTCCGCGAGTTCTACGAACAGGCTTTCCCGCAGATCGGTTCGTCTTTTAAGCCATTCAGCGGCGGCGCGGCGCACATAATGAGCGTCGTGGTGTTCTACGTCATCCTGCTGGCTGCAATGTCGTATTTCTTCTTCAGTTTCGAGCACAAGCACCCCGCTGTGACGGCAACCGCCAAGGCGGGCCGGTGGTTCCTGATGATCGGGTTTGGGGCGATGTTCGGCGCGACCGTAATGGGCCGAATGACGCTCTTCATCGGGCGGCTGAACTTCCTGATCAACTCCTGGTGGCCGGAAGTTGCTCACGAGGCGCGCTATCCGGTATTCTACGCGGTTGTCGGAGGCCTGCTTGTGATCGCAGCGGCGGCGGTTGTCGCTTACGTGATGATCCAGCGGGCCAAGCCGACGAAGAGGACCGAGGAATAGACTTGTCATCCTGAACTTGTTTCAGGACCCATCCCCCCAGCCGAACCGTTGACAGGCCGGAATTTGCATGCTCAGGATGCGGGCGTGAGCCGCCGGCGGATCGATCGGAGAATCGAGCAAGTCGACGACTCCTGAGCCACAAGGCGCTCTGGGAGCGGGTGAACAGCATCCCGCGCCCCATAGCCGCACCACTTCAAAGGGGGAAAAGGAAATGAAGAGTTTTGCTCTTGTCGCGCTTATCTTGATCGTCGCATTGTCGAGTACATCCGCGTTCGCAGCCGTGATCCTCAGTGAGGACTGGGAGAGCGGCACCGACGGATGGAGCTACGTTGGCAGCGGACCGTATCCAGTGCTGAGCACCGACCAGAGTGTGAGCGCCAGTCACTCGGTGAGGACCGCCGATGACATCACCGCCAGCTACACCAACGCGATGGACTACCAGCTTGCCTCGCCGACCGAACCTAACTGGACGGCGACATGGTACTTTTATGACACGGGAGCCTCGAGGAGATACCTCCAGCTCTACAGCTACAGCGCCGACAGCACGCTGCAGCAGTTGATCTGCCTCGGCGTCTACAACGCCGGCGACGTCAGCAAGTACAGCTATCGGGTCGCGTACGGTTCGTCGCTGGGCACCGGCGGATGGGGCGACACGACGGTCGATCGCGTCAGCAACGTCTGGCACGCGATGATGGTCCAGCAGACCTACAACGACGGCGATCCCACCGCCACGGTCGACTTCTACGTGGACAATGTGCTCGGCGCTACGGCGACGACGACGGCGGTCTACGGGGTGACGAAGGTGAGAGTGGGTTCCGGCGCTGACCAACGCCGGCCGCGGCGCCTACTTCGACGATATCGTCCTGACGGCCGTTCCCGAGCCCGGCAGCCTGCTGGCGCTGGGATCGGGGCTTGTCGGCCTATTGGGCTTGATGCGCCGAAAAAGCGCCTGAGGCTGGGCCGCTGCCGATATGATACAGCCGACGGGTATCACCCGACGGCTTTTCTTTGGTACATGTCGCGCTATCGCCTGTAGACGCTGACCTGCAGGCCCAGTTCCTTCAGCCGCCGGCGCATCGCCCATGCCGATACGCCGAAACGCTCCGCCATTATCCGCACGCGGTGCTGGGGGTTGAATTCCAGGTCTTCGTGATAGCGCCTCACCCAGTCCTCCGGCATCAGCAGCAGCGCCGCGAACCGGTCGCACGCTCTCTCGACGATCGTCCGGCCGGTACGTGACGTGTCGAAGAAGAACAGCCGGGAGCCCGGCTGTGTTCGTCGGCCGAGCAGGTGATGGCCGATCTCGTGTGCGAGCGTAAACCGCCTGCGCGCGACCGGCTTGGCGTAGGTGTTGTTGACAGCGACGACCGGCGGGGCGTCGGGAAGCCGCAGGTAGAGCCCGTCGATCTCCGACACGAACTCCTGCTCGCAGACCTCTATCCCGAGCCGTTTCGCCACTCGCGCGAGGTCGGCAGGCGGCTCGAGCTGCAGCGTCTTCCACGCCTTGTGGGCGAAGAGCTCCGCCTCGTCCTCGAAATGCAGGCGTGTCACTTCTTGGAGTATTTGCGCTGTGTCTCGCGGACGAACTCGATTATCTGAGCTTTGCCCTCTTTGGGAATGCTGCGTTGTCCGCGGAGCGCGAATTCGACCGCCTTGACCGGATCCATGGTCTCCATCTTAGGACCGTAGCCAGCGGCGATCCGAAGCTCGTTTTGGTCGAGGTCGTCGAAGCGCGAGGCCATCTGGGCTATGACCTGTTCGGAGGGCACGCGTCCGTCCGACATGTCCTTCCAGTAGGCCGCGCTGATGTCCGAGCCGAACGCCGCCGCGCGAAACGTGAGGTTGTTGCGTTCGAGAAACGACTTGACGAGCTTGCCGAAATCAGTCGATGCTTTGGTCATTGGTATCGCCTCCGTTCATCACCGGTTATGATAACACAACGTCGCGGAGCTTGCAAGCCCCCGGTTCTTGACAGGCGCGTTTCCTCTTATTAGGTAATAATACCAGTTTTTGATCTCATCCATTGACGATGCCCGGATTGTGTGATAGGATGCAAATGTGGGGGAGTAACTACCTGTGCTACCGGCCATAGAGTCGGTCCCCCAAACCACAAGCAATCACGTATTTCGTAAGCGCGGTTCGACGCGTGTCAGAGCCGGCACAGACCGGACCGACAACAACCACTCCAAAAAAGAAGGGGGATATGAGATGAAGAGAACCATGATCATCGCCGCGATACTATCTATCGTGGCACTGGCGAGCACGTCCGCTCTCGCAGGCGTGATCTTCAGCGAGGACTGGGAAACCGGCAGTGACGGATGGACTGCTGTTGGCGCCATCGCCCCAGCACTTGTCACTGACCAGTCCGTCAGCCCGACGCACTCTATCAGGACGGCGGATAACAGCACTACGAACTACACCAACGAGATGGATCACGTGTTGGCCGCCGAGACCGGCACGAACTGGATCGTGACCTGGAACTTCTTCGACACTGGCGCGACCAGGGACTACCTCCAGATCGACAGCTACTCGGGACTCGCCATCAATTCCGGGAATCTGCAGCAGTTGATGTGCTTCGGCGCCTACAACAACCCGGGCGGCCCTAACTACAACTACCGCATTGCCCTCGGTTCAGTCGCCTGGCAGGCCAGCTCGATCCAGAAGACCAACAACGTCTGGCATGCAATGAAGGTGGAGCAGATCGACAATGGTGACGGCACGGCTACAGTCAACATGTGACCGTGACAGCGTGCTCGCATGCTCGAACTCGACCACCGCTGTTTCCGGCGTAACGGCTCTGAGAATCGGCTCCGGGCTGACCAACGGCGGAGCTGGCGCCTACTTCGATGACATCGTAGTGACCGAAGTTCCTGAGCCGGGCAGCTTGCTCGCGCTTGGAACCGGTCTTCTCGGCCTGTTCGGCTTCATCCGCCGCAGGAAGGCGTAGACCGAAAGAACAGAACTGCAAGACCCAACCGCCGGCCGCAAACCGGCGGTTTTTTTGCGCGTGGCGACCAGTCCTAGTAATACTACCGGTTTTTGCACTTATCCATTGTCAATCGGCGCGTTTTGTGATAGAGTGCGATTGTGTGGAATAAGACCGTTTGCTCAAGACCGGTCGTAGAACCGGCTCGCAAACTGGCCATTGGTCCGCACTCAGTAACTACAGCAATCCTAATGCCACAGCAACCGAAGGGGAAGTGAGAGATGAAGAGACTGCTTCTGTTTGCCACGATAGTGCTTGTCGTGGCTGTCGCGAGCGCGCCGGCGTTCGCATTCGAGTTCATCGTCGGCGCCGGGCACAGGCGGGAACAACCCCGGCAACTACGCCGATTCCGGCTTCTCTGGGAGCACGGGGCGCTCCGGTGCGCCGGGGTTGACATCGGACCGGAGCTACGAGTGCTAGTAGCACCACCACGTATATCGGCCCGACCCGGGCGCGGGCGACGTTGAACCCGGCTACGACGGGGGACTACAAGATCAGCCTGGCTTGGCCGAGCACTGCGGGCCAGAAATACACGGCGGTCAACCTGTACACCGGTGCCGACAGCGGCGGCCCTGCCGACCAGTGGGGCAACGCCGGCCCGGCGGGCGTTATCACCTCGGGCACGATGGACATGTACCCAGGGCCACCACAACCTGGAACTTGTTCACCACGGCCAAGCTGAACTCGGGCACCAACTACAAGGTCGGCATCTACGGCGGCACAAGAGCCCAGGCACGGGTGCTTACCTTGATACGTCCAACCGGGTTGCAGTCGCTGGATTCCAGTTCGTGTCCGCGACGCCGACCAAGGTCACCAACACCGGACCTGCCAACGGGGCAACGGGCATCGTGTTGACCGGCGCCGGCAACGAGCTGACTTGGACTGCTGGGCAGTACAACTCGTTCTTCGACGTGTTCTGTGACACGAACGCCAACCCTACCACGAAGGTGGCATCGGACATCACTGCGCTCACATTCGACCCGGACGGTCTGGGACTGGCGTCGAGCACCACGTATTTCTGGAAAGTGGTTGCCAAGAACGTTGATCTCAGCGCCACCGGCGACATCTGGAGCTTCACAACCGTTCCCGAGCCAGGCAGCATGCTGGCGCTGGGAACCGGTCTCCTGGGCCTGTTCGGCTTCATTCGCCGCAGAAAGGCCTAGTCGACGAGATAGCAGATGCAAGTACTCAGCCGCCGGGAGGGCCGGCGGCTTTTCTTTTGTCGTACGTTGGCAAACCTGCTTCCTTCTTTGTAGAAGGTGCGGTATGATTGGGAATGCCGGCCAGCAACGCTCACAACCGAATGAGCGATTCCAGACTGATATTCCTGGTTCTGATCGTGGTGACGACTGCGGTCTTTTGGCGAGTGACGGGATTCGGCTTCACGGACCTGGACGATGGTCCGTTCGTTGAGGATAACTCCGCTGTTCAGGCCGGTCTCACCCCGCAATCGATCAAGTGGGCATTCACATCGACCTGGCAGAGCGTCTGGCAACCGTTGACCTGGCTGTCCTACATGCTGGACCGGCAGATCGCAGTGGCTCTGTCGGGCTCGCCTGATGCTGGCACCGGAGCAGGCGTGTATCACTCCACCAATCTGGTTTTTCACCTCGCAAACGTCCTCCTGCTTTATGCCCTTCTCGTTCGTGTCACGGGCTGCCGATGGCGAAGCGCCTTCGTGGCGCTGTTGTTCGCGATACATCCGCTTCACGTGGAATCCGCCGGCTTGGATAGCCGAACGAAAGGATGTGCTCAGTGACGTTCTTCTGGCTGCTCACGATGTGGGCTTACGTCCGCTATGTCAACGCACGCGCGGTGGGAAGCTATCTGCTTATTGTGGTTGTGTTCACGCTGGGACTGATGTCAAAACCGATGCTGGTGACACTGCCAACTGTGCTGCTTCTGTTTGATTATTGGCCGCTGCAACCGGCTCAAGTCCGAGGAAAAGAACACAGGCGGCAGATCGTGGATGCAGCTTGCGCGCGAGAAGATACCTTTGCTTGCTGTGGCGGTTGCATCGGCCGCGGCCACGTTCATTATCATGCCGACTCGACAATAACATAGGCACGGCCCACCGTTTCTCGATGTTGCAGTGCGTCGTCAACGCCGTCGTCAACTATGCGCGCTACATCTGGATGATGCTGTGGCCCGCGAGTCTTTCCGTGCTCTACCCGAAGGCCGGATGCACGCTTCCGATCTGGATGATCTGCCTGTCGGCCGTGGCCATCGCGGCCATATCCGTGTTGGTGCTGCGTTCGGCGAAACGCCGTCCCTACCTCGCGGTCGGTTGGCTCTGGTATGTCGTGACACTTCTGCCTGTGAGTGGTCTTGTGCAGCAGGGAATACTCACCACGGCAGACCATTTCACCTACGTACCGCTCTATCGGCCTGTTTGTAATGGTCGCGTGGGGCGTTCCTGATCTGTTGGCAGCAGTCGATAGGAGGCGCGTTGCCGATCGGTGGCTGCGCCGACTGCGGTTGTTGTGGTGGTTACGCTAATGGCCGTGTCTGTACGTGCAGGTAGGCTGCTGGCGCAACAGCATAACCCTATTCACTCACGCGCTGAGGGTCACCAAGGGCAACTGCGTCGCGAACATCGGCCTGGGTTTCGCTTTGAGCAAGCAGGGCGATGAGGCCACGGCCACCAGGTTGTTCCGAAAAGCCGTTCGCATCGACCCGCGCTCAGAAGACGCCCACTTCTACCTCGGCACCATCCTTGCCCAACAGCATAGGATGGACGAGGCCATCTCTCATCTGCGAACCGCCGTCAGAACCCGCCCGGACTACGTCGAGGCCCGCATCAACTTGGGAATGGCGCTTGCCGTTAAGGGAAGACTGGACGCGGCCATCGCGCAGTACAGAGAGGTGCTCAAGATGGAGCCCTGGAACGAAGCCGCGCGGCGCGGTCTTGAGGATGCAATGGCCCAGAAAGGGAGGAAGAGCTAGAACCGCTATGACAACAATCGCCGACTTCATAGACGAACTGGATGAGATTGCGCCGCCGGACCTTGCCGATAACGACGACCGCATCGGCTTGCATGTAGGAGTTCGGTCGCGAGAGGCGCGGAAGGTGTGTGTGTCGGTGGACACGTCCGACGCGATTGTTGACCTGGCAATCGAGCGCAAGGCAGATCTGCTTATCGCGCACCATCCGCTCATCTACACGCCTCTATTGTCGCTCGCCGAGGATGATCCCGTCGCGAGACGCGTGACGAGGCTGATCAAGTCGGACACGGCGGTATTCGTGATGCATACGAACTACGACAGCGCGCCCGGCGGAATCAACGACGCGCTGGCCGCCAGGGTGGGCGTGCTCGACTGCGAGCCGCTGACCACGCGCAAGTCCGACCCCTACGTCAAGATCGCCGTGTTCGTGCCCGAGGAGGCCGTCGAGGACGTTCGTAACGCGATGGCTGAGGCGGGCGCGGGCATGATCGGCCAGTATACTCACTGCAGCTTCCGCGCGCCAGGCGTCGGCTCGTTCGTCCCGCTTCAGGCGGCTCAGCCCTATATCGGCGAAGTGGGTAAGCTGGAGGAAATCGAGGAGTACCGGCTTGAGATGGTCTGCGCCGCTTCGTGGGCGGGTAACGTGATCGCGGCTATGCTCGAGACGCACCCCTACGACGAGGTCGCCTACGATGTCTACGAGCTTGCCAACGAGCCCGCGCGATACGGCTATGGTCGGGTCGGCACGATCGAGCGGCAGATCAGCCTGGGCGAGTTCGCGGAGAGTGTGAAGTCGGCGCTCGGGCTGGAGTATGCAAGGGTCTCAGGCGAGCCGGACAAGCCGGTCAAGCGGGTGGCGCTGTGCGGAGGGAGCGGGTCGTCGCTGTTCCGAGAGGCCGTTGGGGCCGGAGCGGACGTATACATGACCGGCGACACAAAGCACCACGACCGCCTCGATGCCGGCGCGCTCGGCCTCGCGATGATCGACGCGGGCCACTTCGAGACCGAAAAGCCGGGCATGATCGCGCTGACCAATCGACTGACCAAGACCTTCGCCGGCAGCGGCGTCGAGATCGAGTATATCGAGTAGCCGCAGTCGGAATCGCTGAAACGCTGAGGGAACTGAGGTGCTGAGGCAGAAAGACCCGAATGCATGTCCCTCTCAGCGCCTCATCGTTCTCAGCGGCTCAGCGATTCCGAAGAGAGAATTGACGAATCTCGGCCTCGTGTGGTAATATTCTAAGGTTTGGCAGCATACACCGCTCTCCGACCGGAGCCGAGGTGTCCCGAGTGATAGGGATTGGGCGCCGGGTTGACGAGGCGGGAAGACCCCCGCGGTCCCTGTAATGGACGGCGGGAACTAACCTAAGGAGGATATAGTCTTGCCAGCAATCACCATGAAAGAGCTGCTGGAGGCCGGAGTCCACTTCGGACACCGCACCCACCGCTGGAACCCGAAGATGAAGAGATACATCTACGGGGGCCGCAACGGGATCTACATCATCGACCTCCATCAGACCCTCAAGCTCTTCGAGGACGCCCGCACGTTCATCCAGGACGTCGCGTCGAGCGGCGATCCGATCCTGTTCGTCGGGACCAAGAAACAGGCCCAGGAAGCGGTCGAGAGCTCCGCGAAGCAGTGCGGGATGTATCACGTGAGCCAGCGGTGGCTGGGCGGAATGCTCACCAACTATCGCACCATCCAGACCCGAATCGGCCGCCTGCCGAGCTCAATAAGATGGAGGCCGACGGCACTTTCGAGGCTCTGACCAAGAAGGAAGCCGCGAAGCTGCGCGAGCAGCGCGGACAAGCTGGAGAGGTATCTTGGCGGCATCAAGGATATGCCCAAGATGCCCGGCGCGGTCTTCATCGTCGATCTCAAGAAGGAGCGGATCGCGCTTCTTGAGGCGAGGAAGCTGCATATCCCGGTGGTCGCGATAGTCGATACGAACTGCGACCCGGACGAAGTTGACTACGTGATCCCCGGCAACGACGACGCCATCCGCGCGATCAAGCTGATCTCGGCAAGCTCGCCGAGGCGATCAATGAAGTCCGGCCGATGCCGGAAGTGGAAGAGGTCGAAGAGGAAGCCACTGAGGGCGAGGAGGCTGAGGACGAAGGCGAGGCCGCCGAGCCTGAAGTCAAAGTCGAAGAGGAAGTCTTCATCGACGCCGAAGCGCCCGTCCACGTGAACCCGTCGGCGGCCACAGTGAATCGAGACACTCAAGCAATAATCCGCACAGACGGGCTTGAATACGGAGAGTAACGATGGCGATTACTGCCGATATGGTAAAGAAACTGCGCGACCAGACCGGGGCCGGCATGATGGACTGCAAGAAGGCCCTGACCGAGACGAACGGCGACTACGAAGAAGGCCGTTACGCTTCTGCGCGAGAAGGGGATCGCCGTGGCCGCGAAGCGCGAGACCAAGGCCGCTTCGCGAGGGTCTGATCGGCTCATATATCAGCGACGACGCGAAGGTCGGCGCGATGGTGGAGCTCAACTGCGAGACCACGTTCGTCGCCAAGACCGACGAGTTCATCGGCCTCACAAAGAACCTTGCCGCGCAGGCGGCGAAGGAGCCGCACGCGTGCCTGAACTGCCTGATGGAAGCGCCCTACGCGGCGAACCCGGCGCAGACGGTGCTCGACGCCGTCAACGAGGTGATGGGCAAGATCGGCGAGAAGACGAGCGTGGCCAGATTCGTGCGCTTCGCGGTGGACGGCGCCGGGACGATCGGCGGCTACGTGCACCTGGGCGATCAGATCGGGGTGCTCGTCGAGGTCGGCACGAGCTCGCACATCCGAGGACGTCGCCAACCTCGCCAAAGACGTCGCGATGCACATCGCCTGGCGCAACCCGGACTACATGAAGCGCGAGGACATCCCCGAGGACGTGCTTGCCAAGGAGCGCGAAGTCCACAAGCAGTGGGCGATCAAAGAAGGCAAGCCGGAGAACGTGATCGACCGGATAGTCGAAGGCCGGATGAAGGACTTCTACTCCCGCGTGTGCCTGCTGGAGCAGCCGTTCATAAAGGACGAAGAACTCACGATCCAGACCCTGATCGACAACACCGCCAAGAAGGTCGGCGAGCCGGTGACGGTTAGCCGGTTCGTGCGATACCGAGTGGGAGAAACCGCGGGTGAGTCAGAGTAACGCGGCAGGTCCGCGGAAATGGAACCGAGTTCTTCTGAAGCTTAGCGGGCAGGCGTTTTCCGGCCCGCGGAAGCTTGGCATCGACCCCGAGACCGTCAAGGCCATAGCCGAAGACATCAAGGAGGCGACGCGAGTCCGGGGTCGATATCGCCATCGTCATGGGCGCGGGCAACATCATCCGCGGCGAGGCGGCGTCGGACGGGGGAATGGACCGAGCAACCGCCGATTACATGGGAATGCTCGGCACGGTCATCAACTCGCTTGCGCTGCAGGACGCGCTCGAAAAGATCGGCGTGCAGACGCGCGTCCAGACGGCGATCAACATGGCGGAGGTCGCCGAGCCGTTTATTCGCAGGCGCGCGATGCGGCACCTGGAAAAGGGCCGCGTCGTCATCCTCGCGGCGGGCACGGGAAACCCGTATTTCACCACCGATACCGCCGCCTCTCTGAGGGCGCTGGAGATCCACGCGCGAGGTCGTGCTCAAGGCAACCAACGTGGATGGCGTTTACACCAGCGATCCCAACAAGGACGCGGACGCGGTCAAGTTCGACGAGATCACGTTCATCGAGGCGATCAACCGCAACCTCGGGGTGATGGACCTGACCGCGTTCACGCTGTGCATGGAGAACAACCTGCCGATAGTGGTATTCAACATCACCCAGCGCGGCAACATAGCACGCGCCGCGCGCGGTGAGAAGATAGGAACACTGGTCAGGGGGAACGACTCGTGAGCCAAGAGATCATAGCAGGATGCCGAAAGACGCATGCAGAAGGCGGTCGAAGCCGCCCAGCACGATTTCGCCACGATTCGGACCGGCAGAGCGAACCCGGTCGTCCTCGAGAACATCAAGGTGGACTACTACGGCACGCCCACGCCGCTGATCCAGTTGGCGGGCATATCGGTGCCGGAGCCGAGGCAGCTGCTCGTCACGCCGTGGGACCGAACCGATCATCAACACCATCCTCAAGGCGATCCAGAGCTCCGACGTCGGGCTGACGCCGATGAGCGACGGCAACGTCATCCGCTTGAACGTCCCGGCGCTGACCGAGGAGCGCCGCAGGGAACTCATAAAGCAGCTTCACAAGAAGGCCGAGGACCACAAGGTCGCCGTGCGCAACATCCGCCGCGACGCAAACGAGCACATCAAGGCTCAGCGAAAGAACTCCGAGATCACCGAGGACGACGAGAAGCGGGAGCAGGATGAGACCCAGAAGCTGACGGACAAGTACATCGCCGAGATCGACAAGCTCGCCACCGCAAAAGAGGCGGAGCTCAAGGAAGTCTAGTTACGAAATACGGAAATACGAAATACGAGTTACGAACTACGAATTGAGCCTGCAAACGCGGCGTATTTCGTATTTCGTAACTCGTAATTCATGCAGCGCCGAGCCGGGAGGGCATAATTGGCGTCAGAGACCTCAATCCAGTTGGACCCGGAGCGCATTCCCCGGCACATCGCCGTGATAATGGATGGCAACGGCCGGTGGGCGCGCAAGCGCGGGCTGCCAAGGCTGCAGGGGCATTTCCAGGGCTACAAGACGCTTCACGATACCGTAGTCTCGGCGGCGCAACTTGGCGTGAAGGCGCTAACCGCCTACGCGTTCTCATCCGAGAACTGGACCCGGCCGGATGACGAGGTCGCCGGGCTTATGGAACTCGTGGTCGTCGCGCTGCGGGCCGAGGTCGAGATGATGATGACCGAGGGCGTCCGAATCCTGCGCAGCGGGCAGATCGGCCGACCTGCCCGACGAAGTCATCGCCGAGTTCGACGCGGTCAGCGAGCAGACCAAGGACAACTCCCGCATCATGCTCAATATCTGCCTCAACTACGGCGGCCGCAACGAGATCATCGACGCGGCAAGACGGCGGCCGGTCTGGTCGCTGAGGGTGAGATCACGCTCGGATCAGATCGATGAGAAGCTGCTCTCGGGCCTGATGTATCGCCCGGAGCTGCCGGACCCGGACCTGCTGATTCGCACCGCGGGCGAGATGCGGGTAAGCAACTTCCTGCTCTGGGAGATCGCCTACGCTGAGCTCTACGTGACCGACACGCTCTGGCCCGATTTCGACGAGGCCGAGCTTATCAAGGCAATCGCGAGCTATCAGGCCCGCACGCGCAGGTTCGGAGCCGTTGTGGAGTAAGCGGGGAGCGAAGAGCCGAGATGCCCGATCATCTGAGTGCCAATATAGAACGCTTCACCGGCTTCGCCGACTGCTACGATGATGTTCGTCCGCAGCCGCCGATTGCGGTGACGGAACTGCTCGCGCAGTTGGCCGGCGTCGACAGGCCGAGCCTTGTGGTTGATATCGGCAGCGGAACCGGGCTGTCCACACGAATATGGGCCGGAGCGGGCCGATCAGGTGATCGGCATCGAGCCCAGCGACGATATGCGCGCGGAGGCCAAGCGCCAGCCCGTCCAGGGCATCAGCTATCGAGCAGGCATTTCGACCTCGACGGGTCTGCCGGACGGCTGCGCGGACGTCGTGACGTGCGTGCAGTCACTGCACTGGATGGAGCCGGAGCCTACCTTCGCCGAGATCGCGCGGATACTCCGGCCCGGAGGTGTCTTCGCCGCAATCGACTGCGACTGGCCGCCGCTGGTGCATTGGGAACTCGATGCGGCGTATGCGGCCTGCTCGCGGCGAGTCGAGGCCCTGCAGAAGCAGAAGGGCGTGTATGATACCGTGAAGCGCTGGGCCAAATCCGAACATCTGACCCGAATCCGTGAGAGCGGCAGGTTCAGGTACGTCAAAGAGATCGCGATGCATCAGGTGGATTCGGGCAACGCCGAAAGATTCATGGGCATCAAGCTCAGCCAGGGCGGGGTCAGCGACCTGATGAAGCGTGGTTTGGCCGAGCACGAACTGGGTATTGATGAGCTGTCCGAGGTCGCCCATCGCGTGCTGGGCGACCGCACCGTGCCGTGGTACTACACGTATAGAATCAGAATCGGGGTCAGATAGATGGCAAGAGTGGGACCCGTCAGCATATCCGTTCTCGGTTCGACCGGCTCGATCGGCACGCAGGTGCTGGACGTCGCGCGGCGGCTGGGGCCGGAGATTGTGCGCGTCGTCGGGCTGGGCGCTCAGAGCAATGCTGATTTGCTCATCGAGCAGGCGCTGGAGTTCGAGCCGGAGCTGGTGTGCATTGGCGATGAGTCCGCGCTGGAACGCGTGAGAGACGGCGCTTGCCGGGACTCGAAGACCCGCGTCTGCGCGTGCGCGGCTGGCTTTGATGAGCTTGCCGCCCTGCCTGAAGCTGATAGAATAGTTGTGTCGGTCGCGGGCACGCCGGGGCTCTCCCCCACCCTTGCGGCAATCGAGGCGGGCAAGGATGTGGCGCTGGCGAGCAAAGAAGTGCTGGTCGCGGCGGGGCATCTGGTGATGGACGCGGCCCGGCGGCGGGGCGTGTCGATCCTGCCCATCGACAGCGAGCACTCGGCGATATTCCAGTGCCTCAACGGCGAGGACCGCGGCGCGATCGAGAAGATCTACCTGACCGCGTCCGGCGGCGCGTTTCGCGATACTGCCGAAAGAGGCGCTGGCGTCGGTGACGCCCGAGCAGGCGCTCGCGCACCCGACGTGGAAAATGGGCAGAAAGGTCACGGTCGATTCCGCGACTCTTATGAATAAGGGCCTCGAGATCATCGAGGCGAAGTGGCTGTTCGGGGTCGAGGCGGACGCGATTGAGGTGGTGATCCATCCGACCAGCATCGTGCACTCGATGGTGCGCTTCGCGGACGGCTCGATCATCGCGCAGTTGGGGCTGCCCGACATGCGGCTGCCGATCCAGTATGCGCTGCTTTATCCCGCGGCGGATCGACTCGGGGCTGCCGAGGCTGGATATACTCAAGGCCGGCGCGCTGGCGTTCAGGCCGGTCGGACTTGGACAAGTTCGAGTGCCTGAAGCTGGCGATGGAGGCGGCGAGGGTCGGCGGAACGCTGAGCGTCGTGATGAACGCGGCGGACGAGGTCGCGGTCGAGCTGTTTCTGGCGGGCAGGATCGGCTTCCTCGACATCGCGCGAGTGGTCGGGAAGACAATGGAAGCGCACGATCCGAGGCCATCGCCGAGTCTGGATGAGATATACGCCGTCGATGCCGAGGCGAGGGCACGGCGCGAGCATATGCTTTGTCGGGCTGGCGATCTGATCGCGCTGGTCGGAATCACAGATTCCGATGCCCGCGGGCTGGACTACAGATCCAGCCCGAACAGGCCATACCGCTGTCATGCTGAACTCGATTCAGCGAAACAGTCTGGGCAAAGGGAAAGGGAGCAGCCTGGGAGCGAGTGACTCTTCGCTCTCCACTCTTCGCTAGGCCGGTTAGGATTTGACTTTAGAAAGCACAGTAGTCTTCATAGTCATACTGGGCGTGCTGGTGTTCTTCCACGAGTGGGGACACTTCATCGCGGCCAAGTTGTGTGGGATCAGGGTCGAGGAGTTCGCGTTCGGGTTCGGTCCGACGCTCGTGCAACGCTGTTCAAGCGGGGCGACACCGAGTACACGATCCACGCTCGTCCCGCTCGGCGGGTTCGTCAAGCTCGCCGGAATGGAGCCGGGCGAGGAGGACGTCGAGGACGGGTTCCAGGCCCAGCCGGCGTGGAAGCGCGCCATCGTGATCTTCGCCGGGCCGCTGTTCAGCTTCATCCTGGGCGTGGCGGTGCTGCTGTTCGTAGGGGTCTACTGGGGGTTCCAGGACAGCAGACGCCGCTGCCGCGCGTGGGAGCGGTCGAACCCGAAGTCGGAGGCCGCGCACAATCGACCTGCGCGCGGGCGACCGCGTGCTGGCGATCAATGGCGTCAAGATCACCAACGGCATCCAGATGACGAACCTGATCCACGCAAAGCCCAGGCCGCGACGTCACGCTCGTGATCGACCGCGACGGAGACGGATCACCAAGACCGCGCTCCCGCGATGGGCAATCACCTACCTCGGCGCGCAGTGGTCGTTCATGAAGGGCGACAGCGCCGTGGTGCAGGGCGTCGCACAGGGGTCCGCCGCATCGAAGGCCGGCATCAAGAGAGACGACAAGCCTGGTATCGCATCAATGGCCGACCGATCAGCAGCGGGCCCGCGATGGTCGCGGCGATCAAGGCAAACGGGGATCGGCAGGCCCATATCCTGCTCAACAGGGCCGGCGAGATCGTGTCCGTGAACGTGGCGCCGCAGGTGCAGTGGGTGCGATACGCCGGCGCAAAATGGGTGTTCCCAGGCGGTTACGCCACGCTGGAGGACGACCACAAGCCGGCTGCCGGACTTGAGGAGTTCGACGAGCTCGTCAGCATCGACGGCCGCAAAATCAAGCCGGGCGCGGACATGGTCGGCGGCAATCGACGATGCGCACGGCCGCCGATGAGCGTCGTGGTCAAGGGCGAGAAGAAGAGCAGGACCGTCAGCGCTCGCCGGCGACTTCAGGCCCTGTCCCGCACGGTGATTACTCCGGAATAGGCCTGCTGGGGTTCGTTCCGGCACCGCACCTGGTCAAGGCCGGGTTTGGTGAATCGATCGAGCGAGGCTTTGCGAACATCGCGGGCATGCTCCGGGACACTTGTGGACGCCCTGACGCACACCAGCAAGATCAAGAAGGACATCGGCGGCCCGCGTGATGATAGACAAGGTCACGCAGGTCTCGGTGGCGCTCGGACCGATTCACGTATTCTGGCTGCTGGGAAGCCTGAGCCTGGGCCTTGCGGTCATCAACCTCGTTCCTATTCCGGCAGTGCTCGACGGCGGGCACCTGCTCCTGCTCGGCATCGAGGCCGTCCGAAGAAAGCGCTGGTCACGCGCGCAGATGCAGGCGATGCAAGATGGTCGGCGTCGCGATGGTGTGCGTGCTCATCGTACCTGATATTCGTGTCCGACATCAACAAGATCCTCGACCGGCCAGGTGCCGCAGTAGGGCATTTTAGATTGCAGAGAAAAGCCACAAGGTTAGTCAAGGTTGGGCAGGTCGCGATTGGCGGGGGTGCGCCGGTGACGGTGCAGTCGATGACCAACACGCCGACCGCCGACGTTGACGCGACCGTCGCCCAGATCCACCGCCTCGAGGCCGCCGGCTGCGACATCGTGCGGGTGGCCGTTCCGAACGAAGAGGCCGCGCGCGCGATAAGAGATATCAAGAGCGCGATCTCGATCCCGCTGGTTGCCGACATCCACTTTCAGTATAAGTTGGCGCTGGCAAGCCTGGACTCCGGCGCGGACAAGCTGCGGATCAACCCCGGCAATATCGGCTCGGAAGATAAGGTCGAGATCGTCGCGAAGGCGGCGAAAGAGCGCGGCGTGCCGATACGAATAGGCGTCAACGCGGGCTCCATCGACCGCTCGCGCTACGGGATGCCGACCGCGGAGGCGCTGGTGGAAAGCGCGCTGGACGAGGTCCGCGTGCTGGAGAAGCTCGGTTTCGAGGACATCGTGCTTTCGCTGAAGGCGTTCGACGTGCCGATGATGATCGGTGCGTATAAGCTCGCCGCGAAAGGTGCGACTATCCTCTGCACCTGGGCGTGACCGAGGCCGGACTCGCCTGGGAGGGCACAATTAGAAGCTCGGTAGGAATCGGCGCCCTCTTGGCAGAAGGAGTCGGTGACACGCTGCGCGTATCGCTGACCGCCGATCCGGTCGAGGAAGTGCAGGTTGGCAAGGAAATCCTTAACAGCCTTGGACTGTGGCAGAAGCCGTTTACGCTGGTTTCCTGCCCGACGTGCGGCAGGTGCGCGATCGATATTACGGCAATAGCAGACGAAGTCAGGCGGCGGCTGGAAGCGAACCCGCCCGCGAGGCCGATCACGGTCGCGGTGATGGGCTGCGTGGTGAACGGGCCGGGAGAGGCATCGCTGGCGGACGTTGGTATCGCCGGCGGCCAGGGCAAGGGCGCGGTGTTCGCTCACGGCGAGATGCTGCGAACCGTGGACGAGGGTTCGCTGGTAGATGAGTTAATGTTTGAAGTGGAGAAGTTGGACAGTTGATTCGCAGGGCCAGGATTGCCGATGCCAAGGATATTCAGAAGCTCGTGAACTCGTTCGCGGCCAAGAACGCGATGCTGCCGCGCGCGCTGAGCACGATCTATGAGAACATCCGCGACTTCTACGTCGCCGACGAGGACGACCGCGTGGTCGGCTGCTGCGCCCTTCACGTGACGTGGGGCGATCTGGCGGAGGTCAAGTCGCTGGCAGTTGATGAGACGCACGCAGGGCAAGGGCTACGGCAAGCTGCTCGTCGAGACCTGCCTGCAGGACGCGCGCGACCTCGGCCTGCCGAAGGTGTTCGCGCTGACCTACGTGCCCGACTTCTTCGAGAAGCTCGGCTTTGCGCTTGTTGACAAGTCAACGCTCCCGCACAAGATCTGGTCGGAGTGCATCAACTGCCCCAAATTCCCCGACTGCGGGGAAGAGGCGGTTACGATCAAGCTGTAGTTACAAGTTGCAAGTTGAAAGTTGAAAGTTGAAAGTTGAAGGTTGCAAGCTGCAAGCTGCAGGTTTCGGATGTCGAGTTGCGAAGCACGCGCTGAATGGCCGATGCTTCTGAACTCTCAACTTGGAACTCTGACCTTTGAACTTTCGAACTGAGGGCCTATGAGAGCATCACAACTATTCTTTCCAACACTAAGAGAGATTCCGGCGGACGCCGAGATGACCAGCCACAAGCTGCTGCTGCGCGCGGGGTTCATTCGCCGCATCGGCGCGGGTATCTACGACTACCTCCCGCTGGGCTACAAGGTCATCAAGAAGATCGAACGCATCGTGCGCGAGGAGATGGACGCGCAGGGAGCTCAGGAGATCCTGATGCCCGCGATGGTCCCCGCCGAGCTCTATCAGGAATCCGGCCGCTGGGACAACCTCCCCGACCCGCAGGTCCTGTTCCGCTTCAAGGACCGCAACGACCGCGACTACGCCGTCGGCTTCACGCACGAGGAGATCGTGACCGACATCGTCCGCCGCGACGTGCGGTCCTATCGCGAGCTTCCGATCAACCTCTATCAGATCCAGAGCAAGGGCCGCGACGAACCCAGGCCGCGCGCGGGAGTCATCCGGGGCCGCGAGTTCATAATGCTGGACGCCTACAGCTTCGACCGGAACTGGGAGGACCTCGACCGCGCGTATGACAAAATGTATATCGCGTTCTCGCCGCATATTCGAGCGGTGCGGGCTGGACACGCTGATCGTCGCGGCCGATTCCGGCGCGATGGGCGGCAAGGACAGCCAGGAGTATATGGTCGTCGCCGATTCCGGCGAGGACACTATCCTCGTGTGCCCGTCCTGCAGCTACACCGCAAACGCCGAGAAGTGCGAGATCGGCGAACGGCCAGTCAAACAGAGCAGCGAAGAGCCGCTCCCAATCGAGCTTGTGGACACGCCGAACGCGCGCACCATCGAGCAGGTGACTTCGTTCCTCAAGAGGTCGCCCAAGAAGCTGGTGAAGACGTTGATCTACAAGGCGGGCGATCAGGTCGTGGCGGCGCTGGTGCGAGGCGACCGCGACCTCAATGAGCCGAAACTCATGCGCGCGCTGGGCGTCACGCAGCTCGAAATGGCCGACGCGGACACGATAGAGCGCGTCACCGGCGCGGAGGTCGGGTTCGCCGGGCCGGTCGGGATCAACGGCGCGAAGATCATCGCGGACCGCGAGATCGCAGGGATGGTCAACTTCGTTGTAGGCGGTAACTCAACCGACGCGCACTACGTCAACGCTAATATAGGCCGCGATTTCGCCGTCGAGGAATATGCCGATCTGAGAGTGGCGTCCAAAGGCGACGCGTGCCCAAGCTGCGACGGCGAGCTGTCGGTCGAGCGCGGGATCGAGGTCGGCCACATCTTCAAGCTCGGAACGCGCTACTCGGAAAGCATGGACGCGCAGTTCCTCGACGATGACGGCGTCCTGAAGCCGTTCATAATGGGCTGCTACGGGATGGGCGTCAGCCGGATGCTGGCGGCGATACCCGAGATCAACTCGGACGCCGACGGCATGATCTGGCCGGTCAGCGTCGCGCCGTTCGAGGTCGTGATCATATTGCTCAATTCGGAAGAGGAACCGCAGTGCAACGCGGCCGTCCGGCTCTACGAGGAACTGCAGCAGGCCGGCGTTGACGTGCTGCTCGACGAGCGCGACGAGCGGCCCGGCGTCAAGTTCAAGGACGCGGATCTCGTCGGCTGCCCGATCCAGGTCGTGGCGGGCCGGCTCGCGGCGGAGGGCAAGGTCGAGGTTCGGCTTCGCTCGGACAAGAGCAAAGAGGAAGTCGCCATCGACGAGGCCAGCGCGAGGGTCCTCGAATTGAGAAAGAAGCTCTACGCCGCGCTGACCGAGAAGGCCGACGCGGTCAGAAGGGACTAGCATCGAATGACATTCTGGGACATGGTTCTGCGGCTGGTGGTGGCGCTGGTCCTGGGAAGCCTGATTGGGATGGAGCGCGAGACGCACGGCCGGCCGGCGGGTCTGAGGACCCACGTGCTGGTGTGCATGGGCTCCACGCTGTTCACGATAGCATCCTACGTTATGGCGGGGCCGCAGCGACCCTTGGGGCCGATCAACGACCCCGCTCGGATCGCGGCGCAGATCGTAACGGGCATCGGTTTCCTTGGCGCCGGCACGATCATCCACCAGGGCAGCATCGTCCGGGGACTGACCACGGCCGCCAGCATCTGGGTCGTGGCGGCGATCGGGCTGGCGGTGGGGATCGGCACGCCGACGATGATGGGCCTGGCGGCGGTGGCCTCGGTCCTGGTGATCGCCACGCTCTACCTGATGGGCAAACTCGACCGCTATCTGCTCTCGTCACACGGCGAGAGGCACCTCACGATCAGCACGGGCCGAGACGCCGAACATCTCTGCGAGATACTCCAGATGCTGCCCAAGTACGACTCCAGGGCCCGCTCGATCGATACTCTGGACTCCGACGAGGAGGGCATGCAAATTCTGAGGCTGCGACTGCGCGTCGGAAGAGATTTTGATGAGGTCGCTTTGGGCAGTGATCTCGCCGCAAACAAATATGTGATAAGCTATACTTGGGAGTAGTTGAAGGGAGAAAGGCTAGACATGGGGGACAAGACGACACGTAGGGAATTTCTGAAGCAGATGGCGTTGACCGGCGCCGCGCTGACCACGCTGCCGGGGGTGTTGGAGGCGGCCGAACCAGCGGCCGGGGGAAAGTCGCGAGTTGTCATCACGACCGACTCCGCGGTCATGCCCAGTGAAGGTAACGTCAGCCAGGTTGTGTTCGAGAAGATGGTGGGCAAGTGCGTTGCGCGGCTCACCGACTCCAAGACCGGCGCGGAAGGTTGGAAGAAGCTGTTCAAGCCCACCGACGTCGTGGGCATCAAGATCAACTGCCTCTTTGGCAGGGGCGTCTCGACCCGGCCCGAGGCCGTGCGCGCGGTGATCGCGGGGCTGAAGATGGCCGGAGTGAACGAGAACAACATCATCGTCTGGGATCGATCCAGCAGCGATATGATCAAGTCCGGCTATTCGATGAACAAGGACGGCCCGGGAGTGAAGTACTTCGCCGACGACGGCCACTGGGGCAAGGAGATCGCCCGCGGCAGGTTCAAGGGCCGCATTACCAAGGTCATAAGCGAGCAAGTCACGGCGTACATCAACATGCCGGTGCTCAAGACGCATGGCATCAGTGGTATGTCCTGCTGCCTCAAGAACCACTTCGGTTCGTTCGACAACCCCGGCAACCATCACGCCGACTCCTGCGTCGCAATGGCCGATTTCAGCGCGATACCGGTCGTCAAACAGAAGGCGCGGCTCATGGTCGTTGACGCGATCCGCCCGCAGCACTCCGGCGGGCCGGGGCTGCAGAACCAGGATCAGTGGAACCTCTACAGCGTGATGGTCAGCAGGGACCCAGTGGCGGCGGACACCATCGGCACGGACATTGTCCAGAAGAAGCTTAAAGATCTCGGAAGGAAGGCCATACCGGCCAACAAGCTCGTGTGGCTGCGGTCGGCTCAGGAGCAGGGAGTCGGCACGTGCGATCCGAGCAGGATCGAGTTGGTGAGGGTCTAGAGTTGAGGGTTGTCGGAATGAGAGGCGCTGTGGTTCGAACGGGACTTGCCGTGTTCACATTGCTCGCGTTGACCGTTGGGGCTCTCGCGGCCGGAACGCCCGCCGTGCAGAAGCTGCTGCCGGCCAAAAACGAGGTCGCCGGGTTCGGCATACTCAAGGACTCGCTGATCTACGGCAAGGGCGCGGACCTCTCGAAGATCTACGACGGCGGCTATGAGCTCTACACCAAGGCCGGCGTGATCGACGCGGCAAAGCAGATGTATCAGCGCGGCAATGACTACGTCGAGGTGGTCGTCCACACGATGAAGTCCGATAAGGCCGCGCTGGATTTCGTCAAGTATTGGGCCAAGGACCGTGGCGGCAAGCCGGTCAAGTCCAAGCTCGGCACCGGCTTTACTGTCACCAAGCCCAACGTGATGGCCTACTATGCGATGGGCAAGTACTTCGTGACGGTGGCGGCGTTCCATGCGCCCGAGAAAGCTGCGAAGGACACGGCGGCGTTCGTGACCGCTGTCAGCAAGAAGATCGGAAAAGGCAAGAAATGAGAAAGATCGATAGGCGTGAGTTTCTGGGCGCGATCGCCGGGGTCGGGGCGGCGCTGTTCGCGGGCGGATGCTCAGGTGACGGCGACGCGAACGCCCAAACGCCCGCGCCGCGATCGCCGAAGTTCGACGGCGCGACCCTCGCAGTCGCATCGGGCAAGGACCCGGCGAAGATCACGCGAGCGGCTGTTGACGCGCTCGGCGGGATGGGCAAGTTGGTCAAGAAGGGCGATTTCGTCGTCGTCAAGCCCAACATCGCCTGGAATCAGCCGCCCGACATCGCCGCGACGACCAATCCCGCCGTGGTCAGTGAGATCGTAAGGATGTGCAAGGAGGCCGGCGCGGGCCGGATTCTCGTGATCGACCACGCAATCGACAAGCCGGCTGAAATGGTGCTGGGTCTGACGGGCATAATGGCGGCGGGCAAGGCGGCGGGCGCGGATGTGACCGCCGCCCAGAACGAGTCCGACTACCGTGCCATCGAAATCCCCAAGGGTAAGGCGATCAAAACAGACACCTGCATCAAGGACATCCTCAAGGCCGACGTGTTCATTAACGCCCCCATCGCCAAGGTCCACGGCGCCACCAAGGTCACGCTGGGCATGAAGAACCTGATGGGCTGCATCTGGGACAGGCAGGCGTGGCACGCCAATTCGCTCGATCAGTGCATCGCCGACTATGCGACTGCGATCCGCCCCGATCTGACCATCCTCGACGCCAACCGAATCCTGCTCACCGGCGGCCCCAAAGGCCCCGGCAAGACGAAGGACGTAGGCCAGGTGATCGCGGGCGTCGATCCGGTCGCGATCGATGCCTACGGCTCGACGCTGTTCGGGATGAACCCCGACCAGATCGGCCACATCCGCCTCGCGCACGAACACGGCGTCGGCGAGATCGACCTGGCGAAGGTCAAGATCAGAAACGTGTGAGCGTACTGAGCACTGGAGGAGCACTATGTCAGCAGTTAGGTCGGCAGATGAGATAGTGAGCGCAATGAAGGAACTGGAAGAAGCGATCAGGGCCCTCGATGAAGAACAGCGAGAAGGCCTGCGCGCGCAGATGGCGAAGATCGACGAGATGATGGAAGACCTGGAGGATATGCTGGACGTGCTCCGGTCCGAAGGCGAAAGCGAGCGCCCGTTCGAGGATTTTGTGCACGAGTTCGAGTCCAGAAAGCAAGATGCATGAACTCATCATTAAGTCGAGTGCGGAAAAGGCCATGGAGCGCATTCCGCACAACGTGTATCTTGCAGTCAAGAAGCGAATTCAGGACCTGCGTGAGGAACCGCGTCCTCGTGGAACGAAGAAGCTATCGGATGGCATAACCTGGCGGATACGGGTAGGCGACTACAGGGTGATCTACACAATCGATGACCACGAGAAGAGCATCAGGATCGTTGCAGTCAAGCACCGCCAGTCCGCGTATGATCGCAAGAGCTAGCGAATGAACACTCGCCGGAGTCCAACCAGACCCAAGCTGTTCCGAATGGAGAACCTGCGGAGAGTGGTGCAGGTTCTTTCGTTCGCTGCGTTCGTGTACCTGTTCGTGATGACCATCGGCCGGTTCGACTTCGTCGCGAAGCAGAACGTGCTGATGTCCAAGGCCCCCATCGACACTGTTCTTCCGCATCGACCCGCTGCTGGGCGTCACGACATGATCGCCACGCGGCGGGTGATCTGGATGATGCTGATCTACGGGCTGCCGGTGGTGATTCTCACGGTGCTCGCGGGACGGTTCTTCTGCGGGTGGATATGCCCGCTGGGAACCACACTCGACGCGACCGACACCGTGTTCTTCCGAAAGCGCAAGGCGCATCAAGCCGGAGCACAGCCAAGTCCCGCAATATCAAGTACTACATCCTCGCAGGCATGCTCGATCGCGGCGGCGTTCGGCTCGCAGTTCGCATATCTGATGGACCCGATCACGATCATCACCCGCGCGTTCACGTTCGTGGCTGTTCCCAATCGTGACGCTGGCCACCGGCGCGGGCATCAAGCTGCCGTATGTGCCGCAGCGACGTGCAGTATTTCTTCCGGTTCAACTTCCTCGCGGCGGCGATGCTTGATCGGCATACTCGCGGCGAACGCGATCTCGCGGCGCTACTGGTGCCGGAACCTCTGCCCGCTCGGAGCGCTGCTGGGCTTGCTCTCGCGCTTCTCGATCGTGCGCAGGATCGTCAAGTCCGACTGCATCGGCTGCAAGAAGTGCATCCCCGACTGCAAGATGGGCGCGATCCTCGACGACCCGACCGCAATATCAGGCCCCGGAGTGCGTCTACTGCTATTCGTGCACGTCGGTCTGCCCGTCGCTGAGCACGCGGATCGCGCCGTCGATCACAAGCGAGGGCTATCACGCGGAGCTCGATCTCAGCCGCCGCCGCGTCTTCCAGGCAGCGGGGCTGGGCGTAGCTGGTCGCGGCGCTGGGCAGGACCAACGTAGCCGCCAAGACCAGCGCGCGGCGAGGCCTAAAGACCTCGAGCGCAGTGCCTGATCCGCCCGCCCGGCGCGCTGCCCGAGGACGAGTTCGTGGACAGATGCATCCGCTGCAGCGAGTGCATGAAGGTCTGCCCGACAAACGGCCTCCAGCCCGCGCTGCCGAAGCCGGTTTCGAGGGCATCTGGACGCCCGTGCTGGTCCCGAGAATCGGCGAGTGCACGCGGCAGTGCAATCTGTGCTCGCAGGTGTGCTCGACCCAGGCCATCCAGCCGTTCGAGATCAAGGAGAAAAGGAGCATATCTTCATCGGCACGGCGGTCATCGACAGGTCGCAGTGCATCGCCTGGAACTCCGACAAGCAGTGCCTGGTGTGCGACGAGTGCTGTTCGTATCGCGCGGTCATCTGGAAGACGGTCGAAGGCGTCGCGCAGGCCATTTGTGGAAGAACACAAGTGCGTGGGCTGCGGGATATGCGAGAACGTCTGCCCCATCCAGCCGATGGCGGCAATCCGGGTCTTCTCATTCGGCGACAAACGGCACATGACGCGCGGCGAGCAGAAGGCGTTCTTCGAGCAAGCAGCCCACGAAGAGCAGGCGAGTAAGCTCCTGGACTTTCAACTTTCAACTTTCAACTTTCAACTTTCAACTACGGAGCATAACATGAGCAAGTTCATGGTAACCGGCGGGGCCGGGTTCATAGGCGGACACATCACCGAGCTTCTGGTGAGCGAGGGGCACGAGGTCGTCGTCTTCGACGACTTCTCCACCGGCAGCATGGACAACCTCACGGCGGTCGCGGATCGCAATCGAGATCGTGCGAGGCGACATCCGCGACATCGCCGCGCTCAACGACTGCAATGCGCGGGGTCGAATTCGTCATCCATCAGGCCGCCGAGATCTCCAACCAGAAGTCGGTCGAGGACCCCGCATGGGTGAACGATGTGAACGTCGGCGGCACGCTCAACGTGCTGATCAGCGCGCGAGACGCGGGGGTCAAGCGCCTGACGATGGCCTCATCGTGCGCGATCTACGGCGACACCGGCGCCCAGCCCCAGCGCGAGGACTTCCTGCCCCACCCGCTCTCGCCCTACGGCGCTTCGAAGATCTGCGGCGAGCATTACCTGTCCGTTTTCCACCAGATCTACGGCCTGGAAACGGTCGTCCTGCGCTACTTCAACGTCTTCGGCCCGCGCCAGAACCCCAAGTCGCAATACGCCGCCGTGATCCCGATCTTCATCGACCGCATAATGCAGGGCAAGGAGCTGCACATCTACGGCGACGGCAAGCAGACCCGCGACTTCGCCTACGTCGAGAGACGTCGCGCGCGCGAACTACCTGGCCTGCACGTCGCCGCAGCGCAGCAGGCGAGGTGTTCAACATTTCCGGCGAGCAAGTCAATCGACCTCAACGAGCTGGTTGACGCTGCTGCGAGGTTTGGCGGGGCGGGAAGTGGAAGTGATCTACGATCCGCCAAAGATCGGGGACATCAAATACTCATCAAGCGACCCGTCGAACGCGCGCGACGTGCTCGGCTACGATCCGTCAGTCACGTTTGAGGAAGGGCTCAAGCGCACCTTCGCTTATTTCGCAGCCAAGTCCGGGGCCGCCTGAGCAGCTTGATCACCGGCCCGTTGCGCTCGACTGCCGCCCGTGATCGGCTGCTCCGACGACCAGCAGGTCCGAGTCGAGATCGAAAACGCTGAACGTGTTCGTTCCGCACGCAACGTGAGCGGACGCCGCCTGCCCGATCCGGGATTCCAGCATGCACCCGAACATCAGGTCCATCTTGGCCGCGCGGCAGATCGAGCTGATCGTCAGCGCGCCGATCATGCCGGCTTTCATCAGCTTCACGTTGACGCCGTTCGCGGCCCGATAGCGCACGACTTCCAGCACATCCGCCGGGGTCTGCGCGGACTTCGTCGGCAAACACCGGCACCTCACACGCTCCGTGACATATCGCAGTGCCGTTCAGGTCGGCCGCATCGACCGGCTGCTCCAACAGTCTGATCTTCAGATCGCGGTCCAGCACCGACTTGGTGAACTTGACCGCCTGCGCTCGGAGTATAGCCCTGGTTCGCATCGAGCACGAACGAGCAGCCCGGGCGCGCCTTCGCTGATCGCTATCACGCGCGCCATGTCCTCGTCCTCGTCCTTGCCCACTTTGACCTTGAACAGCTTGAAGCCCCTGGCGTTCATCTCCGCCGCGCGCTCGCGGGCGCTGGTCCGGCGGGCAGATCGCGACGGTCACGTCGGTCTCGATGCGAATCGCCGCTCCGCCGAACAGCGCATAGACGGGAATCCCCAGACTCCTCGCATATGCATCGAGCATCGCCATCTCGACGCCGGTGCAAGCCGACTTGCCCTGCGGAAGCGCCTCGGCCAGCTTGCGGGCGGAAAGGCGGAACTGCGCCAGATCGGCGCCGACCAGCACTTCCGCGGCGGTGGCGAGGTCGTGCATGACCGTCGATACATCCTCGCCGGTGACTTGCCTGACTGGAGTGGCCTCGCCGTAGCCGACAAAATCGCCTGCGTGCAGCTCGACGATGACTGTTGGGAGACGTGGTCGCGCGCCTGTATGCCGTCTCAAAAGGCATTACCAGAGGAAGCTCGACAGGATGGGCAAGGATTTTGTCTATTCTAGGCATACCGCAATTATAGCAGACTTCCACACTGAACCCAAGCAGAGCGCTGTTTCGGGATTTCGGACTTGCGCAGCGCGCGGGCATCTGGCGCAGGTTCAGTCCGAACCAACAGGCTGGCGGTCGAGCAAGGCCCAAATCCCGAAACACCCGTCGCCTACAACCCCAGCATTCGCGCCAGCGAGCCTGACGTGAGGATCTCGGTCCGGCCGATATAGCCGACGGAGAGCAGGTGGTCGTCGTTGGAGACGAGGAAGTCCGCCTCGCCGCCCATCGCCGCTTCGAGGAACTTTCGGTCCTCCGGGTCCTCGATGGGCACATCGTCAACCGCCACCGCCTCCACCAACTCCCCGCGCTCCCAATACGCGTCCAGCCGCCTCACGTAGTCCTGGGGTATCCTGATCTGCCTCAGCACGGCCAGCGTCTCGCCCTTGGACTCATTGGTGTAGATCGCCCTCAACGTGCCATCGATGCAGGCGCCAATGATGCGCGCGGACGCGCTGCGCGGCGCCCAATACGCCGCGACGAAGATGTTCGTATCCAGCACCACTGCAACGCGGTCATCAGACATGTTAGGCCCGGATGAGGTGGAGTATTCCAACGCGGATATACGATACGGCAATCGTCGCCACGAAGACGCCCATCACGCGGCTGATCAAGTCTGTGGCCGCGTTGCCCAGGATGCGGTGGATCAGCCGCGTTGACAGGAATATCGCCAGGCTGATGATCATGGCCGCAACCACCGCTCCGGCGGTTTCCCAGGGGCCGTAGAGCGCCGCAAACACGATCGATGCAGTGATCGCGCCCGGGCCGGCTGTCATGGGCGATATCAGCGGGACGACGGTCGCGGCGTGATCCGCGTCGCCTTCCGCCTCGAACCTGCCCCCCACGACCAGCTTCAGCGCGATAATGAGCAGCAGCAGGCCGCCGGCGATGCGCATATCGTCAGCGGTGATGGAGAACAGCTTCAGGACCCATGTGCCCGTTATAGTGAAGAATACGAGCAGTATCGTCGCCCCGAACGCGACGTGGAATATCATCTTGCGCGCGGCACGCGAGCCGACCGACGAGTTCACTCCGACGAGGATAGGCATCAGGCCTACCGGGTCTATCACTATAAGCAGCGCGGCAACCATGGCGCCGAACCGACACAGGCTTTCGCAAGCAGGCATAAGCTATCCTTCTCGCAGTCCGCCCGCTAGTCCTTCAGGTCGGCGGGGATCTCGTCCTCTACCTCCAGGTGACTGACCACATCGGTCACGCCCGGCGTCCACCACGCCACGTCCTCGGCGTCGTTCTTCTCGGAGTAGGAATCCACCATGCCGTTTAGGGTAACCCGGCCATCGCTGGCTTCGACGGATATTCGATCGGTGCTTACGGCGATGTCGCGCGCAAGCGCGTGCCGCACGGCCTCGCGAAGCTCCTCGTCGGTACGCTCGATGTAGTTGCGCAGCACCAGCCCGTCCACGACGTCTGTGACGCCATGAGTGGCCCGCACGTCCTCGATTGCCGCCAGTCTTTCGGCGGCGCTGTCAACGGCGCCGGTGAGAAACGCGGTCGCGTCCTCAACGTGAATGTCGACCTCGCGCGCATCCACCCGCGTGTCGGCGGACAGCGTCCGGCGCACCGACTCCTCGATCTCCCTATCGCTTAGAGGGTTCATGGCGACTCCTCCCTCGTCATACACCCAATGTTCCCGCGCTTCCCGCACACCAAAACGCTCAAGGAAGGTTATAGCTCATCCGTTGCGGGAATAATAAGCAGTCAATGATGGAGGGAACAGATGGAAGCTGACAAGATCGTCGTAATCGGTGGTGTCGCGTGCGGGCCCAAAGCGGCCGCAAGGGCGCGCAGGCGGGATCCCAATGCCGACATAACCATCATCGAGCGTGGCGACCTGCTCTCTTACGCGGGCTGTGGGATGCCCTACTACATCCAGGGCATCATCGAAACCGCCGACGAGCTGCTAAGCACGGCCGCGGGCGTTGTGCGCGATGAGGCGTTCTTCAAGAGCGTCAAGGCAATCAAGGTAATGGGCCGGACGCTGGCCGAACGGATCGACCGCGACCGCAAAATCGTCGAAGTTGTCAGCGTCGAGACGGGCGAGAAAAGCGAGGTCCCCTACGACAAGCTCGTGCTCGCGACAGGCGCGGAGGGGTTCGTGCCGCCGTTCGAGGGAACCGACCTCAAAGGCGTCTACCGGCTGAACTCGCCGCATGACGCGCGCGCCATCAAGGACGAGGTCCTCAACGGCTGCAAGCGCGCCGCGATAATAGGCGCGGGACTGATCGGAATGGAGGTCGCAGAGGCGCTGGCTACGCACGAGCTGTCGGTCACGATGATAGAGATGATGGACTCGGTAGTGCCCGCGATTCTCGACCCCGACATGGCCGCGCACCTCGAAAAGCACCTCGTCTCCAAGGGCGTCAAGATCATGACCGGTACCCGCGTGACCGCGCTCAAAGGCGACGATACCGGCCAGGTCACCAGCGTCGTCACTGACAAGGGCACGGTCGAGGCGGAACTGGTGCTGATCGCGGTCGGCGTGCGGCCCAACGTGCGGCTCGCGCGCGACGCGGGGCTCGAAATCGGCGAGACCGGCGCGATAAAGGTCGATGACCATCTGCGCACCGATGATCCCGACATCTACGCGGGCGGCGACTGCGCGCAATCCGTCCATCGCATATCCGGCAAGCCGGTCTACGTGCCGCTGGGATCGACCGCGAACAAACATGGCAGGGTCATCGGCGATAACGTCACCGGCGGCGATTCGACATTCGCGGGCGTGCTGGGGACGGCTGTGTTCAAAGCGTTCGACTTCAACGTCGGCCACACCGGCCTTTCGGAATCGACCTGCGCCAGACTCGGCATTCCGTACGTAACCGCGCTTACACCCGGCCCCGACAGGGCGCATTATTACCCGACCGCGCGCCCGATGGTGCTCAAGATGATCGCATCGCCCGAGGGCAAGCTGCTCGGCGTGCAGGCCGTCGGCAGCGGCGATCTCGTGAAGCGCATCGACGTCGCCGCGACAGTGATGAGCTACGGAGGCAATATACACGACATCTCCGAACTCGATCTCGGCTACGCCCCGCCCTACTCCAGCGCGGTCGATATGCTCGCGCATGCGGCGAACGTCATCGACAACAAGCTCAGCGGCCTCGCGCACTCCATCGGCCCTGCCGATGTGAAGCGCAAGATCGAGGCCGGCGAGGATTTCGTTATGCTCGACGTTCGCGGGCCCAAGGAAGTGGAAAGAATCGCCATAAAGGCCAAGCAGATCGTCAATATTCCGCTCGGCAAGCTGCGGGAGCGGATCGGCGAACTGCCGCGGGACAAGGAGATCATCGCGTTCTGCACCGTGAGCCTGCGCGGCTACGAGGCGCAGCGGGTCCTGGATGGCGAAGGTTTCGAGAACGTGAAGTTCATGGACGGCGGCATTCTCGGCTGGCCATACTCGATGGATATGGAGTGACAAGCGTGTCATGCTGAACTCGTTTCAGCATCCACGAAATGGAGTGACAAAATGAGCATGCAGGTAAGCGTTCACGAAGACGCCGATCTCGCGCAGGCCGTCAAAGAGCTTGCGCTCGAGGGCTACGAAGGACCGGGCAAGGCCGATTTCGAGAGCATCGAGAAATACCGATGGCTTCGCGAGACCGGCACCCGGCTCTGGCTCGACACGGGCGATTTCGAGGCGGCGCGCAAGGTCTACGCCAGCGAAATCGAGGCGCTGACGACCAACAACACGCTCGTCAACCAGGTCGTGCAGACCGGCGCGATGGATGGCGTGATCGCGTATGCCGTCAGAAAGATGCGCGGCATCCGGTCCGATATGTCCGAGCGCGACCTGATCCTCGAGATCGGGTTTCTGGTCAACGCGAAGCTGGCGCTGAGCCTGATCGGCAAGCTGGGCGCGCACGTCAGCGTCGAGCTTCACCCCGACACCGCGTTCGACGTCCGCCAGACGCTCACGTTCGCCCGGCGCTACTACGAGATCAACCCGGACTTCTTCTACATCAAGGTCCCGCTCACGCCGGACGGCTTCATCGCGACGCGGATTCTCTCCAGCGAGGGCATCCCGGTCAACTACACGCTCGGGTTCTCCGCGCGGCAGAACTACCTCGCGGCGCGGTTCGCCAAGCCCATGTTCGTAAACGTGTTCCTGGGCAGGCTCAACTCGCTGGCTGAGGAAAACGGCCTGGCCAAGCCCGAGAACGTCGGCGAAAAGACCACGCTCGCCTCTCAGGAGGCGGTGCGCGCCGTGCGGGTGGCCTACAAGGACACGCCCACCAGCCAGATCGCGGCCAGCATGCGCAACGGCGGCCAGATTGCGACGCTCGCGGGTGTGGATGTGTTCACGATGCCGCCGAAAGCCGCCCAGGAGTATCTGGACATGGACGTCTCCAAGTCTGACGTGCATCCGAGGAAGTCGAAGGACCTCCACGTCGAGCTTTCCGACACCGGCCTCGCGAAGGTCGTCGATCTGACCACGCTCTGGACCATCGAAGAGAACGTCATCGCGTTCGCCGAGGATGCAGTCAAGCAGGCAAGTGAACTGGCCGACGGCAAGGCCCTGATGCGGCTCTCCGAAGAGCACGAGGCCAATATGTTCCGCGAATGGACACCCGCCGAGCGCGAGGCCATCCGCGCGAAGGGCAAGATCCCGGACGTGTCGCAGTGGCTCGGCGCGCCGATCGACGATCTCATGTCGATCTCCGCGCTCGAAACCTTCGCCAAGGACCAGACCGCCCTCGACGACCGCATCCGCGGCATGCTCTAGCGAAGGGACAATCGGGAAAAGGGGAAAGACAGAAATGGAGAAAAGGCAGCCTTGTTTCGCTTTCTCCGTTTCTACTTTTCCCAATTTCCCGCTCTCCCTTCGCCTGGCTCTTGACTAAGCACGGCTGCGCCTGTACGCTGGATAGCGTGGAGAAGCTGGATAGAGAGTTCTACAGGCGCGATACGGTCGAGGCGGCGAGGGCGCTGCTCGGCAAGATACTCGTGCGCGAGACGGCTGACGGCGTGATGTCGGGGCGGATCGTCGAAGCGGAGGCTTATGTGTTCGGCGATCCCGCGGCGCACTCGACCCGCGGCCGGACTCCGCGCACGGAGCCGATGTTCGGCGAACCGGGCCACGCCTACGTGTATTTCACCTACGGGTTTCATTACTGCATGAACGTCGTCGCCCATCCTGATGGCGTGCCCGGAGGGGTCCTGCTCCGCGCGCTGGAGCCGATCGAGGGAATTGAACTCATGCGGCGCAATCGCGGTAAGCACTCGGTGAAGGACCTCTGCTCCGGCCCGGGCAAGATCACGAAGGCGATGAGCATCGACGGTTCGCTCTCGGGCGAGGACCTGCTCGGTGACCGGCTCTATCTCATCGACGACGGAACCGACCTCGGCGAGATCATCGCCCGCCCGCGGGTCGGGATCAAGGTCGCCACCGACAAGCTCTGGCGCTTCTACCCCGCGCGCTACCGCGAATGGGTATCGAAGCCGTGAAGCCTGCTCGACTGTGACCGCTGAAATCTGAAATCCGAATCTAACATGACCTATGATGGATTCCTCCTCTCGGCGGTCGCCGCCGAGCTGAGACAAACAATATTGCGGGGCCGGGTCCAGAAGATCCGGCAGTCGAGCGAGACGGACGTGCTGATCGAGGTCCGTGGGCCCGGCCACACCTACCTGCTGTTCATCTCCGTGGACGCGAAGTTCCCGCGCATCTATCTGACCGCAAGCCCCGGCCAGGCCGCTGCCCGAACCGCCCAACTTCTGCATGCTCATGCGCAAATACGCCTCAGGCGCGTTCGTCACGAGCATAGAGCAGGTCGGAATGGACAGGATTCTGCACATCGGGCTCGATTCGAGCGAGCACGGCAAGCTCACGCTCATCCTCGAGATCATGGGCAAGCACAGCAATCTCATTCTCGTCAACTCCGAGGGCAAGGATACTCGGCGCGGCGAAGCACGTGGGGTCCTCGATCAGCCGCTACCGCCAGGTCCTGCCGGGCCGGGACTACATCCCCCCCCCGGCGAACCAAAGATCGACATTCGGCAGGTGGATGCCACAGCCTGCGAGCTCGCCTTCGCCCCAAAGCACGGCCTGCCCCTCTCCTGGGCGAAGGGCGGGGGTGAGGGCGTCCACCGATTCGCATCTCCGCTAGTACCTGAGCAGTGGCTGATGAACACCTTCAGCGGCTTCGGGCCGTTCCTCGCCGACGAGATCATCGCTCGCTCCGGCGGCGAACCGGATCCGCGTGCGCGATGAACTGCTCCGGCTCGGCGAGATGGTCCGAACGGCAGCGTATGAGCCGGTCTTCATCACCGACGAGAAGGGCGCCGGGCTGATGGTCTACCCGATGCCCTCCGTGCAGTTCCCCGCCGACCGCCAGCACGCGCGCGACTCGATCAACGAGGCGCTCGACGCGCTCTTCAGAACCCTCGTCACGCGAACCACGCTTGATGAGGAGCGCGCGCAGACCGTGACGGCCATCCGCCGTGCGATGGCCTCGCGAAAGCAGACTCTCAAGTCGATAGCGCGGACAGTCGAGGAGTCCGCCAAGGCCGAGCGCTACAAGCAGATAGGCGAGATCATCCTCGGCAGCCTGCACGCAATCGAAAAGGGCGCGAAGTCGGTCACGCTGCCCGATTTCTTCGACCCGGAGATGCCCGAGGTCACGATCGAGCTTGACGAGAAGCTCGAACCGCAGGCCAACGCCGAGCGCTACTTCAAACGCTACCGCAAGGCGCGCGATTCGGTGTCTTCCGCCGAATCGCGCCGCGCGCTGATCGATGGCGAGATCGCGCGCCTGGAATCGGCCTTGCGGGAATGCGAGTCGGCACAGACAGTCGAGTCCCTGCGCAGGCTCCGCTCCGGCCTCACATCGGCCGGCCTGCTCCGTCAGGAAGTCTCCGTCGAGAAGCAGGAAAGCGAGTTCGCGGGGCACCGAATCCGTCGCGTCATGGCCGACGGCTGGGAGATCCTCTACGGCGAGAACTCGACCTCCAACGACTACCTCACGCAGAAGGTCGCGCGCCCCAACGACGTCTGGCTGCACGCGCGCCAGATCACCGGCGCGCACGTGGTCATTCGAATGGCAGGCCGAAAGGGCGGCGCGCCGAGGCCGGTGCTTGCTCGAGGCCGCCCGCATCGCCGCGCTCAACTGCGACGCAAAGCACTCCTCGCTCGTGCCAGTCGACCATACCCTGCGCAAATACGTCCACAAGCCCCGCGCCTCCGCGCCCGGGTTCGTGATCTATCGCAACGAGAAGACCATCGATGTGAACCCGAAGGAGCAATGACCTGCGCTCCCGGAAGCCACCCTGTAACGTCCGCCCGCCTGGTTTCGTCAATCACATATCGCCGGTTTGTCGTTGACAACCGCATGATCGCATGCTATACATGCAGTAAGCTCGGCATTACCGGAGCGACCTCTCTCGACTTGGAGGTAGTTTCATGGCACGGCAGCGAGCAGTACCCGGAGCGATCTCCGGCTTCCGCACGGCGCGGCTGCGCCAATGTTCATGCTTGTACCCCCCCGTCACAACCGCCTCACGGTCGCCGTGGTCCCCCACTCGACGTAGCGTATCCGTGTACCGATGACGCTACATACTATCGAAAGGGGAAAGGGCATTGAGGACTTGCAGTTGGATTCTGATATTCCTGGCCACAATATCATTCGGTACGGCTGTCTACGCCGCCGACTACGATCAAGCACGCAGAGCCGCTGAAGAGCTCTCCAGGGTAGGCAACAAGGCCGGCGCCGCGGACCTGCTTGAGGCAGCGGTCGGAACAAACATTGACGCGGACGCGCAGTGGCTCCGCGGCTATATCGGCATACTGAGAAACGCGCCCGCAAGGGACGTGATGAACCAGTTTCTGTTGGTCGCCAACACGTTCCCTGAGTCAAACCGCGCCGCCGACGCTCTGCTGAGAGCCGGCTACCTTCGCGACAAACTCGGTGACGACGCGCGCCAGGACTGGGAGCGGGTTGTCCGAGACCACCCGAATACAGGCGAGGCGGCCGAGGCTTTGCACTGCCTCGGGCACTTGGCGCTTAGGGCGGGCGATCGGTTGCTGGCCGCGGCCAAGTTCGACGAGAGCGCCGCGCTGTCAGAAGCGTCCGCGGACGTCGTGCAGGACAGCGTCATGGAAGCGGGCTATGCCTACGTCAGCCACTACTGGCAGACCCACGACTTCGACGTCCTGCCCAAGGCAATCGCCCGCTTCAAGAGGCTCAAAGACGAAGGGACCGATACCGAGAAGTCCTTGAAGGCACGGATGGGCCTCGGAGAGGTCTACCTGCTCGAGGGGTTCTTCGACAGGGGAGCCCTCGAGTATCAGGAGGTCCTCAATGCGGACCCTCAGAATGCATTCATCCGCGCCACGGCGCAGTTCGAGCTTGCCTGCTGCCTCTACGGCAAGAAGGACTACACCGCGGCTGTCGATGCGTTCGATACTCTCCTCTCCGGCCGTCCGGGAGTCACACTCAAGCAAAAGGATGCCGCTTGGCGAGCAGCGAGGCCGGGCTACGCCGAGCTCGTCGCCAGGGATACCGAGAAGGCTTCGAAGCTCTGCGGTCTCGACCTGATCCCCGAGGCCCTGTGCTGGAAGGCGCGCGCCCTGGTCGGCCTCAAGCAGTATGCCGAGGCCGGTCGGTTGGCCGAGCAAGTGTTGAGCGAGTTTCCGAACGCGGCGTGCGCTGAACGCGCCGAGCAGACGCAGCGGCTGTGCAGGGCCAGGGAGGGAAGGTGACCGCCATGCGCACAACTGTGATCTGCTGCCTTATGCTGACGGTCATCGCCGGAGCGGCCAGCGCCGAACTGGCATTCCCCGGCGCCTGCGCGTGCACGCCATGGCAGACCACGAACGGCGACTTCTGCCTGGGCGCCTATCGGGAGGGCTGCCTTGTATGGTTGTACTGCATGGAGAACTCTAAGACCGGCGACACCGCCGCCGGCTCGGACATCCAGGAGTTCAAGCTGGTCGAGGACTTTCCATGGCAAGAGGGGGCGGCATGCGAATGCGACTTCCTCAATCCCGAGATCGCTCACGCGGACCACTCGACCCTCCCAGATCCTCCGGTATGTGGGGGCTGTGGCTGTCCATCGGACTACTCCGTGCTTGTCTATGAGATCCCGATCTCTGCTGTGGCCGACGGCCATTATGCGGGCAACCTTCTCCATAACGGCTTGTACTACCTGCGCGCAACAGGTCGGGCAACGTTCACCAGCGGGCAATCTTGCGATAATACCGTCTACGAGCCTAGCGAGGGCTACCTGGAGTTCGAGTCAATGCCGGACATCGAGCTGAGCAACCTGGTGGTTCGCACCTACTCGACGGTGCCACGCTTCCTCGTCTGGAATGGCACAGCCGTCAACGTTCCGGTGAGGCTGCAAGACGACGACTCCGGGCTCGACACGACCGATATCTATCTCAAGGTCTACCCCATGGGCCCTGGTGCGCTGGGTGATCCCATCCGCGAGGTCAAGCTCGACACGCTGGGCACGGACGTGGGGACGACTTACAGCCACACGTACCACTGGGACGGCCGGACCAACTCTTTGACGGATGCACCATACGGCCTGTATGTCTATGACATCATGGCCGAGCACAAACAGGGCGGCTACTTCGACGTACTCCAGACCGCGCCGCCGCCGCCGGTTCTCCGGAACCAAGAAGGCGACATGCTTGGCGACTGGCACTGCACAATCGGGGAAGGCGACGTAGTGGACGGAGAACACGGCGTGGGATCACGGCAGCAATCCGCTCGCCATAGAGGTCAAGAGCGTCGAGAAGGTATGCTCGTCTCCCAACACATTCGCCGTCAGCTACTCGCTGAGCAGAGCCGCCATCAACTGCAGGGTAATGGCCTACTACGGGCCGGACCTTGCGGGTTGCGGTATCGTTGGCACAGCTCCGACCCAGCAAGGTGACCACGTGGTCAATGTGACGCTCAATACCGCGCAGCCCGGCGACTACTGGTTCGTCGTCTTCGCCAGCGACAGGGACCTCAACAACAAAGGGCACTATCAAAAGACCTCGCCCGAACGAGGTCCGCTCTACCACCTCGCCTCCGACGTTCAGACGGCGATCACCTCACCGAAGGTGACGGCCAACGCCGAGGCCCAAGTGCCGGAGGGTGTCACGCCGCCGCTGTACGAGGCGACACTGCACGTAGTGGACGGCAGTTCGGTTACAATAGAGGGCACCTCCACTGCAGACCCTTGCGACATCACCAGCCTCGATATAGGGTTTGGCGATTACGGGTCGGATTCGCAGCCAACGTTGACACAGTTTGCCACCACGGCCGGCCCGTGGTCCTACACCTGGTCTAGTCCCCAGTCCAAGAGGGTATGGCTGAAGACCACAACGCAATTCGGCGAGATCCAGAAGATCTGCGCCGACATTGACGTCGAGACGCTCGACTCCGGGGATGTGGTCTACGTGGGCGGCTACAGCGGCGACGACGGCGACGACGGCCTGACCTGGAGCTCGGCGAAGAAGACGGTTCAGGTCGGGATCGACAGGGCAGATGAGCTCGGTGCGGAGGTGTGGGTCGCCGACGCGACGTATGAGGAGAACGTCACTCTCCGCGACGGCGTGGCGGTCTACGGCGGCTTTCACGGACTCCCCAGCTGCGAAACCTGCCGCGAGCAGCGAAACCCGGCCAAGTACGAGTCCCTTATCTATGGCGACGGCAGCGGGAGCACCGTCACCGCCGATGGCGTAGGCCCCAACACCTGCCTGGACGGGTTCACGCTGCGAAACGGGCTTGGAACCATCGTGGGGTGCTCAGCCTCAAGCCCGCGGATATCGGGCAATCGCATTGATGGCAATCGCACCGACTCCGATCATCCCATGACCGACGGCGTCGTGTGCCAGGGGGAGGGCGCTGCCCCGCTGATCCTAGGCAACGTCATCGTTCGCAACTTCGGCACCGGCGTGATCTGCGAATCGGGATCCGCGATCATCCGCGGGAACAGGATCCAGGCCAGTCTGGGGTCGGGCATAAGCGTGGGGGACGGGTCACCTACCATTGAGGGCAACTACATTGTCGGCAACTACGGCGCCGCTGCCGGTGGCGGCATCAACAACTGCTCGGACGATCCCGTGCTGATCGCGGATAACGTGATCTCGGGCAACAGCAGCTCATGGCACTATGGCGGCGGCATCTCGTGCGAGGGCACAGGGCACTGGCAGATCGTCAACAACACGATCATCGGCAACCAGGCAGACTCTGGCGGCGGCGTATACTGCAATGGTACCGGCGAAGTCTCTAACAACATCATCACGCACAACAGCTCGGGCATTATGGCCCCATTCTCCAACCAGCTTCACAACAACTGCATCACGTTGAACGGCACCGATTCCGGCACGGACAACTACGTGGACGACAGCGGTAGCCCTCTAGCGCCTGGTGAAGGTGACCTCGCGGCGCACACGGACCCAGGTCTTGCCGCGTGGCGGTACAACTACATCCACCTCCAGCCCGGCTCCCCGTGTATTGACGAGGGTGACGACGACTACGCGCAGACGGGCTGTCCGCCGGACATCGACGGCCAAGCCCGCATACAGGATGGCCAGGTAGACATCGGCGCGGACGAGTTCGACGGAACCATCCCGGATCGCACGCCGGACAGGATATTCGTGGACAGCGCAGTGGGGCAGAACAGCGATGGCAGCGGCGAGGACTGGTCGAACGCCAAGATGTCCGTCATGGCGGCGCTGGATTCGCGGACGTTGGGCTGGAGCACGCAGTGGCGGGGTGGAGATGTGTGTGTGAAGAACGGCACGTACAGCGCCTCGGCGACCGGCGAGAACACGCTTCTGGTTCCGCATTTCTGGTACCTGCTTGGCGGATACACCGGCGACGACCTAGCAAGGGATACCGGACACACCACGGTGCTTGACGGCACGCACAGCGGCGAGGCGCAGGAAAACCATACGATAATGGCCTTCGAATCCGGCTACCAGTGCAGCGGCGTGGATCAGTTCACGCTTCAGCACGGCTACGCAGCCTACTATACCCCAGGGGGTGGCGCCGTGTTCATCGACTGCGCGGCACCCATTATCACAAATAACGTCTTTGATACAAACTCGGCCTACGGCGATGGCGGGGCGATCCGGGCGCGTGACAGCCGGGGCCTGATCATAGATCACAACTGGTTCACTGGCAACACCTCGGGCGCGCTGGGCTACGGAGCGGGGCGGGGCGGCGCAATCTCCGTGGATACGAGTTGGCAGACGCGGATCGTCGGAAACGACTTCTCGGGTAACAGCGCATCGGCCGGCGATGGCGGCGCGGTCGCCACGTCGGGGGGCGACGCGACGATATCGGACAACGAGTTCGCCGGCAATACGGCGGATTTCCCAGGCGCGAAAGGCGGCGCACTGCTGGTAGTCTATGACGATATACGCCATCAAGTCGGGCAGACCGTCATCGACCACAACACGTTCCGCGACAACTCGGTAAAGGCGGGCGACCCTCCCACCAACCAGTCCGGCGGGGCGGTGTGCGTGCGGCCATCCAACTCTACGGAGATCGAGATAGCAGCCAACACATTCGAGTTCAACTCCGCCCCGGACTACGGCGGAGCGCTGTCGTTGGAGGTCAGCTATGACGCGTGGCACCCCGCACGCAGCGCGACCATCATCAACAACCTGTTCGTGGGCAATTCGGCAGGCGGCATCGGCGGGGGGCGGTCTGCGCGCTGGATTGCCCGCCAATCGGAATTCCCCCGACGCAGCCGAACCCGGTCATTGTCAACAACACGTTTGTCAGCAACCAAGCCACGAACGCCTCTTCCCAGGCCACGGGGCACGGCGGCGGAATCCTGTTCTGGGCAGACAGCGCCGATGTCCAGGGGCTGTCGCTCAACAACATATTCTACGACAACAAGGCCAAGAACTACAGCCTCGAATCGAGCCGCGGGAACAGCATTGAGTGCCATATCACCTCATTCGATGTCACCTCCCAGGCAAACGTCCGATTCTGCGACTCATTCTCTCTCTACTACAACACCGATCTCTATCACTACTACCTGCCCAACGGTCCGGCCCTGGGGCCGGGCAATGAGCACCAAGACCCGCTGTTCACTAGCGACTGGCACCTGGTTCTGCCCGGCCAGGGGATATGGTCGCCTATCGACAAAGGGCACGATCTGGGGGATTCTCCCTACGATACCGTCCCGATCACGGATTTGGACGGACTCTCGAGAGTAGATGTAGACATCCTAGCTGTGCCTAACGGCTCGGGTGGGACTGTCGACATGGGGGGTGCTATGAGAAGCAGCCACAATCACAGTAGGGAAGCAAGAAGGAGAACAACACAATGCCGAAACTTGTTACTGCCGCGATACTCACCCTGTTGGCTACTACTGCTTGTTGCGCCAGTTGCACGTACTGGGACGTGAACCTACTCAGCGATTACTGCGCTGGGGGCTTCAAGGTCGGGGTCCGACCAACCGCGACCGATGGCTACGACGGGCAGAATCCGGGCGACCTTAGCATAGTGCAATACGGGGTGTGCCTGGCGCTGTATCGCGAGAACGGCCCTGACTGGTCGGGGCCCGATGGCTTCTACAGCGACTTCATGACCCCAATCGCTTCTGGGACGAGCAAGACCTGGGACGACATTCGCCTTTGGGAGGTCAACTCGATCATCGACACAGGCGGCAAGGCGGCGATAGGTCTGTTCAGCCTGAATCCGCCACCGCAGGGCTACTGGGGCCGGTTGGTGCTCGACTACGTGCCAGCCTCCCTGAACTGGACAGGACCGATGGAGGACCGGTTCAGCCTCCGCCCCGGCCCGTCCGGCTTCTATCCCGACATCGGCCTGTTTCCCGTCCCGATCACCGACAACCCGTACGACCCGACGCAGGTCACGCGCATGCACCTGACCGTCTACACCCCCGAACCCTCGTCTGCCGCCGCCGTCCTCGCTGGCCTGGCGGGGCTCGGGGCGGTGATGCGCAGGCGGAGGCGTGGATGAGCGGCTCGCGCGACAATCGGTTCGGCCCCGGCGACCCGCCGGGGCCATCGCCGCCGCCGGTTTCGGGATTTCCGAGGTGGTTGGGAGCACCGTGGACGGACCACCACCCTGTGCTCCACCTCCCAAATCCCGAAAGGCCAAACGAAGATCCCAGCCATCGCGATTTTCACCTTCAGGAGGATTCGCCGTGCCGGGACACCGGCGCTGACGAGCTCGCGCCTGACAGCCCGGACATCGATGGTGAACATCGCCTGATGGGTCTGCACGTCAACATCGGCGCCGACGAGAAGTGGGTCTGCTACGAGACGTTCACCGTGGACCCCGAAACCGGTTCCGGGACCGTCGGTCAGGACTTCACGCTCACCATATCCGTGACCGACAACGCACACGAGCCCGTGCGCGGCCGCCACGTCGATGTGACCGTGAACGCGGGCGAGATTCGCTCGATCACGCGCGATGGCAGCCCCGTGACGCCGGAAGACCCTCAATCCACCTACGGCATCACCGGATCGGACGGCAAGATCACTGTTGTGATCAGATCGGACGCTCCGGTAACGGTGACGCTCACCGCGACCGAGACGTCTGCTTGCGATGACCTGCTGCAGGCAACCGCACAGGTGTCGATGGGCTGCTACGAGTCGATGTCGATTGAGCCAACCAGCGCCGTCGCGCCCGTCGGCGGGACCTGCTCGTTCACGATTACCGTAGCGAGCAGCCAGCCGCCATACGACCCGGTGGCCGACCGCCTTGTCACCGTGACCGTGACCTCTGGCGAGATCGTGGACATCTACAACAACAACGCTCCTCCCGGAAACGAGGGCACGATCGAGCCGTCGGGCACGTCCGCCTCGTGTTACACGGGATCGGACGGAAAGGTCATCGCGGTGGTCACGTCGGACACCCCCGCCACCATCACTGTCACAGCGACCGCCACGACAGCGTGCAACGACGAGCTCGAGGCAGAAGCGGTAGTGCAGTTCTACGACCCGGGTCTGGCGGACTGGCCGATGTTCATGCACGATGAACAGCATACGGGGCTGAACCCCGTGGTTGACGCCGCTTCCGAGTCGCTGACCCTCGCGTGGTCGGCTGATTGCCACACCGCGACGGCTCCCCGCACGGAGTACCGGGCCGGGTGCGGGACCTGGCCCCCGCACAACCAGCCTGGCGGCTCTTCTGCGGGATACATCTTCTCGCATCCGTTCCTTCACTCCAGTCCCGTCGTGGTGGCAAACAGGGTCATCGTCGGCACTTGGACAGGCGATTACGGGAACGCTACTGGAAGCGTTGTCGCATTCGACGCCGCTACAGGGGATCCGGCCTGGTCACCGGCAACATATACCCCCGCGATGGGCGGAGTGGCCTCCACTCCGTGCATCTCCGACGGCAAGGTGTAACGTTGGGACCTCGAACGGGTACCTTTACTGCCTCGATCTCTCAACAGGCAGCCAGATATGGGCGCGGCCCACTTACGACAGGAGCTCGCCTCCTGGTCTGAGCAAGATCATCGCCTCTCCGGTCGTGCACGGCGGCGTTGTCTACATAGGCAACGAAGCGGCGAAGGTGTATGCATTCTCCGCCGATGAGGACGGCACTCGCGTCTGGTCTGACGAGCCGGGCGAACAGCACGATCATCCTGCGGTCGAACTGCCGATAGCGGATCACCTCTACAACCAGCCTCCGTCGCTCCAGACTGAGAACATGACTGGCACCTCATCTCCCGCAGTCGCCACAGTTGACGACGCTGATTACCTGCTGCTCGGCTGCGATGACGGGTACATCTACCGGATCACTCTGGGTTCGTCCGATCCGCAGTCTACTCTCGCAGGGGCAGACCTCGGATACTGCGTCGAGTCGTCGCCAACCGTGGTGGAAAGTGACGTGTACATTGGCGTCTCCCACTACGATGGTAACCAGGTCTATCGCCTATCGGTAGAGCCACTCCAGATACTGACTGCAATCAACGTCTGCTCCCCCGGCGTCGGTCAGGAGTGTCGCGCAACGCTTGCCTGGGACGGGAATGGATTTCTCTACACCGGAGTAGACACGGGCAGCACGTTCCACAAGCTGGCTGCCGACCCGCTAGGTAACGCTGCGACCGCACCATTCACCGCCACCTGGTACGTGGGATCTGTGGCATTGTGCGGCAACGGGCTGGCGTACGTAGGCAACGACGATGGGGCACTTCGTGTGCTACTGACCAGCGACTTGTCTGAGGTGGTACCGGGAGGCTAAAGCTCAGGCGGGATCGTCTGTTCCAGCCCGGCGATTGCGTACAATGTGGATGAAGTGCACAACCGCTGGGTCTACGTGACCACGCGCAACCAGGACGGAAAGCTGCTGGCTTTCAAGACCATCACGGCAACGCCCTAGCTTCCGCCATTATGTACAGAACAAGGAGACCAACTGATGAGAGCAGTATTGTTTTGCATAGTGATTCTCACTGCTGCTTGCCCGTGCGTCGCAGCGCCGGGGGTGGGGGGTTGCGCGATCATCGGAGACTCGCGCGCGGTAATGGGCACGCGCGTAGGCGCTCTGGACTCGCTGGACAACGACGACTCCCCTGTGCTTGCGCAATACTGGATCGCAGGCTCGTACCACAGCGCTGACGAGTGGGCCTCTTCTGCGGGTTTCTACGCGTACGATCTCCGGTTTCCCCTTCAACCCGGCGAGACCAAGACATGGACGCTGTACATCTGGGGCGTGCCGGGGGAGGCCACGCACGGTTTTACCGTACAGGGGGGAGGAATCTCCACGGAAGATCCGCTTGTCAACGCAACGCTGGAGCTCGGTACAGAAACCGGAAGGTATCACCGGAAGACCAGCTTTGGGAACCGTGTGGATCCAGCCGCAATCGCTCTCTGGGCTTACACTTCCGCTTTACACCACATCCGACGGCCTGACCGGCTACGGGTTCAAGTTCACGCTGACAATGGTCCCCGAACCCTCCTCCCTCGCCGCCGTCCTCGCTGGCCTGGCCGGGTTCGGGACGGTGATGCGGCGGCGGAGGAAGACGCGATAGGCCCTCTCACGATCGGTCCGGCCCCGGCGATTCGCCGGGGCCGCCACAGCCCGTGCACCCGGCGGTTTCGGGATTTCCATTCCGCAAGCTCCATTCAAATCCCGAATTATCATGAAGAAGTGGCTTGCCTCAGCTGTGTCAGATAGGCGATCATAGTCGCAGTTTGACAAACACAGCGATAGGAGGTCAAGCCAGAAATGTTATACATCGGACTGGACGTACATTGCAAGTGGATCACGATTGCGGGTTTCGACCCTGCCACAGGTGAGATCATCGAGCGTGATCGAGTTTCAAATGATGCTGGCAGCTTGTCGAAGTTGTTCGGCGAGCTGCAGGGATCTCTGCATGGGGTTATGGAGTCTGGTATCAACTCGTGGGCGATCTACCGCGACCTAAAGCCGTTGTTCGAGACACTCACCGTCGCCGATCCGGCGAAGCTTTGGGACCGCCGAAAGGACCGCAAGGCAAAGACAGATCGCAATGATGCGCTGCGAATGGCTCAGATGCTCTATCGCGGGGAGATCGAGGGCCTCTATATACCTGACGAGGAAATACAGGATCTTCGGGTGTTGGTCCGCGGCAAGGTTCGCATCAGCAGGTGGGTAACCCGACTGACCAATGAGATGGGCAGTTTGTTGAAGAGCTGGGGTTATGTGGGCCATAGACGTCTGGTGTCAAAGGGTGGCAAGGCGGATTTGGACCAGGCGCAGCTTCCTACGCATTCAGCCAGGGTGTTGCAGCTTTGGCGTGAACTGCTGGATAAGGCGCAAGAGATAGAGGATGAACTGCAGGCTGCCATTGAGCAGGAGGCAGCACAGGACAGTGATTGTGTCCTACTGCAGACCATTCCGAGCGTCGGGGCTTTCACGGCAGACAAGCACCGATACGGGGCACTCTCCTACGTTGTTTCTGACCGCTTAGACGGTCCCTCCCGAATTGAGAGGCCCCAAAGACGCGAGGATAAACTGCGCATACAAGCGCTCTGAGCAAACAAACCAATGGCATATCGCAGCCAGCGATTGCCCCACTTGCCAAGGCCGCCATAGAACCGGCTCTCCCGCGTCAGGAATAGGCGGATGGGGGATAGACAGCGTCCGTCTGGGAATGTTCACGAAGGCGGGCGCGCTGGATGGCTACGACTCAAACGATTTCAACGCCATCTATACGACCTATGACTGGGTGGCAGCCTCCCACCACAGTGCTGACGAGTGGGGCAGCGAGTCAGGCTTCTATATGACCGATGTGCGTGCTCCGCTTACGCCTGGAGAGACGAAGACGTGGATGCTCTACATCTGGGGCATTCCTGGCAGAGCGGCTGCGGACTTTGCGGCATCCTGGTCGTCTAGATCGGAGGGTTTGCCGGACTCGCTCGTTCACGCCAGGCTGGAGTTGGTACAGAAACCGGCTGGTATTACAGAGGGACCCGCATTAGGGACGGTGTGGACTACACCACCTGCCTTTGCGCTGCCGCTGTATACCACGACTGATGGATTGACCGGTTATGGCTTCAAGTTCACACTTTCGATGGTTCCCGAACCCCCTCCCTCGCCGCCATCCTCGCCGGCCTGGCGGGGTGTGGGGCGGTGATGCGAAGGCGCAGGAGGTAGCGGCCCCGCATCTCGAACCATCCGGCGGCCCCGGCCTACACTGCCAGGCTGGGGCCGGGCATGCTGTCATTCCCAGCGAAGTCAGGAACAGCAATGCCCCCAGGCACAGTGCCTGAGGGCGCGAAAGGAACCGTTCTTCGGGCAGATCGCGGGCCCGAAGCGCCGGCAGCAATATCAGAATCGCGCTAGAAGTGAGTCATCCTTCTGCTGGGGGCAGACCGCGTGGACAGCGAGTCGCCCATCAGTTCCACCTCGCAACAGACGTCCCTGATCCCCGGCTTCTGCTTGAGGAGCCTGACTATGATGTTCATCTCCTCATGCAGGTCCATCTCATGGTAAGTGGCGCCGCGCAGTTTGTCGACACGGCCCTGCAGGTGCACCACGCCGCGCGTCACGTGGACATTGAGCTGACTGATGTCCACCGGACGCTTGGATATATCCCGGAGCACCTCTCGAGTCATAGCAGAATCAACTACTGACAAGCCAACCGCCCCCTCTCGGGTCGTCATCCCTGCGTCAGAGTTCGCTCTACCGAATTTATACCCCGCTCAGCTTTGTTAGACGCCCCGCAACTCTACCTGTTGCGCCTAACGCCCCGGTAATCGTCGATGTACACCTGCATTTTGCCCTCTTTTTCGAGCCGTGTCAAGTCAAAGGGAGAGGTATGCTTCGGGTGGCTTTCCGCCCCGAAGCATACCTCTCCCGCAGAGAAGCGCCTTGCAGCCCAGCTAGTTGAGCACCTGAATATCGGTCTGCTGCCTGGGCATTATGACTCGGCAGATCGCGCCGGAGGTGACCTCGCACGTGCTGATGCCCGTTATGACGACCATCTTGTTGACCGCCGGCTGCACGAGCGAGCCGGAGTTGACCCTGATCGATGTGCCGGGCTTGCTTTCGATGTAGAAGTAGCCGCTGGCGGTGGACGTGACCTTGCCCCACGTTCTGACCAGCAGGCCGATGTTGTTGGCGCCGCGGGCGCCGGTAATGCCCGGGGTCGAGCCCTTCGCCGCCCCGCCGAGCGCATCTCCGCGTATGCCGAACGGCCCCAGCGGCTCCGACGCCATGCCCATGCCTACCACGGATCCCGTTATTATCTGGCGCTCGCCGTCATAGGTGCCGATCGCTCCCGTGACGTCCACAATGTCGCCGACGTGCACCGTCCCGCCGGACACCACCTTGATCCCGTTCGACCTATCGGGTTCCTCAGCGTAGAAGAAGCCCGATAGCGCCGCAGTCACCACCTTGCCGCGCAGCACTATCAGCGAGCCCGACGGCATCGACTTTGCGTCGGTGATGGTCGATACCTCCTGCAGGCCCTGCTGGGTGATCGGCGCGATACAGATACCGTTGGCGTAGCACTCATATCGCTGATAGAACAGCGCTCCGGAGCTTGTGTTGCCGAAGATGAGGGGGCAAAGCTCCGGTATCAGAGCGGAGGCCAGCGAGGGCTTGGGATCCGAAGACACGACACCGTTTGAGCCAAGCGTCGTGTAGTAGATGTCGGAATTGCCTGCGAAGGCGGACCTGTAGTCCTCCCAGACCGTCTGGTAGTTCGCCCCATCCCACCAGGCCGACGGACGGCTCTTCGCAGCAGCGCCGCTGTCGATGTTGATGCCAGACGTGTCCGCAACCGTTCCGGCCTGATTGACCCGGCAGCCCGCTATGCGCGTGCCGTCCGACCACGTCACCAGGTAGTAACCGTTTCCGTAGCAGACGTTCGGGGCGGTCTCGGAGGACGACGTGAGAGGCATGGCGGTGCCGGTCGGGCTGGCAACTACACCCGTGGAGCTGACCTTGACGCCGTAGGTGCGCGGATTGCTCCGATAGTCCTCCCAGACTACGTAGAAATCGGTCCCATCGGAGGTGGCGCAAGGGCGTCGCTGATCGCCGGAGGACATGCTGACCGCGCTTCCGAGGGCGGTGACGGTGCCGTTGGCGTCCACGAGCGCGCCGTAGGCGTTGGTGTAGTAGGTCGGCGACATCGCGTCGCGTGAGTCCTCCCACACGACCAGGAACTTGTTGCCGTTGGAGGCAACACAGGGAGTTATCTGGTTTTCGGCGACGGAGCAGATGCCGATCGGGTTGGCTTCCTTGGGCTGCAGGCTTGGGTACAACCGGAAGCCGCGTATGTCGAGGCCGCTGGTGTCGAATGTCTCGTCTCCACACCACGCGACCAGGTACTCTGAGCCGTTCCATGCGATCGACGGCTGGGTCTGCTGGCCGTAGACGTAGGCTGTGAGATTGACGGCCGTGGGCGTGAGCAGCTCGCCGGAATGGGAGACCCTTGCGGCCATAATGCAGCTCTTGCCATTGGCCTGCTGACTCCAGACCACTCCGTATTCGGTCCCGGTGTCGGCCACGGAGTAGTGGGCCTGATCGTCGAGGCCCAGGGAGACAAACGTCCCGTAGGAGCCACCAAACGAACCCGTGCCGGGAACGAATGTCATGAGCGCGTCGCAGCCGGCCATGCTGAGGTTGTTCCAGCCTACGCGGAAACCGCCGCCCGGCCATCCGCACACACCGATGCCGTCGGACCCGGCGGCCGCGGGGTATATGTTGAACCCTGACGGATCGAGAACCGTGCCTGATGTGCTGACGCGCGCGCCCCTGATGAACCGGTAGGTCCGCTCGCGCCACGCGATCAAGAGTCGGGCGCCGTCGTAACCGATGCCCGGGAGTTCCTGGATCTCAGTGCCCGTCGCAACAGGCCTGCCGTTCCTGTCCAGCACGGTGCCGGCGGAGTTTACCCTGGCGCAGTAGATGTCGGCGTTGGACACGCCCGCGCGGTAGTCCTCCCAGACCACCATGCAGTCGGAACCCGATCTTGCGACGCGCGGGTTCTGCTGAGCGTTGACGACGCCGCTGGTTCCGGCGCTGTTGCAGGAAATCAGGATGTCGCTGCCCATGCGAAGACCGGTCTTGGCCACGCGGCATCCGTAGATGTCGGAATCGGTGCTTGCCGAGTTACGCTGGTCTCGCCAGACGACGAGGTAGGTGGTGCCGTTGAAGGCTATGTCAGGAGTCTCCTCGTTGTTGCCGCTCTGGGTGGAGATGCCCATGTTCCTGCCTATCGATCCAGCGCCGGTGATCTTGCAGCCGTAGATGTCCTGAGTGCCGCCGCGGGAGTCCTGCCAGACGACTTCCCATCCGGCTCCGTCGGACGCGACTTTCGGATATGCCTGTGTGCCGGACGTGCCGGACAGTGGTATTGCCTGCTTGTCTATGACCTCTCCGGTCGGTCGAACTCGGCAGCCGTAGATGTGCTGGAGGCCCAACCGCCTGTCGCTCCACACAACCAGGTATTCGGCGCCGTTCCATGCCACGGCGGGATCGAGCTGGTCGCCGGCATACTGACAGATGGGGATGGCGGCCTGATCCAGGACCTGTCCGGTGGAACTGATTCTGGTCCCGAAGACGTCTCCGTCGCCGCCGCGCGTATCGTGCCAAACCGCGAGGTAACCGTCAGAGCCGGCGGCTATCTCCACTCCATCCTGGCTGCCGGGTGCGGGGCTGTAGGTTGGGCAGATTGGCGTTTCGGGGCCTATAACGGGATTGGCGCAACAGACGGACGCGCATGCCAGTGACAGGATAACCAGGTACACGCAACGGTTAGACACTAACAGCATGTGGGGATCATCCTCCTAGACTATATGCCTGCTTGAATAAACGTCAACATTATACCCGCCGGCTATATGTGCAAACCCTGCTTTATATCTGTATTTTGACGGCCGCATCAAGCTGAGCCGTAATGCGGCTGAGGTTCGACATTCCTCCCACCTATTCGCCAAACTCAGCCGGATTCTGGCACACATCTTGCACTTACCAGCCTGGTAGCTACGGTATCTGACAGGCATACCGGTCTATCGATCGGCCAGCGCTCTCAGCATATCAAGGAACCGTGGCATGAACTCTCTCGCGACCGCTCCGCGGCGCTGTCGAGTTCGCCACGAAGGGAACGAAAATGCCCCGCATTTTCCAAGGAGGAACGATAATGCGAGCGTTGCCGACGGCCGCTCTGATCCTGGCGATCGGGCTGGGAGTCTGCGCTGGTGCAAGCGCCGATCTGCCTTACGGCGCCGAAATCGTCGCGGCTAAGAGCACAACCACCCCGGATACCTGGGTCTATACAGTGCGCAACACAAGCACCGGCCCGCAGTACGTGCTGTGGGTCTTCGGTATCGAGGTCGATGAGGAGACCAACGTGTTGGGCACGGTAACTCCGGCCGCTTGGAGTGTGGACGACGAGAGCGATCCTCACTTCATGACATGGATGTATCTCACAGGCGAGTTGGAAGCCGGAGGCTCTCAAACCGGCTTCGAGGCCACGTTCACCTGCACTCCCGCATTCCAGAGCTTCACCGCTATGTTCAATAACAATGACACTGGTGAAGCTCCGGTAGTGGATGGGGACGTGATTCTGCCCGAACCCACGGGGGCGTTGGTCTTGCTAACAGGACTGGCGCCCGTCGCCGCTGTGGCAATCAGGCGGCGAAGGGTTAGGGCTTAGCGGTCACGGGTCGGAAGCCGGACCTCGGTCATCGACGGGGGCTACCCAGGGCATGTGCGCTCTGGATAGCCCCCGTTTTGCGAATGACGAATTACGAGTTACGAATTGCCATTCGTAACTCGCAACCCGTCATATGTCACTTCCCCGCGGCGTTTTCGGGTGTCATAGTAGAGCTATGAGAGTATGGGAACCCTCGTTGATCGACCGTCAGACGGAGCGGCTGCGCGGCCACGGGGTTCGTGGGATTGATCGGCCTGTGCTATCTGGCGGAACTGCACCTGACAAGGCGGCGCCCGACTGGGGAGCCGTTTTGCATCACATGGTCATTCCGCATCTGAGCGCGGGCAGCACGCTGGTGGCGGTGGGGGTTCTGGGGGCGGTCGTGATGCCGCATAACATGTATCTGCACTCCGAGATCATCCAGAACCGGGAGTGGAAGGGCCGCTCGGACGCAGAGACGCGCCGGCTGCTGCATCACGTCATTCATAACACCCAGAAGCGCGATAAACCCAAGCCAGGGAATCGGCCGGCCTGAGTGCAAGCGGATAAGCGTGAATCACTTAGTGCATGATCTTCGCCCAGGCGACGGCGTAGTCGAAGTCGGGAGTGCGCTCGGTCGTGTGGCAGGAGCGGCAGGTCTGCTCTCCAGCTTTGCCGAAGCCCTTCGCCGGTGCGCTCACGTGTTTGGCGGCGGGACCGTGGCAGGCCTCGCACTGGACGTTGGCCAACTCCGGGGTGTCCTTTGCGTTGGAGAAACCGTTGCGGGCGACCGCGCCTGTCACATGGCACTGGATACACTCGGGATCATATTCCTGGTGGGTCTTTTCCAGCGTCGCCATCGCGTGCGCGTGCTGTGAGCTAGACCAGATCTCGTAGATCTCGGGGTGGCAGTCCTTGCATTTGGCCGCCGTTGCGAACACGCTCTTGTGCAGCCGCTCGCGCATCTCAGTCAGATTCAGTCCGCGGGCGGTGAGCATCGCCTCCGCCTTCTTTTTGAACGCGGATGCGCTTGCAAGGGTGGCCTGCTTGACCTTCTCGTTGTAGTCGTCGTAGACCTTCACCATCGCCGGGTCCTCTTCGTAGGCGCGGTCGAGATACAGCAGCTTGTGCTTGACTTCCTTGATGTGGCCGTCAGCCGAGAGCGCGATGTCCAGCCTGCCCAGGCACCAGTTCGTGGACGTCTCGGACTCGACCAGAACCGCGCTGCCAAGCTTGCCAACCGGAGCGTCGACCGTATTGGAGTCCTTTGCCGGGAAGATCCGGTGCTGATCGTCCGGATGGGTGGAAAGAATGAGGTCGATTCCTTTGATGCGCGCCAGGCTGCTGGAGGCGCTGACCACGCCGTGATAGATCACGACGACCAGGTCGGCCTTGGCCCGCGCTTCCTTGGCGACGGCGGGAAGCACCTCGCCCGGGTCCTTTACGACCTTTCCGAACGACATTCCCAGCCACGGCGAGCAAAGCGATTCGTCGATAAGACCGATCACCGCTACCCTGAGCCCACCGGCAGTCTTGAGAACGACATACGGCGGGAGGATGGGCTTGGTCTCGCCTTCCTTGAACAGGTTCGCGCATACGATGGGGCACGGCGCGGCCGCCTGTCCGGAAGCCGGCTTGTCCTTGGAATCCGCAGCGGCCGGTGGCGCCTTGGCCGAGGCGGTGAAATGCTCGATGTAGCTCGTGCCCCTGACGCCGAGCTCCTCCTCGCCGGGAACCATTGCTCCGTAGCCAAGCAGCTTCATCGCCTGAGAGGCAACGTCGGCCTTGAGCGATGCCTGCAGGCCGGTTCCGCCGCAGGCGTCTCCGCCCTCGACGAGCAGCACGTCCTTCGAGGCGGAGCGGATACTGCCCAGCAGCGTCATCTCGCGGCCGTAGCCGCCGAATCGGAACTTGGTGCAGTTGCAGGACCTGATCTGACCGTTGGCGCAAGAGGTATAGAGCAGCACGAACGACGACGGCGGCTGTAGAGTGGGTTTGGTTGGCCGCGCGGCGAGACAGGAGAGTGCGGCTGCGAGCGCGAGAACGACCGGTGCCTTGACCTTCATGCCTGGATTGCCCCTTTCGTCGTGGTGACACGCCGGAGCCGGTGTCTCTGCCGCGAGGGTACGCTTCCGCAGGACACCGGCTTGGGCGCTATGTGTGTCGGGCTAGATGCCCGTTTTGGCGCTATTGGGTTGTTTTGGAGCGGGCTTGGATGCAAGCTCGCGCTTCGGCATAGGTCTGACGGCGTAGCCTTTGGGCACCTCGAAGACCAAGTCAGATATCCTGACTCCCTCGTCGTAGATCACATAGGTCGCGGTGAGTTCGTCCATGACCTTGTGCTTGCCCTGCATCCAGAGCTTGACGGGCTTGCCGGTCTTCGTATCGACCCAGAGCTTGCAGAACCTCTTTGTGGCGGGCTCCGTGTAGGAGTACACCTCGCAGAGCTGCTTTCCGACCTTCTCGTCTGCGAGCTTCCTGGCGTTCATCTTGCCAAGGAAGATCTTGGGCGAGCCGGTCGGCCCTGGAAGCAGAGCTTTGACGTTCCCTCTGGGAGAACCATCGGGGTACTTGCCTGCGACCTTGTTCCACGGGTGGAGCAAGAACACGCCCTGGCTGTTCTTCAGCACAGTGATGCGCATTTCTCCGCCAGTGATCTCGCATCGCATCTTGTCGCCCTTGATCCAGATCTCCCGAGTCCCAGCGTCTTTGCCGAAGCTGGCAGACTTCATTTTCACTTTGTAGTGCAGCGTTCCCGGAACCGGTGTTCCAGCGCCGGCTACAGTGCCTACGATGGCAACGGCGCACAGCCCAAGAAGGATGTTTCTTGTCTTCAACGTCTTCCTCCCGGTATGCCTTCGACCTTTGAGATTTCTTCCTCTAGGCCCCTTGAGTTGATTGGTGTAAGCTCAGAATCGCGCAGTCCAGCGATATGTTTATTTGGTTTCTGGCGGGGAGCCGGGTAACCGGCCCCCCGTGATGCGTGTTCATCCCGACCCTCGCCCCGAGGGGTTTGGGTCGGGATGGGATTACTTCTTCGGCTGGCCGATGCCAGTGGTCTGAAGTATGTACTCCACGTCGATGAGGAGCTTGCAGCAAGCCGGGTTCTCCGAGCTGTTCGCGATGCCCGTGCCGGGTCCGGTCGGGTTCGGGAACGAAGGCGACTCGTCGATGCAGGCATCCATGACTTCAAGCTCGAAGTCGCCGAGGATCTCGGCGGCGGTGGCCAGGTCGCCAGCGTTGTAGGCGTCATTGGCCGCGGCGAGCTTCGCCTGCAGAACGTCATAGAGCGTACTCGTCGCTGATCAGCGGAACCTCATCGAGGCCGAACGGCAGCTCATGGAAGAGTTCAAGAATCTCTTCGAGAGTGTCGATGGTGGCTTCGACGTGCCACACCCACTGCTCGAGGTGGACCCACGCGGGCGGGTTAGGCCCGGTGCTGTCGTCGTCGAACAGGTTCGGCGTGCCGTAGAGAATGGTCAGTGTGAACGTGGTGGACGGAATCTCGTACATCAGCGGCCACCACGTGCGGATGTTGGGAGTGCCCTGCTGGGTGATCGTGTGCTCAGGGAAGATCTCGTTCCCAAGGGCGTCGAGCTTGCACTGAACGTGAGGCGGGGTCACTTTGACCAGCGTCACGTTCTTGATCGTCCAAGACTGCCCGCTAACCTGCGCGGCTTCGACGAAGTTCGGCCAATCGGGCCCACCCGGCTCTATGCACAGGATGTTGGGAGCGGCCGAGATGACCGGGGTCGTGCTCGTGACGTAGCCGGCAGAGCAGAGGCAGTCGGAACTCGCTGCGCACACCTGATACACTGGTATCACGTGGACGACGGGCGTGGTGAGGACACGGCCCGCAAGACTGGGCACAGCGACCATCAGAGTCAGTGCCAACACCAGAATGAGAATCCTTTGCATCGTATAGCCTCCTTTGAGGTAAACAGAGAGTTTGAGACTTTGTGCTGTATCCGAACACTACCCGCTGCCCGGCGCGCGTTCAGCACCGCCGCGCTGTCGGTCAGGCCGCCTGAGAATCGTCCAGCGGCCGACCTGATCCCGGACAGGCCGTTCAACTGTCCAAGGCGATACAAACCACCTCCTCGATCAGATTGCATGGGGCAGACCCCGACGCTGCGGGTTCTCCCTGTTCGTGTCGGAGGGTTTGCTTCAACGGCCTGCCGGTGCTTGACAAGCAGCCTTACACCAGCTAAAATGCAACCGGCCGACAAAGCGATCCCTACCCAGACCGTTCTTGGAGGCCGCGGCTGAGAAGGTTGCTCTTCTCAGCCCTTTTGTTTTTGACAGGGCTTGGCGGTAAAACCGCCGGTCCGCGAACTCCTCCCGATCAGCCGGCGGCCCCTCGACCTGATCTGAGCGCTTGACTGCTTGCGCCCACTGCTGCCCCGCGTCTGACTGCAGGGGTTAGCGGGAAGGAACGAACCGTTTGTCTATCGATGTAGCAGCGAGCTTAGCCTGCCCGCTACAATGACCAGCCCAGGCAGAATACCCAGGCCGGTCGGCCTTTCAAACCTGCCATTCATACTGTTATTTTCATTTCGTCACTAGCACAACAGTATCGCCATAGTGGGGCTGCGGCGCGCCATTGCTGTGACTATCTATCTCAGCCGTTCCACACATTGCCACAGCACAACCTCATCTCGCGATTGGCCAAGGCGCCTCTTCCGGCATGAACGTGGTGGATGGGGAACTCGGGGACGATCGCGCGCCCCCGAGCCCTCCGCGCAGGCGGGGTCTGTGCTGGTGTCTAGCCGATGCCGTTTGCCGCCAGGATGTACTCCACGTCTATGAGCAGCTTGCAGCAGGCGGGGTTCTCGTCGGTGTTGGCGATGCCCAGATCGCACGCGTCCATCACCTCAAGCTCGAAATCGGCCAGGACACCGGCGGCTGAGGCCAATCTGCCCGACTTGAGATACCTGTTGGCGGCGACCAGCTTCGCCAGCAGGGCGCTGTAAAGGGCCTCGTCCTGAATCAGGGAGACCTCGTTCTGCCCGTAGGCAGACTCGTGGAAGAGGTTGAGGAGCACGATCAGGCTGTCAAGGTTGGCGTCCACCTGCCACACCCACTGCTCGAGGTGGACCGTCGACGGCGGATTGGGGCCGGCGGCGTCATCGTCGAACAGGTTGGGCGTGCCGTAGAGGATGCTCAGGGTGAACGTGGTTCCCGGCAGCTCATAGGTCAGGGGCCGCCACAGGCGAATGTTCGCGGTTCCGAGCTGGGTCACGCTGTGGACGGGGAATATCGGAATGCCGCCCGCGCCGGTGACACACTGGATATGATCCGGCGTATCCTTGGTCAGGCTCACGGTCTTGATCGTCCACGATTGGCCGCTGACCTGCGCGGCCTGCACGAAATGCGACCAGTTGGCGCCCGGATCGACGCACAGGACGCCCGGGGCGGCTGAAATGACGCGCTGGCCCGGAGTAGTGGAGTAGCCCACCGCGCACGTGCACTGAGAGGTAGCGGCACACGCCTGGTACACCTGCGCGACGTGAACCTTGGGCACCGTGGAGACGCTGCCCGCCAGACAAGGCGTCGCGATCAGCGTGGTGAGTGCGAGCAAGAAGACCAGAATCCTTTTCATGATGCTCCCTCCTGAGTCTGTGTGTTTGATTGCTAAAGTTCATGGGAACGAACGGACCGTATGCCGGCCTGCATCGCCCAATCTGCCTGCTGCAACAGATGGACGTACCCGGCGCGAATGACGGCCCAAACCTGCCGTTCATACTGCCATGTAGCTTTTGTCACTAGCCCAGCAGTAACGCCACATAGCCACCATACGCCCGCTTGCCAGCCTCAGCTATACAATATATTGCACACCTTAGACTCATCTGTTTCTCGTTATGGCACGATAATTGCACTGTAACAAGCTGGCATCACGGTTCAAGGGTAGGGATCGATATGCGAGAACAGAAAGGTAGGCGCCTGCGGGCCTGCGTCGCAGCGGCCGCATTTGCTGTTGCGGCAGTTGCATTGCTGGGCCAGGGGAGTGCCGTTGAGGCGCTAGCCCAGTGCTCAGTGGTCCGCTACAACGCTCAGTGTACGGGCTGGTCGAACGCGCACGCCACATACGACCCCACACTGCAGTGGAGTATGAATACCGAATATGGAACCACGCCCGTTATCGGCCAGGACGGCAGCCTGTATCTTGGCAACGGCTTCATGGCGTTTCGGTCATACACGTCCGACGGCGTGCTCCGATGGATCTACCAGACAGGCGCACTTGTGTCAGGGAGCGCGGCGCTGGGAGCAGACGGGTGCGCTTACGTCGCGGCGACCGGACGGATCATCGCGATAACGAGTGCCGGCACGGACAGGTGGCCATCGCCGTTCGTGTTCACATGCGGCGCCAATCCGTCGCAGGTCATTCTAGACTCAGGCGGGACGCTGTATTTCGGCGCGGACGACAAGAAAGTATATGCCGTCAATCCCGATGGCAGCGCCAAGTGGGCCTACACGACGGGCGGCATAGTTCGTTACAACTGCGCGCTTTCGCCCGACGGCTCTACTGTCTACGCCGCGTCCGGTGACGGCTGCGTCTACGCTCTGAACGCATCCAACGGCACGCTGAAATGGAAGACGCCGGCGATCTCCTGCGTGTACAACTGCGCCGTGGGGGCTGACGGCACGATCTACGTCGGGTCAACGAACGGCAAGCTCTACGCGTTTTCGCCCAACGGCACGCAGAAGTGGGCGTTTCAGTCTCAGAGCAAGGTCACGTGCGCGCCGGCCATCGCCCCGGACGGCACGATCTACTTCGGAAGCCAGGACACCAACCTCTACGCGCTGGACCCAAGCGGCCATCTCAGGTGGCGCTATCGAACGAACGGGCCCATCTACTCGGCTCCCACGCTGTCCGCCGACGGGACGATCATCTTCGCTGAGTGGCCGGGCATTCTGACCGCGCTGGACCCACTCAACGGAACCGTGGATTGGAAGCGCACGCTCACGGCGGGCATGTACAGCACGCCGATCATCGATCAGGCAGGATCGATCTACACGCTCTGCACAAACGGCGTGTTGAGCAAGTTCTCAGGACCCACGGCACCGGAGCCGTCTTCAGCGGCCGCGGTAGCCGGCTTGCTGGCCCTGAGCGGCGTGGTCTTGCGTGCCAGGCGCAGGCGAGCCCCGTAGTTTTCGACGGCGGAATGCACAAAGGCCCGGCAGGGGTCACCGCCGGGCCACGATCGTGGTATAGGTTGTATCCTAGGCTACAAGGTCCGCCTCTTGCGAACCAGACACCCAGTCAACGGAGCCACTCCCGCGAGCGCAAGCACGAGGGTGCTCGCGTCCGGGATCGGCGACTCCTGGATCTCGTATCTACTCGTGCCGCTGGCATCGTCCTCAGCAGTCAGGTGGAAGTCCCACTGCGCCCTCATGCTGCTGACAGGAACTCCGATAGGGATAGTTCCTGCCGCAGGTAGTCGTTCCTCCTGGGTTGCGCTGGTGGTGGCAGACGAGACAAGAAACCCATCCAGGTTGGCAAACGCAGTCCCGCCGTTGTAGGTGGCCTGGTAAGCCTTGCTGCCGGCGAAGTTGCCGGTGAATGTAGCTCCATTGCCGTCGGCCGTGAGCGTTGTCGCGGCAGTCGCAAACGCCACGGGGTTGTCGATGGTGGAGAACAGGAGATCTCCTGTATCGAAGGTGAAGTCACCCTCGACGAACGCGTGGACCGAGAAGTCGAGAAACAGGGCTGGATCACCCTGCGCTGTGCAGTCGAGCTTGGTTATTGCGCCAAGCAGCGTGCCATCGGCGGCCCTGAGCTCGACAGGCGCGCCCAGGCAGTAGGCGTATTGGTCGCACTGCCACTGATACGTCCAGGTGGCAACCCTCTCGCCGCTGACGGCAACGACAGTCAGTGGGTTGACGGTGAGAGCCCAAGCGCCGGTACAGCTCACCAACAGCCCCGCGGTGCAGATGCACGTCAAAAAGAACCTCATACACGACCTCCTTCCCTATCCGCCCGATCTGTGCGCTTCGGGCTGAAGAGATCATACCCGGCACATACACAGTTTCATCGCTTGCAGGGAGCCGTGGGCACTGTTTTTGTCACGTTTCTACCGGCCTGGCACACAACTGCGCAAGTCGCCGTATTCGTTGTCGCATCATCTATACGGCACGTCGCAACGTGCACAGTGTGCGGGCCACGAGAAAGGCCCGGCAGCGTGCTGCCGGGCCCATGATCCTGGTATTGGGTGTGTATCCTAGGCTATGCTATTCGCCTCCTGCGAACGAGACATCCCGCAAGCGGAGCCACCCCGGCAAATGCGAGCACCAATGTGTTGGCGTCAGGGACCGGCTCGATCTCGTATCTGCTCGTGCCGCTCGCATCGTCGCCGCCGGTGAGGTCGAAGTCCCACTGCGCCCTCATGCCGCTGACGGGCGCAGCGATGACCGTGGTTCCAACGGCGGGGAAACGTTCACTCTCCACAGTGCTCATGTCCGCCGGCGAGACAAACGAGCTGTCCAGGGCCGCAAACAGCGTTCCGCCGTTGTAGGTCGCCTGGTAGCCCTTGCCCGAGAAGTTGCCGGTAAACGTGGCCCCGTTGCCATCGGCCGTCAGCGTCGTGGCGGCAGTCGCAAACGCTGACGCGCCGGTGATGGTCGGGAAGAACATCTCGGTGCTGTCGAAGGTGAAGTTGGCATCGACAATGGCGTGTACCCGAGAAGTCCAGGAACACCGATGGGTCGTTCGGCATCTCACACGTAAGCTTGGTGATCGTGCCGAGCAGAGTGTTGTCCGCGGCCCTCAGCTCGACCACGCCAGGCAGGCAGTAGCTTGTCTGGCCGTCGATCCAGTCGTAGGTCCACGTCGCGACCTTACTGCCCGAGGTCGCGGTGACAGTCAGTGGGCCGGCCACGCTGCTCCAGGCACAGGCGCAGCTTACAAGCAGCCCGGTCACGCAGACGAAAGTAACGACTAGCCTCATAAGCGGGTTCCCTCCTTGGTTGCTTGACGTTGCGTGCAAACAGGAAGATCATACCCGCCAGACACGCAATCACACCGCTCATCCTTAGTAATACTAGAACTTTTTGTTGCAAGTGTAGCGAGCAGCCTTACTATTAAGCTGATGCTCTAACTGAGCCGTCACATATTGCCCGGTACGCGCCGAATGGCCCGGCGATGCATCTCGCCGGGCCATTCCAAACAGCCGTTGCGCCGAAGCGGCTTGGCCAGCAACCAAGCTCGGACCCTGAAGCAAGTTCAGGGCAATGAGCGCTTCACGCGGATAGGCGCTTCAGGGACACGCCTAGCGCTTGGAGAACTGGAAGCCTCTTCTCGCTCGCTTGCGACCGTATTTCTTGCGTTCCTTGACTCTCGGGTCTCTGGTCAGGAATCCCAGCCTGCGCAGAGGAGTGCGCATATCGGCGCCCACCTTCAGCAGCGCCACGCTTATGCCGTGGCGAACCGCGCCGGCCTGGCCGACGATTCCGCCTCCGATGCAGCGTGCTGTGACGTCGTACTTGCCCGCCGCGTCAACGGCCTCGAACGGCTGCATTATCAGCAGCTCGAGCGCCTTGCGGCCGACGTAGTTGGGCATCGGCACGCCGTTGATCGTGACGTTGCCCTCGCCGGGTGTGAGCCATACCTTGGCCGTCGCGTTCTTCCTGTGACCGGTTCCGTAGTATCTCGCGGTTTCTTCCATTTTGCCTCCCGGAAGTTGGAAAGCTGCAAGTTGGAGAGTTCCAGAGCTCCTAACCTTTCAACTTTCGAACTTTCGAACCTTCAAACTAGAGCTTCAGCTCTTCCGGCATCTGGGCCTCGTGGTTGTGATCCGGCCCGACGTGAATCTTGAGCTTCTTGATCATTGCATCGCCGAGCTTGTTGTGCGGCAGCATTCCCCTGACCGCACTGTGCACGGCCTTTTCGGGCTTGTTGGCGAGGATCTCGCCGCGCGCTACGCTCTTCAGGCCGCCGGGATAACCCGAATGCCTATAGACCGGCTCTTTCGCCTTGCTTCCTCCCGAAAGGACGCACTTCTCGGCGTTTACTACTATGACATGGTCTCCGCAGTCAACGTGCGGGGTGAATGTAGGCTTGTGCTTGCCGCGCAGAACCTTGGCGACCTCGACCGCCAGCCTGCCGATCGGCATGCCGGCTGCGTCCACCACAAACCACTTCCTCGTCACGTCTTCCCGCTTAGCGAAATATGTTCCCATCACAAATCCTCACGCACTGGATGCTGAAACAAGTTCAGCATGGACAACAGCGCCGTTCTCCTCAGTATTCGACTTCCTTAAGGCACAGGCCGTGCGGCGGGGCGGTCTTGCCCGCCAATCGCCGGTCACGAGCCTCCAGTATGGCCTCGACGTCCGAGACCGGCCTGGCGCCCAAGCCGACCTCCACAAGCGTCCCGACGATGATCCTGGCCATCGATCTCAGGAACGCGTTGGCCCGCATCGTCACGATCACGTGCTCGCCGCGGCGCTCCACCCCGATGCTCATGAAATCGCGAACCGGGCTGCCTTCATCCCTGTCCGCGCAGGCAAACGAGGTAAAGTCGTGAACCCCCACGAGGGACTTCGCGGCCTCGCTCATCGCCTCGACGTTCAGCGAACGCCTCACGTGCCAGCTATATCTGCTCTCAAGCGCGCTCGGCGTGTCCCGGTTCAGAATGTCGTAGACATAGAGCCTGGACCTGGCCGAGTATCTCGCGTGAAAGCTCAGAATCGACCTCGCTCGCCTCGACCGCCGCAATCGACGGCGGCAGCAGCGAGTTCATCGCAACGCACAGCTTGTCAATGGGGATGCTGCCCTCGGTGCGGAAGCTAATCATCTGCCCCTCGGCATGCACCCCGGTATCGGTCCGGCCGGAGCCGTAGACCGTCACCTTCTCTTTGGCTATCAGGCCCAAAACCCTTTCGAGCTCCGCCTGGATCGTGGGCGCCTCCGGCTGGTATTGGAAGCCGAAGTAGTCCGTGCCGTCGTAACCAACGACGACCTTGATATTGCGCACTAGTCTACCGCAAGCTCCAGTTTGACCACCGTCGCCGCGTCTCCTCTTCGGAACCCGATCTTGGTTATGCGGGTAAACCCGCTCTGCTTATCAGCAAACTTGGGCCCGATCACGTCGAAAAGGTGCTTGACGGGATCGTTGGCCTGCATTTCCTCGCGCATCTGCTTCTGAGCCTTGCCGCTCGCGGACAGCATCCCCTTGGGGACGCGGGCGGCGGGCAGGACCTTGCGGGCCTGCCGCTTGGCGTGAAGCGTGTTCTGCTTGGAAAGCGTGATCAGCTTCTCGGCGAGGACCCTGGCTTCCTTTGCGCGAGGCTCGGTGGTCTCGATTGCCTCGTGCATTATCAACGATCTAACCAGCCCGCGCAGCAGCGCCATTCTCTGATCGCTGGGCAAGCCCAGTTTTCTTCCGCCAACACGATGTCGCATTCGTCGTATTCCTCTTCTATGGTCGCAGCGTCTGTCCTGGATGCTGAAACAAGTTCAGCATGACACGATTGCAGCCGCCGCGTGTTAAGCTTCGGCCTCTTCGTGGGCTTCTTCGTCAGCCTCGGACTCCTCGGCCTCGGCGACCTCTTCAGCTTCCTCGGCTTCTTCAACTGCTTCGGTTTCTTCAGCTTCTTCGGCTGCTTCGGATGCTTCGGCTTCCTCGGCTTCCTCAGCTTCCTCCATATCCTCGGCTTCCTCGTCCTCGAGATCTTCTTCTTCGTCTTCGTCGAGTTCGGAGGGCGGAAGGATCTTGAGCTCGCTGCGGTCGCCAGCCGCCTTCAGAGACAGGTTCAGCGAAGCAAGCTTGTCTTTGACTTCGTTCAGCGACTTCTTGCCGAAGTTGCTTATGTTCATCAGGTCGGCTTCGCTGAGCTGAACAAGCTCGCCCATGGTCAGCACGTTCGCCTTCTTCAGGCAGTTATAGGTGCGGACGGAGAAGTCGAGCTCCTCGATCCTCGCGTCAGGCGGGCCAGGGGCCGCGCCGGCGCCCGGTTCTCCAAACTCCGCGCCGAGTCCCTTGGGCGCTCTGGCGAAGTCGAAGAAGAGCTTGAGCTGCCTGTCGAGGATCTTCGCCGCTATGCTGACGGCATCGCTCGGCATGATCGTGCCGTTGGTCGTGACCTCGAGCACGAGCCTGTCGTAGTTGGTCTTGTGTCCGACTCTGCACGGATCAACGGTGTAGCTGACCTTGCGGACCGGGGTGAAGACCGCCCCGACGGGAATAATCCCGATGGTCTCCTTGACGTTTTCCTGGTTCTCCGGCAGCACATAGCCCTTGCCGCGCTCGACGGTCATCTCCGCCGACAGGTGCGCGGTCTCGTCGTTGAGCGTGGCGATGTGGATCTCCGGGATTGACGATGTCGATCTCCGGAGGGGTCTGAATATCGGCCCCACTGACATCGCCCGGTCCGTGGACATCGATGCGGATCATCCTCGGCTCGGCTTCTTCCGTGCCGTCGGGCTCCATCGAGACGTAGAGCTCTCGCAGATTGAGGATAAGCTCGGTAGTATCTTCCTTAACACCCGGTATGGTCGAGAACTCGTGCAGCACCCCGTCGATCTTGATCGACGTGATGGCGGCTCCCGGTATGGACGCAAGCAGCACTCTGCGAAGAGCGTTGCCTATCGTATAGCCAAAGCCCTGCTCCAGCGGCTCGACGGCAAACTTGCCGTAGACCTCGCCGTCTTCCAGTATTTCGATGCGCGGCGTCACCATCTCCATTATTCGGTCGCCTCCGTATTATCTCGAATAGTACTCGACAATCAACGACTCCTGCACGTCCGTGTCGATCTCGTCTCGTAATCGGCGCCGACACGATCGTGCCCTTGAACTGGTTCGCGTCGAACTGAAGCCAAGCGGGACGTGCCTTTGGCTCCCTCGACAGCCGCCACCAGCGGCGCGATCTTGCTGTGCGCCCTCAGCGACCTCGATCACGTCGTTCGGTCGAACCTGATACGACGCGATATTGACTCTCTTGCCATTGACCTGTATGTGCCCGTGCGACACAAACTGCCGCGCCTGTGCCCTGGACGCGGCCAGACCCAGACGGTAGACGACGTTGTCCAGCCGCATCTCCAGAAGCTGCAGCAGGATGTCGCCGGTAACGCCCGGCCTGCGGACGGCTTCCGTCATATAGTTACGGAACTGCCCCTCGCGCACGCCGTAGATCCTGCGCATTTTCTGCTTCTCGCGAAGCTGAATGCCGTAGTCGGAGAGCTTGCGCTGCATTCCCTGCCCGTGCTGGCCGGGCGGATACGCCCGCCGCTCCACGGGGCACTTGCGGGAATAGCACTTGTCGCCCTTCAAGATACAGCTTCACGCCCTCTCGCCTGCATCGTCCTGCAGACAGGGTTGCCTTCACTTGCCATATCCTAGTCGTCTCCTAGATCCCGAACCGCATCCAAGATCAGGCCGCCACACCCGATCATCCGATTCTCGTCTCTTCGGCGGGCGGCAGCCATTGTGCGGGATCGGGGTGCAGTCCTTGATCAGACTGACTTCCAGACCCACGGCCTGCAGCGAACGGATCGCGGTCTCGCGGCCCGAACCCGGACCCCTCACGAGCACGTCCACCCTGCGCATGCCCATGCTCCATCGCCTTGCGCGCGGCGGACTCCGCGGCGAGCTGCGCCGCGAACGGCGTGCCCTTCTTGGTTCCCTTGAAGCCCACCGTTCCGGCGCTTGCCCAGGAAATGACTGCCCCGGCCATGTCGGTGATCGAGATAATCGTGTTGTTGAAGGTGCTCTGAATGTGCGCCACGCCCTGAAGGACGTTCTTCTTTTCTCTTTGGCTTAGCGCGAGCGCCGCCTGCTGCTTTTCTAACCAATCAAGAACCTCCTATGTCCTCTTGCGCCGGATGCCGACGGTCTTCTTCGGGCCTTTGCGCATCCGGGCGTTGGTCTTAGTGCGCTGGCCCCGCACCGGCAGTCCGCGCGGTGACGCAGGCCTCTGTAGGAACCGATCTCCATCAGGCGTCTGAATGCTCATCGCCAACTCGCGCCGCAGGTCGCCCTCGACGCGGTAGCTGCCTTCGATCACCTTTCGCAGATCGGATATTTCGCTCTCCGTCAGGTCGCGCACCCGAGTATGCCGGATCCACTCCGGCCTCGGCCACAATCGCTCTGCGCGCTCGACAGCCCAATGCCGTAGATATAGCACAGCGCGTATTCGACCTTCTTGTCCCTGGGGAGGTCTACACCTGCAATTCTCGCCAAGCTACGTTACCCTCCATCGAAGACGCGGAGCGTCTTCGAGATACTCAACCCCATCAGCCTTGTCGCTGCTTATGCTTGGGGTACTGCCTGCAAATCACGCGAATAACACCTTTCCGCTTGATCACTTTGCACTTGTCACACATCGGTTTAACCGAAGCTCTTACTTTCATTGTCTTTCTTACCTCTCGAACTCGCAGAGACGTCGGTCTCAGTCCACGCCGAAACCGGAAGTGACAGCTGGGGAACCAGCCGCGAGACCTCAGCCCCTACTTGTAGCGATATACTATCCTCCCGCGGCTCAGGTCATACGGGCTCAGCTCGAGCTGCACCCTGTCGCCCGGCAGGATCTTGATAAAGTGCATCCTGATCTTGCCGGACACGTGCGCCAGCACCGTGTGGCCGTTCGGAAGCTCCACCCTGAACATTGCGTTCGGCAGCGACTCCGTCACACGACCCTCTACCGCGATTGGTTTTTCTTTAGCCATAGCTATGTCGGCCCCCTGAGCCTCCATCCAGCCGGCAGCAGCGTCAGGATATCCGGACCGTTCTTCGTAATCGCCACCGTATGCTCGAAATGAGCGGACAGCGATCTGTCCGTCGGTGACGACGGTCCAGTTGTCGCCTAGACGTCTCGACCTCCATAGCCGCCGACGTTCACCATAGGCTCTATGGCCAGCGTCATACCTTCTTCGAGCCGGACGCCCTTGCCCGGCCTGCCGTAGTTGGGAACGTTGGGCTCCTCGTGCAGATTCCGCCCGATGCCGTGCCCGACCAGTTCTCGAACCACCGAGTAGCCACGCTTCTCCACATACGCCTGGATTGCATGGCCAATATCAGAGAGCCGGTTCCCCGAGCCTCGCCTGCTCAATTCCCTTGAACAGCGCTTCTTTTGTCACCTTCAGAAGCGCCGTTTGCCTCGGCGGATGCCGTGCCCGCCGACCGCAACGGAGATGCGCCGCGTCCGCGTGCCAGCCATCCACAATCACCCCGAGGTCGATGCCCCACGATGTCGCCCGGCATCAGAACCTCGATTGCCCGGTATGCCGTGAACCACTTCTTCATTGACTGCCACGCACACCGTGTTCGGGTAGCCCCGGTAGTTCTTGAACGAGCCGATCCCGCCGTATTTGGCTATCAGCTCCTCGGCCATTCTGTCAATGTCCTGGTAGTGGTTCTCGCCCGCGACTATGATCTCCGATATTTCCCTCAGACACCGCGCCACCACCGCTCCCGCAGCGCGCATCTTCTCGATCTCGGCCGGTGTCTTCGTCTGTCATTTCAGACTTCAGATTCTAGATTCTAGATCCAAGCGCCGCGGCGATCCGGTCCCAGGATGTCCTGATGCTGCCCACGGCCGGGTACGTTGCGCAAGAATGCCATTCGCCTCGTAGTAACCCAGCACCGGGCTGGTCTGGTTCTCATATACCTTGAGCCGGTTTCGTGATCGCCTCCGGCTGATCGTCCGCGCGATGGACCAACTCCGTGCCGCACTTGTCGCACTTGCCGTCGTCTTTCGGCACTTTCGAGTCTACATGATACGGCTCTCCGCAGTTCGGGCACACCCGCCGCCCGGAAAGTCTCCTCACAAGCTCCTCTTCGTCAACCTGCAAGGTTCACAACCGCGTCGAGCGGCTTGCCGATCTCGGCGAGCGCCTCGTCCAGCGCCTTAGCCTGGGCGATGGTCCGGGGAAATCCGTCAAGGATGAACCCCTCATCGCCGATCGAACCCAGCTTGTCCTTCGCTATGGCGATCACCACATCGTCGGGCACCAGTTCGCCCTTGTCCATGTAGCTCTTCGCCTTCAGTCCGACCTCCGTCTTGTTTGCGACGGCTTCGCGCAGGATATCGCCGGTCGATATGTGCGCGGCGCCGTATTTCTCACTCAACAGACTCGCCTGGGTGCCTTTGCCGGCTCCAGGCGGTCCAAACAACACGATTCGCAAAACAATACCTCAGTCGTCAGTCCTCAGTCCTCAGTCATAGTCAGCACTCATCAGTGATCCTGAGTCGCCAGCTCGGAGGCTGACTGACTAAGACTAACGACTACTTTATGAATCCCTCATAGTGCCGCATCAGCAGATGCGATTCGATAGCCTGCATCGTTTCCAGCGCGACACCGACCACGATCAGCAGCGACGTTCCACCTATAAGGCTAAACGACGTCACATTCAGCCAGTCGGCACCAGATACTGCAGCAGCGCGACGATGGCAAGGAAGATCGCACCCGACAGGGTGATGCTGGTCATAATCTTGTCGAGATAATCCTGAGTCGGCTTGCCCGGCCTGATGCCCGGAATGAAGCTGCCCCACTTCTTCAGGTTGTCCGACACTTCCTTCACGTTGAACGTGACCGCCGTATAGAAGTAGGTGAAGAAGATAATGAGGACCGCATAGATGCAGCGATCCCCACCAAGTGCCGCCCGGGCATAATCTCTGGGCGAACTGGATACAACGCACTATCCGCTGTTGCCGTGCATCAGAAGTTCACTATCGTCATCGGGAAATACATTATCGACACCGCGAAGATGATCGGGATAACGCCCGCCGAGTTGATCTTCAGCGGCAGGAAGCTCGACGAACCGCCGACCATCTTGTTGCCCACGATCCTCTTCACGTGCTGAATCGGGATCTTCCGCTGCGCCTGCGTGATCGCAACGATGAAAGCGACCGTCGCAACGAACAGCAGACCCCAATATCGCCGATGACAACCCAGTGGTCGTTCTCAATGCCCTCGACCCTGACCGTCGTCGCATATCTGCGCCGGCAGATAAGCAACGATGCCAGCAAAAATGACAATCGATACGCCGTTGCCAATGCCCTGATCGCTGATCTGCTCTCCGAGATACATCAGGAACGAAGTCCCGGCGACCAGCACGATCGCTATCTGCAAGACGTGCGAATCAAAGATCGAACTCGCGCCCTGTATGGCGCCGCAGCCTGCCTGGATCATTGCAGTCGTGCCATACGCCTGGAACAGCGCCAGCACGCCGGTAAGCCACCGCGTATAGAGCCTGATCTTCTTCTGGCCCGCCGCGCCCTCCTTCTGGAGAGCCTCGAGCTGCGGAATGGCGATGGTCAGAAGCTGCATAATGATCGACGCGTTGATGTAGGGCATAATGCCCATCGCGAAGATCGTGTACCTCTTGAACGCGCCGCCGGTGAACGCGTTGAGCAGGTCGAACAGGTTGCTCTCCGCCGAACTTCTGCGCCAGGATGTCCGCGTGTCGACTCCCGGCACCGAGATATGAAGCCCGACGACATAGACAGCAAACATCGCGAACAGGAAAGTAATCCTCTTCTTCAGGTCCGGAATCCTGAAAGCCGCCATCAACGATGCTATCATCTACAGTACCTCCACCGTTCCACCGGCAGCTTTTAGCTTCTCCTCAGCGCTCTTGCTAGAACTTGTGAGCACGCACCGTGAGGGCCTTGGTGATCTCACCGTTCCCGAGGACCTTGATCCCGTCCTTCTCGTTCTTAACGACCCCGTTTCCGATAAGGAGATCGGGTGTGATCTCCGTTCCGGCCTCGAACTGTCGAGGTCGTCCAGGTTGACAATCGCATATTCCTTGCGGTTGACGTTCCTGAAACCGGCTCTCTGCGGCAATCGGCGATGCAGCGGAGTCTGTCCGCCTTCGAACCCGAGCCTGGGCGTGGCGCCGGCACGGGCCTTCTGGCCCTTGTGGCCCTTGGTCGACGTCTTGCCCATTCCCGAGCCGATACCGCGCCCCACTCGCTTTCGCTTGTGTGTTGCCCCTGGCGCAGGACGCAAGTCTTGAAGTCTCATTCGTTGCCTCCACAGGTTCCTGCCAAGGTCTCGCACATCCAGCAGATGGGGACCTTGCCGATCATGCCGAGTATCGCCGGGCTCTCCGCCTGGAGAACCGACGAGCCGACCTTGCCCAGCCCCAAAGCCTTGACAGTCGCCCGCTGTCTTTTATTGTATCCTATAACGCTCTTTTTAAGAGTAACCTTCAGCATTATTTTCAAGCCTCGTCTTCCTCACGGCCCTCGACCGCCGCCGCTTCGATCTCCTTCGACGGTCTCCACCTCGACCACCCCAGTAGCTTCCTCACGGCGCTTCTTGGCCAGCCACGGAACCAATTCCTCGAAAGTCTTGCCGCGCATCCGGCACACTTCCTCGGCCACCCGCAGACTCTTGAGGCACTCCACCGTCGCCCAGGCCGTGTTGATCGCGTTCGGCGAACCCAGGCTCTTCGCCAGCACGTCCCTGACGCCGGCCAAGCTCCAGAATCGGCCTGACGGCTCCGCCCGCAACGACGCCCGTTCCCGGCGAGGCCGGCTTCATCCGGACCATCGCCGCGCCGAACTGCATCTCTGTCTCGTGCGGGAATCGTGGTCCCGACCATCGGCACCTCGATGATGTGCTTCTTGGCGTCTTCCATCGCCTTGCGGATCGCGTCCGGAATGCCGCGGGCCTTGCCCAGAGCCGACGCCCACGTGCCCGGCGCGGTCGCCCACCGCCACAAGCACGTTCCAGCTCAGCGTCCGGCCGCCCTTGTGCGTCTTCTGAACCTTGTTAGTACGGATGACTTGCTCTTCAAGTTCACAGCGCATCCGAGTTGAATCTTGGCCATGGTTCCTCCAGCATTCACATCTACCTGCAATGAATCCAAATTGCACATCTCAAAACTTCAGCCCGGCCTCACGCGCGCCGTCGGCCAGCGCCGCGACTCTGCCGTGGTATTGATAGCCGCCGCGGTCGAAGACGACTGTCTCAATCCCCTTCTCGACCGCCCGCTTGCCGACAAGCTCGCCGACCAGCTTCGCGGCCTCGACATTGCCGCCGCTCTTGACCTTGCGCCTTCAAGCTCCTTGTCCACGGTGGACGCGGAGACAATGGTCTGGCCGGTGGAATCATCCACCACCTGCGCGTAGATGTGCGCGATACTTCTGAACACGTTCAGCCTCGGCTTCTCGGCCGTGCCGATCACGCGCTTTCTCACTCTTCCGTGTCGCCTCTTGCGAAGCGCTTCTCTTGTTCAGCATTCCGAACCCCCAGGCTTCAGGTTTTCAGGTGATCTTCCGCGTCTGGCCTCAGCCGGTCGCCAGCACCAATCTCGCACTTCGCGAGCACCCGACGCCGATCGAGCGACCCGGCACCAAACACGGATTCCAACTACATGTACCAGGAGTTACCGCCCCCGGCACACGATAACTCGCAATCACTACTTCTTGCCTGCAGCGCCGGCCTTGCCGACTTTCTTGCGCACGACCTCGCCGAAGTAGCGAATGCCCTTGCCGTGCATCCCTGCGAAACAACATACTTGTAAGGCTCCGGCGGCTTGATCCGACGGATCTCAGCCGCCTGCTGTCCCAGGACTTCCTTGTTGATGCCGCGGACCATGATGAACGGCATTCTCGTTGTTGGTTTCCTGGCCGACCTCGAAGGTGATACCCTCCATCGGCTCGACCGTCACCGGCTGTGAATACCCCACCGACAGCACCAGGTTCGTGCCCTGCAGCTCGGCGCGGTATCCGATCCCGATGATCTGCAGCTTCTTCTCATAGCCCTGAGTGACGCCGACCACCATATTGTTGACCAGCGTCCGGGTGAGCCCGTGCAGCGCGCGATGCGGCTTGGCATCGGACGGTCGCTCGCAGATGATCTTGTCGCCCTCGACCTTCACGCTGATCGCGGGAGGCAACTGCCGGCTCAGGTCCCTTTGGGCCCTTAACCGTCAGCTCGCCGCTCTCCTGGCTGATCTGCACTCCGCTCGGCACCGGTATTGGCAATTGTCCAATTCTGCTCATGACAACGTCTCTCCTATCTACCAAACGTAGCACAGAACTTCGCCGCCGATGCCCAGTTTCCTGGCCTCTCGGTCGGTCATCACGCCGCGAGACGTGCTGATAATCGCAACGCCCAAGCCTCGGAGCACCCTCGGCACCCTGTCGCGCTTCGCGTAAACCCGGAGTCCGGGCTTGCTTACGCGCTTCAGATTGCTGAGAATCATCTCCTGCCTCGGCCCGTACTTCAGAGCAATCTTCACAGTCGGGAACTTCCGATCCCTGAGCTGCTCGAAGTTCTTAATAAAGCCTTCGCCCTGGAGAATCCGAACGATCTCCATATTCAGCTTCGAGGCCGGGACCTCCACAAAGTCGTGCTTCGCCGAATTTGCGTTCCGGATCCTCGTAAGCAGGTCGGCCACAGGATCTGTCACGGTCATGCTTGATCCTCCGTCTTGTCGGGCCGCCACAAACATATAATGCTAACATTTTGTGCGACTCGATGTCAAACAGTTTCTAAGTATTAACCTCTACAAACACGTCATGCTGAACTGGTTTCAGCATCCATCCGAGATCCTGAATCAAGTTCAGGTATGACACTCATCTACCAACTGGACTTGGTGACGCCGGGAATCAGTCCCTTATGCGCCATCTCGCGGAAACAGATTCTGCACAGGCCGAACGCCCTGATATAGCCCCGCGGCCTACCACACATCCCACAGCGGTTATACTGTCTAACCTTGAACCGCTGGCGGGCGCTTCTGTTTCTCAATCAGGCACTGTTTTGCCACGTAATCACTCCTTCGATCAATGGGAACGGCTTGACGTTCCCTTAGCGCTGGTCTACTGCAGACCGCAGCGCATCAACTACTCTTCCTTCTTGGCCTTCTCGTGCCTCGGCAATCACTTGCTGGGCCGCGTGGGCCGGCATCTCTTCGTAGTGCGAGAACTTGGAGGTGAACTTGCCTCGGCCTCTCGCGATCGACCGCAGGTCGATGGAATAGCGCAGCACTTCTGACTGCGGGGCCTGAGCCCGGATCGTCTGCCTGCCGCCACCGATCGGCTCCATTCCAAGAACCCTTCCGCGCTTGGTGTTGATATCGCCGATCACGTCGCCCATATACTCCTCGGGCACGACGATCTCCATCTCATTGACGGGCTCCAGCATCACGGGATTGGCTTTCGCGGCAGCCGCCACGAAACCCCATGCACACCCGCCAACTGGAACGCCATATCCGACGAGTCCACCGTGTGGAAGCTCCCGTCATAGCACGGTCGCTTTCACGTCCACCACCGGATAGCCCGCCAGGATGCCCCTGCCCAGCGCTTCGTGGATGCCCTTGTCAACCGACGGAATCCACTGCCTCGGGATCGATCCGCCGACAATCGCGTCCACATACTCATAGCCCGCGCCTCTCGGCTGCGGCTCCAGACGAAGCCAGCAATCGCCGAACTGCCCGCGACCGCCGGTCTGCTTCTTGTGCCGGCCCTGCGCCTCGGCCTTGGTCGTGATCGTCTCGCGATAGGCGACCTTCGGCGTCTCCGTCTCGACCTCGACCCCGAACTTGCTCTTCAGCCGCTCGACGACTATGTCCAGGTGCGCCTCGCCCAGGCCGCTGATCAGCGTCTGGCTGGTGTCCACTGCTCGCGAACGGTATGGAACGTCGGATCCTCCTCGGCCAGCTTCTGCAGGCCGGGGCCGAGCTTGTCCTCGTCGGCCTTGGTCTTGGCCTTGACGGACAGCGAGTAGACCGGGGCCGGGAAAGTCGATCGGCGTGCAGCGTGATCGGCTTGGCCTTCTCGCACAGCGTGTCGCCGGTCGAGGTCTCCTGCAGCTTCGCTACCGCGCCGATATCGCCCGCGCCAACCGAAGCCGTCGCTTCCTGAGCTCTTGCCGAGCAGGAAGTAGACCTGCCCGACGCGCTCCTCGCGCTCCTTGTTGGCGTTGAAGATGTGCGAGTCCGACTTGATCGAGCCCGAGAACACTCTGAAAGTAGGTCAGCTTGCCCACATAAGGGTCAGCCATCGTCTTGAACACGAGCGCGCAGAACGAATCCTCCGGCCCGCGCTTCTCGGCCGTCAACTGCCCTCGACCGGCGGAACGCCGCCGGCGACGGAACGCTGGAAACGATGAAGTCCAGCAGCGTATCGACGCCCACCATCTTCATCGCCGACCCGCACAGCACCGGCACGACCTTGCCCGTCCTGCAGGCCGATCTCGAGGCCCTTGGCAACGTCTTCGTCACTGAGCGTGCCCTCGTCGAAATACTTCTCCATCAGCGCATCGTCCATCTCGGCCACGGACTCGATCAGCGACTCGCGCATGCTCTGTGATCTGGTCTGCCATGTCGGCTGGAATCTCGGCCGGGCTGATCTTGCCGTTCGCCCACGTATAGGCCTTGTGCGTCAGCAGATCGACCACGCCGGCGAACTCGTCCTCCGAGCCGATCGGCAGCTGCAGCGGAGCAACGCTGGTCCCGAACTTGGCCCGCAGAGCCTCGAGCGTCCGCGTGAAGTCCGAGTTCTCTTTTTCGAGCTTGTTCACGAAGAAGAGCCTCGTGATCCCCGCGGCCTCGGCAAGGTCCCAGCCGGTCTCGGTTCCGACTTCGATGGTGCCCGTCCCGTCCACGACCAGCATCGCGGCCTCGACAGCCCGCAGGCTGCCGACCACATCGCCCACGAAGTCCGGGTAGCCGGGCGTATCGATCAGGTTGATCTTCGTGTTCTTCCACTCGCACGGCAGAACCGCCGCGTTGATGCTCATCTTGCGCGAGATCTCATCCGGGTCGAAGTCGCTGGTGGACGTACCGTCGTCCACCCGGCCCATTCGGCTCGATAGCCCCGGACGCGATACAGCATCGCCTCGGCAAGCGAAGACTTGCCGGTGCCGCCGTGCCCCACCAGGGCAACGTTCCTGATCGCGTTGATCGGATATGATCTTCATCCGCCTAAGCCTCTCTGAACGGCAGTCCCAGCGCCTTAAGCAGGCCCCTGCCCTCTTCGTCAGTCTTGGCTGTCGTCGCGATGACGATGTTCATGCCCCGCGTGCGGTCAACCTTATCGTAGTCGATCTCCAGGAAACACCAACTGCTCCTTGAGGCCCATCGCGAAGTTGCCGCGGCCGTCGAACGAGTCCGGCCGCAATGCCACTGAAGTCGCGGATTCTTGGCAGCACCGCGTTGAACAGCCTGTCGAGGAACTCATACATCATCGCGCCCCGCAGAGTCACTTTCGCGCCGATCCGCATCCCCTCGCGCACCTTGAAGTTCGAGATCGACTTCTTGGCGCGGGTGACGGCCGGCTTCTGGCCGGTTATCAGCGTCAGATCGCCGATGGCCGCGTCGAGGAGCTTCGCGTCCTGCGTCGGCGCCGCCGACGCCCATGCTGACGACGCACCTTGGCGAGCCTCGGAGCCTGCATCACGTTCCCGTAGCTGAACTGCTTCACCAGCGCCGGGCACGACTTCGTTTCTATACTTGTCTTTGAGTCTAGGCATTCGTCAACTCCTCTAGCCGTCCACAAGCTGGCCGCACTTGCGGCAGCTTCGCGCCATCTTGCCGTCGGCCGCGGCCACGCGCGCCATGCGGGTCTCTTTGTTGCACTTCGGGCAGACCAGCATAACCTTGGCGATGCCGACACCCAGTCGGCATCTGCATCTCGCCGAGCTGCTGCTTGACCATCGCCCGAGAGCTGGCCGACCGCGGCTTCTGATGCCGGGTGACGACGTTCACGCCGTCCACGATCACCTTGCCCTCTTCGGGGACCGTCTGGATGATCTTGCCGCGCTTGCCCTTGTCCTTGCCGGCCAGCACGATCACTTCGTCGCCCTTCTTCAGGTTCATCTTGCCTTCGAAAACTGGTTTCTTCTTCTTCATCTCAGGTCTCCGTCGCAAATCTGAGCTGAACCCTACAGGACCTCAGGCGCCAGCGAGATAATTCTCATGAACCCCTTCTCGCGCAGTTCTCTGGCCACCGGGCCGAAGATGCGCGTCCCGCGGGGCTCGTTAGTGTTGTTTATCACCACGGCCGCATTGTCGTCAAAGCGCAGCACCGATCCATCGGGCCTCTGTATGTCGTGCTTGGTCCTCACCACCACACACCGGACGACTTCGCTCTTCTTGACCGTCGCGCCCGGCGTCGCCTGCTTGACCGCGCCGATGATAATGTCGCCGACGCCCGCATAGCGAGTGTTGGAACCCTTGAGAACTCTTATGCAGAGGATCTCTCGCGCTCCCGAGTTATCAGCCGCTTTTAGTCTCGTATAGGGCTGTATCATTCGTCGATTCCTCTCTCTCGGGTCCAACAGGCTGTCAGGTGCTGCGGGTGCTCCGCGCCCTGCTGCATCCACGCTAAGCACCTGCATGCCTCGTGCTTCCGGACCTGTAACCCGAAACCTACTTGGCCTTCTCTACTATGCGAGACACGCGCCATCTCTTCTCTTTCGAGATCGGCCTGGTCTCCATGATCTCGACGGTGTCGCCAACGCCGCACTGATTCTCTTCGTCGTGCGCCTTGAACTTGGTCGTCCGCCGCACGATTCTGCCGTAGAGCGGGATGCCTGACCAGCGTCTCGATGGCAACGACTACCGTCTTGTCCATGCTGTCGCTGACCACACGTCCGCTTCGGACTTTTCGTCTGGCTCTCTCCATACTAGGATCCCTTGCCTGCCTTTATCTCGCGCGCCCGCATCTCACCAAGCACACGGGCTACGTTCTTCTTGGCATTCGTAATCGCGTGAGGATTGTCGAGCTGCTTCAGGGCGATCTGCTGCCGCATCTTATACAGGTTCTCGCGCTCCTGCGTCAGAGCATGCTCTCCAGCTCGACCTCGCTCGCTTCTCTGTATCTTCTTGCGAAACTCAGACTGTCTCACTGATGCTGCCCTGCTCTTTCTTCGTCACGAACCGGACCTGCGATCGGCAGCTTGTGCGCCGCCAGCCTCATGGCCTCTTTCGCCATTGCCTCGTCAACGCCGGCCATCTCAAAGAGCATCCGCCCCGGCCTGACGACCGCGACCCAACCCTCCGGCGAGCCCTTACCACTGCCCATGCGGGTTTCCGCCGGCTTCTTGGTGATCGGCTTGTCCGGGAAGATTCGTATCCACACCTGGCCGCCGCGCTTGACGTGCCTGGTGATAGCAACTCTCGCGGACTCTATCTGATTGGCCGTAATCCAAGCCGCCTCGAGCGCCTGCAGCCCGAACTCGCCGAAATCGATCTTGGTTCCGGCAGTCGCCTTACCTTTTCGTGTGCCGCGCATCTGCTTACGATGCTTGCACTTTCTTAGGCATCAGCATCTCAGCCTTGCCTCCTCTCGCCGCCACCGGGCGACCACCGCCGCCGCCAGGCCGCCACCGCCGCCACCGCCACCGCCGCGTCCACCGCCGCCGCCGCCGACCACCGCCGCCGCCGCCGCCGCCACCGCCACCGGCCGCCGCCGCCAGCGTCCGCCGCCACCGCCTGGCCGCCCGCCACTCGTCACTGCGACGGTCTTGCGCTCGCGCGGCGGTCTGGCCGCCTGGCAGCCATGATCTCTTCCTCGGTCGGCTCGGCGCGCTTTGCGCCCGGCAGAATGTCGCCCTTGTAGATCCAACCTTAATGCCGATATGGCCGTAGGTCGTCTTCGCCTCGGTAAAGCCGTAGTCGATGTCGGCTCTCAGGGTATGAAGCGGCACCTTGCCGGACTTTGTCGCCATCAACTCGCGCCATTTCCGCGCCGCCGAGCCTGCCGGCGATGCGAACACGCATCCCCTTGGCGCCCATCCGCATTCCGCGGAACACGGACTGCTTCATCGCGCGCTTGTAGGAGATGCGCTTCTCGATCTGCTGTGCGATCGACTCCGCCACGAGTTGCGCATCGATCTCCGGCGTCCGGATCTCCTGCACATTGACGTGCACCATCTTGCCGCCGCTGATCTTCTCGATGTCGCTCGAAGGTCGTCCACGCCCTTTCCGCCGCGGCCGATGATGATGCCGGGCTTCGCGGCGAAGAATCGTGACCTTGACCTTGTTCGCGGCGCGCTCGATCTCTATGTGCGAGACGCCGGCCGCGTTCAGAGTCTGCCTTGACGATGCTTACGGATCTTCGCGTCCTCGAGAAGCAGCGCTGGGAAACTCCTTGTCCGCATACCACTTGCTCTCCCAGTCACGAATGACCCCGATGCGGAATCCGATTGGGTGAATCTTCTGTCCCAACTACTCTCCTCCTTTGGCGGCACTTTCGCCTTCGGATTTCTTCTTGCGCGGCGCTCGCTTCTTCGGAGCCTCCGCTTCGGCGCTTCGCCTCCGCCTTGGCCTCGGCCTTGCCGGCCGGCAGCCTGCCGGCGCAGCAGTCTTGCGTGCCGTCTGCGCGGAGCTCTGGCAGTGCGCGCAACTTCCTTGCGCTTGGCCTTCTTCTCCGGCTTCGGCTCGGTCTCTTCGACTGCGATGGTGATGTGGCTCAGCCTCTTCACCATTCGATAGCCGCGGCCCATCGGCGCGTATCTCAGCCGCTTCATCATCGGGCCGCCGTCCACGAACGCCTTCGCAACCTTAAGGTTGTCACCATCCATATGATGGTTGTTCTCGGCGTTGGCCACGGCCGATTTGAGCACTTTCTCAATCAGCCTCGCCGCAAAGTTCGGCGTGAACTTGAGAATCGCCAGAGCCTCTTTTGTATCCTTGCCCCGGATCGCGTCTATAACAAGGCGGGCCTTCCGCGGCGAGGTGCGCACAAAACGCGCCTTTGCAATTGCCTGCATACGATTGGCCTCCTAGCCGCACCATTCACAGCGGAGAGTGCACTCGCCAGCCAAGCTGACCTACTTCAACGAGCTGGAACGCTCGGTATGATGACCGTGACCCCTGAAGGTCCTGCGTCGGAGCGAACTCGCCCAGCTTATGGCCGACCATGTTCTCGGTGACGAACACCGGGATATGCCTCCGCCCATCGTGCACTGCGATCGTGTGACCGATCATCAGCGGGAAGATGGTGGACCGCCGCGACCAGCTCTGGATGATCCGCTTGTCGCCCCTCGCGTTCATATCTTCGATTTTCTCAAGGAGCTTCGGGCTCCGCGTACGGCCTTCTAGGGCCCATTGCTTCCATTAAGTAGAACGCGGCCACTAGCTCGACTTCCTCCTACTTGCTGCCTCGTCTTCTCACGATATACTTGTCGGACTGCTTCTTGCCGCGGGTCTTGGTCCCGTGGGCAGGCTTGCCCCACTTGGAGACAGGCGTCTTGCGCCCGACCGGCGACTTGCCCTCGCCGCCACCGTGTGGATGGTCTCTCGGGTTCATAACCACGCCGCGGACCGTGGGCCTGATGCCCTTCCAGCGGCTACGCCCGGCCTTGCCGATCGAGATGTTCTCGTGCTCGACATTGCCGACCTGACCGATGGTGGCCTTGCAGGCGATCAGCACGCTTCTCATCTCGCCGGACGGCAGCCTGAGCTGGGCATACTTGCCCTCTTTGGCCATAAGCTGCGCGCCGCCGCCCGCGCTGCGCACGATCTGACCACCCTTGCCGAGCTTCATCTCGATGTTGTGCACGATCGTGCCGAGCGGTATGTTCTGCAGCGGCAGGCAGTTGCCCGGTCTGATGTCCGCGCCTTCGTCGGAGATCACCGCGTCGCCGACATTCAGCCCCACCGGCCAGATAATGTATCGCTTCTCGCCGTCGGCATAGTGGATCAGAGCGATACGGGCCGAGCGGTTCGGATCGTACTCGATCGCCGCGCACCTTGCCGGGCACGCCGATCTTGTCGCGCTTGAAATCGATGATCCTGATACTGCCGCTTGTGACCGCCGCCCTGATGCCGCACGGTCAGCCGGCCCTGTCGCTGTTGCGTCCGCCGGTCCTCTTGACGCGGCTTGAGCAGGCTCTTCTCGGGCTTGCTCTTGCGTGATCTCCTCGAACGAGGAAACCGTATAGTACCGCCGCGCCGGCGATGTTGGCTTAAACTGTTTGACAGGCATGTGCTATACGCTCCCTCGAATATGTCGATGCGCTGGCCCGGCTTCAGGGTGACATAGGCCTTCTTCCAGTCCGGCGTCTTGCCCTCGGGATAGCGGCCCAGCCGCTTCGTCTTGCCCTTGACCCGCAGCGTATTCACCTTGACCACATCCACCGAAAAGATCTTCTGCACCGCGTCGGCAATCTCGATCTTGTTCGAGTTGATATCGACCTCGAACGCATACTTGCCCAGGCGCGCGATGGCCATGCCCTTCTCGGTGATGAGAGGCCGTTTGACTATGCGAATACGGATCTTTCATCCTACAAAGACCTCCTGCAGCTTCTCCACGGCCGCCCGGGTCATGACGATCTTGTCGGCGTTCAAAATGTCGCGCACGCTGATCGCCGGCGCAACTCGCAGCTCGACGCCCGGGATGTTGCGCGATGGACTTCCGAATCTCTTCGGTGATCCCGTCCAGCACCAGCAGCGTCTTGCCGAACGCCTCGAAGCCGTCGAGAATGCCGGCCATCGCCTTGGTGCTGATCTTGTCCAGCTTGATCTCGTCGACGACTGACAATCGCTCCGTCCGCGAGCCTGCGCCGACAGTGCCGACTTGATCGCGCCGCGCCTCATCTTCTTGGGCAGCGACTGACCGTAGGATCTCGGGTGCGGGCCGAACGCGACTCCGCCGTGGTGCTAGTGCGGCGCGCGGGTCGAGCCCTGTCGAGCGCGGCCGGTGCCCTTCTGGCGGTACGGCTTCCTGCCGCCGCCTCTGCACCTCGCCGCGAGTCTTGGTATCAGCCGTTCCCTGCCGAGCGTTGGCTTGCTCGGCCACAACGGCCTGATGCATGAGCGGCACGTTCGCCGCTGCTTCGAAGACCTCGCCTGCTCAGATCGATCTCGCCGACCGACTCTCCCGACATATTGCGCAAGCTGACTTTAGGCATCGAACTATCCTCCCACCATCTGCCTGACAATCAGCAGCAGGCCGCCGTTAGCGCCGGGCACCGCAGCCCTCTATAAGCAGCAGGTTCCGCATCGGATCCACGCGGTAGACGGTCAGTCCGCGCTGGGTAACTGCCTTGTTGCCCATGCGTCCAGGCCGCCTTCACGCCCTTGAACGTGCGGGCTGCGTCGGTCGCGCCGCCGGACTGCGGCTTGCGGTGAATCATCGAGCCGTGGGTCATGTCGCCGCCGTGGAAATGGTATCTCTTCACGGCGCCCGCGAAGCCCTTGCCCTTGGACGTCCCGGTGACCTTAACGAGGTCGCCCGGCTCGAAGATGTCCGGCCTTGATCTCCTGGCCGAGCGTTCACATCCTCCGACGTCGTCCACCGGCACCTCGCGCATATACCGCCTCGGAGCCGCGCCGGACTTCTTGCGATAGCTGGCCCTTGACCGGCTTCGTTCACGCGCTTCTCCTTGACATCGCCGAAAGCAACCTGCACGCCCTCGTAGCCGTCCTTCTCGACGGTCTTGACCTGCGTAACCACGCAAGGCCCGGCCTCGATCACGGTCACCGGAACGATCTGCCGCTCTCGTCGAAGACCTGGGTCATTCCCAGCTTCTTTCCCAAAATTCCATTGACCATCTAACGATCCCCTAATCTGCGCCATTCGGTTCCGCCTCCGTGGAGACAGCGAACGGCAGCATCGTCGCTCACGTTCGATCCCGTACACCAGGCGTGCTCGCCGCGCGTGATACGAAATCGGATAACGGCGGAGCCTAAAGCTTGATCTCGATATCCACGCCGCTGGGCAGGTCGAGGCGCATCAGCGCGTCGATCGTCTTCGGCCCCGGAGTCAGGATATCGATCAGCCGCTTGTGCGTCCGAGTCTCAAAGTGCTCCATCGACTCCTTGTCGATGGTGGTGCCCCGGTTGACGCAGTAGATGTCCTTCTCCGTCGGCAGCAGCACCGGACCGGAGATCCTGCGCGCCGGTCCGGCGCACTGTCTCCACGATCCGCTCGGCACTCTGATCCAGAATTCTGTGATCAAACGCCTTCAGCCTGATTCTAACCTTGTCCTTACGCATACTCAATTCTCCGGTTCTTAGAATCACGGGAGTCACTCCCCCCGCCGATATCGATCCGTCTATTCAATAACCTCGGAAACGACGCCCGCGCCGACGGTGTGGCCGCCCTCGCGGATAGCGAAGTTCGAGCCCTGCTCCAGAGCGATCGGCACGATCAACTCAGCGCTGAATCGTCACGTTGTCGCCAGGCATCACCATCTCCATGCCCTCAGGCAGCTCCAGCGAGCCGGTAACGTCGGTCGTCCGGAAGTAGAACTGAGGACGATAGCCCTTGAAGAACGGAGTGTGCCGCCCGCCCTCTTCCTTCGTCAAAACGTAGATCTCAGCCTTGAACTTCGTGTGCGGCTTCACCGACCCAGGCTTCGCGATAACCTGACCGCGCTCGATGTCCTTGCGGTCGACACCGCGCAGCAGCAGACCAACGTTGTCGCCCGCCTGGCACTCGTCCATCATCTTGCGGAACATCTCGATGCCCGTCACGACCGTCTTTCGAGTGTCCTTGATCCCGACGATCTCGACTTCGGAGCTCAGCTTCAAGGTCCCGCGCTCCGCGCTACCCGTCGCAACAGTCCCACGACCCGTGATCGTGAACACGTCCTCAACCGGCATCAGGAACGGCTTGTCAACGTCGCGCTCCGGAGTCGGAATGTAGGTGTCGATCGCCTCGAGCAGATCCCAGATCGACTTCACGGCCTCCGTGTCCGCCTTGCCCTGCGTCCAAGTCCTGCAGAGCCTTCAGCGAAGAACCAGTGATCACAGGCAGATCGTCGCCAGGGAAGCCATACTTCGTAAGCAGCTCCCGAACCTCAAGCTCCACCAGCTCCAGCAGCTCCGGATCGTCGACCATGTCAGCCTTGTTCAGGAAAACCACGATGTAAGGCACGTTTACCTGTCTCGCAAGCAGAATGTGCTCGCGAGTCTGAGGCATCGGACCGTCGGCCGCGCTCACCACCAGCACCGCGCCGTCCATCTGAGCCGCGCCAGTGATCATGTTCTTGATGTAGTCGGCGTGACCAGGGCAGTCCACGTGAGCATAGTGACGCTTCTCCGTCTCATACTCCGCATGGAAAATGTTGATCGTAACGCCGCGCTCCCGCTCCTCAGGCGCACAGTCGATCTGGTCGTAAGGCGTATACTTCGCCAGACCCTTCGTCGCCAACGCCGCCGTGATAGCCGCCGTCAACGTCGTCTTGCCATGGTCCACGTGACCGATGGTGCCGATGTTTACGTGCGGCTTCGTTCTCTCAAACCGCTGCTTAGCCATCTTTGTTGCCTCCCAGAATAAGGTGTCTAAATCATAAGACTCAACAGCTCTGACCAGACGATCGAACGGCCTATCGCTTGCGCAAGCGGCCGGCCCGTCATCTTCATTACCAGCTGCTCGGCAAGCTGGTCTGGAACCTCCTCGTAGTGCGAAGGCTCCATCGTATACGATCCCCTGCCCTGGGTCATCGACCTCAGAGCGGTCGCATAGCCGAACATCTCGGCCAGCGGCACCTTCGCCAGAATCTCCTGCGTGCCGCCGGGACCGAGCTCCATGTGCTCGATGCTGCCTCTCCGGCCGTTAAGGTCGGAGATCACATCGCCGATGAAGTCCTCCGGAACGACGACTTCGACGCGCATGATCGGTTCCTTGAGAGTCGGACTTGCCCTTCTCGACCGCGTCCCGGACAGCCATCGAACCCGCCATCTTGAACGCCGGCTTCGGAGGAGTCCACCTCGTGATATGAACCGCCCTTAAGCGTCACCTTCACATCCACGACCGGGAATCCAGCGATAACGCCCGACTCCAGCGCCTCTTCGACGCCCGCCTTGACCGCCGGGATATACTCCTTCGGAACGTCGCCGCCGACTACCTTGTTGACGAACTCGAACCCGGAACCCGTCTCGCCCGGCTCCATCTCGATAATGACGTGTCCATACTGGCCGTGTCCGCCGGTCTGCTTGACATAGCGGCCCTCGCGCGGAGCAGTGACGTCGTGATCGTTTCCTTGTAGGCGACCTGCGGCTTGCCGTGGTTCGCCTCGACCTTGAACTCGCGATAGAGCCGGTCGAGGATGATCTCCAGGTGAAGCTCGCCCATGCCCGGAGATGATCGTCTGGCCGGTCTCTTCGTCGGTGTGAGTCTTGAAGGTCGGGTCTTCGGCTGGCCAGCTTCTGAGCGCGACGCCCATCTTGTCCTGGTCGGCCTTGGTCTTCGGCTCAATCGCGACGGCGATAACTGGATCGGGGAAGTGGATGTTCTCAAGGAGGATCTTGTCGTTCTCGGCGCAGAGAGTGTCGCCGGTGGTAGTATCGTCAAGCCGACTCCGGCCACGATGTCGCCCGCGTAGACTTTCTCTACTTCCTCGCGGCGGTTGGCGTGCATGCGCAGGATTCGATTGAGCCGCTCGCGCTTGCCCTTGTTCGCATTGTAGATATTGGCGCCCTTGTCGAGGGTGCCGCTGTAGACTCGGAAGAACGTGAGCTTGCCGACGTAGGGGTCGGTCATGATCTTGAACGCCAGCGCGGAAAACGGCTCGTTGTCGGAGGCCTCGCGGGTGACGGTCTCGTCGTCCTTGACCCTGATACCCTCCACCGGCGGAACGTCCAGCGGGCTGGGCAGATAGTCCACAACGGCGTCCATCAGCGGCTGGATGCCCTTGTTCTTGAACGCCGATCCGCACAACACCGGCACGAGCTTGTTCGTCACCACGCCCTTGCGGATGCCGGCTTTGATCTCTTCGGGGGTGATCTTCTGGCCCTCGATGTATTTCTCCATCAGGTGCTCGTCGATATCGGCGACCTTGACGATCAGCTCTTCGCGAGCCTCGAGCGCCGCCTGCTGCAGCTCCTCAGGGATGTCGATCTCCTCGAACTCAGTCGCCGAGTCCGTCGAGGTAGCGAATCGCCTTGAGCCTGACGATGTCGATGATACCCACGTGGTCCGCCTCTGCTCCGAGCGGAAGCTGGATCGGCACTGCGTTCGCGCCGAGCTTCTCGCGCATCTGCGTCGACTACATTGATGAAATCAGCGCCGACGCGGTCCATCTTGTTAACGAAAGCGATTCGGGGGACTTGATATCGATTGGCTTGTCGCCAGACTGTCTCGGACTGGGGCTGAACGGCTCCAACCGCGCAGAAGACCGCGACGGCGCCATCCAGAACGCGCAGGCTGCGCTCTACTTCTACAGTGAAGTCAACGTGGCCGGGGGTATCGATGATGTTGATGCGACAATCGTTCCAGATAGCGGTGGTGGCGGCGGAGGTGATTGTAATGCCCCGCTCCTGCTCCTGCTCCATCCAGTCCATGGTAGCTGCACCGTCATGCACCTCGCCCATCTGGTGAATGCGGCCCGAGTAGTAGAGAATGCGCTCGGTGACCGTAGTCTTGCCAGCGTCGATATGCGCGGCGATGCCTATATTCCGTATTTTTTCCAACGGATAGTCGCGTGACATTCTTAAAACCTTGTTCAACTACATGAGGGAAAGCAGAAAGCAAGCAAGATCCAAGGGCTGCGAACCTCGCCGGCTCCGTCCCCTTAAGCAGATCCTCTTCTCGTCTTCCTATCTTCCGCCCCCTCTTCAATTAGGGAATTGAGTATTGTCATATCTGACATTGAGTATCGAACCGCGTCGAGCCTGATCGCCCGATACTATGCTCTACCAGCGATAGTGCGCAAATGCCTTGTTGGCCTCGGCCATCTTGTAGCCGTCTTCGCGCTTCTTTACCGACGCGCCCGCATTGTTCGCCGCGTCCAGCAACTCACCGGCGAGCTTCTCTATCATCGTATGCGCCGAGCGCTTGCGTGAGTTGGTAACGAGCCAGCGCATCGCGAGAGAAACCCGCCGCTCTGACCGCACCTCGACCGGAACCTGATACGTGGCTCCACCAACGCGCCTCGGTCTTACTTCGACCGCCGGCATAACGTTCTTCAGTGCCTCCTCGAAGACTTCGATGCCGCTGCGCTTGGTCTTCTCCTCGACAATATCCGAAGCGCGCCGTAGACGATCTTCTCGGCGATGCTCTTCTTGCCGTCCGATGAGCACTCGGTTTATCAGCCGCTGAAGCATCCTGTTTCCGTAGATCGGATCGGGACGAATATCGCGCTTTTTTGCTGGCCCTTTTCTAGGCATACATTCCTCCGAAGTCAGAGTCAAAAGTCCAGAGTTGCTAAGTTAAAAGCTCGAGACAACGACCGCTGCTGCGGAACTTTCAACTCTGAACTTGCGACCTTCGACTCGCAGAAGCTACTTGGGCCGCTTGGCTCCGTATTTCGATCTGCCCTGCTTGCGGTTGGCAGTGCCAGCCGAATCCAGAGCGCCGCGAATCACGTGATAGCGAACACCCGGAAGATCCTTGACTCTGCCGCCTCTGAATGAGCACAACCGAGTGCTCCTGGAGATTGTGGCCGATTCCCGGTATGTAGGTGGTAACTTCCATACCGTTGGTAAGCCTCACTCTGGCGACTTTGCGCAGCGCGGAGTTCGGTTTCTTAGGCGTCTCGGTTCGCACAACCAGGCAAACGCCTCTCTTCTGCGGGTTGCTCTTCAGAGCCGGGGCCGAGGTCTTCTTCTTAATCCTCTGGCGACCCTTTCTGACAAGTTGGCTAATGGTCGGCAAGCTGAAACTCCCTTTGCAATCCAGACTTCGGGCATCAAAAAAGCCCTTCGTGACACATTCGAAGGGCTATTAGTCCACCTGCATAATGCTTTGGTTGTTCCCGCGCTCACGCTGCGAGAAAAGGTGTGCTAATCGCCTCCTAATGCGTCGGCTAGTCTTCCGTCGAGCTGGCTTCAAACCGCCCCAGCGGCGAACCTAATGATTATAGCGAACCGTCTCCGGCTTGTCAAGAGCGGCGGCAAAAAAACGTCGCACGCTCTGCCCGCCACTTGAGACCGAGCGTTAATATACCACAACGCGGGCGTCCTGACTGCAACATTATCGCGGCCGCAAAGAAGAGTCGAGAGCCAAAAGCGAACAGAAAGCGGGCCGGTCTTGCTCCCGGCCCGCTCTCTTGCAACTATCAGACCTTCCATCCACGGCTCCGGACATGTCGGAGCAGGGGCTCGGAAGACAGCATCTCTAGAACGTGGACAAGTTGAAGCTCGCCCCAGCGTAGAAATCCTTGAATCCGATAACGCCCGCGTCGATGGACAGCGCGTCAATCGGCGGTGAAACGAACCGACGCCGTTGAACGTGCGTCTCATTGCGGATTCCTTTGTTCAGATACTCCACCGCAACGCTCAGCTTCGGCGCAAGGGACATATCAAGCCCCGCGAACATGGTCTCTGTAGAGTCCCGTTCCGAAGCCAAACGGTGCCTCTGATCGGCTTGGACACCTGCGCCACTGACGCCTTCGGCCAGGCTGGAGATATTCTTGCCGAACTACGATGAACGCGCTCGTGCCGGTCGATGTCGGTCTGTGAAGTGATCGAGCCTCTCGCGTCATGTCCACGACGCCGACCGTAACCGACGGGGACGTCAGGGTTTCCGCAAGAACCCGATACTTGGCATTGATCAGGCCCTCGGTGTCCGCGCCTTTCGCATCACTGTCGATGCCGACCGCGCTGACTTCAAGATTCGGAATGATTCCAACGGCGCCGCCGAACGTGGTCAGGTCAACACCAGTCGCCTGCGCCTTCAGGCTTGAGATCGAAGATGCTGATTCGCCGTCGGCGTAAGGCTCTTCGACGACACGATGGTATCATCCGGGGTCTCGATCAGACCACTAATTCCATAGATGGTGGTCGCAGCATGCAAAGCGCCCGCACACCCGAGCACCATTGCCGCCATGACGAGCAAGCACAGCAAACTTCCTCATTTTACTTGTGCTCCTTTCGGATAGTTCGCCGGCGAGGGCCTCGGGCCGAGTGTCCTAGTTTCCTCGTCTGTCGTCTCACGCAGGCGTGTGGCCGAGCCGTAAGCAAGCCGGCTCGGCTGTTCAACACACAATATTCGTGGACGCTAGCCGCTATTCCTTCTTGCCGAGCTGGAAAGAAAGATGTAACAAGTCGAGGTGCGCTGTGCGATGTCCGAGGTCAGAGCTGGGCTAGGGGGGAGAAGGTGCGGGGAGCGGGCGGAAGCGCGGTTGGCGGCGCGGCGGCGGGGGCCGTGGGAGGGGTAGGAAGGGTGAAGGTCTTCTCACCCCTGACCTTGAGACTGCCAAGCGGTGGCTGTGTCTGCCCGTTGAGCTTGAGTTGCACAGCCCCTGCCATGCCGGTCTTGATGTAAATAGTCTTCAGCCCCTCGAACGCCTTTGTCTCGCCCTTTGGGATAATGTTCATGAACGCGGTCTTGCCGTCGGTCTTGACTTGGACCCACACATCCCTGAGCGCCGTAACTTCCAGCTTGAGCTTGTCCGGGGCCGGGGCCGGCGCGGGCGGCGGCGGGGCCGCGGACTCATTGGTCCGGGCGGCCGGTTCGGATGCCGGCGGCGCAACAGGCTGTGCTCTGGGGATGGTAGCGCCTTCGGGCCTGGCGGCGTGAGTGCGCGCGGCAACTCCCGCAGTTCCGGAGGCGCGCTTGTGCTGGATCGTGTAGAGAGCGTAGTATCCGCCGGCGGCGATCGCCGCGACGAGAACGATGATGAGAAGCGACCAGCCTATCGCCCGCCACGCCGAACGGCCCTGCTTACGTATCGCGGCCGTATCGGGCTCGGCGCTCGGACTCCACTGCTGCTCGTACGCCTCCAGCAGCGCGGCGCTGTCCAGGCTCAGGAAGTTGCCATAGTCGCGAAGAAACGCGCGGGCGTAGACCTTGTTGGGAAAGGCATCGAACCTGTCTTCCTCCAGGGCCGTTATGCTGCCCACGGCGATCTTGGTCGCGTCGTGGGCCTCCTGCACGGACATCCCGCGCTTCTCTCGCTCCAGTCTCAGGGTCTCGCCTATGGAGTCCATTGCTTCCATGCCTCTCGGGCGCTATCAGTGCCTGCCGGTAAGAATATTCTATCCATAAACGCGACGCATATCAACGCCTTCACTGACAATAGTAGCACAATTCGAGCAGTTCGCCCATCACGTCGAAACTGCACACCTTCACGCTGTCCGGCAGCGCGAGCATCTCGCCACTGAGGTTGAGAATCGCTCTGGTCCCGTTCTCAACGAGCATCTCCGCGACTTTGGCCGCGTCCGGTCCGGGAAGCGCAAGCACGGCCGTGGAGACATTCGAGTCCGACAGGTACCGCGCCATCTCCTCCAGCGGGAGCACTTCGAGGTCGCCCACGCGCGACCCGATCTCCTCCGGGTCGCTGTCGAAGACTCCAACCACCCCGCACGCGTGCTTGACCAGCCTGTCAACGGCCGCGCAGTGCAACCGGAAGCACGCCGCGCCTATCCACACGATGCCCTTTCGCTCGTTGAGGCCGAGTATCTCCGAAAGACGCTGCGAGAGGTAGTCGATGCGGTAGCCGAAACTCGGCGTGCCGAACTCGCCGAACCGCGACAGGTCCTTGCGAATCAGGGCCGCGTTGACGCCCACCTTCTGCGCCAGCCGCCACGATGACACCGACGTCGCGCCCTCTTCGGCCAGCGCATCCAGGGCGGTCAGATACAACCTCAGCCGGTTGACGACGCGCTCGGACATCTTTGCGGTCGCTTCGCCGTGCTTCCTCGGCTCAAGCGCTCGCGCCATCCGCCCGGCCCACCACCGCGAGTTCTCGAACTTGCTCCTCATCGGGCAGATGGTCTCGATGCTGCGCCTCAGCACGCACGACTCCTCCGTGCACTTCGCACACGACGCAATGCCTCGCGACTCGACGCACGCGAACACCGCGCACGGCTTGTCATCCGCGCCCTGAGGCATCCGATTGCCTTCGGTGCAGCCCGGACAGCTTCCGCTTTCGAGATACCTGCACTCCCGGCAGTTGTAAATCGCGCATGCCGCGATGTGTGATTTCATCGTTACTCAACCCCCGCGGGCAGCGTCACCGTGAAGGTGCTTCCGACGCCAAGCTCCGTCTCGACGTCGATTCTGCCGCCGTGCGCCTCGACTATGTCTTTGACTATCGCCAAACCCAGCCCGGTTCCACCGAGCCTGCGCGACCGTGCCTTGTCCACGCGGTAGAACCTGTCGAATATACGATCCACTTCTCCGTGAGGGATGCCGATACCGGTGTCGCGAACGGAGATCGCGACCTCGTCGCCGGCACTCGCGGCCGAGACATCGACCCGCCCCCTTCGGGCGTGTATTTGACAGCGTTATCGAGCAGGTTTCTGACCAACTGCACAAGCTGGATCTCGTCTCCCAGGACCAGCAGGCCCTCGGGCACGACGAACTCCACTTCCACCTGCTTCTGCCTCGCCAGCGGGCGGACGGTCGTGAAAGCCAGCTTGACGACCTCGGCCACGCTCAGATTGCCCTTCTCGGTGCGTGTGACGCCGGACTCCCGCTTCGCAATGTCCATCAGATCGTCGATCAGGGCCGATAGCCGGTCGCTTTCGTTCAAGATCGCGTTCAGGAACCTGTCCACAAGCTCTTCGTCGTTTCTGGCTCCCGCTATCAGGGCCTCCGCGGTCGCGCGCACGGCCGTGATCGGCGTGCGGAGCTCGTGGCTCACGTTGGACACGAACGTCTTCTGCATCTTCTCGTGCCGCCTGATCTCGCTCAGGTCGTGAAGGAGCAGCAGCGCGATATCGCCCTGCTGCGACCGGGAGAACGGCGCCGCTCTGATGCCTATTACCTTCTCGGGCACGCCGGGAAGCCGGACCTCCGTACTGAGCACGCTCTTGCCGGCGATGCAGTCCGCCGCAATCTGCGCGATCTCCGGATGGAACTCCGCCGCGTCCACTCTGTCGCTCCGCGACCGCAAGGATCGCGCGTCGAACATCGACTCGGCCGCGCGATTGAACAGGGTCACTTCGCCATCACCGTTGACTGTGATTATGCCGTCTGTGATCTCCGAGAGGACCTTCTCGGCGCGACTCTTGTCCTGTCGAAGCAGCGCCACTGCGCGGTCGAGATCGCGGAACGCGGCGAGCAACTCGTCGTCCATATCGTCGGCGGCCAGCTTTCCAACGTCGAGCTCGCGTCCGTCGGCCAGCGCGCGAACGGCCGCCACGATGCGCTCGGTACGGTGGGCGCGCTGGGCGCGCATTCGAACGCAGAGCGCGCAGACGGCGGCAAACACGAGAAGCAGAAGCGGCCATTCGAGCGCGGGCGACAGTTTGATCCCGACGATTCTTGCGATCGCCACTCCGACGGCGCCCACCAGGACGGGCGGTATCCACGGCATCATCGCGGACCTTGCGCGCATCAACTAGTCATCACCATCGGGACCGATTCTGTAGCCCACCCCACGAACCGTGAGTATTCGTCTGGGAGCGCTTGCGTCGTCCTCGACCTTCTCGCGCAGCCAGCGAATGTGGACATCGAGCGTGCCGGTATCGTAGGCGGCATCGGAGTCCCACACGGCTCGGAACAGGTCCTCCCTGTTCACGACCTTGCCCTTGTTCGCCAGGAGGACTCGCAGCAGCTCGAACTGCTTGAGGGGAAGGTGGATCGTCCGACCCCCGACCGAGACTCGCCTGCGGACAAGGTCCATGTCGATGCCCGCCGCGCGCAGCACGATCTGACTGTCCTGGTCGCGAGCGGCCTCTGTGCGCCTCAGCACGGCGCGCACGCGGGCGATCAACTCTCTGACGCTGAACGGTTTGGGAACGTAGTCATCCGCGCCGAGCTCGAGGCCGACCACGCGGTCGATCTCCTCTGTCTTCGCGGTGAGCATGACGATCGGAACGCTGGACTCCTTGCGGATGATGCGACAGAGGTCGAGACCGCTCAGCCTGGGCAGCATCAGATCGAGCACGATCAGATCGGGTGAGAACGACCGGAACGACGTAAGGCCCTCCATGCCGTCGGCGGCAATCCGGACCTCGAATCCTTCGCCCTGCAGTGAATAGGCGACCGACTCCGCGATTGCCGCCTCGTCTTCAACAAGCAGTATCCTGTGACTCAACGCGTTCTTCCTCTGCCGGTGTCTTTGTGCCGCAGCGCACTAATGGCCTCATTGTACGACCGCTGGTGTGCGCTGTCAACAGAGGAGCGTACACACAAAAGGCCCGGCGCGCTGAGCGTGCCGGGCCTGCTGCAAATCGTTGCTCTTAGAGCGCGTGGGTCGCGAACGTGCCCACGTTGGGGCAAGCCGGGTTCGTGTCCACGGCGTTGATCGTATACGCGCCGCCGGATGGGCACGAAAGGGCGTTCTTGATGTAGGTCGGGATCAGGTCGGCCTCGACCGGAACGTCGGTCCCAACCTTCTTGTTGTCCATCGCCCACTGCATCTTGGCCGTGTCGATCTGGCGAAGATTCGCCACACAGGCCTTGGCCCGGGAAGTGTCGCGGGCCTTCATGAAGTTCGGGATGGCGATTGCGAGCAGCACTGCTATGATCAAGACCACGATCATGATTTCGATCAGGGTGAACCCGCGTCGCCTCTTCGATGTGTACCTAAACATTAGTTGCGTGTACCTCCTCCAAGGTATAAAGTCGATCCAAGCCCGGCCGCGCAAGACAGCTTTCGAGTCGGGCCATTCAGCCTCAATGACGTTGTTCCATAGGTGGAGGGCAGGTTCACACAGGTAGAATTACCAGGATTGCAGCCCGAAGTCGGAGGTCAGAGGTCAGAAGTCCGAGGTCAGAGGCTACTTGACCGCCCCGGCGCGGTTTTCGGGCGAAAGGATCGAGGTGACCTTTCCGGTGACCCTGCTGCGGTCGAGCAGGCCCCAGTAGCGGCTGTCGTTGGAGTCGTTGCGGTTGTCGCCCATCACGAGGAGCTTGCCCTTGGGGATCCTGACGACCTTGACAGTCTCCTTGCCGGTCTTCTCTGAGGCCAGCCATTCGGGCTTGATCGAGTTTCGCGGGCCGCCTGGATACGCGTCGTCCGGATCTTCGGCAACGTAGGGCTCGTCCAGCGCTTTGCCGTTGACATAGACGAAGCCTGGCATGACCTGAACGTTAGCCTTCGACGACCCAACGCCGGCCGCAAGCCTGGCCTTGTCTATCCTCTTGCCGTCACGATAGATCTCGTCGCCGACAAGCTTGATGCTGTGACGCGTCTCCAGGAGCGAACTCAGGTCGTGCGCGTCGAGCGCCATAGCCGGGCTATCTTGCGGCCCGATGAGGACTTTGCTCTCGCCGGTAGTCTTGTCGGTCTTGATCCCTACCGGCTGCGGGCCGACCTGAGGCGCGGCGAGCGTTGCGATCTCCTCGTTCGGAATGACCTTGCCGTCCTCGTAGACGCGCCCGTCCTTGATCTCGATATTGGCACGCTGCTCCAGGATGTCGCGGAGTTCCCTGTGGTGGAATTCCTGGTTGCCGATCAGCACGTATCCAGCGGTGATGCGCACGGTGTCGCCGGGGATTGCGACGATCCGCTTGACGAAGACCTTCTCGTTCTGCCTCGCTTCCGGCGGGGACTTGAACACGACGATGTCGCCGCGCTGTGGTTCCGCGCGCAAATACGCCTTCTTGTTGACGGCGATGCGGTCGCCCGGCAGCAGCGTCGGAGACATCGCCGACGATGGAATCCAATACAGCCCGACGGACTGCCGCAGAGTGATCAGGGCAATCGCCAGCACGGCGACGCTCACGATAGCAAACGCGCCCCCCAGAATCGCCACCTTCGCTCCGACACTCAGTCTTGCCATAGGGTCCCTCCGATGTCACCGTGGATGCTGAATCAAGTTCGAGCATGACACAATGCAGGACTGACGGCATCGATCGTTCAGGCCGTGAACGCGTCCCGGATCACGTCCTTGACGACCAGCTTGCCGTCAACGGCTACCACCTCGACCACGTCGAACCGGCAGATCACGTCGGTCGAGCCGTGCTCGGTCAGATAGTGCTCGGCGGTCGTGACGAGCTTGCGAATCTTGGCCGGCGTGATCGATTCCGCCGGCGTGCCGTATTCACTGGTCCGTTTGCAGCGCACTTCGACAAATACCAGGCTGTCACCTTCGTTGGCGATCAGGTCGATCTCGCCTGAGCGGCAGCGATAGTTCGACGCGACGATGCGATACCCACGCCTGCCAAGCTCGGCCGCGGCGGCGATCTCCGCGCTTCTGCCTATTCTAGACCTGGGAGACGGCACAGGTGGATCCTTTCGGCTACCGGCCCAAACGACCTGCGATGGCACGGGCAGGGGCCGTAGCGCTCGAGCGCGTCGAGATGCACCCTCGACCCGTAGCCCTTGTGCGAGGCGAAGCCGTATTGCGGATACTTGCAGTCGAGATCGCACATGATGCGATCGCGGGTGACCTTGGCGACTATCGACGCCGCGCCGATCGAGACGCTGAGCGAGTCGCCCTTGACTATCGCGCGCGACCGCCCCGGCAGGTCGGGAACGGGCTTGCCATCGACCAGGATGAAATCAAAAGCGGCGCCGATTGCATCGAGCGCCGCTCTCATCGCGTAGTCCGTCGCGTGCAGTATGTTGATCTTGTCTATGAGTTCGACTTCGGCGATGCCGACGCCGTAGACCGCGTGAGAGGTGATATAGTCGAACATCGTGTCACGAGCCTTGGCGCTCATCGCCTTGGAATCGCCGATCCCGGCCGCCTCGAACCCCTCGGGCAGAACTACCGCCGCCGCCACCACAGGCCCGGCCAGCGGCCCGCGCCCGGCCTCATCAAGCCCGGCCACGCGAGCAAAACCAGCTTCCCAAGCCTGCTTCTCATACTCCCAGGGGTCCATCGACGACTCCTCTCGGAAGGGACAATCGGGAAAAGGGAAAAATCAGAAAGGGAGAAAGCGGGAATAGGTTATTGGTGCGGAACGATGAGAGGTCCGGTGCGATTCTCGAAACGCGGCACGACCCGCCTGATATCGAGCGGCTGGCTGTTGAAGTTGAACAGCAATCCCACCTGCAGTCCCAACGCTCGCAGATACGATCTCACCTGAGCGTAATGGACATCCTCAAGCTGCTTGATCGCTTTGAGCTCCACTACCAGCCTGTCCGCGACCAGGAGATCAAGCACGTGCTCGCCGGCCTCACGGTCGCCATACAGTATCTTGATCCTCTTCTGCGATTCGTAGGGAATGCCACGATCCTCGAGTTCGAAACGCAACGCCTGGTCGTAGATGTTCTCCAGAAACCCCGGGCCAAGCCGCTTGTGCACTTCAATTGCGGCCGCTATCACCTGGCTGGACAGCTTGTCGTATGCCGGAGCCATCCCGTTCCCTTTCCGCTTTCTGATTTTGCCCTTTTCCCGAGTTCCCTTCGGAACTAGTGAACGATTCTTATCCGCGTTAGCGGCCAGAAGATGACCATGGCCTTGCCGAGGACCCGCCTGCGGTCGAGCAGCCCCCAGAAGCGGGCGTCGTTCGAGTCGTTGCGATTGTCGCCCATCACGAGCAGCCGGCCTTTGGGAATCTTCACGAACTGCACGCGGTGCTTGCCGATCTTCTCGGTGACTATCCAATCGGGCTTGACGTAGTCTCTCTGTCCGCCCGGATAGGGTTCGTCGGGGTCTTCGGCGGTATACGGCTCCTTGAGTGGCTTGCCGTTGAGGTAGACCACGCCCGGCACCACCTTGACTTTGGCTTTCGGGCCGCCAACAAGCTCCGCAAGCTCGGCCTTGTCGACCTTCTTGCCGTCGCGATAGATGTTGTCACCGATGAGCTTGATGCTGTGGCGAGTCTCCAGCACGTCTGCCAGATCATGCGTGTCGAGCGCCATGGCTGGGGCGTCCTCGGGGCCGATTATGACCCTTTGTTCACCGGTCACATCGTTACTCTCGACACGGACGCGCTGCGGGCCCACTTGCGGCGCCACCAGCAGCGCGATCTCCCCGTTCGGAACGACCTCGCCGTCCTCGTAGACGCGCCCGTCCTTGATCTCGATATTGGCCCGCTGTTCGAGAAGGTCGCGGAGATCCCTGTGGTGGAATTCCTGGTTGCCGATCAGCACGTAGCCGGGAGTGATTCGCACGGTGTCTCCGGGAGTCGCTACCACGCGCTTGATGAAGTCCTTCTCATCCTGTCTCGCCTCCGGCGGTGACTTGAACACGATGATGTCCCCCGCTTGGGCTCCCAGAAGCGGTAGATGAACTTGTTGACCAGGATGTGGTCGGGCTCCAGCAGCGTGGGGTGCATCGACGCGGACGGGATGAAGAACGCCTGGACGATGAACGGCCTGATGATGAAGAACACCAGCGCCATCGCCACCGCAAGCGACTCCGCGGTCTCCGCAACCGATTTCGCGATTGGCCCTTCTGCTTGACCAGCGCCAGACTGATCGCGACCAGAACGGCCACGATGATCAGCACTTGCCACCATTCCAGGTTGGCAAGCGTTTCCATCATGTCGTTAAGCCTCATTTGGCCTCACCTGAGATTCGAGGCTGCGAAGCGCGGCCGGCGGTCTGGCGTTCCTTGATCCTGGTGGCCTTACCGACCTTGCCGCGCAGGTAATACAGCTTCGCTCTGCGAACCGCGCCCCGGCGGATGACTTCGAGCTTGGCTATGCGCGGGCGAATGAAGCATGAATGTTCGCTCGACACCGACGCCGTGCGAGAGCTTGCGCACGGTAAGCGCCGAGCGCAGCCCGCCGTCCTTCTTGCCGATGACGGTTCCCTCAAAGATCTGAATGCGTTCCTTGCCGCCCTCGATGACGCGGGTGTGAACCTTGACCGTGTCGCCCGGGCCGAACTCGGGAGTATCGGTCCGTAGCTGTTCGAATTCTATCTGCTCGATGAGTTGCACTTTATGCCTCCAAGAAGTCAGAGGTCCGAAGTCCGAGGTCAGAAACCTCCACTTCACCTCAGCGTGTATTGTCCTCGTTTTCGATCCTATCCAGAAAACGTCTGTCTTCGTCCGTGAGCGGCGCGCTTTCCAGCAGGTCGGGACGCCTGCTTAAGCGTTCTTTCCAGCGACTGCGCGCGCCTCCATTTTCTTATCTGCTCATGATTGCCCGAGAGCAAGACTTCGGGCACGTTATACCCTCGGAACTCCGCGGGACGCGTATACTGCGGGTATTCCAAAAGCCCGCTCGAAAACGACTCGCTTTCGGGCGAACTCTCGTCCCCCAGCACTCCCGGCACCAGCCTTGCCACCGCGTCGATCACGACCAGCGCGGCCAGCTCGCCGCCGGTCAGCACAAAGTCGCCGATGGAGACTTCGTCGGTCACCAGATGCTCGCGGATGCGCTCGTCCACGCCCTCATACCGGCCGCAGATCATTATCAGATGACTCTCGCGGGCCAACTCCTCGGCCATCGACTGCTCGAACCGCCGCCCCTGCGGAGTCATCAGCAGAACCCTCGGTCTTCCCAAGCGGCCCTGCGCGATCAGCGATTCCACCGCTTCGAATACGGGTTCGGGCTTCATCACCATTCCCGGCCCGCCGCCGAAAGGCGCATCGTCGGTGGTCTGGTGCTTGTCGGCCGTGAAGTCCCGCAGGTTCACGGCCTCCACGTCGATCAGACCCTTAGCCCGCGCCCTTCCGAGAATGCTCTCCCCGACAACCGCCTCGATCATCGCCGGAAACGTGGTCAGTATCTGGACAAGCATAGTTCATTTACTATTTGATATTGACTATTGACTATTTGCCCCGACGTGTCGCGCGTGATGGGCCAATAGTCAATAATCAATAGTCAATCGTCAATCCAGAAGTCCCGGCACGGGGCGGATCACCATCTCACGCTTGTCAACGTCCACTTTGGCGACCACATCCGCAGCGCCGGAATGCAGAGCCCCGTGCTCGTCACGTAGACATCGTTCGCCCCGCTCTGCACGACTTCGGTCACCTCGCCGCACTCGCGGCCATCGTCGGTCACGACCCTCAGGCCGATGATATCGAAAACGTAGAACTCGCCCTCGGGCAGCTTCGCCAGCTCGCGCTCGTCGATCACGAACTCCGCGTCGCGCAGGGCTTCGGCGTCATCTCGAGTATCGACACCTTCGAGCTTCATCGTCAGCCCGCCCTTTTGCGGCCTCTGGCTCACTATCCTGGCCCGCCTGGACTCGCCCTTGGCCGGCTTGAGCGCGAGTTCGCTGCCCGCCTCGAACCGCTCCGGGAAGTCGGTGAGGACGACGACCTTCACCTCCCCGCGAATCCCGATGGGCGCGACGATCTTGCCTATGACGATGTCATCCATCAGACGATCCCTGCGCAGGGGGCGTCTCCAGACGGCGAATCGGGTTCTGGAGAACCCTCCTACAATAGAACGGCCTACGGCAGAATCTTGACAAAGACGTTCTTGTGCTCCTTGATCGCCGCCGCCTTCGCCACGGTCCGGAGCGCGTTCGCCACCCGTCCCTGCTTGCCGATGACCTTGCCGAGATCGTCCTCGGCCACGGTAACCTCATAGGTCACCGAGTCGCCCTCGTCCACTTCCTCGACGTTCACGGCGTCGGGGTTATCCACCAGGGCCTTAACCAGTATCTCGATCAGGTTCTTCAAATCGACCTACCTCGAAAAGAGTCGAAAGCTGAAAGTGTAAAGTCGAAAGTCCAGACCCTTCACCCGCAGCATTCTCCCGGGAGTCGAAGCCTGGCCTATTCAGCCGGTTTCTCTTCGGGAGCTTCCTCAGCAGCAGCTTCCTCTGCACGCGGGCTCCTCGGCAGCGGCTTCCGCTGCCGGCTCTTCAACCGGAGCTTCCTCAGCCGCGGGCTCTTCCGCCGCAGGCTCCTCAGCCGGAGCTTCCTCGGCAGCCGGCTCTTCAGCCGCAGGCTCTTCCGCCGGGGCTTCCTCTGTGGCCGGTGCTTCCTCCGCAGCCGGTTCTTCCGCGACAGGCTCCTCGGCCGGGGCTTCCTCGACGACCGCTTCCGCCGCGACTTCCTCGACCTCGGCTTCCTCAGCCGGAGCGGCAGCCTCGACGATCGCCGGCGCCTCAGCCTTGACCTTGCCGCGCTTCTTCGCTTCGACTTTCGCCGCGGCCCTCGCCTTCGATGCCTCGCTCTGGCCACCAAGCATGCCGGCTTTCTTCAGCAGGCCGCTGGCGGTGTCGGAGGGCTGCGCGCCCTTGCTGATCCACTCCTGAGCCTTGTCGGCGTCCAGATTTCAGCACCGGCGGATCGACGGTGGGGTCATAGTAGCCGATATGACTCGATAAAACGCCCGTCGCGTGCGTATCCTCTGTCCGCCACAACGATTCTGTAGAACGGTCGCTTCTTCGCTCCCATCCGTCTGAGTCTGATTTTTACCACTTGATATCCTCCTGGGATATCCAACTTTCAAGTCCAGTCACTAACTCTGCCATGACTTAGCTGACTTGCAACTTGCTCATGAACGGGAAGTTGGGCATTTTGCTTACGCCGCTTCCCCGACTCCTCCGCGCCGGTCATGGCGCGGATCATCTTTCTCATCTCGCCGAACTGGTTTATGAGCCGGTTGACCTCCTGAACGCTCGTCCCGCTGCCGTCGGCTATGCGCCGCGCCTGCTTGCGTTCAGGATAGTCGGGTCGCCGCGCTCGTCGTTCGTCATCGAGCGCAGGATCGCCTCCACCCGGCCGAACTCCTTCTCGTCTATCTTCGCGCCCTTGAGCTGCTGTGGTCATATTCCCCATTCCGGGGATCATCTCCATCAGCTTATCCAGCGGCCCCATCTTGCGCATCTGCTGAAGCTGGGTGAGGTAATCGTTCAGGTCGAACCGATTCTCCCTCAGCTTCTTCTCCAGCTTGGCGGCTTCGTCCTCGTCAACGGACTCCTGAGCCTTCTCGATCAGGCTCAGAACGTCCCCCATTCCGAGGATTCGCGACGCCATTCTGTCCGGATGGAACGGCTCGATGCCGTCCATCTTCTCCGAAGTGCCGATGAACTTGATCGGCTTGCCGGTGACCGCCTTGATCGACAGCGCCGCGCCACCGCGGGCGTCGCCGTCCATCTTGGTCATCAGGATACCGTCTATCTCCAGCGCCTCGTTGAACTGCTGCGCCACATTTACCGCGTCCTGGCCGGTCATCGCGTCAACGACCAGCAGCACTTCGGTAACATCTATCTGCGCGCGCAGGCGTTTGAGCTCCGACATCATCTCTTCGTCGATGTGGAGCCGGCCCGCGACGTCGATCAAGACCGGATCGTTGCCGTTCGAGCGAGCGTAACTCAGCGCGGCTTTCGCGACCGCGACCGCGTCCTGCTTGTCGCCGATGTCGAAAACATCGACCCCGATCTGCTCGCCGAGCGTCTTGAGCTGCAAGATCGCCGCCGGACGGTAGACGTCACCCGCCACCAGCAGCGGCTTGCGGCCCTGCTTCTTGAACATATTCGCGAGCTTGGCCACCTGAGTGGTCTTGCCCGCGCCGTGAAGCCCCGAGACCATCATCACGGTCGGCGGCCTATCGGCCACTTTGAGCTTCACGTTGCTCGCCGCCGAGGAGCTCGGATCATCTCCTCGTTGACGATCTTTATCACCTGCTGAGCGGGATTCAGGCCCTTGAGCACGTCCTGCCCGATGGCGCGCTCCTTGACCGCCGCGACAAAGTCCTTGACGACCTTGAAGTTGACGTCGGCCTCCAGCAGCACCAGACGGACTTCGCGCAGGGCCTCAGTTGACGTCGCTTTCGGTAAGGCCACCCTTGCCCCTCAGCTTCTTGAAAACGCCCTGCAGTTTTTCAGACAGGCTCTCGAACATAGCTATACATCTACACCGAAAAACGGTAATCAGGCAAAGAGGGAACCCCAAAATGAGGGAAGAGTCCGGTGAGGTCTCTTCCCTCAGTCATTCGTTCCCTACAACCAGATAGTATACCGGCTGCATAGCGGACTTGTCAAACTTCGTGCTTGAGCTAGTCGGCGTCTCTCTTTAGCACGGTCCTGGCTCACTTCGATACAGGCTTTGGGAATCCCTGCGTGAGGAGTATGCTATGCGACCCATCGACGGCCGGCAGATTGCCTACCGCATACTTGCCGGAGGACATCCATTTCGATCTCGTGCTATCGTGAGGGGCCTCTTACTTCCTGAACACCTCCAACTCCATCACCGCGCGCACCGCCTGCTCGGCCCGCGCATGAATCTGCTCGTCGCCCAGCCGCGCCGCATCCGGCTCCAGCGACACCCTGATGAAGAACTCCCTGGCGCCCTTATTGCCCGTCACGTGACTGTGCGTTATCCCAGCCGCCGCGTAACCCAACCCATTGACGAACCCGGCCAAGTCGCGAAGAAGCTCGCTATACACGCCGGGATCGTCGATCACCCCTGTCCTGCGCATCTCGCTGTCCGGCACCTCAAAGAGAGGCTTCACAAGGCAGATCATCTCGCCTTCGCCGTGCAGAATCCGAGCGATGATCGGTATCGCCTGCTTGAGCGAGAGGTAGGATAGGTCCACGGTCGCCAATGTCGGCCTGGGGTCGAGCGCCTCCAGCGACGGATCGCCTATGTTCACCTTCTCCATCGCAACGACGCGCGGGTCGATCTGCAGCTTGCCGACGAGTCTTCCGAACCCGACATCGACCGCGTAGACCCCCCGCGCGCCGTGCTGGAGCAGGCAATCGGTGAACCCGCCGGTCGAGGCGCCGGCGTCTATCGCGACAACGCCGTTCACGTCAACGCCGAAATCCGCCAGCGCGCCCTCGAGCTTCAGCCCGCCCTTGCCGACGTAGCGCTGGTTGATCCCCTTGACGACGATATCGCTGCTCACGCCGACAAGCTGCCCGGTCTTATCTATTCTCTGGCCGTCGGCAAGCACCTTGCCCGCCATTACCCAGCTCTCGGCGACCTTGCGGTCCTCGACAATCCCTCTCTCCACCATCAATTCCCAGACCGGCGCTTTCTTCATACGTTCCGCCTCAACTGCCCGTCGAGCAGTAGTGCCGCACGCCAAACTTCCATACCCGCAGGCATGCGACGAAGAACACGACCCCGCCAAGCGGGCTGATCCAGCTCAACAGCGGTACTCCAACGCCCGGGCCGGCGAATATCGCGACCGACGGCGCATAGCTGATGCACGCCAGCGGCACGATCCAGGTGAACAACCTTCGCAGCCACGGGCGAGTAGATCGCCAGCGGATACTGCGCCGCTTCGACACCGCCATACGTCAGGATGTTCATCATCTCCAGCGACTCGATCGTCCAGAAGCACATCGTCGCTTGCAGCACAAACAGCCCCGCGAATATGCACACGCCCCGGCGATTCCACCGACGGCCAGCGCGACTTTCGCCGGCGTCCACACGACCTCCAACCGCCCCGCCGCCCAGAGGAGCGCGATCAGCCCCTGCGCGAACCGGCCAGATGCTGAGCGAAAGATCCTGGCAGGCGACCTGCACAACCGTGCTCCGCGGCCGAAGCAGCACGCGGTCGAAGTCGCCCTGGCGCACCATCCCGGAGAACAGGTCGAACCCGCCGAAATCAGCTCGGCGAACGCCTCGGCCAGTTCACGCTGCCGTAGAGAAACGCGACCTCGGGCAGCGTCCAGCCCCGCAGCGACCCGAACCGCGCGAACAGCACCCAGATGCCCAGCAACTCTCCGGCCGTGAGGAAGGGTGCCGAACGCCATCATCGCGAGCGAGCAGCGATACTGCATCTTGGCCCGAAACGTGACGCCCAGGTATCGCGAAGTACAGGCTGGAGCGAGTCGAGCATGTCATCCTCCCTGCACCACCAGCCGCCTGGTGCTCTGGCAAGCATCCACCGGCCGATCAGCACAAACGCGACCGTCCAGCCGAGCTGGTTCAGCCAGCATATAGCGGCAGTTGGCGGCCGGGATGTGGCCCATGTACAGTCTGTACGGGATGTCCGCGATCCCTCGAAACGGCGACCAGTTCAGCGCGCTCTGCGCCCACGCCGGGAACAGCGGCAGCGGCACGATCAGACCCGAAAGGATCGTCACCAGCCCCGGCACGATGCGCGAATGCCGTCGCCGGAGATCGTCCACAGCAGCGAGATGCTCGTGACCGCGGTGATCGCCGCGCCAGCAGTATCGCCGCCAGCATCGAGACGACGTAAGCCAGCGCCGAACCGACCGACGCAGGCGCCTGCATCCCGAAAAACAGCATGGCCACGACGAACATCGGCACGGCGCGGAGCAGCGTCGGGGCCGTGCGAAGCGCGAGAATCCTGCTGAACCATATCGCGTAGAGGTCGCGCGGGCGCAGAAGCTCGTAGACGACGTTGCCCGACCGGATCATCCCCGCGATCTCCCTATCGACGTTCCACGGCAGCATCGCCAGCATCGCCTGTCCGAGCCAGATGAATGTGATGCACCTGCGCCAGGCTCATCGGTTGGTGGGCGGTCGATGAACGATAGAACGCGCTGCGAAGATCATCACTGCGATCAGCGCCCCAGAACAACTGCGTGGCGAATCCGGCGGCGGCCGCGGCGCGATATTGCAGCAGCGCGCGGAACCTCGCGGCCATTACCGCATCAGTAGGCGTTCATCGGCGCTGCTCCGCGTATAGCCTGGCGATGACCTCCTCGATGGGCGTGTTCTCGACGAAGAGGTCCTTGACGGGGTATTCGGACGTTACCCGCGCGATGAGATCGGCCGCCGAGATCGCGCTCGGGGTCGAACCGCAACTCGATACGCGAGCCCTCACGGTTCACGACCTCCGCTCAGAAAAAGGGGACAGTTCCCTTTTCTTCTGAGCGCGAAAAGGGCGTCCCCGTTTTCATCGTCAAGATCAACGATCAGCCGCCGCTCGCGTCGTGACGCTCGCCCGCAGGTGCGGCGAGCGGTCCGTCGGAGAGGATGCGGCCGTCGCCGAGGACGATCACGCGGCTGCAGAGCGCCTCGATGTCGTCCATGTCGTGCGTGGTAAGGATGACGGTCACGCCGCTGCTCGCGGTTGAGCGCGCTCGACGAAGTCGCGCACCGCGAGCTTGGAGACGGCGTCCAGGCCGATGGTCGGCTCGTCGAGGAAGAGGAGCGACGGGCTGTGCAGCAGCGCCGCCGCCAGGTCGCAGCGCATGCGCTGGCCGAGGCTGAGCTGGCGCACGGGCACGTCCAGCAGCGGCGCCAGGTCGAGCAGCGCGATCAGCTCGTCGCGGACGGCGCTCGTATTCGGCTCGCGGCACGCGGTAGATGTCGCGCAGCAGGTCGAAGGACTCGATCACGGGCAGGTCCCACCAGAGCTGCGTCCGCTGGCCGAACACGACGCCGATCCGCGCGCACGTGGGCGATCCGGTCGCTCCACGGCACGCGGCCCGTCGACCTCGCAGCGGCCCGAGTCGGGCACGAGGATGCCCGAGAGGACCTTGACCGTCGTGGACTTGCCCGCGCCGTTCGGCCCGATGTAGCCGACCAGTTCGCCGGCTTCGAGTGAGAACGAGATGCCATCGAGCGCGTGCACGATCCGCCGCTTGCGGCGAACCAGCCCACGCACGGAGCCCAGCGTCCCCGACGCGCGCTCGGACACGGCAAAGGTCTTCGTGAGGTTTTCGACGACTATCTGAGGCAATCAGTGGGCCCTCCGGCAAAGCCCGCCATTACGGGTTAGACCGGCAATGGGCGATTTCCTTCAGACAACGAACACCGGATCGTTGGGCGACATATCGTCGGGGTTGTTGAGCTTCGCGCCTGGCGGCGCGGGTACCGGCCCACTGAGCAGCGGGTCGGCGGTTCGGACCATGAACGCGTCCAATCGCTCGCGCATGTCGCGCAGGACGGCCTCATATCGCGTGTCGCCTGCCAGATTGCAGCGCTCCATCGGGTCGAACATCAGGTCGTATAGCTGCTCCCGATCGACCGGGCGCTCTTTCCAACCGTGTGCGAGCCACAGGCTGCGGGTCTCTCCCTCGTCGCAATTGGGCATCACCGGCGTCTTGCGGCCGTCGAACCGGCGGATGTATTTGTGCCGCTTCGTGCGGACGCAGCGCATCGGCTCGTAGGCCGCGTGGTAGGTGACCTCAGCGAACACCTCCTCGCGCACGTCATGCTCCTCGCCGCTGAGCAGCGGGACAAGCGAGACGCCTTCCAGCCACTTCGGCGGCTGGATTTCGAGAAGCTCGCAGAGAGTCGGGAAGATGTCGATGTGCGAGACCATCGTGTCGATGGTTCGGCCCGCTCCCGATACGCCCGGCCCGCGCATGATGAGCATGACGCCGATGCCGTGGTCGGTCAGGTTGCACTTCATCTGCGGGAATGCGATGCCGTGGTCGGTGGTGCAGATCACCAGGGTGTTCTCCGCGAGGCCGTTGTGATCCAGCGCGTCCAGCACGGTCTTGATCTTCTGATCCAATATCCGCGCGGAAGCCTTGAACCTGGCGAAATCCTGCCGCGTCTCGGGTGTATCGGGGAAGATGGCCGGCGGCATGGAGTGCTGAGGCCGGTCTTCGGGCCCCAGCTTCGGATACACGCGATGGGTTTGCGTGAATCCCACCTCCAAATAGAACGGCTGCCGGGACCCGGGATCCGGGAAGAACTCGGCTGCCGCCGTGTGGGCGGACTGGCGGCCGCCGCCCAGTATGACGTCGTAGCCCAGCTCGGAAACGCGATCGCCCGCGATAACGTGCTGCACTCCCGCCAGCGCGGTGAAGTAGCCCGCCTGCCGGAGCGTGTGCTGGAGATGCTGTCGATAGTCGTGAAGCCCAAACCCGCGGTGCGCGAGGCCGAGCATGCCATTCTGATGAGGATAGCAGCCCGTCAGAAGGGCGGCGCGGCTGGGCGAGCAGGTCGGGCCCGCGCAGAACGCCTGCCGGAACAGCACGCCCTCATCAGCAAACGCCTGGATCGCTGGCGTGGGGACGTCGTAACCATAGGGCCGCACGTATCGACCGGTGTCGTGGGAGTTGATGTACAGAATGTTGGGTCTCAAGATCGCCTATATCTCCTTCATCTCGGCCCAGTTCCGGCCGTACTTCACGTCCACCTTCACCGGCACGCGCAGCGGATACGCGTTCTCCATGTCCGACCGCACGAGTTCCGCGACGCGCTCCAGCTCGTCCGGCGGGACTTCAAACAGGAGTTCGTCGTGCACCTGCAGCAGCATCCGCGTCTTCAGCCCGGCGATGGAACGCGCGACCCGGATCATCGCGAGCTTCATGATATCAGCCGCCATGCCCTGGATCGGCATATTCACCGCCGCGCGCTCCGCGAATGACCGGACGTTGCGATTGGCGGCGTTGATGTCGGGCACATAGCGGCGGCGGCCCATCGGTGTCGATACGAACCCAAGCTCGCGCGCCTGTTCGATGGTCGCGTTCGTGTAGTCCCGCACGCCGGGAAACCGCGCGAAGTAGGTCTCGATGTACGCGGCCGCCTCATCGCGGGCGATTCCCAGCGACCGCGACAGCGAGAACTCGCCCATGCCGTAGATGACCGCGAAATTCACCGTCTTCGCGCGGCGGCGCATCTCGGGCGTAACATCGCTCTCGGCGCAGCCGAAGATCGTACTTGCGGTGTGGGTGTGGATGTCCTCGTCGTGCTCGAATGCGGATGAAAGCCCGGGATCGCCGGTCACGTGCGCGAGTATGCGAAGCTCGATCTGAGAGTAGTCGGCGGAGAGGAGCAGAGGTCCGCGTGCCCTTCGATACGCCCTGAACCAAGTTCAGGGCTACTCAGGGCAATCGGTTCCTGCCCAGCAATGAACGCCTTGCGGATCTCGCGGCCAAGCTCCGTGCGGATGGGGATGTTCTGCAGATTCGGGTCGCTGGAAGACAGCCGCCCGGTCGCGGTCACGGCCTGGTTCAGCGACGTGTGGACGCGCCCGGTCGCGGGGTTGATCAGCTTCGGCAGCGAGTCGGCGTAGGTGGACTTGATCTTGCTCAGCTCGCGCCAGCGCAGGACAAGTTCGACTATCGGATGATCCGCCGCGAGTTCCTCGAGCGCGCTCGCCGATGTCGAGTAGCCGGTCTTGGTCTTCTTTCCGGCAGCCAGGCCCATCTTCTCGAACAGCACCGCTCTGAATCTGCTTCGGGGAGCCGATGTTGAACTCCTCGCCGGCGAGTTCGTAGATCTGCTGCTCCAACTGCCGCAGATCCACGTTGAGCGTGACCGACAGCGCCTCCAGCTCGCCGACATCGATCGTCACCCCACCAAGCTCCATCTGCGCCAGTATCGGCGCGAGCGGAAGCTCGACTTCGGAATACAGCTCGTACTCGCCGTCGCGCCTGAGCCGCTCCTCCATCAGCGGCTTGATGCGATAGATGACCTCGGCCTCGTTGCAGAACAGCTGGGTCTCGTCTATCTCTCCCTCTCTTTGCGCGTCACGCCCGCCAGTTCGACCGAAAGCTGCTCGAACGCGACATCGCCGATCTCATACGAGCCGCGCGAGGAATCGAGCAGATACGCCGCGAGCATGGTGTCGAACGCGACCCCCTTCAGCTCCACTCCGCGCAGCGCCAGCGCCGCGATGTTGCGCTTGGAGTCGTGGCAGTACTTGGTGATCTTGTCCGAACCAAGCAGCGCCGCGAATCGCGCAAGATCGGCCTCGAAGACGTCCTCCATCCCCAGCGATAGCGAGTTCTCCGCCGGATCGTGCACTCGCACATACGCCGTCTCATCCGTCCCTGTCGAGAAGCTCATCCCGATGAGCCTGGCGCGGATGGACTTGCTCGTCCGCCGTATGGCACTGGAGAGCGAACTCCCCTGCCCTCTCCAGCGAGGCGATGAGTTCGTCAAGCTCCCTAGGCGAATCGATCCGGCGGCACGATCCCAGCGACGGCTTCTCTTCGGCCGTCGCCTTACCCGCCGCCTGCTCGACCTCCGGCAGCCGCTTGAGCATGGTCTTGAACTCGAGCCGCACGAACAGATCACGCAGCATGTCGAGGTCGGGCTGCCGGGCCTGATACGCCGCCAGGTCGAAATCGAACGGCACATCGGTGACTATCGTCCCGAGCCGCTTGCGAGAGCCGCGCGAGATCGGCGTTCTCCTCAATCGCCTTTCGGGTCTTGCCCTCCGGTAGATCGGAGACGTGATCGAGCACGTTCTCGACCGTCCCATACTGCTCCAGCAGCGACTGCGCGGTCTTGTCGCCGACGCCGGGCACGCCGGGGATGTTGTCCGAGGGATCGCCCTTGAGGCCCTTGAAGTCCGCCATCTGATCGGGCCTCAGGCCGAAGCGCGCCTCTACCGCCTTGGGATCATAGACGACGATATCCGACACGCCCTTCACGGTCGTCATCACGCTAACGTCCTCGTTGACGAGTTGGAGCGCGTCGAGGTCGCCGGTGACGATCTCCGAGCTTACACCGTGCTCGCGGGCCTGCGTGACAAGCGCGCCGATGATATCGTCGGCTTCATAGCCCTCGACCTCGATCACGGGGATGTTGAACGCCCGAATCAGCTCGCGGGCAATCGGGGCCTGGGCGATCAGCGCATCGGGCGGGGCCTTGCGATGGGCCTTATACTGATCGTACTCCACGTGGCGGAAGGTCGGCTTGGGCGTGTCGAACGCGACCACGATGTAATCCGGCTTCTCCTCAAGCACCTTGAGCAGCATCGTGGTCAGGCCGTAGACGGCGTTGGTGGGCGTGCCGTCGGACGTGGACAGATACCTCATCGCGAAGAACGCGCGATAAAGCAGGCTGTTGCCGTCGATGGCGATAAGTCGTTTCTTTTCGGTCATAAAGTCGAAGGTCCAGAGTCGAAAGTTGAGAAGCTTGCAGTGGCGGCAGCCCGCAACACAGCACTATTTGAGCCGCCGCAATGGAGCAAACACCGGGTATTCGTCCCCGTCACCCCATTTGACGTCAAGAGTCTGCTTCTGGGCCTTGAACCCAGGCTTCTCGACAGTGATAGTGTATCTGCCATGCCTCAACGAGAAGCTATACGAGTTCGAGCCGGGCGATACGGTAGCGGGGCGGAGGAGCCTTCCATCGACTCTGACCACCACATCACCTCCCCCTGGCTGGATGACAGTGCATACGAGGACGCGGTCGATCAGGCCCCAGTAGAGCAACGCCGCTATCGCGGCAATCAGGATCGCTATCAACAGGAATCGACGTCTTCGCATCTGTCGTTGATCACCTGAGTCCGGACTGCGAGCCCTTACCGTCCAGCAATCGATCGATCAACTGCTTGCCGACGGCTCGCTCCGCCTCGGAGACCGCGCGGTCGCTTTCGCTTCCGAAGATGTCGTAGATGGACCTGCTCTTCTTGTATTCGACCACCTTCGGCTCACCCTTGATTCCCGCGGCAAGAGCCGCGTCCTTGACCGTAGCCCGCATTCCGCCGATCCGGTCCACCAGCTTCACCTTGACCGCCTGCGTGCCGGTGAGGACGCGGCCGTCCGCGATCTTCTTCACATCCGCGACTGGCAGGTGGCGGCCCTCGGCGACGGCATTGACAAACTGCCCGTAGGTCTCCATCACAATCGCCTGCAGCAGCGCGCGTTCGTCCGGCGTGAGGGGACGATTCGACGAGCCGATGTCCTTGAACTTGCCGGACTTGATCACCTGCGGGTTAAAGCCGATCTTCTTGTAGAGCCCGCTCATGTCGGTGATGTCCCAGATGACGCCGATGCTGCCGGTCAGCGTGCTGGAGTCGGCGTAGATGCGATCGGAGGCCGAGGCGATGTAGTAGGCGCCCGACGCGGCCACATCCGCCATCGACGAATAGACCGGCTTGTCCTTGCGCGAACGCGCTTTATCTCATTGTAGACTTCTTCGGAGCCGGCCGGGCTGCCGCCGGGGCTGTTGATGCGCAGCACGATGGCCCCGACGTCATCGCTCTTTCTTGCGCGTTCGAGCTGCTCGATAATGTCCTCCGACCCGGAGTAGGACCCGCTGAACAGGCCGCTCTCGCTTCTGCCGGCCGTGATCACGCCGTCAACCCGGATCAGCGCAATGTGCTTGCCGTAGGTGAACTGCCCGAAACCCGGCATGCCCTTCAGGAGCATGCCCAGCCCAATCATCAGCAGGACAAGAACAACAACCGCTCCCACCACGACCGGTATGATCCACAACCGGCTCTTGCGCTGCTGCGGGGGAGGAGGAAACGGCGGCTGGTAGTATCCGCCGGGCGGAGGGGGAGGCGGAGGCGGGCCAAACCCACCGGCGCCCGGAGTCCGGGACATATCGTCGCTCATTATCATCTCTCCTTTGGAATCGAGGTCGGAGGTCGGAAGTCGGAAGTCCGACCGGCAAGACGGAACTCTGCATGCTTCGCCCGATGCGTTGACAGTTCCTGCCTTACGCGCTATAATTCCATCTCCACTGCCGGAGTGGCGGAATGGCAGACGCAGTGGTCTCAAAAACCACCGCCCGCAAGGGCATACCGGTTCGACTCCGGTCTCCGGCACCAACCCCATTGTTCCCACGCCAAAACGAGACCGTGGGGTCGCTTCGGCGCGTGGGATGGAGGGTCGATCGACGGAGCCCGCTGGCTGCCGCGCGTATGCAGCACGAGGATGTCTACACGGTTGGCTCGGTTGGTCGGCTGGGGACTATGGCGGTCAGGAAGCAGACTGCGCGCATCTCGGCGTTACTACTCCGCCTCGGCGATGAGTACCTGCACCCCTTGTTCCGCCAGATTGGCCCGGTCCTCCCGCGAGAGGCGGTCGTCGGTTACCACCGCGTGGATATCGCCGGGCGCCGCGAACTGAATGAAGCCGCGTCTTCCGAACTTGCAGCTCTCTGTGACCAGCACGACGCGGTCCGCGACGCGTATCATCGCCTTCTCAAGGGTGGAAAGGCGCATCTCGGTCGTGTAGAGACCGTCAACACTGTGCACGCCGTCGCAGTCCAGGAACAGGATGTCAACGTGGAAGCTGGACAGCGCCGCCTCGGTCGCCGGGCCGTAGGTGCTGGGATAATCCTTGCGGACCAGTCCTCCCAGAACAACGACGTCGATCTCCGAGCTGTGCAGCAACTGCGCCACACAAAGCGAGGTGGTGGCCACTACGATACCTTCGTCCAGAGGGGCATGCCGCGCTACTTCAAGCGTCGTAGTCCCGCCATCCACCATGACCGTGTTGCGCGGTCTGATAAGAGACGCGGCCAGCTTGCCGATCGCTCTCTTGCGGCTCGACGAATCATCGATGGCGTCCTCACCGTGGCGCGACCGCGCCATAGCCAGCACGCCTCCGCTGTTTGCAAAGACCAGAAAGCCGTCCTTGGACAGCTCCTCCAGGTCACCGAATATGGTCTTCTCCGTCACGCCGAACTGCGAGGCCAGTGCCTGCACATTCACGACTTGCCCGTTCTGCACTACGTCAAGTATCGCTGCCTTACGTGTAGTCATGTCCGCCTCTGCTGATTTCTAACCTGTTCTAACATGAATCATACCTCGTGCATGTTCCATTGTCAATGACATTTTAGGCACAATTTCAGGAATGTTCTAGTGGTTAGTTTGTAGCATCCAATCATGACGAGGCGCAGATGATGTGAAAATCACACATGCACACGCTCTCCCTGGCGGCGGCGTGGGGACGGGAGTCAGGAGATCTCGCCTGCCAGATCGAGGACCTGCTCGACGAGAATGTCGTCGCCGCCCACGCCCAAGCCGGTCAGCAGTCCCCTGCCCCACCTGCAGGAGGTGTCGGGACCGTAACCGCCCTGCTCCTTGGCCCAGCGAGCCGCAAGATAGCCGATCACACCGTTGGCATACCCGGCGAACAGCGTCCGTAACGGCCCCAGCCGCTCTTTGATCCGCAGTGAGATATCAGCGTAGGGCTCGAATGGGACTCCCACCACCCACATGTCGCCCATCCTGCCGACCATGACCTCAGCAGCAACGGATGAGGGTACCGTACCCGCGCGGATCGCCTCGCCCATTGCCGAGGCCCACTCCAGCATAGCCTGGGCATTCTGCACGGCCACTTCGTTCTCGTTGGACCGCGCCGCCGCAAGCTCCGCCTCGAAGCCGGCCGCCAACGCGGCGAGGTCGTCTGGCGTGGGCGGAGGGTCAAGGGGCATCTGAATCGTGCGCACGGCTGATCTGAGCGGCACCTGATCTGTTCTCGGCGTGTCGGCGAGCGCGGCGCAAGCGGCTCCGGCAAGGCGCGAGCCGATCCGGTCGCAGTCGTCAAACGTGCCCGTGCCCCAGCCCCTGTCGCGATTGACCGCGGGGTCCACATCGCCGCACGCGCCCTGGACGAACATGCCGATCCCGCCGCGCGTGTCCTTCAACTGCCGGGCGACCGCGCCGGGATAGTCCGCCGAAAGAAGCAGGTTTCGCGGGCCGAGAACGACGGCATGAGCCGCGTAGTTGACCACGGCGGCGATCGCCTCGCCGCTTGTGGACTCGAGTGTCATCGCGACGAGTTCGTCATCGACGGCGTGGGAGCCGTCCTGCCGGTTGTAGCCGATGCCGGGGACGCGCGTCGAGCCGTGTGCAAACCGCGCGGATTGGAGTCTGTGGGGGAGGTCGCCGGCGAGTATAACGATCCGGTTGAACGCCTCCGCGCGCCACACCTCGTTGACGGTGACCAAGGCCTTTCGGGACAGCTTCATAGCGGGACCGGAATGCGTGTGCGTGCAGCATATCAGTATGCCGGAGCGTGGGACGCCGGTTGCCGCCGAGATCCGAGCCCGCAGATCGGCCGCATCGGACGGCCCCAGCCCCAGCACGTCCAGCGAGACGAGCAGAAGGCCGCCGGAATCGCTGTGGAGCAGGGCGGCGCGCGCCATTATCGGGTCGTGGGTTCCAGAAGAGGGCTCTGCTCTGGCTGCAAAGCCGGTCATCCAACTGCCCGGCGGCGGGGCAAGGTCAACTTCTCCTGCCGCTGCAACAAATTTGCTCATCACACGTTCACCTGCTCTTTCCCGGTGTTCCCCGTTGGATTCTGTTCGATTTGGGCACTGCGAAAACCTGCGTGAGCGTGCGAGCAAACACGACTGGTAACATGCGCGCGAAAGTGCTACAATTGTCGCATCTAACGACAATGAACGCGTAATGCACGAAGGATCGCGGCTTCCGCTGCCGATCATTGGAGGTGGGTTGCGCGTGATACATAACAGGTAGAGCACATGAACTTCCGTCAGACAGAGATCAGTGAGATCTTGAACGCAGAGCAGGAAGTGAACATCCAGGATTTGGCCGATCGCTTCGGCGTATCGCAGATGACGATCAGGCGCGATCTGTCGTTTCTGGAGGATCAGGGGCTCGCCGTGAGAACGCACGGCGGGGCCGTGGTCGCGGGCAAGCTGCGCTTCCTTCAAGGGGTCTTCCCCGGCCAGGCCGAATCGGCCGCCAATAAGGCGCTCGGCAAGCTCGCGGCAACGCTGGTGATGCAGGGCGAGACTGTGATGGTGGACGGCAGCCCGACGACCTACGAGCTGTCCATGCAGCTTCCGCGCTCCACGGGAATCACCCTCGCCACGACATCCCTTCGCGTCGCGCAGGCCCTCTACGGTTCGGGCATCAAGGTCCTGGTGCTCGGCGGCTTTCTGCGGGACGACACGCCCAGCCTCTACGGCCCTCTTGCGGAGCAGTCGCTGGCCGGGCTTCGGGTGGATCATCTCTTCGTCGGCTGCGACGGCGCGGACAGCAGGGACGGGTTCTACATGGCCGACCTGCACGCGGCCAGCCTCGAACAGGCGATGATATCATCAGCGAACGAGATCGTTGTCGTCACTGAGAGCGAGAAGTTCACCCGACGCGCGTTCGCCCGATACGCTACACCTCAGCAGGTTGACTACCTCGTCACCGACACCCGACTCACAGCGCGCGATCGCTCGAACATGGAAGAGCGCGGCGTCAAAGTCATGATCGCCGAGATAGAGCAGGAGTAGACGTAGTTTCCGGCTCCGACTGGCGTTTCATCCCTCGAATCACCGCCGCGGCCTATTGACACGACCCCCATCCTCATGCCAAACTGTCAGTAGTAGCATTCGCACACCCATCGCACACAGCCGCACATAATGCTGTGTTGCGGAGCCGACAGGGAGAGGAAAAATGCTTCGTGTCCTGCTGGTTGGAATTGTGGTCTGCGCCGTCTGTACGGCGGCGTCTGGCGACGACGTGACCCTTACGTCCATCGACGTGCGGGCCGATGCGGCGAATCCCAACATCCTCGCCAATGGCGGGTTCGAGTCCGCCGGCGCCGACGGCATTCCAGCCGGGTGGAAATGGGATAAGCGCAACACCAATGCGACGTGCGTCATCGACGACCGCCCCGCACTCGACGGCACGCGCTGCGTGAAGTTCACGTGCAAGTCCCCGCTGGAGAGCGGAGTCTACGCGGAGCTGTCGATCGCCAAGCCGGTCACGGTGCAGCCCGGCAGACCCTGCACGCTGAGCCTGTGGACGATGTCGGTCGATCCGGGATTCGCGCGGATCGGCGGCGGCGCGGACTGGCGGTATCATTTCACTCTGCCCGCCACATCGGGCAGGTGGCGGCGGGTCTCGATGACATTCACGCCAACCGAGGCCGACAAGAGCTTCGACCTGAGCATCGTCATCAAGGGCACGACCGGCGGATTGTGGGTGGACGACGTGAAGCTCGAGCCCGGCGCCAGGCCCACGCTCGATGCGGGAGACGCCGTGCGGTGTTGTCCGGAGAACTACGACGCAGAGATAACGTCGGACGGCGGCTTCGAGGTTCCGTTCACCGTATACGCGCCGAAGCCGATGTCGCTCACGCTGGAAGCGGGCATATCCAAGTCCGAAAGGCCGGTCACGCGGCAAGTGGCGTTGGAGGCCGGTGCGTCGCGGGTCGTGATCAGCGGGCAGTCGAACGCATCCGACAGCCCGCGCGTCGTGACTCTCCGGCTTCTCGACGGAGGCAAAGAGGTCGTCGCGGCGGTAGCGCAGGCATCGTTCTCATCGCCGGCAAGCGCCAGAGCCCGGCTTGCGAAACTCGAAGGCAGACTGCCTGGATTCAAGGCGTCGCTGGATCAGCTCAAGGCCAGCGGACAGGACATATCGTATCCGCGGGTCAGCTACACAGTGCTGGAAAACTTCATCGGCTATGCGCGCGAGGACGCCGAGAAGGGCGACGTGAAGCGGAGCATCGCGCAGATCGGCGAACTGGAGTCGATGGCCGATCAGCTCGACCGCGGTCTGTCTCAGGCCGTCTCAGGCAGACTCACGTTCCCCGCCGTTCCGAAATGGATCGGAGATACCCGGCCAATCGTCAAGGGCAGCTCATTCATCGCGCCCACGATCACCCCCGGCAAGCCCGGACGCGAGACCCGCCCCGTGTTCTTCACCGGTTACGGCCACTTCGCCCAGGTCCGCAAGGACATCGAGAAATGGCCGGACTACGGGACCAACATCATCCAGTTCGAAATCGGGCCGTGGAGCGTGTTCCCGAGCGAAGGCGTCGTCGAGGAGCACGCATCGGACGGCATTCTGAAGGAACTCGACCGCGCGCGGAAGGCCGGAGTCGCGATCAATCTGCTGATCAGCCCGCACTATTTCCCCGGCTGGATGCTGACCAAATACCCCGAGCTGCGCAAGCGGCGGGAGGGATTCCAGCAATACTGCCTGCACGCTCCCGAGGGCCGGGAGCTTCTCAAGGAGTTCGTCTCCGTGGTCATCGCGCCGATCAAGAACCATCCCGCTCTCCACAGCATCTGTATCTCGAACGAGCCGCAGAACGTCGAGGAGCCGTGCGAGTACGCAGCAAACGACTGGCACGCGTGGCTTGCAAAGCGGCACGGTGACATCGCCACGCTCAACTCGCGCTGGGGCACGAGCTACGCCGGCTTCGATGATGTACCGCTTCCCAACCCCTTCGCCGCCGACGCAAGGACCCCGATGCCCAGATACGCGGACTACGTGCGCTGGAACCAGGAGTTCTTCGCGGACTGGCACAAGATGCTCGCCGACGCCGTCCATGCCGTCGCGCCCGACCTCCCCGTCCACGCCAAGGTGCAGACCTGGACCCTTGGCAGCGCACCGAACATGAAATACGGAAACGACGCCTATCTCTGCGGCCGCGTCTGCGACATCAACGGCAACGACAGCAGCAACATGTACGGCTTCGGCGAGAGCGCCTACGCTCAGTCGTGGCTGGAAAACGATATGGTACGACGACCTCCAGCGCTCGGTCAAGGACGCGCCCGTCTTCAACTCCGAAAACCACATCATCAGCGACCGCGAGACGCGGCCGATCCCGCCGGAGCACATTCGAACTGCACTCTGGCAGGAGGCGATCCACGGGCAAAGCGCGACGACCATCTGGGTCTGGGAGCGCACAACCGACCCCAAGAGCGACTTCTCCGGCAGCATAATGCACCGCCCCGCGTGCGCGAGAGCGGTCGGCATAGTCAACTGCGACCTGAACCGCGCTGCCAACGAGATCACGGCCATCCAGCAAGCGCCCGCCCAGGCGCTCGTCCTGCACGACACCAGCGCGTTCATCTACGACGGCGAGGGCCACGACCGCTGCGTGATGCGGACGTATATGGCGCTGAACCTGAGCGGGGTCAAGGTCGGGTTCGTGACCGAGCGGCAGTTGGAGGACGGTATCGTGCCGCAAGCGCCGATGATCTTCGTTCCGAACGCCCGGCATGTCTCGAATGCGGCGTTCAAGGCGCTGCAGGACTACAAGGGTCGGATCGTCATGATCGGCCGCGATTGCCTGACCCGCGATGAGTACGACAGACCGAGGTCGCAGCGGCTGACGGGCGACAACGTCTCGTTCGATCGGAACGCGTCCGACCGCGACCTCGCGCGCCTGCTGCGGCCGAAGCTGTCGGCATCAAGCGTTCGCCCGCTCATAGAGGTCACAGACGAGAACGGCGAGCCCGTCTGGGGAATCGAATCGCGCTGTGCGAAGGTGTCCGACGGGACTGTGGTCAATCTGTGCAACTACCTGACTGCTCCCGTCACACTGAAGCTGTCGCGCGAGGGCAAGGACGTAAGCGCGGTCGATGTGTTGACCGGGCAGCCGGCGTCCGGGCAGATCACACTAAAGCCGCTCGAGACCAGACTGCTGAATGTGGCCGTGAAATGACGGCAGGAGACCGCGCCTTACAGGAAGGAATCATAGTTATGGAAAAGGTGAGTGTGGGAGTGATCGGCTGCGGAAGCTTCGCCCGACTGATGCACATTCCCAATATCAGGGCGAACGCCAAATATGGAATCCGCGCGGTCATGGACGTTGACGAGGAAGCGGCGAAGTCCACAGCAGGCGGATCCGGCGCGGACTACTGGACTACCGACCTCGACCGGCTCCTTTCCGACGGCGGGATAGACGCGGTCTTCGTCACCACCCGGCACAATCTGCACGCTCGGCAGACCATCAGGGCAGCCGAGGCCGGCAAGCACGTCCTCTGCGAGAAGCCGATGGGCATGAATCGCGGCGAGTGCAGGGCGGTAGCCGACGCGGTCAAAGCCAACAACGTCAAGTACACCGTGGGCTACAACAGAGGCTTGGCGCCGCTCGTCACCCAGGCCCGCGACGTGCTGCGGGAGTTGCCGGCGAAGAAGCTGATCTATCACCGCATGCAGTCTCGGATATCAGAGGATCACTGGATCCACGACGCCGAGATCGGCGGCGGCCGGTTCGTGGGCGAGGGATGCCATATCTTCGATCTGCTCTGCGAGCTGGCGCAGTCACCGCCGGTCAGCGTCTATGCCTCGGGCGGAACGTTCCGTGATCCGAACCTGGTGAAGACACCCGACAGCGGGATCATTACGATCACGTTCGCCGACGGGTCGGTCGGAACCACGCTGATAACGAGCGCCGGCTGCGAGCCATTCCCCAAGGAATCCACCGAGATCTACTGCGACAAGAGGGTCATACACATCAGAGACTTCCGCGAGATGGACTGTTTCGGCTTCGGAGCCGAGCCCGTTCGCGTCGGCCTCGACGCTGCTGACAAGGGCCATGCAGCCGAGATCGACCAGTTCGCCGACGCGATCCTGCACGACACCGACCCGCCGAACGGCCTCGCTAAGGCGGCCCGCGCGGCGGTGATCAGCTACATGGTGAACGAGTCCATAGCGGCCGGCGCGCCGGTGGCGATCTCCGAGGCCGACTACGTGTTCCGAGGAGATCGACAGTGACGCCCGCCAAAGCGAACCTGGTAGCGAATCCGACGTTCGAACGGCGGTTTGGAGGCAAGTTGTGGATTCTCTCGGTACTGGCCGCGCTGATACTGGGCGCGGCGTGTTCTCTCGCGCACGGGGATGCGGTGCGATTGGCTTCGATCGACGCCCGCCCGGACAGATCGAACGCGAATCTCGTGCCCAACGGCGGCTTCGAGTCGCTGGACTCTAGTGGGTTCGCCAAGGGCTGGAGCTGGGGCAGCCGGTGGAAGGCCGAGGCATCCTGCGTTGTCGATGATACGACCGCAGTCGGCGGCCGCCGCTCGCTCAAGATCACGAACGCCAGTCCGCTCGAATCGCCCTACACCGGTCTGCTTTCCCTCGCCCATCCCGTCAAGGTCGAGCCCGACAGGGTCTATACGCTCAGCGCGTGGGTCAAGTCGGACGATCCGGGCGCAGCTTCGATAGTCGGCGGCGCCGGCTGGCGGTATCGAATCACGCTGCCGGCCACCGGCGGCAAGTGGGTCCCCGTTTCGACGACGTTCACGACGGACAAGGCCGACGGGGACTTCGGCATATTCGTCCAATCCGAAAGCCCGACCAGGGGCCTCTGGATCGACGATATCAAGCTCGAAGAAGGCGCGGCGGCCACGTACTCCGACCTGCCTCCGCAGACAGCGGCCGCTAGACTATGGCCTCAGAGTCACGACATGGAAGTGCTCACCGAGGGCGACTTCGCCGCGCCGTTCCTGCTGTGCACCCGTAAGGCCGTTCTCCTGCACAATCGAGGCAGGCATATCGGGCTCAGAGGAGCACCTCGCGCAAAGCATCGAACTCAAGCCCGGAACGATGCAGATCGTGGTCACCGGCTGATCGTCTGAGGCCGGCTATGACCCACTGACGGTTACGGTTCGTCTCATGGACGGCTCTCGTGAGCTTGCCTCCGCGCGCACCGAGATGCGCTTCTTCTCGCAGCCGTACACGAGAAGCCACCTCCAGGCGCTTCAGCAAGCGCTGCCTAAGCTCAAGGCGGAGATCGACCGGCTCAAGGCCGCCGGCCACGACGTGTCATATCCGATGGTCACCTACACCGTGCTTGAAAACTTCACCGGTTACGCGCTCGAAGACGCCGGCAAGGGCGAGATCAAGCGGGCATCGATGGCGCTGGCCGACATGGAGCAGATGAGATCCCGGCTGGAGCGCGAGATCGCGCAGGCCGCCGAGGCCAAGCACGCGCTCCCGGTCGTTCCTAAGTGGACGGGAGACACGCGCCCCGTCGTGAAGAGCAGCTCGTTCCTTGCGCCGACGACCACCCCCGGCAAGCCCGGTCGCGACATTCGTCCGGTGTTCTTCACCGGATACGGCCACTTCGGACAAGTTCGGGCCGACGTAGAGAAGTTCCCCGACTACGGGGTCAACATCATCCAGATCGAGATAGGGCCATCGGCCACTCTCCCGTCCGAAGACAAGGTCAACGACGCGCCCGCGCGCGATCTGCTGAACCTGCTCGACCGCGCCGAGAAGGCCGGAGTGGCGGTGAACCTGCTGATAAGCCCGCACTACGTCCCGCAGTGGGCGAAGGACAAGATCGCCGAGAGGCCGGGCAATACCGGCTACACGCTGCGCGATCCGGTCAGCCGGGAAATGCTCAAGCGGCACATTTCCGCGCTGATCCCCGCGATCAAGGGCCATCCAGCCCTTCACAGCATCTGCCTGGCAAATGAGCCTACGTACTACGGAAACAACTCGCAATTCGCCGTCGCCGACTGGCACGCCTGGCTCGCCAGACGCCACGGCGACATCGCGACGCTCAACGCCCACTGGCACACGAGTTACCCGAGCTTCGAGGAGATCAAGCTGCCGTACGCGAAAGGCGAGGACGAGCGAAAGCCGATCGGCAGATGGGTGGACTGCGTGCGCTGGAACCAGGAGTTTCTGGCCGGCTGGTATCGGATGCTGGCCGACGCAGTGCACTCGCTCGCGCCAGGCCTGCCCGTACACATCAAGGTCCAGACCCCCACGCTGCTCGGCCCGGCCGATGTCCAGTCCGGCAACGACCCCTACCTGGTCGGGTGCGCCGGCGACATCGATGGCAACGACAGCGTCAACTGGTATAGCTTCGGCGGAGGCGAGTTCGCGCAGGGCTGGCTGACGAACGCTCGCGGCGAGGATTTGCAGAGGTCGGTCAAGGACGCTCCCGTCTTCGACTCGGAGAACCACATCATCGGAGACCGCGAGCTGCGCTACTTCCCCGCCGAAGCCGTTCACGCCGCGCTCTGGCAGCAGGCGGTTCACGGCCAGAGCGCCACCACGATCTGGGTCTGGGAGCGCACATTCGACCACATGAGCGATTTCTACGGCGACATCATGCATCGGCCGGGGTGTGCCGAGGCGGTCGGTATCGTCAACTGCGACCTCAATCGCGCCGCCAACCAGATCACGGCGCTTCAGCAGGCGTCGCCCGACGTGCTGATCCTGCACGATACCAGCGCGCTCATCTACGACGGCGAGCGGTACGACGACTGCTCCAAGAACCTCTACTTGGCGCTGGGCTTTGCCGGCATCAAGATCGGATTCGTTACCGAACGTCAGCTCGAGGCCGGCGTGGCGCCGGGAGCGCCTGTTCTCTTCGTCCCTGGCGCGACGCATATCTCAGACGCGGCGTTTCGTGCCCTGCAGAGTACAAGGGACGCGTCGTCTACGTCGGCGGCGGCGAACTGCTGGCCTACGACGAATACGACAAGCCCAGAGACGAGAAGATCGCGGGCGACGTTATCGCCTGCACGCCCGGCAATACCAGCGCCCGCGATCTGAGGGAACCTGCGCTGGCTGCCATGGCCAGGGCCGGCGTGCATCCTCCCATCGATCTGCTGGACGAGTCCGGCAAGCTGGTCTGGGGCGTCGAGTGGAAGACCGCCGACACTCCCGATGGTCTTGTGATCGACCTCTGCAACTACCTCAACACCCCGCTCACTTTCACTCTCTCTCGCGGCGGCCGGCGGCGGAACGCCCTCGATGTCCTGACCGGCCTGCCGGCTTCCGGCCCCATAACGCTTCAGCCGCTGGAGGTCAGGCTGTTCGCGGTTAAGGCTGCCAAAGTAAGAAACTGAGCGAAATCCCAAAAAAAGCAAAGAAATAACGCCTCGGCCTATTGACAGCCCCAAAACGTGGTGATAATATGCAGTGGGATGTGCGATATGCACACGTGTATCACAGAGCGTAACACTCACGGGGTATGAAGGGACAGGTGGTAACGATGGGACACAAGCGCGCCGGATTCACTCTGATCGAGCTTCTCGTGGTGATCGCGATCATCGCTATCCTCGCGGCGATTCTGTATCCAGTCATGCTGAGCGCGAAAGAACGCGCCAACCAGACCAAGTGCCTCAATAACATGAAGCAGTTGGGCATGGCCATTCGCGATTACTGCGAGGATAACAATGGCTGCACGCCATTGAGCTACCCGGAAAACTGGGTCCCGTTCTACGATTGGGCCGGAGTGCAGACGTGCGGTCGGACCGCGGACGTGTCGGAGGGCGGACTCTGGAAATACGTGCGCAACAGAGCAACCTACAGATGCCCGACAGAGAAGCGGGCGGGCTGGAATTGCTCCTACTCCATGAACTGCGCGCTCGCCAGCATCACGGTCCAGTCCCACGTCGTCAACCCGGCGAGATGCATTCATCTTGAACCAGCCAGCGCCGGGCGAACCACCACGCTCATGCTGTTGCTCGAAGAACAACACAACAACGATAGCTACTGCGTGTGGGCTGATCCGGACAACTCCGATCTGCCGTCCGACCGGCACTACGCCGGCGGCAACATCATCTACGTCGATGGTCATGGCAAATACGCCAGCCAGAAGCGGCTCATTGCTGAGTGGAAGAACGGCAGTTGGAACAGGAATCCCGGCACCTAGTCCATACAAGGCAGGTTATCCGGCTATGTAACGCTGTACCTCTGGACGTCCCCCCGTCCGGAAGGTCTCCCCGACAATCCCTCCGGGCATTCATTCCCCCCGGAGGGATTCTCCTTTGGCTGCGCGAAGCGCCCCCAGGTTATCCGGGACGGGACAGGGAGGTTTGTCTGCGTCTTGCGTCGAAGAGGTACACGCGGAGCGCGGCTTCGGCGATCACTAGATCCCGTTGGTCCGCGATATAGCGCACGTGTCGGTTGGAAAGGGGCATAGCGTAGATGCGGAATGCGATCCCGGAACCGGAGTCGGTAGTCATTGTTCCGTCGACGCCGGAACACCCTGACAACGGGGAAGCGGATATCGTTCGCCTGACAAATGGTGATCTCCTACTGGCCTACGGACAGTGGAACCGCGGCACGGGCGGCTTCAACCCCGCTGAGATCCGCTATCTGGTGTCTTCAGACGGCGGCAGGACCTGGGGGAATGACAGTGGTACTGCTGCCCAACGAAGGCGAGGTCGGCACGTTCTCGGTGTCGCTGCTGCGGCTTGGCAGCGGCGAGATACTCATATCGTGACGGCGTCAAGGAATCCCCCGACACCCGCAACGTCTACTTCCGCAGGTCCAGCGACGACTGCAAGACCTGGAGCCCACGAGTCAAGCTCGAAGTGCCGGCGTGGTACTCGGGATACACCGGTATCAGCAATAATCGTCTTATCCAGCTCAAGAGCGGGCGCATACTCGCCGCCGCATGGGCCGGTTGGGCCAAGGATCGCACGATACTCGGCTTCACGGCCTACTCCGACGATGACGGCAAGACCTGGCGCAAGAGTGAGGATGTGGACATCCGCACCATCGATCCATCGAACAAGTACGGAGCCGACGATCCGGCGGTTATCGAACTCAGAGATGGACGTGTGATGATGCTCATACGCAATACGCTCGGCTACATCGCGAAGTCCTATTCCAAGGACCAGGGCAAGACGTGGACGCGCCCCGTTCTCGTGCGCGAGCTCGAAGCCCCTGACGCGCCCGCCAGCATAGCCAGGATCCCGGCGACGGGCGATCTGCTGCTCATCTGGAACCGCAGCAAGACCGAGCGCCGTCCGCTCAACGCCGCCATCTCCAAGAACGAGGGCAAGACCTGGGGCCACTACCGCGTTGTTGACGATGCCGGCGCCTCGGCGTATGCCAGCATCACGCCCGTGGACGACAGGATCCTTGTCACCTACTGGTCCTATGAGACTTCGGAACCGGGCATCAAGCCCGGAACGACCCTGAGACTCAAGTCCATCGATCACAGGTGGTTCTATCAGAGCGAGAAGTGACGCGACCACCGATCACACTCTCACACGTCATCAACCCAGATGTTGCATTTTGTTGGACAGCCTCCCTACGCGCCCTCTACATCGCCGTCCGCCGGTGCCGCGCATCGTGCGTACACGCTTGGTCTACGAGGTTGCGATGTGCGACTCTGATGTTCGACAGTAATTTTTGCACAAATTTGCACTTTTGGGCTTGACAACTCGTACATGAGCATGGTAAATCTCATAGTGGCGGATGAGCTGGACGGTCTTTTCGGCACTCTGACTCACCGCTAGTGGCCGGAATATCGACATGCGGGGAACGCCATCCCGCACAGCGGGGTGGCGGCTCACCCGCAGCCGGCGGCGAGAGCTTCAAGAAAGCCCGCCCCGGCAGAGAGCATTGGTCAGAGGGCCGGGCAGGGCCCCAATTCGGCGCGGATTGTGCCCCGGAAGCAAGCCGGCTTGAGCCTACGTCGGCAGTCGGATCGCGCCCAAGCTGCCAATCAGTCTGCGAATTGCTAGAGAGGAGAGAACAAGAATGCGGAAGACGAGATGGATCCTGTTGCTGGCCATCGTTTGCATCCTTGCGACGTCGCTGCCTGCTATAGCGCAGCTCGCACAGGGCAACTGGCCGAGACCGGGACGGGACTACCACAACAGCGGGCTAAGCCCCGCCACTGCCATCGCCAAGCCTGTGCTAAAATCGTGGGCGCCGAAGGCGGTGACAGGCTACTATGCCAGTCCATACTACTGGCTGGACTTCACATTCGATGGAATTCAGATTGACCCTCAGGGCAATATCTACGTCCAGGGCGATGATGAGTTCTCGGTGATCAAGATCAGCCCCGCGGGCGCCACTCTCTGGGGAACAAGCATCACAAGCCACAACTACTACTATATGTATTATGGCTTGTCGCTGTTCGATGATGGCACCCACCAATACGCCGTCGCGGGACCCCAGCAGGTAAACGGCTCGCTCACCACTGACGACAGAAAGGTCTACGCCATCAATCCCGCCACCGGCGCCGCTTCGTGGGCGTCCGGCCTGCTCAATGACTCGTGGGTCATGACCGACAACGGTGTGAACAGAACAGGCTTGACTACCAATGTCACTACGACCATCGGGCCTGACGGGACGATCTACACAGGCAACTTCCGAGACTCCTTCTACGAGCCGACCGGATCGCTTTTTGCCCTCAATCCGGATGGCTCCCGCAAGTGGGCTTTCAACACATGGGGACAGGGCGACAGCTACGGGTCGAAGGCCGTCAAGGCCGTAGAGGGAAAGAACGTCATCTACACCTGCAGCGGCGTCTACCATCACGACATGGTAGGGACCTACGACGGCAAGCACGTTCCTAACATCCTTTGCATACGCGACGACGGTACTGCCCCCACGCTGGTCTGGACCGCGGCGGCTGGTTTCGCGACTTCCGAGCCTATGCTCTCCGCGGACGGGAGCACCCTCTACGTGGCGGGCCGCGAGAGCCGTCCGGCCATGCACAACAACACATTCACGCCGCTCGACATCGGGCTGGAGAACTTCATAGCGCTGGACGCCGACACGGGGGCCATTAAGTGGTCCTTGGTCACCGGCAGCCGCGCGGCGTTCTCGCCGACTCTTGGCCCGGACGGCACGATCTACGTCTGCGGCGGTTACTTCAGAACGGGTAATCAGAGCGCGACCACGCCGGACGTTGACGCCCTGGTTACTCCAGGCCAGCTCATCGCCATCCAGGACAACGGCGCCTCCGGAACGATCAAGTGGAAGCTGCCGCTGCCTGATGACGAAGTATCGGACACCACCCGTGTCGCCGTCATCAGCACCACGCCGGCCACCATGTACGTCGCGACCGGCAACGGAAGAGTCTATTGCATCCAGGACCTGGGCGACCATCCGAAGATCCTGTGGACTTGGCAGGCGTTTGCCACGCGGTTCTGCGGCGCCTGGAGCCACGCTTATACTCCCGCCAATATCGCCATCGCCGATGACGGGACCATCTACACCGGCTGGAAGAACAACCTGTATGCGTTCGAAACCGGCTTCGATCCGGCCAGCCCGGAAGGCATCACCGGTACCGTCAGAGACGCCGGCGGCAATCCGATAGCGGGCGCATGGGTGGCCGCATCGACTTCGCCGAGGCCGCTCGCCGATAATGCCAACCGCCTATGGACGAAGACGAACTCGGACGGCACCTATCAGTTGTCGCCGAAGGATGCGGGCGCCTATTATGTAGCGGCCGGCGCGGTCGGTTACGAAGGCAGCGCGGATCAGAACGCCGCGTTCGCAACCACGTCCACGAAGGTAACCGGCCTGGACTTCACGCTCGGCCCGGCCAGGTTCAACTGGGCGCTTGGGAGCATTGCGTCGTGCACGAGCGCCAATGGGAGCTACCCGGCAGGAAGTGCCGTGGACGGAAGCGTAACCACTCGGTTCGCATCCACCGGGACGTCCGCAGCGCTCATTATCGATCTGGGCGCTGTGAAGCCGATCAGTGAGGCCGTGATCTACTGGTGGTTCAACTACGGCAAGAGCTACACGTTGGACTATAGCGACAACGGCACGAACTGGACGGCGGCATATACCACGACCACCGGCAACGGCGGCCTCCCGCTCGACTACTATCCGACTGATCCAACGGTGGCCGTTCGCACCGGCGGCGACTGCAACTACAGCGGTGGTCCCAAGACCAGCGCCGACGTGATCAAGTTCGCCGCGGGCACAATCACCGCTCGGTACTGGCGGGTCAACTACACTTCCGCCAGGAACTTCTACGGCGACAGCCTCTACAGGATGGGCCCAGGCGCCTACGGATCGACCGCGGGTTACGCGTCCATCTGGGACGTCGAACTCCGCGACGCGACAAAGGCCGGACCTACGATTCCCAGCGCTACGATGGGTGAGGCCAAGGCCGCTGAAGACAGCGCTCCCGTTAGCCTGACCGACATGGTTGTGACCGCCGTTCCGGGCGCGGGCGTGCCGGCGGGTAATATCCTCATCGAGGATCCGAGCCGCACGGCCGGTATCCGCGTCAACTGCTCGACTCTGACCGGAATCGGGTTCGGTGACGTCGTCTCCGTTGTCGGCAAGAAGTTCACCGACGCGAACGGCGAGCTGTATATCGCCGCCGCTACGTTGACACGAGCAGCCGCCGCGGCCGGATGCGGCGTGCCGGTGGAGGCCGTGGGCATGAACAACCGCGATGCGGCCGCGGCCACGGGTCAGGGCATGTTCGTCAAGACCTGGGGCAAGGTCACCGGCAGCGGCGCCGACTACTTCACGATCACGGACGGCAGCGCGCAGCCGATCAAGGTTCTGTGCGGATCGCTTGCGCAGCCGAGTGTGGATGACGTGGTCAGAGTCCGCGGCGTTGCGGGCAAGGACGCCTCCGGGCCGGTGCTCTACATGAGAAACGAGCAGGTTGACTGGACCAGCGGCGCCGCCGACTATCAGCCCAAGCCGTTCCCGGGTGCTTACAAGTACCCGCAGGAGTGGCTCGTGCTCGGACCGTTCACCGATGCCTCGTCGGGTAACCGCGACTACAGGCTGGATCACGACTACATCGCCGATGCGAATCCGTCGCTCTCCGAGTTGACGATCGCCCAGTCAGCCCCGCCGGCTCCCGGCGCAGCCGTCGGCGCCAAGACGTGGACGCCTGTTTCGTGCACCGGCGCGCACGTGGCGTTCCCGGCTGCTGACAACTCGGTCTGCTACGGGCACGTCTGGGTCTACTCGCCGGTCACGCAGAACGTCAGCGTGCGACTGGGCAGCGACGACTCCTCGAAGATCTTCATCTACAATGCGGACAACTATCCGCTGGAGCTCTACAGGACCTTCCCGGCAGCCGGCCGCAGTGAGACCTGGAGCCAGGATGACTGCGGAGGATTCACGCTATCCGCAGGCTGGACCAGCGTGCTCGTTAAGTGCGAGAACGGATCGGGCACGTCCAGCATGGACATCCAGATCCTTCCGTTCGACACCGGGGCGTCCGGCTACGGCAACTCGACGCCGCTCGATGGCCTTGGCTACCTGCTGGCCAGGCCGTAGACTGCCATTGCAAGTCAGGCGGGGACCGCAAGTCCCCGCCTGACTGCCGAGACAACGGCCAACACCACATGCCCAAGTCAATCCCACAGCCCGAGAAGATGATCGTGGCCCCCCATTCGCCCGAACACACCAGGAATGGCGAGGCGGACATGATCCGCCTCAAGGACGACAGCCTCCTCCTTGCCTACGGCCGATGGTCAGGCTGCGGAGGTGATTTCGACTATGCCGAGATCGCCGGCAAGGTCTCGAACGACGGCGGCAGGACATGGGGCGGTGATCGCGTGATTGTCCCCAACGAGGGCGGCATCACCACCTTCTCCACGTCGCTGCTCCGCCTCCGCAACGGTGAGATTCTGATGTCGTATTGCGTGAAGGACCAGCCGGAGGAGTGCTCGATCTACTTCCGCAAGTCCAACGATGAGTGCAGGACGTGGGGCCCGCGCGTCAAGTTCGAGCTGGGCGACGGCTATGCCGGCTACACGGCCATGAACAACAACCGCCTCATCCAGCTCGCGGACGGGAGGATCCTGGGCGCGGCGTGGGACGGCTACTTCAAGGGCTTGGTGATCGTCGGTTTTGCCGTCATCTCGGACGACGACGGCGTCACCTGGCGCAAGAGCGGCAATGACGTGGACATCCGCGTCCTGGACCCATCGAACAGAAACGGCGCCCAGGAGCCCAACGTTGTCGAGCTCAATGACGGCCGAATAATGATGCTCATTCGCAACGATCTGGGCTGCATCGCTCGCGCGTATTCCACGGATCAGGGCGAGACCTGGGGCAAGCCGGAACTCGTCAGGGAACTCGAGGCGCCGCTCGCGCCGTCTAGTATCGCACGGCTGCCACAGACCGGCGACCTGCTTCTGATCTGGAACAACAACCGCGCCGCCCGCCGGCCCCTGAATTCGGCGATCTCGACCGACGAAGGCGAGACGTGGCGCAACATCCGCGTGGTCGATGACGGCGAGGCGAGCTCGTGGGGCTTCGCCTACACAAGCATCACGCCCGCGGACGACAGAGTCCTGCTCACTTACTGGGCGGGTGACGCCGCCAACCTCAAGCTGGCATCTATCGACTACAGATGGTTCTACGAGAGGGATTGACACAGGGCCTGAACAGTGGTATCCTGCGCATGTGCGATTATAACACCGTTGCAACACAGCCGGACATCGGGGAGGCGTGGCGTGGGAAGACATAGACCCGGATTCACTCTTATCGAGCTTCTTGTCGTGATCGCTATCATTGCCATCCTGGCCGCAATCCTGTTTCCTGTCTTCATCAAGGCAAAGGAGAGCGCCAGGATGACTCGCTGCAGCGCGAATCTTAGGCAGCTCGGCACCGCTTTCGGGATGTACCTTGACGACAACAACATGCGCTACCCCGCCGGAGGGCGCGCGCTCAGGACGGGTGAGAGTCTCATCAATCCACACCAGGACAGGCGGGTCGTCACCTGGGACATTGCCATCTTCAAATACGTCAGAAACACCGGGCTGTATCAGTGCCCGTCCGACATGCAGAAGCGCCCGGACGAGACCTACCAGAGCAGCCCGCCGCTCCCCCGCAGCTACTCCATCAACGACCAGCCGCTCTGGGAGCACAATCTGCACGGGACGCCGATGACCAACGGAGGCACTTGGACGCAGGCCGAGATGAAGCCGTCGCTGGGCCACTACATCCTGCTGTCCGAGATGATCAAGACCGGCACGGCGACGTTCAACGACTTCGGCGGTTGGAACTGGTGCTCTCTTGCAGGTGGCCACCCGCAGTCCGGAGAACACATGGGCGGCAGCTTGCTGAATTACCTCTTCTTCGATGGGCACGTCAAAGCCTATACGCCGAGCATTCCCAACGGCGACCGCAAGGCTTACTGGGGCTTCTTGCCCGGCAAGGGCGACGATACCCTCTGACTTCCGCTCGCTGTACCGACTGGAGGACTCCGTGTACTATAAGGTGTCACTGTGCCTGCTGGCGCTCAGCCTGTTTCTCGCGGCGCGAGACGTGTCTGCCCTGACAATGACGTCCGATGCGCCCGGGAACATATTCGCTGCCGGAAGCCCCATCCAGTTCACGGTCAAGGAAGCGCAGGGCGACGTCGGCTACGAGCTTGCCGACTACTTCGGCGCGAAGGTCGCGAGCGGCACTGCGCCGGCAGCAACGATCGATCTGGCCGGGCTGAAGCCAGGCTGGTACCAGCTGACGTGCAGGGATGCCGCGTCCGAGGCAACCGCGTCAGTGGGCGTCCTGATCGACCGCGGAAAGGCTCCCCTACCCGTTGACGGCCGCATCTGCACGGACGTCGCCGGGGCATGGCTGGTGAAGTCCGATTCCTACAAGGCCGTTGCGCGCATGGTTCGGTTGGCGGGCATTCCCTGGGTGCGCGAAAGACTTCATTGGATAGGGCAGCGCGAGGGCGATATCGACTGGGGCCGCTACCAGTCGGTCGCCGACGCCTACGCCGCCGAAGGCATCCACGTCTACCAGATCTGGCACGACTCCCCCGAATGGTCGCACCCCGACAGGAAGGGCAACGTCTGCCCCGACGACCTCCGCGACGTATACAACTTCGCCCGTAAGGCCGCGAGCCATTTCTCGGGCCAGATTCAAGCCTGGGAAGTCTGGAACGAGCCGGACATCGGCTTCTGGCCCGACCTCAGCGACCGCTACTCCGGCCTGCTCAAGGCCGGGTATCTGGGGATCAAGGACGGCAATCCGAAGGCGATGGTGCTGCAGGGCTCGTTGTGCAGGGGCGTGACCCGGTTCGCCAAAAGCCTCTACGCATGCGGCTCCGCCGGCTACTTCGACATCTTCAACTGGCACATCTACGCCAAACCCGCCGTCTATCCCGGCGCGCTGGCGTCTCATCTCGAGCTGCTTCGGGACTACGGCGCCGCCGACCGGCCGGTGTGGCTCAGCGAGGCGGGGATTCGAGTGGACGGCACAGAGGGCCCAAAGAAGCGCGAGCTCAACGCATCCAACCAGCATGCCCAGTGCCAGTTCATACCCCGGCTCGCCGCGATGTCGCTGGCGGCCGGCACGGACAGGACATTCTTCTTCGTGCTCCCGGACTACGTCGAGGGCGTGACGCAGTGGGGAGCGCTTCACCCGGACCTCACGCCGTATCCTTCCTTCGTCGCGCTCTCCGCGGCGACAAACATCATCGGCCAATCGACCTACAAGGGTGAATACAAGGCAGGCGGCGCAGCCGTCGCTCAGCTCTTTGCGACGCCGAAGGGCAATGTGCTGGTCGCGTGGTCGGACACCGAGTCAGAGATCTCCGTTCCCACCGACAGGCAAACGGTGCGGGTCGCGAACATCTTCGGCGACGAGCGCAGCGTGGCTGCGAAGAACGGCGCGGTGAGGGTGAAGGTCGGACCGGACGCCGTCTATCTGCTGGACATCGGCAAGACCATCGAGAAGAGCGCCACCGGCAGTCCTCGTCCGCTGGGCAAGCTGCCCAGGCTGAAGCCATCGCGCGTGGTCGTAGTCGGACATGCCGAGCTGCCCGCGCTGAAGGAGGCGGACGCCTGCAAGATCACTGAGCAGACCGCGTTCGATTATCCCGTGGAAGTCTACAACTTCAGCGATAAAGACTCGGTCGAGGGCAGCATCGAGGTGACCGCACCCGACGGCTGGAAGGTATACAACCCCAAACGCGAAGTGTCGCTGGAACCGATGGGACGGCAGGTGATAGCATTTCGCGTGCGGCCGGGCGCGCCAAGCGCGGGATCGTTCAAACTCACGGTCCGCGGCGAGTTCGGAGGCGAGCAGGTCGCTCCGTGCGTGAGCTTGTTCAGCTACGACCTAGCCGTGATCGAGCCGGTCCGGCGCGAACGTCTCGATCTCATGGGAACCGATCCGAACGGGCATTTCGACCCCGACGCAATCTCCGCGGTCAAGATCGGCTGCAATGCCGGACGTGGCTACCTCGTCTTCGAGACGTCCGGCTTTAAGCTGGTGCGGTTCGGCAGCCGCTAGCCCATCCGCAACACGCATCCTGATCTCCCAGCAACCTCGACAGAGCCGGTAATCTTACCGGTTTTGTGAAAGTATGGCAAGCAAGCATTGACTTAAACGGGTTTTCGCGCTATATTCCAGGGTAGGGGGGGCTGTGGGTCGGCTACCACTTCGCACCGCGTAGACCCTGTCACCGCGTCCAAGGCTTCCTCATGAGGGCGCGTCAGACCCGCAGTCCCTTGGGGAGGGAAATGCACATGCCAGCCAGAACGCACAGAGGCGTCATCCTCGTCGCTATCATTGCTGCGCTCGTTTTCGCCACATTCACGGGTCTTTCGGCCGCGCCCGTCACCTGGATAGACTGGATCGACGGCGTGCCCGGCCCCGGCGGCTTCGCTGTGGGCACGCTCACGTTCGGCGGCACAGTCGTCAGCGTCGTGTATACGGGTGAGATCGCGTTCATCCAGACCTCGGGCGGCACAAACTACTGGAACCCCACTACGCCCTACGTCAGTTCCCTGGTGGATAATGCGCCGCCTGCTTCGGACATCATCGCTCTCTCGCAGAAGTCGGCCAAGACGATGACGTTCTCGGAACCCGTAGTCGATCTGTTGTTCGCGGTAGTCAGTCTGAACGGAAACGGCTACGAGTTCAACCAGGACTTCGACATACTCAGCTATGGATATGGCTTCTTTGGAAACGGAACCCTGACCAAGCAGGATATGGGCAACGGCCACTACCGTTTGAACGGTTCCGGAGAACCTCACGGCGTGATTCGGTTCATAGGGCCTGCTACGTCCATCACCTGGAACAGCCTGCAGAACGAGGTACTGGAACGGGTTCACGGTGGGAACCTTCGGCGTGATCATCGACGTGACCCCGCCGCAGACAACGATCACTTCCACGACGCCGGCCGAGGCCGCGACGATCTGCACCGACGCCGCGACGATTCAGTTCACGGGCGCCGACGACTACACGCCGACCAACGAACTCAGGTATCAGTGGCAGCTTGATGGCGGCGGGTGGTCCGACCTCTCCACCGACACCAGCCAGTCGCTCGCCGGACTCGGCGAAGGCCCGCACGTATTCGAAGTCGCGGCCGTGGACAAGAAGGACAACGTAGACGCTACGCCGGCAACCCTGCACTTCACAGTCGATGCGATTCCGCCGGTTGTTTCGGATGTGGCGGCCGTTCCCGGCACCGACACCTGCACGATCACTTGCACTTCCGATACGCCCGTTGCCACAAGCGTGAACTACGGAACGACGGTCGACTACGGCGGCAGTTCGCCGGCCGAGCCCACCGCCTCGACCTCACACGAGATCGCGCTGACCGGCCTGACCCCCGGCACCGTCTATCACTACCGCATATCATATTCCACTGGGTGCGGCGCGCCACTCACGACGTCCGACGCCACGTTCAAGACGCTGCCTGATGACGGGCATCCGTGGGTCTGGGACGCCGCGGCGGACTTCGCGGATGCCAATCCGAACGGCGCGTGGAGCTACGGTTGGACAGCTACTCTGGGATCTGATTGGCATTTCTACCCTGAGGTGAACTTCCCGTCGAACGCGATTCGCTGGCACGACTCCTCGATCGAGTCTATGGGCGCGCCCAGCCTCTGGAAAAACACTGGAACCGGCTCGCAGTATGGCGTTGGCCCCGGCCAGGTTTCTCTGCATCCCGGCCCGGCCAACCAGTATTCCGTGTTGCGATGGACGGCTCCGTTCGCGGGCAGTTACGCGGTTAACGCCCAGTTCTTCACCGGCGACGGCGGCGATACCGACGGCAACGTGCTGCCAATGGCTCTGTCGATCTTCTTCGCCGACACAACCAACACAAACCCTGCCTATTCCCACTTGTTGACCCTGAGTGCCGGTGACACACTCGACTTTGTGGTTGGGTCTAAGGGCTCGTTCTATTCGGACAACACGCCCGTCAACGTGACGATCACAACCGTTCCCGACGTAGTCCCCACGACCGCCCCCAAGCTGTGGCTCCGAGCCGACTCGGTTAGAGAAGTGGCGGACGGCGGCGCCGTCTCGACGTGGGCCGATTCGTCAGGCAACGGGCTCGACGTTGCCCAGAGCGACACTGCAAAGCAGCCCGTGTACGTAGCGAACGGCTCAGCCGGACTTCCGGTGATTCGGTTCGATGGTGGCGACTACCTTGCCCGCCAGAACGTGATCGGGTCACAACTGACCAGCACGGACCAGGCCTCTCTTTTCGTCATTCTCAAGCAGGCCGGGGCCGCGCCCAGGAATTCGGTGCTTGGCTGGGGCAGCCAGACCAACCGCCTTCTCCTGCACACCACGTACGACGACTGGCTGTGCCTGCAGCATGGGAACGGTGACGGCGCGGGCAGCGTGTGCGCGACACAGCCGGCAGGCTGGGATGATGCCTGGCACATCGCGGAGTTCTACTGCAACGGCGCCGCCGTCTCGATCGTTGTCGATGGCGTGTCGCTGCCCGTCGGAGCGATTGGCGATACGCCGGAAGTGGGCGAGACGTGGCCGCTCTACATAGGCAGCGACCGATTTGGCAACAACCTCACCGGCGATGTCAGCGAGATACTGGTCTACGATCGAGCGCTGCCCGACGAAGAGCGTGCCGGAGTGGCCTCCTACCTCACTCACCGTTATTCGCTGAGCTACGCCGTCGCGCCGGACACACAGATCACGTCCGCCCCGACCGAGGGATCCACGATCACAACCGCCATAGCGTCATTCAGTTGGACCGGCACTGATGACGCGACCCCGCCGGCCCAGCTTGTGTTCTCCTACCGGATCGACGGCGGCACATGGTCGGCATTCTCCGCGGGCACCAGCCAGAATATCACAAATCTGGCTCCGGGCGCGCACACATTCGAGGTCAAGGCCAGGGACACGTCCGGGTGCGAAGACCCGTCACCCGCCGTCAGGCACTTCGAAGTCGATGTGGACAGCGTCCTGTTCGTCAACGTCAACGGCGGCTACGATGGTGACGGCAACGACATGTACCAGACACTGGTAACCGCCGGCGCGCACGCCACGTGGTGCTTCTTGTCGAGCAATGGCCAGGCGGCCGCGCTGATCCAGGACAACACGTTCGACCAGATCTGGGTCTACGACCTGTCCTTGGGTGGAGCCGGCTTCACGGCCGACTGGCAGGCAATTGCGGCATGGTTCAACGCCGATCCAAGCCGCGCCATCGTTTGCGACGCCCGCTTCATCTCATCCTATTGGAGCGGTCGGTATGCCAACGAGGGCCAGAAACTCACCCAGAACTACTACGAGAACATCAAGGCCAACGGCGGCGGCCTGATGTTGGGAACAGACCACTCGGCCTATCAGAGCGGCATAAACAGCATCAACAGCCTGATCGGTCTTCAGCCGTTCAGCGGGAATTTCAGCCTTACGATGATACCCGTTGACACCACCAATCCGTTGATGAACTCGCCGAACGACATGGGCTCCCAGCTCAATGACGATTCGTCGCCCGGCCAGGTGCCCTACGGCTTGCAGCCCAACGGCCGAATCATGTATTCGGTTGCGTGGCACTCCGGCAACCCCGACACGCCGGGCATCTCGTCCACGATCGAGGGGACGGTGGGCTTCCACATCAATATCACCTCTCCCGCCAACGGCGCCAACATCATCGAGGGCGACCCGGTAACACTGACGGTCGAGCCCGCCGGCGGTGACGGACCGTTCGAGTTCACGTGGTCATCGGACCGCGACGGCGACCTCGGGACAGGAGCGTCGATTACGACTGGCTCGCTGTCGTTCGGTCAGCACACGATCACCGTCACGGGCACTGACTCGTATTCGCGAACGGACACCGACAGCATCACCCTGAGTATCATTCACGAGAGCACGCCGCCCGACACGCAGATCGATTCCGGCCCGGCCGAGGGCGGATTCCAGGCGGGGACGTCGGCATCATTCACCTTCTCCGGCACCGACGACCGCACGCCGGCCAACCAGCTCACGTTCAGCTACAAGATGGACAACGGCGCGTGGAGCGCGTGGTCGACCTCGACCTCGGCGCAGATCAACGGCATCGGCAACGGCTGGCACGACTTCTACGTCAAGGCCCGCGACCTCGTAGGCAACGAGGACCCGACTCCGGCAACGCGGCACTTCGCCGTCGATCTGAGCGCGCCCGCCCCGCCGTCGGTCACCGATGACGGCGACTATACGAACGACACGACGCAGCTCCACGCGGCTTGGTCCGCGTCCGACCCAGAGTCCGGCATCACCGGCTACCAATACGCCATCCGCCGGGTCGGGGACGACTTCCTGATCGCCGACTGGCAGCCGGCGGGCACAAACACCGACGTCACGCGCACCGGCCTCAGCCTCGAAAACGGCAAGACCTACTACTTCGCGGTCAAAGCCACGAACGGAGTCGATCTGACCAGCGTCGAGGGCCGCTCGAACGGCATCAGGGTCGATCTCAATGCGCCTCAGATATCGAACATCGCGACGGTCCCGTCGCAGACCCAGTGCACGATCACGTGGGATACCGACGAGCCGGCCACGTCGCAGGTCGAGTACGGACTGGGGCAGAACTACGGTACCGTTTCGCCGCTCGACACCGCGCTCGTCACCAGGCACAGCGTGCACATCACCGGCCTTGACGATCTCGCCGGTTACCATTTCGTCGTCAAATCGAGGGACGCGGCCGGAAACGAGGCAGTCTCCGACGATCAGACGTTCTCGACCGCCGGACTGCCCGACCTGACCGCCTACGCCCTGCAGGCGCCGATCTCGACCTACTGCGGCCAGAACGTGCAGCTTCGCTGGAGGGTGACCAACTCCGCCGGCGGCGCGACCGAGAAGATGTGGGCGGACAACGTCTACCTCTCGCAGGACAATCAACTCGACGCCGGTGACATCCCGCTGATCTCGCCCGACCTTCCGAGGCCCAACAACCTCGATCCGAACGCCTTCTACATTCGAACGGTGAACGTCACGATTCCCAGCGTGCCGGATGGCGACTACTACTTCATCTTCGCCGCCGACGCCGGCAACGCGCTGCCGGAGCTTGACGAGACCAACAACACGGCTCTGCGCGGACCGGCCAATATCATTACGGTCGTTCCGCCGGTAATAGCCGACATCGACGATCAGGTCATCGCGGAGCAGGTTCCCTATACCGGGCCTACGCCCACCCTTATCTCGGGCACTCAGCCGGTCACGTGGTCGCTGGTGACGGGTCCCGCGGGCATGACCATCAGCTCCGCCACGGGCGTCGTCACCTGGCCGCATCCGGTCGGCTCGACTGAGCCGATTCCGGTCATGATCAAGGCCTCAAACGCCGCGAACTTCGACGTCGAGGGCTGGAACCTCACGGCCATGCCGACGTATCGTGCGGCCGTATGGACCGACATAGACGTCGCGCCGTGCGGGACACCGATCCTGCTCTACGGCGCCGCTACCAATATCGCCTCGGGCCAGCCGGCTCCCAACGTTCCGGTCAAGTTGCGCGTCACCGTGCAGGGCACGAACAGGTATCTCGACGCGACCACCAACGCCCAGGGGCAGTTCCAGGCGATGTTTTACCCGCTGGCGACCGAGGCCGGTTCCTACACCGTGAGCGCCTACCATCCCGGCGGTTCGTCCGACGGCCCAGCGCAGAACACGTTCGTGCTGGTCGGGATGACGAGCAATCCGAAGCAGACTTCCCACGATCTCGTTCCCGACGTCGAGCAGACCGGCACAGTCACGCTCAAGAATCTTGGGGACACGTCCCTCTCCGGCATCACCGCCTCGGGCGTCGCGCTGCCCGGCTTCCTGACCTTGACCGTCAGCGCGCCGGCGAGTCTCGACCCGCACGGCTCGGCCCCGGTCACCTACACAATAAAGAGCTCACCCGTCGCCGAGACCACCGGCACGGTCGGCATCAGGTTCACGAGCGCCGAGGGCGCCGTCTATGAGATGCCGGTCAGCTTGCACGTCAAGCCGCCGGTGGCACATCTGGCGGTCACGCCGTCTTCGCTCGCCGCCGAGGTGCTGCGCGGCTCGCAGACTCTGGTCGAATTCCAGGTCACAAACACCGGCGGCGCGCCCACCGACCAGTTCGACGTGGCACTCCCGAGCGTCCCGTGGATGACCCTTTCGACCCCGGCCCAGATGGGCCCGCTCGGCCCCGGCGAGTCCGGCAGCGTGGTGCTTTCGCTGCTGCCCGACTCGACGCAGGTCCTGGGTCCCTATACGGGTTCCGTGACGGTCGCTCCCGGCAAGACCTATGGCGCGACGGTGCCGTTCAACTTCGACTGCGTGTCGGACAAGACAGCCGATGTGACCGTCAACGTCGAGGACGAGTATACCTACTACGCCGCCGGCAACCCGAGAGTGGCCGGCGCGACGGTCCAACTGCTCGACCCGGACACTGCCGCCCTGGTGCGGGAGATCGTCACCGACGATACCGGGATCGCTCACTTCACCGGGGTGACCGAGGGATACTATCTCGTCAAGGTCGAGGCCATGCAGCACGCGCCCTACAAGGAGACGCACCTCATCAAGGCCGGCGAGGACAACGAGATCAAGGCGTTCATGCCGCGCGAGACGGTCAAGTATAGCTGGACGGTCACGCCCACCGACATTCCCGACACGACCATCATCACGCTCGAAGCCACGTTCGAGACGCACGTCCCGACACCGGTCGTAACCGTCGAACCGGCCGTAATCGACCTGGCGTCGATCCCGGCTGACCAGGACGTGAAGCAGATCGACCTGAAGATAACCAACCACGGCCTGGTCCGCGCCGAGACGCCGACGCTCTACTTCGGCACGCACCCCGATTGGCAGATCACGCCGCTGGTGAGCGATCTTGGAACGTTCCTGGAGGCGCAGGAAGAGCGGATCGTGCCGGTGAGAATCGAGCGCATACACGGTAGCGCGCAGACGTCCGACAAGGTCGCGGCCGGCGGCCCCGCCACCAACGGCGCGCCGTGCGTCATCGAGGCCCACTTCGAGTGGTCGCTGGTCTGCATCGGCCGCAACTACTACCGCGTCCCGATCCTCGTCGTGAACGCGAGCGGCGAATGTGGCGGCAGCGGCAGCGGCTCCGGCGGCAGCGGCGGCTGGGGCGGCGGCTGGGGCGGCGGAGGCGGCTACGGCGGCTGGGGATCCGGCGGCGGAGCCGGTGGTCCTTCGGCGCCGTATACCGTTGTGCCGTCCTACACGCCACCGAATGAGTGCAAGCCGTGCGATCCGGCCACGTTCGAGCCGCAGGAATACCTCGGCTGCGACCTGTCCTACCTGTTCGCTCCGGCAAAGGCCGCCGCGGAGGCCTATATTCTCGCACAGACGGCCGGCTGGCTGGTACCGGACATCAAACTCGAGGCCAAGGGCTCGCTGCAGAGCTGCTGCGCGTCGGACGGCTCTATCGGACTCGAAGCCAAGGCGACCGCCACGGCGGGAATCGACGTCAGACTCGGCAACACATACTTCACGGCCAGCGTCGATGAGGAAGTGCCCGTGGAGCACGTCTGGTGCCCATGACGGGCAAGTACGAGACCGTTACGGTCGCCGTCAAGGCCGACGTCGGCGCGGGACTGCTGATCTCAGGCGGAGGCAGCCTCTCAGGCACGGCCACGACCGGCTGCATGTTCGAGAACCCGTCCGTCTGTATCACCGCGGAGTGCCACGGCACCGCCAGCATCGGCGCGACCGCGAATGCGTCCGGCAAGGTCAAGTTCGGCGGGACCGTGATCGGCAGCGCCGAGTTCACCGCCGTCGCGCAGTTCAAGGCGGCGGCCAACGCGAGCTACGAGTGGTGCAACGGGAACGGCAAGGGCTCGGCGTGCTTCCAAGGTGTCTACTCGGAGGTCAACGTGGGCGGCACGCTCCACGTAATCGGCGGAGAGGACAAGACAGTCACGCTCATCCCGTGCAAGCGCTTCTACTATATCTGCCCGATGGGCGATTGCGAACCCTTGAAGGACTGCGAGGCCGACTACACGGCAACCGGGCCTTGCGGATCGAGCTCGGCAAACGTTCTCGCCGCGAGCATGAGCACGGAGCCTTACACACAGCCGGACTACAAGCAGATGCTGGCGGGCGTTCTGCCGCACGATATATACAGGTTCAAGTCAAAGCAGATGCCGCATGATCCGCAAACGCCTGCCCTGGCTGAATCACAGCAGGCGATCAACGCCGCCAGCCCGACGCCTGTCCATCCTGCATCTGAGCCGCCGGTTACCCAGGACGAAGAGGAAGGCACGTGCGCCGAGGTCCGCCTGCAGATCGAGCAGCGGCTTACGCTCACGCGCACCGCATTCACCGCCGCGCTCGAAGTCAACAACATGCTGCCCTCCAAGATCGAGGATGTGTTCGTTACCTTCTCGATCACCGACACGGCGGGCAATATCGCCAACAATCTCTTCGCCGTCGGCCAGCCGAACCTGGTCGGCCTGACCGCCGTTGACGGGACAGGCGAGATACAGGGCAACGCCACCGGCAAGGTAAGCTGGCTGATCATTCCGCGATCGACCGCCGCCCCGACCGAAGCGACCGACTACTATGTCGGCGGAATACTGACCTACACGCAGGACGGTCAGGGAGTCCAGGTCCCGCTGCAGCCCGCCCAGATCACCGTCCTGCCCGACCCCAGACTCGGCCTGAACTACTTCTGGCAGCACGAGGTCTACAGCGACGATCCGTTCACCGAGGCAATCGAGCCAGCCGAACCGTTCAGCCTGGGCCTGATCATTGACAACCACGGCTACGGCACGGCGCGCGACATCAAGATAACGTCCAGCCAGCCGCAGATCATCGAGAACTCCAGAGGACTGCTGATCGAGTTCAAGATCATCGGCACGCAGGTCGGCAGCCAGCCGGTCAGTCCGTCGCTGACGGTGGACCTCGGCAATCTGGGGCCGCAGAGCACCGCCGTGGCGCAGTGGCTGATGACGTCGAGCCTGATGGGCACGTTCAAGGACTACTCGGCCAGATACGAGAGCATCAACCCGTTGGGCGATCCGAGCCTGTGCCTGCTCGACTACGTCAACATCCACGAGCTGATCAAGGTCGTGCGAGCGGACATCCCCGCCGACGATCTCCTGCCCGACTTCCTGGTCAACGATGAGTCGCCCGACGTGGATCCCGACCACCTGCCCGACTCGCTCTACCTCAGCGACGCGACAACCGCGGCGGTCACACCCGTCCTTGACGCGACCACCGACGGCCCGGTAGCGCCGAACCACAAGGAGATACATCTCAGCATGCCCAGCGTGCCGGCAGGGTGGTTCTACGTCAAGGTGCCCGATCCCGGTCAGGAGGTCTACACGCTCACGCGTGTCTTGCGCTCCGATATGCGCGAAGTCAGGCTCGGCGACAACGCCTGGACGACCCATCGCAACAAGCATCCCATGGGCCAGCCGATGTATCGGGAGCACACGCTGCATATACTCGACCAGGGCGGAACGGGCTCCTACACACTCATCTACGAGCCCGCCGCGCCGCCGCCGCCGACCACGACCGTCTACGATGCCAAGTCCAGGGCGAACGATGAGACCGTGACCATCGGCGAGCCGGAAGGCGTCCCCGTCACGGCGGTCTTCGATGGCGGCTTCTATATCGAGGGCGACGACCGCGCGTCCGGCCTGCGCGTCGCATGGAGCGATCCGAGCGTGGTCGTGGCGGTCGGCAATCGAGTTGTCATATCCGGCGCGATGAAGACCGGCGCGGACGGCGAGCGTTGCCTGCAGGCAACATCCGTTAGGATCGTGCCCGGCACGACAATGATCGCGCCGATCGCGCTCGCGAAGCTTACCGATCTCGGCGGGTGCGACTCCCCGGACTGCGATCCGGCGACCGGCGCGGGCCAGTGCGGAATCGAATACTGCGCGGGTTCGCCCAACAACATCGGCCTGCTTGTGAAGGCGACCGGTCGGGTGACCGCTGTCGGAAAGGACTTCTTCTACATCGACGACGGCACCAACGCCAGGGACGGCTCGATATTCAAGGGCGTTCGCGTCAAGTGCCCGAGCCTGGCAAAGCCGGCCAAGGGCGATATGGTCGCGGTGACCGGAATCAGCACCATACAGAAGGTCGGCTCGCGCATATTCCGGTCGATCACACCGAGGACGCAGTCGGATATCCAGGTGATACTATAAGTCCCCTTGCCAAATGCGAATTTGCATGGCATACTGCAATTGTTGAGCTTAACTAGGAGAGAGGGTATGAAGGCAAGACTCATAACCGCTGCGCTTGCCGCGGCGTTGATCGTGGCAATGTCCGCCCCGGCGTGGGCGCTGTTCATCGACTTCGAGGCGTGGGCCGACCACGACCAGGAGGCGATCGGGAGCCTGATATCCGGGCTGACTTTCACGACCGCTGCCGGCGGCGACTGGTACTTCGGTTACATCGGCCCGTTCAGCCAGTCCGGCGTCTACAACTACGCGTGGAAGTCGGATAACGGCAAACAGGACACCTACTGGGACTACTTCATGTCCGGCGATGTCGCGGCTTATGTGACCGACATCGACGACGTGGGCGTGATCTCGTTCGGGTCACAGGCCATGAGCTCGGTCAGCGTGGGCTACTCCATCGCGAACGGCTTCGACTTCACGCTGGAAGCCTACGACGCCGGCGGGAACATGCTCGGAAGCGCCGTCACGGGCGGCCCGAACTGCCGCGAGGCCCCGCAGGGCGACGGGCTTGCCTATCTGACGATCTCGCAGCCGGGCATATCTTATGTGAAGGTGTATGGCGATCCGGCGTCCGGCGGCTACTGGGTGGTCGATAACATCACGGCCAGCCCTTCCACGCAGATACCCGAGCCGTTTACCTGCGCCTACGCGTGCATCGGTCTCATCGCAGTTGCACGCGCAAGACGCCGCAGCCGACAATAGATCAAGCAAGGTGTCACGCTGAACTTGTTTCAGCATCCAGGCGCTAGAACCGGAACACGCGCCCGACGACCAGGCCGTCTTGACTCGAGAACGACCACTTGCCCATTGCCGTCCCCAGCACCGCTCCTCCGGCCACGTCCGCCCACGTGTGCCCGTCGGTCTCCACCATGCTCCAGCCGACCAGTGCCGCGCCCGCATAGAACAGCCATTTCTCCTTGGGATACACGTCAGCCAGGGAACTCGCGGTCGCGAATGCCACCGTGGTATGTCCGCTCGGGAATGAGTGCCGATACCCCGGCTGATCGTTGACCTTCAGGTTCGGTTTCAGGGACTCGGCGATGCCGTATGAGAGCAGCACGGCATCGGCCGTTCGCGCGGCGTTGGCCAGGCTCTGCTGCTGGCTGTTGCCGCCAAGAAACGCCGCGGCGACGCCAATCGCTACGGCCGGCTTCGTGGCATCCACCACGTTCTGAGCGAAGTCCGCCCGGCAGGCCCCCGGCAGCGCGACCGCCGCGCAGATCATCAAAGCGAGTATCAAGTAAGGTCTTCTCAAGCAATCTCCTCCTGTCACTGCGTTGCGTGTCATTCTCTCACGGAACAGGTTGTTGTGCAAGTAAGTGCAAGGGCGCTCAGCAGTCTGGTCACGATCCCGTGCCGCACCGACGGGTCCCGCCAGTCGTTGAAGTCATGCAGGACCGCGTCCACGCCCGGATCGCCAAGCTGTCCCAGTGCCCGCAGCAGCCCCTGCGAGTCCCCGTAGGCGTCGTTGTAGCCGGTCCGCGCCTGCCACTCCGACCACGCCGGGACGAGCGCCTTGATCTTGCCGGCGACATCAGCGCCCTCGTCAATCGCCCTGATGGCATCCACCGACGCCGCCCTGAACTTCAATTGCATCGCCAAATCCTCAACAAACCGCCTCGCGCCGCCGAGCAGCAGTCCCGAATGCGGCCCCGCGCTGAAGCGGTCCTCGGCTTGCGCGGAGAGCTGCCCCGCTATCTCGCGCATCTTCGCCGTATCGTCTCCCGGCCACATCGCATTCCAGCCCGCCGCAATCAACTCACCGACCTCCGGCACAAGACCCCGCGCGAAACCTTCGATGTCGGCGTCCTCGCTCGTCCCTCCACGCGAAAAGTGCGCGTACAGGTATGTGTTCGGAAGCTGTACGACGTGGGTCTGGGCGTTCGCGATCGCTCCCAGCCGCGTCCTGTTCCAATCGTGCTGGCTCAGAACCGGCCCGATCGCGCTGGGCCCGTAGTTCGTCAAGGGGAACGTCGGCTCGCCCTCGACCAAGCCGTAGGGATAGGTACAGCGTCCGGTCCACGACACCAAGCTCGTCCACCGTCTCCAGATGCAGCGGGTGGCTGGCGAACAATCCCCAGTTGTCGGGCGTGAAGCTCTTGAGCAAGCTGACCACTTCGTACCAGTTCCGCTTCTCCCAGCCGATCTCCGGCGACTCGGCCCCCTGCCGGACCTCTTCCCAGAACTTGTTGTATGCCTCCCACCCCATCAGCATCCAGTAGAAGACCTTGCCCGCCGGGCTATACTCGCCGAAGACCTCCATATACCGCTGCAGCAAGCCCGCGAATTCGGCGTTGGTCGAGCCGATATATCCACCGGGGTCGCTGTCGATCACCGAGATCGCGTCCGCCTCGCGGATATACTCGAACAGCATCCGCCTCCGCCGCATTAGCTCGTCAACTTCGCGCGGATCGCCGGGATTCAGCCGCAGATCGGTCGAAAAGAAAGGCCTGGTCTCGAACGTGTAGTCGGCCGCCCTGTCGTTGCCCACCGTATTCGGGCAGACGCACACCCAAACCTCCAACCCGACCTCCTCGTGCACCATCCGAATAACGTCTCTCATCCTGCCGAGAAACGCCTCATCGCTCGGCGTCAGCGGATCGGGCAGCGTCTCGCCCATCGGCCAGAACATGATCGTGTTGTAGCCCAGTGACTTCAGCCCGTGCGCGTAGCTGCGCCAATCATCGATGGTCCACGTCCGCGCCGCGTAGGGGTGATTGTAGCCCCAGTGCATGTGCACATACATGACCAGGCGCTTAACGTCAGTCGGCATATCGCCCTCCCGTCTCTACAACACCCATCTCCACCACTCGGCTCGTCATTCCCTTCCCTTTCTGCTCTTCTGTCTTTCGGCATTCCGTGCTTAGAACACTCTTGCATTTCCCGGCATCTTGTATATACTAGTGCTAGAGGTTTGCTGGGGTGCCGAAGGGAAGCATACTGCTGATCGGCGGCGATGAGGGGTCTCGGCAATCTATCGCACATGCGCGCTGACTGCGCGGGACTTCGCCGTGTTGCACTACGCGTCCGGAGAAGAGGGCGCCGCCGCCGCTCGCCACGCCCACTCCGACCTGATCATCCTCGACTCAACGACTCCCGACCAGTCCTTCATACACACCTGCACCGAGCTACGCGCCACATCGACCTCGCCGATCATAATGCTGAGCGCCAACGGAGAAGACGCGGACATCGCCCTGGGCCTCGGTGTCGGCGCGGATGCCTATCTGATCAAGCCGGTTTCCGTACAGGTCTTGACCGCCTATGTCGAGGCCGCATTCCGTCGCGAAACCGCCTATCGCAAGCGCCAATCCAGGTCCAAGCCGCTGTACATCCGGGACCTGATCGTCGATCTTGCCGGCTGCGAGCTGAGAAGAAACGGCGCGATCGTCTCGCTGTCGCCCACGGAGTTCCGGCTGCTCAAGGCGCTAGCCGAAAACGCCGGCCGCGTGCTTTCGCGCGACCAACTGCTCAACAACGTGTGGGAAACCCGGGCGGAGGATGTCTACTCCCGCACGGTGGACGTCCACATAGGCAGGCTACGCCGCAAGATCGAGGACGACGTCACCAACCCCACCTACATCATCACCGTCGCCGGCATGGGCTACAAGCTCCGGGACACGGAATGAAGTTGCGAATCACGAGTTGCGAAATACGAATGGCGGCCTACAAGTCTGGCTCCAATTCGTATTCCGTATTTCCTAATTCGTCATTGTTTATGCTGCCCTGAGCTGATACGGCAGCACCCTGAGCTGCTCTCGATACTTGGCGACCGTCCTTCGCGCGATCTGCGTCCCCTGTTCGGCGAGTTTGCGGGCTATCTCACCGTCCGAAAGCGGCTCGGTGGAGCGTGCGATGATCTCGCGGATCATGTTGCGCACCGGCATCGCGGAATCGAAGAACACCTCGAATGACACCGTCTCCCCGGACGGCAGCTTGCAGTACTTCCCAGCCACCGCGCGGCAGATAGTCGATTCGTGCACTTCCAACGCCTTCGCGACATCCTTCTGCCGCAGAGGCCGAAGCTGCGACGGGCCGTGAAGCAGGAACCCCTGCTGGTAGTCCGCGATATAGGTCGCCACGCGCGTGAGGGTCTTCCTGCGCAGCGCAATCGCTTCCAGGATGCATTTCACGCGTTCCACGTGCTCGCGGATGTGCCGGCAGTCCTCGTCGCTGAGATACGAATCGCCCTTGCGGATCGAGCCGTAGAGGTCGTGGTAGGTCCCATCGATACCGAGCAGCCGGCTGTGCGAGTCCAGCACCTCGACCGTCACCGATTCACTCCTGGCGTGCAATATCACATCCGGCACGACCGCCGCTGTCTCATTGGGCGCCAGCTCACCGAACGGCCGGCAATACATCGAGGCCGGGTACGGCGTCAGCCGGTCCTTGATGAAATCCGCCGCCTCCGTGACGACGCCGACCGTGACTCCCATCTTGCCCGCGATCGCCTTGAACCGCAGCTTCGAAAACGCCTCCCAGTGATCCATTAGTATGCGCTCGGCGTCGGCCACCGTCGTTCCAGTCGCGCCGAGCGTCCGAAGCTGAATCAGCAGGCACTCCCGCAGGTCGCGCGCGGCTATTCCGGACGGATCGAAGCTCTGGACGATCCCCAGCACCTCCTCGACCTCCGGCACCGCCGCGGCGAACTCCTCCGCGGTCTCGAAAAGCGACTCGCGGAAATAGCCGTCGTCGTCAAGCGAGTCGATGAGATACTCCGCGATCCTGAGTTTGCGTCCGGCAAGGCTCATCCGCGCCTGCTGCTTGAGGTATTCCGTGAGGCTGATGGTCGAAGCGACCGTGCGGAACGGATCGAATGCCGGCTCGGCACTGATGGCCGTGCGCGCATGCTCGAGATGCTCGCGCTCGCTCAGGCTGGCGAGGTCAGGCTCGACCGCCTTCATCGACGCGCTGCACACCGGGCACGCCTTCTCGCCCGTGACGAACCCACATACGGGGCATCTGGAACCTTCTTTGACCGAGAGCGCGGGGTTCTCGACCGCCTCGGTCTCTATGAACTCGCTGAGCTCGATCAGGCTCATGTCGAGAATGGCATTGGCCTGAATCTGAACGGGGATGGCGCGTAACTGCTGCCTCTGCGCTAATGCGCCCTGCATACAACACCCTTTCCACTCCGCTCTGCGGCGGATGCAACCTGGTAACAGGACCAGTATCGGCACGAGCGGCACGGGACTTAAGCGGAAAGTGAGCAATAGTGGAGAGTCGAGAGTGGAAAGTGGAGAGCTCAGACCCGATGCAGGGGGACTCCGCCCCCCCGGCGGCGACCATCAGCCGCCTCTGGCGGCCCCTCGCTGCTGCCGTCGCCCAACGAACCTACCGAGCAGGAACGGCACAATCGCAACCACAAGGGCAAGAGGGACGTAGCCTGCGGCGGGACTGACTTCACCCACGAAACCGCTTGCTACCGCCATTGCGAGGAGTGCACCAAATGCAGCCCAGTTCCGCACCGCCCGCCAGCCCCGGGTCATTTCCAGCCGGCGAATCTCCATCAGGTCCAACACTTGGTCGCGCAGCTTGGCCATCTTGAACCTCCGATCACGCCCTCTTCAGCTTGAACTCCCGTATCTTATTTCGAAGCGTCTTGCGGTCTATACCCAGCACCTGCGCGGCGGCGGACTGGTTCCACCCGCAGTCGCCCAGCACTCGCTCGATGTGAATCTTCTCCACATCCCGCAGCGACGCGTCCGCCGGGTAAGGATCACCCTGCTCGGACGTAACAGGAGCGGCCGAGACGACAGGTGCAGGTGTTTCAGGTGTTTCGGGATCTGAGCGCAGCGGAGATCCCGAAACATCACCCCCCCTCTCAGGGGGCGATACAGGGAGGGGCAGCATCAAATGCTCCGGTCGAATCGTCTCCCCATTGCACAATATCACCGCCCGCTCCACGGCGTTCTCGAGCTCGCGGATATTGCCCGGCCAATGATAGGCCTTAAGCTCGACCATCGCCTCATCGGAGAACTTGCGCACCCGCTTGCCGGTCTCGTCGGCGTATGCGGACAGGAAATGGTGTGCGAACACCTCGATGTCCGCGCCGCGCTCGCGAACCGGCGGCAGCCTGAGGCTGATCACGGCGAGCCGATAGTATAAATCGTCGCGAAACTCCTTCTTGCGCATCGCGTCTTCGATGTCTCGATTGGTCGCCGCGATCACGCGCACGTCGACGCTCAGCGTCTCGCTGCCGCCCACGCGCTCGAACTGCTTCTCCTGCAGCACCCGCAGCAGCTTGGTCTGCACCGACGCCGGAATATCCCCGATCTCGTCGAGAAAGATCGTACCCTTGTTCGCGGTCTCGAACCGCCCGATGTGCCGCGCGATCGCGTTCGTGAACGCGCCCTTCTCGTGCCCGAACAGCTCGCTTTCCAGCAGGTTCTCCGGCAGAGCAGTGCAGTTGACCTTCACGAACGGCCCGTCCGCGCGATTGCTCTGATAATGGATCGTGCGCGCGAGATACTCCTTGCCGGTGCCGGTCTCGCCGAGGATGAGCACGGTCGCGTTGGTGGCGGCGGCGCGCGCGGCGGTCACATACGCCCGCTGGACCTCGGGGTTGGACCCGATGATGTTATCGAACCCGTACTTCCTGCGCAACTCGCCGCGCAGGTAGCGGTTCTCATCAATGATCCGCCGCTGCTCAAGCGCGCGTTCCGCCAGCATCTGAAGCTCGTCAAGCTCGAACGGTTTGGTGATAAAGTCGTAGGCCCCAAGCCGCATCGCCTCGATCGCGGTCTGGGTGCTGCCGTAGGCGGTGATCATGATGACGGGGAGGCCGGGCTTGTGCTCTTTGATGCCGGCAAGCACATCTAGCCCGCTCATCTTCGGCAGGCTCATATCGAGGACGACGAGGTCGAACTCACCGCCATTCGCCGCGGCAAGCCCCGCCGCGCCGTCGGGCGCGGCCGAAGTCTCACAGCCCGACTCCGCGAACAGCCGCGAGATCACGTCCCGCATGCCCGCCTCGTCGTCGATTATGAGTATGCTCTTGCTGTCAGGCAATCTCCCCCACCCCCGGCCAATACCTGTCTATTGTATTGCACCGCTGGGTAAGTAGCAAGTACAAGCTGTAGTATAATACGCTTTGTGACACATGGCACCAAGCAGGAACTTAAGCGCAAAACGGACGTATCTAGTAATAAGGAGACCGACAACGATGAGCAAGAGCATACGCAAGCACTTCTGGGCGATCCTGCTGCTGGTCGTTCTTTTTGCCGGCTCGAGCTTTACCGTTAGGGCGTGGAAAGCCAGGCATCCCGGCTCGATGAGCGTGCTGGAATCCCAGGCGATGGATATGACCACGATGAAGCCGCCGGTCGGGGCGGCGCCGGTCGAGACCGAGGTCGTTCATTCGGGGCCGTTCGTCGCGCGGGTGACCTACACCGGCTCCGTCGCGCCCTGGCAGGAGCAGGTCATCTACCCCCGCGTCGAGGGCTATCTCAAGAGCCTCACGGTCTACAACGGCGACAGGGTCACGCGCGGCCAGCTCATAGCTGTGGTGGACTCTCCCGACCTTCAGAGCAAGGTCGCGGAGGCTATCGCCAATCAGGCCGCCGCCGCCACGCAGGTTCCGACCGCCCAATACAACGCCGCCCGCGCGAAGGCCGACTACGCCGCATCCCAGGCCGAGATCGAGGCCGCGTCAAGCGACCTGGCGCATGCAAAGGCCGGCGTAACAGCCGCCGAGAAAGCCGTCGCGCAGCGCCAGCAGGACGTCAAGAGCGCCGGGGCCAACCTCGACTACTGGCAGTCGCAGATCGTTCGCGAGAAGACGCTCTACGAGCAGGGCTTCAGTATCCGCCCAGGAATACGATTCGCAGAAAGCGCAGTCCATCGCCGCCGAGGCCGAGCTCGGCAACAAGCAGGCCGCGCTGGAGCAGGCCAAGGCCGACGTTGACGCCTCCAAAGCCGACGTAGCCACCAAGACTTCGATGCTCTCCGCAGCCAAGCAGCGGGCCGAGGCGGCCAAAGCCGCGCTGTCGGGCGCGGGAACTGACATCAAGACCAAATCGGCGGTCGCTCGTCAGGCCCAGGCCGCGGCGTTGACCGCCTCCACAATAGACCAATACCGATACATCAAGGCTCCGTTTGCCGGCGCGGTCACCAAGCGCTACGTCAGCCCCGGCCAGTTCGTCACGCCGACCACCGCCATCGCGGACATCACCCAGACCGGCCAGATCCGTCTGCAGGCAAACGTTTCCGACAAGGACATCGACGCGATCCGCCTCGGCGCGCCCGTAGTCGCGCATTTCGCCAAGGACCCCAAGCTCACAATCAACACCAAAGTGACCTCTATCTCCCCGCTCGCGGACCAGGCCAGCAGGACCGCGATTGTCGAGGCCGCCGTTCCCAACCCCGGCCACACTCTGCTGCCGGGCGATTCGGTCACGCTGGACATAGCAGTCTCGCACAGCCCGACCGGGATCTCCGATCCCGGCGAGCGCGATGGTCCAGAAGGACGGTATGGACGCCGTCTGGGTCGCCCGAACCGAAGCCCACACCGGCAAGACCATCTACTACTGCACCATGCACCCCGAAGTCACCAGCGACAAGCCCGGCAAGTGCCCCAAGTGCGACATGGACCTTGTGCCCAAGACCACCGGCGGCAGCAAGAAAGCCCATCTGGTCATGGTCACCACCGGCCCCAGCGACGGCGACCGCATCGAGATCACCTCCGGCCTGAACGACGGTGACGAGGTCATCTACCGCGGCAACACCTATCTCAGAGACGGCGACACCGTGTCCGTGCGGGGAGCAGGCAAATGAACGAGCGCGACGAGCAGCCACATCCCTGGGAAATCGCGCGCGAGACGCATGCGCTCAACGCCCTGCACATGATCCACAAGTGGTCCATCGAGCACCCCTATGTCATCATCGCGTTCTACCTCGCCGTCATCATCTCATCGATCCTGGCCGTCGGGTTCTACACGCCCGCGCCGGTTCATGCCCTACGTGGAAAGCCCGATGATCGGCGTCGTCACGATGATGCCCGGCCTGAGCGCGCAGGAGATGGAGCTCTACGTCGCCAAGCCCATCGAGGAGCAGCTCGTCAACGTCAAGAACCTGCACTACATCCGCTCGACCTCCCAGGACGGCTTCGCCATCGTCAGCCTGGAGTTCAACTACGGCACGGACATGAAGAAGGCGCTCTTCGACGTGCAGAGCCTGATGAACGTCGTCCAGGCCAACCTGCCCGCCACCGGCGCGAACCTCAAGCCCTCCTGGGTGCTGCAGATCGACCCGCTCAACCTGCCCATCCTCTCGCTTCGCGTCACCGGCGACTCGCGCTGGGACAAGACCCGACTGCGCGAGTTCGTGGACAACGAGGTCGTGAACCGCATCAAGACCATCCCGCAGGTCTACTCGGTCGTGCCGTTCGGCGGGTTCAAGCGGCAGTTGCAGGTGATCGTTGACCGCGACAAGCTCGCCGCGTATAAGCTCTCGATCCTCGACGTCAAGAACGCCATCGACCGCTACAACGTCGCCAAGTCCGCCGGCGTGCTCACCCACGGCCCCAACGAGTCCATCGTCCGCGTCGACTCCCACGCCACCAACGCCCGCACCGTCCTCAACTACCCGATCACCACCTCCCCCCTCCCCGCAGCGGGGAGGGTCGGGGTGGGGTCGGAAGACTCCCTCCCCGCAGCGGGGAGGGTCGGGGCGGGTCCTCCGGCACCGCCACCCTCTCCCAACCCAAAACGGTCTACGTCCGCGATGTCGCCCGCGTCATCGACACACACTGGGAGCGCCGCAGCGCCTATCACTTCGTGGATCACGGCAAGATCAAGGACGCCATCGAGGCCGCCGTCGTGCAGGACCCCGAGGCAAGCTCGGCGCAGGTCGTGCCCGCCGTCGAAAAGGTCCTCCGGCAGCTCGAAAGCGAGAACCCCGGCGTCATTTCGAGGTCGCCTACGACAACGCCCACTTCGTCGACATCCTCTTCAAGAACATGTTCGAGGAGCTGGGGCTGGCGATAGTGCTCGACGGCCATCGCGGTGCTGCTTTTCCTCGGCGAGTGGCGCGGCACGCTGATCGCGCTTGATCACAATCCCGATCTCGCTCGCGATGGCGATGGCCGGGACTCAGCGCGATGGGCATGACGCTCAACTCCGGCACGCTGATCGGCCTGCTGCTGGCAATCGGGCGGTCTGGTGGACGACTCGATCATCGACATCCACGCGGTCGAGCGGCACATGCGGATGGGCAAGGACCCCAAGACCGCCACCATCGACGGCATCGCCGAGGTGCGGCTGGCGGTCATCGCGTCCACAGTCGTGCTCGTGCTGGCGCTCTCGCCGCTGCTGTTCTGCGGCGGGATAGTGCAGCAGATGTTCGTGGAGCTGGTATGGCCGATCATCCTCGCGCTGCTGGCCTCGATGCTGGTCTCGTTCACGCTGACCGCGCTCCTCTGCGCGAACCTGCTCAAGCCGCACGCCGAACTCGACACCGAGCGAAGCAAGTGGCTCTATCGCCGCAGTCCTCGGCCCGGTCCAGCACGCGCTCGACCGGATGGAGCGCGGCTACGCCAACATCATCCGCTGGATGCTCAGCCACCGCTTCTCGAACATGGCGCGAATCCTCGCCACCGTGATCATCGGCTTCACGTTCTACCATTTCATCGGCTCGGAGATGATGCCGCTGGCCGACGTGGGCCAGGCCTACGGCGTGCTGGAGATGGCGCCGGGCACGAGCTTCGCCGAGACCGAGCGCGCCACGACAGCCCTCGAGAAGATCATCGCCAAGTACCCCGAGATCGAGAAGGTCTCCACCGAGATCGGCACCGAGACCATGTTCGAGTCGTTCAACCCGGTCTTCACCGGCTACGCCATGCCGCAGGTCAACGCCGCCACGATGATGCTCACATTCTCCGACAAGGACGCACCGCACGCCGCACGATCTGGCAGGTAATGGACGCGGTCCAGAAGGAGGCGACGCGCACAATCCCCGGCATCCGGCGGCTGCAGATCAAGGAGATGGGTTCGGACGTGATGGCAAGCTCGCTCGCGCCGGTCTCGGTCGTGCTCTACGGCAAGGACCTGAACGTCCTCAACCAGATCGGCCAGCAGATCCTCGACATCGCGAACCACACCAAGGGCATGTATCAGTCCGCGACGAGCTGGGACATGGCGCAGCCGTCATACAAGATCGACGTCATCCCCGAGCGCGCGCGAAGCCCTCGGCCTCTCACCCGAGGACATCTCCCAGCAGGCCTACTACGCGCTCAAGGGCGGGCTTACCAACGAATGGTACCGCCTGCCCAACGTCCGCCAGGACACCGTGCTGGTGCGATACGATCCCAACGACCGCCGCAACCGCCACCGACCTCGGCAGCGTCTACATCACCACGCCGGACGGCAGGCAGGTCCCGCTCAAGAGCGTCGCCAACATCGTCCGCGAGCCCGCCCCCACCCTCATCGAGCACGACGGCCTCCGCCGGGTGGTCTCCGTCAACGGCTACTACCGCAAAGGCCCCGGCGACAAGCCTTCGATGGACGTCACGATGGACCTGATGATGGCGACGATGGCGAAGGTCAACTTCCCGCCCGGCTACGGCCTCGAGGCGCGCGGCGACATGACCCAGATGATGGACAGCTTCGCGCGGCTGCTGCGAGGTCTGGCAGTCGCGCTGATCTTCATCTTCCTGGTGCTGGTGGCGCAGTTCAGGGGGTTCATCCAGCCGCTGCAGATGGTCTTCTCGCTGCCGCTGGAGCTTTCGGGTGTGTTTGTGGCGCTGTTCCTGGCGCACCAGGCATTCTCGACCGTCTCGATCATGGCCGTCATCGTGCTCACCGGCATGGACATCACCACGGCCATCCTGCTCATCGACATGATCGCGCGCTATCGCGACCGGGGCGTTCCGAGGGACCAGGCCGTGATGGAGGCCTGCCCGCAGAGGCTGCGGCCGATCCTGATGACCTCGATGATCACGATCATCGTCATGATCCCCGTGGCGTTCTTCCCAAGACGGGCATGGACGCCTACCAGCCGCTGGGAACGGTGATCCTCGGCGGCCTGATCATCGGCACGATCCTGAGCCTGTTCGACATCCCGATCATGCACACCTACATCGACGACCTCATCAACTGGCTCAACCGCCGCTTCCTCAAGCGCAAGTGGTCCTGGCCCGTGAAGGAACCGGGGACTTCTGACTTCTGACCTCGGACCTCCGACATCAGCGACCAAACCTCATCGTCACGCTCGTCCCCTTCCCCTCCTCGGACTCCACGATCACCTTCCCCCGATGCCTTATCGCGATCGCGTCCACCATGCTCATGCCCAGGCCGGTCCCCTCGGCGCCGCGAGTCGTAAAGAACGGATCGAACACGCGGCTGCGGGTCTCACCGCTCATGCCGATGCCGGTGTCGGCGACCGCAAGATCGACGTGGCTCTCCCCCACCGCCGTGTATCACTCTGATCGTCCCGCCCGACTCCATCGACTGAACCGCGTTGAGCAGCACGTTCGCCAGCGCCTCACGCAGCTCCGACGCGTTCCCCAGAATCACTGCGTTGGCCGCAAGCTCGGTCTCGACCGATATGTGCTGATCGCGTGTCGATTCCTGCTCGCGCCACGCCGGTATCGCCGCCTTCACGACATCCTCGACAACCCCGTTGAGATCGACCGGCGCGTAACCCGCCGCGTCCATCGGCTTGCCGATCTCACGCAGCCGCCGAACTGTATCCGCCGCATCGCGCGCCGCAAGCTCGATGGCGTCGATGCTCTGACGCACCGCGTCTGCCTCATTGAGCTTCCGTTTTGCGAGTTGAGCGTTCCCGAGGATGATCCCGATCACGTTATTGATGTCGTGCGCGACCCCCGCCGCCATCTCACCAAGCGCGCGCAGCCTCTCCGACGCGATCAACTGCTCCTGCGCATCCTCTAGCTGCACGTTAAGCTCGGCAAGCTCGGTGTTGCGGTCGAGGATTTCCTTTTCGAGTTCGCGGCGCGCGGTGATGTCGCTGAGGATTTCGACCCGCCCCGCGACCGCGCCGTCAGCCGCATAGACGGGAGTGGAATATCGGTGAAAGACGCCGCCCTGCGCAAGTCCCTCGATGACGTCGTCGATGACCTCATCATCCGCGACCGGGCGCCGCGAGATCGTGCCCGGCAACTCGTTGCCCAGCAGATCACCAACGGACGCCCCCAGTATCTCCGCCGCGCGAGTGTTGGCGAACTCCACCCGGCAGTCCGTATCGAGCACGAGCACCCCTCGCTCCGGGGAGCTTATATTGCGAAGCGCGGCCATTGTAGCAACCTCCGATTGGCCCTTTGCTGCAGGCTCCCAGGTATTATATGGCCGCAATGGCTGGCTGTAAAGAAGACCCAGTCCGCGAAGGCGGACTTCGTACTGCGTTGCCTCGAATTCATTCGAAGGAGATAACCGCCCTCGTTCCCTTACCTTCCGTGCTGGCCAGCGTCAACTCCCCGCCCATCGCGCTCACCAGCCCCCGGCTGATCCGCAATCCCAGCCCGCTGTGGCCTTCGGCGGTGGTCCTGGCGGTATCGACACGGTAGAACGGCTCGAAAATGCGCTTGAGGTGCACCGGTGGAATGCCCCGGCCGTTGTCCTCGACAATCGCCCGCGCCGCCGCTCCGCCTTCGAGCCTCACACGAACGTGCGCCCCGCTCCCTGCGTAGCTGATCGCGTTATCGAGCAGGTTGTCGAGCACCTGCGTGAACCGGTCGGGATCGACCAGTGCCGTCACCGCCTCCCCCGCATCGACTCCATGCAGCGTAATCCCCGCCTGAGACGCCGCCGCCGCGCGAGACTCGGTCGCCGCCGCCGCAAGCTCACGCAGATCGACCTTTCGCCGGTGGATCGGCAGTTCCTTGAGATCGAGTTTGGCAAGCTCCAGCAGATCGTTGACCAACTGCAGCAGCCGCTCAGACGTTCGCACCAGCGATCCGACCGCCCGCGCCTTTCGATCCGGCTCCTCCGCTACGCCGTCGCCGAGCGCACCGGCCATCGTCCGTATTGTCGCAACCGGCCCGCGCAGCTCGTGTGCAACGTCCGCCAGAAACTGCCGCCGCTTCTCCGCATCATCCTCTAGGGCGCGAATCTGCTTGGAGACGCGCTCAGCCATCTTGTTCATCGCCGCCGCCACCTGAGTAAACTCATCGTCGCCGGTCTCAGGCACGCGATAGCGCAGATCGCCCGCGTTGAACGCGCCCGCGCCCTTCGCCAGCTCATTGAGCCTTCGCGAGAACCGCCAGCTCAACCATTTTCCCGCCGCCAACGCCAGCAGCAGCGCAATCGCGCCCCGCATCGCCAGCACGCTTCCGATACCCGGCCCCCGCTCCTCCGGCGGAGGCTGCCCACCGGGCGGAAGCGGATTCGGCGCCGCCCCGACATTGGGCTGGACCGGCAGCCGATCAGGCTGATACGGCCGCACACCGGCGCGCGGCGGAAACGGCCTGGCGCCCTGTGGCGGAAAACCGTTCGGCTGATACGGCCGAACACCTGCCGGAGGCGGCCCAAGCGGCTGGTAAGGCCGCACGCCTTGCGGCGGAAGCCCCTGCTGAGGAACAGGCTGCGGAACGACTTGCTGACGCTGCCCCGGCTGCTGCGCGGGCGGGCGGTTCGGAGGAGGCGCAAGCTGCGGCCTGGGGCCAACCAGGAAATCCCAGAAGCTGAACCTCGGCTCCGGAATGGGCACGGGATAGAGGTCGGGCCGCGCAAGCATCTGCTGGCGCAGCGAGCGCAGCCGCTGGTATTGCACGTATGAGGACGTCCCCGCGCTGAGCACCCAACTCAGCACGATCGCGAGCAGGATTGCCGCCGTCAGTTGCGCGCCTACGCTAATCCTCGGGACGAAACGCATAGCCGACACCCCTGACCGTGACTATTGGGACCGTGCCAATCCCGGCCCCGGCGAGCTTCTCGCGCAGGTGGTAGACGTGGTTGTCCACCAGCCGCGTCTCGCCGTAGAACTCATCGCCCCAAACCGCCTTCACAAGCTCGTCGCGTGAAAACACCACCCGCGGCCGCCGCATCAGCGTCACGAGCAGGCCGAACTCCATGCTTGTCAGTTCGATAACAACGCCTTTCACCGCCACCCGCCGCTCATCGACCAGCACCTTGAGGTCTTTCCACTGATAGCTCTTCGGCTCTTCGGGCGTAGTGCCACGCCCGCGCCGAAGCAGCGCCTTGACCCGCGCCACAAGCTCCGAGATGTGAAACGGCTTGGTCATGTAGTCGTCCGCGCCTATCGACAGCGCGCGCACCTTATCGATCTCGCCGTCCCGCGCCGACAGCATCATCACGTAGGCGTCCGACTCGCGCCGGATCTCCTCGCACACGCCCATCCCGTCCGTCCCCGGCATCATGACGTCGAGTATCACCACGTCGGGCCGGCCGCTTCGGAACTCGGCAAGCGCGGAAGTGCCGTCATTCGCGCACGTGACCTCAAAGCCCTCCGCCTCCAGATACCAGCGCAGCCCCTCCACGAGGTCCTTATCATCATCCGCGATCAATACGTGACTCATCTCACCGTGTGTCATGCTGAACTCGTTTCAGCATCCAATTCTTGTGTCATGCTGAACTCGTTTCAGCATCCAGTTCTTGTGTCATGCTGAACTCGTTTCAGCATCCAGTTCTTGTGTCATGCTGAACTCGTTTCAGCATCCAGTTCTATAGTATAGCTCACTGCGCCGACACAGTCACGACGGCGCCCGCTATCTGCCTCTCTCCCGAAGATGTCGTCGTCAGCCGGCCCTGGACGCTCACCGTGCTCCCGCGCTGCAGCCCCGTCACCGGCCTGGAGGTCATCACGCGTATCCCACTGGACCTGTCGACGTCCTCGACGTAGAAACATCCGTCGAAGTCGGACCCGTCGCTCGTGGCAACCTGGCCGGAGACGCTCACGTAGGACCCGTCCGTGAGGTCCTTGGCTTGCTTGGCATTGGATACGCTCGTAACAACAACGTCCCGCACGAGCCTGACGTAGTTGAATATACGGATCGCATCGCCCTGAGGTGCGACGGAGTTGTAGTAGCCGTAGGGAACGTAGGTGTAGCTCGACAGGCTGCCGCTCTTGGGATCGCTGCGCTGCGCGCCCGCCCCGTGCACGTCCACCCATCCGCCGTCCATATAGCCCATCGCCCTGCCGAAGCAGACATAGGCCCCCGACGCGCCCATCCCGTTGTAGCTGGCGTGGGTCGTGCTGGTCCAATACCACGGATAGTCGGTCTGATGGTCCTCGTTGGCAAACGACGTAGCGTTGAACACCGGGTCGATCGCCGCCGAACCGGTCGCATCCGGACAGCGCGTATAGTCCACTATGCTTTGAAGCTCCTTGGCGTTCGGCAGCCGCCAGTCGTTGTGGCCGAGGTAGTTTTCGGAGTCCTTCGTCTGGACCCAGGCCAGCGCATCCTGCCAGTTCATGCCTGACCCGCTGTCCGACCGCGCCCACATCAGCCCGGTCGCGCGGTCGGTAACGGTCCCGTCGCCGTTGTTGGCAAAGTCATTGACCCCGTAGTTGGTGTTCCCCCGCACGCACTGCACGAAGAACGTCTTGGCGGAGCCGCCGACGTTCAAGCCGTACCCCTTGATCCGGCCGTCGGCGAAGTTGACTCCGAACAGCTTCCCGCCTTCGCCGCCCCAGTTCGGGCCGGTATACAGGTTGCTCGACGCGTACTGGGAGTCTATTATCCGCTCGCCGGCATTCGTATCCCCGTAAGCAAACTGGAAGTGGGTCCTGTCGATGAACGGCGTCAGGCCCGACGTATCGGTGCCGGAATAGCCGCTCGGGTCGGCGCCGCGGAAGTCGATCAGCGAATAGAGCTCCTCGATCGTCGGCAGCCGCCAGTCGGCAAACCCACCGTAGTGGGCCGAGTTGAGCGCGGCGGGGCGCGCCTGGGCCTGAGTGAGAGTGAGCTTGTCCGAGGCATCGATCGTCCCGTCGCCGTTCGTATCCGGGCTGCGCTGCCAGGTCAGCCCGGTGACGTTGTCCTGCACGGTCAGCCCGTCCCCGCTGAGCGTGTAGCTCGGCTGACGACCCGCGACCTGCGCGTCCTGCCCATAGAACGCCTGCCCCGGCAACGGCGCCGCGATCTCGCTGCTGGCGTTATAACACTTCGTCTGCCCCGTATCGACGATGAGATAGCCCTCCCACGGTATGCTCGATGCGGTCAGCACCGCCTCATTCGAATCGGCCGTGCCGAAGTCGTTGGTTACGACGCACCGATAGCTCCCCGCGTCGCTTGCCAGCACAGGATCTATCGTCAGCGACGCGGACGTCGCCCCGCCCACGCTGCTACCGTTCCTCTTCCATTGGTAGCTCAGCGGCGCCGTCCCGGAGGCAGCCACCGTGAACATCACGAACCCGCCCGGGGCAGCGGTTCGCGACTGCGGCTGTTGGGTGATGCCGGGAGGCACGTCGGTTCCGGTGGCCACGGTGAACCCCGCGGACTTGGAGAACACAAGCTGCCCGTTCGGCGTGGTGAACGTGACCGTCGCGTCTTTCGCGCCCACGGGCTCATCGGCCGGGATGTTGAACGCCGCCGTGACAGTGTACTGGCTCGAATGCGTCACCGAACCGCCCGCGATCGTGCCGAGTCTAACGCTGTCCGGCATCACGCCCGCAGGCGGCGCGGGCGGCACGTCGGTGTCCAGAGTGAACGTCACGACGACACCGCTCGCCCCCTGCGCAACGCTATCCGGACTGACGACCGTTATCTGATTCGTGTTCTGGCCCAGCGCCGGCGCCGTCGGCACGCCCAGCAGGCCCAGCGTGAGCATTCCCGCAAACAGATTCTTCATTTCGCATGATCCGTCGGGGCACGCATTTCGCCCCGACCTCCCAACGCCGTACGATGCGCAGTTCCTGATGCGTCGGAGCCCGTTTCCCGCCCCGACGCATCAGATAGAAACCTACCCGCCCTCGTCCGGCGCGGGCAGCTTAGGCAGCGCGACAGGCCCGACTATCTTGCCGTCATTGATGTTGACCCCAAGGATCTGCGGGCCGCGTATCATATAGAGCACGTTGCCCTGCAGCTCGAGCCCAACCGGCATCGGCGGCCCTGGTCGCATCGGATCGCGAGGCCCCATCCGGGGCTGGTCGCCGCCGTTATCCGGCGGCGTCGGGTTGTCGCCGGTCGGAGGCTGCGGAGCCGGCGGCATCGGCAGCTTGACCTTGGCCACGATCGCGAGTGACTCCGCGTTGACGCTGAAGAACCGGTCGCCGATCACCACCAGCACCTTCTCGTTCGTCCCTGGGCTGAGCAGCATGTGCGTCGGAGGCGGCAGCATCGGCCGCGGCCCGTTCTCGGTCTCGATAGGCTCGACTTCGAGCTTGACGCTGCCCTTCTGCGCGAGGCCGGCGTCATACTTCGTCAACACATTGCCCGTCAACACGAACACTCCCGCCGACCCGGCCTTCATCATGATCGGCGGTCCCTGAATCGGCGGTCTCGGCGCCGGCTCAGGCCTCTCGCGCTGTGCCATTACGGTGCCACCAATCCACACCGCGACCAGCACCGCCGCAATCACCAACCAGACAATTCCAGTCTTCCTCATCCCAATCGACCTCCTTTACGCTTACTCGACGATACCCATTATATATGAGTTCCCGCCAAACATCACGACAGCGTCGCGTTTCCGTCTGCTTTCTGTCATTCCAGATATGATGCAAGAGCAACGTCGGCCCCGCGTCACTGATGCAAGAGGGCTCCGGCACTCTTGCAGACGGCCACCCGCCGCCTCCGGCGGCCAAACCCCGCTGGCCCTGATTAGCGCGCGGAGCGCGCGTATCGAAGGGCGTTTCGCAGCGCTTGTTAATCACCCCATTCCTCATGTATAATCTACTGTAGGGGATGATGAGTGGCTAGTCCTGTAGTGACAAAAGGCGAAGCAGAACCGGCAATGAAGCCGCGAGGGGCGTCGGGCGTAACGGTGCGCGCGATAGTGATCGGCCTCATCGTCACCGTGCTGATCGACTTATGGATCCACTACGCCGAGTTGGTCGTGGGAACTCGCGGCCACACCGCCCTCGCGAACACCTCCATCCCAGTGGGCGCGTTCAGCATCCTGTTCGCGCTGGTCTTCCTCAACATCGGCCTGACTCGCATCGCCCCCGGCCTGCGACTCGCGCCCGCCGAGCTGCTGACCATCTACGTAATGAGCGCGGTCTCGACGGTGCTCTCAAGCTCCGGCGGAATGCACTTCCTCATACCGACCATCACCGCCGCTCACTATTTCGCCAGCGACACAAACGGCTGGGCGGCCTTGTTCGACAAGTTCATGCCTGGCAATTTCATAGCTAGATGGATGGTGCAGTCCAACCCCGAGGCGCTCAAGGCTTTCTACAACGGCAACTCCACCATCGACTTCCAAGCCTGGGCCGGACAGATCATCGTCTGGTGCGGGTTCATGTTCGTGTTCACGATCTCGACTCTGAGCCTGATGTACATAATCCGCAGACAGTGGATCGAGCGCGAGCACCTGCCGTTCCCGACAGTCACCCTGCCGCTGGAAATCGCCAGGGACCAGGCGCCCGTGCTGCGCGACAGGTTCTTCTGGATCGGCACGGTCGCCACGTTCGGAATCGTCTGGTGGAACAGTCTGGCAATGAACTACCCCGCCATGCCGAGGATCTGGACGCGGACCACCGACCTGTCCGCCAGCTTCGCCAACCCGCCCTGGAACGCGATGAACCCGGTGGTGGTGACGTTCTTCCCGTTCGTGATCGGCATCGGCTACCTTCTCTCGACCGAGGTGGTCTTTAGCTGCTGGTTCTTCTACATCGCGCACAAACTCGCGGCCGTGTGGGGCGCGGCGACGGGCTGGTCGGCGGGAACGGTCGGCGGGCAGAGCACGTTCCCGTGGCTATCATTTCAGGCGGCGGGCGCGTTCCTGGGGTTGGCGGGCGTGAGCCTCTGGGTGTCGCGACGGCACCTCGCCGATGTCTGGAGGGCGGCTTTCGGAGGCAATCCCGACAACGACGCCGACGCCCGGGGCTATCGGCTCGCCTGTACCGGCCTGGCATTCAGCATGCTGTTTATGATTGTATTCACCGTCATGGCGGGCGCGAGCGTCATCGTAGCCACTGTCTGGGTGATCATTATGCTGCTCTACCTGCTTGCGGCGACGCGAATCCGGGCCGAGACCGGCAACGCCTGGCCGGTCGGCCCGCAGGTGGACGGGCTCCAGCTCTTCGTTTCGTTCGGAGGCAGCGGGGCGTTCCACGGATCCGATCTGACGGCGCTCACCTACGTGCGAGCGGCGACCGCTCAGCAGGACTTCCGCAGCGTCTGCATGTCGCACCAGCTCGACGGCTTCAAGTTCGGCGACGCCGTCGGCATCAAGCCCGGCAAGCTTGCGGGCGCGATGACGATTGCGGTGGGGTTCGGGCTGGTCGTATCGTTCATCATCGCGCTCTTTGTCTGGACCAAGTTCGGCGCGCTTGCAAAGGCCGAGCCCTGGCGCAGCCTGATGGGCAGAAACAGCTTCACCAAGCTCAGCAACTGGCTCACCGTGCCGTCAGCGCCCGACCGCGGCGGGATGATGGGTGTGGGTCTGGGCATCGCGTTCACCATATTCCTGTCGTTGATGCGGGTGCGCTACGTCTGGTGGCCGTTCCATCCCGCCGGATACTGCATGTCCACGACCTCGGTGGCAGGCAGCGCCTGGATGCCGTTTTTCATCGCCTGGCTCGCCAAAGTCTGCATCGTCCGCGGCGGCGGAATGAAGCTCTACAAGCGAATGCTGCCGCTGTTCCTGGGCCTGATCGCCGGCGACTTCCTCGGCGGCGCCACCGCCACCCTCGCCGCCTGCTTCTTCTCGAACCTCTCCGTGTACCCGGTGAACTGGTGACCACGTGTACGTGGGTCCTACAGAACCCGAATCCGCCGGGAGCCGCCGTCTGGCTCTCGCGATCCCTTCGGGACGCTGTCGCCCGAGGGGAGACGCCTCCTACGGCGCGGATCGAGTCTGTCCGCAGGCTGCTAGAGGTAATCGCCCCGCCCACGGCGAATAATCCCTGACGGAGGATCACCAATGAACCAATACGGCATACTCTGCACTACTGCATTCGACGTCCACGGCTATCGCGTCGTTAAGCATCTGGGGATCGTGCGCGGCATCACCGTCCGCACGCGCAGCATCGCGGGCAAGTTCGCGGCGGGCCTGCGCGGACTCGTGGGCGGCCAGGTGGAGGTCTACGTCTCGATGTGCGAGACCGCGCGTTCGGAGGCGCTGGACTACATGCTCGGCCACGCTCAGCAGATGGGCGCCAACGCGGTCATCGGTATGCGCTACGACACGACCGAGGTGGACGCCGGCATGACCGAAATGGTCGCCTACGGCACGGCAGTGATAGTCGAGCCGCTGCCCGGCACCGCGCAGTAGCGCGTGTCCGACTCTACCTGGCAAGACGCCGGATCAGCGGCGCCTTCTCCGCGCAGAGCCAAGCAGACACGCAAGCCCAATAGCCACCGTGGCCAGACTCCCCGGCTCCGGCACGCTCGCGCTCGGCCCGATCAGCCCGGCCGTCGATGCCATGTAGCCGACCACGCCGCGCGTGATGTTCGTCGCGTAGACAAAGTCGATGTAACCGTCGGTCCTGTCGATGTTGTCGCGCGTGGTATGGATATCGCTGTTCCCCTGCTTCTGGGCCTCGTATGGCCAGACTGCCGGGGCTCCGTATGCCTCGAACGAGGAGTGGTCGGTAGCGCTCCAATCACCGCCGTCCGACCACGTGATGCCGTTTGAGTAGGTGGTGATGGCGGTCCCAAGCCCCTGCTTCATGGTGGGACTGTTGCCGTAGAGCAGCACCCGGTTGGGCTTGGAAGGCATGTTCCAGGAGATCATGTCCAGGTTGACCATCCCCGCGATCGGCCGGCCGGCGTAGTCCGCCGCCATGTGTTTGCTGCCCCACATGCCCCACTCCTCGCAATCGAACGCGCAGAAGATGATGGTCGAGTCGAAGTCGTAGTGCGACAGAACGCGCGCCGCTTCCAACACGCCCGCCGTGCCGCTGCCGTTATCATCGGCCCCGGGACTCCTCGCGTCGTAGTGCCCGCCGAGGATGTAGATGCTGTCGGGGTTCGTCATTCCCTGCTTGGTGGCGATTATGTTCTTGCAGTTGTAGGTTGTGCCGCCCGTTGTGTAGGTAAACGGGTCGTATCTGGTCGTCAGCCCGTCGCGCCGGAAGCTGAGGAATATGTTGGCGGCGGCCGCCTCGTGGTCCGGCCCGCCCAGGCAGCTCCTGTTATCCCCCACGTGGGTGTAGAGCTGGTTGACCAATATGTCGGTATAGTTCGACTGGCTGACCTGGCCCACGATATCGGCCACCGTCACTCCAAGCGCCGTAGCCGAGGCGACAGCCACCAGAAGCACGACCGCAAATAGGACTCTGGTTGTTGAACGGTACACGAATGTACCTCCTCTCTGAGGGTGCGGGCGCATCAAGCGTCCAATCGGAGTCTATCATGCGAAAGCCCAACCGTCAATCCCAGCGCGTCAGCGACGACGCCATAATGGAGGAGATCCGAATCATTCTTCGAGTGGCAAGCGACGCGCCCGACGACAAGATCAGGGAAGTCGAACAGCTCGCGTTGGAGCGCTGCCCGGTCGTCTACACCCTGCGCCACCGCGTCACCCTCTCGCCGTTCATCGAGATCGAGCGCTGACCGGCTAGTGACCCGCTTTGCCGCCCGACGGAGCAGCCTTGAAGATCAGCTTGTTTCCACTGCGGATGATCGAGCCAAGGTAGGTGCAGTTGCCCGGTGACAGCGCAGAGGTTACGTCTGTGGCAGGCGTTCCGTCGGCGGATTCGAAGGTTGTGGTGGTCTTGCCGCTGGCATCTGTCTCCGTCGTACCGCCGCCGGGCGAGAACGACGTGTCGTCGTACGCATAGTCGGACATGTATGCCTTTCCCGCCGCGCGCCCGACCGACCCGACCTCACGCCGCCCGAGATCCAGCACGGACTCCCCGGTCGCATCCTGGAACCTCACGAACGGCCCCTGCCCGTTCTTTGCGGGATGCCAATACACGCCGACCCTCACCGCCGTCTGGTCGCTGTACTGCAGCGGCCACTCCTGAGTCGTCCCCTTCGGACCAACAAGACGCAAGCCCCTGCCGCCGCCATAGTGAAGGCTCGGATCGATCAGCTCGTGCCCATACGTGAGCGTGCCGTGCCCATTGGGAAGAGGTATGCTGACGCTGGCCGCGGAACTCCAGTTGCCCCAGTGGTAAGGGCCTGTGCGCTTAGGCGGCGCCATGCCGGAGCTGAAGGTCTTGGACACCATGTGCCCAACGAACAGCGAACCGCCCACAAAGACAATCAGGACGAGCACCAGGCATCCGCCGCACCCCAGAGCCACATAGTGCACCCACCCCCACCCCTTCGGCTCCTCATAGACCGGCATTCAAACCGCCCCCTTCGCTCTGGACTCCCTGATCTCCACTTTCAACTTTCAACTTGGAACTTTCAACTCGAGTACGCCACCGCCGGAATATCCGTCATCGTCCGCAGCCCCGGCTTCGCGCCCACGATGCTTCGAAGCGCATTGATAGTGATCGCGCAGGTCGCGATGTCGCCGTTGACCCCGCCGGGTATGGTGGACTCGATATCAGGCTCGCCGAATATCTCCACTCTATCGAACGACTGCGGCTCGCCCACCGCCGCCCGAAACTCCAGTGTGATGACCTCTCTGCCGCCCATCAGGCCCGTCCCGACCTGCTCGACCCCGCGCGCCATTCCTGCCCTGATCGGCGTGTAACCGGTCGTAACATCAGATGCCGCGATCACCGGGTCGAGCGTCTCGGTCGTCTTGTCGAGCTTCCAGCCCATGCGACTGGCGATCATGTGGATCGATTCGGTCAGCCCGACGTGCCTCAGCGTGCCCGCCTTGACCTTCTCCGCAAACTGCGCCGGCGTCAGTCCCGCGCCGATCTTCTGCTGGAACGGCACCCGCCGCACAGACGCGTCCTGCACGCGGCTCACTTTGATCCTGTCCACGCGCTGGCACACCGCCGTAAGCGCCGACGGCAGGAAGTCCATCAGATACCCCGGATTGACGCCCGTCCCCAGACACGCCACGCCATGCTTCTTGCACACGGCGTCGATATTGCCCGCGATCTCCGGCGCGGTCTGCCACGGAAACGACAGCTCCTCGCACGTCGATACGATATTCAGCCCCGCCGCCGCAAGCTCGGCTATCTGCGGCTCGATAGCCGCCAGGCCGGAAACGGTCGTCAGCACCGCCGCATCCGCGTGTGTTTCGGGATTTGAGTGGAGCGAGGCGGAACGGAAATCCCGAAACATAGCCGACGACAGATCCTTGCTCACCACAACCCCAAGCTTGCCCACTCCGCACAGCTCGCCAAGGTCCTTACCCGCCTTCTCCGGCGCGGGGTCCACGGCCGCGACGATATTGATATTCCCGCGCTCCAGCGCGAACCGCACGATCTTCTGCCCCAAAGGCCCAAGTCCCACCTGCACGATATCCATTGTCTGCAATCATCTCCCGTTACAACAACGTCGTTCACACTGCTACTTCTATGCCGGCAGCTCTACTACCTGCAGCCCGGCGTTTGCTCAAGCAGCGATCATGGTACAATGTGCTCGAACCTCATCTTGATGGAGGACAAGCATGCTTGGCGATGCGATCAAACTCGTCATCTGCCTGGTTGCGACGCTCGGGGTAGGCTTTGCCGGATCGCTGTTTACTGCACCCGCCGTCGTCGACACCTGGTACGCGGCGCTGCGAAAGCCGGCATTCACCCCGCCGGCCTGGCTCTTCGCGCCGGTCTGGACCGCTTTGTACGTGATGATGGCCGTGGCTGCGTTCCTGGTATGGCGAGCAGGGGCGAGCAGCCGGTGGATCCTTCCGGCACTGATCGCATTCGCGGTGCAGTTGGGACTGAACTTCCTCTGGTCGGTGATCTTTTTCGGATGGAAGCAGCCGGGCTGGGCGATGCTTGACATTGTCGCGCTGTGGATAATGATAGCCGTGACAATGGCGCTGTTCGCCAGGGCATCCGCGCCCGCGTGCTGGCTGCTCGCGCCCTACATTGTCTGGGTCACGTTCGCTTCCGTGCTCAACTTCGAGATCTGGCGCCTGAACCGCTAAGCTCTGACCGCCAGCTTCGGCGCCGGGTACAATCCTTTCCCAAGCCCCTCGGCCTTCTCCGGTCTCCGATCCGACTTGTCGAACGAAAACAGCACGAACCCCGGCAGCCCGGCCTGTCTGGCGACCTCGATCTGCGCGAGCATCTGCTCCGCGTTGTTCCACATAGCCGCGATCCCGACGTACGCCGGCCGCCCGTAGCTCCACCGCTTGACTCCATCCACCCACTTCCTGAAGTGCGCCGCGCCGGTCTCCTCGAACTCGCGCGCGTACACCATCGGGCAGTTCTCGTCGATCAGCCCGCGTTCCATCCACATCCGCCAGTCCTGGCAGACGGTGTTATACGCGGCCGAATCGGTGAAGTCCTGCGGGCACTCGCCCCACGGAATCGTCGATGCCTGAATCTTGCAGTCCGGCGCGGCGGCCTTGACCCGCTCCCGAACCAGCTTCACCATCGCCGTCACTTGATCGCGCTTCCACGCCAGCCACTTCGGATCGTCCATCTCAGGCTTGCCCGACGCGCCCGTCTCGGCGCGATAGGCCTCCAGCGCGAGCGGCGCATACCCCCACTCCCTGCCGGGGTAGCGAACGTAATCGAAATGGATGCTGTCTACCGCGTACCGCGCGGCAATATCAGCACACACGCTCGCAAAGTGCTCTCGATACGCCGCAATCCCCGGATCGGCGTAGACGCCCTCTTCATGCTCGGTGTCGCCGTCGTAGCTGACGCTCCGCCACTCAGGATGCGCCGCCAGCACGTGCTTGGGGTCCATAGGCGCGGCTCGCCCTTCCACACCCGATACACCACCAGCCACGCGTGCACCTGCATCCCCTCCGCGTGCGCCTTCTCTATCGTATACGCAAGCGGATCGAACCCCTCCGGCACCTCCGGCCCAACCGGCTCGATCTCGGACCGGTAATACGCCTCCCCGGTCTTTCTGACCTCGACCACAAGCGCGTTCAGCCCCGCGGTCTTAGCCATAGCAACCGTCTCATCCACCTCTTCGGGTGTAATGAACCCCGGATGCCACGAAGTCACCCACGCCCCTCGAAACTCCGCCCCATAACGCTCTACCGCGCAGGCCACAGCCCCGCACAAGCATATCAGCACAAGCAGTTCCACGGTACCCATAGTGTCCCCCAATGACCTCTAGTGCCTGCACGAATGCAGGTGTCAAGTCAGGGTTCTATGTCGCGGCACGATGCACCTGCTTCGGCGCGGACAGCGCCGCCAGGCACATCGAACGCGGAGTGAGGCACCGGAACGCACGATACCTACTGGTTCTTCCGGTACAACCCGCTGATCGAGCCGTCGTTTTCCCACAGGTCGATAACCGCATTCGTGGACCCGCGGTATATCTTTATCTGGAACGGGGTGTCGTGCGGGTAGGTGATGATGTTCATGCTCCCGGAACCGATGGCCGCTCCGGTGATCGTGCTCCCGTAGCAGATTCGCCACTCCAGCACCCCAGCGGTGCAATAGACCTTCAGAGTATCGTCGTGGGCACCGGAGGTTGCGAGGTATCCGGAGCAAGTGCCACTGACGGACACGAGAGTCGCGCCGGAGGTCACCGCAGTCGCCCCGATCACCCCAAACTGCGCACTCGATGCGAAGTCTGAAGCGTGCTTGCCGTCCACCTGATCCACATTGAGATTGGAAGCGATCTTCGCCTGGGTCACGCTGCCATCAGCGATCTTTGCCGAGGTCACGGCCCCGCTAGCGATTGCAGGGTTCGGATATGTCCCCGTGAGATCGCCCCCGGCTGCTCCACTTGGCGGCAGGGAACTGGAAGGGGTCTGCCAGGTACCATTGCCGGACGCATCGGTCGTCAGCACCTGCCCTGACGTGGCGGACGACCCGAGCCTGAGCCCGGTCATCTTGACCGTGCCGGCCACGTCAAGCTGGCTTGCCGGACTGCTCGTGTTTATGCCAACATTGCAGGTTGCCGCCTGCACTTGCAGCACCGGAACTGCAGTGCGCATGTACGTCATGAAGCTGTAGTCATACTGCGGTCCCTGGTTCGATAGCCCGCTGGCGTACGGGTTGGTATTGCTTACCATGAGCATCACTGTTCCGTCGCCCATCGGGACCTGAAAGCCGAATGTATACGTGTTTCCAGCCACGATTGAGACCGGCGTTGCCAGGTTGAACATCTGCCAGCCCGGCCCAGGGCGCGTAACCAACTGCGATGTAAGCAGTGTTCCACCAGTGCCCTCGCCCGCATATATCCCCAATGTGGCGGTGTTTCTCCAGCCGGAGGACGACAGGTATACCGAGAACCCCGTCATTAGGCCAGACATACCGGCGGTGAACGACTGCCAGATAATGTCGGATCCGTATATGTAGCCGAGAGCCGGCTGCGACTGATCCACACCGTAGAACGTGCCTTGAACCTGGAACGCCGACTCGGTGGGCGAAGTGGAGTCGATGCTGATGCCGTTACCGGTCGAAGTCATCACGCCGCCGGAGACCTTGGCCATGGATGCCGCGTCGCTCGCCAGTTTGGTGTTTGCAACTGCGTTCGCCGCTATTGTCGGATTCGGGTAAGTCCCCGTCAGATCTCCTCCCGCCGCACCGGACGGTGGCGTCGCCGGAACCGGCTGCCAGGTTCCCACGCCCGATGCGTTCGCGGTAAGCACATTGCCCGCGGTGGCGGAGGTGCCCAACTGGAGCCCGGTCATCCTCACGGTGCCGGTCACGTCAAGCTTGCTTGCCGGGTTGGTTACACCAATCCCAACATTTCCGGCGATGTAACTGATCCCACCGGTCACGGTCGCCCAGGGAGCGGCTGAGAAGATGGAGCAAGGCGAGGGTGTTACGCGAGTGCGGGGCGCGAGCGTTGAGCCACCTATCTCGATCTCCAACCAGCGTGCTTCCCCGGTGTTGAACGCCGCTACCTCGAAATCGAGATTGGTTGTGAAAAGGCCCGCCGTCGTGATGACGGTCCTGCTCACCGTTCTCCCGATCTGATTGTCCGGGGCGCCCGGCGTGGCATCATCGAACAGCTTGAACTGCGCCGAATGACTGCCATCGGGAACCAGCTTGCCGCCGGAATCCGTCAGCTTTCCCTGATAGGTGAAAGCGCTGCCCATGTTCTCACCCAGAGCAGGTGACACCGTCAGCACGAGACAGCAGATAAGGGCGAAAACGCAATGGTATGTCGCCAGAACTCTCATAGCTGGACCTCCCCGAGAATCCGTTTGGGACAAGCCAATGCCTGGCTTTGTCCATATTGCATTATAGGGTGTTTCACCTGCGAACGTCAGGCACATGTGTCCCCAGAGATGCAACACGACCTTCTAGTCACGACAGGCAGAACGCTTCACTACTCCATCCGCACCAGCTTCAGCATCGACGGCGGCGGTATCTCGCCTTGTCGCGGCCTGTCCCTGTTCACCCCGAACGTTTCCCATCGCAGCATATAACGCACCCCCGGCTCCCCGCTCGACCCCGCATCTCCACACTGCCTCGCCTCGAGCTTCGGCGTCGAGTCCTCCGCGGGCTTCGGCGGCGCCGCGGCGGACGCGTGCACGTCCTCGATCAGCTTCAACGTCGTCTCATCGAGTATGAACCGCCCGTTACCATACTTCGAGTGAGCGTACGACTGCGCCAGTTTGCCTTCCCCCGCAACCGACACCCCCGACAGGCGCACCTCGCTCACAATCGACCCGCCGCCCGAGAAATCCCACCGATACGCCCAGTCGCTCGCCTGATACACCTTCCACCGCCCGTCCTCCAGCCGCGCGTTATACGCCTGCGTGAAGCCCTTCTCGTCGTACTTGATGTAGCTGACGATCACCCGCTTCCGCGAATCGAAGCCAAGGGTGACGACTGTGTTGATCGCACCGCCCTTGACCGGCACCGGATCGACGATGTCGCACTTGGCAAGCGTAATCGGCAGCTCCAGCGGCTTGCCCGCGCTCGTCTCCCAATGAACCAGGTCCTTCGAGCGAGCGTAGCTGATGTCGTGGTTGGTTGCGCAGTCGCCCGTGTCCCGCCATATCCACACGAGGTGATACCAGCCGTCCGGCCCAAGCGGACGCGGCCCGAAATAGGCGTTCATCTTGCCCTCGCCCGAAGTCAGCGGCTGGTCCATCAGCCGCTTCCACGCTCGCGCCTTGGTATCGTACACGTTATAGTATTGCTCGCCGTTGCCGGAGCAACCGTGCCGATACGTGAAGATGAACTCGTTGTTCGGCCCCCGAAAGAAGCTCGGATACGTGCATCTGTCCTCGATCGCGCCCGATCATATTCGCGAACCGCTCGAACGTATCGATGTCGTCCGGCTTGCTCGTCCGAAAGTAGACCAGCGGCCCAGTGTGCATGTTCGCACAGAGGTGGATACAGCCATCGTCGTCAACGGCCATCGTGATATAGTTGTGGCTGTCCCAACCCAGCGTCTCCGGCAGCTTCACGAAATGCCAGCTCGTCTGCGAGAGCTTCCGCGAGCCGATCGTCAGCTTGCGGTCCGCGTCATAGAACCCAACGAACTGCCGCTCCCCGTGCGTCAGCAGCGCAAATCCCACCGGATGCCCCGACCACACCGGCGCGACGTCGATAGTCGTCTCTTTCGCGTCCGCCGCCAATCCGCCGGCCAACACCACCGCCGACACCACCGCCACCATCCAACCACACTGCAACATCAAATCCCCCACTCCGCGCGGCCACTGGCGCGCCCTGTCATGCTGAACTTGTTTCAGCATCCATAACCGCCTTATCCAACTCCACGCTTGAATCCTCTCCGCACACAAGCCCAGGGTTTCGCCGCCTGACTGCCTGGGTAGCTTCTGCACAGGAGTCTGCCCGCCAGCGCGAGTCCAGGAGTGGTGTTTGTTGAGAGCGGTATCGATAGTCACGCTATGTTGCCTCCTCGCTGCCTGCCTGTTCGCCACCAGACCGGCGCAATCGGTGCCGGCCTTCGCTCGCCGCACCGGCCGCGAGTGTCAGTCCTGCCATTTCAGGCCGCCGGAACTCAACTTGGAGGGGCAGTTCTTCCTGTATCGAGGCCTTCGCGTGGAACCGCCCGAGAAACCGTCGGAGGACCAGCAGCCCGCGGACGTCAGCCTCCCACTGGGCATCCCGCTCGGCCTCAAATGGGCGAACTATCTATCCGCGGTCGGCCACGAAGACTTCGTCTCGCAGACCGGCACGCGCCCATACTTCGACGCGGGCGGCCTCGACCTCTGGATCGCCGGCCCGATCGACCGTCACTGGACCGGCCTTATCAATCCCTCCTTCGACGCCGAAGAGGGAGGCTCTGACGTGGACTCCGGCTACGGCCAATACGTGAACCACTGGGCCGACAAGTTCATCTCATCGCGGTTCGGCCAGAGGCTGCCGTTCTCGATCCTTCTCGACCAGGGCGGCCCAAGCATGACGCTGAGCACGCCGGTCGTTCTATCGACGCCCGCCGCCACGGGCAACACATGGACCCCCACTTCATTCCTGCGCAGTGTCGAGGTGGGCGCGGTCTCGCTGCCGAGTTCCAACGTCTACTTCAGCGCCGGCAACCCGCGCCTGGACGATTCGCAGACTTCCCTGCCCGGCTTCGAGAACCACATCGACCTCTGCGCCGACGCTGCCTGGTTCACCGGGTTCATGAACAGCTCGATCACCGCCTACGGCTATTGGGGGCACGCCTGGCTTTCGCCGGCCGCGGCTGACAACCCATTCCACCGCGGCGGGGCTTTCTTCACGATCTACAGCCCCCGCACGAAGAGCACCATCGGCTTTCTCACCGGCAGCGACAAGGCGATCAACGGCGCGAGCCTGGGCAGTTCGGGCGGTTTCGGGCTGCTGGAGTATCTGATCGACGACCAGTGGTCCGCCTACTTCAGATACGACTGGCTCCGTCAGAACCTCGACACCGGCGGCAATCAGAAGACTTGGGGGCCGGTCATCGGACTGTCATACTGGGCGGCCACGCAGGTCTGGCTGACCATGGAATACCAGTCCATCAACGTCACCCAGCAAAGGGCGACCAACATACTCACCGTACAGCTCAACTGGGCATTCTGAGGTTGGCCATGAAAGCACACACATCCGTCATACTGGCAGTCGGCCTGGCAATCGCCCTGGTTGCCTCGGTGATCATTGCCGGCGCGTCTTCTGACTCCGCGCCGAGCGCCTCCACAACCGCGGGCGAACGGATCTACGCGACGGGCACTGACAGCACCGGCCGGCAGATTCAATTCACCGACGGCCCCGATTGGTTGAGACAGAAGAACGGAGGCTGCGCTGCCTGCCACGGCGCCAACGGCCAGGGCGGACCCGTCCCCAACTCAGGAGGCTACGCGCCCACCATCGAGTACAAAGCACTTATATCCGAAGGCTACACCGACGAGAAGATCGAGCGCGCGATCACGAAAGGCGAGGACGCCTCCGGCCAGTCATTCAGCTCGACCATGCCGCGGTGGGACCTCAGTGACCAGCAGCTCACAGACTTGATAACCTACATCAAGACGCTGTCGGCTCCCAGCGCGCCCGACCCCGAGAAGCTCAATGCCGAGGGCCGCGGCATCTACCTCACCGGCATCACGCCGTCGGGCGTAAGGATCACGTCATCGGGCGGGCCGGCGTGGTTTGAGGCGAATCGCGGCGGCTGCGCGGCATGCCACGGCAAGAACGGCCGCGGGGGCACCGTCCGCGACTGCCTCCGCCACGCGCCCAACATCCAGTATGCCGCGCTCAAGGCGAAGCACTACACCGACTCCAAGATCGCGCGTGCCACAACCGACGGCATCAACGCCGCCGGCTCCAAGCTCAACGACTTCATGCCAAGATGGCAGATGAACGCCGACCAGCTCAAAGCCCTCATCGCCTATCTGCGAACGCTCAAGGGCTGAGCACCTGACGACGGCACAGCGTGTCATGCTGAACCTATCTCAGCATCCCGCGCGGCCACCGGCGCGCATGTGTCATGCTGAACCTGTTTCAGCATCCACCGCTCGTCCCAGCATCCGGCCGACTACTCACTCGCCAACTGCTTCGCGTAGCCCGCCACCTGCTTGATCTGAGCGGCGGAAAGCGTCTTGGCGAACGCCGGCATGCCGCCGCCGCCCTTCTTGACTCTGTCCTCGATCGCTGCGGTCGACATCTTCTTCACCTTGTCACGCCACCCGGCGATCTGGTTTCCGTCCTCGCCGTGGCATACCACGCAGTGGGTCTGGAAGAGCGACTTTCCGGACGGATCACCTGCCTTAACGGCCTTGCCTTGGCCCGCTCCCATGCCGGGATCCGTCTTCCGCATTCCGCCGCCCATGCCCATACCTGGGTCGCCGCGGCCGTTCCACCAGGACTCAAATTCCTTCTGCTGAGCGGGCGTAAGAACGTCCATCACCTGCTGGTGCCCCTGCCGCCGAAGCTGATCGATCTTCTGCTCCCTCTCCGCGGCTGACATTCCGGGACTCCGACGCGCGCTCATCACCTGCGCCTGGGTATTGGCGCGAATGCCGGCGATCTTCTTCTGTTGTTCGGCGGTCAGCGGGTTATTCACAACACCTGGGCATGGCCCCCATTGGACCGCCGCCCATTCCCATGCTCCGTGGGCCACCGCCCACGCCCATGCCGCCCATGTTGCGCATTCCGCGTCCGCCCATGCCCATACCGGCGCCGCCACCCGAGCTCCACCAAGATTGGAACTCCTTCTGCTGCTCGGGCGACAGAACGTCCATCACCTGCTGGTGACCTTTCTGCCGGATCTGCGCGATTTTGGCGTCGCGCTCGGCAGCCGACAGCTTCGAGTCCGCGCTGACGGTCATCACCTGAGCGTGGGTGTTGGCGCGAATATCGGCGATCTTCTTCTGCTGTTCGGCCGTCAGCGGGTTGTTCACAAGACCGGGCATCGTTCCCATCATGCCACCCCCGCGGCCCATGCCCATGCCCATGCCCATACCGCCGCCGGGCCCACCCCGCCCGTGTCTCATTCGCCCCTGCGCAAGGACTGCCGCCGTCAGTATCGCCGCCGCGATCACGACGCAGCCGACAAGCAACCAGACTTTCCACCTCATGACTAAGCCCTCCCCCGCAGCCTCGGCTGCGGACCTTATGCGTTAATGCAATTGTACCCATGCTCATCCTGACCGAACCACTGGCGGGCACACGCAACCACTGCAAAAACCGGCATTGACAATCTCTCATTCGGTGCTACAATGCGAATGGAGGAAATTCGCACGCCCGCTTCCAGGACCTATGACCAAGCCCTTGCATACAACGCTGTACGTTATCACGCTGCTCGCCTGTTGCTGCGCCTGTTTCGCGTGGACCATAGGCGGGGCCAAGCGCGACCTCCCTGACGGCAAGGCCGTCTCCTTTCAGGCCTCGCCGTCACCGCCGTCTTTCCCGGCGGCGTCTACGTGGAGGAAACCAATCGCACCGCGGGCATCCGCGTCGATACGGACGTAACGCTGGCCGAAGGCGACATCGTCAACGTCGAGGGCGAGCTCGAAACCGACCCCTACACCCACGAGCGATACGTGAATTCCTACGCCGACTGGCCCCAACCCGCCGGCGGCAAGCTCTACATCAGACCAGTCGGACGTGCTCGCGCGCGCGATGGTCGGGGGCAGCCTCGGCTTCCAGAAGGGCATTCCGGACAGCGCCGACCTCAACAACATCGGCCTGCTGGTCACCGTCTGGGGCCCGTGTCACCACGTTCGACGCCCGCCCGAACTCCACCTGCTTCACGATCAGCGACGGCCGCAGCCCGGATGTCAAGGTTATCGCGCCGGGCGGGGCAGCCATCAACGCCGACTGGGGCTATGTCACCGCCACCGGAATATGCTCCGTCGAGAGGATCAACGGCATAATGGCGCCCGTCCTCAAGCTCCGCCGCGCAACCGACGTGGTCGAACCACCAGTCCTGGGCCGCCAAACGAGTCAGCACGATGACCACCGCCGAGAAGATCGGCCAGCTATTCCAGATCCGATTCGACGGCGACGTCTTCACCGACTCCATGCGCCAGACCATTCAGAACCAGCACATCGGCGGCATCATCTACTTCCAGTGGAACGGCAACCTCGACGATCCCACGCGATCCGCGCAGTTCAGCAACGATCTGCAGGCGTGCGCGATGGCCGCCAACGGCATCCCGTTGCTGATCTCGATGGACCAGGAGGGCGGCATCGTCACGCGCATCACCGGCGGCTGCGACTTCCCCGGCAACATGGCCCTGGGATCGGCTCATACCTACAACACGGCGTTCATGGCCGGCGGCGTGCTCGGCAGCGAGATCAGGGCCGTCGGGGCGGACATGGACCTCGCGCCCGTGCTCGATACCAACACCAATCCCGACAATCCCGTCATCGGCCTCCGTTCGATCGGCGAGCAGCCCCAACTGGTGTCCGACATGGGCCATGGCTACATCGACGGCCTCCACAGCTCCGGCTGCATCGCCACCGGCAAGCACTTCCCCGGCCACGGCGACACGTCCACCGACTCCCACACCGGCCTGCCAGTCGTCACCTACGACTTCAACACGCTCGATACGATCCACGGCAAGCCCTTCAGGGACTCCGCCGCCAACGGCCTCGACTGCATCATGACCGCGCACATCCTCGTGACGTGCCTCGATTCCACGTTGCCCGCGACGCTCTCTCCGACGGTGCTGACCGGCTATCTGCGCAACAACATCGGCTTCGACGGCGTCTGCATGACCGACTCGATGGGCATGGGCGCGCTTACCAGCCTGGGCTACACCAATGACGAGGAGTGCGCGATGGCCATCGAGGCCGGCAACGATCTCGTTTCGCTTCCCAACAGCCTCACCGGGGCCATCTCCGCCGTGCAATCGGCAGTCTCTTCCGGCGCGATAACGCAGGCCCGGCTCGACCAGTCCGTCATGCGGATCCTCAAACTCAAGCGCCGCTACGGCCTGTTCGCCGACCCCTATGTTGACGTGGGCGCGGCGGCCGGCATAGTCGGAAGCGCCGATCACAGGGCGACCGAGGTCGCCGTTGCGAGAGCTGGTATCACTCTCGTCCGCAACACGAACGGCGTCCTGCCCCTAGACCTGGGCCCGACCGACAACGTGCTCCTGGTGACGGTCGCCTACAGCAGCAGCGCCCCGGCGACGTTCGCATCCTACGTAACGGCCAAGCACGCCAACACGACGTCGATGTCGATAAGCACGAGCCCCAGTTCGTCAACAAGGACGTCGGTCGTCAACGCGGCCGCATCGGCCGACGTGGTCATCATCTCGACCTACGAGGCGCAGAACTACTCCGGGCAGAGGACGCTGCTCAGCCAGTTGATCGACACAGGCAAGCCTATCATCTGCGTCGGCCAGGGCAAGCCCTACGAGCTGGCGAACTTCACCACGGTCCCGGCATATCTGTGCGCCTACAGCTACCGAAGCTGCAGCTTCGCCGCTGCCGCCGACGTCATCTTCGGCGACTACAACCCCAGCGGCCTGCTCCCCGTCAGCATCCCCGGTACATCCTACGCGTTCGGCTGGGGCCTGACATACTAGCCCCACCCGGTGCCATGCGACTGTCGCAGGCACACCGTGTCATGCTGAACTTGTTTCAGCATCCACCGCTGCTACCGGACTCTCCTGCGCAATCCGGCCATCGCGGCGATCCCTGCCGCAAGCCCGAACAGGCTGCACGGTTCCGGGACGGTGGTGAGCTCAAAGGCCAGATCCCATCCGGGCAGAGGCTCAAGGCTGAACGGTTCCCAGCCACAGGGCACGTTGTTGGTGCTGAAGACTGCACGGTCGCCAAAGTACTGCGCCCTGGTCTTCCAGCCCCAGCAGTCCGTCGGTCTGGGCGGATCGTTGTTCGGATAGATCGCCTGGATACTCAGCCACAGGATCGTGTCTTCACCTGGCTGGCGGAACCAATTCGTCCTCCGGGATCGTGACGTTGTACTGGAATGTCGAATCCAGTATCTGGCCGTTCAGAGGGTCCCTATCGTAGCCCACGAATGCCTCGTCCCACACGCTCGTTTGCCACGACCAGAGTAGATCGTTAGGGTCCGGGTAGCTCGGGTCCACGTCCGGGTAGCTCCAGTTGTTCGGGTCCAGAGGGTCAGGGTCAGGCACGTCGGCGTATATACCGAACCAGAAGCCGATCGGTCTGATGGGATCGGGCACCGGGGCCAACCATCCGACATACGAACCCCACCAATGGATGTCTGTCACGGGCCGTTTGTCCGTACAGCGCCAATCGTCTGCCAGATCCTGCCATCCTCCCATCGGGTAGACCGAGGGATCGTCCCAGCCCAGATACACCGGCATCCCCTGGTAGGTCGTCCCATCGGGCACCGGTGGTTGTGACCACTTCACCTGACCCATTGGCGGATCGGCCGAGGCAGTCACCGCGGCCGCCAGAACGACGACCACCAGACAAGACACAAGACAAACTCTCTTCTTCATCTTTCCCTTCTCCTTTCGTACACTCCACGGCGTCTGGCCGACATGGGTGTCCTGCGAATGACTGGAGTGTAGCCCATGTTTTGCCTGATGTCAACTGATGTGTTGAAATATGGAATGCTCCCTGCTCACGTTTTCCCGCCTTCCCGCCACGGGTACCATACGCCGGGCATGACGGACGGGCGAACACGCAAAGGGGGAACCGAATATGTTTACCAGAAGAGTAGCGGTGTTGGCGCTGCTTGTAACGCTTGCGGCTGCATGCTGCGCCGCGGGTACGCCTGGCCCGATCAAGCCAGGACAGCAGCTCGCAGTCTGTTTTCCTCTCCAACTCGGCTTCTTTGACGGCCGGCAGGCGTGGTACACGTTCTTCGGCAGCAATGACATCGACTGGGTGAGAGGCCTCACCGTCATCGAACCGCTGCCGAACCAGTTCTACTTCGAGGAAAGCGGCTACACGCTCTATCCCAAGCTCGCAAGCGCGCTTGCCGGCGGCGCGAGCCCGGTCTACTTCGTGACCAACTTCCAGCAGGGGCCCGTGTTCACCGCCATGCCCGGCCAGATCGACTACTCCGGCCTATGGCAAGTCAACCTGATCACGTGGAAGCCCGGCGTCACGCCTCGCCCGATCAACGACGCCGGCAACCTGCCCGATCCCAGCGAAGCCGACATCGTGCCCATCGACGTCATAGTGAACCTGCCGATCCTGGCAGTCGGCCAGCTCGGCGGGCCGTGGCTTCCCGCGCCGCTCGGAACCTATCGGATCCCGCAGGGACTCGGATACGTGCAGGACGGACCGCAGAAGCTGATCTTCCTGCCGGCATGGCCCGCCTTCGCACAGGACCAGGTCACCAAGAGAATCACGACCGTGTTCCTGGTGATAACCGACACCGCCGACGCGTCGCTCTCCGCTCATCTGTCCGCAAACTACGCGCCCGCGCTGGCCGACCTCGACGACGCCAACGCCCAGACGGTCTGGTACTTCATGAAAGGCCAGAAACCGCCCGTCCCGCCCAACCAGAACCTGGTGCTGGAGCACACGGTCACGGTCGCATTCGACACCGTCGCCTGGTACGGCTACAACGGCAACTCCGATTTCAGTCCCGTGATGAACATGCAGCCGCTGGTGCGCGGAACGATCCCAGTCTACGTGACCGTCAACAACCCCATCCTGCTGCAGAGGCTGCTGACAAGCGGCGGTCTGCTGCCCATGGGCGGACCGATCAAAATGAATACGTTTCTGACCCGTGCACTGCTGCTGTAGGCCCGGCCGGCGCTCAACTCCCAGAGGCTGACCTGGTAAATATACCTGTTCTTCAGACTGAGCATTGACACGCCGCCTATTTGGGGGTAGAATGCGGGTAATACGCATTACTAACGGCCGGTTACAGGCCGTGCGTCAGCAGCGACACTCGCGTTTTCATTCAACGAAAGGAGGAGGAGAAACATGAGATTGTCACTCTGCCTATTGGCGGCGATCTGTCTGCTTGCCGCCTCGGTGACTGCTGTCTTCGCTGTTCCCCAGCAGAGGCAGATGCTTCAGTTGGGGGACGATTTCGAGGGCTATGGCGATGAATACTTCGTTCCGCTCTACGTGGACCTCGACAACGACGGAATGATCACCGATGCAGACTGGCAGACCTGGGGCGGCGCTCCGCCTACGCCCACGGACGACAAGTTCGCCAAAGTCACGGCACTCGGCGACGGCAACCACGTAGCCTGGCTCAAGGACAATCAGCAGACGGGCAACGCCCAGATCTACAGCAACTTCTTCGCGCCCCTGGCCAATCCGCCCACCGAGCGCAACTACGGAAGGTATCAGGTGACCATGGACGTCATGCCGATAGACGGCACGTTCAAAATCGACCTCACCACGGGCGGCACATTCACCACCGGCGGCAACTGGATCGTAGGTGTCGGCTTCGGCGGCGACGACAACACGTTCTTCCCGGAGCAGTCCCCGGCCAGAACATCATCCTGCAGACCAGCCAGGGCGGTACCGGCTGGGTCAACTGGGTGACCACGGACGCTGAGTATTTCCGGGATGTCTGGTACTCGCTCATGTTCGACGTGGATGTCGATAGCGAGCTCTACCGGTTCTACTATGGCGAGAAAGGCGCCGGCGAGCTCACAGAGGTCACGACCGGCTGGACGCCCTGGATAACGCAGCAGAATACCGACCCCGAGACACTGGGCGGCATGCTGGTCGCAACGTCGGGCACGGGCACTCAGAGCGGCGAGCTCTATCTGGACAACGTCGCCTGCACTCCCGAGCCGGGATCGATCCTCGCGCTGCTCTCGCTGGTGGGACTCATTCCCGCCCTGAGACGCAGGAAGTAAGCCGATCACTCGGCTGGGTTCATATCGGATACATTCGAGGGCCGGGCGCAATGCCCGGCCCGTTTATTTCGCCCCAGAGCCCGGTCGCGCTAGAAGAAGGGCTGGGCCTTTGGCCAGATGATTGGGTACATCCTGACGTTGTTCGTATGTATGTTGGCGATCTTGAACTCGTGGGTCGACAGCGCCTTGGCGTGAAGGTCCGCAAAGATAACACAGGTCCAGCCGCCGTGGCGGGCATCCTTCTTTTTGTAGGGCGTGGTGACGTTGTTGGGATACATCATACGCAGCATGCCGTCAGGGTATCTCTGGCCGTCGGGGTCTACGGGTGCGTCCTGAGTGAAGTTGGCGCCGCCCCAGAACAGGATGTCTTTGCAGTCGGCGATGAGGGCGGTCTTGGTAGGGTACGGTATGTCAGAGTCCTTGTTCAGGCTATCGACTCCTGCCAGGGAGCAATAGCAACTGAATATCAGACACTCATTGATCCCGTAGTTGGCTGCGGGCCACGACGCTTTCGGTTCAGCGCCGATGCTCGCATAGTGGCCGAACTTGACCTCCTTGGTCGCGGACGGGCATGTGAACACATTCTTGGACTTCACGTAGGGCTTCAGCGCGTGCATCCAGAATGCGTAGCGGTACTCCGGGTCGTAGCCGGCCTGACTCGAGCTTGACTGGTAGTAGCAGCTTATCCAGCAGCCGTGGTTGTCGTCCTTGTACATCGCCACGCCCAGCGCGATCTGCTTGCAGTTGTTCAGGCACTGGCTCCGCCCCGCGGCGATCTTGGCGTTCAGGAAGACCGGAAAGATTATGGCTGCCAGGATCGCTATAATAGCGATCACGACCAGCAGTTCGATCAGTGTAAATCCCATTTTGCGCATGGCCTTACACCTCCACCACAGCATACCCCACAAGGCAGGCAAAGTCAATGCTTGCGTCGTCTCCGAATTTCGGACGTCCACCGCGCCCAACCAGTCACAACGCCGGACTCGAAGCATCCGCCCCGCTAACCCAAGCGGGGTCCGCCAACTCGTAACTCGCAGCTACCTCTTGCGGCGCGGCAGGCGCCTCAGAAGGTCGGGGATGCCGGAGTATCGCAGCGACGGGTCCACATACTTCTCCAGCACGTAGAACAGGAAGTAGTAGAACCGCGCCGACGCCCAGATCAGCGCCAGAATCAGCGCCGCCGTAACCCACCCCGGACTCAGCGCGAAAAGCCCCGCCGCGGTAGTCAGCACGATCACCAGGAACAGAATGCCCTTGACCACGATCAGCGGCTTGCTCTTTATGTCGCCCATGCGCGCCTCCTACTCGGTTGACTGCTGGGGGCGGGGTTGGGTTCCGGTTGAGGCGCCGCAGTCAGCAGGCTCGGAGGGCTGCAAGGAGGCTAAGCCCTCCTCATGCTCCGCTGCGGTCGTGGCAGGAGCCGGCCATGCTTCTCTGACTTCTGGAAGCGGATCGGATGAAGCAATCGCTTCCCATTGTTTGATGACTTCCGGTGGCTCCTTGCCTTGCTGAACATACCTCTGACAAAGCCCATAGGCCAGAGCGGCGGATAGGCTCCTACTGTGTGGCCTATTCTCAGAGGCAATCGATCCGCTCTGAGCATTTGGCAGCGTGTGCACATCCGTTTCCCCTACCAAAAAGCTCAGTCCCAGTTGCAGCGATTCCAACTGGCGCTCATTCAGCATATGCGGCGCGTCATTCAGCAGACGCCACATGGTGTGTAAGGCTATGTTGAGCCCTGGTTGCGTACGCGAAGCAACGACTTGCGCCCAAGCGTCGAGCAAGTAGGTGGGTACAGGCTCAAGCTTCTTCTTAGCACTGAGTGTGCACCAGTTCAAGATTCCCAGGGTCGCACCTTCCATCGTCCAGTAATCGCTGGATAGCAGCCCCTTGTGAAGCTGCTGTGCTACCATCGCGGGTTCCTTATAGGACACGAGCAGACCCGCCGGTAGAGTCCGCTCTATGGCTATGCCTAGGCGCTCCATCTGTTCCGAACATGGCAATGGCTCGCTGCTTTACGTCTTTCTCTGCGGAAGCAAGATCCGGCAAGAGCACCAGGGCCAACAAGCCGAGCATTTCGCGTGGGTCTTGGCGGGGATCGCGCAGGAAGAAAGGATCGTCGTGCTGCAACCCAAGCTTATCGTTGTCCCACCATTCTATCGCCCTGTCCAGAAGCTGCGCCAGTTCTTTCGGACTCCACTTTATGTGGGCCTTGAAGTTACCTGATTTGCCTACGCTTGCGGCGCGCAATGCATGAATCTGATTCGTAAAGCCATAGCCGTCTGTGAATGATAGACGAGTTTTGCCTGCCTCATCTGTTTCCTTCTTGACACTGCTAATGAACTGATTGTCGAGAAAAGTACTTTCGCAGAGTGGCCTTTGCCTTGCCCTTCTTCGGTTCTGGCACATGGAGTACCACGCTCGGCAGAAGACCGGTTGCCATCGGCAAGCCGGTTGCTATATCGGTTCTCTGCCAGAACGCCTCGCCTAACGCCTTGCTCTGTTCTTGCGATAGCCCACCTATCCAGTAAAGGAAGCAAAGCCGGCGCAAAGCTCTCTGCCTTGCCTCGTCTGTTCCGTTCCCTCGCTAACATCTATGAGTCGTTCAGTCGGTCCCTGCCAAGCAGACTTGTCCACTGAAGGGTCTAGCTTCAGATTGGTATGCTTATCCGCATGATCGAATGGTTCAGGCCAACAGGTACTCGGCAACAACGTCGAAGCCTGTTTCGCCAGGGATGGGCAAGGAGAGAAGTACGGGGAGTTCTGGCAGCAGGTCTGCTTCGGGTATCACGTCGAGAATCCGCTTGAGCAGCGTGTCCAGTTGTCTGTGCATAGGGGCTGAGTTGCGACAGGCTGGTGACATATACAGCATACGCGCAAGACCCAGTAGCTTGCTCAGTTGCTCATGGTCCAGCCTGAAACATAGCCGCGACAGCAGTTCGGGCATGTGTTCCAACAGTGTGCTCTGCAAGTCCTGCTCAGTCGTAGGAGGTTGGGTAGTACTTCCGACGTGTGCGATTGACTGCGACAGTGGCTTGAAGAACAACTCGAATAGTCGCGTCACATTCGCTTGCGGAAGACCGGCTACCCGTGCTCGGTTGAACCATCCTTTGATTTCGTCCGTTTTCCGAGTACGAAGCAGGTACACTCAGTGACCACAGATGTGCGTAGGGTGCAATCACTTTCGCCGATTCCACAAGGGCGTCTCGCATATTGGAGGAGAGACCTAGAGTCACCGGGAATGCGAGATCATCCAGCATGCGGATCAGATTGAATGCATAGCGCATCCTGTCATCATTCCCGCCGAGCCTGCGGGTTACCGTTACGCGTCCAGGGTCAAACTCCACGACTTGCTGAACGCTAGGCGGCGGCACTGCGGCACCGGCGAGGCTTGACCACATCAGTTCCATCTCGTTGAGAGGGTTGCAGCGGAATGACTGCAGCTTGTCCCAGCGGTCGCTGAACTGCTGAATGTCTCGCATCCAAGCATCTCTGCTAGTGTGGAGGCTTATGGCACGGAGAATGAGCATAACGCATCCCTCCTGCGAGAGCAGGGCAAAGTCAGATGCATCTAGTCTTCAGTCTGGACCGAATCCCAGATAGGGCCGACTTCGCGATCCTGTGTGCCTCCTTGAGATCCCCCAGTTCGGCCAGAATTGAAGCTCGTCGGGCATTCCAGAACGGTAGATCGTCCGACTCCGGCCAGGCCTGCAAACTCTCACGAGCCTTCGCAAGATCAAAACTGGAGAGGTGATAGATGCATTCTACGTGTGCCAAACGCACGCGCCACTCCGCTTTCTGAGGAGCGATTGTCTTCAGTCTCTCTACCCACGTGCTGAAGAGTGCTTCGTCTTGACCTTCACAGGCGCTTCTAGCTAATAGAAAGCAGAGATCAACCCACTGGTCTGTAATGGCAGCCCAATCCAGTGATGCCGATTCTGTGCGGTCTGGACGAATTGCGGCAGTTGGGAGTTCCAGGATGTGAGGAAAAGGGTTGTATTTCTCAACTATGGCCGAGGCATTCTGTACTTGCTCTACCCATAGCGGGTTCAATGTCTTTTCCAATCTCCAGTTGAGCTCACAAAGCAGAGACAGAATCGTCAGGGGCATCCAGTTTGTCAAGAGAGGCAAACACCCGCCCCGTCCAACGTTCCGTTTTCGTACCACAGAATCTCCCGGTTTTCTTTTGGGCACATCACCCAGCCAGGATAGCGTTTCCTGGACTCCCGCCACGACGCCAGCAACTCAAGCAGGTCCTCTCTTGTGATTTCCGCACCAATAGGGCAGGTCTTGCCGACATTGGCAGAGGCGGTGGGCCATGCCGGTACCTCAGGCAGGTCCGCAGACGGCTCATGCCCTGTGGTGTTTTTCATTGACAACCTAGGCCACGAAAGCACGTTTTGGCCTGCCCCTGCTGCTAGGTTAAGGAGAAACCATTCCAGTGCTCTAGCATGCCTTACGGACGCATTAGGATACTGGGTTCTGGGAAACAACGGTGCAAGGTCAACGGGAATGATCCTCTTGTGTTCAAACAAGCGCCGCTCAGACTGAGATAGTTCCAAGAGGCCGCACAGGTAGAGGTATGGCGTTGACTCACCCAAGTGGTCGCGGACCCAGCCTGCCCAAGCCAGGAAATTGGGATCAGAGGCGGAGAAACCGAGAAGGCAGAAGACATTCTCCATCAGGGACTGCTGCACGGTGTTGACAAAGGGAGCGGACATTGCCGGATACGTGCGGTAGTCCTCCTCAGTGAATATGAAAGGACGATGCGAAGGGAAACTGCCGTGCAGTTTGATTATTCGCGGTTTGGTACTGGCGGGAATGTCCGAAGCGGTGGCAACGCAGTCGTATCTCCTGTCATAGACGAAGGGAAGAGTGCGCTCAAGCAGTGTATCGTAATTGGTGGTGAACACGTCAGACCAGGGAAGAGACAGAAGGAGTTTGTGCAGATTCCCTGGTTGATACCGGTCATCTTGGATACTCCTTAGCAGGAACTCATCTAGTCCTTGCCGCCCGAAAGTCAGTTCATACTCACTCGCCAGCCTTAGAGGGTCAGGCTGGCTGCCAGTCGGGGAGACGGTGTGGTCCGGGTGAAGCGCCTCTTGCATAAGGCGGGCAAGATCATTCCACAGCGGAAAAGGAGCAACATTGTCTGACACCGGATCGGAGTTGCGGCTGAAGCCGCTTCCCACCATTATGGCCGCGCGACCATACTCGCCACCACTCCAAAGCCGCTCCCTCACCTGGTTTATGTGCGCTTGATCCGGTAAGATCATCCAACATCCTCCGCTTCTGGCTGTGCTGGGTCGGCGTTTCATGTGTTTCGGGCTTTGGGATTAGCCGCAGAGCTTGCGGCCGATCCACGGCGTTCGGACCCGCCCCGGAAATCCCGAAACCGTGGGGCGCACGCTATAAGTTCAACGCCCGCCTGCACTACCTCAAACTGCAACCAAGCAGTCCGCCGATACTGCACGCGGGCCCTGGCTGAAGTATAGCTCAGCAGGCGGGGCCTGTCAAATGCGAATGGGGAATGGAGAACGGAGAATGGAGAATGAGGCGGGAGCTAGAGCGGCTGGGCTTTGGGCCAGATGATCGGATACATCCTGACGTTGGCCGTATTGACGTTCTGGATTCGTATCTGATTGGTGGCCAACGCTTTGGCGTGCAGATCGGTGAAGACGGTCATGGTCCAGCCACCGTGGCGGGTTTTGCCGACAGCATAGGCGCTGCTGTCGCCGTCGATGGTATTGGGGTACTTCATGCGGACCATGCCGTCAGGGTAGACGTTGCCGTCGGGGCCTGTGCTGGTACCCTGCGTCCCGAGGCCGTCACCGCCCCAGAACACGACCGAGTTGCAGTCGGCGACCAGGGCGGTCTTGGTCGGCAAGAATATCGCGGAGTCTCTGTTCAGGGCCGGCACTCCCGACAGCTCGGACCATCTCCACTCGACCAAGCACTCGTTGATGCCGTAGTTGGCTGCCGGCCAGTCGGGCTCACAGGGTTGGGCGCCGATCCAGTTGCCGAACTTGATCGTCGAGGCCGGGCATGTATAGACCCGCTTGGACCTCACGTAGGGCATCAGCGCTCGCATCCAGAAAGCGTGGCGGTAGACGGGATCGTAGCCCTGGGTGCCGGGGTGGTCCTGATGGTAGCAGATCATCAAGCACCCCTGGTTGTCGTCCCTATACATCGACAGGCCGGTGGCGATCTGCTTGCAGTTGCTCACGCACTGGCTCCGCCCCGCGGATGTTTTGGCGTTCAAGAACACCGGGAGCAGGAGGGCAGCCAGAATCGCTATGATCGCGATCACAACCAGCAGCTCGACCAGCGTGAAACCCGTCCTGCGCATGTTCATATCACCCGGCCTAGGCTTACCCCAGGGAAATGGGGAAGTCAATGGTCTCTCGATACCGTCTGCAAAAGCCCCCGGCGGGATGCTGTGCCGGGGGTTGCCGAACAGCCGTGAATCGGCCAGCCACTACGCTGGATGCACCTACGACCCTGGCCGTCTCCTGTGCCTGCCTGCAAACGACAACCCGGCGCAGCCGAGGAGCGGAGCAAGCAGCGAGGACCATGCCGGATGGTTCGGGCAGGGGAATCCAGACACAGGCGTGTACGATGCCTTGCGCGTTCCAGGAGTAGCCGGCGATCCAGCCGTTGTTGTTGATCGCGTTAGCGTTGGAGTAACGCCCTCCCAGGGTGCCAAGGTCCTGCATTAGGCCGTTCTGCCAGACGAACGCGTGGTGATAGGCGTCGCCGGCGATATTTGAGCTGCCCACGATGACACCTGCGTTGTTGATATCCGTGGCCTCGCTCCAGGAGCCGCCTAGCGTGCCGAGATCCTGCATCGGCGATCCATCCTGCCACCGGAACGCGTGGGTGTTGGTGCTGGCGGAGCTGTAGTACGATGTGCCGACAACAACGCTGTGATCGTTGATGGCGTAGGCGTTGCTCCAGTTCCCTCCGATCGTTCCCAGATCGCGCATCTGCGAGCCGCTCTGCCAGAGGTAGGCATGCGTCGGCGTTGAGTTGCGGCCGCTTGCTCCGCCCACGACCTGGCCGAGGTTGTTGATGTCCGATGCAGAGCTGGCAGGGCCGCCAAGGGTTCCCAGGTCCACGATCGTGGAGCCGGACCGCCAGGTATACGCGTGGCCGCTGTAGTCGTTCACGGGGTAGAAGGTGCCCACGATCTGGCCGCTCAGGTTGCTTGCATTGGCCCTGCTCTGCCCCGGGACATCGGGATCCAGGTCGTGAATCGGCGATCCATTGACGGATATGAACCCGTGATAGAAATTGATCTTGCCTACATCCGACGATCCCACGATAAGACCGTTGTTGTTGATGTCGGCCGCGTAGCTGCCGATACCGTCCAGAGTGCCAAGGTCGATCATTGCCGATCCCTGCTGCCAGAGGAACGCGTGACTGTAGCTGTTCCCCCAGTTCCCGGTGCTGTTGCCCACGACCTGGTTGCGGTCGTTTATGCAGGAGGCGGTGCTAATGTAGCCGTCGAATGCCCCGACGTCCACAATCCGATAGGAAACAGCCGAGGCACTCGCCGCGCCAAAGCAGACGGCGACGGCGACGTACAGAAACAATCTCGCCATTGAGATCTCCTTCCGTGGCTCTCTATGGAGCCTGTATGGTGCGGTAGTGTCGTGTCCGCAGGCTTGCAGCCTGTCTAGATGCAGTGTATGGCATGCAGGCAGGGTTTGTCAATGGCGAGTTTCGGCGCGTGCAGAGGCTGCACCCCCGCAGCTGCGCCCTCTCGCCGCGTCGCCCTTCGATGCGGCCCACGAACCGGGCCTACGCAGGGCTAGCGGAAGCCAAGGCTGCGCCCTCACTGCCAGGAGAGGGGAAGGGAAGGACCCCACCCCAACCCTCCCCGCAACGGGGAGGGGGAAGGGAAGGACCCCACCCCAACTCTCCCCGCAGCGGGGAGGGGGATCACAGCCTGGCGCGCGTGTCCCGGAACGGGATCGCGGCGATCTGGTGATCATCCTCGAAGACGATCCTGCCGGGGCGGGTGCAGGTGATGCGGCGGACGAAGTAGCCGCCCTCGTGCAGAAGCGCGGCGAGGGTCCAGATTCTGCGGATGCACTCGGACGCGTCGGGCTTGAACCAGAATATCGACCGCGGCTCGACCTTTCCGCCATAGTCGGCGGGCGCGGGGAGGTTTGCGTTGAACCAGCGCCTGTGCTCGTGCAGGCGCGCGACGAGGTCGGGATCAGCGTCGATCGAATCCCGCAGCTCGTTTGCCGCCATGAACACCCCCATCGGATACCCGGTGTCATGGTCTCGTTGTGTCACGGCAAATCGGATATACATAGCCGGCCTCCAGTCCTCTTCTACAAGCTTATCGCTGGAAAGGTTCAGGAACAGAGGTCGGAGGTCCGAAGTCAGAGGTCAGACGTCAGAGTGGCCGGAACGGGTGTCCCGGCCACTTGGTCTGCTCGTATGGGGGCGGCGCCCTCACCCCAACCCGCCACGCACTGGGAAGGGGGAAGGGAAGGACCCCACCCCAACCCTCCCCGCAACGGGGAGGGGGAAGGGAACGACCCCACCCCAACCCTCCCCGCAACGGGGAGGGGCAAGGGAACGACCCCACCCCAACCCTCCCCGCAACGGGGAGGGGCAAGGGAACGACCCCACCCCAACCCTCCCCGCAACGGGGAGGGGCAAGGGAAGGACCCCACCCCAACCCTCCCCACAGTGGGGAGGGAGTAGGTGGCTATTTGTCCCTCGCTACGCCGCGTTGCCCTGCTCCTCGATTACTGCCTGGGCGGCGGCGAGGCGGGCGACGGGGATGCGCTTGGGCGAGCAGGACACGTAGTTCAGGCCGATCTTGTGGCAGAACTTGACGCAGTCCGGGTCGCCGCCGTGCTCGCCGCAGATGCCGAGCTTGATCTTCGGGTTGACGGCTCTGCGCGTCTTCCACGCAGATGCTCATCAGCCGGCCGATGCCCTTGACGTCGATGGTCTCGGTCGGGTCGTTCTTGAAGATCTGCTTCTCGATGTAGACCGGCAGGAACTTGCCGGCGTCGTCGCGGCGAGATGCCGTAGCCCATCTGGGTCAGGTCGTTGGTGCCGAAGCTGAAGAACTGGGCTTCCTTCGCGATCTCGTCGGCGGTCAGAGCCGCGCGCGGGATCTCGATCATGGTGCCGATCATGTAATCGACCTCGACGCCCTCGGCCTCCATCGTCTTCTTCGGCGATCGGGATCGAGCTGCTCCTTGAGGTAGGTCAGCTCGTTCACGGTGCCGATGAGCGGGATCATGATCTCGGGATGAACGTCCATGCCGGCCTTCTTGACCTCGCAAGCCGCGCCGATGATGGCCGCCGACCTGCATGTTCACGATGCCGGGGAAGTAGATCGAGAGCCGGCAGCCGCGCAGACCCAGCATCGGGTTCTGCTCGTGCATGTCCTCGACCTTCGCGAGCAGCTCTTCCTTCTCCTGCAAGCTCGGGCTCGTTCGGGTTCTTGCAGCGCAGCTCGGTGACTTCGACCAGAAGCTCGTTCATCGGCGGCAGGAACTCATGCAGCGGCGGGTCGATCAGTCGGACCGTAACCGGCCTGCCGCCCATCGCCTTGAAGATGCCCACGAAGTCCTCGCGCTGCATCGGAAGCAGCTTGTCGAGCGCCTCGTCGCGGATTTCTTCGTCCTCGGCAAGGATCATGTCGCGAACCAGCGGAACGCGGTCGCGAACCGAGGAACATGTGCTCGGTGCGGCAGAGGCCGATGCCCTCGGCGCCGAGCTCGACGGCCTGAGCGGCATGCTCGGGAGTGTCGGCGTTCGCGCGGACTCCGAGCTTGCGGACCTCGTCGGCCCAAGCCATGAACGTGCCGAAGTCGCCGGTCACGGTCGCGGGCTCGGTTTCGAGCTCGACGTTGTAGACCAGGCCGAGCGTGCCGTCGATGGTGATGACGTCGCCTTCTTTGACGGTCACGCCGTTGGCGGTGAACTCGCTGCTTCTCGTCGTCGATCTTGCAGCGCGCCGCAGCCGCAGACCGTCGGGATGCCATACTGGCGAGCGACCAGCGCCGCGTGGCTGGTGCGTCCGCCGAGCTGGGTCAGAACGCCCTTGGATGCGAGCATTCCGCCGAGGTCGTCCGGGTTGGTTTCCTTGCGGACGAGGATGACCTTGTCGCCCTCTGCGGCCATCTTGATGGCGGTCTTGGAGTCGAGCGCGACCGTGCCCGGACGCGCCGCCGGGACCGGCGTTCAGGCCCTTGGCGATCGGCTTCGCGCCGCCGGTGTTCTTGATTCGCGGGTGCAGAAGCTGCTCGAGCGCCTCCGGCGGGACGCGGGTCAGCGCTTCTTCCTTGGTGATCAGGCCCTCTTCGACCATATCGACGGCGATCTTGACGGCCGCGACGCCGGTGCGCTTGCCGGAGCGGCACTGGAGGATGAAGAGCCGGCCCTTCTCGATGGTGAACTCGATGTCCTGCATGTCGCGGTAGTGGTCTTCGAGCTTCTGGGCGATGTCGGTGAACTGCTTGTAGATCGGCGGGGAACTCGTCTGCGAGCTGGTCGATCGGCTCAGGAGTGCGCACGCCGGCGACCACGTCCTCGCCCTGCGCGTTCTTGAGGAACTCGCCGAAGAGCTTGTTGTCGCCGGTCGCGGCGTTGCGGGTGAACGCGACGCCGGTGCCGCAGTCGTCGCCCATGTTGCCGAAGACCATCGTCTGGATGTTGACGGCGGTGCCGAGGTCGTGGGCGATCTTCTCGCGGTTGCGGTAGATGACCGCGCGCTCGTTGTTCCAGCTCTTGAAGACGGCGATGATGGCGAGCTTGAGCTGCTCCATCGGGTCGGTGGGGAAGTCGTTGCCGGTGACTTCCTTGAAGTAGACCTTGTACTGGCCGACAGAGGTCCTTGCAGGCCGGCGGCGTCGACTTCGGTATCGACCTTCGCGCCCAGCTTCTCCTTGAGGGCGTCGAAGATGTGCTCGAAGTTGTGCTTCTTGAGCTTGGGATACTCGCTCGGAAAGGACGATGTCCGAGAACATCATCAGGAAGCGGCGATAGGCGTCGTAGCCGAAGCGCTCGTTGCCGGTGGCGGCGACGATGCCCTGGAGGGTGTTCGTCGTTCAGGCCGAGGTTCAGGACGGTGTCCATCATGCCCGGCATGGAGAACTTCGCGCCGGATCGGACGGAGACGAGCAGCGGGTTGGCGGCGTCGCCGAGCTTCTTGCCCATGTCCTTTTCGACATCGGCGAGAGCGGCGAGAACGTCTTCCCAGAGTCCGTCGGGCAGCTTGCCGAGCTTGGTATATTCGTTGCAGGTCTCGGTGGTGATGGTGAATCCGGGCGGGACGGGCAGGCCGATGTTGGTCATCTCCGCCAGGTTGGCGCCCTTGCCGCCGAGCAGGTCTCTTCATCGTCGCGTTACCTTCTCTGAACAGGTAGACGCGCTTCTTGTCTGACATCAATTGATCCTCCTAGTGTATTGCCATTACACCCGTTGCTCGTTGGGGCGGGATTCGGAAATCCCGCCCCAGACGACGGTGGATATGTACCAAATTCACTGGTTAGTCAACACGTGTCGCGGAATCCTGCCCGCCAGTAGGTGTGTAACAAAGATTTAATGGGGCATGGTGGGCTAGAAGAAACAATCAACCTACTGCTGCGAATCCGCATCCTATTGATGGAGAGCCTTCTGTTGTAGAATAGGAGCACTATGCGAGAGCTCGCGGAACTCGTGACACGGACGCAGGCCGGGGACCTGGACGCCTACGGCGAGATAGTGCGCCGGTTTCAGGATATGGCATACGGGTACGGCTACTCGATGCTTGGGGACTTCTCGGCCGCCGAGGATGCCGCGCAGGAGTCGTTCATCCAGGCCTACAGGGAGCTGGCGAACCTGCGCGAACCGGAGGCGTTTCCGGGGTGGTTTCGGAGGATCGTGTATACGCAGTGCGCGATGGTCGCGCGGCGCAATCACGTGCAGACCGTGCCGCTCGATGATCTCGCGGAGATGGCGTCCGCGGGCGCCGATCCGCACGAGCTCGCCGAGCGCAGCGAGATGCGCGACCGTGTCCTTGGCGCGATCCGGGCTCTTCCCGAGAACGAACGCGTCGTCACAGCCCTCTTCTACATCAACGGCTACTCTCACAACGACATCGCCGGGTTTCCTCGAGGTGCCGCTATCGACGGTCAAGAGCCGGCTGCACACCGCCCGGACCAGGCTAAAGAAGAGGATGGTGGATATGGTGAGCGAATCTCTGCACGCAGAGAAGCTGCCCGAGGATTTCGGCAGACGCGTGATCTCGTCGATACCGGCGCTGGGCTGGGGAGCCCGCAAGGAGTGCACGTTTGCCGGCGCGCTGGAGTCGGCGCTGGCGGTGACCGATCACCCCTGCAGCTATGAGACGATAATGGGCGGGACCGCGCTCGCGTTCCGAACACGCTGGTGGAAGGCAAACGACGGCACCGGGTGGTGCGGTTCGAGCCCGGTCGGGGAGTTTCCCGAGGAGATCGAGGCGGCGGGAAAGGTGACCGGCCGGCCGATACGTGTCGAGTGCCAACTCGGCGATTCCGAGGCGGACGTGCAGCGCTGCGCATCGGACATCGTAGCGTCTATCGACAAGGGCGTGCCCGTGCTGGGCTATGACGAGCACTACAACATGGCGGTCATCTGCGGCTACGAGGACGAGGGGCGCACGGTCCTGATGCGGGACTACTTCCACGGGGACCAGACTAACCGCATCGAGACCGCCAAGCTGCCGCCGTTCCTGCTGTTCCCCACCGACTACGCCGGCGCGGCATCTCGCGAGCAGGTCCTCAAGATGGGCCTGGAACTTGCGGTCGAGAACTTCTCCTGGGCGGATCTTGTCCCGCACCCGAACAAGTTGGGGTCGTATCACTACGGCAAGTACGCGTTCGCCAAGTGGGCCGATGACATCGCGCACTACGACGACTACACCCAGGAGGAGCGCGAGAAGCTCCACACCGTAAGCTGCTGGAACTACTGCAGCCTCTGGGACGCTCGCATGGCGGCAGCCGCATTCCTGCGCGAGAACCTGGACCTCGCCGACCTCGCTCCGGCCGCCGATCTCTACTCACGCGAAGCGAATCTGCTGTACGCCACATCGGTCGAGCGCAAAGAAGCGTTCTACGGCTCGTGGACCGGCAAATCGATCGCGGATTGGACCCCGGAGGTGCGGCGGCGCGAGGTCGAGCTGCTGAACCGGGCGTGCGAGATCGAGACCGAGGCCATCGACGCGATCAAGCAGGTCATAACGTAGCCGCCATCTCCGTGTCTGTTCAGTTCTCCGGGAGTGAGAGACCCGCTAGTGCTGAGTAGTCCGGGTCTGGCGGACGTATCGAAGCACGGCCTGTAGGCACCGCCGTTCGATACAGCCCACAGACCGGGCTTACTCACGGCTAGCGGGGTGGAGAACTCCCAGAAGACTGAACAGTTTCCCGTCTCCGGCTCGGAGGGCCGACACGACTCAGCGGATGCGGATGATGAGCGGGTAGTCGCGCGCGTTGACGTCGGGGATGACAAGCGAGCCGTCCTCCCACGTCCAGCTCAGCTTTCCCACGACGGAATGCAGCGTATCGACCGCGTCCACGGACTTGGGCTTCGCGTGCGGTAGGCGCAGCGTGACCGGTTTGGGCGCAAAGTCGTCCGTCGGGGCGGTGGCGCACCACAGCGTGATGAGGGTCTCGCCATCGCGGCCCTTGAGCGCCTCGCATTGGAGATCGGGCGCGTCACCGGTTACGGTGGGCTTGATCGACGGGTCAGGCCTGCCACCGCTGAGCACGGTCGCGACCGCCTGGATGGAGTAGTAGACCGGCTTGCGGCTCAGGTCGCCGGTGCGCAGCACGGCCCAGTCCCAGATCGTATTCTCACAAGCCAGCGACCACCATACCCCGCGAACGCCGGTCAGCGTGGCCATCGTGAAGAACCGGGCGGCCTGCTTGGCTTCCTGAATCTCACTGAGTCCGCGGTAGGGCGAGTCTTCCCTACTTGGGATGGCGTTCCATTCGTCCGCCCAGAACTGGAAGTTGGGGTTGTATTTGCTGAACGTGCGGCGGTAGAAGTCGAGCATCTCGCGGTAGGTGGTATAGCCGAACTCGGACTTCTCCCGGCCCTTCTGCGCGCCGTCAACCACGTCGAGCGCGCCCAGCCCCATCTCGGGATAGGGCATTGTGTATGGGTGGAAGGCGATCGCGTCGAGATACTTCCCGCCGCCTTCGTCCAACGCTTGGCTGAGAAAAGTCGGAGCCAGCGCCGCGGTGCCGCCCGATATGACCTTGATCTCGGGATCGATCTCCTTGAGCGCCTTTGCCGTCTCGCGCAGAAGCGTGCCGAACGCCTTCGGGTCAGGCGGCGAGCCGTAACCACGCCCAGGAGTTCTCCTCGTTCCATATCTCATACCACTTGACGCGGCCCTTGAAATGGTTGGCGACGAATCTGGCGTAGTTGACGAATCCCTGGATCGACTCTGGTTTGGTCGGACCGCCGTCGCCGGTGAATGGATGCCCGTGCCGCCAGAGCGGGCCGGGGTCGTTGAGCCACGGCGTTTCCTCGTAGAGCGGGTTGCCGTAGCAGAGCGTGTAGAGGATGTTGACGCCGTTCTTCACGGAGTCCGTGATCGCGCGGTCGGTGGTGGGGTCGATGGTATAGACGCCTTTCTCGCGCTCGACCGCGGTCCAGCACGTCCAATCGCCCCACTGCCCGATGCGGTTCCACTTAACGCCGATGTTGTAGAGCTCCTTGTAGGTGTCGTTGACGACCTTGGTGGAGTTGTAGTAAGACCGGAACGTCCAGCAGACATCCGCCTTGCCGCCGTTGGCGGCGAGCGCGACGTTCCTACCCGAAGTATCGACTGCCTCGATCTCCGAAAGCCTGAAGTAGTAGGTCTGAGCGCAGTCCGTGAAGAAGCCGGTCGCCGGGCCGAAGCGGCTGACTTCAATCCGCAGCGCATCCGCCGCGACAGGCTCAGACAGCTTGATGACAAACGGCTTCTTCGCCCCCTGCCCGTCCGCTTCCGGGAGGTGAATGCCTCTTGCGGAGTAGACAGTCTTCCAGACTCGCCCCTCGCCGTCGCGCAGCTTGACCTCGAAGTCCACCGGGAAGCACTGCGCGTTCCAATACGGCGCGAGGCGGATTTCGGCGATCTTCGCGGGCGACGCAAATGTGACCTGCGCCCAGTCCAAGGCACCGGGCGCCTCGGTTGCGTGCGCGCGGCCCGACCAGTTCGTGGAGGGATCGCCGTCGATCAGAAATTCCGGCTCGAATATGCGCTCCATGTCCTCCGAGCGCGGGAGATGCGCGGTGATGCCGATGTAGTTGTCCGGCAACTGCGATGACTTGAGAGTCTTGAGCGGCGCGAGCGGCTCGGAGACGCCTTCCTGGACAGGACCGGGGGCGCTTATGAACGTCCAGAAACCGTCGGATCGGGTGCAGAGCCGGCGCATGTCGAGCTTATCGACGCACACCCCGTGCCGCGTCCGGTTCGTCTTCTCCGTGCCCGCCGAGTACGCGATGCCGAGGTCGAACTCGAACTCCTTCGCGCCGATCAGCTTGAAAGTGTAACGGCGTGACTCCAGCGAGGCAAGCGGCGGAGTTGCGACCTGCGCAGACTCGCCTTCCGCGACGCTGATTCCGTCGGGCAGCGTGAGTCGGATTTCGCCGGCCGGCAGAGCGTCGTCGCCGGTGTTCGCGACGATCGCGGCAAGCTCGGCCGGCTTGCCGACGAGCATGATCGGCTCCGGCATATAGAGGGCCTCAATGGACGGTCGGGGACCGATCTTCGCCTCGGTGCACTCGATGTCATCTACCGCAAACTCCCCCGCCGCGTTGGGGCCGCCCTCGTTGACGCGCGCCGCAAGCACGATCCCGGCAACGGTGGGGTTGGTAACGAAATCGAAGTCGAACTCTGCCGCGTGCCACTTGCCGTCGCCGACGTGCTCGGCAGCCACGCTCTTGCCGACTCGCGTGACCTCGCCACCTTCGGCGCGAACGGCTACCGCGTAGACATTCAGGTTGGCGCCCTGCGAGCCGGACCGGGAAGCCTTGTAGAAGAACCTTATCTTGCCGCGGCGGACAGGAATGAGGTCCGAGTTCAGCCTGGCGACCGAGTCTGCGTCCGCGAAAAGCCGCAGTGCAATCGCGCCACCGTGAGCGTCATCGGATATCACGACCCCGGACCTGCCGGACGGGTTGTGCTCCGCGGACCAGTTGAGCGGGAAGTTGTCGCCCGCCGGATTGAGCATTTCGAAGCCCGGATTCGGGCATACGTTCCCGGCCTGAGCAGTCGCCGCCGCGACGGCGCATACCGCAGCCGCAAACGATAGTATGCTGAGCCATCCTGTTGTCACTATGTCCTCCGGGGCCGCGGACAGCGGGTACTGCAGTGCTGTAGTTCGCGAACAGATGTGGTCATCCCTCCTGGAAGGTCAGGAGGAGGGATGAACCAGAGGGGGGACACTCGAAGAGAATAAGAGCATCCCATCATCGGTCACGGGCGGAGTGCTGTGTGGGGGAACCCGCCCGTTCCCGACGCTGATGGGCCGGCAGACCTGCCTGCCCGTTCATTCGACCTGCCAGCCGAACAAACCTCGCGTATCGCTGGCCCAGGTTCGGAATGCGAACCGCGGGGCCGATCTTTTCAACGTGTTAGACTCGCCGTGGGTGTCATCGCTTCAAAGGCGATGCCCTATTATATAGATGCATGTTGGGCACCGAAATGTTCACCTGATTGGCAGGTTTTTTGCCTTTTTTTTGCGGAATCGGCGGCCCGCCTGCCTGTCTGGGCCGATTCACGCTTTGTTCCCGGTGTATAGACAAGTCCCGACAGGCGGATTATGCGCGCGCGGCGGCGGATTCCGCATCATTTGGCCGGAGCCGATGTGTCCGCGTCCCCAGCCGGTCTGCCGGAGGGTTTGGGCGCTTCGGGAGCATAATACGGCGGGGTCCCGAACTCCGCTATAACGACGGGGTCGGGCCCGTCGGTGCGGAGCGTGAATCGATAATCATATCTGTTTTCCAACGGCTTTCGGCTGCAACAGATAGCGATCGACTGGTCTCCTCCGGGCATGCTTGATCCCAGCTTCGCCTTGAGCGTGTTCTCCGCCTGCGCCCACTGATCGGCGGACAGAATGGCAAGGTCGAGGCCGGACTCCGTCAGCATCGCGGTGCGCTGAGACGAGCTTAGAGCGTTCCAAAGCCGCAGCATCTCGCGGTTGATCTGAACGACGCTCGAGCAGTGGCTGAGCACGCTGTCGTGCACGATGTTTGCGTCTATCTGCTCCTGCGTGAGCTGTGCGATCTGGGCAAGGTTGTCGATGCTGAGCGTGCCGGTCTTGGTCATCTCATTGCGCCAGTTTTCGAGCCACGCGTCCGGGACCTGAGCGGCGCGCTTTCTGAACCAGTTGCGGTCCCAGAGCTCGATCACGCCGCCGTGCTTGTCCCAGTTGTAGGCGTAGGACTCCTCGATGTCCGTCAGGACTTCCTTGATCGTCTTCTCGGCCTTTGCCGCGCGCGGACTGCGAGCGAAGTCGGGGATCATGGGCAGGTTGTTCGCACTGAATGAATCGGATACGACGGCGAATTTCGACTCCTCCGCGAGACTCTGCTCCACGTCCTGCAGCCGGGGGAGTCTCGGTTCGAGCTTCACCGTTTTGTCCAGCGCGGGGTCGTCGGGGTGCTCGTTGACGGCCTCGCCGCCGACCTTCACGGTTGTCTCTTTGGTCATCAGCGTGGCAAACTCCGCCTTGCGCTTATTGAGCAGATCGTCCGGATTGCAGCCGTCCTGCTCGGACTGAAGGGCTATCTCGCCGATCATCTTCGCCAACTTGCTCTCGGGGTCGATGATCGGCGCTTCGAAGTTCTGCCCGTGAAAGCGCAGGGTCAGATCGCCCAGCAGGAACGGCACGTCGGCGGAGGCTCTCTGCGCGTCCGCGTTGATCACGACGCGGACCTCGGACTGGTCGAGATCTCCGAGGGCGTCTTCCGTGGGACGCCGACCGAACCTGGCCTCAAGACCGAGCTCAGCGCGGGCGGATTTGACCAGGCTCTCCCAAGCCGACGGCGATAGGCCCGACGCGTTCATTTCCAGCCGTCGACCGGACGCGACAGCCTCCGCCGCAGCGGGGACTTCGCGGAAGAACGACGCAACCGAGGCGCCCATTCCCGACTGCGCGATGATATACATGATCGGGTTGTCGGTCTTGAGCTTCTCCATCTCGGCGGCGGTCAAGCCGTCGCCTTTGCCGTACTGCGCCAAAGCGTTCGCGCGCTTCGCGGCGTACTCCTCCGCTGCCTTTTCCTCGATTCGAACGCGCTGGGCTTCGGCGTCGAGGAGCGTGCGGCGGTCCATGTAGAGGCGGTAGACCGTGGCGTCTCCCTCGCCTGACAGGCTCCACTTGAACTTCATCACACGCGAGATCGAGCTCATCAGCTCGGCGAGCGGCACGTCCTGCGCGAAGATGCACATCTTGCGGTCGCGCACCTGCCAGTCGCCGTTGTTGTAGCCGGCTTTGAAGGTGATGCCGGTCAGCTTGCTCAGATCGGCGAGTATCTCCCTCACCGGCTTGATCGTTTCGGAGATGGTGACCTTCTGCGCGAGGCGGGTGTCGATATCGCCGTCCGGCTTCGCCGCCGCGCCGGGCGTGTTCGGATCGACGGTCACCTTGCCCACCGCCAGCGCGGGCAGGCAGGCTGATGCCAGAAAGATGGCCAGTATTGCTTTCTTCACGGTTTCCCCCTTCGGTGCGGCCTATCGGCCCAATAGATAGACGACGGCCCGCGCCTAATGTGTGTACGGTTGGCGTGGGTTTTTGGCGGGAGCATGCTACTCCGGCACGGGCACGATGTGAAGGCCGGTGCGGTCCATGTAGCCGATCTCGGTGTCGGACTGCCACCAGTATTCCAGCACGTCCGGCCCCAGGGTCAGGTGCAGCCCGCGCATCTTGTCCAGATCGACTATCGTGGCCGGCGCAGGCGCGGCCTTCGAGCCAAGTTGCGCAAGCACGAGGTAACGGCCCGCGGGAGATTGGCGGATCGGCGGCATAGATCCCTGATCCCAATGCGCCCGAATGCTCACTTGCCGCAGCCGGCCTGATGAGCCCATGCGTCCGACGCGGATCAGACCACCATAGTCGGACGCCGCGACGATGTCCTTGTACCAATAGACGCCGGATTCGGAGATCAGGCTGTTGACGCCGTCCAACTCCGCCTTCCTGCCGTCCGCAACCCGGAGAAAATAGGTCCTGATCTGAGACTTGCCGGCTGGGTCTACGGTCCCTTGACGGGTGAACACCGCGTAGTCGCCCGTCGGACTGAGGCTCCAGCCGATGTCCTGACTGCGGTGGCTGAGTGGATCTGGGACGGTGAAGTCCATTGGAACACCCACGATCGTGAAAACGAGCACTATCGCGCAGAAATGCGCCATTCTCCAGCCGGTGGGCAGAGTCAGGCCGAAACGTGAGATCAGCACGGCTGCCACCGCCGTTCCGACAAACCTGAGGTAGAACGACCAGATGGCTTGCGGGTGATAGTCGAATGCCTGGTACCACATCCCCTCCAGCAGGCACGAGAACAACACGAGAACAACGATGGCAACACCGCCCATCATGCTCGGCAGCACGACGGAGCATACGAAACCGAGCAGGTAGGCCGCACCCATTATGAAGAAGGCAAGCGCCATGCTCGGAGCGAGATCGACGGGATTGGCGAACCTCATGTACTGAGCCGGACACACGATACGAAACACAAGCGCCATCAGAACTGTCGCAACCAGCACGAATCCGAGGCCGACTGTGAGCTTCGCCGCGAGCATACGCTTCCATGAAATGGGCCTGGAACGCACGAAATCCGCCGTGCCGCCGGCCAGCTCGCTTGAATATGTGCCCGCGCCAAGGCAGAGCGCGGCAAAAATCGAGAGCAATATCCATGCGCTGTCTATGTCGTTCAGCATGACATGATAGTTGCCAAACACCAGCAGGCCGGAGGTCGAAGCCACCAGCGCGAGCAGCAGCAGCCGCCTTTCACGAAGCTCTTTCCAAATAAGCCTTCTCATCTCGCCTGCCCTCCGTCCGCGCTTGGGATTCGCATTGCGCTGGTCCTCTGAGTACGCAGATCGACGATTCGCAGTCGAGACCATCGCGGCGCTAGCGCGACGCGATCCCCAAGCCACGTCGCTTGAGTAATGCCCCCGCGCTGGTTGGGAATCGCGATCCATGCCTCGCCCGAACGCAGATTCACGATCCAGCAGTCAGTGCCGCCGCCAAGCAGCGAGCCGGTGGTAAACAGCAAGTAGCGGCGATCCGGGCTGACGGAGCCGAACGGCGCCCAGTAACGGCCCGATCGGTCCAGCAGTGTGCGCGACCCCGGTATGTCGGCGACTTGCCTGGTCTTCCCGCCGTCCGGTCTGCCGTCCCATTCGAGCACGCGCAGGCGACGATTACCAAGGCTCTGAAGCAGGTAGACCCGGCCGCTGTCGTTCAGAGCGACGGCGGTTACGAGGCCGTCGAGTGACTTCAGTGACTGGCTCATAGTGCGCTTGTTGGTGTAGAAGATGGTCGATCTGCCGTTGACCCAGCTTGCCTGGCCCACGGCATACGCCCCATCCCGGCTCATCACGCTGGCACCGTAGTATCTCTGCCGTGGCGCCGAGGGCCTGGTCAGATCGTAGATGATCGGCCCGAACACCACCGACGCGAGGATCACGATCGGCGGCGCCCAAGCAAATCGGGACCACCTCTTGTGCGAGAGCGCGAGATACAGGACGAGCGACACAATCGATGCCGAGGAGACCTCGATCATGTCAGTACCCGAATCCGCGCCCGCCGACGAAGTCGCTCAAACGGACGGCGCCGAAGATCAGCCAGCCAAGACCTGCCGCGATTCCGGTCCACGTCGAAACGGCGGCGGACAGCATGCAGCACGCCGCAAACGCGAATGCGTTAAAGAGCGCGAACAAGCCGGCCGTTGTGAGCGCGTCCGCTCTTGTCACCTGGTAGACGTCATACCTTCTGCACGCCACGCTCAGCCACGCGCCGGCCAGCGCGGATATCACGATAGGCAGACCCAGCGACACCGTTCGCTCCAGAATTGGATGTATGGGGATGTGCGCGAGCGGCAGTTTGCCCTCACTTCGCAGGCGTTCTCCCTTGAGCGCCGCCCAGAGCATGATCGCCGCGGGCGAACTGGTCGCGCCGATGAACTGCAGGACCGCCTGCTGGTCCGTACCGAGCGTCCTCGCGAACGCAAACGCGGCCGGAGGCACGAGCGCAACTATCGCCACAACGATCCAGCTCTCGCGCATTTCCTTCCAGAGCAGCCTGCCGAGGACTTGAGTCGTCCGCATGGCCTACTCCGTTCCCCCGACCATCGCTACGAAGATGTCCTCCAGGCTGAGGTCGTCAACCCGGATCTCCGTCGGCTTGGCGGCTTTGGCCTTCGCGACCGTCTCATCAGAGAAATCGCGAACGACTATCGCCGACTGCCGGCCACTGTGCTCGGCGGCGAGAACGTCATCTGAGATCCAGTCGGCCGGCGCGGGCGGTCCCTCGAACGAGAGCACTACGCGCTTGACGCGAGCCTTCAGATCGTCCATCGATGAGCACCAGATCATTTTGCCCGCGTCGATAATGCCGACCCAGTCTGCCACGCGCTCGACTTCGTGGACTATGTGCGAAGAGAAGAAGACCGTGCGGCCCTCCTCCTGAATAAGCTCGATCACGCCCTCCAGGAAATCGCGCCGCACGACCACGTCGAGGCCGGCGGTCGGTTCGTCGAGCACGAGCAGCTCGGGGCGGTAGGCCATCGCCAGCAGAAGCGCGAGTTTGGCCTGCGTTCCGCGGCTCAGCTCGCCCACCTTCTTGCGCGACGGCAGCTCCAGCTTGGATTTCAGTTCGGCGGCGAAGGCGTCGTCCCAGGTCGGATAGAAGCCCTTGCAGAACCAGATGATCTCATCGACGCGCATCCAGTCATACATCTTCTGGCCCTCGCCGACGTAGCCCGTGCGCCTGCGCAGCTCCGTCGCTCCCTTGACGCAGTCCAGGCCAAGCATGCGGGCATCGCCGGACGTGCGATTGAGCAGGTCGAGCAGAATGCGGATGGTGGTCGTCTTGCCCGCGCCGTTTCGGCCGAGAAACGCGAACACGCTGCCGGCCGGGACGCGCATCGTGAGATCATCGACGGCTTTCTGGCGGCGGAAGCGCTTGGTCAGGCCGTTGGTTTCGATCGCATAGCTGCTATTGGTCTCATTGTCCGTCTGACCGGAGGATGCTTCGGGGTGCGAAGGACAGCCCCGAAGCATCCTCCTGGCGTGTTCTTCCGGTGTATTCTTGTGCCAGACCCTCGGCAGCGGCGTCAGCGCGCTCGTCGAAGAGGTCCTTGAGTTCGTTTGGCGAGACGCCCATGTGGAACGCGTCCACGATCAGGTTATCGATCTCGCGCGAGAGCGAGTCCCGGCGGAAGGCTTCAGTCGGGGCGGTGTCGGCCGTGACGAAGCTGCCCAGGCCGTGCCTGGTCTCGATCAGCCCGTCGGCTTCGAGCTGCTTGTAGGCCTTGCCGACGGTGAGCGGGTTGATGCGCAGTTTGAGGGCGGTCTCGCGCAGCGACGGAAGCGCCTCGCCCGCCCTGATGCTGCCCGCGGCGACGGCACGCTTTATCTGGTCCACGATCTGAGCGTAGACCGGCAGGGAGTCTGTTGTGTCGATGCGCAGTATCATAATCGCCAACTGTTATAGTGCTATACAACAGTATGGCAGAGTAATGGCGGGCTGTCAAGGGGTGGATTGAAGTTTTCCGAAAAAAAACAACAGGCAGAGCCAGTGCTCTGCCTGTTGGAATGAGCTCGTGTTCGTATTGCGTGCTACTTGGGCACTGGGTTGGCCGCGCCAGTCGCGGCCGGCTTGGCCGTGCTCGCAGCCGGCTTGGCGCCGGGCTGAAGATTCTCAGGCACGGTAGCGCTCTTCTTCATCTCTTCCGGGATCTTCTTGTACTGGTCGGCATTGACCTTGATATCCGACGTCCGAATGTACTCCCGCACCTCGTCGGCGAACTTCTTCCGGTCGGCTTTGGACAGCGCAATCTGCTCCTTGAGGAGCACTTTGACGGTGTTGAAGCTATCGGTGGTCGCCTTCCGGGTCTGGTCGGTCTTGACGACCACCCAACCAGAGCTGTTGCCCACCTTGATGAGCAGCGGCTTGGTGTAGGTGCCGACCGGCGTCGAGAACACGGCGTCCTTGATCTGCTGCGGAATACGCGGCGTGTCCTTCTGCAGCCATCCGGCCGTGCCGCCGTGCGAGCCGGTTACCTTGTCCTCGGACAGGCGCATCGCGACGGTGCTGAACTCCTGCTTCTCCTGAAGCAGCTTGTATGCCTTATCGATCCCGTCCTTGGTGTTGGCGACGATGATGCTGTAGTGTACCTGTGCGGGGTGCACGAACGGCGACGGCTTCGCGGCCAGAGCCTTGTCGTACTCCTTCCGGACCTCAGCGTCGGTCACCTTGACGCCCTTGGTCATCAGGTTGATCACCGCCTGCTGGGGCTTCATGTTGCGCTTCCAGTCTTCCTGGGTGACGCCCGCCTGCTTGAGCTGCTGGGTGAACTCACCAGCGCTCCTGGCCTTGAGGAACTTAAGCTTGGCTTCGAGCTGGGCGTCGGTGGGCGCCACGTTTTCCTTCTTGGCCAACTGCTGGATCAGGTTCTCGGTGATTATCTGCTCGATGACATACTGCGCCGCGGGCACGGTTACTTGCTGTCCGCCTTTGACTGTCTGCACCGGGACTCGTTCGAGTCTGGAGTAGAACTCGCTTTTCGCGATCTTCTCGCCGTTGACGTTGATGAGCCCGTGCCGGCCGCAGCCGGTGAGTGTGATCACAACCGCCGCCAGCACCAGCATTGCGATCAGGCTAAGTTTGATTCCGCGCATACGTAAGCTCCTTGAAAATAGAAGTCCGAGGTCGGAGGTCCGAAGCCCGAGCATCAATGGAACAAGGCGAGGTCGCGCTGCAGATAGCCGCGCAGCCGAAGAACCGCCTGGGTGTGAAGCTGATACACTCTGGACTCCGAAACCTCAAGTATCTTGCCTATCTCCTTGAACGTAAGACCTTCGTAGTAATACAGGGCAATCACCAGCCGCTCCCTGTCGGGGAGCCTGTCAATTCCCTCTCCGAGAGACTGCCTGACGGCGCCGGACTCGACATCGCCGGACGTATCGGCGCTTTCATCGAACACAACATCAGCCAGGTGTATCTTCTCGTTGCCATCGGACGAAAGAACGACATCGTCCAGACTCAGCAGCGACGCCCTCCCCGTATCGGCAAGCAACACATGGAACGAGTCGATCTCTATTCCCATCGCCTCCGCGACCTCTTCCTCGGTCGCGGGCCTGCCCAGCCGCCCTTCCAGGTCGAGATATGTCCGTTCGAGCGCCTTGACCCTCTCACGAACCGACCGCGGAACCCAGTCTTCCTCGCGAAGCATCTCCAATATCGCTCCGCGAATGAGCGCGATCGCGTAGGTCTCGAACTTGACCTCGCGCTTGGTGTCGAACTGATCTATCGCCTTGATCAATCCAATGATCCCGGCGCTGATCAGATCGTCGCGCTCGACATTCGGCGGCAGGCTCGTAACCACCCTGCCGGCGGTGATCTTCACGAGATACGCGTAATGCGAGATTAGCGCGTCCCGCTCCTTCATGTCCCCGCCGACTTTGAACTTATGCCAGGCCGCCGCGAGATTCGGCACGCTCATCAGCCTACTTCCTGTTCACAATGCTTGTGGTACGAGGCTCATTGTACAAGACCCTACACAAGCGTGTCAACAGAAGGGCTAGTTTGCGCCCCGCGACTAGCGCAGGGCTAGTTCACCCAACGCATCTATTACGTCTGACCAGCAGGCAAAGATTCCCGTTCGAGGTTCGAGGTTCGAAGGGAATCCGCCCAGCCTACAGCTTCTTCAACGTGCTCAGGACGCGGCGGTCGTTGATCGGCTTGGATATGAAGTCCACCGCCCCCGCGCTCATCGCCTGGCACACGTCAGTCCGCTGGCCCGCCGACGCCATCAGAATCGCCCGGCAGTCCAGATGCGTCCGGCACAGCTCGGTTATCGTGCCGACGCCGTCCTGGTCGGGCATCGTCGCCTCCACAATCACCACGTCCGGCCTGACCTTCTCATACTTCGCCAGCGCGTCGAACCCGCTGGACGCTTCGTAGCATACCGAGTAGCCGTTGCTCACCAGGATGTTGCTGAGCACCATACGATTGTAAAGGCTCGGATCGACGACCATGACTCGCAGCTTTGCCAATATCGGCCTCCCATAGACGCGTTACAAAGCCATTATCGGCAGACGGAACCGAGGGATTCAGTGTTGGGTGTTGGGTGTTGGGTGTCGGGTGTTGGGTGTTGGGGCCGACACCTGTCACCTTGCCGCACGGAGCTTCACGTAGACAATCTCCGGCGCACAGAACAACCGGAAATGCAGTTTGCTGGTGCCCACGCCGCGGTTGACGAACAGAACGGACCGGCCAGGGTCGATTCCCGTGCGGCGGGCGAGGTCGGCGGGCAGTGTAGAGGCCGTCGTTGAGCGACTTATTTCGGCGCATGTGCGTCCAGAGCATGCCGAAGCCGGGAATTCGCACCTGCCCGCCGTGGGTGTGTCCCGCCAGAATGAGATCGGCGCCGCGGGCGATCACCTCGGGGGCAACCGCCGCCGAATGGGTCAGGCACAGTATGAAGCTCTTCGGGATCCACTCCGCCAAAGGCCGAATCGAGATCATCTAGACGGGAGTATGGGTCGTCCAGACCCACCACCGTGATGCCGTCGTCGCCGCGCCGGATGGCAGCCGGGGAGTTGATCAGCAGCGTGAGGCCGTCGAACGTGAGCGCGTCGATGATCGTCTGCGTATCGAGCCAGGGCTTGTGCTCGGAGTTGCCCAGCACCAGGAAAATCGGGTCTCGATGCGGAATCGCGGAACAGACGCGGCGGAAGATGTCGGAAGCGCGCGGGTTGGCGGTAACGTCGCCGGTCACCACGCAGCAGTCCACCTCGCGGCGAGAAATGATCCCCATCGTGCGCTTTTCGAGCAGCCCGAGCTTTGTCAGGTGCAGGTCCGAGAGATGCAGTATGGTGTAGCCGTCGAACGCGGGCGGCAGGTTCTCGAACGCGAGCTCGATCTCGCGGACCCGTATGTTGAACTGCTCGTAGAGCAGCGAATATGCAGCCAGCGCGGACGCGGCCGATCCGCCTGCCACGGCGGCGATTGTGCTTGCGTTCAAAAAGCGCGCTCCATGCGTGTGATCGTTTCCATATTAGCACGTTCCCGCGTCGGATGCATAGGTCGCTGAGTTTTTGCCCGCCTGACGCCGATAATTGACTTGATAGCCGTCAACTATCGGGGGAACCTGATGCACCATAGCAACACCAGCCTCCGCCGCGCGCTTTGGGCGCTGGCGGTCGTTTCCGCTTTGTTTGTGCTTGACTATCTCATATCAGTACGCTATCAGGCCGCTCGCGCCGGAGCCGCCGGGCATATTGTCATCGCGGCGCTGTCGATGATCACCGCGGGCATGCTCAGCACGCTTGTCTTCGCGCTGAGGACCCGCAGACGCGCTCATCAGCTTGCCGAGAAGCTTCGCCTGATCGCGGCGGGCGACTATTCCGCTCGGGCGGACGCCAGCACGGTCGATGAGTTCGGCGACCTGGGCCGGGCATTCAACGCCATGGTCAGCTCGCTGGCCCGCGCGCGCGAGATGCTGCTCGAGAAGGCCAACACCGACTCCGTCACCAGCCTGGCCAACCATCGCTACTTCCAGGAACGGCTGGCGGTCGAATTCAGCAGGGCGGCGAGATACGGCTCGCCTCTCTCGCTTCTCATGATCGACATCGACCACTTCAAGCTCTTCAATGACATGAACGGCCACCCCGCCGGCGACCATGCCCTGCGCGAGATCGCCGCCGTGATATCAGAACAGGTGCGTGACGTGGACATTGCCGCGCGCTACGGCGGTGAGGAGTTCGCGATCGTTCTGCCGGAGACGGCAGCCGCCCAGGCCGAAATCCTCGGTGAGCGGATTCGTGAAGCCGTCTTCGAGCGGATATTCGAGCAGGCGAGCTCGCAGTGCTGCAGACTGACGCTCAGCGTGGGCGTCGGCGAGTTCCCGTCGCACTGTTCCGACAGGGCGAGCCTGCTGCGGGCCGCCGACGGCGCGCTGTATCAGGCGAAGATGAGGGGCCGCAACATCGTCGCGACCTTCGACGGCGAGTCCGGCTGCGATCCCAAGCCCGATCCTCACAAGCTCTACGTGCTCCTGCACGCCACGGACATCAACACCGTCGAGGCGATCGCGGCTGCAATCGACGCCAAGCACGGCTATCCGTCCGGCCACTCGGTCGCAATCGCGCGGTTGGCCGGCGACCTGGGTGACAGGCTCGGGCTGACCCAGGAGGAGCGCACGAGCCTGTATGTGGCGGCGCTGCTGCGCGATGTCGGCCAGATCGCGATACCCGACAGCGTGCTGGAGAAGTCGGAGCGGCTCTCGTCGGAGGAAAAGGAGCTTGTTGAGAAGCATCCGGTGCTGGGTCACGCGATCGTTCAGAAATCCCCCTACATGTCCGCGATGCTCCCCGCGATATTGCACCACCACGAGCGCTTCGACGGCGACGGCTACCCCGACGGCCTCGCCGGCGACGGGATACCTCTTGCCGCGCGCATAGTCGCCGTCGTGGACGCCTACCAGTCGATGGCGGTGGACCGCCCATACCGGTCCAAGCTCGATCTGCAGGCTGCTCGATCCGAACTGCAGCGGCTGGCGGGAACTCAGTTCGACCCAGAGGTCGTGACCGCGCTGCTCGATGCGCTTGCGGAACAGATGGAGAAGGCCGCGTAGTTTCGAACCCTATGGCTGCCGGGTAAGAGCTTGGTGCCTGGTTGCTTGGGGTCTGGTCTGGGGAATTTCTCCCAAAAACAGTTATGGATGGGCCTGTTGGCACATTTTGTGCAGGTGTCTGATGACGGTGGTCCTGCGTGTCTCGGCGGGTCCGCCGCCTTTGGAGGGAGCGTGTACAATATGGTTAAGTGCTTCTGGTGTGGAGCGGAAAACAAACGACACCAGGACACGTGCTGCGTCTGCAAGCGGAAGCTGCAGTGGACGACGTTCTTCAAGGGTGTGTTGCGCCCATCGGTGGGCTGCCTGCTCGGAAGCGATCATTCCGCGGCCGCTGCGAGGCACGGAGCACGTCTCAGACTGGCATAGATTTGTTGCACGCGAAAGCGGGGCCGGATTTCTCCGGCCCCGCTTTTCATGTACCGGTTCAAAAAAGGTGACAGACACCTTTTTTACGCTCGCTCAAAAAAGGTGTCTGTCACCTTTTTTCGTTCTTCTGTGAGTTCATCAGCGCGATGAAGCTGGAAGGGTGCGTCTTGCGGATCTCGCGGCGGGGCTTGTCGGCGTCCGCGCGCAGGATCGTTACGCTCTCGTATGGCGGGTCGAGGCGGATCGGCCTGAACTCGCCACTGCTGAACCGCTTGATTGCGCGTTTGGCGCCCTCCTCGATGAGACCACGCGCCCGCGCCGGTGGGATGTGAACGGCGGCGGCATTGCGGAGCCGATATTGGTCCGGCGTGCACTCCTCGCCTGTGCCGGTCGCGACGCCGCGCTTGACGCAGACGGTCTCAATGCCGGGGATCAGCGCCGCGGCCTCTTTGGTGAACGCCTCGTCGCCTGACCCGAAGATCGCAGGGATTCCCAGCTCCGCCGCGCAGAACGCGAGCTGCCCGAACTCGCCGATGGAGACGCCGTTGACGGAGAGATCGATGTAGTGCATGGACTGCGTGTGCGCGAGGTGCGCGCGCGCGGTGCCGGCCTTGGCGTGCTGGCCGACCCACGCGACCGCGTCGAACGAGCCGTCCAGCCCGAACGGCCACTTGTCCGGCCATCCTCTCGCGTACTCGACGCCCGGGTCGAGCAGCCGGATATCCATCGCGCCGGGACCGTGGCCGTCCATCACGTGTAACTCGGTCGCTCCCGCTGATCTGAACCCGCGCACGGCGGCGTTGACCTCCTCGGTGAGCAGTTCCTTTGCGATCTCGTAGTAGCGGCTGTCCCACAGGCACCAATTCAGGGAATCGATCACCCCCGCGACGCCTTCCAGATCGGTCATTATTGCGATTCTCATGTGCTTTTCCTCCAAAAAGGGGACAGACACCTTTTCTGGCACTCTATGTTAATGACTGCTAAAAAAGGTGTCTGTCCCCTTTTTCTGCGAGGATGATGAACACGTCCTTCCAGCAGGGAAGGAAGCGGTTCCACGTCATCTCGCGTTTGATTCTGCCTATCGAGAACCCCCGCGCGCGGACCTTGTGGCCGAAGCCGTTTCGGACGAGGACCACGCGGTAGCCGAAGTGCCGCTGCAGAATGCGCGCCAGCGCGGCGGGGGTGTAGTAGAAGATGTGATGCCAGGTATCGTAGTGCCTGCCCCGCCGCTTCTTGAGGCCGAGCCTGCCCGCGAACGATTTCAACCGGTTCACGAACGACCCGATGTTGGGCGATGCGACGAACAGAATCCCGCCCGGCCGCAGGATCTCGTGAATCTTCGTCAGATACTCCTGCGGGTTCTTGGGGTGTTCGAGGACCTGATGAAGATAGACGCAGTCGAACGAATCGGCCGCGTAGTCGGCGGTGACAAAGTCGCCGTGCCGGACCTCGATCCCAAGCTGCTCGGATATGGCCGACGTCACCTTCGGGTCGACGTCGAAGCCCTCCGCCGTCCAGCCGCGCTCGATCGCGACCGCCAACTCCAACCCGTCGCCGCACCCGACGCAGAGAATCCGACCCCTGCCCGTGTGGCGCTCGATAAGCTCCATATAGTGGCCGTGAACGACGTGGCGGATCGGCTCGTTTTCGACCGCCGCCCTCACGTCCGTCAGATCAGCCGCGCCGACGTATTGGCCGTAGAACTCGTCGAGGTAGCGGTCGGAATACTGCGGGTTGAGAAACATCGCACCGCACGACCGGCAGCGGTCGATTGTGCGGCCGGTGTAGTCGGTATCGCAGAGCGCGATCTTCTCGGACCGGCAGAACGGGCAGCAGGACAGGCGAGCGTCGAATTCGGGCTCCATGCTATCCCACCAGCCGGTATTTGACGAGCGTCCAGATGCACTCGATACCGTCCTTCCACGTGATCTTCTTGCCCTGCGCGTAGGTGCGGGCCTCGTACCAGACCGGCGCCTCCGCGTAGCGCACCCCTCGCTTGAGCAGGCGGGCGGTCACCTCCGGGCAGAACTCGAACCGATTGCAGCGCAGGTCGAGACCCTTGAGCAGATCGGCCCGGAACGCCTTGTAGCAGGTGGCTTCGTCGGTGACCTTCGTCCGATAGAGCACGGTCGCAATCAGGGCGAAGAGCTTGTTTGCCAGGTAGTTCGCCAGGCGCATCTTCGGCCTGCCGCGAGCGAATCGAGAGCCGTAGACCATGTCGGCCTTGCCCTCGATGATCGGCTGGATCAGCGCGGGGTAGTCGTTGGGGTCGTATTCGAGGTCGGCGTCCTGAATCAGCACGATATCGCCCGTGACCCGCTCGATCGCCGCTCGAATCGACGCGCCCTTGCCGCGGTTGCAGTCGCTCTCGACGAGGATGATGTCCGGCTGCGTGCGCAGGAACTCGCGGGTGCCGTCGGTCGAGCAGTCATCGGTGATGATGATCTCCTTCTCGATCTCGACCGCACGCACGCGCCGCAGCACCTCCTCGATGGTATCGATCTCGTTATAGGCAGGTATGATGACGCTGAGTTTCATTCGACCTCGAACACCGCCGTTGTCGATCCCTCCGAATAGTATACCGGCACGAACCGGCCGGTGTCGATGGCCTGGTAGATGAGCCTATATGTGCGGGTTGCTTTCGGAGGGCTGGGCATGTTGGAAAAGTTGACCATCGCGTAGCTGATGCCCTGCGACTTGAGATAGCCGACGAACTCGTCAACCGAGGCGAAATCGCGCGTGAAGCGCTTGTTGTGGCCCCAGTCGGCCCAGACGTAGGGGCGTCGCAGGTAGAACCCGCGCGTGTCGCCGAACAGCGCGACTGTCGCCTTGGGCGGCGTGTTGTTGTTGATCCACTCCTGGGCCGGATAGATGGGCAGCGTCCGCGTGAGGTAGTCGGACCGGGTCTCCGAGCCGAACACGATGGGCGCGGCGCTTCGAACCGCCGGGACCAGCGTAAGGACGCCGAAGACGGCGGTCGCGGCGAACGTGACATACAGCGCGACGCGCGTCACGCGGAGCCTGTCGTCGCGTATACGCGATGCCCGCGATGATCACGGCCAGGATCGCGAACGCGGGAATCAGATACCTGCTCTGCTGCGTGAGCGCGAACCAGATCGCAAGCTGCGCGACGAAGAACAGCGTCAGGCCGACGCAGTTTGCGCGACCTGTATCTGCGCCAGCAGCAGCAGCGGCACGGCGACGAGCAGGATCGGGCCGACGTAGAGGCCGGGAGTGTCGTAGTACCGCACCGGAGTGGAACGTCAGGTTGCACGGCATCATCACAAACGATGCGAGGTTGTGCCCCATTCCGAACTTGGCCTGGCTGGCAGCGTAGCCCTGCGCGAGTTGGGCGGTCCAGTCGCGCCCGCCGAAGATCGAGTAGAAGAACGGGTAGACCGGGTTCCCGGTGTACATCAGCGTCTTGAGATACCACGGCGAGCAGACCAGCAGCGCAACGCCCACAAACATCACCGCCCGCCTACCCCCTCCCCGCTGCGGGGAGGGCTGGGGTGGGGTCCTCCGGCATGAGCGCGCACGCATCCATCGACCACCAACCAAACCGCAAGCAGCGGAATGAGCGCCAGGCCCGGTCATCTTCGTCGACGCCGCAAACCCCGCCGCGATCCCACATCCCACCAGCGCCCGCGGTCGCTGTTATCGAAGTAATCGAGCAGAAGATAGACGGCAACGACAGTGTAGAGAGCGGTGGCGAGGTCGATATAGGCCGTGGTCGCCTCCCACAGCACGATCGGCATACCCACCAGCGCAAGCGCTGCCAGCGGCGCGGCCTTCGGCATGAAGTGCTTCCGCACCAGCATCACGACGGCAAGAACCAGCAGCACGCCGTAGAGATAGTGCACCATCTTCGCGCCCGCTGGGTCAGTCCAGGACAGCGCCGGCGTATACAGCATCTCCACCAGGAACGGAAAGTTCGAGTGCGACGCGAAATCGATGTAGTAGAAGCCGCTGATGCTGGAGATATAGCTTGGGAATCGAGAGATGATATGCAAGCGAGTCCCAATCCGCGCCGGACGGCGGCGCCATCGCCGGGATCAGCACTGCCGCTGCCAGACAGATGAACAGGACCGCCCAGATGACGGTCGCGATGCGCCGGCAAGTGTTTGTCTTTGCGCCAGTTCTCCAATGATCTGCCGGCGTCGTATGCGACAAACGGCATGCCAAGTGCGCCGGCCAACACAAAGCAGACCGTGCAGGCCGAGGTCGTAGTCAACAGGTGACGACGCCGCCATCGCGAAGCAAGACTCAGCGAGAGCATTCCCAGGCCCATCGAGACGTCGAGCACGAAGCTGCTCTGCGCATGGCTCATCTTTGCCGCGCCAAAGACCCCGCGACCACTGCGCCCAGTCCGCCGCCAACCAGCATATCAGCTACCGCTAGCCAAGATTAGGCTGATGCAGCCCATCATGTCTCCTACGCCTTCCCCAGCGGGATGAGTTCGCTCTTCGACCGCCACCTTGCCCGTCATCAACTCAATCATCCACCTTGCGAACGATAGTGCGCGTAGAACCCAGAGTGCAGGATCACGCGTGCTCCCACCTCTCCGGCTGCTCGGTGATCGTGTGCGTGTGCCCTCCGAGGATCACATCGATGCCCGGCACGGCTCTCGGCAAGCTCTCTGTCCTGCTTTGATGCCGATGTGCGTACAGCGCGATCAGCAGATCGCGTCTGCTTGCGCAGCGCGGGCACGAGCTCGCCGGCGGCCTCGATAGGCTGCGCGAAGATAGTAGTCGGCCATCTGCTTCACCAGCATCCGCTCGGTGATGCAGGGCACGGACAGGCCGAAGGACGCAGACTTTCAGGCCACGCGCGATCGAATATCGCGCTAGGACAACGCTGCTCCAGCCTGATTGCTGCGGCGCGGATCGATCGCGCTGGACCGCAGGTTCGCGCTCAGAACCGGGAAACTGCGCGCGGGAAGTCTTGGCTGAGGAGCCCGCGACGAGGAAGTGGAACTCCCGGTTGCCCATGCACATCGCGTCGTACGGGAACGGAACTCATCGAGATCGAGGATCGGTTCGCCGCCGGGGCGCCAGTAGATGTTGCCGGACCATATCGCGTCGCCGGAATCGAGCATGAGGCTGTCCGGGTGGGCTTCTTTGAGTCAGAAGCTGCTCGAGCGAGGTCAGGGGTAAGCTTGTTGTGCAGGTCGGAGGTGTGGAAAATGGTCACCCGCGCCATCAGGTCACGGCCTCCGGGCCCGCTTTCCCGTCCTGCTCGCGCCGCAGCTCGGCCAAGAAAGCCTCTACGGCCGCCTCCCAATCACCGCGGGCCTTGAGACACAAGTCTCGATCACCTCGCGCACTGCCCCGTGACCGCCGCCGCGCTCCGTCACAATATCAGCTCGCGCCTTGACCTCATCCACCGCGTTCGCGACGGCAATGGCGAGGCACCAGCGCGGTCAAGTGCGGGCAGATCATTGAGATCATCGCCCATATACGCAATCTCGTCCATGCCGAGAGCCGTAGTCGGGCGGCAAGAGTCGTCGATGGCGTCGGACTTTTAGCTGCGAGCCCTGGTAGACATCAGTCACGCCGAGCGACTTCGCCCTGTCCATAACGGCCTCTCGACGCGTTGCCGGTGACCCATGCGATGCCGAGCCCGATATTGATCGCGAGCCGCGTTCCGAGGCCATCGTAGACGTTGAAGTGCTTGATCTGCTGGCCATCGAGCAAACGACCATCTCGCCCTCGGTCAGGGTGCCGTCCACGTCCATCGCGAGCAGCTTGATCTTGGCCAGCCGATCTTTCATCAGACGATACCCGCCGCCACCAGATCCTTGAGCATCAGCATGCCCACGGGCTTGCCGTCGTCGATCACGGGCATCTCGCCGATCTGCTTGGGCGGAGCCTCCATCTCCGCAGCCCCTCGGTCGCGAGCCTGTCGGGGCCTATGGTGCGAGGATTCGGCAATCATGACCTCTGATGCGAGCTTGCTGAGCGCCTTCTCGTCGTCAAGAAGCGAGCGCCGGACGTCGCCGTCGGTGATGATCCCGAGCAGCTTGCCGTCATCGTCCACCACGCATGCCGCGCCAGCGCCCGCGCGTGTGATCACAAACAGCACATCACGCAGGATAACATCCGACTTCACCACCGCCATCCGCTGCCGCTGCGCATCACATCGCTCACCTAAGCAGCAGCTTGCCGGCCCAGCGCGCCTCCGGGATGGAAAAGCGCATAGTCCTCGTGCGTGAACCGCCTGGCCTCCATCACCGCCAATGCGAGCGCATCACCCAAGCGCGAGCTGCACCGTAGTGCTGGTAGTCGGAGCAAGCCCGAGCGGACACGCTTCGCATTCGACTGACGTGTCGAGCACAACGTCCGCGCAAGTTCCCAGAGCTTGACTCCGGCCTGCCGACCATCGCGATCAGCTTCGCGCCAATCCGGCCTATCGCGGGCAATATGCTGGCGATCTCCTCGGACTCGCCGCTGTTCGACAGCGCCAGCACCACATCCGAGCCGGTGACCATCCCAAGGTCGCCGTGGATGCCCTCCGCCGGATGCAGGAAGAGCGACGGCGTCCCCGTGCTGGAGAACGTCCCCGCGATCTTTCGCCCGATCGCGCCGGACTTGCCCATCCCCGTCACAACCAGCCGGCCCTTGCAGCCGAGCACCAGCTCAACCGCATGCCCGAACGACGCATCGATCCGCTCGCACAGCGCCAGCACCGCCTCGGCCTCGTTTCGCAGCGTGGCGAGGGCGCGGTCAAACGCCTTCTTCCTATCTTGCTTCGCTGAAGTCCTGAGGAGTCATATCACCCCAGATTATAGCAGAGAACGCGGCGCAAGTCATTTCCGAACGGGTTCAGTGCTCCGAGATCGTCGGGAGGCGTTTCCGAACGCGGATTCGCGGGCACGGTTGGCTCGGGTTTTGGAACCTCCTGGCGGGCAATTCCCACAATGGCGGAGAGGCGGCAAGGGATTCGTACTTAGCCGGGAGAGGGACCCGGAAAACGAACTAAGGCAGGACTCACGAAAGAACCGGCACGCGCCATGGACAAAGGCCGTCCTGCGAAGGAGGCGAAGAAGGAGATAGCGGATCCGAGCCGAGCTGGACCGGCGCGTGGCCGAATGCACATCGTCTGGAGAAAGCAGCGGCAGGCTGGAGACCGAGTCGAGCGCGAGAGCAGATAGCTGAAGCCAGCCTTCAAGAGGCCCTCGGGAAGAGCGGACGATGCGCTCGGGGCCGAAGCGGCGGAGGAAAGTGCAAGGTCGGTGCTTGAACTGGCGCCGGACGGCATCATCAGAGTCGATACCGCCGGGACGATCACTTTCGCCAACGATCAGGCGGCCAAGCTGTTCGGCTACGATCCCCGCGAGCTTCCCGGCAAGACCATCGAGTCCCTGATGCCCCGGCGCTTTCGCGACATGCACGTCAACGATCGCGCGGAGTATACTGCCAACCCTCGCACCAGGCCGATGGGCGTCGGACTCGATCTCTACGGCCTGCGCAAGGATGGCACGGAGTTCCCCGTCGAGATTGCGCTTGCGCCCACGTATACGGACAGCGAACTTACCGTCACGGCGATCATCCGTGACATCACCGACCGGAAACGAGCCGAAGAGGAGATCAAGAGGCTCAACAGGACGCTGGAGTCGCGGGTGCGCACTCGCACTTCACAGCTTGAAGCAGCCAATCGGGAGCTCGAGGCATTCAGCTACTCCGTTTCCCACGACCTCAAGACGCCGCTGCGGCAGATCGACGAGTTCAGCCGTGACCTGGCCGAACGCTACCAGGACGAGTTGAGCGACAGGGGCGCCAAGGATGTCAGGTTCATCCGCGAGTCCGCCGTGAGAATGACGCGCCTCATCGATGACATTCTCCGGCTCTCGCGTGTCGGGCAGGCTGAGATCCACTTCGGCGGGGTTGACCTGAGCGCGATTGTGGAGTCCATCGCGGAGGACCTGCAAGGGCGCAATCCCGAGCGCAAGGTCACCTTCCGGATACAGCCAGGCCTGCTTGACCGCGCGGACCCCGGCCTGATACGAGTCGCGCTGGAGGACCTCATAGGCAACGCGTGGAAGTTCACGGCCGGCACTTCGGACGCTTGCATCGAGTTCGGAGCCACTAGACACGGAGGCAAGCGGGTATACTTCGTGACGGACAACGGGGCCGGGTTCGATATGAAATACGCGGATAAGCTGTTTTCCCCCTTTCAGCGCCTGCATTCCGACGAGGAGTTCGAGGGGTCTGGGATCGGCCTCGCGATAGTGATGCGGATCATCCGCAGACGTGGCGGGCACGTGTGGGGGGAGGGCGAGGTCGGAAAGGGAGCGACGTTCTACTTCACACTGCACCCGGGAGGCGAGAGGTAGGCAATGGGTATGCACATTCGGGCTCTGCTTGTCGAGGATTCCGAACCGGACGCGGAACTGCTCGTGCGTGAGCTTCAGCAGGACGACATGGAATCGGAGTGTGAGATCGTCGCTACGCCGGAAGAGATGTCCGCCGCGCTCGAAGATGGGCCGTGGGACGTGGTCATCGCCGACTACGTGATGCCGCACTTCAGCGGGCTGGACGCCTTCAAGATGGCGCGTCGAGAGATCCCCGATACGCCGGTGATCATCGTATCCGGCAAGATCGACGACGAAGTCGCTGTCGCCGCTATGCTGGCGGGCGCGAAGGACTACGTCCTGAAGAGCAGCCTGACAAGGCTTGGGCCGGCCGTGAGACGCGAAATCAGGGACGCGAGGCGGCATGAGCGAGCGGAACAGGCCCGGAGGAAAGCGGAGGAAGCGCTCAGGCAGGCCTATGAGGAACTCGAGCGGCGAATAGCGGAGCGCACGAGCGAACTCTTTGAGGCGAACGTGCTGCTCGGCAGGGAGATCTCCGAGCGCGAGCAAGCCCAGCGGCAATTGGCGGAGGCCAGGGCCGAGGCAGAGAAGCAAGCTGCCGAGTTCAGATCCTTTATCACCAGCATGGCGGATGGAGTCGTGGTGTGGAACTTGGCAGGCGAGATAGTGTTCATAAACGACGCCGGCAGAAAGCTGCTGGGCATGCCGCTTGACGTGACTGGTGAGGCGTTCTCGCACCAGTATGAGGTGTTCGCTCTGGACGGCGAGAAGATCGCCGAGGAGCAATGGGGTTCGCGGCAGGCGCTGGGAGGCAAAGAGGTCAGAGACTTCCGGGTAAGAATCGTCACTCCGTGGACTGAAGCCACCATCAGCTATAGCGCGGCGCCGGTTCTGGATGCGGCAGGCAGGGTGATCGGGGCGACCAGCGTGATGAGAGATGTGCATGACGAAGTCGAACTGGAACGACAGCGGCGAGAGCTGTACGATCGCGAGCACTACATAGCTCAGGTCCTGCAGAACGCGCTCGTCCCGCCCATGACCTACATGGAGGTCGGAGGCTGCAGAGCGGCGCTGAGGTATGAGCCGGCGCTGGCCGAGGCGGAGGTCGGCGGAGACTTCTACGACGTCTTTGAATTGAGCGATGATAGAGTCGGCATAGTGATCGGCGACGTGGCGGGCAAAGGACTGGACGCCGCCGTCTACGTGGCCGCCGCCAAGCACGCCATCCGCAGCTACGCCTACGTCTTCGACAGCCCCGCCGAGGTTATGAAGTTTGCCAATGATGCCCTCTGCAAGACGGAACTGGAAGACGGCACGGAGAACAAGCATGCTCACCGCGCTCTTCGCCGTCGTGGACGTCGCCAGAGGTGTCATGACCTACGCAAACGCCGGCCACGAGCCGCCCGTCGTCAGGCACGCAGGCGGCGCCGTTGAGGAGCTCGATTCGAGCAGCATGGTGCTGGGAGTCCTGGCTGATTGCCAGTATAGCGAGGCGAGCTACGGCACCGGCCCAGGCGACATGGTGGTGATCGTGACCGACGGCATCACTGAGGCGAGGTCCGGCGTCAGCTTCTTCGGCAAGGAAGGTGTGCTGAGATACATGTCGGAGAACCGCGAAGTCGCGCTCGAGGACATCCCATCCGGCCTGCTGGAAACCGCGCGGGCGTTTGCGGGCGGGCAACTGCGAGACGACGTGGCCATAGTGGCGTTTCAGTGCTGCAGCGCAAAGGCCTGACCCTCAGTTTGTTGACGCAAACGGGCGGGTATAGACCCACGGTAGACCGATCCCAATGCGAGGGGGGCGGGCACGATGGCTGTCACCAACAAGCTGAACGAACTGCGCGTGAAGGTGAACCTGATCGCAAACAAGGATGTGGGCCTGATGGAAATCAATGTCGAGGTCGAGAACGGGGTCGCGGTCCTGACCGGCGAAGTCGAGACCGAGGACCAGAAAGCCATCGCGGAAGCGGTGGCCTATGACACCGACGATATCGAGGAAGTCATCAACCAGATCCAGGTGGTCGCTCGCGACGAAGATGACCTCATCGACGGACACCTGGGCTACAGCCTCGCCGAGGGCGACGTCGGCGAGACGGCCTTCGCCATCGCCGGCGAATCAGCGGGACCCGGCGCTGGGATCGCCACCAGCGAGCAGTTTCCAGGCGAGTTCACCGACGACGAGATCGAGGATTGGGTGCGCGACAAGCTCGATTCTCAGAGCATTGTGGACGTTTCCCAAGTGAGACTGAGGTCAGTGAATCAGATGGTACACCTCCAAGGCGCCGTCCAGACCGCCGAGAACCTCTACGACCTGCACGACATGGTCCTCAGCGTCCGCGGCGTCATGGGCGTCGAGAGCGAAGTCGCGATCCGAGAAGGCGAGATCGGGACCGAAAGGGAATAGGGAACAGAAGGGAAGGGAGCGTTCAGTCTGGGTCGGCGCCGGCTTCATCGATGGCCGGGGGCACGGCGAGCGCGGCGGCCTTGCGCGACCTGAGCATTGCTGCTGAGAAGTAAACAAAGGTAATCAGGCCGACGAAAGCCCCTATCAGCAGCGCACCTCTCACATCCAGGCTCTTCACCGTCGCCAGCTTCGCCATCAAGTAGGAGCCGATCGCTCCCACTCCGAACAACACCAGCGCCCGCACGCTCATCACGCGCCCGACCAGACCGGGCGGGGCTTCCGTCTGCATGATCGCGTTGGCGGAGGCCATGAACGTCATCATGCCCATCCCGACCGTAACAAGACAGCCCAGCGACATGTAGAAACTGCCGGAAAAAGCAAGCCCGAACACGCCCACCGGCAGCAGGAAAGCCCCGATTATCGCGGGCGTTGTCAGCTCATACCTGTGACCGAGAGACGAGATCGCCGCCGCGGCTATCAGCGCTCCCACGCCGACCGCCGCCATCATCACGGCCTGTCCGACCTCTCCGACCTTGAAGATGCTGAGCGCGTAGACCGGGATGAAGATCATATACGGAGCAAGAAAGGCCGAAACGACGGCGGTCATTATCAGCATGTTGCGGCTCAACACGTTCGTCCAGACGTGGCTGACGCCCTCACCGATCTGCAGCAGTACCGATTCATCTCTGCTCGCTCGCTTAGCGGCCCTCATATTTCTCATCAGCAGCAGACCGACAATCGCGGCGATGTAGGTGACCGCGTTTACAAAGAAGCACAATGCCGGCCCGACCGCGGCCAGCACCGCCCCGCCCACGATCGGCCCAAAGATGCGCGTGATGTTGAACATCGCTCGAGTTGAGGGCGATGGCGTTGGCGAGATCATCCTTACCTACAAGCTCTACGACCATCGCCTGTCGGGTCGGCATGTCCATCGCGTTGGCAGTTCCGGCAAACGCGGCTAAAACGACGATGTGCCACGGCTGGATGAGGTGGGTGAACGTAAGCGCCGAGAGCGCGAACGCCTGGCACATAAGCACCGACTGCGTGATCATGACGATCCGGCGCTTGCTGAACCTGTCGGCGACTACGCCCGACGGCAGAGTGACGAACAGCGCGGGAAGCTGGCTGGCCATCGCGACCACGCCGAGCAGCAGCTTGGAGCCGGTGAGCGTGTACACGAGCCAGGGCAGGGACAACCCCTGCATCCACGAGCCTGTCAGAGAGATGAGCTGACCGGTCCAGAGCAGCGTGAAGTTCCGGTGCCGAAACGCCCGAAGACCATACGGCCCCCTCCAGGCCGGCGACGTGGATTCGCCTTGCTCAGTCTCCGAATCATAGCTCAAGTCAGTCAACCCCGTATGGGCGAATTGCCAAATACGAACTGCGAAATACGAGTCACGAAAATACGAGTTACGAGCTATTCTAGCGACTCGTAACTCGTGATCGGCAACTTCGTGCCAATTCGTATTTCGTAATTCGATCAATTCGTAATTCGTAATTGCCTACGCGTGCCAGTCCACGTTCGTCGTACTGCTTTGCGTGGGCCTCGATGAACGCCTTGCGCGGCTCGACCTTGTCGCCGAGGAGCACGCGTGAACATGTCGTCGGCTTCGACCGCGTCCTCGACCGTGACCTGCTGGACAGTGCGCGTGTCGGCGTCTCATGGTCGTCTCCGCGAGGTCCTTGGCATCCATCTCGCCCAGGCCCTTGAACCGCGTCACCATCACGTCCTTCTTGGTGCCGATCGAGCGCAGGATGCTCGTCACGCTCGGCATCGTCCTTGGCGTAGAGGACCTTGTCCTTGCCGGCCTTGATGCGGTAGAACGGCGGCATCGCGATGTAGATGTGGCCATCGTCCACGAGCGGCTTCATGTAGCGGTAGAAGAACGTCAGCAGCAGCGTGCGGATGTGGCTGCCGTCAACGTCGGCGTCGGTCATGATGATGATCCGGTCGTAGCGCAGCCTGGACTTATCGAACGTGGAGCCGTTGCCATTGCCATACTTCTTGCCGTTGCCATTACCATCGGCCATTGCCATTGCCGATATCGCTCTCGGCTTCGGCTTCCTCGGCGAAGTCGAGCTCGGGGCTCTCGTCTTCGGTAAGGTCCATCGAACTGTGAGTAATGCCGGTGCCAAGCGCCGCCACGAGCGACTTGATCTCCTCGTTTTCGAGCGCCTTGTCCATGCGCGCCTTCTCGACGTTGATGAATCTTGCCTCTGCAGCGGCAGGATGGCCTGGGTGCGCCGGTCGCGGCCCAGTTTGGCGTTGCCACCGGCGCTCTGTCCCTCGACGAGGAATATCTCGCTCTTCATCGGATCGCGCTCGATGCAGTCGGCAAGCTTGCCGGGCAGCGACGCGTTCTCCAGCGCGCTCTGGCGCTTGACCATGTCCGCGGCCTTGCGGGCGGCATCGCGCGCTCTGTGCGCGGTCAGCGCCTTGTCGATGATCCGGCGCGCGCGCAGTCGGGTGCTCCTCCAGGAACTCCCCGAACTTCTCGCCCACGATCGAGTTCACGATCCCATCGACCTCGCCGTTACCGAGCTTGGTCTTGGTCTGGCCCTCGAACTGCGGGTTCTTGATCTTGACGGAGATGACCGCCGCAAGCCCCTCGCGGACATCGTCGCCGGCGAGGTTCGGATCCTTCTCCTTGAGCGCGCCGGACTTGCGGGCGTAGTTGTTGATGACGCGGGTAAGCGCGGTCTTGAAGCCGGAGAGGTGGGTGCCGCCCTCCTGGGTGTGGATGTTGTTGGCGTAGGTGAGGATATTCTCCTGGAAACTGTCGTTATACTGCATCGCGACTTCGACGGCGGTGTCGTCGCGCTCGCCGCCGAAGTAGACGACCGAATGCAGCGGGTCCTTGTTGCGGTTCAGATGCTCGACGAACTCGGCGATGCCGTTTTCGTAGCAGAACACCCGCTGTGCGGTCCTCTTCCTCTTCGGCCTGCTCGTTGGTGAACGCAATGATGAGGCCCTTGTTGAGGTAGGCCAGCTCGCGAAGGCGGCTGACGAATATGTCGGGATGGTAGACTATCTCGTCGAATATCTCGTGGTCGGCCAGGTAGGTCGTGGTTGTGCCGGTGCCATCGGCGTCGCCGATGGCCTTCAGCGGCTCGCAGGGAACGCCGCGCTCGTAGCGCTGGAAATGCGTCTTGCCGCCGCGCTTTACGCGCACTTCGCACCATTCCGACAGCGCGTTCACCGCCGAAACCCCGACGCCGTGCAGCCCGCCGGACACCTTGTAGTGCTCTCCGCCGAACTTGCCGCCCGCATGGAGCATGGTCATCGCGACCTCGACGCCGGAGACGCCGGCCTCGCTGTGGATATCGGTCGGAATGCCGCTGCCGTTGTCGATGACCGTGACGGTGTTGTCCGTGCCGAGGATGACGTCGATCTTGGTGCAGCAACCCGGCCAGGTGCTCGTCGATGGAGTTGTCAACAACCTCCGTAAAGAGGTGATGGAGGCCGCGCGAGGTCGTGTCGCCTATATACATCGACGGGCGGAGGCGCACCGCCTCCAGACCCTTGAGAATCTGCAGGTTATCGGCGTCGTAGTTCTCGACGTTCGTGTCTTCGGGTTCGGTTGTCTTGCGGGTTTTCTTCTCGTCCTTGTCTGTCATCCAGTAGCTCCTGCTTTCGGCGGCGAAGGAAAAAGATGCTTTGTACGTAATCCGAGCCGCGTTTCCCGCGGCTGGACAGGGTGGTTCCAAGGTCTTTTCAGACCTCTCTATTATACCAGTCCTGAGCGTGGAGGGCAAATCGCGGAGGCCGGAAACCTGGGAGACGCGGCTCCCCAGCGCTACCAGTCAAGCACTTCATCCGGCGCTTCGGCCAGGTTGGGGGCATGCCAGTCCGCTTTGAGATCGTCGGGCGAGAAGGTCGTCGTGATACCAAGGCACCGCATGCCGGCGGCTCTCGCGGCCCTTGTGCCGTTCTGGGCATCCTCGCATACGAGGCAGTCGGACGGCTCTACGCCCATTTCAGCGGCGGCGGTCAGGAATATCTCCGGGTCGGGCTTCTTGTGGGTGACATCGGAGCCGGTGATGACCGCGTCGAAGCTCTCCTCCGAGAGGCCGATCTCGGAGAGGTTGATGTTCACCTTGACCCGGTCCGCCGCGCTCGCGACCGCCAGCTTGAGGCCCTTCGCGCGGGCTTTGGCGATGAATTCGTGCACGCCCGGCAGCGCTTCGAGCTTGCCCTTGACGATCTCGCCGTAGAACTCGTAAGTGCGTGCCTTGTCGCGCTCGATGTCGAGCGCGATACCGTATTTGTCCGCAACTCCGCCGATGAACCGATCCTCACCCGCGCCTGTGAACGGCAGGAAGTCCTCCGGCTGCACGGTCTGCCCCTTCTCCGCGAACATCCGAATCGCCGCCTCGCGAATGAACGGCTCGGAGTCGATTATGACCCCGTCCATGTCGAATATGATTGCCTTGATCACAACTCCACCCCAAACGACGCGCGCAGCGTCTTTGTCTCGCCCGGCTGCAGAACCGGGATAAGCTCGCCCGACTCCCAGCCGGGCTTGTTCAGCTCCCCATACGCGCCCAGCCCGCGCGTCCAGGGCTCGATGCACACAAAATCGCTGCCGTCCGGCGCATAGACAACCAGCAGCTCGAAGTTGTTGTCATAGTCCACCTTGATCGCATGCCCCGCGCGGCTGTCGGAGAGCGTCATCCGGCGGCCGGTCACGCCTGCAAAGACGCTATCGTAGTAGATCCCCGCCTGCAGCTTGAGGATGCCGTTGGTCGGCTTGCTGCCGCCGTCGGGCAGGATCACTTCAGGGTCAAGGGTCAGTTCCTTGGTGACGGGCAATCGAACCTCGACGCCCTCGCGGGCGGGGTTCGATACCCGAAAGTATGGATGGTGGCCGAACGCGGCCGGAGCGGGAACGGAGCCGTTGTTGGTTATCGCTGTCTGAAGCTCCATTGTGCCGGGCCTGAGAGTGAAGCGCTGGGTGAACGTGACATCGAAGGGGTAGTTCCTCTCGATCACCTCGGGTGGCATGTCGAGCCGGTACAGCACTGATTTGCTGTGGCTGTGGTGCTCCTCCTCGATCTTGACGAACCTGCTCTGGTAGATGATCCCGTGCGAGGGCATGAAGTAGGTCTTGTCGTCGCCATATATGCGGTAGCGGCCTTGCACGGGCGGCGAGACGGTGCGGTCCCACGTCCGCCCCACGGACGGAAACAGCAGCGGGCAGCCGCCGCCTGTTATCTTGGTCGCCTGCGCGGGCAACTCCGGCGGGCAGTAGACAAGCTCCCTGCCGCCGACGACCCACGAGACGATATTGCAGCCCCACTCGACGGCGATCGAGCAGGAGGCTCCGTTTGACAGTTCAAGTCGATCCATTCGCATACCCTCCGGCGCCTGATTGTACACCAAGCCGTCCTCAATGCGAAAGCCCGGCATACGTCCAATATGTCCGATATGTCCCATCCTTTCCCTGCCTCCTCGATTCCGAAGGAAACCGCGCCGCGCGCACGGAAGCGGTAATCTGAGTGGTTTACGCTCAGTGAGTTGTATCACGTCACCCTGAACTTGATTCAGGGCCCAGGCGTGGATGCCCAATCAAGTTCAGCATGACGTGCTGTGCAAGTTGAACGGCGTGAATCACTTGGAGGTACGCTATGGACTGGATCAGCTTCCCCGACGACCGCCTGAAGGTGTTCGGTCTGCATTGGTTCGATGAGGATAAGCCGACGCTTCAGCGGCTGCCAGCGCGGATGAAGGAGCATGTCCGCGAGGCGGTCTGGGACATGGCGCGGCAGCCGGCGGGCGGGCGGATACGATTCTCGACCGACTCCGAGCACGTCAGCATCCGCGCCAAGTCTCCCGACTACGCCGTATTGAACCACATCACCCGCATCGGCCAGAGCGGGTTCGACGTATATGTGGACAACCACTTCATGGGCAGCACGTCGCCCGATGAGCACTGCGTGATCTCCGTGCAGTGGCGCGTCGGCGGCTCACGCAAGATGCGCAACATCGAGATCTCGATGCCTCTGTGTATGTCAGTCACCATCGAGGCGGTCGGCATCGAAGAGGGCGCTTCGATCGAAGACCCCAGGCCGTATAGGCTTCCCAAGCCCATCGTCTACTACGGGTACCAGTATCACCCAGGGCGCGTGCGCGTCGGCCCCCGGCGCGACTTATGAATCGTTCATCTCGCGCTGGCTCGACGTGGACTTCGTAAACCTCGGCTTCCGAGGCAACGGACGCGGCGAGCCGGAGTTGGCGGCGGCGGTCAGCGAGATCGATGCCTGCTGCTACGTAATCGACTTCTGGGCGAACGTCCCGGCGGATCAATACGGCGCGCGGCTGCCGGGGTTTGTGGGGGCGATCCGAGAGAGTCATCCCAAGACCCCGATCGTCGTAGTCACCCCGTTCTTCTACGCGCAGGACGCCGTCGATGACTCCGTTCATGCACGCCAGCGCAAGGACGCGAAGGCGTTCGTCAAGAAGCGGCAGAGACAGGGCGACGAGAACATACATCTACTTGACGGATCGAAGCTGATATCGCGCGAGGAGACCTATGCGCAGGTGGACGGCGTACATCCGAACACGCTGGGGTTCTACCTCATCGCCAAAGGCTTCACCCCGCGCCTCAAGCGTATTCTCGCCCTCTGAGATCCTGGCTGTTCATCGGCCCTGTGCGCCTCCGCGTACGCGAAGGAAATCGCCTCATCGCCACGGAACCATTACCCCGTGGGTCCTGAGTAGGCGATCCTGAGGCGGCGTGGATCGCGCCTCCTCAGGATCGCCGTATCGAAGTGACCGTTGGAGGCACGCTATGAACTGGATCGACTTCCCCGACGACCGCCTGAAGGTCTTCGGCCTGCATTGGTTCGATGAGGATAAGCCCGTGGTGAGGCGGCTCCCCGCGCGGGTGAAGGATCACATCCGAGAGGCGGTATGGAACCTGGCGCAGCAGCCGGCGGGCGGGCGGATTCGCTTTTCGACCGACTCCGAGCACGTCGGCATCCACGCTAAGTCTGCCGACTACAACGTGATGAACCACATCACCCGCATCGGCCAGAGCGGGTTCGACGTCTACGCGGACAACCACTTCATGGGCAGCGTGTCGCCCGACGAGCACTGCGCGATCTCCACCGAATGGCACGTCGGGGGCTCACGCAAGATGCGCAATATCGAGATTTCGATGCCTCTCTACAAGCCGGTCACCATTGAATCGATCGGCATCGACGAGGGCGCCGCCATCAAGGACCCCAGGCCCTACAAGCTCCCCAAGCCCATCGTCTACTACGGCACGTCCATCACCCAGGGCGGGTGCGCCTCGACGCCGGGCACGACCTATCAGTCGTTCATCTCGCGCTGGCTCGATCTCGACTTCGTCAACCTCGGCTTCTCGGGCAACGGCTGGGGCGACCCGGAACTGGCGGCGATAGTGAGCGAGATTCCGGCCTGCTGCTACGTGATCGACTTCTGGGCGAACGTCGCGGCGGACCAGTACGGCGCACGGCTGCCGGGGTTTGTCGGCCCGATCCGCGAGAACCACCCGGAGACGCCGGTCGTCGTGGTCAGCCCGTTCTTTTTCGCGCAGGACGCCAACAACGGCGCGGCCCACGCCCAGCAGCGCAAGGACGCGGAGGAGTTCGTCAAGGAACACCAGAAGCAGGGGGACCGAAACATCTACCTGCTGGATGGCTACAAGCTAATCTCGCGCGAGGATACCTATGGCCTGGTGGACGGCGTCCACGCCAACTCCCTCGGCTTCTACCTCATGGCCAAGGGCTTCACGCCGTTTCTGAAGCGCGTTCTGGACTTGTGACGTTCGCCGTGTAGAACTCCCAGACCGCGAGCGTGATCAGCGCGCCCACTGCCACACGGATGAGGGCAGTCGTGGCAGTGATGGGAATCGAAAACGGCGAATCCCGCGGTGGCAGCCACGGCAAGACGTATACGGGCAGCATGGCCAGCGCGAACAGGAATGACCCCACGGCGAGAAATGAGAACGCCCCCGTCCAGTTCGACCCCCACACCGCGAGGCTGTGCCGCATCGCGCCGCCGAACCCGAGATCGCGCGCGGCGATGCCCAGCGGCGCGAACATGAACGGAATAGCCAGCAGTACGACCGGCAGCATGGGCGTCCACGCATCATGCCTGCCGAAGTAGACCGGCAGAGACGGCAGGAAGAACACGATGCTATACAGGACGTAGAACGCCGCCATCGGCTGGAAGTACCCGAGCGGAGTCGACCACAAACGTACGCCGCGTGACCTCGCCGCCCTTGTCTGACCTCGCCAGCGAACCAAGCACCCCACCCACAAAAGCCGCCAAGACAATGATCCCGCCGACAAACGTCAGCACGACCATTGCAGTCCAGAACCGCGGCTGCTGCATCGCTTCCGCCACCCGTTCTGCCTCACCCGTCTGTGACACCCGGCGCAGCGCAGCAAGCCACTCGACGGCTACGGCGGCGCCGGCCAACACCGCAAGAATGAGGCAGGCCGCGAAGAATGATGCCCTGCCCGCGCATTCCGGCTCTCGTCTCATACGTGACAGACTGGGCAGGGCCAAAATGACCAGCACCACCGCCGCGATGGTGTACCCCAGCACAGTCGATGACAGGTACAGCCCGGGCACGAACTTGTCCCACGCCCCGCGCATTAGAAAGGGCAGTTCGTAGTTGAGCCTGTAGACAAGCGAGAACTCATTGTTGAACAGAAGACTCCGGTGAGCGGTCTGCGTGCCGAGAAACGCGCGCCCGATCTCCAACTCCGCCGCCGCGCTCGCTATCGCGATCGCCGCCACGACCCCGAAAACCCACAGCAGCCACTTCGTCCCCCAGAGCCTCCGCCAGGCCCGCAGATACGGCTCAAGGGCCGCGCCAATCGCGCTCGGACCCCGCTCGTCCAGCGGTCCACTGACATCGCGCAGCACGCAGACCGCTCCGACGATGACTATCAGCAGCGCACTCACGCAGATGCCGATGTAGTACACGGTTATGCCCTGCAGCAGATGCCAGAGAATGGCAATGCCGTATACAACCATCGCGAAACACATCAGAACGCAGACTGCGTCGAACCACCAGCCCCTGCGATTCTCCACTGAAGCGCCTCCCCCAACGTCGGTCGCTTCGTACTTCGCCGCAGATCCCGTATTCCCTGCCGGTTCTTGGAGTTTGCACGCTTTGCGAAACGGGTATAGTTAAGCCGAGAGGGTTTGGAAGGCGACTTCATTGTAAGGGGTGAGACCAATGAAGCGCTATGGCATCGTTCTTTCGATTTCGGTTCTACTGGCCCTCGCCGCAACCACGGCCTCTTTCGCACAATACCCACCGCCCGGCCAGACCGTCGTGCTGCCAATGGGCGCGGGGTGGTTCGACGATACCCAGGTGTGGTTCGTATCCGCCGCGGCTGCAGACATCGACCCCGCCGCGGCCGCCCCGGTCTACGTAACCGTCAACCCGACTGAGCCTCAAGGACCGGTCTTCTCCACGGCCCCCGGACCCGCGCCGTATTGGGCGCCGCCCTACTCCAGCGTCTGGCGAGTGGTCCAGGTGGCCTGGAGTCCCTGGGCCACAAGAATACCACTGACATCAGAGCAGCAGATAACCAACATGGCGGCCGACGGGATGCTGTCGCTTCGGGAGACGGGCGCGACGGTGCGCTATCCGATCGTCGTGGTCGGCCTGCTTGGCGACCCACTCTACGTAGCGCCGGAGGTGCTCGGCGTTGACTTCGTAAGGGCACGGGTCGAACTGCCGGCGTGGCGCGTCTACGACTGGAACGACAACACAGCCCCCGCGGGCAGCGGACAAATCACAGTCGCGGCTGGAGGTACCGCGAACGACAACAGCGGCAGCGGTCCATTCGACATACTGATGCGTATGGCGCTATTCCCTATCACGCCGCAGGGAACCGTACTGACCGACTGGACCGACGTGCTCAATCCGCCCGCCTCAACGGGGTCTTCGGGGACGTAACAGACGCGCCCAGCCTGCCCGCTGGCCCGGCGCGCGAGAACCCGGCCATCCACCGGGTTCTCGCGCACGTGTCGTCTACCCTCCGCCAGGCAGCCCAGGCAGCCTGATCAGCAACTGGTTGTCCGGATGCTTGGCGGTCATGTCGAGGTCCAGTTTCCACTTGCCGCCTTCCGCGCACAGGACGAATACGTATTCGTCGGTCACGGGCGCCATCCTGCCGGCCTGCGAGGAATCCCCATCGCCCGACGAGCCCGAGCCGAACAACGCCGGCGCCGGGTACTGCCGCTCGATGTGGACCACCGCCACGCGGCCCTTGTTCTCCTCGATCAGCGGATCATCCTTGACGACGCTCGCCTTCACGGAAATCGCCCTGCGGAGATCATCGACGGTCGGCGACACGTCCCAGAACAGCATCTTGGCGACTTCGGCACGGTCGAACCCGGCCGACTCGGCCTGCGCGCCGCTGAGGGTGCTCTTGATCCTGTCGAGGCTCCGTTGGGTGAAGTATGGCTGCACCTTGGCGATCTCATGCGTCTTCTTGGCCTCGAGAAGCGCGAGAACGACCTTGTCCGGCTGCTCGGTAGGTATCGGCTCGGTCTTCCCGGCGCCGAGTTGGCCCACCGCCAGGTACCCGACCCCGCCGAGTGCGGCCAGCACGATGACAACTACGAACGCGATGATCGGCGCGGCCGAGCGCTTCGGCGCAGTCGTATATGCCCCATCGGGCAGGCGCTGAGGCATTCCCGGAGGGGGACCCGGCGCGCCCATCTGGGTCTGCTGATGCCCACCCGGCATCTGCCGAGGTGGTCCGGACATCTGCTGCGTGGGAGCGGGTGGCTGCTGGGTTGAAGCGGGCGAGGGGGTGGTTATTGGTGGTCTGGGAACTGCCGGCGCTGCCGCGACCGGCTGAGCGGCCTTTGCGCTCTCGGTGAGCGCGACGCCTTCCAGCGACGTATAGCAGTTCGAGCAAGCGGCGCTGGCATCTCTATTCTCCGCGCCGCACTTCGGGCAAACCTTGACCTGCATGGCGATGGCCTCCTGTCAAGTCTGGCCCCGAACTGGCGGCCTGCGGAACTGTTCAACACGGGCGGGCGGGTTTCCTGCGTCGCCTCTGAAGGACTTTCGCACGGCGGTCACTAACCGGTAGCTGTCGAAAATGCTCAGCGCGGAGGCGCCTTGAAATGACTGAAGTGACCGAAGAGACCAAAGAGAAGTATACCGGTTCCGATACCGAAGGCGGCATAACCAGCAGCTACGAGATGGACGATGGGGTCACCCTGAAGGTCCCCTACTCGTTCTTCGGCTCGATATACGACGAAGACGAGAAGAAGCGCGGCGCTGGCAGCGATGGAGCAGGACACGCTCACCATGGGCCCGCAGGTCGCTGCATTCCAGAAGGAGTTCGCGGCCGCAAGTCGGCGTCAAGCACGCGTTCGCCGTCTCCAACTGCACCACCGCCATGCACGTCGCCACCCAGCTATTCGATATCCAAGCCAGGCGACGAGGTGATCGTCACCCCCAACACCTTCATCGCGACCTCGCTCGTCGTCCTCAAGGAGGGCGGCGTGCCGGTCTACGCCGATATCGACCCGCGCACATTCAACATCGACCCCGCCGAGATCGCGAAGAAGATCACGCCCAAGACCAAGGCGATCTACGTCGTCCACTACGGCGGCCAGATGTGCGATATGGACCCGATCATGGAGATCGCGCGTAAGCACAATCTCTTCGTGCTCGAGGACTGCGCGCACACGCCCGGCGCCACGTATAAGGGCCGCAAGGCCGGCACCATCGGCGACGTCGGCTGCTTCTAGCTTCCATTCGCTCAAGAACATGACCACCTGCGGCGAGGGCGGGATGATAACCACCAACCGCGACGAGTTCGTGGACCCGATCGAGAAGCTGCGCTGCATGAACCTCGACCATTGGAAGAACCAGACCGACTACTGGATTCCCTCGCATTTCAACGTCGTCGACGTCAACGGCCATTGGGGCTAACAACTATCGCATGAACGAGATCCAGGCCGCCGTCGGCCGCGCTCAGATCAAGAAGCTCCCGATGCTCAATGAGAAGCGCCGCGAGATCGGCCGACAGGATCAGTGAGGGCATCAGAGGCATCAAGGGCGTCACGCCGGTCTACGAAGACCCGAACTGCAAGCACGTCTATCACCTCTACACTCTGTGCATCGAACCCGAAGAGCTCGGCGCGAGCCGCGACGATTTCCTGCGCGTGCTCTACGCGAGGAGGGCGTGCAGGGAATTCTGCACTATCAGCCGACCTATCATTTCACGGGTCTCAAGAAGATCGGCTACGGCGACGATCTCTGCCCGCTGGCTGAGAAGTTCTTCTATCACAGGGAGATGAACCTGCCCATGCACCCGAGGCTGACGGACCAGGAGATCGATGACACGTCATCAGCGGGCAATGTCGCGAGCGCGTGCGGAGAAAGGGCTGTCCATGTTTTGGGAGGTGAATGTGGCTTACAAAGGCGTAATCGACGATTTTCGCACCGCAATCGCGCTGCGAGCGCCCTCGCGCGTGCCGGTGTGCGCATGCAGCGAGGAGTTCGACGTAAGAGTCTGCGGCGGCGGAATCACTTATAGCCAATATGATTCCAACCCGGCGATCATGGCCGCCACCCAGATCGCGGCAGTCAAGCGGTTCGGCTATGACTGGGCGTGGCTGCAGGTCGATGACTGCATCGTCTTCGAAGTGCTGGGCGTCGGCGTGCGCGGCGAAGGCAATATCCTACGCGCGACCTGCGATTACCTGCCTGCTAGCCCGCGACACACTCAACGGCCTCAAGCAAGCCCGACCCAAGCGAGACGGCCGCATGCCTGTGCTTATCGAAGCGATCGGCGCGTAAAGGATGAGCTCGGTGATGAGGTGCTGGTCTGCGGTCGGACCGAGGCGCCGTTCAGCTCGGTTGCGTTGCTATACGGCATCGAGGAAACGATGATGATGCCGCTGATGCCGACCCCGAGCTGCTCGCCGACACGCTCGAGTTCTTCGTCGACGTGCAGACGGAGTTCGGATCTGGCGCAGCGCGAGGCCGGAGCGGACGCGGTCTGGTTCGGCGACTGCAACGCCTCGGGCCATCTTATGAGCGAGCGTTACTACGAGGACTTCGCGCTGCCCTACGTGACCGAAGTGCGTGCGCGAATACGACAAGGCCGGGCTCTGGAGCATCTACCACGCCAGCGAGGAGAAAGAAGGCCACCTCAAGCTGCAGGCATCCTCGGGCGTGAGCATTCTCAGCGTCGGGCCGGGACTCGACATGGCGCGGGCGAAGGAGATCGTCGGCGACAAAGTCTGCCTGATCGGCAACCTCGATCCGGTGAACGTGCTGATGAACGGCACGCCTGATCGGGTCGCCGCCGAGACCGAGCGGATCATGACCGTCGGCAGACGCGGCGGAGGATACATCTTCAATACCGGCGAAATGGTGCCGCGTGATACACCCGTAGAGAATGTGGAGGCCATGCTGCGCGCGGCGCGCTGAGCCGGACAGCCTCACTGCGGACAGTGAGACAGGGGGAGTGAAGTAGTCAATGGCGTATCAGGGCGTAATCGATGATTTTCGAAAGGCGATCGCACTCGAGATACCTTCGCGTGTGCCGGTGTGCGCCTGCAGCGAGAGGATCGACGTTCGAGTGTGCGGCCGCGGCTACAAATACAGCCGCTACGATTCCAACGGCGCGATACTGGCCGCCACACAGATCGCGGCCGTCAAACGCTTTGACTACGACTGGTCCTGGCTGCAGGTCGACGACTGCATCGTCTACGAGGTGCTGGGGGCTGAAGTCACGGGCGAGCCCGACCTCCTCCGCGCTGTCACCGAACACCTTCCGCCCACCAGAGAAAGCCTCAACTCGCTGAAGATGCCCTATATGAAGCTCGACGGTCGCATGCCGGTGCTCAACGAGGCTATCCGACGGGTCAAAAACGAGTTCGGGGAGGAATTGCTCGTGTGCGGCAGGACCGAGGCGCCGTTCAGCTCGGTGGTGCTGCTGTTCGGCGAGACGGAGGCGGTCCGGATGAGTCAGGAGAACCCGCAACTGCTATCGATGCGCTGCGGTTCTTCGTCGATCTGCAGGCCGAGTTCGGCCTGTCTCAGCGAGATGCCGGCGCCGACGCGATCTGGATGGGAGATGCGAGGACCGCGCGACGCATAGTGAGCAAGGACTGCTATGAAGAGTTTGCGCTGCCCTACGCGGCGGAGGTGAATCGGGCATACAGCGAGGCGGGGCTGTGGAGCATCTACCACACGGGCGAATACAGGGAGGACCACCTGCTCCTCCACGCGAACTCCGGGGCCAGCATACTGAGCGTCGGACGCTTCATCGACATGGCGCGCGCAAAGGAGCTCCTGGGACACAAGATCTGTCTTATGGGCAACCTCGACCCTCTCAAATCCCTGCTGAGCGGAACTCCCGAGGAGGTCGCCGCCGAAGCCGCCAGGGTCATGAACGCCGGCAAGCCCGGCGGGGGCTATATCTTCAACACCGGAGAGGTCGTCCCGGCCGAGGTGCCCGTGGAGAACATGGACGCGATGCTTCAGGCGGCGCAAGAGAACGCCCTGTATGTATAGCGCCCCGCGCATTCGCGACATCAGTGGATGGGTCTATGCGGGGATGTGGTCATATTGCCCGGAGTATCCCGGCGCCGACGTCTCCGAGCTGCCGCATCCCGCGTTTCTGCCCCAGGATTATCCGGTCTACCTGCAGAAGTTCGTTATCGGCGGGCAGACCGGCACGTATATCGAGACCCGCGCGCACGTCGATAGGTCCGCCGAGCCGGTCGTGGCTCTGCCGCTGGACGAGTTTCACAGGCCGGCCGTCGTGATCGACGTCGGACCGAAGCGCGCGAACGAACCGGTCACGCTTGCCGATGTCGAGCACGCCGGCGTGCAGATACGACCGGGCGACGCGGCCCTCATCTCGACCGGTTGGGATCGCAAATGGGACGACGCGGACTTCGTGGAGTCCAGCCCGTATATCGAGCGTGATGCCGCGCTGTGGCTGATCGAGCGGGAGATCGGCCTGCTGGCGGCGGACTTCCCGCGGTTCGACGATCCGGCGCGGATGCAGTTTCCGTGGGCGGAGTTCTGGGAGCGGGTGAACCTTCTGCTCGCGCCCGTGACGAACCTGCAGGGGCTTTCCGGTCGCGTCGGGCAACTCGTGGCGTTCCCGCTCAAGATCCGAGCCGCCTCCGCGACACCATGCCGCGCGGCGCTCATATTATGAAGGGCAGCGAAGGGAGTTCCATCGGGAAAAGGGGAAAACCAGAAAGGAAGAAAGAGGAGCACAGAGCTGATCTGGACGATCAGACAACCGTTTCTCCTTTTCTGTCTTTCCCCCTTTCCCCGATTCCCTTCCGCTGCGTCTTGGGGGTAGCGTATGACTCGCGCGGAGATAGCAGCGGGGCTGAGGGAACTGGGGCTGGACAAGGGCGATAGGGTGCTGGTGCACTCGTCGCTGGTCGCGCTCGGCGACGTTGAGGGTGGCGCGGACGCCGTGATCGACGCGCTGCTGGACGCGGTCGGCGAGGACGGCCTCGTGGTCGTGCCGACGTTCGCCTGCGCGCCCCCGTTCGACCGCCGCAAGTCCGCCACCCCACTTGGAGCCGTCGCCGACACGCTGTGGCGCCGCCCCAACGCCGTGCGAAGCCTGCATCCGACCCATTCCGTCGCCGCGATAGGCAGAGGCGCGGATGAACTCATTCGCGATCACGAGAAAGCGCCCACCGCCTATGGCGAGGGCACACCCTATCACTCGCTCGCCGTGAACGGAGGCAAGATCCTACTCCTCGGCGTCGATCAGGACCGCAACACGACCCTGCACACCGCCGAAGCGCTGTCCGGGGCGGTCTACCTCACCGGCATACAGGGCACCTACGTCGCCGACAACGGCCGCAAGATCACCATTCCCATCGCCGCGATGGCCGGCCCGCACCGCGACTTCATCGGCCTGGACAGGCTCTTCCGCGAGCGCGGCATCATGCGCATCGGCAGGATCGGCGGGGCTGTCTGCCGGCTGATCGACTCCGGCGCAATGCTGGAAGCCGCGCTCGAGGCCCTCAACCGCGACCCCGCCGCCGTCCTCTGCGATAACCCCGCCTGCGCCGACTGCGCAATGCAGCGAGGCAAGATCAAAGCAGCGCGGCTCGCGAACGAGAGTTTCAAGCTGGCCGCCGTCGCCGGCGACATATCCGACGATCCCGATGTCGTCCTGCGAACGCTGCAAAGCGAGGGCATATCCGCGGTCGAGTTGACCCCGGAGGAGTTCGACGACTACGAGGAGTACGTCACCAAAGGTCGAATCGAGGTCGTCGCCATCAGGTCTGACCGCGACGACCCTGACATTGACGAACTCGCCGACAGCCTGATGGTGCCCATCATAATGCCCGTTGCGAATCACGAGGAGCTTGAATGCGCGCTGCGCGTCGCACGCCGAGGCATCGCGCCCGTGCTGGTCGAGAACACCGGCGCGCCGTCGGCTTTCTACGAGGAGCTTCCGCACGAGCACCCGAATGACCCACGGCTGGCGTTCAACCCGGCAGGATTCGCGGCGGCAGGCGAGAAGCCATTCCTGGAGGTGTTCTACCGCGGCAGGCTGCGCAAGCTGACGGATCACTTCTACATCGCCGACGGCGACTGGCCCGGCAATCCAACGCTGCCCGGCCGCGGCAACGGCGAAGTCAAGGAGCTCATCTCCATGCTGCGCTGCCGCAGCTACTCTGGCGTGATGACCCTGCGCCCGCCCGAGCACGGCCCCGACGCCTTCCGCCGCGCCGCAGCGGCGTTCTGGGATCTACTGGACAATATGTAGAGCCGTGAGGCCATGTACAAACGTGAGGCCATGTACAAACGTGAGGCTATGTACAAATATGAAAGGATGTGAACCCCGCTAGCCCTGAGTAGCGAGGAACGAGCGTATCGAAGGGCGGTCTACGAAGCGGCCGCCCTTCGATACGGCCCGCATACCGGGCCTACTCAGGGCTAGCGGAGCATACGGCCGAATAGGCTGCGGGAGCGAATATGAGCAAAGCCAGGATTATGTACAACATGACCGTTCGCGAAGTCCGCGAGGGTCTCAAACAGATGAGAACCGTCATCGTGCCGATCGGCTGCACGGAACAGCACGGCTATCACCTGCCGCTGAGCGTGGACATACTCAACGCGCAGGAGATCGCCGAGCGCGCGTCGGAGCTATCGGGCGTGTTCGTGACGCCCACGATCCCCTACAGCTTCTCCGGCGGCACCCTGCCAGGCACGATCAACCTCAACCCGCACACGGTCTCGCTGGTGCTCTCGGACATATTCCGAAGCCTGGTCGAGCAGGGGTTTGCCAACATCATCGTCCTGCTCGGCCACGGCGGCTCCGAGAACACCCAGGCGGTCAACGACGCCGCTTCCAACTTCCAGCGCCTGCAGCCATCGCTGGAGGGCGTCTGCATCCTGGTCGTGCCGTTCTGGGAGGTCTCGCCGACATATTCCAAATCCTGGGGCGAAGGCGACTACCACGCGGGCAAGTATGAGACATCAATGATGCTCTACTGGCGCCCCGATCTCGTCCAAATGGACCAGGCGACGCTCGATGAGAAAGAACTCGCCGACCTGATGCGCACCGATCCGGACGCCTACGCCCACAAGATCAAGGCAATCGACAGCGAGTTCGTATCGCCCAAACTCGTCCAGAACCCGGCGATCGAGGTCGGCGTGATGGGCGATCCGTTCTCGGCGTCGGCGGAGCTGGGCAAGACTATCGCCGAAGAAAGCTCGCAGGGACTTGCGGCGCTGGTGGAGAAACTTGAAAAGAGGTTCACTAATGACTAGTTGGGGCATTATCGGATGCGGTGGAATAGCGCGGCGGCGGATGGTTCCGGCGCTGGGCGAGTGCAGGTCGAGCAAGGTCGTCGCGGTCATGGACTGCGATAGGGCCGCTGCCGCACAGGTCGCCGCGCAGATCGACGCGAAGCCGTACTTCACGGAGGCCGATCTGCTCGCCGACCCCGACGTGCAAGCGGTCTACGTCGCAACCCCCGTCTTTCTGCACTCCACGCAGGTGATCGAGGCCGCCGCGGCGGGCAAGCACGTGATGGTCGAGAAGCCGATCGCGCTGACCGTGCAGCAGGGCGAGGAGATGATCTCCGCGTGCAGGCAGGCCGGCGTGTATCTCACCGAGGGCTACATGATGAAGTTCCACGCCGCAAACGCCAAGGCGCGGACCATGGTCCAGGCCGGCGACATCGGCCAGGTGGTCTTTGCGCGGGCGCAGCTCTCGTGCTGGTATCCGCCGATCGAGGGCGCGTGGCGGCAGGACCCGAAACTGGGCGGCGGCGGCGCGCTGATCGACATGGCCACGCACTGCTACGACCTGCTGCAGTTCGTCATTGGCTCCAGGATCACCGAGGTCTTCGCGTTCACCGACACGCTCACGCACGGCTATCCCGTCGATGACAGCTCGACCACGCTCTTGCGATTCGAAAACGGCGCGCAGGCCGTCGTCGACGCGTTTTTCAACGTGCCCGACGCCGCCGGCCAGGCGAGGCTGGAGATCTACGGCAACAAGGGCAGCATTCAGGGCGAGGGCACGATCGGCCAGGGCCCATCGGGCAAGATGGTCGCGTATCTCGGCGATTCGGCCGCGGACTACGATCCGCAGCAATCCAAAGACAGCCTGGACGTGAACGCGCGCGAGATCGACTACACGCCGGTCAATATGTACGCCGCGGAGATGGACTACCTCTCCCGCTGCATCGAGTCCGGCACGCCGCCGTCGCTCAACACCGGCGAAGACGGCCTGCGCATACTCAGAATCGCCCTCGCCGCCTACGAAAGCTCCCGCACCGGCTGCAAAGTGCGCGTTTCATAGGGGGATTTCCAGCACGAAAGCCCGAAAGATAGAAAAACAGAAAGGGAAATGCGAGGATGTCCCTTCTATTGCCCGTTCGCCTTTCTTCGTTTCTGACCTTCGGGTTTCCATGCTTACGAAGAGGTAGCAAGCCTTGGCAAAGGTAGCAATGGCCGTGGCGGCGCATCCGGACGATATCGAGTTCATGATGGGCGGGACACTGCTCCTGCTCGGGCGCGCCGGCTATGAGCTTCACTATATGAATATCGGCAACGGCTCCTGCGGGTCGGCCACGATGGACGCGCGGGAAACCGTCCGCACCCGCACCGCCGAAGCACGCAACGCAGCAGCAATGCTCGGCGCGACGTTCCACGACCCGCTCGTGCCGGATATCGAGATCCTCTACGAGCAGCCGCTTATCCGCAAGCTGTGTGCGGTCATACGCGAGGTCGCGCCGGAAATCCTGCTGCTGCCGTCGCCGCAGGACTATATGGAGGACCACTCGACGTCCTCGCGGCTCGGCGTGACAGCCGCGTTCTGCCGCACCATGCGCAACTACGCCACCGACCCGCCCACCGAGCGCATTCTCTCCGACATGTGCCTCTACCACGCGCTCCCCTGGGGCCTTCGCGACCAGCTTCGGAACCCCATCGCGCCGGACTTCTACGTGGACGTGTCGGACGTGATCGAACGCAAGACCGAGGTCCTGGCGTGTCACCTAAGCCAGCGGCAGTGGCTCGACAGCAGCCAGGGATTGGACAACTATCTGAGCACCATGCGCGAGATGACGGCGGAGGTGGGGCGGATGTCGGGCAAGTTCGAATTCGCCGAGGGCTGGCGAATCCATTCCCACCTCGGCTTCGCCCCACCCGACTTCAACCCCCTCGCCACCGCCCTCGCACAATACGTCATGAAGGGATAAGCACGGAAGCCCGAAAGATAGAAATCCAGAAAGGTCTCTCTGCTGCTTTCTGACTTTCGGGATTCCATGCTAAAAAGGAGAAAACTATGCCAAGACCACTGAGCAAGATCGCGCCGGATTGGTGGGACTACACCACAATCGACAAGGCGATTCTGGATGACGCCGCGAGGCTGACCGAGAAGGACATGGTCGCGCTCTCGCGGCCGGGTTTCAAGGTCGTGTTCTACGACACGCTGGAGGACTTCTACTGCGCCGAGGCCCTGGAATACATCGACGCCTGGCGCCGCTCCACGCCGGACAACCCCTGCGGCATCTGCGGGCCTATCGGGCCGACCGAGCAGCTTCCGCTGGTCGCGCGGATCGTGAACGCGATCGATCTCAATCTCAAGGACTCGCACTTCTGGGGCATGGACGAGTGGGTCATCGACGGCAAGGAAGTGCCGGAGGACCATCCGCTCTCGTTCGCGCGCACGGACAAGGAAATGTGCTTCGACCGAATCAGGCCCGAGCTTGCCATGCCCGCGCGCAACCTGCACTTCCCGAAGGCTGACCCGAGCGAGTATATCGCAAGCTGGGACGGCGTCAGGTGCGCCGTAATGCAGGGCGGCCAGGGCGACATCAAGCACTGGGCGTTCAACGACCCGCTCAAGCGGCAAGGGCCCGTATAAGGACAATCCTCCCACCCCCGAGGAGTATCTCAAGCTCAACACCCGCGTGGTCAATCTGCACCCGGTCACGATCATGCAAAACGCGCGCACGTCCGGCGGCGGCAAGGTCGATCTGGTGCCGAGCCAGGCGGTCTCCGTCGGGCCGGTTCAGACTTGGCGGGCCGAGAAGGTCTCGATCTGGCACGCCGGCACGCACGACAACCCCTTCGGCCAGCGCCTGACCACGCTCATGATCGGCAAGAAGCTGCCCGACGCCGCCGTCCCCATGTCGCTGCTCGGCGCTGCACCCCAACGTCCAGTTCAACTTCTACCGCGGCGGGATCGGAAGCTGCGAGGTCGAAATGCATTGAGAGGTTGAGAGTTGAGGGTTGAGAGTTGAGAGAAGGGAGCCTCGCGCGGCGCGCGCTGGGCCTCCGACCCCACCCTAACCCTCCCTGCGGCAGGTAGGGAACCGGAAGGACCCCACCCTAACCCTCCCCACGGTGGGGAGGGAACCGGAAGGACCCCACCCTAACCCTCCCCGCAGCGGGGAGGGGATTGCGTGCGGGCGTGAACGTTTTTTCGCCAAACAGTTTCGTGCTCAGTTCGAGCGTGGCGGGAAACTGTTTTGCGCGTTTTGACTTGTCTGGCCGCGCCTGCGCTCCAGAGTGTCGATTGCGCGGTGGAGGTGGATGTCCACCAGGCGCTCGTAGCGCATGATCTTCTCGTAGCTCGTGCCGGGGCGGGTGGCGGTGCGCTTCTTGCAGAGCAGCCTGCTTTCCATGGAGGCGCTGAGCGAGAGCCTCCAGACGCACCGGGCGATTCTGGCGACAAGTTCCTCCTCTATCGGATCCCGCGGCTGGTAGTGGGCGTTGAGGCGGGCGAGCACGTTTTCGAAGGGTACGCCGTGGTCCCGGTCCATTTTCTGCAGGGCCGCAATCGAGCGGGCGGTGAAGCCGTGCTTGAGGGCGTTGAGTGAACACTTGAGTTTTCCTTCCGGCGTGGACGGGCCGGTCTTTCTGCGTGAGTTCGTGGGCATAGGTGGCTCCTTTTGAGTAGTTGCAGGTTCAAGGTTGAAAGTTGAAAGTGTAGAGCGAGAGCGAAGGGCGAAGGGCCGAGACCGGGATCATTGCGACCTCAGGGATGCTGTTCGGAGATGCAGCGGTGGCCCGAAGACCATATCCCGGTGGATGCCGGCGCCGCGATGGGCGGGGGCGGTGCGTTCCGTAGGCCCGGCTGCTCGGTGGGTTCCGGGCAGTGTGGCTGCGGCGTCCCGGCGTGCTCTTCCGGCTCCGGCGTGGGCGCTGGTTTGGGTTCATCCTCTGAGTGGCGGCTTTCCACGTCTTCGGCGGCGACGCGCATGATTTCCGCCAGGGCAGCGTCCAGGTCGGGTTCAGGCGTGGGGCGGGTGACCTGGACTTTGATCAGGTCGGCGACGATGGCGGCGGCCTGCTCGGCGTCGCACTCCCTGAGCAGTTTGGGGAAGGACGCGATGGCTTGCAGGACGACCTGGGCGCACCTGGCGTCGATTTCTTCCCATGTAGGATTCTGGATTTTGGATTTTGGATCTGGCGGTTCGTTGTACATGGCGAATGCTCCTTTCTTTTGCCGTTGGAAGGTCTGACGGTTGGAAGATTGGGAGGGCGCTCTTGAGCGTGAGGGGTGCGTTTTGATTTTTCCCTCTCATAATTATAAGACGACAAGTGGGCCGTTTTTCACGCAAATTTCCGGTATATTTCAGTTAAATGTTGTTCACAGGCAGTGTAGGAGGGGGAAGGGAGGGATGGGACAAAGGGCGTCGTCGATGGTAGTTGACAGGCGAACGGATGGGCGGTATACTACGGCTGAGCCCGGGGCAGTTTGCGGACTGCTGCCGGGCGTTGTGTCTTTGTGACTCGTGGCGAGTGTGAGGGCGGGACATGGCCGGCGGGATATCATACCTTACGTATTCACTTGAGCTTCTACAGACGCGCGGGGCGAAGGGCAGGGCGCTGCGGACGGCGATGCAGTTGTGGACTACTGCTGTGGGCAAGTTCCTGGAGATGGCCGCCGATAGCTGCGATGAGCTGGACGCGATAATGGCGCTGCCTAGAGCTGAGTCGAGGAAGAAGCTGGACCATTGGGTGTACGACAGGGTCTACCACGATCCGCGACTTGCAGGCGAAACGGGGCTGATGGAGGCAACGGTGAAGTTCGCGCTGTACCGAACGTTGCACTCACAGCTCAAGTCGTATTTCGCGCTCAAGGCCGATGGGTATGAGCCGGGGTTTCCGACCGGGCGGATAGTGACCGAGGGCGATTTCCCGGCGCTGCTAGATGAGTTTGCGGGCGAGGGGCACGTGGCCACCGTGGAGGGCGATTACGTGACGCTTGCGGGCCTGGTGTCGGGGTTCGGCAGGAAGTCTGAGTATCTTCCGCTGGACTTCTACTACTACAAGCCCTACAAGGGGTTCTTCATTGCCAAATCCGCAAGCGGGAACTACTTCGCGGGATTATATATCGAACCGGGCAACTCAGGCTTCGAGCCTGCGGCTGACGATCTTGTGATAGTGGGTACCGGCGAGAGTGTGGTCGCGCGGAAGAAGCCGTGCCGGTTGTTTCCGATTGCGATGAACAAGCGGCTGCAGAGAAAGTTGGAAACGTACAAACCCGCAACGGCAAGGGTGGTGGAGCGCGGAGGAAGGTTCTTTCTGCACGTGTCGCTGGAAGTGGCAGACCGTGAGATTCCCGAGCCGCGCGCGATCATCGGGGTCGATCTCGGAAAGAGGCGGATTGCGGCGGCATCGCTGCTGACGATGGACGGGCAGTGGCTGGAGTCGGCGAGCGTGGATGGGCTGCATGTGCGGCAGATCAAGGAGATCGAGGCGAAGGTGCGGAAGGCGCAGGCTAGGGGATCGCAGTACAGGTTCCGGTATAAGCCGATCAACAAGCAGATTGTGCACATTACGGCGAACAAGATCATCGAGCTGGCGCGGCAGCACAGTGCGGTGGTGGTGATCGAGGAGCTTTCAGGGCTGCGCAGAGCGAACGTGGCTCCCGGCAAGAGGCCGAGCAACTATGGACGGAGGTCGAACACCTACGCGCTGTTCAGAGAGGCAATGCTGTACAAGTGCAAGGCGGCGGGGGTGCTGGTGGATGAGGTTGGGCCGGCCTATACGAGCCAGACGTGCCCGAAGTGCGGACATATCGATGCGAAGAACAGGCTGGTGCCGGTGGGCGATAAGGTAACGCGGTTCCGTTTCCGCTGCGTGTCGTGCGGGTTCGAGCACGGCAGTTCAGACGAGGTGGCGGCGGTCAACATAGGCAGGAGGTACCTGTACAAGAAGGAATGCATAGAGACCAAGCGGAAATCCAAGTCAGCGACCAACCGGAGTTGGGGCGACTTTGTGCAACAGATGTGTGCGGGCTAGACCCGCATGCTCGGCGGCAGGGGGCTGCCCGGAGCAGATGCTTTGGGAGCTCGTCCCATTGTCGTCGTGATGCCGAGCTGGGACATCCCGGAAGACAGCTTGTCTGTCGGGAAACCATGCCTTTGAACGGGTGTCCTGGGCGGAACCTTTGATTCCCGCTGCAGCGGGAACAGCGCAACTAACGCTGCGATGTCCTTTGACAAGCTGTGCTGCGCGGACCTGATTCGTGAGGCGCGATTACGATGGGTTCGCGCGGAAAGGGCTGTGCTGGGCGCGGACAGGGCTGTGCTTCGTGATCTCAGGAGGTGCGCTCAGCTTTGGGGGCTGCAGCACAGCGTTAGTTGGGCTGCGGATTGGGACATGATAAGATTCTCCTATCCATTTCTCGTGTCCGGGGGCTGCAGCACAGCGTTAGTTGGGCTGCGGATTGGGACACTACACTACAGGCATACAGCCATACAGGAGCTTAGGCTGCAGCACAGCGTTAGTTGGGCTGCGGATTGGGACATGATGATTCACAAGCCGAATGTTACCGCGGAGGGTGCTGCAGCACAGCGTTAGTTGGGCTGCGGATTGGGACCAGTGCGATCCATGAACGCGGGAATCGAGTCCTCAGGCTGCAGCACAGCGTTAGTTGGGCTGCGGATTGGGACGTCCGTTTCGCCATCAACCGGAGGCAGCGGATCAAGCTGCAGCACAGCGTTAGTTGGGCTGCGGATTGGGACATCTTGAGCTTGCGGGCCAGCGGCGCGACGACGGCTGCAGCACAGCGTTAGTTGGGCTGCGGATTGGGACCTATAGCAGCGGCAACTGGATTCGACGCGCGCATTAGCTGCAGCACAGCGTTAGTTGGGCTGCGGATTGGGACCACTGGCAGACGTTCCGCCGTTGCCGGACGTGAGAGGCTGCAGCACAGCGTTAGTTGGGCTGCGGATTGGGACCCAAAGGGAGCGAATACACAGGCTGGCAAACCCAGCGCTGCGGCACAGCGTTAGTTGGGCTGCGGATTGGGACACAAACCTGCGCTCAGGGCCTCCGGCGTGTCTAGGCTGCAGCACAGCGTTAGTTGGGCTGCGGATTGGGACATCGCTTGCACGTCGTCCTTGAACGCCTGGACGCGGCTGCAGCACAGCGTTAGTTGGGCTGCGGATTGGGACCTGTCCAACATCGCCAAAGAAAAAGGCGGAGCTATCGAGGCTGCAGCACAGCGTTAGTTGGGCTGCGGATTGGGACAAGCAATCGTTTGCCCCGAAGCCGTTATCTGGAAAAGGCTGCAGCACAGCGTTAGTTGGGCTGCGGATTGGGACGTATACATCGGCCAGATCAGGTCGTTCTCGGTGTAGGCTGCAGCACAGCGTTAGTTGGGCTGCGGATTGGGTGGGGAATAGGACCAATGCGACGTATAGGACGTATGGGTGCGGCGCGGCGTGCGGGGCGGTGGATTCTGAATCAAGTTCAGAATGACGAGTGGTGCGGGCTAGAACAGACTCGGCTGCTCTGCCGGGGGCTTGCGGTCCTCGGAGATGCGGGCGATGAGTTCGTCGGGTGAGGTGAAGGGGGTCGCGCCGGAGGAGATGAGTTCGTCCGTGCCGGGGCTGCCGGGGAGGGCGAAGACGGGGCGTTCCTGCTTGCGGGCTTTTTCGGCCGTATCGAGGCTGCCGCTGGGCACGCGCGCCTCTACGACGATCACGGCCTTGCTCAGCCCGCTCACGATCCGGTCGCGAGCCATGAGCTGCGGGCCGCGCACCGTAACCCTCGGCGCGTATTCGGTCACGACCGCGCCGCGCCGGGTGATCTGCTCGGCAAGCGGGATGTTCTCGCGCGGGTGGATCGCCGCAAGGCCGGAGCCGAGCACGGCGATGGTACGGCCGCCGTCAGCCGCGAGCGCGCCGGTGTGCGCCGCAGTGTCGATGCCCTCGGCAAGCCCGCTGACGACCGTCACGCCGCGTTCCGCCAACTCCCGCGCGATGCGCTCCGCGGACTCCATCGACTTCGCCGAAGCCTCCCGTGAACCGACCACGGCCACCGCCGTCGCGTCCTCGTCTCGAAGCTCGCCCGCGGCGTAGAGCAGATAGGGCGAGTCGCGCGCGTCGAGCAGGTTCGTGGGGTAGGCGTCATCCTCCCAGGTGAGAACCTGAACGCCCTGGTCTTCGAGCGCTTCCAGGTCCTCCTGAAGACCGTCGAGGTCGGCCTGGCGAATGCCCGCCACGATCTCCGCCGTCACGCGCGGGACCGAAAGCAGTTCCTCGTCGCGCGCCGCAAACGCCGCCGGCAGCGACCCGAACCTGTCCAACAGCTTCCGCGCGGTGACCCCGCCGAGACCGGAAATAGCGCTCAGTGCCATATAATGCGATTTGCTCAAGATCGAACCCCTGTTTGAAAGTTGGAAAGTTGGAAAGTTGAAAAGTGCGAATGCTCGTCCCAACATTCCAACTTTCTGACTTTTCAGCTTTTCAACTATGAGTCTGAATGTATCGTTCGGGTAAGCGTCAGAACGCAGACGCTGCGTGCGCCGGCCCGTTTGAGCGCGCTGACGACCTCCTCCAGCGTCGCGCCGGAGTCGTAGAGATCGTCGATAACCAGCACGCCGCCGCGCACGCGCTCGTTGACCGCGAACGCCCCCGCCACGTTTGCGCGCTTCGCTGCGAGCGTGCGCATTTCCTTCTGCGGTTTGGTGGGGCGGGTTCGCGTGACGACGTCCAGCAGTGGCAGATTGGTCTTCCTGCTCATAGCCTGGCAGAACAGCCTCACTGGATCGTGCGGGCGCTTGGTTGACGGCGGCACGGGCACGATCGCGTCCACGTTGAGAAGCTCGGTGTGCTGCCGGCACAGCCTGACGGCTTCGTCAACCAGCGGCTGCAGGACCGATTCGTCCTGGCGGTATTTGAGCTTGAACGTCATCTCCCCCACCCCGCTCCGACGCCAGTCCGACCCGGCGAACGAGCTGTGGAACCCCAGCGCCCAGCCGACATTCCACGGCCCCACCAGCGGCCTCGGATGCGAGCGGGAGAGATACGCGGCCACGGGATCGTCCGGGTTTGATGGTTCGGGGGTTGGATGGTTTGGCGGTTCGGGCGGGCGCGGGGCGCGCTGGAAGCCGTCGGCGGCCAGGACGCACTTGATCTCGCTGAATGTGAAATCGTCAGGCAGAGCCTGTTTGATAGGGGTCAGATAGGTCGCGTCGCCGACCTGCGCGAGTGCTTCACGTATGCGCGCCGCCCGCTCATCCGATACGATACGAGACATCTCGATGCGGCCCTGACCGACGAGTTGGGCCAGGTGGCCTTCGATGGTGATCACGGCCAGCCCGCGTTCTTGAGCGATCTGAGCGGGGATCATGCCGCGGTCGAACATGTCGGCGGTGATATCGAGGGTCTGCCCACGCTCAGTGCTGGAGTTTCTCGGCGGCTTTGGCTGTGATCTGACGACCGGCCGGGGGAACGTAAGTGGGATTGCTTCCCTCGACGCCAGCGCGGCTTCGCCGGTTGGCGTGAGGCGCAACACCGGCAGCTTGCCACCGACACCCTTGAGGTAGCCCATTTCGACCATGTCATCCACAAGGCCCTCGATCTCGGCGACCGAGAACACGCCCAGCTTGCCGTAGCGGGGGTTGCGGTCGTAGCCGAACTCGGACATTTCCTTCCTGCGCGAGCCCTTGAGCAAGTTCGCGATCTTGCCGCGGCCCACCTCCCACGGCAGGCTGCGCACGGTATCGAGAATCAGCAGCGCGGTCTTGTTCTCGGGAGTGAGCTGCCCCCTCCCCTCGGAGGGGAGGGTCGGGGAGGGGTCGGAGAACTCCCTCCCCGCGGCGGGGAGGGTTGGGGAGGGGTCGGAAGCCGCGCCCGCCGAAGGACCTCCCCCCAACCCCCTCCGCAGCGGAGGGGGAGTAGTAGGGGCAACCCCGCTCGGCGGAGGGGGAGTAGCGGCAACCCCGCGCGGCGGAGGGGGAGTTGCGTGCCTCGCCAGGCAGTTGTCGCAGCATTCGGGCGCGTCGGGGTCGCCGGGGTCGCCGAAATGATCCAGAATGATCCGGCGGCGGCACATGTTGGACTCCGCATACTCGATCATGCGGTCGAGCTGCTCGCGCTTGGCGTTGGCTCGCGTCTTCGCGTGAGCCAGGGCCTCCCGCAGCTCGCGCTCCTCGAGGAACGAGGGCCTCGATCTGCCAGCGGGGGCCGTCGGCCTTGCCCATATCGAGCGCGCCCGCCGATTCGAGCAGCGAAAGCCCCACCCTCACGGCCACCTCGTGCAGCCCGGTCTCGAGAGACAGCCCCTCGTTGGAGAACCAGCCGCCCTCACCGAGGGCCGCGTGCAGGCCGCGGAGGTCGTCGATGCCGAGCACGCTGTTCTCGATGAACCACTCGTGCAGCGACCGGTCTTCAGGACTATACAGCAGCGTCGCGCGCGCAGGCTGCCCATCCCGCCCGGCTCGGCCCGCTTCCTGGTAATACGCCTCCAGCGAGCCGGGGACGGTGTAGTGCGCGACCATTCGCACGTCGGCGCGGTCGATGCCCATGCCGAACGCGTTGGTCGCGACCACGATCCGCGTGCCGCCGCTCATGAACTCGTTCTGCGCCTTCTCGCGCGCATCGGCCGACATCCCGCCGTGGTAGAACCCGGCCGGGGTCTTTACGACCTCGGTGACGAACCCCGCCACCTCCTCCGCATCGCGACGTGTCCCCACGTAAACAATCGCGGCGCCGCCATCGAGCGACTTCAGCGCCTCCAGCAGCGCGCGGAGCTTGCCGGGCGAGTCGCGGCAGTACTTGACGTCAAGGGTGAGGTTCGGCCGATTGAACCCGGTGACGATGTTGGTGACATCATCGAGCCCGAGCAGCCGCGCGATGTCGGCCCGGACCCTGGGGGTAGCGGTGGCGGTGAGGGCGGCGGTGAGGGGATCGCCCATGCGCGACCGCGCCGCGGCGATGTGGAGGTAGTCGGGGCGAAAATCGTGGCCCCACTGCGAGATGCAGTGCGCTTCGTCAACGGCCAGCAGCGATATGTTCACCTTCGCGAGCGCGCTCTGGAAGGCGGTGCTGCGGAGCCGCTCGGGGGCGATGTAGACCAGCCGATAGTTGCCCGCCTCCATCGCCGCCAGTCGGGCGAGCTGCTCGGAGCCCGGGATCGAGCTGTTGATGAAGGTCGCGGGGATGCGGACGCGCTCCAGTGAGCCGACCTGGTCCTGCATCAGCGAGATCAGCGGGGATATGACCAGAGTGACGCCGGGCCGGTCCATCGCGACGAGCTGGTAGATAAGCGACTTGCCCGCGCCGGTCGGCATCACGACGAGCGTGTGCGCGCCGGACGTCAGGCTGCCAATGGCCTCAGCCTGCCCCGGCCTGAAGTCCGCAAACCCGAACGTAGCTCTCAGAAGACCCGCGAAGTCGCCCACATGGCGGGGTTATACGCGGGAGTCTGATCTTCCTTTTCTATGCGGCCCGCACGTTCTTGCTGCGGCGCACGAAGCCTAGAGAACCGACGACAGCAGCGATGCACGCAAGCAGAGACGTTGGCGAATCGGGGATCGCAGCTTCGGCAGTCGGAGACAGGACGTCAAGCGGCGCGATCGGCCCGGATTCGTCAGCCTCGTGATCCCATGAGAGCAGCGTGGCCGGCAGCAGGTCCGCCGCAGCAGAGGCGGATGTAAGCCTGAAGCCCGACAAGGACGCTCCCGGGGGGACATCGTGGGGATAGGGCAGTTCGGCGTCAGTGGAGAACCAACTGACGTAGGTGGCCCCGTCCGTCACGTAGTCCCAACCGCCGGGCGACCCCGTCACCGTGACCGGCGCGCCGACGTCCAGGCTGAACATCGACAGGTAGTAAGTGCTGGAAAGCGGCTCATCGCTGAAGATCGTATAGGCGAAGTCGACCCCAGTCTGCACCGCTTCACAGTGCGCCATCAGTTGCCCATAGGCAGGTCCCAGGCTCAGTATTAGAACAAGATAGATCACGGCAAACCTTGCCACCATCAGGCACCTCCACCTCGAGTCATCACCTACGGGCCTAGTAGTCGTCAACGTCCTCGTAGTCCGCAACGCCGTCCCATTGGGCGTGAATGTGGTTGTTGTGACCGCCGACGCCGCGCGGGTTGTACGTAGGACCGATGCGGTCGACGGCCCCGGCGCTCTTGCAGGCTTGGTCAAGCGCGTTCCAGACCATCTTGCCGTCGCCCTGCCCTTTCGAAAGCGGGCCCACTTTGACGAGATAGTCCTTGAGTACGATGTTCTCTCGCAGGATAGGGTCCCAGATCCGGACGTCCGTCGTGAACGGCAGCGGCACGAGGTCCAGAGAGTATCCTCTGATGTGTGGGCTCCAGGCATGGCTGCCCGGCAGACTCGCGGATCGCCGTGGGCTTCGGTAACCGCTGGCTACCTTCACCTGAGCGCTGGCGGGAATGTCATAGACCGCCGCACAGCGCGCGCCGCTGGCTGGGCTCTTGATCATGTCACTGATGTTCGTGATCTTGTGATATGCTGCCAACACATCCTCATAGTGCTGCTTGAGGTCGCCATCGATCTGATAATCGTAGGGCGCGCTGTGCCAGGTACGATCCGGATTGCTCTCGGGAGGCAGCGCGTTTACGACAACCGCATACGTGGGCAGAAACCACATTTCGGACGGATGCGCATACCAGTAGTCGAGATACTCCTGCCGCAGAACATCCTTCTCGTGCTGCTCCAGGCTGCCGAGACCGGCTTGTGAGAGCTTCGCCGTGGCGACGACCCGGCTCTCGTTATCCTTGTCGCGCAGAGTGGCCGTGACCTCGAAGGCGAGGGGCGCGTTCTTCGTAAATGGCGGCTCGGAAGTCGGGTAAGGTATCGCCCAGTTCTCCTTGCGGTCTGTGATGAGGTTGCCATTGGAGTCCGGTGTGAACGAGAATGTGGCTATGCCGCCCTCGACCGTAGTGGTCCTGCTTTCTGCCGGGAATCCGGAGATGCCGGCCGCCGCCTCGAGCCCTTCCACAGTCCATTTGACCACTCTCCCCGCGTCGGGCGGGTCAACCTGCGCTTGTATCGTTATCTGCGTGTTGCTCAGGAAGGTGCGATAGCCGTCTTCGGTGAGGAGGTCCTTTATCGCGGTCAGGCGGATGGACTGCTGCTGATGCTCCCTTATCGTTACACCAATGGGCGAGAAGGGCACCGCAATACTGCCGAGAGAGCTGCCTGTCGCGGCGCTGAATAGGTTGACGCGGTGGCCATAGAAGCTCGTCACGGCCAATACGCCGTCGCTGAATGCGAGGTAGGACGCCCCATTGAGCGTGCCCTTGCCCACGAACAACCCCTGATTGGCGCCTCCTGCTGAGATGACCTGCACCGTATCCGGGTTGGGACCGCCGCCGTAGGTCTCTGAGTACGTGTAGTTGCAGACATAGAACCGCCCGTCCGGGCCGGCGGTGATGCCCATCGGTTCGCTGAGCCCGGAGGTGAATCTGTACCAGGCTCCCGTGGTAGGGTCTATGTCTGTGATGGTGTGCTTATACGGCCCACCGTAGGTATTGGTTACCAGCAGGTGGCCGTTCGGACGAAAGGCCAGACCCTCTGGCGTGGAAACCCCGGAGTAGAACCGTCCCACGAGGCTGCCGGCCGGGGTAAAGACGGAGACGCGGTTAGCGGTCTCCTCGGCCACGTAGAGATTGCCCTGACTGTCGAAGGCGAGATCCGTGGGGTAGGACAAACCCCAGGCAAGTACACCCAGCGCCCCCCCTGTGCCGCCGTCGTACCTGACGATGGTCCCGTCTTCATATACCGTTACGTACAGGTCGCCGTCCAGGCCAAAGCGCGAGCACATGCTCTTGCGAGGCGATTCGGCAAAGAGTCGGACGAGCTGACCCGATAGGGTGTACCCGTAGACGCCGCCGTCCCAACTAGTGACGAACAAGTTCGTGTCCACCTGGTCGCCGGCCGCCGTCCACGGCAGCACAACCAAGACGCCCAGAAGCACCCATCCAAGCCTGTACCGGCGCATCTTGCCGCCCCTCCCAATTCACCCGTGTTCTGACGACGGGTTATACCCGTACCAATAGGCTTGGCAACGTCTGCCGTGACGGTTCTTTGCCGCGAGGACTAGCCCTGTGACTTCCGCTTGTGAATGATCAGCGAATTGCCGTCGGGGTCGGAGACGCCGAGCATGTGGCAGACGGGCGTGTCCTCGGGTCCGAAGAGGATCGGCACGCCGTCTCGCTTGATGCGCTCCATCGCCTCGTCGAAGTCGTCCACTTCGAGCGCGGCGGTCGCGCCCTGCGCGGAGGGCTGCCACTCGGCCATTCCGTTGCCGATCGCGAGCGTGCCGGGGCCGATGTCGTATTCGACCCACGCCGTATCCTCGCCACCGAAGCTGTGCGTGACTTCGAGACCAAGTGTGCCCTCGTAGAACCGCCGCGCGCGAGCCAGATCCGTCACGGGATAACCGACAAACGCAATCTCGATGACTTTCATTGCCTATCTCCTCTCAAAAAGGGGACAGAGCCCTTTTCTAGCACTCTCCACTCAGGACTGCCAAAAAAGGGCTCTGTCCCCTTTTTTATCTCATGCCCTCGATGGCCTTGGCGACCGCGAAGCGGATCGACTCCGCTTCGGTGGGGTCGGTGCAGTAGTCGGTGCACGACTTGATGCAGCCGTCGACCCGGGCGAGCGCGGCCTGGGCGGCCTTGTATTCCGCCGAATCGCGCTTCGCGGGCGGCGCGGCGTCGAGTTTGTCCCGCAGGATGCGGAAGTAGTCCCAGTCCTCGATGCCGTCGCGGATCGTCTCCCAGCGGATCGAGTCCACCGGCCCCTTGGCGACGAACTCCTTCGAGGGCGTCTTCGTCGCCGGATAGAGCAGGTGGCCGTCGCCGTTGCCCCAGTTGTGCGAGCGGTCGGACGGCTGGCTCATCGGCTTCTCCCACGGGTTGTCCTGCCAGTAGCAGGTCTCCCAGTAGAGAATGCCGTTGAGGCCGTAGCGCCAGGTCATCCAGTGCCACATCCGCAGGTCCATCGCGGGGTAGTCGATGAAGTAGTTGGGCCAGGGATGGTGCGGCCCGCAGCACAGATACCACCACACCTGCTCGCCTTTCGCCTGCCGCTGTTTGGCGCGCTGCTCGTTGTAGTTGGGCACCGACGGGAACCCATATATCGACAGATCCGATCAGCTTGTCCTCGACCTGTTCCGTGAGCAGGATCTTGATCCGCTGATCGGCCATTCGCACGAGCTTGGCCGCCTCGACGACGGTCGTCGTAGTACTTCTCGGTTCGGGCTCGTCGGTGATGTAGTCGTAGCCCTTGCCGAGCACGCCCTTGTCAACGAGATGCTCGGCGACCCCGCGCATGTAGTCGATCTTCATGCGCTCCGCGTCGCCGCCTGTGAAGCCCACCTTGTCACCCATCCCGAAGCGCGGCAGCTTGAAGCTGTTGAACAGCGGGAAATACTTGCCGATAGCAACGTCGAAGTCAGTGAAGTCCAGCTTGACTGTCCCGTCCTGGGCGGTTACGCCGATGTCGTAACCCCAATACGGCGCGTAGGGCGAGACGCGATGCCTGAAGAAGTCGAGGTTATACAGATCGAGGACCTTGCGGCGCTGCTCGGTCGTGGTCGCGTTGTCATAGGTGAACGGCCACGACATCGCGTTGCCGTAGGCCGTTCGCAGGCGGCTGACCGACGGCAGCGCGAACTTCCACACGTGCAGGCTGACCGGCACCACCACCTTGCCCATGCCGTTCGCTGTCACGTCGATGGTGCCCTTATACTCGCCCGCGGGCGGTCTTTGGCGCGACGTAGATCGTGACCCACACGGCGCTGTTCTTGCCGGGCTCCGCCGCGAAGGGCGTGTGGCCGGGCAGAGGGTCGGGATAGAGGCCGGACTTGACGTCCTTGCTGGTCGGTTCCGTGCAATTGACGTATTCGATGTTCTTGACGGTGAAGTTCCACGCCGCGATCTTCGCATTTTTCGCCCCGATAAGCGTATGTGGAACGATCTTTATGTTACTTAGTGGCTTTTTGGGCGTCAAAACCAATTGAAAGGGCTCGTATTCGTTGCCCGCGGCATAGAGTCGAACGCCCCTGGCCGAGTCGGTGGGAACTGGCGTGTCCAGCATTATCTTGACCAGCGGACTTGAGGTCCATATCGTTCCCCAAGCGCCCGCAGCCGCCACCCCCCAGGCCGAGGGGCCGCCCGGAGCCGCGGCACGCGCCCCGGAACTAAAGATCAGCAGCAGGAGAGCAGTGGTTATCGTCGAATATCGCATCGGGTATGCCTCCACACGGTACCGTGATATACCCGGTTAGGTTATCCTTTTGCGGTCGATTATCCTGCGAAACTGATGGGTATAGGATTGTATAGGCGCATTGCAAGCAGGCGAAAAAAAAGGTGTGAAGAACCCACGGGTAGTGGGGTCTAACATAATAGGAACGCAGGGCATAGCCAGCATCATTCGTGATGAGATCCGTTTGCCGCAGTAGTGCTTGCGAGCGAACGCTACGGTGAATGATGCGGGCGGGCTGGATGGAGGGGTTTACGATGAGAGAAAGGCAGTTTGGTTGGTTGTGTTTTGCGGTTGCGTGTATCGCGATTGTCGGTCTCGCAGCGCCTGTCCTGGCGCAGGAAACCGCGCAGTCCAATCCGCCCGTGAACCTTGACCTCAAGGACACGGACGTGAGATCGGCAATAGAGGCCCTGTTCCGAGGGACAGGCAAGAACTACGCGGTAGATGCCAATGTAACCGGTTCGATCTCGGCGCTTTCCATCAAGGACGTGTCTTTCGACACGGCGCTGCGGAGCCTGACCAAGTCCGCCGGATTGGTCTTCCGGCAGGAAAACGGCGTCTACATCATCAGCCCGCGGCCGGTTGTGGACCAGACCCCGGGCGGCGGTGGGGCCGGCGGCGGTGTGACGATACCCGAAACCCCGGTAGTTCCGGAAACGACCACCGCCGAAGTCAGAATCGAGAAAGTGCCGCTCAGCAATATGAGCGCCAGCGAGATCCTCGCGATCCTGCAGGGCGGCAGTAACAACGGCGTCTATGGCATGGGCAGCGGCTACGGAAGCGGCTACGGCATGATGGGCGGCCGCTATGGCATGTCGGGCAGCAACGGCAGCTATGGCGGAGGCTACGGCGGCGGCTATGGCGGCGGCTACAGCGGTGGCTACGGCAGCTATGGCGGCGGCTACAACCGTGGCTACGGCGGCGGCGGATACGGCACCGGATATGGCGGCGGCGGCTACGGCGGCCGCAGCGGCTACGGAAACGTCGGCGGAGTGTATGGAGGCGGCGGCTACCGCTCCTGGTAGAAGCCGATGGTCAATAAGCAAGATCGCAAGCCCGGGGGATCATTGGGATTCCCCGCGCTTCTGCATTACGGCCCTGCGTGTCCTGGGCGCCGTCGAAGGATAACGCAGGGAACGCCCAGCAATCGCTTCGGCACCGGCCCTTCGATACGGCGGTCAATCCCCGCCTACTCAGGGCCTACGGGGTACCGATTCCCGGAAAACCGAACTGACTCATTTCGGGACCCACTTCGCGAACATCGCCATGTGGCCCCAGTATCCCATGTAGCCCGTCAGCGCCCATATCGCCGCCGCGGCCACCAGCGCGGCCGCCCCGATTGTCCGAATCAGCATGCTCTTAGGCCGGCTGAGCACTACTCCCGCAAAGACGCCGGCCAGTCCCGTAAGGATGAAGCCCACGCCGGAGAGCACGGGCTGCAGCGTCATCTTCAGGTCGATGATCCGAACCCCCACGACAACCCCCACAAGCCCGGCGAAGAAGGCATAGACACAGAACGGCATCAGGTCGCGATTCGCGGCCAACGACCACGCCGCCCCCAGGAACAATGCGCCCAGCAGCACCGACGTCTCGCCGTAGGCGCTGTTGTAGCTGCCCGGCAGCGGCCATGTCCAGATCATCCGCAGCCCGCACAGCAGCGCCACAAGCCCCGGCACGGCAAATGCAGGCGCCCACCTGGCTTGATCGGCATCGTCGAGTCCCTTGAAGACGTACCACGCCAGCAGGACCAGCCCCGCTGTCATGTTTATCAGCAATAGTGCAACGAAGTCTATGAACATGGCCACACCTCCCGGGCAATAGCTGTTCGACGTTCGAGGTCCGAAGCTCAACCGCGCGATTCCTCAGCCTATATTCCCACTTACGGCTCAGCTTAATCCATCCAGCCATCAATCTCCCAAAATCTGTTGGGCTTGTCTGCTTGCGCCTGGAATTGGCACTGCTATAATAAAACTAACACTGCGATGTGGCACACCTTTTGCACCGCTGCAAGTAGCACTCTCCCGGAGTAGGTATATGCGCTTGAAGAAGACCTTAAGCACATCTGTTTTCCTATTGCTGAGCGTCGCGATCACCGGCCGCCTGATCCTTGCCGAGGCATCCAACGCGTGCAAGATCGATGGTGTGCCACGCATCAAACAGATTACCAACTACTGCGGCCCGGCGGCGCTCACGTCGGTGCTGCAGCACTGCGGCGAGAACATCACCCAGCAGGAGGTCGGCAAAGCCGTTTTCGACCCCGTCGGCTGCGCGACCAACGGCGCTGATATGCTGCTCTACGTACGCAACAAGGGCTATTCGGCCTATTCGTGGAACTCCAGCATCGCCGACGCCAAGCTCAAGATCGCCGCGGGCGCGCCGATACTCGTGCTGCAGGAAAACAGCACGCGCGACACGTCCGGCCACTACCGTGTGCTCACAGGCTACGACGACGCCGCGCGCAAGTTCTACGTCATGGACCCCTACTATGACGACATCACCGAGCTTTCCTACGATCAGTGCGACAAGCTGTGGAAGCCGATGGGTTACTGGGCGATGATCTGCGTGCCCAAGGACAAGGACACGTTCAAGGCCGATCTCAACGACCGCAACCCCGTCGTGCACATGGACCTTTCATTCGCGCTCTACAAGCAGAGAGACTACACGAACGCCCTCAAAGAGGCCAGGACCGCGCTGGCGCTGGAGCCGGGCAACAGCTACACGATGTCGCTTCTCACCAAGATCAACAGGGCAATGGGAGCGGGAAAGAGAAGCTGAAGGCAATTACGAATTGCGAATTACGAGTTACGAGTTACGAATGAAGGGAGCGGAGGGCTGCGGATAGCGTTGACAGCCGTAGGTCCTGAGTAGCGAGCGACGAGCGTATCCACACCGTAGGTCCTGAGTAGCGAGGCACGAGCGTATCCACACCGTAGGTCCTGAGTAGCGAGGCACGAGCGTATCCACACCGTAGGTCCTGAGTAGCGAGCGACGAGCGTATCCACACCGTAGGTCCTGAGTAGCGAGGCACGAGCGTATCCACACCGTAGGTCCTGAGTAGCGAGGCACGAGCGTATCGAAGGGCCGTCCGCCCGGACGATCTACTTCACCTTTTCGGCCCTCTTGAGCGCGGCGGCGGCATCGCGATGATCGTCGCAGCCCTCATACGCGGCGGCGAGGCCGGCATAGCAGTCGCGCAGCAGATCGAGGTTGGCCCGTTCGTCTTCGTCGCTGACCGCCCCCATCAGCTTCTGCACTTCGCGCATCTGGCCTGAGTCGCGCCAGCGTTCGAGGCGGTCTATGGCGATCTGGTATTGGGCGATTGCGGTGCTGTATTTCTTCTGTGCGACGGCCTTGGCGCCGAAATATGCCCGCGCGACGGCGTAGGTCGTATCCACTATCTCCGGCGTGCCTCTGACCTCCTCGTAGGGCGAGGTCTCGATCTCGATGAGCCGGCGATACGCTGACTCGCAGCCATGCCTGTCCCCGGCCATCTGATATGCCTGTGCGAGCCGGGAGAGGGTCTGGGTCGAGTTCGGATTGAACTTGAGAGCTGCTTTGAGATCGGAGATGGCGGCGCGCCACTTCCGCTCGTGGCCGTCCAGCATCGCTCGCGCATACCAGCCGCCCTCGGATGTATTGGGCGCCAGCCGGATCGCCCTGTCGATCTGGGCTCTTGCCGCGGCCATGTCGCCTTCACCGAGCCCAAGCCACATCCCGGCCATGCGATGATAGTCAGGGTCCAGCGGCGAGACTCGCGCCGCCCGCTGGAACAGGTCCGTCGCCTCCTGGGTCGAGTTCGCCTCGGCTGCTGCCCTGGCCTGCGCGGCCCAGAAGTCGCCCAGCCCAAACGATACGCTCATCGCTATCGCGACGACGCACACCGCCACAAGCGCCCATCGCGACACCCGCGAAGGGACCCTCTCCCGCGGTTCCGCCGCGCCGGACTGCGCGACCAGCACCCCCGCCACGACCCAGAACGGCAGCGCAACGCCGAGCACATACCAGTCCGAATCGACCAGGCTCCGTATCGCCGACCCGAACAGCGCCGCGAAGAGCGCGCAGTTGACCAGCCTCCATCCACTGAACGGCACCATGTCCACCCACGTGATCGACTCCGATGCCGGCTCATCGCCCGCCTCGCGCGGATGGTCCGCAGGCCGCACCGACCCGCTTGCGATTCCCGCCAGCGATCGATGCGCCATCGCACCGAGCAGCAGGAGAAGCGCCACAAGCGCCGGCACGCCGCACTCGGCCGCGGTTTGGAGGTATGAGTTGTGCGCCATCTTGGTCGGCCCGGCGATGGTGTAGCGGGGATAGGTGATCGCGAAGGTGCCGGGGCCGACGCCGAGCCAGGGGCTGGTGTCCGGATCATACCGACCGTCGCGCTCCAGGTGCGGATTCGGAAGTCAGTCGAATGGACCTGCGAGCCGCCCGCCTCCGCTGCGTGGATTCGCGAGGTCACCGCCGGCATGAAGAGCAGCATCAGCGGGACCGAGATCGCGCATATCACGAGCAGGCGGACGAACCTCGACCGCCTCAGCGACCTGGTGAAGATCGCGAGCAGGAAGAATATGCCGAGCGATGCCACCGCCGCCATTATGCCGAACTTGGAGCCGGTAAGCATCATCGCGAGCACGTCGGTGACGAATCCCAGCGCCGCGAACACGGCCAGCAGCGGCTTGCGAGTCACCAGATACACGCCCAGCGTCACCGGCAGCGCGATTGCCAGGAAACCCGAGAAGAAGTTGGGGTTGACGAACTGCCCGAACAAACGCGCGTGGTCGCCCGGGCTGAGAATGGCCTTCCAGAAGTTCGGGCCGCCGCCCGCGCTCAGGGCGTATTCGTGAATGCCCAGTACCGCTGGCCAGCATCGCCGAGATGACCAGCGCCCAGACCGCTGCCGCGGCGATGCGTTTGTCGCGGCAGACCGTCGCGCCGAGCACATACGCGCCCAGGCAGGCGAGTGTGAACAGAAGCTGTGTGAGGCTGAAATAGAGGCAGTGGGTGGTAAGCGTGGAGGCGATCATGGCAACGGCGAACGCCGCGACAAACCACATCCCAGGCACGCGCGTCCACCCGCCGGATTCTTTCCTGCCGAGCAGCAGCCTGAGGCCGATCCCGCCGAAGACGAGAACCTGCAGGACTCCGCCGGTAAGCTCGCCGAGCCCGCCGCCGATAAACGGCGCGAGTGCGAGCGCCGAGACCAGTAGTGCGGCGCCGATCACGTCAGCCATCCCTTGCTCCGCGTAGTTCTGACTAAACAATACGACGGAAGTTTGGCTGTGTCAAGCACGTTGGCGGACGATCAGGCCCGGGCGGGGCCACGCCTGGATGCTGAATCGAGTTCGGCATGACGAGGTCGATCACTCGTCATCGGGCACGACCCTCCACGACAGCCGGTCGTATTGGCCGGTGGTGGGGTAGAACGGGGGCGGATTGGCGGCAAGGCGGGGGTCGTAGTGATAGTCCTTCTGATAGCCGTGGTTGATGACGCCGCCGCTGATGGTTCCCACGGCGCCTCTCGTGCTCTGAATGAGGCCGCCGAGCACGGTTAGGGTGCCGACGCTGCCCGAGCTGTAGTTGTTGACGGAGATGCTGCCGTCTACACTGGAGCTGCCGCCGAGCATGACCGCGTCGATCTCACGATCGGGGTGGTTGTGGCGATACGTGCCGTCGTCCGCGATGTAGATCTGCTGGCCGACGAGTCCGAGGGTACCGGCGGCAAGATTGCAGGGCGCGTCCGGAGCCAGGGTTTTGTCGGGACGCGTTTGGTATACCACGTCACCGGCGATCGTGATGTCTTTGCCCGCGTTGGTGTCCGTGGCTATGGTCCAGGTCGATCTGCGCGTTATCTCGTCGCCGGAGACCTTGTTGTCGGCGACCGTCCCGCTCAGCGCCGTGACGCTGCCGGTGCAGTAGATGACCCCGTTCGAAAACGAGCCTGCCGAGCTCGGACTGCCCGATCCCAATGGGTCCGCTCGTCGAGATCGTGCCCGAGTTTATGTCGTAAGTGATCGCAGTCGTGTGCGTGCCCTGCTGTATTGTTATGACCTGGTTTCCACTGCCATCCACCGACATCGTGATCGCCGCGTCACCACGTATGTAGACGCCGCCGTCGCTGTCGGCGCGCAGGTAGACGCCGTTTGAGGAGGGGAAACCGCTCGATCCGCCCCACGCCGCCTCTTTCTGTGTCGTGGTTGACGGAGGCAGGTTGATCTTGGGGATGCCCAACTGATAGCCCTTGCTGCCGTTGGCGAAGATCTTCAGGAACTCGGTCTCGGTTCTCGGCCGCGAAGGATTGTAGTTGATGGTGTTTCCGGACGCGGTCACCTGGTCGAGAAAGATCGGCCTGCGGGGGTAATTGGTGGACCAGCCGGAGTAATCGATATTGAAGTTCGTGCCGCTGGTGTTGTTGCTGTGCACGGGCCCGTCGATGAGGTCCTTGGAGTTCCACCAGATCGCGCCGCCGCCGCTGGAGGTCTCCTTGTCGGTGAAGTAGGCGTATTTGCCGAACGTCGCCTGCTTGACCATGATCTCCACCGTCCGCGAGTTGCCATTGACCGTCCCCGTGGAAACTATCCGATACATCTTGAGGAACACGTTGGGGTTGTTGGGATCGGTGTAGACGACAACGTTCCACGTGGCGCCGCTCTGGGGCGGCTGGCCCAGATTGGGAGCGATGTCTGTGGTCGGAGGGATCGGCTGGTCGCGCAGCCACAGCACCGCCTCCTCCGCGCCGGACTCGGCGACGTTGAGCGCGGCCGCCCGCAGTTGCTGTCTGTTGTTGGAACGAATGGCATTGGTCGCAAAGCTCAACAGGACGACCGTCAGCCCGACGATGATGAACGTAGCGCCCGCCACGGTCACCAGCGCGGACCCGCGCCTGCCGCCCGACAGGATGGTCTTGCCTATGCATGCTCGAAGTATGTTGATGCCTCTCATCTCGCGTAGTTCCGCAGGTAGACGACGCGTTCAGTCAACTCCGTCTGGACGCAGTATTTGGTCTTGATGGGATCGTTGGCCTTCGACAGTGGATCGTAGGTGCGGTCCTTGGTCCTGATGGTGATCTTGACGGCCTTCTGCTCGTCGTCGGCGTACTCGAAATACAGGTAATCGACGTTCGTGCAGACGCAGCGAAGCCTGCCGTATGCGCTCTGCCAGAGATCCGTGCCCGACCGGCCCACGATGCCGGTGCCGTCCGAGAGGTAGTAGCTGACCTGATGGCCGGCGTGGGGATCGGTTCGGTCGTAGTACTTCTGACCGGTGGGATTCATCGGAAAAGTGATACGGAGCCGGCTGCCGCTGTCGAGTGGCTCGACCTGCTTGGCTTCCCTGACGTCGGTGACCATCGTCTGCATCGCGGTGACGGCGGTGGTATCCGTGTTGACCTGGGCCAGGTCGGAATCGCAGCTTCGCAGCGCCGCTATGAGCATGGAGACCGTGCACACGATCAGCAGCGCCATCACGAACATCGCCGTGAGCACTTCCAACAGCGTGAATCCGGCCCGGTCCAGCACTCGGGACGACGACCGCCCTTCGATACGCCCTGAACCGAGTTCAGCGCTACTCAGGGCTAGCGGGGATCGGGTTCGGAGAACCCTCCTACACCAGGCTATCCGATGACTGCTAGTCTGCATTCGCTATATACGCCTTCTGAACGAGCGTGCTCATGGTCGTGCGTGTGGGCGACGCCTTCCAGGTGATAGTGACGGTCACGAGCTTGACCCGTGACGAGCTGTAGGAACTGCCGGCGTCCTCGATCTTGATGGTCGCGGTCGCGTTCGACAGGTAGCTGGCGATGTCATCGACGTGTTCGAAGTGGTAGGGCGACGAGGTCGGGGTCGAGTCGATGATGTTCTCGGGGTCGTCAAGCTCGGCGTAGACCAGCCGGCCGTAGCCGACCGCCCTGAGCTGGTCGATCTTGTGCTGGGCGAGGCTGATCGCCTGCGCGTATTGGCCGTTCATCTTCGAGGACTGCTTCGCCAGTATCAGCGAAGAGGCGAAGATGACCGTCACCAACGCGAATACGAACAGCGCGATCATCACCTCTATGAGCGTGAAGCCGCGCGCGCGGTTGTGCTTATCGGTGCTGTACATATAGCCCTGTCTCATGGATTCTATACCATGTATTATCAGCCCGGCGGTCACCCTGCTTTAGGCGCAAGGACGAAAACAGGCACTAGTGCCGGGCGCCGCCGCCAACTCACAACCCCGACTCTCCACTGTTCCGGGGTCTGGGCTCTGCCTCCGCGAGTTCCGCGTCGCCGCGATTCTCCATTCCCCATTCGGCATTCCCCATTCCCCATTCGCGCCTGGCCGGCAGATTTGACCTTCCACGCTCGAAAGGAGTATAATTACAGGGTCAAAACGCATCGAGAGGACCCCTGAATTTGAGCAACTTCGCGCGGGAAGTCATCCCCATCAACATCGAGGACGAGCTTAAACAGTCCTATATGGACTACGCGATGAGCGTGATCATCGTCGCGCGCTCTGCCCGATGTAAGAGACGGCCTCAAGCCGGTCCAGAGGCGTATTCTTGTCGCAATGAACGACCTCCACCTGGGGCCGTCCGCGCAGCACAGAAAGTCCGCCAAGATCGCCGGCGATACGTCGGGTAACTACCACCCCCACGGCGAGGAGGTCATCTATCCCGACCATGGTCCGAATGGCGCAGGACTTCAAGCCTCCGCTACCCGCTCATCGACGGCCAGGGCAACATGGGATCCATCGACGGCGACCCTCCCGCCGCTATGCGATACACCGAAGTGCGAATGTCTCCGTTCGCGATGGAGATGCTCGACGACCTCGAAAAGGACACCGTCGATTGGCAGCGATAACTACGACCAGACCCGCCTCGAACCCGATGGTGCTGCCGGGCAAGTTCCCGAACCTGCTGGCAAACGGCACCGAGGGGATCGCGGTCGGCTATGGCTACCAAGATGCCGCCGCACAACCTCACCGAGCTCTGCGACGGCATCATCACATCTGATCGACAACCCCGATGCGACGCTCGACGAGCATCATGCAGTTCATCAAGGGCCCGGATTTCCCGACCTCGGGCCTGATTCTGGGCACCAAGGGCATCCGCGTCCGCCTACGAGACCGGCCGCGGCCAGATCATAATGCAGGCGCAGACCACCATCGAGCCGATGGAGGGCGGCAAGGCCGCGATCGTCGTCACCGAGCTGCCGTATCAGGTCAACAAGCAGACCCTGCAGGAGAAGATCGCGCAGCTTGCCCGCGAGCGCAAGGTGGACGGCATCGCCGGGCATCTACGACTACTCCGACCGCCACGGCATCCGCGTCCAGATCGAGCTGCCGCCGCGACGCGCATCCGCGCAAGGTCCTCAACTACCTGCTCAAGCACACCGACCTGCGCAAGACGTTCGGCGTGATCAACCTCGCGCTGGTCGAGCGGCGTGCCGAGGGTGCTCAACGCTGACGCAGATGATGCGGCACTACATCGACCACCGCGTCGAGATAGTCGAGCGCCGCACGCAATACGAGCTGCGGAGAGCGCTGCTGCGCGCGCACATACTCGAAGGATTGCGCATCGCGGTCGAGTTACCTCGACGAGGTGATCGCGATCATCCGCGCGTCCGCCAACAGCCGAGGAAGCGCGCAGCAAGTTGATGAAGCAGGTTCGGACTGTCGCAGCTTCAGGCCGACGCGATCCTCGACATGCAGCTAAGGCAGCTCACCGCCCTGGAGCGCGACAAGATCGAGGACGAGTACAAGGACCTGCTCAAGCGCATCGGCTGGCTGGAGGACCTGCTGAGCGACCCGCTCAAGATTCTGGGCGTGATCAAGGACGAGCTGAAATACATCAAGGACAAGTACGGCGACGCAGCGCAAGACGCGCATCGTCCCGATGGAGGCCGACGAGATCGGTGAGGAGGATATGATCCCCGATGAGGAGACCATAATCACCATCACTCGCGACGGCTACATCAAGCGCGTGCCGATGGACACCTATCGCGCGCAGCGGCGCGGCGGCAGGGGCAAGATCGGCGCGACCGCAAAGGAAGAGGACAAGGTCACAGCATCTGTTCGCCGCGACCACGCACCACTACGTCCTGTTCTTCACCGACCGCGGGCGCGTCTATCGACTCAAAGCTTATGAGATCCCGCAGACCACGCGCACGGCGATGGGAACGGCGATCATCAACCTGATCTCCATCGAGCCGGGCGACAGGATCACCGCCACGGTCGCGCTGCGCGAGATGGACAAGGACGGGTTCATGGTGATGGCGACGGAGCTGGGCGAGGTCAAGAAGACCGACCTGGACATGTTCCACAATCTGCGCTCCAACGGCCTGAGGGCGTTCGACATCGAGGAAGGCGACGCGCTGAAGTGGGTCGCGCTTTCCAACGGCAACGATGAGGTGATACTGGTCACCCACAACGGCATGTCGATTCGGTTCCACGAGAAGGACCTGCGCAGCGCGGGCCGCGCATCGGGCGGCGTGCGAGGGATCAAGCTCGGCCGCGGCGACAGGGTCGTCGGGATGACCCTGGCGCAAGCCGGACAGCGAGCTTCTTGTCGCGACCGAAAAGGGCTACGGCAAGCGCACGACGCTTGAGGAATATCGCAAGCAGACCCGCGGCGGCAAGGGCATCAAGACGATGAACATCACCGAGAAGACCGGCAAGATCGTCGAGACCGCCGTCGTCGACGACACGGACAAGATCGTCGATCATCACGAACCAGGGCATCATGCTCAAGATCCGCGTCAAAGAGATTCGCACGATCGGCCGCAGCACCCAGGGCGTGAGGCTGATCAACCTCGGCGCGGGTGACGGCGTCTCCAGCCTCGCCCGAATCCCCTATGCCGAGGTGCCGCCGGCGCCCGAACCCGCCGAAGGCGGCGCAAAACCCAAGAAGCCCGCCGAAGGGGCCGACGACGCCGACCTCGATGACGACGAGGAAGTCGAAGTCGAGGATGAGGAAGAAGAGGCAGACGAAGAACCGGAGGGGAAGGAAGAGGAGTAGGGAGCAGCCGGTCAAGATCGCAGATCCAAGCCAAAGCCCCAGCCTATTGGCTGGGGCTTTGTGTTCTCGGACTGAAGGATATCATGGCGCAAGCGGAGAAGTTTTCCAGCGTGATTTGTAGGTGCGTTGGGATCTGCGGGTTGGACGACCAGCCTGAGCGTTGAGCACCAGTCACGGCACGAACCCGGAAATCCGTAACCGATCAGCCCGCCAAGTTTCGGGATCTCCGTTCCGCCGAGCTTCTACTCAAGTCGCGAAACGCGTAGGAGTCTGAAGAGTGAGCAAGAACATACACGAGTTCCGCGATCCCATCCACGTGTTCATTCGCGTCAACTCCGACAAGAGGGATGTCGTCGACTCTGTGCCATTCCAAAGGCTGCGATACATACACCATCTCGCTCTGACCTATCTCGTGTATCCTGGTGCAACGCATAGAAGGTTTGAGCATTCGCTGGGGGTAATGGAACTTGCCACCCGAGTCTTTGACATCGTCACGCGACCGGCAAACATCATCGATGATAGCGTAAGAGACATACTTCCGAAGAGTGAGCATCTTACTCAGTATTGGCGGATGGTACTGCGGATGGCCGCGCTTTGCCACGATCTTGGTCATCTGCCGTTCTCTCACGCGGCTGAAGAAGCACTGTTGCCCGACGGCTGGACGCATGAGCGCCTGACTGTGGAGATCATCCGCCACTCTGAGTTGTCGAGTATCTGGAGATCGCTCAAGATCGATCCAGAGGATGTAGCGAAACTGGCAGTCGGCCAAGAGTATTACACAGATGCCCCGTTCAGTGACTGGGAAGCCATTCTGTCGGAGACTATAGTCGGCAATGCCTTCGGCGTCGACAGAATGGACTACCTTCTGCGCGATTCTCATCACGCGGGAGTAGCCTATGGGAGGTTCGATCACTATCGGTTCGGTTAATATTCTGCGGATTCTGCCGAAGACTTACAGTGATACGAAAGAACCAGCGCTTGGCGTGGAGGAAGGTGGGTTGCATTCTGCTGAGGCTCTGATCCTCGCGCGCTACTTTATGTATACGCAGTTGTACTTCCACCCAGTGAGACGGATATATGATACGCATCTGAAGGATTTCCTGAAGCTGTTTCTTCGCGGCGGCTGTTTCTCAACCGATGTAGCTGAGCACCTCAAGGCTACTGACAATGAAGTGACTGCTGGTATACTTGATGCAGCACGTGATACAACGAGCGAGTCTCACGACCCAGCTTCGAGGATTGTGGAGCACAAGCATTTCAAACTGCTGTATGATAGAAGCCCAGAAGACGTGAAGATCAACCCGTCAGCCGCAAGTCTCGTTTACGAGTCTGCATGCGCAAATTCGGTGCTGACGCAGTCAGATTTGACTCCTATAAGGAGAAGGGAAACCCGAACGACTTTCCTGTCCTGATGGGCGACGGGAGAGTCGAGTCTTCGCTGACGGTTTCCCAGGTGCTGAACCATGTTCCGATTGTTGCTGTCGACTATGTGTTCGTGAGACCGGAGCTGCTTAGCGAAGCACAGAAGTGGCTCAAGAGCAATCGGGAGACCATCATCAAGGCAAAGGAGGAGGAGTGAATGGATAAGGTGCAGCGCGACGCAGTGCTCATCTCACTGATCGACGGCTTGAGAGCGAAAGGCAGTTGGTGCGGCGAGACCCACGTTCAGAAAGCCGTTTACGTGCTCAAGGAATTGGCTGGCCTGGACCTAGAGTTCGACTTTATCTTGTACAAGCACGGACCCTACTCATTTGAACTGACGGAGCAGCTGACATCGCTACGCGCTGATGGACTTCTCAAGCAGATCCCTCAATGTCCATATGGTCCAATGCTCGTAACCACTGAAGATGGCCAGAGGTGTAAGGAGCGACACTCAAGGACTCTAGCCGAACACGCCAAGGCGGTTAAATTCGTTGTGTCGTTGGTCGGTCCCAAGGGAGTAACCGATCTTGAGTGCCTTGCCACTGCGCTCTACGTTACACGGGAGCAGGACGAGCATTCGACTGTGGAGGCTCGTGCGAACAGGATCACCGAGCTGAAGCCTCACGTCTGTGCCGACTCTGCGGTTCAGGCTGTTTCGACAATAGACGAATGGCGAACTCGCGCCTCGGACCTGGCGTGATATCATTGGGTGTTTGCTATGCTTCGGGAGGCCACGGAGCCGTCAACCGAACCTGGAAATCCCGAGACTAAGTGGCATTCGGATCAGTACGTCAGATTCGCGCCGAAGTCGGGCGGGGTGCCTTGGTCGATAGCGTCTTTCCACTCGGCCAGCTTGTCCTTATCGGACGTCCAGAACTTGCCGCACAGGTCGAGATACTGAAGCACAACGTCGCGCTCGCCCGCGTCCAGGAGTTCCTTGGCAAGAAGCATGTTGGGGCCAAAGCTCACGCGCACCGGTGAACTTGGCGCACGGCCTGCCGCTAGAAGATACTCGCCCGCTTTGCGGCGGTCGCCCGCTCGCAGGGCGAGCCTGCCCAGGGCCAGGCTGCCGTAGAACAAGCCGTCCGCGTTCTCGCTCTTGATCGCCTGCGTCGCATAGGACTGCGCCTTGCCCGACTGACCCGCCTCTACCGCCGTCGCCGCAAGGCCGCCCAGCATATAGACCTGCTCGCTGGGCGAGGTGAGGCTGTAGGCCTTCTCAAGCTCCGCAAGCGACTTCGCCGCGATGCTCTGCCGTTCCTTGCCCGTGTTGAACAGATAGTCCAGGTGGTAGACCTGCGCTATCTCCTCCGGCCATCTCGGGCTGGTTGGCTCAAGCGCCTGGGCCTGGCGCAGCAGTTTCTCCGTCTGCGGACGGTCCGACGCCATGAAGGTCCTGGGCCGCATTCCCCAGGACAGATGTGTTGTCCTTGAACTGCTCGCATTGTTTCAGCCACAGATCGCGCCCGGTCTGGAAATCCTTCTCCTCGCTGACTCGATCGAATTGGGCTACGGACATTCCGGTTATCTGGGCGGCCGGTTCGTTTTCGATGACCCACAGGATGTGCTTCGCGCGCTCCGGCCCGTGGTGCATCGAGTAGTATCCCAGCAGTTTCGTCCGTGTTGCGAAGGTCCGTCGGCTCCGATTTGATCACGTCCTCCAGGTCCGCCGCCTGGTCGGCCGATAGACTGCAGCCTTCCAGCATGAGCTGAACCGCCTCGATCTTCGCGGCGGCCCCAGCCTCAGCCGATGCGCCGACCGCGTTCAAGGCAACCAGCAGCGCAATACACATCACGTTCAACAACACTCTTGCCATTCGCATTCCTTTCCTTGTTGACTCCAAGTGCGGGCTGGCCTATTGTGTGAAGCTGGGTCGCTCGCCATGTCATCTGACTGCGCGCGGCGGCGGTGTGTTCCACGGGGAGGGGTGTATATGGTGATCGAACCAGGGTTGTAACCTGGCGGCGGCGTGCGCATTCCCTTCTCTCTCTGCTCTCCACTCTCCACTTTCCACTCTCATCTCACATCCGCGACAGCGGGTTCTGCCTGTGGCACTCCTCGATAACGGCTATCTGCTGGCGGACGTGGGAGGGCGGGATGACTAGGGGCGCGCCGTTGGTGAGGGTCTCGTAGAGGTGCGAGTAGAAATTCTGCGTCATATACCCGAACCAGTTCTTCTGCTCCTCGGGCAGGTCCCAGCTTTCCTCGTGCCAGGTAAGCTGCTCCGAGCAATACTTGCGGTCGGGCATCGGCTCGCGGACGAGGTGCTGCTCAGGCGATTCTTCCGGCTTGTAGTATTTCCAGTCGATGTGGTCCGCGGTGCCCTTGAGCCCGCCGAGGGCGCCGTCGATGTTATACATGTGCGTGGAATAGGCGTTGCACGACGAGATCTCCAGATCGATCACCGGCCGGCCCTTGCCCTTGAGTATGACCTTCACGAAGTCCTCGGCATCTCCGAACGTGTTCGCCCTGTCCATTATGCAGGTGACCTCAGGCATCAAGTCGGTGCCGAAGAGCTGCAGCGCCTGATCCATCGGGTGTGGCCCAGTGTTGAGCAGATTGCCGGCTTGCAGTCCTGCAGGGTCTGCCAATCCCACCTTCTGCCGAAGCCATTGAATGCGATCCTGACCATCACTATGCGGCCGAGGACCCCGGAATCGATGACCTGCCTTATCTTGGAAGTATGGCGCAAAGCGGGACTGCTGGAAGATCGCGAAGAGCTTACCGGTCTGTTTGACTTGGCTATTAGCTTATCCACGTCGGCCGCGTGTCGCGCCAGCGGCTTCTCGCAGAGCACGTTATGCCCCGCGTCCATGATCTCCAGGCTTACGGGAACGTGAAGATGGCTGGGCGATGGCGTTGACAATGAGGTCCAGGTCCGTCCTCGCGAGCATCTCCCTGTAGTCCTTGTAGCCGGTTGCGCCCAGTTGGTTGACTGCATCATCGCATCGACCCTCCATCGGATCAGCAACTGCCACGATCTCGTATTTGTCGGTCATCCCGCGGAGGCCGTTCATGTGTATGTTGTAGCCGCTCCGCCCCTGACCGATTATGCCTACTCTTAGCTTGTCCGCCATCGCACTCTCCGATTATCCATCTAGGTTTCTACTATAAGCCTTCAACTCGACTTCGGCAGGCTCCTTCGTAGAAAACCCAGAAGGTCATGACCTGGCGGCGCGACGCCTCAGCAGCACCCCGGCGAATGCCAGACCCGTTAGCAGCGAGGCGATGCAGCCCGGCTCAGGGACCATCTCCCAGTATGTGGCTTGCTGGTAATCGTAGACCTGGACGTAGCCGACGACCTCGGAGTGATCGTCGATGCCTTTGGGATGGCTTTGGGCCCCCAGATCGTAGGTCGCGCCCTGGTCCCACACATACCCCCGAGTGCCATCGTCGCCGACCACCTGTCCCAGGTTGTTGATGTCCCACGCCCAACCCCAGGAAGCCAGCGCGCGCACTTCGCCGTTCTCCCAGACGACGGGCACCTGGCCGAAGCTGCCCTGCATGTCTCCTACGATGACCCCGTCGTCATTTATCGCCCACGCTCGGCTTCCAGTTCCGCCCGGCAGCATCGGCAGCCACGTGATATTCGTGCCATCCCAGAGAAACGCGCTGTCAGTAGACCAGTCCTGCGCTGGCCTGTAATACCCAACGACCTGGTCATAATGTTGATCCCCTCGGCATAGCTGTTGCCATCGAGGTCTGCAAGGGTCGACACTACACCATTCTTGAGAAGAAACGCAGAGTTGGCGTTATTTGCGCTGCAGTAGCCCACAACCGATCCCAGATCGTTGATGTCCGTGGCGTCGCTTGAGACACTGACCGCGGCGACCGCGTCGAGCACGCGCCACTGGCCGTCGTAGTAGGTCTGGGCACACATCGCGTAGTTGGGGACGTACGCATAGGCCGAGCCCGCGATGACCCCGTTGCTGTTGATGGCCGCGGCGTTGAAGCCCCCGATGCCCTCTGCCCAGGAATCAGGATCATATATCCAGCACGAGCGATTCGAAGTGTTGCTATCGTAACCGCAGATCAGGCCGCTGTTGTTGATGTCGAGTGCCTGTGCCTGTGGTGCGAACTCGGGCAGATCGGTCTTCTTGAAGCTCTGGGCGTGTGCACCCAATGTGAACATGCTCAGCAATGCGAGGCTGAGCCAGATACGCATAAGGGTCTTCAAAAGGAACCTCCGGCAGATGATGGATGGGGCACCGGCCAATAATGCCGAGCTTGTTGGTGCACAAAACATGCCAAACGGCGGTTGCCGCCTCTCAACTCGACTTCGGCAGGCTCCTTCGCAGGAAATCCAGCCAATTCCCGCTCAGCACGGCCTCGCGCGCCTCGGGCGGAGTCACGGAGCCGATCTTGTGCAGGTCAGCGATTGTCTCGATCTCTTGCGGGGTCTCTTCCAGCCCGAAGCCGCCGTCGAGGTCCGAGCCTATGCCCACGTGATCCCAGCCGGCGAGGCTCGCGATATGTTCCGCGTGCAGGCGCACCTGCGCAAGCGTCACCGGTATCGACTTGTCCCGCTCCCAGCGCGGATCGAGGAAGTCGTTGCACAACACGACGCCTATCACCCCACCCCGTTCGGACAGCGCGCGGATGACATCGTCTGAGAGGTGACGGTCGGTCGGGGTGAGCGCGCGCGCGTTGGCATGCGAGGCGCATACGCGAGGAAACCGCATATCGAGCCCCTGCCAGACGCCGTCCTCCGCGAGATGCGAGATGTCCCAGATGAAGCCCAGTTCGGCCATGCCATCGAGCAGGGCGACGCCGTCGGGGGTCAATCCGCCGCGCTTGATCTCGTCATTGCCGCCGCCCACGCCCGCTCCATATCTCGTGTCGTCCCACGTAAGCCCGATCATCCGCAGCCCATGCTCCACCACCTGGGCAGGTCGCGCACGTCGAGAATCGGGGCCGCGCCCTCCATCAGCATCACCAGCCCCGGCTTACGGTCGCGCCGCCATAGTCCGAGGTGGTGGTCGAGGTCGGCAACCGATCTGATCAGCCGCGCCCGCCCCTGGCTCTGCCAACCCTCATACAGCGCGATCTGGCTCAGCGCCTGCGCCTCGGCTTCGCTGGGTGTGCGCGGGGACTTGTTGCCCATCAGGCCCTCGGTAACGGTGGCGAACACGATGGCTATACCACCCCGCTCCAGGTCCGGCAGCGATACCATGGCCTGCTTCTTCGGTACGCTGCTCCAGCGCGCGGGTCTGGGCAGCGGTAAGGGTCAGATCGCGCCCGAGATTGACTGCGTTGTCTCCGAGGTCGAGGTGCGAGTCCACGATGGGCAGTGGCGGATCGGCGGGGCGTTGGTTTTCGGTTTGCTCGTCGTTCATCAATCGAGTATATGCCGCTCCCGCCGGGCTTGTCAACCACCCCGACACCCGAAAGCGAATCGGTGCGGCAGTTCGAGAAGGCGCCGGCCGAGGCAGGCGTCACCGCCGAGTTCCACAGCTACGCCGGCGGCAGCCCCGAGGCATGTATCATACTATTCATACTTCTCCTACTGATATGCTATAATAGAGAGGACGGACAGCGGTTCGTCGCCATCATGATCGGAAAGGAAGCAATGCAAATGCGACGTGCAACACACGTGATGCTTGCGGTCCTGCTGCTTGTGGCTGTAGCGTCGGTCGGGGCCTACGCGGCGAGCTTCTCGCTGGGGATCGGAATTGGCGGAAGGCACGGCGGGGCGTCTATCGTAGTCGGCAACACGCCCTACGTATCTCCGTATGCCTACGCCTATCCGACCTATGGGCGCTACTACTATCCGGCCTACGGATACTACTATCCGCATGCCTACGCCCGTCCCTACTACACTCGACCAGCCGCGAGCCTCTTCTTCTCAATCCCGTTCGGCAGCCACGCCGGCTGGGGCCAACGCGGCTGGCACAGGTAAGGCCGGCCAACTGTCAGTTAATCCAACGATAAGGGGGCGGCTGCTTAGCGGCCGCCCCCTATCCTGCTGTAGGAGGATCTACAGACCCGATCTCCGAGCGTGAAGCCTGTTGCATTCGGGGTTTGGAAACCCCTCCTACGAGGGTACACCTGGATCTCAGTCCCGCCGGCGGCTAGCGAGGCGTCGGACGCGGCGAGCAGGCGCACCATTCTTAGGCCGCTTTCGCCGTCGCTGCGCGGGGTCGCGCCGGTCTCGATGCACTCCAGGAAATGCTTGCACATCACGCTCAGCGGCTCGGCTTCCTTGAGCCGGGGCATGTGGATGTCGCCGTATTTGTAGGAGCACAGGAACTCGCCGAAGGTGTCGTAGTGCGGCGGGTTATCGACGCCCTTATCGTAGATCTGGATCTTGGAGAGCGGATCGAGGTCATCGTAGACCAGCATCTGCTTGGTCCCGACCACGCTGACTTTGCGAATCTTGAGCGGGTCGACCCAGCTTACGTGGATGACCGCGCTGCGCTGTTCTCGCATTTGAGCGTCACGAACGCCGCGTCCTCGACCTTCGGGTGCAGCAGCTTCATGCCCACCGTGCGGATGCTGGTGGGCTTGAGGCCGGTGGCGTAGAGCATGATCGAGAGATCGTGCGGGGCGAGGTCCCAGACGACGTTGATGTCGCGCTGGAAGATGCCCAGATTGAGCCGGGAGCAGTGGACGTAGAGCACGTCGCCCAGCAGGCCGCTCTCGATGACTTCCTTCATCTTGTTGACGCCGGCGGTGTACTCGAAGGTGTGATCGACCATCAGCACCTTGCCGTTCTTCTTGGCAAGCGCGACCAGTTCCTCGGCCTCCTCGACTTTGGCGGTCATCGGCTTCTCCACGAGCACGTGCTTGCCGGCTTCAAGCGCCTTCTTGGCAAGCGGGTAGTGCGCGCTGACGTGGGTGCAGACGGCGATGGCGTCGATGGACGGATCGCCCACCATCGCGTCGATAGTCGGTGGTCGTCTGGATCTCCGGATACAGACTCTTCATGTGCGCGAGGCGCTTCTCGTCCATGTCGCAGCACATCGCCATCTCGCACGCGGGAGATCTGATAGAAGTTTCCGATGATATTGGGGCCCCAATAGCCCGCCCCAACGACGCCTATTTTGATGCTCATGTAGCTCATTCACAGTCTCAGACAGTCGGACGAACTCGTACCGAAATGACTAGAAATACCAAACGCGAGCTCGAGCCTGCTACTGTGCGTCACAAATTCGTCATTTCGTTCGGAATTCACCGATCGCATTGCTCGTAACTCGGATCAGCACGCGCCCCGGCCGACGATGGCCTTTGTGACGGTGCGGAGCATGATCCGGATGTCCAGGATGAGCGACTGGTGCTCGAGATACCAGATGTCCATCTCGACGGCTTTCTCGAACGGCACGCGGCTGCGGCCGTGAATCTGCCACCAGCCCGTGATGCCGGGCAGCCCGCAGAGTCTGCGGCGGTGCCAATCCTTGTAGAGCTCGACTTCATAGGCGAGATGCGGCCTCGGTCCGACCATGCTCATCTCGCCGCGAGCACGTTATATAGCTGCGGGACCTCATCGAGGCTGGTCCTGCGCAGGAACCGACCGACCAGCGTCACGCGATCGTCGCCGGTCATCTTGTAGAGCTTCTTGCCTCCCTGGAGCTTCTTGAGCTCCTCTTCCTTGCCCTCGATGAACAGCTTGATATACTTGCGGTGCTCGGAGTCGTCGTTGCCCACGCGCATGCTGCGGAACTTGAAGAACATGAACATCTTCCCGTCCCTGCCCACACGCGCCTGCCTGAACAGCACCGGCCCCGGACTCGACAGCTTTATCAGGATCGCGATAACGGCGGCAAACGGCGTCGCGATCAGCAGCCCAATCGAAGCGGCCACGATGTCGAGTGCCCGCTTCAGTCTATATGGCCTTGATCTCGCGAGTCTTGCTTACCCGTCCGGCCTTTTCCTTGTCGGCAGTCGCCGTCCACTGTCGCCATGATACTACTACCTCTTGAGTCGTCAGTCATCAGTTATCAGTCCTCAGTCCGGACTGAGGACTGACGACTGTCAACTGACAACTTCGTTAATGATCGATGCCGCTTCCGAGACCTGCTCAGGCGTAAGTTCTGGGAACATCGGGATCGACATGATCTGTTTTGCGTATTGCTCGGAGATGGGATGGTCGCCGGGCTTGCCTCCCAGAAACGCGTAGGCAGGCTGAAGGTGCAGCGGTACCGGGTAGTGAATCCCACAGCCGCAGCCCTTCTCCTTGAGCTTGGCCATCACATCATCTCGATTATCGGTGCGAACTACGTAGACGTAATAGGAGTGTCTAGTATAGGACTTCTCCGCCGGCAGCGATCAATCCCTTGGTATCCCCAAGCAGTTCCGCGTATTGCTGGGCATGGGCGCGCCGCGCCTCGACCCATTTGTCCAGGTACTTCAGCTTTACGCGCAGAATGGCAGCCTGGATTCCATCGAGCCTGGAATTGTAGCCGATAAGCGAGTGTTCGTACCACGTGGTGCGGCCGTTGTCGCGCAGCAGCTTGAGGGTCTCGCAGAGCTCGTCGGAGTTGGTGAGAACCATCCCCGCGTCGCCATAGGCGCCGAGGGTCTTGGACGGGTAGAAGCTGAAGCCGGCCGCATCGCCGATCGATCCCACCTGTTTGCCCTTGTAGTGGGTGCCGTGCGCCTGCGCGCAGTCCTCGACGACCTTCAGACCGTTTGAGCGGGCGATGGACATAATCGCGTCCATGTCGGCGGCGTGGCCGTAGAGGTGGACGGGCATGATCGCCTTGGTCTTCTCCGTGACGGCCGCCCCGATCTTGGCCGGGTCGATGCAGTAGGTGTCGGGGTCCATGTCAACGAACACCGGGGTCGCGTTGGTGTGCGAGACGGCGGCGGCGGTAGCGATGAACGTGTTGGCCGGGACGATGACCTCGTCCCCCGCGCCGATGCCCAACGCTTTCAGCGCGAGAAACAGCGCCTCGGTGCCGTTGGCGACGCCGATCCCGTGCTTCGCGCCGCAATACGCGGCGAACTCCGACTCGAACGCCCTCATGTCATCGGAGAGTATGAACGCGGTATTGTCGCAGACGTTCTTGATCGCTGCCTCCACCTCGGCGGCAATCGATCTATGCTGAATCTTCAGATCAATAAGCGGAACCATTGTACCCCCTCACATTCCTGTGGCCGTCCAACCGGCCGCCCTTCGATACGCTCGTTCCTCGCTACTCAGGGCTAGCGGGGACGGTTGGCACAGGCCACAACCTCCGCGAAGCGCTGAGTAGGGCCGTCCTGAGCAGGCGGGGTTGGCGCCGTGCGAAGGATGGGCCGTATCGAAGCGCGGAGCGGACGCGTCACCCCTTTGGTTTGACGGTATAGTTCATCTTCGTTTTCACAAGGCTGTTGGGCGGGACGGGCGCGACCAGGACCGCCCCGGACGCTACCACCGATTCGTCGCCGACCTTGACGAACGGCTCGATGAATATGCCAGTCCCGAACTTCACCGAGCTGCCGATCTCCACCAGCCCGGACGTCGATACGACCGGCCCGAACGTGCAATGGCTGCCGAGCCGGTTGTGGTGCTCGATATTGGCGTACGCGCTGACGAAGTTGTTGTCGCCGACTATCGTACATGGGCCTATACGGCACTTGCCCAGGATAATGTTTCCCTGCCCCATCTCGACGTTCATGTGCACGGTCGAAGACGGGTCGATAATGTTGGCAAACGGGATGCCCTGCTCGCGAAGCTCGGTGAAGACCTTGCGGCGGAACACCAGCGCCGTGCTGATGGATATGACCACCTCGTCGAAGAAGCCGTCTTTGAAAAGATCGGCGGCGCGGTTGACGTCGCCTACGACCGGCACGCCGAAGATGGTCTTGCCGTGCAGCTTCTTGTCATCGTCGAGAATGCCCACGGGCATAAGCTCGTTGCATCGGAAGACCACGTCGAGCACCAGGATCGCCGCCGCGCCCCCGCCGATCAGAAGCAACTTCCTGCGGCGGTTGGCTGGGAACAGGTCGTCGGCGGTATCCTTGACGCCGGTGATGTCCGGCGCATGCACCTTCATGGGAGCCTGTCGGCGGCTGTCGATGTAGGCCCGCACGTCGGCCTCGGTGATGCGTTCGCCCGATGCGGGGACTTCATCGATGGCGATCTTGTTCGCCGCCGCGAGCAGCTCGGCTTTCTTGGTCCACTGCTTTGCGCCGGCCGCGGCGGGTTCCGGCGCCGGAGCGACGCTGCGTGCGACCTCCTCGTCGGAAAGCCCGGCCTGCTCGGCAATGACCGCCAGCGGCGAGCCGAACTTCGCCGATTCGCCGTGCGAGACGAGCTGATATAGATGGCCGTCGGACTCCGCCTCGAGCTCGACCGTGGCCTTGCTCACTTCCATTAGCGCGATCACCTGACCCTTGCGGATCGGGGCGCCGCTATCGACTTCCCAATAGATGATTGCCGACTCCTCATTGACGTTGAGGGTCGGCAGTTCGATTATGTTCATGACGTTACCTCAGACAGCAGGTCGAATACCGCTTTCTCCACTTTATCTTCGTCAGCCAACACGTGCTTCTCTAGATGCCTGGCTGCTGGAATCGCCGTGGGCAGCGAAGCGACGCGGCGAACGCGGCCGAGCTTGCCTCCGAGATGCTCGTGGAGTTGGGCGATCACCTCCGCGCCCCAGTCGAAGCCGGACGTGCCCTCCTCCCACACCAGCACGCCGCACTCCGCCGCGAGCACCTCATCGGCGAACTGCCCGCAGTCGATCCGATTGAGCAGGCTGGGCAGCACGCAGGAGATGCGCACTTCCTCCTGCTCCATATTCGCCAGCATCTCCTTCAACCCGCGCGACGCGCCACCGTAGGCGATGATCGTCACGTCGGGCTTGCCCTCGTGATAGTTGTGGATTATGGCCGTGGGGTAGCGCTCGTCGCCGACCAGCCGCGTGCGTACCGGCGGCCTATCTGGGATCGCCAACTGCGCGGGATAGAGCAGTTTGTGCTCGATGAAGACGATGGGATCGTTATCTGCAACAGCGGCCTTGATCATCGCGCCGGGATCGTGATGGAGCGACGGGCACACGACCTTGATCCCCGGGACGCCGAAGATGAACTTCTCCAGCGACTGGCTGTGGGTCGGGCCGTAGCCGCGGCCACCGCCCATAGGAGTGCGGATCACCACGGGCACGTCCACCTGCCCGCCGTACATCGAGCGATACTTGCCGATGTGGTTGGCGATCTGGTCGAAGCCCAGCGTGATGAAGTCGCCGAACATGATCTCGACCACCGGCCTCAGCCCGCGCAGCGCCATCCCGCCCGCGATGCCGACTATGCCCGCCTCGCTGATCGGCGTGGTGAAGACGCGCTCGGGGAAGCGCGTGGAGATGCCGCGCGAGACCTTGAACGCCCCGCCGTAGGGGTCCCTTATGTCCTCGCCCAGCAGGTAGACGGTCGGGTCGGACTCGACTACCTCCTGAAGCGCCTGATTGAGACACTGCAGATATGTCATATCACATTGTCATCCTGAACGCCCATTGTCATCCTGAACTCGTTTCAGGACCCATCCCTTCGTAGTCTGGATGCTGAAACAAGTTCAGCATGACATGAGGCCGACTCTCGCGGCGAACTCCTCCGTCGTCAGCGGCTCGGCGGCAGACGCGTGTTCGAGGCATTCGTCAAGGATTCTCTTCACCTTCGACTCCGCCTCGGCAACCACCGCCTCCGGCAGCCTCTTGAGCATCAGATTGAGCGGGTCCTTTGCGGCCTGCTCGGCAATCTCCTCGGCCGGGCGCGGGTCATCGCCCTTGCTGTGCGGGCCGAGCCTGTATGTGTGCAGGACGAGACACGCCGGCCGCGTCTCGCTCCTGACCTTGTTTATCAGATCAGACGCCGCCTCGAAGACCTGCGCCGGGCCTTTGACTTCAATATCGACCGTCTCGATCCCGAACGCCCGCGGCTTGGCGGCGGGATCGCCGGCGTGGCCGAAGCAGGTGGGCGTGCTCTGCGCGAAGCAGTTGGCCTCGACCACGATCAACAGCGGCAGGCTCCAGAGCGACGCCATGTTGAACGACTCGTAGACGACCCCCTGGCCGAGCGTGCCGTCGCCGATGAACACGGTCACGATTGCGCCACTGCCCTTGAGCTTCTCGGCTAGCGCCATGCCGGTCGCGGCGGGCACGATCCCGCCCTGGATGCCGTTGGAGTAGAAGTTGCGATAGTGAACGTGCTGGCTGCCGCCGATTCCGCCGCACATGCCAGTCGATCTGCCCATCACCTCGGCGATCAACGGCTCCGGTGTGCCTGCGTAGACGATGAAGTGGCCGTGGCAGCGGTGGTTTGAGAAGATGATGTCGCGCTCGCGATCCAGCGCGCTCACGACGCCCACCGAGCACGACTCCTGCCCGATGGACGTGTGCGTGGTCCCGCTGAGCTTGCCCTGGGCAAACAGCTCCAGCAGCTTCTCCTCGGTCCGCCGGACCAGCAGCATCGGTTGTAGATAGCTGTCGTCGTTCATTGTGCTAGTGACGAGCATACTTCGAGTATTCGATCGGCAACCTTGTGCCGGTCGTAGCGTTCGCGCGCGATCTTTCTTGCGGCCGATCCCATGTCGCGCGCCAGATCGGTATCGTCCATCAGTTGTATGAGGCGATCTGCCAGCGCCTCGGAATCGTCCGCATCGACCAGGAAGCCCGTGGCGCCCTCCTCTATCATCTCCGGCACCCCGCCCACGGGCGAGGCCACCACCGGCCTGCCCGCCGCCATGGCCTGGCATATCACGCCGGGCGCCGTCTCCTGATACGACGGCAGGGCCAGGCACCTCGATTTCGCCAGATACGCGCACAGCGTCTCGCGGTCCACGATACCGGGCAGATCGATCGCGCTCTGCAGTCCGTGCTTCGAGATAAAGGTCTTGACCTCCGCGGCGTAGTCCGGCTCGCCGGGACCGCCGCATAGATACAGCCTGGCATCGGGATGCTTCGCCAGAACAGCCGGCATCGCTCGCAGCAGCGCCAGCGGGTTCTTGCGCTTCCTTATCGACCCGGCGAACAGGATGCCTTTGTCCGGCGACATCTCGCCCACGTCGAAGAATCCGTCCTCGATGGGCACGTGGATCACGCCGCTCGGCGCCTTGACGCAGCCGTCGAAGCAGTCCAGGCCATACTGCGCGACGGACAACACCCCGGCTGCCCTCGATATCAGGCCGCAGTCGGTCCGATGGTGCAGACGAGCCGCCAGACGCTGACGCCTATCGACGTAGGGGATCTCCTTGGCCGAAATGCCGTGGATCGTATGCACGACCTTGCACCCGGCGCGCAGCGCGCCATCGGTGGTGCTCGTATCGTGGCTGTTGACAATGTCCGGTTCGAGCGCCCGAAAAACGGGCGCAAGACGCGATCCGGCCGTCAGCAGGTTCGGAATGAACCTGTTCCTGGGCACACCCACGCGGTGGATCACCGCCCCGTCCTGTTCGACCACGTCCGAGAACGCCTGGCTCTCGATCAGCGCCACGACGTGAAAATCAATATCGCGTCTCTCGGCAAAGGTACCCGAGAGAATGTGCATCACATGCTGGGGGCCACCGCCGATCCTGCTCTCGTCCAGCGGATAGCGCCCGGCAAGGCAGAACTTAAGCATCCGCCACCTCGCCGGGCCTGCCCGCGCCCAGTTCCGAGCCGATAAGCAGATGCCGCAGGATCATGCACATCACCCGCGGATATGAGCGCCGGTCCGCGAACAGACCGTAGTCGCGGACCGAGAAACCAAACCCGCCGTCCTTGCGCTGCCAGGACATCAGCTTGGCAAAGCCGCGCGCGGCGATGCCGGAATAGTCGCCCAGCCCTTCCTGCGTCGCTCGGGTGAGCGCGGCACAGAGGGCGGCGGTGCAGTAGTGCCTGACGGGCCAGTCCGACGAGCAGTCGGCACGGATGTTGTCCTCTTTGGTCAGCCCATGCGATAGGAACCCGGCCATCTTGCCCATCATCGGCAGCACGCGGTCATCGCCGGTCAGCCGATGGTATTCGACGAGGTCCATGAACTGGAACGAATTATACTGGAAGCACTGGTAGTGGTCGCGGCCCGAATAGAGCTCGCCGGCAACGGTATACGGCAGCTCTCCGCTGTCGAACTGGCAGCGAATGAGGAAGTTGATCATCTTCGTGCAATAATCGCCGAGATACTCCGCATCGCCGGTCGCGTGGTTCAGCGCGGCACAGAACCAGACGGCGAGCGTGGAGTTGTTCGGAACGAGCGCCCGGACGCGGTTGGAGAAGTAGTTGACGGCGAGAGATTCGTCATCGGTACTTCTGGAAACCGACATCGTGGATCATGTAGTCGTAGGTGCGTCTGGCCGCGGTGAGGTAACGCTCGTCGCGGGTCGCCTCGTAGACCGCCAGCAGTCCGAGCCCGCCGAAGCACGTCTCGACCGTCGCGATAACGCCTTTCCACTCGTTATGCGGAAACTCCCAGTAGCCTTCCGGCATCTGCCGGGCGAGCATGGCCTCGCCGCACTTGACGGCGCTGTCGAGGCAGGCCGCGTCGCCGGTGAGCCGGTGCAGCTCAAGGTTGGCGTTAATCCAGTAGGCCTGCCCCTGGGTGTAGTAGTAGGTGTCACTCCAGGGCAGGAAGCGGAGGTAGGACTTGATGAGCCGGCCGACGCGCAGGTTGATCCTCACGCCTACGTCCGGACCGGACACGGCGCCGTCGTCGCCAATGTGATGTCCAATCAGATACGCGTGCAGCCTGTCCGCGGCTCGCCTGCAGTCACCGGAGATCTCGGCTACGCTGCCCTTGTTCACGAATCAGCTCCCTCTCGCTGCCCAACACGAATCAGTCCTTAAGCCCGTAGGCCTTCGCAATCGCCGCCGACGCTTTCGGCCATGTATAATCCATGACGACCTCTCTGGCCTTGGCGCCCATCTCCTTCGCACGGTCCGGGTTGTCGAGCAGGTCGAGCATAGCCTGCGCAAGCGCTTCAGGGTCGTCCGGCTCACGCAGCATGGCGCTGACTCCATCCTCGAACAGCGACGCGATGCCGCCCACGTTCGTCGTCACAATCGGCAGTCCGCACGCTCCAGCCTCGAGCAGCGCCGTGGGCATCCCGTCGGCCCTGCTGGTGTTGAGACAGATGTCGGCTTCATTCATCAGCCGGGCCACTTCCTCGGGCGATACTCTGCCCGGCACGGTAACGCCGTCGATCTTCTCCCTCTTCACGTAGCCGCGCAGGCTGGACAGCATCGAGCCGTTGCCGGCCAGAACCATCTCCGCATTCGGATACCGCTGCTTGACGATCCGGAATGCTCGAAGGGCGGACATCGGATCGTAGAGAGGCTCGAGCCAGCGCGTCCAGATGATCTTGGGCTCGATCTTGGGCCGCTCCCGGAATATGAAGAGATCGGGCTCGAAAAGGTTGTAGAACAGCATCGCCTCGATACCGCGCTCTTTGAACGCGTCCTGGAGTTGCCGAGAACAGACCGCGGACACCGTCGCGCGGCGAAACGGTGTCTTTGCCAGCCAGGGGAACCGGTCCAGGAACCTCGGCCCGATCCCGCTGTGGAACATCAGGACCACGCGTTTCTTGTAGAGGTTGCCGAGCGGCACGCCGAGGATCGCGGGCATGAAGCCCCAGTTGACGGCGGCCTGAATGTTCAGGATATCGCACTTGGGCAGCGCCCTCAGGAGCCGAAAGAGGGTGACCCAGGGCTGAAGCGCAAGGCGTATCGGCGTGCCCAACGTCCCGAACCTGAGGAACTGGAGGTTGGTGTCAGCCTTGAATACCTCGGCTCCTTCAGCTTCCAAACCCTTCACGACAAGCGCGGTCTGCACCGCTACCCCGCCCTTTCTCGGCGGAAACGGCGCAAGCATGCATATCCTGGCGCCCTTGAACACGGATTCGCCCGACTTGCCTCCCTTGACCGCCGTGCCCGCGTCCGACTCGCCGCCCTTGGCGATCGTGCCCGCGCCGAGGAACTCCTTGATGGCGTCGGTGACCTCGGTCACCATCTCCCGCGTCATCTCAGGGTACATCGGCAAAGAGAGTATGCGCTTGGCGGCCGCCTCGGTGGCGGGGAAGTCGCCCTCCGCGTAACCGAGGTCGGCGTAGGCCGGCTGCAGGTGCAGCGGCAGCGGGTAGTGCACACCGGTGGCAATGCCCTCTTCTTTGAGAGACTTCTGCAGATCATCCCGCTTCGGATGCTCGATAACGAACAGGTGATAGACGTGCACACAGCCGGGGGCGACCGTCGGCAGACCGATGTCCACGCCGGCCAGCTCCTCGCAATACTGGGCCGCGTGCTCGCGGCGACGTGCGTTCCAGTCGTTGAGGTGCGGCAGTTTGACGTTGAGAATGGCGGCCTGGAGGTTGTCGATTCGATCGTTGTAGCCGACCATCTCGTGCTCGTATTTGCCCTCGCGGCCGTGGTTGCGAAGCTTGGCGACTCTGGCCGCGACGGCGTCGTCGTTGGTCGTCACGGCGCCCGCGTCGCCCATCGCGCCCATGTTCTTGCCCGGGAAGAAACTGAAGCAGCCGACGTCGCCGATCGCGCCGACGCGGCGGCCCTTGTATTCGGCGCCGTGGGATTGAGCGCAGTCCTCGATAACCTTCAGTCCGTGCTTGCGAGCGATCTCAAGGAGAGGGTCCATGTCCGTCGGATGACCGTAAAGATGGACCGGTATAATCGCCCTGGTGCGAGGCGATATGGCCGCTTCCACCTTCGAGACGTCCATCGTATAGCTCGCGGGATCGATATCGACGAACACCGGCTTCGCGCCGCGCATCGTGATCGCCTCCGCGGTGGCGATGAACGTGTGCGGGATCGTGATGACCTCATCACCGGGGCCGATGCCGAGCGCCCACAGCGCGAGATGCAGCGCCGAAGTGCCCGATGAGCACCCGATCGCATGCTTCACGCCGCAGAACTGGGCAAACTTCGGCTCGAACTCCTTGATCGCCGGTCCCATTATGAACGCGCTCGAATCGATCACTCCGGCTATGGCGTCAAAGAGCTCTTTCCGAATCGAATCGTGTTGAGCCCGCAAATCAACAAACTGCACCATTGTCTTAACTGCCCTCTCCAGCGTGTCTTGATTCAGGGTCCATCTGGATGCTGAATCAAGTTCAGCACGACATTGTCTGACTACACTTCGTACGGCCGCTCGCACAGGCCATACGGACACGTCAAGTCCGCTACGTTCTTGATGACCTTTGCCGGCACGCCCGCTGCCACGGTCTTGTCCGGCACATCCCTGACAACAACCGACCCCGCCCCGACCAGCGCCATCTCGCCGATGGTCACGTCGGGCAGGACCGTCGTATTCGCGCCGATCTTCGCCCCGCCCTTGACCGTCGCCCCCTTGAGGCAATCCTTGACCTTCTTGCAGAGCGGATGATAGGCGTTTGTGAAGACCACGTTCGGCCCGATCCAGCAGCCCTTTTCGAGCACGGTGAACTCCGGCACGAATGCCTGCGAGTGGACGCGCACCTCGTCCTGAATCTCCAGATGGTGTTCGATAACGGTATGGCTGCCGATGCTGACGTGCGCGCCGATCTCGTTCTCCTCGCGTATGAGCGCGCTGTGGCCGGAGTTGAAACCCTCGCCGATCGTGTTGCCCGCATAGATCACGGTATGCGAGCGGATCACGGCGTTCGCGCCGATAACGGTCGGCAGCTCGCCGGGCGCCCTGCCCTTGGGTGGCAGGCCGATGATACAGAACTCGCCGATCTCGGCCCCTTCGCCTATCGTGACGTTCGGGTATATCTTGGCGGTTTCAGCTATGTTGCTCACAGTTTGACCTCCACCGGGCAGGAGCCATTTGCCATCGACTCGCCCGCGGCCTCCAACACCCTCACGACCTGCCTGCCGTGAATGCCGTCGGTGAGAGGAGACTCGTCCGCAATAATAGAATCCGCGAAATGCTGGCACTCGGTCTTGAGCGGCTCAGTCGCGGGAATCTTGGGAATGAGCACGTCGCCGGCCCTCAGCAGCAGTTGGAACTCGCCGAAGCTGGAGAACGTCTCCCGCGCCGTTGCCGACCTTGGTGACGCCCTTGTCGAGAATCTGCATCTTGGCGTCGGCGCTAACGTCGTCGTAGATGACCATCTTCTTGCTGCCGACCAGGGTAAGCTTGCGGACCTTGCCCGGGTCGAGCCAGCTCACGTGGACGTGCGCCGTGATGCCGCCGGGGAAGTCGAGATACATGAAGACCACGTCTTCGATACCGGGCTGAATCCGAGTTATGCCCTTCGCACTGACGGAGATCGGCGGCGCCCCGAAAAGATACAGGAATATAGACACGTCGTGCGGCGCCAGGTTCCACATCGCGTTGACGTCCTTGCGTATCTGGCCGAGATTGGCGCGGGTCGAGTAGGCGTAGTAGACGTCACCGATCTCGCCGGCGTCAACAAGCTCCTTGAGCCGCAGCACCGGCGGACTGTAGAGGAACGTATGCCCCACCATCAGCTTCAATCCCTGGCTGCCGGCGATATCGATAAGCTCGTCGCACTCGGCGGTGCTCATCGCGAGCGGCTTCTCGACCAGCGCGTGCTTGCCGGCCTTCAGGCACTGCCTCGCCAGCTCGAAATGCGACCGCGCGGGCGTCGCGATCACGACTGCGTCGAGGTCGGCCGCGGCCAGCATCTCATCGAGGCTGCCCGTCGTCTGCGTCTTGGGATAGCCGGACGCGATCCTGGCCACCGCCTTCTCGTTGGAGTCGCAGATCCACGCCAGGTGAGCGTTCTCGGTGTTATTCAGATTCCGCGCGAGATTCGGTCCCCAATATCCAACTCCCACAAGACCAAATCCGACCATACAACTGCCTCCAAACAACCATTGTCATGCTGAACTTGATTCAGCATCCACCTCGCGGCACTCACATTGCTCAGCCGCGCACTTACCTATAAGCCCGGCCACAAAGTCGAGATACGCGTGCTTCTCCGAACCCCAGGTCCATCGGCTCGAAAACTCCTCGCACCGCGCCGCCAGTTTCGCGCGCAGGTCGGGCTGCTCGTAGAGCTTCAGCACCGCCTCGGCAAACGAATCGACGCTGCCCGGCTCGCAGTAGAACACCGTATCCTCGTCGAAGTGACGCTCGATCGTCTGGGTGCGCGACACGACCGTCGGCAGACCCATATACACGAACTCCGCCACCTTGGTGGAGAAGTAGAGCTTCATGAAGATGTCGTCAACGTGCGGCGAGATGCCAACGTCGGACTGCGCCACCATATCAGGAATCTTCGCAAGCGGCACCGGGGGATGGAACTCCACCAGGTCCGAAACACCCAACCGCTCGGCCGTCTCGCGCAGCACGGGCAGATCGTCGCCCTCGCCGACCAGCCGCAGCTTGAGGCCGGGGATCTTGTCCCGCAGCTTCGCGCACGCCTCGATCGCGATGCCCAGTCCGTAGCGCGCCGATATCGTCCCCGTGTAGAGCAGCGCGAACGTGCCCTCGGTGCGGTCCCACTTCTCGGGCCGCAGCAGAAGCGTCTCATCGGGCACGTTGAGCACGGACGTAACCGGCGGGCAGCCCTTGACCTGCTCCAGTCGGTCCTTCATCACCTCGCTGACCGTCAGCGCGCGATGGCAATACCGCAGGCCGATGCGCTCCTGCCAGGCCAGCAGCCTTATGAACCGGCTCTCGCTGCCGATGCCGTATTTGGACATGAACAGCTCCGGCATGGGATCGTGAACGTCGAGTATGACCTTGCTGCCGAACAGCTTGGGCAGCAGCGTCGCGAACACGAGAAAGTCCGGCATGTTGTTGACGTGTATGAGATCGTATCTGCGAGTAAACAGCCTCCCCAGCAGCACGAGCGCCGTCGCGCAGAAGAAGAACCCGTATTCGAACATATAACGAGCGGGCGTGGCCCTGCGGCGAGCAAGCGGGACGCGGGTGATGTTGACGCCCTTGACGACCTCCCGCCTCGACTTGCCCTTGTCTCGCAGGCAGATGACATCGACCTGACAGCCTTCCGCGGCCAACGCCTCAGCCTCGCGCCTTACCCGCGGATCACGCAGGTAATAAGATTGAACCACCAAGCATACTCGTTTCATCAGTCTTCAGAACAATACTCCGCTAGCAGCAATCGGATAGACTCCGTCTCGGTTGTAGGAGGGGTTTCCAAACCCCGGTTCCCGGGCGTGAGGCCTGTGCATTCGGGGTTTGGAAACCCCTCCTACAGCACTTTGTCCGGCGGCTGCTAGTGCTGAGTAGGCCCGGTTTGTGGGCCGTATCGAAGCACGGCCTTCGACTCTCGCGGCCCTGCGGGCGCTGTCGTCCGAGGGATACGCTCGTTCCTCGCTACTCAGGCCTTGCGCGGTACTCCTCCCGAACCAGAAGACAGGCGATCCTCCACGGGCTCGCCGCTCCCGAAATGCTGCACCATCGCGTCAACGATCTTGAGATACGCCTTGCCGTCCCCGAACAGCACCGGATGCTCCTCCGGCGGCTCGAAGTTCGCGACTCCGTCCGCGATCTTTGCCGAGTCCGGCCCCGCCACGAACTTCCACCCGGCTCTCTTGATGCACGGGAACCAGGTCAGGTTGATGGCGATGATGGCGGGCTTGCCCAGGATATAGGACTCGCGCCGCACTCCGCCGGAGTCGGTGACCACCTTGTTCGCGCCCGCCAGAAGCCTCACGAATTCGAGGTAGCCCTGCGGCTCGGCAAACTCGATGTTGGTCGCACCCTCGAACTCGCGCGCCAGGCCGAACTCCTCCATGCGTTTGCGCGTCCGCGGATGGACCGGGAAGATCACCCTCGCACCGGAGTCGGCCAGTCCGCGCAGGATCGCCGACAGATTCTGCGGATCATCGACGTTCTCGGCCCTGTGGAGCGTGCAAACGACGTAGTCCCCGCGGACGACCGGTATGTCGAACCGCTCGACGGTGCTGACCAGAATGTCCTTCATTATGTCACCGGTCAGCACTATGCTCGACCCGGTGTGATTCTCCTTGAGAAGCTCGTCGTAAGCGTCCTGGCAGTTGGCCAGAAGCAGTTCCGAGAGAACATCGCTGCCGCGGCGGTTGATCTCCTCGGGGTTATAACGGGCCGCCGTCCGCACGCCGGCCTCTACGTGAGCGACCGGAATCCTCAGCTTCACCGACGCGAGCGCGCCGGCCAGTGTCGAAGTGACGTCGCCGTAGATCAGCGTGACATCGGGCTGCTCCTTGATCAGTATCTGCTCGATCGCGTCCAGCATCTCGCCGGTCTGCTTGCCCGCCAGGCCGGTCGAAACCTGAAGGTGGTAGTCCGGCTCAGGGATATCGAGCTGGCTGAAGAACACGCGCGACATCTCGTAGTCGTAGTGCTGGCCGGTGTGGACGAGCACTTCGGCGATCCCGCGCTTCTTCAGCTCGACGTTGATCGGAGCTTCCTTTATGAAATTCGGCCTGGTGCCTACTACGGATAAAACCTTCATTTCGATGTTCGAGGTTCGAAGTTCGAGTCTCGAAGCTACTCCTTATGGAACAATTCTCCCAGTTGCAGGGCGGCTTCGGCCGCGAAGCCGCTCCTGACGATCTCGACGTTGCGCGCGCCGAGCTTCGTGCGAAGCTCAGGGTCGTCGGCCAGTTTGGCTATCGCCTCGGCGAGGGCTTCCGGATCGCGCTCGTTGACCAGTATCTCCTCGACAAGCTCCGGTATGCCGGCGTGACGCGTGCTTATCACGGGCTTGCCGCGCGACATCGCCTCCATGATCACGGCGGGAATGCCCTCCATGTCGCCGTCGCTAGCGGTCACGCTGGGCTGAACGAGCATATCGCAGCCGTCATAGACGATACTGAGCAGATCCGGGCCGAGCACGCCGAGGAAGACCACTCTGTCCGTGACGCCCGCCTCGCGAGCCATACGGCGCAGGTCGAGCGGCCCTTCTCCGACGATCCAGAACACGAGGTCGTCTCGTCCGAGCCGCCTGATAGCCTCGAACAACACCTCGTGACCTTTCTTCTCTCGGAACTCGCCGACCATCAGTACCCTGATCGGAGTTCGCCCTCCCGGCTCCGACATGTCTCCGTGAGCGCGGATGAGGGCTATCTTCTCTGCATTGACGCCAAAGTTGCGCATAACGAGATCCCTGTTGAATTCAGATTGAACTACCAGCTTCTCGCACCGTCCGAGCGCGATCTTGAGCATCCTCGGATTGGGATTGAGATGAATGTCGTAGGCGTGCGCCGTCAGCGTGAGCGGCAGATTCAGCCAACGCGAGCAATAGTAGCCCGTATACAGCTTGCTGTCGGCGAAGTGGCTGTGAATGTGGCGCGCCCCCCACTTCGCCATGTCCCCCACGAATGACATCGCGACCGCGAACTCCCGCACCGAGTTCGCGCGCAGCGCGGTCGCCAGCATCGAAAGATACATTCCGGGCTTGGCGAGAAAGCGCGGCAGTTGGGCAAGAAGCAGCTTCGGCGCGCTCGGGCGAAACACCGGCCAATCGCCCGGCGGCATGTAGGGCCCCTCGCGATAGGTGAGCGGGAACAGGGCGATGTCGAAACCGTTAGCGTGAAGGACCTCCACCTCGCGGTAGGTGAATCCCGGCACACCGCCCTTACCCATGCCAATAATGTATGCTACCTTGGTTGCCATCCTCTACCGGCCTAACCTGGTCGAGACCAAGACTTCACAGTCCTGAGCAGTATTCTGCTCGACCATATAACGATACCACAGCATTGCTCTATGGAGCAATTTAGCGCCCGGCTGGATCACTTCTGGCCCAGCACCTGCTCATACACCTTGACCGTCTGCGCCGCCACGGCATCTTTCGAAAACCTGTTGATCGCTTCCTCGCGCGCCGCCTTGCCCATACGGCAGCGAAGCTTGTCGTCACCCAGGAGCCTGTCGATGCATTCGACGAACCTATCGTTGTCGCGCCAGTCCATCACGTAGCCCGTTTCGCCATCGCGCACGAGATTCGCGATGCCTCCCGCGGTCGAAGCGACTACGGGCTTGCCCGCCGAGAGCGCCTCGCTTATTATCAGCGGCGCGGTCTCCTGCTTGGAGGGCAGAAGAAGCATCGTCGCGCGCGAGAGTTCGTCAAGCATTGTGTCGATGGTCGTCTGCCCGAGGAAATCGACGTTGCCTTCCAGCCCGTGCTCTTCTGTGAACGCGATGCACTGCTGGCTATACGCCTCGTCGAGGACCTTGCCCGCGATGCGGAGCTTCAGATTCGGCCTCGTCTCGACCAGCCGCCGCGTGATCTCGAGAAGCCCGAGCACGTTCTTGCGGTCGTAGACCACTCCTCCATACAGGAGCCGGTCGGGTTCCTCGCTGTTCGACACGGCAAAGAACCGATCGTCGATGCAGTTGTCGATCACGTGGAACTCGGCGCCGGTCCGCCCGCCGTACTCCTCGACCACATAGGGGCTCGTGGCGATGATATGCCGCAGCCCCGACATGACTTCGTGGTCATACTTCATGTATAGGGAATATCGGAGCTTGTCAAGAGGCTTTTTGTAGACCTGGGCCTCTCTATGGACGACGGCGTGGACGGTGTAGACCGTCGGAATGCCCGCGCGCAGCCCCGCGGCGGCATAGATCACCATGTTGCCGTTGACGATGTCCGGCTTCATCTCCCGCAGTTGAGCGGTGAGACGCCTGATATTGCGGCCCATGTTCGGGATCAGTCGCGCCTTGGGCTCGGCAAGAAAGCGAACGGGCAGGCCGTCATCGACGCGGTCAATGTCCCGCGGCGCGTCGGCACTGACCGTCAGCACCCGCGCGTCGATGTCCTCTCGCCGCTGCAAGCCGCGCGCCAGGAAGTAGCCCGCGGTGTGAACCCCGCCGGGGAACTTGTCCGTTTCGAATGGGTATTGCTCGGCTAGAACAAGTCGGATCATGGCTTACCTACTATGTCGTGATATAAAGAGAGCGTCCTGGTCAACACCGCCGACCGGCGGAATCTCTGCTCGGCAACGCCGCGGCCTGCCTCGCTCATTCGCTGCCTGAGCTCGGAATCATCGAGCAGCCGGCAGATCGCGCCGGCAAGCGCCTCCGAGTCATCGAACGGAACGATCAGCCCCGTCACCGCGTCTTCGACCATCTCCTCGGTCCCGCCGGCGGGCGTCGCCACGACCGGCCTTCCCGCGGCCATGGCCTCGGATATAACGACCGGCGCGGTCTCCTGCTTCGAGGGCAGGACAAGCATACAAGCCTCGGCAAGCTCACGGGTCAACTCGTCAGTGGACAGCATCCCGGCAAACTCGACATTGTTGCCCAGCTTGTGCTCCGCCGCAAACTCTACACACTGGCCGTGGTATCCCTCGTCGCCGACCTTGCCCACGATCCGCAATACGGAGCCGGGATGTCCTCGCACAACAAGCTCCATCGCCTCCAGCAGCCCCAACACGTTCTTCCGTTCCGAGACAAGGCCGACAAACAGGATCCTGCCGGGCTTTTCGACGCCGCGCGCGACAGCGAAATAGCGGTCGTCTATTGGATTATCGATAAAGTGCACATCGTGTGTCCGAAGCAGTCCCCGATAGCTGTCCGCGGCGTAATGGTTGATGCAGATGACATGCTCGGCCTTTCTTACGGCCTCGCGCTCATAGCGGCACGCAAACCTCGCCCTCATGCCGGCCCACCCGGTGCGGAGAGCCGCCTCCCGGTAGTGTATTCCATGTATCGTAAGGACCGAGGGCCACTTCCCGCCAAGCGCGGCTCTCGCATACACCAGCATCTTGTGAACGTGCACTACGTCAGGCGCGATCTCGTCGAGCACGGCGCGCATCCGGCGGACATCGACCGCGAAACCGGTCAGGTTCCCGAGCCTATCGGACATCGGGACCCGAAAGACGTTCACGCCTGTGCTCGTTACGGACTCGACCGGTTTGCCGGTTCCGGGGACGCCGGTCACGGCATACACGTCCGCGCCCCTTTCGACCAATCCATCCGCCAGCGTCGAGACAACACTCTCCACGCCGTTTCTGAACTTGCCCTCCTCCAACGGATAGGGCCCCAGCAGCGCGACTCGCAACGCGCGCCCGGGGTGTCTCGTCTGCTTAGCAGCCAGCTCAGCTCCGTCGCTTTCGTTCATACTCAATGACGTCCCTGTAGAACTCGATCGTCTTGCCGACAACAACCGAGCGACGGAACCGCTGCTGCGCCGCTGCCTTTCCGGCCTCTCCCATGCTCTTTCTGAGCCCGTCGTCGCTCAGAAGGCAGTCGATGCTCGCGGCAAGCTCTTCCGGTTCATACAGCGGCACGATGAAGCCGCTCTTGCCATGCTCGATCATCTCCGGGATACCGCCCACGTCGGTGGCAACCACCGGTCTGCCGGCGGCCATTGCTTCGGATATCACGACGGGTGCGTTCTCCTGCTTCGAGCTCAGCACCAGCATGGACGCTTTGGAGTGCTCCTCGAACATCTCATCGACCGTCACCAGCCCCAGGAACTCGACGTTCTTCTCAAGCCCGTGCTCAGAGATAAACGACGCGCAGCGCTCATAATAGGCCTCCTCACTCACCGCCCCGGCAACACGGAGTCTGAGATCGGGGTATTTCGGGAGAGCATCGCGAGTGCCTCAAGAAGATACATCAGGTTCTTGAGCTCGCGGACGAAGCCTCCGAAAAGGATGCGGCCCGGCTCGGCGTTATCGGGAACTTCGAAGTAGCGATCGTCGATGGGATTGTCGATGAACCGAATGTCGTCCGCGCGAACGCGCCCATCAAAAGCATTGATTGAGTAGTGGTTGATGGCGCCGATATGCCGGGCTTTGCCCACAGTACCGGCCTCGTATGCACACCCGAGCCTGGATTGCAGCCGATCATACCCGCGCACCGAGGCCTTCTCACGGTAGGCGATGCCGTGTATCGTAAGGATCGAGGGCCATCCCCTCTCAATGGCCGCATGGCCATACAGCAACTGGCCGTGAACGTGGACTATGTCCGGGGCGATCTGCCTCAGAACCCGGCGGACCCTGCCGCCGTCCACCGCGAATCCCGTCAAGCAGCCAAACCTGCCAAACAACGGAACCAGGTGAACGTGAACCCCAGCCTTGCTGACCCGGCATTGGGCATGCTTCAGTGCCTCGACCAGCGTGACAGCATTTACCTCGATCCCATCGACAGCCGCCAGTCCGTCCGCCAGCGCCGAAGTAACGGCCTGTACGCCACCCAGGACCTTGCCCTCAGCCTCCGGGTACGGGCCGACCAGAGCCACCCTCAAACACTCCATTATCGAGCGGCCCCCGCCAATACACCGTCCGAAGGGAACGATTCCACAAGTGAGCTGCTCGCGGCAGACGCCGTGGCGTCGTGCTGCTTCTCATTCAGGATCTCGCCGAACCGCACTCCCAACGCGTATAGCATCCATAGGACGTAGCTGGGATACTTGAAGAACCTGATGTCGTAGCCCATCGTCGAGATGAAGTGTCCGATGATCGCGATTATCAGCAGGCTCAGAAGGTCCTTGCACAGCACGCCTTCGACAGGCGCCCGGGCGCGCACTCTGAACAGGTGTATGAGCAGCGCCACAAGCGCGCCGATGAACAGAAACGCGCCGATCGACCCCTGCTCAGCCCATATCGTGAGAATCGAGTTGTGTGATGTAACGGGACTGGCCAGCTTGTTCAGGGGATGCCCCAGGCCCGGGGGGAAGCCTCTCGCATACGTGCCGCCGAGCATGCCGGCGTTGGTCATGTACAGCTCCAGCGCGCGGTTAATCTCGCCCAGGCCCACGCCGAACCACGGATTGTGCGCTATGGCGTTCAGCGTACCCTTGGCCACGACCACCCTCGTCAGAATGGTCCCCTCTCGCGACATTCGCCTGTTGATGCTGGGATCGGAGAGCTGGATCGGCATGAGGATGACGGCGGCAACAGCGGCTGTCAGAGCGAACAGGGCGTATTGCTTCCGATATCGCTTCGTCGCAAACGGCAGCAGGATGAGCAACAGAACCGCTGCAATGTACCCGCTCCTGGTATACGTAAAGTAGCATGCCAAGGAGCTGCGCACACGTCCCACAGACGCAGCAGAATTTGACGAACCTGCTGCGCGACGCCACACCGAGATGGAATGTCAGGAATGCGGTTATACCGAGGAACGTGCCGGTCGCGGCAGGGTTGAGCAGCGGCCCGCTGGCACGTCCCATGCCCACATCTTCCTGCATCAAGCGGAAGTCGCTGCCCAGGAACGAACTGAACCACATATTGCCAGTGAAGTGCTCATAATACGCGGAGATCGCGACGTACACGCCCGTGATCACGAGTCCGATGATCGCCCACTCGAGCTGCTTTCTGGTGACCAGCACCGACTTGGCAATGTAGTAGACGACCACGGCCAGCGCGATATGATCGAACCTCTCCGAGATGATGCCCAGGAACGCCTTCAGGCTCATGCCTCCCCCGAACGCGGCCACTTCCAGAACCGTGTAGCCTATGAAGCCAAGGATCAGCCACTCGCCCACTATCGGCGCTCTGATCCGGCGGCGTTCGACCAGGGTGCGAGCTATCAGGATCGTCGCCATGGTCAGCAGAACGATGCGGTCGAAGGTGATCGCCGGCACTCCCGCGCCGAAGTCCATTCGCAGGAACAAGAAACCCAGTGGAGAGAGCACCAGCCAGGCTATGAACGCAAATGTCGGCTTTGCCGCTGCCAGAACGAATGAGGCCGTAACGATGAAGAACGCGACGATGAGCACCCAGGACAGAGGGCTGACGTCGATCTCTTTGATGGCGAAGGCAAGCAGTAGCTGCACACCAAAGTAGACCGCGAAACCAAGCACGATGGTCGTCCGCCTGGCCGCCGTCCGCCAGCGCGGCGCAGCCAGGGTGCGAAGGAACCCGATCCTGTATTTCGAGCGCGGCAGGAACCCACTCGGCGCGTCGGGCATGGCGGGCACAATCCGCGCAATCCTGCGCCACGCCCGGACCGGCGCTCTGACCAACGCTCTGAGTATACCGAAGACCAGTCCCATGGATGCTCCACGCGTCCTACTTGAAATGCGGCGAGTTCGCCACGAACTTCTTGATGAACGTTTCCAGCCTGGCCAGGGCCTCGTTGGTTGTCTGGTAGTTGGCCGGTGTAGTGAACCGATAGTGGAATGCCTGGCGCCCACCGAGCAGACGCTTGACCTGTGCCTCCCTGAGCGCAAGCCGGATATCGCCCGACCCGGCATACGTCTCGTTCCCGAAGCTATACCAGTAGACCATCAACGCGCCGTCGGGGAAGTCCTGGCTCGAAAACCGCAGGAACGTCGCCCGCAGTGTCATCGGTTTGGGCTTGTCGAAGTGCAGGGATACGATCCGGTCCACGTTTATGGCGTTCCCGCCGCCAGGAAGACAACTGTGCGGGTCGTGGAACGCGTCGGTGTCCTGCGCGGCGATCAACGTGACTATCACCGCCTCGGGATCACCCGGATAGCACGAGTAGACGCGGGTCTCCATATCGGCGGTCTTGAGTTCGCCGGCTGTTATTTCATCCTCGGCCTGCCCCTGTGATGACCACGCGGCAAAGTGCTTGGGGAAACCTGATCTGTCGAGATGGCCCCGCGCGGTCACCTCCAGCGGCTTGAACACGAGGCTGGCGACGATCACAACACAGAAGAGCGCGATCACCGCCGGACCGCGAAGGCCTCTGCCCACCAGCCGGTACTTCGGCGTGCTGTCCATCTGGGCCGCATCGGCCGGCGCGACCGCCGGATCCGGTATGCCGAAATCGCTGGCCCTCATGAGCCTCGCTATACCGAAGAGGATCACAAATGACAGAACGAGCATCAGCACCTTCGCCAACACCTCGTGGTATCCCATCATCGTATCGAAATCCTGGAATCCTATCCCCACGTAGCCTATCGAGGCGATGCGCAGCGCGTTGGTGAGAATGCTCAACGGAAGTGAGATGACTACAAGGATGGTTCTCTTCCACCAGGGAGCGCGAAGCATATAGACAAAGAAAGCGGTGAACGTTATCAGCGAGATCAGCATCCTGAACCCGCTGCACTCGCCCTCCACTCTGAGCATTCGCTGCCCGTCGGGACCTGCCGGAAGCTTCGGTGAGGAAATGAGTGTACCCGCCTGTTTGACGTCCCAGCCCTCTCCGGGGTTCACCACCTTGCCCGTAGCGCTGAGCATCCTGGCGGCAAATGTGGTCGATGAGATCTGGACGCGTGAGGTCACCCTGTCCATCACCATCCCGGGCGGGGGCACCATGAACAACAGATAGAGCATGGGAAACAACAGCAGCCGCGTCATCCGCGACCCCGTGAACATCAGCACCGCCCCAATCAGAAACATGATGAACGTGGCGCCGCAGATGTTGCCCGAGCCGGTCCAGCGGCCGAATACGAACAGCGGGACGGCGGGGACAATCAGCATCAACCCCCACCATGAAGGCGCTATCTTGGTGACTGCCATGCGCTTGCGATTGGCCCAGACCATGAACAAGGCAATCAGCGGGACAAGGGGACCGTGCGAGCACGCCGAGTTTTTCCGCATCCAGGCTTGCCACCAGACGGTAAACGGAAAGTCCCACTGCATTGCGATGAACAGAACCCCGGCAAGCAGCATCGGCCAGTAGTGTCTGACGACTTCCGACAGGCACTCGGCAACACCGGCGAGGGCTCGCCGCGGATCGAACTGCGGCTCTGGACCGCCGCCCTTGAGCTGCTCGCCGCAGCTCGGGCACGCGTTCGCTTCATCCGCCAGTTGGGTGCTGCATTTCGGGCACTCACGCATCCTGCATTTCCTCCTGCGATGGCCTTACACGGGCAAAGCCCGACGGCGCCATCGCACACGCCGCCGGGCGGATAGTCAACTATGGCAGGGATCAGGCACGTGTCTCCGGCCCCTTGATCGCCTTCTTGCCGCCGGCGAGCTGCGGCATTCCGACGCCTTCGTAAGAACGGTGATAGTGGAAGTAACCGCTCGAATCCTCGCGGCGCACGTTGTTGAGTACCACGCCGAGGAGCCGAACCCCGATGTTCTCCATCCTGGCGCGGAACTCCGCCTCGCTGCCCCTAGGCACTCGTCCGGCCGCGTGAACCACCAGCGCGTTTCCGACTATCGTTGCGACGAGCGTCGGGTCCGGGAACGTAACGCCGGCGGGCGTATCGTAGATGACGAAATCGGCCAGCTCGTGGACCTGATCCGCGAAGTCCTTCATCTCGGGCGACCGCAGCAGCTTGACCGGGTTGTCCGGTACGGGTCCCGCCGGCACGAGCAGCAGCCCCTGAATGCGCGTGGGCACGAGCGTATCTTCCAGCGTGGCGCCGCCGCTGAGTATGTTCGTCAGACCGACTTTGTTCTCAACGCCGAAGATCAGATGCTGCGTCGGCTTTCTCAGATCGGCATCTACCAGAATGACCTTGGCGCCCTCCCTGGCCAGTGAAACGGCGAGATTCGACGCCGTAACGCTGCGGCCGGCGTCCGGCTCGGCGCTTACCACCACCAGCGATCTGCTGTCGCCGCTCTGGCTGGCAATCCACAGATTCGAGGTCAACATCTGATACGCCACGTCCATGATCTCGGGACAGGTCTGCCTCGGCAGCGAGTGAGCTTTCGATTGCGGTACCGCGGTCAGGACGGGCAGACCCAACAGCTTCTCAGCGTCGGATGCGGTCTTGACGGTGTTATCGGTATAGTGCAGCAGGAACGCCACGCCTATGCCCAGGATCGGAGAGAGAATCAGAGCGAGAATGAGCTTGAGGGCGTGCTTCTGGTCCAGCGGGCGGATAGAGGCCGGATCGATGGTGTTGAGAGTGGCTTGGCCGCGGGTCTCTTTCTCACGTATTCTGGCCTCGTCGAGCTTGCTCTTCATCAAGCCATAGGTGGCAGTGGCGGCTTGGAGATCGGTGGTCAGCTCCGCAACCCTGGCTTCCTGCTCCGGCAGCCCCTGCCACTCCGCCTTCATCTGCCCCACGACCGCCTGGGCCGCGGTCTGCTGAGCGTCGGTGGCTACATCATCGACCCTGGCATTGAGATACGACGCCAGAGCGCTGCTGTAGGTAGAGTTCTTGCCCTGGGTACTGTTCGCGATGTACTGCTCCTTGACACCGAGCAGTTGCTTGTTGATATTATCGATCTGATTCGAAAGCGCGACCACGTCGGGGTGATTGGGACCTCTTCTCGACTGGCCGGGCGCTCCAGTAAGCATCGCGGTTCTTCTCGTTTCCGCGTCCGCCAACTGCTCCTTGAGGCGCTCCCAGATCGGGTTGCGCGCCACGGACTTGCCCTGATCCTCCCATTCCGGCAGAGTGGCCAGTTCCTTGCGAGCCTGCTGTGCACGCGCCGCGGCAGCCTGGTGATTGACCTCCATCTGAGCGGCGTTGATCTGGGCCTGCGATATCTTCTGAACCGTTGAGGCAAGCTGCTGGTTCACCTCAACTACCTGGTTCTCCTCTTTGTAGCGGCGCAGAGCGTCCTGGGCCTTGACCATCGCGGCGTGCGTAGCTGCAATCTGGTCCTCTATGAAACGTCTGCTCTGAGTCACGGACTGGCTGTTCATGTCCGCGTAGACGTTCTTGAACGCCGCCGCCACCGCGTCGGCCGCCGTCTTGGCGTCATCCCGATCAGGCAGCGTGACCTCGATTGCCAGATACGTGGTATCGCGCACCGGCGTGACGCTCGTCGCCTTCAGAATCTGCTCGGGGCTGAACTTCAGCCCCAGTTCCCACAGTGACTGGTAAGCGCTCTGCATGACGGTCTGGCTGGTGGCCAGGTTGCCCAGGTTGGAAAGCTGTAACTGCAGGTCCATCGTCGGACCCATCAACTCCGACTGGAACAGGGGCACACCGATCCGCTGAGCACCGATCGGCTCGGCAAGGACGGTACGCGCCACCCACTTCTTCTCGGAACTGGCGTTCCAACTATACACTGCCAGTACAGCCGCCAGCGTGCCAAGTATGATCAGCCAACGCCTTCTGCGTATTACTCTATAGTAGCGCCAAAATTCCACGGACTCATCCTCCTGGATAGCTTGCGGGTAATCGCGACAGGGCCTACCATCCTGTCCGGTGCAGCCAGACGATGTTCGACGCGGCACTGATGATCTGCGAGATCGTGCTCCACGGCATCTTCTTGGCCGTCGGCACCACGACGACGTTCCCCGGCTGTAAGACGATGTTCTGGGACAGATCTCCCTTTGCAAACAGAGCGGTCATATCGCACTTGACTCTCTAATCGGATGGCTGGGGTCGCCCCGCACCACGACCGTGTTGCGAACCGATCCATCCGGCGTCTGGCCGCTGGCCAGGCTGATCGCCGACAGAACGGTCGTGTTGTCTTTGAGGCTATACACGCCCGGCCGGTTCACCTGGCCCAGCACGAATATCTTGTTGTTGTAGTCTTCGTGGGGGATGTAGATCTTATCGCCGTTCTGGAGCTCGTAGTTCTGCGTCAAATCGTTTTCGAAGAGCTTCTTCAGATTGAGCGGGACGGACTGATCGGAGTCCTTATGTGTGATCGAGGCAGCCTCGAGCATCGCGTCATCCGAGTAGCTGCCGGCCAGTGCTATCGCGTCGAGTACAGTGGCGCCGGTCTTGAATGGGAACGAACTCGGCCTCTGGACCGCGCCGAACACGTACACCTGCGGCTGATGCAGCACGTAGACCGATATCTGCACCCTCGCATCGTAGACGATCTCCGCATCTGCAAGCTTCTTGGAGATCTGCTGGGCAAGCTCGGCCTGCGTGAGCCCGGCCGCCTGCATATCGCCCAGGTAGGGAACGCTTATCTTGCCGCCGGGCGGCACAGGTATCTGCATGTTGCTGAGCTGTGGCTCGCCCCAGACGTCCATCCGCAGAACATCCTCTTCCGCTATGCGGTAATCGGCATCCGCAACGGTCGCGGGTGGAGTCGAAGCGGCGGCGTCAGCGGTCCCGGAGTCCGCGGGAGCGGCTAGACCAGACGCGGGAGCGGCTAGACCAGACGCGGGAGCGGCTAGACCAGACGCGGCAGCAAGCAGCACCGCCGCGACGGCCAGCGCCGCCGTCAGCGCAATCACGCGTTGATTCACGATTCCTGTCCTCCTGACCAGTCCGACACGAGGTCTTGTAGTTACAATTATCGACTCGGCAGCTTCCATCTTTAGGCTGATGCGAGCATAGACGCTTCGAATTACGACTCGGCAATCTCCCAGAGTTCCCGATGAGTCTAATTACCCGATGCCAGACAGGCGGCCAAACCTGATCAGGCCGCACACCAGTTCCGAGACGCATTTTGCTGCGCTTCAGACCCAGTAATGATACCGGATTTCTCGGCGCAAAGCCAGAGCGGCATCCTGGGAAAGGGCGAACGCATTTCGCAAAGCTCACCCACGCTCAGTTCGCACAGCATATCGCTTGGTTGCCACCTGGATGCGTTCACGCTGCATTCTCGGATTTGGGCTAGCTCGTCCATCACTATGGCATAGTTTGTGCAGAGTCATTCCTGGGTATATACCCATTGGTTCAAGGACTCGGGCTTAATGTTGTGAGTTCGGACGGGTGGGCTTACACTCTGCAATTCTGGAGTGTGGCAATTATGAACAGAATATTGGTTTTTATCGTCGGCGCGTCTTTGATGATGGTGGTCACGGGGTGCGCTTGGGCAGCAGAGCGGACTCCGGCAGGATCGTATCTGGTCTACCGGGCAACCACAGTCAGCGATCTGAGAGACCAGGTAGCCAAGAACGCGGCGGTCCGATCCCGCTATCTTCGCCACTTCCACGTCTCGCCCGCCGATCTCGACAGCTTCTTCGCGGACGAACTGAGCCTCGTTGCGCTCAAGGAACCTCTACGCACCAAGTGCTGGTATATCGACAAGGCCGGCCGGCAGTTGATCAAGACCAAGCTGCTTCCGAGGGGCACGATGGTATTTGCCACGGCTAACGGCCAGCCGGTGCTGTCGTGGTCCTGTGGAAATCCCCTGAGAGCCGAACTGCCTGTGGTGATGGTGAAGCCCTCGATGGAAACGACCCCGAAGCCGCCCGTCGTGTCGCCTGAGTCCGAAAACCCCGACATCAAGGTCTTGCCCTCGGTGGAAACGATAACGAACGCCCTGGTGATGGCGCCTCCCGCCCCCGCGGTCGTGTCGGCTCTGCCGGTCGCGACACCTCCGGTGTTGGCAACGATAGCGGCGCCCGCCGTATCGGCGCCCCCGATCATTCTGGGTTCAAGCCTTCTGGGGTTGCTGGGAGGCATAGCCCTCGCGGGAAGCAGTCACCCGCCGCCCAGCGTGCCGGAGCCGTCGAGCCTTATGGCATTGGCGGGCCTGCTGGTGATGCTGCCCGGCGTGTATCGCGTGTCGCGGCGCAGAAGATAGCGCCTGGGCAATCCGCACCAACAGACGCGCGCTGTGTCATGCTGAGCTTGTTTGAGCATGCAGGCGCGGGCCCCCAAGACAAGTTCAGGATGAATCTGCAGCTCGGTCTTCAGTACCAGATTGCCCATACAGACGCATAGCATGAAGGCCAACTGGCTGCGCATGGACCTCACAAGCCGAGCCATAGGCTTCCTGTTGCCGCTGGGGACGGGCGGGAACTTGACCCAACGCGCTATCGGACAGCCCACGAGAACGTTCACAGAGTCCGCCAGCAGTCCCCGATATACCCTCCCTGTCGTCAGGTTCTGATCTCTCATCTCCACGCTCCTTCGGCCGGAACTGAACGGCATTGGCGGCGTGTCCCCAACTGAGACTGCGCTCAGCAGAATGGCGCAAATGCAAGAATGATGCCAATACGCCGGCCTGGCCATCATTAAGATAGATCGGCTGGTCGGGGCGGACCCGGATACCTGCCATATTCAGTCTATACTCTGCCGGTTACGCCCCGAATACGGCTCCATTACAAAAAAGCTAAGCGGGACTTGCGAATCCAGTCTAGACATGGCATTATTAGGATGAGCATGGTCTGCGTGATCGTGCACGCTAGAGGGAGAACTGTAATATGGCTAAGTACTCTAGGACGCGGCTGCTGGAATGTGTCGCCGTGGCCCTGTCCCTGCTCGTGATCGTCGGTAAGCCGGCACACGCCTACATCGACGCCGGCACGGGCAGCTATATTCTGCAGGCGGCGATCGCCGGGATACTGGCGACCGTCTTCGTGATGAAATCCACATGGGGTAGGATAAGAGAGGCCGTCTGCAGGCGGTTTGTGAAGAGAACCGAAGATGACAAGTGAACAGGTCTCCGGCTCCTTCCGCGACCCCAGCGGGTTCGTCTTCAGACACGACGGAGTAGTATACCGACAGGTAAACCACTGTTACAAAGAGGACTATGACCTCCTCATGTCCTCCGGGCTCTATGAGCGTCTCGTAAGCGCCAATCTGCTGATCCCGCACGAAGAAGTAGCCGGCATAACAAGTCACTCACCGGATGGAGCTTACAAGGTTCTCAAGCCTGAGCAGTTAGAGTTCATCTCGTTTCCGTACGAGTGGTGCTTCAGCGAATTCAAGGACGCCGCGCTGACTACGCTTGCCGTTCAGAAGGCCGCGCTCGAACACGGCATGACCCTCAAGGACTGCAGTGCATACAACATCCAGTTCCATAAGGGCAAGCCAGTCTTCATCGACAGTCTCTCATTCACGAAGTACATTGAGGGCCAGCCCTGGATCCCCTACAAGCAGTTCTGCCAGCACTTCTACGGCGTGCTGGCGATGATGAGCTATACTGACGTCCGGCTCCGCCGGCTCACCAGGATGTTCATCGACGGCGTGCCTCTCGATCTGGTCAGCTCGGTGCTGCCCTACCGCACCAAGTTCGTGATGCCCTTGCTGCTCCATATCCACCTGCATGCCAGAAGCCAGGTCCGTTACGCCGACACAGCAATCCAGAAGGCGAAATACGAGCAGAAGGTAAGCCTCAACGGCCTTCGCGGTTTGCTCGACAGCCTCGAAGGTGGAGTGAGGCGCCTGACGTGGAAGCCCGCCGGCACGGAGTGGGCCGACTACTACAGCGACAACAGCTACACCCCCGCCGGCCGTGAGCACAAGCAGAGGCTGATTGGAGAGTACCTCTCCGCCGCGGGCCCGGCTACCGTCTGGGACATGGGGGCCAACACAGGCTTCCACAGCCGGATGGCCAGCCAACTCGGCGTCCACACGGTAGCGTTCGACTTCGATCCGGCCGCCGTCGAGCTGAACTACCTCCGGGCCGTGAAGACCGGGGAGGCTAACATACTGCCGCTGCTTCTCGACCTGACCAATCCGAGCCCGGGCATAGGATGGGAGAACGACGAAAGGCCGTCTCTGATCGACCGCGGCCCGGTCGATCTGGCCATGGCCCTGGCTCTGGTCCATCATCTCGCGATCTCCAACAACGTCCCGCTCAGCCGGATTGCCGCTTTCTTTGCCAGGATATGCAGCAAGCTGATTATAGAGTTTGTGCCGAAATCGGACCATAAGGTGCAGAAGCTGCTGGCCACACGCGAGGACGTGTTCCCGAACTACACCCGCGAGGATTTCGAGAAGGAGTTCGGCGTCCTCTTCGACATCAAGCGATCGGACACGATCCTGGACTCCGACAGAGTGCTCTACCTGATGAACCGGAGATAAAATGAAGAACAGAAGAATCCCGCCGCTCTACCCGCTGCTCTTCGCCGTTTCCCCTGTACTGGCCGTCTACTCTCGAAACATAGACAACGTTCCCATCGGCGGCATTCTCAGACCGCTGGCGCTGAGCCTGGTCCTTGCTGCGGTGGTCCTCTGCGCGGCCGCGCTATTGCTCAGAGACCGCGCCAAGGCCGGCTTGTCCGCTCTGATTGTAATAGTGCTGCTCTCGTCGCTCGGACACGTGCTCACAGGCCTCAACAGGATCACCTCACGGCTCGGTTTCCGCATCGACCCCGCGACACATCCGGCGGCGGCGCTGTGCGCGGGGGTGGGCGTTGCGGTGCTCCTGCTGGTCCTGATCGCAAGGACTCGCAGGGATCTCTCCGGCATTGCGCGCTTCCTCGCGGCGATGGGCGTGATACTGACTCTGATGACTCTGATGATGGTGGCGCTCTCCTCGGCGTCCGCGAGCATGCGCCAGCGTCAGTACGGCGGATGGCAGAAAGTGATTGCGCAGTCACGAAAGGATGCGGCCGGACAGTTCGGCGCGGATCGTCGAGGCCCCAAACCGGACATCTACTACATCATCCTCGACGCCTACGCAAGGGATGACGTACTCAAGAACACCTATGGCTACGACAACAGCCCTTTCCTGCGCTACCTCACGCGGAAGGGCTTCTACGTCGCCTCGAACAGCCGCTGCAACTATCCCTTCACCGACTGGTCGCTCTCGTCTTCGCTGAACTTCGACTACCTCGATAACCTGGTGCGCAGGGCGGGTATTGCCGACCGTGAGTTGACCACGGAGCCCGTATGGAACAGCTCGGTCTGCCGAGTGCTGATAGACCGCGGCTACAGGTACGCCATTCTCAACTCCGGGTACTCCGTCACCTCCGGAAGCCGCTACGCCGGCGTGGCCCTGCCGCGCCAGGCCGCCGATCTGTCGGAGCTTGAGAGAGGTACCTGTTGAACAGGTCGATCCTCTGCGTGCTTGCCAACGATATGGAGAGGCACGTCCTTCGCCGGACTGTGCTCAAGGAGTTCTCCGACCTGGTCGCGATATCCAGGATCAAGGAGCCGACGTTCACGCTCGCCCACATTGTCTGCCCTCATCCGCCGTACATGTTCGATAGGGACGGCAGCCTGCCTTCGCTTCGAGCAGTCGCCGCTCGCTCCAAAGACGCCTCCTACGTAAGGCAGTTGGAGTATGTCACCAAGCTCACGATGCGCGCCGTTGACGCGATCATCGCCAACTCCCAAACGCCGCCGATCATCATTATCCAGTCCGACCACGGATCCCCCGCGCCGAAATTCCGCAAGCTGTGGGCGAATGTATCGGTTGGGCGGACGGCGAAGGAGATCGATGACTCCTACGAGGACAGGACCGCCATATTGAACGCCTACTACTTCCCCGGCGCGAACAACGCGGGGTTGTACGACACGATCAGTCCGGTCAACTCGTTCAGGGTGCTTTTCAACGACTACTTCGGGGCTCACTACGAGATGCTCCCGGACACAACACGGATACTGCTGCCCGGGGAATGGGGGCTGACCTACAATCGTTCGCACCTCAGGGTATCGCCGCCTCCGGTGGTGCTCCGCGGGAAGCCGTAGCGCGATCTTGCGCCGGCTTCGAGTCTGAATATGGAACAGAAGCGCGCCGTGGACCGCAGAAACTCTCTCAACGAGCTTACAAATCGCGAGTGGATGATGGAGACCAAGAGCGTTTGGTTCAGCCGGCCGCCTAAGCGCGACGAGCTTAAGGCTCTGCACCCCGCCACGTTCGCCGAGTCGGATATCGTCCGCCTGATCGAGTTCTTCACCAAGCCAGGCCAGTGCGTGCTCGATCCGTTCGTCGGCAGCGGGTCGACGCTGGTCGCCTGCGCGCAGTCCGGACGCGGCGGCGTCGGGATCGAGCTCGTCGAGCACTGGGCCGATATCGCGAGGCAGCGGGCGGGCGAAGGTGGGCTTTTCCCGACCGACCAGCAGGTCATCGTCGGCGACGCAAGGATCCGGATGGCCGAGTTCGACGACGACTCGTTCGACTTCATCGTCACCAGCCCGCCGTATTGGTCCATTCTGCTCAAGGATTGGGACCACAAGGTCAAGGCGGAGCGCAAGTCCAAGGGCCTCGAAACACGATACAGCGATGAGCCTGACGACCTCGGCAACACGGAGTCCTACGAGGAGTTCTTGGCCGAGCTGGGCAAGGTATTCGAGCAGTGCGGGCGCGTGCTCAAGCCAAAGCGTTACATGTGCGTGGTCGTGTCGGACTTCCGCCACGGATCGAAGTTCATCCCCTATCACGCGGACATCAGCCGGGTGATCGAGTCAGTCGGCTTGAGCCTCGAGGGAGTCACCATCCTCGTTCAAGACTCCAAGAACCTCTACCCCTACGGCATTCCCTTCGCGTTCGTCTCCAACATACATCACCAATATATCCTCACATTTCGGAAAAACGGCGCGTGATTTCGCCATTGACAATGGTCTGATTGCGATATACAATGCGTCTAGCGAGTGGCCGATAGCCATAAGCAGTCACGCCGCAATGGGGGCTGTGAAACGCCGCTCTACTCCCACTCTGGTCACCCGAGCGACGCGGAGCCAATGGTGAAACCGACCGATGTGACGGGTCGGTTTTTCGCGTCTTTGCGGGGGTGAGGACAATGCGGTGGAGAGGTCTGTGTCTGATCGCGTTCGGGATTGCTCTGCTCTGTACATTCTGCCCGTCGCCGCCCGCACGCGCTGACGACTGCGGCCTCTACTGCACGACCGTTGACGACAACGACGAGCCGCCCGGCCTGTCGGTCGGCTACTATGGCGACGGCAGCTACAACTCCGTGGTCGCGCGCAAGTTCGTGGTGGCAAACGAGGTAGACATCAAGCAGGTCTCGCTCTACTGCCAGCGTATCTCGTACGGGAACCCCGGCGAGATGTTCTCGATTGCCATCTTCAACGGCGACAGTTCACCACAGCAGGTCTGGTCGCTCGGAGCCACGAGTACGGACTGGGTAGGCACGAAGCCGGATTGGTATACCTGTCCCAACGTCCACCCCGGAGTGCTATACCCGGGCATTCACTGGCTCGTGCTGACGGTCTATCCCTCCGGCGGCCATTTCCAGCTCCGATGGATCGGCAGCAAGACCAACCAGTGCGGCGAGAATAACGATAGCCTCATGGGCACGTTTGACGAGCAGAAGAACGAGTGGAGCAACTGGATGCCCGTGAGCTATGAATGCGCCTACGAACTGATCTGCGCCGACTGCCCTACGGTTAGTGATCTCAAAGCCAGCTCGCCGGATCAATCGCCAACAGATGGGTCCCTGCCGGATAACTCCTCGCGTTACTACGACTACGAAGTCGTATACCGAAACCCCGCCCCGGTTCTGCCTTCAGTGCACCAAGTCAAGTTCAGCACCTCACCGTGCGACGAGTGGTGCGATATGGAACGCATGGACGACAACCCCCCGGACAGCGCCGAAGGCACCAAGTATTGCAAACGATTCAGCGGTAGGCTGGGCATAGGTACGCCCAAAGACCATGAGTTCACGGTGCAGTTCGAAACGCCCGGAGGACGTTCGATGGTCCGCAAGGCCGACGGCTTGGGCGTGCCTGGAAAGAAGCCCACAGTGCAATCCGCCACATTCTCGCCGTGCGCGCTCAGGAAGGACGAGCCGGTCTTTTTCGCCTCCACCGCCCACGACGACGACTCCGGAGACAACATCAAGAACTACCACTGGGTCTTCACCGATAGCGGCAACCCCAGCCACGTCGTCACGTTCGACACGACGGGCTCGGCGTTCAACAAACACGGCAGCGATATCGGCGTCGGGATATGGAATGTCACTCTAAAGGTCACCGACGACGATCACATCGACTCCGACAACTATAGCCTGCACTGCGCCAGTGATACGAGCGTCACCCAGCTTCAGATAGTAAGCCCCGCCGCGCCGGTCATCAACAGCGTCGCGGCCTCTGTGGATGGCATGGGTGCGAACAACGACGGCTCGGTGGGAGTGTTCATCACAGGCGTGGGCGTGGACATCTGGAATACATTCACGGCAACGGTCACCGTCCCTCCTGACGGAAATGGCGTCAGCCGCGTGGATTTCACCCTCGTGCGCAACGGCATCACCATTCCAGACTCAGACGGCCCACCCTACCAGGCCACGTTCAACATGGGCGCCCTGCGGGAGGGAGTGGATATCCTCAAGGTCCGAGCTTACAACAACTCGCACCCGGCCGACGGCTCGGTGATCAAGGAAGTGCTCGTCCACATCATCGGCCCGCCGGACTGGTGGAGCAAGTGGTGGGTCTTCGATCAGGGCGTATCCTACGACGCTGCTCTGAAGGAATACACGTTCCGTTGCAAGGTCCCCCAGCTTGTCAACCCGCTGCCGCCCCCCGACTACATCAGCATAGACTACGACAAACCCATCAACGCGGCGGGTTTGTTCGATTTCCAGAACCACTTCATCGCGCGCATCGACGTAGCGGAGCACTTCAAGGTTGGCGGTTACGACAACAAGGAGTATTGGACCTACTGGGGGCAGGGCTACCTCGACGCCACCCTTCTCAGCCAGGAACTCTACAGGCAGACGTTTCCGCTTGAGCCTCAATACCCACCGGGCAGCAGTCTCAACTACACGAGTTACCAGCGGACCTTGCAGCGCTACGTCATACCCGTCTTCTCGAAGAACCTCTACGAGAAGAGCATCGAGGGGCCATCGTATGACTATCGCGGCGTAATACTGGCCGGGCCGGTACCGGTCGAATACCACGCCGGCCTCAGCACCGAGATAGGATTCAGCGCCCAGTTCACCATCGACGGCCGGCTCAATCCCGCGCTGGGCCTGGAGTCGATGGTCTTCACGCCCACTGTGGATTTCACGGTAACGTTCGACGCGTTCATCGAGATCTACGAGGGCCTCGCCAAGCTGGGGTTCAAGGCCGAGCCGAACTTCTGCTGCGACCTGCCGTTGATCCTGCACATGCCCGATTCGCAGCACACAAACCTGTATTTCCAGTTCGAGCCCTGCGCGCAGTTCAAGGTGGACTGCACGGTCTACGGCTCGGTCGGCTGGGGATTGTGGCAAGACGACCTATACTCCACCACCTATCCCGATCCGCCCTGGACATACGGATGGCCAAACCCCAACTGCACACCCATCAACTGCGGCTCCAGCTCGGCGGCCAGGGCGCAGTCGGCCGCGTCCAGCTTCCTGTTCAACTCGCCCACCATCGCTTCCGACAAAGAGGGAACCAGCACCGTCTGCGTCTGGGTGCACGACGAAGACTACACCGACGGCGTCAATCCCGAGCTTTACTACTCCTACTACCCGGACCCTTTGAACGCCTGGAGCCCGCCGACGCCGGTGTTCCCCGCCGACAACCAGCGCTTCGAGACCGACCCGAAGGTCATCTACACCGACCAGAACGAAATCATGCTCGTCTGGACCCAGAACGAGCTGGACAAGGCCGCCTCCGAGGCAGCGACGTTCGTGAACGACGTCACCAGGGAGCAGGAGCTCTACTACGTCACCGGAGTCTACGATCCGCTCGGGCACATCGTCATCTGGGACCCCGTCGCCAGAAGACTCACGGACGACAACGACCCCGCGAAGAACCCGCAGTTCCCCGCCCATCACGGCGACGGATTGGTTTCTCTCGGCGCGGATCAGGTCCACGGCAAGGCCATCGCCGCCTGGGTTCGCGAGAACTACACATTCCAGCCCAACGTCCCACGTAACGAGACCACCTACAACCCCACCTGGGACATCTACGCCGCGACCTATGACGGCGCAACCCAGATGTGGTCCAACCCGTTCCTGCTCAGTCCCGCGGGCGACCATACCGCCGATGCCCAACCCGACGCCGCTATGAACACGAACGGCGACGCGATGGTGACCTGGGTACGCGACATGGACAGCGACTTCACCACCAACGCCGACCGTTTCGTCGCTGACCGCACCTTCACAGCCCAGCCCCCTCCCGGAGCGTGGGGACCAATGACTCTGCGGAACACGTGGCCGTCGGGGGCGCTGTCGCCTGCGGTCGCGTATGACGCCGCGAACACCGCCATCGTGCTCTTCAACACCCGCGCAGCCAACTCCAAGGGCCAGGAAGTGCAGGACGGCCCGGACGAGCGGCTGTGGTCGGCATGCTTCTCCGGCAACCCGCCGGTCATCGCCCCGGTCAGCGACGGGCCTGAACCGCCGAGGTGCCTCGAACCCAAGGTCAGATGTGACATGATGAACCAGACCGTCGCCATCTGGCGCGGCTTCCCCGGAACAGGCAAGGACGGCTATAACGGCCAGATCGCGATGAACCTGCGCTATGGAGGCATGCCCACCTGCACCAACTGGGGCGGCACCGCATTCCTGACCAATGACGCCGCCACCCACTGGCAGACCGATTTCGACGTCGATCAATCCGACATGATCAGGGTCGTCTACGTCAAGAAGGGCGGGGCCGTGCCGGGCGCGCAGTTCGGCCAGGGCTACGACGGCATCTATCTCATGGAGATCGGCCGCGGGCCGGACCTGCTTATCGATTCGGTGACACTCGACAAGGATCAACCCCTTCCGGGAGAGCAGGTCACCATAACGGCGCACGTGCGCAATGCCGGCAACGAGCGCGCATTCGGCTTCAACGTGGACTTCATGCTCGACACGGGGCTTATCGGCCAGCAGAACATCGGCCAGCTTATCGGCCAGGGCTCGGTGGACCTCCAGCAGACCTGGATTGCCGACGGCCTGCCGCACGTTCTGACCGTGCTTGCCGATTCCACCAACATCATCGTCGAAACCAACGAGCTCAACAACGCTGCGGTCACCGGCATCGGCATGATTGCCGCGCCGGAGAACCTGACCGCCTATGGCGACTCCGTGTCCGGCGGGATCGAGCTTACCTGGGACCACCCCGGCGCGGATCACTACAACGTCTACCGCGGCGACGCCCCCGGCGACCATACGCTGCTCGCCGCGACGCAGTCCACGCACTTCCTCGACCCCGCGCCGCTGCTCAATCACGACTACTACTACGTGGTGACGGCCGCCGATCCCACTCAGGAATCCGCCCCCAGCAACGAGGTCATGGCCAACATCGGGGCCGACCACGACGGAGACGGCATTCCCGACATCAGCGACCCCGATGATGACAACGACGGCATGGACGACGCCTGCGAGATCGCCAACGGATTCGATCCCTATGACCCCGCCGACGGCCCGCTGGACTTCGATGACGATGACTTCACCAACGCCGCCGAATGCCAGGCCGGCACGAATCCCAAAGACCCGGACAGCCATCCCGACACCGTCCCGCCCACCACGCCCGTCGTCACTGCCCCGAGATACGCCACGACCACGAGCGAGCTGACCGCGTCGTGGACCGCCACCGACAGCTACAGCGGGATCGCGGAGTATCGCTACGCCATCGGCACATCCGCCGGCTCGACCGACATCCGCACGTGGACCTCTAACGGCGCCTCCGCGAGCCTCACCGCCGCCGGCCTCTCGCTCGAAAACGGCAAGACGTATTATGTGGCCGCGGTCGCGATCGACGGCGCGGGCAATCAGAGCGCGATGGGCGCATCGGGCGGCACGAAGGTCGATACGACCCCGCCCGTCATTACCGGCCCGTCCGCGCAGCCCTGGACGCCTGAAACGAGCATGTCGGCCTCGTGGGACGCCGACGACGCCGAATCTCAGATCTCCGGCTTCGAGTACTCCGTCGGCTCGTCATCAGGCGGAACGGATATCGTTGGCTGGAACGGCGTCGGGCTGGCGCTCGGCGTGCTGCGCACCGGCTTGAACCTGACCAACGGCCAGGTCTGCTACGTCAACGTTCGCGCGACCAATGGCGCGGGGCTGCAATCCACGGCGAGTTCCGGCGCGATCAGGGCGGTCGAGGTCCCCGGCAGCATCGCCGCCGCGCTGGGCCTCTCGAACGAGATATGGGTCGCGCTTACCGGCAAGACGGTCACGGGCGTCGTGTCGCCCTATGCATGGATCGAGGAACCCGACCGGTCCGCCGCGGTGCGCCTGTTGACCGGCGCCGAGCTCGCCATCGGACAGAACGTGACCGTCGTCGGGCAGATGCGAACGCCGGTGTATACCCGCCAGATCGGCCCGGCGACGATAACGGTCGAATCGAGCGGCAACCCCGTGCGGTCGCTCGCGATGAGAAATGCGTGGGTGGGAGGCGGCGCTCGCAACGAGCTGACGAAGGGCGTTGACGGCGCGGTCGGGGCGAACAACGTCTGCCTGCTGGTCACTACGTGGGGTGAGGTCACCGCCATCGGCGACGGCTGCTTCTACATCGACGACGGCTCCGGACTGCTCGACGGCACCGGCAACGTCGGGATCAGGGTCAACTCACAGGGGCTGACGAACCCGTCGCTGCACAGCTTCGCGGTGGTGACGGGCCTTGTCAACGCGACCGAACTGCTGCCCGATACGACCAGCATCCGGCTGCTGATACCCAGGCGTCAGTCGGACATCCAGGTCATCGGCGGTCCATCCCTGCCCGACAACCCGGCATCAGCGACTGGGGTAGATACGGTCAACAAGTAGGGGATAGTTACGAGTTACGAATTACGAAATACGAATTGGGGCCGCCACTGGTACGAGATCAATTCGTGATTCGTAATTCGTATTTCGTGATTCGTAATTCACAATCCCATCGCCGGCTGCGCCATCACCTTGCGCTTGATCCGGCCGAGCGCGTTGTCGATGGATTTGGTGTTACATTCGAGGTCGCAGGCTATCTCGCGATAGGTCTTGCCCACGTTGTAGAGCTTGAGCACTTCCCATTCGAACTGCGAGAGCACTGTCTTAAGCGCCTCGCGCAGCACGCGGCCGTCTTCGCGGCGGATCACCACCTGCTCGGGATCGAAGTTCGAGCTGGATATGAGGACCTCGGTGAGGTTGAAATCCGCGTCGGTTTCGTCGGCGCAGTATTCCAGCGAGACCGCGGTGTTGAGAGGAGCTTGTTTGCGGCGGGTGGCGGTCTTGATGGCGGTGATGACGTGCCGCTCGATGCAGATCCGCGCAAACGACAGAAAAGAGATGTCCTTGTCCGGCGAGTAGTCCATGATCGACTGCCACAGCCCGATCATGCCGATCTGCAACAGGTCGTCCTTTTCCGCGCCCACGAGGAAGTACGACCTGATCTTGGTGCGGACGAGGCTGCGATACTTGTACAGCAGGAACTCGGACGCGCTTATGTCGCCGGCTTGGGCGAGTTTGACCACTATCTGGTCCGGCAGGCGCTCGTAGCGGACGCCGCCGAAGTACTTTCGAGGTCTCATCCTTTCCTCCCGAATCCGTACAGCCTTGTCTAGCCTTTTGGAAGAAACCTGCCCAGTGGTGTATAAGAAGCTGTCCCTTTCCTGTATTATACTGCACAGGTTCCCACCTGGCAATTGGTATTTATACCAGGTATGCGCTCAGTCTTTGGGGAGCAGGAATCACATGAGCACCGGCCAGACAGCTGTTGACCTGACCGTCGCGCCCGACTATACTTAGCCTGTGCGAGCCACACTGATCGACAAGAGTATCCAGCTTTCGGGCGAAATCCTGGACCTGCTCCGCTGCCCGGTCTGCCGGGCCGAGCTCACCGTCGCGGACTCGAGCCTCGATTGCGCCAACCCCGAATGCGGCGTTCGATTCCCCATCGTGGACGGAGCGCCTGTGCTCATCAACGACCGCAACAGCCTCTTCAGTATCGAGGACTTCGCCGAGGGCCGCGCGACCTTCTTCGACACTCGGCCGCGCAGTTGGGCCGCGCGGACGATGCAGCGGCTCACGCCAAGCCTCATATTGAACGTCAGGGGCAAGGCCAACTATGCCAAGCTTGCAGGGCTTCTTCTTGAACAGTCAGATGCCCCGAAGGTGCTGGTGTTGGGCGGAAGCATCGAGGGGCTTGGCATGGAGCCGTTGATCGAGCGTGGTGAAATCGAGTTGGTGGACACCGACGTTGCGTTCGGGCCGCGCACGAAGGTCATCTGCGACGCCCACGACATCCCGTTCGCCGACGGCAGCTTCGACGGCGTGGTCGCTCAGGCGGTGCTGGAGCACGTCGCGGACCCTTATCGCTGCGTCGATGAGATTCACAGGGTGCTCAGGGACGACGGGCTGGTCTACGCGGAGACGCCGTTCATGCAGCAGATGCACGGCGCGCCCTACGACTTCACGCGCTTCACCATCCAGGGCTACCGGCGGTTGTTCAAGCGGTTCGAGGAGATCGACTGCGGGACGTGCACCGGCCCCGGAATGGCTCTCGGCTGGGCTTACAAGTACTTCATGCTTTCGCTGGTGCGCAACAGGATCGCGAAGAAGCTGATGGAGCTGTTCGTCCACTTCACCGCCTGGCACCTGAAGTACTTCGACCGGATACTCGTGAAGCGCCCCTTCGCCGTCTACGGCGCGTCCGGCTACCACTTCCTAGGTACGAAATCCCACCTTACCGCGACCGACAGGGAAATCGTCGAGCGGTTCAGAGACGCGTGACGACACTCGCCGGGCCCTGTATGCCGGCGCCCTGAGCTACGGGATCTGCCTGTACTGCGGCACTCGCATGACGGCTGCCTCTCTCCTGGCGCGCACGTGCTCCCACGCCTCCGGCTTCAGCGACTTCATCAGCGCGCCCTTTGCGTACATGCGCGTCTTGGTATCGGTCGTCGTCTCGGCGATCTGCCTGAGTCTCTCAACCGACGGCGGATCGCCGCCCGAGAAGTGGATACGCGCGCACGCGGCTTTGACCACCTCAGGATCGTCGCTCTCAAGCGCCTCACGCAGCGCGACGCGACCGCGTTCACCGAACTCCATCAGGACCGCGATCATGAGATCGTGCGGCCCGACGTAGAGATGCTGCAGGACCAGCGCGAGCGCCTCGTCACTGCCGATCCGGCCCAGAGCCTCGAGCAGTCCGTAGTCGTGCCCGCCCGATTGCAGCAGCTCGGCGATGTCGCCGATGTGCCGTTGGTCCGCGGCCTTCGCCAGCGCCTTCGTCCACAGCCAGTCGAGGTGGAACGAGGCGTATCCCTTTGCGGGGAGTTCGCTCACTCGCAAGATCGACCGCTTCAGCTCGTGCAGATCGTCCCCTGTGACCGTCGCCACGATCGGGTTGTGCATCATCACGATCAGGCTGCTCCTGTCCGCCCCCTCCAGGAACCTCAAGAGCCTCGGAAACGCCCGGCGATCGGCCGTCTTCTCAAGTGCGACCAGAATCGCGGGCAGACCGAGCGCGTTCGGCTGATCCAACGCCCCGAGAAGCGACTCCACCGCCGCTTTTCCTCCCAGATCGCCAAGCGCAATCGCCGCCGCCTGCGCGATCCCCTTCACAGGGTCGTCCAGCAGCTTCGCAATCGCGGGAACGGCCCGCCTGTCCCCCAGTTCGACAAGCGCCTTGATCGCCTGGTTGCGCACGGCGGATTCGGGATCGCGCAGCGCGTCTCTCAGCCGGCGCAGAAGCTCCACGCGAGCCTCCCGATCTCCGGCCGCCTGTTCGACGTCGGCCCGGAATCGCCTATTCTCGCGATCCGCATCCTCAGGCGTATCGAGCGTTTGCAGATACACGATCACCGACTTCGCCACATCAGCCAGTTCCCTGGGCGCCCGCGGATCATCAACGATCTGCTGCAGGAACGGAATCGCCGCCGGATCGCCTTGGGTCGCCAGCGCGCCCGCCGCTTTGATGCGAACCTCTTCCATGCGGTGGTTGAGGGCCACACCGATCAGCCCATCGCGCAGCCTTGGTGACCGATACCTGCGCGACGCCACAATAGCGTACTCCAGCGTGTACACGGAGCGCTCCGCGCAGCTATTCCAGTCCAGGTCAAGCCGTATGCCCTCCAGGATCTTCTCGATCTCATCTTCAGCCAGCGCCTCCCGCAGCGCCTTCACCGCCCGACGCCGCTCCTCCGGGCTCCTGCTCCTGAGCTGCTCCAGCTTCCCGATCACCCTCTCCGTAAACGCGCTCCTGCGCACCGGCGCCATATCAGCCATCTCCCTTCGCAGGACAGCCCTCGCCCTCTGGAGTCGAGCCTTGACCGACGCCACCGTCGTGCCCAGCGCCGCCGCGATCTCCGCGTAGCTCATATCCGCCGCGTAGAACAATTCGACGCACGCGCGAGTCTGCGCAGGCAGCATCGAGAGATCAGCCGCAGCGGGATTCGCTTCGGTACCTTTGCCAGTTGCGCCTTCGGGCAGCTCTTCGCAAGCGACCTCGCGCCGTGTCGAGCTGCGAGCGAACTCCCGGCACAGGTTCGCCGCGATCTTGCGCAACCAGTTCGGGAATCGCTCAGGATCCTTGAGCTGACCGAGGTTGAGATACGCGCGGACGAACGTTCTCCTGCGCGAGGTCCTCGGCGTAGTCCCGATCCCGCACGCACGAGTAACACTGCCGCTGGATCGACCCCCGATACCGCTCGACCAGTTCGCCGAATGCATCGAGGTCATCCACCGCCCGCCGCACCAGCTCGACCTCAGATTGGGCTGTCGTATTCATCGTCAATGGACAAGATGGAGAAAACCCGCCGAAAATACCGGCCGCGCCAATACAAAGCGGCGGGATTTCTCCCGCCGCACACCAACTCCCAGTCGGCGCAGGCCGACTTCGTGCTCTCGTTGCCGCGATCTCAATCGCCGGGCGAGAGCCTACACCATCTGCTCGCTCATCCGCGCGAGCTCCTCGAACCGCAGGTCCGCGCCGATCACGCCGATGCACTCGCCCGAGTCGTCAAGCAGCGGCGCGGACACCGTGATGCACAGCGCGCCCGTGATGCGGGACTTGTAGAAGTCGGTGATGAACACGCCGCCTTCATCCAGCGCGCCGCTGAACCACTCCCTGTCCGAGAAGTCCTGATGAAGCCCGAACGTGCCGTACTTGTCCACGATACTCCGGCTGAGTAACGTTGGGCGTGACCTTCTTGCCGGACATGTCGGTCACGTAGATGAACTGGATGAACAGGTGCTTGTGGACTGCCTTCTCCAACACGGGCTCGATGCGTTCCGCGTCCATGCTGCGTACCGCCGGGTCCGCCGCCAGCTTCTCGATGATCTTCTCGGAGAGGTTGAGCGCGTGGTCGCGGAGCCTGTCGAAGTCGCTCTTGAAGTATTCCGGAAGATGCATCCGCGCCTGCATCAGCATCTCCTCGTCCGAGATCGATGTCACCCGTCCCAGCGCGTATTGCTCCTTGACCCAATCGAAGACGCCCGCGAGGCCCGCGTGCCGCTTATCCAGCGCCGACTCGGGCTTGAGGCCGAGGTAGCTGTTGACCCAGTGCGCCACGCCCGCGATCCCCGACTTGTCCGTCACGTTGACCCGCGCGGGGCGATTGAGGATCTTGTCGGTATCGAAGATGTTGTAGATCTCCTCGTTTTTGAGCATGCCGTCGGCGTGGATTCCGGCTGAGGTGACGTTGAAGTTGGTCCCGATGAACGGGAAGCCCGACGGGATGTCCACGCCGATCTCCGTCCGGAAGTAGTCGGCGATCTCGGTAATGACGCGCGTATCGACGCCGTTTGTGTCGCCGCGCAGCGAGATGTAGTCCATGATGGCGCCTTCGAGCGGCGGATTGCCCGTTCGCTCGCCGAACCCCAGCAGGGCGCAGTTGGCCGCCGCGCAGCCGTAGAGCCAGGCGGTGGTCGCGTTCACCAGGACCTTATGGAAATCGTTGTGCCCGTGCCATTCCAGCCACTCGTTGGGCACGCCGCACTCGTGGACCATCGCGTGGATCATCTTCGGGATGCTTCGCGGCAGCGCCGCCTCGGGATAAGGCAGGCCGTAGCCCATCGTATCGCAGAGCCGAATCCTGACGATCTTGCCCGAGTCGGCCGCCACGCTCATCAGCTTCTGCACGAACGGAATAATGAACCCCTCGAAATCCGCGCGGGTGATGTCCTCGAGGTGGCATCGGACCGCGTCCAGCCCCGATTCGAGCGCGGTGGTGACAAGGTCGATATAGTGCTCCAGTATCTGCGAGCGGGTCTTCTTGAACTTGAGGAAGATGTGGTAGTCGGAGGCCGAGGTAAGGATGCCGGTCTCGCGCAGCCCCATGTCCTTGACGAGCTGGAAATCGCTCTTGTTGGCTCGAATCCAGCCGGTGATCTCGGGGTAGCGATGGCCGAGCTCGCGGCATCTAGTGATCGCCTCGCTGTCCTTCTCGCTGTAGAGGAAGAACTCGGTTGCGCGAATCACCCCGTGCGGCCCACCGAGCCTGCCGAGCATATCATAGAGCTTGACCACGTGCTCGACCTTATACGGCGCGCGCGCCTGCTGGCCGTCGCGAAACGTGGTATCGGTGATGTAGAACTCCCTGGCCGGCTCCATCGGCACACTTCTGCCGTCGAAGAGCACGCGCGGCACTTCGAGGTAGGGAAACATCTCCCGCAGCAGGTTGGGCTCGTCCACGTCCTGCACTTCCCGCTTGGTAACGGGCTGCAGCAGCCCCCAATTCGGGTCTTTGGTTATCATTTGTCTGATGCCCCCTTGTCCGCCTATCCAAAGCTTACCAGTTGTAATAGTATATCAGAAAACAAGCCTGGGTTCACTGGCAATCAGAACGCGGTAGTATCGTCTGATGATAGCGCATGTCGGCCACAGCCGCCCGTAGGACAACTCAACCGAAAGGATGATGAACATGAGAACCGCCTTCTTGTCGTTTGTCCTAGTCTTCGTCCTCGTCACGGCCGCGACAGCGGCAGCTCCTTCTTCCCCCACCTCATCAGCTTCCAAACCGCAGAGCCCGAAAACGCTGACCGCTACGGGTGAGGGCGCCATGCCGACCGCCCAGGAGCAGCCCAACCGCGCCAAGGCCTACCTTCAGGCGAAAGGTTACGCGCAGGCTCAGGCTGTCGCGAACCTCATCCAGGCCGCGCGGGGCACGTCGATCACCTACACGGCCACCGGCAAGGACTACGCCATGGATGAGCGCATCAACCAGGAGATCAGCGGGATGCTGGACAGCGTCAACATGGTCTCCGAGCGCCGGATCCAGATCGGCAAGGACACCGTCGTCCAGGTGACCGTCCAGGCGCCCATTCCCGAGCGATGGCAGGACACCCCCGCCGCCAAGCGAGTCGCCGCGGCGGTATCCGGCCCGACGTGGTCGGTGGCATCCACCGCGCCAACCATCCCCACTCCGACCGCCTTCCGCAAAGCAAGAGAGGGAGCGTATTCGTCGATCATCATCGACACGCTCGGAATGGGTGTAGTAAGGTCGATGTCGCCCAAGATCCTGCGCGGTGACGGCTCCGAAGTCTGGGGCACCGTCAAGGTAGACTACGATTTCGTCGCAGACCACGGAATAGTGGCCTACGCGCGCACGATGGGCGAGGCCTACTCCAACCCCCGCGCCGGCTCAAATCCGCTGGTACTGCGCGCCATGCGGCGCGGAGCCTCGGCGTACAAGTGCGACGTGGTGCTCTCCAACGACGACGCCGACTACCTGATGTCCGAAAACGCCAGAGCCGGATTCCTGAAGGACTTCCGAGTGATATTCCTGGTAGACGCCGCCCGGTAGCGCTTGGCGTCATGCTGAACTTGATTCAGCATCCATCTCCGGATGGGCCCTGAATCGAGTTCAGGGTGACAAACCGCCTGCCCGGCATTTCGACCGGTTTCGCCTCCGGGGGGTCTCGGACGCTCCAGAAGACCCCGCCGAGCACCGATAATCTTATCGGTATGCTCGCGTTCGAGGAGGCGCACCGGATATGGAATGCCAGCAGTTGTCTATTGCCGTCGATGATCTGATTGGAGTGCCGAAAGTAACCGTTCGCGGCCACATGGATGGCTGGCACGACCAGGCCATGTCGGGCGTGTTCGCGGGTTTCCGCGACCAGGGCGCAAGCTCCCTGGTGCTCGATATAGCAGGGCTCAATTTCGCGGGCACAAACGGCGCGACCTCGATGATCAACGTGCTGCGCAAGCTCGGCCCCGAGATGTGCGTACACGTGGTCGCGTCGGGCCTGTCGGCGAAGGTGCTCGAAAGGGCAGAGCTCGGCCCGGCCGTACGCCTCTACTCCTCAACGGATGAGATTGCCGACTACATCTCCCCGGACTCCGACGACCTCACCTCCCGCTGGATGCCCGACAGCTCCGACGACACCGAAATGCCCTTGGCGGCATAGCGCCTCGCCAGCGATCCTTCGGGGCTGCTTTTCGCCCCGAAGCGCCCCGATCCCCGTACACTTACCGGTTTTGCGGCTCCGCGCCAACAAACGCGGGGCCGCCTCTGCGTACTGTGGAATCAACTATTGAGTGTGTCCGGTCTGCACGTTTGATGAACCGTGTGCGACTGCGCCGTAGTTTCATTGCGACGAGACCGCGGGTACCCTCAATATCGGGCACTGTCTCGGAGGTGAATACATGGGATTTCGTGACATGGACCTCAACGACGACGTGAGAGCCTGCCTGCGCAGGGACAGGGAGCTCTCAGGGTTTAGAATAGATGTTGATGTGCGTAACGGCATTGTTTATCTGAGAGGCGCCGTAAGCGCCAACGCCAGGGAAGCAGCCGTCCGGCTCGCCCGAGGCGTGACCGCCGTCGCGGTGGTGATCGATCAGATGACGGTGCAATAGAGTTAGAAAGTTGGAAAGTTGAAAAGTTGCAAGTTGGGGGCGGGAGCAATCGCCGCCCCAACTTGTAACTTGCAACTTGGAACTTTCAAACTAACAAGGAAAACACCGATACATCCGCATATGCAATATCGATCCCGCCAGCGCCCACATCCCCGACGTCACGTAGTCGCCCAGCACCAGCCCCAGAAAGAACGGCAGCGCCGCCCGATAGCCCTTGATGCCCGCGTATCGCGTGATAATGACCTTGCACAGCCACGCGATCAGAAACGGGCACCACAGCCAGTACATCGTGCCGGTGTTGGCGAGCACGTAGCCCGCCGGATGGAACGGAAACCAGATGAACCGCGTCCGCATGGCGCTCAGGAAGAACACGACCAGCACCCCGAACACGATCGCCATCGTTCCCGCGGTATCGGCGCGCGACTTGTTCTCGATATAGAAGGTGGCCGTGCTGAACGGCGCCCTGCCCATATTGGTCCGCCACTGCTCCACATTCGCCGTCCCCGCTCCGTATGTATACCACACCTTCAGGCACGCCGCGAACCCGATCGCGATACCCGCAACCATCGCCGCAAGCAGCACGACCGCCATTGCCCTCTGCCTGATCCGTGCGGCCTGCGCCATCTTCATGCCTTCCACCTGCACCGGCATCGGACAGCATCTCATCTCGATTGAGAACCAGTGGAAATACGCCAGCGCGATGAAGTTCTGCTTCGAAAACGCCTGGGTGCCCAGGGGCTGGATCACGGTGTCAAGAGCGTTCTGATACGGCCCCATCGCCCATGCCGGCCCGGCCTCAGCGCGCAGCCGGCTGATCGTCGTAGCGAAGATAAGGTAGATCCCCAGATACGCCGCCGCAACGAGCGGCGACACTCCCACCACCACGCAGAACACGAGCATCGCGAAACTGCCCACCACAAGCCCCACCACCGCCGTCGAGTAGCTCAGAGGCTGGTCGGAGTCGTCCACGCGCGAGTCGCGCCTGAAAGCCTTTGAGAGCACGTCCTTGATGTGGTTGCGCGCCAGGTAGACCACCACGATCGCGATCCCGATGAACGCCCCAACGCCCTGCTGAGCGATATACGGCGGAGTGCTGAACACGCCCCCCGACTTGCCCCAGCCCATCGCCGCGGCCAGCACATTCTCCGCCTTCGTCACCAGGTAGAAGAACCACAGCGAAAAGCTCACTTCCGTGCTGAGCATGAACCCCAGCCCGATGGCCAGCGGATAGAACGTCGTCGGGAAGTAGCCTATGGATTTCCACGGCGGCTGGGTGAACAACGGCTGAAGGTCGTAGGCGGTCAGGTGGAGGTATGGAACGTTGGGATAGAGATAGTTCAGGCTGTTGATCGTTTCCAGCACGGCCGCAAGTCCGAACCCGATCCACATGACCTTGTTGCGGAAGAAGCTGCCGGTCTCATCGGTCATCTCCAGCGGAAGCTGCACTATCGGAAACGACAGCCGCTCGCGTTCCACCCACTGCCGCAGCATGATCGTGTTGATGCAGAACATGGTGAAAAGCATCGCGAACAGAAAGCCGCTCCAGGCGGCGATCGGCCGCAGCCACGCGCCCCATGGGACCGGCTGGCCGCCTTTGTAGAACCCGTCGATCGCCCAGAGCTTGGGCATGATCCAGTGCGGGACGTAGTTGAGGTAGCCGTCCCAGTGGTTATCGGCGGTGGCGAAGTGCGGGACGGCGCCGAGGCTCGTGCAGACGAACTGCAGCATCCCCATGCCCGAGAGGATGACCGACACGGTGAGCATTGCGTAGATGGTGATGAGTTCCGCGCGACTCAGCGCCAGTCTCGGCTTTATGCGCCGCAGTCCGGCGTTGATGATCAGCAGCGCCACGAGGATGATGACCGGCGGCATCATCAGCGACGTCGAAGTGAGGTCGGTCTGGGAGACCACGTCACCGTAGACGCCCCAGAACACGCCCGGCACGATCGCAAAGAACCCGACGATCACCGCCCGAGGCGTAATCCCGCTCTCGCGGCGGCTGCCTGCTGCGCTCTCGCCTGGTTCCGTTTCTTGCTGCTGGGACATCAATCGACATACCTAACCTTAGGAATACTGATGAACCCGCTAGCCCTGAGTAGGTCCGTCCTGAGTAGGCGGGGATTGGCCGCCGTACCGAAGGATGGGCCGTATCGAAGGGCGCACCCCGCTAGCCCTGAGTGGCGCGGTCTGTGCGCCGTATCGAAGGGCGAACCCCGCTAGCCCTGAGTAGGCCCGTTTTGGGGGCCGTATCGAAGGGCACACCCCGCTAGCCCTGAGTAGGCCCGTTTTGGGGGCCGTATCGAAGGGCGCACCCCGCTAGCCCTGAGTAGGCCCGTTTTGGGGGCCGTATCGAAGGGCGCACCCCGCTAGCCCTGAGTAGGCCCGTTTTGGGGGCCGTATCGAAGGGCGCACCCCGCTAGCCCTGAGTAGGCCCGTTTTGGGGGCCGTATCGAAGGGCGCACCCCGCTAGCCCTGAGTAGGCCCGTTTTGGGGGCCGTATCGAAGGGCGGTCAAGCCTCCACCAGCCCTGAGCCTGTGCCCACCCCCGGCCGCCCTTCGATACGCTTCGCACTCAGGGCTAGCGGGGTACTGGCCGAACGAAGCCTATGGGTCCCCTTCTGCCTCGAGCCGCTCTCTACGCTCCCGATATGCAACCCAGTCCTGCTTCTTCCCAAGCGCGGAGACCAGCTCGAAATCGTTCCGAATCAAGGCCTGCTTCTTCGCGCGAGACCAGCCTTTGATCTGCGTCTCTGCTTCCTTTGCCTGCAGCCTCGTGCCGAACTCCTGAAACCACACAAGCTCGACTGGCAGTCTCTTGGTTGTATATGCACAACCTACGCCGGCTTGGTGGTCGTTCACGCGGTTCTCCAGGTCGTCCGTACTCCCTACGTAGAACGACCCGTCCCCACAACGAAGCATGTATGCGAAGAATGGCTTCACTGGCGCCTCCTCCTCTCAGCCCGGCCTCTTGCGCCACCCCGCTAGCCCTGAGTGGCGCGGTCTGTGCGCCGTATCGAAGGGCGAACCCCGCTAGCCCTGAGTGGCGCGGTCCGTGCGCCGTATCGAAGGGCGAACCCCGCTAGCCCTGAGTGGCGCGGTCTGTGCGCCGTATCGAAGGGCGAACCCCGCTAGCCCTGAGTGGCGCGGTCCGTGCGCCGTATCGAAGGGCGCACCCCGCTAGCCCTGAGTGGCGCGGTCTGTGCGCCGTATCGAAGGGCGAACCCCGCTAGCCCTGAGTGGCGCGGTCTGTGCGCCGTATCGAAGGGCGAACCCCGCTAGCCCTGAGTGGCGCGGTCTGTGCGCCGTATCGAAGGGCGAACCCCGCTAGCCCTGAGTGGCGCGGTCTGTGCGCCGTATCGAAGGGCGAACCCCGCTAGCCCTGAGTGGCGCGGTCTGTGCGCCGTATCGAAGGGCGAACCCCGCTAGCCCTGAGTGGCGCGGTCTGTGCGCCGTATCGAAGGGCGAACCCCGCTAGCCCTGAGTGGCGCGGTCTGTGCGCCGTATCGAAGGGCGGCCGATTCGCCACAAACCCCAGCCCTTGCTCCAGGCCGCCCTTCGATACGCTTCGCACTCAGGGCTAGCGGTGTGGTTCACCACATACGCACTTGATCCAAGACGAAGCCCTACACCAGCGCCCCCTGCTCCCTCAGTGCATCCAGCACCGCCGCAATATCGACCTCTCGCACGCTCACGCCCTGATCGAGCGACAGCGCCGCGGCCGTCCCCGCTGCCTGGCCCATTGCGACGCAGGCCGGCATTATCCGGATCGCGCCGTGGCCCGCCTGGGTGCTCGACACACACCGCCCCGCCACCAGCACGTTATCCAGTCCCGCGGGCAACAGACAGCGATAGGGGATCTCATACCAATCGCCGGGAGGAGCGTTGTTCGGGCGGCCCACACTTCTTTCTTCGCTTCTCGTATAACCGCTTCCTTTGCCGGAGTGGACGTCGACCGGATACGCGAGCCGGCAGATCGCGTCGTCGAACTTGCGCGCCTCGACCACGTCATCAGCCGAGAAAACGTAGTCCCCCGTTATCCGACGCGTCTCCCGCACGCCCACGTGCTCCGGGCTGCGAAGCAGGTAGGCGTTCTCGAAGCCGGGCACATACTTGCGCACAAACGCCACCACCGACATCATCTGCCGCCTGCCCTCTATCTCGGCGCGGGTCAGGTCCTCGGCGTTTGTCCCGTCGATTCCGCCCACGTGCGTCGTGTTGAACACCACCTCGCCCCTGCGCGGCCTGCCGATGAAGAAGATCAGGTCACCCGGCGCGCTATACTCGCCGTTCCCTCTCGCCTGCGCCACCAGAATCGTAGTAACCCGCCACCGACCACATCCGGCCGGCCAGTTCAGCGAGATCGGCCGTGGGCTGCAGCTTGGGAAACCGCATCTGGTCGGGGTGGTCGCGGACGTAGGTGAGCACCTTCTCCGGATCGACTCCGCCCATGTCGAACATCAGCGTCACCGCCTGCGGCAGCCCGTCCGCGTCGCCGGTCTCGAACTTCGCCCCAGGGACACGGCGGCATCCCCGTCGCCGCTGCAGTCGATCAGCCGGACGCATTCGAACTCCTCCGCGCCGCTCTTGGACCGAGTCCTCACGATGATCTTGCCTTCCGGCGAATAACGTGCCGACTCGAACATCGTATGCAGCCGCAGCCGCACTCCGGCCTCGAGCAGCATCTCCTGCAGCGCAAACCGCATACCCTCGGTATCGAACGAGCTGCCGAGCAGATCGCCCGCGCTGCTGAGCCGCTCACGCAGTTCATCGAACATGCCGCCGACCAGCGGCTTGCCGTCCGACGTGCGATGGTTAATGAACGGATTGACCAGCGCCGCCGTCGCCCACCCGCCCGCAAACGCGAACTGCTCGATCGAGCATTGTCTTGCGCCCGCCCCGCGCCGCCGCCAGCGCCGCGGCGCAGCCCGCCGTCCCACCACCGATGACTATGATCTCACTGTGCTCCATGCCGCCCTCCTTGACAGCGTTCAGGTCCTGCGGCAATCGGTAACCGCTGGCCGCGAGTAGCATCACGACATCATCAATTGTAGGTGTGTGTTCAGTTTTCCGGGAAACTCGTCGTAGGAGGCGTTTCCAAACGCCGATTCCCGGGCACAACGCCTGGGCATTCGGGTTTTGGAAAACCCTCCTACAGCGGTGCAGTTCCCGGAGAACTGAACGCATTCAATTGTAGCTCAACACTGGTACTAATGAAAAGAGGCGGACCCGGATGGGTCCGCCTCCCTTGTGTTTGGCTATCTGTGCGCATAGAGTACGGCTGATGCTGGGCAGCTTAGCGTTTTTATGTCGTTTGGCATCGATGGGCAATATGCAGCGAAGCCCCTTTTATTAAGTCCGAGTGCTTTGCCCCAGAGTTCGGCTCGAAGCAAAGAGATCACCTGGCCGGTGGTTGCTCGTTTGTCCGAGCGCTGGTTGTGCCATTTGGGCATTGGTAGTGCATCAGAGCAAATGCCCGCGCGAATCGCGGCCAGATGCAGATAGGAGTAGACGGCTGAGATGAACTCGGGGACGCTGGCCACTGAGTTCTCGTTATGGACTTGGGCTTCTCCGAGTCCGAGTAAGGTCTTCTGGTCGCGGAAAGTCACCTCGATTTCCCATCTCCACACGTATGCCTGGAGTAGCGTCGGCAAGTCAAGCTCGTTGTCCGTGCATATGAGGTAGGCAGGATTACGGTAGAGCATGCGTCTGCCTTTGGCTGGACGGTAAGCCAAGGGACGGACGATTACAAGCTTGAGATCGCGGTTTCCTGCTCCTTTCCATCTGACCGGACCGACGACTTTGACATCGAAACAATGCAGTTTTCCTGCGGCGTAAGCTTGCACCTGCTGCCAAGGTATGGATTCGTCTTGACGCATCTGTTCTGGGGTGGGCAGGCTGTTGCCATAGACCCGGGGCCGCCCTCTGCCGCTCTCATTGGACGCGCACGCTGGCTCAAAGAGCCTGGCATCTTTGCGGATCCTGCCAACGATAACGGTTCTGTCCGGTATCTCGCGGAATACGGTGTTGTTGGTAAACGATCCATCCACGGCGGTGACTAGAAGTCGTTTTGAGCCGGCGGCGATGGAATCGAGTCTGCCGCGAAGAGCTTGCAGCCGTTGACGACCTACAACGCTTATGCGTGTGGCAGCCTGCTGAGTCCTATATTCAGCCCACTGGACCTCGGTGGCATGCTTGCTGGGTCGCTTGGGCGTCGGAGCGTGGCGAAACTCTACAGGAATAGCGCGTGCTCTACAAGCAAGCCCGGATTCCGGTATCATACAGGCAACTTGCAGAAATCTCTGAGCCCAGACGAAGTTGGTGGTAAAATGCGGCCCGAGCGGGTCTCGCCGCCAGGAAGCGCCGGCGATCTTGCGTCCGCTCTTGCCGACCAAGGTATCGTCGATGGCCGCGAAAAACGGCATTTGGTCTGGCAGCAGTTCTTGTGCAGTCTGGACAACTGGTTGCCATAGCTTGTCCAGATCGATCCTGTCCTGCGCAAACAGCCGGTAGGCTGCTGACCAATCGGTGAACTGCTGCCCCGACGAAGTCAACATACCAGTAACAGTGTGCCTGCCAAGACACGCCAGAGCGCTCATCGCCAGCATCTGGGCCCTCTGCCAAGTGCGCTCCTCTTTGAAAGCAGGTTTGCTCATCTCCCACAATCGCTCGAAGTGCTCGCTCAATCCGGCAGCGTTTTTTTTAGCGCCGACGGCGGTGTGTGGCGTCGTCTAAGGACTAGCTGGCCCTTGTCCTCTATGATCCACTCGACTGTTTCGCCGCGCGAGAACTCCATGGCCTGAGCAATGGCTGAGGGAAAGTTGATATACCATTGCTCGCTGGCCTTCCTCTTGATGAGTTGGACTCTGGTCGCAAATCCCATATCATCCTCCTGTTTTGCAGGCTCTAGTGATATAACTAGATACCACAAAACGAAGAAAAAGTCCAGCCCTCTCGGCTGACTGGACCATACAAATGCATTCAATATCTAGTTAATAGCCAAACACGAGAGAGGCGGACCCGGATGGGTCCGCCTCCGTTTCGTCTCTCAGCCGACCGGTTTGAGCCGGTCAAGCTGCGCTCTCCTAGAGCTTGTCGTAGTTCATGCTCGGGTCCCAGCCCTGGCCGTTGGCATTCGTCGAGATCGAGGTCCCCGTCGCCGCCGATTCGACATGTGTGTTGGGATCCACGTAGAGGTTATAGAAGAACGGAGACACACTCGATGTCATCTGCGATGGCGCGGTGACGTAGGTGGTTCCGGCGCACACCGGCAGTGCGATCTTCTCAACGTGACTGTCCATGAACGATGCATTGAGCTCCACGGGCGTGCCGCCCACAGGCCCTCTGATGCCGTTCGAATCCTGGTAGTGCCAACCCTTGTGCTCAAAGAACGCGATCTGGTCGGACTCGTAGCCGTAGTCGCTCGCCTTCCTCCTGGCATTGGCAGCCGTCCAGGCATAGTCCATCGCATACTTATACCAGTAGGATGTCGGCGCGTTACCCACGAAGTGATCCTGGGAATCCGATGGGCACCACATGATGCCCTTGTTCCTCATGTCTTCGTAGAGCAGCTCCCAGATGGTTGCCCTCAGGGTGGGTGTGGGGAAAGCATTCTCCCCGCCTGCGCACAGCGTGCCGCAGAATGTGTCGTAGCCCACACCGGCGACCACGTGCGACGGCATCATGCTGTCGAAGTCATCGAGGTACATCTTCAGCGCCTGAGCGCACTGCTTCAGGTTGCTCTGGCAGGTCGATCGCCGAGCGGCCTCGCGAGCGCGCGCAAAGACCGGGAACAGAATGGCCGCCAGAATCGCGATGATCGCGATAACGACCAAAAGCTCGATGAGCGTGAAACCACTCCTTCTTCTTGCTGACATTGGACTTCCTCCTTAGTTAAGACGAATAGATGAATCAGACTCACACTCCAGTGGCGCCGGCGTTCACCTCCTTGCGCTCATATTCGGTATTCATAACCCCGCGCTGGATAGACACTATTCTGCGTTCGTTGGGCATGAAGCCATCCTGAGCCCGCGTGGCAGGCTCAGGATGACCTTCAACACTTGATCGCCCCCAGCCGCCTATGGCGATACGGCGATGGTCCTGTTCTTGGGGTCGTTCTTGCTCAGATCGCAGATATTCCACCACTCCTGCGTGTCCGCGGAATCATAGACGGCCACGCTCGACGTTCCGTTTAGCGGGAAGTAGTCGGGGCCGAACCTCTTCACGTGACCATCCGCAAACAGAATGTGCGAGCCGACGCCGTGTCTTCTCCCGTTCGTGGCACGGTGAGGAGCGAAGGTGTAGGACGAGTCCTGACCGGTGATCAGGAACGGGTTTAGCGGCGCTGGCGAGCTGCCCGAGCTCTGATTGCTCGGCCTGAGCGTGGATCCCACCAGCTTGTCCATCTCGCGGCAGGCCATCAGGTTCGCCGCGCACTTCACAACGCCCTCAGGCTGCTCGACAAGATTGCCGTTGAAGGAGTACAACACCGAAGCGTAGGTGCTCGTTTGGGTATCCGAGGCCGTCTTGCACCGCATCGCACCCGCGCTGTCCTTGGTGATCGCTTCCATATACGGCCTGATGCACTCCACCCAGCCAATCCCGTTCTGGAACCGCAGCGGCTTCCCATCGGCACCCAGCGCGGTCGGGTCCGACAGCGTGACCTCTTTCGTGAACGTGCCGCTTGGATTCGTGTTCGGCGGATACATGTCGTGGTTGTCCTGCGCATACATCCGCAGCGCAGTCCCGATCTGCTTCATGTTGGACTCGCAGTCCGACGCCAGCGCCGCCGCCCTCGCCTTCGCAAAGACCGGGAACAGGATCGCGGCCAGGATCGCTATAATAGCGATCACCACCAGCAGTTCAATCAGCGTAAAACCTTTTCGACCTTTCATCTGATCTCTCCTCAAATCAAATATGCATACTGCTCCGGCTCATTACGTAATGAATAGAATAGTGCGAAACTACCTGCCGATGAGCCTGTCACAGGTTATGCTAACACAGCCGGATGCGCCTGTCAACGCGCTGTCTGCCATGCACCCCGGTTTGTAGACTGCCCCGCCAGCCCGTATGTTCCAGCAAAAGCGAAAAAAAACAGCAATAAAACCAGGTAGTCTCTCTGACCCCCCCGCGGACATGCTTCGGCGCTCGCTCTCCGCGCCCAAGCAAGCCCCCCACGCCCCATCCTTCGCTCCCTTCACTCGTAACTCGTAATTCGTAATTCGTAATTCCCCTTCCCTCCGTGCTAAAATGGTGCCCGTGAACCTTACCGAATCAGCACTCAGGGCAATAAAGGACAGAGTCGCGGCCGCGATGGGCGAACTCGAGGACGCCGCGCCCAACACCGGGCGCAAAGCCAACCGCGAGCGCCTCCGCGCCGCCGCCGACGAGTTGCACCGCTGCGCCGACGAAATCCAGAACGTGCTGATGAGGCTGAGAAGATCGTAGCCGAAACCGCTGGCCCTGAGCGAAGGGGCCCAGGAGACACACATGGACAACGTAAAAGCAATCGCCGAAGACATCCGCGGCATTCTCGACGAGACCAACCGCGTTCGCGAGGAGGCGCTTCAGCTCTCCCGCGAGGTTATCAGGCTCTCCGCCAACTCCATCCGCGCAAGCCACCGCGAGGAGTTCGACGAAGCCTGCGATCTCAAGAGCCAGGCCCGCGCCAAGGTCGAGGAAACCAGGCAGATGCTGGCGGCCAAGCGCGAAATCTACTTCACAGGCTACGTCCAGGACGCGCAAAAAGAATACGCCGAATCCGAGCTCACCCACGCCATCATCCGCGAAACGCAGTTCCCGACGCGTGTCGAGCTCGGCGTCGAGCCCGCGGCCTATCTAAACGGCCTCGCGGAAGCAATCGGCGAAAGCCGCCGGCACGTGCTTGACGTGATGCGGCTCGGCGACATGGAGCGCGCGGAGCGGATACTCGGCATCATGGACGACGTCTACTACACCCTGATCACATTCGACTACCCCGACGCCGTCACCCAGGGCCTGCGCCGCCAGACCGACATGGTCCGCGGAGTCCTCGAACGCACCCGCGGCGACCTTACCCTTCTCCAGGAACAGCGCCGCCTCGAGAACCAGCAGCGCAAACTCCAGGAGTCCATCGAATCGGCAGTCAAGCGTCTGAGCCAGTAGCTGTTTCCAATTGACAATTTCCAATTGACAATTGGAAACGCCGGCCCGCGGTCCAAATTGCAAATTGTAAATAGTAAATTGTAGATGAATGCTGTCATCGACAAACTCAGAACCGCAACCGCCGCCACTCCCTACGACGGCCGGCTCTACCTCGTCGGCGGCATCGTCCGCGACAAGCATCTCGCCGAGCAGCCCGACGAGGATATCGACATCGTCCTCGAAGGCGACGCCGCCGAGCTCGCCGCATTCCTCCACAAAACCGGCGTCGCCGACCACCCCCCCGTCACCTACCCACGCTTCGGCACCGCGATGGTAAGCGTGAGCGGCATCCCGGTCGAGCTGGTCGGCGCGCGCAGGGAATCCTACGACCGCCACAGCCGCAAGCCCGCCACCGCCCCCGGCACGCTGCTTGACGACGTGCTCCGCCGCGACTTCACCATCAACACCCTTCTGGAAAACCTCCACTCAGGCGAGATCCTCGACCTCACCGGCCAGGCCTTCGCCGACATCGACCGCCGCCTCATACGCACGCCGCGCGACCCGATCCTGACCTTCGACGACGACCCCTTGCGCATGCTCCGCGCCATCCGATTCGCCACGCGCCTCGGCTTCGCAATCGACCCCGCCACCTACTCCGCGATCACGACGCGCGCCGCCCGCCTCTGCGATCATCTCAGCCGAGCGCATCCGCGCCGAGTTCGAAAAGATCCTCGCCGGCCCGAGCGCGCCCACCGGCCTCGAAATGCTCCGCGAGACCGGCCTGCTCGCCCAATTCGCCCCCGAGCTTGCCGCCATGCACGGCGTCACGCAGAACATCCACCACATCTACGACGTCTGGACCCACACCCTCAAAACACTTGAGTCATTACCGCCCGATTCGGGTATTACTCTTAAGCTGGCAGCTCTGCTTCACGACGTCGGCAAGCCGGAGACGCGCAGCGTCGACGAGCAGGGCGGCGTGCATTTCTACCGCCACGAGCTCGCGGGCGCGGAGATTGCCAGACACATATTGCGCAGGCTGCGCTTCGCGAACGCGACCATCTCAGAGGTCGCCTTCCTTATAACCATGCACCTGCGCGTCGGGGAATACGACTCGAACTGGTCCGACGCCGCCGTGCGACGCCTCATCCGCGACGCAGGCGACCATCTCGACGATCTCGTCGTCCTGACCATCGCCGACAAGGACGCGTCCAACACTGCGATGCCGCGCGTTGACATCGGCGCATTCCGCGCTCACGTCAAGCGAGTGCACGACGATCTCGCAGGCCAGCGAATCTCAAGTCCGCTCACCGGCCGCGAGATCATCGAGTTGTTGGGGTTGGAGCCGGGACCGGACATCGGGGCGATAAAAGAGTATCTGGAGAGTCAGATTGTGGAGGGCAGCTTGCTTGCCGGTGACAAAACGGCCGCCGCTGAGCTGCTACTGCGCAAATATGGGAGAAAATAAGTACACATTGACAGCCCAAAAAGCCCATGCTATACTCCCGTTAGTAGTGAAGCAGATCCCCGAGCTGCACAAGACCGGGCGCAGTCCCGGATCATAACCCCGCAATAACGGTCTCATACGCTGAATATCCCTTGCATCGCCGCCATCTATGGAATAAATAGGCTGGAAGCGAGGGAGGTGAGTTAGTAATTGCTGATCGAGCAGGGCCTGAGGCAAACTCTATCCCAAAAGATCGATCCTAAGCTGATCATGGCCAACAGCATCCTCCAGCTTACGTCGCTGGAGCTGCAGCAGGTCGTCGAGCAGGAACTCGCCGAAAACCCCGCCCTCGAGGTCCCCGAGGAGGACCCCTGCGAAAACTGCGATCAGCCCAAGACCCTCTGCATCGACTGTCCATTCCACAAGGCCACCGTCTCAACTGACGATACCGACCTCAGCATCTACGAGCTCGAGCAGCCAATCGACTTCGCCTCCGACAACGACGATGACAGCGGCGACTTCATCGCCAACATCCGCGCCGAGATCACCCTCCACGACCATCTCACCGAGCTCCTTCGCGCCGCGCTCTCAGCCAACCACTGGCGCACAGGCGAATACATAATCTCCAACATCACCGACTCCGGCTATCTCGAAGTCACCGTCGAGGAGATCGCCCACGAGCTCGGCGGCGACATCGAGGAAGTCGAGGACGTCCTGGCCGTCATACAGACATTCGACCCGCCCGGCGTCGGCGCGCGCGACCTGCGCGAGTGCCTCAAACTCCAGTTGCAGCGCCTCGAAGAGGACGAAAAGGGCAACCCCGTCGCGCTGGCGATGGTCGCGCGACTACTGGACCGAGATGCTCGCCGGCAAGATCGGCCGCATCGCCCGCAGGCTCAGGGTATCGGCCAAGGACGTGCTCGCCGCCATCGATTTCGTCAAGCGCCAGCTCAACCCCTACCCCGGCAACAGCTTCCGACCGCCCTACCAGACCGACGCCGACGACCTCTCCGAATCCGTCCGCCCCGACGTGATCGTCAGGCGCAGCCCCACCGGCTTCGAAATCGAGGTCATGGGCCACGACCAGTATGCGCTCAACATCAACTCCACCTACCGCCACATGTATGAGGAAATCAAAAACGGCGGCGCCGCCAAATACACCAAGGACGACAAAAAGCACATCATCGAGTTCGTCGAGCGCGCCGACCTGTTCATACGCAACATCAACCAGCGCCGACGCACGCTCCGACAGATAACCAAGTCCGTCGTCGAGTTCCAGCAGGCCTACCTCGAAACAGGTTCCCGAGCATTCCTCCGCCCGCTCACCCGAACCCGAATCGCCCGCGCGCTCAAGCTCCACGAGTCCACCGTCAGCCGCGCCACCGCCAACAAGTTCCTCCAGCTTCCCAGCGAGGAAGTGATCGGGTTCGACTTCTTCTTCGACGGCTCCGTCTCCGCCAAGGACCTCATCGGCGAGCTTATCTCCACCGAGGACAAGACCTCCCCGCTATCCGACCAACAGATCGCCGAGATACTCCACACCCGAGGCTTCGACGTCGCCCGCCGCACAGTCGTCAAATACCGCGAAGCCCAAAAGATCCTCTCCTCCCGCCAACGAAGACGCTAACGCGCCCCACCCCGCCTCCCTTCCCTTCAATATTCAATATTCAATATTCAATAATCAATAGTCAATATCCAATATCCAATATGCAATCCGCGAAGTCCTGAGTAGCGAGGAACGAGCGTATCGAAGGGCGCAGCGACCACAGACCTGCCTGGGAAACCCCCCCAATTCGAGGGAATCGCCAACCCAGTCCACGCAGGTGGACTTCGCGCCCGTGTTGGCCCCGGTTTCAACCGGAGGGCATGTGCGCGCAGGAACTCCTCGCCCGCACGGCTAATACCTACGGCGAAGCTCAAAGGTGCCCAAGCTGAACAGGGAGCGGCTGTTTGCATGCGAAGCCCCTCTCCCAGGGCTCGAGCAACAACAGCACATTGCAGGGCGATTCGAGGGCGTCGTGCGCAGTGCTGCAGACCTGCGAGGCAAACTGGAAGCGGAGTTTTCTGGAATCGAAGCACTTCCCGCCGCCATTCTACGCAGAGCATTGAAGGGAGAACTGTGACGATGTCCGTCGACAAGACCTTTCTGTGGTGTGTCCGCGCCGGTGAGGCCGGACAAGCTGATTCGGTATTCCTGAAGAAGAACTACCTCGCCATTGGCTGGGAGGAAGTCGGCGACCTCCGCAAGATACCGGCCAGCCGGGAAGCATTCAAGGCGAAGGTTGCGGAAACGTACCTGATGGGAAGCCCGGAGCTATAGCGGGCTACGCCGGAATGCTCTTCAGGTTCGTGCACGAAATGAAGCCCGGAGAACTGGTTCTGTATCGCTCCAAGAAAGACAAGCATTTCCACATCGGGGAGATAACGGGCGAATACACCTACAACCCGAGCATTATCAGCGACTATCCTAACTTGCGTCCGGTGAGGTGGCTGGGGAGTTCCCGATAACCCGGTTCAAACAGGGAGCAATCAGCGAAGCCAACTCGACTCTGACTGTCTTCACCGTGAGGAACTACGCACAGGATTTCATTGACGCGCTGGCTGGGACAGGAGGGACAGGAGGAACGGGAAACGAGGACGAGACCATCGGCATTGTCGCCGAACAGGTCATGCAGGATACTCGCGACTTCATAATCAAGCGGCTGGCCCGGGAGCTCAAAGCCTCTCGCGGAATGGAGGAGTTCGTCGCCCATTTGCTGACCGTAATGGGCTATCGAACCCGGCTCACGGGCAAAGGCGCTGACGGAGGCATAGACATCATCGCCCACAAGGATGAAACTGGGCTTCGAACCGCCTATCATCAAGGTACAGGTGAAGTCTGACGAGGGTGCTGTGGGCGACCCGACGGTTTCCGCCCTATACGGCAAGGTCGGGGACAAAGAGTTCGGGCTTCTGGTGACTCTCGGACCCTTCACCAAGCAGGCAGAAACCTTCGCAGCGGGCAAAAGCAATCTGCGTCTTATCAGCGGAGACGAGTTGGTTGAACTTGATTCTGGAGCATTACCACCAGTTCGACCCGCGATATCAGGCGTTGATGCCGCTCAAGCAAGTCTACATAGCTGTCGGGCTGAAGAAGGAAGAGGGAGAGGGCTAGCTGACGCGTTTCGGGATTTGAGTAGAGCAGCGCAGAACGGAAATCCCGAAACCAAGCCAACCACCCGACACTCCCCCAGTCCGTGTAGACGGACTTCGCTAGTAGTTGCCCCCGGTTTCAACCGGGCGGACCTCCACAAAGGAAACCCCAGCCCGCACGGCTAATACTTACGGCGGAGCTTGGAGGAGCGAATGCCCACCCTCACCTGGATCGGCAAAGAGGCAGTCGAAAACCACCACAAGGAGATTCCCTATCGCCTGCTGCATTGCGACGAATCGCTCTCAGTCGGCGAGCCGGGAACCGGCAACCTTCTTGTGGAGGGCGACAACCTCCACGCGCTCAAAGCGCTGCTGCCCTACTACGCCGGTCAGGTCAAGTGCATCTACATCGACCCCCCGTATAACACCGGCAACGAAGGCTGGGTCTACAACGATAACGTCAACTCCCCGGAGATTCGCAAGTGGCTCGGCGATACCGTAGGCAGCGAAGCCGACGACCTCTGCCGTCACGACAAATGGCTGTGCATGATGTATCCCCGGCTATCACTGCTGTGGCAGTTCCTCCGACCAGATGGCTCGTTGTGGGTCTCCATAGACGACTCAGAAGGTGGTTACCTTCGCGCGTTGCTAGACGAGATAGTGGGCCGCCCTCACTTCGTGGCCTGCAACGTTTGGCAGAAGAGATACTCGCGCGAGAACCGCGAAGCCATCGGTGACGTTCACGAGTATGTTCTAACGTATGCCAAAGACCCAGCGCTTTTCAAGGCGACGCGAAACCGAGTAGAACCAAGCGAGGCGCAAACCAAGGTGTACAAGAAAGGCGGCCCAAGACACCCCGAGCGTTGGCGCCCGATTCCTATGACCGCTCAGGGCTATAGGCCAAACCAGATGTACCCCATAACCTCCCCAGACGGCACGATCCACCACCCGCCAGAAGGTCGTTGCTGGAGCATGATTGAGCCGGAGTTCGACAAGCTGCTCAGTCAGAACCGCATATACTTCGGCAAGGATGGTAGTTCACAGCCGAACGTAATTCGCTACATATCAGAGATAGAGGGTTTTGTGCCGTGGACATGGTGGCCTCACGAAGAAACCGGCCATACGGACGAGGCAAAGAAGGAGATCCACGCGCTCTTTGGCAAAGCCGACGCGTTTGACACCCCGAAGCCTGAACGATTGCTCAGGCGCGTCATCGAGATCGCGACCAGCCCGGGCGACCTTGTCCTCGACTCTTTTGCTGGCTCAGGAACGACCGGAGCCGTCGCACAGAAAATGGATCGACGTTGGATAATGGGCGAGATGGGCGAACACTGCAGGACGAACATCGTGCCACGTTCTCCGGCAGGTCGCTCTCGGTACTGATGAAGGGGGCATCACGCGCGCTGTCGGCTGGGTCGGTGGAGGCGGATTCCGCTACTGCACCCTTGGCGAACCGCTCTTCGACGAGAGCGGCCAGATACGCGCCGACGTGCGCTTTGCCGACCTCGCGCGGCACGTATTCTTCACCGAGACAGGCGAGCCGCAGCCCGAAGGCGGCGAACCCGACTCTCCGCTCATCGGGGTTCACAATGGCACGGCCTATTTTCTGCTCTTCAACGGCATCCTGGGTGATAAGCGCGTCAACGGCGGAAACGTGCTCACCACAAACCTGCTCAAGTCCCTTCCGCCGCACGACGGGCCGCGCGTCATCTTCGGCGAAGGCTGCCGTCTTGGGCAGACCCGCCTCAAGCAATACGGCGTTACGTTCAGACAGATCCCCTACGAGGTGAAGGTGAATTGAGCGCGCTGCCACTTAAGGGTTACCAGGAACGGTGTCTCGAGGAGCTTGGCGAATACCTCCGGCTGGCGGTCGAGACAAACGACGTGGACATCGCCTTCTACACGCGAGCTAAGCGGGCGTACCATCGCGTCGAACAGCTTCCGGACCCGCCCTATGTCTGTCTGCGCGTGCCCACCGGCGGCGGCAAGACCCTCATGGCCTGCCACGCGATCTCTGTGGCGGCCCAGAGCTTCCTGCGCCAGGAACGGTGCGCGGTTCTCTGGCTCGTGCCAACCAACACGATCAAGGATCAGACGCTTACCGCGCTCAGGAATCGCGCACACCCCTACCGGCAAGCGCTTGACACGACGCTTGATGCTCGTGTTCGCGTTGTGGACGTAGGGGAAGCGCAGTACCTGCAGCGCAGCGTATACGACAGCGAGACCGTGATCATAGTCTCTACTCTCGCCACTCCTCGCATTGGCGAGACGGACAAGCGCAAGATATACGAGCAGAACGGCAATATCACAAGCCATTTCGAAAACATACCGCCGGAAGCCGCCGAAGGACTCGAATGCTACGAGAATACCGACAAGCCTATCCCATCGCTTGCCAACGCACTCTACCTCCGCAAGCCTATTATCATCATGGATGAGGCGCACAACGCGCGCACGCCACTTTCCTTCGAGACTCTTGCAAGGTTCGACCCGTCCTGCGTTATCGAGTTCACCGCTACGCCGGCAAGCGATCCGCCAAGCAACGTCCTGCACCGCGTCAGCGCATCCGAGCTCAAGAGCGACGCGATGATCAAGCTGCCGATCCGCCTTGAGACGTGCCCCCGCTGGCAGGAGTCCCTCCAAGCCGCTATCAACCGGCGCGACACCCTTGAAGAAGCCGCGCAGAGCGAGCGCAAGAACGGCGGCAGCTATCTGCGCCCCATCGCTCTCATACAGGCTCAGAAGCGTAACGAGGACCTGCCCGTGGACTCGGTGTACCAACTGCCTCAAGGACGACCTCGGCATACCCGAAGCCCAAATCGCCATAGAGACAGGCGAGCAGCAAGACCTCAAAGACGTGAACCTGTTCGAGGAGTCTTGCCCGGTTCGGTACATTATCACCGTGGACAAGCTGCGCGAAGGCTGGGACTGCTCCTTTGCCTACGTGCTTTGCTCGGTTCGCGATATCGGCTCCAAGACTGCCGTAGAGCAGATTCTGGGCCGCGTTCTGCGCATGCCCAACGCGACCCGCCGTGAACACCAAGACCTCAACCGCGCTTACGCCTTTGTGACCGAGACTACCGCCGGGGCGGCTGAATCCCTGGACGTCATAACGCAGGCCATGCAGGGAAATGGCTTCTCGCCGGAGGAAGCGGCGCAGGCGGTCACCGCAACGCTGCCGGGAATCCACGCCCCGCTTGGCGGGTTATTCGCCACCGACCGCGTCGTTCCCGTGGAAAAAGGCGACTTGTTCCCAGTGCCGCAGCTCTGCCTCTGGCTGGACGGCGAGCTTGAGCCGCTCGACGACGTCTCGTTCCTTCGAGGCGAGTGGCGGCTTGCGGACTACTCGGCGGAGCTTACCGAAAAGGAATACTCAGCCCAAGGCCCGGACTCGAAAGCCTATGAAATCGACGTGGATGACAGGGACAAGGTCAGAACGCGCTATATCTCGAACCTGCAGCGGCATCTTGCCATGATCGTGCCGACGGACATCCGCACGCCGGAAAAGCTCGTCTTGTGGCTCGATAGTCACGTTCCACACCCGGACATCGTTCAGCCCCAGTCCTTGATCTTTCTTGGCAGGCTGATCGACTGCCTCATCAAGACGCGAGGCACGTCTCTGGACGACCTAGTCCGGGACCGGCTGCGTCTGCGCGAAGCCGTGGAAGCCAAGATCAACGGCTATCGAGCCGACGCGGCGACAAAGGGCTTCCAAGCCATCCTTGACGGCATCGCTCCCGCGCGCGCCGAAGTCAGCGCCGAGCGCGTCTTCACCTACCCAATCGACTATCCGGTCGGAGAACCTTACCAGGGCACGCACCAGTTTGCCAAGCATTACTACCGCTCCATCGCAGCGATGAACCACGAAGAGGAGCTCTGCGCGCAACTCATAGACTCCTTGCCGGACGTGAAGTACCTGGGTTCGCAACATCGAGCGAAGGCCGGAGGCGTCGTTCTGGCTCCAGACGACTACCGACCGCTTCTACCCGGACTTTGTGGCACTGCTGGAGGACGAGCGTGTGATGGCAGTGGAGTACCAAGGGGGCGATGATCGCCACGAGCGAGGACACCGCGGAGAAGGAGCAGTTGGGCCGACTGTGGGCCGCCAAGAGCGATGGTCGCTGTCTCTTCGTGTTAGCCACACGCGAAGACTACCCACAGCAGATCGGCTCCGCTATTCAGTCATGATCGCCCGTTCGCCCGGCAATTCCGTTGCCGGGCGCGGGTATCCGGCAACTCCGTTGCCCGTCCGGCCCACCGCCAACCCGTTCCCCTGCGGTTAAAACCGCGGCTCCCACACCACAAAGTCCACCTCCGTGGACTGGGGCTCCCTTCCCTCAACCCTCAACCCTCAACCCTCAACCACGCGTGAACAACTGTTCACCAAAAGAACCCGAAAATGTCTGCAACAAATTGACAACTGCTGCGTCTAACACTAATGGAGGGCCGTAACCATGATCCCGAGCATCCCGCAGTCCGCAGTCCGCAATCCCCATTCCGCCGGCTCGGACATCGGACGTATAAGTAAAACCCGCAAAACAGTTTCCGCCCACGCTCAGTACACGCTCGAAACTGTTTTGCGCAAAAACGTTCCCTCCCCCGTGCAACTGCGGCAATTCCGCAACCCGGGACTTTCAACTTTGAACTTTCAACCTGCAACTCCCTTCTGCGCGCCCCGTCTAATAGTCTTGGAGCAATTGTAATGCCTGGAGGGTCACAAATGAAAACAACCGTAATCGCACTCATTCTCTGCGCCCTGCTGTGCGGAATCGCGGCCGCAGCCGACGCGCCCGCCGCAAAGGTCACGCTCAAAGCCAACGCGATGACCATTAAGGACGCAACCGACGAGATCGCCACCCAGACCGGCGCCGCCATTGTGCTCGACCCCAACGCCAAGGGCACCGTCACCACCAGCCTCACCGCCGCCGACCTCGACCAGGCGCTCGACGTGGTCACCAAGTCCAACAAGCTGACCTGGAAGAAACTCGAGTTCGCCCACAAGGCCGACTCCAAGGTCACACTCGACCAGCTCAAGTCCGGCATTCTCGCGCTGGCCTCGATGCAGCTTGTCGGCCTCGCCGTCCAGGACCCCGCCACCAAAACCGGCGCGGTCTTCGCAAAGGACATCCCCTCGGCCCCCGATACCTCCAAGCTGGCCCTGCCCGAGGGGTACTCCTGGACCACGGTCTACGTAGTCCTCGCCCCAGAGCCAAAGACCGACGCCGCGGCCGATAGCAAGGACAAGGTCGCCTCGCTCGCCAGTGACGCGGTCAAACAGATGTCCGACGTCGCCGCGCTGACGCCCGATGAGCGCAAGCAGTACTTCGCGGACTACTTCTCCGCCCAGATGAAGATGACCCCGGACGCCCGCCAGGCCATGATCCGCGACCAGATGCAGGCCGTCATGGGCCTGGACCCGCAGACCAGAACCCAGTTCTTCCAGGACATGCGCGCCGCGATGGGGTCGATGGGCGGCTCGTTCCGCACCCGCGGCCAGGGCCAGGGCGGCGGCCGCCGCGGCAACTAGACGAATCAAAGGCCGGCCGCAAGATCGCGGCCGGCCTCTAGCTTTCTGCATAGGTCCGAACTCAGGGGCCGGCAATGGGCCCCGTTATCGGGCTGGTTTGGGACATACTGAGGAAGTCCTCTATCTTGCCCCACAGCCCGGAAAAGAAGCGCCGCGTGCCGGATAACCCGCGCCGGTTCCGGATCGGAGGGTTGTCCGCCGCTGTCGAAAAAGAAGCGCAGGTCGCGGTATAACCGAACCTTCGCTTCTTCAGGCAGATCACGCACCCTATCGGCCTTGTGCAGCCTGAGGTGCTTCTCCACTATCTTAACAGCGCGATTCGCTACGCTCTGCTGAACATCCGAGCGCTTCGGAAAACAGCTTTTTCATCGTTGCACCAAACCCGGCTCAAACGACAGCCAGGTCGCTGACCAGACTGACTTTCTGCTCCGGGCAGAGCGTCATCGGTCGCAGCTCCCTGCCTTGCAGTTTAGATTCGAAATCCAAGTGCTTATCGATGACTTCGGCGGCCTTTTCGGACTTCCGAACCAGCTCATCCCAATCCTCAGCTACCGGCAGAGGAAACTCGTTATTCTCCACGGTCTGTCTGCGATAGCATAACGCGGTCCAGTTCCCGCATCACAATCACCTCTTTCGCAAATGAAGGTGCACAAGAACTATTTACCTCGCGCTGGTGCATTGCTAAACGATTTAGCAAGCACACTGTACAGGCAGTCGGCGGAATTGCGGCGGCAGGAATCGGGCGGGCGCTGCGGAAGAGGTCGATGAGGTGAAGCGGCATGGCTACGGATCACGTGTTACGATGGCGTCGATGCATAGGCGGGAACAAGATTCTGCTGGAGGACGGCGCGAGCAAGCTCTTCTTCGACTTCGGCAAGAACTTCGGCGAGGAGGGCGAGTTCTACGAGGAGTTCATCCAGCCCAAGACCGTGCGCGGGCCTCTATGAGCAGATGCAGATGGGCTTTCTGCCGCCGTTTCGCGACCTCTACCGCGATGATATGGTGAGCGCGCTGTGCGATCCGTGGCATGGGCATCGATGCGCGTCAAGATCGGCGAGGTCGGCGGGGTGCTGGTGTCGCACGCGCACGTGGACCACATCGGCTCGATTCACCAGCTGCGCGGCGGATATTCCCATCTACTGCTCGCCGATGACCGCGGCGGTCTCGCGCGCGCTGCAGGACACGGGCGCCAGCCGATCGGCGGCGGAGTATTGCTACTACGTTGCCGGGTCGAAAAGGACGGCGGCGGGCTGTACGTCGCCGCACTACAAGACCCAACCCTACGCGGGCCGGAAATACCACCTGACCGAGGCGGACTTTCCGGCGGGTTTCGCGCGTTTTGGGACGAAGCGCGCCGGGTTCTCGGGAGCTGGAGGCGCTGGATTGCGAGCAGCTCTGCGATTGCGCGGGGCTGAAGGTGCGGGGCTTCCCGGTGGATCACTCCGTCTACGGCGCGACGGCGTGGGCGGTGGAAACGAGCGCGGGATGGGTCGTGTACTCGGGCGATGTGCGGCTGCATGGCGGCTACGGCGACTACACCCGCCGGTTCGCCGAGGAGGCGGCGAAGCTGGACCCCATCGCGCTGATGATCGAGGGCACCCGCATCGATCCGAGAGCGAGCAACACGGAAGGCGACGGTGAAAGACGGCGCTGCCTGGACGTGGTCCGGCAATGCAAGGGGCTGGTGATAGCGGACTTCGGCCCGCGCAACGTCGAGCGGCTGATCTCGTTTCTGCGCAGATCGCGCGGGAGACGGGCCGGGAGCTGGCGATTCTGCCGAAGGACGCCTATCTGCTCGACGCCATGCGCAAGGCGGGAGGCTCGCAGACGGTCCCGCCGATCGATGGCCAGGGCATTCGCATCTACTGCGAGTATTCGGGCTCCACGAGCAAATGGAGGAGGCCAGATTCTGGACGCCTACCCGCATCTCTGCCTGACCCCCGAGCAAGTGGCCGCGAACCAGGACAAGTTCATCTGCTGCCTGAGCTTCTGGGACGTGAACGAGCTGCCGTATATCCGACCCGTGCCGGGCTCGGTGTGGATTTCATCGAACTGCGAGGCGTTCAACGAGGAAATGGGAATCACTGCGGAGAGGCTCGATAACTGGCTGAAGCGGTTCGGGATGCGGCGCGAGGGAAGGCTCAGTGACAAGGAGCAGGAGCCGGACCCGTTCCACGTGTCGGGGCACGCGTCCGGCCCAGACCTGATGGAGATCGTGCGCACGATCCGGCCGAAGACGCTGATACCGATCCATACCGAGAAGCCGGGCATATACGCGGAGCAGGTCGGCGATGTGTGCGAGGTGCGGGTGCCGGAGAGGGGAAGGCCGATTGAGTATTGACGATTGTCAATTGACAATTGACGATTTGCCCCGTGTCCGGGCGCTGGGGGCTGGTTTCGGGGTTTCGGGTTGGGTTGCCGTTCGCCTGGCGCGCCGACCTGCCCCGCCAACACTTGCAGAAGTCGTGCAGCAGCCCGGCGTATGACCTCACGCGCCAGCAGTGGTGGCCATTCGGTCAGCGTGCCCGTGATGTGGTACGTTGTCGTAGTTCTTGCACTTCATTTGCCCGCCGGCGTCCTTGTAGTGCATCGTGATGGTCTTCAGGAAGTTGCGCGGGTCGCCTGAGTCGTAGGAATAGACATCATACGCGCCGGTGGCAGTCGCGCCGTTGTAGAAGTCGATCTGCGAGAGAAGACCGAGCGCATTGTGCGGTACTCGGCGACCTTGCTGCCATCGTAGTTGATCGAGCGTAGCCAACCGTTGCGGTAGTAGTCGTAGGTCGTGGAGTGCACGGTCGCGCCGACTCCGTCCTTGATGGTGACCTCTTTCTTCTGCCCCAGCGAGTTGTAGTCGTACCCACAGGCTCACCCCCGAGATCGGGCCCGTCGTCGGCTTGTAGGTCTTGAGCCGCCCAAACGTGTCGTAGGAGTACGTGACGTGCCTGCTGTCGCGATACACGTCGGTGACGAGGCTGCTCGCGCCATGTTGCCAATGTTCGGTTGGTGTCATCTATGGACTTGGCCCAGCACAAGGATGTGCTGGACCAACACGGCATACTCACCTACCGGAACTCTATGCCTTTGACAAGGCCATTGTCCGCGATGTCAAGATAGATCATCATTCCGTTGACCAGTTCGCGCTCTGCGGTTTCCTTGTACCCGTGCTCGCCCTTCACGCCGAACCGGATGGCAAAAGCCTTGTCTGGAGACGCATCGTTGGCATCCCATTCAGCGTGCTCCATTAGGATAGCAATCAGTCTGTCATAGTCGATGATCATGGGCAAGGTCCCATCCTTCCTGGTACTTTCCGGCGTAGATTACGGTAATTACGTTTCTAGTGACAGGATCGTATGGTGCGTAGATGACGTGCTGCCCAGCTGTTTGGATTACATTGACCAGAGTCTGGCGCACAGGGTCCCAAAGCGTCTGCCCACGGGTCATAACGACGTCTAGCTGACCGGTGGTGATCTCGCGCTCCGCCATCTGTTCAGCCGCATGTCGGGTCAGATTGTAAAGCGGTACAATCGCCGTGGTCGCAGCGGCCTGCGCTGCGCGCTGCGCGGCTCTCCGCGCCAACCATCCGGAAACCCCCCGGACACCCAGCGCACCGAGTTGCTCGATCCCAACAGCGGCAGCAATGGTACCGCCAGCCGCAAGCAGGCCCGATCCGGCGGCTCGCCACCCGCTGCCATGCCCCGTCTGCCAGTGGCCGAAGTCCGTGCCGGCCTGCTTCCAGAGGCCCCCCAGAATGGGGATATGCTCGCCCCAGGAGCCGTCGAGCCAGCCGTCATGCCAGGATAGGGCCTGCATCTTCCCGCCAGCGAACGGAGCCTCGCCCGCCAGCAGGCCCGTCTGGCCGGAGACGGTTCCATCTCCCACCGGGTCGGATGTCGAAACGACCTCACCGTCGGTCCCACAGACGTAGGTGGCTGCTACCGTGCCATCGCAGCCAGTCGACGCCTGTATCTGCCCGTCACCATCAGAGTGGTAGTCTGTCTGGCCCGCAGACGACACGCCAGACACTACACACCCTTGTGGATCGCACACATAGGATACCGTACCACCCGACGCGTTGTCTATCAGCCTGGAACCGACTCGCGCGATCGGGTCGATAAGCCACGACTCGCTCTCCGACCCTCCGGCGGTCTCGGCGTAACCGACAAACCTGCCATCCGCATCCCACGTGCAGTCTACTGTGACACCACCGCCGCTGAGCTCGATCGGGAAGCCGGTTGTGTCATAGCTGCACGACGCGATGGTAACCGTACCGGACGGGCTCTTTATCTGATCCAGAACACCGTTCGCCTTGTACGTGTAGCTGTACATCCCCGGCCAGGTGGAGAGGAGGCCGGCGGGGTTGTAGGTGAGGTGGTTGGGGTCGGCGGGTGGGTTGGTCAGTTGGCCGAGCCAGTTGTAGCCGTAGTCGCCGCCCAGGCCCTGCTCGGGGACGGGGTTCGGGGGGACGATCGAGGCGATCCTGCCGGCGTGGTCGTAGGTGTAGGTCCATTGGCCGGCGAGGTTGCCCATCGATAGCTGGTTGCCGGCCTTGTCCACGTTCGGGTTGCCCGCGCCGTCCGTGTAGTCGATGACCGAGGACGTCGGATTGCCCAGCGGCGTCCTTGTAGTGCATCGTGATGGTCTTCAGGAAGTTGCGCGGGTCGCTGGTGTCGTAGGAATACACATCATACGCGCCCGTGGCCGTGGCGCCGTTGTAGAACTCGATCTGCGAGAGAAGCCCGACCGCATCGTGCGAATACTCGGCGACCTTGCTGCCGTCGTAGTTGATGGACTTCAGCCAGCCGTTGCGGTAGTAGTCGTAGGTCGTGGAGTGCACGGTCGCGCCGACGCCGTCCTTGATCCTGACTTCCTTCTTCTGACCCAGCGAGTTGTAGTCATACCACAGACTGACCCCGGAGATCGGCCCGGTCGTCGGCTTGTAGGTCTTGAGCCGCCAGAACGTGTCGTAGGAATACGTGACGTGTTTGCTGTGGCGATACACGTCGGTGACGAGATCACTCGCACCATGTTGTCAATGTTCGGTCGGCATCAGCTACGGGTCTGGTCCTGCACACGGATGTGCTGGACCCATGGATCAGTAGGCCATCACGTCGGACTCATGGGTCTCTACGCCCTATCGTGTTGGGATTGAGGACCGCCTCCAGCGGCGTAAAAGCGCAGTTGGTTATCTTCGCCTTTCGCAAGGCGTCTCTCACCCGTGCCGTCACCATCTTCATCCCGGGCAGTTCCTCCAGGTAGAACAAGTCGCTTCCGTCCCATCTGCTGGTATCGAAGACAATACCGTGCTCGAAAGCCACCCGTGTGCGCTTGCCATCGGGGCCCACGAAGAACACAGGTCCTGATTCCTCTTCGAGAAGCGGCCCCCCACGACCATCGAACGAGATTCCGTGGTAGCGAGGTAGCGGCTCTCCCCGCCCTCCTCTCACCTCCACTGGAAACGTCTCGTACTTCTCGAAGCCGTTCTCGTCGAAGACCTGGAGCACCCTATCGGACACGAAGAACAGGGCACCGACCGCTACCAGGTCGCCCGCCTTTCCACCTTCGTCAATCATCGCACGCACTGTCTTCCGGTAGCCTCTGCAGCCGGTTCCAAGCATCTCCAACGGCTCGCCCGCGACCATATACGCGCTGTAGTACTGCCGGCCGGCACCACAACTGAACTCATAGAAACCTGTCTGCATACCGTTCCCTTTAGAAGTATATCTCATACCCGAATAGCTTAGCTAGCCATCGAGCAAAATCCTGCGGATCGCCTGCTGCTCCATACTTCCTAAACCACCACTCCCACCACGCGTTGTAAGCACGCCAGTTCCGCGCATGGTCTCCTGCCTCCCACCACGCCCCGAACGCGGGGGCCTCCACGTCGATACCCAGTTTCCAGAACTCATTCCTGAGCTTCCACGGGAACACGTGATGGGCGTCGAACCCGTCGGGGTTCTCGCCCGTGAGCTTTGAGAGGGCTCCCCGGAAGTTGCCTCGGCTAGAACGCGGGTAGAACTCAGCTCCCTCAGCCGCCTCCGCTATGCCTCCGACGGCCATGGTCGCACCGGTCCACGTGAACTCGTTAACGGTGTTGCTGACGAACTCATCGACTGCGTGGCCAGCTTCTGGCACGCGATTGACGACGGCGGCTATGTCAGGATCATCGCAGAGCACGGCCGTAGTCGGGTTGCAGCTCTGCAGAGTCTTCACGCTTGGATCGAGCTTTATGCTGTTCTTCAGCCACCTCGCCGGATACGTGTACGCGCGCTGGTATCCCGCATACGCCCGATCAAACCAGTCTCCTTGGTGGCCCGCGATGAGGCGCTTCGCGCTGTCCCAGACTTCGCTCGCGCCCGCCCCAACTCGCTGACCAATGCCTCCCACGAGCGAGCCCGTGCTGTGGTTGGGGAGCCTCACCGCCCGCGGGTCGGACGTGGAGACAATGCGGCCGTCGGGTCCGTGAGTGTAGGTAGAAGCGATGCGCCCATTGGAGTCAGTAGACAGTTGAACCTGTTCGGCGGCATCGGAGTGGTAGTCCATCTCGCCGGAGGAAGACACACTGGCAACCACGCATCCTTGCGGGTCGCAGACGTAGTACACCGTGTCCCCAGATACGTCGTCCACCTGGACAGACGGCACCGAGGCGGTTGGATCGGCGAGCACTGATCCGGTTTCCGACCCACCTGCAGTCTCCGCGTATCCCAGGAACCCTCCGTCGGCATCCCACGCGCACTCAGTAGTGATGCCCTCACATGCGAACTCACTTAGGAACCCAGCCGAGTCGTAGCCAAGCGAAGCAACTATCGAAGAGCCGGACGGGTTCTTCACCTGCTCCGGCCATCCGCTCTCCTTGTACAGGTAACTGTACATCCCCGGCCAACTCGAGAGGAGGCCGGCGGAGTTGTAGGTGAGGTGGTTGGGGTCGGCGGGGGGGTTGGTTAGCTGGCCGAGCCAGTTGTAGCCGTAGTCGCCGCCCAGGCCCTGCTCGGGGACGGGGTTCGGGGGCGTGATCGAGGCGATCCTGCCGGCGTGGTCGTAGGTGTATGTCCACTGGTCGGCGAGGTTGCCCATCGATAGCTGGTTGCCGGCCTTGTCCACGTTGGGGTGCCCATTACCGTCCGTGTAGTCAACGACCGACGATGCGGGATTCCCGACGGCGTCCTTGTAGTGCATCGTGATGGTCTTGAGGAAGTTGCGCGGGTCGGTCGTGTCGTAGGCATAGACATCATACGCGCCGGTGGCAGTCGCGCCGTTGTAGAAGTCGATCTGCGAGAGAAGCCCCAAAGCATTGTGCGTATACTCGGCGACCTTGCTGCCGTCGTAGTTGATCGACTTCAGCCAGCCGTTGCGGGAGTAGTCGCAGGTCGTGGAGTGCACGGTCGCGCCGACGCCGTCCTTGATGGTGACGGGACGCATCGCGCCATCCGGTTCTGGCTGTCCCAGAAGCAGTCAGCGCTACTGCCGGTGAAAGCGTTGCCGTCAGCATCGCCGAAGCATCCGCCCTTGGACTCGGTCGTTGATGCGGCGGCTGGGTGTGGTCCGAGGCTGCGCATGAAAAACCGGTATTATTACCTGTGCCACTAGCCGTTGACAAGGGCGAGTTTGCATGCTATATTGAGGGCGCGTTCCGGTGCAGGGAGCAGTCTGCACCGAAGGCTGCGCTGAGCGCACGCAGGACCCGTCGATAGAACGGGCAGGGCTCGTCGATCACGAACGGAAGGGGAGGAGATCCATGAGCAGGACATGCCTGGCAGTATGTATCGCTGTGCTTGTATCCTTGGGTGGCGGAGCGTGCGCGGTGGGCTGGACGCCCAGCAACCTCTATGCTCCAAATGGCGACTATCTCACGGTGGCACCCAGCTATAGCGAGGACAGCGGCCTTTACACCTACCTGTATGACGTGACCAACACCACATTGAGCGATAACGTGATCTCGTTCACGCTCGTGTTCCCGTGGTCCGTTCAGGTAACCGGCTTCAGCGATCTCAATTCGCTGGCCCCAACGGGGTGGACGCCAACAGTGACGCGCTTCGACGGGGGAAGCTACAAGATCAATAAGGTGAACTGGAGCGTGGAAGACGACACGAATGCGATTGCGCCCACGGCGACGAAGACATTCGGCTTCACCTGCAAGTATAGCCCGTCGGCATCTTTGGAGGCGTCGGCTTCGTCAAGGGGCGCGCTGGGATACAGCGGCAGCACTTACGGGCCGGTGCCGGAGCCCGCGGGACTCGCCGTTCTGGCAGTCGGCTTGTCGGGGTTGCTGTCACTCCGCTTCAGAAAAAGAGCTGCCTAAGAGGCACTGTAGGCAGGCCTGCGGGAAGAATCGGCTGAAAAACCGGTAGTTGTGTCAGTGTAAATTCCCGGCAGAGGCTGCTATCATGCATAGTGTGTTGTGGCAGTGCTGTAAGTGACCGTGCAAGTGTTCGGAGAGGGTCTGGGGGTTTGGATGATGAGAAGCAAAACAGGCCTTACAGCGGTATTACAGCCCGTCGGCACGACTGTTTTCGTGTTGACGGTATGCTTTGCGCTGGCGGTCCTGGCGCCATGCGCTCTCGCCGACGAGACGATCTTCCCCGCAGTCTATCTCAAGAACGGCGGAGACCAAACGGGCTACGTCGAGGTCGTGCTGCACTACACTCCGCTGGAGAACGGGGAATACAGCTACATCTACTGGGTAACGAACCTGTCGGGCTTTGCGGGCGCTGAACTCTCCACGTTCTATTTCACGTCGGTAGAGGTTTCGGACGTCAGCTCGTTCCACGATCCCTGGGCGCAGCCGGACGGATGGGGGCATTACGCCGGTATGCAGTTCGTCCCGGATGTGCCCGATATCTATACTCACAGCGTTTCCGATCCCACGACGGGCGACGATGTGGTGGGGGTTCAGTTCAGGTGGGATGCGTCCAGCGGCACAGGACTGGACTACAATGAGGTTGGACTATTCGGCTTCGTTAGTCCGTATGCATATTCCGAGTTGCCCATCGATCCGGCGTCGGCATACGTTCTGTCAGCCTACTCCAACAATACGGAGCGGTTGTACGGGCCCGCCCCCGCATCAGCGCAGGGCAAGCAGGGAGTGCCCGAGTGGTCCTCGGTGATGTTGGCCTTGATGGGAATCGGCGGAGTAGGGCTTCGTTTCCGCCGACGTTGACATAAAGACCGACCAAGAAACGGCCTATAACTTGTCTTGGCAGAGGAAGGTGACTCCGATGAGAAGTAGAGTTGTAGTTGTTCTGGTGTTACTGTCGGTTGGGCTGATGGCAGCAGCTCAGGTTTGCGCGGATCCGGCGTGGGATGATTGCACCCTCACTGTGCACGGGTCCGGCCAGACTGTGACGCTGACTCCAAGCTACCAGGCCAGCGGCAGCGGGTGGATATACACGTACGTCCTGCACGATACGGCCAGCGTCGAGATTCAGGGCTTCACGCTCACACTGCCGACGGCGGTTCCGGTGTCGAGCTGCACGGGAGTCGCTTGCCCGGACCAGTGGCAACTGAACATTCGCACGTCGTTCAATCAGCTCGACTGGAGCGACGTGAGCCACACCCACAACATCCTTCCGGGCGGATCGGGCACGTTCCAGTTCAGCACCGCATACGGTCCGTCATCGAGCAAGACCGCCCAGGCGTCATCTCAGGACGCTCTCGGCTTTGCCGGCCCGGCCTATTCACCCATACCGGAGCCTGCAAGCCTGGCGGCACTGCTGATGGGCATCGGGGTGCTGGCCGGCTTGAGGAAGAGGCGGGCTATCTAGCGGTTACCAGGCCGCTGAGGTCGTATCGGGACACAGCTTAAGCGCGGTCCTAGACCGTGCACGGGTATCGTGCGGCCGGAGCAGTTGCTCCGGCCGCTTGATTTTGCCAGCCCTAATCCACGCTCAAGACCCCCTCAACTGCCCCTCTGCTCGCCGCGCATGCTCTATGGCCGTCCGGCGTAGGGTACTGCCCAATGGGTATAATGCGCGCGTGTCTGTGCAGGCCGGACTACCCCGAGACGCATGTGGCCTGTGTGCCAGTCGTGTTAGCTGGGTTCGCCGCAGCGGAGCTTCGGCCAAGGAGGTTCTTATGCCATTGACACGTCGTGCCCCGACAGCAGTGTTTGCCCTGGGTGTCGCCACCGCGCTGGCATTGACAGTCGGCGGCAGCATCACCGGCGAGGCGAACACCTTCGTGTGCGACCAGTTCGCCAACATCTCCCCCATGTCCGGGGGCGGCTGGGCCGTCGATCCATGCGGCGAGATCGAAGGCAACGGCGCCTTTCAGATCAACATTCCGATAGGCTACACTCCCAAGGCCGGGTATTTCGTCGCGTCCGGCTATTTCGGCGGCGTGCCGCCTGATAAGAGCTCCTTCACCAACAAGACCGGCATCATCGGCGCCAGCATAGGGGGAATGCCTCGCGCCTGGCTTTCCGGGATGGTCGTCAGCAACACCAACGCGGTCGGCAACATCCAGGTCCAGTTCAACAAGGAGACCGACACCATGCCCGCGATCTCGGCCGGCGTGCAGAGCGTGTTTGAGACCGACTGCGGCCGGTGGGGGTTCGCCGTCGCCACTAAGGGCTTCTGCCTTGGGTCGCGACCGCTTTACGTGACGGCCGGGATCAGGGCCAATACGAACAACGCGCGAGGCATCGGGGGCGTATCCGTGCCGATCAACGACTACCTGGGTTTCGCCGCAGAGTACGACGGACTGCAGGCCAACGCGGCCCTGATACTGCGTCCCACCGGAACTAAGTGCCCGGTCACCTTGCTGGGGGCTTACAACGGTCACGCGGGGTGGTTGGCGGGCATAGCGGTCTCGTTTGACGTGCTGTCCCCGGGTGCTTGGTAGGCGCGATGCGGGTCTTTCAGACGACCAATTCAGGCGCTCGCGAGAGCGCCAATCCGGCCCAACTCCCAGGCAAGGGGCGCTTGCCTACGAACCTGCTCGCCAGCGCCGTCAACTTCGGCTGCAACATGGCCATCGGGCTGTGGTTCACGCCCTACCTGATACGTCATCTGGGTGTTGCCGCGTATGGGCTCGTTCCGTTGGCGGCGGCGGTCAGCTCAGTACATGTCGCTGTCAACGGTCGCGCTGAACGGAGCGGTTGGACGATACCTGACCATAGCAATCGAGCGCAAGGACACCGAGGAGGCGAACGCCGTCTTCAACACCTCACTGACAGGCAGCGCCATTCTGGTCGCGCTGCTGCTTGGACCGGGGATCTGGCTGTCGCTGAGGGCACCGTCGTTCTTTGACGCGCCGGCAGGCTGCGAGCGGCAGTTTTCGTTCCTGTTTCTGTGCACTGTGGGGACGTTTCTGCTCGCCACTTTCAGCACGGCGTTTTCGCTGGTCTCGTTCTGCAGGAACCGATTCGACCTTTCCAACGCGGTGAGCATCTCCGGCAGCATCGTGCGAGTCGGCCTCGTGGTGGTGCTGTTTGCGTATTGGCCGCCGCAGGTCTGGCATGTCGGCGTGGGATTGCTTGCATCCGCGCTGCTGTCGCTGCTTGCGTCTGTTGCGATCTGGCGATATCTGACTCCGATGCTGCATATCCGCCCCGCCATGTTCAGCCTCGGAACGCTGCGCCGCCTCACCGCCACGGGAGGCTGGATGGTCGTCAATCAGATAGGCAGCATCCTCTACCTGGGCATAGATCTGGTAGTCGTGAACAAGATGATCGGGGCGGACGCGGCCGGACGCTATGGCGCGGTGATGCAGTGGTCAACGATGCTGCGCGGACTCGCCGGGGTTATCGCGGGAGTATTCGCGCCAACGATCCTGTCGTTCTATGCCCACGGAGATGTCCCTGGATTGGTGAGTTACTCGCGGCAGGCGGTCAAACTCCTCGGGCTGCTGATCGGCTTGCCCATCGGGATCATCTGCGGCCTTTCGCGCCCGCTGCTGCACGTGTGGCTGGGACCGCAGTTCGAGCCGCTTGCGCCGCTCATGTCGCTGATGACCATTCATCTGTGCGTGAATCTTGGGGTAATCCCCCTGTTCAACATCGCGGTCGCGACCAACGACGTGCGCTGGCCGGGGATTGTCACTTGCACGATGGGGGCGGGGAACCTGGGACTGGCCGTGCTTCTGGCCGGGCCGGCCCGGTGGGGCGTCTACGGAGTGGCTGCCGCCGGGGCGGTCATGCTGACGGCGAAGAACCTGATCTTCACACCCCTGTATGGCGCACGCATTCTTGGTCTGGGCTACGGAGCGTTCTATCGCGAGACGGTTCCGATTATCTTAGCAACCCTGAGTCTGTCGGGCATTGGATGGATGGTGGCGAGTATGGGCTCCGTGCAGAGCTGGCTCGGACTGCTGACCGCAAGCATGGGGCTGTCGGCGGTCTACGTTGGCATCGCCTTTGGGCTGCTGCTGACGAAGCAGGAGCGCGGCGCCGCTTTGCGGATGCTTTGCGTGGGAAGGGCGGCTCAGAATGCCTGACGGAACCAGCAATGTCTGTGCGCATACCGTGGCGGACGATCTCTGCATTGGGTGCGGGGTGTGCGCGGGCGTGTGTCCCTCGGGGAACCTGACCATGAGCTGGAACGCCGACGGATGCTACCAACCGGTTGACAGCGGTCGCTGCGCGGGGGGTTGTCACGCGTGCCTGGATGTGTGCCCGTTTGGGGATCGTGAAGAGAACGAAGATGCGATTGCCGCGGGGCTGTTCGCGCGCGTTGAGGGGATATCGCACACGCCGCAGACCGGCTACTATCTATGCTGCTATGCCGGGTACACCAACGGCGGGTACCGCGAGCGTGGGGCGTCGGGCGGGATCGCCAGTTGGCTGCTTGCCACGCTCCTGGAACGCGGCGAAGTCGATCGAGTCGTATGCGTGCGGCCGAATCCCGACCCCGAGAAGCTATTCGCCTACGCGGTCCTGAGCGACGCCGATGAGGTCCGGGGCGCGGCGAAGTCGGCCTACTATCCGGTGGAGATGTCCGAGGCCGTTGGCTCGATGCTGCGCGAGGACGCGCGATACGCGGTTGTCGGGCTGCCCTGCTTTCTCAAGGCGCTGCGTCTGGCGGCGGGGCGGAACGCGCGGCTGCGGGAGCGCGTCGTTGCTGTGGTCGGACTGACGTGCGGTCAGCTCAAGAGCAAGGCGTTCGCGCGGGGGCTCGCGCTGGTCATCTCCAATGACGCACGGCCGACGTCGGTTGTGTTTCGAAAGAAGACGGCCGGCGATCTGTCATGCTGCTTCTCCATAGGCGTCGCTTACCCGGATGGGCGCACACGCTCGGCGCGGTTGGTTAACGCAATGCCGGATACGTGGACCGCGGATCTGTTCATGCCGCGCGCCTGCGGGTTCTGCGACGACGTCTTCGCGGAAGTGGCGGATGTCGCTTGTATGGATGCGTGGCTTCCTGAGTATGAGAGGGATTGGCGCGGCACGAGTATCGTTCTCGTTCGATCGCAACAGATGCAGCGACTGCTGCAGACAGGCGCGGATCAGGGAGAGCTGGCCCTGCGTCCGATCCGGGTCGGGCAGGTTATCGCGAGCCAGGCGGAAGTCATTCGCCGAAAGAGAGAGATGCTGGGCTATCGTCTGTGGCTTGCCAAGAGGGCCGGCCAGCACGTTCCGCGGAAACGTATTGCGCTTCGCCGTCCATCGGTGATGATAAGGTTGTATCTGAATGCGAGAGAGAATCTGAGGGCGACGAGCCACGCAGCTCTCCGGCAGGCCGGCAGCCCGAGCGACTACGACGCACTGATGAGACCCGCGAGGCGTCGCATGGCTGCAGTGAGACTGGCTTGTGTTCCTGGGCGGGTGGCGAACAGGCTGCGACGGCGTGCAGCCGGAAACTCGCGTGTGGCGCGATGCGAATAGGCATCATCACATTCCACTTTGTGTGGAACCACGGCGCGGCGCTGCAAGCCTACGCGATGTGCAAGGCTCTGCAGGGAATGGGACACGACGCGCTGGTGATCGACTATCGCCCGTGGAGTCTGCGAGCCTACAGGCCGTGGTCGCTGGTATCTTATCTCAAGCCGACTCTGTGGCGGTCGCTGCCATCGGCGGCAAGGATGAGGCTGGCCTATCGTTCGTTTGGCAGACGATACGTGCCGCAAACGCCGCGCCGTTACTTCTGGGCGTCGCATCTGATGGCCGATGCTCCGCGGTTCGACGCATATATCTGCGGCAGCGACCAGATATGGAATGTGCACCTGCACCGCTTCGATCCCGCCTATTATCTGAGCTTTGCGCCCAAGGCGTCCTCGCGGTTGATCGCGTATGCTCCCAGCTTCGGCAACTTCGATCCGCTCGCGTCGGAGTTCAGAGATGATATCGCCGGGCTGATCTCGCGGATCGACTGCCTTTCGGCTAGAGAGGAAGAGGGCCGGGCGTTCATTCGTGATCTGACCGGGCGAGAGTGTCCGCTGGTGCTCGATCCCACGCTGCTGGCGGACTACGACGCGGTCACAGCGCGGCCGAGACGGGCCGGGGAATACATCGCGGCGTATCCAATGGATATGTCGGACGAGTTCGTCGGGCTGGTCGAGGCTGCTTCACGAGCGCTCGGATTGCCCGTGCTGCTGCTCAAGAATCAGCGATCACCGTTGAAATGCAGCAGACTGGCTGACCTCGGGCCGTCCGAATGGCTGGGTTACGTTCGGCAGGCCAGGTTCGTGTGCACGAATTCGTTCCACGGGACGGTCTTTGCGGTGTTGTTCCACAAGGCGTTTCTTACGTGCAGGAACACGTTCGATAACACCAGAATGGACACGTTCCTGAAGCTGACAAACCTGTCCGGCCGCCAAGTCGAGCGTCCGGACCTGCTCTGTCCCGGCGACTCGCGCTTCGAAGATATATGCTACGACGAGGCGGATTCGCTGCTGAACGCGGCGCGGTCGCGTTCGTTGGACTATCTAAGGCTGGCCTTGGGCGCGGAGGTGCGCAATGACGGTCGTGCTGCGACATCCTGATGGAGTGGTGATCGTTGACCGCGCGGCATCCGGCAGGAACCGCGTCAACGTCAAGATGCCTGGTAACGAGCGCATCTCGGGCAGGGAAGCGCTCGAGACCTCATATCCGGTGGGGCTGATCGATGCGATCCTCGATGCCAAGGGACCGACGTGGCTATGCGAAGAAATACGGCGAGACGAGGGCCCAGGCGTCTCCGCCGATCTCAAGTACGGCCTGCTTAGTTTCGCGAGCGAGGAGGCTTTCGACGGCGCGCGAATCCTGGACTTCGGCTGCGGCAGCGGGGCATCCACCATGATCCTGGCGCGCATGTTTCCGAGAGCGTCGGAGATCGTGGGCGTGGACATCGATGAGCGACTGCTTGCGGTCGCAAAGCTCCGGGCCGAACACTACCACGTGAACGGCGTGAGACTCGTGCGTTCACCGTCGGGAGACCGCCTCCCCGACGGCATGCGCGACTTCGATCACGTAACGCTGAGTGGAGTGTATGAGCATCTGCTTCCGGGAGAGCGAACATCCCTGCTCCCCAGCATCTGGGAGACGATCAGACCCGGAGGCATCCTGTTCGTGAATCAGACCCCGCATCGATACAGCCCGATCGACGTTCACACGACAGGCCTGCCGCTCATCAACTACCTTCCCGACGCGCTCGCGCTGCCGGCCGCCAGGTGGCTCTCGAAGAGAGTCAGGCGCGATGAAAGCTGGCACACACTGCTGCGCTGCGGCATGCGAGGCGGCACCGAGAGAGAGCTCGTGAGAATCCTCCGGACCGCCTCCCACGAGCCAATCCGTCTCAGACCGAAGAGGCTGGGCATGCGCGACCAGATCGACATCTTCCGCCAACTCGCCCGCATCAAAGGCAGGCCAATGACGGGCACGCTCGTCTACTGCGCGGCCAAGCTGCTCAAAGCTGTTTCCGGAACGACACTTGTCCCGACTATATGCGTCGCGCTCGGCAAACCGTCGAGCGACAGGAGGTGACCGAGAAGATGGGTACGCGCCAATCGCTGATAAGAAGGGTGACGCCGGTCTGGATCAAGAGCGCCGTCAAGCCGGTATGGTTCCGGGTGCGGTATGGCTTCGCGCCGCCCCCTGTATGGTCGGACCTCTCGGGATACGAGCGGCTTCTGGACATTGTGATCGAGGAGAGGCTCTGCGAGATCGAGGGGGACTTCGTCGAGATCGGCGCGTTTCTGGGCGGCGGAACCTACAAGCTGTCCAGGCTGCTGGGGTCGCTGGCGCCGGATAAGCGGCTATACTCCATCGATGTGTTCGACCCAAATGCCGACCTGACCCTCAGCGACTGCGGACACACCATGGCCGACGCATACAATCGGCAGCTCAAGGGCCGGACGCAGAGGGACGTCTACGACTCCATAGTGCGGGGCTGCACCAACGTGATCACGCTGGCCCAGGATTCGAAGAGCGTGGACATCCCCTCCGATTCCATCGCGTTCGCCTATATCGACGGCAACCACAGCGCCGACTACGTACGAAGCGACTTCTACCTCGTTTGGCACAAGCTGTCGCCCGGTGGAGTGGTCGCGTTCGACGACTATGCGTCGGATATATCGCACCTGACCCAGACCATACACGCGCTCATCGGCGAGAACGCGGGCCAGATCGAGCGGATCTGGCGGACCGGGATCAAGACGATGGCCCTCAAAAGATCGTTGCAGGAGGTCACGGCGGCGATATGAGCGAACGCGTTTGCGCAGTGGTGTTGACCTACAATCGCAAAGAACTGCTGTCGGAGTGCCTCAGCGCGCTGAACGCTCAGACACGCCCACTGGACGGCATCGTCGTGGTGAACAACGCCAGCACGGATGGCACCGCAGAGATGCTGGCCGAGAGCTTCGCGACGGTCAATGCGCTGAACCAGCATGAGAACCTGGGGGCCTCCACCGGCTTCTACCTCGGGCATGAAGTGGGCGTTCGAGCGCGACTACGACTGGGTCTGGATCTTCGATGACGACGCCATTCCGGCGCGGGACTGTCTCGAAAAGCTGCTCGAGCACGGCCGCCCCGGCTGCGTCGTCGTGCCGCTGCCCAGGGACAGCAAGGGCACGCCGCACAGCGTCATGCGGACTCGGAGAGGACTGAGCATCAGCATCGCCGGTGAGCTATTGAGCTCATCACGCCCGGTCCGCGGCGATCTCTACTTCACCTGGCAGGGCCCGATGATCTCGAAAGGCGTCATCGAGCAGGTCGGGCTGGTGCGGAAGGAGTTCTATTTCGCCTTCGACGACTTCGAGTACTCGATGAGGGTGCATAGATATCGCCCGAACTCCGTGATTGCCGTCCCGGACGCCGTGATCCGGCACGAGATCGTGGGATCGCCCCGGCTGGTCAAGGTGCTGTGGTACACGAGGCTGCGCTACCTGCAGAGCCCGGGCAGACTCTACTACAGCAACCGCAACTGCATCTACACGCACGCCCGATCATTCCCCGACCTTCGCCGGCTCGCGTGGCACTTGGTGCGCCAATCGTGCACGCTTGGGCTGGATCTGGCGTCCGCGCCGGATCGCGGCGAGCGCGCGAAGATGCACGCTAGAGCCGTCTGGGATGGGGTCCTGGGCAGACTCGGAAAACGTTACGACGCGGCGTGAGAAAGGACGCTCGGTATGACAGTCGGCAATAGAGTCTCCTACCTCATCACGGGCCTTTCGCGCGGGGGCGCGGAGAACCAGGTGGTCAACGTCGCGTCGCGACTCAAGCAGCGCGGTTGGGACACTCACATCATAACCATGCTCGACCTGATGGAGTTCGGCGAAGAACTGGCCGAGGCGGGCGTGCCGGTCGATTGCCTCGATATGCGCAGGAAGGTCCCCGATCCAAGAGGCGCGATCCGTCTGATCCGCATTCTGCGCCGCCGCAAAGTCGAGGTACTGCACTGCCACATGGTGCACGCGAACCTGCTGGGCCGGCTGGTGCGGCCGTTCGCGCACACTCCTGTTCTGATATGCACGGCTCATAACATGAACGAAGGCGGGCGCTGGAGGGAACTCGCGTACCGCACCACGCATCGTCTTGCCGATCTGACGACGTCGATCAGCCACGCGGCTGCACAGCGCTACGTCGAGGTCGGCGCCGTGCCCGGCGGCGATATCGCGGTAGTCCCAAACGGCATCGATACGAAGCTCTTCCGGAAAGATGCAAGCGAGCGGCGCCCGATGCGGACCGAGCTTGGGCTGGGAGACGAGTTCGTATGGCTTGCGGTAGGCAACTTCATGCCCGCAAAGGACCACCCCAATCTCCTGATGGCCTTTGCAAAGGCACTGGATGCCGGGAGGGACGCTCGGCTGCTGCTGGTGGGACAGGGAGCGCTGATGGGTCAGGCTCAGGAAATCGCTTGCCGGCTCGGCATTGACGGTCGCGTGCTCTTTCTAGGCAGGCGCACGGACATCCGCGCGTTGATGAACGCCGCCGACGCCTACGTGATGTCCTCGGCCTGGGAGGGGATGCCGGTCGTGCTGCTCGAAGCATCGGCGGCCGAACTGCCCATCGTCGCGACGGACGTCGGAGGCAACCGCGAGGTCGTCGAGGACGGAGTTAGTGGGCTGCTCGTTGGACCTCGCGACCATGATGCGCTCGCGAGGGCGATGACGCTTATGATGTCGCGGTCCGAGGCTGAATTGGGCTGGATGGGTAAACAGGGACGGGCGCACACCGTCGCCAACTACGATCTCGAAGTGACTGTGGATCGATGGGCGGCGATCTACGAGCAGCTTCTTGGAGGCGAGTCGCCGCGCGAGTTGGCTCACATCGGCGACTGAGGATGCAGTGGGATGAGTATAGGGCGAGGCGTTGTATATGATCGGGTACGGACGGCGCAGGCGGCGAAGCGCCGCACGGATGGGCGCGTCGTGTGGCAGGTGATCGTTGTCGTGTGTGTCCTGCGGCTGGCGCTGCTTCTAATCCTGCATCACTGGTCGGTCTCCATAGGCAAAGAGGGCCTGTCACCGTTCGCAAACGAGGGCGACGACGGCGGGAGTTACTACCGCTGGGCCAGAGACATCGCCGATGGGTCGGAAACGCCGCTGCTCAACATATATCCTCTCATGCTCGGCTTCGCGATGAAGGCGACCGGCGTGACCGACATATTCCCCTACAAGCTGGCGAACTGCCTGGTCGGCTGCGCCTGCGTCGTGCCGGCATTGCTGGTGTTCAGGTTTCTCGCCGCGCACGCCGATCGCCGTGGCACGTCCGTATCGGGAGCAAAGCCCGCGGCGCTGGTGATCGCTCTGATCGGTCTCTACCCAAGCGGAATGGCGTTCACGCTGCTCTCACTCTACCGCGATGCCTGGATATACCTGCTGCACCTGACCGCGGTCTATCTGGTCCTGCGGCTGATGTACTCGAAGTCGATGCTGGGGAAGACTGCGATCATCGCTGCCCTTGTCCCGCTGCTGGTTTTGTTGCAGAGCTTCCGCTGGTACGCCTGCGCGTCCGTGCTGCTCGGCGTGCTGATCTGGGCCGCATTCGGCATAGCCTCTCAACTACGCCGGCGCAGGGTCCGACTGCAATCGCTGGCGGGTCTTGCGGCGATGGCGATTCTGACAGTGTGGCTGGCGAGCGCACAGGGAATCAGCCCCGGCTCCGAACGCCTGGAAAGACTCGGCAGCTACAGGGCCGGTTTCAGCGAGACCGGAGCCGGCAGCAATCTCGGAGTGGCGCTGCCGAGCGTGACCGATCCTCGCTTCCTGCCGCTCTACGCCTACAGCCTGATCAGCAACGTATTCGGGCCGTTTCCCTATCAGGCGAGCAGAAGCCAGGCGCTTGTGGCCATGATCACAGAGGTGCCGGTGCTGCTGTTCGTCGCGATCCAGGTTTGGAAGAAGCGGCACTACCTCGACCGCGGCAGCGCGCTGCTGCTGTGCCAGGCTGCGGCCTGGTTCCTGCTGATAGCCTACGCCAACGACAATCTGGGTACCGCCGCGCGCCTGAGAGTGGTCGGGTGGCACTGCGTTTTCATACTCTACGGATACCTGGTCTACGCTGCCAGATCGGCCTCCCGGGCCGCCGGCAGGGCGCGGGCCCGCGTGGAGGCGGCGCAATGACCAGCCTGCTGATGGTGACAACGGTGTCAGGCACGCTCAGGGCGTTCTTATCGCCCGTGGGGAGGCACTTCCGCGCGCGCGGCTGGCGTGTTGATGCCGCCGCCAGAGGGGTGCGGGCTTGCGACGTGTGCCGGGAGGCGTTCGACAACACCTGGGACATCCAATGGTCTCGCAAGCCGTGGGATATCAGGTCGGTCGTACGGTGTCCGTCCGCCCTCCGCGCGCTTGTGGAAAGCCAGGGGTATGACATCGTCCACGTCCACACGCCGGTGGCCGCGTTCATATCGCGCTGCGCCCTGCGCACAATGCGAAAGCGGAGTGACCTGGCCGTGGTCTACACAGCGCACGGATTCCACTTCTACGAGGGCGGCCCGTGGTTGCGAAATAGGGCCTTTCTGGCTGCCGAGAAGCTTGCCTCGCGCTGGACCGATCATCTCGTCGTGATCAACCAGGAGGACCGGCAGGCCGCGCTGGATCACGCTCTGGCTTCGCCGGCCAACGTCCACTTCATGCCCGGCGGATCGTCCGGCATCGACACAACCGTTTATGACCCGGCTTCCATCGGGCCGGATCAGGTTCGGGCCGTGCGCCGGGAGATCGGTGTCCCAGAGGGAGCGCCGCTGTTTGTGATGGTCGCCGAGTTCATACCGCGCAAGCGGCACGAGGACGCCTTGCTCGCATTGGCGATCGTGCGATGCAGGCACACGGCGTATCTGGCGCTTGCGGGCAGGGGGCCTACGCTGAAGCCAATGCAAGGGCTGGCCGATAGGCTCGGAGTCTCGGCCGGCGTGCGGTTCCTGGGCTACCGCAAGGACGTTCCGGCTCTGATGGCGTCATCGACCGCCGCGCTGCTGCCGTCGGCACAAGAGGGCTGCCCGCGGACGGTGATGGAGTCGCTGAGCATGGGATTGCCCACGATCGGCTCCGATATTCGCGGCACGCGCGACCTTCTGGAGGGCGGTCGCGGCGTACTGGTGAGAGTCGGCGATGTGGAGGGGTTTGCGCGAGCCATGAGCAGGGTTATCGAGCATCCAGACGAGGCCGGCGACATGGCGCGCCGCGGCAGGGAAAGCATGGCCGATCACGAGCTGCCTCGCGTGTTGGAGGCATACGAGGCTCTCTACGCACAGGTTCTCGGGATCGTGGCATGAACTCTCTCGCGACTGCTCCGCGGCGCTGTCGAGTTCGCCACGAAGGGAACGAGAGCTCCGCGTTTTGGAAGGAGATGACCTGATGGCGGCAAAACGCATACTCGATGTAGTGGCGGCTGCGTTGTTGATGCTAGTCCTGGCGCCGATCATGGCAATTGCTGCCGCATGCATAGCCGTCTCAATGGGACGGCCCATCATCTACGCCCAACGGCGTCCGGGCCTGCACGAGAAGCTGTTCACGCTCTACAAGTTCCGCACGATGACCCAGCAGCGAGATGAGCGCGGTGAGCTGCTGCCAAGCAGAATGAGGGTGACGCGGCTCGGACGCATGCTGCGGGCGGCGAGTCTGGACGAGCTGCCGCAGTTGTTCAACGTCATCAAGGGCGAGATGAGCATGGTCGGGCCGAGACCTCTGCTGATCGATTACCTGGAACGGTATTCCGCCGATCAGCGCCGCCGGCACGGCGTGAAGCCCGGCATCACCGGCTACGCGCAGGTCAATGGCAGAAACCACCTCTCCTGGGATGAAAGATTCGAGCTGGACCTCTGGTATATCGACCACCGGTCGCTGTGGCTCGACTTCAGGATAGCGTGCGCGACTGCATGGAAGGTGATCAAGCGTCAGGGGGCGTGCCCTGTCGGCTCCGCGACGATGCCCAGGTTCAGGGAACCATAGCAGACGGAGGCGAGATGACAATCGGAAAGCAATGCCACAATACAAAACCGGCGGCCGGCACGGTCGAACGCGGCTACGGCTTCTCGGGCTACGTCACCAGGGAACGCATGCTGACGTTCTGGTATCAGTTGAGCGAGGTGCTCGCACTGGAGCCGGCTGAGGTCCTGGAGGTCGGGATCGGGCCGAAGGTGTCCTCGGGAGTGCTCCGGGAGCGCGGAGTGGAGCTGACGACGGCGGACATAGACGCAGGCCTCGTCCCGGACCACGTGGTGGCCGTGCAGGATCTGGATACGAAGTTCGCCGAGGACTCGTTCGACGTCGTCCTGTGCGCGAGGGTGCTGCACCACGTTCCGTTCAGCGAGTTCGACGCCTGTATGCGACAGCTATGGAAGGTGGCCAGGCGCTATGTCGTTCTCACACTGCCGGTGGACGATCTGCGCTTATACGCGTCGTTCAGAGTGACGTCGTCACGCTGCCGGCTGGTCTGCCTCCCGGTTCCGCGAGCTGTCAAGCGCGCGGTGCTCCGGCTGCTGCCACGACACCGGGACAGCGACTACCGCCGGCTCTGGAAGATAGACAGCAGCCGTGAGACCTCGATGGAAGCGATCACGCGGGCCGTGAGCGCGTATTTCACCGTCGAGAAGCGCTACACGCTGCCCGAGGACCACGGTCACTGCATGTTCGTACTAGCGAAGAATCGAGGTGGCGCGCGGCAATGAACGTGCTGATTACGAGCGCCGGTCGCAGAGCCTCGCTGGTCAGAGCGTTTCAGGACGCGGCCCATCCGGCAGGTGGGCGCGTGCTTGCGGCGGACATGGACCCACTCGCGCCCGCGCTCTACGTCGCCGACGGCGCGTTTGCGATGCCGAGTTTGTCCGCGCCGGACTACCTCGATTGTCTGGTACGATTGATCGAAGAACAGGCTGTCGGCCTGCTGGTGCCCACCATCGATACCGAACTGCTGCCACTCGCGTCGAACGCGCGGTTGTTCGCCGAGCGCGGCTGCCATCCGCTGATCTCTTCCGAGACGTTCGTCAGGATAGCGGCCGACAAGTGGCTTACCGTGGAGTTCTTCTCAAGGAAGGGAATCAGGACCCCACGGTCCTGGCTGCCCGAACGCGTCGGTCACGACCCGATGCCCGATGATCTGTTTATCAAGCCACGCCAGGGAAGCGCGAGTCAGAACGCGTTCCGGGTAAGCGATGATAGCCTGGAAGCCGCGCTTGCGCTGGTGCCGGACCCGATAGTCCAGGAGAGAGTGGCCGGCCCGGAGATCACCATCGATGCCTTCATAGACTTCGACGGCGCGCCCCTCCACTATGTACCAAGGCTGCGGATCAAGACGGTCGGTGGTGAGTCGGTTCAGGGAATCACAATCCCCGACGATGACCTTCGCCAATGGCTGGCACAGGTGCTGGAGGCATGCTCGGCAGGTGGAGCCAGAGGGCCCATCACGCTGCAGGCGTTCCTTACGAACGACGGTCCCTGCCTTTCGGAGGTCAACCCTCGTTTCGGCGGCGGTTTTCCCCTCGCCAACGCCGCGGGGGGCCGCTATCCGGAGTGGGTGGTGCGAATCCTTTGCGGGGAGAAGATGCCCTGCCTGTTCGGAGCGTATAGCAGAGGTCTGTATATGACTCGCCACTATGTGGAGCGATTCACGGAGGCGCCGATGTGGAGCTGACGGAGACGAACACACTAGAGCATGGTCCTGTCCCGGTCTTCTTCCCCACCCTACCCGACCTGGAGGAACTGGCCGGGGAGATGCGGAGCGTCTTCGAATCGGGCCGCATCACGACGGGCCGGCAGGTCGCGCTGCTGGAGGAAGAAGTCCGCGCGCGGACGCGGACCGAGCACGCTGTCGCGGTCTCGTGCGGCACCAGCGGCCTTATTCTGCTGATCGAGGCCCTGGGCCTGCCCAAAGGCAGTGAGGTCATAGTGCCGGCCTTTACCTTCGCCGCGACCGCGCACGCCCTGCTGTGGAACGATCTGAAGCCGGTGTTCTGCGACTGCGAACCGGACAGCTTCACGATGGACGCGGGCGAAGCCGAAGCCCTGATCACCGAGCGCACGTCAGCCATCTACCCGGTCTGCATATTCGGCGTGCCGGGCGACCTGGACGCCTACCAGCGTCTCGCGGGCAAGCACGGGCTGACGCTTGTCTATGACAGCGCCCAGGGCCTGGGCAGCGCATATAAGGGCCGGCCGCTCGGCGGGTTTGGCGCCGGTGAGGTCTTCAGCATGAGCCCGACGAAGGTGGTCACCGCCATCGAGGGAGGAGTCGTGACCACAAATGACGGCCGTATCGCCGAGCGCATACGTTCACTGCGAGACTACGGCAAGGCCGCGGACGGCGAGGACATGACCCGGCTGGGCCTGTCCGCCAGAATGACCGAGATCAACGCGCTGGTGGGCCGCTGGTCGCTGGCCAGGCTCGACACGTGGATCGCGAATCGGGCGCGGATAATGGCCCGGTATATGAAACGCCTCGGCGGCATCGAGGGTCTGAGCTTCCAGCGGATACCGGACCACTGCACGTCCTGCCGAAACTACATCGTCATGCTCGTCGATGCGAGTGTACTGCCGCTGGATCGAGACGGGCTATACGAGCGTCTGAAGGCGGCCGGCATCCAGACCAAGCGCTACTTCTACCCGGCGCTCCACAACCAGACGCTCTACGGCAGACTGGGCCTGGGCTGTGCCGACGGGCTGGTCAACTCCGAGACAGTCTCGCGCAGTGCGCTGGCTCTGCCTATGTATTCGCACATGGCTCTGAGCCTGGTCGATCAAATATGCGACCAGACGTTATCCATGATCACGTGAGCGGCCACACATCTGCATGTTACATGCGGCTGCTATGCACTCACATGGTTTGTCATTGATTCTACATTAACAGTATGTGATTAGCAACGGGATGGTGTGGGAAAACTGGCAACTGTCGGCCGGCGTCCAGTAGTCGCAATACGGCCGGAGGATCTCTCATGGAACGGGGGGTGACAGATGAGCGTACCGAAGATGCGCCCTGCTATGTGCCGCGGCCTGACCGCGGCCGTTGGCCTGCTAGTGCTGCTGCCGGGCACGTTCGTCTCTTCAGATCAGGCAGTCAACTCGTCCTCCCCGTCATATCGCGCCGGCCCCGAGGACACTATCACCGTCACGGTGAATCGGCATCCCGAGTTCTCGGGAGACTTCTACGTACCCGCCGACGGCATCGTGAGCTTCCCGGCCGCCGGCGAGGTCACCGTGAGCGGCAAGACCCTCGAGGAGATCGCCGGCCAACTGACCACCAGCCTCTGCGGCAGACTCCGCGCGCCCGAGGTCAACGTCACGCTGAAGGCCCCGAGGATGCAGCGCGTCTACGTGCTGGGAAGCGTTGACCGGCCCGGTCTCTACGATCTCAAGGCCGGCTGGCGCATCACCGAGGCCCTTGCGGCTGCTGGCGGGCTGACGGCCGGAACCGATCCAGTGGACTGTAACGCCATCGTTCTGCGCGCCGCCGGCGGCCAACGTGAGTCGGTCAAGCTGGTGGACGCGCTTCGTGGCGAGCCCGCGTCGGATCTGCGCGTGAGCAGCGGAGATGTGGTTACTATCGAGGCTCAGGAGACGCTGCCGGTCTACATCGCCGGCAGGATCAGAAGCCCAGGCATGTACAGGGTACGAAAGGACACGGCAGGCATTGTCGAAGCGCTGACTCTGGCCGGGGGCACCACGGAAGACGCCGCGCTCGATCGCGTCACGGTCACCCATCCGGGCGGAGAGTCCGAAACGATCGACCTTCTTTCCGGCATTCGCGACGGCAAGCAAGAACAGACCGTCAGACTGAGCCCGGGCGATCTGGTGGTGGTGCCGGAAGACACCTCCCGGATAGCGGTTCTCGGCTACGTCAGGGACCCGGGCTACTTCGCCGTCAGGAACGGCCAGCGTCTGACGCTCTCCGACGCGCTGGGACTGGCCAAGGGCGTAGAGAAGCGGGGCAACGTGGGGTCTGTGGTGATCATACGCACCGTGGACGGCAAGCAGACGCGGCAGGCGTATGACTTCCACAAGTTCCTGAAAAGCGGAGACAGTCAGAGCAACCCCGAGATCAAACCGGGTGACGTCGTCTACGTGCCGCAGACCGGCAGACCGGACGGGAATACCGTGCTGAGGTCGCTGTCCGCTATAGCCTTTCTGCTCTCACCGTTCGCGCCATAGACCGCACGTTAGGGTGGTTCAACTATGTCACAGCACGAGCTAGCCGACACCCAAGTGGGCGAAACCGCACTCGCGAATGTCACCGGCGACGCGCCGTTCCGGGACGAGGCGGACGCGCCTGAGCTGCGTGACCTGCTGTCGGTGCTGTCACGACGGCGCCTGGTCATGTTGGTGACGGTGGCGGTCGTTTTCGCACTCGGGCTGCTTTACACAGTGCTGACACGGCCCATCTACGAGTCGTCGGCCAAGATGGTCGTCGCCGGCTCCCGCGCGGGGGCTCCGGTGACAGCAAACGACGTCCCCTGGCTCAGCGACGTTCAGGCGCTGACCCGCAGCCGGTCGGTGGACACACAGGTGGAAGTCATAGCCGGCGCCGATCTTCTCGACGAGGCCTACCACGCGATGGACCCGAGACTGCGCGGGTCGGGCTTCGGCCGCATTCATCTGCCGAGATGGGCATACCGGATCTCCAACAAGAAGAACACCGACGTGATCGTGGTAACGGGCAGGGCTTACAACCCCGACGCGGCGGCGGCCCTCGCCAACTCCATAGCCAACACCTACTTCCGGCGGGACCTGCAGGAGAACAATCAGGCCACCAGGCAGGCCCGCCGCTACGCCGAGGAGAAGATGGTCGTCGCGGAAAGCGATCTCGCGAAAGCAAACGCGGAGTTGTCGGCGTTCAAGCGCAGGACCGGCCTGTTCGCCCCGCAAACCCAGATCACAAAGACCGCGGAACACGTCGCCCAGATGACGCTCGAACTCGACGCCGCCAGAACCGAGGCCACGGCGAGCCGGCGTGAGACCGCGGCGCTGGAGCAGCAGTTGCGGCAGGAGCGGCCCTACGTGATGACGAGCACTTCCGTCACCCGGAACCCGCACTACGACGCGATCGTCGATAAGATCCAATCGCTCAACAGCGAACGCATCGCCCTGCTCGAGGAGTATACGCCGCAATCGCCCGAGGTCAAGGCCATCGAGAACCGCATTGGCCAGGAGCAGGGCCGGCTCAAGCAGTTTACGCAGACCTTCGTCGGCTCCACTCAGACCGCCCGAAATCCGGTGCACGATACGCTGCTGGCGAGATACGCGACTGATGTCGCCATTGCTTCAGCCAGCACCGCCAGAGTGCGGGCCATTCAGGGCGAACTCGCCGCCCGGAAGGGCGAGGCACAGTCGCTGCCGGCCAGAGAGCAGGAGTTCAACGAACTCGTTGGGCGCGCCACGCTGCTGCAGCGCACCTACGAGATGCTCTCGACCAACTACTACACGCTGCTGTTGAGCGAGCAGGCGATGCTGCCAAACGGAACCCTGGTCTCTCGCGCCAGGGTGTCTTCGTCGCCTGCTTACCCGAATCGCATGAACAATGCCGCCCTATTCCTGTGCCTTGGCGTGCTGGCCGCCGTGGTGGTGGCCATAGTAGTGGAACGGCTCGACAGCCACGTGCACGATCAGTCGGCAGCCGAGGAGACCACGGGCCTGCCGACGCTGGCACAGGTGCCAGTGGTCGGGCCCGGCTCTCAGCCTATCATAGCCGAAGGGGAGCACAACTTCGCACTGCTGGAGAGCTTCCGCATTCTTCGCAACAACATCGCCTTCTCCGGTGTGGAGCGCCCTCTCAGGACCCTGGCGGTCACCAGCGCGTGCAGGTCCGAAGGCAAGTCCACGGTGGTCACCAACCTGGCGATAGCGACAGCAATGGACGGCAAGCGAGTGCTGCTCGTGGACGCCGATATGCGCTGTTCTTCGCTTCACAGGATGGTGAAGAGCCCGTCGGGCACAGGTCTGACTACGGTGCTGACGGGGAAGAGCAAGCTCGAAGACACAATTGTGCCTACCACCGCCGAAGGCGTCTACTGCCTGCCCGCCGGCCCTACTCCGCCGAATCCGGCTGAGCTGCTCAACTCGCAGCCCAGCCGCGAACTGTTCAGGCAACTGGCGGAGAGCTACGACATGGTCCTGATCGACTGCCCGCCGGCGCTCGGCCTCAGCGATGTTCAGGTCATATCGACGATAGCGGACGGGGTGGTGCTGGTCGTAATGGCGAACGAGACGCCCAAGCCGCACCTGCACGCGGCTATGCGCTCTCTGTCGCAGATAGGAGCGCCCCTGATTGGGCTGGTGCTCAACAACGTGGACATGCGCCGCCGCAGCTACGGCTACGGTTATTACTACGGCTACTACGACAACTACGGGGGCGATCGGGACAGCTCGGAACGCAGTATCAGCTCGACGGCGGACGGATAGCCCCGCGAACTCATTACGTGCGCCTATTGAGGGCGCGATGCATCAACTCCTGACGGTTGGCGCGTTATGGGACAGACTTGGCGAGTCTTCTACCGCAAAACACGCGCGCGCGCGGTCACTGCCGCGCTTGTCGGCGCGGACGTGGCGGCGCTTGTGCTGTCGGTTGCGGCGGCGCTCGGCCTGAGGTTCGAGGGGCGGCCGTTCGGCGCACTGTACAGTACTTACGCGCGCCCGGCGGCGGAGTGCCTGCCCGTGGGCGCGTTGATCTACGTGGCGGCGTTCGCGCGACTTCGGCTCTATGGTCGCGAGTGGAGGTTTGCCGGTCTCGAAGTGCTCTGGCGGGTCGTTATCGCCAACTCGATCGGCATCGCCGGATTGGCGGCATATCAGATCATGGTGCACGGCACCAGGTTTCCGCGCTCGGTGATCGTGGTGACGTGGCTGGGCTGCATTCTTGCCACGGGAGGAAGCAGGATCGCGCTGCGGGCGCTGTGCGCAGCGCGGCATCGAGGCGATGCCTCGGCACTCACCGGACGGAAGACAAACGGCGGCCGGCGCGTGGTAATACTGGGCGGCGGAACACTCGGGTGTCGGGTGCTGCGGTCCATTCGCGAGGATCCGTCCTTGGCGGACTACCGCGTGATAGGATTCCTCGACGACGACGCCACCAAACACGGCCTCTACATAGGTCCCGCGCTTGTCCTCGGCCCTATCGACCGTATCAGAGAGCTTCTCAGGAAACGAGCCATGGATGAAGTGATAGTGGCGCTGCCGGAGGGATCGTGCGGACGGCTGCGCGACTATGTGCTCGAATGCAGGCGGCAGCAACTGCCGGTCAGGAAGGTTCCATACGTCCGCGATGCGCTCCTGTCGGGCGGGGCGTCGCTGGCCGACTTCAGCGTCGAGGACCTCCTGCGGCGCCCCCAGGCAGACGTGAACACGGCCGAAATCGCCGGCTACATCAGGGACAGGCGCGTCCTGATCACCGGCGCGGGCGGCTCGATCGGCTCGGAGCTGTGCCGCCAGATCGCCCGGCAGTCACCCGCGTCGATGATCCTGCTCGGTCACGGCGAGAACTCCATCTACAACATCGACCAGGAACTGCGCACGGAATACCCCGAAGTGACGGCGCGCTGCCACTGCGTGATTGCCGATGTGTCCAAGGGGAAGCGAGTGGATCAGGTATTCAGCCAGTTCGCTCCGGAGGTGGTCTTTCACGCGGCCGCCCACAAGCACGTTCCGATGATGGAGTCCAACTGCCGGGAGGCGGTGCTCAACAACATAATCGGCACGGAGAATGTCGTAGGAGCGTGCGGGCGGCGCGGTGTGGAGCGCATGGTCATGATCTCGACGGATAAGGCCGCGGACCCGTGCAGCGTAATGGGAGCTACCAAGTGGGTCTGCGAGCAGGTGATCCGCGCCGGCGCCGATGCGTGGCCGCGCACGGCGTTTGTTACCATCAGGTTCGGCAACGTGCTGGGAAGCCGGGGCAGCGTGGTGCCGATGTTCCGCGACCAGATCCGGCATGGCGGACCCGTAACCGTGACCGACCCGGAAATGACACGTTACTTCATGACCATCCCCGAAGCGATCCGTCTCGTGCTGCAGGCCGGGGCGGTCGGGGAGTCGGGCCGCCTCTACTTGCTCGATATGGGCGAGCCGGTCCGCATACTCGACCTTGCCAGAGACATGATCTGTTTCTGCGGGCTGCGGCCGGGCGTGGATATTCCGATCGAGTTTAGAGGCGCGCGCCCCGGCGAGCGTCTTCACGAGCGCCTCATATCGGATGACGAATGCATGGAGGAGTCGCAGTGGCCCGGGCTGTTCCACGTGCGACGGAACGATTACTTCGCGCCCGCCGAAATGGAACGGGCGCTGCGAGGGCTGCAAAGCACCGCCGACACCGGCAGCGAGGCCGAAACGCTCGACTGCCTCCGAGCGATGATCCCATCGTTCTGCGCCGTAGAAGACGAGGCTCCCCCGGCCCGACCCTACTCCCACGCTGGCAACGCGCGCCCTAACGCGGTATAATCTATCAGCGGAGTCTGAGCGAAAGCCCGATTCACGCTTGGATCGGCTGCGTGGAGGGGTGGTCGAGCGGTTTAAGGCAACGGTCTTGAAAACCGTCGTGGTGAAAGCCACCGTGGGTTCGAATCCCACCCCCTCCGCCAGGGGATTGAGTATTGATTATTGTGTATTGAATATTGAATATTCAAGGGACGGCCGGCGGAGCGATGCTCCGCCGGCCGTTCTGCGTCTGCTGTGTTGACACAGCTTGCTTACTTTGCGAATCTGCGCCTGATCGCGCCTACGAGCATCAGGCCGAGCGGGCAGAGGATCGGGACGGGGAACTCGGGAACGGTCGGGACGTTGGTCTCGCTGATGAAGAACAACTGATCCTGGCCGCAGCCGCTCAGCTTGTTGCCGTCCGCATCCCAGTTTCCGGCCTGGAAGTAGGGATGCCCGTCAGCATAGCCAAGTGTGAAATCGCTCGAGTCCGTGAAGAACTGCTCGGCAGCAGTCGCGATCGACGTGCCGCCGGAGGTGGAGCCGAGCTTGAAGTTGCCGCCGGTGAGGTCGAAGCTGCCGCCGTCGCGCAGCGCTTCCCAAACCGCGACCTGCAGGCCGGCGTTCTGCACCGCGTTGAATGCCTCGGACCCCTCGGTATACGTCCAGCCGGGGTTCGTCTGCGCTATCCACACGGCCCTGTCCCAGCTAGCGGCTTTGTCGGCGTCGTTGGCGCCAAGAACGCCGTTGGGTAAGTTGGTCGAGAGGTCGGCGTACCAGGTACAGTTCGTGGTGATGGTGCCGAGCAGATCGACGCACAGCGAGCGCTGGTAGCACAGGAAATCATAAGCGCCCGTGGATTCGTTGAGCTTGCGCACTTCCAGCGTGACCGGCCCCAGGTAGCAGTTCTCAAAGCCGCTCATTCCGGTCGTCCAGACGTAGCCGGTAGCCGCGGGCATCGGATTGCGCAGGATGAGCTGGTAGCCGGGAGCGGTGGCGTTGGCGGAAACGCAGATGGCCAGAATCAGGCAAGCCGCCAACACTGTCAAACGAGTGTTTCTCATTATCACTTCTCTCTCCTTCGCTTCTCTGAAGGGCCGTATGGACCCTGCCAAGCGAGTAAGCTTCACATTCGGTGCCAATCGCACGCATGTCGGTACAAAACACAGTAATCAACACAAAAACTGGTATTTGTGACAGGCTGGTCCGATTCAGTGCATGGCGAGGGGCATCTCTCGGAGGAGCAGTGTGGGAAGACAGGACGCGGCTGGCGGAACGGTGTTCCGCCAGCCGCAAATCAAGGGGTATGCAGCCGCTTAGGCTACTTCGTGAATCTGCGCCTGATGGCCCCTATGGCGAGCAAGCCAAGCGGGCAGAGCAGGGCGGCCGGAATCTCCGGGACGACCGGCGGGATGTTGGGCACCTCAGCCGGCGCATAGACCAGATAGTCCTGATACGCCGCTATGTTGGTGTTGAACACGCCGCTGAAGTACAACGAACTGTTGGCCCCACCACCAGCAACCCAGTCGGTGAATGCGTTGTCGGTGTCGTTGTAGGCAGCCGCTACGTAGGCATTGGCCTGGGTCAGGACGGATCCGGAGACGTTAGTTGCGGTGAAGCTGCCGGCGTTCCAGTCGGCGCCGGCTATGCCGTCGCCGCTCATGACTTCCCAGGTGGCGAGTTGGAAGGCCTGCTTCTGCACATCCGTCATATCGCCGATGTCGGGTCCGAACTGGCTGAACAAATACGTCGTGTGTGCCCAAGCGTTCGCATCAAGCACGGTCCCATTCAGCCGGCCCGGGTCCGTCAGAGGCGTTGATCCGGCTCCCCAGCCCTGCATGAGGACCGCGCCCTCCTGGTCTGCCGATAGTTCGCGCGTATCGATGCAGACTGCCCAGAACGGGCTGACCGTGGCGCTGCTGACCGATATATCGGGCAGGCAGTAGCGCACGGCGCCGGTGTAGGCAATATTGTTGTTACTCGCATCGTACTGCCGAATCGTGCCGGTCAGTGTCAACGGGGACTCGCTTACCGAGAGCAAATACTGCTCTCCCACAATAAGGCCGTTCCAGTCGGATGCCCGCGCCGCCGAGCCGGAAAACGCGACCGCCGCAACTGCCAGTACTGCGATTGCTGTTCTGGTCATACTCCCGCTTCGCCTCCCTGTCAATCTAGTATAGCAACGATAGGAAGTGTCTGCGTACTTATAGCACCGATTCGCCAGTTCGTCAATAGGAAACTGGCTCATGGAAGCGGTTTTCTTGGAGCAGGGCTTAATGGAGCGCGGCTGGCGGAACAGTGTTCCGCCAGCCGCAGAATCAAGGGGTATGCATCCGCGTGTTACTTCGCGAATCTGCGCCTGATGGCCCCTATGGCGAGCAGGCCAAGCGGGCAGAGCATTGCGGCCGGAATCTCGGGCACGGGCGGACGGGTGTATTCGGGAATGAAGAACAACTGATCCTGGCCGCTGCCGGGGAGCTTGTTGCCGTCCTCATCCCAGTTGGTCGCCTCGAAGTAGCCATGGTTCGTGCCGTAGCCGAGCGTGAAGCCGTCGGACGCGGTGAAGAAGCCATAAGCCGATTCCGAGATCCCGCTGGCCGAGAACGACTTCGCCTTGAAGTTGCCGCTGTTCAGATCCCAGGTGGTACCGTCGCGCATGACCTCCCAGACTGCGAGCTGTATGCCGGCGTTGTCAACGGCGCCAAACGGGACGGGATCCGTGCCGCTGGCAACGGACCAGCCCGGGTTCTTCTGAGCCATCCACACCACTCTGTCCCAGTTCGCGCTTTTTTCGGCCTCGTCCGCGCCGAGCACGGAGTTCGGGATGCCCGTGACAATATCGGCATACCAGGTGCAGTTCGCGGTGATGGTTCCCAGGATGTCCACGCAGAGCGTTCTCTGGTAGGCCAGGAAGTCATACTGCCCCGTAACGTCATTGAGCTTGCGTACCTCGAGCTTCACCGCGCCGATGTAGCAACTCTCGTAGCCGCTCATGCCGGCCGTCCAGATCTGGCCGGTAGCTTCAGGCATGGGACTGCGCAGAATGAGCTGGTACTGCGGAGTTGCGTAGGCCGACGCACAGACAGCCACCACTATCAGTAATGCACATACGATCAGACGTGTGGTTCTAAGCTTCACCTCTATCCTCCTTACTAGTTCGGTCAGTCTCGTGCAGAGCCTGCCAGGTAGCACGTAGGGCCGCGTCGCCGCTGATCCTTGAGGGCCAGCGCACGCGCAAGCGTCCTGGCAAGCAGACACAATGTAGGTATAGCATGGATTATCTGACTCGTCAATGGAAAGCGGGACAATTGCATCAAAAACCGGTATTTCTAACAGGATGGTCGAATCCCCAGATTGCGCAAAAAAGTCGGCCGACTCCGTTGACAGCTACCCCGGCAGCCTCTATAATTACCGAAACTGCAAAGTCGCCTTTAAGCTAGCCCCGTGAGGCTGGTAAGGCCCGATTCCCGAATAGTGACGCGTGCGTACACACGAGCCTTCTTGCCAACTCACGGGCAGGAGGGCTTTTTTGGTGGGTCAGAGGTCCGAAGTCAGAAGTCCGAAGTCGGGAATCGAGGCGAGCGGAGGTCGGTATGGCGGATGATGCTACGAAAGTGATGGATGAGAGCGAGATCCGGCGCGCGCTCAAGCGCATCGCACACGAGATCGTCGAGCGCAACAAGGGCGCGGAGAACCTGGTCATTATCGGCGTGCAGAGCCGGGGAGTGCCGATGGCGCAGAGGCTCGCGAAGCTGATCGGTGAGATCGAAGGCGTCGAGATAACGGTCGGCAGCCTTAACGTCGCGCTCTATCGGGACGACTACGCCACCCGCTCCGCGCGACGTCAAGGCAAGCGATATACCGTTCGACGTTACCGACAAGAGCGTGATACTCGTGGACGAGGTGCTGTTCACCGGCCGGACTACGCGCGCCGCGCTCGATGCGATCATGGACCTCGGCAGGCCGGCGGTGATACAGCTCGCGGTGCTGATCGACCGCGGCCATCGAGAACTGCCGATCCGCGCGGACTACGTCGGCAAGAACCTGCCGACGGCGATACGCGAGAATCGTGGAAGTGCACTGGGTCGAGACCAAGGGCGAGGACGCCGTGATGATAGCGAAGTGACTGTCATCTGAACTCGATTCAGGATCCAGGTGGATGCTGAGTCAAGTTCAGCGTGACAACGTGGCCGAAAGCTGAGGGCTTTGTATGCAGCTTCAACGCAAGGACATTCTGGGATTGCAGGACATGACGCCGGAGGAGATTGCGGCTGATCCTGGAGACGGCGCATCTCGCATAAGGAAATCCTGTCGCGGCCGATCAAGAAGGTGCCGATTCTGCGGGGGAAGTCGATCTGCACGCTGTTCTATGAGAACTCCACGCGCACGCGGACCAGCTTCGAACTTGCAGCGAAGATCATGAGCGCGGACACGACCAGCATCTCCGTGGCGGGGTCGGCGATCAACAAGGGCGAGTCGTTCAAGGACACGCTGCTCACGCTCGAGGCGATGGGGGTCGATCTGTTCGTGATCCGGCACGGCGCGAGCGGGTCGCCGCACTTTGCAGCGCAGATCGTGAAGGCGCACGTCATCAACGCCGGCGACGGCACCCACGAGCACCCGACCCAGGGCCTGCTCGATATGCTCACGATTATGGAGAACAAGGGCGAGTTCGAGGGCAAGAAGGTCGTCGATCGTCGGCGACATTATGCACAGCCGGGTGGCGCGGTCCAATATCTGGGGCCTGAGCAAGATGGGCGCGGAGGTGCGCGTGTGCGGGCCGAGCACGCTGCTGCCCGCCGAGATCGAAAAGCTGCCGGTGAAGGTCTTTACCGATCTCGATGAGGCGCTCGAGGGCGTGGATGTGGTGAACGTGCTGCGGATCCAGTTGGAGCGGATGGACCGCGGGTTCTTCCCGAGCATACGCGAGTATTCGAGGCTGTTCGGCATCAACAAGGATCGGCTGAAGAAGTGCAAGCGGGACGTGCTGGTGATGCACCCGGGGCCGATGAACCGGGGGATCGAGATCGCGCCGGACGTGGCGGATGGGGAGTTCGCGGTGATAACGGATCAGGTGACCAACGGCGTCGCGGTTCGGATGGCGATCCTGTATCTCTTGCTTGGAGGAGGCGCAAATGTGGCTGCTGCTTAAGAACGGGCGGGTGATCGACCCGTCGCAGGGGATCGATCAGGTCGGCGATCTGCTGATCGTCGATGGCAGGATCGCGGGGATAGGCAAGCCTGCGCCGTCGGGTGAGGGCGAGACGATGGACTGCAGCGGCACTGGTGATCGCGCCGGGGCTGATCGATATGCACGTCCATCTGCGCGAGCCGGGATTCGAGCACAAGGAGACCATTGCGATCGGGCGCGAGGGCCGCGGCGGCGGGTGGGTTCACGACGCATTCTTGCGATGCCGAACACGAAGCCTGCGGTGGACAACCGGGCGGTGGTGGAGTACGTGCTCAATGAGGGCAAGTCGCGCTGATGTGAACGTGCTTACGTCGGGCGCGGCGACGAAGGGCAACGACGGCGCGGAGATGGCGGAGATCGGCGATATGATCGACGCCGGGGCGGTGGCGATCTCCGATGACGCGTTCCCGGTGCAGAGCGCGGATCTGCTGCGGCGGGTGATGGAATACTGCCGGATGTTCGACGTGCCGGTGCTGACGCACTGCGAGGACAAGTCGCTCACGCTGGACTCGGTGATGAACGAGGGGCTGAACTCCACGATACTGGGGTTGCGGCCGTGGCCGAGGCAGGCGGAAGAGATAATGGTCCTGCGCAATATCCTGCTCGCGGAGCTGAGCGGGTGCAGGCTGCACATCCAGCACGTGAGCACGGCGGGGTCGGTGGAGGCGATAAGATCGGCGAAGGCGAAGGGCATCAGCCGTGACTTGCGAGACGTGCCCGCAGTATTTCTCGCTCACCGACGACGCGCTATCAGCTACGATACGAACGCGAAGATGAGCCCGCCGCTGCGGACCGCTGCTGACGTCGAGGCGATCAAGGCGGGCTTGGTTGATGGCACCATCGACGCGATTGCGACCGACCACGCGCCGCATTCGCTTGAAGATAAGCAGGTGGAGCTTGCTTACGCGGCGTTCGGGATAGTCGGGCTGGAGACGGCGGTGTCGCTGGTGATAACGAACCTGGTCAAACCGGGCGTGTTGAGCTTGGCTGACGCGATTGCGAAGATGACCGTCGCGCCGGCAGCCATCCTGGGCTTGCGAGGTCGGGAACGCTGGCGGAAGGCGCGGTTGCCGACGTGACGGTGATCGACCCGGAGGCGGACGTGACCGTGCGTGCGGCGGAGTTCAAGTCGATGGGCCGGAATACGCCGTTCGAGGGATTCGAGCTGACGGGGAAGGCGGTGGCGACGGTGGTGGCGGGGAAGGTTGTGAGTTCCTCCACCTCGTGATCGGAAGCCCACCAGCTGCCCCCTCTCCTGGGGGAGAGGGTTGGGGTGAGGGCGAGAGGTATGGCCGAAGCACACTCTGGGGGTAGAGCCAAGGACGTTGTGGAGCTCGCCAGGCAGCTGCGCAGGGATCAGACGCCTATGGAAGAGAAGCTCTGGCGGCGGCTGCGGGCGGGGCGGCTCTGCGGGTTCAAGTTCCGGCGGCAGTTTCCCGTCGGGCGGTACATAGCGGACTTCTGCTGCGTTGAGGCGAAGCTTATCATAGAGATAGACGGCGACACGCATTTCGGCCAAGACGCGCATGATGCCGAGAGGACCAGGCAGATCAACAAGTTGGGATACGCGGTGATACGCGTGTTCAATGAGGACGTGAGAAAGAACATCGAGGGCGTGTTGGAGTACGTGCTGGCTGAGTGCGAGAAGCGCCAGCGCATGTTCGTGGGCAGTCGCTAGGCTGCGCCCTCACCCTGGCCCTCTCCCCCAGGAGAGGGAAGTGGAAAGGCAAGGGCTGGTGGATAAGGATGAACGATCTCTACAATCGCATATTCGATGCCGGGTGCATCAAGTTCGGCGAGTTCAAGCTGAAGAGCGGGATTATGTCGCCGGTGTATTGCGACTTCCGGGGGTTGGTGAGCAAGCCGAGGCTGCTGGAAGAGATCGGGCAGGCGCTGGGGGAGCGGGCTAAGCAGATCGGCTATGGAGCGGCGGAGATAGGCTGGCGGGGATTCCTTATGCGGGGCTGCCGCTGGGGGTCGCGGCGAGCATGGCGTCGGGGATTCCGATGATCTATCCGCGCAAGGAAGTCAAGGACTACGGCACCAAGAAGCTCATCGAGGGCGAGTATCAGCAAGGGCGACGGGTGCTGGTCATCGATGACATAATAACCGACGGCGCGAGTAAGATCGAGGCCATCGAGCCGTTGAAAGAGGCCGGGCTGGTGGTCGAGGACGTGCTCATTATTCTCGACAGAGAGCAGGGCGGCGACAAGATACTTGCGAAGGCCGGCTACAAGCTGCACTCGCTCGGGAAACTGAGCGAGGTGCTGGATGCGCTCGTTGCGGCGGGGAAGGTCGAGCGGGAGATGAGGGCCAAGGTGGCGGAGTTCATCGCCGCCAATCAGTTCGCATAGTGGTTTCTGAAACGCGAATGGCGCGAATGTGGGCGAATCGCGCGAATGGGAAGGGACTGATTCGCGGCATTCGCGGGCTCATTCGCGCGATTCGCGATTCGATACGGAGAAGTGACTTGAAAGCGATTCTATTACTTGCTGACGGGACATCGTTTGAGGGGGAGTCGATCGGGGCCGCGGGCACGACGATCGGCGAGGCCGTGTTTGCGACCGCGATGACGGGCTATCAGGAGATGCTCACGGACCCGTCGTTTGCGGGGCAGTTGCTGACGCTCACGTATCCGCTGGTCGGCAACTACGGCGTTAACCCGGAGGATGTGGAGTCGGGCAAGATACAGGTCGCGGGGTTTGTCATTCGCGAGCTCTGCGAGGAGCCGAGCAACTGGCGGTCGAACCTGAGCCTGCGGGACTATCTCGTGCGGCAACGGCACGGTCGCGCTGCAGGGGATCGATACCCGCGCGCTAACCGGCACCTGCGGGTGGCGGCGTCATGATGGGCGCGATGTCCACCGAGCTGACTACGTCCGAGCTTCGCGCGGAGATCGAGAACACGCCCTACTACGGCGATATCAACTTCGTCGAGCGGGTCTCGACGAAGGAGACCTACGAATGGACCGGCGATGAGTGCAGCAAGCTCGGGGATCTGCCCGGAGCCAAAGTGCCACATCGCGCTGGTCGATTGCGGGATCAAGCGCAACATCGCGCGGTGCCTGGCCAAGCAGGCGTGCAAGGTCACGATCCTGCCGTGGAACGCCTCGGCCGATGACGTGATGCGACGAACCCGGACGGCGTCGTGTTCTCGCCGGGGCCGGGCGATCCGACGCGGCTGACGGAGACGGTGGAGACGATCAAGTCGCTGATCGGCAGGAAGCCCATATTGGGGATCTGCCTCGGGCATCAGATGTTCGGGATGGCGATGGGCGCCGACATTATCAAGCTCAAGTTCGGGCATCGCGGCGCGAACCATCCCGTGAAGAACGTGATCACCGGCAAGGTCAGCATCACAGCCCAGAACCACGGCTACGCGGTCGCGCCGGAGAAGCTTTCCAGCGAGGCGGAGGTCACGCGGATCAACCTCAATGACGGCACGGTCGAGGGACTGCGGCACAAGACCTGCCGATATTCTCGATCCAATACCACCCGGAGGCGTCGGCAGGGCCGCTGGATGAGGGGTACCTTTTTGAGGAGTTCGTGGAGTCAGTTTTGAGTTCTAAGTGCTGAGTGTTGAGTAGCGGAGGGCCGCATGATCGACTATCGATACATATTCACCGGCATCCTGCTGGTCTATGGGATATACAGCATCCGGCAGGGGATCAAGCTGCGCAAGAGGTCGGATGTGGCACTGGGGATCGTGTGCCTGCTGGGTGTGGCGGCGGTGATTGCGCTGCAGATTGCGGGGATTGGGAATCGCTGAAGGGATAAAGGGAATGAGGCGCTGAATTGGGCTGTGTGCTGGAATTCTTCTTCACGACAGTCATAGAAGGCCTGCTGCACCTGGTCATGTGGGTCGTGGTGGAACGTGGCCTGGGTTTGTTGGAGGGCTGGCGGCGGGAGCGGTGGTTGTGTACTTGCGCGGAGATGCGGCGTGGCCGTGGGCGGTTGGTGTGTTTGTGGTTGTGTGGACGGTCGGCGGGGCGCTGTATGCGGCAAGAGGGCCGAAACCGCCGAAGCGGACATGGCGTAGGGCTCAGAATCGCTGAAGGGATGAATGCACTGAGGCGATGAAGCCGTCCCTTCAGCGCACTCAGCCCATTCAGCGCCTCAGCGATTCCGGAACTGATGACTGACGACTGACAACTGATGACTTGGAGTTTCAATGCCGAAGCGAGCTGATCTGAAGAAAGTAATGGTGGTAGGGAGTGGGCCGATCATTATCGGCCAGGCGGCGGAGTTCGACTACGCCGGGACGCAGGCGTGCAAGGCGCTGCGCGAGGAGGGCATATCGGTCGTTCTTATCAACTCCAACCCCGCAACCATCATGACCGACGTCGAGGTCGCGGATAAGGTCTATATCGAGCCGATCAATGTCGAGTTCGCCAGCCGCGTTATCGAGCAGGAGCGGCCGGACGGCCTGCTGCCGACACTCGGCGGGCAGACCGGGCTGAATCTGGCAGTCGAGCTTGCGAACGCGGGCGTGCTCGATAAGTATAACGTCGAAGCTGCTCGGAACGCCGCTCGATTCGATTCAGCACGCGGAGGATAGAGAGCTTTTCAGGTCGCTGATGACGCGAGATCGGCGAGCCGGTGCCGGAGAGCTGGATCGTGCAGACGCGCGAGGAGACTCGAGCACGTCATCGACGCCGAACCCGCCCTAGCCGCTCGATCATCCGGCCGGCCTATACGCTCGGCGGGACCGGCGGCGGGGTCGCTTACGATCCCGACGAACTGATGGAGATCGGCTCGCGAGGGCTGAAGCTGTCGCTCAAGAGCCAGGTAATGATCGAGCGCTGCCTGCTGGGCTGGAAAGAGGTCGAGTATGAAGTGATGCGGGACGCAAACGATACCTGCATCCAGATCTGCTCGATGGAAAACTTCGACCCGATGGGCGTCCACACCGGGGACTCGATAGTCGTCGCGCCGATCCAGACGCTTACCGACAAAGAGTATCCAGATGCTGCGGTCGGCATCGCTCAAGATCATTCGGGCGCTCAAGATCGAGGGCGGGTGCAACGTCCAGCTTGCGATGAACCCCAACGGCTTTGAGTACTACGTGATCGAGGTCAACCCCAGGGTCAGCCGGTCGTCGGCGCTCGCGTCCAAGGCGACGGGTTACCCGATCGCGCGCGTGGCGGCCAAGATCGCGGTCGGGCTTGAACCTCGACGAGATCCCCAACGCCGTCACCGGCAAGACCAAGGCCGCGTTCGAGCCGACCATCGACTACATCGTCGCCAAAATCCCGCGCTGGCCGTTCGACAAGTTCTACCAGGCGGACCGGACCATCGGCACGCAGATGAAGGCGACCGGGCGAGGTCATGTCGCATCGACCGCACATTCGAGGCCGCGATCATGAAGGCCGTGCGGTCGCTGGAGATCGGGCTGCACTGGCTGCGGCTCAAGAACGCCGATGAGCTGACCGAGGCGGACATCGACAAGGGCCTCGCGAAGGCCACCGACGAGCGGCTGTTCGTCGTCGCCGAGGCGCTGCGGCGGGGGTATTCGGTCGAGCGAATCGCGGAGCTGTCGGCAAGGTCGATCCGTGGTTCCTCAACAAGATCCAGAACATCGTCGAGATGGAAAACGAGCTTCGGGAGCGCGCGGCTGAACTGCGGGCGCTGACGTCCGGCCAGATCGCGAACCAGCCCGAGGCAATCGACCTGCTGCGGCGCGCGAAGACGATGCGGTTCCCGGATAAGGTGATCTCGCATGCTCACGGGCGCGCTCGAAAACCAGCTCCGGTTCATTCAGAAGAAGTTGCGGCATGCTGCCGGTCTACAAGATGGTCGACACCTGCGCGGCGGAGTTCGAGGCCGAAACGCCGTATTTCTACTCGTGCTGATGAGCGGGAGGATGAGACCGGATGCGGTGGAGAGTGGAGAGTGGAGAGTGGAGAGTCCGGAAGGGCAGGCCGCTCTCCACTCTCCACTCTCAAGCTCTGCGAAAGCCGAAGGCGATCGTCATCGGCTCAGGCCCGATTCGCATTGGGCAGGGGGTGGAGTTCGACTACTGCTCGGTTCACTCGGCTTGGGCGCTGAGGGAGGCGGGTTACGAGTCGATCATCATCAACAACAACCCCGAAACGGTCTCGACCGACTTCGATACGTCCGACAGGCTGTATTTCGAGCCGCTGACGGTCGAGGACGTGCTCAATATCATCGAATACGAGAAGCCGGACGGCGTGATATCTGCAGTTCGGCGGGCAGACGGCGATCAACCTCGCGAAGCCGCTGCACGCGATGGGCGTGCCGATATTCGGCATCGGATTTCAAGTCGATCGACATCGCCGAGGACCGGGACAAGTTCGAGAGGATCCTGCGCGAGCTGGATATTCCCAAGCCGGCGGGACGCGCGATATTCGGCGTTGAGGCGGCGGTGCAGGTGGCGAAGGAGATCGGCTATCCGGTGCTGGTGCGGCCGAGCTACGTGCTGGGCGGCCGCGCGATGGAGATCGTCTACACCGAAGCCGAGCTGAAGCAGTATATGAAGCACGCGGTGGATATCAGCCCCGACCCCGACGCGCCGATTTTGGTGGACAAATACGTGATGGGCAAAGAGGTCGAGGTGGATGTGATCGCGGACGGCGTCGATTGCCTGATCCCCGGGATCATGGAGCACATCGAGCGGGCGGGCGTGCACTCCGGCGACAGCATGGCCGTGTGCCCACCGCAGACGCTGAGCCAGGACATCATCGACCAGATCGTCTCGCACGCGATCAAGCTCGCGAAGGCGCTGGAAGTGCGCGGCCTGATGAACTGCCAGTTCGTGGTCGACGACGATGAGGTGCAGGTGATCGAAGTGAACCCGCGCGCGAGCCGGACGGTGCCGTATCTCTCCAAGATCACGGGCGTGCCGATGATACAGGTCGCGACGAACGTCGTGCTCGGGCAAGTCGCTGAAGGAGCAGGGCTACAAGTCGGGGCTCTACAGGCAGCAGCCGAGTCTGGCCGTGAAGGCGCCGGTGTTTCAGCTTCCAGAAGCTGACCGAAGTGGATGTGTCGCTCGGGCCGGAGATGAAGTCCACGGGCGAGATCATGGGGATCGATATGGACTTCTCGCGGGCGCTCTATAAGGCGATGATCGCGTGCGGGCTGGACGCGCCCATTGGCGGGAAGATGATCGCGACCATCGCCGACCAGGACAAGGAAGAGGCGCTGCCGATCATCCGCGACTTCGTCAACGATCTCGGCTACGAGGTCTATCGCGACCGAGGGAACCGCGCGGTATCTCACCTCAACACGGCGTGCCGCGACCGAGGTCGGCAAGATTCAGCGATACGACAGCCTCAATCTGATGGAGTTGGTGGTCGGCAACAAGGTCGATCTGCTGATCAACACCGCGTCCAAGGACAAGAAGATCGAGCAAGAGGCGTCGGTGATCCGCAAGGCCAGCGTGCAGAGATACATCCCGTGCCTGACGTCGCTGGATACGGCGAAGGCGCTGCTGCGTGCGCTGCGGTCCAAGAAGAGGGGCGAGAAGCCGGCGTGCTTGCCGGTGGATCAGTATCTGACGGGGGCGGCAAACTGATACACATTGTGGTATAATGTAATACACAAGCTTTATGGAGATGATGTGTATGCGCACCAACATAGATATTGACGATAGCCTGCTCAAAGAGGCACAGGCTGTGACAGGGCTTAAGACCAAGAGGGCAGTGGTAGACGAGGCTCTGCGGCGGGTCGTGCGCGGAGCCCGGCAGCGAGCGGCGATTGAAGCGTTGCGCGGCTTGGCAGACTGGGAAGGAGACCTGAGAGATCTCCGCCGGAACAGGGATCTGCCGGAATGATAGTGGTGGATTCGTCCGTCTGGATAGACTCACTTCGCCGAAGGACAACCCCACAGACCCAACTGCTGGACAGTCTACCACCGACCGAGGCGATTGCCGTGCCGGATCTCTGCCTGTATGAGATCCTCCAGGGACTAAAGCCCGCCTCGGCTATGAGCAAAGTGTACGAGCAACTGAGAGAGTTCAGCATCATACCAGTGGGCGGTGAGTATATTGCCGTCTGTGCTGCCCAGAACGCACAGTCGCTAAAGACCCGCGGTATCCAAGTCACCGCCGTGGATTGCCTGCTAGCTACGTATTGCATACTGAATGGTGTCAGGTTGCTGACATCGGACAAGGGCTTCGAGGCGTTTGCCACACATCTGGGGCTAGACCTGGTCAAGTGATCTACGGTTTGGCTGGGTTCCAGAGGTCTTCGTCCTGCTCCTTGAGCAGGGCGTTGTAGCTTCTCCATACGGCGTGGCCGTCGAGGTAGGAGAGGGTCGAGCCGTTGTAGTGGACGTTCGTTGGAAGGTTGAGGCCACGATTGTCGGGCCACCATTTGAAGCACGCGTCGTCAAAGGTCGCTGCGCGACTCTCGTGAATCAGGAGCAGAACCTGGGTCTGACGCGGGATGGTATCGACCTTGGGCCTGTGTACGTCAGCCTTGGGCGTGTATCTTTCATCGCCCCAGCCCAGCTTCCAGTTGAGGGAGTAGGACACGGGGCAGGTCTTGCACGCGTGAGCCGTGGTGACGTCGGGCAGCCTCATGTTCGGCGATGTCGTGGCGACGTTGTAGTCCGTGGGGCACAGGAAGATCTTGCGGTTCTTGCCGCAGTAGGGCCAGATGGCTCCCCTGGTTACATCCACCTGGTAGGGGTTAGCCGGCCCATACCAGCCGCACCATTCCTTCTCCATCTGGCCAGTGTATGTAACGGCATACGACATCGGCATCTTGTCGCCGTTGTCCTCCGCATACAGCTTGCACGCCTGGGATAGCTGCTTGAGGTTGTTGGTGCATGTAATCATGCGGCCTTTCTCTTTGGCGGCGATGAACACGGGGAAGAGTATTGCCGCAAGTATCGCGATGATAGCGATAACGACCAAGAGCTCGATTAGCGTGAAACCGGCACCCCATCTGCGTTGTCGTCCCACTGATGTGTTTCCTTTGACCTCCGGCAGGCAGGCATCGAGGCTGTGTGGGCCTGTTGCCACAGCGTGCAAACGTTACATCGGCATTCTAGCCCGGGTACTGGAGGCCTGTCAAGAGCTTTGTTGCAGGGCGCCGCTCGACCTGCCCCCAGACAGCATTCCCTTTTTCGAGTATCTCCATCACGAAATCGTGCCTGGAATTCGTGCAGCGCCCGCGGTCGGTGCGGTGGCGGCAGGCCAGGATGCAGCGCCTACGGTTTGACCGGGTCCCAGAGGTCGAGGTCTTGCTCGCGGAGCAGGGCGTTGTAGCTCTTCCATACCGCGTGGCCGTCGAGGTAGGATAGGGTCGAGCCGTTGTAGTGGACGCGTGTGGGCAGATTCAGATTGCGGTTGCCGGCAACCCAGTAGAAGCACCCGTCGTCGATCTGGTCGCGAGCCTCGTGGATCAGCAGCAGGACCTGGGTCTGGCGCGGGATTGTGTCGCACATCGGTCTGTCTACCGCCCAGCCAAGCCTCGCGTTCATGGCATACGAGTCCGGGCAGTTGCAGGACTGGCCGAACCTCATGTTGCGCGATGAGGTCAGGATGTTGGCGTCCGTGGGACAGAGGAATATCCTCCGGTTGCGGCCGCAGTATGGCCAGATCGCGCCCGTTGTCACATCGACGCCGTTCGCATCATTCGGCGCATACCAGCCGCACCAGTCCCTTTCGGTCTGGTCCGGGTACGCACCGGCGTGCGACATCGGCAGTTTCCCGCCGTTGTCCTCTGCATACAGCTTGCACGCGATGGAGAGCTGCTTGAGGTTGTTGGTGCAGGTGATCACGCGGCCCTTCTCCCTGGCGGTCGCGAACACCGGGAATAGTATGGCCGCCATTACCGTGGCGATCGCGATGACCACCAGCAGCTCTATCAGAGTGAAGCCGGCCTCGGTCCTGCGCATCATCCACCCCTCCCAGGGACTGCCGAGCGTCCTTACGCACTCTACCCTTTTCGGCGCGACCTGCTAACAGCTTCTTCCAATATCTCTACCACAAACTCGTGTTTGGCGTCGAGCCGATCAGGAGGATCACGCGTTGCTCCCAAGAAGCCGCTGCGCGTTGCCGCCGAGTATGGCGTCGATCTCGGTGGGATCGAGTTCGAGCGAGCGGATGTTGGCGAGTTCGGCGGCCTGGTCGGTCCAGGGTGAGTCCGTGCCGAACAGGACGCGCTCGGGGCCGTGGGCTTTGATCAGCGCGGTCATGCGGTCCGCACCGAGGTCGGCGAATGTGTAGCAGGTGTCGAAGAACAGGTCGCGGCCGGCGAGATACCGCTCCACGTCGTCCCAGCACTTGTAGCCGCCCATGTGCGCGGCGATGACCGTGAGGTCGGGGATCGCGTCGAGCACGCGGGCGAGGCGGTCCGGCGTGCAGTGAACCGGCGGCGGCAGGCCGATATCGACCCCGGCGTGGAAGAGCAGGAACAGACCCGCGTCCGCGAGAGCGCGATACATCGGGATCACTCTGGCGTCGTCCACGAAGAACAGTTGGTAGTCCGGGTGGAGCTTAATGCCGGGGATGCCGTCGCCGACGAGCCCCTCGATGTCGGGGCGCCAGTCGTCCTGGTCGGGATGCAGCGTGCCGAGGCAGATGATGTCGTCGTGGCCACGGTTCGACTCCGCGGACCAGCGGTTGATGCTGGCGACCTGCGCGGGTTTGGTTGCGATCGGCGCGACAACGGACTTGTCGATGCCAGCCCTGCGCATGGAGTCGGCCAGGCCCGCGAGCGTACCGTCGGTGTTTGGCGCGACGCCGCTGCATTTCGACAGCGCTTCGATTGCGCGTGGAGCGATCTCGTCGGGGAACGCGTGGGTGTGAATGTCGATAGTCATAGTTACAAGCTGCAAGTTCAAAGTTCAAAGTGCCGCTGTTTCGGGATTTCGGTCGTGCGCAGGCACTGGTCCCCCGCTTCGTGTTGGGCCCGCACCAAGGCCGGCCACAGTGCACATTCGAAATCCCGAAACAGCGGTTCCTTTGTCTCCTATACGTATTCGACGTTGGCCTTGGCCTTCGGCGCGGATCTCGTGTAACGGAACTCCGGGTAGCCGACTATCAGGGTGGTCTGGACCTTGTGGCCGGGCGGGAGGCCGACGAGCTCGCGCAGGTTCCTGTCGGCGTTGACCGGGCCGGTGATGAAGCCGACGCAGCACGTGCCCAGGCCGAGCGTTTCGGCCGCATATTGGATGTTCGCGGCGGCGTAGACGGAGTCCTCCGCGCCGCACATGTCGTCCTTGGTCGTGTGAACGAGTATCGCGCACAGGGCGTTGTAGGCGACAAGGTCCATGCCCGCATATTGCCCATCGCTGACCTGTTCCATCAGCGGGATGAAGAACTCCAGCTCGCGATACGTGCGCGGCTGCAGCAGCTTGAACATGAACCTGCCGACCGGCTTGCGCAGCAGCCAACAGAGCTTGCGGATCTGCTCGGTGACCATGTCGGATAGCTGCTTGAGCACGGCGCGATCGGTGATAACGATGTAGTTGACGTTATGGCGATTGAGGCCGTTGGGAGCCTGCACCGCCGCGTCGAGCAGCCTGTCGATCACCTCGCGCGGGACGGGCTGGTTCTTGAACTCGCGACGCGAGCGGCGCATCTTGAGAAAGCCCATGAACTGATCGTAGGTGGGTCGGTTGGCCTCGTCGAGCGGCTCGCAATCGGCGGCTGCGACCCGCGGATGCATGATCGCGCCGGTCGGGCAGACCGCGACGCAGTGCCCGCAGGCTGCGCACAACAGCGGCGTCTCGAGCGTGCGGGGCTTGCCGCCGTCGCCGGACTCGTAGTTGAGGAAGCACACCCGCGAGCAGAGCATGCAGCCGGTGCATTTCGATTCGTCTATGATGATCTTGTCAGGCACGGCAGCCTCTCCGGAGCTAATCGCGAAAGGTAGAAAGACAGAAAGGGAGAAAATGGAGGGAATCCCTGCCCTGTCTCGGGATTTCGTCCCTACTTCTCCGTTTCCGGTTTTCTCCCTTTCGCGATGGAATCCCTTCGCGACGGTTTTGGCGGGCGGGGGATGGTGGTACGAATCAGCGATGAGGCTGCTTATAGTCAATGCGGATGATTTCGGCATGTCGCTGGAGGCGAACGCGGCGGTTGCGCGGATGCATCGCGAGGGGATCGTCACCAGCGCGACTCTGATGGCGAACATGCCCGGGGTTTGCCGAGGCGGTCGAGCTTGCGCGGGAGTGCCCCAGTCTCGGCGTGGGGCTGCACGTGAATCTGACCGATGGGCCGCCCGTGTGCGAGCCGGGCAAGCTGGGGAGGCTCGTGACCACGCGAGGAGTGCTCCCGGGGCTGACGGGGCTGATGGTGCGCGCGTGGGTGTCGGGAGATGCGATGCGGCGGGAGATCGCGGCGCAGGTCGAGCGGGCGCTCGAGGCCGGAGTCAGGATCACGCACATCGACAGCCACAAGCACGTCCACGTGCATCCGAAGGTGCTGGCGGAGGCGATCTCAGTCGCGAAGGAGTACGGGGTCGGAGCGGTGCGCGTGCCGGCGGAGTCGTGTCAATGCCGGGCTGGCGTGGCGCTGGGTTGGAAGGTGAGATCGGCGCTGGTGAGCGTGCATGCCGTGAGGGTTCGGCGAAGGGCGATGCGAGAAGGTCTTGCGGCGACAGATCACTTCATCGGTACCGCAAGGACGTGCAACTGGACCGCCGAGGCGATGGCGAAGGCGATATCCGGCCTGAAACCGGGGGTCACGGAGCTGATGGTGCATCCGGATGATGTTGGGGCGGTTGTCTCGCGAGAGGTGAACTCAGAGATCGAGACTGTCGGCGGGCGACTGGCGACCTACGCGGATCTCGTTCCGACTTCGGACCTCTGACTTCTGACCTCGACGACTACGTCTGCCGCAAAGATGGGTATATACGCCAGGACGCCGCTTGAATGGTCCGGCACGTTCTGACTTCTAGTCTAAGCTCTAACGTCTGAATGGGGGAGCATCGCATGAGAGTATTAGTGACCGGGGGAGCCGGGTTTCTGGGATCGCATGTCCTCGAGGAGATGATCGACCGCGGGCACGACGCGGTCTGCTTCGACGTGCAGCCGAGCCCTCTCTGCGAGAGCGAAGTGGGCGATCTGCTGAGCATCGACGACCTGACGCGCGCCGCGAAGGGCATCGACGCGGTGTGTCATCTTGGCGCGATCGGGGACGTGTATCTGGCGTTCGAGAAGCCGTATCTGGCGGCGGCGGTGAACGCGACCGGCACGGCGAACCTGATGGAGGCGTGTCTTGCCAACAAGGTGGGCAAGGTGATCTACGCCTCGACGTGGGAGGTCTACGGGCCACCGAGATACGAGCCGATCAACGAGGCGCACCCCTGCAACCCCGATCACCCCTATAACGTCACCAAACTCGCCGGCGAGCAGATCGCGATGACCTACGACGCGCTCAAGGGCGTGCCGGTGGTGGCGCTGCGGCTCGGGACGTGCTTCGGCACGCGCATGCGGGGCAACTCGGTGTTCTCGATCTTCATCAAGAAGGCGCTGGCGCGCGATCCGATCACTATTCAGGGGACCGGCGAGCAGGCGCGGCAGTTCCTGCACGCGCGGGATGCGGCCCGGGCGTTTGTGTGCGCGATGGAGTCGCCGGTGCATGGCGAGGTGTTCAATATCGCGCCGCCGCGGTCGATTTCGATCAAGGAGCTTGCGGAGATGGTGGCGCGGCGGGTCCCGACCGACCTTTCGTTCGCCCCGGCCCGCGCCGGCGACATCCATCCCGCGAAGGTCTCGGCGGAGAAGGCGAAGTCGGTGCTGGGTTGGGAGCCGTCGCTGCGGTTCGAGGACGGCCTGGCCGAGATCATCCGGGAGAAGATGGAGGAGCTGTATCCGGCGGAGGAAGACGAGGAGGTTACTCACGCGTAGTGTCTGTCATTCTTCGCTTCGCTCAGAATGACACTATACTTCAGATGACATCGGGACGTGGGTTCGGCCCGCCGGGACCCACCGGCGGGCCGAACGGAGGCGGTGAACTTGGTGCCTAGGATCACCCGCCTACCGAAAAACCTTCTTTCTGATAGCAAGCAACTGCAGCGCCCCGAAGCAGGCGAGCAGGATTGTTGACGCGTCCGGGATGGGCGAAGTCGGTCCGACCGTGAGAATGTGATACGAAATGCTCCCATCGCTGGGCGGATCCGTCGGGTCGGTGCTTGGATTGGTGAATCCCACGTTGGAGGCGGTGCTTGGCACTTTCTCGACGCTCTCTATGTAGAAGTCACCCCAGATCGGCGCTATGTAAGACTTGAATCTGAAGCTCGTCCTGTGCCCACCCACGTCGAACCACGCGATCCCGTGGCAGTCCCTCGGCAGGTTCGGATAGTCCGCCATGGCAAAATCGCCGACTACGGGATTTGCCGTGGCGCCGAAAATGTCGCCGGCTGTGAGGGCGTCGCTTGTCTCGAGGATGAACGTATCGACAGCCGCCGCCTCGTCCGGAACCACAAGACGGTAGTTGTAGTCGTAGAAGCCGGCCGTATCCTGCACTACATCCCACGTAAACGCGCCGGTTGTGCCGGTGGTCACCCAGGTGCCGGTGATGTTGAAGACCCCAGATCCGTTGATAATGCCCTGGAGAGCAAGCGCCGGAACTGCCACAAGGCCGACGCCGAGTTACCAGGAGCAACGCGATCAGTCTGTGTGTGTGGTTCGTCATGTCTGTGCCTCCAGAGCTAGTCCTGGACTCTTGTCGTGGGTCTGCCTGCTGTTAACCTCTGCCGTCTGCCCCGCAAGGCCATCAACGGAACGATGCCCGTGCACGCCAGCAGGAGCGTGGAGGCGTCCGGGATCGGCGCCGCGTTCGGCCCGACGGTGAGGACGTGGTACGTGACGCTTCCGTCGCTGGGCGGATCAGGCGGGTCGGTGCTGGGATTTGTGAACCCCGTGTTCCATGCGGTGCTTGGAACCTCCTCCGAGCTCTCCACGTACAAGTCGCCCCAGATCGGCGACTTGTACCGAACTGAAACTGAAGCTGGTCCTGGTCTGCTCTATGTTGAACAAACCAATCCCGTGGATCGCGCGTGGGAGGTCGGGATAGTCGTCGGGCGAGAAGTCGCCGACCACGACATCTCCGGTATAGTTGAAGATGTCGTTTATGGTCAGTGACGGGTCTACCTCGAGGAGAAAGGTGCCGATAGGCGCCGCACCTTCCGGAAGCACCGCCCGATAGTTGTAGTGGTAAAAGCCGGCCGTGTCAAGCACGACATCCCAGGTGGCGGCGGCTTCGCCGGCGTATGCCGGCCACGTGCCGGTCGCCAGGAGCCCAGGTCCATTGAGGATGCCCTGGTAGGCGAGCGCGGGCATCGCCGTAAGCCCGGCTCCGATCAGCAGCGACAGGACTACTGCTCTGACGAGCACTTTCATGATGTCTCCCACCTCCTGAACCCAAAAGAGCGTCACACCGCCGTCGCGCGGTGTTACGCAGATATATACCTATCTTGGCGCGCGGATAATCAGGGATGTACACATTTGCGTCGTGTTCCCGTCACGTGTCTATGCGTGCGCGCCATAGCATGCGCTAGAGTTGATGGTTGCAGGCCGTAATCGTGCAGGCATTGGACGGCAGGCAGGGATTCAGCCGGCAGTATGTGTGATGGCTACGCGTACATCGTGACCGGCGGGCACACCCTTCGATACGGTGCACAGACCGCGCCAACTCAGGGCGTACAGGTCAGGCCCATGCCACAGCAGCACCCGGCCGGATTCCGGCGCCATCTCCAGCGTCACGCTGCCGTCCAAGGCAGACAGGTCGCGGTCATACGCGACGTCTGAGAGTTGGCCGTCATGCGCTGTTGGGATTGCAGTGGAGAGGCTGGCCTTGGTCGGGTTGAGGACGACGATGCCATTCTCAAATGCGCGGTAGAGGAGGTCGCCAATGGGCTTGGCGTCGCTTAGGGGCTTGCCGAGGCGGATGGAATAGATCGCGCGAGCGAGCATGTGGTTTTCGGGGGATTTGGTGAGATCGAACCAGTCGCTGAGCAGCCAGCCATGCAGGCGGGTGTAGGCGTAGGTGTAGAGCGCGGCCTCGCGGCGACGATCGGCGGGGACCTTGCTGAAATAGGATAGGACCACGGGCACCTTGCCGTGGCGGACGGCTTCGGCGTGCTCCTCGGCGGCGTATTGCAGGTCGGGCCAGTCGTCGACGGGGTCGGCATGGTTGGCGTCGAACCGGAAGCCCTCCCACATCTGCGCGTCGCAGTAGGCCCAGTGCGAGGACGCGATGCCGCTGTTTTGCATGACGATCTTGTCCGGGCCGAAGGTCTTGACCAGCTTGTAGATCTCGCGCTGGAGGAGCTCGTAGGCTTCGGTGTTGGTGTCGGCGGCGTCGGGGTGTTCGTGCTTGCCCAGTTTCGCGCCGAAGCACTCATAGACGGGAACGGCGTTGTCGATGAAGACGCCGTCCGCGCCCAGATTCATAATGTTGCATACTTGAGTCAGCGCGTTCTGGCGGAGGTCGGCCTGGTGGAAGCAGGTCGAGAACAGGCCGGGGATGTCCTGGGAAATGCCCCAGTTCGAACGGCGGGGGTTGCCGTCGGAGTCGATGCAGGTCCACTCGGGATGCTCGGCGAGGTCGAGAAGGTCGGCGGGTGTGGCCTCGTCGGGTTGGCGGTAGAGGCTGCCTTTCGAGGCTATGTGCACTTCCGAGTTCTGAAGCTCCATGTAGTTGACGCGGACGATCACCCGCAGGCCGGCCTCGTGCGCCTTTTCGATCATCGACTTGGACGCCGGCACGCCCACGATGAGCGGGAACCCCTTCATCCAATCGCTGATCATGCCGTCGGTCCACTCGCGGTACCAGCCGTTGAACATGTCCGCGTTTCGAAGCCAGTCGGGGGCGGGCGACCCATAGTCGATCTTTGCCTCTTTGACTGCCGAGAACCGCTTTAGGGTGGGGATGGCTTTCGCGCGGGCGAGTTTCGATAGGGCGGCTGCCTCGGTGGCGTCCGCCACGCCCGCGAGACCGAATCCGATGTCGAGCGTCTCGCCCGGCCGCAGGAACCGCCACCTGGGAAGGGCGTTGATGAACGGCTCGCCGGGCATAGCGCCGACGATGCCGCTCGTCATGACTGCAAGGCCGCCGGTCTCGCCGGGGAGGTAGGCCCAGTCGCAGGCCGGAAATCGCGTGAGCTTCGCGTCGGGAGCGATCGTTTCTGGGCCGTTCGCCAGCGTGCAGCCATCGAGCTTCTGCTTCCAGCTCCAGAAACAGTAGTCGCGCGAGGCGCCGAACTGCCCCGTCACGCCGCTCTTGGCGAAGACCGCGTCGATGCCGGGGTAGGCGTCGATGTGCAGGGTCATCGTTCTGTCACCCGGCACGGGGAACGTTATCAGCGCCGCGACGGAGGCCGGCCCGGTGTAGGTCTTGGGCGGGGCGGACGCCTGGCCCGGGTGGACCCAGCCGGAATGCGAGTTGATGCTGGCGGTCAGATCGTAGCTGCCATAGGGAGTATCGACCCTGAGCGTGCCGTCGGCGAGATGCACGGTAAGGGTCTGCGTGCCGCTGCGGATCGTGACCGCGTCGGGGGTCGCGTCGAGTGTCGGGGCCGCGTGCGTGGATATGGCGAGCGCCGTAAGTGCCGCTATGAGAAACAATCGCATAACGAGTCCGAGTTTACACGAAAGGCGGGGCGGGGTCAAATGCTATAATGAGGTTGAGGCCGTACGCGGTGGTGGACAGGATATGCGCCGTAATGTACCGATCACGCATACATGCGCCAGACCAGCGAATCGGGCGTGCTATACTCCGCTTGTATTCAGCAATATGCCAAGCGGAGGGAGGTGAGTTAGATGAGGAAGGCGATTTACATCACGCTCGCGGCAATCGCACTGATGCTGGCGACGCTGCCGCTGCTGGCTCTGCAGGCCGGGACGTGGGAGTGCATGGGCTACACGATAGTGGTCACGCCCGATGATCCCAACGATCCGGACGCTGCCGGCAGCATCTCGATAACCAAGTCGGATGAGTATGCCGACGTCGCGATCGAGGGTCGATACGCCAAGGAGGGAAAGAAGCAGCCGGCTACGACGGTAGAGATCTGGGGCACGATCACGACCCCGGACGCAGTGACCGAAGTTGACCGGACGTTTACCTTCAAGCCCGGCCCGCAGAAGTCCGTATGGAAGACCGTCGTGTCCTGGATAGAAAGCCAGATCGCGAGCTAGGCCGGAACATGCTCGCCGAGCATGATCCGGCTGGGCCGCGCGGCATCCACGATCTTCGTGAGTACCGCGCGCTGAGGTTCCAGCGGGTAGGAAACGTGGCGCTTAGGAGCCGCCGACTGTGCAATGGTCGGTGGCTCCGCTTCGGCATCTCTACTTATATAGCCTGCGGCCAAGTGTGGCCCAGGCAGAGATAGGACACAGAGGAGTCCATGTGGGCAGGACGCCTGGTGTGCACGAATGGCGTATCATGAGCTTGTAGCTTCTCTTCAGAAGATATGCATGCTGGTGACGATCACCTATTTCGCCAGCCGAACGGACGCGTTCGCGCGCCTGCTGATGCGCATCTCTAAGCGCAGAGACAAGGTCCTGAGCTTCTTCTTCTTCAGCTCGCTGTCGCTTGCCGAGGTGCTGCTGGCCCCGCACAACCCCCTGATCGATACGCGAATCGTGTCCGCTACGGCGGCGGGGCTGCTCGGCGGGGCGTGGCTGGGGCTGGCGGTCGGGGCGGTCACAAGCGTTATCGGCGCCCTGCACATGCCGTGGACGGTGCTCGACAGCCTGCCACCGATAATCGCGGGCGTGTTCGGCGGATGGATCTACCAGTTCAAGTCGGCGTTCGCGCCGAAGGTGCTGGCGGGCTTTCTGGTAGGCATGCTGGCGCACGGGCTGTGGCTGGGGATCAGGTTTCAGAGAGACTACTTCGTGGGGTCGTGGGACACGCTGGCGGTTCAGTATGTCGTCCCGATGTTTCTGAGCGGAGCGGGAGTTGCGTTGTTCCTGGTGATAATCGGCGACATGCGTGCCCAGCGGGAGCGGATCGAGCGCAGCGAACTGGCGCGCGCGATAGGCCTGGCAAACCGCGTGCTGCCGAGCATGAGCACCGGCCTCGATGAGGCCGCGGCAGGCCACATCGCCGAGATGGTCCGCAGGCTGACCGGGCTGCCGGCGGTTGCAGTCGCCGTGGGCGGGAAGCTGCTTGCCCACGTGGGCGAGGCGGCCGAGTATCACCTCAAGGCGGGGATTGTGCCGGAGGTGGCGCTGCTGGCAATGGCCGACGGCGAGCGGCACGTCACCGAGAAACGGGCAACCTGGTGCGACCATCCCGGCTGCCCGTTCGGATCGGCGGTCGCCGCGCCGATTCGGTATCGCAAGGACGTGATCGGGGCGGTGCTGCTGTTCCAGACGCGCGACGTCAAGTTCAGGCCGGAGCTCGTTGACCTGGGCGCGGAGGTGGCGCAATTCCTGGCCAACTACCAGATGCAGGTGACGGAGATAGGTGCGCAGGCCAGAGCGGTGTCGAGGGCGGAGCTCAAGGCCCTGCAGGCGCAGGTCCACCCGCACTTTCTGTTCAACGCGCTCAATACGGTCGCGGGCCTGTGCGAGATCGACCCACCGAAGGCCTCGGAGCTGACCGTGAAGCTGGGGCAGTTCTTCCGCAGCTCGTTCAGATCGGCGGGAGAGATGACATCGACGGTGCAGGACGAGCTTGTGACGGTCAAGAGCTACCTGGACATCGAGAAGGCGCGGTTTGGGGACAGGCTCGAAGTGATCGAGGACATCGATCTGGACGCCTATGACTACATGGTGCCGTCGTTTGCGGTGCAGCCGCTGGTCGAGAACGCGATCGTGCACGGCCTGTCCAAGAAGCCGGGACTCGGACGGCTTCAGATCATCGTCCGGGCTAAGTCCGACTGCCTGCTGTGCTGCGTCGCCGACAACGGGCGCGGGTTCGACGTGAGCACGCTCGACTGGGTCAACAACGGCAGCCACGCGCTGCCGATACTGCGAGGCAGACTCGAAAGAATCTACGGCGACGGGTTCCGAATGCGGATCATGAGCCGGATCAACGAAGGACAATGGCGTGTCTACGGATACCACTGACTCCAAACGAATAGCGCCTATGCGCGCGGTGGTCGCGGATGATGAGCCCACGGCGCGGGAGTACCTCAAGCTGATGCTGGGGCGGATCGGCGGCGTGGAGATCGTCGGCGAGGCCGCGGAGGCGGCGGAGTGCCTTCAGCAGGTGGGCGAGCGTGCGCCCGATGTTATCTTCCTCGACATCCACCTGCCCGGCGACAGCGGCATGGACGTGGCCAAGGCGCTGGCCAACCTCAGGCAGCCGCCGCAGATCGTGTTCGTCACCGGCTACGACGAATACGCCCTGCCCGCGTTCGAGGTCGCCGCCGCTGACTACGTGATGAAACCCTACAGCCAGGAGCGGCTCGAAAGGGCGGTGGATCGGGTGCGCTCTCGCCTGGACCGCTCGCACACGAACGGCGACGCGCCCGTCCCGCCGCTGGACAAGCTCGCGATCAGGGACAAAGAGGGAGCGAAGCTGGTTCCGATAGAGCATATCTGCTACGTCAGCACCAATGGCCGCAAGACCATCATCCATACCGAGTCGCAGGCGTTCGTGACGCACTACACGCTGGCCGAGTTGGAGCACAGGCTGCGCGAGTATCGCTTCTTCCGCGCAAACGAGGGCGCGTTGGTCAATCTGAACAGGGTCAGGGAGGTCGTGTATCTCGGTCCACGCAGCTATGAGCTGCTTCTGACCGAGCCAAAGGAGACGTTCGTTCCGCTGTCGCGGTCCCGTACCCGGCAGTTGCGGGAGATGCTGGATTTCTGAGATGAGGGGGACATGTCACAATCGAATAGGGGGGCGATGGGGCGCATTTACGCTCGTCGAGCTGCTGGTCGTCATCGCGATCATCGCCATACTCGTGGCGATAGTGATGCCGGTGGCGATGCAGGCTCGCAACAAGGCGCGGGCGGTGGCTTGCATCTCCAACCTGCGCCAGCTCGGCGAGGCCGTCATCGTCTACAGCCAGGACTGCGGCGACGCGCTTCCGCGGCTATCGGGAACGGCGTTCGCGGAGAGCACGCCGACCGCCGGGTGGCCTGACGGTTCCAGTGCGACCGAGCTCAGGACGCTGCTGGCCGGACGAGTCAAAAACGCAGGGGTCTACCACTGCGCAAACGACTTCGGCGCGCCCGAATACGGCTATGAGAACGACGCAGGCAGCGTGTTCTCACGGGCGGGGTCCAGCTACACGCCGTGGACCACCGCTCGGGCTGGACGCTACGGGACAGCCATCAACGGAGCCCGGCTATCCGGGCTGTCCCCGGCGTCCGGCCATATTCTGCTTCGCGACTACGGCAGCGAATGGCACGGCTACCACAGCCGCAGCGGGATAAGCCTGGAGTCGGTGACAGTCGCGAACGGCGTCTTTGCCGACGGACACGCGGCGGCGGTGCGCGCGTTCGGGATCACCGTGTCCGATCGGCGCTACGTGTGCATCGCCGCGCCCAACGGCCCCGTGACCGTCAGCGGCGGGTCCGGGGACGTCAGAGCGGAGCTGACGGGACGAAGCGGGCCGTCCAAAGACGAAAACGGTCTCGCGCAGTTCCAGATGAGCCTGAGCGGGGTCGTCGCCTGCGCGGACACCAGCCAGGACGTCGATCATGTCTTCTCGTTCGGGCCGGACGTTGGGCTGGAGGGCGCGTTCAAGCAAGTCGTCTACTGGATAGACAACCTGGCCGCGAAGTAGTTGTGAGGATTGTTATGGGACGCAAGGTTAACATGGATTGTGTATTGTGGGTGTTGATCGCGCTATCGCTCGCGGGAGCGTGCTCGGCCGGCGCGATGTGGCAGAGCAACGGCATGCCCGTCTGCACCGTGACCGGCACTCAGGAGAGCCCGAGTGTTGTGGGACTGGCCGGCGGCGGGGCGATAGTGGCGTGGGCGGACAGGCGCGGCGACGACTACGACATCTACGCCCAGCGGATGGATGCGAACGGCAATGCGATGTGGGCGTCGGGCGGCGTGCTCGTCTGCGGGGCCGATTATGACCAGCAGTTCCCCGCGGTCACGACGGACGGCAGCGGCGGGGCGATCGTCGCCTGGCAGGACGGCCGGCTCGGCGACGACGGCCTGCAGATCTATGCTCAGCGAATCGGCGCGGATGGGGCGATGGCGTGGCAGGCGGACGGCATGCCGGTCTGCGGTTACGCGGCGGGCCTCGACGATCCACCGACGGCGTTCTCACACGTCATCGAGACAGACGGAGCGGGCGGGGCGATTGTCGCCTGGCGCGACACGCGGTCCGACCCGATCAGCGGCAACACGGAGATCTACGTCCAGAGGATCGACGGGGCCGGCGCGCCGTGCTGGACGCTCAACGGCGTGAAGGTGCTGGGATTCGGCACGCAGAAATGGGCGACCCGCAACCCGATAGCCGCATCTGACGGCGCGGGCGGCGCCTTTGTCGCCTGGCAGGACGCGAGGAACGCCTCCACATCCGCCAACGACCTCTACGTCCAGCGCGTGACCGCGGCGGGGACGGCCGAGTGGACAACGAACGGCGTGGCCGTCTGCACGGCGGCAGGTGACCAGGGCTACCCGGACATCGCGAGCACCGGCAGTGGCGTGGTTCTCACGTGGGAGGATAAGCGCGCGGGCAACTATGACATCTACGTCCAGAAGCTCGACTCGACCGGCGCGGCGCAGTGGGGTGCGAACGGCCATCTCATGTGCGGCAGCGCCAACGATCAGCGGACGCCGCGAGTCGTGAGCGACGGGGCGGGGGTCGTGATCGCGTGGACCGATAAGCGCGCAAGCACGTTGTATACAGACATCTATGCCCAGAGGCTGGACTCGTCCGGCGCGGCGCAGTGGACGGCGAACGGCATCGCGGTGTGCCTGGCCTCGGGGTCTCAGACGAGGGTGCGGATGTGCCCGTCCTACGCCGGTTCGGCGATCCTGACGTGGATGGACACGCGAAATGAGGCGTCCGTCGCGCTCTATGACCTCTACGCGCAGATGCTGGACTCTGCAGGCACAGCCAGGTGGGCTGCCGATGGTACGCCTGTGGCGGCGTTGACCGGCAGCGCGCAGCGGATGCAGCAGGCCGTCAGCGACGGAATGTGCGGCCTCTACACGATTTGGGAGGACGATCGCGCCTCCGATTGGGATGTCTTCGCCCAGCGGCTGTCGCCGTGGTTGCCAGCCGGCGATACAGCCGCGGCCAAGGCCAGCGCCCCCGGCACGCCCGTGATCCTGCCCACACGGACTGTGACGGGGGCGTTTGGCGGCTTCTTCTACATTGAGGAAGACGAGCGTTACTCCGGCATCAGGGTGCTCTGGCCGCTCCCGGTCGCGGTGGGTGAGCTGGTGACCGTGGCGGGCACGGTCGAGCAGGGCTCCGAGCGCTGCATCAATGCGTATTCGGTCGTGCCGGCTGGCAGTGGTATTGTGCCCGGTCCGCTGGGGTTGACCCTCGGCAAGCTCGGCGGCGGCGTTGGCCTGAGCAACACCGGGCTGCTGGTGCGGGTGGGGGGCCGCGTGACGGACAAGGTGGCGGGCGCGACGCCGTATCTCGTGGTGAGTCACGCCGGTTCCGAGACGCGGGTGTACGGCTCATCGGACGCAAATGTCGGCGACTTCGTAACGGTGACCGGGATATCGTCGTGCGAGGCAGGACCGACCCCGATCGTGCTTATCAGAGAGGCTGAGGACGTGATGGTACTGAGCGCGGCGCCGGCCGAGCCCTAAGTGATTCACGCCGTTCAACTTGCACAGCACGTCATGCTGAACTTGATTCAGCATCCACGCCTGGGCCCTGAATCAAGTTCAGGGTGACGTGATACAACTCACTGAGCGTAAATCACCTAGACAAACTCCGCCGCCACATCGTTGAGCAGGAGCAGACCCCGGTGGGTCACCTTCAGGCGGGTGTCGGTGAGTTCGACGAGGCCGCGGGCGGTGAGGCGGTCGATCTGGGGGGCGTATTCGGTGAGGGCGTCGAGGCCGGTTTCGGTTCGGACGCGGGCGAGGTCGATGCCATCGAGCATTCGCAGGCCGAGTATGATCGTTTCGCCGAGGCGGGCGCGCGGGTCGAGGGTCTCGGAGAATTCGATTAGATCAGGCCACACGTCCGATGCTTCGGGGCGAAAAGCGAGCCCCGAAGCATCGGACTTGATCGCTCTGATGTAGTCGCGAGCGTGGGCCACCCGGCGGGCGCGCGCGCCGCTGATGTAGCTGGTTGCCCCGGCGCCGAAGCCGTAGTAGGGGCGGTTCAGCCAGTAGGTCGTGTTGTGGCGGGAACGGAAGCCGGGCCGGGCGAAGTTGGATACCTCGTAGTGCTCGTAACCGGCCCCGATCAGCCCGTCGATGGCCGATTCATACATCTCCACGCGTGTGTCCTCGTCGATGGGCTCGATCTCGCCCTCCGCGCACAGCTCGGCGAAGCGGGTCCCCTCCTCTATCGAGAGCTCGTAGAGGGAGATGTGCTCGGGATGGAGTCCGGCGGCGGTGCCGAGGGTGCCGCGCCAGTGGGAGAGGGTCTGGCCGGGCAGCGCGAAGATCAGATCGATGCCGACGTTAGCAAATCCGGCCTTTCGGGCGGTGGAGTAGGCGTCGAGGGCCTGGGCGCGGGTGTGGGAGCGGCCGATGGAGCGGAGGAACTCGTCGTCGAACGACTGCACACCCAGGCTGAGGCGGTTGAACCCCGCCTCGCGCAGCGCCGCCAGCTTGGCTTCATCGACCGTGCCGGGGTTGGCCTCGATTGTGACCTCGCAGTCCGGCACGATCCCATACGTGCGGCGGATCGCATCGAGGACATCGGCGAGTTGGCGGGCGGCGAGCGTGGTGGGGGTGCCGCCGCCGAAGTAGATGGAGGAGAGGCCTTCCGACCCCCCCTCAGTCCCCCCCTCAAAGGGGGGAGGGGTTCCGACCCCCCCTCAGTCCCCCCCGCAGCGGGGGGGAAGGTGGTTTCGATCTCGGTGATGAGGGCGCGGACGTAGTTGTCGAAGATGGACTCCTGGCCGGGGGAGGAGTTGAAGTCGCAGTACCAACACTTGGAGACGCAGAAGGGAATGTGCACGTAGGTGGCTAGAGGCCGGTCCATTGCCGGGGGTTCGTTCACACCGCCATCCTGCCCCAGTCGTCGGTTGCCGGCAGCCTGACGACGTAGGAATACGCGCCCAACGCGGCCTTGGCGCCGTCGCCGGCGGCGATGATGATCTGCTTCTCGGGCACGTCGGTCGCGTCCCCGGCCGCATACAGCCCCGGGATGCCGGTGCGAGCGGCGCAGTCAACGGGTATCTCGCCTACCGGATTGAGCCGGACGACGCCCCTGACGAAGTCCGTGTTCGGGACCAGGCCGATCTCGACGAAAACTCCCTCCACGTCGAGCCGACGGGTCGCGCCGCCGTCCAGATTCTTCACGGTAACGGCGTTCACGAACGTATTTCCGGTGATCTCGACCACGGCGGTGTCGGTGAGTATCTCGACGTTGTCGGCTCTGCGCGCCTGCTCGATCATCACCGCGTCCGCCCGCAGCTTCGGGTCGCGTTCGACAAGGTAGACCTTCGGGCATATCTTCATAAGCTGCACGACCGCGTCCAGGCCGGAGTTGCCGCCGCCGGCGACGAGCACGTCCTTGCCGGAGAACAGCGGCCCGTCGCACGTCGCGCAATACGTGACCCCGCGGCCGGCGAACTCCTTCTCGCCCGGCACGCCGAGCAGCCTCGGGGACTTGCCCGTGGCCACGATCACCGCCCTCGCCGTGAACGTGCGGCCGTCCTCGGTCTCTATGAGGAAATTCGGGCTAGGACGCGTGAGCCGGGTGACCTTAGTGAACACGCGCGGGACGTCGAACTCGTTGACGTGTTCCTCGAACTTGCCGACAAGCTCCGGGCCGGTGATGAACTTGTAGCCGAGGTAGTTCTCGATGTCCGAGCTCCAGGTGGTCTGCCCGCCGACGTTGTCGGTGATCATCATCACGTCCATCTGCTTGCGCGCGGCATAGACCGCGGCGGTCATCCCCGCCGGCCCCGCGCCGATGATTATGAGGTCATAGTAGGTCTTGTCTGCCATTATGCGCTACTTCAGCAGTTCGTCGAGTTTCCCGCGGTTGAAGCCGACTATGACCTGCCCGTCAACTTCGATGACAGGCACGCCCAACTGCCCCGACCTCTGCACCATCGCGTTGCGCGCGTCCATGTCGGTGGCGACGTTGAGCTCCGTGAACGCGATGCCCTTGTCGGTCAGATAGTCCTTGGCCTGCCTGCAGTATGGACAGGTGGGAGTCGAGTAGACAGTCACTCGCTTGGTCGATGTTTGAGCCATTATGAGCCTCCTGTGCAGTTCACCGTAGCTATACCCCGACTGCTTGGAACCTATTGCATTTCGGGCGCGGAACTGATATACTCATAGGGTTGTCAGTCCCAATTCCCCATCCAGAACAGGGGGTGAGAATCAGTTGCCGAATATCAAGTCAGTTGTCAAGGACGTTAAGAAGTCTCGCGAGCGCAGGGTTCGCAACCTGGACGCGAAGTCCAAGATCAAGACCTTCGTCAAGAAGACCAAGGCCGCTATCGACGAAGGCTCGGAGCAGACCGCCGCACTCGTGAACGAGACTGTGAGCATAATCGACAGGACCGCCAAGCGTGGGATCATCCATCCCAACGCCGCAGCCCGGCGCAAGTCCCGGCTCATGAAGCGGGCGAACGCCAAGGCTGCCGAGTAGGCTCTAGTATACCAGATTCACGTATTGACGCAAGAGAGGCGAGGTTGATCGCCTCTCTTTTGTCGTCTGAAGGCTGGAAGGTTTGAAGGTTGGAATGTCTTGTGCTATAGTTGTGCTTGCCTGAGCGGAGGTTAGGATGGTTACCAAGCAGGATATAGTCAAGGGGCTTCGAAAAGTGGGGCTGGCGGCGGGGGATACCGTAGTCGTGCACAGCTCGCTGCGCAGCTTCGGCGAGGTCGAGGGCGGCGCGGATACGGTCGTTGACGCGCTGCTGGAGGTGCTGACGGAGAAGGGCACGCTGCTCGTGCCGACGTTCAACTTCGAGCCCGGCATTTTCGACCACGCCACCACGCCGTCGATAGTCGGCAAGATCACCGAGGTCGTGCGCGCGCGGCCCAACGCGATTCGAAGTAACCACCCCACCCACTCCGTCACCGGCATCGGCCCGCTTACCGAAACCATCATCGAGGATCATGAGAAGGTGGACCCGTTCGCGCGCGGATCGGCGCTGTGGAAGGCGGTTCAGGTCGGCGCGAAGATCCTACAGCTCGGCGTGACGCACACGACCAATTCCACGATCCACGTCGCGGAGGAGATCGCGAAGGTGCCGTATCTGGAACGGCAGAGATACGTGGGCATCAAGCAGCCGAACGGCAAAGTCATTCATAAGTGGATTCGAAGGCCGGGCTGCAGCCAGGGCTTTAACGCGATCGACGAGCTTCTTTCAGAGCGCAATGCCATCAAGGAAGTGATGATCGGAACCTGCAAGGCTCGGCTGATGAGCGCGAGGGCGCTGGTGGACGCAGCGGTGGAGATGCTCAAGGCCGACCCGGAATCGCTGCTGTGCTCGCGCCCGGATTGCGCGATCTGTGCCGAGTCGCGTGCCATGATCGCCGCCCTCGAGTCCGAAAGACAGGAGCGCGAGATCACCAAGATGGCCGAGGAAGAAGAGAGCATCCGGCGCGAGGCGGAGAGACAGCTTTCGGGGGATGTGAGCTACTTCGAGCCGGAGGGGAACGGCTTCGGGCAGAACTGACGCACCCGGGGAGGAATGTATGGCGAGAAGGATCAGGATAACGGCTGGCGATGTGAGTCTGACGGCGGAGCTTAACGAGAGCGCGTGCGCCGGCAAGATCTGGGACGCGCTGCCGCTGGAGGCCCGTGGCAACACCTGGGGAGACGAGATCTACTTCGGCATTCCCGTGACAGCGGAACCGGAAAGCCCGAAGGAGACCGTCGAGATGGGCGACCTGGGCTACTGGCTGGAGGGGAACTGCTTCTGCATCTTTTTCGGGCCGACGCCAATGAGCCGGGGCAACGAGATCCGCCCGGCGAGCGCGGTCGAGGTGTTCGGGAAGATAGAAGGCGACGCGAAGGAGCTCAAGAAGGTGGCGAGCGGGACGAAGGTCGTGGTGGAGCGGTTTTGAATTGACAATTGACGATTATCAATTGTCAATGGGAGGTGCGATTGTGAGGGCAGGTATTGCCAGGGCGAGTATTACGCCGCCGGTGGGCGTTGATTTGACGGGATATGTTGGGCGGACCGGGCCGTCCACGAAGGTGCATGACGAGCTGTTCGCGACGGCGCTCGTGCTCGATGACGGCGCGACGCGGATCGGAATCATCTCGGCGGACATTCTGGGGACGAGCCTCGAACAGGACGCGGCTCTGCGGGAGTCGGTATCGAAGGCGACGGGGATCGCGCCGGAGAACCTGATGATCGGATCGACGCACACGCATTCGGGTCCGGCGATCGGGATTCTGCGGCAGTGCGGGGAGCCGGATGAGGCGTATATCCGCGGGCTGTTCGCGCGGATCGCTGACGTGACGAATCAGGCGTGCGAGAGCGTGGCGGAGGCAAAGATCGCATTCGTGCGCGGCGAGTCGGAGCTTGCGTGGAACCGGCGCGAGTGGGTGATCAAATCGGGAGTTCAGCAGAGCCCGACTTCGGGCGTCATCACCGACCCCGAGATCGGCGGACTGGTTATCGAGATCGAGGGATCGAAGCCGGTGATGCTGTTCAACTACGCGTGCCACGGCGTGGTGATGGGCGGGGATAACCTCGAGATCAGCGCGGACTGGATCGGCGCGGCGCGGTGATGCGCTCGAATCGAGCGGGAAGATCGGGGCCGCGATATTCCTGCAGGGCTGCTGCGGCAATACCAATCCGCGGTGGCGGGGAACGTTCGATGAGGTGAGGCACGCGGGGGAGTCGGTCGCGCATCCGCTGCTGGAGGCGCTGCCGGACGCGAAGCCGTTTGATGACCCTAAGATCAAGGTGGCTTGGGCGCGGGTCGATCTGCCGTATATGCCGCTGCCGTCCGAAGAGACGCTGGAGCAGGAGATCAGTTTCCAGCGCGAGGAGATTCAGAAGTTTCAGGTGGAAGGCAATATAGGGCGGTTTCAGATCGCGACGGCGATGGCCGGCTGGGCGGAGGCGTCGCTGAGGATGCTGAACGACGGTGGCGGGCCGGAGTCGGTGAGTGTCGGGCTGCAGGTGATCAGAATCGGCGATGTCGTGCTCGTAACGCACCCCGGAGAGGCGTTCTGCGAGTATGGGCTGGCGTTCCGCAAGATGACCAGCCACGCCGTACTGCCGGTCGCCTACGCAAACGGCAACATCGGCTACATTCCCACCGCCGAGGCATACAAAGAGGGCGGCTACGAGGTCGATGGCGCGATCCGCTACTACGGCGAGAAGATGATCGGCCCGGAGAGCGAGGGGATCATTCTGAACGCCGTGAGGGGGCTGCTGGCGGAGGTGGATGGATGACCGAGTCGAGGATCGTCACGGCGCTCTTCGTTGCTGCTTGCGTGATCTCGGTCGTGGCAGCAATCGTGGGCGATAAGCGCAGGAAGGGCAACGCATACTACCTCTTCGGAGGTGGCTTCCTGTCGCTTGCGCTCGGCCAGAGACTCGGCGCAGCCGCGTTCTTCAGTCGTCGCGTTGATCGGAGCGCTTAGGGGAGCCGCGGCAGACCCAGACTGACCCGTCCGTGGGCTCGTAGCCCTCTGCTACCGCCCAAACGCCTCCGCGACTTCCTTGAGCTGCTTGATGATCTCGATATGCTGCGGGCACTTGGGCTCGCACTCGCCGCATTCGATGCAGTCGGAGGCGCGTCTGCCGCGCTTGGGTTTTTCGGGGTTGGAGAGGCGGCGATACATGCGGCGGGCGTGATTGGTCGCGCCCCAGATGCGGTGCAGGTTCATCAGGCGGAAGTTCTCGGCGATGTTGACCTCGTTGGGGCACGGCATGCAGTATTTGCAGCCGGTGCAGTAGAGTTCGGAGAGGCGTTTGTTCTCATCGAGCGAGGCCAGGATGGCCTTCCTCTCTTCCGGCGTGAGCTGCTCGGTGCGGTTGGCGGTGGCGACGTTCTCCTCGACCTGCTCGATTGCGTTCATGCCAGAGATCGCCGTGCTCACGCCGGGGTTGGCAAGCACGAACCGAAGCGCGACCTCGGCGGAACTGGCGACCGGAGTGCCGATCATCCTCCTGACCTGCTCCGAGGGCGACGCGAGCCTGCCGCCGCCGACCGGCCCCATTATGACCACGCCCATGCCGGACTCGTGCGCGTGCGCGATCACGTCCTCGTTGGCGCGGTCGAGCAGGTTATACTGGACGGTCATGCCGTCGAACTCGCCCGTGTCGATGAGCTGCATCATGTTCTCGGGCGTATCGTGGCAACTGAAGCAGACGTATTTGATGATGCCCTGCTCGCGGGCCTTGCGGACGGCGTCCATGCCGCCGCCGTTGAGCAGAAAATCGTTGTAGCACTGCCAGCCGAGGCCATGAACGACCTGGTAGAAATCGATCCGATCGGTATCGAGCAGTTCGAGCGACGTGTTGAGCCTGCTCCACCATCCCTCGACGGTGTTGTCGCCGCCGAGGTGGTTTTTGGTGGAAAGATAGACCTTGTCCCGCCAGCCCTTGAGCGCGATGCCGCACTTGCGCTCGCTTTCGCCGTAGGCGCGGGCGGTGTCGAGGTAGTTGACCCCAAGCTCAAACGAACGCCGCATCACGCGGACGGCCTCGTCATCATCCTCCGGCAGCCTCATCGCGCCGAACCCCAATGCCGAAACCATCACGCCAGTCTTGCCAAACTCTCGATATTGCACAGAAACGCTCCCTTGCCGATTGCTCTTCCGCTATCATACCCGCGTTTGCGCGGTACGGTCAAGCAAATGGGGGGAATGGGGAATGCCGAATGGGGAATGGGGCCTGAGAAAAAAACCGGGAACGTACAAAAACGGGAACTGCGTAGTAACAAGTGAAGATCGAACTAACTCATCTTCTTCTCCTTTCACCTCCTTTCCTCCTAACCCTGGCTTCGAGACCAGCCAGGGTTATTTCTTGTACGAGGTCCGAAGTCCGAAGTTCGAGGTCCGAAGGGACTAGTCGATGAAGTCGAGGATGAGGGGCGGGAGGGTTGCGGAGTGACCGAGGGTGTAGGCGTTTCTGAGAAGGGATTCGGCTTCGGGGATGCGGGAGCGGTCGTTGGCGTGGATGACCGCGAGTGGATCGCCGGATTCGACGCGGTCGCCGAGCTTCTTCCGGACGATGATGCCTACGGCGGGGTCGATTGTGTCCTCTTTGCGCTGCCGGCCCGCGCCGATTATCGACGCGGCGACGCCGATCTGCGCCGTATCGATCGCGCTCACGACGCCGGACGCGTCGCTTGCGACCGCGTGGGTGACTGAGGCCTGTGGAAGCAGCGAAGGTTCTTCGAGCACACGAGGGTCGCCGCCCTGAGCGCACACGATCTCGCCGAATTTGGCCAGCGCCGCGCCTGACGCGATGGCGTCCTCGGCTCGATGTCGCGCTTCGTCCGGCGAGGCGATCCCCGCCAGACTGAGAAGCCTCGCGGTCAGCTCGATGCACAACTCGGCGAAGTCGGCGGGGCCGCGGCCATGCAGCGTGTCGATTGCCTCGCGCACTTCGAGCGCGTTGCCGACTGCTCGACCGAGGGGCTGACTCATGTCCGTGATCGCCGCGCCCACCTTCCGCCCAAGCCCCTCCCCGATCGCGATCATGGTGCGGGCAAGCTCGCGGGCGCTGTCGATCGTCTTCATGAACGCGCCGCTGCCGGCCTTCACGTCCAGCAGGATCACATCCGCGCCGCAGGCGATCTTCTTGCTCATCACGCTGGCGGCGATGAGGGGAATGCTGTCGATGGTGGCGGTGACGTCGCGAAGTGCATAGATCTTCTTGTCCGCGGGGACGATATCCGGCGTCTGCCCCGCAATCGCCGCGCCGGTCTCGGAGACCTGCCGGAGGAAGCGGTCCCGTGAGAGCGCGGTGGTGAAACCGGGGATGGATTCGAGCTTGTCGAGGGTGCCGCCGGTGAATCCCAGCCCGCGGCCCGACATCTTCGGCACCTTCAGCCCGCACGCCGCGAGCGCGGGCACGACGACCAGCGTGGTCTTGTCCCCCACCCCTCCGGTGCTGTGCTTGTCGACCTTGGTTCCAGGGATGCCGGAAAGGTCGAGCGTCGCGCCCGAGTCGATCATCGCACGGGTAAGGGCCGTGGTTTCGGCGAAGCTCAGCCCGCGAAGATACGCCGCCATCAGAAACGCCGACATCTGATAATCGGGCACGTCGCCGGAGACGTAGTCACGGACGATGTCGCGGATGTCCTGCTCCGCAAGCTCCGCGCCGTCACGCTTGGCTGCGATAATGTCCTGGGTTCTCACGCAGACTAGTATAACAAAGCCGCGCCTCTTGCGAAAGATGGCGGCATGGAACCGATGCGTGGGAGCACTCTGCGTGAAGGAGGATATGATCGGCGCCGCGTGGAAACGGGAACGGTCACGCGGAGGAGGTGATAGCCTTGTTCACGCCCCGTTGCTCCTGCAGCAGGTGCGGTCAAAAGCTCGCGGGTCCTAACGTGGCAACATGCCCCAGATGTCAGGCGAAGCTTAGAGGTCAAGGTCCCGGCACCGAAGATCAGCGGCGCAACACCGAGCGGCGCTTCCTGCGGATGCGCAGAGAGCGGGAGCAGAGAGAGAATGCGGAGGAGAAGCGACTCAGCCAGCGGAGGCGCGCGGAACAAGAGTGGGACAAGTGGTACGCCGCAAAGAGAGAGCAACTGGCTGCACTCGAGTCCCGTGTGCCACCATTCTGCATCTCTGCCCCAGTGCTCGTCACGTGGAGTCGCTTGGCCGACGGATTGAGGAGATGAAAGCCCGCGCGTCCGACCGGACGCTGGCCAAGTGGAGGCTCTGGCCGTTTGGCCCGCCGGTCTCCGACAGGTCCGTCCGCTCTGTAGCTGCCAGCTTGGTCCGCTTGGGGCAGCAGCCGCTGGCGGAACTGCAAAACGTTGCCAATCCGCCTCCCGAGAGACGTACTGCCCGGGACGCCCTGATTCGCTATATGGAAGCGGCAAAGAGCATACAGCGCGGGAAATGAGCATGTGGCTCGCGTGGGCATGACCGTGTTTTCGCCCATCGCTGGCTGCCCAGGCCAGGGCGAGCTACATGCAGTTACGCTCGTCCGCGATTTCACTCCGCAGGCTTATTGCAGACAGCATATGGAAAGAACGTGAGTCGCCCGGAGGAGAGGAGCACGGCAAGCAGGAGAGGATGCAGGCATGCTTGACATCGACAACGTGGACTGGGAGAAGGCGCGAGAGAGGCATGAGGCGTGGTGGCACGGCGAGGTGATCGACCGAGTGCTGCTGCAGGTGTTTGTTGTGAGGAAAAACGCGCCCCCACCGCCGCCGCCGGCTCCCGATCCTATCCGGCAGTGGCTCGACGTCGAATCGCGGTTGAACTGGTTCGAATGGAGCCTGAATCGCATCTACTACGCCGGGGACGCGTTCCCGTATCTGGAACCACACCTCGGCCCCGGCACGCTATCGACCTTCCTCGGCGCGAAGCCGGAGTTCAAGCCGAACACGGTCTGGTATCACCCGTGCGTGGATGACATTCCCAATGCGAAGCCGCCGGTGTTCGATGACAGTAACCAATACTGGCAAAAGGTGCTGGAGCTTTCGCGTAAGGCCCTAGAGCGGTTCGGGGGGCGCGCGATGGTCGCGTTTCCGGACCTGATCGAGAACCTGGACACGATCTCATCGCTGTTCGGCAACCGCGAACTGCTGCTGGCGCTGATCGACTACCCCGAGAAGGTCCATGAGTTCCAGCGGGCGATCTGGCCGCTGTATATCGAGTATCACCGCAGGCTCTACGAGATCATCAAAGACGAGATCGGCGGTTCGAGCTTTTGCGCCTTCAACGTCTACGGCAAGGGGCGCGTCGCCAAGCTGCAGTGCGACTTCTCGGCGATGATCTCCGCGCGGATGTTCGAGGAGTTCGTGGTGCCGTATATGGAGCCGCAGATCGAGGCGCTGGACCACACGGTCTATCACTGGGACGGCACGTGCGCGCTTCAGCATGAAGGCCCGCTGCTTGCGATGCGCGGCCTGCAGGCGATCCAGTGGACCCCGGGCGCGGGCCAGCCGCCCTACGGCGACGCCTATTGGTATCCGCTGCACCATCGCATAAGAGCGGCGGGCAAGTCTCTGCTGCTGCTGGGCGTGTCCCCACAGCAGGCGCAGGACATGGTCGAGGAGTTCGGCCCGGAAGGACTGAATATGCTCTGCTGGGTCTCGTCAATCGAAGAAGCGGACGAACTGGTGCGGCGGTCGTATTCCTGGCGGAAGCTGTAGGCGGCCCCTCCTAGCCCTGAGCGGGTCCTGAGCATTCTGACCTTGTCCAAAGAGCGCAAGGATGGCGGCGCGCCGCAGGCCGAAGACGTTTCTCTCCGCCACCGACAAGGGCCGAGCGGCGTTTGCGGAAAACGTCCAGGCGCTCAAGGAGATCATCGCCGCCGCGGAAGGGCCGGCTTGAGCCCGTCGCGGAATCGCTGAGACGCTGAACAGAGATGAGGCGCTGAGGCTATGCGGAGTCTCAGATCACGTGCTCTTCAGCGTCTCAGCGCTTCTCAGCGCCTCAGCGATTCCGCAGCGCTTGCGAAAACCGGGCGTTTGGTTCATACTATGCGTATGCGTTGGATTGGAATGGTTCTGGTAGTCGGATTGCTTGCCTGCGGCGGAGTGCGCGCTCAGCAACAGATACCCGACAAATCGCTTGAGACGCTGCGGACCGTGCTGAGCGACGTCCGCGATCAGCTCTGGATAAAGAACGACGAATACTGGCACGACGGCGCGCTCAATCGGTGCATCGCCGCCATGCGCCTGATCACCCAGATGGACCCGCACGATACCGAATGCTACGCTGACGCGGCGTGGCTGATGTGGAGCGACATGCGCGAGGCCGACGCGGAGGCGTTCCTGCGAGAGGGCCTGGCCAACAACACCGGCGTCTACGACCTCTATCTCGAACTCGGCACCTACTACTACTTCCGCACGCGCTTCGAGGAGGCCATCCCGCTCTTTGCGGCGTCCCTCACATTCCCCGACACACCCTTCTACGCTCGCCACATGCTCGCCCACTCCTACGAGCACGCCGGCTATATCGGCGACGCGCTCGACACGTGGATCGAAGCCGAGGCGGCCGAGCCGGGTCAGCCCGCCCCGCCAATGCAGATCGACCGCATGATGCAGGGCGAGCCCCCGTCGCAAGTGCCCGAGAACACCTTCCGCGCGATCAAGGAACGTATCGAGGAAGAGGGGCACCCCCAATGACGGATCACCAGTTACGAATCACGGATTGAGGAACGCGCGGTTGGACACGGTGATCGTGCGCGTGAGCTCCAACGGCCTCAACTCGTAACTCGTAACTCCCAACTGTCTGTTCTATTCCCTATTCCCTGCATTTCGCGCGTGTTTCACACTTTCGAGACAGGGTATACATTTAATGTGAAGCCAAGATCGGAGGTGAGCCCGGTGCTGGAGAGAGACGAATTGACTGATGCGCGCTTCGAAAGCGACGGCGAGCCCGCCGAGGTGCGAAGTTTCCGCCGGTGGGCGGAGGTTCTCCGCCAGTGGGCGGAAGGGGTGCAGTTTGAAGCCGTGTCAGGACCGCTCATCAGAGCGTGCGCGAAAGCCAATGCGTCTCTAACCAACAAAAAAGTCGCATCACTGGTGGATGCGGCGTGGGGAAGAGCTCGAAGAGATATACAGAGCCGGTGCAACCTGATACCTACCCCCGAGAAAAAGGGCTCGCCCTGCCTGACCTGGACGCCCCGGAGTTGAACCCCCAACTCCGGGGCGTCGCGTACGCCGAGGCCGGAGGTCGTTACAGCCCCAGCCCGTGCGGTCCGAAAAGCCGCCCGAGCATGGAAACCGGAAAGGTAGAAAGCGAGAAAGGGTGAAAGAGCTTTCCTTTCTCTTTCTGCTCTTCTGACTTTCGGGATTTCGTGCTGGAAACTGCTTGGCCGCCCGATCAGCTTCCATCGCAGAGCCGCGTCGTGCTATAATCTGGGTAGTGAAAACGAGCGTTATCGAGCGCGTCTGCGATCTGCTGGACGAGTGCTATGGCAGGAAGGAATGGGACGGCGGCCGGCCCGTTCTCGACGAACTGATCTACACGATCCTCTCGCAGAACACATCCGCGGCGAACTGCGACCAGGCGTTCGGTCAACTGACCGGGCGCTTTGACACGTGGGATGCCGTGATGGGCGCGCCGTGTGGAGGAAATCGCCGACGCGATCCGCCCGGGCGGGCTTGCGAACCGTAAAGCGCCGCGGATCAGGCGGATCCTGCAGCAGATCTACGAGAGGCAGGGCAGCCTCGAGCTCGACTGGATCGCCGACGCGCCGAGTGCCGACGCGATCGATTACCTGCTCGCGTTCGACGGCGTGGGGCGCAAGACGGCGGCGTGCGTGCTGATGTTCTCGCTCGGAAGGCCGGTGCTGCCGGTGGACACGCACGTGCATCGCGTCGCGATGCGGCTGGGTCTGATTGGCAAGTGCAGCGCGGATGAGGCGCACGATCTGCTGGGCGCGATGGTCCCGCCGGAGCGAGTCTACTCGTTTCACATGAATATGGTCGCTCACGGCAGGCAGGTCTGCCACGCGCGGCGGCCGGAGTGCCCGAGGTGCGTGCTGAGAGGTCTCTGCGACTACTATAGATCAACCGCTAGCGCTGAGTAGGTCTGAGGAACGAAGACCATATCGAAGCGCGGTGGAGCGTTGACCGTCCTTCGATACGCTCGTTCCTCGCTACTCAGGACTAGCGGGTCATTCGTCAAGGAGCATTGTGTTGCCGAGCAATATCGAGCTGGCTGATGATAACGGCTGCTTCGTCTGCGGGAAATCGAACCCGATCGGGCTGAAGCTGGAGTTCGACACCGAGGGCGACGAATACGTCACGTATTTCACGCCCGCAAAGGAGCACCAGGGCTGGGTCGGGATCGTGCACGGCGGGATCATCAGCACGGTGCTCGACGAGGTGATGGCGCGCTACTGCCACGTGCTCGGCTACAATGCCGTTACAGGTGAAATGACCGTCCGGCTGAAGCGGCCGGCGGGCATCGGGCAGAAGCTGCGGTTCGCGGCGAGAATAGACGAGATGAAGCCGAACTCGCGCGTCATTCTCTGCAGCGCACGCGCGACCGACGAAGACGGCGTCCCTATCGCGGAGGCGACCGGCAAGATTGTGCGGGTGAAACATGACGGATGATATACACGGTCAGGGCGAGGACCTGGTGGTCGTATTTCGGGCGCAGGACGAAGTCACCGCCAACATAGTGAGAGGGCTGCTTGTCGGAGAGGACATACCGGCGCTTCTCGAATCGCGGCAGGTCGCGTGGCTCGACGGCGTGATGAAGATGGGCGCGGGCTATTGGGGAGACGTCGTCGTCCCCGAGCAGTTCGCCGCCGTCGCCAAGGAGATCATACGCGCCTATCAGGAGAAACAGCCCATCGAGCCGGAGGATTAGCGCGGGCGCTTCGGGGCGAAAGGCGAGCCCCGAAGCACCTGGATCGCGGACTTCGGACTTTCGACTTTGGACTTTCAACTTTCAACTGGAGAAAAGCATGTGTAGTAAGACAATCGGTGGGAGTTGCAGGCTTGCGGATATCACGCCGGAATCGGTGCGCAACACGATAGTCCGCAAGGAAAAGCTCTCGCCCGTCCTGACACTTTTCGAAATCAAAGCGCCGCTGATCGCCGCGTCGGCGAAGGCCGGGCCAGTTCGTGATCGTCTGGACCGGTGAGCACGGCGAGCGGCTGCCGCTCACCATCTCCGACTGGGACACCGACAAGGGCACGATCACGCTGATCTTCCAGGAAGTCGGCCGCGGCACCATCGAGCTCGGGCGCTTCAATGTGGGCGAGGACATCCCCAGCCTCGCCGGACCCTTGGGCAAGCCCACCGAGATCGAGAACTACGGCACCGCGGTCGTGATCGGCGGCGGCGTCGGAACGGCCATCGCCCGGCCCGTCGCGGAGGCGCTCAAGAAGGCCGGAAACGAGCTTATCACGATCATCGGCGCGCGGGAGAAGTCGCTGATCATACTCGAAGACGAGATGCGGGCGTTCTCCGACGAGCTGATCGTCACCACCGATGACGGCTCCTACGGCCGCAAGGGCGCTCGTCACCGAGCCGCTCAAGGAGCTGCTCGAATCGCGCAAGATCGATATCGTAGTCGCCATCGGCCCGATGCCGATGATGCGGTGCGTGTCGCAATGACCACCGAGCCCTACGGCGTCAAGACCATCGTCAGCCTGGACCCGATCATGATCGACGGCACCGGCATGTGCGGCGGCTGCCGGGTGACGGTGGGCGGCAAGACCATGTTCACCTGCGTTGACGGCCCCGATTTCGACGCCCACCAGGTCGACTGGGACGAGCTCAGGGCTCGCAAGGCGTTCTATTTCGATCAGGAACAAAAGGACAAAGAGGCCGCTGCGGCCAGTGGAGGTACCAAGTAATGGCCAAGGGCGGAAAACGAACCCATGCCGCAGCAGGACGCGGCGGCTAGAGATCAAGAACTTCGAGGAGGTGGCGCTGGGCTACGACGAGGAGATGGCGATCGACGAGGCCGAGCGCTGTCTGAACTGCAAGACCAAGCCGTGCGTGGCGGGCTGCCCGGTGAATATCGACATCCCCGCGTTCGTGGAGCTCATCAAGGCGGGCGACTACACGGGCGCGGCCGCACGAGCTCAAGAAGACCAACTCGCTGCCCGCGATCTGCGGCCGGGTGTGCCCGCAGGAAGAGCAGTGCGAGAAGCTCTGCGTGCTCGGCAAGAAGGGCGAGCCGGTCGCGGTCGGCAGACTGGAGCGGTTCGCGGCCGATTTCCAGGCCGCTCATTCCAACGGCGCAGGAGCTACCCAAGCCGGAGAGACCCCGAGCTGGCGAAGTATAACGTCGCCGTCGTCGGCAGCGGGCCGGCTGGGCTAACCGTCGCGGGCGACCTCGCCAAGAAGGGCTACTCGGTCACGATCTTCGAGGCCCTGCACAAGACCGGCGGCGTGCTGCGCTACGGCATCCCCGAGTTCAGGCTGCCGCGCGACATCCTGGACCGCGAGGTCAGCTACGTCGAGTCGCTGGGCGTGAAGATCATCACCGACATGATCGTCGGGCGGACGTTCAGGGTCGAGGATCTGCTCGAAGAACGGCTTCGACGCGGTGTTCGTGGGCACGGGCGCGGGCGCTCCCAAGCTCATGGGCATCCCCGGCGAGAACCTGAGCGGCGTCTACTCGGGCAACGAGTGGCTGACCCGAATCAACCTCATGCGGGCGCATCGCGAGGAATACGCGACCCCGATCAAGATCCCGAAGAAGGCCTGCATCATCGGCGCGGGCAACACCGCAATGGACTGCGCTCGCACCGCGCATGCGCATCGGCTCGGAGGAAGTCACCATCGTCTACCGCCGCAGCCGAACCGAGATGCCCGCGCGCGCGGAGGAAATCGAGAACGCCGAGCACGAGGGCGTCAAGCTGATGCTCCTCACCAACCCCAAGCGGTTCATCGGCGACGAAAAGGGCGCGGTCAAGGCGATCGAGTGCCTGAGAATGGAGCTTGGCGAGCCGGATGCGTCCGGCAGGCGGCGGCCGGTGACGGTCGAAGGCTCCGAGTTCATCATCGAGGCGGACACGGTGATCGTCGCGCTCGGCCAGAACCCGAACCCGCTGATCCGCACCACCACCGACGGCCTCAAGACCGAGAGCTGGGGCGGGATCATCATCGACGCCGAGACCGGCATGACCTCGATCCCCGGCGTGTTCGCGGGCGGCGACGCCGTAACCGGCGAGGCGACGGTCATCAGCGCCATGGGCGCGGGCAAAGTCGCCGCCGAGGGCATAGACAAGTTCATCAGGGCGAAGTACGGGGTGGAGTAGCCGTTTTCAGTCCACGGGGGTCTCGCAGGCGGCAGGGCTGCGTTGCGGCTTGTGGCTCTGCGGGGGCAGCGTCTCTGCGAATTCGAAGTTCTATGTCTCGGCGCTTCGCCGCGCACGGCGCTATCGCATGACGCACCGAGTGATCGCGACTCGATCCGGAGAAGCCCCCAACGACGATACTTCGGGGCTGCGTTTCGCCCCGAAGACCCGGGGACTATGCACCAGCCTGCCAATCGCGGACGGCCAGCACTGCGCCCCGGCTACTCGTCGAACCAGTCGATACTGAATCGGCCCGCCGTGCCCCCCGATAGCTCCGGCCGTTCGGGTGCGGCAGCTCCGTGCTCACCGACGGACATCTGCGTCGGGGCGAAAAGCGAGCCCACGACGCATCTGTCCTTACGCTTGATCGTCAGACGACAGGCTGAGTCAGGCACCGAGACATAGAAGCATCGGCCCTTACGCTTGATCGTCAATATGGCGGCTGGGTGCAGCCCCGACACATAGAAATCGCAGGCTAATGGTGGGCCGGCGCACTCCCAAAAAGCCTAAGCTCCGCTGTTACATTCACACGTCCGAGCACCTTGCCTCCCCGCGTGGCAAACACCACAGACTTGTTTGCTGTGTATGTTACGCAGTCTATACACTCTCTGGCACTCCAGTTCTGATATCCCGGTGCGCGCCCGAAATACATCAGCTTCCAAGGCGTCGCGTCCGCTGGTTTGGCCCGATAGTAGGCATAGATAAACACGACCGGGATCGACCGACCTGATCCTGCCTCAAACACAACAACGAACCAGGATGACGGCGGTCACATGGAAAAGGCCAGTCATAGCTGGGGGCCAAGGGAGACCGGGTGACACTATGCCCATGCCGAGATGTCCCGGTCTCCGCCTTCGCCTTTGGCGGGACATGCACAGAAGATCCCCAGACTCCGATATCAACAGCATCGGGGAGATCGGGATAACGTGCGGAAGAAGCAGGCCGCCTGAATGAGGCCCGCATCTGGGCTAGACCAACCGACCAATGCCCATCCTAAGGCTGCCGCGACGCACGCGGCGACTGTAAGGCAAAACAACTAGCAAACGCCTCATCCTATGTTTTCCTCCTATCCACGGCATGGCAAGATCAGTGCAGCACGGCGTCATGGCCGTCCTTTGCACACAGGCAGCCGCAAGGCTGTTTGTACCTCAGTCGGGGCATGCGTCCATGTGTGGGTCGCTGATTCTGTCTCCGAATATCGGATCAGTTAGCTGGCCAGTCCACGGATCAGTCACAACACCGATGACCGGTGTATCGCCCGGCTTGTGAGACCAATAGCCATCGCTGTCCTGTCTATACCAGTGGCCGGATTCAGGCCGCCATCTGGCGTCACGCCGCACACAGCGTGCCAGCCTTGGGCGCACTTGCCGTTTGCTAAACGGTGTGCAGGCTTTGAGGCCATCTCTGATGGCGTTGGCCGCGTCGGGCCGGAGCTGGTCGAAGTGATAGCCCTCGACGGGATCGATCATGGCCAGCAGCCCTCCGCCGGGCTCGCGGATATAGTATACACCATTCTATGTCTCGGCGCTTCGCCGCGCACGGCGCCATCGCGTGACGCACCGAGTGATCACTACTGGATCCGGGAAGCCCCCCAACGACGATACTTCGGGGCTGCGTTTCGCCCCGAAGACCCAGGGACTATCCACCAGCCTGCCAATCGCGGACGGCCAGCACTGCGCCCCGGCTACTCGTCGAACCAGTCGATGCTGAATCGGCCCGCCGTGCCCCCCGATAGCTCCGGCGCGTTCGGGTGCGGCAGCTCCGTGCTCACCGACGGACATCTGCGTCGGGGCGAAAAGCGAGCCCGCGACGCATCTGTCCTTACGCTTGATCGTCTAACGGAGGCTGAGTCAAGCACCGACACATAGAACCACATGGATGTGCTGGACCATCACTGCGGCACTACTGGTCGCCAGGCATTGAGAACAGCAGACGGCGGGCCAACACATCGGCGCGGAGCAGACAGGAATTCAACTGCAGTGCGGCTTCGTGCGCATCTGCAAACCGCTGCAGGATTTCGGCATACGGCCTCTCGCTTTGTTCGGCCAGAGCTGTTGCCGTCGCCAACATCGCTCTGATAGCTTCGTCCGTTCTCTCCAGACTGCTCGCCGTAGCGGCAAGCCCTTCACCTCTCAGCGATGTGCCCCGCTCCAGCAGGTTCCGCAGCTCCTCACCCTCGGTTGCTAACGAAGGCTCCGCGCTGGTGTATGGTCCGCCCGGCTGCAGACGAGCGGTGACCTCCGACCATATACCCATCTCAGTCAGCACCTCATCTCTGATCAGGTTGCAGTAGAGGCACAACACGGCGGCGTGAAGGCGCAGATCATCCACGCGGCTATCGTTGAACGCATCCCAGAGCAAATCCACTAGTTCCGCAGGGGTGGCTCCGTTGGTAGCCACTGCATTCTGGTATTTCTTGACGTCGCTGATCATCAGTTCCGAGTGATACCGTAAGCTCTCCAGGTGGAATGCCGTAGCACAGATCCAGACACCCGACGCACAGGAGCTGAATGGTTCCACGGTGAAGGTTAGCACCGTCTCTTCGACGTCGCATTCGCTTTTCGGTTCTGCAGACGATAGTAGCACACTAAGCGCTCTGATGTAATCTCTTGTGGAATCTCTTGTGTTCATTTGCACAACCAGGGGTACGGGTCTGTGAAGGGCGGCCCACCGAAGTCAGGTGCGCTGCTCTTGCCGACGCAGAGCTTTCTGAATGCCTTCAGAAGCGTACAGAAACTGCTGTCAGCATCATTATCGAGGAAGGAGTAGCACATCCTGTAGAACTCCTGCAGTTGTATCCGCTTTTTCTTGCAGATGTCCGGATGATAGTGCTTACGCACGTGCTCTTCAAGGGTCTTCGCGCCGGTCTTCAGGCCCTTGCGGCGTTTGGCGCACTCGTCCTGGGTCTCCGGATTGCCCGATATCGTGCCGTCGCCACAGGTAGTCTCCGAAGCAAGGAACACGCCCACCGTCGCGACGCACACGCGGCCAAGGAAGGGCAGTATCCGGGCACCCAACCCAGGTGTCTCCGGCGGAAGCTCCGGTATACCCTTCACAGGTGGTTTCGTCAGATCGGGCGGCGGCGCTGGCTTCGTAGGCGGCTCCGCAATGGTGCCGCCACTGCCACCCGTCGGGTTGTTGCCAGCAAACGTGTACGGCGAACCAAGCTGGGTGAGTCTTCCTACTCCAGCATCGTAGAACCTCACGGCCAACTGCAGCAGCCCAAACCCCGGCTCCTGGCAGTGGGTGTAGTACCCCAACTGCCCTACGTACTGATACGGCTGATCGAGCGAGTCCGCGTGCCGGTTGTGCGCGAGGAGCGCGCCGTAGGCGTCGTAGGCGTAGTCGTCGGTGACGTCGCCGTCGGCATCGGTCAGCAGCCGCGTCGAGCCGAGTTGGTCGAAGTGATAGTATCTGATGCCCGCGACGGGATCGATCATGGCGAGCAGCTCGCCGCCGGGCTCGCGGATATAGTATACACCATTCGCGGGGACGACGGCATCCTCGGCAATCACGGCGGGGATTGACGCGGTGGTGTCGTAGACGAAGGTGCGGGTGTGTTCGGCCGTTGGGTTCCCGCTGACCTTTGTTCCGGATTCATACCCCACGCGATTCTTGTCCGCATCCCACGTGTTTGCCAGCGTACCTGCAACTCGTAGGAGTCGTGAAGTCGAAGTCCGCCTCATCGAGCAGGCCGTCCGGCGTGTAGGTGTAGTGCTTCATCGTGCTCGTTCCGGCGGCGTTCTTTTCCTCGTGCAGGCTGCCGTCGGGGTAGTAGGTGTAGGTGTGCATGCCGGGCCAAGTCAGAAGCTGGTCGGCGGCGTTGTAGGTCATCGGGTTCGGGTCGGCGGGCGGATGGATGCGATTGCCCACCCAGTCGTAGTCATACGGCCCACCGGCCGGCTACCCCGGAACAAGCGTCTTGCAGCACCCAATCGAGTCCATCGAAGTGTCGCCTTCTGCCGGGTATTGCCGCAGTATACCTCGCGAAACGGCGCAAGTCAAGCCAGGCGGGCGGCGGTGTGTTCGGTCACCGGATGGATGCTGAATCAAGTTAGACATGACACAGGTCCGTTACTGCGTCACGCTCAGCAGATAGCCGAGGCCGGTAAGCGGGGTGGCCTGGCCCCAGCCGGGGACGCCTGGGGTGGAGATGGGAACGAACTGGCAATCGACGGCCGCCGCGCCGGTGCCCTGCTCCACCTTGAGCAGCACGCTGTTGAAGCCCTCGTTGAGGGTGACTGTGGGGATGAGGTCCTGGCCCTGGGTCTCGGGCCGGCCGCCATACACGATATTGCGCCAGACTTCGACGCCGTTGACGAAGACCTTTATCGAGTCGTCGCTGCCCACCCTGATCGCTGCGTCCTGCTGGATCGGCGAGTAGACCCACAGGTGGGCGTAGAACGTGCAGTAGGTGTTGCCGGCAGTGAAGATCGCGGTGAAGCTGGCGTTGTCGCCGGCGGGTTGGCTGCGCTGCCATGTGTAGCTGCCCACGAGCCTGCCCCGGCTCGACGTCGATCCGCTCACGGTGGACTCGTCGAAGTCGCCCTTGGACGCATCGTGGATGAAGTCGTGATCCAACCGGTAGGTCTGAGCCAGGAGGGGATCGCCCGGCACGGAATCCGCATCAGCAAACGGCCCGAGGACGAGGAAGTCCCTGGGATACTTATACGCGCCCCCAAACGGCAGCGGCTGATAGTCCGCCTCGCCATACGCCCAGTCCACCTGCTCGTTTCTCATCAGCAGGATCGGCCCGGACGCGTCGCGAGACACGATCCCCCTCACCCGCACAACCCTGTCCTGATTCGGCCTTGTCAGCGATCCGCAGAATACCTTGATCGGGGTCGGGGAGCCGTCGGTGATCGTGAAGTATCCCGCGCCCCTCTCGATCACCCTGCCCCAGGTCTTGATAAACAGGCCCAGAGCGTTGGACTGCGACGCGTCGCGGTTGCTCATGCCGATCGCATCGATCGGACGGACGCTCGCGTCCAGGGTCGTGCGAGTGAACACGGCGGCCTCGATGTAGCGCTCGCCCTGAGCGGTGGTCGCCATCTCGCCCTGGACCGAGACCAGATCGCCGGGACCCGCATCGGCAGGCAGGTTCGAACAATGAATGCGAAGCCCGCAGGTCCTGTTGGGTTCCTCGATATACGCGATGCCCGCCGGCACGCCTCCGCCCGCAACAGCCGTCACGTGCGCGCGCAGCAGCCCCACATCAGCATTGTCGGATACGGTCTTGGCCGCGGGGATGCCGGCGACAAGCCCTTGAAGGCCGGCATCGCCCGGCTCGCCGGGCCGTATCGCGCGCAGCGAGTTCCACGGGGCCATCTCATCGAGGATCCCGTAGATGTCGAACGTCTGCCCGACTGTCGGATAGACGACGCCGGTGGTCGCGATGCTGTCCATATCGATGCGGAACTCGCTGGTGGGAGGCGTATCGGGCACCTGCACGTAGAACTCCTCGCTCACACCAACCCGCGTGACGGTTTTGTTCTTGAGCACATACCATCCGCCGATCAGGTTCGAGTAGAGGGCGGTGCTGGTGAAGCTCGTCGCGTCGCGTGGCGCGGGCAGGGGGTTGTTGTGCGAGAGCACCGCCGGGGCCGAGGTCGGCGTGACGACGCCCTGGGTGTAGTTGGCGGGCGGATTGAACGTGCCGACCACTACGATCTTGTCGCCTCTCTCGCACTCCGCGCCGTGGTCGAACACCTTCACCTTGACCGCCTGCTGGGTGTCGTGATCCGAACCACCGAGCATGTCCGTGAGCCAGTAGTAGCCGTCATAGCCCTTCTGATTGGGGGTGACGGTGGAGTCGCCGGCCTGTCGCAGGACCGTGCCCATCACGCAGACCGTCCGGCTCCCGGCCCGGTAGGTGTGTGTGTTCCAGTCGTAGGTGGCCTGCGTTACGGCGAGGGGCCAGACGCGGCCGCTTGCCGTCAAGTAACCGCCCAGCGTAACGCTTGCGTATTTCGGCCAGTCGCTTGTGCCGGGAACGCTGGGCCAGTCGGACTGCAGGTTGTACTCGGCAGGGATGGTGTTGCCGTAGCTGTTGGTGACAGGCGCGACCGTGTAGCCGCCGCCGGGCGTCGCATCGATGGTATAGATGCCGTTCTCGTCCGTGACGTCCTCGCGATAGAAGCCGCCGCTCGTCGCTCTGACGGTAACACCCACTGCCGGCAGGCCCGTGACGCCTTCTGTGACGGTACCCGTTATATAGCCGCCGATCACGGTGATCGTGGCCGCGCCGTGCGAGCTCTCAACGCCGGGATGGACATCGTTGAGGGTGACGTCGACGACAAACGCGCCCGTGGGAGCGTTCGCCGCGATGGGAATGGTGAGGCTGTAGGTGTTGCGCTTTTCGTCGTCAGGCCCGGAGGTGAGGTCCATCGCCACGGCCGATCCGGGATCGCCGGGATTGCCGACTCCGAGTTCAGGGCAATACAGGGTGCACGATCCGATGTCATTCTCGGCGCCCGGCACGCTGTTCTCGTCGCGAGCGATGATCGTCACGACCACCGATCCGCCGCATGAGACCGGGCTGGGATCGACCGATCCGCTCATATACTCCGGGGAGTAATCGTTGGTCCATGCTCATCGTGTTGCGCCCGACGCGGACCTCGGTGCTGGGAGTCGTGCCGGTGGGTTCTTTGTAGAGGCCGAAGAAGGTGCCGGCAGAGTCCATGAAGTGGTCGATGCCGGCGATCGCCAGGTTGTGCGAGCCGTCCGCGGTGATAAAGCGCGGCATCTTCATCGTGCCGCTCACGTAGGCCGTCTGAAGCCCATACTTCGTCAGGCTGGCTGAGGGAGTCGGGTATGCGACGGCCGTCATGGCGTCCGATTTGGGCAGCCTGTAGATGCACTTGTCGGCCGGGCTGTCGGGATCGTCGGGATCGAGGTAGTAGCTGGACGATCCACCGTCGGGGCCTACCGGGCGCGCGAGCCAGAGCGTCTGGCCGTCAGGTGTAAGCGCAACGCCGGATATCTGGGTCAGGTTGAAGTTGTGAGCGAGAAGGGTGCCGGACATGGTCCATTTCGAGAGCGCGCCTTTGGCGGGGCCGGGAGTGTTGTACACCTGGTTCGCGCTGGACATGAACACCGTGCCGTCAGTGTCGATCGCGGCCTGGTAAAACCGATCCCTGTAGGACATCGTATAGGGCGACACGTTGTAGGTCGTTGACATGCTGCCCACAAGAGAGAAGGAGCCGGGCGGATCGCCCGTCCCCGCATAGATCCTGGAAAGGCACGAATCGCCGACCGGATCAGCGTATGTGTCTATCAGTCTCAGGGAACCTCCGCTCTGCAGGCTGCAGGACAGGTAGCGGTCACTGGTGGTACCGGTTATCTTCGGCCCGACCGTCCACCCGCTTCCGTTCCAGGAATAGCGCCACACTCCGGCAGGGGCGGACCGGTTCGACACGTAGATGTGGTCGTCGGCATCGACGCAGATCCCCCAGGGGCCGCTGCCCACAAACCCCGGGTCGGGCAGCATGCCTATGAGCGACCCGTCGGGGTTGAACTCCCAGACACCCTTCGGCTGGCCGCCGTCCACCTGAATGTTGCCGACGTAGACGCGGCCATAGAGTTCGCTGTTGGGGTTGTTGTTCATTGCAATGCCGTAGACACGCCAGCCGCCGTTCGATCCATCGGCCAGAACGCTCTCCCAGATCGGGGCCATTTTGGTGGTGTTGCTGCCGGTGCCGGGCGCGACCACGGTGGCTCGGAGCTTGTAACTGCCGGAGGGAGCGCCGCCACCGCCGTCGGCCTCGCCGCCCCACGTGAGGACGCCGCTGTGGAACCCCTTGGAGGCCTCCGCGCCGGTGATGGTGGGGAATGTGTAGACGACGGCGCTGGTGGTGGCGTCGATCACTTCGATGGTGACGCTGGTCGCGTCGCCGCTGAGCCAGTAGGTGATGTGAGCGGGGCAGCTCGTGCCGCCGTCGAGCTGGTAGGCGGCCACCCCGGCCCAACCGGCGGACGAGCAGATGAGCGTTGCGGCAGTGAGCGCAAACACCGCAATCGCAAGCATAAAGTTGTCTTGAGTGCCTCTGCTCATCGCGCCGACTCACCCATAATCAATAAGCCCGCCGCACGAACGCGCGCGGCGGGCTTTCACGCATGCAAACGCCGGCCCGAAGTCCGGCACGTGTATTCGGCTGAACGCAAGCCGTGCTCGCGGCCCTGCCCAGCCACGATTCACGTGTTCAGCTACTAGAGATGTACCATGCGCAGAGCCGGATGTCAACTGGTAATTCTACCGGGCCGGCCCGCCCGTGATCGAGAGCCGCCCTTCGATACGCCCCACGGACCGGGGCAACTCAGGGCCAACGGATCCCGCCTCGCCACACCCATCATTATCGGTTCGGCGGGCGGCGGTTCGTTATGCATGGTACGCGGCGCCTATGCAGCGGGCTTGACGGCGGCGAATCGCCTTTCGACGTCCGGCCAGTTGACGAGATGCCACCAGGCTTCGATCCAGTCGGCGCGCTTGTTCTGATACTTCAGGTAATACGCGTGCTCCCAGACATCGAGCACCAGCAGCGGCTGGATGCCGGTCATGTAGAGCTTCTGATGGTTCTCGATCTGCAGGATGTAGAGCTTCTGCGTCCGGGTTCCACCCCAGCATCGCCCATCCGCTGCCCTCGACCGCAGCGGCGGCCGCCGAGAACTGCTTCTTGAAGTTCTCAACGCTGCCGAAGTCGGTCTCGATCTGCTTGGCAAGCTCGCCCTTGGGATCGCCGCCCGCGTTGGGGGCCATGTTCTCCCAGAACATCGCGTGCAGCGTAGCGCCCGAGGAATGGAATGCGAGCTGCTTCTCCCAGTTCTGGATCAGGGCATAGTCGCTCTTGGACCGTGCCTTTCGAGGGCCTCCTCGGCCTTGTTCCAGCCCGCGACGTAGCCGGCCTGGTGCTTGTCGTGGTGAAGGCGGACGGTCTCCTCGTCGTAGTACGGCTCCAGCGCGTTATACGCGTAGGGCAGTGGGGGCAGTTCGTGTTTCATGATCTTTCCTCCGTTGGTTTGTTGGTTTGGGGTCGCAGTCTGAGCGCCGGCCGGGGACGAGACTGCAGCGGCCAGCGCAATCACTGCTGCAGTGCACAGGATGATTCGAAGCATTATGTCGGTCTCCTTTTCCCGGGCGCAATACCCACTCGGTGGTGTTCTTACCCACTAGCAAGCAAGCTTAACCGTTCTAGAGGTTAGATGTTGGAGGTTAGAGGTTAGAACGGACAGATGAGCGGTTGGCCTGGATAGCCTTTGGAGATCATCCATGCGATCAGCGCGACGCCGAAGACGAAAAGCGCGAGGAATACTATCAGCGCACTTAGCTGCAGATCGACGGGGCGGGACGCGAGGTTGGTGTAGGGCGCGAGCTCGACGTTCTGCAGCCACTGCCGGCTCACCGCGTTGAGCACGATCACTCCGAACTGCGCCAGCCCCGCCAGCCCGGCAAGCCATCGCGCGGACCATCGAATCCCGACCAGCAGCAGCAGCCACGGCGCGCCGGGCGGCGATCATCGTCAGCGGGAAGATGATCCTCATTACGGGATTATGCAGCGCCTGCGGGAAGGCAAACGGCCTGGTGCCGAAGATATACCAGCTTCCGATCGCAACGAACATCGCCAGACCCAGCGAATACATCGCGAACGCGAATCGCGAGGCGTAGCGGCGGTATTCCTCATCGTCGGGACGGGTCAGATACGCCGCGTCCAGCCTGACATACACGGCGGTGGTCAGGATCGCCAGGGCGAACATGAACAGCCATCGCGGGATCAGCGTCGGGTCGCCCCAGTTGATCGCCAGGCCGGTCGCCGCGCCCGATATGTTCGCGCCCTTGAATACGCCCCACCATCTGCCTGGCGCCGCGGTCAGGCTCAGCGCGTTTGCGAATATGAACCCGACCACGATGAACGCCCCCGCCGACAGCCAGCCCGCGTACCAGCCTATCCGCACCGGCCCGCGGTTCCGCGTGGACAGGTGATAGAGATACACGCCGAAGTATCCGACCATCACGATCCAGAAGACCATGAACCACGGCCACGCCATCAGTACCGTCGCGGGGTAGAAGTACCTGATAGTACGCGACCTGGATGAAGAGCAGCGGGATCACGCCGAAGTTGATCCCCAGCGCCAGCGCGAACGGCAGCGCCCGCGCGATGTTGTGCCCGACCGTCTTCGCATGCCCCCGTCCGAACAGTCCAAGCACGACCGCCGTAACCGTCCCCGCATACCACAGGTTCATGGGCGCCATGTGCAGCGAGAAACCGAGCACCTTGAAGAACTCGATGAACCAGAACGGCGTCGGGTAACCCAGCGGGTTTGGTGGCGCGGCGAGCGAATGCGGGTCCATCAGGGCGCCTCCTCAAAAAAGGTGACAGACACCTTTTCCGCAAAAAAGGTGTCTGTCACCTTTTTTTGTCCCGATCCCGGGTACGGCCGGCTTATCGACTCGATGTAGTCCGTGAGGACCTCGGCCTCCTCATCCGTGCCGGACCACGGCGGCATGAAGAAGTGCACGTGGTCGAGATGCTTCACCGTGTACAGGATCAGCGGCCTTTGCCAGCCGCGGGTGAGCTGTGAGATGGCGGAGTAGCCCTCGATGGCATGGCAGTCGTTGCAGTGGTATTGGAAGATGACCCGCCCGACCTCGCGGCGCTTCGCGAGCGGCAGATCGAGAAGCCGCTTGTTGTCGATACGGTCCGCGACGATCACCTCGGGGAACCGGTCGGCGATATACGCGCGCGTCCACACACCGGTGTTGAGAAAGCCGATCCGGCGCGCGGTCTCGACCTGGCTGGGCCGGATCTGGCTGCCGAGCACCAGATTCTGGACGATGTAGGGCTTTCGCACGGCCTCCCGGATGAACTCGCCGGTGCCGGTCGCGGCGTGACCGATCCCGAACAGCAGTATCGCAAAGCCGGGATTGAGCCACGACGGATTGCGAAGCGGGCCGTAGTACATCATCACCGCGGTCAGGCCGGTCAGCACGAATATGATGAACATCAGCACGTTGAGCACCGCCGCCCCAACCAGCGCCGCCGAACCCGACTGGAGGCAGGGCCGCGTACCATCCGATCCCGCCGACAATCGTCAGCGCGGCGCCAAGCATGGCCCACTTCGCGCTCGCCTGGCCGACCTCGCAGCGCAGGCGCTCGTTATCGCGCAGTTTGAACGACGCGTGAAGGAAGAAGAACAGCGCGCCCAGCAGCAGCGAGCCGCCGGTCCGCGCGAGTATCTGCGGCAGCGCCTGAGGGTTCGTGATTGCGAGCCAGAACCCGTCGCCCGGCTTCCACGTGCCGATGTTGAGCTGGAACGCGGTGATGGCGGTTATGATGATCAGGCTGGCAAACGCCGCCCCCGCGTAGATCCAGCCCATGCGCAGGTGCGTTTTCGCGTCGAACTTGCCCCAGAAGTAGAAGAACATGAACGCGGAGATGATCTCGATGATGAACGTGACGTATTCCATCGCCCAGCCGAGCACGAAGACGTGTATAAGCTCCTCGGTGGCCAGAGGCGACGCCAAACCGATTGTCCACCATATCCCCACGCCCAGAAGCGAGCTGTAGACCAGCGTAACGAGCACGAAGAACCACGCGTGGCCGCGCAGATACTCCAGATAGCTCGTGTCGCCCGCTCGATATGCGTTCCGGGTCTGCCATGCGAGCAGGATCGACCCGCCGACCGCATACATCGCGACGTAGACGTGCAGCACGGCCACCGCCGCAATCCACATCGGCGACGTCAACCCCGGCACATACCAGAACGGGTAATGCATCAAACCTCCCTGCCGGCCCTCTTACGGCAGTGCTTGTAGTCCATTATATACCCGCTTGGTAGGAACGCAAACCCCAAGAAGCGGCTCGGTCGGCGGTCCGGATGCCGGGCCGGGGAATCGCCGAGGCGCTGAGATGGCCGAGACGCTGAAGAGAATGGTATACCCCTCTTCATTCAGCGCCTCATAGCATTCAGCGTCTCAGCGATTCCCAGAATTCGCGCTTCCGTGATAGAATAACACGTCGGTACACACAAGCGAGGTTGCATACATTGGTTGATATGGAGACCATCGTAAACCTGTGCAAGAAGCGCGGGTTCGTATTTCAGTCCAGCGAGATCTACGGCGGGCTGGCGAGCACGTGGGACTACGGCCCTCTGGGGGTCGAGTTCAAGCGCAACGTCAAGGACGCGTGGTGGCGGGAGATGATCGCGACGCGCGACGACATCGTCGGCCTCGACGCGGCGATTCTCATGCACCCGCAAGGTCTGGGAGACATCCGGCCACGTGCAGAACTTCACCGATCCGCTGGTGGACTGCAAGGCCTGCAAGCAGCGATTCCGCGCGGACGATCTCGACGGCTCCGGCAAGTGCCCGGAGTGCGGCGGCGAGCTGACCGAATCCCGGCAGTTCAACTGCATGTTCAAGACGTACATGGGCCCGGTCGAGGAATCCGGCTCGGACGGTCTACATGCGCCCGGAGACCGCGCAGGGGATCTTCGTCAACTTCCTCAACGTCCAGCAGGCCACGCGCAAGAAGCTGCCGTTCGGGATCGGCCAGATCGGCAAGAGCTTCCGAAACGAGATCACCCCCGGCAACTTCACCTTCCGCACTCGCGAGTTCGAGCAGATGGAGATGGAGTTCTTCTGCATGCCCGGCACGGACGAGGAATGGTTCGAGTACTGGGTCAAGGCGCGCTGGGACTGGTATCAGAAATACGGCATGAAGACGGACAACATGCGCCTGCGCCCGCACGACCCGAAGGAGCTGGCGTTCTACTCCAAGGGCACGACGGATATCGAGTATCAGTTCCCGTTCGGCTGGGGCGAGCTCGAGGGCATCGCGAACCGCACCAACTACGACCTCACCAAGCACACCGAGGGCTCCGGCAAGGAACTCAGCTACTTCGACGAGGCCGACCGGCGAGCACATCGTGCCGTTCGTGATCGAGCCCGCCGCCGGCGCCGACCGCGCGACGCTCGCGTTCCTGATCGACGCATACGAGGAGGAAGACCTCACAAAAGACGGCGGCAAGAAGGACAAGCGCACGGTGCTGCGATTCCACAAGGCCCTCGCGCCGGTGAAGGCCGCCGTGCTGCCGCTGCTGCGCAACCGCGCCGGACCTCGTGTCGAGACCGCAAAGAACCTCGCGCACGACCTGCAAAAGGCCTTCCCGACGATGTATGACGACACCGCCTCCATAGGCCGCCTCTACCGCCGCCAGGACGAGATCGGCACGCTCTGGTGCATCACCGTCGACGTCCAGACCATCGAGGAAGACCACCAGGTCACCATCCGCGACCGCGACACCATGCAGCAGATCCGGATGCCGATCGAGGGAGTGAAGGCAGTATCTGAGGGAGAAGCTGGAAGAGGATTGAGTATTGGATATTGAGTATTGGGCCCGGCGCAGGGTGCGCCGGGCCTTGATTGCATCCTGGATGGCTCGTGAGCCGCTAGCGGGATGGGAGGCTAGCGGGCAAGCCGGAACCCGAGGAAGAAATAATCGTTGTACGGGAACGAGTATTCGTCGCGGTAGGCACATCGGTTGTCTTCGTCGGGGAAGAAGCTGCGGTTGAAGAAACTATCGCCCCGCACGACCCGAAAGCTATTTGTGTAATCAAATGGATTACTGCTACCAGGATATGACTTATACCAGTCCTGCACCCACTGCCACACATTGCCAGCCATGTCCATGCACCCGTAGGGGCTTGCTCCCGAAGGGTAGCTTCCCACCGGGCTTGTCTGATACTTCGCGTAGCCCCCGCCAGCCGGGTTGCTGTCGTAGTAGTTGTTGCACTTCTCCTGATCCCACGTATCGCCCCACGGATACACATTGGGGTGGCTGCCCGTCCAACGCGCCGCCTTTTCCCATTGTGCCTCGGTCGGCAAGTAGCCTCCCGCCCAGTTGCAGAAAGCTTCCGCCTCGTAGTAGCTGACGCCGACCACGGGGTGGTTGTCAGTCTGGGTGAAGCTTCCGGTTCCCCAATCCTGCACTGCGTCCCAATTGTATGGCTGTGTGCGGCTGTTGCTTACTTTCCAACTCCAACCATCAGTAGACCAATAGGCCGAGTTTGAGTATCCGCCCGCGTTCATGAACGCCCGATACTCGCCTCGAGTCACGTCATACTTGCCGATGTAGTAAGCGGAGAGCATGACGGAGTGCTGGGGGAGTTCCTCCAGGCGATGATACACTGCATCATTTCCGACATTGGAGTTCCCCATTTTGAAGGACCCGGCGGGGATGTAGACCATGTTCCAGGGGCTGTACATAACCACCTTGCCCGGGGAGTGGGACACAGCCAGCGTCGTGCCGTCCCAGTTGCCTTCCAGCGACAGGAAGTCGCCCAAGTTCGCGGTCAGACCCGAAATCGCAATCTCGCCGCGGCCATCAGAGATCTTGAGAGGCGCTATGGACGATATCCTCCCCGCCACCCTTATCGGGTTTGGAGGCGTGGGAGAGTACTGCAAGTCCGAAATGCGAACGGTGTAAGCGCCCCAAGCCGACCCGGCAATCAGCACCAGGACGACACTGAACAGGACTGCCTTAGCAGCCATTGGTCTGGATGTTCTCCATACAACCTCCTCCACAAACTGTCTTCGTAGCTTACCACCATAGGACAAACAAAAACAGCCCAAGCGTCTTGCGGTACTGCTCCATCGGTGCAACCCCAAAACTACCGGGCTTACAAATGCAGTGTATCACCGGTCTACACGTTGCGCAAGTGCTATTTCCTTGATCGGGCTGGATCTGTGATCGCCCGTCTCCAGTCCCCTTCCGCGCCTCATTCCCTTCAGCGCCTCCGCGACTCCCTTCCCCGTCTGCTATAATACTCACCAGCTACTAGACACGGGAGGCAGCCATGTTCGACTTCACTTCCGACCAATTCGAGGACATCCCCGCCTGGCAGGAGGCGCGCGGGTTGGTTAAGCTCGTATACGACTACACGTCGGCGGGGCCGTGGGCGTTGGAGGACGTGCTGCGCCATGAGATTCGCACGGCGGCGATTTCGATTGTGACCAAGATCGCGCAGGGATCGGCGCGGCAGGACGTGATCGAGTTCCGAAAGATGGTCTCGCAGGCGCGCGGGCTGACGGCCGTCGTCAAGACGCACCTATACCTGGCGATGGATCTGGAGTTCCTCGATCAGGCCGGGTTCGACGCCGTCAACGCCGCCGTCGAGAGCACCGTGCGCATGATCGACTTCCTCATGGATGGCCTGAAGCGCACGCCGAGGCGGTAGATGATATTGACTATTGACTATTGACTATTTCCAATTGTCAATTGGAAATAGTCAATTGAAAATGGGGGATGTGCAAGGTGAAGTGTATTCTGATTACTGCTGCCGGTACTGGGGGCTGCGTCAATCTCGTTGGCCGCGGGTAGGCCCCATCCCGGCAATCCGCGCGAGATGTGGGTGATCCAGCACGATGCCCACAAGCCCGCCGAGATGATGCTGACCGAGGTCGCGCCGCGGATACTCGAATACATCTACGACACCGCCACCCCCAACGACGGCATCACCGCCGGACCCGGCCTGCCGGGCTACACCTACGTCCACCTGCAGCCCGATCGCATTGCGACTACGGCGGGCCAATGGAATCGGTGCAGCGCACCATCGATCTGCTGCCCGCAAACACGCGCGTCGTCACGGCAAATCAGTTGGTCGAGTTGATGCGCGAAAACCTGGGTGCAAACCAGCACTAGCTTTTTACAGCCCAAATAGGATACAATATTGTCAGACTTGGCGGGACATCGCCGGGCATCGGTGCCCGACATTGAATCTCAAACCGCCGTTTCTTCCTATTGCAGACCACTCATACGTGACGGCCCTTAGGAAGCAAGGAAGACCACCTATGGAACTGCCTTCGCTCCATATCAGGGGCTTTACCATTGACCCCCCGATCATCCAGGGCGGCATGGGCGTGCGAGTGTCACGCGCCAGACTGGCGGCGGCCGTGGCCGACCAGGGCTGCGCCGGGGTTATCGCAAGCGTCGGGTTAGGCAACTTTATCGATCTTGCGGGAGATCGCGCGACCCAGGTCAACCGCGAGGCGTTGCGACAGGAAATCCGCAAAGCAAGAGGCCTCTCGGACGGCGTGATCGGCGTCAACGTGATGGTCGCGCTCACCGACTACGACGAGCTTGTCCGAATCGCCGCCTCCGAAGGCATCGATTTCATCATTTCAGGCGCGGGTCTTCCGCTCGACCTGCCCAGGCTCGTCGATGACGACCGGATCGCGCTGATCCCGATCGTGTCCTCGGCAAGAGCTCTGCGGATTATCTGCTCGAAGTGGCAGAGATACAACAGGCTCCCTGACGCTGTCGTTGTCGAAGGCCCCCGCGCGGGTGGGCATCTCGGATTCAGCCGCGCGGAGCTTGACAGCAAGGAGCAGGTCGGCCTGGAGCAACTGGTCACGGAGACCATCGAGCTTGCCGGCACGTATGCCCAGCCGATTCCCGTGATAGCCGCCGGAGGCATATTCGACGGCGCGGACATCGCCCGGTTTCTCAATCTGGGCGCGGCGGGCGTCCAAATGGCCACTCGTTTCGTCTGCACGGACGAATGCGACGTCCACGACAGCTTCAAGGCCGCGTATCTGGCCGCGAACGAGGGCGAAATGATGATCATCACCAGCCCCGTGGGCATGCCCGCGCGCGCCATCGGCAACGATTTCCTACGCAGGCTCGAAAGCGGCCAGACCGCGCCGTTTACGTGCCGGTATCAATGCCTCAAGACCTGCGACCCAGCGACCGCCCCCTACTGCATCGCCCGCGTGCTCTCCGACGCCGCCAACGGCAAGATGGAGAACTCATTCGTGTTCGGCGGCTCCAATACCCCGCGCTGCGCCGAAATCGTTCCGGTGAAGACGCTGGTCGAGCAGTTGGTGACCGAAGCCTCCGCCTGCTACTCCCCCTCCGCAAACGCCGTCACTGCCTGACAGTCCGCATACAAGAAGGAACTCCGACCGCGTCATCGAAGTAGAAGCCACAAGAGGAGGAAACGCCTGTGACAACGCGGTTGCTGGTCTTCTCACTAGGTACTGTGCGCGATATGCGCCGCAGCGGTTGGGTTCCCGATCAAGGGAACGGTCGTCGATACGAACGGCAAGCCCGTGCCGGGGATCAAGGTGATCGCCATCGACTCCGACGCCAGGCCCCCCAAGATCATCGAGACCGTCACATCAGACGCGAAGGGCGCGTTCACTCTCAAGCAGATCGACGTGAACCCGCCCGCCGAAGTCAAGGGGTTCCACCCGTATGCCGTCGTGGCGATCGAACCCGGCGCGCGACTGGGCTGGCGCTCGGTCATAGTCGGCTATCCGCAGGGCAGTCCACGAAACGATGTGCTTCGGGACCTCAAGATCGCCATCGCCGCGCCGAAGCCGGTCGAGGGCAAGGTCACCGACGAATCGGGCAAGCCCATCGCCGGCGCGAAGGTCGAAGCCAGGTGGTTTGCGGCAAAGAACAAGGACCCGAAGACCGCCGATGTTTCGATAGTAGCGAAGTATATCAAGCCCGTCGTGGAGTTCGCGCCGGCCTTCACCGATGACGGGGGCCGCTATCGCCTGACCGGCATCCCCGCCAACGTAACCCCGACGCTGGTCGTCAGCAAGGCAGACCTCGCGATGAAGCCGGTGCCGTATGGCACTCCTCCGAGCCTGGACGTGTTGATGGTCGCCGGCGGCGCGTGCGCGGGACGGCTCGTCGATGAGAAAGGCGAGGGCGTTGCAGGCGCGTTCATCAGCATGTCCGGTGACGCGATCATGAGCGGCCCCAATACCCCCGTCGGTCGAGGCGACACGGACACCGCCGAAGATGGCTCCTTCACGGTAGACGGGCTCGTGCCGGGCGCGTATCGGTTAATGGTCTACTACGCCCGCAAGGACCACATCACTCTTGAGCGAAGCGGCATCAAGGTCAGGGCGGCCGAGACCACCAGCATTCCCGACATCGTCTCGCCGCCTGCGGCCTGCGTAACCGGCCGGGTGACCGACGCGGACACCGGCAAGCCGATACCGGACGCAAGGATCACCGTGAGCTCGGACCAGTTCTACGGCGGGGGCGCGGTGACCGACAAGCAGGGCAACTACAAGGCCACAGTCTTGCCCGGGCGAGTGTACATCGCCTACTACGGCGGCAGCCCGATGTATATGCCGAACTGGCACGATAGGCCTGCGCCCGTGACCGTGCCCCCGACCGGCCTGACAGGCTACGACATCAAGCTCAAGTGCAACGGCGCGTGCAGCGGCATCGTCGTAGGGCCGGACGGCAAGCCACTGGCAAACGCCACCGTTTCAATAGGCTGCCGGCCGGAGGGCGTGCAGGCGACGACCGACGCCAAAGGCCACTTCGCGCTCGGGCTGCCGGAAAAAGTCGACCTGAGCGGTGGGTGAGGCCCGTCGGGCTGCTCGGGCAGCGCGGTCGCGCTGCAGGCAACGAGCAAGGACGGCAAACTCGGCAAGTGCATGTGCTTCGACCGGCAGGAGCTGCTCTCTGCACCGGTGCGGGTCAAGGTCTTCCCGCCGACGCGGCTTGCGGCCGTGGTCAAGGACTCCGCCACCGGCAAGCCGCTGAACTGCATACAGGTGCAGGTGGTGCAGTTCCAGGGCAACACCGGCTCATGGAGCAATAGGCAGACGACGGACGCATCGGGCCGAGTCATATTCGATACGATCTACTCCGGCGGGATGTATGAGTTGGAAGTCCACGACCCGAACTACAACTCATTCATGACCAAGTACCCTCCGCCCGCCGTCGGCGGCAAGGGCTGGAATCCACACCAGGAGATCAAGCTCACAAAGGCCGACATGGCCAAGGGCCGCGTGATCGACGAGCAGGGCAAGCCCGTTGCAGACGCCGAGATCGAGCAGGTTTCCTGGAAGAAAACGAATGCGGCCACCGATGCAAACGGCGAGTTCCGGATCGCGCTGCCAGCCGAGGAGGACCTCGCCTGGGACGAGCACGCGCACAAGCCCGTCGCGATGCTGCGGGTGATCCAGAGCGTGCGCGATATTGGGGCGGTCGTCACGATGAACCGCGCCGAGCTGCTCTCGAAGGGAATCACCGTCACTCTCCACCCCGCCCGCACGCTCACGGTTGCCGTCAAGGACACCGAGGGCAGGCCGCTGAAGGGCGTGGGAGTCGAGGCGTTTCTCGAGTTCGGCCAGGGCGGGGAGGCGGCGAGTTGGACGAAGCCGACCGATGACGCGGGCGAGACCGTCATCGCATCGGTCTACTTCGGCGGCGTCTACGACTTCTCGACCGATCTGGCGGGCTACTATCGCCCCATCAGCAACCGCACCGCGCCGGTCGGCAGCGAGAAGTGGAAGGATCGGATCGAGCTTACGATGGAGCGCGCGGACCGCGTTCAGAAGGGAACCGTGGTCGATGAAGACGGCAAGCCGGTCGCGGGCGCGACTGTGAGCTGGGCTGCAAAACGCGAAGTGAATACCGTCTCGGGCACCGACGGCAGTTTCACTCTCACCGGTCTGCCCAGCTCCAAAGTGACGCTCTACGCGAGCCTCGACGACCTGCGAGGCAGCGCCGAAGCAAGCAAGGATACGCCCGATGTCACTATCAAGCTGAAGAAGCGGGCCGCGAAATAGCAGCCCGGAGGACATGTTCATGCGGATGCGGTTCTGGATTGCATTTCTGCTGTGCGCGGCGCTGGCGGGATCATGCGGCGCGGCGGTCGATCTTCACGTAGCGGGAAAGGTCGTCGATCTGGACGGCAGGCCGGTTGGGAGCGTGAAGGTGTTCGCGGTCGCGTCGTACGAGGACGCGCCGACCGTGCTGACAAGCGCGCCGGCGGGATCGGACGGCCGGTTCGACCTGGGGCGTATCCGACTCAAGGCCGACCCGAAGACGGATGATTCGCCGGAGCTTGTCCTCATCGCGTACGAGCCGGATGCATGGATGGGATGGGTCTCGTGCTACGTCACTGAGCTTCTGGCCGACCGCGAGGCCTCTGCTCTGGCTAAGCTGGTGGTCCACGTTGACGTACCAGGCACGTTCGAGGGACTGGTGACGGATGATTCCGGCAACCCGATTGCAGGAGCCAAGGTGGAATGTGAGACCGCCACCATCGGCAACCGGGGCGAGATATGGTGCTTCGAGTTCGCGTCGGGCGATGATCTCGCGCAGGTCATTCCGATGGCCGCGGCGACCACCGGCGCGGACGGCAGGTATAAGCTCACGAACGTGCCCGCCAACGCCGACGTCGATGTCAAAGTCACCAAGTCCGGTCTGGCGATGAAGTCCTGGGGCTTCATGATCGAGTCCAGGACGGACATGGTGATGATACCGGCCGGCGGCATATCGGGCAGGGTCGTTGATCGTGACGGCAAGGGCATCGCGGGAGCGTCGATCAGCGCGAACGCTGACTGGAGCGGCGACATCCGCGGCGCACAGGGCGAAGCGAACACCCGGCAGGACGGCTCGTTCGTGATCAAAGATCTCCCGCCGGACAAATACGACGTCGGGGTCTGTCTCCCGCACAACGGGAGCTTGATATACCAGCGCGAGGGCGTCAGGGTCAAGGCCAACGGCGTCACGAGGATGTCCGATATCGTGTCTGAACCGCCCACGCACCTGGCCGGCCGCGTACTCGACAACGAGACCGGCAAGCCCATCGCGGGTGTCGATGTCTCCGCCAGCTCGTCCGGGTTCTACTCGGACCCCGTGACAAGCGACAGGCTCGGCCGATTCAGAGTCGCGGTGCTGCCCGGTGAGGTGACCATCTCCTGCTACGGCGACGACGACACATACGGGTACACTCCCCCGGACAAGGGAAAGCACGTGAAGGTCCGCATCATCCGGCCTCGACGGCTTCGCTATCAAGCTCAAGAGCAACGGCCAGTGCAAGGGGCAGGTCGTCGGCCCCACGGGCAAGGCACTGGCGGGCATTACGGTTTCCATCCTTGCGGGCGACACATCCGACGCGGTCACGGACGCCGCCGGCAGGTTCACCCTCGATCTCCCGCCTGCATCGATGCTGTCGGGCGGTGGGTGAGGGCCCAGCACCTGCGAGAGCGGCACGGTCGTGCTGCGGGCAATGAGCAAAGACGGTAAGCTCGGCGCATTCGCGTCGTTCGATTCGACCAAGCTGGCAGCCAAACCGGTCAGGATCAAGATGTTCGCGCCCAAGCCGCAGAAGGCTATCGTTGCCGATACGGCGGGCAGACCGCTCGGCGGCGTGACGGTGGCGCTGCAGGCGAAAGAGGATCCGTCGAACGAGAACAAGGCGGTGTCGGATGCGTCCGGCGAGGTCACGTTCCCGCGCGTCTACAGCGGTGGTACATACTACATGAGCGCTACCTGCAGAGGCTATTGCCGCGGCTATTCGTTGCCTGGGCCGGCTGTCGGCGCCAAGGGATGGAGGCCGGTCGAGCACCTCAAGCTGGCGAAGGCCGATATCGTGCAGGGCCGCGCGGTTGACGAGCAGGGCAAGCCTCTGGTCGGCGCGGAGATCACCGTTGTGGGGAGAGGCGAAGGACCGGTTCTCACCGACTCGGACGGCGCGTTCGAGATCGCCGTGCCGCCGGCAGACGACCTGGAGAACGATCCCCGCACGGACAAGCCTGTCGTGAGCTTCCTCGTCGAGGACAAGAAGAATGCGCTGGGAGCGTTCACCCGGATCGACCGGGCCGAACCACTCAAGAACGGCGTCGTGCTCGTCGCCCGGCCCAGGCGCGCGCTGACAATCGTCGTCAGAGACACCGAGGGCAAACCCCTGCGCGACGTCGAAGTAGATACTTATGGACAGACGTCGGACCGCGACGATTCGTCGCACTGGCTCTGCACCAACTCCGCAGGCGAGGCCGTTCTGCGGCGGGTCTACTTCGGCGCCAACTGTATGGTGGACACGAAGCTGCGGGGCTACTACCGCGAGGAGGCGATGCTCCCCGAGCCGGCTGACGGCTGGAAAGATCGCGTCGAGGTCGTGATGGAGCGCGCGGACCGGGTGCAGCGAGGCAAAGTGGTCGATTCGAGCGGCAAGCCGGTCGTTGGGGCAAAGGTCACCAGTTCCGTCAACGAATCGCCGGATATCCTCACCGGCCCCGGCGGCGCGTTTACACTGGCCGGCCTGCCGGCGTCCAAAGTGACTCTCTACGCCAGCTCCGGCAAGACGTACGGCAGCGCGGAAACCAACAAAGACACGCCGGATGTGACCATCAGGCTGACATTCTCTGAGGAGTGATCATCGCGGACGGCAAATGAGGTTGCGGCGAAGGACAATCGAGTGGAGAGGCCCGGCGTTCGCGCTCGCGCTGACGGCGGCGGTCTACGCGCCCACGCTGTGGTCCTATTTCCAGAAGGACGACTGGGGCCACCTGCTGCGCGTGTCGATGGGCTTGGACCCCTGGGCGTTCGGCCCGTGGTTCTACCGGCCGCTGTTTCTCGTGGCGTTCGGCGGCATGTATCACACGTTCGGGCTGAACTCCATGCTGTGGCACGCCGCAACCCTCTGCATACACCTCGCAAACGTCGCGCTCGTCTACTGGTTTGCCCGCAGGATGCGACTGAGCGCGACCGCGTCGGCCATCGGCGCCGCACTGTTTGGAGTCTACCCCACCAACCCCGAGGCTGTCTCGTGGCTGAGCGCGTGTTCCGGGACGATGGCGGCCCTCTGCGGGCTCGTCGCCGCGCACATAGCGATATCGACCCGAGTGAACGCATTCATTCGTGGACTGCTGTGCGCGGCGGTGTGGTTCATCGGGCTGTTCTGCAAAGAGGACCTGGCGGCCCTGATCGTGATCCTGCCGTTCCTGCCGCTGTTTGCTGGCAAGCGGCAGGAAGATGCTTCGGGTCAGAAAGCCTCCCGAAGCATCTTCGCCGGAAGCATCCTGCCGGTTGCGTTCTCCTGCGCGATGCTCGCGGTCGCCCTTTTCGTATTCCAGAGGCTGGAGTCGAGCTGCGATCAGATCTATGGGAATCCGTCCGCCACCATCGACATTCCGCTGCTGCGCCACGCAGTGAAGTTCGCGCTGTTTGGTATGCAGGACGTCCCGCTCCATCTGGCCTCCACCTACACGGGCGCGGCGCTGGTCGCAATCGTGCCGATCATGGTATGGAAGCGATGTCCCGACCTCCGGCTGGGGATGTTGTGGTTTTTCGGAACGTCGCTCGCGCTGGGGCTGGTTGCCGGCTACCTCTCGCCGACCGACCGCTACTACTACCTCCCCAGCATCGGCGTCGCGCTGTTCGTCGCCGCGCTCACGGACAGGCTGAGGACGCGGCAAGTGGGACCGTCGTTCGGCAGTTGGTTCGTGCTGGCGGCATTTGCATTCGCGCTGGCCTCGACGCAGTGGCCCAACGCCGGCATCGCCGTAACGGCGGTACTGGCCGTGTGGTACTGGCTGGACTCCACGCCCTCCGACAAGCGCGACAACGCCTGCCTGTGGATGGTCGCATGCTCGCTCGCCGTGCGCGCCGGTGATGCAGTGTGTTACCAGCTCGGCTGGGGGTTTGCCCCGTCGTGGATGTGGCTGACCGCGCCGGTCGCTCTCACCGGGCATGTTTGCGCTCAGAGTGAGGGGCGCGGCGCTCGGCCGGGCGGCGTTGTGCGGCTGCATCGCGTTCTGGCTCGACCCGCCTATGTTTGCGTGGCTGATGGCCGCCCTGCTGGGGATCGAGGTCTTCCGCAGGGCGCTGGTCACTCGCGCGAAGCTACCCGAGACTCTCGTTGAGCGCCTTCACTCGCTCCGCAGGCGTCGGACAGCGGTCCTGGCGGGGCTCATCATCGCCACATCCGTGGCTTCCGCTCTGGCATGGAATCTCAGGTGGACCACCGATGGAATGGACTACCGGCGGATGGCCGCGCGCGAGGCGGCGTATCTCAAGACGCTGCCGCGTGGCGCGAGCGTGGTGATAGTCGAACGGCGCAGCTTCGGCGAGCCGCGCGCCCACAACGTAATCGCGAGACTGCTCGCCCGACGGCCCGACCTGAATGTGCGTTCAAAACGCGCTGAGACGCCAACAGGGCGTATGTCCCCAGGCGGCGCACGTGAACAACCGTAAGGCTCGTGGTTACGGATTACGAATTACGCAATACGAAATACAACCTCTACCCTGTCGGTGCGGGGCCAATCCGTAACTCGTAATCCGAAATCCTCACTCCGCGCCGTATTTGGCGAGCAGCGCGCGGGCATCGTCGTCGTCGCGGCACCACGCGTGGAAGATGATTCCCTCGCCGGAGCCGAGCTCGCGGGTGATCCAGTCGAGCGTGCTCGGCGGACCCCAGAGGTCGATGCGCTTGTCGGCCGCGCGTATCTTGCGATAGACCTCCGGCCAGTGCTCCGGGCCGGGGTTGCCCTCGCCGTAGACCCACTGCACGCCCTTCATCTCGGGAATCCTCAGAAGCGAGTCCAGGTGCGGAAGCTGGCCGGGGCCGTCGAGGTGGTAGAACCCGTTGACCATCCGCCTGCACGACGCGGCGATCTCCGGCTTCACGAACTCATCGAACTGCTCCGGCCCGATCATATAGCAGAAATCGCACTGCAGGATGTATGACGGCTGCTCGGAATAGACGCCCATGCCACGAGGAATAACCAGGATTGAGCGGCTGCATCACCGACGTAATCTCCTCGAAGTAGCGCCACCAGAGCTCGTGCGCCTCCCAGGTGACGCGCTTGACGTCGTCGGGATGGTCGTAGAGGTCGTAGAGAAGTTGCTCGGATGGGCGAAACGTTGACAGCAGATCGAGGTTGCCGCCGAGGTCGGTCATCCCGACCTGCACCAACCCCTGCCACCGCTGCACCGCCGCCCGCGATATGTCCTTGATGCGCCGCAACCAGATGCTGTCGGGGTCGTATTCGAGGTGGATGTCGCGGATGTCGAGATCGCGCGCCGGGTGGAACCAGACGGTGCCGGTGGCCTCCGTCGCTTGCAGTTCCGCGCCCATGAACGCCGCCGCCACGCCAGGGCCGAAGTTCGGCCAAATCTGCGGAAACGAATCTCCCGCAAACCGCGCGCAGCTCATATCCCAGTCCCACCTATCGACGATGTCCTCCGCCGGCACGCCCAGATCGTAGAACGCGGCCATGTGCTTGCGCGGAGTGCTCGGCTCGGGCCGACCCGGATCGCGTCCGCCGCGCGTCACATAGATCAGCGGGCGATCCAGCTCCCCCGCCCACCACTTGCTGTGCGTTTCCTTCACGCGCTCCCAGCGCGCCTCGTCGAAGTCTATGCCCATGCGTTCCAGTATAGCAGAGGAGTCGTTAGTTGTCAGTCGTCAGTTGCCAGTCGACAGTCCGTGGTTGCGACACGGGGCCAACGCGACTACAATAGTGCTTGGAATGTGGACTTTCAACTTTCAACTTTCAACTTTCAACTTTGGACTCTCGACTTTGGACTCTATCCGCGAACGATACGAACAACTCGAAAGGCAGTTGCTATCGCCGAAGGCGGTGGCGGCGGTGGATTCGCGCGGGCGGCTGCGCGACGAGCCGAAGTGCCCGGTGCGCACGGATTTCCAGCGCGACCGCGACCGGATCATCCACTCCAAGTCGTTCCGCCGTCTCAAGCACAAGACCCAGGTCTTCATCGACCCCGAGGAGGACCACTATCGCACGCGCCTCACCCACACCCTCGAAGTCGCGCAGATCGCTCGCACCATCGCCCGCGCGCTGCGGCTCAATGAGGACCTCACCGAGGCGATCGCGCTCGGCCACGACCTCGGCCACACGCCGTTCGGTCACGCCGGCGAAGCGGCGCTCGACGAGGTCTATCGCGAGTTCGTGCCGGACGGCGGGTTCAGGCACGGCGAGCAGAGCCTGCGCGTGGTCGATTGCCTGGAAAAGAAGGGCCGGGGGCTGAACCTGACCTGGGAGGTGCGGGACGGCATCCTGCATCACTCCAAGGGCAGCGCCGACCTGTCCATCGACGCCGCCGGCCCCGCCACGCTCGAAGGCAAGGTCGTGAAGATCATCCGACCGCGTGGCCTACATCAACCACGACATCGACGACGCCATCCGCGCCGGGATCATCACCGACAGCGATTTGCCGCGAGACGCCGTCGAAGTCGTTGGCAGGACGCACTCCAACCGCATCGGCGGGATGGTGATCGACATCATCCAAGCAAGCGCCGACCTTGACGTCATCGGCATGAGCGAGCCGTGCCGCGAGGCCACCGATACGCTCAAAGACTTCCTGTTCTCGGAGGTCTACGGGCGCGACGTGCGCGGCATCGTCGAGCTGGAGCACGCCGGTGAGCAGCTCAAGGAGCTTTTCAGGTTCTACATGGGCCATCCCGAGGAGCTGCCTGAGCTACCCGAGGCAGCGCTGTTTCGAGATTTCGGAGGAGCATCCGAGTCAGGTTCGTGCGCGGACATGGCCGGGGAGCGCACAGCCGGGCCGGTGGATAACCTGGATCCAGAAACATCGGTCAGGTTGCGCGCGCGCCGCGTCTGCGATTTCATATCCGGCATGACCGACCGCTACGCCCAGCGCGACTACGCCGCTCGGTTTCCCAAGTGGCAATGATGCCCGAAACAGGCTCAGCCGCAGCACGGTACGGAACAAAAACATTTCCACAAAGCGCTGTCCGCCGGTTGGCAAGCCCGGTATCGCATGCTATAATGCAGATAGAGATATTCAGGCAGGTCGCCCACCCTGTTTCCTCGTATTCTGAAGCAGGCCACCGAGGGCATGGAGGTAGCCAGCGATATGAGATCCTCGATCAAATGCAACTGCGGTCAACGAGTCGTCACCAAGGACGTAATGCAGACCGGCTATTATCTCCGCTTATTCGGTCCCAGTTTCGTTTATGTAAAGTATCGCTGCTCCCGCTGTAAGAAGCTCGGGGAGCAGTTCGTCAAGCAGGACGAGTGGGAAGAGGGTATCCTGTGCGACTCGCCGTGCGAGATGAGCGCGGAGGAGTCGCGCAGGTTCAAGCGCATGGGCAAGATCGACATCCACGAGTGCATCGACGCCCACTTCGAGCTGGAGAAGATAACCAGCCTCGATCAACTGCGCGAGGCGCTGGAGGAAACCAAGAGCTAGAGCATTTTCGATTCTGGATTTGGGATTTTCGATTTGGCGCCGCTCACTGCGGCGCCAAGTGGCAAGTGGCAGGCGCCAGATCCCAATCCCAAATCCAAAATCCAAAATCCAAAATGAGGAAGGGCTGCCGCGAGCGGCGCCCTTCCTCTTGTTGTTTGTGTCCGGGTCTTGTACAATTGCGAGTGGCTATGGAGAGCGCAATAGATGATCCCGCTTCGGGACAATAACCCTACTCAAAACAAGCCCTACGTCGTCTACGGGCTGATCATCGCGAACGTGCTGGTGTTTGCGGCGCAGGCGCTGTCGCACAGTTCGATAATCTGACGATGATACCCTATTCGGTGGTCCACGACGTAGGGTCGGTTTGATTGTGAACCAGTTCGGTCAGGCGGCTATGGGACCGAACGGCGCGGTGCTATACGAGCATGCCGCGATCGGCCCGCATCCGCAGTGGATCACGATATTCACCTCGATGTTCATGCACGGCGGCCTTACGCACATCGGCGTTCAACATGCTCTACCTGTGGATTTTCGGCAACAACATCGAGGACGCGCTCGGCCACGTCAAGTTCTTGCTGTTCTACCTGATGTGCGGGGTGCTGGCGGCGGGGGCGCATGTCATTCGCCAGTTTGCACGGGCCTGCGGGCATTGCGTATCCCACTCTGGGCGCGAGCGGCGCGATAGCGGGGGTGCTGGGAGCGTATATCGTGCTGTACCCGAAGTCACGGGTCAGCACGCTGATGATGCTTGGCTGGTTGTGGGAGATGGTTAAGATCCCTGCCGTGTTCGTGCTTGGCGTATGGTTCGTGCTGCAGCTTACGGGCGTGCTCGGAACGGGCGGCCAGGTTGGGCGGCGGGGTCGCGTATTGGGCGCACGTCGGCGGGTTTGTAGCCGGCGCGCTGCTGATCCTGATGTTGGGCGGCAGGAAGCTGAACCGCCGCTGGCGACCCCCGCCACCCAGCCCCTGGAACGAGGACAAGCCGTACCCGTTTAGGCCATGGAAGTAGTCCAAAGTCAAGAGTCCGGAGGAACGCTCCGTCCCGACTTTCAACTTTCAACTTTCAACTCTCCGAAGGAGATGACATTGGGCAGAAGGATTCTGATTGCGCTTCTAATAGTCGGGCTGGCGGCGTCGGGCTATGTGGCCGTGCAGCGGCATCGGACCGAATCACGCAACAGGGCGGTGGAGATCGTCGTTGATTGGGACGAGGTGCAGGAGATTGCGTCGTCGACCGGCACGAGCCCCGTCGATGTCCTCAAGCGCTTCAAACGCGCCGGCGTGACGAGCGTGGCGGTGAGTGAGCAGACGTTCCAGGACGCGATGGACGACGGGCTGATCGGCACCTTTCGCGGGAACTCCTACTTCGTGGCGCCCAACTCGGAACACAGGATCGTCGGCTGCGTAAACAGCATCCTGTCCAAACGCGTCCTCTCGCCACACATGAACGCGATCTTCTTCGACGGGCACGTGGAGCGGGTGAACGGGTACTCCGGGGTCCCGCGGTGAAGCCGACCGTGGCTCCGCACAACTATGACAGGGCCCAAGACGTGCCGCCGCGCTATCTCGAGCAGCTTCCCGTCGGCCTGCCGGAAGACGCGCTCGCCGCCGCGAGAGGCGCCCGCCTCGGCGTGGTCGCACGACTGGTCGCGTATCCCGGCGCGACACCGAAAGCCATCGACTTCATGATGGCCGACGCGCGGAAGCAGGGGGCGAAGACCATAGTCTTCTAGGGCGACACCGTCCTCGGGTTCAAGGGCGCGGTCGATGCGACCGCCGACGCGATGCGCAAGCACGACCTCTACTTCGGCCGGGTGGAGTTCGCGAAACAGAAAGGCGATTCGCGCCTCGCCGACAAGGCAAAGGACCGTGTCATCATCGTCCACAGCATCACCCAGGCCGAAATGCCCACCCTCACCGATGCCGCCATAGTCGATCGATTTGCCAAAGGCGTGCGCGAGCGCGGCGTGCGGATGTGCTACATACGAATGTATTACACCGCATCCGGCGACCTCGTCGGCGACAACGCACGCTATATCAACGCGATCGCCAAGGGCATCACCAAGGCCGGCTACACCCTCGCTCCCGCGCACCTGCTCGGAGACGTGAAGGCGCCCAAAGCCGCCCGCGTGCTCGCGGGAGTCGGGGTCGGCGCGGGCGCTTCACTGCTGATCATGGCCCGTAGTGGACTCGCCCGGCGTCATCATCCCGATCCTGCTGATCGTGCTGTGCGGCGGATTGGCCGCGTTCGGCGATATGGGCCGGAAGGCGGTCGCGCTGCTGTCGGCGCTGACGTTCCCCACCCTCGCCGTTCTGCTCGCGACCCGCGGCACGCCCGACACGCCCACCGCCGCGCCCAATCCGCTCGCGAAGCGATTGGCAGGTTAGTGTGTGCGATCGCCGTCACGGCAGCGGGCGGGCTGCTGATCGTGGGACTGCTCAGCGCGCGCGATTTCATGCTCGCGTACGGACCAGTTCATGGGCGTCAAGGCCGCGCACCTGCTGCCTGTGGTTGCGCTCGCGATCCTCTACGTCGGGCAGGTCGCGTGGAAGTCCGACAAGTGGGCCGCGCAGAAGCAGCGGTTCTGGACCTCGCTGAGGGGCGCGGCGTCGGACCCCGTGCTGATCTGGCAGGCGGTCGGAATGCTGGCGGCGCTGGTGATCGTGGGGCTGATGGTGGCGCGGTCGGGCAATGACTCGGGCGTCGGCGTGAGCAGCGTCGAGCTTCGGTTCAGATCGATTCTGGACAAGGTGCTCTACGTGCGGCCGCGAACCAAGGAGATATTCATCGGCTACCCGGCGCTGCTGGCGGGGATCGCGTTCGCGCTCAGGGGCAGGCGGCAATGGGCCGCGCCGCTGGTCGTGGTCGGCTCGGTCGGCCTCATATCGGCGCTCAACACATTCTGTCACATCCACACGCCCATCGCAACTCAGCCTGATACGTGTCTTCAACGGGGCGGTGGTTGGGATACTGGTGGGTCTGGTCTTCTACTGGCTGATACGGCGCTTACCGGGCAAGGAGTAGATGGGAAACCCGCTAGCGCTTAGTAGACCTGAGGAACGAAGGTCGTATCGAAGCGCGGTGGAGCCTCGAACGCCCTTCGATACGACCCATCATTCCGCTCCTTCGACAAGCTCAGGATGCTCAGGATGGGCCTACTCAGGGCTAGCAGCCGCCGGACGAAGTGCTGTAGGAGGGGTTTCCAGACCCCGAATGCACAGGCGTCACGCTCGGGAATCGGGGTTTGGAAACCCCTCCTACAACCGAGACGGAGTTTATCCGATTGCTGCTAGCGGGGTGGAGAGATGGCGAGAGACTGAACACTGCTGACAAGTGACGACTGATGACTATTACCATCTCCGGCTACTATGGCTTCGGCAATATCGGCGACGAGGCGGTGCTCAGCGGCATCCTTGCGGGCGCTGCGAGAGGCCGGCGTTGACGCTCGGGTCACGGTCATCTCAGCCGATCCGGCGCGCACCGTGCGTGAGCATCCCGGCGTCGAGGCGGTCGGACGCATGGCGTTCTGCGCCATCACCCGCTCGATTCGCCGCGCCGACCTGTTCATCAGCGGCGGAGGAAGCCTCTTTCAGGACGTAACCAGCGCCCGTTCGGCCGTACTATTACCTCACAACTCTCCGCCTCGCCCACATCCTGCGCCGAAAGACGATGATCTACGCGCAGGGCGTCGGCCCGCTTCGCAGGCATGCGCGTGCGCGCCTGGGTCGCGAAGGCTTTCAACAGGACGGACGCGATCAGCGTTCGCGATCAGGACTCCGCGGCGCTGTTGCGCGAGATCGGCGTCACGCGCGACGTGCGGGTCTGCGCTGACCCGTCGTTTCTGGTCGAGCCCGATCTCGATTCGGCGGACACGATCATCCGCGGGGCGGGGCTGAGCGCGGATGGAACAGTCGGCGTGTCGCTGAGGCCGTGGCCGGGGCACGACGACTGGCTCGCAGGCGCCGCGAGAACGGTCACCGACGTCTGCCGCGAGATCGGCGCTCAGCCCGTATTCATCCCCATGCAGGAGCCCGAGGACGCAGCGTTCGGCGAGGGCGCGGTCACGCTATCACACGGCGGCGACCCGCGCGTCGCAAAGGGCCTGATCGCGCGCTGCTCGATGATCGTCGGAATGCGGCTGCACTCGCTGATATTCGCGGCGGCCGCGGCAGTGCCGTTCGTGCCCATCATCTACGATCCGAAGGTGGCGTCATTTGCCTCGGAAATGGGCGTCGCGGGGGTCGAGATCGGCGATCGGGATTCGAACGCGCTCGCGGAGGCAATTCGCGCGGCGTGGCGGGACCGCAAGGCCGCCTCGGCAGAGCTCGCCGAGAAGGCTTCCGATCTGAGAGGATCGGCCATGCTGCCCGCACAGATCGCCGCGGAACTGCCAAGATAGCCCGACCCGGAACATTGGGGCGCGAGCAACAGTCGTATTACTGAGGCGCGGGCGCCGGATTATACCCATGTCGTGCTGCTTGCTGTTTGCGGCTCAGTGGGTTATAATTGTCGAGTTGTGCTGGTCTGGAATTGAGGAGACGTTGAAATGAGGAAGCTCTCTTTAGCCGTCCTGATAGCTGTGTTGTTCGCGGCGCTTGGGCTGGCCGGTTGCGGCGGTGGCGGCGGATCGGCCGGAAACAAGGGCGGCGGTGGCGGCGGAACCACCGGCGATACTATCGTGACAGGCGTGGTGATGGACGACCGAAGTCCGGCTCAGCCGGTTGCGAACGTGGCTATCACGCTCGGCAGCGCGGGGTCTACCGTCACGAACGCCAGCGGCAGGTTCACTTTCGACGTAGGCACGGCGAGTGTTGCGAGCCTGTTTGGCTACGATCCGACGCGGGCCTATTTCCAGGTGAGCACTCATCTGCTGCCGACCGATCAGTATCCCCAGGTCAACGTGTTCTACCGCGGCGTGGGCTACGAACAGATCGCGGAACTGGGCGGGGCAAGCATTCCTCTATTCGAGGGCTATGCGGTGCAGGGTACCACGTATGATGTGGGCACGATAACCGTGCGCTACAACGATCCGGCCAACCCTCCGCCGTTCCCGTTCTAACTGGTCTTTGCACTCCCCCGTCGCACGCGGCGGGGGAGTTTTGCGTATACGAACCATGCGACTGCCTCCATACCTGGGCCGCGCGCTGATCGCCGGCCTGATTCTTCTTGTGAGCGTTCTGGTGTTCCGGCGTTACCTGCCCTACGTGGGCGGGACGCTCACGCCGGAGCAGCCGCCCGCCGTCGTCCTCGAAATGCGCAGCGCCTACTTCGTCGGTTTCGGCCATCAGACCAAGCTGTGGAGCCTGAAGGCCAGGCAGGTCGAGATTGGCCAGAACCGCAACGTCACCTCGCTGACCGGCATATCCGACGGCAGGATATTCGACGGCGGCAAACCCGTGCTCGGAGTCGAGGCCGGCAAGGCGGTCTACGACAGCGCTGCCGGCGACCTGAAGATGGACGAAGGCATATCGCTTACAGGCTCCGACGGCCAGAAGATAAGCGCGGCCGGCGCGCACTGGAACTCGGCAACCTCACTGCTCCGTAGCAACGGACGGGTGCGTTACGAAGCGCCGTGGGGAAAGGCCTCGACCGATAGCGTGACGGTCGATATGACTACCAAGGAGATGACGATGACGAAGGTCGTGTTCTCCATCAAACCAGACAAGCTGGAGGGCGGCTAAGATGCGGTCAAGATGGATGCTGGCACTGATAGTGAGCATGTCGGCGCTGGTCTGCGTGGGCATCGGCGCGCAGCAGCCCGCGCCCAAGACGGCCAAGACCGAAGCGAAGCAGCCTCGAGGACGTCGTGGTCAGCGCGGATATCATGAAGACCAAATGGGACAGCAAAGACACGACTCACGTGCTGATGAAGGGCAACGTCAAGTTCGTCTCCAAAGACACGACGATGACCTGCGACGAGGCCACCTACACGGACGACAAGGACGCCAAGTCCAAGACCGCGGTCGTCCCGGCCAAGATCAACATAACCAGCCCCGAGTGCGACATCACGGGCGACAAGGGCTCGGCCGACTTCAATAAGCGGCTGGCGATCATTGAGGGTAACGTCATCCTGCTGGCCAAGCCCAAGAAGTCCGATGAGACCGCCGACCCGGAGTCCATCAAGACCAAGCTCAACCAGCCGACCACCATCACCTGCCCCAAGCTCGAATACCTCTACAAGGACAAGATCGCGACGCTCACCGGCGGGGTAACTTTCAAGCAGGCCAAGCGCAGCGGCAGCGCGCAGAAGGCGATCTACGACGGCAAAAACGAGCTTCTCACCCTCACCGGCGACGTAAAGGGCATTGATGAGGATGGCCAGACCTTCTCCGCGCCCAAGGTCATCATCTCATTCAAGAAGGGCGACGAGTGGATGGAGGCCGAGAACGGCAACGCCTCATTCAAGATCGACACGGGCGAAGAGACGAAGTAGGGTCCGACTCAGCGCTCCGACGTGCTCGTTCAGTTCTCCGGGAATTGCACCGCTGTAGGAGGGTTTTCCAAAACCCGAATGCCCAGGCGTTGTGCCCGGGAATCGGCGTTTGGAAACGCCTCCTACAACAAGTCCCCGGAAAACTGAACACACCCGCTCCGGCGGCTCGCGACACGCGCATTACCAAATGTGGTATAATGTTGTGGATTGTTACGTCGCTTTGGCATTGGCCTGGTTGTTCACCCCCACTAGCTCACTCGCTCTAAGCCTCGGAGACAATGGCTAAGAATCAACCAGGAGACATAATGTTGAGACCAACAAGACAAGACCTGCGTCTGCCGCGATTGCGAGCAGGAGTTCGTATTCGGCGCGCAGCAGCAGGCAGAGTTCCAGCGACGAAGCTTCGCTCCCCCGACCCGCTGCCCGGAGTGCCACGCAGAAGCGCAATTCCAGGCGCGGATACGGCCGTGGGGCCGACACCACGATCCACGTCGCCAAGTGCTCGGTATGCGGCAACGACGCGCACCTGCCGTTTTCGCCCGACGACGCCAAGCCCGTCTACTGCACCGAGTGCTTTGATGCAAAGCGCAACGGAGCTCGCGACACCGCGCGCCGCAGCACAAGGAACGGACGACCGTACCATCAGGATTCGGCGGTTTTGGGCTCGACCCACGCCTGGAGCGCGCGATCAGCGACGCCGGATACGACACTCCCACGCCGGTGCAGGCCAAGACCATCCCGATATGCCTGGCCGGTCGCGATCTCATAGGTACCGCCCAGACCGGGACCGGCAAGACCGCGGCGTTCGTGCTGCCCATACTCCAGCATCTGCTCGACAACCCAGCCAGCAAGCCCCGCACCAGGGTCCTGGTGCTGACGCCCACTCGCGAACTGGCCGAACAGGTGAATGAGTCATTCAAGCAACTGGCCAAGCACACGAAGGTCAAGTCGGCAACCGTCTACGGCGGGCGTCGCGATGAACCCCCAGGAGCGTGCGCTCAAGACAGGGACCGAGGTGATAGTCGCGTGCCCCGGCAGGCTGCTCGATCACCTGGACCGCGGCAACGCGGATCTTTCGGGCGTGGAGAAGCTGGTGCTGGACGAGGCGGATAGAATGCTGGACATGGGGTTTCTGCCGGCGATCAAGCGAGTGCTCTCGCACCTGCCCCGCAAGCGGCACAGCATGCTCTTCTCGGCGACGTTCGCGCCGGAACTCGAAGAGCTGACCAGGGACACCCTGATCGATCCGCGGCGGGTGGACGTCGATCTGCGAGGCGCCGGCCAAGACGGTCGCGCACGCGCTTTATCCGTGCGCGCAGCACCTGAAGACCCGTCTCGTGCTGAGGCTGCTCGGTCAGATCGAGGCGAACTCGGTGCTTGATATTCACGCGCACGAAGCATCGCGCAAACCGAATCGCCAAGCAGATCGCCGGAGCCGGCTACCAGGCCTCCGCGCTGCACTCCAACAAGTCTCAGAACCAAAGGCAACTGGCCCTCGACAACTTCCGGTCGGGCGCATGCCAGATACTGGTCGCCACCGACATCGCCGCGCGTGGGCTGGACGTGGAGTCGATCTCTCACGTCATCAACTACGACATCCCCGACACCGCGGACGACTACATCCATCGAATCGGGCGTACGGGCAGAGCCGAGCGCGAGGGCGACGCCATGACCCTGGTAACCCCGCAGGACGCCGCGGTAGTCTTCGAAATCGAAAAGACCTTGGCTGGCCCCATAGAGCGCCGCAGGCTCGAGGATTTCGACTATGGCGCTCCCGCGCCGCCTGTGAAGCTGTCGGTCAGCCCCAGCGCGGCCCGAGGCCGGCCGAAGGCGGCAAGCGCCACTGCAAAGCGTTGCAACCGCGCCAAAGACATCGAGCCGCTTCGCGCAGCTAGCCAGAGCCCGCTCGACCAAGATGGGCTGGTAGCAAGATATTTTATATTGATTATTGTATATTGAATATTGAATAGGTCGGCTGCCCCACTGTGCCTACCCTTCAATAATCAATATGCAATATTCAATATTGCAATCTTCCCCACTGGCGCGGCGTAGATCACGAACTCGTCCTCGCCGTCGAGTCCCAGCAGTGCGTCCATCTCGTCCTGAAAGTACGCGGCTATCGCGCAGGTCCCGCGCCAATGGCTTCCGCGGCTAGGTAGAGGTTCTGGCAGAGGTGGCCGGCGTCGAGGGCGATGAGTCTTGCGCGAGCGGGTGGTGTAGCGCTATTCCATGCGGTACGGGATCGCGGTCCAGATGAACACGACCGCGCCCGCGCCCACGAACCTCTGCCCGCAGCACGCTTCGCCGACCTGGCCGCCGTAATCTCGCGGGGAATCGGCAGCAGCTTGTGCTCCATCGGCAGGTACCGATAGAGGCCGGGCGCGAGGCCATCGACGCGGCTGACGAACAGATAAGTCTCGAACGGATGCCGAGCGCCGCCCGAGGGGACCGTCCTGCGGGTCACCACGCCATCCGCAACCTGCCTCGACCGACCCGCACGCCCTGCGTCGCCCACACAAAAACGAAAGCTCCTCGAGCGTCAGCGACTCGTCCGTGTACTTCCGCCTGCTCGCGCGCTGGGCGATCACCTGCCTCAGCGGCATATCGCCGACGGTGAACTCCTCCGGCGCGACCAGATCGACCAACTTCGCGTCGGATCGGAACGGCTTCTGCGGCGCAGGCCCGGGCAGGCCCTTCTGCTGGTCACTCTGCTCTCCGGTCTCGTTCCACTCTTTCCAGTTGGCTTTCAGAAACTTGCGGCTATCTTTGGGGTCTATCATCTTGGCATGCCTTCGCGGTTACCGGTTTTCTTGTTCGTGGCCTCAGCGGGCTCGCAGAACAGCTTTCTCTCTCAGGTAGTCCAGCGCGGTGCTTATCTGCTCAGTTCCGAACTTCCCGGGCTTCAGCCGCTGTACCTGTAAATGATCTCGCCATCGATGCAAGCAGGCCTGTCGTTGCTCAGATGCGAGAAAGCATAGTGAACGGTGCCGAGTAGCTCCAGGCGAGCGGCTGAGCACTTCCCGAACACGCCGATGACCTCGTCCACGGCGGCCCTGTGCTCGGAGAGAAAATCGTGCGCCCTCTCTTGTATTGCTGAACTCTGATCCCCCGGCTCTATGCAGTAACCGCCCGTCGGGACCGGTGCGACCCTCACGGCACCGAGCGAATCGGTGTAGTCCAGATCCCCCATCAGTGTGGCGGAGAACGGCCCGTACGTATAGAACTCGAACCGTAGCCCAGGGCACATGCTTCCATTCCTGTAGAAAATACACGAGCTTCTGCAAGGCCGTTTTTCCACACATCTTAACATTCTCGGATAGGTAAGCTATCGTGCCGTACCTCTTCCACGGTATGTCAATCACCATTGACGTCTCCCTTCACTGCTCCTAGTTCGTCCAGAATCTTGCCCGCCTGCTTACTGTCCTTGCCATCTGCATACAGGCGCCATTGTTGAATGCTGCGAAGTGCCTTCACCACCGGGCACTGGTCAGATAGGAAGACACGAGAGCTGTCCTCTCTCTCAACCACGACCTCCTCTTTCTCGAACTTATACCACGACTTGTCGGCAGAGTCCTGCAGCTTGACCAGGCTGCCCAGAGCCTCCGAAGCAATTGTCAGCCGATCAATATCGGCGGAGACCGCGACCTCCACTGTGTGGTAGACCTCTCGGTAGTGGTTCCGTTCCCGTATGCGAGCGGCGTGCTCGCCCGATCTGCCACCAGCTATGATGCCGGCGACTCGCCAGTCGTCCCATGCCCAGGGTACTTCTCTAGGTTCCTCTTTCCGTCGGGCGGCGGGAAATGGCCGCCTCTGAGTGCTCCCTTCAGAACCTGCTCGAGATGGAAGTCATAGGCCCTGCGTGTTCTGTGAAAGTAGACCTGAGTGAACATTGCATATCGTGCAAGGATCAGTTCTTCCGCAGCGTGTTGGCCACCCTCTTGTACCCCGATAGAGAGCCCTTCGCTAGTGTCAGTATCTCCGATCTGGCCGCCCGGTTCGGGCATACCAGGAGCTATGGCCATAGTGTATAGCAGGCGATCGAGGTCATAGATACCGTATCTGACTCCGCAGTGATAGGCATCTCGCAGTAGATAATCCATTCGGTCAACATCCATCTGGCTGGTTATCAGATCGCGCCAGAACAGGTGACTCCCCAGTTTGACGTCGCCGGCAAGTAGCCCTGCAACATCGTCCGCCGTTATGCCAACATTCGTCCTCAACTCCTTGTGGTCGTCAATTACATCCTTGAAGAATGTGCGGATGATAGCCGCAGAGTACCGCTCATGGCCGTAGACAGCAGGCTTTCCGCTCTTGCTAGTCTTCCCTGGGTCTGCGGGCATCAGTGCCTCAGCAACGTGTGAGAACGGCCCGTGACCAATATCATGCAAAAGCGCCGCGAGCCTGACGATCCTTCTTGCCCTGTTGATGCCATCTTCGTCGTAGTGGAGCTCACTTCTAAGTCTCTCCCTGGACGTCGGATTGCCGGTCAGCAGGTCGTAGGCTCTCCCGGCGAGATGCATGACACCCAGCGAGTGCTCGAAACGGCTGTGCGTGGCTCCGGGGTATACCATATCCGTGAAAGCAAGCTGCCGGATCCTTCTCAGCCGTTGGAACACGGGATGGTTTATGATATCCCGCTCCCACTCGTGCAACCTTATGAACCCGTGGATCGGGTCCCGAATCTCGTAGAAACGTTCTGCGTCCAAGGATCGGCCTCGTTATCTACTCATCTCGCGCGAACGGCTGTTTGGATTATAGCATGGCGAAGCGCCATTGCGCCACAGCGAATCCGTTGCGCCTTTGCTCACACTCTATGGTTCTTACTGGCTCAGTTAGTCATGTGGACGGAGGAATCCTGCAACTCGAAGTATGGTGCGCCGCCCCTTCCGCCCCTCCGCGATTCCCTTCCCCACTCGTCACTCGCAACTCCCTTCCCCCCACGGAACCTTTCACGCTATAATAGTCGTCAATAGAGAAACTATCCCAGGGAGAGGTGACGCATGGCGGACAAGCGGACACCGACGGATGGGCTTTCGGCGGAGGAACTGTTCGGGTCGGGCAAGGGCCTGGCGTATGACGACTTCATCGTGCTTCCCGGCTATATCGACTTCCAGGCGAGCGAAGTTGATCTGGAGGCCAATGTCACTCGCAACATTCGCATCAAGCGACCGCTTGTCAGCTCGCCTATGGACACCGTCACCGAGTGGAAGATGGCCGCCACGCTCGCGCTCCTCGGCGGGATCGGCATCATCCACTACAACAACTCCATCGACGCCCAGGTCGAGCACGTCGCGAAGGTCAAACGGTATCGAAAACGGGTTTATTATGGACCCGATGGTGCTCAGCCCGCGCAACACCGTCCACGACGTGGACAACATCAAGGTCGAGCACGGCTTCTCGGGCATTCCCATCACCGACGACGGCACGCTCGGCTCGAAGCTGGTCGGGATCGTCACCAACCGCGACATCGACTTCGAAAAGGACCGCTCCCGCCCGCTTTCGGAAGTGATGACCACCGATCTCATCACCGCCAACGAAGGCGTCACCCTGCACCAGGCCAACCAGATCCTCAAGCAAGTCCAAGAAGGGCAAGCTGCCGGTAGTTGATGATGACTTCCGGCTGGTGGCGCTGCTCTCGCGCAGGGACCTGCTCAAGAACAAGGAGTTCCCCTACTCCTCCAAGAGCGAGGGCAAGCAGCTTCTGTGCGGGGCGGCCGTATCGACCCGAACCGAGGACCGCGAGCGCGTCGAGGCGCTCATCAGCGCGGGCGCGGACATCATCCTCATCGACTCCGCGCAGGGCTACTCGGTCTTTCAGATCGACATGCTCCGCTTCATCAAGGAGCACTGGCCGGAGGTGGAGGTGATAGCGGGCAACGTCGTTACCACCGACCAGGCCGCGGCGCTGATCGACGCCGGCGCGGACGGACTGCGCGTGGGCATGGGACCTGGCTCGATCTGCATTACCCAGACCATGATGGCGGTCGGGCGGCCACAGGCGTCGGCGGTCTATCACTGCGCCAAATACGCCAGGGAGTTCGGCGTGCCGGTTATCGCCGACGGCGGCATCCAGGGCATCGGCCACATCGCCAAGGCGCTGTCGATAGGCGCGGGGGCGGTGATGGCGGGCTACCTGCTCGCGGGCACCAGCGAGTCGCCGGGCGATTACTTCTACGAAAACGGAATGCGAGTCAAGCGTTACCGCGGCATGGCAAGCGTGGAGGCGATGGACGCGGGCGGCGGGAAGCGTTATCTCACCGAGGACAACAAGGTCATAGTGCCGCAGGGCGTATCGGGGACGGTGCTGGACCGCGGCTCACTTGTCGATTACGTTCCGTATCTGATGAAGGGCCTCCAGCAGGGCTTCCAGGACATGGGCCACGCCACGGTGGACAAGCTCAAGGAGGCGCTGTACTCGGGCACGATGCGCTTCGAGCACCGCAGCGCCGCCGCGCAGGCCGAGGGCACCGTCCACAGCCTCCACTCCTACAGCCCGCCCAAGTTCGGCCGGATTCAGGTGGATGGGTTCTGAGAGGGAATTACGAGTTACGAATTACGAATTATGAATTGCGGGGACCGCCCGCACAGGCGCAGTTAAGAGTTGAAAGAAGCGAACAGGGCAGGCATTCGTGCCTGCCCTGTCGGTGTGACGGCTTTGCCGCCGATATCAGACCGGCCGGCTAGTTTGGCAGACTGAGCGGCGCAATGTTGAGCGTGGAGGCGTTAGGCTCCAGTGTCAGCGCGCCAGTGCCAAGCAAGATACCCATTGTGGTGGGGTTGTTGATGATCGCGGCCGGGCTTGCGCCGGTGCGCAACACCAACCGGCCCCTGGCCACCGGCGAATAGGCGTAGTTGCGATTGCATGCGTTTAGCGCGGTCGGCCGCTGGTCCAGAATCGGCAACTGGCCCGGCGGTTGTACCTGGGCCGTGAAATCGAACAGCCACGAGGCCATGGTGTTGGCGTTATCCACGCTGTAGAGCCCGTGGGCGAAGTTGGCCCCGATCATCGGCGCGATGTAGACGTTGCTCGAGTCCGTGATCAGGCACGGCACAATGCAGACCCTCTTTGTGATCATATTCGTGAAGAATGCGTTGAAGTAGGGCAGCGTGGCAGTCTTGGCGTATGCGTTCAGACCGGACAACTGCCGTATCTTGTAGGTGGGCGCGTAGCCGAGCGGCCCGACTATCAAGACCGGGTAGTCCACGATTATGCTGGTCGGGACCACGCTGACACCCACCGAAGGAATGCCGTGGGGGTCGTTGATTATCGAGTTGGTGATGGGTCTGCGAGACCCCGTGGTCCAGGTGATGTAGCTCACCCGCCAAAGACCCGAGTAGGCGTTCGATGCGCCGGTGGGCACGATGGTGAAGACCGGCCCCTGCTGGAAGTTAGTGACGATGTAGATGTCCGGCGCGCCACCAAGTGCGGCACTCGACAGCTTCGGCGCAAGCGTCAGTCTGCCTGTCTGGGCAAATCTGATGTCGTTGGTGGCGGTGCCGATGTACCAGACCAACTGGTCGGCATACCATCCCTGCGCCAGTTTTACGGTCGTGTAACCGTCGGGTTTGGGCAGGACGGCCCCCGCGGGACTCAGGCAGACGACCGCCAGCATGACGGCCAGCAACACAAGAATGCTGCAGCGTTTCATAAGGCTCCTCCTGGATAGTGTAGTTGGCGACCGCACATTGTGTTGGCAACATGTGACACCAGGCGTGTCTGTACCCGCCCAATGGCACACGGCAAACATAGCGTCGCCAATGGCGTAGCCTGGCTGTCACACTGTGTGCTTGTTCGGTGCGCTATTGGGTGTTGTGTGGGGGTTCGGCTCGCGGACAGGCAAACCGGCCGATCACAGCCTGCTCGCGGCCGCCGGAGAGCACTCGAATGGCGTAGTAGACCTTGTCTGCGCCTGTCTCCCGACACACTGCGAAACGGAGTTCGGTTTTGGAGTCATCGAGGAGGTGGGGCTTCGCCGCGAGGACGGCCGACTTCACCCACGGCGCCTTGCCGATGGCATCGACTGTCATGGCGACGCCCGAACTGCGCAGCGCATTCGCCTGCCCGGACTCATCGAGCTCGGCAAACCAGCAGAGGGGAGCACGCCCGGCAGAGACGGCGTCGGCCACGCCCGGCAGCCCGTTTTCGGAGGTGATGTAGACACTGATCTGGTCGGGGAATAGCTCGACGATCCTGGCAAGCTCGGCAAAGGGAAGATAGCCGTCGCGCTCCAGCGTCTTGCGCCAGTTGCGCAGCGTGGCCTGCGAGATGAGCAGATAGCGGTGGATGCGCCACTTGCGATTGCGCAATTCCAGCGCCTGGCCTTTCTTCTCCCAGTTCTGCCCGCTGGCGGCCGTGATCTTCTCAAGGCAGTCCTTGAGCTCGATCTCGCCCTGGGGAACGTCGATCTGCTTGGAAGGCGCATCGTAGCAGTCGGACACAACCGCGAACCCCGACGCCTCCGCCAGCGCGGCCAGCACGGCATCGAGCGGCGCGCGCGCGTCCTTGATCGCGAGCTTGGTTCTCTTGTGCAGGTCCGGTTCGTCGGGGTGCTCGACTTCGGGATCGGTCGGAGCCGTGAGCATTATAAGCGACCCCGCGTGGGACTGCTCGACGGCCGGTGTCGATGCGGCGAGCTTCTCTTTCACGCGCTCGGGATCGGCGAACGTGATTGGCACAGTCCGGCCGCCATAGGCGAGCGTCATCTCTCCCAGGTTCTGCGAGACGCCCTTCTCCGGGGCGTTGGGGTTGATCTCGACCGAGAGCGCGCTTCCACTCGCGGGGATTGCGGGCATGGCCGCGGGGTTCTTGCCGTCCGGGCGGGCCTCCGTCGCGGTACCGCCTTGAATCGCCGGCATCAGGGTCTGCATCGCGCTCAGAGGCAGATCGTTGCCGCGCAGCGTGGCTTTTCGCCCTTGCACGAGCGCCATCGACGCGACCGGCGTGTCCGCGAGAAACTTCGCCAGTGGAACGCCGTATGGGGTCTTCGCAAGCGCATACAGCTCGGGATTGCTCGTTCTGAGCCGGTCGATCTCAGCCGACGACGCGCGCGCAAGGCTCATCAGGCCCGCAAAGAACCTCTGCCGACGCTCGGCCTGCGCGCGGGCCTGTATGACTTCGACGGACTCATCGGATGTCGCATTCGGATCGACGAGCCGGTAGACCCACTTCTCGCCGCTGGAGCTTCGGTTCCACCTGAACTGCATCACCCGCGCGATCGACGCCATCACGTCCCCGACCGTCGCATCCTTTACGATCACATTCATCCGCAGATCGCGCGTATGCCAATCGCCGGCGTCGCGGCCCGCGTACATCTTCGCATCCGCAAGCTTCGCCAGGTCATCGACGATCTCCGAGACCAGCTTCCGCCGCGCGGAGTAGGTGATCTTGCGGTCGAGGCGCGGGTCGGTGTCCTGGGAAGACGACCCAGCCCCGTCATTCTCGCGCTGCGCGACGGTCTGGCCCGCGTTGGGGTCAACGGTCACCTTCCCGACCGCGCCCGCGCCAACGCACGCAGTCCAGAGAACAACTACGGCAGCAATGGAAATGAGCACGCGCATGACATCAGCCTCCGTCTACTTAGACACGCCCGCGCGGCAAATCTTCAATCGCGCAGCCCGCGCAGAGTCTCGAGGTTCGCCCTGTCGAGCGCTAGGCCGTCGTCGGCCGGGGTCTCGATGATACCGGGGAGGTCGCGCGTGACGGGGTGATTGACGATCGCGCGGAAGCCTTCCAGTCCGACCTGCCCCCTGCCGATGTGGTAGTGCCTGTCGCGGTGCGATCCGAGCGCCATTTCGGTGTCATTGAGGTGGACGACCTTGAGCTTGCCGAACCCGACGCAGCGGTCGAGCTCTTCGAACATCGCCGCGACGCCATCCGCCGTAGAGACGTCATAGCCCGCGCCCCACAGGTGCGCGGTGTCGATCGCGATCCCGACCCGCGCCCCGTCATCGCCGAGCGCGGCCATTATGTCGGCGATCTGGTCGAACCGCGATCCGATGCTGTTTCCCGCGCCCGAACCCAGCTCCAGCGCGATCACGGGCTCAGCGGCCGAATCCAGCGCAAACGCAACCGCCTCCGCTATGCGCCGCACGCCTCCCTCATAGCCGGTTCCCTTGTGGCTTCCGATGTGCGTGACGACAATGCTCGCCCCCATCGCCGGCGCGCGCCGAACGGCATCGGCCAGCGCGTATTGGCTCTTGCGCCAGATGTCGCTGTCGGGGGCGGCCAGGTTGAGCAGATAGGGTGTGTGGAGAATGATCGGGTAAATGCCGAGCGAGGCTGCTCTGGCGGCGAACTCCGCGGCGGTGTCGAGATCGAGCGGACTTCGAATCCATGCGTTGGGGTTGCTGGAAAAGAGCTGCACGGCCTCGCAGCCCAACTCCGCCGCGCGGTCGAGCGACCTCACAAGCCCTCCCGCAATTCGAACGTGTACCCCAAGGCGCATTGATCGTCCGCAGGCCGATTGTCAATTGTCAATTGTCAATTGACAATTGGCAATCGCATTACTCCTCGTCCTCTCCCAGGCCCTCTTCAAAATCCTGGGAGGAGTAGCTGAAGGAGCTGAGTTCCTCGGCGCGGAACAGCGTCACGAGCAGGTCCTCGCGCTCGAAGCTGGGCAGATAGCTCGAAACGATGTCTTCGTCGATGGTTTCGAGCAGGGTCTCCTCTTCCTTGACCGACAGATCGACCTCCAGGAGCACCGCGGCGTGGATGGTATCGTGCGCGTAGTGCAGGTGAAGCTGGCCGACGCGCGTCTCGCCGTCCCAGATGATGTAGATCTCCGACGCGACCGTTCGCACGTTGCGTGACAATCTGAACTCGCCTCTGCCGCTGTTCTCCAAGGTACCCCTCCGTCCAAAACCAGATTAGATAGTATCCCACGTTTGCGGCAAGAGGTCAAACGCGGGGAATACGGAACAGGGAGTAGGGACACCGTTACTGTCACGCGCACGACCCAAGCCCGATCAAGCGATCACGTCCGCCCACTTTGCCCGGCAACTGCCAGCGGGTGCGCGGACCCCCACAAGACTCTACAGCCTCGGTCCCTTCTATTCCCTATTCCCTACTCCCTATTCCCTCCCGATTGACGACGAGCGCGCCTGCGGCGTATACTCTCTGTGTTATGGCTGTGCTTGCTCTGCGGGACGTGTCGGTGCATGCGGTGGGGACCTGGGCGCTCTGGGACGTGAGTCTGGAAATCGGCCACGGGGAGATACTCGGCGTGTTCGGACGGTCGGGCTCCGGCAAGACGATGCTGGCGCGGGTCTGCGCGGGCCTCGAAGAGCCGACCTCGGGCACGGTCACGCTCGGTGACGAGCAGACGAAGCCGTTCAAGGCCGCGGTCGCGTTCAGCCAACCGGCGTATGCTCCGGAACTCACGGTCTACGAAAACCTCGACATGTTCGCCTGCGCGTGGGGGATTCCGCGCAAGAGGCGAATCAAGGAAGTGCCGGCCGCAATCGAGCGGCTCAAGCTGAGCGGGCTGCGATCATCGCGCGCTTCAACTCTCAGCTCAGGCGCGCTGGCGAGGCTGGAGATCGCGAGGGGGCTGCTCGCGGATTCGCCGGTTCTCATCATCGACTGCCTGCTGGATACGCTCGAACCCTCGCTGATCGAATCGCTCTGGGACTACATGCTGGAGTGCAAACGGGCGCTGGGCAAGTCGTTTGTGATCCTGACCGGATCGGGACGGATCGCCGAGATGTGCGGCAGGATCGCGGTCATATCGCGCGGCAAGGTGGCGTTTCTCGGCAGGCCGGAGGATTTCCGCAGGCTTGCGGGCGAGGATGTGGTCGTGTTGGGCGACATGGCCAACCCTCTCACGCGCACCCGCATCGCCGAGCAGCTCTCGGTGGTGATCACTGAGGAGGACGGCTTCCTGTCGTTCCGGGTGGCGAATGGGGAACGTGTCGTCGGCGAGCTGCTCAGCGAGTTCGGAAACGAGATGAGCTGCGTGTATCTCAAGAGGCCGTCGCTCGAGGACGCGCTCGACGTGCTCTCGCGCGGCGGGTCGAGCGTCGCGGCGGGAACAGGTGGCAGCAAATGATCGTCCTGAGGCTCGCGCGGTTCAATGTCAAGCGCATCATCAGGCACAGGGGGCTGAAGTGGGCGCTGGTTCTGCTTCCGTTGGTGGTCGCGCTCGTCAGGGCTGTATTCGCGGGCAGCGGCGTCGTGCTCATCGCGGCCGAGCTTTGTCCGGTCGCCTGCGCGCTGCTGATCGCTGCTGTGTTGTATGCGCAGTGGTCGGTGGACTGCGTTTCGGGCCTGGTGACGGGATTGGTCGCCGGCCCGGTCCCGCCCCGCGCGATTGTCATCTCGCGCGTTCTCAGCGGGCTCTGCATTCTGGCTATTCAAATGGCGCTTTTCGGCGCGATTCTGACGGCGCGGTTCTAGGAGTACTAGCGAAATGGTAAAGGTAGGAATAATCGGCACCGGTATAGGCCGGCTGCACGCAAGCAGTCTCGCCAAGTGCCCGGATGCCGAGATCAAGGCGATCTGTGACATCGACCCCGAGCGGGCTTGCGGCGCCGCCAAGGATTTCGGCGTGGCGGACACGTACGAGGACTATCATGACATGCTCGCCGACGACGAGATCGACGCGGTAGTCGTCGCCACGCCCAACTATCTGCACGCCCCCATGGCAATCGCCTCGTTCGAGGCCGGCAAGCACGTTCTGTGCGAAAAGCCCATCTCAACCAACGCCGCGGACGCGAAGGCGATGGTCGAAGCGGGCCGCAAAGCCGGCAGGATCTTCCAGATGGGGTTCAACAACCGCTTCCGAGGCGATACGCAGCTTCTCAAGAAGTGCATCGAGGACGGCGACCTGGGCGAGATCTACTACGCAAAGACCGGCTGGCTGCGCCGCAGGGGCATGCCCGGCGGCGAAAGAGGCTGGTTTACCACCAAGTCCATGTCGGGCGGCGGGCCATTGATCGACCTCGGGGTCCACGTGCTCGACCTCACGCTCTGGCTGATGGGCAATCCCAGGCCGGTCTACGTGCTCGGCAGTTCCTACGCGAAGTTCGGCCCGGAAGTGGGAAAGGCGAAGGGCTTCACCTACGACGTCGAGGACCTCGCCGCGGGGATGGTCAAGCTCGAAAACGGCGCCACGGTGATGCTTGAGACGAGCTGGCAGTCGCACGTGCAGCGAGAGATCTTCTACTCCCAGCTTGTCGGGACGAAAGGCGGCGCGGAGATCGAGCCCCTGCGCATCTACACCGACGTCAACGACAACTTCGCTGACCTCGCGCTGCAGCACCCCAACGTATCGGGCCATGAGATGGAGATATTCCATTTCATCGAGTGCATTCGCGGCAACAAGACGCCGATAGCCGTGGGCGAGCACGGCCTGCACATCCAGCTCATCCTCGACGCGGTCTACGAGTCCACGGAGACGGGAACAGGCGTCGCCATCTCCTGATCACTGAAACACTGAAGCACGGAAGCACGGAACGATATTCCGTGCTTCCTGATCGTCCCTCCCTCCACTCTCCACTCTCCACTCTCCACTCTCCACTCCCGGCTCTCCGCTCTCCGCTCTCCACTCTCCACTCTCCGCTCTCCACTCTCCACTCTCCGCTCTCCACTCTCCACTCTCCGCTCTCCACTCTCCACCCTCCGCTCTCCACTCCCGGCTCTCCACTCTCCACTCTCCACTCTCCGCTCTCCACTCTCCACTCTCCACTTCCGTTTGACTGTCCCGCCTCATTGTGTTACCATTCACGAGGCTGGAACAGGATGTTGCGGCAATGAGCGATCCCGACAACAAATGGATGAAGCAGGCAGCGATGGTGAGCAGTATCGGCTTGCTCATAGTCGTGGCCACGCTCATCGGCCTGGGCATCGGAATGTGGCTCGACAGCAAGCTCGGCACGCGACCGTGGCTTGCTTTTGCTTTGACCGTTCTTGGCCTCGCCGCCGGCATCTACGAATCCGCGAGGATACTCCTCAATGCCATCCGCAGCGAAGATCGATGAGGGCTTCATTACGCGTGTCTACAGGACGAGCGCGTACGTGTGGGCGTTCGGAGCGCTGGTCGCGTGGAGCGTGGCGGGATGGCATGCGGCGTTGGGGTGGACCGTCGGATCGGCGGTCTCAGTCGGCGTTCTTGCAGCCATCGAGTGGATGGTCCGGCGGGCGGCCGTGCCGGGCGATACGCGAGCCGGACGCAAATTGATGAAGGCGGCGGCGCTGCATTGGCCGATAATCCTTGTGTTGCTGGCCGCGGCTGTCTGGTTGGGCGGACGCCGCATTTCGTATATAGTCGCGTTTGTCGCGGGGCTGGGCCTGGCGCAGGCCGTGATCGCGCTCAAAGCCCTCGGCATATTGATCGTGAGTCGCACGAACTCGTAGCGGAGGCCCTCCGTGGCTTCCGGGCCGGCACGGAGACCGGCCACTACGAATAGCCGGAGAACCGATTGGAAGAGAAAACCTGGCTGACGTATGTCGTTGAGCATCACCTGGTACCCAGTTGGATGACGGAATCCGTCATGTTCACCTGGGTGGCGATCATCGTCATCTGCGCGGGCGTCATCGCCATGCGCGGTAAGTGGAAGAAGCGGAACCCAGGCAAGTTCCAGGCGTTCCTGGAGTTCGTGGTCATCTCGCTGGACAACTTCACTCGCAGCATCGTCGGCGACGAAGCGAAGACGCTCACCCCGATCATCGGCTCGTTCTTTATCTTCATATTCATCCTCAGCATTCTAGTGCTGATTCCGGGGTTCATGAGCCCGACTGGCGACACGAACACCACCTTCGCACTCGCGATAGTCGCGTTTCTGATCGTGCAGTACCTACTCGATCACGCGCCTGGGAGTCATCAACTACTTTAAGCACTTCCTCGGAGAGCCGCTCTGGCTGTGCTGGCTGATGTTCCCAATCCACGTCATCGGCGAGCTCGCGCGGCCGCTGTCGTTGAGCCTGCGACTCTTCGGCAATATCTTCGGTGAGGATCTCGTAATCACGGTCCTGATGGGGATCGTGATCGCACTGCTGGGCAACTTTTTGATACCGGCTCAGTTCGGGATGGAGCTGTTTGCGATATTCACCGCGTTCGTTCAGGCGCTGGTGTTCAGCATGCTTGTAGGCATCTATATCGCTGTGGCACTGTCAGAGCACAGCGAACAGCATTGAGATAGGAGGCAAAGAACAGGATGGGCTATCTAATCGCTTTGGTAATTGCAATCGGCTTTGGAGTGCCGATTGCCGTGATCGGTGGAGGACTTGGGCAGGGAAAGGCCGTCGCGGCCGCTATGGAGGCGATGGCGCGTCAGCCCGAGGCCGCTCCGAAACTGCAGCTCGCGATGATCATCGGTCTCGCGTTTATCGAGTCACTGGTCATCTACGCGCTCGTTCTGGCGCTGGTGATGCTGTTCACGGGCGTTCCGAGCGCCGCGGATCTGATCAAGACCGTGGTCAAGTAGTAGTTTCGCTGGAGCAATACGTATGAGCATAATCCCGCAATGGCAGCAACTCGTGATGCAGGCGTTTGGGTTCATCATCGTCCTGCTGATCCTTCGCAAGTTCCTTTTCAAGGCGGCGGGCGAAGTCTTCGAGGCGCGGCAGAAGGACGTGGAAACGTTCTACTCCAACGCCGAGGATGACCGCAAGGCAGCCGGGGAACTCAAGGCCCAATACGAGCAGCACCTGGCCAACATCGAATCGGAAATGCGAGCCAGGATCACCGAGGCCGCCAAGGAAGGCCAGACGCTGCGCGAGGAGATCGTCGCCGAGGCGCGAGGCAAGGCCGAGCAGGTGCTGAGTCGCGCCGAGGAAGAGCTCGGCCGCGAGAAGGACAAGGCGATCCTCGAGATCAAGACTCGCGTCGCCGACCTCGCCGTCGGCGCCGCCGCCAAACTGATCGGCGAGCGCCTCGACGACGAGAAGCACCGGCAGTTGGTCGATAACTACATCGACGAGCTTGAAGGGGTCACGAAGTGATCGAACGCCGCATCGTGCGCAGATACGCCTCCGCCCTGTTCGCCGCCGCGTCCAAAGCAGACGCGGTCGATCAGGTCGAAAGCGATCTGGGCCTGGTGAGCTACACTTTGTTCGGCGGGGATATCATATCCCCGCCGAACAAAGTGACGCTATGGGAGGCCCTGGTCTCGCCCATGCTGCCGCCCGAGAGAAAGCACGAGATCCTATCCGGCGTCTTCGAGGGCAAGGTCAGCGAGATTACGCTTTCGTACCTCAAGCTGTGCGTGGACAAACGGCGCGAGGAAGTGATTCCCGAGACCGAATCCGAATACATTGCCCTTGCCAACGAGGCCCGCGGCATCATCGAAGCCGAGGTCACCAGCGCGGCCGAGCTCTCCGAAGACCAGGAGAGACGCCTCGTTGCCAAGCTCTCCCAAACCACGGGCAAGCAGGTCGAGTTGGCGAAGAAGGTCGATCCCGCCCTGATCGGCGGCCTCCTCGTCCGCATGGGCGACACGGTCATCGACGGCTCCATCCGAGGGCAGCTCGAAGCGATCAGGGAAAGACTGTTGGGGAGTTGAAAGTTCAAAGTTGAAAGTTGGGAGGGCACGGTGGGATGGCAACAGCAAAGAGCTTTGAGGAGCTGGCGGTCTGGCAGAAGTCGAGGGAGTTCACTAGGTCGATCTATGACGCAACGTCGGAGGGCCCGTGGGCCAGAGACTACGGCCTGCGCGACCAGATACGGCGCGCATCGGTCTCAATCATGTCGAATATCGCGGAAGGCTTTGAGCGCACCGGCGAGAACGAGTTTGGGCGCTTTCTGTCCATGGCAAAGGGTTCTGCGGGTGAAGTCGAGATCCCAGCTCTACGTGGCACTCGATGTCGGCTATCTCGACAAGCAGTCGTTTGAGGGATTGCGGAAGCAGGCTGCAGAGATATCCAGAATGGCCTCTGGCTTAGCAGCCTATCTGCTGGATCGAAAGCGACGGCCCTCAGCGAACCCGAGCCAGTAGCGACTTTCAACTTGCAACTTTCAACTTTGAACTAGATCGGAGTACGCTATGGCGGTTAATATCAGACCCGACGAGGTGGCCAAGGTCCTTGAGACCCACCTCGAAGGTTACGAAAAGGAGCTGGCGGAGGTCGGCGTCGGGACCGTCCTGCAGGTCGGCGACGGCATCGCGCGCATCTACGGGCTCCGCGACGCGATGTCAAGCGAGCTTGTCGAGTTCCCCAACGGCGTGATGGGCATGCTGCTCAACCTCGAAGAGGACAACGTCGGCTGCGTCATCATGGGGCCGGACAACGACATCAAAGAGGGCGATCAGGTCAAACGAACGGGCCGCATCATCGACGTTCCCGTCGGCGAGGCGTTGCTCGGCCGCGTCATCAACGCGCTCGGCGAGCCGCTCGACGGCAAGGGCCCCATCGCGACCACCGAGCGCAGGCACGGTCGAAACGCGCGCGCCGGGCGTCGTCGAGCGCCAGCCGGTGAAGGAATCGCTCGCGACCGGAATCAAGGCCATCGACTCGATGATCCCCATCGGCCGCGGCCAGCGAGAGCTTATCATCGGCGACCGCCAGACCGGCAAGACCGCCATCGCCATCGACACCATCATCAACCAGAAGGGCCAGGATGTCTACTGCATCTACGTCTCCATCGGCCAGAAGATGTCCAATGTTGTCTCCATCGTGGACGTGCTAACGAAGGCAGGCGCGATGGAGTATACGACAATCATCGTCGCCGCGGCGAGCGATCCCGCGCCTCTGCAGTATATCGCGCCTTATACCGGCTGCTCGATGGGCGAGTATTATCGCGATTCCGGCCGCGCGTCGCTGCTGGTCTACGACGACCTGACCAAGCACGCGCAGGCGTATCGTCAGGTATCGCTGCTGCTGAGGCGTCCGCCTGGGCGCGAGGCGTATCCCGGCGACATTTTCTACCTGCACTCCCGATTGCTGGAGCGCGCCGCGAAACTCAGCGACGAGCTCGGCGGCGGATCGCTTACGGCGCTGCCGATCATCGAGACGCAGGCCGGCGACGTATCGGCGTATATCCCGACCAACGTGATCTCGATCACCGACGGCCAGATCTACCTCGAACCCGATCTGTTCTACGCGGGCGTGCGTCCGGCGATCAGCGTCGGCATATCCGTATCGAGGGTCGGTTCTAACGCGCAGAAGAAGGCGATGAAGCAGGTCGCCAGCCGGCTCAAGCTCGATCTTGGCGCGTTACTGGGACCTGCAGGCGTTCGCGCAGTTCGCCAGCGATCTCGACAAGGCCACCCGCGACCAGCTCGCGCGCGGCGAACGGATCGTGGAGATCCTCAAGCAGCCGCAGTATTCGCCGGTCACGCTCGAGAACCAGGTGTTCATCATCTACGCCGCCACCAACGGCTACCTCGACGACCTGCCAGTGGACGCGGCGGACAAGTTCGAAAAGGAGCTCTACCCGTTCATGGCGGACAAGTATCCCGACGTCGGCCACGCGATAGCCAAGACCGGTGCAATGGACGAAAAGACCGAGGAGACGCTCAAGAAAGCGCTCGACGAGTTCAAGGGGCAGTTCAAAGCCTAATGCTAAATGCTCAATGTTGAATGTTGAATAGGAGCCGCCCTATTCAACATTAACCATTCATAATTCAACATTCGCTTATGCCTAGCACCAAAGACATCCGGCGCAGAATACGCGTCGTCAAGAACATAGAGAAGATCACATCCGCGATGAAGATGGTCGCGGCGGCGCGATTGCGCAAGGCGCAGGATCGCGCCGAGTCCGCGCGCCCCTATGCCGACAAGATGCGCGAGGTGATGGCCGACCTCGCGGCCAACGTCGGTGAGATCGAGCATCCCCTGCTTGAGATTCGCCCGGAGATCAATTCGGCTTACGTGATCATCGGCGCGGACCGCGGCCTGGCGGGCAGCTACAACGTCAACGTGATGCACAAGGCCGTCCAGGAGATCGGCAACCGCGACGTCGAGTCGGTCAGGCTCGTTCTGATCGGCAAGAAGGCGGTCTCTTTCTTCAAGCGCAGGCCGTATCCGATAGCCGCGGAGCCCGCCGTGTCGCTTGCCGACGTTCAGTTCGCCGACATCCGTGCCGTGACCGCGCAGGTGCGGTCGATGTTCGAGAGCAAGGAAGTGGACGCGGTATACCTCGTCTACGCGAGGTTCATCTCGCCGATGCGCCAGGACCCGACCTGCGTTCAACTGCTCCCCATGAGCACGCCGTCGGGCGAGGAAGCCGCCCACGCGGACTACATCTTTGAGCCGGCCGCGGAGCAACTGCTCGGAAGACTGCTGCCCCGCTACGTCGATACGCAGGTCTATCAGGCATTGGTCGAGAGCAACGCCAGCGAACAGGGCGCGCGCATGACCGCCATGTCCGCCGCGACCAAGAACGCCGGCGAGATGATCGAGAACCTCACCCTGCAGTATCACAAAGCCCGCCAGCAGGCAATAACACGCGAGATAGTCGAAATAGTCAGCGGCGCCGAGGCGCTGAAGTAGGAGTTGCAAGTTCCAAGTTGAAAGTTGAATGTTCCGATGCCTGGTTCCCAACTTTCAACTTTCAACTTTCGACTTTCGACTCTACCGGAGGTAGATATGGCAACGGGAACAGTAGAACAAGTCATCGGGCCGGTCGTGGACATTCGGTTCAAGGCCGAAGAGCTGCCGGAGATCCTGACGGCCGTTGAGATACCGAACGTGCAGGGCCAGACGCTCACCGCCGAGGTCGCGCAGATGCTCGGTAACGACATCGTGCGCTGCATCAGCATGCAGTCCACCGACGGCCTCGTCCGCGGCGCGGACGCGATCTCCACCGGCAAGTCCATCGAGGTGCCCGTGGGCAACGAGACCCTCGGCCGCGTTTTCAACCTCCTCGGCGACCCGATCGACAAGAAAGGCCCAGTCGAAACCAAGGAGAAGTGGCCGATCCATCGCGCCGCGCCGTCGTTCGAGGAGCGCATCCCCGTGGTCGAGATGTTCGAGACCGGCCTCAAGGTCGTCGATCTCGTCTGCCCCTACGCGAAGGGCGGAAAGGTCGGGCTGTTCGGAGGCGCGGGCGTCGGCAAGACCGTTCTGATCACCGAGCTTATCCGCAACGTCGCGACCGAGCACGGCGGGTTCTCCGTATTCGCCGGTGTCGGCGAGCGCACCCGCGAGGGCAACGACCTCTGGCTGGAAATGCAGGAAAGCGGCGTCATCGCCAAGACCACAATGGTCTTCGGCCAGATGAACGAACCGCCCGGCGCAAGGCTTCGAGTGGCGCTATCGGCACTGACGATGGCCGAGTATTTCCGCGATGCCGAGGGCCAGGACGTGCTGCTGTTCATCGACAACATTTTCCGATTCGTTCAGGGCGGGTCTGAAGTCTCGGCGCTGCTCGGTCGAATGCCGAGCGCGGTCGGTTACCAGCCGACTCTCGCAACCGAGATGGGCGACCTGCAGGAGCGGATCACGTCAACCGTGCGCGGCTCGGTCACGTCGATCCAGGCGATCTACGTCCCCGCCGACGACCCGACCGACCCCGCTCCTGCCACGACATTCGCCTTCCTCGACGCGACTACGTATCTCGAAAGGCGCATATTCGTAAGGGGCATCTTCCCGTCGGTCGATCCGCTGGCATCGACGTCGCGAATCCTCGACCCGAACGTGGTCGGCCAGGAGCACTACGACGTCGCACGCGAGGTGCAGCAGATATTGCAGCGCTACCGCGAACTCCAGGACATCATCGCGATCCTTGGCGTTGACGAGCTATCCGACGAGGACAAGCTGACCGTCGCCCGCGCGCGCAAGATCGAGAACTTCCTATCCCAGCCGATGTTCGTCGCGGAGGTCTTCACGGGCCTTGCGGGCAAATACGTCCCGCGCACCGAGACCGTCCGCAGCTTCAAGGAGATCCTCGAAGGCCGCTGGGACCACTTGCCGGAGCAGGCATTCTACATGGTCGGCGCGATCGAGGAAGCGGTCGAGAAGGCGAAGGGGATGGGCGTAGCTGTGTAGCGGGAAGCAGGGATTCGGTCAGCGACGGCGAATACGTGGGCCGGAGGCTAACGATGGGTTTTCTGCTTGGCGTCGTCGTTGTGTGCGTGATCGCTGGAGCCGTGATCGGGGACGTCGTGTATGCTGCCATCAACGCGTTGACGGGAGGGCGTCTGCACGACCTGGTTGGACTCCGGCTTCTCTCGATGTTGCTGTCTTTGGCGGGGATGGTCACGATCGGCTATATGGTAGCCGGTACAGGACAGGACCGGTACTATCGGAGTGTTCGTACTCGTCGGCGCCGTGTTCTTCGGGGGCATTCCAGCCCTGGTTTTCGGCGCGGGGTATGGCCACTCCGGCAGGCGGCGATGAACCGGACCGCTCCCGGCGTGGTATAATGGAATGTAAGACTTTCTTACTTTTCGGAGGCAACACGCCATGAAGAACGCAAGAATGGTTCGGGTATCGTCGAAGGGGCAGGTCGTCCTGCCGAAGAGCTTTCGCGAAAAGATGGGGATCGAGGAGGGCGACTACCTGATGGTCCAGGAACTCACTGACGGCCTCTTGGTCCTCGGCAAATCGCGCAGTGAGGTCTTCGACGCAATCGCGGAACCGATCAGGCAGGAAGCTGAAGAGCAGGGCATAACGCCTGACGACATAATGGATCTGATAAAGACGATGCGCAAGGAACGGCAGTCGAATGCCGCTTGAGCGGGTCTTCATCGATACGAACGTCCTGGTCTCGGCCATCGCGTTCGACGGCAAGGAGCGCGAACTGCTGCATCTGGAAACCGAGGGGCAGATCATAGCCGTCTTGTCGGGTTTCGTGCTCAACGAGGCAGACAGGGTCATCAGAGCCAAGTTTCCTACGAAGTGGCAGCGGCTCCAATGGGAGCTATCTCTGCTGGAATACGAACTGGTCGCTGACCTCCCGCCGTCGCTGATCACGCAGGCAGCAGCGATCGTACGCGATCCGGGTGACGTCGAGATCCTTGCCGCCATTCTGGCCTGTAGCCCGGACGCGGCAGTGACCGGCGACAAGGACTTGTTGACCGACGAGATCAAGGCAGTCGCGCCGACCTGCCGATGCGCTGAGTACCTCGCAAGGCGAGAGGAAGCTGAAAACTGATAGCTGAGAGCTGATCGCTATGCCCGAACACACATTCAAACTCGAAGTAATAACACCCGACAGGGTGGTGGCGCGCGACGATGAGGTCGTATCGGTCACGGCGCCGGGATCGCAGGGCTACTTCGGCGTGCTGGCCAACCACGCGCCGATGATGACGGAGCTCAAGCTCGGCAAACTCGATTTCCGTCGGGCCGACGGCACGTCGGACGCGATGGCGGTCACCGGCGGATTCCTCGAGGTGATCGAGGACAAGGTCAGCGTGTTGGCAGAGTCTGCCGAACTCGCCGAGGAAATCGACGTCGAACGCGCCGAAGAGGCGAAGAAGCGCGCCGAGGAACGCCTCGCCGCGGCAGGCCCGCAAGTCGATGCGGCACGCGCGGAGGCAGCCCTCGAACGCGCCCTCAACCGCCTCCATGTCGCGGGGAGAGTTTGAAAGTTGGAAAGTGTGAAAGTTGGAAAGCTGGGACCGGATACTCCGGGACATTCAAACATTCCAACTTTCAAACTTTCGCACGAGGTCCCTACATGAAGAAATGGTTCACTCTTATGCTGCTCATCTTTGCCGCGCGCGCGGGCGCGTATACGATTCCCTACGAGATGTGGATGGGCACGTTCGTCGGCGACAACAAAGTCGGCTGGATGGTGCTCAAAATCGACAACTCCGAGTTCGAGGGCGCCAAAGGCTACAAGGTCACGACTTCGGTGAATAACCACCTCTTCGTGCTCGGATCGGAGATGACGCAGGTCGTTGACACGGTAGTCTACACCGACGAGAAGTACGACCCCCTCAAGGAAGTCTTCTCCATGTCCAGCGGCGGCAAGACCGCGACCGTCACCGCGCGCTTTACCAAGTCCAGCATCGAATGCGACGTGTCCGCGGGCAGCGGCTCTTCCAAGAAGACGATCCCGATCCCCGAGGGCCCCAGCCTGATCGCCGACCCGCTGTTCACCACATCGGGCACATTCCCCGAGGTCGGCAAGCAGTATGACTCGCGCTACTTCAACCCGCTCACTCTCGCGCTCGAAGATCTCACCGTCAAGGTCGATAAGCGCGAGAAGATCACGGTCGGCGGCAAGGAGTACGACACCGTCCTGCTCGAAGACATCACGCCGATTCTCAACATGCAGGTCTGGCAGGAGGCCGACGGCGGCATCGTTCAGGTCAAAAGCATGATGGGGATCACGATGAAACGCATGAGCCGCGAGGAGGCGCTCGCGACCGACGGCAAGGCCAAGCCCGAGGACTTCGCCATCCTCACAAACGCCAAGTCCGACAAACCCATCCCCCACCCGCGCGAGGTCAAGTCTCTCACAGCCGTGCTCACCGGCATCGACGATCCCAAGATGCTCATAACCGACTCCCGCCAGACCGTCACACCCGTCGAAGGCAAGCCCGCCGCCAAGTTCGCGATCAAAGCGGCAACCTTCAACAAGTCCAAGTCCGCCAAGCGGCCGATCACCAACGCCGACCTCCACGAGTATCTCATCGCGACGCCTTATGTGGACTCGGATGAGAGCGGCATCGTCACGCAATCGAAGCAGATCGTCGGCTCCGAGACCAACGCTTATGCGGCATGCGCGAAGATTCGAGCGTGGATCCACGCCAACGTCAAGGTCAAGGGGGACATCGGGATTACACGTTCCGGCTCCGATGTGTTAAAATCTAAGGTAGGAGTTTGCAGGGATTATGCGATTCTGTTCGCGTCCCTGGCCCGAAGCGCGGGCGTGCCGTGCAAGGTCGTCAGCGGGCTGATCTATACCGAGGGCGCGTTCTACTACCACGCGTGGGTGGAATGCTGGGTCGGCAAGTGGGTCCCGTTTGACGCGACGCTTCCGAGCGACTTCGTGGACGCCACCCACGTCAAGCTTGCCGAGGGTGACGCGACCAGGATGTTCACCCTTGCCAAGGTGATCGGCGCGCTGAAGGTAAGTGAAGTCGTCAGTTATCAGTAGTCAGTCATCAGTCGGAACTGACAACTGAAGACTGATGACTGATAACTGGAGCATATCTTGCTAGCAAAGGACTTCCTTACAGTCGGTATCTTCCTGATCGTCGGCATCGCGTTTGTGGTGCTGACGCTGTGGGCATCGTGGTTCTTCCGGCCGAGCCGGCCGTCGGACGAAAAGCGCACCACGTATGAGTGCGGCGAGGATCCGATCGGCCCGGCGTGGCTGCAGTTCCGCGTGGGTTACTACATCTACGCGCTGATATTCCTGATCTTCGACGTGGAGGCGGTGTTCGTGTTCCCGTGGGCGGCAGGGCTGCTTGGATTCAAGACGAAGGGCCACGCGCTGGCGATGCTGGGGTTTGTGGACATGGTGATCTTCGTCGCGGTGCTCGCGGTAGGCCTGGTCTGGGCGTGGAAGAAAGGTGTTCTGGAGTGGAAGTAGACGCCAACGGAGGCATGGACCGACCCTTCGACTACGTCGAGCGCATCCCCGGCGGCGCGATTATCACGACCACGGTGGACAAAGTCTTCGAGTGGGCAAGGGAAAGCTCGCTTTGGTATATGCTTTTCGGCCTCGCGTGCTGCGCTATCGAGATGATGGCGGCGGGCGCGGCGCGGTTCGACCTGGACCGGTTCGGCATGATCTTCCGCGCGACCCCGAGGCAGAGCGATCTGATGATCGTCGCCGGGACCGTCACCAAGAAGATGGGCCCGAGGGTCAAACGCCTCTACGAGCAGATGTCGGAGCCGCGCTACGTGATTGCGATGGGAAGCTGCGCCAACGCCGGCGGCCCCTTCGCCGACTCCTACGCCGTGGTCAAGGGCGTGGACAAGATCATCCCCGTGGATGTCTACATCCCCGGCTGCCCGCCAAGACCCGAAGCGCTGATCAACGGGATTATGGAGCTGCGGAAGAAGATGCGGGCGGAGGTGGGTGGGACACCTGAAGTGGAGAGTGGAGAGCAGGGATAGCTGTCAGCTATCAGCCGCCAGCCATCAGGGAACTCACATGAGCATACACCTTTCGTTCGATCACAAGGCTCTGGAAGCATTCTGCAGGGGGCACGGCATTGTCGAGTTGTTCTTCTTCGGTTCCGTCCTGCGCGACGATTTCCGAGACGACAGCGACGTGGATGTGCTCGTCTCGTTCAGGCCGGGTGTTCACTACGGCCTCTTCGACATCGTGGGAATGCAGGATGAACTGAGCGAGATCCTGGGCAGACCGGTCGACCTGGTCGAGCGCCAAGCGGTCGAAAAGAGCGAAAACTACATCCGCCGCCGGCACATATTGTCCCACCTGGAGCAAGTGTATGTGGCGTGACGAGGCCTACCTGCTGGACATCCTGATTGCTGCTCGCAAGGTGCTGCAGTATACGGAGGGCGTCGATGAGCAGGCCTTTCAGGATAGCGACGTACTGCAGGATGCCGTAATGAGGCAGGTACAGATTATAGGGGAAGCCGCGCGCGCGTTGTCACCGGAGATCAGAGACGAGCATCCCGAGGTACCTTGGCAGGGCATAGTAGGAATGCGGAACAAGCTCGTTCACCACTACTTCCGCATCGACGTGCCGCTCGTCTGGGAAGTCGTCGAGCGAGATATACCCAGTCTCATCGCACAGATTGAGCCAATCGTCCCAAAGGACGACGAGGGCTCACAAGAAGCAACTGAGGACTGACAACTTGTCCGAACAAACCGAAAAACTCATACGCGATTCATCCCCCGACGCGGTCCTCGAAACGACCGACGTCTTCGGGACACTCAACGTCAAGATCACGCCCGCGAGCCTGGTCGGCATCTGCGAGATGCTGCACGAGCACGGCTTCGACTACCTCGCCGACGTCACCGCCATCGACTGGCAGGACCGCATCGAGGTCGTGTATCAGCTCACGGCGCTTGAGCGCAACGAGAAGCTCGCGCTTCGGGTCGATCTCGATCGAGACAAGCCCGAGATCGACACGCTCACCCAGATCTGGAAAGGCGCGAACTATCAGGAGCGCGAGGTGTTCGACCTGATGGGCGTGGTTTTCACCGGCCACCCCGACCTCCGCCGCATTCTGCTTCCCGAGGACTGGGAGGGCTTCCCGCTAAGGAAAGACTATGTCATCCCGGATTAGAACCGAGCTTATAGAACTCAATATGGGCCCGCAGCACCCGTCCACCCACGGGGTCCTCCGCCTGGCGGTCGTGCTGGACGGCGAGGTCGTGGTCGAGTGCCACCCCGACGTCGGCTACCTCCACCGCGGCATCGAGAAGCTCGCCGAGCTCCGCACCTGGGTCCAGTTCATACCGATCACCGACCGCCTCGACTACCTCGCCTCCATGCTCGGCAACGCCGGCTACATCTACGCGGTCGAGAAGCTCGGCGCGATCGAGGTCCCCGAGCGCGCGGAATACATCCGCGTGATCATGATGGAACTCCAGCGCGTCGCGAGCCACCTCGTGTTCTTCGGCACGATGGCGCTCGACCTCGGCGCGACCACGCCCTTCCTCTACTCATTCCGCGAGCGCGAGGACGTGCTCGACCTCTTCGAAATGGTCTGCGGCGCGCGGCTGACCTACAACTACTTCCGCCCCGGCGGGGTCTCGCGCGATCTGCCCGCCGGCTTTGCCGAGAAGTGCAAGGCCTACATCAAGAAGCAGCGCGAGAAACTGCCCGAATACGACGACCTGTTCACCAACAACCAGATCTTCATCGCCCGCACGCGCAACGTCGGCATCATAAGCGCCGCCGACGCGATCAACTACTCGCTATCCGGCCCATCTCTGCGCGGCTCCGGCGTTCCCTACGACGTCCGCCGCGTCGATCCATATTCCATCTACGACAAGCTCGACTGGCAGGTCATCACCTACCCGGACTGCGACTGTCTCTCGCGATTCAATGTCCGCATAATGGAGATCCGTCAGAGTCTCAATATCGTCGAGCAGGCACTCGACGCGATGCCCGAGGGCGAGCTCAAGTGCAAGACTCCGCAGCGGCTGAAGCTGCCGGCAGGAGAAGTCTACCATCACATCGAATCCGCTAGAGGCGACCTCGGCGTTTACCTGGTCAGTGACGGCGGGGAAAAGCCGTATAGGTTGAAGTGGCGCGCTCCATCATTCATCAATCTCGGCGCGCTCAACTCGATGGTCAAGGGCTGGAAGGTCGCCGACGTAGTCGCGATACTCGGCAGCCTTGACGTAGTCCTGGGTGAGGTTGACCGCTAACCCCCTCCCCTATGAGGGGAGGGTTGGGGTGGGGTCCTTCCCTTCGGACCTCGATCAGAAAGGAGGTGATGAGATGCCAAAAAAGAGTAGAAAGCTCAGACCGCTGTTCACTATTGCGTGCCTGGTATCTGGGGCGTGGGGCGGCTACCTTGTCGCGTGCAAATACTTCGCAATCGTCGGCAAGGGCATGCCCGAGCTGTGGATACCTGCCACGAGCTACGTCGACGCCGACAAGGTCCTGCTGAAAGGCGCGTTCGCGATCATCGGCGCGCTGATGGGCTTCGTGATCGAGCGCCTCGCATTCCAGCAGATCGACATATCCCGCGTCAAATGGGGCAAAATGACCCCGCGCGAACGGATTTTCGTGTTCATGGGGATTCCTCTAGGTCTCTTACTGACTGTTCTTATCCGCACTATTGTCTCCACCCCGGACTGGCTCACAGTCTGCCTGGCGTTTGTCCTCTGCTACGTAAGCGTGGTCGCGCTGGAGAGCGTCAAGGAGCAGGCCAACTTCTACTTCCCCAGCCAGTCGCCGAGCACGACCGGCGAGGGCGGCTATCGGCCCAAGCTGCTCGACACCAACGTGATCATCGACGGCCGCATCGCCGACATCTGCCGCGCGGGGTTCGTGGAAGGCACGATATTCGTGCCCAAGTTCATCATCGAGGAGCTCCAGCAGATCGCCGACTCGTCCGATTCGCTCAAGCGGGCGCGCGGGCGGCGCGGTCTCGAAATCCTCACGCAGATGCAGAAAGAAATGGACCTTCAGGTGCCGGAGATGGCCGACGAGGAATCGACCGAGGAGGTCGATGCGCGCCTGGTGAAGCTCGCGAAGCAGGTCGACGGCGCGATTATCACCAATGACTACAACCTCAACAAGGTCGCTGGCCTGCAGGGCGTTGACGTGCTCAACGTAAACGAGCTCGCAAACGCGCTCAAGCCGGTCGTGCTGCCCGGCGAGGAGATGCGCGTCACGGTCATCAAAGAGGGCAAGGAAAAGGAGCAGGGCATCGGCTACCTCGACGACGGCACCATGATCGTGGTCGAGGGCGGACGCCGCAGGCTCGACGAAACCCTCACGGTGAACGTCACCAGCGTGCTGCAGACCGTGCAGGGCAAGATGATCTTTGCCAAGATCAAGGACACGGGCGATCAGGGATCAGCGAGCATTGACGAAAACATCCGCTCTTATAGCAGCGGCAGGATCAGGCGAAAGACTCGGTAGGGGTGTCAACAAGGCGTTCGTGGAGGTGGCGGGAAAACCGATCCTCGCGCACACCCTGGCCGTGTTCGAGTCCTGCGACGCCATCGAAGAGATAATCATCGTTACCGGTGAGCGCGACATCGAGGCGGCCGGCGAACTCGTCGGCCGCTTCGGTTTTGCCAAGGTCACCTGCATCGTCGCCGGCGGCGCGAAGCGTCAGGACTCCGTCCGAAACGGCCTCGCGAAGGCGACCCGCGACATCATCGCCATCCACGACGCCGCAAGGCCGATGGTCACCCGCGAGATCATCGAGCGATCTATCGCGAAGGCCGCGGAGATGGGCGCGTGCGTCGCGGCTGTCCCCGTCATCGACACGATCAAGTCCGCCTCCGATGAGATCATCCGCTCCACCATCGACCGCGCGTCGCTGCATTCCATCCAGACCCCGCAGACCTTCCGCGCCGGCCTCATCCGCCGCGCCTACGATCAAGCTTACGCGGACGGCATCTACGCCACCGACGACGCGACCCTCGTCGAGCGCCTCGGCGAACCCGTCGCGATCATCGAGGGCAGCTACGACAATATCAAGATCACAACACCCTCCGACCTTGCGATTGCGCAGTGCCGTCTTGTCAATTGTCAATTGACAATTGACAATTGTCAATCTCCCACCCCGCTAGCCCTGAGTAGCGAGGAACGAGCGTATCGAAGGGCGGCCGGTACGCGCGTAGGTCTCGGAATCGACGTTCACGCCTTCGCCTCCGGCCGCAAACTCATCCTCGGCGGCGTCGAAATCCCCCACGACAAGGGCCTCGCGGGCCACTCGGACGCCGACGTCGTACTTCACGCGATAGCCGACGCGCTCCTCGGCGCCGCGGCGCTCGGCGACATCGGCCAACACTTCCCCGACACCGATCCCAAATACAAGGGCATCTCCAGCCTGACGCTGCTCGCGGCGGTCCGCGACCTACTCACCGATGCGGGCTACTCGATAGTCAACATCGACGCGGTAGTGATCTGCGAGCGCCCCAAAATCGCCCCCCACGCCGACCTCATGCGCCACCGCATCTCCGACTGCCTCTCAATCGACCCCACCCAAGTCAGCATCAAAGCCACCACCACCGAACGCCTCGGCTTCACCGGCCGCGGCGAAGGCATCGCCTGCGAGGCCGTGGCGGGGGTGCGCACCGCCGGGCAGCCTTAGCAGCCTGGACAGCGACGGCTCTGCCTGGAGCCGGGCATCCCTGCGAAGGAACAAGGTCGCCCTGCAGACACGCCCTGCAGATCTTCATTGACTTATTGCGAACAGCGGGCTATACTGCGACTGGCAGGCACTCATGCGGAGGTGAACATGTTGCGCATTACGGTGTTGTTGTGTGTACTGCTCGGCCTTCTTTGGAACGCCGCCGATGCCGTCACCATCGGCGAAGCGAAACCTCTCCCGGACGGCACAGTGATCGCTGTTACAGGATCAGTGACGCTCCTGGAGCCGGCCGAGTGCTACATAGAGTCTCCGGATCGCTCCAGCGGCATCAGAGTCCAGGCGGACATGACCGGCTTCGCGCTTCACGACCTCGTGACAGTGACGGGCACGCTGGACGGCGAACGCGTCATCCTGGGCGCAAGCGTTGCCGCCGCGGGAGGCAGTTTGGCGGTTGCGCCGCTGGGTCTGCGAAACAACTGGCTGGGCGGGTTTACTTCGCTGGGCGATGCGTCGGTTCAGGACTACCTGACGTATCACATCGAGGGCGATGGCACGGCGCGCAGGTGGGAAGTTGTCGGCGGGGCGTGCAATGTGGGTGTGCTCGTGACGACCTGGGGCACGGTGAACGCGGTCTACTACTCCCCGATATCGGACGCGCACTGGTTCTACATCGACGACGGCTGCGGGGTTGTCTCCGACTACGGCGACAATGGCATTATTGTATATTCAGCCGCCGACGTCCACCAGGGCGATTTCGTCAGCGCGACCGGCGTATCCAGCGCGGAAGTCTCCTATGACAGCGCGACGCGCCTCGTCCGCTCGATCAGGCCGCGCAGCGCCGATGACGTGCGGGTCCTGAAGGCCGCGCCATACGGGCCGATCTGCCCATTCTCCGATGAGTTCGACCAGCCAACACTCGATGACAGGTGGATATTTCTCCGCAGCAACGCGCCAATCTCCCTTGCGTCGAACCCGGGCTGGCTGGAGTTGCAGGCCGATGCGACTCAGAGGTATAGTTGCGGCCTTCTGCAAGCCATCACGGGCCCCTGCGACCTCGACGTGAAGGTCAGGCCCCGATTCGAATCGGTCACAAGCGCCGTCGCCGTGTCTTTTACTGTTGGGCTGCGGGACAGCCTGACGTGGCCGTCGCTGACCACTCCCTACGAGTACCTTGCCGTTGTCACACGCGCGGCGTCTGCGGAGAACATAGGAGTCCTCTTCCCCGACCAGCCAGGCATAACACTTGCGGGTAACACGGCTTATCTGAGGGCCAGGCTTAGGGGATCGACCGCATACGTCAGCGCAAGCGCCGACGGCGTGACATACTCGCCCGAAGTGTCCTGCGCGATCAGCATGCGGTACGTTGGCATTTGGGCCTACGCGTCCAACCTCGTCGGCAGCTTCGCGCCGCTTATCGACTACGTTCGCTTCACCCCGGTGAGTGAGTAGGAGGCAGACATGAAACGACCACGAACAACCGACTTAGTGCTCTCGGCGCTGATTGCCGTCATGATCTGCTTCGCGCTCGCCCCGGCTGTCGCGCGTATGCAGCGGTCATCAGCAGAGGCAAAATGCCAGTCCAACATCCGCCGCTGGGCGCAGGCGATGGACGCTTACCTTGCGGACAATCATCTGTGCTATCCGACGAACCAGGATCTCTCGGGCACCATTGCCAAGGAAGTCGCCCTCTCGAATCCCACTGCGACAGGGGCAGACGGCAAGCCCATAAGGTTCCAGAACGGCGTTGGCTGGGTGGAGGCTCTGTATCCCTATCTCTGGGCCGCGTCCGACAAGACCGGTCAAGACTGGCGATCGTTCTGGCGGTGTCCCAACTCCAGCGAAGTGCAGACAAGCGCGAACGCGAGCATGACCTACTCGCTCAACTACAACCTCGTGAGGCAGCCGAAAGCCATCATCCGCGATCCCTCGAAGCTGATGATGTTCCGGGAGATGGATAAGCTCGTCGGCTCCGTCCTCAGACCGGCCAACCAGTCTTGGAACTCGTCCAGCCTGCCCGTCAGTCCGTTCCTGGTGACTGGCCAGGACATGGCCTATCTCTACGTCAATCAGAGTCCGACCGACGGCAACCGCCACGGCTCCGGCTCCTACATCTGTTTCGCGGACGGCCATATCAAATACTTCACGCTCGACTACTTCCCGACGGTAGGCACCGGCTCGTCCGCCATCTCCGTGTGCTATTACGACGTGGATGACACGACGCGGTGGTGGAATATCGTCACCGCTGGTGATCCCAAGAGGATGACTATCGCGGTTACGCCGTGAGTGGTCCTGGATGCTGAATCAAGTTCAGCATGACTGGAGGGGGCGCGGTCTGGGACCGCGCCCTTCATGGTCATCAGACGTAGAACCGAGACCTCACTCCGGCGGACCAGGTGACACGTAGCGCACGACGTCCTCCGTCCTTCGCGGCCAGATGACGCGCACGTTGACCGACCCTCCCGACGGCGAGTTCACCATCATGCACCGCATAATGCCCGTGACCGTGCAGTAGTCCGGCAGCGGGTCGAGCACGCCGCCGATGGGTTCCAGGCTCACGCGCGCCCCGACCGCCCCGCCGTCGTTGAGCGACGAGCCGTCATCGATCCAGAAGTAGTCATGGCCGCCGAGCCCGCCGTCGTTGACCGCGCCCCAGGCCCGCACCAGCATCCCGACGCTGCTCAGCCCGTGGGCCGGCCACGGCGGGACCGCGGTCGCGTCGTCGATACACGCCCGGCTGGCTGCCGAACTGCCCGCCGCCCAGCCACTTGTTGTTGGCGCCGTAGGGCCAGAACACCCCAAGCTGGACTATCGGCCTGACGTCCTGCGCCTTGATGATGAGCTCCTGGTCGTAGGGCGCGTCGTTGAACGCCAGTCTGGCCGATGATCCTGACCGTGGTGCCCTCGGGGAACTGGGTCGCGGCGCCGGACGGCACGACGCCGATGCCCGCCACGCCCTCCCGCCTGCCAAACGCGAAGGCGTCCTCGACAAACATCAGGTTCTGCGCTTTGAAGAACGCCGTGACGACCTTGTTGTCGAGCACGACCAGGTCTCCAACCCTGAGCATCTTCGCCTGGCCGATGCTCATCTGCGTCTGCACGGCGCCGAGGTCGGTATAGTCCGTTTCGACCTTGTCCGCATTGCGCGCCTTGACCTTGAAATGATACATGTGGTTGGGTTCGAGGCCGGTCAGGGCCCAATAGGTGTCGGTGATCCAGCCGGAGGACTTGCCGGTTTCGGTTTCGATGCAGAAGTACTGCGTGCCCGCGGGGTTGCCGTTCGCGCCCCAGTTGGCCTGGACGCCCTGGCAGGTCACGGGATTATAGCCCATCGCGAGCGGCTGCGCGGCCAACGTGCGAAATGTGGCCGTGCCCGAACTCCAGCCGGTAGCGATGCCGTCGCCGTTGCGCGCCTTGACGTGGAACGTGTAGCTGGTGTTGGGCGTGAGGCCGACGGCGGTGTCCGTGATGTAGCCAGTGCGCCAGGAACCGGTCCATTCGCCGCCGGTTGTGGCAAACAGCGTGCCGGAAAGGCCCTGGGTGATATTGGGCAGGCTGCCGGTCGCGGTGAGGTCGATTGTGGTGGCCGTGGGTTTGGAAGCCGTGCAGCCGGTGGGCGTCGAGATCAGCGTGTAGGCATAGCCGATCGCCGAATCGGTCCCAACGTTGGCCGGCGACGCGCTGTCGCGCGCCTTGACCTTGTAGCCGGTACTGCGTGTTGACACTGAGGCCGCCGTCGGTATACGGCGTATTGCCGGTCCAGCCGTAGGAACTGCCGCCGGGGTTGCCCGTGGTCTCGGTGAAGTAGTAGCTTACCGGCAGAGTGTTATCGGTGGCGGTGGTGGCGGTCATGGATATGCTGGTCGTGCTGGCCGCCGCGGGCGCGCTCGACCACGTCATGGGGTTCGGTGTTGGCGGGGCCGAGTCGATGAACTGCGTCCAGACCGTGGTCGGCACCCCGCTGCGATTGTTGTCGTGCACCAGGCAGACCTGGCACATGCTCATATCGACCTTGGAATAGTAGGTCACGAGCACGTCGTTGACGAACACGTAGAACATGCCGTTGGTCTTGTCGTAGCGCAGCTTCCAGGTGAGATACGCGTTGGCTTCGTCTTCGGGCGTCTCGGCGAAGAAGCGGCACGAGGGAGACGCGGGCGGATAGGTCGGATAGACCCCGTCCCAATACGACGCCCAGTAGGCCGAGCCGTTGTGATATTCGCCGTTGCCGCTGGCCGTGCAGATGCCGCTGATCTCGTAGTAGTGCGCGCTGAAACCGACCGCGAGTATGCGGATGTATTTGTTGGTGCTGGGCTGGTAGAGGCCGAAACCGAACTCGCCCTGGTCGGTGTTCACGATGCCCTGCTGGAGCTTGACCTTGACCTGGGCTTCGAAGCCGGAGTTGATCGGAGTAGGTCGTCGCGCAGCCGTCCATGCCCCAGATGGAGTCGGTGGTTGTGCCGCTGCAGAGCAGTTGGCCGCTGTTGGATGAAAACGTGATGCTCGGATCGGTGTTGAAGTAGTTGAGCGACAGGTCCGAGAGCTTCAGATTGATGTCGGGCTCGGCCGTGGGCACAACGTATTTGATGACGAGCTGCGGGCGGTAGTTGGTGTCGGCGTATTCCTTGGAGCGGATGTTCGCGCCGCTTTTGTCGTCATAGGCCCACGTGCCCTCGTGCCACCAGTCCAGCACGAGGCCGTAGTTGCCGCTCGGGTTGCTGAGCCAGTACTGTGCGGAGGGAGTCACGTCCCACTCGACCCACCGCTCCCCGTCGAGTATTGTCGCGACGCTGTCGGCGATGCCCACGTAAGGCGGCGTGACGTGATGGGTGTGATGGCGGTCGGCGTTGGTGTCCGAGTTGACTCCGCGCGCGGCGGCGACCATCCACGGATCGGTGCTATTGGCGTGCCGATACGACCAGCTCGCGCCCGTATGGACGCCGGTTCCCTCGGTCCAGTCTTTCATCAGGCGATACGCGCCGACCATGAGCCAGTCCGAGGAGTTCATGTTGTAGTCCGAGTACCTGGTAGAGCCGGAGAGTGGCCGACTTGATGCACGCGCCCGACGGCAGCTTGCCCGCCAGGTCGAACCTGATAAGCGTGGCGCGGTCGAAGTCGCCATCGGCGTTGTAGTGGACATAGATGCTGTCGTCGTCGCCGTAGTTGGTTTCGGTGTACTCGTAGAGCCAGGTGTCGCTGCAGCCGGAGTAGCCGCCGACGCCCTGGACGAGCGTAACGCTCTGCTCGGGCGGCGAACCACAGCATGGACTGCAAGAGATGATTGCGAGTGCGATCGAGAGGACAGCGATGGGCGGGATTCCGCCTGCGTGCTTTGAGGTAGTACACATACCAAGTCCCTCCTACTATGGTAGTGACGGTCGAGCAAGCCAGATCGAGAGAGGCGGAGATCTCGCAGCCTGCCAGGTGCAGTGTATCCCTGGTGGCGGGCTTTGTCAAGGCCCTGCCGCAACATTCTTCAAGTTTCGAACACAGTAAGGCTTGCGAGCGGGTGGATCGTGCGCGCAACGGTGACCGCGCGGTGATAACGGGACCTTGTCATGCTCGAACTGGTTTCTGCACCCAGGGCCATGTAGGATACGCCGCGCGCGGAGTAGAAGGCAGGAGTATGGCTCTTCCTATCCTGCAGATATTGGTCATTGGGAGTGTGGTTATGAACCCGTCCGGTCTTACCTGCGAGCATCTGACAAACCCGCTGGGAATCGACGTGGCCAGGCCTCGGCTCAGTTGGGTGCTTTGGAGCGAGCGGCAGGGAGAGCTGCAGAAGGCCTATCAGGTCCTTGTCGCGTCGAGCGAGGAGAATTCTGAACGCCGATAAGGGCGACCTGTGGGACAGCGGCAAGGTCGCGTCGAGCCAGTCCGTGCTCGTGCAGTATGCCGGCAAGCCGCTTGCGTCGGAAGCGCGCTGCTACTGGAAAGTGCGAGTCTGGGGTCGGGATGGGAAGCCGTCGGGCTGGAGCGAGACCGCGTTCTGGACGATGGGCCTGCTCAAGAAGAGCGATTGGAAGGGCAAGTGGATCGCCAACCGGGCGAACCTCGACCCCGACGAGACCATCGACCCCTCGATTCGAGGGCGCGACGCGGACGCCTCCTCGCGGATCACGCAGAAGATACCCAGCCCGCTGTTGCGCAAGGCTTTCGAGGCGCAGCAAGCCGATCAAGCGCGCGACGGCGTATATCTGCGGCCTGGGGTTCCACGAGCTGCGCATCAACGGCAAGAAGGTCGGGGACACCGTGCTCGACCCGGCGTTCACGCGCTACGACAAGCGCGCAGCTCTACGTCACGCACGACGTCACGAAGCTGGTCAAGCAGGGCGCGAACGCGATCGGCGTGATGCTCGGCAACGGCTGGTATAACTGCCACTCGCGCGACTCCTGGGACTTCGACCACGCGCAGTGGCGCAACACGCCGCGGATGCTCTTCCAGATGAGGGTCGAGTACGCCGACGGGTCGAGCGAGGTGATCGTGAGCGACGAGACGTGGAAAACGACCACCGGCCCCATAGTCTTCGACTGCATCCGCAACGGCGAGACCTACGACGCCCGGCTCGAGAAGCCGGGCTGGGATCACGCCGCTCGAATCCTACACCGATGCGGATTGGAAGCCGGCGGTGATCGTCGACGGCCCCGGCGGGAAGCTCGCGTCGCCGAGAAGCTCCTCCGGTCGAAGGTGATCGGAGACGATCAAGCCCGTCAAGATCACCGAGCCCAAGCCGGGCGTGTTCGTGTTCGATATCGGGCCGCAATATCGCGGGCTGGGGCAAGCTGACCGTCGCGGGGCCTGCCGGGCACGAAGGTCACGATCAGATACGACGAGCGGCTGCACGCCGACGGCACGCTGAATCAGCAGAACGCCGCGCACATGTCGCACGGGCGAGTTCCAGACCGACAAATACATCTGCAAGGGCGTCGGCCGCGAGATCTGGCAGCCGAGGTTCGTCTACCACGGGTTCCAATACGCTCAGGTGGAGGGCTTCCCGGGCAGGCCGACTCTCGATAGCCTGCAACTGCGAATCGTGCTGCACACGAGCTTCGAGCAGGCGGGCGAGTTCGAGTGCTCCAACGATCTGCTCAACACGATCCAGCGCCTCACGCTGCGGTCTTATGTCAGCAACTTCGTCGGCTACCCCACCGATTGCCCGCACCGCGAGAAGAACGGCTGGACGGGCGACGCTCAGCTCGCCGCCGAAACGGGCTCTACAACTTCGACGTGGAAGCCAACTACACGCGGTGGATGTATGATTTCGACGACTGCCAGAAACGCGCGGCGAGGACGCCGTGCGAAGCTGGATAGGCGGGCCGGGTGTCGGCAAGGAGCAGGAGGGCGACCTGCCGGGGATCGTGCCGAGCGGGACGTGGGGCTACTGGGCACCGGCCCGGCGTGGGACAGCGCGTATCTGCTGATCCCGTGGTATATCTATCTCTATCGCGGCGACGCGGCTGTCCTCAAGGCGCACTACGATGGGATCAAGCGCTACGTGGATTATCTCACCAGCCGCGCGCAGGACGCATCGTGGACTACGGCCTGGGCGACTGGTGCCCGCCCGAGGGCGGCGCGCAGGGGCCACAAGACCCCCCACGCGCTGACCCGCACGGCCTACTACTACGTGGACGCGAAGATCGTCTCCGAGAGTCGCGAAGATGCTCGGCAAAGCCGACGATGCGGCCAAGTACGCCGAGCTTGCGAAGCAGATCGCGAAGGCGTTCCACAAGAGGTTCTACGACCCCGAAACGGGTACTTATGACGGGCGAGCGAGCAGTGCGGGATGGCCTGCGCGATCTATCAGGGCCTCGTGCCTGACGCGGGAGAAGGACAAGGTGATGCAGGCGCTGCTCGCTGAGGTCGAGTCGGCGCGACGGCCACGTGTGGGCGGGGATTCTGGGCACGAAGTATCTGCTGCACGCGCTGACGGACAACGGCCGCGCCGACGTGGCCTACGAAGTCGCAACCAAGCGCGACTGGCCGAGCTGGGGGTATTGGGTCGATCAGGGCGCGACCACGCTTTGGGAGGACTGGCGGGGCGGATAGTTCGCGCAACCACATCATGTTCGGCGACATCGGCGCGTGGTTCTACGAGGCCCTCGCGGGGATCAACCCCGACCCCGCCAAGCCCGGCTTCAAGCACATCATCATCCGCCCGAAGCCGGTGGGCGATCTCAAATGGGTGCGCGCGTGGCACAGGTCGCCGTACGGCGTGATTCGCTCCTCGTGGAAGCGCGAGGGCGGCAAGTTCACGCTCGACATCGAGATCCCCGCCAACACGACCGCGACGGTCTACCTGCCCGGCAAGCCCGCAGGCCAGCGAGTCGGATCGGGGGCGCATAGGTTCGAGGACCGGGAGTAGTGACGAGTTGGCGGACGTTCACGAAGTGAGCACTCAGCCATGTTCCCGTTGGGGCGCGGTCTGAGACCGCGCCCCGAGTGGTCTATGGACTGACGGCGATGGTCTTGTTGTGCGTGGGGTCGGCTTCGTCGACGACGTTGTACCAGCGCTGGTCGGTGGCGTCCCAGGCACAGGCGGACTGAGCGGACGAGCCACTGCCCATGGTCGGGAAGTAGTCGCTGGTGAAGTACCTGATATGGCCATCCGCGAAGCAGATGTAGGAGCCGGTGCCGTGGCGGTTCGGGTCGGGCGGTTGCAAAAGCGCGAGAGCCGTGTCCCTGGGGGCCAGGAAGGCATTCAGGGGCGATTGGGTCGAGTCCGGAGACGGGATGCTCGGCCTGAGCAAGGAGTTGACGCGCCGATCCATCTCCCGGAACATCATCAGCAGAGCGGGATCGCGGACCATGGCATTCGGCTGCTCGACGAGATTGTAGTTGAGCGCGTAGCTCATCCGCGCGTTCCTGGCCGGTATACCACTGGCAAGCGGATCCGACAGATCCCTTACGTTCGGGCACTTCCTGAACGACTTCCAGTCTTGGCCGGTCTTGCCGGCTGCGGCCCAGAGACACGGATACAGGGCCTCGACCCAGTTGACGCCGTTCTGAAAGCGAGTGGGACCGCCTGCCACTGGCGGCTGGGATCGAGAGCGTGACTCTTTGGTAATGGTGCCCGAAGATTGCGGTTCGTCGGGTAGCGCTGATGGTTGTCCGCAAGATAGGCGTCCATTGCCTGTGCCCAGCGGCGGAGGTTGGACTGGCACTGCGCCTCGGCCGATGACCGCTGCATGCGCGCAACCGCCGGAGCCAGCGCGAAGCAGATCAGAATCGCGATCAGCGCGGACAGGATTATGTCGGTTGTTCGTGGTCGTTTCATGTCTGCCTCCTATTCGCTCACCGGAGTGAAGCGGAAGTAGTCCACGATCGGCGCGAAAGTGCGGACGTTCGAACGTGCTGGCCCAGATGCCGAGGAAGGAGATGATCGCGCGGACGCTTCCGGCGAGTAGTTGATGCCGTCAGAGCTCGCGCTCAAGTAGAGGATGGCCCGCCTCTTCCTCGGTTTGAGACAACCCGTGTCGCCGGGTATGGCCAGGTTGCTTCCGCCGTCCTGCAGAGTCACCACATTCGCGCCGTCGTAGTCTCTGGATAATGCCCGGCCAGATCGGATTGTACTGTCCCATCCTAAGCACTGCTAAAGCACAGCAACGGGGCTGGTGACCGTTTGGAACCGTGGTCTGACCTTGATCTCGATGTCCCAGTCGCCGGTAACCGGTTGCCAGAGATATAGCTCTGGATATCGGCGAGGGAGCATCCAGCCAGCCGGGCTCGACGTAAGAGAGGAGCATTGCTGGGCAGCGTCATCCATCTGTCGTCCAGTGTGGGGGGTCGAACTCGTCCGAGAACGGATACGTCAGGTCGGGCGTCGGCCATTCAGAACGCGGACGTCATCGGCGGTGCGTGGGCGGATGGAGCGGACGAGGCGGGTGGGGTCGTCGAAGGAGACTTCCGTGCTGGAGACGCCGGTCACGGTGACGAAATCGCCCTGGCGGACGTCGGCGGGGGAGTATACGATAATGCCATTGTCGCCGTAGTCGGAAACGACTCCGCAGCCGTCGTCGATGTAGAACCAGTGCGCGTCCGATATCGGGGAGTAGTAGACCGCGTTCACCGTGCCCCAAGTGGTCACGAGCAGCCCGGTATTGCGCGCCCCGCCGACGACTTCCACCTATACTCGATGCCATCTCGCGGGATCTGGTAGGGCGGGTGGTCCTGAAGCGAGGCATCGCCCAGCGAAGCAAACCCGCCTAGCCAGTTATTTCGCAGACCCAGTGGCTCAATCGCCGAGCTGCCTACGGCGGCGGCGACGGTTGCGCCGATACGACACGTTCGCCATCAAGCGTGCCCAGCGTGCCCGTCACTGTCACGAGGTCGTGAAGCGCGAAGCCGGTCATGTCCGCCTGGACTCGGATACCGCTGGAGCGGTTCGTTGACTCGATGTAGCACTCGGCCGGTTCCAGGAGGGTAACTGATCCTGAAATAGCGACCGGCGTCCCGTCCGGGAGGGGTTTGGTCTCGCCGATGGTGGCGCTATCGGCGGCGTTCAAAAGAAGGCCGAGCAGTACACACAACAGCAGCGTAATGCGTAACATGTTCACCTCCGCATAAGTGCCTGCCAGTCGCAGTATAGCCTGCTGTTCGCAATAAGTCAATGAAGATTGCGCATTTTGAATCTGGGATTCTGGATCTGGGATTCGGGCCGTGGTCCGTCCGGGATCGAAAGGGCGAGCCCCCGCGAGGGTGCGGGGGCTCCGGGGATGGCCCTCTCAGCAACGCCGCAGGCGGCCGGACGGAGGGCAGGATGGTTCACCTCGGAGGCCGGAGCTCTTCCGAAGGCAGGCGTTTCGGGATTTCCGCCTCGCTCAGATCCCGAAACACCTTCAAACACCCTGGTTCGATCAGCGGCGGGACCGAGCGGCATTCGATCCTGATCCGCCTCCGCCTGGGGGCGGGCCGGGATGGTGCGGGCCACCCGGGCCGGGGCCTGCCTTGATCTTGGCGAACTGGTCGGCGGTCAGGATGCCCCTGATCTTGCTCCACGTGTCGATGCAGGAGGCCACAACCGCCGCTTCGGCCTCGGCGGATGCCGTCACCGCCGCGTCCACCGCGCCCGCGTCATACGTCTCCGCGAACACGGCTTCGTGGACGGCCTTCGCCGCATCAGAAGCGGTCTTCAACAGCGGCACGAGTGCGGCGTCGCTCGCGTCCAGCACGGCCTTGAGGTCGGTCACTTGGGCATCCGTAAGGCTGAGCGCCTTGGTGAGCGGATCGATCGCGCCGGGCGGAGGAGGCAGGATCGTCATTGCCGCACACAGCGGCGGCGGGGGCCCACCTCCCGGCCCACCGGGCGGCGGTCCGCCCTGGGCGAACGCCGCGGTGCAGATGAGTGCCAGCGTCACTGCGACCAATACTGTCCGTTTCATTTCGCGTTCCTCCTTGCTTAGCATTGGTAAGCAACTGGGCTGCAGTTTGCTTCCGGTTGCTTTGACAGTGGAGCGCGTAGAGTAGTTCCTCCCGTGTGTCGCGGTCGGGTCGTAGTTGTGTGTGAGTTCTGTCGCGAGTGTTGGGGAGGGCTGCCGCGGGTATCTGTGTATCGCGCGACGGGCGCGCGGGAGGCGCAAGATGTTGAGTGAATTCAGGCAGTTTCTGCAGCGGGGAAACGTGTTTGCCCTGGCGGTGGCGGTGGTGATCGGCGTGGCGTTCGGGGCGGTCGTGGCATCGTTCGTGAATGATGTCCTCATGCCGCCGATAGGGCTCGCGTTGGGACACGTCGATTTCAGCAACCTCTACGTCAACCTGTCCGGGCAGCACTACGAGTCGCTTGCGGCCGCGCAGAAGGCAGGCGCGCCGGTGATCGCCTACGGCGTATTCATCAACACCCTTATCAACTTCGTGCTGATCGCGTTCGCCGTGTTCCTGATCGTGAAGGCGGTCAACCGCAGCCTGCTCGCGCCGACCAAGACCTGCCCCTACTGCCAGTCCGCAATATCGAACGCGGCGACACGGTGCCCCCAGTGCACGGCGGAGTTAGGGAGTAGGGAGTAGAAGGGAAGGGAGGGCGGGCGGGTCGCCGTTATACTATGCTGCTACATGCCGACCTGGAATAGAACAGGGCTGGGGCGTGAGCGCTCGTTCTGCCCCTGCCTGAAGAACACCAGGCTGGACCAAGACGATCTTGCCCTCTATTCCCTACTCCCTGTTCCCTATTCCCTATTCCCTATTCCCTACTTGTGTATCGCCCTGCCCAGCGCGTCGTAGGCGGCTTCCTGGACGACCTCGGAGAGCGTCGGGTGCGGGTGGATGGAGTGGACCAACTCGTCAACCGTCAGCTCGTTTGCCATCGCGACCACGGCCTCGGCTATGAGATCGGTAACGTGCGGGCCGACCATGTGGACGCCGAGTATCTCGCCGTAGTGCGGCTCGGTTATGATCTTGACGAAGCCCTCGGCCTCGCCGATCGCCATCGCCTTGCCGTTGTGGCGGAAGCTGAACTTGCCGACGCTGACGTCATTGTAGCGCTCGCGGGCCTGCTCCTCGGTGAGGCCGACTGACGCGCACTCCGGGGTCGTGTAGACGCAGGCGGGGAAGGCGCGGTAGTCCATTTTCGAGTTCATGCCCATAGCGTGCTCGACCGCGACGATGCTCTCCGTCCAGCCGACGTGCGCCAGCATCGGCTCGCCCACGCAGTCGCCGGCGGCGTAGATGGAGGGGACGTTGGTGCGCATGTTCGCGTCAACGAGAATGCGGCGGCCGTCGTGCTTGACGCCCGCCTCGTCGAGCCCGATGCCTGAGACGGCGGCCCTGCGGCCTATCGCAACGAGCACTTTCTCGAACTCGCGGACTTCCTCGCCATCCTGCGTCTTGATGGTAACCTTCTTGCCGGTTTTGGTATCCTCGGCGCCGGTGACGGTGGAGTTGAGCATGAACTTAATGCCCGCCTTGGTGAGAGCCTTGGCGAGTTCGTTGGCGGTCTCGGTGTCGGCGGCGGGCAGGATCTGCGACATCATCTCGACCACGAGCACCTCCGTGCCGAGCCGGGCGAACGTGTAGCCGGCTTCGAGGCCGATCGCGCCCGCGCCTACTATGAGCATGCTCTTGGGGGCGGCGTCGAAGGTGAGGGCCTCGGTGCTGGTCCAGACGTTTTCGCCGATCTCGAATCCGGGCACAGGAAGCAGTGCTGGGGTCGAGCCGGTGCAGATGACGATCTTGTCGGCGCGGATGGTCTCGGCAACATCGGGCGCATCAACCGTGACGGTGTGGGCGTCGGTCAGCCGCGCCGCGCCGCGCACGAGGCGGATGTTGTTCTTCTTGAAAAGGCTCTCGACGCCGCCGACGAGGCGCTTGACCGTCGTGTCCTTGCGCGACATCATTTTCGAGAAGTCGAGGTCGAACTTGTTCACGTTCACCCCGAAATCGGCGCCGTGCTTGACCGTGTCCAGCGCCGCTACGCACGCGAGCAGGACCTTGGTGGGAATGCAGCCGACGTTGAGGCAGGTTCCGCCGACGGACTCTTTCTCGACGATCACGGTCCTCGCGCCGAGCTGGGCCGCGCGGATCGCACCCACGTAGCCCGCCGGGCCGGAGCCGATGATGACAATGTCGGCGTCGCGCTTGTCGGATACCGCAAGCTGCTCCTGTATGCCAGGGTTTACGAACTCGGACGTCTCGGTCTCGTCAAGGACCGATATCGAGCTCAGGACGCCGGAAGCCGGCCCCAATCCGGGCGGGGCGAGGCTGCCGGCGCGAGCGTTGGTGTCAGGTTTGTGTTTGGTCACTGTCTTCCTCCGAAATGAGGCTGCGAACCCGACCATGCTAACACAGAAGGGAGGGATTAGGGAATAGGGAGCCGTTCGAATGGAGAATGGGGAATGGCGAATGGAGGATCGAGGCGAGGGTTGGATCAGTTGATGTCGGACTGGCGGCGGACGCGGAGCAGGCGGAGAAGGTCAGCGCCTGACATCTCGCAGGAGCTGATGCCGGTCACGCCGACGAATGTGTTCGGCATTGGCGCCGTCACACCCGCCGGAACCGTCACCTTGACGTTCACGCCGGAGCCGTCGTCGATGGTGAACCAGGCCGGCACGGCCGGCGGCGTGACGGGTTCGATAGCGCCCACATTGCCCCACGTTCGCACCAGAAGCCCGATGTTGTTGAGGCCGCTCGCGCCGGTTATGCCCTGCTGGCCGGCGCCGGTGGCGGCGTTGTAGTTCCAGTTGCCTCCGCCGAGGGATTTGCTAGTCAGGGCCCAGGGCACGGGATAGCCCAGCCCCGAGAGCACCTTGCAGGCGATCAACGACAAGCCCTTTTCGCCGTTCGACACCTGCGTCACGCCCGATACGTCCACAAAGCTCCCGATCCCAACGCCCAGAGGAGCCGGAGTGACCTTGATGCCGCCGGCGCCGTCGCTGTTCTCGACATAGATGCAGTCGTCGAACACCGCGGTCACGACTCCACCGGCAAAGATCGCCACCGAACCGGACGCGGCGGATTTGCCGGCGCTGATCGTGCCGGGGCTGCCGTAAGCAATGCTCGCCTGATAGATCTGGGACGCATTGCCGGACTGATCGCAGTATCTGGCCCGGATCGTCTTGGCCCCGTAGACGGGGGGCAGAGAAATGTATCTGCCCGGGCTGTAGAACTCCCACGGCTCGTCGTCGATGTAACCATCGGTGGCGACCTGCATCATCGGAACTACGCCGCTGTCATCAGTCGCCGGAGTCGCGACGGCAACCCCCGGACTCGTTGTGTATGCCGCGCCGCCGGCGATCGTGACCGAGCCGGTAGGAGCGGCTGTGTCCGGGTCGGGCGGGAAGTGAGGCTTGATTGGGAACGGGATTTCGAGAAGGCGCCCGTCCCCTAACTGGCGCCATGAATCGCCGCCCCACGCGGTCACGGTAGTGTCGCCGTTGACGATGACAGTATGGCGCGTCCCGGCGGATACGGCACGAACGCCCGAAAGACCGGGCAACTGATAAGGCGCAAACCTGCTGGTCCGCGTTCCGTCGCCAAGCTGGCCGTATTCGTTGCTGCCCCAAACCCAGACCGTGCCATCGTTCTTGAGCGCAAGGGTGTGGTACCATCCGGCGGATATAGCTGTGACGCCGGCAAGCCCGGAGGCCTGCGCCGGCGCCAGAGTAATAAGCCCGCCGTTTCCAAGCTGCCCATCGGAATTGTCGCCCCAACTCCAGACGGTGCCGTCGCTTCTGAGTGCGACAGTGTGGTCCATTCCGGCTGAAACTGAGACCGCGCCCGTCAGGCCCGCGACCGTAACGGGAGTATGCCTGTCAGTCTTGGTCCCGTCGCCGAGCTGGCCGCTGTCGTTGAGGCCCCAGCACCAGACGGTGCCGTCGTTCTTCACAGCCGCGGTGTCGTACTCGCCTGCGGATACAGCGACAATGCCGCTCAGGCCGGAGACCTGAACTGGTGAGAGCCTGTTGCTGGTAGTGCCGTCGCCGAGCTGGCCATAGTAGTTCCAGCCCCACGTCCATACCGTGCCATCGGCCTTCAGCGCCACCGCATGCTGGAAGCCCGCTGCGATTGCAGTTATGTTCGTCAGGCCACCGACGTGAACGGGAGACGCTTTGTCCAATGCTGTCCCGTCTCCAAGTTGGCCGACCTGGTTGCGGCCGCAAGTCCACACGCTGCCATCGCTCTTCACCACAACGCTGAACTGGTAACCCGCCGCGACGGCCGCAGCGCCGGCAAGCGAGGGAGCCTGCACGGGTGTCGGTCTGAGCGAAGAGTTGGCGCCGTCTCCCAGTTGGCCGCAGGAGTCGTTTCCCCAGCCCCAGACGGTGCCATCAGTCTTCAGGCAGAGCGTGGTCATGCCGCCGCCGGAAACGGCCGCGGCCCCGGAGAATGACGGGATCCGGCCTGGGCTGTAGCTGAGAGTCCCGTTGCCGAGCTGGCCGTATTCGTTGCTGCCCCAGGCCCAGACGGCGCCGTCCTGGGTCACGGCCAGAGTATGGTAACCGCCGCCGGTGATGCTCGTCACCCCATTGAGGCTCAAGACGCGCGTGGGCGTTGCGTTGGACCCCATGACGCAGTTTCCAAGCTCGCCGTCATAGCCGAATCCCCAGGCCCATGCCCTGCCGTCGCCGCCGATGGCGGCGGAGTGGTAGTCACCCGCTGTGATGGCTGTCGCAGAAACATACATGACCTGGACCGGGGTCAGCCTGTTCGTATAAGTCCCGTCGCCAAGCTGACCATTGCTATTATCGCCCCAAGCCCGCACGATGCCGCCCTGGGTCAGCGCCATAGTGTGGTTGCTGCCCGCGGCGACGGCTGTGGCCCCGGAGAGGCCGGCGACTTGCACGGGAGTCAGCCTTGTAGTCGTAGTACCATCGCCAAGCTGGCCGGAGTAGTTGAGTCCCCAGGTCCATACCTGGCCATCGCTTCGGACGGCCGCAACGTGCTCCTTGCCGGCATCAATCGCAACAACGTCGGCCAAGTCCGGCACCTGCGCCGGCGTGCCGCGGCCGGCTGTAGTCCCGTCTCCGAGCTGGCCCCTGTTGTTGCGACCCCAGGTCCAGACGGTACCGTCGCTCCTGAGCGCGACAGTGAACCACTGACCGGCCGCTATCGCCACGATGCCGGTGACGCCGGTAACCCGAACCGGAGTGGATCGTTGCTCATTGGTGCCGTCCCCGAGTTGGCCACTGGCGTTGCGGCCCCATGCCCAGACACTGCCGTCACATCCGAGCGCCACGGAGTAATCGTCGCCTGCCGCCACGGCAATGATGCCTGCGAGCCCGTTCACCTGGGCCGGCGACGGCCTGTCGATAGTGGTTCCGTCGCCCAACTGCCCAGAGGAGTTGCATCCCCAGGTCCAGACAGTGCCGTCGCTATGTAGCGACACCGAGTGCATCCAGCCGGCTGCCACCATAGGCGCGATCTCGATGGATCCGCCCGCGGTTACGGGGGTGTGGCTCTCGGTGGTGGACCCATCCCCAAGCTGCCCGTAGGTGTTGTTGCCCCAGTCCCAGACCGAGCCGCCCATGCACACCACAACCGTGTGATATCCGCCCCCGGCGATCGCGCTGACGCCGCCGAGCCCTGCCGGCTGGATGGGAACGGTGCTCCGTGTGGTCGTGCCGTCGCCGAGCTGGCCGCTGGTGTTGCTGCCCCAGGTTCTGACAGTTGCATCGTTCTTGAGGGCGATAGCGTGATGTTCGCCGGCTGAGATTGCGATGACACCGGAAAGCGAGGACACTGCCACGGGGGTCCATCTATTGGTTGTGCTGCCGTCACCGAGCTGGCCGGAGTTGTTGGCGCCCCATCCCAGAACTGTATGGTCGCTTTTCAGCGCGAGGGTGAAGTCGTAACCGGCTGAGATCGCGGTGGCGCCGGTTACCGCGGTCACGCAGACCGGGGTCGGTCTGGTCGTGGTTGTGCCGTCGCCAAGTTGACCGCAGTTGTTGTAGCCCCAGTCGTAGACGCTGCCGTCCGACTTGAGGGCTGCCGTGTGGAATCCGCCCGCCGCGACCGCGACCACGCCGGTCAGGCTGGCTATCTTTGTTGGAGAGGGCTTGTTCGCGGTAGTGCCGTCGCCCAACTGGCCGTCATTGTTCCTTCCCCAGGTGTAGACCGATCCGTTCTCGCCCGCCACGGCAGCCATGTGCCTGTAGCCGCAGGCAATGGCGGTGACACCGGTGAGGCTTGTTATGTGCGTAGGAGAGGCTCTGTTGACGGTGGTCCCGTCCCCGAGCTGGCCATAGGTGTTGGCGCCCCAGGTGTAGACGGTGCCGTCGCTTGCCAGAGCTACGGTGGAGTTGCCGCCGGCGGCTACGGCGATGATGTTCGAGAGGCCGGGAACACACATCGCGAGCGGGCTGTCCGTTGTGGTGCCGTCGCCGAGCTGGCCGTAATCGTTGCGGCCCCAGGTCCAGACGGTGCCGTCCACCGCCAGAGCTGCGGTGTGATACTCCCCCGCCGCCACCGATACATAGCCTACCGCCAATGCGGACGAGCACGACGCGAGAACCAGGGCCAGTAGAAGAGCGGCGAGAAGGCGCATGTCTTCCTTTCCGGACAACCGGAGCAAGAGCGGACCGGCAAGCTTGCTGCCGTATCCAATGTGCCATGAAATGCCCCGAACTGTCAAGGGTCTTTGGCTTGCGCAAGCGCAATGGATGTGCTAAGGTAGCACTGCCGAAACGGCTCAAAGGAGAGAGATTGATGGGTGTTTCGATGAGACCGAGCAGGGTGCTCGCACGGCTTCGCGCGGGGGATATTGCGACGTGTTTCAAGCTGAACCTGATGGACGCGCGGTCCGCGGAGATCGCGGCGATGGCCGGGTTCGACTGCGTGTGGCTGTGCCAGGAGCACGTTCCCAACGACATGGCGGAGATCGAGGGGCAGATCAGGGCGGCGAAGATGTTCGACTGCGACAGCATCGTGCGGGTGATGCGCGGGAGCTACAGCGATCATATACGCCCGCTGGAGGCCGACGCGGCGGGGATCATGGTGCCGCACCTGATGGGCCTGGCGGACGCGAAGAACGTCGTGCGGATGACCAAGTTCCATCCCATTGGCAGGCGGCCCGTGGACAGCGGCAACTCCGACGGCGCCTACTGCGTGATCCCGTTCCTGGATTACATCAAACAGGCCAACGAGCAGCGGTTCGTGTGCTGCCAGATCGAGGACCCGGAGCCGATGGACGAACTCGACGCCATCGCGGCGCTGCCCGGCATAGATATGCTCTTCTTCGGCCCAGCGGACTACAGCCACGGGATCGGCTGCCCGGCGCAGTTCGATGACCCGCGCGTGCTCGATGCGCGCAGGAAAGTGGCGGAGGCGTGCGCGCGGCACGGGAAGTTCTCGGGGACGGTCGCCGGCCCGGACACGATCGATGAGGTGATACGCCTGGGGTTCAGGTTCATCTGCATGGGCGCCGACGTGCGCGCGTTGACGATGTATACCGAGCAGATGGCGGCGGAGTTTGCGAAGAGGAGACTTGTGAAGTGAGGGAACTGATCGTAGTTGTCTGCGCGGCGTGCCTGGTGACGGCGCTCGCGGCGCGGCCGGGTCGGACCCAGAACGTGTCGTTCGACAACGAAAAGTGGACCGCGATCTACCACGGCGACAAGATGCCGGAGCCGCCGTGGTTCTACTCGCCGAACGGCAATGCGACCGCCAGAGTGGCCGATGGCGCGCTGCTGGTGTCCGATCTCGGCAAGACCAACGGCGAGCGGGTGCTGGTCAACTACCTGTGGCGGCTTTCGCCGAACGACGAGTTCGAGGTCGCCGCGAACGTGAAAGTCAAGTCGTGCAGCGGCCAGGCAGGCAACTTCATTCTCGTGGCAAACGGCGAGCGGGAGGAGTCCGTCACGTTCTACACCGATAGGGTCGTGCTGGAGAAGGCGAAGCTTTCCTATGCGCTCGATACCACGCGGGATTTCAGGACGTATAGAATAGTCGTCAAGGGTGACGATGTGCGTCTGTTCGTTGACGAGCAGATGGTGATCGACGGCAAGGGCAAGTTCACCGAGCCCGCCTATGAGCAGCGCAACATCCTCTCGTTCGGGGGCGGCAGCTCCCCGGCTACGGGCGAGGCCTACTGGAAATACGTCGCGTTCAAAAAGACGACTGTCGAATCGCCCGGCGACCGCAAGGGCAGCATCCGCGTCGTCGGCCAGCAGATCATCACCACATCGCTCGAGGACCTCAACTTTCCGTGGGCCAGGCGCGTGTCCGACAACGCCATCATCCTCGCCTACAGCGAAGGCCAGCACACCGTCAACGAGAAGGGCCGGCACATGGTCTCGCGCGACAACGGCAAGACCTGGCAGCCGTTTCCCAACTACGCGCTGAGCACGACGATGACGAGGCTGCCTGACGGGAGCTGCATAGGCATCGGCGGATGGCGGACCAAGCCGATCCGCGGGAACAGGGTCCATCCGCTGACGGTCGTTCGATTCTCGGAAGACACGCTGGAGAAGCCGACGCGGTGGCAGGCGGAACTGGAATTCCCTTATGACCCGGGGCCCTATCGGCATGCTGACCCACCGCTCGCTCGTGCGAATGCCCAACGGCGACCTGATCGGCACCGGCTACGGCCGCAGCGACAAACAGCCCGACACGAGCCACTGCTTCTGCATCATCTCGCACGACGAAGGCAAGACGTGGAAGTACTACTCCACGATCGCCGAGGGCAAGTCTCCTGGGCGCGAGGGTTTCGGCGAGCCGGTGATGCTGCTGCTAGCCAACGGGGACCTGCTCTGCCACATTCGCACCGGCGGGCCGCTTCTGCAGGTTCGCTCCAAGGACGGCGGCAAGACGTGGTCCAAGCCCAAGCAGATCGCCGACTTCGGCGTCGATCCCGATCTGATCCAGCTTTCAAACGGGGCCGTCGTGACCAGCTACGGCCGGCCGGGGGTGTGGCTGAATGTCGATTTCGACGGGACCGGCGAAGAGTGGGACAAGACGGTCGAGATCTACAGCGGGCCGGGCTGCAGCTACACGAGCCTCGTGGAGATCGAGCCGGGGCTGGTGGCGCTGTTCTACGGCGAGGGCGCGTTCTGCGGGGGAACGTCGGGTACTTCCCGATGAACCGGCTGATGATCGCGTATATACGCATCGAGCCGGTTTGACACCCTACTCCACCCCATGCTAAACTGCCGAGGTTATCATTTCGACCTGGAGGCAGAGAGTTGGCGCACAGAATCACGCTTATTCCCGGAGATGGAACCGGACCTGAGATCACCGAAGCGACACGGCGGGTCATCGAGGCGACGGGCGCTGCGATAGAGTGGGAAGTCAAAGAGGCCGGCGTGGACGTGATGGACAAATACGGCACGCCGCTGCCGGAGCAAGTCCTCGAAAGCATCAGGCGCAATAAGGTCGCCTTCAAAGGCCCCATCACCACACCCATCGGCAAGGGTTTTCGAAGCGTGAACGTGGCGATGCGCAAGGAACTCGATCTCTACGCGTGCGTGAGGCCGTGCAAGTACTATCCCGGCATTCGGTCGAAGTACCAGGACGTCGATCTCGTGGTCGTGCGGGAGAACACGGAGGACCTCTACGCGGGCGTCGAGTTCGATCTTGGCACCGACGAAGCCAAGACGATCATCGAGATGGCGGCAGGGCAAGATCCGGCCGGACTCGGCGATCTCGATCAAGCCGATCTCGATCACCGGCACGCGGCAGGATCGTGAAGCTCGCGTTCGACTACGCCATCGCCAACGGCCGCAAGAGCGTTACCGCCGTCTGCAAGGCCAACATAATGAAGTTCACGGACGGCCTCTTCTACCACGTCGCGCGCGAGGTAGCGAAGGCGTACGGCGCGAAGTTCGAGTGGAGCGACCTTGAGCCGGAATCCGGCGACGAGACGCTGGCGGCCGAGGCGGGCAAGGGCGCGGGGATTCTCTATCAGGAGCGGTTGGTGGACAACATGTGCATGCAGCTCGTGCAGAAGCCGGAGCTGTATGACGTGATCACGCTGCCGAACCTCTACGGCGATATTCTCTCGGACCTCTGCGCGGGGCTGGTCGGCGGGCTGGGAGTCGCGCCCGGGGCGAACATCGGCGACGAGGCGGCGCTGTTCGAGCCGACCCACGGCAGCGCGCCGAAATACACCGGCCAGAACAAGGTCAACCCCATCGCGATGATCCTCTCGGGGATGCTCATGCTGCGCCACATCGGCGAGACCGACGCCGCCAACCGCCTCGAAAACGCGGTCGCGAAGGTCATCGCCGAGGGCAAGAACGTCACCTACGATATGAAGCCGGACCGCAACGATCCGACCGCCGTCGGCACGAGCCAGGTGGCGGATGCGATCATTGCGGAGATGAGGGCGTAGCTGTCAGCTCTAATGAGCGTGTTTCGGGATTCGCCCTACGCTCGAATCCCGAAACACCGATACTACTGACTTGGCCCGGTTTGCCGCGACTTGAAGACCCGCGGCCCACGGGGGGGGGACCACGGGGGAATCCCCCAGCTTGCTGAAGTCGCCCTTGGAGATCGCCAAGAGGACACGACTGCCGTCCGACCACCACCCTATGCTCGTGTACCACTCGGGAAGCCTAGTAACTGGTGAGTGACCGTAGCGCAACTGCCCGGACTTGGACCTGCCTATGTCGAAGGGATCCGTCCACTGTATCGCCTTCTGTCTCTGCTCTGCCGGGATGGCCGAAAGATCGAGGACTGAAGCAGCGGTATTCTTGACCAGCGACTCGATGTCCGAGCCGCGCAGGCTCTCGGGGATATCGATCAGCAGGAAGAGGTCCTTCCCATCCTGGATTCTCATTTTGTACCCCGACTTGGTGGCATAGCTCAGCAGCAGGTAGTCGCTCTCATCCCATAGGGCCGCAACAGCGACGGTATCTCTGTTGACTGCGTCGCGCGAAGGCTGAAACTCCGGCGACAGGACCTTCTGCAGGAACTCGCACAGAGCCGATCTCTCAGCGTCGACAGTCTCACGGTAGCGCTTCTGCGTCATCACTTCGCTGGTGGGCCAGAACGCGTGTTTGACCCAAGCGGTCTGTACCTGCAACTGGGTCTTCCCGTAATCCACCGTGTCTACGGGGGCGAAACCGGCGGGTGGGGCAGGCGCCGCCGAGCAGACGAGTTGTCCGACCACCGCGCACAGCATGGCAGCTATCAGTACAGAAACTGTTCCAACCGACCTCATCGTTGTGGCTCCTTTCGCTCAGGGCACAATGAACTCCCCGTTCGCCCGGCAACTCCATTGCCGGGCGCAGGTCCCGCGCAATTCCATTGCGCTTCCCGTTCGCCCGGCAAATCCGTTGCCGGGCGCAGGTCTCGCGCAATTCCATTGCGCCGCCCCCCTGCAACTCACCACTCCAGCGGCTCAATCGGGATCACCGCCTCCCGTTCGCCCGGCAAATCCATTGCCGGGCGCAGGTCCCGCGCAATTCCATTGCGCCGCCCCCCCTGCAACTCACCACTCCAGCGGCTCAATCGGAATCACAGCCTCCCGTCCTTCATAATACAGGCACGCGCTGGAGTATTTCCACGCCGAAGGGTCGTCCACATAGCCCGCTCTCACGGGATTCGCGTGGATGTAGTCGCACTTCTGCTGGAAGAACGGCTGCGTGTAGATCTGCTCAGGATGAAACTCATCATCCCACAGCTTTGCCTCGGACTCTCCTCTGGCGGCATTGCGCATTGCCGCGAGCCACGGCCCGTATGCGTGATCTCTGACAAGCTGTGCGTAAAGTTCCTTTGACGTAAAGCGCTTGAGGTCGCGAATCACGCCCGAAAGGTCTCCGGCCACCTGAGAGCGGATCATGTGGAAATGATCGGGCATGATCACGAATGCATGGACGCGAAGCCCACGATGTCTGATGCAGTGGATCATACTGTCAGTCAGCACTCTGAAATACGCATCGCGGCGGAACACCGGAATGAGATGGACGACCGTAGACGTGATGAAGTACAGGCTGAGCGGCTCGTAGACCTTGTATCCCTGTGGCATTTAGAGGTACCCTCCGCTAAGCCCGTTTTCCGCAAGCCGGCCGGCTGTTCCTGCCTGCGATCAGGTCCGTGCCCGCGTTCGGCAACGGAGTTGCCGGGTATTCGCCGCCGGCAACGGGCAATTCCATTGCGCTCCTTGTTCGCCCGGCAAATCCGTTGCCGGGTGCAGGTCCCGGGCAATTCCATTGCGCTCCTTGTTCGCCCGGCAAATCCATTGCCGGGCAGAGGTCCCGCGCAATTCCATTGCGCTGCCTGTTCGCCCGGCAAATCCATTGCCGGGCAGAGGTCCCGCGCAATTCCATTGCGCTGCCTGTTCGCCCGGCAAATCCATTGCCGGGCAGAGGTCCCGCGCAATTCCATTGCGCTGCCTGTTCGCCCGGCAAATCCATTGCCGGGCAGAGGTCCCGCGCAATTCCATTGCGCTGCTTGTTCGCCCGACAAATCCGTTGCCGGGTGCAGGTCCCGCGCAATTCCATTGCGCTCCTTGTCGCCCGGCAAATCCGTTGCCGGGCGCAGGTCTCGCGCAATTCCATTGCGCTCCTTGTTCGCCCGGCAAATCCGTTGCCGGGTGCAGGTCCCGCGCAATTCCATTGCGCTCCTTGTCGCCCGGCAAATCCGTTGCCGGGCAGAGGTCCCGCGCAATTCCATTGCGCTGCCCCCTCTCCCCCAGCGCAGGCAGTTTGTGCTATCATTTCCACAGCTAGCTTGGGGGTGTGCGATGATGGCTGTTTGTGTTGCGGGTACTGCTGGTTCTCTTGCTCGCGGTGGGCGCGCATGGTGATGAGGCGCGGACGCTCTCGCTCGACAGCGGGCGGGTGACCATCGATCTTCACGCGGCGGACGGCAAGCTGTCGCTGACCGGGGTTCGCGATCCGGGCGGGCGCAACTGGATCGAGAAGCCGGGCGAGACGCTGTGGAAGCTCTCGCTGGTGAACGACGCGGGCGAGACGAAGGAGATCGCGAGCGGCGACGCGGAGCTTTTCGACGTCAAGCAGGAGTCCGATAAGCTCACGCCGGCGTGGCGGGTAAAGGTCGGCGATGCGACCATGACCGTCACCGCCTCGATTCGGACCGGGAAGGCCGGCGCGCTGTCCTACTGGTCGCTGAAAGCCGATCTGCCTCGAGGGTTGGAGGGTCGCGCGCGCGGATTTCCCGATTCTGCCGGACATCGCGGCTGGCAAGATGGCCGTGCCGTTCGGGTGGGGGCTGGAATATGACGTCAAGCCCGGGCATGAGCTACGAGGCCACGTATCCCTCGATGATCGCGGCGATGCAGTTTGTGGCGTTCTACGGCGGCGGGCACGGGCTCTACGTCGGCACGCACGATCCACAGGCGAACTTCAAGGTCTACTCTGCGAAGGCCGATGAGAACGGCGCGACGTTCACGGTCGCCAACTGGCCGGGGCTGGCCACGCAGGGCGGCGGCACCTACGAACTGCCTTACGAGGCCGTGGTCGGCGTGTTCGACGGCGACTGGTACGACGCCGCGCAGGTCTATCGCAAGTGGGCGCTGACCGCGCCGTGGAGCAAGGCCGGGCCGGTATCGAAGCGCCCGATCCCGCAGTGGGTGAAGGACACGGACCTGTGGCTGCGCGTCGAGACCCAGATGGACGATATGATGGGGCTGTGCAAACAGGCGAAGGCGTATTTCGACATGCCCATCGCGCTGCACTGGTATCGCTGGCACGAAATCCCCTACGACACCCTCTATCCCGACTACTTCCCGCCCAAGCCCGGGTTTGCCGACCAGATCAAGACGCTGCAGTCGGAGGGGATGCACGTGATGCCGTATATCAACGGCCGCATAGTCGATCCCAACTCCAAGGGCTGGAACGAGGAGGGCCTCTCGAAGTCCGCCGCGCGCAAGGAGGACGGCGAGCCCTACACCGAGGTCTATGGCTCGAAAGTGCCGCTGAACTCGATGTGCCCGTATACGAAGGCGTGGCAGGACAAGGTCGCGAGCCTCGTCGATCGGCTGACCCACGAGTGCGGGGTTGACGGGGTGTATATCGACCAGATCGGCTGCGCGTGGGCGTATCGGTGTTACGACAAGTCCCACGGCCATCCGCTCGGCGGCGGGCATCTGTGGGTGGATGGCTATCGCAAGCTGCTCGACGGCGTCCGCGCGAAGCTGCCCGAGGGCAGGATGATCACGACCGAGGAGAACATCGAGTGCTTCCTCGACTACTTCGACGCGCTCCTGCTGGTGAACACGCCCGCGGCAACCGACCGGCAGGTGATACCGCTGTTCCCGGCGGTCTATTCGGGCCGCACGATCACGTTCGGGTTCCAATACATCGCCAAGGACGACGTGAAGAACTCCGTGCCTTTCAGAGCCAAGATGGCGCGGGAGTTCACGTTCGGCGCGCAGATCGGCTGGGTCCGGGCTGACGAGATAATGGCGCCCGGCGCGGAGAAGGAGCGAGAGTTCGTGCGGAACCTGGCGCGGTGCAGGAGCTATGGGCACAAGTTCCTGCAGGAAGGCCGGCTGCTCGGTGTCGTTGACGCGGGTGGGGACAACCCTCGCGTCAAGTTCACCGCCCCGGCCCCGTTCGGGGGCGAGTATGCGCTGGAAGTGCCGTCGGTTGTGGGCAGTTCCTGGGAGGCTGAGGACGGCAGCATCGGCATCGCGCTGGCCAATCTGAGCGACCAGGACCGCAAGGTCGAGTTCGCCGCCCCGCTGAAGGCAGGCAGCGCGTATCAGGCGGAGGTGTTCGGGCCGGAAGGCAAAAAGAAGACCGCGGCGGGCGCGGATGCCGAGAACGTCACCGTTCCCGCGAGAAGCGCGGTAATCGTGGCGTTCGGCGCAAAGGGGTAGCGAGGATGGACAAGTGCTGGCTGATGATGGGTCTGCTGGTAGCGGCATCGGCAGCGATGGGCGCAGTTCCCGCTCCGAAGCCGGTGAAGGCGGATATGCTGGTCGGCGCCTACTACTTCCCCGGCTGGAATAAGGCCGAGAAGTGGTACTGCATCGAGGCGAACAAGAACGTCCAGCATCCGCTGCTGGGTTACTATGACGAGTCCAGCCCCGAAGCCGCCGATTGGCAGATCAAGTGGGCTTTGGAGCACGGCGTGTCGTTCTTCGCATTCGACTTCTACACCGCTGATGGCAGCCAGATGCTCGAGACCGCGCTCGACGACGGGTTTCTGAAGGCGAAGTATATCAGCAAGTTCAAGTTCTGCCTGAACTGGTGCAACCACGCAGACCAGTCCACCATGACCGCCGATCAGCTCGACAAGTTCGGCGACCTCGTGATCAAGAAGTATCTCACCCACCCCAGCTACCTGCGCATCGACAACCGGCCGGTAGTGATGCTCCTGGTCGGGCACAACTTCATACGGAACCTCGGCATCGACGGCGCGAAAAAGGCGTTCGATCGGTTCCGGCAGAAGGCCAGGGACGCGGCGCTGCCGGGCGTGTATCTCGTGTTCTGCCAGGATGCGATGGGGCCCAACGAGATCGAGGGCTGCAGGGCCATCGGCGTGGATGCGTTCGCGCGATACAACTACCCCTACGACGGCGCCGGTCTGACCGGCCCCGGCAAGCACGCCGAGTTCAGCTACCGGCACCTCATGGCGCAGGGCGAGGCGATGTGGAAACAGTGGCGCGACCTGACCGGCGGGGACTACTGGCCGACCGTGATGGCGGGCTGGGATCGAAGGCCGTGGACAAAGGACGAGGATGTCATCATCACCGGCATGACCCCGGAGCTTTTCGCCGAGTCGCTGAAAAAAGCGCGCGACTATGTCAGTCGTGACAAGGTTGTGATGATCGAAGCTTGGAACGAGTGGGGCGAAGGGTCTGTTTTGGAGCCGAGTGCTGAGCGTGGATTGGCCTATCTTGATGCCGTACGGAGGGTCTTCTGTCCGGGGGTCCACGCTCAGGAGGCCGTCGATTCCCGTGCGGCGCCGGCCGATTTCAGTGCGGCACCGTTCGTTTTCGACGTGACACTGCCCGTTATCGATGCCTGGCGGTTCGATTCTGACACCGAGGGCTGGACCTCCGGCAATATCAGCGGCCTGCGTAACGAGTGGGGCGCGTTGGCCGGCACAACCACATCAAATGACCCGTCACTGACCAGTCCGGTCACCTATCTGGACTGCAAGCGCTATTCCAGGGCGCGTATCAGAATGCTGGCAAGCGCGCACATGCCGAGGATGCCCGTCGGCGGCCCGGACGTCAAGGCTCCGACCGAGGCGACGGGGCAGTTGTTCTGGTCCACGACCGAGCACGGCTTCAGCGAGGCGCAGAGCGTGACGTTCAAGTTGCGGCTCGATGGTCAGTGGCACGAATATGAGCTCGATCTCGCCGCCAATCCGAACTGGAAGGGCCTCACCGACCGCCTGCGGTTCGATCCGGTGGACGTGGCGGGGGTGGAGTTTCGGGTGGATAAGGTCAGGCTCCTGCGGTGACAGCCGGAAGGACCCCTCCCCAACCCTCCCCGCAGCGGGGAGGGAGTAGGTTGTGCCCACACGCCGGGACTCGACCCTCACCCCAGCCCTCTCCCTTCCAGGGAGAGGGAGTGTCTCCGCTCTTCGCTCTTTGCTCTTCGCTCTCTGCCCTCTGCCCTCTGCTCTCGGCTACCGAGCTATCTCGACCAGCTTGCCCGAGGCGACGCTCTCGTGGACGGCGACGCCGATCCTGGTGACTTCGAGGCCGTCCTCGCCTGATGGGTAGGTGCCGGCGAGGCATTCGATGCTCTTGCCGGACTTGATCGCGGCGACGTTGTAGGCGAAGTCCTGGATGGATTCGATGCCGTAGCCCTGGTAGATCGTGCGGCCCTGCTTGTCTTTGGTCTCGCGCAGGAAGTTGTTGTTCCAGGTGCGCATGCCCTCGTCGGCCACGCACGAGCGCGAGCCGCGATACTGGCTGTCGATCTCCCAGACGCCCTTGGTGCCGACCAGCCGAATCTCCTGGTTCACTATCGCCTCGAAGGACTTGGGCAGGATCCAGCTCGTGTCGAAGGTGACAACAGCGCCGTTCTCGAACTCGACCGTTGCGTTGATCGCGTCCCACGTGTCCACGCCGTATTCGTCCCGCAGCAGGCCCTTGTGGCCCTTCGCGAAGACCGTCTTGCCGTTGGATTTGATGACCCAGCGCACGAGATCGTAGAAGTGCGTGCCGAGGAACCAGCCGGGGCTCGATGACGGCGCCCAGCGCTTCAGCCACTCGCTGGGGACCTCGATGCGGTCCTCCATGCACACGCTGCCGTAGAGTATCTTGCCGAACTCGCCGGAGCTCACGCGGCGCTCCATACGCCATGTGCTCGGGGTCGTAGCGCTTGTGGAAATCGACCTGCAGCAGCACGTTGGCCTTGCTTGCCGCGTCGATCATCGCCCGGCAGCCCTCGACGGTCACATCCAGCGGCTTCTCGACCAGCACGTGCTTGCCGGCTGCGGCTGCGGCGAGGCAGATCGGCTTGTGCAGGTGATCCGGCGTGACGACGGTGACCGCGTCGATGTCCGGGTTTGCGAACATCTCGTTATAGTCCCGGTAGACCGGGCAGCCGTAGTTGTCCTCGACCCACTTCGCCCGCTCCTCGTTGATCTCGCAGACCGCGGCAAGCTCCGCGACTCCCAGATATGATAGCTGCCTGAATGCGTTGAGATGATTGACGCCGAATATTCCGGCTCCGACGACTCCGACTTTGATGGACATAGAACACCCCATTGTATATTGAGTATTGAATATTGACTATTGAATATTGACTATTGACTATTGACTATTGGCCCGTAGCTGATCGCTATGGTAACAGACTCGGGCTTGTTGTCGAATGTGACCAGAAGCGTGTCGCCGGTCTGCTTCGACTTTGGCGTCCGCGGGTTCGATGGACGCAACGGACTTGCCGCCGGTGTAGATGCGGGCGACGCCTTTGGTTTTGGCCGGGCCGCTCAGTGTCAGCTTAGTCGGATTGGGCGGTTTCGACCTTCTTCTCGACTTTCGAAGACGAGTAGAGCAGCTTCGGCGCGCCGGTTAGCTGCTTGGTGACGTCCTTGTAGAGCGCGCAGGTGTCCGGGGGGATGGTCGGGTCCTTGACGATGGAGTAGCTTGGGGTCGAGGATGTTGACGTATGAGCCCTTGAGCTGCTTCGGCTCGCCCGAACGTGCGCTCGGCGACGTAGTCCCCGCGCCGGATGCCGAGGCGGGGCTGCTCGGTGTATTTCAGGCCCGCTGTCTTGCAGGCTTGCTCGACGATGCCCCGTAGCTGCTCGGCGGCGGCCCGAGATGATGCGTAGTGCGATGGCGGCTGCGACCCCGCAGATCACCATGCCCTTGCCGACGTCGCCGTGGATCTGATAGCCATCGGGACCGGTCAGTGTGCTGCCGGTGTCGTCAACGAAGCGGAGCCGGCGGACCTCGGCACTGGGAAGCTCCATGCGCCACAGCAGATCGGTCATAGGCGAATGGCAGTTGCCCTTGTGCCACCATTCCGGCAGGGCATCGTACGCGTCACCGCCGCCAAAGTAGACCAGCACCCCACCCGCCTTCACCCAGTCGGCAATCGCCTGGTTGATCTCGGGCTTCATCGGCTTCATGACGTCGTAGGAGAGCAGCAGCACCTTGTAGTGCTTGAGGTAGTCTTGCTTCGGTGACGCGCTCGAGCTGCGCGACTTCGACGGGGATGCCCTTGTAGATCAGAGGCAGCGTCAGGCCCCAGAAGCAGTCATAGTTGCTCGTGCTCGGCGCGCCGCGCTGCCAGCCCATGGAATCGGCCACGAACGTCGCGATCCCGCGCGTGCCCATGTCATACTGCACCGGCTTTCTGGTTGTGCATATCCTCCAGCGCGTTGATGATCGAACTGATCTCGGTCGCGAACTCGTCCGGCACGCGGCCGTAGATGCGGTCCGGCCAGGGCATGACCTCGTAGTGGCCCACATCGGGGAATAGCAGCGAGGCGACCAGCGTCTTTTCGTAGTTGGTGTGATAGTCCTCCATTGTGCGGTCCGGGTTGTCCTCCAGCGGGTCCATCAGGAACCACATCTTCTTGCCGGTCCCGCGGGTGAGGTTGGCGAGGCTGGAGTATTCGAGATACGCGGCCTCGAAGGTGCGGGTTTCGTTCTTGCCCTCGTAGCGGCAGGCCGTGCGGGCGGTGCCGGTCCATACCTGGCCGATGATCTCCTGCAGGTTCGGGATCATCATGCACTCGTAGTGCGGGTAGATGATGCCCCAGTTGTAGTAGCTGACCGCGCTGTGGCACGCGACCATCCGGCGCACATCAGGTTTTTGCTTCGCGGCGGAATCCATAATGGACTTCACCATCGTATACTCCATGTGGGCCTTGAGCTTCTCGGACTTCCATCGGGCCTCGATTGAGCTTGCCGGGTCCTGCCAGGGCTCGTTATAGTAGTCCTGCCAGGCTTTCTTGAATGACTCCGAGTAGCCGGCCTGCTGGAAGAATTCGGGTTCCTCGGGGCACACGGCCTGCGCGCCGCCGTTGATTGCGTTGGTAAAGTACTGCACGGCTGCCTTAATCCGGCTCTCAGTGGGAACCATGTAGTAGCTGCCGGGGCCACAGGTGAGGATTGTGCCGTCCTTGTCGGTCTGGCCCTCACCGGCGTGGTCTTTGATATAGTCCGGGCCGGTGCGGAAGCCGTACATGGTCTGAACGAAGTAGCCGTTGTCCCGCCAGCTCGTGATTCGCTCGGCGTTGTCCGAGTAGACGATCACGGCGTCGGTGCGGATGTCGATGCCGGGCCGATAGGGCGATCCGGTCTGGAAAGAAGTGTAGGGCTCCGGCGTCTTGCTAGATATGGGAGCCGCCAGCAGTGGCGCCGCGGCCGCGACGATGGCTATGGCGAGAAGCGCGTTTTGCATCGGCGAAACTACCTCCGCCGCATTTTAGCTCGAATCGGGCGCGAAATCAAGAACAATCGGCGGCGGCTGATCGTCATGTAGAAGGATCTGCAAGTGACGATTGAGCGCGGGGTTTCGGGATTTGGCCTGTTCCGCCAGCCGAGGTCGGGTGCTTCGACTCGACCACCGTGAATGAGCGGACACACGAAATCCCGAAACAGCGTTGGATGGCGGCCGGGGTTTCGGGATTTGGCCTGTTCCGCCAGCCGAGGTCGGGTGCTTCGACTCGACCACCGTGAATGAGCGGACACACGAAATCCCGAAACAGCGTTGGATGGCGGCCGGGGTTTCGGGATTTGGCCTGTTCCGCCAGCCGAGGTCGGGTACTTCGACTCGACCACCGTGAACGGCCAAGCTGAACGGACACACGAAATCCCGAAACAGCGTTGGATGGTGGCGGGGGTTTCGGGATTTGGCCTGTTCCGCCAGCCGAGGTCGGGTGCTTCGACTCGACCACCGTGAATGAGCGGACACACGAAATCCCGAAACAGCGTTGGATGGCGGCCGGGGTTTCGGGATTTGGCCTGTTCCGCCAGCCGAGGTCGGGTGCTTCGACTCGACCACCGTGAACGGCCGAGCTGAACGGACACACGAAATCCCGAAACAGCGTTGGATGGCGGCCGGGGTTTCGGGATTTGGCCTGTTCCGCCAGCCGAGGTCGGGTGCTTGGACTCGACCACCGTGAATGAGCGGACACACGAAATCCCGAAACAGCGGTTGTAGATGCTGGGTGTGGTATAATCTGTATTGGCCGTGGTGGTTGAAGTGGGCCGCCGCTTGTCAGATGATGACCGATCCTACGCGCCGGAGCCGTCGTGCCCGGCGATTTTGTATTGAGGGTTCTAATGCGAACGATCCACAGAATCGGAATCGGAGTGCTGGTGGGGCTGTTTTTCGCGTCAGGCTACGCGGCGCGGAATGAATATGCCGGACGGCAGGCGGCGCTGGTTGTCGCCAGAGACAATAGGGCGGCTCAGGAGGGAACACGCGTTGCGTCAACCCGCTTTGCCGACGTGTCCACCGACGTCGATATACGGCCCCTCGAAACGCTTTATACCGTGCTCAATCGCCTGCGAGAGCACTACGTAGAGCAGCTTACCGTCGAGGACGAAGGCAAGATGACGCGGGAGGCCATGCGCGCAATGCTGGCCTCGTTTGGCGACCCCAATACCCGCTTCATCGAACCGGATGAGCACAAGATCCTCGTCGATGCGGAACAGGGCAAGTTCCACGGGATCGGCGCGGTAGTGGCTATCAAGCAGACCTGGCGGCCGGACAAGCAAAAGCCCAAGGAACGCGTCAGCGAGGAGCATCTGATCGTGGCGACGCTGCTGCCGGGCAGCCCGGCGGCCAAGGCGGGAATCAAGCCCGGAGATGAGGTCATCGCTATCGACGGCAAGGACGTGCTGCCGTTCAACCCATATCAGCACATCTCCGACGAGGTCGATACCGAGTCGTATCGCGGTCTGACCGACGCCCAGAAGCGCAAGATACTCGATGCCGAGCAGAAGCGGATAGATGGCGGAATCAGCATCATCGACGCGGAGGCCTTGCTCTCCGGCGAGCAGAAGAAGGCCGTCACGCTTACACTCGCGGCCAAAGCTCCGGTCAAACCTGCGCGCATTACGATAGTGCCGGAGGATCTGACCGTCGATGCCGTCGGTAACCCTCGCATGGAAACGAGCAGCGTGGGCTATATAGACGTCAACTATTTCGATTCCGCGACCGCGGGCGAGTTCGCACAGGCGCTCAAGGAGCTGCGGGCCAAGTCGGCCAAGGGGCTGATAGTCGATCTGCGCGGCGCTACGGGCGGCGACATGGGCGCGGTGGAGAAGATCGCCAGCTACTTCGAGCCGGACCACACGCTCGCCATTCTCATCAAGTCTCGCGGCCGCAAGTCGCCGATCCACCTGCCGTCGGTCAACGGCGGCGCCTGGCATAGCCCGGTCGTGCTGCTTGTGGATCGCGGCACGGTTCGCGCGCCGGAGGTGCTCGCTGCGAGCCTCAGGGAAGCGGGAGCCGCGAAAGTGGTCGGCGAGCAGACCTACGGCAACTTCACGGACAATACGCTCATCGACCTCGCCGACGGTTCCGGCATTCTAATGGCCACGGGCAAGTATGTTACCGCCAAAGGTTACGACTATAACGGCAAAGGGCTGCCGGTGGATGTGAAGGCGGACACAGCCGATCAGCAAATGAAGGCCGCGATCAAGCTCGCGAGCGCGGGAGGGAAGCCATGAACAAGACGATGCGAAATGTGCTGCTGATCGTGCTGCTGGTGGTTGTGGCGTTCGCCGTCGGCTTCGAAGTCCCGGACGTTCGCGCGAACGGCACGGACGTCGGCAAGTGGCGGGCGAGTATCGAGATGATGCCGCAGCGGCTGCAGAGCCTGGGAGGGCAGTCGCCGGACCCAAGCACGCGCACCCTTCCGCTGATCGACACATATTCGGCCGTGATGGAGCAGATCAAGGCCAACTACTACGGCATCAAACCCATCAACGAGCGCGAGCTTACCTACGACGCCATTCGCGGAACGCTGCACTCGCTCGGCGACCCGTTCACCCGGTTCATGGACCCCGACTCCTATAAGAAGATGATCGAGGAGAACGAGGGCAACTTCACCGGCATCGGCGCGCAGCTCGACACCAATAAGAACAACGAGGTCTACGTCAAGGAGCCCCTCGATGGTACCCCCGCAATGGCGGCCGGGATCAAGGCAAACGACGTGATCGTGGCCGTCAACGGCAAGTCGATCAAGGGGATGAACATCCTGGACGTGGTAAAGTTGATCCGCGGGCCGATCGACACAAAGGTCAAGCTGACCCTCCGGCGGCCCGGCACGGCCAAGCCGCTCGACAAGGTCATAGTCCGCAAGGTCGTCGAGTTCCGCATGGTGAAGTACAGGATGGCCGACGAGGATGCGAAGATCGGTTACATCAGGCTGTATCAGTTCAATGAGAAGAGCGACCAGCAGCTCGACGAGGCGCTGGCCAGTCTCGAAAAGCAGCACATCAAAGGGCTGGTCTTCGATCTGAGAGGCAATCCGGGCGGGCTGCTGATGTCGGCGATCGATATTGGAAGCCGGTTCCTGGAGAGCGGGCCGGTGGTCATCATTCAGGAGCGCGGCGGGCAGCGCAACCCCTACTACGTCGAAGAAGATAAGCATAACCACAGGCGCTACCCGTTGGCGGTGCTCGTCGATAAGAACAGCGCGAGCGCATCGGAGATAGTTTCGGGCGCGATCAAGGATGACGGCGTCGGGATGCTGGTGGGCACGACGACGTTCGGCAAGGGCCGCGTGCAGACGATCCTGCCGCTGCCGGATCAGTCGGCCGTCGCGATTACCACGGCGAAGTACCTCACCCCCAAGGGCACCGACATCAACAAGAAGGGCATTGCGCCGGACGTCGAGGTCGAGCCGGCGGAGAACCTCGACATCACCGATCCCAAGACCGACAACCAGCTCGCCGCGGCGATCGACGTCGTTAAGGTCAAGATGGGATTGCTGCCGAAGAGCGCCTTGGATAAGTACGAGAAGGTGGCGAAGGTTCCTAAGGACAGCAAGGATGCCTCGGAAACGCCTCACTAGGAGTATTCTCGCCGCGTTGGCGCCGGCAGCGGTCGCGATCCTGCTGAGCTCGTGTTCAGCTCCTCCGCCCAGGCAGGCGCCCACGCCCGCGCCGAAGCCGCCGAAGGTCGAGCATCGCAAGCGGCCCGAGCCGGTCGCGCGCGTGACCGAGACCAAGAAGCCTCCCACAGCGGCAGCCCAATCCCCCGCCCAGGCGACCTCCAGGCCCAAGCGTCGCTACGCGGGCTATCCCGGCGAGATCGCTCATACCGACTCCAAGACCAGGATCGCGCTCACGTTCGATGCCGGCGCAAGCGCAACGCCGTGCCCGTCCATCCTCAAGACCCTGCGCGACAACGGCCTGCACGTGACGTTCTTTCTGACCGGCAAGTGGTGCGAGAAGAACCCGGAGCTGGTCAAGGAGATCGCCGCCGAGGGCCACGAGATCGGCAACCATACCTACTCCCATCCCGACTTGCGGAAAGTCTCCGACGAGGAGATCATCGAGCAGCTCAGCAAATGCGATGACCTGGTGAAGGACCTGACGGGAGAGTCCACGAAGCCGTATTTCCGGCCGCCGTTCGGCGGGCGCAATAAGCACGTGCTGGAGGTTGCCGGCGAGCAGGGCTATACGTCGGTCTACTGGTCACTGGACTGCTGGGACGCTTTCAAGAAGGGCATCACCGCCGAGCAGATCGAAAAGCGCGTTCTGGACAGGATTCAGGGCGGTGACATCGTGCTCATGCACTGCGGGAGCGCGGCGACGGCGGAGGCGCTGCCGGACCTGATCGCCAAGCTGCGGGAGCGTGGGTTCGAGATCGTGAAGGTTTCCGAGTTGACATCAAGCCCGTAGGCCGCCCTTCGCTACGCTCGTTCCTCGCTACTCAGGGCTAGCGGGGATCGCTATCCGCAATCTACAATCCGCAATCTACAATCTAGAATGCCTTGTCCCAGTCGTCGGGGGAGTTGGTGAGGATGGCGCGGGTGTAGTACTCATCGCCGTTTGCGGGCCAGTTGTCGGGGTCCACGTATTGGACGGCGAGTACGCCCGTGACGGCGATGTAGTCGCCCTCGCTGGGCGTTGGTGGTTGGGGCCACTTGTCGTAGATGTAGGCGCGGATGCCGGCGTAGGGACTGCCATCGTGTATCCCGCTTCCGTCGTCGATGTAGGCGGTGTAGTCGCCCGCCAGCAGGCCGCCGTATTCCAGGTGCGTGATGCGGCCGAAAACCCTCACTCGAAGCCCGATGTTGCACAGACCCGAGGAGTCGCCGAATATGGCAGGCTGGTTGGGGCCGGACTTGCCGAGCGACGCCTGCTTCATTGCGAACGGCTTGGGCAGATCGTAGGCGCCGTTATCGACAGTCCAGCTCGAGGCCATCAGCGCCGCTTCGCCATCGTAGACGCCGAGCGAGCCGGTCACGGTCAGCTTGTTGCGGTCGGCAGGCAGCGGCAGAGTGCTGGATGGGAAGATGACCTCGACACCCGCCGTGCGGTCGTCCTCCTCCACGTAGCAGCGATCGTAGTATCTGTCGCCGATCCAGACCGACCACGGGCTGGCGTGGGTCACGATCTTGTTTTCGAGAACCGCGCCGAGGCCGTCGGTCGAGGCCTTGAGCGCGCCGATGCTGGTGGGCATGGGAGGGTTCAACGAGACGCCGTCGATCGCGCAGATGTGCCATTCGAGCGGGAATCTCTGGAAGAACTCGAGGAAGACGGTCGCCACGCCGGTGTCTCCGGCCGTCATCGTCACGGCCGCGGAGTGCCACTGGTTGTCGTTCGTGGTCGAGTAGCCGGTCCACCACGTGATGCCGCCGCTTGTGGGATCGACGCCGCCGTCGGGGTCTACGCCGATTCGAACCCTCGTGTCTCCGTCGCGACCGCCGACCCTGCGGGTGAGATAGCGGACGGTAAGGGTGTAGAAGTCGCCGGGATTGGCATAGACGCGCTGGAACACGCCGCCGTTTTTGTAGGCCGCGTTGGCTGCGGCGCCGAGGAAATACGAACCGCCGTATGCCTGCACGCCACCGTACCAGCTCGTCGGGCCGCCCGCGGGATATGGGCCGACTAGCCCGTCGATGGGGTGATAGCCGGACACGCCTTCCTGGGTCACATACTGGACCCAGGGGTAGAGGCTGTGGCCTTCGGAGCCGTGGGTGTTCTCGAACCCGCCGTTGGCCAGGCCGATGCTGACCGGGGGCAGGGTCCAGAACTTGAGCGTCTGGGAATAGGCGTCGGAGTAGTCGGGCTGGTTTCGACCCCAGACCCGGAAGCTGTATTGCCGGCCCTGGACGAGGCCGCTGAGCGTAACCTCGTGCGATGTGACGAGGGCCGTATCCTCGGTCGTGAAGACGTGGCCATCGACGTCCGACCAGTATTCGACCTGCGAGGTGGCCGGAACGTCGGTGGTCCAGTCGATGATCGTGGAGGCGCCGTCGGCAGTCAGCTCCGTGATGATGCCGGAAAAGCTGATCGGGGTTCGGAAGGTCAGCTTGTCGGAGACCCAGTCGAGATAGCCCGCGGCGGCGCTGGTGGCCTGGAAGTAGTACTGGCTCGAATGCGTCAGGCCGGAAAGCGTGACGGAATGGGAGGTCACAAGCGTGGTGTCGGCCTCGGTCGAGCCAAGCGCGGACGTGAGGCCGTAGCTCACCTGCGAGCTCGACGGGACGTTGGTGGTCCAGGTGATCGTGACGCCCGTGTCCGGGTGGGCGGGGTCGGCGGTGACGGTCGGGCCGCTTGTGGCCAGCACCGGCGGCTGCGCAACGAACTCGACATCGTCCCACAGCGTGGACATTATGACGCTGGAGTCGGGCTGGTATGCCTCGATGAACAGCGAATACTGCCCGGCGCCGGGGATCGCGATCGTGCGCCTGAGCCAGTTCGACGACCACGGGAAGGCGAGCCAGTTGCCCACGGCGTTTCTGTCCTGAGTTGCGCCCGTGACCAGCCCCATTCGGACCAGGCAGACGTTGCTCAGCGGCGTACCGTCATACTTGGTGGAGTACGCGCGGGCGGTAACCGTGACCGATGCCTGTCCCCCGGACCATATAAAGGTCTGGCAGACGCCGCCGTTGCCGGTGGTTTGGGAGGACTCGATGCCGCAGACATTGGAGCCGTCGGGCGTCGTCGAGGGCGGCAGGAGCGTGAAATGCGTGCCCACGCCGCCGACAGTGGGTTGGGCGGGGTTCGCGCCACCGGGCTGGTATGAATAGGCCGTCCAGGAGGTGAGGCCCGACTCGAAGCTGGGATTGGCGATGGGGCCCTGCGCCCAGACGCACGCGCAGGCCAGCAGCGGAAGGCAGATCGCTAAGATGAGGCCGTTTCTTCTTGCCATCCTCGCCCATTCCCATTCTGGATTTGGGATTTTGGATTTTGGATTGAACCAAATCTAGAATGGTCTGATGTCGTCGCTTCCTCTGGGGCGGACGTTGGGCAGCACCAGATTGCTGACCATGACGGTGCTGACAATGCCCGTGACCGCGACGTAGCTGTCGACGACAGGCGGAGTGATCGCGGGCACGCCCTCGGCGAGTCCGCCGTAGCTGACCCTGATGCCGGTGACGGTGGTGCTGTCCGGCGCGGGAAGCGTGGTGGTCTTGCCCCAGCCGTCGTCGATGTAGAAGAACTGGCTGGTGGTGTTGACATAGCTGACCTTGCCAGAGGTCCTGATCAGCAGGCCGATGTTGTTGACGCCCGTCCCGCCGGCCACGCCCAGAGTATACTGGTTCAGATCGCCGCCGCCGATCGCCTTGTTGATCATGAAGACCGGGGCGACCTCGTCCGCGACCGCGACAGACCCCGCGAACACGCATGCTACTACGAATACAAGTATGACTGATCTCATTGCCATATCCACCCCATCAAGGCCCACCCGTCCTCTACTAGCGTTATACCTCACTATGACGCGTTTGGCAAGTGGCCCGTTCGGAATTTCCACTTCATCCGCAGGATACCCGCCGGCTGAGCCGGGCAAACACTCTCTTCCGCTCGTGTTCGCTATCTGCTATAAATCAGGGGTGGTCGGCTTTTCAGCTAACCACCCCTTCCAAGGGGAAGAACCCCAAGAATACTTTAGTGGCCGGAATTAACTTGTGTTTGTTGCTTTACGGTTCGACCGGGTAGGCCGGAAGGATCATCGCCATGTTCGGAACATAGGTCTGGACCCAATAGCCATGGCCTGCTCTCAGCGTGTCATCCTCGGTTTCCCCGTTGTAGGACACGTCGAAGCCTCCAGTGGCTGCGTTCCAACCAGAGAAGCGGTCGTTGACCCAGCCAGCCTGGAACGCCGAATCCCAGTCGAGCATCTGCGTGCCGTCGGTGAACTTGATGTTCCCACCGAGACCATCGCCGTCGTCGCAGATTATGTCGTTGTCGAACGGCACGCCGATAATGTGCCACGAGCCTCCGTCACCCTTGCCAGGAAGGGAAATCCACATGTCGGTCTTGTTGCCGGACCCATCTGGCACACCGCTGGGAACGCCGTCATACGTCACGTGGACGGTTGAACCGCCGTCGTTGTATAGCCAGAACCCGTCGCCAAGCAGACACATGCCGAACTCTTCGGGAGCGTCCTCGGTATACGGAACACCACCGGTCGCCGGCTCCCACCTCGACAGGTTGTAGTCGAGATCCGGGACATCGCGCGAAGATCACCCCCGGAGCGGGATCGAACGGCACTAGCGGACAGGCTACCAGGTTCCACCCCGCGTAGACGTCCACCGTGGTCGAATCCGCGACGCACGCGCCACCCATGATCAGCGCCAAAGCAAACACCAGAACTAACGTCTTCATCGTTTCACCTCCTTTCACTATTCTCGAAATCGTATAAGACTTGAACATTGAATCCACCTCCCCCTTGGATGTATCTTCTTTTGCAGTACCCTACAAGCGCAATATAGCACACGACCTGAGGGCTGTCAACCGGTAAATATACCTTATTTCGTTTTTGCGTGCGTGCCGGGTTGGAATAAGTGCGAGTTATCTAGAGGTCCGAGGTCGGAAGTCAGAAGTCCGAGCCGGACTTGGTTCTTGTTCTCCACAGCGAGTCTTGCGCTCGCCTTGTTCTTACCCAATGTCTTCTCTTCTGAAGAAGGGAAGAGAGCCGCCGGCCGGTGAAGACCGGCGGCATCTTAATTGGCGCCAAGAATAACCGTTAGCCTAGCAATCCTTGGTTTCTTACTTTCTGCGGCGAATGCCGAATCCGATCAGGCCCACGAGGCCGCTGAACAAAGCAACCATGCTGCCCGGCTCAGGGACATCGATGGTGCCGAGACACAGGGTGAACATCTGACTTCCGGTGCCGCTCACGTGGTACCCGTCGCTCGTAAACTGCGGCGAACTGGCACTACCATACGTACCATCAGTTGGCAACTGCCAGATCAGGGACGTATCAGCCGCACCGGACTTGATCTCCTGGGCCGTCCACGACCCCGCGTACAGGCCTCCGTAGAAGTCCGGGCTCGTGATCTTGCCGGACGAGATCATCCACCCCGTCAGCACGATGTCGCCACCAGCCGGAACAGTATTCAGAGACGCCTTCAGGTCCCAGACCTTGATCTGGCTGTAGTCGTCGAGCGGAGCGCGCTTGTCGACGTAGAACCGTCCGTCTGCCACCGTACCGTTGGCTGGCAGGTCCGTGCAGATGATCTCAGCGGACCCGGCCGTCGCCGACGGCAGACCCTTGTCATTGGTGTCGTAGTCGTCGATCGCGCCGACCTGCGTGCCGAACGTGCCTGCACTCATGCCGATTCCGTCGACTGCGGCCTTGATGCCAACGAGCACCTTGTCATTCGGCGTGAACTGAGCATTGGCAGCAACTGCCATACCCATCACCATCGCCACAACGATTCCGATAACGATAAGCTTCTTCATTGTTTCACCTCCTCCTATTTTGACTAATGAGTTAATGTTGAAGCTAGCAGTCTTCACTTTTGGCGTTCCCCCTTTCTACCTCTGCGTTTCTTGTAGCAATCTCGCTCACATGCTAATCTGCAAATTTCGTGCCAAACGCGTTAGCTCATGAGTAGATCGCCTCTAGGAAACCTCGGTCTGTGCCGAAACGGGCGATAATGCCAGGTCTACAGGTCGGAACGCGTACTTGGGAAGGTACCTGTGCTAGTTCCCCCTATGCGCAATATAGCACACGACATAGCGGCTGTCAACCTGGTAATATTGCTAGATTACGATCTCAGCCCTGGCACTTTACGCCCGTTTTCCGGCGTATACCCATGCCTGCCAGCCACGAAACAGGGAGTAGGGAATAGGGAGTAGAAGGGAAGGGAGCCGGGCGCGAATGGAGGAATGGAAAATGGGGAATGGGGAATGGAGAGTGGGGAATGGGGAATGGAGAGTGGGGAAGGGAGAGTGGAGAATGGGGAATGGGGATGGGGAATGGGGAATGGGGAATGGGGAATGGAGAGTGGGGAATGGGGAATGGGGAATGGGGAATGGAGAATGGAGAATGGGGAATGGGGAATGGAGAGTGGGGAATGGGGAGGAAGCTATGGCGCGAGCGGCGGTTGTGGCGGGACAGTTCTATAACGGGACGCGCGAAGGGCTGATTCGGGAAATCGAGGAGTGCTTCGCGGGACGGCTGGGGCCGGGCCCGCTGCCGGAGAACGGCCCTTCGATACGGCCCACAGACCAGGCCTACTCAGGGCCTACGGACAGGCGGGTCCTGGGGCTGGTGTGTCCGCACGCGGGGTACATGTATTCCGGCGCGGCGGCGGCTTGGGCATATAGCGCGCTCGCCGCGGATGGAATCCCCGAGGTCGCCGTGATCCTCGGACCGAATCACTACGGGCTGGGGCCCGCGGTCGCGCTCAGCCCCGACGACGAATGGGCGACGCCGCTGGGCACGCTTGCGGCCGACGCGGAAGTTGCCGAAGCGATACTGAAGCTCTCCAAGTACTGCGAGCCGGACGAACTCGGCCATGCAAGAGAGCACTCCATTGAGGTTCAGCTTCCTTTTATACAATACGCCTTGGGCGACGCGGTGCGGATTGTCCCAATATCGATCTCGCATCTGGGAGAAGATGACGCGCTCGCGCTGGTCGATGACCTCGGAAACGCCATAGCGGAGGCCGTGCGCGCGCGTTTCGGGATTTCCGCTCCGCAGAGCTCGGCCGGTGGGGAGGGTTTCGGGAGTTCCGCTCCGCAGAGCTCCGCTCAAATCCCGAAACACCGCGGCGAAGCGGTGATTATAGCGAGCAGCGATTTTACCCACTACGAGTCCAAATCCTCCGCAACCGCCAAGGACTCGCTGGCAATCGAGCGGATACTGGCGCTGGACGCGCGCGGGCTGATCGAGACCGTCTACTCCCGCGGCATCACGATGTGCGGGGTGATCGGGACGGCGGTGATGATCGAGGCGTGCGTCCGGCTGGGAGCGAAATCCGCGCGGAAGCTGACCTACTACACGTCGGGCGACGTGACCGGGGATAACGATCAGGTGGTGGGCTACGGGGCGATAAGCGTGGATGCTGAAACGAGTTCAGCATGACACGTGTCGCGGTTCGACGCTGGATGCTGAAACGAGTTCGGCATGACACGCGTCACGGTTCGACGCTGGATGCTGAAACGAGTTCAGCCCCCTTCGACAGGCTCAGGGCGCTCGGCATCTGGACGCGTCGAGTCCGTCAGGCTGAGCGGCGAGCACGGACTCGGCGGTTGTGCGTCAGGCCGTCTTGCGTGCCTGCCCCAGATAGCCCCGTTCTATGACGGTCGCGGCGGCTTTGACGACGTCCGAATCGAACTGCGCCCCGGCGTTGGCTCGAAGCTCCTGCAGCGCGTCGTTCGGGTTAATGGCACGCCGGTGCGGGCGGTTCGAGGTCATCGCCTCGAATGCATCCGCCACTGCGAGAACGCGTGACAGCAGCGGGATTGCCTCGCCTCGAAGCCTGTCGGGGTAGCCGAAGCCGTCCATGCGCTCGTGGTGGTGCCGGATGACGTGGGCGACCTCCTGAAGGTCGCCGATCCTGGACAGAAAGCCCGCGCCGACGCCCGGGTGCTCGCGGATGTTGCTCCAGTCGTCGTCGGTGAGCCGGCCGATCTTGGTGAGGACTGAATCGGGCGTGCCTATTTTGCCGATGTCGTGGATGTGGGCGGCGAATTCGAGGGTTTCGAGGCTGTCCCGCGGCAGACCCAGCTCTGCGCCGATCTCCAGACAGAGCTGCGTTACGCGGGACGAGTGCTCACTGCTGAACAGCGATTTGGCGTCAACAGCGGCGGCAATCGCCTGGATGGTCTTCAGGAGGACATCCGCGCCAAGCATCCGATTCTCCGCAGGCGACCGATACGGTTCGATACGCTCCATACTAACGTACTCCAGCTTCGGCGAGGCATCCCCCGACCTCGCTCTTAATTTGTCTGTGAAGCGATTAACAAGTCGGTTCAAGCACATTATCGGTCACCTCATGGCCAGTCTATAGCTTCGGGCAACTTCCAGTTCAAAAATCTTTCGCGCGGCTGTAAGATGCACCCGCCACTCGCTTTTTGCCTCAATGCACGCTATCATGTTGGCGGCGGACGGTTCGGACTTCTGACTTCGGACCTCTGACATCGAACGAAAGGTGGTGAGTCGGGTGCCGGACGACGATTTCACGTTGACGTCGCTTTCGCACGGGGCTGGTTGAGCCTGCAAGCTGAGCCCACAGGTTCTGGCGCAGGTCCTGCGTCAACTGCCCCCAATAACTGATCCGAACGTGCTCGTGGGTCTCGCGACATCCGACGACGCCGCCGTGTATCGCGTCGCCGACGACCTCGCGATCGTGCTCACGGTGGACTTCTTCACGCCTGTCGTGGACGACGCCTACGAGTTCGGCCGGATTGCCGTGACCAACGCCCTCTCGGACATCTACGCGATGGGCGCAAGGCCCGTGCTCGCCCTGAACCTGGTCGCGTATCCGGGGCGGTCGCGTCCGCTCGATAAGCTTCAGGAAATCCTGCGGGGCGGGGCCGATCAGGCGAAGGCGGCCGGCGTGAGCATCGCGGGCGGGCACTCCATCGACGATCCCGAGCCCAAATACGGCCTGTGCGTGATGGGCGTCGTGAACCCGAACGCCATCCTCACCAACGCTTCGGCCAGACCCGGCGACAGGCTCATCTTCACCAAGCCCATCGGCACCGGCATCATCACAACCGCCATCAAGCACGGCACCGCGGCGGCCGATGTCATCGCCGAGGCGATCCGCGTGATGACCACGCTCAACGGTCCTGCGTCCGAGGCGGCGGTCGAGGTCGGAGTCAACGCCTGCACCGACGTGACCGGATTCGGCCTGCTCGGTCACCTGCACGAGATGGTCTGCGGGAGCGGTGTTGGGGCGAAGGTTCGGCTGCGCGACGTGCCGGTCATCGAAGGCGTGCGGGAGCTTCTCGCGCTCGACGAGGCCCCCGGCGGGACTTACGCCAATCGCGATCACCTGAACGCAGAGGAGGCCGTGGTGTGGTCGCCGGAGCTTTGCGAGGAGGATCAACTCCTGCTCTGCGACGCCCAGACGGCGGGCGGGCTGCTGCTGAGCGTGCCCGCGGAGCGAGCCGAGTCGCTCAAGTCCGCGCTTCACGCAAAGGGCGCGCTGCGGGCTGCGGAGATCGGGGAGGTCGTGGAGGACGCGGAGTGCCGGATAGATCGTGGAGCCTTGACGATCATTACATCACGGGGTAGAATAGTGATGTAATGATAGGGAGTGATTGATGATGGCCGTCGCGAAGAAACGCACGAAGATGAAGAGGACGCAGATAAGCCTGACTACAGAGGACTATGACGTTGCACGTCAGATCGCGGACCGGCGTCAGAAAAGCGTGTCCCAGGTGTTCCGCGAAGCTATACGTCGCGAGGCTCAGGCAGAGCGGCTGCGGATGGACCCTCTGAGAGAGTTGATTGGTATCGTGACCGACGACATCCCACATGCGTCGGAGTCAATCGACGAGGTCGTCTATGGCGACAACATTCGCTGACACCGGCGCATTCGTCGCGCTGGCTGTCGGCACGGATGAACGTCATGCGGCGGCTCAGCGCTCATATGATGACCTGCTCGGACAGGGCGCCAGGCTCATTACGACCAATCATGTTGTGGACGAAACCTGCACTTGGCTGCTGAGGCGCGTTACGAACGGGCATCAAGCGGCGCTGACCTTTGGAGTGTCGGTTGCACGGGCTTCTGCAGCAGTTGGGCTGACTCAGTGCCGCGAGGCTATACGCTGTCCAGGCGTTCTGGTAGTCTGCTATGCGACCCCCGAAATCGAGCGCGCCGCCTGGGATATCTTCGGCCGTTACGATGCCGCTGGCTTCTCGTTCACCGACTGCGTCAGCTTCGCGGTGATGCAGTCATTGGGCATCAAGAAGGCTTTCACGTTCGATGAGCACTACGACATGCTGGGGTTTGAGAGACTCTGAGTCGGCGGGGTATACTGCACTCAGGTACATCGAAGGAGTCCAGCGAATGAAAGTCACCATCACCGACGATTGCATTTCCTGCGGGCTGTGCGTCGAGACGTGCCCGGAGGTCTTCGATATGCCGGAGGGCGAGAAGGCCGTCCCCAAGATGGACACCGTCCCGGACGATCTATTGGAGAAAGCTCAGGAAGCCGCCGAGGCGTGTCCGGTGGATGCGATCGTCCTCGAATAGCGCCTCTTGCACGCCCCGCTGATCTCTGCTATCCTGAAGCGTGCAACTTGAGTTCAAACCGGATTTTGAGCAGGCGCGGCAGCGCTGGGCGGCGTATTGGGCAGGCGAGTCGGACCGGCCGCTGGTCGCGTCGGTCGTCGCCAAGCCTGATGTGACGCCGGTCGATGCGCCGCCATACACGGCGGGCTTTGCCGGCGATTTCGAGCCAGTTATCGATCGGATACTCGACTGGGCGCGGACCCACGAGTTCCTCGGCGAAGCCATACCTTTCTATTACCTCGAGTTCGGCCCGGACCATTTCTCCTCGTTTCTCGGCGCGGACATGCGCGCGCACGGCGACAGCGGCGATACATCCTGGCTGGCGCCGTTCGTGGACGACTGGGACGAGGCTGTTATCGAGTTCCAGCCGGACTGCTACTGGTGGCTGCGGACGGTCGATTTCATCAGGGCGATTCGCGCGAGATGCGACGGCAAGCTGCTGATCGCCGCGCCGACGCTGGTCGCGGGGCTCGACTGCCTGGCGGCGATCCGCGGTCAGGAAGAGCTCGCAATGGACCTGATCGAGCGGCCCGACGCGATCCAGCGGGCCCTTGTGAAGGTGCGGAATGCGTATGAGGAGATCGTCGCCGCGCTCAAAAAGGAGCTGGACTACGCGACCTGGGGCAGCATCAATCGCCACGGTTTCTACAGCCTCGGCCGCACGAATGTGCCGCAGTGCGACTTCTCGTGCATGATCAGCAGCGAGATGTTCGCGGAGTTCGAGCTGCCGTGCCTCGCGCACGAAACCGAGCAGCTCGACGGCTCGTGCTACCACCTCGACGGTCAGGACGCGCTACATCACCTCGAAGCGCTGTGCTCGCTTCCCAACCTGCAGGCGATCCAATGGCAGCCGGGCATGGGCCGCGGCCAGCAGCAGGACTGGACCGACCTCCACCGCAGAATCGACAAGCTCGGCAAGGGGCAGTATCTCGGCGGCAACGCGGCGCGGATCGAATACATGACCCGCGAGCTGAAGTCGCGGCGGCTGTTCTTCAGGACGTCGCTGCCGAAGGCCGAGTTGGATGCGCTGTTGCTGAGGCTGGAGCGGATCCGGCAAGCAGCATAGCGAGGCTACGCCCTGCTCTCGACCTCGTCTCGCTCGGCCCCCTCAACTGCCACCTTCCGCCCGGCGTGGCGCTCTTTGACCTGCCACATGAAGTTGACGATCTTGGATTCGCGGCTGGAGTCGATGAAGCCGTCGTAGTCGAGGTTGAGGAACGGTATATTGCCGTGGCGGCGGCGCAGGGACTGGCTCAGCGCGGTGACGGTGTTGCCGGGCATGCAGTTGAACGGGATCACGCTCACGATCCCCGCCAGCCCGCGATTGGCGAAGTCCTCGCTCTTGCCCATCCTGCATATCGCCTCGCCGCCGAAGTTGTAGTCCACGTACTTCGAGCCCTCGCGAATCACCTCGCGCGAGCCGATGTCGTCGTAGCCGTCCAGAAACGGCAGCGTCGCGCGAGTAGAGCGCGTGCTCTTCCTTCTCGACAAGCCTCGCGTTGAGCCATCGCGCGCCGAACTCGCCCAGCTCCTGTTTGCTCAGGCCGCAGTCCTTGATGCGGTCAGCCGACAGCAGCTTGCCGATGAAGTTGGCGTAGCTGAAGAACTCGGTCATCGGGGCCAGCCACGTCTCCGCGCCCTCGGCTTCGAGCTTGCGCAGGATGTCCTGGTTCGCGCCGTCGTGCAGCCGCACGTAGAACTCGCCGACGACACCCACCAGCGGCCGGTCCTCCGCCGCATCGGAATTCGGGCGAAGTCATCCTGCGCGCGCCGCAGCAGCTCCTTGAACTCCTCAGATGCTTCGTATTGAGCATCGCCGCGAGCTTGTTGCGATTCGACTTTGCGCTTGTGCTCGGGGATCAGCTCCATGAGCTTGGTCAGGTAGCTCTCGAAGACGGCCTCGCTCGCGCCCTTCTCGATCTCGTATGGCCGCGTGCGCTGAACCATCTTGAACAGCAGGTCGTGGCACACGAGAGCGTCCCACGCGACAAGCGCGAACATCATCCCCAGCCCGCCGTGCTCGCTTTTGGAGCCGAGCGTGACGATGTCCACGTCGCGATAGCCGTGCTTGTCGAGTATCCGCCGCTGCAGCATAGCATACATTCCGAACCGGCACGGCCCCTCCGAATTGCCCTGGAAGAACGCCTCTTTGGCGGGGTCGAAGTCCGGCTGATGCACGCGATAGAGCATGTCCTCGGTGGTCATCAGCGCGGGCAGGCACACATCCTCCGAGATCGCCTGCCTGCCGAGGTTAAGGCCGGCATCCGGCGAGCGCGGGAGCGCCTCGGCGTCGATACCATAGGCCCGCAGGCACGCCGCCAGCATCCGCGCGGCCTCGTTGGCGTAGGGAATCCACAGCCTGCGGCCGTCCAGGTCCGTGATGCGGCTTATCATGCGTCCGAATGACTCTCGAACATCCCTGGCCTGCCCCTTGGCAGCCGTGTCCGCGAAGGCCTCGATTCGGGTAATGACGCCGGCGTCGGCGGTGTGCTCGTCGATCTGCATCACGTAGCACGGCTCGCCGATCTCGTCCTTGAAGAACGGGTTGCCGAACGAGTCCGGCCCGCACGCGAAATAGGTCACGACCACGGCCCGCAGCCGCGAGTCCTGGCGGATCAGCCGCGCCGCCATCAGCTTCTTCTGTATCTGGCGCGAGTAGGCGTTGGGCCAGGAGTCGGATATGTCCGCGGACTCCAGCGGCAGGAAATCCTGCGGGATCGCGAGTATGCCCAGGTCCTGGATCTTCTTGCCGATGTCCATGTTGACCGCGGGATCCCACAGCGTATACGGCCTGCCGATCACGATGAATGCCATCTGGTCGGGCGGCAGCGTGCTCAGCACCTCCGCCCCGCGCTTCTCGACCCTGCGCCGGAAGTCCTCGAGGACCTTCAGCCCGACCTCCAGCGCCGCCAATGACTGTCGCTTCGGCCGCCCAAGCTGCTTTCCGACCGCCACGAACAGCCTGTCGAGGTGCTTTCTGCCGCGCTTGAGGTGCAGGGTCGGCGCGATGTGGCGAATCCCGCGCTCGGTCACGCCCACGCACGATGCGATCACATCCGGCGCGGCCTGCAGATACGGGCACGTCTGCGCCTGGCGCAGGTTCGAGTTCGGCTGCTCGGTGGAGATCACGCGCGGCGCGAAGATCACGTCCACGCCCTTCTCGATCAGGTCCATGTAGTGCCCGTGCGCGACCTTGAACGGGAAGCACGGCTCGCCGATGGACACATCAAGCCCCATCTCGATGATGCGCTTGTTGGTCGGATCGCTCGGCACGACCTCGAAGCCCAGCTCGCTGAGGAAGGCATTATATAAAGGGTACATCTCGGAGAACATCAGACCGCGGGGAATGCCGATGCGGGTCTTGGGTGTTGGGTGTCGGGTGTCAGCCCCCGTCACCTGATACGCCTCCATCATCATCTGCTCGCGTTCAGCGAAGAGGTCGGGGAGGTGGGAGCCGAGGTTTTTCTTGTGCGCGGCGCTGAACTTCTCGCAGCGGTCGTTGTAGAAGTATTTGGGGCCGTCGTCCATCTGGAAGGTATTGACATCGCAGCGGTTCGGGCAGCCCTTGCACTCGAACGAGCCCATCTCGTACTTCGCGTCCGCTATCGCATCGAAGCCTCTGAATGTGCACTGACTTCGGGATTGGCCAGATACGCCAATCGAGCCGCGCCGACCGCGCCCGTGATGTGCGGATACGGCGCCACCACTATCTCCCGGCCAAGTATGGTCTCATACGCCGCGACCATGCCCTTGTTGAACGCGACCGCGCCCTGGAACGCGACCTTCTTGCCGATCTCACGGCTGCCGACGTTCTTATTGAGGTAGTTCTTGACGCTCGCGAGGCAAATCCCCGCGGCAAGGTCCTCGACCGGGACGTTATTCTGCTGATAGTAGACCATCGCGGACTCGGAAAAGACCGTGCAGGTCCAGTCCAGGTCGGGCGGCCGCGTGTTGCGCAGCGCGACGTCGCCGAACTCCTCCAACGGTATCCCCAGCCGCGCGGCCTGCTTTTCGAGAAACGCGCCCGTGCCCGCCGCGCACGCCTTATTCATCTCGAAGTCGATGATGACGTCGCCATCGAGCCGGATGTATTTGCTGTCCTGGCCGCCGATCTCGAATATGGTGTCGATGTCCTTGGAATACGACTGCGCGCCGCTTGCCTGCGCGGAAATCTCGTTGCGGACGAGTTCCGCGCCGATGTAGTCGGCGGTCAAATAGCGCCCGCTGCCTGTGGTCGCCGCGGCGATCCTGCCGATCCGGAGGCCCTGATCGTCGATCTGCTTCTTGATCTGCGCCAGCGTATCGCGCACGGCCGAGAGCGGATCGCCGTTCGTGCGGCGATAGTAGCTCGCCAGCACGACGAACTCCCCATCGATCTCCGTCACCAGCGCCGCTTTCGTGCTCACCGAGCCGATGTCGACGCCCAGGGCGGCGCGGTCGATGGAGAGTGGAGAGTGGAGAGTGGAGAGTGGAGAGCCCACGCCGTCCACGCTCCCTTCCCTTCTGTTCCCTGTTCCCTGTTCCCTGTTCCCTATCGGAGCGCAGCCGGGATATTCCAAGGGCTTGCGCAGATGTTCCTCCAGCAGGTCGATCGCTTCGCGAAGGTCGATCTCGGCTTCCGCGCGCAGGGCGGCGCCAATGGCGCCGAGGGTCCGATTGTGCTCGGGGACAAAGAGCCTGCCGTCGAGGCCGAGTTCCTCCGCGAGATACTTGCGCACCGCCGCGTTCTCGGACACTCCGCCGATGAACGCGACCCTGTCCCTGAACTCCTTGCCGCGCGCGATCGCCGAGCGATAGTTGCGGCTGATGGCCTGATGAACGCCGGCCGCGATGCGGTCGCGAGGGGTGCCCTTCTGATAGAGGTGGGTGATGTCGGATTCGGTGAAGACCGCGCATCGCCCGGAAAGGCTCGCGGGATGGTCGCACTCCAGCGCGACCCGCGCGAACTCCTCGATGTCGCCGTAGTTCAGCCGGACCGCCATGTGATCCAGGAACGACCCGCTCCCCGACGCGCACTTGTTGCCGAGGTTGGAGTCCTCGACAAGCAGCCGCCCGCTGACGGGATCGCGCTCGAAGAGCAGATACTTCTGCGCCTCGCGGCCCATCTCGATGACCGTGCGCACTTCGGGGTGCAGCACGTCGATGGCGGCGGCGAGCGCATTGGGCTCGTGGACGGCGTCGATGCCCACGAGCTCGCGCAGGGTCGATGCGCCTGCGCCGGTCGCGCCGCAAACGGCGCGCCGCAGGCCGCGGGCGCGGACTATGTCACCAAGCATCTCCTTGACGCGCAGCATCGGCTGGCCCTTGATCGGGACTATGCCCAGGGGTTCAACCGATCCGTCGTCAAGAACCACAACAGCTTTGACAGTATCCGAACCTATGTCAAAACCGATTCTATCGGGCACTACGGACTATCCTCCCTAGCGCAGGCTGGATCAGGTTAAGGATGGGGCTTATGGCGTTCTTACCCAAGCTCGAACGCTCTTCAGACAGTATATTGTGATCGCACGCCATAGTCAATAGCGTCCGTGCTCGAAATCCGGCCACGCACACAGTATTCGCCGCCCGCCCGCTGAATCCTCTCTTGCGATTCCGGGCCGATTGAACTATACTCGTGCCATACTCAGCAACTGGCTTGGAGAGGGGACATGAGAAACGAGATCACGAGAAGAGAGTTTCTGGCGGCGACGGCGGCGGGGGCAGCCGGCCTCGCGCTGACCGGTACAGGCGTGCTCGCGGCCGAGCGAGTCCTGGGGGCCAACGACCGACTCAGAGTGGGGCTGATCGGCGTGGGAGATCGAATGGGCTCGCTGATGAACGAGTTCCACGGGCTCAAGGACAGTCTCAACTGCGAGCTTGTCGCGGTATGCGACATCTGGAAGCCGAACCGCGAGAAGGCGGTCAAGAAAGTAACCGACTGGTACGGCGCCGAGCCCAAGGTCTACGACCGCTACGAGGATATGCTGGCCGCCAAGGACATCGACGGCCTCATCATAGCTACCGCCGACTTCCATCACGCGACCATGCTTCGCAACGCGATCCTCGCGGGCAAGCATACCTACTGCGAGAAACCGACCGCCAACACGCTCGACGACGCCAACGCGCTCATCCAGGTCGCAGAAGCGCATCCGAACGTGATCGTGCAGGTCGGCACCCAGCGCCGCAGCGAGGGCAACTACTACGCCGCGGCCGATTTCCTCAAGTCAGGCGCGCTGGGCACGGTTTCCCGCGTGAACATCAGTTGGAACTACTATGGCGCGCGCTGGATTCGCAACCTCGACGGCGTCAAAGCCGAGGACGTCGATTGGAAGCAGTTCCAGATGGGCAGGGACAACAGGGCGTTTACCCCGCAGTTGTTCCGCGAGTGGCGGCTGTTCAGACCGTTTTCGACGGGAATCCCCTGCCAGTGGCTCAGCCACATGATCGACGCCGCCCACATGGTCACCGGCGCCAGGTATCCCAAGAGCTGCGTCGCGATGGGCGGCACCTACGTCTGGAACGACGAGCGACAGAACGGCGACACCTTCGAGGCGCTGTACCGAGTACCCGGAGGGGTTCATCCTCAACTACTCCACCGGCTTCGGCAACGATTCTCCCGGCTCCGATTTCAAGGTCTCCGGCACAAAGGGTACGCTCGATTGCTCGGCCTGGAAGGCCACCGGCAGCGGCGGCGGCAAGGACGTGAGACTCAAGGACGAGGTCGCCATCAAGGGCGAGAAGATGAGCGGCCACATGCGAAACTGGGTCGAGTGCGTCCGATCCGGCAAGCAGCCCAACGCCCCCGTGCAGGCCGGCTATCAGCACGCAATCGCGCTCGTAATGGCCGTCCGCGCGATGGATACGGGCCGCAGACAGGTATTCGATCCGGAGAAGCGGACGATCAGCGAGGCTTAGCCCCGCGGCATTGCAGTATTAGCAAGTCTTGGAGACGGCGATGAGCAGGCGCGCGGCAGCGGCGAAAGGTGACCCATCGAGTCGTCGGCAGGTATACGTGATCTGTCTGCTACTGGCAGTGGCAACGCTGGCGGTATACTGGCAGGTCGGGCACTTCGAACTCGTCAACTACGATGACGACCTCTGCGTTGAGCAGAACCCCATCGTCAACGCCGGGCTATGTCCCGCCGGCATTGGCAAGGCCTTCTCCACGCCCTACACGGCCAACTGGATTCCTCTCGTGTGGATCTCCTATATGGTAGACCACGACTTCGGCAGTTCCGTCTACGGATTGGATCCCGCGGGAGCCTACCATGCGACGAATCTGCTGCTGCACCTGGCCAACGTCATTCTCCTGTTCCTGCTGCTTGTCGCACTCACAGGCTCTCGCTGGAAGAGCGCGTTCGTGGCGGCGCTGTTCGCCGTGCATCCTCTGCACGTCGAGTCCGTGGCTTGGGTCACGGAAAGAAAGGACGTGCTCAGCACTCTGTTCTGGATACTGACGATGCTGGCTTACTTGCGCTACGCCGCACGTCCCAGTGCCCGAAGATATGCGCTTGTCGTGCTCGCATTCGCGCTCGGACTGATGTCCAAGTCCATGCTCGTGACGCTGCCGATTGTGCTCATTTTGCTTGACTACTGGCCGCTGGGCAGGATTGGCTCGGACGGCCGCTCGATCTGGACCGGATTGCGCGCGATGGCTTTTGAGAAGCTGCCGCTGCTCGTCCTCACCGGCGTTATGTGCGTGGTCACTATCTGGGCGCAGTCCAGCGGGGGGCGGTGGCAGACATCCGTGCCCTGCCGTTCGGTGTCCGGCTTGCCAACGCACTGGTGGTATATATTGCCTACATTGGCAAGATGCTCTGGCCGCGCGACCTCATACTGCTCTACGCTTATCCGGCCAACACGCTGCCGGCCTGGCAGGTGTTTGGCTCGGGGGCGCTGCTCGCTGGATTGACTGCGGCTGCCATCCTCGCCGCGCGCAGGCGGCCGTACATTCTAGTGGGATGGTTGTGGTATGTCATAACGCTGATACCCGTCATTGGACTGGTGCAGGTCGGTAAGCAGGCAATGGCTGATCGCTACACCTACGTCCCTCTGATCGGGCTGTTCGTGATCATCGCTTGGGGTGTGCCGGATCTGCTATCCCGATCCGAACGCGCTCAGGCTTCCAAACGCAGACATCCGATGGCGTTACCTCTGGCTGCGCTATCAGTGGCCACGGTCGCCGTCCTCATGGCCATCACCTATCGCCAGGCTGGCTATTGGAGAGATAGCGTCTCCCTGTGCACGCACGCGATCCAGGTCAACGACAGCTTGCCTCTGGCACATCTCAATCTCGGAACCGCGCTAGCCGGCCAGGGTGATGTCGATGCAGCCATTGCGGAGTACCCAAGAGTGATCGAACTCGACCCCGGCGATACTGATGCACACTACGACCTGGCGACCGCGCTGGCCAATCAGGGCAACGATGAGGAAGCCATAGCCGAGTACCGCTACGCGCTCAGGGTTTCCCCGAAAGACGCGCAAGCATACAACAACTTCGGCGTCGTTCTTGCACGAAGCGGACACTTGGACGAGGCTATCGTTCAGTTCAAGCTGGCACTGGCACTCGATCCCGAAAACACAGAGGCTCAGCGCAATCTAGACCGAGCTACCGGGATGATGCGCAACAACCGGTGAGGCCGCAGCAGCGGCGCAATGGTTCGCGGCCGGAGAATTGCTTCTCCGGCCGCTTTCCTCTCCCTCTTTCCTATCCTCCCGATCAAGCTGTTCGCCTTTGGTCGGAACAAACTTTGCCGGCGCGCACTGACTATCTCTTCCGCAGTGTATCCTCTGTATGTGCGCTTGTCAAGTCGGAAATTCGACGGGTGTCCTTCGTCTGGGAATCTGTCACCCCCTAATTCCTCTGAGAAAATGTCACCCCCCCCTTGTCTGCCCGCTGGGTTGGGTGACATGACTGATGCATGAGCAGGGAGACAATAGGGTTGACTAAGAAAGAGAACCGCCGGGCGGTGGTGCTGGCGACGACCGGCCTCGGGGGACGGACTAACGCACAGGTTGCTCAGGCCTTGGGCCTGAGCATACGCCAGGTACAGCGGCTCAAGAAGAGATTGAGGGCCGAAGGCCCGACCGGGCTGGCCCACGGCAGCAGAGGCACGACGGCGGCCATGCTCTGCCGGAGGATCTGGCCGAGCAGGTCGTGAGTCTCTACAAGGGCAAGTATGCCGGCTTCAACTTCAGCCACTTCCATGAGAAGCTGACTGAGGTGGAAGGTCTACAGCTATGCCCGTCGTCGGTGGATCGCATTCTCAAGGTTGCGGGATACGCGAGCCCAAAGACGCGCAGACCGCCCAAGCACCGCTCTCGCCGCCAACGGAGGAACCACGAGGGAGCGATGCTACAGCTCGACGGCAGCCCCCACGACTGGCTGGAGGGCAGAGGCCCCAGGATGTGCCTTGTAGGCGCCATAGACGACGCCACAAGCAAGGTGGTGGGAGCTCTGTTCCGAGGCCACGAGGATTCCCAAGGCTACTTCTTGCTGATGCGAAAGGTGGCCAGCAAGTATGGGATTCCCGAGACCGTATACCGCGATCGTCACGGCATCTTTGAGCGAGACGCCGCCGAGCCCGATACGCTGCTCGAAGAGCTTGATGGAAAACGTGCGCCGACGCAGTTCGGCCGGCTGATGGAAGAGCTGGGTGTGCGTCAGATCGCTGCCCATTCTCCTCAGGCCAAGGGCCGAGTCGAGCGACTGTGGGGCACGTTTCAGGACCGACTTGTAAGCGAACTGAGGCTGGCCAAGGCCTCCAACATGGAGCAAGCCACCGAAGTGCTCGATAGAGTCGTGACCGACCACAACAGACGCTTCTCTCGCAAGGCTGGCGACCCCGAGAGCGTATGGCGAAAGCTCGGTACGTCGCTGGACTGGGACTCCGCCTTCTGCTTCAAATACAGGCGCACCGTGGCTAAGGACAACACCATCTCGCTGTTTGGCACGATCCTGCGTATCCCGCCGGGTCCTGCCAGCAGAAGCTACTCAGGATGCCTCGTCGAAGTCCAGCAGAGGTTCGACGGCAGCCTGAAGGTCTTCTACAAGGGTATCTGCATCGCCAGGACAAACCCTCCGGTCATCCCGCCCGCCGCGATCCGGGTCCAGGCCATCAACGGCCGCTACGTTGAGGAATGCCAATGGACTGCGCCAAAGAGCTACCCGCAGAAGCAGGAAACCACTGTCATAGAAACTAAGCCTAAGACCATCTCCAAGCCAGCGGCCAATCACCCCTGGAGAAGACCAGCCGTGACAAAATCCCAGACGAGTTAGGGGTGACATAATCCCAGACGAACGACAGTCGGAAATTCGACGGGATTTGGGCTGCCGCGGCTTTGTAGGAAGAAGCGGAATCCGCGCTGATTCCCATAAAGAGCCGCCCTGTGAAGCCCGATAATCCCCGCGTGGCGCAAGAAATCGCGGGATTTGTTCACCTCAGGGGTTCCATTTGGCGCGGGATTGTGCTAAAATGCCAGCCTGAAGCCCGTCCACGGACGGGCTGAAGCTGTATATTCGGACTTGGAGCAGAGATGTCGGACATGGAATTCGTCCTCACCCCGCGGGGCCATGAGGACATCAAGAACGAGCTTAGCGAACTGCTGACCGTCAAGCGGCCTGAAGTCATTGAGAGGATTCGACAGGCCAGGCAGCTCGGCGATCTGAGCGAGAACTTCGACTACGAGGATGCCAAGCGGGCACAGTCCATCGTCGAAGCCCGCATAGCGGAGCTGAAGGCGATCCTTTCGCACGCCAGCATCGTGGACGGCGCCGCAGCCGATGGCCGGTCGGGATCGGTTCGAAGGTGGTGGTCAAGGACCTCGAAGAAGGCTTCGAGGACGAATACACCATCGTCGGCCCCGCCGAATCCAGCCCGGCCGAAGGCAGGATTTCGCACGAATCCCGCGTCGGCGAGGCGCTGCTGGGCAAGAGAGTCGGCGAACTGGTGACCGTTCAGGTCCCGGCCGGCGCGCTCAAGTTCCAGATCGTCGCGGTAGCTTAGATAATCACGAATTACGAAATACGGAATACGGGTTGGGAGGTGCGCCGGACCAGGCTTGGCCACGGAAGCATTCAGGCCGTGAGCGGTCTCTCCAATTCGTATTTCGTAACTCGTGATTCGTAACTAGACCTCGTGGTCTTCCCCGTCCACGTTCAGGTGGCCGATGCACTTGTCGCCGTTGAGGAACTCGATGCGGCCGGCCTTGTAGCACAGCTTGATCCTGCCCGCGCCGTCGAGTTCGATGCACGTTTCTTTGCGCCACGCCGCCGTCCCTTCCCAACCTGCAACTTGGAACTTGTAACTACCGTCCGGCCTATGGAAGACTCCATGTGTGGCCGGAGGTGAGCTATGAGGCTGTGCGTGTGCGGACTGGTATTGACGGGGGTGCTGGCAGTCGCGGGATGCGGCGGCGGAGGCGGCGGGCAGAGCGCGTCGATTGCGACCCTGTCCTCGGACGTCGTCGGGACCTACCGTGTAGAGGGACTTGGCCTGCCCAACGATGAGATGGGCGTGCAGTCGGACGGCGATGTGGTCGTCAACGCCGATTCCCTCGCCGAGCGCGGCGGCGCCATCACCAGGATCGGCTCGTGCAGCCCGCGGGGAACGCTCAACCTCAACGGCACGTGGCGGACCGGCGGGGCCGAATACGCGATCACCGCGAATGGCGAACTCCGCCCCCGAACGCATTCGCTGGTGCTGCAGGCTACCGTCACCGGCTCAGACGGCCTGTCGCATCATGATGAACCCTTCTCCGGCGACCGGGTATCCGACCTCGAAATCCCGCCCCCGCCTCCCGGCGACGGTGATGACGACGACATCGAGCTCCCACCACCCCCACCCGGCGGTGACGGCGACGACATCGAGTTCCCACCGCCCCCACCCGGCGGCGGAGATGATGACATCGAGTATCCACCTCCCCCACCCGGCTAGCGGCGAGGGCGGCATACTCATGATACGTAGTGGCCGGGCTGTGTCCCGGCCATTCGTGCTATAATATCCGCAATCGAGCGGCCAGTTCGGACCTCGAACTTCGGAACTCGAACCTCGAAAGAAGGGAGGCCGGCTTATGATTCGCGTCATCCGCCGCGCTTGAGAGCGCGGTGCGCCGCGCGTGCCGCGGCGAAGCGACACACCCACAGCGACCACAGCCCGGCCTCTCCGCGCCTCATCCTCCTGCTGACATGGACACGCGGACGTGGACCGGCCGCGGCGCGACATCAACAGGAGGAAAAGCACATGTCAGACTACAGACCCATGTGGACGAGTCTTGGCCTCGACCTCGACCGCCACGATTCCCTGCTCGAATTGCTGGGCGGCGCGTATGCGCAGATCTATATGTCCCAGGCCGACCGCCCGGAAGGGATGAAGTATTTCGATTTCGTCGTCAGCGAGGCCCACGGCCTGCGCATTCAGGAGCTCGTCGAGCACAAGAAAGCCGGCGGGACTGTCGTGGGCACGTTCTGCGTCTACGTGCCGGAGGAGGTCATCTTCGCGGCGGGCGGAGTGCCGGTGGGACTGTGCGCCGGGGCAGACTTCGCGGTTTCCGACAGCGAGGGCCTGATCCCGCGCAACACCTGCCCGCTGATCCGCGCCTCGCTCGGATTCAAGCTGAACCGCACGTGCCCGTATATTCAGTGCTCTGATTTCGTCGTGGGCGAGACCACCTGCGACGGCAAGAAGAAGATGTTCGAGGTCCTTGCCCAGCACCATCCCACCTACGTAATGGAAGTGCCACAGACCAAGACCCCCGCCGCCCGCGAGCTCTTCGTAAGCGAGGTAAAGGCGTTCGTGGGCAAGATGGAATCGGTCTCCGGGCGCGGGATCGACGCGGCCGCCCTCGCTGCCGGAACAGCCAAGGTCGAGGCAAAGAAGGCTGCCCTGCCGGCGACTGCACGAAGCCCGCAAAGCCGACCCCACGCCGATCTCCGGCCTGGACGCGCTGCTGGTCTCGCAGATATCGTTCTACGACGACATCGACCGCTTCACGGCGAAGGTCAACGAGCTTGCGGACGAGCTCGAAACCCGCGTGGCCAAGGGTTCCGGCGGCACACACAAGCCCCGCATCCTGTTCGCCGGTACGCCGCTTCCACTGCCCGACTGGAAACTGCACTCGATAGTCGAGTCGGTGGGCGGTACAATCGTGTGCGAGGAATCGTGCGTGGGCAGCCGATACTACTCGACCACCACCCCCGCAAACGACGGCTCGCTCGACGGCCAGCTTGGCGCGATCTCCGACAGGCTGCTGGGCACTCACTGCGCGTGCTTCACGCCGAACGCCGAGCGCATAGACGACATCATCAGTCTCGCCAGGGGCTACGGCGTGGACGGAGTGATCCACTACTCGCTGGCGTTCTGCCAGACGTATATAGCGGAGTCGATCAAAGTGGAGAACGCCCTCAAGGAAGCGGGCATTCCGGCGCTCTCGCTGGAAAGCGACTTCTCGGCAAACGACGCGGCGCAGCTCCAGACGCGCGTCGGGGCATTCGTGGAGATGATCGGCTCGTCGTAGGAGGGCTCTCCAGAGCGCGAGGCGGCAAAAGGGGACAGACACCTTTTCACCGAAAAAGGTATCTGTCCCCTTCTTTCTAAGCCTTGCCGATGACCGCGTCCCTGCAGTCGATCAGGGCTGCCACTTTCTCGTCCGGCATGCCCAGAACCACGGAAAGCTCCTCGGCCAGCAGCTTCTTTGCCCTCTTGAGCTGGTGAAGCTCGCTGACTTTGGGGTAACGGGATTTGGGCTCGGTGGCCTGGTGTCGAATCGCCTGGGCCAAAGCGAGCGGATCGTTCCAGCTCAGGTCTCTCAGTCCGCCGGTAGGGTCGTGTTCCTCGGATTCCCCGGAGAGAATTCGAATAGCCTCTTCGAGTTTGTCAACAGAGGATATGGGCCGCAGCCCGAGTTCACCTGCCGTGTCAACGGGCACGAGGATAGTGGAGGCAATGGACGGCTTCGGGATCACATAGAATTCGCGAGTCTCGCCATCCTGGTCGCGCTGCTCGATATGATCGATAACGCCGATGCCGTAACGCGGGTGTAAGACTGTATCACCAATCTGCATGGGCAGACAGTCCCCCTTCCGAGGCCAACGCTGACCTCGCGTTTACGATACTCGCATGATACGTCTTTTCCGCCGTCCTGTCAAGGAGCGCTGAGCCACGGCAGCGGCTCTACCGGCTCTCCGCGTAGGCGTTGAAGTCACATGTGTACTTCCACCAGTTGTTCTGCTTGCCGTCGGGGTTCGTGCCCTGAGCCTTGGGCAGATGGTCCAGCCACCAGACGTGATGCAGGCGCATATCGCCGTTGCCCCATTCGTCGCAGTTCACGAACCTGCGGGTGATGTCGCCGAGCAGGTTCGGCCAGTTGTAGAGCCAGTCGTCGCACGTGCTCCACACGTAGCGGGTGTTGCCCCAGTCGTAGTCCGAGTCGCTGTTGGGCGCGAAGTGGCATATTCCCACCGCCGCGTGCCCCGGCGCTCGCTGGTCGAACATCCTGAAGCGATCCCAGTTGTTGACCGGCGGGTAGGTCGGGAACCACCAGTCCGGCGACGGGTAGACCCGGCTCATCACGCACTCGGTCCTGTGCAGGAAGTTCTCGAGCATGCAATCGACTCCGCGCTCGTAGTTGAAGCCCATGACGACGAAGTTGCGGGCCGAGCCCGGGATTGTGTAGGTTCCGCCGTTGACGAAGAACGGGCTCGGGCCGGCCATGGCCGACTCCCATCCCGCCCATGCGTAGCACGCGCCCGTAACGAATACCTCATCGATCTCGTCGTTCTCGATGCGCTGCGCGAGTGTGGTCGGCTGGTTGTGAGGGTAGCTTGGGTCGGTCAGAAGCCTGATGTAGTCGGTCGTTCCGGAGTGCAGCGGCGTCGTGTCTCTGTGGTCCCAGGCGTAGACGTATTCGTCGGGTTCATAGCTGAAGCCGTCTTCGAAATAGGGGTGGTAGTCGGCGTCGTACCAGCTCGTCACCTGATACCGGCACCACCAGTCGCTGCAGTGGAACAGATCCGTCGTATAGCCCTCGATGAGCGCATGCGGATCGTTGAACCCGCATGGCAACATGGCGTGCGCACGCCGCCGTAGCCGGGGCAGAACGGGTCGAAATTCACGACGGCGGCCCTCAGCATCTTAGGCTCATTGCCCGGACTGAGTACGTCGGTGCAGTCCGACGCGCACCGCACCAGAACCGCCGGGCGCTTTGTCGAATCGTAGTCCGCGTAGATCGTCGATATCCCCGTCACCGCGGCCATCTGGCCGACCGATATCGTCGGCCTCTCGCTGAACGGAAGGCCTCTGAGATCGACAAACACGTCGTCGGGCCCGCCGCCGCCGTTCACAAGCGCCCAACTGTTATCGGACGCGGCGTTCGTCACCTCGCCCGTGGTCCGCACCAGTAGGCCGACGTTGTTCAGTCCCACGCCGCCGTCCACACCACACTGTCTGCCGAACTCGCCGCCGCCCAGTGACCGCGAGGTCATCAGCAGCGGCGCAACGGACCCGGGCGGAGATGCTCTCCATTTGTCGCACGCGATATACATCTCGCCGGTGTCCGGATCCGTGTGTGCGGTTCCCTGCACGTAGATTCCCGAGCCGGCGCTGGGCATTGTGTCGCTTCTGACCTGAATACCACAGACGCGCTGCCGGTCCTCGACATAGAACAACCCAAGCCGCGGCAGCGACGCGCTCACGACGCCCGCTATCTCTATCGACTGGTCGTCGGCGGCGTTCTTTGCCTGCGCGATCGGCACGGGGTCGTGGATGGCGGGGTCGGTGATAAGGAGCTTCCTGATGTCCACGAAGTCATTGCCCACTCCCGACCAGTCCGTGCCGAAGAACTGAATGCCCGTGACCTGTGTCAGGTCGAAGTCTGGGTCGTCGGGCCAGCCTTCGAGGGTCATGTCGTCGCTGCAGACCTGCCAGGCCGGATACGGCGGGTCGGGGTGGTCGGGGCCATACTCCCCGCCGATGCCGTGAGTTCTGCCGTTCGCGTCAAACAGCATGGCCCAGATGCCGCAGTCGGCGTAGGGGTTGGTGTTGCCGTCGCCCTGGAAGTATCGAGCCTCAAACTGGATCTCTACGCCGGGTTGGGACAGGTCGAGTGACGGGCCGTAGCCGGCTTTGGTGAAGTCAACGGTCGGGCCGAAATACCACCCGCCTCCGCCGTAGTCCATCGTCAGGTTCCGTCGCGCGAGTCCGCCGTCCGGGTCGGAGTAGAAGTCGGTGAAGTCCATGATCGCATCGCCCAGGCCGATATCGATCTGCTGATCCATAGGTATGCTGACCATGACGCCAGCACACGCCGCGTTCGCCGCAATCAGTATCAGGCAGACAATTGTGATCGCCCGCATCCGTTTCCTCCGGGGTTTGTATGAATCCGGCGGCTCAGATGCCGACCGGCCAGTCAATTGGGAGTGTAGCCCCGGACTCGGCAATTGTCAACGGGTTAATCGCGCTGATGTCGCAGGTAGTCTGAGGGTCCGTATAGAACACTCGAATGTGAGAAGGTGGAATGAGATGATCGACTTAGCAGACAGAATCGGCGCGAAATATGAGTGGATGAGCACGGCGCAGATTGCGGACTCCCAGTCCGAGGCGCTCGCGGCGAGCGTCGCGCAGGCGGCGAAGTCGCCGTATTACTCGGCGAAGTTCAAAGAGCTTGGCATCGACCCCGCCGGCATCCGCTCGCGCGATGACATATCCAGACTGCCATTCACGGCCAAAGAGGACCTCCGGCTCAGCTACCCGGACACCGATGCTCACGGTCGATCCCGAGCAGGTCATCCGCATGCACACGTCCGCGGCACCACCGGCAAGCCCACCGCCATCTTCCACACCCGCGCCGACGTGGACAACTGGGCGGAGCTGATGGCACGGTGCCTGGCGATGACGGGGGCGACATCCAAGGACGTCTTCCAGAACATGTCCGGCTACGGGCTGTTCACCGGCGGGCTCGGCCTGCACTATGGCGCGGAGCGGCTGGGAATGTGGACGATCCCCGCCGGGCGCCGGCAACACCGCCCGCCAGATAATGCTCATTCGAGACTTCCACGTCACCGTCATCCACGCCACGCCCAGCTACGCCATGCACGTCGCGGAACGCATGGTCGCGGACGGCGACGATCCGAAAAGCCTCGGCATCAAGATCGCCGCGCTCGGAGCGGAGCCATACACCGAGGAGCTTCGGCTCAAGCTCCAGGACCTCTACGGCTTCAAGGCGTTCAACAGCTACGGCCTGTCCGAGATGAACGGGCCGGGCGTCGCGTTCGAGTGCCAGTGCCAGGACGGTATGCACATCTGGGAGGACAGCTACATAGTCGAGATCATCGACCCGAGACACGCTGCAGCCCGTCCCGGACGGCCAGGTCGGCGAGCTTGTCATGACCACGCTGCGCCGCACCGCGATGCCGATCCTGCGCTACCGCACGCGCGACCTGACCTCCAAGATGACCGGCGAGTGCCCGTGCGGCCGCAAGCACGTGCGGCTGACGCGATTCGTGGGGCGCTCCGACGACATGCTGATCGTGCGCGGGGTCAACGTCTTCCCGAGCCAGATCGAGGAAGTCATAATGCGCCACAAGTGGCTGGGTGGGAACTACGTCATCCATCTCACAAAGGCTGCGGCGCTGGACCAGATGACCGTGAAGGTCGAGATCGCCAAGACCGGCTTCGACGGCTCGATGGAGGCCCTGCGCAAGCTGCGCGGCGACCTGCAGAGGCAGCTCAAGAGAGCAGATCGGCTTCACGGCCGAGATCGACGTACTCGAACCCGGCAGCCTCCCCGCCAGCGAGGGCAAGGCGAAGCGGGTCATAGACGAAAGAAGTTGAAAGTGCCAAGTTGCAAGTTCAAAGTGAGCGACCGGTCGGTGCCAACTTTCAACTTTCAACTTTCCAACTTGTAACTGGGAGCGAAGCGATGTACAAGGAACTGCGGGTATTCGTTGAGAACAAGCCGGGCAAGCTGAGCAGGATCGCCGAGCTGCTGGGCGGGGCGGGCATCGACCTGCTGGCGCTGGAACTCGCCGACGAGGGCCAGTTCGGCGTGTTCAAGCTCCTCACCGCCGAGCCCGACCGCGCCCGGAAGGTACTTGCCGACGCGAACATGACCGTCGCCACGAACGAGGTCGCGATCATCGAGATCCCCGACCAGCCCGGCGGCCTGGTCAAGCTCGCCAAAGCAATGGAATCGGCTGATCTCAACATCTCCGACGCCTACGGCTGCATCCTCGAACGCGGCCGGCGCGCGGTCTTCGTCGTCAAGGGCGACAACCTCCCCGCCATAGAACAAGCCGCCGCGTCAGCGGGCCTTAGGGCGCTGGATTCGCTGGAGTGATCGAACCCCAGACGACCGTGTACGGTATAATATCGGCGGAGGCGGACCATGAAACTCGACCGAATCACATTCGACCGTGACATCCTCGGCGGCAAGGCATGCATCAGAGGCATGCGCATATCAGCCACGCTGGTGGTGAATCTCGTAGCAGACGGCATGACTAGACAGGAGATACTGGAGGCCTACCCCTATCTCGAGGATGAGGATATCACGCAGGCCTTGAAGTACGCGGCTTGGACCGCCAGCGATGAGATAACCTACGCTGCATAAGGGACCTCTATGCGCTTTCTTGCCGATATGGGAATATCCCCAGGGGTCGTAGATGCGTTGCGTGCGGCCGGACATCATGCCATCCATCTCTGGGACCAGGGGCTTGGCAGGCTGACCGATGAGAAGATACTCGCCAAAGCCCACGATGAGAAGTACGTACTCCTCACAGCCGACCTGGGTTTTGGCAAGCTGATGTCGGAAAGTGGCCAGGTGCTACCCAGCATCGTGTTGTTCCGTTTGGCAAGCATGCGTCCGGCCAAAGTCAATCCCCGCCTCGCCGTAGTGCTGTCTGACTGCGCAGAGGATCTCGCCGCCGGCGCGTTCGTCGTGGTCACCGAGTCCACGATCAGGGTCCGACGACTGCCAATCGGACAGGGAGAGTGAGGTCACCCTAGATCCCCGCCGCGGCCGGCTTCTCTTCCTCCTCGAACGCCATCTGGCCGCCCTCGACGACGAGGTGGCGCGTCGGGACGGCGTAGCGCTTCTCCACGCTGACCTCCCACATCGTCTTGAACGTGTCGAAATACACCTGCCAGTAGTGCTCGTTCGAGCAGAACGGACGCACCACCAGGTTCGGGCCGTTGAGGTTGAGATCGAGCACCTCGATCATTGGCGGCGGATCGGTAAGCACGTTGGGGATCTGCGCGATTCGCCCCTTGAGCGTCGCGATCACGTCAGCCACGTTCTCCGTGTGATCGAGCTGCATGAACAGATCGACTCGGCGATAGGGGTTCGTGCAGAAGTTGGCGATGTTGTCGGCGAAGATCTTGCTGTTGCCGACCATCGTATGCACGTTGTCCAGCGTGTCCATCTTGCACACAAACGGCCCGATTTCGGTCACCGTCCCCACCACGCCCCCGGCCTGGATCATGTCGCCGACCTTGAACGGCCGCAGGATCATCAGAAACACGCCCGCCGCGAAGTTGCCCAGAAGGCCGCTCCACGCCAGCCCTATCGCCAGGCCGATCGCGGCGATCAGCGCCGCGAACGTCGTCGTCGGCACCCCGAACACGCCGAGTATCGAAATGATCAGTATGATGTTGAGCAGGCCGGTGATCGTGGACGCGGCATAGTTGATCAGGGTCTCGTCCATGTGCCGCCGCGCCATCGCCGACCGCGACAGCCCGCCGGCCAGCCTGATCAGCCACCGCCCCACGATCCACAGCGCGATCGCCCCGATCAGTCGCACGCCGAACCGCGACACGTAATCGACCGCCTGATTCATGAACTTCTGGACGTCCATCTCGCTTCTCCCATCCTGCCCCGACTAGCGTACCCAGCCCGAAATCCGCGCGAAACCGCCTCCCCTCCATTCTCAGCGTCTCCGCCACTTCCGCGCCTCCGCGATCCTCCCTTCCGGGCTTTCTTTTCTTTCGGGGTGTGTGTTCAGTTTTCCGGGAGACTTGTCGTAGGAGGCGTTTCCAAACGCCGATTCCCTGGCACAACGCCTGGGCATTCGGGTTTTGGAAAACCCTCCTACAGCGGTGCAGTTCCCGGAGAACTGAACTCATTCCTTTCGGGCTTTCGCGATTGGCAGCCGACCATCCGTGCTATAATGAACGCCGAAACCCGCGACTCAAGGGAGAGTGTTATGGCACGAATAGCGATCAACCGCGACGAACTACGCAACAAGATCTACGGCTGCTGGATGGGAAAGAACATCGGCGGCACGCTCGGCGGACCGTTCGAGGGCCGCCGCGACGTCCTCGACGTCAAGGGCTACGTCACGCCCAAAGGCGAACCGATGCCCAACGATGACCTCGACCTCCAGCTCGTCTGGCTCAAGGCAGTCGAGGAGCGCGGCCCCAAAGGCGTCAACAACCGCGTGCTCGGAGAGTATTGGCTCAACTACATCCCGCCGCCCTGGAACGAATACGGCATCTGCAAGTCCAACATGAAGGCGGGCATCCTGCCGCCGCTGTCGGGCGAATACCACAACAACTGGAAGCACTCCAACGGCGCGTGGATTCGCTCGGAGATATGGGCGTGTCTCGCGCCGGGCTGCCCGGATATCGCGATCCGCTACGCCTACGAGGACGCATCGGTCGATCACGGCGGCGGCGAGGGCACCAACGCCGCGCTGTTCACATCGGCAGTCCAGAGCGCGGCATTCGTCATATCCGACCGCGACGAGCTCATCAAGATCGGCCTGTCGAAGATTCCGCCGGACTGCCGCGTCGCCCGCGCGATCAAGGTCGTGCTCGACGCGCATGCGGGCGGCAAGACCTGGCAGGAGGCGCGCGAGGCGGTCGTCAAGGACAGCGAGGACCTGGGCTGGTTCCAGGCGCCGGCGAACGTCGCGTTCGTGATAATCGGCTGGATGTATGGCGAGGGCGACTTCGGCAAGTCGATCATCATCGCAACCAACTGCGGCGACGACACCGACTGCACCGCCGCCACCCTGGGCGCGACGCTGGGCATCATCCTCGGCAAGGACGGGATTCCCGACGAGTGGATCGAGCCCATCGGCGACAGCATCAAAACCGTCGCCATCGACCGCGGCTCGGGCTGGTTCCCCGGCTCCCTTAACGAGCTTACCGACCACGTGATGTGGCAGGTCCCGCACATGCTGGCGGCCTACGGCGCCGAGGTGGACGTCACCGGCGGCAAGACCGACCTGTCCGCCGTCTCGCCCGACGCGCTGCTGGACGGCCGCGTCGCAAAGCAGATATGGGACCGCTCGCCGTACTCGGTCACCTACGATTTCATCCACACGCGGGTGACGGTCGATTACGGCCGCGAGCCGGACATCGTCGTGGGCGAGCCGTTCACGATGAAGGTCATCTTCGAGAACCTGATGCCGGACCATCGCCACGTCGAGCTGCGATGGCACCTGCCGGAGGGCTGGGACATCACGTCCAGCTCGCCGAGCCATCTCACGCTGCACCGCTCGCCGAAGCCGGAACCATACGAGGTCACGGTCGAGATCACGCCGGACGCCATCGTCGAGGGCACCACCCGCGCCATCCTCGAGATCCTCGCGCCGGGCAGGCCGACGGTGGGCCTGGTGCCGCTGGTGTTTTTCGAGGGGTAGAAGCTGTGGGCCGGCCCGCGAGCAGGCACACGTGCTCCGGAGAGAACGCGGAAGCTAGTGCAGGCTGGCTTAGGCCTCGCCGTCCGGGGCCGGGCCACACTCGCTTGGCCACCTCGAAGAGCTTCTGTCCGCGCACCAGAATTGGATCTTGATTCCGTACGTCCGAGTTTTCGAACTCCTGGAAGTATGCATTCATCCTGAGACGGCTCTGCTTTGCGATATTGGGACGCTTCTGGGAGAACGGACCGTTGCTTACTGATGAATTGAGTGGCTGAGTGAGTAGTGTGAGGTTCCCGAACGTGTGCAGAATCTGATCCCTCTCCCAGGTCGCTCTCATCGGGTCGGCGGCGTCATCTCCTCTTTGACCACGATAGCCAGTGCTGGCGTATACCGTGCCATCCGCGTCGAGGGCGAGGGTCCCCGGAAGGCCCGTCTCATGCGGGACGACTCCATCTGTGGATCCAGCGTTAGCTCCATCTGACCCTGCTCGAAGGCAGTCCGCATAGATCGGCCGCAGCAGCCGACGCCTTCTCAAACTCGCCATCGGTGGGCCAACGCACACTCTCGCCCTGAGGCTCAGACAGCATCTGCCTCACTAGGGATCCGTCGATGGCCTCTCCGTTGTCTACGCTCTCCCGTAACGCCCTCAGTAGTATCAAGAACAACCTGTTGTAGTTCTTGGGAGCCATCCCACACACAGCCCGCCTTACCAGGTATGATTCGATATCCTCAAGGATGCTATCGAGCTCTCCTTCGATCAGGCTAGCAGCGCCGTCTGTGGTGAGGAAGAGCAGACAAGGATGGACGGTAACCGGTATTCCAGCAGCGCAAGGCGCTCGCAGAACAGCGCCAGCCTTCCTGCGCCGGCGGGCTGTAGGAGCTCACGGTAGACTGCGCTAGCAGCGCAGATATCCTGCAGCCCGCGCCTCCACGCTCCCCTGGGTCGAGTGCCACCACCTCTGAAATTCCTGGAAGAGATGGTTGATTGAGATGTCGAGTCCGGTCTTGCTGGTCAGATAATGGAACACGAACACATCCATGCGAGACCGTTTGAACCTGCCTATTGTCTGCTGCGCCTTCCAGAACTGGTCGGACGCATCGTCGAAATGAAACCAGTAGGACTTGTAGAGCCTATCAACATCTTCACGGGCCCTACTAGCCTCCAAGAACACGAAGTTCCGCAGGAGGTCGGACGGGAGCAGGGGCTCGCCGCGCGCGTTCAGGGTCTCGAAGATGACCTGTGGGTCATCCCTCTCCTCAAGCTCGATTATGACGAGCTCCATGTAATTCGTGATCGCTCCGATTAGCGCATCCAGTCTCTTCTCAGTCTCACAAGTCGGCAGGGCTGGGTTCTCTGAGCCTTCCTCCATACTGCGCCGACCATCTTTGACATACGCGTCTATACTCTCGAAGAAAAAGAGATAGGCGCCCACCAATAGCGGGCGCGGACTCGGTTTCCTCGCGTACTTCGCCCGAACCAATGGATGCCGCGCTCTCACCTCTTCCGGCGATCCTGCGGTTAGCACTGACTCATACACCAGCCTGTCACCGGTCGTCGGCCACACCTTGTAGGTCTCGAACTCCTGCTCTCGTCTGCAGGTGTTCTCCGTAACTCTCTTTAGCTCAGTTAGTGTGTCAGCAAACTCATTGAGCGTGGCGAAATCCCGGAGCGCGCACAGAATCACTTGCAGTGTTGTTAGGCGTTGCTGACCATCTATGACGTCCATGGCGGAGACCTGTTTTGCCAGAATGTACGTATCTGACCAATGACCGCAGCCCCCAAGAAGTGCTTGCGTATTTGCTCAGACGCGGCATCATCAGTATTCAGAATGCGGTCAGCTTTGCCGATTATGTCGGCCCATCAGCGGCTCCCACTGCTTCGACTGGTTCCAAACGTAAGGCCGCTGGAACAGGGGCACAACATACCTTCGCTCCATCTGGAATATGTCAAACACTGTGAGGGTGCTCGGCTTCATAGTCTAGTCTCTCCCATGTCCATCGTCCTTTACGTATAAAGAGTGAGTTTCAACGACGCACACGAGAACTCCTGCTCCTGCTCCCCCCGGCGGCAACCGCGTAAACGGACGCCGGATATGCCGCGTTACTGAGGCATGGAGGCCCAGGGCGTGCGCAACCGGAGTTGGTTCATCCCCGCGATTGTTCTGATATGCATTGCTGCGGCAGCCGTTCTGACTGTCGCCATCCTGCGCGCGCCCGGGCGGGAGACGATCCTGCTTCAGGCGCAGTGCAACGGCCTCATGCGCCTGTTCGCCATCAACCCGGACGGCTAGGATCTGCGGCCCCTGGTCTGGAGCGAGGCCTGGAATATCCAGGCCAGCCCCGACGGCAGGTCCATACGGCACGGTCTCCGACAAGGGCGCCTACGTGTTCAGCGCGGGCCACAAGCGGTTGTTCCGGCTCGCGGGCGGCGATTCCGTTAGCGATCCCACATTCAGCCCCGATTCCCGCCTCGTCGGCACGATCTCTCATACCTCCGGCAAGTCCGTCTTCGTCATCCGGAACGTGGACGGAACCGACCGCCGCACATTCTCTATGACTAAGGGGTATGACCTCGCGTTCATGCCGGACGGCAAACGCATCGCGTTCTAACCGGCGAGTGGCCCGACTATCGCATCTACACCGCCGACCTCGACGGCCGAAACCGCCGCTTCCTTGCGAAGGGAAGAAGCCCGGTCTTCAGCCCTGACGGCAGGACCATCGCGTTCACAAGCGAGCGCGGCGGCAGACATGACCTGATCTACCTGATAGACACTCGCGGCAGGCACGAACGGCTGCTCACGACGCAGAACTCGCGTGCGTTCTATCCGCTGTTCAGCCCCGACGGCAGCAAGATCGCCTTCAGAGGAGAGGAGAACTCCGCCGACATCGGCCTCTACGTGATCGACAGCAACGGCGCGCATCAGCGCAAGCTCTCCGGCGGGCCGCTCGTGACCGGCGCCACCTTCAGCCCGGACGGCAAAACGATCGCGTATTCCACCGAATCCGGGCTCTACACGGTCCCAAGCACCGGAGGCAGATCGCGCCTCCTCACCACACACGGCGGCGGCGACCTCTCCTGGACACGCGACTCTCACTTTGCGCCCAGCCCCCGCCGGAGCTTTCCGGGACTGCCGAAGTGGTATGATGTGGACAAAGCTAATAACCGCCGACTTCGATGGCAGACGGCCGCAAGGAGCGGGCCTGCACCGCCGCGGAAGCCGTGCCTACGTGCTCAGATCTGGGAGACGGGGCCCCGGACCCGGTGATGGTGCTTGTTGCCAGAGGGACAACCGGCTCCTCGCCACCGGTGTGCGTGTCGGATCCGAGATTCTGGCCTATCCACGCTGACGATCTCAAGGGAGACGGGCGCTGATCTCATTGGAGGTAGAGCTATGCGGCGGCAGCGACTGCCGCTGGAGTCCCCGCCTACCGGTGGGCGGACGGAGCGGCAACCGTGAGCACTGATCGGTACACAGTCCGGCGCGCTGTCGCACTACTCTGAAGGCGGCGTTGTGGCTGTCGGCGACGGGCCATCGCAAGCCGTCGCACGCTCGTGTACTCCGGCATGATTTGGGGCGGCAATCGAAGGCCACTCTACGCCCACATCGCTAGTGGGCGGAATGGTACGAGCTGCGCAATGGCGCGTACGTGCCCACGGTACAAAGAATTACCCGGCGCAAGTACTCCAGCAGCAACCCTCTCCTGGATTTCGGCATCAAGGTGCCGTCCGCACGCGAAGCGCTGTAGTAGTCGGCTGCATCTCGTCCCGCGATACGAGCCCTTCGATCTACGGTTCCTCGCAGAGCAAGCCGATCATGTCTCTGGCCCCGATGCTTGAAGAGAGGCGTGCCTTGAGGGGTCTAACTCATTGTAGGGTAGTTTGCCTGGAGAGGAAGAAACCACTATGAAGCACCGCCACAACACATATCTCATCTTTGCGGCTCTCGCCGCCGCCGTTCTCTGGCCGACCGCGACGTCCGCGGCGGCGCCCAAAAAAGCCACGAGCTCGATCGTCACCAAATGCAAGTCCGACCTTGCCGCCAGGCTCAAGCTCAAGACGAGCAAGATCGCCCTCGTCGATTCGCAGCCCGTCACATGGCCGGACGCCGCGCTTGGCATGCCCGAACCGGGCAAGATGTACGCGCAGGTCCTGACGCCGGGCTTCCGTGTCACCCTCAAGGCCGGCAGCACCACATATCTCTACACCACGAGTTCCAAATCCATCAAGTACGCCGGCCCGGTCTCAACGTGGTCGTATTCCCTGCTCTACACGAAGCCGGTCGAGAATGAGCCCAACCTCAACGGCGACCTCTATCAGTGCTCCCTGCTCGGCACGAACTGCACCCGCCTCGCCTCGGGCGTCACCGACATCTACCCGCAGGCCAAGGGCGCGATCATAGCCACCCGCCGCACATCCCGCTCGGGCTTCGATCTTCTGCTCATCAACGCGGCCCAGCCCGGCAAGACCAAGAAGCTCTACAGCGCTTTCGAATTCGGCGCCGCCGCGCTCAACGACAAGCAGGACAAATGGGCGGCGTTCGTCAAGCCGATGCTGGGACGCGAGTGGGGCGTCATGGTCGCTCCCGTCAACGGCAGCAAGGCCAAATCAACCGCCCTGGCGCTCCCGGACAACGTCCGGCCCGGCAGCATCGCCTGGTCGAACGACAAGGTCATGGTCCTTTCCAAGACCAACGATGCGCCCATGTGCTACGAAATGTCGCCTGGCGATGCCAAGCCCGCCTGGAAGCAGGTCGGAGCCCACGAGTTCCCCGGCCCCGAGTACATGCTCAACAGGAGCCAGTCGCTCGAGATCAGCCAGATCACCGAGAACGGCAAGCCGGCCGTCGAGGTCGCGAAGGTGTGGTTCACTGGAAATCATGACGTGATCGCGAAGATCCCCGGCGTCATCATGCAGACTTACGACTTCGTCGGCGGCCGCTGGGCGTTCGTGTCGGGACGCAAAGACGACAAGCCCGTCGCCTACACCGTTGACATCGGGACCGGCGAAGTGATAGCGGCCGCGGGCATCACAAGCGAGGCAAAGCCCTTCATCTACCCACCGCGCAGCACGCCGCTCGCCAAGAAACCCTAGCCTCGGCGGCAAAGCCCAACTCCACCTGCACGAGTGACCGGGCAGGATTGCAGAGCACTCGTCGCGAAGCTGCCAGTAGGGTTCAGGGGCGGCGCTGATACGCGCCGCCCCCGTCCACCCGCCAAATCGTCAATCGTCAATAGGAAATCGTCAATGAAAGCAGTAATGGTGATGTTCGATTCTCTCAACCGCCACCTCTTGTCGGCCTATGGCTGCGATTGGACTCACACGCCCAACTTCGCGCGGCTGGCGACAAAGACGGTCAAGTTCACCAACGCTTTTGTCGGCAGCATGCCCTGCATGCCCGCCCGCCGCGAGATTCACACGGGGCGTTACAACTTCCTGCACCGCGCCTGGGGGCCGCTGGAACCGTTCGACGACTCAATGCCACAGATTCTGAAGGAGAACGGCGTCTACACGCATCTCGTCACCGATCACTACCACTACTGGGAGGACGGCGGGGCGACATATATGACTCGCTACTCCTCGTACGAGAACATCCGGGGCCAGGAAGGCGACTACTGGAAGGGCGAGGTCGCCGAACCTGATACCACCCCAAGACCCGGCCGGTGGCGGCGGGAGCACCTGGTCAACAGGAAGTATCTTCAGTGCGAAGAAGATCAGCCCCAGGCCGGCACATTCCGCCAGGGCCTGGAGTTCATAGAGACCAACAAGGATGAGGATAACTGGTTCCTGACGATCGAGACGTTCGACCCGCACGAGCCGTTCTTTTCGTGCCAGAAGTACAAAGACCTCTACCCGCACGACTACAAGGGTCCTGAGTTCTACTATCCCGAGACGGGCCCGGCCACCGAGCCGCCCGATCAGGTGGAGCACATTCGCTACGAATACGCCGCGCTGCTTTCGATGTGCGATGCGTATCTGGGCAAGGTTCTCGACGCGTTCGACAAGCACAATCTGTGGAAGGACACGATGCTGATCGTCAACACCGACCACGGGTACCTGCTGGACGAGTACGGCTATTGGGGAAAGAGCTACCTGCCCTGGTACAACCACCTCGCCAACATGCCGTTCTTTGTATGGGACCCGCGATGCGGATGCTGCAACGTCGAGCGGAACGCACTCGTGCAGACGATCGACATCGCCCCGACGCTGATGGAGTACTTCGGCGTTGACCGGCCCGCCGATATGCAGGGCCACCCGCTCCGCGATACCATCGCCAACGATACTCCCGTCCGCGAGGCCGCGCTCTTCGGCTTGTTCGGAGCGCACGTCAACTGCACCGACGGCCGCTACGTCTACATGCGCGCGCCGGTCGATCCCAGCAGTGCGCCGCTGTTCAACTACACGCTGATGACAACGCGCATAAGGGGTTTCTTCAAGCCCCACGAACTCAAGGAAGCGACTCTGTCCGAGCCGTTCTCGTTCAGCAAGGACTGCCCTTTGCTCAGAGTGCCCTCCCCCGGCAGGAGGTCCACGACCTCCGCACAATGCTCTTCGATCTCGAATCCGATCCCGGCCAACTGCATCCCATCACCGACCCCGCAGCCGAAAAGCGCATGATCGAGCTGATGGTCGGGCTGATGCGGCAGAATGACGCGCCGGCAGAGCAATACGAGAGGTTGGGTTTATGATGTCGGGCTCGGCGCCGCCTGAGACCGCCGTGAATCGCAAATCGTAGACTACGACTAAACTGGAGGATCCGATGAAAGCAGTAATGGTAATGTTCGACTCTCTCAACCGCCGCTTCCTGCCGCCCTATGGCTGCGACTGGACGGTCGCGCCCAACTTCGCGCGGCTGGCGAAGCGGACGGTGACGTTCACCAACGCCTTCGTCGGAAGCATGCCATGTATGCCCGCGCGGCGCGAGATTCATACGGGGCGGTATAACTTCCTGCATCGCGCCTGGGGGCCGATGGAGCCGTTCGACGACTCAATGCCGCAAATATTGAAGGAGAACGGCGTCTACACCCACCTCTGCAGCGATCACTACCACTACTGGGAGGACGGCGGCGCGACCTATCACCCGCGCTACTCATCGTTCGAGATCAGCCGCGGCCAGGAAAGCGACATCTGGAAGGGCGAGGTCGCCGAACCGCAGCCCGTCGAGACTCCCGGCCAGATGCGCCGCGAGCACCTGGTCAATCGGAAGTATATGCGCGACGAGTGCGACCAGCCCCAGGCCGGCACGTTCCGCCAGGGGTTGGAGTTCATCGAGACCAACAAAGACGCCGACAACTGGTTCCTGCACATCGAGACCTTCGACCCGCACGAGCCGTTCTTCTCCTGCCAGCACTACAAGGACCTCTACCCACACGCTTACGACGGCCCCGAGTTCTACTGGCCCAAATACGGCCCGGTCACGCAGCCGCGGGATCAGGTCGAGCACTGCCGCTATGAGTACGCGGCGCTGGTGTCGATGTGCGACGCGCATCTGGGCAAGGTCCTCGACGCGTTCGACCGTCACAACCTCTGGAAGGACACGATGCTGATCGTCAACACCGACCACGGGTTCCTGCTCAGCGAGCACGACCACTGGGCCAAGATGGCGATGCCGTGGTATAACGAGCTTGCCAACACGCCGTTCTTCATCTGGGACCCCCGCTGCGGGTGCGCGGATGAACGGCGCGACGCGCTCGTCCAGACCATCGACATCGCCCCAACGCTGCTGGAGTACTTCAACGTTGACCGCACTCCCGACATGCTCGGCCGCCCGCTGCGCGACACGGTCGCAAGCGACGCGCCCGTCCACGACGCTATCCTCTACGGCACGTTCGGCGCTCACATCAACTGCACCGACGGCCGCTATGTCTACATGCGCGCGCCGGTCGATCCCGACAACGTGCCGCTATTCAACTACACCCTGATGCCCACCCACATGCGCGGCTTCTTCCGCCTCGAGGAGCTCCGCAACGCGACGCTTTCCGAGCCGTTCTCCTTCACCAAGGGTATGCCCGTGCTCAAGACACCCTCGCCCGGCTGGCCGCACCATCACAAGTTCGGCACCATGCTCTTCGACCTCGAACGCGACCCCGGCCAGCTCACGCCCATCACCGACCCAGCCGCCGAGAAGCGCATGACCGAGCTGATGGTCGAGCTCATGAAAGCCAACGACGCGCCGAGGGAGCAGTACGAGAGGTTGGGGGTGGAGGAGTACGTAGCAGCAAACAGGTCTCACGCGCCATCGTAACGCGCCCTGCATTCCTCGATGACCTTCATCGCCCGGTCCGCGTGATCCCAGCCCTGGACGTTCGTCGGCACGTCCTCGAGCGTCTTATACGTGCCGAAGAAGTTCTCGATCTCGCGCAGCCAGTGCGGGGACAGGTCGTCGATGTCGTTGACCTCGGCGTAGCGCGGATCGCCCACCGCCACCGCGAGGATCTTCTGGTCCTCTCCGTTGACGTCGAGCATGTTCAGCACGCCCACCGGCCGCGAGCGGACGTGGCAGCCGGGGAAGGTCGGCTCCTCGACTATCACGAGTATGTCGAGGTGGTCGCCGTCCTCGGCGAGCGTGTCGGGGACAAAGCCGTAGTCGGTGGGATAGTGGACGGATGAGTAGAGGACGCGGTCGAGCCGGAAAACTCCGGCGTCGGGATCGAATTCGTACTTGTTCCGCGCGCCCGCCGGGATCTCTATCACTGCCTCCACGACCCTTGCATCCATCTCGCTCAACACCACACCCCCTGCGTTACCTTGTACCTCGGCTCCCGCAGGCCTCAAACAGGGCGTTGAGCGTTACAGCGCTCTCGGACAGCCGCAGCAGCACGTCAGATCAGAGGGGGAGAAATGGACTTGACAAAACACGTTTCGTGGGGCATAACTGTAGATGCGGATATGCGGCCGGGCGCGCGAGAATTATGAGACATACATAACCTGTCGATGCTCGGGTGCGCTGTCTGCAGAGAGAAAGGATGGGAAGGGCACATGGTAGCAACACGAGTGATGCTGGTTGCGACAGCACTGATCGCGCTTGGGATGGCGCTGCCGGCATTCGGCAGTGACATAACCGCGCCCACGATCTCATCGGTCGTGGCGACTCCCCCGATGGTTGCTAAGTATGACACGGTCCACGTGGCTGTGGTAGCAACCGATGATGTCGGGGTCACCGGCGTGGTGGCTGATGCCGTTGCGCTGGAGAACACAAGCGGGAACACCTGGGAAGGCGATATTCCCGTCAACTCGGCTCTGGGCAGCCACAACATAACCGTGATCGCCAGAGACGCAGCTGATAACTCGTCTCAGGACACGTCCGGTTCCTACACGACCGTGGAGGTGTGCGGGACATCCAACGACAGCCTCCGCGAATCGGTCGCGGTCCCGGCCTCGTCGCAGTATCTTTTCAAGGTCTGGGGCCGGGCAGCCTACATCGACGAAAACACGTTCCAGGTCAACGATGGCGGCGTGTACAGCACACGCGTGATCTCGCCCGGACACGGCATCTGCAACGATGACTTCGTGACCGTGCGCGGCGTGCTGGACGCCACCGTTCCCCCAGCCAAGCTCAGCGACGTCAAATACCTGATCGTCGAGGCGGCGCCCCGGCAGCAGATGACGATCGCCGACGAGACCGTGGGCAAGGACCTGCGGGACCAGCATACCGGCACGCTTCCCTATCCGGTGCCGCTCGGCACAACGCTGCCGATAACCATCATGAGCTCCGATCCGGAAAAGGTCCTGCTCTGCAAGACGGCGGGCGGCACCGGAACGGACAGCATCGTGGTATATGCGCAGCCAGGGTCCACGGCCATACCGACGTTCTATATCGACGGACTGGAATCCAGCGGCGAGGTCGATGTGGTCGCAACGGCTCCGGGTTGCCTGGGCAAGACATTCAAGGTCACGCTTGCACCGTCCGGGTTCGTGATATACGATCCAGGCAACTTCGAAACGACATCGTTCTCCACCAATCGCGAGCTCGACATCAGGCCGGCTCGGCTTCACCCGACGACGCTGGCGTATCAGACCTGGCAGCGCCTTCGCGGCGGCATTACCGCAAGTGTCCCAGTCACGAGCTCTGATCCGGCGGTCGGCACCATCACCACCAGCCCGATCGTGTTTGCCAACGGCGCTGGTTCACTGTCAGCCTACTTCGACCCGATCGGGCCGGGCACTTCTACCGTGTCGGTCGGCGTTCCCGCGGGGTTCAGCACGCCGACCAGTAGGCAGCAGGTCACGGCCACTGTCACGGCGTCGGACGTGCTCGGCGGCGCGGAGAATGTCGGTCTCGATCTGCAGACCACAAGCGTCGTCCACCTCGAGGCGGCCCCTCCCTCGCCTGTCGATGTCACGGTTACCGTTACGGACCCCTCCAAGGCCACGGTGACTATCGACCCGGTCCTTGAGGGCACGGCAAGCATCACATTCACGAACGTCAGCGACACGAACAGCAAAACGTTCTATGTTCAGGGACGCGAGGTCGGCTCAACGACAATGACCCTCAGCGCTCCCGGCTACAATTCCAAGTCTTACACCATAACCATCAGCCCGTCCGGGTTCTGCATCTACAACCGGTCGTTCATAAACACGACTTCGTTCTCAGCGAACACGACATTACAGATCAGGCCATGTCGGCTGAGCGCCACGACGCTAGCGTATTCGTCCTTTCAGAATCTCCGCGGCGGAAAGACCGTTGACGTCCAGGTGACTAGCTCCGATGAGGCGGTCGGCGTCATAACGCCCGGCACGATCACGTTCACAAGCAACAGCTACAACGTGGATGTCGAGTTCGACCCGGTCGGCCCCGGCAACACGACGGTAACGGTCGTTCCGCCGGACGGCTTCAGCACACCAAGCACCCAGGGCCAGCTCCCGGCCACGGTTACGGCCGCCGACGTGCTCAGCGGCAACGAAACGGTGGGCGTTGACCTGCAGACTTCCGGCTCGGTGCATCTGGAAGCCGTTCCGCCCTCGCCGGTCGATGTGACAGTCACGGTCGCCGATCCCACGAAAGCAATACTCTCGACCAGTAATACTGCCGAGGGATCGGCGTCGGTAACATTCACCGGAGTGAGCAATACGAACAACAAGACGTTCTATGTCCAGGGCCGCGCTCTGGGCGCAACCACAATAACCTGCAGCGCTCCCGGCTACAATTCCAGGACCTACACGGTCACAGTCGATCCGTCTGGGTTCTATATCGATATCCCGAGCGCTGACTTCCGGACGACCGTCTACTCGACCAATACCTCGGTCAGGGTCAGATCGGCTCGTCTCGACGCGAGCACTCTTGCGTTTGCAGCCAACCAGCCGGTCAGGGGCGGAAAGAGTGTCGATGTTACGGTGACCAGCTCCGATCCGGCGGTTGGGACTATCACTACAAGCCCAATCACGTTCAGCTCGAACGTCAGCCTGATAGACACCTACTTCGACCCAGCGGCGCTGGGCGTGTCCACCGTTGCCCTTGTGACTCCCGCGGGCTTCTCCACGCCGAGCGACGACACGCAGCGGATTGCTACCGTTGAAACGTCTGGCATCAACGCTCAGGACGAGACAGTGGGTCGCGATCTTCGGACATCGAGCAACGTATCGCTCGAGGCTGCGCCGCCTTCGCCGGTGGACATCACCGTGACTGTCAGCGATCCGTCAAAGGCGACGATCACGACCGACCCGGCCGTTGAGGGCACTGGGAGCATCACGTTCACCAACGTGAGCAATACCAGCAGCAAGAGCTTCTACGTTCAGGGGCGCGGGATCGGCACGACCAGCATCACGGCCTCCGCTGCCGGTTACGTCACCTCCAATAAGATGGTTACGATCGACCCTTCGGGGTTCGTCATCTATTCGCCGGGGGCTATCACGACCACCGTCGCGGCGGCCAACACGAACGTGCAGATACGCGGCGCGCGGCTGGATCCATCGACCTTCGCATATTCGCTTTATCAGAATGTTCGCGGAGGGCTCAGCGTCGATGTCTCGGTGCTGAGCTCGGACACCTCTGTCGGTGTGATCACCACAAGCCCGGTGACATTCGGCAGCAACGTCGGCTACGTGACCACGGCGTTTGACCCGATAGCGGTCGGCACAACCGCTGTGTCCGCTGAGCCCCCCGCGGGCTTCAGCACCTCGACGACCAAGAGGGTGATCAACGCCACGGTCAACCCGTGATCTACGATCATAAGGGGCGGCGAATCCCGTTCGCCGCCCCGGTTTCTCTTCCTGGTCTTCTACCACTTCGCGAATGAGTTCAGTTCTCCGGGAATTGCACCGCTGTAGGAGGGTTTTCCAAAACCCGAATGCCCAGGCGTTGTGCCCGCGGAATCGGCGTTTGGAAACGCCTCCTACGACAAGTCTCCCGGAAAACTGAACTCGTTCCACTTCGCTTGACAGGCCCTGATGCGATATGTATGATGTTGCCACGACAACCGCAATACGAGCGGTTGCCACAGGCTGGCGCACAATAGAGGGAGTCTGAAACGTGAAAGTCGCAGTCATCGGCACCGGCAATGTTGCCGAACGCAACTACCTGCCATTCCTTGCCAAACAGCAGGACGTCGAATTGGCCCTGTTCAGCCGTACACCCGCCAGAGCCGAAGCCTGCGCGGCCAAATGCGGCGGAAGGGTCGCATCTTCGATAGAGGACTTGATGGCCGATTCCCCCGAGACGGTCTTCATCCTGACCCGCGAGATGCAGCGTTACGATGTTGCCATGGCGGTCCTCGAGCACCGCCCGAAGCGCATATTCTTCGAGAAACCTCTCGTTGCCGTCCTGGACCAGGCGCACGTGACCGAGGATGATTTCACCAAGGGCCGCGACATCATGCAAAAGGCTCGCGAGATCGGCTGCGAGACCGCGATGATATTCAACTACCGCTTCTTCGACCAGAGCCTGCGCGCGAGCAAGATTCTATCCGAAAGACCGTTCGGTAAGCCGATACAGGTTACCGCGTTGGTGCACTACGCATGCTGGAGTCACTGCATCGATCTTGTCCACAAGTTCGCCGGTCAACTGACGGAGATCACGGCTATATCCGGCGTGCGCGAGCACAGCGGCGCGGGTCTGCAGGCGCCTGATGTTGCCGCCGCGTTCGTCACCGATTCCGGCGCAACGGGCACGATTCTCGGCACGAGCGGCATCAACTTCACATTCCCTCTGTTCGAGATGCTCTTCAGCTTCGAGGGCGGGCGGTTCACTCTCCGCGATCTGGACGGCGACATGGAAGTGCTGGACTACGCCGGCAGCAGCCACGAGACATTCGCCCTGGCCCGTCAGACTTCACGTTGGGAGCAGTACAACCGGTCGTTCGAGAAGTCGATTGAGGCCTATCTTGATTCGATCCGAAACGGGACGCCGCCGCCCGTTCCCGGGATGGCGGGTCTTCAGGAGCTCCAATTCGAAGCCGCTCTCAAACGTTCGGCGCAACTGAACCGGCCCGTCAAAGTCCAGGAGGAGTTTCCACTCTAATGAAAGGCGTCAAGTTCGACGGCAACAGCATTGTGCGGATCATCGACATGCCCGAACCGGAGCCGGGCTTGGGCGAGGTGGTCGTTGCGACCGCCGTATCGGCCATCTGCGGGAGCGAAATGGGCGCCTACAAAGGCGATGGGCACCCGACCGGCAATAACGGGCACGAAGCGGCGGGTGTGGTTATCCGCGTCGGCGAGAACGTGACGGGGGTCAAAGTCGGGCAGCGCGTGGGCGCATCCGCCATTGCCGGCTGTGGACACTGCTCGTTCTGCGCCCGTGGCCAGTATACCTGGTGCGGCAGCTTCAAGTTCTACGGGAACATGCACGCCGAGCAGTTCCTCGTTGCCGCGAACGCCTGCCACGTCCTGCCGGACGACGTGGGGTGGGAGGTGGGGGTCCTGATAAGCGGCGACGGTCTCGGGGTGCCGTATCATTCATCGACGCGGATCAAGCAGGATGACATCGATACCGTCGCCGTCTTCGGCCTGGGGCCGGTTGGGCTGGGCAGCGTTCTTCTGCAGTCGTATCTGGGGCGGCGCGTGGCGGCCGTGGATCTCTCCGAATACCGTCTCGACTATGCGACCAAACTCGGCGCCAGATGGCCTGTCCTTGCGGGCAGAGATGACGCTGTACCCCAGATTCTGGAACTTACGGCCGGCCAGGGCGTTGACGTCGCCATCGAAGCCGCGGGCAGACCGGAAACCGCAAAGCAGTGTTTTGCAGTCGTCCGAAAAGGCGGGACCATCGTCTTCAACGGCGAGCAGGGCGCGATCCCACTGTCGCCCAGCGATGACTTCATCCGCCGTGACATCACGGCGCTTGGCTCCTGGTTCTACCACTTCCGCGAGTTCGGCGACATGCTGAAGCTGTATCGCAACGGACTGAGGGTTCAGGACTTGGTTTCCCACACATATCCCATCGATGAAGCCCCCACGGCCTTTGCCGAGTTTGCAGCGGGCAGGTCGGCAAAAGTCGTGTTGCGGATAAACGGAAACTAAGTGACTCACGCTTCACGGCTTGCAGCCGGCGCGCATGCAAGTTTGCGGTTATCTACAGCCCTCTCGGGCAGAACCTCGCCAGTCGCAGCAGCGCCGCCGCGCCGGCTATCGTGATCCCATAGAAGACGGTGTGGCACTTGAGGCCGACGAAACGGTCTATCGTGCCGTTGACGAGCGTGGTGCCGGTCACAAGCGCGATGTTGCACCAGTCCAGGGCCTCGTCGGTAGCCTCCTCGCCTTCGACGGTGACCCCGCTCATCGACTTGCCGATATTGTCCGGGTCGAGGTCGATCACCCTGAGGCTGTAAGCGGCCGAAAGCGTCTCGATCATCCTCGGCTGGCAGCCGATCAACGTGATTCGGGAATCATCGGGCGAGCCGGCCCTGATCACGGTGATCAGGTCCTTCGCGCACTCCTTCGGGCCTTCGTCTCTGCAATGGACGGCCTTGTCGGCCATGCCGAGGTGCACGCACATCGCGTTGACCGCCGCCACGAACACCCCGCGGTTCGCCAATGCCACCTCGTCTGTCCCTTCGAGGTTCAGGTCGAGCACGTCGGCGAGCCGCCCGTCGAAGTTCACCGGGACGGCCGTGAACGCCTGCCCCGCCCCATTACCGATCCGCGCCTCGACTATGCCCTCCTTGCCCTTCCAGATCGGGTAGTCGCGCTCGGCGGTATTGCCGATAGCCTGCTCAGGCGGAAGCTTGCGTATCTCGACCTGCAGGGCGGTGTCGAGCAGGCCGGCTTCCTCGGCGGCATGCCTTGCGGCGGAATGGAGACGATGTATCATATTGCTACCTCTATCCGGGCGAATGCCCAGGTAATCCGCGATTGCGTATCTTAGGGCCGTTACTCCCAGGTTGGAGCAGTGCAGCTTCACGCCCGGCAGCCCCCCAAGATACTCCGAAACCGCGTCCTCCGTCACGTATGCGGCTTCTCGAACGCTCTTTCCTATCGCAAGCTCCAGGGTCGCGCTGCCGCAGGCGATCGCCGCGGGGCAGCCCTGGCACAGAAACGACGCGTCGCGGATCACATCCCCGTCCATGCGAACGAAGACCCGCAGAAAGTCGCCACATTCGGGATCTCCGATAGTCCCTACGCCGTCGGCGTCCTCGATCTCACCGATATGTCTTGGATCTAGGAAGTGATCCAGCAGAATGTCATTATACATATTCTCTGCCGTTCGCAGGACCCGTAGGCCCTGAGTAGCGAAGCGTATCGAAGGGCCGCTCCGGGGCTCAAAGGCGAGAACTGCCTAGTGGTCGCACACGTTCGTTCCAGTTTCGAGCGTTCCATTCAGATACGCTTTGACGATCTCCGCCGGTGCCGCCACGGGAGCGCCCACGCACACCTTCACTCCGCTCTCCGCAAACAGCGCCTGGGCACGACCGCCCATTCCTCCCGCGATCACCACGTCGGCCCCGTTCTCGCGCAGCCAGCGGGGCAGCAGCCCTGGTTCGTGGGCGGGCGCGGCAAGCGTCCGTGATCCGGTGACGGTTGCCCCGTCCGCGTCAACATCCACAATGGTGAACTCGTCGCAGTGCCCGAAGTGGGGGCAGAGCAGACCGTTCGAGGTGGGGATAGCAATCTTCATGATTCTATCTCGTCCTTTCTTTGGCAGGTCATCGAGTCGCGTGCGCACGGCATCCCACAGCGCGCGAATGTCCGCCGCCGCGGGGCCGCCGTCATGTTCGACGACGCTCAGTCCTTCTATCTGCGCGCGGGTGACAGCGGGTCATACCGTATGTCGCCCGCGACCCTAAGCCCGCGCGCGGTCGAGTGATCGATTATCCGCCGGGTCATATCGTCGTTGATGTCGCTCTTGTTCACGCAGACCGCGGTCGGTATACTGAAGTGGGCGGTCAGGTCGGCCACGCTGTCCAGTCGTGCAGGCCGGAAAGCGTCGGCTCCGTAACGAGCAGCACCATCGTCGCCCCGACTATCGAGGCGATGACCGGGCAGCCGATCCCGGGCGCGCCGTCGATGATCGCCAGCCCAAGCCCGCGCTCCTCCGCAAGCTGCTTGGCCTGCCGGCTTATCGTCGTGACCAGCTTGCCGGAGTTCTCGCGGGCGATGCCGAGCCGGGCGTGCACCATCGGGCCGTGCCGCGTCTCCGAGACATACCACTCGCCGTTGACCTCCGGCGCGAACTCGATGGTCTGAACGGGGCAGAAATGCGCGCACAGCCCGCAGCCCTCGCAGGAGATCGGGTCGATCCGATACGTCTTGGCCACAACGTCGTTGGCGGGGCCGTCGAAGCTGACCGCCTCGAACCGGCACACCTCCGCGCACTTGCCGCAGCCGATGCAGTTCTCGGGGACGACAACCGCCGTCTTGCCGCCGATGAAGTCTTCCCTGCGCACGACTTGAGGGTCAGGACCAGATGCAGGTCGGCGGCGTCAACGTCGCAGTCGGCCATCACCTTGTTCTCGGCGAGCGCGGCAAACGAGGCGACCACGCTGGTCTTGCCGGTCCCGCCTTTCCCGCTTATCACGACAAGCTCTTTCATCGACTTAGCTTCCCTGTCAGATGCGCCAGGACGTCCCGGCCCGTGCCAATGTCACCCGCGGACCGAGCTTCGACCTGAGATACTCATAAGCGGACGCGCCCGTGCAGTGGCAGCAGGCTATCTGCCCCATGTCCACGCTGTTCAGAAAGCCCGCGAGGGACTCCAGCCTGTCCCGGCTCGCATCGCCAAGATGGAATCCGCCCGCAAGCAGATCGATTCTCGAAACTCCCGCCACATCCATCGCGGCGAGCAGGTTGTTTTCGAGTCCCCGATGAGCACAGCCGACCAGCACCGCGGTCGGAGTCATCGCTTCGCACGATCAGGCACTGCTCGTCCTCGAATGTGTCCTGCTGGACGTCGTCGCCTCCTTCACACGAACCTGCTGCCGCACGGCGGGCGCGGTCTTGAGAGGAATCTCACCACTCAGAGTCGCGCCAGGCAGAATCTTCAACCGCCGACTGTGTTGAGCGCAAATGAGCTCCTCCGCGACACGACCTCCGACGGCATGCCGATGTATCGCATCCCGTCGCCCGACCGCGCATGTTTCGGCTCGAAGCACGCGGGGTGCGCAAAGCACTCCGCGTCCGGCGCTTCGGACAACGGCTCTCGCCAACCCGCCCGTATGGTCATAGTGGCCGTGACTGATGGCTATGGCCTTGATCGCCTTGGGATCGCGCCCGAGCGCGATCAGGTTGTGCAGCCACGCGTCACTCTGCCCGGTGTCGAACAGAACAGACCCGTCATCGGTCTCAACGAGAAAGCTCAGTCCGTGCTCCGACCGGAGCCCGTCACTTGCCAGATTGTCAACGTAGGAGCGTTACTCGCATCACATACCCCGGCGCTCTTCAGGCTGCTTCACCGCCGTCAGCCCGTTGGTGATCAGGTCGATCTTATCGACGATGGGATTCGCCGCGTAGTCCTCAATGGTCCCGGCGTCGCAGCGGGCCGATATCTCCGGGTCGATCGGCAGATCGAGCAGATGAGAAATCCCCATCTCGCGCGCAATCCGCTCTCCATTGGAGTTCGCCGAACGGGTATATCACATCGCCGCATTTCGGGCACTTGAGCCAGGCCATGTTCTGAACGAGTCCAAGAACGGGCACGTTCATCTGCCGGCACATATCCACCGCCTTGCGCACAACCATCGCCGCCAGGTCCTGGGGCGACGTCACGATCACCGCGCAGTCCAGGGGCAGCGATTGCATCACCGTCAGCGGCACATCGGCCGTGCCCGGCGGGAGGTCCACCAGCAGGTAATCGAGCTTGCCCCAGAACACTTCCTGCCAGAACTGCTTGACCGTGTTCGAGATCATCGGGCCGCGCCAGATCACGGCGTCATCGGGCCTTTCCAGGAACAGATTGATGGAGATGACCCTGATCCCGGAGCGAGTCTTGACCGGGAATATCCCCAACTCGCTCATATCGGGCCTTTGCGTGATGCCGAACATCTTCGGGATGCTGGGCCCGGTCACGTCCGCGTCCAGAATCCCGACCTCATGTCCGGCCTTTCTGAGCGCGCAGGCAAGCAGTCCGGTAACAAGCGACTTGCCCACGCCTCCTTTGCCGCTCATCACTCCCACCACGTGGGTTACTTCATTCGATTGTTCGGCCAGCGACGGCTGGCCGGTGGTTTGTACATCTGCCATTCTTATCCTCCGGTCATACAACGATAGTAGGGGTCCGTGTCCCCGATCTGTTCTATAAGTCCTTGTTGCACGAGGCGCTGCAGGTGCTTCGTTACCTCGTGGACGTTGCGGCCCGACACGGCAACAATGTCACCCGGGTGCACGGCCTCCTGGAAAGCAGCCGCATCAACTCCTCCTCGATCTGTTGCCATTGCCGATTATCCGTGGGCGCGACGGCGCTGTCTGCAATGATCTCGGCTGATCCTCCCAGAATCTCGCATGCTCTCGTCAGTGTCTCATCGGACACACGCCTGGCATCGCCCGATCTCGACGGCCTCTCGACCGTGTTGATCTGCAGCTTGTCCGGGCAGATCCGCCGAACGATCTCGCGTATCGCGCGAAGCTCGGCTTCCGAATCGTTGACTCCCTCGACAAGCATGATCTCAAGCCAGATCTCTGCCGGCGAACTCCTGCGCGGTCTGCACCAGCCCTTCCCTCATTCCGACGAAACTGACACCAGGCGCGGGCCGGTTCACTGCCCGGAAAGTGCGCTCCGTTCCGGCGTCCAGCGAAGGCAGGAGCACATCGGCCATCGAAACGGCCTTACGTACCTCCGGTTCGCCCAGCAGCGAGCCATTCGTGATCACGGCCAGCGGGATATCGGTGAGCTTCTTTGTCGCTCTAATCATCTCGCCAAGCTCCAGCGTTCAGCGTCGGTTCGCCGGAGCCCGCAAAGGTGATGTAGTCGGCGGTTCCGTCTTGTTCAAGCCACGCTCGATCTCTCGGATCACATCCGCCGCGCTGACAAGCCGTTCGGGCGTGGAAGTCAGCCTGGTAGTCCGTCCCAGCTGGCAGTAGATGCAGTCGTAGCTGCAGACCTTGTACGGCACGATGTCCACACCCAGCGACCGACCGAGCCGCCGGGAGGGCACCGGCCCATACAGATAGCGATACTTCGGCAGAGTCTGTTTGCTCATATGTCACCATCGGTCTGCCTCAAAAGTACAGATCTCGCTCGCCCGCCTTGATCCGCTCGATCCTGTCCTTGACGGCGGTGCGTCTCTCCTGCTGTCGGTATCGTCGCCCAGCATCGACTCGACGAGCCGATTCCCGCCTCGCGTGTTCCGTTCGACGCGTAGTCCTCCAGGTATTCCTGGAATGTCAGTATCGCGTTCGGCAGGCAGTACTGCTGTATCAGGCCGGGCTTCGCAAGGTCCATGAAGTCCTGTCCGGTCCTGCCCAGTCTGTAGCATCCCGTGCAGAAACTGGGGATGTAGCCCTGCTCGACTATCGGCGCGGATCACATCATCGGTCTTGCGGGTATCGCCGAGCGAGAACTGCTCGTCGTCCGGCGAGTGCTCCTTGCCTGCGTGGTAGCCGCCGGGGTTGGTTCTCGACCCGCGCTGATCTGGCTGATGCCAAGTTCGAAGACCTCGTGCCTGAGCTTCGGGCTTTCCCGCGTGGACAGGATCATGCCCGTATACGGCACCGAGAGCCTGAGCACCGCCACTATCCGTTTGAACTGCTCGTCGCGTCACAGGATGCGGCGGGGCGAACGACAGCGGCGCGTTCTTGGCCGGGTATATCCTCGGCACTGAGATCGTGTGCGGACCGACCCCGTGGGTCCTGTCCAGATACCGCGCGTGCATCAAGCAGAGCCAGCACTTCGAACCGGTAGTCATAAAGGCCGAAGAGGACCCCGATCCCGACATCATCGATCCCGGCCTGCATCGCCCGGTCCATCGCCGTGACCCGCCAGTCGTAGTCCGCCTTGCGCCCCGACGGATGCACCTGCTTGTAAGTGGGCCGGTGGTAGGTCTCCTGGAACACGACGTATGTGCCGATCTCCGCTGCTTTGAGCCTCTTGAAATCGTCGACCGAAAGCGGCGCGATCTCAACGTTTATCCTGCGAATCTCGCCTTTGTCGGTCTTCGTGGCGTATGCAGTCTCGATGGCGGCAAGGAAATGATCCAGGTTACATTGCGCCGAGTCCTCGCCCATCAGCATCAGAAGCCGCTTGTGTCCCTGGTTTTCGAGCAGGCGGACCTCTTCGGCGAACCTCGCTCCAGCGTGAGCGTGCGTCTGACAAGCTCGGCGTTATCGCGCCGGAACGCGCAGTAGAGGCAGTTGTTCGCGCAGTGGTTGTCTATGTACAGAGGAGCGAAGAGCACCAGCCGTCTGCCGTAGATGGCCAGCTTGACGTCTTTGGCGGCCTGGAATATCTCATCTTCCAGATCTTTGTCCTGCACCGCGAGAAGCGCGGCCGCCTCGGCAAGGCTCCAGTCCCTCTAAGCTCTCGCGCCTTGGCGATGATATCGCGAATACGCGCCGGTTCGGGCTCGGCGCCGTCGCAAGAGCCTCGGCGATCGACTGTTCATCTACAATACCCGAACGGCTCATCGGCTTCTCCTCTGCCTCTTTCCCTGACGCGACCCACGCGTGCGTGATGCTGAACTCCCGGGTCTCCACGCAGTCGAACGACGACCGCAGATACCCGTCGATCTCCTCGGTGGACATCTCGCCCTTTCGATGCTCTCCCCGCCCCTGCATCTTGTGATGCAGTTCCATCAGCTCGAATCCCTGCGAGTTGAACTCGACAACCAGCAGTTTCCCGTCGAGCCGTCAGCACTCGCGTTATCTCATCGAGCGCGCCGCGCGGGTCGTCGATCTCATGAATGGCGTTTGCGAGAGTCACCGCGTGGAAGCTGTCATCGTCGAACTGGAGCTTGTGAGCGTCCATGATCACCAGCGTTGGCTTGTCGGCCAAGTCGCCAAGTCGTTCCCTGGCTCTGTCCAACGCTTCCCGGTCAATATCGCCGGAGACCACGGAATGTCCCCGCTTCAGAATCTGCAGAAGCATTCGGCCCGAACCCGTGGCAACATCCAGTATCGTATCTCCGACCGCCAAAGCCCGCAAGGTCCAGCGCCGCGTCGTACTCGCGAACCAGCAGGTCCTCTCGCTCACTCAACATCTTCTCAATATCACAATCGCACATCAATAACATCTTTCAGCAGCGACGCGAACACCTCCGCGTACTCCGGCAATGCTTCCGCGGCAAGCTGTCCTCTGGAATATGCTTCCGCTATCCGCCTGTCGTCCGGTATCCGCAGGAGCACATCGATGGACTCGCTGCCGCAGTAGTCGAAGACGGCTTCGTCCCCCACATCGGCGCGGTTCACGACAACTCCGAACGGCAGCTTCAGACCCCGAGCATCTCCACGGCCAGCTTCAGATCGTTCAGGCCAAACGGCGTCGGCTCGGTCACCAGCAGGACGAAATCGGCTCCCCTGACGGACTGGATCACCGGACATGACGTGCCCGGCGGGGAGCGTCGATTATCGCCAAGCCCGTCTTTGACGGATCGCGCTTCTTGACCTCTCTGATCAGAGGCGGAGACATGGCCTCGCCGATCCTGCAGTTTGCCGTGCACGAATCTGATCCCGCCGCGCACGTCCCTTCCTCGACAACTCCCACTTCCCGGCCTGCCTTCGCTGATCGCGCCGCACGGGACAGACCAGTCATGCATCCGCCGCAGCCGTGGCAGAGGTTCGGGAACGTGAGCACGGTCTTGCCGAGCAGCGCTATCGCGCTATACTGGCATATCTCGCGCGCACTTGCCGCATGCCGTGCATTTGCCGCTCGTCCACGACCGGCACCGGCACGGATACCGGCGTTGTGTTCTCGATCTCAGGCTTCAGGAATATGTGGCCGTTGGGCTCCTCGACGTCGCAGTCCAGATAGCTGACTTCGAGTCCGCGGTCCGCCGCGACGCGAGCCAGATTGGTGGCGACGGTCGTCTTGCCGGTGCCGCCTTTTCCCGATGCAATGGCAAGAATCATTTGCGACCCACCACCAGACTGTACCCGATAGCATTCTCCGGACACACGTTCAGGCATCGAGCGCAACTGAAGCAGTCCGGGGCAAGCGACTTCTGCTGGACTCTTCCCAGAGCCGCTTGGGAAGGACACGCCCTGGCGCAAGCCCCACACTTCGTGCACTTGGCCGGATCAATGCGCACCCTGGCCAGGCTCACCCTCTCCACGATCCAGGAGACCAGTCCGAAAGGACAGATGAGATGACAGAAAGGTCGGTAGACTACGGCTGCCAGGACGATAGAAGCAAGCACTGCAATCGCCACGGATGCCATTTCCAAATCGAGATCGAAGAGATCGAAGGGGTTCAGCACGTGGTATACGACATATCCCCTGTGGTTGCCCACGACTCCAAACAGAAGAGCGAGGGCGACCAGAAAGAGAGCCGTTCGGACAGCGTTGGTGACCAGGAATGGCAGCTTCCTTCTCTTAAGCTTCCGCATGATGGGAATGCTATAAACCAATTCTTGAATAGCCCCAAACGGGCAAGCCCAGCCGCAGACCAGCTTGTTGCCGACAATCGCCAGCACCAGAAAGAAGGCAAGGCCAAGAAGCTTATCCCAGACCGAGGGATAAAGGCCCACCATAGCTTTGAATACCTTTACGATCCCCTCCATGGGATTTGGAGACTTGCCCGACACAAACCCCGCCAGAACGATGGCTGTGAGGAGTGCGGCAGTGTAAGGAGCGCGATTGTACCAGAATCTTCTATCGCTGAGCGGGCTACCGTCGGGTCGGCCCAACCTGGCTAGATACAATAGCCCAAATGCGACAAGCGCCGCGTAGACGAAGTACGTCATTTGCGATGGCACATGGGATTCCAGGTGAGCGGCAACCGCATCCAGCTTGTTCTGCGAGATGCCTAAGGACTGCAGCGGCTTCTTCTTTGGCGCGTCTAAGGGCAAGCCCAGTTCTCTGGCCAGGGCTTTGCCGGTAACCTCCAAGTCGGGCGCTATCTGCCCGATACCCTGTTCGACCGAATAGCGCCCGCCATTCTGTCCGTTGCCGCCTTGCGTCAGGACGAATCCAAGAGTGACAATGGCAATCGATGCTGCCAGCCCGATCAGGTACCATCGTTTCTGTGTAGCGGAAAGCCTACCGTAATACTCGCGAAAAGTGTGCACCCATTCCACCCCATGATCGGATCTAGTTAAACAGGCTTGTCATGCTTCAGCCTACCCAGTGCCCCTCCACATCCGCGGAGTCGAGTCGGGCTGAGCCTTCCGGCCTTGAACTCCTCAATGGCTTCTCCGACGGTGCCCTGAAGTCCCGTGTAAGCCTTTATCCCCGCAGCCGACAGGGCGCGGAAAGCGTTCGGCCCGAGGTGACCTGTGAGAACGGCTTCGACATTCAGCAGGGCCACATTCTGGGCTGTCTGTATCCCCGCGCCCTGCGCGGCGTTCAGGTTCACCTCGTTATCGTGAACCTCCATTTCGCCGGTCTCGGTGTCAACGACTATGAGATATCGAGCACGCCCGAACCTCTGATCCACACGGCTCTCGACAGTTGCTTCTCTCTGCGGTAACGGCCACTCTCATCAGAGCGACCGTCCTCTGCCTCGTCCTTGCCCTCGGCCTCCTCCCATGCCGCGTCCACCGCCTCGGCGAGCGCCGTAGGTTCCAAGGCCGAAACCGCCAACAGCTCCCTGCACCAATCTGCCGAGCCAACTGCTCGATTGCTGCGTAGCTGCTTGTGGCGTCGTGGGGCCTGATGTGCCGCAGGACCCTTGCCCTCTGCCTGTCATAGGTCCCTGTCCGGCGGGACCTGTTCCATCCATTCTTGGCATTTGACTTCCCTCCGTTCGATCTGTCTACTGTCCGCCGCGTCCGCGGCCTCCGCCGCCTCCGCGACCCATGCCTCGCCCGCGCCCATGCCGCCGCCTGCACCCATGCCTGATCCCGGTCCTTGCCCAGAGCCCTGCCCGGGAGCGGCGTTCATGCCGAAATGGGCGGCCACCGTCGGCGCGGAGATCTCCTGAAGCGATCCGGCGTTGAACAGGTTCACCGCATTTCTCACGGTCTCACCCGCGCACGCGTATACCTTGATTCCGGCTGCTGAAAGCGCCTGATGCGCATTCGGGCCAAGATTGCCGGCTATCACCGCCGACACTCCAAGGGACGAAATCACCTGCGCCGCCTGGATTCCCGCGCCTTGCGCCGACATCAGCCCCGGGGTTCTGCCACGGCGGTTGCATCGAACGTCTCCGTGTCGACAATCACGAAATTCGCGCACCTGCCGAATCTGGGGTCAAGTGGCGAATCAAGCGTATCGCCTGTTGAGCAAACTGCTACTTTCATTTGCGTTCCGTTCCTTTCAGACTCCAACTTGCTCGCTGTCCAATATGGACACTATGCGAGAACCGGGCAGGGTAACAAGACTGGAATCCTGCCCGGCATGCAGTCACTACTCAGCAGTCTTCGCGTCCTCGATCTCGCCGAGGCGCGCCTTCACGGCCGCCAACTGCTCCTCGAGAACCGATACGTGAGACTTCAGGGCCGTCTCTTCGTCCGGCACTGCTGCCGGAAATACTCCGGCGACAGGTGGCACGAATCCTGCGTAGGGCGGGCAGAATCCACCTCTGCCTCGGCGAAGCGCAAGGCCTCGACCTCCGCCGCCTCCGCGACCCCAGGCCATTCCGCGACCAACACCGCAGCCTATGGGGTTAGCAAACCCCGGCACGCTGTATCCGGCGCAGTAGCCAAGCCCACGACCGGTCATTGGCCCCAGTCCCTGGGGTCCAGTTCCATCACCTCGTGGCATATTGCCCTCCTTTCTGCCATTCTAGACTAGATGTAAGTTACATCTATATGTCATGACGCAATTGAAGACCGGATGGTTCCATCAATTCTCCGTCGCCTGCAAAGACCAGACGCAACGTCACTCCAGTGGTTCGCCGGCGTGCTCTCCGGGGGTCTGGACATATACCTGGGCAATCCGAAGAACCACCACACCTTTGGGCGCGTTCCCGGCTTCTGCTTCTCCATGTGCGCAACCGCCGCGTCCATGTGAAGTCCCTCCGAGAAGTCCTCGGCCGCACCCTTCAATTGATAACCTTCGCCTGACTCGGAATTCCAGACCGACACCGAGGCTTTTCCTGTTGTCTTGATGTTGGCCTTGGTGGTCTTCATGTAGTTGTCCAGAAGAAGCAAGGTACCGTCGTCATACCAGAGCTTCCAGAAAATGGGCGCTACGTTTGGCGTTCCATCGGGCGCCGCCGTAGCCAAGAGCGACTATCGGCTGCTGATCCACGAGATTCCGCACGCTATCGGATACTGACATTGCTTTGCTATTCCTCCTGCCCTCTGGGGTGCTAGATGCAAGTTACATCTAGAGTATACCGCAAACGTATACGCCCGTCAACACCCTTTTCCCAATCTTGCGGGAACGCCGGCATACACCAGTCTACGGTTGCCATGGGGCCTGACTTTTCTGCTCAAACCTCCTTTCGCGCTTCCTCGGACCACCCGATATTCGCGCTTGCCCGGTACAATTACTGGTTATTCGGGGTTGTCACGCTCAGCTTGTTTTCTCGGCCCTATGCATGAGTTTGATGACCTTACTGATGGGGTAGATATAGGCCGAGGTCGCAAGAGACGCCGGCCCCTATCGGACCGGCGGATCAGCAGACCGATCTGAAGGAGTATCAAGATGAAGAAGTTTGTGTCTCCGATTGCGTTGTTGGCTGTCTTGCTCTCCGCTGTCGCGGCGCAAGCAGTCCAGTTTGACGTTCTAGATCCCGGATATACGCAGCAGATATTCGCCGGCCCGCTTCCCGCCGGCGCGGCTCCGGGAATGGTCTGGACCAGCAGCGGCAACATGCTGATCAAGTCCGGGACGGACATACTCGAATACACGCCGACGACAAACACCTATAATGGAACCAGCGTGCATCCCGTGGCCGTCACGCACAACATCCCCGGTCTCTTACCGGGCTGAACTCCGGGTCGGGAATGACGAAGGGACTGGATGGAAACATCTATGTGCTGACCGGCAGCGGGCTCCAGCGGTTCAGCCAGACCCTGACAGGTTCGGCGACAGTTGTGGCGGGAACCATCCCCAGCGCGGGATATGGCATCACCACTCTGCCCGACGGCCGCATCGCGTATACGGCCGGTATCAACGACAGCGAGGTCTGGATCTACGATCCGTCCACCAATACGAACACCGCCTCGCCCATATATACGACGCCCGGCAATCTCCTCATAGACGACATCGAGGCCAGTGCGACCGGTGAGATAGCTCTCGCGCTGCAGATGGCGCCCGCCGTCACGATCATCAGCAGCACGGGCGCCTTCATCGCGAGCGCTACGGGCCTGGCTCACAACCCGGACGGGCTCGCTTTCGGCGGATCGACGACGCCGACCTCTGTCTACAGCAACAACAACGACGGCACCATCACCCGGTACCAACTGGGGCCGGGGTATTTCGGGCGCGCCCGCGATAACCGACATAGCCCTGCAGACCCTCGCGAGCGGCAAGGCGTATGGCGACCTGGCGGCCGTCGGTCCGGACTGCGCGTTCTACGTCAGCCAGTTCGACAACTTTGGCTTGAACGGTCAGCACTCGGGGCACTGGCACGCACTGGGACGATGGCTCGACCACCAACGAAGCGTCCATCGTCCGAATCGCCGCCATCGACAGACTATCCGGGGAGGAGATACTGCGGATTTGGCTAGGGCCACCGAGAACGTGCCGGAGCCCGGAAGCGCTCTCGCTCTGGGCACGGGACTGCTCGGTCTCCTCGGCCTGATCAGACGCAGAAAATAGAAGCCGGTTCGCCGATCGCGCGAAGCCACACTCGGAGCGGCAGCCTCGGCTGCCGCTCTCTGCGCGCTTCGGCACGGACATACGCGAGGCGCGCGATTGGTGACTACTTGAACTCGGCCTTCTTCGCGCCTGAACTGACGTCGGGATACTGCGGCGGTGTAGCAAGCGGGATCAGAAGAATGTCCTTGCCGTCGAGCGGCATCTCGCGCATGGACACCGTGCGAATCTGCGGGTTGTCGTAGTTGCGGAAGTAGAGCTTGAGGTTGCGCAGGTCGGAGGCGTTGACCCACTGCGTGTAGTCGTAGTGGAACTTCCCGCCGGCAGCCTCGCCGCGAGACGCGCCCTTGGGGATATTGACGTTATCGATGATGTTCCACGCGAGCGTCACGCCATCCTCCGCGGTCTTGACCGGCAGCGCGCTGTGCTGGATCGCAAATATGCGGACCAGGCGCGAGGGCGGCGTATAGTCACCCGGCAGACCGACCATCCCCGACCCCTGCCCGTTCTCCGCGAGCACGATCCCATCGACCGTCACCGGGGACGCGTCCACGGGCGTGAGGTTGATGTAGTTGCGCAGGTTTGTTACGTGCCAGTCCCACGTGGGGGAGTTGGTGATGACGCCGAGCGGGTTGTCGTAGGCCTTCACCTGCCCGCCGTTGACGTATTCGATCACGATGCACTTGCCGGAGGCGTCCGTGACACGCCAGTGCAGCGGCAGCGGCAGATCGACCCCGGGCAGCATCCCTTCGACCACGACCGCCCGGTCCAGCCCGGCCTTGACCTCATCCACGGTCGCGAAGTTCCCCAGAATCCAGCTCACCACGTAGGCTGAGAGCATGGCTTTGGACGCGTTCTCGGGCGTGAGCTTGGAATACTCGGCAAAGCCCGGCAGGTAGAACGCCCCCGCCGACAGTCCCTTCTCGTTGAATCCCTCGGCAAAGAACGCCCGCCCCAGCCCGTTCAAGCCCAGCGTCGCGTATTTCTGCGACCAGGTAACGCCCACCTTGCCGTCCGGCAGCGGCGACTGCATGGCATAGTCCCGCGGCACGAACATGATGTTGGAATGCAGATCGAATCCGAACTCCAGCGACCGCGAGCTGATCACGGTCCCGTCCTCGGCCTTCACCGTGATCCCGGTGCACGCCAGCGCAGCCGGCCCAACCACCAGGCACAATACGGCAACAACAACTCCGATAGACAAGCCCTGCATCCCACTCGACCTCCTCGCCGGCGGCGCCCACCGGCGCCGTCCACCGGCGCCGTCCCCCGGCGCTCACCGGCGCCGTCCGGGGCGCGTCGATTACTGTTGCCCGGAATGTGGGGGCGCGAAACGCCGGCGCCCACAGCGACCGAAACACATCGTACGCCACCGCCGCGCCGGGCCCATGTTGCACATTATCGTAACATAACATACTTGCGTTATCATGATCGCGTCACACCTCCCCTCTCAACTTGTGGTATAATCCAGCCGATCATATACATAGTGAGTGGGATGAGGAGGCACGTCCAGATGAGACGCGGCTGCTGCCTCGCAATAGCCTTAACCATCATAACGCTCGGCTGCATATCGCCTACAGCGGGCCAGACCGCCAATCCGACGCTGAATGAAGCGATCAAGTTGCACGCCGACGCGAAACTGCCGGAGGCTATAGAGAAGTATAAAGAAGTAGCAAGGACTTCGACGGTTGAGTCCGAGAAGTGCCGTGCGCGTTTCGCGGTTGCCGCATGTCGGCTCAGCCTCAAGGACTACGATACCGCAGTGGCGGCGTTCGAAGACTATGCCGGTCAGGCGCAGTCTTTTGACCCCGACGGCCCGCTTGCCCTTGTCTACGCAGGCGATGCCCGTGCTCAGCAGGGCCGCGCGTCGGATGCTGAGACATGTCACAGGAAGGCGCTGGCGATCAAGCAGTCCGACGAGAATATGCAAGTCTGGGTAAGCCGGGCGAGCTTGGGCATGGGCAGGGTTCTCGCGCAGGCGAAGGACTACGAGGGCGCACTCCCGTATCTGACCACGGCCGTTGAGCGTTCTTCCGAGCCGGTGGTCAAGACCGAGGCCGTCAACCTGCTGCTCACGTTCTTCGGGGGACTGCAGCGCGCGGGCGGCGCGAATAACGCGATAGCTCAGGCTAACCTGGCTCTGGGTAGACTGTACCACGATCAGATGAAATACAATCAGGCGCTGCCTTTCCTGATCCAGGCGACGTCCAAAGCGACCAGCGGAGTGATCCTGGGCGACGCCGATGTTCTGCTGGGTGAGTGCCTGCTGCAGCTCGGGAAAAAGGACGAGGCGCGAAAGAAGTTTCAGGCTGTCGCAAAGATCACCGATCCGGGGCCGGAATGGCAAGGCAAGCGGCAGCATTTCCTGGGGGTGGCGGCGGCCGATGAGGCCGAGACTCTGTGCCGTCTTGGGCGCTGCTCTGAAGCTGCCCGTGTGTGTGACGATGCTCTCGCCGCGTGTAAGAACGGCGCCGAAGACTGGGTGATCGAAGAGCTTTGGGTCATGAAGATCGGCGCAACGGCCGCTGCCGGGGACGTAGATTCGGCCGTCAGGGCGATCAGGGATATGGTACTAGCATTGGGCAAAAACAGCGACCAGGACAAGACGACGCTCGCCTTCGACATCGGCGAAGCTTATCGCCATGCAAAGAGATACAGGGAGGCCGAAAAGACCTATCTGGATCTGCTGAAGGCAGACAAGAAACCAGAGGTTCAGGCAAGAGCCACATTCGGATTGGGTATATGCTATCAAGAAGCGGGGCAAAGCAGACGCGCTGAGCACTGCATGAATGTGGTGGTCAAGCAATACAGGGATACCCAGTGGGCCAAGGAAGCAGCCAATACGCTGAGAACATGGGCCTACCAGAGAGAGCTGCTCCAGAGCGCGGCTCAGTAGACCTCGACGGAGGCTTTCCGAGTATCCTGGCATCCGAAGCTGTCTGGTTGCACGCGGTCAGAGCCTGTCGGACGTTCTGTCATTAGCTCTTCCGCGAGGAGGCATTCTGCAATGTGTTTCAGGAAATCGATGAAGTTCGCACTTGCCGGGATGGTGCTGAGCGCCGCGCTTGGTCTGTGTCCAGCCCACGGCATGGAGATCTTGTCTGATAGGCAACTGGAAGCCGTGCGAGGAAGCTGTCCTACCGGGTTCAGGAACAAGTGCGCCGACTTCACGCACAACTGCCCAAAGTCCTGTACGTATTCGTCCAAGTGGGATCAGTTCTACAAGTACAAGGCGCGTACACCGGGATTTGGTCAGTGCCACGGCCCCGCCGGCTACTTGGACTACTGCTCGCAGGGCGATTGTGTATGTGGCTACCTCTACATGTACGATGATGCGTCTTGCACATTGAACGAGAATAGAGGATCACTGGATCCGGTCCAAACTGGCTGTGACTCATAGCTACCTCGGCCCCACGGTTCCCGACGGCGTTCGGCCTGCTGTTATGTGCAGCGAGCAAGATAAGCCAGACCAGTCGGGAACGGGCAAAACCTTAGAGAGGAGATGGTTGCATGCGAAATCCCAAGACCAGAACTGCTCGGAAAGTGGCGCTGGCACTGGCGTTGATGACGGTGATCAGCGCGGCTCTCTGCGCAGTTGCCGATACGCCCCGGAGCACAACCAACGCAGATGAAGAAATGGCCAGGCTCTCGCCCTTGGGCGAGTTGGTTCCGGACACGTCCTCGAGTGCGGACCAAGCCGAGCATGCTTCAGGCTGTGACGCGGCAGTTGCAGTTTGCAGAGGACTGCATGGCCCAGGGCGACATAAGTTTCGACGTTACCGAGCGCAACTCGCAGGAGTTCTACGACGGGCTCAAGGACACCTTCGACGGCGCCAGGACAACTCCGCTTCCCGATCAGAATGATGTCATCGGCCCTACAAAACGCCACGTGAGATGGGTCTACGACCCGGCAAAGGCTCGCTATCGTTCGGAAGTCTTGCGCGCCACGCCCCTCCCCGGCGACATAATCGATACCGTATACAGCGGCGGAAAGGTCACCAGTTATCACCCATATCTCAAGACTGCCAATACGGAAACGGGAGACGTTGAGCTGCCAAAGGAATCCTGGCTCATGCTGATGCGTATCGCCCGCAAGCCCGTCAGCCAGGCCATCTCCTTGCCGGGAGCCACCTACAAAGGTCATCAGACTGTGGGCGGTGACGACTGCCTTATGCTGAGTGTACCCTATTCAGACGGCACCCTGGATATATGGCTGAGCGTGGCAAACGGCTATCGAGCAGAGCGCATGTCCTATACCTGCCCGCTTCCCGAAAACAAACAAGCCTACAGCGTGACCGAGGTCAAGAGCTTCTTGAGGCAGCCGCTCGGTCTGCTGGTACCTGAGAAAGGGCAGTACAGTCGGTTCATCACAGACGAGTCCGGCAACAAGCGTTGGATGACTTCCGATGAGTGGACCGTAACCAGCTATTCCGCAACGCCGGCAGATGCCTCGTTCAAGCTCAGTATGGCAGCGGGAACGAAGATCCGCGACATCAGCACCGGCACACTGATCGAGACCAATGTCGAAAACTAGGCGGTCCGCCAGACCGTGAAACACCCGCCGATTGCGACATTGCTGCTGGCTGCCGCTCTGTTATGCGCCTGCCCTGCCATACCGGCGGATCAGAGTCCCAATCACGATGCCTTGTCCTGCGGGATCACCAGCCTTGCCAACCTGCGATGGTTGGCCTCCGGGGTGCGTCTGGAGCCAGATCAGACAGAGCTATCTCAAGCGGAAGAGGCCGACGATCAGCATGAGATGTCCATGCTTGAGATACGCACCGCGGCCGCCAAGGTCGGGATTGACCTGACGGGCGTGAAGTGCACTACCGGCGAACTCCAGGAATTGAGCTTCCCTGCCCTGGTACAAGTGAATGGCGGACATTTTGCTGTTGTCGACCGGGTGACAGACTTGTATGTCCGTGTCCTCGACGGCCTCTACGATCCCATCGTTGTACCGAGGCAGGACTTTGAGAAGAAGTTCAGCGGGTTCGCGCTCGTGCCGTCAGAGAGCCTCGATACAGCCGGGCCAAAACCGGCGCGCATTTGGGCTGATAGCTGCATTGTGGATCTTGGCAAGATCGGGGCGAATGCGAGCCTCACTCACAAGTTCACCATCCGCACCGATGCTAGGAAACCCATCGCCGTAAACCGAATAGAGGCCTGCTGTGGAGCAGAACTGGAGTCCGCCAGCAGCATGGAGTTGTCTGCCGATAGACCGCTGGAGGTGAGCTTTCGCTTCACCGGGCCGGGATCTGGCGGCGCACTCAACAAGACGGTAGACGTGTGCTTTGATCAGCCAAAATGGCCGCTCCTGAGCCTCAGCGCGGTGGGTTACGCGTCCGGTGATCCCATGGCCAGCCCATCCTTTCTTGACTTCGGGAAGATCAAGAGGGGCAGCACTGAAGAAAGAGAGCTCACGATCCGGCACGTGCGCGAACTGCGGGATCGGGGGGTTCAGTCTTTCTACAGTTCTGAATACCTGACCGCGGGAGAGTTCCACTACGATCCGTCGAGCGACACGCTGTCGGCGGCAGTGAAGCTGACTGCGTCCGCCGACCGCGGGTGGATTCGCGACAGTATCACTGTCCGGTTTGGGCATGCAGAGGACGCATTCGAGCTGACCGTGCCTGTCTGTGCCAATGTCGAGGCCCCTGTCACCGTATGGCCGCCTCAACTGATGCTCGGTCTGGTTTCGCCCGGAACCGACAGATGCGCCAGGGTCAAGCTGACTCGGACCGATGGGGGCAAGCTGTCGGTTCTCCGACATAGAAGCTCCGTCAGGTATATCTGCCACCGCTTCGAAAGAAGGCGATGGCTGGATTCTGGAAGCTCGTTTGGCGCCGAATGCGGTGTCTCGCACCGTGGACGATTATGTCACGGTGAAAACGGACGTGCCAGGAGATTCGGTCATCAAGATTCGAGTCTATGCGGCGCTTGAGCCGGCGAGGCCGGTCCCCACACAGTTCCCGCAACACTGAGCAGACACGTTCCCTCGCCGCGCTTGACTTGATCGCCTTACTCAAGCATAATGCGTAAGAAGAAGGGAGGCATCGCCCTCACGTGAGTTCAGTCTTGGCAATCAACGGCGGAAACCCCGTCCGAACCGCGCCCTGGCCGGCGTGGCCGCATTTCGGCGAGGAGGAGAAGGCCGCGGTCTGCAGGGTGGTCGATTCACAGAACCTCTGCGCGCGGTTCGACGCGCCCGGCGAGATCGAGGGCTTCGAGAGCGAGTTCGCGGCGTATCTGGGCGCGGACCATGCCATCGCGGTCGGTAACGGCACGGAGGGGCTGCATCTCGCCGTGGCCATCGCCGGCATCGGCGTCAACGATCAGGTGATCGTCCCCACCTACACGTTCCTCGCCACCGCCACCTGCGTCTGGATGAACAACGCCGTCCCGATCTTTGCCGACAGCGAGCCGGAAACGTTCGGCCTCGACCCCGGCTCGGTCGAAAAGCGCATCACCTCCCGCACGAAGGCCATCATCCTCGTCCACCTCTGCGGCTATCCCGCGAAGATGGACGAGCTGCTCGCGGTGGCCCGCAAGCACGATCTCATCGTCATCGAGGACTGCTCGCACGCGCACGGCGCCGAGTATCACGGCAGCAGAGTCGGCACGCTGGGCGACATCGGCGTCTTCAGCCTGCAGCAGAAGAAGATCCTCTGCACCGGCGACGGCGGGATAATGGTCACGAACAACACGGCCTACGACGACGGCCTCCGCCTGATGCGGACCTTCTGCCACAAGGACCTCAGCTACAACTACCGGATGAGCGAGCTGCAGGCGGCCATCGGCCGGGTCCGGCTCAAGCGGCTGGAGGGCGAGAACGCCCAGCGCCGCGCCAACGCAGCCTGCCTCGACCGCGAGCTTGCCGGTGTCACCGGCGTTCGGGTTCACAAGCCCGCGCCGGACACACTCGGCTCGTACTACAGCCTCGTCCTGGACTATGACGCGGCAGCGGTCGGCGTCCCGCGCGAGCAATTCGTCGCGGCGGTGCAGGCGGAAGGGGTTCCCCTCAACAGGTGTTTCTACCCGCCGGTTCACCGTCATCACAGCTTCCACCAGCCCGAGCCGTCACCCCGAGGCTGCCCCTGGAGTTGGCCGCTCTACACCGCGCCCGCAAACGAGCGCCCCAGCTATGAGGACGGCTGCTGTCCCGTCGCTGAAAAGCTCATGGACGAGCAGGTGATGGAGATCAGGATCCACCCGCCAGTGAACACCGAGGACATGAAATCCGTCGGCGCCGCCATCCGCAAGGTGCTCGACCATATAGACGATCTGAAGCCCACAGGAGCAACCGCATGAGCCACACGCTGAACTGGGGGATCATAGGCGCGGGCAACGTGGTCGAACACAAAAGCGGCCCGTCCATAGCTCTGGCCAAACGAAGCACGATAGCCGCCGTCATGCGCCGCGATCACGCCAAAGCGGAGCAGTACGCGGCCGCAAACGACATCCCCATCGCCACCGACGACGCCAAAGCCATCCTCCGCAATCGCGACATCGACATCGTCTACATCGCCACGCCTCCCGTCGATCACGAGCATTACGTGCTGGCCGCGGCCCGGGCGGGCAAGCACGTTCTGGTCGAAAAGCCGATGGCGCTCGACTCGGCGCAGGCCCGCCGGATGGTCCAGGCTTGCGACAAGGCCGGAGTCCGGCTCTTCGTCGCCTACTACCGCCGCTTCTATCCGCAGGTCCAGGCGATGAAGCGGATCATCGACGAGGGCGGGATCGGCATGCCCATGGCCGTGTCGATTGAGATCGCAATGCCGATGTTCTCCCGATTCCGGCTGGCGCGGCGTGCCGGCGATAAGCGGCGGCGGGCTGTTCGTGGACATAGGCTCGCACAGGCTCGATGTTGCCATGTTCCTCCTCGGCGAGGCTGACGTAGCGGATGCGATGGTCTCCAGTATGGACCCTCGCGCGGGCGTCGAGCGGATGGTCGCGCTGAGCCTTAAGTTCGCATCGGGCGCGATTGGCAGCGTGATCGGGGACTTCCACAGCGGCAGGGTCGCCGACCGCTTCTGCGTCTACGGCAACGGCGGCAGCATAGTCGCGGAGAACCTCGAAAGCGGTGAGTTCGAGCTGTCCTCGAACGGGCAGACCGAAAAGCTCACCTTCGACCGACTCCCCGCGCCGCACTTCGGCCTGATCGAACACATCGAGCAGGTGTTGCTCGACGGCTCGCCCAACGAGTCCTCAGGAGCCGACGGCCTGATCACCGAAACGATCCTCGACGCCGGCGTCCGCCAGGGCTTCGCCTGGTACAACCCCGCCTAGCAGTGTAGGAGGGGTTTCCAAACCCCGAATCCGTTGGGGCCGGATTTGCAGTCTGACCCAGCGGGCAACGCCGCGATCTCTGATCGCCCCCCGGTGCCCATGCACGATTGACGCGACCGCGATCACCGTGTAGCATATAGGCGAAATGAACGTTCCCGATTTCCTGAGTTTCATCAGCACGCACATTCCGACTCTGTGCAAAGACGAGGGTGTCCGCGTGGGCGACCCAAACGCCGAGGTTCGCGGGATACTCGTCTGCTTCATGGCCACGGTCGATGCGCTTCAGAAGGCGAGGCGGGAGGGCTGCAACCTCGTCGTCTGCCACGAGGACCCGTTCCTGCCCTACGAGGGCCTCTTTGGCTTTCCCCAGACCGCGCTCACCTGGTCCGCCAACCGGCTTCGCCTGAAGGAGGCCACCGAGGGCGGCCTGACCGTGCTGCGGCTCCACTCCGGCCTCGACCAGTGGCTCGTCTACGACTCGTTTCTCGATCTGCTCGGTCTTCCCGCCAGAAAGCCGGGAGAGGGATTCGAGACGGTCTATGACGCGGCTCCGGCGACCGTCGGCGACTGGATCGAGCGCACAAAGGAGGCGGTCGATATCGAATGTGTCCGCTTCATCGGCGATCCGGGCCGCGTGGTATCGAAGATCGGCGTCCCCTGGGGCGGGCTTGGGCTGTTCGTCAACGTGAGCTTCATCGAGAAGGTCATAGCAAACGGCGCCGAGCTGTTGATCGGCGGCGAGAGCGACGACTATGCGCTTCGCTACATGACCGACGCCGGCGTCGCGTTCATCGAGGCCGGCCACTCACCAACCGAAAACCCGGGACTGCAGAAGTTCTCCGAGGTCCTCCAAGCCGCCTTCCCCGACCTCAAAGTCGCATTCCACCGCAGCCCCCAACCGTTCTCTTGGTCACCCACAACCCGCGGCTCGTAGCGGTCCTTCCCTTCTGTACCCTGTTCCCTAAGCGTGAACAACCGGGCAATAATCAAATGACCCTTCCGGGCTTTCGCCCCTTCGTGTTTTCGCGATGGGATTCCCTTCCCTGCTATAATGTATGGCAGCAGCAAGCGAAAGGACCCATGACTTGATTCAGGACGACGCAGCCAGAGCAATACGCAAGATTCTCGATGTGGAAGAAGTGCCCTTCAACGTGCCGCCGAAACGCGAGTTCGGCGATTTCTCGACCGCCGTCTGCCTCGCGCAGGCAAAGGTCCAGAAGCGCGCGCCGATGGCCATTGCCGAGGAGGTTGCCGGGCAGCTTAGAGCGAGCGGGCTTCCTTATATAAAGGAAGTGCTGGTTACCCCGCCCGGCTACCTGAACTTCAGGATCGACCATGCCCGCTACGTTAAGTCCATAGTAGACCGCGTACGCAAGGAGGGCGCCGACTTCGGCCGCTCCAATGTGGGCCGGAAGCGCCGGGTGCTCGTCGAGCATACCAACGTCAACCCCAACAAGGCCATGCACATAGGCCACCTGCGCAACGCGATTATAGGCGACTCCGTCGTCCGCACGCTTCGCAAACTGAACTACGACGTACAGGCCTGCGACTACATCGACGACACCGGCGTTCAGGTAGCCGACGTGGTAGTTGCCATGCTCTACCTCGACGAGCCCGTACTACTCCGGCGGCGACAACTTCGCCCCGATCTGGGCCAAATACAACCCACCAGCGAGCGGGCATACGTCCCATACGTCCCATAGGTCCTATACCTCCCTTCCCTTCGACTACTGGTGCTGGGACCTGTACTCCCGGGTAACCCAGGCGTTCGAGACCGACGAAGCATTGAAGGGGCGCCGCGCCGAGGTGATGCACCTGATCGAGGCGCAGGACAACCCCGTCGCGCGGTTCGCCAAGGAAGTTGCCACGCGGATTGTGACCGCGCACCTGGCGACCGTCGCGCGCATTGGTGTATTCTACGACCTGCTGAACTGGGAGTCCGACATATTCCTGCGAGGCTTCTGGCAGACCGCATTCGAGTCTCTCAAGGCGGCGGGCGGGATAGTCTATGAGACCGAGGGGCCCAACGCCGGCTGCTGGGTTGTGAAGATGGGCCGCGGCGTTACGCACACCGCCAACGGCGTTCGCAGCGAGGACAAGGTGCTGGTGCGCTCCAACGGGACCGTGGTCTACACCGGCAAGGATATTGCCTACCAGATGTGGAAGTTCGGCGTGCTCGGCCAGGACTTCCTCTACAAGCTCTGGGGCGTCCAGGCCAACGGCGACGAGCTCTGGACCACCTCGCCCGACGGCGAGCCGCTGGACCGGTTCGGCCGCGCGGAGAAGGTCATAAACGTGATCGACGTCCGCCAGAGCTACCTCCAGCAGGTGGTCTACGACTGCCTCCGCAAGCTCGGGTTCCGCAAAGAGGCGCGCAACTCGAAGCACCTCGATTATGAGGTGGTGGTCCTCTCCAACGCCGCCGCCGCCGAGCTTGGAGTTGATGTTGATGCTGAGGAACCCGGCACGCAGGCGATGAGCGGCCGGAAGGGCGTTGGCGTGAAGGCCGATGACTTGCTCGACGCGATGGTGAAGCGGCTTTCGGAGAAGGTCGCGACCGAGCGAAACGCGCACGTGCTCGCGGCCGCCGCCATTCGCTACTTCATGAGCCGGATTTCGACCGGAAAGATGATAGTATTCGACTTCGACGAGGCCCTGCGCACCACCGGCGACACCGGCGTCTACTGCCAATACGCCCACGCCCGCGCGTGCTCGATCCTGGCAAAAGCCCGGCAGATGGGGAATGGGGAATGGGGAATGGGGAATACCGCCGCCATACCGGAGGCGGGCGTTACTATTCCTGAAGAGAACCTCGTTAAGAAGATCGCGGAGTTCGGCTCGGTGCTGAGAAAGGCCGGGCAGGAGCTTTCCCCCGCCCCGCTTGCGCACTACGCGTTCGAGCTGGCGACCGTGTTCACCGAGTTCTACGAAACCCCCGACCCCGACGCCGAAAAGCAGACCCCGTTCATCAAGATAAGGACCCCGTGCTTCGCACCTACCGCCTCGCCCTGGTGGACACATTCCGCCAGACCATGGCCAACTGCCTCGACGCGCTGGGGATCGAGCCGCTGGAGAGGATATAGGCGTTCCCTTACCTGGAACAATTCCCGCCACGCCGTCAGGAAGCCAAGTGGGCAGGCGAACACTCTCAACCAGTGCGAGAGGGGGATTACGATGTTGGCGGCTGATGCGGATTCGGTGCGCGTGAGCGTGGATGCGACGGACGCGCTGGCGGGAGTGGCGTCGGTCTCGGCGGATGGGGTGACGTTGACGAAGACCGGCGCGAGTACGTGGGTCGGGGAGATTGTGGCGGCGGGTGAGCTTGGGACTCATCATATGACCGTCGTTGCGACGGACGCGGTGGGGAACTCGGTGACGGATACGACGGCGGCATACACTACTGCGCGGGTTGTGGGGGCATCGAGCTGGTGCGCGTGGGACCGGATTATGAAGAATGCGTGTGGGAACTACCTGTTCAGGTTCTGGGGGCGCGTGTTCGAGGGCGATGACGAGTTCTTCATACTCGACGACGGGTCGCCGGTGTCGGTCTGGGTGCATGCGCCGGGCTACAGGTCGGTCGTTCAGACGGGCGACTATGCGTCCGCGCGGGGGATGTTAAGCATCTTCGGCGGGGCGAGGTGGATCGAGAGCGCGGCGGGGTTTGTGACCAGGTACTGAGCGGGAAGGACCCCACCCCGACCCTCCCCTCATAGGGGAGGGAGTAGGCTGTGACTGCGCCGCAAGGACCCCACCCCAACCCTCCCCTCATAGGGGAGGGAGTAGGCTGTGGCTGCGCTGGAAGGACCCCACCCCAACCCTCCCCGCATAGGGGAGGGAGTAGGCTGTGGCTGCGCTGGAAGGACCCCACCCCAACCCTCCCCGCAGCGGGGAGGGAGTAGGCTGTGTGCGCGCCTCGAATCGTTTCACCGCCGTCCGGCTGGGGTAACTTAGCCTCCGCATGGTATTGGAATGCGGAGGCTGTTTTGCATGGGCGGAGAGGTTGGTCGGCGGCGGGATGGGAGAATCGCGCAGAGGCGCGATGGGTGGATCGTGGCGGCGGCGGTGGTTGTGTTTGTGCTGCACTGCGCGGTTTTCCTGCAATACACGATCGATGACTCGCTGATCAGCTATCGGTTCGCGCGGAACTGGGCGGAGGGGTTCGGGCCGGTGTATAACGTCGGGGAGCGCGTGGAGGGGTATACGTGCTTCGGGTGGGTGGCACTGCTGGCGGGGACGGATCGGGTCGGGATAGATGTCGAGACTGCGTCGAAGGCGCTGGGGATCGCGGGCGGGGTGGCGTGTGCGTACTTGCGGTCGCCTCGCTGTCGAGAAGGCTGCTGGGCGGGCGTCGGACGTATATGATCGCGCCGTTCGTGCTTGCGCTCAACCCGCTGTTCGCGGCGTGGGCGTGCTCGGGGATGGAGACGGTGCTGTTCGCTGCGCTGATTGCGGGGGCGGCCTGGGCGATGGGGATAGATGAGTCGCGGCGGACGGTCGTGCCGATCGCGGCGGTGGTGCTGGGAGTCGCGACGCTGGTGAGGCCGGAGGGGGCGCTGTTCGCTCTGATCGCGTTCGCGGCGGTGGCGTTGGGTCGGGATAAGCGGGTTGAATCGCGTTCGATGCTGCGGTGGGCGGCGGCGTACGCGGCGATAGTCGCGCCATATATGATCTGGCGGATTGCCTACTATGGCAGCCTCGTGCCGAACACGTTTCTCGCGAAGACCGGGCGCGGGCCGGAGCGGTTGATAAGCGGCGTGTGGTGCTGCGCCAACTTCGCCGAGTATGAAGGCCTGGCGTTCGTGGCGCTGTGCTTGATCGGCCTGTGGACAGCGGGCCCACGAAGCGCGGCGTGGAGGTTCGTACGAATGGCGCTGCCCGCGTTTGCGGCTTACGTGATATGGGCGGGCGGCGATATACTCCATATTCGGTTCTTCGTTCACGTGATGGGGCTGCTGGCGGTGTGCGCGGCGGTCGGGTTCGACCGGGTCGTGCGCTTGGCGTGCTTCGATACGACCGACAGACCCGGTCTACTCAGCACTTACGGAGGTACCCTCTCCGACAACGCGTGCTTCGATACGGCCGACAGACCCGGCCTACTCAGCGTTAGCGGATCTCGGCAGCAGGGCGCGCGCAGGCCGGTTGCGTTGTATTGCGCGCTGGCGGCGGCGTGGGTGGGGATAAGCGGCGTGCAGGACTATCGAGCGCTGCATGCGCGGGATCAGTTCGGGGCGGCGTACGTCGTTAATAATGCAATCAATGTCAAGTATGCGAACATGCCACTGGGCAGATGGCTTGCGGCGCACGCTCGGACGGGCGCGACCGCGGCGGTGTGGGACATCGGCGGAGTGGGATACTGCTCCAACCTCAAGATCATCGACCTCTACGGCCTGACAGACCGAACCCTCGCCCGGCTGATCCGCTCGCACGCGTCGGACGCACGTAAGGCGGCTTACGTCGCGGGCAGGCGACCGGATTATATCGTCGCCTACGCAAGCCCCGGCAGGGCCGACCTGCAGTGGCTGGAGCCGCTGCGCGCGGACTACCGCTTCGTCTCATATTGGCGGGGCGGGCCGGATGGGTATGGTCTGGCGCTGCTGGTGCGGAAGCGCGGAACCTAATGTCCGTCTGTTACACTTATCGAAATTCAGCAAAAGTGACTAGTTGACCTTGTCTGTGTGCGATGTTACAATGCGATTACACGCGCCGAGCGGCCTTTCGTGCCGGGTCACATCGGCGCCACTGGCCACATAGCCAGGAAGGGGTATGCCTGCGGGACTGGCAGGCGCACACTACGCCTTCCCTGCTTAGTGAAAGGAGGGAAAGACGTGAAAGGATCGCTGATACTGATTGCGGCTGCGTGTCTGCTGTTTGCGTGCGGAGCGGGCCGGGTGCTGGCGGATCCCATGGAGTGGACGACGTCGTTTGCCGACCTGTCACCACAGAATGCGACCCACGAGGACGCAGATCCTTATAAGGGGTCGGCACTGGTGACGGTGACCAACGACACGGATCAATGGTGGACCGACTTCCACTTTGAGATCTTTTCCGTCGGAGGGTCCAACATCAGCGAGACCGTCTTCGTGGACGGCGTGTACCATGGACCCGACCAGCAGCCAGAGCGGTCTGACCTGGGCCATCGATAATGACCCCGCCGGTGCGAAGATGGATCTGTACTACTTGTCGGATCCCGTCGCTCCCGGCGCAACCGCCTGGTTCAAGGTCTACACGGACAACTCGACCTACAAGCAGTGGTTCGGGTTGATGATCTACCCGACGATTCCCGAGCCGGGCAGCTTGCTCGCATTCGCGACGGGGCTGATCGGCTTTGCGGGGATCATGCCGAGGAAGCGACGCTAGACAGCGACGTCAAGCCCAATAAGCGCGGCCGGAGGAAGCGATTCTTCCGGCCTTTTCTTGCAGCAGGCGGTGCTCTCCGTGTCACGCTGGGTGCGGGCGTGAAGCTCGGTCAGAAGTCCTGTCTGGCCGATAGCGCCTCGCGTACCTTCCGGACGCTTTGTTCGTCCGTGTAGAGGTCGAGGGCCGCGGCGGCGTGGGCGGCGGTGGTGCGGTCCGAGCTGCGAAGGACGTCGAGCAGCAGGTCGAAGGACTGCTCGCTTCTCAGAAGCGCGATGGGAAGCAGCAACATGCGCCGCGTGGCAGGCGACGGGTCGTCCTCCCAAAGTCCGCTCAGCAGGTCGAACGCTTCCGGCATGTGCGATTCACCGAGGGTGATAGCGGCGCACTCGGCGATCGCCGGATCGCTCGATCGCAGGTATCGCCCCACGAACTCCAGCGACTGGTTGGGAGTCATGATCAGCAGACCCGTGAAGCACTCGCTGATGACCTCGGTCTCGCTGTCTCCCGTCAGCACCTTGAGACGCAGAAGCAGTTCGCTCTCAGGGCCGGAAAGATAGGCCAGCGCCCGCACGGCGGCGGCGCGAACGGTACGCTGCGGATCGACCAGCATATCCGTAAGAACCAGACGCGCCTCCGGACGGCCGATCCTTGCCAGGCCATACGCGCAGTTGCAGCGCAGATCCGCGGCGGTGTCCACATACTCGCCAAAAGCCGGCTCCATCTGGACGTATCGCGCGCCGGCGAGGAAGACTTCATCGTCCCAGTGTTCCAGCTTGTTGAGGGCGCCGGTGATGGCGGTCTTCGCGCTGCACTGCTTGTCCGCGCGGACGCCGTTGACCATAAACCGGTCGAACGCCGCCACCATGTCAGGGATCAGGTCTCTAAGGCCCCTTTTGCCCGCGATCTCCGCGGCCTCTGCCGCCAGTAGACTGCTGGAGCCGGAGATGGCGCGTCGGAGTTGGGCTACGACATCGTCGGTCATCGGCCCCACCGCGATCTTCGCCAACTCGTTGTAGGCAGCCTCGAAATGGTCGGGTTTTCTCATGGACGCTACTTCTCCGGCTTCATCTGCGGGAAGAGGATGACGTCGCGGATGTTGTCCTGGTTGCGTGAAGATCATGACCAGGCGGTCGATGCCGATGCCGAGGCCGCCGGTTGGGGGCATGCCGTATTCGAGCGCGCGGATGAAGTCCTCGTCCATCGGGTGGGCTTCCTCGTCGCCGGCGGCGCGCATCTTCGCCCTGCTGCTCGAAGCGCTCGCGCTGGTCGATGGGGTCGTTGATCTCGCTGAACGCGTTGCCGCAACTCGCTCTTGGCCACGTAGACCTCGAACCGGCGCGTGAGGCTGGGGTTGTCCGGGCGCTTCTTCGCCAGCGGCGAGGTCTCGATCGGGAAGTCGGTGATGAACGTCGGCTGGATCGAGATTCGGCTGGACGAAGCGCTCGTGGATCTTCTCGATGATCCCGCCGATCATGTGCTCCTGCGCTCGTGTCCAGCCCGAGGCCCTCCATCGCCTTGAGCGCGGTGTCGAGGGTCGCGAACGCGTCCGGCTTGACGCCGGCGTATTGCTCGATGCCCTCCAGCATCGGCAGGCGGCGCCAGGGGCCGGCGAGGTCGATTGTCTCGCCCTGGAACTCGAACGTGGTGCCGCCGTAGAGCGTCCGGCAGACGTGGCGGATACATGTCCTCGACAAGCTCCATCACGTCTTCGAGTTGCGCGTAGGCCTCGTAGCTTTCGAGCAGCGTGAACTCGGGGTTGTGCCTGGCGTCGACATGCCCTCGTTGCGGAAGACGCGGCCGATCTCGTAGACGCGCTCCAGCCCGCCCACGATCAGCCGCTTGAGGTAGAGCTCCAGCGAGATTCGCAGGTGGAACTCGTGGTCGAGCGCGTTGTGATAGGTGCTGAACGGCCGCGCAGCCGCGCCGCCCGCGACGGATTGCAGTACCGGCGTTTCGACTTCGAGGTAGCCGCGGCTGTCGTAGAACTCCCGGACCGCGCGGATGATCCTGCTGCGGTTCTCGAACGTGCGGCGGCTGTCGGCGTTGGTGATGAGATCGAGGTAGCGCTGGCGGTAGCGCTGCTCGACGTCGTGCAGGCCATACCAGTGCTGCTCGCCCTTTTCCTTGCCGAACGGGATCGGGCGGATGGATTTGGCGAGCACGGTCAGCTTCGTCGCGTGGACCGACACCTCGCCCATTCGCGTGCGGAAGACGAACCCCTCGACGCCGACGAAGTCGCCGAGGTCGAGCAGCTTCGCGAGCTCGTAGGTCGTCGCCGAGGTCGTCCTTCTTGAGATAGAGCTGGATCTTGCCCTTGCGGTCCTCGATGTGCGCGAAGCTGGCCTTGCCCATCGCGCCTGAACGAGACGACGCGGCCCGCGAGGCTGACGTTGACCCTTCGCTGTCGGAACGCCTCCTCGCCCTCGTTCGGCTCGTTGGCCTCGAACGCGGCGATGGCATCGGCGCTGAACGGCTCGAGGGCGTCCTCGGAGCCATCGGGCTTCTTGATCACGGCGCGGCGCTCGTATTTCTCGACGGCGAAAGGATCGCAGCCCATCGATTTCATCTCGTTGAGCTTCTCGATTCTGCGTCTGTATGAGTTCGTCTTCGGGTATCAGGTGTTCTTCCAATGTCGCTCCGTATCGCAGTCTCAAAAGTCAAAAGTTCAAAGTCGAAAGTCGGGGAAGGTCCGAATCTCTGTTTCGGGACTTTGGACTTTCGACTTTCGACTTTCAACTACTCAAAGTAAAACCCCGCGAGCTTGGGCCCGCAGGGTTTTATTCGCCTGTCTGGGATGGTTTTCCTCTGGCTACTTCCGATGCTCACGATCTCGTATCTCGCTCTGCCCGCTGGTATCTCGATGGTGGCAATCTCGCCGATCGTCTTGCCCAGCAGCGCTTCACCGACGGGTGACTCGTTGGAGATGCGATCCTCGGCGGGATCGGCCTCGAACGTGCCGACGATCGTGAACTCCCACGCATCGCCGTTTTCGAGGTCCTTCACGCCGACCACCGATCCGATGCCGACTTCGTCAGTCAACACCTCATCCGTCTCGACTACTCTCGCGGACGCGAGAATCTGCCTCAGCTCCTCTATTCGCCCCTCCACAAATGCCTGCTCGTTCTTTGCATCCTCGAACTCCGAGTTATCCGACAGCTCGCCGAACTGCTTGGATTCGCGAATACGATCGGCGACCCGCTTGCGATGGACCGTCCTTAGCTGGTCCAGTTCATCCTCGATCTTCTTCAGGCCGCGCGCGGTGAGTATAACTTCTTTCTCCGCTTGCATCACTGATCACCCCTTCCGCACTACCGGGTCAGAGTGCTTCCATTAACAACAAATCAAGCACCGACCCACCCTGGGATCAGTGCTTGACAGAACACTATAGCCAATACAGGATTATACTTACCAACATTGGCGTGCTCTGTCAAACCCAAAATCCACTACCCAGTGACCTGCACGCCTCAGTGTCCTGCTATGTAACAGACGTAACAAAGCTGCGGAAAGTTCCCATAATCTGAGCCGGCAAGTTATGAAGTGTTATGCCACAACTGCTTGCCAACCACACATCAAAAAGGGTGGGACAGGCGCCTTTTGTACATGCCGTACATAAGGCGCCTGTCCCCGTGGGGGTATGGTAGGGATGGAAGGTTGCTCGCGCAGCAATGGGGGCTGCGTTGTCGCGAGCCGTGTGAAGAGATATGAGAGACAGAATGTATGGGAGGACGACTTGGGACACAGCCGGAAACAACCACAACCGGCGCGCCAGTCATTGCGGAAGCTATGTAGAGAGTATCAGCGGTTCTCGTCGTCATTGTCGAGTCCATGTCTTCTTTGACATTGGGAGTCAGGCCGCACTCACACCGGATGCTGCTCGCCCGCAACGCTGCAGGGCGGAAATGAAGCAGATGTCGCGGCGTTTCGTGCAACTCTACTAGTATTATGGCTCATGCATTGCGCTCTGTCAAGAGAACTGAACAAACAAATGCAGGAGTACGGTCGGATTATTGCCGGGATCGCCGGGTCTAGCGGCTCTTGTTGTCCACGTACCAGTGATGACTGTGCTCCTGCCAGTCGTCGAAATAGGTCTTCGTATACCACCTGGCATGGCCGTCGCAGAAGATGAACGTCGCCCCGCCGTTGTGCCTGTAGTCGGGGGGGACCCAGGGTTTGCCCTGGGTCAGCACCTCGACAACGTCACAGAACGTGTAGCCCGGGTAGATGCCGAGATCGGTATTCAGGCTGCTGTCCGCGAATGAGATGTGCTGAGTGGGGGCCTGCAAGTCGGACTCGCGGTAGGGATCGTTCCAGTTGTCGTTCTTGCCACGGGCAACGCCGTTGGCGCCTGCCCCCTCACCGGAACTGGCGTTGTAGCCGAAACCGCCCGTGATCCTGTCGGCGTGTCGGTGAGCGTCCGGGGCGGTGCTTCCGGTGAACCGGCGCTTGGGGACCGACGGGCAGTTGAAGACCCGCAGGCTCCTTGCATACGGTCGCAGCAGGTGCGCCCAGGTCAACGTGGTGCCGTCGGTCGATGTGGACCAGCACAGGGGGAACTTGCCGGCGTGGTCGTCCATGTAGAGGGTGAGGGCTTTGCCGAGCTGGCCGCCGTGGCCAAGGCACATGGCCTGCCGGGCCCTTTCCTTGGCGCCCATGAACACGGGAAAGAGTATCGCCGCCAGTATAGCTATGATGGCGATCACGACCAACAGCTCGATGAGAGTGAAACCCCTGTTTCGCATGTCGTCGGTCCTTACGTTTCCAGTCCGCGGTCGCGGATGGCCCGCCGCAGGCTCGCCAGCAGCTCCGCGATATGCTGCCCGGCCTGAGCTTCGGCCAGTTGCTCGTCACCGGAGACGATGGCTGCTACCAAGGCGTCGTGTATGTCGGGGCGGCTCACCGTTATGGGCAGCCAGGTGACGTTGCGGATGGTGTTGGTGATCACGTGCGAGTTGTTCAGCATCCGGGTGAGCAGTCTCGAGCCGGAGCACTTCACGATGAACGAATGCAGGGCCGTGTCGGCCTCCCGGCATCCGCTGACGTCGTTGTCAAGCGCGCTCCGCTTGAACTTGCGAGCCAGCTCGGACAGCTCCGCGCGCTGCTCGGGCGTCGCACGAGCGGCGCACAGCCGAGCGGCCACCTGCTCCAGTGCCGAGCGCACCATTATAGCGGTCTCCATCTCGTCGATGGACCAGTCTACGACCTTGGCACCCCGGTTCGGCGCGGAGAACGACAAGGCCGTCGTGCTCGAGGCGGCGAATTGCCTCCACAATCGGTATGTTGCTGGTGCAAAGCTGCCTGGCGAGGTCGCGCTGAACGAGCCTCACACCGGGCTTGAGCTCGCCGCGCTCGATCATGCCGCGGAGCTGCGTGTAGATGTGGCTCGACGCGATCTTGCCGGCCGGAAGGGCCTGTTGGTTGACGCTCATGCAGTCTCCCGTGCGCAAATGCTGTAGCATTTGGTGTAGCTATCAGCATTATTGCCGACGCCTTGCAGTTTGTCAAGGGGTATCTGGGGAAAGCGCGGGGAGCATTAGAGGAACAAGCAGTACAGAGTGATCGCCGCCACTCGGGCGGCGATCACTCGTTTCCTACCCTCACGGATAGTTGAAGTTTCCCGCGAGAGCATCACATTCATGACCAAGGTGGTCGAATCGACCACAGGCTAAAACGCTTAGCCCCCGCGGTCACCTCGTTGACTGTCTATCATTTCAGTCACCACCTCCTTCTTAGTCACCTTCAGTATATGCCGACATGCAGGACATGTCAATGGATGCTGAAACGAGGTGTGTGTTCAGTTTTCCGGGAAACTTGTCGTAGGAGGCGTTTCCAAACGCCGATTCCCGTGCACAACGCCTGGGCATTCGGGTTTTGGAAAACCCTCCTACAGCGGTGCAGTTCCCGGAGAACTGAACCCATTCGGAACGAGTTTGGCATGACCCGACGTCAGATCCCGCACATGCCCCTGAACCTGCACCAGGGGCAGTATTGCTTGTTTTCGGTGGGTGGAAAGAGATCGATATCGGCGTGGCCGTAGGCGGGTTCGAGGGCGAGCATCTCGGCGAAGCTGGCCCTGGCCTCGTCGCGTACGGACTGTACGTCGTCGTCGGTCGGCCGGAACGTATCGATTGCGAATTCGGGATGGAGATAGACCGCGGCGAGATCGGTCTCAGCGGGCTCCCATTCCCACTTCGCTCTGGCGTAGAGCGAGTAGAGAATGAGCTGGCGGCGGTCCTGCTCGCTCGCGGCGCCGGTCTTCCAGTCGATGATGGTGGGCGCGCCGTTGGAGTGCGCGAAGTCGATCTTGGTGTAGACCTGGATGCCGTCGAGGTCGAAGTGAGGGAAGGTGTCCTCGTCGATCTCCATCCAGCGTTTCGGGTCGGACGACGCGATCCGCTGCCAGGTCTCGGATCCGAGCAGGTTCTCGACGCACTGCCAGGCGATCTGGCGAGCCTCGAGCGCGCGGCTGTCCACATCGGGCAGGTTGTAGTAGTGCTCAAGTAGATTCGTAATGCTGGCGAGCTTGCGGTCGGGCGGGCGATTGTCGAGGTGCCACAGGCGCCGCTTCGATTCCATGTACTTCTCGCGAATGATCTCGGAGACGCTCTGTTTGGCGACGTCAACGCCGATATCGACTCCCAGCCGGATCGAGCGCAGCGCACGGCATACAACTTCGTGTACCACCGCCCCGCGCAGCATCGTCAGCGTCGATATGTTGCGCATCTCATAGAGCTTCCACTTCAGCTTGGGGTCCTGGCCCCAGAAGCGGTCGTAGAAGTAGTGGCGGCGGCACGAGTCGAAGTGCGTCTTGCGCGAAAACGACCAGGACATCGTTGATGGCTGCCAGTTCCGCATACCCCATCTTAGCACATTTTGGGTTTTGCATTTTGGATTTTGGATTTGCGATCCAGGGCGTAAGGAATCCCGTTGGGGTTCGGATAAGGGGTAATGGCGTTACTGAGGAGGTTCGTTCTACATGCAATCCATCGAAGCAATCGAGCTTAACAGGCTGGTCATCCACGGCATTTCCAATCTCGCGCCGGAGGCGGAGATCGCGGACAAAGAAGAGGTGCTCTCCGAGGGTCTGCGACACTTCTTCGAAGAGCATGTCCGCAACTGCATCAAGTCCACAAGCTCCAAGACCGCCAAGTTTCACAACTCGGGCGCGACCGTCTCGACCTGCGCCGCGCAGATCATCGGCGAGCCGGAGAGCTTCGTGGAACAGTGCAAGGCGATGGGGCTGTGGTTCGCGCATCAGATGGAGGTTTCCGCCCAGGTTCAGACGTTCCTGGCGATCGGGCTGGTTACGGACCTCGATACGGAGAACCGCTGCCTGGCGCTACTGAAGCTGGACCCGATCAAGGCCTACGTTCGCCGTCCGGGCGGGCCGGAGTCGTTCGAGCAGATAGCGATCCTGCCGGACCCGGCGCGGCAGTTGGCGCGGTTCGCGATCGTGCGGCCTTACAGCGACGAGAACCGATACGACATCATGTTCCGCAACCAGCCGGCTTCGAAAGACGAGGACCCCGACACCTCCGCCATGTGGCTGGGAGCGTTTCTGGAGGCATACGAAGTCGCCACGCCGCGCCACATGACCCAACTAGTCGTGAAGGAGACCGAGAGTTGGATCGCGCAGAATGGGGAACAGATCGACGAGGAGGCGGCGGCGAAGCTGCGAAACACCGTGCGAACAATGGCCCAGAGCGACGAGATCGACATCGAGGCCATCGCGGAGAACGTGCTCCCCAACGAAGTCCAGCGAGAGGATTATATAGGTAGACTGCTCGATAAGGGCCTCACCGAGACCTCCTTCGCCCCCGACCGCGACTGGGCCGAACGCGCGTCGCGCAAGACGACATATCTCTGCGACGACGGCGTGCAGGTATCCGGCCCCAGCGACGTTATCGACGACGTCGTTCAGGTCCTTCCGAAGACCCCCGACCGCAAAACCCGACTCGTGATCGAGACGCGGAAGTTCAGCCAAAAGTAGGTCTGAACACCTGCAATGGCACAGTTCTTGCAAGAGGTTGAAGTAAACCCGTAGCAAGTGCTCACATAAACCGTAGTTCTCCAAGGTCGATGGTAATCGTGGCACGAACTCTCTCGCGACCGCTCCGCGGCGCTGTCGAGTTTGCCACGAAGGGAGCGAGAATGCTCCGCATTTTCGAAGGAGGGCTATCGCGAGGGACGAGGAGGCGCGGCGATGCGGTGCGCTTCCTTATGCGCATGTCTGCGGTTCCGGCACACGTCTGTGCGTAAGATTCGGACGGAAATGCTCTGCATTTTCGTCGGAGGAGGGATCGGTATGAAGAGAACGATCTTGGCCCTGTTGTTGTTCGCTCTCGTGCTCGGAGCCGCTGGAACGTCGTTTGCAGGTGACAACGATAAGTGGACTGTCTACCTGAAAGCGGCAGACTCAGGTGGCACTAACTACCTGGCGGCGCAGTGCATATTCGGCACGCTGACGACTGCCAATGATGGTCCTCCGGCCGAGGCCGGTAACGACGTCTCGAATGCAGCCGGTTCGGGCAGCGTGGCCGTGTTGGGCTGCTTCGACCTCGGGGTCGGCGCCAACAATAACGGCTTCGGGAAAGACCAGCGAGCCCCGATCACGTCGGGCCAGAAGACCTGGAACCTGCGCCTCTGGGTGCAGAATGACTGGACGTTCGGTGACGTGAAACTGACGGGCTGGAACAATGTGGGGAGCGCGGCGCTCAACGGTTCGTTCCCGGCCGTGTTGAAGGTTGTCAGCGATCCGACAGGCAGCTATGCAGCCGGAACCACATTGTTCACGTTTACCGGGCCGGCGACCATGCCGGCAGTCACGTTCACCAACACAGACGCCATCAAGGGCGGCTCTTCCTACGTGCAGTTGCAGTTGATTGCAGGCACGGCGCAGGCGGGAGATTCTCCCGAGCCGACGAGCATGGCGGTGGTGCTGAGCATGATCGGTGGGCTGTCCGGCGTGACGGCCTGGCGGAAGAGACGAAGCTGATCGTGCCACGATTGTGGCAAGGGCGCATTGTGGGCGGACGCGTGCGCGTCCGCCCTTGATCTTCGTACGTCCGCTCAGGACAGGAACTGGTAGATGGGCACGTTGAATATCCAGCCCACGAGCGCCCACCCGGCCTGTACGACGACGTCCCCCAATATCACTCCGACGAAGAACATCACGCTCTTTCTATAGGCTTTGTGGCCGCCCAGGCGCAGGACCAGCGTCTTGGCAAGCCACGCCAGGAAGAACGGCAGGATGAACGCGTTCATGATCTGGGTGTTGCACATCACGTAGCCGATGGGGTGCAGTCCGAAGATGCCGGCCCTGCGAGTCCACGTCAGCAGCACGGTCAGCCCCGCGGCAAACGCCGCGGCAGTGACGCCGGATGGGTCCCAGCCGCGGGCCTGAGTCGCGACGCGGTTGACTTCGTTGAAGTCGATCTGGACCTTTCTCATGGCGTAAAGATCGGCTCTGGCGGTTGAGGCGCCGACGTCGTAGACCTTTGAGAGCGTGGCCCACCAGCCCATCGCGAGCGCGGTCACCGTCCCGATCGCCACCAACCCCAGCACCTGCCGCCAGCTAATGCCCGATCTCTCGGCTATGTCCATGCCTTCCATTAAATAAGGAAGAGACTGCGCCCGGATGTCCCAGTGTATGAGGTTAAAGTGGCCGCCCGCCACCAGAGCCTGGTCGCTGAGACCGTTAGCGCCGAGGATGGAAGTCATGGTTCGCTGCGGCGTCCAGGCGAGCGGGGCGAAGGTCCATATCGCGCCGGCCTCGGCTCGAATTCGCGCGCCGCTGAGCATATATGCGAGGTAGACGGTCAGTACAACCGTCGCGGCAAGTACCGGAATGCCCACCGACGCCATCATCCCCACGCAGATCAGCGCGCACGAAATCGCGACCGTTATCATCCGGCCGACGGCCGCCTGCTCGGATTGCGATACCATCTTGAGGACGGTGCGCCAGTGATGCCGCGCGCCCCAGATGACAATGCCGGCCAGGGCGAGCCAGGACCCACAGGCCTGCTCGTCGGGGTAAGGAAAGTGCGAGGCGCCGGTGCCGGCTGCCTCGATGCCGAAGACCGCCGCGACCACGTAGACCAGCTTCATCAGCACGGCAATCAGCCAGCAGCTCAGGCTGACGTCGCTGGGCACGAAGTAGGCCAGCCCGATCCCCATCGGATAGAAGCTGATGGGAACGTTGGGGATCGCGTTCCAGGGAGGCGAGGTGAACAGCAGATCCTTGATGTTATATACCTTGAGCTGCATGGCGGGCACGGCCGGATACCAGTTGTGCAGCGCCAACAGGCTCTGGAGCACGACCGGCACCGCAAGCCCGATCCAGAAAAGCGGCTTGCGGAAGACGTTTTCGCGGGGGTTCATGATCTCAAGAGGCATCTTGGCAATGGGGAAGGTGAGCCGCTCCTGATCGATCCATATCCGGCGCAGGATTCCGGCCATGCATATCCAGATCGTGCTGAGCAGGAGAAGGTAGGCGCTCCAGAATGCAATCGGCACCAGCCACGCGCCCCACGGCACGGCGTGGCCGCCGGTGTAGAGATGGCGGATCGCGTCCATGTCGTGAAGCACGGGCAGCCTGGCAACGCCGGGCAGGAAGCGCTGCCACTGCGGGACGGTCTCGGACACGTAGGGCAGGTAGCCCATGCCGGTGACAAGGAACCTCAGACCGCCGAACCCGATTATCGGGATCGTGGCGGTGAGGACGATGTAGCCGAGCATCAGCTCGTGGTCGTCAAAGGGAACCCAGCCGTTGAATAGCCTTGCGCACAGGGAGTGGATTACGCGGGAGAAGAGCAGATAGAGCGCGGTCGGCATCATGATCGAGTAGCAGATCAGATAGATGCCGCGGGCGATCTCGCTGTCGGCGGTCCAGTCAGATCATGGCCGCCTGGCAGACAAGGATCAGCGCGAAGACGCGGAATCGCACGCGTCCATGCGCCTTGGTTTGTTTGCCTTCTTCGCTCATCGCCGAGTCGGATATGATACCAGCTTCCCCCGCCTCATTCTACCACGGCTGAGGTTCGACCGGCAACGGCCGCCGGAATTTCCGGTAATCCTGCGGATTGACACATGGCGGGCGAACGTGATAGTAGGTACGGCGTGGAGATGGATGAGGAGGGCGAGCAGAGTGAAGTGTGATTGGCCGACGCGCGCCCGTCAACGGACATTGGCAGCGGGATGGGCTGCGGTGGTGTTGCTGGCGGCGCTTTGCGTGCCCGCGGGCGCGACGGTGGTGTGGTCCAGCGGCTGCGACAGCACGGATGGGTGGTCAGCCGACGATGACTCGCTGGCGTGGCCCGCGCTCGTGACCTCGGCGCCGATACACAGCGCGCCCTGCGCATGGGGCTATACGAGCCGCCGGAACCGGGTCTGGCAGACGTTTCCCGTAACTTCCGGGACGACGGCACTGCGGTTCTGGCTGTATGACGCCGACCTCTCATACAGCGGCGAGGCTCCCGTCGCCGATATACGCGCCGGTTCCGGCTCGTTGGGCAACATCATAAGCGCCGGCGTCATGACACTCGCGCCGGGCGGTGCTACGCACTATGCGTGCAGGATCGTAGACGGTGGAACAGCCAATCCATACGTCGGGACCGTGCCGCGGTCGGTCGGGTGGCATCGTCTTGAGGTGCTGTACTCAGACAGCCTTGCCAACCACGTAGGGTTCTACGTAGACGGGGAGCTCTCGTGTGCGACGGAGGTGAACAGCGCGTTTGCCTTTGGGGCAGCCAGTGTCGGGCGCGGCACCAGTCCGGCAGCGGTGTCCGGCAACTTCCGCTGCGACACCATGGCCGTCCTCAGCGCGCCCAGGCTGCTTACGTTTACCGCCGCAAACGGCACGGTCGCGGTGTCCGTCGGCGGCGTGGCGTTCGCACAGCGAAACGGCCTCTACGACCAGAGCGAAACGCTTTCCCTGTCCGCGACCCCGAACCCCGGCAGTTCGTTCGTAAGCTGGACGTCAACAGCCGGCGGCGTGTTCGGCAGCGATCATTCGGCGACTACCACGTTCACCGGCGCGACCGGCAACGGGACGATCACGGCGAACTTCGCGTGCGGCGCCGAATCGGTCGCCAGTATCGGCGATCTCTGGCCGCTGTCAAACGGACCCTCATACGATCTCACAGACAAGGTAGTGACCGGTGTTGTGGGCAACGCGTTCTGGATCGAGGAAGCCGACCGCTATGCGGCCATCAAGGTGATCTGGAACGGCACAATGCCTGCCCAGGATCATTCGGTTAACGTGACGGGCGTGCTCGATTCCTCGAGCGGCCAGCGCGTGCTGAACGCGAGTTCGGTGACGGACAACGGCGCGGCTACTGCGATCAAGCCTCTGGGCGTGGTCGAGAAGTCGGCCGGCGGCGCCGAGATCAACACCGACACTCCGAGCATCTCGAACGGCAAGGGCCTGTATAGCATAGGCATGCTGGTTCGAATCGCCGGTTCTGCCGGCAACTCCAACACCGCCGATCCGGAGCAACATGTACTTCTATCTCGACGATGGAAGCGGACTTGTGGACGGCGCTATTCCTGGAATCAAGGTGCTGTGCGGGAAGGTGACTCCTCCGTCGTCCGGCACCAAGATAGTGACGGGTCTGGTTGGCGTGATCGGCGGTAAGCCGGTCATCGTCATCCGAGGCGCGGGCGACATTCAGTGAGGCGTCTGTCGGGGCCAATCGGTGTCTGGCAAGCCCTCATGCACCAGCAGGCAACCACCGATAATGAGTCCTGGTAAGGTCTCCAGAAGAAACTGGTATACTTGCCAGTTGACAGATCAGGTTTTATGATGCACAATGTGCACGGACACGTGCAGCCGCGCCTGGAACGGGCGGGCCAGCGCGTGTGTGGCCGGAGACAGAGACGACAGACATATTCTAGCACTAAGTACACGCTTTCTCTTCGTCGTGGCGGGGGGATGTAGTTGGGCGTCTCTGCGCCTCACGAAGTCTCGCGCATAAGGGCGCGGGAACTGATAACTGACCGGGACAGAAGGATTGTGAAGGGAGGACACGATTTCCAATGGCAAACTACGTTTCGCGGCGCGGCCCTGGGGTATGGGTTGCGCCAATCGTGCTTCTGCTGCTGCTGTTCGCGGCGGCGCCCGCATGGGCGAATGTGTATGCGTCATGTTTTGCGAAGACAGGCGACTACACATGCAGCTACGTTCTGAATGAGGATGCCGACACGAATGTCCAGATCCAAGTCTGGGAGGTCGGCGGGGCGCAGGTCTATTCCGAGGACCTGGGGCCACAGACCAAGGGGAGCCATACCTGGACATGGGACGGCACCGGCTCCGCGCCGGGCGCGAGCTACAAGGTGAAGGTCGCGGCATCTGCTTCCGGCCATACAAGCTGGACCCAGATCAGCGATGACAGCACCTATTGCCAGTTCGAGAACCCGCGCGGAGTTGCCGTAGACACGTATCAGGACACGGGCAATTTCGGCAAGATCTTTGTGTCGAACGTCCGAGCCCTGCCAACGGCCAGCGGAAGGACGATGCAGAATGGAACCTACGTCCTGAACGCCGACTGCACGGACGCCGGCTTCTACACGGGCGGTGTTGCGTGGTCCGACACTAGCACTACCACTGCCGCGCGGCACGGCATGGTTGGGCCGGACGGCCATTTGTATCTGGCGGACTACACGAATGACGTGGCCTACGAGTTCAGCGAGGACATGTCAACCGCCACGCAGCTTACCGACCACAGCAACCTGACCAACGATGGCCTGAGCACCGCCCAGTACGTGCGCGATCTCGTCGTGTCCGGAACGGGGGCGGACCGGGCGCTCTACCTGGTCAACAGCAACTACTACGATACGACCCGGAAGGGTGTCATCGAGTACGACCTCGGCACCAACACCAAGGTGGCGGCGGATGACAAAGGCACCCAGTGGATTGGCCCGAGCTACTTTATCTACTATCCGTTCGACGCACGACGCGGCAGCGACGGCAACTGGTATGTATCGCAGTACAGGGGCACCGCCGGCCAGGCGCCGGTGTTGAGCAAGTTCTACGACGTGTCAGATGAGAACCCGCCACCGCTCGATGCGGGCGACATCATCTGGGAGGCGTCCGACCAGTACACCTACAACCAGGCTTTCGACATTTGCGAGCCGAAACAGCAGATGGCGTACTGCAACGTCGTCGACGGCAATGTGTATCTCTTCGACATGACCAGCGGCGCCTATCTCGATCAGTTCGCCGTTGGCACTGAGACCAGCAAGACGCCCAGGGACATCGCGTACGACGCCGCAGGCAACCTGGTCACCGTGGACAACTACACTGAGCGGATGCGCGTTTGGTCGCCGGGTGATGGAGCCAACAGCTTCACATCCCAGTCCTGGTTCACATTCGACATCGTCGGCACGTCTCAGACGGTGACGATAGTGGTAGATCCGACGGGCGCCGGAACGACGACGGGAGCCGGAACCTACACTTCGGGGCAGTCCGTAACCGTGACCGCGACGTACAACGAAGGCTACCGGTTCGTGAAATGGACGGATGAATCCGGCACCCAGCTATCGACGTCAACGTCGTATACGTTCGTGATGCCGCAGAGCGACCTTAACCTGCATGCGGTTTTTACCGCCACGAGCCAGAGAGAGCTTCACCTGGTCTCGGTTCCTCCCGAGGGAGCGGCGACGCTCACCGGCGAGGGTTGGTATAACCCTGGGACAGGGGTGTCTGTGTCGGCGACGCCGGCAGAGCACTACCACTTCGTGAAGTGGACCTCGGATGCGGCGGGTAACAACCTCGTCAACTCCAACGCATCGTTTACCTATACGATGCCGGGCAGCACAACAACGCTGTATGCTCAGTTCGCCCTGGACAGTACCAGATAAACGTTACGAGCTATGGGAACGGGACGGTAGACAGCAATCCGGCTCCGGGAAGCATGGTCCTGTACGGCACTCCGGTCACCATAACGGCGACCGCGTATTCGTGCAGCTACTTCCTGGAATGGGATGATCAGGTAAGCTACTCGATCCTGTCCTACGCCCCGTCCTACACGTTCAATATGCCGGACGCAAACATCGACGCGTGGGCGATATTCGGCGATCCGCCGAACCCATTCCTGGTCGAGAGCTTCGAGAGCTATGTGGCCGGAGATATCGATACCAACGAGACCGGGCGGACCAAACGCCGATCCGAGCAACCCGTGGTTCGGCCCCAGTCGGCCCGGTGTGATCGGTGGAAGCGCCCACAGCGGCAGCAAGTGCTGGCAGGCGAAGATAGGCGTTACCAACTGCGAGGATACTCTGAACCTCGCGTACCGGACAAACGTAGGTTACCCCTACAGGGAGAACATCTTCCTGGACTGGTGGTTCTACGATCCGGCTACGGCGACACCAACCGGATTCTGTGACGGGGTCGAGCTGGGATCGTACTCAGACATTCCAGGGGATACAGACTACAACTCCGCGAACGGCGGGACTGCGCTGCAGCGGACCTACGTCGGCGGAGCCCCGGGGGCAGCCCAGGGTACCGGCTACGACTCCACGCTCTACCAGGCAAGGGTCATGAACGCGACCGGCGCCTACAACACCAACGGATGGTTCAACATCCCGGACGTGACGCGCAGCGTGGGATGGCACCACGCACGCATCCTTGTCGGAGGGTTGGACGCCGAGGGTCACTCGCCGATCAGCATCTATCTCGACGACATGGATACGCCGAGGCTGACCGCGACGACAACCGTGCCCACGCCGAGCAACTACAACTGCGTCAAGCTGTGGGGCAACACCGGCGTAGGCACATGGGGCCAATACGTTGACGACCTGGTGTTCGGCAAGGTACCGAGCATCGTCTCCGTCAGCGTTTCGCCGAACCAGTATGTGTCGGGGGACACGGTGGACGTGTCGTACACGAGCGCTGGGACGCCATCGGCTTACCAGCTCGCCGTGGATAACGGCCCGTATGTGGACATCACCGGGTTCAACCCCTACACGCTGGACATCAGCGGTATGTCGTATGGTCCGCATACGGTAAAGATAATGAGCCAGGACGACTGCGGCGCGTGGACCGGGCCGGCGACGGCCACGTTCACCATCGACCGCAGCTCGATCCGCGAGTGGGCCATCTGCGGATTCTATGCGTACGGCGGCAACACGGCAGCCGGGAATCCTCGGTATGCCGATGACATGTTCCCGCCGGACGGCATCGAGACGCTGATGGCGCCCAAGACCGGCCAGACATACAACGGGAAGGCGTGGTTCAACTACACCAGCACAAGCCCGATTCTCGACCTGAATGCGGCCTATGGTTCGGTTCAGGACTACGGCAACTCATACCTGGGCTTCTACGCCATCAACAGCGGATCGGACATCACCGATGCTTATCTGACGGCCGGTTCGGACGATGGCATCAAGGTATGGGTGAACGGGAACCTTGTTCTCGGCCATGACATCTATCGTGGCTGCACGATAGATTCCGACATCAGCAACGGCGGCATCCAGCCCTACCCGGATCCGGAGGTGGCGGCGCCGTTCACGTTGAAGTCGGGCTGGAACAGAGTGCTCATCAAGATCACTCAGGGCTCGACCAACCAGAACGCTCAGTTCCGATTCTGCGCGGCAGATAGGACGGAGCCGGCATGGCTCAGCCAGCTTACCTACGCTCTGACGGAGGACACTCCTCCGACAGGGTCCATGCTGATCAACGGCGGTGCCGAATCGACGGCTAACGGCAAGGTAACTCTGAGCGTGACCCTGGCGGACAGCCAGAGCGGCATTGGCTACATGAGCTTCTCCAACGACAACGTGACATTCAGTCCCAAGGAGCCGTATGCTCCGACGAAGGCCTGGTCGTTGCTCTCAGGACCGCCCGGCACGAGGACGGTCTACGCGAAGCTCTATGACTGCGCTCAGAATGAGCTTGACGTCAGCGACACGATCTATTCCGCCCAGACCTACTCTCTGACGACCGTGCCGGTCCCAACCGCCGGCGGGACGACGACTGGCGATGGCACGTTCCCGGCGGGTTCGTCTACACAGGTAAGTGCAACCGGGAATACCGGCTACCACTTCACGAAGTGGACGGATGACGCCGAAGGCACGAATACCGTCAGCACGAGCGCATCGTTCAACTACACCATGCCGAGCAACGACGTGACGCTCTACGCATGGTTCGACCTCAACAACTACAACCTGAGCGTAAGCGCCAACGCGGGCGGCACCACGACCAGCGATCCGGCAAGCGGGCCTGTCGCCTACACGACTCCCGTGACGGCCACGGCCGTTCCGGATCAGTGCATGAGGTTCGTGAAGTGGACCGACGAGACGGGAGCTACTGTCTCTACGTCGAGGGTCTACACATTCACGATGCCGACGCACGACGTGACGCTCATCGCCAACTTCGAGGCCGTTCCGGATACGTGGAGCGATAGCTTCGAGTCGTACAACGTGGACGCACAGCTTGACTTCCAAGGCTGGTGGGTGCCGGACTACCCGAACGGCAACGCCCCGGCTGACTGGTGGGTACTTGGCGCTACGGGTGGGATTACACCTCACACGGGCACCAAGATGGCCAGAGTCAAGTACGCCGAGACGGACGGAAACATGATCAACCTTGCCTACCACATCGGTGGTGGCGTCAATCTCACAAAGAGCCTCATGGCTGATTGGTGGTTCTACGATCCGGCAGGCAGCGGCAGCAGCGCATCGGCCTACAGAGACTGGTTCTGCTTGAGTAACAACAACCTCGTGCCAGGCGACGCTGAGGCCCCCGCTAATGGGTCGACGTACTATGGCCCGGGCTGGATCCAGCGCTGTACCGTTGGCGGCTATACCATCACCGGTTACAACGCCGCCAGGTATCAGGCAAGGATCATCGGCAACGGAACCGCGGACGGCGCATTCAACGCTCAGGGCTGGTTCAACATGTCTACCGTGAGGTCGGTCGGCTGGCACCACGGCAGGATCGTTGTCGGCCCTCCGCTGGCGAACGGCACGAGCCTCATCGACATCTACATCGATGACATGAACAACCCTGGCCTGGAGAAGAACTCCAAGATGGCAGGTGGGTTCAACTTCATCGAGTTGTACGCCACCAGCGCCGGCACGCAGTTCGGTGCGTTCGACGACATAACGATCGATCAGAGGCACCAGGTCGTAGCCGTGAGTCCCGCGACCGCTCATCCGTCACGCGCGGCATCGACGCTTCAGGTGACGTTCAAGAGCATCGGCGACGCGGGTACCTACGCGGTAGCCCTCGACGATCCCGGCGGTCCCTACACGAACTACACGAGCAACCCGGCTGCGATAGACATCTCCGGGCTGGCTCCGGGGACCCATACTATCTATGCTAAAGCCGCGGATTCGTGGATCTGCGACGACACCACTCCTCCAGTGAGCAACACGTTCACGATCGATCCGGTTGCTCAGTGGTCGGTTATCGGCTTCTATCCGTATGGCAGCGAGAGCCCGAACGCCGCCGGCAACCCACGGTTTGCCGACGACATGTTCCCGCCGGACGGGACCGAAGCGACCATGTGCGCAAGCACCGGCAAGACCTATAACGGCAACGCGTGGTTCCTGTATACACCAACGGATGCCGTTATCAACTTCGACAACGTGTATGGCGAAGTCAAGACCCTCGGCGACTCGTACATCTTCACCTATATCATCAACAGCGGTCCCGCTCTGACCTCGTATCTGGCGGGCGGTTCGGATGATGGTATCAAGGCGTGGGTGAACGGTAGCGTGGTTCTTGCCAATGACCTCTACCGCGGCCTGACCTACAACGGCGACCTGAGTGCGTCGTCGTTCACGCTCAACCCCGGCGTCAATACTCTCCTTGTCAAGGAGACGCAGGGCACCGGCGGCGAGCAGGTTCAGGTGAGCTTGTGCAACGCCGACAAGACTCCTCTGACCGGCCTGAGCCAGTTGACGTTCGTTGCATCGGACGATGCGGCTCCGACCGGATGTGGCGCGAGCGCTCCGGCGACTACGGAGAGCGCGACCGTGACGTTCACACTGTCCGGAACTGATGCACTTAGCGGAATGGGCTACGTGCAGTTCAGCGAGGACGGAACGACCTACGGTCCGTTCGTGCCGTTCGCTCCGAGCGTGGACTACACGATCACGAGCGGTTACGGCTCGAAGACTATCTATGTCAAGATACTTGACAAGGCCCACAACGCGGCGGCTCCGATCGCCGTGCCGGTCGATTACCAGAACCCGGCCACTCCGGTCGCTAAGATCAGCGACCTGTGGCCGATGGCCAATAACTCGGGCGCCTACTCGCTGTCCGGCAAGACCGTGACGGGTGTTGTCGGCAACGCGTTCTGGATGGAGGAAGAGGATCGGTCCTCGGCTATCAAGGTGGCCTGGACCGGCACAATGCCGGCGCAGGACACCAAGGTGAGCGTGGCCGGCACCCTCGACGCCTCGTCCGGTCAGCGCGTGCTGGTCGCGAGTTCGGTCACTCTCGGCGATGCGACGACCCCGATCAAGCCTCTGGGCGTGGTCGAGAAGTCGGCCGGCGGCGCGGGTGTTAACGCCGATACTCCGAGTATCACGAACGGTAAGGGCCTTTACAACGTCGGCATGCTGGTGCGGATCGCGGGATCCGTGACAGCTTCCGATTCGTCCGACCCGAACAACAAGTTCTTCTATCTCGATGATGGAAGCGGACTTACGGACGGGGCGAACGCGGGCATCAAGGTGCTGTGCGGAAGCGCAACACCTCCGGCGTCCGGCAACAAGACAGTAACGGGTCTGGTTGGTGTGGTCGGCGGTAAGCCGGTCCTCACCATCCGAGGCGCGACTGACATACCATAGGAACCGCTCTTAGCGGCATCCTACGGTTGCAGGATTGGAAAACCCCTGCAACGAGAGGCGGAAAGCGGGCGGAGCCGAATCGGCTCCGCCCGCTGCTGTACGGGGCAACGCCGGCAGATACCAGTTGACAGGCGAGCGATTATGGTGCAAGATGTAGATGCACGCGGCCGGTCGAGGGTTGACGGGCCGGCGTGATCTCGTGTCTGCAGAGTGCATCCTCCAGACACGCGTTTGGCGACCGACAAGCGCCGCAATGGGGCGGCCCGCGCCGGTTTCTGACGTCCACGGCAGCCCCCAGGCAAGCGGTATAGTGCGCGTACCGGTCGTATCCCGAACACCGATCAAGTAAGATCGTGCAGCGAGGAGGCGAACTACTATGGGGGCAATGGACACTGCCCGCGCCGTCCGCATTCCCCGATCCTCTGGGGCGCGGGGTGCGGCTCTTCTGGTTGCGGCGATGGCGGCCGCGCTGTGCTCGCCGGTGATGGCGAGCTACACAAAACAGATCGGCGCGCGCTGTGTGGTGGCTCCCGACACGTTCACTCAGAGCGGCCTGGACCCCTGCACGGCGTACTTTTACAAGATCTATGCATTCGAGACCGGCTACTCACCCGCTCCCAGCATGGAAGCATGGGCCGTGACGCGCGGCCCCGGCGTGCCGGTGCTGGCCACGATAAGCGACCTGTGGCCGATGGCCAATGACTCGGGCGCCTACTCGCTGGTCGGCAAGACCGTAACCGGCGTTGTCGGCAACGCGTTCTGGATCGAGGAAGAGGATCGGTCCTCGGCTATCAAGGTAGTCTACAACGGCACAATGCCGGCGCGGAACACCAAGGTGGACGTGGTCGGTACCCTTGACGCCTCGTCCGGGCAGCGCGTGCTGAATGCGAGTTCGGTGACTGGCAAAGGTCCCGCGACCCCGATCAAGCCTCTGGGCGTGGTCGAGAAGTCGGCCGGCGGCGCGGGCGTTAACGCCGATACTCCGAGCATCTCGAACGGCAAGGGCCTTTACAACGTCGGCATGCTGGTGCGGATCGCGGGATCCGTGACAGCTTCCGATTCGTCCGACCCGAACAACAAGTTCTTCTATCTCGACGATGGAAGCGGACTTATGGACGGCACCATTCCTGGAATCAGAGTGCTGTGCGGAACCATAACGCCTCCGACGTCCGGTACCAAGACAGTAACGGGCCTGGTTGGCGTGGTCGACGGCAAGCCGGTACTGGTCATCCGAGGCGCGGGCGACATTCAGTAGCGAAACGCTCGCGCGCGGATCGCGTACCGAAATTCGATGCCAACCCTGAAGTTTTGTGGTGATATAACCGGTAATGTTACCAGTTGACAGATGGGCTATCATGGTGCAAGATATAGATGCACGCGGCGCGTCGATGGCTGACGGGCCGGTGTGATTTCGTGCCCGGAGAGCGCAACTTCCAGACACGCACCTAGCGACCGCTAAGCACTGCAATGGGGCAGCCTGCCTGGTGGCTTTCGTCCACAGCATGCTCCCCCAAGCAAAGCGGTATGGAGCGCGTGCACGCGCATTCCGATAATATACCTGCTGTATCCGAAACATCGATCAAAGAAGATCATGAAGCGAGGAGGCAAATGACGATGGGGGGAAAACTCACTACCCGCGCCACCCGTAGTCCCCGATCCCCCGGGGCGTGGATGGCATTCGTTCTCGTCGCGGCCATGCTGGCCGCGCTCTGCTCGCCAGCGATGGCGAGCTACACCAAGCAGGTCGGCGCAGCATGCGCGGGACCGGGAGAATGGATCAACAGCAGCTTGGCATCGTGCTCTTACGCAAGCACAGTGGGTCCATGCCGTCCCAGCAGTACCGCCTACTACAAGACAAAGAACTATGCCAGTTCGGGAACGTTCATACCGAACATGGGGTATGGCGGCTGGTTCGTGGTCCAGATGACCCATGGTGGCCTGTCCTCCGGCAACGGCAACCTTATCAGGTACCAGGTGTTCAACCTGGGCGCCACGACGGATCAGACACTGAACAACTCATCGTTCGGGCGCAACGTCTGGTCGAGCCTGAATGATGGAACGCCCCTTGAGTTCAACAGTGGCCAGAGCTCAACCTACGGGAAGGTGATTCAGTCTCAGAACGGAAGCACACAGGGCTACAACATTGTGGACGGAGCTCAGTGGGTCTGGCAGTACCCGCACGTGGTCACCGGCACCGTGACGGCAACCGAGGTGGAAGGTGAGGGGTGCGCCCAGAATCGATCTCTCCTGGCCGGCCGTCGACCTGCCCGGCCCGAACGCGGACGGCACCGGCGACGCGGACGGCTACTACGCGATCTACCGCAGCACGACGTCGAATGGCGAGGCAGGGCCCCCGGACGCCCCTGACGCAGTCACGCCCATGTACGCCGGGCTCGCGAGTGAACAGGGAGACTCGGGCGTCATCACGTTCCACGACACGGGCCTGACCCCCGGCACCGCATACTTCTACAAGATCTATGCATTCGAGACCGGCTACTCGCCGGCCGCCAGCATGGAGGCAAGCGCGGTGACGTGCGGCGGCAACTCACATCTTCTCACCGTATTGGTCGGCAACGGAGACGGCGGCACATGCGGCGGTGGCGGAACCTACGACGCGGACGCGTCTATCGGCTCTCCGCCTCTTGCCGCGACGCCCAGCTACGGCTACGTCTTTGTGAAGTGGTCAACGCAGCCCGATGGCAGCGATACGGTCACACTGCCGTTCACAATGCCGGACGCGGATGCAACCCTGTACGCCATTTTCGCGCCCGGTCAGTATACTCTGACCCTGAGCGCAGACCCGAGCGGGGGCGGTACTCAGAGCGGTGACGGCACCAAGACCTTCAACGACTCGTGCACGGCCGTGGCGACTCCCAACGAGGGCTATTGCTTCGTGAACTGGACCGACGAGAGCGGGGTCGTGAAGTCCCGCAAGCCCAGCTACACGTTCAATATGCCGGGACGCGACTACACGCTTACCGCGAACTACGCAGTGGCCATCTTCGTCGAGGGCTTCGAAGGACTCAATGACGGCTACCTGGCCATGAACGACTCAGGCAATCACGCGGACAACGGCGACAAGGGGAGCGGCAACCCGTGGTGGTGCGGCCCCCTGCACAATCAATCGATTGGCGGTACATACACTCATACCGGATCCAAATCGAGTTGGGACCGGAATGTACCCGGCTGCATCGACTATGTAAACCTCGGCTACCGGTTCAACAACGGTTCACCTTACACCGGCGACGTCTCCCTGGACTGGTGGTTCTACGACAGGATGGGACAGACACATACCGTTGGCTCCAACAGCCAGTTCTCCGACGACCCCGTATCGCTGACCTACACAGCGGATGCGAGCAGGATGCCGACTGACACCGACTACAGCACCACGTCATCCTACATTCCGGACTCAGCCTACGGCCAGGTGCTCTCCCTGGGTCAGGCCTACATCTACGACTCAACCGGCGGCCTGGCAACAGGGGTGGGGGCAGACTTCCACTTCTACCAGGCCAGGATCAAGGCCGGCAGCCAGGTTGGCGGCGCGGCTGCCAGTTACGGCATCAACGGCTGGTTCAACACGGACTGTCCGCGGAGCGTTGGCTGGCATCACGGTCGAATAGAGGTCGGTCCCGAAGCCGAAGGCACGCAACGCCGTAGCGTTCTTCATCGACGACATGGATACGCCTCTGCTCATCGGAACCACGACAGTGGCCAACTACAACGGGCTTGAATTCTGGTCCAAAACGACCCAGAAGCCCTCGAGTTCCACGTACTATGCGCTCAGGAACGATATACGACGACATCACCTTCAGCTCGCTGACAATCAACTTCAGCGGCTCGATCGTGATAGACGACGGCGCTGAAACGACCGCTAACGGCACCGCAGATCTGACTCTGTCGGCCTCCGACCCCTACGGGATCACCCAGATGAGCTTCAGCAACGATAACGAGAACTGGAGCGATCCGGAGCCCTACGCGACGAGCAGGCCCGGATGGGTGCTGTCCTCAGGCATCGGGACGAAGACGGTCTATGTCAAGTTCTATGACTCGGTCGGCAATGTGTCACCGGCCTACAGCGATGACATCGAGCAAACCGTGGCCTACAATACCCTCAATCTGTGGTCCAACCCGAGCGGCGCAGGCATCCTCGGCGGAGCCGGCGGGTATCTGCCGGGCACGCCGGTGGCGGTATCTGCAACGCCGACTACGGGCTACACGTTCTCGAAGTGGACCAGCGACCAGGCCGGCAACAACCTGGTGAGCAGCAACGCGTCGTTTACCTACACGACGCCCACGCCCGGCGCGGACGTGACGCTGTATGCGCAGTTCACGCCGATCAGCTACCAGCTAACCACCGTTTCCCAGCCGACAGAGGGCGGCACGCTCGGTGGCGACAGCGGCCTGCAGCCGTATACTAAGTCCTGTACGGTTACGGCCACCGCGAACCAGGGCTACCTCTTCGCGTGCTGGTCAACCGATCCCAACAGGACGGACGTTGTTTCGAAGTCGTCGAACTACACGTTCACGATGCCGCATAATAACCTGACGCTCTATGCCTGCTTCGAGCACGCGCTGTTTATGGAGACCTTTGAGAATCTCAAAGGCGGCAGCGTCGACATGAACGCACCAGGCGGACCCAACGCGGGAACCAACGGCGACCTCAACGGCAATCCGTGGTGGGGAACCGTGCCGCCCGACGGCTCCGTGGGAACCGTGACCGGTTTGACGGCCCACGCCGGCTCCAAGGCTCTTTGGGACGGCAACTCGGGCAACGGACGCAGCTATGTCAACCTCGCCTATCGGTGCAACTATGGCACGGCGTTCATCGAGAACGTCTATGCCGACTGGTGGTTCTACGACAGATGTGGAACCGCGTGGGATCCTGCCACGGGTAACTACTGTGATGATCCGGTGTCGTTGGTCTACAGCGACGCGATCGTCGGCTATCAGGACTACCCGACCGATGCACAGACCCGCAACTTCTCTGACGCCGACTTCGGGTTGAAGCTCTCGTTGGGTATGGCGGACGTGTGGACTGAGGCAACCGCGGCGCCCTACGATCCGTATCCCGGCTTCGACAACACGAAGTACCAGGCGAGGATGTTGGCATCCGATGGCGAACCGGAGGCTACGGGACCTGGTGATCCTGTTCCGACTCCTTACGCGATCGGCTGGTATAACCTCGGCCTGACTCGGTCGGTCGGCTGGCATCACGGCCGGATCGTCTTTGGTGCGCTCAACGGGGCATTCCTGAACGACGTATCGTTCTACATCGATGACATGAGCACACCGGCGCTCACCGGCGCGGTACCGCCTCTGGGTATCAACGCCATCGAGTTCAGCACCCTGTGGAAGAACGGGGGTACGGACACGACCAACATCAAGTATCCCAAGGGCGCGATGTACGACGACTTCGTGTTCGGCACGCCGCAGACTGCTCCGGCTGCTCCGGTAGCCGCTGCCGCCTCGAACATTGCTGACACGTCGGTCCAGTGGAACTGGACGGAGGCCGGTTCGGCCGATGGGTTCCACGTGTGCGACGCGGCGACGTTCGGAGCGCAGAAGGGCGACGTGATAGCGACTAACTTCCCCGAGACGGGTCTGACTTCCAATGCGGTGTGCTCGCGCTGGGTTTCGTCCTACGTGGCGCCTGTGCCTCCGTTTGTGACGTTCGACTCGGCTCGAGTAGCGCTTGCGTCGGTTCGCACACTGGCGACGATACCTACCGCCGACGTGAACGTGACCGCTCCTGCCCCAGGCGCCTACGGATCGAACTGGGACGGGTTTGCCAACCCGCAGGGGTTCGGAACGGACGGTCTGGTCTCCAAGTTCAAGTATAAGTGGAGCACCAACGCCGCCGATACGATCACCGAGGGCCAGGGAACCGACTGGGCGGCCGACAACCTGACCGCCGTGCCGGGTGACGGCACGTGGTATCTCTACATGAGATCCTACAATGCCGACGGGATCGGCAATGGTTCGGTCAAGTTCGGACCATACACCTTCGACACGCAGCCTCCGACCGGTTCGATCGTCATCAACAACGGCGATGCGACGACGTCGAGTGTGGACGTGACGCTGACTCTGTCTTCGCCGGATGCGACGCAGATGGCGTTCAGCAACGACAACGTCACTTACACGTGGCCTGAGGACTACGCGACGACCAAGTCGTGGACGCTTACGTCCGGCGACGGCGAGAAGACGGTGTATGTGAAGTTCCTCGACGCCGCAAGCAATGAAGCGGTCTACAGCGATACGATCATGCTGACCAGCGCTGAGCTTGTGGCGAAGATCAGTGACCTGTGGCCGAAGAGCAATGGCCCCGGCTACAAGCTGACCGGCAAGGTAGTGACCGGCGTTGTCGGCAACGCGTTCTGGATCGAGGAAGCCGACCGCTACGCCGCCATCAAGGTGGTCTGGAACGGCACAATGCCTGTCCAGGGCCATGCGGTTAACGTAACGGGCGTGCTCGACTCTTCGAGCGGCCAGCGTGTGCTGAGTGCCAGTTCGGTGACGGACAACGGCGCGGCGACTCCGATCAAGGCTCTGGGCGTGGTCGAGAAGTCGGCCGGCGGCGCTGGCGTCAACGCCGACACTCCGAGCATAACGAACGGCAAGGGCCTGTATAACGTGGCTATGCTGGTTCGGATTGCCGGATCTGTCAGCAATCCCAACACCGCCGATCCGAACAATAAGTACTTCTATCTCGACGATGGAAGCGGACTTATGGACGGCGCGATACCCGGAATCAAGGTGCTGTGCGGAACTGCAACACCTCCGACTTCGGGCACCAAGACAGTAACGGGTCTGGTTGGCGTGATCGGCGGCAAGCCGGTGCTCGTCATCCGAGGCGCGAGCGATATTCCGTAGGAGCAGTCTACGACGGCGAGTTCGGGTTCGGAGAACTCTCCTACAGATCGCAGGACACAAACGGGCGGAGCCAATCGGCTCCGCCCGTTTCTTCGTGTCACAACCTCAGCTTGCCTGCAGCCGGCCCATCGTGCAAGGGGGCAACCTGGTAAGATTACCAGTTGACAGATGGGCTTTCATGGCGGAGAATGTGGGCAAGGGTTCGCGGCCGCGGCCGGTAGAACGACGGGCCAGCGTGACCCCATGGCCGGAAAAGAACAGCACCCAAAGCGAGGAGCCGGTTCCGCGACGGTGAGCCCGGCCGGGCTCGCGTTTGGGTGTTGGGAGTTTGATCTCCCCGCGATGTCGCGCTGTGTTTTGAGAGGCACGGCGCGGCGATTTCACGTCCATCGCAACGGGGGCAGCCCGTGGCGCAGGGCTCCGAGGGGCTTGATAAGCCCCAGGCAAAACGGTATCGCGTGCGCACGTGCACGTTCCGATAATACATGAGTTGAGAGTTCGAAAAATCAGAGTAGGGAGGATGTATACCTATGCGAACCACGCTACCCAAGCGTACTATCCGGGCGGTCAAACCGGGCTGGATATTACCCGCCATCTGTTTGCTGCTGCTGGCAGCGTCAGCGCCGACTTGGGCCAATGTCTACGCGTCCGAGTTCGCCAAGACCGGCGACGCCAGCATCAGTTACCGCCTGAATCAGGATGCACGCACGAATGTGCAGATTCAGGTGTGGGAGGTCGGCGGCGATCAGGTCTATTCGGAGGACCTGGGCCCGCAGACCAAAGGTCTCCACAACTGGACCTGGAACCTCACGGGAGGTCATCCGGGCCTGAGCTATGTTGTTAAGGTAGTGGCTGCTGACTCCGGCTACACAGGCTGGACCAAGATCAGCGATGACGCCAATGCCGATCTGTGCTGCTGGCTGCCAAACGGTGTTACGGTCGGTAAGGACCAGAACAGCCCCAACTTCGGCAAGATCTACATCGGCAACGGCCAGGCCGGCAACGACCACCTGCACCTCTCGCCGTCGCCAGGCACCTTCACCGGCATCTACAGGGTGCACGCCGATGGTGTCGCTGATGCATTCGGCGCCGGCGGTGTGGCGTGGGGTACCGCCTCGCACTCAATGAAGGTCGAGATCGGGCCTGACAACCACCTCTACATGGCGGACGTCGCCGACGATTACTCCTACGAGTGGAGCGAGGATCTGTCGAGCACGACCCGGCTCAACGACCACACCAACCTGAGCCGTTACGGCCAATACGATACGGCTACTCCGCCTAACAACATCGGGCAGTATGTGAACGCGATCGTAGTTGAGGGATCGCAGGCCGAGGGCAATCGCAAGATCTACCTCTGCAGCAACAACTACTGGGACGTCAGTCCGCAGAGGCACGTCCATCTACAACCTCGGCGCAAACGCGGCATGCACGCCAATGACAAGGGCACCATACTTCTGGGTCCGGGCACCGGGCAGTACTACAGGTCCTACTATCCATGGGACATCGACAGAGACGCTAATGGCGACTGGTACACGGAACATGTACCGGTCGAACCCCGGCCAGGGCCCGCCGCTTGCCAAGATCCTCGACTCGGCCACGCGCCCCCTGACAACCGCGGAGTGGGAGGCCGATTACTCGCTTCTGAACTCTCGTGGGCTCGACGTGTGCGACCAGACGAACCAGGCCTGCTTCATATCGTATTACGATGCGATGGTGTACGTCTTCGACAAGACGACTGGAGTTGCCCAGGGCAGCTTTGACGGTGGCAACCACGGCCTTGACGTCTCATACGACGCGGCCGGTAACATCTACACCGCTGATTCCTATGACGAGCTGACGAGGATATTCTCGCCGCCGGGAGCCAACAACTTCACGAGCCAGTCGTGGTTCTCGCTCGACCTGACGGGCCCCGCGCAGACACTCACAATAAACGTAACCCCGCCCGGCACTGGAACGACAACCGGAGCGGGCCTGTATTTCGCGGGTCAGTCTGCCACTGTGACCGCGCTTGAGGCCGAAGGTTACAAGTTCCAGAAGTGGACCGACGAGTCGGGAGCCACTACGCTGTCGACCTCCGAGTCGTATACGTTCGAGATGCCGAGCAGTGATCTGACCATCAATGCAGTGTTCGTCACGAGCACACAGAGGCGGCTCTCGCTCGTCTCCGTCCCAGCCGAGGGCGCAGCGACCCTGACAGGCGGCGGCATGTATGAGCCTGGAACCAGCGTGCCCGTGGCGACGACGCCCAACACTCTGTGGACGTTCCTGAAGTGGACTTCCGACGAGGCGGGCAACAACGTTGTCAGCACCAACGCATCGTTCAACTACACGATTCCTGGCAATACAACGACACTCTACGCGCAGTACCGAGCGGACGAGATTCGACGTAGTCCTCAGCGCTGTCCCGGCGGCGGGCGGAACTCCACGCGGCCGACGGCGGCAGTTCGCAGCCGTACCTCTCTACGGTCACGGTTAGGCCCAACGCGGCCACCGGCTACTTCTTACTGAACTGGACGGACAGTACAGGCGCCATCAAGTCCAGGAAGCCGAACTATTCGTTCGCGATGCCCGCCAATGCCGTTACGCTTAACGCAAACTACGTGAAGGCGTTCTTCGCCGAAGGCTTCGAAGGCCTGGCGACCGGCAGCCTCGACATGAACGACATCCAGGGGCCCAACCAGGCAACCAACGGCGATCTGAACAGCGGGCAGCCGTGGTGGGGAACCAACCCCGCCAACGGTTCGGTTGGTGTGGTAAGCGGCCTGACCCCGCATGCCGGCGCCAACGCCGAGTGGGACGGCACGTATAACAACGGGCGCGACTACGTCAGCATTGCCTACCGGTTCAACTACGGTACGGATTACCTGGGGGACCTGTACGCGGACTGGTGGTTCTACGACAGGTGTGGAACGGCGTGGAACGTCACCTCCGGTAACTACTGCGATGACCCATTCTCACTTGTCTACAATGAGCAGATCATGAACGGTGAGGACTGGCCGAGCGCTTACGGCTATGGGAGTGGCGAGAACTTCACAGACGATGACTTCGCCCAGAAGGTATCGCTGGGTATGTGCGACTGGTGGACATCGAACAAAGCAGGTCCCGGTCCATATCCCGAGTATCCCGGCTTCGACCATACGAAGTATCAGGCCAGGATCAAGAGCGGGACCGTGGACGGCCAGACGAGTTTCGGAAACGGCTGGTATAATGTCGAGGCCCCCAGAACAGTCGGTTGGCACCACGGCAGAATCACCGTGGGACCGCCGGATAACGACTACTTGTGCGAGGCCAAGTTCTACATCGACGATATGAGCACGTCGCTTCTGACCGGCACGGTAGACCCTGTTGGGTTCAACGCGATCGAGCTGATGATGAAGTGGAAGAACGGCCCGGTCGCAGGCGCCGACACGGGGGTGCTCAACTGGGCCAAGGGCGCGATGTATGACGACATCGTCCTCGGCCCAATGCCTCAGCCTACGCCGAACGCTCCGGCCGCGGCGGCCGCGACGGGCGTGGGGGCGGACTCCATCACCTGGAACTGGACGCAGTCAGGGACGGTTGACGGCTTCCACGTCTTCGATGCGGCCACGCTCGGCGCGCAGAAGGGTGACGTGACAGCCACCAACTCCCCCGAGACGGGTCTGACCTCCAACAAGGTCTACTCGCGTTGGGTCTCGTCGTATCTGGCCGTGGCCGGCCCGAACGCGCCGTTCGTGACGTTCGAGTCCGCTCGAACGGCCCTGGCGTCAGCGTGCACTCTCGCCGCAGTGCCTGCGACAGGCGTGAACGTGACCGCGCCCGCTCCCGGCTCCTACGGTGGGAGTTGGCCTGGTCTGACCAGCATAGGTGGATTCGGAACGGACGGTCTGGTGTCCAAGTTCAAGTATAAGTGGAGCACCAACCCCTCCGATACCATCACTGAGGGCCAGGGAACCGACTGGTCGGGCGGCACGATGAACACTCTGCCTGGATCAGACGGAACGTGGTATCTCTATCTGAGATCCTACAACCAGGCCGGCGTGGGCAATGGTTCGACCAAGCTGGGGGCATACGTGTTCGACACGCAGCCTCCGACCGGTTCGATCGTTATCAACAACGACGATGCGACAACCGCTTCGCTGAACGTAACGCTGACTCTGTCTTCGCCCGACGCGACGCAGATGAAGTTCAGCAACGACGGTACCGTCTACACGTCGCCTGAGGCCTACGCGACGACCAAGTCGTGGACACTCGACTCCGGCGGCGGTGACCTCAAGACGGTCTACGTGAAGTTCGTCGATGCCATAGGCAACGAGTCGATCGCCTACAGCGACACCATCACCTACCAGAGCGGCACGCCCGTGGCCAAGATCAGTGACCTGTGGCCGCTTGCCAATGGGCCTGCGTATATCCTCAGCAACAAGGTGGTAACTGGTGTTGTGGGCAACGCGTTCTGGATCGAGGAGACCGACCGCTATGCGGCCATCAAGGTGATCTGGAACGGCACAATGCCTGCCCAGGATCATTCGGTTAACGTGACGGGCGTGCTCGATTCCTCGAGCGGGCAGCGCGTGCTGAACGCCAGTTCGGTGACGGACAAGGGCGCGGCGACTCCGATCAAGGCTCTGGGCGTGGTCGAGAAGTCGGCCGGTGGCGCCGAGATCAACACCGACACTCCTAGCATAACGAACGGCAAGGGCCTGTATAACATCGGCATGCTGGTTCGAATCGCCGGTTCTGCCGGCAACTCCAACACCGCCGATCCGAACAACAAGTTCTTCTATCTCGACGATGGAAGCGGACTTATGGACGGCGCGATACCCGGAATCAAGGTGCTGTGCGGAACCATAGCACCTCCGACTTCGGGCACCAAGACAGTAACGGGCCTGGTTGGCGTGGTCGGCGGAAAGCCGGTAATCGTCATCCGAGGCACGGGCGACATACAGGTAGGAGCCGTCTCCGACGGTGGATTCGGGTTCGGAGAACCCTCCTACAACGAAGGAAAGATTACGGGCGGAGCCGGTTGGCTCCGCCCGTAATACTTTGTGCTTATCTTCGACCATCCTTTTGTCTTATTTACGACACACGCAAGGGGGGACCCGGTAATCTTACCAGTTGACAGAGCTTGAATACGCATGGTATGTAGTGGATGGGATCGAGCAATATCGGCGTGACATCGCCGGGCAGGCTCGATTCTGTGGCCGGAAATGTGACATTCTGGAACCGGCTCCAGAGGGGTTGTGGGGTACCCTGTGGGGCTGTCATCTGTTGGAAGGGCGGTAATCCCTTTGCTCACCCCACGTTACAGCCTTGTGTGCGTATGCGCACCAGCCAATACTCATTAAAGTAGGATTCCACTAGGGGGTAAGTAGCTATGAAGAGAAACCTGCTGGGGCACGCCTTCCGCCCACCCCGCATGCCGGGGATATGGATGGCAATTGCTCTGGCCGCGCTTCTACTGGCCGTACTCTACGCGCCGGTCAGCGCGACAGTAATGTGGACTGAGGACTTTGAGAACGCGGCAGCGTCCTCGAACTGGACGGTGACGAACGGAACGTGGGCGGTCGAGGCAACGCCCGCAAATCCCAAAGGCTTGAGCTTCAAGATTCCTTCCACGCCGGCTACGCTGGCGTTCAGGAGCATCAATCCTTCGGGCAGTCAGTATGTGAAGCTCACATTCGAGTTCTACCTCACCAGCACCGCCTATCAGCGCATCTGGTGCGGCACGAGCACTGGAACGGGCGGCATGTGGTATTCGTCTCTTGCCCGCTTTGGCGACAACAACGTCGGCGGCCAACTGCATTTCCAGTATTGGACTACCGCGCTGCAGACGGTGAACGCAGTGACTACGGGCCTGACCACGGGTTGGCATACGGCGGCTGTGGTGATCAACCCGAGTGCCCAGAAGGTGGGCTGGTCGTATGAGGGTGGAGCGTTCCACTACTACACAAACCCCAACGCCACGATGCCCAATCAAGTGTTCGTGGGCTACAGCTATACTGCCAACCAGGTCGCATACTACGACAACATCAAGGCGGAGAAGTTCGCCACGCCGGGCAAGGTAGCTTCGCCCAGTCCGGCCAACGATGGTGTGGACGTGCCCGCGACCGGCACGGTCCTGTCGTGGACGGCGGGAGCCAGCGCGACGAAGTATGACGTCTACTTTGGCACCAGCAGCAATCCGCCAAAGGTATCGACCGGTCAGGCAGGACTGACCTATGACCCCGGGACGCTTGCTCCGGATACCAAGTACTACTGGCGAGTTGACTCCTGCAACGACGATATCTGGGTCACACAGGGTGACACCTGGACGTTCACTACTGTGGGAAGCAATGTGGCGCTGCTTCTCGTGCCGACTCCGACCGAGGGCGGAACCTGCACCGGACAGGGCTCCTACCCGGCGGGAACGCAGGTCCCGATCTCGGCGACCGCGAACCCGGGCTACGTCTTTATGTGCTGGGCCAACGATTCAGCAGGGACCGACGTTGTCTCGACGCTCAGGTCGACCAACTACACGATGCCGGGCACGGCGAAGACACTCTACGCGGTCTTCGAGGCCAGGCCGACTCTCGACTACATCATCGAGTCCAGGGATCCCGGGCAGCATCGCGACTGGTACTCCGACAACTTCGGGTACCGGCGGTGACAGCAGCGCCAAGAGCAGCGCGTCCGGCCTCTTGGGAATCGGCTCCCGCTATCACATGGCGTACGTCGGGAGTGCAGCGACGTATACGCCCAATATCGGCAGCGCCGGCACCTATAATGTGTACGCCACCTGGGGTGTCAGCGAATACGGCGCAGCAGTCATAGGGCACGAGGTCAACTACTCAGGCGGCGGTCAAACGACCGTCTATTTCAGCCAGAACAGCTCCGCCGGCCTGCAGAACAAGTGGAACTTCATCGGTACATTCCAGTTCGATGCAGGGACCGACGGCAACCTCAAGCAGTACGCTACCGAGGCGGAGAGCGGCATGAGGGATCATGGCCGACGCCGCAAGGTTCACCATCACCGGCCTCAAGGCTATCAACCCGACGCCGGCGGACGGCGCCGCCCATATCCCGCTGGCCGGCACGACGCTGAGTTGGGAGCCGGGTGGGCCGACGGTTGCCTACGACGTCTACTTCGGCACAAATCCCGCCTCGCTGACCAAGAAATCCGGTCTGCAGGGCGCCACAACCTATGAGACCGGTCCGCTCACGCAGGCCACGGTCTACTACTGGCGGATCGACTCCATCAACGGCAACACGAATACCGGCGACGTTTGGTCGTTCGTAAGCGAGGGGCCGGCCGGTACCAACTACCTGTCGCTCAAGCCGAATCCGGCCGGCACGGGCAGTTGCACCGGCAATGGATACTACACGCCGGGCGCGACCGCGCACATAGTTGCCACTCCGGCGGCCTACTATGAGTTCTCCAAGTGGACGACCGACATAGAAGGCAACAACGTGATCAGCACGAGCGCCGAATACGACTATACGATGCCCGCCTCGGATGCTACGCTCTATGCGCAGTTTGCCGGGCATCCATACAACCTGACCCTGACTGCCGTTCCGGAGGCAGGCGGCACGCTCACAGGGGCAGGCACTAAGCCCTTCGGCTCGTCGGTCACTGTTGAGGCGGCCACGAACAGCGGTTACTTCTTCCTGAACTGGACGGATGACACCGGCGCCGCGAAGTCCCGCAAGCCGAGTTACACGTTCACTATGCCGGCCGGTGATCTCCACCTCAATGGCAACTTCGTCAAGGCCATCTTTGCCGAAGGCTTTGAGGGTCTGGCCACCGGCAGCCTGGATATGAACGACATCCAGGGCCCGAACCAGGCGAGCAACGGCGATATGACCAGCGGCCAGCCGTGGTGGGGCACACTGCCGCCCTGCGGCAGTGCCGGCAATGGGGCCGCTCCGGCGGTTCACAGCGGGACGAAAGGCCTGTGGAGCGGCGATAATCCGTTCAGCCACGACTATGTCAATCTCGCTTACCGCTGCAACAGCCAGTCGCCGTTCATCGAGAACATCTACGCTGACTGGTGGTTCTACGATCCGCGCGGAACGGCGTTCGATCCCTACACCGTCTATCAGGGCTACTGCGATGACCCGCTGTCGCTGGTCTCCTGCGAAACGATACCCACTTTCCAGGACTACCCGGATACTGCGCAGAGCGAACAGTTCGCGGACGCCGCTTTCGCAATGAAGGTCTCTCTGGGCATGGCGGATGTGTGGACTCCGGCCACCGCCGCGCCCTACGAAGCGTATCCCGGCTTCGATTCCTCGAAGTACCAGGCGAGAATGTTCGTCTCCAGCACCGACTACGGTGATGCCGTGGCGACCGGCCCCGGCACTCCTGCTCCGACGCCATACGCGATAGGCTGGTATAACCTTGGCTTGACGCGGTCCATCGGTTGGCATCACGGCAGGATTACCATGGGCCCGAACCTGCCTTGGGACGAAACATTCGCATACGGAAGCAACGAGTTCACGTTCTATATCGATGACATGAGCTCACCGCTGCTCGCAGGCAAGATGCCGCCTCTCGGCATCAACGCGATGGAGTTGGTGACCGCGTGGAAGAACGCAGGCGCGGACACCACCGTCCGCTACCCGAAGAGCACGACGTATGATGACATCGTGTTCGGAACGCTGGAGAACTGCTCCCGCTGCTCCGGTAGCTGCCGCTGCTTCTAGCATAAGCGACGTGTCGATCCAGTGGAACTGGACGGAAGGCGATACGGCCGACGGGTTCCACGTGTTCGACGCGGCATCGTTCGGCGCGCAGAAGGGCAACGTGACAGCAACCAACTTCCCTGAGGCGGGTCTGACCTCCAACAAGGTCTACTCGCGCTGGGTTTCGTCGTACCTTGCAGTGGCGGGGCCGAACGCGCCGTATGTGACGTTCGACTCGGCTCGTGTGGCGCTTGCGTCGGCGCGCACGCTGGCGACCGTGCCTACCGTCGACCTGAACGTGGCGGCGCCCGCTCCGGGCACCTACGGCGGGAGTTGGCCTGGTCTGACCAGTATAGGTGGATTCGGAGAGAACGGGCTGGTTTCCAAGTTCAAGTATAAGTGGAGCACCAACGCCGCCGACACGATCACCGAAGGCCAGGGGACCGACTGGTCGGGCGGCACGATGGACACTCTGCCTGGATCGGACGGCACGTGGTATCTCTACCTGAGATCCTACAATGCCGACGGCGTGGGCAACGGTTCGACCAAGCTGGGGGCATACGTGTTCGACACGCAGCCTCCGACCGGTTCGATCGTTATCAACAACGGTGATGCGACGACGTCGAACGTCAACGCAACGCTGACTCTGTCTTCGCCTGATGCGACGCAGATGAAGTTCAGCAACGACGGTACGAGCTACTCAACACCTGAGGCTTACGCGACGAGCAAGTCGTGGACGCTTACGTCCGGCGACGGCCTCAAGACGGTGTATGTGAAGTTCATCGACGGCGCGGGCAACGAATCGATCGCCTACAGCGACACGATCCAGTTGTCCAGCGCTGAGCTAGTGGCGAAGATCAGCGATCTGTGGCCGAAGAGCAACGGTCCGGGCTACAAGCTCACTGACAAGGTAGTGACCGGTGTTGTGGGCAACGCGTTCTGGATCGAGGAGACCGACCGCTACGCGGCCATCAAGGTGATCTGGAACGGCACAATGCCTGCCCAGGACCATGCGGTTAACGTGACGGGCGTGCTCGATTCCTCGAGCGGGCAGCGCGTGCTGAACGCCAGTTCGGTGACGGACAAGGGCGCGGCGACTCCGATCAAGGCTCTGGGCGTGGTCGAGAAGTCGGCCGGTGGCGCCGAGATCAACACCGACACTCCGAGCATAACGAACGGCAAGGGCCTGTATAACATAGGCATGCTGGTTCGAATCGCCGGCTCAGCGAGCAATGCCAACACCGCCGATCCGAACAACAAGTTCTTCTATCTCGACGATGGAAGCGGACTTGTGGACAGCGCTATTCCTGGCATCAAGGTGCTGTGCGGGAGCGTAGCGCCTCCGTCCTCCGGCGCCAAGACAGTAACGGGTCTGGTTGGCGTGGTCGGCGGAAAGCCGGTAATCGTCATCCGAGGCGCGGGCGACATTCAGTAGGAGGCCGTTTCCAACGGCGAGTTCGGGTTCAGGAGAACCCTCCTACAACGATAGAGGAATGGGCGGAGCCGGTTGGCTCCGCCCGTTTTTTGGTCTGTGCCCTGGGCGATGTGACCCCTGGTATTATTACCAGTAGACAATAAGCCGAAATGCATGGTATATCTTATATAACTGAGCAAGTGGATCGTGGCCGGCAGAGCCGCGAAGTGGCCGGAGCTCAGTTGGGCGGATCCAGCCGACCCTTGGGCCGGCAATCCAGACATCCACACGGCGGACAGGTTTGCATCCGCTGGTCGATCTCAGTACGGGCAGAAGGGGGGCGATGCCTGTAGAGGCACGCCGCAAGTGACTACGCGGTGGGGCGCGATCGTCACGCTAGATGCGGCTGACCTCGTCGGAAACCATCTCACCTAGTTGTACTACGCAGCCGGCAAATGCATTCAGCGGGACATTACCTCAAGGCTGCTTTTCGCCTTTGACCTACCCCTGCGGGCGCCTCTTTGCCCCGTGAAGTCGCGCCCAGAAGGGCTTTGTCCCGCCATCTGTGCAGTTGCTGCCGGCACCATCATTTATCTTTTGCGATCAAGTAGCGATCGGAAAGAGGGGGGTATTCAGTTGAAGAGAAAACACTTAGCAATTGCTTCTTTGTGTCTTCTGGTGCTGTTCGCATGTGCTCCGGCGGATGCAAGTGAGGCCTGGAACGACACGTTTGAGACCGGGGCTTCTGGCTGGGCGGTGACTGGTCTAGTCAGAACCGACGCGGTCGCTCACGGCGGCAACTGGTCCATGCAGCTGCCCGCCAACACCACATGTTCCATGATCAGGATGGCAGATGCGTACGTTGACACGGCGGACTGGCTTGTGACGTTCTGGCTCAAAACCTCTGCGGCCACACCCAACACCGTTTTCGCGACGTGCGGGACGGATAGGTACGATCCTGAGTTTTCAATAGGATGTTGGAACTCTAACGGAGTCAATGAGGGGCTGTTCAGCTGCCGCATCGTTCTTGGCGGAAATCCGAATGGTTGGCTCGACACCAGCGTGCCTCGCGACGACCAGTGGCACAAGTTCGCTGCGCAGTCTACAACCTCGGATGCCTGTATCAGGTATTTCATTGACGACGTTTTTCAGCTCGTCTCGGGGCCGTTGCAGAACGGACATTCCTCGCCACTAAAGCTGGTACAGGTGCGCTCATACTATGCTACAAGCCCTGATTCCTACTTCGACGATGTCTCTGTGTACACGTTCGGCCCCATTTCGGTGGTGCCGGATAACGGCAATCGCGTCCCGTCGAATGGCGCGCCAAACGTGCAGGTTACCGGCGTTACACTGTCGTGGGACGCGGCTACCGGCGCTACGGCGTACGACGTCTACCTGGGTACCAGTTCGACGAGTTTGACGAAGATATCGAGCGCGCAGACGACGACGACTTGCGATACGGGCGCGCTGCAGAACTCGCGCAACTACTACTGGCGTGTGGACGCTCGCAACGACGATGGCGCTGTAATGCCCGGCACCGTGTGGACATTTACCACGCCTGGTCTTCATCTCAGCCTGACCCCGGTCCCCGCCAGCGCGGCCACGTGCTCCGGCGGTGGCGTGTATGACGAGGGGGCAAGCGTACCGATCTCGGCGGCCAGGAAATACGGCTACAAATTCAAGAAGTGGTCCACACAGTCCGACGGCAGCGATACGGTGTCGTGGACGAGCGCAACCAACTACACCATGCCGGGGACCGATAAGGCGCTGTACGCGATCTTCGTACCCTTCGTGGACGACCTGATCGTCGAAGCGGCGGACGGTAATCCGGGCACGCTCGGCGGCCAGCACCCCGAGTGGTATAGCGACAACTATCTCACCCAGAGCGCGAAGAGCACGGCTCCGGGCCTGACCGGGAGTGCTTCCCGGTATAAGAACACGGGCGTCTACGGACCCACCAACGCTGCCATATACACGCCGGACGTTCCCGCAGCCGGCTACTATGACGTCTACGCGACGTGGGGGACGAGCGGCACCGCGGGTACTCAGATTATCCATGAAGTGGGTTATTCGGGTGGAACCGGTTATTCTGTCTGGAACCAGCGAGACTCCAATCTGGGCAATATCTGGAACGAACTCGGCACGTTCTACTTCGGCACGGGAACGGACGGCTACGTCAAGCAGTACTCCCAGATCGAGGAGTACATCACTCCTGGCGATCCTGCTTCCGCGTGCAGGGTCATGGCGGACGGCGTGAAGTTCGAGTTTGTCCCGCCGAAGGCCACGGACCCGAATCCCGGAAACGACGACTTCAGAGTTCCGCTGACCGGAGTGGTGCTGAGCTGGGCGTGCGACAACGTGGCTGCCTATGATGTCTACTTCGGCACAGATTCGGCTTCGATGACTAAGCTGACGGCCGACCATCCTCTGTTCGACGAGGACGGAAAGAGCATCGATCTGTCCACGATTCCCGCGTACGCCACGCTTCAGACGAATACGTGGTATTACTGGCGCGTTGATTCGATCGGCAACACCGTCACGACAGAGGGGAACCTGTGGAAGTTCATCACGGAAGGCCCGGCGGGCACCTACTTCGTCAGGCCGGTACCCAATCCGTATGGACACGGCACCTGCTCCGGCGCGGGCTACTATAGCCCCGGCGAAACAGCGCACCTTATTGCCACTCCGGCCGATCACTACGACTTCTCGAAGTGGACGTCCGACATAGACGGCAACAACGTCGTCAGCACGAATGCGGCCTACGACCTCACGGTGCCGGCCGCCGATACGACGCTCTACGCGCAGTTCCTCGCCCGCCCCTACGACCTCACTCTGATCGCGGTACCGACCGCGGGTGGAACGCCAACGGGCGCAGGCAGCAAGCCCTTCGGCTCATCGGTCACTGTTGAGGCGACCGCGAACAGCGGTTACTTCTTCCTGAACTGGACGGATGACACCGGCGCTGTGAAGTCCCGCAAGCAGAGTTACACGTTCACTATGCCGGGCAATGACGTCAGCCTCAATGCCAACTACGTGAAGGCTATCTTCGCCGAAGGCTTTGAGGGCCTGGCCACCGGCACTCTGGCCATGAACGACATCATGGGACCCAACCAAGCGGCCAACGGCGACCTGACCAGTGCGCAGCCGTGGTGGGGCACGATGCCGCCCTGCGGCAGTGCCGGCAACGGGGCAGCAGCGACGGTTCACAGCGGGACGAATGGCCTCTGGAGCGGCGATCATGCATCTAGCCATGACTATGTCAATCTCGCTTACCGCTGCAACAGCCAATCGGCGTTCAGCGCGAGCATCTACGCTGACTGGTGGTTCTACGATCCGTGCGGAACGAAGTTCGAGCCCTACACCACCTGGCAGGGCTACTGCGATGACCCGCTGTCGCTGGTCTCCTGCGAAACGATACCCACTTTCCAGGACTACCCGGATACTGCGCAGAGCGAACGATTCGCGGACGCCAGTTGCGCAATGAAGGTCTCTCTGGGCATGGCGGATGTGTGGACTCCGGCCACCGCCGCGCCCTACGACGCGTATACCGGCTTCGATTCCTCGAAGTACCAGGCGAGAATGTTCGTCTCCAGCACGGACTTGGGCGATGTTGTGGCGACCGGCCCCGGCGCTCCCGCTCCGACGCCATACGCGATAGGCTGGTATAACCTTGGCCTGACGCGGTCCATCGGCTGGCATCATGGCAGGATTACCATGGGCCCGCTGGAGGGCACCGCGAACGAGTTCATGTTCTACATCGACGACATGAGCTCACCGCTGCTGGCAGGTATGGTGCCGTGCTTCGGCATCAACGCGATGGAGTTGGCGACCGAGTGGAAGAACGGAGGCGCGGACACCACCGTCCGCTACCCGAAGAGCACGACGTATGATGACATCGTGGTCGGAACGCTGGAGATTGCTCCCGCTGCTCCGGTAGCTGCCGCTGCTTCTAGCATAAGCGACGTGTCGATCCAGTGGAACTGGACGGAAGGCGATACGGTTGACGGGTTCCACGTGTTCGACGCGGCCGCGCAGGGCGCGCAGAAGGGTAACGTGACAGCGACCAACCTTCCCGAGGCGGGTCTGACCTCCAACACGGCCTACTCGCGCTGGGTTTCGTCGTATCTCGCAGTGGCGGGGCCGAACGCGCCGTATGTGACGTTCGATTCGGCTCGTGTGGCGCTTGCATCGGCGCGCACGCTGGCAACCGTGCCTACCGTCGACCTGAACGTGGCGGCGCCCGCTCCTGGACCTTACGGCGGGAGTTGGGCTGGTCTGACCAACCCGCAGGGATTCGGAGAGAACGGTCTGGTGTCCAAGTTCAAGTATAAGTGGAGCACCAACCCCTCCGATACCATCACCGAAGGCCAGGGAACCGACTGGTCGGGCGGCACGATGAACACTCTGCCTGGATCGGACGGAACGTGGTATCTCTACCTGAGATCCTACAACCAGGCCGGCGTGGGCAATGGTTCGACCAAGCTGGGGGCATACGTGTTCGACACGCAGCCTCCGACCGGTTCGATCGTCATCAACAACGACGATGCGACGACGTCGAACGTCAACGTAACGCTGACTCTGTCTTCGCCTGATGCGACGCAGATGAAGTTCAGCAACGACGGCACGAACTACGATCCGCCTGTGGCCTATGCGACGAGCCAGTCGTGGACGCTTACGTCCGGCGACGGCCTCAAGACGGTGTATGTGAAGTTCATCGACGGCGCGGGCAACGAGTCGATCGCCTACAGCGACACGATCCAGTTGTCCACTGCCACTCCCGTGGACAAGATCAGCGATCTGTGGCCGCTGACCAACGGTCCCGGCTACAAGCTCACTGACAAGGTAGTGACCGGTGTTGTGGGCAACGCGTTCTGGATCGAGGAGACCGACCGCTATGCGGCCATCAAGGTGATCTGGAACGGCACAATGCCTGCCCAGGACCATGCGGTTAACGTGACGGGCGTGCTCGATTCCTCGAGCGGGCAGCGCGTGCTGAACGCCAGTTCGGTGACGGACAAGGGCGCGGCGACTCCGATCAAGGCTCTGGGCGTGGTCGAGAAGTCGGCCGGCGGCGCCGAGATCAACACCGACACTCCGAGCATAACGAACGGCAAGGGCCTGTATAACATAGGCATGCTGGTTCGAATCGCCGGTTCTGCCGGCAACTCCAACACCGCCGATCCGAACAACAAGTTCTTCTATCTCGACGATGGAAGCGGACTTATGGACGGCGCGATACCCGGAATCAAGGTGCTGTGCGGAACCATAGCACCTCCGACTTCGGGCACCAAGACAGTAACGGGCCTGGTTGGCGTGGTCGGCGGAAAGCCGGTAATCGTCATCCGAGGCACGAGCGATATTCCGTAGGAGCCGTCTCCGACGGCGGATTCGGGTTCGAAGAACCCTCCTACAGTTCGCGAGACACAAACGGGCGGAGCTTATGCAGCTCCGCCCGTCTTTTCTTTGGCAGGCTTTATCCCAGCAATGGAATAATTAGCCTGTAACGAAGGCCAGCACCGCAGCGGAGGAACAAGCGCTTTTTTCAGAAGATGGGCTTGACAAGCTGGAGTGTTGGGGATAAGATGCGGGTGTCACTTAATCCTATCATAGGTATAACAGCCGGTCAGCTATGCTTGAATCGAGCAGGCACGACCGGAATCGGCGGACGGACACAGCACCAGTATGAAGCGAACTCGCGGTAGATCAGAACTCATGAAGCGGAGCAGCCGCTCGTCAGTGATGTACTGCGCCAGCAGGTATCCCGGAGTGTCTCGTGCACAGATCATAGACGAGACAGGGCTGAGCAGAACGCACGTCTACGCCGTCGTGGACGAACTGCTCGCGGCCGGAGAGCTTATCGAGACCAGGCGGATCAGTGCCGGGCGGGGGCGTCCCACGACGCTGCTGGAGATCAACCGCAAGGGCATTCGCGTCGGCGGCGTATGGCTTTCCGGAAAGTCCATTGAAGTGGGTGTCGCCGGCAGCGCAGGCGAAGTGCTCGCCAAGAGAAGCTTGCCCTATAGCGGCGACTACCTCGGTGACCTGGATTCGATAGCCGGTGCGTTGGGCGTATGCGCTGAGCAGTCAGGCATGTCGATGCAGGATATGCGCGGGGTCGGAGTAGTGGTTGCCGGTCTCGTTCATTCCGATCTCGGCTTCATTCATCGAGCAAGACACGACAGCGGTTTCGCGGATGTGCCCGTTGTTAAGCTGCTTGGCGAGAGGGTCGGTATGCCAGTGTTTGCCGAGACTGACATACGGGCTGCCGCGGTAGCCGACCAATGGTTCAACGGCAAGAGCGAGCGTGCGTTATATGTGACCTTTGGCATAGGAATCGGCACGGCATTTGTCGTCGGCGGTGAGGTCTTTGGCGCCGGACAAGGGGCCGCCCCTGTCCTTGCCCGTGTGCCGCTTGGCCCTTACGGCTCTCTGCACATCGGGACCTCGGACCTGACTCTTCTGGAAACGCTCTGGCCCGATGCGGATGCTCTGCACCTGCCGCCGCAGCAGTTCCAGGACATGCTGGGGCAAGCGATGGCTCGGGTTGCGCGGCGTGACCACGAGGCCATTGCCGCGGTCGCGAGGATTGGCGAGTATATGGGCCTGGGCATCTCGGTTGGCATCAACATGCTTGGAGCGCGGAAGGTGTACGTGGGCGGCACGCTGATTGATTCGTTCCCGGACATGATGATGGGTATGATCCGCCGGCACGCCATCCCGCACATAGATCGTCTGTTGCTCGACGTAGATATACAGCCTCTTCCGCAGGTGGAGGAGTTTCAATTCAAGGGAGCGTTCGGCCTGGTTCTATTCAATGGATTCAGGGTCCTCAACAAGGACATCAACGCCAGGCTGGCCATCCCGTGCCCGTCCGAGGACGAGGCGGAAGCCGGCGCGTGGACTGGACTGGGCGTATGAGGCGCCGTTCAGGAGGCGGTCTTGGGTCAGGTGCAGTTCTTCCGTCGAAGGCTGCAAGGAGGTGGTTTTGAGAAGACAACCTGGTAATGTTACCAGTTGACAGATGAGCTGTTGCGTCGCAGAATGTGATTGCACGCAGCCGCGTCGATGACTGACGGGTTGACGTGACCGTAGCTGGAGAATCGATTAACAAGCGACCTGGCGGCCCGGTATCCGGGACATTCGGCTGGGTGCGAGAACGCGGCGGGAGCCTGCTCCCCTACGACATTGGTCCTGCTTTCGTTGGAGCTCCACAGCATGTCTGCCCCCGTCAAGCAGTATAGTGCGCACGCACGCGCGTTCCAGTAATAGGACAGTTGCAGAGCTGCATTTAGAACACAGAATAGAAAGGAAAAGTGCTGGGATGAGAAAGATACTACAGAGACGTAGTGCGGGAACTGCCAGGCCGCCCGGTTTGTGGGTCGTCATGGCAGCCCTCGCCGTACTTATGGCGGCTTCGTCGCCTGCTTGGGCCAATGTATACGCGTCCGAGCTTGTCAAGACGGGTGACCTGAGCTTCAGCTATATCCTGAACCAGGATGCCGGCACCAACGTGCAGATTCAGGTCTGGTCGCTGGATGACCAGTTGATCTACACGGAGGATCTGGGGCCGCAGACCAAGGGCACCCATACCTGGAGTTGGGACGGCGACGCCGGACACCCGAATAACGAGTACAAGGTGAAGATCGTCGCTTCGGACCCGGGTTACACCGGCTGGCACAAGATCAGCAGCGACAGCAATCCTGCCCTGTGCTGCTGGGTGCCGCAGGGTGTCACGGTCAACAAGAACCAGAACAGCGCCAACTTCGGCAAGATCTATATCGGAAACGGCCAGGCCGGCGCGGATCACCTGCATACCCCCGCGAGCACCTACACCGGCATCTACAGGGTGCACGCCGATGGCACGGCTGATGCCTTCGGCACCGGCGGTATAGCCTTTGATAGCGCCATACACCCCTTGTATGTCACCGTCGGTCCCGACAACCACCTCTACATGGCCGACGTCAACGTCGATATCTCCTATGAGTTCAGCGACGACTTGTCGAGTACGACCCAGCTCAACGACAGCAGCAATCTGAGCAACTACGGCAAGACAAACGCTCAGTGGGTAAGATCCATCGTTGTAGAGGGCACACAGGCGGAAGGCAACCGCAAGATCTACCTCTGCGACAGCAACTACAACGACACGAGTCATAAGGGCCTGGTCAGGTACACCCTGGGTGCGGCTGCGGCCGTACCGGCCAATAATAAGGGCACGCAGTATATAGGCCCGGCCCACTATACCTACTTCCCTACAGACGTAGCCAGGGACGCGAACGGCGACTGGTACTTGAACAACTACCGCGCCACCGCGGGCCAGGCTTCGCCTCTCGAGAAGTTCCAGGACTCGACCACCCTGCCGATCAACAACACCGCATGGCAGGCCAGCTCGTCCTACGTGTATTCGCGGTCCGTCGATACCTGCGAGAAGACAAACCAGGCCTGCTTCTGCAGGTGGAACAACGGTTATGTCTATACCTACAACAAGGACACTGGAACCTACCTCGGGTATTTCGACAGTGGCAGCTACGCCGACGATGTCTCGTACGACGCCGCCGGCAACGTCTACGTTGGCGACGAGGTCACCGAGTTGACGACGATATGGTCGCCGGCCGGAGCCAATGACTTTACGACCGATGCCTATTTCAACTTATACGTCCCCGGCACTCCGCACACGCTCACGCTCAATGCGAGTCCCGAAGGCTGGGGAACGACAGCGGGCGGCGGCACACACTACGCCGAAGAGACCATCACCGCTGAGGCTCTTGAGGTTGTGGGCTATAAGCTCGAAAAATGGACGGACGTCGGCGGCGCTACGGTGTCAACCGACAACCCATACATCTTCGAGATGCCCGACAACGACCTCACCCTCACCGCCGTGTTTGTTCCGACGACGGAGAGGCGGCTTACTCTAGTCTCCGTTCCGGACGGTGCTGCTGCCACGCTGACGGGTGGCGGCATGCATGAGCCTGGATCGAGCGTGGCTGTGTCCACGACGCCGAACAGCCCCTGGGCATTCGTGGCGTGGACGTCGGATCCAGAAGGCTACAACGTGGTCAGCACTAATCCGTCGTTCAACTACACGATGCCGAGCGGTCCGGTTACTCTCTATGCTCAGGTACCGGAAACGAGTATACTCTGTCCGTGGTCGCCAGCTCAGGCGGAACGGCATCCAGCAATCCGCCCAGCGGCCCGGTCGTGGCACTTGCATCCGTGACCGCGACCGCCGCGCCGGATGACGGAAGTTATTTCGTAAGCTGGTCTACGGATCCCGCGGGCACGAACGTGCTATCGACCTCCGCTGTCTACACGTTCTCCATGCCGGCAAACGACTACACCGTCTATGCCAACTTCTCCGACCGAACGCAGACCCTGTTTACAGAGGGCTACGAGTCGCGAGCTAACGGTTCACTTGAGATGAACCAGACCAACAGTCCGAACTACGCCATAAACGGCAACAAGGCCACCAACCCGTGGTTTGGCGCCGATGCACCCGACGTCTACGTAACGACGGCGATCAACGGAGTAACACCGCGTACCGGCGCCAAGATGGCCTACTGCTATTCCGCAAACTGGAATGCCACCTGCGCGGTCAACCTGGGCTACCGGCTCAACAATGACTATCCGTTCTGGGGCGACGTGTTCATGGATTGGTGGTTCTACGATCCCAATGGCACGATTCTAGGCGACCGCTATCGAGACTGTGCCGGACTTTGCTCGTTCCAGCGCAACCCGATCCTGGGAGCGCAGGGCGCCAATCAGGACTACAACCTGAGCAGCAGCAGCTATACGTCGAACAAGCATTTCGAAGCGTTCACCGATCAGATGCTTGCCATCGGCTCGACTGGCTGGCGAGCGTCCACGGTAACGTGGAACCCCAACGTCTATCAGGTCCGCGTGCAGGGCGACCCGTCAAGCACCTACGGTGATGGATGGTCCGACACCTCCATAGCGAGGTCCGTCGGTTGGCACCACGCGAGAGTGATCGTTGGCCCACGCAACGGCGGCGGAACCAACGACGTGTCGTTCTACATCGACGACATGCTCAATGCGGCCGCAGTCAAGGACTCGACCACTACGGTAGGCTACAACGGTCTGTGCACCTGGGCACGATCCAACTCGGGGACAGCCCTCGCCGACGCTGTGGATACCGGATACTTCGACGACATCACGTTCGGCACGGTGCCGGCCGTAGTCAACCTGATCGTGTCGCCGTCCGTGGACGCGGTTGGCTCCACGACGGCCACATGGGAAGGCATCGGCGCGACAAGCTACGAGCTCAAGCTGGACGATGGCTCCTGGCAGGCGGCCAGCAGCCCGTTTGTCATCGACTGCAGTGTGCTTACCTACGGTTCGCATGCTGTGATGGTTCGCGGCCTCGACGGCAGCGGCAATGCCGGTCTACCCGCCAGCACGGCATTCAGCGTTGACAACAGCTCGATCCGGAACTGGGACGCCTGCGGGTTCTATGTCGCGGGCGGCACCGACAAGTCGGTCGGCAACGTCCGATTCACCGGCGATCAGTTCCAGCCGGATGGCACGGAACCGACGATGGGCTCGCTGCCCGGACTGCCCGCCTACAACGGGAAATCCTGGGTCTTCTACGCCAGCCCGACGACGACGATCAACTTCGATCTGGTCTGGGGAGCCAACATGACCTATGGCTCCAACTACCTGTTCACCTACGTCTACAATAATGGCTCCGCCATCAGCGACGCGCATCTGACGTGCGCTTCCGACGACGGAATCAAGGTCTACTTCAACGGCGCCGTGGTCCACGCCAACGACGTGTATCGCGGCCTCGTCAAGGATCAGGACCTGAGCGGCGCGTTCACGATCGACCCCGGTTGGAACAGGCTGCTGGTCAAGGAGACGCAGGGTACGGGCGCCGAGTCCGCGCAGGTCCGACTATGCGGCGCCGACAAGTCCGAACCGGCCTGGCTGAGTCAGCTCACGCTTCTCACCACCGACATCAGCGGCACGATCAGCGGTCCGCCGTCTTCGGCGCCCGCGACCGTCACGCTGAACGTGTCGGCGACTGACCATCTCAGCGGCGTGAGCAAGATGAGCTTCAGCAATGACCAGGTCACCTGGAGCGATCCTGAGCCGTTCGCGGCAACCAAGGTCTGGGTGCTGGCGCCCGGTCCCGCCGGATCGAGAACCTGCTACGCGAGGTTCACGGACAACGCGGGCAATGTGGGCGCTCCTTGCAGCACGACTATCAACCTGACTGTGGCCAACCTGGCCCTGAGCCTGGTGTCGGTCCCGGCGGGCGCTGGCACACTGACCGGCGCGGGCGCCTATCCGCAGGGAACGGTTGTCCCGGTGTCGGCCACGGCCAAGCCTGGTTACACGTTCACCAAGTGGACCAGCGATCAGGCCGGCACCCAACTGGTGAGCAGCAGCGCATCGTTCAACTACACGATGCCGGCCGCGGACAAGACGCTCTACGCGCAGTTCACAGCGAACAACTACACACTGACCACCATCGCCAGGCCACCGGCCGGCGGCACGGTCAGTGGCGACCACGGAACGGTGGCATATAACACGGCATGCTCGGTTTCGGCCGAGGCAAATCCCGGCTACCACTTCGTGAGCTGGTCGTCCAACTCGGACGGGACCGGCGTTGTTTCTACGGACGCCACCTATGCGTTCAACATGCCGGCCAACGACGTAACGCTCTACGCGAACTTCGATCAGTATCTGTTCCGCGAGACGTTCGAGAACCTCAATACCGGCGACATCGACATGAACAATAGCACCGGTCCGAACCGCGGCAACAATGCGGACCTCAACGGCAATCCGTGGTGGGGAACCATGCCGCCCGACGGCTCCGTCGGCGTGGTAAGCGGCCTGACCGCCCATTCCGGCTCGAAAGCTCTCTGGGACGGCAACTCGGGCAACGGACGCAGCTATGTCAACCTCGCCTATCGGTGCAACTATGGCACGGCGTTCATCGAGAACGTCTATGCCGACTGGTGGTTCTACGACAGATGTGGAACCGCGTGGGATCCTGCCACGGGTAACTACTGTGATGATCCGGTCTCGTTGGTCTACAGCGACACGATCGTCGGCTATCAGGACTACCCGACCGATGCGCAGACCCGCAACTTCTCTGACGCCGACTTCGGGTTGAAGCTCTCGTTGGGTATGGCGGACGTGTGGACTCCGGCAACCGCGGCGCCCTACGATCCGTATCCCGGCTTCGACAACACGAAGTACCAGGCGAGGATGTTGGCATCCGATGGCGAACCGGAGGCTACGGGACCTGGTGATCCTGTTCCGACTCCTTACGCGATCGGCTGGTATAACCTCGGCCTGACTCGGTCGGTCGGCTGGCATCACGGCCGGATCGTCTTTGGTGCGCTCAACGGAGCATTCCTGAACGACGTATCGTTCTACATCGACGACATGAGCACACCGGTGCTCACCGGCGCGGTACCGCCCCTGGGTATCAACGCCATCGAGTTCAACACCCTGTGGAAGAACGGGGGTACGGACACGACCAACATTAAGTATCCCAAGGGCGCGATGTACGACGACTTCGTGTTCGGCACGCCGCAGACTGCTCCGGCTGCTCCGGTAGCCGCTGCCGCCTCGAACATTGCTGACACGTCGGTCCAGTGGAACTGGACGGAGGCCGGTTCGGCCGATGGGTTCCACGTGTGCGACGCGGCGACGTTCGGAGCGCAGAAGGGCAGCGTGGCGGCGACCAACTTCCCCGAGACGGGTCTGACTTCCAATGCGGTGTGCTCGCGCTGGGTTTCGTCCTACGTGGCGCCTGCGCCTCCGTTTGTGACGTTCGACTCGGCTCGAGTGGCGCTTGCGTCGGTTCGCACACTGGCGACGATACCTACCGCCGACGTGAACGTGACCGCTCCTGCCCCAGGCGCCTACGGATCGACCTGGGACGGGTTTGCCAACCCGCAGGGGTTCGGAACGGACGGTCTGGTCTCCAAGTTCAAGTATAAGTGGAGCACCAACGCCGCCGATACGATCACCGAGGGCCAGGGAACCGACTGGGCGGCCGACAGCCTGACCGCCGTGCCGGGTGACGGCACGTGGTATCTCTACATGAGATCCTACAATGCCGACGGGATCGGCAATGGTTCGGTCAAGTTCGGACCATACACCTTCGACACGCAGCCTCCGACCGGTTCGATCGTCATCAACAACGGCGATGCGACGACGTCGAGTGTGGACGTGACGCTGACTCTGTCTTCGCCGGATGCGACGCAGATGGCGTTCAGCAACGACAACGTCACTTACACGTGGCCTGAGGACTACGCGACGACCAAGTCGTGGACGCTTACGTCCGGCGACGGCGAGAAGACGGTGTATGTGAAGTTCCTCGACGCCGCAAGCAATGAAGCGGTCTACAGCGATACGATCATGCTGACCAGCGCTGAGCTTGTGGCGAAGATCAGTGACCTGTGGCCTAAGAGCAACGGTCCGGGCTACAAGCTGACCGGCAAGGTAGTGACCGGCGTTGTCGGCAACGCGTTCTGGATCGAGGAAGCCGACCGCTACGCCGCCATCAAGGTGGTCTGGAACGGCACAATGCCTGTCCAGGGCCATGCGGTTGACGTAACGGGCGTGCTCGACTCTTCGAGCGGCCAGCGCGTGCTGAGTGCCAGTTCGGTGACGGACAACGGCGCGGCGACTCCGATCAAGGCTCTGGGCGTGGTCGAGAAGTCGGCCGGCGGCGCTGGCGTCAACGCCGACACTCCAAGCATAACGAACGGCAAGGGCCTGTATAACGTGGCTATGCTGGTTCGGATTGCCGGATCTGTCAGCAATCCCAACACCGCCGATCCGAACAATAAGTACCTTCTATCTCGACGATGGAAGCGGACTTACGGACGGCGCGATACCCGGAATCAAGGTGCTGTGCGGAACTGCAACACCTCCGACTTCGGGCACCAAGACAGTAACGGGTCTGGTTGGCGTGATCGGCGGCAAGCCGGTGCTCGTCATCCGAGGCGCGAGCGACATTCCGTAGGAGCCGTCTACGACGGCGAATACACGTGCTGCGGCCGGGCGGCTGACTATCAGCCGCCCGGCCGCTTTGTACGAGGCTCCAGCATTATTCTTCAGTTTCCTTGAAACCATTTGGGGATTCGCTTCGTCTACTGAAATATAGTTGCATCCGGCAAGCATTATTAAGCGTTGACAGGCCGCTAGTGCTTTGATATAGTTGACTCAGGCAACTGTTGACAAGGCTAAGCAATCCGCCGGAGAGATGACATGATGAGCGAGCACACAACCCAGCAGTGCGCGGCGAACGTGATGGACACATTCCATGCCATCATGCGCGCCATCAAGCCGGAGGCACGCAAAGGTGACTCGACCGACCTCTCCGTGCAGCAGTTTCGCGCGCTGATGACCATTGATCGTCACCAGGGCGCATCGCTCTCGCTGGTATCCGAACACCTGGGCGCCACGCTGTCCGCCGCGTCCAAGCTCATCGACGGCCTCGTGGAACGCGGCTACGTGCGGCGCGAGAACTCCGCCGAGGACCGGCGCCGGCTCATATTGGCCGTCACCAAGCGAGGGACCAAGACCCTGGAATCGCTGCACCTGGAGGTCGTCGGATGCCTCGCGGAGAGGCTCGCGGGCCTCACGGACGGCGAGCGAGCGATGGTGAACGTGGCGATGGACTTGCTGCGCTCGGCGCTTGTCTCGACGCAGCCGGCCTCAAACGCCGAACTGCAGAAGTGAGCATTGTATTATGAGTAGATATGCCTGTATGTTCATCGCTGCGCTGCTGTTGGCCTGCGGGCCTGCGTATGCCCAGCAGCCCAGCACAACGGCCCCACTGACACTGCAGCAGTGCCTCAGCCTTGCGATGGCCAACCAGACCGACATCATCACCGCCCGCAACAACGTCACAATCGCCAAGGGCCGGTCGTCCGAGGCGCTGGCGCAGTATCTGCCGCAGCTTTCGATCCAGAACAACGCATTCCAGTGGGGCACACAAAGCGTGCTCAGCAGGGTCACAACCGGCACCGCCGTCAACGTCTCGCAGACCGTGTTCGACGGCGGTCTGCGCGAGGCAAGCAACGTCCAGGCGCGCTACGGAGTCACCCAGAACCAGGCCGGCCTGACTCGAACCGTCCAAACCACGACCTACAGCGTCACGGGGGCCTACTACGACGCTCTGCGCTCCAAGCACCTCGCTGAAGTCGCCCAGACGACGGTCACCTACAACGAGGAGCTTCTCAAACAGGTGCAGGCAGCGGCCGAGCAGGGTACCGTCGCGCAGGCAGACGTGCTTCCGGTGACAGCGCAGCTTGCCAATGCTCGCGTCAGCCTGATCACGGCCAATAACGACGTGAAGACCTCGCTTCTCGCTGTGCAGACCGCCATCGGCCTGGTGCCGCAGCCATCTTTCGACATCCAGGATGTGAGCGAGGTTCCGAATACCACGATACAGCCGCTGGACACGTATGTCAGCCAGGCGACGGCCGCCCGCCCGGACATTTTGCAGTCGAAGGCAGTCGCCGGGGCCGCGAGGGCGTCGCTGCGCAGCGCCCGCATCAGCCTCTATCCCCGCCCGGTCATCAACGCCGAGTATCAGAAGGGTATCGAGGGCGGCTTCACCACAAGCGGCGGCCAGATGGTCGGCGGAGTTGTGTTCGATCTCTTCAACGGCGGCGCGAACCGGGCCGCCTACCGAGAAGCCAAGGCGAGCGCGGCTAACGCGGCCCAGGCCGAGACGCAGGTCATGCGCGACATCCCGACCCAGGTTGAACAGGCCTACCTGAACCTGACCAGTTCCAAAGACCGGCTCGCCGCCAGCGATGTCGGGCTGCAGGCCGCCCAGGTCAACTACAACGCCCAGAAAGAACGCTACGCCCTGGGTTCCGGAACCATAATCGACACGCTTAACGCCCAGGTCCAGCTCACCACCGCGCAATCCAACGCGGTGCAGGCACGTTACGACTACTACACCGCCATAGCCCAGATGGACTACGCCGTCGGCAAGCAGGGAGACGTTCATGCCAGGTAGCAACAGCAAGCGATTTCGGAATCGCCGCACATACTTCGTGATCGGAGCAGTCGCCATAATCGTGATACTGCTCGTTCGCTCGCACTTCAGCCAGACCGTCGAGCCGATCATCCGCACCGCCACGGTGGATCGTGGAACCGTCACCGCCACCGTCTCGGCAAACGGCACCCTGGAGCCGTTCAAGACGATTGAGGTCAAATCCAACGTCGGCGGCCAGATCATCAAGCTCGCAGTCGACGAGGGCGATATCGTAAAGACCGGCCAGCTCATCGCTCGGATCGATCCCACCGATTCCCTGACCGCCTACGAGCAATCCCAGGCCGATCTCGCCGCCTCCGTGTCCAAGGAGAAACAGGCCAGGCTACAGAAGTCCATGCAGATCGACCAGTCATCCGCGGACATATACTCCGCTCAGCAGGCTCTGGAAAGCGCCAAGGCCAGACTGCTCCAGGCGCAGGAGCAGAATCGCGTGCAGCCGGCGCTGACCGCGGCCGCTCTCAGGCAGGCGAGAAGCAACAAGGCCGCGGCGCAATCCGCTCTCAACCAGACCAAGACCGCGCTTGTTCCTCAGAAGCGTTCATCCGCCAAGGCCGCCTACGACCAGGCAGTGGCGAGCGAGGCAGCCGCCGGACGCGAATACGAGCGCCAGAAGGCGCTGCTCGACAAAGGCTACGTCTCCAAGAGCGCATACGACGCCGCCGAAGAGAAGTACCATGTGGCCAAGGCTACGCTCGACTCCGCCAAACGCAAATACGACACGATAGACAGCGAGACCGCCGAGGACCTTCGCGGCGCGGAGGCCAAGACTGGAGCAGGCCACGGCCGACCTCGACAGCGCCACAGCCAACCAGATCCAGGACAAGCTCAAGCAGCAGGAAGTCCTCTCGGCCCAGGCCGCTGTCAAACAGGCGGAGGCGGCGCTGAAGGTCGCGAAGGCCAACGCCCTCCAGGTGAACATCAGGCAGGGCGACATAATCCAGGCCGGCGCGCAGGTCAAGCGTTCAGAGGCGTCATTCAGCAGCGCGAAGACGAATCTGGGCTACACGACGGTCGTCGCGCCGTGCGACGGCATCGTTACCAAGAAGTATGTGGAAGAGGGATCGATCGTGACCGCCGGCCGCACGTCCGCTGTCGGCACGGGATCGGGCGTCGCGATCGTCGATATCGCCGACGAGACCCAGATGACGGCGGTGGTGAACGTTGATGAGACCGACATCGCCCAGATAGAGGTCGGCCAGGAGGTCGACATGACGGTCGAGGCCTACCCGGACGAGCTCTTCAGCGGCAAGGTGACCAAGATTGCGCCGCAGTCGGTCGTCGATCAGAACGTGACGACGATCCCCGTGACCGTCGACGTCGATCTGCCCGACCCGCGCCTCAAGCCGGGCATGAACGTCACCTGCGACTTCATCACGGGCCGCAAGGAAGACGCCCTTATGGTTCCCAATGAGGCCGTCAACGAAAGCGACGACGGCGATACCGTGACCGTGGTCGAAGACGGCAAACAGGTGGCGCGCAAGGTCGAGGTTGGCCTGGTCGGCAGGGACAACACTGAGATACTAAAGGGCCTACGCAAAGGCCAGAAGGTCGTCACGGCCGTTATCCAGCCCACGAACACAAGCAGTTCCGGGGGCGTCGGTGGCCCTGGCGTGATGGGCGGCCCGCCGCGAGGCATGAGGCACTGAGCATGATCAGCGTGCAGGATCTTGCACAAGAACTACATAATGGGCGACTTCACGGTCCACGCGCTGCGCGGGGTATCGCTCGATGTCGCGGACGGCGAGTTCGTGGCGATCATGGGGCCGTCCGGCTCCGGCAAATCGACGTTCATGAACATCGTCGGCTGCCTGGACAGGCCCACGGAGGGCTCTTACCAGCTCGCCGGCGAGGAGGTCGCGGGGATGGACGAGGACGAGCTCGCCGACGTGCGCAACCGCCGGATCGGGTTCGTGTTCCAGACGTTCAACCTGATCCCGCGCCGCGCCGCCTACGGCAGGTAATGCTGCCGCTGATGTATAACCCGACCGCCACCGACATCGAGGAAAAAGCACGGGCCGCGCTGGAACGCGTCGGTCTTGGCGACAGGATGGATCACAAGCCCAATGAGCTTTCCGGCGGCCAGCAGCAGCGCGTCGCAGTCGCGAGGGCGCTCGTGAACAACCCCGCGCTGATCCTGGGCGACGAGCCGACCGGCAACCTCGACACGCGCACCAGCGAGGAGATAATGGCCCTGTTCCAGGACCTTCACGCCGAGGGCAAGACCGTCGTCTTGGTCACCCACGAAGAGGACATCGCCCACCACGCCCAGCGGATAATCCGCTTCCGCGACGGCCACATCGTCTCCGACCAGCAGGTGGACAACCGCGCTCGACGCACGAGAGCAGCTCGCCAAGCTGCCCGTGGAGGAAGAGCAATGAACCTGCGTGAGAGCATAGAGGTCGCCCTCGAAGGGCTGGTCGCCAACAAGATGCGCGCCGTCCTGACGATGCTGGGCGTGATCATCGGCGTCGGGCGCGGTGATCGCGATGCTCGCGATGGCCACGGGCGCCCGCGAACAGACAATGCAGCGCATCCAGCAGATGGGCACGAACACGCTCATGGTGATGGCGGGGCAGTCCAGGCAGGGCGCGGTCCGGATGGGATTCGGCAGCAGCACGACTCTTACACTCGACGATTGCACGCCATTGCCGAGAAGTGCCCGTCGGTGTCCGCAACCGCTCCCGAAGTGCGAGGCAATACCCAGGTCAAATACGGCAACCAGAACACCAACACGACCATCTTCGGCACGACACCGGACTACCTGCCCATCCGCGACTACAGCGTCGCCCAGGGCAAGTTCTTCAGCGAACAAGACGTCAAGGGATCGAAGAAGGTGTGCGACATCGGCCCCACTACCGCCGAGAACCTGTTCGGCGAGCGCCTCGCCGGTCGGCAAGTCATCCGCATGGGCGGAAGCAGATACAAAGTCATCGGGCTGATGACGGCCAAGGGATCGGGCAGCGGCTTCAGCGATCCCGACGACCAGATATTCATTCCCGGTCTCCACCGCCATGCGCCGCGTGCTCGGCGTTACCAACATCCGCGGCATCAGCGTGCAGGTCAAATCCGCCGCGCTTATGGATCAGGCCACCAATGAGGTCACCGATCTTATGCGTGAGAGGCACAAGATCCCGACGGGCGACGACGACGATTTCAGGATCATGCAACCAGGCGGAGTTCATAGCAGATGGCCAACGAGACCAGCGGCGTGTTTACGATGCTGCTGGGCGGGATCGCGAGCGTTTCGCTGCTGGTTGGCGGCATCGGCATCATGAACATAATGCTGGTGTCGGTCACCGAACGCACGCGTGAGATCGGCATTCGCAAAGCGCTCGGCGCCCGCGGCATGACATTCTGCTCCAGTTCCTGATAGAGTCGCTGGTGCTGTCGCTGCTGGGCGGGATAGCGGGCATCGCGTTCGGAATGCTGGGGTCGGTGCTTGTCGGGAAGCTGACGGGCTGGAACGTGGCGGTTTCGCTGCAGTCGATCCTGCTTTCGTTCACGTTCGCGGCGCTCGTCGGGGTCTTTTTCGGGCTCTATCCCGCCCGTCAGGCATCCGGTCTCGATCCCATCGAAGCGCTGAGATACGAGTAACTTCGATGTTGGAGGATTCGTCAAAACATGCGATTCGAGGAGGAAGCACAATGAGACGAGCACTGATAGTGTCGATCGCACTGATCGCCCTGCTCGCGTACGCCGCAGTCGCGCAGGGCCAGCAGGGCGGGCAGTTCGCCAAGTTCCAGGAACAGCACAAGTACACGTTCCAGTTGATGCAGATGGCGCGTCATATCGAGGAGATCAACAAGGACCCCAAGTACACGCTGAGCGCAACGCAGGCTAAGCAGGTGCTGGCCGTGCTCAAGCCGCTGCGAACCAAGCCCAAGCTGACCGAGGATCAGTCGAAGCAGGCGCTGAAGACCCTGAAGCCGATCTTCAAGGTGGATCAGCTCAATGCAATGGCAAGGATCAAGCCCCCGCAGCGTCGGCCCGGAAGCGGATCGGGTGGTCCAGGCGGCTACGGAGGACAGGGCGGACCCGGCGGCGGTCAGGGCAATCGCCCGCGCTTCGACCCCAACGCCATGAAGGACTTCAACCCCTTCTACAGCAAGGTCGATAAGAAAGACCCGCGCTCCGCCGACCGCGCCAAGCGCTGGAACGAGTTCTTCACCACCCTGGAGAAGAAGGCCGCGGGCAAGACAACGGCAGTGAAGCCACCCGCCAAGCCGGCAGCGAAGCCGCCGGCCAAGAAACCCGCCAGCAAGCCCGCGCCGAAGAAGAAGTAGGCATTGCGCGCGTTAGTACGTACGTTGGTCCCGGACATGCCGTCCGGGACCAGTCTTCGCGGGCACGCTGACCGCCTGAGAATACCCTCTCAATACCGCCGGCCCTCGTCGATCATCCCCCGTATCGACATGCCGCTGGCCGTCTTGCCTCTGCCGAGTTCCGCGATCCTCTGAATGGCTTCGGCCGTCTGCTCGCGGTCGTCGGGATTCACTGATCGCAGCACAGCAACCGGCACCCCGCGCCGAGTGATCGTGATCCTCTCCCCATTCTCAGCCCTGCGGAGAAGCTCGTAGAAATGAGTCCTCGCCTCAGACAACCCCACTGCCTTCATGTCGCTTCCCTCCGGTCATTCGCGCGATTTCGCAGTCATTCGCGCCATTCGCGTTTCAGCTCTCCGCCCGTAACTAGTAATTCGTAATTCGTAACTATCCCTTCCCGTACCTCTCCTTGGCCATCTTCCGCACGTAGGCAATGTCGTCATCAAGCGTCTTGCGCTCCGCCGCAAAGCTCTTGGGAAACGCCTTCGCAAGCCTGGCGGACAGGTCCTCGAGAGAGCGGATATACGCCTCGACCACGAAGTGGCTCTGCGGTACGGCGGCGATCCTGGCAAATCGCTCGCGAACGGGGTTCAGCCCGGTCCGAGGCACGCCGTAGATCACGAACCCCGGATATGCCTCCACCAGATCCGCCAGCGCCTGACGAGCCTCCGGGGCGCTCTGCAGATGCGCGATGGCCTGGCCTATCGACCGCATCGGATCATACGCCGCCGGGTTATACGCATAGTCCAGGCACGTCAGCAGCGGTATCCGGTTGCCCTCGTTCTGCGCGCACATCGCGTTGCTCATGTAGCCGTCGATCACCTCGCAGAGGTCCGCGTCGCGATTGATGAGCGGCCCGAGGTTCATCGTCGGGTGCGCGTCGTTGACCGGATAGTTGTCCCACAGAAACAGCCGGTGCCGGGATACGTCCTTATACGACTGCGCCGCCCGCCGCGTTATGTTCCCCACCACGCTGTCGCCCGTCCAGAACAGATACACATCCTTGTCGAACTCGCGCGCGAGCGTCTCGAGATACGGCCTCGAAGCCGTGTCAGTACCATCGCCCCAGTAGCGCGTCGGGGTGAAGATCATCTTCGCCTTGGGATCGGTCGCCTTGAGCCTGCGATAGACCTCGTTCACGACTCGCGCCTGGCCGGAGGCGTCGATGCCCTGGCTGATGTCGTCAAGCGAGATATTGAACCACTTCACGCCCAGCCCCTGCATCCACGCGTAGTGCTTCCAGAGCTCGTCGATGTCCGCGTCGGAGGAGTATTGCAGCGGCCGCTTGCTGCACAGGTTCGGGTTCATGCTGAAGCAGAACGCGACGCCGTGCTTATCGCACTCGCGCACGATCTTCTCAAAAGCCGCCTTCTTGGACGCGGGCAGGTCCTCCCACCACCGGTTGACTTCGGGGTTTCCCCACGCGTAGTGCTCGACATCGCACATGCTCGTGTAGCAGTTCATCAGGAAGTTGCCCTTGTAGTTCGCGAGCACGGAAATCTCGGCGAGGTACTGCTCCGGCTTCCACATCCAGCCTTTCGTGCCGCGGTAGGCAAACCCCGGCTTGGCGCCCGTCGGCAGAGGCTCTGGAAACTCGCGCAGCTCGGTCGGCAACACGACGTGGAAGGTCTCGGTGATGTCGTGGCCGATGGAGTAGCCGTCTCCCGCGATCGCGCATCGCGCCACCTGGAACCACGGCGGCATCCCCAGCCGGCCCTCGGTCTCGATGCAGGCGAAGCGCAGCTCGTTTGGCCCGGCCTTCAGCGTGCCGTCAGGTATCGCGTAGCGCTTGACCAGCCACTGGTCTTCTGAGAACTCATTCGCGCCCGAAAAGAGCGCGCGGCCGTTGATCTCGATTGCGATCCGACACTTCCCCACCCCATCGTCATCGCGCCCCTTGACGTAGAGGAAGAGCGCCCCCTTGGGCACGTCGGACAGGTCGAACGAGGCGGCCATAGACGATCGGACGCCGAACGGCTTCGCATAGACGTAGTTGACGTCGATCTCGCCGCCGTAGGTCGAGCCGAACACCTCCGCGGCCCCACCCGCAAGCTGGGTTCCGACGAGATCGATCACCGGCGCCGCCTGTCCAGACACGACCAATCCGAGTATGAGTGCCGCTGTGAGTGCGAGTCGTTTCATTGCGTCCCCTCTAGCGCGCATTATTGACGAGGATCGTGGCCAGTCACTTACTAGTTCCACAGCGGCGGTAATGCCCCTTCACACGCGCAAAGGGCGGGCGAGGATCGCCTATCCTCGCCCGCCCTGATATCGATCTCTTGAGTTTGCGCTGTTACTTCCTGCGCCTGCGGCTGATGAGCATTCCGACCGCGCCGGCCAGCAGGGTGACGATGCACGACGGCTCAGGCACGCACTTCGTATCGACCACAACCTGATCGATCAACGAGCCCAAGCAGTTCGCGGTGACCCGAACAACCTCGCTGTTGGGGTTGGGCGTGATCCGCCACTTGCTCACGGCGCAGACCCATGCGTCGAAATCGTCCACCTGCTCAACGACCTGCGACTCAGAGCCAAGGAACTGCGCGCCCTCGATGCTGACCTCAGGCGTATCGAACATGCCCATGAAATAGGTTACCTGGACCCAGATGTCCTTGTAAGCGCCCGCCGCAGGCCGGTTCGGGATGTCCAGATCGATGGTCCCCATGGCGCCGAGATCCCACATGCCGGTCCTGGAGCCATAGCTGCCGAAATGGTCCACGTCAATCCAGCCTATCCCCAGATCGCCGACAACCATGGTGGCCGTCGGGCCGCCATACGCGTTGTTCACCACTTCGGGAACGGCCGGGTTCGCGCCGGTCGTGAATGCCCACTGCTGGAGCGTAGCGCCCTCGGTACCGCGCCAGGTAGGCGGGAATATGTCGTCCGCCATCGCCACGCCGCTTATCGCGAAGCCCAGCACGAGCAGGATAACAAGACATCGAACAGATCTGATCACGATCTCTCTCCTTTCCCTTCGAGCCAATCCAATCTCCTGATTGCAAATACAGTGCCAAACGGCTCAGGTTGCCGCCCGGCCGACATAACCTCTGCCAAAAACAGGTAATATTGCTGGGGTTGGCTCGCGGCCATCCCGCGGCGAAGGATTTGCCGGCTGAGGTCGAGAAGGTGCAAGTGGCGGGCGGGTCTGCGCAATGCCTGCCAGGCTGGATACAGATTTGGGGGTTGATTATGTCCGGTAAGATTACCCGAAGAGGATTTCTCAAGAGCGCCGCGGCCGGCGGATTCGGGCTGCTTATCCTGCGCGACAGCCGCATCGCATTCGGTTCTGAGGCCAATTCCAAGCTCAACGTCGCCGCCATCGGCTGCGGCGGCAAGGGCGATTCCGACATTCATTCGGTCGCCAGGACCGAGAACGTTGTGGCGCTGTGCGACGTCCGCCAGGAACCGCTCGATAAGTGCGGCAAGGACTTCCCAGACGCCAGGATCTATGCCGACTACCGCCGCATGCTCGACGAGATGGGAGACCAGATCGACGCGGTCACCGTCAGCACGCCCGACCATACGCACGCGATTCCGTCGATTATGGCCATGCAGATGGGCAAGCATGTCTACTGCCAGAAGCCGCTGACGCACTCAATCTACGAAGCCCGCATGATGCGCGACACCGCGCGCCGCTACAAGGTCGCCACACAGATGGGCAACCAGGGCTCGGCCGTAGACGGGCTGCGCGAGACGGTCGAGGTCATTCGCTCCGGCGCGATCGGGCAGATATTCGAGATTCACGTATGGTCCAACCGTCCGGTGTGGCCGCAGGGAATCGAGCGGCCGACGGACAGTCCGCCGATACCATCGAGCCTGCACTGGGACCTGTTCCTCGGCCCCGCGCCCTATCGGCCTTACAACCCCTGCTATCAGCCGTTCAACTGGCGCGGCTGGCACGACTTCGGCACCGGCGCGATCGGCGACATGGGCTGCCACACGCTCAATACGGCGTTCCGCGCGCTCGATCTGCGCAACCCGATGTCGGTCGAGGCTGAGGTATTCGAGGCCACGGCGGAGACGTATCCGAAGCGCTCGATAGTGACGTTCCTGTTCCCCGAGCGCGGAAGCCTGCGGACGCTGCGGCTGAAGTGGTATGACGGCGGTCTCAAGCCCCCGGCGGACATGATCGACGGCCGCGACCTTCCCGGCAGCGGCGTGGTCTATGTCGGCGAGAAGGGCCGCATCTTCTCGCCTGATGACTACGGTTCCAAATACGAGCTGCTGCCCAAGGACAGATTCGAGGGCTACCAGCCCCCGCCGCAGACCATTCCGCGCTCGCCCGGCCACTACGAGGAATGGATTCGTGCCTGCAAGGGCGGAGAGCCGGCCTACGCCAACTTCGACATGGCCTCGGCCATCACTGAGACCCTACTTCTCGGCGATCTCGCGATCCTGACCGGCAAGCCTATCTACTTCGATCCAGTCGAGATGAAGGCCGACGGCGTCCCCGAGGCCGACTACTGGATCGACACGCCGTATCGCAAGGGCTGGAAGCTCTGAATGTAGGCAATAGGGAATAGAAGGGAAGCACGTACTTGAGGGCCGGCACACTTATGTGCCGGCCCGTTTCTGTGCTTGGCGGGGCGCTATTCGCCGGTCGGTCTGCCGGCCTTTGCCCTCTTGCGTGAGGGTTTGCCTGCGCCCAAAGGCATGCCCGAGCGCGTGTGCCACGTCTCGGCGGAGGCGAAATCGTCCTTGGTCCGAGTCGAGCCACCCCTGCAGTTCCTCTTCGAGTTTCGCCTGGATGTCCTTGGCCTCGGGCTTATCGATCAGGTTGTTTTTCTGGTATGGGTCGACCTGGTTGTCGTAGAGCACCCAGCCTTTGTCCCTGTGCCGCGCGTAGGTGTAACGCTTGGTACGCACACCGCGCCACTCGGTAATGCCTGTCTGGACGGCCTGCCCGCACGGCATTATGTCCTGAAGGAAGACCGATTCAGGTTCCTTGCCGCCCTTGCCGAGAGGAAACGCGGATAGATCGACGCCCTGAACGCCTTTGGGGATGGGCGCGCCCATCAAGCCGAGCAGCGTGGGCATGATGTCCACCGAGTTCATCAACACGTCCGTCTTGATGCCGGCCTTGATCCGCCCCGGATAGCGCATTATGAACGGGACATGGCAGGACTCCTCCCAGGGGCGCTGCTTGGCCTGCTGGTTGTGCGAGCCGATCATGTCACCGTGGTCGGAGGTGTAGACGACGATAGTGTTATCCTCGATTCCGGCTTCCTTGATGGCGGCAGTCAGGCGGCTGATGTTGTCATCGAGCGCGGTGATCATGGCGTAGTATTTCGCCGTGGCGCCGGCCATGTCGCCCTCGACGTTGGGGCGGAGTTTGATCTTGGAGGGATCATACATCTTCTCATACTTGGGCGGCGCGACGCGCGGGGTGTGCGGCGGCAGCCAGGACAAAAACAGCACGAATGGCTTGTCCTTGTGGTCCTTGATATACTTGATGGCCTCGTCCGTGTGGGCGTCGGGCAGCGGCTCGCCGGTCCTGGTCTTCTTGTTGTAGCCGCCGGTCTCGATGTGCCAGTGGTCGAAGCCCTGGCTTCGCTGCTCGATAGTGCCGGCCTTTCCGTCCCCATCTAGATGCCATTTGCCGACGTAGCCGGTGGCGTAGCCCTGCTGTTTGAGGACCTTGGCAGTGGTGATCTCGCTGAACGGCAGCCGGATATTGTTGCTGACAACGCCGGTGGTGTGACCGTAGCGACCGGTGAGCAACATCGCGCGGTACGGGCTGCACAGCGGAAAGCCGCTGTAGGTGTTGGCAAACGTGACGCCCTGCGCGGCGAGCTTGTCGGTGTGTGGCGTGTGGACCTGTTCGTTGCCCATGCAGCCCAGCGAACAGAATCGGAGCTGGTCCGCGAACACGAACACCAGGTTGGGCTTCTTTGCGGGTTCGGCGGCGAATGCGCCAAGGTCGGGCAGCGTCGCAAGCGCGCCGGCTGTCAGCGCGACCAGACCGCCCTTCACGAACTCTCTTCGGCTGATTTGCTTCGTCATAATGTGAATCCCCCCAAGAATGTGACGTGTCGCCGCGAGCCCTCGTTTCACGCGATGTCAGCTTATCGGTATCGCCGGGCTGGTCAGGTGCAGCAGGCCCGACAGCAGCACCCAGAGTATCCCCGCCGCGAACTCACCGAGTATGAGTCCCAGAAAGAACGGCCTGAACGTACGGTATGTTCTGGCCCCGCCGTAGCGCATGATGACCGATTTTAGCAGCCATCCGATGAAGAACGAGTTCCAGTAGACCAGGCACGGCCACGCCGCCCCCATCGCGAACCCCAGCGGATGGAACGGCCACCACCAGAACCTGGCGCGCATGACGTAGAGGAAGAACGTGAACGCCGTGCCCAGCCCGAACCACAGCGGCGCCCTATAGTCGAACGGCACGCTGCCCCGCAGGATCGCGGTCGATTCGTCGAAATACAGGCGCGGGTTGGACATCATGAACCACGAGTTGAGGTGGATGCCGCCGTATTTGTAGGTGATCGAGAGCTGGATGAACGCGGCGACTACTGCTCCAATAACGATCGCCGCGCCTGCCCCGATAGCCATCGATCTGCGGCGCGCATTGACGGCGTCCGCGCCCTTCATCGAGTCCATAAACGCGGGCATCACGTTGCGAGGATCGCGCATGAAGATGCCATTCAGAAACGAGAGCGTGGTCAGGTTGCCCGCGCCCAGCGCCGCCTTGGGAGCCGCGACCGCCCACAGGTCGAGCGGCCGAAAGACGGGCTGCAGCATGAGAAGGCCGACCTCCGCGACGCATCTGCTGAGCACGAGCATGACTATCATCACGAACGCGCCCACCATGAACACCGCCACCCACGTGTTCATGCCCGCCGCGCGCAGCCACACCAGCATCAGCAGCAGCGCGATCACGCCGCCCCAGAACGCCACGCGGTAACGCAGTCGGATTGGGGTGAAGCGTTTGGCGCGCGCCTGCTCGCTCTCCGCCGCGTAGTCCGGCTTGGGAGCCGAAGTCGCCGGCGGAATGCGAGCGTAGGCCATTACTCCACCACCTTGAACGAGCGCGTGACGGTGCGCGCGACGCCGTCGGTTTCCGCAGTCACGACGACCTCAGGCTTGGCGGCGTCGATGAAGACCGCATCAACGAAGCAGCCGGATTGGGTGATGTTATCCGGGATCACCGGCCGGCCGTTGATGGTGACCTTCGCGCCGGAGGAAGCGATTCCATGCACGTTGATCATGATCGGGCCGGCGGGCGTGGCCGTGCCTTCGGGCGGGGAGGTCTGCACGTAAAGCAGGGGTGACGCGCTCAGGGCCTCGATCTCGTCAGCGATGGCCCGGCGGGTGTCGAGGAGGACATCGGGGTCGCGCGTGTGGTCGTAGAATGATTGGACGACACGGCGGCAGAGCTCAAGCGAGCGCTGCCGCGGATCGAGCCAGGAGGCGTCATCGCCCACTCTCTTCTTGAGATCGCGGAGGCGGTCTTCGAGGGTCCAGAGGTATTCGTAGTCCTGCAGGCCGTCGCGCATCGCGCTCAGGCGCAGCGAACCGAGCCAGCCGTCCCGGCCGGGATACGCTACCGCCGAATCGCCGGGCGGGAGATTCCAGGGCGTGATGCCCTTCTCGGTGTAGGGATCGGCGTCGGGAGCGAACCAGTTGAAGCCCCAGTGCAGGAAGCCGTCGAGGCCGTAGAGGTAGCTGATCCAGTGCAGCTCGCGGGCCGCAATAAGCGGCTGGTCGAGGAAGCGGTTCGGATAGCGGCCCCGCGGGAAGCAGCAGGTGTAGAACCAGACCGTCTTGCCCTCGTGTTTGAGCTGCTCGAAACGCGGCCACCAGAGGTTGATGTGCGAGAGCTTGGGAACGTAGACATCCAGGTCGCCGACGTCCTCGGTCTCGATTGCCTCTATCACGCCGATGTCCGGCGCAATCTCGCGCACGCGCTTGAGCAGTTGCTGATAGGACTTCTCGTGATAGATGAACGGCTCGTCGGCGAGGCTGGTGAACACGCGGCCCTGCCAGCCGCGCTTTGCGATCACCTTCTCGATCGCCGCAAGCCGCCGGAGGTTGTCCTCGATTGGTATCACGCGGCTGTCCGGCTCAAGTTGGAACTTGGTGTGCTGCCCGACGGAGGTCAAATGCACAGCCCGCATGCCTGCTCTGAATGCGACCTCGGCGAACTTCTCGAAAAACGTCGTGTCGCAGCGATCGCCGGTGATCTGGATGGAAGTCCACGAGAGGCGGACGTCGGTCTGACGGTGCCGCTTGACCAGCTCGCACATCTGCTCCAGGTGCTTCCAGTAGGCATCCGAGTCGGGTGTGAGGCTCTGGAACGTGCGGCCGGGGAAGTCCCACCACTCGATCACCTGCTGGTGTCTCTCGGCCGGCATGGCAAAGTCGCGGACCCGCACGATGACCGGCAGGCTGCAGCGGCCCTTCGCGCCGGACACGGTCAGCTCGCCGCGATACTCGCCGGGCTTGGCGTCGGCGGGCACGTCGATCTCGATCCACAGCGGCTGGAGCGATCTCGGCTCGATCGGCCGCTCGGCGTCCTCCCAGAACGCGTCCGGGATGCTGATCGGCGCCTTGCCGACAAGGTCATCCGGCGGCACGGCGGTGGTGTTGGCCGTGAGGTCGATGTAGCGCTCCCATTGCAGGCGGACGGACTTGGGTAGAATGGTCGCCTTGCCGTCGGCCGAGCGCAGGATCGAAATGCGCGGGGTGACGGTGTCGGGCGAGTCGCCCGGTATCAGCACGGCCTGGGCACTGACGGTCTCGCCGCGCGCGCCTTCGATACGAAGCTCGGAAGGCGCGGCGGCATCCGGCGCGGACGTGCGCAGCACCTTGGCCAGCGGGTTGGCTGCAACGATCTTCATAGTATCGCTCCTGCAAGGCCCGGCGCAGATCGCCGCGGCCAGGATGGCTATGGCGCTGATTGCGGCTGCATGCTTCATAAGTCTTGTCCAGTGTTGCAGGCTTGCCGGAAGTCGGCGGCGCTTGCGGAGTAGCCACACCACGCCTCGATATAGCGAACGGCGTTTGTTGTATGCGACCGCGATTCGAGGGTGTCCGGGAACTCGACGCCGGTCGTCGCCTCGCGCAGGATCACACAGCGGTAGCCGAGCGATGCCATCGCCTTGATCGCGGCGGGCGAATCGAGGATGCAGAGGTTGGCCGAGAAGCCGGTGTAGATCAGCGTATCGATGGCGCGCGAGCGGAGCCAGTCGTCGAACTGCTCCGTGGTGACGACAACCACATCGCCATCGATGGGCTTGACGGGTTCCGCGACGTCGAGGTTCGCCCACTCGGGCCAGCTCATATAGCCCTCGCCGTGGACCCGGTTCGCGCGGCGCGTCAAATGATCGGAGATGGGCTGCCGTACGGGCTTGGCTGGTTCGAACGGCGGGATCGGCGGCTGCAGATGCGCGTAACGCCTGCCGATGTCCGCGCCCTGGACGTGCACGATGGGCATGCCTATCGAGCGCGCTGATTGCATCGATGGCGCGATCTCGTCGATCAGCGCGCGCCACATGTATTCGTGGTTCTGCGGCGATCCCTCGAAGACCCAGTAGTCCTCCGGCACGGGGATACCGCCGGGGCAGCCGACGTTCCAGCAGTGCAGCTCGATGAAGGCCGTCTTGCCGGCATCCAGCGACCACTCCTCCTCGACAAGCCCTGCCGGACTGGACGTCGGAACGGCTCTATAGAACCTCACGGGCAGCGTTATCTGCATGGGTTATCCTGACCGCCAGACTCCGCGCCTCCGAGGATTCCGCGTTTCCGCGATTCTTCCTCACTGGCGGTTGGCGTCGGCGACGCGCCGCACGATGTCGGCGGCGAGTTGGCAGTGTTCGGGCTGGTACTTCTCGCAGAACGTGGACCAGCGGATCATTCGCGACAGATATTCGACCGCGTTCGGGCAGTTTTCCGCGCCGTAGCTGTACCGCCTGGACGCGGGCGGCATCGAATAGGGATAGACCCTGTTGCGCGCGTTGTCCTGCAGGAACGTGCACGCGGCGGGCATCAAATAGTACATTCCTGTTCCGGCCCCCGGAATTCCTGCCTCGGCCAACTGCGCGGCGAACTGCTCGGCGGTGCAGGTGAACGCGGCGGCGTCTATGCTGATGCAGAACATCCAGCAGGAGTAGACGTTCGCGTAGTCCGGGATCGGGTGAGCGGCGACGCCGGGGATCTCATCTATCAGCTTCGACAGCAGACGGACCATGCGATCCCGATGGGCGACCTGTTCGCGGATGATCTCTAGCTGCGCGAGGCAGATCGCGGCGGTGCAGCTCGGCATGCGATGGGCGTAGCCGGGCACGACGTGCTTCCGGCCGAATCCGGGCTCCTGCACGCCGCCGCGGCTCAGGCCGACGAATCGCGCGCGGTCGGCGAGTTCGTCGTCGTTGGTGACGACGCATCCGCCGGTGTCTGAACCCATCGTCTTCTCGGCGTCGAAGGAGAACCCGGCGGCAGTGCTCAGCGTGCCGGCGAATCGTCCCCTATACTCGCTGAACACCGCCTGGCAGGCGTCCTCGTACACCAGCAGCCCGTGCTTCGCGGCGAGCGCGTTGATGGGGTCCATGTCGCAGATGATGCCGGTCTTGTGGACGACGAGAATCGCCCGTGTACGCTCGGTAATGAGCGGCTCGATGGTTGCGGCGCTGATGTTCATGGTGCCCGGGTCGGTGTCCGCGAAGACGGGGATGTAGTTCTCCTTGACCAGCCCCTGAATGGTGCCGAAGTCGGTGACGGAGCTTACGATGATCTCGTCAGCAGGCTCGAAGTCGAACGCGGCGGCAAGCATCGCTAGCGCGGGCGTGCAGCCGGGCGTGGCGATGCAGTGCTTCACGCCGACCGCCTCCGCGAACGCACGCTCGAACCGGCCCACCATGTCGCAGGTGAGGCCGCTATCAACCACCTCCTGGAGGGTACATGGCGGCGTTCGGCCCTATCGTGCGGGGAAACGGGTTCGGCAGCGCGCCGGTCTCACCCGCGTGCGCCGCGGCTCCGTATAAGGCTCTGTTGGTCATCGGTTCCTCTCCAGAATCCAGCTTACTGCCTCATTTGGCTCGGCGAGCCAGACTTCATCCCCGCCGACGCGCAGGACGGTCTCGAAGCGCTGCTGGAGTTGCTCGACGGTGCAGTCCTTGGCGGGATGGATCGGCTTGCCGGGCGTCGGGCAGTGGCAGTAGTCGATCACCCAGCCGCCGCAGTCGATGGCCTGATGGAGCCGCTTGTACGGATCGAACGCCGAATAGAACGGCGGTGGGTACTGGCTGTGCAGGGGACAGCGGCTGAGGCGCAGCAGGTCGGCGTTCAAAGTGTTGACGTCGTCGTAGATCGTCATTATGGAGCTGTAACCCGCCCGTTCGGCGACCGCGCGCGAGGCGGGATAGGAGTCGTTGCTGCCCGGCACGCAGAACATGGTGACGGGCATACCGAGCGCGTCTTCGAGCGTCTTGCGGCTCTCGACCACCTCATAGCCGGCGTTCTCGGGGGTGATGGCGGCGTGGGTCATGCTGCGGCAGGAGACGCCCCACCCCTCCGCGCACAGGTCGTGAATCTGCTCCTTCGACAGGATCATCATGCCATCATAGCTTGAGCCGGGGCAGTTGCGAGGAACGCCGACCTGGCTCGCGACCAAGGCGACGTGCCCCGGGATGCCGAAGCCGCGGTGCAGCGGAAGCGCGTGCGTCAGAAGCAGCTCGCAGCCCTCGTCGTAGGTTATCGAGTAAACCCAGCGTTTGCCGTTCTTCCAGGTCATTTGAGCACCTTCACCTGGCCGTTCGCGAGGCTGACGATGATCTCGGACTTGCCGTCGCCGTCCACGTCGGCAAGGATCGCTTCGTCAACGCCCGCGTCGAATGTCACCTTCCACAGGATAGAGCCTTTTCCATCTTTCTCGTCGAGAGCGACCAGCCTGCCGTCAGGAAGTCCGACGAGGAAGTTGTCGCGGCCATCGCCGTCCACGTCTCCACTCGATACGTTGACGTACGAGACCGGCTTGACGCCGAGATCGAGCTAGCGACAGGATCAGCTCGCGATTGCCGCCGGACTGCGACACAAGCGGGCCGGATGCCGATATGGGCGCGGACCTGGCTTTGGGACCGAGCGCGACCGAGGGCGTCACGATGTTCGCGCGGAGAGTGGTGTCGAGCGGCGCCGAAGGACCAGACCTCGCGCGGGGCGGTCTTCATGTCGCCCGACAGGTCGGCCCTGGCCGTGTTGCAGGCGTCCTTGCGCGGCATTAGCCATAGCCCGCGCGGCGCAGCCGTGGAGGCAACCGCCGCGAACACGACGAGAACCAGGATCGTCACGAGCAGTTTAGGTGATCTCAACCCGTTTGCCCTGTTCATCCGAATCGTAGCACGCCAGTGTCATCTTGAGCACGTCGCGGCCTTCCTCGGCGGTGGCGATGGGCGGGCGCTTGCCGCGCAGGAACTCCGCGAGTGGGCCGGAAAGGCCGGCGATGCGCTCGCCCTGGCCGCTGATGTCGGGCAGGTCGCTGACGGTCCACCCACCGCTGCCGTGCAAAAACCACTTGAGCTGAACGCTGCCGGGCAGCCTGGGGATGCTGCAACTGGGGGCGTCGCCGTAGTTGCCGATGATGACGCCTTTCTCGCAGATGATCTCCAGCGTGTTCTCACCCCCGGTCGCCACAAACGTGCAGGAGACCTCCGCGAACGAGCCGTCGGCGTAGCGATACACGGCGATCCCGTTATCGTTGGGCACCGCGGGATTGAGAAGCGTGCCCATCTCGGCGAACACGCTCACCGGCATGCCCAGAAGCCAGTAGACGAAGTCGATGGGGTGCGCGGCGTCGTCGGCGAAGATGTCGCGGTTGTACTCCGGCTTGACGTGCCAGAGCTTGTCGAAGTCCTTCATGAACTGCGTGCCAAGGCAGTGGCGGCGGCGCACCACGAAAACCCTGCCGAACTCGCCCGACTCCAGAAGCTGCTTGGCCTTCACGTTGTGTGGGTCGACGCGCATCTGCCAGGCCATCGTGAACGGAACACGGTGCTGCTGGACGGCGTATACTATTCGGTCGGCCTCGTCCATAGTGAGCGAGATCGGCTTCTGGACGATGATGGCCTTACCCGCGCCGGCGGCGGCTTCGACGAGGTCGGCGTGCATGGATGTCTCCGCGCCGATGGCGACCGCGTCGATGTCGGTTCGGGCAAGCAGCGCTTCCGCGGTCAGAACGTTGTCTGCCTCAAATCGCGCGCAGTTGGCGGCGGCGCGGTCCGAGTCGTGGTCCCAGCCTGCAGCGACCGTCACGCCTAGCTCGGGCTGTGCGCGCCAGCGGTCGCAATACACGCCCACGTGCCCGTGGGCGAAACCAAGGATACCGATGCGAACTGTGCTCATCGTTGAGTATCTTCTCCGGTTGAGTTTGCTGGATTATACCATGCGCGGGCGCAGCAGGTATAATTACCAGTTTTTGGCCTCTGGGCTTGCGGAAGCATTGACACAGGGTAGAGGTGGAGGTAAAATGCTGGTAATGCGCTTTACCACGTGGCCGGACGGATGAGCGTAGGGAGTACCGGCACGTACGTCCGACTCTCCTGCGCGTTCTGACCTGCAGAAACGGTATGCATGGCGACGGCGGAGCCGCGGCGCTAGTAAAGCGCTTTAGTTAGCGCCCGAAATCCCCGATATGCATTGTACAGGTTAATGAGAGGAGGCAACACATTGAGAGTCACGGTTTTGCTTGCAGTTCTGTGCCTGCTGCTGGCGTGTGCCACGTCTGTTCTCGGGGCGCCGCTCCCGTGGTCCACGGGAATGAACGATTTCGAGGGCTACGATGTGGACGTATATCTCTCGACAAGCACGAGCGCGCCGGAACCCAAAGACGGCACTGCGTGGTCCGACAACGCCGGCCAGTTCACGCTCGATCCCGCGCGGTATCTCAAGGTGGAGATCGATCCCGACAACCCCGGCAACAAGGTCGCACACATCTATGACGCGGATACCGCAAACGCGAAGCTCGTGCAGGCCGTGCACGACTTCTACGAAAACAAGGGCGGCACGACGGAGCCCGATGTGCCGTTTCCTTCCACCGGCGTTTATTCCATTACAATGGACGTGAAGCCGCTGCAGGACAGCGGGCCGTTACAGATTCGTATAACTGACGGCTACACGCCTACGAGCGGACCACACTACGTGTGCTCGCTTGGATTCGGCAGCACGCTCAGTAACGCTTATTTCCCCGGCATCGCGACTGCTGGGGCCAGGCTGTTCACTCACGTGGTCACTACGGGAACGAGCCAGTGGGCCGAAACCGGAAAGAGCTACACAGCCAACACGTGGTATACGCTGAAGTTTCTCATCGACATAGACTTGAAGAAGTTCCAGGTCTACATGGGCCCGCGCGGCGGAACGCTAACCGAGGTGACCGGCGGCCCAACTCCCTGGATCGTGGCCGGCGCGACCGGGCTATCGGCTACTTGCTTAGGCGGAATGATCGTCGCGACCTCGGGAAACGTGGGCGACGCTACCGAACTCCTGCTGGACAACGTGATCGCACAGCAGGAGCCGGTTGACAGAAGCAACTGGATCGCTTGGGACACCGTATACAGGGCTGATACCGACTGGCCTCCGGGGGTCACTGAGGACCCGAACCACTACACCTGGCAGCATGGCTTCCAGTGCGGCGAGGTGATCCGCAGCCATGAGTTCACGTGCCCGGCCTTTGACGGCGGCTCGGACGGGCTCTACCTCGACAACTACCAGCCGGCCAACGTGGATGTCAGTTGGACAGTCAAGAGCCTGCCAAATCCGAATACGCCCGACAACCAGGTGGCGATTTGCTATCGCGGCCAGCCCAATCCCAGTCTGTATCCGCCGAACCACGACTTCGAGAGGGGCACCCCCGCGTTCGCCTACAGACTATCGTGGCCGCAGGATGGCACGAGTATAAGCCTGGGATACTGGTGGTGGAGCGCGCTGAGCAATGTCACCTACACTCCGGCCACCCCTATCGACTGGACGATCTATCACGTCGTCAGGGTCAGGGCCATCGGGCTGCATCACCAGGTGTGGCTGGATGGGAACAAGATCATCGACTGGACGGACACCGACCACGTCAACGCTGCCGGCAACTACTGGCCGGGCAAGATGGTGCATGCCACTGACGCCGGAGATGTGTTCATCTGGCGCAACCACGCTGAGCTGCACATGGACGACTTCATCCTGCGGGATGTGTCCGTGCAGGTAAGCAGCGTAGCCGCCGCCAAAGCCCAGGGAGTGGGGACGTTAGTAGGCCTGAGTGGGGCCGACATGCATGTGACCGGCGCCTATGACGGGTTCTTCTACCTCGAGGATGACAACAAGGCCGTCGGCATCAGGGTCGTGAGCTCGGAAACCGTGGCGGTCGGCAACGGCGTTGCACTCGCAGGCCAGATCGCGTCGGCGGACGGCGAGATGTATATCAACGCCACGAGCGTCACGCCTGACACGGCCGAAGTGAAGATCGGTCCGCTAGGCATGAACAACAAGGCCCATGGCGGCGACGCGGAGCTCTCCAATATCGGCCTGCTTTCCAGGATCTGGGGCAAGGTGACCTACCTCAGCCCGGACTGGACCTACTTCTACGTTGATGACGGCGCCGGCGTCTCTGACGGGTCGGGAAAAACCGGCATCAAGGTCTACAATTATGACGGGTGGATTATCCCGGGCGAGCAGGATTATGTCGCCGTCACCGGCGTTGCGAGCATGGATCCGGGCGGGATTCCCGTCATCAGGATGCGCTTGTCGCTGGATGACCTCAGCATAGTCTACGACGCACCCTAGCGCGAAGCAGACGCGCTTGTCGATTCGAGGCGGCCCCCGCGCTTGTCGCGGGGGCCGTTTGCGTTCCAGCCCTTGATCCCCACCAATGGTGTAGAATAGAGTCATGGGCGGAGTCGTTTCGCGCAGGATAATCAGGGTGGCGGGCGTCGTACAGGGCGTGGGGTTTCGACCGTTCATCTATCGCCTTGCGCGGCGGCACGGCCTCCGCGGACGTGTGCTGAACACGTCGGGAAGCGTCGAGATAGACGTCGAAGGCCCGGACGCAGACATCGAGGCGTTCACGGCCTCGATCCGTTCCGAGGCGCCGGTGCTCGCGCGGGTGGAGTCTGTCTCCTCTATCGAAGCCGATCCGGTAGGCTGCGTGGATTTTCAGGTGGCGCAGAGCCGGTCCGACGCGTCCTCGCAGACGACCATCCCCGCAGATGTAGCGACGTGCGCCGATTGCCTCCGCGAGGTCACCGACGCGCATGACAGGCGGTTCGCCTACCCGTTCACGAACTGCACCAACTGCGGCCCCCGCTTCACTATCGTGCGGCGCATGCCCTACGATCGCCCGAACACCACGCTCTCCGTCTTCCCGATGTGCCCGAGCTGCGCCGCGGAATACGCCGATCCCGCCGACCGCCGGTTTCACGCGGAGCCTACCGCCTGCCCGGCGTGCGGGCCGCGCGTGTGGCTTGAGGCGGACGGTATCAGAACGGACTCGTCCGTGCTTGAAAGCGCGGGCCGGCTGCTGTGCGAAGGGGCAATCGTCGCCGTCAAGGGCCTGGGAGGTTTCCATCTCGCCTGCGACGCTTCAAACGACGAGGCGGTGCGAGAACTGAGATCCCGCAAAGGCCGCGCGGCCAAGCCGTTTGCAGTGATGGCAAAGGACCTCGACACGGCGAGACGTCTCGGCGAGCTCGCCGCCGCCGCATGCGAACTCATCACTTCGGACCGCCGCCCGATCGTGCTTGTCAACAGAAAGAGAGGCGCGCCGGTCTCATCGCTCATCGCGCCCGGCAGCAATCTGCTCGGCTTGATGCTGCCCTACACGCCCCTGCACCATCTGCTGTTCGAGCACGCCCCACCCGCTCTGGTGATGACCAGCGGCAACCTGAGCGAGGAGCCTCTGGTATTCACAAACGCCTCCGCGCGCACGAAACTCGCCACGCTGGCCGATGCCTTCGTCATGCACGGCAGAGACATACACGTGCCGTGCGATGATTCAGTCATCCGGCCCACCGTCGGCGGCGCGATTCTCATGCGTCGCGCGAGGGGTTACGTGCCGGAGGCGGTCAGGATGCCGGTCGAATGCGACTGCGTCTTAGGTACGGGAGCGGAGCAGAAGAACACGTTTTGCCTGGCGTGGGGTGACAGGGCGGTGCTCAGTCAGCACATCGGCGACCTCGACACAGCCGAAACCCTCGACTACTACGCCTACGCGATCTCGCACTTCGAGGCGCTTTTCGACCGCAGACCAACCGTGATCGCCCACGATCTGCACCCCGACTACCTCAGCACCCGCCACGCTCGCAACCAACCGGGCGTGCGGCTGATCGGTGTTCAGCACCATCACGCGCATATCGCGAGCTGCCTCGCCGAGCACGGCCGGACGGACCGCGTCATCGGCCTGGCGCTCGACGGTACGGGATACGCCGAAGACGGCACGGTCTGGGGCGGCGAGATTCTGGCGGCTGACCTTGTCGGATACGAGCGCATCGGACATCTCGCGCAGGTCCGAATGCCCGGCGGGGAGGCGGCGATCCGGGACCCCAGACGAATGGCAATGGCGTATCTATACGCGGCGTTCGGCGATGAATACGCGAGCGTCGCCGGCAGGCTCGGGCTGGCGTGGAGTGAACTCGAGCTGCGGGTGCTTATGCATCAGCTTCGAACCGGAATGAACTCGCCGCTCACCTCCAGCGCGGGCCGGCTCTTCGATGCGGTATCGGCGATCTGCGGCGTGTGCCGTGAGCGCACCTACGAAGGGCAGCCCGCCGTGGAACTCGAACAGGCGGCTGACGAACGTGAAACCGATGCCTACGACGGCGCGCTGGCGACCGCTGCGAACTCGCTTACCCTGGACACGCTGCCCATTGTGCGGGCCGTCGTGCAGGATAGACTGGCGGGCGTGGACAATAGCGTAATATCAGCGAAGCTCCATAACGGGCTTATCGCGCTGCTGGCCGCGGCGTGTGAGAGATCGAGGGCGCTGACGGGTCTTGATACGGTGGCGCTCTCCGGCGGAGTGCTCCAGAACGCTATCGTGGCCGTGCGACTACAAAAGGCGCTTGTTGAGTTGGGGTTCGACGTTCTCGTGCACGAATCGCTGCCGCCGAACGACGCGTGCATATCGCTGGGCCAAGTGGCGGTGGCGGCTGCTCGGATCGCCGCGGAGGAAGACGGGAACGACATGTGCTTAGCCGTGCCGATGCGCATAACGAATATCGACGGCAAGGTGGCGACCGCCGAAGTTGACGGCGTGACGCGCAGGGTCCGAATCGATCTCATGGACAACCTCTCGCTCGGCGACTACGTGCTCGTTCACGCCGGGCTGGCGATCGCAATCGTCGATCAGCGTGAGGCCGAGGAGACGCTCTCGCTGTTCAGAGGGCTCTTTCGATGAGATTCACCGAGGAGTTCCGAAGCCCAGCCGCCGTGCGCGAGATAGCCGATCGAATGGCCCGAATCGGCGCCCCGCCCGCTGCAATAATGGAAGTCTGCGGCACGCACACGATGTCCGTGGCGCGCTACGGGCTGAAGTCGCTGCTGCCGCCTGATGTGAGCCTGATCTCGGGGCCGGGCTGTCCCGTTTGCGTTACCGACCAGCGCGACATAGACTCGCTTCGTCGCGCTGGGGGCGGTTCCACTCATGACGTTGGCCTGCTTCGGCGATATGGTGCGAGTGCCGGGGTCGGTCACCTCTCTGGAGCGCGAGCGCGCAAACGGAGCCGACGTGCGAGTCGTCTACTCGCCGATGGACGCCGTCGATATCGCGCGCGAGAACGCCGACGAGCCAGGTCGTGTTCTTCGGGGTCGGGTTCGAAACGACCATGCCCGGCCACCGCGCTCGCCATCAAGGTAGCAGAGGAGGACGGCGTGGGCAACTTCTCGGTCCTGTGCTCGCACAAGACAATGCCCGCCGCGCTCCGCGCTCTACTGACCAGCGAGGATATACGAGTGTCGGGCCTGCTTCTGCCGGGGCACGTGAGCACGATCATCGGCGCCGACGCCTACGGTTTCATCGCCGATGAGCTCGGCATCACCTGCGCGGTAGCAGGCTTCGAGCCAATCGACATCCTGCTCGGCATCGAAGCCGTCCTGAACCGGATCAAGCAGGGAACCGCCGCCATCGACAACGCATACACCCGCGCGGTCGGATCCGAACCCAACTCGCGCGCCGCCGAACTGATCGCGGATGTATTCGTTCCGAGCGATGCTGAGTGGCGCGGTATCGGCACGGTTCCCAACAGCGGGGTCGCGATCTCGCCGCGCTATGCCGCTCACGACGCGGCGATGCGCTTCGCCGACGTGCTGGCCCGGCTGCCTGCCCCAGCGCAGACCACGTGCAGGTGCGGAGATGTGCTGCGGGGGTCGATCCGGCCGGCCGAATGCGAGCATTTCGGAGCAGCCTGCACTCCCACCGACCCGCTCGGGCCGTGCATGGTCTCAAGCGAAGGCGCCTGCGCGGCGGCCTACAGATATGGAGGGTGAGTCTTGCTCAAGGACACCGACCGCATCACGCTGAGCCACGGCTCCGGCGGCGGCGCGATGAAGCAGCTTATCGAGGAGGTCTTCGTCGCCGCTTACGCGGGAGACGGCTACTCGCGCGACGACAGCGCCGTCCTGCGACTCGACGGCAGCGCTCTGGCGTTCACGACCGACTCTTTCGTCGTGGACCCGATCTTCTTTCCAGGCGGCGACATCGGCAGGCTCGCGATAGCGGGGACGGTCAACGATCTGCTCACCGCCGCCGCGAGGCCGGTCGCAATCGCGGCGTCGTTCATCATCGAGGAAGGGCTGCCTGTCTCTGATCTCAGGGCCATAGCGGCCTCGATGGGCGAAACGGCGGCCGAGGCCGGCGTTCACATCGTCACCGGCGACACCAAGGTGGTTCCCCGCAGCTCGGCGGACAAGGTCTTCATCACTACATCAGGCGTCGGCGCGGTCCTCCGGCCGGGCGTGTCCGGCGACTCGGCAGAGCCGGGCGACAGAATCATCCTGACCGGCTCGATCGGCGACCACGGCACGGCCGTGATGCTCGCCCGCGAGAAGCTGCTTGAGAGCGAAGACATCACGAGCGATGCCGCGCCGCTGACCGAGATCGTGCTGGGATTGATCGAGTCGGGCTGCGACATTCACGCCATGCGCGACCCCACCCGCGGCGGCGTCGCGTCGTCGCTCAATGAGATCGCGGCGCAGTCCGGTGTCGCGATAGAGATCGACGAGTCGCTGATCCGGGTCAAACCCGCGGTGAACGCGGCGTGCGAAGCGCTGGGAATCGAGCCGCTGCTTGTGGCCAATGAGGGCAAGATGCTGATTGTCGTCGCGCCCGGCGACGCCGAGAGGGCGCTTGCGTCGGTTCGCTCCAGCCGCTACGGTGAAGATGCGGAGATCATCGGCGAGGTCTGCGGCGCGCCCGCGGGCCGGGTCACCGTGCGCACATCCGTGGGCACCTCCCGCGTTCTCCAGACCCCCGCGGGCGAACTGCTTCCCAGGATCTGCTAGCCCGTGCCTGAAGCATGGGTCAATAAACCTTAAGCCTCGTCTCTCAGCCGCCACACAACGACAGTATTTGAGAAAAAAAGCACATATACCTCTTGACCTGCGACTGATGAGGTGCTACTATGAGGCCGGACACGTTTACAGGAGCAGCTGAGGGCGATTCCTGTGGTATTCAGACCCCGTAGGATCTCCCACGTTTCTCTGTTCCACTACGTTTGACCGGCAATCTCATACATGGCTTAGAACGTCCGGGTATGTTTTGTGCCCGCGACTTTGTGCGGTATTCTGCAAAGTCACTTATAGCATTCTGCATTGATAGTAGGGGGTAGGTATGATCGACCGACCAACGACCTGCGGACTGTGCAGTTGCGGATGTGCCGTTTACGTAGAGCCGAAACATGGGCGAGTGAGCGCGCTCAGTCCGAGTGTCAACCACCCGGTAAGCACGGGACGCCTGTGCATCAAGGGGTGGAACGCAATCCCCGCGCTCTCCGGCTGCGACCGGCTGAGAACCCCGTTGATACGCAGGTCCGGTTCCCTGCAAACTGCCTCGTGGAAAGAAGCCATCGACCTCGTCTGCACCGCCATCAAGAAGACCGATCCCCAAAACGTCGGCGTGATCGGCTCCTCCAAGCTCACCAACGAAGAATGCTACTCGCTGGTCAAGCTCGCCAGATCGGTGATCGGCACACCCAACATCGACGGTTCCTCGCGGTTCTATGACGCATCCGCCATTCCGGCGCTTCTTGAGACGACGGGCGTGCCGGCGGCGCAGGCTGGATATGGAGTCGCTGGCCTCCGCCGGCTCTATGCTGATCGTAGGGTCGAACGTGATGGAGAGCCTGCCGCACGTCGGCTCGCGCATACAAGACGCGGTCGAAGACGGCTGCAAGGTGGTTGCGGCCGACCCGCGTGTTTCGAGACTCGCGCCTCAGGCGACGCTGTTCCTCCATCCGCGGCCGGGCACGGACCTGGACTGGATTCGCGCGCTTCTCAAGACGATTCTTGACCGCAAGCTCTATGTGGACGGCGCGGCCGGAGCTTCCCGGATTCGAAGAGCTTCGCACATCCCTCGAAGGCGCTTCGTGTGCCGCCTCCGGTCTGGAACCCGACAGGATCACCGAGGCGGCGGAGACGCTGGCGGGCAGCGGGCCGCTGGTAGTCATGTTCGGCCTTGGCGTAATGCAGCAGGCCGGCTCCACTCAGATCATCAAGGGTCTGGCGAACGTCGCGACGCTGCTCGGAGGCTCGGTGATGCCGCTCCGCGGCCAGAACAATGCCCAGGGCGCCTCGGATCTCGGCCTCGCCTGCGAGTATCTGCCCGGCTATGCGGCCATTGCCGACGCGGACGCCCGCAAGAAGTGGGAATCGGCCTGGAACTGCAAACTGCCGGAGTCGCCGGGGATGAATGCGACCGACATGGTGCGCGCTTGCGCGACGGGCGGCATCAAGACACTGCTGGTTTTCGGCGACAACGTCGCGCTGTCGTCGCCAAGCTCCAAAGAATCGTTGGCGGCGCTGGACAAGGCCGAAGTTTCTGGCGGTCTCCGAGCTGTATCTGACGGAAACCGCGCAGATGGCCGACGTCGTCTTCCCCGCCTGCTCGTTTTTGGAAAAAGACGGCACGTTCACCAACATTGAGAGGCGCGTGCAGCGGGTGCGCGCCGTGTTGGAGCCGGTCGGCGAGTCCAGATCGGACCTCGACATAATAGCCGATCTCGCTTCGGCACTGGGATCGGACATGGCTCGCGAGCCTGCCGGCGTCATGGCCGAGATCGCGGCGAACGTCGCGCCCTACGCGGGCGTGTCATACGAGGCGCTGGACGAGTCATGGGGAACCCCGTGGCAAACTGGCGGCGGCACTGCCAGGCTGGCTGCGATGCCGGCGGGCGAGGCTGCCCAAGCCGACGGCGAGGCCCTTCGCCTGATCGCGAGCAGGATCAACTTCCCCCAACATACCGGCACAATGTGCCTGCACGCCCCGATACTCGCGCGGGAGTACCCGGGTGCGTTTGTAGAGATGAACGAGCGCGACGCGGAGAGACTGGGACTCAAGCCCGGCCGGATGGTAACGATAAGCGCGGATTCGGGCGTCTTGCAGCGGCAGATGCTGCTCTCGGCGGACGTGCCCGAGGGATGCGTGCACGTGCCCCACTTCTTCGGCGGCGACTCGCCCAATGCGCTCGCTTCGTATCAGTCCGATCCCGTTTCCGGCGTGCCGGTCTACAAGGGCTGCGCGGTCAGAGTGGAGGGAGCCAAATGAGCGTTGGCGACAAACTCATCCTCAAGAAAAGTGCGGTGACGATGTTCTTCGCGAGCATCGCTCACGAAAGGCAGCTCGTGGCGCCAAGGAAGCTGTTCGGCGGTGACTCGGCCTTCGACGTCGTGGAGTCGCCCAAGGACATCGACTGGGACTACGGCCACGATGTCTATCCGCCGAAGCGCTTCCTTCTCCCGCACTTCGAGGACATGTTCAGCTACAAGGCCGGCAAGGATGTCAGCATAGAGAACGTAGGTGACGCGCCTAAGCAGGCTATCGTGGGCATACGCTCCTGCGACGTGTCGGCGATCCGGTTCCAGGAGAGGTTCTTTTCCGCGCAGATCGTTGACCCATACTACAAGGCCCGCTCGGATAACACCGTGCTGTTCAGCCTGGCGTGCAACAAGCCGCCGCGGCCGGAGTGCTTCTGCGTCTGCTGCGACGCCGGCCCCTGGCTCGACGCCGGTTACGACGTCCAGCTCACCGACCTCGGCGACAGGTTCCTCTGCGAAGTCGGCTCCGAGAAAGGTGACGAGGCGATCCAAGCCGGGGCCTATATGCTGGAGCCCGCCGAACCCAGTGACATCGCCGAGCAGAAGCGCATCCATCTCAAGGCCGACTCCCAGTTCGAATCGACTACCGCCTACATGGCCAAGGCCGTGACGTTCATATCCGAAGACTCCGTGCCCCAGGAAGTCTGGGAGGATCTCGGCTCCACCTGCTTCCGATGCGCGGCCTGCACGAACCTGTGTCCCGTCTGCACCTGCTACACCGTGGACGACCGCCCCGACGGCGATTCGTTCACGCGCTGCCGGTCGTGGGATTCATGCCAATACGCCGGATTCACGCGCGAGGCCAGCGGCTACAACCCTCGCGCCACGTTCGGCAGCCGGGTGCAGCGCAGGTTCTACCACAAGGCGAGTTACCCATATATCCAACGCGACGGCACGCACGGCTGCGTGGGCTGCGGGCGATGCGTGAGCGCCTGTCTGACCAGGCTCGACCTGCCCAGCGTCATCAAGCGCATCAGGCGGTCCATGCACGACTACCTGGAGCCCGAGCAGAAGGCGGCAGAGGTGTAAAGATGGCTCTTGTATCGTCCAGACCCAAGAAGATGTGGGGGGTAACCGACCATCCCAGCGAGAACCTCTACATCCCCAAGATCGCGGTGATCGAGGACGTCGTTGACGAGACCCCGGACACCAAGACGTTCAGGATGGCGTTCGAAGACAAAGAATACGCCAAGTCGTTCACCTGGGAGCCCGGCCAGTTCGTGGAAGTGACCGTCTTCGGGGCCGGTGAGGCGCCCATCGGCTTTGCCTCCTCCGCGCTGGAGCGATCCTTCTTCGAGCTTACAGTAGTCGATCGCGGCAAAGTGACGAGCCGGATGCAGACGCTTTCCAAGGGCGACAAGGTCGGCATACGAGGGCCGCTGGGCAACTGCTGGCCGCTGGAGGATACGAAGGGGATGGACATCATTATCGCGAGCGGCGGCTGCGGTCTTGCGCCGCTGCGGCCCGCGATCCAACACATCCTCGGCAACCGTAACGAGTACGGCGAGCTCTGGGTCGTCTACGGCGCAAGGACACCCGCCGACCGCAACTACAAATACGATCTCGAAAAGTGGGCCGTGCGAGACGACGTGAAGCTGCTCGAGACCGTTGACGTGGCGGATGAGAGCTGGACCGGCAACGTCGGCGTCGTCACGACCCTGTTCAACCAGATAAAGGTGGATCCCCGGAGGGCGGTCGTGTTCACTTGCGGGCCGCCTATCATGATCAAGTTCGCTACGCTGGAGGTGCAGCGAATGGGGTTCTCCGACGACCACATCGTGACGAGCCTGGAGCGCTACATGAAGTGCGGCGTCGGAAAGTGCGGACACTGCTGCATCAACCATGTCTATGTGTGCACGGAAGGCCCGGTGTTCACCTACGCCGAACTCCAGGCCCTGCCGGAACTGGCGCTCTAGTCCGGTGCTGGGCAGACTAAGCGAAATTCTGCTGGGCCGGGTCGTGGTGGTTGGCGTAGGCGAGACGGACCGCGGCGACGATGGGGCGGGACCTGAGCTGGTCCGACTGCTGGAGGAAGCCGGCGTCGAGGGCGTTATCGACGCGGGCGCGTCGCCGGAGACGGAGATCTGGCGGATCAGGCAGGCCGAGCCGGACACGGTGCTGTTCGTCGACGCCGTTGACCTGAAAGCGGCGGCTGGAGATATGGCGGTGCTTGCGCCGTCCGACCTGAGAGCCAGCGGGTTCGATACGCATCGGGCGCCGCTGAGGCTGACGATGGAGTATCTGCGGCAGGAAATCGGCTGCGAATGCTGGATGCTGGCAGTCCAGCCGGCAAACGTGAGGCGGCAGGCCGCGATGTGCGACGAAGTGAGGGGCGCGGTCGAACGCCTTGCGCAAACACTGATTCCGCTGCTGCGGCGCGGCGGAAGGAGTTGACCGAGGGACGCGATGACACAACAGCAGGAGTTTCTATACGACCTTTGGACGCACTTCCCGGATGTCCTGGAGAACCTTCAGGAGCACGTCCACAATCAGTTCGTTGCGACGATCCCGCGCGAGGATCTCCCGTCCGTGGCCAAGTACATCGTGAACCAGTTGGGCGCGCGGTTCGTGATAAGCGCCGCCACCGACAACCGCGAGAAATCAGGCGATTTCAGCGTCTCCTACGTGTTTGCCTTCGACGAGGACCACAAGTTCCTGGTCCTGCACTCTCATATCCCCGCCAACGACACGTCCATAGGCTCCATTACGCCCGACGTGCCCGCCGCCAACTGGTCCGAGCGCGAGGCATTCGACATGATCGGCATCAGGCCCGTCGGCCATCCCGATCCGCGCCGGTTGGTGCTGTCGGATGATTTCCCAAACGATACATTCCCGCTCCGGCGCGAGTTCGAGTATAACCAGCGCTTCCCCTTTGAACCACAGAACGCGCCGCCTCACAAAGACGCGCCCGAAGGGACGACCGTCGTTCCCATGGGGCCGTTCTATCCCACACTTGAGGAACCGGCGTACTTCCGCTTGTTCATGGACGGCGAGAAGGTGATCGGCTGCGACTATCGCGGGTTCTACAACCACCGCGCGGTCGAGAAACTCGGCGACAGCGAGCTCAACTACAACCAGATACCGTTCGTCGCGCAGCAGATATGCGGGATATGCGGGCAGGTGCATTCCTGCGCCTACGTGCAGGCGGTCGAGGACGCCTGCGGGATTGACACGCCGATGCGCGCGAAATACATTCGCGTCATCCTGCTGGAACTGGAGCGAATACACAGCCACCTGCTGTGGGTCGGGCTTGCCGGCCACATTCTCGGGTTCGATACGGTGCTGATGCAGCTCTGGCGAATCCGCGAGCCTGTCATGTGGCTGATGGAGCGCATCACGGGCAACCGCAAGCACTACTCCTCCAACCTCATCGGCGGCGTCCGGTTCGACATAACGCCCGAGGCGGCCGACGACATCCGGCAGGTGCTTGCGAAGGTCGAAGAGGAGTTCAAGGCCGTCGTCGATGCGGTCGCGATTGACACGACCCTGATGGCGCGACTGAAGGGCGTGGGAATTCTGACCGAAGTGGACGCGCGGGACATCGCCGTTGTCGGACCTACCGCGCGAGGCTCCAACAGGCCGATCGACGCTCGTATTGACCACCCGTATGCGGCCTACGACCAGCTCGACGTCCGGATTCAGGTCCAGGACGGCTGCGACTGCTGGGCGCGAACGCTGGTGAGGCTGTTCGAGACACTCGAATCCATACGGCTGGTTCGCAAGGCCCTCGAGGACATGCCCGGCGGGCCGGTGATGGCCGATATCGATCAAGAATTGCCCGCGGGCAAGACCGGCCTGTGCTCAGTCGAGGCCGCGAGAGGCGAAGCGCATCACTACGTGCTGACGGGCGAGGACAACAGGCCGTATCGCTGGCGCGTGCGGGCTCCCACCTATCCGAACCTGCAGGCGGTCGCGCCCATGATCGCCGGCGAGAACCTGGCAGACGTGCCTATCTGTCTCGGAAGCTACGACCCCTGCTTCTCGTGCACGGAACGCGTGGAAACGCTCGACGTCAACACCAACCGCGTGCAGGTCTACACCAAAGAAGACCTGGAGGACATGTCCAGGCGCAAGAGCTGGGAAAAGGAGTAGGCGCTTATGTTCAAGGCCAAGCTTAAGGAAGCGGTGATATGCTTCGGAGCGGGGCGGGTGACGCTGGGATACCCGTTCGAACCGGCTGAGGTCCCGCCGAAGTTCCGCGGCAAGATCGAGTTCGATTCCCGCAAGTGCATCGCCTGCGGCGGATGCGCCAACGTCTGCCCTCCCAGGTGCATCGTGATCGAGGACATGGGCGAAGTCGCCCGCATCACGTTCCACCTCGACCGCTGCATCCAGTGCGCCAGGTGCTACGAGGTCTGCCCGGAAAACGCGATCTGGCCGACCGAGCAGTTCGAGACAGCCACACCGGACAAGTCCGACCTCAAGAGCGACATGATGATCTGGATGTCGAGCTGCCAACGCTGCGGCCGGTGTTTTGAGAGCGATAACGCCATAGACAAGTTTCACACCAAACGCTGGCGGGGCCGTGGGCCGGGCGAGGAAAACAAGCACGGCATATTCCCGGTCAAGCCGCCCCTCGAGTTTGCCCAGCGCAGACCTCTCGTCAGAGAAGGAGAGGAGAACCTATGATAGCCGACCTGTGCAAGAAGATGTTCGGCAAGTCGTTGTGGCTGTTCCACACCAACTGCGGCGCGTGCAACGGCTGCGATATAGAAGTGATCGACGTATTGACGCCGTACTACGACGTCGAACGGCTCGGGATGAAGCTGGTCGGCAGTCCTCGACATGCCGACGCGCTGATCGTATCGGGATCGGTCAGCAGGCAGGTGGCTCCCGCGTTCAAGCGGCTCTATGAGGCAACACCCGACCCCAAGGTGGTGATCGCCGTCGGGTCCTGCGCGGTCGGGGGCAACATCTGGTTCGACACCTACAACATACTCGGAGGCGCGGACAAAGTCGTGCCCGTGAATATGTATATTCCCGGCTGTCCTCCGAGGCCGGAAGCAATCATCTACGGGGCCGCGCTGGCGCTCGGCCTGGTGCCCAAGAAAGTGTGCGCCAGGCACGAACAGCACCTGCCGCCGGGTTTCGATCTCGATGACTACCTCAAGGACTGGCAGGGCGAGCCCGTGGTAACAAGATGACGACTGTGTCATGCTGAACTTGTTTCAGCATCCAGCCGCGGGGTGACGCATACATAGGAGGCGTTTATGCAGCCTTTGGCAGTTGCAGTGATTGGTGTGCCGTTGGTCGGTGCCGTCGCGTGCCTGGCGGCCAGAGACCGTGCGGCCAAATACGTCGCGGCGGCGGCGGCGATCTTAGCCGCGGCGGCTGCAGTGGCCTTGTCGGTGCAGCCGACCGGAAAGCCCTATCTGTTCGGCCAGATGCCGTGGCTCGGCAAAGCCGGCGCCACCGGCCTTTTCGGCGCCAACATAGACACCCTGGCCGTCATAATGCTGCTGGTCTCGACGGTGATCGGAGCCGCGGTTGTCATCTACTCCGCCGGGTATCTGTCTCCCGGCAACAAGGACCATCCCACCAGGTCCGGCCAGGCCCGCTACTACTTCTGGCTGATGCTGTTCGTGGGATCGATGGTCGGCATCGCAATCGCGCCGACGCTGCTGCAGTTCTTCGTTTTCTGGGAGATGACCACGCTGTGCTCTTGGGCGCTGATCTCGTTCTACAACAATGACGAGAGCCTCAAGGCGGGCATGAAGGCGCTCGTGATGACGTCGTTTGGCGGGCTCTTCTTCCTGGGTGGCCTCGTTTGGGTCTTCACCGCGACCGGTTCGATGGGCTTCTCGGCGCTGGGCCTGATGTCGCCCGGCGTGCGAGCGGCGGCGTTCGCGCTGTTTCTGATCGCGGCTTGGGCGAAGAGCGCGCAGGTCCCGTTCCACACGTGGCTTCCGGACGCGATGGCGGCGCCGACTCCGATAAGCGCATATCTGCACGCGGCGGCAATGGTCAAGGCCGGTGTCTTCCTCATAGCCAGGCTGCTGCTGGCCGGTTGGGCGCTGCCTACCGGGATGGGGCTGCTGGTCGCGATAGCCGCGCTGGTAACGATGTTCGCCGCGTTGTATCTCTACTTCTTCCAGGACGATCTCAAACGCCTGCTCGCCTATTCGACCATAGCCCAGCTCGGCTTCATCCTGCTCGGACTGGGGATCGGGAGCATGGGCGCAAGCCTCGGAACGCGCGGCGCCCTGCTGCACATAATGATGCACGCCTGCGCCAAGACCCTGCTGTTTCTGACCGTCGGCGCCATAGCCTATGCCGCCGGCACACGCAGCATATCCAAGCTCTCCGGGCTGGCCAGAGGCATGCCGATCGCGGCGGTGGCATTCTTTGTGGGAGCGTTCGCGCTGACCGGCGTGCCGCCGCTCGCCTGCTTCTGGAGCAAGATATGCATACTCTCAGGAGCGCTGCAGCTTGGCGGAGCATTCGGCCCGGTCGTGCTCATATTGGTGCTGATCGAGAGCCTCGTCACATTCGCTTGGTTCCTGTGGGTCGGCCAGAAGGTGTTCTTCGGGGCGCCCAAGCGGGGTCTGCTGCAGGAATCCCACAGCACCGAGGAATCCGGCCCTGAGCACCACGCCGAACCCGTTGGCGCCATGGACCCGCCGCCAAGCATGGATTGGATACTGATCGCAATGATCGTGGTCACGTTGCTGGCCCCGATCGCCGCGCTACCGATAGTCTCGCGTATCTCGCTGCCATAGTCCAGGAGGTCCCGGCTTATGACAAGCCTAACATCGGAACAACTGCTGCTCGGTGCATTCGGGCTTCTGATCGTCGGCGCGGTGGTGGCGGCCCTGCTGGGCGGCAGTTGGCGCAGGACGGGCTACACGGCGTTCGGCTTCATGGCGCTCGCTGATGTGGCGATGTGGATAGTGGCCGCGCGCGTCTTCATATCATCGCACGCGTTCTCAACGCCCGCGCTGCTGAGCTTTTCGCCGTTCGGCGCGCTGATGACGTTTCGCGTGGACAGGCTCAGCGCGGTGTTCCTGCTGATCGTGCCGTTTGTGGGACTGGCCGCCACGCTGTACTCCATCGAGTATATGAACAAGGTGCACGCCGGACAGTCGCCACGGGCCTACTACCCGTTCGCGCTGCTGCTTATGGCGGCGCTTCTCGGCGTGATCACCAGCTCCGACCTGCTGTTCTTCTTCATGTTCTGGGAACTGATGACGCTGATGAGCTGGGCCCTGGTCTGGTTCGATCGCGAGGATGAGGCAAAAGCCCGGGCTGCCTGGCAGTATTTCGTCGTGACTCACGTCGCGGCGGGATGCATTCTGGCCGCGGTCCTGATCGTCTCGGCCGCCTCGCATTCGTTTGCGTTCTCTGACGTCGGCGCCACGGTCGCGCGCATCGCGCGGACCAACCCGGCTCTCGTGCATATCCTGCTCGCGTTGTTCTTGATAGGGTTCGTAACGAAGGCCGGCATGTTCCCGTTCGGAGGCTGGCTGCCGCGGGCGTATCCCGCCGCGCCGAGTCCGGCGTCGGCGGCGTTCGCGGGAAGCATGACCAAGCTCGGGATCTATGGCGTTGTGCGGGTCGGCTACCAGTTCTTCGCGCCGGCGGGGATCACAACCACGTGGGGCGCGATAATCGCCGTGCTTGCCGCGGGATCGATCTTCGTGGGAACGCTCGCCGCGCTGCGCGAAGACGACGCCAAGCGCGTGCTGTCCTTCCACATGATCGGCCAGATCGGCTACATGCTGCTGGGCATAGGGATAGGCCTGTTCTTCTTGAACAGCAACCCCCTGCTTGCCGCGCTCGCGCTGATCGCCGGCCTGTATCACATGGCCAACAACGCGTGCTACAAGCCGCTGCTGTTCCTCAATGTCGGGGGCGGCCGAGTACTACACCGGAACGCGCGATCTCAACAAGCTGGGCGGATTGGGCGCCCACATGCCGCTGACGATGGCCGCGGCCGTGATCGCAACGCTATCGATCGCGGGGATTCCCCCGTTCAATGGGTTTGTCAGCAAATGGCTGATCTACCAGTCGGCCTTCCAGGGCGGGCTGCGCATGCCGTTGTTCATATTCCTGGGCCTTGTGGCAATGTTCATCTCGCTGGTAACGCTGGCGTCGTTCATGAAGCTGCTGGGATCGATGTTCCTTGGCAAGCCGGCCGCCATATACTCGGAGAAGGCGACGGGAGAGGTCCCGCCGGGCATGCAGATTCCACAGGCCGCCCTGTCGGTTCTCTGCGTGGTCCTTGGCGTGGCGCCGATGCTGCCGCTTGCGCTGCTCTATGGCGCGGCCGAAGATGTGCTGCGTTCGACACCGGCGTTCGCGTCGATGTTCGGCTCCAATCCGCTGGGAATCACCCTGGCCGGAATCGGAGCGTGGAATCCGGCCGTGATAATCGGTGCGTTGTTCGTGTGCACGCTGGCCGCCTACGGCATATCCCGCGCGGCCCACGCCACATCCAGGGAGACCGAGGGATGGTACTGCGGCGAAGAGGCAGTGCCGGACGAGATCAGATACCGCGCGCACGGGTTCTGTCTGCCCTTCAAGCAGGTCTTCGCCAAGGTCTACCCGAGCGTGCCCATTCCCAAGGCGGGCTTCCTGAAGTCACTGGTTAAGGTATTCGACCTGGACCGGTGGCTCTACAACCCGTTCGTCCGCGCGGGCGGGTGGGCAACCGACAAGCTCAGCCGTACGCACAGCGGCGTGCCGCAGCTCTATCTGATGTGGCAGATAGTGGGCGTTGTTGGGGTCCTTGTGCTGCTGTTCATTATGGTGAAGTAGGGATCGTGGCGAGAATGCACGGCATTTTCGAAGGAGGAGACATGGCTGTTATTGGGAGAGCGGCGATCAATATAGCTATAGCTCTGCTGCTGGCGCCGCTTTTTGACGGTGTCATGCGCAAGCTCAAGGCAGTGGTCCATTCCCGCAAGGGCCCGCCCATCACGCAGCCCTATCGCGACATCTTCAAACTGCTCGGCAAGGAGGACCTGCAGTCCGGCGGAGGCGCGATATTCCGGGCAGCGCCCGTAATCGGCCTCGGAGCGATCCTGGTCGCGGCAGCGCTTACTCCAATGGGCGCCAGGCCGCCGCTCGGCGCGTCGGGCGACACGATTGTGTGGATCTACGTGATGTCGATCGTCGCTGTCGCCACAATGCTCGGCGCGTTCGCGTCCGGCAACCCGTTTGCCTACGCCGGGGCCGGTCGCGAGATGATGATGCTGCTCAGCGTCGAACCCATCGCCGCGATCGCGCTTCTTACCGGCGCGGTCAAGGCGCAGTCGCTGCTGATGGGCAACATGATGAATTACCAGCTTGCTCACGGGCCATCGACCTCAATGATCATCGCCGCCGTGGCGTTCTTCCTGGCGCTGCAGGCCAACGTCGGGCGGCTGCCGTTCGACATCGTCGAGGCGGAACAGGAAGTCGCCGGCGGCCCGTTCATCGAATACAGCGGCCCGCGCCTGGCTATGTGCAAGCTGACGTTCTACGTGCGCCAGGTCATCTTCTCGTTCGTGCTGGTCTCGATCTTCGTTCCATGGCCTTCGGTAAGCCCGGTGGGGCTTTCGGTGGGAATCGGGCTGGCGAAGGTGCTGGTGGTGCTGGCGCTGGTCGGCGTGATCGACAGCGTGGTACCGAGGCTGAGAATCGACCAGTCGATGGGCTACATGAGCAGGGTCCTGTTCGTGGCGCTGGCCGCGCTCGTTTTTGCGATGATTGGAGTATAGGCGATGCCAAAGATCAGTCCCGAGTTGGTTCATACTCTGAGTCTGCTGATGATCCTGACCAGCTTCGCGGCGGTCGAAGCGAGAAACCTTCGGCACGCGACGGTGGCCTACATGTGCCAGGCGCTTCTTATCTGCGGACTGCTGGTCGTGTATTCGGCGGAGAACAGCGCGCTGCTGTATTGGGCGGGGACCGCGCTCGTTACGAAGGCCATTCTGATCCCGTGGTTCCTGTGGCGAGCGACGGAGGGCGCCGAGCAGGAGGTGAAGCCGCTGATCGGCTTCGGCATGTCCGCGATCATCGTGATCGCGCTGCTGGCGGCAATGTTCAAGCTGACCCATATGCACGCGGGGCTGTTCGTAGTCGCGAATCAGTCCTCCGGGCTGCTGGAGACCAACCTGGCCGTCGCATTCACCATCTTCATACTCGGCATCTATGCCATATTCACGCGTCGCGACGCGATCAAGACCGTTATCGGCCTGTGTCTGCTCGAAAACGGCGTGCATTTGAGCCTGGTAAGCCTGGCTCCGTCGATCAGGGAAACGGCCCTTGCGGGCATCGCCACCGAGGTCGTCGTCACCGCCTATCTCCTGCTCTACATCATAGGCGGCGTCAGAGAGCAGTTCAAGTCCACGGATACGTTCAAGTTGTCGGAACTACAACACTAGAGGTGCGGATATGCCTGACCAATCAGCTTCGGCCCTGCCCGCGCTTGTTGCCATTGTCCCGGCCGCGGCAGCAATACTGATCTTCATAATAGGCAGGTATACGGGCTGGCTGCGAGAGATTCTGGCGCTGGCGGGGTGCGCTTGCGCGTTCGTGCTGTCGCTTGTTATCGGGCGGGCGGTGCTCTCGGGCGAAGTGCTCACGTCGTTCGGGAGGCAGATCTACGTTGACGGCCTGAGCGCCCTGCTGATCGCGCTCATCTCGGGCATCGGGCTCGTCGCGACGATCTACGCGTGCCGCTACATGCGCTACCACGTAGAGGACGCGCGTCAGCCCCACATGACCTCGCAGCGCCGGCTGACCGCCTTCTACGGCTGGCTGATGCTGTTTCTTGCCACGATGCTGTGGGCCTGCATGTCCAACAACATCATCATGATCTACGTGGCCGTGGAGGCCAGCACGATCGCCAGCGGGCTGCTAGTGGCGTTCTACTGGGACAAGCGCGCGCTGGAGGCCGGCTACAAGTATCTGATGCTGCTCACGGTGGGGATCACGTTCGCGTTGTTTGGATGCGTGCTCGTCTACGCCGCGGGCGCGTCGCTGATTGGTGGTGCGAGAGGCCTGCTCGTTTCCGATCTCAGGACCGTCGCCGGCAGCTTCCCCGTCGCCACGGTGGTACTTGCCTCCGCGTTTCTCATCGTCGGCTTCGGAACAAAAGCGGGACTGGCGCCGTTCCATCCGTGGTTGCCCGACGCGCACGCCGAGGCGCCTACGCCGGTCTCCGCGCTGCTTTCCGGTGTCATGCTCAAGGTCGCGATCTACGCCCTGGTGCGCACGGTCAGCATCTTCTTTCCCGGCTTCGCGCCGGTCGCCATGTTCGTGCTGGTGCTGGGCGTGTTCACGCTGATAATTGGCGATCTGATGGCGCTCGCGCAGAACGACCTCAAACGCATGCTTGCCTACTCATCGGTGAGCCAGATGGGCTACGTGCTGATGGGGATCGGAATCGGGACGCAGTTGGGCATCTATGCGGGCTTGTTCCATCTGCTCAACCACGCGCTGGCAAAATCGCTTCTCTTCCTGGCCGCCGGCTCGGTTGCCTACGCGACGGGCGTCCGCAAGATCTCGCAGCTTGGCGGGCTGGCCAAGAAGATGCCCATCACCAGCTTCTGCTTCTTCGCAGGCGCGCTGGCGATATCGGGAATACCGCCGTTCAACGGATTCCAGAGCAAGCTGGCCCTATTCACGGCCGGAGGACAGGCGGGCGTCTGGTGGGCGGTCATACTGGGCCTGTTTGGCAGCATCGTGACGCTGGTCGTGCTGGCAAAGGCGGCCAGGTCGGTGTTCTGGGGAGAGGAGTCCGAAGCCGCGTCGGCGGCTGGCGTGAGAGAAGCGCCAGCGAGCGTCTGTGTCGCGATGGTCGTCCTTGCCGCGGCATGCCTGGTGATCGGCATCTATCCGAAGGCTGTCTATTCGCCGCTCAAGTCGGCCACGGCGGTCGTCGAGACGGTCAGTTCGACGCCGTCAAACACCATTGCACAGGAGAATGACAATGCACGAAACGCACATGGCGCAAAGCATCGCGTCTGCAGCCTCGTCACACGCTGAGCGAAGCGGCGCTTCCGGCGTGAATGCCGTGCGAATCCGGCTGGGGAAGTGGACGTGCATCGACCCGGACTCGCTGCGAACCGCATACAACAAGGTGGCGGCTGGAACCCCCGCCGCGGGCTCCGACTTGCGGATCGAGGTCATCGAACCCAGCCTGCGCTGCGACGAGTGCGGAGCCACGTTCGAGGCCGACGCCAAGACCCTGCGCTGCGCCAAGTGCGGCAGTGCCCGCGTCGTTCTCCAGCAGCAGTCGGACATGGAAGTGCAGGGAATAGACCTCGCCTGAGGCGCCTCTACCCCTTGATCCCGCTCATCGTCATCCCCTGTATGAACGTGCGCTGGGTGAAGAAGAAGAGCACGATGATGGGGATGGTGACGACGGTCGATACGGCCATCAGCATGCCGTATTCGTTGCCGTATTGGCCCGTGAACATCGCCAGCCCCAGCGAGAGGGTGTATTTGGTCTCATCGAGCAGGTAGATCAACGGCCCCAGAAAGTCGTTCCACGCGCCGATGAACGTAAACAGGCCGACCGTCGCCAGCGCGGGCCTGGAAAGCGGCATTACGACGCGCCGATAGATGCCGAACTCGCTGCAGCCGTCGAGCTTGGCCGCCTCGGAAAGCTCCCGCGGTATCCCCAGAAAGAACTGCCGCAGCAGGAATATGAAGAACGGCGTCGCCAGAAACGACGGCACAATGAGCGGCAGGAACGTGTTCACCCAGTGCAGCCTCACGAATATGGTGAAAACCGGGATCATCGTCACCTGCGCGGGCAGCATCATCGTGGCCAGCACGATCACAAACAGCGTGTTGCGGCCCTTCCAATCGATCTTCGAAAGCCCATACGCGACCAGGCTGCACGACAGAATCGTCCCGATGACGCAGCAAATCGACACGATCAAGGTGTTCCTGAGCTGATCGGCGAACGGTATGAAGACCAAACCCCTGGAGTAGTTGGACCACTCGAAGCCCGGGTGGATCACCGGCGTGAGCTCGTCCGCGCTGACCGTTTTGCCGGCCGCCCTGACATCGCTTACCGGCTGGACCGCCGCCCTGCCCCCCTTGAGGCGCTCGATCAGGGCAAGCTCGGCGCCGTGCTTGTCGCGATACACATCATAGCTCTTGCCGCCGAGCTTCACGCTCACCGGCTCCATCGGGATAATATCCGGCGGGAACTTCTGGATTCGAGACGCGGGCTTGAGCGAGGTCGAGAGCATCCACGCGAACGGAAGCGTGAATGCCGTGCCGAAGAGCACCAACGCGATGTAGGTGATGACCGTCGCGAACCTTACCTTCCTTCGTTTTCCGCCCCTGGTCATCCTATTTCTCCCCGCCATAATACACATACCTCGCCGAGGTCTTGAACAGAACCAGCGTGAAGAGCAGCACCAGTATGAACAGAATCCACGCCAGCGCGCAGGCGTAGCCCATCTTCCAATACATGAACGCGTTCTGGAACAGATAGATCGAGAAGAAGCGCGTCGAGTCCACCGGGCCGCCCTGGCCGCCGGTCATGACGAACGCCTGCGTGAAATACTGCGCCGCGCCAATGAAGCCCATGATCAGCGTGAAGAACAGGTGCGGGCTAATGAACGGGACGGTAATGTGCCGCATTCGCGCGAGCGGCCCGGCGCCATCGATCTCAGCGGCTTCATAGAGGTCAACGGGCACATCCTGCAGCCCCGCCAGGTATATCAGCATCCATCCGCCCACTCCCCATACGCTCATCAGGATCAGCGCGGGCTTCGACCACGCCGGGCTGTTCATCCACCCCGGCGCGGGCAGGTGCGCGAGCCGCAGGATCGTGTTGATGAGGCCGTAGTCGGAGTTGAGCAGCCACAGCCAAAGCACCGACCCCGCCACCATCGGCACGATCGACGGCACGAAGAACATCGTCCGAAACACCGCCATCCCCTTGACCTTCTGGTTCAGCAGCACCGCGAGCAGAAACGCCGTGATGATCCCCGCCGGTGTCGCGAAGATCGGCGAAGTAGGCCGTGTTACCCAGCGATTTGTAGAAGACGGGGTCGTGGACGAGCGTACGGTAGTTCGCGAGTCCGACCCAGACCGGCGGCTTGAGCATCGGGTAATTGCAGAAGCTGTAATACAGCGACGCCAGCATCGGGTACAGCGTGAACACCGCCAGCCCGATCAGCACCGGCGAGCAGAACAGCAGCCCGTTCCGGAGGTTACGCTTTTCGGTTGTGCTCTTCGCTCTCCTCTTTGCCATTACCTGTCAGTGTCCATCCGTCTCATCCGTGCTTGTCCGCGTTCCATCTCCCTTGTTCGGGCTGGATTTGCAGTCCAGCCCGCGCGGGCGATCTGGGAATCCGCGATTCCCAACACAGCATTCGCCGTTCACAATCCGCAGCCCGTATTTCGTAATTGGTAATTCGCAATTCCACTTCATCTCCCCGCCAGCCGCAAATCCAGCTCCGCCTGCGTTTCCTTAGTCGACTTGTCGAGCGCCTGTTTGCAGCTCATCTCGCCATAGACCGCGTAGTCAACGGCCCTGTCCAGCGATCCCATATAGAAGTTCTGCGCGGGCATGACGGGTCGCTGGTGGCGGCACTCCTCCATGATCTTCAGGAACTGCGAGTACCCCGGCCTCTTGCTCACCTCATCGATGAACGGCGACCTGCGATAGCCCGGCAGCAGCGATTGCAGGCGTCCGACCGCCTGGGTGCCTTTCGGATCGCGGCAGCACCATCTCAGGAACTCCCACGCCTCCTTCGGATGCCTGGAGCCTTTCGGAATCGCAAGACACCAGCCTCCCACCCACGACGAATGCTTCTCGCCGTCAGTTGGCGCGGGGATATATGTCAGGCCGTAGTCGAGATCGGGCGCGTATTGGGCGATGTCGTCGAGCTGCGATATGTGCAGGCACTGCATCGCGACCTTGCCGATATAGAACGGGTTCTGATCGCGGCTGCCGAACCCCTGCCGGAAGCCGTTGATCGTGCTGACGTCGTACTTCTTCGCGTAGCTCGTCATCCACTGCAAGGCCTTGACGACCTTGGGATCGTCGGCGGTGATCCTGCGCCTTGCGGGATCGTAGAAACCGCCGCCGAACGCCCATCCCCACGTGTAGATCGAGTTTGCGTTGCCGAACTGCGACCACGGTATGATGCCGATGCGGATCAGGCGCCCGTGCTCGATAAGGGTGATTCGCTCGTTCATCGCGTCGAGCTCGGCTATCGTCGTCGGGGGCTTCTCGGGGTCGAGCCCGCACTCGCGGAAGACCTTCTTGTTCCACGCGAAGGCGAAGTTGGGGTCGGCGCAGTAGGTCATCGCCCAGACGTGGCCGCGATAGGAGTTCTGCCGCCAGCAGGGGGTGAAGTAGTCGCCCGGCTTGATGCCCGACTGCTTGACGAACTCGTCCAGCGGCGTCAGCGCGCCCTGCTCCGCCCAGCCCGCCACCTGGGGGCCGTCCACGAATGTCGCGTCCGGCGGCATTCCCGCTGCGACGGAGGTGAACAGCTTCTGGTCCGAGTTGAGGTCGTTGGGCGTGAAAACGGCCCTGACGTGGATGCGCTTGTGGGTACGGTTGAAACTCGGCCACGACCTGATCCAACCGCTCCTTCTGCGTCCCGCCCCACGGATGCCAGACCGACACCACGACCTTGCCGCCCGCCGAATCCGACGCGTGACGCCGCCCGCACCCCGCGCAGAGGGCGAGTGTCACTATAAGCAAAGATATGAGGAGCCTGCAGCGCATTCCAACGTACTGCTTCAACCGTTGGCGCCCAATACCCTCCGCGATCTCCCGAAGCCCGCTGCGCCGCAGTCGCGGGATAGAATACCGGGAGGAGGACGGCGCGCGGAGGTGGTATATCTATGACGGGCTGCGCAGCGTAGTCGCGGAGGTCGATGACGGCAGCGCCAGCCAGGACGGTTCGATGCCTCCGTCCGGAAGCCCTGGATAAGCACAAAGTGATCTTTCGGGGCTCGTTTTTCGCCCCGAACGCACTGCAGCTATCGGGAGCACGGAAACCGGATGACTGATCGTTCGATGCCTCTGGGCCAGACCGTCTGGAAGCCTTGGATAAGCACAAAGTGATCTTTCGGGGCTCGCTTTTCGCCCCGAACGCACTGCAGCTAATCGGTAGCACGGAAACCGGATGACTGATCGTTCGATGCCTCGGGGCCAGACCGTATGGAAGCCCTGGATAAGCACAAAGTGATCTTTCGGGGCTCGTTTTTCGCCCCGAACGCACTGCAGCTATCGGTAGCACGGGAACCGGATGACTGATCGTTCGATGCCTCGGGGTCAGACCGTCCGGAAGCCCTGGCTAAGCACAAAGTGATCTTTCGGGGCTCGTTTTTCGCCCCGAACGCACTGCAGCTACCGGTAGCACGGGAACCGGATAACTGATCGTTGGCACAACTACTTTGAGGACGGCGCGGTGTGCTTCTGGACAAGCTCGATCATCGAGCACATCCCCGCCCTGCGCAGCCCGACAGCCGCGCGGTGCTTCCTTGCGGTGATCGATGACTACCGACACAGGTACGGAGTGCGGCTGCTGGCATACGTGATCATGCCCGACCACGTGCACCTGTTGCTGTGGGCTGAGCGCGGCGAGACGGTGGAGAAGTTCCTGGAGCAGGTGCTGCGGCGTACGTCCAGTGAGATCGCGGCGATGGCTGCCGAGGCGGAGGCGCGAGGGAACCAACTCGCGTCGAGCTGGCTCGCCAGGTTCCGTGCTCGCGCTCGTGGCAAGGCGCGCGTGCGGGTGTGGAAGGAGCGCGGTCGCGCCTATTCGGTAACGGACGAGGAGACGCTGCTGCAGAAGATGGAGTATATCCACCTCAACCCGGTGAAGGACGGTTACGTGGAACGCGCGGAGGACTGGGAATTCTCCAGCGCGGCGTGGTACGCCAACGGCAGCGGGCCGATCAGCATCGACTGGTTTGACGAATAGCGGCCTGGCCGCGATTGGCAGGCCGGTGGATAGTCCCCGGGCCTTCGGGGCGAAAGACAGCCCCGAAGTATCGTCGTTGGGGACTTCGATGCCTCGGTGCTGCACCCAGCCCCGACATTGACCATCAAGCGTAAGGACAGATGCTTCGGCGGCTCGTTTTTCGCCCCAAAGCAGCTGTCCGTCGGCGAGCACAGGCTCCCGCGGCGCGATGCACCGCAGCTATCGATCTCATCGGTCGCATAAGTCCCATTCGGTGCCTCGGTGCTGCACCCAGCCCCGACATTGACCATCAAGCGTAAGGACAGATGCTTCGGCGGCTCGCTTTTCGCCCCGAAGCAGATGTCCGTCGGCGAGCACAGGCTGCTGCAGCGCAAAAGCACCGCAGCTAACGATCTCATCGGTCGCATAAGTCCTATTCGATGCCTCGGTGCTGCACCGGGCCCCGACATCGACAGCACAGCGTAAGGACAGATGCTTCGTGGGCTGGCCTTGGGAGTGTTCAACAACACCCCCTCCAGCCCCGACCACAGTTTTCGTGCCGCGAGTGGCAGAGAGGCTGCTCGCAGCGCGTATTTCCTTTGCCGCGCGGAAAGCAGGCTGCAAAGGAGTCGAAATGCCGGCGCTAGGGCCGATTGGGCGGCGTTTTCCAGCCTCGCCAGGTGCCTGAGCACTTTCTTGAGGTTGAGTCCGTCCCGGCCATCAGGCATTGTATCGCCATCGCCTCTTCACCAAGCCATCTCGCTCGACCGAGCCCGCCGTAGCTCTTCATCGTTCCAATACTACCCTCGCAGACCACACTCCGCTTCACTTTCAGACGCCGAGCGCGGTTGCAGCGATTGCGTAAGCGGGCCTGCGTCACCAGTTCCGTTCGCGCACTTGCTTAGCTGTCGGCGATCAGAGCTACGCTTGTCTTGGAAGCAATACTGCCTGTACGCCAACCCACGCAGCTGCATAGAGTTGCATATCGCTTCTCGCCATCACGACCGTGCCTGACGCTAAGCTTGGTCCAGCCGGGCAACTATAGCTGTCATCGTCTGCATCATAGGCAAAAGCGTCTATGCCGAAGACCGACCGTGTTGTTGGAGTTGTCGCGTACCTTATGTGCGAGCATATGCCGTTGTCTTGAGCCATCTTTGACTCGCGCTGTCGAAGTAACCAGTGTCGCCAACCGCAGTGTCAACGGCATAGCGCTCACCAGCAAGAACTCCACCATCTTCACCGGCTCGTATATATGGCCGCCATCCGCGTTCATCACCAGACCGCTGGAAGCGTCGAACTCGAAGTGACCTTATGGAAAAAGTCTGTCTTCTTGCCGGGACGGCTCAACAGCTTGGCATCCAGATCATGGGTGTTGACTGATATTGCTTTGCCGCGAGCGAGTCGCTTCTTAGCGTTCTTCTTGCGATTGCCACCATGCTTGAACTTGCTTGGCTTGCCGGGCTTCTTCGGCTTGGAACCTCTGTCATCGTCTTCAGGCTCATTCGAGTCGAGCTCAGGATCTCCTCCCACTCGCCAGCGCCTCAAGATAGTCGTTAGCGTTGACGATAGGGTCCAAGTCTATGCGAGCCTGTGAATGAGCATCCGCCTGAGCCTTTACAAGGTGGAGTCGAACATCCTACACCGACCGGCCGCAGTCCAACACCATTCGCCACGTCAATGCTGCACTGCAGAAACTGCCGAACACCTCTTGCCAAACGCTTCCGCCAGTGCGTCAAGCTCGAATGCACGGGAACCTCGTCGTCGTCACAGATCCCTATGAACTCACGGAAGCTGAGTCGATCCTCACATTCCTCACAGAGCTCTCGGTCGGATGCAATGTTGAACCAGAACCCCAGTAACATCATCGCTCCCAACACCTCGGGAGCTATCGACGGCCTGCCATCATCAGCGAACTTGTCCATACAAGCCTTACGCAACCAGCCGAAATCGACGATCTCCTTAAGCCTGTCAAGCTCCTTGCTCACGCGTGTCTCACGCCGAATCGGGGCAAACAGACTCTCCTGTCGCAGTCTCCTCTTGCCGAGCTGATGCCTCACCTCTACAAGAGGATTGACACAGGCCCCAACGATCCATGCCTGCAGCGCGCAAAAAGCTTGAGTTTTTGAACACTCCCGCCTTTCGCCCCGAAGCAGCTGTCCGTCGGCGAGCACAGGCTGCTGCAGCGCGAAGCACCGCAGCTATCGATCTCATCGGTCGCATAAGTCCTATTCGATGCCTCGGTGCTGCACCCGGCCCCGACATCGACAGCACAGCGTAAGGACAGATGCTTCGGCGGCTCGCTTTTCGCCCCGAAGCAGATGTCCGTCGGCGAGCACAGGCTGCTGCGGCGCGATGCACCGCAGCTAACGATCTCATCGGTCGCATAAGTCCTATTCGTCCCATTGGTCCGAACCTCTTCAGTGTCCATCCGTCCAATCCGTGTTCCATTCTTCCGAACCACGATCTCGGCAGGCTTGCCCCGACACGCCGCGCGGGATATACTATCGGCAGAGGTTGATAGAATGGGGCTATCTCGCCGCGAGTTCATGGGCTATATCGGTAAGTCGGCGCTCGGTCTGGCGCTGGCTTCGCGCGCAAACTCACAGACCAATCCACCAGGGAGGACAGACAAGGTGAGCGAGACTTCAACCGAAAGCGTCAAGGACATATTGGACAGGGAAATCCAGCGCACCAAACCGGACTACATCGTCTACCGGCCCGGCAGCGTGGACGGTTCGACGTTCGATACCGGCAACGAGCACTTTCTGGTCTTCGACGGCCCCGACGGCTCGCTGATGGCGGTCTGGACGCAATCGAGCCACGAGGGCGCGGGGGACCACCGCATCGTGTTCTCGCGGTCGGACGACGAGGGCGATACGTGGACGCCACCGCTCCGGCTGGTCGGCCCTGCAAGGAAAGGCGAAGGGCACTTCTCGAGCTGGGGATTCCCGATGGTCACGAAGTCGGGCCGCATCTACGTGATCTACAACCAGTACCAGGGCATCGACGACGTCACCGCCCAGCACACCGGCGCCATGGACTGCCTCTACAGCGACGACATGGGCAAGACCTGGTCCGCGCCACAGACGATCCCGATGAAGCGCAGCATCTACGATCACACGGACCCCAAGGTCCCGTCAAACTGGATCGTCTGGCAGAAGCCGATTCTGGACCTCAACGGCAACTACTTCACCGGCTTCTCGCGCTGGGTCAGCAGGGCCGTCTGGCACCCGCCGCACGTCAATTCGTGGACCGCGTGGGAGACGGTGACCGAGTTCATGCGATTCGAGAACCTGCATGACGATCCCGAGCCACGCGACATCCGCATTACCTGGTCGGACGGCGAGAATGCCCTGCGCGTGCCGCACTACTCCAACCCCATCCTCAGCAACGCGCAGGAGCCCAGCATCGTGCGGCTGCCGGACAAGCGGCTGTTGGTCGTGATGCGCACGATGTCCGGCTGCATCTGGTACAGCCTCTCCGAAGACGATGGCGCGAGCTGGTGCAATCCGCGGCCGCTGCTGCGCAGAGACCACGGCCTGCCGGTACTCGAGCCGCTGTGCTGCTGCCCGATCTATGAGTTCTCCGAGGGGCGCTACGTCCTGCTTCATCACAACAACGACGGCCGGCTCAACGGCTGCAAGCCCGAGCAGACCAACCTCAACCGCCGCCCGGCGTTCATCGCGCTGGGAGAGTATCGGCCCAAGGCCGAGCAGCCAATATGGTTCAGCGAGTCCAAGCAGTTGATGGACAACGACGGCGTCGGGATCGGCCCACTGAAAAGGCTGGAGTGCGGCGTCTACCCCAGCGTCACGAACCGCAAAGGCAACTTCGTGCTCTGGCACCCCGACCGCAAGTTCTTCCTGCTCGGCAAGAAGATCACGCCGGAGTGGCTGGCAGACCTGAGCGCGCCTGCGTAGACCCTTCTACTCGCCCACGCGCCAGAAATACACCTGGTCGGACCGAGTGCAGGCCGCCATCGTCTTGCCATCGTGGCTCAGCGCCACTTGCGTGAAGTCGTCGGCTGGTTTGCTGCTCCTGATTTCCTGGGCCAGCGCGCCGTTGCTCGTGTCCCACATCCGAACGGTGCCTGCGAAGTCGTTCTGTCCTCGCAGTGACGCGTCATGCGCCGTGATCAGGAGCTTGCCGTCCGAACTCAACGCGATACCATTGAGCGCTCCGGCGTTCGTCGCGATGGTCCTGGACACTTTCCAGCTCTTGGTGTCCCAGAAGAGAACCTTGCCGTCTTTTCCGGCGCTGACGAGATACTTCCCGTCCGGCGTGAAATCGACCTGGACGATCTCGACCCGATCCGGCCCCTCCAGCGTCTGGCTCAGTGCGCAGGTCTTTGCGTCGTATATCTTCAGCGTGCGGTCCGCAATTCCAGCGGCAAGCAGTTGATTGTCGGGGCTGAGAGCATAGGCTGTGAAGCCCTCCGGTTCCTGGGCGAACGCCAGCATGCGGCCGGCCGCAAAATCCCAGACTGAGACCCGCTTCTCTTCATCCAGCAATGCGAAGTGCGTACCGTCCTGGCCGAATCTCATACTCAGCACCATCCTGTTTCTGACGGGCTTGCAGAGGCAGATCTTGGTACCTCCTTCTGCGTGGTGAGGTCGAAGCGCCTTATGGCGGGCACCCACTGCTCTATGTTGCTCCATGCCGCCAGGGTGGAACCGTTGGGAGTCACGGCGTAGGCCGTGAACGGCTGGCTGCCAAAGAAGGGCGTGCGGAAGGCCATGAGGGAGTTGCCGCTGGCGGTGCTCAGAATCTGCAGATAGAACGCGGTATAGCTGCCTTCACCCTGGACCGTGTATCCGCCGGTTGCCAGCTTGCCATCGGCGGTTAAGCCCAGGTAGTTGCTTCCGTATGCGTTCATCTTCGCATTCGCAAGCTCCTTGACACGGATCGTCACGCCCGCCGAGTTCGTTTCCACATCCGGCAGGTCCACTGGGGGAGCCTGGCCGATCGCCGAGGAAACGGCCATTACCATCAACACTGCGATAGTCCTTAATGCTCTGATCATCATCGAATTCTCCTGCAGCTTCGGAATCACTGCTTTGCTTTCGCTTCCTGCGCCTTGTTCAGGTGGTCTTGATACTTGGTCTCTGCCGGGTCAAGCCGTGCTGCTTCGGTATAGGCGTCGACGGCCTTGGCAAGATTGCCTGCGCACCAGTAGGCCGTCCCCAGGTTGTCGTTGTATGCGGCGCTGGCAGGTTCGAGTTCCACGGCTCGGCCGTAGGCTTCCACCGCATCATTCCATTCCTTCGCCTGTAGCAGGCACGCTCCAAGATTGGCGAGAGTCCTGGAATCAGTCCTGTCCAGCCGGACGGCTTCCTTGTATTCCTGGATTGCGGCGTCCCAGACCTTCTGCTTGGCAAGCGCGCCTGCCAGCTCCCTGCGCCAGCGGGGCTCCAACGGGTCCGCCACAACCGCCTTCCGATACGCCTGCTCCGAGTCGGCCCAAGCAGCAGCCGCCGCGTACACTCTGCCTTGGTCGGCGTACTGGGTGGCCCGAGGAGTCTGCCTCTGCAGGCCCTTCTCCTCGAGCTTCGCAAGGATGTCGCTCGCGGTCTGTGCGGTCCCCAAGTGCGAGCTTCCTCTCAACTTCGAGAGCATATCGAGGCCGCGCCCCGGCTCGCCATTGAGCACGATGGCGAGCGCATGCAGCGGCTCGTATTTGTCTTCGTTCGGATTTGCCTCCAACCATTTGGCGAAAGCCGCAGAAGCGCTGGCGTAGTCCTGAAGCATCATTGCCGCAGCGCCGACCTTCGCATCAGACTGCGTGGCATCGTTAGCGATGGATTCTGCGTAGCTCTTGACCACATCGAAGAGCTCGAACTTCAGGTTCTGAACCAGACGCGCCTGGGCAGCCGCGTCCACGGCGCCGTCAGCCGTGGGACGAGCCACTGCTCTGCGCTCAGCGTCCCGGAGCTTGCCGCGCAGGCGGTCAGCTTCCTGCCGCGCCACGTTGGCCTTCATCGCGTGGTCGTCCGCCCGGCTGTCCTGTTTCGCACCGGCGATCAAACCAATAAGCGCAGACACCCCGCTCTTATCCGACTTCGACATTGCATCGCCATTGTCGAGGGCCGCGTCCCTGTTCGCGGCTGCTCTCTTGGCTTCCGCATCTTCGTTCTCGGCCTCGATGAGCTTGTCCAGGAGCTGCTGCCTCAGGCCGGACACCTCCGCATTCGCTGGGGGCGGCAGTGCATCGAACTGACTGCGCAGGCTGGCGACGCGATCCTCGGTTGCCTGGCCGATCGCCTCCAACTTGTCTGAGAAAACCTGGTTGGCTATGTCGAGTCCAGCTTGGGTCGCCTGCTGCGCGGCCTGCTGGTTCTGGAGCTGCTGCGCGGCTGCCTGTTCGCGCTGCCGGCGCAACTCGTCTTGCTTGCGTTGCTGTTCGTCGCGCTGACGCTGGGCCTCCTGCTGCTGAACCAGTTGGTCCTGCCGAGGCTTCTCCGTGTCCGGCTGCTTGTTTGCCACGGGAGCGTCCGGCTGCGCGGGCTGGTCCGGTTGCTTCGCGGGCTGACGCTCCCCAAGATGGTTCGTCGGGAAGACGCCGGTGTAGAGTTCGTCCGTCGGCTGCTCCTTGAGCGACAAGCTGACCAGTTCCACAACCACCCGGATCTTCGTCTCGCGCCAGTGTTGCTCGGAGTTGGACTTACCGTCGTGGCAGGTCTCGACGTTGAACCAGTCGCTGGCCGATTCTCTTTCGGCATGCGGCGCAATCAGGAACGCTTCCATGCTGTGCGATTCCTTGGCGCCATGCGTATCGTCGAAGATGGTCACCTTGACCTTGATCCGAGCGGGGAGCGAGTAACCGTTGCGAAACGCCACGAAGATCTCAAATGGATGATCTCCCCGGCGCCAGGAAGAGCTCGCTGCATTCTTGTAGTTGTCTTGCAGAGCTGTCGGCCCAACCCAGGGGAATGCGTGCTTGTTCAGGGCACGGACCTGACCTCCGGCGGACAACACCGCCACCGCTGCTACCGATATAACGAGTCTGCGCAAACCTATGTGCATCTTGTGCCTTCTCTGGCTGTCCTCCTCGACTGAATTCACGCCTGCAGTGCGCGGCGACAGGAACGGCGCGACCTGTGCATCCGTGCGCGTCAGGCATAATCCTGCAAGATGATTCCATGCGGCATACTTCATCTCCTTCGAAATTCATGCGCCTTTCTTTTCAATATGATTGCAGCCTGATATCACCGCGTCGCACGGACTGAAGCAATCGGTTTCCGCGCGGGTCTAACGGGCTGTAGGAACGCATTGGGAGAAGGTGAGGCAATGTACTCATTCGTGCGCAGTATGGCTCGTTTGGTTCTGTTGACGGCGGCTGTTGGGGCGGTCGTTGTTTGTGGGACGATCCTGATCGCCGGCGGAGCGCCCAAGCCGGCGCTTGTGGCCACCAACCTGCTCGGCCAGAACGAATGGCAGGCCGGCGAAACCGCCTACGTTCGGATAACCACAACCGACGTCGACACCGGCAAGCCCGTCGCGGGTATCTTCATCAGGGCGGAGCTGTATAGGGGCAAGGCCCCTGTGTTTAGTAAGGACAGAGGTCTAGGCGTCGTGCCCGCGCCGGTCCTCAGCATCTCAGGCAAGACTGACAAACAGGGCACACTATCGCTGGCCTTCAGAATCAAAGCCGACATGCGCGGGGCGTATACCCTCGTCGTGGTCAGCGGCTCTGATGAGTCCGACCGCATCGAGCAGCCCGTCAAGATCGTCTCGCGCTCGCGCGTCATGCTGACCACCGACAAGCCCGTCTATCAGCCCGGTCAGACGATCCATATCCGCGCGCTCGCGCTCCGGCCGACCACGATGGAACCGGTCGCCGATACGAAGTGCACCATCGAGGTCGATGACTCCAAGGGCAATAAGGTGTTCAAACAGCCGACCACGTCTTCTAAGTTCGGCGTGTTCTCGGCGGGCTTCGTCCTGGCGACCGAAATCAACCAGGGGACGTATACGGTACGGGCGCTGTTGGAGGATGAGCGGACGGAGAAGGCGGTCACGGTCGAGCGCTACGTACTGCCGAAATTCAAGGTCCAAATCAGCACCGAAAAGCCCTTCTATCTGCCAAAACAGACCATAAACGGCAAGGTAAACGCCGATTACTTCTTCGGAAAGAGCGTTTCCGATGCGACCGTCACGCTCAAGCTCTCCACTTTTGACGTCGCTTTTAAGGACTTCGCTGAGCTTAGCGGCAAAACCAACCACGAAGGAGTTTTCGAGTTTGAACAGCCCCTTCCGGACTACTTCGTCGGCCTTCCGCTGGAACAGGGCAACTCGCTGGTCAAGATAGAGGCAACCATCAAAGACGGCGCCGGCCATGAGGAGAAATCCACGATCACGGTCCCGGTGGCAGATCAGCCGATCCGAATCCTCGCGGTCCCCGAGGGCGGCGTGCTGCGGCCGGGGCTGGAGAACGTGATCTACATCATGGCGTCGTATCCCGACGGCAGGCCCGCGATCTGGAGTGGCTCCGTCTATCAGCCATCCACGAAGCCGGGCGAGGTCAGCGGCACGATAGGCACACCGGTTAAGAGCGACGAACTGGGGATTGCACAGACGAAGGTCACTCCGACTGAGAACGCTCTTGCGCTGCGCGTGGATGTCGATACGGTGCTGAGCCGGAACGTGAAAGGCGTACGTGCAATCGAGATGGGTGGGAATGGCGAGATCGTCGCGAAGGCCGACTTCAGCTTCAAGGTCGAGGGGTCACCCGACGAGTCGGTGATCCTGCGCACGGACAAGGCGATTGCGAAGAGCGGCGATAAGGTCGCGCTGACTGTCCTGTCGACCAAGAAGACGGGCAGCGCGTATATCGATCTGATCGCGAGCGGTCGGACGACGCTGACGCGGACGGTCGATGTCAAGGGCGGCAAGGCATCGACGACCGTCACGCTGCCGCCGGACGTCGCCGGGACGGTCGAGGCGCATGCGTATATCATCACTCGTAACGGCGATACGGTTCGCGATACGCGAATGATCTACGTCGAGCCGCCCAGCGACCTCAACATCAAGATATCAGCCGACTCGGAGCAGTATCGTCCGGGCGGCCCGGCAAAGATCAGCTTCGACGTGACCGACAAGCGCGGACGCGGCGTCGCGGCGGCGCTTGGGATCTCCGTCGTTGACGAGGCGGTCTTCGCGCTTCAGGATATGAAGCCCGGCCTCGAAAAGGTCTACTTCCTGCTCGAAAAGGAGATCGCCACGCCGCGCTACGAGATCCACGAGATCACGCCTCAGCGCATCTTTCTGGAGAGCAAACCGCTTGACGTTGCGAAGCCCGCGGTGATGCGCGACGAGGCCGCCAGATTCCTGTTCGCCAGCGCATTGAAGGAGCAGTCGAACTCGGCCACGCCGTTTACGATGCATGCCTCGAACTATGTCGAGAAGATCCAGGTCCGCATCAATGAATACTCCAAGCGCGTCGTCGAGGACTACAAGACGATCGCCGAGGCCGTACGCACCTATTATGCTCAGAAGCCGGAACGAGCGTCCCTTCGTGAGGTCGGCGGGATTCATCACCTGGCAATGATCGGCATGCTGAAGCGATCGGCGATCAAGGATCAGTGGGGGCACGAGTATGTCTTCACGCCCTGCGGGTGCGGCAGCTATGAGCACAGCCTGACTCTGCAGAGCCTCGGTCCGGACGGCAAGAAGGATACGGACGATGACATCGCCGTCAGCGGCTCGCCTCAGCAGAAGGACGCCGAGCCTGCAACCTACACGAGGCGCTGGGGCGGCCGCAACTTCGCAATGGGCGGGTTCGGCGGCGCACGAAGAGACGTCTTCTTCGCCGACGGCGCGGAGTTGGGTATCGTGAAGGCTATGCCGATGGCGGTCGCCGCGCCCGCGCGCGAGTCCAAGGCAGTTGACGCGCTGAGTGTCAATGGCAACTTCGACCTCGACAACTCGATCGTAACTAAGTCCACAACGGACGGGCCAGTGGTGCGGGAAAACGTCCGCGTGCGGCAGTTCTTCCCCGAGACGATGTATTGGAACCCGGCAGTCATCACGGACAATGACGGCAAGGCTCAGCTCACGTTCGACATGGCCGACAGCATCACCACCTGGCGGATGACCGCGATGGGGTCGAGCGCGAAGGGCCTGCTCGGCTCGACGACCAGGGGCCTCAAGGTGTTCCAGGACTTCTTCGTCGATATCGACCTGCCGGTCAGCCTGACACAGAACGACCAGGTGTCGATACCGATAGCGGTCTACAACTACCTGCCCGAGACGCAGAAGGTGCGGATCGACCTGACCGAGGAGCCGTGGTTTGCCCTCGACGGCCCCGCGACCCAGACGCTTACAATCGGCGCGAATGACGTGATGGCTGTCCACTTCACGATCACGGCGAAACAGATCGGCTGGCACAAGTTGACCGTCAAAGCGCACGGCACCAAGCTCAGCGATGCCATACAACGCGAGATCGAGATCACGCCCGACGGCAAGGAGTTCCGCGAGTGCATCAGCGATACGCTGGAGAAATCCGTCAAGAAGACGGTGAACATCCCCGAGGGCGCGATCGCGGACGGGAGCAACATCGTCGTTCGCATCTATCCCGGCGTGTTCAGCCAGGTTGTAGAAGGCCTCGATAAGATATTTGCGATGCCCGGCGGCTGCTTCGAGCAGACGTCATCGGTGACTTATCCGAACGTCCTCGTGCTCGACTACCTCAAGTCCACGAAGAAGATCACGCCGGAGATTCAGATGAAGGCGGAGGGGTTCATCAACCAGGGCTGGCAGCGGCTAGTGAGCTTTGAAGTGCAGGGCGGCGGATTCTCCTGGTTCGGACAGGCGCCCGCCAACAAGGTGCTCTCCGCCTACGGCCTGATGGAGTTTGCCGACATGTCCAAGGTCTACGAGATCGACGAGCGCGTCATCGACCGCACCGCCAAGTGGCTGATCTCGCAGCAGGAGAAGAACGGCTCGTGGAAGCCCGATGAGAGCTACCTGCACGCGGAAAGCTGGACGAACATCCAGCACAATGAGATCCTGCCCACGGCGTATATTACCTGGGCGCTGGCTTCGAGCGGCTCGAAGGACGACCCGGCGGTCGGCAAGGCGATGCAGTATCTCAAGGAAAACTGGAACAAGGCCGAGAACGCCTACACCCTCGCGATCATCGCCAACGCCTTCGCAGCAGCAGACAAGAGTGATCCCGTGGCTCTGAAAGTGATCGAGAAGCTTGTCGATATGAAGAAGGACGAGGGCGACATGACCTACTGGGAGGCGGGAGTCAAGAGCTTCTGCTTCTCGGAGGGCAAGACCGCCGACCTCGAGACGACCGGGATGGCCGCGATCGCGTTGATGGAATACGGCCGGTTCCCGAACGTCGTCAAGGGCGCGCTGAACTACATCGTGCGCGGCAAGGACCACAACGGCACGTGGTATTCCACGCAGGCGACGGTCAACTGCCTCAAGGCGCTGGTGAAGTCGCTGGGAAAGGGGTCGGAGAGCTTCGAAGGGAACGTCACGGTCACCGTCAACGGCAAGCAGGCCGGCACGTTCAAGATCACCAAGGACGACTCCGACGTGCTGCGGCAGGCGGACGCGAAGAGTCTCATCAAGCCGGGCGCGAACACAGTCGAGATCAGCTTCGACGGCAAGGGTTCGCCCGCCTACTCGATCTCCAGCGTCTACTACCTGCCGTGGTCGAAGATCAAGCCCGAACCCAACGAGATGATCAGCATCAAGGTGGACTTCGACCGCACCAAACTCGCCGAAAACGACATCGTCACGAGCAGCGTGTCGGTCAAGTTCAACGGCACCGGCACGGCGGGGATGGTCATCATCGACCTCGGCACCCCGCCCGGATTCCAGGTGCTCACCGATGACCTCGACGAGCTCGTGAAGAACAACGTCTTCCAGAAATACAACATGACCGCGCGCCAGGCGATCATCTACATCGAGGAGCTCAAGGCCGGCGAAGAAGTCAAGTTCGACTACCGCATGAAGGCCAGGTTCCCGATCAAGGCGCGCGCGCCGAAGTCGAGCGTCTACCGGTACTATAACCCGGAAGTGAGGGCGGATAGCCCGCCGGTGGAGATGGTAGTGACATTGACAATTGTCAATTGACAATTGACAATTTGCCGCTTGGGCCGGGGAGCGATTCCCCGGCCCACTTGCTAAGAGAATGGAACACGGACGAACACGGATTGGACGGACGGCAACTGAGGAGGTTCGGGATGTGGCGGGTATGGCAGCGGGAGGGTACGGCGATAGCATCGGAGCGCTGAAGCTGAGTGAGTTCGCGCTTCGCGGTAAGCCCCAGGCTACCCCACACGCCTGTCTTGTTCCCGTAGGCATTGACAAAGATCCCAAGTGTGGTATACTCCTTATGGAGTTATGTCCATAATGACAGGCAGAACACCCGAGGATTGTAAGCCACTGGAGTGGGCAAGGTCATCGAAGAATGACCTGATGGCCTTCCCCGTGGAGGTGATCAGGGCATTCGGCCACGATCTCTGGCTGGTGCAGACCGGTCAGACTCCGGGGTCGGCAAAGCCGCTAAGAGGATTTGGGGGCGCGGATGTCTTGGAGTTGGTGGACGACTGGGGCGGGGATACCTATAGGGTCGTATACACAGTGCGATTCAAGCTCGCAATCTACGTGCTCCATTCATTTCAGAAAAAGGCGAAACGAGGGGTCAAGACTCCGCAGAAGGAGATAGACCTGGTGAGATCACGGCTGAGAGCGGCAGGTGAAGACTATGCAAGGAGATATGGCGATGGCAGCAGATAGCAGAACAGTTGATGGTGTGGTGTTCGAAAGCTCTACTGGCAATGTCTTTGCCGACCTGGGGCTGCCGGACGCAGACGAGATGCTGGTGAAGTCCACCCTGGTGCACGAGATGAACCAGACAATAAGGGCACGGGGGCTGACTCAGACTCAGGCCGCCGCACTCCTGGGGATCGGGCAGCCGGACCTGTCACGGCTTCTGCGTGGACGAAGATGGGATTACACGGTAGGCCGGCTGCTGGAGTTTCTGGCCGCGCTGGACGAGGAAGTCACTGTTACGGTCAGCCCAAGACGGCCGGATGCGAGACCTATTCAGATCGTCTACTCCTGCGCGCCCGATGGGGGCCGCTGCCGCTTGGTAATCGTCTAGGCTGTTCACTCCACGGATCCGCGTCAGGGCGCGCGACCGCGGCATCCCACGCAGGTAACGGGCAGGCCGGCATCGAAGCGGTAAGTGATGCTGAATCAAGTTCAGCATGACGAGAATGCAGAGGGTCGTTTGGGAGGGAATATGAAGCAGTCACTGTTGATCGTCGCCGCCCTGCTCGTTGCCGCTCTGCTCGTTGCCGCGAGCGCCGCGTTCGCCGGCAATGACACCATGGCCGTCGAGCCATACACATTCACCGGCGCGGATTTCCAGGCGCAGCCGTGGGCTTCGCCGTTGACACCCATGTTCGAATCCGCCGCCGCGCAGTATAACGTCCCGATTCCGCTTCTTCTGACGCTGGGCTACTACGGCAGCGCGTTCGAGAACCGCGGCGCCGCGCCCACGGTCGAGGGCGGCTACGGCGTGATGGCGCTGCGCAAGAACGTGCTCGGCGCGGACTCGCTGGGCCTCGGCGCGAGCCTCACCGGCGACTCCGAAGATGCGCTCAAGACCGATCCGTCAGCCAATATATCCGCCTGCGCCGCAGTGCTCGATAACTACGCCCGCAAGTGGCAGATCGACCGCGGCCAGGGCCTTGTCGCGTGGCTGCAGCCGGTGATAGACTACGCCGGCCTCGACCCGGAGAACAGCAGGTTCTTCGCCTGCGAGGTCTTCAGGAAGCTCGCCGCCGGCCTTGAGGTCACCAACACCGCGGGCGAGACGTTCGCGTTTTCGCCCCAGGATATAGGCTCCGTCGATCTGGGTTCGCTTCTGCCGAAAGCGGCCGCGGTGCAGTCGCCCGACTACCCGCCCGCGATCTGGAACCCTGCCGCGGACTGCAACTTCGATACCGCCATCCACCCCAGCGACTGCGTGGTCTGGCACACGATGGAAGGATCGCTTGCCGGCGCGATCTCCTGGTTCCAGAACTGCTCCGCGACGGCCTCCGCCCACTACTGCGTCGGCCAGGACGGGACGGTGGTGCAGATGGTGCGCGAGGATCAGACCGCGTGGACCGAGAGCTGCTATAACTACCGCTCGATCGGAATCGAGCAGGAGGGCTACGCGGCCAGCGCCACGCATCCCAAGGCCCTCTATGACGCGACCTCCGCACTGACAAGAAGCATCTGCGACAGGCACGGCATTCCCAAGCAGCACAGCGAGCTCGGCCCCGGCATCCTGGGCCACATCGACATCACCAACCACGCCTGCGGGACCCACTGGGACCCCGGCATGAACTGGGACTGGAACTACTGCATGCAGCAAGTCTGCCAGGCCTCGCCCAACGATCAGGTCTACATCGAGCCGCGCGGCCAGAACAGCTCGTACTACTCCGACGACGGCAGCGCCTACTGGGGCGACTCCAGCACGTTCTGCAACAGCTTCGACTCGAACCTCACCTCAGGCGGCAGCCGCGTCTTCCCGACGGCCACCGCCAGCCCGTCCGGGCATTGGATTCAAGCCAGGCCGGTCCTTGCCATCCCAGGCGGCATGTATCAGATCGACGTCGCCCACGCCGGCCCGACACACGTTTCGTCCAACATCAAGACCTCCATGTCGCTCACGAATGCCATACGCGTGTCGGCGCTCAGCAGCGACTGGACCAACGTGGCCTTCCAGAGCGCGAACTCCTGCCAATGGGACGCCATCGGCCTGATCCAGCTCAACCAGGGCGTGACCCAGCCGACGGTCAAGCTGACCTACTACAGCGGCAGCGCGGGCGATACGAGCCATCAATGGAGTGTAGAGGCCATCAGGTTCACCTCGATACCCACCCCTTCGAACCTCACCCTTACCGCCTGCCCGAGCGTCGGCGGCACGGTTGACGGGGCGGGCGTCAAGAGCGCGGGAGACAGCATTACGGTCACGGCGACGCCGAATCCGGGATACAACTTCGTAAGCTGGACCACCGGCAGCTGCGGGGGAACGGTCGTCTCAACGAGCGCCTCCTACACGTTCAACATCCCCGGCCAGAACTACGCGCTCTACGCCAACTTCGCCGCGACCGGGCCGGTCCTCACCGCCACGGCCTGCACCGGCGGGACCGCGAGCGGCGGAGGCGTGCTACTCCGCGGGCACGCCGGTTACGGTAGACGCGACGGCCTTGCAGGGCTATACGTTCGACAAATGGACGCTGTTCCTGTGTGGCGGTTCGTTCCTGTCGTCCAGTCCCAGCTACGGACTCAACATGCCCGCGGGCGACTGCACCGTCTGCGCCAACTTCACCCCGGGCAGCTACAATCTGACGGCGGCGTCCTGCGGCAGCGGCACGACTTCGGGCAGCGGCACGTATTCGACGGGGCAATCGGTCACCGTCACCGCAACTCCCGCGCCGGGATACTGCTTCTACGCCTGGACAACCGACGGCTGCGGCGGAAGCGAGATAGTCTCCAAGGACTCAAGCTACACGTTCGACATGCCCGGCGCCGACTACACCCTCTACGCCAACTTCGCCAGGGGCCTGCTCTACGAGGATTTCGAGGTCTACAGCACGGGCGGCAACAGCCCCGGCAGCATCGACAAGAACGACACCGCCAGAGGGGGACCGAACCTCGCGCCCAACGGGTCGGGCAACCCCTGGTGGGGGCCGGCTCCTCCGAACGGCAGAGTCACCGGCCCGCTGCCCGGCATCGATCCGCACCACGGCGGCCAGATGGCGTTCGCCACCGTCATCAACGGCAAGGACTGCTATAACATCGCCTATCGGGTCAATGGCGGGGCCGCGTTCACGGGCGGGGTCTATATGGACTGGTGGTTCTACGATCCGGTCGGGTCCGGCGGCAATAACACCACGTTCTGCAACGACTACGCCGGCCTCGGCTACTACACCAACATCCCGAGCGGCACGGACTACCCCGACCCCGTCCCAAGCAACGAGAGCAGCTACATGTCTCAGCAGTTCATCATAGGCATGTCCAACGACTGGAACTCCGGCTACAACGCGGCCAGATACCAGATCAGGGTCGTGGGCGACTCGAGCGGGTACGACAGCGGATGGAGCAATACGTCGGTCACGAGATCGGTCGGCTGGCACCACGCGCGTATCATCGTCGGCCCGCGCAAGTCGCCGTCGAACACGAACGACGTGAGCTTCTATATCGATAGCATGGCGACGGCGCTGGCCACGAAGGACTCCATCACCACCTCCGGCTGCAACCTGATCGAGATGAACCTCTCGACGCCGCGCTCGGGCAGCTACCCGTCCACGATCCGTTCCTGCGAGATCGACGAGATCACGCTCGGCAGGCTGCCTAACGCGCCGGGCTCCGGCAGCGCCTCGTCGGCCGCCCCGGACCAGATCACATGGGGCTGGATCGACAACTCCAACGACAAGGACGGCTTCAACATAACGGACGTCTCATCGGTTGTGAAGGCCACCGCGCCCGCCGACTCCACAAGCTGCACGGAATCGGGGCTGTCGGCGAACACGGGTTACACTCGATACGTCTCCGCGACCATCACCGTGTCCGGCAGCGCGCTCGACACCGCGCGGGTGGCGCTGCCGGCGACGTATACGCTTGCCGCGACTCCGGTCTACGGAACGTCCGGAGACGGGGCCGTGAGCTGCGACAGAGGGCCGGGGAGCGCGTCGGCGTGGTATCCCACGGGCGCCGCGATCACGTTCACCGCGGTCAACGGCTTCGGCTTTGGCCCTTCGAGGGCGAGCAAGTACCTCTACGTCTGGGACACGTCGCCCGGCGAGCCGAGCTGGTCGAGTCCGGCTCAATGGACGAGCGGAGACCCTCAGCCCGACCATCGGCCCGACGGGATCGTACTACCTGCACCTGCGCGCCTGCAACAACGCGGGCATTGCCAATCCGGCGACTCTGACCCTGGGGCCCTATACATTCAAGTCCGCGACGCCGACCGCGAAGATCAGCGACTTGTGGCCGTGCGACGACACGACCCCGCTGTCGTTGGCCGGCAAGACCGTGACCGCATCGGGGTCGGGCGCGTTCTGGATCGAGGAAACCGACCGGACCGCGGCGGTCAAGGTCATCTACGGAGATCCCGCCGCGAGGGATCATCTTGTCAACGTCTACGGCACGCTGGATTCGACCGGCACGCAGCGCGCGCTGGTCGCGGGTTACATCGAGGACCTCGGGACCGCATCGCCGATATCCGCATTGGGCATGATCGAGCGGACCCTCGGCGGAGCGGGATTCAACGCCTCGACGCCGGGCATATCGAGCGGAACGGGGCTCTACAACGTCGGCATGCTCGTGCGGGTGGCGGGTGTCGTTACATTCGCCGACACCGGCGATCCGCAGAACAAGTACTTCTACATCGATGACGGGAGCGGTCTCTCGGACGGCAGCCATGCGGGCGTGAAGGTCCTCTGCGGCGCTATCGACCCGCCGAGCAGCGGCCTCGCCACCGTGTGCGGCGTGGTAGACACCGCCAAACCGGGCGCGAACGTCGTCCCGGTGCTGGTTATCCGCGACTCGGCGGATATCGTGCCGTTCTAGTTGCCAATCAGCCGGCAGTGTGGTAGAATGGCGCCGGCTGACTCGAAAAAGAACAATATCGACTCGCGGGAAACGCGGTTCAGCCCTTGACGCGCCTGCTTTTCGCCATCCGAGTAACCGGGTGGTGAGGAGCAGGCGCGTTTGCTTTGTGGAGAGATCAATGAGCAAGAGCAGACGGTCACAGCACGTAGCAGAGGTTCACGAAGCGAACCGGCGGCGCTGGAACGCTCACGCCCCCGAATGGAAGCGGCTCCGTGACGCGGATGGACTGCGCCCCCGATGCCCCTCCGAGCCGCACCTCGCGTTCGAGGGCCGCGCGCTCGAGACGATCGTCGAGTTCGTCGGCGAACTGAAGGGCAGGAAGGCCTGCGTCGTCGGCAGTGGCGACAACTATGCCGCGTTCGCGCTCGCCGGGCTGGGCATGAATGTCACGTCGGTGGACATATCGGAGGAGCAGCTCGGGGATGCGGCCGCTCACGCGTCCGAGCTGGGCCTGGATGTCCGCTTCGTGCGGGCGGACGCGGCTGACATGCCTCTCGCCGGCTGCAGCTTCGATCTGGTCTGCTCCACCAACGGCTTCCTCATCTGGCTGGCGGACCTGTCGGTTGTCTTCTCCGAGATCGCCCGCATTCTCAAGCCGGGCGGGCACTACGTCTTCTACGACGTGCACCCCTTCCAGCGGCCGTGGAAGGACCAGGTGACGCCGATCGAGACGGTCAAGCCGGTACTGGGATACAAGCGCAGGCGCGGATTGCCCCGGCGAGAGCCACTGGACGCTCGCCGACATCCTCAACGCCCTCATCGGATCAGGCCTCAACGTGCGCAGGGTCATCGAGTCGCCCGCAGCGAACTCGCGCTTCTGGGAGGGGCCTTCGTACGGTCCGGGCGAAGATGAGACCCTCCAGGACTGGAAGCACAACCCGCGCGCGGGGCTGCCCGTGTGGCTGACCGTAGCTGCGGTGAGAGGTGGGCCGCGATGAAGCAGGACACAGTTCACAAACAAGATGAGGTCCTTCGCGAGCTTCTGGAGGCCACCGACGCCGCCGGCGTTCCGGTCTGGTTCTACGGCGGGTTCGGCCTCGATGCGCTGGAGGGCAGGCGCATCAGACCGCACAAGGACATCGACTTCTGCATCAGGTTTGAGGACCAGCCAGCGCTAAGGGAAGTGCTCACCGAAGCGGGCTTTGCCATCAACCAGGCGGGCGCTCACTTCACGCTGCTCACGAAGAACGGGCAGGGCATGGAAGCGCTTACGTTCGAGACCTGGGCTGACGGCAGCATCGTGACCAATACCGGCGAGACGGGCGCGTTTCCCTGGCCCGACGGCTCATTCCCCGATCAGCCAAATGCGACTCTGCTCGGGAGGCCGGTCCGTGCGATTTCCTACGAGGGGCTGTATGTCTGCAAGGCGGGTTATTCGAACTACGATCCCAGCCAGCCGCTTCGCGACAAAGACAAGGCCGATCTGGAGATCATCCAATCGAGGCTCTCGCCGGCCAGGCGCGTTGAGTTGGAGGCGCTGTTCGGGCCAATCCCCGGCACGCGGAAGCGATTCCCGGAACGGCGCCTATGAGGTGAGCGGCTGAGTGAACGTGGCAGCGAGCGCCGTGATCTGCTCGCGTGACGCCAGCCCCACGCCAACGGCCGCCGCGTAGGCGGCGCCTCGCGCAGCCTCCTCCGGCTCGCTGGACGTGAAGCATTCGAGGTCGAACAGCCTCGCTATCACCGACCGCAGCACCGGGTTCCTGCGCACGGCGTTGCCGCTGGCGATCAGGCGGGTGGCATGCGGCGAGGCGGATGTGAGATACATCGAATGCAGGTCCCGCACGATGCCCTCGAGGATCGCGAGCGAGAGGTTCGCGGGGGATAGGTTGGATGCCGTGATGCCGGTGATGGAGCCCGTGACGGACTTGTCATGTCGCGTGCCGGAGAAGCGCGTATCTGCGACCAATCCGCCCGCGCCCGGCTCGGCCGACGCGGCGAGCGCGTTCATCCGCTCGTAAGCGGCCTCGTCATCGAGATCCACCCCTGCCAGCTCGCGCACCGCATCCCCAAAGAACCGCCGCAGATACGCATACGCCCACCCCCCGCACAGCGCCGCCCCAAGCTGCAGGCAGCCTCCGAACGGCATTGGCCACGCATCCAATAAAGGGGACAGAGCCCTTTTCTGGCACTCAGGTTCAGAGACTGCTGAAAAAGGGCTCTGTCCCCTTTTTTGCGGGATGGACACCTGTGCGCCGGTGCCGATGTTGAGGACGATGGTGTCCGGTGAGAAGCCCGCGCAGCCGATCACGCTGGCCTGACAGTCGCCGATGGGCGAGCAGACGATGGCGGGGCCCTCGATGCCTAACGCGGCCCGTGCGGCGTCGGTCAGCTCGCCGAGCGGCATGCCGGAGGGTCGGATCGGTGGGATGATATCGCGAGGGAGGCCGAGGCGGGAGATGCATTCGTCGTCCCATTCGTTTCGGGTGACGTCGAGAACCCCCCAGCTTGCGGCGTGGGTCTCGTCGATAGAGAGAACGCCCGTCAGCGACGCGGCCACATAGCCCGCTATCGTCATGGCGATGCAGTCGGCGGGCAGCAGGCCGTTTCGGTCGAGCCAGCGGACCGTCGCCGCGCCGTAGCCCACGGACAGCCGGCAGCCGGTGCGCTGTTCGACCTCGGGACCGAGCAGGGCCAGGCTCTCGTCGATGCTACCGGCGCCATCGCGTGCGGTGCGGCGGTCGCGCCAGGTGACCAAGTTCGTGGTAGGGCGCAGATCGCGGCCAACCAGCAGCACGCCGTGCATCTGCCCCGATATGCCGATTGCATCGATGGGCTTGCCGGCGACGGCGTCGTCGCGGATCAACTGCCGCATGAGGTCGAAGATCAGATCGCGGGTGCGGACGGGGTCCTGCTCGTGGAGATCGCCAGGCAGGCCGTCTATGTCCGTATCGTTCGCGCACGAGCGGATCGCGAGCGCCCGCCCCGTCTCCATATCGACCGCCGCCGCGCAGAGTTTTGACGTTCCGAGATCGATGGACAGGATCATCGGTACCTCAGCACCTTCACCCCATACTGCGGGATTTCGATCTCACCAGACTCCATGCGGCCCGTAAGGAGATCCTCTGCCGATCTGGGAAGCGCGATTCGAGCCGGGCGGTTCTGGTACTCGACCACGATCACACCCTCCCCCGCCTCGCCGCTGCGCGGCACCACCAGCAGGTTCTCGGACGCATCGGCTACCGGCTGGACTCCCGCCTCGCACGCAATCCGCGCAAACATCCTCAGCAGATCATCCGGTCTCGGCAGCGTGCCGAGCACCACGACGCGCCCCTTGCCCAGCTTGCGAGTCGTAATGGCCGCGAGGCCGGCGCCCGGCCCCTCGGTGTAGACGGCCAGCGGCCTGCAGTCGCGCGGTTCGAGAATATCGTACCACAGCGAACCACTAGACTCGGGGCCGTCGCTCCATTTGATCGCGAAATCGCGCGGCTCGCCGGGAATCTGATAGCGACAGTAGACCCCGCCCCACTCCTCCAGGCTGCCGTAAGGCGCGTGGGTGAACTTGGTCCCCTCCGGCGTCCGAATGTCCGTCAGCGGCCCGGCTATCCACGTCCCGCCGCGCTCGATCCAGTCGCGAATACGCTCGCGCAGACCCGAATCGTCCAACACCGGCAAGAACGGGCTGAAGATCACGCGATACGCGCCCAGATCGACCGACGGATCGATCACATCCGGCCTGAACTGCGCCCCGATCAGCGGCCGATAGATGCTCTCGCGGAAGCGGTTGAGGTAGACAAAGCCGTTGATCAGCGGCTGGTTCTTGAACGTGATGTGCGACGTGTGCCCGAAGTGGATGCCCAGGCCCGTGCCTGTCGGACGAGTCCCGTTGATGAACTCCTCCGCGGCCCTGTAGCCGTCGGCGACCTCACGCACCTCCTCGAACACGTGCATCGGCCGCCCGCTGCTCTGGACGACCGACCCGTGCAGCAGTTCCTGGCCGGCCCAGTGCTGCCGCCACGCCCAGTAGAGGTTGGCCTCGCCGCCCATCGCTATCGGCATCCACGAGTTCGCGCGCGCAAACCCCGGCTCGGAGTAGCCCGAGGTCACGACGCTGCCGCTCCAGCAGGTGGAGGTCTCCGTGTTCCAGAACGGCCTGTCATTGATCGAGCGGACGTAGTCGAACCAGAACGCCGACTGCCAGAACCCCTCGTGGTAGTGGTAGTTGTTGAACTGCACGACGTCGAGGTCGCGGTTCATTCGATAGTGATCGACGCCCAGAACGATCATCATGTCGGTGCCGATGGGATGGTCGGTCAGGCGGTGCAGAATGTCCGCCTGGAACTCGACGAAGTCCACGTATGAGTCCGAGTGAAACCGATCCCACGCGGCCAGCAGCGACGGGTGATGCCAGATGTCGGGCCGCGGCGCGGGAAGCTGCTCGAACGATTGATACGTCTGGCTCCACAGGCCGGTGCACCACGCTTCGTTGAGCCGCTCGATCGTGCCGAACCGCTCCCGCATGGTCCATGGAATCTGCTCATGCACGCCGGACAGCAGCACGCGCGGCCGCCGTGGGCGTAGACCTCGTTGTCGATCTGCCAGCCGATGATGCGGTCGTCGCGCCCGAACTCCTTCGCCATTTTGGTCACGATGCGCTCGCAGTGCGATCCTGTAGGCGGGGCTGATCGGGCAGGTGTGCCTGCGTCCGCCGTGGCCGGCGCGGCGGCCGTGCGCGTCCACGAACAGCACATCGGGATACCGCTCGACGAGCCACGCAGGCGGCGTGCAGGTGGGAGTACACATGATCGTGGCGATGCCCGCATCGGCGAGCTTGCTGACGACCAGGTGCAGCCAATCGAAATCGAGAACGCCCTCCTCCGGCTCCATCCGGCTCCACGCGAACTCGGCGATTCGCATGACGTTTATCCCTGCCTGTTTCATCAGGGCGATGTCTTCGTCGATCTGTTCGAGGGGCCAGTCCTCGGGATAGTAGGCCGCACCGAGGTACGGCGGGGACCATCTCGGCATGTATCTCCTCCGGTTCGGGCGCTTCAGCCCGCCTGTCGATAGGATAACCGCCACGCTCGCGATAGTCAAGGGCCTGTGCCGCGGGGTAGGCCGGAGGTGGAACCGGCGCGGCCGGCGAAAGGTACAGTGGCGGCAACAGGCGCGCTCAGGAGTGGCGAATGAGAGTCCCGATCATCCTGATCCTGCTCTGCTCCTCGATGGCGATCTTGTCGAGGACGGGGGATGCGGCCGTGACCCAACCCGACCTTCCCGATTGCGCCGTTCGCTACGGGAACCTGATGGTCGATCACTGGCTGGTGGTGGACGAGTTCCGCCAGGCCGAGCGAGCGCTGTTCTACGAGGGCAATCTTCCGTCACAGGATCGCGACCGGCTGAGCTCGACGCTCAACGAGACCGAGCAGCAGCTCGACCAGGCGCGCGAGACCTACAAGAAGCTCTACTCCGCATCAGATCCTGCAGCACTCGACCAACTCAGCAGGTCGCTCGACGCCATCGAATCGAGAAACGCGACTGAGCGGGCCGAAGTCGAACGGCTGCTACTGGCCTTGGGCGGGCAGGCGGACCCCAAGTTCAGCGCCGCAATAGTGCCCGAGTCGGCGTTGGCCCCGAACTGGAGTCCCAAGCTCATAGACAAGCACTATCACCCCACCCGCGTCATCTTCGGCACCAGCGGCTCCGTCAGCGACAGCCGAATCGCCGCCCTCGGCTTCGACTTCGGCAAGGGCGTCGGGCCGCTGGGGTTCTTTGCTCCGATGGAATCGCGGGACAAGCTGGCGTTGCCGAAGGCGATCACGGACGGGACCGATCCGGCGTTGACGTGGATGAGGCAGCACAACGCCGGCTACCACTACTGGGCCGGCGTCTACAACAACAACAACACCTACGTCGCGCCCTGGTTCCGCGAGAAGTACGGCAGCGACGATGACGTATGGATGAAGCTCGCCGACGGCAGCGTTCTGCCAGGCAAGGGCGACTGGGGCCAGGTCAACATCTGGAACGGCCACGTCCGCGATTACATCCAGCAGTACACCGCGGTGCAGGCGCGGACGTTCAAGGACGACCCCTCACTGGTCTGCTACGACTACGCCGGCGAGCCGCACCCCTGGGGGCCGAATCCGCCGGGCAAGCCGCTGTCCTGCGGCTACAACGACAGCGCCGTCGCGGCCTTCCGAGCCTACCTGGCAGCCAAGTTCAACACCATCGGGCGGTTGAACAAGGCCTGGAATACGCACTACGCCGGCTTCGAATCGATCGAGCCGCCGCCTGATCCATACGTCACGCCGCGCGTCAAGGCCAGTGCGCTCTCGTACGAGTTCGAGCGGTTCCGGATGGACAGCTATACCGAGTACTTCAAGCTGATATATGACGCGTATCGGAAGTGCGACAAGTCGAAGCCGGTCGAAGCAAACCTCAGCCAATACATGAGCGGGTGGCCGCTGGAGTGTCTGGACGCCTACGGGCTGCAGAAGGCCGGGGTGGTCGATTGGATCGACCTGCACATGAACAACTTCTGGCCCAACCTGCCGGAACAGATCTACCTCTACAGCCTCTGCCGGCTGACCGGCAGGGTGCCGGTGATGTTCGAATACATCTGGACGTTCCCCCGCACAGGCCTGTTCGACAAGAACAGCGAGTCGGATTTCCGCGCGACCTGCGAGGCAAGCGTCTGGCGCAACCTGACCTGGGGCAAGAGGGTGCTGGTGTTCTTTGACGCGGCGCACGACTGGCCGTCGTACCGCAACGCGTTTCTGGACAAGGACATCGGCTACTCGATCCTGCGCCCGTCCGCGTGCGTGATCCCGACCTGCAAGAAGAAGGCGCTGAGGTTCAACGACGTGCTCATGCGAACGGAGGTCGTCTCGCCGCCTATCGTCGTCCTGCAGCCGACGGCTTCCGTTCTGAACAGCCCGGTGCTGCACCCGAACGTGGACTTCAGCTATCACATAAGGACAGCCGTGCATGGCGTGCACGACCTGCTGTTTCCGAAGAACTATCCGTTTCTTTACGTGCCGGAGGAGGCGGTGCTGCGGGACGGCTACGACCTGGGCAAACACAAGGTGATCGTGCTGCCGGAAGCGCCATATCTGCCGGAGGCGATGACCGACAAGCTGCTGGCGTGGGTACGCAGCGGCGGGACGCTCGTCAGTGTGGGCGTGCCCGGCATCTGGAACCCCTACGGACAGGACGACCTCCGCCTCGTCACCCAGACGTTCGGCCCGAGCGAGGTCACCGACACCGAGCCGGGCAAGTGGGTCTGGAGCTGGAAGATCCTGCAACGGAAGCCGTCGGTCGAGTGGGCGCACGATCCGAAGACGGGCGCGCTGACCGCGGCGTATGTCAGATACGGAAAAGGCACCATCCTTATCGGAGTACAGGGCTTCGAGAAGCCGCAGTTGACGAAGCTGCTCTACGAAACCATCGACAAGGCCATCGGCCAGAGGCCCGCCCGCTGCGCCAGGGACTCCTTCGAGCTGGTTCTGCGAGAGGACAAGCAGGGGCGGCGTTATCTGTTCGCTCTCAACCCCGACACGAGGGAAGTCCGCGAGGACGAAGTGATTCTGGCGGAGCGCTGCGCCAAATGCGTCGATCTCGGAGTCGGTTCCGGCGTTCCCGTGCCGCATTCGAGTACGCACGGCGGCACGAGGTTCCGTCTGCGGCTGTACCCGGGGGAGGGGACGGTCGTGGCGCTGACGCGCTGAGTGTAGGAGGGCTCTCCAGAGCCCGAACCGCTTGCCCTGAGTAGGCCCGGTTTGTGGGCCGTATCGAAGGGTCGCCGTCGGAAACGCCTCCTACAACCAGACGCTCTTGCCTCGCACGATGACGTCCTCGACCGCGTCCCTTGGGCCGGCGACTACTTCCGCTCGGCCGCCGGTGATCTTGACTTCGACGAAATCGGTGTCAGGTTTGGCGATCACGAGCGCGTCGCCTACCTGCACGGACCTCCCGTGGCAGAGCACGATGGACTCGACCTCGTCTCCGGCCGACTTGCCGATCAGGCACATCTCACCGTCGAGGCGCAGCCCGGAATCCTTCTGGAGATACATCGTGTGCATGTAATCCGCGGGTGTCTGAAGAAGCGGGTTCTGGGTGTCCGTCGCGGCGAAGAGGTGCGTGCGACCATCGGCCAGCTTGACTTCGAGGGCGACGTCGCCGTCGGGGCAGGTTCGACCGTCGGGCGTTTCGAGCGCGAGCCTGCGGATGCCGGCGATGCTGCTCTTGTTCTCGTAAGGCTCCATCACGCTCACGAAGCATGAGGCGAGGGGGCCTTTGTCGGACTTGCGACGCACGATCACCGTCGGCAGCCACGATTCCACGGACGCCTCCCGCGGGCCGGTGACCACCCACGTGTCGGCGGTGAGCGCCTGCGCGCCGGCAGTGAGATCAGTATAGCGCAGGTGCAGGTCAGCGGGCTTCTTGAGCAGCTTGTGGAAATCCTCGACCTTCCAGTCCGCCGACCACGCGCTGGGCGGGGCCGCGTCTGCAGAGAAGTTGCGCATGAAGACCTTGGGGCCGTAGTCGAGCTGCGTGGGCGTCAGCGACAGGCCCTGCGTCGTCATCGTGCCGAAGTAGCCGTGCGTGAACTTGGAGTGGTCCTTGCCGCCGGCGACGCGAAAGACGTCGATCACGTAGGAATCGCTATCGGAAACATCCACCAGCGCCACCGTCCGCTCGAACTGCGGCCGCACGGGCATATCCTTGATCGGCTCCTGGATCGGCAGCCCGTCCGTCCCGATCCGCGGCCCCCCGATCATCTCCGGGCAAGACGCCCTGATCGCGTGGAAGTCGCTCGAGTCGGCCCACAGAGTGGTCTTGCCCGAGGCGCGCGGGCGGTCCATCCACGCGTCGGTCTCGGAGTTGTCCTGGGCGCTGCCGGCGACGAGCACCGTCTCGTGCGCCGCCGTCATGCGATACCAGTACGATTTGTCGGATTGCCAGCCGCCGTAGTGCACCAGCACGTAGCCGAAATCGGGCAGCAGCTCCAGCCCCTTGGCGAACAGCTCGATATTCATCCCATCGGAATGAGCGTGACCGCCGCCGGCGTCGTAGTCGAGGACGAGATCCCGCTCATTGTCGCCCGATCCCGCCCTCAACACCGCCAGGTGCCATTCCTGTTTGTTCACGCTCGCCAGCTTGATCGTCTTGCCCTCGCGGTCGATCACCTGCTTCACGGCCTGCTGGAACGCGGCGGGATCGTCGGCGAACAGATCGTGGGGCAGTCCGTCGAGGCTGTCGCCGTTTGCGTGGTAGAGGACCTGCACGAACGCCGGGTCCTTCGTGAGTTCATAGAGCTTCCAGAGGAACACGAAGCCGGACGGCGCGACCTGCGGCTCGGCGTCGAGAGTCAGCCCCGCATACTCTTTCCTCGGCACGCCCACCGCGCCGCAGTCGCCGCTGCTGGGATAGTAGGCGCCGTTGGCGCACCAGGTATCGATGAAGAAGCGGTATGATTCGCTCAGCCGCGGGTTGCGACGGTAGAGATCGCGCAAGAACGCGGGATCCGTCCGCATGTACATCCCGAAGATGTCGGCGAGGTAGCGCGGAGAGAGAGCGCCGTAACCCGCAAGGCCCTTCTCGCCGGTAGTGCCGTCCACAGCCGTGGACTTGTCCACGATGGTGTCCAGCGCCGAGAGTATCTCTTCGCGGTTCGCCGGCCAGCCGAGCACCGTCTTGATAACGATCATCGTGATGTCGGTCTGCGGCGGGTTGGAGGCGATCTTGTACCGATGGGCCAGCGTGTCGCGGAAGATGCGGTCCTCGATGTTGCGCTGTATGTCCGCGAAAGATGCCTTGGGATTATCGAGCTTATACTGCGCCGCTTTCCGCGAGAGGAACGCCGGCAGCGACTTGTCGTCTCTGGCGCCTTCGAAGATCTGATCGTAGGCTACGGCGAGGTCGTGCGCCTCGAAGCAGGCGTCGTGCCACACCGACACATACCCCTCGTTTCCCTGCTTTTCATAAGCGACGCTCTGGTTGTTGAAGTCGAATCCGGGATAGAGGTCGGCCACGCGGTCCAGCAGTATCGCCGCCTTGTGCGCGTAGGTTAGGTCGCCGGTCGCCGTGTATGCCGCCGCGAGCTTGCAGATGCCGTCCACTACCGCCTGTTTCCACTGGCCGTGCACGAGATAAGCGCCGATGAACCGCCAGTTGTGGCCGTCGGCGCTGTAGCCGGCGCCGTCATCGACGCCGAAGTTGTGCAGCGGGTCGTTCGGGTCCGGGTGTTCCGTGTTGAAGAGCAGAGATCGGTCCGCCCGCTTGGGGTCGAAGATGTGGTGCTCGTCCAGGCCGGATTCGTAGAACCTGCCGAAGTCGTTGGTGGGAAACACCTGCCCGCAGCTCGGGCAGCGGACTTTCCACGGCCGGTTCAAGGCGTCGATCTCCCACGCGTACATGTTAGTGGTCGCCTTGCACGCCGGGCAGTAGCCGTCCGACCACACCATCCACGACCGGGGGATCGTCGGGCCGAACATCAGGTCCCACAGCTCGTCATCGGACATCTTAGCCCAAGGCTGCGCCGCTTGTACGATCTCCTGCTGGAACTTCGCCGCCCAGGGGTAGCGCGCGGCGTTGGCCTGCGCCTTCTTGACGAGGTCCGCGCCGCAGAACGCGGCCGCGCTCTTGAGAGGCCCCGGCCCCTCGGATTTCCATTCACTATCGACCATCAGCTTCACCGACTTCCATATCCCGCCGAACCGGCCCGTGTCCTGCACGAACACCGCAATCGCGTTCGGCTTGCCGGGCAGGATCGTGCCCGTCACATCGACGCGGAACGGTTTGTCCCAACCCGCCTCGCCGATGTCCTGGCCCCCGACGTACTCGCCGTTGACGTAGACTCTCGCGCTCTCATCCACCGCGCCGAACACCAGATAGGCCCTCTTTGCGGGCGGCAACTCCGGCGCATCGATCACACGCCGGTACCACGCGTCGCCGTCGTAGTTGACGCCCTGGCTCTCCCAGAAATCGCCTATCGAGATCGTGCGCCAGCCGGAATCGTCGAACTCCGGCAGATACCATCGCCCGGACTGGCCGCGATCGTCGGGGTCGAGCCGGAACCGCCAACCCTCCTTGGGCAGATCGAGGACCTCAGTCATCTTGCCGGAGAACCGCGCGAAGGTCTCGGCGTCGGAATAGCCGCCGAGCGTGGACGCTTTCGGCGCGTGCTCCTCGTGGACGCGCTCCCTAACGCTGACGGGCCCCTGCTTCGCAAGCTTCAGCGCCTGCAGATACTCGACGGGGATGTTGCAGTCGCTGAACCAGTGCGGCTGCTTCCCGCTCCACGTCCACACGAACTCATCCGACGCATCCAGCGCGCAGGCAAGGCTGTTGCGGAACTCGTCCGGCGTGAAGTAGCAGGCGGAGTAGTCCTTCGCGGCCCAGGGCACGGTGCTGTCTTCATCCAGGCAGACCCCAAAACCCGCCCGGACGTGCTTCGCGAACGCCTCCGGCACCGCCGAGATGTCCCGGCTCTGTTCGAGGATGTATCGGCGCCCCTGCTGGAAGAACGACCGCCTGCGGTAGATGTAGGACTGCTCGTAGCCGTCCACCAGAACGACCCCCGGCGCGGCGGCCTCGCACATTCCGTCGAAGAAGTCGGCCAGCAGCGAGTAGCTCGCCTTCTCGCGCCCGTAGACCTCGATGCGCTGCAGTGCGAAGCTCGGGCCGAGCAGGAACAGCAGCGTGATGTCGGGATACTCCGAGTTGATGCCCTCGATGAACTCCCGTCCGCACTTCCGCACCTGCGCGCGATACTCCTGAAACGTGTGCCTGGCCCTCAGTTCCGCCGGCAGCTTCTGATATGACCAGAGGTGGTAGGAGCCGTATTCCTCGGGGTCGATCATCAGGCCCTTGCATCCGCCGAGCTTCGCGATACGGGCCATCACCGCCGCGTTGTGCGGGACGGCGCTCCACTCCGGGTCGAACCAGTCCACGTCGCCGGGCAGTGACGCGTCGCACTGGATGAAGCTGTTCGCGACGAACCTCGAGCGCGCCGCATTCAGGTCGGCAATCGCTCCTTCGGCGTCTTTGAAGTCCAGCCGCTCGCGCGAAAACAGCTTGTAGCCCATGCTCCAGTTCTCGGAGTCCTCCCGCGTCCCGCCCCTGCGCGCCGCGCGAACCACGACCCCATCGAACCCGACCTTCTCCATCTCGTGCAGGTGCTCCCGTACCAACTCCGTGTCCGGAAACTCCGGCCCATACTGGATGATCTTCCTGCCGGACAAATCCCCCGCCGCAGCGACGCCCGTCGCCAGGAGAACGGCCAATGTAAGTAGTGCAATGCGTTTCATCCCTTTATCCCAGTCAGGGTCACGCCCTGGATCATGTAGCGCTGGGTGAAGAAGAACACCGCCAGCACGGGCAGCATCACCAGCGTCGCCGCCGCCATCATCATCGCGGGCTCGCCGCCGTGCATGCCCTGGAATAGCTGCAGTGCGTAGGCGAGGGTCATGTTCTCCGGCGAGCTGACATAGATCAGCGGGCCCATGAAGTTGTTCCAACTGCCCATGAACGCGAATATCGTGATCGCGGCCAGCGCGGGCTTGATCAGCGGCATCATGATCTTCCAGTAGATCGTGAAATAGGAGCAGCCGTCGATCTTGGCGGCGTCTTCGAGGTCGTTGGGGATGGTCATGAAGAACTGCCGCAGCAGGAACACGTTGAACGCGCTCCCGAACAGCGCCGGCACCCACAGCGGCCGCAGCGTGTCGATCCAGTTCAGCGACCGGAAGATCAGAAACACCGGCAGCATCGTCACCGCCGGCGGGATCATCATCGTCGCGATCAGATACGACGAACAGCACGTCCCGACCCGGCCAACGCAGCCTCGCGAACGAAAACGCCACCAGCGAGCTCGACAGCACCGTCCCGATGATCACCAGCAGCGTGACGTAGATCGTGTTCCACAGCGGCCGCAAGCCGCGGTTATACTCCGGCGGCAGAAACGCGAGCGCGTCGGAGTAGTTGCGCCAGAGCAGGATCGGATGGAGGTCGGGGCTGAGGCTGGCGCCGGCAACCTCAATGGGGCTGGCCTTGCCGACGGGCCGTACCTGCCACTTGCCGCCTTCAAGCTCGGCCATCTTGGCGACTCTGATCTCGCGGCCCTTGACGTTCATCAGGTAGACCTGATGATCCTCGCCGCCTATCTTCACGCTGGCCTGCTTCATCGGAAAGAGATCGGGCGGAAACTGATTGGTTCGCTCGTCCGGCTTGAGCGACGTCGTCACCAGCCAATAGAACGGCACCGAGAACACAATCGCGCCCGTCACCAGCGCCAGATGCAGCTTGATCTGCCGCGAGAGCTCCTTGCGCCGCTTGACGTCCTGCCAGGTGAGCTTCTCTCCAGTCTGTCGCAACCATAGGTGAGCCAGGATCGCAACTACTCCCGCAGCACTAGCAATGACCGCCACGGTCCAAGCCGGCCTTCCGGACGCCTCTCTCCATGCGGAGGCGTAATACATACCGGCCGCCCACCCAAGAACAATCAGCAGTAGAGACCCGAGTGGAGCTTGCCACCGCCGCCTACAGAGCCCGTCCACCAGAACGAGGAGCAACCTCGCCAGCGCGATATATACGAGCGCAATCGCCACGATCCACAACATGAAACTCATCTACTGGCCCGTCCCCAACTCGTAACTCGTAACTAGTAACTCGTAACTCAATACCTTCCGTGCTCCTTCGCGCACTCATACATCGCCACCACGTTCTCGGTCGGCGAGTTGTCCTGCAGCGCGTGCGTGGGGGCAAACATATAGCCGCCGCCGGGCATCATTATGTCCAGCGTCGCGCGGCAATCCGCGACGACGTCCTCGACCGTCCCGTACGCCACCGGCCCCGCCGTCGATATGCAGCCGTGGAACGCCAGCCTGCCGCCGAAGCGCTCCTTGAGATACTTGGGAGACATATCGACCGCCTCCGGCTGCAGCGTGTCCACCGCGTCCATCCCCATCTCGATGTAGTCCTCGTAGGCCCAACTGCTCGACCCGCACGTGTGGATCATCACCGGCAGCCCGAACGATTTCGCCAGATCGATGAACTTCTGGTGCCGCGGGCGGATGTGCTTGCGAAACATCTCCAGGCTGATCATCGGGCTCTTCTGCGTGCCCAGGTCCTCGCCCATCCACATGAAGTCGATGCCTCCGCGCGCGGCCTCGACGGTCCTGCGAGTGACTTCCAACAGCACGCCCAGCCGCCGGTCGATGTGCGCCAGGATCGCCTCGTCATCCAGCGCGAGCGCGACCAGCGTGTCCTCCATGCCCGCGACGAACCCGGTGGAGTTGATGATGTCGCCAAGTCCCGCCCCGCCGGCAAAGACCGCGTACTCGGCGTTGTTTGCGCACCCCTCGGCAACGCGGCTGTAGTCGAAATCGTCCGGCGACGGCACCGGCCACGCCGCGACCGTCTCGGGCGTCGCGCCCTTCAGCGGGAAGTCGCAGTAGTCCCAGTACCCGCCGGTATCGTGCTCGACGTAGCGGCAGTGATGACCCCATACCGGATCGACGTGCCTGTCCGGGACCTCGGGGTGCAGTCTCGGCCCCGTGTATGGCGCGCCTACGCCACGGAAATCCACCCCGAGCGCCCTGAGCAGCGCCACGCCGTCACCGGCCTCCAGCCCGAAATGCGCCAGCAGCCGCCCGTGTATCCCCGGGTTCGCCGAGTAATCGATCGGCACCCGGTCCGGCTCCGTATGATGAAACGCCGCAAGAACACGCTCTTTTGATGTCATAACTGACCTCTGCTCACTTCTCTTCGCGAAAGCCAATACGCCGGTCGGAACTCTCCGGCGGCAGGGCAAGCTGGCGTATCGCCTCGATCAGCATCGCCATGTGCTCATCGTGCTTATCGACCCGATCCTCCAGCTCGTCGAGCCTGTCCGAAAGCTCCTCATGCGCCGCGAATATCGCCCGCATCTTCACGAACGCGCGGACGACAAAGACGCTGACCTCCACCGCGCGAGGAGAGTTAAGAACGCTCGCCGCCATGACCGCGCCATGCTCGGTGAACGCAAGTGGCAGTTTGCGCGTGCCACCTCGCTTGGGCGGCGCTGCATCTGCCATTGAACCGATCTCGTCGCGTGTGAGTCTGAACGCGAAGTCGCATGGAAACCTGTCAGGGTTCCTGCGAACTTGCTCATTGAGACGTTGTGTGGTAACCCCGTACAGACGCGCCAAATCGGCGTCCAAGATAACCTTTTCGCCTCGCAGCACGACGATCGACAGAGCTATCGTTTCCATTGGAACCACAGCGTTCTCAACCATCGAACCCTCCTCGTTTGATGTCGCAAAATGCGACATCAAACGTTTTGTGATAATCGTGACACACCGAGCCATCTGCCAAATGGGTTACTGATTGGCCACCGGCTCGTGTCCCCTCAAGCGTTTGATCTTGCAGAATGCAATATCAAACGTTATGTGATAATTGCGACAACCTATGCTGGTACCGGGGTAATCACAGATTGTGACCACCTCCGGTGCTCCGCGTTTGAGGTCACAATCTGTGATCTCAAACACTCCGTGACAATTCGTAACTCGCAATTCGTAACTCGTAACTCCCTACTTCCCCTTCTCCGCCTCGTAGTGCACCCACCTCGGCGCCATCTTGAGCTGGAAGAGGGTAAACGCGAGGATGATCGCAAACAGCAGCCACGCCAGCGCCGACGCGTAGCCCATGCCGAAGTATCGAAACGCCTTATTGAACAGCAGCAGCACCGGCATCATCGTCGCATCGACCGGCCCGCCCTGGCCGTTGGTCATCACATACACGTTGTCGAACGTCTGCAGCACGCCGATCGTGCCCATTATGAGATTGAAGAAGATATACGGGCTCAGCATCGGCAGCGTCACCGCGCGGAACTTCTGCCACGCGTTCGCGCCGTCGATCTCGGCGGCCTCGTAGAAAGACTGCGGAATCCCCTTCAGGCCCGCCAACCAGATGATCATCCCGCCGCCCGCGCCCCACAGGCCCATCGTAATGAGCGCCGACTTCGCCCCCAGATAGCTCGCCGGCTGCGCGAGAATGCTCGGCATCCCCGCTCCGACAAGCCCCAGCGTATGCTTCCACAGCCACGAAAGCGCCCCGAAGAACTCCCCCGGCTGGCTGATCCAACCCGGCGGCTGCAGGCCGAACCACGAGGTCAGCGTCGCCTTCCACGCCGCGTTCACGATCCCCCACTCCGGGTTGAGCACCCACAGCCACAGCACCGCGCTCGCCACTACCGGCACGATCGACGGCAGGTAATACAGCGTCCGATACCAGCTCATGCCCTTCACGTTCGCGTTGAGCAGCATCGCGATCGCAAGGCCCGTCATTATCCCCAGCGGCAGCCCGATCGCGGCCAGAAACACCGCGTTATACAGCGCCTTGGAGACGATCCCCCAGTCGTACGTGAACAACTGGCCGTAGTTGCCCAGCCCGAACCACCGCGCCTGGTGCAGCACGTCGTAGTCGCAGAAGCTGAACACAATCGACGCCACGATCGGCCCGATCGTCAGGATCCCAAACCCGATCAGCCACGGCGACGCGAACGTGTAGCCCGCGATGGCCTCGCTTCTCATCAGCGACCCCACCCGACCCGTCCTTCTCGCCAGCGCGACCAGCACCCCAACCAGCCCGAATATGATCGCCAATATCACGCCCCACAGCGCCGCCATCGGCACGACCGGATTGCGCTCGCGGTCGAACACGCGGTCGAGCTCGCGCTGCACGATCTTGGTCCCGTCGGTCATGGCCTGCTTGGCCGTCATGTGCGTCTCGCCGTGGTGTGTGGCGTTGTTGAACGCGCGCACGTGCTCGTCCCACAGCGGCTGGCCGACGAACGTGACCGGCCGGTAGCGCGAATATGGCATCATCGAAAGCGCGAACCGCACGGAGTTGCGGAACTTGGCGACCTTCGGCGCGAACTGCTCGAACACCGCCGAGTTGTAGCGCTGGTTGGCGTGCATGGTCGGCACGAACGGCCGCCCCTTGCGCAGGTTATACTCCTTCTGCGCGGCGGCGGCGATCAGCCCCGCCTCGGGGCTGTCCATCCACTTGATGAACTTCCATGCAAGCTCGGTGTGCTTCGCCCCGACCGGAATCGCCCACGAAAACCCGCCCGACCACGTGATATACCGCTCCTGACCGTTGAACCGGCCCTTGACCACGCCGCCGCTCTTCAACTTCTCCCACCCCGCCCTTGGAATCCCGAGCGCGACCCCGTCCGGATCGTATCTGACGTTGGAAACGGTCTGCGCGAACCGCTCGTCGGGTACGGGCGCGGGCGCGACACCGAAGTTGAGGTCGGGGTTGAATCGGGCGATGTTGTTGGCTGCGCCGTCGCAGTCGATCTTCATCGCGACCCGCCCCGTCAGAAACGGATCGAGCGCATCCGGCTGGAATCCGGACTGGAACCGATCCACCTTCGCCGCGCCGCCGAGCGCATCGTAGACGCTGACCATATACTCCAGCGCGCGGACTGAGTCGGGGTTGTCCATCGTGCACGTGCGGCCGTCCGGGCTCATGAACTCCCCGCCCGCCTGCCAGGAGTAGAGGTAGAGCCAGCTATTGCCCCAGTTGGGAATGAACCCGATCCGCGAGATCGAGCCGTCCTTTGCGCGTTTGGTGAGCTTGACCGCATATCCCTTGAGCTCGCTCCACGTGCGCGGCGGGTGCGTCAGGCCGGCCTCTGCGAACAGCGTTTTGTTGTAGAAGAGAAATCGGTCGTCGGTGGAGTTCGGAATCGCGTAGACCTTGCCCTTATAGCACGCCTCTTTCCAGCAGGGAACGTAGTAGTCCTCGGGCCGAACGCCGTCGGGCCTGTCGTGGTCGCGCTTGATGAGGGGGGTGAGGTCAACGAAGGTGTCGCGCGAGGCCCAGTCGCCGATGGTGAATCTGTCCTGGTTGATAACATCCGGCGGGGTCTTGCCGACTATGGCGGTCATCAGTTTCTGGGGGTTCATCTGGCCCGCGCCCATGGAAAGCACGCTGACCTTGACGCCGGGGTTGCGCCGCTCGAACTCCGCGACCTGCGCGCGCTGACCAGCGGCTTCCTCGCTTGCCTGCAGGCCCCAGACGATGAGTTTCACGCTCGGCCGCGCGTATGCCGTGCTCAAGGCGAGCAGTGCGATAAGTGGGCACAGTAGAAGGACTCGCTTCATCCGCCGGTAATCCCCCGATAGTTCGTGAGTCTATTCTACCACAGCGGGGAAGCCGTCACTTGTCCACAACCATCGTGTCCATTATCTGATCGTGCCAGCCTCTGTTCTCGCTGTTGACCAGGATCGAGATGTAGAACAGCCCACACGTTAGCATGGAGAACAGGCTCTGCAGCAGATAGCGCCCCAGGGCCGTGCCGAAGCCGATGTTGGAGCTGTCTGTCTTTACTATCTTCATCCCGAGCGCCATCTTGCCGGGAGTGGCCCCGAACGCCGTATTGAAGCCAACAAAGTACAGCACCTCTATCAGGAGCATGATGACCTGCATCGTACCCGATCGCGGCCATGGCGCCTGCGGCGGCCTCTGCTCCGGGGGCAGCTCCGGGGGTCATCGCGGGCATTGGGGGCCTCATAGCAAACGACAAAGGAACCAGCACCACCCCGAGTATAAGCCCGTCCAGAAGCGCCGCCGCCAACCGCTTGATGGAGCTGGAATACCCGCTGTAGCCGTAGGTCTTCTTGCCCAGCCCCAGCGACGGATCATACCTCGGCGGCGCGCCATACTGCGTGCTCTGGCCCTGCTGCGGCGGTGCGCCGTAGGCGGGCGGAGCGCCGTAACCCGGTTGGCTGCCAACAGGCGGCGGGCCGGTGAGCGGAGCGGCCGCGGGCTGGGACTCCCACGGAGCAGGAGGCGGACCGGCGGGTGCCGAAAGCGTCCGTGCCGGGGCCTGCAGTGTCTGTGCCGGAGGCTGGCTTGGCGGGGCGGCAGGCGTAGTCGATGGAGCAGGAGGTGGCGGCGGCGCGGCGACCGGTTTGCCGGTCAATGACTCCAGGCGCTGCCGCGCCCGCGCGTAGTTCGGGTCGAGCACCAGCGCCTTCTCGTAGAGGGTCTGCGCGCGCTCCTTGTTTCCGGAGCTCTCGAACGCTTGGCCGAGGTTGAACGTATGCGCGGCGCTGTCCGGATCGAGATCGACAGCCGCCTCAAACTGCTCGACCGACAGCGGAAGCTGCCCGCTGGTCGCGTAGGCCGCTCCCAGATAGGAATGCGCCTGCGCGCTGGAGGGTTATTCCTCGATTGCCGCCTTGAGCTTGGCAATCGCCTCGTCGAGCCTGCCTTCTTTGAACAACTGAGCGCCTTCGCTCGTCAACTGCTTCGCTTCGTCGATTCCCACAGTGCTCGCCTCCCGAAACAGACTCGACAATTCTCAGTGCATTATAGCCTCTGCCGGAGGCTTTGTCTACGCGCCGGACAATCAGTGATGAAACAGCCTTATCCCGTTCATGACCATGACCATGCCATACTCGTCGGCGGCGGCGACCACGGCGTCGTCGCGGGTCGAGCCTCCGGGCTGCGCTATATATTCGACTCCGCTCCGGCTCGCCCGGTCTATGCTGTCACGAAACGGGAAGAACGCGTCCGACCCCAGCGAAACCCCGGCCAGGCCGCCGATCCACTGCGCCTTCTCTTCACGCGACAGCTTCGGGAAGCTGCTGTCGAGCTTGGACAGCAGATCGGCCTGCTCCGGCGGGGTAAGGTCGTCGCTGAGGAAGCAGTCTATGACGTTGTTCTTTTCCGCCCTCTTGAGGCCCTCAGGAAACTTCAGCTCCAGCACCCGTGGATGCTGCCTCAGCCGCCACAGATCGGCCTTGCCGCCGGCCAGCCGCACACAGTGCACCCTCGACTGCTGCCCCGCGCCGACCCCGATCGTCTGTCCGTCGCAGGCGAAGCATACCGAGTTGGACTGCGTGAACTTGAGCGTGATCAGTGCCAGGATCAGGTCCCGTTTGGCTTCGTCGGGGATCTCCTTGCGCTTCGTGACGACGTTCGCCAGCGCGGTCTCGTCGATCCGCACGTCGTTGCGCTTCTGTTCCAGCACGACGCCGAAAACGGTCCTGCGTTCCGTCGCGGGCGGCTCATAGTCGGGATCGATCCGCATCACCAGGTACTTGCCGCCGCGCTTCTTGCTCAGTACCGCCATCGCGTCCTCGTCGTAACCCGGCGCGATCACGCCGTCCGAGACCTCGCGCGCGATGAGGTTCGCAGTTGACACGTCGCAGGTGTCACTCAGCGAGACGAAATCGCCGAACGACGACACCCGGTCCGACCCGCGCGCCCTCGCGTATGCCACGGCAAGCGGGCTGAGCTCCATGTCATCGACGAAGTAGGCCTTCGCCAGCGCGTCCGAAAGCGGGGCATACACCGCCGCTCCCGCCGGGCTGACGTGCTTGAACGATGCCGCCGCGGGCACATGCAGCGCGGCCTTGAGCTCGCGCACGAGCTGCCACCCGTTGAGGGCGTCGAGGACATTGATGTAGCCCGGTGCGCCGTTGAGTATCTCGACTTGCGGGCTGTCCTCGTCGAAGACGAGTTGTGCGGGGGTCTGGTTGGGGTTGGTGCCGTATCGAAGCGAAAGGGTCGTTTGCGTCATCGGAGCGCCTCCATGAATGATTCATCCGCGCCCGGACGCGACGTGCCCGGGCCGATGTCTGCCCAGGCGAACGGCATTTTGCACACTCGGCGCTCCCCGGCGGTCAATTCCGCCCAATCGCCAGTCGCGCCGGAAAGATAATAGGCGGTGCGGCGCCCGTTGTCAAGTGCGCCTGAATGAGTTGTCCTTCGTCTGGGAATCTGTCACCCCCTAATTCCTCTGAGAAAATGTCACCCCCCCCTTGTCTGCCCGCTGGGTTGGGTGACATGATCTGATGCATGAGCAGGGAGACAATAGGGTTGACTAAGAAAGAGAACCGCCGGGCGGTGGTGCTGGCGACGACCGGCCTCGGGGGACGGACTAACGCACAGGTTGCTCAGGCCTTGGGCCTGAGCATACGCCAGGTACAGCGGCTCAAGAAGAGATTGAGGGCCGAAGGCCCGACCGGGCTGGCCCACGGCAGCAGAGGCACGACGGCGAGCCATGCTCTGCCGGAGGATCTGGCCGAGCAGGTCGTGAGTCTCTACAAGGGCAAGTATGCCGGCTTCAACTTCAGCCACTTCCATGAGAAGCTGACTGAGGTGGAAGGTCTACAGCTATGCCCGTCGTCGGTGGATCGCATTCTCAAGGTTGCGGGATACGCGAGCCCAAAGACGCGCAGACCGCCCAAGCACCGCTCTCGCCGCCAACGGAGGAACCACGAGGGAGCGATGCTACAGCTCGACGGCAGCCCCCACGACTGGCTGGAGGGCAGAGGCCCCAGGATGTGCCTTGTAGGCGCCATAGACGACGCCACAAGCAAGGTGGTGGGAGCTCTGTTCCGAGGCCACGAGGATTCCCAAGGCTACTTCTTGCTGATGCGAAAGGTGGCCAGCAAGTATGGGATTCCCGAGACCGTATACCGCGATCGTCACGGCATCTTTGAGCGAGACGCCGCCGAGCCCGATACGCTGCTCGAAGAGCTTGATGGAAAACGTGCGCCGACGCAGTTCGGCCGGCTGATGGAAGAGCTGGGTGTGCGTCAAATCGCTGCCCATTCTCCTCAGGCCAAGGGCCGAGTCGAGCGACTGTGGGGCACGTTTCAGGACCGACTTGTAAGCGAACTGAGGCTGGCCAAGGCCTCCGACATGGAGCAAGCCACCGAAGTGCTCGATAGAGTCGTGACCGACCACAACAGACGCTTCTCTCGCAAGGCTGGCGACCCCGAGAGCGTATGGCGAAAGCTCGGTACGTCGCTGGACTGGGACTCCGCCTTCTGCTTCAAATACAGGCGCACCGTGGCTAAGGACAACACCATCTCGCTGTTTGGCACGATCCTGCGTATCCCGCCGGGTCCTGCCAGCAGAAGCTACTCAGGATGCCTCGTCGAAGTCCAGCAGAGGTTCGACGGCAGCCTGAAGGTCTTCTACAAGGGTATCTGCATCGCCAGGACAAACCCTCCGGTCATCCCGCCCGCCGCGATCCGGGTCCAGGCCATCAACGGCCGCTACGTTGAGGAATGCCAATGGACTGCGCCAAAGAGCTACCCGCAGAAGCAGGAAACCACTGTCATAGAAACTAAGCCTAAGACCATCTCCAAGCCAGCGGCCAATCACCCCTGGAGAAGACCAGCCGTGACAAAATCCCAGACGAGTTAGGGGTGACATAATCCCAGACGAACGACAGTGCGCCTGAATGAGTTCAGTGTCCCGCCCGGTGCGCCGGGTTATCGAATGGAGTAACACGCTCAGAAACAGCGAGTTACTTAGAAGTTCTCCGCTAATTGCACTGCTGTAGGAGGGTTTTCCAGAACCCGAATGCCCAGGCGTTGTGCACGGGAATCGGCGTTTGGAAACGCCTCCTACGACAAGTTTCCCGGAAAACTGAACACACCCGTGCGCCTGGTATTGGTCTCGCGGGAATACCCCACCCCGTCAGCCCTGAGTAACGAAGTGTATCGAAGGGCGGCCCCGGGACTGGTTTGGGCCGGGCATTCTCCGGGCAAATACAGACGAGTTCCCGGAAGGAACTAGCGGCCGGGCGGCGAAACACCATGTACGCCACTGCAACCACAGAGGAACCAACATGAAAGACCTTCTCCGATCTATATGCGATAGAGCCAAGGCACGGGGCGCGGAGTTTGCCGACGCGCGCGTGTTCGAAACCGAGAACACCGGCATCACCCGCCAGGACGGCCGCGCGGACAAGCTCAACATGGGCGCGTCCAGGGGCCTCGGCGTCCGCGTTCTCAAGGACCACGCGTGGGGGTTCGCCTCGGTATCGGACTTCGACGACGACATGGCGCTCTCGGCGCTCGACGCCGCGCTCGCGATGGCCGAAGCGTCCTCCGCTCGCGCGGAAGAAGGCTGCGTGACCCAGGTCGAGCCTATCGAGCGGGAAGTCGTGGCAAAGGTCGAGATAGACCCTCGCCTCGTGGGCGTCGAGCGAAAGATGGCCGCGCTGGAATGCTACGAGCAGGCGGCAACCAAAATCATCGGGGACAAGCTGGCAAACTCCATAGTCGGCTACTACGACCGCGTGGACGTCGAGACGCTCTGCAACACCATGGGCACGTGCGTCCGCAAGGAATCGATCCGCACAATGATCCACGCCATGGTCGTCGCGAAAGATGGCGATATCCTCCAGAAGGCGAGCAAGCGCGTCGGCGAGCCGGTCGGTTTCGAGCTTGTGGAGCGGACCGGGCCTGAGGACTTCACGGTCAAGGCCGCGAACCTGGTCCTCTCTCTGCTCAAGGCCGCGCCACCGCCCGCCGGCAAGATGCCGGTGATATTCCACCCGTCGGTGACCGGCTTGCTCACACACGAAGCTATCGGCCACAACGCCGAGGCCGACCATATCCTCAGCGGAACGTCGATCATCGAGGGCAAGCTCGGTGAGAAGATCGCTTCGGAGCTGGTCACGATCATCGACGATTCGACCATACCGGGCAAGTGGGGCACGTTCGAGTATGATTCCGAGGGCACGCCCGGCGCCAAACGCGTCATCATCGAAAAGGGCATCCTCAAGGGCTACATGCACAGCCTGGAAACGGCGGCCAAGATGGGCGTCAAACCCAACGGCAGCGCGCGTGCGCAGGACTACGGCTGCCGGCCGATCGTCCGCATGAGCAACACATATATCGAGCCGGGCAAATCGACCTTCGAGGACCTGGTCAAGGGCATCGACCTCGGCGTCTATCTGCGCGGCGGCGAATACGGCTACGTCTTCTGCGAGCGCGGCCAGTATACGTGCCACGCCGGAGAGGCCATAATGATCCGCAACGGCGAGCTTGCCGAGCAGCTTCGAGACGTGTCGGTCGCGGGGATGACCCTCGAGACGCTGATGAATATCGATGCCGTCGCGAACGATTTTGAGATGAACATGCCCGGCACCTGCGGCAAGGACGGCCAGGGCATGCACGTCGATAACGGCGGCCCGCACATCCGAGTCAAAGAACTCGTGGTCGGTGGCCAGAAGAAGGGATAGTTACAGGTTGCAGGTTCAAAGTTGAAAGTTGCGCGCCGTGCGCCTTCCCAACTTGCAACTTTCAACTTTCAACTTTCAAACTTGGTACTGAGGAGCGACATGGACAAAGACAGCTTGCTGAAGATCGCCCAGGCGGCGTGCGACGCGGCGGTATCGGGCGGCGCGGAATTCGCCGACGTGAGCGCGGGTTTCGGGCGCAGCCAGAGCGTGGACCTGGAACGCAACGCGATCAAGTCCTGCGACTCGCGGCAGGGCGGCCACGTGTCCGTCCGCGCGATCTGCAAGGGCGGCACGGGCTGGTCGAGCACCGACAAGGCCACCGTCGAGGCGGCGGTCGAGGCCGGCAGCAACGCCGCGCGGCTCGCAAAGCTCGCCGAGCCAGACCCGGACTTCATCTCCCTGCCCGGCCCAGCCGGCAGCTACCCGGAAATCGCGGGTCTCTGCGACCCCCGCATCGCCGACATCGACATCAAGCAGCTTATCAAGTCCGCGCTCGCCAACGTCGATGGGGCGGTAGCGGTCTGCTCGGATGCGACCGTGCAGGGCGGCGTCTCGTCGTGGTACGGCTCGCACGCGCTCGTGAACTCGCGTGGCGTCTCGGTCGCGTCGGACGGTTCCTACATCGGCGGCTACATCATGGCGATCGTGCGGCGCGGGGACGACGTGGGCAGTTTCTAGGATTTCGACTTCGGCGCGTGTTCTCGACGACTTCGAGCCTGAGGGAATCGGCGCGAGCGCGGCCAAAGAGGCGATGAAGTTCCTGGGCGCGCGCAAGAACGAGACCAGGCGGATGCCGATCATACTCGGCCCGCTCGCCTCGAATTCGATCTTCGACAGCGTCGCCCACAGCGCCGACGCCGAAGGGATCCAGCGCGGCAGGTCGTTTATGAAGGGCAAGCTGGGCGAAAAGATCGGCTCCGACGTGATCACCATCACCGACGAGCCCCACATCGCGCGGGGCATGAGCTCGCGCCGGTGGGACAGTGAGGGCTTCCCGACAGAGCCGCTGGTCATCATGGAAAACGGCGTGCTCAAGTCCTATCTCTACGGCTCCTACACGGCGGGCAAGGCCGGCGTGGCGAACACCGGTCACGGCTCGCGCGGCGGCGGGGCATCGCCCTCGAACGTGATCCCCAAGCTCGGCACGATGACCGGCGACCGAGATCATCCGCGACACCAAAGAGGGCCTCTACATCAATATGGGCGGCATCCACCCCAACGGCGTCACCGGCGACGTGTCCGTCTCGGTCGACTTCGGCTTTGTGATCGAAAACGGCGAGCTTGCCTACCCCGTGATGAACGCGATGGTTGGCGGCAGCTTCCTGGACATGCTCGCAAACGTCGATCAGGTCTCCAGCGACTACCGCGAAGAGCCCGGCCGCATAATGCCCACCGTCCGAATCCTCGATTGCCTGGTGGCAGGCGGGAAGTAGTTACGAATTACGCATGACGAGTTACGAATGGCCCAGCGCGATGCGCCGGGCCGTTTTATTGACAGCCCATCGTTAAAGCGGGATAATACTGTCAGTGTGCGGAGGCCCTTCTGACCTCTGACTTCCGACTTCTGACTTCAGGAGCGCATCATGCCCATACCCGTTGTGAACCCCAAAGCGCAGAATCTGGCTCTCAAAGACGAGCTATCGGCGGCGGTGCAGGCTGTGCTGGACTCGGGCGGGTTCGTGCTCGGGCCGAACATGGCGGCGCTTGAGGCCGAGGTGGCGGAGGCGTGCGAGGCGAAGTACGGCGTCGCGGTCAACTCCGGCACCGACGCCCTCGTCATCGCGCTCGCGGCGTGCGGAGTCGGCCCCGGCGATGAGGTCATCACAACGCCGTTCACGTTTGTCGCGACCACCGAGGCGATCATGATCGTCGGCGCGAAACCCATCTACGCCGACATCGACCCCATTGACTTCAACCTCGACCCCGCGCTCATCGAGGCCCGAATCTCGCCCCGAACCCGCGCGATACTGCCCGTCCACCTCTACGGCCAGTGCGCGAACGCGACCGTTATCGACGCAATCGCGCGCGACCACGGCCTGAAGGTGATCTACGATGGCGCGCAGGCGGTCGGCGCAGCGCACAACGGCAGGGGCATCGGCGCGTATGGCGACGCGTCCACGCTCAGCTTCTACCCGACCAAGAACCTCGGCGCGTGCGGCGACGGCGGCATGGTCCTCACGAGTGACGAAAAGGTCTACAAGCTCGCCAAATCACTGCGGTTCCACGGCCAGGGCGACATCGGCCACGACTCGACGTATACCTACGAACACGTCGGCTACTGCACGCGCCTCGACGAGTTCCAGGTGGCGGTCCTTCGAGTCAAACTGAAGTATCTGGCGGGCTGGAACGAGGCGCGCGGGGCCATCGCCGCCCGCTACATCGAGGCATTCCGCGACCTGCCCATCGGGCTGCCCATATCCAGGCCCGAAAACAGCCACATCTACCATCAGTTCACGATCAGATTCGCCAGGCGCGACGAGCTCGCCGCCAGGCTCACCGAGCGCGGTATCGGCAACAAGATCTTCTATCCCAACCCGCTCCACCTGGAGTTCGCCTACCGGCCCCTCGGCTACAAACCCGGCGACCTCCCCGAATCCGAAAAAGCCGCCGCCGAGGTCCTGAGCCTGCCCATGTTCCCGGAGCTCTCCGACGCGGATGTGGAACAAGTCATTGGCGCTGTACGAGAATGCGTAGCGGAACTTGCATCACAAGCAGAGGCGTATTAGTTACGAATTACGAAATACTAAATACGGATTGGTAAGGGAAGCACGGACGATGAACGACGGCGCGATCCAGCGCAAGAGCTTTAAGATCACTAAGCAGAGCCCCGCGCTAGCCAACTCGTAACTCGTATTTCGTATTTCGTAATTCGTAATTCGGGAGTCTCGCTATGAAAGCTATGATACTGGCCGCCGGCGTCGGTTCCCGGCTCGATCCGTTGACCCGAAACGTTCCCAAGCCGCTTGTCCCGATCGTGAACAAGCCGGTTATGGAGCACATCGTCGAGATGCTTGCACGCAACGGCATCAAGGACATCATGGTCAACCTCTACTACCTCGGCGATCAGATCCAGAGCTATTTCGGCAACGGCAAGAAGTGGGGCGTCAACATCAAATACTCCCCCGAAGAACAGCTCTGGGGCGACGCGGGCTCCGTCAAGCGCTGCCAGGACTTCTTCGACGAGGACACGTTCATCGTCGTCGGCGGCGACGACCTTGCCGACCTCGACCTGCGCCGCCTCGTGCGGTTCCACCAGGACAAGAAGGCGATGGCCACGATCGCGCTCTCGCTGGTGGACGACCCCTCCGAATACGGCATCGCCCTGCTCAACGACCGCGGCCGCATATCCCGATTCCTCGAAAAGCCCAAGGGCGAGGTGATCTTCTCCAACTCCGCCAACACCGGCGTCTACGTCTTCGACCGCCAGGTCCTCGAACTGATCCCCAAGCACACCCCCTACGGCTTCGGCAACCATCTATTCCCCATGCTGCTCGAACAGCGCGCCCGCTTCTTCGGGTATCTCACTTCGAGCTACTGGAAGGACGTCGGCAGCCTCAAGCAGTATCAGGACGCCCATCGCGACGCTCTCAACGGCCGCCTGGAGTGCAAGATCCCCGTCCCAGAGACGCGCAAATACGTGTGGATGGGAGCGAACGTGGAGATCGACCCCAGCGCCGAGATCGGCTATCCCGTGGTGATCGGCAACAACTGCAGGATAGAGAAGGGCGCCAGACTACTCGAATACTCCATTCTGGGGGACAACTGCGTGCTCGAGAAGGGTTCCGTGGTCAAGCAGAGCGTGCTCTGGGAAGGCGCGTGCGTCATGTGGAACACGGTGCTCGAAAGGTGCGTGGTCGGCGAACACTGCAGCGTGAAATCCAGCGCCGCGGTGTTTGATGGGGTGATCGTGGATCCAGTACCGCAGGAATGGGAACGGGAAGTAGACGTTACTCTTCGCGCAATCTCGCAGAGCGGACCTGTCTCTCAGTAACCACAACAAACGCGCCTTCGATCCTGTGCGAATATAGCGCAAGGAGCCGCGTGACCGCCGCTACCCTTCGCCGCCGCACTTTGATCGCGAAGCCGAATGAGTATCCTCTTCTCGGCAAAGGCGCGGCGGATCACCTCATCATCGTCGATTCCGCGAGCTTCCTCGTAGACGGACAAGACGTCATGTCCCTGCTCCCGCAGTTTGCGCGCAACCACGGGGCCGGTGCACTCATCAACGATGAAGCGCATCATGACGCCTCTGCCAGCAGCGGCAGGTAATCAGTCTCAGAGAGCGATCTCTGAGCGAACAACAGGCAGGCTGAAATATCGTTCAGCACAAGCCCATCGTATTCCGCAATCAGATCGTCCGCTGACGCGCCGTGAGCTAGGCCGTCTGTTATGTATTCAACCGTAAGCCTGGTCCCTCTTATAACAGGCTTGCCCAGCATCACTTTCGGATTGATCACTACGCGCTCAAGCAACTCCTCGTCGTTCACTGCAATCACCCCAATCTAGTAGCGATAATGCTCCGCCTTGAACGGTCCGTCCTTCGGCACGCCGATGTAATCCGCCTGTTCCTGGCGTCAGCTCCGTCAGCTTCGCGCCCAGCTTTGGCAAGGTGCAGTCTGGCCACTTCCTCGTCCAGCTTCTTCGAGAGCAGGTACACGCCGACCTCGTACTCGTGGCTCCACAGGTCCATCTGTGCCAGGGTCTGGTTGGTGAATGAGTTGGACATGACGAAGCTCGGATGCCCCATAGCGCAGCCGAGGTTTATCAGGCGGCCTTCGGCGAGCAAGTAGATGGTGTGGCCGTCCGGGAAGGTGAACGCGTCCACCTGGGGCTTGATGTTTGTGTGCTTGATGCCGGGCCAGGCCTTCATGCGGTCGACCTGGATCTCGTTGTCGAAGTGGCCGATGTTGCAGACGATGGCCTGGTCCTTCATCTTGGACATGTGCTCCGCGGTGATGACGTTGCAGTTGCCGGTGGCCGTCACGTAGATCTCGGCGTAGGGCAGCGCATCCTCGACAGTCGTCACGGTGTAGCCGGCCATGCATGCCTGAAGCGCGCAGATCGGGTCGATCTCAGTCACCCACACGCGAGCGTGCTGGCCCGCAAGCGATTCGGCCGAACCCTTGCCAACGTCGCCGTAGCCGCAGACCAAAGCGATCTTGCCGGAGATCATCACATCGGTCGCACGCTTGATGCCGTCCACCAGCGACTCGCGGCAGCCGTAGATGTTATCGAACTTGCTCTTGGTCACGGAGTCGTTCACATTGATCGCCGGGAAGAGCAATTCGCCCTTCTCGAGCATCTGGTACAGCCTGTGGACGCCCGTGGTGGTTTCCTCGGAGACTCCTCGGAGATCCTTCACGACCCTGTGGAAGAAGGTCGGATCCTCGGCAAGCGACTTGCGGATAGACCTCGTTGACGATGGCCAGCTCTTTGTTATCGGTCGGCTCATCGAGAATCGCCGGGTTCTCCTCGGCACGATAGCCGCGGTGGACCAGCAGCGTGGCATCGCCGCCGTCGTCTACGATCAGGGTCGGGCCTCCGCCGTCCGGCCAGGTCATGGCTTTCTTGGTGAACGCCCAGTATTCCTCGAGCGTCTCGCCCTTGAACGCGAAGACGGGAATCCCCCGGTCGGCAATCGCGGCGGCGGCGTGGTCCTGCGTCGAGAATATGTTGCAGCTTGCCCAGCGGACGTCGGCGCCCAGTTCCGCGAGGGTCTCGATGAGTACCGGCGGTCTGGATGGTCATGTGCAGCGAGCCCATGATCCGCGCGCCGGCCAGAGGCTTCGCGGGGCCGTATTTCTCCCTGGTCGCCATCAGCCCGGGCATTTCCTTCTCGGCTATCACGATCTCCTTGCGGCCGAAATCGGCCAGGCTTATATCCTTCACGTAGTAGTCAGTAGCAGTTGAAATCACGAGAGGTTCTCCTTTGCCGGTCCGCGCAGTCGTTGCCGCCGACGGAATCGTCAGCTTATACTATACCGCAACTGCCGGGACTTTGCCAATCCCGCCGTTTCCTTGACACAACACCCTGCCTTGCGGTTTAATCATTGGCGGCAGAAGGAGACGCTGTGGCGCATTATGACTGATCGAACAACCGTGCTGACTATTCTGGGCGCGGCGCACGTTGTTACCGCGCTTGCTCTGAGCTGGGCTTTGGTCGTCAAGCTCACTCCGCCCAACAAGCCGGTGGAGAACGGCCTGGAAGTGCTTTTTCCCGGAGCCGTGGTTCTTCTGTTGGGCGTCCCTTTCGCTTGGGCTGGAATTGCCCTCATTACGCGGGGAACGCGGGCGGTGAAGTTGGCGGTGAACGTGGATGTGGCTGTAATAATCCTTCTCGTCATCGTGTTTGCTGTAAGCCTGAACGTCTGGGTTGCGCTTGCAGCGTTACCATTTGCTGCTGACCTGGCCGCTCTGCGCTTTCTCGCGCGAAGAGCGCCGGCGGCTGACAGGTGATATGAACGATCAAACCGGCGAAATGGCAATACCCGGCACGCACGACCGATTCCTGGCCTTCTTCGCCAAGCTGCTGGAGCCAGGAATCAGGGTGCTTGACGTCGGCGCGGGGCAGGGCGCGCTCTCAGCGAAACTCAACGACGCCGGCTTCGACGTTGCAGCCTGCGAGCTTCACCCCGAGATATTCAGATGCGATCAGGTGGAGTGCCGCCAGGCCGACCTCACCCAGAGCCTGCCCTATGATGACGCATCCTTCGATGCCGCGGTCGCGGTCGAGGTAATGGAGCACCTCGTCGACCCGGACCGCCTCTTCGCCGAAGCGGCGCGGGTGCTCAAAACCGGCGGCGTGTTCGCGATGTCCACGCCCAACATCCTCTCGCTCAAGTCGCGGATTCGCTTCCTCGCGTGCGGGTTCTTCTACAGCTTCAAACCGCTCGATTTCGAGAACAAGCACGGGCTGGAGCATGTCAACTCGCTCACGCTCGATCAATACCTCTACCTCGCGCATCGAAACGGCTTCGAGATCGCAAAGGTCGGCGTGGACAAGCGGCAGAACTCCTCGATACTGCTGCTCGGGCTGGTCCCGCTGCTGTGGCTGATGGCGAAGCTGCAGCGCATCCCCTTCGCCGCGCACGGCAAGCTCGATCTGCTCCTCGGCAGGAAGCTCTTTATCGCCTATCGGCGGGTGGCGCGAGATGGATGAGACGCCCTCCATAACGCTGTTGGGCGTGAAGATTCACCGCGTCGATATGCCCGCGACGCTCGACCTGATCCGCGGCTACGTCGCGAGCGGAAACCCGCACATCATCGTCACCGCTGACGCATCCGGCATCGTCCGCGCGCAAGGTGACGCCGAATTTCCGCGAGCTTGTCAACTCAGCCGACCTCGTCACGCCGGACAGCGCGGGCGTGCTCTGGGCCGCGCGTAAGCTCGGCACGCCCTTAATCGAGCGCGTGAGCGGAGTCGAGATCGCGCGCGAGCTGTGCCGGATCGCCGCCGAGGACGGGTTCTCGATCTACTTCCTCGGCGCGGCGCCCGCTGTGGCCGAACAGGCCGCCACGAACCTCGCGAAGCAGCACCCCGGCCTGCGGATCGCGGGCACGCACGACGGCTACTTCGAACCCTCCCGCGACCGCGAGATCGCCGGGCTGGTCAAGGCTTCGGGCGCGAAGGCGCTGCTGGTCGCGATGGGAATTCCTCGCCAGGAGAAGTTCATCCGTGATGAACATGGATGAGTTGGGCGTGTGCGTCGCGATGGGCGTCGGCGGGTCGTTCGACGTGTTCTCAGGCAAGGTCAAGCGCGCCCCGGAATGGTGGCAGCGCCACGGCCTGGAATGGCTCTACCGCCTTGCCATGGACCCGCGCAACAAGATCGCAAAGGTCTGGTCCCTGCGCAAGCTCGTGGGGCTGGTGCTGAAGGCGAGAAGCGCGGAGGCGCGGAAGTAGCGGAGAACGCGGAAGGGATTCTCATCGCGAAAGGGAGAAAGCCGGAAAGGTAGAAAGGGAACGGAGGTGCGGTCATGAGCACAGGAGTCTGGGTCTACATGTCGCTGTATGCCGTTGCCGCTGGCCTGATCGTCCTGGCTAGCGCCCTATTCGCACGTTGGCTGTGGCTTGTCCCACTGACGCCGGAGCAGAAGCAGGACAGCGCGTTCGTAAGAGAGTGGCGCCGCAGGTCGATGATCCCAGCCGCGCTGACTGCCGGTTTGACTGCGGCTTTCTTCATTGCCATGTTCCAGCTTGCGTTCGGGACGTTGCTGCTGGACGCGACTCAACGAGTCGAGCCCACGACTCCTGCGGCAGAGAGCCACGGCGTCCATTATCCTTGGGCATACATATCCCACCCTCCCAAGGACGCGGAGTCCAGAGCGGAGATCGTCGCTTGGGCGGATGAGGCCCCGTACGAAGGCTCGTATTACGCGCTGTCGGAGGAGTGGCTCACGCTTCTATTCGACATCGGCTCAGGGGTCAGAATACCGCGGGCTTACGTCTACGCTCGCTGTCCCGCCAGTCGGAGCGATCCTAAGCCCTGGAAACTGCTCTACACGAGCTCCATGCCTGGATGGCAGCCGAGCCGGCCAGACTGGGCCGAGTGCGTCTATGTAGACGACGCCACCAAGTCCATGGTCTTTGCATCACGCACGGGCAAGGTGCTCGGCCGCTTGGATATCGCCAAAGGAATGGCGATGATCGAGCGCAGCGAGAGATGGGAGATCGGTGAATGACGGCGCGTCGAGGCTTCGGGAGCATGGCGGAACGGAATCCCGAAACGCCACATGTGAACAACATTTAACTGAAATATACCGGAAATTTGCGTGAAAAACGGCCCTCTCGTCGTCACTGTGTACATGGGGAGGAATTTCAGCCGCTCCCTCAGCCGTCAAATCTGCAGGCTTTTCACACGGCATTTCCGCGTTTCCGGCAGAACAATATCGTGGTCAGCGCGAGCGTGGCGCCATTTTGTTTTGTGCAAAAGGATACCAGGGCCGCTATTAACCATTCAACATTAACCATTAAGCATTCGCGAGGTTGTTCCATGTCGCAAAACCATGTGCTTATTGTAGGCAGCGTCGCGCTGGACTCGGTCCAGACGCCCTCGGGTAAGGCCGAGCGGGCGCTGGGGGGCGCGGCGACGTATTCGTCGGTCGCCGCCAGCTTCTTCGCGCCGGTGCGCATAGTCGGCGTCGTTGGCGAGGACTTCCCCGCCGAGCACCTGGCGTTTCTACGCTCGCGCGGGATCGATACGGAGGGCCTCCAGGTCGTGCCCGGCGGCAAGACCTTCCACTGGGCCGGCACCTACGAAGGCGACATGAACCAGGCCAACACCCTGGCCACCGAGCTTAACGTCTTCCAGGACTTCCGCCCCGAGCTGCCCGAGTCCTACAAGTCCTCCGAGTTCGTGTTTCTGGCAAACATCGACCCCGAGCTGCAGCTCAAGGTCCTCGATCAGGTGCCCAACGCCAAGCTCACCGCCATGGACACCATGAACTTCTGGATCACCGGCAAGCCCGACGCGCTCCGCGAGGTCATGAGCCGCGTCAATGTCGTCTTCATCAACGACGCCGAACTCCGCCAGCTCACCGGCACCGTCAACCTCACCAAAGCCGCGACCCAGGTCCACAACCTCGGCCCCAGCTACGTGATCGTCAAGAAGGGCGAGCACGGCGCGGTGATGTACTGCGACGAGCGCATGTGCTTCTCGGCGGCGTCCTACCCCCTCGAAGAAGTCGCCGACCCCACCGGCGCGGGGGACAGCTTCGCGGGCGGGTTCATGGGCTACGTCGCCAGCGCCGGCGAACTGACTCACGACACGCTGCGCAAGGCCGTAGTCTACGGCAGCACCCTGGCCAGCTTCAACGTCCAGGATTTCAGCCTCAACCGCTTCAAACGCCTCACCAAGGCCGAGATCACGCAGCGCTATGAGGAATTCAAGCAGATAGTGTTCTTTGAGGAGATCGAGAGCTGAGAGTGGAGAGTGGAGAGCGAAGAGCCGGGCCGTTGCGGGCTGGTGGCGCGATTCTGCGCGGTGTTCTCTCCGGCGTGCTCGACCTCGTATACCCGCCGCACTGCGTGGTGTGCAGGGCAACAGACCACGGGTACCTCTGCCCGAAGTGCATCGACAGCATCACGCTGATCGAGCCGCCGGTGTGCTATAAATGCGGTAAGCCGTGCGAATCCTACAACTGCGAAGAGTCGCGGGCGCGAGTATGCCTTCGAGTGCGCGCGCAGCGCGGGGGTGTTCGACGGCGCGCTGCGCGACGCCATCCACGCGCTCAAGTACCGCAGCCACGAGGCAGTCGCCGAGCCGCTCGCGGAGATAATGGCCCGGGCGTTCGCCGGAACCGGACTCGCCCGACACGCCGACGTTCTCGTGCCGATCCCCATACACACCTCGCGGCTGCTCGAGCGCGGGTTCAACCAATCGGAGCTGCTCGCCCGCATACTCGCCCGCCGAATCGGCGTACCATTGGAGCCGAGGGTCCTCCGCAAGGTCCGCAAGACCGCCCACCAGGTCGATCTGCCGCTCGACGAACGCGGCATAAACATACGCAACTCATTCTCAGTCAGGCGCCCCGAGCGAATCGCCGGCAAGCGCGTGCTGCTCATCGACGACGTCTTCACGTCCGGCAGCACCCTCAACGAGGCCGCACGCGTCCTACTCGCGGCCGGCGCCAGAGAAGTGAGGGCGTATACGCTGGCAAGAAGCCTCTAGCATCTGCAATTTACAATTTCCAATTTACAGACTGGAAATTGTAAGTGGTCAATTGCAAATGCAAGAATGCCCCGCGCGGAGTCGCGCGGGGCTGAGTTGTTTTTCGGTTGGCCTAACGCTAACCTGACGACGTCACGTTCGCGGCCTGCGGGCCTTTGGGGCCGTCGGCTACCTCGAACTCGACTTGCTGTCCCTCATGCAGAGTCTTCCGGCCATCCATGTTGATCGCGGAGAAGTGCACGAAGAGATCCTTGCCTTCATCCGTAGCGATGAAGCCGTAGCCTTTGGCGTCGTTGAACCACTTAACTACACCGTTTGGCAAGAACCCACCCTCCTTTGCCTGATACGCCTGAGCCTGCGGCCATACCGCATCACTTACTACGCACTTTGTAAACGCGCTAGGAAGCTACTCGCCCGGCCGTAACTCCTACTTCTCTGATCGCCGAAGTAATTCCTCCATTTCCCTATGCATTCTGTCAATTTCTGTGTCCATCTCGTCCTGCATCCGCTGCATTTTCTCCAGCAGACCCAGGATCACCTCGACCCCGGCCAGGTTGATGCCCATGTCCTGGGTAAGGCGCTGGATCTGCCGCAGGCGGTCGATGTCTCTCTCAGAATACATCCGGTTCTTGGCGCCGATCCGCGCCGGCCGCACCAGTCCCATCCGCTCATACATCCGCAGCGTCTGGGGGTGCAACTCGCAGAGCCGCGCCGCCACGCTTATCATATATACGGGTTCGTCTTCTCTTGGTTGTCTCATGTTTGCCAGCCTCGCTTTCGACGCGCTGGAAAGAACGCTATGCTGCCTTGCCCTCACGGAGCTTCTTGATCTGCTCCAGCAGCTCGCGCTCCTTGTCGTTCATCGCCTCCGGTATCGTAACACGCACTTTCGCGTAGAGATTTCCGCGTCCGCCGTCCTTAAGCTTGGGCATACCCTGGCCCGGCAGCCGGAAAACGCGGCCCCCGGACGTGCCATTCGGCACCTTCATCGTCACCCTGCCGGTTAGCGTCGGCACCTGCACCTCGCCGCCCGTCGCGGCGGTGAGATAATCCACCGGCACATCCACGTATAAGTCATCATCGCGGCGCTCGTAGACCGGATGCGGTCGCACCTTGATCTTGATCAGCAGGTCGCCGCGCCCGGCAGGGCCTTCCTCGCCCTGGTTGGCCAACCTTATCTTCTGGCCGTCGCGAACTCCTTTCGGAATGGTCACTTCGAGCTTGCGCCCGTCAAGCTGGAACGCCTTTTTGGCGCCGTGAAAGGCGTCCTCGAGCGAGACTTCCATCTCGGCTTCGATATTGCGGCCCTTGGTTGGAGCGGCGTGCCGCCTGCGCTCGGTAGTAGTCGCGCCACCCCGTCTCGGCTGGCCGAAGAGCATCTCAAAGAAGTCGCTGAACCCTTCGGTCCCACCGTGCTGGGCCTCGCCCTGGCCGGCCGCGCCGCCGTAGTCGAACGTGAACGTGTCCCACATCGGGCCGGCGTATTGGCCGCCGCCCGCGCCGGGCTGCTGTTGGCCCATCTGCTCCCAATACTGGCCGAACTGATCGTATTTGGTGCGCTTCTCCTTGTCGGAGAGCACCTCGTAGGCTTCCTGAATCTCCTTGAATTTCTCCTCGGCGGACTTGTCGCCGGGGTTTACGTCCGGATGATATTTGCGCGCGAGCTTGCGATACGCGCTCTTGATGTCTTTCTCAGCCGCGTTTCGCTCGACGCCAAGTGTCTTGTAGTAGTCTTTGTAGTTACGGGCCATGGCATACCGGTGTTGGGTGTCGGGTGTTGGGTGTCAGGGAAGGGAATCCCTTCCCCGGCGCCTGTCACCTGACACCCGACACCTATTCTGCGTTGATCTCGATCTTCTTGGGCTTGACTTCCTCGGCCTTGGGCACGACGATCTCCAGCACGCCGTCGCGGTAGGCGGCCTTGACCTTGTCCGCCTGGACCGGGACGCCGATGCTGAACGATCGCGAGAACGGCCCGTAGGCCCTCTCGACGCGGAGATACTTGTCGCGCGACTCTTCGTCGAACTTGCGCTCTCCGCGAATGGTAAGCGATTCGGCCGTGACCTCCACGTCGATGTCGTCTCGCGTCACTCCCGGGATTTCGGCGCGAACAATCAAGTCGCTCTCGCTCTCGAGAATGTCCACGACGGGCGCCCACGCCTTGCCGGTCTGCTCTGCGTCGCCGCGGCTGAGTTGTTCGTTGAAAACCCTGTTGATCCTGTCCTGTAGTGCGTTCAGTTCACGAAACGGATCCCATCTGGAAATCACCTTGATTGCTCCTTTCTCTGGTGGTTGTGTTGGAAGGTTTGAATGTTAGAAGGTTCGAAGGTTCAACCAGCGTGGATGGCTGAACAACCTTCTAACCTTCTAACGTTTCAACATTCAAACCTATTCCGCCTTGAATTCGGCGTCGATGACCTCTCCCTCTTCGGAGGGCTGCTCCTCGGGCTGGGGCTCCTGCTCGGGCGCGCCGGGCTCGCCGGTGGGCTGGGTCTGCGAGGCCTGCTCGTAGAGAAGCTGCGAGAGCTTGTAGCTGGCCTGCTGCAGCGCCTCCGCGGCGGTGTTGATCCGCGCGGGATCGTTGGACTCCAGCGCCGATCTCAGCTCGGAACTCGCGTTGTCGATCGCGAGCTTGTCCTCCGAGGGGACCTTGTCTCCGAGGTCCTTGACCATCTTGTCGGTCTGATAGAGCAACTGCTCCGCGCGGTTCTTGGCCTCCGCGGCCTCACGCATCTTGCGGTCCTCGTCGGAATGGGCCTCGGCGTCCTTCATCATCCTGTCGAGTTCCTCTCTGGAGAGCCGAGTCGAGCCGCTGATGGTGATGGACTGCTGCTTACCGGTCGCCATGTCCTTGGCCGAGACGTTGACGATGCCGTTTGCATCGATGTCGAACGTGACCTCGATCTGAGGCACGCCGCGCGGCGCGGGTGGGATGCCCGCGAGATGGAACCTGCCGAGGCTGTGGTTATACTGCGCCATCTCGCGCTCTCCCTGGAGCACGTGGATCTCGACCTCCGTCTGGCCGTCGGCGGCGGTCGTATAGGTCTTGGACTTGCGCGTCGGGATGGTCGTATTGCGCTCGATGAGCTTGTCGGTGATCCCGCCGAGGGTCTCGACGCCCAGTGTGAGCGGCGTGACGTCCAGAAGGACGACGTCCTTGACTTCTCCGCCGAGCACACCCGCCTGGATCGCCGCGCCCACGGCCACGACCTCGTCCGGGTTCACGCTTCTGTTGGGCTCCTTGCCGCCGGCCAGGCTCTTGACGAGCTCCAGCACCATCGGCATTCGGGTCGCGCCGCCGACCAGCACGATCTCCTGGATATCCTTGTCGGAGATCTTCGCGTCTTCCATCGCGCGCTTGAACGGCCCGACGCAGCGCTCCAGCAGGTCGTGGGTGAGTTCCTCGAACTTGGCGCGGGTGATCTGCATATCGAGGTGCTTAGGCCCGGAGGCGTCGGCGGTGATATACGGCAGGTTCACGCTGGTCTGCACCATCGTGGATAGCTCGATCTTGGCCTTTTCGGCGGCCTCGCGAACGCGCTGAAGGGCCTGGCGGTCGTTGCGCAGATCGACGCCCTGCGAGGCCTTGAAATCGTCGCAGATGTAGTTCATCAGGCGGTCGTCCCAGTCATCGCCTCCGAGATGCGTATCGCCGGAGGTGGACTTGACCTCGAACACGCCCTCGCCGACTTCGAGCACGGAGACGTCGAACGTGCCTCCGCCGAGGTCCCAGACGAGGATGGTCTCGTTGCCCTTTCTGTCGAGCCCGTAGGCAAGCGACGCCGCGGTCGGCTCGTTGATGATGCGCAGGACCTTGAGGCCCGCGATCTCGCCGGCGGTCTTGGTGGCGGTGCGCTGGGGATCGTTGAAGTAGGCCGGGACGGTGATGACCGCCTGCGTGACTTCCTCGCCCAGATACGCCTCCGCGTCGGTCTTGAGCTTCTGCAGGATCATCGCCGAGATCTCCTCGGGCGAGTAGATCTTGCCGTCGATGTCGATCTTGTGGTCCGTGCCCATCTCGCGCTTGATCGAGGAGATGGTGCGATCGGGATTGAGTATCGCCTGGCGCTTGGCCGTGACGCCCACAAGCCGCTCACCGGACTTGGTGAACGCGACGACGGACGGCGTCGTCCTTGCGCCTTCGGAGTTCGGAATGACTACCGGCTCCCCGCCCTCCATAACCGCAACCACGCTGTTGGTGGTCCCCAGGTCTATACCTACAGTCTTAGCCAATTGAGTTCACCTCCGCGGGTAATCGTTACCCGGCATTTACTGTTTGCTAAACAGGTTACTAAGCAGGTATGCTGTTGCGTCAATGCTGACTGGGGGTAGTATATCACTTGAGTGCGGTGGTGTCAAGTGATTTGTACCGTGTTTTTCGGACGATTATGTCAGGCGCGCGGAACGGCCGGAGCATTGCTCCGGCCGTTCGTATTCCAGACTCTTCCTTCTCATCCGGCATCTGGCCGGCCTTACTCTCTAGTGCGGTATGTTCGTGTTCGCATCATGATGGTCATACGGACACTGATAGCAGAAGAAGCCGTAGCCGCCGGGGGCCGACGCGCTGACCGTGAAGCTGTCACCGATGTCTTCGGGAACCGTCCACGTTATGTCAGCATTGCCGTACCAGTCTGTGTGCGCGTAAGGCCCCAACCCCCACGTATCGTCCGTCCTCTTGTAGTATATCTGTACAGGGACTTGCGGCAGCAACACGTTATCGCAAGTGCGAGAGTAGTAGACATGGATGGTCGTCTGCCGCTCCGCTGACATCTGATCGGCAGTAATGGCAAGCGCACTGTCGTAGTCCTCGTCCGGCTTGATGCGGACAGGGAAGCTCCGGGATGCCCAGGGGCTGTACCAAGCATTCCCGGGGAACTCATCCCAGAACCAGTTGTTGTTGTGGAAGGACGCCCAGATAGGCACGCAGGTACCCGAACCCGGCATCATATGGTACCAATGGACCAGGTAGCCGAACTCCACCCAACCGTCCCCCAGACCCTCAGGGCGCGTGAAGGAGGTGTACGGTTCGAGTGTTGATAGCGCGGTGATGTCTCTGAACCCGCCTTCCGGAGCATCCGTCTGAACGGCGAAGTTCACCGGTATGTCGTTTATGGGCGCGCCGCGGTACCTGGGGCAACTGATGTACGGGATGGAGATCGGGTAGACGCGCAGCCATAACGTGCTAGGCGACGGGAAGAGGATCTGCAGGTAGTCAACGTAATCGTAGCCGGCGAAAGCCTGGACAAGGTCGGGCGTTATCTCAATCTCATCCTTGATCGTGTAGACGTTCACACCGCCGTAGATCACATTATGTGCCTTATCGACGGCCCTGGCGTGCAGATAGTGCTGGCCGTTGGTAACGCCGATCGTACCTCATGGAGTAGTCGGCGTAGTAGCGAGAGCCACTCTGGTTTGGATAGATTATCTCCTCCCGCTCGTGCTCCCTGTAGTTGAAGCATGGGACGTCCAGCGTGAAGAACTTGATGCCCGGAACCGCATCGTTGGCCTCGAGGCGTATGTTGATGGTGCTTCCCCTGGTGTAGTCTGATGGATTGGCAGTAACGGTGAAGCCGTAAGGCTGCGTGTGATCGGCCTTGAGGGTCACCAGTCCCGTCTGCGTGTTCCCGGCCTTGTCTATAGCCCTGACCGCCTCCTGGCGTTCCCCATCGAAGTACGCGGTCATCCAGAAGGGACTTGGCCACGGGTAGAAGGAGGAGTTGTCTCCCGGGCCTCGTCTGCACCTCGTAGTGATCTACGCCCGATGCAGCATCGGTCGTTTCGTATGTGATCTTGAACTCGTGATTCGTCCAGTCCTCCGGGTCCGCTACAGGCGTGAACGGCAGCGGGGGCGTCCTGTCTATCCGGACTGTTGAGCTGCGGCTTGCGGCGCCTCCCGCGTTGTTGACGGCCCTCGCGTACAGCACATGCTCGCCGTCGGACAGCCCGGCAGTGTCAAAATCGTCGACAGCCGGCTGCGCGGTGAACGGCCCACTAGGGTTATCGACAGATACCTCGTAGTGGCTGATGCCCGATTCCAGATCCTGCGCCGCCATCACGACTCGGACCGAGCTTGCGCTCGTCCACTTGGACGGAGTGGCGTAGCAGTCCCGCCAGAGCGGAGGCGTGCTATCCACACCGAACGTCAGGGATGGGCCGAAGGCGGGAGCCACGTGTCCACTTCCGTCGTTCGCCGTACCCGCAGCGATCGACACCCCGATAGTCCCGTCGCCGGTAATGCCCGATATGGTGACCGTCCGTATCGTGCTCCCTGTTCCGTACACGACAACCGACGATGCATCAGCAGTCCCGGTCTTGTTCAAGGTGATGTCGTCTGAGTCCAGCGTTATCTCGGTAGCGCCGTAGTAGGTGAGTGTGTATACTACAGGACCGGCCTGCGCCCACGCGGACGATGGGGGGCTGATGGCCGGTACGACCAGGTCCTCGTTGTTCACGTCGAATGCCGTGCTTGGCCCGACCGCGGGAGCATAGCCAATCGGGTTAGAGGCTGTGCCTGCGGCTATGGATATGGCAATCGTCCCGTTGCCCATTATGTCCGACACTGTGACGGTGCGGGCGCCGCCGTCTCCGGTTACCCCATCGTTGTGTATTGAGCCCGACGCAGTTCCGGTTGTCTGCAGACTGATGTCTGTGGGCGCAAGGGTGATGTAGTCGGCGTGGTCGTAGGCCACCGTATATGTGATCGGATCCGTGGTTGTCGCCGATGCCGACGGCGGACTGATGGTGATCGACGGCGGCTCGGTTGCGCTCGTGTCCGCGATGAACAGCAGGCTCGGGCCTATCGCGGGGGCCTGATTCCCTGCCGCGTCGTGCGCGGTATTGGCCGCTATGGATATCGCGACCGTACCGTCGCCGGTGATATCGTCTATGGTAATCGTGCGGGTCATGTAGCCGGTCCCGCTCACAGAGACTGAGCAGTCCACGTCGCCTGCCTTCTCCAGGGTTATATCCCCCGCGCTGAGCGTGATCACGTCGGCGTGGCCATAGTCGATGGTGTATTGAACCGGCGTCGTCCCAGTGAGCGAGATCGACGGGGCACTGATCTCTATAGTTGGCGGCGTCGTGTCCGGCGGCATTTCGACTTTGCATCCCCGGTCAAGAATTCTCCGATGCTGCCCGTTCTTCGACGTGTAGCCCCGGTCCAGACCGCATAGAGTGAAGCAATATGCTCCTGGACCGTGGTTATCAACGCTGATGTCGGCGTTGTAGTCCGTATCGAGCCGCCTGCTACTCAGGAATACATGTGCGGCAGTCTGCATGTCGGGACCGATCACCTGGATATCGCCGTCCAAGCACTGTTCAGTCCCTTTGTCGGACGAATCGTGAAGCTGATAGCTGACCCTGAACGGGATAGACCCGCCCTGCGGCTCGTCGGTCTGCGTCGCGCTCACATACGCCACCTTGATCGGGGACTCACGAACGTCCTCATCGATAGCGGAGAAAGCGACGTTGGAGTAGTCGGAGCCCCTGACCATACCAGAGACGCTGCTTTCGCCGCCGGCCCCTTCACTCATGTCAGTCCGTGCCCAATTCCCTGAGCCGTCAAGCTCCCATCCCGGTTCGACATCCTTAACGTGGACCGTATAGCAGTAGACGCCATACGGGGCCGACGGACCGGGGTCGTCGTCCGTACCCGTTGATCCGTCCCACTGGATCGATGACGATTCCGTCAGAGTACGCGTCATCGTTCTGACAGGAGTAACGGGATCGTCTATGGGGTAGATCTTGATGCTCGCCTCATAGGACTGCGTAGGCGAGCCGTCGCTGAAGTTGACCTGGATGGTCGGGGTGGGCTGCGTAAGGCTCCGTCCCGAGGAGCTGTGGTCCGGAGCCGCTCGATAGGCAAAGATTGAAGGTTCCGAAATAGTCGGTGACTGGGATTGCGTCTGCGGTTCGGCACCAGTAATCGTCATGGTACTCATAGCGGAACCATGCACTGGATCGCGCGCATACCCGCCACCAACCGTCGCGGAAGCAGTGCGTGGGCCAAAGGTACCTCTTGACTACGCGATCAGGATCGCTGGAGTCAGTCTGCCAGGGCACTCCGAAGTAGATTCTGCCAGGCATTTCACCCATCGGAGGACTCAACTCCTCTGCGAAGAGCTCGCCGTCTTCTATCGCTGGGACGTAGTCCTGGTCTGCATAGGTCGACTGCGTTACCTCGATCATCAGCAGTCCGCCCGGCAGTCCCCGGGTGCTGACTCGAGCCGTCAGGCTGCCGTGGTCGCACCATACGGTTCGGACACAGGGCGGCAGAGCTACATTCGCCGCGGTAAGCGATGCCAAGCCTATGGTCAGGCAGGCACATAGCATAATCAATCGTCGCATCTAACTGCCCTCCCCTAGCACTGCAGCGCACACTTTGCGCAGGTTCTTTACGCGATAGCCAATCCTCAGACCAGGGAACCCGCTCAGCTCGTCAAGGATCTTCTCGGCCTCCTCGAACCGTCTGAGCTCGACCAAGCTCGCCGCCCGCCAGTAAGCCGCTGAAGGCACGAGGTCGACCGCGGAGAGCTTCTCCGCGCGCCCAGCATCGCGGGCCGCCATCTCCGTATAGCCGCGCCTCAGCGGCTTCCACGAGGCCGACTTCTCCTGCAAAGTCTTGCCATTCCTATCGCCAAGGAATGCCGCAAGGGCCGCCTCAGCGCCGGCGTAGTCAGCGACTCTCATACAGTGCGCAGCCCAGCTCGAACTTGGCGACTCCCAACAGGAAAGGATTATTGGGCTTGGCGTCCAGAACAGCCTGATAGTGCCCGAGCTGCTTCGACGCCGGAGCCCAGGATCGGATGCGGCCTCACCTCGGCCGAGATGAGACCGCACAGTCTCCATCGAGCCGCCCTTCTGATCGGCGAAGACCCTGAACTTGTCCAGCGCCTGGCGCAGGGCGTTTTTGTCGTGAGTTCTTCCAGTAGACGTTGATGCAGGCGTATCCAGCCTCTACAGCGCTGGCTCTGGCAAAGCGCGGGGCAGCCCCGGGCGTTGCCGGCAACTTCGCTGAACCGCTGCACGGCCAGCTTGGGGTCGCCCTTGCTCAGTCCGACAACCCCAAGCGGTAGAGGGCTTCGACAGCCTGTGCCGTCTTGGGTGGTCCTTGGCCAACTGCTCCCAGTACCAGCGTGGGATCCTTCTGAAGTTGTTCTGGAGGTAGCCATTCGCAGAAGCGCCGTGCGTGCCTCTGCGCTGTTGCGGATAATCCTTGACGATGCGGCCCCATTCCACGCTCGGATCCTCACTGCCAGCATCACGAAGGTAAGCGACGCGCAGCAGCGCGGCAGCGGCATGTGGAGAGCCCGGATACTCATCGGCGACCTTCAGGAACTGCGCGATAGCGTCCTTACCTGGCGCCTGCCGCCATTGAACAACATAGCATCGAAGCCACTCGGCAACTTCACCTTTGTCCTGCCCGATGGCTTTCTCCAGGAGGTCTGCAGCACCCTTGCTGTCTGACTTCGCCAGGGCACTCGCGTCCTTGAATGCCTGGCCGTAGTCGCCGCAATAGCCCGTGGACGCAATCGATAGCGCGCACATGAGCACGACGACCCATCTCAGCATTTGTACCTCTCCTTTCTCAACAACATCCGCAAATCGACTTGCTTCGCAAGTTGAGATAGAATAACACAACGGTTGGGCAGACTGTCAACGACAGGCCGGTGAATTGTCAGCCTCTGCGCAGACCTCGTTGTTACATATGAGGCCCAATATCTGAAGACTGCGGATGCGTTCTGGCTTCCTGCGCGTTTTCCGAAACTGCGTGGAATCGGTTATAATCTCAAGCGGTATGCTCTGCGTAATAGGCACAATCACTCTTCAGTCTATCCGCGATGCGGTTGCGGCGGGGGATGCGGCGGTGTTTCGGGCGGTCAACCTGGGATTGGCGGCGCGGTGGCTGGATGTCGTTATGCTGTCGGTGACTACGCTTGGGGAAGGCTGGGTGCAGGCGCTGATCGGGGTGGCGGCGGTGATCGTGGCGGCTGTCAGGAAACGAGATGATCTGCGGCGGATGGGGTACGCGGCGCTGGTTGCTTATGCCGGGTCGGGGCTGATCTCGCAGGCGGTCAAGCACCTCGGCGACAGGCCGAGGCCGCCGCTTGTGCTATTCAGTGCGCGCGTGGTCGGCGATCCGCTGTTCATTCACAGCTTCCCATCAGGACACGCAACGACGATATTCGCGGCGGCGTTCGCGTGGGGCGCGTTTCTGCCGAGGGCGCGATGGGCGCTGTATGCGGTGGCGGCGGTGGTTGCTGTGTCACGAGTGTATCTGGGCGTGCATTTTCCATTCGACGTTGTGTATGGCGCGTTTCTGGGCGCGCTGATAGGCGTGGGATCGGCGAGGTTGTTCAACCGGCGGGCCGGTGTTTCGGGATCGCCGCTCCGCTCAGATCCCGAAACACCTCGGCCGCGACGCACGGAGGATGCGAATTGACCCGCCGCACGCTGCCTTACCTGTTGCTTGCGGCGCTATGCGCGGTGCTCTTTCTTCTGGCGGTTGGGAGCGATCCCGCTGATAGGGTTCGACGAGGGCAGCTACGCCGAATGCTCGCGCGAGATGCTTGCGAGCGGCGACTGGGTCGTGCCCACCTGCAACGGCGGCCCGTTCTTCGATAAGCCCCCGGCCGCATTCTGGCTTCAAGCAGCGAGCATGCGCGCGTTCGGGGTGAACTCGTTTGCGGCGCGGCTGCCCTCGGCTGTGGAAAGCCTGGCGCTGGTCGCGCTGACGGTGTTTCTGGGCACGAGACTGTTCTCGCGGCGCGCGGGGCTGATGGCCGGATTCGCGCTCGCCACCTCGACGCTTGCCGCCGGACTCGCGCGACTCGCGATCATCGACGCGCTCTTCACGCTGACCATCACCGCGTCGCTTGGGGCGTTTCTGCTTGCGTATCTTCCGGAGAATGGGACAGAGCCCTTTCCGCAGCCGCGCAGGGCTGCAGAGACGGGTGCTGCGGAAAAAAGGTGTCTGTCACCTTTTTTCCTCGTGTTCTGGGCGGGGATGGGCGGGTCGATGATGGTGAAGGGGCCGGCGGGACCGGTGCTGATACTGGCGACGGTGCTCGTGTTTCTGCTGATCCGGCGCGATCTGAGGGCGATACGGCGCGCGATGCCGGTCGCGGGGATCGTGCTGGCGGCGGCGATTGCGCTGCCGTGGTACGTGGCCGTCAACGAGCGCACCGGTGGCGCGTTTGTGCGGGAGTTCATCGTCCATCAGAACCTCCAGCGCGCCCTCGGCAAGGATTTCCAGCACAACGCGCCGTTCTACTACTACGTGCCCGTGCTTGCGGCGGCGTTCTTTCCCTGGAGCGTGTTTCTGCCCGCGGCGCTTTCATCACGAAAACACGAAACCGAGAAAGCACGAAATCGCAGTGGGATAGCAAGCCTGTTCTTGACGGTCTGGATCGGCGTGGTATTTGTCACGTTCTCGGCACTCCGATCCAAGCTGCCCGGTTACATGTTCCCGATCTATCCGGCGGCGGCGCTGATGGTAGCGCGGCTGTGGTCGAACGCGATAGATGAGAAGGGCGCGACGTTGAGGCGGAGCGTGCTTGCAGCGGCGGCCGCGGCCTGCACGGCGGCTGCGGTGATGCTGATCGTTCCCCCGTATCTCAGAGAACCTATCCCAGGCTTGATGACGGCGCTGATACCGATGTCGGCGGCGCTTGTACTGGGATGCGCGGCGGCCTACGTGCTGGTCATGGCTGGCCGGCCGATGGCGGCGTTTGGCGCGCTGTGCGCGGGCATGACGGCGTTTGTCGGCGTGATAGTCTATGTCGGGCTTCCGATCGCCGCCCGACCGAACGCAATCCCCGCGATGGAGTTGGGCCGCTCGCTTTCGGAGGTCTACGCGCTTACTTACGCCTGGGATCTCTCGCCTCCGCAGCCACAGATCGCGTTCTACGCGGGGCGGCCGATAGAGCAGGCCGATGTTCTTCCCCACGTTCCGTGTTCGCATATCCTCGTCGCGCAGGCCGACCGGCTCGCCGGCGTGCCGCCCGGCGCCGTGCAGCAAGGCCGCATCGGGCCGTATGTCCTGCTTGATTGCCCGCCTCGCTGACCCGCGCCGCACATTGGGTAAACCATCTATGATAGGCGGGGCGCCCGCCGTTACACAACGGATCGGATGGTGAGATTCGAATGGAAGCTTCGTTTGAACGAAACGTCGAACCCACGGCTCCCGTGCACGGTTGGTGGATCTACGTGCTGGTGGGAATCGTGTTCATAGCATTGGGAGTGCTGGCGATAGTGCTGCCTCTGGCGGCTGCCGTCGCCATGAGCGGGTTCATAGGCGCACTGCTGCTGGTGGGCGGAGCGCTGCAGTTCGTCTACACGCTCAAGAGACATGAGTCGATGGGGAAGGTCGTGCTGGGGCTGATCGTCTCCGCGCTGTATGTGATCGCCGGGCTGATCCTGCTCGGGCACCCGTTCGTGGCGCTGCTGTCGCTGACTCTGTTCCTGTCGGCTTTCTTCGTGGTGACTGGGATATTCAAGGTGATTTCGGCCATCGAGTCGATGGGTACGCGCTACTGGGGCTGGACCCTTGCCAGCGGCGTGCTGACATTCTTCCTGGGCGTGCTGATGTGGACGCAGTGGCCCGGCTTTGCTGTCTGGGCCGTGGGACTGCTGGTTGGCATCGACCTGATCTTCATGGGCTGGATAGCGATCACGGTCGGCGTCGGCCTGCACACGCTCGCCGGAACCGGACGGCTGGCCGGCGAACACTAGACAGCCCGCAAGCCTTACGACGCTGGTCCGGGACTCAAGTCCCGGACCAGCTATGTGTACGGCGCCAGCTCAGCGCACGCAGGAACCTTCCCGGCGGGCGGCGTAGAGCGTATTCGTGTGGCTCACATGACCAGATGAAAGGACGTCCGCCATGAAATACGCTCGACCTATCGCACTCGCCGTACTGTTCGTGCTTGCTCTTGCGATGCCGACGCGCTGCGCTGCCGAGCCCGCTCCGCCCATCAGCGATCTCACCGCAAAGCTCGATGGATATATCGGCGTCGATGCGGTGAAGCGCGGGTTCGTGGGGCTGCTGGTGAAGTCGCTCAAGGACGGCAGGACGCTGTACGCGCACAACAGCGATCGTATACTCGTCCCAGCCTCCTGCATGAAACTGCTGGTCACCTCCGCCGCGCTTGATGCGCTCGGGCCGGACTTCCACCTCAAGACCGAGGTCCTTTCCGCGGGCGATGTGGCGAACGGCACCCTCAAGGGCGATCTGATTCTAAAGGGATACGGGGATTCCTCGCTCGACACCAAGGGGCTTGGCGAGATGGCGGACGCAGTGAAGGCCGTCGGTATCACCCGGGTCGGCGGCGATCTGATCGCGGACGATTCCCACTTCGACAGCCAGCGGTTCGGCGGATGCTGGAACTGGGACTACGAGCCGGCGTCATACGCGGGGCCGGTGAGCGCGCTGGTGCTCAATCAGAACACCACGGAGGTCTACGTCAAGCCCGGCAAGGCGGGGGAGGCGGTGCTCGTATCGTTCGGGCCGGCGACCACGCATTTCGATCTGGAGAACAACGTCACGACCGGCCCGGCAGGCACGAATGCGAACCTCTACGTGAGCAGGCGCCGCACTACCAACCTGGTCACGGTCAGCGGGCGGTTCGGCCTGGATTCCAAGGCGGACACGACCAGGCTGGCCGTCGATGATCCGCCGATGTGGATCGGGGACGTGTTCGCGCGGATGCTCAAGGACCGGGGCATCGCCATAGACGGCAAGGTCAAGCATGGCACGGCGCCGGAGGGCGCGAAGGTCATCGTTACGCACAATTCGCCGCCGCTGTCCGGGATCCTGCGCACGCTCAACAAGCACAGCGTCAACATAATGGCGGAATGTCTGCTCAAGACCCTCGGCGCGGAGAAGAAGGGCCACGGCACGTACGGGTCGGGCATCGAGACCGAGCGGGAGTATTTGACCAGGATCGGGGTCGCGGCGGACGAAGTGAACATACTGGACGGGTCGGGGCTGTCGCGGTGCGATATGGTGTCGCCGAACGCGCTGGTCACGATCCTGACCTACATGTAGAAGAGCCCGAACTCGAAGGTCTGGCTCGACTCGCTGCCCGTGGCCGGTGGCGAAGGCACGCTCTACTACAGCATGAAAGGCACCGCCGCGGAAGGCAATCTACGCGCCAAGACCGGCAACCTGGGCTGGGTGCAGAGCCTTTCGGGATACGTGACAACCAAGGGCGGGGAACCGCTCGTGTTCTCCCTGATCGTCAACAACTACAAGTGCTCGAGCAGCGACATCTATCGGATGCGGACGAGTATCGGGGTGGCGCTGGCGGAGCTGCCGTAGGAGTGCGGAATCGAAAGCGCCGAATCTTTGTCTCGGGCATCGTCGTCGAAGGAGAGGTCATAGTCGATGCGAAGTGCAAGCGGGTTGATGGCAATCTTCGTGCTGGCAGTGGGGCTTGAAAGCGCGGCCATGCCGGCAACCCTGAACGTTACCGGCTATGGGGCCGTGCCCAATGATGCCGGCGATGATCGAGCGGCGATCAATGCCGCGATCACCGCCGCTTCATCCGGTGATACCGTATGCTTTCCGAGCGGTACCTACTGCCTTTCAGGATCCGTAGTGGGCAAGTCCGGAGTTCGCCTCGAGGGCACGGTAGGCTCCGTACTGCAATACGTGGGCACCACCCCGGACTGCATCCTGTCACTGCACTCCGTGACCGACGTGACCGTGACGGGGCTGACGCTGGATGGGAACAACGGCACTATGGCGCTACAGGGCGTCAGCGCCGGAAACGCATCGAGGATCGTCCTGCAAAACCTGACCATTCGGAATCTCGCAAAGACGGACGGTTGGGGACCTCATGGGATTCTCTTTGACCCGGCCGTTACTGACTCCAGTATCATCAACAACACGATCACGAACATTGCGACCTCAAGCCAGTGGGGCGCGGGAATCCGCCTGAGCAACGGCTCCTCCCGCAACCGGGCGGAGGGCAACACGATCTCGAATACGGGGCGCGGTGGAATCCTGTGCAACAACGACTGCGCCGACCTCGTAATCCGCGCGAATGCGATTTCCGGCTCTGGAGGAGAGGGGCTGGGCATCGAGCTGTGGGGCGGATGCCCGCGCGGAGTCATCGAAGATAACCGTGTGGACCACTGGATCAGCCTGGACTCCTCCGATTTCTGCGCCGTGCGCCGCAACACCGTCAGCGACAAGAGCGGCGTCTACAAGTTCGCGGGACTGGAGGCAATCGCGCAGAACTGCGTGTTTACGGACAACCTCATCGACGGCGGCGCCCAGGTCGGCATCTCGATCTCCGGCGCGCGCCCGAAGGAATATCTCCTCTGGACTCGCAATACGGTGAAGGCCTGCGGGACGTGGGGCGCACAGTTGCAGGGCGATAGCGGGGGCATCGCGTATCAGGTACTTCTACCGGAACAAGTTTGTCAATACCAAGCGTAACGACCCGCAGGCAATGTACCCAAACCAGGGCAATGGCTTCCGCTTCAACGATAACTGCCACTACGTTTCGTTGGACGCCAATGAGATCAGCAACAACGAAGGCGACGGTATACAACTCAGCAGCGGGCTGAATCAGTTGAGCTTCACGAACAATGCACTCCGCGGCAACGCCTTCGCGTCCGTCTCGGGGAGTCCCGGATCAGACCTGGAATGGTTGGACAATACCGTCTCGGGCAACGGCAGCGACGTGGAGTTGTCCTCGCAAGGATTCACCGACCGCAAGCCCGTGGCAGCTTTCACGTGCCCGGCGACCGTGCTGGTGGGACAGCCCGTGTCGTTCTGGGGCAAATCGCATGACCCCGACGGTTTCATCGCCCATGTGCTGTGGGATTTTGGCGATGGGATTCCTGCCACGGGCTTCAATGCGACCCATACTTACACCAGAGCTGGCAGTCGTATCATAACCCTCGTGGTTTGGGACAACCTCGGAAGAGGAATGCTGGCGTCGAAGACGATTACCGTGGCGGATAAACCCTCAGAGGAGCAGTGAAACCCACCGACGACCTGACGGCGGCAGGGAGCCGGCTCTTTATGCATTTATGGTCGAGGTTGTTTATTTGTTGAACAAAAGCTGGGGTACAATCGTCTAATATATGCGTCTGGTACGTGTGTATATAGCAGGTGGGTAGGCAGTAGTTTGAGGGACAGGGAAGGCCCAACGGGAGATTGCGGATAAGGGGGCCAGACCGATGGACGCTGCAAAAGCACTGAGACTTGCCAATGCGCCTGCTTCGACGCGCGCGCGGCCCGCGCGAGTGTTGGAGTTCGAGTCACCAAGCCGCCCAAGTGCGATCTCGCGCATTCGCGCCCGCGTTCGCAAGCTTGCCTCCGCACTGCCTTTCACCGAAGAAGAACTCGACGACATCTGCATCGCCGTCGGGGAAGCCTGCACCAACGCGGTCAAGCACGGGCGCAATCCCCTTAACCCGGTCATGCGGATCAGGATGGAGCTCAACTCGGATGCGCTCAGAGTGTTCATCTCCGACAGCGGCCCAGGCTTCGATCCGGCCAGGACGTGCCCGCCGTCCGACGGCGACCTGTGCGAGTGCGGCAGAGGGATAATGTGCATGCGGGGGCTGATGGACGAGGTCGCGTTCCGCCCGCTGAAGCCCGGCACGAGGGTGGAGCTGGTGAAATACGTGAAGGCTAAGTAGGGGCAAGTTTGATGCTCGCCGGTCCTGGCCTTAGCCGCGCTGCGCGTCTGTGGCACGTCTGATCCTGCGCACTGCTAATAGCACAACGCTGGCCGTGAGCGCAACAATGCTAACAGCGGCAACCAGCACAGCGAGATGGAAGGCCGTGCGTGCTTCGAGCCGGTCTCTAGCGGCAACTAGGCTGTGGGTGAGTGCCAGAGTGAAAAAGGCCGCTGCACCTGCAACAAGCCCGCCGGCGTACAGAACGCGGACCGCGTTGCGCCCGGCGCTACGGCTCTTCCTCCAGAACCATCCTGCGTATGCCAGTGCTGCGCATCCCGACGCGATTTCGCCTGCAAACTGCCCGTCCATGTTTGTTTCCCTTACCTTAGTAGTCCACTCCCCGCCTCGCCGGGATTCCCTTCTCGAAGGGGTGCTTGATGAGGAGCATCTCGGTGGCGTAGTCGGCGGCGTGGACGAGTTCGGGGGGGGCGTCGCGGCCGGTGAGGACGAGCTCGACGTGCGTGGGCTTGCTTTCGATGAGCTTGAGGACGCGGGGTAGATCGATGAGGCCATAGTGGAGCGCGTTGTTGATCTCGTCGAGGACGACCAGATCGAACTCGCCGCCTGAAACGGCACCTTCGGCGTAGACTAGTGCTTCTTCGGCTGCTTCGCGGCGCCCGGCGACTTCCTTCTCGCTGATCGAGCGCGTGAGATCGACGGCGAACTGCTTGAGCACGAATCTATCGCCGAACTGCTCCGCGAACTTCGCTTCCCCGATCTCCGAATAGCCCTTGATGAACTGTACCACGCACACGCGCCCGCCCCACCCCAGCACGCGCAGCGCTAGGCCCAGCGCGGCGGTCGTCTTGCCGCGGCCGGGGCCGGTGTAGACTGTTACGAGACCTTTTTCGAGAAGATGGGCGGTCATAGTTCGTAGTTACGAGTTACAAGTTACAAGTTGAAAGTTGCCGGAGGGCTGGCCAGGCGATGCCGCCCTGGATTTGCCTCGGCGTCGCCGCCTGGATCCTGAATCAAGTTCAGGATGACATAATGTTCAGGATGACATGATCTTCAGGATGACATGCCGGTCCCGTTGCGAAGCCGGCGGGAGATCTCTTCGACCAAGCCGGCGAAGGATCGGTCGGACGCGATCTTCTGCTCGGTCTTGCGGCAGGCGTGCAGGACGGTGGTGTGATCCTTTCCGCCATACGCCCTGCCGATCGCGGGCAGAGAGGTGTCGGTCAGCGTCCGGGTCAGATACATCGCGACCTGCCTCGGGACCACTATCTCCTTGCTGCGGCACTTGCCCTTGATGTCGGCGGGATCGATGGAGAAGCGCTTTGCGACCTCCTCGATGATCTTGCGCACGTCCAGGACCGGCGGCGCGTTCTCGGCGAAGTACTTGCCCAGCACCTCCTCGGCAAGCGACGGAGTCACGTCGGTCTTCATAAGCGAGGCATAGGCGTGCAGCTTGATAAGCGCGCCCTCAAGCTGGCGGATGTTGCATGTGATGATCTGGGCGATGTAGAGGATCACGTCGTCGGTAAGCGACATGCACTCGCACTGCGCCTTGGTCTGCAGGATCGCCATTCGGGTTTCGAGGTCCGGCGGAGAGACGTCGGCGAGCATCCCGCACTCGAACCGGCTGCGCAGGCGGCCGTCGAGTTCGAGGTCCTTGGGCGCGCGATCGGACGTGAGCACGATCTGCTTGCCGGTCTCATAGATCGCGTTGTAGGTATGGAAGAACTCCTCCTCGGTGCGCTCCTTGCCGGCCAAAAACTGGATGTCGTCCACGAGCCAGAGATCGACATTGCGGTATCTGCGTCGGAATTCGGCGGTCCGGTGCTCGCGAAGCGAGGTAATATAGTGATACGTGAACTGCTCGCCCGAGACGTAGACCACGCGGATGTCCGGCCGGGCCTGCATCGCCATCAGGCCGACCGCATGCATCAGATGGGTCTTGCCCAGGCCGGCGCCGCCGTAGATGAAGAGTGGATTATAGGTGCCCCCAGGCTGCTCCGCGACTGCCGCCGCGCAGGCGTGGGCGAGGCGGTTGGTCGGGCCGACCACGAAGTTATTGAACGTGTACTTGTCGTTGAGCGGCTGGAAAATGGAATCGTCGTCGATCTTCGCGTGGGGTTTGGGCGTTTTGGGGAGCTTTTCGGTCATTATCGCGGGCTCTTCGCCCTCGACGACCTCAACTCGCAGCTTGACGTCGTATCCAAGCCGCTCGCCAAGGATCTCCTTGATGGCGGCGGCGTATTTGCTTTCGAGAAGGTGTCTCGCAAACTGGCTCGGGGTGCCCAGGACAACAGCGCCGCCCTGCATTCTTAGCGGGCGGGCGGTCTTGACCCAGCTCTCGTACGAGGGCTTGTTGATCTGGCCCGCGAGCGCTTCCAGCGCGTGCGACCAGGCGTCCCTCAGTGCCAGAATGGCTTCATCCTCGCCAAGTTGGAGCTGCTGCTCGGACACTGACCCACCAACCGGTTAAGTAGTAACATGTGAAGGGAACACATTATAGCACCCGGCCTAACGGTTGGGCAACGATTTCTGGTGGGCGATATTACCCACAACCGGGCCGGCTGGGGCTGAAACCACGGCGCACGAGAAAACGTATACATTACTAGAGGGACCCATAGCGCAGCGGGCTGTGTGGGGTATGCAAGTTGGCTGATACACTTCAGACAATTCGGCGAGTGCTGTACGCGGTAAGGTGGACCATAATAGCCTTCGTCGTATCAACGGCGTGGCTGGTGGAGTTCAGTACCGCCTCGGTTCAGCGCGTACCGATCGTCATATCGGTCCTCACTATCGCCGCCCTGACGCTGGTGTCCAGGTTTGCCGCGCACAAGTGGCAATGGATGCGCAAGCCTATACTGTCGCTGATCGCCGATATGGTGTTGGTGACTGTTGTGGTCTACTTCAGCGACGGCATTCAGAGCCCGTTCTATCCGCTCTACTACGTTGTGGTCATCATCGCCGCGGTTGACTTTGGCATGGGCGGGGCGCTTCTGTGCGCGAGCGCACTCACCATCATCTCGGTCTACGTGGACACGATAGCTCCCGGCCCCAACTTCGGCGGCACGATCATACTGCGCGACGTCATCAGGACTTTGCCCTATCTGTTCCTGACCGCGCTGATAACCGGCGCGCTGCGTAGTCGAGTGCGGGTGCTCGATGAGTCTGCCTCGGCGTTTCGCGCCGAGCGAGCCGCTTCCGAGCGGGAGATGGAGGTGGCCGCACGGATTCAGCGGGCGCAGCTTCCGCTTGAGACACCTGTAATGCGCGGGCTTGAGATCGCAGCCACGTATAGGCCCGCGCGCGAAGTGGGAGGCGATCTGTATGACTTCTACCCCATCAGAGAAGATCTGCTCGGCGTAACGGTCGCGGACGTGTCGGGCAAGGGCGTGCCGGCGGCGCTGCTGGTGTCGAGCTGCAAATATGCCCTGCGGGAGAGCTACTCCGACGATCTGGCCCGCATGATGAGCGCCGCGAATCGACAGATTCTATCCGTGACCACGGATGACACGTTCATCACCGTGCTCTACGGCACCATCGACCCCGCACTGCGTGAGTTCAGATACGTCAACGCCGGGCACATGCCACCGATGGTGGTTCGCGGAGGCGAGGGCGAGGTGGTCTGCGCGGAATACTCCGATCCGCCGTTGGGGATCGCGCCGGACTCGCAATACGTGGAGCGGAGGATCGTCCTGCAGCCCGGCGACACGCTGGTCCTGTATACGGACGGGGTCACCGACGCGCTCGCATCGAACAGCGCGGGCATCGAGCAACTCCGGTCGCTGCTGATGCAGGTGGTTCATGAGCCGGTGGCGCAGTGGGGCGACAGGCTGCTGGCGGCGATCGAGCAGCCGCAGCATCTTGATGACGTCACGATGGTGGCAATCAGGGTGACGTAGGCGCAGCGGTAACGCTCACCGTCACGGTGTCCGGCATCTCGCAGGCGGGCTTGTCGTGGTGGAAGCGGCGGGTCTCGTCGTCGCTAAGGCCCGATATCGTGATCTCAGGATTGCCCTCCGCGCCGGATATGGCCAGATGGACTATGTTGCCGTCCACCTTGGCGTAGTCCACGTGGCCGGTGCTGAGCGTGTAGTTGCCGAGATTGGAAGCGGAGATGCTGTCCAGGCGCTTGTTGAAGGTGAGCTTCACACCGCCCTCCTCCGGCTCGACGCTGACGACCGCCGGCGGGTCGCTGTAGATGTAGTCGCCCAGTGAATATTCGTAGTGGGTGGTCGTGACGCACCCGATCTCCTTGGCCGCCTTCTCGACATCATCTATCCAGATCTTGCCACGGCGGTTGTTCGGCTTCGAACCGATGTCGGTCTGCAGGATCAGGTCTACCTTGGGCGCGGCTTCACGGATTGAGTCGGCTATGGGCTTGTAGTTGAGCGGGTATTTGGGAGACAGGTCCGGCTTCATCCAGTCGGGCCAGTCGGTCTGGATGACGTGAACATTGGGCTTGACCCGCTTGACCATCGCCGCGCCATCGACGGCCTCCCACTCGCGCAGTTTGGCGAGCGAATCGGGGACGTCCAGTCCGAGGCTCCAGGTGGCAACTTTGACGTCCGGGCACTTCTCGCGGATGCCGTCCTTGCCGTTGACGAGGTCATCGACGAAGCTGACCACGCTCGCCACGCGAAATCCGATCCACTTCTCATAGAGCGCTTTGTCGGTCTTGTAGTAGTGGGGCGACTTGGGGTCCTCGAAGTCCGGCGGGCCGGCTCACGTCGGGACACATCTTCTTGAATGCGGCGACGCAGTGATCGCACAGGCAGCCATAGAGCTCGCTCGACGGGCCGGGGTAGGCGGGGAAGAACGGCTCGGCGAGATCGACGCCGTAGAACGCGTGATTCTTGAGCATGGCGACGATGGACTGCTTCTTCCATTTGGCGTAGTCCGGGTTGTTCGGACAGAACGCGACGAAACCGTCCGGGTTGCCGGGCTTGCGCCGCTTCATCTGCCAGGACTCCCAGCCCGCGGGCAGGTCGGCGGGCGGGTAGACGCCGTTGACGAAGGTCAGGCACCAGACGTTGATGTGCGCATCGTGGAACGCCTTGAGCAGATCGTCATTGATCTTAGCGTTGTCGGTGCAGACCAGACGAACGTCGCCGTAGCCGGCTGCTTTGACCTCACTGACGATGCTCTCGGGGCTGCGGTCATGATAATACGCGAAGCCGGGCGAGATCGTGACGCTGCGCGCGGCATGCGCCGCGCTCGCTCCTGCAATCATCAGCAACACTGGAACCAGCCTGATCATGCCTGCCTCGGCTTCAGATACTCATCGATCGCCTTCGCGGCGCGCATGCCGTCCGCGACCGCCTGGACGACCGTCGCGCCGCCGTTTGTCACGTCGCCGCCCGCGAACACGCCCTCGCGCGAGGTGCGGCAGTCCGGATCGATAGCGACCAGCCGCTGCTTCGTCAGCTCGACGCCGGCAATGAGCTGCTCGAACCCGGCGGCAAGCTGCTGGCCGATGGCCTCCAGCGCCATATCGACCTCGATCACCGACTCGCTGTCGGGAACGACTATGGGCCGGCGCCTGCCGGAATCGTCCGGCTCGCCAAGCACCGTCCGCGCCACTCGGACGCCGCGCACGCGGCCGTCGCTGTCCTTCTCATACCCAACCGGCTGCGTCAATAGCAGGAAATGAACGCCCATCGCGAGCGCTTCGTCACGGTCGGCCGGCCAGGCGGGCATCTCGGCGAAGGAGCGGCGGTAGATCAGATACACGTCGCGCGCGCCGAGCGAAAGCGCGGTGGTGGCAGCGTCCATCGCCGTGTTGCCGCCGCCGATCACGGCTACGCGAGGCGGCACTTCGGCCTCGCCGGACTTCGCGCGTTCTCGAGGAAGCTATCGCGTCCTGCGACGCCCGCGGGCGGGCGAGTCCTCCAGAGACACGGAGCCGCTCAGACCGACCGCGAGGAAAACCGCGTCGAAGCGAGAAGTGAACCAGTCGAGGTTGCGCTCCGGCGACAGCGCGCCGCCGTGGATCGCTACGTCGTCGCCGAGCACGTCGAGGGCTTCCGAGTCGGAGTCGTCGCGAAGGAGGCGTCTGTCGGGGATCGCGCTCGCCGCGACGCCGCCGAGCGCCTGGCGCGGGTCGAATACGTGGACTTCGTGGCCCATCGCGGCGAGGCTGGAAGCGCAGGCCAGGCCCGCGGGGCCGGCACCGATTACGGCCACGCGTGGGCCGCCCTTCGATACGCGCTCCGCGCTACTCAGGGCTAGCGGGGTTGGGCTCTGGCGAACACTCCCACAATCGGCCACGCGTGGGCCGCCCTTCGATACGCGCTCCGCGCTACTCAGGGCTAGCGGGGTTGGGCTCTGGCGAACACTCCCACAATCGGCCACGCGTGGACCGCCCTTCGATACGCGCTCCGCGCTACTCAGGGCTAGCGGGGTTGGGCTCTGGCGAACACTCCCACAATCGGCCGCACGCGGGCCGCCCTTCGATACGCCCTCCGGGCTACTCAGGGCTAGCGGGGTTGGGCTCTGGAGAGCCCTCCTACACTCTGTGGGATTCGGGCTTTGGAAAGCCCTCCTACAGTCGGCGGTCCAGCCGGATTTGCGGGCGGCGCGGCAGACGTAGAGCTGGAGCTCGCGGATGGGGACGGGGTTGCCCGAAAAGACGTTCTCGACGCAGCTCGCCTGGCACTGGACTTCGGCGGGGCAGACGTAGGCGCACATCTCCGGCAGGGCGTTGGATTGGCGCAGGATCTCGTAGGACTTGCGAATGTCGCCCGACGCGAGCGCGGTCACGAAGCCGGGGATGTCAACTCCGGCGGGACAGCCGTCGCGGCAGGTGGGATCGAAACAATCGCGGCAGCGGGCGGCCTGGGCTTTGACGTAGTCGAGGCTCGCGCGCCGGCCCGCGCGATAGATGGGGCCGTAGACCTCGCTGTCGAACGGCACGCAGCCGGTCGTGCCGCCATCGCGCATGATCTGAGTGCAGCCGGAGCAGCCGATGCAGGTGTGCCTGCGCTCCAGCTTGCCGGTCTCGATGATCTCCCTGGCGAAGCCGGGATACGCGAACGACTGCCGCCCCAACCCGACCATTCGCATCGCGCCGTCACGCAGACACGCCGACGCCACATACGGCCACAGGTTGCGCAGCCAACTGAACCCGCTGCCGACGACGGCTATCTCCGGCACGGCCGCCTGCAGCTCGCGCGTGAGGCCGGTCAGCCGCGCCACTCCGACCAGCGGGTGCTCGTCGGGATATACGCCGCCCTCGGTGGGGCGATCGTAGGGGCGGTTGACGTGCGGGTTGAAGTAGGGGTTGCCCATCGTGATGTTGATGACCGGCATACCCATTTCGCTCAGCTCTCGCACGAGGCGCTTCGGCTCCGTAAGGTCGGGCCGCATGGGGTCGGTCGCGCTCATTCCCCAGCCGTGTGGATAGGGGTGCGCGTCGTGTATGCCCAGCCGGCAGGTGACGATCCCGCCCGGCGGCGCGACGGCCATCACCTTGCCCACGACGTTGCGAAGCAGGCGGGTGCGGTTCTCGTAGCTGCCACCGTAGCGGCCCTCGCGGGTGTGCGCGGCGAGAAGCTCGTTCATCAGATAGCGATGGCACGACTTGATATCTACAGCGTCGAATCCGACCTCGAACGCGAGCTTCGCGGCCTCGACGTAGGCGTCTTCGAGGCGTTCGAGTTCGTCGTCGGTGATGAGGGGATAGTCGGCGGGAATGCCTCTGTCGGCGTCGAGAATCGGGTCGTGATGGGCGATGACGGGCCTTGCCGCGTCTATGGGACGGCTGTAGCGACCGGAATGCGTGAGCTGCAGTACGGTAAAAGGGCGGGAAGGCGCGGCGTTCAGCGATTCCGTGAGGAGTCTTGCGAACTCATCGCGGTTCGCGCGGGTGATCCATAGCTGCCGGGGGTTCGCTCTCCCTTCGGGCACGACCGCGCATGCCTCGAACCAGAGCAGCCCCGCGCCGCCCTGTGCGAACCGTTTGTAGCGGCGGAATGTGAGCGGGCCGGGCGCGCCGTCGTCGGCGCCGTCACAGCCTTCCATGGGATGGACGGCCATCGAGTTCGGGATCGTGCGGCCGGCTATGCTCACCGGGCACGTCAGGAACGATGTGTCCTGCTCGATGGGTATGTCCAGCCCCAGAAGCTCTATCGTCCGGGCAAGCTCATCTATGGTCGCGAATCGGAAAGGTGCGTGTGCGCTGCGTTGGATCATCTGTATCGCCTACGGGTCCAACTCAAGTATAACACACAGGACGCGGAACGGATGGGGTAGTGAGGCGCAATGGGCCGGACCATGTGCGGGATTGATGATGCTTCGGGCGGAGGCCCGCCCGAAGCATCGGATGTGTGCAGCCTTTCAGCCGGAACCTATGGCCGGACGATCTCGGCCAGCTCCTCAGGCAGGATCGTGGCGTTGATGACCGACGGCGGTCCGACAATCGGAACCAGGCGGCCGTTGCCGAGATAGGTCTGGATCAGCGGCTCGTTGTTGATGATGGTCGATGGCGACAGCGGCGCAACGCGCTGGAGCATGAAGATCTGCTCCACCGGAGTGTAGTCGTAGTTGAAGTTGTCGCACGTGCCGCCGGAGTTAAACACTCCCTCGGTCGGGCAGGCGTGGAACACCGGATACTGGGTCACCGCCTGCGGCCCGAACTGCAAGTAGAACGCCTGCGTGTCCGCCAGGTCGATCAGGCCCAGTCCGGGAGCAACGTTCGCGCCTATCTTGCCGGCGAGGACAGGATCGAGCGCGTCCGGCACCGCGAACCGGCGCACGCAGACCTTCTTGGTAATCGGATTGCGGCAGTAGGCGTTCCAGAACGGCAGATAGATGAACTTGTACTTCCCATAGTAGTAGTCTTTTCTATCCACCTTGCCCTGCGGAATCCTGTAGACGTCAGTCCTGTGGTCCCACGGACCTCCGAGCTGCCCGGTCGCCACGATCGGGAGCTTCATTACGAACGGATTGCCGGCGCGATTGAGGGTGATGTACTCGGCATCGCTGACGGGCGGCAGACCTGTCGGGTTGGTGACGGCGTCGTAAGGGTCGGTGTTGGTCACGAAGTGCTTGATCGCGCCCGGCTTGTATTCGATGGCGATGACCTGCCAGATGCCCGAGTAGGTCGGGTCGCCGGGCAGTGCGCTGAATACCAGTCCCTGTTTTGGATTCACCACGACGTAGGCCGTCGCGACCTGACCCGCCAGGCTGGAGAGACGCGGCGCAAAGTTGAGTCCGTCGTCGAACGTTTTCACGCCGAGTATCTCGCATGCGATCTGGTGATCGCTGGCGTCGGTGGCGACAAACCACGCAAGCTGGTTGTTCTCCCAGCCCTGGAACAGCCCGAACTTCTCATACTGGACCTTGTCATACTGGTCGATGTTCGGGAACTGCAGGATCGGGTGGATCACGTTCCCGTTGGAACCGCACACGCCTGCAGCCGTAGACAGCAGGACGGCGGCGGCGATGAGCAGAAGCATTCTTCGTTTCATGTGTCTTCCTCCTAGACTATCCGGGAATGCACGTTGGGAATATACGCGTCAAGTGTTGTGGACTGCCTCCTTTCACCCGTCCGATTAGTAGTGTGTGCTTCGTCGGCAATCTATACCCTTGCGCGGATAGCAGCAAAACACACAATGGACGGGTTTGTCACATTGTGGTCTTAATGTATGCCCGCTACCTTGTGTCCTGAACCTGTTGCAGGACCCGGCCTGGATGCCCAAACAAGTTCAGCATGACTCGCCGGCCGGGTGATCCGGCGATCGTCGTGCTCGTTCAGTTCTCCGGGAATTGCACCGCTGTAGGAGGGTTTTCCAAAACCCGAATGCCCAGGCGTTGTGCCCGGGAATCGGCGTTTGGAAACGCCTCCTACGACAAGTCTCCCGGAAAACTAAACACACCCGCGATCGTGTAAGAGCTCACTCTTCCTGAGCATCTAAAAAAAGGTTTGCTTGTTCGCTGTGTGTGAACAGGTACGCGGCTATGGGTTGTCGAAGTAGTATGCGTGGACGAACTGACTCGGGAAGAACTGATATCGATCATCCTTGAGCTTAGGGAGCGTGTTGCGGCTCTTGAGAAAGAGAACGCGGAGCTTCGGTGCAAGCTGGGAATGGGCGGCGGTTCAAAGCCGTCGACTCCCGAATGGGTAAAGCCGAATCGTGCCCAGCGGAGGGCTGCCGAGCGGGCTGAGCGCAAGAGACGCAAGCAATCGTTCGTGCGCAAGCGGGATATTGCGACTCGTGAAGTAAGGCATGCAGTGGAGAGGTGTCCCGACTGTGGCAGAAAGCTGTGCGGTGGCTGGGAGCATTCCCGTCGTCAGGTGATCGAGATTCCGCAGACTCCCATTGAGATAATCGACCACGTGCTCATCGCCCGGAGATGTGGAGCGTGCGGCAAGGTCCACTTGCCCAAGCTGGGATCCCAGGACGGTGTAGTCGGCAAGGGGCGAATGGGGCCTCGGCTGATGAGCCTTATCTGCACTCTGGCGATAGCGAAAAGGATGCCTCACAGGTCGATTCAGAAGCTTCTGGAGAGCCTTTACGGGGTGCATATTTCGCTTGGGGAGATAACTGAGATTCTTCATAGGGTTGCGGGCTTTGCCAGGGAGACTGTGCAATGGATTTTGCGCCGGATTCGGGGCAGTCCCCATGCTCACTGCGATGAAACAGGATGGCGTGAAGACGGCATCAACGGTTATCTGTGGAGTTTGTCGACGGCAGGGCTGAGATACTTTCACTTCGAGTGCTCCCGCGCGGGTGCTGTCGCGCGGAAGTTGCTGGGGTTGTGCTTTGGCGGTGTGCTTGTCTGCGACTTCTACGCGGGTTACAACTGGTATGGCGGACCGATCCAGCGCTGCTGGGTTCATTTCCTGCGGGATTTGAAGAAGCTCGTTGAAGCTAACCCAGGCAATGAGGATGTGCGGAAGTGGGTGGAGTCAATAAAGTCCATCTACACGTTTGCTAAGAAGATAGCCCGGCGTGGTTTCGCCGAGAGCCTGCGGGTAAGACTGCGCCAGGAGTTGGAGACGAAGCTGCTTGCGATAGCCGAGCCTTACATAAAGAATGACTCGGTACCGCAGCGCGTGCTGGCGGAGAGGATTGAGAAGCACTTGGGAGAGCTGTTCACTTTCGTGCAGTATCCCGGCTGCCCGTCCGGCAACAACGCTGCTGAAAGAGCCATAAGACCGGCCGTGACAGCCCGAAAGGTCAGCGGCGGCACCAGGTCGGAGAACGGGTCGAAGACAAGAACAGCACTGATGAGCATCTTTGGCACATGGACACTTCAGGGCAAGGACCTACTCAAGGCCTGCACCAATATGATACTCCACCCCGAAATGCCAGCCCCATCCTACGCACAATAAGTAGTACTCAGGGAGAGTGAGCTCTTACCCGATCGTCGTTGACCGTGGGGGAGGTGATTGAGTATAATACTTTGGGTTTTTAGCGGCCCGGCAGGAAGGTGCGCCACATGCCCAAGACTCGATCATCCACAACCAGGCGCAGGACTACCAGACGGACACGACGCAAAGCGAATCCGATCCCGGTCTTTGACATCATCGGGGTGCTGCTGATCGTGCTCGGGCTGATGACGCTCATCTCGCTTTTCTCGAAGGACACGGGCATGCTGGGCCGACTGGCTCCCGCGGCGCGAAGTCTAGTGGGCATAGGGGCGTATATTATCCCGTTTCTCGTCGCCCTGTTCGGCGCGTTCTGCGTCGTGGGGCCGCTGCGGATCATTTCGCGCAATATACTGATGGGCAGCGTGATGGTGTTTCTCGCCATTGTCGGCTGGGCGTCGCTGGTGGAGGACATCCCGGCGCGCCTCGACAAGCTGCGTGCCGCGGGAGGTTACATCGGCAACGGCGTCGCGTGGCTGGTCCATAAGGCGGGCGGGAACGTGGGAGGCTACATACTCCTGACCGCGCTTGCCCTGATAGGCGTGATCATGATCGTCGATCGCCCGCTGGCCAATCTAATCGATTGGATACGGCTGACGTGGAGCGACGCGTCAAAGGACGCCGCCGAACGCGCCAAGATGCGCAGAGAGGCGCGCGAGAAGCGCGGCAAGGAGAAGCCCAAGGAGCCGGTGGTCGTCTCCGAGAGCAGAAAGCGCACGCTTGCGAGCATATTCGGCAAGTCCGAGGAGGCCGATTCAGAGCCTGAGAAGACGCCGGTCAGGATAAACGGGCCGGGCGTCGTCGGGGCGAAAGACAGCTCCGACCGATCAACGCTGAGGGGCGTCGGGCGAAAAGCAGCCCCGACGGATCGCAAGACGAAGAGCCGATAGTATACGGCGAGTTCCAGCTTCCGCCGACCAGCCTGCTCGATGAGCCGCCCCCGCCGCCGCCGCGCGTGGAGAGCGAGCTTAAGAACAATATCGAGATCATCGAGCGCACGCTGGAGGAGTTCAAGGTCGAGGCCAACGTCGTCGAGATCGCCTGCGGGCCGACGGTCGCGCGATATGAGATTCAGCTTGCGCCGGGGATCAAGGTCAACAAGATCGTCAGCCTCGCGGATAACCTCGCGATGCAGCTTGCGGCGATCGACGTGCGTGTGGAGGCGCCGATTCCGGGCAAGGCGGCGATAGGCGTCGAGGTCCCGAACAAGAACCGCGGCATGGTGGTGCTGCGCGAGATAGTGGAGAGCAAGCCAGTTCAGTGGAGGCCGACTCGAAGCTGGCGTTCGCGCTCGGCAAGGACGTGTCAGGCAGGCCGATGGTCGCCGACCTTGCCAAGATGCCGCACATGCTCGTGGGCGGCGCGACCAACGCCGGGAAGAGCGTGGGGCCTGAACTCGCTGATCGCGAGCCTGCTGTTCCGGGCGACGCCGGACGAGCTGAAGTTCGTGCTGATCGACCCGAAGCGCGTGGAGTTGAGCCTGTTCGACGGCATTCCGCACCTCGCGTGCCCGGTGGTCAAGGACGTGAAGCAGGCGGCCGAGCGTGTTTCGGATCGGTCGTTCAGGAGATGGACAAGCGCTATGAGCTGTTCGCCAGCGAACGGCGTGCGGAATATCGACGGGTATAATGAGCGGGTTGAGCGCGGACGAGCGGATGCCGTATATGGTCGTGGTGGTCGATGAGCTCTGCGACCTGATGATGCAGGCGGCGGCGGAGGTCGAGGCGTTCGATCCAGCGGCTGACCCAGCTTGCGCGCGCGACCGGCATCCACTGTCGTGATCGCGACGCAGCGGCCGTCGGTGGACGTAATCACCGGGCGTTATCAAGGCCAATATCTCGTCGCGGATGGCGTTCGCGTGCTCTTCGTATCACGACAGCAAGACGATTCTGGACCAGAAGGGCGCGGAGAGGCTGGTCGGGCGCGGGGACATGCTGTTCCTGCCGATCGACGCGCCGAAGCCGACGCGAATCCAGGGCTGCTACATATCCGAGCGCGAGATCGAGGCTGCTCTGCGACTTCCTGAAGAACCAGCGCAAGCCGATCTATACGATCCAGCCGGGGATGGTTCCCGGAGGCGGCACGCGGCGGAGGCGAGTTCGAGGACGCGTTCACCGATGAGTTCTACGAGCCGAGCGTGAGGTTTGTCGTGGGCACGGGCTACTGCTCGACTTCGATGCTGCAGCGCAAGTTCAAGATCGGCTACACGCGCGCGGCGCGGATTGTGGACGCGATGGAGCAGGCGGGGATCGTCGGCGCGCTGGATGGCGCGAAGCCGCGGCAGGTGCTGATCTCCAAGGCGGACCTCGAAGCGGTGCTCGGCGGCAAGCGCCGGCCTGCCGTTCGCGGGCGAGGACGACGAGGACGAAGACGACTACGTCCCGCCGGCGGAGGTCATCAGCCTACGACGACGATGAGGAAGAGGAGGAGTGAGAATTATGAGTTATGAATTACGAGTTATGAATTGACGCACAGGCTGAGCTCCGCAATTCATGAATTCATAATTCGTACTTCGTAATTCCGAAGCATGTTCTTTGGCAAGAGTAAGTTTGGTTAGTCTCGGTTGCCCGAAGAATCTGGTTGATTCCGAGGGGGCGCTCGGCGAGATCGTCGGGGCGGGGCATGAGATAGTGACGGATCAGTCCCGCGCTGACGTGATAGTCGTCAACACGTGCGGGTTCATCGAGAGCGCCAGGCAGGAGTCGATCGAGGCCATCTGCGAGGCGCTGGAGTATAAGAAGAGCGGCAGTTGCAGGGCGGTCGTGGTGATCGGATGCCTGTCGCAGCGGTTCGGGACTGACCTCGGCAGGAGATGCGTGATGTCGACGTGCTTCTTGGCATCGGGCATGCGGGCAAGCTGGCTGAGGCGATCGACCAGGCGCTGGCGGGCAAGCGCGTGCATGATGCGGCGTGTCCCGACGGAGCAGTGGATGGAGCCGGAGGCGCGGGTGCAGTCGACGCCGCCGTGGACCGCGTATCTGAAGGTCTCGGACGGCTGCTCGAACCGCTGCGCGTATTGCGCGATCCCGGACATCCGGGGGCCGTATCGGAGCCGGCCGGAGGGCTTGATCACTCGATGAGGCGAAGCGGCTGGCGGATGCGGGCGTGCAAGGAGATCGTGCTCGTCGGCCAGGACCTGACGCAGTACGGGACGAAGAGATCCTGGAGAGCGGAGATGTGGCAGAGCGGTACGAGCTTCGAAGACCAGTCGCTCGCATGGCTTGTCGAGAAGCTGAATGCGATCGAGGCGCTGCGCTGGATTCGGCTGATGTATTGCTATCCGACGAAGGTGACGCCGGAGCTTGATCGACGCGATCGCGGGCTGCGAGAGGGTTGCGAAGTATATCGATCTGCCGCTGCAGCACGCGGACGATGAGGTGCTGAAGGCGATGAACCGGCGCGGGAGCGCTGACGAATATCGACAGAGTGATCGATGATCTGCGCGCGAAGTGTCCGGAGATCGCGATGAGGACGACGTTCATCGTGGGCTTTCCCGGGCGAGACCGAGGCGGCGTTCGGGAAGCTGCTGGAGTTTGTGGAGAGGATTCGGTTCGACAGGGTGGGGGTGTTCGCTTACTCTCGCGAAGAAGGAACTCCCGCCGCGAGTCTCGGCAAGCGCGTGCCGCGCAAAGTCGCGGAGGCACGATTTGATCGGCTGATGCGCCTGCAGCAGGGAATATCCCTGGAGCGCAACCGGTCGTTTGTCGGCAAGAAGATGGAGGTGCTGGTCGAGGGCGCGACGGAGGACGGCATGTTCGGCAGGAGCTATCGCGACGCTCCCGAGATCGACGGGCTGGTCTATCTGCCGGGCAGCACGGCCGAACCCGGGGACGTTCGTCGAGGCCACTATCGCCGATGCAACGGAATATGACTTGGTTGGAAAGTCGGAAGTTGAAAAGTTGAAAGGTTAGAACAGTGGAGCTGCGGCACGGTTGTCTTGCCGGTCAACTTTCGAACTTTCTAACTTTCCAACCTTCTAACTGAAAAACGGAGGAATCATGAGCAACTCAGCAACCAAGCTGACTAAGGAAGATATCGCCCGCGAGGCCGCAAAGCTGTACCTGGCGGACAGGATTTACCTGAGCCTGCTCGGCAAGGGCCAGCCGGCCAAGCTGCGGCAGGTGGCGAAGTCCATCGAGATCGAGGGCGTCACGCCCCGTCTGGTGCGAAGCGTGATGGTCGAGAGCGACCGGTTCGAGACGATGGACCGGCGGTGGGCGCCGTCGATTCGATATGAGGACACCAAGAGGCCGTTCGAGCGCGTGCTCAAGGACCTGCTGGTCAGCGCCGGGATCCCGGTCCCGCTCGACGCTGCTCGCGCAGGAGCTTGGGCAGATCTACGGCCGGCCGGCCGAAGCCTACGAGCGGTATGCTGCCCAGGATACTGACCGACAAGGAGCGGTTCTTCAACGCCGGCGCGCTGGGATTCGGCCTCGCGCAGTGGCTGCTGATGCCGACGTCCGACGAAGAGGCCGACGTCATATTCGACAACTACCTCTCGCAGGAGCAGGTGGACGAGTACTCCGAGCCTGTGCCCGGAGATCGAGTGGGACGCGGAGAAGATCGCCGAATCGGCGGCAGGCGCTGCTCAAGAAGTGCAAGCAGCCGGTGCCGGTCAAGATTCTGGCGCTGATCGCGTGGCGGAACCTGCAGGAGGACTTCGACCCGATGGATTTCTACGCGCAGCTTGTTTCCGGCGATCAGATCCTGCTGCTCAGCGACCAGAAGGCGTATCCGGCGTCGATTGAGAAGGACTTCGTCGCGACGCTCGGCAAGCTCGCCGAGGAGGTCGCCGCGCTGCCGATGGAAGCCGACGAAGAGGAAGAGGCCGAAGGGCCGGTCGCGATCACCGATACGGACAAGGAAGAGATGATCGCGATGATCCTCGACAAGGGCAGCGCGTCGGCCGAGGAGATGATCGAGGCGGTTGTCGAGGTCAGCCCGGACGAGCCCGCGTTTGCAGGCACGCTGGAACTGCTCAAGGAAGCGCTCGAAGGACGACGAGCGCATAATGTGGGTCGGTGGGACACGCTAGGGCAAGGTCATTACGTTCCCCGACGAGGTGCAGGAAGTGCCGGCGTCGCTGGTCGTGCCTCCTACGCCCGTCCGTTCGAGACGCCCGAGGGCGATGTCTACGATCAGGAACTGGAGATCGACGGATTCGAGGGCGACCTCAAGTCCGCCATCTATGATCCGCTGGTCGAGGATGTGACCGACGAGGACCCGGCGCTGACCAACTATCAGCCCAACGGCGAGTCGCAGCGCTGCGTGCTGAAGTATCATCACAAGATGGAGGGCACGTTCCCGCTGTGCCAGATCAATCCGGAGTTCTTCGGCCCGATGCCGGAGATCATCCCGATCACGCTGGTCGAGGAAGGCAAGCGCAAGCAGGCTTATGTGAACAACACAACCCGCCTGGTCTACGGCCTCAAGGACTTCTTCAAGGACATCACCGACGTGTCCGGCTCTGTCTTCCACATCGAGAAGAACCGCCAAACCGGGCGAGTTCCGCTATCGCTACGAAGGCGAGTCCGAGGAGCAGCTTGCGATCGACATCGACCGCGGTCCCTGGAAATCCTCGACATCCGCGCACGGTTCGAAAGCCAGGAGATGCCGCTGTTCGACGTGATCACGGAGATCCTCGAGCAGCACCGGCAGGGCATGACCTTCGCGCAGCTTGTCAACGAGGTCAATATCGTCGGCGCACCTCGCGGCTGGTGATCGCGTCGATCCTGAGCTCCTATCACTGCTTCCACACCCGCGGCAAGTCCGGCCTGTGGCAGTACGACGACAAGAAGCGAAGCCAGGGGTTCAATAAGACGAAGCGGAAGTATGTGAAGAAGGACTAGTCGCCAGTTGTCAGTCGTCAGTCATCAGTGACGTAAGGTTGGGGTGGCGGTTCTCGGATCGCCACCCCTGCTACGTAAGTCTTTTCAGATGAGTCCATTATGGCTATAATGTATATAGAAGCCATTATTGGAGGCCACGGTCATGGTCACATTGAGTTCGAAGGAAGCCAAGGACAAGTTCGGAATTCTGATGGACACGGCGCGCAGGGAACCCGTGACTATCACAAAGCACAGCAGGCCGAGCGTGGTGGTCATGTCCAGCGAGCGGTACGCCGAGCTTGAGGCGCTGGAAGATGCGGTTTGGGCAGCCAGGGCACGAGAGGCGGAGAAAGAAGGTTATCTCAGTTCCGAGGAGAGCGAGGCGTTCGTCCAGAGGATTCTGAATGCTGAAGCTTGAGATCTCCAAGCCGGCTGCTCGTTTTGTGGAAACACGGCAGCCGAAGCATCAGCGACAGATCATTGCCACGATACAGGCTCTCCGTGATCAGCCTCTGCCGCACGATTCCAAGCCTTTGAAGAGCGGCGAGCCCGGCGAAAGACGCGTGGACATCGGCGAGTATCGCGTCCTATACAAGGTTGTGGGCGATACGCTTTGCGTGATGCTCGTCGGCAAGCGCAACGACGACGAAGTCTACCGCCGCTTCGGCAGACGCTGACAAGAGGAACTCAAGCGTGCCGGACAGGAGAGGCAATGCTAGTAGACAAGAGAGTCAGACCAAAACTCGAGGCGGCGCTGGAGCGGTATCATACGCTGGTCTATGAGGCCGTCGGTGACGTGCCGATGCAGATGGCGGAGACGGAGGAGCATCTTCGCAGCCCGATGGAGGCGGCGGAGAAGCTGGAGTGGCGGGAAGCCGCGTCGGGCACGCAATGGGGCAAGGCGTGGAGCAGCGCTTGGTTCGCGGGCACGGCCGTGATCCCCGAGGCGTGCGAGGGCCGGGAGGTGTTCGTCGGAGCCAAGATCGGTGGGGCGGAACGGCTGCTGTTCGTGAACGGCATCGCCGCTGGACTGCTCGATTCGTATGAGGCGGGCGATCCTCTGCCGCATCACTTGGCCAAGCGGGCGTGCGCGAGCGGCAAGGCGGGTCAGAAGCTGGATATCGCCATTGAGTCATACGCCGGGCATCCGCAGAATCCGCGCGAGGACGACGGCAGGCACGTGCAGACATTCACGCGCGTCCAGCTACTGCTTCGGCGCGACGACGTGAAGGACTTCTACCTCGACCTTCGCACGCTGCTGAACATGATGGGCTATCTCGACCCCAACAGCCTCCGTTACAACAGGATCATGGTCGGGTTCGAGGAGGTCTACAAGATCCTGCCCCAGATCCCGGCGGAAGTGACCGAGGAGCAGTGGCGGCCGGCGATGAACCGGGCCCGCGAGATCCTGCGGCCGCTGCTCGAAGCAAAGAACGGCGATACGATGCCCTTCATCGGCCTGACCGGCCACTCGCATCTCGACACCGCCTGGCTTTGGACGCTCGATGAGACCATTCGCAAGGGCGCGCGGACTTTCTCGACCGCGCTCTCGATGATCGAGCAATACCCGGAGTATCGGTTCCTGCAGAGCGCGCCCTGCCACGCGGACTGGATGCGCGTCCACTACCCCGAGATATTCGATCGCATCCGCAAGGCGGTCAAGGAAGGCCGTTGGGAACCCAACGGCGGGATGTGGGTCGAGCCGGACTGCAACATACCCTCAGGCGAGGCGATGATCCGCCAGTTCCTCTACGGCCAGGCGTTTACCCGCAAGTGGTTCGACTACACCGCCGACGTCTACTGGCAGCCGGACGTGTTCGGCTACTCCGGCGCGATCCCGCAGATCATGCGCGGCTGCGGCATTCGGTTCTTTATGACCACCAAGATCGGTTGGAACGACACCAACCGGTTCCCCTACGACACCTTCCACTGGCAGGGAATCGACGGCACGAGCGTCATCGCGCACTTCCACAACATCCACTGCTGGCCGGAACCGCGGGCGCTGCAGGACCAGTGGTGGACGGTGCAGCACAAGGACGTTCAGGACCGCAGATACGTGCCCTACGGGTTCGGCGACGGCGGCGGCGGTCCGCAGGAGGAGATGGTCGAGATCTCGCGGCGCGTGGTCGATCTGGAGGGCTGCCCAAGGTCGCGGCATATCTCCGTCAGCGAGTATATGAACGACCTGGAGCGCGATCTCGCCGACAGGCTGCCGGTGTGGTCCGGCGAGCTGTATCTGGAAAAGCATCGCGGGACGCTGACCTCGATCCACGGCGTCAAGCGCGGCAATCGGAAGGCCGAGCTCGCGCTGCGAGATGCCGAGTGGGCGCTGTCGATGGCACGCATACTGCGCGGCGACTACCCGGCGGAGAAGCTGGAGGCGCTGTGGAAGCTCCTGCTGACGGACCAGTTCCACGACGTGCTTCCCGGCAGCTCGATCGCGCCGGTGAACGATCGGGCGATACGGGAGTTCGGCGAGGTCAGGTCGGGCGCGGACGCGCTGCGTGACGAGGCGATCAAGTCGGTTGGTGAGACGGCATCGGATCAGGTCACGCTCGCAAACAGCCTGAGTTGGACGCGCGAAGGCGAGATCGTACTTGCCGGTCTGCCCGATGGACAGGCGCCGGCGGGTGGGGATGTCGTGACGCAGGCGTTCGAGGATGTGGAGGGCGAGCGGAAGGTGGCCGTATCGGGCGTCAGCGTCCCGCCGCTCGGCATTGCCTCGATTCCTCTTGCAGACGAGGAGAAGGTGGCGGAATCACCGTTCAGAACGGTCGGCGGGAGCGTTGATACTCCATTTGCGTCCGTGCGCTTTGACGAGCGGGGGCGGATCGTGAGCTTCATCGAGAAGGCGGGAGGGCGCGAGCTTGTGCGTGAGGGCGGCGCGTTCAACATCTTCTGGTGCGGCGAGGACATCCCGGGCGATTCCGACAACTGGGACATCGACGCGGATTACGTTCTCAAGCAGCACGACGACGCGCGGCTCATATCGCGCGAGATCATCGCGAACGGCCCGCTGCAGCTCCGCATCCGAAGCCGGTTCGAGATCGGGGATCGCTCCACGCTGACGCAGGACATGGTGTTCCATTCGACCACGCCGCGCGTGGACTTCGAGACGCAGGTCGATTGGCGCGAGACGCACAAGCTGCTCAAGGCCGGGTTCGATACGGCGATCTTCGCCGAGAATGCGCGGCACGAGATTCAGTTTGGGCACCTGATGCGGCCGACGCACCAGAACCTCTCCACCGACCGCGCGCGTTTCGAGGTCTCGAACCACAAGTGGAGCGATCTTTCCGAGGCGCACTACGGCATCGCCATCCTCAACGACTGCAAGTACGGCATCAGCGTGCTCGGCGGCGACATGCGCCTCACGCTGCTTAAGAGCGGCACCGCCCCGGACCATCGCGGCGACAATGGCGTGCATCGCTTCGACTACGCGCTGCTCCCGCACGAGGGCCCGTTCTCGGCGGCCGGTGTCGTCCGCCCGGCGTATGAGTTCAACGTGCCCATAGTCGCGGTTCCCGGATGCTCAGTTTCCGAAATGTCGCTGGCCTCGGTCCATGTGCCGAACGTCGTTATCGAGACCGTCAAATGGTCCGAGGACGGTAAGGCGCTGGTGCTGCGACTCTACGAAGCCGAGGGCGCTCGCACGTGCTGCAGGCTCACTTTGGGCGTCAAGGCTACGCGCGCCGCTGCAGCGAACATGCTCGAGGAAGAACAAGGCGAGCTTGCCATCATCGATAACGGGCTGGAGTTGGAGTTCCGGCCGTTCGAGATCAAGACGGTGCGGGTCGAGGTGTAGAAGCTGAAGTAGCAGACTCGAGCAGTGCTACGAGTTCTTCCACTCCTCGTCCCACGCCGAGTCGTCCGCTGCCCAGCGTTCGAAGATGTCGGCATACCAGCGCGGGCCGAAGGGCTGCTCGAGCGGGATAAGGGGCTCCTCAAGACCGGCGGCTCTCCTCGCCTGACGGGCAGCCTCTTGCTGCGCGTCGGCCTGCGCATTCCAGTGACGGCTGATTGCGCGCAGGAAGTCTCGCGGGCTGCGAACCTTCTCGGCGGGACCGAGCACGAACGGACACTCACCGACCAGCGCCCACCACTCCACTGTCCCCGGACTTTGTTTGCTCTCGACAGCCCAGACGCTCGCATGGGGCGGGGCATACGCAACGGGCTCGTCGTCGATCTGTCCGTAACCTACACCCTGATTCGCCAGCTCCGCCACAAGTCTATCGCGGCATTCTGCGCACCATTTCGTCGACACCTCCTCATCGTCGTACGGGTTCGGCGGCGGGGTTGGTTTGGGAAGATGGCGGTCACGGTCGTATGGCGGGTCCTCGTGCGGCGGGATCACGTCCTCGGGGAAGCTCTCCGCCCAGTGCGCGCGCGACTCCTCGTCGTCGTAGTATCTCAGGGAGATCTGGATGTCGTCCTCGCTGCAGCCGCCGAGGATGTCGAAGTGCCAGTTGCCGTGATCATCACTTGGCGGCAGGTCCGGCATGGTCTCCTCAAGGCTTGTCTCGACCAGATGCTTGTAAAGCTCGCAATCGTTCAGATGGTTGGTGCGTTCCAGGAAGGCGTGCCGCTTGGCCATAGCCTGGATGACTTCTTCAAGCTTCGCCGAGAGCTCCTCGTCGTTCAGTTCGTCGGGCGCGGGCAGGGCGACGCCGTCACGTTCGAGCAGCACCCGGAACGGCACCTGCTCCGCGTTCTCGTACGCCAGAACACTCTCGAGGAACGCCTCCTCAAGTCCCTGATCGATATCTTCAGCCATCCCCATTGCCATCGCGCCGTGCTCTTGAAGCTCCGCCTTCATGTCGGCAATACGAAGATACTGCTCAATCGGATCGTCTATCTCGCTCATTGTCGTCTCTCCCGGCAGCAGGATAGCATAAGTGTAGGACTTTTGGCGGGATAATGGCAAACGTACCACCTGGCGCGACTGATTCGCCGCTCGCGCGTTATACCATAGGAGGTGGCGGCGATGAACAAGCTTCTTCTGATTGCACTGGTGGCGGTTGTCACGACGCCCGGGTTGTGTGATGGCACCGCGACGCTGATCTCGTGGCCGGGGTGGACGTGCTCCTCAACGGAGGACCTGTCCCTCGGCCGCAAGCATACGTCTTTTCCTCTAACCTATCTTTTCGACAATGACCCGGCGACGGCATGGGTGTTCAGCGGGACCGGCAAGCATGCCGAGACCGGACGGACGGGGTTCGCCATTGACTTGTCTCGCGACGAGGGAGAGAGGGCTGTTATAGTAGACGGCATCTGGATTATGAACGGCTACAACAAGTCCAGAGAGCTGTTTGCCAGGAACAACCGCATAACGGAACTGCAGGTCTATGTGAACTGGAAGCTCGTAAAGACAGTCGCCTTGGCAGACTCCATGGGCTGGCACAAGATATCGATTCCGCAGCAGCCGGTCAAGGACATGGCCCTGCGGTTCACGAAGTTCGCAAGAGGCCGGGACGACGACGTCTGCGTGTCCGAGATCGCGTTGTACGATCGCGGCAAAAAGGTCGGTCTGAAGATGCCCAAGGCGGTCGAGTTCACCGAAGGCAACACCGACTGCGGGTGAGGGCAGGCCTACGCGGTGGTCTAACCGCGCCGGAAAGGTAGTCGAAGACTACGACGTTGAGTGCACGGCAGTGTGGAGCCCCAGCGTTAGATACATAGCCAATGTCGTCGGCGGCGTCTTCTGGGTCATAGACACCGCCAGTGCAAAGGTGATCATGCGGCAGACGCTGTTCGAGAACAACTTGTCTTGGGCGAGCATAGGTCGTTGGCGCGGCGACCGTTCGGTTGATGTGGACATAGAGAAGAACTCCCCACTCAAGGGGAAAGGTCGAGATGAGGTACAGGACAATCCATAGCACCAGGACGATCAGAATTCCGAGCCGGTAGCCGCTGTGAGTGCTGGACAGTTAGAGCTATTATAGGGTATAATAGCTCTAACAGCGTCGTGTGTGGAGGTAGAGCAATGCAGGTCACGGCCAAAGAAGCAAAGGACAGGTTCGGCGAGGTAATGGCGGCGTCCGGTCACGAAACCGTAACCATAACCAAGTACGGTAGGCCGGAGAGGGCGATGATCTCCTGCAAGCGGCTTGAGGAGCTCGAAGCGATGGAGGACCGCTACTGGCTGGAGCTTGCGCGGAAGGGCGAGGAGAGCGGGTTCATGAGCGTTGAGGAGTCCGAGGCTTACATCAAGAGGAACCTAAGTGCTGAAGAGTAGGCTCAGCAACGATTCGCGACGCTTTCTCGACAGCCGGATACCCAAGCATCGGCGACAGATACTGAGCAAGATAGTCAGCCTGTGCCAGGATCCCGAACCTCCCGACTCCAAGCGCCTCAGGGACGCGGAGAAGGGCCAGAGACGAGTCACGGTGGGGGAATACCGCGTCATCTATTGGGTGATCGCCTCGCCTGAGCCGGACACGCCCGGCATTCTGTACGTGGGCGGCATCGGCAAGCGCAATGATGACGAAGTGTACCGGCGGTTCCGCAAGCGCGGGCCGCGCGGCAACTGATGACTGAGGACTGACAGCTCCCATGACCCCCTCCCAACGCATCCGCGCAATCTACGAAGGCAAGCCGGTAGACCATCTGCCGCGCAGGGAGTTCTACATCTGGGAGGAGGCCCTGGCTGCGTGGAGAGAGCAGGGCATGCCGGAGGATTGGAGCGAGCGCAACATATTCAACTTCGATCCGCCCGGCAAGATCGACATCGGTGGGCTGGGCTGGTGCGAGCCGCCATTTCTGCCGGGCTACGAGCAGAAGGTGATCGAGAGCCAGGGCGACTATGAGATCATTCAGGACGTCGCCGGGCGATGGCTGAAGGTCTTCACCGGTCGCAGGCACGGGTTCATGCCCGACTACATCCGACACCCGGTTTCGACCATGAAGGACTGGGTGGAGGACGTCGCGCCGCGGCTCGATCCGGGTAATACCGAGCGGTGGGGGCCGATTGAGGAGCGCAGCCGGAAGGCTCGAGAACGCGCCGAAGCCGAGGGGATGATGGTCTGCCAGCGGCTTGTCGGCGGTTACATGTATCTGCGCGCCATGATGGGCCCGGAGGATCTGCTGTATGCGTTCCACGACCAGCCCGACGTGATCCGCGCGATGATGGAGGGCTGGTTCGCGCTGATGGACGCGGCGTTGGCGCGGATTCAGGCTGTGGTCGAGTTGAACGAGATATTCCTGGCGGAGGATATATGCTATAATGCGGGGTTGCTGATCTCGCCTGCGATGTTCGAGCAGTTCCTGCTGCCCTACTATCAGCAGCTTATGAGCAACGCTCGCTCGCGGCAGAAGTCGCATATCCACCTGCAGATCGACACCGACGGCGACTGCCGGCCCGCGATTCCGCTGTATCTCAAGGCCGGAATGACCGCGATGTCGCCGTTCGAGGTCGCCAGTGGCTGCGACGTGGTCGAGATCGGCCGGCAGTATCCCGAGTCTGATCATGTCCGGCGGCATCGACAAGCGCGTGCTTGCGGCGGGCAGGGACGCAATCGAGGCGCACCTCCGGCACATTATGCCCGCGATGGTCGCGCGGGGGCGCTACATCCCCACCTGCGACCACGGCGTGCCGGATAACGTGAGCTACGCGGACTATATGTACTATCGCAATCGCGTCTGCGAGATGGATCACTGAGAGAAGGGAATCTCATCGCGAAAGGGAGAAAGCCAGAAAGGGAGAAACAACGTGTCATGCTGAACTTGTTTCAGCATCCAGCCTGGATCCTGAAACAAGTTCAGGATGACAAGCTGCCCGATCGGTGTCTCCTGACTGACGACTGAGGACTGATGACTGATGACTAAACCAAGAGTCCGAATGGCTCCGAGCCCGACTGGGTCGCCGCATATCGGCAACATACGCACGGCCGTGTTCGACTACCTTTTCGCGCGGCACACCGGCGGGACGTTCATCCTGCGAATCGAGGACACCGACCGGAACAGGTTCGTCGAGGGTTCGCTGGAGGAAATGATGCTCGCGCTGCGGTGGCTGGGGATGCAGTGGGACGAAGGACCGGAGGCCGGCGGTGACTTTGGCCCCTACTTCCAGTCCGAAAGGCTCGACATCTACCAGAAGTATGCCAAGCAGCTCGTTGACGAAGGCAAGGCCTACTACTGCTACTGCACGAAGGAGCGGTTGGAGGAGCTGCGCCGGACCCAGGAAGCCGCCAAGCTGCCCGCCAGGCTACGACCGCCGCTGCCGCGATCTGACCGACGAGCAGTGTGCGGAGCTTGCGCGCGAGAATCCCAACCCCGTCATTCGCTTCAAGATGAAGACCGAAGGCATGACCGAGTTCGAGGATTTCGCGCGCGGCATGATCAGTTTTGACAATGCGCTGCAGGACGATCTCATCATCATCAAGGCGGACGGCTTCCCGACCTACAACTTCGCCAACATCATAGACGACCACCTGATGCGAGATAACGCACGTTATGAGGGGCGAGGAGTGCATATCCAGCACGCCGAAGCACGTGCAGATGTATGAGGCGTTCGGATGGGACCCGCCGATCATGGGTGACGGTGCCGCTGATCCTCGACGAGAAGCGCCGCAAGCTCTCCAAGCGAAGCGAGGCCCAGACGCGGTTTCTCTCCTACATCGAGGACGGCTACCTGCCCGAGGCGATGCTCAACTTCCTGGCGACTATGGGCTGGAGCGCGGGCGAGGATCGGAAGCTGTATTCGCGCGAGGAGTTGATAGAGAAGTTCACGCTGGAGGGTATCGTAGATCATCCGGCGATATTCGACCTCGCCAAGCTCAACGACCTGCAGGGCGAGTACGTGCGCATGCTGAGCGTGGACGAACTCGCGGACACGATCCTGCCGAGGCTGCAGGCGGTGGGATACGTCAGCGACTCGCCGACCGACGATGAGATGGCGTATCTGCGGCGGGTAACGGCGCTGATTCGGGACCGTCTGGTGCTGCTCAAGGACGCGCCGGAGATGGTGAACTTCTTCTATACCGACGATTTCGACTACGACGAAAAGGGCGCGGCGAAGCATCTTGCGAAGGATACCGCGCCCGCGATATTGAAAGCGATAACTGATAAGCTCTCAGGCGTTGAGAAGTGGGATGTCGAGTCCATCGAGACCGCGATGCGCGGCGTCGCTGAGGATCTCGGCACCGGTGCAGGCCATGTGATCCATCCGGCGCGAATGGCGATCACCGGCCGGACATGGGGGCCGGGCCTGTTCGAGCTGATGGAAGTGCTGGGCAGGGAGCGGTGTCTGGCGCGACTCAACAGAGCTTGCCAATACGCCGGATAACGACTGGAACGCCCCCGAGAACATTGGGAGAGAAGCGGATTGAACGAGTGGAAGAAGCTGAGCAGAGACTGCGAGCGCTCGGCTCAGAAGCTGAGGGATTCGGGCTACCTGCGCGGTTGTGTCAATCGCGCTTACTATGCCGTGTACAGCACCGCTGCTATGCAACTCTTGGCCAACGGTTACGTTCCCGAAGCTCGACGAGAGGGGCCGCCGCATGGCGACGTCTTGAGCCTTGCCGGCAGGATACTGTCCATCCGGCCCGACCGGCTTGAGACCATCAGCGAAAGGATACGTACATTGTACCGAATGCGCATCTGGGCAGACTATTACGCCAAGAAGACTGTCGATTCGCGGATGGCTGAGACAAGTCTTGCCATCTGCAGGAATGTGCTGAAGGATCTAGGTGTGATATGAGCATAAGGACGAAGCGTGAAGCGGAGCAGCTTGCGGCTCGATATCTGTCCGACCTCAATGTCGGTCGGCGCAAGATCGATGTGGAAGTCAGCGTGGACCATCACGAGGGAGACTACTGGTATATTCTGGTCACACCAAAGCAGTCCATCCGGGATACTCTGCGCTACTTCGAAGTCCTCGGCAAGATAGAGACGAAGATAGGCCGAGAGACTGGCGAGCATCTTCTCTTTGTTCCTGTTGGCGTATGAGGTAGTAAATGCCGTTCGAGATAATAGACGCAAACACTGTTTTCGGGCCGTGGCCGATTGTGCGGGCGGACATGCGCGTGGAGCGGCTGACTGAGGCGCTGAATGGCCACGGCGTTGCGAAGGCGCTCGCTCTATCGACCGTCGGCGCGCTGCACAACCACGGCGATGGCAACGCCGAAACGCTGCGCCTCTGCTCCGAACAGCAGGGCAAGCTGATACCGGTCGCGACCGTTGACCCGCGCGGGTATTTCGGCACGAAAGGCATGGCGGCCAAGCTCGTGGAGCAGGGCTTTGCGATGTTCCGGTTCTTCCCGCTGCTGCAGGACTGGTCGCTGGACCATGCGGCGTTCGTGGATCTGCTCGACGACATCGCGTCGGTCAACGTGCCGGTGATGGTGCAGGCGCGCGAATCCGGCTGTCCCAGCGCGCTGATGCGAGTCCTGCCCAATCGAAGCACGACGTTCATTCTGGAGGGCATCTCGTTCGAGAACATGGCCGAGGCGGTGTCGGTGATGCGCAAGTTCCCCAACGTGCTCTGCGATACTCGCGATCTGAGGGTGCCGGGCGCGCTGAGGTTCCTGGTGGATCAGGTCGGCGCGGACCGCGTCGTGTTCGGGTCCGGCTGCCTGCGAAGCTCGCTGGCGGCGGCGCTGGGCTACGTGATGGACGCCGAGATAGCCGACGATGCAAAGGCCGCGGTGCTCGCCGGCAATATCAAGCGGCTTCTGGGAGGTGGGTAGTATGCCATACATCGACGTTCATGCCGAGATCGGCACCACCCCCCTCTGGGGAGTCCCGTTCACCGACGCCAACCTGGCCCGCAGCATGCCAGAAGTACGGCGTCGAAAAGTCGATCATCTCCTCGACCATCGCCAACTCCTGCGATTTCGTGCGCGGCAATGCGCAGATCGCGAAGGTGGTCGCGGCGAACCCATCGATGCTGGGCTGCGTGGTGGTCAACATCAACTACCCGGAGCAATCGCAAAAGGAGATGCACGCGTATCTGGGCACGGACCAGTTCGCGGCGCTGCTGCTGACGTCGGGCGTGCGCGGGAAGCACGTCACGCTCGCCGAGAGTGATGAGATACTCAACGCCCACCGGCGCTTCGTCAAGCCGGTCTACCTGCACACGCCGAACCAGCCCGCGGCGCTGGCCGCCAACGAGATCGCGAAGGCATTCCCCATAATGAAGTTCGTGATGGTCGGCATGGGCGGAGAGGATTGGCGGATGGCGACCCTGCTGGCCGAGAAGACCCTCAATCTGGTGCCGGAGGTTTCCGGAAGCTCCAGCCCGGATAAGATTCGCTTTGCGGTCGATCACATCGGCTCGCACAGGATCGTCTACGGCAGTGGACTTCCTTACGTGGACCCGTCGGCGGTCATCGGTCTGGTTCAGGACGCCGAGATAACCGACCTCGATAAGCGCAATATACTCGAAGGCAGCGCGAAGCGCCTATTCGGGTGGAGCAGAGCCTAGAGTAATGACGAATTACGAAATACGAAATACAGATGCGGCGCCATGTCATGCTGAACTCGTTTCAGCATCCACTCCGAACCTGGATCCTGAATCGAGTCCAGGATGACGTGCTGGTCCAAGTTCGGGGCGACCGGTCCCCATTCGTATTTCGTATTTCCGTATTTCGTAATTCATAGTGTTGGAGGATTGAAATGAGCGCAGCCCCTGCTGTAACCGCGGACACTTTCGAGGCGGAGGTGTTGAAGTCCGACATTCCCGTCGTGGTCGATTTCTGGGCCGAATGGTGCGGCCCGTGCAAGATGCTCTCGCCGACGGTCGATGCGATCGCCGGTGAATACGAGGGCAAGGTCAAGGTCCTCAAGCTCGACGTGCAGACCGAGGCCGCCGTCGCAAGCAAATACGGCGTGTCGTCGATCCCCACCCTGCTGCTGTTCAAGGGCGGAGAGGTGGCGGACCGAATCGTCGGCCTGCGGCCCAAGAACGACATCACCAGCCGCATCGACTCACTGCTCTGACAGGAATGACGAATTACGAGTTACGAACTACGAATGGCAATTCGTATTTCGTAATTCGTGATTCGTAACTGCCTCTTCCCTCCTCCAGCCCGCGCGTCTACCCGCCGAAATATAAGCATGTGATCTGTTTCGGGAGGTAGTTCTGTAATGCCCAATCCCCACGGCGACTTCGACGAGCGGCTTGCCGATGCGCTCAACCTAGCCCTGTCCGGTGGAGAACAGATGGTCGCGCGGGAAGCCGGCGACCAGGGGCAGGCGATTGCCCTGACGTCGGCCCATATCATCGTGGTCAGGGCGGGCCTCGCCGCAACCGGTGAGATGGAAGGGCGCAAGACGACCAAGTTCGCGTTGGCGGACGTCGCCGCCATCAACCTTCGCAAGGGCCCGCTCGGCGCGGTCATCCAGATAGTCTCCAATCGGCCCCACTCCGAATCCCCAAGCGGCGCGCCCGACAACGTGATCGTCTTCACCGGTCCGGGGCGCGTCAAGAAGGCGGAGTCGTTCGCGGACGCAATCGAGTCCGCAACGGGCAAGACAGTGAACCGCGTCGAGCCGCGCTCGCAGCCCGGTCAGCAGGTCGCGACGGAGATGCCGGTGGAGCCGGCCGCGCAGGCAGAACACGCTGTGGCGGCAGTGGAGAGCGTGGCGGCTGAGGGGCCGGAGCCTGCCGCTGCTGTCGAGTTCGACATCGAGGAGCCGGGCGAACTGAGCGCGAGGGAGAACTATAGCCCCAACCCTCGGCTTCCAAAGCCGGTCCGCAAGCAGAAGCACGGGCCGAACAGGATGCTGGTGGTGCTGGGAGTGTTGGCGGGGCTGACGGTCGTAGGAATGGCCGTGATGGCCCCGATCCACGATGCGCAGCTCGCGCCCGCGCCGATCGTGGGCACGTCGTCCACGGCAGTGAGCCAGAGATCGATCCGCCTGCAGCTCCAGGCCGTCATCAACTACGACAAGCAGGTTTCTGACGCGATGGCGAAGGCGAACACGGAAGTCTCGGCGCTGCGAGGCGCGGTCGGGTCGGGGAGTCAGTCGGCGGTGCAGAACGCGTGCCGGCCCGGTCGGATCGACCACGCGTGGCAAAAGATCAGCGAACTGTCGCCACCGCCGGGACTTGCCGAGGCCAACGAGAACCTGCTCGACGGTCTGCTCACGATGAAAAACGCCGCGACTGCCGCATCCGCATCGACGACCGTGGACAGCAAAGAGGCGCTGTCGCGGTTCGATGGGGCTGAGTCGCTGATCAAGAAGGGCCGGTCGGCGATCGCGGCGCGGCGGTCGAACCTGGAGAAGCAGGTGGAGCAGGCGGGGACGCCCAAGCCGTGATACGGTCGCGTCGGGCCGAAGAGCGAGCCCCGACGGATCAGATTGCCTCAAGCTCCGCGCAGGGCTTCGGTAATACCCGGTGGAACCCATCCATAGGACTGCTGTAGTTTGAGGGCTTTTCGGTACTGGGCCTTGGCTCTGTCCGGTTTGCCCTGAGCGGCGTATGTCCTGCCGAGCATGTATACCGCCAGCGAGTTCGCCGGGCTCAGCTTCACGCTCTTGCCAAGAAAGTAGGCCGATGCCGCAAGTCCGGCTTTGGTCGGCTTAGTGGCAATGACTCCGCCCGGGGCTCTCTCTCCACGATAGTAGTAGAACTGCGACCGAACATAGTCCGCATCCAGAGGTGAAACCTCCGAAGGCTTGGCGCGTCTTCCGAAGCTGGTCCGATAGGCGACGATCATCGACGAGCCTTTGGCGTAGACAGGACTCAGGCAGCAATACCTCGTTGTCTGTGCGAGGATTCCCTTGTGCTTGGCAAACGGCTCTGGCTCGGAAGCATCAACGATTATGTCCTTGCCGTCGCTCAGTTTCATCAGGGTGGTGACATGCCCATTGAAGCTGTACTCACCCTGTATGTTGCGATAGACCATGACAACCCCCGCGTCTACGTGCATCTCCTGCAGGAGCCCTGCTATCAGCACCGATTGCAGCAGGCATTGGCGCTGGCCCAGCCGCTGGACTGCATGGAACTCAAACCCGTGCTCCAGACTGAACACGCGAATGGTCTTCTTCACTACTGCGTGCAGGTATTCGCCGAGTCTGAGTTCCTCGGCGGCTCTGGCCTTGGGATTCTTGATGGAATCAATGCGGCGCTTCTCGGCGTCAAGAAACCGCGGCAGATCTTTCTCATCTACGCCCTTGTACTGAGGAGCCGACTTGGCGAACGCTGCCGCGAACCAGTCGTAGAACTGCTGGGGGTCGCCTTTGTGGCCTTCGATGTATGAGTCCTGGACGAAGGTTCTGAATGTCTTGCCGTTATACGGATAAGGCGCGACGGAGCCTGTGCCCTGCGCTGCCAGAGCCACGACGATCAGCGCCGCCGCTATTGCGATAGGGATTCTCTTCACGTGCCTGATCCTCTATCGATGATACGGCAGGCAGGGTATCCGCGTTCCGCGACGCGTGCTCCGGCTCACGCGGAGGGCGACGTCTCGTACCTCACGTACTCCATCACTCCGCTCCGGAGAAGCATACGGACCATTTGCGTGGCGAAGAATCCCCAGTCTCGTGTTGTGTCTACCGCAGAACCATCGCGCCCAACGCACGATTCTACGATGCGTTGAGCCTGTTCGCCGGTTTGGCGGTCCCGGATCGGCAGCAGCGCTCCGGTCGTCATGTGTATCCCATGGGGCGCGACCACGTTGGTCGCGAGCAACCAGCCAGGTTAAACAGTTGCTGAGAGGTGGATGTCCACGAGAAGAAAAGACTCCTCGCTGAGCAGGTCTTGCACCTGTGCGCCCAACCCGTCCACGGCCTCGTGGCAATAAAGCAACATGTACCGAGCCTGATCCATCGAGTTCAGAAGCTCCTGACGATCCGGGTCAAGGGATCCCTCATGCTTTCTGCGGTATTTTGCCAGGAGCTTTCGGCGAAGGGTCGGGTTGGCGTAGATGCAGTGGTCGGCGATGACACCAAGAGCGTCCTCGGAATCCAGCACCAGCGCCTTACCATGCATTACCCCCAGTTCACGGGCCATCTTCTCGAACGTGGCAGGGTCCTGCAGCGTGACCAACTCGTTCTGAATATCACTCAGCACAAGGCGAATGCGTCGATACTCCGCAATCAAGCTCTCATTCGACTCGACGATCAGATCAGTATTACCAAGCGTTGTTCCAGGCATCTTCTTCTCCCATGGACGGGCCGGACTACGACGCCGCGACGCGCACTCGCGCGGGGCGGATGACTTTGCCGTTGAGGGTGTAGCCCTTTTCGAGCTCGTCGATGACGGTGTTTTCGGGGAACTCGTCGGTTTCCACGCGCATCAGGGCCTCGTGGAGTTCGGGATTGAACTCCTGGCCGACGGCCTCTATCGGAGCCAGGCCCTCGCGTTCCAGCATATCGCGGACCTGCTTGAGGGTCAGCGTGACGCCCTCCACGAGCGATTCGTAGCTGTGCTCGGCCTCGGCGGCCTGCAGCGTGCGGTCGAAGTTATCTATGATCGGAAGCAGCTTGAGGATCAATTCCTCGCGCGCGTAGTTGGTCAGGCGAGAGGTTCTCCTCGCGCTGGCGCTTGCGGAAGTTGTCGAAGTCGGCAAGGACGCGCAGGTAGCTGGACTGGGTCTCCTCGACGCTCTTGCGCAGCGTCTCGATCTCGCGCTCCAGTTCCTCGATATCGGCCGCCATAGCATCGCGTTCCACGGGTTCCTCCCTGCCTGACTCCTCCACCGGAGCCTCGAACTCGATGGGTACCTTTTCTCTTATCCTCGGGCTTGTGCTTCGTCATCTGCTGCCTCTCCGTATCGGGTTTGAAAGTTAGAAAGTTGGAATGCTTGAATGTAGAGACCAGCCGGGCACAGCGCCACTTTCCAACTTTTCAACTTTCCAACTTTGCAACTGGGTTCTGCTCGTCGCGGCGGCGGATGATGGTGTTGATTCGCAGCACCGCCTCGGCGATCTCGGAGGCCGCCCGCAGCGCGTAGAGCTTGACTCCGGTCGGATCGACCACCCCGCACGCATTCATATCGACGATCTCGCCCGAATCGCAATCGACGCCCAGCTTCCAGTTGCCGCTTTCCTGCTGCGCCGCGATCACGTCCTCGACCTTTTCCAATGGATTGAACCCGGCGTTGGCCACAATGTGACTGAGCGGCTTCTTGAGCGCGGCCGTGACCGAATCGACCCCATACGCCGCCATCCCTCGCACGGAATCGCGCATCGACTGTACGTGTCGCATGGCAGCGATCTCGATTGCGCCGCCACCCGGAACCATCCCCGTCATCACGGCCACCTGCACCGCGCCCGCCGCATCGCGCGCGATCCGCTCGCGCTCATCTTTCACCTCGCGGGTGGACGCGCCCACCAGCACCGTCGCCACGCGCGCGCCGGGGCCACCGACCACTCTGATATGGTCGAGCCTCTCATCCTCGTATACCCGCTCGCAGGAGCCAAGAAAACTTCGAAGCTCATCCGCGTCCTTGCGCAGACCGGAGCGCTTGATGGTGCGCGCGCCGGTCAACTCGACGAGCTTCGCGATGTCGCCCGATGTCAGCCTGCGAACCGCGAGCACGCCCGCGTCCGTGAGCAGCTCCTCTGCAGCCGGATCGATCGATTTCCCGACCGCGACGAACCTCACCCCGACCGCGATGATCTTTTCGATGTTGGCGCGGAACTCCTCCTGCAGCGCGACGTGCTTCGCGAACCCGGACTCGGTGGCGAGCGCGTCGTCCTCTACTGCGGGCGGCTCGAGCGCGTCGTCAACGATCAGAACGGGCGCGTTCTCGACCGACTTCGGCATCTGTTTGGACGCGCGCTGCTTGTCCAAAATGATCCCCGCGAAGACCTCATTCGCCGCGCCCTCTTTTGCAAGGACCGCGTCGGCGAGACGATAGCCGGGATGGCGCAGGTCGCTTTCGCCCGTCAGCCGCGCGGCGCGAACGATCAAGTCGGCGATGTCGGCGTTGCCACGCGCCGCGACAAGCGCAATGGACGCCAGCGCCTTGCTGTTCATGCCGACCTTGGCCGACTTTGTTTCGATCAGCTTGACCGCCTCGCCCACACCTAGCCGCATGCCCTCGATGATCTTGGTAACCGGCACTCCGCGCGAGGCGTGCGAGACGCCCTCGGAGATCAGCGCGCTGGCGAGGATCGTGGTCGTGGTCGTGCCGTCGCCGACCTCTTCCTCCTGCGCGCGGGCCGTTCGAATCAGCATTCGCGCGGCTGGGTGCGATATATCGATGCGGTCGAGGATGGTAGCGCCGTCGTTGGTGATGGTGACGTCGCCGAACTTGTCCACGAGCATGCAGTCGAGTCCCTTCGGCCCGATCGTGCCCTCGACCGCGGTCGCCAGCGAGCTGATCGCCGACGAGTTCGTCGCCAGCGCGCTCAGCCGCTCGTCCACATCCGTTGACTGCGACACCTGCTTGACGTTGTTGCTCATGGTTCCCGACCGCTATTATCTCACAGAGGGCGGGTGGGCGTAAAGAGCAGGGCCTCGGAATCGCTGAGACGCTGAATCCCGCTGAGGCGCTGAGAAGGGACATGGAGACATCTATCTCGTTCTCCTCAGCGGCTCATTGCCTTCAGCGTCTCAGCGATTCTCTGGGGCGGACCGAAGGACTTCGCCGCCCTTGGCCGAACTCAGTCACCATCGACTGAACGGGGGGCGATGCATTGGCGGGGATGACTACGTTTGAGCGGATGAAGAGGATGTATGAGCACCGGGAGGCGGATCGGGTGCCGGTCACGGATTCGCCGTGGGGCTCGACCATAGAACGCTGGAAGCGCGAGGGCCTGCCGGAGGGCGTGAGCTACGCGGACCATTTCGACCTCGACAAGATCGCGGGAATCCATGTGGACAACAGCCCGCGTTTCCCAGCGCAGGTGATCGAGGAGACCGAGGATTACACCATCCACACCACGGCATGGGGCGCGACGCTCAAGAACTGGCGTCGGCATGGCGGCGTGCCGGAGTTTCTCGACTTCACCATCAAGGACCCCGACTCCTGGGCCGACGCCAAAGCCCGCATGACCCCCACGCGCGACCGCGTCAACTGGGACGGCCTCGCCAACGGCTACCCGAAGTGGCGCGAGAGCGGCGCGTGGGTGAGCGCGGCGCTGTGGTTCGGGTTCGACATCACCCACGCATGGGTTGTCGGCACCGAGCGCGTGCTGATGGCGATGGTCGAGCGGCCCGAGTGGCTGACGGACATATTCAACCACTGCCTGGATGTGAACCTTGCGCTGCTGGATATGGTCTGGGACGAGGGCTACCACTTCGACGAGGTCACGTGGTGCGACGACATGGGCTACAAGCACAACACGTTCTTCTCGACCGAGATGTATCGCGAGCTCGTCAAGCCGGCGCATGCGCGCGCGTGCGATTGGGCGCATGCCAAGGGCGCGAAGGTCCGGCTGCACTCCTGCGGCTACGTCGAGCCGCTGATCCCCGACATCATCGACGCGGGCGTGGACATGCTCAACCCCATCGAGGTCAAGGCCGGAATGGACCCGGTCGCGCTCAAAGCGAAATTCGGCGATCGATTGGCGTTCCATGGCGGGCTCAACGCCGTTCTATATAATGAGCCCGGCGAGTTGTGGGCCGAGATGCGCCGCGTGATTCCGGCGATGAAGCAGAACGGCGGGTACATCATCAGCTCCGACCACTCCGTGCCGGAGACGGTGAGCTTCGAGCAGTTCGGGGAGTTCGTCCGGCTGGCGAAGGAACTGGGGTCGTATGAGTAGTCATCAGTTGTCAGTCGTCAGTTATCATTAGGGAGGCAGGTGAGCGGGATGATGCGAAGTCGGAAGCCGATTGTCTGGCTCATGGCAGCCGGCGCGGGTCCTGTGCGGCGGTCAGTTGCTCGCAGATGATTCAGCGATCAGCAGTCTCGCAGGAGGAGCGGTCGCGCCTATGGCCAGTCACCCGTCCGTTCGCATGGTGAGCGAGACGGTCAAGGTTCGACTGAGCGATAAGGCGGCGAGGGTCCATTGCGAGTTCACGTTCAAGAACGAGGGCAAGCAGTGCGCGGTCAAGATGGGATTCCCAGAGCAGTCCGCGGCTTCGGGAGAGGGCGGACTGGGGATCCTGTATGGGTTCCGCTCGTGGGTGGACGGTAAGCCGGTGAAGTGTACCTATAAGCGGGGCAAAGAGCAATCCGCTCACGAATATGAGTCCAGCCGGGACTCCTGGTATGTCAAGGACGTTCCTTTCGAAGCGGGGCAGACGCGCAAGGTGGTGGACGAGTACTCGTCTGGTCTTGATGTTAGCGCCAACTCGATGCAGACTTCTTACGAGATTCCGTGGAGCTTCACCTACGTTCTGCGCACGGGGCGCAACTGGAAGGGCACCATCGGCAAGGCGACTATCATCCTCGATGTCTCGCGGGTGGACGAAGTTCACTACGAGATCGTCCGATCGCCCGCCGGGTCGGTCCGAGCAAAAGACACCCTAACCTGGACGTTCACCGATTTCGAGCCGACCGAAGACATCTCAATAGACCTGGTGCCCCGTTTCCCGAAGCTCAACGGCAAGATGGCGGATCCCGAGCAGTGGTGGCCGTTCACACGCGTGAATGGGGTGACTATGACGGGCTCCGGCTTCCTGACCAAACTTGGGGCAAAGATGAAACCTCCCGATAGTGACGGCGCCCTTGTCATCCATTACGGCTCGCATATACTGCGGCTGACTCCAGGCTCGAAGACGGCCGTTCTGGACGGCAAGCAGATAAAGCTTCAAGCGGCTCCGACTGGAGACGTGGAGCTGTATCCTTGGCAGATTCCAACCGCCGATGTGGTTAGAGCCCTGGGCGGAACGGCCTGGTACAGCCAGAAGGAAGGTCGGCTCGTGCTGTGGCTCAAAGACTTGAGCGCGAAGTCTCACGAAGTTGGAGAAAGACGTTGACCGAAGTGATCCGATGCGGATGGGTTGGTAACGGCGACCAGTTGTACATTGACTACCACGACCGCGAGTGGGGGGTGCCGGTGCGTGACGACCGCGCGCTGTTCGAATCGCTCGTGCTGGACGGCGCGCAGGCGGGCTTGAGCTGGGCGACGATACTGCGTAAGCGCGAAGCCTACCGTGCGGCGTTCGACAGCTTTGAGATCGCCAGGGTGGCGGCGTATGATGAGGCCAAAGTCGCCGAGCTGCTGGGTAACGCCGGCATCGTGCGGAACCGTCGCAAGATCGAATCGGCGATACGTAACGCCAAGGTCGCACTCGAACTCCAGCGCGAGTACGGCAGCCTCTCGAACGCGCTCTGGCAGTTCGTGGGCAACAAGCCCATCACCAACTCGTGGCGCACGCTGAGCGAGATCCCCGCAAGCACGCCGGAATCCGACGCCATGAGCAAGTTCCTGATCTCGCGCGGCATGAGCTTCGTCGGCCCCACCATCTGCTACGCGTTCATGCAGGCGGTGGGGATGGTCAACGACCATACGGTGGATTGCTTCAGGCATAACGAGGTATAATACGGTATGCTTATCATCGACAGAGCCTTATCTCCCCCTTGATTCTGATCTGCTGATCTGACAGCAGGTGCGGAACGCTCCGGCCTGGCGGGCTTCGTCAGGCGGCGGTTGTTTGCGCCTCGGTGTCGATCCCCGCCATCGTGTTTTCCTGACACGCTTGTATCTACTCCAGGAAAGGAAACACGATGGAAGAAACGATTCACAATCACAAAGGGCTGCGCCGGTTCGCGTGGCAGGTCTGCGCGTTCGGCTTCTGCAACGAATGCGTCTTCATCTACTCGTGGTACGCGATGATGTTCGCCGACCACGGGCTCGACGCCGCCCGGATTTCGGCGCTGTTCGCGGTCTGGTCGGTAACGGCGTTCATACTCGAAATACCCTCAGGCGCGCTTGCCGACAAGTACTCCCGCAGGCACATTCTCGCGTTTGCGCAGATGGTGCGAATCTGTGGCTACGCGTGCTGGATGGTGTGGCCGACATTCTGGGGCTTCCTGGTCGGCTTCGTGTGCTGGGGGATCAAGGGCGCGTTCTTCTCCGGCACGTTCGAGGCGCTGGTCTACGACGAACTCAAGCACTTCGGCGCCGAGCGTAACTACGCAAAGATGATCGGCCGCATCGGCATGTGCGCGAACGTGGGGATTCTGCTCGCGGCGGCGGCATCGTCACCGATGATGAGGCTGGGTTACCGCGCGGTGATCGTTGCGAGCTTCGTACCGTTGGCGGCGTCCTCCGTGATCGCGCTCACGATGCGGCCAGCGAAGAGGGCGGAGTCAACGGGCGAATCGCACTACTTCCACGTGCTCAGGGAGGGCGTGCGGGAGGCGATACGAAACCGATTGGTCCTGCGGCTGATCGTGTTTCTGTCATTCGCGGTGGTGTTCCTGGGCGTGCTGGATGAGTATTGGCCGCTGTTCTATACGACTGCCGGAATGCCTAAGCCGATGCTCGGCGCGCTGTTCGCGATCCTGACGGCGTGCCAGAGCGCGGGCGAGGGGCTGGCGTATCGATTCGCACGACTGCCGGACCGGGTGTTCTACGCGGCGTATCTGGCGTGCGGCGGGCTGCTGCTGGTCGGCGCGCACTTCATGCGGCCGTTCAGCGTGGCGTGCGTGATGGCGTTCTGCTTCGTGTTGGAGATCGTGCGCGTCGCCATGGAATGCCAACTCCAGCACGCGATCGAGGGCCGCGCGCGGGCGACGGTGACGTCGGTCTACGGGTTCACGGGAAACGTCGCGGGCGTCGCGCTCTACCTCGCCTTCGGCGCCGCCGCGCACAAGTGCGGCTACCGGGGCGGGTTCATGACCTTCGGCGCGGCGATGATGGTGATCGGGGTGGTGTATGTGGTGTGGGAGCGCGCAAACGCAACAAGGGCCGGGCGTTAGCCCGGCCTCAGGCCGCCTCAGTCAGATTGAGCGGCATCTCTATACTCACTTTGGCGATGTCCGACAGATTGAGGCGTGTCGCGGCATCGAGGATCTCTATGCCGAGCAGCTCATCGTTGGCCCCAATATCGAGCACGACGCCGTTTTCGATCTCACGGTTCTTCGCAAAAGTGCCTTCCTGCAGGCTTATGTAGAGCGCATCGGCCTTTGTATCGTAGGTTATCCGCATCATCAAGCCTCCCAGATTGTAGAGTCCGGCGTGAAAATGGCCTCTTCGATCATCGACTCACTTACTCCTCGCCGCGCCATCCGCTCGCGGGCATGATAGGTAAGCAATATGGCCACAGTGTGGGAACCCTTCGGTCAGTATGCCCCCATTATAGCACACCGTGCGTCGTGCGACCGATCTGAGCTATCTGACAGCAAGGCCGGAGCAATCCTGCTCCGGCCCATCGGCAAATAGTCAATCGTCAATAGTCAATCGCAAATGCCTACTCCCACTTCCCCAGCCGCGTCTTCAGCCCCTGCTGCTCCTCGACGAGCTCCTCGGGCAGCTCGTAGCCGAACTGGTCGAAGTACTTCTGCATGCCGTCGAGTTCGGCGATCCAGTCGTCGCTGCGGACTTCCAGGAGCTTGTCGATGGCCTCGTCGGAGATGTCCAGGCCGTCGAGATTGAGCGACTCCTTCGCGGGCACGTAGCCGATCGGGGTTTCGACCGCTTCGGCCTCGCCCTTGCATCGGCGCAGCACCCACTCCAGCGCGCGCAGGTTCTCGCCGTAGCCCGGCCACAGGAACTCGCCATTCTCGTCCTGGCGGAACCAGTTGACGTGGAAGATCTTCGGCGGGTTGGCGATCTTCTTGCCCATATCCAGCCAGTGCCGGAAGTACTGGGCCATGTTGTAGCCGCAGAACGGCCGCATAGCCATCGGGTCGCGCCTGACGACTCCAACCGCGCCGGTCGCGGCAGCGGTGGTCTCGCTTGCCATCGTCGCGCCGACGTAGGTCCCGTGCTGCCAGTTGAACGATTCATAGACCAGCGGCGCGAGCTTGGCCCGCCGGCCGCCGAAGAGCATCGCCGAGATCGGCACGCCCTGCGGAGCTCTCCCAGTTCGGCGAGATCACCGGGCACTGCGACGCCGGAGCGGTGAACCTTGCATTCGGGTTCGCGCCCTTTTCGCCGTCGTCAGGGGTCCACGGATTGCCGCGCCAGTCGATGCCGTCGCGGGCGGATCGACCCCCATCCCCTCCCACCACACGGTGTTCTCGGGGGTGTGCAGCGACGTTGGTGAAGATGGTGTTGCGCGCGGCGGTCAGCATGGCGTTCGGGTTGCTCTTCATCGATGTCCCGGGCGCGACGCCGAAGAACCCCGCCTCCGGGTTCACCGCCCACAGCCGCCCGTCCGTCGCCGATCCGCATCCACGCGATGTCATCGCCGACCGTCCAAACCTTGTAGCCGTGCAACGCATCCGGCGGGATGAGCATCGCGAGGTTGGTCTTGCCGCACGCGCTCGGGAACGCGGCCGCGATATAGGTGACCTCGCCGTCCGGGCTTTCGAGGCCGAGGATGAGCATGTGCTCGGCCATCCAGCCCTCCTGCATGCCCATGAAGCTGGCGATTCTCAGGCTCAGGCACTTCTTGCCCAGCAGCACGTTTCCGCCGTAGCCCGATGCCGTAGCTCCAGATCGTGTTATCCTCGGGGAACTGGAGTATGAACCGACGCTCGATGTCCAGTTCGCCCTTGCCGTGCAGGCACTTGGTGAACTCTTCGGTCCTCGCCGAGCTCGTCGATGCGCGACCTGGCCCATTCGGGTCATAATCCGCATGTTGAGCACGACGTAGATCGAGTCCGTCAGCTCGATTCCGAGCTTGCGGAACGGCGAGCCCGCCACGCCCATGATGAACGGGATCACATACATCGTCCGGCCGCTCATGCAGCCGTCGAACATCGCGCCGACCTTGGCGTAGGCTTCTTTGGGGTCCATCCAGTTGTTGGTGGGCCCGGCGTCTGCTTCGTCGCGGGTGCAGATGAATGTGAGGTGCTCCGTGCGGGCGACATCGTTCTCGGCGGTGCGGTGCAGCACGCAGCCCGGGAGCTTCTCCTGGTCGAGTTCAGTCTAACTCGCCGGTCGCTGCAGAGCCTCGCTCGGTCAGCCGCTGCTTCTCTGCCTCGCTGCCGTCGCACCAGACCACCTGGTCCGGCTTGCAGATGCGCAGCCATCTCCTGGACCCATTTCGCCGCTTCTTTGTGTCGCGTCATCGTTTACTCCCTTGTAATGGATTTGCGCGCGAAAACAAAAAAACCGAACGCCACCTGCTCTCGATAGACAGATGTGTCCGGCCTTCGTCAAGGTGACGGGCATTGGGTATCCGCTAGCCATGAGTAAGCGCGTCAGCGCTTATCGATGACCGGTAACCTGCACCCAACACCTGATTCTGCTGTCCTTGAGAGCCCGTAATCGCCGCGCCAAGCAGCCCGCAGGCCGCCATTTAGTGATCTTGGACCTTGTTGACATTTTACGCTCGATGCTGGAGATGTCAAGCAGGATTACACAATCTCTTAAGATTCCAGCTTGACAGCCCCGATCCCGTCCTTGCTCAGTCACGAATACCCCGAATCACGAACTTGCCGTTCACATCCGCGATACTCAGCTTCTTGCCGGACACGGGATCCGTGGCGATGAGCTTGTCCGCCGGCAGACCCAGCGCCGCAGCAATCGAGTTCCAGATCGGCGGTTCTGGCTTCGCCCGTGTCGCGATAGAGGCTAAAGAAGATGGTCGGGCCGTCGCCGAAGCGCTCCGTGAGAACGCCGTCGGTGAGCACGCGCGCGTTGGTCACCGGCTCCCATCCCAGCGGGAACATCTCGCGCTGAATGGGCAGGTACGTGTCGTAGACGTCCTTGACCTTGGGGTAGTCGGGCGTGTTGAAGTAAGGCATATCCGGGCAGCCATAGCAGCCGAACAGGAAGCAGCGGCCGATGTAGCGCCGATCGGACTCGCGGCCCTTCATGCCGTGGTTCATGCTCATGTAGGGTTTGTGATAGACCATCGACCGCCTGAACGCGACGCCCTCCAGGTCGGCGTTCGTGCCGAACTCCGATCCCGCCACGTCCAGCCGCTGCGCCGCAAGACCAGCACTTCTGACGGACGCCGTTGGCAGTGAGGTTTTGGCCTTTGGACCGGACGAGCGTCTTAGAGCTCGTCAAGGAACGCCAGATGATCGAGCGAGTTGTCGAGGCAGGGCCGGCCGTCGGGGCCGTAGGTGAGGCCGTATTTCGCGTAGGGGAAGTGATCCTTGCGATAGTTGATGTACTCGCCCCACCGGTAGAGCGAATCGACGTAGATCCCGGCCCAGGATGGATTTGCGAGCCATCTGCGGCACTCGTCGAGAATCTCCGTGCCGGCGTTGAACTTGGCGCCGTTGGTGGGGATGGCCGGGTTTACGTTCATCGGAAACGTGAGGCTCTTGTCGGACCAGTCCGTGACGCGCGGGCGTGTGACGACATCACCGTCCGCCCCGATCAGATAGCTGCTCTTGACCGTGGCGATGTAGTCGGCGACGGGCTGGATGCGCTGAGTGATGGTCATGTTCTCAGCGGTCATGTGCTCCAGCACGTCCAGAGCCTCGGCTGTCGTATAGTGGGCGTTGAGGACGTCACGGGTATTGTCCTGTTCCGGCATTCCCATCGATCTTGCCGTCGCCTTTGATCTTGTCCAGGAATCCGACCTCGCGCTGGCCTGGGATAACGTAGGGGTAGATCTCGATCCCCCACTTCTTCTCCTGCGCGACTTCGTCAGGGGTAAGGATATCAACTGCGACCCTCCCGATGTGCCGGCACTCGCCGAGCTCGCCCAGCGAGTGGAACCCGAACTGGGTGGGGTTCGGCGACGGTCGTCGCCTTGCCGTGGAATATCCAGAGGCCGTTGCACCTTCGACTGGCCCTCGAAGGCTTTGGGGAACAGGTCGTAGTACGCGCTTCAGCGCCGACGCGCATGCCCCACTCCGCATCCACGGGATAGACAACAAAGCTGATCTTGGCAAGCGAGGCCGGCTTGGTAAGGCTCCGAGAAGCCCACCTTCGCCTTCACGAACAGCCCCTTCGACTTGCTGCAGCCGGCGAGCGAACATGCACGGCGTCTCGGGAGATATTGCGACCGCCAGCCCCGCGCCGGTCTTGGGGTTGGTCAAAACTGAGATCGGGATCAGATCCTGGCCTTGTTCGCCGGCTGGCTTGCTCGTCATTATGCTCTGATGCCACACCCAGCCGGCTGTATCGACCGGGATCTGGTAGAAGATGTCGGCCGCAGAGTCGCCGCCCTTCGTGTCGCGCACCTCCGCCGTGACGAGCAGCGCATCGCCGAGTTTGCCGGTCGTGACAGTCGTCGCAAACCGGTCGGACTTGCCCACGCGCACGAGCTTGCCGTCCCTGAACGCGATCTCCTCCACGCAGACCCCGCACGGCGCGCCCGCCTGCAGCGCGACGGGCTTGCCGCCGATCGTGATGTCGGCGATACGGCCCATCGCCTTATCCACAACGTACTGCCAGTCAGACGACAGGCAGCGAGTCGCCGCGAGGATCAAGAGCGCAAGGATCAAGAGCTTCATGTGTGTCTTCCCCCTATTGTGAGCCGAGGTAGAACTTGCCTTCGATATGGTCACCCGGCTTGAGTTCGAGATAGAGATCGGGCACCGAAGGCGAGCTGATGTCCCGCGGCGGGCTGCACTGCTTGTTGACGGTCAGCTCGTACGTCCCGTTCTTGCCGATCCCGGCCTTCACGTGATGCCTCTGGTCGGCGGCAAACTCGACGCGAAGCCCCTTGTTCCGGTCGTTGGCCAGGGTCGCCCAGTCGCAGTTGTACTTGGTCGAGTTGAAATCGAACGCGTCCGGGCGGGTGATATTGGTAATCGACGCGATCACGCTGTCGGGTCTCGCGGTGCCGGTCGGCCGGCCGATGTGATCGCTCGGGTAAACCGACCACGGCGCTTCCCGTTTCCAGGAGAAGCGATCGTACTCCTTGGGCATCTCGAACGTCCATCCCAGCTCCTGAATGTCGGCGTTGTCGCCGGTCCATTCGATGCTGTATGAGAACAGGCCCTTCGAAAATGCGGCGTGCAGCTTGCCGACGACCGTCGTCTTGTCCTTCACGAGCGCGATGTCGCCGTCAACGGTGCCCTCCGCCGGCAGCGGCGTGGTGTAGACGTCGCCGAAGCTCGACTTCACGTTGACGAGCACGCCGGGATAGCGGTCGATCAGCCTCCACCATTTCTTGTCGCTTCGCGTCCAGTTCGACACGAGATTGAGCCTCGGGAAGCGCAGTCCGGCGGGAGGGGTTGTGCTCATCGTCGGCGGCGAGAGTGGCGTCGGCTTGACGAGATCGAACTGATAGCTCACGACGTTCCACCCGCCGGGATGGTTGAAGTCGATCCGCAGAGCATCCGCCGCGACGCCGGCGGGAAGCTCGAACTCGACCTTGCCGGTCGTCCGCGGCGCGAGCACGAAGTGCGCCCTGCCTTTCTTAACGGCCCGATCGCCACGCAGCAACTGCCAGTCGGCGTTGATCTGTCGCAGGTCGGTGAATGAGTAGCGGTTGGTGACGTCGAGGATCGCGAACCCCGGCTTGCTGGTGAGATCGACCTCCGGCTCGGCCTTGATCGGCGAGTAGACCATCTTGAGGTTGTATAGGTCCGGCCGCGGACGCCGCCATCCGTCTACGAGCCCCTTGGACTTGAGATACTGCAGGCCGGTGCTCTCGTCCACGTGGTAGTTCTTCTTCGGATAGAGATCGCACACGGCGCGATCCTGCCACTCCCAGGCAAACGATCCGGGAATACAGTCGTACTTCCAGACCACATCCCAGGTCCTCTTGATCACCTGGCACCACAGGTCGAGGCAGCCCTGATCGGCGCCCAGCCGCACGTCCCAGACATTCGGGTTCTCGGCGAACATCATCGGCCACTTGGCGCGGCGCTCCGCATCGGTAGCGAGCTTAGTCATGCCCTCCGGCGACGTGTAGTGCCTGTCATCCATCTCGACGCCGAACTCATCCGCCTGGCGCCATGAAACCAGCCTCGGGCGGGTGGGATCGAGTTCGCCGACGAGCTTCGCCGTGGGGATGAAGTTCTTGCCCCCTCTTCCCTCGTTGCCAATGGCCCAGACCACAACGCAGAGCATGGTTCTTGTCCCGTCTGATGGTCTCGCGGGCGCGCTGCAGGTAGGCCGGCTCCAGGCTCGTGTCATCATTGGGCGCCCAGCAGTAGGGCAGTTCATCGAGCACGTAGAATCCCATCTCATCGCAAAGATCGTAGAAGCCGGCGCCGTAGGGATAGTGGGAAGTGCGCACGGCATTGATGTTGTTCTGCTTCATCAATGTGAGGTCCTTGCGCCAGACCTCCTCGTCAACCGCAGTCCCCTTCGTGGGGTAGACGTCGTGGCGACAGATGCCGGTCATTTTGATCGGCACACCGTTGAGCAGCAGCACACCATCCTCGATCGTCACCTCGCGAATGCCGATGCGGCGTCTGACCTTCTCAATCAACTCGCCCGACGCGTCCTTCAACTCGACATCCAGTGTATAAAGATAGGGATGCTCCGCGGACCACAGATCGGGCTTCGCCACGGGGATGACGATCTCGGCTTTACTGTCCGCACCCGTGTCCTTCGACACGACACCCACGTCGCTCAGTTGCGCCGTCACGTTGGCTGGCCCGCTCACTTCGATGACCACGGTGACTTCCGCCTTACCGTCGTCGAGAAGACTCGTGCGGACGGTGAGGTCGTCGATGTGCGTTGCGGGCACGGAGAACAGCGTCACCGGCCTGTCGATTCCGCCCAGGAAGAAGTAGTCGCCCGTGTCGCAGTTCGATGACCTGGTGTTCTTGGCAACGCGCAGCGCGATGAGATTGCGCTCGCCGAACTTGACCGCGGGCGTGAAGTCGGCCTGCCACGCGGTCCAGCCGCTTTCGTGGTAGTTCGCACGCCCCCAACTCGGCTCGGAGACGTTTACGGGCTGACCGTTGAGCCAGATCTCCGCGCCGTTCTGCACGCCGTCGAAGTTCACTAATACCTGCCGGCCTTTCCAGGATGCCGGCACGTCGAACCACTCGCGGTACAAGCCCGAGGCGTGGCCAGGCCAGCCGTAAGTCGCGGCGGAATAGCCGGCCATTTCCCAGTTGCTCGGCACGGCGACGTCGTGCCAGGACTTGTCTTCCTTGTAGTCGAGCGCGAAGAACCGTTCCGACGCCTCCGGCGTCGCTGCTGGCTCCTCAGCATGCTCAGCGGTATCATCGTGCTCGAGCTTGAACCTCCACGTGCCGTCCAGCAACTGAACGTAGGGCGATTCGGATGGCATAATCGCGGCCATCGCCTGCACGGCAACAACCACAAGAAATCCCAATGCGATCATCAGAGGAGGAATCTTTTGTGCTAGCATAGAAATCATCCTTTGGCTAATACACTGATATAAGACAGTTTCGACGGCCTGGCACCGGAATCCTTCTTTATGATATATCAACATGCCGGGCTGCGGATTTGACAGGGGGCAATACTTATTGGAAAACAAGCTCAAACTGGGATTCGTACCCGCCAACAGGCGGTATTTCTCGCTGGAGATGGCGACCAAGGCGCGCTCCGAGACGCTTGATGTAATGAGCAAGCTCGGCATAGACGCGGTTGTGCCCGACGAATCGGTCGGCGAGGCGGGCTGCGTCAAGAACCGCGACGAGGGCCGCAAGTGCGCGGAGTTGTTCCGCAAGGCAGGGCCGCTCGACGGGATAATCGTCGGCGCGATGAACTTCGGCGATGAGCAGGGCTGCGCCAACGCGGTCGTCGGCGCCGGCGTCGATGTGCCCGTGCTGATCTTCGGCTGCCAGGAGGAAACGCCGCTCGCGATAGGCCGGCCGAGGCGTGATGCGTTCTGCGGGCTGCTCTCGATTGCCGAGGGCCTGCGCCAGAACGGCGTCAGATACACGATCCCACAGACGCCCATCTGCTTCCCGACCGACGCCGAGTTCGAGGCCGAGCTGGACCGCTTCGCGCGGGTCTGCCGGGTGCTCAAGGGCATCCGAGGCATGCGCATTGGCCAGATCGGCACGCGCCCGGAGGCGTTCTGGACGTGCCGGTATGACGAGAAAATGCTCCAGCAGATCGGGGTGACGGTCGTTCCCAAGGACCTCTCGGAGCTGCTCGCGATAGCCAACCGCCTCGAGGACTCCGCGCCCGAGGTCACCGCCAAGCTCGCGGACATCAAGGCCAGGGCCGACACCTCGAAGGTATCCGGGGAGATACTGCTGCGAATCGCGAAGTTCGAGTGCGCACTGGAGGAGATGATCCGGCTCTTCGAGCTCGACGCGGCCGCGGTCCAATGCTGGAACTCGCTGCAGCTCAACTACGGCATCTGCGCGTGCGGGGTGCTGGCGCGGCTCGGCGACGCGGGGACGCCGGTCGCATGCGAGGCCGACGTGCTCGGCGCACTCTCGATGCAGGCGCTCAGGCTGGCGTCCGACTCCGCCGCGGGGCTTTTCGACTGGAACAACCTTCACAACGACGATCCCGAGCTTGCGAACCTCTGGCACTGCGGCGTCTATCCGCCGTCGTTCGGCAAGGCAGAGCCCATCATGAACGTGCAGGGCATCATGAGCAAGCACATCGGCGCGGAGAAGTCCACGGGCGTGCTGGAGCTCGACATCAAGCCCGGCCCGGCGACGATCTGCCGCGTGACGCAGGGCATGCCGGGCGAGGGCTGGAAGGCGTTCGTCGCGCAGGGCGCGTTTGAGGACAACGAAGCTAAGACGTTCGGCGCGGGCGGATGGTGCCGGCTGCCGGGCCTGCAGCAAATCTACCGAGACATTCTGCTGGAGCACTTTCCGCATCATGCTGCGGCGGCGCAGTCACACGTGGGCAACGTGCTGTATGAGGCGTTCGGCAACTATCTCGGAATGGCGGTCTATCACGGCGGCCAGGCCGTCCCCGGCGCCTATCGGCGGACGATGCCGTTCTAGTCAGGAGTTGCAAGTTGAAAGTTCAAAGTTGAAAGTTGCGGGCGACCGGGACCGCGGGTCCCTTCAACTTTCAACTTGCAACCTGGAACTTTCAACTAAGGAGGCTTAGATGTTCGATTGGATGACGTGGTCAATCGAGGCAGTTGGCATAGCGATACTGCTGATCTGGATCGTCGTGCCGATCGGCGAGTTCCGCCAGATATTCAGGCGGCTGCGGGAGCAGAATGAGGCCGGTTCGCAGCCTGATTCGGGTGATGGGGAGGAGAAGCCCTGATGACCTGGATAGACTACACGATGATCGGCGTGTTTCTGGGCGGGATGGCGATGGTCGGGTTCAGGATTTCTCGACTGATCAAGAACCCGGATGACATCTTCGTCGCGGGCCGCGAACTGACGCCCTTCGTCGCCGCCGCCACCATCACCGCCACCAACCTCTCCATGTTCCACTTCATCGGAATGGGCGGGATCGGGTTCCAAAGAGGCATCTCGATCATCTGGCAGAACTGGACCGGCAACATGGCGCTGGTGCTGTCGGCGATCCTGGTCATTCCGGTGATGCGGCGGCTGAGGGTGCGGTCCATCCCTGAGTTCCTGGAGATGCGCTACAGCAAGTCGCTGCGCGTGTTGATCGGCGGGTTCTGGGGCTTGCGGCTCTGCGTTTTCCTGGGAACGTTCCTCTATGTCGCCGCGACCGCCGCCGGAGTCATAACCGGGTGGGACAGCACCGCCGCGTATATCGCGTGGCTGTTCATATTCTCGGCGGTGGCGATCATGTATTCGGCCGTCGGCGGGGCATGGGCGGTCGCGATCATGGACTCCATGCAGTTCGCGTTCATCATCGCGGGCGCGCTGATCACTCTGCCCATCGCCATGCATCTTGCGGGCGGCGGGCCATCGCTGTGGCACTGGCTGCAAACGCACGGCAAGGAGGTGCATACACAGCTCGTGCCGCGAACGGGCGAGTTCGGTTGGCTGTTCATTCTGGCGATTATGATGGCGTCGTTCAAGTGGGCGACGGTCGATCAGGCGATCCTGCAAAGAGCGTTTGGCGCCAAGAGCCCCAGGGCGGGCGCGCAGGCAATGGTGCTTTCGGGCCTGATCACTACTCCGCTGGCGTTCCTCTGGATCCTGCCCGGTGTCGCGATGGCCAGGATCGCGACGGTGAACCACCTTGGCATCACCAATCCCGACTACGCGATACCCTGGCTGCTTTCCCACCAGCTTCCCAAAGTGGGAATCGGGCTGCTTGGGTTTGTTTTGTGCGGTCTGGTTGCGGCGCAGATATCGACTATCACGGCCGACATCAACTCAGTCGCGACGCTGTTCGCCAGCGACGTCTATCGCGCAACGCGGCGCAAAGAGCCGAGCGAACGAGTCCTGCTATGGGTTGTCAGGCTCAGCTCGATACTGTGCGGCATACTCATGATGGCGGTGGCTTTCGGGCTGCGTTACACCGACTCCGGAGCGGTCCGGGCGAACCTGGCGGTGGTCGGGGCGGTGGACATACCCCTGTTCATTATCACCATCGTCTTCGGCCTGTTCTGGAAGCGAACGACCTGGCAGGGCGCGATGGCCGGGTTCTTCATCGGCGGGGCCGCGGGCATATCCATGTACGGTCTGTGGGGTCCGCTGACAAACTACCTGCACGTGCCGTCGATGCAGAAGCAGTTGCTCAACATCGTCCCGTTCGTCAGTTCGGGCACGGCGGTGATCGTGACGCTGGTCGTCAGCCTGCTGACCACACAGGCTGCAAAGCCGGAATACAGCAACATTTGGACGCACTTTCACAAGTCCACGGAAAAGGGCGACAACTTCTACCTGGTTCCCGAGAGCATGGTGGGCAAGGTCGGCCTGGTGCTGATATTCGGCGGGTTCGCGTGCTTCCTGGGCGGCGTGATCACGGCGGCGGCGTGCGGGTTCTCACTCGCGACCACTGTCGCCCTCACCGGCATGGGCGTGCTCTTCGTCGGCGGCCTGATGCGCGTCTACAGCCGGTAGCTCTGTTATAATGAACTTGTGATACACAGAGCAATCATAGCCCTCGCACTTCTGGGCCTCATCTGCGCGCCGGTTCTGGCGGGCGAGGAGGCGTGCAGGATACGCGTCCACAATGAGCCCGATGGACTCGTCCAGGTCAGCCTCGACGGCGGCGTGAACTGGAGCACGGTCGGCCGCGTCAAGCATCCCGCGAACGCGCGCATAGTCGGCTTCGCCGCGTCGGCGTTTACGCCGCACGGCACGGTCGCGGCGACCGCCATCCACGGGCTTCGCATCAAGACCGGGCAATATTCGCTGGGTGTCGGCAAGGCGCAGAAGACGATGCTGTTCAGCATCGAGCCGCGGGAGTTCTGGTCGATCCCGAACGGTTTCGGCGGCCACCGACCGCGCTCGTCGGGCATTTACACCGACATCTTCGCCGGCCATTCCATCTTCCGCAACGAATCGCCCTACGTCGGCAACGCGGTCTACGTCGAGCGCGACCACGAGTTGCAGCCGCTGCCCACGGACTACACCCCGGTCGAGGGCGAGACGTTCGTCATCATCGTGACCCGACCCGACAAGCCCATCGCATCGATCGACTTCGAGAACAAGCCGCAGGGCAAGGTGACCGTGCGCTACCCCGACGGCACGGACGAAGTGATCGCGTCGGTCGACAGGCCCGTCAAAGGCGTCGGCAGATACGACGGCACCACGTTCACCGGCGTCGGCGCGGTCAATACCAGCCACGGCGGCGTCCTGACGATCTCCACCGCCCCCACATGCCCGCCGATGATAGTCGAGGGCGGCGATCAGGAGACTCGCGGCGGGTTCATGGTCCAGCCCTACTACCACGTCGCCGAGCAGGGCGAGACCAAGCCGCAGGTGATGGTGATCGGACCGAAAGACTCCAAGACCCCCCGCCTCGAAGGCACCCCGCCGCTCTTCCTCGGCAACATCAACACCACGCGCTACTGGGGCAAGCCGGATTCCTCGTTCACCGCGCAGGTGCGCATCGACGACGGCGAGTGGGAGGACGTGCCGCGGATCATCGGCAGAGTGGACGACGCCTTCACGCCGGCGTATCTCAACAAGTACTTCGCCGGCAAGGGCCACTCTCGCGCCATCAAGCAGGGTGTCACCGCCATCCGGCTGTGTTTCCCCAGGTATGACCCCGCCCTTCTCGCCCGCGACGTCGCCCAGGAGGCATCCGACTACGCCGCCCGCGTCAAGGACATCAAGCCTGTCAAAGGCACGAACGCGATCAGTCCTTCGCACCCGGCCGCGGGCGACCACCTCGTGCGTTTCTACCTGGACGGCACGCTGGCCGATATGACCAGCCGCTCGCCGGTTCGCTGGGACTGGGACACGATGAAGGCGTCCAACGGCCTTCACGAACTGGAGATCGAGACGGAGGGATCTGCCTCCACCGAAAAGCGCGTGGTGCTGGTGGCCAATTGACGCCCGGCAGGAATAGAGGAGCATGGAGAACAATCGCGGAGGTGCGACATAGCATGAGATCCAAGAAACCCACGTTTGATCGGGTGGCTGGAGCGATCTGGGATGGGTGTGGTATGGCCTTCTTGGTCGCGGTTGGGCTGGTTCTGTGGCTACTGCTGCTAGGAATAACGGAGCTATGCCTAACAGAATGCGCACACTGCCATCTTGGCGGCCGGGCCTGGGACGTGCTCAACCTGCTTCTTACCATGCCTGTGCTCGCGTTACTGATCCGGCTGGTGCGCCAGAACGCCAAGAGGAACGCCGAGGAGGAGCGCCGCAAGGAAGCGCGTATTGCGGAGCAGGCTCGTAAGGACCTGCGGCGCAGGGATTTGGTGGCAAAGGGGCACCTCCTTGACCCGCATGCTCTTGACCAGCAGATGGTGGTGTGTGCGAACGGGCACGGAAATCTTCCGCTCGAACGGTTCAACTACCGCGCAGGTACGGGTATGACAGCGACACTGAATACGTCAGGAACCAGCGGGACGATGTAGTCTTCTACAAGAACGTCGAGCGCCCATACGACGTGACAGAGTTTGGCTGCCCCAGGTGCGGGTGCCACACGCCACTTTTCAGCTTCCAGGACTCGGCGCTGAATCGGTTCCAGCGGTGCCCCCAATGCAGGTACTGGTTTGACATCTCTGTATTCCCGACAGCGAGCTGCCCCATCTGTACACCTGAAGGAGTAGGCAGGTTCGGCGAGGGCTTCCCTGCATCGGCTGCCGGCAAACCGAAGGGCGCCGACGGCTCGTAACAAGCTGACATCACCGCGACGGATCCGGCGGTATGTCCAAGCCCGGATTCTCGGTACTTCCGTAGTTCGCCTGCAAGGTGGCGTCAATCAGCCGCACAGTATCGTCCGCGTTCAGCGCTGCCCGACAGTCCGACTGGTGAGTTGACTCCCGCAGAACGTGCTTCTTCAGCCGCATCAGGTCGATAAGGCCTGCGGTCGTTCCAAGTCTGGTCAGCACGTCATTGGCCTCCTCGCAGGAGATCGACCTTATGATCGAAAACCCCTTCCGAGCAGCCGGTCTGTCAAGGTTCAGTTTTATCCGCTTCTGATCGCCCATGTTCCACCATCGGTACACTTCGCGGCGCCCGATGGGCCTTCCTCCGATCCAGTCTGCCTGGTCGCCTGCAAGGTTTTCGGTTCTTTTGCAGTCCACTAAGGAAACGCTTTGGACTCGTCGATACGTAACTAAAGAAGATTGCTCACTCAGTTGCAAGCAAGCGGCGTGGGCAAGCGTCTCTGAGAGTTGCGGCATACTCACCGCCGTGATACCATCGTATCTGTGCGGGGCGGCACGACGCTGGTCGTCCCGCGTTTCCGCTTACCGGAGGAACAAGCTTGAAACAAAACCGCAGATCGACCGCGTATGTCGCCGTGCTGGCATTCATTCTGGTCATCCTCGCGCAGGCGGCCTTCGCCGCTTACTGGCCCAACATCTCGCCGGAGGACGCCAAGAAGATCATGCCCGTTTCCGAAGTCAAGCGGGGAATGCGAGGCTACGGGCTTACCGTGTTCCAGGGCACGAAGATCGAGAAATTCGACGTCGAGGTCCTGGGCGTGCTCAAGAAGCATGAACACCGGCAGGGACCTGATCCTGGTCCGCGTCGGCGGCGGCCCGATCACCAGCCGCAAGACCGGCATCATCGAGCGGGATGAGCGGCAGCCCGATCTACATCAACGGCAAGCTCGTCGGCGCGATCAGCTACGGCTCGCCGTTTGCCAAGGAACCGGTCGGGATGGTGACGCCAATCGCGGACATGCTCGAGGCGTGGGACGCGAACCTGCCCAAGCACGCCAGCGGCTACTCCAGCGCGCAGTCTCTGCCCGAGCCTAGTGAGCGATCGGCGGCAAGTCCGTCGGCAAGGTCTCCATCGACCCGGCGGGCAGCGACCCGACGGACGTCGAGAACGGCACGCATGTATATGCAGCCGCTGATGACGACGATGATGGTCAGCGGGATGTCTCAGCGCGGCATCGACGGCTTGCCGACATCCTGAAGCCGTTCAGCATCCGGCCCATCGCCGGTCCGGGCGGCGCGTCCGACCCTCAAGCCAAGATCAAGCCGAGCCTGCAGCCCGGAGCGGCGATCGGGATGGCGACTCGCGATCGGGCGACATCGACCTGACCGCCATCGGCACCGTCACCTACAGCCGCGGGGACAAGATCGTCGCGTTCGGCCACCCGATGCTGGGCATCGGCGCAATCGACGCGCCGATGACCACCGCCTACATCGCCGACGTGATCTCCAATTACCAGATCTCGACCAAGCTGGGCGGATCGCATCCAGACCGTGGGCCGCATCTTCCAGGACAGGCCGTGGTGTATCGCGGGCGCCTGGGCGCGATGCCCAAGACGATCCCCGTCACGATCAGCGTGGACGACCAGGCGTTCAAGCGCGACCGCGTCTATCACATCAAAGTTATCAACCATCCGCTGCTCGCCTCGCGGCTGATCGCGATGGTAACCGACGAGGCAATGTTCGAGATGCATCCGACCCCCGGCGACGCGACCGCCCAGGTCAGCTATGAGGTTACGCCGACCAGATGGGCAAGATCACTCGCTCCAACGTGTTCTTCGACCCGGCGGCGGTGGACATGCCGGCGACCATGGACGTCGCGACGCTGCTGCAGCTTCTCAGCTCCAACAGGTTCCATCCGCTCGACATGCAGTCGGTCAACGTGCAAGGTGCAGATCGTAGGACAAGCGCAACACCGCCACCATCGACCGGATATTCGTCAAGAAGAGCGAGTTCGAGCCGGGAGAGACCGTTGACGTGGGCGTGGTGCTGCGGCCCTACAAGGCAGGACCGGGTCACCAAGACGTTCAAGATCAAGATTCCCGCGACTGCCGCCGATGGCAAGATCGCGCTGGTGGTGCGCGGCGGCGCAACCCCGATGGGACTGCGGATGCCGGACCGGGCTCGGCACCCGGCGACAGTGTCCGACCCGTCCGGCGACGCCGAGATGGCCACCGGCGGCCTGCTGATGCCCGAGCGATCCCGGCATGGCCAACGCCGACAACGTCAAGCAGCTTCGTCGCCAAGTTCCTGGAGCACGAGCGGAACAACGAGGTCGTCCTGCAGCTTCATGATGCGCGGCACGGCGATCAACGTCGCCGGCGAGAAGCTGGCGGGCATGCCCAGCGCCATCGCGGACGTGATGAAGTCCTCCCGCAACTCCGGCCTCAAGATGGAGCGCGAAGAGGTCAAGGCGGTCTACCCGAACGACTCCATCATCTACGGTATCGCGCGCCTCATGATAGACGTCAAGAAGAAGAGGCTCGGCGAGGCCAAGCCCGGCCCCAAGGCAGCTCGTCCGGCGGACAGCATGGACATCGAGTCCCGACTCGCTCGTCCTCGCCGGGCAGCGATGACCCATCGAGTATAGACGTGATGGACTACGGCGAGTTCTCGACCCAGTCCACGGCGACTGACATCGAGCGCGCCTCCAAGTCGAAGACGACGCGACCGTTACCGAGGACACGATGACGGTCGAGAATGACTCGTTCGGGGAGCCGGCAGATTCGACGACGGACAAGTCCGATGACTCGTCGAGCACAGCACGCCCGCGCCTCCGTCCAAGGCCAAGTCTAACGTGAAGACAGTGGTGCGGCAGGCCAAGACATGGTCCCAGAAGACGCCAGGCCGACTTCGCCAAGGGCACGTTCGACGGGCGTGTCGGCGTCCAGCGAGAATAAGCTGGAACTCGCCCCCACCCTGCGAAACTCGCGGAGACGCCGGAGCAGTATGTGTGGTGCGTGGCCGCTACAAAGGGCGGAGTCTACGCCGGCACGGGCAACTCCGGCAAGATCTACAAGATCACCGATTCGGGCGAGTCGAAGGTCTTCTATCAGACCGGCGAGCTCGAAGTCAACTCCATCGTGCGCGATTCGGCCGGCAACGTCTACGCCGGCACCTCTCCGCACGGCAAGATATTCAAGATCACTCCGGACGGCAAGGGCAAGTTGCTCTACACCACTCCGGAGCAGCTATGTCCTGGCGCTGGCGCTCGATCCCGAGGGCAACCTCTACGCGGGCGTCGGCGACGCCGGCAAGGTCTATCGCATACCCGTCCAAGGGCATCCGCACGCCGTTTGCCCAGATCAACGAGCAGCAGGTCCTGAGCCTGGGCTGGGACCCGCACGGCTCGCTGTTGATCGGCACCGGCATCAACGGCGTGGTCTATCGCGCCACGCGTCTACGGCCATGTCAAGCCGATCTTCGACGCGGCGGAGGACTCGGTCACGTCGGTGGTCAGCTGACGGTGACGGAAACGCCTACGCGGGCACCTCGCCCAAGGGCGCGATCTACAAGATGTTCCCGGACGGCCGCTCCAAGACCGTCTACACCAAGGCCAACCGCGTGCTCTCGATGGTGTGCGACTCCCACAACAACATCTACGCGGTCTCCGACAGCACGCTCGTCAAGATCGAGCCGGACGAGACCGTCGACTCAGCTCGATTCCTCGAAGGATAAGGTGCAGTTCCTGGCGCTGGCGCTCGACGAGGGCGACGAATGAGCTCTATGCAGGCACCGGCAACATCGGGTCCGTCTACGTCAGCAAGTGCTGCGACATCAGCGGGAAGTATGAATCGCCCGTCCACGACGCCAAGATGGTCTCCAAGTGGGGCAGGATCAAGTGGGTCGCCGACGCGCCCGAAGGGCACCGAGCGTCGAGATGCGTACCCGCACCGGCAACGTCGATACGCCCGACTCGACCTGGACCGAGTGGTCCGAGCCCTACACCAAGAGCGCGGGCGAGGCGATAACCAGCGCGCCTGGCAGATATATCCAGTATCAGGTGACCATGACGGCGGCCAAGGCGGATGCTTCGCCCAGGGTTTCGCGGCGGTCGCCATCAGCTACCTAACCCGAACCAGGCCCCGACCGTCAAGCTCACCGCGCCGGTGGGCGGAGAAGTCTGGTCGGGCAAGCAGACGATCAAGTGGACCGGCGCCGATCCCGACAAGGACAAACTCTCCTACGACGTCTACTGCTCCAAGGACGGCGGCAAGAACTGGAAGGCCTGGTCGGCGGCATGAGCCCGGCAAGGCGTCCAGCTGCGAGAAGAAACCCGCGAGCGAGATCACGCCAAGATCAACTCCGAACTCGCGAAGTCCCCGGACGTGCCGGAGGATATGAAGTCCAAGATCACGTCGCCCCAAGGGCGGCGACAAGGATGCCAAGCCCGAGTCGACGAAGCCGGACACGCCATCCAAGCCGAGTTCGTCGTCAGCACGTCCTATACATGGGACACGGCCAAAGTCGACGACGGGACCTACGTTATCAAGGTCGAGGCCAGCGACAAGGTCGGCCAACGCCGACGATCCGTTGAGCGACGACATCATCTCCGAGCCGTTCGTCGTGTGCAACAAGGCTCCCGAGATCAAGCTGGGGCGAAAGACCATGGCGATGAAGGGCGCCGCTTCGGCCACGATCACCGGCACCGCCACCAGCAAGCTGGTGGAGATCGCCGGCGTGCAGTATCGCGTGGACGGCGGCGACTGGTCCGCGGCATCGTCCGATAACGGCATGTTCGACGCTCCCGACCGAGGACTTCACGATCACAACCCCGAGCCTATCCACCGGCTCGCACAAGGTCGAAGTCCAGGCCATCGACGCGGCAGGCAACGCGCGAGCCGACGGTGGAAGTGAAAGTGAGTTAGCTTCGCCGAGGTCAGAGGTCGGAAGTCGGAAGTCAGAAGTCAGACGGCCGGGGCATGGCGCCCCGGCCGTTGTTCACTAAGGTGGACTAAGGTGACTTTTTCCGAGCGATTCCCAACCCCGCTAGCCCTGAGTAGGCCCGTCCTGAGTAGGCGGGGATTGGCCGCCGTACCGAAGGATGGGCCGTATCGAAGGGCGGTGGCTTCGTAGACCGCGCTTCGATACGACCTTCATTCCTCAGGTCTACTCAGCGCTAGCGGTGTTCGATCCCGCAAGACTGAACAGACACATCGAAGCGGGCTGCTTGTGTCAACCAGCAGGAAGTGCTACCCTGTTAATGGTTTGTGTGCGATGTCGTCACGGAATGGTTTCCGAACACTGCCAGACACACCGAATGCGTAACCGTATCGCCGGTTATCCGGAAGGAGGGTTTCTGCAATGGGTGAAAAGTCACCAAAAAAAGAAGTGAAAGCACCAAAGAAGAGCATCAAGGACAAGCGCCGCGAGAAGAACGAGAAGAAGGCGGCCGCTAATACCGGATTCTCTGCGACGAAGACCTGATGCGCTGGTTAGCAGTCCACAACTGACAGATCGGCCGGGGCATTCCTGCCCCGGCCTTTGTCTGGAACATCTCTCAGCCTTATGTCGTCCTACAGCGGGCGGGCTGGCCGGCCCAGAACGCGCGTGGAGGCTATCGTGAGAACGCTTTGCTTGATCGCATTGGTCATTATCGTCTGTGCCGCGTCGGTTGGCGCGGAGTCCGTGGTTGTGCATTCGAGCGCGAAGGTATCTGCCGCGATCTCGCTGCATAACGTGTCGCCAACCACCATTATGTGGGTCCTCGGGCTGTTCACTCTCGACGATCTGCACTCGGGCAACACGCAGATGTGGCGGGCGGATGGCAAGTGCGCCACGCCCAAGCCCGCGAGCGGCTCGCTGCCGACGATAGACCCTCGCAGCGCGACAGCACCGGCTGCCGCATCAGCCCCCAGCGCCAAATCGCTGCCGGGGATCGATCTCGTCGTGCCTTACGACGAGAAGAACGTCCTGATCGTCTACGGAAACAGGCGGGCCGTGGAGGAGTTGAAGTCCACGGTAGCCACACTGGACATCGCTCGAAAACAGGTGCAGGTGAAGATCGAGTTCGTCAAGCTGCCGGCGGAAGCGTTGAAGACGCTGGATATGGACAGCAAGGCTCTTGTCACCCTCGACCCCACGGCGGCCGATGCGTTTAGACAGACGCTGCGTGAGGCGGGCGCCGAGTTCGTCGCCTCTCCGATAATAAGCTCGGTCGCCGGCGTGCCCGGCGAGATCTCGATCTCATCACAGCCGCAGTCCTGGCGGTTCTGCGAGACCGCCCGCGTCAACAACGACGGCACCATCACCATAACGCTGAACCCCGAATTCTCCGAGACGAACCCGCATCGGGATCAGCAGTTGTTCACCCAGCGCCGGTTCGCCGACGGCGAGACGTGCATACTGGGCGGCTTCATCTACGGCGATCCGGCAGTGTCGATCTGGTTCCTCGTCACGCCGAAGGTCGTCGGCTGATAGGCCAGCTAGAACAACCCGTAGATCTCCCCCTCCGGCGTCATCCCGATCTTCGTTGCCGCGGGGACTTTCGGCAGGCCGGGCATGGTCATGATGTTGCCGGCGTAGATGACCACAAACCCCGCGCCCGCGCTCACTTTGGCCTCGCGGACCGTCGATCTGGAAGCCGCGCGGCCGGCCGTAGAGCTTTGGCGTCGTCGGACAGCGAGTTCTGCGTCTTGGCGATGCAGACGGGCAGGTTGCCGAACCCCAGCCGCTCGATCTCGGCCGATCTGCCGCTCGGCGGGCCAGGAGAAATCGACCCCGTCCGCGCCGTAGAACTAGCCGCGCGACGTGCTCCACCTTATCCTTGAGCGGCATCTCAGCGGGATACGCGGGCGCGAAGTTGGACTCGCTCGTCCGCCGCCTGCAGGACTAGTTCGGCCAGAGGTCAATCCGCCCTCGCCGCCCGCCGCCCACACGTCGGACAGCGCCCACTTGACGCCCAGTTCGTCGCAGCATTCGGACAGCGCGTCGATCTCCTCGTCGGCATGTCCGTGGGGAACTTGATTGATCGCGACAATCGGTTCCAGGCCGACCACGCGCACGTTCTCGCAGTGCTTTTCGAGGTTCGCGATGCCCTCGATCACCGCCTCGGGGTTGCTCTGGGTCAGCTCGGCCAGCGGCACTCCGCCGTGCATCTTGAGCGCGCGGATCGTCGCGACCACCACCGCCGTCACGGGCTTGAGATCGGCTGCGCGGCACTTGATGTCGAAGAACTTCTCCGCGCCCAGGTCGCTGCCGAACCCGGCCTCGGTCACGACATAATCCGCCAGCTTCAGCGCGGCCTTGGTGGCGATGATCGAGTTGCAGCCGTGGGCGATGTTGCCGAACGGCCCGCCATGCACGAACGCCGGAGTGCCCTCCAGCGTCTGCACCAGGTTCGGGCACGATCGCATCCTTGAGCACAACCGCCATCGCGCCGCTCGCCTGCAGGTCCTTGGCGGTGACCGGCGTTCGCCGGACTTGTTCAGGCCGACCACCACGCGCGCCAGCCGGTCCTCCAGATCCTTGCGGTCCTTTGCAAGGCACAGCAGCGCCATGATCTCCGAGGCGGTCGTGATGTCGAACCCGGACTGCCGCGGCATGCCGTTGGCCTTGCCGCCGAGGCCGATCACGATGTCCCGCAGCGCGCGCTCGTTCATATCCATCACGCGCTTCCAGGTGATCGAGTGCAGCTCGATGTCGAGCGGGTTGCCCTGATGAAGCGAGTTATCGAGCATGGCGGCGAGCAGGTTGTGCGCGGTGGTGATGGCGTGGAAGTCGCCGGTGAAGTGCAGGTTGATATCCGCCATCGGGATCACCTGCGCGTAGCCGCCGCCCGCCGCGCCGCCCTTGATGCCGAAACACGGCCCCAGCGAGGGCTCGCGGATCGCGATGCAGGTCTTCTTGCCCAGCTTGCGAAGCGCGTCGCCGAGGCCGACCGTGGTCGTGGTCTTGCCCTCGCCGGCGGGCGTGGGCGTGATCGCGGTCACGAGGATCAGCTTGCCCTCGGGATTGCTCTCGCGCGCTTCTTGATCGCTTCGAGCGTGACCTTGGCCTTGTCCTTGCCGTAGAAAATCGCAGATCGTCTTCAGTGAGTCCGATCTCCGCCGCGACGTCGCGAATGTGCTTCGGTTTGGCTTGCTGGGCTATTTCAACGTCGGTAAGCATAGTCTCTCCAATTACGAATTACGGAATATACGAAATACGAATTACGAATGGGGGAAGCCAGGCTGTCATCGGCTAGTATTTCGTATTTCGTAATTCGATAACTACCTTTGTCGGCGGCGGGTCCTTCTTGGGCAACTCGATCTCCTTGGAGCTTCTTTGCCGAAGTCCCACGGCAGGATCCTGCCGGCGAACATATTCATCCACGCGCTGGTGTGCTCGAGGCGGCGGTCAACGGGAATGTGATACTTGGCCAGCTTGTTCTGCCTGCCCAGCTTCTTGGCGCGCTCGTTGATCAGCCACCAGATGCACGCGCGCTCGGGATAGACCTCGCAGTGGCCGTCGGGCCGGGTGCCGCCGCAGGGGCCGTTGCGGATCTGCTTGGGACAGCGCATGCAGCAGGTGTAGGCGTTGTAGCTCAGCACGCACTGCCCGCAGTCCTGGCACTTGAACACCGGCTTCTTGAACGCGTTCTCGCCCAGCAGCACGCACTTGTATAGAACGGGATGCCTCTCGCAAAACCCCGCGACTCTCTCGGATAACTTGCTCACTGTTTTTCTCTCCACCCCGCTAGCAGCAATCGGATAAACTCCGTCTCGGTTGTAGGAGGGGTTTCCAAACCCCGATTCCCGAGCGTGAGGCCTGTGCATTCGGGGTCTGGAAACCCCTCCTACAGCACTGTGTCCGGCGGCTGCTAGCCCTGAGTGCGAAGCGTATCGAAGGGCGGTCGGTTCAAAGACGGCGCTTCGATACGGCTGCGTCTACTCAGCGCCTACGGTATCCAGTTCCTGGACTGGAATCTCCGGCTTCGGCCTGGGCAGCAGGCCGGCCTCCTCGACGAGCGTCGGCGTGATCGATTCCCACATCACCGGCATCATGTGAATGCCCTTGACGCCCGCGATCTGCCGGATGCGCTTGATGATCTCCACGGCCATCGCGACGCCCGCCTCTACGCTCGCTTCCTTGTCGTCCTTGACCGCCTCCATGCGCTTGATATACTCGTCCGCGATCAGCGATCCCGGCACGTTGTCCCGCATGTGCGTAAGCGCCCGCACCGACCGCACCGGCATCACTCCCGCGATGATATATGTCTGCTGGTCGTAGCCCTCGTCGCGCACCGCCGCCATCCAGTTCTCGAACCGCGGCAATCGAAGACCGGCTGGGTCTGAATGAACTGCGCGCCCGCCGCGATCTTCTTGCCCAGCCGCATGATTCTCAGGTCGAACGGCTCCGCGAACGGGTTTGCCGCGCCTCCGACAAACATCGCGGGCGGCGACTTCATCTCGTCACCTGAGAGGAACCTGGCCGGCGTTCATGCCCGCCACCATGTTGATGAGCTGCACGGAATCGAGGTCGAACACGCCCTTCGCGTCGGGATGGTTGCCGAACGACATCCAGTCGCCGGTCAGGCAGAGTATGTTGCTCACACCGGCCGCATACGCGCCGAGTATGTCGGACTGCTGCGCGAGCCGGTTGCGGTCGCGGCAGGTCATCTGCATGATCGGCTCGACCCCGCCCTCGATCGCGAACACGCTGGACATCACCGAACTCATCCGCACGATCGCGGTCTGGTTGTCGGTGAGGTTGACGGCATCGACCACATCCTTGAAGTAGCCGCACTTCTTCGCAATCGAGGCCTTGTCCGCGCCCTGCGGGGGACTCATCTCCCCGCACACCACGAACCGCCCCTGCTCCAGCAACAGCTCCAGATTACTGCCGGACATAGAATGCCTCTGGTATACGTCGTATGGGTCCTGATAGGTCCTATGGGACGTATAGCCCGTGATTACAGCCCTTCGAACGCCCCTTCGCGCGACTTGCCTATGTAGTTCATGCAGAACTCATCGCGGCCCAGCAGCGCCTCGGTCGCGCAGATCAGCGCCATCAGATACGAATCGTTCGGATCGATAATGCCCGCGTCGAGGCCCTTGCCCAGCGCGAGCACGGTCATCGCCTGGTTGAGCAGCTTGCGGGCGGGCATGCCGTGCGATATGTTCGATATGCCGGCGATGGTGTGCACGCCCGGAAACTCCGCCATGATCTTTTCGATAATGTCGAGTATCGCAACCCCGACGTCGCTGCCGGTCCCGATTGGGAACGTCAGCGGATCGACATAGATGTCATCGAGCGGGACTCCCGCGGCGGTCAGATCGCTCACGAGCTTGCGCGCGACCGAAAGCCGCTTGCTCGGGATCGTGCTGGATGCCGGTGTCGTCCATCGCGAGCGCGATGACCTTCGCCTTATACTTCAGTCACGAACGGCAGCACGTTCGCCCAGCGCATCGGACTCGGCGGTGATGGAGTTGATAAGCGGCTGGCCCTTGGCGGGGTTATACGCCGCCAGCGCGCGTTCGAGCGCTTCCGGGTTAGGGGTGTCGAAGGAAATCGGCGCATCGACCGACTCCTGCACCACTTGCGTCAGCCACTCCAGCGCCTCCGGCTCGCCTGTGGTGAGGGTTCCGGCGTTGATGTCGATATAGGTCGCGCCGGCCTCGAACTGCTTGCGGGCAAGGTCTGTGATGAATGCCGCGTCTCGGTCCACCACAGCGGCCTGGATCACCGGTTCGCCCTTGACCTTGCGGGAAGTGTTGATTCTTTCGCCTACGATTAGCACAGTCAGTTACCTCCTACGAGAATGCCAGGCATTCTCGCTACCTTCGTGGCGTTCGTGCCACGACCCCCTAAGAGAAAATGAGATGGCCGACGGATCGGCCATCCCAACACAGAAAAGAGAGGTTGGTAAGCGTCCCGCGCCGCTGTGCGGCGCGACTGACCAACCTTATTCTAGCTCGCATCCGTCAACTGGTCTTGGACTCTGGTACGCTACTTCTGGCAATATCGTGCGAAGCACGAGTTACGAATTACTGAATGACGAAATACGAATTGAGGAGCACCCCCTCCGGACCATCAGCCGCGCACACGACTCTCGTTCATTCGTAACTCGTATTTCGTATTTCGTAATTCGTAATTCCTAGGCCCGTCTCGCCTTCCGATACTCCCCAGGCGTCTTACCCACGTGCTTGCGGAATACCTTCGTGAAGTAGCTGGGATCGGAGAAGCCGCAGTCCAGGCAGACCTGAATGAGGCTCTTGTCGGTGCGGGAGAGCAGCTCGCGGGCCTTATCGACTCGCATCCGGGCCAGCAGATCGGTAAACGACTGCCCGAAGGTCTGCTTGACCACACGGCTGAAGTGCGACGGCGACAGGCACGCCACCGCCGCCACATCGTCGCGAGACATCTCATCGCCGCAGGTGCTCCTCCATATACCGCAGCGCCGCGCCGAGCAGCACGGTGGACGGATACTCGCGGTTGGACTTGATCGCGTCCATTATGCGCTCGAGCATCCCGACCAGCCACGCGCACAGCTCCTCCTCGCCCTCGATTGCCGCGAGGTCGGCGAATGAGGAGTAGTTCGCGCCGAGAAGCTCGCTGGGGTCGCCGCCGGCCTCGACCGCGCTGCGCGACATCGTCACGATCAGCTCCAGAATAAAGCTCTTGAGCAGCGATGGGGCGCTCGCGGCCGAAGAAGTAGATGCCGACCAGCACGCGGTTGAGGATCTCGCGCGCGGCGGGCTTATCCCCGCGTTTGATCGCGGAGAGCAGCGCCGGCTCCTCGCGCAGGTAGAGGTCGCGGATGGATTGGTAGTCCTGGCCCTTGGCCTCATGAATCGCCTCGGCGCGCTCGGACTCGCGCCTGGCGGCCTCGCGGCGAAGCTCCATGAGCGCGGCATTGGTGAGATTGGCTTCCTCGGCCATGTTCAGCAGATCGGCAACGGCCAGGCGCAGTTCTTGAGGCGAAAGCGGGTCGTTATCGCTGCCCACCACCGCCTTCTCGGCCACGATCGCGCCGGTGACGACCGAGTTGGTCATCACCGGCACCGCCCAGATCACGTAGCCCGACGGGCACAGCATCATCGATGGCTCGCCCCACCGCAGCGCCTCGATCATTGCCTGACGCCGGGCGGCGGCGCAGTCGGAATCGTTGCGACAGCCGGAGTAGGGTGCTTCGTCAGCGATAATCGCGCCGCGGGTATCCGCGAGCACGAGCATCAGCCCCCACACGCGCGCATATTCCTTCGCCAGCGCCTCGAACGCCGCCCGCAACTGCTCCGGCGGCCGCAGGGCGAACCGTATCTGATCTTGTTCACCTATGGGATCGACTACCACAGCTTTATGTTATAGCAAGGCAGAGCGATGCGCAAGACAGGTATTACTACCAGTTGACAAGACGGACAAACGTAACGTACAGTGCGGTAGCGATCAAGCAGACTCGGGCTCCGTGTCGCGATCAGTGCGCGTGTCTGATGACTGACCCATGCGCGTCGAACAGCGGCGAACGCACGCAGCCCTGCGCTTTGCCGCCTGTACATTACGCGAATGGGAGCCTCATATATGACGCGCTTCGCACTTCTCGCCGCGCTGGCGGCGGCAGCCATACTGTCGGCCGGCGCTACGGCGCTCGCCTGGGACCTCGTCTGGAGCGACGACCTGGAGAACGGCTCGGCAAGCTGGATCACTTACCCCAGTTGCACCCCGCTCCAGTGCGTCTCGACCGACAACGACCCCAACTGCAACCACACGGCGGGCGGCGCTCACGGCCTCAAGATCACCTCTCCGCTGGACCGGGTCTATAGGGATCTGTCTCCGGGCGACTGGACGAGCGGCAGCGTTATGGCGTCCGCCTGGCTCTACGATGACGGAACGGCCAACATCTGCATCTTCGACCTGCGCGAACCGGGCGCAACGCAGGTGCTCGGCATCGGCAAGTACTACGGCGACCAGTCCAAGTATCAGTGCCGAGTGCTGACCGCCGGCGGCGGAGGCGGCGGCGTCAACTGGGTGAACACAAGCGTGGCAAGGTCCGTCGGTTGGCACAGGTTCGATATATGCCAGTACCGGGGAACGGGAAAGAAGGTCGCTTTCGCGGTGGATGGGGTGGTTGGCTACGAGACCACGAACGCGCTCGATGAAGATCTTTCTCGCATCGTGGTGGGATTCGGTTGGTCTGGCGCCGCGGACAGCTCGGGCTACGTGGACGATATCTCGGTGAGCACTGCCTGCGCGCCCGCTGCGGTCAAGACCCAGCCGCACAACCAATACGCTCACACCGGCGGGACCGCGGCGTTTTCAGTCGAGGCGGAAGGCTCACCGCCGTTCGACTACCAGTGGCGCAAGGACGGGGATGACATACCCGGGGCCAACTGGGCCACACTGACGATATGTCCCGTCCAGGAAAGCGACGCCGGATCCTACGACTGCGTCGTCTCCAACGACTGCGGTTCGGCAACTTCCGATGCAGCCGTTCTCACCATCGACACTTCCGAACTCAGCGACACCGTCACCAACACAGCCGACTTCGGGGCCGGTTCCCTGCGAAACGCGATCTTCTACGCCAACCAGCATCCGGGAACGCAGGTCAAGTTCAATGTCCCAGCTTCGGACCCCGGCTTCGCGGACGGCGTATTCACGATCAAGCCAACAGTCGCGCTGCCCGAGATCACCGCTGACGGCACCGTCATAGACGGCGCCACCCAGACGGCGTTCTCCGGCGACTCCAACCCCGGCGGCCCGGAAGTCGTGATCAGCGGAGCAAACGCCCAGGCCGGCGCGTCCGGCCTGGGCGTTGCTGCGGCAGACTGCGTGATCGCCAACCTGGTGATGGGCGGATTCCCGGCAAACGGCGTCGAGATCGCCGGGGTGTCCGCCGTGCGCAACACCATAGCGGGCTGCTACCTGGGCACGAGTCCGACCGGCATCGGCGCCCTCGCCAACGCGGCCGATGGTGTGCTCATAACGTTGGGCGCGTCGGACAACATCATCGGGGGGACGCAGACCGGCGCACGCAACGTGATCTCCGGAAACGCGCTCTGGGGAGTTGATATCCGGGGGGCAGCGTCGTCCAACACCATTCAAGGCAACTACATCGGCCTCGATACTTCCGGCGCCGCGGCCCTGCACAACGGCTGCGATGGCGTGTTGATAGCCGGGGCTGCATGCGGCAATTTCATCGGAGGACACGAGTCCGGCGCGGGCAATATCATCTCCGGCAATGTTCAGAACGGCGTAGCGATCATAGACGTCGGCACCTCGAGCAACACAGTCCTGGGCAACTACATCGGAACCAATGCGACGGGAACGACGTCGGTGGGAAACGCCATCTGCGGTATCAGAATCTACCGGGGCGCGACATCCAACACCATTGGTGTGTCGGGAGCGGGCAACCTGATCTCCGGAAATACATACGAGGGCGTGGGGATTCACGATGCAAGCACGGCTCGCAATGTCATTCAGGCAAACACCATCGGCCTCAACACCTTGGGGGCTCCATTGGGCAACAACGACGAGGGAATCGAGATCAACGACGGTGCGTCTTACAACAGCGTCGGCGGCATTGGCACCGATCTGGGCAATATCATTGCAGCGAACAGGCTCAACGGCGTTCTCATAAACAGCGGAAGCGGCAACAGGGTAGCAGGTAATTTCATCGGCACCACCCCCAGCGGCCTGGTCGGCTGTGGGAATGGCAGCAACGGTATTCTCCTCTCCGGCAGGGCAACGAACGCAGCAATCGGTGGGGTGGACAGCCGCGCTCGCAACATCATATCGGGCAACAAGCAGAACGGGGTTCTCATCGCCGACAGCGGCACTGACGGCAACTCCGTACAGGGCAACTATATCGGCACGGACCCGACCGGTTCCACCGCGCTCCTCAATACCCAGCATGGCGTCTACGTGACAGGCGGATCAGACAATGCTATCGGAGGCGTAAGCGCCGGAGCGGGAAACGTCATCTCCGGCAACAGCGGGTGTGGCGTATGGATCACCGGAACAGCTTCCACGAACACCAAGCTACAGGGAAACCTGATAGGCACGAATGCCGCGGGATCCGCCGCTATGCCAAACACGACAGGCGTCTATCTGTCCGCCGCGACCTCCGGCAACACCATAGGTGGGGCGGAGACAGGCGCTCGCAACGTGATATCGGGCAACCGCCAACACGGCGTTTATATCGCCGACGCTGGAACCGGCGGCAACACGGTCCGAGGTAACTACATCGGCACGAACGCAGCCGGAACAGCCGCGGTTCCCAACTTCATGTACGGCGTCGGCATGACCAGCGGAGCGGCCAACAACATCATTGGCGGCGGGCAGGCGGGCGAAGGCAATCTGATATCGGGCAATCGGATTGGCATCCTCATACCAGCAGCAGCGGCTGCACGATCCAGGGCAACTACATCGGCACGAACGCAGCCGGATCGTCCGCGATACCCAACTCCTGGTCCGGCTTAGTGGTGGCTGCAGCCAACAACACAATAGGTGGCACGAACGCGGGCGAGGGCAACCTGGTAGCAGGCAACACGGCGGCAGGCATTTCCATCTCCGGGAATGCGAACAGCTTGCAGGGAAACAAGATCGGGATCGGGAGCAGTGGGGAGGCACTTGGCAACGGCGGTGTCGGGATACTGGTTTCCGGCACACTCACCCAGATCGGCGGTACATCCCCGAACTGCATCGCCAACAACACACTGGATGGCATATCCGTATCGAGCGGCACAGGCAATCGGATATCCGCCAACAGCATCTACTCCAACGGAGGGCTGGGCATCAATCTGTCAGGAGGTACGCAGGACAGCTACGGCGTTACCGCGAACCACGTTGGACCGGCGACCGGACCCAACAACCTGCAGAACTATCCGGAGCTTTCGGCAGCCATCATAAGCAGCGATTCGGTCACGATCAGTGGCTCCCTCTCGGCACTTCCCAGCGCCACCTATACCGTTGAGTTCTTCTCCAACTTTCAGGCTGATCCTTCCGGCCATGGCGAAGGACAGACCTACCTCGGTGGTACGACAGTCGAGACGGACGCGGACGGACTGGCGGCGATCGACCGCGGAACTGGCGCTCGTCCTGCCGGTGGGTTCTTTCGTGACGGCGACGGCCGCGGACTCGGGCGGCGATACATCGGAGTTCTCGCACACAATACCGGCCACGCCCCCTCTCGCCTCGATTGCCGACGCAGAGGCGTCTCCGGACGACACATCGGTGGCCGTGCTGGGTATTGCGAGCGCGGTGGTCTCCGACGATGTCTTTTATGTCGAGGCGGAGAACAGAACCTGCGGGATTCAGGTCTTCAAACCCGGCCATGGGATCGTCGCCGGGAGGGAGCTGATCGTGCAGGGGCGTGTCAGCGCGTCTGATCCGGAAGTCGAGTTGCTGGCCGACCAACTCACTGATATAGGCAGTGGCGTCGTGCTTCCGCTCGCGATGACGAACAAGGCGATGGCCGGTGGAGGCTACAGATACGATCCAACGGCGCATCTCGGGCAACGCGGCGCGGACGACGGGAACGGACTCAACAATGTCGGCCTGCTCGTGACTACGATGGGCGTGGTGTCGGATGCCACGGATGATTCCTTCGAGATCGGTGACGGCTCGGGCGTGCCGGTGAAGGTGAACCCGGTCCCAGGATTGACGCCGCCCTCCTCCGGTGCATTCGTCCAGGCCACCGGCATCAGCTCGCTCTATCTGGATGGCGGGAGCTGCCGGAGGCTCCTGGTAGTGACGCGACAGGAAGATATTCTCGTCCGGCGCGAGCCACCCCAGCCCTAATGGGATGAAAGACCCGAAACAGAGGCCTTCCCTTTCTCCCTTCCTGATTTTCTCCCTTTGATGAAATTCCCGAAGGAATCTTTGCGACCCCCGTGCAATATGTTAGTTTGCCCGGAGGAGAATTCGCCCAATGCCCACGCTTACCGTCGAAACTCAGACTCAGGAAACCGAGCATCTCGCCCGGACGCTCGCCGCCATCGAGCGCGGCATCGAGCGTCTCTCAAAGGAACGCGGCAAGAGCAGAGAAGAGCTCATCACCTACCGCAAGTATATGTGGGAGGACGCCGCCTTCTTCGACCGCGCCGAGCGAGTCCAGACCGAGAACGTCGCGCTCACCCAGGAGCAGGCGCTCATGGATGTCGGCGTCCGGCTCAAGCGACATGAAGATGCTCGCCGGCTCGCCTTATTTCGGCCGGATCGACTTCGACGAGGACGGCGCCGACGGCGCGACGCCCGTCTACATCGGGCTCTACGGACTCGTCGGCGGCAACCAGGAGTTTCTGATCCACGACTGGCGCGCGCCGATCTCGGGCATGTTCTACGACTGCGAGGTCGGCCCCGCCTCCTACATCGCCCCCGAAGGCACGATCACCGGCGAGCTGCACTCTCAAGCGGCAGTACAAGATCGAAAACGGCCGCATGGTCTACATGCTCGACTCCAGCCTCGCCATCGGCGACGAGATCCTCCGCGACGCGCTCGCCCGCAACACCTCCGAGAAGATGCGGCAGATCGTCAACTCCATCCAGAAGGAGCAGAACGCGGTCATTCGCGATGAGTCCCGCAGGGTGCTGGTCGTGCAGGGCCCGGCGGGAGCGGCAAGACGTTCGATCGCGATGCACCGCGCCGCATGTCTGCTCTACCGCCACCGCGGCCACATCTCCGCCAACAACCTGCTCGTGTTCTCGCCCAGCGAGGTCTTCGCGGACTACATCTCCAACGTGCTGCCGGAACTCGGCGAGGAGAACATCCGCGAGGCGACCTTCGAGGACTACGCGCGCTCGATGCTCGGCAAGAAGGTCGACTTCGAGCCAAAGGCCGAGCAGATGGAGTTCCTGCTATCGCAGGGCGAGGGACGCCGACTACGCCATCCGCACCGCGAGCATCGCGTTCAAGTCATCGCGCGCGTTTCTGAACATCATTCGCAACTACGAGCGCCACCTCAGCGCACACGCGCTGCGTTTCGAGGACATCAAGCTCAACGAGGTCGCGCTGCTGCGCGGCGCCGAAGTCGAGGAGCTCTACTGGGAGCACTGCGCGGACCTGCCGATAATGGCGGGCATCACCCGGCTCAAGGACCGCGTGCTCTCGCGATGCACCTACTCGTCCGATTTCGTCGAGCGCAAGATCGAGTCGCTGGTCGATAAGGTCCTGCCCGACCGCGACCCCGTCCGGCTCTACCGCAAGCTGTTTGGCGACTTCCACCTGGTCAAGCGTCTCGCGGACGAGGGCGATACGCTCCCCGACAACCTCCACCTGATCTGCAAGCACACCCGCAAGAGCGTGACACGCCAAGCGCGTCCCCTACGAGGACGTCGCGCCGATCATCCTGCTGCGGCGCCTGATCGACGGCGAGCCGCGATACGCAAACGTCCGGCACTTGATCATCGACGAGGCGCAGGACTACACGCCCATCCACTTCGAGATCATCCGGCAGCTCTTCGGCGACTCCGTCGATGACGATCCTCGGCGACCTCAGCCAGCGGATCAACCCCTACTCCGGCCTGGACAGCTACGATGCGCTCGGCGACATCCTCGGCGGCGACGCGCGCGCCGTCGCCGAGCTGACCAAGAGCTACCGATCGACCTGGGAGATATCCGAGTTCGCCAGAGGCATCCTGCCAACCGCGACGATCGCCGACAACGTCCGCCGAAGCGGCCGCAAGACCCGTAGTGGTCCGGGCCGAGCAGCCGAGCAGATCGCCGGCTCTGATCTCCGACGAGATCACCGCACCTGCAATGCCGAGGGCATGGTCTCGATAGCCGTCATCTGCAAGACCGCGCACGAGGCCTCGGGCATCTACAGCAAGCTGCTGGCCGACCACGACATCCGACTCGTCGAGGCCGACAGCATCACGTTCCACCACGGCCTGGTCGTGCTGCCGATCTACCTCGCCAAGGGCCTCGAATTCGACGCGGTCATCATCCACGACGCGAGCCGCGATACCTACGGCGCCGAAACCGAGCGCAAGCTCCTCTACACCGCCTGCACCCGCGCGCTGCACTCGCTGACGCTGTATTGCGCGGGGGAGCTATCGCCGCTGCTACCGTCAGAAGGAATGTGTGCGCGTACCGGCTAACGCCTGGTACGGATTCCGGCCGTGGAGGTGCGACGATGCGCAAGACAGCCCTGCTCTGCCTGGTATTCTGCATCTTGCTTGCTCCCGCAGCTCACTGCGCAAGCCGAGGGCGGGTGATGTATCTCCGTTCCTCGGCCCTCGCGGACAGCATAAACCCCGGCGATTCCTCCGCGCACAAGTCAGTTGGGGCGGCGAAGGCCCGGTGAATGATCGCGTAGACCGGCAGAGGTTCTACGCGTACAATCCGGACACCCGAGCACGCAAGAAGATCTTTGACAGCGGGCCAGGCTCCTTGCTCGCCGTCTGGTGGCCGGGCACATAGCCCACCGGGCACAGGCCGCAGCGCAGGATTCCGGCCCGAACGGTACGAACTATCATACGGTATCATACTCGCTGGCCACAGCCCTTCGGAGGTCCTGCTTGACAACCCGAGCCACCAGCCCAGAGCAGACCCAGCCCGCGCGCAAGCCGGAGACGCCGCTGTCGGGCAGCGCTCGTACGATGCTTCTTGCCTCGTGCGCGCTGGTCACAGTTCTCTACTACGTCTTCGCCGCGCTGGCAGTCGCCACAACGCTGTTGATCATCGGCGTGGATATGATCGTGTTCGCTGCCGCCGCGAGGTTCGGTCTGGCCGGCAGGATGGCAGTGCCCGTCAAGGCGCTCGGCTCACTGATGGCGGTTATGATCCGCAGCCTGAAGCTCGACTGTGGTCGCGACTGCCGCATGCGGTGCCGAGGGGCGTCGCGCCGCAGCTATATGATCTGGCTCGTAACGTGGCCCGAAGGATCGGTGTCGCCGAACCCGACAATATCCCTCACGATGGAGAACAACGCCTCGGTACCCCCTCCCCGGCTACGGGACCGGCAGGGGCGGCACGCAGCTATCCATCGGTTTGGACACCCTGGCGATTCTCTCGAAGCGCGAGCTCGAGGGCCTGATGGCGCACGAGATGGGCCACGCAAAGCTTATCCAGCGCGGTTTCCGCAAGATCGTGCTCAACGGAGTGGCGCGGTGTTCGCAGATGACGCGGGGGCTCAGGTCGATCCGGCTCTCGGCCAGGGAATCCAAGCGCGGTTTCCCCCTGGTCGAGACGCTCGCGGCGGTGGCCGGTCCACTGGCAAGAGCGGCATGCAAGCTGGCGGCGAAGTATATGAGGCAGGAGGAATTCGCGGCGGACCGGCTGGCGGCGGAGATCTGCGGGCCGAGCGCATGCATCCGCGCGATGCGCGCTACGGTCATAGCGTCGGTCAAGGGCGCGAACCTTACGTTCAGGGAACGGCTGATGCACCTCGAACGCAACGAGAGCTTCACCGAATGGCTGCGCTCGAGGCTTACCCCGGCCACCGAGGAAGAGCGCGCGGAGCTCACGGCCAAAGGCTTCGCGGACCGCCAGAGCAGCGCGTTGGTTCGGCACCCTTCACCCTCGGACAGGCTCGCGATGTGGGGCGACGACTCTTGTGAGTCGCCGACATCCGACGAGCCGGCGACAGGCCTGATCAAAGACCCGGACTTCGTGGCGAAGAGGCTGGCCGATGAGATCGAACGGGTGATCGGCGGAATCTGAGCGGGAAGACACGAGCAGGCTGCAGAAATGGGTCCGCCGGCAGTCGGCGGGGCAGACCAAGGTCACCGGCGGCCAGGCAGCGTGCGCTGCAGCGGCCATATTCGCTGCACTCTTCCTGCTTGTGTTTGCGCTGACCGGCGTTCCGGCGGGTGTGGTCATCACAGTGTGCGTGATCGGCGTGTGTCCTGCTGTTCTCCGCGCGCTGGTCTTCAGAGAGCGCATCGCGCTTCCGTTCCCGCGCTACGACGTCCTGCGCACGAAGCTGGACGAGGTCGCGAGCCTGGGGACGCGCGCGACCGCGAGTTCCGGGATGCGCTTGCCCGAGAGGCGCACGACGTGCCGGACCGCGCGAGGCAGGCCTCAGTATACTGGTCCGACCGCGCCTACGCTGCTCTCAAGGACTGCGACTTCCGGACGGCTCTGGCTGCTTCGACGCTGGGCATCAGGGCTCGCAGGAACTGCGACGAAGGGCCCTTTTGGCCAACGGGGTGGCGGAGGCCTACTACCGCCGCGTGTCGGAATCGAACCAGTCCATCGACTCGATCTACCGCCGCCGCGGCCTCACCGGCACAATGACCTGGGGGCTTGGCTGGGCATTGGTGATGCGGGGCGAGTGTGCCGCTGCGGAGGTGATCTGCTTGACGCGGTCGAGCGTCACCCAATGAGCCCGTTGTCTTCGCAGTGCTGGCCAAGTGCCAGTGGGAACGGCGCAAATTGACCGAGGCGCTGCGCAATATGCGGCACGCCGTTGACCTGCGTCCCGACGATAATGCTCAACGGCTGGGCATCACGTGCATACTGCTGGCCCTGCGGCGGACGAAGGCCCGCGGCGGAGCACCTGCAAGTCCTCCTGAAGGAGACGCCAGAGGACAGAAGCGTTCTGGCGTGCGCTGCGCAGATGGCGCTTCTGCTCGGACGCCCCGATGAGGCGGACGCAGCGATCGCCCGGCTTCCTGGAGCTTCATCCCGGCCACAAGACGCTGGCCATCGTTGCCGGCGTGTGCATGGACGCATCGGATGAGGACAGGGCGAGCAGGTATCTGGAAGCTGTGCGCGAGCACGGGTTCTGCCCACAGGCATTGGTGAACCTGGCAGCCATCGCGGGACGGCGCGGCGATGAGTCGAAAGCGCGCGAACTGCTGCTTCAGGCGCTGGATATGACCCGCGAGCCTCTGCGCGAGACGGCCCCCGTCCTGGCGCTGCTGCCGGGTATCCTGCAGGGCCTGACGTCCTGCCAGCAGGACACGCAGAGCTGCGTCGCATACGTTTTCCACTTGAACCTGGCCGGGATGCCCGGTGAGTTGAATGCGATCTCGCTGCTGGTCGCGGCGCCTGGGTTGGATAGAGCGAAGGGGCTTATCTCGCGCATCTGCGACGCAATGTATCCGGGCATCACGTTCTATCCTTCGAATCTCCACTGGGAAGACGCACCCAAGGACGAGCAGCCCGCCGAACCGGTCAAGCCCGGCATATATGGCGTCATTCCGACAACGACATAGGCGCCCACCAGCACATCGCCGGGCAGCCCTTGTCGGAATCGAAGAGCAGCTTCTCGCGGTCGGTATCCGAGCTGATGTCGGCATCCTCCAGAGCGCGAAACGATCGCATTGTTCGCCGATCGGCCCTTTGCCGCCCCACGAGATCTGCCCACTCACCAGGATCGACTTCCCGCCGGGCAGCCACCCCGCCAGATGCCTCTCAGACGTTGTTCGCGCGTTCCCATCGCCGTCCACGCGAGTCTGACACAGCTCCGCCAGCTTCTCGAACTTGCCCGTCTTGACCTCCGCCCAGTAGAGCCGCGTCACTTCCGGCCCCTCGAACTGGTCCACAAGGCCCTCGCCGACCGTGTATCTCACGAGAATCGCCAGTTTCTCGCCTGAGACGTCGTAAGCCATCTCCACGATGAACGCCTTGCGCAGCGATACACCGACATCCCGCAGCTTCTTGCCGTTCGCGTCGAGGATCGAGATCGCCTTGCCGTCGTAGATCGAGTAGCCAGCGCCCTTGGGGCAAACAGCCAGCGACTCGATCGGATCGGGCCAGGCAAACAGCTTCGCGGGCTTCTCGCCTCCGATGGGCGCGGACATGATGGTCGATCCCTTTTCGTCGGGGGAATCGTCCCAGATGACGTTCTGGCCATCAGCGGACCACGCGAGGTCCCACGTGAAGTCGAGCGGCCCGCACTCGCGCGAGCCGGCGTCGCTCCACACAACCGCCGGTCTCTTGGGCGCCACAACAACAAGCAGCCTGCCTCCCGACGGCGACCACAGCAGGCGCATCGCGTCGAGGTTCTTTGGAAGCTGCCGGAACTGCGACTTTTCCCGATCCCAGAGAACCGCGCCGTAGTCTTCCGGGTCCAGCGGCGGCGACGGCTTGTTGGCCTTCACCGCCTCGTCTATGTCGCTCATCATCTTGTCGATATTGAGCCCCTGCATCAGCGCGACGAACCTGCCGTCCGGCGATACCGCGATCTGGGTGGTATTGTCGTTGAGCTTGGCGGGGAAGGCGCTGGTGGGAATCAGTGTGGTGGTCTTGCCGGTATCGAGGTCTTTCTCTACTATCTCCACCGGTCCGTTAGCCGCCGCTTGCGCGGTCTGCGCATAGACGACGCGGCCCAGCGTGTCCGCCGACCCGGCGCCGGCCACCAGGCACATACACGCGACGCACCCCAACACGCGCACCCGATCCCAGTATCCACCTGCAAGCAAACCGAGCATTCTCTTGTCACCTCCCGCATTGTAGTATACATCACTTCGCCGCACGAAGGGGATTCGGAATTCGGGCGCTCACAGATCGCGGGATTCTGTTCCGGGCTCGATCACAAATCGAGCCCGAGCAGGGGCATGGCTCCCTTCCCTTCTGTTCCCTATTCCCTACTCCCTATTTCCTCCCCCCGCGCCGTCTCCGTCATCCACCTCCACACCTGCTCGCGGCCGAGTCCGGTCTGGGCGGAGAACGCCATGGTGTCGCGGCTGTCGATGTTGAGCTTCTCCGCGGCCTGAAGCATCAACTCGGGGACCTTGGTTTTGGCCACCTTGTCGGCTTTGGTACCGACGATCAGGTAGTTGTGACCGTTGTCGCGCAGCCACTGGGCCATGGAGTGATCGAGCGGCTGAGGTGGGTGGCGCAGGTCGATAAGCTGCACGTGCCCACAGTGTCGGCCGCGTGCTCGCGTAGCCCTCGATGAGGTCGCCCCAGTCGGCGCGTTTTTCTCATTGACCGCCGCAAACCCGTATCCCGACATATCGACGAGAAAGAACGGCCTGCCATCGCCCTCGGGCGTGATCCGAAAGTAGTTCAGCATCTGGGTGCGACCGGGGGTATTGGACGTCCGAGCCAGCCCCGGCTTGCCCACGAGAGTATTGATCATCGAGCAGGACTTCCCGCGCATTCGAGCCGCCCCGCCACGGATCTCCGGAGGAGTTCGCTGGCAACAAACACCACGTCGGACCACGCTAATAACAAACTCGACTCTGAAGACCATTGTCTAATCACTCCCGGCCGGAAGTGCACGGGCCACTCTATTATACGGGTTTGGCCCGTTCGCCGCCACCCCGCCGCAGGGATGCGACACGGTTTGACATGCCACGGCTGGCGGGTCACATAACGGCAGAGCTTATCGATAGGCAGGAGGACGATGGAATGCTTACGGAGGGGCCACACTCAGGGGTTCAACTCGCAGTCGCACACCGACGGAACAATATCGCTGGACGATTACATGGCAAAGAGAACGTCGTGCACTATTTCTATCCCGAGGAGCCGACACACCGGGATCACCAAGAGGCGTACTCTTTCAGGGACTACAGCTCACGAGTTTCAAGCAGGCCGGGGCGGTGATGCTGGGCGTGCGCGCGCGGCAGCGTCGCAAGCCAGCGAGGAGCTTCGCCGCCGCAAGCACCTCATTCTCGCTGCTCACTCCGACCCGGACAAGAGCACCATCACCGCTTACGGAGCCTGGAAGGAAAAGAGCATGTATGGCAAGACGTTCCTCGGCATCGAGCGGACGACCTTCGCCATAGACAAGCAGGGCATCATCCGCAAGGTCTGGCCCAAGGTCAAAGTCGAAGGCCACATCGACGAGGTGCTGGAGTTCGTGAAGGGGATGGGGTAGGCAGGTTCGGCGGCAAGGCAACCTGTGCGCCGCGCTCGGAACAGGAGTTGACAAGCAGCCATTCTTGGGCTAGACTTCAACTGGCCCCAGCAGTCTCCGGGCTTCTACCGCTTCTGTGTATCACAACGCTACGGGCTCGACCGGAGAGCCGAAACAACGGAGAAGGAAGATGAAGAGACTCGTGCTTTACCTCGCCGTGGCGCTTGTCGCTGCTGCCAGCCCGGTATTCGCCGGAACCTGGACGGTCACGAACCTCCACCCCGCCGGCGCAACAAGCTCCTCAGCCGAGGCCACATCCGGCACTCAGCAGGCGGGCTTCGAAGATGTGAGCGGCATTGATCACGCTTGTACTGGTCGGGCACGTCGGCGAGCTGGGTGGACCTCGATCCACCGGGGCAACAAGCTCCCGCGCCTCCGCCACATGCGGCATCCAGCAGGCGGGCTACGCCACGGCCGACGATCCCCAGGGGTCCGGCTCCTACTACACTCACGCCGGCATCTGGTCGGGTACTGCGGAGGGTCGGGTGATCTCAATCCCACCGGGTCGATCCAGTCATTCGCACTGGCCACGTCGGGATTCCAACAGGCGGGCCACGCATCCATAGGCGGCTGCTTTCACGCCGGAGTCTGGTCGGGCACCGCCGCGAGTTGGGTGGACCTCAATCCCGCCGGGGCGGTCTTCTCCTATGCTTATGCCACATCCGGCACACAGCAGGCGGGCTGCGCAGCGATAGGCGGCCAGCTACTCGCCGGCATCTGGTCGGGTACCGTGAGAGTTGGGTGGATCTCAATCCCAGCGGAGCAAGCGGCTCCACTGCCTATGCTACATCGGGCACCCAACAGGCGGGCTACGCCAGCGTGAGCTACCACGATCACGCTTGCATCTGGTCGGGCACCCCGGAGAGCTGGGTTGACCTTAGTCCCTCCGGGTCGGATGCCTCCCGCGTCTATGCCATATCGGTAACCCAGCAGGCGGGCTACGCCCTTATCGACACCTGGGTTCACGCCAGCATCTGGTCGGGCACCGCAGAGAGTTGGGTTGACCTCCACGCCCTTCTGCCATCCGGCGTGACGCACGCGTCGGCGGCGCACAGCATCTACACCTCCGGCAACACCCCACCTGGGTGTGCGGCTACGAGCACAATATCGCGGCCAAGCGCTCCGAGGCAATGCTGTGGACCTGCACCGTGCCCGAGCCTTCCTCCGTCTTCGCGCTGCTCTGCGGTCTCGGCGGATTGGCTGGGCTGGTTCTGAGGAAGCGCGCATAGCCTGGCAACGGCCCTATCCGCGCAAGATCTCCTCCGGCGTAACCGGGGTAATACCGTCGTATCGGGCGAAATCGGTGGGGTTCAGCGTCACAAGATGCGTGACGCCGTGCGCGAGTCATCAGCGCCGCGATGTGGGCGTCGTGGGCCTGCTTGCCCATAACGCAGTAGCGCATCATAAGTGCGCTCCATCGCCTTCCCATGTCCGGTGGTTCCGGCAGGCAGGGAAATGAACCCTGCTAGTCGCCGAGGAATTGCCGGGCCTCGGAACAGTGAAGCCAAGACCGTTCTTCTCTACAGGGCGGCTCGCCACAACATAGGATTCGATGATGACCTGCGCGCACACGCAGACGACGTTGAGGCCTCGAGCCAGATGAGTCACGGCCTCGGTGCATTGAGCCGTATTCAGCAGCCTCTGCTGTCGGCCCATCGTAGCAGCACGTTGGAGTCGAGGAAAGGACTTCACGCGCCGCGGTCCTCGTAGATGCTGTCCCGGCTCGGCGCATCCAGGGGGAGGCCCACGGGCTTCGCGCGCGCCGCGATGCGGCGCACGGCGGCTCGGCCTTCTCGAGGATCCCATTCGAGCTCCTCAGAGGCTGCTCTCTGAGCTCGAAGTCTAGGGGCTCATTGACCGGCACGTTAACCGGGCCTTCCGGCACGAACACCTTGCCGTCATAGTGCATTCGGATAACCACGGAAGATGTCGCCTCCGCGTTTATTATACCACGCCTGCCCGAAGCGTGTTCGGCGGGCAAGACGGGGCGCGAGCATCGCGCCGCGCCCCGTCCCATTTCTCGCTTTCTGACTTTCGCGCTTTCGCGATTGATCCCTTCACCCCAGTATCGCCTTCAGGTCCTCCTCCGGCGTGGTGATGGGCATGATGTTGAAGTTCTCCACCAGCACGTTGAGCACCGCGGGCGTGACGAACGCCGGCAGGCTCGGGCCGAGGCGGATGTTCTTGATGCCCAGGTGGAGCAGCGTCAGCAGGATCGCGACCGCCTTCTGCTCGTACCACGATAGGATCAGCGACAGCGGCAGGTCGTTGACGCCGATCTCGAACGCCTCCGCCAGCGCGACCGCGATCTGGATCGCCGAGTAGGCGTCGTTGCACTGGCCGATGTCCAGCAGCCGCGGGATGCCGCCGATGTCGCCGAAGTCCAGCTTGTTGAACCGGATACTTCCCGCACGCCAGCGTCAGGATCACGCAGTCGTCGGGCACCGGCTTGCGCGAACTCGGTGTAGTAGTTGCGGCCGGGCTTGGCGCCGTCGCAGCCGCCGATCAGGAAGAAGTGCCGGATCGCGCCGGACTTCACCGCCTCGATCACCGTGCCCGCGACGCCCATCACGGCGTCGTGGCCGAAGCCGACCGTGATCGTCTTGTCCGGCGCCGTCCTCGGTGAACCCTTCGGCAGCCAGCGCGGCCTCGATGACGGGCGAGAAGTCCTTGTTGCGAGACGTGCGTCACGCCCGGCAACGCGACCAGCCCCGTGGTGAAGATGCGGCCCTTGTAGGCCTCGCGCGGCTTCTGGATGCAGTTGGTGGTCATCAGGATCGCGCCGGGGAAGGCGTCGAACTCCTTGCACCTGGTCCTGCCACGCGCCGCCGTAGTTGCCGACGAGGTGCTTGTACTTCTTGAGCTCGGGATAGCCGTGCGCGGGCAGCATCTCGCCGTGGGTGTAGACGTTGATGCCCTTGCCCTCGGTCTGCTTGAGCAGCTCCTCGAGGTCCTTGAGATCGTGGCCGGAAACGACGATCGCCTTGCCCTTGACCGGCTCGATGCGCACCTTCGTCGGCACCGGATGGCCGTACGCGCCGGTGTTGGCCGCGTCCAGCAGCTCCATCGCCTTCAGGTTGATCTCGCCGGCCTTCAGCGACCATGCCGACCAGTTCGTCGACGGTCGGGTTCGGCTTGGTCAGGAAGTCCAGCGCCTCGTGGAAAAGCGCGTAGACCTCATCGCTTCCTTGCCGAGGATCTGCGCGTGGTCGGCGTAGGCCGCCGCGCCCTTGAGGCCGTAGGTCATCAGCTCCTGCAGGCCGGCGACGGTATCGCCGAGCGCGGCCTTGCGCTTGAGGATGGTCACCTCGGCGCCCTGCGCGACCAGCCCGTCGATGTCGCCCTCAGGAACCCACGCCGCCGGGCCGCCGAGCGTCTCGGGCGTCTTGCCGGCCTTCGCGCACGCGTCCTCGTAGAGCGGCTTCGCCCTGTCGCGCATCGCCGCCGCCTCGATGCAGCATGCTCCCGCAGCCGCTCGGGGTCGAAATCCACATTGGTCACCGTCGCGAACAGCGCCTGAATCACGAACACGTCGACGTCGCTGTCCGCCGCGCCAAGCTGCCGCGCGCGGTGCGCATACATCGAAATGCCCTTGGTCGCATAGACCAGCAGGTCCTGAAGCGTGGCCGTAGTCGCGTCCTTGCCGCACACGCCCGAACCGTGCACCCGGTCCCCTTTGCCGTTTGCTCACACTGATAGCAAAACATGCCCATTGATAGATCTCCTCTCGAATGGAAGTCCGAAGTCAGAGGTCCGAAGTCCGACCCACGCGTAGTTTACCGCACCGCACAGCCGCTTTCTTTGACCTGGGTCAGAAACGGGGAAAAGGATCGAGGAGGCGCGGAGGGGAGCGGACCTCCCCTCCGATCATCTGAGCCGGCTCCTGGTGAATCCACGCGTCAGCAAGCCGGCGCACTCCTAGATCATCGTATTCGCGTCAGCCTGTTTGCCGCCACGATTGCAAGAATGATCCAGAGGATGTCCAGCGGGTGCGCGGTGTCCTTGATGACGTGAGTAGCCAGGGACAGAAACTTGCCCGAGAAGAAGGACAGCTTGGGAAGCAGTTCCGGGCGCTCCTTCGCCACGATGGCCTGCAGCACGAAGTACGCGGACGCGTATTTGCCCAGCACTATCCCGAACACGCTGCATGCCGTCGCCACGACCTGATACGGCACGCCCCTCTTGCCGCAGGTGAACAACTCCACGCCCAGGCCGCACAGCAGTCCGACCCCCACGGCCATGTAGCCGATTTCGAGATCGGTTGCCTTGACGATCAGCCCCCACAGGATGCCGCCCGCCACCGCCCCGCACAGGCCGCCTGCAATCGCCATTGGGATGGCCGTGGGCACGAGCGTCTGACCGGCGCTCACCGCAATCGGCCCCAGCTCCGTCTGCACGGCCTGCACGATCCGCGCCGCCTCGCCCTGCTCGACGCCCATCTGCGCCAGCCTCTGAACCACCGCGGCGGCATCCTGGCCGCCACTGAACTGGCCCGCAACAAACGAACGATACTTCTCTACTGCCTGATCCTGCTGTTGAGTAGAATCCGTGACGTTCATCTCGCCCTCCGTCCGCCGCCATGACGATAGCGGCGCCTGGCGACTACTTATCCAGCCCGCAAGCCGGTTCCTCCCGTTCGTCGCCATGACCTACGACGACAACGGGTACGAACGGCGCAGCCTGTCCGCCGTGGGGAGGGCTCATTGCGTCACTTCGTGAATACCGCCCGATGCACCGACCCCGGATAGGGCACGTCGGGGCCCTTGGCCGCCACCCACAGGATCTGGTTCAACTCATCCTCGGGCGCTCGATCGTATTCCGAGAAATCCATCTTTGCGCAAGCCTGCGCGCCGGGCGCATTCGGCTTGTTCTTCGCGTTCACATCCACTTCAGGTGTCAGCAGATCGTATGGGGTCTCTTTTACAGTCGTGCCGAAGCAGTTGAACATCGGGGTTGCGCCCGCGTCGTATTGGGTAAGCGGCGGCAGGCCCAGAATGAGCTCCATTGTGCGGACCATGCTGGCGGTGGTGTAGAGCGTGCTGTCTACGAACCCCCGCTTGCACCAGGGGCTGATCACGAACCCTGTCGTGCGGTGCGCATCGACGTGATCCGGGCCGTTCTGGGCGTCGTCCTCGATAATGAAGATCGCCATCTCCTTCCAGAACTTGCTGCGGGTGGCGGCCGCCACAATCCTGCCCACGGCTATGTCGTTGCTGGCCACGCAGGCACTCGGGGTGAACGCGCCGGGAGTCGTGCCCCGCGTATGGTTCTCACCAAGCGACATGATGGTGAAGCTGTGGCATGCCCCCCTTCTTCTCGGCCTCGTGCAGGTCCGCAATCCAGGTATCGGCTTTCTGCATGTCGCGGCCCTGCCAGACTGTGCGGTCCTCCGAGGTCACGCGCTGGCTGCCTTCGCCGTAGTTGTGGAAGCTGACGCCGTGCCGCTTGCATAGATCCCACAAATAGCCGGCAGCCGGTGTCGCCATCTCATCGTTGCCGGGCAGCAAGCCGTGCTTGGAGTAGGTCATTATCCACCGCCGTTCGTTGTAGTCGGTGGCTATGGCGGCATCGCACCAGCTATGCCCGTCGGCGCTCACCTCCCCGTTGCAGTAGAGGTTGTCGAGAAGCACATAGTCGCGCGCGATCTGGTGCTGGTTGGCAGTGACCTTCTCGCCATACATCACCAGATCCGGGTCGCCGTTGCCGGCGGGCTTGCCGCACGCATCGTGGAAATCGCCGAGGATCTGGTCGTAGGTGCGGTTTTCCTTGATGATATAAAGCACGTATTTGATCGGGCAGGGATCGCCGACCTTGTCGGGAATGATGCTGTCGGTTTTGAGCGGTGTCTGCCGCATATACTCCGGTCTGTAGGGGCAGTTGCGCCGGACCTGGTCGGTGTAATCGGCCAGTTCCGCCGCTGTCGGCGCAGCAACGATCGATACCGACCCGCTGAAGCACCGCGCTATATAATCAAAAGCGTGTTGCGACTTTCCACGCGGCTTATCCGTGATGGGAGGAGAGTTCGGGCGCGAGCCGCCCTTGCCAACGCCCACAAAGATGGTCTTTGAGTCCTGGCTGACGGCCAGGGCGCTCGGATACCAGCCCGTCGGAATGAAGCCGCTGACCAGCGAGTAACCCGGGTGTTCCGAGTCGTTGGAAATGTCCACGACCATCACGTCGTTGTTGTCGGCGTTTGCGACATACAACGTGTTTCCGTCGGGCGAGACCGCCACTGCGTCCGGCGTGCTGCCCTCCGGTGACTGAGGGTAGAGAGACGTACACAGGACCTCCCTGCTCCCCTCATACAGCCTGCGTTTGCGATTGGGCAGCGGAACCTGCTTCTCGAGGACGTCGGTGTTGATGACTTGCACGGTGTTATCGCCCGAACACGCCACAAACAGCCGCCCATCGCTCGACAGCGCCATATCGTTCGGACGCAGGCCCACCGTCAGATCCCGCACAAGCTGATTAGTGTCCGTATCGATCACGGACACGGTGCGGCTCCCCCAGTTGCTGACGTAGAGGTGCCGCTTGTCCGCTCCCATAACGCATGAATGCGGGTGCATGCCGACAGCCACCTTCGCCTCTAGTGCGAGGGTATCGGCGTTCAGCACCCAGACCTCATGGTTGGCTTCGTTGCAGACATAGACCTTGCCCGTATCCGGGCGAACAGCGATGCCGGCGAGGAAGACGGGCTTCGCGCGGGGCGCGGGTTTGACGATCTGCTCATCGCCGGCCTTGCCGTCGGCGTAGTGGAACACGTGGATCTCGCCCTTGTCGCCGCAGGAAACGAAGATGCGCGTGCCGTCGTTGCTGAATGCCAACCCGTTCCAGGCTTCCTGGAGTGGCAGGAACTGAGACTTCCTTCCCGTGGCGATATCCACGAGCGTCAAACCCGTGTTGGCATATCCGCCGCTGACCGCCGCCAACATACGTCCGTCGGGCGAGACCACCATCTTCAGCGGCAGGTCGCTGATCGGCACTTGCTCGCCGGCAGGGGTCAGGCCCCAGCCGTTGAACAGCAGATTCTTACTCGGAGAAAGGCCCTGCTGAGTGCGCAGCGCCGGATCGTTGCTGTCAACACCCTCGGCAAACGCAAGCGTTCCGGCAAGCGCCAGACACGCGGCAACCAACGCGAAGACGAGTCTAGTGGATCGTCGTCCCTTTCATCCTGAACCTCCAATCGTTCAGACGTTAGGAATCCACGACCGTTTCCACCGACGTCGTCTCGTAACCGAACAGCTCCGCCACCGCCGCGAGCGTTATCTTGCCGTTGGCGATGTTGAGGCCCTTGCGCAGCGCGGGGCTTTCCTTGAGCGCCTGCTTCCAGCCCTTGCTGGCAAGCTGGAGCATGTATTTGCCGGTGGCGTTGGTGAGCGCGTAGGTCGAGGTGCCCGCGACCGCTCCGGGCATATTCGCCACGCAGTAGTGAACGACCCCTTCCTCCATGTAGATGGGTTTGGAGTGAGTAGTCGGCCGGGTTGTTTCAAACGTGCCGCCCTGGTCAACCGCAACGTCAACCAGCACCGCCCTCGGCTTCATCAGCTTGAGCATCTCTCGCGTAACCAGCACCGGCGTCCGCGCGCCGTGTCGCAGCACCGCTCCAACCACCAGGTCGGCGAGTTTGAGCGTCGCGCGGATATTGTAACTGTTGGACATAAGGGTCGTGACGTTTTGCGGCATCACGTCGGCCAGATACCGCAGCCTGTCGAGGTTGATGTCGAGCACGACCACGTTCGCGCCGAGTCCCGCCGCGACGCGGGCCGCGTTTGCGCCGGATATGCCACCGCCCAGGATCGCGACGTTGGCCGGCGCGACTCCCGGCACGCCTCCGAGCAGAATCCCCCTGCCCTCCATCGGCCGTTCGAGATACTTGGCGCCCTCTTGAATCGCCATACGGCCCGCGACTTCGCTCATCGGAATCAGCAGCGGCAGCCCGCCGTCCTCTTCCTCGATGGTCTCGTATGCGATGCAGACGGACTTGGTATCGACCATCGCCCGGGTCAGGTCCTCGCTGGCCGCGAAGTGGAAGTATGTGAAGACGACCTGCCCCTCGCGGATCATCTTGATCTCGCGAGCAAGCGGTTCCTTGACTTTCACGATCATGTCAGCCGCGTCGAAGACGTCCTTCGCCTCCTCTACGATCTTCGCTCCGGCTTCGGCGTAATCAGAATCTTCGATGCCGCTGCCTCGTCCCGCTCCGGCCTCCACTATCACCTCATGCCCGGCCTTCGCAAGCGATTCTACAATCGCCGGCACCATCGAAACGCGATACTCCCCCTCTTTGATCTCCTTCGGCACCCCGACTATCATCGACATGTCCTCCTAGTAACGAGCTTACCAACCATACCCCATTTGCCGGCGGCGCCCCTGCCGCCCACCGGCGGCGCCCCTGCCGCCCACCGGCGGCGCCCCTGCCGCCCACCGGCGGCACCCTGCCGCCGGCCCCAGATATTATATACGGTAGAGCCGCCCGTGAGAAGGGGGCAGCCATATCGGCAATAGGCAATCGCGGGTTCATGGTCTGGAGTCCCTCCGATATCAGTTCTCCTCCCTTCCGCGCCTCCGAGATTCCGAGACGATTCCCGCTTTACTCGCGCCCTCGATTCGGGTTAAGATAGCTGTAGCCTGCATAGCAGGCGGATGAGGCGTAGGATGATCAGGGGGATTCTGGTAGTTATGGCAGTCGCGGCAATCGCGAACGGACTCAACGCGGCCGAACTCGAGTTGCTCGGGCAGCCGTGCCGCGCAAAGAACATACTGGCAACGTGCATGGTCACCGACCGTGCCACCGGCCGCGAGATGTTCGTGCTTTCGGACATGAACGAGCACTCCCACGCGGAGCTGCTCTTCATCGATTTCGAAAACGACACCGGCAGGGCCTATCAAGCGCCCGCGGGCGCCGGCGCGTGGGCCTTGAAGGAGGTGTCCGGGGACAGGCTGATCGTAGGCACGTTCTACGACGGCGTCTTCATGGTCTTCGACCTCAACAAGATGCGGTTCGTCAAGGTCTCGGACTTTCCCGGCGAGACCTACATCTGGAATCTCGCGATGGGCAAGGACGGCCGCATCTACGGCGGCGCCTACCCGGGCGGCAAGCTCGGAGCGCTCAATCTGGACGACTACACCGTCGAGGACTGCGGCGCGCCCGCCCCACCCAACCTCTACTGCCGCCAGGTCGGCGAACTGCCCGACGGCCGCTTGCTCTGCTACTTCAACACTGAGAAGCCGACCGCGCTGATCTATGATCCCGCAACCAAAGAGTTCAGCCCCGCCCCACGGGCAATATCCAACGGCGTGCTGGGCGCGGTGTTCGACGGCTGCTTCCTGGCCGGCCGCCAGGCATTTGACGGCAAGACCCTCGAGGAGATCAGGCCGATTCCATTCCCGACACCGCCCGCGGACAAGGGGCGATGGTCCTTCTGCGCGTCGATGACCACGCACGACACGGTCTACATGCAGCAGGGCCGCGCGCTCTATCGCTACAAGGCCGGCGACAAGGACGTCTACCCTCGTCTGTGACGCCGAAACCTATCGCGGCGGCATCAAGCAGGTATCGAGCAAGGGCTGGGTGCTGGGCTTGCGCGGCCAGGACTACTTCGTGATCAAGCCCGGCGCCGACAAGGCCGAGATCAGGCCCATTCCGGTCGAGTCCGGCCCGCGCCCCACGCTGTTCCTGCGCGTCGCGCCGGACGGCAAGCTCTGGGGCGGCCCGACGTTCGGCCAGACGCTGTGGTGGATGGACCCCGCCACCAAGCACTACGTCGATACGAGCAATATCTGCGACGCAGGCGGCGAAGTCTACGACGTCTGCTTCGCCAACGGAAAGGTCTACGCGGTCGCCTACGCGGGCGGCGACATCGTCGAGTACGACCCCGCCCAGCCCTGGGATCAGTTGAACTCTGAGAACCCGCACGTCATCAAGCGCCTCTCCACCAGCGGCTACATCCGCCCCGAGGCGGGCGTGACGGTCGGCCCCGACGGCAAACTCTACGCCGGCTGGCTGACCGAGTACGGCAAGTATGGCGGCGCGGTCTCCATCACCGATCCCAGAACCGGCGACACCGAGCTTATCGAGAACCCGCTCGGCGAGCAGGCGGTAGTAGGAGTTGCCACGGACGGCAAGTCGATCTTCGTCGGCACCAGCCTGGCCGGCAACGGCTTGCCGCACAAGAAGGGCGAGTGGGCGCGATTCGGCGTGATCGACCTCGCGACCAAGAAGGTCGTGTTCCAGCACGAATTCGAAGACGCCCATGCGGTCCGCCTACTCGGCTGCGACCCCGAATCGAACCGGGTGGCGTTGTCGGTCGGGGGAACGCCGGTGCTCTTCGACACCGCGGTCCACGGCTTTGTCAAGGACCTGGACGGGGCGGCCAAAGTCGGCGGCAGATCGGTCGCGGTGCCGGGCGACGGGTCCGTGATCTACGGCAGCGGCAGCTCAGTCGTGCGCCTCGACCTGCGAACCGGGCGGACAACGACCCTTCTGCAAGCCCCGGCGAGAGTGGACAACGTCGCGGCCTCCCCCGACGGCAAGCTCTACATCTCGTGCGGAGTGGACGTCTACGCAGTGAAGTGACACGGAGGAAAACCCGCCCTTTGGGGATAACCGGTCTGAGGAGAGGGCCATGAGCGCAAGGATCGCCATAAACGAACAGCGGATCGCCGAGTTCTGCCGGCGCAACCACATTGTCAGACTTGCCCTGTTTGGCTCAGTCCTTCGCGACGACTTCGGCCCGGACAGCGATGTTGACGTGCTGGTGGAGTTCGAGCCCGGCTTCCCGGTCGGTCTGATCCGAATGGCTGGAATGGAGATCGAGTTGTCTGAAATCCTCGGCCGCAAGGCCGATCTGCGTACTCCCAACGACCTGAGCAGATACTTCCGTGACAAGGTGGTAGCAGAGGCGGAGGTTCGCTATGCTGCCTGAGCAGGAGACGCTCACTAACGACCTTCCTGTCCTCATTCAGCGGTTGAAGACCGCACTCGCCGGTGAGTAACCGACCCACCTACTCCACCACCTTCCGCTGGCTTGCCACGGCTGCCGCCTTCGCGGCGGTGTTCTCGTTCGCGTTGACGTGCACGGTCATCCCCGCCGCCGCCAACCAGGTCCGCGCCGAGCTGTGCCACGGCTCTTACGCGCTGCTTGCCTACATCTACCCGATCTGGATGGCGGGGTACTTCGTCTTTGTGTTCGCCGGAGGCCACTACTCGGACAGGCGGGGCAAGCTGCCGGTGCTGTTCGCGGCCGGCGTGCTGATGGCGATTGGGAGTGTCGGCGTTACGCTTGCGCGCGAGGACGCTATCAGGTACTCGGCTCCGTGGTAGTGCTCGGCGCGGGAGGAGGACTCGCCGAGGCCACGTCGTCAGCGGTCATCGCGGTGGTGTTCAGCGCCCGCCGAAGGACGCCGATGATGAACCTGACCCAGGTCTTCTTCGCGGCGGGAGCGGTGGTGGGCCCGGTGGGCGTATCGCTGCTGCTCAAGCACGACATCGACTGGCGCTCGGCGATGGTGGTGACCGCGGTCTTCTGCGTGTTCGGTGGAGCGATTGCGCTCGCCGCGATCCTCAAGCGCGAAGAGAGGGTGTTGCCGGACGCGCATACGGGACGGTGGCGGCCGCTTCTCAAGGACCGGGGGCTCATCGTGCTGGCGCTCGGCATCATGATCTATGTGGGAGCCGAGACCGGCCAGGCTGACTGGCTGGCGGCCTACTTCAGGCACAACCTGGGATCGGCTCTGCCCCTCGCGGCGGCGACCGTAGGCATATTCTGGGGAGGAATCGGTGTAGGGAGGGCAATCGCGACGTGGTCGGCGACGCACGTGTCCGATTACGTCCTAATAATGTGCTCGCACGGCCTCGCGCTCATAATCCAGATCATTCTGCTTCTGGTCAACTCCCCCGCTGTTGCGCTCATCACTGTGCCGCTGCTGGGCCTTGCCCTCGGACCGGTCTGGCCGACGATAGTCAGCCGCGCCAGTCATCTGCACGAGAGGCAGACCGGCGCCGTGCTGGCGATTGTGATTGCAGCCGGGGCGCTGGGCGCGGGGATATTCGCTCCCGCTATCGGTCAGGTAGCTGAGTGGACAGGCCTGAGAGCGTCGCTGTGGATATGCCCGGCGCTGTTGCTGATCAACCTGGCGATGTTCACGATTCTCTGGGCAAGGAATCGAGCGGAGCTGTAGGAGGGGTTTCCAGACCCCGAACCAGGCCGTAGGAGGGGTTTCCAGACCCCGAACCCCGCTAGCCCTGAGTAGCCGGAGGCGTATCGAAGGGCGGTCGCCGTCGGAGACGCCTCCTACACAGAATCGAGCGCGACGCGAAGCGCGGTAAGCTCGATTCGCACGCGCTCCTCAAACGGCAGCACATCAGCCGGCGGCTCCAGCGTGATCACGTGACCGCCGCACGTGCGATACGCATGGATCGCCAGCGGCAGCCGCGTCTTGCGAAAGCCCGACACCTTCTTTCGCCGGATAATACCGCCGCTCGCGGTCATACCCTCGATGCAGTCGCTCGCCGTTGATAGGGCACCCCGCCGCCTCGACCGCCTCGATGATCTTCTCGCCGACATAAGTCCTCCGGATCCTCGGCAATCTCGTAGAGATACAACCCCGGCGCATCGATATCCTCGTGCATCTCGAAGATCAGGTCGAAGCAGTTGCCCTGCAGCGCGCTGGATATGATCGCGGCCTCGGCGGGCGGCTTGCGGACGTTGAACGTGCGGTTAAGGTCGATTCCATCGGCGTTCTCGCGGGTATCGCGCTCCCAGCCCGTGGGATTATTGCATGGGAAGATGGTGAACGCGAACCGCGAGAGCAGGCTCTCGTTGGTCGCGTTCGGTTTCGACGAACCGCAGCGCCGCCTCGACTCCCGCCGGTTCATCGCCGTGTATCCCCGCGTCGACCATCACGCTCACCGCGCCCGCCTCCCATCCGCACGCGAAACAGCGGGTAGCTCTTGCCCCTGCGACTCGAACTCCCCGATCCGCTCGACCACGACCCCGGGAAGCTCCCCAACCGCCTCCACCCGCCGCAGCAACTCTCAGAGCAATCCCGAACTGCCATGCCTATCAATGACCAGAGCGCCGAAGGGATGCCCATCCCTTCCGCACCGGCTTCCCCAGAAACACCTCGAAGTTCCCGCCGAACAGTCCGCCCACGTCGCGCCTGATCTCCTCGTCGGTGAGCTGCCAGCCGGTCGCCGCGAGCTTGGCGTATCTGTCCGCCAGGACCTCGCCGATGATCTCCCGCGCGTGCTCCCACTTGTAGACGAGCTGATCGAGCACGCGGCAGTCCGAGTGCTGCGGGAATCATGCTCAAGCCCAGCAGATCGAGGCGCATCTGGGTGATCTCCTCGATGAGCGACGGGTTATTGAGGAACCACCAGCAGCCGAAGATCATCAGGTTCGGAAACTTGCGCGCGGTGACGCACAGCTCGTGCTGGTTCTCGCGGGCAAGCATCGTGACCATGAATTTGTTGTCGGGATAGGTCGCGCACAGCCGCTCGACCGCGCCGACGTCCGCCAGCCCCACTGCGTCCCCCGCCAGCTTCAGCGCCGGGTTCGATCTGCCGCTTGACGCCGATCATCAGCGCGAACGGCATGCCTTTCTCCTCCGCCACCGGCAGCAGACAATCGGTCGATCAGTTGCGCGCGCCGGCGAGTCGCCGGGGTAAACGAAGTCCGGCGGCAGCGAGACGGCCATGTAGAGCGCGCCCGGCGGTCGATCCACTCCTCGAGGAACCGCCGCACCTCCGCGCGAGCATTGCTGTCGAGGTAATCGCTCACATCGTAGCCCCAGCACTGATGACATCCGTGCGTGGACTCCCAGGAGTTCAGCGGCCGGATCGACTCTCAGCGCCGCCTTGAACCTGCGGGTCGCGCTCGACGCCGTGCATTCCAGACGTTTCGTTCGACATCATCAAACGGATCATTGGTCATCACGACCCAATCCACTCCCGCCAGTTCAAACGCCTATCGACATGCTCCTCGACCGACATGCCCATCGAAAAACTCCCGATACGCATGCGAGATCGCGCGACGCCGATGTCCAGCCCGAACCGCTCCAGACACGGTCAGCACGCCCCGGCAAGCCTCGCTTACGGGCGAATGATCGACAAAGAGCGTCTTCCACACCAGGTCGGCCTGCTCGCGCTTCGACCGCTTCCAGAACCCCTCCGCGCTCACCGCTCCCCACCGCACGGTCTCCGCGACCAGATAATGGTAGGTCAGCAGCTCGTCGATGCCTCGCAGCAGCATCGCGCCAAAACCGGCGGAATACAGGTGCGTGTGCATATCCACAACCCGCGCGTCCCGCGCGGCCGCAAGCACTTTCTTACGAACAGCCTCTGTGTCTTTCGATCTCATCGCCTAACCTCTGTCGAGCATGTTAGCATGCCACGCCGGCAAATCTCAATCGTCGGTCCCTGCCGACGCCTTCGGCCACCGCTTGGCCATGCCCTGGAACAGGATCGCGCCCGCGATAAAGGTTGCCCCGACGAAAATGAACACCGCCGCGCGGCTCCACCACGTGGCGATCATGCCCGCGGCCAGAGGCGTGATGAACGCGCCCGCGGTCCCGGCGGACTGCTGTATGCCATAGGCCCTGCCGCGGAAGCTCTCCTCTACCCGCGTGCAGGTCAGCGCCGCGATCGACGGGCCGAGGGTCGCCGTGCAGATGCCGGTGACGAAGTAGATGACCCCGAAAAGCCGGACATCAGCAATAGGAAACAGCGCGAGAGTGCCGATCCCTCCGCCTATCAGCCCCAGCAGTATCGTGCGGTGGTAGCCCCAGCGCTCGCCCACGCTTGTCCACCAGTGCGCCGTGAGCACAAACGCGACCGCGGGCAGCGCGAAGATCAACTCGGGCGTGTACAGATGAAGCCATGCTGTCAGGCCCGTCGAATGTCCGGCGTGATGGGCCATCTGGCCAGGCAGCGACCTCAGATACTTGACCAGATACGGGCTGATCGCCACGGCATAGCTCCAGGTCAGCATTACCACAAACAGCACCGACCTCTGCACCCGCGACCGCAGCGCAATCCCGAAATCCTGGATCAGGCTCGTCTTCTTGGTTACCACGACCTTGTTCGGCTCCTGCACGAACAGCCACACCACCAGCGTCGAAACCAGCACCGCCGTCCCGGATACCAGCATCGACGCGCGATAGCCGAACGCCGCGGCCATGAGTCCGCCCAGGGCAGGGCCCAGGATCAGGCCGACGTTGGAGGCCGTTTGGGCAGTGGCGGTATACTTGGGCGCGAGGTCCTCCGGGGTATTCGTGGCGATCAGGGCGAACGACCCGGGCAGGAAGCCCGTGAGCGCGCCGTTGAGGAACCTGCAGCCCGCGAGCTGCCAGGGCGCATGGCACACGCTCATGCCGAAGTAGACACCCGCCAGGCATATCCCCGCGCGGACGATCATCGGCTTGCGCCCGTAGGTGTCCCCGAGCTTGCCCCACAGCGGCATCATGACGAACGCCGCCAACGAAGGCGTTGCGAAGATGATCCCCGTCCACGTGTAGAGGTGCTTTCCCGCTCCCAGCTCGCTCAGGAAGTCCTGCAGAAACGGCGCCACCTGCTGCCAGCTAGTCGACGCCAGGAAGACCGTGACGGACAGTATGCAGATATTGCGCTTATAGTAGGGCATGGCTCTACAATAGTCTACCACGCGCGCAATCAAAGGGGAATCCGACAGCAGACAAGCGGACCGATCAGGGAGCAGCTTCAAGGACAAGCGAAAGCTCGTCGAAGCAGGCGTCGCAGTTGGAGCCGGACGTCCGCGTAGCGATCATTTCCACAAGTGCCGACCGCGTCCCCACTGGCACCGCCGCCGCCGCCTCGTGCAGGATCCAGAGCTGATTCGATCCTGTCTGCGGACCCACCTCAAACTCGCCAAGCGATGCGCCCGCCCCGTCCCTGAAAGTCGCCACCACCTTGGCACTATCGCCCTGAGTGCTGTAGCCCGCCAGGTAAGCCGACATAGCTGCGCTGATCCCGCCGGCGTCTATCAGAGCCTGAATCGGACTCAGATCGATTATCTGCGAAGCGCCACTCGACGAGGTATTGTTTCCCCCGTAGAAGAAGTTCGCGCCGCCTCCAATCCTGTCGCTCTCGGACTGCGCAACTTTGGCCGGATAGGCGCAGACGGTGAAGTTGGAGGTTGTGGTCCAGTCCGGGATGCTCGCGACGGTCCCACCTGTGCCGCCCGGACCTGCCTCGGCGCCGGCGTTCCTGATCAGGTTGATGCCAAGCTGAGCCGCCACGCCGCCGGTGTTGATGATGATAGGGGAGGGGGAGACCAGAGCATCACTGGCGGAGATGCCATCGATCGACGCCCACGCGTCCGCCGGCGGCAGCAGGGCGCCCGCCTCGCACCTGACGGGCACGATGGCGCCGCCGTAGTTGAGAGTAAATGAAGCCTCCGGCTCGTCCACATCGGAAGCTGTCCCAAACACCCTCACCAGCAGGCCGGTCTCCTTGAGCGTCCGAGACGGCCCCAGGTCGGGATCGGCCGACGTAGCGCCCAGCCCGCCTATTTCGGCTGGGGAGACCATTCCCAACGGAGCGGGCGGCTCGCCTGGGGTTGAGTTCAGCACAGTTGCGTTCTCCAGCACGCGCTCGCCCGGCCTGGTAGCAAGATTCCCGACGACGGTCACCCGGTCGCCGACGGAAAGCGTGAAGGAGTTCTTGACCCTGATCCCCGCGGAGCGGTCCTCCGACTGGATATACATCGCGTCGCCGAATAACCTGCTCACCACACCAGGCACCGTCACCTGGGTCCCATCGGGCATCTGTTTCGCAAGCCCGATCGTGGTCGGCGTTGTGCTCTCGATGAGGCAGACGTTGTCGAGACCGTTTGTCTCGTCGCCGGTGATGAACTCGATGCTGATCCTCAGATCGGTCACCGAGTCCATCAGCGCATCCCATGACCCCGATACGCGGGTCCACTGAGACTCATCGAGAGTAGTGCCGTAGGTGCGCCACAGGTTCAGTGGCGGCCGTTCGGAGAAGACACGTCTGTAACTGCCTCCCGGCCCTGAAATATCAAACTCAACAGTCATGAACTGGGAGCCGCTGAAGTGACGTCTGCGTGAGGTCGGCCGACAGCGATACCTTGTCGTGCCAGTTGCCATGGACCTGCGCCGGGGCGATTGTCCAGCATACGCCTCCGACCGCCTGATCGACCATCCGCAGGTAGCCATCGGGATTGCCTCCGGCACCCGGATTGCTGACTCCGGCAACGTCGCCGATGGCGGTCCAGCCCTGCATCGTCCCATCATCGAAGTCGGAGATAATGCTCGCGCAGAGCGCCGAACCAGCCGATAGCATCAGTATCATTGCCGTCAGCAAGAACCTCTTCATATCGCGCACCTCGCTCCCTCTCTGCAAATCGTCTTATAGGTGTATTGTGCCTCCCTGATCGGGATTCGTCAAGGCAGGCTAGCTAAGCGCCGCGTGCATTTGAGCGGGGAGCAGAAACGAAAACAGGTAATGTTACCAGGTTGCCAGCCAGAGCACATCCGCCAGTTGACGAACTGGCGTCCGCGCTCTGCAACTCGTAACTCGTAGTCGGTATTTGGTATTTCGTATTCGGTAATTCGTAATTCGTAATTCGTAATTGCCCTACTGATACCTCCCCGGCCAGAAGTCATACGTCGGTATCCCCAAAACGACCCCCGCCAGCGTCCACAGGCTGCCGATGCATATCTCACCCAATATCAATCCGAAGAAGAACGGCAGCGCGGAACGATACGTCTTCAGCGCTCGGGAGTCCATGGGCACTTCATCGAGCAGGTGTAACAACCTTAAGCGGCTTCACTCCGCACTCGGCTACCTGCCCGCCAGCGGAGTTCGAGCAGCTACAAAACCACAAGGAGTTAGCGGCAATCCCTTAACTGCCTGTCGCAGTGTTGGGGTTCACTCCAGAAGGGCCAGCGAGATTGACAACCGGCAGTCAGGCTGCTAGCATGTCCGGGTCGCACGAGGTCTGTGCAGAACAGAGGAGAACAAGGATGACAGCAAGAGCGTGGTTCGTGGTGGCAACAGCCGTGTCGCTTGCCCTGATGTGCAGCACGGCCTTTGCGGCGAAAGCGGGATCGTCGAACAGATACAGCATCAGCGCGGGCGTGTTCACGCTGACCGACTCTACCAGGCGTAACGAGGAGGGAACCGGCTACGGAGTATTGTTTGAGGATCAGCTCACCGCACAGCGCCGAACCAGCTACTCTCTGAGCCTCGGCTACATAGAGCACTCCAAGGACTATTGGGCATCTCACAACGAGCTCTACAGCATTCCGGTCATGCTCAACGTCAGGTTCAGCAATCCCGGCAACGTGCCCAACGCCTACGTCGGCGCGGGCGCAGGCTATGAGTATTCACACTCCAGCGCCTCGTTCGGATTCCCAGTCGCTGCTTCATTCACCGACTCTATGAGCAGGTTCTGCTGGCAGGTCTTCGCCGGCACGGAGTTCGGCAGCGACGGCAGGCTATTCACCGAGGCCAGGTACCTCAACGGCGGCGAGGAACTCAACACGGCCTCATGTTCACCATCGGCGCCACGTTCTAGTGCCAGGGAGGCAAGTTACGAGTTACGAATCACGAGTTACCAATGGCCCACGCCATCTGCAGCTCGTAACTCGTAACTAGTAATTCGTAACTCACTGGTATCTCCCCGGCCAGAAGTCATAAGTCGGTATCCCGAACACGACTCCCGACCAGCGTCCACAGGCTGCCGATGCATGATCTCCCCAGTATCAGGCCCAGGAAGAACGGCAGCGCTTTGCGATACGTCTTCGCAGCCCGCCGAATTTCAGAATCACCAGCTTCGCCGTGCTCCCGATCAGCAGCGGCATCCATAGCTGCGACACGCCCCAGCTCGGCGCTATCGCGTATGCCAGCGGGTGCAGCGGGAAGCTCAAGAACCTCATCCTCGCCCAGCCCAGCAGCACCGAGATCACAAACCCTACTCCAACAAACCCCATCGCGGTCGCCGTTTGGCCCAAGCGGCCGCTGAATCCAGTTCTCGAGCGTCCTCCAAGCCTCGCTTGCCGAAAGTCCAGCGCCCACTGCTCCACGTGCGCCGTCGCGCCGCCGTTGTGGTAGTACATGTGCAGCAGCATCCAGAACCCGATCGGCATCGCGAATACCCCCGCGATCAGCACCGCGAAGAACAACTGCCTCGCGGACGCATTCGTGCGCTCCGCCGAGCTTGAAGGCCTCCATCATATGCGGCGACGGGTGGCTCGCGTAGGTTCGATTGAACCAGTAGAACAGCGAGAAACCCGTTAGGTCCTGCCTCGCAATGTGGTTCGCGCCCACGACGGTCTCTATCATGTGCTGCGGCTCCATGATGTGCATGTCATGCGTGGGAAAGCCAAGTTCGGCGCGGATTCGGCTTACTAGCACCGCGAAGATGAAGTAGAAGACGAAGAACACGAGAATCACTATCGGCGTCATGCCCATCGCGGAGCGAGAAGAGCCCCAGAAACATCATCCCGAACGTCGCGCCCAGTATCGCCGCGCGGTAGGTAATCGGCTCTCGGGACTCATCCTCTTCCTTGGTTCCAATAAACGCCGTGCGGAACACGCGCGCCAGATAGTGCCTGCTGGACCACATGCTCATCACGAAGAACCCTAGATAACCGCCGTAGGACTGGCTCATCAGGAACGGAAAGCCTCGGTCGAACCCCCCGCCGGGCACTGTAAGCTGGTTGATCCCGCTCATCTGCGCAGCCCACCAGCTCCAGCTTTGTCATCCAATAGAACATCCAGCAAGAAACGGACAGCTCCAGCGGCATCAGAAACGCTATCCCAATCGCCCAGAAATAGAACGCCATCGAAATTCCGCCCATCGCGTTCCAGGGCGGCTCGGTGATGAACTGCCCCACATCCTGGCGCACAATTCTTATGCAGGGAATCGACGGGTAGAGATAGTGCAGCCCGGCCATCAGCGTCAGCGTGCCCGATATCGCGAAGCCCATCCACATGTGCTTGTTTTTGAACAGCTCGCCGGACTCCTGGGTCATCTCCATCGGCAGCAGTCACAATCGGAAACGTCAGCCGCTCGTTCTCTACCCATTGCTTCCGGAGGATGGTGTTCAGGCAGAGCATCGTGAACAGCAGCACCGCGCAGAACGCCGACCAGCACAGCACCGGCACTATCCACGGAGCATAGTTCTCATGCGTATACAGAGTCGAATTGCCGTAGTAGAAGTTGCGCAGCGATGCGTGGTCGCTGACGGTCAGCCACTCTCGGCAGTTTGTCCGCGAACAGCTCGCCCCACTGGTTCTGCGGTGTCTTGAAGAGGTGCGCGTACCCCATCAGCGAGACCAGGATCTCCATCATGTTGTGCGAGCACACCGCGCTGGAGATCGACACCATCACGTAGATCGTAATCATCTCAATGCGCGTCAGCGCCTTGCTTCGGCCAGCGCTTGCGCACCCAGCGCGTTCACCCCGGTCAGCAACAGCAGCGTGAAGATGCACGTTATAGAACGGCGCGGCATAGGTCGCGAAGGAATATCTGCACGACCTCGAGCTGCACGATCCAATAGTCGTTGAGCGACGGTCAGCAGCAGCGAGAGCAGGATGGCGCGAGCCGTCACGCGGCCGCAGGATACCGCCGCGGGCGCTTCAGTTACGGGGGTGACTCTCTCCAGTTCAAGCCCAGCCATTCGCATGGCTATGATAGCCCATAGGCCCTGCACTGTAAAGCGGCAGCTCAGCAACACAACGCACAGACGTCCACAGGTCCTATAGGTCCAATAGATCCCGTCTTCGCTCTGTTCCCGTTTCTCCCTTTTCCGGCTTTCTCCCTTTCGCGAATGAGTTCAGTTCTCCGGGAATTGCACCGCTGTAGGAGGGTTTTCCAAAACCCGAATGCCCAGGCGTTGTGCCCGCGGAATCGGCGTTTGGAAACGCCTCCTACGACAAGTCTCCCGGAAAACTGAACTCGTTCCCTTTCGCGATTGGTTTCCCTTCTGCTGAATTCGGGTATGGAAATAGTGCTATCGGACATCGAGATACGAGTGCTCGGGTCGCTGGTCGAGAAGGAGATCACGACGCCGGAGTACTATCCCCTGAGCCTCAACGCGCTCACCAACGCCTGCAACCAGAAGTCGAACCGCGACCCGGTGGTGGACTACGACGAGGACGAGGTGCGCGACGCTCTCTACGAGCTCAAGGACAAGGGACTTGCGCTCACCTGCGAGGGCAGCCGCGTGTTCAAGTACGACAACTACTTCGCCGACAAGTTCGCGCTGTCGCCGGAGGAGGTCGCCGTAATGTGCGTGCTGATGCTGCGCGGCCCGCAGACCCCAGGCGAGATTCGAAGCCGCACCGACCGCCTGCACGCATTCGAGGAACTATCGGAGGTGGAAACAACGCTGGAAGGCCTGGCCTCGCGCGAGGACGGCCCCTCGTAGTCAAACTCCCCCGCCAACCCGGCCGAAAAGAGCATCGTTACGCCCAGCTTCTCGGCGGCGAAGTGACAATCGACGAATCCGAGGAGCAGCCCACCGAATCCGGCGAGACCCTTCGCGACCGAGTTGACCGTCTCGAATCCGACCTCGCCGCGCTGCGCGCCGAGTTCGCGGAGTTTCGCAAGCAGTTCGAGTAAGCTGGGGTTGGTCAGGCGGCGACCGCTACGGTTTGCCCTTGAGTTCCTGAAGACGAGACTTCAGCTTATCGATCGTTCTCCTGCGGCTGCTTCTCGCTCTGGGCAACGCTCAGGGCTTTCTCCGCGTACGCGGACGCCTTGTCCATGTCGCCCTTCTTTTCGTACGCCTTTGACAGCGTATTGAGCACGGACGCATCCTTCTCTTTGCTCAGCTCAGCCGCGCGGATGGCAGCGGACAACGCCAAATCGTAATCCGGGTGCTTGAGATACGTATGATCCGGCTTGGGTGGGGCGAAGTCGGCAAGATCATCGATAATGCTGTTGGCAAGCCAGGTAAGTGCTGCCGGATCATTGCTTAGCAGCCCATCGGCCAGCTTGCGAGCGTAACCATAGGAAGCGCGCTCGTCCCTGACGAACAGAACACGAATGTTAGCGCACGTAAGAAGCCATAGTCTGGATGGCATCTTTTTCAGCTTATACTTGGGATTGTCGGCGTCGAACTTGATCAGCTCTTCGATCGATTCCTTGAACTTGCTCGCAAGCAGGAACGCTGCACATCTGCCGTCAGGTCGGCCTCTTCTTTGTCATAGGTGTGGTCCTCCGCTGACTCCGCGCCCGTACCATCAACGATCTGCTTGAGGGGTTCATCGGCCTCCCACGGAAGCCCGATCCATGCTATCTTGCCGCCTTTGCCCACGATGAACAGGCTGGGAACAGCCCGTCGATTGGCCGCCCCTGTCCATTTCTCTTCCATGAACTTGTCAGGCGCATCGAGCGCCACGCTATAGTCGATCTTGTCGCCCATGCCCTTGACGATGGAAACGACATCCTTGGCTGCCACACGCTCTCGAACGCAGACCGAGGCGACAATCACCTTGCCCTGATACGTGCTCGCCAGTGCGTTCATGTAGGAAATGCTCTGCTTGCACGCCGGGCACCACGTAGCCCAGAACTCGATGGCATACACCTTGCCGGGATCGAGTTCGCTTATGGGCTGCCCCTTGATCCACTGGGCGACTTTGATCGGGGGAGCCGGATCACCGACGTTGAGACTGCCCGCGGCGGAAGCCGCGACGACGGTCGCCAGGTACTGCAGCGGCGGTGAACAGGAACCTCAGTTCTTTCATTGCTTCTCCCTTCGTTAGCTGGCTGCAGGAAAACACGACATGCTTACACGCTCCGCTCACGTTCGTCCAGCTCTACTCACGTTCGTCCAGCAAGTCCGTTGCTGGACGCGGTCCCGCTCTACTCACGTTCGTCCAGCAAGTCCGTTGCTGCGCGTTCGTCCAGCAAGTCCGTTGCTGGACGCCGTCCCGCGGAACCCCGTCCCGCTCCCCTTCCGCGTCTCTGCGATTCCGGACCGATGACCGACGACCGACGACTACCCCTTTATCGCCCCCGCCGTCAGCCCCTCGCGTGATCTGCCGCTGGAAGAAGAGGTAGACGACGAGCGTCGGGAGCATCACGATCAGCAGCCCCGCGAACAGCGCGCCCCAGTCGGTCTCGTAGTGCTGCACCATCAGCAGGTTCTGCGATCCCCAGCGGCAGCGTTCGCAGCTTGGTGTCTGAGATGATCACCAGCGCCAGGGGGTACTCGTTCCATATCCCGAAGAAGTTGAATATCCCCGCCGCGATCAGCCCCGGCTTCGCGAGCGGCAGCATTATCCGCCAGAAGACCGTGAAATGCGAGCAGCCGTCGATCAGGCCCGCCTCGGCAAGCTCGTGGGGCAGCGTCTTGAAGAACCCCGTCAGGATGAATATCGTGAACGAGAGCGAATACGCGACGTAGACCGTGATCAGCGCCGAAGTAGTTGTCCAGCATCCCCAGCCTGCGCAGCAGCAGGAACAGCGGCACTATCCCCAGGAACACCGGAAACATCATCCCGCTCATGAAACACTGTGGATCACGCCCGCGCCCCGGAACGAGAACCTCGCCAGCGCGTAGGCCGCCATCGAGCCTATGAGCAGAATGAAGAACATCGAGAGCGCGGTCACGAACACGCTGTTCAGGAAGCACTGCCCGATCCCCGCCTCGACCCACGCGTTCGCGAAGTTCTCCCAGTGCGGCGCGACGGCAGCCCCCAGGGCTGCTCGAAAAGCTCTGTCAGAGTCTTCAGCGACGCGAACACCAGCCAGAGCATCGGGTAGACGACGATCGCCGAGTAGACGATCAGCGCGACCTGCAGCAAGCCCCGCCTTATCGCGCTCGGCCTCTGCTTCGCGCCGCCCACTACAGCTCCACCGCCTCTCGCTTCATTAGCCGCATCGAACCATCGCGAGCGCGAATATCAGCACGAACACGCACCACCCCGACCGCCGTCGCGTAGCCGAAGTCGCTCTCGCTGAACGCCTGCTGATAAAGATAGGTGAGCAGCGTCTCGGTGTGTTCGGTGGGGCCGGCCGTCGGTCATCACCCAGACCAGCCCGAACACGTTGATCGTCTGGATGACCAGATAGACCACCGCCAGCTTGAGCATCTCCCACACCAGAGGAATCGTTATGTGCCGGAACTGCTGCCATCCGCCCGCGCCGTCGATCTCGGCCGCCTCATAGAAGGTCCGGGGGATGCTCTGAATCCCCGCCAGCAACAGCACGATATAGAACCCCAGCGAAAACCACATGCTGGTCACGATGATGCACGGCAGCGCGGTCCTGGGCTCGCCCAGCCATCCGTTGGCCGGCGGCTGCAGCCCCACGCCCGAAACGAGGTAGTTGAGCACGCCGAACCTGGGGTGATACACAAACGACCACAGCACCGCCACCGCCACGACCGAGATCATATTCGGGAACAGATACACCGCCCGATACGTCCTCGATCCCCACACCCGCCTCGATAGCGCCGACCCGAAAAACAGCGCCAGCGGGATCACCACCACCAGCGATAGCACGAGGAACTCGAAGTTATGCCCGAGCGCTTTCCAGAAAACAGGATCGCTCGCGATCCGATGCCCGTCCGACATCTCGAACCCGAGCAGCTTACGGAAGTTCGCCAGCCCCACGAACGTGCGATGCTGCGACAACCCGCTCCACCGAAACAGCGACACATAGAACGCCTGCGCCATCGGCAGCAGGAAGAACGTCGCATACAGCACCCCCGCCGGAGCCAGGAAGACGAGAACGAGCGAGTGCCTCGCATCCCAATGCCGCTGGCGATGTCGCGAGCGCCCACGTGATCGCTGATTGGTAGTTGCGTTATCTCTTTTGCCCATCAATTGCACAAGGAAGCATTTTGGTGGTATAATGGCAATGGAGGCTTTGCGGTGCGAAAGCACTGCATTGCCTTTTTGCTATTCGTCTATAGGCTCGCAGAGCTCAGGCACTACAGCGAAGCTCCATACGTATCGGCTCGATTGTTCAGTGCCGACGCTCCGAGTCACACGGAATCGCATTCCGCTGATCTGATCCACGAACGGAGCGAGTTCCTCGCGCCCGGGTTTGCTCAGACCTCTGCGAGCTACTCCGCCCTATGCTTCGGAATCGCCTTATCCTTCCGGCACGCCGCCGCCGCCTGCTCCATGCGGTCCACGCACTGCTGCGGAGTGATCTCACCGCTGATCAGCGACCCCATCGCTTCCTCGATCGCCTTGCCCATCGTGCGATACCAGTCGCTGTAGTCCATGCCGTAGGTTGTCGAGGCCGCGGCCATGCACTTCGCCGGCGCAACCAGCGTCGGCGGCAGCTTGACCTGATCGCTGCCCTGAATCGACATCAGCGTATTCTTGCGCACGACGAACTTCTTGGCCATATCCAGCGAGGTCATGAACTTATAGAAATCTGCGGCCTCATCGGGATGCTTGGCGGCTTTCGGGATGATCCACGTCTCCACGCCGCTCGATACGATCGTCGGATCGCCCTTCCCGTCCGCGAGCACTGGCGGATTGAAATACTCCATCTGGAAACCCGGCGTGTGGTCGATCTGGTTCTTCATCTCCGAACCCAGCCACGTCCCGCACGGTATCATCGCCGCGCGCCCCAGCACGAACTCCATCTGGCTCTCGGTATGGCTCAGCCCCATCGCGCCCCTCTCGAAGTAGCCCTTATCGCGCAGCTCGGCGATCATCTGCGCCGCCTTCAGAAACGCCGGACTCTTCCACGCCCCGGGCTTGAGGTTTTCGGCGTCGTAGAACCCCTGCAGCCCACCCGCGCTGATCGCCCACGGGAAGAAGAACCCCTGCAGCATATACTGCGGATACTTGCCCTGGAACGTGATCGGTGCGATGCCGGTCTTCTTGATCTTCTCGCAGAGGGTCAGCAGCTCATCGTACGTCTTCGGCGGCTGCCAGCCGTGCTTCTTGAACATCCCGACGTTATACCACCAGCCGAACACGTTATTGTTGAACGGCATTATGTAGTAGTGGCCCTTATACTTGCCCTTGTCCAGCAGCGAGGGATAGAACGTCTCTTTCCAGGTCTTGTCGGACCCGTAGGCCTTGGTCGCCAGGTACTTGTCCATCTCCATCACCTGGCCGTCGGCCACCAGCGCCCACGTGTCCATATCCCATCCCGGCCAGGTCAGATCCGGCACGTCCCCGCGCACGAACCTCGGCCGAAGCTGCTCCCAGACACGAGGATTCCCCCACACCCTGATCTTGATGTTGGGATGCGTCTTTTCGTACTCGCGCGCGGCATATTCGAAGAAGTCCAGCCCGAACCCGCCCTGAAACGACGCCACCTCGAGCTCGATCTTCCCGCCCTTCGCCGACTGCTTACTCCCGCACCCGACAGCCGCCAGCGCGATCCCCACAATAACAAGCGCAACCAGAACCCTTCTCATGCCGTGTCCACCTCGTGTATATGAGGTTATCACGGATGGGGTGCACAGTCAACGGCTGAACTCGACGGCCAGGCGCAACACGACCAGCGCAATCCCGGAAAAAAGCCCCCACAGCGCCCATGAATGGGCGTCTCGCGTCAGTCGCTGCGCTCCCTCATACTCTCCGGCATCCGCCAGGCCGTTGGCCTGCGCCGCCTTGACGATCGACACGATGCCAAACGGCAGGCAGCAGCATACCGTAACGAGAATGGCTTCTGTGAGAGCGCTGGCCGGCCGCTGTGTGGGCTGGGCATTCGGCGGAACCGGGCCGCCCGGGAACGAGGGTCCGGTAGTTAGGTCTGCGCCGCAGTGGATGCACTTCCCATCTCCGGGCGCGGTCCTGCCGCCGCAGTGAGGACAATTTGGCATCTGAAGAGGCCTCCCGTGATCGTATGTCAGGGTCCTACCTCATCACTATTCCAGCCCACAGCGCCCAATTCCTCTCCAGCCTGCGGCCGGGCCGGGGAACAGCGTCGGGGTAAGCGCGCAGCCCACTCCCTCCCCGCCGCGGGGAGGGTTGGGGGAGGGGTCGGAAGACCAACCCCGCTGGTCCTGAGTAGGCCCGTCCTGAGTAGCCGAAGGCGTATCGATGGACGGGCCGTATCGAAGGCCGGTCGCTGGGCATCCTGAGCCTGTCCAAGCACGGCGCAGATCACGCCGCCTTCTCCCTCGCCCCATCCCCACTCTCCGCCGCCTCCAGGCTCTTCTTCAGCGCGGACATGATATCGACCACGTTCGTCGGCCGCACTTCCGGCGGCGCGATCACTTCCTCGCCCTCGATCTTGGCCCGGATCATCTCCCGCAGCGCCCGCCCGTATTCGTCGTGATACTGCGCCGGATCGAACTCGGCCGTCATGTGCTCGATGAGGACCTTCGCGAGGTCGAGCTGCTCGTCGGAGACCTTGAAGTCCGCCGCCGGGATACCCATCCCTTCCGGCTTGACCATCTCCTCACAGAAATGCAGCGTCTCCAGCACGAGCGCGTTCTCCGCCACACGCACCGCCGCAAGCTGCTCGTGCGAATGCAGCGTCACCTTCCCGATTCCCGCCTTATCCGCCCGCCGCAGCGCTTCCCGAAGCAGCGCGTAGGCGCCCTCACCGTTCGTATCCGGCCCGAGGAAGTAGGCTTTCTCATACTGCAGAGTATCGATCTCGGCGCTGTCAACGAAGTGATCGATGGTGATGGTCCGCGCGGTCTTGAGGTCGATGCGGTCGAGTTCCTCGTCGGTGACGATGACGTAGCGCCCCTTCTCGTACTCATAGCCCTTGACGATATCGTCCTGCCCGAGCGTCTTCCCGCACGCCTTGCACACCTTCTGGTAGCCAACCCGCCCGTCGTCGGTCTTATGCATCTGATGGAAGCTGATCTGCTCGTCGCGGGCGGCGTTATACACCTTGACCGGGATATTCACCAGCCCGAAGCTTATCATTCCACTCCACGTCGCTCGCATATCTGCCTCCCAGGTCTCCGCCCAGCCCGCCCCGCTGTTTCGGGGTTTCGGATATGCACAGGCTCAGGGCATGCGACCGCCCCAATACGAAGCGAAGAGCCTTTGCTGAGCACCGGCCCAAATCCCGAAATATCTGTCCTATCCGCGCTTCTTTACCTCCGCAAGCGCCGCGCCCAAACGTTCCAGCGGCTCAGCCAACTTCTGCCGGTGCGTCAGCACGTCCGCGAACACGTCCCCCATCTCGGCGATCCGATCCGGCACGGTCATCATCGTGAACCGCCCCCTATCCGGCTTGGACTCGACCTCCTCCCACGTCAGCGGCGTCGAGACCGTCGCTCCCGGCACGGCCCTCACCGAGTATGGGCTGGCAACGGTCTTGCCTTCCGCGTTCTGCAGGTAATCGACGTAGACCCGCCCTTCCCCGCGCCGGTTCTTGAGCCGCTCCACCGTCGCAACCTCCGGCTTCCGGAACGCCACCACCCGCGCCACGATCTCGCCGAAATCCTGCGCCTGATCGAACGAATACACCGCCTCGACGGGCACGTAGATATGTATCCCGCGCGATCCCGACGTCTTCGGATACGACCGCAGCCCCGCCTCATCGAGCACGTCGTGCACCGCCATCGCCACCTCGCAGATGGTCTCAAAAGGCGCATCCTGCGGGTCCAGATCCAGCACGATCCAGTCCGGCCTGTCCAGCGACTCCGCCCGCGCTGCAAACGGATGGAATCCAATCGACCCCAGGTTCGCGACATACAGCAGGCTGGCGGCGTTATCGGCAATGACGTAGTTGATGACGCTCCCGCCCTCTTCGATACCAACCCGCCGCACGAACTCCGGCGCGTCGCCGATATTGTGCTGATAGAACGATTCCCCCTCGATCCCATCCGGGAAACCGCCGCAGCACGAGCGGCCGCCCCGCCAGATACGGCAGGATCGTCTCCCGCACGCGCCAGTAGTACCGCAGCATCTCCCCCTTGGTATAACCCTCCGCGGGCCAATAGACCTTATCGAGGTTGGTAAGCGATACCTCCGCGCCGTCAACGCTCACCCGCACATCGCCCTTGAGCTCGCCTTCGAACGCTTCCTCCGCGGGAACCGCCCGGCTCGGTTTCGGCTCACTCGGCGCCGACTCCGGCCGCTCCCGAATCACATCCCGCGCGTTCTTATCCGTGCGCATGCCCAGATACACCGGCTGCCGCAGAATGCCGTCCGAGGTCCACTCCGCGAACTTCACTTCGCACACCATCTCCGGCCTCACCCACGTCGGCGGCTCATTGGTCTCAGGCTCAGTCCCGAACGGGCACGTATCCGTTACCAGCGGCTGCAGCAGGTCATGAACTCGATGCAGCTCATCGTCGCTGAACCCCGTCCCCACCTGCCCCACGAACCGCAGCGCATCGCCTTCGTACACCCCCACAACCAGCGCTCCGAAACACTCCCGCGACCCCCGCGGCTCCGTGTACCCGCCGATCACGACCTCCTGCTCGCGCACCGCTTTCACCTTCCGCCAATAGTCGCTGCGCTTCCCGACGTAGGGGCTGTCCAGCCGCTTGGCCATCATCCCCTCCAGGCCGGCCTTGGACACCTCCTCGAAGAACCGCTCGCCCTGCTCGATCACGTGGTCGGAGTACTTCACAAACTCGCCCGCACGCACGATCCTCTGCAGCGTCTCCTTGCGCTCAATAAGCGGCCGCCCGCGCAGGTCCGACCCATTGAGATACAGCAGGTCGAACACGTAGTAGACCAGCGCCGCGCCCGGAGGTAGCCCGTGGCCGATGTCCTGAAGCATCTGAAAGCTCGGCTTGCCCTCCGAATCGACCACCACCATCTCCCCATCGAGTATCGCGGTCTCCGCGTCGATCATCCCCGGAATCGCCTCCGCCTGCGGAAACCGATCGATCAGGCTCTCATTCCGCCGCGACACCAGCCGGAACGAATCCGGCGCGATAAACGCGAGCGCCCGATACCCGTCCCACTTCACCTCAAACAGCCACTCCGGGTCCGAAAACGGCTGCTCCACCAGCTCCGCCAGCATCGGCGAAACCCGCTCCGGCATCGGATCAAAAAAGGGGACAGTTCCCTTTGTCGTGCTCGAAAAAAAAGGGAACTGTCCCCTTTTCTCTGCCTGCTGCATCTCCTCGCGCTCCTTGCGACTCCCGCCCGGCAGCACCTGCTCCAGCTTCCAATCGGGATCGGCGAACCCATCCCTGCCCTTGATCAGCAGCCAGTTCTTGCCCTTGCCGCCGATCTGCACCAGGCTGAACCTGCCCTTGAGCTTCGCGCCCGCAAACTCGACCACGAGCTTGCCCTGATCGATCCCGCCTTCGAGCAATCGATACGTCCCGCTGTCCCATATCTCGACCGCCCCCGCGCCGTAGTTTCCCTCCTCGATCTCCCCGCGAAAGTCGATGTAGTCCAGCGGATGGTCCTCCACCATCACCGCCAGCCGCTTCTCGCCGGGATTCATCGACGGCCCCTTCGGAACCGCCCAGCTCTTCAGCACGCCATCCATCTCCAGCCGCAGATCGTAGTGCAGGTGCGTCGCGTGGTGTTCGTGGACGACAAACCGATTCCGGCCTCCTCCACCACCTCACCCTCCGGCTCCGGCGTCCTCTCAAAATCCCGCTTAGCTCGATAATCCTCAAGACTCATGCCGTCACCTTGTACCCCGTCCCTTCGCCAACTCGTAACTCGTAATTCGTAACTCGTAACTTCCCTCCCTTCCCCACGCAGGCGATTGCGCTTGGACCGCCGAACGCGAGCGAGATGCGGCGCTCCGGGTCGCGATCGCCGAGCGGCTGGTCGATCAGTATGGCTGGGCCGCCGTGACGGGTGACATTCCGGCGCTCAAGAAGGCCGTCGGGGACAGGGCTCTGGTCTACGCGTTCAACGGCGGCGGCGCGTTCTGGCTGATGCCCGGCGAGGCGATGATGGAGTTCGTCGTCCAGCTCTCCGAGAGACCCCACGAACCATTCGCCCCCTGTTCCCTAGCTGTGAACAACATTTAACTGAAATATCCCGGAAATTTGCGTGAAAAACGGCCCAGTTGTCGTCTTATAATCATGGAGGGCGAAAATCAAAACGCTTTCCTCCGACCATCCTGAGCCTGTCGAAGGGCTGATCCTGTTGAAGGACTGAGCCCGCCGAACGGCGCATCTTCCTAGCAGGAGTCCCTTTCTCACTTTCCGGCATTTCGCGTTTTCGCGATGAGACTCCCTTCGCAACAATTCAAAACGCGCAAAACAGTTTCCAGCCACGCTCGAACTGAGCGTGAAACTGTTTCGCCAAAACCCGTGAATTCCCGCGTGCAATGAGTGCCAAAAAGCCGCCTATTCCGCTGAGAAATGCGCTCGATATAGCCGAGCTGGTCGCAGCCGACCCCTGCGACCGCACCGCCGTGCTCGGTTCCTTCTGGCCCTATTCGCGCTCCAGCTTCGAGAGCCGGCTGGCAAAGGCGTTCAAGGCGTGCTGCCCCGTAGCCGACTTCGAGCCGCACATTTCCGCGCTCGCCCGATTCTACGCCGGCCGCGTGCTCGAATGCGCGAGCGAGGAGAAGTTCGACTGGGTGGTGCGCGTGCTGAGCTCCGCCGAGACCAAACCCGAAGCGGTCCGCCCGCAGAGCTTGCTCGCGGACATGGTCTGCGCCGCAACCGGCGCGCGCAATGCGACCGACCTCTTTTTCAAGAGCCAGGGCCGGCCGCCCATGCGCGTAGTTGACCGGCTTGCCGGCGCAGAGGCGCTGAAGGCCCGATTGCAGTATGTGGTGCAGGACCTTTTCCTGCGCCCCGGCGGCCTGCCCGGCAGCGTGCTGCTGCTCGACGATATTGCCAACACCGGCGCCTCCACCCGCGTCTACGCCGCCGCCGCGAAGCAGCTTGCCGGCGCGAGCCGGGTTGTGGCCGTCAACCTCGCCGCCACCCGCTTTGCCGCAGGCAAGGACGGCCGCGGAATGCTGCGGTTGGATGTGAGCAGCCTCCCCGACGACCCGGCCTTAGGCGAGGTGTGGACGGACAGCGCCGGCGTGTTCCACGGCAGCCGCGACTGCCCGTCCATCGAAAAACCTGCTAACTGCGAGGTCCGCTTCATGGCCGACCGCGAGGCCCGCCCCTGCCCCGCCTGCATTGGCCGCTTACCGGCCGCCCGCAGATGGTGGCAGCTCTGGCGCTAGAACCTGCTCGGCATGGAAATTCTGTGCAGGGTCTCTGCGACCATTTCCTCCTCTTCGAGGTCGATTGCCAGGTCCGCCAGCGCCACGTAGCCGACCAGCCGCTCCGCCTCGACCACCGGCAGCCGCCGGATCTGGTTCTCGGAGAGCAGCTCGCACGCCTCTTCGATGCCCATGTGCGGATGGCCGGTGATAAGCTCCCGCGTCATGATCTGCTCGACCTTGGTTGTGTTCGGGTCGAGGCCCTTGGCGACCGCGCGCGTGGCAATGTCGCGGTCGGTGAGCAGCCCCACCAGCCGCTCGCCCTCGACGACGGGGCAGGAGCCGACGTTCGCCTTCTCCAGCTTCTGCGCGGCCTGGGCGACGGTCTCGTCGGAACTGCAGGTGACTAGTTCCCTGGTCATGATTTCGCTCAAGTTCATCTTTGGACACCTCCCACTAAGGCTGTTCTTACCCACTGCGGAAGGCATTTGAGGTTTGGGCCGCCGTCAATGTATACTGTTGTTGAAATACTCGGGAGGTAGGCATGAAGCACTTGATAGTTGCGCTGATACTTGCGCTCGCGCTGACGACCGGCGCGTGCGCCGCGGACAACCTCAAACAGATTTCGAGCGGCGGGATAACCGTCTCGTACCCGGACGGGCTTGATATGCAGGCCAAGAAAGTGTTGGCCATAGCGCACTCTGAGATAGGGCCCGCCCTCGAGGTACACCGCCAGACCATCGCGCTGCTGGCCGACCCGGACGCGATGGCCGCCGATATTTCGAAGATGCTCGGCGCGGAAGAGAAGAAGGACATGGCAAAGACGCGGCTGGCCTCGTTTAAGAACAAGTCTACCGTGCTGGTGGCCGCGTTTTCCAACATCCGGCTCGTGCGAAAGGCCAACGTGATTGCGGCAAACGGGATCGACGGCGGCGCCATGCAGCTCCGCTACTCTAAGGAAAAGGATGAGTTCAACCTCGCCTTCGACGATCAGGACGCCAGCCCCGACAAGCTCAAGCGCAGCTTCTTCCCGGTGATAGTCAACCCGGACGGCACGATTCGCTCCGAAGCAAAGCTCGGCCAGATTGCGCTCGACTTCCTCGGCTCCGCGAGCACACTGGCGATTGCGCCCGTTCAGGATACGGTCTCGTACCTGATTGCGGACTCGCTCAAGATCTACCACCCTCTGACCCGCTGGTTCAACGAGGGCGTGAGCGGCTATGTGACCCGGCAGATAATCGCCAAATACGCCCCCAAGCTCAACAGTATGGTCAACAGCATGTTCGCGGTGAGCGCGCAGTCGGAGAAGCTGCGGGACAAGGTGAACTTGTGGTCATGGCCGCAGTCCGCGTATATGAGCAAGGACCCGGGCGTGTTCGACGCCAGGCTGGAGACCGCGCGGACGCAGTTCGCCATCGAGGCCGTCTCCAACATGCTCGCCAAGGCCGCCCCCGACGCGCTTCCGAAGATAATGAACATACTCAACTACTCGGGCAACCCCGACTCCGACGCCATCTGCGCCGCGATTCAGAAGGTGACCGGAACAGATTTCAAGCCGACGCTCATGAGCTACGTGCCGGACGATATTCGCAAGGGGATCGCGTCCGGAGGGGCCGCGAAGCTGATAGCGAAGGCCGAAGAGCAGGTGAAGGCCAAGAAGTGGCAGGATGCGGCGGCCAGCCTGCGGCAGGCGCTGGAGATGACCCCGGACGACGTGAACGCGCGCCTGAACCTGGCGTGGATAGAGCGAGAGTTCGGGGAGCGCAAGGATTCGGAGCTGCAGGTGTTCCTGGTCGCGGGCCTCTGCAAGCAGCAGAAATACTCGTTCCATCTCTACGAATCCGCAATCGAGGGCAACTATGTCTCCGGCCGGCTGGCGATACTGATGGGCAACCTGGAAGCCGCAAAGCAGTTCCTGGCGCCGGTGCTGCAATACAAGCCCGACCACGCCGACGCCAAGCGCGCGATGGACGACGTTCGCAAGCTCGAAGAGGCGGCGAAGGAACGGAGTGATACGGATTACGCAATTACGAAATCGACAAATACGAAATACGAATTGGGAAGGGAAGCTTGGGCTATGAACGACGGCGCGGTCCAGCGCAAGAGCTTCAAGTTCGCCCTTGACGTCATCAAGGTGTACTCCAAGCTCGTGGAAGAGAAGGAGTACGTGCTCTCAAAGCAGCTATTGCGCAGCGGCACGAGCATTGGCGCCAACGTGCAGGAGGCGATCGCCGGTGAGAGCCGCAAGGACTTCATCTCCAAGATGTCGATCGCGCGCAAGGAGGCACGTGAGACTCGATACTGGCTGTGCCTGCTCAGGGAGTCAGACCTGACAGCCATGAACATGGCCAAGGAACTGGCCGCGGTGGACGAGCTCCTGCGAATCCTTACCGCAATCCTCAAGAGCACCAAGGGGAACCCCCGCCCCCGGACAATTCATAGCTCGCGTTTTGCCATGGCGTATTTAGTATTTCGTAATTCGTAATTCACTGGAAAGTGTCCGCTGACGTCTATGAAAATCGTTGTTGCGCCGGATTCGTTCAAGGGGAGTTTGAGTGCGAGCCGGGCCGCTGAGGCTATTGCGGCGGGGGTTCGGCGGGCGGCCCCTGACGCGGAGTTGGCGCTTGTTCCCCTGGCCGACGGCGGGGAGGGCACGGTCGAGGCGTTCGTGACCGCCGCGGGCGGGCGGATTGTGCCCGTGCGCGTGACAGGCCCGCTTGGCGAGCCGGTCGAGGCGTTCCTCGGCGTGCTCGACCAGCCTGAGCACAAACGCCGCGAAAATGGGGACTGTCCCAAGCGCAAGCGGGTGGACTGTCCCCATTTTCGCGTCCAGGCAACCGCCGTGGTCGAGATGGCGGCCGCTTCGGGGCTGCCGCTTGTGCCCGAAGCCCTCCGCAACCCCATGTCGACCACCTCCTACGGAACCGGCGAGCTGATCCGGCACGCGCTGGAGCTTGGCTGCGAGCGGGTTATACTCGGGAATTGGCGGCAGCGCGACCAACGACGGCGGCGTGGGGATGGTTCAGGCGCTGGGTGGGAGTTTCCGGGACGAGGCCGGCGCGGAGGTCGGCTTCGGCGGCGGCGAACTCGCCCGAATTCGGTCCATCGACCTCTCCGGCCTGCACCCGGCGTTCCAACCGGTGTTTCGGGATATGAGCGGAGCTTCGCGGAGCGGATATCCCGAAACCCGGCCGCGCGTCGCGGTAACCGTCGCGTGCGACGTGGATAACCCGCTGACGGGGTCGAGGGGCGCTTCGGCTGTGTTCGGGCCGCAGAAGGGCGCGACGCCGGAGATGGTCGCTGCAGCTGGACGCGGGATTGCGAAATCTGGCTGAGGTGATCCGGCGCGACGTGGGCGTCGATGTGGAGGACGTTCCCGGCGCGGGCGCTGCCGGCGGGATGGGCGCGGCGGCGCTGGCGTTTCTCGGAGCGGAACTGAAGCCGGGGATCGAGATTGTGCTCGAAGTGGCCCACTTCGACGAGGCGCTCGACGGCGCGGGGCTGGTGATAACCGGCGAGGGCCGCGTGGACGCGCAAACGCTGCGGGGCAAGGTGATCAACGGCGTGCTCAAAGCGGCATCGGCGCGGGGTGTGCCCGTCGTCGTGCTCGCGGGCAGCATCGAGCCGGAGGGCTATGAGCTGCTCCACCACGGCGCTGCGGCGATTCTCTCGATACTCGACCGCCCCATGACCCTCGCGGAGGCCTGCGAGCGCGCGGAGGAACTGCTGGAGCGGGCCGCGGAGCAGGCGGTGAGGCTGCAATGACCGCACCCAAGTCCAAGATTCCTGAACCACCGGCGTTTCTGACGTTCCTGTCGCTGCTTTTTGTGCCGGGGCTGTATGTGGTGCTGGTCGGTTCGCTGGTGGCGGTGATCGCGATTGGCGGCGGGCTGATCTACGGCATTATCATGATGATGTCCGAAGCACATGGATCGGTCAGGCTGGTTGTGATCGCGATTCCGCTGGGGTGCGGAGTCGTGCTGGGCGTGATTTCGGTGGTGAAGGGGATTATCTGCTCGATGTGGCCGCATACGCCCTTTGAGCCGGCGATCCGGATCGACTTCCGACGCGAGCGCGACCTCGGCTACCTGATCGCGCCACTGTGTTCGGCCATGGACACGCGGATGCCGGATGCCGTGATCCTGCACGCCGAGCCGACGTTCTTCGTCACGCAGGCCAAGATCAAGGTGTTCAACGGCGTGGTGCGCGGCCGTATACTGGCGATCGGGCTGCCGCTGCTGGCCGGGCTGACCAGGAACGAGCTGAGGGCCGTGCTCGCGCATGAGTTCGCGCACTTCTCGGGCCGTGATACGCTGTACGCCGTCATGGTGGAGCCGGTCTACAAGGGCGCGATGACGGCGCTGATGGAGATGGCGCGGCACGCGGAGGGAGCGGAGTCGGTATGGGAGCACGTTCCGATGCTGCTGCCCGCGCTCGCGCTCCGGCTCTACCTGCGCACGTTCCACTGGATCAACACTCACGCGGACAGGACCCGCGAACTGCGAGCCGACGCGATCTCGGCGGTTACCTGCGGCGCGCAGGCATTCCGCACGGGCCTGATGAAGACGGCCGGACTGATCGGCGCGTTTCACGACGACAGGTCCCTGCAAGCGGCGCGGCAGGCCTATCCCGGGAACTACCACATCGGGTTCAGGGCGGCGCTGCCGCAGCTCTACGCCGTCGCAAACGAGCACTGCACGGCAGCCATGTCCATGCCGGACCATCCGCACGACTCCCACCCAAGTCTCCGGCGCAGACTGAACGCGGTTCCCAACGCCGCAGAACGCTACTCCGACAACGAACCCGCGATCTCGCTGCTGGCCGACCTGCCGGCTTACGAGAAGTCGCTTGGGGAGGTACTTCACGCGGCTGATGGCGATATCCGGCGTGCGGGTGTAGCTTCGCGGAACGGACTTCCGCGGGACCGCGTCCAGCAACGGATTTGCTGGACGAACTGGGGCGCCCGCTTGCGCGGGACCGCGTCCAGCAACGGATTTGCTGGACGAACTGGAGTTGGCGATTCTGCAGAACTGAGCTGCCTCCTGGATGGATGCCAGCTCGGCAGATGCTACCCCGCCGTAAACACCACCCTCATCACCTCCTCCGGCGTGGTGATGCCGTCGAGGACTTTGCGGAGGCCGTCTTCGCGGAGGTCGTGCATGCCGGCGCGTTTGGCGGCGTCGCGGATGTCGCGGGCGGGCGCGCGGCGGGTAAGCAGGTCGCCAACCTCGTCGGTCATCGTCAGCAGTTCAAAGATGCCGGTGCGGCCCTTGTAGCCGGTGTGGCGGCAGGTATCGCAGCCCTCGGCGCGGTAGAGCGTGATCTTCTGCTCGGGGTCATCGACCACGAAACCGAGCGACTGCAGGTCGCTGCCCGCCGCCTGATAGGCGACCTTGCAGTCCGGGCAGACCTGCCTGATCAGCCGCTGTGCCAGGACCGCGTTGAGGGCCGAGCGGATCAGATACGGCTCCATTCCCATATCGACCAGCCGGGTCAGCGCCGACGGCGCGTCCTGGGTGTGCAGGGTCGAAAGAACGAGGTGGCCCGTCACGGCGGCCTCGAATGCGATCTCGCAGACCTCCAGATCGCGTATCGCGCCGACCATAATCACGTCCGGGTCGTGCCGCAGGAACGCCCGCAGACCCGCCGCCCACGTATACCCGGCGCTCCGCTGCACCTGCGTCTGGACCAGCCCGCGCAGCAGATACTCGACCGGGTCCTCGATGGTCATGACCTTATTGACGTTCGCATCGACCTCCGCAAGCATCGAGTAGAGTGTCGTGGTCTTGCCGCAGCCTGTCGGGCCTGTGGCGAAGAACAGGCCGTTGGGACGGTGCGCCGCGTCCTTTAGCTGCTGGAGTTGCTCGGGATACAGCCCCAGCTTGTCCAGGCCCAGCAGCACGCCGGACCTGTTGAGCAGCCGCATTACCAGCGCCTCGCCATACACGCTGGCGATGCTGCTGACGCGGAGGTCCATCTCCTTGTCCGCGATTTTCGTCGCGATCCGGCCGTCCTGGGGGAGGCGGGTCTCCGCGACGTTCATCTCCGCCATGTGCTTGAGGCGCGTGGTCAGCGCGGGACCCATCTCGCGGGCGAAGGTCATAACGTCGTGCAGGACGCCGTCGATGCGATAACGCACGCGCACGCCGTCGCGCGCCTGCTCGACGTGGATGTCCGACGCACCGTCCGCAACCGCCTGCGAGAGCATCTTGTCCACAACCCGTCCGATGGGAGCCTCGGAAGCGGCGATCATGAGGTCGAGGACCTTGGCCGCGCCCTCCACATGCGCCTTGCACGCCTCGCACGACTCCAGATGGGCGCGCATTTCCTCGCGGTCCTTCTCGACCAGCTCGCCTCTCACATACTCGATAACGTTTTGCCTGGCTTGTTGGCAGTTCATAGCAGTTCCTCCTCTAGCCGCTCGCGAAGGATCTTCACCGCGGCGGCGATTCGAGATTTGACGGTGCCGATGGGCACTTGCAGCTTCTCGGCGACCTCAGAGTATTTCAGTCCGTTGAGATGGACCAGCTCCAGCGCCTCGCGATACGGGTCCGGGATCGAACGCACCGCGCGCCTCACCCGCCACCTGCGATACTCCAGCATCAGCGACGCCTCCGGGGCCCATTCGGCATGCTCGTGCTCGGCGGGAGGCGGATCATCGTCGATTGCCGATTCGGCGGGTCTGCAGCGCAGCCTTCGGAGGCGGTCGATCCAGCAGGTCCGCGCGATTGTGAACAGATACGCCGCGAATGGCGCGGTGGGCCGGTAGCTCGCTCGCGAGAGCCACAATCGCAGGAACGTGTCCTGCACGCAATCGCGGGCGTCCTCCGGCGAGCATTGGAAGCTTGCGATCAACGACCTCAGCCTGTGCTGGTCACCGCAGATAGAGAGCGTTGAACGCTTCCTGGTCGCCGTCACGCACCCGGATCATCAGTTCTTCGTCGCAGCCGGGCATGCTCGGTCCTTTCAGTTAGTTAGAACGTCGTGCGGCTCGCGTTTGTTCGCAAATCTGCGTTTTGGGGCAAGAATGCCCTGGATACAAGTGTCGGAGGTATGAGGAGGCAAACCTATGCGGATGGATGAACTGGTGCGCACGGCGCATGAGATGATGGCCGATGGCAAGGGCCTGCTGGCGGCGGATGAGAGTACCCGGAACGATCACGAAGCGGCTGAACGCGATCGGGGTCGAGTCAACTGAACAGACTCGGCGCGAGTATCGGGAGATGCTGTTTTCCACGCCAGGGATCGAGCAGTACCTCAGCGGAGTGATACTCTTCGATGAGACGATAAGGCAGGACAGCTCGTCCGGCAAGCCGATGAGGGAGCTGCTGACGGAGAAGGGGATCATCGTCGGCATCAAGGTCGATGAGGGCAAGCATGACCTGCCCAACTTCCCCGGCGAGAAGGTCACCGACGGGCTCGACGGGCTGCGCAAGCGGTTTGCGGAGTATCGAGAGCTTGGGGCGCGGTTCGCGAAGTGGCGGACGGTGACCTGCATCGGCGGTTGGCAGCCGACGCGGACGTGCCTGGAGTCCAACGCCGAGACGCAGGCTCGTTACGCGGCGCTGGCTCAGGAGGCGGGCCTGGTGCCGATTGTGGAGCCGGAAGTGCTGATGGACGGCGACCACAGCATCGGATGCTGCCGGGAGGCCACCAGGCGGACGCTGCGGGCCGTGTTCGAGAAGCTCATGGACCATCGGGTGCTGCTGGCGGGGATGATCCTCAAGCCCAATATGGTGCTGCCGGGAGAAGACAGCTCACAGAAACCGTCGCCGGAGGAGGTCGCGGAGAATACCGTGTCGGTGCTGCGGGAGGTAGTGCCGGCGGCGGTACCGGGGATCGCGTTTCTGTCGGGCGGGCAGGACGCCGTGGTCGCGACCGAGCGGCTCAATGCAATTGCCCGCGTGCCGAGCCCCCCATGGCGGCTCACGTTCTCGTTCTCACGCGCGCTGCAGGGGCCGGTGATGGACGCATGGAAGGGCGATCCGGCCAATGTCGCCGAGGCGCAGAGGGTATTCGTCGAGCGGGCGAAGTGCAACAGCGCGGCAGTGCAGGGGCAGTACTATCCCGAGATGGATAAGATGGGGGCGTGAGTGGGTGCTTCGGGATTTCCGCTTCGCTCAAATCCCAAACACCTGAATACGTAACCCGCTTCATGGAAGTTCTTACTGATGAGCTGGTTTAGCTTCCATACTGCTGGGGTAGATTGTCCAATGTAGAGGTTGCCGCCATAAGGGTCCCTGTACCGAAGGACGCGCCCATGAAAGATGAGACATTCGTAAGGTACGGACAGAAGCCGATACTTACCCCCGACGATATACCGTTCACGGCTAATGCCGTCCTCAATCCCGGGGTGGCCGAGCTAGACGGCGAAGTGGTCCTGCTGTTGCGGATCGAAGACAAACGAGGGATATCCCAGATCCGTGTGGCCCGCAGCAGCAACGGCGTCGATGGCTGGCGGACCGCGCAACGTCCGCTACTCGAACCTGATCTGCCTGAACACCCGTACGAAGAGTGGGGCTGCGAGGACGCGCGAGTGACACGAATCGGCAAGCAGGAATGGCTAATAGCCTATACGGCATATTCGCGTTACGGACCAGCAGTGGCGCTCGCCACGACGCAGGACTTCGAGACTGCGACTCGGCTGGGCATCGTTCTGTCGCCCACAAACAAAGACGCGGCTGTGTTCCCCGAAAAGTTCGATGGCAAGTGGCTAATGCTGCATCGTCCGGTGACCGGTGGGCAAGAGCATATCTGGTTTGCTTCCGCCAACGGCGACCTTACCCATTGGAGCCTGCCCGGAGTGCTCTTGCCCCAGCGAGGTGGGCCATGGTGGGATGGCGTGCGCATTGGAGTGGGCGCACCGCCGATACAGACCGACGAGGGGTGGCTGCTCATATACCACGGCGTCAAGGATGTGGGCCATCGCCAGATCTACCGGCTAGGCCTCGCGCTGCTTGAGCGCGATAATCCCAGAATCATGCTGGAGCGGGCTTCGGAATGGGTGTTTGCCCCGGAGGCCGACTATGAGCAGGCTGGTTTGTTGCCAGGCGTAGTCTACACCTGCGGAACGATCTGTCGTGGTGACGAGATTTGGATGTATTACGGTGCGGCGGATACCGTCGTCGGGCTCGCGATGTGCAATAAGCGAACGCTTCTCGATTTCGTGCACGAACATGACTTCCTCAAGAAGATAGGCCGCTCAAAAGGAATGGTCTGTTGATCAGCGAGTCTGCCAAGGCAAACACGCTTGGGATTGGATCGGATCAGGTCAATACCGGGTTGACAAAACGGAAATGGAGGTAGTTGTTGATGAAAGCAGAAGAAATGATGAAACTCAAAGTTATGGATGTTGGAAGCGGAACCACTATCGGACCCGTCACCGGGATTCTGATCGACGGTGACGAGAAGCAGGTTGTGGCACTGGAGGTAGGAGGCGGACTGTTTTCACGTCCGGACTATCTGCCTTTCGGGGGCATCAGATCAATAGAGAACGATGTGTTGACGATCTCGTCGTCCGAACTATTCGTCGAGCGGGGGGAATTCAAGACATCCGGACTGGTTGGCAACCTCACTGGCCGTAACGTATTCACTGAGGATGGAAAGAACCTGGGGACCGTTCACGATTATGATGTTGACGCTAAGAACGGGGAGATAACATCCATCTCGGTTGCGATGGACACAGACGTGATGGGTGGGCTGTGGCGGACTGCCGGGGAGCGCTTCGACATTACCAGGAGCCTGATCGCAACACTGGGTGATAGTGTTATCGTAGACAGTTCAGTTCCGAGCAGATCACAGTAGAGGGGCAGTGACCCGCAAGAGTGTACAGGTCTTGAGCGGCCGGACCCGAAGCGAGCATTCACCAGTGCCCTTACAATCCGGGGGCGCATACATCTTCGAGGCATGATTCCCCTAAGCCCCTGCATCGTCTTCCACGCCTTACCGGTTGCGCTGCCGCTGTCGGCGGTCGTCACCCTGACGACTCTCGGCATCTTGGGTTTCATCAAGAGCCAGTTCACTAGCACACCCCGCATTCGCAGCGCCCTTCAGAGCATGCTCGTAGGGCGGGCGGGCTGCAGCCGCGGCCTTCGCTCTGGCGCGATTGGTGTGAGACGAGGCTGCCTCTTCCTCCCAGGCTCGTCCCTTTACACACGATGTCGCGCGCGCATATCCATGTTGGCATTTCGGGGTAAAAGAGCACTATGAATCGATATGTCCAGGTTTGGAGGAGGAGCACGGATGAAAGGCCAACTGTTCTGTGTTTGTGCAGTGCTGGTCGTGGTTGCGAGCTTTGGCGCCTGTTATGGGCAGTCTAGCCCGAACACCCCCGAAGCTGCGAGCGCCGGACCATGCGCGCCGGTCGCCCCTACAGCCACGATGCCCAGCACGGGCGTAGCGGTAGACAGCAGCTTTGTCTATGTTCTACAAGACGGCAAGCTCTATAAGTTTGCCAAGAGCGAGATCAATTCATGCGGAACGGCGGTTCCGCCTCCGTGCGTGCCCTGTCCGTCGTACGTGGGTGCGGGGCCGTGCCCGACACCTTGCCCGGCGCCGTGCCCGACACCTTGCCCGGCGCCTTGTCCGGCGCCTTGCGGGGGAATGAGCTACATTCCGGGCAATACTCCGTCAACGCTCACGGTGACAACCCGCACCCCTTGCATTACGCCTTGTCCTGCACCTTGCCCTACGGGGGCTGGTCCGGCGTCATGCAACCCTTGCCCGACCACCCCGCCTTGCGTGCCGAGTTGTGGTCCTTCTTCCACGGTAAGTTGCACGAACTGCTATCCGTGTCCCTGCCCGACGGTGCCCTGCCCGACAGCAAACTGTGGTCCGTGTGGTATAACGACTTGCCCGCAGATGAGCTACACGACCACCTGCACGACCGTCCCCGCAGGTCCGGGATGTGGCCCTTGTGCAATCCCTCCCATCGGAACGCCCAGCGCCTGTGCACAACAGACGCTTGCGTGCTTGCAGACTCTGTGTGGGGCCGATGCGGATAGGGCATACTTGCAAGCCATAGTCCAGCTCAATCTATCGGTGTTGGCTGTTTCCAACGCCGCGGCGGACCATCTCGGAACCACATCTCTTCAGGACTATGCGACGAACTCGATCGCTGATTCCAGAACCAGCGCCTCTAAAGCCGAGGGATGGCTCAAGACCAAGTACCTGTCTTGACGTCACATCATGCGCTCCGGCGCTGGGCACTGGCTTCGACATCTGCGACCTAGACCGCCCAGGTGCAGCGTTCGACAATGCCTACAAGAACCAGGTGATTCAGTTCTACATAGACGAGATCGCGCTCTCCCAAGTGGAGATTCAGAGGGGGCTGGACTGCGAGGTCAAGCGGTTCGCGCATGAGACGATCAGTAGCGACCAGATCAGGATCCGCAGACTCAGACGCTGCGGTGCCTGTTATTAGGTAGGCCGGCGGGAAAATGATCGCGTCTCTTGCATGTAAATGGATCCGAGGGCCAGTCCACTGTGGACTGGCCCTCGTTGTTATCAGTAGATCATGTTGTAGCTGGCGCCCACTCCGAAACTCGCACCCGTGCTGAATGGATCATCCGATTTGTCTGTGAGGTTAAACCCACCAGCGTGAATGGTGAACTCAGGCGTCACTCTCCACCGGATTCCAGCGTTCACGTCCTTGGAGTCCCACTCACCCACAACTTCGACACGGTTGCCAACGAAGAACGAAACGCCTGCAAACAAGCTGTTCAGCCTACCACCGCCAAATCCAACGTGTATGCGCGGGGACAGAGTCTCTCCTCGCCATACTCTGACCTTGCATCCGAGCGTCTTGCTCGCGACAGCATACACAGTCGTCTCAATATCATCGGTTATGTCAGCTATACCCGCCGCTATCGCCGGGTGGTTCATGGTTTCCGGCACGAACCTATACTTCGCGTTGAGCAGTGTTTGATGGTCGTCCTCGTCCGTGAGGCGGAAGCGGTCGATGCCGAGTTCAAACCCCTGTGCAATTCCATAGTTGACCACGACATCGTTGATGGTCTCGTTAGAAACGTTCTCGTAGAAGAAACCCGCGTTCCAGTCTCCCTTGCCCAGTGCGTCAGCGGTCGGGACGACCATCAGCCCCGTGTAACCCCTGAAGCTAGGTATCGCGCAGTTTGCGGACATGCACGCAGCAGCGACCAATACCAGACAGAGTGGTAGCCAAAAGCATCTCATGTTCAAGTCCTCCCTTTCATGATGGCAGACCTGTGGCTGGTGGTGTACAGTCAGCCTGATAGGCTAGTCTAGTTGGCCTCCTTATACCCAAATTGCCGTCGTTATGCTTCCTAGTTTCGGGCCGAGTTTTGTTGAGAGGTGATAACCTGTCCCGGGACAGTCCTCCAGACAGGCTCTGCAACCAGCACCCGCGGCGGTGCCACCGGCCCCCCAAGGTGCTCAGGGTCCGTCCAGTGCGCCTGGCCCTGCCGGCCCGTCCGGTGCGCCCGGTGCGCCCGGTCATTCGGCGCCGGCCGCTCCGGCAGCACCGAACGGCCAATAATGGAGGTGACATGAGATGATATGGCGGCAACCTTATCCACATCGTGCTGGTCGTTGCGGTTATCGTGCTGATCTTCAATCTGCTGACTGGTAGAAGAGGCGGATCTTGAGCACCATAAGATGCGCTGCGCCGATACAGGTCACTGGTTGTTGCCGCGATGGAGTGCTCCAGTCTGAATGCCGGTGCTTCAGGTCTGAGATATTGGGGTATAAACAAACAAGCTGAAGGATTGGAAACAACAGGGGTTCACAAATCAAGGTATGAGAAACCGAGCTATGGGCTCGCGAGCCATCTGTGCCACCAAGCACAATCGGCGATCGGCACGCGTCGTTGACAGTCACCAGAATGGAGAGTCATCATAAACACGCCCGCTGTTTTGGAAATACATGTCTATCTGCAAGACGGGCATGTCACTAAGTTTGCCCAGAACGATCCGGTGATCGCGCGCGAGATTCTGGAAGCCGTCCATCCAACCCGTTTGCTTTCAGCGCCGCAGTTTCTGATTGGCAGCGACCATGTGCTGACTGCCTTTCAACCACATCTGATCGTTCGTGTGGACCTGATTACCGATCTAGACCCGAACTGGCCTCTCTCTTCTGGGGCCCTCAATAGTGTAGAGATCACCCAGGACGAGTTCGAAACGCGCTGCCATCCGGACCGCGATGTCCAGCGCTTGCCCAGCCAGGAGTTAGTTGTCTTCGGTGTGTGGGAGATGGTAAACGGAGAACGTGTCTACCTGCAGACTCAACACGGTGTATGAGGTCGCAAGCAACACGCGGTGAAGCTGCAGGCGGGCAGCCAGTGGCACCAACGGATAGTCGAGATCGGCTTGAGCGATGGCAAGTGCACGGAGATCAAGTCGGGACTGAAAGAGGGAGACGTAGTGATGACCAACCCGTGATCGCGGCCGGAGCTCACACAGAGGGGAAACCGATGAGAAAGGAAGTGGGCCCGTGGATCTATCACAGGAAGATCGACGCAAGGAGTAGTAGAAGATGATTACCGATCGGTCAAAGCGAGAATCTCGACTTGGGCTACTGACAACACAAGCCCAACACTACCTGACTACATTCCGCTGGCTGTGGCTGCCAAACCTGGGTTGAGCGAGGAAACAATGCAACGAGTGTTTAGACCAGTGGTTCTGTTTCTTCTTCTCTTGTCTGTGTTCCCTTGCTTGGCACAGAACGCACAGGACAAGAAGCCCACTGACGAATCGTCGGAGGTCCGCGCGGATAGCCCCGAAACGGTGGCTATCCTGCCCTGGATCTACGAGAATGGAACGTCCGGCGCGCAGACGGCAGCCAAGGAGTTCTTGGAGACTGCGCTCACACAGTCTCCATTCTTCAGAGAGGGTAGTTTCCAGATAATCCCGGAGGCGCGCGTGGCCCTGACCTGGACCAACGACATGGGGCACGACCCGAGCTCAGAAGGAACAGAACTCCCGACTCCGAAGCAGCTACTCATACTCGGTGAGAAACTGGGAGTGGATTGGGTCATCACGGGCCGTGCGTCCTGGCACACGCGAAGCGTTTGGATAGGCCTGGGGCCGAAGACCAAGTCCGACTGCACGGTAGATATGCTGATCGTGGATGTAAGGAAGAAGGAGCTGTCCCTGGACGCTCGAAAGGTGAAGATGGGCAACGCCGCAAAAGACCCACCCCTGAAAGCGGCAACAGCCGTCCTGCTTGGCTTGGTGAGCGCTAATGGGCGGTTCTTCTCAGCTCTGCCGTTGACCCTTGTGAGCGGCGGCCCAAAGACACCGCGCGAGCAGAGTGCCGTGCAGTTGGCTCTCGCGAATGCGATTGGGCCCTGGCTGGCACTACACCCGCGGAACAAGAAAATCGACATAGGCTATGAAAGAGAAGCCAATAATGGGCATCGCATGGCCCTGACAGACGTGGAGGACACGAATGACAAGAAAAGTGGGTTTGTGGATTGACCACAGGAAGACCGTCATCGTGATGATCTCGGGCGAGACGGAAGAGATAACGGAGATAGCATCGAACGTGGACAAGAATGTCCGATATTCAGGTGGGGCACGTGAGGTCAAGGGAGAATACCAGCGCAGCGAGCGATTCTCAGACCGCCTCAGCAAGTACTACGATGAAGTGATCTCGCGTATTCGCGATGCGGAATCCATCCTGATCTTGGGACCGGGGGAGGCAAAGGGCGAGTTCGTGAAACGGCTTGAAAGCGAGGGCCTTGGCGAGAGCATCGTGGGTGTTGAGGCAGTTGACAAGATGACCGATCGCCAGATTGCGGCAATAGTCCGAGAGCGCTTTCTCGCACAGAGTTAGAGAACGAGTCCCCAAACATGCATGAAACGCCGGAGAGGACCAGTCCTCTCCGGCGTTCTTGTGTATCATCATCAGGCTGGTTCGCAGCCTGGGTTGACTACTGCCTAGTGGCGTCTCTTCCAAGCAAACCCAGCCAAGCCGAGCAGGCTGCCGGCAAGCGCCAGCAAACTCGACGGCTCCGGCACCGCCATGCATTTCGTGTCAACGACCAGCTCATCGACATAGATGTCGCCTGAGATGTGAAGAGTCTCCTGCAGAGGGTTGTAGGGAAGCGTGAAGAGCCAGATGCTGTGTTCCCACGCGGGCAGGTCTTCGTTCGCGATCAGCTGCCCTCTAAGCCCATCCACAGCGATGTCTATCTGGTCTGGGGGTAGAGGATTCCCCACATTTGCCCACGTCAGTTGAACCCAGACTTTCTTGGTCCAGTCAGGATGGTCGGGCGCATTGGGTATGACAACGTCTATGCTCCCCAAGGTCCACACCCCCGACCGATTTTCGTAGGTCTGGTACCATGTTCCCACTATGGTGGTCATAACAGTACCATAGTCATTCTGCACCGGTACGGGTACCGGAGCCGAATCGTCCGAGCTGTACCTCCCAGCGCTGGAATGTCGTGCGATCTCCGCCCCGCTGCCACGGCGGCGGCTGTCGGTCGTCCGCGAGCGCCAATGTTGCGCAAAAGGCCAACACGGCACCCACCAGCAGAATACACACGATTCTTTTCATAGTGTTCCTCCCTCACCTTTACCAGAAATCTCGCCCAGACTCCCAGTTGTCGCTGCCAGTCTCGACCTCGGTCGAGGAAACTGCCCCGTTCCTAACCTGTGTACTATACGTAAGCCCGCTGCAAATGTCAACTGGTACAATTACCGGAAAACCTGCCGCTTCAGCTCACCCGTGAGCTCAAACAGCCCACTATCTCACGGGTTGGGCGACGGAGGCTCCGGTAGCTGCAATGACGGACTCGTAGAACCGCTCGAAGTCGTCCACCATGCGGTCGATGGAGAAGTTGCAGGCGTTGGCGCGGGCGCGGGCGGACATGGCGGCGCGGTCGGAGGGGTTGTCGATCAGATACGCGATGCGGTCGGCGAACTCGGCCGGGTCGTCGTTTGTCAGAAAGCCATCGACGCCGTGCTGGATGTTTTCGGGGATGCCGCCCGCGTTCACGGCCACTACCGGCAGTCCCGCGCTTAACGCCTCGCAGATCGCGATTCCCTGGGTCTCGGTCGTGCTCGGAAACGCGAACGCGTCCGCCGCGCCGTAGATGGGGTCGATCTCGCGCCGCTTTAGCATTCCCGCGAACTCGATTCGGTCGCCGAGGCCGAGAGTCGCCGCGAACGCCTTCGTCTCGGCAAGCGCCGGGCCACCTCCGACCAGAAGCAGCTTGGCGCAAGGGTGGGTGCGCGCGACCGTCGCGAACGCGGTCAGCAGCATCCGAAGGTTCTTCTCGCGCGCGATGCGGCCGACGTAGAGGAGAAGGAAGGCGCTTTCCGACCCCCCCTGGCCCCCCCGCAACGGGGGGGAAGGGCTTTCCGACTCCCCCTGGCCCCCCCGCAACGGGGGGGAAGGGCTTTCCGACCCCCCCTGGCCCCCCCGCAACGGGGGGGAAGGGCTTTCCGACCCCCCTGGCCCCCCCGCGACGGGGGGAAGGGCTTTCCGACTCCCCCTGGCCCCCCCGCAACGGGGGGGAAGGGCTTTCCGACTCCCCCTGGCCCCCCCGCGACGAGGGGGAAGGGCTTTCCGACCCCCCCTGGCCCCCCCGCGACGAGGGGGAAGGGCTTTCCGACCCCCCCTGGCCCCCCCGCAACGAGGGGGAAGGGCTCTCCGACCCCCCCTGGCCCCCCCGCAACGGGGGGGAAGGGCTTCCGACCCCCCCTGGCCCCCCCGCAACGGGGGGGAAGGGGTAGTGCCGGCCTGGCCCCACCGCAGCGGGGGGGAAGAGGTAGTGCCGGCGCACGGCCTCACGGGATTCGGGAGTTGGCGCGGGGATGGGGTCGATGCCGGTCTTGATGACCTCGATGCGGGTCCTGACGCCGTAGCCGCGCAGTATCTTCTCGACCGGCTGCGACGGCACGACGACCGCGTCGGCGCCGGAGTAGTACCACCGCATCAGCGAAGTCAGAAACCACTTCGTGAGCGCTTTGGGGCGAACGGGGACGTAGTGGGCGTATTCGGTGTAGAGGGTGTGGTTGGTCGATACGAACGGCACGCCGAACTGCCTCGCCCACTTCGCGCCGAGCACTCCCAGAAGAAACGGGGTCTGCGTGTGGACGATGTCCGGCTTGAGCGCGGCGAACTGACGCTTCATTTCAGGCGCGAATGGGACCGGGAAGGGATAGTCGCGCATGAGAAACGTGTGCCTGGCGGGCAACCTGTAGACGCGGTCGGAGGCGTCGCAGTGGCCCCGATAGGTCGGCGCGAACACGAATACCTCGTGCCCGCGCGCGGTCAGCCCGTCGCGCAGTGTGCTCACGCACACGCTCACGCCGTTGATGATCGGTTCGTAGCTCTCGGTGAATATGGCAATGCGCATGTCAGCCTTTAGTAGTATACCGTTTGGGGCAGGGGCGGCGCAATGAGTTGAGAGTTAAGAGTTGAAAGGCCCCGGCGTTGCGCCGGGGCCTTTCAACCATCAAACCATCAAACCATCAAACCATCAGACATTCACGCCTCTGCTGGGCCTCGCCGTGCGCCGTTTTCCATAAACGCCAGGACATCGGAGAGCCTGAACCGGCGCTGGTTGCCGGCGGTGCGGTAGTGCTTGAGCACTCCGCGATTGGTGTAGCGCCGCACGGTTGTCGGACATACGTTGAGAATTCTTGCTGCTTCTTCGAGGCTGACTCGTCGGATCGAGAAGCCGCTGGATAAGTTCTTCGCGGGATTCCTTGAATGCCTTGTATGAGTTCTGGGCGACTTCCGTGGACTGACGCGCCGAACAAGGTCTGGAGGTGCTTGGCACGCGGTCCCAGTTCGCCTGGGTCTCGTCGGTGGCGGTGGGCTCGACCGGCTTGGCGGACTTCGACCGGCTTGGGGGCTTCGATCCTGGCGGGCGCGGGGGGCGTCATCACCAGCTCCTGCTGGGCCTGGACGGGCGGAGGGGCAGGCTGGGCCGGCGGGGCGGGCGTGACCGGGCGGGGTTCGCCGGTCCCTTCTGAGAGACTGAGACTGCCCTGATCCTTGGGCAGCTCGTAGACGCGTTCCTCCACCTCTTCGACAACAGGGTTCTCGGACGAGCGGTTGAGGTAACTGAAGAAGTCCGGAACCTTCGGGACCTCCTCTTCCGCAAAGAGCGGGGCGGCGCTTTCCTGGTCGCCTGCGGGCTCGAGAGCGCCGGCAAGCGACGTGTCAGCGATCACGCCCGACGTCTCCATCGTCGCGACCACGGACATGGGCGCTTCTCTGGCGGGCCCCTGTATCTGCACCCCCGCGACCCGCGGCACGCCGACCGATTCCTCGACTGGCTGCCCGGCCTCCTCGCCGTAGGCAGGGTCTGCGCCCGACTTTCTGGCCTTAAGCTCCTGCTCCTTCGCCTCTACTTTCTTGAACCACTCCCCAAGCTTGTTGTCATAGTTAGCCATTTCGACACTCTCTCCCTCGAATATCAGTAAAGCAGCATTGCGTCTCCGAAACTCAGAAACCTGTAGTTGCAGCGCACCGCTTCAGCGTAGGCCCGCCGGATCAGCTCCGTTCCGGCAAAGGCGCTGACGAGCATCAGCAGTGTTGACTTCGGTATATGAAAGTTGGTGACCAGTGCTCCGACGATCGCGAAATCGTAGGGCGGCCGGATGAAGAGCTTTGTATCGCCGGCGGTCGCGGCCACCTTGCCTTTGCCAACCGCCGCGCTCTCCAGGGCCCTTGCGGTGGTCGTGCCCACGCAGACCACGCGCCCCTTCGCGTTGTTGATCGCCTCGGCGCACTCGGGGCCGATCTCGAAGCGCTCCGAGTGCATGTCGTGCAGCTCGATGTTCTCCACGCGAACGGGCCGGAAAGTCGCCACCCCGACGTCCAGGGTGACGTAGACGATCCGAATGCCCCTGTCCGCGATCTTCGCCAGCAGCCCTTTCGAGAAGTGCAGCCCGGCTGTCGGGGCCGCGGCGGAGCCCTCCGCGGCAGCGTAGACCGTCTGGTAGCGATTCGGATCGGATAGTTTGCTGTGAATGTACGGCGGCAGCGGGACTTCTCCCATTGCCTCTATCAAGTCGTCCGGGTCGGTCTCGGCGGAGAATCTCAGGACCCTTCCCCCCTCTTGTGTCCTTTCGATAACCTCCGCGGTCAGCCCGCTCCTTCGACCTTGCTCAGGACAGGCTTCGAACTCAAGCATTGCGCCTACGTGCACGCGGCGGCCCGGCTTGATCATCGCATGCCACAGGCCCGGGGCGATACGCTTCATCAACAGCGCCTCGACCGCCCCGCCGGTGGACTTGCGCCCGTAGAGGCGCTTAGCCGTGACCTTGGTATCGTTCATCACGATCAGGTCATCATCGGCAAGGTAGTCCAGGATGTCTTCGAATTGCCGGTGCTCGATTGTCCGGGCGGCCCTGTTGACCACCAGCAAGCGCGATTTTTCCCGCTCCGGAAGGGGTTCCTGCGCTATGAGCTCCCGCGGGAGCGTGTAGTCGAAATCACTTAGGCGCATCTTGTGTTTCGGGATTCTGGGCGTAGTACCCGCAAGGTCTCCTCCTTGGTAGTGGTCCGAGTATCAGGCCGGAGTCCGCGTATGTCCGAAATCCCGAAACAACGTTGTAAAACTTCCCGTTTCAAACCTATACGGGCGGGCGGCCCGTGCATGTGATTCTAGTGTCTTAGGGGCCGGTTGTCAATGGGGAAAGTCGGTAATTTAACGCCAAGTTTCGACCACTACTCAAGCAAGTAAGCTAAGCTTTTGGCATAATTGGCGCGTCATGCGGCAGCTTACTGACATTTGATGGCGGTGGCGGTAATAGCCGGGCTTTATTGAGGCGAACAGTGCGTCTGGCATGCTAGGGCCGTTGGGCGTAGCGCTGGGTTGGGAAGAATGCGTCGTGGTGCTGCTCGAAGCTCTGCACATCGTCGTAGACGAGCAGGCAGTTGGTCATGGCGCCGGCCGGGGTTGCGGATCAGCTTGCCGTTGCAGTAGAGGCCGGTGGAGCCGCCGCCGTCGAGATCGACGGCATTGACACAGCCCAGTGCCTTCATCGCGCGGGCGAGCTGGCTGAGATAGACTTTGCGGCCGGTGGTGACCATGACGAGCTTGTTGGCGGCGGTTACGCCTACCGCGGCCCTGAGTCGAGGCGTGAAATGGACTCCGCCGCGGAAGCCCTGGTCGCGCGGGTAGACGGCGAGTTTGCCGTCCAGAATCAGGCTCGGCCCGGCGACCAGCACGGAGCGGTAGTCGGTCCAGCAGTAGTCCTGGCAGTCGAGGAACCGGACGGAGTTGTCCTCGCCGAACGCGACCGCGATGCCGAGGTAGCCTCGCCAGATCATCTGGCCGTCGATGACGATGTCGCCGGTGGGTTTAAGGCTGCGCGTGCAGAAGAAGGTGCCGTCGATGGCGGCGGCGGGCCGTGTGCGGCGCAGCAGCGAGCGGAAGGACTCGCAGGTGCCGATGCCCCATCTCGCGACGGCGGGCGTGACGCGCACGGAAGAACTGTTGAGGTTGGCGGTGACGATTTGAAGCCAAACACCCGCAACTTTGGCTTTCTGGTGAACCACATTTGAGGCAGCAGGGCACTGTGAGCCTGCGGCAAGCGCGCCGAGACATATCCAGATGGCGAGTAGTAGTTTCCGATACTTCACGACAGCCCTCCGATAGCCGCCACCCTCGTGTTGCCCTATCTCAATACTAGCACGACTGTGTCTTTGCTGTCAATCATCTGTAGATGTATACCTCGCATCGGTCAACGCATATGGCAGGCAGACACTGCTTTGTCCATTATTGCACAAGGTACCGGGTCGCTAAACGGGAACGGGCGGGCGGGTGTCTCGGGATTTCAGGCCGCGCGCGGTCGCAGGCTCATCGCTTCCTATCGAGCTTGGTGCGACCCGAACGCTGTGCATCTTCCAAATCCCGAAACAGCGCACGCGAAAACGGGAATAACCGTTGCTGGAGGCGGATGATATGGAGCTTAAGGACGTTATCGAAGCAAGGGCGAGTGTGAGGCAGTTTGCCGACGAGGAAGTCTGCAACGACGATCTGCGGGAGATGGTGCGGCTGGCGCACCTGGCGCCCAGCGTCAACAACTCGCAGCCGTGGCGGTTTGTGGCGATCAAGAACCGGCTGCTGTTCGAGGACATGGCCGCGGCAGTGCATATGCAGGATCGCGGAGATGCTGCCCGATCGGACGATGAGATGAGGCGCGAAAGGCCAAGGAACAGGTGGATTGGTTCTCGACTTTCTTCGGCAAGGCGCCGGCAGTGATCGCGGTGCTTTCGCGGCCTTATGAGGCTATCGTGGACTGCGCGCTCGGCAACACATTGCTGTCGCACGACGCGATGAACGCGATGCGCGGTCATCCCGACATCGAAAGCGTCGGGGCGGCGGTGGAGAACCTTCTGCTGGCGGCGGAGGACATGGGTTACGGCGCGTGTTGGCTCAGTGGGCCGCTGGTCGCGCGCGAGGAACTGGAGCGGATGCTTGACGTGAGCGAGCCGTGGCGGTTGGCGGCGATGGTGGCCGTCGGCAGGCCGGCTTCGGCCCACAAGCAGCGCGAGAAAAAGCCGCTCGATGAGGTGTTCCAACTCGTCGCCTAGAAAAGGTGACAGACACCTTTTTTATTCGTGCTCAAAAAAGGTGTCTGTCACCTTTTTACGATTGCCTCGACTGGGATGGGGCCGCGGACGGAGTTGCCGATGATGATGCGGGGGGCGCGGTGGAGGTCATCAAGCGTCAGGACGCGCTCGGTCGCCTTGCCGTCGGCGAGCATCTGGGCGCGCCAGATGCCGGGGAGCAGGCCGGAGTCGAGCGGAGGAGTGTACCATGCGCCGTCGAGCTCGGCCATTATGTTCGTAGTCGAGCACTCGGTTACCTCGCCGCGGGTGTTGACGTGGAGCGCGTCGTAGAAGCCCTGCGAGCGGGCGTCGGCGAACTCGGCGTCGAACGCCTCGCGGCGGGTCGTTTTGTGGTAGAGGAGGATGTCGGCCGGGTCGATGCGGCGCGGGACGAGCAGGAGCTTGACCGGTTCGATCACCGGCGCGCCCGCGTCGGACCACTGGGCGCGCGCAGAGCCGTCCTTCGATAGCAGCAGCCGCACGCGCGCCCGGCCGGCGGTGAGTTGGTTTGGCCGCGCGTCGATCTCGGCGGCGGTCTGGTTCAGTGCGTCGCGCAGGGCCAGGTCATCGTACGGGCGGCCGAAGTAACAGGCCGAGTTGCGCATGCGGGCGAGGTGGTCATCGAGTGACGCATATCCGGAATCGGGGCGATAGAGGATGGTTTCGAGGAGGTCGAAGTCGAGCGGTTCAGAGTTGACGAACCGGCCCTTCAGCAGCGTCTCCGCAAGTTCGCTTTGGGGCTCGGAATCGGCGACTATGCCGCTGCCGACGCCCATCTCGCACTGGTCGCCGCGCTGGACGATGGTGCGGATCGCGACGTTGAGCAGGCAATCGCCGCCGGGCGCGAAATACCCGATGCAGCCGCAGTAGACCCCGCGGGAGTCGTGTTCGAGTTCGTCGATGATCTCCAGCGCGCGGATCTTGGGCGCGCCGGTCACCGAACCAGGCGGGAATACGGCGCGGATAAGCTCGGAGGTGGGCAGGCTGTTTCGGGATTTCCGTTCCGCTCCGCTCCACTCAAATCCCGAAACACCGTTCTGGCGCAGGCGACCCGTGACGTCGCTGGTCATCTGGAAGAGCGATCCGTAGCGCTCCACGTGGAACTTGCGCGGCACGTCCACCCCGCCCATCTCGCAGACCCGGCCGATGTCGTTGCGCATGAGGTCCACGATCATGAGGTTCTCCGCGCGGTTCTTTTCGTCGCCGGCGAGCGCCCGGGCGATCTCGGTGTCCTCCTCGTACCAGCGGCCGCGCCTGGCGGTGCCTTTCATCGGACGGGTGAGAACGATGTTGCCCTGCCGGCGCAGGAACAGCTCGGGCGAGATCGATATGACCTGCATGTCGCCGGTGTTGATGAACGCCGAATAGCCGACCGGGTGCGCCTGCCGCAGCCGCGCGAACAGCTCCCACGCGGGCGCGGCGTGCTCGAAAAGCAGTTTGACGGTGTAGTTGACTTGATAGACGTCCCCGGCGGCGATGTAGTCGCGGATGCGGTCGATGTAGGCGAGGTATTCGGAGTCGGGAACGTTGAGACGTGAAAAAAGGGGACAGTTCCCTTTTTTGAGCACGAAAGGAAAAGGGAACTGTCCCCTTTTTTCATAGCCGTCGTAGATTCCCAACCAGATGAGCGGAACCGAGGGGGTATGGCGGGAGCGTATAGGCTTATCGAGAGCCAGGCCGGCATCATACGATATGTAGCCCGCGAGGTGCTTGCCGGAGGCCAGCAGCGTGTCGATTCGGGCGAGCGCTGCGTCGATATCATCGGGGGAGTTGGCGATCAGGATGTCGGTGGGGTTGGTGAATACGAGCGTTCTAGGAGCCTGGCGTTCGGGATCGCGGTCATCGATAATGACCGTGCCGGGGCTTTCGAGAGTCGCGGGCTCAAGGCAGTCCATCCGGCTCATGCTATCACGGGGGGGAACAATCGCGAAAGGGAGAAAGCCAGAGAGCGAGAAAGAGAATGTGGCCATTGTGGCGTAGGAGCGGGTGAAGATAGCGGCGGCTGGGTGCGTCTAATAGAGAGTGGTTACACTACCTAAGAGGGGACAAAGACGAATGCAGATCAAGCCCGTACCCGGCTATGGTAAGCCCGGTTACCCGATACGGACGGAGGTCGATGCGCGACCGGAGATACTCAGACTGCTGCCGAAACGATGGCAGGCCAATCCGACGGTCGTGGCGGCGCTGACCGCGTGCATCGCGCTGGCCAACTGCGGCAGGATCGTCGCCGCGGACACGGTGACCACAGTCGCGCCCGTTTTCAAGCACGGCGACGGCGCGGGGTCGTTCGGATGCGTGGCCATTAACCCGCCTGTGTTCCTCTCGGAGGACGAAGCGCGCAAGGTGATCGTCGAAGAAGCCAAGCGCGCGGGGATAGAGTTCACGCGGGACGGCCGGACAATCGCCAAGATCGAGATTCCGACGGATTCCAAGCTCGAGCCCGTCACGCAGCCGGACGGAAGCGTCAAAGTACGAGCCCAAACACGGCATGCAGACTCGGTCGATCGAGATGGACGGCCTCGACGCGAAGCGCAATATCGCGTATGAGTTCGTGTCCGGGCAGGATCTGGAGGATTGGAAGACGGGTACGACGCAGTATGGTACCGCGGGCAGCGAGAACGTCATCGGCACAGCGAAAGCCCTCGCCGACGGCATCGCGAAGGCCAAGCCCGGTGGGACGTATGTCGTGTTCTATGACCCGGCTATCGGCTATAACGACGGCCAGAAGAAGGCCGGGCCGCTGGACTACAGCGATCCCAAGGACTGGAAGGCGAGGGTCGCTAAGGTCAACGCCGCCGCAAACGAACTCGCCCGCGAGGAACTCCGCAAGCAGGTTCAGGACTTCATCAAATGGCTGAAAGCACAGGCGATAGTCTGATATGAGAGTGGCTCCGGTCAGAAGCTATGCAAGGCCCGGCTACCCGATCCGGCCTGAGGTCGATGCGAACCCGGAACTGCTTCGGCTGCTGCCAAAGCGATGGCAGGGGAATGCGGCGGTCGTGGCGGCGTTGACGGCGTGCGTCGCGATGTCGGGGTGCGGCAAGAACGGAGCGAACGCGCCGTCGCGCGTCGCGCCGGTCTTTGTGCACGGGGAGGGAATGGCGGCTTTCGCGTGCATTGCAGTGAATCCGCCGGTGTTCCTCTCCGAAGACGAGGCGAGGAAGGTGATCGTGGACGAGGCCAAGCGTTCTGGAATCGCCTTCGATAGCGACGGCAAGACGCTGCAGAGGATGAGCCTGCCGTCGATTCCCAGCACGAAGCAGGTCAAGTGGAAACTGGTGTATCAGGAGCGCAAGCCACACAGTCTATCGGTGCGTCTGGACGGCTACGACGCCAGACAGCGGATTGCGTATGAATACGTGTCGGGCGATGATCTTGAGAAATGGAAGTCGGGGATCCGCTCCAACCTGCGGATCGTGGGCTCATACAGTGACGTGAAAGGCACCGCCAAGGCGCTTCGCGCAAGCATGGCCAAAGCCAAGGTCGCGGGCACGTATGCTGTATTCTATGACCCGCTACCGGATGTCGCTGACGTGGACAAGGGATTTGGGAGTGAGACTGAGTACCAAGCAGCCAGCCGGGATTGGTCGGGGAAACGCGCGAAGCTGCAAGCCATGCAGAAGGACGTTGCCCGCGAGCAGCTCCGCGCGCAGGTGAAGGACTTCATCAAGTGGCTCAAGGCGCAGGGGGTTATCTGACGTGCATCTGACGCTTCACCTGACCGCGCGGTGCAATCTGCGCTGCCGCTACTGCTATGCTCAGCCACACGCAGGCGGGGATATGACGCTGGAGACGGCGAAGGCGGCTATCGCGCTGGCGATGGATGACCTGCGCGCGAAGGAGTCCGATGCGAGCCTCGGGGTGATCTTCTTCGGCGGGGAGCCGCTGCTGATGCGGGGGCTGATCGCGGACATCGTCCGGCACTGCCGCGAGGTCGAGCGCGATACGGGCCAGCTCTTCCACTACAAGATCACCACCAACGGCATCCTCCTCGATGAGGAGTTCCTCACTGACCCGGATACGTCCGAGGTCCTCGTCGCGATGAGCCACGACGGCGTGCAGGCCGCGCACGACGCGCACAGGGTCGATGCAGGCGGCGGCGGCACGTTCGACGCGCTGCTGCCCAGGATCGAGATGCTGCTGCGGCAAAAGCCCTACTCGCCCGTGATGCTGGTCACGCGGCCGGATACGGTGGGGCGTTTCGCGGAGTCGGTAGAGTGGCTGTATGACGTGGGGTTCCGCTACCTGATCTGCTCGCTGGACTACTCCGCCGACTGGACCGAGCGCGATATGAAGCAGCTTCAGCGGCAGTATAAGCGGCTGGCGGACTGGTACTACCGGCTGACGATGGACGAGGCCAAGTTCTACTTCAGCCCGTTCGAGGTCAAGATCAGCTCGCACATCTTCCCCGGAAGCTGCAAGGCCGAGCGGTGCGAGCTTGGGCAGCGACAGATATCGGTCGCGCCGAACGGCACCCTCTATCCGTGCGTGCAATTCGTCGGCGACGGGACAGACCAGACCTACGCGATCGGGCACGTATCGACGGGCATCGATGAATCCGCTCGCGCGCGGCTCTACGACATCAACGCCGCCGAGAAGCCCACCTGCGAGGACTGCGCGATACGCGAGCGGTGCAACCACTTCTGCGCGTGCCTCAACAAACAGGCGACCGGACACATCGACGTCATCTCCCCCGCCCTATGCGCCCACGAGCGCGCCATAATGCCCGTCGCGGACGCGCTCGCCGCAAAGCTCTTCAAAAAACGCAGCCCGCTGTTCATCCAGAAGCACTATAATGAGATGTTTCCGCTCATTTCGCTTGTGGAGGACAGGACGAGCTGATGTTGACGTGCAAGACCGGGTTAATCACGGCGGTGGTTGCGATGCTGCCGCTGGCGGTGATGGCGGTTGAGATACCGGCGAAGAAGGCGGGCGTGTTCATGCCGCCGGAGCTGGTCGCTAAGGCGCGGGCAAACGCGGCGAAGTATCCCTGGGCGGCGGAGATGCGCGACAGGGCCGTGCGCGCGGCCGAACCGTGGATGAAGCTGTCGGACGACGAGCTGTGGTCCGCGATGTTCGGCGCGACGCTGCCGCGGTCGTGGATGGTGTGGTCGGACGGGTTCTGCCCGGCGTGCAAGGCGAGCGTGCCGATGTATAACTGGAAGATGGACGCGCTCGGGCAGCCGTGGAAGGTCAAGTGTCCGCACTGCGGGGAGTACTTCCCCAAAAACGACTTCGGCGCGTTCTACAAGTCTGGCCTGGACGAGCACGGCGTGTTCGACCCCAAGCTCGCGGACCACAGCCTGCTCTTCAACACCGACCACCCCGACCCCAAGGACCCTCTGCACACATTCGGCCTGGACGACGGCACCGGGTTCGTTGACGGCGAGAATCACAAGTGGCGGTTCATCGGCTGCTATCTGATATACGGGCAATGGAAGCAGCTCATCGTCAACGGCGTCGCGGCGCTGGGAACGGCCTACGCGATGACGGGCGACCAGACCTACGCGCACAAAGCCGGAATCCTGCTCGACCGCGTCGCCGACCTCTACCCGACCTTCGACTACGGCAGCCAAGGCGAGGTCTACGAGGTGAAGCAGGCCAACGGCTACGTGACGGTGTGGCACGACGCGTGCGGCGAGGCGCGGACGCTGGCGATGGGCTATGACCAGGTCTTCGACGGGATCAAGGACGATCCGGCGCTGGTGCGGTTCCTCGCGACGAAGGCCAGGCGATACAAGCTCGATAATCCCAAGTCCACATTCGCCGACATCCAGCGCAATATCGAGGATCGAATCCTGCGCGATACGGTGGCAAACCGATACAAGATTCAGTCTAACGTGCCTCACACAGACATTACCATCGCGATCATCAGGACCATACTCGGCTGGCCGGGCAACCGCGACGAGGTCGAGGGGCTGCTCGACAAGATCGGCGGCTACGCGACGGCCGTGGACGGGCTGGTGGGCGAGAAGGGCCTGACCTCATACGCCGTAACCGGGCCCTACACGATGGGCCCGCTGCTCGGGATGTACTCCCGTATCATGCCCGGGATTCCTCGACAAAGCCATCAAGCGCCGTCCGCGGTTGCTCGACGGCTATCGGTTCTACTTCGACACGTGGTGCCTGCAGAGCTTCTACCCGAACATCGGCGACGCGACCACGGTGGCGGCTCCGAGCGGCTATCGCGGCATCGGGTTCAGCAGGAGCCCGGGCATCGATCCGTCCATGTTCTCCTTCTTCTGGGAACTCTACGAGCTGAGCGGCGATCCGGCCTACGTGCAGGCTCTCTACCTCGCCAACGGCTCCACCGTGGACGGACTGCCTTACGACCTGTTCGCCGACGACCCCGAGGGATTCCGGTCCAGAGTGCGGGCCGTCATCGATCGTGTGGGGACGAAGGTCGAGGTCGCCGATTGCGTGGACAAAAAGCAGTGGCACGTCGCAATCCTGCGGTCGGGCGAGGACAGAGACGCCCGCGCGGTGTGGCTCGACTACGATTCCGGCGGGTCCCACAGCCATGCCGACTGCATGAACCTGGGTCTGTTCGCCAAGGGACTCGATCTGATGACCGATTTCGGCTACCCGCCGGTGCAGTATGGCGGCTGGAACAGCCCGAAGGCGAACTGGTTCAAGATGACCGCGGCGCATAACACCGTAGTCGTGGACGGCGATTGGCAGAAACCGGTCAACGGCAAGACCACGCTGTGGATCGACGCAGAGCACTGTAAGGCCATGCGAGCCACGGCGCCTCAGCCCGACGTGCCGCAATACGAGCGGACGGTGGCGATGGTGGACGCTTCTCCCGAAGACGCATACATCGTTGACATCTTCCGCGTCGTCGGCAAGAGCGATCACGCGAAGATGCAGCACACGCAGTCGGCTAAACTGGCCACCGAGGGCCTGTCGCTCGCGCCGGGAGAGGACTACGGCCACGGCGCGATCTTCCGCGGCACCCAGACCGACCCGTCGCCCAAGCCCGGTTGGAGCGCTGATTTCACCATCGAGGACCGCCGCAATCGGGCCGAAAACGACCCGGACGCGCACTTGCGCATCACCGATCTGACGAGCAGCGCCGAGGTCTCGACGTGTGAGGCGTGGGTGTCGATCGGCATCACCAGCAATGCGGAGACGTGGATTCCCGAGACGATCGTGCGCAGACGAGGGGCGGCGCCGCTCGCATCGACGTTCATCAGCGTCATCGAGCCTTATGACAAGGCCCGCGCCGTCGCTTCGACCAGGCGCCTTCCGCTCGAGACGCTGACGGGCGAGGCTTACGGCGATGCGAATGTCGCTGTGGAGATCACGCTTGCGGACGGGCGGCGCGACGTGCTCGTCGCGGCCGACGTCGAGAACCCGCTGGGACTGACTCCGTCGCCTGCGCGGGATCACGTCCTCGTGCAGAAGGATACCGGCATCGAGCTTGAGGGCGAGTTCTGCGTGGTGAGGTTCGCGAAGTCCGGTCAGGTCGAGGGCGTGCTCGCCTGCGCGGGCGGCAAGGTGCGCGTCGGCGGCAAGGAGTATGGCCCGTTACCGTGACCGCTGTCGCCGCGTCTAATCTCTCATCTACGTCTTATTTTGGAGGAAACGTTTTGAGAGGTTCGAGACTTGCATTACTCCTGATCGCGTTCCTGCTTGCATGCTGCCTGCAGGGGGCGGTCGCATTCGACAAGGCAACGCCGCCAGCCGAGCGTAACGCGATACTGTTTTCGTGGGACGGCGTGCAGCGCAATCACCTCAACGAGTGCCTTAAGGCCAACCAATTGCCCAACCTCGCACAGCTTATCAAGGAAGGGCATATCGTCAGCATCGACGTCGTCAGCCATCAGACCGACACCAAGGCCGGTCACACGCAGATGCTGACTGGCTATGAGCCAACGGTCACCGGCGTCTATTCGAACAGCAAGTATAAGCCGATCCCGCTGGGCTACACGATCTTCGAGGACCTGCAGGCGCAGTTCGGCAAGGACAAGATCGCGACGGTGATGCTCACCGGCAAGAGCCATCACATCGGCTCAATGGGCCCCGGCCAGGCCGGAGAGATCAAGCAGCCGGCCAAAGCCAAGAAGGCGAATGCGACAAATCAGGCCAATCAGGGCAAAAAGGCTAAGCAGAGGAAGGCGCGGCAAGCCAAGCAGGCCGCCCAGGCCGATGCGGCAGGTCAGACGACCGGCAAACAGTCCACCGTCGCCGAGGATGAGGAGACCGCCAAGCTCGCGCCCCGCAAGCGCGCCGCCGCCGCCGCCAAGCAGGCCGCCGACACCAACAAGCAAGGCGAGCCCTGGTATCTGGTCAAGAAGAACTTCACGATCTGGGACGGCGATGTGAGCCGCACTGCCGAGCAGGTCGGGCCGAAAGCGGTCGGGTACGTCGATCAGTTCGCGTCACAGAGGTTCTTCGCGTTCTTCCACTTCAGCGATCCCGACCACATGGGCCACGCTCACGGCGAGAACAGCAAGGAATACACCGACGCGGTCATCGACTGCGACAAGTGGCTGGGCAAGATCGTGGCCGAGCTCAAGGCCAAGAAGCTCTACGACAAGACCATCATCTTCGTCACAGCCGACCACGGTTTCGACGAGGGCAAGACCTCGCACAAGAACGCGCCCTATGTCACGCTTGCCACCAACGACACAAGCGTCACCAAGGACGGCGATCAGCGGGATATCGTGCCCACCATCCTCAAGGAGATGGGCGCGGACCTCGCGAAGGTCAGCCCCAAGCTGCCGGGCAAGCCGCTGATCGGCGAGTAGCCGGAATCCAGATCGTTGTAGGAGGATTCTCCAGAACCCGATTGCGTAGGCATCGCGTCACGAAATCGGCGTCGGGAGACGCCTCCTACAGCATCTCCTACTTCCCGATGCAGAACTCGCTGAAGATGCGGTCGAGGAGGTCTTCTGACGCGGTCTCACCGGTGATCAGGCCGAGGGAACTGCGCGCGGCCGAGAGATCGCCGCTGAGAAGGTCGATCGGCTGCAACTGCGCAAGCGTCGCGAGCGCGTGAGCGCAGGCTCTCCGAGGCCGACTTGAGCGCCTGCTGGTGGCGGACGTTGCTGACAACTGCGCCCTCGCTGCCGGCGGAAGTCGCCCCCGCGATCTCCGCGATCTTCGCTTCCAGATCCTCGATGCCCTGGCCGGTGAGGGCGGAGGTCGGAATCGAGACTGGCGGCATCGATGGGGAATGGGCTGAATGGGGAATGAGCAGGTCGGCCTTGTTGGCGACCAGGACGATGTGACGGTCCTGCATTTCGGCGAGAAGGGCGCGGTCTTCGTCGTGGAGGCCTTCGGTCGCGTCGATGACGAGAAGGATCACGTCGGCGGAGTCCATCGAGCGGCGGGTCAGCTCGACGCCGATGCTTTCTATCGGGTCGTCGGTCGCGCGCAGCCCGGCGGTGTCTATCGCCACAATGGGAATCCCCTCGATCTCCAGGCTTTCCTCGATCAGGTCTCGGGTGGTGCCGGGGATGGGGGTGACTATCGCCCGCGCGTGCCGCAGCAGCGCGTTGAGCAGACTTGACTTGCCCACGTTCACCCGCCCCGCAATCACGACGCGCAGCCCCTCACGGAAGATTCGGCCCCTGTCGAACGTTGCCAGCAGCGCATCTACGCTATCCCGCGCCTGCGTCATCTCGATTTCGAGCCAGGCAATGTCGGGTTCGGGGACATCGTCGGGGAAGTCGATGGCCGCCTCGATTGCGGCTATCGCGCCGAGGATGCGCCTATTGATCTCGGACACGCGCGCGCTGAGGTCGCCTTCGAGCTGGCGCAGGGCGACTTTTCGCGCGGCATCGGTGCGCGCGCGGATGAGATCGTTGACCGCCTCCGCCTGTGCGAGGTCGAGTTTGCCGTTAAGAAACGCGCGCTGGGTGAACTCGCCGGGGTTGGCGAGCCGAGCGCCGGCGTCGAGCACGGCCTGCAGCGCTGCTCTGACCGTCGATAGCCCGCCGTGGCAGCTCAACTCGACCACGTCCTCGCCGGTGTAGCTCGATGGCGCGCGGAAGATGGTGATGACGGCATCGTCGAGTTCGGCTTCGACCCCCCTCACCCCCCTCAGAGGGCGGAAGGGTCGTACAAGCTTGCCGTGGCGGGCGGTGTTGGGGGGCAGGTCGGACGGGTCGGGGCCAAAGACGCGGGCCGCGACCTCCAGCGCCGTCGGCCCGCTGATCCGCACGATGCCGATGGCCCCGGAACCAATGGGGGTAGCGATCGCGGCGATGGTGTTCATACGAGTCAGTACAGTGAACAGTGTACAGTAAACAGCTCGGAAACTGTCAGCTGTACACTGCCAACTGTCTACTTTCTCGGTGAGATGACGACGTGGCGGTCATCGCCCTCGCCTTCGCTATAGGTATAGACGTCCGGGTCTTCCGCGAGGGTCATGTGAATGATCCTGCGGTCGCGCGCCGACTGCGGTTCGAGTTCGGCTTCCTGTCCCTCGGCCTTGACGGCGGTCGCGTATTCCCGCGCTTTGTGTTCGAGGATCTCCCGGTGTCGGTCCCTGTAGCCCTCGGCGTCGAGGACCACGCGCAGCCTCGTTCCGGCGGCGCGATTGGCGGCGATGCTGACAAGATACTGCAGCGCGTCGAGCGTCTGGCCGTGCCTGCCGATCAGTATCGCGACGTCCTCTCCCTGAATGGCGACCGTGACCTCGCCCGCCTCCGTCGATTTGATGACCGGCTTGGCGGCGACGTTCATCGCGCCCAGGATTTCCTCGAGCATGCCCAGCAGGGTCGCCTCGAAGTGCTCGATGTCGTCCTCGGCCGGAGCCTCAGGCGCTTTCGCCTCGGCAGCTACCTCGGGCTCGACCTCTGTTTCAGCCTCGGGCTCTTCCTCGGCCTCGGGTTCTTCCTCGACCTCGGGCTGCTCTGTTTCGGCCGGCTCCTCTACGACGGGAGCAGGCGGCGGCGCGGGTGCGGCCGGGGCTTCGACGCCTTCGCGCACCCAGGCTTTGATCGTGGTCGGGGACTGCCCAAGGCCCAGAAAGCCCTTGGCGCCCTCCTCGACGATCTCGTGCTCGACTGAGTCCGTGCCGACGCCGAGTTGCCTCGCGGCGGTCTGTATTGCTTCTTCGATCGTTCTTCCGCTGACTTCGATCTTGTCCATTGGCCTATGCCTCGCTATATAGGCAGCCAGGCTCTTCCGAGCAGGGCTGCGAACGCTCGTTACCACAATGACGAACTACGAGTTACGAATTACGCGCTGCCGTACTACCGCAGCGGGCACAAGGACAGAGCCAATTCGTATTTCGTATTCGTAATTCGTAACTCATGATTCATCTGCGCCGTCTTCTTCTTGGGCGGCGGGGAGGTTCATCGGTTGGCGGCTCCGGCGGGAGCGCCGGGCCGACCTCCGGCACCGGCTCGCCGTGCCTGAAGAGAATCAGATACTGCTGCACGGTCTGGATGACGTTGAACACCAGCCAGTAGAGCAGGAACGCCGACTGGAACCCCGCGAACAGAAACGCGAACATGACCGGCATCATGATCGCCATTACCTTCTGCTGCTCGGCCTGGGTAGGATCGACGTTGGAAAGCTTGGTCGAGACATACATGCTGATCGCGTAGATGACGACCAGCACGAGATCGGGTTCGGCCAGGTTTCTGGCCGTTACCCACACCTGCGCGCCGCCGCCGACGATGTTGGTGACGTATGTCAGATGCGAAAGGCTGCTGCCTATCCACAGGAACTGGCCGTTTTCGAACTGGAACTGATACATGCGGATGGTCTGATACAACAGCAGGAGTATCGGCATCTGTATCAGCAGCGGCAGGCAGCTCGCGAATGGGTTGATGTGATGCTCTTTGTAGAGATCCATCGTCTTGGCGCCGATGGTCTGCTGGTCGCCTTTGTACTTCTCCTGAATCTGCTTGACCAGCGGCGCGACCTTCTGCATCTCTTTCATGGCCTTGAACTGCGCCTTGGTGAGCGGGGTGAGCACCAGCTTGACGACGATGGTGATGATCACGATGGCGAACCAGTAGCTGAACGCCGGTATGGAGCCCGTAAGCTTGACGAGCACATCGATGACCTTGTAGAGGTTGATGAGCCCGAACAGCTTGTATCTGGAGTTGCGGGCGTCGAGTTCGTCTGCTACGGACTTAGGCTTGCCCCCTCGATGCAGCGAGACCTGTTTGCGCGCCTCCTCGACTATCTTCTGGACCGCCGAGGGCTGGGCTTCAACGTCCTTGCCGAACTTGGAGACGATGGACGTGTAGGCTGAATGCGCGGCCCAGAGGGCGCTGTTCTGCTCGCCAATCTCCGGGTAGAGCTTGGCGAGTTCTTGATTGGTGATGGCGGCTCCGTCGAGGGCCTCGGCCTGTTCGGTGGCGTCGGTGCCCTTGCGAGAGGCGTCGTCGTAGTTGCTGACGGCCTTTTTGTAGAAGTCGATCTTGTCGCCGGGAACCTTCTGTGCCTCGGCCTTCTTGATGTTGGCTTCGGCCCGCTTCATCAACTCGGTGTAGGAATACGGCGAGCTGGCCTTGCCGCAACCTCCAAGCACGAACGCGGCCGCGAGCAGAGCCGCGACGGTAAGCGCGATGACTGGTCTGGTTATTCTCATATCATAGAGTCTTCTACGGCACGGGATCTTCCCCGCCCCTGGCCCAGGGGTGGCAGCGAGCGACCCTGCGGATGCCCATCCATATTCCCTTGATGCAGCCGTATTTCTCGATTGCCTGAGCCGCATATTCGGAGCAGGTAGGCGTATACCGGCAGGTCCTCCTCCAGAAACGCCGCGAGGCCTGTTGATAGACACTCCTTATAAGGAATACGATACCGCGGGAAGGTATGTCAGATATTGCCCGCATTCAAAACGCCCAGTTTCGTAAAGGCGGCCCCAAGCGCCGCCGAGATAGCGCCAAACGAAGCCTGCCCGGCCTTCACTCTCGCCACCACGACAATCGAGCAGCCGGCTTTCATGTTCGGCACGAACGGCGCGGTCGCCTCCTGGAGAACTCGCCTCACTCGGTTTCGCCGGACCGCCCCGCCGAGTTTCTTGCCCACCGAAAAGCCGATCCTGGTTCCGCCGGCCCTGCCGGGGAGTACGTACACGACAATGAGGTCCGTTGCACAGGACCTCCCTCTCGTATAAACTCTTCCGAACTCGGAACGTCTCTTCAGTCTTGATTGTGTGGGCAGCATAATCGTGCCCCGGCCGCCGGGTCGTGTCATGCTGAACTTGTTTCAGCATCCAGATGGATCCTGAATCGAGTTCAGGATGACAACCACTAGACGGTCAGCTCCCAGCGGCCCTTCGCGCGCCTCGACTTGAGTACTTTGCGTCCTCCGCGGGACGACATTCGCGCCATAAAACCGTGCTCGCGCTTACGCGCGCGGCATTTCGGTTGGTATGTCCGTTTCATCTTCTCAGCTATGACCCCCTGGCTTGAGGTTCCATTATATCATGCGGCGTGAGAATGTTACAAGCTCGGCGCACACGCAGAAGATGCTCCGGCGGCAAGCCCCGGAGCATCTTGACGCAACGTCGTGGTTCGAGGCCGGGATTACACCCAACCTCGGAGCTTCATCGCCTCCGCGACCCGCTGGATGCCGACCATGTAGGCGGCGGTGCGCATGTCCGTCTTGTAGTCAAGCGACATCGCGAGGACGTCGGCGAAGGCCTTCACCATCTTCTTTTCCAGCTTGGCGTGGACCTCGTCCTCCTCCCAATACAGGCCCGTGACGTTCTGCACCCACTCGTAGTAGGAGACAGTCACGCCGCCCGCGTTGGCCAGGAAATCCGGGATCACGAAGACGTTGTTGGCGAACAGGATGTCGTCCGCACTCGGCGTAGTGGGGCCGTTTGCAAGCTCGCAGATGATCTTGGCGCGGACCCGGCCGGCGTTGGCTGCTGTTATGACGCTTTCCAGCGCGGCGGGTATGAGCACGTCCACGTCAAGCTCGAGCAACTCCTCGTTGGTGATGGCGCGCCCGCCGGTGGGGCATGCCGAAACGACCGAGCCGTTGGTGAGCTTGTGGCCCACGACTCCCTCCGCGTTCATGCCCTCGGGGCAGTAGACGCCGCCGTTGGTATCGCTGACGGCGACGATGCGGCAGCCGAGCAGCTCAGAGCACAGCGTCGCGGCAAACTGGCCGGCGTTGCCGAAGCCCTGGATCGCGACCGTCGCCTTGGTCAGGTCGATTCCGAGGTGCCTGGCGGCCTCGCGGATCGTATACGCGCCGCCTCGGGCGGTCGCGTCGCCGCGTCCCTCCGAGCCGCCTATCGCCAGCGGCTTGCCGGTGATCACGCCGGGGGAGTTGTGGCCGGTGATCTTGGAGTACTCGTCCATCATCCACGCCATTATCTGCGGGGTGGTGTAGACGTCGGGCGCGGGGACGTCCTTTTCAGGCCCCAGAATCCGCCCGACCTGGTCGATGTAGGCGCGGCTGAGGCGTTCGAGCTCCGACGGCGACATCGTTTTGGGGTTGCAGATCACGCCGCCCTTGCCGCCGCCGAGCGGAATATCGACCACGGCGCACTTCCACGTCATCCATGCGGCGAGCGCGCGGACGGTGTCGATGGTCTCGTCCGGATGGAATCGGATGCCGCCCTTGTTCGGGCCGCGGGCGTCGTTATACTGGACGCGGAACCCCTGGAAAACCTTGACCGAGCCGTCGTCCATCTTCACCGGCAGCGAGACGTGGAGCTCGCGAAGCGGCTCCCGCAGAACCTGATGCACCGCCGGATCGAGCTCCAGCTTCGCGGCAGCCTTGGCCAACTGCATCTGCGCGATGGTGAATGGATTGGTTTCTTCAGCTTGCAGCATCTGCTGAGTCATTTCTGTCCCTCCGAGGAACGTGATTCGGGAGGCATCGTTGCGGTTGAGCCAGCGACTCTGCCGGCGAAACAATTCGGCAACATCTCGGCAACATTCTACCTGCCGCCTGAGCCGACTGTCAATGCCGAATTGCCTCGAAAGATGTTGAGAAGGACATTTCGCGGGGAGTGGCGAACACATAACTGTATTAAATAGGAACGTGCGTGGAAAGGAACCATCGATGAAGCGACTAGCAGCCCTTTGGGCCATTGCCGTTGTGCTGATTGCGTGCGTGGGCCCGGGTTTGTGCGAGAGCAAGCCCGCGTATCTGGATCCGAGCCTGCCGACCGCCGCCAGGGTGCGGGATCTGATTTCACGGATGACTCTGGAAGAGAAGGTCTCGCAGATAGTCGTCCCCAGCGCCGCGATAGATCGACTGGGCATACCCGAATACGACTGGCGCGGAGAGTGCCTGCACGGCCAGTACCTCGGCGACGGCGTGACGTGCTTCCCACAGGCGATCGGCATGGGCGCGACATTTGACCCTGACCTGATCCACCAAGTGGCGACGGCGATTTCCGACGAATCCGTGGCGCTGCACTACTACCTCGTAAGAGAGGGCAAGTCAACCTTTCGCGCGAACTTCACCTACTGGTCGCCGAACATCAACCTCTACCGCGACCCGCGTTGGGGCAGAGGTCAGGAAACCTACAGCGAGGACCCCTACCTGCTCTCCATAATGGGCGTCAACTTCGTCAAGGGGCTGCAGGGCGATGACCCGAAGTATCTCAAGGTTGCCTCCGCGCCCAAGCACTACGGGGTTCACAGCGGGCCGGATGAGATTCGGACGCACTTCCGCGCGGAGGTCAACGCCCACGATTTCTGGGACACCTATATGCCCGCGTTCGAGGCGGCGGTCGAGGACGGCAAAGCCGCGGGGATAATGGCCGCCTACAGCGGGATCAACGGCGTTCCGTGCCATGCGAACCGGACGCTGCTGGACGACGTGCTGCGCAAGACGTGGGGATTCGACGGCTTCATCACGTCCGATGGCGGCGGTGTCAACCTGCTGCTGACCGGGCAGAAATACACCAAAGACGCCGCCGATACCGCGAAAACGGCGCTGATGGCCGGCGTTGACCTGGAGAACCAGAAGAGGGACTACCCTGAGCTCGTCAAGCTCGTGAAGGACGGGGCAGTGCCGGAGTCGCGCGTCGATGAGGCGCTGAGCAGGCTGCTGACGATCCGGTTCCGCGTGGGGTTGTTCGATCCGCCGGAGATGGTGCCCTATACGAAGCTGCCGCATTCGTTGGTGGGCTGCGAGAAGCATCGCGAGCTGGCGCTGCGAACCGCACGCGAGTCCATCGTGCTCCTCAAGAACGACGGGATCCTGCCGCTCGACAAGGGCAAGTACCGCAAGATAGCCGTCATCGGGCCTGCGGCCAATGTGCCGGAAGATCTCTACGGCAACTATTTCGCGGGTAAGCCCACGGCGCCGGTCTCGCTGCTGGAGGGGATCAGGAAGGCGGCGGGCGCTGAGGTCGTTCACGCGGCCGGATGCGGCTACGTCGAGTTCCTGGACTCGGGCGCCGTGCCGTCGGCCGTACTGGCTCCCGAGGGCGGCAAGCCGGGACAGCACGGGCTTACGGGAGAATACTTCGATAACACCGAGCTCAAGGGGCAGCCGGTGCTCACGCGCGTGGATCAGACCATCGACTTCGACTGGGGCGAGCGGTCACCGTTCAGAGCCCCGGCCCACCAGGCCGGCGCTCCGAAGGCCGTTCCCGCCGACAACTTCTCCGTGCGATGGACCGGCAAGCTCGTGCCCATCGAGTCGGGCCGCTACGATCTGATGCTGAGCAGCGATGACGGCTCGCGGCTCTATCTCGACGGTAAGCTCGTCATCGACAACTGGCGCAACGGCGCGGCGAACAGAGGAGTTTATCAGGTCGATCTTCAGGCAGGCAAGCGATACGACCTGCGGGTGGAGTACTTCGAGAGCAAGGTCAAAGCCTACGTTCACCTGACCTGGAAGAACACCGCGGACCGGTCGGGCCCGTTCGCGGACGCGGTGAGAACCGCGAAGGAGGCGGACCTGGTGATCGCGACGGTCGGGCTGCGGCAGAACATGTCCAGCGAGGGCCGCGATTGGAACTCCTACGCGCTGCCCGACGTCCAGCAGCAGCTTCTGGAGGCGCTGAAGGCTACCGGCAAGCCGATGGTGGTTGTGCTGATCGGCGGGAATCCGATCGATCTCAACTGGGAGGATCGCAACGCCGATGCGCTTCTACAGGCGTGGTTCCCTGGCGAAGAAGGCGGGACGGCTGTGGCAGACGTGCTGTCTGGCGCATATAGTCCGTCCGGCAGGCTGCCGGTGACCTACTACAAGTCGATCGAGCAGGTTCCGGACGCGACGGACTACTCGATGAAGGAGCGCACCTACCGTTACTTCACCGGCGAGGCGCTGTACCCGTTCGGATACGGCCTCAGTTACACTAGCTTCCATTATGGCGACCTGGCGATCGCGCCCGACAGCGGCCAGACAAACGGCCAAATCGAGGTCGCGGCGAAGGTCACCAATACGGGATCACGCGCCGGCGATGAGGTCGCACAGCTCTACGTCTCCAAGGACGAGCGGCCGGACTACGCTCCGATGCGGCAGCTTCGCGGTATTGGGCGTGTATCGCTGAAGCCGGGCGAGACCGGCACGGTGACGTTCAAGCTGACGCCGACCGACTTCGCGCTTGTGAACGACAAGGGCGACCTCGCGGTGAGTCCGGGGTCATACACTATCTGGGTCGGCGGCAAGCAGCCGGAGGCGAAGAGCATCGCGCAAGCATCCACGACCGGCGTCGTATCGGGCAAGGTCGTGCTGTCGGGCGAGGCCAACTACCTGGCGAAGGACCGGCCGTTCCCGCACTAAAAAGGGGACAGATCCCTTTTTCGTGCTCAGAAAAAAAGGGATCTGTCCCCTTTTTTACCGGGTGTACCTCAGCACCGGGTGGCGGGCGGCTTCGGCCTCGTCGAGGCGGTTGACCGGCGTATCATGCGGGGCGGACTTCACGATCTCGGGATTGGTCTCGGCCTCGCGGGCGATGGCGAGCATGGCATCGGCGAACGCGTCGAGGGTCTCGATGCTCTCGGTCTCGGTCGGCTCGATCATCAGCGCCTCCGGCACGATCAGCGGGAAGTAGATCGTGGGCGGGTGGAAGCCGAGATCGATCAGTCGCTTGGCGATGTCCAGCGCCTTGACCCCAAGCTCCTTCTGCTTCGCAGCCGACGCGACGAACTCGTGCATGCAGCGGCCGTTGTAGGGGACATCGTAGGCCGTCTTGATCTTGCTGAGCAGGTAGTTCGCGTTCAGGACCGCGTTCTCGCTGACGGCCTTCAGCCCATCCGCGCCAAGCGATAGAACGTAGGCATACGCCCGCAGCACGATCGCGACGTTGCCATAGAACCCATGCACGCGTCCGATCGAATACGGCCTGTCATAGTCCAGATAATAGCGCCCAGGCTCGCCGAGTGGAGCGCCAAGAGGCGCGCTCCCTTCCCTTCTATTCCCTGTTCCCTGTTCCCTATTCCCTACGTTCGGCACGGGCAGGTATGGCTCAAGATACTTCTTCACCGCCACCGGCCCCGAACCTGGCCCGCCGCCGCCGTGCGGGGTCGAGAACGTCTTGTGCAGGTTGAGGTGCATGGCGTCGAAGCCGTTGTCGCCGGGTCGGTAGTATCCCATCACCGCGTTCATGTTCGCGCCGTCGCAGTAGAGCAGCGCGCCGGCTTCGTGCACCATCGCCGATATGTCCTCGATGCTGCGACTCGAACAGGCCGAGGGTGTTGGGGTTGGTGAGCATGACCGCCGCGGTCTCGTCGTTGAGCTGGCTGCGCAGCGCGTCGAGATCGACCCTGCCGTCCGGCCCCGAGGGCACCTTGATAATGCCGTAACCGCACCGGGCCGCGGTGGCGGGGTTGGTGCCGTGCGATGAGTCCGGCACGATCACGATGTGCCGCTGCGATTGGCCGGTGCGCTCGTGGTGCCGCTTGAAGATCATCATCGCGGTGAACTCGCCCTGCGCGCCGGCGGGCGGCTGGAGGGTGACGGCGTCGAGTCCGGTGATTTCCCTGATGAACTCCTGCGCGTCGTAGAGCGCCTTCAGCGTGCCCTGCGCGAGCGACTCGTCCGTGTAAGGGTGCAGGTCTGCAAACCCCGGCAGCGATGCGACTTCCTCGTTGATCTTGGGGTTATACTTCATCGTGCACGAGCCGAGCGGGTAGAACCCGCCGTCCACGCTGTAGTTCGCGCACGAAAGCCGCGTGAAGTGCCGGATGACATCCACCTGGCTCAGCTCCGGCAGCGGCAGGTCCTCGCGGAGGTTCTCCGCGCCGAGATACTCATCGACAGGCTTCATCGGAACGTCCGACTGGGGCAGGCTTACGCCGGTCCGACCCGGAGAACTGTATTCGAATATGGTCTTGTCCACGCTCATCTCAGGGCCTCCACGAGCGCGTCGATCTCCCCGCGCGTGCGCTTCTCCGTCACGCACACGAGCATGTGGTCCTGCAAGTCAGGATAGAACCTGCCGAGGTCCAGCCCTCCGACGATCCCGCGCGCGCGCAGGCCGGCGTTGATCTCCGCGACCGGCCTCGGGCACTCGATCACGAATTCCTTGAAAAAGGGGACAGTTCCCTTTTTTTTCGTGCGGGAAAAAGGGAACTGTCCCCTTTTTGCCGCAAGATAATGCGCCTTTGCCGTGCACAGCTCCGCGACCTTGCGCAGGCCGTGCTTGCCGAGGGTCGATAGGTAGACCGTCGCCGCCAGCGCGCACAGGCCCTGGTTCGTGCAGATATTGGAGGTCGCCTTCTCGCGCCGGATGTGCTGCTCGCGGGTCTGCAGCGTGAGCACGTAGCCGCGCCGCGGGCTTGGCGCTCCTTCGGCAGGCCCAGGATGCTCAAGCTCGGTTGTCGCGCCGACGACCCGCCCCGGCATCTGCCGCACATACTGCTGCTTGCACGCGAACAGCCCCAGCCCCGGCCCGCCGAACGACATCGGGATTCCGAGCGACTGGCCTTCGGCGACCGCGATGTCGGCGTTATACTCGCCCGGCGGCTTGAGCAGACCGAGCGATATGGGGTCGAATGAGACTACAAACAGCGCGCCGGCGGCGTGGGCAAGCTTCTCTGCATCGGCCATATCCTCGATCGAGCCGAAGAAGTTGGGGTTCTGCACGATCACGCACGCCGTGTTCTCGCACGCGCGCTCGCCGAGTCTGGCGAAGTCGGTGACGATGCCGTCGCGCCCGCACTCGATCAGCGTATGACCCGACGCCCACGCGTAGGTGCGAAGCGTCTCGCGATAGGCCGGGTTCACGCAGTCCGAGACGAGCCACTCCGTGCGGCCGGTGATGCTGGAAGCCATAAGCGCGGCTTCAGCGAGCGCGGTCGCGCCGTCATAGAGCGAGGCGTTGGAGACCTCCATCCCGGTCAGGTCGCAGATCAGCGTCTGAAACTCGAATATCGGCTGCAGCGTGCCCTGGCTGATCTCGGCCTGATAGGGCGTATACGAAGTGTAGAACTCCGCGCGGCCCGATGATCGCGGGCACGGTGGACGGGATGTAGTGATCGTAGATGCCGGCGCCCAGAAAGCAGGGATAGGCGCTGTTTGCCGCTGCGAGCTCGGCGAAGTGCCGCCGAAGTTCGATCTCGCTCATCGGTTTGGGCAGATCGAGCCTGCCGCGCATGTGCAGATCCGCCGGAATCTGCTCGAAAAGCTCGGCGACGCTGGACGCGCCGATGGACTCCAGCATCCTCTGCCGGTCGGGTTCGGTGTTCGGTATGTATGCCAACTCTAGTGCTCCTTGAGTACGCCTTCGTACTGCTCCGCGGTCATCAGGGCGTCGAGGTCGGCCGGGTCGGTCATCTTGATCTTGACCAGCCAGCCTTCATCGAGCGCGCTTTCGTTGACAAGCTGCGGAGAATCGGCGAGCGCGGAGTTGACCTCCGCCACCTCGCCCGATACGGGGCACATCAGGTCGGAAACGGTCTTGTAGGACTCGATCGTGCCGAACACGTCGCCGGCATCGAACTTCGATCCCGACCTCCGGCAGTTCCACGAACACGATCTCGCCAAGCTCCGACTGAGCATAGTCCGAGATGCCGACGGTGGCAACATCGCCATCCGCCTTCACCCACTCGTGGGATTTCGGTGTACTTGACTTCCACTGGTCAACCTCTCTCGTTTCGAAGTCAGAGGTCCGAAGTCGGAGGTCAGACCCGCCCCGGCACCTCTTTGCGACTCTGACGTCCGCTTATGTTCTCTTGTAAAACGGTGTCGGGACAACCCTGCATGCGCAGGTCCGCCCGCCCGTTACTACGCTCACTCCTGTGCCGATCCCAGCGCACTCCCTATCGATATACGCAAGCGCGATGGCCTTGCCCAGCGTGGGCGAAAACGTGCCGCTGGTGACACTGCCCACGACGGCGCCGTCCTTCATCACGTCACAGCCATGCCTCGGAATGCACCTGTCAATCGCTTCGATACCCGCAAGCACGCGTTTCTCACCCGCTTCTTTTGCTCGCAGGATCGCGCCGCGCCCGACAAACTCGCCCTTGTCCGGTTTGACCACCCACATCAGCTTCGCCGCGACCGGCGTCGTCTCGGGCGTGATCTCGTGGCCGTGCAGAGGATACGCCGCCTCCAGCCGCAGCACATCGCGCGCGCCAAGGCCAATCGGCTCCGCACCGAGCGGCTTGCCGGCGTCCATCAACGCGTTCCACAGTGATCGGGCGTTCTGCGGCGGGCAGAGGATCTCGAAGCCGTCCTCGCCGGTGTATCCCGTCCGAGCCACAAAGCAGCCCACTCCGGCGACATTCGTCGCGGCTATGTGGAACCTGGCCGAGCGACCCGGCGTCGAACTCAGCCAGGGGCGCGATCAACTGCTCGGACGAAGGCCCCTGCACCGCGATCAGCGACATCGACGATATGTCCGTCAGGCTCGCGCCGAATGAGTTGCGCGAGGTGATCCATTCGAAGTCGGTGCGGGCATTGGACGCGTTGACGACGAGCAGATACTCCTCGAAACCTGTGCGGTAGACGATCAGATCGTCGATCACGCCGCCTTGCTCATTGCACATCAGGCTGTATTGCGCGGCGCCGATTGCGAGCGTGCGGGCATCGTTGGTGGTGACGTATTGGATCAGATCGAGCGCGCCCGCAGCGGCCACAGCGAACTCGCCCATGTGGCTGATGTCGAAAAGGCCGACTTTGGTGCGGACGACCTCGACCTCGTGGGCGATGCCGGCGTATTGCAGCGGCATCTCCCATCCCGCGAACTCGGTCATCTTCGCGCCAAGTTTGACGTGCTCGTCATGCAGTGGAGTTCTCATAGCCCGCCTGTGCACAGAAATACCGGGAATCCTCGCGGGGTCCCGGCCCGACATTAGGTTACAACTTTGGTGTCCGGCTGTCAAGACGGTGCAAACGACAGACGGTGCAAACGCTCTGCGCCTGTGAGCGCCACGTCATGCTGAACTTGATTCAGCATCCAGGCCGCGCAGGCCAATCGTCTTAAATCAGGTTACTTATTTGCGCGGAAGCCGAATTCCGGGGATGTTTCGCGGGCGTGGGCGTATAATAAGCTCATGGCGCTTCGACGGCGCCCCGCCCGGAGGAGGGGCGGAATGATGCGATTTGTGCGTTACACGCTCGTGTGCTCGCTGCTGGCTGCGGGAGCAGCGGCGATGCTATATGACTGCTGCCTCGCAGCCGGTGGTTACAAGACCGACGAAACCCTCGTCGGTGTGATTGACCTCGGCTTCAAGACGCCTGTGATCAGCCCCGACGGCCGCCACCTCGCCTACACAATCGAAAAGGACAAGAAGTGGCGGGCGGTTGTGGATTGCCAACCGGGACCGGAGTTCGACCAGATAGTGGACAAGAGCCTGACGTTCAGCCCGGACGGCAGTCGTTCGGCGTATGCGGGCGTGAGCGCCGGCAAGGTCTACGCCGTGATAGACGGCAAGCCGGGAGACGCCTACGACGGCATCGCGACGGGCGACCCGGTCTTCAGCCCGGACAGCAAGCACGTGGCCTATGCCGTGCTCAAGGGCGAAAAGCAGCTCGTCGTCGTGGACGGCAAGGCCGGCCCGGAGTATGACGGCATCGTGGACGGCAGCCTGACCTTCTCTGCCACGGGCGGACGGGTGGGCTACGCGGCAGGCAAGGGCGCCAAGCGCGTCGCTGTTGTGGACGGCAAGCCCGGCCCGCAATACGACCGCGTGGACAGCATCGTCTTCAGCCGCGACGGCAAACGAGTGGCATATCGCGCGGCGGAGGGCGGGAAGGCGTTCGTGGTGATCGACGGCAAGCCCGGCCCGGCACATGGAGATCGTTGGGCCGCTCGTGTTCAGTCCGAACGGCGGGCGCAAGGCTTACGCCGCCAGGGACGGCAAGCAGGAGTGCGTGGTGTTCGACGGCAAGCCCGGGCCGCGGGTACGACGCCGTGGGCGAAGTCGTGTTCAGCCCGAACAGCAAACGCGCCGCCTATACCGCGGCGAAGAGCGGCAAGCAGTTCGTGGTGCTCGACGGCAAGGCCGATCCCGGTTATGACGCCATCCGCGAGGGCAGCATCACGTTCAGCCCCGACAGCAGCCACGTCGCATATTCCGCCAGGCAGGACGGCAAGTGCTTCGAGGTCGTGGATGGGATGGCAGGCCCCAAATACGATGCCATCGGCCTGTTTGTCTTCAGCCCGGACAGCGCGCGATTCGCGTATCCGGTGCAGGAAGGCGGGCAGTCGATTGTGGTGGTGGACGGCGTGCCGGGCGGCAAGCTGGATCGGTTCGGCAGTCTGACATTCAGCGCGGACAGCAAACACGTGGCATACAGCGCCCGCGAGGGCACGGCGTGGCATGTGGTGACGGATGGAGTGGCCGGCCGGGACTACATCTTCGTTGCGAACAATGGCCCGTCGTATAATCCCGACGGTTCTCTCAAATACCTCGCGATCAGGGACGAGTCCCTGTATCGCGTGAAGCAGACTATGGAGTGAGCAATGGCTGGATACGTGGGGGCGATGATTCTGATGGCGCTTATCAGCACAGGCGTCTACGCGGCGCAGTCCGGGCTGCCGGCTTCGACGGTCCCGGAATGCATTGGGGTCAATATCCACTTCACCGGGACCGAGCGCGAGCAGGTCGATAAGATTGCCGAGGAAGGTTTCCGGTTCATCCGGATGGACTTCCATTGGGCAGGCATCGAGAAGAGCAAGGGCGAGTACAACTTCAAGGCCTACGATGAGCTTGTGGACTCGCTGGCGACCAAAAACATCCGTGCGCTGTTCATTCTCGACTACGGCAACCCGCTCTACGACGGCGGCGCGGCCCCGCACACCGACGAGGGCCGGGCGGCGTTTGCGAAGTTCGCGGCGGCGGGCGCGGAGCACTTCAAGGGCAAAGGCGTGCTCTGGGAGCTGTGGAACGAGCCCAACGGCGGGTTCTGGCGGCCCCAGGCGAACGTCGAGGACTACGTGAAGTGGTGCAAAGTCGTATATCCGGCTCTCAAGAAGGCCGACCCCGACTGCACCGTTCTTGCGCCCGCGCTGGCCGGTTGGGACACGGCGTTCCTGGAGAACGTGTTCAAGCAGGGCCTGCTGGAGGCAACCGACGTCGTCTCGCTGCATCCCTACGGATCGGGCAAACCCGAGGACGCGGCGATCCTGTATACCAAAGCACGGGATCTGATCGCCAAGTATGCAGAAGAAGGGCCGGCAGTATCCCATTGTGAGTGGGGAGTGGGGTTACTCCTCGTGGCACAGGGCGGTATCGATCGAGACGCAGGCGGATTTCATCGCCCGACAGCTTCTCTCGAACATGGCGAACGGCATCCGGCTCAGTATCTGGTATGACTGGCGCGACGACGGTGTCGATCCCAACGAAAACGAGCACCACTTCGGGACGGTCTACAACGATATGAAGCCCAAGCCGGCGTTTCTTCGCGGTCAAGACGCTTACGACCGAGCTTGACGGCTACTCGTTCGCCAACCGCATGAGCGTGACTTCGCCCGAGGACTACCTGCTGCTGTTCAGGAAGGGCGACAGCATTCGTATGGCGGCCTGGACGGTCGGCGAGCCGCATTCGATCAGCCTGCCGATAGACGTCGAGCAGGTCGAGATCGTGTCGCGGTCCGGCGAGCGAACGAAAGCCAACGTCACCCCGTGTCATCCTGAACTTGTTTCAGGATCCAAAACGGACGGCGAGCTCGAACTCAAGCTACGAACTCGCCGCAATACGTCGAGCCGGCCGGCAGAAGCACGCGATGGGCCATAGAGGCCGCGTGGAACGTCGAGGCCGGCACGGTTCTGACCGACTCCGGGCTGCAGGTCAAGGTCAAGTCCATCGTCAACGGCTATCTGTTCCCGAACACAACGGTCGAGGTCTCCGGCAACGGACTGGAGCGCGCGTCGATGAGCCTGAAGACCGATGTGCCGGGGGCGCAGGAGCCGGCCGCGTCGCCGGACGCGCACTCCGAGAACAACTTCTTTACCCGCTACGAGTATACGGGCGAGTCGCGGCCGCTGGTGACCATCACGCTGCTGCCGGACGGGATAACCGAGCCGATAGTGCGAGTGGTCGAGCTGGACAAGTCGGCCTGCCCGATCATCGATGTGCTGCCGTCAACCGGCAAGGAAGTGCAGGTGGCGGTCCGCCAACCAGTTCCGCGGGCGCGAAAGGCAGATCACCGCCAAGCTCGTGCTGGGCAAGGCGGAGGGCATTCGGCTGGAGCGCAATGAGGCGACGGTCGATCTCGCGCCGGCAAAGAGAAGACCGTGATCCGCTTCAAGGCCGCGCAGGCGTCCGCGGCGCTCTCGTTTGCCTGCAAGCTCGTCGATAGCAAGGGCAACGACATCGTCCAAGTGCCGGCGGGGCGGTTCCTGATCGTCGAGAGCTTCGCGGACGGTCGGACCGGCGCGCCGGTGACTGAATGCGGCGTGTGCCCGGACGGTGAACCCAAGGTCGCCGGCGAAGGCAGCTCGCCTACGTCAAGGCGCCCGAAGGCGCGCCTGGGACATTTGCGCGAAGCTGGACTACTCGTTCGGCGAGGGCTGGAAGTTCCTGTGCGTGGCACAGACCGCGCGGGTACCGAATCGACGGTAAGCTGCGGTACGTGCGGATGTCGATCAAGGGCGACGACAACGGCATGGCGCGGCTGCGCATAGAAGACGCCGGCAAGGGAACGTTTCAGCCCGACTACGGCACGCTCGACTTCGGCGATTAGCAGTCCCTGGAAGCCGACATGACCGGCTCGCACTGCCGGCCATGAGGACAGCAAGAACACCGGCGGGAACGAGTTCCCGATCAGTGGGACACGCTGTTCCTGTTCGACAACACGAGCAAGCGCGAGTGCAAGGGAACGATCTTCTCGGCCCGGTCATGCTCTATCCTGACTAGCTATGTCGGAGGGTTTCCAAAACCCGAACTCGGCGCTGTAGGGGGATTTCCAAGACCCGAATTCGGCATTTCGAATCGCCTCCTACACTCACATGGAGGAACCGAGTGCAAGCCTTGGAAACCGCCTGCCAGACCATTACGTCGGGGCCGGAACAGCGCGATCACTTTCCCGCGGTCTTCGACAAGGTCGCGAAGGCCGGATACACCGGCGTGGAGATAGGATTCGGGCATACTCAAAAGATCATGACCGAGGACCTGGCGAAAATGCTCGATCAGCGCGGGCTGGTGCTGGCGGCGTCTCACGTGGGCGGGAACCTGTTCGATGCCGAGCAGGCCGGCCGGGAACGCTCGATGCTCGACGAAGTGCTCGACTATCTACAGCAGATGGGCACGAACCTGTTGATGTATTCGGCCTGGGATCTGAGTCCGACAAGCAGCTCGCAGCCGGCATCGATATGCTCAATCGCGGGGCGAGAACGCTCGCGCGCGGGGCGTCGAACCTGCTCTACCATAACCACGACTTCGAGTTCGCGTCGGAAGGCAGGGCGGTCAACACGCTGCTCAATGACACCGTTGACGCTCTTGGCTGGTGCCCGGACATCGGCTGGTTGATGAAGGGAGGCAAGGATGTGCCGGAGTTGTTCGACGACGTCAAGGACCGCATCGGGGCGGTTCTTTCAAGGACTTCGCGACGGACGGGTCCGCTGCCGAGCGCAAGTGCGACGCAGTGGAGCTCGGCGAAGGCGTCGCGCCGCTCGACGAAACGGCCAAGTGGCTGAAGCGCAACAAGTCCGGCCTATGGGTCATCGCCGAGCAGGACAACGCGAGCATTCCCGCGCGCGAGGCTGCCGCGAAGAACGCCGCAATGTCGAGCGAGTGATAGGGTAGGGGGCAGCGATGGAGTTCAGAGTCGCCATAATCGGCAGCGGGGCCATGGGCAATCGGCATGCGCCCGCATGGGCCGCGCGCGAGGACACGAAGGTCGTCGCGATATGCGACATACTGGAGGACCGCCGTAACGACCTCGCCGAGAAGACCGGCGCTGTAGCCTACGAGTGGTACAAAGACGCAATCGCGAACGACGGCGTCAACGTGATCTCGATCTGCACGCCTGTGCGCGTCCATTCGGAGATCGCCGTGTTCGCCGCGAGCACGGCTGCCACGTGCTGTGCGAGAAGCCGCTGGCGCTAACGCTCGATCAGGCCGACGGGGCGATCGCCGCCCGAAGGCCAACGGCGTGATCTCTCCACATCGTTCCAGTCCGCGGCTTTCCGCGCTGCATGAAGTCTAAGGAGCTTTTCGAGCAGGGCGCGTTCGGCGGGCCGAATCTTCATGCGGTTCGCCGATGTGCGCGAGGTGCGGCCCAAGCTGGCCATGCATCGCAAGTCGATGAACGGCGGCCCCCTTTATCGACATGGCCGGCCACTACTTCGACCTGGCGCGCTTCATCACGGGCGAGGAGCCGGTGAGCGTGTATGCACGCGGGCACGTCTTCGGCAAGGGCAAGCCGCGGTTGGCGGAGGTGGATGACTTCGCCATCGACGCCGCGACCGTCGAGGTCGGCACAATGACCGGCGGCCACGTGCTGAGCGCATTCGTCATTGGGGCATGCCCGAGGGCTGCAAGGGGTTCGGCGATCAGGCCATCGTCGGCCCGGCGATGTGGGCGAAAGAGATCGACAAGAAGGTCGTGGCCCAGTATGGCGCCAGGACCGAGGAGCTGGAGCTACCCGCCGGACTGCCCGGCCCGACCGTGCGCATCAACGGCCTGGTCGAGTCGATCCGCGATGGCGCGCTGCTCGAAGTCGCCGGAGAGGACGGCCGCATCGCGCTGCAACGCAGCCTGGCGGCGCTGGAATCGATCGAGACCGGCAGAGTCGTGAGGCTGAGAGCCGCGAATTGTGGAGGTTTGCTGTGAGAAGACTGTTGTTGGCACTCGTGCTGGTCGTTGCTTGCACGGCGTGCTTCGCCGGAGAGCCCAGCCGCGTCAGCGTGATGGACTATGGCGCAAAGGGTGACGGAGTCACTGACGACACCGCCGCGTTCAAGGCCGCATTTGCCGCGCTTCCCGAGGGCGGCGGGACCGTCTTCGTGCCGTCGGGAACTACATCATCAAGACGCACATCTCGGTGCCGTCCAACGTGACGCTCGAAGGCGTGTGGAGCATTCCGACCGCTTTTTCGCAGATGAAGGGCAGCACGCTGCTGGCGGTCGAGGGCGAGGGCTCGGAGACGGGCGCGGCGTTCATCACTCTGGGCGTCAACTCGACCATCAAGGGCATGACGGTCTACTATCCCAACCAGCAGGCGGAGAAGATAGTCCCCTACCCGTGGTGCGTCGCGTGCGCGGGCGGCGACAACGCCTCGATTATCGACTGCCTGCTCGTGAACCCGTATCAGGGCGTGGATTTCGGCTCGAACGCCTCGGGGCGGCACTACATCCGCAACCTTTACGGCCAGCCGCTCAAGGCGGGATCTTCATCGACAAGTGCTACGACGTGGGCCGCATCGAAAACGTCCATTTCTGGCCGTTCTGGAAGTGGGACGAGAAGAGCGGCATCCGCGAGTGGATGTGGAAGAACAGCGAGGCGTTCATCTTCGCGCGCACCGACTGGGAGTATGTGTTCAACACTTTCATCTTCGGCTACAAGATCGGCTACCGGTTCACCGCCGCCGGGACGGCGCCTGCAACGGCAACTTCCTGGGGATCGGCGCGGACGCGACGAACACGCCGTGCTCGTCGAAGACACCCAGGGACCTGGCCTGCTGATCACCAACGGCGAGTTCGTGGCTTTCGCGCGAGGATCCGTGCGAGATAGTAGTCACGGAAACCTACAAGGGCGTTGTGCAGTTCTCCAACTGCGCGTATTGGGGACCGGCGGACCAGATCGCACGAATTGCGGGCGAGGGGGCAGGTGTCGTTCAACGGCTGCAACTTCCGAGACTGGAACCGCAAGAACAACAAGACCTCCGCAATCGAGCTCTCCGGCGGCAACCTGATCGTCAACGGCTGCAACTTCGACGGCACAGGGCCGCAGGTCGCGCTAATGGGCAAGGCGAAGTCGGCAATCGTGACCAGGAACCGAATGGGCGGCCCGATGGGGATCACCAACCCCGCCAAAGCCGACCTGCAGATGGGTCTCAACGTGTTCGACAAGGGGCCTCGGCGGCCCAAGCAAGAGAGGGCGCGATAGTGGTCGACGACGCCGACGGCCCGCCCGCAGTGATTCACAGGCGATTGGCCTTCCGCGCGGCAGCGAAACCGGATACTTCACGGCACTCGCTGGGTCTTCAAGGGCAACGGTGACGCGAAGGCCGTTTTCACCCGAACGTGCCTAAGGCGGGTAGCTATCGGGTCTATGCCTGGTTCGGCCCTGATCCGGTCGGCGATCATGCCTCCAACGCGCCGATCACGGTCAGTCACGGACGGCAAGTCGACCACGAAACGCATCGACTTGCGCGCGATGAAGGGCCAATGGGTCGACCTCGGCACATTCCGGTTCAAAGCGGGCCGAAACGGATCAATCACGATCTCCAACGACGCCGACGGCAATGTCCTGGCCGATGCGGTAAAGCTCGTGCCCGGGTGCGCGCCAGAGTCTGCGGGTAGGGCCACGCCGGACGGAGCCACAGAACCCTGGGGGTACGGGTGGCGTCGGTTGGCGGCGCACGGCTGGTTCTGATCTCGTGTCCACCCCGTCGTGCCCGCAAGCCATTGACAACCGGGCGCACGTGGGATACACTTCGAGTAGCGCGTCGGGGGGTCTGCCGGACGGATGCTTGTCTGCGCAGAGACGCGACTTGCGGGAGGGTCTCCAAAGGTGGATACTTTGGTTACGACACGTGGAACTGATCCTCTGCGTGGTGGTTGCGGTCGCGTTTGCCGCAAGCGCCGGCGCTGGCACTATCTCCGAAGCGAAACTCGCCCTCGACGACACCCCTTGTGACCTGCAGTCCGCAGTCGTATCGGCGGTGTTCGACGGGGGTCTTCTACGTCGAGGCCGACAACCGCGCGTGCGGGAATTCGCGTCGTTTCCGATGCAACCGGCATCCAGGCCGGCATGTGTCGCCGCGGACGTGTCCGGCACGGTGTAGACCAGCACGACCGGCGAGCGCTTTAATTCAGGCCGGCACGCTGTCGGCGAACGGCACGGGCTCCGTGGCGCCGCTGGCAATCGTTCCGTGAGATCGCTGTCGACGGGGCTCGACACCGCCGGACTGCTGGTGCGGGTGTCGGGGAAGGTCGCCTCGCGCGATGTGCAGTCCGGTTCATTCGTCCTCGACGACGGCAGCAACATACTCGTCCCCGGCAGCGATGGCGAACTGCATGGCGTGCCGGTGCTGGTTGGCGTGAACGCGGGCGCGGACGGGCGGCTTCCCCGTGCCCGGCTCGTTTGTGGCCGGTGACCGGAATATCGAGCCGGGAAGCCGCGGGCGGCGTTGGAAGCCACGTCCTGCTGCTTGGGAACATACAAGTTCATCAAGGTCGGTCCACCCGAGATAACCATCACCGGCCCATCCATGGATC
>CAVQDB010000004.1:0-511454 GCA_963711155.1 uncultured Armatimonadota bacterium
CAGCTGGCAAATGAGCATGGTGTGGCAAAGAAGTGTCGTCGGTTCAGCGCGACGAGCCATGTTGTGGCACTGATGTATGCTCAGTTGTCACATTCGATCAGTCTGAACGATGTGTGCGATAGCCTGCGCAACCACAAAGGTGCTTTGGTCGGGATACGTCAGGCAGTGGCACCGAGCAGGAATGCTTTGTCCAACGCGAACCGTGTAAGAAATGCGGACATGGCGGAGGCCCTGTTTTGGGATGTTCTTGACTATCTGAGGCAGACATATCCGAAGTTTGGCATTCAGAGCCGGCGGTATGGAGGCATTCCTCGGCGCTTCAGGCGGACGATAAACGTTGTGGATTCGACGACTCTGAAGCTGGTAGCCAATTGTATGGGCTGGGCGAAGCATAGACGCCGCAAGGCGGCCGCGAAGATGCACTTGCGGTTGGACCTGGGATCTTTTCTGCCCAAGTTCGTGCTGGTGAAGTCGGCAAGCACCAATGATCTGGCGCAGTCTTACGAGGTATGTGCCGATGTAAGGGCAGGCGAGATCGTGGTGTTCGATAAGGCTTACGTGGGTTATGAGCACCTTTGTCTCTTAGCCGAACGGGGCGTATTCTGGGTGACTCGTCTCAAGGAGAACACGCAGTATGAAGTTGTGGGACAGCACAGTGGATGCAAAGGATCGATCATCCGAGACGTGGTCATCAGGCTCACAGACCCCAAGACTATCAAGAAGTATCCTGGTTTTCTGAGGCTGGTAGAGGCGGTAGTTGAGGTAGATGGCAAGCCCAAGCAGATGGCATTTCTAACGAACAACATGCAGTGGGCAGCCAGTTCGATCTGCGCGCTGTATAAGTCACGCTGGGGCATAGAGGTGTTCTTCAAGGAGATAAAGCAGACTCTGCAGCTAGCCGATTTCATGGGATACAATGAGAACGCAGTGCGTTGGCAGATATGGACTGCTCTTCTGGTATACGTCCTGCTGCGCTTCATTGCCTGGCAGGCCAGCTGGAAGCATACATTCACGCGCCTGTTCACTCTTCTGCGCAGCGTATTGTGGAACTACCTGGATATGTTCAGTGTGCTGAGCTGCTGTGGGACAGCATCCGGCGCACCGAGGCTGCGGGCAGCGCCAGACCAGTGTTACCTGCCGGGGTTCTCGCCCGGCTAACCGAGAAAAACGCAAACTGGGGGTCCGGCAAAACCGCCGACGCCAAGCGTGAAAGCGACCGCAAATCGGCCCCTTTTCGGAATTATGGGATGGCACTGAATCAAGTTCAGCATGGCGTGTTCAGCATGACGTGGCGCTCATGCGGACTGAGCGGTTGCCCGGTTACGCCGAGAACTCGAGCGCCACTTGCTTGGCGATTCGCGCCCACTCGAAGAGGCGTTCTGGGTGGCCCTCGACGGTCTGGACGTCCTTGAGCGTGATGTCCACGTGGCAGCCCTCGCATTCGCGAAGCGCCTGACGCAGGGTCGTGCCGACGTGGTCGGGGTCGAAGCCGCAGCAGACCATGTCGGCGGGATTCGGGCGCCACGACAGCACGTAGTCGGCTCCGATCTGCTCGGCGCAGCGGCGCCACGTTGGCCCGCGGCGCGACGGCGATGCGGCGCAGGTTGGGGATCTGGCGGAGCATGTCGATCTTCTCGCGTGAGGTCCTCGCAGCAGCCGTAGGCGACGAGCCCGAACTCTCCATGATGGGGAGCTGGTACTGGAGCATGAACTCGTCGTGCATCTGGGGCGAGACGAGCGCCAGCTCCTGCGCCGCGCAGAAGCACCAGAGGTCGCTTCGCGTGACGGGCGCGGGGTCGGCGCTGGGGTCGGGGAGTTCCATCGCGTAGGGCATGGCCTGGTTCTGGTGGTCGCAGAGGCGCCAGTCGCCCGCGTCCTCGGCCTCCTGCGTGGGCGGTCAGGATGCCGTCGCGCATGAACGCGAGCAGCTCGTGCAGCCACTCGGGGTTATCGATCATGTCCCACATCACCTGCTCCAGCCCGCGAAGGTAGGCAAGATGCGTGCTGATGTCCGCGGCCCAGACGCAGAAGACCGGCGCGCGATCGACGATCACCGGCAGCACGTCGCCGATGGCGTCATTGAGCCGGGTGTGATTGCGCTGCGTGGCGGCCTCATCTATCGACATGATGCGGGAAGACCAACTTGTTCTTGTCTGACAGGGCCTTGATGGGAGGGTCATACATCCACGATCCACCAGCGACGCCGCTCGACTTTCTTCCGACCGGCAGCCCCCATATCCCCTCCGCGGGACTCTCCTTGACCGCCTCCACGGCAATCCAGGGCTCGTAGATGTAGTCATCGTCTATGCCGGAGCGGTAGATCATCATCCGCAGCCAGTGCTCGTAGTGGCGGTAGAACTTGTCCTCGCATTCGAGCCGGTTGACTTCCGGCACTTCCGCCCACGGGACCGCGCGGACGTAGATCGGCGGGCGCGTGCGCTGGAGGCTGTTGTGGCGCCGCCAGAGATCGCGACGGCGGGCCTGCTCGTCGGTGCGGCATATCTCCAGGTAGCGCGCGGCCAGGTCGCGGAGGATGCGGATATCGTGCTTCTCGGTCTGCTGCATAGGTAGAACTGCTCGCCTTGTGCGCGTCACACCTTCCTGGCCACCGGCATGATCTCCATCTCGTCGAGGTCAAGCGGCCTGCGGCCCCAGTTGCCGGCGGTGCCGCCCCAGATGTGCGCGACCTCGAACCCGGCTGTCCCCGCGATAAACCCGAGCTCGGTCGGAACGTAGCCGCGCTCGCGTGATGTGAAGCTGCGCTTGCCGCCGGGCGTGTCGTATTCGATCGTATTGCGATCGGTAATGGTGATCGGATCGAAGATGCCGCTTTCGACGTCCTCGGGCGTGTGCCGCCTCGCCATGCGAAGGGCGCTCAGGGCGGTGAGGATGAAAGTCGAGCCGGGCTTGAGCGCGGCGTGGATATTGCGCAGGATCGCCAGATCGCGGTCGCAGGGATCGTCGCCCTCGCCGAGCAGGCAGAACGCGCCCTCGCAGAGGCAGATCGCCGCGTCGAATACGGCATCAGACTTGAACTCCGCCGCGTTCGAGTGCACGAGTTCGATCTCGACCCCCGCCTCATCCGCCGTCTTCCTCGCTTCGGCGAGCATGCCCGAAGACAGATCTACCCCCGTCACGCGATAGCCGCGCTTCGCGAGCTCCACCGAGTGACGCCCCGTCCCGCAGCCCACATCGAGCACGCGCGCACCGGGCGTGATGCCGGTCTCCTCAATCACGAAGTCGATCTCGGCGACGGTGTTCGTAACGTAGCACTCGTTCATGTAAACGGGCGCGTAGTCGTCGAAGAATTGCTGCCAGTTGGTCTTGCTCAACGTGTTCCTCCTCAGCCCTCCCCACATCGGGAAGTAGAATCATCTCCTGCCGCGTCGCGCTCCTCCGGCTCGTCACCGGGCTTGAACGCCTGCGTCACCCACGCCCACAGCCCCGAACCGGCGATCGCGGTCGCTATGAGGCACCACACGACGCGACCGAGCGTGCCCCCGTCGAAGTCACGGGCCAGGTGGTCCGCAAGCGCCAGTATCAGTAGATAAATGGCCGCGGCAATCGGAATCCTGCGCGACCACCTCAGCGCCCGACTCCGGCGGTGCTTGCGCACCATGTCCTTTGCGGAGATCGTGTGCGCGCCGGTGTCGGCCAGCAGGCTCTTGATACGCCTCTCGAGCTGCTTCACGTTCTGAGGCGTGTTGGGTTCGGGCTTGCCGACGATTCTGATGCAGACCGCCCGCAGAGTGCCGTTATCCTCGTAGCATATCGCCACCGTGACGCCGTCCGCGCCGATTGCAGTGTTGTCGGCGCGCCGTGAAATGCTGACCTCGCGGTCCAGTGGTATCGCCAGCACCGTGGTCTCGCCACGCAGCAGCAGCTTGCCTTCGGATACTTTGAGTAACGCCCCCTGCCAGGGCTGGTCCTGATCCATCATCTCCGGAAACAGCGCATCGACCAGCAGCGACTCCTCGAGCGCGGGGCCGCCGTATCTGCCCTCCAGGTGCTCTCGAATGTCCGAGCGCAGCCGTTTCAGCCTCCTGTTGCGGCTGATCTCGATGGGCAGGATAAACGCGAGCGCGCAGGCGACAAGACCCACAACAACTGTCAGCATCGCGAGAGGAAAGCTGTCCGCTGTGGCAATCAGCCCGAGCGTCATCGCGATCATGGTCGCAATCCCAGCCACGGCTGATAGCATCAACGGGCGGTAGCCGGTTCGCCGACGCGACCGCGCGGCCGGTTTGTCGGGTACCGTGCCTTCCGGCCGTGTCGGGGTCAGATCATAGCCGTCCGTAACGGGGCTATCGACAGCCGCTTTGGCACGGTCGTAGGCTTCTCTGAGCTGATGTTCGGTCGAGTCATGGCGCGCGGCGATTCCCGCGACTCTCTCGTCGGTGCAGGGGTGTGTTGACAGCAGCCTCGACCAACGCGGCCTAATGATGGGATGATGGTTCAGCAGGGCCAGCTTGTAGTCTGCCGATACGGCGGAGAGCGGGTCGGTGAGTTGAGCCACGTTCTTGTCGGCCCGCCGCTCGGCGGCCCTGCTGTACCAGCGCGAGAGCAGCTCCGGCAGCGCAAACAGCCCGATCCACATCGCATAGAGCAGGAAGACCCACGAAGCCGGCAGGGCTGCAATCGCCTTCCCCGCGCCGAACGCCACCGCGAGCATTAGCAGGTAGCAGCCGTAGCGGATCGAAGCATCGATGGTCCACAGGCGTTCATCGGCGATGTGGCCTATCTCGTGCTCGACGACGGCGTCCACTTCGGCCCTATCCAGCTTCGCGAGCAGCTCGGCAAACAGAACGAGGGTCGTGCCGTGCGCCGCGAGCGCGTTTGGATAGTCGGTGTAACCAGGCACGCTCTTGAGCACGAGCACCTCCTCCAACTTCGCGCCGCGACTGTGGGCTATCTCCTGGATTCTGTCTGACAGAGCGCCCGGCCCGAGTGGCTTGCATCGGGAATACCTTCCAAAGATGGCCGAAACGATCCACTGCCCGATGAGCGATGCCCAGATCAGGTCCAGGTAGAGGCTCGCGGACGGGACAAGTCCCCGCAGGCCCGCCGAGGAAACTGCACACCGGAGGAGATAGGCTGATATGCCCAGCTCACCGCCCGACGATGCGAGCGCGAGCTTCGCACGCCCGCGAAACGGCAAGCTCTCCGGCGAAAAGAGGGATACGGGTGCGCGAGACGACAGGACTGCCGCAACGCACGCCAACGTCGCCGCGAACGGCGAGCACGATCCAACCAGCAGCGGCGCCGCGACGACGATCAGCGGCGCCGCAAGCCAGTCCAGCACGGTGGCCGCGTCGTAGAAATCGGCCCAGGCAGCATCTCGCCCGCCGAACGCGGCGCGAAAGCCGAGCCCTGCGGCAATCGCCGTCGGGCCGAGCGAGATGAGTATCCACAGGATCGTATCGGTCAAGTCACTCACTGGTCATATCCGCAGCCCTATTCGGCCAGCTCCCTCAACCAATCCCGGAGGTCCTGCTTTGTCTGCTCCCACGGCGTGTCGCGCAGCATCACCGGCGGGCGTTCGTCCTCGGCATCGTCGAAGTAGGTCAGGCCGATCACCACGTGCGCGATGTCCGTCGTCGAGTACCTTCTGCTGATAGAGCCTCAGTAGGTCCTCGATGGGCCGGTGCCGGAGGGCGATCTCGTGAATGTCGATGAAATCCTTACGCGAGCCTCGTTGGGCGATGGCCGCGAGCTTCATGCAGGCGAGATCGTCCAGAGACGCGACTTCGACGCCGTAATCGCGCCATCTGGTCGGGCCGTCGAGAGTCGGATATGGATACTCCAGGAAGCTCATGGTCACGCCGGCGACCAGCCCGTGCAGCGTTCCTCGCGCGATCCGGGTGTTCTCAATGGCCAGCCCGGCCTCCCTTGCCCTTTGGGCCAGCACAAGTGGGTCGCCGATCTGGACCCCGGTGAACCAGTCGAAGTCGACGGACCTGCGATGGCCCAGGTGCAGGGCGACCGCCGTTCCCCCGCCCAGGTAGAAGCTGTTTGCGGTCGCGAACTTGCCCAACGCCGGCAGGATTGCTCTTTGCTCTTCACTCAGAACTTCGGGATAAAAGCTCATCTGCTAGTCCTTTGTTCCCAGGTTGAAGCCTTTGCCCTGCGCACCCACTCGTCCACCCGATCTTCCGGCAGATCGAGGATCAGCGCCCAGAACCTCAGCCTCGGTGGATCGAGACCGCGGCCGTTGGTGGTGAGGAACCAGTCGCGGATTGCCGGGTCGCCGGCAGTCTTGCGAAGCCACGTGATCGCGTCCCAGTCGCCCCGATCGAGGATCCTGCGGATGACGAAGCGCAGGTTTTCGTCGAGGTCGAGCGAATCGAAATCGCAGTCCCAGAACAGGCTTCTCAGGTTTTCCGGCAAGCCCATGTGCGCTCCTACGCGTTCGCTAAGCGGTTCGCGTTATTATACCACGACCCCTCCGACCCCTCCCCAACCCTCCCCGCAGCGGGGAGGGGGTCTCGGACCCCACCCCAACCCTCCCCGCGACGGGGAGGGGGCTACTTCTTCACCACATTCAGCCCTCTTGCACGTCGCCCGTGGAGTCGTTGGTGATCTGCTTGCTTCTTGTTGAACCGGTTGCCGGAGATGACGGCTGTCGTGACGTCCTTGCCGAGGTGAATGTCCGGGCTTGTCGATCCAGAACCGGCGAGTTGGAGATGTTGATATCGCCTGCGAGCGCGTCGATGGTATAGGCATCCTTGTCCTTGCCCTGGTTCAGGAAAGTGCACTGGCTGAAGCTGACGGTCCCGGTGCCATCGATCTTGGCGATCGTCGAGGCCGGACCCCAGAACGAGCAGTTGCCAAGCTGAACGACGCCGTCGTGGGTCTTGGCGATCTCCATGAAGATGTCGGTCTTGATCGCTGCCGACGAACTCGCCGTTGGTGATCAGCAGTCCCGGCGGCTGGCACTGCTCGACCAGCACCGCGCGCCCGGACCAGTCCGCGCCGATCCCCAGGAAGTTGCCGTTGCAGGCGCCATCCGGGCCCGTTGTAGAACCGATAGCCGATCTTCGCGCCGAAAACGAACGTGTTCAGGACGTATTCCCAGTCGGTCCGCGCGAACTCGAACGCGACCAGATTCTCGCCGATATACTTGACCAGCTCGCCCCACTCCGGGACGCCCTCGGAGCCCGCGCGGCCCCAGTAGTGCGGGTTGAAGTGGACGTTCTCGATGCGGCCGATGTCCGTGCACTTGTCGATGTGGACGCCGATCTTTAGCGGGCAGCCGAAGCAGTTGCGGATGTAGTGAAGCTCGTTAGCGTAGGTGCCGAAGTCGATGGCCTTGTAGGGGTTCACGAACGTGCAGTCGATGACGCTGCCGTGCATGCCCTTGCCCTGGATGGTGTAGGGATAGGCGATGTGCCGGGGATGCGCTGCTCGGGATAGAAGAACGTGATGCCCTTGACGGCGCTCGAGGCGTTGAGCGTGATCGCGCGCAGGGCCGTTCTCGTCATTCTTGCCCGCGTAGATGCGCAACACGGTGCCGTTGGAGAGCTGCGCGTGGTGCGGCGCTTCCCACACTCCCGCGAGGGTCACGCCCTCGGGCACGTTGAGCGGCTTATCGATGCGATACTTGGCTGCGGCGAGCTGGACTATCGCCTCCGCCGTTGGCTCCGGCATAATCGAGGGCTTTCTGGATCGCGACGGAGTCGTCGGCAACCCCGTCGGCCTTTGCTCCGTAGTCCTTCACGTCGATGGCGCCGCCGGCCGCGGTCGCGGCGAGAGTGATGCCCGCAATGGCTGCGATCAGAGTCAGGTTCATGGCGTCCCCCTCGGTGTCAGGTTAGGACCAGTATAGGAACCGAGGGGGACACTGTCAATGCGAGCAACCGTGCGTGTTATGCTCGGTTGCCCGCGAGTGAGTGCACCGCAAGTGCTGAGTAGGCCGGGATCGGCAGGCCGTATCGAAGCACGGCCGCCCTTCGATACGCTAGTTCCTCGCTACTCAGGGCTGACGGGGTCCGCCTGATCGTCGGATTCAGCCCCGAGCGTTCTGCGCTCCCATCTGCTGTAGATAGCGCGCATGATCAGGAGCATAATGGTGGCGCTGACCGCAGCGACTCCTGCTTCGATGAGGAAGGTCTGCCACGAATGCACCATTCCCAACAGCCAGAGCAGCGCCGGGATCAGCAGCGCGATCTCTACTATCATCAGGATCGAGATCTTGAACTGCCGCCTGCTCACGCCGACCGGCTGAACGCCGCTCTTGATCTGCCCGATGCACACTATGAACAGGTTCACCATCCATATCAGCCCAATGTCCCAGAACAGCGCCGGGTCCTGCCTGAGAACGAAGACGCGGACCATAATGTCGATGCCCAATGCAATGCTCAGGAACGCTCCGCCTATCGCCGCCCATCTCTGCGCCGTCGCGGCGATACGTTCGTCGGGATGCCTGGCTATCGGCGTTCCTCCTCCGAGCCCGCTGAGGAATGCCAGCCCCGTGGCCCGCAGGAGTCCTTTGCGTACCTCTCGTCGAACAGCTCTCTCTTGATCCGATTGGTTGTTCATTGCGCTTCCTCCGCCCAGAATAGATCATTAAGCGGCTTCTGCAGCGCGTGTGCCAGCCGCAGGCACAGGATGATCGTGGGGTTATACTGATCCGCCTCGATCAGCCCGATGGTCTGCCGGGTCACCCCGATTGCGTCAGCCAACTCCTGCTGCGTATATCCGCGTTCCACCCGCGCCAGCTTCACCCGGTTGCGGACTTGCAGCCCATCTTTGATCATGTCATCACCTCGCTCATAGGACCAGTGTAAACTATAGTTGGCATCGTGTCAAGTATATATTCCATAAAGACAGATATATTTTGCAAGGTCTCTTAGGCAAGGAGTCCATCCAGGATCGCTGGAGGGAACTTGCAGGCGCGTGGGGCGTATGAAGTACTGGGAAGGGTACAGTAGGGAGTGAAGTGAAGTGCTGAAGTATCTTCTAGTTCTGCTGGTTATCACAGCACTCGCTGTGTCTGGAGCCAAGCTGATGAGTACACACAACAACAACGACAACGACAAGGCGGCAGATACCGTCAAGATATTCAACGCCGAAACCGGTAAGGTGGAGACGGTGCCGAAGATCGTCAAGACCGATGCCGAGTGGCGCAAGCAGCTCACGCCGGAGCAGTACCGAGGTCACCCGCGCTAAAGGCACGGAGGCCGCCGTTCTCCGGCATCATGCGCGATCCCGCCCGCGGGCGGCAGCGGGTTCTACAAGTGCGTCTGCTGCGGAACCGATCTCTTCGAGTATAAGCACAAGTTCGAGTCCGGCACAGGTTGGCCGAGCTTCTGGGAGCCGGTTTCGCCGCTCAATACCAGGCTGGAATCGGACGATGCGTTCGGCATGCATCGCACGGAGGTGCTCTGCGCTCGATGCGGCGCGCACCTCGGTCACGTCTTCGACGACGGCCCGCCCCCGACCGGCAAGCGCTACTGCATCAACGCGGTCGCGCTCAAGTTCGTTGCGCACGAAGCCAAGCCCAAGCACGAGGTCGCGACGTTCGCCGCCGGATGCTTCTGGGGCGTGGAGTCGGCGTTTCGCGAGTTGATCGGCAAGGGCGTGATATCGACGCGCGTGGGTTACACCGGCGGCCATACCGAAGAACCCGACCTACGAGCAGGTCTGCACGCACACGACCGGCCACGCGGAGGCGGTCGAGGTGACGTTCGACCCGGCCAAGATCAGTTACTCCAAGCTGCTCAAGGTCTTCTGGAGCATTCACGATCCGACCACGCCCAATCGGCAGGGTCCGGACGTCGGGAGCAATATCGATCGGCCATCTTCTACCACTCCGACGAGCAGCGCAAGCTGGCCGAGGAGTCCAAGGCCGAATTGGAGAAGTCCGGCAAGTGCAAGCGGCCACATCGTTACGGAGATCGCTGCGGCGGGCGAGTTCTACCCCGCCGAGGACTACCACCAGCAGTATTTCGAGAAGCGGCACATCGCGCCAACGTGCCATGTGCCGGAGTAGGGAATAGGGAGTAAGAATATGGCATAGAAGGGAGGGACCGACGGTGATACGTCGGCCCCTTTGTCTGCGCCAGGATGAGGGCGGGCAGGGAACAGGTGAACAGGGAAAGATGAGCAGGAGCACCAGGTTGGCGGCGCGGTTTCCCTTCTATTCCCTATTCCCTCTCCCTTCGCAGGAGCTTTGCGGAGGCTGCAAGGCCAATCAGAGAACATAGAGCCAGAATCGACGAAGGCTCCGGCACCGCCATCTGCGATATGACCGTATACGAGTTCCAGTTGGAATCGTAGTAGCTCACCAGCGCGCAGACAGCCCCCGTTGCCGGGTTCTCGCGGACCATCCAGATGAACGGGTACAATGCCCCCGGCTGCGCGAACGTCGCGAACGTGCTGACCGAGCCGTCCTCGTAGCGCTGGATCGCAGCGGGAGAGACGTCGTTGTTGGTGAACAGCAGCCCGCCGGTTGAATTGAACGCCGCGCCGTAGCCGGCGTCTATCGTCGCGAGCACTTCGGCGTCAGGCCGGCTGATCGCGACGGTGGACCTCGGCTCCGCGACATCCGCGCTCGACCAGCGAATGATCTCCGTACCAGCACCGGGATTTGCCGGGATGTAGACGAGATTACCGTCCGAATCGAACGCCAGCGGTCCCGACGGCCCATCGCACGTGGCGATCAGCGCGGGGCCCGTATCCTGCAGCAGGTAGATCGACGAGTTCGCCCAGTCAGCCGATCCTACGATGTACGGCTTGACCCTCTCTGAAATCCATGTCGAAATCGCCCGGCATGTTGGTTACCAGGCCCACATTGCCGGGGTTGGCGTACGAAAACGCGAAGATGTCGCCCGTGCTCGATTCGCCGAAGTAGACCCTGCCATCCGCCGGGTTGTAGCGGACGAACGAGCCAAAGACCGGAGCGGCAAACGAGTAGAGCGTCGTGTCCGGGGCGCCGCTCGCCGAGATCTCGCGGATGGCGTGGCCGTCGTTGACAAGGTAGTTGCCGTTCGGCAGCGCGTCGAATCCTCCGACGAAACCTCCGCTCGGCATCGCGATCTCAAGATCAATGGTGTTCATGCCGGGCGAATACATCGCTGCGGCGTTCGCGCTCGCGCAACTGACCGACGCAAGCACTGCGATACTCAGAACGCAAAGCAGTCTTCTCAATCTCTTCTCCTTCAAAGTAGTTGAAAGTCCAAAGTTGAAAGTCGAAAGTCCAGACCGCGCGCGATCTACAGCCGCGTGTGGAACGGTCAAGGAATGGCGGTTAGGTCTGTGGATGGGTCACCAACCCTGATGATCGTCTGGCCGGTTCCCTCCTCTCTGTCGCAGATTCCGGTCACGCACACGAGCGTGCCGGCCGACTTGGGTATGACGTAGTCCTCGCTGGTAACGGTGACTGTGCGGCCGTCCTCGGAAACCGTGAACGTGTAACCGTCCCCCGGATCGGCGATCCTGCCCCATGTGCGCACGCGCAGACCATACGCCATGTCCGAACCCAGGCTGCGGATCGGCATGCCCAGGGGCTTGGGCAACGGTTGGTCGATCGCGGTATACGAGAGCATGGGGTCGTCGATGCTGAACCGGCCGTTGGACTTCGAGAGATGGCCGTTGATCGTGATCTTGTCGCCGACGTTCAGGTCGCGCTCGCCGTCGGCGGCGAAGCGGCCGTCCCAGTTGACGCGCATCGCAGCCGACCTGTCCGGCGACTCCATGAAGAACTCGTTCGGATAGACGGCGGTGACGATCGCCTGGGTGATCAGGCCGTAGTCGCCGGGCGAGCAAGTCTTGAACTCGCCAATGCTCAGGGCCGGGCGCGTGCGCGAGACGGCGTCGATGTCCGCCGCGACGTCGAACAGCAAGGGCCAGGAATCGCCCGGTACGCGCGTCGGTGAGGCGGACGTATCTGAACCACTCGATGCCCGCGGGCACGGTCTGGCCGCCCACGATCAGCGGCACGCCCGGCGCGGTCTCGAGTATTGCGTCGGCGATGTCGAACGCGTCGCCTCCGCCCGTCCCGAAATCGAAGCGAACCCGGTTGGTGTAGCCGAGGTCGCGGATGCCGCTGGGTCGGTCGGGGACGGTGTAGAGCTCCTCGTCCGTGCGGGAGACACCGGGAAAGTCGGGTAGTGCAGGTTCTGGGGCAGGCCGACGGTTGGCGTGTACTCTGCATAGCCGCTGACGGCGGTGTAGGATTCGCCGATGTCGTAGTTGTGCGGGTCCGGGTTTGGGGGGAGCCTGCCCACATGCGCAGGTTCGCCGGGTAGATGCTGGGCTTGATGAGATACCAGGTCGAGCCGTCCTGGCTGATCTCGACAAACGCCAGTTCCTGCCATCTCACAAAGCCATCGGCCTTCTCTTGCACCTGCGCGTTGGAGAACACGATGAAGTCGAGACCATAGGGATGGCGCGGGTCGTTGGTGACAGGATCGTTGAACCGCAGCACGATGTTCCCGCCGTCGCCGAGCGTCACCAGCGAGGTGTTAGTCGGCTCCGTCACGTAACCCCCGACCGGCGCGCCGAGCGCGAGAGAGGAGTCCTTGTAGTCCGAGCCGGACCAGTCCGGGCCGGGTGCAGTAGCTGGCCACCGCGTCCGCGAACGGATCGGCCACCGGCGCTGCCTGTACCGCCGGCGCGGCACAATGCGCGAGCAAGGCAAATAGTCAATAGTGAATAGGAAATAGCAAATCTCATCATCTGTTGTCCCAGAGGCTGTTGTCGTGGGGGCCGAACCAGCCGAGGTCGTATGACCTGCTGTCCACGCCGTAGGCGTTCTCGCCGTCTTTCGAAAAGCTCATCCTCTCGCTGGTCACGTGACCGTCGCACCAGCCGACGTTGGCCCGGCCCGAGTGCCTGAAATGGACCGAGGGACTCAACTGGGTGGGCGTGACCCCGCCGGTCGAATCGGGCAGGTATGGCGCGTAGGCAAACGACTCCTCGACCAGCACGACCGAGCCGCTCTTGACGCGGGCCATCGCGGCGTCGGTGAACATGACTGTCTGCGAGGCGCTGCGCAGGTCGCCGGACGTGGACGTCACGTGCTGGGCGACCGACGCGGTGTTGCGATAGTAGGTGCCGCCGACGTAGAGGTAGTTGTAACCGAACCCGCCGCAGCCGGACTCATACGCCGTGGTCTGGACCTGCGCGCCGGTTCGCAGCATCGAGCAGCAGCGGGCATTTCTTGACCCCGGCGCTGCGGCCCAGATACGGCCAAAGCGGTCCGCGAGTGGGTTCGAAGTCGGAATCGGACGTCGCGCGGACGCCGTGCCAGCGGTGGAGGTTCGCTCCGAAGATGTCCGACGCGGCGGGGGCGAAGTGGCCGTGGTTATCGTCGGCGTAGGCGAGGTTGGCCGCGACGATCTGTCTGAGCTGCTCCGCGCACTTTGCGCGTCCTGCCGGACTGCTGGGCCGACGCGAAGACGGGGAACAGGATCGCCGCGAGGATGCCGATGATGGCGATCACCACCAGCAGCTCGATGAGCGTGAACCCAGCCGAGACCCGCATGCCCTGAGTAGGCCCGAAGGGCCGTATCGAAGGGTATGCGGGCCCCGCGTGGACTGCCCACATAATGCGAAACGGGCCTCTCGCCCATTTCGGAAGTCCTTTTGGACGGAAGCCCGTGTAATGCAATACGGGGATGCTGCGTCCGACATCTTTGCCTCCGAAGATGTTGCGCTGATTGCGACAAGGCAGGTCTTCTGACTCCCGGATCGCCCTCCCCGGCTTCCTTCCCATCCCAGATGCTGGGACAGTGGTAACAGCCGGATCGTCCCCGGTTACAGCGGCGGGCCCGTGACGGTTTCTCACCGTCTTCCCTTAACCCTGTACGCCGACGATATTCGCTTGTTTGTGAGAGTATAGCAGGCCGGCTGAGGCCTGTCAATGGGCGTTTTTACCCTTTGCGCTTGCGGAAGCCCGCGGCAAGCAGCCCGGCACATCCGCCGAGCATCGCCGCCAGGCTCGACGGCTCAGGCACCTCGTCAATGTCCACCAGCAACTGACCGTAGTTGTCGTAGTACGACGTATCGTAGATCAGTAAGCTGACGGGCCACCCGTCCCCGATGTAGTAATAGCGATAGACGCCGTCCGGCGAGTACGTGTGCGGGGCGTAGTTGACGCCATCGGCCGAACCGAGCCAATCGACGAACTGGCCGTTCAGGGTCAGATCAAGCGGGTCGGTGTCCGGGAGCGCGATCTGGTACTGGTGCCATGCCCCGTCATAGTGGCTGAACTCGGCATCGGCAAGCTCCCCCCGTATGAGTACGAGTAGAACCCCGACACCGTGAACAGATACTCGACCCCCGCGCCCAGCGGGCCGCTAGATGTGGCAGATGAGAACTGTGAAGAGACGCTGACCAGCTCAGCTTGTGCGGCCGCGGCAAAGCACAGCAGCACGCAGGCGAACACGAAGGCCGTGTGCAGCTTATTCATCCTCTTCTCCTGATGCCGAACTTTGCGCCGGCTCGATTCGCATATTATCCCAAAACTCGACTGGTGTCAACTGGTAATAATGCCTGTCTGGCGCTCCGGTGCTTGCGAGTCGCTGTGCTATAATGCAGTGATAATCACGGTTACGAGAGGCCTTTCATGCACATCCTGAACTTCCGCAGCGACACCCAGACCCTGCCCACCGAGGAGATGCTCGACGCGATGCGCTGCGCCGAGCTTGGAGACGACGTTTCCGGAGAGGACCCGACCGTCAACAAACTCGAAGAGATGGCGGCGGAGAAGATGGGAATGGAAGCCGCCATGCTCGTCATCAGCGGCACGATGGGCAATCTCGTCTCGCTGATGACGCACGCGGACGGGCTCGGCGGGGAGGTCATAGTCGATTCCGAGGCGCACATCTTCTACTACGAGGGCGGCGGGCTGTGCAGCATCGCGGGCTGGACCCCCATGCCCGTGCCGAGTCACGCCGGAATGCTCGATCCCGACGAGGTCGCGGCCGCGATCCGCAAGCCCAACATCCACTACCCCACCGCGAGGCTGCTCTGCCTTGAGAACACGCACAATCGCGGCGGCGGGCGGGTGATTCCGCTCGATCTGCACAAGCGACTCTGCGCGGCCGCCAAGGAGCGCGGGTTGGCGGTCCATCTCGACGGCGCCCGCATATTCAACGCGGCGATAGCGGCGGGGGTCGATGCCTCGGAGTATGCAACGGATTGCGATTCGGTGCAGTTTTGTCTCTCAAAGGGCCTGAGCTGCCCGCTGGGGTCGATGATCGTCGGAAACCGGTATTTCATCGACCGGGCCAGGTTCCATCGCAAGCGCGTCGGCGGCGGCATGAGGCAGGCGGGTGTGATAGCGGCGGCGGGGATTGTCGCGCTCACAAACATGATCGACCGTCTCGCCGACGATCACGCCAACGCCAAGCTCCTCGCGCGGGGCGTTGCCGAGATTCCGGGCCTGTCGGTCGATATGACCAGCGTCGAGACCAATATGGTCAACGTCGACCACACCGGCACGGGCCTCTCGACCGAAGAGGTCGTCGACAAGCTCAGATCCGCAGGCGTCCTCGCCAGCCCCCGCCCGCCGAGAGCCATCCGAATGGTCACGTCGAGGCACACGGGAGAGGCCGAGGTCGAGGAGGCCGTTTCAAGGGTGCGAACCGCGCTGGCCAATTGTCAATTGACAATTGCCAATTGACAACTGCCTGCTATCCTCCCGGCGAAATCGATACGGCGAAGATGCGGAGCGTCGTCACCTTGTTCTCCTGTTTGGCCGTGCCGCCGAGGATGTAGGTGCGGTTGAGCGAGACGGTGCGCGTGGTCTTGGCCGTCTGGACCGGCAGCACCTTTTTCTGGCCGGGCAGGAGCATGTTGAGCGTAAGCTCCCTTATGTCGAGGGTGACCGTGCTGTAGTCCTTGACCGTCGCCGACCACTCGCCGGTGAAGCCGGCCTTAGAGCGATCGTCGGGGCTTGGCGGGATGTCGATCGGGCAGACAGCCTTGTTCTCGCAGGTGACGGTGCCGCTCGCGACAAGGGTGAAGTCGTAGTCCTTCGACGCACTCTGAATCTGCCGCATGAACCGCGCGGGCGTGCTGAGATCGAGCACGAACGGCGCCCCGCTTTCGGGCAGTATCGGCGCCTGCTTGACGATCTCCTCATAGCTCTTGATCTTCGCGACCCTCGGGCTTTTCGGCGTCGCCGTGAAGCACACGATGCTGAGCGTATACTTATTGCTGGGCTTGCGTACCGCGGCCGATGCGGCGGTCATAACTACCAGCAAGGCAGCCAGAGAGAGGCACAACCCACGAGCTTTCCAGTTCTTCACGATAGCTCCCCTTCCGATTCGTTCACCAACAACATCAGACGGGATGTCCCGCGCCCGGTTACCCAATCAGGCAGGCTCACTGCATCCGCGCGCCGTGCTGCGCCAGGTACTTCGCCGCGTCCGCGTGCTTGTGCCCCTCGGCCATGCACAGCGGAGTCTTGCCGTGCGGCGCGACTGCGTTGACTTCCGCCCCGCGTTCCACCAGCAGCTTCACAACCGCCAGCTTGCCCTCTGACGCGGCGGCGCAGAGCGGCGTGCCCTTGCTATTCGCGGCGTCCATCGAGGCGTGGTGATCCAGCAGCCACTTTACCATTTTCAAGCTCCCCGCACGGGCCGCGACGTGCAGGGGCGTGGAACCGTCCTTGTCTGGGGCGTCAGCCAGAGCGCCCTTGGCGAGGAGCGCCTCGGCCACCTTGACGCAGTCGTGCTTCGCCGCGAAGTGCATCGCGGTCCAGCCTATGTCGCCCGCGATTCTGGGGTCCGCGCCGTGCTTCAGGAGAAATGCGGCCATTGCGGGATGGTTTGCATTTGCCGCATACATAAGGGGGGTCGCGCCCGACTTGGACACCGCGTTCACGTCGATGCCCTGGTCAAGAACGAACCTGGCGGCCGCGATGTTCCCGCCGCCGGCCGCCCAATGGAGGACCGTGTCTCCAGTCGTGGAGCGCGCGCGGACATTCGCGCCCTTCAAGATCAGGTACCGACATCATCACCGGCTTGCCGGCGCGTGCCGCGTAGAACAGGGCCGTCCTGCCGCCCTCGCTCCTGACGTCAACGTGCGCGCCTTTGGCTAGCAGAAACCCAACCGCTTCCCGATTGCCGCGCTCCGCGGCGCTGAAGATCGGCATGTATCCTGACTTGTTTGGGGTCTCGACATCTGAATCGCGCACCAGAAGCATCGACAGGAGCTTCGCGTCGCCTTTGCCGCACGCGAAGGCAAACGGCGAATCGCCCTCCTTGGTCCGCAGGCTGCGGTCCGCGCCTTTCTCGATCAGCAGCCGGGCCACTTCCGTGCTTCCGCTGCCCGCGGCCGAGTGAAGGGCCGACCAGCCGTGCGTTTCCGTCAGCCCGACATTGGCGTGGTGGTCGAGCAGGAAGCGCACGCATCGCAGACTGCCGGCGGCCGAGGCTGTCATGAGCGGCGTTGAGCCGGCATTCGACCGGGCATCGACGCGCGCCCCTCTGCTCAGCAGGAATCGCGCGGCCTCGACGTTGTCGTTTGCGGCGGCGACGTGCAATGGACCTATGCCGAAGTGGTTTCGGTCCTCAACATCCTGGTCCTCGATGAGCAGCGCACTCAGCAGTTCGCTCCCGCCCTTCCGGCAGGCCAGCGCGAAGCACGTATCGCCGTCTGCTGTCGCGAGGCGGGGGTTGGCCCCCTCCGCCAGCAGGAGCCTGGCCATCTTGAGGTCGCCGTTGGATGCCGCGTAGTGCAGGGACCTCCAGCCGGTGTAGGTTCCCGCGTTGGCGTCGGCGCCGTTGTCGAGCAGGATCCTGGCGGTGCGCGGACAGCGGCATTCCGCCGCACAGATCAGCAATGTGGCGCCGTTGGACCAGCGCAGACGAGTGAGATCGGGGTTTCTCTCGATCATACGCTGAGCCTTGGCATCATTGCCGGACTTCATCGCGCGCCAGGCGTCCTGCGCGGTCGGCTTCCCGCACCCGGACAGCATCGCGATCAGGCAACACCCCAGAATCACCAGGCAGACACAGCGCTTCACAGTCCCCAATCCCAAGCCCCCAATCCGCAATCCACAATTCTCGATTCTCAGTCCCACGTGCTTACCTTCTTCACCTTCGCGTCCGCCTCCTCGAACGAGCGTGCTCGCTTGACGCACAGCACCGGCCCGACGGAATACGGCTGCTCGCTCATCCCGCCGTCTCCTCTATCGCCCCCAGACAGTATACTGCGTGGAGAGGTAACTGGGAATAAGGAACAGGGAACAGGCTCGGCGTTGCACGTTCTTGCACGCTTGGCGGAACGGATTCAGGAAAAACAGTTTCACGCTCAGTTCGAGCGTGGACGGAAACCGTTTTGCGGGTTTTGACTATATGTCCGATGTCCGATGTTCGCAGTCCGACGCAATGCGGACTGCAGGCGTATTGTCTGGCGTGTGCGGGCATGGCGGGTCCTCCATTGGTATTAGACGCAGGAGTTGTCCATTAGTTGCATACATTTTTGGATTATTTCGGCGGTGGGGGCCCGGCGACTGAAGTCGCGGCAACAAGGGCACGAAGTCGGCCTGCGCCGACTGGGCGGACAAGTCAGTCATTCGGAGAAACAGGACCGATGGGACGGATAGGACCGATAGTCGCGGCCCGTCGGGCTGCGCAGGGCGGGGATGCGCTCGATGATCGAGCCGGTCCAGAAGCACGCCGCACCGTCCTCAAAGTAGTTGTGCCAACGATCGGTCATCTCGCTCCCGTGCTACCGATAGCTGCAGTGCGTTCGGGGCGAAAAGCGAGCCCCGAAAGATCACTCTGTGCTTGACCAGGGCCTCCAGACGGCGGGCCATCCAGCCCCGAGGCATCGAAAGTAGTTGTGCCAACGATCAGTCATCTCGCTCCCGTGCTACCGATAGCTGCAGTGCGTTCGGGGCGAAAAGCGAGCCCCGAAAGATCACTCTGTGCTTGACCAGGGCCTCCAGACGGCGGGCCATCTGGCCCCGAGGCATCGAATATGTTGGTAAGCGTGTTCTGCACAGAGGCTCCCGCCATCGAACCACCAAGCCCGAATGGTGCTATCAGGCCGCCGAGAACTCCCGCGGCAAATCCTTTCCCGAAGTTGGCTGCCTGTTCGCCGAAGGATTGATCCCATTCGAACTGCCCTCCCAGGTTGCAGAGACCGTTCCATATTCCGCTCAACGACGCTGATGTGCCGGACGACCAAAGGGTCTCAGCTAGCGATGTCCGGCCGCTGGGGTCAATCTCTGCTCGACTGGATCGTTGCCGCAGTAGGCGTACCAGTTGAGTCCGTTGTACGCCGGATCTTCGCTTACGAACCTCCCCACCGCCGGGTCGTAGTAGCGGGCGCGGATGTAGGTCAGGCCGGTCGAGTCGGCTGTGTGGCCCAGGCCGCCGTAGAACTTGTGCTTCGATGCGCTCGCGTCGGCGTCTCCGGTACGTCGTCCTGCCTGTATTCTACACCACGCGGGTGGTGTCCTGCTTCGAAGCACGCGCTGCTGCCGGGGTGGAGATTCCCGGAGAACTGAACACGTTCGGCTCTAGATCTTGACCACCTTCACCCGCACCCGGCGAATGCTCGAAGTACTGCCGCGCATGATCGAGCTGACGCCGGTTACGGTCACGTAGTGCCAGGTCGGGCTTACGACTATCTCCTGCGGGGTCTCGCAGCGCACGCTGAGACCGGAGCCGTCGTCGATGGTGAACGTGTGGTCATCGATGTAGGAGCAGGCGCCGGTCGTGCGAACGAGCAGGCCGATGTTGTTGAGCCCCGCGCCGCCCGATACGCCGATCTGACCGTCGCAGTCGCCTCCGCCGAGCGCGCGATTGGTGAGGTAGAGTGGTTCGACGGTTGCCGTGCCGGTGATCCTGCTATCGATCACCTCGACGTAACGCTCGCCGTCCGCGTTGGTCTTCATCGTGCCGAAGACCTCGCACGAGAAGCCCGGGTCGGGATAGACCCCATCGGCGCTCTGTGCGCGAATCCCCCACGCGCGGTTCTCGTTCTCGACGTAGCAGCAGTCGTCGAACGTCGCGGTGACGACGCCGTCGAGCAAGACGTCAGTGCCGTCAGCAAGGGCCTTGCCGGCCTGCGGGAGCGGCGACACAGTCAGCTCAGGCGAGTTCGAGCTGGTCAGGGTCGATTGGTTAAACGGATGCGCCGGGGTCACCGTGCGCATCACGAGATACGCCGTCTTATTCGGATCGAGCCCGCCGATCCACAGATAGCCCCGCGTCTTGTCGGGCGTGCGGTTGGCCGGGTCGAACGTATACGGCCCGCCCGGCGTGTAGCCGTAACCGACCTCGTAGTAGCCCGGCTCGGAGGTGAATGCAATAGGCGTCCACCTCACCTTCGCGGAGCCCCCGCTGGCATGCCACGCCCAGACCCCGCCAGGGGCCACGGTCTGTGTGGATTGCCAGCAGCAGTCCCTCGTCGCCAGATACGAGACGACGTCGGGGTCCGATGCCGACAGCGAGTTGTAGCCGAGATCGACCGCATGCAGGCCGGCGATGGCGGCGATCGTCGAGGGGATTTCGCCCGAGAGCTGGTTGCCCTGCAGGTACAGATACAGCAGGTTCGACAGGCTGCCCAGCGATGCCGGGATCTGCCCGCTGATTCGGTTATCGCTGAGATCGACCCATTCCAGGTTCGTCATATCGCCCATCGCGTCGGGAATCGGCCCGCTGAGGCGGTTCCGGCTGGCGTAGAGGAAATACAGGGTCTTCATGTTGCCGAATGTGTCCGGGATCGCTCCGCTGAGCTGGTTGCACTGGATTTGGAGCGACATCAGGTTCGACAGGTTGCCCAGCGTGTCGGGAATATCCCCGTTGAGCTCGTTGTCGTGGAGGACGAGGGTCTCCAGGTTCGTCAGATTGCCCAGTTCGGGCGGTATCGGCCCGGCAAGCTCGTTGGCTTCGAGGTTGAGCTGACGAAGACTGGTCAGGTTGCCCAACTGGGCGGGGATCTGGCCGCTGAGATCGCAGGCCAGGTGGAGTATCTGCAGGCCGGTCAAGTTGCCCAACTCGGGCGGGATCTGGCCCGTGATCGGGTTGCCTCCCAGATCGAGCGTGCGCAGGCCGGTCAGATTGCCCAGCGCGGGCGGGATCGTGCCGGAGAGGTTGTTGGCCCAGAGGTTGAGGGCCGTGACGTGCCCGCCCTCGACCGTGACGCCGTACCAGCCCGGATCTTGCGTCAGCCAGTTGGTGTTATCCACCCAGTTTGCGCCGTCGGCGCCGTTATACAGCGCGACGAGCGCGTCATACTCCGGGTCCGGCACTCCAAGGCCGTTTGCACAAACCAACGCCGGAATCAGCGCCATGCAGAAGACAAACGCGAGCGACTTGACAATCGACTTCCCCATCTATCCGTTCCCCCTTGCCTTGACGGCCGCCCGCATCCTGCCGAGCACGTATATACCCGTGTTTGATTGCCAAGTCAACCATTCGCGCGGATATTTCTGCTGGGGTTATGGCGCAAGGGGAGGGAGGATAGGAAAAAAGGCCGGGGCGAATGCCCCGGCCTGTCACCGTGGTCTAGCTAAGTGATTTACGCCGTTCAACTTGCACAGCACGTCATGCTGAACTTGATTCAGCATCCACGCCTGGGCCCTGAATCAAGTTCAGGGTGACGTGATACAACTCACTGAGCGTAAATCACTTAGAACGGCGGTGGCGGCGGGCCCTCGCCTATTATGACGTTCGTCTCTCCCTGCGCCGCGTCATCGAAATCATCGTAGATATACACCCGGCAGTCGTAGAACCCGTCGTCAACAATCCCCGTGACGACCGCGCCGAGTGTGTCCAGGCTCAGGTCGCCGCTCTGCCAATGGAAGCCGTTCGGGCCGTCCACTTCAACTGAGTAGCGCGACGCGTACGGCACCAGCCCGCTCACGTCATCCCACGTCAGCAGGATCGTGCTGTCGGGCTGAGCGTTGGCGAAGAGCGTGGGACTGACCGGAACGAGGCTGGCGATCGAATCGGTCTGAATCTCGTGGTCTACGCCGCCGTAGTCAAGATCGAACGTATACACGTCACCGACGTTCGGTGTCTGCCAGGGGGCGATCCAGGCGTAGAACTCGTTCCATTCCGGATCGTAGGTCAGGTCGGTCGGCGAGATATACGGTCCCTGGATCGTCGCGGCGGTGAGGCCGACGCCCGCGGCGTTTGCCCACAGCGCATACGAGCCGTCCGGCATCCTGCACGTGTAGACATCGACTCTGCCACGCTGCTGGTCGCCATAGATCAGCCACTCGCCGCCCTGCTTGGTCAGCCATCCCATGCCCAGGCCGTCGCTTCCGCTGGAGGGCTCCGTGAAGCTGATCGGGTCCTGGTTGTCGAACGTCACCGTCATCGGAGCGCCGACCAGGGCGGCGTCACCGTCCACGGTGATGCTGGTGATCTCATACTCGACTGAGACCACATGTGCAACGCCTTCCTCGATATAGGACTGTTGAGTCGCCTTGTCCACGCCATCCTGCAGGTAGCCCTCCGAGAACAGCGCCATCGCGGCGTTCAGGTCGTGCGCTTCGAGAGCGGTCTTCATGGCTTCGAACAGGGCATGTATTGCCGCATAATCCTCGGGAGTGCCTCCGGTGTTGCCGTCCGCCGTTGTCGTGAAGTGCCGTTCCGGCGCGGTGGCGAACATCCAGTTCTCGTTGTCGAACGCGCCCAAGAGAATCGAATACGCCGTGCCGCGCGCAAGCGGGGTCGCCGGGCCGGACAGCACTCCGCCGGTCTGGCCGTAGAGAAGCGAAGTCTGCGGCGGATTCTGCGCGGTTGTGGGTGACCACATCACGTCACCCGTTGCCGGGTCGATGACCTTCAGGCCGTAGCGCTGGAGGGTGACCGACTGCGTCCACGCCGGGTGCCAGGATATGGTGGGCGTCTGCGAGACACCGGTCGCGCCCTCGGGCGGCGTGTCGATGACGATCCCGCTGGTCTCCACTTCGAACGGCCGCGCGTGGACCTTCTGGCTCGGAGGGCTCTCCAGGCCGCCGGCCAGCGCCGTCACGCGGAAGTAAGCGCTCGACGGCAGTTCGAAAGTGAAGTCACCGCTGCCGAACCGCGGCGTCGGAATGAGTCCGGTGTCGTGCCAGACGGCCTTATCGGCGCTCTGATAGAGCTTGAGTCCGCTGCATCCCGAAGGCCACTGAGCAGTGATCGTTACCCACTGCGCCGGCATGCCCGGGGTGTGGTAGCCGAGGATCATACCCGGCGCCGGCGGAAGCTGCTGGTAGGTGAACTCGAAGCTGTAGCAGTCGCCGGACCAGTCCCAAGCCGGTATGCCGTAGGGGTCGTGCCAGTCAACCGTCTCGTCGTCGTCGGGCCACTCCAGGTATACCGTGTAGGTCTCGCCCGGCACAAGGGGTGCGGTCGTGTGCAGCGGAATGTGATAGGTGTGCGCATTGGGCTCATACGTGCAGTTGTAGTTCGCGTCCCAGTCCGCGATGCTCTGATTGTTCTCGTTGCGAATATCGTAGTCCCAGCCGTTTACCGGCCTGTCCCATGTGATGTTGATCGACCAGCCGTTGCAGTCCGCGTCGAGCACCTGCGGCCGGCCGGTGTAGGGCGACATCGGATCGGATCCGACCCGATGGAACTCGATCGGGAAGCTCCATTCGCCCCCGCTCTCGGCCCACGTGCCGGTGAGCGTATCGCCGTCGAGCGTCATTGAGGAGAGGATAGCTCCTCGTCGTCCGGGCTGAACGTCGCCGTGAAGGTATCGCCGGACATTTGCCCGTCCGTGAGCTCTATCCCGCGGACGCTTCCGGCGACCGCGCTGCCCTGCTGGACCAGCAGCATGCCGAACACGCCCGCCAGGTCGCCCGAGGTCGTCGTCATCTCCCACCGGCCGGTGATGCCTTCCGGCGGCCCGGACGTGATGGGATCGACGCTGGTGACCATGATCGCGCGGCGGTAGGTTGCGCCGTCTCTCTTGATCGAGCATGCGCCCGTGACGGCCGCGCGCTGCCATGCGGGGTTGTTCATGATCGTCGGCGGGGTTATGCAGGTGACGCCCACGCCGGAGCCGTCGTCGATGATGAACGTGTGATCGTCAACGTAGGTGCACGCGCCGGTAGTCTTGACCAGCAGGCCGATGTTGTTGAGGCCGGCGCCGCCGGTGACGCCGCGCTGGCCGATGCCGGTGTCCGCGTCGAAGTGCCAGTTGCCGCCTCCGAGCATCTTGTTGGGCATGCACAGCGGGGCGACGCTGCCAGTGCCCGTCGCATATCCGTCTCCGACCTTAAAGACGCGCTCGCCGTCGTCGTTCGTTTGCATCACGCCATAGGCCTGAACCTTTGTGCCGGGGTCGGGATAGCCGCCGTCGGGACTCTCGACGCGAAGCCCCCAACTGCGGTCCAGGCTTTCGACGTAGCAGCAGTCGGGAAACACCGCGGTTATGATGACCTCATCGCTCCAGACGCTTGTCCCGTCGGGCGTCAGTTTGGTGGCCGGCGGCAGCACCTGCGCGGCGACTTCCGGTGAGTTGGCGCTGGTCAGCGTGGACTGATTCTGCGGATGCGGCGGGGTCACGGTACGCACGACGAAGTAGACCGGCTGGCCTGGGTCGAGTCCGTTGACCCACAGGCCTTCCTGCCACTTATCCTCCGTGCGGTTGGCCGGGTCGAACGTATACGGGCCGCCGGAGGTGTAGCTGCAGCCGACTTCGTAGTAGCCGCCCGTGTAGTTGAACGAGACTGGCGTCCAGGATATCCTCGCGGCGCCGCTGCCGTTACGCACCGCGGTGACGCCTGTCGGTGGGACCGTCTGCGTGATCTGCCAGCAGCAGTCTCTGGTAGACAGGAATGACACCACCGCCGGGTCCGAGCAAGACAGGGCGTTGTAGCTCAGATCAGAGTAGACCAATGTCGTCAGATTGACAAACGATGACGGGATGTCGCCGGCGAGCGTGTTGCCACTCAGACTGCACGACCACAAGCCCGGCCATGTTGCCGATCTCGTCCGGAATCTGTCCGGAGAGTTGGTTGTCGTTCAGAGAAAGATACCAGAGATGCGTCAGGTTGCCTAGATCAGCCGGCAAGGGCCCGGTCAGGTTGTTCGACTGCAGGTTCAGGGTCGATACGTGGCCGTCATTGACCGCCACGCCATACCACGGCGTGTTTGCGGTCAGCCAGTTATCGTTATAGAACCAGCTCGGCCCGTCGGTGCTGTTATACAGCGCGACGAGCGCGTTGTATCCGAATCGGGTACGCCAAGCGCATTCGCGGAAACTCCCGCTTGAAAGATGGCGAGGCAGATGGCTATTGCCGCAACCAGCGACGGCAACGTGTTACGTTTCATGGTATTTCCTCCCCAGTGGACCACACGAAGGGACCAGACTCGCGACAAGCCCAACTTACAATTCAGGTATACCTCTTGCTCGTATGCCATGTCAAGAGGCTGCACGCCCGTCCACGCTCAGCACCCGCGAAAAACCGGCAATACTACTTGCGGGCAGGCCGCGGACGAAATAGTGTGGAGGGTTCTCCAGAACCCGAATCCGCCGGCACTGTGCCAGGCAATCGCCGTCTGGAGACGCTCCTACGACGATGACGGAGCAAGTTCCTGCTCATACTTCTTCATCGCCGCCAACTCGCGCGGCAGGTGAACGTCGTATGGCTCCCAGTTGATCCACTCGCCGCTGATGAAGCCGTCGTAGTTGATGGTCTTGAGCAGTTCGAGCGCGCGGCGGTGGTCGATGTCGCCGGTTCCGATCGGGGCGAGTTTGCCGTCGGCGATGGTGCCGTCGTGGATGTGGAGGTGCCGGATATACGGCTTCAGCGCCGCGAAGGCGTCGTCCATCGAGACCCTGGCTGTCCGCACCGGGTGCATTATGTCCCAGTTGACGGCGATGGCGGGATGGTTCACGCGCGCCAGCACCGCAGCGAGGTGCGCCGGGTCGCACCAATGGTCGTGCGTCTCGATGCAGACCGTCACCTTCCGCTCCCCGGCCTGATCCGCCACTTCCGAAAGCGAGCTGACGAGCAGATCGATGGCCTGTTCGCGCGTCACCTCATCGGGAATCTTGCCGCCGAAGACGCGAATCGCCGGCACATCGAGGTCGCCCGCGAGGTCGATTCGCTCGCGTGTCTGCGCGATCATATCTTCGGTCTTTGCGGGGTCGGCGTAGGTGATCGATGTCGCCAGGCAGGCGAGATCGATGCCGCTGAGCATCGACCTGCTTGCGGATGGACTTGCGCTCGGCGACGTGGCGGCGACCTCGATTCCGTGCGCGTGTTTGGCGTCGAGACGCGGCTCGATGCCGTCATAGCCATACTTATGCGCTGCCTCAAGCATGCCTGCAAGATCGAGCGCAGGTGTAGAGAAACTCATGAACGAATACTTCACGGTCAAGTCCTCCTCTGGGAAACGAGTTCCCGTCCGCCGCAGTCCTTCGATACGGTCCATCCTTCGCTCCTTCGACAAGCTCAGGATGCTCAGGATCGACCTACTCAGGAATGCGGCTATTGCAGCCTGATGACCTGGTTCTGTTCGTTGGATGCGCGGACGGCGTCCAGTATGCGCGATAGTTCGAGCGCGTCCTCGGGCTTGACGGCAAAGTCGCACTCCCCGCGTATGGCGGCGGCGACCTCCGAGTAGATCTCGTGCTCGGCGCCGTAGAGCGCGCCCTGGATGGTCTCGTGGGTGACCGCGTCGTCCTTCGACTGCATCGTGGCGAACTGGGTTGGATCGGCGGCGCTGGCGAGCTGCGCGCGATGGATTGCCAGGTCGTTTCCGCGCACGATGATCGTCCCTCTGTCACCCTGCAGCACCCAGCTCGGGAGCTTCTCCGCCGAGATCGTATACTCCACCTGCACGATCGTGCCGTCCTCAAGCGTCATCACGGCCATGAAGACGTCCTCGACGTCGCCGGGGTTGATCGTCTGTTTCATGCGTCCATACACGCTCTTGACCGGGCTGCCCACGAGCAGGATGGGCGGATCGACGATGTGCGGCCCCCAGTTGAGCAGATAGCCTCCGCCATAGCGGCGCTCGGTCTGCCAGTCATCGCGCGTGCCGAAGCTGCTTACGACGCGCCGCACCATGAACACCTTGCCGATAGCGCCCTCGGAGACGAGTTCGCGAAGTCGGCGAAGGTCGGAACCCCGCCTCGCCGGCAGCCACGGCAGCAGCTTCATGCCCGATGCCTTCTGGGCCGCGATCATACGCTCGGCCTCGGCGGCGTTCACCGCCCACGGCTTGGTCACGAGCACGTTGACGCCCGCGGCGAGGCAGTCGCAGGTCATCTCGGCAGTGCTGATCGCTGCGCGTTATCACGCAGACTAGATCGAGCTGCTCGTCGCGCAGCATCTCGTGATAGTCCTCGTAGGTCTTGCAGCCGAATCGTTCCTCGGCCTGCTTCCGGCGCGCGGGGTCGATGTCGCAGACCGCGGCCATCGTGAATGCGTCGTTGCTCTCAATCGGACCGGCATGCATCGTGCTGCCGCTGCGGCCGTAGCCCAGTATTGCGGTGCGAATGCTCATCATTGCCTCCTGCCTACCAATGCCTCTTCTGTTCCCGGCGGCCTATTCCCTGCGCTTGACAAATCCAGGCGTCTGGCATAACCTTACCTCTGGTTTGCTTGAGTTGGACGACGAAGTCTGGAGGACTAGCTAATGTCGAAAGAGATCAGAATCGGTATGGTCGGGTTGGACACGAGCCACTCGATCGCTTTCACGAAGTGCCTGCAGGCGCCGGACTGCCCGGCCGCGCAGCACGTGGACGGAGCGCGGGTCGTGAGCTGCATGCGGTTCGAGACCCCGTTTCAGGACAAGGATGGCCTCGATACGCGCCAGAAGCAGTTGGAGGGGTGGGGCGTCGAAGTGACCGAGGATTTCGACCACGCCGTGGCCGAGTGCGAGGCGATAATGCTGGAGATCAACGACCCGGCCTATCATGTCGAGTACTTCACCAAGTGCGCCAAGCTCGGCAAGCCGGTATTTCTCGACAAGCCGATGGCCGACAACACCGCCAACGCGAAAAAGATCTATGAGATCGCCAAGGCGAACAATATGAAGGTGTTCTCGTCGTCCTCGCTGCGCTTCGTGCCCGCGTTGATCGAGGCGATCGAGGCGGTCAAGGCGGTCGGCGATGTCAAATACGCCTCCACCTACGGCCCGCTGGGCAAGGCTCCGGCAGGCAGCTCGATAGTGTGGTATGGCGTTCACGCGTTCGAGATGCTGCAGCGCGCGATGGGCCGCGGCGCGAAGGGCGTGTTTGCGAAGCGCGACTCGGTCGGGGTCGTTTCGATCGTGGACTACGGCGAAGGCAAGCGCGGCGTAGTTGAGCTTACCGAGGGCGCGTATGCCTACGGCGGCAGCGTGCGGTCCGAGAAGAAAGCCGTTCCGTTCACCGCCGAGAACGCCCTGCTCTATCCGCTGGAGCTTACCGAAGTCGTGAAGTTCTTTGCCGGTGGCGAGCTGCCGGTGACGCTCGACGATGCCCTCGAAGTCACGTCGATGCTCGACGCCGCGGAGCGATCCGTTGCCAGCGGCAAGACAGAGGCACTGTGAGAGGGTTCTCGTGACAACCGCACATTTCATCGCCTTTCTCGCCTTGGGACTGGTGGCTTCCATGTGCTCGTGCGCCAGAGCGGACAGCTTCACGCTCGTGGATGGCGAGCAACGTTACCTCGCTCGTGTTCTCTGCACAGGCCCTAGAGCGAGTGCCAAGCCGGTCGGCATGAGCGAGATAGTCGAGGCGATGACCGGTGATACACCACTCACCGGCAGCTAATCCTATTGCGGGGACGACCGTGACCGACGATCCGCCCGACGGGCGCGATAGTCGTGCGCAAGGACACGAGCCTCGGCGAGGGAGGGCTACTCCATCGAGATCAAGGACGGCCGGCTGGTCCTCTCAGGTGGCCGCGACCGCAGCATTCTCTACGCCGTCTACGACCTGCTGGAGCGGCTCGGCTGCAAGTGGCTTGCGCCGAAGTATTCGTTCTACGGCGGCGCGGCCGAGTTCGTGCCCAAGAAGAGCAAGCTCGTGCTGGAGCTTGACGGGCCTGTGGTCGAGAAGCCCGCAATGAAGTTCCGCAAGCTCTACGTCGAGGAGGGCCATACCCACAACGCCGAGAACCTCAAGCAGTTGATCGAGTGGATGAGCAAGACCCGCCGCAATACGCTCGTCGTGCCCACGGACTACCAGGGCCAGGATCGCGTCAAGTGGGACAATTGGCGTGAGGCGCTCACACCCGAACTGAGGAAGCGCGATATCACGCTCGAGGTCGGCGGTCACGGCTACCAGAACTTCATCAACGCCGAAATGCCCGAGGTCAAAGCGCATCCCGAATGGCTTGGCATGGACGAGACCGGCAAGCGCAGTGAAGCCCACGGCAGGGTGTTTTGCTCATCGAATTCGGCCGCGGTGGACTTCCTCGCCAAGAACGTGGTCGCGTATCTCAAGGCGCATCCCGAGATCGACATATTCGACTTCTGGCCGCCGGACGGATCGAAATGGTGCGAGTGCGAGAACTGCAAGAAGCTCGGCACGCCCGCCGACCGGCAGGCGCGGCTGGTATCGCGAAGTGATCGGCAAGGCGCGCGAGCAGGGCGTCAAGACCCGGTTCGAGTGCATCGCCTACGCGGTCTACACCGACCCGCCTACAGACCCACCGATGGACCCCTCGGTGCTCATCGACTTCTGCCCGATAGCGCAGTGCTTCGAGGTGCAGATCGATGATCCGTCCTCGCCGCGCAACGCCGAGTACGCGAAGGACGTCCAGGCGTGGCGCAAGGCGTTCAAGGGCGACCTGTCGATCTACTCCTACTATCGCAAATACGCCTGGGACTCGCTGCCGGTGATCATCCCGCACTACATGCAGGCCGATATGAAGTGGTATGCCAGGGTCGGCACCAACGGTATGTCCAGCTACTGCGAGCCGGGCGACTGGCGCACTTACGAGCTGAACCACTACGTGCTTTCGAAGCTCTCGTGGAACCCGGACATCGACGTGGACGCGGTCATCTCCGAGTTCTGCGCCGCGCGATACGGCGAGAACGCCGACGCCGCCCGCGCGCTTCTCATGGCGATGGAAGACACCGTCCGCCACGGCTGCCGAATACCCGGCACGACAACCAAAACCCCTGCCGAACTGACCGGCTATATGGACAAGCTGACCGAGGCCAAGGCCCCATTGGAGAGCCAATCGGGCGACCCGGCCGTAGCCGCGCTGCTCACCTCCGCCGACTTCGCGCTCAAGGACATGGCGATTCTCAAGCAGCGCGCCGAGCAGGGCAGCGTCGCCGACCGCGCGAAGATGGTCGAGGACCTCTCGGCCTTTCTCGAAAGCCACGACGGCGAGGGCGTGTTCGTGCTCGGCGGCCGGCTTTCGAAGGACAGGCTGATGCAGGCGTACGGCGCGGTGGCGGGGAAGTGACTTGACATCGTATGCATTTTGCATACAATTGTATAAGAAATGCATACGACGGAGGCGAACGTGCTTCAGGAGCTATTCACATCGAGGTCGAGGGTCGCGTTGTTGAAGGTGCTTCTGCTTGAACCGGGCGGCAGATTCTATCTCAGGGAACTCGCTGGCAGGGCAGGTGTATCCCTGCGCAGCGCGCAGTTGGAGATGGCCAGGCTCAGCGAATCTGGAGTTGTGACGAAGGAAGCCAGCGGAAGGCAGACGTATTTCAGCATCAACGAACGCTGCCCGATCGTGCCCGATCTGCGTTCGATGTTCATCAAGACCGTCGGCGTGGCCGATGCGCTGCGCGATGCTCTGTCGCCCGAAGCCGGATCGATCCGGCGAGCGCTGGTTTTCGGCTCGTTCGCGCGGGGTGACGTAACCGCGCAAAGCGACGTCGATCTGCTGATAGTTGGCGAAGTGACGGTTCAGCGCATCGTCTCGCTGCTCAAATCCGCGGGGATAGGCCGGGCAATCAACCCCGTAGTAATGTCTGAGGCAGAGTTCAAGGAGCGCGTCGGGTCTGCCGACCACTTCCTCGGTACCATTCTGGACTCGCCGGTGATATATCTGATGGGTGGAAAAGATGAGTCTGCAAGAGCAGCTTAAGGGTGGCGGTGTCGTCCGGCAAGAGACCTCAGGAGGCAGATGAGATTGCTGATGCTGTTAGCCATATCCGCCACACTGTGTGCCGCCGCGACCGCGCGGGCGGTGGATGTGAGCGCGTCCTATCCTCTTCCAGCCGCCTACTACAAGCTCGATGAGGGCAAGGGCGATGTCGCGCGTGACGCCGTGACCTCGCTGGCCGCCAAACCCGCGGACGGGAAGATCGTCAGCCCGATCTGGGGTGACGACGAACGGCTAGCGATGAAGGGCGGGACGCGCGTCGAGATCGGCTCGCCCGCCAAGCTCAAGTTCACCAACAACTTCACGCTCGCGGCAAAAGTGAAGCTGTCGGATGCGGGCGGATGGGGGCAGGTGGTCGGCGCTTGCGAATCGGGCGGACTTGTGGTCAGCCCGGAGCAGATCAAGCTGGCGATATGGGGCCGCGACTGGATCGTGGACACGATGCTGCCCACGGACGATTGGGCGTTCGTCGCGGTCACAATGGATTCGGACAATCTCGCGAGGGTGTTCGTCAACGGCGCGGAGATCGCGTCGAAGAAGGTCAGCCCCTGGCCCAAGGACCCTGTGGGCTGGACCATTGGCGGCTGGGGGGTCGGCGAGGGCTTCAACGGCTCGATCTCCGACGTGATGATCTGGAACACCGCGCTCAAGCCGGAGGACATCAAGAGCCTCGCCGGGGTGATGGGCCTGGACAAGCCCGTCAAGATCGCGACCGACGAGCCCGCGCCGGAGTCGCAGACTCCCGCCTCGGTCAAAGCGATGGCCGCCGAGCTCAAGGGCCTCGCGGTCGAGCCGGATCAGCTATCGCGCTACCCGTTCTCGGCCATGCTCGGCTTCGATCGGTTCGGGAGCGCGCTTCGAATCCGCACGCATAAGCAGCGCGCCGAGATCGAGAAGTGGCTCGCCGACGAGATCCCCACATTCGACTGCCCCGACCCCATCTGGAAGCGATGCTTCTACTACCGCTGGTTCGTGGTGCGCGTCAACTACGCCGAGGAAAACGGCATTCCCGGCTTCTACGAGGGCAAGCGCGGCGGCTACACGCGCCACATCACCTATTCCGCCCCGCACATAATGGACGAGGTCCGCTGGCTGCGCGACGGCAAATACGCCTACGGCCAGGCCGACATTCTAGGCAGGCGCCGCGAACCCAACGGCCGCCGGTTCGGCGGTTACACGCACTGGATCGCATCGACTCTCTGGGGCGCGTATCTCGTTCATCCCGACAAGAATCGCCTTACCGAACTGCTGCCCGCCTGGCAGGAGGACACCGAGTCCGCCTTCCCGTTCAAGCTCGACGCGACCCGCACCGACACCGCCTACCTTCTCGCGCCTCCCAGCCACTGGGCGACCGGGCATGGAATGGCAGCCGGCGTGGTTCGCGCTCAATGACTACGACCGCACCAAGGAAACCAGGCTCTGGCGGCCGGATTACACGTCGTACTACTACGCCAACGCCCGCGCGGTCGCCGATTCGCTGCGAGAGCTGGGCAACAACGACGAGGCCGCGAAGTTCGACGCGCTTGCCAAACGCATCCAGGGCGCGGTTCGCAACCAGATGTGGGACAACGACTTCTTCTACTCGATCCCGGTCGGCGAGAACTACCCGGCGCCCGTCAAAGAATGCGTGGGAATCTACCCATTCGCGTTCGAGCTGCCGGCCAAGTCCCAGGCCGTCGCGTTCAAGAGCATTCTCGACCCCAAGCAGTTCTGGGGGCCGTGGCCGATCACAACCTGCGAGCATGAAATGCCCGATGTATACGCCCAAGGTGCAGCTCTGCAACTGGAACGGCCCCGTCTGGCCGCACGCGGAGAGCATCGTCGCCAACGCACTCGCCAACGGCATCCGCGTCTACGAGTCCAAGGACGTGACCCCCGAAAAGCTCTATGAGCTTCTCAACGCCTACACGAAGCTGCAGTACGAGGACAAGGGCACCTGGCTCAAGCCCAACGTTCACGAGGAGGGCAACGCCGACGACGGCCGGATGTATGGCTGCCCGGACTACTTCCACTCGACCTACAACGATCTGATCATCCGTCTCGTCGGCGGACTTGTGCCGCGTAACGACGATACGGTGGAGCTGTATCCCGTCGTGGGCGCGCCGTGGGATCACTTCCGGCTGGACCGCGTGCCGTATCGCGGCCACATGCTCACGATCGTCTGGGACGACCGCGACTCCGCCCGCTACGCCGGCGTTCCGAAGGGCTACAGCCTCTACGTGGACGGCAAGCTCATCGGCACGAAGCCCAAGCTGGCAAAGGCCGTGTTCGAGAACGCACTGAAGGGCGCGAAATGATCGACGGCCACGTCCATCTCTGGCACGCGGGCGACATCGAGAATCTCGAAGCGATTCGGCGCCATGTCGGCTTCGAGCGGATGGGCATAGCGTCCGTCGCGCGCAGGCACGGTGTCAACGACAACCCCGCGCTCTACGCTGCCAAGGCGGCGCATCCCGACAGCTACTACGCCTTCGCCGGCCTCGATCACTCGGCTCGATGGAGCGATGGCGCGATCCAGACGCCATCCCTTGCCGAGCAGGTCGAGCGAGCGATTGCGACTGGCGCGGACGGCCTCAAGCTGATCGAAACAAAGCCGACGCATTACGACCTTCCCATCGACGGCGACTACTTCGCGCCGGTGTTCGCGCTCGTCGAGCGCGCCGGCCTGCCCATTCTCTGGCACGTCGCCGACCCGGAGGAGTTCTGGGAGCCTGATCTCACGCCCCGCTGGGCGAAGGTCAAGGGCTGGGGCTACGATGACACGTGGATCGCCAAGGAAGCGCTCTACTCGCAGGTCGCCAACGTGCTCGCGCGCCACCCCGATCTCAAGGTCACCTTCGCGCACTTCTACTTCCTTTCCGCCGACCTGCCCCGCGCCGCGGCGCTCTTTGACGCACATAAGGGCGTCTACTTCGACCTCGCGCCGGGCATCGAGATGCTCTACAACCTCTCTCCCGACCCCGATTCGGCGCGGGAGTTTTTCATCGAGCACGCCGACCGCATCGTCTACGGCACCGACATCGAGGGCGGCGCGACGGTCGAGGAGTCGGCGCTTCGGGCAGGAGTGGTATTGCGCTGGTTGGAAGACGGACGACAAGTTCCGGCTGCCCGACGGCGCCGACTACTGCCTCGGCCCGCCTGAAGACGGCATCATCCGCGGCATGAGACTGCCCGAGGACGTGCTGGCGAAGATATACTCGGCCAACTTCGAGAGGCTGGCCGGTGGCGAGCCGAAGCCGCTCGACCGCAAGCTCGCGATCGAAGAATGCCGGAGAATCGCGGCGGGAGTCAGCGCGCTCGGTGGCGACCCGGCAGCCGTGCTGGAAGCTGCGGACCGCATCACGGGCTGCTAGGGCTCGGGCACCAGCCTCACGCGCTTGTAGAGGACGACTTTGGCTCCCTTATCGGAGAACAGGCGCACTTCGTCGGTGCACGTTCGCATCAACTCGATCCCCCGCGCGAGGTTGCCCGGCCGCTCGGTGGCGCACGGCTGCCGGTTCCCGCCAAATCCGTTGCCGTCGTCCTTGATCGTGACGACCAGCCCTTCGACGCCCTGACGCCAGCTAAGGCGAATGACGTGGACGGAGGGGTCGGGTGTTCCGTGGCGGTAGGCATTGGAAATGGCCTCGCCGACGGCTATCAGGAGATGGTCGGCCTCGTCACGTGGAATGCGCAGCCCCTCGGCGACGGAGCGAATCCGCTCCCGCGCCGCATACAGCCCGCGGGAATCGGGTCTCAGCACCATATAGCCTTCCATGGTCGTGTCGGGCATAGCATCCATTTCATTACTTCTATCCCCCGACAGCCTCCGCCAAACGTAGCGGACCGCGGGGATGCCGGACAGCGCCCGCATTTGCCGCAATCGGAGGAGTTTGGGTCCCGCGCGCAGAATACTGTTAATCGGCTGAGTGAGCGATTTGGTGCTGATCGCCGTCCGCCAGGAGGAACCAGTAATGCAAGTTAAGGTCTGCCCCAAGTGCGGGGCGGAGAACAGGCCCGACAGAGCTTCTTGCTCGGGCTGCTACACGTCCCTCGAGGGCGTCGCGGAGAACCGAGGCCGCACCGCGACCGGCTCCAACCCAGCCCCAGGCTCCAACGCCACCGCCGGCCCAACAGCTTGGCGCAAGCCCGCTGAGTGGACCGCCGCCGGCCCAGCCGATGGGCGCAAGCCCGCTGAGTGGACCCGCAGGTCCGGCAGGCCCGACGCCCGCCGACAACTACTCGGCGCCGCCCGGCGCGCCGAGCTCCTATGGACCGACGCCGACGCACTCCGAGCGCCGCTCCGCACCTGTCAGCCGCGGGCCGAACTGGGGAGCGATCATATTCGTGCTGATCCTGCTGCTTGGCGGCGGCGGTTTCGCCTACTGGTGGTTCATGCTCCGAACGCCCAGCCCCGCTGCGGTCGTCCAGCAGATGGCGGATGCAGCCAAGGCCGGCGACTTCGACAAGTGGAAGGAATGCATAACCCGCGGCAGCCTGGCTCTGTTCCAGCAGATACCGGGCGGCGAGGACACCATGAGGCAGGCCATGAAGAAGGATGCCGGTCAGGACGCTGGACTGACAATAGGCGCGACGACCTACGAAGACAAAGGCGCGACAGCGATTGTCAATGTCACAGCGACCAATCCGAAGGCCGAGCAGATGATGTCCGGAATGGGCGGCAACGTCGATCTTGTCCTTATCCGCGAAGAGGGCAAGTGGAAGTTGGACTTCATGGCTACCGGTATGCGGGCCAGTAAGAAGATGGGCAACATGCCCGGCGCACCCGGCATGCGCGGTCCCTAGGCGGCAGTCTATCGGCCAAGCGCGATCTGACTGGAGGGTTGATGATGACCGAGATTCCGGATTCAGGCAATTCACAGCAGGCGATGCCCGCGCCCGTTACGCGCGGGCCCAGGTGGGGATTGATAATACTGTTCGTGCTGATAGTCGGCGCGGGCGTGTTCGCGGGGTGGTGGTTTGTACTAAGATCGCCAAGCCCGGAGCAGGTTGTCCAGCGCTACCTCGACTCTGTGAGAACCGGCGACTACGACGTGATGGTCTCGTGCTTCTCCCACGAGGCGGCCTCGGTACTCAGCGGAGACGATTTCCTCAAGCCTGTAGTGATGCAGTCGATGCAGGAGCACGCCGACGACTATCGCAAGGTCCGCGTGTGTCCCGCCGCCTACACGAATCACGGCAAGACGGCCCTGGTCAAGACGAGAATGACAACCGGAGAAGCGCCGCCCGATGCCAGCAGCTTTGTGCTCGTGCGCGAAGGTCGTCAGTGGAAGATCGATCTGTACAAGACCGTGGAGCTTGATGTGAAGGCGGACCCGGGCGGCTGCAGTCCCAGCGGGTGAGGCGTCAAATGATGCGGCGGCGTGTCCGCCGTTACGATTCAGGAGGAACGATCACGTGAGGAAGTATTGGTTTGCGATTATGCTCGTCGCGCTGGCGGTCGGGCTGTGCTCGTGCGGCAACAAACAGGCCGCGCAGAAGCCGTCCGGCGCAAAGGCCGGGGGGACGGTCCACGTCGCGTTCGTGACGAACAACGTCTCCGATTTCTGGAAAATCGCTCAGGCGGGCATCAAGAAGGCCGAGCCCGAGTTCGACGCCACCTGCGAAGTGCGCATGCCCACCACCGGGCAGACCGCCGAACAGAAGACGATCATGCAGGACCTGGTCACCACGGGCGTGTCCGGCATCGCGATCTCGCCCATCAACCCGGCGGGCCAGACCGATATGCTTAACCGTACCGCCGAAAAGGTGAACCTGATCTGCATGGACTCGGACGCCCCGAAGTCCAACCGCCTCTGCTACGTCGGGTCCAACAACTTTGCCGCGGGCAAGGTCGCCGGCGAACAGATCCTGAAGGCGATCCCCAACGGCGGGAAGATAATGGTCTTTGTGGGCACGCTCGACGCCCAGAACGCTCAGGACCGCTACAAGGGTGTCAAGGAAGCTCTCAAGGGAAAGCCCAACTACCAGATCCTCGGTGTGTTGACGGACGATACCAATCACACCAAGGCCCGCGCCAACGTCGAGGATACGCTCATCAAGCACCCCGACATCGCGTGCCTGGTCGGCCTGTGGAGCTACAATGGCCCGGCGATCGTCAACGCCGTCAAGGCCGCCAACAAGGTGGGCAAGGTCGAGATCGTGTGCTTCGACGAGCAGGACGACACCCTCAAGGGCCTTCAGGACGGCGCGATCTACTCCACCGTCGTCCAGAACCCGTTCGAGATCGGGCGTCAGTCCGTGAGGGTGCTTGCGGCGCTCGCCCGCGGCGACAAGAGCGTAGTCCCGCCCGACAAGGTCGTGGACACCGGCGTCAGGGTGATCAACAAGTCCAACGTGGACGCCTTCTGGGCCGAGCTCAAGAAGTTGACGGGCAAGTCATGAAACCTCAGAATCGCTGAGACGCTGAGCGCGGATGAGGCGCTGAAGAGAAACATGCATCCCTTCAGCGCCTCAGTGAATTCAGCGCTTCAGCGATTCCGGGGCTATTTCCCCGCCTTCGCCGCCGCGATCCGCTTGTCCCAGAACTCTTTGCCCTTCGTCTCGACCATCAGCCGCGTCCATCTCGCTTTTCATATCGGCAAGATCGGATGCGTGCGCGGGGTCGGAGGCGAGGTTCTTGAGCTCGTAGGGATCGTTCTTGAGATCGTAGAGCTCCTCTATGTCGTTGATCTCAGGATAGCAGATGTACTTCCAGCGGTTCGTGCGCACCGCGTTGATGCTCGGGGTCTTCGGGAACTTCGGCTCCATCATATACTCGTAGAGGAACGACTTCCGCCAGCCCGATGTTCTCGCCCTTGCAGCAGCGGGACCATCGACTTGCCCTGCACGCAGTCGGGCGTCTTGACTCCCGCGAGTTCGAGCATTGTCGGCGCGACGTCGATCTTGAGCGCGATATCGTCGATCTTGGTGCCGGGCTTGATCATCTTGGGGTAGCTCATCGATCAGTGGGATGCGCATCGATTCTTCATAGGCCGACCTCTTGTCGCCGAGGCCCATGCTCGCCGTGATAGTAGCCGTTGTCGCCCGCGAACGCCGATCACGGTGTTCTCCAGCTTGCCGGTGGACGCGAGGTAGTTCAGAATCCGCCCGATCCCCTCATCCGCCGAAGCCAGGCATCGAAGCTGCTTGCGGATCGACCTCGATCCAGCTCTCGTGTGACTTGGCGCATGCTCGCGAGTTCTCGGCTTCCAGCTCGCCTTGAGCCAGTCGGGCTTGCCCTCGAGGTTGTCGAAGCAGTTCGGCGGGTGGGGAGCTTGGCGCCGTCGTAGAGATGCTCGTGCCTGGGCGCGGGGGTGAACGGCCCGTGGATGGCTTTGTGGCTCAGATACAGGCAGAACGGCTTGTCGCGGTCCTTTCCCAGCCAGTCCATCGCGGCGTCGCTGAGTATATCGGTCATGAAGCCGTTGATCTTCTTCGTCTCGCCGTCTGTGTTGATGATGGGGTTCTCGTAGACGCCCTGGCCGTCGAAGCTGACCCAGTGGCTGAAGCCCTTGCGCGGATAGTTGCCCTTGCCCATGTGCCACTTGCCGACAAACGCCGTATCGTAGCCCGCCTCCTGAAGCAGCTTCGGCCAGGTCGGGATCGCGGGATCGAGCTCCGGCCGGGTCTCGTTGGAGTAGATCCCGGTTGCAGTGGCGTATTGACCGCTCAGGAACGCCGCCCTGGCTCGGGGAGCAGAGCGAGATCGTCACGAACGCGTTGGTGAAGATCACTCCGATCTTGCGCGATCCGGTCGATGTTCGGCGTCTTTGCGATCGGGATTGCCCGTGCAGTGCGCGAGGTCATAGCGCTGGTCATCGATGAGTATGAACACGAAATTCGGCCTCGTGTCGGTCTTGGCGGCCTCCATTGCCCGCGCCATCAGCGGGTTCAGCGCCAGCCCCGCAATCGCGGCGGTCTTCAGAAACTCTCTTCTGTCCATGTGTTCCCCCTGCCGTTCCACGAATGATTTCGGGACTTGAGCCAGGAATCGATGCCTGGACGTCATGCTCAGCCCCTCAGCCATTCGTCCCGATGCGCGGCCACGAACTCGTCGTCGTTGAGGTGCGGATAGGCGGCGTAGACGCGGTCGATCTCTTCGAGCTGGCCGGGGCTGAGGCCCTCGTTGGGATCCAGGCACCAGAGACCTTCGAGGAGCCCCTGCCGCCGCAGCACTTCATGAAGCCCGGCAATACACCCGGCAAAAGCATGAGACGTATCGAAGAACGCCGCGTTACAGTCCGTGACCTCGATCGATCGCCGCAGCATCTCGTCGGCGACGCCCGCGCCCTTGCGCGACGATCGCGTGGCACTCGTCGAGAAGCTCGACGGCCTTCTTCACCCACACCGACCAGTGCCCCAGCAGCCCGCCGACGATCCGGCGCTCGACCGGCTTGCCGTTCACCTGAACCGGAACGGGGTGAGCAGGTCCATCACGATGTTATCGTCGTTGCCGGTGTAGAGCGCGATGTCGTCGCGGCCGGCCTCGGCGACGGCTCGCATGACGTCGATGGTGTAGTAGCGGTTGAACGGCGCCATCTTGATCGCGACCACGTTCTCGATCTCGGCGAAGCTGCGCCAGAACTCGTAGGGCAGCACTCGCCCGCCCACCGCCGGCTGGAGGTAGAATCCGATGATCGGGATGATCTCGGCGACCGCGCGGCAGTGGTCGATCAGCGCGTCGATCCCGTCATCCTTCATCGCGGCCAGGCTGAGCAGACGCGGCAGAGTAGCCGAGATCCGAGAGCAGAGCGGCCTCCGAGACGGCCTGGCGCGTCTGTGCCGCAGCACGCCGCCGATCACGAACAGGGGACAGAGCCCTTTCTGGCACTCGGACTCTGAGACTGCCAATAAAGGGCTCTGTCCCTTTTTCTATCTCGTCTTTGCCGAGCTCCAGCAGCGGCTTGAACAGGCCGATCTTGGGGTCGCGGATGGCGAACTGCGTCGTGTGCACGCCGATCGCGATCCCGCCCGCGCCCGCCGCGATGTAATACCGCCACAGCGCCCGCTGCCGCCGCTCGTCGAGCTTCCGCTCGGCAGTCAGCGCCAGCGGACTCGCGGGGATCACGTGCCCCTGCGCAAGCGCGGCTCTGATCTGACTTCGGACCTCCGACTGTCCGACTTACTCCCTTCAGAACTTCCCGTTGCGCGTCTCGAAATGCGTGGGCTTGCCGATGCTCTCGCCGTCGGACATGATCCACTCCGCGATCCACTCCATCATCTGCCGCGCGCTGACCTTCGGCTTGCCGAAGAGCTTGTAGCCCAGGCTGCCGTTGGAAAGCAGCGCGTCGGGGGATTCCGTGCCCTCGATGATCGGCTTCTTGCCCATCATCTCGCCGTACTCCTCGGCCACTTTGCGCACGCTCAGGAACTCCGGCCCCGCGACGTTGACCACGAACGGCGGCGTCGCGGCCTTATCGAACGCCTGCAGCGTCATGGCGTTGGCGTCGGCCTGCCAGATGACGTTGACGTAGCCGTTGGCGACGTTGATGGGCTGGCCTTCCCACACCTGCCGGGCGATGTCGACAAGCACGCCGTAGCGCAGCTCGACCGCGTAGTTGAGGCGGATGATCGACATCGGAGATGCCATACGCGCCGCTGAAGTGCTGGAACACGCGCTCTCGGCCGAGCACGCTCATTGCATATTCGCCGACCGGCCCGATGGGGCTTGTCTCGGACGATCCGCCCGAGTCCGCCGGCACGAACTGGTAGATGTTGCCGCTTGAGAAGATCACGATCCGGCTGTTGCGATACTTCCTCGCGACCAGCCCCGGCAGGAACGCGTTGATCGCCCAGGTCAGGCCCTCCGCGCCCGATGAACCGAACTTCATCCCGACCATGAACACGACGTTCGGAGCGTCCGGCAGGGCATTGAGCTGATCTTGGTCGAGGAAGTCGCACTCTATGGTCTCGATGCCCGCGTCTTGCAGCCCGATCCTATCCTTTTCGGCGGGGAATATGCGAGGCCGCAATGACACGCCTTTTGACGCCGGCCGCGTCCGACGCCCGCTTGGCCATCTTCGCCAGCGTCGGCCCCATCTTTCCGCCCGCTCCCAGCAGCATTATGTCGCCGTTGAGCTTGCCCGAGCGTGTCGATCACGCCCTGGCGTCGGCTCGCTGAGCATGTTTTCGAGTTCTTCGATAGTCCTGATAGCCATTCGTTCCTCCAGACGCCGTCCCGTACGCCGTCGTCGGGCCGGCTCAACCAGTATATCAGGACTCGACCGGGGTTCTCAAGCCTGCGGGGTCTGTACACTCTCGCGGAGCAGAACCCCGCTAGCGCTGAGTAGGCGCGAGGAACGAGTGGCGTATCGAAGCGCGGCCGGGAGCGCAAGGCCTGTGGACGATTGGCCGCCCTTCGATACGGCCCACAAACCGGGCCTACTCAGGGCTAGCGGAGTGGAACTCCCGCAGACTGAACTCACCTGCGTTGCGGAATCGGCGCGGGCGCAAACCCAAAATCCAAAACCCAGAATCTACAATGCCTTCCGCCGCTTCACCAGCGTCACCACACACCCGCCATCGTGTTCGAACCTGACTTCGTCCATGAACGCCCTCATCAGCGGAATCCCTCGGCCGCGAGCCGTTCTGGGCGAGGGGAACCCGTCGTCGGCGAGGCACTTGATGCCCTTTCCGAAGTCCCTGACGGTGGCAACCAGGCGGTCATCGGTGACGCGAATGCGAAGAGCGCCGGGCGGGGCGTCGTCGGCGCGCCCGTGCGTGACGGCGTTGACGCACGCCTCGAAAACGGCGCTTACTACGTCGCCCAGATCATTGCCGGCGAACCCCGCGGTCGCGGCGGCTTGTTCCGCCGCGGCGCGACACGCGGTGAGATCGCCAGCGTCGGCCAGCTCTACTTCCAGATCCAAGGTCACGAAACCTGCTCCTCTTTGGGAGCGACCTCCAGGTCCAACACGGCGGTCAGTCCCGTGATCTCAAGCGTTCGATGCGGATGGGTGGGCTCGGCTACCACGACCCTCAGCCGTTTGCCGCGCGCCCGCATCTTGTTCGCACTAACTGCCAGATCGGCCAGTATTGCCGTATCAATGTAGTGCGTTTCGCGGAAGTCCACTGTCACTTGCTCCGCATCGGCTGCCGCCTCGAACAGCGCGTCGTGGAACTGCTGCGAATTGAACAGGTCCAGCGCGCCCGCGGCCGCGATGGTGACGTCGCCACCCTCTTTGGTGACGTTCACTTCAGGATTGCTTTCCATCTTTGGTGCTTACTCCCCGTATTGCAATACTACAATCGCCGCGTCATCCTGCAGATTCCCGCCGGCATAGTCCGCTGCAGCTTGCAGCAGGGCTTGCGCGATCTCGTCCGGCGTTGCCACGCCGATATTGGTCAGCCGCTCGATGACCCCCTCTTTCTCGAAAAGCATTATGCCGTTTCTTGCTTCCGTTATGCCGTCAGTAAACATGACGACATCATCTCCGGGTTCTAGCCGCACGCTCTGTTCGGAGTATTCCGACTCGCCGATGATGCCCAGCATCGGTCCGGTAACGTCGAGCTCGATCACGCGCCCAGCCTTCGATTTGACGACCGGCGGCTCGTGTCCGGCGTTTGCGTACGTAATGGTGTTTTGCCGCGCATCGATCACCGCGAAGAACGCGGTGAGCACGTCTTGTTCATCCGCACCTTCTCTGCACAGCGCCTCGTTTGTGAGTGTCATCACGGTCGCCGGGCTGGGGTTCACGTAGGCGTAGCTGCGGAACGCATGCCGCACCGCCGCCACTCTTATCGCCGCCGCCAGACCCTTGCCTGCAATATCGCCGATCAGGACGCCACACCTGTCATCGCCGAGTTCGAACACGTCATAGAAATCCCCGCCCACCTGCGCTTCTTCGAGGGCAGGCCGGTACCTCGCGGCGAGCGACCAGTTGCCTATCGCATAGGGTATCTGTGACGGAATGAGGGCTTGCTGAAGCGTGTCTGCGATGCGATGCTCGCGCTCAAAGAGTTCCTGGTTGGCGCGCTCATACTCAACGCGCTCCGTAATGTCCGTGTTCGTTCCGAACCATCGCAGGACGTGCCCTTCCACATCGGTCACAGGCTTGACGCGCGTCAGGAACCAACGAAATCGGCCATCCGCTCCGCGCAGCGGAAAATCCATCTCGAACGGCTGGCCCGTCGCAATAGACTGCTTCCACTGATCCAACACTTTGGGCAGGATCTCAGGATCGTGAAGAGCCTTCCAGCCCCAGCCCTCCATCTCCTCGGGCCTAGCTCCGGTATACTCGTACCAGCGCTGGTTGTACCAGGAGATGTATCCATCCGGATCGGCCATCCAAGCCAACTGCGGGATTGCATCGGCCATCGCCCGGAACTGCTCCTCGCTCTGCCGCAGCGATTCTTCCACCCGCCTCCGCTCCTCGATCTCGATCTGGAGTTCGTCGTTAGTGGACCGAAGCTCCTCGTTGACGACGTCCATCTCGTGGTTTGCAGCGGTCAGTTCGTCGTTGGCCGCGGCGAGCGCCTGCTCCGCGCGCTTCCGTTCGCTGATCCTGTTCTCAAGCTCCCTGTTTGCTGCGGCAAGCGCCCTTTCCGCCAGTTTGCGTGTCTCGATCTCGGACTTGAGGTCTTCGACGGCCTCCTTAAGCTGGAGCGTGCGCTGCTCGACCAGCTCTTCGAGATGCTCGCGATACTGCTCCAGCTTGCATTCCATCGCCTTGTGCTCGGTCAGGTCGGTGACCACTGCCGAGACGGAATCGCCGGCCTCCTCCACATTCAGACCGCCGACCGAGATATGCGCGGGCACGGTCCCGCCGCCGTTTTCCCTGCGAAAACTGATCTCCCTCTTGCCGGGCGACCACACCGCCTCGGCCAGCAGTTGCTGCACGGCTTCCTGATCGGCCTCGGCCACGTATTCGAAGATCGACGCGCCGATGACCTGTTCCAGAGGCTCGCCGAGCATGGCCGCGAAAGTGTGGTTGGAGTAGATGATGCTGCCTTCGGGCGAGAGCACGAGCGCGCCCTCGTTCATCGCCTCGACCAGCAGGCGGTAGATGCGCTCCGCGCCGGTGAGAGTGTAGACCGTGTGTCCCTCAGGCCCCTCGACGACGACGGCGTCCACCTGACCCGTGCGGATGGCGTTGATAGTCTCCTCGGCTTCCGCGAGCCTCGCGCGCAGCTCCTCGATCTCATCGACTAGGTTCTTACACTCGCTCATTGTATCTGTTCGGAATCAATAGAACACGGATGACACGGATGACACGGATTTTCACGGACAAAAGAATCAGATTGCCAATGCCTCCCACTCCCGAATCCCTTCCGTGTCTATCCGTCTAATCCGTGTTCGTCCGTGTTCAATTCTCCTGGACGCTAACGCTCCTTCGGCTGCAGGCCCAGGCCGACCAGCACTTGCTCCGTGTTCGAGAGGTCGCCGATGATCCGGCGCAGCGGCGTTGGCAGCCGCTTGATGAGGGTCGGCACCGCTATCACCTGATCCCCGTTCGCCGCTTCCGGCTGCTGGTAAATGTCTATGACCTCCAGGTCGTAGCGTCCCCGGAGTTCCTCTTCACAGATCTTCTTGATGTTGGCAATCGCGCGCGTTGACCTCGGGGTAGTCCCCGACACGAACAGCCGTAGAACGTATTTCTCCTCGCTCTGCTCGCCTAGAGCCTTCTCAAGCGCGTGCTCGATGTTGTTTTCGTCCACTGCTGTTCTCCTCTGCGTTGTAGGAGGCGTCTCCGACGGCGACTTCGGGTTCGGAGAACCCTCCTACAATCGTTACCCCGGTCGAATGTCCAGTCCGACCAGCACCCGCTCGGTATTGGAAAGGTCCCCGATGATCTTCTTCACCGGTTCGGGCAACTCCCGCACCAGCGTCGGCACGGCGAATATCTGGTCGCCCGCCGCAAGCTGCGGGTTCACAATAAGGTCGATGATCTCGATGCGGTACTGGCCGGTCAGGTGCTCTTCGCAAATCTTCTTGAGATTGGCAAATGCCGCTATCGATTTCGGCGTCTGGCCTGCCACGTAGAGCCGCAGCACCCACGCCTTGTCCGGCGCTTCGCAGCCTGCGCGCTTCTGTTCCTGATCGTCCATCAAGCGCCTCCCGTCCGGTTCACCTGAGCGCTGCCCTGCCGCGACTGCTCTATGGCGGCTCGCTCTTCATCGGCGTTCTTGAGCAAGGCCTCTTCCTGAGCCGCGGCGCGCTTGGCGGCCTCTTCCTCGGCCTCGAACTCGGCCCGCATCGCGGCGATCCGAGCGTCGAGAAGCTCGCGCTTGCGGTCGATCTCCCGCAGTTTGCTGCCTTTCTCGTCCCGTCGGACCCGCTCGGCGGCGTTGTCCCTGGCCTGCTGCATCACGCGGGCCGTTCCCGTCAGTATGCCTTCCGGACCGAGGTATACGTCAACCAGTTTTACCCCCTTGTCCGTGAGAATGAACTCCCGGACCTGGTTGGAGTGGGCGATCCCGCGCGATTTCAGCACATACAGGCCGCGCGTCCGTTCGCCGTTTGCTTCGAAATTGCGCAGGCTGATCCACGTGTCCATCAGCGACGAAACGCCGGTCTGCGTGTCCGCGTCATACAGCTCGCCTCCGGTCAGGTGCGTGAACATGGCCGTGATCTTTTTCGACTTCAGGTAGTCGATCAGCCGCGAGAGCATCGACTTGACCTCGCCCGTCTGCCCCACGGCGACGAGATTGGATATGGGATCCACAACGACGTTCGCGGGTCCGACCTTGTCCACCATTCTCACCATAGCCGCAAGATGCGTTTCCAGGCCGTACTGGGTCGGGCGGCCCGCGTAGAACACAAGCAGTCCGCTCTTGACATGCGGAGCCAGGTCGATGCCGACGGAGCTCATGTTCCGTACGATCTGGCTTGCCGATTCCTCGAAGGCGAAGTAGAGGCACTTCTCGCCGCGCTTGCACGCAGCCTCCACGAAACTCGCCGCCATGCTGGACTTGCCCGTTCCCGCAGTGCCCGTGACCAGCGCGCTGCTGCCGCGGAAGAAGCCCTTCCCGCCCATCATCGCATCCAGGCCCGGTATGCCGGTCGGGATCCGCTCCGCGCCGGCCTCGTGTTCCAGCCCGATGGAGCTGATCGGCAGCACGCTTATGCCGTCATCCTCGATCAGGAACGGATACTCGCTGGTGCCATGCGTGGAGCCACGATACTTGAGTATGCGCATCCGCCGCGTCGCGATCTGATCGACGACGCGGTGGTCGAGCGTTATGACGCAGTCCGCGACGTATTCCTCCAGCCCGTAGCGGGTCAGCATCACGTCGCCGCGCTCGCCGGTAACGACGGCCGTCATGCCTCTGTCCTTGAGCCAGCGGAACAGCCGCCGCAGCTCCGCTCGAAGGATCGCGGTGTTGGTAAGGCCGGAGAAGAGGACCTCAATGGTGTCGAGCGCGATACGCTTCGCGCCGATCTTGTCGATAGCGTGGCCGAGGCGGATGAACAGCCCCTCGAGGTCGTATTCGCCGGTCTCCTCGATCTCGGAGCGTTCGATGTAGATGTATTCGATCAGCAGCTTGTTCTGCTGCTGAAGCTCGGCGAGGTCCCAGCCCCGCGATGCGAAGTTCTGACCCAGGTCTTTTGGTGTCTCTTCAAAAGCTACAAAAACACCCGGCTCGTCATACTGCGTCGCGCCGCGGACGATGAACTCCATCGCCATCATTGTCTTGCCCGACCCGGCATTCCCGACCACGAGCGTCGGCCGGCCTTTGGGCAGTCCTCCGAAGGTGATGTCGTCCAGGCCCGCAATGCCCGTGGGCACTTTCTCCAGCGTGACATCCTGAAGCGGTTCCTTGGCCATTGGGTTACTCCCTTGTGAGACAAGTATGCCCCCAGTGAGGCTGTTGGATGGGGTTCACACGCGGAAATCTTCCTTCTTGATGCGCACTGCCGGATTCCTTCCCAAGAACCGCCGGTCTTACGCAGTCCAGCCTTACCTGTACCCGCTCAACCAAAGAATCAAACCCAGCAGTAAAGAAAAACACCGCAGAGCTAGCAGCAATCGGATAAACTCAGTCTCGGTTGTAGGAGGGGTTTCCAAACCCCGATTCCCGAGCGTGAGGCCTGTGCATTCGGGGTCTGGAAACCCCTCCTACAGCACTTTGTCCGGCGGCTGCTAGTTGATCTCTTCCATCAGCCTCTTCTCCGCCTCTTCGTTGCTCAGGCCGTATTTCGCCCGCATCACGGAGACACCCACGATGGGCGGATATTTCCGGTCTGCCTTCATCCGCGGCTCGACGTATTCGACGACCTCGAACAGCAGCTCATTGGCCTCCTCGATAACCGAGCCCGGTGAGCTTGCAGATGTAGCGGGTGGAGCGGTCGATGAGTTTGAGGTTCGACGCGACCAGCCAGATCATCACGTTGCCCAGCACCCGTCCCAGCCGCACCATCGTGCACGTCGAAAGCGCGTTGAGCAGCATCTTCGCGCCCGCGCGCGTGACGCCGTCGAGCAGGAAATCCGTCTGAGGAACCGGCACAAGAACGGTGATCGTCTCCGACCCCCTCGGCCCCCCCGCAACAGGGGGGAGAGCGCGCGCATCTCGTCGACGCCCGCTTCGCTGCCGAAGAAGATCAGCGCCCGTGATCCGCGCCGGCAGCCTTCGCCGATTCGAGCTGCGTGCGAACGAAGCCGTCCTCGGAGGTGAGCGAGTCCATTTCAGGTTCCGTTAGTATGCCGACCGCGCTGTCGCCGGGGCCGAGCGGGCGATATTGAATGCCGTCCATGCCGATCTTGAACCGCATCAGCTCCTTGCGGGAGATGCGCTTGACTGACCTGGTAGGTGCTGCGCGAGCTTCTCCTCGCCGACCAGCTCCCGCACTTCATCTTCAGTCCACTCCACGCAGGACGGCGCCTTCTTGAGGATCCAGTGCCACGCGACCTCGCTCTTCTCGTAGGGCAGATACAGGAACGCCCAGCTCTCGGCCGCGGCGGTGTCGTCGAACTTGCGGAAAGGAGGGGTGCAGAAGGTGGGGGAGCGCTCGGTGGTGTCGGTGAGCACGTCCACGCCGATGAGGTTCGCGAAGTAGTTGTTCTTGTGGTCCGCGCGATAGACGCGTTCCTCCATCTCGACGAGCTTCGCCAGATCGTCGCAGAGCGGCTTGATCAGCAGCGTCGAGTGCATCTCCTCGAGCTTCGTCAGGAACTCGGCGGGCACATCATCGGACCGCAGTGGCGATCTCCGTCTGCGCAGGCGGGAGGCTGTCGCCGCCTCCGGTCCGGGTGGAGCTCCGCCATCAGGTCGCGCAGCACCATTTCGAGCACGGTGAGCATCACGCAGAGCTGGATCGTCGTCGCCTGCATTCGCGTGGAGCCGGTGATCGACATCGGGCCGGTGGTGAGGTTGATCTTCTCGATACGCGGCTCCTGGATGACCTCGCGGCTGCGCTGGACGTGCTCGCAGAGGATGTCATCGGGGTTGTTGTAGACGAAGTAGACCTTCGCGCCGGCTTTCGAGGCCCTTCCACGCGGTCCCGATCACGAACGATGTCTCGCCGCCCTCGGTGATCGCGAAGACGACGTCGCCCTGGTCCGACGCCCAGATCGCCGATCTGCTTGCCGCCGAACTGGGTGAAGTCCTCGAAGCCTTCGACGGATTTGATCAGCGCGAAATCGCCGCCCGCCATCACGCTGAACGCGCGGTCCTCCCAGCCTCGCGTATCCGCGAGGCCCTTCGTCGCGCTGCTTCTGCCAGAAATCCCGCCAGATCGACGCAAGCTGGATGCTGAGTCTGCCGGTGGACCCGCAGCCGGTGAAGAAGACCTTGCCGCCGGCGCTGATGGCATCGCGCAGGGTGTCGGCGACGCGGCGCGGCGCATCGGTCGCGGACCACTCGCGGTACTTGTTGATGACATCGTTATCGACCTCGAACAGCAGCCGCAGCGCGTCCGACGTGCTGCGCTTCGCGGTCTGGCTCAGCTCGGCCGTGACCGGATGCGACTGCCTCCGTCACCAGCACGCCGAGCTTGAACTGGTCGGCTACCTTCAGGAACTCCCGCGAACGCTTCTTGGAAGTCTCGCTCATCTACAAACCCCTTTGTGGCTGATCTTGACGCCATGCACCTTCGCCGAGCGGACGCGTTCTACCTGCCCCGAACCCCTACGCGCGAATCGTCAATAGTCAATAATCAATAGTCAATTCTCTTGACTACCGGCCAATAGTTAAGGTATATTAACAGTGCATATTGCTTAACTAATTCGAGGCACTCGATGAAGCGCTGGATCTTTATCATTCTACCTTTCCTCGTGCTCGGATCGCTGCTCGGCTGGCGGATCGTGCAGAAAAAGGAAGAAGACGCGGGCATGGCCAAGATGCGCGAGATGCGTATGAAAGCCCCCGTCCTTGCAAACACCGCCACCGCCGCCGTCCGGGACATCGTCCGCACGTTCGAGGACACCGGCACCGTCGAATCTCCCCAGAACGTCAAGATCGCCCCCAAGGTCTCCGGCCGGATCGAATATCTGGCGGTCCACGAGGGCGACCGCGTCCGCAAGGGCCAGGTGCTGGTCCGAATCGATCCCAGCCAGGTCGAGGCGCTCGTCCACCAGCAGCAGGCCGCGCTCGCCGAGGCGCAGTATCAAGCTCGCGCAGGCCAAGATCACGCAGAACTCCACCGACGTTGGCGTCAACGCCCAGGTCCGCCAGCAGAAGGCCGGCGTCAACAGCGCCAAGGCCGACCTCAACCAGGTGACTAAGAACTACGAAGCCCAGCTCGCCTCCGCCAACGCCGGCGTCACCGACGCCGCCAACCGCGTCGATAACGCCAAATCCGCGATCAAGAGCGCTCAGGCCAACCTGGACAACGCCCAGGCCAAGTACAATCGAATCACAGCCTCTACAAGCAAGGCTTCGTCGCCGCGCAGGACGTGGACGACGCCAAGGCGGATGTCGCCGTGCAGCAGTCCGCGCTGGAGATCGCCCAGGGCCAGCTCGGTTCGACGGCCGCCCAGCACGACGCCGCCGTTCAGCAGGCCAGCATAGTCAAGACCAAGGGCAAGGCCGACATCGAGGCATCCCGCGCCAAGCTCGAGCAGGCGCAGGCATCCTACGACTACGCCGCCGCCAACACGTCGCAGACCCAGGCCTATAAGCAAAGCATCTCCGCGCTGCAGGCTGGAGCTGACGCCGCCAAGGCGGCGCTGCACAGCGCGCTGGCGCAGAGGGCGGACACCGTGCTTGTCTCTCCCCTCGACGGCTTCGTCACCGGCCGCTACATGGACCAGGGCGCGATGGCCACACCCGGCCAGCCGATCCTGTCAGTCCAGTTCGTAAAGCAGGTCTGGGTCGACGATCTCCGTGCCCGAGGAGATCAGCTCGATGGTCCACATCGGCCAGCCGGCGACCGTCACCTTCGACGCGCTGCCAGGCCGCAGCTTCGCCGGCAGCGTCATTCAGTTCAACCCGTCCGCCGACCTCCAGAGCCGGCAGTTCATGGCGCGCGTGATGCTGTCCAACACAGACAACCTCTTCAAACCGGGCATGTACGCGCACGTCTAGCTCGAAACCGAGCGCGTCAAGGACTGCCTGTGCGTGCCGCGCGAGGCCATCCAGCGCGACAGAACGGGCGCGAGTCGTGGTAGTGGTCGAAGAGAACCGCAAGGCCAGGCGCGTGCCGGTTACAACGGGCGTCTCCGACGACAACTTCACCGTCATCGAGCGAGGCATCAGCCCCGGCGATAAGGTCGTGACCCTGAGCGCGTTCCCGGTGCGAGACGGCGCGACCGTGCTGTCCGGCGGCAAGGGCACTCGTCCGGGCGGCCCTCCCGGCGTAGGAGGCGTCTCCGGACGGCGACCGGGAGGCAAGCCATGAGTATAGCCGATTTTGCGGTCAAACGTCCCGTTGCGGTCATAATGCGCATCGCGGCGCTGGTGCTTCTGGGCATCGTGTGCCTCGGGCGCCTGCCGGTCGACTTGCTGCCGAAAGTATCGCTGCCGACCATCTCGGTCGTAACGACGTGGCCGAACGTCGCGCCGGAGGAGATCGAGGCCCAGGTTACCCGTCCCATCGAGCGCGCGGTCTCTCAGGTTACGGGACTCTACCAGGTAACCTCAAGCTCAACTCAAGGCGTTTCGCAGGTGCGGGTCCAGTTCCAGTGGGGGACGGATATCGGGCAGGCCGCCGTTGACGTACTGCAGCTTGTGCAGCGCGCCAAACGATCTTTTCCGAACGATCCGACCCTTGAGGACCCCATAGTCTATAAGTTCGACCCCAGCCAGATGCCGATCCTGGTGTTTGGTATCTCGGGCATGAAGGACTCGGTCAAGCTCCGCACTCTGATGGACAACCAGGTGTCGCCGATGATCGAGTCGGCCGATGGCGTTGCGTCGGCCACGGTTACCGGTGGCGAAGAGCGTGCGGTGATAGTGGATGTTGATCCGGAGCGGCTTCAGGGCCCATCACATAGTCGCTGAGCCAGGTGATAAGCAGGCTTCTGGCCGAAAACCTCAATCTGCCTGCCGGCATCGCCAAAGAGAGCGATACGGAATACACCATCCGCAGTCTGGGATGGTTCAAGAGCCCGGAGGACATCGCGCAGATGCCGCTCGGGTCGTACAACGGCCAACTGGTATCTCTTGGCGATGTGGCGGATGTTCGGGACTCGCATTCCGAGACGCGAATCTTCACCCGGCTCAACGGGCAGCCCTCCGTTGGGCTTACCGTCACCAAGCAGAGCGGGGCCAATACGATCTCCACGGCGGACGCCGTCTTCGCGCGAGTGGCCCGTGCCCAGAAGCTGTACCCCGACCTGAAGTTCGGCCTGGCGTACGACCAATCGACATTCATCCGCGACTCAGTCAACAACGTTCGAGACAGCGCGATCATCGGTGGCATACTCGCCGTTCTGATCCTGCTTTTCTTCCTGCGCAACGTTCGCAGCACGCTGGTCGTTGCGCTGTCGATCCCGACCTCGATCATATCGACTTTCGCGCTGCTCTATCTGTGCGGGTTCACGATCAACACGATGTCGCTGGGAGGGCTCGCGCTCGCCACGGGCCTGATCGTGGACGACGCGGTCGTCGTGCTGGAAAACATCTTCCGGCACATCGAACGCGACAAGAAGAACGCCACCCGAGGCGGCCGTCGACGGCACCACCGAGATCATGTCCGCGGTATTCGCGTCCACGTGGACGGTTATGGTCGTCTTCCTGCCGCTGCTGCTGATCAAGGGCCAGGCGGGGCAGATGTTCACGCAGTTCGCGCTGGTGGTCATATTCTCCCTGGCCGTATCGCTGCTGGACGCGACCACCGTCGTGCCGATGCTCGCCACCCGCCTGATCTCCGGCGAGGCGCACCATGAGGCTATGACGACGGCCGGCGAGCACCGCAGCCTGCTGATGCGGTCGTTTGCGTGGGCTGGCAGGAGTGCTCGATCGAGCTGGACACGTCCTACCGCAACGGCCTGCAATGGGCGCTCGCGCACCGGAAGTTCACGCTGATCGGCGCGCTTGCGCATCACGCTGGGCAGCTTCGCGCTCTTCCCGTTCGTCGGCAAGGAGCTTATGCCGCAGACCGACAGCGGCGACTTCAACGTCAGCGTCAAACTGCCGGTAGGCACCGCTCTATCCACCACTGACGCCGCAATGCGCAAGATCGAGAAGATCGTCCTGGCCAACCCGAACGTCAAGACACGGTATTCTCGTCGGCGGGATCGGGCAGGTCGCGCGGAACGTCGGTCATCATCGATTCCATACCAGGGCTCGTTGACGGTCAAGCTCAAGGACGACCGCAAGCAGTCCACGCTGGACGTGATGTCGGATCTTCGGAGGCAGTTGATGGCGCTGCCCGGAGTCAATGCCCGGCCGTCGCAGCACGACATCGTGTCGATGATGATGACCGGCGGGAATCACGAATATCGAAGTGGACATATTCGGAGACGACCTCTCGCAGCTCTCGCGGCTCTCCAAAGAGGTGATGGCAAAGCTTCGCGGCATTCCCGGCCTGGAGAACGTGGACGTCGGCTGGGAGGAGGCCATGCCCGAGATCCAGTGGAAAGTGGACCGGGACAAGGCGCAGCAGTTGGGCATAAGCTTCGCCGACGTCGCCAATACCATCGGCACCGCCACCAACGGCACGATCTCCAGCTACTACCAGGAGAAGGGCTTCCAGTACCCGATCATCGTCCAGATGCCCGAGTCCCAGCGCAAGACAGTCCCGGAAATGGGCAACCTTGTAGTGCGCGCGGGATCGGCGGCTGATGGCTACGGGGACGTACTGCTCAGCCAGGTAGCGCATCCGATCTATGGTTACGGACCGAGCGAGATCGACCGAATGGACCGCCAGCGCTACGTTGCGGTAGCGGCATGCCGCAGGGCCGGTCGGCCAGCGAGATACAGGCCGACGTCGAGAAGGCGATGGACGACCGTCAAGCTGCCGGCCGGCTTCTACTGGGACTGGGGCATCAACCAGAAGCGCCGGGCCGAGGAGTTCGGCGGAATGGGCGTGGCGGTGTTGCTTGCGATCGCGCTGATCTACATGCTGCTGGCCAGCCAGTTCGAGTCTTTCGTGCACCCGCTCACTATTCTGTTCTCCGTGCCTCTTGCCGCGACCGGCGTTATACTCGGCCTGTTCCTGACGGGGCGGACGTTCGGCCTGACGGCGTTTATCGGCGTGTTGATGCTGGTCGGGATCGTGGTCAAAAACGGCATCCTGCTGGTCGATTACACCAACCAGCTCCGTGGACGCGGCATGATGCGCGACGAGGCCCTGCTCACCGCCGGCCCGACCCGACTCCGCCCGATCCTGATGACCGCCTCGGCCGCGATCCTGGGCATGCTGCCTCTCGCGCTGGCGTTGGGCAAGGGCTCCGAGGTGCAGGCGCCGATGGCCACCGCCGTGATCGGCGGCCTGGCGACCTCCACGTTCCTGACGCTTGTTCGTCGTGCCGTGCGTCTACACGGTGCTCGACGACCTACCCCGCCTCTGGCGGCGCAAGGAGAAGTCATGAGCGACAAGGCGCTGCGAGAACAGAGCGAGGCGGTCGTGACCTTGCTTACCACCCTGTGGCGGCGGGTTTCGACGTTGGATGCCAACGACCCCGCGATGGAGATCCCCGGCGCGCAGATGAGAGTGTGCGGGATCCTTCGCGACGGCCCCAGGACGATGTCCGCCATCAGCGACGACATCGGCATATCCCACAGCGCCATTACACAGATCGCCGACCGGCTCGAACGCGCGGGGATGGTGGAGCGCGTTCCGGAAGAGGACGACCGGCGATGCAAGAAGCTGATGCTGACCGCGCACGGCCGCGAAGTCATGAGAGCGCGGATGGAGAGGCGCGTCGCCAGAACAATGGAAGTCCTCGAACCGTTGTCGAACCAGGAGCGCGCCGCCGCCGTCACCGCATTGGAAGCGCTTATAGCAGCCGGGCACTCACGAACCGAGGCCATCGGCGGCCAGCCGCCGATAACTGATAACTGACGACTCCGGAGAAAGGGCGAGCGAACTTGAGACTACTTGCAGCAACGATTGGCTTGATACTATGTTCAACGGCTGGGCTTTGCGAGCAGACCCCGCCCGTGATGCCCAAGATCACGGAAACCCCGCTGCCTCCGCCGGTCACGCTTCCGGCCCCGGCGCAGGTCCCAGCGGAGGTCTCGAACCGGCCGCTCAGCGCCGATGAGGCCGCCCGCATCGCGCTTGCCTATCAACCGAACGTCAAGGTCGCCCGCGCGGGCGTGAACGCCGCGTCGGGCAGGCGTGTTCAGGCCACGTCCGGCCTGCTGCCCTCGCTCGGCACGACCGGCACCTATACCAACGTCTTCCTCGCGCCGGTCGGTGTCGTTCCAAACGTCGGCGCGACTTCCGGCTTCCAGTTGACAGCCAGCCTCCAGCAGCTCGTATTCGACTTCAACCACACCCGCGATCTCGTGCGGCAAGCGTCGGCGCTGCAGCGATCAGCGACCGCGAACCTGACCAGGGTGCAGTCGGACACAGTGCTGCTGGTCAAGGAGGCGTTCTACCAGTATGGGCAGGCGCAGCGGCTCGTGACCGTCAACGAGGCCAACGTCACCAACACCCAGAGCCAGCTCGATCTTGCCCAGGCGCGGCTGAAGACCGGCCTCGGGCTGCCCGCGGACGTCGTGCGCGCGCAGGCGCAGGTCGCAAGCGCGATATTCGACCTCAACCTGGCCCGCAACGCGGCATCGCTCGCGAGCGTGAACCTGGCGCAACAAATGGGGATCGATCCGCGCACCCCGATCTGCCTGGCCGAGACCAACGAGCCCGCCATCGCCGCCGCCGACCCGTGCGCGCTCAATGAGCAGGCGCTCAAATGCCGTCCGGAGATGCTGCAGGCGATCAGTAACGTGAAGGCCGCCGAGTTCGCCGTGAGCGCCGCCAAGACCTACAACTCGCCCGAGTTCTCCGCAAACGCCGGCCTGCTGGAGCGCGGCTCCGACTTCCCTCCCGGCAACAACACGCTGACCTACGGCTTCGCGATGCAATGGTACCCGTTCGATTCGGGGCTGACCGCGGGAAAGGTCGAGGAAGCCAGGGCGAATCTCACCGCCGCCCAGGCCGACTTGGAATCGACGAAACTGGGCGTCACTTCGGACGTCTCGCAGTCCTATCTCAATCTCATGACCGCCGAGCAGCGCGTCACGACCGCCGAGGCCGAGGTCGCCAACGCCCAGGAAGCGCTTCGCCTCGTCGAAGGCCGCTACAAGTCGGGTCTGGGGACGTTTCTGGACGTAATCGACGCCCAGACCGCGTTCACAACCGCGTCCACCAACAAGGTCAACGCGCAATCCGAGGTCAACCAGGCCCGCGCCGCCCTCGCCCACGCCATCGCCGCGCCGCTGCAGGCAACTGCACCGGCAAAGTAGCGAAGGACAACTCAGGCAGCCAGCGAATACCCAATATGCGCGTGATCGCGTCTCTTGGGGGTAGATGATTGCGGAAGCTGCACTTGATAGGACTGGCTGTGTGCGCGTTCGTTGCCTCATGCGCTTCCATCGTGTGGGCGCAGAAGGTCACCGTCGATCCCAACTCCACGAGTGCGGCCAGGACCGCGCCCGTCGATGACTCGGACAAGCGCCTCCTGCAGGAGGTCACCTGCGACCTCGGCTACACCCGCCTCCACTACGTCATCGAGGACATCGCCGCCAGGACAAAGGTCACCATCCGCTGCGGCGCAAGCAAGGACGACTGGCAGACGCGCGACCTGCCGCTGGTCGTCTGCGCAAAGGACGTTCCTCTCGGCAGGCTGTTGCGCTCGATCGCCGACTCGACACACACGGACCTCTCGGCCGAGACCATCGAGACGGGCCAGGGCAAGCAGGACAGGGTCTACCGCGTCTGGTTCAGCGCCAAATCGCAGGCGGAGCTGGACGGCTATCGCGACGAGGAACGCAAGGCGAGCATGGCAGAGCAGAGCAGCGCATGGGACGCGCTTGTCGATTCCGTTGATCTCCCGGACTCCGCCATTTCGAAGTGGATACGTTCCGACCCGGACATCATGGGCGCGATTGCCGCCAGGCAGGCCCTCGGCAGGATTCTCCGCGATCTCGGTCCGGAGGCCAAAGCGAAGATCATGGCCGGCCAGAGGCTCGACCTCACGCTGAGCAGCTACGGCAAACCGGACCTGTTCCGCGACCTCTACACTCTCGCGCAGAGAGACGCCTACCATTCCGAAGCCGCATACGCACGGCGGAATCCCACAAGCACGTTCAAGCTCCAACCTCCCACCGAGGAGCAGATGGACGCGTCCGCGCTGACGATCAGGTCACACACCGACCCGTCCACCGGCCAGTACTTCGTCAATATGAGCCTCTATCCGGTGCGCAACGGCGATAACACCGACACAATATGGAGCACATCTCCGAGCGGCGCAATAAGCCAGTTCCAGGCCCACATCCGCGACTTCAGAGCGCCCGAGCCGGGCAAGACCGTCCGCCGCTACCCGCATCCGCCCGACCACATCAGCAAGGAGCTAGTTCCCATCAGCCTCAAGCCGGAGGACATCGCCAAGTCGCCGGCGCTGAGCAAGAATGTGAAGCTCGACTTGCCCACCGACCGCGACGTGACCTACGCGGACGTGATGACCGCGCTCGCAAAGGCGAGCGGACTGTCGATCATCTCCGAGGACTTTCTCAGCCAGCTTCATCCGGCGTCGCTGGCACTCGCCGTAGGCCTGCCTATGTCCCAGGGTACACGCTTCTCGCCGCTCGGCACAGACTTGCCCAAGGAGGTGACCGTCGGCGACGCGCTCGCGAAGCTCGCCCAGCCGAGTCGATTCCGCACTGTGATCGACTGGTACATCGATGAGAAGAGCAGCCTTATCGTCGGCCGGTCACCCGACTGGCTGCGACACCGCCGGAACCTGCTGCCGGAGTCGCTTCTCGTCTATCTGCGCGGGAAGGCCGACAGTGACGGGGTCGAGCTCGACGATTACTCCCTGCTGAGCCGCTATGACTACTGCGGCGAGTGGGTCACGGAGTCAAAGGACCTCTACTTCCTTGGCTGCGGCTTCGATTTCTTCTGGCGGTTCTACGAGCGGCTCTCCCCGCAGGACAGGGCGCTGGCGAAGTCAGAAGCCGGCCTGCCGCTGGCGAAATACGACACCGTCTGGATCGCAGACTTTGTGAGGATCGAGGCAGAATCGAGCGTGACCTGCTACGGCGGCGACATCAAGACGGCGAAGCGAGCCAAAGAAGAAGCCGACCACAGGACTGCTCTCTTCACCGACCCCGACGTCGTCCGCACCATGACCCTCAGGATCAAAACGAGACCGTCCACGTCGTGGACCACCTACACAGAGGGATCGATTGCCTCACACTCATCCGAGATCCCCAAAGGTATCGACCGCCACACCTACTATCCTACTGTGGAAGGCAAGTCAAAGGACGGCCAGCCGTTCAGCATCCGGTTCAACCCGCCCCGCAACGCCTTCCCCATCTACTCCCCCAGACGCGAAGCCGAACTGGCGGAGCAGAGGAACAAGGCCGCGCGATAGGAGGACTGCGCCGTCAACTGGTGTAGAAGTGCTGCCTGACAACGCTCGCGTCAACAGAATCTGCTGGCCTGTCATACGATGGCTGGGGTCAGGCACGAGGCCGAGTTCGTTGAGGTCTTCCCGTTCCAGGCTGACGTCCCATAGCCTACCTCTCCAGCGCCCATCTTCGCGAGCATCGTGAAAGACGCGCGGCCCGACCCCGGATTATGCTCGGAGAGCATAATCCGGGCTAGCGGGTTCGCTTACACTATACTCCAAGTCTACTCCCCCCGATCCCTCACCAGCACCACCCGATCCACATATATCGCCTTGACCTGATCCCCGTTCCCCAGCGGCGCCAGCCAGACGTACATCCCCGCCTCCGGCTTCATCGTGCCGAGGTAGTAGGTGCGGTAGTTGCCGTCCGGTGTCTGCTCCAGGCTGCCCTTGAGCCGGACGATCTCCCGGTTCGCGTTGGCGTCATAGATGCCATAGTTGAACGCCGCGCCCGCTCTGTCGCCCTCGGATCGCGCGATCACATACCACTTCCACTCGGCCGGATGCGCCTTCGCGAACTCGTCGGATATGTGATACTGCACCGCCCACTGCGTATGCCCGCCCGGCATCACCGCCGCCTTCCCATCGGCTGCCTTCGGGTCGTTGACCAGCTTCACCCAGTCCGGCACGCCCATCAGCAGCAGATCGCCCGCATGGACCTCGACCTTGTCCTGCTCGGCCACCTGCGCGAACTCCTCCGGCTTGGGCGGTGGCGGACCGAACTTGATCTGCAGCCCCGGCACGCACGACTCGAACGGCCTCGACTCGCTGTACATATTGGCCTTCCACTCCCGCGCGAGCGCTATGAACTCCCTGCATGCGGCCATCGGATCGCTCGGCCCCACAAACGCCACGCCGCGCTCCGCCGCCTCCCTCTTGATGTCGTCGTAACGCAGCAGCCACGCGAGGTCCAGCGGCATTCGATCACGCCGCACGCGCCCGGCAAGCACCGAATCATCTGCCACTGCCTTCGCCGCCTGATCGAACAGCCTCGTCGCCCGCGTCATCACGTCGAGCGTCAAGAACGACAGGTCCCCGTTATAGCAGCCCACGCGCTGGCCCGTCTTTTCTACCGAACCGTTCACCAGGTCGAGATACTGCTGCAGATACGGCCCCGCCGCGCCGTAGTAGCCCTTCAGAAACTCCGCGATCAACTGCTTCGGATCGCGCGAGGGGTCCCATTCGAGGTGCGCCAGCAGCCATGCGCGCAGCCGCACGAAGTCCCCCACGCTGCACCCGCTGTCGCCCTGCTCGAACACCCCGATGGTCTTGTTCGCCACAAAAAACCGGAGGTCTGGGGCCAGCGAGGCCATATTCGGCTGCGGCTGAATGTAACTGGAGAAGTCGGTCACGTAGTTCCAGATATACAGGTTCGGCGCGATCGCCGCCCACTTCCGCAGGTCGTCGCCGAACGACGCGTTCGCGGGGCTTTCCAGCGGCTTGGCGAAGTCGCACTCGATCGAGCACAGCCGCACCACAACGTTCTTTCTCGGCCTCACGTGCAGCGGCGGCTTGCGGGTGTACTGATACGCCAGCGTCTCAACGAGCATGTCGGGATACTTCTTTTCGATCTCCTCAGCCACCGCGTTCACGAACCGGATCAGCGGCCCCGACGGCGATCCCTCTTCCTGCTCGATTGCCCTGCACTTCGGGCACTGGCACCAGCCGCCGCAGTCGTTCTGCGAGATCGAGATGATCCCCGCGGTCGGGTCCTTTGCGATCCACTCCAGCGCGGCCCTGGTCAACTCCTTGCGCATCTCATCGTTTGAGAGGCAGAGCTGGGTCGTCTGCCGCTTGCCATCGACCAGCGCGTACCAGTCCGGGTGCGCCGAGAAGTACTTGTCCGGCGGCAGCAGCGCGTTTGACGTGTGGCACCATCCCAGAATCGAGTAATGCCCCCCGTACTTCGCGGGAATGCTGTAGAAGTGTCCGTTGAGCTTGAGTTTCGCCGCGAACAGCGGGTTCTCGTTCGGGTCGCGATAGAACGCCTCCCTGTAGAGCAGCTTCGGCGTGTAATCGACGTCGAGCTTCGGCAGCCCGATCGTCCTCGCGTGCGGAATCGTGCTCTCTGTGCCTGTCCACCACCTGCACCCGAGCGAGTCTTCAAGAAACGTGTAGACCGCGTAGAGCGTCCCGCGCGGCCGCCCACCGGCGAGAATCAGTCGATTACCCACTGTGCGTATCACGATCCCGTCGTGGCCGAGCGCGGCCCAGTCCACATCCGGCGCGAGCCTGCGTGCCCGCTGCGACGGCCCCACCAGGATCTGGGGCGCATCCGGCTTGACCTGGCTTTCCGTGCGGATCGGAAACTCGGCCGACGTGATCTGCCTGAGGTAACTCTGCAGCTCCTTGGCCGCCGTTCTTTCCGGCTGGATCGCGTCCTTGGCGACCACGATGCAATAGGCTGTTCTGCCGTTGTTGGCAAGCTCCGCCCCGGTCGCCCCCGACACGACCCCGAACGCCGCGATCACCGCCACCGCGGCACACATGAAACGACTGACTGGCATAGACGAACCCCCTGATCCACGATCTGCTCCACCAACTCGCTTCGAGACGACGCCCCGTTTTCCCTGCGGGGCGGACTCGGAGCAGCTCACCAGACCTGGTCAATATGCCAGGCAACCTGGTAATGTTACCAGTTGACATGATCCCCCAAAACAAGCATACTTCTACTATGCACCATAGCCCCGCCGCTGGGCGGGACTGGCGAGCGACCGCCTCACTCGCCGATAATGCTGTGTGGGCTGCGCATTGTCGCGCCCGTTGGGAGGTAGTAGTTTTGAGGTCGCTTTTGCCCGTCGTGGCCATACTGTGTCTACTTGCCGCCGCCGGCGTCCACGCCGACATCGCTTCACCACCTGGTCTGCAGGAGGACTTCGGCCTGTCCGCGGCTGAGCCTGAGGCGCCGTGGTCGGTCAGTCTGATGCCGATGTTCGAATCGGCGGCGGCGAAGTATAACGTTCCGCTTCCGCTTCTGCTGACTCTCGGCTACTACGGCAGCGGGTTCGAGAACAGGGGATCCGCCCCGACCATCGAGGGCGGCTACGGCGTCATGGCCCTGCGCAAGAACAACCAGGGCGGCGACTCGCTCGCCCTTGGCGCCAGATTGACCGGCTACTCGGAAGACACCCTCAAGGTCGAGCCGGCGGCCAACATCGAAGCCGCCGCCGCGGTGCTGGACTACTACGCCGGGATGTGGCAGATCGACCGCTCCAGGGGCCTCGAAGCGTGGCTTCAACCCGTGATCCAATACGCCGGCCTCGATGAAGAAGACAGCCGCTTCTTCGCATGGGAGATATTCAAGGCGCTGCGGGATGGTTTCGAGCAGTGCGTCAACGCCGCCGGCGAACCGTTTTCGTCAGGCCCACACAGCATCGGCGCCACGGACCTTCCAAGCCTGCTGCCCGCCGGCGTCCAGACCACCAACGTCGACTACCCCGGCGCGATCTGGGACGCCGCCGCCTCATGCAACTACTCCACCGCCTGGCATTCGAGCGATACCATCATCGTCCACACCATGGAAGGCACCCTGGCCGGGACGCGTTCCTGGTTCAAGACCTGCGACCGCGGAGAGGGTGTTGGGCCCTCGTCGTGCCAGTCCAACATCGGCAAAGACGGCACGATCGTTGAGATGGTGCGAGACTACCAGACCGCCTGGCACGTGAGCTGCTTCAATGGCTGCTCCATCGGCATCGAGCACGAGGGCAGCGCCTACGACACTACGCATCCGATTGCCATGTACAACGCCTCCGCGGGCCTTGCCAGGGACCTCTGCAACCGCTGGGGCATTCCCAAGGCGAGGTTCACCCCCACTACCACGTGCGGCGGCGCCGGCCTCTGCGGCCACGTTGACGTAACCAACTGCTGCTGCGGCACCCACACCGACCCCGGCAGCCACTGGGACTGGACCTACTACATCAACAAGATCAACGCCGACCCACCGCGCGAGGATCTTCGCATCGAGCCGCGCGGCCAGCACAGCGCCTACTACCAGGAGGACGGCCTGGGCAACTGGGGCAACTCCGGCGGCTGGTGCGCGAGCTTCGATAGCGGCCTGTCGTCGGGCGGCAGCCGCTACTTCCCCACAACGGCCATTTCGGCCGCGGGTCGCTGGATGCAGGTCCAGCCCACGCTTGCCGTAGCCGGCGGGACCTACACCGTCTACGTCGCCCACTATGACAACAGCCTCATCTCCACCGACATAGTCGTCTCCACCGCGCTCACCAACTGCACCGCCTCCGGCGGCGACCTGCAGTCCGGCTCGACCACCGCCTTCCAGTTCGCGCGCGGCTGCCAATACTGCGACCTGGGCAATATCGTCCTGGGCGCCGGCCAGACCCAGCCCACCATCAGGTTTACCTACTCCAGCGGCACTGTCAGTGACGTCAAGCGCTGGAACATCGAGGCCTTCCGCTTCGTGCACGTCCCGACGCCATCTACGCTAAGTCTCCACTCCTCCACAGGTGGCAGCGTGAGCGGCGGCGGCTCGAAGACCTCAGGCGACAGCGTCACCGCCGTCGCGACGCCCAACACGGCCTACAGGTTCGTAAGCTGGACCACCGGCGGTTTCAACGGCGCGGTCGTCTCCGCCGACGCCTCCTACACGTTCACAATGCCCGCCCAGGGCTATGCCCTCTACGCCAACTTCGAGCTCAACGGCACGCCACTCCTGATCGAGACCTGTCCGCCCGGCGCGGGCACGACCACCGGCGAGGGCGGCTACAACCCCGGCCAGCAGGTAACTGTGACCGCGGCCGCGCTGCCCGGCTACATCTGGCAGAACTGGACCACTGGCGGCTGCGGCGGAACGGTCGTCTCGACCAGCCCGAGCTACACTTTCAGCATGCCTTCGACCGCCACCACGCTCTACGCCAACTTCGCCGTGGACACCGACACCCACGTGCTCAGCCTGACCGCTTGCGATGGCTGCGGCACGGTCTCCGGCGCCGGCAGTTACGCCACGGGCGTCCAGGTGACCGCGACCGCCACCCCCGCCGACGACTCCTGGTTCGTGAACTGGACCACCGACGGCTGCGGCGGGACCAACGTCGTATCGACCGGCAGGACCTACACCTTTGCCATGCCTCCAAACAACTACGCGCTCTACGCCAATTTCACTAAGAACCCCTGGGTGGAGACATTCGAGATCTACGCCATCGGCAGCCTCGACCGCAACGACACCTCCGGTCCGAACCAGGGATCTACCAACCCGTGGTGGGGCTGCGCGCCACCTAACGGCGAGGTCGTCAACACGCACGACGGCATCCCGCCGCACGCGGGCGGCAAGATGCTGGGTGGCTGGCACGGCAACGGCGTGGACTACTACAATCTCGCCTACCGCATCAACGACGGCAGCGCTTTCACGGGCAGCTTCTACGTGGACTGGTGGTTCTACGACTCAAAGGGCACATCAGGCGTCTACGATTGCTCGGCCAGCAGCCTCTATCTTGCCGACAGCCTCTCCGTCTGCTCCTATACGGGCATTCCGACGAACAGCGACTATCCGAGCGGTCCTCCATACCCGCTCCCCGGCGCGGTCCAGCGGCTTTCTCTGGGCATGTCCACCGATGACGGCTCCGGCTTCGACAAGACGAAGTACCAGGCCCACGTCACCGGCGCCGCCGGCAACTACGGCTCGAACGGTTGGTACAACTTGACGCTGCCGCGCTCGGTCGGCTGGCATCACGCGCGCGTCACGGTCGGTCCCGCCAAGGGCAGCGGCCACAACGACGCATCCTTCTACATCGACGACATGGCCGTCCCGCTCCTGACCGCCGACGCCGTCACGACCACCGGCTACAACCTGATCGAGACCCCGACCATGACCCGCTCCACCGGCGCGAGCACCTGCTGGCCGTATTACGCCTACTACGACGACATCTCCCTCGGCACCCCGGTCTCGACCGCGCCGAACCCCATGATCTCGCTCTCAGGCCCGAGTTCTATCGCCTGGCGCTGGAGCACGTCGGCCACGGACATGGACGGCTTCTTCCTGAGCACGGCCTCGATTGGAGGCGCATCGATCAAGGTGCCGGGCGCGGCTTCAAGGACCTACACCGAGGAGGGCCTGGCCGCCAACACGTCCTACAACAGGTGGGTCAGCGCCTATTCCACCCAGTTCGCCGGCGACATCGAGTCATCCAGGACCGCGCTATACGCGACCTACACCCTCGCCGCGGACCCGGTCTTCGGCTCGTCCGGCGACGGCGCGGTGAACTGCGACAAGGGCCCGGGCAGCGCCGCTATGTGGTATCCGCTCGGCACGAGCATCACATTCGCGCCCGCCAACGGCTTCGGAACCGGCCCCGCCAGGGCAAGCAGGTATCAATATGTGTGGAGCACGAGCGCCGACGAGCCCAACTGGGCCACCGCATCCCAGTGGACCTCCGGCAACCTGACCCGCACCCCAGGCAGCGTCGGCTCCTACTATCTCCACCTGCGCGCCTGCAACGGCGCCGGCTATGCCAATCCCAACTGGCTCCTGCTCGGCCCCTACACGATCAAGACCGCCACGCCCGTCGCCAGGATCGGCGATCTATGGTCAGCCGACGATGCCGCCCCGCTCAGCCTCTCCGGCAAGGTCGTGACGGCCTGCGTCGGCGGCGCGTTCTGGCTGGAGGAAACGGACCAATCGGCGGCGCTCAAGGTCCTCTGGCCGGCCGCGATCGCGCGAGGGCACGCGGTCAACGTCTACGGCTCCCTGCAGGGCCTGACCACCCAGCGCGTCATGTTCGCCACCGTCGTCGAGGACCTCGGCGCAAGCCCATTCACCGTGCTACCGGTCGGCATGATACAGCGCTCCATCGGCGGCGGCGCGATCAACGAGAACACTCCCGGCATATCCGGCGGGAATGGTCTCTACAACATCGGCCTGCTGGTGCGCATCGCCGGGACGGTGACGCGCTCGGACTCCGACGACCCTGACAACAAGTACTTCGTAATCGACGACGGCAGCGGGCTCGACGACGGCAACGGCCACGCGGGCATCAAGGTCCTCTGCGGGGCCGGGACCCCACCGTCAAGCGGCACGGTCAGCGTCACCGGCGTCATCGACGCCGAAACCGACGGTGGGAAAGTCCTCCCCGTCATCATCGTCCGCGACCCGAGCGAGATCAACTAAGCAGTCAAACAAGGTAACCAAGCGACCTTCCGCGAACAATAAACGGGTATAGTCGAATCGATCACATCGCGGGAGGTCCCTATGGTTACCAGGACAAGGCAGAAGACACAAGCAGGCCCACTCTCACCCGACGAACTCCGCCGCATGGACGCCTACTGGCGCGCGGCCAACTATCTCTCCGTCGGCCAGATATATCTGCTCGACAATCCGCTTCTCAAGCGCCCGTTGACCATCGAGGACATCAAGCCGAGGCTTCTCGGCCACTGGGGCACCACCCCCGGCCTGAACTTCGTCTACGTCCACCTCAACCGCCTCATCAAGGAGCGCGACCTGGACATGATCTACGTCTGCGGGCCGGGGCATGGCGGGCCGGGGCTGGTCGCCAACGTCTACCTGGAGGGCACCTACAGCGAGGTACTATCCCAACATCCCGTGCGACGCCGACGGCATTCGGCGCCTCTTCAAGCAGTTCTCATTCCCCGGCGGCATTCCCAGCCACGTCGCGCCCGAGACTCCCGGCTCGATCAACGAGGGCGGCGAGCTCGGCTACTCGCTCTCCCACGCCTACGGCGCCGCGTTCGACAATCCCGACCTGATCGTTACCTGCGTGGTCGGCGACGGCGAGGCCGAGACCGGCCCGCTTGCGACCTCCTGGCATTCCAACAAGTTCCTCAACCCGGTCACCGACGGCGCGGTTCTGCCCATCCTGCACCTCAACGGCTACAAGATCGCCAACCCGACCGTCCTCGCCCGCATCCCGCACGACGAGCTGCGCGACCTCTTCATCGGCTACGGTTACAAGCCCTACTTCGTGGAGTGTCCGGCCCCCGATGAGGGATGCGACCCCGCCGCGATGCACCAGCTCATGGCCCGCACCCTCGACGAAGTCATGGGCGAGATCAAAACGATCCAATACGAGGCCCGCAAGAACAACAAAAGTTCGTCCGGCAAGTCCGTTGCCGGACGCGGCGGTGAAGGTTCGTCCAGCGAATCCATTGCTGGACGCCCTCGCTGGCCGATGATCGTCATGCGCACTCCCAAGGGCTGGACCGGCCCCAAGGAAGTGGACGGCCTCAAGACCGAGGGCTACTGGCGCTCCCACCAGGTCCCGATCACCGACATGGCCACCAAGCCCGCGCACGTCAAGCTCCTCGAGAAGTGGATGAAAAGCTACAAGCCCGAGGAGCTCTTCGACGACAACGGCACGCTCATGCCCGAGCTCGCCGACCTCGCTCCGAAGGGCACCCGCCGCATGGGCGACAACCCCCACGCAAACGGTGGCATCTTGCTGCGGAACCTGCGCATGCCCGACTTCAGGGACTACGCCATGGATGTCCCAGAGCCGGGCCAGGTCGAAGCGGAGTCGACCCGCATCGCCGGCACGTTTCTGCGCGACGTGATTAGGGCCAACATGACCAACTTCCGGCTCATGGGCCCGGACGAGACCGACTCCAACCGCCTCGGCGCGGTCTTCGAGGTCACCGACCGCGCCTGGGACGCCGAGACATGTCCCTATGACGACCACCTCGCTCCCGACGGCCGCGTGATGGAGATCCTCAGCGAACACACCTGCGAGGGCTGGCTGGAGGGCTATCTGCTGACCGGCCGCCACGGCCTGTTCAACTGCTACGAGGCGTTCATCCATATCGTGGACTCGATGTTCAACCAGCACGCCAAGTGGCTCAAGGTCTGCCCGCAACATCCCCTGGCGGCGGCCGATCGCGTCGCTCAACATATCTGCTTTCCAGCCACGTCTGGCGGCAGGACCACAACGGCTTCACCCACCAGGACCCCGGCTTCATCGATTTGGTGGTCAACAAGAAGGCGGAGATCGTGCGGGTCTATCTGCCGCCCGATGCGAACACGCTGCTGAGCGTCGATGGATCACTGCCTGCGCAGCCGCGACTACGTGAACGTGATCGTCGCCGGCAAGCAGCCCGAGCCGCAGTGGCTGGACATGGACTCGGCGATCAAGCACTGCACCGCGGGAATCGGCATGTGGGAGTGGGCGTCAAACGACAAGGGCTACGAGCCGGACGTGGTGATGGCGTGCGCGGGCGACGTGCCGACGCTCGAGACGCTGGCGGCGGTCGCGATCCTGCGCGAAACGCTGCCCGATCTCAAGGTGCGCGTGGTCAACGTGGTCGATCTGATGACCCTCCAGCCGCACGAGGAGCACCCGCACGGCCTGACGGATAAGGAGTTCGACACGCTGTTCACCACCGACAAGCCGATCATCTTCGCCTACCACGGCTACCCGTGGCTGATCCATCGCCTCACCTATCGCCGCACGAACCACAAGAACCTGCACGTCCGCGGCTACAAAGAGGAGGGCACCACCACCACGCCGTTCGACATGTGCGTCATGAACGATCTCGACCGGTTCCATCTCGTCGGCGACGTCATCGACCGCGTCCCCAAGCTCGGCTACATCGCCGCCTACGTCAAGCAATTCGTCCGCGACAAACTCATCGAGCACAAGGAATACATCACCCGCCACGGCGAGGATATGCCGGAGATACGGGATTGGAAGTGGCCGTACTGGCATGGCGGCGGGCGAGCGAACTCCCTCCCCGCTGCGGGGAGGGTTGGGGAGGGGTCCTTCCGGCCCCCTCTCCCTATGAGGGAGAGGGCTGGGGTGAGGGTGGAAGGCCTTGGGTGACCACTGCGCCATGCCGAACTTGGTTCAGCATCCAGGCACCCCTGTCTCGCGCTCTTTCGGGATTTCGGACATCCACCGCCTCGGCCTCTGCACTACCTGGATACGAAGCAGCAGGCCCACGAGCCAACAGAGCCCAAATCCCGAAACGACGCAATACGTATTGACTACGTATCATCATCGTGGTACACTAACGTCAGGGGTGGGCAATGACATCGCGAGAGAGGTGATCAGACTGCTGAAGAAGCACGGCTGGTTCGAGGTCCCTGCGATAGGCGGACACAGGCAGTTCGAGCACTCGAACAGCCCGAACAAGGTCACGGTGCCCTATCACAGCGGCGAACTCAAGCCAAAAACCCTCGCAAGCATTCTGAAGCAGGCAGGACTGGAGGCATAGCATGAAAAAGGACCATTACGTATTCCCGGCGGTCTTCTTCTACGCGCCGGAAGGCATAACGATCACATTCCCCGACCTGCCCGGCTGCATCTCGGAAGCGGACACAGACGAGCAGGCTCTGCGCAACGCTCACGACGCTCTCGGCTCCCGGCTGTACGCAGACGAGGAGGACGACACCCCAATACCCGAGCCCTCCCGTCTGATCGACGTTGTCCTCCAGCCCAACGAGCGCGCCGTGTTGGTTGAGGTAGACATGGCCGTCGTGCGCCAGCGTGTAAAGCCGGTGTATGTGAAAAAGACCCTCACCATACCGGAGTCACTCAACAAACGCGCAACCGAGGCTGGCGTCAACTTTTCCCAAGTCCTCGCCGAAGCCCTCAAGCAAAAACTCGGCGCGGCGTAGCACGCTAGGGGTGCCCTGGTTTCGGGATTTCCGGTTGGGTTGGCAGCCGTGTGGCTCTGTCGGTAGCTTGGTGGTCCAGCCTCAAATCCCGAGACACCAAAAGCGTCCCGTCGATCACGAGCCCAGTGTATCTCTTTCAGCCTGTGCACTCGACAGCGCGAGCGAGGCAAGCGCAGAGACCGCCTGCGGGCGAGGCCCTGACACCTCAGAGGAGGACTAGCAGAGGAGGCCGAAGTAGGATGCAGAAGAAGGTGTGTTGTGGCTCGGTGATCACACCGGGCGAGAAGAGGCCGGAGACCGACAATGACGAGTCAGATAGTGGGCGTGGCCGGGAATCTGGGGTCGGGCAAGAGCACGCTTGCCCGAGGCCTCTCCACGCTGTTCGGCTGGCAGGTTGTGCCACAGACGAGCTACGACCGCTCGTACATCGACGACCTCTTCCAAGACCCGAACCGATGGTCCTTTGAGGCTCAGATGGCATTCCTTTCTCATAAGGCCCGCAGCATACGCGACGCCGCTGAGTGGGGCGCGGGCATTATCGTCGATCGCTCCATATACGAGGATATTGACGTATTCGCGAGGCTCTTTGCGCAGACAGCCCGGATGGACGCGCGTGCACAACACACATACGCTGCTTATGCTGAACTCGTCCTGTCGCTCGTACCCAGGCCCGCCGCTATTGTTTACTGCGCTTGCCCGCCAAACGAGTGTGACCGCCGGCTCCAGAATAGGCCAAGGCCGTATCAGAGGCTCTATCCACCGGATCATCTTGAGGCCCTTGGAAAGCTCTACGACGCGTGGACGGAGGAGTTCTCTGCCTGTCCGTTGTTTTCCTTGGACACCGTCGCCTACGACATCCGGGAGCTTCACAACCTCAAGCTAGTTGCGAACGAGATAGAGGAGATCCTCTCCAGCGAATTCGCGAGCAACCAACTAGACCTGTTCAGCCCACCACCAGGCGATCATGCGGTCCGCAGTGATCCCATCCTCGCCCCGATCAACCAGGTTCGCCAAGCCGCCGTACGGACAGAGTGGAAGCACTCAGCACGCCGCTTCCGTGTCGGGACCCCGTCCATCTACATCGCGGCGCCGTTCACGGCCATCGCGCGAGACCGCCAAGCGGACGGGAGTGCCGCCGGACGCAGCACGGGCGACCTTCTAGACGTGCCTCACCATCACGGCGTGATCCCCGCCGGTGCATACAGGCGCGCCCTTAATCGCATCTCGCGTGCACTCAAGCGGAAGGGATACCACGCAGTTCTCCCCCACAGGGACGTCAACGAGTGGGGGATGAGGAGCCTGACGCCCGCGGAGGTTGGGGCCGACTGTGAGCGCCTCGTTGCTGAGTGTGACCTGTTCCTCGGCATCCTCGGTGTTAGCTATGGTTCGCACGTTGAACTGGGGATGGCCATCGGACTCGGGAAGCCTTGCGTCGTCATCGCATTCCGCAACGAGGAGCAGACATTCATTGCGCGGGCTATTCGCGATTCGGAGTTGGCCGTGGGCGTGGAACTGGACGGCCTAGACGATGTTCCCGACTGGATTCGGTCCAGTCGCTTCGGTGAAGCCCTAGACCAGGCCGCACGTCTGGCTCTGACACTGAGATCCCGGAGGTGAACTATGAAGAGACTCGCGAAATGGTACTCAGGTCTGTCGCTCGAAATGCGGATCATCCTCCGCGCAGTGGTGCTTGCTCTAGCCGGATACGGATCGGCGCTACTGGGCGTGCAGATCGCAGCGGTCGCCGGTCTGGGTTCTCCCCGTCCTCGTGCTGATACACGCGGGAAGCGTCGTCATTCTCATCTTTCTACTCAGCATTGTGTCACTGCTCATCAGCTCCTACCAAGAAATCCTCCAGATTGAGGTCCAACGCAAGCGAGACGTGCTCGCACACGCCCACGCCCTGACCGACGCCTGGGTCTGCCAGAGCATCGAGTTCCTAAGTGAGGTGGCGAGCGACGGGATTGAGACCGCACGAACATTCGTCCCATGTGATCCTCTGGCTGCCATCATCGCTCTAGTGAGGTCCCTTTACACGATCCTGGAGTCCCGGGTCCTCGGGCAGTTCCTCAGCCGGCGACCGGATCGACTTCGAGGTCACGTTTATGACCAAGTCGTACCGCGACCACCAGATCACCATTGCAGCTTGGGCCAATCGAAACGGCCGTATGCCGGTCAGTCTGGCCATGCGCGAAAGCGACCCCTCCGTCTACGCTAAGACGGTCACCGGCCAGGTGTATCAGGACGCCAGACCTCACGCCCGCCTAATCGAAGACACGGCGCAGTATGACTATGTGGAGCTCTATGATAGGCAGCGAGACCGGATCAAGTCCTCAGTCGTCTATCCGGTCCTCTCGGATGGTATGGTCTTGCTGGGCACGCTTGTCATGCATTGTGATAAGGCCGGGTTCTTCAGGCAGGACGAGATCAAGTTCTGGGGCGAACTCCTAGAGGTGTTCGCAAAGCGCATTGCCCTTGAGAAGATGAAGCTCGATCAGGTGATCTTCGTGTCCGCCGGTGCAGATGCGGATGAGGAATCTCCGCGCTACTGTCCGTTCTAGGCCGGGGGTTTTGATGCATCGGCACCACCCCCACCCGCCATATTGGCGATCAAGCCCAAAGGCAGATGCTTGTATGATTGCGCTGTGGCACCTGATCAGGTAGATTGGGGTGCCGGGGTGGAGGGGCGCGGATGCTTCCGCGCTTCGGGAGGCTTTCTGACCCGAAGCATCCTGCCCGGGGCAACCCGCACCCCGCCATTCCCTTCCCTGAACCCTCAACCCACCTTCGTCACACCACATCTCAGCCAACTCCGAGCCCGTTTCCGACCGGTTCAGTTCGTTTCCGCCCATTTTGGCCCGTCTAGGCGCGTTTGGGGCGAGCTTAAGCCGAGTTAAGGCCGATTTAGACCCCCGTTTCCAGCCCCTTTCCCTCTGCCCTTCAGCGCCTCATTCCCCCTCAGCGTCTCAGCGATTCCGGCATTCGCGCTATTCGCGTTTCAGAAATCGCAAAAAAAGCTGTTGACCACCACAAGTGAACGTGGTATACTTCCATACTATGCACACTTCCATGCCCACAAGCGTTTCCCGACGGCTCGGACCTCTGACCTCCGACCTCGGACATCGAACTACTAAGTTGAAAGACAAACTCAATCTGCTGCCCATCCGCGAGGGAACAGCTAATGCCCACGCTTGAGTTTGTTCCTTCAATGGAGCGCCGCTACAGCAGCGACATATCGTCGGGCTGCGCGACCCTGATCAGGGCGTGGTATCCGTCGGCGCAGGGGAACATGGAGATCGAGCCGGAGACGGCCACCGGTGAGCCGATCTCAAGCGCCGCGTTATCGACCGGGCCGATCACCTTCACCCCCGGGGCCGGTGTGGCGTCGGCTCGCCAGACGCCGCTGTTGCGGCCGCATCCGTCGTCCACGACGATCCAACCGGGCCCCAGCGCGGAAACCTTGCCGCAGATCCTGCCATCGATGCCGACGTTGTTCGGCCCGGACGCCCCGCACGTGCCCTGCTGGAATCCGACGTCCGTCGTTCCGCCCACGGCGCGCGTAATCATGCCGAACGGACCGGGGCAGAAGCCGGTCGAGCTGCTCACTATCTGCTGCAGATTGATCACCCGCTCCCCATCGGCAGTGCACGTCGCGACGCCGATCAGCGTCACGCAATCGCCCCGGCTCGCGCCCCCGCCCAGCACCGCTATCCCGGTCGGCGCGCCGAGCGACTGCACGTTGAACCTGTCCGAGTGCGCCCGCGTGACCACGACGTTCGGCAGGACCAGGCTCTCCATGTCCATCCCCTTGGCCTGCACAATCGTAACCACGCCGGGAGCCGTGGCATATATCAGATCGTCGAGAGTGAAACTGAATACCGCGTCCGGGTCGTTGTCCGAGTAGATGGTCGCACGGGTAAACGACTTGACCGGCGACACCACGCCGAGGAAGTAGACGTCGTCGCCGGACGGCAGCGTGACCAGCGGCTCGGTTGCGCTGTAGGCGTCGTAGCCGCCGGTGACGTATGCCCGCATCCGCCAGAACGGAATCGGCGGCTCGCCCGTGGCGCTGGCGTTGCCGATCAGGTAGACTCCGAACGCGTGCACAGGCTTGGAGAACTTGAAGTCGGCGCTGTCGCCGTTGCCGGCCAGAAACGAGGTATGCTCGAGGTCCGCCACGCCCAGCGAGTTGGCCCCGCTGACGGTCTCGTAGGCGGCCGTGGCGATGGGCGAGAGGCCGATACGGGTCTCGCCATCGGAATCGAGTCCGCGCGCGGAGATGGTCAGTATGCCGTAGCCGACCGCGGGCGTGCCGTCATCCTGATGGTCGAAGTCGATCCGCTCGTCGCCGACGAATCCGGCCAGCGCGGCACTGAACTCCGCCGGGTCCGTATACGTCGCCTGCCCCAACGCCGGAACGGCGCTGGCCGCGATGCATGCTATGATCAAAGCTGTCGTAAGCCGTCTCATTCTCTGTTCTCCCAGGACCGGTCAGCTCACGAGGTAGACCCAGCAGGTCCTGCTGATGGTGGCGTTGTACCCAGGCTGTTGGAGATCACTATGTGGGCATAGGTACCGTAGACAGGCGTTGTCAGCGCCGTCGTGGAACCGGTGAACGGCTGGCTCACCGAGGCATACCAGTAGCCGGCCACCGGCGACAGGAACTCGACGCGGATGGTGAGCCCTGCGCCGCCGGAGTTGGTATAGCCCATGAACCGAAGATCCCTGAAGCCGTCGCAGTTGATCGCGGACGATGTTAGTTGGGCGCCGTTCGCGACGGTCTGGTCGGTCGTCCAGAGCTGTACCGTGGAGCTGAGGACCGGCGCGCGCACGGTGTTGTCCGACCCCGCTATCTTCACGTAAGGCGAGTTGGCCACGCTCACGCTCGCCATATTTGCAACGTTCACGTTGGGCGTTCCGCTCACACCGACCGTCCATGTCCCGCTCTGCGCAACCGCGGGCGTGCCGGTGACGCCGACGTTCCACGTACCGCTCTGGGCGGCCTTGACCGTATTGGTGGTGCCGTCGATTTTGACCGTGGGGCTGTTGGCGACGCTTACGTTCGGTGTGTTGACTATGTGGACGTCGGGCGTATTGGCGACGTTGACGCTCGGCGTGCCGTCTATGCCCACGATCCACGTCCCATCCTGTGAAGCGGTCACGGTGTTGCCGACCTTGTCAATCTGGACAAGGGGAGTGTTCTTCACCTCGACGGGCGTCGTGCGCCCCTGCGCCTGCGCCTGCTGAACCGGCAGGAGCATGGCTGTAAGGCTAACGAGTATGGAAAGGATTGCAGCGTGGTTCTTCATAGTGGCCTCCCTCTAGTTGACCATATAGACCCAGGAGTCGCAGCTCACGGTCACCGTCGCTCCTACGTTGTTGATGATACTGATCCGGCAGCTCGGGCCAAAAACAGGCACGGTGAATGCCGCCGGGTTGATGGGCATGTACTCCGTATGGGTGCCGTGCCAGGGACCCCGAGGGGACTGGAACTCGACGTAGGTGTACAGAGTAGACGCCCCCCAGTCGGACCTGATAACGAAACGAAGCTCCTTATAGCCCGAGCAGTCGAACGCGAGCGAGGTTACCTGCGCGTTGTTGGGTATGACCTGATTGGTGGCAAACAGCAGCACCGCGTGGCCCCTTGTCGGTGTGTCCACCACATTGGCCGTGCTGTCGATCCTGACCGTCGGCGAATTGGACACGCTTACGCTGGGCGTGTTGACCACGCTCACGTTGGGCGTTCCGCTCACGCCGACCGTCCACGTGCCGCTTTGGACAACCGCGGGCGTGCCGGTGACGCCGACGTTCCACGTACCGCTCTGGGCGGCCTTGACGGTGTTGGTTATGCCGTCGATCTTAACCGTGGGGCTGTTGGCGATGCTTACGTTCGGCGTGTTGACGATGTGGACGTCGGGCGTATTGGCGACGTTGACGCTCGCGGTGCCGTCTATGCCCACGATCCACGTGCCGTCCTGGGACGCCGTTACCGAGTTGCCGAGCTTGTCTATTTGGACAAGGGGAGTGTTCTTCACCTCGACGGGGGTCGTGCGGCCCTGGGCATAAGCGCATGTCGTGCAGGCAACCACGATCGCCGCAGCCAGGAAGGCCAGGAGTCTTCTGCCGGAGTCACCCATTTCCCACCTCATATTTCACAGGCCGAACTCGTACGAGCGTGTACGCGGCCAGTTAGCTCATCTTTAACAACCATGCGTGCAAATCCCGTGCCAAACTCATCCGTTCATTCGCCGTCCGACCGCATCCCATGCCGCAAGCACCCCAGCCGCGACTGCCAGAGTCGGCGCGACCAGCACGACGGCCGCGTAGAAGAAGAGATACGTCGAGCACCCGATCCGCTCGAGCGCGCTGGATTTCGATCCCTCCAGCAGCGCCGAGGTCCATTCCCTCAGCCCCAGCAGATGCGCGACCGCGAACACCACGGCCAGCCACACCGCCCTCACCAGCAGCCCTCTTGCGGCCGAGCGGCCGCCTACCATCGATGTATCCTTGCTCGCACTGCGTTCCATAGTGGTCCCTCCGTCATCGCATACAGGATCACGGCGTCCCCGACCCGGTTGCTCGCGCAGTATCGGAGCCGGCCGCCGTGTCGCGCGGGAAGTCCGCCGAGTTCGACCGAGGCGAATATCCCTCGCAGGAAGTCTTTGTCATCGAACGCGGCCGCCGCCACCGCGGCAAGCGCCGTCGAGCTCGGGCTGGCGTCGAGGATCGGCGCGATCGGGCCGGAGTCGATATCCAGCCCGCCGCGACCGTTGGCCGGCCACTCCCGCGCGAACCCGAACCCCAGCAGACTACCCCCGAGCTCCTTTCGCGCGAGGATGTATTGCCGCCTCGCGAACGCCGGGTCGACGATCTGGAGCATGTGGCAGGCCATCCAGATCGAGGACCCTTCCGCGCCCTCACCGCACGGCGCCGGCCTGCCGTTCACTTCGAAAGCCGAGACCAGCGCGCCCGTTTTCGGGTCGATCAGCTTCGATTTGGCCGTTCGCACCCAGCGCGCGAGGAACGCCGAATGATCGGTCCCGTCGAGCACGTCGGAGATGCGTATGGCGGCGAGTGCGATTGTGTTGCAGAATATCCAGCACTCGTCCGGGTAGCTCTCCGCGCACATCACGCGCCCGGCGGACATCTGCTCGACCATCCCGCGCACGCGCTCGCCGAGCAGCGGCTTATAGGCGGGCTTTTCGGCGACCATCCTGCGCGCGGCGATCATCAGCGCGATCTCCCCGTCCACGAATATGCTCCTGGCCGGCTTGATCGTCCAGCCGCCCTCGCGGCCGTAGGCGAGCAGGAAGTACTGGAAGCCGGATTCGCGCTCGTGGCGCAGCGTATCGTCGATGACCGCGTCCATCGCTCCGCACGCGGTGTCGCGATAGGACCGGTCCCGCAGGGCCATATTGGCAAGCGACAACACGAGGTAGGTGCGGCTCATGAAGTCCCACTCGGGATTGACCGCCCGCAGCTTGCTCAGCTCCGCCGCCCCGGTCCTCGCACTCGACCACGCCGCGATCTGCGAAGCGGCCAACTCCCGCATAGGCTCGGAGATCCCGCTCGCGGGCCGATAACCCGCCGCCCGCCAGGCGAACCACCAGTGCACGCTGGGCACCCAGATGCAGCAAGCGATCAGGAGTGCGGCAACGACCTTGACCACCTCTCTCCCTCTCTCAGTCCGGTGTATGCGCTTTTCCACCACGTGCCTCCTCTCCGAACTTTACCGTACAAAGTGCTTTACCTACAAGACGCGCGGGCGGGCCGGTTTTGTTCCCCACGAACCGCCCCCTTGTCTGGGGGGAGGGCAAGGGAGTGGGCGCAGCGCACCGGCCGGAATCCCTAGACTGCGCGATGGCCGGATCCCCCGACTGGGGGTTGTTGTGGGTGCGACGGGCGCTGGCGCGGCACGCTGTGGTAAGATGGGGAAGGAATGTGGCGCTGAGGGAAGTAATACTACTGTCAGTCTTCTGTTTGGGATTGCTATGCGTGAATCTGTTCGGGTCAAACTGAATCCAGCCCTATTAGTGTGGGCACGTCGAACCGCTGGGCTTGAGTTGCCGGGCGTAGCGCGGACGATTGGCGTGACAACGGAACGTCTTGCTTCCTGGGAACAAGGCGAGGGCTATCCGACCGTGAACCAGCTTGAGGCCTTTGCCAAGAAGGTACGCAGGCCCCTTGCGGCCCTGTTTCTGGCTGCGCCGCCTCAGGAACCTCCCCTGCCCCGTGACTTCCGGAGACTGCCTGGGACTGAGTTGCGGAAGTTCTCCTCGGAAGTCCTGCTGGCAATCCGGGAGACACGGAACACGCTGAGGGACGCCGCTGAGCTGTTTCGTGAGATGGATGTGTCGCCAGCGCTTGAGTTGCCGCGCGCATCGTTGCGAGACAATACGGCTGAAGTGGCTCGGTCAGTGCGGAGTCGTCTTGCGGTATCGGTGGACGACCAGCTAGGCTGGAGAGACGACTATGCTGCGTTACGTGCCTGGCGCGACGCAATGCTGGACTACGGTGTGCTGGTACTTCAGTTTTCCTTTCCAAACGAGGAGGTACGCGGATTCAGCATACGGGAGCAGGAACTGGCGGCCGTCGCCGTGTCGTCGAAGGATAACCCGGTCGCTAGGATATTCTCGATGTTCCACGAGTTCTATCATCTGTGTCTCGGCAAACCAGGGGTCTCCGGACCCGGACTGGAGGAGCCGGGACTCTCACTCGGACCACGCTTGGTCATTGAGCAGTTGTGCAATGCCTTTGCGGCGGATTTCCTCGTTCCTCTGGACGATGAGGTGATCCGATCCGCGCTAGTTGATGCGGCTGCGGCGCTTGGCAGGACTGACCAGCTCACGCGAAGGCTAGCTGGTCGGCTGAAAGTAAGCAAGTATGTGGTGCTCCGCAGACAGATGACAGCCGGGTTCATCTCGCGGGAGGAGTACAGCCGCGTAGAGGGCGAATGGTCGGCGTCGGACAGGCACAGGAAAGCCTCAGGATTCAGCCTGCCTGATAGGAAGAGCATCAGCAAAGGAGGATGGCGTTTCTCGAGGCTTGTCGTGGAGGCGCTGGACAGCGGTCGCATAACAGAAGGCGATGCCTGCTCCTTGCTGTCCGTGAACCCCAAGTGGCTCGGAGATGTCCGGGAGAGGGTGCTGTCGGGTGGGCCACATGAGTAATGGCCAGCTCTACTGCATCGACACAAGTGTGTTTCGCGAGGTGGTTCGCAACTATCCTTCTCCGATGTTCGATGTCTTCGATGCATTTGAGAGTTTGCTTGCGGAGCAACGGCTACTCACCATTGAGGACGTGTACTGGAGGAATACATAGACGAAGAGGCGCGGCGTTGGATCGACAAACACCATGCGCCCCTGGTAGTGCCCAAGAACGAGGCTGTTATCGAATGCCTCACGGAAATCATGAGGGATCATCCTGGGTTTGTCGACCCAAGCAAGACCACGCAGGAGGCTGACCAGCCCCTGGTCGCGCTCGCTCTGGCATTGACCCGGACGTCAGGAACCCAAGTCGTGGTTGTGACGCAGGAAGCAAGGCGCGGAGTCGCGGGGCGGGAACTCAAGATTCCGGATGCCTGTGAGCTCTATGGCATTGGCTGTGCCAATCTTCTTCGGATGATGGAAATGGAAGGTTGGCGCTTTAGCCGCAGCTCCTCTGGTCCAGCGACTAGCAGCCTTTTCTAGAGTGACCCCGAGGTCCCGAGCGGGCTTACACGGCGGATCCTCTTCGATGCCCGGGCAAGACCCAGCCGCGATACCAGCGATCAGACGTAAGGGCAGATGGTTGAGAAGGCTTTTTGACACAAAGCATTCTGCCCGGCCTTTCCTTGCCGCCGCCCCTCCTCGCGTCGATCCCCAGCAACTCGTAATTCGCAACTCGCAACTCGGCCTCCGGCGCGGAGGAAATCCGGGGTGGGGTGGACAAGGAGTTGGGGGAGTGGAGGTGGCGTGTAATGTTGCAGATCGTGTTGATTCTTGCGCTTATCGCGATATTGGTTGCCTGCTCGTCGGCGTGGGGGGCGGCGGGGGAGGATGAGTTCTTCCCGGTCCTGCCGTGGGACGGGCTGTTTGGATGGACGAAGGTCGAGGGGTTCGGTGACGCGGTCGAAAGCATCGCGGGGTGCAACTTCACCGTCGCCGGGTTCGTTCAGCCGGAGCAGGTGTCGGAGTGCGAAAAGCTCGGCCTCAAGGCGATAATCGCGCCCACGCTCGAGGGGCAGGCGTGGAAGAAGTGGGGCGACGTCCCCGATGACGAGATCGACCCGCTGATCGCCAAATGGATCAAGGGCGCCGGCGACAGCAGCGCGATCCTGGGCTACTTCATCATGGATGAGCCCGGCACGCCGAAGTTCCGGCAAGCTCGCCAAGGCGGTTGCCGCCGTCAAGAGATACGCGCCGGGCAAGCTGGCCTACATCAACCTGTTTCCCAGCTACGCGACCGTGGGCGCACCGGACAAGTCGCAGCTCGGCACGGCCAGCTACACCGAGTATCTGGAGCGGTTCGTCACCGAGGTCAAGCCGCAGTTCCTCAGCTACGACAACTACATGGTCGAGTATTCGGACGACCTGCAGGAGCCGGAGACAGGCGGCCATCTACTACGCCGACCTGCTGGAGGTCCGCCGGGTCGCGCAGGAGCACGGCCTGCCGTTCTGGAACATCGTCTCCTGCAACCAGATCCGGCCGCAGACGACCGTCCCCTCGCCGGCCAATCTGGCGTTCCAGGCCTACACCACGCTTGGCGGCCGGCGGGCGGGGCGTGTCGTGGTACAAGTATTTCCAGGGCGGATACGCCTATGCGCCCGATGGACAAGCACGGGCAACAAGACGCGAGACGTGGCACTACCTCCAAGCGCGTCAACCGGCAGATCACGGACCCTCGGCCCGATCATGAACCGGCTCAAGTCCACCGGCGTCTTCTTCACCTCGCCGCCGCCAGCCGAAGGTCTGCCCGCTGCTGCCGGGCAGGATGGTGGCAGGCAGTCGAATCGACGGCTTCGCCCCAAGGGCTTCAGCAGACGACAAGCCGCGCGATCATGGTCGGCGAGTTCGAGGGACGAACGGCGACTACGTGATGCTGGTCAACTCGACCTCAAAAAGTCCGCCAACATCACGCTGCACACGGTCAAGCCCTACACGACGAAGCAGGTCATATCGGCCGTGGACGGCGGCTTGACGCCCATCGACGAGGAGAACGGTCAGTGGCTCGTGCCGGGGGCGGGGTGTTGATAGTGCTCAAGGGGAAGTAGCTGGGAGCTATCAGCAGTCAGCCGTCAGGAGTCGGCCGCCCTTCGATACGCATTCGGTTGTAGGAGGGGTTTCCAAACCCCGATTCCCGAGCGTGAGGTCTGTGCATTCGGGGTCTGGAAACCCCTCCTACAGCACTTTATCCGGGCGCCTGCTAGCGGGGGTGCAGAACGGCGCGGTCCGCAGTTCCCAATTCGTAACTCGTAATCCGTAACCCGTAACTGCCCTTCCTTTCTGTTCCCTGTTCCCTATTCCCTGTTCCCTGTGCTACACTATCCCTGTTAGGAGTTCGGTTTCTTGTCGTTACGAATCGCCGCTATCGCCGATACCCACTACGCCGCCGGCTCGCTGGAGCAGTGCGGCGCGAGGCGCTCGGCAATCGCTGATATACTGCTGCTTCGCGCGGTGCGCCGCCTGAACCGGTTCATCAAGCCCGATCTCACGGTCGTGCTCGGTGACCTGGTCGAGGACGGCTCGCGCGAGGGGATCGAACGCCTCAAGCTCATCATCGACCTGCTCGAAAGCCCGTCGATTGTGATCCCCGGCAACCACGACGGCGACCTGGACGCGTTCCACAGCGTCTACCCGCGCCCCCCGGAGTCGCTCGACATCAACGGCGTGCGAGTGGTCACGTTTGTGGACCGCGAGGAGCCGGGCTACAACGCGCGGCGGTCGAAGGCCGATATCGCCCGCATGGACCAGGCTCGCGCCAGCCACGACGGGCCGATAGTCTCGCTTCAGCACGTGCCGTTGTTCCCACCGGGCGCGAGCGCGAGCCCCTACGGCTACACGAACGCCGAAGCGGTCTGGTCGGCATTCCGGCGCAGTGCATTCACTCTCGCCCTCAGCGGCCACTGGCACGCGGGGGAGGATCTCTCTGAGCGTGGGGCGGTGATCGTGCCGGCGCTGTGCGAGAAGCCGTTCGCGTTCATGGAGGTCACAATCGACGGCGAGCGCGTCGAGACCCGCCGGCACGAGCTTGCCCTGCCGCGCGGCCTGCATCTGTTCGACCACCACGTCCACACGCCGTTCGCCTACTGCGGCGAGAACATGGATATGGCCGTGGCCGTCGATCTGGCGCGGGAATACGGCCTCGGCGGGATCTCGCTTACCGATCACTCCGGCCAGCTCTACTTCGACCCCGACACGTTCTGGGGCGCGTCGTTTCTGAAGGATGGCATCGAAACCCGGCACGGCCGCAACAACCGCATGCCCGCATTTCTCGCACAGGCGAGCGAGTATCGCCCGCCGGCGATGGTCGGGCTGGAGATCGATTGCGACGATTCGGGGCGGCCGGTGGTGCGGGAGGAGGATCTGGCTCGGGTGGACGTTCGGATCGGGGCGGTCCACTGGCTGCAGGAGTTCAGGAAGCCGCAGCCGGACTACGGAGCGGCGGCGGAGGAGATGCTGGGGAGGCTGTCGATCTTTCTGGGGTGTGGCATCCAGATCCTCGCGCATCCGCTGCGGCTGTTCCGCCGGTGTCCCGAGCTCGTGCCGCCGAGCTTCGTGCCTCGCTTGATGGGGCTGCTTGCCGAGCACGGCGTCGCCGCCGAGATCAACTTCCACAATCAAGAGACGACGCCGGAGTTCGTGCGGGCGTGCATCGAGGGGGGCGTCAGGATGGCCTTTGGCAGCGACTCGCACAATCTCTACGAAGTCGGCGAGTTCTACCCGCATCTCGAACTCCATGCGCCGGTGCGGCATCGCCAACAGCGATTTTCCCAGACTGCTGGCAGACATCCGAAACGGAGTAATGCTCGATGAAGACAACCAGACTAGGACGAACCGACCTGATCGTGACCCGAACCAGCTTCGGCGCGCTGCCGATCCAGCGGACCGATATGGACGAAGCCGTGCGCATCCTTCGCGCCGCGTTCGACGGCGGGATCACGTTCTTCGATACGGCCCGCGCCTACAGCGACAGCGAGGCCAAGATGGGCCGGGCGCTTGCCGACGTGCGGGACTCGATTCGTGATCGCCACCAAGTCCACCGCCAAGACCCGCTCGGGCGTGCTGGAGGATCTTGAGACCAGCCTGCGCGAGCTTCGCACGGACCACGTCGACCTGATGCAGTTGCATAACTGCCACGTCCTGCCCGATCCGAACGATCCGGAGTCGTCCTACGCCGGGCTGATCGAGGCGCGCAGGCAGGGCATGACCCGCTTCATCGGCGTCACCAGCCACGTGCGCGAGCGCGCCGTGGAAGCGGTAGAATCGGGCCTCTACGATACGCTCCAGTATCCGATGTGCCACATCTCCGCGCCGGAGGATCTCGCCGATGATCGATCTCTGCCGCGAGGCCGGCGTCGGGTTCATCGCGATGAAAGCCCTCGCGGGCGGGCTTCTGAACCAGCTCCGGCCCGCGTTTGCGTTCATGCGGCAGTACGAGAACGTCGTCCCGATCTGGGGCATCCAGCGAATGTCCGAACTCGACGAACTCCTCGCATTCGCCGCCGATCCGCCCGCGCTCGACGAGGAGACGCGCGCGATCATAGAGCGAGACCGCGCGGAGCTTGCCGAGGACTTCTGCCGCGCGTGCGGCTACTGCCTGCCGTGCCCGCAGGGCATCAACATCCCGATGGCCTCGCGCATGAACCTGCTGCTGCTGCGCATGCCCCATCAGCAGTTCCTGACCGACCGGTGGCGCGAGCAGATGCAGCGCATCGAGAAATGCGCGAACTGCGGCGACTGTCGCTCGCGCTGCCCCTACGGCCTCGATCCGCCCGCACTGCTGCGCAAGTCGCTGGCGTTCTACGAGGCGTTCTATGATGAACACGCCCGCGAATAGCAGGACTCAGCCGCGGCTGCGTTGAACACTATGGCGTCTTGTGATCCGTCCGTCAATGACGAAGGAGGTCCTGACTATGCCTCGCCTGCTGAAGTGCTCTACGCTTCTCCTGCTGTCGCTGTGCGCTGCCGCTTATGCCGCGCCGGCCAAGCCTTCCCTGATCCCGAACGATCCCAAGGCCTATACTGACGCTCAGTTCGCGAAGTCGCGGATCGCGTTCAACCAGCGCAACACGATCGACGTCTACAAGAAGGTCGGCGCGCACAACGCGAAGTGGGACGCCGCCGTCGTCCGATTCCTGCAGGACTACACCGAGATCACCGGCCGGCAGGGACAAGTCAATGACACGGTCGTCAAGGAGGCGCACGCCCTGCTCGATATGGGCTGCACGGACCCGATGGTGGTCTCGTGCTGCGGAGTGGCGCTGCTGATGTCGTCGAAACCCGATGAGGGAATCGCCCCGCTGCGGCGCGCTGTGGACGGGCTCGAAAAAGAGCGGGTATCCGAAATACCGGGCGGCCGTGGCGGCGATGCGCCTCAACGATGCCCTGGGCAAGGGCGGGCGGGTAGTGAACGGCGCCGAGGCGAGCCGGCTGCGCGACCTGACGGTCAAGTGGACGGTGGCTTCTCTTTCGGACGGCAGCTTCAAGCCGGGCGAGGAGCGGCTGCTGGCTGAGTTCATCTCGGGCGCGGCGTATATGCTCAACGGCGACTCGGAGAGGCTGTGGGACGCAGTGCTCAACTACAAGCAGCTCGACCCGTGGGTGATGAAGTATGTGCGGGGTTGGAAGGAGGTCGAACTGGCCTGGAATTCCCGTGGCAATGCATACGCCTACAAGGTGACCGAGGAGGGATGGAAGGGCTTCGAGAAGCATCTCAAGCTCGCCCGCACTCTGCTGATCGAGGCGTGGAAGCTCCATCCCAACTATCCCGAAGCCCCGACCAAGCTGATCCAGGTCGCGATGGGCGGCTGCGCGGAAGGCGATGAGTCGCCGCGACTGTGGTTCAAGCGCGCCATCGCGGGACAGTTGGACTACATACCGGCCTACTACCAGTATCGCTGGGCCATCAGGCCGCGATGGGGCGGGACGCTCGACGACGTCTTCGGGTTCGGCGTCACCTGCCTGCAGACCAGGCGCTTCGACACGGGCATACCGTGGCAGTTCGTTGAGGGCCTGACGGACGTGACGACCGACCTCTCCGGCGACAGGCGCTACTGGAAGCTGGCCGAGACCTGGCCCCGCCTGCGGATCATGTGCGACGGCTACGCCAAGTCCAACTTTGGTCCGCTCAAACCCGCGCAGTGGCTGACGATGAAGGCGGCGTTCGGCGCGCAGTGCGAGAAATACGCCGACGCGGCCAGGATACTTGCCTCGCTCGGCAATCGCGTGGACAAGGACACATTCGTCAAGGACTATCCGCAGGGCGGTCCCGACGGCATCAAGACCGTGCGCAGCCTGGGCAGCGCCAACGGACAGAAGATGCTCGCGGCCGATAAGCTCCTCGACGCGGGCAAGTACTCCCAGGCGGCCGATGCCTACAAGAAGTTGATGGCCGCGCCCGGCAATGACTCGTTTGCGAAGGCTGTACTCAAGGACCGGCTCGAGGCCGCCGGGCTGAGCAAGGCTTTCGCGGAGGGCAAGTGGGTCGATCTCAAGCCGCGGCTGGATTCGCACAACTGGTCGTTCGACGGCTCCGTCAAGATCGAGAAAGACGGCACGCTGCGCGCGGCCGCGAGCAAGACCCCCCTGTCGGCGATGTGCAACGTGAGCTTCGGCGACCGCTACGAGATCAAGGGCGAACTGGAGTTTGCCGCGGGCGACAAGACCTACTGCGGGGCCGGGATCGTGCTGGATTCGGGCGAATCCCCGCGACGCGTCTACTTCAACAAGAGCTCGAATCTCGTGGTGGCGGGCTATCTGTCGAGCCGTTCGGGGCAGGTGGCGCAGAATGCAGGCGTGAAGGCGGTCAACACGTTCCTCATTCAGCAGTGGGACGACAACGTGACGGTCTTGCTCAACGGCAAGCGTTCTCCTGGATGCCTGTGAGCTCGGGAGAACGCTTCCCTCGGCCAAGCCGTCGCGGGTCGGACTGGGCGGCGTGCTGTCGGGGGCGGACGCCGTGGTCAAGTTCCGGAACGTCAAGATTCGCAAGCTCACCAGCGAGCCGTGAAACGTGGAATACAGCAATTGGATGTTGCGCGTAGTGGAGGCGCCGCTATGATGACTAGACCACTGGCATTTCTGTTTGTCGCGGGGCTTATGATCGCCGCTGTCTCGGCCGGAGCGCAGGCGCCCACGTCTGACAGCGCCGGCAGCCGGCTGACCGTCGCCCAGGATGAGAGCTCGCAGGAGAAGATCATCGAGCGGAACCTGGTCGATGTGCACAAGATGATCGTGGATGAGAAGACGAACGGCGATGACAAGAACGACATGTATCTGGAGCTGCCGTTCAAGGGCGGCCCAATGCCCAAGTTCAAGATGACCATCGATACCCAGTCCCTGAACACGGACAAGGACTCCGGCAAGATCATCGAGCGCGGCGTACTCCTCAATCTCTACACGGGCGTCAACGTGCCGGCGGAGAAGCGCGCGGCTGTGCTGGAGAAGATCAACGACGTCAATCGCCGCAAGGCGTTCTCGTCGATCTACATCGACAGCGACGGCGAGATCGTCTGCTGCTGGATTCTCAACATCCTCTCCGACGGCCTGCCTGTCGAGTACGTCTACGACATGACCGCCCGGATTCAGAATATCTGGAGTGTGCTCTACCCGATGATCGCGCCCGATCTGGGCCTGCCGCAGGATGGGAACTGAGCGAGTACCTACTTGGGCAGCGATCTCCTGACGCCCTCGTTGTAGTTTGCGAGGAAGCCGAGGTCAATTGGCGAGATAATGCCCTTCCAGTCGGCCGCGTTGGTCTTCTGGTCCAGCAGGATCGCGTCCCGATGGCCGCGAATCGCTGCCCTGTCGCCCGCGTCGGGCTGGATCGCAAATCCGCCGTCAACAGGCCGCGAACGTTTAACCTCGCCATACGCGCCTCCTGCCCATAGACCCCAAGCCGCGTTTTGTGTTAATCTCATGTGATACACTGAAAGGTGGGCTTCGATACATGAGTGAGACGTTCAGGCTGTCCGCCGCAGCCGCTGCCGCCGTTGGAGATCGCGCGGGCTCTGGAGTCCGGTTCATCCGAAGTGGACAGCTACCTCGGACAGCAGATATACGCCAATTCCGATCCCGCTTATCTCGCCCAGCCAGCGCAAGCGGCTCGCCGCCACCGCCAAGCTGCATGCGAGCGCGTCGGCGACAGGCCGAGTTTCTGATCCGCGCGCCCGGGCAGGCTGAACGCGTTTCTGGAATATCTCGACATGTGCGCGGGAGACCACATGTCCACGACAATCGACGGAGACATTCCCGTCGCGCTTTCTCCGCGCGAGGACGACATCACTCAGCGTGAGCGAACGTCAATCCGCTGTTCCCGCCGACGCGAGGTTTCCGTGCATGGCCGAGTTCGATCGGTTCGCGAAGCGCGCCTTGGGAAGAGCACGCCGAACGAGCTCGAGGACAACTGGGACAATCGCTCGCTGCGTCTATCCGCACTGCGGTCGCCCGCAGGGCAACTGGCTGAACTACGTGCTGAGCCCGTTCATGCGGGCGCTCTGGGACGATCCATGCGTTCCCGATGCGCGGCGCGGACATCACATTCGGCCCGGCGACGGCGCCGTTTCGCGCGGGCACGAGCTCGTCGTCGGCGATAGTCGTGCTGTCGTTCCTGGCGATGTATCTCTCGCAACCGCGACAAGCTGCCCGAATGGAGCATCCAGCAGGTGTGCAAGCTGCTGGGCGAGGCCGAGTGGTATGTCGGCACGCACGGCGGCGCGAACGATCAGATGACGATCCTGCGCAACCCCGTCAACAGCGTCGTCTATAACCGCCACTCCAAGGCCCGACCTCGACGCGACCCCGCTGCCGTTCCTGCAGCGGCATTCACGTCGTGCTCGCGAACTCGCTCTGGGAGGTCAACAAGACCCTCGGCGGCAACCAGAGCTTCAACATGCGCAAGGGCTGGATGCAGATGGGCGATGAGCTGATGAAGCTCATCATCAAGGCCGTTCGCGAGGCGCAAGCATGCGAATCTTGCATGCGAGCTTGATGCAGCATCCACGGCGTCCTGAACCAATTCGATGACATGTCGGCTGGCTGGCTCGGCAGGCTCATCAGCGAGAAGTTCGGCTTTAGCGTGGGCGGCGAACTGCCGCTTCTGGAATCGCAATCCCGAGCTTTGGGAGAAGATCGAGGCCAACTACTGCAAGTTCGGCAGCCTCCACGCGGACATCCTCGGCATATCCGACGATGCGATCCGGGAGCTGCTGCTGCTTCTGCCGGTGAAGATCACGCCCGAGGAAGCCGGCGTCATATTCGGCAAGGACGCCGAGACCATCGAGCGCATCTACACCCGCCCGCGCAGCGAAGATCGGCGGCTATCATATTCGCACCACCGCCCGGTTCTTCCACAAGGAGAACATCATCGGCCGCGAGCTGGAGCGCATCTTCCTCGAGGCCGAGGAGCGCGTTGCTTCGCGGGGAGCTGTCGCCCGGATTCGGCGGAGTACGACGAGTATCGGGTGCAGCGTCGGCGGGATGGTCGATGAGCTTCAGGACATTCTCTGCGATCGATTTCCGCGTCTCCAACCCGCAGCTCGACCTGCTGCTGACGATCGCGCGGCGCGGGCCGGGCTATCTGGGCGGAAAACTCACGGGCGCGGGCAAAGGCGGATGCGTGTCGCTGCTCGTCCGCGAGAGCGAGTCGACGGCGATGTGCGAATATCTCGACAGGGAGTACTACGGCAAGCCGGAGTATTTCGAGTTCTACCGGCAGGTGCTCGAGGACGAGCGCCGGTTCAACGAGCCCGGCAGCATAGAGTACGAATCGGCCGAGGAGCGGCTGGGCATTCTGGACGCCGCGCTCGCGTCGATACCGGATCAGCGACGGGTCATCACGTTCAGCCGCGGGGCGTGCGCAATAGAGCTGCCGTGAAGTTGAGAGAAGGGAGACGCTTGATGAGATTGGTTGCATTCTTCTTGTGCGTGATGTGCTTTGGGCTGGTGCGTGACGGCGCAGGCCGGACTGACGCTCTACGCCGTACCCCGAATGACGAACGACCAAGAATCACCGTGTGCGGCGCCGTACACCGAGTCCATCCCCGGCACGGTCGTCACGTTCGACATGGTCCGTGTCCCTGCGGGCGAGATCACCATGCCCGACCCGGCGAAGAAGGGCGCGACGAAGACGGTCAAGGTCGGGCCGTTCTGGATGGGCAAGACCGAGGTCACCTGGGACGCCTACGACATCTTCGTCTTCCGGCTCGATCAGCCCCAGACCGACAAGCCCGCCGGCAAGGACGCAATCACCAGACCCAGCAAGCCCTACGGCGAGGCCGACCGCGGCTATGGTCACAAGGGCTACCCGGTCATCAACGAGTCTTATCTGGGCGCGCAGGCGTTCTGCAAGTGGCTGTCCGCGAAGACCGGCCACAAGCTATCGACTTCCCACCGAGGCCGAATGGCAATACGCCTGCCTGGCGGGCGGACCCGCGCCGACCGCCGACGCAGCTCAAGGCCGTGCGCGGTGACCTACGCGGAGAAGACCGCCCGGTCGGCTCGAAGACAGCCAAACGCGTGGGGGCTTTACGACATGCTCGGCAACGTGGCGGAGTGGTGCGTCGATCTCAAGGGCAAGCCGGTCGTGTGCGGCGGCTCGTTCGAGGACAAGCCCGAGAAGGTCAAGGCAACCGCGCGCAAGTACCAGACCGATGCCTGGCAGGAAAACGACCCGCAGGACCCGAAGAGCAAGTGGTGGCTCTCCGACGGCGCAGTTTGTGGGCTTCAGCGTGATTCGGGATGAACAAGCTGACGGTCAAGATAATGTCAATAGTGGACAATGCTGACAATTAACATTCGAATTCAACATTCCAGATGGAGGAGAGGATGGACATGAGCAAGCAGAACGGTATTTCTCGCAGAGACTTTCTCAAGACGTCGGCCGCCGCTGCGGTGCTGGTCGGGGCGGGCCGATGCTGATCGGCCAGGGCGCGCACGCGGCAGGCTCGGATGTGATCAGGGTCGGCCTGATCGGCTGCGGCGGCCGCGGAACGGGCGCGGCCAACGACTGTTTGACGCTCGGGCCGGACGTCAAGATCGTCGCGCTGGGCGACCTGTTCCAGGACCGCCTGGACGGCTGTTTCAACAACCTCACCGGCAAGCCTGAAGCTCAAGAGACAAGGTGGACATTCGCCAAGGAGCGCTGTTTCGTCGGGCTTCGACGCCTATAAGAAGGTGATCGGTTGCGGGGTCGATCTGGTGATCCTCGCGACGCCGCCCGGATTCAGGCCGATGCATCTCAAGGCCGCGATCGAGGCCGGCAAGCACGTGTTCATGGAGAAGCCGGTCGCGGTTGACGCGCCCGGCGTGCGCACGGTGATGGCCGCGGGCGAGATGGCGACGGCAGAAGAAGCTCGGCATCGTCGCCGGCACGCAGCGCAGGCATCAGGCGGGCTACATCGAGACCATGAAGCGCATCCACGACGGCGCCATCGGCGAGATCGTCGTCCGCGCAGTGCTACTGGAACCAGGGCGGGCTGTGGAACCACGGCCGCGACAGCCGGAGTGGTCGGACATGGAGTGGCAGGTCCGCAACTGGCTGTATTTCACGTGGCTGTCGGGCGACCACATCTGCGAGCAGCACGTCCACAACATCGACGTGATCAACTGGGCGATCGGCAATCATCCGGATAAGGCCGTCGGCATGGGCGGGCGGCAGGTCCGCACCGACCCGGCCTACGGGCACATCTTCGATCACTTCGCCATCGATTTCGAATACCCCAACGGCGTGCACGTCATGAGCATGTGCCGGCAGATCGACGGCTGCTGCGGGCAACGTATCGGAGCGCGTCGAGGGCACCAAGGGCACATCGAACTGCAGGGATTCCATTGCCGGCGGCAGTGCCTGGAAGTACGAGGGCGACAACCCCGGCGCCGTATCAGCAGGAGCACAAGGACCTGATCGCGAGCATCCGCGCGGGCAAGCCGCTCAACGAGGCCCAGCGGATCGCCGAGAGCTGCCTGACCGCGATTATGGGCAGAATGTCGGCCTACACCGGCCAGGAGATCACTTGGGACCAGGCCCTGAACTCCAAAGAGGACCTGATGCCCGCGAAGCTGGAGTTCGGCCCGCTGCCGGTGCTGCCGTGGCGGTGCCGGGCAAAACGCCGTTCGTATAGTCGTCAGTTGTCAGTGGTCAGTGGTCAGTCGCCTCCCCATCGTGGGGAGGGTTAGGGTGGGGTCCTTATCCCCTCCCCATCGTGGGGAGAGTTAGGGTGGGGTCCTTCATCGCCTCCCCATCGTGGGGAGGGTTAGGGTGGGGTCCTTCATCGCCTCCCCGCTGCGGGGAGGGTTAGGGAGGGGTCCTTCCCTTCTGACTTCCGACTTCTGACCTCAAACCGGAGGTTTGACATGCAGATGAGTCGTCGTGAACTATTGGTAGCCGGTGCGCTCGGTGGCGCCGCTGTCGCCGCGGGGCTTGCGTCGTCCGGCGCTCAGGCGAGCGTCGAGGACAGCGGGCTTGCCGGCGGCGCAAAGCCGAGACCCGCCAAGGCCGTGCTGAAGATCGCCAGCCAGGAAGGCCGAATCCCCGGCAAGGACCTGCCCGAGAAGCTCGCCAAGATGGAGAAGTGGGACATCGACGGCATCGAGTTCGGCGGCGGCGGGCTTGCGGGCCGCGTCGTCGAGATCAAGGCCGCGCTGGCGAACTCCAAGATCAAGATCAGCGCCATCTGCGCCGGTTTCAAGGGCGCGCTGATGAGCGATGATCCGGCGGCGCGCCAGAAGTGCGTGGACAGCATGAAGGTGATACTGGAAGCCGCGGGCGAGCTGGGTTCGACGGGCCTGATCTACGTGCCGGCGTTCAACGGCCAGACGAAGCTCGATCACGATCGAGGGCCGCAAGGTGCTGCTCGACACAGCTGCCGGAGCTGCTGCGAGTGCCGCGCAGAAGGCCGGCACTCGGATGCTGCTGGAGCCGCTGAACCGCAAGGAGACCTGGTATGTGCGACTGGTGGCCGATGCGGCCTCGATCTGCCGCGACGCGAAGCATCCCGCCGCGTGCGTGATGGGCGACTTCTACCACATGTATATCGAGGAAACCAGCGGACATGGGCGCGTTCATCTCGGGCGGGGACATGCTGCACCACGTGCATCTGGCGTCGATCAAGCGCAACCTGCCCGGCCAGGACGAGCGCGACTACACCAACGGCTTTCGGGGCCTCAAGATGATCGGCTACCAGGACTTCTGCAGCTTCGAATGCGGCTGCATAGGCGACCCCGAAGTCGAGATGCCCAAGTCCGTCAAGTTCCTGCGCGAGCAGTGGAAGAAGGCTTGACCATCTGTGTTCGTCCAGCAAATCCGTTGCTGGACCCGCTCGGAGGGGGTATTCACCCCCTCCGCACGTTCCATGGGCTTCAGCCCTAGTCCACGGAGGTGGACTTTGTGCCTTCGTAGCCGCGAATTCATTCGCTGGGCCGCGGTGCTGCTGATCGCGTGCTCAGCTCCGGCCCACGCCCTGACGCGGTTCGAATACTCCGAAGTCGCGATGGGCGTCCGCGCGCGCATCGTGCTGTACGCGAAAGACGAGGCATCAGCCAAAACCGCCGCCCGCGCAGCCTACGACCGCATCGCCGCCCTCGAAGACGTCATGAGCGACTATCGGCCAACGAGCGAGCTGTCGCGGCTGTCGGCGAAGTCGGGTGGGGCGGCGGTCGAGGTCAGCCCGGAGCTTGCATTCATTCTCGGAAAGTGCCAGGAACTGTCGCGGCGGTCGGATGGCGCGTTCGACTGCACCATCGGCCCCATCGTGAAGCTCTGGCGCACCGCCCGCAAGTCGGGCCAACTGCCATCTGCAGCCGACCTCGCCGCCGCAATGAAGCTGGTCGGCTGGCGGAAGCTGCATGTCTCCCGTTCCCCCTCCACTGTGGAGGGGGCAGGCTGTCCCCCCTCCAATGCGGAGGGGGCTAGGGGGAGGTCCTTCGGAAACGACGCTGTGCCCTGCCGACCCCACCCCAACCCTCCCCGCAGCGGGGAGGGGGCAGGCAGTCCCCCCTCCAAGGTGGAGGGGGTTAGGGGGAGGTCCTTCGGAAACGACGCTGCGTCCGCCGGACCCCTCCCCAACCCTCCCCGCATCGGGGAGGGGGCAGGCTGTCCCCCCTCCAATGCGGAGGGGGTTAGGGGGAGGTCCTTCGGGGCTCGCCTCGACACCCCCGGCATGCTCCTCGACCTCGGTGGGATCGCGAAGGGCTACGCGTGCGACGAGGCCATCAGAACGCTGAAGCAGCACGGCATATCAAGCGCCCTCGTCGAAATGGGCGGCGACATCGTGGTCTCCGACGCCCCGCCCGGCAGCAAAGGCTGGCAGGATCGAGATCGCCAACGCGCCCGACCGCAAGACTCTCACCCTCGCCAACTGCGCTGTCTCGTCCTCAGGCGACACCGAGCAATACGTCGAAATCGGCGGCAAGCGCTACTCCCACATCGTCGATCCCCGCACCGGCCTGGGCCTCACCGACCGCATCGCCGTCACGGTCATCGCCCCCAACGGCGCTCACCTCCGACGGCCTCTCCACCGCCCTCAGCGTCCTCGGCGCTACCCGCGGAAAGACCCTCGCCAACACCTACCCCGGCGTGAGCGTGTATATCCGCATTCCGCATTGACTTCCCTTCGCGGGTATCTAACATGGTGCATATCGACCAAGCAGGGGAGCGGGCCACCGATGAACCTTTTCGACGTTCCGGCCGAGATCGAGGACCTTCGGCAGCGGATCAATCGCGCGAACTACCTCTACTACGTCAAGGACCAGCCGGAGATATCCGACGCCGACTACGACAAGCTCCTGCGCCGGCTCACCGAGCTTGAGGACAAGTATCCCGCAGGCGATCACGCCGGACTCGCCCACTCAGCGCGTCGGCGCGGACGCCTCAGACCGAGCTTGCCACGTTTGAGCACAGAATGCCCATGCTCAGCCTCGCGAACGCGTTCGACGAGGACGAACTCCGCGCCTTCGACGACCGCTGCAAGCGCTTCCTGCACATGGAACCCGATGAGCCGATCGAGTACGACTGCGAGCCCAAATTCGACGGCCTCGCGGTCTCGCTGACCTACATCGACGGCATTCTCACCGCCGGCGCGACTCGCGGCGACGGCTACCGCGGCGAAAACATCACCGAGAACCTCAGGACCATGCGCTCGATTCCGCTCAATCTGCATCAGGTGCGTCGCGACCTCCCGACGTGAAGCCGATCCCGTCCATGATCGAGATTCGCGGCGAGGTGATCCTCACCCACGACGAGTTCCAGCGCATCAACGAGGAGCGCGAGACCACCGGCGAGCCGACCTTCGCCAACCCTCGCAACGCCGCCGCCGGGTCCGTGCGGCAACTCGACCCGAAAGTCACTGCGCGCCGCCGGCTGACCATGTTCGCTTATGCGGTCGGCGCCTACGAAGGCGTCGAGTTCGCGGCGCAATACGAGCTGCTCTGCGCGCTCGGCGACTGGGGGTTCAAGGTCAATCCCGACGTGCGGGTGTTCACCGGCAGTCGATGAGGTCGCGGCGTACATCCGCGAGTGGGGCGAGAAGAGGAGACCCTCGAACTACGACGTGGACGGGATGGTCGTCAAGGTCAACTCCTTCGATCTGCAGACCCGGCTCGGCTACGTCGCGCGAAGCCCGCGTTGGGCAATTGCGTATAAGTACCCCGCGCAGCAGGTCACGACGCGCGTCAACGACATTCGCGTACAGGTCGGCCGCACCGGCGCGCTCACGCCCGTGGCCGATCTCGAACCGGTGGAGGTCAGCGGGGTCACCGTCTCCCACGCGACGCTTCATAACGAGGACGAGGTCCGCCGCAAGGACGTTCGCATCGGCGATACGGTGGTCGTGCAGCGCGCGGGCGAGGTGATTCCCGAGGTCGTCGAGGTCGTCAAGGAGAAGCGCACCGGCGGCGAGGTCGAGTTCGTTATGCCCGACAAGTGCCCGGTCTGCGGGGCGGACGTCGTGCGCGAGCCCGGAGAGGCCGTGTCGCGATGCACCGACATCGCTTGCCCCGCCCAGGTGAGGGAGACGAATCCTGCACTTCGCGTCGCGCACCGCGATGGACATCGACGGCGTCGGCCCGGCGCTGATCGACCAGCTCATAGACAACAGGCTGATCCGCGACCCCGCCGACCTCTACTCCCTCACGCGAGGAACAGATGCTGCCGCTTGAGCAGAATGGCCGAGAAGTCGGCGGAGAACGTCGTGAACGCGATCGCGGCGAGCAAGTCCGCGACGCTGGACCGGCTCATCTACGCGCTGGGCATCCGGCACGTCGGCGAGCGCACGGCCGCGTCGCTGGCGCAGCATTTCGGCAGCATCGACGCGCTCGCGGGCGCGGAGGTGGAGGAGATCGCGCAAGGTGCCCGACGTCGGCCCGGTCGTCGCGGAGAGCATTCACAAGTTCTTCGAGCAGGACAGAGAACAGGGAGGTGCTGCGCAAACTCAGAGCGGCGGGCATCGACCCGAAAGTGGAGGCAAGGCGCGAATCCGCGGCGTTCGCCGGCAAGAGCATCGTCTTCACCGGCGCGCTGCAGCGCATGACCCGCGATGAAGCCCAGAACATGGTCTACAAGCTCGGCGGGAACCCTTCATCCTCCGTTTCGGGTAATACCGATCTGGTGGTCGCGGGCGAGAAGGCCGGCTCCAAGCTCGACAAGGCGCGCTCGCTCGGCGTGACGGTCATCACCGAAGACGAATTTCTCGAAATGGTAGAAGCAATCATAGGTAAGTCGAAAGTCCAAAGTCGAAAGTCGAAAGTCGGGAGCGGTCGCGGCACATTTCGCATTCCGCGGTCCGCAATCCGCATTGGCCCAGTTCTGGCCTGGATGGCCTTGATCTTTGCGCTGTCCGCGCAGCCCAAGCTGCCGTGCATACCCGGCCTGAGCTTCCTGGAGAATATCGACTGGGGCGACAAGATCAAGCACGCCGCGGCTTATGCAATCCTGGCGGCGCTGGTCTGGCGGGCGTTGGGAAGCGGGTGCGCGGCAAGGCGGCGGTTCATACTGGCCGTGGTGGTGGCGGTGGCCGTATGGCATGACGGACGAGTTCCATCAGCGGTTCGTGCCGAACCGGACCTGCGATATCTGCGATCTGGGTCGCGGACAGCCTCGGAGCGCTTGTGCGCGGCAATCACAATGTGGAAGGTAGGCGATAAGCATGGCAAGAAAGAAGGCCGAGAAGAAATCAGAGGAAGAGAAAGCATACGAGGTAAAGGACAAGAGGCGAGTTAACCCGGACGGAAGCCTCAAGGAAGAAGCCGAAAGCAAGGCTGAACCCGCGCCTGAGCCTCGGGAGCAGCCGGCCGAAGCTCCAGCCGAGGCTGAGGCCGAAGAGCCGAAGGCCGCCGAGCCCGAGGCTGAACAAGCAGCCGAAACGCCGGGACCACAGGCCGAACAGCGCGCGGAAGCGCCCGGCCCCGAAGCCGAGATGCCTCCGCCGAACGTGTTCGAGACCCTGCAGTTCGTGACGGGTCTGCTGGTGGAGCAGGCGTGGACGTTCATGGGCCTTCACCTGCCGCCGGGCCGCAAGGAGCCGGTGGTGGACATGGCGCAGGCGAAGGTCGCGATCGACATAGTGATCTCCATCGCCGACAAGATTCACCCGCACCTCGACGACGAATCCCGCCGCGCCATCCGAGGCATCATATCCGACCTGCAGATCAACTTCGTGCAGCACAACAAGTAACCCCCTCCCCGCCGCGGGGAGGGCTGGGGTGGGGTCCGAACCGGCCTTACACTCAGTTCACACAATGCGTGACGCGTATTTGTGTGCTTGTATGCTACGCGCCAATATTATAGCTGTCTGTTTACACTTTGAGCAGGGCGGGTAAGAGCGCTACTGGCGGTCGGACAGCCACCCGGCCGCTCCCGCAGTACCCCGTAGGTGTTTTGCGTTTCGTCACGACCAACACGAAGGGGGAAACCGCTTTGTCTCGGAAAACGTACGCCGCAGGACCGCTTACCGCGTTTCTCTTCGTCTCCACCGCTCTGGCCGCCGAGGCCCAGTTCCCCGGCATCTGCCTGAGCCGTGATCCGTCTCCGCCTCATCCCGTCTACAACGACGGCACCGGAGAGATCACTTTCTACTGGACCATCACCTACGACACCAACTGCCAGGAACCCGGATTCGTGCTCAATATCATCCCGCCCACGGGTCCGGTGACGGTCTCATACCCGCTCGGCTGTTCAGTTCCCACCATTGCCACATCGAACGACCATCACGGCAACTACGTCTGGGCGGTCCCGGCGCTGACACCGCCCGGCAACTACTACGCGCAGGTGATGTATAACACCGACTGGGCCGTCTGCCCGCAGGCGAACATACCCGAGGTCGAAGCGATGGTCGGATTCCAGGTCGCTGGGGCGGGCCGGTTCGAGATCTGCAAGTTCAACGATCTGAACGGCAACGGCAGCCTGGACCCGGGCGAGCCCGGCCTGCCCAACTGGTGCTTCCAGATCGAGAAGTCGATCGGTGTTCCTGCCGATCCGCCCTACGATGTGCCGGTCTGCACCGGCCTTGACGGCTGCACCGCTGAAATCGTCTTGCCGATGGCGCCCTGCGATGCGGCGACAACCACTTACTACATACACGAGGTATTGCCGAACTGCTGGGAACGCACGACCCCGCCGGACGACCCCTACGAACTCGTGCTCGGCCAGGGTCCTCAGCCTTCGCTGTATTTCGGCAACTGGCAGCCCGGCCGGCTTCAGTTCTGCAAATTCGACGACCTCAATGGTAACGGCAGCCAGGACGCAGGCGAACCGGGCCTACCCAACTGGCAGTTCGACATCAGCGGTCCCTACGGCGTCACCGGCCACCTCGTCACCGGCCCCGACGGCTGCACGGAGGTCTTCAAAGGCCCGCCCGGCGACTATACCGTGCACGAATCGCCGCCCGACGGCGACGCCGGCTGCTGGGAGCGCACGACGCCCAGCCCCGGTCTCGTCTCTGACGACTTCACCGTGGAGGACGTTCCGATAAGCTGCTCGGAGAACTCCGTGACCGTGGTCACCGTCGGCAACTGGCAGCCCGGACAGCTTCGGCTCTGCAAATTCAACGACCTCAATGGAAACGGCAGCCAGGACGCCGGCGAGCCGCCCCTTGAGGGCTGGCAGTTCGACTTCACCGGGCCGTACGGCGCCTCCGGACAGCTCGTCACAGGCGCGGACGGCTGCACCGACGTATTCAAAGGCCCACCCGGAAACTATACCGTCGTGGAATCGCCGCCCGCGGGCGACACCGGCTGCTGGGAGCGCACCGTTCCGGACCCCGGTCCCGTTCCGGATCCCTTTGACGTAGTCGTTGCAACCTGCTCCGTCACTGAGGTCACCGTCGGCAACTGGCAGCCCGGCCGGCTCCAGTTCTGCAAGTTCAACGACCTCAATGGTAATGGCAGCCAGGACGCAGGCGAGCCGCCTCTTGAAGGCTGGCGGTTCGACTTCACCGGGCCGCATGGCGTCTCCGGCTACCTCATCACAAACCCCGGGGGCTGCACCGACGTATTCAAAGGACCGCCCGGCGACTATACCGTCGTGGAATCGCCGCCTGCCGGCGATACGGGCTGCTGGGAGCGCACCAACCCCGGCCCCGGTCTCGTCTCGCAGCAGTTCGTCGTATCCGTTGAGATAAGCTGCTCGGAGACCGACGTCACCGTCATCGACGTCGGCAACTGGCAGCCCGGCCTGCTTCGATTCTGCAAGTTCGAAGATCTCAACGGCAACGGCGGCCAGGACGCGGACGAGCCGCCCCTGGAGCACTGGCAGTTCGACATCACCGGGCCTTACGGCGCGTCCGCCCACCTCGTCACAGAAGCCGACGGCTGCACCACGGTCTTCACGGGCCCGGCGGGCAACTACACCGTCGTGGAGTCGCCGCCGGTTGGTGACACCGGCTGCTGGGAGCGCACGACCCCCGATCCCGGGCCGGTTACGGACCCGTTCGATGTGGCCCTTCCGGTAAGCTGCCCGGTCGGCTCCGTCACCAGTGTCCTGGTCGGCAACTGGCAGCCCGCCCAGCTTCAGGTTATCAAGTTCCAGGACATCGATGGCGACGCCGAGCAGGATCCCGACGAGTCCTGCATGGAGGGCTGCTGCTTCGAGATCACTCCGCCCGGCTGGCCGACCTGCAAGGTATACACCGACTCCACAGGCTGCACGCCCATCGTCAAGGGCCCCGCGGGGACGTGGACCATAGAGGAAGCCCTGGAGGCGGGCTGGCGCCAGACTACGCAGGGCGGCGTGAGCCCGTTCGCAATGGACCTGGATCCTTGCGCCGACCTCGACGTCCTCGTCGGCAACCAGGCCGAAGAGGAGTACCGCAAGCAGTGCAACCTTCCGGTCACGCTCGCTCAGGAGGACTGGCATAACCTTGCCACTGAGACCGTCGGCATCCCCGGCGGCATGATCTACAACAAGTTCTACAGGGCATTTGCCGACTTCGCGTTCTACTCCATCCCGGACACGAACGGCGTTCTGATGGTAGGTAACAAGCATACCATCTCATTCACTCCCACAACGGCGGGAATGAAGACCCTGGTTGCCTTCCTGCCGCAGACGGGGCCCTACGCCAAACCGCTGATGGACTACGTTAACCCCGTCACTCATCCGGCGGGCGAGCTGGCGGGGGAGGTGGTGGCACTGACGCTCAACGTCGCCTACAACGACATGCGCCTGATGCCGCGCACGCCCGGCTATGACTTCGAGAACTTCATCGTCAATACGGGCCTCTTCAAGGGCAGGACCGTGGGGCACGTGCTCGATGTCGCGGACAGAATACTCGGCGGCGATCCGCCGTCGTGGTACGGCATCCCCAGCTACAGCGCGCTGATCGACGTGCTCAAGTCGATCAACGCCAACTATCAGATGTCCGACATCAACTCGTTCCACGACCGCGGTTACCTCACCGCCGTCTACGGGCCCTACGGACGGGGCGGTCATCCGCCCGCCCAGAACCCGCACGTGCCATAGACCCTCGAATGCGACGCGCGACCCAGCCGCCGGCAGGTGATGAGCCTGCCGGCGGTTTCGGCGTCAGAAGGCTTGACCTCGCCCTGGGCAGTTGAGTTACACTAGCATCGTGCGCACGTGTAAGATTTCCTCCCATTCGGCGGTTCATGTCATTGGGAGGGGCGGGAAAGCCGACTTGCTGTCCGACGATCGAATAATCCGGCGGGTGCTGGACGGGGGCGCCGAGGAGTTCCGCGAGCTGGTGGTTCGTCATCAGGCCGCGGTCTTCCGGCTGTCGCTGCGGATTCTGGGCAGGCGCGAGGACGCAGAAGATGCCGCACAGGAGGCGTTCATCAAGGCTTACTCGAATCTGGCAAGCTATCGCGAGCGGGGCAAGTTCGCCCAGTGGCTGCGCACGATAGCGATCAACACGTGCCTGAACCGGCTGCCCAGGGAAGTGCCCGTCGACCTGCCCGAATCGATCGAGGACGGCGCGATCTCGCCCGAGGCCGAGGCGCTGCGCAGGATCGACTGCGAGGAGGTCTGGCGCGCGGTCGGCAGCCTGTCTCCCGCCTACAGGGCCGTGCTCGCGCTGCGCTACGCCGAGGACATGTCGTATAAGGAAATCGCGGAGGCGCTCGGCGAGCCGACCAGCACGATCCAGGTGCGGCTCCACCGGGCGAAGAAGGCCTTGGCAAGCGTAATCGCTGGGAGTGTGACAAATGAGGTGTGATGAACTCGGAGACAAGCTATCTGCCTACGCGGATGGCGAACTCGACCCGGCGGCCGGGCGCGACGTCGAGGCGCACGTTCGCGAGTGCGCGGCGTGCAGGGCTCGGCTCGATGAGATCCGCGCGCTGCAGGACAGACTCTGCGATGCCCAGCCGGACGCCTTGCAGCCTGTAGACATCGCGGACGCGGTGATGGCGCGTCTGCCCGAGGCAGGACCCCGCAGCGCGCGTCGCCCCTGTTGGCGACTCGCTTGGGCGCTGCCTGTCGTCATCCCAGCGATAGCGCTGGCCCTGCTCTGTCTTCCACAGCCGCCCACCCGCGTCCCGGCGGTCAAGCAGGCCATCGCCACGCGCCCGACTGTCAAGAAGCAGGAACGTGTTATCAAAGACGCTCCGCGCCAGTCGGCGCGCGTCGCGGAGAAGCAGACGCCGTCCAAGCACGCGCCCAAGTCGCTCGTCGCGAAGCCCAGGACCGGTTACCGCCGCCACACGCTCGTGCGGCGCAGCAAGCCGGTGGACGCGCCGGTCACGATCGATATCTCCGCGAAGGATGTGCTTGCGGCGGTTCGGGAGCGGCGTGTCGTGAACCCGCCGCCGGATCCGATCGTCCAGGCCGCCCGCAGGCCCGAGATAATGCCGGTCGTGAAAGTGGAGCGAATGTGACCCGATGGAGGCTGTAATGAAGAAAGCTCTTGTCATAATAGCGCTGATCATAGCGGCGGCGTCCGCGATCGCGGACCCGAACGCGTCCGAGCTGAAGGCGTTCTACAACCTGATCCCCGACTATGCCGGCGTGAATGGCGCGACCGATCCCGCCATCAGCCCCGATGGGAACACGCTGGCGTTTCTGACCGATCAGCCCGGGCTGTGGATCCTGTCCGACGTGAACAGGTTCAGCGCGCTCAAGGAGGGCAAGGGCTACCCGCACGCCGAGCCCTGGCGGATAACGACGCCGCGGATCAAGCCGAGGCCGGATGTGGTCGTGGATCTGTCGAGCGCCCCGGAATACGGTCGCGTGGATTGGTCGCCGGACGGCAAGAGCATCGCATACGTGCATGATGGCGCGCTGTGGCTGGCCGAAGGCATCGATTCGGCGAAACACACGGCCTGCGTGCGCGCGCTCGCCCAGCCCCTGACCGAAGCCGAACTCAAGCCGCCCTGCGATACCCGCGGCGGGACACAGTCCGGCATCGCCAGCCCGAGGTGGTCGCCGGACGGCTCCAGGATCGCGTTTGTCAGGATGCACGTCGGGGAATCGAACACGCTGTGCGTCATCGACGTGAAGTCCGGCAAGGAGACCCGCCTTACCACCGACTCGTACCCAATCCTGTCGACGCGGCCGTGGTCGGCCGACGGCAAGACGCTGGCCTACAGCAAGGTCAAACCCGGCACCGACACCGTCGAAGGAGTGAGAACCGCAGCGGCGGCCGGTGGGGGAGCGCCCGCGGACGTCGCGGCGGGCGAGGGCCGGGTGTTGATGGGTCCCAGTTGGCTGCCCGACGGAAGGCTGGTGGCGTCGGGATTCTCCTTTCCGACGAGCACCGACGAGCCATCGAACGCATTCGACACGTTCGTCACCGTCGGAGGAACGGTTTTTGCCGTCGATATGAAGTCGAGCTCGGCCAGCCAGATATCGAGAATGGACCCGCTGGCCGCGAAGCGCATCGAGCTCGCCAGAAGCGAGGCCGACGCCCGGATGCGGCGGTCTATCGAGGACCAATACCACTCGGAGATGACCCCGGATCAGATCAAGCGCCTGCGCGATGGCAGCATGGCGACCGGAGAGATCGTGTTCGTGATGCTCAAGCGCGAGTTCCGACGCAAGGCGATAGAGCAAGGCGGGAGCTTTGAGAAGGTCGTCGAGAAGGCGCTGAGCACGAATCCCACGACGATGGAGGCGTTCAGCGACGCGCTGAACTCCGCTACCGACGAGATCGGCCTGCCGGCCGATCAGACCAAGGGCTGGAACCTTAACGTGAGCCTCGGCTCGGGCACCGCGCTGCTTGAGCCGATCATGGACTACGACCCCTGCCCGTCCCCGGATGGCGCCCGAATCGCGTTTCTGCGCCAGGGCATCGACCCCGACGCCGACCAGCTCTGGCTCCTGGATATGGCAACGGGAAAGGAGGTCATGCTGATGAGTTCGGGCGATATCAAGGACGTGCGATGGACCGCGGACGGCAAGCGGCTCGTCGTTCAGGCCGACCGGACGCTCGCCCTCAAGCGCGACGACAAGCCCACAAAGGACGGCAAGCGCACCATGACCTGGCCCAGCTATGGCGAGGTCTGGCTGCTGGAACCCAAGTAGGCGAAGTCCCTTCGGGCAGGACTTGAGGCCGCCCGCGGGAACGCGTATACTGAAGAAGCTCTGCTGCGCCCGCGCAATCATGCGAAGAGCACACAGGAGAGAAACCGATGGCCAGATCGAAGCAGATAACCTGCCAGATATGTGGTAAGCAGCATCCCAAAGACGAGATGATCCCCGGCGGCGCGATCCGCGAGTCGCTTGTCGCCGAGATAAGACAGGCGCACCCGAACTGGACCGATGCCGGCTTCATCTGCCGCGACGACCTGGACACGTTCCGTGCCCAATATGTCCAGCACAGCCTCGAACGCGAGAAGGGCGAGCTCAGCGAACTCGATCACGCCGTGCTCAAGAGCATGAGAAAGCAGGAGAGCCTGGTCAAGAACCTCAACCGCGAGTTCGAGGGCAAGCTGACATTCGGCCAGCGGATCGCGGACAAGGTCGCGGAGTTCGGCGGGAGCTGGAATTTCATACTGATGTTTTGTGGGTTTCTGTGTCTGTGGATGCTGATGAACTCCTACGTGGTTTGGAACATGGTGGTCCGCCACGGCAAGCCCTTCGATGCGTTCCCGTTCATCTTGCTCAACCTCATGCTCTCCGGCGTCGCCGGGCTGCAGGCGCCCGTGATCATGATGAGCCAGAACCGCCAGGAAGCCAAGGACCGCCTCCGCGCCGAGCACGACTACCAGGTCAACCTCAAAGCCGAGCTTGAAATCCGCAACCTCCACGAGAAGCTCGACCACCTGCTCAATACCCAGTGGCAGAGGCTGCTGGAGATCCAGCAGATCCAGACCGACCTCATGGCCGAACTCGCCCGACCGAACGCCGGTGACGGCGGCAAAGCGGCAGGGAACTAGCGCTGCCAAACCGGAGGCATTGCGGCACTGCGCGGGTAAGTGGTACTGATGAAAGCCCACAGCCTGCTGATTGCGATCTTGCTCCTGACCTCTACAGCCGCCTCGGCGGCGGGTGGCGCGCCGAAGGCGATAAGCGACATCGTCTACGCCCGCGTGGGCGATCGTGCGCTGCACATGAACCTGCTGCTGCCCTCGGACGCGCCGGGCAAGCCGCGGCCCGCCGTGATGTGGATTCACGGCGGCGGCTGGAGCGGCGGTGACTGGCACATCGATCCCTCGGGCGACTATGGGCTGACCGACAGGGGATTCGTCACCGGCACGATCGAATACCGGCTCAGCGGCGAGGCCAAGTACCCCGCGCAGATTCAGGACTGCAAGGCCGCCATCCGATTCCTCAGGGCAAACGCCGCCAAATACGGCATCGACCCCAACCGCATCGGAGTCTGGGGCGGCTCGGCGGGCGGGCACCTGGTCGCGCTGCTGGGGACGACCGCCGGCATAAAGCAGCTCGAAGGCGACGAGGGGAACGCGGGCTTTTCCAGCCGGGTGCAGGCAGTGTGCGACCTTTTCGGCCCGACCGATCTTACCTCCAAGCGGGTGGGCGAGTATACGCCGCTCGTGATTGAGCTGGTCGAGGATCTGCTCGGCGGGCCGGTCAGAGACAACATGGGCCTGGCGCGCCTCGCTAGCCCGGTCGAATTTGCCTCCAAGGATGACGCGCCGTTTCTCATCCTGCACGGCGACAAGGACCCGCTGGTCCCGATGAGCCAGAGCGAGGAGCTCTACAACGCCCTCAAGCGCACCGGCGCGGACGTGACCCTTGTCAAGGTCAAGAACGCCGGCCACGGCTTCGCACCCCACGGCACCGACCCGAACCTCGACCAGATCAAGCAGATGATCCTCACATTCTTCTCCACCCACCTCTGAGCTGCGGTCCAGCCATAGGTCCCATTCCGCAGCCCCCTCCACGCTCAATTCCACGCCTGAACACGGCCTGTGAACAACATTTAACTGAAATATACAGGAAATTTGCGTGAAAAACGGCCCAGTTGTCGGTCCTGTGTACATGAGGGTACTTTTTCCTCTGAGCATCCCGGGCCCGTCGTCGCCCTGTTTCGGGATTCCGAACCTGCATCCAGCTTGGCCGGTGCGGAGCACCCGCTCCGAAGCGGGAGGCGTGAGAGCGTCCCCTCCGCAATAAACAAAACGCGCAAAACAGTTTCCAGCCACGCTCGGATTGAGCGTGAAACTGTTTCGCCAAAACCCGTGAATTCCCGCGTGAAATAGGCTCCCTTCTATTCCCTATTCCCGAATGAGTTCAGTTCTCCGGGAACTGCACCGTTGTAGGAGGGTTTTCCAAAACCCGAATGCCCAGGCGTTGTGCACGGGAATCGGCGTTCGGAAACGCCTCCTACGACAAGTTTCCCGGAAAACTGAACACACCCCTATTCCCTGGTTTCCCGCGGCCCCGGCCTGGGTAAATGGTATACTAACCTCATGCATAGCTGGACCGCTATAAGGGGGTCGGGCTTATGGAACTAAGGGAAGGGCAAAAGGCTCCTAACTTCACGCTGCGAGCGACGGGCGGCAGGATGATCTCCCTGAGCGACTACCGCGGCAAGCGCAATGTGGTGGTCTTCTTCTACCACCAGGACGGCCACCCGGTCTGCACCGCCGAAGCCGAGGCGTTCCGCGACTTGCACCCGGACTTCGAGGCCGCGGGCGCGATTGTGCTGGGCGTTAGCTCGGACACTGTGCTTGAGCACGAGACTTTCGCGCGCGCCGGCAAGCTCAAGTTCTTCCTGCTCTCCGATGAGGACCGCGTGGTCTGGAATACCTACGCGACCTGCCGCGGCGAGAGGCACCTGCTCGGAGAGGACCGGCTGACCGTCGCGATCGACCGCGACGGCGTCTGCCGCAGGATTTGGTCTGAAGTGGACGTGGACGGCCACGCGCGGGAGGTGCTGGAGTTCGTAGCGGGGATGGATCGGATGTGACCGCGCCGTTCGACAATGCGGCGTGGGCCTATGATGCGTTCATGAAGCTCTGGCGGCTCTACAAGGACGCGGCCGTCGTGCGCGCGCTCGACCTCTGCCCCGACCACCGCGTTGCCGACCTGGGCGGCGGCACCGGCCACTATGCCGCCGTGATCTGCCGGCTCTGCAGGGAAGTGGTGGTCGTGGATGAGAGCGAGCGGATGCTTGAGAGGGTGCCCACGCGGTCCAATGTGCGCGCGCTTAAGGCCGATATGGCCGCGACCGGCCTGCCCGATGCCGGCTTCGACGCCGTCCTGATAACCGACACCCTCCACCACGCCCCGGACCAGGCCGCGCTGATCCGCGAAGCGCGCCGACTGCTCAAACCCGGCGGCCGCGTGGTGATTCTCGACTTCGACGCCGGCTGCACCCGCACGCGGATTGTGAAGGCGTTCGAGCAGCCGTTCTTCGGTCCGGTGAACTACCTTACCCCGAAGCAGTTGGAGGACCTGCTGAGTGCAAGCGGGTTTGCTGACGCGCGGATGGAGGCGGAGGGGTGGTGTTACGTGATGGTGGCCCGGAGGCTGGAGATCAGTGAGGCGCGAGCAGAGTGAACGGGTACGTGGGGATGTTGCGAACCACCCAGAACACGAGAATGACCCCGATGATGGTCCACGGCAGCCAGTTCGGCAGCGGGTCGTACTCCTTGCCGGGGCGCGTCGGCGCGCTGGACTTCGCGATGAGGTAGATAAGCACCGGGATTGCCACGATCATGAGAGGATTGAGCCGCCAGGCCGCGACGAAGTTCCCATGTGCGAGCTTGTGCAGCGCCCGGCCCGTTCCGCAGCCGGGGCAGTAGAGGCCGGTGAGCTGATGGAAAAGGCACGTGGGCATCCACCACGCCTTGCTGGGGTCAACGATGTAGATTAACGCGCCGGCGGCGGCGACCGCCGCCGCCACCGGCGCAACCCAAAGCCGACCCCGCAGGCTCATTTTGGCATGCCGTGCATCTCGAAGCTGCTGCATGAACTTGCCGAGGAACGCCGCGGCGAAGATGATGACGATAATGCCGAGTACCGCCGCGACCGCCCAGACTCCGACGGCCCAGAAGAGCCACGTTCTCGCCATGTTGGCGTCGCGCATGGCGCCCTCGAAGTCCTCCACAGGTCTTCTTGCTCCCGGACTGTGCCGACTTCACGATGGCCACGATGCCGAACCCGAGCGCCACCAGCGACAGGCAGCACAGCTTGATCGAGATCAGCGAGACCACCGTTATGACTATCGACCAGGCAAGGTAGCTCGGCACCTCGACATAGGGCCGCGCTCCGGCCTGAGGCTGGCCGGGCTGTGGCGGAGGCTGTGGCGTTTGACCCATTTGCGTGGGCTGAGGCTGCGCCGGCTGCTGCAGGTCGGCCTGGCAGTTCGAGCACTTGGTCGCGTCGTCCGGGTTATTCCATCCACATTTCGAGCGGTACATGGTTCAGAAAAGCTCCTTCTAGTCGGGGAAACCCCGGTAGTGCATTCCCTGGCTGATGCCCTTGAAGAACCCGATCCAGAACATCATCGAGAAGAACGCCAGGAGAACCAGAAGCGCCGAGGCGATGATGTTGAGTACCTAGAGCGACGGTGGCGTCGCTCTGCGCTCCGACGTAGTCTCCGGCGGCGTTGCGGTTGTTGGTGCTCGACGACTTGACTATTCCGATAATGCCCAGCACCAGCGTGAACAGATTGCAGAAGGGCACCGCGAGCACCACGTTGATCACCGACCAGATCATGTAGTTCGCCGCGGGCCTGGCGGCGACCGCGTAGGGCTGTTGGTAGGGTTGCGGCTGTTGATAGGCCGGCTGCTGCTGGTAAGGCTGCTGCTGCGGCTGCTCGGGCTGCGTCGGTTGCTGTGGCTGCTGAGGCTGCTCGGGCGCGCGCAGGTCGGCGGAGCAGTTTGCGCACTTGGTCGCGTCGTCCGGATTATTCCAACCACATTTTGGGCATTGCATTGGCTGACGAACCTCCTATGAGAATTGACCGGGCTTTTCGCCGGTGGCCACGGCTATCATGATCCTTACGATCCAGAAGAGCACCCCGACGATCTCGAGCCCAGCGGCCCAGTAGACCCAGGTCTTGGCCGAGTTGGCTGCCTGCAGGGCGCCGAGGTAGTCCCCGACCCTCTTTCTGCTGTTCGCGTCCACGGACTTGATGATGGCGACAATGCCAAACGCCAGCGGTACCGCGACAAGACAGCAGCAAACAAGCGAGAACACCGTCACGATGATCGACCACGCCAGATAGTCCGGCACGCTCTGGGCGATGCCCGGCTGGTATTGGGGCGCGTAGGGCTGTTGACCATAAGGCTGCTGTGGCGGCTGCTGCGCATAAGGCTGCTGCGGCGGCTGTGGCTGGGACGGCATTTGCTGTGTAGGCTGAGGCTGGCCGGGCTTCAGCTCGGCGAAGCAGTTGGCGCACTTGACAGCGTCGTCAGCGTTATTCCACCCACACTTGGGACAGTACATTCAGTTCCCCGGCCTCCGAGGCTACGGATGAGTTGGCAGTATGATAGCAGGTAGCGGGGCAATGTGCAATAGGTCACTTGAACTCGTGGCCGTCGAGCAGGATCTTGCCGATGTCGTAGTACATCTTCATCCGGCACGCGAAGCCCCGCATGAAGCCGAGTTTCTCTTCCTTCATGCAGTGCGTGCAGCCCTTGAGCGCGACCCGCTGAACGCGCAGCTTGCGGCGGCGGAAGTACTTGGTGATCGCGGTCTCGACGCCGGAACGGACGTTCTCGAGCTTGGGGATGCCCACGAACGTCTCCCGCCGCATCGCGCGCTGGCCCGAGATATACGGCGCGATTACCTGCGCCCAGTCCGTCGAGCGGCGGCCGCTGCGGAAGATGCCAATCGCCATGTCGGCCGAACCCTCGACAAGCGGCTCCACGATCGCGTCTACCTTGTCGCCATTGAGGCCGATGAGGTCCGCGTCGAGGAAGAGAATGACCTCCGCGTCGGTGTGCTCGGCCCCGGCGCGCATCGCCCCGCCCTTGCCGCGGTTGGATTCGAGCTGTACGGCCTTGATTCCGGGGTCGGATGAGACGAGCTCGTAGGTGCCGTCGGTGGAGCCGTCACTGACCACCACGATCTCGTCCACGAGGCTCGCGGACTTGATCGCGTCGAGCACCGCCGGGATTCGCTCTTTTTCGTTGTAAGCCGGGACTATCGCGGCGACCTTCATGTTAGTTGCAAGTTGAAAGTTAAAGTTGAAAGTTGAAAGTTGAAAGGCATCACTTGCCAGCGCGCTTCGCGCCTGACGGTTTTGACTTTGGACTTTGTACTTTTGACTCTGGCCTCTTGGCTGGCTCCTCCGACATGTCTTTGTAGGCCTTCTGGAAGACGGTGACGGCGTTGTCTTTAGCCTTACCCAGGAATTGCGCCGTGTCTCCAACAATATCCTTCGAAACGTCCTTGGCGGAGTCGAGTTTGCCGGCGGCCTTGTCCAGGTTCTTGCGGGCGGCCTGATTGCTGCCGAGCGACGCCTGAGCCTTGCGCATGTACTTCTGCGCTTCGGCAAGCATGGTGACGAGGTCAGTCTGGGCCGAAGTCCCCTTGACCGCATCGCCGGCGTGGACCTTTTCGGCGATCGCCGCCACATCGGCGCGCAGTTGCTCGATCCTCCACTGATCGTAGAGGATCACGGCGAGCAGCAGTATGATGATTATGCCGAGACAACCGATTCTTCGCATTTTGGATTTTGGATTTTGGATTTTGGATTTGCGCCTGGGTGCTGAAACAAGTTCGAGCATGACACAGAACCTGGATGCTGAAACGAGTTCGGCATGACACGAGTGCTCGATCCTACATCTCTTTGCGTTCCGGGCCCTGGCCGGCTGTGAGGCCCGCCATCGCCGGCACCGGGGAGCCGGTGTCGATGTGGGCGATGACGGTCTTGCCGCCGTAGACCTGTTCGTTGACGCCGACCTCGAACTCTATGTTATTCGAGAAGATGAGCAAATCTACCTGGCTGCCTCGCGATATGAAACCGAGTTTCTGCGAGTACGCCAGTGGCTGGCCCTCCTCGACGAAGCACTGAATCTTCGCGACGAACTTGTCCGCGATCAGCACCACCGCCATTCTGACTCCGCTGCCGTCGAGAAAGATCGTGTTGCGCTCGTTTTCGAGGTGGTACTTGCGAGCGAACATGTCCACCATCTTTCTTAGCCAGACGACGCGGATGTACTCCCATAGATCGAGCATGGGGTAGTTGACTTTGGCGGTCTTGCGGAAGATGCTATCGACTATCGCGGGATAGGGGCAGTAGTTGAAGTGCACGTCCAGCGGGGACATGTAGATGCCGATTGCCCAGCCCTGCGCGCCCGTCGTTTCGCAGCCGGCGATCTCGGGCAGGGGTATGCGTTCGCCGAGTTTCTCGCAGTACAGCCCGCCCTCCTCGATCTTGCCGGATGTAGACCACGCGGCCGTCGGCGGGCGCGACTATGATCCCGGCCTCAGTCGCGCTCGGGGCGGCGCGTGGGGATCGCGGAAGAACCACACCCGCCGCAGAAACATCAGCGCGACAAGCCAGACGAGCGCTATGCAGGCCAATATGACGCCGTAGATCATTCAACAAGCCCTTTCCAGGCATAATACGGCAGTCTGGGCACGAAGTATCCCACGAATCCCAGCATTCCCTTCGCCATGCCCGCGCGCTTGCGGAACGGGACCGGCCTCGGCTCGAAAACGCCGTTGCGGTAGCCGTTATCGAGCGCGCTGTAGGCGGCGATAAGGCCCTCGCTGTCGTAGACGGCCTTGAGCTCATCCGACGCGGTGTGCTCGAGCAGCTCGATCGGGAAGTCGATCAGACCGCGCAGCTCGTCAACGAGATCGGACGATCTCGTCGAGCAGACCCTCGCGGCAGAGTCGGTCGCGCAGGGAGTTGTAGCGGTCGATGGCGGGATCGAGCGCATTCGTTCAGCTCGGCAATGGCCTTGACCGCGCGCAGGAGCCAGCGGATGCGATTCAGGTCCCAGCATGGGTCGGAAACTCGAAGCTCGATGGTGCCGAGCCGCTTGGAATGGATCACGTCCTGGAACCGATACTGCCAGTCCGGCTTGATCGGGCCGATGGCCCACGAGTTGGCCATCCGATACGACTGGCCGAAGTATTGCGACGCCGCCATCGGCGAGTTGATCGTGAACAGCGGCCAGCACCGGCAGGAAATGGATGATATTGCCGTAGAGGCGGGTCTTGTTCTCGACGCCGCTGACGTGGACATGGATCGCGCAGGTGTTGGTGGGGGCCTCGTAGTCGAAGAGATGCCCCACGGGAACGATCAGGCCGATGGTCACGCTCGCGAGGTCGGCGCGGCGGCGGGCGAGGTCGTCAGCCAGCGCCTCGACATCCTCGCACATGTCCGCGCTGATCTCCACCCCGCCCATCACGCCCTGCTTCACGTCCGAGCCGCGCGCGAAGTTGTGGGCGGAGTGGGTGTAGTAGAATCAGGGGTTCTTGGCGAGCAGCCGTGCCAGGTAGTAGAACGACCTCAGCGTCGGCCGCTGCGGCTCGGTGACAAATACTTCTTCCTCGATCCCGAAGATAGGCATTTCGGGTTCCATTATACCATACTGGCAAACAAGCTGAGCGGGAAGCGGATCTACAACTCGGCAAACGGGATCGCGGTGACATTGGGCGCGAGGGGGAGTCGGGCGTCGCCGAGGTGGACGAGCCAGCCGCGCTCGGATTTGGGGGCGTAGTCGGATAGGAATGCAGTGAGGCCGGAGGCAAGGGCGGGGCGGGGGGTGGCGGTCTGCTTGACCTCGATAGGGATGAGCTTTTCCTGCCGCTCGATCACGAAATCGACCTCCACGCCGTGACTTGTCCGCCAGAAGTAGATGTGCGGGTCCTCTCCCCGGTGAAGCGCCGCTTTGACGATCTCCGAGAGGACCGCCGTCTCGACAATCGCACCGGCAAGAGGGCCTGATGTGGCCTGGCGGGTGTCGGTTATGCCGGCCAGGTGGCAGAGCATGCCCGGTGTCCGTGAAGTAGACCTTGGGCGTCTTCACCAGCCGCTTGCCGACGTTCTCGAAATACGGCCGCACGACGATGACCTGATACGTTGCCTCAAGGATCGACAGCCACTGCTTGGCGGTGTTGAGCGAGAGGCCGAGGTCGCGGGAGAACATCGCTCAGGTTCAGCAACTGCCCGCTCCTCGCCGCCAGCACGCGCAGGAACTCCCGGAACTGGACGAGGCTGCCGATCTGGCGCAGGCCTCGCACGTCGCGCTCGATGTAGGTCTGGACGTAGCTGGAGTACCACAGCGCGCTGTCTCTGAGCGGCTCGGCGGCAAGCTCCGGGTAGAAGCCGCGGATCAACTGGCGCCAGATGGCGGTGTAGTTCATTCCTGCGTGCGGGAGAAGGCTGTTGCCGTTATCCCACGGGAGCTTCGCGTCGGGCGTTCCGTTCAGCTCATAGAGCGACAGTGGCAGCAGGCGAAGGATCGCGCTTCGGCCCGCGAGCGACTCGGTGATGCGCTGGTGCATCAGCAGGTTCTGGGAGCCGGTGAGCAGGTATTGGCCCTTGCGGGCGCGGTCGGCGTCGATCCGCTCCTTGATGTAGGGCAGCAGGTCGGGGGCGTATTGGATCTCGTCGAGTATGACCGGCGGCGGGTTCAACTCCAGGAATCCGCGCGGGTCTATGCTCGCCGCGGCCCTCACGTCCGGCGGCTCTAGGGACACGTAGCCGCAGCGGTCGCCGAATGCGTGGCGGAGCACAGTGGTCTTGCCGGACTGCCTTGGGCCCGTCAGCACGACCGCAGGAAACTCCTCCGCGGCGCGGGTCAGCGTCGGCTGCAGTGTTCTCTGGATGTACATTGCCCGTTGCCTGCTCTCTCGGTTTGTGTAAATCTGCATTTATAATGCAATATTACACAAGGAATGTCAAGCTTGCACTCCACAGGCTGCCGCCCTTCGATACGCCTTCGGCTACTCAGGACTAGCGGGGTGGTGAATCGCGTAGAGGGCTGCGTTGCGGAGGTGGAAGCGGAGGCGGATGGGGCGGCCGCGGAGTTGGGAGAGGTTGGCGTTGCGCCAGGTTGCCGGCAGGCGGAGGCCGTCGCAGTTGCGGTGAGGGACTGCGTCGGATTGGGTGAAGCCGGGGATGGGATCGGCGTTTTCGTCGAGGATCTCGACGGCGCACTCGCCCTGTGACGCGTCGAGGTTCAGCTCCAGAGTGGGGGCGTCGATTGTCAGGGGTACGGTTTCGATAATGGCGGGGCGGTCGCCATCGGCGCGCATACCGGCGAAGCGGTCGAGTGGCAGATGCGCCAGGCAGAGGTAGCCCCCGCGCCAGGCGTGGTGGGTGTCGTCGTTGCCGAGGTAGTAGACCCGGATGTCGTCGCCCTGCACGATCGGGTAGGCGGCGGCGAAGATGCAGCCGTAATCGTACGTGCCTTTCGGCCCGCGCGGGATGAACGGCTCGCCGGGGCAGACCCGCTGCCAGTTGCGCGCGTCGCGGCTCCACGCGAGCTCGCAATCGACGGGGTCGTCGGCGCGCAGGATCATCACGAGGCCGAGATAGATGCCGGCATAGCGAAAGACCGGGCATGGCGTAGGTCTGGTTGTCCGGGTCGCCTCGCAGGACCTCCTCGGGTGCGGTCCAGTGGACGAAATCCTCGCTTTCGGTGCGGCCGACGATGCGCTGACGGTCGATCCAGAGACGCGTGATGCCCACGTAGCGGCCGACGTCCTCGTCCCAGAAGGCGTTGTTGTGCGTGTCGGCCTTGGCGTCGATCTCCGGACACTGGATGAGGTCCGACCAGTGGAGGCCGTCGGGCGAGAACGATACGGCGACGGTGCGCGTGCTCTCATCGCGGCCGAAGAGCTTGTAGCGGCGCGCTGGGTCGGGATCGCGCGGGTCAACGAATACGCCGGGGCCGTGGATCCTGCGCATTACGAGATTGTTGCGCGTGGAGCCCTCGAAGTCGATCAGGCCGAGATCGGGCTTGATCCAGGTGATGCCGTCCGGCGAGGTCGCGTAGCAGAGGCCGGACTCCCGGGGGCCGCGCGCCTCCATGTAGCCGACCGATTTCCTCTCGTCCGCCGTGGTGCCGGTGACGCGGCCGTCGATTATGAAGGGGTTATACCAGCACTTGTAGAGGCCGTCGGCGTCGTCGAAGAGGACGTTGGGATATAGATTATCGAAGCGCGGCTCCCAGGGCTTGTCCTCGCCGAAGAGAGGGTTGCGGTCGTCCTTGCGCACCTCGCCGAGCACGAGGCGCGCGCCGTCGGCGCGGGTGATGATGTCCGTTTCCAGAAGCAGATGCGTGTGTCTCATCTTTCATCCGTCCTCTTGCGCAAGGCAGCGCCCTCACCCCGGCCCTCTCCCCCAGGAGAGGGAGTCTCCGACTCCTCCCCAACCCTCCCCGCCGCTAGGGGGCAGACTGCTACCCCTCCAGGTTCAGCCATTTCACCTCTTCGGGCGTGAGTTCGATGTCGAGGGCGTCGAGGGAGACTGTCAGTTCGTGCAGTCTCTCCGGGCCGATCAGCGGGAAGACCGGGAATGGCTGATGCAGCACGTAAGCCAGCGCGATCTGGACGGTTTCGACGCCCTTCTTTGCGGCAAGCTCCCGTGCGCGGCGCTGGCGCTCGAAGTTGTCCTCGCAATACCAGCACCTGACAAGCATCTGGTTCGACTCGACGTTTGGATCGCCGAACACGAAGAAGCCCTTGGCCAGGCTCGACCAGGCCAACAGCGGCGTTTGCGTCTGCGTGAACCATTCGCGGGAGGCCTCGTCGGTGGACGATACGCAGCCGTCCCACGGCGCGGCGGTCATCCTTGCGAGGCTGAAGTTGTTGCTGACCGCGCTGAAGCCATGAAGACCCTTGGACTTCGCGTAGTCGTTGGCGGCCTGAACGCGCTCGATCGACCAGTTCGAGCCGCCGAACGCGCGGACGCGGCCAGCGGCGCGGTGCTCGTTGAGCACGTCGACGAACTCGCCGACCGGGACTTCGGGGTTGTCGCGGTGCATGATGTAGAGATCGACGTAGTCGGTCTGCATTCGCTCGAGGGTCTCTCCGAGATGCTGGGTGAGCGCCTCGGGGTAGCAGTGCGGCGTATGCGCGCCCTTTGCTAGCACGACGACCTGGTCGCGGATGCCGCGGTTGGCGATCCACTGGCCGAGAATGCGGTCGGAATTGCCGTAGATGTAGGCCGTATCGAAGCAGTTGCCGCCGTTGCGGAAGTACCTCGTCGAAGAGGACCGACGCGTGGGGCAGTTGGTGGCGCGCGCCGGCGAGGGTTGCGCCCTGGATGAGACGCGCGACCGGCTTTCCGACGCCCTCGATCTCGCCGTAGATCATCTTGGTTTGTGCGCGGCGGGCGAGCGGCTCGCGGTCGATGGTCGGGATGTCGGCGGTGGGCTGCTCGGCGTCGTAGATCATGCCTATCGCAATGCGCCATTCATCGAGGGTTCGCATGTTGCCCAGGGTGTCGTCCCAGGTGACCGCCGGCGACGGGGCCTGGCGGTTGGCGATGTTGGCGGCGACGGTGTCGGCTTCGTAGGTGTAGACGCCGCGGTCGAACTCCGTAACAATCTCCTCATCGGGCTGGCCGCGGCGGCTGATGAACATGCTCGACTGGCCCGCCTCCCTGCCGGGATTCCACCACGGCGCCGGAACGTAGATGCTGCCTTCCGAACCGAATATGCGACAGGCATTGTCCTGACCTAGCTGGACGCCGGTGGCAATCTGGGCGATGATGTCGCCGGGGAAGCGAAGGAGCGCGCAAGCGTAGTCGTCCACGCGTGACTCGCCGATCTTGCCTATCGCCTTGACCTCGATGGGTTCGGCCAGGTCCTTGCCCTGAGCAACACCGGCGATCAGGCGGGAGATGGAAGTCGTGTAGCAGCCGACGTCCATAATGCCGCCGCCGCCCAGGGCGTTGTTGAAGAGCCTCCCCTCGGGGTTGAACCCGGCGTGGAAGCTGAATGATGCCTTGATGAGCCGGACCTCGCCGATGGCCTTCTCGCGGATCAACTCGACCAGCTTCGCGGTCTGGGGATGGCAGCGATACATGAACGCTTCCATGAAGAACACGTCGCTGCGACGCGCCTCCTCGATGACCGCCATCGCTTCGGGGTAGTTGAGCGTGGCAGGCTTCTCGCAGAGGATGTGCTTGCCGGCCCGCGCGGCCTTGATCGCCCATTCCGCGTGCATTGGGTGGGGAGTCGCGATATACACGGCCTGCACGTCCGGGTCCGCGAGCAGCGCTTCATAGCTGCCGTAGCGCCTCTCGACCTCGAACTCGTCCGCGAACGCGTCCGCTTTCTCCTGCATTCTGCTGCCGATCGCCAGAAGGTAACCGGTCGTCGATGGGGCAAGCCCCCGGGCAAACGCCTTCGCAATGGCTCCGGGGCCGATGATGCCCCAGGCGAGTTTGTTGCTCATGCTCTCAGTCCTCGCTGTCGGTGTGGTTGTTTGCAAGGATAGCAGATCAGGCAGGCGGGGTCAACCGTTTTGCGGTGAAAAGGCGCCCGCCCGCGAAAATGGGGACTGTCCACCCGCTGACGCTTGGGACAGTCCCCATTCTCGCTGCGCTGACCCCCTCCGCAGTTGTGCCGTCTTACTTGAAGAAGAATATCCTGCCCGTGTGTGGCTTGAGATCGATGTTCAGACCCCTGGCGTAGAGCGTGCCGTCCTCGTCGATGACGCGGAAACGGACGCGGTATGAGCGGTCTTGAGTAGGATGGCCATTGACGATCACAAGGCCATTCTTGTAGAGCCTCATCTGCAGGCTCTTGTCCGAGGCGAGCATTCCACGCCCGCTTATGGGCGCTCCGAGGTGAGACGTGACGGTCAGGTCCACATCGACCGGCCCCCTTGCCGTTTCCACATACTGGGCGCCGAACCAAGCGTACTCGTTCTGCGCGAGCAGGAACGAACACAGCCCGAAGTGCACCCAGCCGTCAGGGCCCAGCGCGGTATCGCCGGGTCTGTCCACGCCGTCAGTGAGGGCAAACATCGACTTCCTGAGTCCCTTGGGGAGCTTCCTATTCCACTCGGCTATCTTCTCCATATTTGCCATGGTGTCGTTCCAGTAGTCGAGCTGGTAGACGTTTTGCATGACTCCGTTGATGCTCCAGCGCTTCAGGAACGCCCATTCCTGGAAGAACGTGTCCGGCGTATTGTACGGCGTGTTGTTCTCATAGCCTTGAGATGGACCGTAGGAGCCGCTTGCCCGCCAGAACGGGTCGAAGTAGGCGCTGAACGGCGGGTCGCTGAGAACGCCGACAGCGCAGTTCATCACGGTCGGAACACCCTCCTGCCTCAGATACGGGTACACCGCGTGCTCGAACGACTGTACCTCTGCCGGGCTTCTGACTATAGGTCTGGTCGCGCTGTTGACCTCCTCCGTGTCGTCAATGAACACGCCGTCGAGGCGGTAGCGTACGACCCTGTCAACTACGCCGGCTCGCCATTCCTGCTGATACTCCGGATTATCTGTGTGGACGTAGTACGCGCGAGGGTAGTACGGCGAGAAGCAGAAGTTGACGTTCCGCAGCCACGGCTGCCTGTTGTCCGCGAGCGGGATGTAGTCCGGAGGCCACGGGTAGAGCCAGTCGAGATGCTCGGCCAGCACTGTGCTGAACCCAAACGGGCAGTTGTTGTAGAATGAGTCTGCCAGGTTCTGGTCGCGGTAATCCGCCACGCTCCCCCCGGTCTCGTAGAGAAGGACCTTGATGTTGGGATTGTAGTATTTGAGCCGGAGGGCATAGTCGTAGTCGCTCTCATACTGGAGCATCACGGCGTCGTAGTCGCGCGCGACCGCGTAGGGATCGTAGTCGTGGGCCCTGAAGAAGACCATCTGGCTGTTGACAGTCCGGTCCCTGGGAGCGGGCACCTGCTCCGTGGCATAGCTGGAACTGCCGGCCCGCTTGACGTAGAGCCTGGCGCCGTCGATGTATATGCCCGGCGTTGCGGCGCCGAGATCACCGCGCGTCTCTATGTCCACCCGGACGGACAGGCTTGCGGCGCCGTTAGGTACCGCGGCCGACACCTCGGCGGCGAAAGGAGTCGTCGAAGGCGTCATGTCATTGATGGCTGTCATGGTCTGTTGGCCCGGGACTGGACACTGCACGCTGATCCTGTAGTATAGGTGCCCGTCGCTGGGAATTGCGTAGCCCGCCATGAACACCCTGTCGATGCGGAACGTTACCGTGTCGCCCTCGTGCAATTCCCAAGACTTGCCATTGTCGATCGGCAGGCCCATCTTGAGCATCACTCGTGTCCAGTCGGCATTGACTTGCTTGTAGCCCATGTACCTGGCAGTTGGAGCCCTTGAGGCCCTTGTCGGGCTCGATCCTGAAGGCGACGTCGCGGTCCATGTCCATTCCGTAGCCGGTTATCCCCGACCAGCCGGCGGCAACAGAGAAGTCAGCCGTGGACGGCCTTACTCCCCATGGGTAGCCCTCGTCGGTCTGCGTCTGCCAGGCCGAATCGGCGCTGAACTCGAATTCCCCGAGCCCGCCGATCATGTCCATCTTAACAAGCGCCGCATTTGCTGTCGCGGCGCAGAGCAATAAGCACAATAGTGCCCCCGCTATGCCAAAGGGCAACCTGACCCCACTCATCTCTATTCTCCTGTAACGCCCATCCTGAGCGATTGTTGCTGCGCAAAGCGCGTCATCACTGCGTCTCTTATCATCATCGTTTCCCAATATGTGCGGCACGAAACGGAGGGCGCATAACAATGCTGTCACAAATGACGCAGTTGCTTGGGTCTTGTGGCGCAAGGAGGCGGATGACGGTGGGCGGGAGTCGGCCGACGGTTTTTGGGGTAGGATTGGAGGCGGAGGCTGTTGGTGTTGGATGTCCGGGCGCAGGGCCGGAGAGGAGGAAGCGCGTGAACTGGGTTGGCGAAGTAGTGCTGCTTGCGGCCGCCGCGGGCGCCGCCTACTATGCGCTCTCCACCCTGGCCATTGTTGTGCTTTTCAGGGGAAAGCGTCCAAGCCCGGTCGGCGAACCACGGCCAAAGGTCAGCGTGCTCAAGCCGGTGAGAGGCATGGACCGGGATGCGTACGCGAACTTCGCCTCGTACCTTGCCCAAGACTATCCCGACTACGAAGTGCTGTTTGGGCTGCTGGAGTCCGACGATCCGGCAATCGACGTGATCCTCGACACGATTCAGGGCAACAAGCACGCATCGCTGCACATAGGGACCACGATTCGGGGCGCAAACAACAAGGTGCGGATCCTGCACCAGCTTGCTAAACACGCCGGCGGGGAGATCATCGTAGTCACCGATGCCGACACGAGAGTCGAACCGCACTTCCTGAACGCGATCACGGCTCCGTTTGAGGACGAGTCCGTGGGCGTCGTGACGTGCGTGTATCGAGGCATCGAGGCGCAGGGCGTCGCGGACGCCCTGGAAGGGCTGCACATGACGTGCATCTTCGCGCCGGGCGTCGCCTGCGCGCGCAGCCTGTGGGGCGGGATCGATTTCGGCCTGGGGGCGGCGATAGCGATCAGAGCTGATGTGCTGCGCGAGATCGGGGGCTTCGAGCCGATAGCCGACTACCTGGCCGATGATTTCCAGCTCGGTCGCAGGGCGGCGCTGCTGCGCCACCGGGTAGAGCTGTCCAGATATGTCATGGATGTGGTGTTGTCAGGGGAAGGGCTGCGCAAGGTGCTGGCGCGGGAGCTGAGATGGTCTCGCACGACGAAGGTGAGCAGGCCGCTTGGACATCTGGGACTGGTGTTCACGTTCGGACTCGCCTACGCGACGGCGTATCTGGCATGCACGGGGTTTGCGGCGGCGGGCTGGGAGGCGCTGGCGTGGGTCGCGGCAGTGCGACTGACGACCGCGGCCTTAACGGCGCGGCGACTTGGCGATCGCGCATTTGTGCGCCGGATCTGGCTGCTGCCGTTGCGCGACGTTCTGTCGTTCGGGATATGGGTCGCGGGCTACTGCGGCGCAACCGTGAACTGGCGAGGGCGCACCCTCCGACTGACGAAGGACGGGAGAATGGCGCTTCCGCCGAAGCCCGCTGTGTGAATAGCCCGCGGACCCGACTCAGGGTGCGTCACCCCTGCCGTACCAGTTCGCCTTCATTATCAGGTAGTCGGCGTTGTCGGTGTAGCCATCGCCGCTGATGTCGCCGGCGACGTCGTTACCCCAGGCGCACCTCAAGGCCGGAGCCGCCGGAGTCGGCAACGTCGGCATCGATCCACAGCGTACCCTTGAGGCAGTTGCCCGTCGAGCCGACGTTCTGCGCGGTGACCGTCAGGTTCGTGATTGTCGGCGGAGTCGAGTCATACACGAACGTGTAGGGTCCGAGACGGGTCGAGCCATCGCCCGCGCCGTTGCGGTTGTAGGACCGGGCATAGGAATACCAGACGCCTGATGTGGCGGGCTTTGTGGACAGGGAGCCTGCGTTCCAGACGGCGCCTTCGCCATGACCGGTGGCAGGACTTGGTCACCGGAGGGGACAGGGGGGGCGTCCCCTCCGGTGTGCATTCGAGGGCTTACTGTGCGTCGCCCTTCTTATACCAGTTGGTCTTCATTATCACGTAGTCGGCGTTGTCGGTGTAGCCATCGCCGGTGATGTCGCCGGCGGCGTTGGCACCCCAGGCGCCGCGCAGCGTCGAGTAGTCGAGGGCGTTGATCACGTTGTCGCCGGTAAGGTCGCCGCCGAGCAGCGTGTTGGCGCCGGTGAAGTCCGCCGAATACTGGCCATCGCTCGCGCTCAGACCGCTGATGAGCCTTCTCATGGTCCACGCCGTCTTCGCGCTGATCGAGGTCAGATCCGGCACGTCGGTGATCGAGTAGGCAGCCACGCCACTGTAGAAGCCCAGAGTGATCACCTTCGCGTCTCCGCTGCCGTTGAGTACGAACACGACGTCCCGGTCCTTGTAGACGGGCATGAAGCCCTGCAGGCCGACCAAGCCGTCGATTTGGTTCTTGTTGACGTCGAAGTCCGTCGAAGCGGTGGCGCTGTTGCCGGCGCCGTCGGTCGCCTTGATGGTGACCGTGTGGCCGCCGTTGTCCCACGTCGCGTCGATCGTATACTCCATCTCGTAGGTCACGCCGGACTTGAGCGGCATGGCCTCATAGTCGCCGTCGTCGAGCTTGATCTCGACCGAAGCCAGCCCCGAGCCGCCGGAGTCGGCGACATCAGCGTCGACCCAGAGCTTGCCCTTGAGGCAGTTGCCGGTCGTGCCCACGTTCTCGGGAGTGACCGACACGTTCGTGATGGTCGGTGGGACCGTGTCAATGCTGAACGTCTGGCTTGCCACGTCGCTTTCGTTACCGAGCACGTCCACAGCCTTCACATAGACCGTATGGGTCCCGCCGACGCCCGTGTAGACCTTCGGGCTCGTCGATTCCTCGGTACGGGCCGCCGTCCAGCTTGATCTGGTAGACGAATGGGTGGTCGTCCGTCGAGCCACCGAAGTTGACGGTCGCATCGTTGCCGGCTATGTCTATACTCGTTATGCTCGGCGTCGTGGGCGGCGTGTTGTCCACGTCGAACGTGGCCGACGGGCCGGCTGCCGGAGCCAGATCGCCGACATCGTCGGCAGCGGTTCCGGCGGCTATCGATATGCCGAGCGTTCCATCACCGGTGATGCCGGATATCATGACCACTCGAGTCGTGTTGTCATCGCCGCTTACACTGACTACTCCGTCAGCGGTCCCGGTCTTGTTCAGCGTCACGTCGGCCGCGGCCAGCGTTATGCTGTCAGCGCCGCCGTAGGTGACCGTATACGCTACCGGACCGCCCGCAGTCAGCAGCGGCGATGGCGAGCCGATGCTGATCGTAACCGGTCCTGCTACAGGCGAGTAGTTGTTAGCATCGTTGGTTTGGTGAGCGAGAACTCTGTAGAAGATCTGTGAGCCTGGGCTCACCGTTGTGTCCTGGTAGGTGATGGTACCAGGGCTCGCACCTGATCCGGGTTCGTTGGCGAGCAGTTCCCACTCTCCGTCCGATCCCGTCTTGCGCTCTATCCTGTAGTAGCCGCCATCCGGCATGTCCACGCCCGTCCAGTAGAGGTCGATCTCAGTCGAGCTTACTCTGTCTGCTGTCAGGTCGGGGACATCGTTCGGGCGCATGAAGATCCACGCAGTCGTGTCCACATCATAGTATCCGCTCGCCTGCGTCCCGCCGACGTAAGCCACGGTGAACCTGCCGGTGGCCGGATTGTAGCCCTGCAGGTACTGATAGAGTGTTGAAGTTTCGGGGGTCGCACCGAACATCGTCCCCCGCGTCCCCGCGCTGCACCAGCCAGCGGTGTCGTGGACCTCGGAGTCGCTCGCGGCGCTGACACCGTCGGACGCAAGGTGATACGCCGTACAGGTGACGTTACAGCTATTGCTATACCAGCGGGCATACTGAACCGCGTACCAACCGCCATAGTCGAAACTCGGCGTCCACGTAACCGTGCAGGAATTGCCCCTGTTCGAAGCGCAGACGGTGTTGCCCGAGCATGCGCTGGCCGGGTTGTGAATGCTTGGCCAATAGCTGTCGATGTTGCCGGTAATGGTGTCCGGCAACGCAACGCATTTGACACCGAATGCTTTCGTGTAGCCTGTATCGAAGAGGGCGTATATCGTTGTGGAGGAGTCCAGGTTGAACGGCAAGTCAACCGTGTCTGTCCCGCTCGAATTGGACGACCACCTCGAGAACGCGTAGCCGGTGTCTGGAGTTGCGGTGGCTATCGCGGAGGTGATAGGCGTGCCGGCAGCGTAGAATCCCGTGCCGCCTACCGTGCCACCCGCAATGTCGCCAACCAGCACCGTGAGCGAGACTCCCGTAGTGAATGACCAGACAGGACCCGTGGTGCTGAGGCTGTGGTCTGCGTTCCAGGCCACTACCTGCCAGTGATAGGTCGTGCCTTCCGCCAGCGCGCCCGGGTCGTATGTTGTGCCGGTCTGACCGGCGCTGACTTCCGCGGCGGGCGGGTTGTCCGTTCCGAAGTAGACGTCGTAGGACGCGCCGTTGCTGCTCCAACTCAGTTGCGCATCGGCTGCCACGGCAGTTGCGCCGTCTTCCGGATTCGGGCCGGCCGGCGCGCTTGGCGGTGTGAACTGGTATGGCGCTCCAATCACCTCAGCAGTGTAATCGGAGTAATCGGTCTCGTTAGCGCGGACCTTGTAGTAGTAAGCCGTGTCCGTGGTCACGTCCGTGTCCGTGTAGTCGATCTCGCCGGGGTTTGCACCCTCCTGGTCGGTGATCGTGTAGAGCAGGCTGTAATCCTCCGTGTCTGTCCTGCGCCATATCTCGTACGAACCGTGAGCAGGCATGTCCACGCCCGTCCAGGAGAGACCGATCTGGGTCTCACTGAGCCGGGTCGTGGTCAGGTCGGTTGGCGTGTTAGGATGCGTCCACAGCCATCGACACGCGTCATACAGACGCCAGTGTGAGGATGACTCAGTAGCGCCGGGGGTCTCACGTACGTTTGTATTACCCGACTGGCCACTCCCGAACGGGAGGGCGCTCCCACCATCGATAGAGTTCCACACGTTTGAATGGGTGCTCTCAACAATGGGTGTCGAGACTGTGCTGCCCTCATCATAGGTTACCGTGAATGTAACGGGGTTAGCGCAGGTCGTATTACCCCATGTCGAGTCAACTCTATAATAACCGGCATAAGCAAGGTTCGGCTTCCAATCGGCGTGCTCGCTGTTCACGTTGCCGGTTCTGTAGACGACTCCGGTGCCGGGCGGGCACGGATGGTCGATAACGCTGCTCTGATAACTCGTCGTGGTGCCGGCCAAGCTTTGGGTGAACTCCGCTGCCGGATTGTTGATAGCGCATCGCGCTCCTACGGCTCTGGTGTAAGTCACCTTGAATGACCAGACCGGCGACTCTTCAGTCAGGCTCTTGTCAGCGCTCTTGGAGACGACTTTCCAGTAGTATACCGTGTTTGCGCTCAGTTGCGCGGGCGGGGTATACATGTTGGTGGTCTGGTCTTCGCTTACTTTGGTGGTCGGGCTCGGGTCTGTATCGAGGTAGACATCAAAGAAGATAGCGCTGCCAGTCCAAGCCAGACGCGTCAACTGGCTGATCATTGTGGCTGTGTCCGCCGGAGCCGGATCTGACGGAACATCCGGAGGGATTAGCGCATAGATCGCATACAGGGTTGTGTCCGATTCCGGCATCGCGAAGGGCAGATCAACATCGTAGCCCTCGGCCCCACTGGGATCGGTCGACCATTTCGTGAGGGTGTAGCCGTCATTCGGGGTCTGGGCAATCGGCGGGTTACTGGTAGGAGCATACCATCCGCCTCCGTCAACGGTGCCGCCCGCCGAAGGAGAAGCCGCCACCGTGAGCAGCACGCCGGTCGTAAACGTCCACTCATCACCTAGCGTCGTTCCGCAGATGTTCTTCGAATCGATGCGCCACTTATATGCATGGTTCTCGACTATACCGCTAGGGCTGTAGGTCGTCTCAGCCTGTTCGCCCTTGTCTACCAATGTGCCGGTGCCATCGTCGAACCAGACTTCGTAGGATGTCGCGCCCGCGGCAGCCCAGTTTAGAGAGACACTCGTGGGATCGAGTCCGGTCGCGCCATCTGCCGGGCCGGTTGTGATGACTGCCTTATCCGCCGGGGCATAGGTCGACTGCGTCTGATCCGATACGCCGGACCAGTCTGTTCTCCCAAGCGCAGACCTTGTAGTAATATGTGTGGCCGGCGATCACGTCCGCATCGTGGTAGGTAAGTGATCCCGGATAGTCTCCTACGCCTGCCTGTCCCGCATACGTCGTGGTTGTATAAACGGGTACAGTTGTGCCGGGAACTACCTCGAAGCCGTCGGTCTCACTGCGATATATCGTGTAATAGCCGTCGGCATTCCCACCACCGTCATCGTTCGGCCCCGGCATATCTACCGTCGACAAAGTCACATCTATGCCGCCGCTTACCGGCACCGCGGACTGGATGTTAGGAGTGCTCGGGTGAACGAAAGCAAAACGAACGCCGTCAATGTAAGCGTAGCGCGAGTTCTGTATCCATACCCTTGTATTCGCGGTGTCTTGACCGCGGGCAAACCAGTGCGCGCCGCCGTTCAAGACATTCCAGTGATTGTAGCCAGACACATCATCGCCCAAGGACTGATTGATGACCGTGTCAGGACTTGATAGAGTGCTGTTGGTTGCCGCGTCCCAGTACATGAACTTGTGAATAACAGTGTAGGTATAGTTGTTCGCAGGGTAGGTCGCCGCAACCGTATACCATCCTTCGTAGCCCAGGGTTGGATAGAAACTAAACCCGCTGCCCAAGGTACCAGAGTCATGTCTGATAGACCCAGTGTTACCACATGGACTCAAGGTGCTGTGGGCAGTGCTGTTGGTCCAATGGCCGCCGTAACCAACATCACTCCCTCCGCAACGGGCACCGGTATCCTTAACATAGCTCGCCACAGCCGGCGTGCATAGCGCGACCACCATGGCCACGCAGACAAGAGTTGCCATCCAGACCCCATCAGTTCGGGGGCGACGGACGGCGCGCTTAGCATTAGTTCTCCCCATTTCTCTCAGCCTCCTTTGGCTTGTTTCCCTGGAAGCTTCCCGTGGGTGTTCTCGCGCAGCCTTATGCGGATTTCGCGGAGAGGTCTTGCTTCAAGTGCGTGACTTCCCCATGATAGCAGGCTCCACACCCGGTCTTCCAGGGCACCCCGCGGCCAGAGTAGAGCTCAATTCGCGCACAACCCTGTAGACACGATTGAGCTGGCCGGCAAGGCGAGGGGCAAAACAACATACAAAGAGTCTCTTTGCCCCCCATGTAAGTAATAACTCATGTTGTGCAGACAGTCAAGCTGGTATTAGTACCGGTTTTTGGATGGCAGAGCAAGGCCGGGCGCGCGGATTGCGGTTCCGGCCGTGCTTACCGGAGGGGACGGGACGTCCCCTCCGGTGTGTGTTGCAGGGCTTACTGTGCGTCGCCCTTCTTATACCAGTTGGCTTTCATTATCACATAGTCGGCGTTGTCGGTGTAGCCATCGCCGGTGATGTCGCCGGCGGCGTTGGTACCCCAGGCGCCGCGCAGTGCCGAGTAGTCAAGGGCGTTGATCACGTTGTCGCCGGTAAGGTCGCCGCCGAGCAGCGTGTTGGCGCCGGTGAAGTCCGCCGAATACTGGCCGTCGCTTGCACTCAGACCGCTGATGAGCCTTCGCATGGTCCACGCCGTCTTCGCGCTGATCGAGGTCAGATCCGGCACGTCGGTGATCGAGTAGGCAGCCACGCCACTGTAGAAGCCCAGAGTGATCACCTTCGCGTCTCCGCTGCCGTTGAGTACGAACACGACGTCCCGGTCCTTGTAGACGGGCATGAAGCCCTGCAGGCCGACGAAACCGTCGATCTGGTTCTTGTTGACGTCGAAGTCCGTCGAAGCGGTGGCGCTGTTGCCGGCGCCGTCGGTCGCCTTGATGGTGACCGTGTGGCCGCCGTTGTCCCACGTCGCGTCGATCGTATACTCCATCTCGTAGGTCACGCCGGACTTGAGCGGCATGGCCTCGTAGTCGCCGTCGTCGAGCTTGATCTCGACCGAAGCCAGCCCCGAGCCGCCGGAGTCGGCGACATCAGCGTCAACCCAGAGCTTGCCCTTGAGGCAGTTGCCGGTCGTGCCCACGTTCTCGGGTGAGACCGAGACGTTCGAGATGGTCGGCGCGATCGAATCGAACTGGAAGTTATACGGTCCGAAGCTTGCGACCGCGGTCGGCTGATCCGCGCCGTTATACGCCTGCGCACACAGATACCAGGCCCCGCTCGTCGCGGGAGCCGTCGAAAGCGTGCCGGTGTCCCAAACGGTGTCGCAGGTCGCCCCGGGGCTTGTGCTCCATGCGTATTTGATGTAGCTGTCCATGCCGCTGCCGCCGAACCCCTGCGCGTTGATGAACTCAATCGGCGCGTCGTAGGTCGGAGCAGTGCTCGGAGCGCTGATGTTGAGCACGGCCGATGTCCACACCGGGTCAAGAGCCGTCCGCACCGTGTCGATGTCGCCCGCATACTGGTCGATGTAGGCAGACACCCAGCGCGAATACTGCGTGTTGGAAGTCAGGCCCGTTTCGGGCAGCGTTGTCACGGCCAGATCCGTGGCCCCACCGTCCGCGTCGGATGTCCACGCGTGGAATCCGTCAACGGCGTCCGACTCGGTCCAGTTCCACGTGATGGTGCTGTCGGTTACGTCGGTTGCCGGCGCGGCTGCCGGCGGTGCGGGCAATACGCCGAAGGAGACCTCGTCATACATCGGGCCGATGGCGCCCCACCAGCTTGCGGTGCTGTATTCACCTCTCGCTTTGAGCTGCATCGCGTTGTAGAGCGCGCCGGTGGCGGTGCCGACCAACTGGGCCGTGTCCATGTCGTCGATGTAGAACGCTACCGAGTTGCCGCCCGCGACATCAGGACCGACCACGATCCGGCAATGATGCCAGCCCACGGTTCGGCCGACGGTCGTGTTATACCAGCCCGCGGCGCCGGACCACTTGTTGACAGCGGCCGGTGTGTAGAGCGCAGCGGCCCCGCCGGTCTGGCTGCCTGCCTTGATCCTGGCCTGGTAGTAGGTGGCCGAGCCATTGGAGGCGTCGGTGCAGCCGAGAGACAGCTTCTGGGCATAGTTCACATCGTCGCTGATGTAGTCGGTGCCCGTGGTGGCGGGATTGTAGTCCGCGTCGGTGGGTATGTAGTCGGTGTTGGACGTGTAGCACAACGACGCGGGATCATCGCAGAACGCGCCGCCGCTGGTGGTGTGGACCGTTCCTCGCGGGTCGTAGAAGCGCCAGTCGAGGTAGAGGTTGCCCGTGAGCGGCGCGCCGCCGTTGAAGCGGTAGGCGAGGTTCAGGTAGGTCATCTCCTGAAGTCGCTGACACCCGCTCGCGGTTCCCTGGCCATCCCACAGGGCGTTGCTGCCGGCGTAGGCGTTTATGCCGCTGAGGTGGCCGACGTTCATGGTCGGGTAGTCGTCTCCCCACCACGGATTGCCGCTGGTCAGGTCGCCGTTGGCCGCCGCGTTGCCGGTGGCCCAGTTCATATCTACGATGCCGACGGTCGGCGAGCAGGGCCTGCTGGTGGCGGCTTCCATGCCTTCGAAGCCGTCGTAGAAGATGGCCTTGGCGTAGTTGGCAGCGATCGCGTAGTCTCTGTCGGGCATCTGGAACGTATAGTCGAGCGGCTTGCGGGACAGGACCGTGCCGTCCCCGTCCGTCCAGTTCACGAAGCAGTAGCCCGGGTTGGGGGCCTGGGAGATGGTGATCGTGTCACCGTAGTAACGCGGATTGGCGCCTGTCACCGTGAGGTCACCGCCGGCAGCAGGATTGGCCGTTACGGTCAGCGTATGCTCGTTGTGCGTGAAGACCGCGCAGAGGTCTGTGTTCTGTGCGGGCATGGTGTAGACGAACGACTGATCCGTCGATACGGTCGCGCCGCTGCCGTCGGAGCCCTCCGCCCACTTCACGAACGTGTAGCCCGGCGTGAGAGTGGTCGAGACAGCAACAAGGTCGCTCTCAGCATAGATACCGCTACCGCTCGGCGTACCGGCCTCGCTCATGTTGGCGTAGAGCGTCAACGTGTAGGTGACGGCGCTACCGGACGTCTGCGCGGTTGCCTCGTTGGAATAGCCGTTGGAGTCGTTGGTTTCGTGAGCGCGGATCCGGTAGGTGTAGGCCGTGCCCGGGACGCAGGTTGTGTCACTGTAGGTAGTGCCGGTGACGCTGGTGGCGATCTGGATATAGTCGCCCGTTGACTTGCGCTCTATGTAGTAGTAGCCGTCCGACGGCATACTCGTGGGATCCCAGGAAAGATCGATCTGAGTGTCGCCCGCGGCGGTTGCCACAAGGCCTGTGGGATCGTTGGGCTTGACCCAGACCCACCGGCACGAATCCGCAATGGCCAGTCGCGTCGAGTAAGTCTCCTTGACGGGGTGCGCCATAACGACTCTGCAGTTATCGTTCGCGCCGGCGTCAAACTGAAGGGCAGTGCTTCCGTTCAGGTTGTACCACACGTCGCCGGATGTCTGGTTGAAGGTCTGCGCAGAGGTGGCGCCATTCTTGTGGACTACACTGAACTGGGTAAGGCGGGCATTGGTACTGGCAGCCCCCCAAGTCACTGAAGTCACATACCAACCGGAGTAGAGTAGATCCGGCCTCCACTGGCAAGAGCCGGCGGTCTGCAATCCAGCACTAGACGGCTTCCTGTAGCACGATTTCACCGTGCAGGTTCCGTCGTAGTATCTGGCATCACTGTACCAGCCGGATATCACAACCAGCCCGAAGTCGGCCGTTTGCGACCATTCCCCGGCTGCGTCGCAGGCGCAGCAGACGCCCTTGATGTAGCCGGTGTCCGCCATACCCGGCGCGCACAGCGCGGCCACTATGACCGTGCAAAGTAGAGCTGCCATCCACACCCCGGGGGATCGGGGGATACGGATGATGCGTGTAGTGGTTGTTCTCCCCATCTCTCAGCCTCCTTTGGCTCGTTTCCCTGGGAGCTTCCCGGTAGTGTTCTGGAGCAGCTCTGCTGCACAACCGATCTTCCAGGGTCCCTTGCGGCCAGAGCAGAACTCAAGTCGCGCACAACGCTGTGAACGCAAACGAGCTGGCCGGCAAGGCGAGGGGCAGTACCGATATGCAGAACGCGCTATACCCCCTATATAGTAATAACCCATGTGGCGCTAGCCAGTCAAGCTGGTATTACTACCAGTTTTCTCGTCTGCACGCACGGGTCGCGGTTCAAATTGCAGCTCTGCGTACCGCGGCGCTCACGGTCGTTGCGTTGAGAGAGAATACCACTTGCCTGTTGAGCAGCGTGCTGGTGAGGCCCTGCAGGCCGATGAGTCCGCTGACTTCGTTCTTATTCACGTCGAAGTCCTCGGTGACCTCGGTGGCGTTGCCGGCGTTGTCGGCGTAGAGCGGGCGAGCGCGTATATCGTCGCTGGACCGGCTGGTCGCCGTATCGGCGCCGCAACTGCCGGAGTAGCGTGCCCATACTGAGCACGGCTGTCCGGCGTGATGGAGCCACGTCGAGGAGCACATCTTCCACCAGGCGAGGCCGGTATCGGAGTTGCAGCAGTCGCTCTCATCGAGCTGGCGGCAGGAGTAGACGGTGGCGGGTGGTTTTGCCTGGATCAACTCGATCAAGCTGACCTGCAACGGCAATCCGCTGTCGTCCTATCTGCCGGCAGCGCCCAGCGTGGGAGTTCCTGCCGTCCTGGGGCCGGTCACGTCCGGCGTGGGCTTGAGCGGCAAGAAGATCCATGCTACGTCTGAGTCGGTATGTCAACCCGGTAAAACTACCTGAATTGGCTGCATGAGGGTGGCGCAGGATAGTAGGCGTCAGCGGTTAAACGATTACGTGCTTGACATCGCGGATTGACGAATACCTGCTCCAGGAGTAGCATATAGCGGACATGGAAAACGAGAGGAAAAGCACCAGACCGCGCCGCGTTACTATGAAGGACGTGGCCAAAGCCGCCGGAGTGTCACAGACCACCGTATCGTTCGTGGTCAACAACCTGGACGCGGGATTGCCCGAAAGCACCAAACGCAGGGTTCTGCAGGCGTGCGCCGATCTCAACTACAGCCCCAATGAAGCGGCCAGGCGACTCGCCGCAAGGGCTTCGAGGGCGATCGGGCTCGCCGTCTACGACATCAGCGCGTTGAGCAACTACAGACAGTCGGCGGCGATCGTCGTAGCGTCGGTCTATCGCGCGGCGGAAGCGAGACAGCAGAGACTGCAGATCTATACGACCCACGAGCGGCGGGAGGATGGGTCCGACATTGGAACCTACTTCTCCACGCCGGTAAGGAGCCGCGAGGTCGAAGGGATCATCATCTGGGATTCGTTTGTGGATGAAGAGAGGATCATAAGCGCCTATAACGAGGGCCTCGCGATAGTGACGCTCGACCGGCGATGCGACCAGGTGCCGTCGGTGACCCCGGACTACGCGGACGGTTTCCGCAAAGTCGCCGAGCTGCTCGCGAAGAAAGGCTACGACCGGATATGCGTGGCGACCCGCAAGGGCCGCTATTATCGAGACAGGTCCGCGCGCGGGCCGTTCGTGGGCGCGGCGATGGAACTGGGGCTGCCGGTCAGCGAGATGACCAATCTCGAGGTCGACATCGAGACACAGACCGACCCCGCTCTCATGCAGAAGATCATCGATAAGATGTTAGCCAGCAAGCCGTGGCCGAGGGTGATGGTGTGCATGTATGACGTGATCGCGCTTGCCGCGATATCGGCGCTGCGCGACAGGGGCATTCGAGTGCCCGAGGACATAGCGGTAATCGGCTGCGCGGGCGTGCCTGCCTCTGCCGACCCGGCGTATGGCCTGACGACCCTGCATGTCAGACACGACCTCATGGGCCAGCACGCGGTCGACCTGGTCCTGCGGATGGTCGGCGGCGAGGATCTGACGGGGACGTCGGTTGTCGTGCAGCCGGAGCTGATCGTGCGTTCCAGCGCGTGAAGGCGATTGCCGATTACGAGTTACGAGTTGGGACTTCGCCCTGTGCGCCGGCGCTGACCACCAGCCGCCAGCCCCTGCGTCTGTTTCGATCAAGCCCCGTGACGCCGCAGATTCCCGCAGATAGCCCGTCCGTTTGGGCGGCCCGCGGAAAATAGTTTCGAATTTCCCCTTGCCAGATGCGCAAAGCTCGGATATAATCGTATTAGTAAAGCGGTATAGTAAACCGCATTGCTCAACGAGACTGTGATTCGCGCATCTGGCTGCGCGCTGAGTTAGGGGAAATGAGAGACGTCATAGCATCCAACGGCGTCGTGGTTGCAGCCGACCCGATGGCTGCCAGCGCGGGCGCGGAGATCATGCGGCGAGGCGGTAATGCCGTCGATGCCGTGATCGCCGCGGTACTTGCCGAGTGCGTCGTCCAGCCCCACAACATCGGCCTCGGCGGCTATGCCGGGACGATGATCGTCTACTCCGCCAAGCACGGCGGCGTGTTTGCGATCGATTTCGACAGCATTGCCCCCGCCGCCGCCACTCCCAATATGTTCCCGCCGGAGGTGTGCACCTACAACTGGGACATCGCGGGTGATGGCAACGACGGCGGCCCCGGCGTCAATGAGTATGGCTGCCTCTGCGTAACAGCGTCGCCTATAGTGGCGGGGCTGGCGCTGGCTCTGGAGCGGTTCGGCGTGATGTCGTTCGCGGAGGTCGCGGCGGGGGCGCACGGGTTCGCGGAGCAGGGGTTCCGCGTGGGTTCTACCCTGGCTCGCGCGCTCTCGCTTTTTGCTGCTCACGCGGACGCGGAGTCCGTCCGCGCGACGCTGCCCGGAGGCGCTGCGCCCAGGGAGGGCGACGTATTCGTTCAGAAGGACCTTGCGGCCCTGATCGCCACGCTGCGGCGCGAGGGGCCGATGGCGTTCTATCACGGTGAGATTCCTCGCAGGATCGTCGCAAGGCTCAAGCTTGACGGCGGAATACTCGAGGAATCGGACTTCGCGGCGGTTGCTCCGCGGGTGGAGGAACCGGTCTGGTCGAACTGCGGTGACTACGAGGTTTTCACCCCCGGGCCGCCGGCCGGAGGCATCACGGCGCTGCAGATCTTGAACGTGCTCCACAGGGCGAACCTGGCTCCGACCGATCTCGCAACGAGCAGGCAATACTCGCTCTTTGTCGAAGCCGCCAGGCACGCTTGGGGGGAGCGGTTTGCGTGTCTCGGCGATCCACTGCGCGTGGATGTGCCGGTGGGCGATATGCTCTCGGAGCGGCGCGCGCGCGAGATCCTGGAGCAGATCGAGGGCGGCGCCGCGCCGGTGGACGTTCCTGTGAGCGCGGCAGGTTCTGAACACACAGTTCACCTGGTTGCGGTGGACAAGGACCGCAATATGGCCAGCGTGACCGCCACGCACGGGAGCTGGTTCGGGTCGATGATAGCGGTGGAGGGTCTCGGTTTGGTGCTGGGCCATGGGATGTCGCGGTTCGACCCACTACCGGGAGGCCCCAACTCGATCGCTCCCGGCAAGCGCGTGCAGCACAACATGGCCCCGATTATCATAACGCACGGCGGTAGGCCCTATTGCGCGATAGGCATGCCCGGCGGCCGGAAGATCATCAACGGCAGCGCCGTGCTGAGCCACGGCCTGACGACGTTTGGCCTTACCTGCGGCGAGGCAATGGCGCTGCCCAGGTTCCATGTGGACGGTTCGGGGCCGGCTGTGATAGACTCGGCGGCGCTCGCGCGTCAGATGACCGAACGCGGGTGTCCTGTGGAGTTCTCCAGCAAGCGGGTAGGCGGCCCCGTGGCAGGCGCGATGGTCGCGCACGAGACCGGACTGGTTATGGCAGCGTCAGAAGCCGGCGAGGCGTGCGTGGCGACGGTGTAGCGCGTACCCTTGCGTCGAAGCGCGGCGAGTCCCCGCCGTACGAGCGCATTCTCAAAGACGAGCGCGCGAAGGATGCCGACATCGGTAATCGCCAACAACTCAGGTATGAAGCCGATGCCAAAACAAGACGCGGCTTGAGTTGAGGGAAAGTGATGATGATGTCCGTGGGCTTGCGGGTCGCCGCTTGCGCCGCTCTAGTGTTTGCGGGAGGGATTGGTATGGTTCGGGCTGCCGAAGGTCAACCCGTGCCGGAGTTTCGCCCCGTGCCGGGTGTGCCCAAGAAGAGTTGGGGCGTGCCGCGGATCCGTTCGAGTGTTGCAGACGGCAGCGAGACCATCGAGCTTGCTAACGATGCAACCGCCGTTAAGATCGTCGTGGATCGCGAGCGGCGCGTTCGGATTGCCAGCATTCGAACGGGCACGCCCGCTGTATCCCCCTCTGGGAGCGGGGGCGGACACGAGCTGCTATCGGGGCCGGCGGGGTGTCTTGTCGTGGTCGATGCGAACGGCGGGGTGGTCAAGGACGGGGCGAATTTCACCGTGGACTCCTGGCTGCCACGGCAGCACAGCCTGTATACCGAGGCCGAGTTTCGCTTGAGCGCGCCGGAGGCCGTGACGTGGCGCGTGAGGCTGTATCGGGACAAGCCGTATATCGAGCAGCAGTTCAGCGTGCCGAAGGATTGGCGTGCGGCGGGACGTGCGGTTGCTCAGGTGCTGACGACCGCTGAGTCGCTGGCGCCCGTGATGCCCAACAACTCGTTCGGCAGAGGGTTCGCCGACGGCAGGCCCAATATCAAGGGGCGGCACCGGTTCGAGTTCGTGGCGCAGTCCGATCACCTTTGCTACGACGCCGACGGGAAGGTCGGGCTGGCGGCGTTCGTGGCGGGGGTCGGCGGAGAGGAGCGCGTGCAGAGCGGGCGGCTTGCGATGCTCGATCATGCCGTCGGCGCGCTTGACGGGGAGCCGGTCGGGAAGTTCATACTGTGGCCGTTCGAGGGGCCAGTTGAGAATGGATTCCTGCGCTTGAGGCGGTTTGTGGGCGAGGAGTACGCCTGCCAGCGAGGCAAGAGCCCGTTCTTCAGTTGGAACCAGTTCTGGCTCTGGCAGGGCGGGATCGAGCCGGCGAAGCAGCGAGGTGGTGACCGCCAAGCGGCTGATAGATATCCTGCCGTACATCGCGGCGGTCGGCTGCGAGGAGTTTCACCTGGACATGGGCTGGGAGGCCGGGCCGGGGGACTGGCGGTTCGATCCGAAGCGTTTCCCGAGGGATTCGAGCCTCTGCGGCGTCTGCTGCGGCAGTATGGGATGCGTTACCACACGTGGATAAACGACGCCGCGTCCGACGACCCAGCCATTGTGTCCGACCTCATCGAGAAGACCGATCTCTGCAAGCTGTTCCACGACAGGACCGTGGATGAAAAGACCATCGCCGCGATGCGCGAGGTTCGGCGGCGCTATCCCGACTTCGAGACATTCGTGCATCACTCTACCTCCCGAAGCGCGTGCTACTGGTGGGGCAACATCCACTTTTTGAGCGATTTCAACCAGATCTACTTCGGCGAGGGCGAGTTTTGGGCGTGGTCGAATGTGCTGCCCGAGAAGCCTGAAGGCGATACCAACAAGCGGTTCTTCAGCCGTCACAGCCTGCGGGCGGGCGATCTGGTTACGCGGTCGGCGGCGTATCAGGTCAACTGGGCGTGGCCTTATACCACCATCGTCCCGCCGCACTGCGGGTGGGCGTGGTTCGAGGACCGCCCGCTCGACGAGCTCGCCAGCCGGATGTTCACGACTATCGCGGCGCGGGCGGATTACCAGTGGGGCGAGGACCCGCGAATGCTGCGGCCGGAAGTCCGGGAGTTCTTCATGGACTGGACGGCGTTCTTCAAGGCGGCGAGGCCGTATCTGCGGGAGTATCAGCACGTGCTGGCCGTGCCGGACGGCATTCACCCGGATGGGGCGGCGCATGTGGTGGATGGGCGGGGGTTCATCGTGCTGTGCAATCCTGGGCCGCGGAAGGCCGAAGTCTCGCTGAAGGAGCTGCTTTGGGAGCCGGAACTGCAACTCGATCCCACGCAGCCGGTGAGGTTGAGTGACTGGACGAAGCCGCTCGCGCCGGCTGAGATGCAGATAGTTGATCTTGCCAAGCCCGAAGGGTCGATAGGAATGGAGCCGCTGAGCTATCGCGTATCGGTTTGAACGTTGATGTTGGCGCGACGCTGAGTGATGTGAAGCGGCAGCGGTCGCTGCTGTGCTGGCCGCCGAAATGAGCGGTTGAAAGGGTGATGACTAGTGGGCTGGGCGGAGCGTTTGGGTCGCGCGAGGCGTAGGCGGTACCGAAGGGGAACGCGCCTTGTCGCGAGCTTGCGCGTTGTATCTGGAGTCGGGCCTCTGAAGGAATCCTGAGCGATACGTACAAGGTTTCCTCAACAGGCAGAGGCTGTGTTCATTGCTATTACTCTCTCGCGGACGCGAGTGCTGCCTGGGGAGGGGGAAACGGGTGGTTAGAAGGTCAGCAGCAGTGGCGGCGGTGCTATCGTTTGTGCTGGGGAGCGCCGTTTGTGCCGCCACGATTCACTCGGCGGCAGGTTCGGGCAACCTGGCTGCCGTTGGCAAACTCATTGCGAATAATCCTCAACTGATAAGCGCGCAGGATGCCACGGGCGCGACTCCACTTCACTGGGCCGTCGCCGGCAACAAGGAGGCCGTCGTGCGCTTCCTGCTGGCTAACGGGGCCGATGTCAACGCGCGCAAGAAGGACGGCGTGACGCCCCTGCACGTGGCGGCTTCACTCGGGTTCGAGGGTGTCGCCAGGCAGCTCGTCGATGCAGGCGCGGACAAGCAGAGCCTGGATTCCAAGGGCCGCACTCCACTTACGCTCGCTCAGGCGAAGGGCCGCGCCGCCATCGTCGCCATGCTCAGCGAGCCGGCCGCCGTGAGTCCACCGGAGGAGCCGCTGCCTCAGGTCGGAATTGGGATGCTGGACGTGACCGTTTCGGACGACCGCGGCAGACCGATCGAGGGAGCGGTGGTCACGACGAGCGACGGCGTCACCAAGGCGTCCACGGACTCGGAAGGCAAGTGCTCGTTCAAGCTCGGCACGGGGCAGTATACCGTCACGGCCACAAAGCGGGACTATGAGTCGGCCACCGCCGAGCAGATCCAGATCGACGCCGACCAGACCCAATACACCCGCCTGAGGCTCCGGGCGCTGAGCGGCACGATCTCGGGCATGGTGCTGGACAGCTCGGGCGCGGGAGTGGTGGGCGCGACGGTCGCGACGAAGACGGGCGGATATACGGCGACCACCGACTTTCGAGGGCAATACTCGATACAGGACGTGCGGCCCGGCAGATACGATATCGAGGTCCGGCACAAGGGCAACGTCGTCGAGTCGCGCGAGGGCGTGAACGTGTCGGTCGGGCGGACGGCGAACGCGGACTTCAAGCTGGTGGCCGCGACGAACTGGCTGCTGATTGCCGGGGCGGTTGTGGCTGTGGTTGTGCTGGTTGCGGTCGTCGGTACTCATCGTGAAGATGGCGGCGTCGAGGCCGAAGCTCGTTGCGGCGCCTGTGTCGAGCCAACCCGCGCCGGTTGAGACCGACTCGCGCCCGGATGAGCAGTATGCGACGGCGGCAGCGGTACCCGCAGGGGCGGCCGTGGAGAGCGCGTCCGCGCCGGCGACTCAGCACGAGACCGAGCAGGAGCCCGCGCCAGTCCCGACCGGGCAGGGGCCGGAGTCCGAACCGCGGCGCAGCTACTGCCTGGCGGACATGCTGCCGGTGGCGGAGATGAACGTGAAGGGCGCGCTCGCGATATGGGTCATCCTGACGTTCACGATGGTGGGGTTCACGTTCGTGCGGGAGGCGCTGGGAGTCGGGACGGCGCTGGCGCTGCTCGCGATCGTGTTCGGGATGTATGCGGCCAGCGTGGCGTGGCTGCTATTCAAGTCGCACAAGTGGATCTCGCCGGCGACGGATGATCCTCTGGAGCAGCGCATACTGAAGTCAATCTCGAACGTGGCGAACAGAAGCGGGGTGGCGGCGCCGGCGGTCGCGCTGGACGCGGACGAAGTCGAGATCAACGCCTACACCTACGGCCTTGCGCCGCAGGCGGCGCGGGTGCTGGTCACGAAGGGCTTCATCGATCACGTCAAGCCGACCGACGACGAACTGGAAGCCGTGCTCGCGCACGAGATGAGCCACATCCGGCACGGCGACTTCGTCATATCGACGCTGCTGAGGTTCCCGATCTGGGTGATGGCGAAGGTGCAGTGGATGATGGGCATCGCGCGGTGGATAGCGGGCCAGTTGCTGAGCGGACTGGCTTCGTGCGGGTGCGGCATATTCGGGCTTGTGCTCGCGATCGCCCTGCTGATTGCGCTGCTGTATCTGAGCATCGGGATGGCGATTGTGGGCGCGTCGATAGTGGTGTGCGTGTTCTTCCTGAACGCGTTCGAGCGCGAGCGGGAGTATCTGGCCGATCTATACTCCGCGACGGTACTTGGCACCGCCGCGCCGATGATGCGCGCGCTGGCCAACCTCGAACAGGCGACGGCTCACGTCAACGAGGTGCTGGAAAAGAGGATCGCCGAGGCCGAAGAGGGACAGGAGGTCGATCTGAAGGTCGAGGCGAGGGAGAGATATGACAGCGAGGGACTGATTGGTCAGTGTCTGACTAAGCCGCCGAGCTTCTGGGAGTCCGTGATGGAGCGGGAGATCTTCTCCACGCATCCGCTTGCCAAGAATCGCATCTACTACCTGCAGCATCCCGAGAAGCGAAAGCGGTTCCTGACGCGAATAATGGAGTTCTTTGTGCGTAAGGCAGAAGGGCCGTTCGGGCAGGGGCCCGCCGGGAAGCCGATGGACGCGACGGCCCTGGCGGTGGGCGGCGGAATCGGGCTGCTGGCGTCGGCGATATCGGCGCTGTCGCAGCACTGGGCGATCGATCTGATCATACTGGCGGCGATGATGGCGGGCGGGCTCGCACTTGGGTGGTCGGCACGCAGCAGGTCGCGGTCGGGAAGGGCGTTCGTGCAGGACGTTGCTCTTGCCGGGTTCGTGACGGCGACGGTGCTGCTGGTGGCCGGGTCGATCGCGGGGAGCGCAATGGCGACGGCGTATCTCGCCGTGTTCCTGTTCGCTGAGCTGCTCTACGGCGCGTTCGGAGTGCTGGGGGCGAAACTGGAGCGTTGACCCCTGCGGCTGGGGCTGCTATACTCAGCCTAGCATGGAAAAGCTTCATCTTTCCAATCTGAAAACTCTCGAGGCCGAGAGCATACACATCATCCGCGAGGTGGTTGCCGAGTTCGAGCGGCCCGTGATGCTGTACTCGGTGGGCAAGGACTCCTCGGTGATGGTCCGGCTGGCGCAGAAGGCGTTCGCGCCGGGCAGGATTCCGTTCCCGCTGCTGCACGTGGATACGGGCATGAAGTTCCCGGAGATGTACGAGTTCCGGGACGCGTTCTGCAGTGAGATCGGCGCGGATCTGCTGGTCTATCGCTTTGAGGAGGCCATAGCGCAGGGCGATCGACCCGTGGAAGCTGGGGACGGTCAAGTGCTGCGCGCAGCTCAAGACCCAGGCCCTGCTGAACGCGCTGCGCCGAGGGCGGCTACGACGCCGCGTTCGGCGGGGCGCGCCGCGATGAAGAAAAATCGCGCGCAAAGGAGCGGGTCTATTCCTTCCGCGACGCGTTCGGCCAGTGGGACCCCAAGAACCAGCGCCCCGAGCTGTGGAACCTCTACAACGGCCGCATCAAGAAGGGCGAGAGCATTCGAGTGTTTCCCGATCTCGAACTGGACCGAGCTCGACGTCTGGCTGTATATCCACGCTGAGAAGATACCCGTCGTGCCCATGTATTTCGCCAGTCCGAGCGCGAGATGGTGATCCGCGAGGGGCGGCTGGTGCCGGTATATGAGGGCACCACGCTGCTAACGAGGGCGAGAAGCCCGAGAAGCTGATCTGCCGGTTCCGGACGCTGGGCTGCCACCCGTGCACGGGCGCGGTGAAGCTCGAGCGCGGCGAGCGTGGCGGAGATAGTCGAGGAGATGATGGTCGCGCGCCATTCCGAGCGCATAACCCGCCTCATCGACCACGACCAGGACAGCTCGATGGAGCAGAAGAAGCGCGAAGGATATTTCTGATGGTTAATGTTGAATGTTTAATGTTGAATAGGACTGCTAGTTCAACATTCATCATTAACCATTCAACATTCAGGCATATGGCTCACTCGACTCTGGAATCGTTTCTTGGGCAGGTGCGGGAGGCTGACCTGCTGCGGTTCACGACGGCGGCAGCGTGGACGACGGCAAGTCCACGCTGATCGGCCGGCTGCTGCACGACTCCAAGAACATATACGAGGACCACCTCGCCTCGCTCGCCAATGACTCGCGCAAGGCGGGTCGCGAGGAGATCGATTTCGCCCTGCTGACCGACGGCCTGAAGGCCGAGCGCGAGCAGGGCATAACCATCGACGTCGCCTACCGCCACTTCGCCACGCCCAAGCGGCGGTTCATCATAGCCGACACGCCCGGCCACGAGCAGTATACGCGCAACATGGTCACGGGCGCGTCTACGGCGAATTTGGCGATGATTCTGATCGACGTGCCCGCAACGGCGTGCTCACGCAGTCGCAAGCGGCACGGGTTCATCGCCTCGCTGCTGGGCATTCCGCACATGGTGGTGGCCGTCAACAAGATGGACCTGGTGGACTACTCGCAGGCGGTATTCAAGGAGATATGCGAGGAATACCGCGAGTTCTGCGCCAAGCTGCCCGCGCGGGATGTGATGTTCATTCCGATAAGCGCGTTCTGGGGCGACAACGTCGTCGACCCGCAGCGCGAATATGCCGTGGTATGACGGGCTCGTCCGCTGCTTTCGCACCTGGAAACCGTCCACATCGCCAGCGACCAGAACCTGATCGATTTCCGGTTTCCCGTGCAGTATGTGCTGCGGCCGCAACCAGGACTTCCGAGGCTTCTGCGGCGCGGTGGCGTCTGGCGTGGTGCGGGTAGGCGATGAAGTGATCGCGCTGCCCTCGGGCAAGACCAGCCGCGTGTCGAGCGAATCGTGGCGGCCGGCGAGGACGTGGAGCACGCGTTCCCGCCGCAGTCGGTGGCGATCTGCCTCGAGGATGAGATCGACATGAGCCGGGGCGATATGATCGCCCACCCCGCGAACCTGCCGTGGCTCGCCAGCGAGATCGAGGCCATGCTGATCTGGATGGACACGGAGCCGCTCGAAGCTCGACCGGCAATATGTGATCAAGCATACCACGCGGACCGTCCGCGGGCGGCTTACCGAGCTGAAATTCGCATCGACCCCAATACTCTGCACCGCGCAGCCGGCGAGCTCGCTTGGCCTCAACGAGATCGGCCGCATCGACATGGCAGCTCATGCGGCCGATTCTCTGCGACGAATACGCGAGCAACCGGCAGACCGGCAGCTTTGTCGTGATCGACCCTCAGACCAATTTCACCGTTGCCGCGGGGATGGTGATCGACCGCTCGCATCGAGTATGAGACGTCAGGCGACGACCGCCGCAGCCAACCTCACCCGCCACATTGGGCAGGTTTCTACCGAGGAGCGCGAGAGGCTGTTCGGCCACCGGCCGGTTACGGTCTGGCTGACCGGCCTGAGTGGGTCGGGAAAGTCCACGCTTGCCTATGCGCTGGAAAAGCGGCTGACCGAGGAGGGCCATGCGTGCTTTGTGCTTGATGGCGATAATATTCGCCACGGGCTCAACCGAGATCTCGGCTTCTCGGCGGACGATCGGATGCGAGAATATTCGGCGCGTCGCCGAGGTCGCGAAGCTCATGAACGAAGCCGGGCTGATAGTGATAACCTCGTTCATTTCCCCGTTCCGCGCTGACCGCGCGGCCGCAAAGGAGATAATCGGCGAGAGCCGCTTTGCGGAGGTGTTTGTGGACGCTCCCTGGAAGTCTGCGAGCAGCGCGACCCCAAGGGCCTCTACGCAAAAGCCCGCAAGGGCGAGATCCCCGAGTTCACCGGTATTTCTTCACCCTACGAAGAGCCGGAGGCGCCGGATCTGCTGCTTGGAGACGGGGCGGCTTTCCGCGGAACAATGCGTCGATGCGGCGTTTGCTCACCTGAAGCAGGCAGGGATGCTTGGATAGATCCCTTCGTGGGAACCTCTCCATCGGTTTCGGCGTCGAAACAGACTGGAACGATGAAAGCGAGGCGTCGGGGAATGCAATGCTGCAGAGTCTTGGGTCTTTTCCTCCTGGCGGCGGTGCTCGTGTTCGCTTGTGTCACGCCGGCACCGGCCGCCCCGGACACGCGCGCGGAGCCGGATGCTATCTGCGCGGCGCTATTCCGGGAGTATATCGCCGGCCCTCATATGATTCCGACTGAGGATGTGCTTGCTGCGTCAGACCTTATAGCGTCGCGCGGCAGGACTACGGGCTTCTGGAATTCGGTGCTGGAGGGAATGCGGTCAGCCAAGGGATGGGACGAAGCCCTCTGTGTGCGAATCCTTGGGAAGATGCTCGAAGACGATGCGCAGGCGAGGGAGATTCTCAGGTCTACACCTCGAACAAGAGATCCAGGTGCCTACCCGCGTATGCCTTCCTGACGATGTCGTGCCCGAGCTGATCAGCAGGGCGGAGAATGCGGAGCCTATCATCAAGGACGTCTACATCGTTGCGCTGGTTCGTGCCAGAGACCGGAGAGCAGGGAGACCTCCTTGTGCGCACCATGCAGTCCAGGGAAAGAGGAGGCAACTGGCCAAGCCTGAAGTTCCAGCGCCGCGTTGGGATTGGCCGAGCTGGGCGAGCCCAGCGGCATGGCATGGCTTGTTGCGAACGCCGACAAGTCTGCGATGGTCGGTCTTGCCTGGCCACATGGTATTCCAGACCGAGATATGGATTCCTGTGCCCTGGCGGCGCTTCGCACTCTGTCAGGGCGAGCGGAGTTGAAGACCAAGGTCGAGTTCAAAACCTGGTGGAAGGGCGCAGCGTCCACGTGGGTTCCCAAGAACCACGTCGAACTGGTGGACAGGTGGTAGCAGGGGGTCAAAGGTAACCCAGCTCCTCCATATCCTCCCGCAGAAACTCGAAGTCATGCACGCCTTCGTCGGTGCGCCAGCGGCCGACGGCTTCGGGTTTGACCTCGATCTTGGCGAGCGGGATGCCGAGGAATGCTTCGAGGCGGGCGAGGGCTCGGTCCTGGTCCAACACGAAGTCTTCGAATCGGACGTCGATCGTGTGCTTGGGAGGCGGCGTCGCTTTTACGATCTCGCGCTGATACTTCCAGCTTATGGCGCGGCGGAGCCGAACGTCGTCGGTGTGGTCGTAGGCAACGCCGAAGTCGGCGAGGTCGTCGGTCACGTGGTGGCCGAGGATGGCGTCGCGGGGATCGCGGGTCCAGTGGATGTAGTAGGCGTCCGGGAACATCCGCGCGATCCAGGGGTAGACCAGCGTCGTCTCCGGTATCTTCCAGCCCTTGTGCTCGGCGTCGCTTTCGAGCACCGATGAGAGATAGGATTGGATCAGCCGCTTGAACTTCACGCTGATGCGACACTTGGCGACGTGGGAGAAGTCCCACTTGAGGCCGCCCAGGTGCGTCACGTAGCGCGACATCACCCGGCAGGCTTCATACATATCCCGCGGCGGGACGAGATCGCCGGACTTGTTCAGTTCGGCGCCCATGTAGACGCCGCTCTCCGATAGTGTATGCGAGATGGCCCTCGTGCCACCGTGACCTCTTCCTATGATCGTAACCAACATGCCCGTCAGGTACCTCGTGCAGTGCTATTCCCTTCAACCATACCACACTCAATGCCGCGTGCCCTTCCCTGGAACCGTTGAGGCGCACAAATACGTGAAAAAGCTGAACCGCGCGCATTATAGGAAGGTCTACGCGGCCAAACGCCAAAGACATGAACAGTGGTACTGGTGAGAAGGAGGGCGTTGATGATCAAACTCGGGGTCAATTCGGTGCTGTTCGGCGGGTTCGATTTCGCCACCGCCGCCAAGCACATTGCGATGGCCGGCTACGACGGGGTCGAGATCTCGGCGATCAAGGGAATGTGCGAGCATCTGGTGCTCGATGACTGGAAAGCGCAGGCCGCCGAACTCAAGCAGATCGTTGCCGACAATGGGCTTGGAGTTTCTGTCGATGGAGGAGGCCGGGCTGGATGAGGACCGGCTGACGAAGGCGTTCGAGGCCGCGGCGGAGATCGGCATTCCCGTGGTCAATGTCGGTCCGGGCGGAAAAGCCGACGTCGAGGAGGACTTCCAGCGGCAGACGGATACGATTGCGAAGATGGCGCAGAAGGCGGAATCATACGGCGTCACGCTGTGCTGCAAGGCGCACGTGGATGCCTCCATCTATAACACGCCGACCACGCTGCGCGCGATGCAGAAGATCACCTCGCCGGCGTTCGGGGTCGATATGGACCCCAGCCACATCCATCGGGCGGGCGAGATTCCCGCGGACGCGCTCAAGGCAGTGCTGTCGCGCACCAAACACATTCACATCCGCGACTGCAAGGGTCCCGGCCCATCGCCGGGCGCCCCGCCGGACCAGGCATGCGGCCGGGGCGATATCGATCTGATGGCTTACTGCAAGGTGATGGTTGACGGCGGCTACGACGGGCCGGTGTCGTTGGAAGTCATCGGCGCGGGGCAACTGGCGCTGCCGGACGTGTCGATCATCGCCGCGGAAAGCTACGGATATCTGAACGCTTGTTTGAAGTCGTTGGGGGGGAGATAACTCGTGGCCGTGTCAGTCAGGAAGGCGACAACCGAGGATGCAGACGTTCTGTTTGGCCTCGTGAAGGCGTATGCCACCTCATTCATACCCAACTTCGATGCATTTCAGGAGAGCCTGAAGCATCTGCTCGACGATGAGTCCGCGTGGCTCAGTGTCGCCGAGAGTGAAGGCGCCCTGGTCGGATACATGCTCGGCTTCGATCACTACACACTCTACGCGAACGGCCGGGTCTCCTGGATAGAGGAGCTCATGGTAGACGAGCAGCACCGCCGCCAGGGCGTCGGGCGTGTGCTTATGGACGAGTTCGACCGGTGGGCGAGGTCGCGCGGCTCGATGCTTGTGGGTGTAGCGACCCGGCGGGCCGCTCAGTTCTACTCAGCGCTTGGCTACAAAGAATCGGCGGGCTACTTCAGTAGGCTGCTGTAATCGGGTGAGGACTAGAGATTAGAAATGAAGAAGAAACCGAACCTGATTCTGTTCGGCATCGACAGCCTGCGGGCGGATCACATGAGCCTGTATGGCTATCCAAAGCTGACCACGCCGCACATGGACGAGCTGGCCTACGGCGGGGCCGCGTTCGAGAACTGCTACAGCCCGTCGCATTCCGACCACGCCGGGCTATACGTCGATGTTCACGGGCATGGACGTTTTCGGCACGGACGTGGTCGCGCTGCGCCACGAAGGGCCGCTCGGCAAGCACGTGAAGACGCTGGCCGAAGTGCTCGGCAGGCGCGGCTACAACACGACCTGCGTCGGCTTTCAGCGGCAACGCCGCCTCGCGCGGTTTCCAGAAGTACATCGATTTCAGCGGGTGGGGATCGTGCGAGGACGGCCGAAGCCACAAGGCGGAGAACCTGAACGCGGTCGCGATCCCCGAGCTCAAGAGGCTTGCCGGCGAGGAAAAGCCGTTCTTCCTGTTCCTGCGGCACATGGACCCGCACTCGCCGTATCTTCCGCCGGCGCCGTTCGAGCGGATGTTCTACGATGGGGACGAGTTCGACACGTCCAACCATTCGCTCGACGCGGTGATGACGTTCAAGCCGTTCTGCGACTACTTCGCGAGCTGGTTCCCGCCGCATTGCAAGGACAAGGACTACATCATCGCGCAGTACGACGGCGCGGTCGCGTATATGGACGCGTGCATCGCCAACATCTTCGCAGACCGTGAGATCGCTCGGCATCGAGGAGGAGACGCTGATCGTGATCGACTCGGACCACGGCGAGACGCTCCACGACCACGAGTGCTGGTTCGATCACCACGGCCTCTACGACTGCACGCTGCACATCCCGCTGGTATTCTACTACCCCGGCAAGGATCGAGCCGGGCATGCGGTTCGACGACTACGTGCACATGAAGGACATCATGCCCACGATCCTGGACCTGATGGGCATCAAGACCGAGCATCAAGTTCGACGGCCGCAGCCTCGCGCCGCTGTTCGAGGGCAAGCCGCGCGTGCAGGAGCCGGAGTATTACATCACCGAGTGCACGTGGATGCGCAAGCACGGCTGGCGGACGCCCGAGTGGAAGTACATGCACGCGCTGGAGCCGGATTTCCACTTCAAGCCGGAGATCGAGCTCTACAACCTGCTGACCGACCCCGAGGAGAACAGCAACGTCGCCAAGGAGAACCCCGAGGTCGTGAAGATGCTCGAGGAGCGCATGCAGAACTGGATCGCCAAGCGCGAGAAGCGAGACCGGCCGCACCAACCCGATCTACACCAACCTCAACTGGCACGGCAGGGGCGTGCCGTTCAAGAGCTCGCAGCAGGCCTACGACACGCTGCACATCGGCTCGCCCAAGGCCGCCGAGGCGCTGCAGGCGAAGGAGCTTCAGACGCAGCGGGGGCAGAAGGAATTGTGACCCTCGCAATGAATTGGGGGCTACCCATTGCGAAGTCCGCCTTCGCGGACTGGGTACGATCAGGGGAGTTGTAATGGTTCGAGTATGTGTGATCGGCCTGGGGCCGATTGGGAATCTGCACGCGGATATATATAAGGCCGATGCGCTCGCTGAGCTGGTCGGCGTGTGCGACATCATCGAGGAGCGCGCCAGGCGGGCGGGCGAGCGGCTGGGTGTGCCGTGGTTCACAGAGCGCGCCGGAGATGCTTGCCGCGCTGAAGCCGGATATGGTGCAGCGTCGCGACGGGCGGGTTCGAATACTCCAGCGATCACTTCGAGCCGACCATTCAGGCGCTCGAAGCGGGCTGCCACGTGCTGTGCGAGAAGCCGATCTGCAATGAGATCGACAAGGCCGCAGAGATGGTTCGGGTCGCGCGGGAACGCAATCGGTGTTTCGGGATCGACTTCAACCATCGCTTCACGCCCGCGGCGCGGCTCGCGCGGCAGTGGCTCGATGAAGGCAAGCTCGGGACGCTGATCTTCGCCAACATGGCCCTGTGGATCGGCCGGCAGGGCAGCTTCGACTCGCCCTATTTCCACCTGAAGGCCCTCAACCCACACTCGGTCGATATGCTGCGGCACTACTGCGGGGACATCGTCAAGGTGCAGTGCTTCGGGCATGAAGGCGCCGGGGCGCGATATCTGGTCAACGGCTTCGTTCAACTTTCAGTTCGCCAACGGCGCGGTCGGGCACCTGACCAGCAGCTACGACATCGAGCGCGGGCATCCGATGGAGCGATGCGAGGTGGCCGGCGTGGGCGGGCGGTTCGTGCTGGAGGATATGTGGCGCGAGGCGACGCTGTATCCGGCGGGCGAGCCGGTGAAGTCGGTCTACACCAACCCCGTCTTCGGCGGCTTTGCCAGCTTCAACGACACGTTCGCCGACCGCATCCACACGTTCGTCAAGCAGATCGACGAGGGCGCAAGTCCGGGCGAGATCGACGGCGCCGGGGCGGACGGCCTCGCGGCGCAGAAGGTGATCGCGGCGGGGATCGAGTCGCTGGAGACCGGGAGGGTGGTGGACCTGTCATTCTGAGCGCAGCGAAGAATCTCCGAGATTCCTCGCTTCGCTCAGAATGACACGAGTGAGGGCATTCGAGCAGGACCAGATATATCAACAAAACGAGGGCTGAAGCGTCATATACCGATAGGAAATCTGAGACGGACAACGAATAAGTAGTTGTCCGTCTTGTGTTGTTCCGGTCCTGCTGGAACAAGCGGGCTGTTTGTTCAGTATACGTAAAGTGAACGCAATCTGAATCCAATGAGGGACCCGATCATGCGTATCGCCGCTCGTTTCCGCAGGGTGAGTTGCCCCCCACTTCTTCTATCTCTATGTGCGCTTCTGATTCTTGCGGCCCCGTGCCTGGCCGTTACCATGCGCGTCACGGTAGGCTTCGACGGCGTCCAGAAGCAGTCGGTGTGGACGCCGGTCGCGGTGCAGCTTTCGAACCCGACCGAGGACAATATCGAGGGCAACCTGTTGGTGAGCCTGCCGGGTTACGGCAGGACGCCCATGCCGATGTGCACCGCCGCCGTGAACCTGCCCGGCCACTCCACCAAGCTCTATCACGCCTACGTGCGGCTTTCCGGCTACGGCGGCAAGATGAGGGTGGCGCTTGTCAGAGGCTATGGCACGCTGGCCTACAAAGAGGCCAACATCAACTCCGCGTCCGCCGAAGACAAGGTCATCGTAACGGTGGGCGATCGCTCGTCGCGGCTGAGCTATCTGCAGGGGGAGACGGTGAGTGTTCCCCCGACGCCTCGCCGGTATGGTCCCGGCGGACCTTCGGGCGGTTCGACCACGGCCAATATCGAGGCGGGCTCGATTGCCGCTGATCTGCTTCCCGACCGGCCGGCTGCGTATGAAGGCATCGACGTGCTGGTCGTATCGGGGCTGGTTCCGGACTCCACGAACCCGAACGTGCTCAGAGCCATATCCGCGTGGGTGGCGTCGGGCGGGACGCTGGTCGTCTCGACCGGCCCTGACTACCGCGCATACAAGAACGCGTTCTATGATGAGCTGCTGCCGGTCAAGGTCCAGGGCGCGGCGAATGTGGACGGCTTGCCGGGGCTAGCGCAGTTCGGACACACCGCATTCCCTGCGGGAGCGGCGGCTGTTACGCAATCGGCGATCAAACCAGGTACTGGCCAGTCGGTTGTGGTCGAGTCGGGAATGCCGACGATGGCCGTACGGCAGTATGGCGCGGGGCGGGTCGTGTTCCTCGCGTTCGACTACCGCACCTCGCCGTTTGCGGACTGGAACGGCAAGACCGAGTTCTGGAAGAGCATCGTCAAGGGATCCAGCGGGAAGCCGATCGTGCCGACGGAAACCCGGTTCGCGGGCGAAGGCTACTACAGCTACGGCGGCTCGTCCTACGGCGGACAGGACGAGTCCGCCGCGTTCAAGAACGTCGTGTCACAGACCCCGTCCGTGAAGACCCCCTCGGTCAACACAATCGGGCTGTTTCTGCTCGCGTATCTGATCGTGCTTGTCCCCGCCAACTACATCGTGCTGCGCAGGAGACGCAGGCTCGAGCTGGCCTGGCTGACCACGCCGGCGATAGTGATCCTGTTCACCATAGGCGCCTACGCGATCGGCTACACGATGAAGGGCGGCAGCCTGCGGCTGTGCGAGGCAACGGTAATCGAGGCCTCGGCGGGCGCAAGATACGGGCGGGCGGTGACGGATGCCTCGCTGTTCTCTCCCGCGAGGCGGTCCTATGACGTCGCCATCGCCGATCCCAGCGCGATCAGCCAGATGATCGCGACCGGTCCCACCGACGAGCCGCCGGTTACCTATCTCGCCGACACATCCGTCATGCCCCGATGTGGGCATGGCGATGTGGTCATCGCGCACGTTCGAATCCGTCGGCGGCGAGGACCTCGGCGGCGCGATCGAGGCGAAGCTCAAACAGGACGGCGGCGAGGTCAAGGGCGAGATCACCAACAACACGGCGGTCGGTTTTCACGACTGCAAGGTCGTGTTCGGCGGCGCGCAGGTGGGTATCGGGCGGCTGCCCAAGGGCGCGACGCGGCAGGTCCGGCTGACACAGGGCGGAAGCGTGGGAACCAATCCCGTATACCCCGACCCCAGTGCTCCTCTGCCGATAAGGCTCGACAAATACGCCACGCGCCGCGCGATGCAGACCGGGCGCCCCACGCTGGTGGCATTCGCCGATGCGGGCGGCGGCAGGTTCGACGTCTCCAACAACAGCCCTTCGGTCGAGCGATCGCGCTGCTACATCGTGCATTTGGGCTTCGAGGCCGGTGACACGGTGGTCATCGATCCCGGAATGGTCAAGGCGTGGCGGACTGACGGGAACACGGGAGTATCTCAGCAAGGCGGCATGCTGGGAGGCTATGTCGTGCGGGGCACCTATTTCATGGGGATGTACGAACTGCCGGTGCCCGCGGGATGCAAGACAAAGTCGATCAGACTGGTGGGCCGGATCAATGGAGTATCGGATCCGGGCATCGGCGCCGGCAAGGCCGTAGTAGAGGTCTTCAACTACAGGACCGGCAAGTGGGATGCTGTGAGCTTCCCCGGCGGATCGATTGCCGACCCGGACGATCACGTCAGCGCCGACAGCGTCAAGATCAAGTGCACCGGCGCAAGTGGCAGTGGGACTAACGTGAGCATCGGCGTAGCCGCGACGGCCAGGCGGCAATAGGAGACAGATACTATGCTCAGGATCCAGAATCTGACTAAGCAATACGGCAAGCTGTGCGCGGTCGACGACCTCAGCATCGAGCTCGAAGCCGGCGACATCATGGGCTTCATCGGCCCAAACGGCGCAGGCAAGACGACAACGATACGGGTCGTCGCGACGCTGCTCAAGCCCACATCAGGCACGGCCTTCGTGGACGGGATCGACGTGGTCGCCGATCCCGAGCAGGTGCGGCCGCTGATCGGCTACATGCCGGACTTCTTCGGCCTCTACGACGACGTCAAGGTCTGGGAGTATCTGGACTTCTTCGCGGCTGCGTATCGCGTGCCCAAGCCGAAGCGGGCCGGGTCGATTGACGACGTGCTGGAGCTTACAGACCTGACCGGTCAAGCGGGAGGCGTTCGTGAGCGAGCTATCGCGGGGCATGCAGCAGAGGCTGTGCCTGGCCAAGACTCTTCTTCACGACCCGAAGCTGCTGCTGCTAGACGAGCCCGCGTCCGGCCTCGACCCGCGCGCCCGAATCGAGATCAAGGAGCTTCTCAAAGAGCTTCGCAAGATGGGCAAGACCATTCTCATCTCCTCGCACATCCTGCCGGAGCTGGCCGATTTCTGCAACAAGATCGCGATCATCGAGCAGGGCAAGCTGATGGTGAGCGGAGACGTGGACACCATCATCCAGCAGTGCCGCGGCGGCACGATGCTGCGAATGGGGTTGGTGGACAGGCAGGAAGAGGCGCTGGAGGTTATCAAGAGCCTGGAATCGATCAAGGACGCGCAGATTCAGGGCGATACGATACTGGCGGCGTATATAGGCGCGCCGGGCGAGGAGCACGCGGTCCTGCAGGCGCTCGGTGAACGCGGCTTCAAAGTGCGGTCATTTGCCGAGGCCGAAGTGGACCTCGAGGACGTGTTCATGCGGGTGACGCGAGGGGTCGTGTCGTAGTGTCGGCCTTGCTAACCCGCGACGAACTGGAGCGCCGTTACGTCGAGCCTGTTCTGGCGCTGGAGATGCGGCGGTTCGGGAAGCGCGGGTTGTGGTGGGCGGCGTCGGCCGGGGTGATGATGGCGGCCGGGGCGACGGTGGCGACCCGGCTGTGCGTAGATGGTGAATACCGGCGCGTTGCGGTAATGGTTGCGGCGTTCGTCTACGTGTTTGTCATCTATGTCGTGACGCCGGCGTATGGAGCGCGTTCGATCTCCCGCGAGCGGGACTCCGGCACATGGGACATGCTCTCCATCACGCCCATGGGATCGGGGCAGATCGCGGATCAGAAGATCCTGTCGGCGGCGATGCCAATGCTTGTGGTGTTGGCAGCGGGCTTGCCCGCGGGCGTGATAGCGACCGCCACGGGCGGGGTCACGGCGTTCGAGGCAATGGCGATTGGAGTCGCGATTCTGCTTAGCGCGCTGATACTGAGCTGCTGGAGCGTCGAGAGCTCCAGTGACTGCGGGAGCGGAACGACGGCAACGGCCGTGGCGTATGCGCCGATGGCGCAGTCGGTGTGCATACTGGGCTATCTTGTGAGTTTCGCGATTCTGATCACGGCGCTGGTGCTGCTGATCAACTCGGCCACGCGGGCGCGGACATGGCGAGTGGTGGGGGCGGGGCTGTGCATGCAGTTGGGCCAGGGCGCATGTGCCCTGCCGATCGTACTGCTCGCGGGCAGGTTCTTTCCCTTCGCCGTCTCGGCGATATGGGTTCCCGGCGGGCTGTTGGTGCAGGCGCTCGCGCTGGTCGGGATGAGGTGCATTCTGGCCAGAAGCATCGAGAGGCAGAGAACGACGATATGACTTTGAGGAGCACAATCGAATCCGTGGGCGGCGGAATTGCCCGCATAAGGGCGTGGTTCGCGCGCATCGACGCGCCGGTTCTGGTGCAGGAGATGCGAGTGCGGCAGCGGGGGATGAAGCCGTTCGTCGTGATGCTGTTCTATGCGCTGATTCTATCGGTCTGCACGATGCTGATGATATTCTTCATGATGCCGAACAACCGCAGCAACTCCCGGCAGATGTCGGAGCTGGGCCAGCAGATATATGCCGCACTGACGTTCCTGCAGCTTGTGATGGTCGTGCTTATCGTGCCGGCCTACAGCTCTGGGGCGGTGTCCGGCGAGCGGGAACGGAGCACCTTTGATCTGCTCGCGCTCACGCTGCTGTCGTCTTCGGCCATAGTCACGCAGAAGCTTGTGGCGGCGATAGCGCAGGTCGTGATGCTGATAGTGGCGTCGCTGCCGGTGATGAGCGTCGTGTTCCTGTTGGGCGGGGTGTCGCCGATTGAGGTGATCATAGCATACGGCGTGCTGCTGGTGACGGCGATCTCGCTGGGCGCGCTGGGGATGCTGTGCTCGTGCTGCCTGCGAAGCTCGAAGGCGGCGACGTTCATGGCGTATCTGATCATCGTCCTGTTCATGGCAGGTCTGCCGCTTGGCGGGGCGTGGCTGCTCGATCTGGCAAGGTCGTCGCAGAGTATGCTCAGCGATGGCGCGTTTCCGTGGATGTTCGCGGTGATGTATCTCTTCGTGGGCGGGGTGCTGTCGCTGATGGTCTACGCGCCGCTCGCGGTGATCATGCACGGCAAGACCAATATCTGGCGGGTGCGCGCGTTTCGCATGGGCATTTTCGGGGCTGTCTACGCGCTGCTGCTGCTGGCGCTGTCGGTCCCGTCAACATCGGACACGGTTGTGAGCTCGTGCTACTCCCAGGGGCTGTTTCTGCCGCTGTTCGTGAACCCGTTCGTGGCGCTGGCCTATTTCATGGACGCGCAGTTCGGCTACTCCGGGCGGCTGACGCTGGCCTGGTGGATGGTCGGGGCGACGGCGGCGTTTTCGGTGGGCTGTGCGTATCTATTCCGGCACATTTCGTCGGCGAGGTTCGCCGGCCTGAGGACTCGTGCATGAACTCTCTCGCGACTGCTCCGCAGCGCTGCCGAGTTCGCACGAGGGGGCGAAAATGCTCCGCATTTTCCAAGGAGATCCTAGATGAGTGTGATGATCGCTGCAAAGGACCGCATCGTGGACGCGTTCGCCGGTTCGGTCTATGACAATCCGGTGGTGACCAAGGCGTTTCGGACGCGAATGCGGGGCTGGAAGGCGTTCGTGCTGATGGGCGCCTACGTGCTGCTGATGGCGATTGTCATCTTCCTCGCATACCTCTGGACCTCGGCGATCTACTCCGGGCACTACGGGCCCATGGCCGGCCAGCAGGTGCAGATGGGCGCGATTCTGTTCGCGTGGCTGACGGGGGCGCAGACGGTACTGCTGACCTTGATCGCTCCGGCCCTTACCTCCGGGGCGCTTACCCACGAACAGGAAAAGCGCACTCTCGAGCTGCTGGTGCTCACGCCGCTGTCGGCCGGCAAGGTAGTGTTGGGCAAGCAGTTGTCGGGTTTTCTGTATGCGCTGGTGCTGCTGGCGTGCTCGGTGCCGATTGCGGGGATGTGCCTGATGTTCGGCGGGATCTCGCCCGCGGAGATCGCGGTGACGTATCTGCTGCTCGTGGCGTGGGTGTTTCTGATCACGTGCGCGGGGGTAATGTGGTCGTCGCTCTCGCGCAAGACGATGATCGCGTCCGGCAATAACTTCGGGTTGTGTTTCCTTTACTTCCTGGCGACGTGGATCGGGCCGTCCATACTGATGGCGATGGCGGGGATCTACTCGCGCAGCCACCTTGATCTCATGCCGTTCATGCTGCTGAACCCGACGATGTCAGCGCTGGGGGTGATGCAGGCCACGACTGTCGGCGGGGTGAAGATCCCGCTGGCGCTTGTAGCTGTCACGGTGCACGTCGGGCTCGGCCTGATGTTCCTGATGGTCGCAATGAGCCACGTGCGCTACAAGCCCGCCGACCGTTCGCTGCCTATCAGGCTGATATTCCTCGCCGTCACGGCGTTCTGCGTGTGGCTGGCGACCGGCTCGACCCAGCACCCCGCAACGCCCGGCGCGGTGGAGGAGTTCGGGATATGCCTGCTGGTGGGGGCGATGCTTCTAGCCGCCGCGTTCGGGACGGGGGCCATCGTCAAACCCGCCGAGCGGAGCGTGCTGGGCCACGCATTCCGCCTGACGCGAGCGCTGAAGGGCGACATTGGCGGTGCGATAGGGTTCATTGCGCTGTGGACGGCGGTCGCCTGGGGGGCATTCGGGCTGGCAACGCTGCGGCAGGCCCACGCCCTGGGCATGTTGGCTTCACGTTCGTTCTGGCCGACTTACGTTCACGTCGGCGTGTCGATCCTGGTGATTGCCGTCACGACGGCGGCGGTCGGCGTGCTGGCGTCGTCGCTGGCGAAGAAGAGAAGCAGCGCGGCGGCGCTGGTGGTGCTGTTCGCGGTCGCGATGTTTGCCGGGTTCGCGATTCTGGCTATGAACCGGCCGGTCGTGCGTCCGGGCGAGATCACCGCGGTTGGCTGGCTTGGGGCGTTTTGGCCGCTGACGCCGATCCTTTCCATGTCCCAGCACGCCTGGCCCTACGGCTACCCTGCGCCTGGCGAGCTCGGCGATGCCTGGATCGTGACGTGCGTCGCTTATGCCGTGATTGGGCTGGCCGCGCTGCTGCTGGCAGGGCCGACCGTGCGAAAGACCGGCGGCGTGGTTGTGGAGGAATGATATGAGCGCGTTGGATTGCGAACTCAAGAGGCTCCGAAAACGCGTCCGGCTGCTGCTGGCCGAGCGGTATGGGCTGTTCGGAATGGCGGCTGCATTGGTGGTAGCGGCGGTCCTGGTGGCGCTGTCGTATCGGTATGACGCGCTGGTGAGCTATCCGCTGTGGGCGGGATTAGCCGGCGTGGGTGTGATCGCGGGCGTCGCGTGGGGGCTGCTGAGGCGGCTCGATGATCTGACCGTCGCGGTCGCCGCGGACAAGCGCACCGGATTGAAGGAGCGCGTGTCGTCGGCGGTCGCGCTGCACGGCCAGGCGAGGCAGGAAATGGAGGCGGCGCTGGTTTCCGACGCGGGCGAGAGGATCTCCGGAATGCGGTCGCGGGAGGTGTTCCGGCATCGGTTCGGGCTGCCGCACATCGTATGCGGGGCGGCGGTGATCGTGCTGGCGGCGGTGATGTTGGGGCCGATGCTGCCGGTATTTCAGTCGCAGACGCGGCGGCAGGAAGTGGCGGTGATGAAGACCGAGGGCAAGAAGCTGGTCCGCGTCGCCAAGGAGATCAAAAAGCAGGATTCCAAGCACGAGGAGCTTCGCAAGCTCGCCGCCAAGCTCGGCAAGCTCGGCGCAAAGATGAGCACCGGCCGGATGAGCCAAAAAGCAGGCGATGCTGCAGGCGCAGAAGCTCGCCAAGGACATCAAGCAAGAGCAGGACAAACTGGCCGCGATGAACTCGCCGTCGAAGACGATGGAGCAGGCCCGGCCGGATATGCGCAAGGCCGCCGATGAGCTTGCCGAAGCGCATGGCCGACAAGCTGGCTGCGGAGAAGCACGTCACGCCCGAGATGGCGATGAAGCAGGTTCCATCCGATCAGCAGCTTGCCAGCCTTGCGCGCAAGGACGGCGCCCTCAGCGCGGCCGAGCGCAAGCAGTTGGAGCAGGCGCTGGGCAAGTACGCCGATCCGAGCAACTCGGTCCCGATCCCATCGGAGCTCGGAGAGGCACTGGCCAAGCTCGCGGCCAACAAGGACTACCAGGCCGCGATGGAGCTGATGCAGAAGCTCGCGCAGAAGATGAACTCCGGCAATATGAGCAAGATGGACAAGGAGATGCTCAAGCAGCAGCTCGAAGCGCTCGCGAAGGCCCTCAAAGGCACCGATCTCGACAAGCTCGCCAAGATGCTCAAGGAGAACGCCGAGAAGCTGGCCAAGATGAGCCCGGAAGAGCTCAAGAAGATGCTCGAGAAGCATGAAGGAGATGCAGATGCTGGCGAAAGCGGGCGGCACTTGAAGTGGCGCGGGCGCCGCACTGGGTCAGTGCGGATTAGGAATGTCGATGGGGATGCCTGGCACTGGTGGAATCGGCGACGGCAAGGGCGGTGACAATCGCAACACCGGGCCGCACGGCAAGCTGCGTGAAGTCAAGGACGTCGTCAAGGCGCCGAGCCACGTGGGCGCGAGCGGGATGGTGTTCTCGGCGGGCGAGACCAAAGGCGCGCCGGATACGAACTCGCCGGCGACGGTCCCCTACACGGACGTGCTTTCCAACTACAAGAAATCCGCCGAGACCGCGCTTTCCAAGGAGAAAGTGCCCCCGGCGTATCGGACGCGGGTCAAAGACTACTTCAGCACGCTGGCCAAATAGTGGAGAGCGAAGTAGCGAAGTAGCGAAGTAGCGGCGAGCGGAGAGTGGAGAGTGGAGAGTGGAGAGTGGAGAGTGGAGAGTGGAGAGCGAAGAGTCGAGGGCGAAGAGCGAAGAAGAACCACCCCGCTAGCCCTGAGTAGCGAGGAACGAGCGTATCGAAGGGCGGTCGGAGGAGAGCAGAGGGCCAGCGGGGTCGATGGGTTAGGAGGGATATGATGCAAGCCGAACGAACGGGTCAAGCAGTTCAATGAGTATTTCGTGCGGCTGCGCGAGGAGATCGGCAAGGTCATCGTCGGGCAGTACGAGATCGTGGACGGCGCGATCACCTGCCTGATCGCCAACGGCCACGCGCTGCTGGAGGGCGTGCCGGGGCTGGGCAAGACGCTGCTCGTGCGCACGCTCGCCGAGGCGACCGATCTGGCCTTCTCGCGCATCCAGTTCACGCCCGACCTGATGCCGGCGGACATCGTCGGCACCAATATCCTCGTCGAGACCGACGCCGGCGCGCGCGAGTTCCAGTTCCAGCACGGGCCGGTGTTCGCCAACATCGTGCTCGCCGACGAGATCAACCGCGCCACGCCCAAGACGCAGTCGGCGATGCTGGAGGCGATGCAGGAGCACTCGGTGACGGTCGCGGGCGCGATCCGCAAGCTCGACGAGCCGTTCCTGGTGCTGGCGACGCAGAACCCGCTGGAGATGGAGGGCACCTACCCGCTGCCGGAGGCGCAGCTGGATAGATTCCTGTTCAAGTTGATGGTGGAGTTCCCGAACCTTGAGGAGCTCTCGCATATCATCGACCGCACGACATCGTCGGTCCGATTGCCACGCCGACCAAGGTCCTCGACGGCCCCGACGATCCTCGAAATGCGGGCGACCGCGCGCGAGGTCGTGATCGCGCAGCACGTCAAGGAGTACGCCTTGAAGACCGTGCTCGCCACGCATCCCGAATCCGAGCACGCGACTGATATGACGCAAGCAGTACGTCCGCTACGGCTCCAGCCCGCGCGGCGGCGCAGGCGTTGGTTCTTGCGGGCAAGGTGCGCGCGCTGCTGGACGGCCGGTTCAACGTCTCCTTCGACGACATCCGCGCCGTCGCGCAAGCCCGCCCTTCGCCACCGCATCATCCTCAACTTCGAGGGCGAGGCCGAGCGCATCAGCACGGATTCGATCATCGAGGATATTCTGGAAAAGGCCGGCAAGGGCGAGGAACTGCCGGTGTAGGAAGGGAGCGAAGAGTGGAGAGCGAAGAGCGAAGAGAACCGATATCTACCGGTGCAATCCTGTGGATCGAGGGTGGCAGCGCAGTGCTCCTGTTGACATCGGGCGTTGCTGTCCGTCTGTTCGCATCATTGGCGAGCGCAGTGCCCGTTCTTGTGCTTGGCTTGGCGGCAGGCGCTTCGGTTCCGATCACCCTGGGCATTCTCTGGGACGATACGCGCACAAGCGCAACCGTCAAGTTCCTTGCCCTGATATGGGTTCTCGCGATTCCCGGAGGAAGTCTGGGCGGACTGGTGTATGCCTATGCTCGCGGACGTAACGGGCTTCCAGACTTTGCAGCCGTCCTGGGGGTCGCTGGTGCCGCTCTGGTGTTGTTTCTTGTCGCGCGTGAATTACGGCGACGGACCGGCAGGCAATCGCTATGAACCAGGCCTGAGGAGGTGTGCTCTGAAGCGATCACTCGGCATTCCGCGGATAGTGTGGATCGTTGCGCTGGCAGGTGCAGCGGCCGAGGCGGCTGGTGAGTGGCTCTGCGGTCCGGACGGGTCGCCGGACGTGACGCGCCCGTTCATTACCGCGGCGATACTGCTCGGTCTGGCTGAACCTGTGGTCATCGGACGCACGTGGGACACGCCCACTTGGACCAGCGATGGTCGGGCACTGGCAAAGCTCCTGCTTGTGTTGGGGGCGATAGTTTCCGGTATCGGCTTCGCCGGTTGCGCCATGCTCCAGCCGGAAGAGCTGCCGCGCACGTTCCTGATCAGTTGCGCGGGGTATGGCTACTTCTTCCTGGCCTTCTTGGCCGGTCGGGCCTGGCAGCGGCGGATATCGGCGGGGCGCGGCGATGAGGAACTGCCGGTATAGGGGAGAGCGAAGAGTGGAGAGCGAAGAGCGAAGGAAGTCGATAGACTGGCGCGTATTCCTGTTATCTGCAGCCATCGCGATAGCGCTGCCGATGTGGCTGATGAGATGCCTGTTCTTCCCGATGTCGCTCATCACCAGTGTCGTCGGCATCTCCGTGGGAGCAGGGGTCGCACGCTGGATCACCAGATTCGAGACCGGCCGTGGCGCTCGCCTTGTATCCGGCGCGCTGGCAGCGTTCCTGGCATCCGTGATCGTTCTCGCACTGGCCGCGGGGTTTGGCAGGTTCTGTATCACCCTTGGATGGCCCGTGCCGTGTCGCAGTCCATTATCGCTGCGGCATTCATCTCATTCTGCTTCGGCTTAGGCCTGGGGCAATGGGGACCACCGCGCAGTGACGACGAATGAGATTCTGCAATTCGCGTTTCGGAAAGCTAGATGAGCATACTGGAACCCACAACCGAACAAGACCTCCTCACCCCCGACTTTCTGCGCAAGATCGAGCGGTTGTCGCTGGTGGCGAAGCGGGTGTTTCCGGGGCAGTTGCGCGGGGAGAGGCGTTCGACCAAGCGCGGGTCGTCGGTGGAGTTTGCCGACTATCGCAACTACGCCGTCGGCGATGACTTCCGGCGCGTGGACTGGAACGTCTACGCGCGGCTGGAGAAGCTCTTCCTCAAGCTCTTTGTCGAGGAGGAGGACCTGCACGTCTACGTGCTCATCGACGCCTCGCGGTCGATGGAGTTCGGCGATCCGAGCAAGCTGCTCTACGCCAAGCGCGTCGCGGCGGCGCTGTCGTACATCGCGCTAGGCAACCTCGACCGCGTCGGCCTCGCGGCGCTGAGCGACGGCATGGCTTCGATCCTCACGCCCAAGCGCGGGAAGCAGTCGGCGTTCGGCGTGTTCGAGTGGCTCAAGTCCGTGAAGCCGTCGGGCGCGACGCAACTCGCGCAGTCGATCCGAGACTTCAGCCTGCGGACCTCCCGCCCGGGGCTTGCGATTGTGATATCCGACTTCTTCGAAAAAGGGACAGTTCCCTTTTTCCCGCACAAATAAAAAGGGAACTGTCCCCTTTTTCTGCGCTGGTCTCGCGCAAGTTCGAGGTGACGATGCTGCAGGTGCTCGATGCCGACGAGGTCGAGCCGCCGCTGGTGGGCGATCTGATGCTGGTCGATTCCGAGACCGACGACCGCCGCGAGGTCACCATCACCCAATCGCTGCTGCGCCGCTACAAACAGCGCCTCGCCGAGCACTGCGCGCGGCCTCGAGTCCTACTGCGCCCAATACGGCTGCAACTACGTCCGAGTCACCAACCAAACGCCGTTCGAGGACCTGATACTGAGCTATCTGAGGCAGCGCGGGACGTCTCAGGTAGAGGGAGAGAGAGAATCGGGAAAAGGGGAAAGCCAGAAAGCCAGAAAAGGGATTCCCGCTTTCTTCGTTTCTGATTTTCCCCCTTTCCCGATGGAAAAACATGAGCCTGCTTTCACCATTGAGCCTGATATGGTTCCTCCCGCTGGGCGCGGGGATTGTCGTGCTGTACTTGCTCAAGCTCAAGCGCAAGGAGCGCACGGTGTCGTCGGTGTTGCTGTGGCAGGACGCAGTCGCGGACATCCAGGCCAACGCGCCGTTCCAGAAGCTCAAGAAGAGCCTGCTGCTGTTCCTGCAACTGGCCGCGCTGCTTCTGCTGGTGCTGGCCGTGGCGAGGCCGTTCGTGCGGGCGCGCGGGACATCCGAGAACCGCATCGCCGTGATCATCGACGCCTCCGCGAGCATGCAATCGACCGATGTATCACCTTCCCGCTTCGAAAACGCCAAGTCCAGGGCGTTGGCGGTGGTCAAGCGAATGGGACACGGCGACACGATGCTGGTGATCCGCGCGGGCGCGAAGACGCAGGTGGTGGCGCCGTTCACGTCCGACAAGCGCGCGCTGGCGAGTGCGATATCGAAGATCAAGCCGGTCGATACGCCGTGCAACATGCGGCAGGCGATGGTGCTGGCGCTCTCGCTGGTCGCCGGCAGATCGACCGCGCCGCCGCGCATTGTGGTGCTCTCCGACGGCCTCTTCGAGCCGCTGGTCGATCTATCGCCCGGCAAGGCGCGGATCGATTTCGTCCGCATCGGCCGCGAGTGCGATAACGTCGCGATCACGGGTATGGACTCCCGCAAGACCCTTTCCGGCGACCAGCAGGTGTTCGTGAGCCTGCGCAACTTCTCCACGCGCAAGCACGACTTCAACCTGGAGATCTACCTCAAAAAAGGGGACAGTTCCCTTTTTCCCGCACGAAAAAAAAGGGAACTGTCCCCTTTTCTGGTTGACGTCCGCGCGGAGTCGCTCGGGCCGGGTGAGGCGAAGCAGGAGATACTGTCGAACGTCGCCGACCCCCCCTCTACCCCCCCTCGCAGGGGGGATGAAGGGGGGGGCGCGTGACGGCCAAGCTGGACGCGTCAGATGACCTCGCCTCGGACAACTTCGCGTCGGTGTATCTGACCAAGCGCGCGAAGCTCTCGATCCTGATGGTCTCCAAGGGCAATCTGTTCCTGCAGAACGCGCTCAACCTCGACCCGCGCACCCAGCTCGTGCGAACGGAAATCCGCGCCCGATGATCTCGAAGGCGGGCCGTTACGATCTGGTCATATTCGACCGCATCGCGCCGCCCAAATCGCTGCCGCCGGGCGGGTATCTGCTGATCGATACGGCGTGCGCACAGGCGTGTGCCGACCTCGGGGCGGAGGTTCAGCGGCCGACTGTGATTGACTCAAATAGGAAGCACCCCGCCAGCCAATACGTCGATTTCAGCGAGGTACGCATCGCCCAGGCGCGGTATCTCAAGCCCAAGGGGTGGGCCGTGCCGATCATCGATGGCGAAAAAGGCGCGTTGGGGGCGGCGGGCGCGAACGGCGGCCGGCGGTTCGTGCAGGTCGGGTTCGATCTGCTGCAAAGCGACTTCCCGCTGCACGTCGGGTTCCCGATATTCGTCGCCAACTGCCTGGACTGGCTTGCGCCGGCGAACAATGCGGGCGCGGGCGACAGCATCCGCACCGGCCAGGCGGCGTATATCGACGTTCCGCCGGACGTTCGCGAGCTTACCGTGACCGACCCCGCCGGCGAGCAACACGCGGTGAAGGTGACCGGCGTCCCCGTGATCTACGAGGAAACTGAGCGCGCGGGAATCTACCAGGTGACCGGCAAGCGGTGTCGCCAGGGAGTTCGCGTGCAACGTCGCGTCGCCGCAGGAGTCCGCGACCGCCCCGAAGACAGTCGTGACCGTGGGCAGGCGCAGCATCGCGTCAACGGGCAAGGGCGTGCGGACGAACCATGAATTCTACGCGTGGCTGATATTCGTCGCGCTGGCCGTGCTTGCGGTCGAGTGGTACGCGTACCACAGGAGGCTGTAGCGGTGATCCAGTTCACAAAGCCGCTCTTCCTCCTCCTCCTGCCGCCGCTGGCGTGGTATGCGTGGCGGCTGGCCAGGCACAGCCTGGCGGACATGTCGCGGTTCCGGTCACGCCTCGCGCTCGGCCTGAGGCTGACGATCCTGACGCTGCTCGTGTTCGCGCTGGCGGGGGCGAGAGTGGTGCGAAACGCCTCCCAGCAGTGCGTCGTTTTCGCGCTCGACGCCTCCGACAGCATCTCCAAGACCAAGCAGAACGCCGCGCTGGCTTACGTCAACCGCGCGCTCAAGACGATGAAAAGCGACCAGAAGGCGGCGATGGTCGTGTTCGGCGGGGACGCTTCGGTCGAACTCGCGCCCTCCTCGACGAGCAAGATCGACCGCATCTACTCCACGACCGATACCTCCAACACCGACGTCTCCCAGGCTCTGGGGCTCGCGCTCGCGACCTTCCCCGAGCAGTGCGCGAAGAAGATCGTGCTGCTTTCCGACGGCAACGAGACATCGGGCCGCGCGCTCGAACAGGCCGCGCTCGCCGGCGCGAACGACATCTCCATCGACACCGTCCCGCTCACCAGCGAGCTTCCCAAGGAGGTCCTGCTGGACAAGATGACCTGCCCGAGCACCGTCAAGATCGGCGAGCCGTTCGATCTCAAGATCACCGCCGTCTCAAAGCGGCCGACGGTTGCGACCATCCGGCTCCTGCGCAACGGCCTCCCCGCCGGTGAGAGGGCGCTCGATCTGCCCTCGGGCAAGAGCGTGTGCACGTTCCGGCAGTCGATTGCGCAGCCAGGCGGGTTCGAGTTCAAGGCGATTGTCGAGTCCGCCGACGACACCCGCATGCAGAACAACACCGCGCTCGCCGACACCAAGGTCGTCGGCAAGCCGCGCGTGCTCTATTGCGAAGGCAAGCCCGGCCAGGCGAAGTATCTGTCGTCGGCGCTTTCCAGCAGCGATATCGTCGTCGACACGCGCGACCGCTCCGGCATCCCGACCACGATGGCGCAGCTCGGCAACTACGATATGCTCGTGCTCTCCGACGTGCCCGCGATGTCCATGTCCGCCGATCAGATGCTGATGATCAAGTCCGCCGTCAAGGACCTGGGAATCGGGTTCACCATGGTCGGCGGAGAGGACAGCTTCGGCGCGGGCGGCTACTACGACACGCCCATCGAGCAGACGCTGCCGGTCGATATGTCCGTGCGCAAGACGAAGGTGCTGCCGACGCTGACCGTCGTGATCGTGATGGACAAGTCCGGGTCGATGGGCATGCCGGAGGGCGGCCGGACTAAGATCGAGCTTGCAAACGACGCGGCGGCATCGGTCGTGAAGCTGCTGCAGCCGGTGGACTACGTGCTCGGTCATCGTCTGCCACACCGAGCCGGTCGCGGCGGTGCGGCTGTGCAGGGCCGACAACAAGGGGCCGATCTACAGCGAGATTTCGACCATCCGCGCGGAGGGCGGCGGGATCTGCGTGTTCCCGTCGATGAAGATGGCGTGGGACGTGATCTCCAGCAGCCAGACGCGGCAGAGACACGTCATTCTGCTCGCGGACGGCGCGGACTGCGACGAGCAGGAGGGCGTAATCCCCATCGCCAAAATGATGGCTTCCAAAAAGATCACCGTGACCACCGTCGCCATCGGCGAGGGCAAGGACGTGCCGTTCCTCAAGGCGACCGCCTACGCCGGCAAGGGCTACTACTACCTCGCTCAGCGCGCCCAGGACCTCAAGGCCATCTTCACCAAGGACGTCATGATGGTCTCGAAGTCGCTGATCGTCGAGGAGCCGTTCAACGCCGCGCATGGACACCTCCGCGCCGGAGCTGGCCGGGATCGATACGGGCTCGATGCCGCCCTTGCTGGGCTACGTCGCAACGAGCGCGAAGCCCGCTGCGCGCGTTCTGGCGGCCTCACACCGCAACGACCCGGTCCTTGCTACGTGGCAATACGGACTCGGCCGCGTCGGCGGCGTTCACGTCGGACTGCAAGGCCCGGTGGGCAACTCGCTGGCTGACTTGGCCGGACTACAACAAGTTCTGGGCGCAGGTGCTGCGCTCCACAATGCGCCGGTCCGGCCCGCGCGACTTCCAGACGACGGTCGATGTCGAAAGCGGCGTCGCGCACGTCGTGGTCGATGCGGTCGATGAGAAGGGCAACTTCCTCAACTTCCTCAAGTTCGCCGGATCGGTCGTTCCGCCGGACCTCAACGCGCACTCGGTCTCCATCGAGCAGACCGGCCCGGGCAGGTACGAGGGCACCTTCGACGCGCGCCAGGTCGGCAGCTACGTGGTGAACGTGGTTTCCAAGGGCAAGGGCCAGCAGTCCTCCGATATGAACGTGATCAGCATCCCGTATCCGCCGGAGTATAAGGACCTCGCGCCCAATACGGCGCTGCTCAAGCGGATCGCGACGCAGACCTCCGGCAGGTTCGACCCGACCGCCGACTCGCTGTTCTCCGGCAACTTCCGGCGGTCGAAGACCTACAGCGACATCTGGCAGCTTCTGGCCCTGATCGCGCTGCTCATGCTCCCGGTGGATGTGGCCGTGCGGCGGGTGGCGGTCAGCCCGCAGCAGGCGGCGGAGATACTGGGGCGCGGCCTCGGGCCACGTGCGGTCATGGGTTGCCGCGCGAAGGCAGCGCCCCAGAACGCTGGAGCACTCCGAGACAATGACCACGCTCCTCGGCGCGAAGAAGGCCGTGTCGAGGCCGAACGAGCTTGAAGAACCGCCGGTGATCGTGCCGCCCGTGACCGCGCAACAGCCCCGCGAGCAGAAAACCGAGCCGGTCCAGCCCGTCAAGCGCACCACCGAGCCACAACCCGAATCCGCGGCGTCGGATGACACCACCTCCCGCCTCCTCGCAGCCAAACGCCGCGCGCGCGAAGAAAAGAAGGAATAGCCGCGTCGTGTCGTTTCCGGATTCCTGACTTTCGGGTTTCCATGCTGGAAGCCCGCCCCGCTATATGGTATACTCGCTGAAGCACGAAGCAAAGGGGCTAGAGCTATGATCAAACCTACCGCGGGATTCATCGTATACGGAGTTCATAAGGACGGGCTAAAAGACCCGATGGGCGCGCCGTTCATCGACGACGCGCTCGTGGCGAAGTCGAAGAAGGCGCTCGTTGATGCCGGCGTGACGCTGGTCGAGCACGACGTGGTTGTCGCGACCAAAGACGAAGCCAGGGCCGCGCTCAAGAAGATGAAGGACGACGACGGGGTGGACTGCGTCATTCTCTTCTCAGGCACGTGGGTGTGGGCCGCGCATATGGTCGCCGCGATCCGAGACTTCGCGATGACCGGCAAGGGCGTGCTGATCTGGACGCACCCCGGCTCGCAGGGCTGGCGGCCGGTCGGTGGGCTTGTGCTCCACGGCGGGCTGCTGGAGATCGGTATCGAGCACAAGTTCGTATACGGCGCGGCTGATGACCCGGCCGAGGTCGCGAAGATCGTCAGCTTTTGCCAGGCCGCGCACATGAAGCAGTGGCTTAATATGTCCACCATCGGCACGTTCGGCGGCAGAGGCATGGGCCAGACCTGCGGCGCGGCCGACCCGAGCCAGTGGATGAAGACGTTCGGGGTCGATATAGACTCCCGCGATACCACCGACCTCATCCGCACCGCTCAGAACATCCCTCAGGATAGGATCAAGGCGCTGGAGCCGCGCATCAAGAAGCTGTTCGGCGCGCTGCCCGACATGAACGTCGTGAACGAGCGCTCGATCCGTCTGTACCTGGCGATCAAGGAGGTCGTGGAGAAGGAGAAATGGGACTTCTACACCATCCAGTCATTCCCCGGCCTCGGCGACGACTACTCCGCGACGTGTTTCGCGCAGAGCATGATGCTGGAGGACGGGTGGGGGTGTTCCACGCTCGGCGACTTCAACACGGCGCTGACCGTGCTGCTGCTCACGAAACTCAGCAAGGAGCCGGTCTACTACGGCGACCTGCAGCATATCGATAAGTCCAATAACGAGATCAAGATCATCGGCGACGGCGCGTGTCCGCCATCTCTCGCGAGTAAGCTTGGCCCCGCCGGATTCGCCGAGCACGGGATTCCCACCGAGGGCGAGGCGGGCGGATTGTCCGTCAAGCTGGTGTGCAAGGTGGGCGAAGGCGTGCTCGGCGAGGCTGGGGCGAGTCGATGGCTGGTTCCAGATGGTCATCACGCGCGCGACGATCTTCGAGCCGCCTGCCGACCAGCTCGAAAAGCGGCAGCTTGAGTGTGGGATACCGTTCTGGCCGCACGGCTTTGTCACCGCCCACTGCGACATCGACGAGATGCTGGAGCACTGGACCAACGAATACGCCTGCCTCGGCTACGGCGAGCATCTCTACGACGCGCTCATCGACTTCTGTGCCCAAACCGGCATAGAAGCGATCGCGCTGTAGAAGGGGGAATCGCGAAAAGGAGAAAGATAGAAAGCAAGAAAGGCACCATGTCATGCTGAACTCGATTCAGCATCCACGGTCGGAGCACTGCGTCATGCTGAACTTGATTCAGCATCCATTCCTGATCATCCTTCTTTTCCGATGACTTGGAGGTCGTTCTATGGGAGCGGATATCGCTGAATTGGTTAGGGTCTGGCAGTCAGATGACCCTCAGAATAGCGTCGAGGCTGTAGACAGACTGCAGAAGCTGGGCGACAAGCTCTCAGTGCCAAAGCTTGTGGCGCTTCTGCAGGACGCGTCGGCCGATGTTCGGTTCTTTGCCGCATGGTCGCTCCATAAGGGGAGCAGCCGGACCGTTGAGCCGCTTGCCGCGGTGCTGAACGACCCGGACGAGCGCGTTCGGGCGGCCGCGGCTTGCAGCATCCATGTCATCTGCATGATGCGCAACGTCAAGGGAAAGGCCTTTCCGACCGCCGCGTTAGTTGCGCTTCTGGTCGATCCATTCCCGCGAGTTCGGGCGGCGGCAGCCGAAGCACTGAGCTGCGCGCACGACAGGGCCATATTCGAGCCGCTTCTTGGCGCGCTAAAGGATGCACATCCCGGTGTGCGCGGCCAGGCGGCGCTTTCGCTTATGATGATGCACGACGGGCGTGCCGTCGAGCCGCTCTTGGAAGCCTCGGGCGACGCTGATGCGTGGGTCCGAGGCAGGATCGCTTATGCACTTGCACGCACACAATCGTTCGGGGTCAGAGACGCCCGCGTGACCGAACGGCTGATTGCGGTGTTGCAGGACCCGGAGGACAGCGTCCGTGCGGCTGCCGCCGAAGGCCTGGGCTGGATCAGCGACCCGCGCGCCACCGATGCGCTTCGCGCCGCGACCCACGACGCCGACCCGGAGGTCCGCCGTCGCGCACTTGAGGGACTAGGTGCCGTCGGCGATGACGATTCATTTGATCGGCTGGTTGCCCTTTTGCGCGACGGAAGTCCTGACGAGCGCCACGGGGCCGCACTGGCATTAGGTGAGTTGGAGGACAGCCGGGCGGTTGCGCCTCTGATTGCGGCACTGCGTGACGAAGATGATCTCGTGCGGCAGAGTGCGGCCAACGCACTCGGCAACCTGGGCGACCCCGAGGCGGTTGAGCCTCTCATAGCGGCTCTCAAGGACGAGAACGCGGATGTTCGCGACGCAATCACGGCTGCCCTGGAGTGGATCGGTGACCCGCGTGCTGCCGACGCCCTGATAGGGGTTCTTGATGACTGCTACCTCTTTGTGAGAGGCAATGCCGCTCGCGCCCTGGGAGACATGGGCGATTGGCGGGCCGTCGAGCCGCTCAAGAAACTCCTGAAGGACGAAGACAAATACGTGCGGGACGTAGCTCGTGGTGCGCTGCGCAGTCTGGGCGTTGACCCCAGGGCCGGCACATAACGGAGGAGCGATGCTGCCTAACAATCTTGACCCAGAACCACTTCTGAAGCGGCCGGACAACACGCCCGAGCGGGCGAAGTTTCCGGTGATAGACGCGCACAACCACCTCTTCGGCGACTACTCCGCAGAGCAGTTGCTTGAGGTGATGGACGCGGTCGGCATCCGCGCGTGGGTCAACGTCTCCGGCAATTGCACGCTGCCGTATGAGAACAACTGCTACACGATCCGGCGGCGCGAGATCGACGTCTTCATGGACGGCTACGTCAAGGCCCATCCCGGCAGGTTCGCCGCGTTCACGATGGCCGATTTCGCGCAGTGGGGTGATTTCACGCTGATCAAGGACGATGGCTCTGCCGACCGCTGCATCCAGCAGTTGGAATCAGACGCCGCGAAGGGCGCGCTCGGTCTCAAGGTGACCAAGGAACTGGGCCTTGCGTTTCGCGACAGCACCGGCGCGATGATCCCCGTCGATGACGAGCGCCTCTTCCCGATCTGGCGGCGGGCGGGCGAGCTTGGAATCTCCCGTGCTGATACACGTCTCCGACCCGGTCGGGTTCTTCCTGCCCATCGACGAGCGCAACGAGCACTACCAGACGCTGCAGGAGTTCCCCGGCTGGAGCTTCGCCGGGTCGCACTTCTCGAAGTGGGAGATACTGGCGCAGCGGGATCGCATGATCGCCGCGCATCTCGCACACGACGTTCATCCTGCCGCACGTGGCGAACAACCCCGAGGACCTGGACTCGGTCGCGGCGCTGCTGGACAGGTTTGCCAACGTCAACATCGACTTCTCCGCCCGCATCGACGAGCTCGGCCGGCAGCCCTACACCGCGCGCGACTTCATGATCCGCTACCAGGACCGGATCCTCTTCGGCGCGGACATGCCGCCGTCAGCGGATGTCTACCGCTGCTACTTCCGGTTTCTGGAAACGCGCGACGAGTACTTCGACTACCCCGACTACATCGGCCGCTGGTCCGGCTGCCGCTGGCGCATCTACGGCCTCCGCCTGCCGGACGACGTCCTGCGCAAGATCTACTCCGAGAATGCCGTCCGCCTGGCGCCGAGTCTGGCCGATAGGGTGTAGATTCCCAACACGGACGAACACGGATCGGACGGATGGGCACTGAAGAAGTGTGCGGATAGCACTGCTCGGGATTCGGTACGTGCTCCAGCGCGGGCCCGTACGCGGGTGTCGGACGAGCTTGGCGCTTGGCGGCGACTATCGGCCCAATCCCAAACGTAGCGGGCTGGTTTCGTTTTGGGGATTTGGGTTCCGTGCAACCATAAGCCCTAAGGCTTCGTATCTGGGCCAGCCAGAAACCAGGGGCCCAGGCCATTCGAAATCCTGAAACAGCGCAATCCGCTCCCTCTCCTGGGGGAGAGGGCTGGGGTGAGGGCGCAGCGTTAGTGCGAAGCGTCATGCTGAGCCCGGTTCAGCATCCGGGTGTGCGAACATCCAGCGAAGTGCTCTGGAGCGGGGCGCGATCCGCCACTCTACTCGGCAAGCGGGCTTCCCGTTGGTAGGGGCATGTCGATCTCCGGTGCCTCCAACGGAGGAGCTTCAGTAGCGAGGTCGTCTGGCAAACGCGCGGCTCGCTGAGGTGCGCCCTTTCGCGCTTCTATTCCCGTCCGCACTGCAGCAACCTCTTTCGCCAGGTGATCGAGGTCCGGGAAGATCATGGACATCCGGATCCCGAGATGGTACAGCTGGAGAGCGAGCTTGCCCCTGGCCTCGGCTGGTATCACCATCCTCATGAGGAATCGGCCGCCCCGTCAAACTCCTCAAGTGGCACCCTTGAGTGGTGGATTGTAAAGACGCCCTGCTGAGCGAGGGCGCGGAGGTTGTTCTGGAAGACGTTGGTCGCAAGTGCCAACTCCGCGGGCAGATCCTTCACCTTCTCTGGATGAAACGCAGCTTTGACGGCTTTCTTCACCAGCTCATGCCCGGTCCCCATTACGCACTTCTCGTAATGACGCGCGTTTAGGTCTCCCGGCAGCAGCACCCACACGACTGCGTCTCCGGAAGGCTGCTGAAGACCGACCGGGCAGGCCTCCGTCAGGGCAAAGAACGCCGCAACGAGGGGGGACTCCGTCCAATCCAGCAATCTCGTGGGCAATCCATGGCGCTGCATCAGCGCCAGCCATCCAGCGCCGTCGTCACTGGAAGGGCAATACGCATATCGGCTGCCCGCCTTCTTGTAAAAATCGATGTAGAGCTGATTCTCGCCGCTCTCACCGAAGTTCCGATGCGCGGCTGGCAGCAGCTTCCAGGCTGCCTCCGCATGGCCACGGTACGCATGCCGACATCCTGGCTGAATCTCCGCGTTGCTTGGTACAGCTCATCTACGGTCGTTACGACAGCCTCTCGAACCTGTCCGTCCACAGAGCGCTACCTCCAGATCACGTCGATTGGAACTTGACGCTGCTTTGGGGCCGCTGCCCAACCGAGTTATACTACTGCTCAGGTTCCTTGTCAAGCTCCCCCGCCATCCCGACCGACATACAACCTTCTCTAACAAAGGTTGTGAGTTGTCCTCGCCGCCGACAGGTCACAGCTCTAGGTCAGAACGCGAGATCTGAGCAGGGCGATTCGTAACTCGCATTTGGTGATTCTCTGCCGGCCGTCACGCCGTTAATGCCCCCGAACCAGGGTTGTGAGTTGGCGGCGGCGTAGAGACCTTCCAGCCCGCAGGGGCAACCAGGGAATCTGCGATTCCTTCCCCGGAGGCGATCCCAGATCGCCGGGTTGCCCCTGGGGGTCAGATCGCAGATCTGACCCCAACAATAGATGAACTCCTTCCGTGTCCATCCGTCCAATCCGTGCCATCCGTGTTCCATTCTTCGCCGTCTGGAGACGCCTCCTACAACTCCTCCTGCGGCACGGAGACGTCGAAACCAAGATAGTACTCCAGCGCCTCGCAGACCGGCGCGCCGACGAGGTCCGGCGTGACGCTGGCGTGGTGGCGGTGGCCCTCCGTGCCGATGCTCAGCAGCACGTCCTGCAGGTCCTCGATCTGGGCCACGCCCGCGCAGCCGAAGAAGTCCGCCGGGATCGGGTCGTCGGTGAACTCGCCCTCGCCCACGTAGAACTGCAGGTCGCCGTCCGCGGTCAGCATGCTGGCGAAGGTGAACGGGCTCGGCGCGATCCGGCCGACGTTGCAGCCGTAGGACGACGTCATCCCCGGCGCGTTGGCGAGGATGGCGTGGTCGGTCGACCGTGCCCTTCGCGGTCATCATCGACTGCGGCACCGGCCCGCAGTGGAACAGGATGCACTTGTCCTCGTCGTCGCCGTAGTTGTTGTTCCAGTCCAGGCACGCGGCGACGTTGCCCGAGGCGCAGCTCAGGCGCGTGCATGGCGACCGCGTTGCCCACGTCCACCTCGCAGGCCGCCGGGATGCCGCGGTCGTTCATCTCGCTCAGCAGCACGCACGGCGATATGCCCAGGTGCTTCTGCATCTCCACCCAGCAGCGCATCGCGAGCGCGTCCAGAGCCGTATTCCTCGATGACGTCGTCGATCACCACGCCCAGCTTGGCGAGCTTCGCGAACTTCTCCGACGGCGCGTTCGGGAACCCGGCCGTGTAGGCCTTCAGCGCGCTTGGCCTTGGCCTTGTAGGCGTCGCCGGATTCGGCGACCGACTCCATCCTGGCGAAGACGTCGGAGAGGTCGAACGTCTCCATCGTGATGCCGTGGCGCTGCAGGGCCAGCTCGTCGATGCGCACGGTCTTGAACGCGGTCGTGCTCGCGCCGATCGCGCCGACGACCAGGTTCTCCATCCCCTTGACCACGCGGCAGACGCGGTCGAAGTAGTCGACGTGCGCGGCGAACGCGTCGGCTGTCGGGCGCGACGGTATGCGGCTTGAGCGCGGTGAACGGGACGCCGTTCTGGCAGAACACGTCCATGATGGACAACTTGCCGCAGAACGCGTCGCGGCGCAGCTCCGGGGCCATCTTGTCCAGTTCGTCAGGGTATGCCTGGACGAGGATCGGCACGCCGGCGTCCTTGAGCGCGGCCACCGCGCCGTTCTCGTCGCCGAAGTTGGGCAGGCAGAGGATGACGCCGTCGAACTTGCCCTCGTTGCTCCTTGAGGAACTCGCGCGTAGGCGGCGCCCTCGGCGACGGTCTCGACCGCGCCGTGGCGGGTCGCGGCGGCGTCCATCAATATGACCTCGTGGCCGAGCTTCTTGAGCACCCCGGCCATCTCCTTGCGCGCCGCCATCAGCAGCGACGCCGGAAAGAACCCGCGGTTGCCGAAATAGAGCGCGAATGTGCTCTTCCTAGAGTTGCTTTTCATCGTTACTTCCTTTCATGTCGGCGAGCATCTCTCGCGCCCCGCCGAGCGAATCGTATAGCTCCTTATACAGAGCGAAACGGTCTTCATACTGCGCCGAGTCGCGCGGTTCGAATGTCTTGACGGGCGCCGCCCACTCCGACTGCGCTTCGGCGGCATCGAGCGCTCCCAGGCCCTGCCCCGCGAGCATCGCCGCGCCCATGCAGGTTGCCTCGGTCACCTGCATTCGCGCGAGCGGCACACCCAGAATGTCCGCCTTGATCTGCATCCAAACATCGCTGCGCGCGCCGCCGCCGACCGCCCGGAGTTCGGACAACGCGAACCCGGAATCGGCCAGAATCGACAGGTTCAGCTTCATTTCGTACGTAATCCCTTCCAAAAACGCCCGAATGACCTCGCTTCTCGTTGACGATATCTTCAGGCCGAACAGCACGCCGGCGCCGTGCGCGTCGAAGTGCGGCGTGCCGGTCGGGCCGAAGTGCGGCAGCAGAATGAGGTCGGAAGGCTTGTCGGACGCGGCTGATATGATTCGGTCATAGGGGTCCTCGTTGGACTGCCGCGCGGCCCCGGCTTCTTCGACTGCCAGATTGTCTCGCACCCATTTGAGCACGCTGCCGCCGCCCAGGTTGAACGCGACCGTCGTATAGAGATCGGGCAGGACGTGCGGGTAGGTGGCGAGGTTGGCGGACATTAGCTCATCGGAGAGGATGAACCGGTCCGTCGCGGGGCATACGCATTCCGTGGTGCCCATCGAATACGCCGCCCGGCCCGATGCAGCCGCCCCGCAGCCCAGCGCGCCCACCGGCTGATCGTGCCCGCACGGCGCGACCTTCACGCCCGCGCCAAGTCCCAGCCGCTCGGCAATCTCAGCCTTGACCGTGCCGGTGATGGTCCCTGACGGAACCGCCTCGGGCAGCTTGTCCACGTCGAGACCGATTGCGTCGCATATCTCGCGCGACCACTGCTTCTTGCCCACGTCGAACAGCATCGACCGCGCGGCCATTGTGTAGTCCGTCGCGACCTCGCCGGTCAGCCCGAACGCGACCAGGTCCTCGCAGAACAGCAGCTTCCACGCCGACCTTCGATACGCTCGTGCCTCGCTACTCAGGGCTTGCGGGTTGAATATGCCGGGCTGGTTGCGCTGCAGCCAGAGCAGCTTGAAAAGCGAATACATCGGATAGGCGGTGTGCCCGGTGATGCGGTAGAGCTTCTCGCGGCCGAACTCTGCGGACCACGGCTCCACCAGCGGCTGCGCGCGGCTGTCCGAGGAGGTCATTATGTTGGCGAGCATCTCACCGTCGGGCGATATGGGCGTGAACGCCTCGCCCTGAGACGCGATGCCGATTGCCTCGACGGGGTCGCTCTCGCGCACCTCTCCGGCGGCCTGGGCTATGACTCCAAACGCGGCGTCGAGGACCTGGCGGGAGTCCAGCTCGCTTGCGCCTGGGAACGGGAAGAGCAGGTCATACTCCTGATAGGCGCTGGAGAGGAGCCGCCCGGTTTGATCGAAAACCGCCGCCTTGACGCCGGTAGTACCGACATCGACCCCCATCAAGCTCATGGCTCACCTGCGAGCTTCTCGGCGGACCCCTCGACGCCATAGCGCCGGATCAGCCCGGTCATTGTATCGATAACCGCCGCCTGCGCGCCCTTGATGGTCCGGCCGGCCGCGATCGCGCGCTCGTAGGGCTGGCGGATATCGGTGCCGATGTTGATCTTGGCGATGCCGTTCTTGATCGCCTCGTCAACACATTCCTGCTTCACGCCTGAGCCGCCGTGGAGAACCAATGGAATGCCGGTCGCGGCGCGCAGCAGCTTGAGGTGGTCGATGTCCAGCCGCGCCTGAAGCTTGGCCTTGTCCTTGGCCGCGCCGGATATCGCGCCGTGAATGGAGCCGATGGAGACCGACAGCCAGTCCACGCCGGTCTCCCGAACGAACCGCGCGGCGTCATTCGGGTCCGTGAACCCGCGCTTGCTCGCGAAAAGCTCATCATACGGCGGCAGCGGCCCGGATTCGTGTCCCAGCACCGCGCCAAGCTCCGCCTCGACCGCAGCGCCCTTCGCATGCGCCATTCGCACGACCTCCGCCGCGACGGCGATGTTCTCGTCGAGCGGCAGCCGCGAACCGTCGATCATCACCGAATCGTAGCCCAGCTCAATCGCCTCGCCGATCAGCGCGCGCCAATCGACCGTGAGGCCGTCCTCATCGATCACGGGCGTGTGGTCGAGGTGCAGGGTCATATATCGCGGGTCGGCGTATTGCCTGTAGAGCTTGGCAACATCGGCCAGGCTGCGCGCCTCGAACTTTACCAGCTCCAGCCTCGCGACCTCCACGATGCCGAAGGTCTTGTGCCTGATGAGCGCCCTGCACACGGCCTCGACCATCGGCAGATAAGGCACATTGAACGCCGGCACGAGTATCCCAGCCGACGCGGCCGCGTTCATGACGCGCGTCAGCCTGTTTTCGAAACGATCAGCCAATCATCGCCTCCTCGGGCGGAACAGCCCTGGGAAATATAGCGCAGTTGAGCTTGGATGTCAACGGTGATACACTTAATACATGCTGAGCTGTTTCGAGAGGGAGAGGTACTATAGGATGAGTAACCGCAGGCGCTTCGCCGCCGTATGCGTGATCGTTGTCGTGCTGGCGCTGGGAGTTGCGTCGATTGCCGCGCCGGATTCGCTGGAGCGCGGCTTCATCGATCCACCCAACTCCGCCAAGCCGCAGACGTGGTGGCACTGGATGAACGGCAACATCACCCGCGAAGGCATCACCGCCGACCTCGAAGCAATGAAGCGCGCGGGAGTCGGCGGCGCGCAGATATTCAACGTGGACTGCGGGATACCCGCGGGGCCGGTCAAGGTCGGCAGTCCCGAGTGGGTCGGGCTGGTCAAGCACGCGGTGACGGAGGCCGATCGGCTGGGCCTGGAGCTGTGCATGCACAACATCGCCGGCTGGTCATCGAGCGGCGGGCCGTGGATCAAGCCCGAGCAGGCCATGCAGGAACTCGTCTGGACCGAACGCAAGGTGCAGGGGCCGGCCCAGTTCTCTGAGGTCCTGGAGCAGCCCAAGGACAAGGAGGGGTTCTACCGCGATGTGGCCGTGCTGGCGTTCCGCTGCGAGGATCTGCCGGACGACGGTCAGCAGATCGGCGACATTCGCGGGAAGGCCGCGCTAGACCGCCGCAACCGCATGGACCCCGACCTGACGACTCCCGTGACCGGCGGCGCGATACCTCTCGACGGCGAGATCGACCTCACTAAGAGCATGGCCGCCGACGGTCGCCTCACATGGGACGTGCCCGATGGAAAGTGGTCGATCCTGCGGATCGGCTACAGACCCACCGGCGCGCAAAACGCCCCCGCGCCGCCCGAGGCCAGGGGACTCGAATGCGACAAGCTCAGCAATGAAGGCGTCGAGGCCGCGTGGGCCGGGATGATGGCACCGGTACTGAAGGCCGTGGGTGGGCCGGATGGACGGTCGCTCAACAATGTGCTGATCGACAGCTACGAGCGCGGATACCAGAACTGGACGCGCGATTTCCCCGCCGAGTTCGCGAGGCGCTGCGGATACGACATCACGCCTTATCTGCCGGTGATAACGGGCCGCGTGGTCGGCAGCCCGGAGATCAGCGAGCGGTTCCTGTGGGACTTCCGCAAGACGGTCGCGGACCTGTGGGCCGAGAACTACGTCGGCCACATGGCCGACCTCTGCCACGCAAACCGCATGTTCTGCTCCATCGAGCCCTACGGCAACGGCGCATTCGACGATCTGCAGTGTGGCGGCGAAGCCGACATCGCAATGGGCGAGTTCTGGGTCGGATCGGGAGGCGGAGATCATACGAAGATGGCCGCCTCGGCGATGCACACGCACGGTGGGAAGATAGTGGGGGCGGAGTCGTTCACGGCCAACGAGGAGCACGCGAAGTGGCAGGCCGATCCATACTCGATCAAGGCCCTCGGCGACCAAATCTACTGCGACGGCGTCAACAGGTTCATCATGCACCGCTACGCGCACCAGCCGTGGATGAACGTCGCGCCGGGCATGACCATGGGGCCGTGGGGCACCAACTTCGAGCGAACGGTGACGTGGTGGGACCAGGGCGCGGCGTGGCTGTCGTACCTCTCCCGATGCCAGTTCCTGCTGCAGTCCGGGCTGTTCTGCGCTGACGTGTGCTACTGCTGCGGCGAAGCCGGCGCAAATGACCTCATTGGCCGCGGCAGCCTGCCGGCGGGATATGACTACGATGGCTGCGATGCCGGTGTCGTGCTGAACCGAATGAGCGTTCGGGATGGCCGGATCGTGCTGCCGGATGGGATGAGCTATAGCGTCCTTGTGATGCCGGAGAGCCGGTTCATGACTCCTGAGATGATCGGCAAGATCGAACAGCTTGTGAGGGCGGGGGCCGTCGTTGTAGGGCCGAAGCCGGACAAGTCGCCGAGCCTGGCGGGCTATCCCGACTGCGATGCGCGCGTCAAGCAGTTGGCCGACCAGGTCTGGGGCGACTGCAACGGCACGACGATCAAGGAAGTCAGATACGGCCTTGGACTTGCCATCTGGGGCATGGACATGCCCGCCATATTGGCCCAGCTCAATATCCCGCCGGATCTTGCGGTCAACGGCGCGCAGGGCGAGAAGCGCGCGGCCTGGATACACCGCAGGGCGGGCGACGCGGACGTCTATTTCGTCTCGAACCAGTCCTACTCGCGGCTGTCGCGCGAGTGGGTGTTCCGCCAGTCGGGCAAGGTACCCGAGTTGTGGCATCCGGATACGGGCAAGATCGAGCGCGCGCCGGTGTATTGGGAGAGTGGCGGCAGGACGATCGTGCCGATTCGGTTCGATCCGGCGGGTTCGGTGTTCGTGGTGTTCCGAAAGCCCGCGGACGGGTCCGATCACCTGGTGTCGGTGACTCGCAGCGGGCGCGGATTCGGCGAGCGCCGCCCGGCTTCCCAGGATAGTGAAGGCGACCTACGGGCCGGCGGATGATCCCGAGCACACCGCTGACGTGACCGCCAAGGTGGCCGCAGATGCTGCGAAATCCGGGCTGGTCATCGCTGCGAACAACGACTCCTTCGGCGATCCCGCGCCGCAGACTGTGAAGCAGCTTGCCGTGGAGTATGTGTTGGAAGGCAAGACATACAACAAGACCGTGCCCGAGGGCGGTGAACTCGATCTTTCGACCGGCAGGGGCGAGCCGCCGGACTTTGAACTCGTAGGAGGCGTCTCCGACGGCGATGGCGTGGAGCTTGTTGCGTGGCAGGCCGGCGAGTACACACTGAAGACGGCGGATGGAAAGGCCCGCCGACTGCAGGTGAAACACGGCGCGGCGACGCGTGAGATCGCGGGGCCGTGGACGCTGCGGTTCCCCGATGGATGGGGCGCGCCTGAGCAGGTGACGCTGGATAGGCTGATCTCGTGGACCGAGCACAGCGATCCGGGCGTGCGCTACTTCTCCGGCACGGCCTGTTACGCGAAGGACTTCGAGCTGCCGGCGGGTATGGTGGCGAAGGGGCGGTCGGTTGTGCTGGACCTGGGCAGGGTCAAGAACTTCGCGCAGGTGACGCTTAACGGCAGGAAGCTGGATGTGCTGTGGAAGGAGCCGTTCAGCGTGGACGTGACCGGCCTTGTCCGCGCCGGGCGCAACCATCTCGAAATCGAGGTCACCAACCTCTGGCCCAACAGGCTTATCGGCGACGAGCAGCAGCCGGACGATTGCGAGTGGAACGGCTCGGTTGTCAAGCAGGTCCCGCAGTGGGTGATCGACGGCGCCGGACACCCCGACGACGGCCGCTATACGTTTGTGACGCGGAAGCAATACGGCAAGGACTCTCCGCTTCTGGAATCCGGGCTGCTGGGGCCGGTGGTTGTGCGGTCGGCGGAGCGGGTGCGGGCGCTCTGAGAGAGTTACGAATTACGAAATACGGAAATACGAAATGCCAGATGCGCGCTGCGGACTTGGGAGGGTGGGTGGCCGGCGGGGGTCTGCCGCTGGGCCGGCATGTCATTTTGGGCAAAACAGTTTGATTCCACGCTCAGGCCGTGCGGGAACTGTTTTGCCGAAAAACGGAATTCACCGCGTTAAATGAGCTTGTCAATGTACGGTTGGCGCATGGCTGCGCGCCGGCTATTCACTACTATTAGACGACAGCTCGGCGGATTTGTTCCGTAACGGGGTGTGGTATTTCGGTGAAGTGTTGTTCACGGATCGTGGAAAGCGGAGAGTGGAAAGTGGAAAGAAGGGAAGGGCGGCGCCGTTGGGGGCGGAAGGCGAGCCGCGAAGGACCGGCCTGGGGTTGGGATGGGCTGTTCTTTTGGCCACGGATTGCACTGATTATACGGATTGACACTGAAGGATCGGCCTGGGGTTGGGATGGGCTGTTCTTTTGGCCACGGATTCCACTGATCATACGGATTGACACTGATTCCGGCAGAAGACAAGGCGCGCCTTAACTTCGGGATGCACCCTCGGCAAGACCGGCGGGAGAGTGTTCAGTCTTCTGGGAATTCTCCACCCCGCTAGCCGTGAGTAAGCCCGGTCTGTGGGCTGTATCGAACGGCGGTGCCTATAGGCCGTGCTTCGATACGTCCGCCAGACCCGGACTACTCAGCACTAGCGGGTTTCTCACTCCCTGAGAACTGAACAGACACACGGGCGGAGACAATTCGCGCGTTTTGACGTATAATGCAGTGGGCGCGTTATCCTCTACCAAAGCGCGGGTTTCAGAGATTGATTGGCCCGCCGCCCGGTTTGTGCTTCATTGCACGGTTATGTGGCATCTCATTTGGGAGACGCGCCCATTTGCGCGTACGGGGGAGCAGCGGGGGCCGCGTTGCGGGCCGGGCTCAGTGGTTGCAGCCGGGAGTTAAGCGTCGCGGCCAAAACCGAGCCCACGACGCATAGCTCCCTGAGGCTTGTGCCGAGACATAGAAAGATGTCTTCGTTACGCGGCATACTGAAGCTCCGCGTTGGCGACGACCTCGTCACGGAAATACCGGCTCAGGTCTTCGGCAGTGCGCATATCGGCTCTGCGTCCGAGGATGTCGGAGAGCTCGCGCTCCATTGCGGCCAATCGGATCAGCCCCGGCTCCCGGTCCTCCTCAAATTCGACAAGCACGTCTACATCGCTGTCGGGCCGAAAATCATCGCGCAGTACCGAGCCGAAGAATGCGAGCCGCCTGATACTATGCCGTGCGCAGAACTCGGCTATTGCCTTCGGATCTACAGTAATGTGAACGCTCATTGTGCTCACTTCCTTGCTGTTGACATTATACCGCAGTTCAGGTGCAGAGCGCGAGAGTCGAAGCGCAGTGCTCGCCGACGGACGGCTGCTTCGGGGCGAAAAGCGAGCCCACGAAGCATCCGTCCTTACGCTGTGCCGTTGAGCAAAGGCTGGGGCAGCCCCGAGGCATCGAAACATATGAAGACGGCTTGAACATCTTCTCAGAGGCCGTCCGATCGATCTCATGCAGGTTCAATCCGAGGCAGACATCGACAACGTGCTGCTGCTAAGCGCACAGCAGCATACGTCGGCCTCCGAGACATGACAGTCTCTGCCTTCACTGGCACACCTTGCACGTCAAAGACTGTTGGCCGCTGATCTGCCTATTCGTGCGAGGACAAAGGGTATGTGCCTGCAGGCTCCGTCTATGCCGGTGCCAAGGATGAGTCCCATGGCACCCCTCACCACAGCCGCCTCGTCCAACCCGTTCGCCTTATAGAGCACGTCCAACGCCACAACCAGCCAGGCGAAAAGCGTCACCAGGGGCCCCGGTCGTGCGGCCCAAGACGCTATGATGCCGACATATATGCCCAGGCATCGCGCGCACAAGGACAATGGCGCGCCATGGATCCACAGACACCGCTCTGGGATCTGATGGCACCCGAAACCGCAAGCACACCTGGCTGGCCAGCCAGCGGCGGTGTTCAAGAGGCAGCCAAGCAGCGCAAAGACCGCCCAGGCCCGAGCCAGCGCCAGTACGGCCGTATAGAGCGTGCGGGGTTCTAGCCTACTTTGGCTTTGCGGCGAACGCGCCAATGAGACCACCTATGAAGCCGCCGGCGAGAATGGAAACCCAGTAAATCGGGCCGCAGCATATGGCTGCACAGAGCCCTACGTTCGGGTCGAAACCTTCGCTGCCTTGCGAGCTGAAGTAGATGAATGGAGCGACGAAACCTACAGCCATTCCAATTCCCACGCCCCAGCCGATATTGGGATCAACCGGCGGAGGCGGCGGAGGTGGCATGTCGCGCCCGCAATGGGGACAGACCTTTGCCGTGGGGGACTTCGCCCCGTGACAGTGCGGGCAGACCGGATAGTTCATCTATACTGCTCCTTTCCATGCTTGGTGGCCGACTGAGCTAAGTATATACAAGCACAACATGAAACTGAACTGGTGAGGGTGTAGAAACGGGGCAAGCCGGTCGGCGGAAAGGGCTCGTGGATTCCATGGGCCTTGCTCTCCGTTATCTAGTTCTAGCTACACGCAGGCTTCATTGCCCGGGGAAGACCATTACGGAATCTCCGGCTAGTGTGTAATACTCCACATGAAATAGCCAGGGCTCTCCCTAACGTTGTTACGATACTCCGAATATGTGTGATAACCGTGAGCTACAGCGTACGCAGCCGTGAGTGCTCCCCAGCCGCATGACTGAATCGCAGCAAGGAGCCCTACTGATAGCAGCGCCACATCGGCAAGTGCTCGTCTCTGGAGGCGAGCAAGGCGGTGCTTGACATCCGCCACCTCGGACCGGGTGAGATCGTGCGCTACGTTCCGCAGACGCAGAGCCAAGTCGTTCGGATCCTTGATCAGCCGCAACTCCTTCATTTTGCACTCAAGGCCAGTCCGGAATGCACCGAATGCATCTTGCTCCGCGTTCCTCACGTCCATGATTCGCTCGTACGTAATACCATCCAAGACTGGCAACTCCAATCGCATAAGGCCATTTGCCACATCTGCCTCCACCGAACTCTCGTCAGGCAGGGCGTGCTGCAACAGGTTGGACACCAACGGCGATTCCGTGAGGAAGAAGCCGCCTAGACGTGCGGCTCGAGTTACATCGGACGTGACGTTCGTGAACAGGTCGTAGGCCGCAGCATTGACCGACTGCCGAACCCAAGCATCAAACAGCTCGGAATCAGGTGGCTGATCGGGTGTGTTCATAGAGAACTGCACCTTCCCCTGGGATTCATCGAAGTGCGTTATCTCGGACTGGTGCAAGAAGAACATCAGCAACTGCTCGTCTGGGTGGTTCTGGAACTCAATCCCGATGCCCCTGCAAGGGGCAAGCTTCTCGCCTGGGAAGTGGACCCAGCGGTTCCCGTCCCTCTTAAAAGGAAGGACCGTCACTCGCTGTCTGAACCAGTCCATAAGGTCGGCGGGCAACGCGTGCTCGAAGTGATCCTGTGGAACCCGGAGATGAAGGACTGAAGGCGGTTCATACCAGTAGCTGGCAGGTATAAAACGAACGAAACCTCCTGCAACCAGCGGGGATAGCGATTTCATGTAGCGGCAGGCGTCTGCTAGTTCAGCGCGACTAAGCTGACCGCCCGTGAAACCGAGGTGAGACGCCATAGCCTGGCTGGCTTTGTCCCGTGTCCGGGTTAGGGAAAAGAGCGGGTCGTCCAGTACCAAGCGCCGGAAATACAGGGCGCACTGCTTTAACACCTGAGGAGTGGGTGCATAGTGGCGGTGGCATTTGCCGTATACGCTAAGCTCCTGATCGGACTGCGAGGCGGCCTCAGCCATAATCCTCCCGCACTCCTTCAGGCAGTAAGCACGGTATGCAGCCAACTCGCGCCTCACAGACTGATCGTCCACGTGCTCGAAGTCAGAGGCTAAGTAGGCATCGTTGAAGAACAAACTCTTGGTAAGGAAATCGAACAGTGACCCTGCTCAAATCACGTCTCCCCGCGTGTCGCTCACTTTCTCAAAACCCATACCCCGAAACTGCTTCCGCCGCCCTTCTGACATCCCGGTGAACTGCTTCAGTGTCGGGTTGGCGTTATGCTATCGTGTCAGGCGCGAGGCGCCTGACACGATAGAGGTATTTGCCCTACGCCGTGTAGCTTGCCGACGTCGTCTCGCCGCCGCGGCCGGTCCAGTTGGTGTGGAAGAACTCGCCGCGGGGCTTGTCGATGCGCTCGTAGGTGTGCGCGCCGAAGTAGTCGCGCTGGGCCTGGAGCAGGTTGGCGGGCAGGCGGTCGCGTGCGGTAGCCGTCGAAGTAGGCCAGCGCCGTGCTGATGGCGGGCATGGGGATGCCGGTCTGCACGGCGGCCATCACGACGCGCCGCCACGCGGCCTGGCGGCGACTCGACAGCCTCCTTGAAGAACGGGTCGAGCAGCAGGTTGGCCAGGTTCGGGTCGTGTGTCGAAGGCGTCCTTGATCTTGCCCAGGAAGACCGAGCGGATGATGCAGCCGCCGCGCCACATCAGCGCGATCCCGCCGTAGTTGAGGTTCCAGCCGTAGGTCTGCGGCGGCCGCGCGCATGAGCTGGTAGCCCTGCGCGTAGCTGACGATCTTGCAGGCGTAGAGCGCCTGGCGGAGGTCGTCGATCATCTGCTTCTTGTCGCCCGCGAACGGCGTCGTGATGCCCGCTGAGGATCTTGCTCGCGGCGACGCGCTCGTCCTTGAGGGCCGACAGGCAGCGCGCGAAGACGGCCTCGCTGATCAGCGTGAGCGGCTGGCCCTCGTCGAGGGCGGCGATGGCGGTCCACTTGCCCGTGCCCTTCTGGCCGGCGGTGTCGAGGATCAGGTCGACGACCGGCTTGCCGGTCTTCGTCCTTGTAGGCGAGGATGTCGCGGGTGATCTCGATGAGGTAGCTGTCCAGCTCGCCCTTGTTCCACTCGGTGAAGACCTCGTGCATCTCGTCGTTGGATCATGCCCGAGGCCGTCCTTCATGAACTGGTAGGCCTCGCAGATCAGCTGCATGTCGCCGTATTCGATGCCGTTGTGGACCATCTTGACGAAGTGGCCCGCGCCGTTCTCGCCGACCCAGTCGCAGCAGGGCTCGCCGTCGTCGGCTCTTGGCGCAGATCGTCTGGAAGATCGGCTTCACGTGCGGCCATGCGGCGGGGATGCCGCCGGGCATGATCGACGGGCCGAGCAGCGCGCCTTCCTCGCCGCCCGAGACGCCGGTGCCGATGTAGAGCAGGCCCTTGCTCTCGACGTACGCGGTGCGGCGGATGGTGTCCGGGAAGTGGGAGTTGCCGCCGTCGATGATGATGTCGCCGGGTTCGAGGTGCGGGATGAGCTGCTCGATGAAGCTCGTCGACGGCCTGCCCGGCCTTGACCAGCATCATGACCTTGCGCGGCCGCTTCGAGGTTCGCACCAGCTCCTCGATGCGAGTGGCAGCCGATGATGTTCTTGCCCTTCGCGCGGCCCTCGGCAATGAACTCGTCCGCCTTGTACCGTGCGGTAGTCATACCGCGACCACGTGAAGCCCTTGCTCTCCATGTTCGAGCACGAGGTTCTCGCCCATCACCGCGAGGCCGATCAGCCGATGTCAGCTTTTGCCATTCTATTCCTCCTGGTTGAAAGTCGAAAGTTGAAAGTTGAAAGAAGCGACGTGCTGTCCCTAGACCCTGAACCTGTAGAGCATCTCTCCGGCCTTGGGGACGTAGAGGATGCCCTGGTCTTCTTTGTTCTGCGTAGTCTTCCACGCGAATGCTGTCCGGGTCCATGTACGCCAAGGTTCACGCGGCGGCAGCGCTCCTCGGGGATGCCCGTGGCGAGAATGACCTCCACGCGCGGCTTCTCCACGCCGTTCTCGTACGTGCCGATGCCCTTGACGTGCGTCGAGTGCGCCACCACGCCCCAGGGGTAGTCCTTGAACTTGTCCCACTGCGCGACGAAGTAGTCCCGGGTGTGGTAGCCGATCTCGTCGAGGATCTTGCCGTGGGTGTAGGAGATCTCGTCGATGTGCGGGGCGTAGATGATCAGCTTGCCGCCGTCGGCGACCACCGGCTCCAGCTTATACATGCACTTGCCGCCGGTCCAGATGTCGTCGTACATCTGGCGGCGCGCAGCACAGCACCGTGTTGTAGGGCCTGTCCACATAGGTGATGTGGAGCTTCGAAGACAGATCGGCCGCCTCGGACCATGCGTCCTCGGGGTGCCGTAGTACATCCCGGCGAGGTCCGAGCCCTTCACGACCATCGCGAAGCAGCTTTTCTCCGACGGTGACGTCACTTAGCCGCCGCGTCCACCACCGCGCGGACGGGGGTATACTTGTCGCCGATGATCATCGGGTTAGTGATAACCGCGCCGAGCCAGTGGAAGAAGTCGATGATCTCCTGGCCGGCGATGCCGGGGAAGAGATACTTGTTTCCGCCGGAGAAGCCGACGACCTCGTGCGGGAAGACCGGGCCCGACGATCATCACGTGGTCGTACTGCGTGACCAGCTTGTTGATCGTCAGATTCACCTGCATCTTGAACAGCCCGCCGGAGATGCGCTCGATCTCGTCTTCGGAGATCGTGCCGACGCTCGAGAGCGCGTCGGGGTCCTTCCAGAGGTGGTTGAAGAACTTGCTCTTCGAATACTTCTCCGCGTGCTCCTGCTCCGTGATGCCGACGAGCTTGAATATCTGCTCCATCTGCATCGGCGGGTGCGTGCCGAGCGCGACGATGAAGTCCAGCGCGGCGACTCGCTTTGCGAGCAGGTCATACAGCGTTCTGAACATCAGCGGGATAGGAGCCGTGCGCGTGTGGTCGGGTATGACCACCAGCACCCGCTTGCCGTCGAGCTTCGGGTTATCGAGGCCCTGATGGACTATCTCGACAACCTCGTCCTCGCGCATTATGCGGTCTTCGAATCCGTTACCTATTACGCTCATTGAGTGCATGTTTCCTGTCTGTTCTGCCGGAAGGTTCCAATCGACGAAAGACACGAAATTCTTGAAAGCGCGAAAGAGAAACCCCTTTTCAGACTTCGTGTCTTCTTCCTTTCGTGTTTTCGTGATATGCATTCTCTTCCCTACTTCTTCTCCACGGCGGATGCTCGGGGAGATATGTGTCGAACTCCGCGATCAGGGACTTTCTTCGTAGTCGCCGGCGTAGGTGCCGGCGATGAAGCGGTCGTAGGCTTCCTCGTAGAACCGCTGCCAGGAGGCGTCCTCGGCGCCGGGGTTGATCGGGTAGAAGCAGGCAGCCGTTGGCGCGGGCGGCTTTGAGGTCGCCGGGGGCGTCGCCGATCATCAGCACGTGATCGGGCGTCCCATCGGCCGTCCATCGCGAACTTCAGATGCTCGGACTTGCTGCCCATTTCCTGGCCGGCGATCACCTTGACGTAGCCGTCGATGCCGTGCTCCTGCCACTCGCGCGAGAGCGCCTCGGTCGGGGTCTGCGAGCAGACGATGGCGTCGGCGGTCTTGGCCAGCTTCTCCAGGCTCTCGCGCATGAACGGGAACGGCGGGACGTCGTGGACCATGTCGGCGATGTCGCTGTTGACGGCCTCGGACCAGGTCGGCCTTCTGCAGAATCGGGTCGGGATTGGTCTGGACAAGAGTCTTCAGCGTGGTGTTGGAGAGCTTGGTCTCCTCGGCAACCCACTTGCGCAGGACCTCGGCCGTCGGCGGCTTCACGCCGCGCTTGCCGACCTCGGGGCGCTTGTCGAGCAGATCGAAGACCATCAGCAGCGCGGGCCAGCGGTTGATTCCGCGCCATTTGGAGTAGAGGTTGACGAACTCCCCCGCCTCGCGCGCGTATTTCGACACCGCCTGCAGGTCCCAGTATTTGATGATGTTGGGGATGAAGCACTCCTTGTGCTTGATCTCCATCGTGTCGAACGCGCATCCGTCCGAGTCGATGCCGACAAGAAACTCTTTGTCCTTCTTCAAATCCTTCAGTGGCTGTGCAGGATCACTCATTCGCTGTACTCCTTTCGGGTCAATTGTCAATTGTCAATTGACAATTGACAATTGACAATTGAATCATCTGTAGCCTATCGGCACGTAGGCCGGCAGTATCTTGTCCGCGAAGATGGGCTCGAGGCGGGCGAAGCGCATCAGGCCGTTCACCAGCGGCATGCTGACCCAGTCCTCGCCGATGAGCGGGCGCGCGTAGTCGATGAAGTCGTCGGTGACGTCGATCTTGCTCGGGCGCGATCCAGGGCTCCGGGAAGACTGCGCTCGGAGTTGGCGACCAGCTCCAGCGGGACCTTGTCGTAGTTGACGCTGTAGATCGAGCCGGGCTTGCGCAGGATCGTGGCCATGAAGCCGTTGCCGTCCTCGACCGCGATCTGGACCGCCTTTCTGCCCGACCTTATACGCCTCGTCGAGGTCGACCGTGGACGCGAGCACGATCGATGTCGCGCTGGTCCGTGCCGGGCACCTGGCCGCGCGCGGCGCCGCGCAGCCTTGAGGCCGCTTGTGTTGAGGTAGTTGACCACGCACCTGGGCGACCGTGGTCTGGCTGGCGCTGAACTGCGTGTGGCCGAAGGCGTCCTTGGTCTCGCCGATGTCGCCGATGTCCATGCCCTCGTTGACGACGACGATCGCGCGGCCGTCGCGCTTGAGCTGGTCGTTGACGTTGTCGGCGAGCTCCTCGAGGCCGAGCTTGGACTCGGCGAGGTAGATCTGCAGCGGCATCTCGCGGTTGGGGTCGGCGAGGCGCGCGGCGGCGGCGATGAAGCCGATCTTGCGGCCCATCGCCTGCATCACCAGCACCGGGTCGGCCGGGCACGAGCCGGCGTTCTCCTCGTTGGCCTGCTGGACATACATCGCCCAGTAGCGCGCGACGCTGCCGTAGCCGGGCGTGTGGTCGATCAGCTTGAACTCGGAGTCGCCCACGTCGTTGTCGATGGTCTTGGGCACGCCGACCGCGATCAGGTCGAGGCCCTTCTCGTGCGCGAGCACGCTGATCTTGTGCGCGGTGTCCATGGAGTCGTTGCCGCCGATGTAGAAGAAGTAGCCGACGTCGTGCGCCTTGAAGACGTCGATGACGCGGTCGAAGTCCTCGTGCGCGGTCTTTCTTGAGCTTGTAGCGGCAGGTGCCGATGGAGCCCGCGGCGGGGGTGGTGCGCAGGAGCGCGATCTCCTCGGGGCTCTGCCCGCTGAGGTCGAGAAGCTCTTCTTTGAGGATGCCCTCGACTCCGTGCCAGCCGCCGTAGACGGTCCCGAACGCGTCCGGGTAGCAGCGGCAGGTCTCGACGACACCCCGAAGCGAGCTGTTGATGACCGGCGACGGCCCGCCGGACTGCGCTACAACAACGTTCTTTGCAGCCATTCCAAACCTCCTGAGATTGTCAATTGTCAATTGACAATTGACAATTGTAAATGTCTACACTCCGCTGAATGCCGAGAAGCCGCCGTCGACGGGCACGACGATGCCGGTCACGAACCGAGAGGCGTCGGAGATCAGCCACAGGAGCGTGCCGTTGAGGTCCTCGGGCTTGCCGAAGCGGCCCATCGGCGTGTGCGTGATGATGGTGTTGCCCCTGGCGGTGAGATCGCCGGTCTTCTCCTCGGTCAACAGGAACCTGTTCTGATCGGTAAGGAAGAACCCCGGCGCGATGGCGTTGACGCGGACGTTGACCGGCGCGAAGTGCGTCGCGAGCCACTGCGTGAAGTTCGAAATCGCGGCCTTTGCCGCGGAATAGGCCGGGATTTTGGTGAGGGGGCGGAAGGCGTTCATCGAGGAGACGTTGAGTATCGACGCCTCCGCCGTTCTCGGCCATCACCTTGCCGAATACTTGAGATGGCAGCAGCGTGCCGAGGAAGTTGAGATTGAACACGAACTGGACGCCGTCGGGTTCGAGGTCGAAGAAGGTCTTCAGACCATCCGGCGGCGCTGTGAAGTCCTCGATGTGGCAGGTCTCGCAGGAAGTGGTCGCGCGGGGGTTGTTGCCGCCGGCGCCGTTGACGAGGATGTCTATCCCGCCGAACTCCGCGAGGACCTTCTCGCACGCTTCCTCCAGGCTGGCTTTTTCCAGCACGTTGCAGGCGATGGCTATCGCACGACCGCCGGCCTTTGTGATTTCGTCGGCGACGGCCTGGGCGGCGTCGGCACGTAGGTCGAGGACGGCGACGTTCGCGCCGCGCGCGGCGATTTCAAGCGCCATCGATTTGCAGAGCACTCCGCCGCCGCCGGTTATGACGGCGGTTTTTGATTTGAGGTCGAATGCGTCTGTGATCATGGTAACAGTCTCGCTTTCTGGATGCTGAAACGAGTTCGGCATGACGGACTATGCAAGCTTTTCACCCTCACCCCAGCCCTCTCCCTCAAGGGAGAGGGGGTTGGTGGGCGCTGAAACGAGTTCAGCATGACGGACTATGCAAGCTTTTCACCCTCACCCCAGCCCTCTCCCTCAAGGGAGAGGGGGTGTATGGATGCTGAAACGAGTTCAGCATGACAATTGGCATGACAAGGTGCTCGTTGTGTCGCGCGTTATGAGCTGGGTTGGCAGCACGACGGGCTGAATGTCGTCATCGGGATTGGTGATCAGCCTGCGCAGCATGCGCACGCACTCCGAGCCGGCCTCCTCCTTGGGCACGTAGATGGTAGTGAGCGGCGGTTCGGAGAATCGGGCGGATTCGTCGTCGTTGAAACCGACCACGCTCACGTCGTCGGGCACGCGGACGCCGCAGGTTCGCAGCGCCCTGATTGCGCCCATGGCGCCCTCGTCGCCGCCGACGAAGAGCGCGGTGAAGTCCGAACCGTTCGCGCGCAGATCGTTGACGGCATTGCGGCCCATCTCCATCTCGCCGGCGAATGCGGAGCCGACGGCAGGCTCGCATTTCAGGCCGGCCTCGGCCATCGCGCGCCCGTAGCCCAGGTATCTTCTACGATACCAGGGCAGAGATATATCGCCCACGAAGCAGATCTTCGTGTGGCCGAGATCGATCAGGTGGCGGGTGGCCTGGTAGCCGCCGCCCTCGTCATCGGTGTAGACCGCGTGCGGCACGACCGTGTCCTCGCCCGCGATAAGGTTCGTGCCGAAAACGACGTAGGGCAGGCCGATGTTGTCGAGGACGGGGATGATGTTGGCGTAGTTCGTGCCGGCGGCGACGATCCCGTCGATCAGTCCGCGCGTCGCGAGAATGGGCGGTATGCCGATGGCGGCGGGCGGGTCGGCGGGGGAGTATTTGCAGGTCGCATAGAGCACGCAGGCCTGCTCGGCATCGGCCTGGTCCGCCGAGCCCTGCAGGACGCGCGCATGTATAGTGTGAACGAAGGGCCTGTTTGAGAACAGGAAGCAGATGGTCTTTCCCGATCTGCCACGCGCCAGCAATCGGCCGCCGATGTTGGGCTTGTAGTCGAGCCTGGCGATGCTCTCGCGGACAAGGGCGAGCGTGCTTTGTTTGACGAGATGGGGCTCGTTGAGGGCGCGCGAGACGGTGGCCGTGCTGAGGCCGGTGTCGTGGGCCACATCCTGTATTGTAACGCTCTTCATCGAAGCGAGTCCCTCATGCAGTCGGTTGCGCGCAAGCTCATGTAACCGCTTACATTACTATAGGACGAGCGGTTGGGTTTGTCAATGGCAGCTATTGCAGAAGAATCCTGAAGAAAAGGTGCATGCGAGGGTTGACAAGCCGGGCAATGTGGTATAAGATGAGTATACCATACCCCCTAGGGTATCAGAGAACAGGGAGGATACGACGACGGAGACGCGAGACGATGTGCTAATGAGGCTGCGCAAGATCGAGGGGCAGGTGAGGGGTATCCAGCGCATGGTCGAAGAAGGCGAGGGGTGCGCCGAGGTGCTCAATCAACTGCGCGCGGCCAGGAAAGCCTTTGACAAGGTGGGGTTCATTATCCTCGCCAGCAAGATGAAGGAGTGCATGGCCGATAGAGGCGGCACTCGGAATCGAGAAGCCGCGATGGAAGAGGCGATGAGCCTGTTTCTGACCCTGGCCTAGCAATCGGGTTTTGGAAAACCCTCCTACTACGGGGGGGATTCGGGTTTTGGAAAACCCTCCTACGATGAGATAGACAAGAGGAGTAATGCAATGCCGATCTATGAGGTACAAATGCAAGGAGTGCCACTCGGCGTTTACCGTGCTGCAGTCGATATGGGCGAACCGAAAGGGCGCCAAGTGTCCGCACTGTGGGTCGGTCAACACCGAGCGGCAGATTTCCCGGTTCAGCTCCGGCGGCGGGGATTCCTGCAAGCCGGGCGGGCCGTTCACTTGAAAGAGATAGATGGCGCCAGTTGGCGCTGAGGCCACGGCCGAGCGATCGGCCTGTTTTTGTACGATGATCGATACCCCGCGGGGGTATGTTGGCGGAAAGGATGTGTAGTGATGAGTAACGCGCTTGAGGTAACAGAGAGCAGTTTCGAGGCCGAAGTGGCCAAGTCAGAATGCCCGGTCCTGTTGGACTTCTGGGCGGAGTGGTGCGGGCCGTGCAAGATGCTCGGGCCGGTAGTCGATGAGTTGTCTGCCGAGTTTGCCGGCAGAGTGAAGGTGGTCAAGGTGAACGTCGATAGTAATCGGGCGCTGGCGTCGAAGTTCGGCGTGCGCGGCATTCCCACTCTGGTACTGTTCAAGGGCGGACAGGAAGTGGACCGGATGGTGGGTGTGCAGCCCAAGACTACGATTGAGGCAAAGCTCAACGGAGTGCTTGGGGTCTGAACGCTCAGCCGCCCGTAGATTGGAGGAACCCAAGATGTCGGTAGATAGAGCTTTGAGGTTGATAGCAGGCACGTTTGTATTGGCGAGCGTCGCGCTGGGATACTTCGTGAACCCGTGGTGGTTCGCGTTCACGGCTTTCGTGGGACTGAACCTGCTGCAGTCCGCGTTTACCAACTGGTGCCCGATGATGCCGATACTGCGCGCATTTGGGCTCAGATAGGCTGGAGGTCGAGGATGAACGGAGAGCCAGAGGGAAAGTCGAGAGCTCGTAAGAAGCTGCCGCTGATAGTCGGTGCTGTTGTGCTGGTGATCGTGGCCGCGGCGGTCCTCAAAGGCAGGCATGCGCCGGAGGCGGAAGCGACTGTCGAGCCGATGATAGCGGTCAGGACCGTGACTCTGGGTGCATCCAGCATTGCGAACGAAGTATCGGCGTCCGGGACGGTGCGGCCCATTGTCGAGTCGAAGATCGCGCCCAAGATAATGAGCAACGTGGCGGCGGTATACGTGCGCGAGGGGGATCGCGTCCGCAAGGGGCAGGTGCTGATCCGGCTGGAGGCTAGAGACCTGCAGGCTCAGCTTGCGCAGGCTCAGGCGGCTCTGAGCGCCGCGCAGGCGGGTGCGGCCCGAGCTAGTACACGGGCGTCGGCCTGCAGAAGGTCCAGACCAGCACGGGCATCGCAAGCGCCGAGGCCGAGTTGAAGGCCGCGCGGGAGCAGCTTTCTCTGGTTCAAGGCGGGCCCTCGCAAGCAGCAGCGCACGCAGGCGCATCTTGCGGTCGCTCAGGCCGAGGCGCAGTTCAAGAACGCGGAGATCGACCTCGGCCGCTACAAGCGGCTCTGCGAGCAGGGGGCGGTGTCCAGGCAGCGGCTCGACGGCGTCCAGACCGCTTACGACATCGCCAAGGCTCAGACTGGACTCGGCTAAGGAGCAGGCGAGCATGACCGAGGAGGGCTCCCGCACCCAGGATATCCAATCGGCCCAGCAGCAGGTCAAGCAGGCCGAGGAGGCGCTCCGGATGGCGCGCGGCGGGGCGGCGCAGGACGAGATGAGCGTGAGCAACGCGCAGGTGGCGGCGTCGCAGGTGCATCAGGCGCGGGCGGCGGTGGAGTACGCCAGGACGCAGCTTAGGCTACGCGACGATCGCTCGCCGATAGCGGGGGTGATCTCCCGCGGATGGTCGATCCCGGCGACACGGTCTCGCCGGGCGTGCCGGTGATTGCGGTACAAGCCGACGTCCAACTATCGACTTGGAGGCGACCGTGGCGGAGAGCTCGGCGGCCGAACTCTATGTCGGCAAGACGGTGAAGGTCATCGTCGGCGCGGATAACAGGACGGCGGAGGGCAGGGTCGCGGTGATCTCGCCCGCGGGTGATCCGAGCAGCCATAAGTTCCTGGTCAAGGTGGATTTACCCGACAGCCTGAGGGCGCGGTCGGGCGAGTTCGGGCGGATCAGCTTCCCGGTGAGCTTCAGCAGCGGGGTCATGGTTCCCGAGATCGCGATTCACGATGAAGGCGGGCTGCCGACGGTGTTCCTGGTCGATGGGCAGAAGCACGTGCCGGATGCAGGCCGTCAAAGTGGGCCGGAAGATGGACGGCGGAGTCGAGATACTTTCCGGGCTGACGGCTGGGGATCGCGTCATCGTCGAGAATACCGGCGTGCTTCCGATGGACGGAGCGAAGGTCAGGATCGAGGGGGCGAGTGATGGACAAGCATCTCGGTCTCGCCGGCAGGATCGCGAGGTACTTCATCGACTCCAAGCTGACGCCGCTTATCATCATCGCATCGGTGCTTCTGGGCGTGTTCGCGGTCATCATGACTCCGCGCGAGGAGGAGCCGCAGATCATCGTGCCGATGGTGGACGTGTTCGTCGCAGATGCCGGGCGCAAGCGCCAAGGAGGTCGAGAAGCGCGTCACGACGCCGATGGAGAAGCTGATCTGGGAGATACCCGGCGTCGAGTACGTCTACTCGACCAGCAGCGCCGGGGCAGTCGATGGCGGTGGTGCGGTTCTACGTGGGCCAGAATATCGAAGACAGCATCGTCAAGCTCTACAACAAGCTCTACTCCAACTTCGACAAGATCCCGCCCGGCGCGAGCCAGCCGCTCATCAAGCCGCGGTCGATAGACGATGTGCCGATCCTCGCGCTGACGTTCTGGGGCAAGGGCTACGACGGCTATCAGCTCCGGCAGCTGGTTTCTCAGGTAGACGATCAGGTCAAGTCCGTGCACGATGTGTCGCAGACGATGGTCATCGGCGGCCTGCGGCGGCAGGTCAAGGTGACGCTCGATGCGGCGAAGCTGTCGGCCTACGGCCTGTCGCCGGGCGCGGTCCAGCAGGCCCTGAAGGGCGCGAACGCGCAGTATCCCGGCGGGCCATTTCGCCAATGACAACTACAACTTCGCGCTGCAGACGGGGCAGTTTCTGCAGACGCCGGAGGATGTCGGCAAGGTCGTTGTCGGCGCGGCAAGCGGCGGGCCGGTGTTTCTCGATGAGGTGGCGACGGTGAACGATGGCCCCGAGGAGCCGAGCACATACGTCAACATAGCGTTCGGACCCGGGCGCAGCCACAAGAGGGCGCGCACGTCGATACCAAGGGCGATCTACCCGGCGGTGACGCTGTCCGTGGCCAAGCGCCAGGGCAAGAACGCGATCAAGATTGCCGATGCCGTGCTCGAGAAGGTGAAGACGCTGGAGGGCACGATCATCCCGCCGGACGTTCACTACACCATCACCCGCAACTACGGCGAGACAGCGACCGAGAAGTCCAACGAACTGCTGCTGCACATGATGATCGCGATCATCTCGGTCACGCTGCTGATCGCGTTCGCGCTGGGCAAGCGGGAGTCGCTGGTCGTGGCGATAGCCGTGCCGGTGACGCTCGCGCTGACGCTGCTGGTGTTCTATCTCTACGGCTACACGCTGAACCGGATCACGCTCTTCGCACTGATATTCTCGCATAGGTATACTGGTGGACGATGCGATCGTGGTGGTGGAGAACATCGTCCGGCACTTCAGAATGCCCATCGAACCAGCGGGCGCAACCTGATGGAAGTGGCGGCGGAGGCGGTGGATGAGGTCGGGAACCCGACGATCCTGGCGACGTTCGCGGTCATCGCGGCGATCCTGCCGCTGGCGTTCGTGGGCGGGCTGATGGGGCCGTATATGCGCCCGATCCCGATCGGCGCGACGGCGGCGATGATCTTCTCGCTGCTGATCGCGTTCATCATCTCGCCATGGGCGTCCTATCGGATCCTGCGGTCGAGGCATGCGAGAGCGAGCCCGGCACGGTGACGCGCATCACGATGAGCACGCGTGTGCGCACCGCCAGAGGGCTGGACCACCCGCGTCTACCGCCAGATCATGAACCCGCTGATCCTGGACTCCGACCAAGAGGCATCGGTTCCTCGGGACTGGTGGTCGTGCTGCTGCTGGCGGCAGTGGCGATGCTTCCGCTGAAGCTCGTGACGGTGAAGATGCTGCCGTTCGACAACAAGAGCGAGTTCCAGGTGATCGTGGACATGCCCGTGGGCACGACTCTGGAGCAGACCGCCGCCGCGACGAACGCCATGGCCGACTACCTGCGCACCATGCCCGAAGTGACCGACGTGGAGAGCTACGTCGGCACGGCGAGCCCGTACAACTTCAACGGCCTCGTGCGGCACTACTTCCTGCGGCAGGGCTGCAACGTGGCTGATATTCAGGTCAATCTCGTCGGCAAGGACGAGCGCAGCCGCCAGAGCCACGCCATAGCCAAGTCCGTGCGCGGCAAGATCCACGAGATCGGGCGCAGATACGGCGCGAACGCCAAGGTGGCCGAGGTCCCGCCGGGCCCGCCGGTGCTGCAGACGCTGGTGGCCGAAGTCTACGGCCCGGATGACAAGACCCGTTGGCAGGTCGCGAGGCAGATTCAGGAATGTTTTCGAGCACACCGAGGGCGTGACCGACGTGGACTGGTACGTGGAGGCCAACCAGGTCAAGTATGAGCTCGATCCCCGACAAGGAGAAGGCGGCGCTGAACGGTATTCCGACCGACCAGCTCACGCAGACCATCGCGCTCGCCGTCGCGGGCAGTGGCATCGAGCTTGCGCACATTCCCAAGGCCGCGGAGGACGTGCCGATCTACCTGCAACTGCCCGCTGTCGCAGAGATCCAGCCTGCAGGAGATCAAGAACATCCAGCTTCAGGGCGCATCGGGCAATCTCGTCCCGCTGGGCGAGGTCGTGCAGGTCAGGCAGACGACCCAGGACCGCAGCATCTACCACAAGAACCTCAAGCCCGTGGTCTACGTAACCGGCGATGTCGCCGGCGCTCAGGAAAGCCCCGTCTACGCGATCCTGAAGATGAACCGTGCCATAAGCCAGATGAAGACGCCGTTCGGCTATGAGGTGCAGCACTACACGACGGCGGCGCCGTTCGACACCACCAAATACGCGATGAAGTGGGACGGCGAGTGGCACATCACCTACGAAGTCTTCAGGGACATGGGCGCGGCGTTCGCGGCGGTGCTGGTGCTGATCTACATACTGGTGGTGGCGTGGTTCAAGTCGTTCAAGACGCCGCTCGTCATCATGGCGCCGATCCCGCTGACGCTGGTTGGCATCCTGCCCGCGCACGCCCTGCTGGGGGCGTTCTTCACGGCGACATCGATGATCGGCTTCATCGCCGGCGCGGGGATCATCGTGCAGAAACTCGATCATCCTGGTGGACTTCATCGAGCTGCGACGGAAGCAGGGAATGCCGCTCGAGGAGGCGGTGGTCGATGCTGGGGCGGTGCGATTCCGGCCGATGCTGCTGACGGCGGCGGCGGTCATGGTGGGCGCGTCGGTGATCCTGATGGACCCGATCTTCCAGGGGCTGGCGATCTCGCTGATGGCGGGGGAGGTGGCATCGACGCTGCTCTCGAGAATGGCGGTGCCGGTGCTTTACTACATGAGCGAGAGCGGGAAGCTGTGATCGGAATCGCTGAGACGCTGAGAGGCAATGAGGCGCTGAAGCTGACATCAGCGCCTCAGTTATCTGTTCAGTTTCGCCAACGGGGTGGGCACTCGCGCGTTACCCGCAGCAACTGCAACGCATCGGTTTGGTTGCCCGGACGAATGCGCTTACGAACGAGTCCATCAGTTGGGCTATCTCCTCGCCGGTGAAGCGCGAGATCACGTCTTCGGGGACCAGGCCGTCCACATCGTCCAGTGAGTAGGTTCGGACGATCTCGACGTCGGCGTCCCGGAAGCCCGCCCGGAGCAGCTTGAGCTTGTAGTCTTCGATCTCGAGCGCGCCGGCGACGCAGCCCGTCCACAGGCCGATGTGCTCCTGGATCTCGCGTGAAACAGGCCTGGTGAGGACGATGTCCGCGACGGCGAACCTTCCGCCGGGTTTGAGCACCCTGAACGCCTCGCGCAGCACCTCGTCCTTGTCCGTCGAGAGGTTGATAACGCAGTTCGAGATGATGACGTCCACGGACGCGTCGGGCAGTGGGATGCTCTCGATCTCGCCCTTGAGGAACTCGGCGTTATCGATGCCGGCCTCGGCCTTGTTGCGGTTGGCGAGCGCGAGCATCTCGTCGGTCATGTCGAGCCCGTAGGCCTTGCCGGTCGGCCCGACTCGCTTCGCGGAGAGCAGCACGTCGATGCCGCCGCCGCTGCCAAGGTCAAGGACGACCTCGCCCGGATTGAGATCAGCCAGCGCGAGCGGGTTGGCGCAGCCCATCGAGGCCAGCAGCGCTTCTACCGGTATGCCCTGGGTCTCGGCCTCGGAGTAGAGGTCGCGGGTGATCGCGTCCTTGCTCGTGCCACTTCCGCAGCAACTGGTCTGCTTGTGCTCGGAGGCGTTCACCGCCACCTGGCCGTACTTCTCCTTGACGAACTCTCTGACGCTGCTGCCTTTGGCGGTTCCGCCACCGCTCCCGCAGCATCCGCACTTGTCCTTGGACATCGCGGAATCCTCCTTTTCACGCAGTCTGCTTGAAGAACCGTTTCTGGAAGTATAGGGCGACGTTCACCAGGCTGATGAGCGCCGGCACCTCGACCAGCGGCCCGATCACGGCCGCGAACGCCTGCCCGGAGCTGATTCCGAACACCGCCACCGCTACAGCTATCGCGAGCTCGAAGTTGTTGCACGCGGCGGTGAATGAGAGCGTCGCCGTCTTCGTAGTTCGCGCCGATCTTTCTGCCCATGTAGAAGCTGACCAGGAACATCACCACGAAGTAGATGAGCAGCGGAATGGCGATGCGAACGACGTCGAGCGGCAGCCGCACGATGTATTCGCCCTTGAGCGAGAACATGACGATGATCGTGAAGAGCAGGGCGATCAGCGTGACGGGGCTGATGCGTGGGATGAAGCGCTTCTCATACCACTCGCGGCCCTTGGTTCTCAGCGCCGATGACCCTGCTGAGAATCCCCGCGATGAACGGGATGCCGAGGTAGATGAACACGCTCTTGGCGATCTCGCCGATGGTGACGTGCACCGCGACGCCCTTGAGCCCGAAGAGCGGCGGCAGGACGGTGATGAAGATGTAGGCGTAGACCGAGATAGAACAGCACCTGGAAGATGGAGTTGAACGCGACAAGGCCGGCGGCGTACTCGGCGTCGCCCTGGGCGAGATCGTTCCAGACGATCACCATCGCGATGCAGCGCGCGAGGCCGATCATGATCAGGCCGACCATGAACTCAGGATAGCCGCGCAGGAAGATGATGGCGAGGAAGAACATCAGGATCGGGCCGACGATCCAGTTCTGCACGAGCGAGAGCGTGAGCACCTGCCAGTCGCGGAAGACTTCGCCGAGTTCCTCGTATCTGACCTTGGCGAGCGGCGGATACATCATCAGGATCAGGCCGATGGCGATGGGGATGTTGGTGGTGCCTACCGAGAACCTGTTCCAGAACGCCGCAATGCCGGGAGCCAGATAGCCCGCTCCCACGCCGACGGCCATCGCCAGGAATATCCAGAGCGTGAGGTATCTGTCCAAACACGATAGCCTTCTTGTGATTCCTTCGCTCATGCTAACCCTCGCCGACGGTGATCTCTTCAATGAGGCGCGCTACCCTCGCCTTGATCTCGTCGCGGATCGCGCGCACCTTTTCGATGGGCTGGTCCTTGGTGTCGTCGAGGCCCCAGTCCTCGGTCGGGATGAACGAGGCCGGGCAGACGCCCTCGGTGTCCACGCCGCAGCCCATCGTGATCATGCGGTCGGCGGAGTCCACCATTTCGAGCGTCATGGGCTTGGGATGGTGCCCGCCCATGTCGTAGCCGATCTCGCTCATTGCCTGGACCATCGCGGGGTTGAGCGCATCGCCGGGCGTGGTTCCGGCGGACTCGGCCACGATCCTGCCGGCGCCGAGCTTGTTTGCGAATGCCTCAGCCATCTGGCTGCGCCCGGAATTGTGGATGCAAACAAAGATGATCTTCTTCAATCGGCTACTCCTCGGTTTGTCGGTTGCAGCATGTTTGTCTCTCAGAGCACGGCCTTCAGGATCATCGAGATGGCGATGGCAAGAAGGAACCACCCGAAAGCCGCGTGGAGTTTGTCCTTGTCGATCGTAATCGATCTGCGTGCGCCGATCTGTCCGCCGATCAGGACCGCTGCAGCGAGAATCAGCGATGTCTTCCAGTCCCAATGGCCGGATATCACGTGGCCGGCGAAGCCGCCTGCCGCCGTTATTCCGACCATAAACGCGCTTGAGCCGACCGCGATGTCCATTGGGACCCCAAGCAGCAGGACCATAAGGGGTACCTTCAGTATGCCTCCACCAACGCCCACCAACCCGCTTGCGGCTCCTGCCACAAATGAGGCAGGAAGCGCAACAAGCAGATTGACCGAATAAGGTTGGCCGGCAAACTCGCGCCGCCACCGGATGAGGCTACGCACCGAAGAGCCGTCCGGCTGTTTGGACTCAAACTTGCGTATCATGAACACCGCTGCGATTATCACGATCACAGCGAACGCAATCGACAGTGCCGCTCCGGATAGTCGGCCCGAAAACAGCCCTCCCAGGAATCCGCCGAGCGCGGTAACAGACTCAAGCACAACGGCAAGCATCCAGTCGATCTTCCGAGCCTTGCGGAACACGACGGTCGCCGACAACGAAGTCATCATTATGAGAAACAAGCTCGTCGCTGCAGCCGTGTGGAAGCCGATGCCCAGGTAGACTTGAACAGGAGTGTAGAGGGTTCCACCGCCCTGACCGAGCATGGAGAATATGATGGATACGACAAACACGCTGCCAAGTAGAGCAGCTAGGATGGGAACCGCGATCATATTTCACTCCTGGTCCGATATTCAGCACGGGGACGCAATGCGCCCCCGTGCGGTTGGTCCTATTTGCCGTATCCCGAGCAGGGAATGCAGACAGCTTTGCCGTCTTTCACCCTCGCGTTGCGTGTGACCACCATTTCACCGCAGGACTCGCACACGACGGATTCGAACGTGTGAGGGGCGTCGTGCCAATCGTAATCGAATACCTCGCCGATGTTGAGCAGCATCTCGTCGGGGGCGTTGGAGACCATCTCCACAAGCGGGTCGGCGATCTCGGCGGGCACCTGAGAAGCGGGAACTCCCGAGGACCGAAGCTTCATGAACTCGGATTCCTTGTTCTTCTTCATCGCCTCGGCTTTAGGGGAAACCCGAACAGCCTTCTTGCTCTTCTTGTCGATGAGCGTAAGGCCCCATTTGCCGTAGTGCAGTTTCTTGATGTTGCCTTTGCCGAGCGTACAGCCAGTTGCGACTTGCACTCCGTCGGCAAAGCACGTGGCGCAGTGGTCCTCATCGATTTCGATGAGGGCGACAAGCTGTCCGTCGGGAGCGTGCTCGACTCCAAGCTTCGTCATTGCCGCGAGAGAGGCCCTCAGGCCCATCGGCATCGCGGGGCACTTGTGCCCGTGAAACTTCTGTCCAAACTCGAGTAGTTCTTTGTCTAGCATTCTGTTTGTCTCCTCAATTGAATAATGTTGGTTATTGCGCGCCATACCGCCAACTTCGACTACCAGAAGAACCGCTGGTACTGCACCACCAGCGCATTGTTTTCGATCTGCGCTCCGTTCTCATGCCTAATACTGTAATCGAGTTGTACACGTTCGTAGTCCGACCGGATGCGGTAGTTGACGGCGACAGTGGTCCACGCCAGGCCTTTGGCGTCGCGGGCGGACGTGTGCGGACTCAAGAACTCGTAACGCACGGCGCTCTGCCAACGGCTGGTAAGATCGTGAGTCCACTCGATGTAGCCGCCATCAGCATTGATGCTCGGCACGGCGAGCCTGTCGCTGTAGGTACCTGAGCAGCGAGGTACTCCGCGTGCAGCGAATTCCTGGCGCACTCATAGGCAACAGCCAGATCCTGGCGAATATCCTGCCCGGAGAAGTCGGCGTATCCGGCAGGCGCTCCGGGAAGTTGCCCACGGAAATCGATATTCGCATCTGCCCGCCAAGATAACGCCAACTCCGTGTGAAAGTGTCTTTGTCCGCGATGCTTCCTATCGTAAGTCGCTCGCGACACCAGCAGCGGCCCATTGCCCTCGAATGAGTTGTTGGCTCCGTTACCGGCAAACACACCCGATGCGACGCTCAAGCCGCGCGAGCTTTTCGTCTGCCACTGCGCTCCATAGTCCCGGGCAAATGAGGCCCCGACGCTGCCGTCTGGTATCAGCCGATCCGTCGGCTGGCTTCGCTCGACAAAAGGGATGATCCAGTCGGCAATGAATCGCTCCATGCCGAATGGCGGCTTGAACTGACCGGCCGTCAGTTTGCCACTCTTCGCAGAGAGAACTGCATTGGCCTCCTGGGCCCATATACCGTCGTCTGTTTGACTATGGTTATTCTCCTTGTTGAGAAACTGGAGATAGTAGCTCCAGTTGCCTGCTATCGGACCCTGGCCGAACAGCTTCAGTCTTCTAAGGCTCAGATAGCCTCCCTGATTCTCGGGAGCGGTGTATCGGACCTGCGCATAGCTCTGCCAATCGTGTTCATCTGTGTTCTCCGCACCAGCCGGACGGACTGCCGAAGCCACGAGAAATCCGACGGCGAGCGAAATGACACACGAACGACGGTGCGACACCGTTCTTCCGCCTTTCCAACTACAGTAACTTATGCTTGCTGCAACACGACAGCCGCCCGAGCAAACGCAGCCTCGATCTCCGCCGCGGATGCGGTCAGTCCAAGCTCGCGCAGCGTGACCATGAACTCCCTGTGGCTGCGATGCACGCGATAGTCCGGCTCTTTGGCCGGGTGCTTGAGGACGGCTTCCACGAGATCGAAGTCGAGATCAACCAGAACTGTTCCGTGCAGCAGGATAGATCGCCATTTCCGAGCCTGGGCATTGCCGGAGACCTTGCGGTCGCCGACAGCGGCATCGGATATGCCGCAATGGCGTGCGTCTACTTCAAGCTGAGACAGGCCGCATCTTATGAACTCCGCGCCTTGCTCGAATGTTCTCCTGATGTCCGGGCAGCCTGAGTCAGGCGCTGTATATGAGTAGTTCAGGACCCCCGGCGTCTGCAGCACGGTGCCGCCGCCGGTGACGCGCTTGAGCCAGCCGACCCCGCGGCGCGCGCACTCCTCCAGATTCAGAGTCTTCTCCGGCTTGTCGCCGCAGCCGAGGACGGCGGTTGTGCCGCTGCCCCACCACAGGCGAAGGACGCGGCGGCCGGTCTGCCCGGCCTCCCGCGCGAGGCGCTCATCGACCGCGAGGTTCGCCTCGACAGTCGGCTCGGACCACCTGATGATCTCTAGATCGCCCGCCCGCGGCCGGGCTGTAGTTGAGCTAGTTGGCTGCATATATGAGGTAGACTCCACCCAGGACTACCAGGATACCACAGATGCGCTTGATGATGGTCGTGCCTTTGGACTTTTCATTCCAGTTAAGGTATTTCTGGACAGCCTCGGCCGACGTCCCCGCGGCGACGATCACCGAGCAGTGCCCGACCCCGTAGGCCACGAGCAGCAGCGCGGCGAAGACGGGCGCGGCGGCCGCGACCCCGAGCGTCAGTGCAAGGACCGGGGCCATGAACGCAAACGTACACGGGCCGAGAGCGATGCCGAACACAAGGCCAAGTATGAACGAGGCAAGGAAACCCTTGCGCTTCAGGCCGACGCTGCCGGGACCGGAGACCGGCATGGGTATGACGCCGATCAGGTGAAGCCCGACAATGAAGAAGACCGCGGCGAGCACGTAGGTGCCGCCCTTGCCTATCATCAGCATGTGCCCGGCGACCGACGTGGCGACGCCGATGGCGGCAATGGTAGTCAGGATGCCGAGTCCGAACATCAGAGACAGCCCGAACGCCTTGCGGGTCGTCATGGTCCCCTGCTCGCTGATAAAGCCGACGATGAGCGGTATGCTCGACAGGTGGCACGGGCTCAGCACTACGCTCAGAGCGCCCCAGACGAGCGCGCCGGCCAGAGCGAAGGGCGCCGCTCCGTGCATTGCCCTGTCCAGCAGAGGATAGAGCGTGTTCCAAAGATGCTCCAAGCTACCAGCCTCCCATCATTTCTTGCCTTCGGGCTTCTTTGGATCGGCCGGCTTCTTTGAGTCGGCGGGTTTCTTCGGATCGGCGGGCTTCTTGAGTTTGATGCCGTGATCCTTGAATGCCTTCAGGATGTCCTCTTTGGGGAAGTAGCCCACGTGGCGGAAGAACTCTTTGCCCTTGGCGTCGAAGAATACCTGCGTGGGGATGCTCTTGATCCTATACTTGTCGGCGGCCTTGGTGTCCTTCCAGACGTCGATGAACCCGACGTCGAGCTGGCCCTTGTAGTCCTTGGCGAGCTGCTCGAGAATGGGGGCCATCATCTTGCAGGGGATGCACTTCGTCGAGCCGAGCTCCAGGAGCTTGGGAAGCTGCTTCGGGCCGCCTTGGCGGGGGCCTTCGCCGGCGACTTGGCGTCCTTGCTGTTGGTTGCGCAACCCGCGCCGATTGCGAATACTACGACCAGCGCCGTAGCCATCGCCACCGAGACTCTCAACCAGTTGCTCTTCATCGTCCTATTGCCTCCTGTAGGTCTTGTATGCGGATATCAGAGCCGCCTTGTAGGCGTTCTCTTCTTCAGGCTCGATCTGGTGATAGATACGCACCGTCTCGAGCAGCTTATGGCCGCTCGAATCATCAGCTGCAAGGCCGGTCTCGGCCAGATGATCGAAGATCAGGCCGAGGCCGGCGATCGTAACCGGCTTGCCGGCGACCTCGATCTCGATGCCGGGAACCGGCTTCGAACATGCGCAGGCGGCGCCGTCCGCTTCATCAGCAGAGCAGCAGGCCCCGCCGTTCTCGGCAAGAATCGCGTCAACCGCCTTGGCGATCTCCTCGGACACGATCCAGACGGCTTCCTTGTCGTTTTCGGACCGATCCTTTGCCGAACGAGCGCAGCAACTGCACTCGCCATTCAGTATATCCGACACGACCAGCGCCGCGCTGACCGGCCCGCTATACTTCTCAGTACCCTTCCTGGCGCACAACTTATCGCAGCCGTCCACGGTGATCGTGGGATGCTTGCGGGCAAACTCCTGCTCCGCTTCGTTTCCTGCAAGAAAGAGAGGCAGGCAGATCGTTACCGTGTTTTCGGGCCGGAGCAGTTCCAGGACCCGGCGCGTCGCGAGGCGGGAGATCGTGCCCTCCGGTAACTCCTCACCGCTGCACGAAATGACGCCGACCTTGATGCCGTTGTCCGCCATCGCTACTTCACCTCGCTTTCGGCGTCCGCGTTACGTCGTCGGGCTATCTCGCACACGATCGTCCATCCGTCGTCGGCAAGTGCCGTGGCGGTTCCGGGCTTCGCGCCGCGATGGTTCTTGAGCGCATCGACCACCCGAATCGACTTCACGAGCCTGCCCCCCGGCCATCTCCACGTTCTTTGCCGCGCAGAGCTTGGGGCAGCCGTCGATGGCGATGCAATCGGCCTCGCGAATCTTGCCAGGGCTTCCTCGTCGCCGGAGACCAGCAGCGCCAGGCAGAGTGTCTCGGCGTCGCCCGGAGCCAGCCGCGACGCGTAGGTGGCCTCGCGCGCAATCAGCCCGTGGACCTTTCCGATGCCGCTGCAGGGCATCACAATGGTTTTGTTTGCGCGTTGCGTCACTTCGTTGTCCTTTCCGCTTTGGCTGCAACGACCTCGGCATACGCGGCGGCATCCAGAAGCAGCGCCTTGTCCGAGTCGAAGTCCGAAGCTCTATCTCGGCGATCCAGCCCTTGCCGTAGGGGTCCTCGTTGACGAGTTCCGGCGAATCCACAAGCTCGGTGTTGACCGCGACGATGCGGCCGGAGACGGGAGACAGCACGTCCATCATCGATTTGCCGGATTCAATGGAGCCGACCTCGTCGAACTGCTCGATCTCGGTGCCGACGCGCGCGGGCTCGAAGTAGGTGATGTCGGTCAGGCTCTGCTGTACGAAGTCCGACACGCCCACGCGCGCCCTATTGTCGGTCACGTGAACCCAGCAGTCGTTCTCATTGAAGAGATAGCCCTCGGCGGGTATCTTGAAGACGAACTTGTCGTGGGTGACGGTCAGGAAGTCGATGCTCACTGCTCGTCTTCCTCGCGGATCTTCTTGATCGCCGCGATGGTCTCGGGCTTGCTGGGGAATGATATCGCGTCCGGGCCGCACGTCTTTGCGCACGCCCTGCAGAAGACGACGCAGTTGTTGGGTTGGCGACCACGAGCTTGGCCGCTCGCGCCGCTCGAAGACCTGGTGCGGGCAGAACTTATCGCACTCCATGCAGAAGGTGCACTTGGAGTAGTCGATGGTGGGAGCACCAGTCGATCTTATCGCGCTTCACGCCCATGAACGTATCGTCAGCCATCGTGCTCCACCCCCATCTCGGCTAGCGCCTTCGGTGACCTTGTCCACGGCCTCGTCGGTCGTCATCTCGCGGATATCCAGCGGGACCATATCGGTCTTGACGTCCAGCCCGGCGGTCTCGAAGGCATCGCGGAAGAGCTTTATCTGCATGTTCGGGCGCGCAGCCGGCTATGACCAGCTTCCTGCCCGCCTTGAGCATGTCGGCGAGGAAGCGGTCGCCGTCCTCCTCGCAGAGCTGCGGATGGATGAAGCCGTATTCGACCGGCAGCTCGACGCGCACCCGGTTGATGAAGTCCCAGATATCCATCTTGGCGAACCCGGGACACTTGCCGGTGCACACGCACATTACCAGGCCAGGTAGTTCGTTTGCCATACATTGCCTCCATCCGCCAGCAGCAGTTTTATATCCTCGGGCGAGAGGACGCGTCCGGCGGCCTTGACTTCGCCGTCGATCACCAGGCCGGGGGTCATCAGGATCTTGAACTTCATGATCTCCTTGATGTCCTCGACCTTCTCGATCTCCGCGTCCATCCGGCCATATCGACGGCCTTCTCGGCGTTCTCGGCGAGAGTCTTGCACTTCGCGCAGCCAGTGCCCAGAATCTGGATCTTTTCATGGATAACCTCCGGTCCTCTACTATCAAGCCGTGCGCTAGTTGGTATATTGGCTAAATAACCAACTATATACCCAAAAAGAAAAGCTCTCTCGAGCTCATCTACCTATAGATACGTCATGGCCTATCCGGACGAGTTCCATCTTCTCCTTGGCGTTGGACTTCATCACTGCCTCCACGCAGCCGAAGAAGCTGACTATGCACGGGCAGCGCAGGCTGTAGAACACCTGCTGTCCGACCTTGCGGTCCTCAACTATCCCGGCCTCTCTCATAAGCGCCAGGTGCTTGGAGACGGTGGACATATCCGAGCCGACCAGCTCGCGCAGCTCGCAGACGCACTTCTCGCCGTCCACAAGCGCGTCCACCATCATAAGCCGGCTGGGATGCGCCAGCGCCTTTATGATCTTTGCTCTCTCTTCATAAGCACGTCTGTTCATATCGGATCATTGCCTCATATTTGGTATTATAGCCAAATATCCCGCATTTTGCAAGCCGAGACGTGGATACATCGCGCGGCCGTGCACCATTGGCCGCCCTTCGATACGCGCTGTCGCGCTACTCAGGACTGGGCGGTTGGTGGTTGCCGACCGTGGACTACCTAGAGAATCCGCACGCCGCCGGTGCTGGGCGGGCGGATCGCGGTCACCCAGCCTGTTGGCTCGAGGCAGGCCGCGACGAACCCGTCGATGATCGGCATGCTCTCCGATCTCGGAAGCCGACAGGCCGCCGTAGAGAACCGGCACGCCGCCGGGCACGCCTCCGTCGTCGATGTAGAAGCGGTCGCTTTCGACCCTGACTATCTCGCCGTCAACGCGCACTCTCATGCCGGAGAGCGGTACGCCGATGCCGGACGGCAGATCGTCGGGGCGCATCCGACTCAGATCGCGTAGCGAGGGGTGCAGCGGCTCGGGAATGGGCATTGAGGTGTCCGTTACCTGGAGGTAGTTGCACTGAAGAGCCTTCTCGCCGCTGACGGTGGCGATGCGACCGGTGGCGGTTACCCTGGAGCCCGCGGTCGGGGCCTGCGATGTGATCAGCTTGATGGCGCCGGTGCGGTCGGAGTTTTCGGCGTAGTAGGCGTCGGGCAGATTCGACGCGACTATCGGGCCCGCGATCTCCACATTGGAGCCGTCGGGCAGGTTTCTTGCCAGGCTGGCGTCGATCCGCGAGTGCCTTGGCTCAATATTGCTCACACAGAGGTCGTCGGCGAGCAGATAGCCACCGCCGGAGTGCTCGAACCGGACCTGGTTGATCCCGACGCCGGCTGCCGAGTTGCAGAACGCCACTCCGGTTGCCAGCAGCCCGCCATTGATATACAGGCTGTACGTGCCCAGGGGATTGGTGCGGTCGCTGCAGTTGAGGAGATGGAAGTCCTCACGCAGCGTGATCCTGTACCAGGTATTGGTCGAGTAGCTTATCGTGGGCACCGCGTAGCCAGTGCTCGACAGGTAGTGGATCTTGCCGTCGGACTGGAATGAGACCACCGTGCACGGGCCGTTCGCCGAGTTGGCGTAGAGCGTTCCGGTCGTCTTGCTGGTCATCAGCATCCAGGCGTCTATCCAGGTGACCGACTCGCTGCCCATGGACCCGGTATAGTGAGAAGCCCCCGCGCCGTTGATGCGCAGTGCCTGCGAGCCTGAGTGATTGGGAGAGCTGACGATCTGCGCCGTTCCGCCGCCGTCTTTGGACCAGCCATCGATGGTGTCGATATTGCCGAGTGCGAAAACCGGGCTTTCGAAGTCCGTCTGGTAGGGCGTGTATGCGGGGCTGGGCAGGGCGTCCTCGTCGATGACACAGAGCGCGGCCGCGACCTTGCGCTCGGAGCCGTCCGAGGGATGGTTCGCGACGCTGCCGTTGATGGCCATCGTGGTCGATCCGCCGCCGTCGAACAGCATTCCCTGGTAGCCGCCCATCTCGACGAGCACGTTGGCGATCTCCATGGGGGTTATCCCGTCATAGACGCCGGACCACCGGCCGTCCTCGACCAGCAGGATAAGCGTCTTGCCGTCGCTCGAAAGCGCGCAAGCCGTGTACGGATCGCGGCTGGTTGCGTACGGGCCCGTTCCGGTAACGATACCTATCACGCCGTTCTGGAGGATTATGGGCCCACCTCCCGTGCAGTTGTGCCACCACGATCGCACGCTGCTGGGCGCATTCAGGGCGGTAAGACCATTGCCGGCTGAAAACTGCACAGCAGCCCGTCCGGCGACAATAGGACTGGGGTTCATCACGTATCCATCGGTAACGCAGTAGCCCTGCGGCTGATGTGAGGATGTGTGCGGCCAGGTCATCAGGAAGAAGTCGGTGTTGATGCCGACCAGAGCGCCGTAGCGGCGGCACATCGAGCTTGTGGTCTCGCCGCAGTCGTCCTGGTTGGAGTCCTGCTTCTTGACCACACGGATTCGCACGCGCGGGTTGGTGAGGTCCACCTTGACGACGTGGATGCTCCAGTGGTAGGGAGACGTGGTCGTGCGGTGGAGGTATGTGACTCCAGGACAAAGCGTCTGCCACGTGTCTGTCGCGCGCGCGCCGCTCGGCGCCAGGAGAGCGGCCAGGAGTATGGTCAGAGCAACACTGTAGAACTTCATGAATACTGCCTCCGGGCCGGGGCGAGACTGAGCCTATGGCAGGTCGAGTCGCGTCTCCTGGCCTTGTTACTACGCGCCCGGCGTGTATTGCGCGGACAACCTCAATATAGCCCCACATTCCCTGCTTGTCAACGGCGGTGGCCGAATCGAGGCGGCCAGGGATATTTGCGCAGGTTTTGCAGAAAAGCCTATTGACAATCAACATGAACCCGTGCTATTACTGAAACCGTGGGGTAAGGTGGTCTCATTCGAGCTTAGGTTGCTCGTCTGTCTTACCCACAGTCGAGGCTGCCATCAAGAGGACTGCGGTCAGCCCCCCTACCGCAGTAGTGGCGGACCTTGTGGTTCCAGCACGACTTCTTGACAGCGGACTGTGCTTCCTGGCCTTAAGACATGATGTTTGCTTGCCAGACGGATCAGGCAGGCAATGTGTATCAGGTTCTGGAGGAGAAAGATGACGTTGCTGAAGGCAGCAGTTGTGGGTCTTGCGCTGGCGCTCATTACGTCGTGTGCGGTCTGCGACACAGTGGTTTTCCAGGAGGACTTCTCGGCTCCGTTTGTCCAGCACGACTGGGCGTATAACAACAGCGGGGACAGCAGCACATACGGCTATCCGGGTGTCATCGGCGGTGAGTCGCATCAGTGGCCCGCTCGCATCAGCGAGGACGGCCACGAGATCCTCGGCTACACGCCGCGCACCTACAGCCCTCCCACCACCAATTTCGAGGACTTCACGACAGGGCAGCTCTCGGGCCAGCACGACTGGATCGGCACGGGCACGATTGGCGCGCAGAGCCACAGCCTCGTCAAGGGCGTAGGTTTCGCGAACGAGAGCGCGTATCGGAACTTCACGCCGGACATCGTGCGCAGCGTTCAGTACGTCCAGTGCTATATCAGGAAGCTCGTCGAACTTCGCGCTCTCATACGTCTACGTTGGCACGCAGGACCTGGCCAGCGTCGCGGCGGCAGTGCGCTTCAACAGCAACGGGAAGATAGAGGCCCTTAACGGCGATGGCAGCGGCGGCGGAACGTGGGTTGCGCTGGCCGGCTACGAGCGGGACCAGTGGTATCGCATCACGGTCAAGCTCGACTACTCGAACAGCAGCTACCGCGCCGCCGTCCAGGGCGGCTACAACGCCGCCGTCCTCGGATTCCGGGACTCAGGGGCTGCGACGGGTCTTGCATCGGTCGGGTTTACGTCGACCACGGCGAGCACTCTCTACGTGGATGACCTCTATGCGGGCGATTCGCCGTATGCTCCCGGGCAGGACCTCAAAGGCTACTGGGATCAGTGGTCCTACAATAAGTCTTGCATGGAGTACGGCAAACCGATTGACATTGCCGAACTCGATACATACGACTGGATGAGCTGTGCCGATCTCGGCGACCACCCCGTCAATACCGATGCGGACATGTCCCCGCCGTTTACGGCCTCGCTGCCCGAGGGTTGGACGGCGGCGTTCAATGCGTGGGCCGATGAGGAGCCGCAGCTCTGCAATCAACAGCGCGGAAAGATGGGCTTCAGCCGGCTCAAGGGCCAGTACGCCCAGACCGGAGATCCGACTAACCCCTGCCTGCACATCTGGACCTCGCACGGCGACCTACGTGTGGTTTCGCCGAACATAACCTCGGGCCCCGGCGTCTACACGGTCACGTGGAAAGGCAGTGTGTGGAACCTGAACACGGCCGATCCGGACATGCAGTATAGATGGACGGACTGGTGCAATGTGGGATGCGGCTACACGAACTGGTGCGTCTGGGACCCGTGGGATCCCAACTCGGGCTTCCTGCAGACTCTTCCGCCGTTCCCGAAGTCTATGGACTGGATGGGCATAAGCGAATACTGGACGTGGCTTCAGCCTTTCAAGCCCGTTTATCCTCCCATCACCAATGATCCGCCGGATCCGCCGGGTTACCTCAGCAATCGGGACTTCGAGTCCCATCCTGTCGGAGAGGAACCGGGACAGTGGCAGACGTTCACAAACAGGATTGCTTTCGGGGCTTGCCCCGACGAGCTTCCGACCTCTATCGGCCCGCGCGGCGACTACCCCGGTCCCGGCTACTACATAGGGTTCAGGGTCAGTCACAGCCATGGCGCTTCGAATCCGGCAGCCGCCGGGGGCTACCAGTGGGGGACGATTCTCAACGTGGACGACATTCAGATTGTCAAGGACGATCCGGTCGGGGTGGATGTCGCGCGAACCAGCCCGGTAGGCACGCTTGTTGAGGTAGCCGACCTGGTAGTTGCGAACATGGTCTTGACGCGGGACAACTACGGCAACCCGAAATACGTGGATGTGTACCTCGAGAAGCGCGATCGGTCAGGTGGGATACTTCTGCGGGCCACTCGTTCCGGCGACGTTGCTCGGATATGGGACGAGAGCATGGGCCAGTTCAGTTTCTCACGCGGGGACGCGGTCCGTGCGATTGGGGCGATTTCGAAGGACGACCCCTACTATACCACGCCGCCGCAGCTTGACGACAGGAACCCGGTCGGCTACCTATCCAGTTGGACGGATGGCAGCAGGCTTCCCGCAGTCGTCCCAACGGGCGAGACAGGGGTCGATTTGAAACCGGTAGCCGTGAGCAACAAAGGGTTGGCCCAGAGTTCACTGGATACGGGCGCCAGCGCCGAGGGAATGCTGGTGACCGTTTTCGGAAGAGTGAACCACAGAGCGTACTGGTACTGCTACGTGGATGATGGTACGGGGCTCGATGCCGGCAAACCGAAATCGAGCTCTACAGACAGAGCCAAGGGCATCAGAATTGACGCCAAGGGGCTGGAGGTGGACCCGTTCTTCACCGGGTGCCCGGCTGACGGCAGCTATGTCGCTATCACGGGCACGTATGCGACCGAAATGAATTCCGTCGATCACACGACCGTAGTTCACGTCGTGTATCCACGACCGACAAATGAATGGACCGGTCAGTCTGATATCGTTGTAATCCCGGAGTAGGTCTTGGGAGTGGGGGGAGAAGTAGTGATGAAGTGGCTGTTTGGCAGAGCATGTATCGTGGCATGCACGGTCGCCGCGGTTCTTGCCGCGTCGGCGGGTGGCTACTGCGCGACTGTTCTCTACGACAACTTCGAACCGCCCGTCGGTCTGGGCCTGTGGACGATCGGCCCGGCGAGTTGGTCTTCGGATTGGCACGACTCGCTGGCCGGCCAGAACAACCACATCCGCACTCCGGGAGTCAACGGGACCAGAAGCTGGTCGAACTGGCGGGATGCCTGGAACAGCCAATACCAACTGGGCGCCAGCTACGACGGCAATGTCTACCTGAAGTTCTGGATGTTCGAGGATAATGATCTTGAGTGGCCTCCAGGGCCGGAGACTCAATATGAGGGTTGGCCGAACGGCTACATCACGCTTCTGAACGCAGCCTGGCTCAGCAGCCCAGGCGCCGAGGGAGCGGACGCATTCAGTATCGGTGTCATGGGTAACGCAGGACGTGGCGGCTGGGACAGGGACTACTTCGAGAACTGCTCGGTCTACACCAACTGCGAGTCCTACCTGGTGCCGAGGGACGATGAAGATGTTCCGCTTGCCCAACGCCGGCAGGGGTGGCGCAAGTTCACGATCCTGGTCAATGGGTTCACGGGCGAGCCGGGCGACGTGCAGTTTTTCATTGATGACAAACTCGTCCACAACGGATACCGCAACGTCGCGATCGGCGGAGAAGGCGGAGCTCCGCTCGACACGATAGTCCTGGGGTCGAAATGGTGGACGGCCGAGACATACTACTACGACCAGGTCGAGTTCGGGACCGTCGAGACCGCTGTTGAGTGCGACAAGATCTCCGATGCGATGGCGCTGCCGGACGAGACGTGGGTGAGCCTCCAGTCGAAAGTCGTTTCGGGGTGCTTCGGCTACTCCGACCTGCCGCGCTGGTCGGCGACCGCCTATGATAAGCCGTTCCCGGGCCACTTGACCATCGAGGAAGACGACCGCTCCAGCGCGCTGTGGGTGTCGTCGAGCTATCCGGCAGGCGTCTCGGCCGGGACGAACATGGCGGAGCGCATCAACGTCACGGGCATAATGCGGACCAACGAGGCCGGGATGCGCTATCTGGATGCGATCGAGATCAGTGGTGCGCCGGAGCTGGTCAGCCAGCCGCCGATCCTGGCCACCACTTTGAGGAATATCGGCAGCCCGCTTCTTGACGGCAAGCTCGTCAAGGTCTGCGGGAAGGTTGTCAACATTCCCGGCAAGCCCGCGGGGACCGTCACAGACCAGGAGCGGTCGGGAGACTGGCGCAAGTTCTTTATGATCGATGACGGCTCTCCGGGCGGGGCGGTGAAGTGCTACTACAACAACATTGTGGTTCCGAAACCGGGCTCCGCCCCGAACCCGGCGGTTGCCCTTGGCGACTTTGTTTCCGCGGTGGGAGTGGCCGGCAGAGAGGTGCTCGTGCCCGGCACGACCAGTCCGGAGAGGAGTGTCTGGATCCGCGGTGCAGGCGACCTGGTTATTTTGCGTGCACACTAGCACATGGGGCGAGCGGACTGAGGCAATGATGAGGCAGTCGGCAAGACAAATGGGAATAGCGGCTTGCGCGATGGGCGTGCTTCTCGCGATGGCCATGGGGGGCTACTGCGCGACGCTGTTCCACGACAGCTTCGAACCGCCGGTCGATCTGAGCCTGTGGACGATCGGTCCGGCCAGTTGGGCTCAGGATCATCAGGACTCGCTGGCCATGGAAGCCAAACCCCGCACGCCGGGAGTGAATGGGGTCAGAAGCTGGATATCCTGGCGGGACGCCTGGAACAGCCAGCACCAACTGGGCGCCAGCTATGGCGGCAATGTCTACCTGAAATGCTGGATATGGGAAGACAACGACGTTGCCTGGCCCCCAGGTCCGGAAACTCAGTATGAGGGTTGGCCGAACGGCTATGTCACCCTCCTTGGTTCCGCCTGGCTTGCCAATCCTGACGCACCGGACGCGGACGCGTTCAGCGTGGGCGTGATGGGCGCGGCAGGAATAGGCGGCTGGGACAGGGACTTCTTCGAGAACTGTTGTATCTACTCCGCCACTGACTCCTACGTGGTGCCGAAGGACGACGAAGAGGTTCCGCTTGCGGAACGCCGGCAGGGCTGGCGCAAGTTCACAATCCTGGTCAACGGGTTCACAGGTGAGCCGGGGGACGTGCAGTTCTTTGTAGACGACAAGCTGGTCTACAACGGCTCGCGCAAGGAAGGAGCCACGTTCGACACGATAGTCCTGGGCGCGAGATGGTGGACGATGGAGACCTACTTCTACGACGAGGTCGAGTTCGGCACCATCGAGACGGCTGTTGAGTGCGACAAGATCTCCGATGCGATGGCGCTGCCGGACGAGACGTGGGTGAGCCTTCAGTCGAAGGTCGTTTGCGGCTGTTTCAGCTACGCCGATCTGCCGCGCTGGTCGCCGTCGGCGTATGATATTCCGTTTCCCGGCTATATCACGATCGAGGAGGACGACCGCTCCAGCGCGTTGTGGGTGGCGTCGAGCTATCAGGGCGATGTCTCGGCTGGAGCGAACACGGCGCAGCGCGTTAATGTCAGAGGGATCATGCGCACAAACGAGGCCGGTATGCGCTATCTGGACGCGATCGAGATCAGCAAGGATTCCGATCCGGTCAGCCAGCCGCCTATTCTGGCCACGACTCTGAAGAATATCGGCAGCCCGCTTCTTGACGGCAAGCTGGTCAAGGTATGCGGGAAGGTCGGCGGCGTCGGAGGCCAGGAGCGCCCGGGCGATTGGCGCAGGTTCTTCACGATCGACGATGGCTCGCCCGGCGGCCCGGTCAAGTGTTACTACAACAACATCATCGTCCCGAAGCCGGGGATCGACCCGGCCCCGGCGGTTGCAGATGGCGACTTTGTTTCGGTGGTAGGAGTGCCCGGCAGGGAGGTGCTGGTGCCCGGCAGTGTCGATCCCGCGCTCAACAGCCCGCAGCGAAGCGTCTGGATACGCGGGGCGGGTGATCTGGTCGTCTTGCATCACTGAATAATGCTGAACTCGTTTGGGGGCGAAAGAGGATTCTCGTTCCGCGGTGTCGGAACTTGATATAAGGCGTGGATGACAGCTCATAACGGTGCTGTTGTCACACGGGCAGGGCCTGAATACTGCAGGCCCGCCAATGCTGATCTCCAGCATTAAAAGGAGGGAAAGAAATGAAGCTATCAGTGTTGATTGTGGCCCTGTTACTAGTGACAGCGGCTGCAGCGACGGCAGCTCCCGGTGACTCGTGGATTCTGCCAATCGGCGACCTGCAGGGTGGCGGTTGGATCGAGCACATGGGGGCCGGCTATGGCGGCGCTTCCGCATGGGAAGGCGTCGGGATGGACGGCGTGCGTCGCGTCATCTGGAAGACGGATGGCACCGACATGTCGGCGGCTACGAAGCTCTACACTATAGAGTTCTTCGTGCCGACCGACGCGGGTGCCCTCGATTGGCAGCCGATCGAGTCGCAGATCAGCGGCTCAGCCGGAGAGGTGTTCCCAATCGACTCCAACATTCCGTGGGCGGGTATGTACGGCACGAACCACCAGTACATCGGGACGAACAGTGCCGCCGCCGGAGAATGGGCCACCACCGGGCCGGGCTCGCACGTTCCCGAGAGCGCCGACTACAACGCCGGCGCCAATGGCACCATGATGTGGCTGCATCAGGGCTCATGGCTGTATGCCAAGTGGGACTATGGCTGGTCCATCGACCACGAGTGGAGCGCCATCAAGCTGACCGAGGTCCCCGAGCCGAGCACGTTTGTTGCTCTGCTTGCCGGACTGCCGCTTCTGGCGATCTGGCGCCGCAAGCGCTAGGAACGCGTTTCGAAACGCAATGGCGGAGAACCGCGCCGCGGAGATCCGCGGCGCGGTTCCCGTGTTTGGGACTATGCAGTTACGGGAATCCGTGCCGATAATAGGGAATGGAGTTTTGACGTTGCCTGCAAGCGGGTTTTGGGGTATAATGGAAGAGCGGGCAGACGGGGGGACGGTGTTGGAGCTATGAGACGTACAAGAATTGGTTTTACCCTGATTGAGCTCCTGGTGGTAATCGCCATCATTGCGATCCTGGCCGCGATTCTCTTTCCCGTGTTCCTGCGAGCCAAAGAGAACGGCCGCATTGCGACTTGTTCTTCGAACCTGCACCAGATCTACACGGGCTTGTCGCTCTACCTCGATGACTACCGGGGATTCATGCCCAACGCGTCGCCTATCAACTTCTACTCCGTCTTCCAGCACCCGGGGCAGCAGATTGGGCTGGACCCTCGCGTCTGAATTCGCCAAGCAACCCCATGCATCAGATTCATTTCCTGATCGCGCCGTATATTACAGGCAAACCGGCGACCCCGGTAACCCCGTATGACAACTTCAAGGTCTTCCATTGCCCGAGCGACAACATTACCCCCATGATGGAGGGCGATGGCAATTTCAACACGGGCTCGTCGGAAGACGACCCCGCCAGGCACCGGTGGGAACTCTGCTGCTACCCGAAGTTTGGTTCGAGCTATCAGTGGCGGCTCGGCGGGAACACGTTGCCCGGCAGTAATGAACAGCAGACCTTTCCGCTGAGCGGGGTGTCCATGAGTTCGGTCCCCAGCCCGAGCCATTTGGGCGCGGCGCGCGATGCCCAGACCTGGCACCTCTACTCGCGGACTCACACTCGCGCGGACTGGGACGACCCCCACGCCGGCGGCAACGTGCTCTACCTCGACGGCCATGTGAAGTTTGGCAGAGGCGGGGAGTTTCTGTCCGGCATATTCTAGACGGCCTGAACTAGAATGCCGCGATGTCGCTTGAGTCCCTGATCGCTATCTCCGCGACGGTCTTTCCACCTATGCTCTCGGTCACAACTACGCCGGTTGCCGCCGCCCAGGCCGACGTTGGTGGATCGAACGCGCCGCACATAACCTTCACGCCGCTGTGACCGCTCGTGACGAACTCGTCGGAATACATGCCCCAGGTCGGCGTCGTGCCCAGGTATCGGCAGACGCCCTTGTATACTCGAGCTTGGGCGCGTCGCCGGCGCAGTTGTCGTGGAACCCCAGCTCGATGATGGCGGCGGGCCTCTGGGGAATTCTGGCTTCGCCGAGGTCGCCGTATCTCGTGCCGTGCATACGAACTGCTTGAAGATCAGCTCGCACCTGACGTCGTGGCCGTCTGCCTGGCAGTCGCAGGAGACCACTCTTTGTCATGCTGAACTTGATTCAGCATCCAGACCACGAGGCCATTGGATTCTGGATCAAGTTTGGAATGACGTGGTAGTCGCAGGGTGCTCAGGGCGCCGGTTTTGCCAGGCACGAGGTCGTCGAACCAGGCTGTGCCCGACGGTCCCGGCGAGGCGACGCACTCGAACACCGCCGTGGTCGCGCCACCGGGTCGGGCGAGGGTCGCTGCAATCGCGTGCCACTCGGAATCGGCGGCCTTGTGGGGCAGGATGTCGGTCTTGATGACGCTGCCTCGGTCGTCGAGCCATTTGACGCGGAGGGAGGCGGCGACGTGCGGATCGTTCGTTCGGACGAATCCCCCCGCGAGCAGGCTCGCGGCACTGCCGAGCTTCACGGGCGCGCTGGACCAGAACCGCTCGGCCGGTCCCGCCGCTATCTTGAGCGCGCGAAGCTCGGCGTAGGAGTCCTTGAGGCCGCAGTTGATGTCGAACAGGCCCTCGACCTTGATGTTGCCCCAGCCGGGCTTGGTCCATTCGAGGCCGTCGGTTGACGAAGGGGTCCAGCCGTCGCATTTGTCATCGCCGTTCGAGTCGAACTCGACGCTTGGGTTGGGCAGGAGGTTCACCATCGGCGGCTCGATGTTGGCGGCCAGCGTTGTCGGGCGGTGCTTGCCGTCGGGAGTGAAGCCGCCGTCGATGAGGGCGATGCAGTCGATCTGCTTGGCGTAGGGGCGGTCATCAGCCATTGTGAGGACGGTGCCTCTGGGGCGAGGCTCATCTACGCGGAAGGTGATCGTGTGCTTGCCGGCGGCAAGCTTGACGCTGCCGTAGTGATACCAGGCGAACATCTGCCGGGTGTCCTCGACCGCGTTGTATAGCGTGACCACCTCGATGTCCCGCGGTACGAGCATGTTCGTGGATTGAACCCAGCGGCCGCTGTCCACGCGATAGGAGGATGGCGAGCTGAAGGAGAGGTAGTTCTCGCGGAGCCAGAGCTGATATGTGGCGTCTTTGAGCGCGGAGAACTCGTAGGACGCATACCAGCCGGTGTCTTTGGGCGGAGTTACGGCCGTTTCCAGCGCGAGAAAGCCGTTGCCTGAGAGGGTGGGAATGGCGCCCATCCAGGAGTAGTTGAAGTTGTGAGAGGTGGGCTTTTCGCCCTCGATCCAGATGCAGGGCGCCTCTTTGGGGGCTGCGGTCGGCGTATCTATCGAGACGTGGTCCGTGCCGGTGATGATGGCGGTCTCGGTCGTGTTCAGAGTATCGACCATGATCCCGTCGGGTCCCCAGTCGTAGTGGGCCTTGGTGAGGGTGCGCGAGGCCGGTTCGAGAGCGATCGTAGTGTCGCTCGCCTTGTCGCCGTTCGCGTAGCGGCAGTCCGCGCCACTCGGGAGCGTGATCGTCGTCTTCGCGTCGTGGGCGGTGACGACGGTTGTTGGGACGCCGTTGTCGGTGAATGTGAAGCCGGTGAGACTGGGGCCGAAGTCGAGGAGCTTGACGCCCAGCATGTCGAAGATGCCGTTGTATGGGTCGATGCCCTTCTCCGGGCCGGTGACGAGGTCCTGCGGCTGGTAACCGTGCCGGCCAAAGACTTCCTCGCTGTTGATCTGCAGGGGTCCGTCTATAAGATTCCAAACCTGGCCGCCGGCGGTCCTGTTGAGAACACGGCTGGTCGCGGTCGGCTTCAGGACCTGGAACTTGCGGCCGCGCTCGTCGGTCGCGTAGTCGCCGGTGTAGTACTTGTCCACGGCGGGGATCACGCCCAGGTCCTTGCGGAACCCGATCATGGTGATGCGCTTGCCGGCTTTGAGGGCGTCGGTCAACTCACACGCGAACCGCTCACTCGCGGGGGCCTTTTCGAGGTTGACGATGAACATCGGCTCGTCCGGCGCAAGCGAGATCGACGGCACGATCCAGAGGCCGTTCTGTGATCTCTCGATAGGTTCACGCCACCACCATCCGCCCATGTTGTAGAAGTCGCCGCAGGGCTCGGAGTAGAGCTCCATGCTGCAGGGGTTAAACTGCGCGGGGAAGCGGAAGTACATCGCGGGTTTGTAGTCGACGAGCGCGCTCGCGTTCGCGAGAATGCGGTCGTAGGTCGCGAGCCATTCGAGTTGACGTGGATCGCGGCTGAGGTTGTCCGTCCAGGGGTCCTGCACGCCGCGGCCGCCGATCATGTTGTATTGATAGATGCCCTTGGCGCCGCCGGAGAGCAGGGCGTTGTAGTTGGCATACATGGCGTCGAGGCGATCCGTGTAGCCGATGGGCTTGTTGCGGGAGAGGACGGCGTCCTGGTGGTTGCCCTGGCCGGTCTCGGTGACAATGAGCCAGGTGGTCTTAGCCGCCTGCTCGCACTCGCCGAAGACGTGCGCGCCCATGAACATCAGCATCGGCTCGCCGTTGCCGTAGCTCTCCATGCCGAGGCCGTCGTGGCCGGAGGCGAGGCCGGAATCGTTGATGTGCCACCAATCGACATCTGAGAAGGCCTTGTAGATCACCGGCACGTCGTTCATCTGCTTGAACACGTCTGCGATGTCGTTGCAGTAGTGCAGCAGGCTGCGGCCGATGAACTCCCGCACGTCGTAGTTGAACTGGCTCTCGCACGCCTCGATCGTGTAGAAGTGGTTGGCGCTGCGGGAGTAGCAGGTACCTGCATGAGCTTGTGCGCGGGCTTGTCGTCGATGCGCGAGATCGATATGGTGCTGCCCGCGGCGCCAAACGTGGGCCAGCCGGCGCCGACGGGTTTCCAGGCGTCGTTGAGCCTGTCGATTGTGCCGTAGCGCTGCTTGAGCCACTGCGTGAACTGCTCCGCGAACGCAGGCGCGCTGGGAACGAAACCGTGGTTGGTGTTCATCTCGTTCCACAGCGGATCGGCCAGGAAGCGGAACCCCGGCCCCAGCCTGACCTTGGAGTAGTGGCTGCGGACCTTCTTGACGTAGTTTTCGTACTTGTCGTCCCAGTGGTACATCACGAAGCCGTCCGGGCCGGGCTTATCGACCTGGAAGACGACCCGGTAGTCGCCGGGGCCGGGCAGCTTCACGTCGGCCTCGACGGTCTTGTTATCGACCACCTTGGCCACGCCGAACTGCACGACCTTGCCGGTCGCGTCGTCGTTGACGAGGAAGACCGCGGACCGGGCGTCCTTGGCTTCGGCGTGCACGATCCCGTCGGTCTTGACGTGATCGACCGACGGGCCGCCGCCGGGGTAGTCGAAGCCGGGGCCTTTCGCTTCGAGGGCCTGGAACTCGATTCCGTAGGTGAAGCCGTTGTCGTCGAGATAGTCTATGGTTTTCTGGAAGAAGCGGTAGTCGTCGTCGGAGTAGTCCTTCCAGACGTAGGGCTGGTTGACGCCGAGGTGGAGATAGATGTTCGTGACGCCGTATCGCTTGAGCAGGTCGAGCTGCGCCTTGACGAGGTTCCAATCGCGGTCGTAGATGAACATGCCGCCGGCCGGTATGAAGGGTTTGCCGTCCCAGAACAGCGTGTGCGCCTTGTTGATGTGCCAGTAGTGGGGCGTGCCGTATTTGTCCACGAAGCGGCCGGTGGTGATCACGAGCTGACGTTTGCCGGTTGACGCGCCGGTCAGGCGGATCTTGCCGGTCGCGGAGGCGTTCTCTTTGTAGACGCCCGCTCTGAACTCGTAGTCGCCGGGGGTGAGGTCGTCCGGGATCGATATGAAACAGGGGCCAATTGTGAAGGGCTGACCCGGCGGGCACTTGCTCGGATCGACGGGCGGCTGGACCACCTGGGCGTCGTAGACCTTGCCGTCCTTGAGCAGGTAGAGGTACAGAGCCGTGTCCTTGTCGAGCGGCTTTGTGAGTGTGATTGTGAATGAGACGCCGATGCGGCTGCCGAGCGCGGCGGTTTCGGGCACGCGCGCGGAGATCGACTCCACGCGGGCCGTATCGCGGGTGTAGTCCGGAACGTCATAGGCCGCGAGCGCCGCTGATGCGAGCAACACGGCCGCGATCCCGATCAATAAAGCTTTCAAAGAGAACCTCCGGGACGAACGTGTCGCCACACTTGAGGCCTTCGCCGAATACGCCCGCATGTCCTTTTCTGCGGGTCCGGAGGGTGTAGTGCTCAATGCTGACCTCGCGGGTCGCCGTGCGCGCGATATTCGCGCAGAAACTCGGCTCCGTGCTCTACTGCCGCGTCCATGATCGCGCGGCCGGTGTCGGGGCTCGCGACTGTCGGGTCGCCATAGACGCCGCTGGCGCTGTCCTGAAGATACCAGGTGGACCATGTCACGCGCTGCCTGCCCGCGAAGCCGTCGCCGGCGACGAAGTCCGAGTGATAGCGCATCTCGTCGCCGCTGGGAGCCCTTGCCATGTCCACGGCCTGAGGGCTGACGTGCAGCAGCAGCGATGTCTCCCATTCGCCGGCGTGTATCGCGCCGCCCTGGGCCGACTTACGGACAGCATTGAACTCATCGCGCGACAGCGCCGCCGGGCTGATGATGGCGATTGCCTTGTCGCAGGCGTCGCATATCTCGCGGGAGACGGTGTTGAGCGGCCCGCTGTGATGGCCGTGGCAGTCGAGCAGGACGAGTTTGTCGAAGCCCATGTCCAGCGTCGAAGTGCAGATGTCGAAGATCATATCCATGAACACGCGGCTGCGGACGACGATCGTGCCCGGCCACTTGCGCATCACCTTCATCGAGTAGCCGTAGCGGATGGTGTCCATCAGCAGCACCGGGATCTCCGGCGAGAGCGCTTCGGCCAGGCGCAGGCCGTAGGCTTCCGCGATTCTGGCGTCCGTATCGACCGGCAGGTGCGGGCCGTGCTCCTCGGTCGTGCCGACGGGCAGAATCAGCAGGGATTGCTGCCGGATGTGGTCCTCTATCCGTGGCCAGGATTGGTCTCGAAACAGCAGTGACATGCTAGTCTCCTTCGCCATAGAGCGATTCATAGAGGCGCAGGTAACGCGCCATTACTTCGCGGTAATGCTCGTGATGCGCCATGTCCGGCTCGAATATGCGGCCGGGCCGGTACCAAGCCTCCGACGCCTCGGCGGCATCGCGGAATTGGCCAACGCCGGCCGCCGCGAGCATCGCCGCGCCCAGAGATGAAGCCTCGGAGCAGGCGGGCCGCTCAATGGGGATGCCGAGCAGATCGGTCTTGATCTGAAGCCAGAGATCGCTGCGCGCGCCACCGCCGAGTGAGCGAATGCTGGTGACCTGCGTGCCGTGCCGGATGACCGGTTCGAGGCACTCCCTGAGCATGCACGCGCAGGATTCCATGATGGCCCTGGATATGTGGTTCCTCGTGTGAGCCAGTGTCAGGCCCGCGATTGCGCCGCGCGCGTTTGAGTTGAAGCTGGGAGTGCCGGAACCGGCGAGGTGTGGAAGCACGGTCAGGCCGTCGCAGCCCGGAGGCACATCGGCGGCGCCGCGCAGGAACTCGTCGTAGTCCGAGCCCGGGGCGCAGAGGTCGCGAAACCACTTCAACACGATCGCCGAAGTCATACCATACGACAGGGCGTAACACTTGCCCGGGGCGGCGTGGCGTCCTACGCAGACCGTCTCGTCGTCGAGAAGCTGGTCGGTCGTGCTGACTACGGCGAGGGCGGTGCCGGTGGTTTCGGTCGCGATGCCCTCGCGGACGTTGCCCGCGCCGATTGCAGCCGCGATCTGATCGTTCGCACCGGCGCAGACGGATATACCGGCGGGCAATCCCAGTTCGGCGGCCGCCTGCGAGGTGAGCGTTCCCACGACTGCGCCGGGTTCGACCACGTCGGGCAGTTGCGCTTCCGTGATGCCGGCCGCACAAAGGAGCCTGGGATGCCAGGAGCTGGTGCGCAGATCGAACATGCCGGTCATTAGCGCGATTGTGCGGTCCGTGACGATCTCGCCGGTCATCCGGTGGATCAGGAAATCGGGCAGGCAGAGGAACTTGCGTGCGCGCATCATCTCGGGCTCGTTGGCCGCGAGCCAGGCGATCTTGAAGACGGTGAGCGCCTCCGGTATGTTGGGGTAGCCGCTGATCCGGCGGAACTCATCGCGCGAGAGCCAGTCTTGACTCCACGCCTCGACGATCCCCCTGGCGCGGCCGTCCACCCAGACGATCGCGTCGCGCAGGGGTCTGCCGGCATCGTCGATGGGCAGGAACGTTTCGCCCTGCGAGCTCATTCCAATGGCGATCACGTCGGATGCGCTCGATTTGGATAGCACGGCGCGGACACCCTGTACGGCGCTTCGCCAGTATGCTTCGGGGTCCATCTCAGCCCAGCCGGGAGCCGGAGAGGACGGCGTGTACTCGGCGGCGTGCAGCGCGACAAGGCGGCCGTCGCCCGATATCAGCGCGGTTTTGAGGGCGGTTGTTCCTATGTCGAATGTCAGGTAAGCTGCCATCACCGAGAGGGTAACACTGTGCGGGAGCGTTGTCAATGCGGCCGGCCTTGACCGCGCCCCGCCGGGGTGCTAGACTTGGCCGATGGGCAACTACGACAACTATGAATTGCAGGGGTTGGAACGCGACGAAGCGATCGCGGCCGTGCGGCGGCAGATCGACGCGTGGGGGCTTACGATGCCTCCGGGCGCCCCGCTGGTGATGCATTTTGGGCTCGGCAGGTTTGCGGAGATCGGCGAGACGGAGTTCTGGATCGCCAACGAGCGCGAGGCCGGCTACTGCGGCAAGTTCATCTTCGTGTTCGACGGCCAGACGTGCCCGTATCATCATCACAGGATGAAGCACGAGACGTTCTATATCGTGAATGGGCGGGTTTCGATGAAGGTCGGCGACGACGAGCGGGAGATGTCGGCGGGTGACGTGCTCGCGATGCCGCCGGGTGTCGGGCACTCGTTCACCGGGATCGGTCCCGCGCTGCTGCTAGAGGTATCGCAGCCGTCGGTGCTGCAGGACAACTTCTTCGCGGACCGGCGGATCGGCGACTCCGGCGTGATCTAAAAACGCAAAACTACCACTTGACATGCTGCGGATAATTGAGGTATAAGATGGATTGTGAAACGCAGCAGCGTAAACGACGGCGGCGAGAGACTCGCCGCCGAGCGGCGCAATCGGATCTACGACCTAGCCCTGCGATCCCGCTTCGTGTCGGTGTCTGAGCTTGCCAGATCGCTTGGCGTGGTCGAGAACACGATCCGCCGCGACCTCGACGTGCTCCACAGCGAAGGCAAGCTGGTGCGGTCGCACGGCGGGGCGGTGCTCAGAGAGCGCGGCATGCCTGTCCCCCGGTACGCCGAGACGCGCGGTACGCACATGCAGGAGAAATCCTGGATCGGCCGCGCGGCCGCCCCGCACGTGCCTGTATCCGGACTGATCTTCATCAACAGCGGCTCGACCACATACGAGATGGCACTGAGGATGGTCGAGGACCGGCCGGTGCAGGTCGTGACCAGCTCGCTCGAGATCGCAATGCTGCTGGCGCGGCGCGGGCTTGCGGTGCACATGTTGGGCGGCAGGATCAATGCCGAGTCCATGAGCACGACCTGCTCGGTGGGTGAGTCCGCGCTGGAGCGATACTACTGGGATGTGGCCTTTGTGGGCGTGGAGGCCCTCGATATCGACTGCGGGATCACCAGCAGCTACGTCGATCAGGAGTACGAGGCCGGCGTTTTTGAACGCAGCAGGCGGCGGATCGTGCTGTGCGATTCCTCGAAATTCGGGAGGGTGTCGAACGTCGTTATCGCGCCGACGAGCGCTATCGACCTGATCATAACCGACGTCGGGGTTGGGGATGATGCCGTGTCGCGGTTCAGGGAGGCGGGTGTGGAGGTCGAGATCGCGGGGCCGGAGGGCGAGGATGGCTGACGATGCCATTGCCAGACCGGTGGACAGGCTGGTCTACGAGCGGGAGATCGAGCCGTGGCTGCCGCCCAAGGTGTTCGATTGCCACGTACACGTCGCGCTTGCCGAGAACGCGGGCACTCTATCGCCTGAGCGCCGGCGCGAGATATGGGCGGCGGAAGTGGCGGTCTCGCAGACATGGGAGGAACTGAGGGCGAACCATGCCCGCGCTGTTTCCGGGCCGCGAGGTGCATTCGCTCGTGTTCGGAAACCCTTATCGCGAGGCAGCGACCGAGCTTGATAACGCCTATGTCCTTTCCGGTTGCAGGAATAGCCACAGTCTGGGCCTTGCGGTTACCCGGCCGGAATGGTCGGCAGAATCGGTCACGGACGCTATATCGAGAGGTTTCCTGGGGATCAAGCCCTATCCCGACCTCGCGCCGTGCGGGGCCGCGCGGGCGAGCATATACGACTTCGTGCCCAGGGAGCACCTGGCGGCGCTGGACGGCTGCGGCGGAGTACTCATGCTCCACATTCCGAAGCCGTGGCGTCTCGCCGACCCGGACAACATTCGGGAGCTGAAGGAGATCCGACGGGACTACCCCTCGATAAGGCTGTTCTGGCGCATGTCGGGCGGGCGTATTGCCTGCCGACAGCGATGGCCGGTCTGCCGCATTTCGCGGACGACCCGGGGCTCTACTTCGACATCTCCGCCAATCTCAATGCGGACGTTTTCCACTATGCGCTGGGGACCATCGGGCCGGAGAGGCTGCTCTTCGGCAGCGACCTGCCTGTCACGATGATGAGGGGCGTGCGGTGAGCACGTCGGCGAAAAGTATATCAACTACACCGATGGCGCCTACTCGTGGAACACGAATCGCAAGTCGCCCGAGCAGGAGGCCAACTACACTTTCTACGTCTACGAGGAACTCCGCGCGCTGATCGCTGCAGTCAAGCGGGCGGGCATGGGGAAGCGTGAGTTCGACAGGATATTGTTCGGTAATGCGGCTGCGTTGTTGGGTTACAAGGAGAAGCAATAGATGGGCAGATACAATCCAGCGCCATATCAGATAGACCTCGGCGACTGGCCCAAGGTCATCACTTCTGAAGTCCCCGGCCCGAAGAGCCGCGAGATGCACGCCCGCGCGTGTGACAGCATCAAAGGGCTGTCCGGGCAGGTGAGGCTGTTTCCGGTCGTGTTCGAGAAGGGCCAGGGCTGCACGATGGAGGACGTCGATGGCAACAAGTACATCGACTTCTCCAGCGGCATCTACGTCACCACCCTCGGCCACTGCCATCCGAAGGTCTCCGAGGCCGTCGCCAAAGCCGCGAACACGCTCATGAACGCCCACGATTTCACGACACCGATCAAGGTCAAGCTGCTGGAGAAGATGATGCGAGGTCCTGCCGGGCGATCTGAAGGGCGTGCAGCTCTATGACAGCGGGACGACGGCGGTCGAGGCGGGGCTGCGGACGTGCCGGGCGGCGACGGGCAAGTATGAGTTCATCTCCTGCTTCAGGGATTTCCACGGCAAGTCGGGGCATGCGATCAGCCTGGCGAACATGACCAAACTCTCCGGCGCCGGGCGCGCGCAGGGGTTCTATATGGTGCCGACGGCCGGATACGTATCGGCCGTGGTGGACTCGCGCGGACGGCTCGCTGGATACCGAGAAGTACCTGGAATTCTACGACTCATTCATCACGAACGCGACCACGAACCAGGTGGCGGCGTTCGTGCTGGAGCCGATCCAGGGCTGGGCTGGGTCGGTGATGCCGCCGGACGATTTCTTCCCGAAGCTCTCGCAGTTCTGCAAGGATCGCGGAATCCTGCTCTTCGCCGATGAGGTGCTCACGAGCTGGGGTCGCACGGGCAAGTACCTGTGCATGGAGCACTGGGGCGTCGTGCCGGACGTGGTCACGCTGGGCAAGGGGTTCGGCAACGGCTTCCCGGTGACGGCGATGGTGGTGCGGGAGGAGTATGCGGACGCGGTCGATAAGATCAGCGCATCGACCAGCTACGGCGGCAACCCGATGGCCTGCGCGGCGGCGCTCGCATCGATCGAGGTGATCGAGGAAGAGGGCCTGCTCGACCACGCGATGGAGCTTGAGGATCTCTTCCGCCGCAAGATGGCCGATTGGACGACGAAATACGCGATAGTCGGCGACACCCGCGTCAAGGGCTGCCTGATGGGCGTGGAGTTGGTCAAGGACAAGGCGACCAAGGAGCCGTTCGACGAGGCCGGAAAGCTGGTCTACCAGACCGCGTTCAGGAAGGGCCTCGCGTGGATTCCGGCGGGGCATATCCTGCGCATGTAGCCCGCCGATCATTATGCCGAATGAGGTGGCCGAGAAGGCGATGGATATCATTGAGGAGAGCATCGCTGAGGTGCAGGCGAAGCTGGGGTACTGAGTGGAGAGTGGAGAGTGGAGAGTGGAGAGCGGAGAGCGGATCGAGCAGGCAATAGCGGACCTCCTGAGTCCTGAACCTGAGGTGGCAGGCAATGCTTGGAGGCAGCTCGTCAAGATCGGCAGGGCGGGCGTGCCGTACATCGCCAAGGCGATGAAAAGCGACAACCCAGAAATGCGGGCGCGGGCAGCAGAGGTGTTCTGCACGCCAAAGCTTCGTGATCCCGAAGCAGTCGATGCTCTCGTAGGCGTACTCGAGGACCCGGTCTCCGGGGTTAGGCTGGTGGCGATCCAGTCCCTCGCGCGCCAGATGGACCCTCGGGCTTGTGAGGCGCTCGTCGGCGCGCTCGAAGACGAGGAAGGCCTGATCCGCGGAGCCGCCATGTCTACCCTTGCCGATATTGGATATCCACGAGCGTTCGACCTGGCGCTTGACATGCTGAAGAATGATCCCGATGTGGATGCCCGCATGGGCGCTGCGCACGCACTGGCACGACTGCACGACGCTAGATCTCTGGAGCCGCTCCTTGAGATGCTGGCCGATAGGAACGACGAAGACAGAATATCTGCGGCATTTGCCCTGGCTTGGACGGCCGACGTGCGCGCAATTCCCGAGCTTACTGCTGCGCTCAACGACTCCAATCGAATTGTCCGACGCGCGGCGAAGCACGCGATCGACCGAATCAACGACGAGGCGGAATACAACCAAAAAGCCGGACACTGAGGTACCGAGGTACCGCTAGCACTGAGTAGGCGGGGATTGGCCGCCGTATCGAAGTGCGGTGGAGAGGATACAGCATGCGAACCGTTCGTTTCGCAATCACAGGTTGCGGCCTAATGGGTCGCGAATTCGCAAGCGCAGCCGCGCGCTGGCGGCATCTGCCCGACATGGACGTCCGCCCGGAAATCATCGCCGTCTGCGATACTAGCGAGAAGATGCTGGAGTGGTTTCGCGATGGGTTTGCGTCCATCAAGCAGTTCGCGACGGACTACCACGAGGTGCTCGCGAACCCTGACGTCGAAGCCGTGTACTGCGCCGTGCCGCACAACCTGCACGAGCAGCTCTACTGCGACATCATCGGCGCGGGAAAGCATCTGATGGGCGAGAAGCCGTTTGGGATCGATAGGGCGGCGAATGACGCGATTCTGGCGTGTGCGAGGGAGCATCCGGACGTGTTCGTGCGGTGTTCGTCGGAGTACCCGTACATCCCGGCGATGCAGCGGCTGTGCGATATGATCGACGCAGGCGAGTTCGGGCAGATCATCGAGGTCAACACCGGATTCATCCACTCCAGCGACCTCGATACCAGCAAGCCGATCAACTGGAAGCGCGTGATCGCTCTCAACGGCGAATACGGCTGCATGGGCGATCTGGGCATGCACGCCTGCCACGTGCCGTTCCGAGCGGGCTGGGTTCCATGCAACGTCCGCGCGATCCTATCCAATCTGGTTCCGGAGCGGCCGGACGGGAAGGGTGGAATGGCGGCGTGCGAAACCTGGGACAACGCCACACTACTGTGCGAGACGCTCGACCCGGCGACAGGCAGGACCTTCCCATGGACGATCAAGACGCAGCGCATCGCGCCCGGCGAGAAGGACACGTGGTACTGCGAGGTCTACGGGATGCGCAAGTGCGCGCGATACTCCTCGAAGAACACCAACTCGATACAGATTCTGGACTACTCACACGGCGGGGAGCAGGCGTGGCAGCACATCGACATGGGCCACGAGACCGCGTTCAAGTCCATCACCGGCGGCATCTTTGAGTTCGGGTTTTCGGACTCGATCCTGCAGATGTGGGCGGCGTTTCTGTATGAACTCGCGCACGGCAAGCCGCTCAAGCGCTTCGCCGGCTGCGTCACACCCGACGAAACTGCGCTGAGCCATTCGCTGTTCACGGCTGCCCTGGACTCGCAGCGCGAACGGCGATGCGTGCAGATTCCATCGCGAAAGGGAGAAAGATAGAAAGCGAGAAAGAAGAATCCCGTTTTTCCCTTTCGCGATTGCATTTTGGAGGCTTTGCATTGGAGAAACCGAAGATCGGATTGCTGCCGCTGTATCTGGCGCTCTATGACGAGGTCGTGCCCGAAGCGCGCCCACGCATCGAGGCGTTCTATGAGACCATCGCGGCTGCGCTCGAAGGCAAGGGCCTGGAGGTCGTCAGGAGCGCGGTCTGCCGCGTGCGGGCTGAGTTTGAAAGCGCGGTGGAGTCGTTTGAGACCGCGCGCGTCGATGCCGTTGTCACGCTGCATCTGGCTTACTCGCCGTCGCTTGAGTCCGCAGATGCGCTTGCGAAGACGAGACTGCCGATTGTGGTCCTCGACACCGCGCCCGCGTTCTCATACAGCCCGAGTACCGACTCGGCCGAACTGATGTTCAACCACGGTATCCACGGTGTTCAGGACATGTGCAACCTGCTGATACGAAACGAGAAGCCTTTCCAGATCGAGGCCGGGCACTGGGAACGCTCCGACGTGCTGGATCGGGTTGCTGCGTGGGCGCGGGCGGCGCGGATTGCGTCGTCCATGCGGTCGGCGCGCATCGGCAGGATAGGGGAGGCGTTCGTGGGAATGGGCGACTTCGCGGTGTCGGAGGAGGCGCTGGCCGGGATCGGCATAACCGTAGTCCCCTGCGATATCGATTCCCTGCGCTCGGCCGTGCCGGATGAGTCCGACCCCGAGGTCCAGACGGAACTGGCCCAGGACTCCGTGCTGTTCGACGTGACCGCCGACGCAGAGTCGCGAGCGAGGACCGCGCGGGCGGGTCTGGCGGTCCGCCGGTGGATCGAGCAGGAGAAGCTGACCGGCTTCACATTCAATTTCGACTCCATCGACAAGTCCACCGGCCTCCCTACGGTTCCGTTCCTCGAAGCCAGTCTTGCCATGTCACGCGGCATCGGTTACGCGGGCGAGGGCGACGTACTCACGGCCGCGCTCATCGGCGCGCTCGCTTCGACGTTTCCTGAGACCACGTTCACTGAGATGTTCGCCGCGGACTGGGAAGGCGACTCGATATTCCTCAACCACATGGGGGAGATGAACATCGCGCTTGCGGAGCCAACGCCGATCCTGATGACCAAGGACCTGCCATTCCTCAAGACCGGCGCTCCCGCGCTCGCCATAGGGCGGTTCAAGGGAGGCGAGGCAGTCTTCTTGAACCTCGCGCCAGGCCCCGAGGATACGTTCACCCTTATCATCACGCCCGTTACCATGCTCGGCGTCGAAGGCGAGGACAAGCAGACCGATCTGATTCGGGGCTGGTTCCGTCCTTCGATGCCCGTGTCGGATTTCCTGGAATCATACAGCCGCCTTGGCGGCACGCACCATTCCGCGCTTGTCTATGGCGACGTGACCGACGATCTCGCCCGGTTCGGCGAGCTGATGGGCTGGGAAGTGGCGGTGCTGGGGTAGAGTATGGCGAGCGTATACCTTGGCGTGGATATCGGCACTACCTCGGCCAAGTGCATGGCCGTGCGCGACGACGGCGAGACGGTGGCGCTCGCCCAGCAGCCGTATTCCATGAGTCAGCCGCATCCCGGTTGGGCCGAGCAGGACCCGGAGGACTACTGGCGGGCGCTGGTGGCGGTCGTGGGTCGGTGCGTGAGCGAATGCGGGGGATCTGAGATCGTCTCGCTGGCGATGAGCACGCAGGGCGATACATTGATCGTTACCGATGACGCCGGCAAACCGCTGTTGCCCGCGATGACCTGGATGGACGCGCGCGGGGAACGCGAGTTCGCGGAGCTTGTGGCGGAGGCGGGGGCGTCGTTCTGGTACCGCGAGACGGGTTCGCCTCTCAACGCGTTGAGTTCCGCGTGCAAGATACGGTGGCTGGCGCGGAATATGCCGGAGATCGCCGCCGCCAAACCGAGATACTGCTACGTCGCCGACTATCTGGCGAAGCGCCTGTGCGGCAGGTTCGTGACCGATACTCCAAGCGCGTCGTGGACGCCGCTGTTCACTCCCGCGCGGCGCGACTACTCGCAGCCCGTGCTGGACCTGCTCAGGATCAGTCGCGACAGGCTGTCTGACGTGATCGAGTCCGGGCAGGCGATCGGTGAGATTCTACCGGACGCCGCGGAGGAGCTGGGTCTGAGTCCGAGCACGAAGCTGGTCGCGGGCGCGTTCGATCAGGCCGCGGCGGCGCATGGAGCGGGAGCGAGCACGGGTGGGACGAGTGTGCTATCGTGCGGGACGGCGTGGGTGCTCTACACGGTCTCGGGAGGTACCGCAGTCGATCCCAACCAGCGTCTGTGCACGTGCTGTCACGTCAGTCCCGGCTCGTCGGCGCTCGTGCTGCCATTTGCTGGCGGATCGACGTACGACTGGCTCAAGGGGATCGTGGGCGACGACGGCGCCGAGCCGCGGGCGGAGTCCGAACCATTGATCTTCATTCCACATCTCTACGGCGGGCTTTCGCCCGACTGGCATGGTGAATCGCGAGGTAGCGTCATCGGCTTGACCCTCGCTCACACCGCTGCCGACATCCGGCTCGCGCTGATGCGAGGACTGGCATACGAGGCGCGGAGGAATCTCGAGGCGGCGCTGCCGCTTGCCGGTCAGGCGAAGCGCGTTCGGATGGTCGGCGGGGCCGGCAAGAGCGCGGTCTGGCCTCAGATCGTGGCCAACGTTCTCGATCTGCCGGTGGAGGTCCCCGAATGCGTCGAGTCGGCATGTCGCGGGGCCGCAAGGCTGGCCGGCGGCCTGGGAGAGCTCGCCAAACGCAATGGGCTGAGCACGTTTGACCCCTCTTGCGAGGCCGTCGAGATCGAGAACGAACTCTACGACAGATACGTGCAGGCATACAGCGCGCTGCTGCCCTTGTACCCACGGGAGGATATACATTGACAGGCAAGGATATACGTCTCAACAAGCTCTTTTCGAACGGCCAAAACGCAGTTGTGGTGGCGGTGGATCACGGCGAGTTCGATGGTCCTCTGCCGGGCATGATCGACCTGCCCGAGGTGGTGGGCAAGGTGGAATCGTGCGTGGACGCCATACTGCTCGCGCCGGGGATGCTGCCGCACTGCGGTCAGGCGTTTGCCTACAAGGGCGCGCCGATTCCCATCGTGCGGCTGAACTGGAGTTCGCATTTCTGCTTCCATTGGGACTATGAGGAGGGCATCGCCGTGCCGGCGATGAGCCCGGCGGATGCCGTCGCGGCCGGAGCTGAGATCGTGCTGGTCTGCCTCACGCTGCGGACCGGCAGCGAGGCCGGGGACACATCCAATGTGAAGGTGTTCTGCGAGCTCCTCAGCGAGGCGAAGAAGCTCGGCCTGCCCGTGGTGGGAGAGTACTTCCCCGCAAGGCCGGACAGGCTCTCGCCGGACGAACTCCAGGACCAGGTCTACAAGGGATGCAGGATTGCCGCCGAGCTGGGCGCGGATCTGATCAAGACGTTCTATACCGTCAGGTTCGGCGAGGTTACGAGCTCGTGCCCGATCCCGATTCTGGGCCTGGGCGCGGAAAAGACCCCGAAGCAGATTCAGGCGCTCGAACTGGCCGAACGGATCGTGCAGGGAGGCGGCAGAGGCGTCGTGTTTGGAAGGAACGCCACGCAGGTTGCGGACCCGGGGGCGTTCCAGAAGGCGCTGTGCGACGTCGTTCGCAAGGGCGTCGCGCCGGCGGATGCAGCAAAGCTATACGGGCTGCGCGACTGAGGGTGTCGATGACGGCGGCCGGCGCCCGGCCGTGAGGTGCTACGTCCGGAAATAGCCCTGCATCACGTACGCGAGCGGGTCGTTGGCCTGGCGAGCGTTTGCGATCAGCCTGCGGCGTATCTCGGTCTTGGCCTCGCGCAGAGCCGGGGCGTCGATGCGGTTGTTCATCTCCAGCGGATCCTCGTGCAAGTCATAGAGCTCGTCGGTGTCATACGGAGTGAATACGTACTTGTAGTCCTTCCAGCGGAGCATTCTCTGAGAGTGGAGGTAGTAGGTTCCACTGCTCCAGCTCATGAGGTCGTCGCGCCAGGCTGCACTGGGGTCGGTGAGAACCGGCAACAGGCTCCGCGAGTCCAGCCCACCCGGGATGTCGGCGCCGGCGATGTCCAGGATAGTGGGGAATACATCCATGTTGCTAACGAGATGGTCGCGGGTCTGCCCCGGCGGCGCAAACCCGGGCCATCGGACAAACATGGGGATATGATAGGTGTCCTCAAACATGCCGACGCCCTTGTCGTACAAGCCCATCCGCGCCCCGCACAGGTTACCGTGATCCGCGGTGTAGATGACCGCAGTGCTGCCGGCGAGACCGAGGCGGTCCAACTCGTCGAGCAGGCGAGCGACCTGATCGTCTATCATCCTGCTGTACGCGTAGTAGTGCGCGGTCACTTCGCGCCACCCCTGTTCGCCGAGCTGGCTGGCTCCGTGATACCAGCACTCGAACTCGTCCCGGTGCCTGCGGGTACTGCGCCGGCCTGCCACTCAGGTCGTCGAAGTAGGTGGGGACGAGAGGCGTGTCTTCCGGGCGGAACCGATCGGCGTATTCGCGGCAGGGCAGTGAAGGCTCGTGCGGGCCCCAGAACTGCAAGGTGAGCATGAAGGGCGCTTGTGCGCCGCTGTGTCGGCGCAGGAGATCGATCGCCTGGTCCGCAATGAAATACTCAACTGTGGACTCGACCGGCCCTTCGAGGATAGAGGACATGGCCCTATTCGGCAGGCGAACGCCATCGCTGCGCGCGGGGACTTCGAGCCCGCGGTCGGTCAGGTATGCGTGATACCGCTCATCGTTCCATGGGTTGCCATAGCCGGGCAAGGAATAGCCTTCGAACCCCCTGTCCAGCGCCGAATAGTCCTTGTCTATGTGCCACTTGCCGACGTAGCCGCAGGAATACCCGGCCTGCCCCAGGTAGTTGCTTATCAAGGACGCCGGCTCGGGCAGGTTCTCGCGGGCAATGCTGAACATGTCGCAGTTGTTCCACATGCCGTGTTTGTGCGGGTATTTGCCGGTGAACACAGACGCTCTGGCTGGCGTACACAGCGAGCAGACAGTGTAGGCGGACGTGAACCTGATGCCTTCTCTAGTAAGCCTGTCCAGCGCAGGCGCCTCGAGGCTTCCGCCGTTTGGCGAGAGATAGTCGTATCTCTGCTGATCGGTCATGATAAGGACTATGTTTGGCTGGTTCCGGGTTCTACCAGGCATCTTGTACCTCTCCATACAGGTTCGCACGTGCCGTCCTTCCGCTGCAGGCCGGACTATCTCATCTTGACGCAGCCGTCGATATAGCGCTCGCCGTTCGCGTCCGTCTTGAGCGCGCCGCCGACATCGACCGTTCTGCCTGGCGCTATGCCGGACGGCATCAACCCCGGCTTGACCTTGATACCACTCCAGAGATCGAGCTCCTCGATGTACAACGCTCCCGCGAACACGGCCGACACGGTCTTGGTGGACAGGCCAATCCAGCTCAGATCGGGAAGCCCTTTGGCAGCGGTGAGGTTGGGCTCGGCGCTGTCCACAACGGCGATGCCCGTGCTGCTGGCGGACCAGGCGCTGGTGTTCTCCGCGTTGTCCATTGCCTGCACGCGGCAGTAGTAGGCCGCGCCGCGCGGAACGGTGACCGTCCTGCTCAGCGAGTTGCCGACATACGCGTTGAGGACATCGCAGGCGTTCGGGCTCGTGCCGATCTGGCAGGTGTAGCCTCTGACGCCGGCCCCGGAATCGCTCGAGGCCGCCCAGGCAAATGTGATCGAGGTTGACGTGGTGTAAGCTCCGGCAGGCGACATGGGCGTGCCCGGCGTGGTTGGAGGCGAATCGTCGGGAAGCACGCCCGCGCTCCATTGCGACCACAGACCCATGAATCCCGCGTCGCTGATGGGCCGCACCCGACAGTAGTAATGGCTGAACCAGGAGCAGTTGGTGACCGTGAGGCTGGCGCCCGGTCCGTTGTAGCCGTTGCGGACATCCGTTGTGCCCGGGCCAGTGCCCACCTGGCAGTAGTAACCGGCGATGCCGCAGCCCGGGACTGTGGACGGAGTCCAGGAAAACGTGATCGAAGACCCGCTGCCGATGGCGGACGGCGTGCCCGGAGTCGTCGGAGTGAATGCGTAGCCGTCGGCCGGGTTCCACCACAGCGATCCGCTTGTTTGCTCCACGATGTCAGGGATGCCGTCGCCATCGCTATCGATGTTCGCTACGCTGGCGGCCACCCTGATCTGCTTCTTCCACTCGATGTTGTTCTTCGCGCGGAACCAGGCGACTCCGTCCCTGACCATATCGTAGTAGAGGTCGTAGCTGCCTGCCGTGCCAGGGGCGGTGATAGTGAACGAGAACGTCACCGACTGCCCCGGCGCAATGCTCGCGCCGCCGGGAATGGCGTGCCTGGGATTGGCGTCATAGTCGGACGTCGCGGGTGTTACCCCGGAGGCGACTATGGCGTGATCCAGGCGATACATGCCCGCCTCGCTCCAGGTATCCCAGCCATCGTTGCGAACGGTGACCGTGACGGAATACGTCGTGCCGGCAGTCATGACCCGTGGGATTGTGTCCGATACCCATGTAGCCCGGTAGTTGTTACTGCCGCCGAGGTAGTATCGCATCAGGTAGTAGTAGGTGTAGGCATCCAGGAACCTGTGATTGTGGCCGGAACCGGCGTAGTCGTCAACTACCGACTTGATGGTATGAGGGTACCTGCAGTATGCCGCGGTACCAGGAGAAATGGACGCCGGAGCTGTAGTCGATGATGCCGCCGGTGTTGAGCGTGCTGACCGGAGTGCCGCCGACAATCGCGGCGGTCCCGTAGTCGGACGGCGTGCCCAGGCCGATTCCATCGCCACTGAACGGCGCGTAGTTCGTGCAGTCCGTCGAGGTCAAGTTCGCCGAGCCGTTCAGAAGCCAGCCGGAAATGGAGTAGTCCAGTGCACGGTAGTAGTCCTTGCAGTGCTTCGTCCAGATGCCTACACCGCTCGAGTAACCTGAAGGGCTCCTGGAGCCGTAGAGCTGCCCAGGATTCACATATCCTGCTCCTGAATCCCAGGACATGAAGTAGTCCATCGCCGACTTGTGGCGAGTACATGTAGTCCATCGCCACGCTTGCTCTGTCAACCGCGTTGGGATCGACTCCCCAGGTGCAATACACCTGTCCGCGAACCGGGTCATCATATCTGTCGCAGGCGAGTGAATACAGAGGCCAGGAAGCTGAATCATAGTCGCCCATGCCCAGCAGCACGTAGTTGCCGGACACAACCTGCCCGGAGCCGTTGATGAGCCCGCGAGACGCCATGTCATTGTAGGTGGGTGGCGGATTCTGGACGTAACGGCGGTCGGACATCTCGGGCAGAAGGCCTGCATAGAACGAGCCGTTGGCAATGTAGCTTGGGCCGGCGGCGTCGGCTTCCAGGTATGCATTGTACGCGGACAGGAGTTTCGCAAGCTGCCATTCGGTGCTCGTGGCAGGGTGGCTTCCGCCTACGCCGGGCGCGGTGGAGTACTTATACATCCAGTTTGGGAACCCGCAGCACTTGATCATCCTGCTCTGGCCTGTCCGCGCGTTGCAGGCATCCAGTACGCTTCGCATGGTCGAGAGATCGGTGCCCAGTGGCTGCGTCGGGTCGTCGTTGGGCTGCTCGTCATCCCAGGGCGAGATCTCGAAGCAGAAGCCCTTACGGTAGACCGCGTAGTCCAGGTTGGAGAGTTGGCAGTTGAGATCGGCATCCACCTTGAGACCCCAGAGGTCGAGCGTATATGACAGTACCGTCGGATCGCACCGGCCGGTGTCGATGTACTTGCTCTTCGCCCAGATGTAGGCGTCACACTTCCTGCTGCCGGTAGATGGGATGGTAGTCTGCCATATCGTTCCGGTTCCTGTGAAGCGACCGGTGAGATCGATCAGCACGGGCAGGTGCATTGTGTTGACGAGGTAGTCATACACCGAGCCGGGCGTGGCATCCTTGCGTATGGCGATGGCGCCCTCGACTCCGGCGGCAGTGGTCGCGGCGAGGCTCGTGGAGATCACGCCGGTGTTCGGATCGGCGTCATAGATTACCAGACCGTTGACGCAGTGGCGGAAAAAGGCCGGAAGCTGGCAGATATCGGTCAGGTTCCGCACTTCCCAGCCCTCGCAGAGCCCACCGGGTTCGGTCAGTCGAGTCAGCCAGGTTGCATCGGCATCCACGAACTCGAGAAACACCCTCGGCGCCTGGCGGTTGGCCAGCCCCTGGATGCAAGCGGCGGCATGCCTGATGTCATACTGCTGCGCCGCAGGCAAGCTCGATGTCCAGCGCAGGTCGAGCACGAAGATCGTCGGCGGCGCCGCGACGGCACGATTTGCGCACACGATGCCCGCCATCGCAGTGACGGCAACCAGCATCGCCAGTGAGCACAGTAGTCCACGCGGAGCCTTTGTCTGCGTCGCGTACATCCGATCCCCTATACGAGATTCCACGGTTCGCAGTCATCGTTCATCGCAAATCAGGGGTGCAGCCACGCCGGCAAATCCGCGCCGCGCAGGATCCCCTTGATCTTCTCGATCTGCTCGGGCGTGAGCTGCCCGCGCTCGATCTGGCGCGTCGCCTCTATTGTCGTAGGCTCGATGTCGGGTATCGTCCGATCCGACTCGAACGGCTTGTCGGTCAACGCATCGACAACGGCCTGCCTCATTGCCTCGAAGTCGAGCCTCCGGCCACCGATGCCCCTGGGACTGTCCACCAGGGCAGTGAGCTCGTTCTCGACCTCCTCAGTCCGGCGAATGACCCTCGGCGGCTTCTTGACGTCAGCGTAGCCGAGCAGGTCGGCGTGTCTGAGTTTCATCACTCGCTTCGCCTGCCGGACCTGCTGTCTCAGATTGGAGCATTTGCCAAGAGCGAGCGCGTCAGCATACGTTCCCGCGCCGCCAATGGACACGACGACTCTGCCGCTTGTGGGCAGCGGCGTGGTCAGATGGATCGTCGAGATGCGCTTTTCGTCGTCCCACCTCCAGCCCTGTCCGCACTCGTCGGGACCGAGTTCGGCGAGCTTGACTCCATTGACGGCCACGCTCGCCGGCTTAAGCAGCCCGTGGAGGGCTACTACATAGCGGCGTTGTTTGAGCTGGCCGCTGAACTTGCCTTCCACTGGACCGACGCTAAGCGTATAGTTGCCCGCTCCGCGGGCCTGCTTGAACTCCACCGGTGTCCAGGCGAACTCGCCATTGCGATAGCCGAGCGACGTTCCGTCGTCTTCGTAGAGCCTGAACTGCGCGGCCGATCTGCCGGCATACACGTCCAGCGTCAGCGGATCGACCCCAGCCTGGTCGCTGTAGTCCATCTGCGGCGCCATCGGGATGATCGATCCGGCGCGAACGAACAAGGGCATGCGATCGAGCGGGCACTCGTGCTTGACGGTTGGCCCGCCCTCGTAGATGTCGCCGGTGAAGTAGTCGAACCACTCGTCACCTGCGGGCAGGAACACCTCTCTGGTGACCACTTTCCCGTTTCCCGGCTGTGTGATCGGTGCAGCGAGCAACTCCCCGCCGAACATGTATTGCTGATCGTGTGTGTATGCTCCGTCCTGGTTCGGATACTGCAGATACGTGCCTCGAACCAACGGCAGGCCGGTATCGTGGGCGATGCGGGAATACGTGTATATGTAGGGGAGCAGGGCATAGCGCAACTCCACGAACTTGCGGTACGTCGCCTCGCCTTCGGGGCCGTATTCCCAAGGCTGGCGCAGCCCCCACAGCCCATGGAACCACAGTATCGGGCTGAACGCTCCGAACTGCACCCAGCGCTGATAGAGCTCGACCGGCAGGTCCACGGTGAACACGCCGCCGCACAGGTTGTTCATATACGGCACCAACTGGTTCCCGCTCCTGACCGTGGCCGGAATCAACACCGGCAGCGTCTCCCAGATTCCGGTCAGATCGCCTGTGAAGAATATGCCGTAACGATGCGATCCGAGGGCGGTGCCCAGGCGGCAGAACGTAGTCGATCGCTTGCCGGTGATTCGTTCAATTCCCTCAAGTTCGACGTGTCTCGTCCAAAGCAGCCCGTCCAGACCGTCCATGTTGGCTCCGGCTGCGCCGTCCTGCCACCAGAATGCCATTCCCATGTCCAGCGCCGGTTTGTGCAGCAGATCCATAAAGAGCTCAGCGTATTTCTTGTTAGCGAGGTCGTGGTGTATCTCTTTCGTATCCTCGGGCAGGCCCATCGCGTCGCGGATCTGGTCGAAATGCTCGTCGTTCTGCTCTGTGAGCGCGCCGTAGTGCTCGTTGACGGTTGCCCTGATGCCGCGTTTGGCCAGCCACTCGAAGAAGCCCTTCGGATCGGGCATCTGCTCGAGGTCCCAGTCGTAGCCGGCCCAGGTGACGGTGGTCGTCGAGTCCGAATCGAGCACGACCACGTCCAGCGGGAGCCGTTCGTCGCGGAACTGCTTGACGATCATCTTCCATTCATCGGCCGAGTAGCCCGCACGCGACCCATACCACGCGCCGAACATGTAGCGCGGAAGCATCGGCACCGGGCCAAGCAGCTTCGACAGCGTGCCCAGCGCGCTCGCGTAGTCGTTGCCGTAGATGAAGAAGTACCAGTCCTGGCTGTCCTTTTCGTGCCGCGGCTGGACCCAGTCCGTGGCCTTGTCGAAAAGCGCGCTTCGGCTGTCGGCGAGGAAGCAGTAGCCATTTCGGCTCAGAGGCCCCGGGTCATTGACGACCTGCATGCTGCGGTTGTCCAAACTTGCCGGAACACCGCCGAGATTGCCGTCGTCCTTGACGCCCGGCTTCCACGTATGCCTGCCGGACTTGTCGGTCCAGGTTACACGCAGGTTCGCGCTGGAGAACGCTCCCGAGTCGAGCTTGTAGGCGACTGTCATGCTGTCTGTCGAGACGTTCAGCCAGCCGCCCTTCTCTTCGGTCCGGGGCGTCACGCCCGGCCAGGCGTCTCTGCCAACGACTCCGACGCTGGGCCTGTCCTCGAACGTGGCGCCCGGCGAGTATTCCATCCTCACCAATGACGGGGATAGCACCTCGAAGCGCACGCTGCCTCTGACAACCGCGGCCGAACTGTTCACTAACGCCTCACCTCCCGCAGGGCCACCCTGCAACCCAGCCAGGCACAGGCCCGCTGAGATGACGGCCACAATGCTGGAACTGACCAATCTCAATACCCTCCCCGGTCGCATCTTTCCGCCGAAGACTGTATCAAACTCCGTACAACTGAACAATAACATTGCACGGTGGCACTGTCAAGGCCGTTTTAGGCTCGCGCGCAAGCGCCAGCCCTGACAGGTAACTCGCGGGAATCGTGGTCGCCCGGCCGCCAAAATGGGGACAGTCCACCCGCTGACGCTTGGGACAGTCCCCATTCTCGCTGGGTTCGCGCGTAAGACTGAGCTGCGTCCTTGACAGGGCTCCGTGCGGGGGCTATATTTACTGCGGAGCTATTGGTTCCCAAGACCACGGAGGCGAGCTGTTGACGAAGGGCCCCTACAAGCCGGATGTTCTGCCGTTTGGTGCTCAGTACCTGACAGAGCCCCGACACCAGAGCCGTCGGAGTGGCGGTCCGACTTGCGAGCCATGCGCCAGGCCGGCTTCAACACGATCAAGATCTGGGCGCAGTGGCGCTGGAACCAGCCGGCGGAGGCCAGGTTCTTCTTCGATGACCTCGACGCCCTGATGGATCTCGCCGAAGCACACGGACTGAAGGTCATCATCAACACCATCCTCGACTGCGCGCCTGCGTGGCTCTTCCGCAAATACCCCGACTGCGTGATGGTCACGGGTGACGGCAGGCGCATCGGGCCGGTGACGATTCCCTGCCGGCAGATCGGCGGCGTGCCGGGACCGTGCTTTCACCATCCCGACGCAATGCGGCATCTGGAGGAGTTCGTAGCTGCGGTTGTCGCGCGCTATGCCGCCCATCCCGCCCTGCTGGCGTGGGATATGTGGAACGAACCGGAGCTCACCGTGGGTATGCCGCGCGAACCTCGGCCCGAGAACCTAACCTGCTACTGCGATCATTCGCGGCAGGCGTTCATCGCCTGGCTTGCGCGCAAGTACGGCGGCGTGCACGCCCTCAATGCGCGCTGGCAGAAGAACTACCAGAGCTGGGATGAGGTCGAGCTGCCCGCCAGGATCGGCACGTTCTCGGATATGGTAGACTGGCGGTTGTTCTTCGTCGATACCCTGACGCAGAACATGGAAAAGCGCGCCGCGATCGCCAGGGAGCACGACAGGGTCCATCCGATCATGTGCCATACCGTCCCCGCGCCTCACTTCAACCCGATCACGTGCGCCTCGGACGATTGGGCGCTGGCGAAGTGCTGCGATCTGTTCGGCAACAGCGTCGGCAGCGACCCGATGCCTGCCGACATACTCCGCGCCGCCGCTCGCGGCAAGACCGTGATCAACGCCGAGATCCACGCCATTCCCGGCAGCACCTTCTCCAGACCCAGGCCGGCCGGTCTCGAGGAGATGAAGCGGCACATACTCATTCCGCTTGCGCACGGCATAAAGGGGTTTCTCTACTGGCAGTACAGGCCCGAACTGCTCGGAGTGGAGGGGCCGGCGTGGGGTTTGACGTTCCCGGACGGCAGCCCCGCTCCCTGGCTCGAAGCGACCAGCAGGATCTGCCGTGAGCTTCTGTCCGACTCGGACTTCTTCCTGAACGCCGAGCGTGTGAAGCCCCAGGTCGCGATCTACACCGATCCGGCCAACCAGGTATTCTGCTGGGCGGCGTCTACGAATACCAAGCTCTGCCACGACTCGCTGGCGGGCGCGTACACCGCTCTCCACAGGGCTAACTTCTCGATCGATTTCGTGCACCCGAGCGACGTCCTGTCGGGTGTTCTCAGCGAGCACAGCATATTGTACATGCCGCTGCCCTACTGGATCGAACCGGATGTCCTCGAAAAGATCAGGACCTGGGTGCAGTCCGGGGGCGATCTGATCTCCGAATGCTTCATGGCAGGGATCGACACGGTAACAGGGCTGCACTCCAAAACCACCCCGGGAGGCGGGTTCGACGAGGTCTTCGGCGTCAGGGAGGGCATCACCTATCCCGAATCCGGGGCTCTCGACTCGTACTCGGGTCAGGTTGGCGACGGACCTCGCGGCATCAGCATGCAGACTAAGCAGGAGATTGGCGTACTCGGGCACGAGAGCATAGTGCCCGGCTGTCAGGTTGGCGTGTCGCTGCTGGGCGAGGGCGTCGAAGTGCTCGCCCGGCATCCCACGGGCGAGACGGCGATAGCCGAGAACCGCTATGGCAAGGGCACCGCTACCATGATCGGCACTCTGCTCGGAGCGGCCTGCGTGTCCAAGGACCGGTCCGCGTGCTCCGACCTGCTGGCCGGATTGGCCGGCAAGCACTGCACGCGGAGACTGCCTGAAGTCACGCCGCATGGATCGGTCCGTGTGGACGTGCTCAGTCACGCGTCGAAGCGGTGGATACTCATCCGGAACCTGACCGACGAACACATCCAGGCGTCCGTCAGACTGCCGGACCCGCCTCGATCAGCCCCGGCGGAGATGCTTGGAGACGGGGAAGCGCTGCTTGAGGACGGCCGGATCGAACTGACGCTTCTCCCTCGCCGGCTCAGAGCGTTTTGGGAGCGGTAGAGCCGACCGCGAACCTGCCTTCGACAGACTTGCCCTTCTGCATCTTTAGGTACAGATCCATGACCAGGCCCCTGGCCATGTCCCACGGCGGGCTGCACTGCTTGTTGACAACGAGCGTATACGAGCCGTCCTTGCCGAACCCTGCCCGCACATGATGCCGCTGGTCCGCGTCGAACTGCACGCGCAGTCCCTTTCCACCAGCGTCGGTAAGCGAGGCCCAGTCGCAGTTGTACTTGGTCGAGTTGAAGTCGAACGCGTCCGCGCGATCGACCTTGAGCAGATCCGCGTTCGCGCTGTCGGGCTCGGCCTTGCCGGTGGGGCGGCCGATGTGCGTGGGCGGATAATAGGACCAGAGCGCCTCGCGCTTCCACGAGAACCGGTCGCAGGAGGCAGGCATCGCAAACGTCCACCCCAGTTCCTGTATATTGATCGGATCCCCGGTCCAGTCGATGTGGTAGCTGAACACGCCGTCGGCGAACGACGCCCGCGCGTGTCCGACTACCGTGGACGGGTCCCTGTCGAGCACGATGTCGCCTTCGATGGCGTTCATGTCGGCCAGGGCCATGCTCCTGGGCCGCGCGGGCTCGGTCTTCACTTCTACGAGCCGGCCCCGATAGCGCTCCGTCACCCACCATCTAGTGTCGCTCTTGCCGGTGACTTCGGCAACGAGATTGAGTTCCGGTAACGGCAGCCCGGGTGGAAGCGGGGTGACCTTGATCGGCGAGGCGGTATCCTTGCCCAGCGCAAACTGGCTGGTAACGACGTTCCAGCCGCGCGGATCGTCGAAGTCGATGCGCAGGGCGTCCGGTGACTTGGCCAGCGCGTCCGCCGGAAGAACCAGCGCGACCTTGCCGGCGCTCCTGGGAGCGAGCTTGAGCCGGGTCTGGCCCGTCGCGATGGCGCTGCCGTTCCTCAGCAGCGTCCACTTCGTGTTCAGGTCGGAGAGATCCGTGAACGAGTATCGGTTAGCGATCCCCAGCACGGCCGAACCGGGCCTCGATGTCATATCCAGCTCGCGGTCCACCTTGATCGGGGCGTAGACCATCTTCACGTGGTAGTAGTCGCCTGAGTCGAGGTTGGACGATGTCGTGTTCTTGGTGACGCGAAGCGCGAGAATGTTGTTCTGGCCGAACCTCACGCGGCGCGTCAGGTCGGCCTGCCAGGCCGTCCAGCCGCTCTCGTGGTAGTTGACGCGGCCCCAGCTCGGCTCGCTGACATTCACCGGTTCCCCGTTGAGCCACACCTCCGCCGCGTTCTGCACGCCGTCGAAATTGACCCTGACGACGCGTCCCGCCCAACTCGCGGGAACAACGAAATCCTTGCGATAGAACGCTGAGGCGTTGTCCGGCTCATTGTAGGTCGCGGGTGAGTAACCGGCCATCTCCCAGTTGCTCGGAACGGCAAGATCGTGCCAGTTAGAGTCTTCCTTGTAGTCTGCGGCGTAGAACGGCTCGAACGCCGCGGGCGTCCGGTTGGGGTGGCCAGAGACCCAGTTCGGCGGGCGGGACGTAAGCTCACTCGGCTGTTCGAGCTTGAACCGCCACGGCCCGTCAAGAGAGATCTCGAACTGCTTGTCCCACGGTATCGTGGCTGCCCCTGCCATCGATTCCGCGGATATGAGCGCCAGCACCGCAGCCAGCAGGTGTATCCCATTGCGCCTGAACCGCATAGCGGACCTCCGGAGCGCATCAGCCTGACTGATCTGCTCCAGCTCCAATGTAGCTGCTGAGGCAGGTTTTGTCAACGCTCCGGTTTGGTGATATGCTGCCGCGCCTCAGCGGCTGGGCGTTCGGAGAGTCGCCGGCACCGCTGTTTACTTAACTCTTGCAAGTTAATAGAAACGGACCTTGCCGGGCAAGCTGGCGGGTCGACAGAGTCCGAGCAAGAGGATGATCCCGCGATGGCAAGCGAATACAGAGGAATCGAAAAAATACTCTTAAATAACCCTTGACAACCGAAAAGCGATGTGATAACCTGCGGTTGTACGGCACATTTCTACATAGCTGCAAGTAAATGAGCTATCAGGTAAGCTAAGGCAATCGCCATGGCGCGCAGCAGACTCAAACTGATGAACCGCAACAACGTGGCGCAGGTTCTCCTGGCGATCAGGACACACTCCTCGATTTCCAGGGCCGAACTGGCTCAGGTTACCGGGCTGAGTCTTGCCTGCGTGTGCAGGATAGCTGACGAGCTGTGCGCCGGCGGGGTGTTGGTCGAAACCGGCATCTCCCAAGGCAGGCGCGGCCGCCCTAGAACGCTGCTTGAGATCGATCCCACGGGCAGCCCTGCTGTGGGGATCTGGATCCAGCCCGAAACCATCGATATTACCCTCGCCAATCCCATCCCGCAAGCAGTCGCTCGCCACAGTGTCATGTACCGAGGGGTTCGAGTCGGCCGAACAGGTTCTGCTCAGGGTCCAGCGCGAGGTTGAGCGATGCGTAGACTCCGCGGGGTATGCGATGTCGTCGGTGATGGGGATCGGCGTTTCCGCGACTGGTGACGTCGACCAGATGCTTGGAGTCATTGAGGAAGTGAGCAACCGCGCGGGATGGAGGCAGATCCCGATAGTCCGGATACTGGAGGACGCCTTCGGACTGCCGGTCTACCTGGACAACGACGTGCGCGCGACCGCTCTTACGATGCAGTTGTTGACGCCGGAGCGGCGTGTCGGCGGGGTTCTGTACGTGGCGGTCGGCGGCGGTATTGGAACGGCGTTCGTTCGGGACCAGGAGATCATGCACGGCGACCACGATGCGGCGTGCCGGATCGGCCACACGGTAGTTGACGTGGACGGCCCTGTCTGCGAGTGCGGCAACCGGGGATGCCTGGAGACGGTGGCCTCGGAAATGGCGTTTATCGGAGGGATATGGCCCGGATCGCGGAAACCCAGGGCAGAGATGCTGCCCGCCGAACGCGCCGATCTGGTCCGCAGAGGCGTCATGATGGCGCGTGACGGCGATCCGACCGGCAGCGAATCCCTGGCGCGCGTGATGCGCTACCTGGGAGTCGGACTGGCCAACGCGATCAACACGCTCGATCCCAAGTCCATCCTGATCGGGGGAACCATGTTTGACGTGGCGCCCGATCTGATGATCGATCTCGTGCGCAGGCAGACTCTGCTCCACACCGTAACCAGGGCCAGAGGCGTCGAGATCAGTGTCGTACCCCAGTTGGAAGACATGCTGAGGCTGGGCTCTGCCGGACTCGCGTTAGCGCACCCATACAGGGTGTTGCATGAGGAAAACGCTCGTGCCCGACATGTAGCGGGAACGAGGTAGTCCGCGAGATGAACTGATCGGTGTTGGAAAATCGCCCGGAGATCACCAGCCGCGGCCGGTGGATATCAGAGTGATCCCGTGATGCGTTAGATAGCAGGAAAGTCTGAGGTGACGAGAAAGGGGAGAGAATGTCATGAACAGCAACCGATCTCGCCTGTTTGCCAATGTGATGTTCGTATGCGCGATGGCCTTGATCGCCATCACGCTCCAGGGGATCTGCCCAACGGCGGCGGCAGGTGATACCGTTACCGTGTCGGGGACGGTGACGCTCACGACCGACGGTTTGGCGGTGACAGGGGCTACCGTGTCCAGCAGCACAGGCCCAAGCACCACAACCGACGGCAGCGGCAACTACTCTCTATCGTTGACTGAGGGGGTTGAGTGCACGCTTTCGGCGAAAGCGCCCGGCACGGCTGCCTTCACCACGACAGTTACGCCAGCTTCCGGAATGGCTGCCGTGGATTTCGCTCTGTTGCTGCGTCCCGCTACGGCCACGTACTACGTCAGCCCGTCCGGCAGCGACTCAGGGCCGGGCACGAGCGGACAGCCGTGGAAGTCTATCGACAACGGAGACAAGCTCGGAATACTCGAGCCCGGCGACGCCGTCATTGTCAAGGCCGGAAGGTACACCGGCGTTCAGTCCATTGCGGGCGTCACGCCTGTATCGACCGTATGGCTGAAGAACTGCTACGGAGACCTGCGTTTTGGTGGTCTCATTACCTATAAGGCCGAAGTTTCCGCGCTTGCCAACCCGTCAAGCATTGTCGACGGCGGCAGCGCCTCGGTGACCGACACCAACGGTACGCACACTCGCCTTGTGGCGTTCTACATCTGCGGGCCCAGCGCGACGGGCGCTCCGGCGGGAAACGCACAGGGCATCGCCATCGACGGCTTCGCCATCACCGGAGCGGTGAATGGCGTCGTCATGGACGGCACCTCGTCCATCGAGGTCAAGAACTGCTACATCCACGACATGTGGAACGAGAACAACACCGGAGATGCCATGGGCATCTGGGCTAACGCCTGTGCCGGCAAGCTGTTTATCCACAACAACGTGATGTATAACATCGGCCAGAACCTCCCCGCTCTGGGGACTCAGGCCGGCGTATACATGACCAACGACACAAACACGGACGATAGCGAGACCATAGCCCAGAACGACTTCGTCAACCTCGCCTATGGCCTGTATTTCAACGACACCTGGGTTGCCCACTACATCAAGGTGTACAACAACATTTTCGTGAACGCGTGGAAGTACGGCGAGGACTTCGCTCCAAACGGTAGTGTATACCCTGGCACGGGAAGCACCAGCTTCCAGAGCTGGTGCAACTTGTTCCACAACTGCTACTGGGAGCGCAACTTCACAGGCTGGAGCATGGACTACAACGGCGATCCGCTATTTGTGGATGCGGACAATCCGCCCGTCGGGTTCCAGTTCGCGACTACGACTCGGGTTCGGAATGGTGTCACATTCCCGAACTCCGTCGCCATCAACACCTGCGCTATCAATAGCGGCGGTAAGGTACCGAACACCGTCGTTAGCCCGATCACGGGCGACGCGCTCACCTACATCGGCAGCTTCCCTGACAGGGGAGCTTACGAGAGTGACATGACCAACCAGGGTTGGGACTATGGCTACACGTCGCTGGTCATAGGGACTGTCACGAACTCGCTGACCGGCGCCCTGATCGAGCGTGCCAAGGTCGACAAACCGGTGGTCTCGAAATGCGAGGTCTGGAGCGCCGGCATACGCTGATGTCCGGCACTACGCCGTACAGCTACCAGTTCCGGGTACCGAGGGGCAACGGCACTCCGTCCGCTCCCGAGCCCTACGTGATCAGCGCACCCGGGTATGCGACGCAGACGAGCCAGAACTACAGCGAGGGAAACGCTACCGTCACCAGGAACTGGGCGCTGACGCCGCTGACGTCGGTCTCCTGCGTAAGCATCGTTGAGGTGAAGGCGGTGGCCGAGAACACGCCGATCGATCTCAGCGAGCTCGCCTACGCGACCGTAAGCTCAACGACGTTCACCGATGGCAGCTTCTACGTTGAGGCCTTCGATCGCACAGCCGGGATCAAGGTGGTTCCCAGAGCGCCGTCGGTGGTTACCAAGGGACAGGAAGTTGTCTTCTCCGGCTACCTGGAAACGGATACGAACGGCGAGAAGTTCGTGGACGCGACCTACGTGCTTGCATACGATCAGTGGGACAATCCTCCCAAGGTCGTTGGCGCTCTCGGAGTCGGCGGCAAGGGATTCTCGATCGTGCCGAGCGTAACCGGACTGCTGATTACCACGTGGGGAAAGGTCACGTCTCGCACGTTCAACTACGCGGTGATCGATGACGGCAGTGGCAGTACCGTCAGAGTGGCCTTGAGCGGACTCACGTCTCCGATCACAAAGGTCGTTCTGCCAGGCAACTATGTGTCAGTCATCGGACTGGCAGGGCTTGTCAGGCCCGGAGCAACCAGCCTTCAGGTCATCAGACCGAGAGGCGATGACGACATCACAGTCTTCTAGCGCGGGCCGCCCCACGCAGTCCGACTGGAGGACGTAGACGACAAATGCTAGTGTTGCCTCGCATCCGGCATCATTAAGATGCCGGATGCGAGGCAAGTGCATCCAAGAGTGTGTTCCGACCACATTGGGTCGTGGGGAACTACGGGGAAGGTTGATCACGATGAATGCCGGAAAGAGAATGATTGGGGGACGTGGGTTCACCCTGGTTGAACTGCTGGTCGTGATTGCGATCATCGCGATTCTTGCAGCCATCCTGTTTCCCGTTTTCACTGCGGCGCGCAAGAAGGCCCAACTGGCTGCGTGCAGCGGCAATATGCGCCAGATCGCTCTGGCGTTCACGATGTACGGAAACGACCACAACTCGTGCTACCCGGACCAGAGCTCCGTCATGAAGCTCTCGGATGCATACGTGGGCACCGCCTACACTAACGCAAAAGGTGGAGCGTGGATAGCTGCGTTTGCACACAGGTATCTGGATAACACGGGCAAATACGCCGATGGCATGGCCATCCCGCTGAAGCCTTACCTCAAGACTCTGCGCGTCTTCAAGTGCCCGTCGGAGCAGCAGCCGAAGCCCGGCCAGACCGTATGGCTGCCGTGGATCGCTGGTTCGAGCTACTACTACAAGCACGCGCTGTGCTACTATTCCAGTTACTTCAAGCGCCCCGTAAGGCCGGCGGACGCTATCTTTGCGTCTCGCTGCTCCATAATGTACGAGGAGGCCTGGCACGGCAACTACTCCGATCCGCGTGTGCTCTCAGATATATTGGAGGGGCCGACAAAGCGCATGAGCGCCATCTTCCTCGACGGACACGTCGGTCACATAGACGTGCCGGCGGGAAGCCGTGCAGGCGAGGACCACGATGCGAACTGGTACTTCCTGACATCCGGCGAGTCGAGGTTTCTGGGACATCACCAAAGGCTCTCGCGACTCCTACACGCATTATTCACGAGGATCGTGAATAATGCGTGGCCCGACCCCGGATTAGGCTTGGAGAGCATAATCCGGGCTAGCACGATCGGCGCCTGTGCGTGCCATTGACGTCCCGAGATTACCGCCTGGCCGCCCGAACCGCCCTTACGCAATCGGACGCTTGGATGGGAAGCCTGTTTCTTCGCCGCGCTGTCGCCCCTGGCCGGCTATCAGCTAGTAGTAATGCAGTTCCGTTTCCTTGCCCAGGCTTTCGAGGTGTTTGGCGAGATTCTCGACCACGGTACGTCGAAGGAAGATCGAGTCCGGCAGGCCGGTATTTTGATGCGCGGGGTTGCGGGCGGTGCCGACCATGAAAGTGATGCCGTCGGCTGAGGCGAGCTGGTCGAGCAGCGCGGTGGCGGCGTCGGTTCGGCCCTCCGGGCGGCCCCTGGATAGATACTCCGTCGCGCGGCTGAGGGTGAGAATGCCCTCCGTGACCAGGTCGGCGCCATCCAGCCGGGCGATCGGGGGAGGTCGGTGTCGATGTAGCGCTCGTCCGGCTCTATCTCGCGACCGAGGTGGTCGGCCAGCAGATGCGAAGTAGTGCCGCCGCAGACGATCCTGCGGCCCTTCGATGCAAGGAAGTCTCGCAGCATCTTGCCTACCAGCGTTCGGTCCATCGGCGGGCCGGTGAGCACCGTGGCGTGCTCGGCCTTTCGATAGCGCGCGCACAGCACCGTCCCGTCGTCGCCGGGCCTGCTATGCCAGAATCCCAGCGCGGTCTCGGCGACCGAGTCCGCGATGCGGGTCGGGTCGGCCGATAGGGATGGCGCGGTCTGCGAGACGTAGTCCAGAATCCCGTCTTCCTGCCAGCCCATGGCGAGCCCCTCGCCCACGCCCGCGTAGACGATTCCGTCCGAATAGAGCATGATCGCGTCGTTTGGCTTGAGGCGGAAATAGGACTCGCGGATCGTGCGGTCGAGGATAGTGCGCTCGGAACTGGTGAGCACGACAGGGCGGGAGCCGCCGCGCAGATGGAGCAGAGTGGGGGAATCGGTACTCCGCGACGGTCACGTGCCCCGTGTCGTAGATGCGCACGATTGAAAACGTCGAGTATGCGATGTTGCGCCACTTGCAGACCGGCAGCGTTGCGATCAGCGTCTCCACGATCTCCAGAAGCGACAGCTCGCCCTGGAACAGGCCGCTGGCGAGTTCGACGGTCATGGTCGCGAGCACGTTGGCCTTGACCCCGCTGCCGAGTCCGTCGGAGAGCACGATGATGGTCGAGTCCGGGGTGTGCGAGACCTTGACCGCGTCCCCGCATATATCCTCGCCCTTCTTCGAGAACTGGCGAGTGGTTATGTCTACTGCAAAGCTTCTCATTGGCTGCCGGTATGTCCGTTTTCGTCGGATTCTTTCATGAGTTCGGTGAGCTTTCGCAGCAGCACACGGGTCTCGCTGGTGGTCTCGCCGAGGATTCCCGCAATCTCCTGCGCCATCAGCATCTGCTTCTGAATGACTTCCTCCGCGTGCGAGAGCGTTTCCTCGCGGATGTGGTCGAGCCGGCTGAGGCCATCCGTGCCCTTGTTGACGTTGGCGAGGATGCCCACTACCATCTCTTCGTCCTCGAGCCTGTACACGTTCATACTTGCGCTTACGTGATAGGTGGGGAATGACACGTCCTTGTTGACGATTCGATCCACCACCCGCGCGAGCACCTTCTCGAAGTCGCCCGGGTCCATCAGCGTCGAGAGCGGCTTGCCCACGATCCCCGGCCCGCAGGAAAAGAGCCCGGCAAAGGCCGTGTTGAAGTCAACGATGCGCAGTCTGGAGTCCACGATGACAATACCGTTCGGGCTGTTATCGATGATCTGGTCGGTCTTGCGCTCGGCGACCTTGCGCATCCAGGGAATGCACATCGTGTGCTCGGCCATGCCTGTAAGCACGGCGATCGCGTTGTCCCTGCAGGAAGCGTAGCCGCACGCGCCGCAGTTGAGTTCGTCCTCGGGCTCGGTCTTGCCCGTGCGCGCGAGGACGGCGCGGATCGCCTCCTCGCTGATCTCCGGCTTGTCGATCGAGTTCTCGCTGATCGCGCGCCTGAGGTCGGTCTGAGCCATCGCCGCGGCGTAGTCGGCCTCGTCGGTCGAGCGAGACGCTCGCTTTTGATGCTGCAGGACATAGTTGCGGCGGCGGAAGACGTCCTTGCCATCGCCGAAGCACGCGCCGTTGATGCAGCCGCCGGGGCAGAACAGGGCTTCGAAAAGGCGGACCGTGCTGCCGTTCTTGAGGTTCTCCAGCATCTCCTCGACTTCCGCGCTGCCCGATATGGCGACGAAGTCCTGCCTCAGCAGGTCCGGGCCCATAGAGGCCGCCTCGGCGAGGCCGCCTTCGAGAGGGAAAAGGCGCGCAAGCGACGCCGGAATGTCGTCGATGTCGGCGGAGCGGAGCTGGTCCTTTCGAACGCCGGCGGAGTCGATCCAGGAACGGAGTTCTTCGAATGTAAGCACGACGTCAACTGCGCCCGCGATGTCCGGCAGTTCTGCTTCGGCTTTCTTTGCCGGGCACGGGCCGATGAAGACGATCTTCGCCTCTTCGCCGTAGCGGCCCTTGAGGTAACGTGCGTGCGCTATCATCGGCGAGACCACCGGGGCTACGCTGCCGACCGCGGAGGGGTGATACTTCACGATCATGTCCACCAGCGCCGGGCACGCGGATGCGACGTGGGGATAGGGTTCGCCTTCGACGAGCCTGGCTGTCTCGCGCGCGACCATCTCCGCGCCGACGGCCGTCTCGGTAACCATCCCGAAGCCCAGCTTTTTGAGCAGTGCGGGAAACAGGCCGCCGCCGTAGTCCGGGAATGCTGCCACGTACGACGGTGCGATGGATGCGATGACCCGAGCGCCACTTGCGATCATTGCCTGAACGCCCGCGAGGTCGCTTCGGACCTGCTTGGCCTTCTGAGGGCACTCGCGGACGCACGTGCCGCACGCGAGGCATCGGGCCGGATCGACCTGCGCCTGGCCCTCGGATATGCGAATGGCCTTGACGGGGCAGACTCGCACGCAGCGGTAGCAGTCCCGGCACCTGGCCTTGTTCGTCGAGATGATTCCCTGAGCTGACATCACGTCACCTGCTTCAGTATGTGTTCCGCGAAGAACGCCTCGGCCTTGTCCGGCGTGACTCCACCGTAGGTGACGCCGTCAACCACGACGTTCGGGGCCTGGATGCAGTTGTCCAGGCAGAGATCGGCGGCGAGATCGACTCTGCCTTCCAGGCTGTGTGCTTCGATCAGTGACCGAAACGTCTTGAGCGTCTTTGCACCGCCGCGAATGTGACAGGAACTCCCAACACAGCATTTGATTGAGACCACGCTACACCCCCACCTTCTCGCCTTCGACGGCGGGCCTGATCGTGTCGGCGAAGAACTCGTCGATCTTGTCCGGCGTGATGCCGCCGTAGACTGTCTCTCCGACCTGCACGTTCGGGCTGCCTTTGCACTTCTCGAAGCAGAAGGTCGCCTTGAAGTCGATCCTTCCGGCGAGTCCGGCCTCGCGCGCCTTGTCGATCAGCCTGCGGAGCGTGTCATACGACCCGCGCAGGTAGCAGTTCGTGCCGATGCAGACGGAAACCAGGCACTTTCTCGGTCGATTCGGCATCGGTGAGATCGAGGTCCTCGCCGTGGATGCGCCTGCGCGAACGATAGCCGGTGTGCAGCAGCTTGTGCGCGACGGAGCTGTTCGGCTTCTGAAGCAGCGTCGAGTAGCACTCCTTGACGTAGGGGTTGTCGGCGGCATTGTGCAGCGGCTGGATGGCGTCGCAATCGTAGAGTATGTTCTTGCGCTCCTCGCGGGCGGGCATGTCGTTGGGCAGCGGCTGGCCGCCGCCCCCGATGCAGCCGCCGCGGCAGGCCATGACCTCGATGATGTCGTAGTTCGCTTCACCGGCCCTGCAGCTTGTCCAGCAGCTTCGCGCGCATTGGCGAGTCCGCTCAGGACAGCGAGGTTCAGGATCCTGTCGCCGACGGCCACGCTGACTTCCTTGAGGCCGTCGAGTCCGCGGACCTCGCGGAACTCGGGCACCGCGCTGTCCGGGCTCGCGCCCGCCGCGGCCATTCTCAGTACGGCCTCGGCGACACCGCCGCTGGCGCCGAAGATGATCCCCGCGCCGGTCTTGAAGCCGAACGGCAGGTCCATCGAGTCCGGCGGAAGATCGGCCAATCGGATTCCGGCCTCGCCGATCATCTTGATCAGTTCCTGGGTGGAGAGCACGGCGTTAACGTCCGGGTCGCCGTCAACGGCAAACTCCGGCCGCTTGGCCTCGAACTTCTTGGCGGTGCACGGCATCATCGGAGACCACATAGACGTCCTCGCGCTTCGTGCCGTCGTGGTCCGCGGTGTACTGCTTGGCCAGCGAGCCGAACATCTGCTGTGGGCTCTTGCAGGAGGACAGGTTCGAGAGATAGTCCGGGTAGAACTGCTCCGCGAACTTGACCCACGCCGGGCAGCAGCTCGTGAACTGCGGCAGCTTCTCTGCCCTCGGCGACCCTTCGAGGAACTCGGTGGCCTCCTCGACGGTGGTGAGGTCGGCCGTGAACGACGTATCATAGATCTTGTCGAAGCCGATCCGGCGCAGCGCCGTTACGGTCTTGCCCATGGCGTGCTCGCCGCCGGTGACGCCGAATGCCTCGTGCGATCGCGGCGCGGACGGCAGGGGCGATCTGCGACGACGACCGTTTTCGTCGGGATCGTTGATCGCCTTCCAGACTTCATCGACCTGGCTCTTGACCGTGAGGGCGCCGGTCGGGCAGACGGATGCGCACTGGCCGCAGTAGACGCACTCGACCTCGCTCAGGTTCTTGCCGAACGCCGGGCTCACGCGGACGCCGCTGCCGCGCCCGACGAAATCCAGCACGCCGATCCCCTGAACTTCCTTGCACATCCGCACGCAGTCGCCGCAGAGGATGCACTTGTTCGGGTCGCGCACGAGCGACTGGTTCGTGTCGTCGATCGGCAGGACGTCGTTGGATTCGTCGAAGCGGACCGTCTTGACGCCCAGCTTCTCGCGCGAGTTCCTGCAGCCGGCAGCTGGTGTTCTTCTCGCAGGTCTGGCAGTTGCCGTGGTGGTTGGCGAGCAGCAGTTCGAGCGCCATCCGGCGGATGCGCATCGACGGGCTCGGTGTGCGTCTGGACGACCATGCCGTCCTCGGGCGGGGTCGAGCACGCCGGCTGGATGCCGCGCCCCTCGATCTCGACGATGCACATCCGGCACGCGCCGTAGACGGACAGCTCCGAGTGGTAGCAGAACGTCGGCAGATCGATGCCCGACGCGCGGATCACCTCCAGCAGGTTCTTGCAGCCATTGACCGGGGTCTTGACTCCGTCGATTGTCACGTAGGGTTCCATCTGTTTGACTCCTTATGCCAGCGCTATTGCTTCGAACTTGCACGCGTCGGCGCAGGCGCCGCACTTGATGCACAGGGTAGTATCGATCCTATACGGGCTCTTGGGCTCGCCGGATATCGCGTTCGACCGGGCACTTCTGGCGCACAGGCCGCAGCCCTTGCACTTCTCATCGATCGATCGTGTAGTTCTTGAACGCCTCGCACTGGCCGGCCGGGCACACGTCGTCAACGATGTGCGCGAGATACTCGTCGCGGAAGTGCTTCAGCGTCGAAAGCACCGGGTTGGGCGCGGACTTGCCCAGCCCGCACAGCGAGCCGTCCCGCACCGTCAGCGCGAGCTCCTCGAGCAGGCCGATGTCCTCCACCTTGCCGCGGCCGCTCACGATCTTCTCGAGGATCTCCAGCATTCGCTTGGTGCCCTCGCGGCACAGCACGCACTTGCCGCAGGACTCCTTCTGCGTGAAGCCCATGAAGAACCGGGCGATCTCGACCATGCACGTTGAATCGTCCATCACGACCAGTCCGCCGCTGCCGACCATCGCTCCGACGGACTTCAGGGAGTCGTAGTCCAGCGGCAGATCGAGGTGTTCCCTCGTAAGGCATGCGCCCGACGGCCCGCCGATCTGCACAGCCTTGAACGGCCTTGCCCGTGCGGATGCCGCCGCCGATCTTGAAGACGACGTCGCCGCAGGGTGGTTCCCATCGGGACCTCTATGAGGCCGGTGTTGACGACCTCGCCGGTGAGCGCGAAGACCTTCGTTCCGGGCGACTTCTCGACTCCGAAGCTGCGGAACCACTCCGCGCCGTTGAGGATGATTCTTGGGCACGTTGGCGTAGGTCTCGACGTTGTTGACGACCGTGGGTTTGCCCCAGAGGCCGGATTGCGCCGGGAACGGCGGCTTCGGCCGCGGCATTCCGCGCTGGCCCTCGATGGAACTGATCAGCGCAGTTTCCTCACCGCAGACGAACGCGCCGGCTCCCTCTTTGATGTGGATATGGAACGAGAACGGGCTGCCGAGGATCTTGCTCGCCGAGCAGCCCGGCTTCCTGGGCTTGGGCGATGGCCCTGCGCAGCCGCTGGATCGCGAGCGGATACTCCGCGCGGACGTAGATGTAGCCCTCGTCCGCGCCGATCGCATAGCCCGCGATCACCATTCCCTCGAGCAGCGCGTGTGGGTTGCCCTCCATGACGCTTTCGTCCATGAACGCGCCGGGGTCGCCCTCGTCGCCGTTGCAGACGACGTATTTCTTGGGACTCTGCACGACCTGCGTGAGCCCCCATTTGCGGCCCGTCGGGAACCCGCCGCCTCCGCGGCCGCTCAGGCCCGAATCGGTCACTTCGGCCACGACGGCCTCGGGCGTCAGGCCGAACAGCGCCTCGGCCATCGCGCTGTAGCCGTCGCGGGCGATGTAGTCGCGAATGTCGCCAGGTTCGATAACGCCGCAGTCGGCGAGCACGACGTTGACCTGGTCCTTATAGAACGGCAGATCGCCGCGCTTCGCGAACGTCTGCGAACCGTCCTTGAAGAGGAGCCGCTCGACCGGCTTGCCGCCCATCACGGTCTGCGTGACGATGTCCTCCGCGTCCTCGGGCTTGACTTGGATATAGAAGTAGTCGGCGGGCAGGATCCGCACGATCGGCCCGACCTGGCAGTAGCCCGGGCAGCCGCTGTAGCCGAGATTGATGGCCTTCTCGTTCTCATCGGACATGATATCCGCGCGGCACGGGAACGCCGTGGTCCTCCAGCGCCATCCGGATCGCCTCGAGCACAGCGGGGCTGCCATTTGCCATGCAGCCCGTGCCTCCGCAGACCAGCACGCGGCTCGCGCAGCTTTCGACAGCGGCGATTGCCTTGCAGCTTGAGTTCGTCGAGTTCGGTTGGTGAGCTGAGTTCTGGTCACAGGTGTCATTTCGCTGCCTCCGCCTTGTCCGCCGCGTCGAGTTCGTCGATCGCCTTGCAACGACGCTCTCGGGTGTCATCTGGCCGTGGACTTTGCCGTCGATCACGACCGCCGGCGCCAGCGCGCACGCGCCGATGCAGCTCACAACCTCAAACGTGAAGCGGTGGTCGCTGGTGGTCTTGCTGCCGTCGGGCAAGACCGAGTCGTCGTCCTGATCGCCGATGATGATCGGCTGGTTCTTGCGCACGTGGCAGGCGGTCCCGTCGCAGCACTTGATGAGATACTTGCCCTTGGGCTCGAGCGAGAACTGCGCGTAGAATGTCGCGACGCCGTAGACTGTCGCCGGCGGCATGTCCAGCGCGGTCGCGACGAACGTAAGGATCTCCTCGGGCAGGTAGCGGTATTCGTCCTGGACCTTCTGCAGGATTGGAATCAGTGCGCTCTTCGGTTGCCCCGTACTCCTCGATGATCTGCTGGATGCGGCTGAAGCGGCGGTTGGCCTTGGAGCCGGCTTCGGGCAATACAGCGGTCTGAGACAATTTGACTACCTCCAAACTTGCTCGGCCCCCTCAGGGCCTCGCGTACTTCGTCCGTAGGCGAATGCTCCGGGGCGAAAGGCGAGCCCGCGAAGCATCTTCCTGGTCTGGTCTTGCTATTGTTTCGTTGTTAACGACTTCATCGCGTGGGAGAGCGTGATCAGCCCCCACGCCAGCGACTGATTTTCGACCGCGATGTTCTCCGGCACGTGAAGCCTGACCGGCGCGAAATTCCAGATCGCGCGGATGCCGGCAGCCATCATCAGGTCGGCGGTCTGCTGTGCCTCGGACGCTGGCACCGCGATCACGCCCGCCACGATGTCCTCCGCCTTGACCACGCCGAATATCTCGGCCACGCTGCGGACCCTCAGTCCGCCTGCCTGGGTGCCGACCACGGCGGGATCCCGGTCGAAAATCGCCGCAAGGGTAAAACCGGCACGCGCCCAGATCGTGCTGGCCGCGAGCGCTCTGCCCAGGTTGCCCAACCCGACCAGGCAGGTTCTCTTGGGCGTGTCGAGATCGAAAACAGACCGGATCAGCGGCGCGAGTTGCTCGACTTCGTAGCCGACCTTGGGCTTGCCTTCGGAGCCGAGCCTGAACAGATCCTGCCGGACGTTTTCGGGCGAGACGCCAATCGCCTCACCGATCTCGGAGCTGGTGACGTGCGTGCGTCCCTCGGCTTGAAGCTGCTCAAGCACATCGAGATAGAGCTCCATTCTCAGGACCGAGGCTCTCGACAGCCGCTTCTGGTCAGACATGACGCTCCTCCGGGGCGACTCGTTAAATCCTTAACAATAGGATTCTACCCGATCTCAGCCTTTCTGTCAACGGTTATTTTCGGGCATTGTCCTTCGTCTGGGAATCTGTCACCCCCTAATTCCTCTGAGAAAATGTCACCCCCTCTTGTCTGCCCGCTGGGTTGGGTGACATGATCTGTGCATGAGCAGGGGAGACAATAGGGTTGACCAAGAAAGAGAACCGCAGGAGGAGAGAATGGCGAAGATCTTTGTCGTAGATGATGCCCCGAACATCCGACGCGTAGTTCAGCCTGCCTTGCAAGCCAAGGAACACGAAGTCCTTATGGCGGCTTCAAAGGAAGAGGGTTACGAGGCAGCGATTGCCGAAAGCCCGGACCGGTGGACGGCTTTCCGAGATCACTGGTCGGCATGCGACGGGATTCGCGGCATCGAGATTCGAACCAATCGTCACGTCAACCTGCTGAATCCTGAGTGCGCGACCGGGCCTCGCAGCAGCCGCTCGACGCTGGCGGAACCCATCGCTTCCGCCAGAACCGCGAACACATCGTCCACGTTTTCGAGATAGCTGTCCACCAGTTCGTCGTTGTGCGCATAGGAGACGTAGACAGTCCCGGCGCTCAGGAACCCCCGCGAGAGCATTTCCTGCGTGAAAAGCGTCATGATGGCGCGGCTGTCGGGGTGCTTGAATGATATCGTCGATACGGGCGGAATGCCGCCGATTTCGATGTCCAGGCAATGCCTGCCGGCAAGCGCGCGCCAACCATCACGTATCCGATTGCCGACTCGCACGAGATGGCCCGGCACGTCGCAGTCCCGCAGCTTGCGGATGGTCGCCAGCGCGGCCGTCGGTCCGATTCGTTCGGTCCAGTAGGTGCTGCTGATGAAGCTCTCCTCGGCCGCATCCAGAATCCTCGGCATACCGACCACCGCGGCCATCGGATAGCCGTTGCTGATCGCTTTGGCATAGACCACGATGTCCGGATACACGCCGTGGAACTCGTGGTAACCTCCAACGCGCATACGCCAGCCGGACGTGATCTCGTCGAATATGAGAACGGCACCAATACGGTCCGCAATCGCCCTCACGCCCTGCAGAAACCCATCCCGCGGACTATGATGGCGGACGGGCTCAAGGACTATGACGCCGATGTCACCTTGAGAGGAGACCACTTCCTCCAGTTCATCGAGCCGATTGTAGTGAAACGGAATCGCGGTTCCGCTAAGCTCACGGGGCACGCCGACCGGCTTGAGACCCGGCAGCAGTTGCCCGTCCAGGTTAGCGTCATCCGCGAGGTTCGCGGCGATGTACCGATCGTGCCGCCCATGGTACCCACAGAACGCGACTCTGCTTCTGCCGCTGTGGGCTCTGGCGATCCTTACGGCGATGGACATCGCCTCGCCGCCGCACCGGGCAAAGCGGACCTTGCCGGCCCACGGATGCAGGTCCAGAAGAAGCTCGGCAAGCTGAACGTCCTCGGCGCTGTTGAGCGTGGACATGAACCGGAATCGATTACGCGCTTGACGGCGGCATCCACGTCCTCATCGGCATAGCCCAATATGCAACAGCCCACGCCCATCAGCGAGAAATCAAGGTAACGGTTTCCATCCAAGTCAAAGATCTCGATGCCCTTAGCCTTACTGAAGTAAGACGGCCACTGCTCCGGCAGGAACATCTCCGCGCGCTTCGACAGAAGCTGTGTCCCTCCCGGCATGATCTGTTTTGCCCTGTTCCATAGGTCAATGCCGCTTTGGCTTATACGATCCAAGGTACAACTTCCTCCCGTCGAACTAATCTTCGAAACCCGCCGGCGCCCTCTATCCGCCAGGCATTTCAAGCCTGATGCTGCCGTTTCCGTCCGGCAAAATCAGGACCGACGAACCATCATTATGAACCAGCATCCCGCCGCCGCGCACACCGATGGAATACGCGAATCCGCAGTGTACGAACGGCAGCGCCAGCCGACCCGTAACGAGATGATCATCCGCAAGCCGCATATCGACCGGCTCTACCTCAATCCCCCACTCCCCGCTCGAATCCCCGGACGCCGCCGCGAACGTCACCGCGTCCGGCGAGTAGACGATCCGAATGCACTTCCTGGAGCTCAAGACGCACTCGACGATCAGGCTGTTTTTCGTTCCTCCACTCGCATATCGAGGAACTCCATCTCCGTCCCAAGGCCGGAATCCGCCAGCCCACAAGCCGAATACCGCCGACCCGCCCTCTACAGCCGGACCCGTCAACGACCGGCAGAGCATGGTACACGCTGGAGTGCGACGCGCATGCGGCTCCGAGGTAGCGCTCCGCGTAGCTCTCGTCGAACAGGTGCAAGTCCCTCACCCTGATCCGATTGTGCTCGAGGAACACATTGGAGCGGTAGAAGCGACTGGAGTACCAGACGCACTTCCGGCCCTCGTTCATCCAATCGTCCAGGGCGACTACCGCCGATGCGGGGGTCGTGTTGTAGGTCGAGCGAAACCACTCCCCCATGCCGCGCAGCGTATCGGCCCGCAGCCTGCCGTCGCGAACCTCCCGCGCAATGATCTCCATCTGGCACTCCAGCCCCTGCTTCATGGCGGGCCAGCCGAACGAGTTCTCCTGCCCTACCTGGCAGTAGCCGAACGAGATCGATCCCGGCCCGGTCATCGTGTCAAAGAACCATTGCACCCACTTCGGAGAGCCTCCGCCCACTCGGCATGCCGGTTCGAGAGTCACCACCCCCTGCGCGCCGTTTGCGTCCGCTGTCTGGGAATACTGATAGATCGGGTCGCTCCCCAGCATTCTGAACACCGGCACGGGTATCTGACGGTCCGCGCTCTGAGCGGGTATAAACGAGTTCACGTCGCTCGGATAGTAGCCTCCGCTGTAGTAGCCGCCCCACAGAGTATAGCCGTCCGTGCCCCATTGATCCTTGCAGTTGCACGAAGCCACTACTCCGTAACGCTCGGCCATATACGAGAGTGTCCCCGCATCAATGAACCACGATCCGACCGACTTCGGATAGTCTCCAAACAGCTCGCGGAAATCAGCCATCAGAACGTCGATAAGCCTTCGCCTGTCCTCGGGCGTGTAGCCAATGGTGAACCCGACATCGGCGTGCCAATCCCAGACTTGGCTCTCCATTCCGCGCCACTCGATGCCCGCTTTCTCGACAAGCGGACGCACCACCTCCAGCCAGACGCCGGCTTCGCACGCGTCATCAATGCCCTGGAGTAGGCTCACGAACCGCTCGTCCATCATGGCATGGTACTGAACCAGCCACGTGGCGGGCAGACCATGCTCATGAGCCAACCGGATCTGGTTGACGACGGGCTCCACCAGGTCGAGATCCGGGCATCTGGGTTCCGTGCCTCTGACCACATTGATGATGTTGACGATCGAACGGCTGCTCACGTCTACCCCTACTCGGGCCGCACCAGGACAAACCTGTCCACATACACCGATTTGACCAGCTCAGCATTTCCGGGGGGCGCTACCCAGAGTACACGGTTGGCGAAAGCTCGTGAACGCCCAGGTCCAGCGTGCGATACTTGTTGCCGCCGCAATCCTCGATGCCGAACTGACGATTGAAGACCTCGCGAGGCCCCCGCTCGTCGTACGCTCCTATCGAAAACGCAAGGCCACTGCCGGACGAGGAATCGCATTTGACCACGGCATAACAATGCCACTTGCCGGATATCGTTGAGCTGATGGGGCACTTGATGGCCCACTCATGATGGTCGCCGGGCATCCGTGCCGCCCACGAGTCCGACGCCTCCGAGTCTTCCACTATGTTGGACCAGTCCGGTATGTTGTGAAGCACAAAGCTGTTGTCCTGCAGATCGACCCAGTTCTTTCGGAGACATCCCCTTGCACACCTCCGGAACGCTCGCCGCGGGACGAGGCTGTATACCCGCCTTGAGTTGGACCAACCGGTTCCGAAATCCTCGTTCTCTCCCGCGCGCTGGACTTTGAATGTTCTGGTCGCCTCTTCCAGACGTTTCAAGGCTTCCTGCGGGTCTCGGGGCCCCAGGGAATTCCGCGTTATTGGCGTCGGCCTCCTTTCTCAGTGCGTTGTACCTTGCAAGCCAAAGGTGGTCCAACACGAACCGCTCTCCGCTGACCCGTTCGAGAAGTGCGGGGTTCTCCTTCACCGCGTCTTGGGCTTTGTCGAACAGCCTGGTCGCCGCGTTCATCTCGGATAGCGACATGAACGAGAAGTCCTTGTTGCCGCACGTAAGATACAGGCCGGAGCGGCGGCAGGCATCCTGCACGAGGTCGAGATACGCGAGTAGATACTTCCCAGCCACGCCGTAATAGCCGTGCATATACTCCTCTATCAGCTTCCTGTCATCAAGCGACGGGTCCCACATCAAGTGCGACAGCACCCACTGCCGCATACGAACGAAGTCGCCCCAATACGAATATGTGTCTCCCTGAGCGAAGACACCTTTCACGTTGTTCTCCCGAAAGAACGACAGGTTCGGCTTGAGGACGTAGAGATTCGGATGACGGCATCTGATAGTTCGCGAAGTTGGTCACGTAGTCCCAGACAAAGACGTTCGATATCCGGCCCCAGTTGCGGATGTCATCCCTGAATTCCTTGTTGGTCTCATCATCGAGCGGTCTGGCGAAGTTGCACTCTATGGTGCATAGTCGCACCATCACGTTCTTTCGCGGTCTGATATTACGCGGCGGCTTGCGCGTGTATTGATAAGCCAGAGTGTCCACCAGAACGTCTGGGTATTTCTTCTCGATTTCGGCGGCGATCGCATTGACGAAGTCGATCATTGGGCCCGAAGGCGAGCCCTCCTTTTCCTCCAACGCCTTACATTTCGCACACTGGCATGCGCCGTAACAGTCGTTCTGGCTGATCGAGATACTTCCCGTGGACTTTACACGCGCCAGAGCCGCCTTTACCATCTCTTTGCGCATTTCCTCGTTCGTAAGACAGAGCTGGGCATTCTGGCTGACCCTCACTCCGTTGATCTCGCTATACCATTCGGGATGCTGCGCGAAGTAGACACTGGGAGGCAGCAGTGAATAGAACGAGTGACAGCCCGGCATATTGTAGTGTCCGCCGTACTCGGGCGGTATAGTTGCCCATGGGCCGTTGGCGTTGTTTTTCAGCCTTACCGCGAATTTCGCATCGCTTTGCAGGTTTCCGTAGTATGCCTCCCTGTAGACAAACGGGGGAGTGTAGACGGTATCCTGCTCGGAGACCGTCAGCGCGCGAACTCTCGGAATTCTGCTCTCCGTGGGCGTCCACCACCGACAGCCCACGACGTCCTCAAGAAACGTATAGACTGCATACAAGCTTCCGCGAGGCCTTCCGCCAGCCAGAACCAGGTCACTGCCGACGGTCTTTATAACGATCCCTTCCTGCCCGAGCCCGGCCCAGTCAACATCCGGCAGCAGCTTCTTGACCGTCGCCGACTGACCAACCAGTATCCTGAGCGCGGGCTTATCAACCTCGGACTCCTTACGAACCGGAAAACTCGACGAGGTGATCTGATCGAGGTATTCGCGCAGTTCGGCCGCGGCCGTCAGGTCGGGCGCGGCGGCATCGTCCGCGACCACAATTACGTAGCTGGTATGGCCGTCTTCGGCCAGCGTCAGTTCCGTTGAACAAACGCGACCGGCGAAGGCGACGGCCAGCAGCCCGGCAACAGCCGTTGTCAACAAGATGTTGCGCTGTCTTCTCAACTCATTCCTCCAGTTCGTAACCGTCGATCACGCGGACCGGCTCTCCCGCTCTCTGGTCACGCTCAGCCTGAGAGTCTGCTGCACTATAGCCTGATCCGTGAAGCCGTATACGTCATCCCCTCCCATGTGAGCCAGGCAGATAATGGAGCCGTCCTCCAGTTGAACGGCTCTGGGGTAGTAGCGCGTCTCGGGTATGTGCGGCAGAGTTCTCCAATTCTCGCCCAGGTCATCCGTCCAGGAAAACCCATCTTGAGCAAGATGCAGGATCAATCCGTCGTTCGTGTACATGACGCACGGGTATCCACTGTGGCGGAACGGAGCCCGGAGCACCGGCCCCGGAACGAATGTGTCCTCCCGCCTTGTGCGTTATGCTCTGCATTCTTTCGACGTACCAGCAGTGATTGGGCGGACTCTCGCCCATCCGGGAAGCAAGAGGATGAAGATCCACATCGACTTCCTTCATCCGGGTAATGCTCGACGCGATGCACCCAGAACAGGTCGCCGTTCGGCAGTTCGCAGAAATCGCTTTCCTCGCAGACACCATCTTCAACGGACATCAGTTCAATGGGTCTGCTCCACGTCTTGCCCTGATCGTCCGACACGAACATCATCTTCGCCATACGTCTGCATGGCGTCTCCGGATAGCGATCACTCCTGTTCCAACAACCGGCCATCAGCACCAGCCGACCGTCCCCGAGCTGACGTATCACACCCGGCCATGCGCGATATTCGTCCGGAGAGACGAAGTATATCTTCTCGCCCCATGTCCTGCCTTCGTCCGTCGAGCGCCGCAGGTAAGCGGTGCCGTCGGGCTCATTGTTCCAGACGGCGCTGACCATCGTTCCATCGCGAAGCGCCACCGTATGGCGAGATGGGCCGCCGTCGGAGATGTGAGCCCAGGTTCCTCCACCGTCGCCGGACTCCAAGACGGGATGAGAGTAGACAGGTCTATCAGCGGAACCGGTGATCTGCAGAAAGCTGCACCGCAACCGCCCATCGGGCAGCCGCCACAGCCCCACCCAGCACGTATGGCCGGGCGTCTCGGGGGAGTGATATATGCTCTTCTCCTCGTAAAACGCCACTCCGACCCTCGTGGCGCGGGCGCCCGTCGATGTCTTTTGCATCAATGCGTTTCTCCCTTTCACGTGAACCTCCGCCACTTCGTGAGGCTACCGATCTCCGACCTCGTCGAAGTTGCTCCTCAGGATGTTGCTATCCGATACGCTTATTACACCGTCGCCGTTGACGTCACCGTTTTGAGGAGTCAGCGTGAGGCTCTGATTGCCCGGACTCTGTACTGTGACCGTACTCGATCTTGGTATGCACTTGCTTGCCGAGGCGCGCACCGTGTATTGACCGGCGGCCAGTTTCGCAAAGCTGATGACCGGAGAGGTCGTCGATGGCATAATGCTCTCTTGAGTCACGAGAACCCCATTCTTGAGCAGCTCGACTCGAACGGCCAGAAGCGATGGATCGCCGGAGTAATCCTCCAGCGCGACGGTCACGTCGAGCGTGCCCGCATCCTCGCCCACGAACGGAGCGCCCGTGTTGAATTTGAACAGGTCTCCCGTCCCGCCGTCCAGGACAAGTTCGAGTCTGTAACTCGAACCTCCCAGCGGTGTCAGTTCGACTACCTCGACCTGCCCAGTGGTTCTGCTGAGCCGCTGAAGGCTGGTGATCCCGCTGGAGCCGAAGTCGAAATTCAATGTGATTCTCTGCCTGGTCTGGGCCGCCGAACCATTGGGATCGCACAGCCCGTTTGTCACCATGAAATACGTCTGGTTCTGCCAGCTCGGCCCATCGAAGTCTTCATCCAGCGCCTTGAAGTACCCGATAACAACATCGCCCCGAAGACCGTTGTTCAGGGTGCCCAGGTTTGTGGCCGATATGCTGGTGATGTACGGGTCGCAGCTCGAGTTCCAGGCGGATATGCCGGAAGGTAGAGGGTTGTTGAAGGTAAAGATGTTCTTGTACTGACCCATCTTCATCCTGACATCCGTGCTCAACAGCCTTACGAGTGCCCGCCCCAGGTTCCGGCTCTGACGGTTTGTCTCGGCCAGATACGAGAAGGCGGGCGTCGGGTTCTGGTCGCCCAAACCATCGAACAATGCCGACGGAAGAGGCGCCTCGGGATCATGGTTGGGATCGGTATAGACAAACGCGCATAGGAACTTGTATCCGAACGCCCATGAGGTGAAATGCTGCAAACGCATCTCCGATTCGGATGGTATATGCGTGATCGTGCGCCTGTAGGTCTGGTTGTACTGCCCGTACGGGATGGGATGGTTCCCCGTGCCGTCATTACCGGCAAGCGCCGCGGTCCTGTACTTCTGCATAGTCGAGTATTGCAGCGTGGGGCTGCCGCCCTTGACCGCGTAGTTGTCGGCGGAGTAGTCCTCGAACGGGTAGAGATCGAATGATACCATATCGGGTTGCGCGGCGGCCATGTAGTTGCCCAACTGAGCGGAAGTAAGCGCCGTGCCCCACTGGTTCGTACAGCTCATGGCATTGGGATAGAGGCTGCGCATCTGTTGAAGGTTCTGCGCCGCATCCAGCACGAGCGCGGGGTCCGTGAGGTCCTGCTCGTCTCTATACTGCAGACTCACGAGGTTCGGTACGTACGCCGCCTCTCCCGGCGTCAGCATACTGGGCAGCACCCAGCGCCCCCAGGGGATGCCGGGAGCAGTCCCAAGGTACGGAGTGATGTCATTATGCCAGGCGTTGACGGTGGTGAAATTCGATTGAGCCCATCGGCTGAGATCGAAGCTCTGGGTCGGCTCCGCAAACATGAGCGCCTGAATCTGAAGCCCGTTTTCGATGAGCAGTTTGTGCCCCCTGTCGAGATCGGAAGCAACCACGGTGGAAGAGACGGCGTTCAGACACAGGAAGACCGTCATCAGACACCTGGTTATACTCGTCATGATATCCTCACTGCGCGCTCATGCGCGGTCTGGGACGCCCCTGCTCCCGCACGGAACGCCGGCCCCGCCGGCAGACCCTTGTCGCAGAGACTAGGGACTGACCGTCTTGATGTCGGCAGCAAAGCTGCCGATGTATATCGCCGAGGCAGCCACCGCTCCGGTCTTCTTGAGTCCACTCGCCCCGGTGACGCTTACGTAAGCGGGCACGGTCCCCGCGGTCCATGCGTGAGTCTGCCCAGACGGAAGCTGGACCGTGACCTCGACTCCCGAGCCATCATCGAGCACAAAGCTATCCGGTGATCCGGTCAGCACGGGCTTGCCCCACGCGCGGACCAGAAGCCCCACATTGTTCAGGTCGTCCGCGCCGGTCACACCGATCTGGCCTGCTCCGGTCGTGGAGTTGTAGTTCCAGTTCGACCCGCCCAGAGCTCGGTTGATCGTGCCCAGCGGCAGGATACTCCTGCTTTGGGCGGCGGACGTGATCGCCGAAGAGGCGATATATCGCTCACCGTTGGAGTTGGTCTCGATCGTGCCCGTGATGGTCGCCCTGACGCCTGGCGTATAGACACTCGTCCCCAGCTTTGCCACGCGAATACCGGCGGATCTGTCGGCCGACTCCACGAAGAAGCTGTCGCCCACATCGATGGTTACCTCGGCACCGACGAGCTTGCCAAGCTCCCCGTCTGCGAGCTTCTTCCACTGCTCGATCGTGTACTCCGGCACGGACACGGAGTTCACCGTGAGGGTATCCGGAGTCGCATCTCTGCGTACGCTGCTCATCATCGGAGCAAACGATGTCCAACGCACCCCGTCGCCGGCGTTCCAGATTGTCATATTGTAGAAACCACCCTCGGGAATCGCCTGGTTCCTGAGCACAATGTCCGCGATTCGCACGGGACTTACCGCCGTTACCGTATTACCGAGAGCGGCTCCCAGAGCCAGGCGAGCGCCATACGGCCGATCACCTGCCGTCGGGCTGAACCCGCCGCCAAGATTGTTCGCAAGGACAGTGGGAAAGCTGATGTTGTCTACTCCCACGAGGGCGATCTCGCCGTCAATAGGAGTCGCGGCCGACCCGACGGAAGTAGCTCTGTCGAAGCCCACGAGCAGTTCGATGGCGTTATGCTCCCATGTGTCGCTGGTCTGATACCATATCGATACGCCGAAGGTATCTCCCTGAGCGACGTTGACACTGGTAAGCCGATTTCCCTCAGAATCGCCGAACCACATATCTACGCTCTGCGCGTAAGCCCCTCCTATCGAGGCTGCCGCCAGAATGAGGATTGTATAGATATGTCCGATGCCTTTCACTCCAGTGCCTCCTCGCCACAAGGGACCCCGCACTCAGTTCCCCGCGTCGTTGAAGTTGCCGGACAGAATGCTGAAATCGATCGTGCCGACTGAGTCGTCGCCGTTAAGATCACCGTTTGGCAGAGACAGCGCGACCGGCGAGAGAATGCCGCTTCGAACCGTCACGGCACCAGCCTTGGATACGCACTTGCTTGCGAACGCGCGCACCGTATAATCGCCCGGAAATACGTCCGGGAAACTGACCACGGTTGTGGTTCCCGTGGCGGTAACCGTCTTCTGTGCCGCCAGAACCCCGCCCTGCAGCAGTTGGACCCGGAGAACCATCAGAGACAGATCGCCCGAGTAGGCATCGAGCGTTACGCTTACGTCAACACTCCCGCCGGGAACAGAAACCACGGCAATATCATCGAGGACGGACGGCTGACTGTAGTAGCTCTTTGCCTGCACGTAGTTCGGAGCGAAGCTCGACGGCACAACCGAGGGCAAACCCTGTCCAAGAAGAGTCCAGTCCGCTGCCGTGCTCTGTTTTCCATAGCCACGCCACACGTTGTCGGGTTCTTTGACCAGCTTGAAGTCATACCATGTGTTGAACAGGACCGCCAGGGAGCCTAATGTCGTGCCGTTACCCGCCGAGCCGACTCCGGTAGTCATATACATGCCGATGAAGCTCGACTCGGACCATACCTGTAGAGTTATGTTCGCGGATGTATCGTCCGCGGAGCTGCGTAGTGTACAACCGCCCCCTCCGTAGCCGCCGACGTACGCGGTATATAGCCTGAACGACATCTCCGTGGTGTTGGGTACCCGGCGGGTCTGAACGCGTAGCTGATACCTGACGCGGGCGAAACCTGCAAACCGTTTCCAGCATATCCCCCGCCAACGACCTTGAGGCTGCCGAAGACATCGGTCCACGGACCGGGTACCAACTGGTCCAGCGTGTATGACTCGAAACCATCGGTCCAGCTCGCGAATGTCGCCGATGCGGTCATGGCTATCAGGGCGATAGCCGCCAGACACACCATTGCTCTCATTTGGCTCATCTCATTCACTATCCATTCTGCTCGGACTGCGCAGGGCCCAGCCCGTGATACCTACAGGGACTCGATGTCCTGCGCGAATGTTGGCGTCTCATAGCCCTGTCTCACAATACTAGAGCTCTGGTCGTATATCGGGTCGATCGGCAACGTCGGAAGCGCGTCGATTGCCTCTTTCTTGATCCTGGCGATCTGCTCCGCCGGCGCGCCCGCTTTCCTCGCTGCGTTGACCTTCTCTTTCGCCTTGGAGAACAGCCAGTGTGAGTCTCAGCCTCGCAACCAGCATATCAACCAACTTCTGAGCAGGGACGGGGAACGCGAAGTTGGGCTTCCACCCAGCGGCGATCTTAATCGTCTTCGACCTCTCGAGGACCGATGCGAGCTTCGCGTTGTATTCCGCGGTTCCGAAGTCCGAAGGCTGCGGAATGCTGTGGATAACCCCATTCTCGCAGACCTGATACAGCTCCATCACCGCATCCGCGTTCTGCGGACCGAACCCGGCCACACAAAACTCTCGCTCGATTTCCATGAGATCGCGCCTGGGGTTCCACATCTTCTGAGCGGCACAGGTACTGGTTGATAATCTGCGGCCAGCCGTGGAAGTTGATCTCGACGCTGTTGATCCTGATCTTATCGCGAGCCGAGTCCGGCATCCTGCTGTAGTCCTCGTCCACGCGGTGCATGGCGATGTAGAGGTTGTTGTTCATTTCCATGTCCCCGATGTACCACGCCCACACATCGACCGGCCTGCCGGCCTGGATCAACATGTCGGCCTGATCGTCATTGTACGACTGATGCAGGGCGATGCCGATCTCTTTGGGCATGAAGGTCTCGTTGAGGAACTTGGCCCCGTCGGCGATCGCCACACCGAACCTGGGATCGTTCAGGGCGAAATACTCCCTGTAGTTCGCCGTGTTCACGGGACGCGGGCTGTGGAGCCAGAATCGCGAGTTGCCCCACGTGCTTGTGGCGGCCATTACCCTGGGATTGTAATGACGGAACACCCTGTAGTACTCGGCTGTTATCTGCTGGGGAGTCTTGTACGATGGGTCGCAACCGTTACGCGCGCAGCCGCCGGGGTCGCCCGTGTGGATGTTGACGTGATCGACGTAGGGACCATATCTGCGGCCCATCTCAGCGATGTAGTCGATCATTACCTGGTGCTCCTTCGGGTCGTTCCAGCAGTAGGCTTCACCCTCGTTGAAGAGGCAGTCGCTCCAAGCGTCGAAGGAGACCAGCATGTGATAGTCGCGCGAGCCCTTCATCAGAGCGATGGCGCCGTTCTGCGTGCGCTCCAACTCCTTGCCGGATATGCTGCCGTAACCTCTGTTTTCGGAGGCCTGCAGGCTGTTGAACCCGAACTGCCAGTAGAGCTCGGGGTATGCTCGTGTCTTCTCCACAGGCCACGTGTCGAAGTCTATGTCCTTGAACGGCGAGCCCTCGGGGCACTGCCGGCGCCCTGCATTGCCCATGATGATCTGGCGAAACCTGACAAAGGGATCGTTTACCTCACGCCGAGCGGCCATCGTCAGTTTCCGGCCGTCGTTGGCCACGGTGGATACCAGGCGAGCGACCGCGCTCCGGAGACCGGCCGCTGACTTGCCCACGAGAACAACCATCGGGCCCTGATTTCCGGCGCGGACGTCCAGCAAGTAGGCTTCATCCCTGGCGTTCGCGGCAAACCGAGGCGCCGCGACGTCGGTACCAAGCGATGGGTAAGTCGCCAGAGTACCAAGTATCCACTGAGGCCCACTGTGGTTCTTGGCCACAGCCAGCGGAAAATCGGGTTCGACAGCATAGCCTCTGGCAACAAGAAAGCCGCGCAGATAGTCCCCCATCTGCCTCAGTTCGGCGTCTCTGGGGCAGACAATGACGATCGGTCTCTGGGCACTGCCCGATACCACAACGCTACTGCCTGGCTGACTCTCGCTACACACACACTGACTCCCGGCGCAGATGAGCGCCATACATGTCGTAACAACCGTTCTTAACACAGAACCTCCAAGCACGCTATCCAGCGGCGTCTCTCGATCTCGCCATTGAGCCAAGCGGGGTAGTCCGCCGCCTGGCTTCTAGTGGAATCGCACGTACATGAAGACCACCGCCGCGGTTACGATCGCCCACCAGATCGCGGGATTACGCAGCCCTCGCATCTGGTCTCGCATCTCCTTGGGAAGCGTTAGGCTCGCCCTGTTCCAGATCAGGCCCTTGAGCTCCTCCTCGGACTTGGGCTTCGTGCGCAAGCTCACGATCACGCCGACCAACATGCAGACCCAGAAGACAATGCCCGTGCGGTTCGCAAACGGCGTGATGTACTGACCTATGGCGTGCGGCAGCAGTGGCGACGTCTTCTCGATGATAACTGAGAGCGGAATCGTCAGAATGCCGGCCGCTAGAACACCCGGCTGAGTTGCCCGCTTCCAGAGTATGCCGAGAAGGAACATGGTCGCGATTCCCGGAGTTATGTAGCCATAGGCGTTGAGCAGATATACGAAGATCGGTATTTTCGAATGGCCTAGAAGCACCAGGCCCCAGCAGATCCCCAATATGACTATCACCGCGCCCACGTATTTGCCGAAACGCACCGCCTGAGCATCCGTCGCGTTCTTGTTGATGTGAGGAAGGTAGAAGTCCACCGTGGCTATCGTAGTGCACGAGTTGATCGCACCGGACACGTGAGACATGATCGCGGCGACCAGCCCCGCCATCACCAGACCGATCAGACCCGAAGGCAGCAGGTGTTCCACAAGCGTCGGGAACGCCATGTCCGGCCTGGGCAGATGCGGAAAGAGCATCGGCGCGGCAAGGCCCGGGATGATGATGATGAGCGGGGTCAATAACTTCAGGTAGTCGGTGAAGACTATGCCCATCCTTGCGTGCCACTCGTTTTTGGCCGCCAGCGCACGCTGTACAATGAACTGGTTGGCCGCGCAGTAGAAGACGCTTATACACAACCCGCCGCCAAGGAACTGCGTCCAGGGAAAGACCGGGTCCGTCGCCCCCGGAAGCAGGTGCCACTTTGACGAAGTGGACATGACCGCGCTCCATCCGCCAACCGCGCCGACTGTCTTCCAGGCGAGCGCGATCCCGCCTGCAAGCAGCACCACGAGCTGCAGCATTTCGGTCCACACGACGGCGCGCAGCCCGCCGGTGATAGTGTAGACTCCGGTGAACAGCGCGAGTATCACAATGCACGCCTGCATGGGAATCCTGAACAACGAGTTCAGCGCGATCGCACCGAGAAACAGCACGGCGCTTATCTCAACAAAGACGTAGGTCAGGAGAATCAGGGCAGCGAACGTGACACGCGCGGTCGACCCGAACCTTCGCTCCAAGAACTCCGGCATCGTGTAGAAGCCGTTCCTGAGGTAGAACGGTAGGAATATCCACAAGAGGGCGTTGAAGCCTATCAGGATCGCTCCCCACTCGATGGTCATGGCGGCGAAGCCATAGGTGTAGGCCGTGCCGATGACGCCCACGAAGTGGTGGCTGCTTATGTTCGCCGCCACTATGCTCCCGCCAACCATCCACCACGGCAGTTTGTCGCCGGCAAGGAAGTAGTCCCGTTTCGTCCTGGCCGACGCTAGGGAAGCGAGCACCCCCAGACCAATGACCACAAGAATGTACAGCACGAATATGGCAACGTCAATGCCGGCCAACTGCAGTTTCACGGTTGCTTTCTTCCCTGCCTTCTTGAGTGCGGGACGATGCCCCGACGCCAGACTCGGTTTGACAAGCCCAGCGCAACCGAATCTCGCCCGCTAGTGTTGAGTGATGCGGGCTAGACCAGAGTCGGAACCTTCATCTGCTTTCCGCCGTGCAACGCCGATTGATGAGCGATGACCCCTGGCACGGTCATAGCCAGCGCCGAGTGGATATCCACCGCCGGTGTGCGATCGTTTGCGAGCGCGTCGATGAACTCGTGCGTTAGCATCGGCTCGGATCCGCCGTGGCCGCCGCCGACTCTCATCGGCTCGGGCAGAAGCTGCTTCGCCCAGTCGGGCGGCCGGTATTCCTCGTGATCGGCCGCGCCTTGGGCGAATCCGGCCGAGTCCGCTTCAGTCCGACCCGTCGGCCTGCGGATGATCGGCCCCATGCCGTTCGCCGAGTCATCGAACAAGCTCATCTTCGTGCCGTACCATTGGCCGCGCTCACAACTCCCGAAGGCGCCCTTCCAGTTTACGGATACGCGGAAGGCGTTGCCTTTGTCGGTCTTGAAGAGCGCGGTCTCGTTCCAGAAGGGGTTGTTGTATGGATTGCCCTTGATCGCCGGATCGTCGTCGCCCCAGCCGACGCAGCTCACTTCGACCAGCCGCTCGCCGGTAAGCCCGACCAAGAACGCCGTCGCATGGGTGGGATACAGCATAGGCGGCAGAGCCCATCGCCAGGTGCGCGCGCCATCGGGACCGAACCATAGTGCCTGTATGGCCCCCGCGTCATGGTGATGGTGATACTCAGCCTCGGTGTAGTAGATGTTCTCCGAACTTGTCCTCTTTGAGGAACTGCCGGGCCGATATCATGACGGGACGATAGTAGCTGGTCTCCGCCATCATGTAGGTCAGGCCGGTCTTCCTCTGGGTGGCAAGCAGTTCCTCCGCCTGCTCGATGGAGATGCACGCCGGGACTGCCGATATCACATGCTTGCCGGCCCCCATGCAGGCGACTGCGTGCTTGACGTGATCGGGAGCCCCGGTGAACACAGCGACCGCATCGACGTTCTTGTCCTTGATGAGCTCCTCAAGCGAGTTGTACGGTTTGTTACACCTATAGACCTCCATCAGGTGCTTACGACGATCCTCCCTCAGGTCGCTGACCGCCTCAACAATGCAGTTCGGATCCAGATGCCAATGGAAGGCCGCTCCGAACCCGCCGCCCACGATGCCCATTCTGATCTTCTTCGATGGCTTTCCCATGCCACCCCCCTGTGCTATGCTTTCATTGGCGACGAACAGGTTCGGAACCAACGCCGCCCCTGCAATGGCCAACCCACCACGGCGCAGGAACTCGCGTCTCGTAGTGCCCCGTGTCTGGCCTCCAACCAACTCGTCATTCATTGCGATGCCTCCTTGCGGCGGTAATGCAGCGGGATTCCGGTCAAGGCTGGCTGAGCAATTGTGCCCGCCGGAGCTTTCGTCCTGCTCGGTTTCTGGTCTGTGGGCCGCATCTCGATCAGCATCGCCGTCCTGGCTGCTACGGAGAACACGAAGTTACGCTTCTGAGAACCAGCGGATGAGTCCCTGTGTTCTTGATGCTCAGCCCACGATCGAGATACGCCCGCGAGGAACGCAGCTACCGAACTCGACTTCGGGCGACTGCAGGGTGATCAGACACCCCGCGCCAAACGCACATGGATTGGACACAGCGACACTTGCGACGATCACGACAGCAACTCTGACAACAAGACGCACGCGCTGCACAAAACGGCACATCGAGGAAGAGCAGCCTCTTGCCTCAGACCTCCCATCCATCTCACTCCACTTCATCCCCGCCCTTGGGTCCTTTCGCCGACCGCACGGCCGGTTGCCCTCAGTATCGCACGGAAGCCGCAAAGACCACTGTTCTCTAGGACAGCCCGGCGCCCACAACCCTCTGATTGCTCACAGACAGCCCCAGCATCTCCGCGCTGTTCGAATAGGTGATCTTCTCCATCTCGGCCTTGCCGTAGCCCGCTCGCTCGATGGCCTTGATGAGAGCCTTGATCGCTTCGTAGACGTAGAATGTGTAGTTGGCTTCCTCTTCGGGGCTCTTTCTGTCGGTGTTCCAGACGTATGGGCCGCTCGTGTAGTTGACGTACTGCTCGCCTCTGTGCTCGCGGATTCCTCGCATCAGCATCACCGGGAGGTCGGTCCCGAACAGAAGCCTATGGGGACCCACCGTCTCAAGGGCATACTGGAACACATCAGGATTCAGGTTGGCCGAAGTGTCGAACAGTATCCTGCTGTGATCCGCAAGCGCCGGAAGACCTCGCTTGGCGGCAGGCAGGCAATACGCCCTGCCTATGTGGGCGATCACCATCCTCACCCGCGGGTATGTCTCGGCAATCTCGATGATCTCCCTGATATTGTTCGGATCGCCCAGGCGGCCGGCCCGTGGGAGGTGAAGCATCAGAATGCCGCCCGCGTCCTGAAGCATCTCGAGGTGCGACTTCGGCAGGAACTCGTATATGCTTACCTCCATAGTGCGGCCGTTGACGAAGTCAGGGTATGGCTTTATGCCCACGAAGCCCTTTGAGAGAGCCTCCGCTATCTCGGCACTGCTTGTCTCGGGTCGCGTAACGAACAGGCCCGCAGCGTCGTTTCGCTGGTCAAGTATCCCGTGCAGGACGTAAGCATTCTCGTGCTGGGTGTCGATCTCGTTGTAGACATTGCCGAACGCCAGCGAGGACACTCTCTGCTCGGGAAAGAGCATTCGATAGGTCTCTCTCATCTGCTGCCACGATTGATGGCATCCAACCTCCAATGCCCACATCGCCTTCAGGCGCTCGGGGCTGATCGGCCTGCTGCCTTCTCCGAGCCCTACGTGCACGTGGCAGTCCGCTATTCTATCCGGCAGCCATGGGGCGATCTGCTCTTCATAGACCCGCCGATCCACTGCATTGCTTGTTAACGTCACGACTCTCACCCGGCTGCCTCCTTTGATCTTCCGTACCCGACTTGCACAACAGACAAAACGGCCTCTATGGGGGGCCCAAACGCGATCTGTAACCCAGCTTGTAGATCTCGGGCCACGTGCCGTAGACACACTTGGCGTGCCCATCGCAATAGCACTGGGTCTGACCGACGATCTTCGCGCCATTCGAATCAGATCTGTCGTTGTCGTGCGGCGCATTGATCTCAGTGAGGCACGGCTTCCACGACGGTGTGCGTACGTCGGAGAGCTTGTAGCCACACAGTGCGCTTAGCGGATTGGCCGCCACGTATGGGTTGGTGTGTGCGCAGAAATACCAGTAGGTCCAATCCACTCTCCACCCGTCGCGGTACATCGTAGACGATTTCCACAGCGGGCAGAACAGTATGCCCTTGTTCTTCCCGGTGTATGGCCAGAGCGCCTGCCAGCAGACTGTACACTTTCCGCCTTGCCCGCGCGGAGGGGGGGTCAGGCTGTGTGGCCAGGCATTGGCCGTCCCTGCCCACGGAAAGCCTCCGCTGTTGTCACCAATGTACATCAGCATCGCCATGCCCCATTGCTTCTGGTTGTTGATGCAGGCACTCACATGTGCATTGCGTTTCGCCTGAAAGAACACGGGAAACACTATCGCCGCCAGGATCGCGATAATCGCTATCACGACAAGCAACTCAATCAGAGTGAAACCTTTCCTGTTGCACATTCCCTCGACCCCCAACACTCTCGGCACATCCGGACCATACGCTGCCAACGCTGTAAGGTCGGCCGGGGGGGACTTGCGAGTCCCCCCGGCCGACCGCTATCCTAGTCTGACTTGACGCCGGACACTCCGTGGAGGACCGGAACGATCGTCTCACCAGTCATCTCGGCGCCAAGAGCGCCTGTAACCGCGACATAGTCGTCGATCGCAGCCGCAAACGCCGAGGGCTTGTATACCTTCACGCTCGCGCCGCTGCCGTCGGTTATTGTGAAGTAGGAGTCGTCCGTGGCCACGAAATCGACAGTACCCCACGTGGTCATGTAGAGTCCAACGCCCGACAGATCGAGCACGGTCCGCCCGTTCATGCCCAGCGGACCAGGAATGCTACCGCTGCCCACGGGTGTCACTTGAGCACCGTCGATGACCCGCTCACCGTTCACAGTCTTCAGCGTTCCGATGACGTCTACCAGTGAACCCGAGGTCGCCGCGCCGTTGACTCGGATGCCGCTGCTGCGATCGCTTTCCTCTACGTAGAAGAAGCCGGCAAACGCGGCGCTCACAACCTTGCCGCTGATGCTCACGGCAACGTCATCGGCCATGCCTTTGAGATCCGACAGTCTATCGACCGGTATGCCCGACATCGGCTCTTCGAGCACCGCATCGTCGTAAGTAACCCAGCCGTGCTGCCAGTGACCCCCATAGCTCAGACCGCCAATATACGTCTCCATCATGAACCGGACCTTGGCGGTACCGGCCTGGGTCGTGAACTCCTCGGCGAGCCGAGTATACTCAGTCGGAGTCGTGACGAGAACCGGAGTGTGGTCTAGAACCATGCCGCCATCGGCAGCGAGTTCGATGATATGCAGGCCCGCGCAGTCGCCAGAGCCCTCTACCCCGAACCCACTACCATCAAGATCGACGGCCCTTAGCCACAGCGAGGCCTTGCAGAGCGTCTCCGGCGAGACCGGGACATCCTGGTAGACCTCGTGATGTCCCGCGGCGGATGTGGTATGGCGAGAAGCCTCTGTTCCGCTGTGCGGAGCCCACGGACCATTGCTCACTCCCCATGGCTCCGCGGCGTCCTTGTAGACGCTCGACTCGCGTCTCAGGTAGCTGACGGAGTTTCCCCACAACTGGAACGTCCAGCCCTGGTCAATCAGGATATCTCCGTTCGCCGCGGCATCAATATAGGGAGCCTGTGTGTCCTCGAAGCCCGGATTGACAAGCAAGTTGTTCGCCGGCAGCCGGATGAGATCGTAGTCGATCTGGTTGGTCCCGTCCACCAGAACCTTGTACTTGTTCTCCGACATATACCCTGTGTACTGCACGTTGATCGTGGACAGTTGGCCGGTTATGGGGATGTCGGCGATTGAGTAGATGCCATTCGATCCGGACACAGCCGACTTGCCTTCGACTGTCACCGTCGCACCGCTGACTGGTGATCCATCCAACCTGACCGTACCTGTTACCGCCGCGACAGGCGCGTGCCCGGGCGGGCCGTCAAGCACCGCGTCGTCATAGTCGGCCCAGCCCACCGACCAATGAACACTGAGGTCGGTTTCGATCGCGTACTTGATCTTGACGGTGGTCGGGCCGGTGGTGAAGTCGTCGGAAAGCCGAGTCCAATCAAGCGCTTCGGTGCTAACCACTGGGGTGTGATCCACAAGGACGGCGTCGCCAGAGTCGAGTTCCGTGATGTGCAGACCAACCGTGTCGGCGGAGTTAAGGTTCACCCGCCTTGCCATCACCGAGGCCTTGTATGTTGTGTTCGGCAGAACCCACACGGTCTGGGATAGCTCGTGCTGCCCGCCCGGGTTTGCGGTGTGCCGCGAGCACTGCGTGCCGCTGAACGGCTCCCAAGGCCCGGGGCCCACTCCGTTCGGTTCAATACCGGAGTTGTATTGGAAGACAGTCGACTCGCGTCTGAGGTAAGCCGCGCCCGTCGACCAAAGCCTGCAAGTCCAGCCGCAACTGCTCTGCGGGACTCCGCTGCCCCCAGCCGCAATGTAAGGAGCGCCGCCGCTGCCGTCAATAGCGGGCTCGAAGTCGCCGTTGGCCAGCAACTGGCTGACCGGCAGCGCATGCAGGTCGAAATCAATCGTGGCCTCGCCTTGCTCCAGAGCCACGAACTTGTTCTCAGACCAGCACTCAGGGTGACTGGCAGTGACTTGGGTGGTGGTGGTCAGGATTCCAACGTCAGCGAGGGTATAGACACCATTCTCGTCTGTAGTGGCTGACTTCCCGCCCGCCGTTACCGTTGCGCCGGATAGGGGCTGTCCATCTTTGTAGACGGTGCCAGTCAACTGCGCTAGAGCAATCCCAGCGTCAAGCACGGCGTCGTCGTATACAACCTGGCCGTGCTGCCAGTGCCCACTGCCTGACCAGAGATTGCCGATGCTGGTCTCAAGCATGTAGAGGACTGTATTGGTCGTCGGCTGGGTGGTAAACTCATCAGAGAGCTTCGTCCAGTCAGTTGGCCCAGTGATCGAGACAACCGCATGGTCCAAGACAAGCTCGGTGCCATTGTACTCCTGGATATGCAGGCCCGCGTAGTCGCCCGAGCCAGCCACTCCAAAGCCCAACTCGTCGAAGTTCCGCGCCTTGACCCACACATAGGCCTTGTACAGTGAATCCGGAGCTACCTCTACCTCCTGGTAGGCAAGTAGGAAACCGTGACCGGACGTACAGTGGCGTGATGCCTCTGTTCCGCTGTGCGGCTCCCACGGGGCCGCGACGCCAGCAGGCTCAGGGGCGTCCTTGTTGAGGCTTGACTCACGTCTCAGGTAGCTGCCGGCGTCTCCCCATAACTGGAACGTCCAGCCCGAGTCCTGGCCGATCGCGCCGCCGGAGGCGCTGCCATACGGACCGCCCAGCTCAAAGTCCCCGTTTGCAAGCCGGTTGTTGGCCGGCGGCGCAATTAGCGCGAAATCGACCGTGTTGGGCCCGTCCACGAGAACAGGGTAACTGTATCCGACATATAGCCCGGGTTATGCACGTTTATCGCGGATGCTGCGCCCGTGAGCTCGATGCCGTCGATTGTATAGACGCCATCGCCGCCCGTCACAGCCGACTTGCCTCCAGCCGTGACCGTCGCGCCGGTAACCGCTGATCCGTCCAGAGTCACCGTGCCGGTCAGATCGGCGTGGGGCAATACGCCGGCGGGGCCATCGAGTAATGCATCGTCGAACGACGTGCGTCCTTTGTCATACCTGCAGTGAATGAGGCTGCGTAGGATAAACTCCACTCTGTAGGTCGTGGGACTGGTGTGGAACGGCATCGATAGCAGCGTGTAGTCGACGGGATCGGTGATATCGATCTCGCCGTGATCCGCTGTCAGGTTGCCACCGAGGCCATACTCCCTGATCCACAGCCCCGCGCAGTCAGTGGTGCCAGCAGCGCCGAATCCCGTAGCGTCGCCGGAGTAGTCCCATCCCTTGACATATACCGAAGCCGTATAGTCAGTGTCGGGCACGACGATGGCTACCTGTTTGGATATCGATTCGCCGTTACCTTCAGTCGAGTGGGACATCGCATTCGCGCCGGAATGGAAGCGAGCGTCACCACCGTAGTGTATCTCTTCGACCGAGTAGCTGGCATTGCCCGGGAACTCGGCTGTCCAGCCGTGGGTCACGCCGCTCGCTCCAAAGTAGCCCATCATCAGATCGTCAGCCTTCTTCAAACCCCGGGTTAGCAAGCAGGTTCGCTGCCAGGCAGGCGTGTGGCGCCAGTAGAGCAATGCTCGCCAGGACTGCCGCCAGAGCAACCCATCTCTTGGTTTCGATTGTCATCTCCCTACATCTCCTTTCGCTTTGCCAACGCGTCACCCGCGCCCTGTTCAAGCGGGCGAGTAACCTGAATCCGTACCTATTCGCCCAGATTTGCAGCTCTAGTTGCAGTAACCACCTCCGCTCCTCTCATCTCCTCGACCTGTCTCTTTCGAGATCGAGTCGGGAACCTCGCCTGCCGCCTTCAACTGCTCCGGCCACTACGATGTTGCTCCGCGACACGGCTTGGCTCCCGACATCTGATGGAAACTATGACATCGGACTCTCGTGGTCCGTCTCGATGCCGTCAGGCCCTGCCACGACGACATCAATCCCTCGCGCGGTAAACTCCTCTACCGTCACCCGGCTCACGCCGGTGTCCGTGATCAGCACATCGATCAGATCGACCGGCCCGACCCGCGCATACGCGAACCGGCCGAACTTGCTGGAGTCGCACAGCAGCACCAGCTTGTTGCCGTGGCCGATGATGCGATACTCCATAAGCGCGGCGTCTATGTCTATCGCGCCTATCCCGCGCTCGACGTCCACCGCCGAAGCGCTCAAGAACGTAACATCCCAGCTAGCCATGTCCAGAATGTGCTCGGACCACGAGCAGTCTGACGAGTAGCTGTCCGTCCGAATGTTGCCGCCGAGTAGGCCCACGGGCACTCCTTTGCTCGAGGCCAGGTACACGGCTATCTCGGGCGAACCGGTGATGATGCGCCCCTGCCAACCGTCGGGCACGTTCATCGCCATCTGGTAGGTCGTGCTTCCGGCTCCGATGAATGCCGACCCTGTCTCCGGCAGATAGCTGAGCGCGGCCTGACCGATCCACGCCTTCATCTGCAGGTTCTCACCGCGAAGCGCGGAGTAGGGCCGGTGGTGTACGTCGGCCTCCAAGGCGATGGCCCCACCGTGAGACCTGATGAGCTTTCCCTCCTCGTGAAGTCCGTCAAGGTCGCGGCGGACCGTATCGGGATTCACTCCCAGCTCCTTAGCCACTTCCGAGACGTTCACGGAGCCGCGCTCCAGTGCCAAGCCGTATATCCTGCGGCGGCGCTCTGCCGCAATCAACCCGTTCCTCGAAGACTGTCTTGTCGCCATCTGTAGTCCTCCGTTCCGACCTGGAGGTTCGCACGCAATCCGGTAGGTCGCTGCGGGCCATAGGGTCGAAGTCATGCACATATTGCCACAGAAACACGGCCTTGTCAACTGGTATTTTGCCATTATTTGCGAGTATTTACGACTATAGGGCTTGACAAGAGCCATTCTGGCGGGGTAGACTTCCGTTTGGGTGAGCTTCGGGCCGGCACTACCGGCCGCGGCCATACGGCACACCGAGGTGAGTGGCGTGTATGAGGATCTGAACGGGAAAGTAGCCGTCGTTACGGGGGCGGGAGGCGTTCTGTGCGGGACGATCTCGAAGGCGCTCGCTGGATTGGGCGTCAGGGTCGCCGTGTTGGACATATCCGCTCAAGCGGCGGCCAAGACCGCCGGCGAGATCGGCGAGTCCGGCGGCGATGCTCTGGCGATCGCTTGTGATGCTCTCGACAAGGCTGGCGTAAAAGACGCGGTTGGAGGCATCCTTCGCCGTTGGAACACGATCGACATCCTGATTAACGGTGCGGGTGGAAGCCGCAAGGAGACTACGACTACGCCTGAACTGGAGTTCTTCGACATTGAGCCGGACGACATATCCAGCGTCCTCCGACTCAACTATATGAGTGCCGTCGTGCCCTCCCAGGTCATCGGCAGGGTTTTCAACGAGCAGAAGGCTGGAGTCATACTGAACATCACCTCCATCGCCGGTATCTCGCCTCTCACACGCACGATCGCCTACTCCAACGGCAAAGCCGCGGCGAACAGCTTCACACAGTGGCTGGCGGTCCACATGGCACGGACGTATTCCGCGAATATCCGCGTAAATGCCATCGCTCCGGGATTTGTCCTCACGAAGCAGAACAGGTTCCTGATGGTCGACGAGGATACCGGCGAGATGACCGAACGGGCCAGAGCGGTCATCGCCAACGTGCCCATGGCTCGTTTCGCTGACCCGGAAGAGGTCGTGGGCGCCGCCCTCTGGCTGGTCTCGGACAGTGCAAGCTTCGTAACAGGCGCTGTTATCCCGGTAGACGGCGGCTACACGGCTTTCTCAGGGGTCTGACACAAACACATCAACCGAGGTACACAGGCATGTCCCGACTGCACGAACTGAACCAGTATCCGCTGGCCCTGTGGAACGACTCAGCCGAAGCGCAAGCCATGCAGTGCGCCGTCAAGATGGGCTGCAGAGGTGGAACGACCAATCCTCCTCTCATACTCAAGGCGGCGAGAGCCGACAGCCGTTGGTCAGATCGTGCCGCCGCACTCTGCCGCGATCGCACGCCGGAGATCGCAGCCCAGCTTCTAGCGAACGAGATCAGGCTCGCGGCGGCGGCGGAGTTGATGCCTGTCTTCGAGGCGACGGGTGGACGGGAGGGCCGGCTGTGCGTGCAGGTGGACCCTCGCAACCACGAGGACGTGGAGGCGATGGTCGCTGAGGCCCAGCAGTTGTGGATGCTGGCCGCAAACCTCTACGTGAAGATCCCGCTGACCGGCTGCGGCCTTGCCGCAATGCGACGCCTCCTCGAACGAGGCATCTGGGTGACCGCCACTGTGAGCTTTACGGTGCCGCAGGTCCTCGCGGTCACGAGTATGTATGCGGACTTCCTCAAGACATGGCACGGTGAGGACCCGCCCGGGCTTGCCGCCGTGCTGATGGTCGGCAGGATCGACGACTATCTCAAGGTCGTGAACGAGCAGATAAGCGCTGGAGTCCCGGATTCAGTCATCACCCAGGCTGGGGTTGCGGTGGCGAAACGGGCCTATCGGCTTCTGCGGGAACAAAGCATTCCCGGATTGCTGTTGCTGGCCGCCCCGCGAGGATTGTATCATATTACTGAGTTCCTTGAGATGGACGCAGTTATGACCGCCGGGCCGGCAATACGCAACCTGGGCTATGAATCAGCGGCGCCGCTTGTGCCCGGGTTGACGCCAACCGATGATGCCGTCCAGGCACTGAGCGCCGCGTTCCCTGAGTTTCTTCAGGCTTATGAGCCGGACGGCCTGTCGGTCGATGAGTTCGCCAACTACGGGGCGACAGTGCGAACGCTGAATGAGTTCGTGTCGGCTCAGGAGGAACTGGAGCGGTTTGTATGCCGGTGCGCGGAGAACATAACCGCATGGACATGAATCCCCCGCACAAAGCACGTTCTCGGCGGAAGAGCTGGCAACTGTACCGGACGTCTGCCGTCCCAAGGCGCTCGGGGCGGTCCCGCGACTGGGATTGGGGTCTCGAACAACCGTGCTGGGGTGGCCGGCGATCTTCACGTTCCTCTCAGAGAAGGGCATCTTCGCCAACGCGATACAAAACTCGGTTGCGCGAGAGCTGATGCCTCTCGATGCGCTCAAGGGCGGTCTTGGGCGGCCAAGCGCCTACCTTCCTGGACTGGGATCGGGTACACGTGGGGCATACCGGCTCGACGATCGAAGGCTTGGTTCACTGGGGAATGATGGCGGCCCGCGAGTGCGGCTACCAGGGGCCGGGCTACGGCGCGGACGCCGATCACCTGCCGGTGCATCATCCGACGACCGACGACTGGCGCAAGACCAGGCAGTTCATTGAGTGCTCCAGGGACTATTCCCACTTCACCCTCGACGTGGGACCGGTTGTTCGTTGGGAAGAGAATCCGCTTGCAAGACTGCGCGCGGTACCGGAGTGCGTGACCGCGGCAGTGGACGTGATCCGCGCGGTAAAGCGCGAATCCGGCTTCGACCTGGAGATCAGCCTGGACGAAAGCTCGGAGGGTGTCGGCCCTGAAGATGCGGCGACGAGGCCGGAAGAGATCGAGTGGGTCCTTGCGAAACTGGCTGAGCGCGGAATCCAGGTCAGTTACGTCGCCCCACACCTCGGCTTCCACAAGGGCGGCGATGCGGTCGGAACCGAAGGGCGTGAGAGACTGCACGCCCTGGCATCCGAGCTGGGGCGCATATCACGTGACGCCGGAGCCCTTCTGAGCATTCACTCCGGAGATTACCTGTCCCGCGACACGCGAAGAACCCTCGGCGAGGCCTGCGCCGGGCAGTTGCTGTTCAAAGTCTCGCCGTCCATACAGGATTTGTTTGCCGATGCCGTCGTCGCCCACGATCCCAAGCTTGCAGGGCAATGGACCGAGTTCGTGGCAGAGCTGGCGGGGCCGGGAAAAGCCGACTTTCGCGAGTACGCGTTCGAGGCATTCGGCAAGAGAGATGAGCACGAAGCGTTTGGTATGCGGAAACTGCTCTACGCCGCAAACGAGGCGGCGCAGGGCGCTTTCAGAGACAATCTCCGCAACTATCTGGGGGAACTGCAGACGGACCTGGGCATCACCGGGTCTGCCGTAATAGGAGAAAGCAATGAAGAAGTCACAAGACATGCGGGCCGATAGCAGTGCTCGATTCCCGGGGCCGAACGGCGTCGAGAGGCTCGGGATGTTCGTTGGCGGGAAATGGACGCTATCTCGAACGGACGTCTACTCCCCGGTCTACAACGCGAGCACCGGCGAGGTGATCGCCGAGACTCCAAGATGCACAGAGGATGAGGTGAACGCGGCTGTGGCTCTGGCGAAGGCGGCGTTCGAGCCTTGGTGGGAGACTCCGGTCCAGCAGAGAGTGCAGGTGCTGTTCCGGTTCAAGGCGCTCCTCGACTCGAACATCGATGCGCTCGCGACTACCCTCGCAACGGAAAACGGCAAGACCCGCGCGGAAGCGGTGGGCGATATTGAACGCGGCAGGGAGATAGTGGAGTTTGCCTGCGGAGCGCCGACCTTGATGATGGGCGAGTCTCTTGAGAACGTCAGCAGAGGGCTGGATGTTGTCACATGGCGCCAGCCGCTGGGGGTGTGCGTCGGAATAGCTCCGTTCAACTTTCCTGCGATGATCCCGATGTGGATGTTTCCCATCGCGATCGCGTGTGGGAACACATTCGTGCTCAAAGCAGCAAGCATGGTGCCGAACACCGCGGCGAGGCTGATGGAACTGCTGCAAGAGGCGGGCCTGCCGGACGGAGTGGTCAACATGATCACCTGCGGGCGGGAGTCGGTCAAGCTTCTTCTCGAACACGCGGATGTCAAAGCGGTGAGTTTCGTTGGCTCGACCAGCGTGGGGCGCCTGATCTACCAGACGGCTGCCGGGCATGGCAAACGGGTCCAGGCGCTGACCGAGGCGAAGAACCACGCACTCGTAATGCCTGACTGCGTGCTGCCGAGGGCGGCCCAAGGGATTGTCAACGCGGCATTCGGCTGCGCTGGCGAGCGGTGCATGGCCCTTCCGGTTGTGGTTGCCCACGAGGACATCGCGGATGAACTGGTCGGGCTGGTCGCCAAGACCGCCAAGGGGATCGTCGTGGCGGACTCGTGCGACCCGAACTGCGGGATGGGGCCGCTTGTGTCCGCTGAGCAAAAGGAGAACGTTCTCCGCTGGATCGAGACTGGCATCGCGGAGGGCGCGGAGCTCGTGCTCGATGGGCGGAGCGTAGTTGTGCCGGGCTGCGAGAACGGGTTCTTTGTCGGCCCGACCATATTCGACCAGGTGACCCAGGAGATGAGCGTAGGCCGCGAGGAGATATTCGGGCCTGGTACTGTGCGTCAAGCGGGTAAAGTCGTTCGAGGAAGGCCTTTCCCTCATCAACGAGAGCCGGTTCGGGAACGGGTCGGCGATCTACACCCAGAGCGGGCGTTACGCGAGAGAGTTCGCGCACAGGGTCGGCGCCGGGATGGTCGGTGTGAACGTGGGAATCCCGGTCCCGCTGGGGTTCTTCAGTTTCACCGGATGGAAGCAGTCGTTCTTCGGCGACTTGCATAGTCACGGCAAAGACGGCGTTCTCTTCTTCACTGAGAAGAAGTCGGTGAGCTACAGGTGGTTCGAAGAAGCGGACGCGCGCGTGAGCAGAGTCAGTACCTGGGACTGATCGACAGGCAGTCTGCCTCGCTCATGCCAGTTTGTACCAAGGATCGGTAGCACGGGCTGGAACAGACACGGTAAGCCGGGCGGCGACTGTTCATTCGCTTCGAAGTTCATGGGAGCCGTAACGGCCGGAATGCCTTACTGTGCCAGACTCTCGGTGCGGCCCCCGGCAAGGTATATTGGCAGGCAGGGCTATACAGCGCACTGGCGTGATGTTACCAAACAGGCCGCCTGCTATAGCTGGTGGGACATATTGAAGAACGCGAGAGAACCAACCCTGGGCGCGCGAAAGATGAAGGCTATGAGCAATCAGGCCACTGACGACAAGCGCATATCGAAGATGATCCGACAACCGAGGACGGAGCAGGTAGCGCCGTCGCGCGCCGTAACGTAAGGCCGGTGTGCGATGCGCTCGGTACAGCCGTTAGCATGTTTCTCACCGTATGCCGCGCGAGTGGTATGCTCTGTCAAAGTAGAGGCATCAGCGGGCCGAGACCAGGTCACAAGGTCTGTCAAGAACCGCTGCTGACAAAGACAAAGCATTAGTGAATGGGGGTTTCCTGTATAGTAGGGGGTGGCGCCGGTAGGCGCCACCCCTAGCTGATAGGCCAGGGAACCAACAGGAAAACTACAAACCATCCTCAGCATTGCCTCGGTGTTATGCGAAATCAAGCTCAGCCGACACACCGTAACTGCCGCCACTACATGTCCCCGGTTCTCAAGATGAGAGATCGATCTGGTCTCGAAATTGCCCGAAAGCGGACTAGAGCGCCTCCGAAACTTAGTTTTCGCTAGCAACCAAATGGCTTCGATGACCAGGGAACCGTCAGCAAGAATTTTCGATTGCGGGCTTGTGGTGGGCCAAGAATACTCGAAAACATGGCAACAGCCAAGCAGTGCAGATCGGAAGTCTCCCATCGCTTCGCGTCCACGGAATCGCTTGCGAACGCGCATTGCCGGCCGGTTGAGAAGGCAGCCATCAAACCTCAAGTACTTTCTGAATCTCAGGCGGAAGGATACCCTTCGGCACGATCAACCCGTCCACCATTACAAGGTTCTTGAATGGATCCCGCCGCCGCCTCTGTCAGCCAGCGCCGCTTCTCCTCAATCACCTCTTTGTCTCTCATAGCTCTTCTCTCCCATTTGATCAGAGTGGATACACATTGCCAACTTCCGCGATGACCCACTCGCCGCATTGCTTTGCGCAAACCAAGTGAGATAGTCCAGCCTAGCTCGCATTTGCTGGTTACCGCTTTGGGAACAGCAATCGGGCCTAGGGACAGATCGCTCATAATGCTTTCCAGCCAGAGCTTGCCCGGTTCCACCTTGGTGACTTTGAAGTGATCAAAAGTAAGCCCGCTCGGTGCTCTTGAGTATTGCTCCTGAACGAACTCGTCTAAAGCCTGCGCACATTCCTCGGCCCTCGGCAGGAGCTTCGCGGCCTTGGTCGCCTTCTCGGCAGCAGCCCTGCTTGCAGTAGGACTGGCATATCCTTTGCCCTCCAGCCAGGCCATGAGCTTCTTGGTCACAGTGCCGGCGGCGCGTAATGTATCCTTGCCGGCCATGACTTTCCGCACCATGAAGTAACTGAGGAACTCATCCACGTTACGCAGTATGTGTTCGGGACCGAATATGTTGCAGAACTCCATCTCTTCTTCGCTGTAGAGCCTGTCGTATCTCTCCGATTCCGTCTTGTCGAGATACTGGTATGCATAACCATTGAGGCTGTGCGCCAGCAGTTCCACAATGTCCCGATACTTCCTTTGAGTGGCGACCGAAAGGCCGGTGGTCTCTTCCTTGACGAATTCGTTCAGCGCGTCTGCTATGGTCGGTTTCGCTATGTCTTTGGGGTTGGTCATGTCCGTATTTCCTCTTGCATCATTACTGCCTATGGCGACCACGGTCCTGGCTCGATCCATCTGGCCGTGAATGGCGAGCCGGAGCGAAGAACTGCAACTACAGGGGCAAGGAACTCTCTTACGGCCGCTACCACATCACGAAACTCGGCCGGCACAGCATCCGATTGAAGCCGTCTTCGGAATGCAGCCCATTGCGCCTGCTTCTCAACCGCAAAACCCTCGGAGAACGCAACGATCTCATCTGGTACTTCCACCGCTCGTCGGGCGAACGTCCGTCTTACCGCTTCAGCCAGCACCGCACCGTCGAACTCGAACTGGCGGGAGAGCAGCCAGATATCGTAGAAGTCCTTCATCCGGCTGTTCAACTCGCCCAGCTTGATCATCGCCTCCAGCTTCTCGGCGATGGCGCTCTCCCGGCTATAACAGAGGACGCGCGGAACGGAGCATGTCGAGCATGAGTCGGCAGCTCAGCGATCTGCGGTTGTGGGTAGATGGCATCACCGAAGCCGATGTCGATCTGCATGCTGATCCGGGCCGTATCGAGCAGTCCACGGAATCGAACTCGGACTCCCTCGTAGTCCGCATCCTCCGCGATTCGTTCACTGTGCACAGTGTCGGCATCGAATACAAGCCCATCCGGTTCGACATCAACCGAGAGCACGTCTCTGACCTGAGCGACGATATCTGTCTCCGCATTGCTCGTTATTCCCATCATGTCGATGTCCATCGTCGGACGGATCTCTGGCGAGTGCCATACGCGCAGCATCAAGGCGCCCTTCAGGATGAACTTCTCGGAGTGCCCGGAGACGTCGACAGGCGATAGAGGAAACGCTCCATCGCGTAATACTGCAGCAGTTCGTTGAACGGTCGGTTGTCGGCTTTCGCCCTATTGAGGAGGCGCTGCCGGACTGAAGCAGGTATGTTCTTGAGTGGCTTGTCGCTCACAGCACTGCCTCGATATACGGTCTCATCACGGTCTCCACTCGACAGACCTTGGAGCATTTGATGAGTTCTCCAACATTGAACGATTTCCGTGCCTTATATAGCTTCAGCGCTTCCAGAACAACGTCCATGCCGAGCTGGTTTCTGAACTTGAAGCAGTCCGCAAGCGTTTTCTCAGGGCTGTAGACCCGCACCGTCACGCTATCTACCACGTGCTCCTGAATGCCTTCAGTCAGAGCCTTGCCGGAAAATCGATGAACCGCCAGAGGGGGATACTCCAGCCTCGGTTGTTCCGCGCCTTTCTCGAGAGCTATGGAGACGGCGTGTGGGATCTGCGTCGTAATGTCGTGAAACGCAAGAGCCGAGACGAGGCAGATGACCGCACGCGGTATACGCGCCGCTACGGTCACGATATCAACGTTGGAGACAGGCGGCTGATCCGCCAGCCGGTATACCCCGCGCGATATCTGCACGAGATCCCCGGCGTCCCGAAGCTGATACAGGATTCGCGGATGAATTCCTGACTGGAGGGCATCAGCAGTTCGGATGATCCCATTCCGCTGCCTGATCAGTTGTTTTGCCTTCTCTGCAGAAGAGCATTCGCATCGCTCTGCCATGGACAGATATTACCTATACTTGTTGGTAGCTAATGGTATTATTGTCCATTATCGCGGAAATAGCAAGTGGAATCTTCCCCCAGTCGCGCATGTTCTGAACTGCTCACCCTGATTGGAGTACGACACTTTGCGCGTTTCCCCGGTAAGTAATCATTGGAAGAGGTCTTTGATAGTATCCATTCTGTCGAGTGCGGGAAGAGCGCGCAATTGGTTCGGCTAAGTGCGGGATTACTCATCGCCTGTTTTCGCTGATGAGTGCTTGCTGGAGCAGGAATTCTCCGCAAATACTGAAGGCCGCCAAAAGTTGCGAACTCTCGATCTCATGTTTTCATGTATATCATCCGTTTTTGAGATCAACATTTGGCCCAGTGGGAGTCGCATGTTGTCAACGCTTTGTCACGCCTAGCCCCGAAGGGATTCGAGGGAATGACCACATTCGAAGTCGCCTTCGGTGGCAAGCATCGTCATGCCATCAGGCTTGCCGCTTGACGTGGCGCAATATAACCAGAACAAGCTCCAGAAACCAAAGGTTGTAGGTTCAGAGCGGGGACCCTCTCCGTCGCTATGCACCAATTGCTGGCCGGGTGGCTGGTTAGGGTGTATCGTCTGGCGAAGAATGGGAGGCGGGCTGCGCTGACACACACGCTCCGGAGTCTGTGCCGCTCGGTTCGACCTTCGCTCTACCGGGTGGCCGTTCCTGTTCCAAGTCCAGCTGAGTAAGGCCAACCCGCGCTAGCAACAATCATAGCAAATACGTGACGCAAACACCCAAACATTACCACAAATATCATGCGCGTTTTGGCGAACGTATGCTATAGTACCTGCAAATGTTGAGGTGCGTTCTTACCATGGCGGTATCAGACGAAGGGAGAATGCTGTAGATGTGGAAATGGGTTGTCGTCGTAGTATGTGTCTTGCTTCTAGGGACGGCAGGCTACTGCACCGTCTATGATCAGGTGCGGAAGGATGCCGAGGCGCTGTCGAGATCGGGCCAGAGGTTGGCCGCCGCTGATCTGCTTGAAAGAGCTATAGGTCAGGATACCGGCCAGGATGCGGAATGGTTGCGGGGATACGTGCTGCTGCTAAGGAGCGCGCCCAAGCCAAACATCATCGCTCAGTTCGAGGGAGTCGCCAACGCGTTTCCCAAGTCGGAGCGCACGCCCGATGCGCTGCTGCGCGCGGGCTACCTCCGCGACTCACTCGGCGATGATCCCGCCCCCGATTGGGAGCGCCTGGCGCGAGACCATCCGAACACGACTGAAGCGGCCGAGGCGCTGCTCCGTCTGGGACATCTTGCTCTGCGCAATGGTGATCCGGACACGGCGACCAAGACATTTGAGGAAGCGGCCGCGGTGTCCGGTGCCAGCGCAAGCTGCGTTTCTGAGAGCCAAATAGAGGCCGGCTATGCGTGCATAGGCGAGTTCTGGAAGAGCAGGGATGCCAAGTCGCTGACCAAGGCCCTGAAGCTGTTGGCCGCGGCAAAACCAGACGATGCGGCCGCAAAGCAGAAGTGCCTGCTTGCGCAGGGCGAGGCGCTGCTGCTTCTCGGAGTTCCGATGCAGGCCTTGGTCCGCTACAGCGACGCACTGAAGCTTGACACCAACGATTCATATCTCAACGGGGTCGCGGCATTCGAGCTCGGTTGCTGCTATCGCAACATGGACATGCCTGATCGAGCTACGGCTGCCTTCGCTAGCTTCTTGTCCAAAGTGGCCGGGGATGGGCTTGCGGACAAGGATCACAACTGGCGTCAGGCCAGGCCGGGGTTCATTCAGACAGTCGTCACTAACCCGGAGAAGGCCAACTCCCTTAGCGGGCTCGACCTGGTATCGCGGGCCGCGTACTGGCGGGCTGTTGCCCTGATAGAGACAAAGAGGTACGACGATGCGAGGACGGCGATTGCGGCCGTATCCGCCGCGTTTCCCACTACCGATCTCGCTTCAGAGCTTAACAGCAAGATGAGCGCGACTGCGGAGGGCAAGTAGATGAGAAGACTTCTAGCGTGCACTGTGACGATGGTTGCCATCCTTGCCGCTGGCACTGCCAGGTGTGACGTCAGCGATGGCGGCCTGGATAACCCCGTATACTACGTCAGCGCGAATCGTGGACACGACAACGACACCGGCCTAAGCTGGGACCATGCGAAGCTTACTATACAGGCAGCAATAGACCAGGCTGTCTATGACGAGCAGATCCCCGCCCAGGTATGGGTTTCCGCCGAGGATCTCACCCCTACCGGAACGATCAGCGTGTACCAAGAGAATGTCTACACTCAAGATGGCGTATCCGTGTACGGTGGATTCGACGGATACGAGGCTCAGCGTTCCCAACGAAACTGGGCCGAGCACGTGACGGTCATAAAGGGCTGGGTCGCTACCGCGACAATCGTGTTCGATGGGTTTACCGTAGACGCGGAGTACACGAGCGGCGGCGGAGTCAGCCTGCTGAGCTGGACGCCATCTGCCGCAGTGGTCGCGTGCAGCTACGGCGTTATATCTCACAACGTGATCTGTGCTCAGACGATGGGCATCTCCGTGGCTGACCAGTCGCACCCCATAATCGTCGATAACCTGATCAAGGGATTCTCCAACTGCGGCGTAGGCGTGGAGGATAGCAAGGAGTGGCCGGATGGCTGCTATATCGCAAATAACACAATAGTAAGCTGCGAGGCTCCTGACGAGGACAGCTACGGCATAGACATTGAGGGAAATACGAGCTGCGATTACTACTTCTCCAATGTTGTGTCCGGCCCTACGACAGGCATCTACGACAACCAGCTATACGTCGCCGAAGCCAACGATCTCGATACCGAGTACCCTGGCATATCCGGCCAGGACGATGACGGTCCCCTCTTCGTGGACCCGGACGCGGGCGACTACAGGCTTCAGCCCACGTCGCCATGTATCGACACAGGCTCTGCTGCGGAGTGGGATATTGTGATGCTGGACCTTAACCACAGTTCGAGGCTTCAGGATATGCCCAACCAGGGCTACGATGGCCTCCATTCCCTGGCCATTATGGACAGAGGCGCCTATAGTACCAAGTGCCTCCTGAAATAGATAGAGACCTTCCCGGCGACGGCCTTATCAACCGCGCCGCGGGCGCCGACAGAGCCAACGTCAGGTGGTCGGACACCGCGACCGGCATCATCTACGGGAGACGATTTCCAGCTTCCGTCCGGAAATTGGATTATAGACAGGATCGTGACCTGGGCGATTCCGAGCACGCCCGGATACATCCTCTATTACCTCAGTGACTTTTTCGATGGGCTAAGCTTGATAGCAGGTACCATCGAGGACGACGATATCGATGCCATCGTGACCGGGCAGTTTACTGCCCGCAACGAGGTCACCACGAATAGCTACGACAAGACCATCACCGCCACGCCCACGGTCTATGCCGGCAACGTCGGTTACGAGGAGGCCAGCGGCTTCTTCAGCCAGGTGTGGAGGCTGGAGTTTGACAATCTGGACTGGCACGTCACCGGCGGAACTTCGAAGAACCATGTGTTCGGCGTCCAGGGAACGGCCAAGGTTGACAGGCTGTGGTTCAATGCCGCCAGCTATGGTGTTGCTGGCGGCGATGACCATATAAGGTGCATCGACACCACCGCCAGCCCGCACATGACGGCTACCGCAGTGGATCCGTCCGACTGGTTCGGCAAGGGCTCTGATATCAACGTTCAGGTGTTTGCACATGCGCAGTAAGGAGGATGCAATGGAGAGGCCACGTAGACGATCAGCGAGTCTGGACCATGATAGTAGTGGTGCTAGTGCTTTCCACCTCGGCGATGTTCACAGCAAGTGAGTCGCCCATACGAGCTGAATGCGATAGCTGGGCGGATTGGCGGCCGGGGCCGGGAATTGAGCTGAGTCCTTACATCGAGTATGCTCCACCTGGCCAGGACCCGACCGGGGACGAGTTTACCGTCTGTGAGGGACCAATCTACAGCCTGAGTGCCAATCCGATCGAGGACATAGATGAGTACCAGACATGCTGGGACGAGTGCACAATAGGTGGTGTAACCTACCCGGCTGGCTGCGACGGCGAGTGGCATGAGGCAACAAGCCCATACGGATCGAGCGAATCCTACTCAGGTGATGGGATCGTCTACGGTTTCGTGTTCAGTCCGGAAGTCGCGGGCCCTGGCGACCACGTGATAGAGTGCACCGTGACCGACAACGGTCCGGCCCCGGACCCCGCCGCCAACTGCACGTGGACGTTTCATGTCATCCCCTCGGGTCCCCCACAGTGTGAAGCTGGGAACGCGCCGCCAACTCTGGTGATGGTAACTAAGGCCTGTGACGGCTACTACATAGCAGACTGGCCCTGCCCGCCTTGCGACTCGAATACGGGCAAGTCGTGCTCTTCCGGAAGCTGTGACGAGACGCCTGAGCCCACCGACTATGATCGGGCAGTCGCTGGATGGCAAGGCTCCTGGAGTGCCGGTTCCCATGCCGATACAGCCTGGAAAGCCGGCTGCCCCTGCCCCACCCAGGCAGTGTCTGCCCTGGTTCCCCGAGTGCCACCCATACGGGCCCTGGGCTATCTCGATCACCATCGCCCCAAACATAGCTGGGCCGCTCAACCCGAATGACACGGTCGACTACTGGTCGAACGGCAAGCACATCGAGGGAACGTGGGAGGAGGACGGCACTCTCACTGTCAACGTCACCTATGTAACCGGGGTGATGCTTGTCTTCGGTGGCCCCGCCCTCTGGGACGGCTGCAACTACCAGGTCCTATCAACGAGCTGGACTACAACCACCGGTGAAACCTACACAGTCACTCGCGGAGACGGTGGGGTCGTCGAAGAGGTACGTGCCGCCAGGTCCGGCGACGTCTGGGCCGCTTCACAGACTGATGAGGCCCACCCGAAGCGGACTACCGAGATCAAGGATCCGGACGAAACGGTAGTCAGAATGGTCTTTGACGACGAGGGAGACTCCGAGCACAACACAGGCAGGCTGACCCAGGTGCTGCATCTGAGCGACGACCCGCAGGACCCATCCACGCTGTCGGAGATCCACTACGGCTACGACTACTACGATCCCGGCAACCCACCGACCTACGTAAGCACCGACCCGGAGAGGCTTCGCAGCGTGACCTCCGACACGAAAACGACCGTCTATGACTACTATGACGATCTGGAAGACAATGCCAGCCGGATCATCGTGCGCGAGGTCTACCGTGCCCAGGACTGGCCGGCCACCGCGGATGACGTGTACTCCGAGACCTGGTACGACTACGCCGCGCCCGTCGATGATCTCGCCACTACCACCATCACCAGGAAGGCGCTGGGGCAGACCGGCGTGGTGGATGATGAGACGATCTACGAGTACTACTGCGGCACCGATGACGCCAAGGACTACAAGATCAAGTCGATCACCAGAAACGGCGAGACCACGTCGTACACGTACACCGCTGGCGGCCAGGTCGAGACCGTCACCGATCCCAAGGAGCGGGTGGTCACGTATGAGTACGCCGACAACTCCGACCAGTGGGAGCCCGTAGTCACAAGCGCGACGCTCGAGGACGCCAGCGAGAACACGTTGGCGGAGTTGTCATACACCTACTACCAGGACGATGGCTACAATCGCTGGCTCAAGACCCAGAAGGATGTCCGCGGCAATTACACCTACTATGAGCGCGCGGACACCAACCACATGGACAGGGTCACCGGCATCAAGGTGGCCACCGGGCCCGACGAGCCCGCGAACTGGGCGGCGGAGCCATACGTGGAGTCGTACACTTGCTACGGAGACAGCGATACCCACGGCAGGGCCGGCCAGCTCGCAACCGTGACCGTTCCGAATGTGGATGGAGACGATCATGCCTGCGTGACCACTCTGTACTACGACGAGACGGTCGACTCGCAGGCGATGTTCTTCGATACGCCCACCGAGGTCTACCGAACGAACACATCCGGCAGCTCGGTGCGGGTCGCGACCTACACGCACGACGTGATGGGCAACGTTCTCAGCGCCACGGACGCCGACGACAAGACCACGTGGTTCACCTACGATCTGCTGGGCAATCCGATCAGGACGATCTACGCCAAGGATGGTGAGACCCCGACCATCTACACGGAGAACCACTATATGTCCTGCTGCGGCCTGCTCGATTCGGTCCGCAACGAAAACGGCGACCGGCTGTACTTCGACTACGACAAGATGAAGCGGCCGAACCGGGTGTGGACCGACATCCAGGCCCGCGAGTGGGGGCAGGTGGACATCGACGAGGGCACCGGCGAGGTCACGAATGGCTTGGCCTACGACGGAACCCCAGCGGTCACATGCGAATACGACAAGCTCGGCCGCATCTACTCCGCGACGTTCTACCCCGACGCGAGCTCCGGCGGCATCACGACAAGCTGCACGTACGATGCCAACAGCCGGGTGACGGACATCGACTACCCCGGCGACATCGCCGATACGGACTACGACTACGACGAGGTCGGCAACCTGCTCTACGCCAAGGGCGGGCCGGAGAACACCTACTTCACGGCCAAGTACCACCTCCTCGACCGAGTCACCGACATCTATCTCACCGGCCTGGGCACGCTTCCCAACCCTCTGCCGTCGGGGACGGGCGATATTCGGATCGCGTATGACGGGTCGAGCTACCTCGTCACGGACGTGTATCGGGACAGCAAGCACGTAACCTACTCCTACGACACGTTTGGGCGGCTCAAGACCTACAAGCCGACGACCGGCCCGATCTCCGGGGTGAGCCTGTGGTACGACTACAACTCGCTGGGGCAGAAGAAAGAGGTCACGATCAAGGACGGCGTCGGCGCGACCGTGCACTCCACGACCTACGACTACTACCGCAACGGCTGGCTGAAGTCCATCAACTACGACGGCAGCAAGGTCGCCGAGTATACTCACGACGCAGTCGGGCTTCTTGCGCAGATCGACTTCTACCACGACGACCCCGTGTTAGGCAACATTGCTACCGGCGCGTATGATGTCTATTCCTACGACACAACCGACCCGCGCAACTTCCTGAAGACCATCACGATGCACTACAAGGACGCTGGCGGGAATCCCGCGTCGTCGGTCGTCGACTACACCGACGGTAACGGCAACCCGAACGTGGACAAGGCCGGCAACCAGCTCTCGATGGGCAACCTCGCCGGCCAGTGGACCTACACCTACGACCACGCCGGCAGGATTTCGTCGATCGTCCCCCCGAACCCCGTCCCCGAGCAGGGCCTCGGCGGCGACTACGGCTACAACTGGCTCGGCCAGCTAACCAACCCCCCCGCCGACCCCAACCACCTCACCTACAACTCCGCCGGCCTCCTCTCCACCTGGCCGGGGATGTACAGCTACGCGTATAAGGCGAGTGGCTGGCCCGAGCAGGTGAAGAATCCCGCCAGCACTACAACCATTGCCTCACTCACCTATGACTCGGCTGGGTACCTGACCGGGACCACTTTCGAGGGTGTGACGGCCCAGTACTCGTGGGATGCGGATGGGACGCCTTTGGGCTACACGGAGACTGCCGGCGGGTCGGAAACCGGATCGGGGCTCACCAATCGCACGGCTTCCGTACCGTGCGAACAGGTTGAGGACATATCGGGCGATGTAGTATACTACATTTGCGACCCGCAGGGCGCAACCATCGCCAGTGTTTCGTCGGCAGGGGTGGTTCACTACCACGCAGATGGAGCTGGACGCATCGTAATGTCTACCAAGAGCGATGGCAAGGTCCAAGGCACGTACATACACGGCCCCGATGGCAGGATTGCTTCTACGAACGATCCGCAGGGAGCGAAGCGCCTCCGCGGCAAAACGGGCTCGCACCCGAAGCGGCCCCCTGGGGCTGGCCCAGGGTCGCCAGACATGTCTGCCGTACTCAGGGCATTCAATCAGCTCAAGCCCGGCTCGAAGACGTACTGGAACTATAACGGCGATGATGGTTGGACACGAGATATTGCTGCCGCCTCGGTCCTGCGTGGTTTCCGTAGCCGGGTATACAAATTGGCAGGAGCCGGTTACAAGGGACGGGTGAAGCCGGGAGAGGATATCGGTCCCTGTGCTCACTTCTGCGCCATGTTGGAGGGTAACCCAGAGGATGTCATCGACCTTGGCAGCTTCCACGTTGATGCGCGCATTGACGGCGACAACATATACTTTACAGCGAAGAACACCTGGAGTAACAACTCCAAGTACGGACTGAACGATTTTCGCAGACTTTTCCCCCAGCTGCCGACCCTTCCGGACGATCATTGGGTGTACATGAAGTGGGAATGGGTCGAGCACCCTTCGAGAAACTGGGGGGGGCGGTACGGTTATTCGCCACAGGGACCCGCCACCTGGTGGCCATGGTGGCCGGGGAATCTTATCAGGGGCATAGTGGAAGACCCGATTCTCGGTCCGATTGTCGGGCCTCCCGACTTCGGTAAGCCGTGGCCACCCAAGGATGCGGTGTGGCCCGGCACGCCGTATCCCGGCATGCCTATTCCGTGGCCCGTGGATCCACATCATCCGACCTTTCCATAGATGCCGACGGAGGTTTGGAAATGTTCGCACATCCTCGTTCCCGGCGCCGTGCGCTCTTGGCGATACTGATAGCCGGCCTGGCCCTGGCGATGGGCTTGCTCCTAGCCAGCTTCCTTGGTCTACTCGGGCTTATGCCGGTGAGCGAGCGCTCACTGGTTGGCACCTGGGTCGTGCACTATCGGACACAGGAGGGCTGGCCCGCGGGTACCGATACACTAATCCTCAAGCCGGACAACACGTTCGTACAGATCTGCTTGCCCGAAAAAGGAAAGAAGATCGAGGCGGCGATTGGCCATGGCGCCGCGATTGGCCGGGGTCCACTCAAGAAATACGATAGGGTGCGGATTGTTGGCACGTGGCACATAGTCCAGAACCGCCTCGAGACCGAGGGAATGCTTGGTCCCCCAGAGGATGGTATAGTTGCTGGCAACCCATACGTCAGGACGACCGGCCTCTGCGCCGCGGGATTGCCGGTCTATTGGTACATAAGAGGTTCTGAGATCTACGCTCGCGGCGACGAGGACACTGACAATGCCGACTACTTTCGGAGGGTAAGGTGAATGGTTCGCACACGGCCGAACCGCCACCAGCAGTAGCGCTTCTGGTGCTTTGGGACAGGCGCGGCAGGTGAGCGCATGCCTCGGAAGGTTTCTTGACCCGAAGCAAGAGCGACGGATCCAGATTCGTGCCGTACTGGTGGTCCAGCACATCCGCGTGCTGCACCAGTATGGCTGATGCCGACCGAACATTGACGACATGAGGCGAGCGATCTTGTCACCGACGTGTACCGCGACAGCAAGCACGTAACGTACTCCTACGACACGTTCGGGCGGCTCAAGACCTACAAGCCGACGACCGGGCCGATTGTCGGGGTCAGTCTGGTACGACTACAACTCGCTGGGTCAGAAGAAAGAGGTCACGATCAAGGACGGCGTCGGCGCGACCGTGCACCCCACGACCTACGACTACTACCGCAACGGTTGGTTGAAGTCAATCAACTACGATGGCAACAAGGTCGCCGAGTATACTCACGACGCAGTCGGGCTTCTTGCGCAGATCGACTTCTACCACGACGACCCCGTGTTAGGCAACATTGCCACAGGCGCGTATGACGTCTACTCCTACGACACGACCGACCCGAGCAACTTCCTGAAGACCATCACGATGCACTACAAGGACGCCGTCGGGAATCCCGCGTCCTCGGTCGTTGACTACACGGACGCCTACGGCAATCCCAACGTGGACAAGGCCGGCAACCAGTTGTCGATGGGCAACCTCGCCGGCCAGTGGACCTACACCTACGACCACGCCGGCAGGATCGCCTCGATCGTCCCCCCGAACCCCGTCCCCGAGCAGGGCCTGGGCGGCGACTACGGTTACAACTGGCTCGGCCAACTGACCAACCCTCCCGCCGACCCCAACCACCTCACCTACAACTCCGCCGGCCTGCTCTCCACCTGGCCGGGGATGTACAGCTACACGTACAAGGCGAACGGCTGGCCTTTCGAGGTCAGGAATCCGTCAGGCACAATGGTCATTGCGGCACTTACGTACGATCCGGCCGCCTATCCGAGCGAGTGCGGTCTCTCCGGCGTTACGGCAGAGTTCTCGTGGGACGCGGACGGAGCCTTTGTTGGGTACACCGAGACTGGCGGAGGGTCAGAGTGCGAGACAATGCTTAGCGACCCCACGGCGCCCGATTCCTGTGTCCTGGTCGACAACACATCGGGCAATCCACTATACTATATCAGTGATCCGGAAGGGCAGGTGGTTGCCAGCGTTTCATCTGCAGGCCAGGCCGACTACCATTCTGATGCCGATGGGCAGTTTCAGGCATCAACCGCAAATGATGGCAGAGCGCAATACAGCTATACTTACGGGCCTGACGGGGAACTCGTTCCCACAACCGACCCGCAGGGCGGCAACACCGTCTCGGGTGCCATAGGTGTACCCGGAGAACGGGCAACTTCAGTCCCTCGCTTCGTGTTGCTCGATTGGGTGGACGATGCCTCCGATTTCTTCGCGGGCTGGGGCGATACGTTAACGTTTGGCGCGACCGGCAGGATACGTATGTGGCTTGGCGTAAATGATGTTGTTGATGAGGGTTCGGGCTGGTACCTGGGAGGGCAGATCACGGGGATGGCCCACAGCATCGCGTTCGGAGCAGCGGCGGGAGCGCGGGCTGCAGGCACAAGAGGCGCGGGAAGAGAGTTCTCTCATTTCTGGCCAAAGCGATGGGGTGGTCCACGAAACATATTCAACGGCAATTACGTTGCTCCGGCGCGGCATTATCTGCACGACGTATTCCGATATCCCCGGGGATGGAGAGATCTGGGAACTCGATTACCTCCTGTCATTGCGCAGCTAGACAGGATTCCCAACTTGTACAAAGGAATTGCTGCGGGATCAGCATACGGCGTGTTGGGAAAAGCCGCGAGTGATCGTGAGAACGGCAAGACCATAGACGGTCCGTGCCCGTGTCCTTAGGGATAGTTCTTTGTCGGAGTACGCGCAGTTGCCCTGGTGCGGTGAGCACAGAACGAGCCGTGCATATAGCGGAGAGAGGCCGTACAAGTGTATAGATTCGGCTTTACAAGCACTATTGAGGACTTGCTGGATGCTGAGGAGGCCGACGCGAGAGCAAGGACGGGCATTCGCTGCTGGCTTCGCTGGGTGATTGCGGCTGTCGGTGGCACGGCGGTTATCCTAGCGCTTGCCACATTCGCGCTAGAGGGATGTGGCTGGTGGCCGGCAGTCTGGCTAGTGCTCGGCGGCTATGCCGCGTACTGCTTTGCCGTCGCGGGCTACGTCAGACGGTGCCGGATCCGGCGCAAAACCCCATCCTCCCTGGACGTGGTGGCGGAGTTTCGAGACGATGGCCTGGAAATCGAACTGACTGGACACGGCATGTATAGACGGGGATGGCATTAACTGCTTAGCTTCACTGATGCCGACAAAGGACTGCTCTTGTACTTTGATGATGGCACTGTGAACTGGCTTCCCGATCGTGTTTTTGTTGACGGTACGCAGAAGAGATCATTTGTCGAGTTCCTGCGAGACCGCGAGGCTGCGTAAGTCTATGTCTGAGCGCAGTAGTCGGCGTATCTACGGGCGAAGCCAAACGGCCGCTCGGCAGGCTGTTCCTTGACAACATAAGAGCGCAAGACCCCAAGGCGGAGTCGAAGCGCTGGCGATCTCGCGCCGGTATCGCGACCTGCGGTGTGTCTGTTCCACAGCTTGTCTGCGGTCTGCTCGATTCTGTTCGCAACGAGAACGGCGACCGGCTGTACTTCGACTACGACCTTATGAAGCGACCGAACCGCGTGTGGACGGACATCCAGGCCCGCGAGTGGGGCGGGGTGTCGATAGACGGCAACGATGAGGTCACAAACGGCCTGAGCTACACCGGAACCCCGGCGGTGACCTGCCAGTACGACAAGCTCGGACGCATCTACTCGGCGACGTTCTATCAGGATGCCACGCATTCCTTAGACTATGCCTGCACTTACGATGCCAACAGCCGGGTGACGGCAATCGACTACCCTGGCGACATGGCGGACACGGAGTATGGCTACGACGAGGAGAACGGGTAACCTGACCTACATCAAGGGCGGTCCGGAGAACACCTACTTCACGGCCAAGTACGACCTCCTCGACCGCGTCACCGATGCTGTACCTCACCGGCTTGGGCACTCTTCCCAATCCCCTGCCGTCGGGGACGGGCGACATCCACATCGCGTACGACGGCAACAGCTATCTCGTCACCGACGTGTATCGCCACAGCAAACACGTCACTTACTCCTACGACACGTTTGGGCGGCTCAAGACCTACAAGCCGACGACCGGCCCGATCTCCGGGGTGAGCCTGCGGTACGACTACGACTCGCTGGGGCAGAAGAAAGAGGTCACGATCAAGGACGGCGTCGGCGCGACCGTGCACTCCACGACCTACGACTACTACCGCAACGGCTGGCTGAAGTCGATCAACTACGACGGCAGCAAGGTCGCGCAGTATTCGCACAAGGCAGTCGGGCTTCTCTCGCAGATAGACTTCTACAACGGCGCGACTGCCACCGGCGCGTATGACGTGTATTCCTACGACACAACCGACCCGCGCGACTTCCTCAAGACCATCACGATGCACTACAAGGACGCCGCTGGGCAATCCGACGTCCTCGGTCATCGACTACACGGACGGCGCGGGCAACCCTAACGTGGACAAGGCCGGCAACCAGCTATCGATGGGCAACCTGGCCGGCCAATGGACCTACACCTACGACCACGCCGGCAGGGTCGCCTCGATCGTCCCCCCCAACCCCGTCCCCGAGCAGGGCCTTGGCGGCGACTACGGTTACGATTGGCTCGGCCAACTCACCAACCCCCCCGCCGACCCCAACCACCTCACCTACAACTCCGCCGGGCAGCTCTCGGCGTGGCCGGGGATGTACAGCTACACATACAAATCGAACGGTATGCCCTATCAGGTGAAAAACCCTTCCGGCACGATGGTCATCGCGTCGTGCGCCTACAGTGCAGCCGGCTTCCCACGCGAGTTCACTACCGGCGACATAACCACGCAATGTGAATGGGATGCCGAGGGAACCCTGCTTGGATACGCCCAGACAGCCGGTGGAACGGAGAGCCAGTCCGAGCTGATCGATCCGACCATGCCCAACGGACCGGTCCTAATGGACGATGTGTCGGGCAGTACGGTATCCTATGTGTGCGACCCTCAGGGGTACGTGGTTGCCAGTGCATCGGATAACGAACGGGTGGACTATCACCGTGACGCTTCTGGGGAATTCGGAGTGTCTACTGCAAGTAGCGGTGCAATCGTTCCCACATATGCGTATGGGCCCGACGGTGAAGTAGTCTCCACTTCCGATCCGTTGGGAGACAGGATCGCCGGCTGCAACGAGGGTTTGTTGTTCAGTAGTCTCGCGCGAACCAGTCCGTGGTCCATTGGGGATGTCTGGGACGGTATCGTACGTGTCATCGGGGGAAGGCGTGGTGACTTCGTCGACACCTACCTGAACGTAGGTTCCGACTTCTGGGCCGGGATGGGCGACACCATCTCTGGAGGATTGACAAACGATTTCCGCCGATTGATCGGGGTGGACGACGCTGTGCACTACGGTTCGACGGCGCACACGGTAGGCAGAGTTGGAGGCTACGCTTGGCATGCGGCTTCGCTGTTCGATGCTGGCGCAATACTGCTGGGGCGAGCAAGAATCCCCGTCACGACGTGGGCGCCACGTGGAGTGCAATCCACGCTGGTCTCAGGACGCTGGGTGACGCTAGGCACAAAGAACCCGGTCTCGTATTTCTCGACGCTTACCTGGCTGCGGGGGTATCCTTACGCAAACGCAATCACGGAGTATGTGCTGATCAGGGAACTGGGGCTCGTCCCAGGATGGTCGGGGATTGTCCACGCCCTGCCTCCGTTCATGCACTTCATCTATCGTGGGCCATGCCCGTGCCCGTAGGAGGATCCTGTGTGGCTAATCATCGTTGGTTTCGTATGTAGCGCGGTTCTCACAGTCCTGAACGCGCTATCTGTGAGGCGGGTCGCAGCCAGAAGTGATGTTTCATTTCCGCTCGCGCTACCGATTGTGCCCTGGGTCATTAACGTGTACTGCGTATTCCACATTCCAGTATCCTGGACGCTCAAGGTTGCCGCAATCTGCCTTGCCACGCTCATTGAGGTTGGGGTGGACGTGGTCTATCCCCGCGTGCTCGTTCAACGCGGCAGCGGGGCGTTACACCGTGGGGCACGCAGAGGTGACCTAGAAACCTGCAACGCACTGTTGGGCGCGGGAGCGGATGTGAACTCCCGCGACAGTCAGGGGTGGTCGCCCGTGGAGTTGGCTGCCATCGAGGGACACAAGGATGTGGTTGCCGCTCTGGCTCGCGCTGGTGCCGATCTAGGGCCCTATCACACCGCGCCGTGGGGAAGGAGCCGAAACGACGCGCTTGGAATGGCTGCCAGCGAGGGAAGATACGGTGTCGTGAAGATGCTTGTGGAAGAGGGATGGTCTATCAACGACGCGGACGAGTATGGATACTTCGCTCTCCGCGCGGCGATTCGCGAAAGACGGCCTGAAATGGTTGATTATCTTCTCAGGGCATGGAGCTTCTCCGCGTGGCCGCGGGCATTGCGAGGATACCCCTCTGCACTACGCAATCGCGAACGGTGACCTGTCGCTGGTCAGGAGATTGGTCGAGCAAGGTGCGGACGTAAACCAGAAGAACGGGCGGGGGCAAACGCCTCTCGCGCTGGCCTTGGAAACACGCATTGAGAGCGTCGCTAGTGAACTACGTTCACTGGGTGCCAGCTAGCAGGCTGGGTTGAGAGACACAGCAGGCGCCATTGTCCGGCACATCCGTGTGCTGAACGATCGCATTGCTATGCCCATCGGACATTGACAACACGAGACAAGCACGTGGTCTACTCCTACGACACGTTCGATGCTTCGGGAGGTCTTTTTCACCGAAGCAGGAGCGGCGGACTCACGCGGGCGCGGCTGCACAGTCGCGCCCGCATCCCGACCAACGGCAACGGCACTGCCCGTCCGCCCAGCAGTTCCGCCGCCGGCCGTATCTATCCGCCAACTCCACTGCCCCTCCGGCCCGACAATCCGCCGCGCGCCTCCCTTTCCTCAGCTCTCAACCCCCAAAACCCCAACCGCACAGCCCGTGAACAACAATTAACCGAAATACCACAGCCCGTTCCTTGATATTCCTGCGCATGTGTCGTCTAATAGTAGTGGACACACACAATAGGAGCAATCATGCGCCACCAACCCTCGAACCCTGGACTCTGGACTTTCGACTTCGGACTGCGGGCTCTCGACTCGCTCTATAATCAAAACCCGCAAAACAGTTTCCCGCCACGCTCGAATTGAGCACGAGACTGTTTTGCACAAAAACGTTTTGCTGAGCGTGCAATTCCGTGCACGGCGGCTGTTCTTTGACAAGTAAAGACAGGCGTTACCCGACCCCGACACGTTCGGCCGCCTCAAGACCTACAAGCCGACCACCGGCCCGATCTCCGGGGTCAGTCTGCGGTACGACTACAACTCGCTGGGCCGGAAGAAGGAGGTCAGGATCAAGGACGGCGTCGGCGCGACCGTGCACTCCACGACCTACGACTACTACCGCAACGGCTGGCTGAAGGACATCAACTACGACGGGAGCAGGGTCGCCGAGTATACTCACGACGCAGTCGGGCTTCTTGCGCAGATCGACTTCTACCACGACGACCCCGTGTTAGGCAACATCGCTACCGGCGCGTATGATGTCTACTCCTACGACACCAGCGACCCGCGCGACTTCCTCAAGACGATCACGATGCACTACAAGGACGCCGTCGGGAATCCCGCGTCGTCGGTCGTCGACTACACCGACGGTGAGGGCCACCCCAACGTGGACAAGGCCGGGAACCAGTTGTCGATGGGCAATCTCGCCGGTCAATGGACCTACACCTACGACCACGCCGGCAGGATCGCCTCAATCGTTCCCCCCAACCCCGTCCCCGAGCAGGGCCTGGGCGGCGACTACCGCTACAACTGGCTCGGCCAACTGACCAACCCTCCCGCCGACCCCAACCACCTCACCTACAACTCCGCCGGCCTCCTCTCCACCTGGCCAGGGATGTACAGCTACACGCGTAAGCCTAACGGCGCACTTGACCAGGTGAAGGACACTTCTGGACTGCAGACCATTGCTTCACTTAGCTATGACTCAGCTGGCTTTCTCGACCAGGTTGTGTGCGGCTGCTGCGCTACCACGCGATGCAGCTGGGATGCCGATGGAGGGTTCCTCGGATACGCCGAGACTGGTGGCGGGTCGGATACTCAGTCAGTGCTTGCCGATCCTACCACTGGATCGGCAGAGATGGACGACGTATCAGGCAGCGCGGTTCCCTATGTTTGCGATCCACAAGGGGACGTGATTGCCAGTGCCGCATCGGCTGGCGGCGCAGCGCATTACCACTCCGACGCAGACGGACGGATTCAGCTGTCGACCGGGGCCGACGGGCGCATGGTTTCGACTTACGAACGCGGGCCGAACGGCGGCGCGATCTTCACGTCAGACCCGCTAGGTTCGAGGATTGCGAGCAAGGACGGCACGAGCACATGGCCGCCGCGGTGGATGGATCCAACCGGTAGCTTGAGCGGTCTCTGGGACGGCTACTGGGGTGACGTTGGTGCGGTGTTCGCCGGCGAAGCCAGCGTGCTGAACCCCGTCAACTGGTACAACTCCGGCAAGAGCCTCTTTGAAGGCTATATCACCGCGCAAGTAGAAGGTTACCGGTACAAGGGTCAGGTACTACTCGGGGAATTTCGCGGTCACTGCCTGGGAATTGGACAGGGTGTTTCCTGCTCTGGCTCGGTCGTATACGGACCTATTCCAGCTCGACGACCCGTACCGGTTCGGCTCGTCAGTGATGACTTGGGAGCTAACCCTCGCTCCTTTGGCAGACAGACTGCCGAGCTCAGGATCAGCTCTCTGCCCCTGCGCCACAGGCATTGCTGAGGTCCCAGCCCTCGAGGAGATTGTCGGGGTTCGCAAGGTGCCGAATCCCCATGGTAGCCCGGGCGGCCCCTTGCATAGTGGAACGATCACTGAGCTCAGCGATCTGCTGGAGGGGCTGGGACGTGACGTTACTAGAGAGAAGAAATTCGACACTCCAGGTGGGCTCAAGCCCTACCGCAGACCGGATCTCCTTTGGGAAGAACCGGGCCTGGGCCAGGTCGCGATACAGGTGTACAAACCGACCAAGGGTGGGAGGATACCCCTCCGCGAACTCAAAGCCATGCAGGATCTGAAGCTTGGCGGGTGTAGTCGCGTCATATTCGTGCCGTACGAGTAGGGGGAGATGAGAGTGATGGGAAAACAGACGGGGTTCTTCATGTCTGAATCTGACGAGGCGGAGTTCCTGGGATTGGTCGGGGATCACGGCGACGTGATCCTGGGTCTTGACGCGCGCGAGTTGACGGTCGAGGAAGCCCTGCACTACGCACGGAGGAAGGTCTTCATTGCGTTGCCCCAGTCGGAGCCGACTCTGTCTGCGTTCGGCCTCATCTCGTCGGCTGCGGAGGTAGTCGAGTTCTGGCGGTGCCTGAGGCGAGGTGATGGGCACATAGAGGATGGAAGGATCTGGGCTGAGTTCCGGGACTACGACAGCAGTGGCAGACTGGTGCCTCGGGCCAAGCAGTTCCAGGACATGTACAGCTTCTACGCCAAGTGGATCAAGAAGCACTACCGAATCAGCAGTAATAAGCGCTACTACATCGGCCCGGAGGCCTACCGGAAGTACAAGGAAGACGGATGGACTATGCGGAGCGGCGTTGTCACGGTTGAGTTTGAGTGAGCTGTTCGGCTGTGGGAGTATCGGTCCAGCACATCCGTGTGCTGGATCAGACCCGTAGCCGATGCCGACCGAACATTGACAACATGGCGCGAGCTATCTCGTCACGGACGTGTATCGGGACAGCAAGCACGTAACGTATTCCTACGACACGTTCGGGCGGCTCAAGACCTACAAGCCGACCACCGGCCCGATTGTCGGGGTCAGTCTGTGGTATGACTACAACTTGCTGGGGCAGAAGAAAGAGGTCACGATCAAGGACGGCGTCGGCGCGACCGTTCACTCCACGACCTACGACTACTACCGCAACGGGTGGCTGAAGTCGATAAACTACGACGGCAGCAAGGTCGCCGAGTATTCGCACAACGCGCTCGGCCTTCTCTCGCAGATCGCCTTCTACAACGGCTCGACGGGCCACCGGCGCGTATGATGTCTATTCCTACGACTCAACCGACCCGCGCAACTTCCTCAAGACCATCACGATGCACTACAAGGACGCTGGCGGGAATCCCGCGTCGTCGGTCGTCGACTACACCGACGGTAACGGCAACCCGAACGTGGACAAGGCCGGCAACCAGCTATCGATGGGCAACCTCGCCGGCCAGTGGACCTACACCTACGACCACGCCGGCAGGATCGCGTCGATCGTCCCCCCCAACCCCGTCCCCGAGCAGGGCCTGGGCGGCGACTACGGCTACAACTGGCTCGGCCAGCTAACCAACCCTCCCGCCGACCCCAACCACCTCACCTACAACTCCGCCGGCCTCCTCGCCACCTGGCCGGGGATGTATAGCTACACCTACAAGGCGAACGGCGCGCCCCATCAGATCAAGAATCCTTCCGGATCCCTGACGCTTGCGTCCTTCACCTATGATTCGGCCGAACTGCCAAGCGAACTGCAGGTGTCGGGCGTAAGCGCAGAACTCCTGTGGGACGCAGACGACACACTTCTGGGGTACAGCGAGACTGCCGGAGGCTCGGAGAGCCAGTCCGTGCTCACAGACCCCACTGCTTCCGTATCGCCGGCTCTGATGGCGGACGTGTCGGGCACTGTGGTATACTACGTTTGCGATCCGGAAGGGTGCGCGGTTGCGAGCGTCTCGGGCGGCAGTAGGGCAGATTGCCATTCCGACGGCTATGGCCGCATCCAGCTAGCGACCGGAGACAGTGGCGCAGTCGAGCACACCTACGTCTACGGTCCCGACGATGAGCTGATCTCGACGGATGATCCGCTGGGACAGAGTGTCGTTCCCGGCATCGCGCTTCTGTCCATCGGGAAGCCGCCGTGGTACGTTGAGTTCGTTCCGTTCGTTGGTCCAGCCTGGTCGGCGATTGATGACTTCCAGAACGGGAACTACCTGGGGGGCATAGTCAACACAGCCTTTGCTGTCAGCGACGTTGTGGGTCTCGGAGCCGCGGGCAAAGCGATCAAGATCGCGAAGAAGATCTCAGGTCCTGCTGTCACGAGCTGGGCGTGGAAGAATGCGAGTCGTCGGTTGCACAAGGCTGGCTTCGCCGGGCTCAGGGAACCAATCCATCACTACATCATACGGCAAGGCGGCGACACCGCCGAGCGACTGGCCGAGAAGTTCGGGAAGGAGAGAGTTGAGAGGTGGGCTCGGCCACCCACTGGGCCTGGTGAACGTGAATGATCAGTTTGTTCATAATGCAATAGAGGGCAAAGGTAGGGCCAGCTGGGGGCTTGCGAGGCGTCTCTGGAAAGGGACGCCGGCTTGGCCCAAGCTGCTGTTGCCCGGCAGGATGTCGCCACTTCTTAACTCGCTTCCCTGCGACTGCGAATGATCACTACGAGAAATCTGTCATACCCGGTCATTGTGGTTGATGAGGATGGCTATTGCATGGTTGCTGTAGACGAGGACACCCTCACTACGCTGAACAACGTTACTCTCAAGCGTGGTGGCTTTGATGATTGCACGTTCGTCGATAGCAACGGTCAGGCTGCGAAGGTGAAAGAGACAAGACGGGTAGCGCCAAAGGGGCGATTCCTCGGCTTCACAATATGGTTGGAGCGCATGTTCCGGGTCGAGTACACGCTTAGTGAGCCGTTTGAGATGCCGCTGGAGAAGCTCCGGGCGATCGTCCTTCGCGACGTGAGAAGAGCCGGAGGATCCCTGCACCCGGACTACTATCGGGAGGAACTGAGTAGGTTCAAGAACGCCCAGACCATTCGGGAGATCATTGAGCTCAGATTGCCAAACGCCGACCTGAAGGAGTTCTGGAAGTGAGGGGAGACGCGGCTGCGCATCATGCTCGAGCGATCTCGTTGCAGCATCTGGCAGCGCGGACTGGAGGGAGGCCCGCTATGGCGTCTGTGACTGTCCATGAACTAGCTTTCCCAGTGATTGAGTTCTATGTCTCCCTATAGAAGTGGCGTCAATAGCCAACTGCGTTTTTTGTTAGTTGCAGTTTGAGCGATTTCCCTATTGGCGCTTTGTGTGCGCAGATTATCGTCGCGTATCAGGAGCCTCTCAATTCGGGGCTGGACCATCAAGTGGTCAGACACATAGTCGGAGAGTGCTCCATCATATCGTTGTTCTGCGCATTATCTGCAGTGTTACTGGTATCATGCGGCGGCCTTCCTCGGGGCGGCCTTCGAATTATCCCATGCTTTGCCGTGCGCGAGCATCTGATGAATCACCCTCACGGCTTTGCGCGCCACGGCCATCTTCGCCGCGTTGGTATGGTTCCTGAACTGCACCCGCCAGTAGGTTGTGCGCAGGGCGTTGTCCTTCCTGCTGTGACTGGTCCTCTGCGCCAGCAGCCCGATTGCGTAACGCAACCACCGGTTGCCCCAGTTGCCCAGGCTGCCGTAGTAGCAGCTCTGACCGCTCTGAAACACTCTGGGCGCAAGCCCGACGTAGGATATCAACTGACTCGAACGCTTGAAACGTGCAATGTCGCCAATCTCCGCCTTGACCAGCAGGGCCGTCAAAGGTCCCACGCCGGGGATGGTCTGCAGTAACGCGCATTCCTTGTCTTGTGCTGCTTCCTCCTCTATGGCGGCCTGAAGTTCGTTCTCTATCTCTTGCGCCTTCTGCAGCAGTTCACGCCAAAGCTGCATCACCCTGGCCGAACGCGCCGGGAGTTGCGCCTGATCCAAGTCTAACCCGCCGCCTTTTGTCATCAAGCGCCTATGGCCGACATACCCCCAGCACTTAAGAAGACTGCCCATCTCGTTAGTCAGCCGAGTCGCCCACCTGCTGATTCGGACTTTGCCGCGAACCAGCACTCGCAGATCCTGGGTCTTCTCATCAGGAATGTAGAGGCATTCTATCTCGCCTCGATACAGCATCTGCGCCATCCGCAGCGCGTCGTTGCGGTCCGTCTTTGCCCGGCGATCTTTTCGTCGATCCCACAGTTTCGTTGGATCGGCCACAGTAAGCGTCTCGAACAACGGTCTCAAGTCACGGTAGATTGCCCATGAGTTGATGCCTGACTCCATAACCCCATGCAACGGGCCCTGCAGTCCTCCGAACAACTCCCTCAAGCTGTCCGGGTCATTCGGAACCCGATCGCGTTCGACGATCTCACCTGTGAGCGGGTCGAATCCCACAATCGTGATCCACTTGCAATGTACGTCCAATGCGATGTATAACATTGTTGGCTTGACCTCCTATCGCTGTGTTTGTCAAACTGCGACTATGATCGCCTACTAAACACAGCTGAGGCAAGCCACTTCTTCATGATAATTCGGGGCTGCACCGAGTCGTGGCCTTGACGATCAAGCGTAAGGACAGATGCGTCGCGGGTTCGTCTTTAGCCGCGACGCAGCTGTCCGTCAGTGAGAACGAGGCTGGCTGCCAGAGGAGAAGCCGTTGCGGGGGGCGAATATAGCGGGCATGAAGTGGCGCAATATCGACGTTGGCAACGCGGCCCACTACATCACGGGCACGATCACCGAGTGGCTGCCGCTGCTGACCATCACGGAGATCAGGCAGCGGGTGTGCGATGACATCGAGTTCGCCCTCGATCTGTTCAACGGGGCGCTGCTCGCGTTCGTAATAATGCCGACACACGTGCATCTGCTCTCTATGTGTCCCTATACAAGCGGCGTCAATAGCCAGCTGCGTTTTTTGTTAGTTGCAGTTTGAGCGATTTCCCTATTGGCGCTTTGTGTGCGCAGATTATCGTCGCGTATCAGGAGCCTCTCAATTCGGGGCTGGACCATCAAGTGGTCAGACACATAGTCGGAGAGTGCTCCATCATATCGTTGTTCTGCGCATTATCTGCAGTGTTACTGGTATCATGCGGCGGCCTTCCTCGGGGCGGCCTTCGAATTATCCCATGCTTTGCCGTGCGCGAGCATCTGATGAATCACCCTCACGGCTTTGCGCGCCACGGCCATCTTCGCCGCGTTGGTATGGTTCCTGAACTGCACCCGCCAGTAGGTTGTGCGCAGGGCGTTGTCCTTCCTGCTGTGACTGGTCCTCTGCGCCAGCAGCCCGATTGCGTAACGCAACCACCGGTTGCCCCAGTTGCCCAGGCTGCCGTAGTAGCAGCTCTGACCGCTCTGAAACACTCTGGGCGCAAGCCCGACGTAGGATATCAACTGACTCGAACGCTTGAAACGTGCAATGTCGCCAATCTCCGCCTTGACCAGCAGGGCCGTCAAAGGTCCCACGCCGGGGATGGTCTGCAGTAACGCGCATTCCTTGTCTTGTGCTGCTTCCTCCTCTATGGCGGCCTGAAGTTCGTTCTCTATCTCTTGCGCCTTCTGCAGCAGTTCACGCCAAAGCTGCATCACCCTGGCCGAACGCGCCGGGAGTTGCGCCTGATCCAAGTCTAACCCGCCGCCTTTTGTCATCAAGCGCCTATGGCCGACATACCCCCAGCACTTAAGAAGACTGCCCATCTCGTTAGTCAGCCGAGTCGCCCACCTGCTGATTCGGACTTTGCCGCGAACCAGCACTCGCAGATCCTGGGTCTTCTCATCAGGAATGTAGAGGCATTCTATCTCGCCTCGATACAGCATCTGCGCCATCCGCAGCGCGTCGTTGCGGTCCGTCTTTGCCCGGCGATCTTTTCGTCGATCCCACAGTTTCGTTGGATCGGCCACAGTAAGCGTCTCGAACAACGGTCTCAAGTCACGGTAGATTGCCCATGAGTTGATGCCTGACTCCATAACCCCATGCAACGGGCCCTGCAGTCCTCCGAACAACTCCCTCAAGCTGTCCGGGTCATTCGGAACCCGATCGCGTTCGACGATCTCACCTGTGAGCGGGTCGAATCCCACAATCGTGATCCACTTGCAATGTACGTCCAATGCGATGTATAACATTGTTGGCTTGACCTCCTATCGCTGTGTTTGTCAAACTGCGACTATGATCGCCTACTAGACACAGCTGAGGCAAGCCACTTCTTCATGATAATTCGGGGCTGCACCCAGTCGTCGCCTTGACGATCAAGCGTAAGGACAGATGCGTCGCGGGCTCGTCTTTCGCCCCGACGCAGCTGTCCGTCAGTGAGCACGAGGCTGGCTGCCAGAGGAGAAGCCGTTGCGCGGCGCGAATATAGCGGCATGAAGTGGCGCAATATGGATGTGGGCTACGACGCCAACAACCGTCTGACCACGGCCGCGCCTCCGAACCCGGTTCCGGGGCAGCCCGCGGGTGGACCGTATGATTACGACTGGGTGGGCAATCGCATCCATCCGCCCGCCGACCCGAACTCGATGACCTACAACGCCGCCGATCAGCTCCTGACCTGGCCGGGCATGCATACCTACACCTACTACCCCGACGGTAGCCTGCACGAGGAGAAGAACGCTGTGGGCTGAGCGTGGGGAGACGGTGGAGAAGCTCCTGGAGCAGGTGCTGCGGCAGACGTCCAGCGAGATCGCGGCGTTGGCTGCCGAGGTGGAAGCGCGAGGCAATCAACTGGCATCGAGCTGGCTTGCCAGGTTCCGGGCACGGGCTCGCGGCAAGGCTCGCGTGCGACCTAGTTGTTTGGTGCATAGCAAACGGAGCGGGAGCCCGCTCCATTTCCGCCCCAAAGTCCCCAACGCCCAACGCTGGATGCAGGGCGCCAACGCAAGCGGCTAGCGCGGCACCAGCGCTCGCAACCTGGCAAGGAATGCTCTCCGCTGCTGAGGATCAGGCACGAACTCGTCGAGCAGCGACTGCATTCCCTCGGTGATGAACTTCAACTCGGTCTTCGTGAACGCAGTGCGGTCGTGTGCGCGGGTCATCCGGTCGATCAGCACGCTGACGGTGTCGATGAGACGCCAAAGCGAGGCCAAGTCGGCGCTGGTGACGCTCTGAGCGCACTCCACTGCGTCGAGCTTGTGCCGAAGCAAACCGCGAGCTACAGCAAGTTCGGTTGTGATGCCAAACGGGTCGGGCGACTGCCCGGTCTGCTCGATGTGCCGGCGCAGTTGGGATTTCGACACATGCTCACGTAGGCCGCCGGGAATCCGCGCGCCGGCTCTGACGGTGAGGCGATTGGGCGTTAGGAGAGGATACTGACACGTCTGGATAGGCTTTGACACGGGCTGCACCTCCGTCGAATCTTACGCTGGTTGCGTTCAGTCTGCACGATCGCGCCGTTGTTGGCAAGCCAACGAGATGCGGCCAGGGGCATTCCTAGCCCGGATTATTCACCACAAGCTTAAGAGGGATACACTCTGCTTTTGAATGAGTAGATTTTGGCAAACAAACTCCGAGCGGAGGTATCCCTTGACCCGTACCCGATTGTACGGACAGTTTGTCATGCTGCTTGAAGCAGCTCAAACATAGCGGGCGACGTGTATCGCAGGGTCGAGTGACGCCGCTGGCAGTTGTAGAAGATCTCTATATAGTGAAATACGTTCCTCCTGGCTTCGCTCCTGCTGTGGTAGTGCCTGTGGTGGGTGCATTCCGTCTTCATGCTGCCATAGAAGCTTTCCATCGCGGCGTTGTCCCAGCAGTCGCCCTTTCTGCTGATCGAGCATACCATGCCCGTGCTGACTCAGCAGCTTCTGATAGTCGTTGCTGGCATACTGGACACCGCGATCTGAGTGATGCAGCAGCCCAGCCACCGGCTTTCTCTGGCGGATCGCCATGCGCAGCGCGTCCATGGCCAGATCTCGGGTGACACGCTCGTCCATCGACCAGCCCACCACCCTACGGCAATACAGGTCCATCACAGTGGCCAGGTAGAGCCAGCCTTCCTCAGTTGGGATATAGGTGATGTCCGATACAGCTTAACCTTAGCTTTCGCGCGATCACGGACACGACCACCGCGGCCCTGCTCGCGGATCCTGCGTCTGACGCGTTCTTCTTCAGCCCAGACCGGATCAGTGGCTCGCTTGCGTCGCACGTATTCGCGGCGCCAGGCGTTGATGCGGTCCCGGTTCGCATCTATGTAGGCCTTCCGAGCCGCACGATCGTAACCCAAAACTCGTCCATTGCCCCCTTGCTTGATGAAAGGTAACTGCTCTTACCTTACCTCAACTACAGCACAAATCAGAGCGATTGAAAAGGCTTTATGGGGGTTCGTCGAGACCTCAACGCAACCGCCCGCTGGAGCGCTCGGCGAGGACGATTGAACCATGATAATGCTTGAGGTCTGGCTGTAGGACCGTTTTCCTGAGAGGCATATTGGCGAAAGCACTGGGATTTGCGCCGCCTTTTTCTTCTTGTGGCGTTCTAGCGGGTCGTTTTGCGGCCTTTCGACAAACGACACAGGAATTCACGACAAACAAGCTTAACCATATCACTGAAGCTTTTCGCACCCGCGCTGCCCAGCAGTCTCGGTCCCCGCGGGCGACTTACAGGGAGTGCCTTCAGTGCGGCAAGTTGTGATCGAGAACCCAGTGATTAACTCTCCCTTCGATGAACCGAAGCGGCATTTCCGGTTCGGCGATGACGGCATCACCGATGAGATCGTCGAACAGCGCCGGGTCAGTTCATACTTCATCCCAGTGGCGCAGCCCAAGAAGCGCGGTAAGCAGCTCGTCCTCGATACGGAGTGGACCAAAGACCGGATCGAAGAGAACAGATTCATCAGTGATGTCCGCGCACGTGTTGCCCTCTGGCGGCAAGGCGGATACTCCGGCATTACGAAGATTTCGTCCCGCCTCCTCGAATACTGGCAGCGCGAGGATCGCGAGCGCAAGCTGTTCTCTGTCAGATCGAAGCGCTTGAGACAGTCATCTACATCACTGAGGCTGCCAGGAAGTGCAGTGACGCTTGGATAGAGAACGCTCTTCGGACCGCGAACGACTCCGCCAATCCCAGCCTCTATCGCCTTGCGATGAAGATGGCAACCGGCAGCGGCAAGACCGTCGTGATGGCCATGCTGATTGCCTGGCACGCGCTGAACAAGCTCGCAGACAGCCAGGACCCGCACTTCTCGGACACGTTCCTAGTCGTCACGCCTGGCATCACGATCCGCGACCGCCTGCGCGTGCTTCTTCCCAACGACCCCGGCAACTACTACGCGCAGATGGACGTCGTTCCGCCTGAGCTACGCGACGATCTGAACTAGGCCAAGTTCGTCATCACCAACTTTCACGGGTTCAAGTGCCGGGAGAACGGTCAAGGCCGGAAGGCTGACCAATGACCTTCGCGGTCAAGACCCATCTGCTGCTTCCCAAACTCAGATGCGCCACCTGTGGTGAGCGGCTCTACGTGGACAAGCGCGAGGAACATCGCCACAGAGTCTACTGGTGCAAGAACAAGAGCGTTACGAGAGGGCACGCCTGCGTTGGCGCCAGGGCCAAGATAGCGTGGGCCGACGGCGTTGTGATCGAGGTCTTGACGAAGCTCTCGCAGGACGAGCGCATCATGACCGCGGCTGAGGCTATTATCGACAAAGAACTGAGCCAGAACACCGGCAAGCTTAGGCAGGAGAAGGCAAAGATAGACACCGACCTGCGCGCAGATCGGATACGCCTCGCTGAGATGGTCGAAAAGCTGGCAGCCCGCGGGATAGGAGAGTTGGCCTACAAGGCGTATGAAGACAAGGTGGAGGCGGCAATCGAAGAGCGGCTGGCACGGTTGCGGGAGATAGACTCGGCTCTCTCAAGTGGGGATGCCAACAGGCAAAGGATACAGCAGGCAAAGGAGATGCTGCGGGATTTTGGCACCGTTTGGGAAGGCCTCACTATCGACGAAAAGCGTAAGGCAATAGACTTACTAATCGAGGACCTGCGGCTTTCTCAGACTCACCTCATCATAAAGCCTCACTCTGCTGACCAGGTGGAGGTGCGCATACCTGTCGGCAGGTTTAGAGAGGGCAAACCGGGTGAGGCCCGCGGTCTTTCGCAGCGCGAGCTGTCGGTTCTGAAGATGCTGGGTGACGGGCTGACGGCGAGACAAATCGCGGAGCGCACTGGCCTGGCGATGCAGACGGTCTACGGCCACATCAGCCGGATCTATTCCTGGCTGGGAGTGGATGATGCCGCTGCCGCGGTGGACATGGCACGGCCTGTTATCGAGGAGGCCGGAGAACTGCCGACGGACCGGCGGCTCGACGTGGCCCGCGAGTTTTCGGACAAGCCAACCGAGAAGATGCTTGCTGTGCTTCGCGCTGTCGCCAAGCACCCCACGCAGGCCGAGGCCTACCGAGAATTGGGTATGCCTTACATGAATGGATCGCAACGGCTGCGGGCGTTGATGAAGAAGACTGGCACCGAGAGCCTCGACGCCCTTTTCGAGATAGCTGTCCAGAGAGGCTGGATCGAGTCCGTGCCGGAACGCAAGGAAAAGGGACTTGTATTCACGCCGGGCGAAGCCGAGATGATAAGGGCGTGTCTCTCATCGCGATCCATAGCCGCCGCCGGCAGATCTCTGGGGATCACGTCGGTCGCGGCGGCGAGCCGGATGCACACGGTATACGTGAAGCTCGGGGCACACAATGTGAAGCAAGCCCTGGACAAGCTGCGGGAACTCGGCGTTGATCCTGCGGCACTGCACATCTCCGCCGCTAACTGAATACGACCTGATGGTTTTCTCGACGAGCACATTTCGACTGCGCTCCACTTAGTCAGGGTGACGAAGTAATGAAGGCATGCCATCCGGCACACTCTCAGACTCCGCCTCGTCGCAGCCTAGCGTCTGCGGCTGATCGACGGCCGCGTACGCTCGCGATTCTGGTCGAATGGCTGCTCGGTTGGAAAAAAGACTAGAATATTTCTGCTCGATTCGCCGATCTCCTTATATTCCTCTGCGGCATCGCTACTATACCCTGTGACAGAGACAGACTGCTCACGATGTGGGCGCTGTCGCTGATTGACCGGCCCGCACCACTGTCGGGCCGGACACAGAGGAGGAACGCACATAAGACATCCTAAGTACCTGGCGATCTACGCCAGGACGGCCAGCGGTGCGACCGCTGAGTTGCAGCAGCAGATGACGGCCGTGCGGCAGATGATCCCGCAGGAGCTACGGGATTTGCCCGTCCAGCTCTTCAGCGATCTCGGCTCCGGCCTAGCAGGGTTCGAGCCGCAGGGCAAAAGGAAGACCCGACCGGGGCTCCAGGCTCTGGTAACCAATGCCATAGCCACCACGGCAGCAATGTCACTCAACGTAATCCTGCCCTGGAGCGAACGTGACGAACTGTCCTCCCTCCATCAACTTCACGCCAAGCAGGTTGCTTCCGATTTTGAGCAGCGCGACTGCCGCCACGATGACTAGTATGTAGGCGATCTTCAGCAGGCGATTCGGCCGAGCGATCTGTTCGCTCCCACACTTAGGGCACGTCAGGCTTGGCGTCTGTTCGCAAGCTTCCAGCACAGCTTGTTCCGGTACTGCCTGAGAGGAAATCGGCCGCTCATCTGGGCCGGCGTCCTGTTTTCGAGATAATGCGCAGCTATAGCATGTATCACGAGTCGACACGTTCGGCGCCCCACACGCGCCGCACTTCCACATATCGGGCTTGCTCATCCGCCACCCTCCCGTTGCCAGCGCCTCTTGTCCCGTTGTGTTCCGGGAGTTGATCTGGTTGCTGAATTCAAAGGGCTCTGGCTTCTGATTCCCTTACTCTGCCACTGTGTATTGTACGAGCGGCTGGACTCAGAGTCAAGCGGCTAGATGTATGCATCGTGGAATGGGACGAGAATTCGTTCTACACTGATGTGATGCTGAAGCGAGACGACACCGAGAGACTGAGACGGGCTATAGCTGAACGGCTGCGGTCATTGCGCAAAGCTGCTGCCAAGACACAAGAGAATCTTGCTGATGAGGCTGGGATCAGCCCCGAGCATCTGTCGAAGATCGAGACGGCAAGGCGATTGCCATCGGTTGAGACGTTACTTGACCTAGCAGATGCCCTTGATGTGGAGCCCGCAGTTATGCCCGGGCACTTATCGAGGCTATGCCGCCAATTCTCAGAGACGCTGGACCCTCCGATGCAGTTGTCCGGGCAACTGCAGTGTCACAGGTATCCGGCATGATGCAGAGTGGTGTCGGCGTGGAACTCGGTCTTGAGTATCGGCTTGGTAGAGCGGAAGAGAGAGTCGAGTGGCTGCAGAAGGCATCGGGCGATGCTCAACAGGCTATCAAGGATATCGAACGTATGGTCTCCGATGTGAATGCCTCGTCGGTCATCGGTGAGTTTGCCAAGGGTGCGGAACAAGCAGTCGAATTGGAAGAGCTGCTCCAGAGGAAAGCAGACGTCGTGCCAGCGTCGCTGATCTCAGACGCATACTATGGCTTGTATGAATTCGAGATGGAGCGGTTCAATGATGAGCGCCGTCGAGACCGCAGTCATGACCTGACGAAGGCGGACTACTACCTTGGCAGAGCGCAGTCGTATCGGGAGAACACCAACGATGCCACTCTATGAGAGCCCCGGAGGGAAGAAGCTTCAGGATGCCAAGGACTATTTGGAAGCTGTGCAACAAGGCCCAGAGGCTGTTATCTCGAAACTGGAAGGCAGAGACAGTCCCGACGCGATCAGATGGAGATTACAGGCATTTGTGGATCTAGGTCGCATTGGCGACGCGGCTGATCTGATACGGAGTCGTGAGACCGATCTGCAATGGATCGATTTGGCTACATACGTGCTTGCCGCCAACGGCGAGTCGGATGCTGCCCGACGTGCTGTTGATCGCACAAGCAAGCAGGCAAGCGATCCCAGCATTCGGCGACGCAATATGTTAGCGTTCGCGAAGGGCAGGCTGCGGTCGGTCCAGCAGGGATGCGAGAAACGTTCACCCGACAAGGCTACGGCAGAAGAAGAGGAAGGACTCAAAGAAGTCGTTGACGCTCTTGAGCCTATCACTGCTGCCGTCATACTGAACAACCAGATCGAAAATGAGCTTGAGTCAGAAGCCGTCGGGGTTGCTCTGCAGGCCCACGGCGTGCTAGGTAACCGCAGCCAGTCTGGGCGGTTGGCAAACCTGCTCGCCTCACGAAAGCCGGTTCCGATGATGCTGGCGCACGCCGTCGTGCAGCGCTGGATTGATGCGCCTGAGGACCTGCCGCAGCGGCTTCAGCACCCCACGGGCCGCAGTCATAAGCGGGAACAACCGATAGCCTTAGACATTGTGTTCACTTCTGTTTCCGGCGGATTACCAGCTTCGCCGCCGGACTATGTAACTGGTGTTTGCGATGAAGCGCATCATCGAAAACCTTCACGTACTTCAGCGAGGTCTGAATGTCCTTATGCCGGAGTTCACGTTGCAGTGCGTAGGGGTCGCCGCTGCTGTTGGCATACCCCGACGCGAAGGTCGTCCTCAGGCGGTGAGGATGGGACTTCTTGATGCGGTTCTGTTCACCAGCGTTTCTGATGATCTTGTATATCGCCCCGCGAGTGATCGGTCTACCGGTGGCCGGGTTCTCAAACAGGTCCTCCGGTGGACATTCCTGCACCATGAGCTTACGGACGTAGCGCAGTAATGCCAGTTTGGTGCCGTCTGTCAGGTTCAGGGACTCCTCATCCCCGCCCTTCTGCTCCACTCTTATTCTCGATCTCTGCAAGTCGATATCGTCTATTCGTATATTCGCGACCTCAGAAACTCGTCCGCCGCTGTCAACCATCAGGAGAGCTAGTAGTTGGTTGCGCCTGCCTTCGGGAGTGCCGTCGTCGAGGAAGTTAACCATCTTCTGGACATCCTTCGTATCGAACGGATCGGGAACCTTGCTTGGCACCGGGATCGGGACGAGCTTGACAGTTGGACCGATCTCAAGCAGTTCCTCATCTATCAGGAAGTGGAAGAGTGCGGTAATGTTCTGTCGGCGGATGTTCAGTGTCTTGGGTGCGAGGCCGCGAGCGCGTTCAGAGTCCAAGTGATCTTGCAGCATCACGCGTGTGATCTTATCGATGGGGATGTCGCCGCCGATGGAGTGCGCCAGTCTTGATAGTCCGTCGGCGTACATCGTAATCGTGTTGTCGCGTCGAGATTTGTGTCGCAGATTCTCCAGGAGAAGCTCGACAGCGTCGGCGAGGGTGATAACAACCTTCCGCCGACCTCGCGTCGCGTTGGCCTGATCCCGTCGCCTACGTATGTGCCTTATCGGCACCTGCCTTTTTCTTCTTGGCGTCAGAACACCCATGTCTGATCTCTATCTATCATAGATCAGCTCCCGCAGCAGCCTGGGGGACCGGTCGATGGAGCAGAGTTGGAACTCTAAGCTCCTGATCTAGCTTTCAGGACACGACCGACGACCAAGATCGAAGCCGCCGATCCGTAGACCCTGACGCCATTATTGCAGCCGACAAGAAAGGCTGCAAATTCGCATTACAGGTCTAACCGTCTCACGACATCACACCAACATCACAACTGCTGTCAGCAGAGCCTTTAACCCAGGCAGAAATATGTACTTCGTGTCTATCTGGGCCTGCCCTTGACAGTGGTGATGCTGGCTGGTCACCATGCGCCTGTGCAGTAGCCTAGCGTATAAACATCGTTTGACGCCGCGACAGGCGATCAGGGATTTTCGGATTTTTTCGGCGGGCACGATCATGGCTGAAACGGCAAGCGGAAAAACTGGACGGCAGGCGGCTCGGGAGGTATACTTGTGGCAACGACACTGTATCAGCGGACGCGAACGAGTTTACATGGTTTGCCAAATAACGGTGTTCACACAAGTGAACGAATGGTGGCGAAGGCAAAACAAAAGGGCTTTCCCACGAGGGAAAACCCTTAGGTCTGATTGTTGGTAGGGCAGGGAATCACTAGCGAAACCTCCAACTCGGCTTGAGCACTGGGTCGGTGTTATCTGAAGTTCCCCGAACCACCACATCATCGCCAGTGGCGAATCTTGTGCCCCGTTCTCAGGATGAGAACTCAGTCTGATCTCAGAATCGCCCTCGGCAGCGAATCCACGTACCTCCGACACCCCGTTTTCGCTAACAACCAAACGACTCAGCGATCAGGGAACCGCTAGCAAGAATTTTCGATTGCAGGCTCTTGGACATCAGGAAATCCACAAACATGCACACAAAAAGGCGAGCAGACGTTGACACAGGAACGCATGTAACTGATATAAAAAGGTGACCCGTAGTAAGCAGCCAGGGCAGTACAGAGACGTGCTAGAGGCTGCGCTATCTCCTCTGGCATATCTTCAGCAACTCACGCGGCCTCCGATTGACAGTCCTGTCCCACAGCTGTGCTTTAATGGGTATGAACGCTCAGTTCGAGCAAAGGGGTGTCAAGTTGTTGTCGATAAACACTCGCAGCACAATTCTGGCGGCTGGCTCACTTCTCATGCTAGTGGCCATACTGATGCTGTCCTGCCCGCGAACTGTCTCCGCTGATGTCGCAGGACCGGGATGGCTCAACAAGCCTGGCAAGCAAGTAACGCTGAGTAGCGCGAGCGCGTACTACTCGGGCAGAGCTCAGGCGTTTCCAAGGCTCAGCGTGAGGTCCGCATCTTCGACAGCCACTGCCACGCCCGAGATTACCGAGCTTGCGCGTGGCCTTCAGCATGACCCCAAAGAAATCTATGATTATGTACACAACCACATCGAATACGTTCCTTACTTCGGATCTACGAAAGGGGCAGAGCTAACTCAGCTGGACGGATCTGGCAATGATTTTGACCAAGCATCTCTGATGATCGCCCTACTTAGGGAAAGCGGTACTCGGCGCGCTACAAGTATGGAACACAGGAATTCGCCATCCCCTCTGATTTTCCCGCACTTGCAGACTGGCTGGGTACCGCCAACATTGAGTACATTCTCAACAATGCGGGAGTGCCCTATGCCGTGCAAAGCAGTGACGGGCAAGCCGTGGCGATTGACATCACCAGAGTCTGGGTTGAGGCGACAATAGGCGGATCTAATTATGTGTTCGATCCTGCTCTCAAGCAGCACATTACTCACGAGAAGCTGGACATTGGCCCCCTGATGGGCTACGACCGTAGCCAATTCCTGAGCCTTACTGGTGGAACAGGAAATGCGGACTACGTTCAGGGGCTGAATGAAAGTGCGCTCAAAGCCAAGCTAACCGAATATTCGACCAATCTTGTCAATACGATCCATCGCGACTACCCCAACCGCGCTATCGAAGATCTCCTCGGCCGCAGAGATATTGTTGAAGGGACTCTAGGTGCCTTTCAGACATCTCTGGCTTATCCGGCAACCCTTACAGCGACATGGACGAGATTCCAGCGGAGTATGCAACTACGCTTCGGATACAGCACGTCGGCATCGATAAGACTGTGCAAACATCCGAACTAGACTCTGCAAGGCTCACTGTTACTTACGCGGGAGCCGATCACCATCCAGAACTTCGGCTTAATGGAGACCTCCTGAGCTCGGGCAGTGCCACAACCCAAGGGACTGTGAACGATCTCATTCTCACTGTTGACCATCCCTATGCCGACGAAAGCGGCACATTCTGCGATCAGACATCCACGTACAAATTCAAGAGCGGAGCTGCATATGCAATAGTCTACGGTTTCGGGGGAACCTCAGAGTCACTCATAACCAAATGCCAACAGAGGCTCGATGGCTATCGCGCCGCCGGACTGGCGGAGGATTCCGAGCCTGTTCGTGGTGAGACGCTGAATATCATGGGATTGATGTGGATAAAGCAGGCGCAACTCACAGAGAACATCCTATCGGAGATATCGAACGTCATCACCATACCACACCACTGCATCGGACGGATGTCACAAGAGGACAGCTACTACGTCGACGTAGCTACTTGGACGGCGAATAGCGTGCCTAAGGACACTGGCGACACTATGCCGGCATTCTATGGAAGCGGGCTGATCAGTAGCGCGTTGGAGCATAGTGTGCTCGAGGTAAACGATGGGACCAAGTGTGCCCGGCGTGTCGACGGTCAAGATCCTCCAGATTGCAAATGCCGCGAATCAGAAGCTGTTCCGGGCAACGAACTCCAACATCGACTCGATTGCGGGCCAACTCAGCAACTACGATGTTGCCAGCCTCAGATCAAAACTTGCAAGCGGAAGCGTGGACGCACTGATCCTGCCTCAAAACGGTCATGTTGACGTCTAACCAGTGGCAGGGAAGCGGGTACGTTGAGAAGTCCGCCAATAGCATCGGCATTATCATCAGCGGCGGGCTCCACGGCGGATATGGAACGTTGCCCGGCTACGTGGATCCAGTAGCGCTCCTTAACAACACATCCTGGAACGTGAGCCGCAGCGACCAAGCATGTCACATACTTGTGTATTCCAGTGATCCCATTGAGATGTCGACTGGGGCATTCACGCACGAGAAGACAGATCTGGCCCTGGGTGGAAGTCTGCCAACCGGCATCACGTTCGCGCGGTCCTACAACAGTGCTCGGAATATGAGCAAGCGTACAGTGGGTTACGGCTGGACTCACAGTCTCGACGTCTATCTGGACAGCGTAACTGATGTCGAGCCTGGATTGGGCGAACGGCTATCAACAGACGCGAGTCCCGTGCTGACTGCGCTGTATGTATCGCTCGATCTGCTGAAAAACGAGGACACTGTTAAGGGTTGGGCTACGACTGCCCTAGTTGGCGCATGGGCTGCTGACCATATTCGCAATAATGTGGTCCAGATTCATCAGGGCGGGAAGATTCTGGAATACGCCAAGCAGGCGGATGGTTCATACCAGCCCCCGCCGGGCGAGAACACTCAAGCTCGTCGATAACGGGAACGGCACGTTCTCCCTTATCGAGCGATTTGGCACTCGCACCGACTTCGATTCCGGCCGTGTCAAGACAGTCACTGATATTGATGGCAACCAGACAATCTTCATGTACTCGGGGGACAACCTCACCCAAGTTAGGGATTCAACTGGAAGGACGCTGACCCTGGCATACACAGATGGCCGGCTCACTTCCGTTACTGATTCGGCAGGTCGTCAGTTCTCGTACAGCTATGACGCAAGAGGCGACCTCGTGAGCTACAACGACGCGAACGGCAAGCAGTGGAGCTACGGCTATGACAATCAGCACCGGATGACCAGCCTTACCAACCCGTTGGGCATCGCAACCGCCCAGAACACCTATGACTCATTGGGCCGCGTCGCAACGCAGACAACACCGAGGCAAGGAGGGACATCCGCGACCTATAACCTCTACTTCTCAGGCTATACCGGAGTGGAAGAGGATCCGCTCGGGAACAAGACCAGGTACTGCTACGACAAGCTCGGGAGGCTTGTGGAGCGGAAGGATGCTCTGGGCGCTTTTTCTCTCCAGAGCTACGACGGGCAGAATCATGTCATATCCAGCACTGATCCACGCGGGAGCATAACGCTCAATGACTATGACGGCGCGAACAACCGAGTCAAAACGACAGATGCGCTTGGAAAGCAGACCAGCTCTGCCTACGATGATCAGTTCCGGCTAATAGGGACTACTGATCCCCTTGGTCACACTAGCTCATATGCCTACGACGATAAGCATCATCCGCTATCGGCAACCGATGCCGAAGGCAATAGTGTCACCACGAGCTACTACAGCAACGGTCTGAAGCAGAGCTCCACCGACGCCCGGCACGTAACATCACATTTCACTTACGATTCCTATCGAAATCCTCAGACGGCGGCGGTCGCCAGCCACCCGGCAGTGGTATACAACTACGATACGACGGGACGGTTGACAGGGCTCACAGACCAAGTGGGTTCGCATACAGGTTTCCAATATGACTCTCTGGGGTTTCTGCTTCACAGGACGGACGCGCTTGGAAAGAGTAGCACATTTGTGCCCGACAATGCGGGCCAGCTGAGATGGTCAACGGATCGCAACGGCAGCGCCGTTGAGTATTCGTACACTCCGACTGGAAAGGTGGAGCAGACAAGACTGCCCGATGGTTCCGCCATCACCTATACCTACGACGTTCGTGATAACTTGACCAATGTTCACGATTCAGTTGGGGATACGACCTACAGCTATGATGCCCTGAATCGCGTTCAGTCCGTGACGGACGCGCACGGATTCACCGTCTCGTATGGTTACGATGCTGCCGGCAACACAACCAGTATTACCTATCCTGGCAACAAGACCGTGATCTGCACCTATGATCCGCTGAACCGCCTGGCGACCATAATCAACTGGCTGCAGCAAAGAGCTACTTACCGCTATGACGACGCAGGGCGACTGATCTCGCTGACGAACTTCAACGGCACTACTACAACCTATAGCTATGATAGGGCGGACCGACTGGTCAAGCTGGAGAATAGGAAGAGCAACGGCGCAGCAATCGCGACCTATGCATTCACCCTAGATGGGAATGGCAACCGTACAGCGGTTGATCAGCACGAGCCGACTCTCGCCGATCCCGGACCCACAGTCCGTCGGCTATACCTACAACTCCCAAAAGAATCGTCTGCTGACAGCAGGCGGCATCAGCCATGGCCGGGATGCCGAGGGGCAGTTAGCGACAGCGGACAGCACCTCTTACGGATTTGATGCTCTGCATCGCCTGACTTCCATAGGCAGTGCTAACCCGGCGCAATACGTCTATGACGCGCAGAATCATCGCGTTCAGGCCAGCTGCAGCGGCTCGGTTAAGCGATACATATACGATGCGGCCGGAAATATGATTGCTGAGGCCGATACGGCCAACAACATTACAGCTTTCTACATCTATGGCAAAGGCCTGCTTGCCCGCATCGCTGCTGATGGCTCGACACTATGCTACCACTTCAATGGAATCGGCAGCACTGTCGCTATGACGGACCAGAACCAGAATCATGTGAACCGGTAACGTGTACGATTCGTTCGGTCGGGTTGTCGATCAGATTGAAGCAACACCGCAGCCTTTTACCTTCGTGGGAGCGGAGGGTGTCCAGGCAGAGCCGAATCGGTTGTATTACATGAGGGCTCGTTACTATGATCCATGGACGGGGAGGTTTATCAGCGAGGATCCCAAAGGGTTCGATGGAGGAGATGAGAATCTCTATGTCTACGTTGGGAATCAGCCGATCAATCGAACGGATCCTTCCGGCCAATTCGTTCAGTTTCTGCTTGCGGCAGGCATTCTTGCAGCATACGTCGAGTACGAGGCTGGACCATACGCACCTGAGATCAACGAGTTCTTGGGAATGGCTGAACAATGGCTTATGCCTGGTCCGTACACTGGCACGAGTCCGGCGCAAGGAGCAACCTGGACACTGCGTCAAGTCTATGACTATCTCCAGGACAACGCCAAAGACTCAAGAGACAATGGCAAGAAATAGAACTGCGTGGGAGCTAGCGTGAGGGCATCAGACTCCGTTAGCCTGACTACGTCGCATCAGCTATCTGTAGCAAGAGGTGGTCACGCTGTAGAGACCACAAGAGATGTGCGTAAGGCCGGCGTTTTGCGAAGGACACATAACAATGGACAACATTCGCCTAGTGGGAATCATACTGCTGATCTTCTTCGGTGCTCTGATCGCAACTCCGGTCAAGGCAGTCTCTTACGTCTACGACGACCTCAATCGCCTCACGCAGGTGGATTACGGAGGAGGCAACGTGGTCACGTATTCTTATGACGAACTGGGCAACAGAGTATCTCTGACGGCCCAGACACGACCACGGCCCACACTCCTCGTTACACCTGTGGATGGATTAGATTCCAGCGGCGCGCCAGGTGGTCCATTTGGTCCCTCCAGCGTCGAATACACCCTCAGAAACACCGGCTCCGTCCCTGTCGACTGGACTGTCAGCAAGGGCCAGGGGTGGACGAACCTATCGGCGACCAGCGGAACCCTACCTGCAGGCGGCATTACAACCGTTACTGCATCAATCAGCGCCAGCGCCTCCGACCTCAAGTGCGGTAGCTATTCAGATACGATAGCCTTTGCGAATGAAACGAACCACAGCGGAGATACTACCAGAACCATCAACCTCTCAGTGGGGACACCGCCCGGCACGTATATCGTACAGATACGGCACCTTACGACTGGATCGATCCGAGCGCGCACGATGCCCTGACCCTTGGAGACGACGATGCCTCCGATGCTCAAGGCATTCCATTCAGCTTTACGTTCTATGGGAACACTTATAGCCAACTCTACGTGGGCTCCAATGGACTTCTTGGCTTTGCCAGCGACAACATGTGGTCCCGGAACAACAGGACTCTTCCCAATCCTCTGCTTCCAAACGCCGTGATCTGTCCCTATTGGGGCGATCTCAATCCCAGCCAAACCGGTAGTGTTCGACTCGGCGTGGAAGGGACAGCACCCAACCGTAAGCTTGTCGTTAGCTGGGTTGGTGTACCACGTTACGAGAATCCCAACACGACACTGACGTTCCAAGTGCTGCTTTGTGAGACGACGAACGACATTATCTTCCAGTACGCCGAGGTTCAGCAAGGGGATCTTCAGTATGGCTCCGGGCGCAATGCAACTGTGGGCACCGAGGATGCAACCGGTACACTGGCAACGTTGCATTCCTACAACGGCAGTAATCTTCTGCAGAACGAAGAGGCGCTCGATGTTCACCACAAACGACACCGCGCCTCCGACTGTATCAATCAGCGCTCCATCCGTTCCCATCACCAAATCCGGGCCAGTTAGCTACACGCTGAACTTTGGCGAGAAGATCGCTGGTCTCCACGCCGGGCAGCATCGCACTGGAGAAGACCGGCAGTGCAGATGCAACATTGGAGGAGCCCATTGGGTCGGGCGCTGGACCCTATACAGTTACATTGTCCAATATAAGCGGCAATGGCACCCTGGGCGTTAAGCTGCTGTCGGACGCGGTAACTGATATGGGGTGCAACACGAATGCCGAGAGTGCTCTCAGCACGCCCGTGATAGTAGATAACATTCCGCCTGCGTTTCTGAGCATAACCGCTACGCCCAACCCAGCGCAAGTCGGGTCCCAAGTGACCATTGGCTTTGCTGCCTCAGAGGCCCTCATCATGGATCCATCGGTGACCGTGAACGGGCATCCAGCATCGAAGATCAGCCAATCTGTGCTGGAATACAGCTACAGCTACACGGTTACACCGCTCGACCTCAACGGTGCGGCCACGATTGTGATCACCGGAAGCGATCAGGTGGGCAACCAGGGACTGCTGGAGGACACGACCAGCCTATCAGTCGATAATCCAGTATCCTTGATCGTAACTCCATCGGGAGCATTTGAACCGCAAGGAATACCCGGAGGTCCTTTTACTCCAGACGACCTCAGCTATCAACTCACCAACAACAGCGTTGCGAGCATCCATTGGACTGCGACAAAAACTCAGGACTGGGTAAGGCTATCGGCAACAGATGGCACTCTTGGCCCTGGAGAGACTGCGACTGTCACCATAAGCATAGATGCTGCGGCTGGCTTGCTCAAATGTGGAACCTATTCCGACGTCGTGACGTTCACCAACGAAACAACGCACAACGGGGACACGACAAGGGTGGTTGACCTAACCGTACATTCCGATTGGAGCCGCTACCTGATCCAGCCCGCGACCTACGACTGGATTGACCCGAGTGGTCATGCCGCCTGACTCTCGCGGATGATGATGTTCCCAGTGCCCAACCCATCCCATTCGACTTCACGTTCTGCGGGACCGCCTACAACCAACTGTACGTGGGTTCCAACGGGCTTCTTGGGTTTGTCAACGAAAACCTGCAGTCCTGGATCAACACGAGCCTTCCCAATCCCGCGTTCCCGAACGCCATGATCTGTCCTTATTGGGCTGATCTCGATCCCGGCCAAGCCGGCAGCACTCGACTTGGAACCGAAGGGACAGCGCCCAATCGCAAGTTTGTCGTCAGCTGGGTTGGTGTTCCACGTCACGAAAGCCCCGGTTCGACACTGACATTCCAAGTGCTGCTTTGTGAGACGACGAACGACATTGTTTTTCAGTATGGTGACGTCCAACCGGCGGATGGCGATTACGGTGCTGGGCGAAACGCAACCGTGGGCATTGAGGATGCGACTGGCACGTCAGCAACGCTGTATTCGTACAACGGCAGTAGTCTTCTCCAGAATGGCCAGGCGCTGGTGTTCACAGATGATACGGTGCCTCCAATTGCATCCATCAGTGGGCCATCAGTCCCTGCCACCAAGTCCGGGCCAGTTAGCTATACGCTAGACTTCAGCGAGAAGATAGCAGGTCTCTGCGCTAGCGGCATCGCCTTGAGCAAGACCGGAGATGTGGATGCGGTTGTTGAGAATCCCATCGGTTCGGGGGCAGGACCATACACTGTTACACTATCCAATATTACCGGCAGTGGCACCCTGGGCATCAGACTGCTGGCCGGTGCGGTGACGGACATGGCCTGCAATCAAAACGCGGACAGCGCGCCGAGCGACACTGTCACAGTAGACAGCACTGCGCCCACATTTACGGGCATCTCGGCTGATCCGAGCCATGGTCGGGTCGGAACGGCAGTTACAGTTGCCTTCACCGCTTCAGAGGTTTTGGCGGGCGAGCCCACTGTTGCGGTAAACGGACACCCTGCCACAAGACTTATCCAGTCCGGGCTGAATTACAACTACAACTACACTGTATTGTCTTCCGATCCGCTCGGTCCTGCGACCATCACTATATCCGGCACAGACCCTGACGGTAATCATGGAGTTGTCCAAGATGCGACTGCCCTGACAGTCGAAGAAGTAGCTTGGCAGACGATCAAGGCCGAGGATTTTGACGGAGACTGGCCCAACGAGTGGCAGCTGTCTTGGAGCAACAGCGGTGATCCCATCACCTGGGCGCCAGAAACCTATCTGAGCTGCAGCGGCTACAGTGGATGCTGGCCCAAGGCCTCGGCATACGACCCAAACGTAGACTATCTTGCATACCCTGGCGACGATCCCCAGGTCAGCAGCATGACGTATGGGCCTTTCAGCCTGAGCAATGCAGTCGATGCACGCGTAACGTTCTGGCTCTACTATGATCTGGGCCCCAAAGACAAGATAGAATGGACCGCGTCAAATGATGGGAGCAACTTTGCAGGATATCAGTATACTGAAGGAACCAGCTACCCCTACTGGTACAAGATCACGCTCGACCTCAAGTCCGCAGGTAGCCTGGGAGAACCTTCGTGGGCAATCCCAAGTGTGGTTCAGGCTTAGGTGTCTGTCAGCTTGGCAGAGTGGTCAGCATCTTGTAGATGGCCCATTTGTTGATGATCTGACCATTGAGAGTAAGGTTCCGGATTGTGTGCCACCGAACCTAGTACAGCAACCACAGCAGCAGTTCCTTTGCGTCGGCGATGCAGCGACATTCTGCGCAACCGCATCTGGAACCGAACCTCTCTCGTATCAATGGAGACGCAATAGATCTGCAATCTCGGGTGCGACGTCATCGTGCTTCACAATACCATCGGTCTCTCAAGTGGATGCGGACAGCTATGACTGCGTGATCAGCAATGGATGTGGCAGTGTCATATCTAATCCGGCAATACTGACGGTGAGCCCACTACCATCAGTGCCGACCGATGTGCAGGCCAGCCCATCGACCGTCTGCCCAGGCGAAACTTCCGTTCTTACGGCTATCGTCGGCACTGGTGAAACGGCCGATTGGTATGCTGGGAGTTGTGACGGCAGCAGTGTGGGGTCCGGAGCATCTCTCAGTGTAAGCCCCCTAACCACCACAACTTACTACGCGCGTGCCCGGAATGCGTCAGGCTGCGTCAGCCAGAACTGCGTGAGCGTGACCGTAACAGTGAGAGATGTGCCCAGCGCTCCGAGTTCCGCATCCGTCGATCACACGGATTTCTGCAAGGGTTCCTATTCCAAGATAGCTCTGAGTGCGTCCGGTGGATCAGGGGACGAGTTACGTTGGTCCACGACCTGCCACGGCGCGGTTATCGGCACAGGCACGTCGTGCCAGGTCGACGCTCCATCGATCACAACCACGTACTATGCGTGGTGGCATGGTGCTTGCGGCGATTCCGAGTGTGCATCCACTGTGGTCAAAGTGAATGCTCTGCCCGATGCTCCGTCAGATGTAACTGCAACTCCCGCGTCACTCTGTGATACAGGCTCCGTGGTCTTGTCGGCGACTGCAGGGACCGACATAACAATAGATTGGTACAAAGATAGCTGCGATGGACCGCAGATTGGCACTGGGACATCCGTTCAGGTCAAAGACATTTCCAGCGATACCACATACTTCGCTAGATCGCGTGATACCGTGACAGGATGTACCAGCGACACCTGTACGGGTGTAATCGTCAAGGTGTACGGCTCCCCGAGCATTCCAGCTAGCGTATCCGCAGAACCCTCAACCATATGCTCTGGTGGATCGTCGACGCTGTCAGCTTCGGTGGGCGTCGATGAAACGGTCGACTGGTTCGTGGGTTCTTGCGCAGGCACACTTGCGGGTTCGGGCGTGTCTCTGCAGGTGAGTCCCAGCACAACCACAGTATACTACGCACGCACTCGAAGCACTGAAGGTGGCTGCACTAGCGTCGAATGCCTTCCGTTAACCGTCACGGTAGTCGATAGGCCATCCACGCCAACTAACCTCAAAGCCGACCCCGCGCTGATCTGTGGCAGCGGCGGCGCTGTTCTCACTGCTACCGTGGGCTCCGGAGAGATAGCTGACTGGTATAGCGGCAGCTGCGGTGGGACATTTGTCGGGTCAGGCAACTCCCTGCCGACAGGCTCGATCACTGAAACGACAACATACTACGCACGTTCGCGCAATACAACAACTGGCTGCGTTAGCGATCAGTGCGGTAGCGTCACCGTGGGAGTAGCTCAATGCTATGACATACCCGCCGCAAAAGTCCTGGCTGATGGCACTCCTGTCGGTATTCACGGGAAGGTCGTGAGCGCCTCATTTGCAGATGTGTTCTACGTCGAGGAGCCGAGCCGGACTGCAGGCATTCAAGTCAAGAGGAGCGGGCACAAACTTGCGGTGGGAACCACGGTAGATATCTGGGGTGTTATGCGAACGTCTAATGACAGGGAGCGCTACATCGATGCGGACGGTGCTGATCCGGGCGTTCCGGGTTCGGTCTTGCCGCTTGGGCTAGTTGGCAAGTCCGTAGGCGGTAGCCGATTCCTTGACCCCGTCAGTGGCATAGGCCAACAAGGGACAAAGGCTGGCACAGGCCTCAACAATATCGGACTCCTGATTCGCGTCTACGGCAGATTCAGCAAGGTGAACGACTCGACGTTCACCCTGGACGATGGCTCGTCAGCTCCGCTGAAATGCATACTGCCGACTGGGAGTGTACTGCCTGCGGGATCCGGTAGCTGGAGCTATGCGGTGGTGACAGGAATCAGCTCTTGTGAGAGACTTGACAACGAATTGAGCCGGCTGCTCAGGGTGCGCGACAACGGCGATATCCAGGGCGAATAAGGCGGGCACAGAGTGCTCTATGCTCGGCCCACGGCAATGGGCTCCGGTACCGCTCGATCCAATACTGGCTGACTGCCCCAGCCATATCTGAAGTGGCATGGGAGCTTTGCCTTGGCTCTGGCACATGGCTGTTGGTGATATCGCCCGAACTGCGAAGGCGGCAAGTCTCTGCCTTGCTGGATACAGCGGCCCTAGCCTGGGACGCAGCCGTTGTCCGCACGCCGCAAGCCCGGTGCCACGAACACGTCATCATGCGGCAGACTGGTCACTGGTGGGTTGGCACGCTGAAGAGATACACGAGACTCGGCCGCGCTTCTAGGAGAACCTCGCGGAAGCGTTGGGCCTATGTAGTCAGAGGGCAGCAGGTCTGCTTCAGCGGCGGCTATCAACGTTGATAGCGGCATCTTCAGTCCGCTCGCGATGAGCAGCAGGTTCTTCAGCGTCACATTGCGCTCGCCCCGCTCGACAGATCCGATGTACGTTCGATGCACGCCGATGGCGTCGGCGAAGGATTCCTGGCTGTAGCCGAGTTTGCTTCGGCGAGCCTGGATGATCCGTCCCCAGAGTGCGCTGCATCTGCTTAGCGTCCATAGAGTGAAGTCTACCCACATGGCAACTATACGTCTACACTCTATAAGTAGCATGCGGGCGTCAGCCAGGCCAACTGGTTCTGCCAGATGATAAGGCACGCAGATCGATGTATTCGCCAGCCACGTAGCACCACGCCGGCACGCTCTGGTCGCCGCTCACAAAGACCGGCACGAGAACGCGTCGATACAGACTCGGCATTCGCGGTCGGAATCCTTCCAGATGCTCTATGGGCGGCAGGGACAGTTGCGGGTTGGCGAAGAGCATCAGCTCTCCTCGGATCATCTGGTAGTCCTCAGCGTCCCAATCCGCGCTGAGCCCAATGATCTCCAATGAGCAGTTCTGCGTTGCGACATCCGCCAGTGGATCGGCTGTTCCGACTGCGATGACGTCGTCATCGGGAACCTGCAAGACTCGGTATCCGGACGGCAGTTCGTAGAGGCGTCCTCGCACCTCGGCTTCTTCTATGTGAATTGCGTCTAGACAGAAACGGTCGTGGTTCCAGTAGCCGCGTTTGAGCGTGCCGTAGACGAATAGCCTGAGTGTGTTCTGCATCTGCTCTTGTGGGATTGTCTTCTTCATGTTTGCTCTCATCTTTCCTAATCGTCGCTGGTTTCGTTATCACCCCAGCCGGTGAACCGTCGGAATCCGGTCGCCGCTGTCGGATTCGCCAATCGGAATGGCTTGCTGGCGCAGCGCGGGAGATCGCAGCAGTGAAAAGTCATCAGGCTCATCGGGGCTGTTGGCAACAGCCGCCACCCGTTCTCCTTGGCGAGCACCACGTCGAGGTAGGCAGCATCCGAAGCGTAGACTATCGTGCGATGCTCCTCGTTGTATCTCAGTTCCAGGGGCTTGTTGCCCTTGATGATCAGCACCGTCGCTGGGTCCTGTAGCGATGCCAACACCGCGCTGATCTGTCCCCGGCACAGGGCCAAACGGGCGCGTATCGCCGCATGCATCAAAGCGACCATCGTCAAGCGTCGCATCAGCGATGCGAAAGATGAGTTCGCTGTCCACCTCAGCGCGTCTGGGCAGCCCGAGCAGGTCGAAGAGCTCGTCGGCATTGAAGATCGTGCCGTTATGAGTTCCGATCACCTGCCCAGCCCGGATCGGGTGGTTGTTCTCGTTGTTGCTCGCGTCGCCCACGGTCTGCCAGCGAGTGTGTCCCATCAGCAGCGTCGTACAAGCATCGATGCTGTTGAGCACTTCCCTGAAGCGTTTGTCTTTGATGAAGTCCGAGGCCTTGAGCGGCCGTTTGAACAGGACGTGCTCGCCGTTGGACTTGAGCAGCGCCACACCGGTTGCGTGGGGCCCACGCTTCTCGCTAAGGAGCAGAAGGTAGGTGAACAGCCAGCCAAGCAGCTTGTCCCGATGTTCCTGATCGCCTCTCCCGCGTCTGGCGGTTCCGAATATCACTCCGAGTTGCGCGCACATCAGGCATCACCTCCTTCAGCGCAGCAGTCTGCGACACAGCACAACTCCGCAGCGGGCTTTGCGGTTTTGGGCTTCGGTCTGCCTCGCTTGAACGCCGCGTCACCGGGCATCGCCGATAGCAGGTGCTTGCGCGCGGTCTTGAACTCGTCGCCGTTGAGGCCCAGGTGGATCAGGAACACGCGGAAGTCGTACTTCGCTGAGCTTGGATTGAACTCGCGCTTGCGGCTCGAAGCCCCGCGGCTGTTCAAGGCTTTGGCGGCGATGGCCAGCACGAACTGGACTGCGGCTTTGACCTTGCCGGCGTGCAGCGTTGCCTCAAACCAGCGGAACTCGACAGTCCCACGATACCAGACATTGTGCAGGTTCACTCCGTGGTATCGCGTGCTGTCGTAGTGGGTCGGGTGGCTATTGTGGAAGCCGTACCAGATGCGGTTCATCTGGTCCTTGGTCTTCGGTCGGCTCTTCTCGATCCTCGCGATAAGCTCCGCGCTCACCGGCTTCGTATACTGGTTGAGCCTTGCCTGGCTCACGCCCAGCGCCGTCAGGATCAGCGGCTCCTGCTTGTGGACGATCTTCGCGAGGTTTGCGAGGGTCTTCCCATCGAATGCGCTCGCGTCGACATGGATGTGCATGCCGCACTTGTCGTCGACTGTCGCGCCGCACCTGCGGACCGCTCTGACTACTTCCTGGAACGTCGGGATGCTGGCATAGTCGAGGACCGGGCTCACGACCTCAGCCCGCAGGTCTGGAGTAACGCTCGTTAGCGATGCGTCCGCCACGACCTTCCAGATCCTGCCCTGTTCGTCTGTTACCTGCCAGGGATCGTATGTGCCAATCGAGGTCACATGCTGCACCTCGCCGCCTACGACCGACTGGATAGCCCGCGCCACCTGCTCCCGTGTGCGCTTTATCGTCTCTATCTCTACTCCGAATCTCAGCTCGTGGATATCTACCAACCGACGACCTCACTTTCCTGGCTGCAGGTGTGTTCATCACCAATGATGAATTACCTCGAATGCAGGAGGAAAGTCAAGGATATTCGAGCGGGTTTCGATGTATATTTCGAGGAAGTCCAGGGAGAGGTATCAGTCCTGCTCGCGGAAGCTTTGTATGGCCGAGATGAACGCCTCGCCGTAGCGTTCCAGCTTGCGTCTACCTACGCCTGATATTGTGCTGAACTCGCTTAAGCTCCTCGGGCGCACGCGCGCCATCTCGCGCAGCGTGCTGTCGTGGAAGATGACGAACGGTGGGACGTCTGCTTCCTTGGCTATGCGGAGCCGAAGTTCGCGCAGAGCTGAGAAGAGCATCTCTTCTTCGGGAGTTGCGCTTTCGGCGGCAGTCTTCTTGTCGGCCCGCAGCTTTGCTTTCTTCGTGGGCTTTGGGTCTTTTCGCAGGCGCACTTCCCGCTCGCCCCGCATGACCGAGTGGTATTCGCTGGTGAGCTTCACAGCGCCGTACTGCTCCATATCCACCACAAGCAGACCCATCGCCACAAGCTGGCGGAACACCGATGACCATTCCGCCGCCGACAGCTCCTTGCCTCCGCCGAAAGCCTTCAGCTCGTCGTGACCGAAGCTGCGCACGCGATCCGTGCCTTGCCGGTGAGGATGTCTATGAGGTGCATCGTGCCGAATCGCTGGCCGGTCTGATGAACGCAGTAGAGGGCCTTCTGCGCGGGCTTCGTGCCATCCCAGCTCTCGACCGGGTCAAGGCAGGTGTCGCAGTTCCCGCAGGCCTCGTCGAGCTCGTCTCCGAAGTAGGAAAGCAGCACCTTACGCCTGCATGTCGTGGTCTCGCACAGGCCCAATAGCGCATCGAGCTTCTTGCGCTCGACGAACTTGTGCTGCTCGTCGGCGTCGGACTTGTCCAGAAGCTGCCTCATCATCACCACGTCGGCGAGTCCGTAGGTCATGAACGCATCGGCCGGTAAGCCGTCGCGGCCCAGCGCGTCCCGTTTCCTGGTAGTATGCTTCTATGCTCTTGGGGAGATCGAGGTGGGCGACGAAGCGGACATCGGGCTTGTCTATCCCCATGCCGAAGGCGATGGTGGCGACGACTATGACACCGTCTTCGCGCTGGAAAGTGTTCTGAACGCGTGTCCTGGTCGCAGATTCGAGACCCGCGTGGTATGCCAACGCCTTCCGGCCGTGTTCACAAAGCCAGTGCGCCGTTTCCTCGGTTCTCTTGCGGGAGAGGCAGTAGACGATGCCGGAGTCATCCGGATGCTCTGAGTCCAGGAACGAGAGAAGCTGCTGCCTGGCATTCTGCTTCGGCACGATCCGGTAGCGGATATTGGGCCGGTCGAAACCGGTGACGAATAGCCTTGCTTCCGAGAGACCAAGGCGCTCGACAATCTCTCGCCTCGTAGGGCCGTCCGCCGTGGCTGTCAGAGCAATGCGCGGGATGCCGGGGAAACCGCTCGTGCAAGGTGGAAAGCTGAAGATATTCGGCGCGGAAGTCGTGGCCCCACTGGGACACGCAGTGAGCCTCGTCTATCGCGAAGAGGGCGATCCGGCAGCGCGACAGGAGGTTCAGTGTCCGGCCGGTAAGTAGGCGCTCCGGGCGCTATGTAGAGCGAGATCGATCTCGCCCCGAAGAAGCTGCTCTTCCACCATCTGCGCGTCCGCGGGGCTTAGCGTGGAGTTGAGGAACGCCGCGCGCACGCCGAGTTGATGAAGCGCCGTCACCTGGTCCTGCATCAGAGCGATCAGCGGCGACACGACTATGCCCACGCCAGGCCGGATGAATGGCCGGTATCTGGTAGCACAATGACTTCCCGCCGCCAGTCGGCATGAGAACGAATGCATCGCCGCCGCCAATGACATGCTCGATAACCTGCTCCTGGTGGCCGCGAAAACTCGAGTAGCCGAACACGTCCCGTAAGATATCGTGAGCGCCCGTGCTGGGGATTGTGCCTAAGGTCGAGGACTCCAATTCGACGAAAACCTTTCGTGTCGTTGCCCCATTATATCATCTCAAGCCAGACGTGCATGATCGACACGAGTGCTATTCACTATGAAGGAGTCCGTCATCGAGGAGCCTTTCGTTGAACTGCTGGACATGCTGCTCTTCGCGCTCTATGCGAGCCATCACCTCGACGAACTCATCGGCAAGTTCAGACGAGATGCCCCTCGCGTTTTCAAGCTGCCGGATCCTGGCGTCCAGGTTGGCGAGCAGATCGAGCACATGGTTTCGGATAACGCCATCTCGCTTTTCAGAGGGCGACGGAATGAACTCAGTCATCCCGCCGCGTCGTTTGACCAGCATTGCGCCCCCCTAACTCAACGTCGCGCCCAGAGCGTGGATGCGCGGGTAGACCAGGTTGTTGCCCGTAAGGACCGCCTTGTAGCGCACGCGGTTGCCGGCCGGGTTGGTGAATGAGCGCAGGTAGAGGTATTCTGTCCAGGTCTGATCGACCTCGCGCGTTGAGTCGAGCGCCATCGGTTCCCAGGTCGCGCCGCCGTCGTTCGAGGCGAACCAGTTGAGGGTGCACCCGCTGGGGATGTTCATCTGCGCATAGACCTTGGTCGATTCCACTCCCTGGGTCAGCTCGTTCTCGCGGCTGATGTAGACGCCGTTGGGGTGATTGAGGTAGCCAATCAGGTTCACGTCCTTATAGTTGAGGGCGGGAGTATCATTCACGTTGCTGCTCGAGAGCTTTGCCCGGATGATGACCTGCGTTGCCACATTGGGCAGGCTCTCCTCTTCTTCGGGCACTATCGCGTCCCAGGTGACCCCGCCGTCCATTGAGTAGTCCCACGTCATACCCGTCCCCTGCGGGATCGCGGAGTACTCATCGAGGTTAAGCTCCGAGAACTGCACGCCCGTTATTGCCTTGAAGCGCACCTCGCCGGCAGGAGCGAAATCGTAACCATATATCTTCATCGCGAGATCCGAGCCGTTGAGCGGTGTCCAGGTCTCGGCATTGGAGCTTTCGAGGAGCACACCACTCGTGTAGGTCTGCTTTGTTATGACTCCCTTTTGGCCCAGTTGACCGAGGGTCGCCACGCGCACGCGGTAGTTCGTGCTGTCGGTTAGAATGACGACGGCATAGCTTGTGTTGGCGTCCGCGCTCATGGGATTAGCGAACGTGACCTTCGTCTCCGCGTTGAGGCTTATCTCGCTCGGCGATACGACCTGCTGGGCGTATATGACATCGTTGGGCAGGCCCGTGGTGACACCGCGAATCTGCACGGTCACCGGGATAGACGCGTCTTTCCTCGTGAAGAACACGCCAATCGCGGAGATGACTCGGTTCTCATTGAAGCTGAACGTCTGGGCCAGCGGGTCCCACCTGTAGTAGCCGTACCGCCATGCCCACACGGTTCGGTATACGGGGTAACGGATGATCTGCGGCACGTAGACGGTCTGCTTCTGGATTATCGTCGTGGTCACCTCGACCCGCTCAACCCGTGTCACGACCAGCGGGTCGTTTATCTGCAGATTGGTCTGGGCTGAGTATGTGCCATCTGTGACGTCGACAATCCGGCTTCCGTTGCTCGCGCTTTCGGGGATGACGAACGAAGAGACCACTCGTCCCGCCTCATCTGCATGAACGTCGCTGGCGACGACCTGTCCATCGCAGCGGATCGTGACGTGTTGGGCGTTCGGCAGGAAGTTGGAGCCGGTTACCGCAATGCCTGTCTGTCCTCTGCGACCGATGTTCGGAGTGACCTCGACCGCCGCCGGCGGCTTTTCGAACACCGCGTACGGGTTGATGTTCTTCTCCTCAGACCAGTCGAGCTGCTGGACGAGGACCTTCTCGGTTCCGGGCAACAGGACGATGCTGCCTTTGAAGAGAGCGTTGCTCGCGGCGGTGTTGACTTCGAGAACCCGCGATGTCGCCGCGCGGGCCGGCGCGACGAACTTGTTGATGCCGTCAATGCGCGCGCTCCACTCGGCATGGAACGTATCAGACTGAGCCTCATTTGAGAAGTCGTCGGAGTAGATGCCCTTCTTGGTCTGAGCGTCTCGGTTCTGCAGGTCGTTGTTCATCTGGTACTGCGCGTCGTTGTACTTCAGGTCCTCGATGTCCTGGATGATCGCGGTGGATCTGGTCCATCGTGATCCGCGTGAGGCCGAAGTTGTGGACGGTCATCTCGACCGAGTTGGCCGGGCAGTCGACGCTGGCGAGAGCGAGGCTGCCTTCGGGCACAACAGGCAGCTTCGGGAAGTCCGACGCCGCACCCTCTAGCCGCTTTATCTCCCCAGCCGTGGCGTAGATGATGTCCTTGCGACCGAGGTAGTAGTCGTAATCGATACTGCAGTTCGAGCCGTTGACGGGATCACTGCCCACGCCGGTCTTGCCGAAGTTGATGATGCTCGCGTTGCCGGTGGCCATCTCCGGCACGGGCTGCGAGAGTCCGCTCGAGTTGGAGGCTGGCGGATTTGAGGCTGTGGTGTCATCCGCGCCGTCGTCAATGTATGACGTGACCGCCGAGCCGACTTCTTTGAGCCTCCTGAAGCTCGTGCGTCCTGAGTTGGGAGACGCGCGGTATATGCGATAGCCGGTTGCGCCAGTGATCGGCCGCCAGGAAATGAGGTTGACCTCGCCGGCACCGGTTTGACGCGAGACGACGCGGCCGCTCAGGTATTCGGTTTCGCCCGACGCCGACAGTGCTGTGACTGTATAGAAGTATTCGCCTGCGGCGGCGTACCCTGCCTGGCCGAACCAACCGCCGTCGACGTAGTCCGTGCCCTTGACGCATCTGCTTCACGTATGTCCAGCGGACAGTGTAGGTCGTGCCGATTGCGGGCTCGCTGCCCGTGCCAATCCAATCGACATAGTTGCCGGACTGCTGCCAGTCGGTGCCCTCGACGAAGTCAGTCGCGCCCTGGCTGACCTCCAGGATGTCAACGACCGGGTTCGGCGCGAGCAGGTCCTCGCCGCCGCCGACCGATCCGCGCGTGATGTTGGAGACTATCTCGACTATTGCCTCCACTTGCGTGGTTTGCTTGAGCGGTCCGCAGTTCAGGGCATAGCTGCGCTGGCCGGTGACGTAAGTCTTCTGCTCGCCGCGAACGCTCTTGGTCGCGATGGACTTCGGTACGATCGTAGTGGTCGGCAGGTCCTTCTGAAGACGGAATCCCTGGATGTAAGCACGGCCGGCGTTGGTGATCGCCTTCACGCTCACGCCGTCATCTGAGCCGATGAAGCTGTCGAAGCCTTTGACGAGATAGCTGCCCGCCTGGTCGTATGTCCGCTCGGCAAGGTTGGAGAGCAGTGAGTTGAGCCCCTCGGAGGCTGCAAAGGAAAGCTGGTCCTCGGTGATGGACGCGACCGTGATGCGATTGCCGGGCAGCGTGCCCAGGAAGTCGCTGAGGTAGATGCTGGATTTCTCCTGCACCGTCGGCCGTCACGTCGCCCGGTCTCGCGGTCGAACTTGTATATCGCGACGACCTTGCGTTCGGTTACGTTGTTGGGCAGGTTCTCGCCGCTCGTTTCGTGGTCCTTAAGCGAAAGGACCCACTTCTCCCGCTCTGCTGTCGGCTCCCCGGTCGCAGGGTTGATGAGCCCGGCATCTTGATTGTAGCCGTAGTTGTACTTGAGGAGTTCGATGTAGACGTAATCGAAGCCAGAGGTTTTCGCCGGATCGTACGTAAGAACTGCTCCAGGGATAGCCTCGATATGCCCGTCGATATAGGTGACGCCGGCCGAGATCGTGAGGACGTTTGCCGCGACCGACACGAGCAGGCCGGAGATGATCGCGCCTTCCTTGAAGAGCAGGTCGGTGATCTTCTTTTGCTCGTGAATCGCGATATCCTGCTGCTCGTTAAGCTCCGAATCCAGCAGGTCGCGATCTTGATGGTATCTCACCCGTTTGTAGTTTCTGGACGGGCCGAATGTGTCCCTGGAGATTGTCATCTTCTCCTCCTCATATCTTGATGACCCCGACGAGTTCGACGCGCGTGTCGGAGGTCTTGTTGAAGTCGGGGATGTTCTTCACTTCGTAGAGATAACCCGGGGCAAGCACCTGCCCGTCCGGGTTGGTCGCGTCATGGAACACACCGCCTGCGGCATAGTCAGACTGCAGCCCATCGACGTAGGCCACGTTGCCGCCGAAGAAGCCATATTCCCGGATCGTGATACCGTTTGCCTCGCCCTCCTCGAACCGGAAGAAGACGCCAATGATATTGGTCTGCTCAGTGGTCTCGGAGTAATGGATGCCGTTTACCACAAGTACACCTTCTGGATCCTCGACAAGAAACGTGCGCTTGTAGTGCTTTTTGCGGGCGCACTCATGCGTGAGGGCCGTCTGCTCTATCGTAGGCGCTGGCGGGTTCAGCGGATCGGCAAATGTGGCGTCGCCGTCGCCTATGGCGCAGTGCGTTATCCCATCGATTGGGTCGCCCATCAGCAGCCGCGCCGTGAGGACCCGACCGCTGGTTGTTATGAGTCCTAGGGACATTGTTTTCTCCTACACTTGTATCACGTGGCTCTCCCGGAAGAGATAGACGTAGATTCTTTGCTTAACGTCGGTGTCCGACATCATCCGATGCCACACCACCTGAGCACAATCCGACGACCTTTCCGTCGCCTGAAAGACTGCGGTGCTGGCGTCCGGCCCGACGCATACCGGTCTGTTGATGATCAAGTCGAGGTCGGAACTTATATCCAAAGGCCGAACCACTAGCGACCGCACATCCAGTGCAAGACTCGCTTGCCCGGTCACAGCCGCTCGTAGGTCGGCCGTGACCTCCAAGCTTCTGACCACTTCGGCCGACACATCGACCGTTCGGGCAATGGTTCGAACGCTGCTCGTAGCCTCCGGCAACTCAAACACTGCCGCCTTGTTGCGCAAGCCAAGCGTCCGGTGCGTGGGGATCAGCAGACCCCGAGTGAATGCTAGAGCAGTCTTCCTTCCCTTACGAACCGCCACGTCTCAGCCTTCCACGGATGGGATATGCCCGGCCCACGACCTTGGCCAGGGACCTGCGCACCGGCACAAGGTTCCCCTTGGTAACCAACACATCCGCTTTCTTGCTTGGTTTCGTCGCCATGTTCTACTCCTTCACCGCGCACCAGCCGGAGCCGGAGATGTTGAATATTCTATAAGTGCTGGAACCGAGATCGAGAATGTCCTCGCTATCACCCGCCGCCGTGCCTATTGCATAGACCTCGATGATCTCTCCCCGGAGTTCCTCGTAGGCAGATGAGTTCATTGCGGCAAGCCAGGGGAACATCGCGACCATGCCGTAGCGCAAGTCGGGATCGCAATAGACGTTCATGCCGCCGTGCGCAGCACCGCAGCTGCCGTTCTGACCGGAAGAGCTTTGCCATCCATCGAACCTGCTCAGCGCGTAGAACGTTCCTGGGCTTTGAGTTCTGCCGACGATGACCGGCTGCGGGTCCTCGCCCACTTTCGCGCCGCTCGCATAGCCGTTGACCAGGTTCGCGACGGTGATGGTGTTGGGCGTGGATTCCGTATCCCTGGCCGTGATCTGCACCCGCTCGATGTTCGCGTTGTCCTTGATCATATAATAGGTGCCGGCCGTGAACAGCGAGGCGTCGTTCACCTGGATGACGACGTTGCTTCCCGCCGTGACTGCAGCCTGCGTAATCGCCACGGCTCCAGACCAGAAGCGCTTGATGAGACCGCAGTAGTGGGCGTAGTATGTCGAGGCGAGCTTCGTCACTATGAATATGTGGTCCAGGTCAGCGTATATCCAGTAGAGAAACGCGATGTTATCACGCGTGGCAAAGGCGGTGTATTGGGCGTAGAAGGCATCCTTTACCGGAGTATGCGTCGTCGGGTTCCAATATAGAGCGGCCCGCACCGAGATGATATCGGTATAGGAGTCGTTCAGGAACTGAAGGTAGATGTCTCTCATTGCCGGACTCGCCGCTGGAACTGACCACGAAATATGGCTGCGCCAGGCCCATCTGGTCGTCATGCAGCGTCCATCCGCACATCGAGACCAGGAAGTCCTTAAGCTTCGCATGCATATCGGCCGTATTGTTTGCTGTCCCTGTTGTGCTGTGATACGCCATTTCGTTCTCCTACAGGATGGGATACTCGGTGCCGAGAATTCGCAACCGGACGTCGGTCTTGTTCTGCACAGGTGTTCCGGCAGGCACACTCATCCGACGCCAGAATGACAGCTTGGTCGCGTGGGGTTTGTCACCGAGGATGAGCTGCGCGCCGGGCGTTGCCGAGTCGAGTTCGACCTGTGTCGCGGCAAGCGTGCACCAGGAAGACTCGTCGTCGCCGGCGGCATCGAGCACCTGCACGACAAGCCCGGTGTAGTCGTAGCCCGAGTAGACTTTGGTGCCGGAGCTGTGGCCGGTCGGAGTCGTGCCGCCGTAGCCGCGCTCGACGGTTAGGTCGGTCGTGCCTCCGCCGCTCAGGACTCTCATCTGCTCACTGCCGATGATGATCGCTTCTTCGTTCGTGAAGCGCGGCTCGGAGAGCTGAACACCGGTCTGAGACGAGTTCATTGCAGCGGCAAGAGCGGTCTGCTCATTCGCGACGAATAGCTCGCGGTCCTTGGACTCGCCATCAGTACCGTTGTAGATGTCCGAGTCCGGGTTGGCCATCGTGCCCTCGGATATCTGGTCGGTGAGATCCGTGTCTGTATATAAATGTATGGACATGGCGTTCTCCTAGTCGGTCGGCCACTGCAGGACCGTATAAAGATTGGCAGCCCCGGTGAATCCTGCCTGAGCGAACGAGTACAAGTCTCGCTGTTTGAAGAGCACGTGGCAGGCAGGTTGCGCGTGATTGAACCTTGCCCTATTGAGAAGCTGCTTGCAGGTGCGCAAAGCGGTCCTCACGGGTCCGTGATATGATCCAGTGTTCACCTCGCATGTGAACACCGCCTTACCCTCGCTTATCCAGAGGTTCGCAAGGGCCTGGGAGTTGAGTGATCCACCGTTGAGTTTGAAGCAGGGAGTTCGCTTCAGCCACCGCAATACGCGCGTGCCGGCGCGCTCGATGTCCTGCATCAGGGTCGAATGGCAGGAGATCTGCCAGGCTCCCCAGGTCTTCTCCTTGTATGTGAGTTTGTAACCCGAGTTGAGCCGGTTGTGCCTGACCACGAACGTCTCGTGCAGGTGGCACATCATCACCATCTCAACTAGTCTGGCGAGCGTGGCCGTGAATGTGTCCACCCCTTCGAATGAACGCAGCCATTGCAGGAAGAAAGTCTTCACGCCTGCCGGGTGGTGCGGCGCGAGCGCCTGGCGCAGGCCAGGAACCAGGTTGTCGCATTCGACGCGATAGACTCCGAGGCTGTGGATGCGGCCGGGAAGCTTCGCTTCATTTACACGCGACCTCTTGTTGAGCCGGAGCGCTGGACGGAATGTCTCATCTGTCTTGCCTGCCCAGCCTATGTTGGTGAGTGAGCGCTCGATGGCTGGAATGCTGCCTTTGCGGCGATAGGACTCTATCGCTTCCCGAATCTCCCGCCGCTGCGTGTCCGGATCGCGGGTGGGATCGAAGGAATATCCGACAACGGCCGAAAGCAAGGGGATGAACCTGACATCGCACCGGTCGATATCGAAGATGTCCGGCAGTCGGTCGATGAGATCCTTGAGTTCGTCAAGAGTGATCGCCGGCACGCGTAGGAACGCCTGGAGATCACCGGTCGTGTCCTGCTCGCGGTAGATTGGCGGGAGGAGATCCAAGAGCTTGTCTTCGAAGTACGCCATCAGGTCGTCCTCCGAATGTCGAGAGTCACCTCGCCCAGCGCCGCGATCTGCCCCGGCTTCAGTCTCGATATCAGCCTGGGGCGCGAACATCGTTACATGGCTCACGCCCTGGATGCCGTCGATGCAGTGAGACGATGTCGGAGAAGTACACCGGCTGACCGAATGTCAGCTTGTCGAACGAGAAGAAGGCCTGAACCGCTTGTTCGATCCGCCGGCGCACCGCTTCTGTGTCCTCGGTCTGATACACGTAGACTTCCGCGTCGATATTGATCGGGCGATAGCACGGGTCGAACAGGTTCACCTCGATAGTGATCACTTTGCGAGACTCAATGAACTCGGCAAGCTGCTGCTTCAGAAGCGGCGAAGGCAGACCGCCGCCGTTCGGCGCGACAGCCATGTTGACCTGGTAGTAGCGGATGTTGGCGCAGTCGTTTGCATCCATTACCTGAGCCTTGGCGACCCCAGGGAAGCCCTCGGCGAGAGCCTTGTAGTCGTCCTTCGTGACCGCCTTCCAGAGCGACCGCAGTTCCGCCGGAGCCTGCAGCTTCGCGTGATCGAGTGTTTCTCTGTCACAGCCGTTTGTTGCCGGGATTGGATTGGTAACTCGAACCTGCACGATCTGCCCGTCGTGGTACAGGGGAGTCAGAATGTCGGTCACAAGGTTCGTGCCGATGTTGCCAGCAGAGCCGAGAGTCTCAAGATACTCGACGGTGATCGTATCACCCGTAGGCGGGACTGCTCCATGGATGCCGTCGCCGAAGATGATCCATGTAACGTCCAAGCCGTCAGTCTCGGCCTGGAAGTGCTTTGAGTCCGGCGCGCTGTCGATGAAGAACCGAGTCTCTTCCCAGTTGGAGTCCCCAACGCGCACGCGCACACTTCCCTGAGCGATGCTGGTAGAGGTAAGCGCGAATCGCTGATTGCAGTCCCCGGTGGCTTCGAACTCCTCGCTCTTGCGGCTGCCCTGCCGGGCACCGACATCGACCGATAGATGGCCGCGAGGAATCACAGCGTCCTCGACTGTTTCGAACTCGACGTCGCCATCATCTAGATTTGCCCTGCACGCTGTGTCGGCGGGAATGGTGATATCTGAGCCGAGCGCGGTCGGGAGACTGAAACGCAGCGCGGTTGTCGCCGCAACCGGAGTGTCCAACCTGTAGTTGATAAGTTTGCAGAGATTGATGACGTTCTGCCGCTGGCGGGCTGTCGGCAGAAATGCCTCGGCGGCCTGAGCATCGAGATAGTACGCGAGCATATCCCCAACGCCGCAGAATAGCTCCAGCAGCACCACGCCGAGGTCGGACTCATTGAAGTCAGTCCAGCGGTCGGTTAGCTGCGGCACCCGGGCAAGCAGTTCCTGCCTGAGCGACTCATAGTCCTTGTTCGAGTATGAGATGCTCGCTCTACCCAACGGCCACTCTCCTTGCCTCGCTGTCGAACGATTCAGCCAGTTCCTCGCGGCAGAACGGCCAGACAAGGTTGCCCTCGACCTGCGTGTCTATCACTCGATAGGAAATCCGCACCGGCAGCGCGTTCGCGTCCGTCACCTCCGGCGACTCATCAAACGAGACATCCGTGACCGTCACCCGCTTCTCCCAACGTTCGATTGCGTCGGTGATGTAGTGCCGCAGCAGTCCCTTGAGCACGTGGCTATTGGGCTCGAAGACCAGGTCACGCACGTGAGCGCCGAACTCGGGGTTCATTAACCGCTCCCCGGGGCGCGTGCCGAGTATCTGCAGGATGCTCTCGTGGATGTGCGCGTGGTCCATCGATGTGATGGTCGATACCTGTGCGCCGCCGGATCGCCGTTGAAATGCGAACGGAAACCGAAGCCCTCTGCCGAGGAAGTCAGTGCTCATCAGTCAGGCTCCTCGCATTCGAAGCATGTTGGGCCATTGTTGGGATTGCTTTCACCGCCCGAATCCTCCGGAAACCTGAACACAAGATCCAGCCCGCTTGAGAGCATGAGATGGATTGTTCCGTCGGACTCGATCATCCCGGCATGCCCGCTCCCAAGCGCTCGGAAGCTCTTCGCACCGCCGGAGATGCTGCGCGCCTGCACCTCTTCCCCGATGCCATAGATACGCGATAGGCCGAGCACGTCTATCGTGCCGCTCGGGTTCGCAACGGCGACAGCCTTCTCGGATTGGTAGACATCGATGCGTGTCCCATCGGGCAACACGACCGTATACCTGCCCGGCGATGCAAGGACCGGCTCGACGCCGTCCGGCAGGCCCTCTATGCCGGCAGCCTCGTGCGTCACTTTGAATGCGTCGGAAACTAGCGATAGCTCACGGCCATCCGGAAGTGTCACTTTGCCACCAACCGGGGTGCCGACCGATACGGGCGTTCCGCCGTCGTCGATCACGCTCATCTGCCCGTCAGGGAACACCCGCAGGAACGCGCCGTCGGAGAACGCAAAGAGCCTGCCGCCGTCCGGCAGGTCGCGCATTGTCGTCCCGGCCGGCATCGACTCGAACGGGTGATAGTCGACAGGCACCGGCTCCTCGACCTGCCTGATGTACTCCTGCGCGCTCTGGGCGTGCGCGTCCAGTATCCGCTGAGCCTCAAGCCTCATCTCCTCCGAGAGGGCAAAGGTCTGCTCCATCATGACGCGTATCGCATGCAGATCGTCTCGAATCCGCCAAGATATGGCGTGCCGGTCCGGTAATGCACGAGCCCTTGTGGAGGACTTCGGCCAGAGCCATCAGCTCGTAGTGGTTCTCCGAGGAGCTTGTTTGTTCCACTATCAGGGGAATCTCGACCAGAACCATAGGTCCTCCCGGCTACGCCACCTCTATCTCGGCGGCCACGACTTCGACCTGCACGTAGCGAACACTCGTCTTTGCCTCGGAATCATAGACCAGGATCATCGTCGCGCCGGCAACGTGCCGAGCATGCACCCGACCGTTCGGGATGACATCAGCGATCCACGGCTGCACGCTCTCGAACACCGGCTCGCCGCCTAGGTCGCCCCGGATCGAAAGAGGGATTATCACGTCCATCGCGTCCTGAGTGACCTTTATAGACTTGGGATAGACATCCCAGTACGGAACCTGCGTTTCTGCCATCTGCTACCTCAGCTATCGATTGTGTTCAGACTGCCGCCGACAATCACCGCGCCGCAGCCGGTTATGTCGCCCATCCTCGCGTTGGGCCTGCCGTCAGTGGTCGTGTTCAGACTGCCGGTGACGATGGGCGTCACGCCGTGATGCGGCATTGGGCAGACGTGCATGTCACCCATCCGCGCTGCCGGTCTGCCGTTCACCATCGTTGTAAGCGAGCCGGTGATGATCGTTCCGCCGTGACTGGACATATCTCCGAGCCTTGCCTGCGGTCTTGCCATCGTCAGTGCCTCGCGAAGTAGTTGATGATCGAGCTGATGACGCCGCTCAGGATCCCGCCGACAGCGACCATGAGGCCGACGACTTTCCACATCGTCTCGACACCGACCTTGCCTTCGAGGTCCTTGTGCAGGCCCTTGATCTCGTCAGCGTGCCGCTCGAGCTCGTCGTTGATTCCCCGAACGATAAGGTCGACGTTCTCCTTGTCGCTCTTCTTCTCGATCTCCCGCTCGATGCGCTCAAGCCGGCCCTGGATGTCGCGCCGATGCTCCTCAAGGATCGTGCGAAACTCCGCGCGCCAGGCGTCGAAGGTCTTCGCAAGAAGCCTCTCGCTCTCGACCCAGCCGCACTTGCCCGGTCCCTGGCATTCGTTCTCAGCCACTCTCTTTTCCTCCACTTCCTCACGGGTTGATGAGCACCTTTCCGCTGGAGCGGACGATGACATGTCCCATCGCCCCGTCCATCGTGAGCTTGCTTCCCGCCTTGTCCGTCACCTGAATACGCTCTCTGCCGGATGCCGCGCTCAGCACAAGAGCCTGCCCGGCCTTGTCTGTCAGCCGAACCTGCTCCTTGCCGGCCGCGGAGCATATCTGAATCTCCTGAGTCCCGCCCAGGCCCCAGAGATGGATGGTCTCGTGGCCCTTGGTGGTGTCGATCAGTATCTTCTGCCAGCGGGAGCGCGTCTTGTCCGACGACTGGATGTGAATCTTCTCCTTGTCCTGCCACGCTTCAAGCCGCAGGAACTGCCGGCAGGCGTCCGTTACCTGAACAAACGCTTTGTTGCCTTTGATATCGCGCGCGATATCGATCTGTTGACCGCCCGGACCAGCACCCGCTTCGCCGTCTGTTTGGCCTGCTTCAAAATCGTGCGTCCCACGCCGCCGAGTATTCTCACTCTGAACCTCCGCCTTGACCGGACAGTGCATGTGCAGGATCTGCCCGGCCCGGTCGATGATCTTCAGGAACTCCTCTTCATCGCGATCATCCATCACGATGGTGTGGCCGGTCTCGGTCTTGACCAGCACCTTCCGACGCGGGCAGTAGTAAGGCGGGTGAGCGTGATACTTGCGATGCTCAAGGTTGTCCGCCGCAGTCCGACGCATGCTCCGCCTTGTCCTCGCAGTCCCGGCACGTCGCCGAGGAGCACAGCCGCTTCGACTTCCTCGGGCTGTTCGCCCGGGTTGCTCATCGCGAGCCATACGCCGGTCCAGATGGGATACTGCGGATCGCCGCCCTCAAACTCCGCCCAGACGCTTGCGCCCTCTTCGGGCACAAGGAACATGCCGATGTCATCGTTGCCGCCGTAGGGAAAGCACGGCCACGCCCAGTCCGACCAGTTCTCCTTGCCGACCCCGAGTACTGCAGGCACTTCCAACCTACATCTGCCCAGTCGCTCGGGGTCGTTGTTATCACGCACGAAGGCGCGGTACTTGCCGTACCATTTGTCTTTGTAGCGCTCTTCGTGCTGCTGGTCCTGGAACTCAAGCATGGCCTGCCCTAGCTGCAACCCCGAAAGACTTCCTTCAGGAACCGGACTACCGCGCTCTGCGGAGTCTTCTTCGGGTCGGCCTTGGCGACGGAGTTCTGAATGGCGTCCTTTGCCGCTGCCGAAAGGTCGGCCTCAGCCTGCGCGACTCTGCTCTTGATCTCGCCCGCGCCGATGCGCTCGATGATCCCGGTAACGGTATCAAGCGCCGCCGACTTGGCCTTGCCCCAGGCCGTGAGCTTGATGACTGCGATAAGCGAGACAAGGAACGCAGCCACGACCTCCCGGTTCTCGACGACTGTCTTGATGATCTGATCCAAATGCACTGATTTGCCTCCTCGTTAGTTGCTGATGATCCGACCGGTGTTGGCGTCGATTCGGACCATCTTCGGCTTGGGCTTCACTGGCCGCGCCTGCGTTGATCGCTTGGCATCCGACGCGCGCTTCGCCGACTTGGCCGCCTGCCGCTTCGGGTGTCGCGGAGCTTCCTGCTTGTTCTGCTTGCCCTTGACCTCGGTCGCCTTGCCTCCCGCGCCCTTGCCGAGAGCATTGCGCTTGAGCTTGAGCTCGCACGAGTAGCCGTCCTGGAAGACGTGCCGCACGGAAGTGCAGTAGTAGGTCCCTGAGAACTTCCTGCCGACGCCCCTGACCTCGATGTTCTGCTTTGCCACAAGAGCTCGGGATGCCGATGGTCATGGCCGTCGCTTCGACCTGCTTCATCTCGGCGTTCTTGAACTGGCTCTCGGCCTTGTCCTGAGCCGGCTCCTGCCGAGGCTCTTCGTGAAACGACTCCGAGCGCTCCGATGCTCGGCACGATCTTGCCGGACTCCTGCTTCCTGAACTTGCCTTCGCCCGTGCTGCCATCGACGAGATATGTCTTCTTGCCGAGAGACGCCCGATCCGGCGTCGTGGCGTTGTTCGCCTTGTGCTCGACGGGCTTCTTCTTGCGCGGGTCGACGCCGACCGCTTTCGTCTCGGTCCCCGCGCCCTTCACCGACTGCGACTGCGTGGACGGCTTGAACGAGCGCAGCACGCCCTCACGGTCGGTGAAGTACTCCAGCACAAGGGCGGGCCTCGCGGCGAGTCCGCGCGGGTGAAAGTGCAGCTCGTCGTCCTGAACGTAGAACACATATCCCGTCACCCCTTTGCCGTCGCGGTCCCTGGACTTCGCGGCCAGCTCCTTCAGGAACTGCGCGTCCGACTTGTTCGCCTGGACAACCCGCAGATGCCGGCCGACCGTCTTCGTCACGACCGGCGTCAGCCCGTGTTCGCGGGCGATCTGCTCGGCGATCTCGGAGTAGAGAATCCCTGGAGCCGGCTTCTGCCAGACCCGCTGGATCTGCTTGCCCGCGAGCTTGTGGCCCTTGTCGTAAGCCTTGAGCTGGATAGTCGGGTCGCCGCCATCCGGGAAGTCGTAATCTATCTCCTTGATGACGGCGACCTTCTTTAGTGAGAGGTCATCGGCATACCCGAAGCGGGCGACGATCTCGTTGCCTTCCTGGAACAGCGGATCGTCCACGAACTGCAAATACCGGTCGGTGATAGAGACCTCCATCACGTCGAGTTCCTCCTCGTTGTCCTCGAAGACGAACGAGGTGATCTCGTGCGTGATGTCCTTTGACAGCCTCCTGCCCTCGATCTCTATCAGGAATGTGGGCTGATATACGTCTAGCTCCACTCGACCCGCCTCGGGTGGTCGAACGACCTCTCCCATTGATTACTTACCGGGGAAGCGGGGAAGTGTCGAGGACTGCCACTAAGCATGTGAAAACTGGACTGCGGACTCGCAGATGCATCTTGGGACAGAGAGGAGCGATTGGCCAATACAGGTGGGGGTATGGAAATGGGTGACGTGAGACTTGCTGAGCGTCAGGCCAAAACGTAGGCAGTTAGCGTTTCGGCTTGCAGGAATCACCGTGTCTACGCTTCGGGATAGAGACGGACAGCAAGCCCAAGGTGTGCGCCAACATACTCGACAAAGTCTTTGGTCGGCATATCAAATCCACCGTCCGTGACGATAAGCAATTCATTAACACCGGCGTTCTTGGCCGGTCCCTCAATGATCTCAATCAACGGCCTGGCATTTGTCCCATCGTCCAAAGCTAGACCGGTATAGGTGTCGTGGCCGTCCTGCAACCATTTATGGAAGCCGGTCATGCACTGTGCGCTACCAGCGAAGCAAACAAAATCGTCTATGCATCCATGGTCTTCGCCTTTTTCCAGAAGCTCGGATCGCAATGAACTGAGAGCACTAGGCAGAGAGTCACTGAAGCTACTTGACAAATCGATACAGACCAACCTGTTCAGTAGTGACGGGTGGAGTTGCTCCAGCTTGTCCAGTAGCAATCCAAGCCCTCCACCGCCCGGATGGCAGTCGTAAATGAGAAACGCACCTCGGCGAATTCAACTGGATTTTCCAGCCCAAGGCCACTCTTGTCGAAATACTCAGCAACAAGAGAGAGGTCAGCCCCAAAGCTAGTCTTGTAACGCTCTGCTGTTTCCTTGTAGTCAGATAGCGTATACCCGCCCGCTTCGGAATGCTTGGGGTCCAGACTCCACATAGCTTTCGCGTCAACAGATGGGCCGGACAGCAGCGATATGTCGGGCATGTTTCCCGACGACCTATAGAGCTGATAGAAGAGGTAGTAGCTTTGGCTGCGCCCGTGGACTACAGCGCACGGTTGTGAGCTTCGAGCGTACGAAAGCGACCACTGAAAAGGCAGACTGCCTCCACGTTGTTGTGTTTGGAGCAACTCGACTTTGTATCCTTGTCTGCGCAGCCATTGAACGACCGTTAGAAGCATCCATATTTCGTACAACTGCGGACGAGTTGACCAGATGTCCAAACGGATAAGGTCCTCCAGCTGGCTCTCTCGTTGAGCTAGGTTGCCGAGCAAGAAGGCATCTTCAAGGAATCTGTCAAGCAGAGATGGAAACGCCTTCGAAGTGCATCTGGCGATATCAGACTCGGAAAGCTCCCCGCGATCAGCATGTCGTGAGCCGCGACGACCTGTGCGCAAGGGCTTGTTTAAGGTTCTTTCCGCAACACTGACGAGCTCGTGAGCATCACGAAGGATGAGAGTGAGCATTTGTGGTCGTAATCCGGTCGGAATGGCCTCGATCTTATCTATCAGTGCAGCAACCTTGCTGACCAGATGAGCGAGAACACTCTGGGCGCGTTCATCGGATCTATCTCTGTAGTCGTAGACCGTTTCGCGTCGTATATACGAATCCACGACGTTCAAACGTCGGCTAGAGCGGGGCTCCGCATCTTCAAGAAGACTCCTCCATATCGGACGGAAGCTCCGCCAGCGTTAATGAACGTCCTGTAGCTCCGCATCCAACCTCGACCAATCACTTACTGATGCCATATCGCTGAGCAGGCCGATTGTTTGTTGAGATAGATCGAGATCCACTGCGTCTCCGCTCGCGGTAGGGTCTTTCAGCATGAAGATGCACCCTGTAGTTCTAATTGCTATGCCGAAAGACTCGAGCGCGGAGAACACCTGCTGCAGCATCCGTAGGGTTGGGTCGGCGGCAATCAGCACCAGCCGAACCACCTCATATCTTGGGAGGGAAGAGAGTGTATCTGCGAGTTGTGTCGGATTGGAGTCGTCAGGTAGCCCGCACGCAGCAGCGATTCTCTGGCGCTCGTGTGAGTCGATCAATGACAAAAACCTGCGAGTTGAGATTGCGAAATCGTCCATCTAGTAGGCGACCATATAGGTTGATAGTCCGGTGCAATTGACAGCTAGCCGTTGAGTCCCGACATGAGTCAATGACGACTCCTCCGCCACTGGGCAAGCCGAATCCTTCATTCTGCACTCTGCGTTTGCGTCGGGCCTGTGCCGAGGCAAGCCAAGAATTTGCGATTCTCGACCCACGCATTCCCGTATGCAACACCTGCTTAGTCCGTGTCCCACGTGTTCACACGAGCAGGCGCATTTGCACGAGTTCGGCCGACGCTACTCTCAGCACCATCCCCACCTCCAACTCCAGCGGAGAGAAGATGTCGTTGTAGTCGCAGATCACCCACCACAGATCAGCGCGGCCGAGGTAGCGGTAGGCGATGAGGTCGATCCGGTCGCCCTCGACCACGGTGTGGAAGACATCATCGGGCTGAGGCGAGGTGTCGATGCGAGGCCGCGTGCCCAGGAACTCCTCCTGCCCATCGACGTAGAGCACGCACGTTGCGTATCTGGAATCCGGCCCTATCATCTGCGCACCTCCGTGTAGCTGACTGACTTCTGCACTATCTCCTCAAGCGTCATCTCCACCTCCGCGTGCTGCGGCAGAAGGCTTCTCGGAGTCGAACATGTGGAAGTAGCGCGCCCGCACCTGGCGCACGATGCAGAGCACGCCCGGATAGAGGTCGCCGAGGAAGAAGAGCACCTTGTGCGGGGCGTTCTTGAGCATGGTCTTCGTCGTGCTGCGGGTAGAGAAGCGACTGCAGCCAGGCAACTTTCTGCTTCACAGGTCCCTTGAAGAACACGAGCTTGAACGCGATCTTCCGCGCTTCGCCCGCCACATACTGATACCTCGGGTGGCTCATGCCCGGAATCTTTATCGTGGCGAAGTCGGTGCTCTTCTCGTCGGATACCTCGTCCGGGTTGTACTGGAACTCCAGCGACTCGCGCGTCACCACATCCACGAGATAGCCGGTCGTCTTCTTCAGATCGAGGCGCAAAGCCGCACCTCCCGGATCTCGACGATGCGCTTCCCAAGCAGCCGGGCGTGCGCGATCTCCCGGCGCATGCCATCTGAATATCCCATCGCCGACGTAGACCCAGACCTCATCGCAGACTTCCATGAACCGCAGACCCAGGGATATTCCGAGCTCGCGCTGCGCCGGATCGTCGTCATCAAGGAACCTGCGTGTAGAGCAGGTGCGGAGCGAACGGCGCATATCCGGCCTCGACAGCCATCCGGCAGAGAGCCAGCGCGGTCTCGACGTTGCGCTCGATGTCACCGACGTATCTGCTGCAGATGAAGACCCGCCTCGCCTCAGGCCGACTCATAGTTCTTGACCTTCTGCTCCCGCATATCTTTGTAGACCGACCGAGCAATCTGCCGGCCATCGAGCTTCGTGGTCACGCTCACCTCGATTGGCCGCTCGGAGAGTCCATCGAGCTTCGCCAGTATCGCTTCAAGAAGCGGTCGCAGATCGTCGGAACGAGCGGCGATGCCAGAAGCCTGCTCGGACGCAAGAGACCCGCGCGTGACTGCCAAGGAGCCTTGATCTGTCAGCTGCTCTGCCGGCTGGTTGCGCGGCGGCGATGCTGGGCACAGCGCCTGCGACAACCGGCGTGAGCGCGAGCGTGGCCGCCAGAGCGCTCGCCGGCAGTCCGACGTTCAGCAGGCTTCTCGCTGCTCCCAGGCTGCCGTGAAGCGCCCGGGCAGGCAGTTCCGACGCGCGAGAGATGCCCGCGCTGAACGCCTCAAGCATCGCCGCGCCGCTTCGGGTAAGCGTAGAAAGCGGACCCTCCTGCGCATCCGAGAATGGCAGAAGTCTTCTCAGCCGCGACAGCGCCGACCTTGCCGCCTCATACGGAGCGGCGACAGCCGAGCGGATACCGCTGGCGATGGTGGTCATGACAGATCGGCCGCTTTGGAATGCCGCCGACACCAGGCTCGACGAACTGGAGAGGATGTAGGAGAACGCGTTCGATGCCGCTCCGCGCACGGTAGACCATGCGGCAGACGCTCCGCTTGCCAGCGCGCTGAACGGCGCTCGCAGCCAGCCCGCGGCATTGGATGCCATTGAGGTGATGCTCGACCAAGCCGATGCGGCCGATCCCCTGACACGCGACCAGACGGACCCAGCGAAGCTGCCTATCTGTGAGAATGCTCCCGAGACAGTGGAAACGAGGCCCGACCCAAGGGCACGCAGTTCGTCCCAGACCCAGCTTGCCGCGTTAAGCATGCTTCTGAACACCGCGCTCAGGACCTGACCGGGGAGCGAGATGAGAGACTGCATTCCCTGGGCGAGAGTGCGCAGGATCGCCGCACCGGAAGCCGTGAGAGTTGAGAGCGGTCCCTCCTGGGCATCGGAGAATGGCAGCAGCCTTCGAAGCCAACCCAGCGCTCGCTTCAGCACCTCGAACGGATATGTCACCGCCGACCAGATTCCCTGGCCGAGCGTTATGAGTATTCGCTTGCCCGCCTCGGCGAAGTTGATCTGCCCGGAGATGAGCGAGCGGATCGTGCCGAAGACGCTGAGTGATGGTGCTGACGACCGGCAAGCTCGAGAGATGCGGCCAGGAGCGAGTTGCCGGCCGACCTGAAGAAGCCACCAACGCCGGAGAACGCGTTCCGGAGCCAGTTCCACGTCGCGGATGCGACATCCCGAACCCACAGGAACGGAGTGGACAGGAAACCGAAGATTGCGCCGCCTATTGCCTTCAGCCCATCGACCACTGAGATGTCGCCGGTGATCATCCGCCAGACTGTGTACGCGACGCGGCCTACAGTAAGCAGCGCTTGGACGATCATGCGCAGCGGAAGCGAGAAGCGATAGACGTATGGAGCGGCGGCAACCAGCGCCGTGACGATGGTCTTCCCGAACCACACGACAGCCTGGACGACTGCCGCCACAATCCGGATCACCCAGGAGAGCGGGTAGACGATGAACTTGATGATGTAGGCTGCGACCTGCGCGATGATGCCGAGGATCGTGCCGAGAGTCTGGCCGAAGCTCTTGAACGAGGATGCATCCACGGCGGTAGTCGCCAACCCGAAAGCCGCGAAGACTGAGCCGAGCGCCTTACCCAGTTCGCCGAACGCTCCCATCAGCGCACGCACCGCTGGTTCCAGGATCGCCCGGATCTTGCCGAAGACAGAAGAGAACGCCTCCCACAGCCCTGACAGAAACTGTCGCACCCGGTAGTAGACCTGGAACACAGTTGTGACGAACTTGAGCAAGCCCGCTGCCTGCAGCTTCTGGGCGAGTTCCGCCGACATCTGTCCCGTTCCGCCCGAGAGCGACCCGATGAGCGCTCGGACTCCCTGGAAGACAAGGCTTATACGATTCCACACGCCGAGGACGACATCCCGGATTCCGGCGAAGTTTGTCTCCCAGGCTTTCTTCAGCGCGATCACCGCGATTACAACCGCCGCGATGACAGCAACCACCGGCCAGAAAGAGGCCGACACTGCCGATCCCACGCCGGCAAGCATCGGTCCCAGCGCCGCGATTCCGGCCTTGACTGCCGGCAGCACGATGCCGACCGTCCCCAAACCTGCGGTCACACTGCCCACCACGACCAGCGCCGCGCCGAGGGCCGCACACAGAGTCAGCACGACCCGAGTCACACCCGGCGTCGATCTCGCCATGTCCTGTAGGTGCAGAATGAACCTGCGACACGCCCTGAAAGAGCGGGATCACCACAGGCAGCAGCGTACGCCCGAGGATTTCGGCCAGGTTGGCAAGCTGCTGCTTCACAAGCCCATACTGCGAGCCGATGTCCAGGTTCATTGCCTGGGCCATCTTCTCGCGTGACGACGGTTCCAGACTTCATCGCCTGCTCGACGGACTTGATATTGCCCTCGAGCTGGTCCATCCCCATCGACATCTGAAGCAGGAACCGCACTGCCTCGTCCGAGCCGAATGCTTTCTTGAGCTGGAGTTGAGCCTCGGCGTTCGAGAGGTCGGGAAAGCCGCGCTTGAGTTCTTGCAGGATCGGGATGATGCCCTTGAGCCGTCCCTGGGTGTCGGTGAACGAGAGTCCCAGTTCCTGACCGGCCTTGGCAACCTGCATCATGAATGCCTTGTATAGCGTGCCTGCTTCCGAGCCCGGCATTGTTGTCTGAAGCTGACCGAGGATCGCGATCTGCTCTTCAAGAGGCACGTTGGATGCGGCGGCGATTGCGCCGATGTTCTTGATGGCCTCGGCCATCTGCGGACCGGTGGTCTTGAACTGGGCGACGGTCTGAGCGAGCGCGCCTGAGAACATCTTCGCCCAGTCGATGTCGGACATGTCCTTGGCGAGCGGCTTGAAGATGCCGTATCCCGTGGTGAATGTTTCCACCATCTCCTGCGTGGTGGCTTTCGTGGCCTTGGCCGTAAGCGCCGCCATTGCCGCGAACGTGCCGACCGCCTGATCCGAGAGGCTGGCAAGAGCGGACTTCACATCGTAGGCAGCGGATATGAACTCGGCTTTGTTGGTGCCGGCCCACTGGTTGGTGAACGACTCGGCGGCGTCCTCCATTGCCCGGAAGTCCTTGACGCCAACTGATGCCAGTTCGCCCAGAGCCTTCTGCGTGGCGGCAGTAGACGCGACAAGACCGGCAGGAATCGCCAGAAGAGCAAGGCCTGCGCCGGTCATCATCGTGCCTTTCTCGATGAGACCGAGGTTGCGGGTCATGTTGTCACTGGCGGCTTCGACCGACGCATCCAGAGTCTGCATCGATGACTGGATACGCGTGGCGTTCTGAGTGAACGCGTCCTTGAGGCTGAAACGATTATGCCGAGGCCGAGGTCACTCATCATTTCCGATTGCGCTCCAGTTCCTGGCGCTCGAAGTCGAGCTGCCGCTCAAGTGCGTCGACGAAATCCTGCCGCGTCCTGATCGGCAGCTTTGCGACCTCGGCATACTCCCAGTGAAGCCCTCCGTAGGCGAGGAAGAAGGCGTCCTTCAGGAGCGAACTCCGGGGAATAAAAAAGCGGGTTCGGCCTCCAGCTTCGTGCGGATTCGCGCGCCGCAGGAGTCGCACTCACACTCGATATTGGTGTCGATTCCAGCATCCACGCGGAGCATCTCAGCCCGCAGCGCGCTCCGGTCCCGCATCGACATCTCCGCGAGCGCTTTCTTCGAGGGAGCGGTGCCGTCTATCTCCAGAATGCGGATCATCATTGCGGCGGAGATGTTCGGCTCCTGCATCTGAGCCAGCCGCTTCTCTTTGTTGCCGTCGAGGTGGACGAACTTCACCTTCTCGCCGGAACCTGGCAGCGTGAAGGCGAACTCGCGCTCTTCGCCATAGGGCGTGACCGGAAGATCGTTGAGGTTCACGACGACATGGTTCTTCGCTCGGCAAGCCGTGTTCGGAGCAGACCGGGTCGAGTTCGACCTCGTCGCCGAGCGATACCTGTCGCAGCCGCACAAGCGTGAAGAGCCGGTCGCCGGAGAGCATGTTCAGCATGTCGCTCGACCGCCGGCTCGTCGCTGTCGCCCAGCCGGAGGATGCAGTTCGCAAGCACACGGTTGACGGCGTCGCCGCTTCGGATCAGCCGCTGATTGGTAAGCAGTTCCTCCTCCGCGCCGGTCATCTCCCGAAGCTCTATCTCAGGCCCGCTGGGCAGTTCGAATGTATACATGCTCGCCTCCTAAATCCAGTACCTGGTAGCAGATCGTGATCTTCTCGATGGTGTTGTCGGAGCTTCCGCCTTCGAGGTCGTCATACTCAAGCGACTTCACCCAGGCCCCGACAAGCGTCCATCTGCGCGTCTCGTTGCCCGCGCGGTCGTAGCGGACGATGTCGATATCGCGCATATACTCTTCCGGCAGTGTGCCGACGCCAGCGTTCACATCGGCCTGGATGCGGACCCAGTCGCGGGCAGCCTCGTCCGAGCCGTCAGCGAGCACGCCCTTCTCAAGGGTGACATCTCCGAACTTCATTCGGCCGGCGACCTTCTGGTCGAACATCGAACCTGCCGGCGCGAACGCGACTTCCTCGAACTCGGTCTTCGGCTCCTGGCCTTTCTTGAACAGAGCCACGTCAAACCCGTTCACCTCGATGGCGAACTGCCAGTTCTGATATAGGCTCTGAGGCATCATCACTTCCATAGTTTCACCTCTTGCGGTTTCAGTTGACTGATTCTGTCGTGTGCGATATGCTTATGTCAGATGACTTGCCTGTCCCAACTATGTGGCGCAGGTGTCACGCGCTGGTTTGCCCGAAGCCACTATGAAGATTAGCCGTTTTCTATGCATAGCCATGCTGCTCCTAGCCGCTGTCGTCGCGTACCCAAGGATGTATGCCGGCACGCTTCTCGTAAAGTACGACCTGCTCTTCTGGGACTCCCGGGGTGCCGGCTATGTGCCGACCACCGTTGCCTTAGGTGCTAAGCTGCTCAGTTGTTCCCTCGCCCTTGTGGCACTTGCTATGCTGTTCAAGGATCGCACCAGGCGATTGGCGTGGGCCCTCATATTGCCAGTATCCTTATTGTCTCTACTCAGCATTTCTGCGCCGTCGAGCCACGATTTGTCGCATGTGATCGACCAGGGCGAGAGGCTGGTAGCCCAGATAGACTCCTATCACAAACGAGAAGGCAAGTATCCATCCAGCCTAGAGGCTATTCGCAACGTCCCCAAGACAGGTCTCGCGAGAGAAGCGCAGGTTTTACTATGCCACGGCTCAGAGCAACGCCAACGACCGAGGGCCATGGTTTCCTAACACGAGAGCATATCTCGGAAGATCACCCTATGTTATCTGCGTTCCGCTGGTCCCAGGTGGGACGCTAGTATACCGTCCGAACAGCGATTACTCCGATTTGCCTGGACACGCTCAACGCGATGGCTGGTTCTCCACCTCCAGGGACTAGATAGGTCAAAAGATCTCAGAAAAATCCGCGCCGGTCGCAGTGAGGATGAAGTTGAGCTCAACGAACTCGGCGGTCTTGGTGGGCTTCACGAACACCCGGCAGACCATCTGGTTCTGGTCGATCATCTGAGGCGTATTCGTCTCCTCGTCGCACTGGACGCGGTAGTCGTAGAACCCGCCCTTGCTCTTGATGCCCTGCAGGAACGGGGTGATGAGTCGAACCAGCGCCCGCCACGTCTGTGAGTTGTTCGGCTCGAATACCACGAACCGCGCCGACTGAGAGATTGCCTCTTCGACATACATCATCAGCCGGCGCACGTTGATGCGGTCGAGCGCCGAGGACTGGGACTGCAGCGTCTTCTGTCCCCAGATGTTGACGCCGGTGTCGGGAAAGCTGGCGATGACGTTGATGCCCTCGGAGTAGAGTGCATCTCGCTCGCCCCGGCTGGTCTTATAGGCAAGCGAGAGCACGTTGAAGATGCGCCCCCGGTCAATGCCCGCCGGCGCATACCACACATCTGTCTTCTGATCCGACCGCGCGATGCACCCTGCGACCGCTCCGGTCGGAGGCACGAGCTTGCTTTTCCCTGTCAGCGGGTCGGATATCTCGATCCAGGGATAGTAGAGCGCTGCATAGGACGAGTCGAATGCAGCGTGGGTGTATGAGCCCTTGCCTTTGCGGAAGTCGATCACCTCAAGCGGCTCAAGGTGGATAGGCGGCTCGGCGATGAATAGCAGATCCTTACGGCTCTCAGCGTAGGCGGTTCCGCCCGCGATGACCTGCGCAGTTGTAACGCCCGGCACGAGCAGGATGTTCAGCGCATCGATCTCATCGAACGCCGAGAAGCCCGTGTGCTGGGAGGAGTCGCCGACGTAGTCGGCATCGGTCAGGCCGGTGCTTCCATCATCGCCTGCTGCAAGCGAGAACGTTCCGGCGGCGGGGCGATTCTGAGCCGCATTTGCCGTCGCCGACAGATCATCGACCGTGATATACTCGGACACTTCATTGATGACGATCTCCACGTGATTCGGCTTCGACTCGTCCATCGAGAGATTCCTGAATACTTCGACAGTCTCGCCCTTCAGCCGGACCATGAGGTCGAACTCGTTCGCCGGGTCCTGCGTGCCGTCGGTGATCTGGATGGAGAGTGCATCACCCCACTTGCCCTCGTCAATGGCGCTTACGCTCAGCGTGTCCTGCGGGTCCTGCCCGCTGGCGAGATGCGTCACAGCTACAGGCGCGACTATGCCGGAATCCGTGGATGTCGCCTGAACCAAAGCCGACGCCTCCGTGCTCCCGGTGACTGCAGTGACCACCTGACCTGCGGTGCTAGTAGCACTGCCCTCGCTGTCCGTTGCCAGATGAACCGTGATCGCCTGGTCGGTTACCTCAACCGAAAGCGGAGTGTCGTTTCCCGATGCGACCAAGGCGACGGTGATGGAGTTGCCCGCCGCGCCGGGGGTCTTCGCGGTCCAGACGATCCTGTCGGTGCCCTGGGTTCCGGTTGTGGCTGTCGCGGCGGCACCGCTTCGGTCCTTGAGCGCCACGGCCGCTTTTTTGGCAGCGAGAGTCGCCTTGTCGGCAGGATCGGTATAATGCGCCACGCGGTTCACGTAGAGCACCTGGCCGCCGTTATCGAAGAACGCACGGGCCGCGTACGCGAGGTATCCGTCAGCGATATAGGAGCCGAACCTGCGCACGAACTGCTCCCAGCTCGTCACCAACACCGGTTTGTTGATGGGGCCTTTCTCCGCGATCCCGATCATGCCGCAGGCAGACGTCGATATCTGCTTCACGTAATAGCTGAAGTCGGTTTCGCGAGTATAGACTCCGGGCGAGAGATACGATGTCATTTGGTTTTTCCTTTCTTCGAGCTTGCCTGCGGTTCAGGGGCTAGCTCGGGCTCTGCGGCTGTTCGCTACTGCTTTCAATGCCCAAAGCATGATCGATCCCTTCGCCGAACTTGCCCATCAGCGACACAAGCCCGCGGGCGGCGGCGAGTTGAATCTCCTGGGAGATGCTCTGAGCGAGTATATCCCTGCACTCGCGCGCCGTGAGATGCAGCCCTTCGCCGTCCGTCGCCAGGTGAAGCGCAAGCGGCTGAAAGAGCAGGTTCTTGATGCTTATCTTCATCAGGTGCACTCCTTACATGCTCAGTTCCAGTCTCAGCCCGGTCGCGAGCTTGCCGCTGGCTGACGCGGCCGTCGTAGACGGGGCAATCCTCGATCCGGCACTTGCCGGCCGCCTGCCGCAGGTTCGATAGGTTCACCCGCTTCAGCCCACCGAGCGGCGTTAGCTCCGTGACGTTCAGCGTTCCGTGATCCCCAACCTCAAGCACCGGGTGAAGCTGATAGAACCGCGCCACCCGCTCCGTCAGGTCGAGCAGACTCGCCTTCCTTGCCGGTCGTGACGATCACGTCGAACTCCAAGTGATACAGCCTCGGGTGCCTGCGCTCTTCGAAAGTCAGATCGCTCTGGCTCTTCCTGATCTGCCTTGCTGGTGTTCTTCGGGCCTGGTCTTCGATCAGTGTCGGACCCTGCAGGATGACACTCGGCGTCTTCGTCACCTCGAACACATCGTCAGCCGCCACCAGGACAGCGCTCTCGTCGATCTCTAGTCTTCGCGAGGCGAATGAACGTCTCGACGACTTCCCGAATCAGCTCCAATCCTCGACCTCACCTCAGCACCGAGAGCAGAGCGTCGTGGTAGTTCCGCATCACCTGGTCCCGGTATTTCTCCATCGTCGGATGCAGGAACGGCCTCGGCGGGATGACGATCACCGCGCCGCTCAGGGTGGTTGATCGTCGCGCCGAACTCCATAATCGCCCCGATATTCGCGGCGCTCTCGCCGCCTTTGTAGAAGCTCGTCCGCAGCAGCCCCACGAACGCCCGGTCGGACATTATCTTCTGAGTGATCGAGTTCACCAGAAAACCGGTGTCGATGAGCGCCTTACTCGACCCTTTGCGGTCGATTGTCACCTGCGCAAGCGGCGCGAACTGCTTTCCACCCGGAGCCTGGTCCCGTATCCCCCGCTTTATCTCACGGACCAATAGCAGCGCGTTCTTGATCGTCGCCTGCCGAATCGCGAGGGCAAGCCGCTGACCGGGGTTGTTGCAGAGCAGCTCCTTTGCCCTCTCCCAGTCGCCAAACCGCCTAATCGCCATGCAGCACCACCAACTCAAGCACCTTGTGCGTCACCACTCCGAAGAGCGACTGCGGCGCAACGGTCTGCACACGAAAGTCTCGACTCTCGAAACGAACACGATCCTCCACGCGAACATCCAGCTCAGGCAGAACACTTGCGACCGCATCGGCCTTCTGCGCAATGTCTGCTGGCGGAGCCTCTGAAAGCTCCAGCGCGAATGTGCAGACCTCCGCAAACGTCCCCTCGTCGGCGCCATACAGGTTCTCACCTGACTGCTTTCTCAGCAGCGTTGCCGATTGACCCGATGCAGTGATGAGATCTCCTGACCTCGGCAGCCGCAGCCACTTTCTCCGAATCAGTGAGTATGGCCATGGTGATCGTGATGGTGATGCCGACCCTGCTCGAATATGACAGGCCTGAGCGGCTTCGGCGTGAAGATGTAGCCATCATCGACTGCCGCATCCGGCTTGATCTCCCGAAGCCGCTCGTGATAGGTCGCCGTCAGGTCACTCTCCAGTTTCGCCCAGTTCTGCGGCTGGCTCGTCTTGTCCACCCGCTTGTCGCCCGATGAAAACGAGAACGAATTAGCGGTCGCGATGCGCATGAACCGGCAAGCTTCAATCTGAGCCTGCAGGAGCAGCATCTCAAGTGCTTCGCCCTGCGGCTCCGGCATCACCTCGCCAATGCTGACCGACATCTCCACACCGAGGTCGCGACCGACCGGGGAGACGCTCTTCAGGATGCAGCGCTTGAGCACTTCGTCTTTGAACGTCTCCGCGTTCGGGTCGGCAAGATCGGCGCGCAGCAGTCCGACCAGATCACTTAGGGGCATCTTCCGTCCCCAGGAGCTGACCCTGGCCCGCTTCACCCGGCTGCTCCGGCTTCTGCTCCGGGTCGCCATCGGGAGCCTGAGGCTGCTCGCCTTCTGCGGGCTGGACCTTGCTCTTCTTGGCTGTCTCCTTGTTGCCTGCGGCATCGGCGGCAGTCTTGCCTTTGGGTTTGCTCTCGGCTGTGGTGGCCGTCTTGTTGTCGGCTTTGGCATCAGGCTTTGCTGCAGCCGCCTTCTCGGTGCAGGCGAGCAGACCATCATCAATGGCCTTCCGCGCCTGTGGTGTGAGTGCATCCAGATCGACCGACTCGCCCGGCGCAAGCTTGAGCCCAGCGTCGGCAATGATGAGAATCCCCGGTCGGACGTTCTTTATCTTGACCAATGTGCGCCTCCTAAGCCAGTATCCGGATCTTGGCGAGAATGTCGGGCCGCGTGACGCCTTGGCCGACTTCCGACCACACGAGCCAGCCCGTCTTGAACCGGGTCTTCTGCTCGATGGGATCGGTCTTGAGCGACTCGCGGACCGGGAACTTCCCGATCTCCTCGTCAGGAACGAGAATGATCTCGTTCATCTCGGCGGACGCGGTCAGCAGAATGCCGCCGGTGCCGTAGTTCTTGATGACGCCCTTGGTCCGCAGTTCGGCCCTGGTCTCCGGGTCGAGGTCCCAGTCGCGCATGTCGTTGAACCGCCGACCGCGCATCACGATGTACTTCACCGTGAGTTCCAGGTCCTCGATGATGGAGATTGCCTCGTTCAGCGCGTCGTCGGTGAGCTTCCCGCCCGTGACCTCAATGGTGTTCGCGGCGGGGATGGCGGCGGAGATGACCGTGATAGTGCGCTTGTCCATCTCCTTGCGTATCTCGCGCAGCGGCCGATGTCTGGATGTCCATCAGCGTTCCGATGTTGCCGTGCTTCAGGACCGAGATATCGACCATCGGCGCGGAGTGGATCCTGTGGGTCGGGAACTCGATCTTCATCCTGTCCGAGTTCCTGCTCCCGAGCTTCGCCCTCGTTGCTTATCCAGTAAGCCTTGACCTTGGGCTTCTTCTGGTAGATCGGCCGCTCGCCTTTGGGCAGGTCGTGCTGAGTCAGGAGCAGCGAGGTGATCTCCTTGCGCTTTATCTCCTGCTCAATCGGGTCGGCGATGGCTGCGGCAAGGGCGCGCATGCCCTCGGGGGACTCCAGGGCCTCGCTCATCAGGCGGGCCATCGCGTCCATGTATTCCTGGCTGTGCACGTTCACTTGTGTCTGGTTCCACTGGCCCCTCCTAGATGAGCAGGCGGAACTTGAGTTCCCCGCCCGATATCGAGATAGCCCTAGCGATGACCAGGTCTCCGGCTCCCGACTCCGGCGGTGAGCTTGCCGTTCGCCGAGACCTTCAGGTCGTCGTTCGGGTTGATGGTGCCCTCGAAGACATCCGTTTCGTAGATGCCGCCCATGCAGAAGATGCCGGGCATCTCCCCGTTCTTGTAGTCCTTGATGAGGACGCCAAAGGACTTCACGGCCGGGTCGGTGTTGACGGCGAAGAGGTCATTGCCGACCAGCTTCACAACCTGGCCGAGCTTGCCTTCGCCCTGCATATAGCCATCGCCGTATGCGGTGCCGCGATGGCTCGGATTCATATATGGCACGTTGCTTCCTCCTGGATTGATGGTGTTGCATGGGTGAGCAGGCTACGACTTGCCGGCAGTCGCCCCGATCCGGTCCTGGTATGCGGCCATGAAGCCCGCCTTGAGCTTGTCCTCAAGGCTCGTCTTCGTGTCGTCCACGTCAAGCGGCCGCACACCGGCGTCGGTTCGAAGCTGCTTGTCGCCGCCCTTCGAGTCGGCCTTGGACTTGTTGGCGTCGTCGCCGTCTTTGTCTGTCGCTCGCCCTTTTCAGGGCAGCCGGGCTTTCGCTGAGATAGCCCGATCATAGGTTGCCTCGGCGGCGGCGAATGCGTCGTCGGAGAGGCCGGCGAGCCGGCTGAGTTCCTTCTCGCGCTCCTCGTCCGAAGCGAACGTCATGCCGCCCTTCTCAAGCTTCTGTATCAGCTTCTGGGCACGAGCCTTGTTCGCGGCAGCCTTGCTCTGCGCCTCAAGTTCTTGAACTGTGCTTCTGCAGATCCGGCGACCTGCTGCTTGAGCTGCTTGTTCTCGTCCTCAAGCTCCTTTATGCGGGCCTTGTCGTCCGCGGGCGGCAGCGCCTCCGCCGCCCGGAGCGTCCTTTCTTGGCAGCATCCTCGTGCTGCTCGTCTGTCGCTGTCTCTCGTCTTCCACTGGATGTCCTCCTGAAGATGTCTGGGTTGCCTGCTGCGAGGCGACCTGGGTTATCCGTGCGTTCTCGTCGGCGCCTTTGCGGTCCAGAAGACCAAGCCCGGTGAACGTGACGCCGTGCAGGATCTCGAACACCGGCTTGCCCTGGAACTCGCCGCCCTTGTACTTGCGGAGATGGGTGCAGTAGTCGTTCTTGGAGGCGACGGTCTTGCCGCAGATGGAGCACTCGCCCATCTCGTAGTCGCACTCCATCGAGACCTGGCTGATGATGCCGCGCTTCATGAGCTTGTAGGCAAGAGCCGCCGCCGGCGCTTCAGCCACATAGAGCTCGCCCACGCACTCGACGCGCCCGCCGGTCTCGTCCTCGATGAACTCGGAGTTGATGATCCCGCCGACGATATCCGTCAGGTCCTGCGAGTGCTTGAGGTCGATCTTCTTGTTGATCGCCGTGGTGTAGCGAGCCGCCAGCTCGTCGGCGGTGAAGTGGTCGCCGTTCTTGTTCGTGCCCGCGCGGCACATTATGAAGCTGAACTGCGGCTCGCCCGCATTCGGGTTCAGATCGAGAGCGGAAGCGGAAAGCCCGTCGCCCTCGGCTATAGCTCACCTCGACCGGGATGGACGTGTGGCAGTTGGCCGGCAGCGCAGCCGCAGCGGCCTTGGGCGCACCCTTGCCATTCGAGGCGACGAAGAGCAATTCGCGGCCGTGCTTGCCCTCGCTCTCCTTGCCGAGGACAATGCCATACTCGACATCCATCCCCCGGACGCGCACGTTGCCGAAGCGCTGCGAGAAGATGTCGCGGATCTCGTTTCGGTCGGGAATGCCTTGTCGCGGTAGGAGAGAATGACGGTCCCGTACTTGCCGCGGGCCTCCGACGCCAGGTTCTCTATGAGCGAGCGGATGCTGTCGCGGTCGTAGTGGGTCCGCGACTTGTAGCTGCGGCGGTTGTCGCTGAGCAGCTCCTTGTCCGCCCAGCGGTTCATCAAGCCCCTCGACGAAGTGCAGCGAATACTCGTAGTCGTTGTTCGAGAACTGGGTGATGTAGGGCGGGTCGAGATACAGCACATCCCCGCCGAACTTGCGCACCGCCTCGACCGCGTCGCCGTGGAACGCCTTGCACTCCTGGCCGTTGTCGAAGACCAGCTTGTTGAGCTGGCTCGCATATCGCTTGAAGCTCTCGACCATGCTGGAGACTGGGAATGCTGGTGAGCTGGCTTTCCTTGAATCCGCCGGCCTCTGTCTCAGTCGGCGTCAGCTCCATGTCGGCCTTGAGGTTGAGTCTTCGAGCGATGGAACTGGCCGTAGAGGCACTTGGCCTTCACGGTGTTGCCGAGCGCCGCGAGCGCCAGGTCTTTCTTGTAGCCGGGCAGCTTCTGGATATTCGCCCACACCTGATCGAGCCACGCGAGCACCTTCTTGGTGTAGTAGTAGCCGTGGAAGTTGTCGACGATGAACGTGCCGGCGTCGGCGTTGGGCGCGAGGATCTTCTCGATATCCTCGTCGGTCAGAGTCTCGTGGGAGTTCTCGACCACGGCCCGGGCGATGTGATAGGGATAGAGCAGCAGGTCGTTCGCGATGACTTTCAGGCCCTTGCGCTTGAAGTGGTAGGCGACGTTCGCGCCACCGGAGAACGCATCGACGATGGTCTTCGCCTCTTTCGGCACCTGCCGCTCGATCCAGCCGAGCATCATGTATTTGTTGCCCATGAAGCCGGTGACGCGGACCGGGTCCTCGCCGGCCTGGCAGCTCAGAAGCTCCAGTTCGTCGGCAAGAGGCGCATCCGCCAGGGCCTGCATGTTCTCCTCGATGCGCAGGGTCACTTCCGGTGAATGGCCGTCCTCATCTGCCTGAGCAGACTTGCCGCCCTTGGTGCAGACGAACAGCCGCTCTATGGCAACCGAGTTCTCGCAATGCTTCGCGGAAATGCGATACTGGTGCTCCTGCGACTGCATCCGGCTGGACATGCCGTTTGCCGAGATGATGTCTTTCATCTCCCCCTCGTTCGGGTAGGCGTGGTCGCGGTAGGAGATGAGCCAGTTCGGGATGTGCTTCGCGTTGGCGAGGAACGTGCCGAAGAACTCGCCGGCGTTCGCCTTGGTGACCGTCTTGTGGTCGGTCTCGTAGTGGTGGGTCTTGGAGTCCGCCACGATCTTCAGCCCGTCCCAGTAGGTCATCAGGCCTTCGACGAAGTGATAGGCCTTCTCGTAGTTGGTCGTCGAGAACTCGGTCGCGTAGGGCGGGTCGAAGTAGGCGAGGTCCACCTTGGCATCGGCCAGCAGCGTCGTTCATGTCCTTGCAGGTCGCCTTGCACTCCTTGCCGTTGTCGAAGACGAGCGCGTTGATGCGCGCGACGTTGTTCGCGAACCGCTCCTTGAACTCGTCGGGGGTGTCCTGCCGCTTGCCGTAATCGGTCGAAGAGGAGAAGTGGCCGAAGCCGCCTTTGCCGGACATGCACGTCTTGCCGAGGGCGAAGAGCGCGATGTCCTTCTTGAACCCGGAGAGCGCGTCGACGTTCGCGCGGATGGTGTCGATGACCTTGTGGACGCCGTCGGCGAAGAAGAGGCCCTTGAAGTTGTCCCGGACGAACGTGCCGGCCTTGGGGTTGTCGGCAAGCAGCGCGTCGAGTTCCTCCTGGGCTGATGCGAACGCTGCCGTTCTCGATGATGGCCCGGGCGGCGTGGTGGGAGTAGTGCAGCCGGTCGTTGGCGACGACGCGCAGGCCCTTGGTCTTGTACATATACGCGACGACCGCCGAGCCGCAGAACGCGTCAAGCACGCTCGCGACTCCCTCCGGCGTGTGCTTCCAGATCCAGTCAACGAGCTTCTGCTTCGAGCCTATGTAGTTGGTGATGTATTTCGGACGCTCATCCGGCGGCAGTTCCTCGGTGACAAGCTCCGCGCCCTGGGCGATAAGGTCTTCCAGGTAGCAGGAAGCATCCGTCTCCAGCAGGAACGCCAGCCGATCAAGGTCCGTGGCGAAAAGCTCCATCCATCTCTCCGGCTGCAGGGGCCAATGCAGACTGGCTCTTCCAATGGTTACTTACCGGAGGAAATCAGGAAGTGTAGAGGGCACCATTGAGTGCGTGAGGGCCGACCATGGAGTCCTAGCCTCATCCATTCCGCATGTCCATGTCACGCGTGTGTTTGACAGAAGGCAGTTGCTGGCTGAAATTCTCTACCATTCAGCCTTGGATAACAGGGGGAGTATGTGAGCGTTGATATCGCATCAAGAATAGTGCAGCTTATCAAGCTTCCTTTCAGGCATCTGTGGATCATCGCTATCGCGTCCGGTGTGCTCCTGTTCTCGCCAGCGAGGATGCTACACAGATTGAGAATGGCTGAGTTCGTCGGCGCATATGGCACTTGGGTCGCTGTGGTGTTTCTGCTGTCTGCAGTATCGATTCTCGTGAACTCATTTCACTGGGCTTGGCAAGCCCGCGCCCGTAGTTCTAAGCGGGCTAGTTTCGAGTTCGGACGGCTGCCGGTCCCTCTCAGGAGGTTGTCGCATCAGGAGAAGGGTGTCCTGCGGGAGTTCTTCATACAGGGGCAAAATACTTTGCGGCTACCGATTGATAATCCGGCCGTCACGGGCCTTCTGCGAAACGGCATTTTGGTTCAGCTCGATAGCCTCTGTGAGGGTTCCCTCGCGGGGCTCCTGGCACCGGTGTCTATTGCTGATGGGCTCTCAGACTTATTGGTGGCCAGCCACATTGATCTTCCTTGTGAGCCCGTCTCCGATGCCGACAGGGACTATGTGCTGAACAATCGTCCGGACTTTCTGCCAGAGATCGAGCATCATAACGAGATCTTCCACACGTCGTGGCGCCGGTCGACGTTCTAGCTGATTCGATTAGAAGCCGCTTAGTCGTGGCAAACCACGTGAGCGGATCTGGTTACGCCCTATTTGCTAAGATGAGAGATCTGACATGCTTTTCTGTGCAAGCGAACGCAGAATGATAGTGTTACGTGTGCCAAATCCCAGAGCATACCGACGGGGTCGGCTGGCTCTCTTTGTCACACTGACCCTTCTGACAGTCTTGATGTGTGTGCCTAATGTTGAGGCAAGAAATCTGGGTTCGCACGTGGTAACCGACGTTATTGATGGAATGACACTATGCGTTCAGGCCTCGGCCAAGTCAGACTCATTGGTGTGAGGTCCCCTGCTCAGAGCGACGATATCAGAATGCCAGAGTCTGTGCTCAACAGAGCAGGATCGGTCTTGCAGGTACTGGCAGTGAAAAGAACTGTAATCGTTGAGACTGACATTCGAGAGAGAGACAACGAAGGGTGTCTACTGGCATACGTATGGCTCGATGATGGTTCATTGCTCAATGCTGTCGTGATTAGATCAGGTTATGCGATTGCGATCCCGTGTCCACCCAACATCAAGTATGGATCCAAGCTGCAGAGAATGCAGATTGATGCCATAGACCACGGGAGGGGAATATGGGAAGAACCACCGGCTTTGCTGTCCAATCGACCGTTCTGGCCCGTCTTGCCTAAGTCGTGGATGGTGACTATTCCGCTGCTTGCCGTATCACTGTTGTTGCTGATCAGGACCTATGAACTGATTGGCACGTTGTTGTGGCTTGCATGCAAGAGCAAGACATGCAAAGTGGACTATGACGGGTACATCAGAGATTTGCGACTCCAGATGCAGATAGCAAACCAGCCTGTCACTACAAGTGGCGTGCCTACATTTCGTGAGGGGCTGAGAGAAGTTCAGAGGTGGGCAGGTCGCAGGATTCAGGAACTTGATGCGCGTTACCGTCGACCTGAATCTCGAGTAATGAGATTTGTGAAGAGGACCTGTGGGCAAGCTGGCGCCAATATGGCGTATAGGTGGCTTAACTTGATGCTTCTCACAGCAATGCTTGCAGCACTTGTCTCGGACGATTCCGTGATGACGGCGTCGGTGGTGTTCCTGGCTATGTTTGCATTTGCTACAGGCGGTCTAGTTCAGATCGCCCATCTGATCGCTTCCCGAATGGTACAGATTCGACCACGCTCGCGACAAAGCCAATGCAGCCAATATGTCAGTGCAGATGGGGCTTCCTCCCGAGATGGGAGAAGCGACCGCTAGACGAAAGGATGTGGTTAGTGAGTTCGTTACGGTGTTCCTCGTCACGTTTGGAGTCTTGGTTCTAGGCTATGGAGGCATATACGCCGGCCTTAGCAAGGTAGGCATAGGTGGAAGTGCATTTCACGGACTGGCAATCGACCAGAGTCCGTTTGCTCAGTTGTTGTACTTCAGTATCGTCACGATTGCCACTCTGGGATACGGTGACATCGCACCGTCAAGCTTCTTGGCTAGGCTAGCAGTGTCCTCAGAAGTCCTGTGCAGCTTCGCGCTAATAGTCTTGCTTGTCGCAGTAGTCTCGTTGACCTCACAAACGGACGAATAGCGCATAGTGAATAGCTGTTGGGCACTCTGTGTTCTGGTCGATTCCAGAGTAGTCTCCGGCGAACTCCTCCCAGTTGTGCCTTGGCTCAAGACTGCATTGATATGAGAAGTGTCGCGATAACTTGATATATGCATTCCTTTGCCGTCGCGAACTCCTCCGTCTCCACAATCTCTCCTCGCATCCCACGATACGGCGACATCGTCGCCTGGTGATACTCCAGGAAATCCTCCGGCAGCGATTTGATGTCGTTCTCCACCAGCCGGTTGATGACCCAGTCCGCGTCTTCCTGGAACTCCTCATTGCCAGGCAGGTATTCCATCACGATATCCAGCCCCGGCCCAGGACCTTGCACCCAGACGCCGATGGGCTCGTAGTGCGGGTTCGTGTCCCGGTCACGAAGCGCATACTCGATCATGTATCGCAGCTTCATTGCCACGCCTCCGCGATGCTCGCGTGCTCCTCAAGAAGCTGCGCGTCGATCTGCTCGAACATCGCCTTGTTCTCGGCTTTGTATGCCTGCCAGTCTTTCCAGTCGGCGCAGAGCGCGAGGTCCTGAGTCGGGAACAGCAGTTCCATGTGGTAGCGCCGGCCGAGGTCGTCTGTGAGGTCGAGAAGATATGTATCGTCCTGGCTCCAATCGACGACCTTGATAGTGTGGGCGTACTGCCAGCCGTTATTGTAGCCCGCCGACTTGAAGAGGAGCCAGAAATCAGTCTTGGTGACATTGCCCGCGGCATCGAAGTGCGGCGCGACGCGCGTGACAGTGTAGCTATCGATCAGCCCGAACTCAAGCGGTTCGTCAGTGCCTTCCCGCATCGTCCATCCAGGAGCCGTCCTCGTTGAATGGATCGAAGAGCGCCTGCAGCCTCGACTTTTCGCTCGCAATGAAATCCGCTATGCTCATCTGTCTATCACTATCTCCTCGATTCTGCGCCCATCCGGCAATACTGATATGCCGTGTTTCCTGAACACCGCAAGGACCTTCTCTCGCTCGGTCTGACCCCGGACGACGATGCACTCCAGGTTGTCCAGCAGCGTGACGGAGTACTTGAGGATGGTCTCATTGCTGGAGTTGCGGGAGAATGCTCTTCCACGTCCCGGGTCGGCCCCACGGTTTTGAGAGACGAAGTCGTCCTTCACTTTGCCGTAGCAGTCGTGGTTATAGCTTATCGCGTCCATCCGTCGCAGAAGCTGCTTCTTGAAGTAGAGCCCGGGTTCACCCGAGGATGCCGTGGGTAGCTTCTTGATGCGGGTGAAGACGTAGGTCGCCCCGCCGCTGTTCATGTCCTCCGCAGGGGACATGCCACCCGGCGTTATCCCAGCTCGAAGCTTCTCGACCGTGCTTATCATCGCTCCGTTGTCTCCAAGCGCCGTGTCAAGGAACGAGCTTACGCTTTCGCCGTTCGTGAGATGGTGATGCAGGCCGTAGCCTTTCATCTCGCGCTCCAGATCGGCGTCCGAGATGTCGAAGCGGTATTGCTGCCGATAGCCTCCCGCGATCTTGCTGTCCTTGAACCCCCGCTGATACTCGCCTATTGGATCATAGCCAGGCAGTCTTCGTGATGTCAGTAACACCCAGCCGCTTCTCCCAGTACCGATCGCATCGCTTGAACCTGCTCGGCCTTGGAGGCGTTCCTGGCGTCGAGGTCGGAGATCATCTTCGTGTACTCCGGCTCACGGTCGGTCTTGGCGATATAGGCCGCCTTGCCAAGATACATCAGTTCAGAGTCCTCGGCAGTCGAAACTGTGGCATTCACTCCAAGCTCTGTCGATATGCTCAAGCGCCTTGTCGAGGGTCTTCGGGTCTGGACGATCTGGCAGAACAAGCTCGAACTCGCCCTGCTGCGCATAATGGTTCTTGTCCGACCACGGTCTATACACGGCGGTGATGCCGTCGCCAAAGTCGATTTCATACTGCTCACCGTCGCGCATCGACCGGCCCTTGAACAGCGCGGTGTTGTCCGCACCCTCTTTCTCGACCGCGAGTTCGCCCTTGCTGATCGTCCGCTTGGTCATCAACACCTTGGACTTGCGGACGGTGAAGTCCAGTTCCTTAGCTTTGCTCTTGGGCGACGGGTATCTCTTCAGATACGCTTCGAAGACGCCGGATATCCGTTGGCGCTCCTGTGCCGCCTGCTGAACCTTTTCGATCCATCCGATGTAGTTCGCTGCCATCTCTCGCACGTCAGGATCATCGGACTTCGCGAGCTTGCGCAGCGCCTCCAGGTGCTTCGCAGCCTTGTCGATGTGTGGCCTGGTTGTAGCCTCCATCCTGAGCATGGTGGTTGATCGTCTTCACCGCCGCGAGGATATCGCCAGAGAAGCTGTCTTCCGACAAGGGCTGGCCGACCTTGGGGACGGTGGTCTGGCGGTCGGCTTTCCTGAGCTGCGGCAGGATCTTCGGCTCAGCCTCCGGCCGGATCTTCATCTTGATCACCGTGCGCTGCTGCCCGTTGATGGTCTCGGTGAAGATGAGCGCATTCTGGTCCTCGATGTCGCTCTCATCGATTGGCAGAGTCTTTCCCTGCCAGCCCAGCCGCCGCACGTCTTCCAGCAGATCTTCCTCGGCCTTACCGATTCTGCCTTTGACCGGCGCCTCGACCACGTCCTCGAACCTGAACCCCGGCTTGCCTAGGACATCGGCGTAGAACCCCTCGAAGTCCGTGCGCAGGCTGTGCTTGCGCGCAAGCGCCAGTTCGTAGAAACGCCTTTCTCTTTGCCTCGCTGCTGCCGAACCTGCCCTCCGACATACGGCCGTATCAGCGCGAGGTAGTCATCGTCGGATATCCGCTCGACCTCGCGGATGTAGCGCAGCGTGACGGACGGATCGACCGCCACCTTGCCCTGCTTCGCGGCGCGAAAGAGCGTGTTGTAGAACGGCTCACTCTCGCCGCAGACGCCGTTGGGATGGTAATCGATGGAGAGCTTGTCCTCTCCCAGGAACTTGAAGAGCTGGCCCTTGTCGATGCCGTAGACCTTGCCGTCCTTGGCGCGCAGGAACTGCTTGGAGTGCCCATCGTGGTTGGAGATGAGCCAGTCAATCACGTGCTCGCGCTGAACCTGCGCGATCTCGTCGCGCTGAGAGTTCGGTGACGTCGATAGCTGAGAAGTCGTGTTCCTTGGCGAGACCGGTCTTCGCCACTTCTGGATCGAGCCCGTGCGGCCGTTGAGGCGGATCGTTCTGACTTCGATGGCATCCGGATCGATCAGCCTGCCAATCTTGTAGGCGGCCTCCTCGCCATGCGCGATGAACTCATCCGACGCTTTGCCGCGGCTTGAAGAGCCACTTGTCGCCGTTCTCGTCCAGCCAGAACTCCTTCTCGTGCGCGCCGCCGACATTGGCTTTGCCGTCATACTTGAACTTCTCAGGCTTGCCATGCTCTGCCCAGGCCGCATCGACGGCGTCGAACTCCGATCCCTTCTTCGCGAATGTGTTCGGGGACGCGGATGTGACTGGCTGTGAGAGTGGCTGTGGCTCTGTCGGCTTGGCTGTTGGGCTGGGCAGCTTTGCCCGGCGTCGCGAGATGCTTCTCGGCCCACTTGGCGTGCTTCGCCTCGATACTCGCCTGCGCCGCCGACACCTTCGTCGGATCAGTCTCCGTGAACAGGGTAGTCAGTTCGTCTTTCGATGCCCACTGCCAGTGCTTGACCTTGGTCTGCTTCGCAAGGTCCTTGAGCTCGCCCGACTTCATCGCCGCGACCTGCTGCTGGAACGTGTGCTTCTTGAGCGCGATCTCCTTGGCGTGTTCCTGGAGCACCGACGCCGGCAGCCCGGAGTCCTTTGCGAGTTCCGCTTCGGCAGCCTTTACTGAATCGAGGAACGATGAGTACTGCGTCGGGAGAGGACGGCATTACTATCTGCGATGTGGCGTCCTTGAGAGCTTGCTCGGCTTTCTTCAGCGCCTCTTGCTTCGCCGCATCGAGGGCCTGCTGCTTGGCTTGGTCAGCCATCTGCTGGCCGGCCGCTTTCTCCAGAGCCTTGGCGAGCTGCTCCTTGTTCTTGAGCGGAGGAATGCCGTACTTCTGCTTCGCGGCGATCAGGGTCTTGCCGGAGTAGTTGTAATGGTCTATGTGCGGCTCAAGACCGTCCAGCATCTCGATGACTTCAGACTTGGTGAGGTTCAGTGACACGCCGTGCTGCTTGGCCATGTCCTTGAGCTGGACCATAGTCAAGCTGGAGAGGTCGGTCTGAGGGGCGGCGTTCTTCGCGGCCTCTTCCAGTGCCTTGGCCTGCTTGATCACCGCCTGCTTCTCGGCAAGGAGTAGGCCAGTTCGTCCTTGCTTCGCAGCGCTGCGATGTTGTACTGCTTGATCTTTGCCTGGAGCGCTTTGCCAGCCAGATCGCCGTGGTGGATTCCAGGTTCTGCCAGGTCGAGGAGCTTGATGAAGTCGGACTTCGTGCGGGCGACGGCTATGCCGTTCTGCTTCGCGAGTGTTTGAAGCTGCTTGACGGTGAGAGTGCCGAGGTCCGCGATCTGCCCGGACTCGAATGCGCCTTTGAGCTTCTTCTCTTCTTCGGCTTTCTGTTGTGCCTGTAGTTCAGTCGCCTGGGGAGGAAGGATACAGGCGCTCTGGCCAGGCGCAGCGGTCGCGCCGAGATCACCGCCACAAATGACCAGCGGCCATGCGACCACGCTGGTGCACCGGCAGTTGGGATGCGCGGGCTGGCTGGGGAAGCGGTCGGTGTCGAAGACCTTGCCATCGAAGCCGCCGCAGACCGGGCACATCCGCTCGTCTTCCATCGCCACCCATTCGAGTTTCTGCACGCCGACCTGCTGGTGGAACTTGATGCGGCCCTGGTTGTGAGCGCGCAGGACCTCGGTGCGGGCGATCATCTCCATCCGGTACTGCGCCTTGGTGAACACCTTGCCGCCAGCGTTGCGGAACGACTCCTTGTCCTCGATCACCGTCCCGAGGTCGCGCACGATGTCCTCGACACCCTTGCCCGTGGCGATACCAGACAGGATCGTGCGCTTGATGCCGGCCTCAAGCTCACGATGCACGTCGCCCGCGAGCACCAGGTTGTAGTTGGCCATGAAGTCGAGCGCGTCGGTGTCGATGAGCGTGAACGCCGATGGTCGTGAGCTTGTCGATCCCGTCCGGCGTGAGATCACGGTAGAACGGCATCTGCGCAGTCGCGAACTCCTCGATCCCTCGATAGACACCCTTGCGGAAAGCCGCCCGCGAACTGCTGCGGAACATCAGGGTCTGGTCCTTGCGCAGTGTCCTCATCGCGTCCCGGATCTCGGCGTCGAGCTTCTCCAGGCCCTTCAGCGCCGCGAGCTTGTTGTCGGGAAGCGAACCGAGGCTCTTGTAGTTAAGCAGCGCCTTGTGAACCTGTTCCTGCGCGGACTTGAGGGACTGCGTGAGCTGATGCGCGACCTGCTCCGAATAGAGGTCGCGGGCAAGCAGGCTCTTCAGTGTGGCTTCGCGGATTGCCTGAGCCTGAGAGGTCGTGTCGGCGATGGCGCACATCGGTGCCTGCATTGCTTGCGCCCTCAGACTCTCTTGTGTTCAAAGAAGCGGCAGGCGGGGGAGTCGAACGTGGTCTCGGCCTGCGTGACGCCGCACTTGTTCTGCTCGTCACCGAAGAAGCCGCACGAGTCGCACATTTCGATCGCGTAGTGCAGCGCCGCCTGTGCTTGAGCCGGCTTGTTCTTTGCCGGATCGAGGCCGAGCATCTCCTGCGCGGCTTCGATGCCCATGATCCCGGCCACGACCATATCGACAATCGGCTTGACCTGCTTCTCGTCCAGCAGGTCCACGGACTTGCCCTCGCTGCGCCGATGCGCTTCCTCCACATCCGGGTCGAGGTCCATCTTGAGCTGCAGGCTTGAGCGGCTTATGAGCTTGCGGTCGTATAGCTCGATCAGGAGCTTCTTGAAGTCCACCGCGTCCGTGGGATCGAGGTCGTTGAAGACGAACTGCACGCTCTTGTCCTGGTGCCCGGACATCTCCAGCCAGTCGGCGAATATCCAGTCGAGGATCGTCCGTCGCCGCGTGCTTTATCTCCCGGATCATGATGAGCATCTTCTGCATACTCACCGACGCCGTTGCGAAGTTTGGGCCGTCGCCGGCGACGAGTGAGCGCGAAAGACCCAGCGCGACGACGATGTCTTCCTTGACCTCCCGCACTTTCTCCTCGACGTTGAGGACCTGCCCCTCGGTGCCGTGGGTCTCGACCGTCACGTAGAACGGCACGACCAGGCCGCTCTTGAGGTCCATCTTGTTGACCATGTCGCGGACCTGTTCGAGCATCTTCTGGTCGGGCATCACCATCTTCTGCCCGTATGCCCCGCCGACTTTGAGGAGCCGGAACGGTGTCGCCCAGCGCTTCGCGATGGCCTTCTCCGCGCGGCGATAGTCCCGCAGAAGCTCGATGGACTCGAACGCCGGCAGGACCAGGGAGTTACCGCGAGGAGAGAACGATGGGGCATCCCACTTGAGGTGCAGAGTCTGCTCGACCGGCAGCTTCAGACCGTCGCCTGTGGCCGGGCTGTCTTCGGGGAATTGCTGCACCTCGACGAGCTGGCCTTGGGCATACTTCACCTTGATCGAGACCGGGTTCACGCACGTGACTTCCTCGATGTCCTTGCCGTCCTTGGTGTATCGTTTGAACCCGACCGCGTCGCCCTTGACGAGCAGTTGGAGGATCATGTCCTTCACGAACTCGGAAACATCGAGCCGGTCGGCAAGATCGTTCGCCTCCTCCTTCACGGTGTCATCGTCGCTGGTGATCTTGATCTCGTCGCCCACCGCGAACGTGCGCCAGGAGTTGATGCAGTTCTTGACCAGCGGCTCCTCGACATAGTACTCCCAGGCTTTCTTCGCCCGGTCTTCCCAGGTCTTCGGGATCGCGCACTCGTCGGCATGGAGCTTCGCAAAGGTCGACGAGTCCAGCATAGCCGCAGTAGCCAGCGGCGCGACGATGATGCCCTGCGCTTCGTTCGCGGCGGTGTCGACAACGCCAGCCGATCTGTTTGCAGTTCTCCTTGGACGGGGCTTTCGACTCTCGCTCTCCACGCTGACCTCGATCCTTACGGGGTCGGAGCGCGCACGCGGCGATGTGGCCGCGAGATGCACGCTCTCACTGATTACTTACCGGGGCCGGCGACGAACTGTAGGCTCCGCCGTGTGCTACCTTTACGATGCCGGCAATACTGCCGGGTTTGCTGTTCGTTCACGCTGAGAGCACTGCGGCCACGTCATCATTCCCCGCTCAAAATACTGGTATTTACCGAATCATATAAGTAGCACTCCACGTGGCACAAACATGATGGCAGGAGAATGCGGCAAGCGCCCTGACTAAGCGTGGAGGTGGCAAGCATGAGACGGTTCAATACGATGTGGATTTACGCGGCAGGCGCGACGGCTTCAGCGTTCGTGTTCAGATTCACTGATTGCCCCGACTCGTTCTTCGCCTGCCTATCGGTCGCGCTCGCCGTGGATGCCATCACCAGCATGCTGAGGATGTGCGACAGACTGCTCGACCCGCCCGTGGGCATCTTCGTCGCATTCGGCCTGCACGGGAATAACTTCAACCATTTGCCGCACATGCCTTGACTTCACCTGCCGAACAGAGTTTGAATGCACCCCGCGCTTCGGCGCAGACTCGCGACAAAGGAGAAGATCAGCAATGAAAGACCCGATGGAGTATCAGGGAGTATTAGGGCAGGCAATCGTGGCAAGGCGGGAGAAGCTCGGCTACAGCCGCGATAAGCTCGCCAGGATCATCGGAGTAGACACGGACTATGTGGCCTTTGTGGAAGACGGCAAGAACGATCTGGAGCTTTCCGAGATGATCGTCATAGCCAGAGCATTGCGCATTCCACTATCGACGCTTCTTGCGGTTGCGGAGTCGGGGCTGCCGGAGAACATAGCGAACGCCGATCAGAAGAAAATCGGGTCCGTCAGCACCGGCATCACGCAGACCGTCTCCTCGCTCACCTGATCGAGGCTTCGCTGCTCCCGCACGAGCATCGCGCAGCGGACGGCGTCGATGATGTGGTCGTTGCCTTTGGAGTAGATCACGTTGCCGTTCGAGAGCGTGTAGGTGTGGGTCGTGAACTGGTCTTCTATCTCCAGGTCGTCAGAGGGCAGTATCATCTGCCTGCGCTGCAGAGCGCCATTGATGAGGCTGGTCATCAGTTCCTTGGTGCGCTTCTTCACCTCCTGGCCTTCACGCACCGCAAGAGTCGTCATGCCGCCGAAGTCGTAGCCGTGCAGCCGGCCTTCGAGTTGCAGCAGCTTGTACTTGTCGAGCGTCAGGAGTTCCTGCACGACCGCAAGACCGTTCCCGCCGTTGTCCACGCCAATCCCGACCGGCGTGAAGTACCTCTCCAGCAGGGATATGACTTGGGCGATGTGTGGATAGGACACGTGCTCCAGATGGATGCGCAGGACAAGCTTCACGACCGAGCGATCCCCGACCTCTATCTCCTGGAACACGACGATCTCCGTCGGGTCGTTCGTGTAGCCCAGGTCGCCGCCTATCCAGAACATGCCGACCTGCGGCATCAGGTTCAGGAGCATCTCCAGCCGGTCGTATGACTCCTCCTCGGTCTCGCAGTCGCGCAGTTCCTCGCCGGTTATCGTGACCTTCTGATACTCCAGCAGCTCCTGGCGGCACAGGTTCAGATGCTCGATGTTGAATGCGCCATAGGAGGGCTTGCCGTGTTCGCCGGCGACCTCGTGCTGCCAGCCGGAAGTGTCACGTCCCCCATAGAACTCCAGAAGCTCGCTCTCACGATGATCGGTCCAGTTCGGATTGAGCCACGAGGGCCACCTGAACACTTTGAACTGCGAGGACAGAGTGAGCCGGTAGTAGGTCGTGTTCCGCAGGCCGTTGGGCGTGGAGTAGATGCGCAGCTTGCCGCCAGCCTTGAGGCACTGCCGCAGCGCCTTCCACGCCTTCTCCGTGAGCCACGCGCCCTCGTCCACCCAGACGCGATCAACGTGCAGCGACCGAAAAGCGTCGCCGTAGGCTCCGGCAGGTCGGAAGTAGAGGATAGCGCCGTTGGTGAACTCCACCCGGAAGTAGGGCTTGCGGTGGATCTTGACCTTCCCGTACTTCGTGATAGCGACGCTGGCCATTAGATCGGGATTGGAATCGAGCTGGAACTCCATCTCCTCGATAAGCGTGTCCAGATGTCCCTGGTGCGGAGCGGCGATAAGCCCCTGTCCTCCGCGAGTCGTGAAGGCAAAGTGCATCGCGTCAGTGGTAAGCACGATGCTCTTGCCGACATCGCGGCCGTCGAGGTGGACGATGTTCTTGCTGTCGCAGTGCATGTCCTCGACCTGGTGCGGCCAGTACGATCGGTCGGAACCGTCCCGGTTGCGCAGATAGGTCTGACCCCACATCACCGGGTCCTGCAGGGAAAGCGCGATCCGCATCTCCTCGGAAGTGACGTTGCTCACTGACATGCGCCTCCGAACATTCTCTGCGAATAATGTGGCATTCGGCCTTGACTTTCTTGCCTGGTCCAAGCGTGAATGTGAATGCAAGACACAATCACTGGAGGTAGTGAAATGGCAGAAAAGACTCTTCACGAAGCTATCCAGGAACACCTTGAGCACCTCAAGGCCCTGGGCAAGACCGAACGCACGCTTTACACTTACGGGATGGACCTGCAGCAGGTCGAGGCGTTCTTCAAACCGGACAGGAAGCTCCGCTCGATCCTGACCCCGCACGTCGGGAGCTTCCTCAAGTCGGACGCGCTGCTGAAGATGCGCGGCGACAAGGATCGCTCGGAGATCACGGTCAAGAAGACGATCCGCGTCTTCCGCACGTTCCTCGTGTGGGCAAAGGAGCAGGGCTACATCGACAAGCTCCCGCTGCCGAAGGACACGCCGATGGGCACGCAGCCTGAAGAACGGGAGTGAGGTGCAGGATGCCGGCGAACACACCGACGATCCGGCTGCTGCCGAGTAACGATCTCGCAGCAGTCGCTGGAAGCATTTGCCGTGAGGCTCCGAGCGCAGGGGCGCTCGGAGCACACGGTCTCTTCGTATCTCAGAGACCTGCGCCTGTTCGTGCGAGTCCTTAGCGACCAGTATCCCAGCGCGTCACTCCCCGATATCACGCCGGCGATGATAGACGCCGTGCTCACCGATCCATCAGTGACGCACTCGCAGGATGGATCGCAGCGCTCGCCGGCGACAATGCATCGCTTCAAGGCGTCGGTCCGTTCGTTCTTTGCATGGGCAGTCGAGGCTGGTCTTGTGGAATCCAATCCGGCGAAGTCGATCACCACGAAACGGCTAGCGCGCAGGCCCCCGGAGTTCCTGACCGAGGCCGAGAAGCGCAGGCTCCTCAAGGAGCTTCGCGACAGGACGAATCCACTCGCCAAGCGCGACCGCATCATCTTCGAGCTGTTCCTCGGCACCGGCATTCGCCTCTCTGAACTAGTGAACCTGGACATCGACGACGTCGACCTCGACGGCAAGCACATTCGCATCCTGGGCAAAGGCAGCATCCCGCAGGTGAAGTTCATCAAGTCGTCCCTGCGCACCGTGCTGCGAGCCTACCTCGCTGACCGCCGGCGCACCGCCACTGGCGAATGCCCTGCGCTCTTCCTTTCCTCACGCGGAACACGATTATGCCAGCGGCAGATCGCGCTGCGACTCACGCATTGGCTCGGCCGCGCCGGCATCGCCAGGAAGATCACCCCGCACGGCCTGCGGCACACATTCGCGACGCACCTCTACGCGAAGACCTCCGACCTGCTTCTGGTCAAGCGCGCCCTGGATCACCGCGACATCTCCACGACCGAAATCTACACACACCTCGCCGACGAGGCCCTCGAAGAAGCTATCGAGCGGCTCTAATCCGACACCCATTGCTGCGGCTGGAGCATTCGAGCAGATCCCGACTTCGCATAACACGTCTTATCTGAACTCCGATTTCTGCCGAGCCGAGAATCCACGCGTGGATCGCGCCGGTCGGCAGCAGCCGCGCCGGTGTTATGCGAAGTCATTCCTGCGTTTTCTCCGCGAACTCGCTCGGACTGATCGGATGACTTGGCTTCTGACTCCCTCAGCTTCTCAAGAAGCGCGGTCGCCCACTCAGCGGGCGTCGTCTCCGGTCCCTTCGGCTCCTCACCCTCCCGCGCTATCTTGGTTGCCTTCAGGTCCTTGAGGTGGCAGCGGATCATCCGGTCCAGCTTCTCGGCCGCATCCCAGTCGCCCGCCAACTGCGCTCGCCCCAGCTTCAGGAAGTAGACCGCCACCAACTCCACCTGCATGAAGTCCGAGCTCTTGTTGAACACGAAGTCCTCGTGCAGTTGGGCAATGATGGCGGCGAAGAGTGGCCGCTCTTCTTCCGAGAGAAAGCGATCCGCGTAGATGCCGTGCCGAAGGGCGTTCGTGTTATTCTCTGGCGCGCCAGGACCCTGTTTGACCTCGGCGTTCCTGTGCCAGCGCTCGAGGCGCTTGGTATCCTCCGAGCCTACGCCCGATGATGGATCGTGGATGTGTTCTGAGTCGACCATAATTGTTTGCGCAGTCCGGAGATGGGCATGGAAGGCGAATTTTGCCTTGCATATACGCCGATAGGTTCCCACTGATTACTTACCGGCGCATTCCGAGAAGTGTAGTACTTTCGCGTATATGTTTTTCAGAAATCGGTTCGCTTGAGCCAAGGTTGAGGCACGTTCGGGTTATAGAGGCGGTTGGGCTTGCCGTGCTCGTGCAGGTAGACGATCTCGATGTATGCACGCTGTGACCTCTCCAACCTGCCGAGCGCCTGAAAGGAAGCAGACCAGGCCATACTCCTGTCCATAGGGAAACGGATATCGCCCTCGGTTCTGATAGAGACCCGCTTCAGTCCATCCCAACTGCATCGCCTCCTCGCGAATCGCATCCACTTGCGCGACAGCTTCCGGTGCGACGGACAGCGTAGAGGGCAAACAGCCATCTCTTGGAAACAGATGCTCAGTCGACGGCGTCGGAGCGCTCGCCTCCTGAAGCTCCTGCATGATCGCCGCCTTGTTCTCGAGCGCCAAGGTGCGGATGTCGTCGGTGATGGCCGACCTCGGCTCAAGCCAGAGGATGTTCCCCGACCGGACGGATGCCCGAATGCCGTGCTTGGCGAGCGTCTCCAGGTATGGCATCAGAACGCCTCCCCGTCGGACCAGTCCAGGTCGTTCTCAGCCTCACCGGAATCGGCGGGTTGATGATGTTGATCTTGTTGACCTGGTTCATGTAGATTTCTCATGCATGAGGTATTTGCGCATGAATCGTTTTCCTCATGCGCGCATGAGGAATTCTCATGATCTAGGTCAACAAGGTCAATAAGGTCAACTTGACCTTCAGACCTGCGGTCGGCAAGTCCCACCCCACGCCACCACTTGTACCCCTTCGCACCAGTATATGTCTCACAGTTGCCGCGCTCGCCCATCCGCAGGCCGAACCAGCGCTGCGACAGTGGCCTCTCGCCAGCCTGCTCGGCCCACTCGCAGTAAGCCTGGAACAGGTCCTTTGCCGACACACGTGCCTGGGGTTGGAAGACACACGACTCCGAGAGAAAGCCGCCCAGCACATCCATATCCTGCTGCAGCTTGCCCGTGGCTGCCTTGACCGCCTTTGCCGCAGGCAGAGCATTGCGCTGCCACTCCAGGCAGCCTCTGAGCACCCAAGCGAGGATTCCGGGATACTCTTCTCGCAGCTTCTCGGGAAGTGTCTTGTCTTTGTATGGACCAACCGGCGAGTCGGGATCATGGAACTCGACGGTGAACGGGATCAGCCGAATTCTGCGCCAGATCCCTTTCTCCTGGCCGTGGATGACCGGCACGTGGTTGCACGCCAGCCAGAGCTTGAAGACCGGAATGAACTCGAAATACTCCTGATAGAGGAACCTTGCCGTTATCGCATCCTGCCCAGTCAGTTCCTTCACGAGTGCCTCTGCCAGCCTCTTGCCGGCGCTGGTCTCGATGGCCGAGACGAACCGCGCGCCTCTCAGGCGGGCGACGTCGTTGCTTGCGCTGCCCGCCTGCTTCTCGAGGATCGCGTCGGTAGATGTCTTCTGACCATAGTCGCCGAAGATGTCGCGCAGGACGTTGACGAATGTGCTCTTGCCGTTGGAGCCGGAGCCGTGCAGGATGAAGAACACCTGCTCCCTGCGTGTCGCCGGTGAGCGTGTAGCCGCAGGCAGCCTGAACGAAACCGATAAGCTCCTCGTCTTGGTTGAAGATGTCCGCGAGGAACCGTTCCCAAGTGGGGCAGGGTGCGTCGCTGTCAAACTCGACGGGGCTGAGCTTGGTTATCATGTCCTCGCGTCGGTGGGGTCTGAGCTGACCGGAGCAGAGGTCGAGGGTACCGTTGGTGCAGTTGAACAACCAGGGATCGGAGTCCATGTCCGAATACAGCACCGGCACGCCGCATTCCGACTGAGCCTGAAGAAGCATCGCAACAACTCGGCCGTTGTTGCCTGACGCGATGGTATGCTTCTCGAACTCCTTCGCTGCGGCAAGCGCCGCCTTGTCGGCATCTGCTTCCGCCTTCTCGCGAGCTTCCTGGGCACGCACCAGCATTGCGTCAATGGTGCGCTTCGCCATCCGCACGACTTCGCCAGTCTGATCCTCAGCCCAATGCCTGCCGTCCCACGTGTACCATCGCCCGCGGTCACAGCAGTAGCGGATGGAGTCACCGTGAGCTGACACGAGCCGGCGGGCGTTGCCGATGTCGTTGAGCTGTTCACCATCGATGCCGACAGGAGCATCGGGGTCTCCTCCGGGCATCCAATCGGGCGCTTCACTCACGATCCGGCGAATGTCCTCGGCTGTCCCGCCAGCCTCTATCCAATCCGTCACATCGCCCTTTGGCTGCAGGTTCGGAAGCTCCACGACCCGAATCCGTGCCGCAAGGCCGTCGAGGCTGGTCGCGACCTTATCGGCATGGCCCCTGCCAGGCAAGTCATTGTCGGGCAGGATGACGACGTCCGCGCCGGCGAGCTGCTGGGAATAGGGTTTCAGCCACTTGCCGGCTCCGCCCGGATTGCACGTTGCCGTGAGTCCCAGTCGCTCAAGGGTCAGTGCGTCCTTCTCGCCCTCGACGACATAAACGATCCGACCTTGGGCGATTGCTGCCTTGACCTGTGGGAGCCGGAAGAGGTATCTCGTTACGCCCTTGATGTTCCAGACCCACTTGGTGCCATTCGCCGTGACCTCACGCCGGCGCTGGCTGAAGCCCTTGGGCCGGAATCGCACAACTTGATACGCGAGCTTGCCTTGAGCGTCGGTGTAGTCGTAGGTGGCGACGATCCTACGCCCTGTGTCAGCGGATGATTGCTGCTGACCGGCAGGGAACAGATTCTGCATCTTGAGGCCGACCGCGTGCAGGATGTCCTTGAGCTCACATCCGGCGTGGCAGTGGAGCAGTATCTTGCCGTCTTCCTGAACGCTAATGCTCAGGCTGGCGACCTTATCATCATGCGCCGGGCACTTCGCCTGCCAGCCGTTCGGAGTCTTCTTCGCGCCTGGGAATCTGGATAGTACGTCGTCGATCACGGGTAGCCACCCTCATCAGTGGAGCAGCTCACCCCACGACTCCTGCAGCCGGCACAGACGAGAGGAAAGGCTCGACACGTTCCGCGAAGATGGGTCGAAAGCAGTTACCACTGCAACCAGAGCGAACCAAGTGTCGAGCCTCCATTCCGAAAAGTGCTGTGCTGGCGTGCGAGTGGAAGAGGTTCCACTCACTGATTACTTACCGCTACAGGGCACGAAGTGTAGGGAAGCGGTGCAGCCGACAGAGGCTAAAGACACATACGTATGCACATTGACAGTCTTGACCAGCCTGTCACAACACTTTACGCGCGTTCCCCGCAAATGCCGCAGGATGTAGTCACACACGAAGATGGCATGATCCATGTACAACACCACTGAGTGCCTGGCCGATCAGGGAAAAGAGGTGCCAAGATGCAGTGCTACAATTCGCTGTGTTTTTCACACCCTGATGTGCTGGAAGCGATCTCGCCGAAATGGTTGGTCCGCTTCCTTGAGCCTCACTCGGCCTTTCTGGAATCCAAAGGCCTCAATCTACCTTCCTCCGATGAAGACTGCGACAGTATGGACCTCGACAGGCTTCTGAGTATCCTGATGACTCCCGACCCCGAGATGCCCAGGGACCTCGTCGAGTCGCTCTACCACCTGCATGAGATGGGAAACCCCGAGGCTATGGATTCCCTGCTCGATGACGCCGAGTCGCGAGGAATCCCAATCGACGATGAGTCAGACCCCACTCCCCACGACGTCGCGATCCAGATGTGGCTGCACGACAGTCATCTAGTGAAGCATCATCATGCCGAGAGAACGGTGGGCAAACCTTACACGTTCGTCTACTTCCAGGGTTCGGTGGATCGAGCCTCCGGTCTCTGGACGCCCGACGACCGGGTCATACAGGCTCTTGAAAGCGACCTCGCGGAATGGTTCGAGAAGAGGAAACGCGGCCCATACTCGATGGTCCAGTTCTATGCGCGCGAAGACTGCATGCGGTTCGTCGTAGGCCATGGCCAACCAGCCAGGCGAGAAGGGTGTGTTTGCGGGCACCGGCACGGCACTGAGTTCTACCATCCTGAGCAGTACGACCTTGTGATCTACAGACCGAGCACGGGTGAGTTGCAGGTCCACGCGAGCACTTCGGCTGAGACGAAGACCTACAGCAGGCTGTTCGGCCGGCACCTTTTCGGCAACGACGACCACTTCTCCGGCGCACGGAAATACACTCTCGATCCCCTGAAGAGGGACGGCCAGAAGGCTCTGGTCTGTCTGGACGTCCATGGGATGGAATCCGTTCGAGTGACAGAGATCCAATATGAGCTGGGCGGACCGCACGGCGGCAGCGAGATTTGCAGAGCTGATGATGTGCTGGCTCTCATGAGTGAGCGCCATGAAGCCATACCGGAAGAAGCCCGGATCACCGAGGCAGGCTTCGCCGTCGCTTTCAGCGATTCGCGCACGCCGAGGACAGTGGTTCTCGAACCATCCGATACCGCTGGCTACGAGCGTGCCGGCGACGGCGACCGCGTCGGCCGGTGGTTGGCAATGCGGGGCTTTGCGCTCTTCAGCTATCTCCTTTTGACGCTTTCGACCTCATGGTTCTTGCAGATGCTGCAAGACGCGGACGAAGTGCTTTGTGCCGTGACCTGATCCGAAAAGCGGGCAAGAGATGGACTTGGTGCGCTTCTGGTCTGCGTGCGAGACTCTCATCGGCCCGGCCGCTGTCGAGGCCGAGTGGAAACAGCACGCGGGCGACAATTACGAAGCCGCCAGAGTATTCCTACGACCCCTTCAGGACCCAGCCACGAGCTACCCATGTTCCCGCGAGCCCCGCTGCGCATGCTGCCATCGGATCGTAAGGCACGATGATGGCAGCATAGTCGCCGTCTGTCGCTGCCAACCCCGCCGCTGCGATACCATTCAGCTTGCCGAAGCGGACATCGTCGTGTACGAGCTGAACCGGACGGCGCTATTTGCTGCGGTTGCGGATGTCATGTCCCTCCAGCCGGCACAACCCGATGTTCCCTCTCTACCGTGGGCAACTCGCGTCGGCTTCGACTCTCCCTGCGCTGGATACCGTTTTCCGGTTTATCTGATCATCACGCCCCGACGGGACAGGTTGACAAGCGCGGTGTGCTCACTTACCGCAACCAACGCCTGCCCGTTCATCGTGATCGCCCCGACGAACCGGCAGTGCGAGCCGGGCTGCCTTGAACTGCTCGCTGCTCGAAAGTCTTTGTTCCTCACCATCTCCGATATCCTGAGCATCGACGGAAGCGGAGTGCCCGCCGCCAGTGAGCAATGCGTGAGGCTCCTGAGCGAGTTCCACCTTGCTATCCTCCCCGCGCTGCAGCCAAACTCCGCCGAAGCCAACCCGGTGGCGTTCTTCGCGACTCCACCGAATGCCGCTTGGAACGATGTGCATATCCGCTTCCTCGACGGCCACACGGTCTCGGTCAGTGTCAGCGACAAGGTCGGGGTCTACACCTACTCCCAGATGGGCATGTCCAAACGCAACTCAGGCACGCCGACCGCGCAGTGGAAGCTGCTTGAGGCATTTGCGAAAGGCCGCGGCGTCTTCGACTGGAAGAGCGAACACGCCGACCGCCATCAGAAAAAGCAGAAGCAACTCCTTGCCAAAGCCCTCTGCGAGTTCTTCCGCATCGATGGCGACCCATTCCGATACGTTGAAGAGCTGAAAGGCTGGGAAGCCCACTTCGACATAGAGCCCTCCAGCTAGCCTCCTAGCACCTCTCCAGGGAACTTTTCGCACCCGCTGAAATTCGACCCCATCTTTTTTTCACGCCTCGGAAACAACTGATTCCACGCTCAGAATGTCCTCATCAGCCCATCAACGGCCGCCCGGCCATCCCTCCTCCGAGCGAAATTTCGCCATGTGAGGTTGACAGACTCGAAGCGAGGGATTCCGGATGGGCATTCCCAGAAACATACCCGGTCTGAACAGCCAGACCATCAACCTCATAAAGCACAAGGCGTGGGGCCTGATAGGCACCATCGGATTCACGGCCTCCGACCGTGACGACATCGAGCAGGAACTGGCCATTGACGTCCTGCAGCGACTGCCCAGATTCGACCCCGAACGCGCGCAGCTCGCGACCTTCATCGTCCGCATAATCGACAACAAGATCGCCTCGATCATCGAGGCGCCGAAAGAGCCGCTTCTACGACTTCCGGCTCCATGCCCATTCGCTCAATGAACTCACCCAGGACGCCGACGGCTGGATCATCGAGCGCGGCGACGAGATCGACGAGGACGATTACCTTCAGCGCGTCGGCTGGCGCTGTCACCCGGCGCAGGACCTCCTGAACCTCAAAGCCGATATCGCGCGAATTCTCCCAACCCTCCCACCCGAACTGCGCGATCTGTGCTTCCGGCTCCAGACCCAGAACGTCACCGACATCTCCGCCGAGACCGGCGTTTCGCGATACCGCATCTACACGGAGATCCGCAGGATTCGACAAGCCTTCGAACAGGCCGGGCTAAGGGATTACCTTTGACCGTCACCGGACGGCACGAGAAGAAAGCGAGGTCAACAATGAAAGGCAAAATGCAAGGTGTTTCTCACGCAGTGAACGAGGCGCTATTCGAGGTGGCGCTCATCCTTGCCACCGGATTATTCCGGGCACGGCAGCGAGCACTCCCGATGCCGGCAGATGCCGGCTTCTCCGAGACAGGGCTTGACTGTCCGCAAAAACCGAGCGTTCATACAATGACGCTGGCAGCGCGAGGTGGGCAACTATGAGCGCCTCACGCGTCGGTCTCGATCCTGAGTTTGCGAAGAAGCTTGCGCTGTTCGAGAAGAAGCTCGCCTCCAACGGCATCAAGGTGATCCTTACTGCCGGCTACAGGTCCATTCAGGAGCAGAACGGTCTGTACGCTCAGGGACGAACAAAGCCGGGCAAGAAGGTGACCAATGCGCGCGGCGGAGAGAGCTGGCACAACTTCGGCCTTGCCGGCGACTACGCGTTCGTGATCAACGGCAAGGTCACCTGGAACGGCCCGTGGCCAACGTTCGGCAGGATAGCCCGCGAGTGCGGGCTCGAGTGGGGCGGCGACTTCAAGACGATACTCGACCGCCCGCACGTGCAGTGGACGCGCGGCAAGACGCTCGCGCAGATGCGCCAGGCCGCCCAAACAAAGAAGACGTGCTGAACGGTCTTTCTCTGCACGGCACTTGATTTCCTTGTGGTTGTGAGTGATGAATGGTCATCAGGAACTACCACCAAGGAGGCATAATGGCCGACTCTGTTGTGAAGCAGGTTGCGAGCCTGCCCAAACTCAAATACGAAGAGCTCAAGGCTATGTACGTGGCGCTCTACGGCAAGGAGCCTCCTGCCTACAATCGGGACCTGATCATCAAGCGTCTGGCCTATCGCCTGCAGGAGATTGCCTATGGCGGTCTGCCTGAGCGGGTGTTGCGCCGGCTTGATGAAGTGCTGGTCGAGAATGGCTATGACGAGAACGCGATGCCAATGGGCGTGTCCAAAGCGCAAGCGCAAAGTGATGAAAGACCACCCGTGATCGGCACGGTGCTCGTGCGCGAGTGGCGCGGCGAGACGATATGAGGTCACCACCCTCCGAGATGGCTTTGAGTTTCAGGGGCGCAGGTATCGCAGCCTCTCGGCTATTGCCGCCGCGATCACGGGTGCGCACCAGAGCGGTGTCGCGTTCTTCGGTCTGAAGCCTGCGAGGAGGAAGCAGTGATAACACGAGATGCGCCGGCAGTCCGCACTCTTCGTTGCGCGGTCTACACTCGGAAGAGCACCGAAAAGGGCCTGGAGCAGGACTTCAACTCACTCGACGCCCAGCGCGAGGCGTGTGAGGCATACATCGCGAGCCAGAAGCACGAGGGCTGGGTCTGCCTGCGCGAGCAATACGACGATGGCGGCTTCAGCGGCGGCAACATGGACAGGCCGGCACTGCAGAGGCTGATCGCCGATATCGAGAAGGGGAGGGTGGATGCGGTCATAGTCTACAAGATCGACCGCATCTCCCGCTCGCTCTTGGATTTCGCCAAGCTGATGGAGCTTTTCGAGCAGCACAAGGTGGCCTTCACGTCCATCACGCAGCAGTTCTCCACAACCACGGCTATGGGCAGGCTCACCCTCAACATCCTCCTGAGCTTCGCCGAGTTCGAGCGCGCCATCGCCTCCGAGCGTGTCCGCGACAAGATCGCCGGAGCCAAGAAGCGCGGCAAGTACCTGGGCGGCACACCGGCTTACGGCTATGACGTCGACTACAACGACAAGCGGTTGGTCGTCAATCCGAAAGAGGCCGACACCATCCGCTGGCTGTTCAGGCGATACCTCGCGACCAACTCGCTTGTCGGCATCGCCAAGGAACTCAATGCCAAGGGCATCACGACCAAGTCCTGGACGACAAAGAGAGGCAACTACCGCCAGGGCAGCCTGTGGACCGCTCAGCATGTGTACCGGGCACTCAACAACAAGATATTCCTGGGACTCGTCGAGCATGAGGGTGAGGTATACCCTGGCGAACAGGAAGCCATCATCGACCAGAAGCTCTGGGACGATGTGCAGAGGGTTCTGGCATCGGGCCTGGGCAGGCAGCGACGCCAGCCGACACACGAGACCAACGCGCTGCTGCACAAGCTGATCCGCTGCGGTCACTGCGGCAAGGCGATGACCAACAGCTACACGAGGAAGAACGGCAAGGTCTATCGCTACTATGTCTGCGGCACCGCCGCCAAGCTCGGCTATGACGCCTGCCCGATCAGGACAGTCCCGGCCGGCGATATCGAGAACGCAGTGCTGGATCACCTGCGCGCGATTCTCCGCTCACCCGAACTCGTCGCCCAGACGTTCCGCGCGATGCAGACTCAAGCCGCCAGCGATCCCGACCTGCCGATAGCCGGCCTCACTGAACAAGACGTCGCCGAGTCACTGAACACTCTGGACCCGGTATGGAGCGAGCTATATCCCGCCGAGCAATACCGGATCATGCGCGCCTTGGTCGACCACGTGATCGTCACCGAAGGCGGCATCGACATCACGCTACGCGCCGACGGCCTCTACTCCGTCGCGTGCGAACTCAGAGAATAGGAGAGCAACGAACACGCATGGCAGTGCAACTCATAGAATCCCCGGATGGACCGAGAATCCACATTCCGCTCAACCTGAAGCGCACGAGCGGCCGCAAGCGGATCGTCTTCCGTGAGGACCCAGAGTCGACAGCGGCCGAGAACACACACTGCACCGCGTACCGCAACGCAATGCTCATCGCCATCGCCCGAGGCTTTCAGGTGGAGGAAGCTACTGGACGAAGGCAGATACATGTCCATCCGCCAGATGGCGGACGATCTCGGCGTCGCTCGCTCCTTATATGTCCCGACTTATCCGACTGTCGCTTCTCGCCCCGGACATCATCGAGGCAATTGTCGACGGCCGCGAGCCGGATGGGATGTCGATTGAGAGGCTGCGAGGGCAGATGCCGTTGGTCTGGGAGGAGCAAGAGCGGGTGTTGGGGATGCCGGCCCCGGATGCCGTAGGATAGGAAGCAGTGCAACCTTGCGCCACTGAGGCTGCACTGCTCTAGAGACTACTTGCCTCTTTTCGATGGCCGCTGAGACAACGCGCTACCTGCCGCAGTCTTGCTGGCCTTTCCCGTGCTGCCACTCTTTAGAACTTTGGAGGCTGCACTGGCTGCCTTTGCACTGGTCACTTTTCCTCCAGCCATTTTTCCCTCACCACCTTCCAACAGGATGACTCAGAGTCGGGTGCCCGACCGAGTAGAACAACTTGGGCCTTGTAAACGGCACTTGACGCAGACCTGTCGGAAGTAGTATACTACTATTCGGGTGAGTCCGTCAACATTACTGGACTGCTCATTGTAGCCATTAGTATACACGGTGGTAGTAGAAATGCGAAATGCCAATTCTGGCGAAGACACGAGCGCACTGGGCGCGCGGATAACCGGAGCGCGAACGGCGAAGGGCATCTCTGTGGCTCAGCTTGCTGACTTAGCCGGAGTATCCAAAGCATACATGCACCAGATTGAGAACGGCGAATGCAAGCGCCCGTCTGCACAAGTCATGTTTGACATAGCCAACGTTCTCGGAACGAGCGTCGGATACATTCTCGGCCGGGTACCCGATAATCCTGAGCCTGGAAAAGTCTAGAATTCCTGCCAGTCTGCAGGAGTTTGCCGATTCCCAGCCGGAACTCGTGGAAGATGAGATTGAGATGCTCGCCAGAATTCGTCATCGCGGAGATCAGCCGAAGACCGCTAAAGACTGGGAGTATCTCTGGGAGTCGATCAAGAGGTCTGTGAAGTAACTCATGGTGAATTACGACCGGGTTATTGGAAGTGGCGGCCGTGTCTACTACAGCCAGATCGCTAGGGCTCTCGTAGACACGACCGGCATGCCGGATCCGGTTGCGGCAGTTGAGCACTTGTCGAGTCAGCTGCTGCGGGAAGCCGATGTTGCGAGTCCGCCAATTGCTCTAGAGATGCTTGCTTCATTCCAGGGTGTCACGGCAATCAAGCTCGTTGATATGCCTGGGTCAGGTAGGATTGTGCCTAGAGGAGGCGGGAGCCTGGAAGTTCATCTCCGGATTGGCGATTCGCCAGGCCGTCGCAACTTCTCATTGGGGCACGAGATCGGTCACACCCTAATGCCTGGCTATCGGGCTCACCCGGAAGAAAAGCATGACCTTTATACAGGAGAGTTTGCCGAGAAGAACGAGGAGGAGTACTTCTGCGATATTGCGGCACGAAGTCTGCTGTTGCCGGAGGAGTTGTTTCGGTCGGTATGTACCGGCATGAGTCCATCGATTAATGGCCTACTCATGTTAGCGGAGCAGTTTCAATGCTCTCTTGAAGCGGTTGCCCTGAGGATCGACCAGTCACGTGTCTGGCCGTGCATTCCTATCGTATGGGAACTGCAGCTGAAGCCTACACAGGTGAAGACGAAGAACGATTTGGCTCTACCTGGATTTGAGGAGTTGAGTATTCCGCAAGAGGAGTATCGAGTGAAATTCCACGCGGGACGCGGTGCGCATGTATTCTTCCCGGCATTCAAGCATATTGGCAAAGACTGCCCTATGGTGCTTGGATGTATGCAGGAAACCAGCTTCAAGGGAAAGTGCTTGCTGCCAGCTTCCAAGAAGGACGTTGAGTGCTATGCTGAGGCAGTCGCTGTGCCTTACCGGGATAGAATCTTGTCCAGCGACTAAGGATCATCTCACTAGCATTTGTGTGAGGACCAAAGGATGGATATTACAAAGCTCATAGATAGTTTGGAGACGGTTTTCTACGAGGTTTTTGGGCTCCTTGTTCCGGCTGCATGTTTGTGTGCTCTTATGCTTCCATTCTTGCCGACAGCATACTGGTCTGATGCCGTTCGGCTGGAGCCTGCAGGTCCGCAGTACGTAGCTGTCGTTGTGCTGTTGTACATCCTTGGCGTGTTCCTAAATGCTGCTCGCAAGACGGAAGCAGCAGTGCTTGCGGCAATCGGACGATTCGTGAAAAGGGGCAAGAGCGAGAAAGAGACAGGCACCGATCCAGCTTCTGCATATCCAGATCGCAACATCTACAGAGCTGCGCGCGACCAGATTGCTGCTCACTTCGGAATGCCTGCTGATGCTCTATCCGATCTAGAAGTATTCAACCTATGCTTGAGTGTAGCTGGCGACAGAGCTGTAGCATATCGGAAGTTCGTATCCTTACGTGACATGATGCGAGGGATGGGTTTCGCTGTGACCGTTGCGGTAGTGGCGACGCTGACCAGACTCACTACATCCCCTTCCACGGCTTTGAGCATCGCACCATTCGCCAAGCTCACCGGTGTCCATCTGGCAGGAACCCTCAATAGTCTTGGTGGCGGCAGGCTTTTCTACGCTGGGATGCTTGTTGTATTGGTGGTTGCCAAGTGGGCGTTTTTCGGGCGTGAGAAACGGTACGAGGGCATTGGGCGCAGGATCATCTACCCGCTCGCACTGCAGGCATTAAGAAGTGCTCCAGGCTCACAAGAGAAAAGAGAGGAAAGCTAATGGTAGGTAAGCTGGAAGCGGTTGTTTTCGATGTTGGACATGGTGCTTGTATCCTGATCCGAACACCGAACGAGCGAACAGTTTTGATCGATCCTGGATGCACCGATAAGTTCAGCCCTTCGGATCATCTTTTCACCGAATGGAAGACGACAAGTGTCGACATGATGGTTGTGACTCATCCACACGGCGACCACATCAACGACATGGTCAATGTGGACCTGTATATGCATGTCGATTCTCTTCTGCGGAACAAGACTATGCCAGAGAGCATGATCTGTTCCGGTGGCGACAAGGCACCTGAAGCCGACCGGACATACTTAGTGAAGTATCACCGGAAGTACACGAGTAAGCGCGACTGGCAGGTTTCGATGATGAACCCGGATTACAATGGGGGCGTGACGGTTCTGTCTGGAACCCTGGACTATGATCCGCGAACCCCCCTGAGCGCCAATAATCTCAGTCAGGTGATCAGGTTTCGATATGGGTGCTTGGACCTTCTTTGTCCAGGGGACATTGAACCAGCGGGTGTTGCTTTGCTCGCTGAAAAAAGTCCCAAACTTCTGGCTGCCGATGACGCAGCCTTGGAGTATCGCGTGATGATCGCTCCACATCATGGCAGAGACTCTGCCGCTTCATCTGATCTCATAAAGCTTTTCAATCCTCACCTGGCCGTAATTTGTGATGAACACGGTGTGAAGACCACCAACGACGACTTCTACCGATATCACTGCACTGGCCTGAGAGTGTATCGGAAGAGCACAGACACTGTAGAAGAGAAGTGCGTGCTTACAACCAAAACAAACGACTATGTCTACCTCAGGGCAGACGATCAAAACCTCCTCGTGCAGGTACCGTAGCCAAGGAAGAGATATGCCAAGACTTACACAACAAAAACTCGAGGCCCATCTGATGGGCGCGGCGAATATCTTGCGCGGGCGAACTGCCGGGCAGGACTACAAGACGTATATACTGACCCTGATGTTCTTCAAGCGTCTCTCGGACCAGTGGGACTATGAGGCTGAGGAGAAGATTCGGGAGATGGAGGCGCAGCGGGGCGAGCCATTTACGGATGCCCAGCGGAACGCGCTGCTGGCTACCGGCAACGTCCATCGGTTCACCATACCGGATGAATGTCATTGGCGGGATGTTCTCCGGCACTCCGAGAACATCGGTGAATGGCTTACCAAGGCGACAAAGGGCATCGCGACCGCGAATCCCGAGCTTATCGGCGTGTTCACGGTCGATTGGAACCAGCCCGCTCCCGATGGTCAGGGCAAGCTGATAGCCAATCCCGTCGTAAGCGCGCTGGTGCAGCACTTCAACGAGCTGAATTTGTCCAGCGAGAACGTCGAGCCCGATCTTCTTGGCCGCGCCTATGAATACCTTATCAAGTACTTTGCCGACGACGCCGGCGCGAAGGCGGGCGAGTTCTTTACGCCACCCGAGGTCGTCGATATTCTCATCCGCTGCCTTGAGCCTCAGCCTGGAGAGACGGTCTATGACCCGACATGTGGCTCCGGCGGCATGCTTGTGCATTCGGCGGACTTTCTGAAGGAGCACGGATACAGGCCGGACCAGGTTCAATACTTCGGTCAGGAGATGAACTGGTCTACCTACGCCATCGCCAGAATCAATATGATCCTGCACGGGCTTGAGGCAAAGATACGCGGCGGCAAGAGCACGCTCACCGATCCTCAGTTCCTGAAGGATGACGGCAGTATAGATCAGTTTGATGTGGTCATCGCCAATTTCCCATTCTCTGATGAGGTCTGGTGGCTGCCAGAAGATCAGCGGACGGACGACCAGGTCAAGAAAGCCAAGAAGCAGATGAGCAAGGACGGCTTCCGTGACCCGTATAACCGGTTCACTTTCGGCAGGCCGCCGGCGAGCAACGGTGACTTTGCGTTCATACAGCACATCATCGCCAGCGCCAAGAAAGACGGCAGGTGCGGCGTCGTGTGCCCGCAGGGGGTGCTGTTCCGTGGCCAGCCAGAAATCGAGGAAGAGACCGAGGAACTGGACAAGAACGGCAACCCAAAGATTCGGCGGCGCAAGGCGGATGATGAGTATCTGATCCGCAAGGGCATGTTGGACGCCCGGATGATCGACTCCATTATAAGCCTGCCTCTTAATGTGTTCTATGGAGCCGGTGTGCCCGCGTGCTTGCTGATTCTCAACAAGAACCGTGCTAAACGCGAGGATAAGGTGCTCTTGGTATATGCGGCGCGGCATTACCAGGAGCTTTCCGCCCAGAACAAGCTCCGTCCGCAGGACATAATGCGCATTTTGGTCCATTACCACGCCTATGGTGACCCCGCGAAGGCCGCGCCGCTTGTGGAGTATCATCGCGACAGACTACACGGCATAGTGACTACTAATGAGGAAGAGGATGTCGCCAGGGTGTGGACCGAGTATGAGGAATTTGCCGCGAAGCTCGGTGAGTTCGAAGATGAGTTGGCCAAGGTAGACTCTCAGATCGCGGCGGAATCACGCAAGACTGAGCGAGCCAAACTCGAAAAGACAAAGGCACGGCTGGAAAAGCAGGCGGACAGGCCCAGAAAGAAGCTGGAGGAGCGTGACGACCGCATATCAGAGACTCGCAAGCGTGCCGAGGAAGAGCGCCAGGCGATACATGCCGTCGGCGCGGAGTTGATAGCCCTATACAATGATCCGGCGGAACTGGCGAAGCACGCCCGCGTTGTGGATATGGAAGAAATCGACGAAAACGAGCACAACCTCAACATCCCTCGTTACGTGGACACCTTTGAGCCGGAAGAGCCGATTGATGTGAATAAGGCTCTGGCTGAGTTGGACACTGCCGAGGACGAACGGCTGAAGGCAGATACCCATCTGCGGAAGCTGCTTGCGGAGGTAGGGTATGCAGGTTGAGTGTTTTCCGAATGTGCCCAGCGATTGGGAGCAACGGCTGTTTAGCAAGCTTGCGGATGTAAACCCCCGCTATCCGATCCAGAAGGACCACGAGTATCCATTTGTTGAGATGGCTGCAGTCGAGGAAGACTTCGGTGGCATCTCCGGTTTCGACAGGCGGAGAGCCGAATCCTCGGGACTGGCCAAGTTCGCTCTCCACGACACGATATTCGGCAAGATCACGCCGTGCGCTGAAAACGGGAAAGTGGCATACGTTGATCGCCTGCCAGGTGACTACGGCTTGGGCTCCACGGAGTTTATAGTGCTGTTCTCCGAAGAACGGCTGCGATTCCAGATACCTGTATGCCCTTGCTTGCTCGAATCCGGTGTTGGGACGCGCGATCTCTAGGATGGAGGGCTCGACCGGGCGCTTGCGTGTGAAGGAAGACACTTTCACGAAATGGCTTTTGGTACCATGTCCCCCGCTCCCGAGCAGGCCTCGATAGCGCGCATCCTGGACGCGGCAGACAGCGCCATCGATTCCACTCACAAGGCCATTGAGAAAGCTCAGAGGGTGAAGAAGGCGCTGATGCAGAAGCTGCTGGGAGATGCCCACTTGCCCGTCCGCAAAATGGGAGCGTTCATTGCGGACATTAGCTATGGCACCTCCAAGGCGTCCAATGACAGGACGCACGGATACCCTACTCTTCGGATTCCGAATGTGGTGGGTGACACGATTGACACAACCGATCTAACATACGTTGAGGTATCAGGTTCTGAGCGGCGGAAGTATAGCCTATATCCCGGTGACCTTCTTCTGGTGCGCACGAATGGCAATCCTTCATACATTGGTCGCTCCGCAGTCTTCTCGCACAAGGACAATGAAACTTGGCTTTACGCATCATACCTGATTCGGGTTCGATTCTCAGACGAGTTGCGGCCTAAGTTTGTCGATGAGTTCCTTAAGTCCGAGCGTGGTCGCAGGGAGTTGTTCCGAAGAGTCACGACATCAGCCGGCAATTACAATATAAACACCCAGAGCATCAAAGCAATACCAGTGCCGCTGTTCGATCCCGATCAACAGGATCGAATTGTGGGTTTGACGGATGCCGCGAATGAAGAGCTAAGAACACTGGCAAAGCAGGAGTCTGTGTTGCTACAGTCTCAAGCGCGGCCTCATGCAAGACCTTCTCACAGGCAAGGTGCGAACTGCGGCAATCGCCGAGAGAATCCTCGCAGGCGCGGAACCGGCGCTAGCGGAGATCGGAGGGGTGAAGCCTTGACCGAGCAAGGATATGTGGAGAAGCCCATACTGGAATGGCTCGCAGGGAATTTGGATGATCCCACCGACCTCGGGATGGGCTGGACCTATCGCTCTCCTGAGATGATGGAGTCCTACGGCAGGAACATCACCGATCCGCTCGTAGAGGCCATCCTCATTCCCGCCATAATGCGGATCAACGACAGCGTGAACACCGAGGATCAGGCACGGAAAGTCATCAGCGTGTTTCGCAGAATAATGGCCGCGCCCGATTTGCTGACCGCGAACAGGGAAACCCTGTCTGCGCTCGCCGATGGCATTTCTGTGGTTCTGAGCCCCGGCGAGGACGCGACGACAGTTAGGCTGATCGAGTCCGATCCCTGCAAGCGTGACCTCAACGATTTCACCGTGACCAACCAGTACCCAGTGAAGGGCACGAAGACCTGTAAGGCGGATACTGTGCTGCTGGTGAATGGCATACCGGTAGTGGTCGCCGAGTACAAGAGCTATATATCCAGCTCGCACGATTGGACCGAAGGGGTACGGCAGGTGCACAGATACCAGCGCGAAGCTCCGGCGCTCCTGGCCACGAACATATTCTGCGTGGCGGCGGATGAGCAGGAATTCCGCTATGGCGCGGTGGCGTTCGCGCCGGATTCCGAGAAGGCGATCAGTGCCCAGATGGAGTACTGGAACCCCTGGCTCAGCCAGTATCCCAAGACGGAACTATACTGGACACTGCCAGAAGGAGAACGTGACGACGACAAAGTGCGCGCGGCGGCCCACGGCCTGCTGCTGCCGGGCAATGTGATCGACTTCATCGAGAACTTCGTCGTGTTCGAGACCAGCAAAGGCAAGACCGTTAAGAAGATCGCCCGGTATCAGCAATTCGAAGCCGCGAACGACATTGTGGACCGGGTGCTCGATGGCAGCCACAAGACCGGCCTTATCTGGCACACGCAAGGGTCAGGCAAGAGCCTCACGATGGTTTATGCCGGTTATAAGCTACGCCGGCAGACCGCGCTGGACAATCCCACAGTGTACATAGTTGTCGACCGCACGGACCTCAAGACCCAGATAGCCGATGAGTTCGAGTACCGTGATTACCCAAACGTGGTGAAGGCGATGGGCGTGCGAGATCTGAAGAGCAAGATCGCCGGGGACAGGCGGGAGACAATCGTCACTACCATCCAGTGCTTCCAGGCAATGAACGATCTTCAGCCGAACCTGCGCCACAACATCATCATGATGATAGACGAAGCTCACAGGAGCCAGAAAGGCGGCTCTGGCTTGCGCGGCGGGCGCGATCAGGCGGCAAGCTTCGCCATGACGATGCGCGCCAAGATGCCGCACGCATTCCGCTTCGGCTTTACCGGCACCCCGATTGATCGCACGATGGTCAACACTCACCGAGAGTTCGGCCCGATCGTCGATGGGGAGCAGGAGAGGTATCTCAGCTACTATGGCATTCGACAATCCATCACCGACGGAGCCACGCTGGAAGTCCACTACAAGCCGAGTTACATCCCCGTCAGGGTAGACGAAAAGCCGCTCAACGTATCGTTCGAGCAGATGTGCACGGAAATGGAGCTTGAGGACGAGGAAGAGAAAGACTTCTTGCAGCGCAAAGAGGCCCGATGGAAGGCGCTGGTCAAGGATAGCCGACGCATCAAAGAGGTGATTTCGCACATGGTGGAGCATTTCCTTGAGCATCCTGATCCCAATGGGTTCAAGGCGCAACTTGTCACCATCGACCGCGAAGCGTGCTCCATGTATAAGGACGAGATCGACGCCCAACTAACGGCGGCGGGTTATCCGGCACAGTGGTCGGATGTCGATTATCTCGGAGGGCCAGAATGACCCACCGGAACTTGAGCGGTTCCATTACTCGAAAGAGAAGACCGAGGACATCATCACCCGCTTCAAATTGACGCCGGCGCAGTTCGAGAAATACAACCGGGAAAAGCACGGAGAAGACAGATCCAAGTGGGAGACTCCGCTCAAGATTCTCATTGTCTGCGACAAGCTGCTCACCGGCTTCGACGCCCCGATTGAGCAGGTGATGTATCTGGACAAGCCTCTGCGCGACCATAATCTGCTTCAAGCAATTGCGCGCACGAATCGACCGTTCCCCGAGATGGGCAAGCGCGACGGCTTGATCGTGGACTACTTCGGCGTGTTCAACGACCTTGAGAAGGCGCTCAACTTCGACAAGAGCATCCGCGAGGAAGCCGTTATCGACTGGGACAAGCTCCGCGAAGAGGTGCCGATTCAGGTCGGACAGTGCATGGGGTTCTTTCACGGCATCAAGAAGGAAGATACCCGCCAGTGCCTGCTGGAATGTCTGCGCAGGCTTGCCGACGAGGAGCGGGCTCGACAGTTTGAAACGCAGTTCAAAAGGTTGGAAGTGCTCTGGGAAGCGTTGTCGCCGGATGAGTGTCTGTATGACTACCGGTTCGACTACGCCTGGCTGTGCGGCATCTACATCGCACACCGTCGGCGGAATCGGCGGGCGCTGGCGTCACACGAGGAACTGGCGGCAAAGACTCGCGAGCTTATCCGGCAGCATACAACGTTCATGGACATAGCCGAGGATGTGCCTGTCTACAGGATCGACCAGGATTACCTGGTCAAGGTGACGGAACTGAAGTCACCTCAGGACCGCGCTGCCGAGTTGCAGAAAGCACTGGAGCGGGAACTGGTGGAAGGTGGGGGATTCCTCTATAAGCTACTGGGCGAGCGTCTGAAGAAAGCCATCGACAAGAAGGAGGCCGACGATCAGGCTGCGCTCAGGTTCATCGAAGAGGCCGAGGCCATAGTTGCTGAGATCAACGAGGCCAAACAAGAACCTGCCCGCCTTGGCCTGACTGGCACAGGTGAGTTCGAGGTGTTCCAGGTGATCCACGAGTTTGCGGCGGACAAGGACGAGCAGTTGTGCGTCAGAGCGGCGAAATCCATGCCGGATCAGCTCAGCAAGAAACAGCTCATGCCGAAAGGTTGGGCCAATACAGTCGGTGGACGGCAGAACGTAAGCCTCGCCCTACAGGTGGCATCGTGGGACCAGGAGTTCGAGAAACTGAATCTCTGCCCGACCGACCAGGCAGATCCCCCGTTCCTGCAAGCCGCTGTTGAGGAACTGGCGAGGGTTTCTGAATGAACTTGCTCACGGACGACAAACGATGTGTGGAGCTAGGCGGCAGGCAAGTCGAGTATGGCATCCGTCACTCACGACAGGCGAAGCGTCTACGGATAAGAGTGAACCCCGGTGGCGTTGAGGTAGTGCTTCCGAAGGGCAAAGACGCTCAGCAGGCAGACGATTTCGTCGTAAACAACGCAGCGTGGGTATTGGACCAGATCGAGTATATCAACCGCAGGGGTAGCATTCTGAGACCGAAACCGGATAGCGACCTGCGGACAATCCTGTTCTACGGACTTGAGACGCCGGTGAGGGTGACGGAAGAAGAGTCTAACAGGCGTTTCGGAATCGTGCAACAGGTTAGGAAGCACATCAGAGTGCGTGTCCCCAATGGCGGGAGCATCGACCCTAACCGCTCATTAGAGTCCTGGCTTCGCCGCCAAGCCCGCGCAGACATCAAGTCATCCCTGCTTCGGCACAGCAAGGAAATGCGTGTCAACTATGGCAAGCTATTGATCATGGACCAGCGCACGAAGTGGGCCGGTTGCTCGGCAAAAGGCAATCTCTCGTTCAATTGGCGCTTGGTGATGGCCCCGCCGGAGGTGCTGGACTACATCGTCGTCCACGAGCTCACCCATCTGATTGAGCGTGACCACAGCACCAGATTCTGGCTGATCGTTGGCTCGCGCTGCCCTGGCTACCTGAAGCGCAAGGAGTGGCTGCGGGAGAACGAGCATCGATTGAGGTTGTAAACAAGAATGAACGAAGCAACCGAACCAACAACATGCACCGACACGTCATCAATAGATGCCTTGTTCGAGGACCGCTTCCATGGCGCTGTCAACATAAGAGGGATAAGGTACCAGCTGCGCTATTCGGTACTCTGCGCTGTGGACATGGTCGACAAGGATAGCTGCGTGAACCATATTGTGCTAGAGGGGATCGAGGACGTCGACGTCAACCTGAACGGATTTCACAGTGATAAGGAATATGTCCAGGTCAAGACATCGCAAAAGCCTTGGAAATGGCATCAGCTCAAGGACCCCATCGCCAGCTTCATTGAGGCACTCCGCGCAGATCCCAGCGCTCAGTTCTTACTAGTGTTCGATTTTCCTCTCACTGGCGATATCGCTGATCTAGCCCGCTTGACTGCGCTGACTGCCAAGAGACGCGATGAGATTACGAGGAAGTTCCTGGACCTATGTATGCAGAAAGAAGCGACCGCAGACGAGGCTCGGGAACTGCTGGCACGGGTTCGCATGCATTCGATCTCAGAAGAGCTTCTGCTTGCAGAATTGCGTCACAAGGTCGCAGATGTCTTCGATCTTGCAGGCAGCGTGGTTGATCTATATATCGACGCTCTTACCGCCAGGTTCATCGAGTGGGCAAAAGACCGTCGGACCGTGCTTGCGGATGACATTGCCCGCGTGCACACCGATTTCCAGGAACTTCTTGCAGAGGAATCGGAGTTTCAGGCTCACGGCAGAGGGCTGCTAGACAGCCTCTCCTGGGCAGGGAGTGCAGACATCTCCAGCTTCTTTGACGGCAAGGCCACACAGGCGGCACACATAGCCGCAGGTCTTGACGTGGTCAGACCGCGCTGGCTACAGCTAATGGACGATGCTCTCAATAAGACCCGAGTATGCGTGGTCAGATCATCAAGCGGCCAAGGCAAGTCTGCCCTAGCTTACCGATATGTCCATGAGTATTGGCCCGTAGACAGTACATTCGTCCTGCAGCTCGCAGAAACCCACGAACATGTTCGATTGATATCCAGATACCTGCGCAGCAGGGCCAAGTTCCTGCCCATTGTTCGGCTGCTCATAGACGGTGCCTCGAGTCGAACGCGGCTTTGGCCCTATGTGGCACAGGAAGTGTCCAATCTCGGCGGACAAGTGCTGGTTACCGTCAGAAACGAGGACTGGTTCCGATTCTCTCAGCATTCCCTGCTATCCTACGAGGTGATCGAACCCAGCCTTGATCTCGCTGAAGCGCAGAGCATATATCGGGAGTTCAAACGCAGGGGGAGGATCCACGAGTCGGTTCGTACGGCTGAGCATTCTTACGAATTGGTAGGCCAACCCCACCTTCTTATGGAATATGTCTATTTCATTACTCACGGCCAAATGCTTGAGGATCGATTAAGGGACCAAATGAGGGAGATCCAGGTGCTTGGCGAGGACCCAGTCAAGCTAGAGGTCCTGCGGCGTGTGTCGCTCGCGAGCTTGTACGGCGCCAGCCTCGACGCCGGTGCAATGTTCGACCGCCTAAGAACATCCGCTGATCCACAACAGATCCTGTCATCCCTCTCCGGTGAGTATCTGACCGTCACTGGCGGATCGGTGCGCGCTCTGCATCAGCTCCGTTCTGATCACTTGGTTAGAATCCTGCACGAGGACGGCTTTCCAGATCGGACGAACACGGCAGTCAACTGCTTCAGATCGGCCTGCGATAGCGATCTGCCCGATCTGATTGCCTTTGCCGTAACCGATCCCGAAGTAGATCGACTCCGATTTCTGGATGTTGTGGCTGAGTTTGCCGCTCGGTCCAGTCTTTCCCTGATCACTACCTGTCTCGCTGGACTATTTGCCGGTGGTGAACGAGCGTTCCTGAACGCCAATGCCCAATTGTTTGATGAGAGCTACACAACCATTTCTAGCGGAGCTCCCTTTCTGCTGGGTGTGAACCTAGGACCTATCATCAAGTACGACATCGTCGGGAAGATGCACGAGATATTCGGGGATCGCCCGACAGGTTTTGATGGGCTCGCAGATCTTCTGCCTCAAGTCAAGCAATCAGGGCGAGGACTTGATCTCTGTAGGACGTTTCTCGCCACAGTGTGCCGCGAACTAGGCGATTGCCAGCTTCTCGATGATCTGCAGCACCTTGGCTGGTTTCTCGACTGGTGTGCATTAGCGGAGATGACTATAGGATGCTGGGATGAGGTCAAGGACACAATATGTTGTGACTCACGGGTATTCGACCTGCCGCTGGAGGATTTCTGCCTCTTCGCGCAGGGCCTCCACCGCTACGACCCTCACAGCTATCGTAGATGGCTTGATCGCCATCTCGATACCATTGTCGGCTTTATGAAGCTCAACACGGACTGCACGAAGATTACGCTTGACACAGACAGCGTGAGCATTCGGTTCATAGTCGATCCCGAAGCCGGGAGCAAAGACCATGGGCAAGCTGTTGAACGTCTTGCCCATTTCCGGTCAGTGTTCCCCGAGATGTGCACCTATTGCTCAGAGGGGGTATGGTTACTGCCATTCGGCGTGAGAAATGAGTACGATGATACCGGCAAGCACATCCCGAAGGAGAACCTTCCGCTGATATCAGACGCGGCCAAGAACAGAGTGTGGATCGACTTAGTGGAAGCCAGATACAGGGCGGACAGCTATTATGAGTTCCAGCAAGCCTGGTACAATGCAAGGCTGGAGGCTACCACTTTGGTGAAGGCCTTTTCAAAGGACTTGCGGAAGTTCCTGCAGAATGAACCGTGCGACTTCGCGAAGGTGGACGAGCTACGTCCACACTTGATTCGGCTGCTGGAATGGTTGCCACCCCCGCCCGTGCAATATCCACAAAACCTCAAAGAGGAACTGAACTCAAGCATAAACAAATGGTCGACCTCACTGCAGAATTTCCTGCGCCAAATGGCAGACGAAGATGAGGACGGACGGCGACTATCCGTATTCAATTTCTCTGACGCTTGTAGATACCTTGATGATATGAGAATTGGGCTTTCTGTGTTGCTCGATCATAGTCCGGACTACTTCGGCATGAAAGATGTGGAGTCGGATGAAGATCATAGTTATGGGCGGCTGGGTGAACTGATGGAAGTCTGGCTGGACCCTCCGCGGATGCATCAGAGGGATATTGTGAAATATGCACGTCAACGGCAGGCTGATCGGAACCAGCAAGTTGCTTCTCGGGTGAGCGCGGCCATTGAGGCAGTGGCCGCTCGCGATATGTCGCTGATCCTGCCTGACGGTGGATATGTAGAGCATCCACTCAGATACTACCCTATGGCCTTTTCCGTCGAAGATCCGTGTCGGCCGGAACTAACGCTGCTGAGAATTCTCCCAGCACTGGTATCGGTCAGAGATGTCACAGACTACTTCTGCTTGATACCCACACACGAAGGCCATCGGATAGGTGAGTGGGGATATACGGTTCCGTCAAGCCAACTGGAGAAGATAGCGAACGGAGAGGATCCCTCATGGGTGACATTTGCAGCGCAGACTCCTCCGGTCAAGGCACTGGCTTTGCTACATCATCTACCCTTACGTATTCCGACGCAACTGGACTTGCGGACAAGATTCCTGGCAATCCTCGCATCTATAGACTGGATGCAGAGACTGAGATCAGAGATTGACACAATTCCTGAATCTGGATCCGAGTATGATCTCGCGCTGCAAGACAGGTGGTGCATCTACCTCCAGGCCAGAGGCCGTGAGATAGTGCAGCTCCTCGACGAGTTGCAGGAGTCCATCAGCAGCGACAGTGAGATTCAACGGCCACAGAAAGAATCATTCGCAGCATCGCTGAACAACATGAGGCTAGGATTGTTGGCGGATGACTTGGAGCATATTCAACTGCCAGACTTAGGCGAGGCTGAATTCCTGATCGATAGCCTCTGGAGTCGCCACTGAGAAGATACGTGCAACCACACTGGGAGCCCTGGCAAGGTCAAGACGCACAGGGAGCTTCTCGGTCCTAGTGCTTGGGCGGTGGAGTGGTCACTTGACGACCGCACTAGGTCGCCACATCGACTATCAGTTCAGCTTGTAGTGCCAATCTGCCGATCTCAGCGATGCCGATTCAAGTACGACTCTTGCCTGCCCTTTCTGGTGTGCGGTTTCGTCCACAACCGCCTGCCTCCCCGAGAATTTACGCAAACTCATCTTGAGAACGGGCTTTGACCCCGTTCTCAAGATTCAGAGAGAACCGGCGAAAAGAGAGGTAAACAGGGGCAAATTTGGGGTATGAAGCAGCAACCCCGTTCTCAAGATTGGGCGGGCGCAACATCGGGTGAATGGACAGATTCGTGCTCAGATTCACGCGTGGAATGGCTAGGCGGGGACCATGAACGGCAAAAGCGGAAAACCTCAACAGAGAAGGTTTTCCGCTTTACACTTGGTAGGGCAAGCCTCGGGAATACGAACTGAGCCACATTTCTTGGTAAGCGACCGTGTTATCGGAACTCTGCCTGGTCCGAAACCCCGGTCCCATGATTCTCACGTATATCAACCTGTGGCTGAACTCAAAACAGGGGGTCAAACAGCAGTGTGCTCCGAAAAATGGACATTTCCGTATTCCCAACTCTTGCTTAGTAGGCCAGGGAATCACTAGCGAAAACTCAAACTCTGCTTGAGCACTGGGTCGGTGTTATCCGAAGTCCCCTGAGCCGACACATCGTCACCAATGGCGAGTCCTGTGCCCCGTTCTCAAGATGAGATGTCAATCTGAACTCAAAATGGGTTCCGAGGGCAGATTCTGCGTTTCTCCAACCCCCTGTTTTCGCTAGCAACCAAACGGTTCTGTGGTCAGGAGACCGCTAGCAAGAATTTTCGATCGTGGGCTCTTGGTGGCCAAGAAGACTCGAAAAATGGCAGCAGCCAGGCACTGCACGATAGGCCTTTCCATCGGCTTACCTGGTGAGATCTCGCGCCGTAAGCCTTCACGACTGTCTGCGAAACCTGCTGTCCGGCAGTGGTATGCCGAATCCATTCCTCAGGTCGGTGAGACTTGATGACGCCGTCGAAGCGTTAGTCCAGAGAACCAAAGACCTGGTCTCCGCCCTGAACACCCAGAGAAAGTTGCGAACCCCCGTCAGTTCTGAAGATGGCCACTCTGGTCCTGCCTTGCTTCACGAAGCCCTCCTTACAGCCTTGACCCAGTTGCGCATGCTACGATCTACTTCATCGATCCGGATGAAGCAGTCCGGCGGGTAATTTGCATTGCGATAGAGATAGTTGGAGAGGACATGCTCGCACAGCGCGTGCCAGAATCGGTTCTCGTCGACAGTCAAATTGGTTCGAAGCAGCGTCTTCACTTCTGAGGCCATATCGGCGGGAATGAGCACGGTGCACGTCTTCTCCTCTCCAGCGGGATGACGGACCGAATACGTGTATCGCCTATCGCCATCTTCAATGGTCACCGCCTTTGGATCCGATTCGATGTGGTACCCGTTGATGGTAGTTATGCCATACAAGAGCGGGCTCGGCTCGACTGCCGCCACGGGTTTCTCCGCCGGCTTTGCAGCAGGCGGCGTGGTGGGCTGCCTGGGCTCGGTCATCAGTGCACCGAGCACGGCTCCGCGCAGGGTCTCCGTCGTGAAGGGTTTCCTGAGAAAGTCGGTAGCTCCGCCTTTCATTGCATCCACGGCCAGATCGATTGTCCCGAACGCTGTGATCATGATGATCCGGCAGCGGGGGCAGCGTATCTTCATCTCCTGGAGCACTTCCAGTCCTTCCATTCCCGGCATGCGTTGGTCCAGCAGGACTAGATCGAATTCGGAACCGCTACCGAATTTCCCCAGCCCCGATGGGCCATCCGCCGCCGCCTCGACCTCGTGCCCGGATTGCTCCAGCGCAAGCCTGACCATCATCCTTATGTTGTTCTCGTCGTCTATGACAAGTATTCGTGCCATTGGTCAATCTCCTTCCGCGCCCACAGGCAGCGTGAATGTGAATGTGCTGCCTTTGCCAAGCTCACTTTCGGCGGACATTTCTCCACCGTGCGCCCTCACTATTGCCTGGGCAATCGAGAGCCCCATCCCCGCGCCGCCGCCGGTGGCCCCTGGAACCTGGACGAACCGCTCGAATATGCGCGGCAGATACTCCTTCGGAATACCCGTTCCTGTGTCCTTGATCTCGAAAGCGACGGCCATGCCCCTTCGGCTGGCCCGAACAGTGATTCGCCCGCCGCTCTGCGTGTGCCTCAATGCATTGCTCAAGAGATTGATCAGCACGCGGTTGACCTGCTCCTTGTCAGCGTTCACAATCGGCAAACCGTCTGGAATCTCGCTTACGAGATCGATGCCCTTGGCCTCGGCTTGCGAAACCATGGAGTCAACGGCCGATTGGACCAGCTCATTGGGCCGAACGATCTCCAGATGGGGTGCCGTCGTACCAAGATCGAGCCGAGTGAGGTCCAGCAGGTCCTGCATCAGGCGATCCAGCCGCTGTAGATCCTCAAGTTGTACCGCTACAATTCTCCGCTGCCCACTGGTAAGCCTGCCCGCAGCTCCCTCCTGAAGCAGTTGCGCACCCAGCAGAAGCGATGCCACCGGAGTGCGCAGTTCGTGAGAGGCCACACTGATGAACTCGGTCTTCATCCGGTCAAGTTCCGTCAGGTGTGTTACGTCTTCGAGAACAGCGACAGCGCCGAGAAGGGTGCCGTCATCATCGGACATTGCGGTTGCTCTCGGACTGTAGCTACGCGTCGACGTGCCGACCTGTATCTGGACGGTCTCGGGCTGGCTCTCGGTCAGCCTGCCACCTCCGGCGATGGCACTCTGAATCTCACGCACGACTCCTGCCTCAGAGATCGCTTGGGCTACCTCAGAGCCGACCAGACTATCTGCTGATCCGAATACTCCTTCCGCGGCGCGATTGGCATGGACTATACGTCCGTGCGAATCCGTCACCACCACCGGATCGAACAGACTTGTGAGTGCCTGGTCAGACATCCTCTGCGCAAGGTGGAGTTGCTGCTCCTGCACCCGCCTGGCGTCTCTGAGTCGCTCAGCCATCCGATTGAACGTGGATGCCAGGGTACCTATCTCGTCAGAACGACGGATGTCGATGTGCCGGCTCAGGTTTCCGGCGCCTATCTCCTCGGCTTCGCGCGTGAGGGTCTGGATCGGGTACTAGCGTGGCCCGCACCATGCGAAGCGCCAGAAACACCGCGAGCACCAGCGCGGCCAGGGTAGCCAATACAGTGGTCAGCGATGCCTGTCGTGCCTCTGCTTTCGCACGGTGGTCCGCCCGAATGATCGCTGCTTGGTTTATGTCCAACACATCCTGAGCCCGGCTCTTGAGGCGCAGGAACTCTGGTTCCAGTGTCCCGAAGTAGAAGGCGCGAGCCGCCGAGGTGGACATGGGAGGGTCCGCGAAGAGTAGCTTCTCAGCGGACTTCTGATACCGCGAAAACCACCGCCCGAGATCGTTGGCCATCTCTTGCTCACCGGGTTCTGTGATGTTGTGCGCCTCGACATAGTATGCGGACGCAAAACGAGCCCTGTTCGTCGCGTATTGGCTGCGGGCTCTCTGGGTCTGTCCAGCCAGTATGAATACTGCGGAGCTGTCCATACGCTCGAGGGCGTCCTTCATTCTCTGGGCAACGACCACGCTTTTGTAGTTGTCCCTGAATATGCGGTCGATGGACCGGCCAAGCCTTAGGAAGTTGATAATGGCTCCTGTCATCACCACCATCATCAGGACCACGAGTACGAGGTGGCTTACCAGCAACTGCGTCTTGAGGCTCTGTCTCTGGAATGTGCCCGGCATCATTCACCTCACGGCTTCAGGTCGCCTTCCTCAGAATCGGCAACGACCACTATGTCGATTCCCTTGGTTTCCCGCATGATTCGGTTAATGGTTGAGCCTCGAATGACCTCCTGCATACGGCTCCGAGCAGACTGCCCCATGACCAGGAGAGTCGCGTCCGCGCCGCGCGCAAATCTGATGATCTCCTGAGCAACAGACTCCCCCTCAAGCCCAAAGAACTCCCCGTCCAGACTCATTGCCAGTTCACCGACCTCACGAAGGACTGCTTCCTCCTTCTTGCTCAGTGTCGCCCCTGGCACGCGAACATGCACAACGGTGAAGCTGCCCTGCACACGCTTGGCCAGCATGTATCCTCGCCGGACGAGCTTTGTGGCAGAGGGACGCGGAGAGACACAAACAACCACGTGGTCGCGGGTGACCTTGGCCCGCTCCATATGGTGCGTCTGCATATACTCACGAAGCTGCTCGTCAACTTCCTCGGCGGTCCTCTGCAGAGCCAGCTCACGGAGGGCGACTATGTTTCCTTTGCGGAAGAAGTTGGCAAGGGCCTGATCGATCTTCTCCCCCTTGTAAATGTCGCCGCGCCTGAGCCTGTTGATGACGGCCTCGGGCGTGAGGTCTACCAACTCTATCTCAGTCGCGGTATCCACAATCGAATCGGGGACTGTTTCCTTGACCCGTACGCCTGTGATCTCGTGCACTACGTCATTGAGGCTCGCCACGTGCTGAATGTTGAGCGTGGTTATGACATTGATTCCCGCGTTGCGAATCTCCTCGATGCTCTGCCAGCGTTTCTCGTGGACGGTCCCCGGAATGTTGGTGTGCGCAAGCTCGTCGATAATCACCCACTCAGGATTGCGCTTGATCACAGCCGCGGTATCAAGCTCGTAGAACGTGGAGCTGCGGTAGTCGATCTTCTTCAGTGGGATATGTTCGAGGCCCTGGACAAGCTCGGCCGTTGCCAAGCGCCCGTGGCACTCGACCAGCCCAATCACTATGTCCTCGCCCCTCTCAGACCGTCGGTGCGCTTCGGAAAGCATCTTGTATGTCTTGCCGACACCCGCAATCGCGCCGAGGAAAACCTTGAGCTTTCCCCGCTCCCGCAACACATGCTGCTCCATTTCCGTGCGTTCTTCTGTCGTCATCGCGCACCGGCCTTGCCCACGGCGTCTAGCGCCATGTTCAGCCCGAGCACATTGACCCGGGGTTCACCTAGCACACCGAGCTGGCGTCTGGCGATATGAGCATCGACCAGCTTCCTTATACTACCCTCCGGGACCCGCCGCGCCCGCGCGACGCGACGAACCTGAGCGTAGGCATTCGCCGGAGAGATGTCCGGGTCGAGGCCGCTTGCGGAGGTCGTTACCATATCCACCGGAACCTCGCGGCCGGCGAGGTTCGGATTGTCCTTTCTGACTCGACCGACATCCGCACTGATCCGCTGCATGAGCTTCTTGCTCGTGGGTCCAAGATTGGACCCGGCGGAAGCAGCCGCATCATAACCCTTGCCCGCGGCTGACGGTCTCGGATGGAAGTACTCGGGTCTCGTGAACTGCTGGCCGATGAGGGCCGAGCCGATTACCTTTCCGTGTTGTCTGATCAGGCTACCGTTGGCCTGCTTGGGAAAAGCGATCTGTGCCACTCCCGTATACGGCGAACGGGTATATGATCCCTGTTATCACCAATGTCACAAGTGCTAACCGAACTGCTATGCTGACGTGTTTCCACATGTGTATTGCTCCCCTCGGGCGACAGTGTTCTGAGGAACGCAGGACGCGAAAGCCTATCCCGCCAGTCCCATCGCTACGAGCATCATGTCAATAATCTTCAGGCCGACGAACGGCACCACGAGCCCGCCGAATCCATAGACGAACAGATTGTGTCGTAGCAGCGCTACGGCTCCGAGCGGCCTGTACTTCACACCTCGCAACGCAAGCGGGATTAGGCCCACAATGATGAGCGCGTTGAAGATGACCGCGGACATAATCGCGCTGTGCGGTGAATGCAGGCGCATAACATTGAGCTTGCCCAGCACCGGGTAGGTGGTGGCGAAGATCGCCGGGATGATGGCGAAGTACTTCGCTACATCATTTGCAATGCTGAAGGTGGTGAGGGCGCCGCGAGTCATCAGGAGCTGCTTGCCTATTTCAACGATCTCTATGAGCTTGGTGGGGTTCGAGTCGAGGTCCACCATATTCCCGGCCTCCTTAGCGGCCATCGTTCCCGAGTTCATCGCGACTCCCACGTCCGCCTGGGCAAGCGCCGGGGCGTCGTTTGTGCCGTCACCGGTCATCGCGACGAGCTTGCCGTCGCCTTGTTCTTTTCTGATAAGGTCCATCTTGTTCTCGGGAGTTGCCTGAGCAAGGAAGTCATCGACTCCGGCCTCCTTCGCAATCGCCGCGGCTGTGAGGGGATTGTCGCCTGTGATCATCACCGTGCGGATGCCCATTCTGCGAAGCTGGTCAAAGCGCTCGCGGATGCCCCCTTTCACGACATCTTTGAGGTGAATCACGCCCACAATCTCCTTGTCGCGTGCGACCACCAGCGGCGTTCCACCGGAGTTGGAGATTTGTTCCACTACGGGCTTGAGTCCCTGCGGCGCCTCTCCGCCCTGCTCCTCGACCCATCTGATCACTGCATCCGAGGCGCCCTTCCTGATGTGCTGTCCGTCCAGGTCTATGCCGCTCATACGGGTCTGAGCGGTGAACTCCACGAATATCGCTTCATCGCTTATGTGCCTGTCGCGGAAGCCAAACTCCTTGGCGAGCACTACAATGGATCGGCCTTCGGGTGTTTCGTCGGATAGCGACGCAAGCTGGGCTACGTCGGCGACTTCCTGTCTCGGAGCGTCCATTGACGGGGAGGAACTCGGCGGCTTGGCGATTACCAAATGTGATGGTGCCGGTCTTGTCCAGAAGAAGCGTGTTCACGTCCCCAGCGGCCTCAACGGCCCGGCCCGACATCGCCAGAACGTTGTGTCTCACGAGCCTGTCCATCCCGGCGATGCCGATGGCCGACAGCAGGCCGCCGATGGTGGTCGGCATAAGGCAGATGAGGAGCGCTATGAGAATGGATATGGGAACCGCACCGCCCGAGTAGATCGCGTAGCACTCCAGGGAGATCACCACCAACATGAAGATGATCGTGAGTCCGGCCAGCAGGATGTCCAGCGCGATCTCGTTTGGAGTCTTCTGGCGTGATGCGCCCTCGACTAGCGATATCATGCGGTCAAGGAAGCTCTGGCCCGGCTCGGACATTATCCTAACCTTGATGCAGTCGGACAGCACCTTCGTTCCACCGGTGACGGCGCTTCTGTCGCCGCCGCTCTCCCGTATCACGGGTGCGGACTCGCCGGTTATCGCCGACTCGTCCACTGAGGCTATTCCATCGATCACCTCACCATCGCCAGGGATGATCTCGCCTGCGGAAACCCTGACGATATCGCCTCTTCTCAGCTGACTAGCAGGCACCTGCCCAACAGAGCCATCGGTTGAGACCCGATTCGCCACGGTCTCCGTTTTCATCTTGCGAAGGGTGTCGGCCTGGGCCTTACCTCGGCCTTCGGCCATGGCCTCGGCGAAGTTCGCGAAGATCACCGTAAACCACAGCCACGCCGCTATTCCGCCCAGGAATCCCGCGTTTGGCCCGCCTGTGACGAGCGCTGCAATGAAGTAGGAGGTCGAGATCACGCTCCCGACCTCGGTCACGAACATGACCGGGTTATGGATCATCTTGCGCGGGTCGAGCTTCTTTATGGCATCGAATGTCGCCTGCCCAATAAGCTCTCGCATCGGGGCCTGCGGCCGCTTCTTCTTCGGGCCAGGAACCTCATACTGCGGCATCGTTATGTTAGTACCGGCTGTATCGGCGTCACGAAACGTGTTCATGCATGATCTCCTAGAACACCCTGCCGGCGTGCATCAGCAGATGTTCGACTATCGGGCCCAGCGCATACGCCGGGAAGAACGTGAGAGCGCCGACTATCAGGATCACCCCGACGAGCAAACCGACGAACATGCCTCCCGTGGTGGGGAACGTCCCGCTGGACTCCGGCACCTTCTTCTTTGCTGCCATCGATCCGGCTATCGCCATTATAGGGATGATGAAAAGAAACCGGCCAATGAGCATAGCGATGCCGAGAACCGTGTTGTAGAACGGAGTGTTGGCGCTAAGGCCCGCAAATGCGCTGCCGTTGTTGCCCGTTGCGGAGGTGGCTGCATAAAGCATCTCAGAGAGCCCGTGCGGCCCCATATTCAGCCTGCCCGCCAACCCCGACGGCGTCACCGATGCGAGAGCGCTGAAGCCAAGGATGCTTGCCGCCAGCACGAGCACCGCCAGCATGGCCATCTTCATCTCCTTGGGCTCGATCTTCTTGCCCAGGTACTCCGGCGTCCGCCCGACCATAAGGCCGGCGATGAACACCGCAAGTATCGCGAAAACCAGGATGCCGAGGAGCCCCGCGCCCACGCCTCCGAATATGACCTCTCCGAGGGCGATGTTGAGCATCGCCATGCCGCCCGCGAGCGGCGTGAAGCTATCGTGCATGGAGTTCACGGCTCCGCAGGAGGCGTCGGTCGTCTCCGTCGCAAACAATGAGGAAGCGGATATACCAAACCGCACTTCCTTGCCCTCCATATTGCCGCCCGACTGGAGGGCACTCGTCGTCTGATCAACGCCGAGGCGCGCAACTATGGGGTTGCCTGCCTGCTCGCTCGAGTAGATCACACTCAGGCCTGCGGCGAACAGGACGAACATCGCTGCAAAGAGCGCCCATCCCTGTCGCTGGTTGCCGACGAACCGACCGAATGTATAGGTCAGTGCTGCCGGAATCGCGAATATCGACAGCATCTGAAGCATGTTCGTAAGCGGTGTGGGATTCTCGAACGGATGCGCGGAGTTGGCGTTGAAGAAGCCGCCGCCGTTTATACCGAGTATCTTGATGGCCTCCTGGGAGGCAACCGGCCCCTGTGCAATCGTCTGCCTCACGCCCTCAACTGTCGTGGCAACGGCGTATGAGCCCAGATTCTGGACCACGCCCTGTGACACATACACGAGCGCCAGGATAGCCGACAAGGGGAGAAGCACGTAGAGACACGAACGAGTGAGATCGACCCAGAAGCTGCCAACTTCATCGGACGTGCGGCGTGTGAGGCCACGGATAAGCGCGAGGGCTGCCGCGAGCCCTGTCGCTGCTGAGATGAAGTTGTGCCACGTGAACCCCGCCATCTGGCTGAAGTAGCTAGCGGCCGTCTCGCCCGCGTAAGCCTGCCAGTTGGTGTTGGTCGTGAAGCTCACTGCAGTATTGAACGCAAGGTCGGGGCTCATTCCCGAAACATGTGCGGGGTTCAACGGCAACACATGCTGCAGTCGCAAGATCGCGTAGAGGATGAAGAGGCCCGCGAAGTTGAAGAGGAGTAGTGCTATCGTGTACGTGGTCCATCTCATCTCCCGGTGCGGGTCGATACCACAGACTCGATACACAGCACGTTCCACGGGCTTCAGGATGGGATCGAGCAGCGTCCGCTCGCCCTGGAACACACGTGCCATATATGCGCCCAGTGGCTTGGCTATGACGAGAAGCAGCACTACGAACACAAGGATCTGAAGTATGCCCACTGTGCTCACCTCAGATCCTTTCGGGCCTGAGCAGAGCGTAGCAAAGATAGCCCAGCAGCCCAAGCGATATCAGCCCGACAACAACATACTCGATACTCATCTCGCACGCTCCATCACAGCCGCTCACAACCTCGGACGTATCCGAGACTCACAAGTAGGAAAAACACCATAACCCCCATATAGACGGAATCGCCCATTGCCTACCTCGCACGTCGTAGTCTATGGTGATTCTACCAACATTGCCATAAAGGAGCCGTAAAGCGGAGCAGTTCGGCCATTAAGAATATGTGTAGTCTCTCAGAAGTTGAGATGGAGTTGGGCGGTCGCATCAACCGAGCCTTAGTCATCCACAAAGTAGCGGACGTTGGTGACAACGATACCTCGCCGGGTCATCAGCGCCAGCTTGATGAGAAGTGATGACTGGTTGTGCAGCATCCTGTGCCACCACTTGCCTACCACAAACTCCGGCAGAACCACGGTGATGATGTAGTCCGGCCGTTCTTTCTTGGCCTCGTCGATGTATCTCAGCAGTTGTCCCGTGATCGTCCGGTACGGAGATTCGAGAATAACCAGCGGTATGTCCAGGCCGAACTTCGGCCAGCGCTCCTTGAGGAGCGTGGATTCCATCTGCTCGACCTCTACGTAGAGTGCCCGGCAGTCGTGAGAAAGGCTGCGGGCATACTGAAGCGCTGGCAGGATGCCTCTGTGAATGCTGGAGACCAGCACTATCGAGGTGGATTTGATCGGCTGCGGGTCCCTAAAGGTCTCTTCCGACAGCCTAAGCTTTCTGCCGAGTTCGATATAGTGATTGTTGATTCTGTAGAACACCCATACCAAGAACGGGATCAGGAGTGTTACGATGAATGCGCCGTGGATGAACTTCGTCACGGCAATGATCAGCGCGACAATTCCGGTGATTGTGGCGCCAAAGAAGCTCAGAGCCGAATGGGACCGCCACCCCTGGTGCTTGAGTCTGGTCTGGCGGAACCCCATGCCGAGTTGGGAAAGCGTGAATGAGATGAAGACTCCGACTGCATAAAGCGGAATCAGTCGCGTGGTGTCGCCGCGAAAGATCACGATCAGCAAGGCGGCAACCAGTCCAAGCATACCGATACCGTTGGAAAACGCGAGCTTGTCGCCGCGATTGGTGAGCTGTCTCGGCGCAAAACGGTCGCCAGCAAGGATAAAGGCCAGCCTTGGGAAGTCCTGGAATGCTGTGTTCGCTGCCAGGATCAGTATGGCCGCTGTCGCAATCTGAATTGTGTACCAGAACCAGCCGCGCCCGAACACGGTCCTTGCAAGTTGTGAAATGACTGTCTCGTGCTCAGCCGGAAACACATGGTAAGCATGGGCAAGGTAGGTGGTGCCGAGCATCAGGACACCCAATATGCAGGCCATCCAGGTCAGTGTGGTCGCCGCGTTTCTGGACTCCGGCGGTCTGAATGCCGGCACTCCGTTAGCTATGGCCTCGGTGCCCGTAAGCGCAACGCATCCACTGGCAAATGCCCTGAGGATTAGAAAGAGGGTCGCAGCCTGCAATCCGTGGATAGGGTGCCCCTCAGACGCACTGTACTCCCTGGCCCAGCTTGCCGGGTCGGCCACTACGGGGGCGACGGGGCCGGATAGCGCCTTTATCAGCCCAGCTACTATGAGCGTCACTACCGCGGCGATGAATATGTAGGTGGGAGGCGCAAACAGCGCGCCGGACTCTCGAACGCCGCGCAAGTTGATGAATGCCACGAATGCCACCGCGAGCACTCCCATCGCGGTGACGTGCGGCGCAAGCGAAGGGTCCAGCGAGACAATAGCCGCTACGCCAGCGGCCACGCTCACTGAGACTGTAAGTATGTAATCGGTCAGAAGCGAGGCTGCGGCGATCAGGCCGTATATGGTGCCCAGGTTCTCCTTCGCGACAGTGTAACTTCCCCCGCCATGCGGATACGCAGTTATGGTTTGACGGTAGGACGTCGCCACTATCGCGATGAGAATCGCAATAGCGATAGCTATGGGCAGCGACAGCCCCCAGGCCGCGCTACCGACCACCATCAGCACCAGCAGAATCTCCTCGGTAGCATACGCCACCGAAGACACTGCGTCAGACGCGAAGACAGGCAGGGCAAGGAACTTGGGCAGCCGTTCATGTATCTGTCTTGCAGTCGGCAGTGGCCTGCCGAGCAGCAGCCGCCTCATTCGTGTAAACAAACAGACTTCCTCCGGTAAGTACAGCAGAACGACGCCAGATCAGATTCTGCCCGGCGACCTTCTGCAAAACCTATAGCTGTGAGCCAGAGTGCGATACGGCCATTTCCGACTGCTCATCATCAGCCCTGTCGTGCAGAGTATCGGACCTGTCTGAGTAGCGCAACTCATAGCCATCGAGGTGATCACCATATTGTCGGGCGTGCTCCGCTCGACAATACCGGCTATACACCCAGAGTCCACCCATAACCAAGACTCCAAAATGCAAAGGGCTCATCGTCTCACCACTCGCTCTGTACTGCGTACAAAGACAGTCTAGGACTTGGCGTGTAAAGGACCGCTAAAGTGACGGCGCTCTGGTGTTAAGTTTCTGTGTAGTCACACGGCTGCGGGAACTCACGAGGTGGCGAAGCGGAAGCCTACTCCGGGCTCGGTGAGAATATAGCGAGGAACAGAGCCGTGAGGCTCTATCTTCTTCCTGAGGTGGCTGATGTGTACGCGTAGAGTCTGTGTGTCGTCTCCATATTCAGGCCCCCAGACCCTCTCCAGGATCATTTTCGAGGTGACGACGCAGTCCGGGTTCTGGGCAAGGTATGCCAGAATATCGAACTCGATGCGGGTGAGCTCGATCTCCTCTCCTGAGCGCCTTACTCTTCTATGGGCGAAGTCGATTTCCAGGTCGCCGACAGTGATGGTTGGCATAGGCACTACTGCCGCTGCAGTGCGCCTTAGCTGCGCTCTTACGCGGGCAAGCAACTCGCCGGCGGAAAACGGCTTCGTAAGGTAGTCGTCGGCACCCGTATCAAGGGCGGTGATCTTGTCGGAGTCGCCAGCTCTTACGCTCAGGACAAGGATCGGACCCGTATACCAACTCCGAAGCTCTCGGCAGACCTCCACGCCATCCATTCCGGGCATCGACATGTCCAAGATGATCATATCCGGATTCTGATCTATCGCCATGTCGATGGCCTGATCTCCATCTGCAGCAAGGACCACCTCGTATTTGCGGGCAGTGAGGATTGACTTGAGCGCCCGGCGGATCTGCTCTTCATCGTCTACAACAAGAATTCGGGCTGTCTTTTCAGGTGCTGGCATATCAGGCGACACTCTCCCTTGGCAGTGATATCACAAGACGCGCTCCATGCGGCGCAGCATCCTCAACCCATATCTCCCCGCCATGAAACCGAACAATCTCGCGGGTAACGGCGAGCCCCAGGCCCGTCCCCGAGGGAACTCTTGCCGCTGCCTTGCCACGGTAGAACTTATCGAATACTCGTTCTTTCTCCTCGACTGGGATGCCAGGCCCCTCGTCTTCCACCCACATCCTAACGTCCGCTGCGCCAGCAACGGCACCGACTCGGACGGGGCTTTGTTCCGAGCTATAGCAAAGTGCGTTCTCGAGGAGATTCTGGAACAATCGCGCCCACTGCGGGAAGTCCACGTGGATCATCGGCAAATCATCCGGTAGTTCGAACGAGACTCGCGCTTTCTGTTTCTGTGGGATCTTTGATAGGGCTGTTCCAAGTATCTCGCCAAACTCATACCATTCCTTGTTGGGCTCCCACGAGGCAGCCTCCAGCCTGGAAAGATCTAGAAGACCGCTGATGCTGCTGTTTAGCCTGTCCAAATCGTCGTGCACCGCCTCCAGTTCCGCACGGGCGTTGGCGGCATCCCATTCTACATCGCTTTCGAGCAGATTGCTCACAGTGGCAGTCACTGAGGCCAGAGGAGTCTTGAGTTCGTGGGAAACAGAAGAGAGCAGAGTGGATTTGATCTTATCAGCTTCTCGCAGAGCATCAGCCTGCACGGCAATCCTCTGAAGGCTTTTTCGCTCAAGAAACGCGGCAGCTTGGTTCGCTACTACGATAAGCAACTGAGCATCCCTCACACAATAACTCTTCCTATCATCGCGCTCTCCAATGTAGAGCACGCCCTCCTGCCGAGTGACCGTTTGCAGCGGAATCACCAAGTCATGCCGGCCGGCACCCAAACCGGCGACTTGACGAGTAACGGATATAGGCCATCCACTGGTGTCCGTTCTGGATCGGGCGGAGTAGCACGGGCAGGCCGATAGCCTTAGACTCCGTCCGAGCCCATTCTACAGCGTCAAGGATCGAGGAATCGGGCTCACACGTATCAGGCGAAAGATGCACGTCGCGAAGGCTGCCTTTCTCGTCAGGCAGGAAGAGCAGGACGCACGACGCGCTTGCTGATCGCTTGACCTCGTTGATCAAGAGCCCAGCCATGTCTTCTATTGTTGTCTCTGAGACAAGGTGAGCGCTGAACTGGTTGAGCAGCGCCATCTCGCGTTCGCGTGCCAAGGCCTCGGCTTCTCTCTCCCGCATTCGGCCAGTCTGAAGACCCATCGCAATGCTGACAGCGAGGAACGCAATGAGGGATATCCAGTCTTTGGGATCGGCCACCACGAACGTGTGGAATGGAGGCAAGAAGAAGTAGTTCCACGCCAAGAACGCCAGCACAGAAGCCAGAAGTGCGGGCCTAACTCCGCTCAGGCCAGCGACAAGGCCAATGATGAGCAGGTACAGCAGTGCCCACTGTCCCTTGGCGAAATAGTCTCGTCCAATGAAGAAGACGCCCGTCGCTGCCGCGATGCAGATGACAGCAAACACATACCCATAGCGGTCCATGGCTGATCTCAGACGTTGCATGTCCCTATTTTGAAGCCCTGTACGCGTTCTGTCAAGGACAATCGATCCAAGCAACTGTTATGGGAAGGAGGGTTCCGTGCGGAGCCGCCTGTAATGGCGATCCGCTGACAGCGGGCGGAGGGCGCGGGTCTGATGGATCGGCATTCGCTCTGATAGAACCCGGAACCTGTCCCGTGACTGCTCTCATAAGCCAGTCGGAGACATCAGGCACACCGGAGGATGCAGCGTTCAGCGGGCTCGACCGGCACAGTCAAGAGGTACCCAGACTCGGCCGCATCTTCCCAGAAGAACGGTGCGGACGCTCTGGGCCTATGAGTCGGTCGGCAGTACTTCCGCTTCGGCCGCAGCAATCAGCGTCGAGAGCGGCATTCGCAGTCCGTCAGCTATGAGCAGCAGGTTCTTCAGCGTGACGTTGCGCTCGCCGCGCTCGACCGAGCCGATGTAGGTCCGGTGCACGCCGATGGCGTCGGCGAATGACTCCTGGCTGTAGCCGAGTTTGCTTCGGCGAGCCTGGGTGATTCGGCCGAGAGTGCGCTGCATTTGCTTGGCGTCCATACGGCAGGTCTACCCGCATGGCAACTATACGTCTACACTCTATGAGTAGCACCCGAGCATCATTTGGGCCAACTGCTTCCACCAGATGGTAGGATGCGCAGATTGATGCACTCGCCAGCCACGTAGCACCACGCTAGTACGCTCTCGCCACCGTTGACAAGGATCGGCACGAGAACGCGTCGATACAGACTCGGCATTCCGGGACGAAAGCCCTCCAGCCAGTCTATGGTTGGCAGCGACAATCTCGGGTCGGCGAAGTGCATCAGCTCTCCTTGAATCATCTGCCAGTCGCCGGTACCCGGGATTGCGTCGGCGAGCACTTCCGCAGTGGAGCGCCGTTGCATGGCCACATCTGATAGTGGATCGGTGGTCCCTGTGGCGATGACATCGCCATAGGGAACCTGTATAACCGGTATGCCGGACGGCAGTTCGTAGAGGCGTCCTCGGATCTCTGCCTCTTCTATGCGAATCGCGTCCAGGCAGAACCGGTCGTGGTTCCAATAGCCGCGCTTCAGCGTACCGTAGACGAAAAGGTTGAGTGTGTTCTGTTTCTGCTCTTGTGGGATCGTATTGCTCACCTCGTTCTCCTTCTATTGGTCTCCGTCCAGACCCTGATCATCCCAGCGAGTGAATCATCAGAACCCGGTGCCCGTTGCTGAACTCGCCAGTCGGAACGGCTCACTGATGTAGCGCGGGAGATCATTGCAGTGAAAGGTCAGTAAGCTCATCGGGGCGGCGAGCAGTGCGCGCCAGCCATTCTCTTTGGCAAGCACCACATCGAGGTAGGCAGCATCGGAAGCATAGACTATCGTCCGATGCTCCTCGTTGTGTCTCAGTTCCAGCGGCTTGTTGCCCTTGATGACCATAACCGTCTCAGGGTCCCGTCGCGACGCCAGCACAGCGCTTATCTGCCCCCGGCAGAGAGCCAACCGAGCCTTTACTGCTACGGGGTTCAGACAACCGTCGTCTAGTGTGGCATCGGCGATACGGAAGATCAGCTCACTGTCCACCTCCGCGTGCCTGGGTAATGCGAGACGGTCAAATAGCTGATCGGCGTTCAGGATGGTGCCGTTGTGAGTTCCGAGCACGTTGCCAGCCCGGATTGGATGGTTGTTCTCGTTGTTGCTCGCGTCACCAATTGTCTGCCAGCGGGTGTGTCCCATGAGCAGCGTTGTCCGTGCGTCGACGCCAAAGAGCACGTCCTTGAACCCCTTTTCCTTTATGAACTCCGACGCCTTGAGCGGCCGTTTGAACAACGTGCACTCGCCGTCCGACTTGAGTAGCGCGACTCCCGTGGCGTGAGGCCCTCGCTTCTCGCTGAGGAGCAGCAGATATGTGAAGAGCCAACCAAGCATCTTGTCCAAGTGTTCCTGATCATCATTCTTGCGTTTCCTGGTTCCAAAGATCACTCCAACCTGCGCGCACATTAGGCATCGCCTCCTTCCACAGCAGTACAGCCCGCTCCACCACTCGCCGTTGCAGCGGGCTTCGGGGCTTTCGGCTTCGGTCTGCCTCTCTTGAACGCCGCATCTCCAGGCATCGCAGAAAGCAGGTGCTTGCGCGCTGTCTTGAACTCCTCGCCGTTCAGGCCCAGGTGGATAAGGAAGACTCGAAAGTCATACTTCGCGCTCTGTGGATCGAACTCGCGCTTGCGGCTGGATGCGCCTCGGCTGTTGAGGGCCTTGGCTGCGATGGCAAGCACGAACTGGACGGCGGCTTTGACCTTGCCGGCGTGCAGTGTCGCCTCAAACCAGCGGAACTCGACGGTCCCGCGATACCAGACGTTATGGAGGTTCACTCCGTGATAGCGGCTCTGGTCGTAGTGGGTGGGATTGTGGTTGCGGAAGCCATACCAGAGGCGATTCACCTGTTCGAGCGTCCTTGGGCGGCTTCGCTCGAGCTTCGCGATGAACTCCGCGCTCACCGGCTTCGTATACTGCCTGAGCCTCGCCTCGCTTACCCCGAGCGCCGCTAGGATCAGCGGCTCCTGCTTGTGGACGATCTTGGCGAGGTTCGCGAGCGTCTTGCCGCTGAAGGCGCTGGAGTCAACATGAATGTGCATACCGCACTTCGCGTCGACCGTCGCCCCGCACCTGCGGACCGCCCGGATGACATTCTGGAAGGTGTCGATGTCGTCGTAGCTTAGGACCGGCGAAACGACCTCAGCCCTTAGATTGGCCGGCACGCTTGTTAGCGAGGAGTCGGCGACAACCATCCACTTGCGACCGCCATCATCGACCACATGCCAGGGGTCGTAGCAGCTTGGACTGCCGACGTGCTCAACGTTTCCTCCGACCACACTCTGTATCGCGTGAGCGACGTCGCCGCGACTCCGCTTTATGGTCTCGATCTCGATTCCGAACCTGAGTTCCTGGAGCTTCACCTATCTACCTCCGAGTTTGTAGATTAGCAGAACACATGTTTGGTGTTCCTGCTGTTCAATGAATGCCTCAAACCCCAGGAAACATCAAGTCCAATGAGGCGAATATCCGAGGAATCTGGTGTTCTTCTTCAGAGCGGCCAAGGGGGGCTTGCGTCAGTCTTGAATGGCCTCGCCGTGATCCAGACCAGCGTCCAGAAGGGCTTCGTTCAGTCGCCTGACATGTGCTTCCTCTCGGGTGATCCGGGCCATTGCATCGGTGAAGGAGTCGGCCAGGTCGGTCGGTAGGCCAGCAGCTTCCTCTATCCTGCGGAGCCTGGCGTCGAGATTTGCGAGCAGATCGAGCACGTGGTTTCGGATGACACCATCCCGTTTCTCGGAGGGCGACGGGATGAACTCAGTCATCCCGCCGCTACGTCTTGTTATCATCTCCGCGCTCCTCTAGCTCAGCGTCGCGCCCAGGGAGTGGATGCGCGGATAGATCAGGTTGTTGCCGGTCATCACGGCCTTGTAACGCACGCGATTACCGGCAGGGTTGGCGAACGTGCAGAGGAGGACGTATTCCGTCCAGGTCTGGTCTACCTCCCGGGTAGAATCAAGCGTCATCGGCTCCCAGGTCGCGCCGCCGTCGTTGGAGGCAAACCAGTTCAGAGAGCAACCGCTCGGGATGTTCATCTGAGCATAGACCTTGGTGGACTCGACGCCCTGCGTCAGTTCGTTCTCCCGCGAGATGTAGGTGCCGTCGGGGTTGTTCAAGTAGCCGATGAGGTTCACATCCTTGTAGTTCAGGGCGGGTGAGTCGTTCACCACACTGCTCGCGAACCTGGCGCGCAGCAGCACCTGTGCCGCGATATTCGGCAGCCTCTCTTCCTCGGCGGGCACTATCGCATCCCAGGTCGCGCCGCCATCGGTCGAGTAGTCCCAGGTCAAAGCCGGTGCCCTGCGGGATCGCAGAGTATTCGTCCAGGTTCAGTTCCGAGAACTGCACGCCGGTGATCGGCTGGAACCTGACCTCCCCGCTTGCCGCGAAGTCATAGCCGTATATCTTCATGGCAAGGTCGGAGCCGTTCAATGGAGTCCACGTCTCGGCGTTCGAGCTTTCGAGGAGCACGCCGGTTGTGTAAGTCTGCTTCGTGATGACACCGTTCTGGCCCAACTGGCCCAGAGTCGCCACGCGCACGCGGTAGTTCGTGCTGTCAGTAAGGATCACGACCGCATAGCTGGTGTTCGCCTCGGCGTTGAACGGATCATTGAAGACGACCTTGGTCTCGGCGTTGAGGTTTATCTCGCCGGGCGATACCACCTGCTGGGCGTATATGACATCGTTGGGCAAGCCGGTGGTGACGCCTCGGATCTGGACGGTCACAGGGATAGACAAGTCTTTCCTCGTGAAGAACAGCCCCATCGCGGAGATGATCTTGTTCTCGGTGAAGCTGAACGTCTGTGCAAGCGGGTCCCACCTGTTCCAGCCCCACCACCATCGCCACACTGTCCTGACCACTGGGACACGGATGATCCGCTCCTGGATGATGGTCTGCTGCTGGATTATGGTATTGGTCACTTCGACCCGCTCGACGCGGGTCACTACCAGCGGGTCATTTATCTGCAGACTGGCCTGAGCGGAATACGTGCCGTCAGTGACTTCGACGATCCGGCTGCCGTTGCTGGCGCTTTCCGGGATGACGAACGATGATACCACCCTCCCGGCAGCATCGGAATGAACGTCTGTCGCGACCACCTGGCCGTCGCAACGGATGGTAATATGCTCCGCGCTGGGAGTGAAGTTCGATCCGGTGACGGCAATGCCTGTCTGACCCCTGCGGCCAATGTTGGGAGTTACCTCGACCGTCGCCGGAGGCTTCTCGAACACGGCGTAGGGATTGATGTTCTTCTCCTCGGACCAGTCGAGCTGCTGAACGAGCACCCTTTCTGTCCCAGGCAGGAGAACGAGGCTGCCCTTGAAGAGAGCGCTGCTTGCAGCGGGATTGATCTGCAGCACCCGCGAAGTCGCGGCACGGGCAGGCGCGACGAACTTGCGAATTCCATCGACGCGCGCGCTCCACTCTGCATGGAACGTGTCCGACTGGGCTTCGTTGGAGAAGTCGTCGGAGTAGATGCCCTTCTTGGTCTGCGCGTCCCTGTTCTGCAGTTCGTTGTTCATCTGATACTGCGCGTCATTGTATTTCAGGTCTTCCACGTCTTGGATCACCTGGTGGATCTGGGACATGGTGATCCGTGTGAGGCCGAAGTTTCGGATCGGCATCGCGACCGAATTCGGCTGGGCAGTCGACACTGCACGAGAGCGAGGCTTCCCTCCGGCACTATCGGGAGCTTTGGAAAGTCCGAGGGTGCGCCCTCGATGCGCTTGAGTTCTCTGGCAGTCGCGTAGATGATGTCGCGTGCTGCCCAGGTAGTAGTCGTAGTCGATGCTGCAGTTCGAGCCGCTCACCGGATCACTGCCGACTCCGCTTCTGCCGAAGTTGATGATGCTCGCTGTTCCCCGGCGGCCATCTCGGGCACTGGCTGGGAAAGGCCGCTGGAGTTGGAGGCTGGTGGCGTATTGGTGGTGGTCTCATCCACACCGTCGTCGATGTATGATGTGACGCCGGAGCCTACTTCCTTGAGCCTCTTGAAGCTCGTGCGTGCCGGTGTTCTGGAGACGCCCGGTATATGCGATAACCTGTCGCGCCGCTTATCGGCCTCCATGTGATAAGGTTTGCCTCTCCGGCGGCGGTCTGGCGAGAGATCACTCGACTGCTGATGTATTCGGTCTCGCCTGACGCCGAGAGCGCCGTCACAACGTAGAAATACTCGGCAGCGGCGGGATACCCGACTTCTGCCGAACCATCCGCCGTCGACGTAGTCCGTGCCTTTGACCATCTGCTTCACGTACGTCCAGCGAACAGTATAGGTGGTGCCGATTGCGGGCTCACTGCCACTGACCCAGCCAGTCGACATAGTTGCCGCTCTGCTGCCAGTCAACACCTTCGGCGAAAACCGTCGCGCCCTGGCTCACCTCGATAATGTCCACGACCGGATTCGGCACGAGCAGATCCTCGCCACCGCCGACCGACCCGCGAGTGATGTTGCGATACTATCTCGACTATCGCCTCGACCTGGGTGGTCTCTTTCAGTGGTGTGCAGTTCAGGGCGTAGCTGCGCTGGCCGGTGACAAATGTCTTCTGTTCTCCCCGCACGCTCTTTGTCGCGACCGACTTCGGAACCACGGTCGTTGTCGGCAGGTCCTTCTGGAGACGATAGCCCTGGATATATGCCCGACCCGCGTTGGTGATGACCTGCACGCTTGCGCCGTCGTTGCCGCCGATGAAGCTGTCGAATCCCTTGACGAGGTAGCTGCCCGCCTGGTCATACGTCCTTTCCGCCAGGTTATTGAGCAGGGAGTTCAGACCCTCGGCGGCGGCAAACGAAAGCTGGTCCTCGGTGATGGATGCGACCGTGATGCGGCTGCCGGGAAGAGTGCCGAGGAAGTCGCTGAGGTAGATGTTGGACTTCTCCTGCACGGTTGCCGCCACTTCGCCCGTTCCCCGGTCGAACTTGTAGATGGGGACCACCTTGCGCTGCGGTGACATTGTTGGGCAGGCTGTCACCGCTGGTGTCGTGGTCCTTGAGCGAGAGCACCCACTTCTCGCGCTCGGCTGTCGGCTCGCCTGTCGCCGGGTTGATAAGCCCCGCATCCTGGTTGTGGCCGTAGTTGTACTTGAGAAGCTCGACATAGACATAGTCGAAGCCGGAGGTCTTCGCCGGATCGTAGGACAGCACTGCTCCGGGGATGCTCTCGATATGACCATCGATGTAGGTGATCCCAGCTGGAGACCGTGACGACGTTGCCCGCGACCTGACACGAGAAGGCCGGAGATGATCGCGCCCTCCTTGAAGAGCAGGTCGGCGACTTTTTCTGCTCACTGATAGCGATGTCCTGGGCCTCGTTGAGTTCCGAGTCCAGCAGGTCGCGGTCCTGATGATAGCGCACCCGCTTGTAGTTCTTTGCGGGATCGAATGTGTCTCTGGATATGGACATGATCGCCTCCTATATCTTGATAACCCCGACAAGCTCGACCCGCGTGTCGGAGGTCTTGTTGAAGTCGGGGATGTTCTTTACTTCGTAGAGATAGCCGGGCGTCTTCACCTGGCCGGTCGGGTTGGTCGCCGCGTCATATACACCACCTTCGGCGTAGTCGGACTGGTCGCCGTCGACGTACTCGACATTGCCGCCGAAGAAGCCGTATTCACGGATCGTGATCCCGTTTGCCTCGGCTTCCTCGAATCGGAAGAAGACGCCGATGGTCTGCGTCTCAAGCCCGGTCTCCGAGTAGCGGATACCGTTCACCTCCAGAGTCCCTTCTGGGTCTTCCGAGAGGAACGCGACCTTGTAGCATCGCTTCCTGGCGCGCTCGTGCATGAGCGCCGTCTGGTCCACGTTCACGTCAGGCGGGTTCATCGGATCGATGAACGTGTGCGTCGCCATCGCCTATGGCGCAGTGCGTTATCCCCTCGATGGGATCGCCTTTCAGAAGCCGAGCCGTGAGAACCCGGCCGCTTCGTGTTATGAGTCCAAGGGACATGTCGTTCTCCTCTCAAACCTGGATTGGATGGCTTTCGTGTATGAGAACCGCATAGACCGTCTGAGTTGTCGCCGGGTCCGGAACCAGGCGCTGAAGCACTATCAGCTCCGCATCCGACACAAAGAACATCGGACGAGTGACTACAAGCAATGCGTCAGCCCGGATCAGTCCAGCGTCCGTGATCTCCAGGTACACATCGGCGCTGCGGTCGAGCGTGCCGATCACCACAATGGACGCATCCGGTTCGATCTGCCGGAACCCGGCGATGCGCACTGCGGTGTCGACAAGTTGTTCCAGGGCGGCCGCAACAGCGAGTCCAACGTCACCGTTGCGAACCAGCAGGTCGAAGATCCGCAGCATGGCGTCGCGCTCGGACTGCAGACGCCCGCTCACTCTCACGACGGCATCAGGCTGCAGCTCGACTGCTTCAGCGACGGCGAAGACTGCAGTCGGCGGCAGACTCAAACGCGGTGGATACGCAGAGTCCACAGTCAGTATCTCTACTGAGCACGCCCGTGATGTGCAGCCCGGCATCGACCTGGACCGCCAAGGCTCTGGTTCCAACATCCGGCCCGAGCAGATCCCAGATGATGCCGGTATTTCGTGGGCCGAGCGCGCGGTTGCGAGGCAGGACCGTGCCCGGCACCGTCGCGATGGTCTTCTTGTTGCCGCTACGAACCGCCACGCTTCACCTTGCCCTTGAGCGCGATTCCCTTGCCGATTGTCAGGAACACCTTGTTGCGGGGCAGCACCGGGCCCTTGCTTGTCGCGATTTGCTTCCTGCTTTCCGGGTTTCGTTGCCACTGCCTACTCCTTAATCGCGCACCAACCGGCGCTCGATATGTTGAACATCTTGTAGGTGCTTGTGCCGAGGTCGATGACGTCTTCCGAGTCGCCCGCGCCGCTGCCGATGGAGTAAACCTCGATAAGCTCTCCTCGCAGTTCTTCGTTACCGGTTCCGTCATTGCCACAAGCCAGGGGAACATCGTGACCAGACCGTATCGCGCATCCGGGTCGCAGTAGCCTGCGTAAATGTGCTGGTTGCAGCTCCGCAGCTGCCTGTCTGGCCCGTGGCGCTTGCCCAGCCATTCCATCTGTTCAGGGCATAGCAGTTGCCCGGCATGGTATTGCGCCCGATGATGACGGGCTGCGGGTCTTCGCCTATCTTTGCGCCTGCCGCGTAACCGCTGACAAGTGTGGCAATCGTTATGGTGTTCGGCGTGGACCCGGTATCCCGCGCCGTCACCTGCACGCGCTCGATGTTGGCATCATCCTTGATGAGGTAGTACTTGTTGACCGTCAGTAGAGGATGCATCGTCCACTTGCACAACGACATTGCTGCCGGATGTCACCGCGCCCTGTGATACCGCGGTCTGAGCCGACCAGAACCTCTTGATGATCCCGCTGTAGTGACCGTAGTAGGTGGCCACGATCTTGGTTACCACGAACACGTGATCCAGGTCCCCGTAGAGCCAGTAGAGGAACTGTAGCGGAGTCCTTTGTCGAGATCATGGTGGCTCCGCTTGAAAACGCCACCTTCACTCCGACATGGGTTGCCGCGTTCCAGTAGAGGTAGCCCTTGACCGAGATGCAGTCGGAGTTGGCGGTGTCGTTGATGATCTGAATGTAGATGTCCTCGTTGCCAGATTCGCCGACTGACTTCAGGACGTAGTAAGGCTCCGCCTGAGCCGAACCGTCGTCGTGAAGTGTCCAGCCGCAGGTGGTGACCAGGAAATCCTTGAGCTTCACGAGCAGATCAGCGGTGTTTGTCGCCGTGCCGGATGTTGAATGGTAGGCCATGTGTTCCTCCTATACCGGCGCTTCGACGCCCGTGATTCTCAGCTTCAGGTCGGTCTTGTTCTGGACCGGCGTGCCCGCGGGAACGCTGAACCGCCGCCAGAACGAGAGCGTGACATCATGGGCCTTGTCGCCCAGTGTGAGTTCCGCGCCCGGCACGGCTGCGTCCAGTTCAGCCTGGGTAAGCGCAACCTTGCACCAATTGGACTCGTCGGAGCCGGAGGAATCTACCGGCTTCACCTTGAGCGTCGTGTAGGTCAGGGCCGAGTAGACCGCGGTGGCGCTCGTATGCGCTGCTTTCGGCAGTGCCGTTCTGGCCACGCTGCACAGTAAGGCTTGTAGTCCCACCTCCAGCGGTTACTATCATCTGCTCGCTCTCGACGATGATAGTGTCGCCGTCGGCGAATCGCGCGGCTGCAAGAGTGATGCTCGTCTGAGTGCTCGTGATGTCGGCGGCAAGCGTGGTCTGTTCATTGGCGAGAAACAGCTCCCGATCCTTGGCCTGTCCGTCGGTGCCGTTGTAGGTGTCCGAATCGGGGCTTGCGAGTGTGCCCTCGGATATCTGCTGAGTAAGCTCTGAGTCCTTGAAAAGATGTATTGCCATGATTTTCTCCTACGATTCCGGCCACTGGGTGACCGTGTAAAGGTTTGCCGCAGCCGTGAAGCCAGCCGCCTCTGATTCGATAAGGTCTTTCTGCCTGAACACAATCCGGCACGAGCGTGTCGAGTGAGCAAGCCTTGCGCGGTTCAGATGCTGTCGCACAAGCCGGAAGACAGTCGGCTTCGCGCCCGGCTCCTGGGTCTCGACCTCGCACACGAACGAGAGCCGCCGCTCTGATAGCTCGACATGCAGCAGCCGCTCCGCATTGAGAGGAAAGTCGTTCAGCTTGTGGCCTAGCGTGCGCCCATGCCAGCGGTTGATAATCACTCCGGCGCTATCAAAGCCTTGGTGCAGCGTACTCTGCTGCGTTATGTGCCAGCATGACCAGGTGGTCTGTCTCTTGGTCAGCCTGTAGTCCGAGTTCAGGAGCCTCCGGCCTACGACAAACACATCATGGATGCGGCCCGTCGAGTGCAGTGCCACTGTTCTGCGCAATGCGGCAATGAAATCGGCCTCCATCGACTCCTGGGAGAGCAGCCATTGTAGGAAGAAAACCTTCATCCCTGCTGGATGGTGCTCGGAGAGCGCGGCCCTGACTCCTGGAACAAGGTTCCGGCACTCGACTCGATAGACTCCAAGGCTGTGAATTCGCCCCGGCAGCTTCGCATGGTTGGCAACGGAGCGCTTGTTGAGCCGCAGCGCCGAACGAAAGGTCTCGTCGATCTTGCCCTTCCAACCGACGTTGATGAGTGAGCGCCAGATGGCTGGGATGCTTCCCTTGCGCCGATATTGCTCGATGATCTCGGCAATCTCCCGGCGCTGCGTGTCCGGGTCGCGCGTCGCATCGAAGCCGTAGCCGACTATCGCCGAGAGCAGCGGCAGGAACCGGGGATCACAGGCGTCCACATTCCAGATGTCCGGCAGCCGGTCGATGAGGCTCTTTGATCTCGTCGAGCGTTTCGGCAGGAATGGTAAGGAACGCACGCAAATCACCGGTCGCATCGCTCTCACGGTAGATAGGCGGCAGCAGGTCTATGAGCTTATCCTCGAAGTAGCCGCTCATAACGTCGCTGTCCTCATATCCAGATGGACCTCACCCAGTGCTGCTATCTGACCCGGGCGTATCTCGATATCCGTCTGCGGAGAGTAGAGCGTAATATGACTCACCCCGCGCACGCCGTCGATGAGCGAGACGACATCGGAAGAATAGACAGACTGGCCGAACGTCATCTTCTCAAATGAGAAGAACTCACGAAGCGCCGACTCCATCCGCATGCGCACGGCCTGAGCGTCTTCGGTAGGATAGACATAGACTTCGGCGTCGATACTCACGGGCCGGTAGTTCGGGTCGAAGAGGTTGACCTCGATGGTGATCACCTTGCGACTCTCGATGAACTCGGCAAGCTCATGTCTTCAGGAGCTGGGGAAGGCAGCCCGCCTCCATCCGGCGCTACGGCCATGTTCACCTGGTAGTAGCGGATGTTGGCGCAGTCGTTGGCGTCCAGCACCTGAGCCTTTGCCACGCCTGGGAAGCCCTCGGCGAGCGCCTTGTAGTCATCCTTGGTGACGGCTTTCCAGAGCGAGCGCAGTTCGGCCGGAGCTTGCAGCTTCGCGTGTTCCAGGGTCTCGCGGTCGGAGCCACCTGTGGATGCGACTGGATTGGTGACCGCCAGATCGATCCGTGTTCCGTCGTGGTAGACCGGGCTGACAGATTTCTGTCACCAGGTCGCGCCCTATGTTCCCTTCGGAACCAAGAGTCTCCAGATACTCAACAGTGACGGTCTCGCCTGTGGGTGGGATCGCCCCGTGGATTCCATCGCCGAAGATGATCCACGTAACATCCAGCCCGTCAGTCTCCACCTGGAAATGCTTCGAATCCGGCGCGCTGTCGATGAAGAACCGCGCCTCTTCCCAGTCGCTATCGCCGATCTTCACCTGCACGCTGCCCTGAGCAACGCTCGTGGATGACAAGGCGAAACGCTGTGTTCTGTCCCCGGTTGAGGCGAACTCCTCACTCTTGCGCGTACCCTGTCGCGCGCCGACATCTACCGAGAGCTGCCCGCGCGGGATCACCGCATCCTCGGTTGTCTCGAACTCCACGTCACCGTCGTCGAGATTTGCCTTACAGACAGTTCTTGCCGGAATGGTGATGTCTTCGGCCATTGCAGACGGCAGACTGAAACGCAGAGTCGTGGTCGCGGCAACCGGGGTGTCCAGCCTGTAGCCAATGAGTTTGCAGAGGTTGATGACGTTCTGACGTTGCCGGGCCGTTGGCAGGAATGCCTCGGCAGCCTGCGCGTCCAGGTAGTAGGCGAGCATATCGCCGACGCCGCAGAACAGCTCGAGGAGCACCACGCCCAGGTCGGACTCGTTGAAGTCAGTCCACCGGTCGGTAAGCTGCGGCACCCGCGAGAGCAGTTCCTGGCGCAGGGATTCGTAATCCTTATTACTATATGAGATGCTCGCTCTACCCAATGGCTACTCTCCTTGCATCGGTGTCGGAAGACTCGACCAGTTCCTCTCGACAGAATGGCCAAACAAGATTGCCTGCCACCTGCGTATCTATCACCCGATATGAGATGCGCACCGGAATGGTGTTCGCGTCCACGGTTTCCGGCGAGTCATCGAAGGTAACGTCAGTCACATAGACTCGCTTCTCCCATCGCTCGATTGCGTCGATCACATAGTGCCGGATCAGTCCCTTCGAGACGGAATCGTTCGGCTCGAAGACAAGGTCTTTCAAGCGGGAGCCAAACTCCGGGTTCATGAACCGCTCGCCCGGGCGCGTGCCCAGTATCTGCAGGATGCTCTCGTGAATATGCGCGTGGTCCATCGACGTGACTGTCGATACCTGCGCGCCGCCGGAGCGTTTCTGGAACGCGAATGGAAACCGCAACCCTTTGCCGAGGAAGTCCGTGCTCATCACTCATGCTCCTGGCAATCGAAGCAGATCGGGGCGTCATCACCACCGTCGCCACCGCTATTGCCTTCCGGGAACCGGATCACCAGGTCCAGCCCGCTCGCAAGTGACAGATGGATGGTGCCATCGGCCTCTATCATCCCGGCGTGGCCGCTCTCCACAGCACGGAAGCTCTTCGATCCGCCAGAGATGTTCCTTGCCTGCACGTCCTCGCCGATGCCCTCGATGCTGCCTGATCCCGACGACATTCACCGTGCCGGTCGGATTGATGATGATGGCGAGCTTTTCCTGTCGCAGCACATCAAGCCGGGTTCCATCCGGCAGCACCGCTGTATATCTGCCGTCCGCCGCAAGCGCCGGTTCGACGTCGTGAGGCAGTCCCTCGATTCCGCATGCGTCGTGCGTCACCGCAATGGCATCACTCACCAGATCAAGCTCCATGCCGCCCGGCAGCGTAACCTTGCCCGCGCGAGACGGAGCGACTGGTGCTGCCGCGCCATCCTCGCCGATAGAGACCAGTCCTCCATCCGGCAGGACTCTCAGGAACGCTCCATCCGAGAACGAGAACAACCGACCGCCGTCGGGAAGATCGCGGATAGTAGTCCCAACCGGCACTGACTGGAAAGGATGCGCATCCGCGTCATCATCCAGGCGGCGCAGGTATTCACCGGCGCTTTGTTCGTGCAGTGCGAGTATCCGCTGAGCCTCCTGGCGCATCAGCTCTGATACCGAGAAGCTCTGCTCCATAAGGACGCGAATAGCATGCAGATCATCGGTCATTTCTTCCAGGTATGGCCTTTCTCTATTGAGGCCGAACCATTCCCAGAGACCTTGTGCAATCGCCATCAGTTCATAGTGGTTCTCCGAAGAACTGGTCTGCTCTATAAGCGGCTGCAGTGTTGTCTCGTTATCTGCCATTTATCACATCCTCCGGTGACAGGAGCCTGATGTTGCCGACATACCAGCCGTCAAACATCTGATAGAGCGCATCTTTGGTATCCCAGACAAAGCGCACAGTGACGCTTCTTCCGATGAACTCCCACAGGTCGACGCGCTCGGTTCGCCTGGGGATAACACACGGCTGATCCCATGCGGGATAGATCACGTATGGTGGGTTGAAATTGCGTTTCCACGTGCTGTTGAAATAGAGGTCCAGGCAATCGTGGTTGTGCGCCGCCATACTCTCTATCTCGCCCCAAACATCGAAAGCAAGCCAGTAGTGTTTGTCGAGATCGAGTTCAACGGCCAACTCCCCTTGGACCCGAATGTTGCAGCCCCATTGATCAAACCAGTCCGTGAAGTACTTGAAGTGCCAGACTCCATCCGGCAGTTCCTCAACATAGCCCGATGGCACGATCTCACGTATAGCTGGCGGAGCCACCGGCTGCTGCTCCTCGGTTCCGATATCAATCTGCACGTAGCGACGAGAGACGACAGCGTCGTTCCTGACCGTCTCCACAATGATGACTGCCGCGCCAGCCGTTGCCCCGCAGGTGAGCATGCCATCCGATACCGCAGCTATACTTGGGTCCGTCGATCTGAACACCACATCGCCATCGGGCGCGCCGAGGATATCAATGGCGAATGACTTCGTGACCTGATCATATGGCAGCTTTATCTGCCTGGGCCGCACGTCCCAGAAAGGGATAACAAATCTGTTTTCAGGCAACTGCAACTGCTGCCGCAACGCTTATCACCTCAACCTGCACATATCGCACACTTGTGCGCTCCTCGCTGTCGTAACAAGAGATAACGGTCGCTCCGACGTTGTAGCCGAGCGATACAACGCCATCCTCACTCACGGTGGCTATGGCCCAGTTTGAGGAATCAAAGCATACATTGCCTCTGGGGTTGCCACGGACCGACAGCGGCACGCTCATGTTAAGCGAACCGTGTGAGACCTTGATTGTCTTCGGGAATACGTCCCAATACTGAACCTGATCCATACTCACCTCAGTTGTCTCCCACATCCAGACTACCGGCCACTATCACCGCGCCACACCCCGCCATATCACCCATCCTGGCATTTGGCCTGCCGTCCGTCGCGGTATCGAGACTGCCAGAGACAATGGGAGTCACGCCGTGCCCTGGAATGGGGCAGACATGCAGATCGCACATCCGGGCCACGGGTCTTCCGTTCACGAGCGTCGTAACCGATCCCGTAATGACAGTCCCTCCATGGCTGGAAGCATCGCCCAGTCTTGCCTGCGGTCGCATCGCTTAGTGTCTCCCGAAGTAGTTGATGACGGCGCTGATAATGCCGCTCACGATGCCGCCGAGTGTCACAACTAGCCCGACGACTCTCCACATGGTGTCTGTGCCGACTTTGGTGTCGAGGCCGGTGTTAAGTTCCTTGATCTGCTCGGCATGCCGTGCAAGCTCATCGTTGATGCCTCGGACAATCAGCTCGACATTCTCTTTGTCCGACTTCTTCTCAATCTCTCGCTCGATGTGTTCCAGGCGATTCTGTATATCGCGTCTGTGGTCCTCAAGTATCGAGCGGAACTCAGATCGCCAAGCATCGAATGTTTTCGCAAGGAGCCTTTCGCTTTCCACCCAGCCGCACTTCGTCGGACCCTCGCATTGCCGCTGGCTATCGCTCACTGGCTCTTCTCCCTGCCTCATGGGTTGATAAGCACCTTTCCGGTCGAGCGCACGACGATGTGCCCTGCGGACCCGTCCATGATCACCTTGCTTCCCGTCCTGTCCTTGAACCTGATCTGCTCGCTGCCGTTTGCAGAGATGATTCGCACTTCCTGCGCGCCACCCAGCCCCCAGATGCTAATGCTCTCGCGGCCCTTGGTAGTATCGATCAGTATCTTCTGCCAGCGTGAGCGGGTCTTGTCCGATGACTGGATGTGAATCTTCTCCCTGTCCTGCCACGCCTCAAGCCGAACGAACTGGCGGCATAGATCCGTTACTTGAACAAACGCTTTGCCGTCTTTGATATCGCGCGCGATATCGATCTGTTGGCCGACTTGATCAGCACTCGCTTGGCTGTCGTTTTCGCCTGCTTCAGAATCGTGCGTCCCACGCCTCCGAGTATTTTCACTTTGAACCTCTGCTTTCACCGGGCAATACATGTGAAGCACCTGACCTGCCCGGTCGATGATCTTCAGGAACTCCTCGCCGTCCTTGTCGTCCATCACGATGGTGTGGCCAGTCTCGGTCTTAACGAGCACTTTGCGTCGCGGACAGTAGTAAGGTGGATGGCCGTGAAACTTGCCGTGCTCCTTGTTGTCGGCCGCGTCCGAGGCATGCTCGCATTTGTCTTCACAGTCCCGGCAGGTAGTACTCGAGCAGAGCCGCTTTGACTCCTCGGGCTGTTCTCCCGGGTTGGACTTCGCAAGCCACACGCCGGTCCAGATCGGATACTGGGGATCGCCGCCCTCGAACTCTGCCCAGACGCTCGCGCCCTCTTCAGGGACAAGGAACATGCCGACATCGTCATTGCCGCCGTATGGGAAGCACGGCCATGCCCAGTCCGACCGGTTCTCCTCGCCGACCCCGAGCACGGCAGGGATTTCGAGCTTGCATCTGCCGAGCCGTTCGGGATCGTTGTTGTCCCGCACAAATGCCCGATACTTGCCGTACCACTTGTCCTTGTAGCGTTCTTCGTGCTGTTCGTCCTGGAACTCAAGCACGGGCTAGAGTCCCCTGAAGACTTCCCTGACGACCCGCAGGAACGGGCATTTGGTCGTCTTCTTCGGGTCAGCCTTGGCCACCGAGTCGCGAATCGCATCCTGCGCGGCTTCAGCCAGAGAAGACTCAGTTCTGGCTACCGCGCGCTTCACCTCACCGATTCCAAGCTGCTCGATAACACCGACAACGGTATCGAGCGCTGCCGACTGTGCCTTACCCCAGGCAGTAAGCTTGATGATTGCGATGAGCGAGAGGATGAACGCGACCAGTATTTCGCGGTTCTCGACTATCGTTTTCAGTGTCTGATCCAGATGCATAGTGGATTGCCTCCTTGTTATTTGCTGATTACTCGTCCGGTATTGGCGTCGATTCGGACCATCTTCGGTTTCGGCTTCACAGGCTTTGCCGGTTGGGATCGTTTGACCTGCGCGGCATGTCCTGTCCGAATCGCAGCCCGTTTCTTCGGCTGTCGCGGCGCTTCGTGTTCGTTCTTCTTGCCTTTGACCTCGGCAGCTTTGGCTCCCGCGCCTTTGCCCAGAGCATTGCGCTTGAGCTTGAGCTCGCAGGAATAGCCATCTTGGAAGATGTGCCGCACCGAGGTGCAGTAGTATGTGCCGGAGAACTTCCGGCCGACTCCCCTGACTTCGATGTTCTGCTTGGCCACAAGCGTCGGAATGCCGATGGTAACGGCGGTCGCCTCGACCTGCCTCATCTCGGCATTCTTGAACTGACCCTCGGCCTTGTCTTGTGCTGGCTCCTGACGAGGCTCCTCATGGAAACCTCTCCGAGCGGTCGAAGCTCTGCGCGATCTTGCCGGATTCCTGTTTGCGATACTTGCCCTCGCCGGTGTTGCCGTCCACAAGATAGGTCTTCTTGCCGAGCGACGTCCGGTCGGAAGTGGTTGCATTGTTTGCCTTGTGTTCGACATAGCCTTTCTTGCGTGGATCGACGCCGACTGCTTTCGTTTCCGTCCCCGCGCCTTTGGCACCCTGGGACTGCGTGGACGGAGTGAACGACCGCAGTACTCCCTCCCGGTCGGTGAAGTACTCCAGGACCAAGGCGGGCCTCTTTTCGAGATGCCTCGGATGGAAGTGAAGCTCATCGTCCTGAATGTAGAACACATAACCCGACACCCCCTTGCCGTCCTTGTCGCGGCTCTTAGCCGCGAGTTGTTTCAGGAACTGAGCATCGCAAATGTTGCCCTGCGCCACGCGCAGGTGCCTGCCGACAGTCTTCGTCACAACAGGAGTCAGGCCATGCTCGCTGGCGATCTTCTCTGCGATCTCCGAGTAGAGAATCCCGGGAGCAGGCTTCTGCCAGACCCGCTGAATCTGTTTGCCCGCAAGCTTGTGCCCCTTGTCATAAGCCTTGATCTTGATGGTCGGCTCGCCGGTCTCCGGGAAGTCGTAGTCTATCTCCTTGATGACCGCGACCTTACTTGCCGACAGATCATCGACATAGCCGAACCGGGCGACGATCTCGTTTCCTTCCTGGAATAGCGGATCGTCCACGAACTGGAGATACCGGTCCGTGATGGCGATCTCCATCACGTCCATTTCCTCCTCGTTGTCCTCAAAGGTGAGCGAGGTGATCTCGTGTGTGATGTCCTTGGAGAGCCGTTTGCCCTCGATCTCTATAATGAATGTGGGCTGATAGTCGTCGAGTCGCATTGCTAACCCAGTATCCTCATCTCGACATGCTCTACCGACGGCAACCGGAGCACTCTCCCAAGCTCGGTCTCCAGCGGAAAGAACATGTCGTTGTAATCACAGATGATCCACCACAGTTCCGCTCGGCCCAAGTAGCGATGAGCAATCAGGTCGATCCGGTCGCCCTCGACCACGGTATGAAACACATCGTCCGGCCTGGGCGTGGCATCTATTCGTTGCCTGGTGCCGATGAACTCCTGGCTTCCATCGACGTACAGCACGCACGTTGCGTATCTCGAATCCGGCCCTATCATCTGCGCACCGCTGTGTAGTCCACCGACTTCTGCCACTATCTCTTCGAGCGTCAGATCGACCTCGGCGTGTTGCGGGAGCAGGTTATCCCTATCGAACATGTGGAAGTAGCGACTTCGCACCTGTCGCACCACGCACATCGTGCCCGGGTAGAGATCGCCCAGGAAGAAGAGCACCTTGTGCGGCGCGTTCTTGAGCATCGTCTTCTCATGCTGCGGATAAAGAAGCGACTGCAGCCAGGCGACTTTCTCCTTTACCGGGCCCTTGAAGAACGAGACCTTGAACGTAATGCTGCCTCGCCTCACCCGCCACATACTGATAGCGCGGGTGGCTCATCCCAGGCACCTTTATCGTCGCGAAGTCCGTGCTCTTTTCGTCGGATATCTCGTCCGGGTTATACTGGAACTCAAGCCGCTCACGGGTCACGACATCCACGATGTATCCGGTTGTCTTTTTCAGATCAGGACGCACGGACGCACCTCCCGGAGTATGATCACGGGCTTGTAGAGGCTCTGCGCATGCTCCACCTCACGGCGCATGCCATCGGAGACGCCTTCTCCGACATAGACCCAGACCACGTCGCAGGTTTCCATGAAGCGCAGGCCCGTCGATATGCCGAGATTCCGCTGAGCCGGGTCGGAGTCGTCCAGGAACTGCGTGTAAAGCAGGTGTGGAGCGAACGGCGCGAGTCCGGCGTCCAAGGCCATACAGCAGAGAGCCTGCGCAACGCGCACGTTGTGCTCGATCTCACCCGCATACTTGCTGCAGATGAAGACCCTCTCTTCGACTCCATTCAGGACAGGCTCCGGCTCAGGCTGACTCATAGTTCCGAACCTTTCTCTCCCGCATATCCTTATAAACAGCCTGAGCGATCTTGCGACCGTCGAGGTTGGTGGTAACCGTTACATCGATGGGCCGTTCCGCGATCCCGTCGAGCTTCGCAAGAACCGCCTCAAGTATCGGGCGTAGATCCTGTGATTGTGCGCTGGCCTCCCTTGCCTGGCCGCTGCCAAACGCGCCGCGCGTGACCGACAGCAATCTGGATTGCTCTGTCTGCCTCGAATCTGTGGGACTGACAGCAGCCCTCTGACCAGCAACCATCGGCATGACCGGCTGCGGCATCGCACCGGCAATAGACGGAGTGAGCGCGAGTGTGCCCGCGACCGCAGTCGGGAGCACCGCCGATTTCGCGAACCCTAGAGCCTGCTTCAGCGTCTGTGATGGCAGCTTCGAAGCCCTGGCAATCCCTGAACTGAATGCCTCCAGCATTGCCGCACCGCTTCTCGTAAGCGTCGAAAGCGGTCCTTCCTTTGCGTCCGAAAAGGGCAGTAGCTTTCTGAGTCTGGAAAGCGCGGACCTCAAGGTGTCGTAAGGAGCCGAAACTGCCGACCTGATGCCGGAGGCGATGGTAGTCATCATTGACCGGCCACTTGCGAAAGCACCTGTAACCAAGCCTCGCAAGCCCGAGAGCATCGACGAGAACGCACTCGATGCCGCGCCGCGAATGGTCGACCACGCCGACGAAGCGAATCCCACGAGGCTCGAAAACGGCGCTCTCAGCCAACCGATGGCGGTTGTCGCCATCGAGCGAATGCCTGACCAGGCTGATGATGCAAACCCAGTCACCTGCGACCAGGCGGACCCGGCGACTCCGGCCACCCACCTGAACGGAGCGGAAACAAACGAATACGCTGATGAGCCTATGGACGCAACCGCATTCCAGCCCGACGCAACAATGCCCGTAATCCGGTTCCATGCTGAACTCGCGATCTGCGCGCCGGTCGAGAGTGCGCCGGAGAGTGTCGATACGACCTGTGAGCCGATTGACTTCAGGCCGTCCCAAATCCACCGGATGCCGTCTAGCATTCTCTGGAAAACGTAGTTCAACACCTGCGCCGGAAGACCTATGACTGACAGCATGCCCTGGGCAAGCGTCCGCAATAACGCCGCGCCCGACGCCATCAGAGATGAGAGCGGTCCCTCCGGCGCATCCGAGAACGGCAGCAGTCTGCGAAGCCACGCCAGAGCGCGCTTGAGCATATTGAACGGGTAGGTCACAGCCGACCAGATGCCCTGGGCGAGCGTGATGAGTATTTTCTTTCCGGCATCAGCGAAGCTCAACTGGCCGGACAGGAATGCACGCACTGTTCCGAATACGCGCGACAGTGTGCTCACCAGCGGCAGGTTCAGGAACGCCGATATGATGGCGTTCGCGACAGATCGGAAGAACCCACCAATGGTCGAGAACAGTCCCCGCAGGAAACCCCAAGTCCCGGAAGCCACATCACGAACCCAGTTGAATGGTGTTGCGAGATACTGGAATATGGCGCTGCCGATTGACTTCAGTCCATCCACCACAGATACCTGGCCCGTTATCATCTGCCAGACGGTGTATGCAATCCGGCCTACCATGCGCAAGCCCTGAACGAGCATCCGCAGCGGCAGGAAGAACTTGTAGACGTAGGGGGCCGCCGCGACGAAGGCCCCGATGATGACCCCGCCAAGCCAGACTACAGCCCTCACAACCAGCGCCACAACGCGGATGGTGAACACAAGGTTGTAGATGACGAACTTGAGCAGGTAAGCCCCGACCTGCGCGATCACGCCGAGCACCTTGCCGAGTGTCTGCCCCAGGCTCTTGAATGAAGACGAATCGACCGATGTCGCGGTCTTGCCGAAGATGCCGAATACCGAGAGCAGCGCCTTCCAAGCTCGGCGAACGCGCCCATGATCGCCCGGATCGGAGGCTCAAGGATCGCGCGGATCTTGCCGAAAGCCGAAGAGAACGCCTGCCATAGTCCGGTGAGGAACTGCCGCACCCGGTAGTAGACCTGGAACACAGTCGTGACGAACTTCATCAGTCCCGCCGCCTCAAGCTTCTTCGCAAGCTCGGCGGACATCTGGCCGCTGCCACCTGAGAGCGAACCGATAAGCGCCCGGATGCCCTGGAAAGCAAGAGACACCTTGTTCCACGCGCCAAGCAACACATCGCGTATCCCGCCGAAGTTGGTCTCCCAGGCTTTGCTTGAAGAGCGATGACGGCGATGACCACTGCGGCGATAACGGCGACAACCGGCCAGAAGTAGGCCGACACGGCCGAGCCCGACTCCGGCAAGCATGGTCCGAGCGCGGCGATTCCGGCCTTGACCGCGGGAAGCACAATGCCGACTGTTCCTATAGCGCGGCAGTGACACTGCCGACCACTACAAGCACTACACCGAGCGCAGCGCAGAGCGTGAGTATCGCCCGCGTGACACCCGGAGCCGATCTCGCCACATCCTGCAGGTGAAGGATGAAGCTGGGAGACTGCCTGGAAGACTGGGATCACGACCGGCAGAAGCGTTCGCCCGAGTATCTCGGCAAGGTTGGCGACCTGCTGCTTCACAAGGCCATACTGCGAACCGATGTCCATGTTCATGGCCTTGGCCATCTGCTCGGTTGTCAGCAGTGCCGGACTTTCATAGCCTGCTCGACGCTCTCGATGTTGCCTTCGAGCTGGTCCATTCCCATCGACATCTGCAGCAGGAACCGCACCGCCTCGTCCGAGCCGAATGCTTTCTTGAGCTTCACCTGCGCGGCGGCCTGGGAGAGGTCCGGGAATCCACGCTTCACTTCCTGCAGGATCGGGAGGATGCCCTTGAGCCTGCCGCTTGCATCCACAAACGAGAGTCCGAGTTCGTCACCAGCCTCGGCGACCTTCATCATGAACGCCTTGTAGAGCGTGCCTGCCTCGGAGCCGGGCATCGTTGTCTGAAGCTGGCCGAGGATCGCCATCTGTTCCTGCAGAGGCACGTTGGACGCGGCGGCGATTGCGCCGATGTTCTTTATGGCCTCGGCCATCTGCGGGCCGGTCGTCTTGAACACGCCGACCGTCTGAGAGAGAGCGCCGGAGAACATCTTCGCCCACTCGACATCGGACATGTCCTTTGCGAGCGGCTTGAATATGCCGTAGGCAGTGGTGAAAGTCTCCACCATCTCCTGAGTTGTGGCTTTGGTGGCCTTGCCTGTGAGAGCGGCCATGGCAGCGAATGTGCCGACAGCCGTATCCGAAAGATTGGCCAGAGCCGACTTCACATCATAGGCGGCTGTGATAACTCGGCTTTGCTTGGTCCCGGCCCACTGGTTGGTGAACGACTCCGCCGCATCTTCCATTGCCCGGAAGTCTTTCACACCGACCGATGCAAGCTCACCGAGCGCCTTCTGCGTCGCTGCGGTGGATGCGACAAGTGCCGGTAGGCACGCGCAAGAAGCGCAAGGCCCGCGCCGACCATCATCGTGCCCTTTTCGATGAGTCCGAGATTGCGCGTCATGTTCTCGCTCGCCTTCGCGACCGATGAGTCCAGCGACTCCATCGAGGACTGGATACGCGTGGCGTTCTGAGTGAAGGCGTCCTTTAGGCTCACTATTATGCCGAGGCCGAGATCATTCATCATCGCTTGCCTGCTCCAGTTCCTGCTTCTCATAGTCAAGCTGGTTCTCCAGCGCCTCGACGAACTGCTGCCCGGGTGCGGAGCGGCAGTCTCGCGACCTCCGCGTATTCCCAGTGCAGTCCGCCGTAGGCGAGGAAGAACGCGTCCCTTACAAGCGAACTCCGGGGAATAAAAAAGAGGGTTCGGCCTCCAGTCGGGTGCGGATTCTCGTCCCGCAGGAATCGCAGTCGAGATTCGATGGTGGTGTCGATTCCGGCATCAACGCGGAGCATCTCCTGCCGCAGCGCGCTGCGGTCCCGCATGGACATCTCCGCAAGGGCCTTCTTGGATGGCGCGCTGCCGTCGATATCCAGTATGCGGATCATCATTGCGGACGAGATGGACGGCTCCTGCATCTGCGCCAGCCGCTTTTCCTTGTGGCCGTCGAGATAGCACGAACCGCACCTTGGCTCCCGAAGCCGGAAGCGTGAATACGAACTCCCGCTCTGCGCCGTAGGGCGTGACCGGCAGATCGTTGAGGTTCACGATCACACGGTTCTTTGCCCTGCAAGCCTGGTTCGGGCAGACCAGATCGAGTTCCACTTCATCGCCAAGCGACACCTGGCGAAGCCGCACCAGGGTGAACAGCCTGTCGCCGGAGAGCATATCGAGCACATCGCTCCGTGCCGACTTCGTCGTTCTCGCCGATCCGCAGGATGCAGTTGGCGAGCACCTGGTTCACGGCGTCGCCGGAGCGGATGAGGCGCTGGTTGGTGAGCAGTTCCTCTTCCGCTCCGGTCATCTCCCGAAGCTCTATCTCGTTGCCGCTTGGCAGTTCAAATGTATACATGTGTCTCCCCCTTACTCCCAGTACTGGTAGCAGATGGTGATCTTCTCGATTGTGTTGTCCGAGCTGCCGCCTTCGAGTTCGTCATATTCGAGCGACTTCACCCACGCGCCGTGCAGCGTCCAGCGGCGGGTCTCATTGCCCGGCACGGTCGTAGCGCACGATGTCGATATCGCGCATATACTCCTCCGGCAGCGCGCCGACGCTGTAGTTCACATCGGCCTGGATCCGGACCCAGTCGCGCGCCGACTCGTCCGAGCCGTCCGCGAGCACGCCCTTCTCCAGAGTGATGTCCTCGAACTTCATCCGCCCAGCTACCTTCTGGTCGAACATCGAACCGGCCGGAGCGAACGCACTTCCTCAAACTCGGTCTTTGGCTCCTGGCCCTTCTGAACAGAGCCACATCGAAGCCGTTCACCTCGATGGCGAACTGCCAGTTCTGGTAGAGGCTCTGGGGCATCAGTTCCATCGTCCATCCTAAAATACCTCCCTGAAGTCCGCGCCGGTGGCGGTCAGGATGAAGTTGAGCTCGACGAACTCGGCGGTCTTGGTGGGCTTCACGAACACCCGGCAGACCATCTGGTTCTGATCTATCATCTGCGCGCGTGTTGGTCTCCTCGTCGCACTGGACGCGGAAGTCGTAGAACCCGCCCTTGCTCTTGATGTTCTGCAGGAACGGGGTGATAAGCCGCACGAGCGCACGCCAGGTCTGAGAGTTGTTCGGCTCGAAGACCACGAAGCGCGACGACTGCGAGATCGCCTCCTCGACATACATCATCAGGCGGCGCACGTTGATGCGGTCCGTCGCCGAGGGCTGGGACTGCAGAGTCTTCTGTCCCCAGATGTTGATGCCGGTGTCGGGGAACGATGCGATGACGTTGATGCCCTCGGAGTAGAGCACATCGCGTTCGCCGCGACTGGTCTTGTAGGCAAGAGAGAGCGCGTTGAAGATGCGGCCCCGGTCGATCCCGGCAGGCGCATACCAGACTTCGGTCTTCTCGTCGCTCCTGGCGATGCAGCCCGCGACGGCTCCCGTGGGCGGGACGAGCTTGCTCTTGCCCGTGAGCGGGTCGGAGATCTCAAGCCACGGATAGTAGAGTGCCGCGTAGGACGAGTTGAACGCGGCGTGGGTGTACATGCCCTGGCCCTTGCGGAAATCGACTGCCTCAAGCGGCTCAAGGTGGATCGGCGTCTCGGCGATGAAGAGCAGGTCCTTCCGGCCCTCGGCATAGCTGATCCCGCCCGTGATGACCTGCGCGGTCGTGACACCCGGCACGAGCAGGATGTTCAAGGCGTCGATCTCGTCGAATGCATAGAAGCCGGTGTGCTGGGACGGGTCGCCGATGTAGTCCGCGTCGGCCAGGCCGGTTGATTCCGTCATCGCCCGTAGTCAGCGCGAATGTGCCGACTGCGGGTCTGTCCTCAGGTAGTGTTCGCCGACGATGAGAGGTCATCGACCGTGATGTACTCGGAGTGCTCGTTGATGGCGAGCTCGACGTGGTTCGGCTTTGACTCGTCCATCGAGAGGTTCCTTGAACACCTCCACAGTCTCGCCTTTGTAGCAGGACCACGAGGTTGAACTCATCAGCCGCGATCAAGCGTGCCGTCTGCTATCTCGATGGAGAGCGCATTGCCCCACGTGCCCTCGTCTGATGGCGCTCACCTTGAGAGCGTATCCTGCGGGTCCATGCCCTCCGGCAAGAGGCGCTGCGGCTGCGGCGCTGACGACACCAGTGTCGGTGGATGCGGCCGTCAACAAGAGCGGATGCGCCCGCATGCGCCGTGACCGCGGCCACCACCTGTCGGCGGTGCTGGTGGCGATCGCCTGCGCTGTCCGTTGCAAGATGGACGCGTGATCGCTTGGTCAACGACCTCGACCGAGAGTGGCGTATCGTTCCCGGATCCGCCACAAGGGCGACTGTGATGGCGTTGCCCGCCGCGCCTGCCGTCTTCGCGGTCCAGGCGATCCTGTCCGTGCCGGCGTGCCTGTCGTAAGCGTCGCCGCAACAGCGTCACGGCTCTTCAGAGTCACGCTCGCCTTCTTTGCCGCAAGAGTCGTCTTGTCGGCCGGATCGGTGTAGTGCGCCACGCGGTTCACATAGAGCACCTGCCCGCCGTTGTCGAAGAACGCCCGCGCGGCATACGCAAGATAGCCGTCGGCTATGTAGGAGCCGAACTTGCGCATGAACTGCTCCCAGCTCGTCACGAGCGTCGGCTTGTTGATGGGGCCTTTCTCGGCGATCCCGATCATCCCGCAAGCGGAGGTCGATATCTGCTTGACGTAGAAGCTGAAGTCGGTTTCTCGGGTGTAGACCCCGGGCGAGAGGTATGCTGTCATCTGGTCCTTCCTTTCTTCCGACTGGCCTGTGGCTGGCTGACCATCGTCCGGTGCTCTGCGGCTTATCGTCGATCAGTTCCCGCCGCCAATGACGTGATCGATGTCTTCGCTCGACCTCTGCTGATAAGCGAGACAAGCCCACGGGCAGCGGCTACGCTGAATCTCGTCGGAGACCGCTCCGCGAGTATCTCTCTGCACTCGCGTGCGCGAAAGATGAAGCCCTTCGCCGTCCGCCGCAAGATGGAGCGCAAGCGGCTGAAACAGCAGATTCTTATGTATCTTCATCAGTGTGTACTCTCCTATATGCTCGAGTTCTATCTTCAGTCCGGTCGCGAGCTTACCGGTCGACACTCGGCCGTCGTAGATGGGACAGTCCTCGATCCGGCATCTGCCGGAAGCCTGCCGCAGGTTCGAAAGGTTCACTCGCTTCAGGCCACCCAGCGGCATAAGCTCAGTGATGTTCAAGTGATCCGTGCTCACCGACCGCAAGTACCGGGTGAAGCTGGTAGAACCGCGCGACCTTCTCCGTAAGGTCCAGCAGATCGGCTTCCTTGCCGGTGGTGACAATGACATCGAAGTCCAGATGATACAGCCTGGATGCCGGCATTGCTCAAATGTCAGATCCGCCTCATTGCGCTTCGTGAGCATTGCCGGTGTTCGCCGGTCACCGTCCTCGGAAAGCGTCGGGCCCTGCAGGACCACGCTCGGCACGTTCGTCACTTCGAACACGTCGTCGGCACAGACCAGAACCGCGCCCGGGTGTATCTCCGACTTCGCGAGCCGAATGAACGACTCGACTACCTCGCGCAGAATGTCCAACCTACTGGGCCTTGACCGAGTATTCGCAGCGCCACCGACTCGCCCTCAAGAAGCGTCCGGCTCAATCTCGAATACCAGTGTGCCGCTGATCAAGCGTGGGTATTGCGGGCTGGCCGTTCTACTTTCGCAGCTGCCAGCCACAAAAGCAAAAAGAGCAGGTATGACGACCTTGTAGCGGTTGACCTTGACCGGCTGCACTACCGTGATCGTCGCGCTCGCGCTTGTGGTTCTGGCCACCCCGTATTCGTCTTCCCACTCAGCTTCGGCAGTCATCGTGATAGGCTCGCGCGGCGTAAGCATGTTCTTCAGACTCACCGCCATCGCCACCGGCTGGCCGCGCTTGGCCGTGGCTGACTGCGGGAGTAGCCGTCACCTCCAGCGACGTCAGCAACACACTCTGACCAGTCGTTAAGAACGGAAGCATGACAACCAGGATCGTCAATATGCACGATCTCATCTGGATTCTCCTTTCCTAAGTTCAAACCGAGAGCAGAGCCTCTCGGTAGTTCTCGATGACCTCGTTACGGTATTTCAGCATCGTCGGATGCAGAAACGGCCTGGGCGGGATCACTATCACCGCGCCGCTCGGGTGGTTGATGGTCGCGCCATACTCCATAATCGCGCCGATGTTCGCGACGCTCTCACCGTCTTTGGAGATGCTGGTTCGCAGCAGCCCGACGAACGCGCCGTCCGACATTATCTTCTGAGTGATCGAGTTCACCAGGAACCCGGTGTCGATCAGCGCCTTGCTAGGAACCCTTGCGCTCTATGGTCACCTGGGCAAGCGGAGCGAATTGCTTCCCACCCGGGGCCTGGCTTCGAATCCCTCGCTTTATCTCCCGCACCAAGAGCAGCGCGTTCTTGATGGTCGCCTTTCGGATCGCCAGCGCCAGCCGCTGGTTGAAGCCGTTAGTGAGCAGTCGCTTGGCTTTCTCCCAGTCACCGAACCGGCTAATCTCCATGCAAGACCACCAGTTCCAGAACCTTGTGAGTCAGGACTCCGAAGAGCGACTGCGGCGCAACGGTCTGCACCCGAAAGTCTCGACCACTCGAAACGAACACGATCCTCCACGCGAACATCAAGCTCCGGGCAGAACACTTGCCAGCGCATCGACCTGCTTTGCCAGGTCTTTCGGCGGAGTCTCGGACAGCTCCAATGGGAACGTGCAGACCTCGGCAAACTCGCCCTCGTCCGAACCATACAGGCTTTCGCCGACCTGCTTTCGCAGCAGCGTTGCCGTCTGGCCCGAGGAGGTTATGAGTTCCCTCACGTCCGCGGCCGCAGCTGCCTTCTCCACATCAGACAGTAGTCTCAAGGTCGATCCCCTGCTCGTAGGCGATTGGCCTGAGTTCCCTGGGTGTCAGGATGTAGTCGCCTTGACCCGTCTCTGGCCGTATCTCAAGCAATCGCTGACGGTAAGTCGCCGTCAGGTCGGTCTCCAGCTTCGCCCAGTGCTCCGGCTGGCTGGTCTTATCCACTCGCTTATCGCCGGACGAGAACGAGAAAGCGCTGGCGGTCGCGGCACGCATATACCGGCAAGCCTCGATCCGCGCCCAAAGCAGGAGCATGTCCAGCGTCTCGCCCTGGGGCTCCGGCACGATCTCGCCGCCGGAGACTGTCATCTGCGTCCCGGTGTCTCTGCCGACCGGGAACGCGCTCTTTAGAATGCAGCGCGTCAACACTTCGTCCGAGAACCGCTCGGCGCTCGGATCGGCAAGATCGGTCCTGAGAATCGCAACCAGATCACTTGCCGCCACGCTTCACTCCGGGTGCGGCCTCAACAGGCGCGCCGTCATCTTTGCCAGCGTTTGTCGCATCGGCATTATCTGCGGCCTGCGTGCTGGGATTATCCGGAGCAGGCTGTCCGCCATCCGCTGCCTCGGGTTTTGCCTCAGCAGGCTTTGGCGCGCTCTTCGGCTTGGACTTGCTGTCGCCATCACCATCGACCCGCGCGAGGAGACCAGCGTCGAGAGCAGAGTTGCATCTGTGCTGTCAGCTTGTCAACTGACACTGTCTCGCCCGGGGCGAGCTTGAGTCCGGCGTCGGCAATGATGACAATGCCTGCCCGGACGTTCTTAACCTTGGTCACGTTGGCCCTCCTTACGGCAGTATCTCTGATCTTCGCGAGGATCTCGGGCCGAGTGATGCCCTGGCCAAGTTCGGTCCAGACGAGCCAACCCGTCTTGAACCGGGTCTTCTGCTCGATGGCCTCGGTCTTGAGCGATCTCGCGGATCGGCATCTTGCCGATCTCATCGTCAGGGACCAGGAGAATCTCGGTCATGCTCGGCCGAAGCCGTAAGCAGAATGCCGCCGGTGCCGTAGTTCTTGATGACACCCTTGGTCCGCAGTTCGGCCCGGGTCTCCGGGTCGAGGTCCCAGTCGCGCATATCGTTGAAGCGCCGTCCGCGCATGACGATGTACTTGACCGAGAGTTCCAGGTCCTCGATGATCGAGATCGCCTCGTTCAGAGCATCATCGGTGAGCTTGCCGCCTGTGACCTCGATTGTGTTCGCGGCGGGCACTGCCGCCGAGAGGACCGTGAGTGTTCTCTTGTCGATCTCCTTGCGGATCTCGTCCGCCGAGGAGGTCTGGATGTCCATCAGCGTGCCGATGTTGCCGTTCTTCAGGACCGACACATCCACCATCGGGGTCGAGTGAATCCGGTTGGTCGGGAACTCGACTTCGTCCTGGCCGAGTTCCTGCTCGCGGGCCTCACCCTCGGTGCTGATCCAGTAAGCCTTGACCTTCGGCTTCTTCTGGTAGATCGGGCGCTCGCCTTTGGGGAGCGTGTGCTGGGTGAGGAGAAGCGACGTTATCTCTTTGCGCTTTATCTCCTGCATCGATGGGAGCCGCTATCGCCGCCGCGAGCGCGCGCATTCCCTCCGGAGACTCAAGAGCCTCGGTCATGAGGCGCGCCATGGTCTCCATGTATTCCTGGCTGTGAATGTTCATCTGAGTTGTCTCCAACAGTCCCTCCGTCCTTAGATGAGCAGGCGGAACTTGAGCGTCCCGCTTGATACCGATATGGCCCTGGCGACGACCTCGTCGCCTTCCGCCGACACCCGCCGTGAGCTTGCCGTTGGCCGAGACCTTGAGGTCGTCATCGGCGTTGATCGTGCCCTCGAAGACGTCCGTCTCGTAGACGCCGCCCATGCAGAAGATGCCGGGCATCTCGCCCGCCTTGTAGTCCTTGATGAGGACGCCAAAGCTCTTGGCGGTCGAGTCGGTGTTCACGGCGAAGAGGTCGTTGCCCGACCAGCTTCACGAACTGGCCGCACGATCCCGCGCCCTGCATATAGCCGTCGCCGTAGGCGAGTCCTCGATGATTGGGGTTCAGAAATGCCACGTTGCTCCTCCTAGTTGCTCTTGCCAGCGCCAGCGAGACCGACTCGCTCACGGTAGGCAGTCATAAATCCGTCGCGGAGCTTGTCCTCGAGGGATGATTTCTTGTCGTCTACATCGAGCGGGCGGACATCGGCATCGGTGCGCATCTGCCGATCCGCCGATGCTGAAGCGGAGTTGTCTTTCTCGCCAGCGGCCTTCTCTTCGTCCTGCTTTCCGGCATTCGGGCACTCGGACTTGGACTGGGCAGCCCTGTCGTAAGCTGCCTCGGTAGCGGCGAACGCATCGTCGGAAAGACCGGCGAGGCGGCTCAGTTCCTGATCCTTGTCCTCATCGGAGGCAAAGGACATTCCCGCCTTCTCCAGTTTCCTCACGAGCTTCTGCGCACGCGCCTTGTTCGCGGCGGCTTTGCTCTCCGCCTCAAGATCGTCCACACGCTTCTGAAGCTCAAGCACCTGGTTTTTCAGGTCCTTGTTCTCCGCCTCAAGCTCCTTTATCCGGGCCTTGTCGTCGACCGGAGGAGCAGCCCCTCCACCCGGGGCGTCCTTCTTCTTTGCAGCCTCAAGCTGCTCTTCAGTCTCTTTCTGGATGTCGTCCACTGAGTTGCCTCCTGTGTTGTCACAATTGCACGCCCGTTCCTCTTGCGAGGCGACTTGCGTTATCCGCGCGTTATCGTCCGCGCCCTTCCGGTCGAGTAGTCCGAGTCCGGTGAATGTCACCCCGTGCAGTATCTCGAAGACCGGTTTGCCCTGATAATCCGCGCCCTTGAATTTCCTGAGATGGACGCAGTAGTCGTCCTTGCTGGTGACGGTCTTTCCGCAGATGGAGCACTCCCCGGTCTCGTAGTCGCATTCCATCGAGACCTGGGTGATGATCCCGCGTTTCATGAGCTTGTAGGCGAGCGCGGCGGTGGGGGAATCCGCCGCATACAGCTCGCCTACGCACTCGACGCGCCCGCCGGTCTCGTCTTCCACGAAGTCAGCCGCCATTATGCCGCCCACGATATCCGTGAGCTCCTGGGAATGCTTCAGGTCGATCTTCTTGTTGATGGCTGTCGTGTAGCGAGTCGCCAGTTCGTCCGGGGTGAAGTGATCGCCGTTCTTGTTCGTGCCCGCGCGACACATTATGAAGCTGAACTGAGGATCCCCCGCGTTGGGATTGAGGTCAACCGCTTCGGTCGAGAGTCCGTCTGTGATCTTCAGACTCACTTCCACGGGGATAGCTGTGTGGCAGTTCGGAGCGCCCGCCGAAGCGATTGACCTGGGAGCCTGTCGTGAACTCGACGCGATGAAGAGCAGTTCTCGCGCGTTCTTGCCTTCGCCGCCTTTGCCGAGTACAAGGCCGTATTCGACGTCCATTCCCTTGACCCGCACCTGCCCGAATCGTTCGGCGAAGATGTCCTTGATCTCTTTCTCCGTCGGGAAAGCGTGGTCGCGGTAGGACATGATCACGGTCTTGTATTTGCCCCGCGCTTCAGACGCAAGGTTCTCGATAAGCGCGCGGATGCTTTCGCGATCATAGTGAGTTCTGGATTTGTAGCTGCGCCGGTTGTCGTCGAGGAGTTCCTTGTCCGCCCAGCGGTTCATCAGGCCCTCGACGAAGTGCAGCGAATACTCGTAGTCGTTGTTGGAGAACTCGGTGATGTAAGGTGGGTCGAGATACAGCACGTCCGCGCCGTACTTGCGCACGGCCTCTACTGCGTCCCCATGGAAGACCTTGCACTCCTGGCCGCTATCGAAGACCAGCCGGTTGAGCTGATTGGCGTACCGCTTGAAGCTCTCGACCATGCTGGAGATGGGAATGCTGGTGAGCTGGCTTTCCTTGAACCCGCCTGCCTCCGTCTCCATGTCGGCATCCGTCCAGTTCGCCTTAAGGTTGATCTTCGAGCGATGGAACTGACCGTAGAGACTCTTTGCCTTGACCGTGTTTCCGAGCGCCGCCAGCGCCAGGTCTTTCTTATAGCCGGAAAGCTTCTGAATGTTTGCCCACACCTGATCGAGCCACGAGAGCACTTTCTTGGTGTAGTAGTAGCCGCTGAAGTTATCGACTATGAAACTGCCCGCGTTGGAATTCGGGGCGAGTATCCGTTCGATATCCTCGTCCGAAAGCGTCTCATGCGAGTTCTCGACCACGGCCCGCGCGACGTGATATGGGAAGAGCAGCAGGTCATTCGCGATGACCTTCAGACCCTTGCGCTTGAAGTGATATGCGACATTCGCCCCGCCGGAGAACGCGTCGACCACAGTCTTGGCGTCTTTGGGAAGCTGCCGCTCAATCCATCCGAGCATCACGTATTTGTTGCCCATGAAGCCGGTGACCTTGACCGGGTCCATTCCGGCCTGGCATGAGAGCAGATCAAGGTCGCCTTCGAATGGCGAATCGGCCAGCGCCACCATATTATCCTCAATGCGCGCGGTCACTTCCGGATGAGTGTCCGTCTTCATCTGCCTTAGCGGATCTGCTGCCCTTGGTGCATATGAACAGGTGCTCCATCGCCACCGAGTTTTCTGAATGCTTGGATGAAATGTGATACTTGTGCTGCTGAGATTGCATCCGACTGGACATGCCGCTTGCCGAGATGATGTCTTTCATCTCGCCTTCGTTCGGATAGGCGTGGTCGCGGTAGGATATGAGCCAGTTCGGTATATGCTTGGCGCTCGCAAGAAATGTCGAGAAGAACTCGTTGGCATTGGCCTTCGTCACCGTCTTGTGGTCGGTCTCATAGTGGTGAGTCTTCGAGCCTTCGACGAGCGTAAGCCCGTCCCAGTAGGTCATCAGACCCTCAACAAAGTGGTAGCTCTTCTCGTAGTTGGTCGTGGAAAACTCGGTTGCATACGGCGGGTCGAAGTAGGCGAGGTCGACCTTGGCTTCCGGCAGAACCTCGTTGATATCTTTGTTGGATGCCTTGCATTCCTTGCCGTTATCGAAGATGAGCGCGTTGATGCGCGCGATGTTGTCGGCGAATCGCTGCCGGAACTCCTCGGGGGTGTCCTGCCGCTTGCCGTAGTCGGTCGAAGAAGAGAAGTGGCCGAAACCGCCCTTGCCGGACATGCACGTCTTGCCGAGAGCAAAGAGCGCGATGTCTTTCTTGTAGCCCTCCAGCTTGTCGGCATTCGCCCGAACCTGGTCGATGACGCCATGCACTCCACTCGCGAAGAATATCCCCTTGAACTTGTCTCGGACAAAGGTGCCGGCCTTTGGGTTGTCCGCAAGCAGAGCGGCAAGCTCGTCCTCGCTTACCCGGACGCTTGAGTTCTCGACGATAGCGCGAGCAGCATGGTAGGAGTAGCGCAGCCGGTCGTTGGCCAGAACCCGCAGGCCCTTGGTCTTGTACATATAGGCCACGACGCCGGAGCCGGAGAAAGCGTCGATGACCGAATCCACCCCATCGGGGGTGTGCTTCCATATCCAATCGACAAGCTTCTGCTTCGAGCCGATGTAGTTGGTTATGTATTTTGGACGCTTATCTTCGGGCAGTTCCTCGGTGACGAGTTCGGCCGCCTGGGCGAGAAGTCGCTCCAGGTGACGCGAGGCATCAGTCTCCAGAAGAAAGGCCAGACGATCATTGTCTGTTGCGAAAAGCTGCATCTGTAGCTCCACGATATGTGTGGGTAATCAGACCCTGGCTACATATACAGGAGAAATCCACGGAATGAAGAGTCAGATTTTCAGGTTCGTTTATCTGACCAACAATAAGGCAGTTTGAATGCTGATGCTCGCTGCATGCCACCATGCCGAATGCTATTCCTGAGTGACCAGTGTTCGCGAAGCCAAGAAAGGCTCATGCCATAGACGCGCGGCTGGGCATGGGCTTGAATGCGTGTCCCGATAGAGGTAATATGTTTATCTATATCGTGTCATTGATTCAAGTTCTGCCATGCCGCAGCCGATAATCTACTTGACTACGCGCTCCGATTAGAGTAAGATACTTATGCTTTGCGCAACACATAATCAAGTGGACAAGGGATGCAAGATGAAGACCCAGATGTTCCTGAACAAAAAGACCGTATTCGACGTGCGAGAGTTCGACGATTTCTACTCTCTCGAACGCCCGGGAAAGGCGACCACTCGAAGAGCCTTGCTCAGGTACTACGTTCGCACCGGCCGAGTCAAACAAGTTCGCAAGGGCCTTTATCTTAGCGTGCTTCCGGGAAGATCGGTCGTGGCAGACCCATACTTGATATGCGCGAAGATGGCTCCCGACGCGGTTCTCGCATATCACACGGCGATGCAGTTCCACGGCAAGGTCTACACCGTGCGCAACGACTACGTCTGCTACTCCCGTTCACGCGCTAACTCATTTGAGTATGAAGGACAGACGTTCAAGGCGGTGTTGTTTCCTCGCTCGCTACTTGTCAGTGGCCAGGAGTCGTTCGCCGTTGAAGAAGCTGAATCCCAAGGAGAAACCCTGCGCGTCACCAGCCTGGAGCGAACCATGGTCGACATGCTGCAGAGACCTGAACTCTCCGGTGGCCGGGAGGAAGTCTGGCGATCACTGGAGATGGTCGAGTATTACCATCTGGACAAGATAGTCGAATACGTCGAGTTGTTGGATAACGCAACGACCGCCGCCAAGGTTGGGTTCTTCCTCGATCAGCATCGTGAGCAGTTGATGGTCGATCCCTCTCACATGGAACGCCTCAAGGCGCGTTGTCCGAAGTCACCGCATTACCTTGAACGGTCACACAAGGGCAGCAGTAAGTTCTTTCCGGACTGGAACCTGGTTGTGCCGGACTCCATAGTCGAAAGGCACTGGGACGAGCAATGAGAATATCGAGAGATCGTCTAATGGCTGAGTCTGAGTCAACGAGGTTCAGGCCGGAGATACTGGAAAAAGTCATTCACTTGCTGTCCTTGCTGGAGATGCTGAACTCACATCCTCAGCTCAAGGGGAAGCTGGCTTTGAAAGGCGGAACAGCACTCAATCTCTTTTTGCTTGAGGTTCCTCGCCTTTCAGTCGATATCGATCTGAATTATGTCGGCTCCCATGACCGCGAGTCTCTGGAAGAGGATAGACCTCTGATCGAGCGAGCAATTGCCGCGATATGTGGACGCGAAGGATATACTATCACCAGAAGTCCTTCGGAACACGCTGGCGGGAAGTTCCGGTTGCAATATCAAAGCGCGGTGACGCCAACCGGCATCCTGCAGCTTGATCTGAACTTCATGCTCCGCGTTCCACTGTGGCCCGTATGTCCTCAGGATTCGTTTCCAATAGGCAGCTACTCCGCTTCGGGCATACCCATGCTGGACTTGCACGAGATCGCGGCGGGTAAGTTCGCGGCGCTGTTGTCCCGACGGACAGCGCGAGACCTCTACGACTCGCACCGTCTTTTTCAGAGTGGCTCATTGGATGCCGACAAACTGCGACTGGCATTCGTCGTCTATGGCGCAATGAACCGTAAAGACTGGCGCACTGTGAGGAGCGACGATGTCGCGTTCGATCTGCTCGATTTGGAAAACCAGTTGGTGCCGGTTCTTCGCAGCGACACCCTGTCGCATGTGGTGGATCGAACAATGTGGGCGCAAAGCCTCGTTGAAGAGTGCCGCTCAGGTTTGAGTGCCGTGCTTCCGCTCCGTAGCAATGAGAGCGATTTCCTCGATCTCATTCTAGATCACGGCGATGTGCGGCCAGACTTGATTACTGCGGACCATGAGATGCAGGAACGGATAGGTTCTCATCCGGGTGTCCTCTGGAAGGCATTGAACGTCAGAAAGCACAAAGCCAGATAGGTGGTTATCGAAACAGAGAAGAATATTGGCTGGCTCCCACTTGCACTCACAGGCCGAATGGATAATAACACCTGCAGATACCAACAAGTGTAGGTAATTCTATCACTCCGAATTGGTGGGTGAGTGGTTGCGGTCGAGTGCGCGATTAATGCGCGATTCGGATGCTAGCCACGGGAGTTCGCGATCATTCCACAGACCGCTTTGGCGCACTCCTCCGCCGTGGCGTATTCCTCCGTCTCCACAATCTCCCCGCGCATGCCACAATATGGCGACATCGTTGCCCGGTGATACTCTAGGAAGCCGTCCGGCAGAAACTTGACATCATCCTCCACCAGCCGGTTGATAACCCAGTCCGCCTCTTCCTGAGCATCATCATTACCGGGTAGGTATTCCATCACGATATCCAACCCCGGCCCGGGACCCTGCACCCAAACGCCGATGGGTTCGTAGCGTGGGTTAGTGTCTCGGTCCCGAACCGCATGCTCCATCATGTATCTCAGCTTCATTCCCACGCCTCCGCTATCTTGGTGTGCTCATCGAGAAGTTGAGCGTCAATGATCTCGAACTCGGCAGCATTCTCGGCCTTGTACCTCTGCCACTTTCGCCAGTCGAGAACATAGTCGCGTTCCGTGGCATCCATGATCAGCTCGATATGGTAGCGGCGACCAAGGTCGTCGGTGAGGTCAAGCTCGTAACTGTCCTCGCTGCCCCGGTCCACAACCTTGATGGTGTGCGTATACTGGTAGCCGTTATCATAACCGACCGATTTCCACATAACCCAGAAATCGGTCTTGGTGACGTTGCCGGTCGCATCGAAATGCGGCGCAACGCGAGTCACTGTGTAGCTGTCGACAAGTCCCAACGGCAGTGGCGTCATCTCGACCCTCGCGCATAACGATGAACGATCCATCGCGATTGAACTCATCGAACAGAGCCTGCAGTCTCGCCTTCTCCTGTGCTATGAACTCTTTCATACTTACATCACCAGGACGATATCTTCGACCTTGCGGCCGTCAGTCAGTTTGGATATGCCGTGCTTCCTGAATACTGCCAGCACTTGCGTCCGCTCCGACTGGCTTCCCACGACTATCGCCTCAAGGTTATCCAGCAGCGTTACGGAATGCTTCAGGATGGTCTCATTGCTTGAGTTGCGCGCGTAGGTCTTCCAGGTCTTGGGATCACTGCCCCGGTGCGTGGGCACATAGTCCTCGGTGACCTTGCCATAGGCGTCGTGATTGTAGCTTATAGCGTCCATGCGCCGCAGAAGCCGCTTCTTGAAGTAGAGCCCATTCTCGCCGGATGCGCCGGAGAGCGGGGACTTCTTGATTCGCGTGAACACGTAAGAGGCCCCGCCGCTTCGCATGTCCGACTCCGGCGACATTCCACGCGGCTGCACCCCGGCCCTCATCTTCTCAACCGTGCTTATCATCGTGCCGTTGTTCTCCAGGGCCACGTCAAGGAACCCGCTCATAGACGAGCTGTTCGTCAGGCTATGATGCAGGCTGTAACCCGCCATCTCGCGCTCCATGTCCGCGTCGGAGATGTCGAACCGATACTGGTGCCGATAGCCGCCAGCGATCCTGTGGTCTTTGAAGCCGAGCTGATACTCGCCGACCGGATCGTAGCCCGGGGTCTTCGTGATATCCGAAACGCCGAGCCGTTTCTCCCAGAACCCGCGCATGGCCTGGACCCGCTCTGTCTTGGAGGCATTGCGCTGATCAAGCGACGGAGACGAGCTGTGTGTATTCCGGGGACTTGTCGGCCTTGCGTGATGTATGCCTGCTTATGCGAGATACAGTATCTCCGCGTCCTCGGCGGTGGCGACGTTGCCTTCAAGTCCGATCTTCTCCATCTTGCTCCAGCGCCCTGTCCAAGCTCTTGGCGTCCGGCCGGTCCGGCACAATCATCTCGAACTCGCCGGAGTGCGCATACAGGTTCTTCGAGGACCAGGGCCTGTAGACCGCGCGTATGCCGTCGCCGAAGTCTATCTCATACTGCTCGCCATCGGGCATGTGGCGTCCGCCGAAGATGGTGCCGATGTCGGCGGCTTCGCTCTCGACAGACAAGATCGCCCTTGCTGATAGCTCCGCTTCTCAGGATCACCTTGGTTTTGCGACACGGTGAAATCCGAGTCGGTCTTCTTGGGCTTGGTGGCGATCTTCTTCAGATAGGCGTCGAACGTTCCGGGAATCGACTCTCTGTCGCGCACCGCCTGCTGGACTCTCTCCACCCAGCCGATGTATGTCTCGGCCATCTCCCGCATGTCGGGATCATCGGACTTCGCGAGCTTCTCCAGGGCTTTGATATGCCCAGCGGCCTTATCTAGCTTAGACTGATTGTAGCTGCCGTCCCCCGCGTGGTGGTTCACTGTCTTCACGGCGTCGAGAATATCCGTCGGCGAAGTCGTCTTCCGGCAGGCGCTCACCGATCTTGGTGACCTGCTTGGTGGCCTTGCGCAGTTCGGCCAGAATCTTTGATTCCGCTTCCGGCCTGACCTTGAGCTTGATGACGGTGCGCTGTTGGCCCTTGGCCGTCTCGGTGAAGATGAGCGCGTTCTGGTCCTCGATGTCGTTTTCATCAATGGGCAGAGCCTTGCCCTGCCAGCCCAGATCGCCGGGCATCTTCGATGATCTGCTCCTCCGCCTTCCCGATCCGCCCGGCGACCGGCGCTTCGACCGCGTCCTCGAATGTGAACTTCTTCTTGCCGAGAACATCAGAATAGAACCCCTCGAAGTCCCGGCGCAGGTTGTGCTTGCGGGCCAGCGCCAGTTCGTAGAACGCCCGCTTACCGGCCTCGTCGGTTCCGAACCTGCCCTCCACATAGGGCCGCAGCAGTCCGAGGTAGTCGTCGTCGGATATGCGCTCCACCTCGCGAATGTAGCGCAGAGTGGTCGACGGATCGACCGCAACCTTGCCCTGCTTCGCCGCGCGGAAGAGCGTGTTGTAGAACGGCTCCTGTTCTCCGCAGACTCCGTTGGGATGATAGTCGATGGAGAGCTTGTCCGAGCCCAGGAACTTGAATAGCTGTCCCTTGTCGATGCCGTAGACCTTGCCATTCTTCGCCCGGAGGAACTGCTTGGAGTGGCCGTCGTGGTTTGAGATAAGCCAGTCAAGGACGTGCTCACGCTGGACCTGCGCTATCTCATCAGCCGAGAGATCGGCCACATCGAAGCTGGAGAAGTCATATTTGGCAGCCAGATCATTGCGCCATTTCTGGATGGAGCCGGTGCGACCATTTAGCCGAATAGTCCTGACTTCCACCGCGTCAGGGTCGATGAGCCTGCCTAACTTATAAGCCGCCTCCTCACCGTGGGCTATGAAGTCGTCACTACCTCTTGCCGACCGGCTTGAATAGCCACTTGTCGCCGTTCTCGTCGATCCAGAACTCCTTTTCGTGCGCGCCGCCGACTTTGGCCTTGCCTTCATACTTGAACTTTTCGGGCTTGCCGTGCTCTTCCCAGGCGGTATCGGCGGCGATCGAACTCCGAGCCTTTCTTGGTGAATGTGTTCGGGGTCGCACTTGTGACCGGCTCTGTGGTGGGCTTGGGTTGTGTCTTCGGCGCTGCAGGCTTGGCCACAGGTTGTGCCGCCTTGCCCGCCTTCCCCAGGTGCTTCTCGGCCCACTTCGCGTGCTTTGCTTCGATGCCTGCTTTGGCCGCCGCAATCTTGCCCGGATCGGTTTCGCTGAACAGGGTTGTCAGTTCATCTTTCGTGGCCCACTGCCAGTGCGTAACCTTGGTCTGCTTCGCCAGGTCTTTGAGCTCGCCGGACTTCATCGCCGCGATCTGCTGGGCGAACGTGAGCTTCTTGACCGCCACTTCCTTTGCATGCTGTTCGAGCATCGCAGCGGGCAGCCCCGACTCCTTCGCGAGTTCGCCCTCGGCGATCTTCACCGAGTCCAGGAACGACGAATACTGCGTGGGAGACGACGGCATCACTATCTGCGCGGCGGCATCTTTGAGCGACTGCTCAGCTTTCTTCAGAGCTTCGGTCTTCGCCGCGTCAAGAGCCTGCTGCTTGGCTTGGTCAGCCATCTGTTGACCGGCCGCTTTCTCCAGGGCTTTGGCGAGCTGCTCTTTGTTCTTCAAGGGCGGGATGCCGAACTTCTGCTTGGCGGCGATCAGGGTCTTGCCGGAGTAGTTGTAATGATCGATGTGCGGCTCAAGCGTATCAAGCATCTCGATGACTTCGGACTTCGTGAGGTTCAGCGACACGCCGTGCTGCTTTGCCATTTCCTTGAGCTGGGCCACGGTCAGACCAGAGAGGTCAGTCTGAGGCGCGGCGCTCTTCGCTGCTTCCTCCAGTGCCTTCGCCTGCTTGATGACGGCCTGCTTTTCGGCAAGTAGCTTCGCCAGATCGTCTTTGCTGCGGAGCGCCGCGATGTTGTACTGCTTGATCTTTGCCTGCAGCGCCGCGCCGGAGAGATCGGCATGGCCGACTCCCGGCTCGGCCGCATCGAGCAGCTTGATGAAGTCGGTCTTGGTGCGCGCGACCGCGATGCCGTTGTCCTTGGCAAGAGTCTGAAGCTGCTTCACCGTGAGCGCCGACAGGTCCGCGATCTCCCCGCTATCGAATGCGCTCTTGAGCTTCTTCTCTTCCTCGGCTTGCTGCTTTGCCTGATCGTGTATCGCCTGCGGCGGCAGGATGCACGCAGCTCTGACCGGCAGCGGCAGTCGCGCCGAGTTCGCCGCCGCAGATCACGAGCGGCCACGCGACGACACTCGTGCACCGGCAGTTGGGATGCGCGGGCTGGTTCGGGAAGTGGTCGGTGTCGAATACCTTGCCGTCCAGGCCGCCGCAGACCGGGCATGTCCGCTCGTCCTCCATCGTCATCCATTCGAGCTTGCTGACCCCGACCTGCTGGTGGAACTTGATTCGGCCCTGGTTGTGCGCGCGCAGGACCTCGGTGCGGGCGATCATCTCCATCCGGTACTGCGCCTTGGTGAACACCTTGGTCCCGGCGTGGCGGAAGGATTCCTTGTCCTCGATCACGAGTCCCATGTCGCGAACGATGTCATCGGCGCCTTTGCCCGTGGCGACGCCTGAGAGGATGGTGCGCTTGATGCCGTCGGCGAGTTCCCGATGCACATCACCCGCAAGCACGAGGTTGTAGTTGGCCATGAAGTCGAGCGCGTCAGTGTCGATCAGGGTGAACACGGATGTGGTGAGCTTGTCGATCCCGTCGGGCGTCAGGTCCTTGTAGAAAGGCATCTGAGCAGCGGCGAACTCCTCAATGCCTCGATACACGCCGGAGCGGAACGCCGCCTGGCGAGCCCTGGCGGAACATCAGGGTCTGGTCCTTACGCAGCGCCTTCATCACGTCCGCGATCTCGGCGTCCAGCTTCTCCAGACCCTTCATAGCGGCGAGCTTGTTGTCAGGCAGCGAGCCGATGTTGCGGTATTTGTAACCGAGCAGCGCGCATGCACCTGCTTCTGCAGCGGACTTGAGCGACTGCGTAAGCTGGTGAGCCACCTGCTCGGCGTAGATGTCGCGAGCCATAAGGCTCTTGTCAGTCGCCTCGCGGATCGCCTTGGCCTGCCAGTCGAGATCGGCAACAGCGCACATCATTGGGCTGAGGACACTGCTCACTTGCTCTCGACCCTCTCCTCGGCTCGAAGGAACCGGCATGCCGGGGTGTCGAACGTGACCTCGGCCTGCGTGACTCCGCAGCGGTTGTTCTCTTCGCCGAAGTAAGCGCAGGAGTCGCAGACTTCGTCCGTCGTGTTCGCCTGCGCGAATAGCCCAGCCCACGCCGCCTCCGACCTGGAGCCTGCCGGGTTCTTTGCCGGGTCAAGTCCCAGCATCTGCTGCGCGGTCTCGACGCTCATTATCCCGGCCACCACCATATCCACGATGGGCTTCACCTGCTTCTCGTCCAGCAGGTCCGCCGACTTGCTTTCGTTCTGGCGGTTGCCTTCCTCGATCTCCGGGTCGAGGTCCATCTTCATCTGCAAGCACGACCGGCTGATGAGCTTGCGGTCGTAAAGCTCGATGAGGAGCTTCTTGAAATCCACGGCGTCGGTCGGGTCGAGATCGTTGAAGAGGAACTGGATGCTCTTGCCCGCATGCCCCGCAAGCTCCAGCCAGTCGTCGTATATCCAGTCGAGGATCGCCCGCGCCGCATGCTTTATCTCCCGGATCATGACGAGCATCTTTTGCATGGAGACCGACGCCGTGGCGAAGTTGGGGCCGTCGCCGGATACCAGTGAGCGAGAAAGCCCGAGAGCGACCACGATGTCTTCCTTGACCTCTTTCACCTTGTCCTCGACATTCAGCACCTGTCCCTCGGTGCCGTGGGTCTCGACCGTCACATAGAACGGGGCGACCATGCCGCTCTTGAGGTCCATCTTGTTCATCAGGTCGCGGACCTCTTGGAGCATCTTCTGATCCGGCACTATCAGCTGCTGGCCGAACTCACCGCCGACCTTGATGAGCCTGAGCGGAGTCGCCCAGCGCTTGGCTATGGCCTCTTCGGCGCTGCGGTAGTTGCGCAGAAGCTCGATTGACTGGAATGCCGGAAGCACAAGAGAGTTGCCGCGCGGGGAGAACTCGGGCGCGTCCCATTTGAGGTGCAGGGTCTGTTCGACCGGCAGATCCATCCCGCTTCCCGCGCCCGGCTTGTCGTCTGGGAACTGCTGAACCTCGATAAGCTCTCCCTGCGAATACTTCACCTTGATGGAGACCGGGTTCACGCACGTGACCTGCTCGATGTCCTTGCCGTCCTTGGTGTATCGCTTGAACCCGACCGCGTCGCCTTTGACGAGAAGCTGGAGGATCATGTCCTTCACGAACCGGGATATGCGCAGCCGGGCGGCAAGGTCGTTTGATTCTGTCTTGACGAGCGTCATCGTCGCTCGTGATCCTTATCTCATCGCCCACGGCAAACGTCCGCCAGGAGTTCACGCAGTTCTTGACCAGCGGCTCCTCGATGTAATACTCCCAGGCTTTTCTGGCGCGCTCTTCCCAGGTCGCGGGAATGGCTGACGTCGCATTGACGGCGCTGAATGTGGATGAATCCAGAGCGGCGATTGTGGCAAGGGGAGTGATGACCCATCCATTGGCCGCGTTGTTATCGGCGTCCGTCTCTGCGGTCCGGTTCAGAGTGTCTTCGTTGTTCATTGTCTCCTCCGTGATGGCGCGTCGTTAGCGTTTCTTCGCGCCAGGTCGCGCAACGTAGCGCGAGTGCGCCGATGTGGTCGGTGAATGAGCCGACCGGGCAGTTATCGGCAATACAACGGCAATTATTCTCGCCGTTATCGGCAATTCTCGTTCAGATGAAGATGGGGTCAGTGAGCACCGGCATCACGTAGACGGTCTCCTCGCTCACCGCATCCAGCGTGCCTTGCTCGTGGGCAAGCATCGCGCAGCGGACTGCATCGACTATGTGGTCATTGCCCTTCGAGTAGATGATGTTGCCGCTCGAGAGCGTGTAGGTATGCGTCGTGAACTGGTCCTCTATCTCCGAGTCATCGGCGGGCAGAACAAGCTGACGTCTCTGCAGCGCGCCGTTGATGAGTGTGGTCATCAGTTCCTTCGTGCGCTTGCGTATCTGTCGGCCGTCTCGAATATCGAGCGTCGTCATCCCGCCGAAGTCATATCCGCGAAGCCTGCCCTCAAGCTGCAGCGGCTTGTATTTGTCGAGAGTCAGCAGTTCCTGGACGACCGCGAGGCCGTTGCCTCCGTTGTCGATGCCTATGCCGACCGGCGTGTAGTAGCGTTCCAGCAGCGATATCACCTGGGCGATGTGCGGATAGGAGACGTGCTCCATGTGGACTCGCAACACCAGCGTCATCACCCGCCTGTCTCCGAACTCGTCCTCTCGGAAGACGACGATCTCCGTCGGATCGTTGGTGTAGCCCAGGTCGCCGCCTATCCAGAACACGCCGGTCTGGGGCATGAGGTTCAGCAGTATCTCCAGGCGGTCGAGCGAGTCTTCCTCGGTCTCGCACGAGTTCACGTCGTCGCCATGGATGGTGATCTTGCGGTATTCGGCTACTTCCTGCCTGCAGAGGTTCAACGACTCGATGTTGAACGCGCCGTATGACGGCTTGCCGTGTTCGCCGGCGACCTCATGTTGCCAGCCGGCTGTGTCTTTGCCTCCGTAGAAATCCAGCAGTTCGCGCTCGCGCTCGTCGCTCCAGATCGGGTTCAGCCACGACGGCCAGCGGAACACCTTGAACTCACCCGAGCTCGTCAGCCGGTAGTAGGTGGTATCTCTGAGACCGTTGGGAGTAGAGTAGATGCGCAGTGTCCCGCCTGCTTTCAGACATTGGCGTAGAGCTTTCCACGCCTTCTCCGTAAGCCATGCTCCCTCATCGACCCAGACGCGCTCGACATGCAGCGACCGAAACGCATCACCGTAAGCGCCTGCCGGTCGGAAGTAGAGTATCGAGCCGTTGGTGAACTCCAGCCGGAAGTACGGCTTCCTGGTGATCTTGGGCTTGCCGTATTTCGTGATCCCGATGCTGGCCATAAGTTCCGGGTTCGCGTCCAGTTGGAACTCCATCTCCTCGATGAGGGTATCGAGGTGTCCCTGGTGCGGAGCGGCGACAAGACCCTGCACGCCGTAGTTGGTGAAAGCAAAGTGCAGGGCATCCGTCGTGAGGCAGACCGACTTCCCGACATCACGACCGTCCAGGTGGATGATGTTGCTATCGCCGCATTCCAGGTCCTCTGCCTGGTGCGGCCAGTACGCGCGAGGCCGAGCCGTCGCGGTTACGCAGGTAGTGCTGCCCCCAGAGCACGGGGCTTGAGAGTATCTTCACCATGCGCTTTTCCTTAGCATTGAATCCGGCCATGACTTCCTCCGATCGAATCCCCGGATGATATGCTGAGCACATTCCCCTTGACTTGGAGGCAGGTTCCAAGCGTGAATGTGAACCACACAAACTCCCGAGGAGGTAGTGAAATGACAGACAAGACACTGCACGATGCCGCGCAGGAATACCTTGAGCACCTCAAGGCTTGCGGCAAGAGCGAACGCACGCTCTACACCTATGGACAAGGACCTCGAACAGGTCGAAGCGTTCTTCGGTTCGGACAAGAAGCTCGGCTCGATCCTCGTTCCGCACGTCTCGGCTTTCCTCAAGTCCGACGCGCTCCTGAAGATGCGCGGCGACCAGGAACGCTCCGAGATCACGGTCAGGAAAACAATCCGCGTCTTCCGCATGTTCCTGGTCTGGTGCCTGGAGCAGGGCTATATCACAAAGCTCCCGCTGCCGAAGGACACGCCGATGGGCCGAAGCCTCAAAACACAACCGGAGGTGGAAAGTGCCGAACCCGATCCGGCTGCTGCATCCGACTAACGATCTTGAACAGGCGATAGACAACTTCGCGGTAAGGCTCCGGGCGCAAGGTCGCTCGGAGCATACCATCTCCGCGTATCTGCGCGACCTGCGCTGCTTCGTTCGAGCACTGCCCGCAGTCGACATCCACGGCATCACGCCCACGATGATCGACACCGCTCTCACCGATCCAGCGGTCGCGTGTTCCGACGATGGCGCTCCCAAATCCGCCGCGACAATGCATCGACTGAAGGCCGTCGTCCGTTCGTTTTTCGCCTGGGCAACCGAGACAGGACTCACTGACACCAGCCCAGCAAGGCACGTGGCCACAAAGCGCCTGTCGAGAACACCACCGGAGTTCCTGACCGAAGCAGAGAAACGCAGGCTCCTCAAGGAGCTTCACGACCGCGCCAATCCGCTGGCTCGCCGTGACCGAGTCATCTTCGAGCTGTTCCTCGGCACGGGCATTCGCATAGCCGAACTGGTGAGTCTCGATATTGATGACATCGACCTCGACGGCAAACACATCCGCATCACCGGCAAGGGCGACGTGCCACAGGTCAAGTTTCTGAAGTCGTCTCTCCGCACACTCTTGAGGAACTATCTCAAAGAGCGACGCCGACTGGCAAGCTCGGACTGTAGCGCGCTGTTTATCTCGTCTCGCGGAACCCGGCTCTGCTGCAGGCAGGTCGCGCAACGCCTGGTCTACTGGCTCAACAAAGCGGGCATCACGAAGAACATAACGCCGCACGGCCTGCGGCATACGTTCGCCACGCATCTCTACGTGCGCACCTCCGATCTGCTTCTGGTGAAACGGGCTCTTGGTCACCGCGACATCTCCACCACGGAAATCTACACTCATCTTGCCGATGACAGACTGGAAGAAGCACTGGAGCGCCTGTAGCACGTTGGCGGCAAGGCGGCGCTCCGAACGACGTCTGCCTTGCCGCTGCCTCCATCGGCGTCCATCGTTTGCTCGCAGGCTCGCTTGATGGCCACGGCAACATCAACCACCTGAGGGACTATGTGGATGGGTGATATGCTATCTCCGTTCACTCGGTAGACCATCCAGCCACTCCCCCGTAGCGCTTCGTCTTTTGCACGATCCCTTGCACGGACCTTATCGCTTCCGTGCACAAATGTCGTATCTACCTCGACTGCGAACCTGCAACTCAGACCGTTCCACGGATTGACCACCACTACTGGTATGTCCACTTCGTATCGAGCGAGTATCAGTTGCAGTTGGTCTCCGATGATCACGTGCCAGGGCAGGTTCAGAGCGGACAACGCAACCTGCAAGAGATACCGAACCATCTTCTCCACAGTCGATCCGATGAAGTATGCCTGCTTGCAGCTCTCTCTGGACTTGGCCAGCGCTTCATCCATCTTGCCCTGAGCCCAACAAAGTCTCTTTCTCTCGACATAGCCGCGAAGTTGAATCCCGTTCTCGCTCATGATCTTGTTGATCTGGCGCTCACAGACACTCCAGCCGATGTTGCCAACCAGCCACGCATGGATGTCGGAGACACTCATTTGCTCTTGAAAGTACATCCGCTCAAAGACCTCGACCACGGGACAGCCGAAGATAGAACCTAGGAAGTCCTCATACCTGCCTTTCGGCCTGGACATTGTCCGATGCCCCTGGCACTTCTGGCTAAAGTGACGATAACCAGGTATTATCTGAACTCGCCGCCGCACAGCCTCTCAAATCCACGCGTGAAGCTGTCGTCACCACTCAGCCCTCCACCGTGTTATCCGAAGTCGTTTCCGCGTTTTTCGGCTTGCGCCGTCGCTTTGGCTTCTGTGATTCGGTCCATCGCTGCAACAGGGCGCTTGCCCACTCAGCCGGGGTTGTCTCCGGGCCCTTAGGCTCTTCACCCTCACGGGCAATCTTGGTCGCCTTGAGGTCCTTCAGGTGGCAGCGCAGCATCTGGTCTATCTTCTGAGCGGCATCCCAGTCCCCGGCCTCCTGCGCTCGCCCCAGCTTCAGGAAGTAGATCGCCACAAGCTCGACCTGGATAAAGTCGGAACTCTCGTTGAAGTTGAAATCGGCACGCAGCTTGGCGATGAGGGCGTCGAACAAAGAGCGCTCTTCATCGCTGAGGAACCTGTTCGCATACACGCCGTGCTGTAGCGTGTTGGTGTTGGCCTCCTGACCTCCCGGACCCCTCTGTCCAGCGGTAATGCGCCGGAAGACTTCGACGTCCCTGCGCTCGTAATCGCCGAACGGCTGTCTGTCCGGATTGGATGTGTTCTTGTCCGTCATGTTAGTCACCAATCGTTTCTATATTTCCGACATGGGCGGAGAAGGCGGTTCGCGCCTATCCTACGCTCGCACGCCGGGTGATTCTGCTCACTATGGCGCTGGTTTTGATATTGAAATTGGCCTTGCGGGCCAGGTTCTGCGCCTAATCGGCTGCTTTTTCGCCGATAATCCATCAGACCCCGCACTCCAATGCAAGCTGCGGGGCGCTGGGAGGCTCAACACTCCGTTTCTGCTCCACGAACAGCTTGCTGTCTGACTCGTCCGTGGGAACGACCTTTCCACCGAACACCCGCTTGACCTCATGAATCTGCTTCACGGCTTCCGGTGATGAACTTATCATCAGGGACAACTCGTCCATGGTGAAGATCACCTTGCCGGACCACTTGGCAGGCACGACAACCGAATCGTCGCGGACGAACACCACGATGTCCTCGATGACGGATGAGCGAATACCGGCGTATCCCTGGGTATCGAGCAAGTGCTGAAGTCTGCGATGCCTGATCGGATGGCTCTGCAGGCCGGTTGTGTGCCGCCCGTCGCTGATATGCGTCCCAGGCATCATCCCAGGTCTTCCGGTAAACGGCGAATGTCTGCTCTGATGGTGGCACATAGGACTTCACGTTTGTCGTCCTGATTGCCCGACGAAGAGCTTCCTCGCCGATGTGCCGGACTGCCCAGTCGTGAATGGTGTTGAAGCGCTCGCGCAGGAGACCGAATGCTTCCGCATCGAGCCGACCGGCATCGTGAGACTTCCGGGCGTTCTCCATCCGGTGGCGAAGCCAGGCATAGTAGGGAGCATCCAGCATCCGGTAGACCGGATCTCCGCCGATCTCATATCCGAACCGAGGGTCATCGGCCTCCCAGGAGTCCAGGTCGGTCGCGACCATAAGGATGTTGTAGGCGGGAGCGATCTGTTCGGTTGGATCATCCGATACCGCTGATCCCCTGATCTCCCCAACAAGCTCCTCACGGTGCTCGCGCACTATCTGCCGAATGCTATCGGTGATGAGCCAGTCAGGTTCCAGCCTGATCCTGCCGTCCGGCTGTATGCTTGCCCTGATGGCGCGTTTTGTTAGTGTCTCAAGGTAGGTCATCAGAACTCCTCATAGCCCGGTGATGGAACCGTGGTATCGGATGCGCTGGAGATATCGCCAGGCTTGGAATCACTCAACTGCTCGCCGGGTGAACATGGTGAACCTTGGTGAACATTTTCACCCTCCTCTATACTCCCGCATGCAGGCGCGTGTGCATGTACGCACGCATGAGGTAGAGGGGAGAAAGGTTCACCTATGTTCACTATGTTCACCTTATCCAGGGTCATCTGGCTCGTCGGGACCAGCATCCACTGGCTTGCGCGCCGGGATTTGCCTGCCGTCACGATTCTTCGCCCTCCGATAACCCGGTCGCGCTGCTTGGCAAGACGCCTGCCAAAGGTAGTCTTCTGGGATCGCTCGCCGCCCTTGCCAAGGTCTAGCGAGTCTACCTCAAGCGCCAGCTCAAAGAGTTGGTTGGCACCGACCTTCTCAGAACCGAACTTCTCCCACCAAGCCTCGACCATCTGCCGCCAGGTCTCGCCCTCGACATCCGCCGCCTCATAGAAGTTCATCAGGTTATCGAGGAACCCGGGTATCCCGGCGTGCTGGAGTATCCCGCCGATGACAGTCGTCCATCGCTCGTAGGACCCAAGAGGCGAGACATCCGGGGGAGGCATGCCTGCCGCGATCCAGTTCTGCGCGAGCACAAGCGCCGCCCCTACGAGTTCGCCGCGATGGCTGTGCGCCCAGGTCCGCAGGTCTTTCTCGTCAAATCCCGTCCTGCACCACGGGCGGTCTACCTGTGCGTCGAGCCTGATCCGCACGCACCGTCGGGCTATCTCGGTCGTCATCTGAGGGTTGTTCGCGGTAGTCACCCAGACGCACCTGATAGGGAAATACTGGTTCTCGCTCTTTCCGAGTATCCTGTCTTCCCAGAGCGTCTGCGTCAGCGCCGATGCAAGCGATCCCGAATTGAGCGGTCTCGTGACGTTGTCTATCAGGATGCACCGTCCTTGCAGCTCTAAGATGTGCGGTGATGCGCTTGCGCCACTCGTCGTCTTCTCCGGCCTCTGAGATAGATGGTATGTGTCTGCCGCAGGCCGGTATCAGAAGGACGTCTGCGAGCAGTCCCTTCCCGGACCCCGGAAGCGGAGCCTCGACCATATGGTTCGGGAGTCGGCCCCTCGATTAGGTCCCGGACAAAAGGCAGGAGGAGAAGTCGCAACCGCGTGTGCCCTGTCAGCTTCCTCGACGAATGGAAACTGCCGAGTATCATGCCCAGTATCAGGTCCTTTGCGGCCTCGACGTTCTCAGGTGCGGGCGATTCCGCAACGTTCGGTATCGCTAACCCCTTTCGAGGCATCAGGTATGTGTGCCCGGCGGCATGATAGCCGGGCTCAGTCGAGAGTGACGCATCCGGCGCGAAGACCGGCACGTCCGTTATCCGCTGGAGCACCGGAAGTGGCGGATTAGGCGTGGCGAGCATGTCCCGGACCACGTCAAGCGGGGGCTTGGCTGGTTCAGCATCCTTTCCGCTCACCCAGTTTGCCACTCGTGCGAGTTCGTGTCTGAGGCGGTCCTGGGTGAGTTCTCGAGCCGCGAGGTTCTCATCATCGTCCCACTCAAGTCTGGAAGGCGTTCCCATATAGCGAAAGAACCTGGGGTTCTCGTTGGCGAGCACGATTGCAGCCCAGCACTGAGTGGTGACGACCCTGAGATCCTGGCAATCGGCATAGATCGTCGGGAGCGACGCGTCGAACGCATTGCCCGCTTCGCTGCCGCATGGAGTTCCGCCGTTCGATGCGCTCTTACCCCGCCTCCGCCCATGCGGCCGGAATAGGTCTTCTCAGTCTTTGTGTTAGCCGCTTCAATCGTAATCTCACCATATGTCTGGTGTCCCCGGCGTTCATCCCACTTGGCCCTCATCAGGCCAGATTCGCGAAACAGCCTATCGATCCGCACGGGGTCCTTGTCCGTCCAGTAGGCCGAGCATGCAGCAAAGTGCCATATCGGCCGCGCTGGCGTCACCGTTGTAGTCACCAATGTTGCCGTGCCAGAGCCTGGCGAACTTCGCGCCGTTCGATGCACTGAGCGCTTTCTCAACGAGCACCGGATCGCTCATCCCCACTGGTTTTGCGTTTTTCACCGTCTCTTTGGGCGGCGCATTCTCAGGATTGTCCCCGAAGACGCATCTGTAGACCTCCGCCACGGCCTCCTCCGCGTCACGTATCGCGTTTGGTGTACCGGGAACGGTTTTGCCGGTGAAGACGACAAGCCTGCGATCTGCATAGATCTCGAATTTCGGGTGCTTCGCGGTCCGGCATCTCGGGCCGGGCTTGTTCGCACGGGCGATGATGTGTATTCCGCTCCCGGACTGGCTAAGCTCGGTATATGAGCCGACGCGCTCGACCAGTTCATCCGCCCACGGCTCTATCTCGGCGTCAGCCACGACGTGATCGAGGTCTATGAACACATAAGGATCAGACTCAGATAAGACAAAGCCGATGCCGGTGAACCGGTTCTTAGGCTTTGCTGCCGCTTCGACCACCTCATCGAATGTATGCCAGGTGCCTGGATTGTTGGTGCGGGCGTTGCCACGGCCGGCCTTGTCTGTGCGATAAGGTATCTTGGTAGGAGTTCCGTCCCGCTCCTCCATCCTGTAGCAAACCCACTGTCGAAGAGACTTTAGCTCCTCTGGTATGTGGCTATATGATGCAGTTTCCAGGGCAGTCTCTCCAATCATGGCCGATGGGGCTGTGCCCCGAACTCAAATCGTGCCCGACGTGCGGCAGTGTATGCTCCGATTATCCGCGGCGTATCATCAAGTGGCCACTTCTCGTTATCACCGCACGTGTGCGGACCGATCTCGCACCATCCGTAGTTATCGTGTGCGTAATGGTACATATCTCCATCTGAGGCGAGAAGGCAGAGACCGTCGCACTTGCGGCACTGGGCGATGCGGCCGTAGTCTATCACGCCGCCCCGGGGATTGACATCGAGGATCAGGGTGCGTCCCGGCCAGACCTCTCCGGAGAATAGGAGTGTGCGAAAGCCGGTGCCCTCGCCAAGCCTCTCCAGGAGTTCCACTGCACGGCCCGTATCCAGCGCGTTCATCTTGGGCTTCACCTCGACCCAGGACTCCCAGGTGGGTAGCCAGAAGTCGGGCAGATACAATATCCCGTCGCCGAGGTCGTAGCCTTCGGGTTCGTATTCGTATGGGACACCGAGCGTGTCAAAGAACACAGCCCACCGGGCCTCGAGCCTGCTTCGGAATAGATAGCCGCGATACTCGGTCTCTATTGGTCGGATGCTGGTCAAGATGCGCCTCCCGAAAGCAGCAAGGATAGAAATGTCTTGCGTGCGTCCACCTGCACGCGCTTCGCGCAGTTGGCAATGCCCCAGTGGTCACCGACGATGATCGCTGTCTGGGAGGCGCGCGTGACGCCGGTGTAGAGCAGGTTCCGATGGTGCATGAACGAGTGCGACTTGTGCGCGATGACTACCGAGCATGGAAACTCCGAGCCTTGGGACTTATGAATCGTGAGAGCATAGGCAAGTTGAACGTCACCGCGATGGGGCGACCCCGCTTCGATATGGATCATCTTGTCTTCGAACTCGATGCTGAGCGAGCCATCGAGAGCCCACGCTGCGAACGATGCCCATCGCGCCGTTCATGACTTGCAGGTCGTAGTTGTTCCGGGTCTGAATGACCTTGTCGTTGACAAGTAGCTTCGGACGTTTGCCGGGCTGCACAGGCGGCGCATCATAGTTCCAGAGCTTCCGTTGGATGAGGCGCTGAAGCTTAGTGTTCAGTTCGACCGTGCCGAGCGGCCCCTTGTGCGTCGGAGTCAGGAGCTGCACGTCCCTCAGAATGTCGAAGCCGAGCTTCTCATTGAGCGTGTGCTCGAACAGATCGAGGACGAACCGCTGGACGCGCTCCGCATCGGTATGCTGGTCGGCGACATACCACGACCCGCGCACTGACGTGTCACGCTGCGGGGTCTTCGGCACTTCGCCTCTGAGGATCGCAATGCTGTTCTCTTTGAGTATACCGGCCTGCCGGACTATGTCATCGAGGATGGTAGTCGGCAGCACTCGCGACTCAATCAGGTCGCGAAGGATATTGCCCGGGCCGACAGGCGGAAGCTGATTGTGGTCTCCGACCAGCACCACCGACGTGCGGTCAAGATCGATTGCCTGGAACAGATGCCAGGCGAGAACGACGTCGACCATCGAAACCTCATCGACGATGAGCATGTCTGCCGAAATGGGGTTCTCAGAGTCGCGCGAGTAGGTCTTGCCGTTGAACCCGAGCAGCCGATGGATAGTCGATGCCTCTCGACCCGTGGCCTCTTCCATTCGCTTGGCGGCTTTGCCGGTCGGCGCGCAGAGAACCACTCGCAGATCATGCTCGTCGCAGAGCCGGGTTATCGCGGCGACAGTGAATGTCTTCCCGGATCCAGCCCCACCGGAGATGAGCGATATGGAGTGCGCCGCAGCATTGACAGCAGCCTCAAGCTGCCGGGGATTGAGACGCGGCGCGACACGCTTGACATCGTTCTGCAGATCGGACTTGTCACCAAGGCACGGGCTCGGCCTCACGCCACCAGCAAAGACTTGTGCGAGGTCCTCTTCGATGCGCCGAATCAATGGCTTGGCAACCAGGAACCGACAATCAGTGGAATAGCACGTCAAGGCTCTCTCGTCGATCAGGTCGTCCAGATGCTTCTCGATCTGCTCCCGGCTGTCCAGGCTGTCCATCACGAGCAGTTCGTTTGCCCGGCCCAGCAGGTCTTCATATTCCACCCAGCAGTCGCCCTGGTCCAGGGCGTCGTCAACGCAGAACACAATTCCGGCGCGTATGCGGCTCGGCTCATCCTTGGCAATGCCCACCTGCCGAGCGATCTTGTCTATCCGCTTGAAGCCGAATCCGTCGATCTCTCCGACGATTACATAGGGATCGCGCTTCGATGACGCCGACCGCATTGTTGCCGAGCTTCTTCACCAGCTTGGTCACCTGATGATGTGTCAGCCCGTACGCCGACAGCGCCGTCATTGCCTGGTTCACGGAAGTCGTTTCGAGCCACTGATCCCGCAGCGATTCGATGACCGAGAGCGGCACCTTTGCGGTTTCCGCGATCACCTCCGGTTCGTCGATTAGGCGATGCTCGAAATCGGAACCGAACTGTTCGGCGATGACCCTGGCCTTGGCCGGACCGATGCCTTTGATCTCCGGGTTATTCGCCAGGTAGTTGGCGAGCCCGCGGGCGTCCATTTGCCGGTCAAACTCCATGCTGGCGACCTCGAACTGGAAGCCGTACTTGGGATGCTTAATGAACTTGCCATGGAGCACGAGCGGCTGGTTCTCCTGAACCACCACATTTCCGGCAAACTGCACCCGGTCGCCGCGCTCGGTTATGAATCGCCCGGCTGAGAAGTTGGCGGATGAGAAGAAGACTCGCTCGACCTCTCCCCGGATTCGAGTGTGTTGGGTTGTTGCTGTTGGCATGAATCCTGAGACCTCCGATAGTAGCGCAGCAGATACTCTTCAACAAACCGGCACGCGCATTGCCGGTCGGAGCAGAAATAGACGGGTATGCCATAGTCGACGATGATCGAAAGCGCGGCACCCACTACGGAACTCGGATGCGCGCCGGAACGATAGGTTCCGCTGAGCAAATCATCGAGCCCAGCCTCGACCACCACGCAGGCACGGTCGTATTCGGCAAGCTTCAGCAGCTCCCTGCGAAAGCGGTCTCTATCGCGGATGACCGTATGAACGAAGTCCTCGACCGTCTTTCGTTCGACCGCGACCTCGCGCTCCAGACCGGCGAGGGAGTAGTCCCCCGCCGGTAGAGCACGCCGCTCGACCACAAACCGCCGAGGAGCAAACGAATACGGCTCCTGTTCGCGCGTATCGACTACGACCGTGATAGGCTCTGCCATTTAGAACGGAGCCAGCGAGTCGTCCTCGCCAGCCAGGTCGTCGATCACGATCCGGCGGTTCACATAGATATTCTCGTTCTCTTCTTTGGTGCGCTTGTTGATCTCCAGTTTGACATCCAGGAGGTCGCCTAGCCGCGAGGGAAGCTCCGTGAGCTTCGTTGATATACAACGCCGCAGGTCGGCAGGTCGGTCTTCAGCCGGGTTAAGAGGAACTTACGGGTCTCTGGGTTCGTGTGTTTCCATGTGTAGTTCCGCCACAACACGCGACCCGCGCATGTCGGTCCAAGTATTTTCAGAGTCAGCGTGAGCATAGGCACCCCGGTGGACTGGGCGTGTACCAGTTCGGCCCTGTCAATGTTGACCTGATACTTGCCGTCGGGCACTTCCTCGAACTCTCGCTCCTCAACCGGCGCTTCCGCGAACTCATCGTTATACTGAGCAAGGTCAAGCTCGCTCACGCCGGTGGTGTCGTAATCCTGGGTCATCGGGTTGCCTCCTTGGGTGTGTTCTTGGTATCAGCCGTGGCGTTGAATGCCTCGATGAACTTGGTGTAGTCGAGATCGATGATGTCGGGGAGCCTGCCGGTGCGGTCACCGGCCTCGTAGTTCAGGCTGGGCTTGGTGCGCATGACTCGCCGAGCGACCATCTTGCCGTCGGTCCCCGCCGCCGTCTCGATGTCGCAGTAGAGGACCATATCGACCAGGCCGAGCACGATCTTCCGGGCCTTCTCCGGCAGCGTGGGCACGGTCTTGTTGTACTTGCCTGTGCGGGTCTCTATCTCTACCTCTTGCGAGTGAGAGATGAGATACAGGCCGCAGGGCATGAACGCAAGCTTGTTAAGCACCCGCTGGAACTCATTGTTGACGAGGGCGAAGCCCTTGCCGTAGCCAAGGTCCGACTCGTGCTCTATCTTGAACTTGCGGCAGATGTGTTCGGCGCACATGCGATAGGCATTGTCGACGGTGTCGAGTATTACGGTCTTGAACTCGTGATTGCCCTCGGCTATCTCTCCGCAGGCAGCAAGCAACTCGTCCCAGGACCGGATCGGAACCTGGAACACCTCCAGGGAGTTCAGACCGGGCTCGGTCGAGAGGAACACCGCGCGGTCCGCGTGCGAGCACCATGTCGATTTGCCTATCTTGGTCGCGCCGTAGACCAGACGGTCAGGTCGGCCAGGTCTGGCTTTGGCGGTGTCTTCTGGGTTGGAAGTAGCATCAGAATGCCTCCTTGTGGGCGGTTGATATCTCGGAATCCGTCCGCAGTTCTTCGTGCGGCGGCTTTGTCTCATAGAAGTTGGCGATCACGTTCTCACTGCCGTTTGAGCGACACAGCGGGAAGTAGGCGCACGTCCGGTGGTTGGCGAAGCAGTAGGATGTGTTCCGGTAGAACGCGTCGCGACGTCTGCAGTCCAGGAACTGCTGGGTAAGCTCCCAGAGGTCGCTTCTCATCGCGTCGAACTGGTCGCGCGAGATGTAGAGCGCCTCGCGGTAGAACATGTCAGGCTCGGCATACTTCGCGGCAAGCCGGTCCTGAAACGCCTCATCCGATTCCGGCAGCTTGCGCGTGGCGGAAGACTTGCCGGTCTTGGACTTGGCCAGCAGATCCGCGCGCCGGGCTTCAAACTCCGCTTCGGTCTCGCCCTTGCCCTGCTGGAGCTTGGCTTTCACGAGCACGTTGTAGATGACGCCCGCGATCTTGATGCCGAGTGTTTGCTCGATGTAGTGCGCATACAGCGTGATCTGCAGGTCGGTCCACAAGCTTCTCGAGATAATCGGCATCTACCTGGGAGGCCGTCTTGTGCTCCAGGATGTAGTGCTCCCGGCCCCGCCGGACTATGCCGTCGACCTTGCCCGCGATGGTGAGGCTCCTGAGAACGCGCGCCGGTCGCGGGGTTGATGATCTTGCCCTCGAACGTCTTCTCAAGAGCGACGATCTCGAAGTCCTCAGTCGGATAGCGCGCGGCATAGCCGGTCATCATCGCCCTGGCCAGGTGCCAGTCGGACTTCTGCGATTCGTCCTGTGCCCGGTTCGGCAGTGACCTGTCGAGATAGTCGAGCACAGTGTCCAGTCCGCTGCCGCCGTGCCACATCTCCAGACACGTGTGGATGAGTGTTCCGAAGGAGAGGGCCTGGTCCCGACCGATGGGGACCAGCTCTCTCAGATACCGCCACTCGCAGGCTTTGCGGCAGTTGCGAAAGGCGTTCCAGAATGAGTAGGTGGTGAGCAGGCGTTCCATCAGACGAACGCTCCGTAGAGATCGAGCATGTCGCCGAGCTGTCCTTTGCACTCGACCATGTCCGTTCGGAAACATCCGCCGGAGCTGTTGTTCATGAAACCAGCGAGCACTCTGGCGAGATCACATCCGAGCTGCGTCTCAGCGTCTATCAGGCAGGTTCTGGCTCGCTTGAGCACGGCGAACTTGCCGTCTATCATCATCGCCTGTTCGCCGTGAATCGACTCGACGGCGATGGTCGACAAGGCCAGATGCCTTCTCGACCTCGTCCATGGAAACTTCGGGTTCAAAGCTGAACCTGTATGCTGTTCGTATCATCATTCCTCCAAGTAACAATGCTTCAGGCTTCTAACGCCAGATGCGATTCCCGGGGTCTCACGCTTCACATATACAGGAGATCGGGATGTTTTGGAGAGTCGAATTCTCCGTTTTCCGGGGAGCAGATGCCAGCCAGCGCTTGTGGCAAGGTAGAGAGGAAGCGCTCAGCAGACTTTCTGGAAGTGTGTGTTAGCCATGCGTCGGGCGCGTATGATATAATCAAATACTCCGCAAGAACTCAGGCATGTTGAGAAGCGATGCCCCGCGTGTCGTGCCTTGGACGGCAGTATCTCCCTGGCCAAACGAACTCGTCGGTTGTCTTTGCGGTATTGCAACATGGTGGACAGGGGGTAGCGCAAGTGTCTCGTCAATTCGTGCTGAAGAAGTTTCTTAGGCAGGCTCCGAACGATCTTATCTGTGAGTATCTCAAGAAGCTGGGTGTCGGTGAAGACATCGACTGGAAGTGTCTTCGGGAGACCGATGTTGATCCCATTTTCCAGGCGGTAAACTCAAGCAGCCATGATCTTCAGAAGAAGGTGAACGCCGAGTTCGACGAGATCAACGATATGGCGGACAGCAATGGGATCACTACACTTATCGAAGTGGGACGACTGCTGAATCCAGCGGTCGATCTTGTTGAGGAGTTGGAGTCCATAATAGGGAATCACCGCAAGGCCCTCTGGGTATTCCTTCACCATCCTCTTGTGTTTGATAAGTCCCGCAAGGTGGACGAGTTCACAAATAGTCGTTCGCATCCATTCGATGGCTTGCCAGCGTTGCCCGAGGGGTGGGATTGGCAGAATTGCAAGGAGATCCTCCGGCAGTCAATATCGAACTTCTACAAGTTCCACGAAGGACGCGGTGAGGGGTGCGAGATTGACCACGACGAGATTGGCGGCAAGCATTATTGGTTCGTCTACCTTGAGGATCACACCGATATCGTGCTGGGCTTCAACGATCAGCGCCAATTGGACTGGCAGCTACACAGGCCGATGTTCAGCATCAGCTACCGATACGATGAGAATGACCGCACCCTCGAAGTAGCTGGCGTTGCCAAGAAAGACCAAGTAGAAGAGCTGCGGGACATATTCACCAGAGTCATCTTCGGATGCGAACTCAAAGATGCTGGTGCAAAGAAGACCTACCACCTGAAGCACCTGCTTGATCCTGATTTTGAACTGCAGCCCCAGCCCGACCTTGGGGTAGTTGAGTGCAGATTGAAGAGAGTGAAGCTTAACGCGCACGGTCGCACCGGCCTGACCATGACTCTGGAATCAGGGGAGCAGTCCGGCCGCAGAAAACTTCAGGAATGTATCGCGAGCTTCCTCCGGACGGCCAGTATCTCCGTCACTGACGCCCAGGTTCAATCCGTGGCAGTCCAGATAGTCTTTGCACCTGAATCCGGCAGACGCAAAGGCAAGACTCTCACGTTTGTAACATATCCTGGCGCTACCACCCTGAAGTCGAATAGGAAGTGCGACGTTGCTAGAGAATGCCTTAAGAGGTGGGGAGTTGATACGAACCGAGCTTCTGGAGACCGTGCTGCGAAGTCTGCAAGCGTCGTCCAGTCCGTCATTCCCGTATGATGATGTATATGAGATCGATTCTGCAGGGCCTGATAGTCTTGTCGATCTAGGCATCATGCGCCCGGCAGAGCATCTGACGTGTGTTCGATGCGATCAATGCCCCGAAGGATGCTTTATAGATGTGGAACACGAGCTCGATGGCAATGGCGAAGTGTGCTGTGCCTTGGGTTTCTGTCCCGATCCAGGCGAAGGCAGCCGCCTGATCAAGGTCGACCCGGTCAGATTGAAGACGTGGCGGGTTGACGCGTCTGCTCTGGCTCAGTGTGTATGCAAATGGCTGGGTTTTGAATCACTGCCTGCAACTGTCGCATCAGGTCACATATGGCGACTCGGCGACTTCAAGGTCTCTGCTTACAACTACAGGGTTTTCCTGGCGGTGGGACTTGGATCGCCTAGTCTGGCTGCAAGCGTGATTGCCTCATTCAAATCGTCTATTGAGGACACCCTGACTCCTCTCGTGCTCGTCCCGTGCGACGAGGGGAAGTGCATAGAGCTTCTGGAAAGCATCCCGACCTTGTCGTTAGCAAGCCTGCTCTGCTCAACGCAAGACAACCTGGCATTGGATGCCGAGGGTTTGAAGCGCCATCTGTCGGCGCTGAGAGATGAAGAGCAGTTGTCGGTCCCCCCAGGTTTTGTGTTCTCCCCTGACTACAGAACTGTCTGTCGTCTCGAGAAGACGTACTCGTTGTCCGAACCACAAGCGCAGGTGATAGCCTTACTGCACAAAGCGTGGGCTGACAAGTACGTCTATCTGCACCACACGCACATCACCAAGAACATAACCACATCATCCACTAGATTGCAGGATGTCTTCAAGGACAAGGAAGACGTTATGCGTGACCTCTTGGTGAGCAATGGTTCTGGCGGTTGGGCACTCAACATCCCCAAAGAAAAGTAAGTTCCACCAAATCTCCACTCATTTCTACGCTGATTCCTCCACCTTATGATCGCTATCCTAGAACCGTAGGCACACGGGCACCACGAGCCGCTGGCCAATACGTTAGGAGGCGACTGATTGAACACTTCATGTACTTTCCAACCATCTTCGCAAGCCGAAAACCGTCTGGTCGATCTGATCAGCAACGTCCGCTACGGCGTAATCCGCAACCTCAGAATTGAGCGCGGACAACCGGTATTCAACCCCGCGCCTGAAGTAGTGCGCAACATCAAGTTCGGAGCGAAAGACGGACACGATGCCAAGCTGAATGCTCCGAAGCTCCACAAGGAACAAATGGCCGAGCTATTCGACGCCATTGCCGAGATAGGTGATGGCTGCGTTGAGTCACTTGAGGTCCAGGCGGGTCTACCATTCAGACTGAACGTGTCCTACGCCTGCCAGTTCTGACGAACAGCAAGACAGAAACATACCACATCCAAAATGATGACTGACCGCACGGCGGAGGTCGTTGTGGGTGTCGCAAACCGCGACATCGCAATGGCCTCCGCTTTTGCTTGCGCCAGACACCCACAGCGATCTCCTCCGGCCAACCGGAGGAGACAATGCAAAAGTTCACATGTTTCGAAGATATCGATGAGCATTCCAGATGGCTAGTAAGGCACAAAGCAGAGCAACTGGTGGGGCACTACGGCTTCACCGAGTCCGATGTCGAGGATATCGAGCAGGAGTTGATCATTCACCTCTTGCTTCGTCTTCGCAGCTACGACCCCTCGCGAGGAGCTCGGACGACTTTCGTTGAGTCGGTGGTCAAGAACAAGCTCCGGAACATTATTAAGGACGAGCGACAGTCCGGCAGCTATGATTACCGGCTCATCGGGAAGTCGCTTGATGAGTGCGTGGCAGGGGATAGCGAGGACGGTCTTGTCTTTGGAGATGTGCTGTCCTCGGATGCGATCTCGTTCTCAGATGGCAGGTCGAAGCGCACTGCTGCAGAGCAATCGGAGTTACGCGTAGACATGGCCCGCGCTTTGTCAGCTATGACTTCCGAAATGCGTGAGCTGTGCGCCAAGCTGGCGGATAGTAACATCGCAGACGTCGCCCGGGAGACCGGACTGCCTCGACACAAGATTCAGTGGTTGCGCACCCGCATCAAGCGGGTCTTCGTCAGGTTTCGCCTTGATGATTACTGCTGACAATAAGGCTCTTCATCAGCTCTGCATTTCCTGTATATGTGTGCAGGGTCTCACAGCCAACGATGACGATCTTGGAGGATGCAGATGAAGAGCCACGAATCGCCAAAAGCGAACCCGATCTGCGAGGTCGCGGAGATTCTCGCCGTAGGGCTGATACGTTATTTCGCGAAGAACCTGCCGACGAACCCCAGCAATTGGGAGAAAGGATCTCAGAATGAGCGCGTCGAGAATCGGGCTTGACCCCGAGTTTGCCAAGAAGCTGAGCCTCTTCGAGAGGAAGCTCACCGACCACGGTATCAGGGTTGTCCTGACCTGGGGCTATCGGTCCATCGAGAGCCAAAACCAGCTATATGCCAAGGGCCGCACCGCACCTGGAAGCATCGTGACCAATGCGCGCGGCGGATACTCCTGGCACAACTTCGGTCTGGCCGCCGACTATGCCTTTGTTATCAACGGCAAGGTTACCTGGGATGGCCCTTGGCCTCTGTTTGGAAAGATAGCGCGGCAGTGCGGTCTGGAGTGGGGCGGCGACTGGAAGAAGTTCACTGACCGCCCACACGTTCAGTGGACACGGGGCAAGACGCTGGCGCAGATGCGCGCGGCGGCACGCAAGAGCCCCGGCAAGTAAGACTCAACGGTGGCCCATTTCTCTGGACGTGGACTTGATTTCCTTGCGGTAGTGTGTGATGAATGGACACCAAGACACCCACGCGAGGAGGAGTAATGAGTGATTCTGTTTTGAGGCAGGTCGCGGACCTGCAAAACCTGACATACGAACAACTCAAGGAACTGTGGCGGACGCTGAACGGCGGCGAGCCACCGGCATACAATCGGCAATACATCACGAAGCGGCTGGCATACCGCATCCAGGAGATTGCCTATGGCGGGCTTTCCAATGAAGCCCACGAGAAGATGGGCGAAGCGCTCAAGCGCCACGGCTACAATGAAGACGGCATGCCCGTGCGCGCCGGTGATCGTCGAGTCAGTTGCGGCAAAGGCATGCCGGTCATCGGCAGCAAGCTCGTGAGAGAATGGAACGGCAAACGATATGAGGTCATCGCCCTGCGGGACGGGTTTGAGTTCGAGGGACGCAAGTACCGGTCACTTACGGCGATAGTGAAGGCGATAACCGGCACACATTGGAACGGCCGCAAGTTCTTCGGCGTGGCCGGGAGGAGCAGCAAATGACAAACGACGGCGTCACACGCTGCGCGATCTATACGCGAAAGAGCACGGAAAAGGGGCTGGAGCAGGAGTTCAACTCGCTTGACGCCCAGCGCGAAGCGTGCGAGGCGTATGTCGCCAGTCAGCGCCACGAGGGTTGGACCGCACTCGCCGAACACTATGACGACCCCGGGTTCTCTGGTAGCAACATCGAGCGCCCGGGGCTTCAGAAGCTCATGCGGGATATCGAGCGTGGCAAGGTTGACTGCGTGGTGTTCTACAAGCTCGACAGGCTTTCCAGATCTCTGATGGACTTCGCCAGGCTCGCGGAGTTCTTCGAGCACCACAACGTTACGTTCGTATCCATTACCCAACAGTTCTCCAGCACGACGGCTATGGGTCGCCTGACCCTGAACATTCTTCTGAGCTTCGCCGAGTTCGAGAGGGCGATCATCGCCGAGAGAGTCAGGGATAAGATAGCCGCCGCCAAGAAGAGGGGCAAGTACCTCGGCGGCACGCCGACGTTCGGCTACGATGTGGACTACCAACTCAAACGGCTGGTGACCAATCCCGTGGAAGTGAAGATCGTGCGTCGCATCTTCAAGCGGTTCACCGAAACAGGCTCGTGCCTGGGGATAGCGAAGGAACTCAACGCCGAAGGCATAACGACGAAATCCTGGACCACGAAGAAAGGCTCGTTCCACCAGGGCGGGCAATGGAACACCCAGCACGTATACCGCGCGCTCAACAACCGGGCTTACCTCGGCGAGACGGTCCACAATGGCGAGTCCTATCCAGGGGAGCACGAGGCGATAGTTCCGAAGCCTCTCTGGGACAAGGTCCAACAGATCTTCGCCAATGGCACGTCGAGGAAGCGAAACCAGGAAACCCACGAGGTCAAAGCCCTGCTGCGAGGTATCATCCGGTGCGGCCACTGCGACAGGTCCATGGTGTGCGCCTATACAACCAAGAAGATTAAGGTCTACAGGTATTACACGTGCATGGGCGCGAAAAAGAACGGCCACGCGTCATGCCCGGTGAAGTCTGTCCCGGCCGGGGAGATAGAGGCGGCTGTTATTAGCCAGCTTCGCGTGCTCCTGCGGTCACCGGAGATGATCGCCCAGACGTTTCGGTCGGCGAGCGACATGGACGCCCAGGAGATCGCCGACTTATCCCTTGAGAAGTCCAGCTTGGAGATGCGCCTGGTAGAACTCAAGGCGCTCGCAAGCGAGATGATCGGCTCCGATGCGGGGGGCGAAACGCCAGCCGAGCGATTTGTCGAGATAAACGACGACATCAACCAAGCACGGCGGCAGTTTTCGGAAATAGAGGCGCGCATCGCTCATGCCCAGGAACACTCATTCACCGAGCAAGATGTCGCTGGCGCTCTCCGCAAGCTCGACCCTGTCTGGGACGAACTCTTTCCGTCGGAACAGCACCGGATTTTCCGGGCGCTTGTGGAAAGCGTGGTAGTCATGACCGACGGCGTTGATATCCGTCTCCGCGCGAACGGCATTTATTCAGTGGTGACGGAACTCAAGGACAGTGAAGAAAGGGTTTGCGCCGTATGAGCAGTGTTACATTGATGGAAAGCGAGCAGGGAGTTCGCGTTCACGTCCCGATGAAATTCAGGAAGCGGTCCGGACGCAGGGAGATAATCGTGCCGGACGGTCTCGATAGCACACAGGACTCCGCGCCTGACTACCACGAGGCGCTGGTTATCGCGATATCCCGCGCACATCGCTGGAAGAAGATGCTGGACGATGGTAGGTACGGCTCAATAGCGGAGCTGGCGCAGGCTGTGAAGATAAACCGCCATTATCTCGCCCGGCTGCTGAGGCTCACTCTCCTCGCGCCAGATATTACGGAGGCGATCTTGGACGGTCGGGAGCCGGACGGGATGTCGCTTGAGACGCTTCGGAAGCCGATGTCCATGGTGTGGGAGGAGCAAAGGGCAATCATAACATAACAGGACCTAATCGCGTCACATAACGAATTGCCTCACGAGCCCAGCAAGAACCGTCCTCAGGCTCTCCTGGCAATCACCCGCCCCATCTCTGAGCAGACGGCCAAGCGAATCCACGGCACCGGCGGCATTGCCTGCGTTCCGCGCCGCAACCATAAGGCAGTCGAACGCTGTCCTCACATCAAGACCCGTGATGTCCCAGCCATGGCCGCTCAGCATCAACTGGATAGCTCGCAGTGCGACCGCCTGCGCAAACTCCGGGTTCTTTCCCGCTGTGTCCCGTGCGGCGCGTGTGAGCGTTCTTACATCGACCTCACCATAGAGCGCGCAATCAAGGGCGATGTCGAGGTAGCCGGACTGACGAGCGGATGCGAACCACGCGCCCTTGTTGCCAGAGCGGTCGATCAGGTCAAGCAGGATTTGCCTCGGGTCTTTCTCTGGATATCGCTTCTTCACCGCCCTGAACCGATTGATAAACGTAGTCTCGGGATAGTCGAGCAGGGCATAACGCTCGTATGCTTCATCAGTGCGTCCGGCGTCGATCAGCGCCTGCTCACAGAATCGGCAGATGGGGTAGTCATACCAGTACCCGCTTCCATCGACCATGGATTCCGCATGTCCTATCGCCTCGTCGAGCTTGCCTTGTCTTAGCAGCGCCTGGACCCAGTATCGCTCATAGGGCCAGAACCGATGATCTCTGAGTGACAGCACTTCTTTGAGTTCCCTGTAGCGGCCCGATTCGAGCAGGCAGACAAGACAGATGTCGGTTGCCGAGAAGTATCCGTGCTCATTCCTGTTACCCCAAGCAAGCCGCAGCGTAGACAGCGTATAGTCTGCCCAGTAGTTTATGAGGCTGGGCTCCCGGCATATCTCGGCCCAATGATGCTGGACTTCCGTAAGATACTCTACGCCATCCTCCTGCACGGCTTCAAACAGCCTGTCGAGCCACGGTCGCCTGAGCGATTCGTCCACAGGGCAACCGGTAAGTATCGGCATCAGGGTCTCCAGGGTGTTTCTGACGGCTGTGCCCAGCGCCCCCGATGACGTGTCTATCTGCTGCAGCGCAGGCCACATCCGTTCGCAAAGCTGCACCACACCCTCCGCAGCCGTGACCGGCTCCGTTCGCGCCACCGCCTTTATCTCGGAAACAGCCTCGCCGAGCCGTTTGACAGCAAGTGATGAGCCGTGCCAGCCGAAGGCGCTAGTGCGGAAGTGCTTCTTGAACGTCCAGGGATATCTGACCGTCTGCTTAGGCAAAACAGTCTCCCATTTTGCGGCCATCGCCAGAACCGCTGCGAGCATGAGCAACCCAGCCGCCAGGCAGATGGTCGCACATCCGGCCGCAGCTCCGAGCTTCCGCTGTCGGCCTGACCGAGTGAGCGGTATCCCGATCTTTCGCGATATTCTCGACTTCGCAGCCGAAATCCCTAGGAGTCGATTCCAAGAGAAACCACCTCTGTTCATAAGGCACCTACCTCGCGTGAGCAGACCAAGTATGTAGCGGGTTCCTTCGGTCCAGACAACACTCGATTACTGACCTGTCTCTATATCGTCTTCCAGTCCCAACTCCCGCAGCGCGGCCTTTGTTTCCTCAATCCTCTGAGTACCCACGCCGTCGCCGGGCTCCACGTCCACGTTGATCGTGATCTTCAGTCCGTCGGTCGTGGCAAAGCGCGAGATGACGCGAGTGTAGAACGTGGTCCACTTCTGCGGAGGTACGCTGCCCGACCACTTGATCTTCTTAGCTTTCGCTGACACGGGAACATCAATTAGTGGTCCAGGGCCAGCGGTCGTCACCGGGGTTCCCGTAGAACCGCCGGGCGTTGTAGACCCGCCGTTTCCGCCTTCTTCGGGGACCTCCGGTTTGGTCGCTGTTCCAACCTCGCTGTCGGTCGAGGTCTTTCCGGCCTTGTAAGTTTCAGCAGTCGCTTTGGCGATGATGAAAACGTCGTCAGATACTTCCACCTGATTGGCAGCCAGTCCAGTTCCAAACTCAAATGGTTCGTATCGACCGTCGGGGGTCTTTCCAACATAGGCTAGGACGCCGCCGCTCACCCCGCTGGCAATCGTGCTCTTTATGAGGTCAGGGTTCAGCAGTCGAGGAAATAGCGGAGACGCATAGAATGCGTCGCGAACCGACTTGGTGCTCCATTCCACGAATGCAGGCGGCCAGTTGCGTACCAGGAAGTTGGGGCTGACGCTTTGCAGTACCTCATCATCCTGGCGCAGTCGGTTCAAGATGAATTCCACGATGTTGGAAGCGGCGCTCGAATGCACAAGCCCGAGATCAATGGACCTGATCTTGTTGTCTTTACCAAGCAAGAGAAGATACTTGTAGCTTCTCCACACCGACTCGCGCAGGTCGCGCTCCGCCATCTTGAGGTTCTGGTTGAGTTGCGATGTCTGCTTCTCTTCGAGATGCAAGTCACCGGCGTCAACTTCATCCGCTATCGCCTGCCACGCCAGCACTTTTCTGGCCTCTTCTTCCATGTCCGCCGACGTGCTTGCCGCGCACCATATTATCCCGCTCTTGTATGTTCTGGCCGAGTTCCCATTCTCTCTGGTGGCAGCATCGACCCAGGCGACAGTGTTCTTCTCCTCGGCCATGGATCTATCGGGAGGTATAACGACCAACGACAAAACCGGCCGGTCTGAAACATCGCTTGTCTTTGCCGGAAAGTAAACGCGCTCGACGCCGGAGCCTGCAGCAAAGACCTTCTGAATGTCCTCCCGGATGCGCTTCTCGATCTCTGGGTCTTTGATGTTGGCCCTGCGGTCAGCAAGAAGCTTGTTCAGGTTTGGCGAAAGGCCGAAGCGGTATTTGTTCTGCTCGATGGACATGTAGTAGCAGGACGTCGACAGCGACTCCAGCACCGTCTCGACATTACCGATATCGATGTCCGGTTCCGCGACGGCCAAACGAACTTCCGGCACAGTGGCTGCTGCTTTGTTCTCACCGCCACCCTGTCCGCCGTTAGATTCAAAGAAGATCGAGGTCGCCGCCTTTCGGTGCAGCCGTGCTTTCTTGATGGAATCAACTGCTTCTTGGTCCAGTCGAACTGAATGGGCATCGCCTTTGCCGCAGATGTCTGTGGTGACGACTCCTTCAAGCCGGTCGTCGGCCCCAAGCTGCTCAAGTATTGCTGCCCGGAAGAATGGATCATCAAGCGGCGCTGTTCCGAGACCGATCAGGGCGTCGCGATGTGCGCCTTTGTAGCCCTCAACGTAGGCTCTGGAAACCCAAAGCGCGAGCAACCGCAGCACGCCCCTGGTTCTCTGGAAGCGTGGCAACGTCTGCCACTTTCGCTCGAACACCGACAGCACCATCGGATGGAAAGGGTAGGTGGCGGCGAACTCTTCGCGTGCGTGTTCAGTCGGGAACCACCCCGGGATCTGAGGCTTGTGGTCCAAGGTCCAGTCGGCATATTCATTGATCGTGTCATTGGCGTCCGCAGGCAAGCCGCCCCACTCGAAAGAGCCTTCGGCGGATGATCTCACTAGTTTCGGACTCTGACGACATGATGACCGCCTTCCCGAGCCGGTCCAACACCTTCTTGAACCGCTCGTAGTCGGAATGGTCTTCCACCGTCATTTCAAGCTCTGAAGCTGGGATAGAGACTACCAGCACCACGTTCTTCCGGCCTCTCGCTACCTCGCAGAGGCTGTGCAAGAAGTTGTAGAGCTGGTCCGAAACGCCGCTCTTGCGACCTCTGCTCACGTAGTTCATCAACTCGTCTATCAGGATGAGCGATGGGGTGTCGGGTAGAAGCTTCTCTATTACGTCGCCCGCAGGTGCGATCTTCTGGGCGTCGTGTTCGGCAACGACACTGAACGCCGCATCGCCTCCAAGCTGGTAGGCAATCTCACCCCATGGGGTCTTTCGATGAGGAGTGCCATCGTCGCCCCCGCGTCCAGAGATGACGTCAAATTCCGTGCCGACGAAGACAGCGATAGAGGCGCTGGGGATATCTTTGACTCTGGCGTCCTGCATTATAGAATGTACGCCCTGCCACTGGTTGGCTGCTGCTCCGTTCTTTGCCAAGTGGTAGAACAGAGTGAGCGCGTGCGTTTTGCCACCACCGAACTGAGTCGCCAGATTGAAGATGGCGGACGTTTCCGTGACCTCTCCGGACAGCCGCCGAACCACCTCGGCGGCGACACTCTTCATGTTCTTGGTCAGATACGTGCGTTGGAAGAACCGCTCGGGATTCTGGTAATCTTCCCGCGCGCGCCCATCTCTTACCTGATCCAGGTGAACCGCAAACTCCGCTGCGTCCAGCGGCTTGCCTTCACGCAGGTCCTCTCGTGGGGTAATAACCTTATACCAGGGCTTGATTGCCATAATCGTTCTCCTAAAATCCTAAGCCTTTCTTCCTTGCCAACACGCCGTCCACCCAGCGCTTCTCGTCGCTGTCCTTCGGATAAAGAGCCGAGAGGGCTTGGGCAAGCTTCCAGAAACGTTGATCGCGGCCGATGCCGTCTTCAACCAGGAACCGTTGCATGGCCTCGCTTCGCCCAGCCGAGAACAACAGCATGCTCTGGTGAACGCGGTCCAGAGTTGTCTCGCCCGACTTCACCGCCATGAGGCCGACTGAAACATCTGATTCTTGCTCGATCTCTAGCATACCGTCGAGTCTGAGCTGATCGGAGCGCTTCTTGGTCTTCCGTGTCGGGTTTAGCTCTTCTTTGCCGAAAAGCCGCGCCGCCCGGTCGGCGACAGGCAGTAGACGTGCCGTCTCGCCCTTTGCCTCGATCAGTGAATCGAGCCGCTCAAGATGAACGCCAAGCCCCTGCGCGATCTTGCGCGCCGCATCGAACTCTAGCGTGTACCCACCGGCTTGCTTCGCGGAACCCGAATCCTCGTCATCGTCAGACGAGACTTCTTGCTCAGTCAGGCTCCCATTCGTTCCATTGGCAGAGCCATTTCCATTGGCTTCCGTTGATAACGTCCACAACCACATCGCTGTGATACGCGCATCTTCCTCGAACCCACTTGCATCGGCATCCTCGAAGATCATGTTGAGGGCCTCGCGTGAGACGGCCGCCCATACTTCTTCAAGGTAATCCCTGAGTGCCACCTGTTCTCCACTTGCCTTTTCCACGCGGGAGTAGCGTGAGAATATCTCAAGTGCCGGACCCAAGCAAGCAAAGATTGCATCGGCACCAACCACGCCCTCAAGTGCGAGGCGAGGCATCCATTCGTGGATTCGGATTGGAAGCTCGTGGAGGACTTCTCGCCAATCACCGATGCTGTCTGATTGGATTGAGCCATCGGGATTTTCGCGCGGGCGGCATACCAAGTGGATTGAAGAAGCAAGAGCTGCCGAGTCATAGGCACGTAGGCGACTTGAGTTCTCTGTATCGATAGGCCATGAACCAGTTACCATCCAGCCAGCGTCGACCATCGCCTGAAGCAGAGCCTCCCAGCCGGATGTGGTCTTGTGCGCGAATACCACTACTCCGATGCCGTTGGGGACCAAGAGCCTACGTCCCTCAGCCGTGGCTTCAGACATCATTCGTTCGAAGAATATTCGGTCTTTGCCTCGCACCTCATCTACTATGCACTCGCGCTCCTTGGGAGTGCTTACTCCCTCGAAATCCGAGCGAAGTGCTTTTGGCAGTGTGCGCTTTAGCCAAACGTAAAAGAAATCTGATAGGTCGGCATACGGCACCGAATCATAGTAAGGCGGGTCCGTTACGAACGCTTGCGCTGCGTCGTCAGGCAGAACGTGTTGCGTGGCATCTGCATGTTGAACAGCTCCAATGGACCAATCACACCCAATTGTGTCGTGTGCATCTGCAATTCCATCCGTTATGACTACAAACGATCCGCTTGATTGCCCTGTAGAGACACCTTCTGCGAAATCCCAAACAATTGGAATGGCCTGGCGGCCAAACAGATGCTTCGGGCACTGCGCGGTTGGCTCCCATCCGACGAGTGAATTGCCTAAATCAGCCTGCTTATCTACGCCTAATGCAAGACAGGTCTGTACTGCGTCAGCGTACCCATTCTCGTGCGCCGCTCGCAGCTTCTCTCCTGCTTCACGCACCAGCCGTGCCAGTGCTACAAGTGCCAAAGCTTGACGCGGTGTGAACAGATCAGCCCATTTCTCCATACCATAGAGCTGGACGCGGAAACCGAGTGTGCCTTGCGGCGGCAAAGATTCATCTGGAACCAGGCTAAGTATGTCAGCATCGACAACCCTGCGCTTCTCCAATTCCTCGGCAGCTTTTCGAACCGCGTCACGGTCCCGCTCGTTGGGTAGCCGATAGAACCGCCCCTGTTCACCGGGGCGCGTTGTCACAACAGCAAAAAGCCGAGCATCAGCCGCGCCGCCCTTGCGCTCGCTGAGCTGCCTGCGCACAGACTCAACATGGGTTGTATATCCACAGCACGGGCATGTAGCAGAACCGCGCTTCACTGTGCCTTCACGGACATCCTTTGCTGTGGCATTCTCAATGATCTCGAAGTCAATGCGCTTCTCATTGAGGTTCTGAATCATCTTGATAGCTACAGACCGTTTGCCCTTCTTAGCCAACCAAAGAGATCGCATCAACGGCAATTCCGCTCCGCAGCCGGGGCCTTCGCACTGGATCGTTCGTGCCCAAAGATAAGCGATAGGAGTTGCGCCATCGGGGTCTTTGGGGTAGAACTTGGCAAGCTCTTTCTCAGCTTCTTCCTTTATCCACTTGCCCCATTTGCGAACCTCGTCCGCAAGCTTCTGGCCGTACTTCGGAACGTATTCGAGCACGACCTTGTTCAGCAGCACCGCAACGGGGTTCAAATCGCTTGCAAATGCGTCCGCGCCGACTCGAAGCGCTTCAAGCGGGATCGCTCCGCCACCGGCGAATGGATCGACTACCAGCGGTTTCGTGCCAGGCGTGCCGCCAAGCGCCTCATGTGCCGCCTGGGTGAGCGCCCGGCTCGTTTGCAGATACTCCGGCACCGTGGAGTTGTCCCAGTTGGCGAAGTCGGCGATAAAATCGAGCAGCAGATATCGGAGGATATTCAAGTGCGTTGGGTCTGTTGAGTTCAATTCCGGTGTCGGCATCTGCTTCTTCTTGCCGTCTTTGCCTGGCTTCCCCGAGTCGCCGTTCACGCGACCGGATATCGCGAGATACTTCCCCATAGTCTCAGGGTGGCAGCTTGCAGCCAGCTTCGGATCGACAACAACCTTGTGTGCAAACGCTTTGATGCTCTCCAGCGCCTTATCCCTGAACGCCGGCGGGCACAGTTCATCAGCGGGATCAGGCCACAGCGACGCGCAGATGACCGCGCGACACGCAGCCAAAGGCCGCCGCGCCCACCAGATGTGCAGCGTCGAGATGTGCCCGTGCCGTATACTCTTCTCCCGCCGCGCGTGCGCGGAGATTCGCTTTATCGGCAGGTCAACTTCTATCAGGCGTTTGGGATATGAAGCCACGATTGTTTTCCTAGTCTTCCTTGCTACTCTGTGTGTTTGCTGGCGGCATCACACTGGAGCCACCGCTCGGAGGGTTCTGCCCCTCAGGTTTGCCGGACGCCTGTGGCTGAAATCCTTTTTGCAGATCGGAGCCAGCAGCAGGTTGAGACTGCGGCTGGTATCCCTCCTGTATGCGCTCAATCTTCTCGGTCATAGCTATTCCTCCTCACAATGTCGAAACTCAATTGTCTGTATCTGATCGTGCTTTATCAATATGCCGTCGCTGCGTGGCACTGCTTGCCACGGACCGTCGTCGTGAATCGTAAAGAGCCGTTGGATGTAGATATCGCGCTCCGTGGCCTCAGAGGATGCGAACGATCCACTCCCAAAGATTCCTGCGATCTTGCCTCCGCCTTTCAGAGTGACCAAAACCCAGATCGGACTTGTGGTGCTGCTGAACTTGTACTCCACGCCGTCGGGATCGGGTGCATCGGGTTCAGCCCTAGTCGGCGCAGGAAGCGCAACACCATCTCCCTCTGGCTGAAGTGACCCGTAAGCAAGCCGAGGACAACTGGACTGATCAAGGTGATCAAGCCCCACGCAACAGCGCTCCGAACTGCATGATCCGTGAAGAACTCGGACTTGATCAGAAGGAATATCAGCCATGACCACAGGGCATAGTTCACGCAACTGAATGTCAGGAATCGCAGAAACGATATCTGCGACTGCTCTCCCTTCTGTGGCACAAGCATGGCTACCATTGAACACCAGACAAAGCCCGGCACCAGAAAACCGACGGTATAGAAAAGCATGTCGAAGCTTGTAATGGTCATACCTGCTCCCACAGTAGACCCCGCCGGATTGTCATGCCGCACCTCATCCTTGCACCGCCCCCACGATCTCATCAGCCCCCACGTGGTAATGCTCGATCTTCACCAACGGCTCCCAACCGAGTCTCGCGGGGTCTTGAATCACGTGGACCTCTGGCTCACTGCCGCAGTTGAACACGACGTAGAGCCAGAAATCCTTCTTGAGGCGCTCGGCGGTCTTATACTCGTGCATACTCAGGGCAACCTCGCCAATGCCAGCACGCCCCTTTACTTCAATGAATCTTACATCGATAGCGGTCTTGGGGTCTGCGGGATGCGGCCTTCGTGAAATGAGATCAAAGCCGCGATTCTCGCTCTCGACGCTCTCCACCACATAGCCAAGTGCTTCTTCGTGAACAATCGCCGCCTGGACTGCTATCCTCTCGATCTCATCGTCACGCACCATTGGAGCAAAACCCGGCGAAGCCTGTTCAGGATGTGGCAAAACCCAAGCGGTAGCAACGCGTTGCATAGCACCCTTTGTGCATTGCCTTTCGCTCTCCATCTCGGACCGGCGGCGCTCAAGCCTGCCGTTAAGCTCGAACAGTCTGTCCTCGGCCATCTTAATGCGCCCATCAAGCCCTTGCTCCATCGAGCCAGACTGTTTCTGCTCCTGGAGATCGGCGAACTTGCACTGTTCCCTATCTATGATGGTATTGAGGCTAATCTCGATGTGCTTGGAAACCGTTGTGATCTCCTTGGTTCGCTGCGACTGAACTTCCTCCAGCAGAGGATTCAACCCCTGCTGGATCACAACCTGTTCCATCCGATCCAGCGTTAGGCTGGGTGGATCATCGGGAACTGCCATGCCCGCAGGCGCGGCAACGAAATCGAGAAAGACGGTAGGTTGCTTCAAGCTTGTGGTGCCGTCGGCGTCGGTCTGCACAACGAATAGACGTCTGTGCAGAGTATGCCCACGGCCGTCCTGAATCGCGGCGCTGAACACATCCAGCCTCGAAGGCTCGCGTCTGTGAAGATCGTAGAAGACCGCACCGCGTTCAAGATCGCATGCTACCACCTCTGAGGCCGATTCTCGCACGCATTCGAAAAGCGGATGTCCCGGCGTAACCCATTCCAGAGTAGGGTCCGGCTTCAGATACTCTTTGTCAAAAGCGACGCTCTTATAGTCTTTGCCCAGCTTTCCAAACCTTCGCTCAAGCCGCTCGCCAATAGCGCAGACATTATGCGGTATGCGACCTATTCTGAAGACATGTGATCCGCGCGCCGTCTGCTTGGGGCTGATACCGGTCAGCGGAGCGGCCTGCAAGAAGAAATCCTCAATGACCTCCGGGACCAGTCGCCGCTCTTTGGCCTCGGCGGACTTGCCAACTATTACGGAAAGGTTCAGATCTTTCTTGGCTAACCCCTCAAGTGTGGACTCAGTAATCTTCTGGAATCGCACCGTGTCTACTTCCTCGACAATGCGGTTCAAGATGCTCGCTTCAGTCTGATTCTGAGCATACATGTCCCGGACCATCTTCTCAAGTCCGTTCGCAGGGAATACATCGCCAAGCACGTTGAAGACCTTTCCTGTGTGCTCCGGGTCCAGGTCGTCCTCGATCTTCTGGATGCGCTCAAAGAGCTTATGCAGCACGCGGCCCTCGCGAGTATTCGTGGAGACAAAGTTAAAGATCAAGCAGTCCTTCTCCTGGCCATAGCGATGGATTCGCCCCATGCGCTGTTCGAGACGGACCGGATTCCAGGGAATGTCGTAGTTGATCATGAACCAGCAGAACTGAAGATTGATGCCTTCGCCAGCCGCCTCGGTAGCCACAAGCACCTGACACTCCTCTTTGAACTCGCGCTCGGCGCAGATCCGGCTGCCAGGGGTATCGCGGTCGCCGATCTTCATGCCACCGTGAATCTGTGTAACCGAAAGTCCCCATTCCCGGAGCTTTGCGACCAGATAGTCGAGCGTGTCCTTGTGCTCGGTGAACACCAGAAGCTTCATCTTGGGATCGCTGAAGATGCCGTGCTGAGTCAGAGCTTCTTTCAACTTGAGTAGCTTCGACTCGACCTCGCGCTTCTCAAGCTCTCTTGCCTGATCTATTAGACTCGAGATTTGCTGTATCTCCTCCTTGAGAGCAGCGGGGTCGACAGAGGCGACGACACCCTCCAGTGAATCCATGATCTCCTGCTGTTCATCCTCTGGGAGTTCATCGAAGTCTTCGGGCAGTTTCTTGTTTAGCTGATCCTGCTTGTACTGCTCGGGATCCTCAAGAATCTTCTGTCTCTTATCACGCATGCGCTCCAAGCTGCGCCTTACCGCGTATACGCTGGATGCAAATCTACGCTGGAGCATTGCCATCGTGAATGAGAGAGCGCGCCCCCGCGCTGACTGCTCTGAACTCGCCTTAATTGACTGGTCCTCGACATAGTGCGTGAGGGAGTTGTAGAAATCCAGCTCGTCTTCGTCTATCTGGAAGTCCATCGTCTGGACATCACGCTTGGTGAATATCTTCTTCACCTGGCCGGTGATCGGATCGGGGAATGTGACCAAAGCTTCCTTCGTGCGCCTAAGATAGAATGGCGCACTGCTACGCTTAATTGCTTCCTCGAGGCTCTTGACATCGCCGTATACATCCCTGTCCAACAAGCTCAGGAACAAACAGAAGTTGTCAGGATCGCCCTTGTGCGGTGTAGCAGTCATCAAGAGGAAGTGGTCGGTCATCTCAGAGAGCGACTCGCCGAGCTGATAGGCCAGTGTCTTCTTGTCTGAGCTATACGCGCTCATCTTATGCGCTTCGTCGACGATGATGAGGTCCCATTGGCTCCTTAGTAGGCTGTCCTTTGCGTCTTCGATCCGCGAGACCCAGGACACGGATGTGACTACCTGGTCTTTCTCCTGCCAGGGGTTCGAGCCGTAGTTGGCGCGAAGGACATCACTACGAACTACCTCGAATTGCTCGCGGAACTTGTCCTTGAGTTCGCGCTGCCACTGAAATGAGAGATTGGCGGGAGTAACAATGAGCGTTCGCTTGACCAGACCCCGAATCTTGAGCTCTTTCAGCAGAAGACCGGCCATAATGGTTTTGCCAGCCCCCGGATCATCAGCGAGAAGGAAACGAATGCGAGGAAGCGCGAGGAAATTGTCATAGACGGCCTCTAACTGATGCGGCAGAGGGTCGACGCGGGCAATTGACAGGGAGAAGTACGGATCGTATTCGTAGGCCAAGGCAAGCCGCATAGCCTCAATGCCGAGGCGGAAACGTGCGGCGTCACCATCATATGGTTCCTTATCCGGCGAGGCGACAAGCAGCGCGAGTTGCTCGCTGCTTAGTATGGGCTTGTAGACTTTGCCACTCGTGCGACCTTCGCCGATCAGCTTGAACTCATCGCCCACTGGACTAAACGATATGATCTGCACAGGCTCAGGAAATGCTGAGCCCCGGACAGTAATGCCTTCTTTCAGTTGGTCGATCTGCATAGATTTCCCCCATGCCGACATACCGGCACATAGCAACCATCCGAGCAGAGGCCCTTGCTAGCCCTTCGCCAGTTCAGGTCTTCAGTTGCGGTTTGTGACTTACATTGCGTGTACTACTCTTCTGCTGGACTAGTCTCCGGCTGGCTTTCATCTGCCATCCCCGAGACAACCCATTTGTCGATATCAGCTCTGCGGAACTTCCACAGACGACCCACCTTGTGAGCAGGCATCTTCTTGCGATCAATCCACTTGTATATGGTGTCTCGCCGAATGCCGAGGTAGGCAGCGACATCATCTACCGATAGCCAACGCTCTTCCATGTTGGTGACTCCGTCTGCGTACGCACTCTCTGCCACAGCCTGCGACTTGAGTGCGCACGTGGATTGTCCGAAATGGGAGCCGTAATGCACCGTTAGTTAACACACGGACAGATCATAATACATCAGGCTGCTTGTCAGTGTCAATTCCCGATTAGCTTCTATTGGTCCCTAATGGGATGAATACGATCAGAGTGGCCGCAGTCAGACCGACTGCGCCCCGAATAACCATCTTGTTACCGGGCCTACCCCCGGTAACGTGATTCAGAGAAAACTCGCCAAACAGAGAGAAAATGTCCCGAAATGTGGGTTTCTGGGGCAAAGCCCGACCACAAGATGGGGTTCGGATAACACGGGGAAGAAGCGGCTCTCACGCTCGTAAATGCGCGAAAACCCCGCCGGGAGTCCCGACAGGGTCATTTCGCAAAGAGAGCTTTCTGTTTTTAATGCTTGGTAGCCCCGAAGGGATTCGAACCCTCGATCTCATGGCTGAGAACCATGCATCCTGGACCGCTAGACGACGGGGCCACGTGTGAACCTACCCGCACATTATAGCAGGCGGATCTGAGCTTGTCAACCGCGAAAAGTAAGAGCTCACTCTCCCTGAGTACTACTTATTGTGCGTAGGATGGGGCTGGCATTTCGGGGTGGAGTATCATATTGGTGCAGGCCTTGAGTAGGTCCTTGCCCTGAAGTGTCCATGTGCCAAAGATGCTCATCAGTGCTGTTCTTGTCTTCGACCCGTTCTCCGACCTGGTGCCGCCGCTGACCTTTCGGGCTGTCACGGCCGGTCTTATGGCTCTTTCAGCAGCGTTGTTGCCGGACGGGCAGCCGGGATACTGCACGAAAGTGAACAGCTCTCCCAAGTGCTTCTCAATCCTCTCCGCCAGCACGCGCTGCGGTACCGAGTCATTCTTTATGTAAGGCTCGGCTATCGCAAGCAGCTTCGTCTCCAACTCCTGGCGCAGTCTTACCCGCAGGCTCTCGGCGAAACCACGCCGGGCTATCTTCTTAGCAAACGTGTAGATGGACTTTATTGACTCCACCCACTTCCGCACATCCTCATTGCCTGGGTTAGCTTCAACGAGCTTCTTCAAATCCCGCAGGAAATGAACCCAGCAGCGCTGGATCGGTCCGCCATACCAGTTGTAACCCGCGTAGAAGTCGCAGACAAGCACACCGCCAAAGCACAACCCCAGCAACTTCCGCGCGACAGCACCCGCGCGGGAGCACTCGAAGTGAAAGTATCTCAGCCCTGCCGTCGACAAACTCCACAGATAACCGTTGATGCCGTCTTCACGCCATCCTGTTTCATCGCAGTGAGCATGGGGACTGCCCCGAATCCGGCGCAAAATCCATTGCACAGTCTCCCTGGCAAAGCCCGCAACCCTATGAAGAATCTCAGTTATCTCCCCAAGCGAAATATGCACCCCGTAAAGGCTCTCCAGAAGCTTCTGAATCGACCTGTGAGGCATCCTTTTCGCTATCGCCAGAGTGCAGATAAGGCTCATCAGCCGAGGCCCCATTCGCCCCTTGCCGACTACACCGTCCTGGGCTCCCAGCTTGGGCAAGTGGACCTTGCCGCACGCTCCACATCTCCGGGCGATGAGCACGTGGTCGATTATCTCAATGGGAGTCTGCGGAATCTCGATCACCTGACGACGGGAATGCTCCCAGCCACCGCACAGCTTTCTGCCACAGTCGGGACACTTCTCCACTGCATGCCTTACTTCACGAGTCGCAATATCCCGCTTGCGCACGAACGATTGCTTGCGTTTCTTGCGCTCAGCCCGCTCGGCAGCCCTCCGCTGGGCACGATTCGGCTTTACCCATTCGGGAGTCAACGGCTTTGAACCGCCGCCCATTCCCAGCTTGCACCGAAGCTCCGCGTTCTCTTTCTCAAGAGCCCCAACACGCTCCCTAAGCTCAAGGATGATCGATATCAGTTCTTCCCGAGTCAGTTCGTCCACGCATACTACTTCGACAACCCATAGCCGCGTACCTGTTCACACACAGCGAACAAGCAAACTTTTTTTGGATGCTCAGGAAGAGTGAGCTCTTACCGCGAAAATAGGGGGTAGCGTCAAGCCCTCTGTGTAGTTTGCTTTGGCCGGTAAGCCTCATCCCACTGTTCATTCTGGTAGGCCAGTACTGCGTAGAGCATCCTGTCTACGCTTCGGCGGTTCGTAAAGCATGAGATGGTCCTGGTACGTCGGCGGACTTCCCTGAAGACTCTCTCTATGGGATTGGTGGTCCTCACAGTCTTCTGCATTCGCTCCGGCACATAGAAGAACTCAAGCAACTCCTCGATGTCGGCCTCCAGGCAAGCGACTGCCTTGGGCTCCAGCTCGATCCACCTCGCCCGCCAGGCCCGGAAGCGCTTTGCCGCCTCGGTGCGGTTCGGAGCAAGGTAGATCAACTTAGCACCATCTAAGCAGGCTTTCTCATTGCGCTTCCTGACCTTGCTGGCCACGTTGCGCAACTTGTGCGCCCAACATCTCTGACGTGGCACGTGCGGCCAAACACCCTCCACCCCCGCGATCAGTCCAGCCCCGCCGTCTGTGGATATCAGCCTCAGATTCTTCCCCTCAAGGCCGCGCCTCACCAGATCCAAAAGAAACGACGTGCAGCACACCTCCGACTCGGACTCCACCTGCCTGAAAGATAGGATCTGTTTCCTGCCCGATTTCGAAATGCCCATCGCCACTAATACGCAGCGCTTCTCGCTGCCTACAACAGACCGGTTCTTTACCACCACGCCATCTAAAAGCAGATACTCCCATTCGTCGGTGATCGGCGAAGACCAGTATCGCCTTACCAGATCATCAAGACCCTTGCAGATCGCCGATACCGTGCCAGCGGAGACTTCATAGCCCAGAACTTCGCCAAGCACCTTGCCTACCCTGCGTGTTGACGGACCCGATAGATAGGTCTGCAGTATCAACTCCCGAGCCTGCTCTGTCATAAGCCCGTGGCTGTCCCACAGATCGTGCTCATAGGCCCCTTCCCGCAGCCGCGGAACCTCGACCTCCACAGTCCCATACCGAGTTACAATAGTCCGCAAGTAGGTGCCATTTCGATAGCCCCGACGACCATCCGAGCGCTGATACTTCAATGCACCAATCTTGCGAGCAATCGCCTCCCGCAGGCTCGACTCCACGAAATGCTTCAGACCCGCCACCTGAAACTCAGCATAACGACCCCAAGAACAATCCTCACCCCTGACCTCTCCCCACGCAGCTATTGATTCCTCCAACTCCTCGACGTATACTTCTCTCACGGCGCGTTCCTCCTTCTGCGTTACTGATCAATCGCATCTTAGAAAGAGGGATGCGCCTTACCTACCTCAGCCGATTTTACACAGGGGATTGTACGCTACCAATAGGGTCGGAACTTAGCGGCAGTTCATATAATGTTCCCAAATGCATGCCCGCTACGGAATGTCTGCCACGACCATTGAGTGCTGCTGCAGCGTGCCGACTATTACCTCCGTCCGGCCGCCCTGGTGAGTGGGTGTCAGTGGGGCATTCTCGGGCTGGAGGGTGATCGAGCTTGGGGTGACATCCTCGAACCAGACCTGGATGTCGGACAGCGGCACCACCTCGTCGCGCACCGGCACGTCACCGGTCGGCAGGGCGTGCGCGCCTCGCGAGTTGGTGGCGTTGAGCAGGTGTATCACAATGCGCTTGCCGTTGTTCTGCGTGAAGAACGTCGCCTGCAGCGACTTGGGCCCGACTATCGTCACACGCGGCACGGCGCTCGTGGCCCAACTGACTGCGTCGGCAAGCAGCACGCCTTCGTACGGATAGGGGCACTTGTAGAACGCCGCGTCGATGCCTGCCGGCAGATAGGCCACCCTTCCCGCGCCGGTGTTCGAGTTGCTGACGTAGAGCGGATAGGTGACGGTGCAGGCTGAATCGCTGCAGACGGTCGCCATGATTGCCCCGCCCGACGTCACGCTGACCGGGATCGCATCGCCTATGTAGGTGGAGTTGTTGCCGTAGGGGTTGAGCATCTTGCTCAGCACGGCCTGGTTGCGGGTGAACACGGTACCCAGCACGGTCGCCCTGCTCACCAGGCTGACCGAAGATCCCATCTTGCTCGCCTTGAACAGGTCGGCCAGCCCGAAGTCCGACCGCGCGACGCCCTGTTCGTCGTAGAGGGAGGTCGAGCCCGTGGCGACCAATCCGCCGCCCGCGGCCACGAAGTCGCGAACCGCCGCCATACTCGCCGCCGACATGCAGGCTGTATTCGGCAGTATGAGCACCTTGTAGCCGGTTGCCAGCCCGGCTTCGAGGTCGGACTCGGTGATGATATCGACAGGGAAGTGGTGATCGAGCATCGCCCTGAAGAAACCGAAACAGCTTCCCATGTACTTGTTCACGGCGTCCGTTCGGCCGTAGAACTGCCTTGTCGTCTCCGAAACAACCACAGCCGCCCACTTCATCGGCGACGCGTGGTTCGTCCAGGGGCTCCGGGCCGCGGCCATGCTGAAAAGTGTCGGGCGCATGTACTGCTTATCGACGCTGCTGAACGAAGTCGCGCAGCCGGCGGCAAGCGCCGAGAGCATTCTGTACTCGATCTCGGCTTCCGGCATGCTCGATCCGGACACGCCCGCGGTCGAATCCGACGTGTGGGTCAAATAACTGGCCTCGGCGATGCACGGCCTGTGGCGCGTAAGCCCGGCAAGATACGTGAGTCCAAACTCGGGAACCACGCTCAGGCCCATGTTTGCATCGTCATACCAGGCGTTCTGCATCGTACAGTCGAGAAGCGAGTCAAGCCCCGTGGGAGCGATGTGAGGCGAAGCCGAGTACTGCGGATACTCCCCGGCGTTGGCCGACCAGGCGAAGATGCCGAAGTTCGGGTTCACGGCTCGCACCTGAGCGCGGAGCCTGGTGAAATGGTCGATCATCTGAGCGTCGTGCCACAGAAGGTATCTTCTGAAGTTGGGGTCGTCGTAGTTGACGCTGGCGGGTATCGAATAGCCTGTATCGGCCAGATACCTGGCCTTGCAGTAGCTGCAGTAGCAAAACGCCTGGGTGTTGCTGTAGCCCTGGAGCGAGACGCCGTCCGCAGTGCCGATCCCGGCGAGTTCCTTGATCTCATCGATGAGGTAATCCCCGTACGGGGAGACGAGACAGCCCGTGACCTGGTCCGCCGGCGCCGTCAGCCAGGAGGTCGAATCGGTGGGACGCTGGCGCCAGTCCGTGCGGGCGGTCAGGCACGAGGCGTCCTTGCATGCGGGCATCGTCCCGACAAGCTTCGCGCCGTGGTTGTGTGCATAGCTCGCGATCTGTCCGAGGAGCGCGCCGCTGCCATAGGTCGGGCTGGGCGTTGCGACCGTGCTCGGATAGTACGAATACCACGTGTCCTGAACGGGGACCTCCACCGCATCAGCTCCGTCCGTGCAGGCGGCGGTGACCGCGCTCAGGTCGAAAGGCACGCGTGCCAGTCCCTTGGTGCTCCAGACCCATTCGGGAACGGCCTCAGGATCGACCGCGCCGGCGTAGTAGGCCTGGATGTCCAGAATGCTCGATATCAGGACCACCCGGCTGTCAACGTTCATACTGCTGATTCCGCTGACCGACACGGCGTGATCCGCGCTCGGAGCACCCACTCCCGTATTGCCTACGTACACTCTTACACCGGCCGGTCCGCCGTCGCCGAGAGTGAAGTAGTCCCCGAGGGAATCCGACTGAATGCCCGCCGTCGTCTTTCCCCACACCTTGACCGGCATCCCGGTTGATGATAGGCCCGAGAGGAACGATCTGCTGCTCATCCCGAGCGGCTGCGGCGCGGCGGTGGACGACGTCGCCTCGACGTATGCGGCGCTCACGTAGTCCTCGCCGTGGGCCGTCGTCCTTGTGCCGTCGATGGTCAGTATCTGGCCGGGAGAGACGACCGCGGTGCTGAGTATCCCGATCCCGCAGCTTCGGTCCGGCTCGATGACGTAGAACCTGTCGCCCCACAGTCGCTTGGAGACTACCTTGCCTACCATGTGAACCGGCGAACCATCGGTCATCAGCTTCACGTCTCGTATGTTATCCACAGAGGAGTAGGGGGTTCTGCAAATCGACATCGTCGAAGTAGATCGCGTCCAGGCCGGAGTTGAGCAGGAATGTGTTCAGGTTTATTGCGACCTTAGCCGTCGTCGGCTGCGTTCGGAACGAGTAGCTGCTGAGCGTCCACTGCGGCTGGTAGGCCGTGTAGAGGTCGAACCGGGTGTCGGTCAGCCCAACGCCGTTCGAATCGTATTCGTAGACCCTCGGGTCGCAGACGCACCCGGCGCCCCATCCCGGCCCGGACGTTTTCCACCACAGCGAGATGGTGATGTCGGTGTTTCCGGGGACATAGATGTCGGACTGCATCAACTGAACGGGGCCGACTCCTCCGCTGGGGCCGCAGAGGCCGGCGACGCAGTAGCTGCCGGAGTGCGCCCCACCGGGCTGAGCGACGTAATAGGTGGTATCGTTGGTCGGGTAGCCCTGGTACCAAGGCGCCAACGCCCCGGTCTCGAAGCCGGGGTTGACGACAGCATTCATCGACAGCGCGGGCGAGACCAGCGCCAATAGACACACCGCCGTTATGAATATGTGAATCCATCTCCTCATAACATAGACTTCCTAGGGTATGTCTGCCACGACCATGGAGTGCTGCCGCAGCTCGCTCACGGTCACCCGGGTCCGTCCGCCCTGCTGGTAGAGCGCGAGCGGTATGTTGTCCGGCTGCAGCGAGACCGACGTCGGCGTCGCGTTCTCAAACCAGACCTCGATATTGCGCAGCGGGACTACTTCATCCCGAACCGGCACGTCGTTTGTGGCACTTGCCCGGCCGGCGGTCGAGATCGTCGCGTTCAGCAGGTGGATCACCAGCCGCTTACCGTTGTTCTGGGTGAAGTATGTAACCTGAAGCGACTTCGGCCCCACTATCGTGACCGGCGGAGTGCAGTTGGCAGCCCACATGACTGCGTCCTTGAGAACTGTCGCTTCGTAGTTATACGGACTCTTGAAGTAGCCCGCGTCGATGCACGCCGGCAGGAAGACGACTCGCCCGCCACCTGGGTTTGAGTTGGCGACGTAGAGCGGATACGATGATGTGCACCCGGAGTTCGCGCAGACCGAGGCAAGGGGCGTCCCGCCGCTCGTCACCGCTGCCGGGAATACTTCGCCGGCAAACGACGCCGTTCGACCCGTCGGCGAGAGCAGTCTGCCGAGTTCGGAGCTGTTACGGCTGAACAGCGTATCGCTCAGGGTCACGCGCGATTGCACGGTGACCTTGGAACCCGTCTTGCTCGCCTTGAACAGATCGCCCAGCGCGTAGTTGGCCCTGGCCACGCCCTGTTCGTCATAGAGTGAGGTCGCGCCGGTCGCGACCAGCCCGCCGCCGGCCGAGACGAAGCTCCGGACCGCGGTGATGTCCGCCGAGGACAGGCAGGCGGCGTTGGGCATTATCAGGACCTTGTAGTTGGGGGCCAGCCCGTTTCTGAGATCCGTGTGTGTGACCAGATCGACGGGGATGTGGCTTTCCAGCAGTGCCGCGAAGTAGCCGAAGCAGTTGTTAATGTAGAGGTTGACAGGATCGCCGCGGCCGTAGAACTGCCGCGTCTGCTCGGAAACGAGCATGGCGGCCCAGGGCATTGCCTGGGCGTTGTGCGTCCACGGCCGCCGTGCATCGATCGCGGCGAAGAGCGGCTGTATCATATAGGTCTTCTCGGTCGCGCCGGCATAGCACGCGACGGCGCCCGCGGAGAGCGCATCGAACATCCTGAACTGAACTTCCTCTTCCGGCATGCTGGAGGCGTAGATCACGTCGTTGGGGTGGGTGAACAGGTAGGGCTCGGAGAGCCACTGCGTGCCGCGAGAGACCGCGCCCAGATACTTGACGCCGAAGTCCGGGACGATGCTCAGGCCGATGTTGCTCTGGTCGGCCCACCACTCCTGCATAGAGCAGTCGAACTGCTGGTTCAGCTCGACCGGCATCACTCGCGGGCTGGTCAGGTAGTGACCGTAGCGTCCGGCGTTGGTAGACCAGATGTAGAACTCGAACTTGGGATAGATCGCCCTGACGGCCGCCTTCATCCGGGCAAGATGATCCGTGATCTGCGCGTCCTGCCAGAGGATGTACTCCCTGTAGATCGGATCATCGTAGTTGATCGTAGCGGGCAGGCTGTGACCGGTGTCGGCGAGAAACTTGGCCTTGCAGTAGTCGCAGTAGCAGGGCAGGTAGTTGTAGCCGTCAAAGGTGATGCCGTCCGCGCCGGTTAGCTGCGCCACTTCCTTGACTTCGTCGATCAGGAAATCGCCGTATGGGGAGACGAGACACCCCGTCGCCTGGTCCGCTGGGATCGTGAGCCAGTAGGTCGAGTCGGTGTATCGCCTCCGCCATTCGGGATGGGCAGTCAGAATGGGCGCGTTCATGCATGGCGGAATCGCGGCTTCCAGCAGCACGCCGCGGTCGTGCGCGTATTGCACGGCCTCCCTGACCACGCTGCCATCGCCGTAGATCGGGCTGGGCGGTGTGTAGGCACTGGGATAGTAGGCACTTGAGATGTCCTGGACCGGTATCCCCACCACGTCGGCGCCTGCTGTGATCGCGTTCCGCATGGATGGTACGTCGAACGGGATCCACGAAACCTTAGTCGCCCTAGTCACGGTGAAGGCCGTGTCGTCGAACGCGACCGTATCCGCCGCCGAGGCCAAGTGGCCCTTGATGATGATTCTTACCTGGGTGGTGGTCGGACTCGTCGTGAAATCCGTCCCGAGGCGTGTCCAGCTCGACATCGATGTCTCGACCGGCGTGAGGTCATGGCTGCCGAGCGCTCCCCAGTTCCCGCTGGCGTCCGCCTCCTGGGCGACGGCCTTGAACCAGCTCTTGTCATAGCCGCTGCCGTAGGCGCCCCAGTCGGTTCCGGTGTTTCTGACCCATAGTGAGAACCGATAGCCCGTGTCCGAGTACACCGGCTTGTCCGCCCACTGGAGCTTGCCTTCGTAGGCGCTTGTCGATCCTCCCGTTCCCACAACGCACCGGCTGCCGAAATGGGGATTGGTTGTTCTGACCGCCCAGCTCATCCCACCGCCGCCATCGGCGGTCCACGGCGCCAGCGTCGAGTTCTCGAATCCCGTGTTGTTCAGCGACGGTTCCGTGCGTGTGATGGCGACGTCGTCGATGAACATGGTCGTCTGGCCCGCGCCGTTGTTGTTGACGTGGCACGAGATCTGGAGGAATCCGCAGACGGTATTGGCAGGTGTCGTGAATGTGGTGGACATCTGCGTCCAGTCCGGCAGCACCGTGCTAGGCAGCCAATTGACCCGGCCGCTCTCACCAACCCACTGCAGAGAAGCGTTGTAGAACGATACGAGTGCGTAGCTCCAGGACGAATTGTAGTCCAGAGTCGTTCCGCCCCAGTTGGCGCCGATTGTGTCGGTGGTCCGGACCCAGTAGGAGAGAACGTAGGTTGTGTTGGCAAGGAGCGATACCTCACCGGTGCCGCCCCACTGGCTCGGGTATTGGAGTAGTTGCCCTTCTGAGGCAGCGCCAGACTTGGTGGCGGAGGTCCTTAACGCATTGAAGGCCGGAATGGGGGTTGTCATGCGAGTATGTGACGTCCACTCCTGCCACCCCGACGTGCTGAAGCTGCCACGGGTAGAACGCGGTTCCTCCGGTCTCGAGGCCGCCGTCAACGAGGGCCGACGCCGGTGTCGCGAACAGCAGCAGAGCCAGACATACCGCCTTTGTCAGAAATAGGGGAGGGAGTCTCATCTTACGGCTCACGCAGTCTATACTACTAACTTAGACACGCGAGCCCCATATCCCTTGACTCGCTCGGGTGACGGATTAGTGTGCAGGGGGCGGCGCGACGTAGTGGCCGAACGGTGGATAGAAATGCGGCCAGGCGGCGCGTATTCTGGCCTGCCACGCCATGCACTCCTCCGGAGTGTCAAACGTCTCTCCGGTATCGGGATCTCCTGTCTTGTCCCATTGAGCCATCAGGAGTTCTCCGGGTCTACTGCCCACGGTGTCGTAGAGGTTAATGGACTTGGCGTGGCCGTCCATGAATCCCACGGTTATCCTGCCATTGTGTACGGTGGGTGCATACGCCGTTATGTTCGCTCGCAGGTGATTCCTGCTACTGATAAGGTTGTAGCCGGCATCAAGCACTCCGAGGCTCTCGTTGAAGACTATGAGCCTGGAAGGCGCCCGGGTACTCGCTTATTCTGTGCAGTCGGTTGTACCATGTGCCATCGGACGGCATCCAACACCACCCCGTTACCTCCTCGTTCATCGCGTAGGTGCCGGGCATATCACAGAGGGGCGAATAGGCGGGAGGCCCGTTCCGAGCATACAACATAGGCCGTCAGAGCCGGGCAGACCATCGAGTGTGAGCGGTAGTAGGGCCTGAGCAGGCCCTTCCACGTCCTCATCGTCTGACGGAACTCATTGCTGTTCCAGTTGGCGGTGGGGTAGACGAGAGTGGGGCACGGGTTCTCCGTGGTAGTTGTCGGCGTCCTCCAACGACGCCATCGCAAGGTTCCTCACCACTGTGAGACAGGCGCTGGCATAGGCCGCCTTCTTCGCGTTCGCGAAAACCGGAAACAGGATCGCCGCCAGGATCGCGATAATGGCGATGACTACGAGCAACTCAATTAGAGTAAACGCGCGGTTGCTTCTCATAATGACTCCACCACCCCACACATAATGAAGCCTGGCCCATCAAGACACATGACCTTATACCCATTATCGGCTAGAAAGAGCGGTTTGTCAATACCTTTTGTGCGCCAGAATGAACAAAGATGTGCGCACTACTGCGTGTCAGTGCGCAGAAATGGAGCTGTGGTCACTCGCCGGAGCCAACCACAGTCTCCACAAGCAGCGGTGTGCCGATATACGCGCACGGCTGTCCTTCCACTTCCAAGCATAACACCCAATGATTCTCGTAACGGCCCGCTCGCCAAGCGGCAAGCGGGAAGCTGACCTTGACGGTCTCGCCCGTTCGGACCACGCCCCCGCTTCCGAGTGCGAACCTGGGCAGCTTGTCCTCGTCATTGACGCCCCACTGCTGGGTCGTGCGCAAGAAGAGGCGCGATCTGCTGTCGCCAGGGTCCCACGGCTTCGTTCCCGTATTCCGAATAGTCACCGTGACATTCCTCGACTCGCCAAAGCCGATCCGCTCCGGCACGTCGTGCTCGGTGATCTCGGCGTCCCATATCCGGCGCGTGGAGCTCGCCCTGGCATTGTCTTCATTCGAGGGCCTGCTCTTGCGGCCCGACTTGTCCACCGCGACCACGCGGTAGTAGTAGGCCTTGTCGGTCTCCAGCTCGGTATCTATGTACGATGTCCCGCGCACTTCGGACACCAGCGCGAAGTTTTCGCCAAACCCGGGCGCGCGGTAGAGCTCGTAGTGATCGACCGTATCGGCCTGTTTGGGCGCAAACCATTTCAGCCTCATGTGGCCGAACTCCCGAAACGCCACCAGCTTGCGCGGCGTGGTTGGGTCGGTGCACTGAGCCGACACGACGAACGCCGGGCCGAACTCCTGCCTTCCGCTGCGAAGGCGCAGCGCGTAACTGACACGGCCGGAGGCGTCGGCCGGGGGAAGCTGAACGTTTACGGTCGCCACTTCGCCGGCCTTGACCTCGGCCGCGATCTTCCATTCGCGCGTCTTTGTCTGCCCGCAGAGCGCCAATCCAACCTGCCCCGCGGGCCACGGCGACGTGCCCGTGTTGCGCAGGACTACGATGCAGTCGATAGGCTTTCCGACGATCGAATCGGAGCAGAGGACCTGGCTGACGATCTCGCCGTCCATTTCAGGCCTGTCGCGCCGAATGTCGAGCGTCGTGAACCCGGCGAGTTCGGGCAGCGATAGGGCCAGGCGGCCGGACTTGACACTCGACCGGATGGTCTTGGTCCAGTTCGTGGTCTGCGCGCCGGTTGCGTAGTCGATCGTCTGGTTGCGGACGTCCACGACGACCGGAGCGCCGTCCGGCCATCCGGTCTCAGCGAGATCCAGCGAGAATTCCCCGGGAGCCGGCTTGTCGTTTTGCAGCAGGGCGACGCATCTATCGGCGGTTCGCAGATAGGTTGCGAGTCTGAGTGTCCTGACAGCGCCGGAGTCTGCGCGCATCGGCAGCCGGACGGCCTCCGAGCCGGGAGGCGTCGCCTGCGCCCAGAACTCGAACACACGCCAGATCGGGTGATAAGGATCGGCCTGCGGCGAAGTCCAACCGGGGCGAAGATCGATCCGCTTGCCGTCCTTGTCGTCTCCGAACACGATGTTGGCGCCGGGAACCTTGTCCGATTCCGGCCAGTTGCCCCACCAGTCCTGATACTTGCGCAGTCCCCACCGCCACGCCCATCCGCCGCCGGGAGCATACTCCGTCCCCCACATGACGAACTTGTTGCCGCCCTCGTCGAAGAACGTTCCCAGCGACTCATTGCATCGCCACGCCTGCTTGAGCTCGCAGAGCGGCGTCTTGTCCGGATCGAAGTCCTTCATCGAGGTCGGCGGGTTCGCGGGCAGCTTGTCGCTCGCCTCCGCCCACTGGAACGAGCTTTCCCCGCTGCCGATCTCCACGTCGCGCTCGCCGAGCTTGTCCAGAGTCGCGCGAATCGAGCGATAGTAGTTCAGCAGGCCGTGGTAGGGATCGGCAATGTCGCCGAAGTAGTTCATGGAGATGTCGTCATAGAGGCCCTTGCACGCGGCCGCGTTCGAGCGGACCCACTTCATCGAGATCCTCCCGCGGGACCGACGGCGACGCGCCCGCGATGCTGATCATCGCGCCGGGATCGACTCGCTTGAACGCCTTGGATCCCATTCTGTAGACGTCCTGAACGTGCTCTATCGGCGCGTTCTGCCAGTAGCTCTTGAGATCGTTTGCCTCGCCCTGCAGGAGCCACATGGCGACCCGGCCCCTGTAGCGGCGGCCGAGCAGATCGCATAGATGCACCCAGTCGTCTACGTCGACCGGCCCCAGGGCCAAGTTCGATTCCGTCTGCCAGTCCTTGTCGTTCGTGTACCACGTGGACCAGGCCAGATCGATCTTGACCTTGATCCCGCGCGCGAGGCACTCGTTGATGATGGCGTCCATCTCGGCGAGGCCCTTCTCGTCGCCTTTGTAGCGCTCGAACTCATACCACCAGTGCCAGAAATCGGCGTATGACATGTGGGCGAGGTCCTCGGGCATATACTTGGCGTAGTCCCAAAACCCGGGGATCACGTCTTCCTTGCTGTCACCGCGCGTGTTGCAGTCGCGGTTCTGATGGGCGAAGTGCATGCCCAGGAGCACGTTCGAGTGCCCGGCCTGCCCTGACACTGCCCAGCAGCCGGCGCTTGCCAAGAGAATAGAAACCATGAACACTAACCTTGCCATCTGATATCGCGCTATTTGATGCGGTCCCATACCAACAGCGCGTTCGCCTTTGCCGGTATCTCGACCTTATACTGAACTCCCTGTCTCGTCACAACAACCTCATGATAGTCCTTTCCGCTGCCGACCAGTATGCGAGGCGGGCGGCAGTAGATCCCGAGATGTGCCTCGTGCGGACGGACCATGACAGTCAGCTTCTGCTTATGATTCATGACGAGCAGCGCGTATTTGTAGTCGTTCTCGTAGCCGACCCAGTTGATGTCGTAGTGATCGATGCCGGTCACGTCGCAGCGTTCCTCCGGCATCTTGACTCGGCCCGAATCGTCAAGCACCGTGCCCCTGAGCGTGTTTGGGTCGATATGAACGTACTGCGGGGCGCGGATGTTGCCCTCGCGGACGAGCCAGTCGAGCGCGAGCCACGCGAACTGCGCGGTCTGCCACTCGACCCAGACCCCGCGGCCATATTCATCGCCACGGCTGTTGTTCGGCGTCGTCCAGGGGCGCACGTTGTCGAATGGCGGCCCGTTGACCGCGGTGGTTGGGTCGCACCAGCCCGTCGTGGCGCACATGCCGTAGCCCTGGTCGGGATCGCCGCAGAAGTTGATGGACTTCATCGTGCCGGCAAAGTCGCTCCAGATGGGATCGCCCGTGTCCTGGAAGACCTGCTCGAGGCCGACCCCGCTCATCGGAGACTGGGCCTGCGAAGGACCGCAGAACGACTGCTCGGTGGTCTCGCCGTAGCAGGTTTCGTATTGACGCGTGCTGGTCACGCGGGTCCACGTCCAGGTCGCCGCGTCCTTTGCGCATTCGATGGCGGCCCTTGGATCACCCATATCGGTGAAGACGAGGCACGCGATCGCGGGCTCATAGCCCTCCCAACTGCGAGTTACCTTGCCCGCGCCTCCCGACACATCCTCCCAGTAGCCCATATAACGGTGCACGCTCATGAAGGTCTTCTTGAAGCTGTCCGCCGAGCGCACGGCGGCGTCCTTGTACTTTGCCTCGCCTGTGAACTCATACATCTTCCACAGCGCCCACGTGCACCATATCTGGCCCGCGTCCGTAAGCTCGGTCACCGGCTTGCCGGCCTCGTCGAATGCATACGGCCATCCGCCGTCCGGGCGCTGAATGGAGATCAGCCAGTCGCACGCCGCGCTGAGCTGCCTTGAAGACGCGATCGTTCGTCTTGCCGCTTGCCTCCCAGTAACCATAGGAGGGTCTTGGCGGCGGTGCCGGTGGAGTGGGGGGCGATCCAGTGGTTTCCTGCCTGATCGGCTCCGACCCACTTCGGCGGGTCGCCCTCGGGGCAGTACTGCGAGAACCACGCGCCCGACATTGGTCCCTGGCTCTCCTGTATGCCTAGCAGCCAATCGACCACCTTCTCCGCCTTAACCTTGGCCTCGATGTTGTCGGTCGCCAGATACCACGAATAGAGGGTCGGAAGCGTGTAAGTGGTGCCGTAGAAGTTGAAGTAGACAGTGTCGTTCCACGGGAACGAGCGAATCGTCTGGCACCGGTCGCTCCAGGCCTCGTAGCTCAGCAGGTAACGCGCGCAGTGCATCTGCATCTGCGTGACGGGCATCGCCCACTGCCGCGGCTGCTCGAACTTGAAGATGTCGAAGACGACGTGCCGATACGCCTCCCACCAGTCGCCCTTCCGCACCGGCAGCAGCATGCTGAACTGCGACGGGCTCGTGTCAAGCGCGCGCCAGATGTGCTGCCCAAGCGGATCGTGCGGGGCAAGCGGGATCTGGAACTGGACCGTCATCTCGTTGTCTTTGGTGAAGCCCCATTTCATGTCGTCGGTGTCGGGGACCATCGAGAGCGTTCCGCTCGTGGTCTGGATGCAGAGCATGCGAGTCGCGGAGTTGTGACCGTTGACCAGGTCGGTCGTATTCGGGCCGTGCTCGACGGTGTACCAGTCCAGATGCGGCCGGAACATGACCTTGGGGTTGTCCACAGAGAGGCGCAACTCCAGGTCCGACCAGGGCGCGACGATGGGATTGGGTTCGTTCGGGACCGCTTTGCACCGCAGCCGCAGATCGCCCGCCTCTTTCGCATCCGGCAGGTTAACCAGCAGGACGGCGTCGCTCAACGCCGCGGCCAGCCTGCGCGGGCTTACGGGCACAAGGTCGCGGACCGCGCCGGATTCGAACACCCGCAGGACCCCGGTCAGGGGTACCGCGACCCCGGCCGCTTTGGCCGAGAAACTGACGTGGTCCTTCGCCGGCTTGAACCTGAATGACTGCGCGTACGGGCTGTCGGTCGTGGCGCACACAACGGGTGCCCGCAGGACCGTCTTGCCCAACCCGGAGTCTTTCGCAACGATCTGCCCCTCGGCATAGCCCGGCTTGGCGACTGACTTGAGCTTGACGGCCACCGACTTGCCGGGCGCAACGTCGCCGAGGCTGACCTTCCGGCCCATCCAGGAGACGGTGACGCTCCGAGCCGTCGAAGCGCCGCCGTTGGTAAGGTTTCCCTCCCAGACTATCGCGCTGCCGACTGACTGCGACACCGGCGAGTGCTTTGTCGCGGTGAGAATGAGCTTCGGACTCACGCGAATGGTATACGGGCGCTTGTCGATCAGAAAGCCGCCCGCGTGCAGCTCGATGATGACCGGTATCGGCCCGTCGATCAACGAAGTCAGCCTGAACGTGCCTACAGAACTCCCGCCCTTTGCGATGCGCGGCACGGCAGCATCCAGCTTGCCCTCAAAGCTTCCCTTCGGCGCGATCAGCTTGAGCGATGCGCCGGCGAGGGCCGTGTCCGGGCTGACAACGCGCACGTCTGAGCGCGCACGGCGCCGACTGTATTGGCTTGCCGCAGTTGGCGGTCCCGACAGTCGCGCCGGTAGTACGTCTCTATCCCGTAGGTAGCCAGCGCGGGCGCGTCCTCGTGCAGCGACTTGACCACAAACCTGTAGAACTGGGCCGGCGCGGGCCTGTCGATGGGGAAGACCTGCGGGTAATCGGGCTGTAGATCGGCAAACGAGGCGATCTTCGTCCACATTGTGCCGTCCAAGCTGGACTCGATGTCAACGTCCTTCCATGCGGTCGGTTTGCGAGTGTTTTCGAAGTAGTGGACGAACCTGGTGACCGCGACCGGCTGAAGGTAATCGACGGTGAGCGTCTCCGGCTTATCGGGCGTGGGCACGGCGGTGCGCCAGTGCTCGCGGTTGAGCGGCTGAGAAACGTCGCTG
>CAVQDB010000005.1:0-2440794 GCA_963711155.1 uncultured Armatimonadota bacterium
GTCATCCGATGAACAGGCAACCTTTCTCCCGAAATGGGCGGGCGATCTGCTTAAGGAGTTGTCAGGTCAGACGCGCTTCATTGCGCAAATCACACCTTATGGAGAAAGCCCGATCACAGCGACATTCAACATTGCTGGTATCGAAAACGCTTTAAAGCCTTTGCGTGCAGCTTGCAATTGGTGAAAAGCAGTCGAATATGGAAAAAGATAATTGAACGGCGAAATCACACTTCTTCTGTTGTGTTTTACTTGCTGATCTTCTGACTTAAAAATGGTTTTATGATGCTGTGACTATTTTTAACTTTGCAGGGTAGGGTGACATACTCAAGGAACCCGATTCGCCGCACCATCTCACATGCGTTAAGCAACCTTTTACGGTTTGCCGCTTTATTGGACGCAACTCTGTGAAAGTATTGCGACGCTATTGCCATGACACCATTTCGGATGCGCTTGTTTGTCGTCGTGTTCCTGGCTGTTGCAACGGCGATTGCGGCTAACACGATGTATATGCAGCAAGCTCCGCACGCGGCGCGCCGGGGCCGTTCAGCATCTGTCGGCGGCTCCCGATGACCGCAGCGCTCCTGCGACGGCGGCAATTGGCAGAAGACGGGATCCGATCGGCGCTAGGTTGGCGGCGGCTGATGAGGATCAGGCGGCGCATCGTCAGATGCTCAGCAAATCACGACCGGCCAAGCCGCGCGCCACAACGACGCCCGCCCCTGAACGGCTGGTGAGAGCGATCCAACGGGAGCTGAACCTTCGCGGCTATGCCGGAGAAGCCGCGACCGGAACCCTCGATGTTCGGACCCGCGCCGCGATCATTGCTTATGAATTCGACGAGAACATGCCTCTGACGGGGGAGCCCAGCGAGGCGCTGTTAAAATCGCTGATTTTCGGCAGGGCAGCGGGCGGAGCCAGAGCCGGGACCGGCGGGACGCTTCGAAGAGCGACGCGAGCTGATCGCGCAGGTGCAGGAAAATCTTGGCCCAGCATGGGGTTACGCGCCGGGGCCCACTGACGGACGGCTCGACCCGCAGACGCGAGACGCAATTCGGCGTTTTGAAGCTGATCACAATCTTGGCGCACAGGGCAGTCTAAACGAACGCGTGCTGCTGGAAATGGTGATCGTGGCCGGTCGCCCGCTGAATGCGAATGGCTAAGTCGCGAAACGTGTTTCCTGTGCGGTTGCGCATCGCCGCCTAACAAATCATCGGCCCGGATCACGGCCGGAAATCATCGCTTTCGCGTCGATCGAACAGCGCCACGACAGTAATCAGACCGGCCCGCACAACGCGCTCAAGCGACCCGTTCGAGACCTGCATAGCCTGAAACTTCAATGGAAACCCAGAGCCGCGGCGAACCCCGCCCTGCTTGCCGTTCGGTGTTTGCCAGACCGGATAATGGCTATGGGCGGCACGCCTGCGATTGCTAGGATGCAGCAGTTCCGCCAGCAGTCCATTCGTCCGCAGGGTTTGGCTCTTCAATCAATGCTTGAGCGAGGTCGCGAACGCCTTGGCGGCGCTCCACTTTCGATCTTTGGGCGTTTCGAATGAAGCAGGCATAACGGCCCCGTTCGGCGAATTTCCAAATTCGATTCCAGGTAGTCTTGTGGTGATTGGCCCAGTGGGATCGGGGAATGTGCTTCCCGCGCTTTGCCGACCAAGCCGGTGAAGCGTCATAAAATGCGAGCAGCTGTAAGCAAACGACAAGGATACGCCACCGGAAAGCCACCGCTTACACCTCTTCACTTGATCGTAAGCGCCGAGGCGGGTCAGCGACAGTGTTTGGACCGGGTTAATACACGCCGTAATAACTACACCACCACCTCCGAACCATACTGCTCCACTCTAAGATCCAGCTGCAGAAACGGATTGGTCGATAACACCGCTATTATTATCACCGAATTGCTTAAGAACCGCCTTCTGATCGTCGTCAGATTGTTCGATTGCGCCAGTGTTCCCGGAGCCATCCTGAACGATTTCGGCTTCGTTTCCGCCGCCATTTTGGCCAATGTGGGCATGGTTCCCCGCACCATTTTGAGTGATGGAGGCGTAATTGCCCGAGACGATCGCTCCGAAATAGTTTTGCGCGATAGTCGCTGTGTATTTACCGCCTTGTTGTAGAATATTGGCTGTATCTGCCGCCGTTGGCTCCCTGCTGCGAAATTCCGGCCACATTTCCAATGCCGTCTTGCGCAACGCCGGCTTCATTATTCGCGGACGCGCCGGCCTGCTAAATCTCCGCACTGTTGGCGTCTCCATCCTGAGTAATGCGAGCCCGGTTTGTGGCGACGACGCCATTTTGCGAGATCCACCCTCATTGGCCTCGCCATTTTGTCCTATCGACGCCTGATTGTTTACTGTGAGCCCTCTTGAACAACACTCGCAGTTTGAGCGGCGCCGATCTGCTCAATTGTGGCGGCGTTTTGAGAGATTCGGCATTGGCGCCGGTTATGAACGGAAACGAAAACGCTGCAATGACTGAGAAAAACACGCGCTTCATATCGGCACCCGCGGATCGTGATTGCATAAACAAAATGCATCAATAGGGGCAACGCGAAGGGCTGCCCTGATTGGCTTGGTTAGATTTCGTAACTATCGCTGTAAGTCCGCCACCGCTTTGGGTGATCGAGGATCCGTTGATGTTGCCCGCACCGCCTTGCGAGACATTGACACTGTTCAGAGCGCCAGTGCCGGTCTGCGTGGTTGATTTTTAGCTGTATTGGTGTTGCGCTCGTGCCATTTTGCAGGATAGTGGCCTCGTTGTTGACGCCCCCCTGATCGACGTTCAGGAGGTTCGTTGTGGTATCGCCATGCTGGTCAACATCGACCGTCTGATCGGTGTCGTTTTGAATGATGTTGGCCGTGTTGTTGGTATCCAAGCCGCCCTGGAACACAGTCGCGTTCAGGTTGTCGCCGGAAACCGACTTGAGCCTGTCGATATCGGAAATGCTGGTGTTGCCGTCACCGCCCTGCGTAACGTTGGCGGTTAAGCAATGCCGATCTGTTCAATAGTCGATGTGTTGTTGTTGCTGTCAGCGAAGGCTGGCATGGAAGCGAGCAGCGCGAAGACGGAAGCCATCGCAAATAAGCTTTTTTTCATTGTAATTCTCCAAATGTTATCATTTTACAAACTATACGACTTCACGATTTGAGGCTCACGCCTCTTCTTCTGCGAGAGAAAGTCATCGTTTAACAGCAACGTCTTCCTCTCTTTTCATACCCGCGGGTATGAAATGCGTTGATTGCAAATCATATTTATTTGCAATCAATAAGGCAGCCGACCCGACCAGGCACGAACGAATTGGCTTCAGTGCCGAGTTGGGGCTGTGTGGGCAAAACTTTCCTTCACAGTGGCGGTAAATGTCGTCCACGGGTGGAGGGGCCCGTCATCGTCGGCGGCGGCGGAGACGCCATTCCACTGGGGCCTTTTTCAGGCAGCGGCAGCGATGCGACCGACTCATGGGTACTGAGCCATTCGCGCGGGAGTCTTCACCCTGCTCTCGCTTTTCCTGATACCGCGCAGCGCTATCGGCTTTTCGTCCTGTCGCAATGGAAACTTCTGCGGAAGCGAGGCCGTCACAGCCGAGTCACCTGTGCCCGCTGCGGCAACCTCTTCCAGCGATTGCGACACAGCGTGCTCAATGACTTCTTCTGTTCATGACTTACTCGTTCGTTCATGCTATACTTCCTTCATCGCAACGGCATCCGGGTCGTCTACTACTTCCCTCCATCATCGTGGCGCAGGAAGCCGAAGAATGCGGCCAAGCTGATCGCATGCGGGGGCAAGTGTCGTGACGCCGTTCCCGTGGTCGGCGGAGCTGCTTTCGGCGGCGGGGGTGGACGCGCGGTTCGTGGGGCATCCGCTGATAGACATAGTGAAGCCGTCAGTGCCGCGCGAGGAGTTCCTGCGGGAGATGGGTCTGGATCCGTCGGTGCCCACGATCGGCCTCTTCCCCGGCAGCCGCGCGCACGAGATCGGCGAGCACCTGCCCGTGCTTGGTCGCGTGCGCCCAGATAATGCACGGCGAACTTGGCAGCGTGCAGTTCGTGATCGGGGCCGCGTGGGGCGCCGAGAGTCATGCGTGATCGGATCGAGCATGCGCGACGAGGAGTGACTTTCCGCCCATCGCGCGTGGTCGAGAGGCGGTCATACGATTGCATGGCCGCGAGTGACCTCTTGATTACAGCCTCGGGAACCGCTACACTTGAAGCGGCGATTCTCGGCGTGCCGATGATGATCATCTACCGGGGCTCGCGCATTATGCGCCTGGAATACGAGTTTCGCAAGTCGATTCTGGAGGAGTTCATCGGCATGCCCAATATCGTCGCCGACCGCGGCGTGTGCCCGGAGTTGATCAACGACGAAGTGAACGCCCGAGGCCGTGGCCGACATCGCGCTAAGCCTGCTTCGCGACGATGAGCGGCTGCGGCGTATGAAGTCCGAGCTGGCTGAGCGTGCGGGCTGCGCTCGGCGAGCCCGGGGCGGTGGATCGCGCCGCTCGCGCTGTGCTTGAAATGGGGGGTCTGTCATAGATGGCTACTACTCTGTTCAGAAGACGGACGTTCCTGCTGCTGGCGCTGTCGATTGGGCTGCTGATTGTGGCCAGGCCGACGCCCGGCGGCGTTCTGGGCGGGGCTGCCCCTGGTGGCGATCGGGGAGGCGATTCGCGTGTGGTCGGCGGGGTATCTGACCAAGCTGTCGGGCCTGGTGACCGCGGGGCCGTTTGCGCTGTGCAGAAATCCGCTGTATATAGGCAGTTTTCTGATGAGTCTGGGTTACATGGTAATGTGTGATCGCCCGTACGTGCTGATCGTGGGAATCGTGCTGTTCTGGATACTGCACGGGGAGCGGTCGCCTATGAAGAGCGGCTTGCTGCGAGAGAAGTTCGGCGAGGAATTCGAACATATTGCAGGAGGTGCCACGATTTCTGCCGCGCCTGCGCGGATTGGTGGGGCAGGGGCGCTTCTCGTTCAGGCAGGTGATGGTTAACGACGAGCATCGCGGGGCCGCGTCTGCCGCGGTTCTGTCGGTGGCGTTTGCCCTCATGGCCTATGGATCGTTTTCGGTCATTGACTGGCTGAGCGGTCTGGTGTAATTGGCACGCCATGCCGCCGAGATTGAGAGCTGATTATTGAACCCAGCCAAGACGACTGTTGAAATATCTGTTGGTCTATAAGGGCCGCATCGTCTGCTGGCCGTCTTGTCCGGGCTGCTCATGGCCCAGTGCAACATATTCACGATGGCGCGTGCTCTGGCCTGGTTCGCTGGCCGCTCAACGGCAAAGAACCCGATCTCAACGTGCATCGTCAAGTTCGGAACTTGCGCACGGGTGGTTCTTAAAATGGACCAGTGCACGGGAATGACGGCTATGATCTATCGTCGCCTCGCTGCTCGTGCTGATCACCATCCCAAGGGCATGCTGACCTATCTGAACGCGTATGTCGATCGCATCGGTAACCAATCGCGTTGGCACTGATATTCAGGATCAGAGATGTACGCGCACATCCAGACTCTGCCGCTCCGCTTCTTCCACAAGAGCAAGACCGGCGACTGATGTCACTGATGAGCAACGATGTCAGCCTCATCCAGAACTCCGAGCATCATAATGACGCAGGCCATCGACGGTCCGGCGATGATCGTCAGCGGCCTTGCGCGGATGTTCGTGATCGAGCTGGCGGCTTGCTCTGCTGATCATCGTGATCTCGGCCGTATGATGGGCGTGGCCATCGACAGGCTCTCCAAGACGCATCCGGTTCGCTGACGACGATCACCCAGCAGATCCGGCTGGCCGACGTGAGCGCGGCCATCGAGGAATCGATTACCGGGCGTGCGCATCATCAAGTCGTTCGGCATGGAAGAGCAGGAAGTCAAGCGCTTCAACCGTCGTCAACACACGCTAGTCTCCTCGCCGCGCTGCGTGCTGCGCGGCGCAACGCGCTGGTGCTGCCGTCCATCGACGTTATGGGCGGCGTATCGGTGACCGCGCTGATCGTATTCGCGGCGGGTGGGATGGTGGCACGGGGAGCGATCTACGTTCGCCAACCTGTGTCAGTTCGCGAATGCTTGCGTTCTAGTATGCGGGCGCGGTAAAGCAGTTCGGCCGCCTGAACGTCACATATCAGCAGACCATCGCGGCGGCGGGAGCGAATCTTCGAGCTACTGGACACCAAGCGCCGAACATGGACGAGAATCCCGACGGCGTCTGTTCTCAAGAATGTCGAGGGCCGGGTCGAGTTCCGAAGATGTGAGCTTCGAATATGACATCGGACGAGGCCGTGCTCGACGGGTGTCGTTCACGATCAATCCCGGGGAGGTGGTCGCGATAGTCGGCCCAAGCGGCGCGGGCAAGTCCACTATAGCCGACCTTATCCCGCGCTTCTACGACGTCACCGGCGGGCAGATACTCGTCGAGGGCCATGACGTGCGCCATATCAAGACCACCAGCCTGCGCGAGCAAATTGCGATGGTTCCTCAGGAGACGATCCTCTTCAGCGGAACGATTGCCGAGAACATCGCCTACGGCCGGCCCGGCGCGGACATCGAGCGAGATAATCGAGGCCGCCAAGGCCGCGAACGCGCACGAATTCATACAGCAGTGCCCGAATGGCTACGAGACGGTGCTTGGGCGAGGCGGGAGTCGGGCTGTCCGGAGGTCAGCGGCAGCGCATATCCATCGCCAGGGCGCTGCTCAAGAACCCCAAGATACTGATTCTCGATGAGGCCACTTCGTCGCTGGATGCGGCTCAGCGAGGGCGTCGTGCAGGAAGCGTTGGACCGGCTTATGAAGGGCCGATCGACGCTCGTCATCGCGCACAGGCTATCGACTGTAAAGAACGCGGACAGGATACTCGTGATGGACCAGGGCCGCGTATTGGAGTCTGGCTCATTCAACGGGCTGGTGGAGTCCGGCGGGCTGTTCTCGCAGCTCTACAGGACTCAGTTCCGATCGCAGGAGGCGGCCGATGTCAGAGCGGAGTCGGCTTAGGGAACGGCTCAAGCGTGGGCTGGTCTTCCGGCTGCTCTGGCTGATCTCGACGGGCATCGCGGCGACGGTTCGGTTCAGGATCGTCGGATGGGAGAAGCTGACGAAGATTGTCTCGAGACGGCAAGGGCGGGCTCGTGCTGCCCTGGCACGGCGTTACGATGCTGCCGATCTACTACTGCCGCAACATGGGCTTCTACTCGCTCGTGTCGCTCTCGAACGATGGTGACCTTCAGGATCGGCTCCTGCGCAGCCGTGGTTTCAGGACCGTGCGCGGGTCGAGCGGTCGCGGCGGCGCGAGGGCGCTGCTGGAACTCACTCGCAAGCTGCAGGAGGGTGGGGTGATGGCGCATACGCCCGACGGTCCCAAAGGCCCTCCGAAGAAAGTCCAGCCCGGCACGGTCTATCTGGCGAAGCGATCGGGCTGCCCGGTGCTGCCGGTCGGCGTTGCGTGCAGGCCGTGCAAGCGGCTGGGCTCGTGGGATTCGCACATGCTGCCCGTATCCGTTCGCGCGCGCGGTGATCTTCTTCGGCGATCCGCTGCTCGATTCCCAGCGATGAGGACGATGACCGACGCGGCGATCGCGCATCGAAATCGCCATCAACGAAGCCGAGCGGCGCGCGTGGGAGAACATCGGCGCGAAGCCGCCGGAGGAACGCGCATGACGTTCCTCCTCTACAATGCCGCTGCTGCTCCTGCTGAGCCCGCTGATCGCGCTGTATATACTCTAGCGCGTGCTGGTATCGGGCAAGTCGCGCAACTCGTGGCGGCAGCAACTCGGCAGGGCCGAACTGCCCAAAGAGATCGGCGAACGAGATCGAATCTGGATTCATGCGGTGTCGGTTGGCGAGTCCGTCGCGAGCGCGGCTGTCGTGCGCGAACTGAAGCAGGCGCTGCCGGACGCGGCTGTTGTGATGTCCACGACGACCGAAAAGGGCCAGGAGATGGCGCGCAAGTCTGTTAAAGATGCGGACGGATTCTTTTACTATCCGTTCGATCTCGCCCCGTGCGTGGCCCGGTCGCTAGGTCGGGTGAGGCCGGTTGTGTTCGCCAGCACCGATACGGAGATATGGCCCAACTTCCTGCACATCGCGCACCGACGCGGCGTCAGGACGGCGATGATCAACGGCACGGTCTCGGACAAGACGCTCGCCGGCGCGCGAAGATCCCGTGGCTCTACCGCTGGGCGATGTCGGCAATATCGACCGCTTCTGCATGCAGTCGCAGGCCGACGCGGACCGGGTGATCTCGCTTGGCGCTGATCCATCGAGGGTCATCGTCACCGGCAACTGCAAGGCCGACGAGGCCCCGCAGCCGATGACCGACGCCGAGCAAGGCGAGCTGCTAAGTACGTATAAGTTTGACGCCGGAAAACCTGGTCTTCATCGCTGGCAGCACGAACCCCGGCGAGGATGGGCCCGTGATGGACGCGTTCATCGCCGCGCGCAAGACTCATCCGAAGCTGCGGCTGATCATCGCGCCCAGGCAGATCGAGCGGCGCGAGGAGATATGCGGGATCGCGAAGTCGCAAGGGGCTGGCTTGCGGCTGGCGCAGCGACCCGTCGACGATCACCGGGGCCGAGGACATCGTGATCCTCGACACATTCGGTGAGCTTGCGAGGGTCTACGCGATTGCGCGACGTGACGTTCGTCGGCGGCAGCCTGATCCCGCGCGGGTGCCACAGCATCCTGCAGCCAATATCGCAGGGCAAGCCGGTCTTTTTCGGCCCGTACACTTTCAAGGCAAAGGATCTGGTCGCGCAGGCAAAGGCGGCGGGTGTGGGATTTGAGATCAGCGATGGCGCCGAGCTTGGGCGAGAGATCGCGCAGAATGCTTGGCGACGCCGCGCTCCTGGATGACATTCGGGCTCGATGCGAGAAGATGATGCAGGCGAACCTCGGCGCGTCCAAGCGCACGGCCGATGAGCTGGTCGCGCTGTACTCGACTCGGCAACTGAAGGCTGAGGGCTGATGGCTAACCGCTATCTGGAGAGCGTCGTACTCGGCGAGAACCGCGGCCCGGTCTCGTGGCTGATCCGGGCGCTGCTGTGGCCGCTGTCGCTGATCTACCGCGCGGGCTTGTGGGCCTATCTCGTCGGTCTACAGACTGGGCATTCGCAAGCGATGCCGGCTGGGCGTGCCGGTGATCAGCGTCGGGCAATCTCACGTTCGGCGGCACGGGCAAGACTCCCGCGGTGCAGACGATCTGCCGGATGCTGACGGAGCAGGGGAAGAGCGTGGTCGTGCTGTCGCGCGGACACGGCGGGTCGGCGCGAGGAGTTGTCGTCGCGTCCGATGGCGAGCGGATTCTCAGCGACAGCGCCGAGGCCGGCGATGAGCCGATCCTGCTCGCGCGAACGCTGCCCGGGCGTGCCGGTGGTCGTGGGCAAGGATCGACGAGAGAGCGGGAGGCTGGCCTGCGAGCGATTCGCGCCGGACGTGATCGTGCTCGACGATGGCATGCAATACTGGCAGCTTCATCGCGACCTGGATATAGTCGTGCTGGACGCGCGAAAGCCGTTCGGCAGCGGATTCGTGATGCCGATGGGCGATCTGCGGGAGCCGCATATCGGGTCTGCGCCGTGCGGGCGTAGATGCTGCTGGCTAATGCGCGCCCTAGCGATGCTCTGGTATAACTGCGCTCACCGACTACATCGCGAAGCTGTGCGCCGGACGCGGCCGTGTTCCGATGCGCGCGCGAGCCGGTCAGTTTTCCGAACGTCGAAACCGGCGAGCAGCCGTCGATCTAGAGCTGGGCAAGGCGGCGCAGATCTGTTGCGTTCTGCGGCATCGGCCGGCCGCTGTCGTTCTTCGACATGCTGGACGGGCTTGGGCGCATGGACCTGAGGCGCGTATCGTCTTTCCCGACCATTACAGGCTTACGAGCGCGGACATAAGCCGTATAATAGATGAGGCGCGACGCGAGCGGGCGCGGAGGCGATTGTGACGACTGAGAAGGACATCGCCCGGCTTGGACGTCGATTTCGCCATATCGCAGCTGCTACGCGCTTGTCGATAAGGCTTGAGATAGAGGATAGTTCACGTTTTGCGCAGCACATCACCAACAGGATCAACGGCCAGGATACATCGGCTCCCGCCTCGAGAAGCGGGTCGATCAAGCTCATCGGGCGCGTGACGTTCCGGGTCATGACCGAAGACCGCGGGCCTGCTGAGGCCGTGGTCGGTCCGCGCGATCGGCAACAGCCTCGGCTCGCTGTTCTATATGGTGTCGAGTCGACTACCGCAAGGTGGCGCTGACGAACCTGCGCGCGGCATTCGGCGATCAGAAGAGCGAAGCTGAGATCCGCAAGATCGCCAAGCAGGTATTCCGGCACTTCGCGCGCGGGGCGGTCGAGTTCTTCTACCTGCTTGCGCTCAGCCGCGAGCAGATCGACTCGATGATCGATGTGGAGGGCCTGGAGCATCTCGACAGCGCGCTGGCGCGAGGGCAAGGGCTGCATTGTCATCACCGCCCACTACGGCAACTGGGAGCTTCTCGCGCGCAAGCTGGTGATAATGCGGCTACAAGGCCAATGTCATCGCGCGTGACAGCGACGATCCCGGCATGACCGGCATCACCACGCAGAATCCGCGAGAGCGGCGGATATCAGTGTCTTCGACAAGGATCAGCCGCTGATCGGCGCGATGCGCGCTCTCAGCAAGAACGAGATCCTCGGCATACTGCCCGACCAGAACGAGTCCACGGCATCTTTGCGGACTTCTTCGGCAGGCCCGTTGCGACCGCGACCGGCCCGGCCGTGTTCTCGCTGAGGTCGGGCGCGCCGCATGGTGCCGATGTTCGCGCCGAGGATGGCCGAACGGCAAGTACAAGGCCACGGCCTATCCGCGCATCGAGTTCACTCCGAGCGGAGACGAGGAAGAAAGACATACGCATGCTCACCACGCTCTATGAACCAGGCGATCGAGCGCGAGGTGCGCTCCAACCCGAGCCAGTGGCTCTGGCTGCACGACCGATGGAAGATGACACCGGAGGCGCCGAACAGTGTACAGTAACACACCCGAACGCATACTGATAGTCAAACTCAGCGCCATCGGCGACGTGCTGATGGCGACGCCGGTCGCGCGTGCCCTGCGCGAGGCGTTTCCGGACAGCTTTATTGCGTGGGTGGTGGAGCGCAAGTCGGCTGATGTCGTGATCGGCAATCCGTATCTGGACGAGGTGATCGTTTGGGACCGCGTCAAGCGCGGCAGCATGATCTGGGCGACGCCGCGCGGTTCATTCGGAGCCTTTCGGGGCTTCGCAGGGAGCTGCGGTCGCGGAACTTCGATGTCGTGCGTCGATCTGCAGGGGCTGCTGCGAAGCGCGGGGGTGTGCCTCGCGTCGGGCGCGAGGCGCAGGATCGGGTTTGCCGACGGCGCGGAGGGCAGCGTTCGCATCTACACCGAGCGATACGATCCCGGCGGCGACGAGGTCAACGCCCAGCAGCGCAACCTCGACCTGCTCAAGACCCTTGGCGTGAACTCGACCGACACGACCATGCATATGCCGGTCAGCGATGATGACAGGGACTTCGCCGCGCGGTTCTTTGCCGAAAACGACCTGGACGGCAGTAAGGTCGTCGCGTTCTGCCCCGCGACGACGTGGGTCAACAAGCACTGGACTCCGGACGGTTGGTGCGGCGTTGCCGACCTGATCGGCCGCGAAGTACGGAGCGAAATCGCTCATTCTCGGTTCCAAGGCCGATGTCGCGCTTGCCGAGCAGGATCGCCGACGCGGCCGAGTTCAAGCCCGTTATCAGCGCGGGACACACGACCCTCAAGCAGGCGGGCGCGCTGATGGAGAAGTCCACCGCGGTGATCGGTGTGGATACGGGCCTGCTGCACATGGCGGTCGCGCTCGACCGGCCGTCGGTTGGGCTGTTCGGGGCGAGCGCGTGGCGGTGTTTTCTCAAGAGGGACAACTTCGTCTGGGTCGCCAAGGACTTTCCCTGCAGCCCGTGCCGCAGGCATCCCACCTGCCGCAACATCGACTGCATGCAGGCCATAACGCCGCAGGATGTGGACAAGGCCGTGCGGCGATGGCTGGAGTGAGGCGATGCGGATCCTCTGCTTCCATCTCAATCAAATCGGCGACCTGGCGTTCTCGCTGCCCGCGCTGAAGTGCATCCGCGACAGCTTCGGCGATTCGCATATTACAAGCGTCGTCCGCCCGGGCTTGAAAGAGGTTCTGGAGAGCAGCGGCCTTCCCGACGAGGTGCTGCCCAGGAAAAGCGGCCTGAACTTAGACAAGATTGGACTCATCCGGCGCCTGAGGTCGGGTCGATACGACCTGGCCGTGGTCTTCTCGCAGAGCGCTGAGTGCGCGATTCTCGCGCGGCTGAGCAGGGCGCCGAAGCGCGTGGGGTTCGTCGATACGTCGCTGGGATTCCTGCTTACGTCGCGCGTGGAGTTCCACCATCCGCCCTCGACCGTCAACAACCTCCGCCTTATCGAGGCAATCGGAGCTGAGATCACCTGTCGGGACTACTCCGGTCTGATCCAGCCGACTCCCGCGCAGATCGAACGCGCGAACCGGCTGCTGAAGGCGCACGGTATCGAGCCGAATCAGCCCATCGCCGCGCTCTCGCCGGGCACGTCGGGCAGGCGCAGCGTCAAGGAATGGACCGACGAGGGCTTTGCCGAGGTGGGCCGCTATCTGGCAAGGCGCGGCCTCAAACCCGTCATTCTCGGCACCCAGCCGGCGTATAGCATTGTCAAAGAATGCGGCGAGATATTAGACTTGAGCGGCAAGACGAACCTCGGTGAGGTGGTCGCGATTCTGGCAATGTCGAGCGTGCTGGTGGCGGTCGATTCGGGCGTGCTGCATCTCGGCGCGGCTGTGAGGACGCCGGTGGTCGGGCTGTATGGCTCGTCGAACCCGAAGATCACCGGCCCGCAGGGCGAGGGGCATATCGTGTTGACCTCGCAGGCCGACTGCAGCCCGTGCGTCAAGACCGAGTGCAGCCTCGGCAGAAAGTGCATGACCGATCTCAAGCCCGATCTTGTGATCTCCGTCGTGGAGCATGTGCTCGACCGAAAGGCTGATGGCGCGTGAAGACCCTGCACATCGACTCGGAGAAGCTGTGGGGCGGCGGTCAGAGGCAGGTCGCGGGTCTGATATCATATCTATGTGAATGGGGCCACGAGGCCAAGCTCGTGTGCAGGCCGGGATCGAAGCTGGAGGAATGGGCGCGCGACAAGGGCGTGCCGTCAATTCCAGTTGAGATGAGATCGACGATGTCGCTCAGGTCGGTGCTTGCGCTGAAGTCGGCGATCGCGCGGGAGAAGCCCGATGTCGTGCACCTGCACGCCTCCCGGGCGCACGTGCTGGGTTCGGCCGCGGCGAGGCTTGCCGGGGCCAAGGTCGTGATCGCGACGCGCCGGATGGACGATCCAATCAAGATGCTCTGGCCGAACACGAGCGCCTATGGCAAGTGGACGACCGCGATTGTTGCGATATCTTCGGCCGTGCGCGATGTGTTGATCGATTGCGGCGTCGATCCAGCCAAGATCCGACTGATCCCAAGCGGGACGGACATCGAGCGCTTCGAGAACGCCAAGCCCGACCCGGATCTGAGGTCGCGACTCGGCATCGACGCCTCGATCCCAATAGTGTGTGCTGCCGCCACGCTTGCCGAGCGCAAGGGTATTCGCCATCTGATCGAGGCCGGCGCTCTGCTTGCCAAGGCCGGAACGCCGGTGCATCTGGTGATCGGCGGCGAGGGCGAGCAGCGCGGCGAGCTGGAGCGGCTCGCGCGGGAACTGGGCGTGGGCGCGTCATTCGTTGGGTTCTATGATGACATGCCCGCGCTGCTGGCGTCAATTGACCTATTCGCGATGCCGTCGCTGAGCGAGGGGCTGGGCGTCGCGGTCCTTGAGGCGATGGCGGCGGGGAAGCCCGTCGTTGCGAGCGCGGTTGGAGGCTTGAGGGAGTCGGTTGTCGACGGCGTGACGGGGTTCTCCGTTCCGCCCGCTGACGCGCGTGCCCTTGCGGAGGGGATCGGCAAGCTCATGGCGAATCCGTCTCTGGCGGCCGAGTTCGGTTCCGCCGGGCGGGCAAGAGCGCGTGCAAACTTCAGTCTCGAAAACATGGCGCGCGGAAACGAAGCGCTGTACTACGAACTGGTGAGGCCGTGAGCATATCAGCCGTAGTCATAACGTATAACGAAGAGGCCAACATCGAGCGGTGCCTTGCGAGCCTGGCGTTCGCCGACGAGATCGTCGTGCTGGATTCGTTCAGCGAGGATCGCACCGTCGAGATCGCGCGGCGGTTCACGGACAAGGTCAGCCAGCGCGAGTTCGCGGGCTACGCGGACCAGAAAAACGCGGCGATGGAGCTGGCTTCGAATGATTGGGTGCTGGTCATCGACGCGGACGAGGTCGTGCCGGAGCAGCTCGCGGGCGAGATTCGCAAGGCGGTCGAGAGCGATCGCTGCGCGGCGTATCGGATGCCTCGGCTGAGCTACTTCTGCGGCAAGCCGATCCGGCACTGTGGGTGGTATCCGGACTACGTGATCAAGCTGATGCGCAAGTCGAAGTCGCGGTATCCCGACAGGCTCGTGCACGAAACGCCGGAGGTTGACGGGCCGGTCGGCACGCTCAGAAGCGATCTGCTGCACTACACATATCGCGACCTCGACGAGCTCTGCCGCAAGATGGTCTCGCATTCGCGAGCGGCGGCCCGGCAGAAGATGCGCGACGGCGAGCGTTTCCGGCTGCGCAAGCTCCTGTTCGCGCCGGGGATCGCATTTCTGAAGAAGTACATCGTCAAGCAGGGCTTTCGCGACGGCCTGCGCGGGTACGTTCTCTGCGCGATGACCCAGGTCGGGGTGTTTCTGCGATACGCCATGCTTTGGGAGATGTCTGTTAGCAAGGAGCGGGACAATGAGTAGACTGATTGCGTTCATGATTGCGTTGGCGGCTTGTCGGCTCTGTCGGTGTGTGCGCGCCGGTCACGGAGCAGGACCTCAAGGCCCGGGTCGAATCGGCCACCAAGGGCTTCAAGGATATGACCATGACGGTGACCGTCAAGGACAAGAACAAGGCCGCGCTCACCAAAGTCGATGAGAACTACGCGCGCCTCTACGAGTTCCAGACGGCTCTGCTCTCGGTCAAGGCGCCGGATAAGATACGCATCGATTCGAAGCTCGGGAATGGTCAAGTTCGAGTATATCATCGCGGGCGGCAGGAAGATATTCCGCGCGCCCAAGGTCAGGATAAACAAGACCGACGACTACTCCAAGGACCCGGCCAAGCTTCAGACGCCGCTCGATCTCGGCCTCGTGACGCCGCAGTTGTGGGAGAACCGCAAGGTCGAGATTGTGGACGATCCAGATGCCCAGGCCAACGGCGAGATCAAGCTCAAGCTGACCTGGTTCAAGGGCGACATGTATAACCTGACCTGGATCGACGCGACCAATCTCTGGCTCAAGCGCTTCGAAAAGCACGACTGCGCCGGCAGTCTCAAGGCTCGCGTGGTATACTCGAATCCCGTCAATGCCGGCGGGGTGATCTGGATGCCGACCAAGGTCGAGCTGTTCGCTCCCGACGGCACGAAAGCCGGCACGACCGAGCTTTCCGACATCAAAGTCAACACCAACCTGCCGGATTCATTGTTCCAGTGATACAACCGATCTGCAACATCTGCGATAGCGCCGTCTCGTCGATCCTTATCAGTAAGGACGGCTGCAACATCTACCAGTGCGCCAAATGCGGGCTGGCGTTCACCTATCCGCAGCCGGAATCGCTCGACGAGCAGTACGATTCGGTCTACTTCGACCTGTACCGCAAGCGGCACGAGTTTCGCCTCAGGCGCGCCGATGCCCGCCTTCGGCGGATCGAGACGCTTCACAAGCCCGGCAGGCTGCTCGACATCGGCTGCTCGCTGGGGTACTTCGTCGAGGCCGCCAACGCTCGCGGTTGGACAGGCTCCGGCGTCGAAATATCGCCCATGCCGCCGAGGAAGCTCGAAAACTCGGTCTCGACGTGCGAACCGGCGTGCTTGAGAACTCGGGCTATTCCAGTGGAGCGTTCGATTGTGTTACAATGTGGGATGTGCTTGAGCATGTTCCGGATCCGACCGCGCACATGCTCGAGGTGCGGCGGGTGCTGGCCGAAGGACGGACTTGTCGTGATCGGCACGCCGAACCTGGGGCACATTGCGTTTAAGATCAAGCGCGAGCGTTGGCGACACCTTAAGCCCCGCGAGCACATCTTCTATTTCCGAAAGTCGAGCATAGCCCGCCTGCTGGCGAAGACGGGCTTTGACGTCGTCAAGCCGCGCGTGCCGGCGGTGCAGCTCAATGACGTAATGATAATCTACGGAGTCACGAATGGCCTCGAAATACCCTCGAATTGACCTGAGCGGCCTGAAGACGATGTCGATTGCCGACCGCAAGAGCAAGGTCAGCAAGGACGAATTTGCCACGGAACACGAGCCGGGTTCGAGCGTAGCCAGTTCATAGAGAGCTTCCCCGATATCCTCGCGGGGCGCTGGGTGCGCACGGTGATGGATCGAATCGTCGAAGCCCGCGCCAAAGGCAAGCCCTGCGCGGTCGCGATGGGCGCGCACGTGATCAAATGCGGCCTGAGCCCGATAATCATCGACCTGATGCGGCGCGGGGTCATCACGTCGCTCTCGATGAACGGCGCGGGCGCGATTCACGACAGCGAGATCGCGTTCTTCGGCGAGACGTCGGAAGATGTGGTCGAGTGGGATGCAGGACGGCATGTTCGGCATGGCGACTGAGACCGCGGATTTCGTCAACGGCTGCGCGCGGACTGCGCGTGGATGAGGAACTCGGCTTCGGCGAGGCGCTGGGCAGGGCCGTGATCGAGTCGAACGCGCCGAATCGCGAGATCAGCCTTCTCGCGGCGGCATATGAGTGCGGCGTGCCTCTCACGATCCACGCCTGCATCGGCTGCGACATCGTGCACATGCACCCCAGCGCCGACGGCGCGGCGATCGGCGACGCGTCGATGCGCGACTATCGCATTCTCACCGAAGCGATCAAGGATCTCGGCGACGGCGGCGTTCTTATGAACATCGGCTCGGCTGTCGTGTTGCCCGAAGTCATACTCAAGGCGATTACGACTCTGATCAACCTGGGCCATATCTATGAAGGGAATGACCGGCGTCAACATGGATTTCGTGCAGCACTATCGCTCGAACCAGCAGGTGGTTGCGAGGGTGCGCGAGATAGGCGGCGAGGGGATCTCCCTCACCGGCCATCACGAACTGCTGATCCCGCTCATCGCGGCGGGCGTGATCGAACGGATGAGCTAATCGTGACTGAATCGCGACTAATGAGCGACAGCATCTACTCCTCGGCGCTCGCTCGGTTTGCGGGAAAGCGGGTAATGGTGATCGGCGACCTCATGATCGATGAGCACATATGGGGCACGGTCGAACGCATCTCGCCCGAGGCGCCTGTGATGGTCGTGCAGGTCGATTCCGACGCGGACTGCTGCCCGGTGGCGCGGCGAACGTCGCAAATAACATCCGCGCACTTGGCGGCGAGGCGAGCGTGGTGGGAGTCATCGGTGACGACGAGGGCGGGGACATTCTCCGGCGCGTGCTGTCCGACGAGGGAGTGGACGTGAGCGGCGTATTCGTCGACGACAAGCGGCCGACTACTCGCAAGACGCGAATCTGGGCGTCTCACCGGCATCAGGTGGTGCGCATCGACCGCGAATCCAAGCGCAAGGTGTCGCACGGCATAGTCGAGCGGATGATCGACTACATCAAGGCGCGATCGGCTGGCGTGGATGCGGTCCTGATCTCGGACTACGCCAAGGGCGTGATCTCGAAGGACACCGTCTCGGCGGCCGCTATCGGCGCCTGAGGATCGCATCTGCGTGTCCAACCCCAAGCCGCGCAACATGTCGTGCTTCGGCGGTGTCGGGGTCATAACACTGAACCAGTCCGAGGCCGGCGCGGCTTCGGGCATCGACATAGATGAAGTCGCAGACGTCGAGCGAGCCGGCCGCAAGCTGGTCGGATCGACGCAGTGCCGCGGCCTGGTCATCACGCGCGGCGCTCACGGGCTCTCCGTATTCGAGAGCGACGGCCTGGTGCGTCACATTCCGGCGATAGAGACCGAGGTCTATGATGTCGCAGGCGCGGGGGACACGGTCATCAGCGCGCTCACGATGGCGCTCGCGTGCGGACTGGGGCTTGCCGAAGCCGCTGCGATTGCAAACTGCGCCGGCGCGGCCGTAGTCCGCAAAGTCGGGGTCGCCACGACGACGCCTGCTGAGATACAAGCGCTGCTCAACAACGCATTGTCATGCTGAACTCGTTTCAGCATCCAGGACACGCGGTTCACAACTCGTAACTACCTATGGGCATTTCCTTCAAGGGCTTTGGCATCGGAGTTTTGGCCAGCATTGCTGTCTGCTTCATCGTTACGTACGCCGAGCAGGTTGTCAAGTACATTCAGATAGGCTTTCTGCAATTGCCGCCGGTCGTCGTGGGGCTGTTCTGCTTCATCATCCTCGTGACCGCGTGGACCAAGCGCACCAAGAGCAAGTTCGGCCTTAACCCGCAGGAGCTGCTGACGGTCTACTGCATGATGCTCCTTGCCTCGATGATCAGCTCCAGAGGCCTGCTGGAGAAGATCCTGCCGCTGCTGGTCACGCTTCCGTATTTTGCCAACGAGAGCAACGGCTGGGCGAAGATGTTCTTCCCGCACGTCAAGAAGTGGATGGTGCCGTGGGATCCATCGGCGGCCAACCCCGACCCGCAGCTTGTTGCCAAGCGGTTCTTCGAGGGGCTCAGGAACGGGGAATCGATTCCCATGGCATCAGTGGATCGGGCCGCTGATGTGGTGGGGTCTGCTGGCGCTGCTGATCTTCGGAGCATTCCTGTGCCTGGCGTCGATTCTGCGCAGGCAGTGGGTCGATAACGAGAAGCTCAGCTTCCCGCTCGCGCAACTGCCGCTGGAGATGGTGGGCGACGAGCGCGGGGCGGGTTTCTGGAGGAACCGGCTGACCTGGATCGGCTTCGCGATTCCCGCGATCGTGTTCACCGTCAACGGCCTGCATGGTTGGTATCCGAGCATACCCATGTTCAATCTCGGGGTCTCGCTTCGTGACATGCTCGTCAATCCGCCCTGGAACTGCATCAGCTTCCTCACAATGTATATCAGCTTCGCGGCGATTGGCTTCTTCTTCTTGCTGCCGACCGAGATCATCTTCTCGCTGTGGTTCTTCCATCTGTTCGCAATCCTGCAGACGGTGATCGCGAACTCCTACGGGATGGATCTGCCGGTAATGCCTCTATATGGCCCCAAGCTGTTCGTGGGCTACCAGGAGATAGGGGCGTATTTCGTGCTGTCGGCGTATCTGCTGTATGTGTCCTGGCCGCATCTCAAGCGTGTGCTGCGGGCCACGTTCCACATGGAGAAGCTGGACGACTCGAACGAGCTTCTGCCCTACAGGACAGCCGTGGTGGGGCTGTTTCTATGCGTGATGGGCGCGACGATGTGGTTTGCCGCGGCGGGGATGAACCCATGGTTCGCGCTGTTTGAGCTGTTCATCTTCATCTTCATCATCTCGGTCATTATGGCTCGCAGCACGGCCGAGGGCGGTCTGCTGATGACCGAGACCACGTTCCGCGGCGTCGATGTGTATCGCCTGTTCGCGCCCACGCAGACGCTCGGTACGGCGAACATGACCATGCTGGGGTTCATGGACGCGGCGTGGTTCCGGGACCTGCGCGGGCTGGTGCTGACCGGCTTTCTCGACGGCCTCAAGATCGCCGACGGCGCCAAGATTCGCAGGAGATCGTTCCTGCCGGTGTTTATCGCGTCGATTCTGATCGCGATGGTGATCGGAGCGGCCTTCCAGATATACCTGCCCTACCACAAGGGCGGGATCACCCTCTACGGATACACCTATAACGCCAACAACAAGTGGGCGTTCACGGACTACCAGACTCCTATGAACGGGCCTGTACCGAGCCTGATCTGGCAGGGGCCGGTGTTCTTCTGCGTGGGCGCGTTGTTCACGGTGTTTCTGGCGTATATGCGGTATTCGTATTTCTGGTGGCCGTTCCATCCCCTCGGCTACGCTATATGTTATTCGTGGACGCTGATGGTCTTCTGGTTCCCGTGCTTTGTCGCGTGGCTGGTCAAGGTCGTTGTGATGCGCTATGGCGGGATGAAGATGTATCTGCGCGCGCGCCCGTTCATGCTCGGGCATGATAATGGGTGAGTTTTCGATGGCAGTCGTGTGGGCGTTGATAGCCTGGGTGTTCAATGTGCCCGCGCCGAGCTTCCCCTGGCCCTAGACGTACATTGACCGGAAGGGCATACCTCCCAAAAACTCTTCAAAGGAACGTCCACGAATCCCGCACGGTTCAGTCAGTCCGCGCTCAATTGCACAAAATGTGACAAGCCAGCCGGTCAATATCCCCACACAACTCCGTAGTTTCAATAATTCTCTGCCCAAGTTCTTGACAACCGCACGTGCCGGTGCTATAATCCACTCCGGTGCGGAACTGCCTGCCTGCATCAAGCTTTTCACGGACGGAGGTCTGGCAGTGAACAGGTCGAGATTGCCTTGTTCACTCAATGTCCGATTAGCCGGGAGGACAAGATGGCTAAGGGTAAGGTGAAGTGGTTCAGCGACTCCAAGGGCTATGGTTTTATCCAGGCCGAGGAGGAGTTGAACGGAGGCAAGGACATTTTTGTCCACTATTCCGAGATCGTCAAGGAAGGTTACAAGTCACTCTTTCAGGGCCAGGTCGTTGAGTTCGAGCTCTCCGATACGCCCAAGGGCTTCCAGGCCAAGAACGTAGAACCTGTACCGTAGGAGTAACCATCGCAGTAACAACTCGCATTCCAGCATCCGGCATTACCTCGCAGAACACGCAGCCGGCAGTTAGGGAGAAGTTGAGTTAAGCCTGCGTGATCCTATCCGGAGTTCGTCCGAGCTCAGCCAATAGCTTCGCGTCGCCGCTGTCAGAACCTGTCACATAGTGAATTTCGTCACCAATCTCGTATGTGTTGACATCCCGGCCGCTTTGCTGGATACTTGACGGGGGGATCTCAACCGTGAAACTGCTGCCTGCTGCTACCTGTCTCTTGCTTCTCGTGCTTGCGTCCGGGCCGTCGGGAGCCGCGTCGGCGCTGAACCTGCTGACCGACTACCTTTCCAACCCGCTCGGCATTGATTCACGTCGCCCCGGCTTCTCATGGCGTATGGGCGACCCTCGCCGTGGAGCACTGCAAACTGCCTACCAGATTCAGGTCGCGACCAGCCCGGCTCTGCTCGACTCGGGCACGCCGGATATGTGGGACAGCACCAAGGTCGGATCGAACAGCTCTGTTGCGATTGCCTACGATGGCAAGCCGCTCGTCAGCCGGACGCGGTACTACTGGCGCGTGCGTTTGTGGGACGATCAGAGCCGAAGCGCGGGCAAGTTCGGCGAAGCCGGCGTCGTTCGAGACGGCGCTGCTCGATCGCAAGGACTGGCGCGGACGGTATGTGCCGCTGCCAATCGACTGCGGCACGGCGGCCCGATTCTGCGGCGGGAGTTCATTGTATCCAAGCCAATATCTCGCGCGCGGGCCTACGTCACAGGGCTGGGCTACTGCGAGTTCTACCTCAACGGCCGCAGAGTCGGCAATCGAGTGCTCGACCCGCCGCGGACCGACTTCGCCAAGCGCGTCTGCTACAGCACTTACGATATCAAGGACTACCTCGCGCAGGGCCGCAACTGCGCCGGCGCGATGCTGGGTCGGGGATGGTGGGGTGAGAACCCGCGCTTCCTGCTTCAACTCGAAATCGAGTATACCGACGGATCGAAGGACACCGTGGTCTCGGACGGCGCATGGAAGTGGGCCGAGGGCCCGATTCGCGAGAACTCGCTCTACAGCGGCGAGACGTTCGACGCGCGCCTCGAACCGCGCTGGCTGGGACAAGCCCGGCTTCGACGATTCCACGTGGCAGCCGGTCGAGCAGATCGACGCGCCCGATGTCACGTTGAGCGCGGCGGACATCCAGCCGATCGAGGTCGTCGAGACGCTTGCCGCGAAATCGATCACGTCGCCCAAGCCGGGCGTCTGGGTGGTCGATTTCGGGCAGAATATCTCCGGCTGGTGCCGGCTGAAGGTGGCTGCGCCCGTTGGGACACACGTCACGCTCAAACACGCCGAGCTTCTTCACCCGGACGGGACGGTCAACCAGGAGAACCTGCGCTCCGCCAAGGCGACGGACACGTATATCACCCGCGGGGTCGGCACGGAGACCTACGAGCCGCGGTTCACCTATCACGGCTTCCGCTACGTGCAGATCGAGGGCTGCCCGGGCACCCTCAAGCCGAGCGCGATCGAGGGGCGTCTCGTCTGCACCGCGCTGCCCTCGCGCGGGACGTTCGAGTGCTCGAACAAGCTTCTCAACCAGGTCCAGCACAACGCCTGGTGGACCGAGCTTACCAACTTCCACTCCATCCCGACCGACTGCCCCCAGCGCGACGAGCGCCAGGGCTGGATGGGGGACGCGTGGCTCAGCTCGCTTGCGATGTGCTACAACTTCGATATGTCCGCCGCCTACACCAAGTTCCTGCGCGACATCGCCGATTCCCAGCGCGAGGACGGGGCCGTCCCCGATACGATCCCGCACGTCTGGGGCAACCAGCCCGGCGATCCGATGTGGTCGGCGGCGTATCCGATGCTGCTGTGGGAGACGTATCTCCACACCGGCGACAGGCGTCTTCTCGCCGAGCACTACGAAGGCGCGAAGCGCTCGGTCGATGTCCTGAAGCACGAGGCCAAGGACTACATCGTTACGCGCAACTCCTACGGCGACTGGATCGCGGTCGAGGAGACCCCCAAGGATCTGATCTCCACCGGCACGTTCTGCTGGCTTTCGGGCGTGATTGCTGATATGGCCGACCTGCTCGGCAAGCCCGACGATGCCGCGGCCTATCGCCAACTCAGCGCTTCAGTCGCAGACGCGTTCAACGCCAGGTTCTTGAACCCCGACGCGGGGAGCTTATGGCAACGGCAGCCAGTTCTCCAATGCGTTTCCGCTCTATCTCGGCATCGTGCCCGCGGACAAGCGCGAACTGGTGCTGAAGAATCTGATCGACGACGTCGAGGTCAAGAGCAACGGCCACCTCAGCACCGGGATCATCGGCACTCCGTTCCTGCTCGATGTGCTCGTGAAGTGCGGGCGCGCCGACCTCGCGTATCGCGTCGTTTCGCGGAAGGACTATCCCGGCTGGGGCTACATGGTCGAAAACGGCGCGACCACGACCTGGGAGCTCTGGCAGCTTCAGACCGGCAACGGCATGAACTCGCACAACCACCCCGCGCTGGCGTTCGTGAGCGGATGGTTCTACGACGTGCTCGCCGGTCTCGAACCCGACCCGCGCTATCCCGGCTGGGAGCGGTTCACGATCAAGCCGTACGTGCTGGGCGATCTCAAGTGGGCGAAGGCGTCAGTCGATACCGTGCGCGGCAGGGTCGAATCCGACTGGCGGCGCACGAAAGACGGCCTGACTCTTCGCGTCACCATCCCCGCCAACAGCGCCGCGACGGTCTGCGTGCCGGCGCTTGGCAAGAATGACTGCATCGTCAAAGAGGGCAACGCAGTGATCTGGCAGGATGGCGAGTTCAGAGACGGCGACCCCGGCGTCGGATCGGGCCGCGCAGACGGCGACTGGGTCGAGTTCGAAGTGGATTCGGGGAACTACGTGTTCGAGCTTCGGTGGGATATAGAAACCGCGCGTTGAAGCGTCTATATCTGAGGCAGGCGTTCGGAGGCCGGAACAAATCCGTGGCGCGGCCGGTCGTATCGATCAGGAGGAGATTCGGATGAAGCTCTCGATTGGCGGTTTGGTGATAGTAGTTGCGCTCGTGGTGACCGTGGCGGCGGTGCTCATGCCTGTGGTCGCGCAGGATCGTGGCCACGGCGGACAGGTCGGCGTGCCTGAACAATCTCAAGCAGTGCGCGCAGGCGCTGAAGATGTATGCCGACGACTACGACGGCGCGCTTCCCAGCTCGTATCTGGTCGGTCACGCGCCGCACTGGAACAGGCCGGACTATCTCAAGTTCGCGACGCTTGCCGGCAAGAAGCCGGACGACAAGTCCCCCCGCAGGACCTGGTCTCAGGTCCTCTACGACAATATGCGCAGCAAGGACATCGTGTTCTGCCCTGCCGACCCGGTGGACAGGAGCAGCCCGAACGCCCAGGCTTCCTACTGGTATAAGCTGGCCAATGACAAGGCCTGGTACGGCGTGGGCTGTCCGCAGCCGCGCCGGAAGATGGGCGATTACGGATACGAATCCGACCAGATCGCCTTCTACGAGCACCAGCCGTTCCATTATGGCGGCGCCGGCGGCCTGCGCGACGGCGCTCGCATCAACGCCGCGTTCGTTGACACGCATGTCGAGCTCATCGCCGTCTCGTAACGCGACCTCCGGCGATCCGGTCAACTGCGCGGCGAGCATGAGCGGCGAGCCGATGTACTACAACTGCCGCGTCGAGCCCAAGACCGGCAAAGAGATCATCGACAAGGGTCCCGCCAAGCAGATCGACCCGACCTGCTGCTACGACAAGCTGTAGCCCCGGAACATCGCCTGCCTCCTTCTCGTCGTATCGGTACAAATACTTCGAGAAGGAGGTATACGGCAATGCAAAGTGGCAAATGGTCTGTCGGAAGCGTGCTGGCGGTCGTCTTGATCGTGGTAGCCGTGGGAATGTTTGCTTTTCCTTACGGCTATCGGCCACGCAATGGTGCCCGCAGATCGACTTGCCAGAGCAATCTCAAGCAGTGCGCGCAGGCGCTGAAGATGTATTGCGACGATTTCAACGGTATGATGCCATCATCATATCTCATCAACCGCTCAAACCGTTGGAATCGCCAAGACTGCATCAAGTTCTGCACGCAGCTCTGCTCTGGCCCCGGGTCCAACTACCCCGGCACCAACCGAGTAACCTGGTCCCAGGTGCTCTACGACGACATGCGCAACAAGGGCATCATGTGGTGTCCGTCGGACCCGGTTGATAGGGAGGGCCGGCATCCCACGGTCTCCTACTGGTTCAAACCGGCGATGGACAGGGCGTGGTATGGCTGTCCGAAGCCGAAGCGGAAGATGGCCGACTGCGGCTATGAGTCCGAGCAGATCGCGTTCTTCGAGCACCGCGGCTGGCACTACCAGGACCAGGGCGGCCTGAGGGCGCCGCACGGCGGCATTCCCGTCGAGATCAACGCATCGTTCGTGGACACCCACGTGGAGAAGATCACGATCCCCGGCTCAGGCCCGCCGAACTACGTCACCAGCCCTGCCGGCATTACGGGCCCCTACTCGCCGTTCTACTACAACTGCTACGTAGACCCGAAAACCAAGGCGGAGAAGGTTTTCGAGAAGGGCCCGCTGCCGATCAGCACGACGACCGGCAAGTGCATCGATCCGGGCTGCAACTACGACAAGCTGTAGGAGGGCACGGCAATGGCAAGAGGCAAATGGTCAGCCGCGAACCTCATCGCGGTGGCGGTCGTTGTCGTAGTTGTGGTGGCGCTGGTGTATCCCAGCGTGCGGGGACCTCGTCCTTGGGAGGAGCAGCGCGGTTGTGGAAGTAACCTGAGGCAGTGCGCTCAGGTGTTGAAGATGTACTGCGACGACTTCGACGACACGTTTCCTTCGTCGGCGCTCATCAACCACTCGAAGACGTGGAACCGGCGCGACTATCTGGAGTTCTGGACGGTTCTCTGCCCTCGTGGCAGACAGTGCTTTCCCAGCATAGATCGGCGGACTACATGGTTCGAGGTGACCTACGACTACATGCGGAACAAGGAGATCATGTTCTGTATCGGCGATCCGGTTGATAGAGACGCTGCTCATCCGACTGTCTCGTACTGGTATAAGCTCGCCAACGACAAGGCCTGGTTCGGCGTCGGCTGCGATGGCCCGCGAAGACAGACGAGCGACTACGGCTACGAGTCGGATCAGATCGCATTCTATGAGCATTCGCCGTCGCACTACAATGCGAATGACGGCCTGACCAACGGGGCATCGACACACGCTGCGTTCATCGACACGCACGTCGAGAAGATCACCATTGCCAACGCGACTTCCGGCAACCCGATCAACTGCGCCGCCAACCGAGACGGCGAGCCGATGTACTACAACTGCCACGTCGATCCCAAGACCGGCAAGGCAACAGCATCGAAGGGTCCGGCGACGTTAACCGACCCGAGCTGCTGCTACGACAAGCTCGCGAACTACTGATCTCGTTCGGCCGGGGCATCCGTGCCCCGGCCCTCCGCTCTCTGCTCTCTGCTTTCTGCTCCGGCCTCGTGACGCCCCCTCTTGTATCCGAAGATGAATTGAGGTATTCTTGAATCGGCTTCCAGGCAGCGCCGCCTGGCATAACAGCCATCACAGGAGAGAGAACAAAATGAGCGTCGTAGACCTTGAGCGCGTGTCCAAATACACGGACGTAAGCGTCCCCGCAATGCAAATCCTCAGCAGAGACGATCAGGAGCACTATGCCAACCTCAACCTCAAATGGGGCGGCAAGCTTATCCAGGCCGACTCCTACGTAGTGTTTCACAGCACCGTTCGCGGCCCTGCCAAGGGCGGCATCCGAATGGCGGACGATGTAACGCTGGAGGAGACGCGCAGGCTGGCCGAGCTTATGACGTATAAGTGCGCGCTCGCGGGGATTCCGTTCGGCGGAGGCAAGTCGGGCATTCGTATCAACCCCAAGAACCTCACTCCCGAGGCGCGGCGCGAGTTGGTGTCGGAATACGTCCACGTGTTCACGCCCGATACTCGCAAACGGCGCCTACGTGCCCGCGCCGGACATCGGCACAGGCCCCGGCGATATGGCCACGATCTACGGCTGCACGCATATCCCCGAGTCCGTGACCGGCAAGCCTCCGCGAATCGGCGGCCTGCCGGGCAGGGAAGAGGCGACCGGTTACGGCGTCGCCAGCATCGTCAAGACCGCCGCTGGCGGCATTCTGAGCAGAGACCTCAAGGGGCTGACCGTGGCCGTGCAGGGGTTCGGCAATGTCGGCAGGTGGACCGCGCGGCTCCTGGCCGACTGGGGCGCGAGGGTTGTCGCCGTGTCGGACGCGAGCGGGGCGGTCTACATGGACGGCGGCCTGCCGATCGAGGACATGGCCGCTGTCAAGACGCTCGATGAAGTGGCCTATCCCAAGATCGACCGCGAGAGCCTGCTCACGCTGCCGGTGGACGTGCTCGTTCCGGCCGCAGTCGGCGGCGTGTTGACCGGCGAGGTCGCCTCGAACGTGCAGGCGAAGCTCGTGGTCGAGGCCGCCAATGACCCGACCACGTCCGAAGGCGACAAGGTCCTCTTCGAGCGTGGAATCCCCGTCCTGCCGGACATTCTGGCGAACGCGGGCGGGGTGGTCGCGTCATACATCGAGTGGCGGCAGGCGAAGTCCGGCAGCCTTACGGACAAGTCGGAAACCTACAAGGCCATCGAGAAGCAGTTGCTGCCCGCCTACGCAAACGTGATCGAACTCGCCGACCGCGAGGGCATCACCCACCGCCTCGCCGCGCAGGTCCTCGCTGTCAATGAGGTTGTCGAGTCGATGCGAGACCGAGGCTGGATCTAAGATCGGAACAACCCGCGCGCCTGGCTCGTCGTACCGATGTAGCACGCGAAGCGAGAGAGGGATATACTGCCGCTGAGGATGACAATGAGAAAGCGCCTTGCACTCAAGCTGATATTGGCGGTTCTGCTGTGCCTTGCTGCCGCTGCCGCGCAGTGCGCGCCCGTCGCGAAGCCCAAGCCCAAGCCGACCGACGAGGACATCGCTGCTTATTTCCAGGCGTGCGCGAGCGGGGATGTACGGACCGTGCGCGATGCGCTCAGGACACGCTCGACCGCCGATCTGACCGCCGCCCGCAACAAGCTCGACCTGTCTGGGCTCGATCTGGCCGTATCGGGCGATCACAAGACGTGCGTATCAGTGATTCTCACCGCAGGCGCTCAGGTGAACGCGAAGAACAAGGCCGGCAGGACGCCGCTTATGTGGGCCACGATTTCCGGCCTCAAGGAGTGCGCCGAGCTGCTGATCTCAAAGGGCGCCGACCCCAAGATCGCCGACAGCGACGGCAACACGCCGCTGCATCTCGCCGCCCAGTTCAATCGCAAGGACTGCGCCGAACTGCTGATCGCCAAGGGCGCGCTGCTGAATGCGATGAACAGCATGGGCTACACGCCGCTGCACGTCGCAGTTGCCGCGGGCGAGAAGGATATGGTCGAGATGCTGCTGGGCAAGGGCGCCGTGCCGAATTCGGTCGCGAAGAATGGGCAGACCCCGCTTCACTCCGCCGCGTGCCTCAAGGACAAGGACTGCGCCGAGCTGCTGATCGACAAAGGCGCTGACGTCAACGCCAGGGCCGACGACGGCAGCACTCCTCTGCACAGGGCGGCATTCTGTGGCTCAGTCGCTGTCGCCGATCTGCTGATCGCCAGTAAGGCAAGGATAAACGCGAAGGACCGCGGCGGCAATACGCCCCTCAAAGTCGCGCTGGCCCACAACGACTATAAGATGATCGAGCTTCTGACCGCGCACGGTGCTAAGTAATCCCGTCGCTGGGTAAGATGCTCTGGCGCGAGGCAGGTACCTCTGACCTCTGACTTCGGGAACTTGGGAGGAATGCTTATGACCTTCTCAGACTGCACCAAATTTGCCCAGGAGAACCCTCTGTGCACGGTCGCCACGACCGACGGCGATCAGCCCCGGGCACGCATCTTCATGCTCTGGCGAGCCAACGATACCGGCTTCTATCTCTGCACCGGCACGCCCAAATCCGTCTGCCAGCAGCTCATCGCGAACCCCAACACCGAGCTCTGCTTCTACAAGCCCGGCCCCGATCCGATGGCGCCGGGCGAGATGATGCGCGTCGCGGGCAGAGTCGAGTTCGTCAAGGACACGGGTACTCAGAGAGCAACTGCTCAACGAGTGGCCGTTCCTGAAGCAGATGGGCATCACGGGCCCGGACGATCCCATGCTGGCCCTGGTCCGGATACCGCACGGCGAGATCAGATACTGGACCAGCACGCCGGACATGCAGGAGAACGTGGACAAGGTCAGTTTCTAGGCTCCCGAAGCGAGCGGTACGCAAAGACGGGCGGGATCTCAAGACCCCGCCCGTCTGATCAGCTCATCTCTGGCTCACTCAGCCTCGGGCTCGGCCTCCCCGCTGACCCTCGACTGCACCTGGGACACGTTCTCCGAGACCATCGGGTTAACCCCATAGAGGAGCGCGAGGTAGTAGCTGACGTAGTCGCCCAGATACACCCCGTAGAGCAGCCTCTCTATTGCGGTCGATCCCCGCAGGTCCACTCTCACGACGCCGAACTCGCTGAGCACTTCCTCGCTCGCGATCATCAGCTTGGCCATCTCGCCCTTGTCGCTCGTGTCGCTGAGAAGCACGATCCCGAACTCGCCGGATCGGTTCGTAACGAACTCCCATCCGGAGATGTCACTGAGTGCAAGATCGGGAAACGCGCCGGTGAAGGCGAGTCCCTTGCTGTTGGCGTCGATCTGGCGCTTCCATCGGCTCGCCACGGCTGCCCTGTAGCCCTGCAGTCCGTAGATGACCACGAGCTTTCCGAACAGCCGCTCCGCGGTCTGCTTGGCCACGTTGCGCTCGGTCGGATTCTCGAACCGCAGGGCCTCGCGCGCGTTCTTCATCAGCTTGATCGCGTGCGAGAGCTTCTCGATCTGGCCGCTCGCTAGCCCAAGCCGTTCGACGGCCACGACCAACGGTACAAACAGGTAACCGATGGCCGACCGCTCGGGCTGGCCGGGCGGGATCCTGATGGTGCCGATCTCCTCGTTCGAAGCGGCCTCGAGGAGCTTGCGCCCGCTGGTGACGCATATCACACGCGCGCCCCTCTGCTTCGCCTCACGAAGATTCCGCAGTTCGGATCCGCTGTTGCCGGGATAGTCGACCACGATGACCAGCGAGTTCTCGCCCACGTGTTTGGGCAGTTTGCCTCCGTGGTCGCTTACTATCGGTACTTCGGCCGAGTCCGCCAGAACAGCCGCGGCCATATCCGCGGCCAGGCCGGAATCGCCAACCCCCGTGATGAACACGCCGTTGGGTTTGACCTCCGGCGGCTCCATCTCGAAGCTGCGCGCGACTCCCAATGCGGTTTCGCATTGCTCGGGCAGTTCGTTGATCAGGCGAAGCATGTTGCGCCTGTCCACCGACTGCATTCGGGCTACATCGTCCAACGTCGGTATCGATTCCGAAGTCATCGCCTACTCCCTCGAAAATGCTGAGCATTTTCGTTCCCTTGCTACTGCTAATCCGCCGTGAACGGCAGCAGAGCGATTTCCCTGGCTCTCTTTATGGCGTGGGTCAGCGGGCGCTGATGTGACGCGCACGTGCCCGTGGTCCTCCTCGGCAGGATCTTGCCGCGTTCGGAGACATACCTCCGCAGGCGGTTGACATTCTTATAGTCGATATACTCGACTTTGTCAACGCAGAACGAACATATCTTTCTGCGCATTCTCCTGAACTTGGAGGGCCTGCCGTCTCTATCTCTGCCTCTTGGTGCCGGCATAAATGCCACCTCCGTATAATCGTCATCCTTGACTCGATTCAGGACCCATCCCTTCACAGTCTGGATGCTGAATCAAGTTCAGCATGACGTGGAATCACTACTCTTCGGCAAACGGGTCGTAGTCCATATCGGACTCGGCTGCTTCCGCCGGGGCTTCCGTCGGCGCCCCTTCCTGAGGCGGAGCCGCCCCCTGCTGGGCGCCCTGCTGGCCTTGTGGTCTGTCCAGGCCCTGAAGGCTTTCGGCCACGACCTCGATCTTCGACCTCTTCTGCCCGTCCTGCTGGACCCACGACCGCTGCTGCAAGCTATCCAGTCACGCCGACTCGCTGGCCTTTGGTGAGGTAGTTCGACGCGAACTCGGCGCTCTGCCTCCACGCGACGACATCGAAGAAATCGGTCTGCTTCTCGCCGGACTCGGCTCTTGAACCGCCGATCGACAGCGATCGTGAACGTATGTTACTGCAATCCCGCTTGGCGTGTAACGCAACTCCGGGTCGGCGACCAGCCGTGCCCACCAATGCAACCACGTTCATTACCGGTTCCCCCTTCTCCAGTGATGCTTATTCCTGAGGTCTGTCCTCGGACTTCTCCGGTTCCGCTGCTTCTTCGGCGGGTTCCTCGGCTTCGGTCTGTCTCCGAAACCTCCGCCTCGGCGGCCGGCTCCTCGGCTGCGACCTCCTCCGCGGGTTCCTCGGAAGCAGTCTCCTCCGCGGGAGCCTCGGTTTCCTCGGCGACCTCCTCAACGGCCTCGGTCTGCTCGGCTGCTTCGGCTGCCTCGGCCTCGACAGGCTCGGCTGCTTCGACCTCTTCGACAGCTTCCTCCGCTGCCTCTGCCTCGACGGCCGGCTCCTCGGCAGTTCCTTCTTCGGCGGCCGCGGCCGGCGCTTCCTCCGTGGTCTCCTCGGCGGACTCAGCCGCTTCTACCGCTTTCTCTTCCTCGACAGCTACGGGCGCCGCCGGTTCAGCCGTAACTTGAGGCTGATCGATGCGGGAAGTATCGATGTGTTGCGGCTCGACGTGAGTAATCAGATGACGGAAGACGTCGTCCGAGATACGGTAGACGCGGTCGAGTTCCTTTGCCACGGCGGCTTCGGCCTCGAAGAACATGAGGATGTAGAGTCCCTCACGGCGGCCCTGGATGTCATAGGCCAGTCGCCTCTTGTCCCAGCGCCCGACGGCATTGACTTCACCGCCCTGGTCGGCAATGAGATTGGTGTACTTGGTGATGATGGAATCGACCTGCTCGTCGGTCAGATTGGCATCGATGATGTACATCGACTCGTAGTAACGTTTCGTGGTGTTCACCTCCCCTCGGGCTAAAATCGGTTCCGATCACAAGTCGGAACGGAGAGTACAGCCGACGCCTATACGGCATCGGCGTCCATACTCAATTATGGCCCGCTTGTTCGCGGACGTGTTATTATAGCACGGCGACCCAACCCGTGCAAGAGGTCATTACGGGCTCTGCGTTGTAGAGAATAGGATACCAGACAACCCAAAGGGGGAATAGCGAGCGATGGAGCGAGGCAACGTACTCTCCGGACTGGATGTGCTGGTCCGCCGAGCAGATCGATTCACTGAAGGGCGTGCGGGTCGGCATCATGTGCAATCATGCCGCCGTAACGAAAGATCTGATCCACATAACCGATGCGCCTGCACTCGGCCGGCGTCAACATCACGGCGCTGTTTGGGCCGGAGCACGGCGTGAGAGGCGATGCGGCGGAGGGAGCGACGATCGAGGACGCGATCGATCCCAGACTCGGGGTGCCCGCGTTCAGCCTCTATGGCAAGACCCATGAGCCTACCGAGGAGATGCTCGGCCTTGTTGACGTGATGCTGTGCGACATTCAGGACGTGGGCGCGCGGTTCTATACATTCCCATACACGATGGCCGCCGTCATGGCCGCGTGCGGGAAGCATGGCGTGCAGGTGTGGATACTCGACAGGCCGAACCCGATCTCGGGCGTTGGCTTCGAGGGTCCGATCCTCAAGGAAGGCTTCAACTCGGGCGTGGGCCGGTACGCCACGCCGACCCGATACGGCTTCACCGCGGGCGAGCTTGCCGGGCTGTTCAAGACGAGGTTCGGCGTTGACTGCGACCTGCGCGTGGTCAAGATGCGCAACTGGTCGAGAGAGCATGTGTTCGACGAGACCGGCCAGCCGTGGGTGATACCCTCGCCGAACATGCCCGACGCTCGATACCGCCATCGTCTACACCGGCACCTGCTTCTTCGAGGGCACCAACTGCTCCGAGGGCAGGGGAACCACTCACCCGTTCGAGATCTTCGGCGCCCCGTGGATAGACGCGACCGCACTGCAGCAACGAAATGCTCAGCTACAACCTGCCCGGCGTCATGTATCGCGAGGCGTATTTCTCGCCGTTCGAATGGAAGTTCAAGAACGAGCCGTGCGCGGGCCTGCAGTTCTACGTGACCGACCGCAAGGCGTTCAGGCCGGTCGTCACCGGGATGTCCGCCGTCGCCGCGATACACAAGCTGTATCCCGAACGAGTTCGCGTTCAGGCCGCCGCCGGAAGGCAGGCTGGGGTTCTTCGATCTGCTGGCCGGCTGCGCGGACATCCGGGAGGCTATCCAGGCCGGCGAGTCGATGCTTGATCTGGAGAGGACCTGGGCCGGCGATCTGGCCAGGTTCCGGGCCGAGACGGAGTCGGTGCTGCTCTACTAGCTGACGGCCAAACTTCGTTTTGCAGGAACATCCGAGGCAACCTCATCGTATACTTACTGGCTGGACTGGCGCTTTGCTTGACAGCCTGTGGCGCGCCGCGTATACTCGGAGCGGGCAGCTACCGGCTGCCTGTTTGTGCGAATAGCGCCATTCCATCGATTATCGCGTCTGGGGGTATGAATGTGGCTGAAGCCATTGTAGTGGAAGGACTCTGTAAGGAATACAGGGGCCGGCTCGGGGACCGCGTGATGGCGGTCAACGATGTCAGCTTCTCGGTCCAGTGAAGGCGAGATATTCGGCTTCATCGGCCCGAACGGGGCGGGCAAGACCACCACGATCAAGACGCTGCTGGGTCTGCTGTTCCCGACCGCCGGTAAGGCGATGGTGCTGGGCAAGCCGGCCGGCGACATCGAGGCCAAGGAACGCATCAGCTACCTGCCGGAAAGCCCGTATTTCTACGAGCACATGACCGGCGCCGAAGTGCTGGATTTCTACTGCCAGCTTTTCAGAATGGACAAGGTGACCCGCAGGAAGAAGGTCGGCGAGCTGCTGGAACGCGTTGGGCTCGGCAAGGACGGCAGCCGCGCGCTGCGGCAGTATTCCAAAGGTATGCTCCAGCGAGTCGGCATCGCTCAGGCACTCATCAACGATCCCGATCTGCTCTTCTTCGATGAGCCGACCTCCGGCCTCGACCCAATCGCTCACAAGGACATTCAGGACCTGATCGCTGAGCCTTCGCGAGCAGGGCAAGACCGTGTTTCTCAGCTCGCACCAGCTTTCGGACGTCGAGCACGTCTGCAACCGCGTCGCGATCATCAATCGCGGCGAACTGGTGAAGATGGGAACGCTGGAGGAACTGCTCCACGCGGGCCGCACGATCGTCACGCTGGCCTGCGCGAGCGACGGAGCTTGTAGAAGCAGATAAAGCCGCTGGCCGCACACATCGCGCACGACGGCGAGCTGCTCAAGGATCTACGTGGAAACCGAGGATGACGTCCACAAGGTGCTGGGAACGGCGCGGGGCAAGGCGACGTCTGGTGTCGGTCGTTCCGCAGAGGCAGACTCTCGAAGACCTCTTCGTCGAGATAGTAAGGGAGGGACGAAAGTGATCATCTGGGCAATTGCGAAGACTACAGTCGGGGACGCGCTGCGCAAGAAGGTGCTGCAGGTCTTCCTGGTGGTGGCCATCGGTCTGATCGTTCTTTCGCTGTGCTTTTCTCAGACGCTTTCGTTCTCCAGCCAGAGGGGCGTGTCCGTCGGACCTGATGCTGCTCAAGAGCTTCGGGCTGGGCATGATGGCGCTGGCCGGCATATTCATCAGCCTGATACTCGGCGTATCGCTGATCCCGCAGGAGTTCGAGCGGCGCACGATCTACACGATCCTTGCCAAGCCGGTCAAGAGATACGAGTTCATCACGGGCAAGTTCCTGGGCGCGCTGCTGACGCTCGCGATCGCGACCGGGCTGATGGGGGTCACATTCATCGCCACGATCGTTGCAAAGGCGATCGGCGCGCATCAGGTAGTCGCCGCGAAGGGCGTTGGCGCCATGCAGGGCGGCAGGCACCGAGGCCGGCATAGCGGTCTTCGACGTGAACATGGTCTGGGGCGTCGTGCTGGTCTATCTTCAGTTCATGGTGCTCAGCTCGATCGTGCTGCTGTTCTCCCTGATCTTCACGACCACCGTGAACTTCTTCATGGGCGCGGCGGTCTATGTGATCGGGTTCATGTCCACCGTCGTCACCTCGCTCGGAAACGCCGATGGCGCGGGGGGATCCAGAAGGCATTCTTCAAGGTCGATCTATTGGGTGCTGCCGCAGATTCGACGAGTTCAACATACCAAATCAACTGCTGCACCCGGACAAGAATGATCGCGAATCTGGGGCATGTATACCCTCGGCGAGGGGCTATATGCCATGATCTTCGTGCTGGTGACCTTGGTGCTTGGCCATACTGATCTTCGAGAGGAAGGAAGTGTAGCCGATGAGCGTGCGCAATCGCAAACTGCTGATAGGCTTGCTGGTGGTCGCTGTTCTTGTGCTGCATAGCGGCACTTCAGAGCCACCTCGATCCGGCCTATCGAAAGATACTGAAGGCCTCGCAGCCCGTCGGGCAGGACGACAAGAATACAGGCGACCTGATGGTGCAGTTGCCCGGGCAGTTCATGGTCGGCTTCCTTCACCGGTTTCGAGCAGGTCATGGCGGGGGCGCTGTGGATTCGGGCGGACGACTTCTTCCACCGCGGGCAATACGAGGCGATCATCCCGATCGTGCGAATGGTCACGTGGCTCGACCCGCACAACATCGATGTCTACATCACCGGCGCGTGGCATCTCGACTACAACTTCGTTGACGAGGCCAACTCGCTCTCCGACAAGCGCTATATCCCCGCGGCGATTGCCCTGATGAGAGAGGGGATTCGGAACAATCCCAACATTTGGGACCTCTACTTCGAGCTTGGCTGGACCCACTATTCCAAGAAAATGAACGACAACGTGGATGCGTTGAAGTGGATCTCGAAGGCGTGCGAGCACAACGGCATCGACCCCAACACCGGTGAGAAGGTCAGGCGCTTCGAGTTCGTCGATCGGATGAAGGCGCACCATGCTCGAGAAATGCGGGCTGTTCGACGAGGCGATCGCGCAGTGGCACACAGCGCGCAGGCTGACCGAGGAGGCCATAGCGGAGAGCAAGCGCAAGCCGTCGGACGACACGTTCGTGGACCAGACCTCGCTGGACCTGTGCGATCGGAACCTGTCTCTGCTGCTGATGAGAATGGGCTGGCGTTACGGCCGAGATGGCCTGCTACGAGGAGGGCCTCGAGATTGCCGAGCGGCTCAAGGGTCCACCGGCCTGGGTGGCGGCCACGAAGTCCGCTCGCAAGGACTTCGAGAGCCGGAAGGGCAAGAAGTGGTCGGGCGATGTGGCGAAGCCCCTGAACACGGCCTTCGAGGTGTCCTGGCTGCGCGCGGCTCCGCAGGTGCTGATCATCAAGGGCAAGCTGAACCTGATTCAGCAATCCGAATACAAGGGCCTTGCTTCGGAGTGCTTCACGCACTGGTACAGCGACAACAACGCTTCGGGTTCGCCGAAGGAGTTGTGGCGCAGATGGCTGCCGCGTCTACTGGCAGTTGCAGGACTACGACTATGTCATGCCGGACCCTCGAAACCTTCAACTGGAAGATCGACCGGAACCAGACCATTGCCTGGGGCGACATCTACGTCGGTGACGGCAAGTTCACCACCAAGATCGACATGGCAGATCCGAGCAGGACAAGGAGATGTATCCGTTCAAGGCCAATAAGTATAAGCTCACCATCTGGGTAACGCCCGAGGATCCCGGCATGCCGGACTATCGTTCAGGACAGGGTCGGCTGGAAAGGCGAGGCGCTGACGGACCCGAATTGCCTCGATACTAAGACCCGTCCCGGCTTCAAGATACTCAAGAAGGAGTTTATCCTAAGAGAAGTGATATAATATAAAGCCGAGAGCGGAGAGCCAGAGAGCGGAGCGCAGACTCCGTAAGCCTGAGTACGAGGAACGAGCTATCGAAGGGGCGATCGGAGAGCGGATGCGCAAAACTCCGTAAGCCCTGAGTAGCGAGGAACGAGCGTATCGAAGGGGCGACCGGAGACGTGCTTCGATACGGCCCACAAACCGGCCCTACTCAGCACTTACGGTGTGCTTGGTTTCTGACTTCTGACCTCCGACCTCTGACTTCGGCGCAAGCTGTGATCGTGCTAGACGGGGAACTAGCGGTGCCCTCGACCCGCAATCCGCTATAGCGGGGTTGAATTCCTGCCCGCGGTCTGGCCGTTTGGGAATGTGTTTCGATAAGTGGCGTTGATAGTTGGGCCCTGCGCAATGCCCGGCGCGTGAACCCCGTCAGGTCCGGAAGGAAGCAGCGGTAAACGCGTTCGCGCATGTGCCGTATGGTGATCTGGCTGGAGTTGGCTGTCGAGGCGGCGCTTGGGCGGCCTTATCAGAGGCAGGTGCACGATCACTTAATCATTTGAGTTGAAAGTTACAAGTTCAAAGTCCGAAAGTTGGGTGCCGTCGTGTGCTCATCTGACTTTCAACTTTCAACTTTCAACTTTAACTTATGGCCTACGATATCTCTCTATCGCAAATACCGCTCCCAGACATTCGACGACGTGATCGGTCAGGATCACGTCGTTCGCACGATCAAGCAACGCCATCAAGGCGGGGCGGATCGGCGCACGGCTACCTGTTCTGCGGGTCGCGCGGGACGGGCAAGACCACGGTCGCGCGGCTTGATCGCCAAAGCCCTCAACTGCGCCAATGGCCCGACGCCCGACCCGTGCGACAAGTGCGAGGAGTGCGATTCGATCACCGATGGGGCGGCGGTCGATGTGATCGAGATGGACGCGGCCTCCAACCGCGGCGTGGAGGACATCGACGCGCTGCGCGAGGGCGTGAAGTATCCTCCCATGCACCTGCGCTATAAGGTGTACATCATCGACGAGGCCCACCAGTTTCCGCCACGGCGAAGGACGCGTTTCTAAAGACCCTCGAAGAGCCGCCGCCGCACGCGGTGTTCATCCTTGCCACCACCGAAGTCGAACAAGATCCCCATCACCATTCGCTCCCGCTGCCAGCAGTTCGATTTCCGCAGGGGGACGGTCGACGAGATCGGCGGCAGGCTCAAGGACGTGGCCGACGCCGAGCACGCTCGAAATCGACCCGGACGCGATCGACCTGATCGCGCGAATCGCAAGCGGCTCCTACCGCGACTCGCTGAGCCTGCTGGAGCAGGTGATGGCCTACACCGAGGGCACGATCACGACCAAGGACGTCTACACGGTGTCCGGCATGGTAGATGAGGACGCGCTGCTTGAGATCGGCGAGGTGCTCTCCACGACCGACACCGCCGCCGCTTTCGAGCTTGCCGACAGGCTGATGCGAGAGGGCAGGGACGTCCGCGAGCTGCTGAGGTCTGCTTCGAACCACTTCCGAGATGTCCTGGAACTCAAGGTCGGCGCGGACAGGAGGCATTCCGACGATCAGCGCTGGCGCGATCAGGCGGACGCGTTCGATCAGCAGCGGCTGGTCTCGATTATCGACATCTTCGCCGCCGCCGAGAAGGACCTGCAGCTGGAACGAGCAGCACCGCCTCGCGCTGGAAATGGCGTTTCTGAGGGCGATGGCCCGTCCCAGAGAGATGGCGGCGGCCGCGGCGCCCGCCAGGGCGCACTCACCGTCCGCCCCGTCCCAACCGCCGGCTCGCGCGCAGTCGCCCGAAGCGAAGCAGGTCGAGGAACACGTTCCGACGCCTCCGCCTGCCGACGTGAGGCCCAAAGAGCCTGAGCCTGCCGAGAAGCCCGAACCACCGCCGGAGCAGGTCGCCGAAGCTGCTGTCGAGGCGCAGCCCGCGGCCGAACCCGAAACCGCTGCCGAACCCGAAACCGAGCCCGAGCCTGTGGCCGAGCCTAAGCCTGCGGCTGAGTCTGAACCTGCGGCTGAGCCGGAACCGCAGCCTGTGGAAGAAGCCGCGCCGGAGCCGGGTGGGGCGTCTGTCACGCTTGGTGAAGTCCAGCGCGAATGGCAGAAGGTGCTGCGGCATGTCGAGAAGGTGCTAAAGCAGCCCAGCGTCGCAGCGCTCGCGCGCGGGGGACAACCGGTTCAGGTGTCCGACAGCGTCCTAACGCTGGGATTCACCCAGAAGTGGCGTTTCCATCGGGACAAGCTGGACACCAACACGCAGTGGATCGAGAAGGGCCTGGCGGACATACTCGGCGCGAAACTCAAGGTGAATACTCTACTCGTGGACGAGCCCGAGCCCGAGCCGTCAGCGCCGGCGCGGCAGTCGGAGGAACAGGTCGCGCACCCGCTGCTCAACGACGTGCTCACGACGTTCGGTGGCACCGTAGTAGATGCAGACGATTCCGATCCGTGGGAGGAGCAATCATAGATGGCAAAAGGACCTTTTGGCAATATGCCGAACATACCCGGCCTGGGCAATATGATGAAGCAGGTCCAGAAGATGGCCGAGGACACCCAGAAGCTTGAGGACGAGCTCGCCGAGACGAAGATCGAGGCCAGTTCGGGCGGAGGAATGGTAACCGCGGTCTGCAACGGCAAGGGCGAAATCCTCGGCATCACGATCGACCCGCAGGTCGTGGACCCGGAGGATGTCGAGATGCTTCAGGACCTGGTCATCAGCGCGGTGCGTGAAGTCCTCGAGAAAGCCTCCGAGACGAAGCAGGCCCGCCTGTCCGAGATAACCGGCGGTATGAACATCCCGGGCATATTCTAAAGACTGCCGCCGTTTCCTCTCAGGGCTGCCACGAGACAACCAGCACCGCCGCATCGTCGCTGAGTTTTCCGCCGGCGTGCTCGGTTGCCGCGGCGACGAGCCTGTCGGCGATCTCGTCACAGGTCCAGTCCGAATGCCCCTCGAGCGTCCTTCGGATGCCGTCGATGTCGAACATCTCGGTCGCCGAGCGCGCCTCACTGATGCCGTCGGTGTAGAGGACGAGAGTGTCACCCGGCCTGAGCTCATCCGCGTTCTGCCCGTATTCGTGGGTGCGAAGCACTCCGACGGGCGGATCGACACCGCAAAGGAAGCCAACGCTGCCGTCCGCCCTCAGGATAGCCGCCGGAGGATGGCCCGCGCTGGAGTAGCACAACTGACCGTCGCGCGTATCGAAGATCACGAGGAAGACCGTCACGAATGATCCCAGTTCGGACTGTTCGGAGGACAGAACCTGGTTTGTCCGGCCGATCACCTCGCCGGTCGCCCAACAGCCGTGCGCGAACGCGTGGACTGTGCTCCGAGTAGTCGCCGCAAGAGACGCCGCCTCCAGACCCTTTCCGGACACGTCTCCGACAAGCACTCCGGCGCGGCCGTTGGCCGCCGTGAACGCGTCGTAGAAGTCGCCTCCGATCTCTCGGCTGGCATACGCCGGCACGTATCTGACGGCCAGGCGCCAGCCGTCGGCCAGCGACACGTGTGCAGGCAGCAGGGCCCTCTGAAGAAGCAGTGAGAAGTGCCTCTCCGTATCGAGGGCGGTCTCGACCTCGCTGTGGCTGCGCTGCAGTTCCTCGTAGAGCTTGGCGTTGTCGATGGCCATCGCGGCTCTCTCGGCGATCGCCTGGAGCAGGCGTACCTCGTCTTCCGCAAACTCTCGCGCCGCGAGCGACTGAACGCGGGTCACGCCCACTACTCTGCCCCTTGCCACCATCGGCACGCCCAGCATGCTCTTTGCCGGCGCCCTTGCCTCGCAGGAGTCGTAGGCAAGCGGATCGTTCGCGGCGTCGGGGACATACACTGGTCGGCCTTCCATCGCTACCCGCCCGATGAGGCCTTCGGTCGCCCTGACCCGGCACCCGCGCAGTCCCGGCAGGTTGTAGGCGGCGTGGACCTCGAACACTTCGGCCGCCTCGTCCAGCACGAACACACAGCAAGCGTCCACATCGAGCGCTTTGGCAACTGTCTCGGCCACCAACTGGAAAAGGTCGGGCAGCCTGCGCATGGTCAGTCCGGCTTCGGCGATGCTCTGCAGCGCCAGAGCGTGCTGACTATGCACCTGTGCTTGTTCGAGAGCCAGTTGCAGAGCCGCCTCGGCTTGTTTGCGTTCCGTGATGTCGCGGACTATGCCGAGTATCACCTCTTCGTGGTCTATGGTTGTCGCGCCGGCCTGTATCTCCACGGGGAACGTGGTTCCGTCTCTTCGCACGTGCACGCTCTCGAAACGCAGGGTTTCGTGCCGCAGTCGTTTCAGCATGCCGGGCACCATGGGGCGACCCGGCGTGGCTCTCAGATCCCGGATGTTGAGCTCCAGTAGATCGTCGTGGCTGTAGCTATAGGCGCGAACCGCCGCGTGGTTTGCTTCCAGTATCCGGCCGTCGAGTGCCACGAACATAATGATGTCGAGGGTGGTATCGGCGAGAAGACGGTACTTCTGAAGATAACTCTCCGCCTGCTTGCGCTCGGTTATGTCGCGGACAAGGACGAGATCGGCCGGCCGGCCTTCGTAGGAGACGACGGCCGCACTGATCTCCAACGGGATCTTCTGCCCTCCCTTTCGAGTCATCGCGGTCTCGTAGACGGATGGCACGTCGTCACCCGCCGTGCGGCGTTCGTAGCGGTCCAGCAGCAACTGGATTTCCTCGGGGGTCAGGTAGTCGGTGAATGCGGTGTTGAGCAGCGTCTCGGCGGAGTAGCCGGACATCTCGACGAAGCGCGGATTGACGAATTTCACGAGGCGGTCCTGCAGGACGACGACGCCGTCGTTGGAGCGTTCGATGAACGTCCGGTACATCTCCTCGCTCTCGCGTAACGCCTCCAACTGCTCAACGGATTCGTCGTCGTACACGTCGGTCGGCTTCCTTTCGGGGACGGTCGGGAGTTACACGTCCGTTTCATTGTTCCCGCAGTACGCCCCGATGCAACACAAGTGCGCGAGTGGCTCTTCTCTATTATCACGGATTCTGTTATAATAGGGCCGGCTCGTTTTCGACTAGCGCTGGCGGGTGTAGCTGCCCGCCAATATTTGTGTGTACGACCTATGGAATATGCAAGACCACTCGCCAAACTCGTGGGCGAGTTCGAGAAACTGCCGGGGATAGGCCCCAAGTCCGCGCAGAGGCTGGCGTTCCACGTTCTTCGCATGACCGAGGAGAACGCGCAGGCGCTGGCCGAGGCTGTGCTGGAAGTCAAGCACTCGATCAAGCTCTGCCCGGTCTGCTACAACTACACCGACCAGGACCGCTGCTCGATATGCTCGGACGCAAAGCGGGACACGTCGCTGCTGTGCGTAGTCGCCGAGCCGCGCGACGTGGTCGCCATGGAGAAAACGAACGAGTTTCGAGGGGTCTATCACGTGCTGGGCGGGGTAATCTCGCCGATGGACGGTATCGGCCCCGAGATGCTGAAGATACGCGAGCTTACCAGCCGGGTCAACGAGGGCGGAATCAAGGAGATCGTGCTCGCCACCAACCCGACCATCGAGGGCGACACGACCTCGATGTATATCGCCGGACTGCTCAAGCCGCTCGGAGTTCTCGTAACCCGGATCGCGCACGGAATGCCCGTCGGTGGCGACATGGACTACGCCGACCAGGCGACGCTGATCCAGGCCCTCCAATGGCGGAGAGAGATATAGCCGATGAAGAAGCTGCGGGTCTACATTGATACGTCCGTGATTGGCGGGTGCTTTGACCGCGATTTCAGAGAGGCTAGTATCGCGCTGCTCGAGAGTGCTCTGAAAGGCGAGATCACTCTCGTGATGTCAGACCTTCTGGCCCTCGAGATTCAGAACGCTCCAGAGGTCGTTAGGGATCTCTACGAATCGCTTCCGGACCAGCTCGTGGAGTTGGCCATAGCTGGACCAGAAGAGGATGCTCTGCGCGAAGCGTACCTTTCTGCGGGAGTGGTCGGTCCGGCCAACGTGGATGACGCCACGCACGTTGCCATAGCCACCGCTGGCAATTGTGACATGATAGTAAGCTGGAACTTCAGGCACATCGTGCATTACGATAAGATTCGCGGCTACAACGCAGTGAATATGCGGGAGGGCTATCGGACTATTGCGATCTACTCTCCCAGGGAGGTCGTGTGAGATGATCAGACCCGAACCGATTGACGGTTTTGACGCCCTCAAGTTCAAAGACGAGATGCAGGCGCGAGTGCAGGCTGAGTTGGAAGGACTGACGGGGGAGGAGCGACTTCGAAAGATGCACGAGATGCTGGAGTCGGGTCCTCTCGCGGGCTGGTGGCACAAGATGCGCGCAAAGCAGGAGCTCCGCCGTGCTTCGTAATAACACGGTTGAATTCGCGATTTGACAGATCCCAGTCGAGGGCTTAGGGTTGAGGGCGCCTCAACCCTAAACCCTCAACCCTAAACCAGAGGAGACAAAATGGCACGAAAGATGGAGAGCTACGACGGCAACTCCGCGGTTGCCCACGTAGCGCACGCTACCAACGAAGTGATCGCTATCTATCCAATCACGCCGAGCTCGACCATGGGCGAGGCGTGCGATGAGAAGACCGCCCGTGGCGAGAAAAACATCTGGGGAACGATTCCCACCGTTACCGAGATGCAGAGCGAGGGTGGGGCGTCGGGGGCCGTTCACGGCGCACTGGCGACCGGCGCGCTCTCGACGACGTTCACGGCCTCCCAGGGCCTGCTGCTGATGATCCCGAACATGTACAAGATCGCCGGCGAGCTGATCCCGACGGTCTTCCACGTCAGTGCCCGTTCGGTTGCCTGCCAGGCGCTCTCGATCTTCGGCGACCACAGCGACGTCATGGCCTGCCGCCAGACCGGTTTCGCAATGCTGTGCTCGAACAGCGTCCAGGAGGTGATGGACTTCGCGCTGATCGCCCAGCAGGCGTCGCTGGCCAGCCGCGTGCCGTTCCTGCACTTCTTCGACGGCTTCCGCACATCCACGAAGTCCAGAAGATCGAGGAGCTCACCTTCGACGACATGCGCGCGATGATCGACGACGACCTTGTCATCGCCCACCGCAAGCGCGCGCTCAGCCCGGACCATCCGATGATCGGCGGCACCGCGCAGAACCCGGACGTCTTCTTCCAGGGCCGCGAGACCGTGAACAAGTTCTACCTGGCGTGCCCGCGCATCGTGCCAGCAGACGATGGACAAGTTCGCTAAGATCGTCGGCCGGCAGTATAAGCTGTTCGACTACGTCGGCGCTCCGGATGCCGAGAAGTCATCATTCTCATGGGTTCCGGCGCCGAGACAGCCCACGAGACGGTCGATTATCTCACCAAGCAAGGGCGAGAAAGTCGGCGTCATCAAGGTCCGCCTCTACCGGCCGTTCAGCGTCAAGCATCTCATCGACGCGATACCTGCCACCGTAAGAAGATCGCCGTTCTCGACCGCACCAAGGAGCCCGGATCGCTCGGCGAGCCGCTCTACCTGGACGTGCGTCGGCGCGATCGAGGAAGCGATGGCCGACGGAATCGCTCCGTTCAAGACGTACCCGACGATCGTCGGCGGCCGCTACGGCCTCGGCTCCAAGGAGTTCACGCCGGCGATGGTCAAGGCGGTGTTCGACAACCTCGACGCCGCCGAGCCGAAGAACCACTTCAGCGTCGGCATCAGCGACGATGTGACCGACAACTAGCATCGAGTACGACCCGTCGTTCTCCACCGCCGACAAGGACACGTTCCGCGGCATGTTCTACGGCCTGGGCTCCGACGGCACCGTCGCGCCAACAAGAACTCGATCAAGATCATCGGCGAAGAGACCGACAACTACGCGCAGGGCTACTTCGTGTACGACTCCAAGAAGGCCGGGTTCGGTCACCGTTTCGCACCTGCGCTTCGGCAAGAACGCCGATCAGCAGCCCTATCTGATCGACCGGGCCAACTTCGTCGCATGCCACAACCCCACGCTTCCTCGAGAAGTACGACATGCTCTCCAAGATCGAAGAGGGCGGCACCTTCCTGCTCACGACGCCAGCACGGCGCGGATACGTCTGGGACACGATGCCGCAGGAAGTCCAGAAGCAGATCATCGACAAGAAGGTCAAGTTCTACGTGATCGACGCGATCACCCTGGCGCAGGAGATCGGCCTCGGCCCGCGCATCAACGTCGATCATGCAGACCGCGTTCTTCAAGATCAGCGGCATCCTGCCCGAGGACGAGGCCGTCGCCGCCATCAAGAAGGCCATCAAGAAGACCTACGGCAGATACGGCGAGAAGGTCGTCGAGATGAACAACAAGGCGGTCGATGCCGCGCTGGAGAACACCTTCGAGGTCAAGTATCCCGACCACGTGACCAGCAAGATCCAGATGCCGCCGGTCGTTCCAGCCGACGCGCCGGAGTTCGTCAAGGAAGTCACCGCCGAGATCATGGCGGGCCGCGGCGACGGCGATTCCCGTCAGCAAGATGCCGCATCGACGGCAAGCTATATGACCGGGCACGACCGCGTTCGAGAAGCGCAACATCGCGGTCGAGATTCCCGAATGGCTGCCGGAGGTGTGCCTCCAGTGCGGCATGTGCTCGCTGTTCTGCCCGCACGCGACCATTCGCATGAAGGCCTACGATCCCGACAAGCTCGCCGGACGCTCCGCCGACGTTCAAGAGCGTTGACGGCAAAGGCAAGCTCGCCGGCAAGAAGTTCACCGTGCAGGTCGCGCCGGAGGACTGCACCGGCTGCGGGCTGTGCGTCGAGAACTGCCCCGGCAAGGAGCGCGACGCCGACAACAAGGAACCGACCGGCCGCAAGGCGATCAATATGGCCCCGCAGGAGCCGCTGCGCGCAGCGAGCGCGACAACTGGGACTTCTTCCTCTCGCTGCCCGAGACCGATCCGTCGCTGTACAAGCCCGGCACGGTCCAGGGCAGCCAGTTCATCAAGGCCCTGTTCGAGTTCTCGCGGCGCGTGCGCGGGATGCGGCGAGACGCCCTACGTCAAGCTCGTGACCCAGTTGTTCGGCGACCGGGCCGTCATCGCAAACGCGACCGGCTGCTCGTCGATCTACGGCGGCAACCTGCCCACCACCCCGTACACGACCCGCGCGGACGGCCAGGGCCCCGCGTGGGCGAACAGCCTCTTCGAGGACAACGCCGAGTTCGGCATGGGCTTCCGGCTGACCATCGACAAGTTCACCGAGTACGCTCTGGAGCTGCTGGACAGCGAGGTCAAGGGCGGCTGTGTGAAACCCGAACTGGCCGAGGCGATCAAGAACGCCGATCAGTCAACTCAGGAAGGCATCGAAGCTCAGCGAGCAAGAGTCGAGGAGCTCAAGGCGGCGCTTGCCAAGTGCGACTGCGACCTCTGCAAGCAGCTCGAGAGCCTTGCGGACTATCTCGTGAAGAAGTCGGTGTGGATAGTCGGCGGAGACGGCTGGGCGTATGACATCGGCTACGGCGGGCTGGATCACGTAATCGCCAGCGGCAAGAACGTGAACCTGCTCGTGCTCGACACCGAGGTCTACTCCAACACCGGCGGCCAGATGTCCAAGGCGACTCCGCGAGCTGCGACGGCGAAGTTCGCCGCGGGCGGCAAGCCGACCCGCAAGAAGGACCTGGCGATGATGGCGATGAGCTACGGCAGCGTGTACGTCGCGCGCGTATCGCTTGCCAACCCGGCTCATCTGGTGAAGGCGCTGATCGAGGCCGAGGCGTATGATGGCCCGTCGATCGTGATCTGCTACTCGCACTGCATCGCGCACGGCATCAACACGACCTTCGGCGTCGAAGAGCAGAAGAAGGCGGTCGCCTCCGGCCACTGGATCCTGATGCGCTACAACCCGGATGCTTGCCGACAAGGGCGAGAATCCGCTGCAGCTCGACTCCAAGGAGCCGACCATCAGCTTCGAGGAATACGCCTACGGCGAGAACCGCTACCGCGTCCTGAAGAAGACCAACCCCGACGCGGCGATCAAGCTCATGGAACTCGCCGAGGCCGACACCAAGCGCGATTGGCAGCTCTACAAGGCCATGTCCCAGATGAGCCTCAACGGCAAGAAGGAAGAGTAGCTGTCGCGCTACACAGGCTGGTGAACATACAACGGGGGCGGGGCTTTCGGGTCCCGCCCCTTTGTCGTTGGGTGGCGATTTGGGGAGCATTAGCCATACCCCAACCGTGAGAGCATCGATTGTACCAACCATTCGAGTCTTTGGCCGCATCATACATTATGAGGGAAGCAGTTTGGCGCATATACAGGCAATCGAGCATACAGACAAAAGCCTTGAGCGGATATGGGCGTCGGATAGGCAATACGTGAGACGTATGCTGATCGGCCTTGCCCGGGACATAGATCTGGCAGACGACCTACTCCAAGAGACCTACCTCAAATCCCGCGATGGAATCGAGAGCTATCGAGGCGATAATGACCGGGCTTGGCTCTCCACAATCGCCAGAAATGTGTTCCTTGCTCACATTCGCCGTCGTTATGTGAGCGCCGAGACCAGTGATGATGACACGGCGGATAGGGCCAGCTACTCACCGGTCGGCTGTGTGGATCATATAGAGCTTATCCGGGTGCGCCAAGCTATCCAAAAACTTGATCCGAATCTGAGGACTGCTCTCTGGATGAAGCACTACTGCGGATTTACCTACCACGAGATCGCCGAGCAGACCAACTGCGCCGTCGGCACGGCAAAATGGCGAGTGAGCAGGGCGGTAGGAATGCTAAAAGATGTGCTCGAAGTGACGGAGGAGCCAACGGAGATGACATGCGCGGAGTTAAGCAGGACCAGAACGCTCGATTACCTATATGGAGCCTTGTCGCCCGATGAATCAGATGCGGTGAAACACCATCTGCAAGGCTGCCGGAAGTGCCAAAGTCGGCTCGACAGCACAGGCAAGATTCTCGCGGCTCTGGATGCGTTGGAGCATGAGCGTAAATATGTGCACATAGTCGAATTGGGCAGGGATGGTGTGCCTACGCTTTATGGGATCATGAGATTTTCAAAACCACAAAGCGGTGAGATCAACTTCTGCGCCAGCAAGAGTGTGCTATTTGAGTATATGGGAGTGCAAGGAGAGGAGCTTGTTTTCGCCAAAGAGGATAACGACAACCCCGACTATCCCAATACATACATGTATTGTGTGAAGCTTCCAACGTCAATGGCTCCCGGCGAGATGTGCAATTTTATGTGTGTATCTCGCATGGTCAATCATCCCGCAATCAGCGAATCGGATGGTTGCTGGGTATTTCATTGGAATCAACTCGACAGCGTTGATAAAGACTGGGGATACGTGCTGGCTCTTCGCCTTCCGGCTGACTCGCATCTGGTGTCCGCGGACCCTCCTGCTATGAAGACAAAAAACACCGTCGGGACCACTCTGCTGTGGCGCACAATTCAGGCTGCGAGCCAGCGATTTGAATGCAATATCAAGTATCGGCTTTCAGACAACGCAATCTAGAACAGAACACTTGAGGAGGAACCAATGTCGAAGAAGAATGTGCTTATTGTCATTTCCGCTGTTATTGCACTAGTTGCAGTGATAGGGCTGATCGTCTTCCATGGCTCGACAAATGCCACTACTCCGGGTAATCAAATTCTGGCTGATCGAGCACTTAACGTTATCGACTCGCTCGAAGCCGGTAATTACCAGCAAGCAACGAGAGATTTCAGCAGTCGAGCAGTTCCGCTCTTTAGTCAGAAGTTTCCCGCAATGTGGCCGGCTGTAACGGCCAAAGCAGGAAAACTCAAAGCTCGTGCTCTTGCTCGGGTTGAGGGCAATACGGTCTACATCACTTGCACTTACGAGAATGGTGACCTATGGGCAAAGGTCGAGTTTGACAGCACGAACCAGATAACCAACTTTTCTATGTATGGCCATCCGGTATAAGCCGGTGAGAACCAATGCTCGAGGGAAAACGACCGGATATCCGAAACGCAAGACACCGCAGGTAGGCCATGAAGAAGATCGCCTTCATCGGTGCCGGGAGCTTCATATTCACGCGCAATCTCGTGCGGGACGTGCTTACGTTCCCGGCCTTCCGCGACTGTCACATCGCGCTGGTTAATACGGACCCGCGGAAGCTGGACTTCGCCCGCCGTTCGGTGAACCGCATAGTAGGCGAAGGCGATTATCCGGCGACCGTGACCGCGACGACTGACCGTTCTGAAGTCCTGCCGGGCGCGGACGCCGTCATCGTCACCATCAGCCTCACGGGCAGCAGCCAGCGATGGAGCGACCTTCAGATACCCCTGCGCTATGGCGTGGACATCAACGTCGGCGATACGCGCGGGCCGGCCGGCGTCTTTCGTATGCTGCGCACCCTCCCGGCTATGCTCGATATCTGCCGCGACGTCGCGCGCCTCTGCCCGGACGCTGTCGTCCTCAACTACACCAACCCGATGTCCACACTCTGCCGGGCCATGCAGGAGGCCTTCCCCGACCTGAAGACCGTCGGCCTGTGTCATAGCGTGCAGGGCATCGCCGGCATGCTCGCCTACTGGATCGGTGCGCCGTGCGACGAGATGGCGGTACGGGGTGCATTGGACAAGGACCCGACGGCAATCTTCCACGCTATCGCGTATGATCCGCTCACGTCGGCCGTCTGTTCCCTCTCGGAGATCAAGGATATGGTGGGCGATCTGTTCCGCGCCAACACGGACTGCGTGGCGGGGTTCAAGCCCCTCTGAGTTTCACCACGCCCATCCTGTTGCGGGACTATCCGTGCTTGATAAACGTCCCCTCCCGCAACTCGTCAAACGCAACCCGCAGTTCTTCACGCGTATTCATCACGATCGGGCCGTACCACGAGATCGGTTCGCCGATGGGCTTGCCTGAGACCAGCAGGAACCGCACTGGGGCATCGACGGTCGAGACAGTGAGGCTGTCGCCATCGCCAAACAGCACCAGCGATCTGTTGTCGATGAGTCTGCCACGGTCGGTGTCGAAGTAGTTCGCGCCCTGCACCTCGTAGGCGAACGGATCGCCCTCGTGGCACTTTGCGTATGGTTCTAGCCTGGCTCATCTGTTTCTCCATACCATCGCTATCAGATGGCGATTACCCGCGTCCGGCCCACCGCCAACCGTACAACAACCAGGGGCCGAATCCGCTGACTCGACCCCTGAAGCAATACAAGCGAAGCACCTGACCTGCGGCCTACAGGACCCTTATATCCCCCTGCCTTCTCGGCCTCAGCACCCGCCTTGCGACCGGCGAGCCGGACAGAATCTCGCAGCTCGATATGCCGGTGATGATCACTTTCTTGTTCGTGTTCGGCCGCACTATCGAGGTCCCGACGTAGACGTACATGCCCGTATAGCCCGTTCCGTCATCGAGGTTGCTTCCGTCGTCGAGGTAGAACCAGTCCGTGCCGACCGCCTTCACGATTCCCGCCGTGCGCACCAGCATGCCGATGTTGTTCAACCCGGTCGCCATCTCGCGCGGGAAAGAGGACCTGGTCCACGACCCCGACCTGATTGCCGCACGCGCTCCCGCCGGTCGTTCGGTTGTTCATCCCCAGCGGATGCAGCGCGGAGTTCAAGATGTCGGTCCGCTTTGTGACCGACGGGTCCATGATCGCCACCTCGCCGGAGACAACGCCCACCGACCCGCTCACATCCACCGAGTCACCATCGGTCAATCCCGCCGGTACCGTGCCGGAGAAGTGGAGCAGAATCCCATTGGTGCGGTTCGGGTCCTCGACGTAGAGCCTGTTGGCAATCTCGCCCGAAGACGTAGTCAGCACCACGCCTGTCAGCGACACCATGCTCCCGACCGTCGCGCTCTTCGCCTGCGTGATGCTAGTGAGCACATCCACGGACTCGGTGAGCGCGCGATAGGCGTTCACTCTGCCGTAGCCGGTGTAGATATCGTAACCCGCCGGTGAGATGTCGTCCGCGGTGCGTGTGATCTGCAGGAACACCTTCTGATTGCTCCATTCGGGATGCGCCGACCACAGCAGCGCCGCCTCGCCCGCGACGAACGGAGCCGACGCAGAGGTGCCGTCGTTGTAGTAGTAGTCGTGCGGTTCCAGCATACTGGTCGCGCTCACGATCATATTGCCGGGGGCTACGCAATCGAGATATGCGCCATAGTTGCTGCCTCCCGCTCCCCAATCCGTGGCGGTGCAGCGTTTGTCGCTCGGATTGCTCGCGCCGACTGCGAGGGCCGTGGGGTAGCACGCGGGGTACATATTGGTCGAGACGTTCTCGTTGCCGGACGCGCACACGCACAGCGCGCCGTGCTGCCACGCATAAGCGACGGCGTCTCGCAGCGCGGGCACATCCTCGTTTCCGGCAAGGCTCATGTTGATGACTCTCACGCCGAGATCGACCGCGTATGTCACGCCCGCCGCAACGTCGCTTTCCAACCCTTCGCCGGTCTCGTCCACTACCTTGATTGGCACGATCGGGCACTGCCAGGCCACGCCGGCCATTCCGGTGTAGTTATCTGTGGCCGCGCCGGCTATGCCGGACGTGAATGTGCCGTGGAATATCTCCATGCCGAAACCATAGGGGTCAACGTTGTCGTCCGCCGGGTCGTTGTCCCAGTTGACGAAGTCCCAGCCGTGAACGTCATCTACGAGGCCGTTGCCGTCGTCGTCGATGCCGTTGCCGGCGATCTCATCGGGATTAGTCCAGATCTTGGACGCGAGGTCCGGATGGCTGAAATCGATTCCCGTGTCGAGGACCGCTATGGGCACATTCGGACTGCCGGTTGTGATATACCACGCCTCGGGCGCGTGAATATCGGCGCGGTTGTCCTCATTGTACAGCCCCCACTGAGGGATGTAGTCGTCGAAGATCCAGTCATAATATCCGTTTGCGAACAGGTCGTCATTGGGGAACAACTGAGGCACTGTAGTGATGTGGAGTATGTGGTTCGGGCCGGCGTATTCGACGGACGGGTCCGCCTTCAGCTTCGCTATCGCGCTCTCGACGGACATCGACTTCGGCAGCTTGACTCTCTTCATGCCGGTCCTGCCGACGTTTTTCACCGACGCGACTCCCAGCGCCTGAACGCGCATCTGGGCCTTCTTCTCGAACCCCTGCTTGTACCTGACCAATACCTCACCCTCAGCATAGCTCGCGTGAGAGGGTAGGGGAAAAAACGCGGCCGCGACCGCGAGTAGCATCAGCATCCCGAACTTCCTAGACGCCATGGTGCACACTCCGATTAAGTAGACCTGCCAATCGCAGTATACCATGCAAGTAGCCTGTTTGGGATGTCATGCTGAACTTGATTCAGCATCCACGCTGGCTCTCCGTCTAGCCGTACAACCGACAGGGGCCGAATCCATCGATCCGACCCCTGAACCAACACGTCTGATTCACCTGCGGTGTTTCGGGATCTGAACGCAGTGGAAATCCCGAAACACCTGAGCACATCGAAGGGCGGTCTACTGCGCCGGCGCGTTGCCGCCGCCACCATTGCCACCGTCAGTCGGCTGGTTGTTGCGGTTGCGGTTGCCGCGCGTGCGCCCCCCGGGCTGGCCCTGGCCGGGCTGGCCCTGTCCGGGCTGACCCTGATATCCGCCGCCGAAACCACCCCTGCGCTGCTGCTGCAACTGAGTGATCTGATCGGCGGTAAGAATCGCGCGCAGCTCAGTCCACACTGCAAGCTCAGCCGTCGATACCGCCGCATCGGCCTGCTGAGCGGCGGTCAGGAGAGTCTGTACCTTGGCCGCATCGAACGTCGCCGCATAGACTGCGGTGCGCAGCGCCGTCGCGGCTTCCGAAGCCTTCTGCCGAAGCGGGGCCAGGGTCGCGTCGGCCTTGGTCAGCTTCTCGGTCAGCTTGGTCTTCTGATCGTCGGTCAGGTTGAGGTTGGTAGCTCGCTCGATCATTGCCGCCGCCGGAGGCGCAATCGCCATAGCCGGGCAGGCCATCATCATGCCCCCGATCATGCCCCCGCCAAACCTGTTCTGGCCGGGTCCCGAGGGCTGGCCCGCGGGCGGCTGCTGGGCAAACACTGCTGTCGCCGCAGCGATCAGCGCCAACGAGAGGACAACGAACACAACCTTTCTCAATGCGATTCCTCCTTATGGGTGTCTCTTCCGAGATCGTGGGAATAGGGTGGACGCCGCCCGCCGGTCTTCTCGCTAGCAGATGGCGACCAGGCCAGGCGTTCCCTGCCTAGTAGCGTTAGACGAGGCCGCGCCCGTTTTAGTTTCATCGAGTATACCACAAGCTGTGCTGTTTCTATTCATGCTCTCGCGGGTATTACACCTGTGAACGAGACAACCTCAACAGGAGCACTGATATGGCAGACATACGCACATCATTCGTGGGCATCGACGTGAACAGTCCGATCATCGTCGGCGCCTGCACGCTGTCCAACAATATCGACAACATCAAGCGTGCCCAGGACGCCGGAGCGGGCGGGCTTGTGATCTACTCGCTCTTCCAGGAGCAGATCGAGCTCGAAGCGATGGAGGTCGAGGAGGAACTCAGGGTGAGCTCGAATCACTTCGCTGAGTCGCTTACCTACTTCCCTCAGCTCGAGCACGCCGGATCGCGCGAACACATCGTCTGGGTCGAGAACGCGCGCAAAGCCGTGAGCTTCCCTCTGTTCGGAAGCCTTAACGCCACGTCGATGGGCAAGTGGCTGGAATACGCGAAGCAGCTTGAGGACGCCGGCTGCAACGGCCTGGAGCTGAACCTATACTCCCTCGAAACCGACCCCAGCAAGAGCGCCGCCGAGATCGAGCAGCAATCTCTGGACGTGGTCGCCGAAGTGAAATCCAGCGTCTCGATTCCGGTGGCGGTGAAGCTCAGCCCGTGGTATACGTCCGTCGCCAACTTCGCCGCACGCCTGCAGGAAACCGGCATCGACGGCCTCGTCCTCTTCAATCGCTTCTACCAGCCGACCATCAACCCGGACACCGAGGAGTTGGAAATCCGACTGGCGCTCAGTGAACCCGAGGAAACTCGCCTTCCGCTGCGCTGGATCGCGATCCTGTCCGATGTGCTCGACGTCGAGCTGGCTGCCAGCACCGGCGTCCACACCGGCGCCGACGTCATCCGCCAGCTTCTGGCCGGGGCACAGGTTACGCAGGTCGTATCGACGATCTACCGCAACGGCATAGATCACATCACGACCATGAACTCCGCGCTGGCCGAGTGGATGGACGATAAGGGCTACGAGACCATCGAGGACTTCCGCGGCGCACTCAGCCAGCGCAACGTCGCCGACCCGTATGCCTTCGAGCGCGCGCAGTATGTCACGCTGCTGATGAGCGCCCACGACCCGAAGGCAAAGTACGGCCTCGTCTGGGGCACCTACCCCGTCCACGAGCGCCCCGGCCGGGTAAGTGGGTGACGCCATCATTCTCGGAATCGCGGAGGCGCGGAGAGGGAGCGAGACACTGGACCATCGAGTTGCGAATGCCAACTCGTAACTCGTAATTCGTAATTGCCTTCCGCGTCTCCGTGCCTTCAGCGCTTCCGCGATTCCCTTCCCTCTTGAACTGGCTGGCCCGCAGGATGTATGATAGTGGCCGAAACCGATGATGGAGGTTACGATGGCGTTGGATGAAGCGGCGGTAGAGCGGCTGAGCGAGGAGACGACCGAGAAATACCGGCGATACGTGAATCCGGGGATCGCGAACATACTGAACTTCGGCGGGTTTCAGGTTCCCGAGGAGCGCGCCGAGGGCTGCTATATCTGGGATGCGTCCGGGCGGCAGGTTTCTCGACTGCGTCGGAGGCTACGGTGCGTTCAGCCTGGGGCACTTGCACCCCAAGGTGGTCGAGGCGGTCAGGAAGCAGCTCGAAAAGGAGGCGCTCAAGAGCCACTTCTTCATGTCCACCGAGCTTGCCGACGCCTGCGAGCTGCTCGCAAGCGTGTTGCCGGGCGACATCGAGTACTCGTTCCTCTGCAACTCCGGCACGGAGGCCGTGGAGGGCGCGCTGAAATGCGCGCGCAAGCACACCGGCCGGCCGGAGTTCATCGGCGCGGTCAATGGCTTCCACGGCAAGACCTTCGGCAGCCTTTCGGTGTCCGGCCGCGACGTCTACAAGCAGGGCTTCGAACCGCTGCTGCCGGAAACCAAGCAGGTTCCCTTCGGCGACGCCGACGCGCTCGCCGACGCAATCAGCGACCGCACCGCCGCGGTGATCCTCGAAGTCATCCAGGGCGAGGGTGGGGTGAACATCGCTCCCGACGACTACTTCACAAAGGTCCGCGAGATATGCGATGCCAACGGCGCTCTGCTCATCCTCGACGAAGTCCGCACGGGCTTCGGCCGCACGGGCAAGATGTTCGCAAGCGAGCACTATGAGCGTGCAGCCGGACATCGTGACGATGGCGAAGGCGCTCGGCGGCGGGGTGATGCCGGTCGGGGCGTTCTCGTCCAACGCCGACGATCTGGGACTCGATGTTCGGCACGAACCCGTATCTGCACTCGACGACATTCGGCGGCAACCCGCTCGCCTGCGCCGCGATCATCGCCGCGATCGAGACGACCATCGAGGAGGGCCTGGTCGAGCGTTCGCGCGTGCTCGGCGAGAAGCTTCTAAACGGCCTCAAGGACGTGCAGAGGCGCTACCCGTGGATGATCAAGGAGGTGCGCGGCAAGGGCCTGCTCGCGGGGATCGAGTTCGCGCAGGACGATATCGCCGCGCTGGTCATCACCGGCTGCGGCCGGCGCGATCTATTGGCAGCCTACAGCCTCAACAACCCCAAAGTCGTCCGAGTCGAGCCGCCGCTGATCATACCCGAATCCGACCTCGACACCGCCATCTCCCTCATCGCCGAATCCGTCGCCGAAACCGGCACAATGCTGGAGGAGGTCTCGTGCGAGGTGGGGCTTGAATAGGAGCAGAGCATGCACGTCACAATAGTCAACATCATCGTCAAACCCGAATGCCTCGACGACTTCATCAAAGCCACTCTGGCGAACTCCGAGGCGTCGTCCAAGGAGCCTGGCAACCTGCGGTTCGACGTCCTGCAATCAAAGGACGACCCCTGCCGGTTCCTGCTCTACGAAGCCTACGACACCCCCGAGTCCGCCGCTGCCCACAAAGAAACCGCGCACTACAAGGCCTGGGCCGAGGTCGCGCCGTCCTACATGGCCGAACCCAGAACCCGCGCGTCCTATAAGGGGTTGTCGAAGTAAGATCAGCCGCCGCCACCTCACAACCTTACATATAGGTTGTGAGTGTCGGGTGATACCCGACACCTGACACCCGACACCCCAAAGTGCTATAATCATTCTGGATCATGGAGGAGCACACCCTACGAGTCCTTGAGTTCGAGAAGGTGATATCGAAGCTTCAGGACCAGGCGGCCTGCGCGATTGGGCGAGAGGTCGCCGGTCTTTGGTACCCGACCACCGATCTCGAAACGGCGCGGAGAAAGCAGGCCGAGACATCCGAGGCGCGCGCGATCCTGCAGTACGAGGGCAACATCCCGCTGGGCGGCATTGAAGACGTACGGTCCCTCGTGGAACGCGCGAAAATCGAGGCGATTTTGCAGCCAAATGAGCTGCTCTCGGTGCTCGGCACGCTCCAGGCATCGTCGCGTCTCGGTGCGTTTCTGTCGAAACTGGCCCCGAAGTACCGCGATTCTCGGCGATCTGGGTGGCGAGATCGAGCGTTTTGAGCCCGTTGAGGACGCGATCTCCAACGCCATCTCCTCCGCCGGAGAAGTCAAGGACTCCGCCAGCCCCGCCCTGGCCCGGACGCGGTCGGAACTGCGCATCGCCCACTCCCGGCTGTCCGAAAAGATGCAGTCATTCCTCCAGTCCAGCCAGTATCGCAGCGCGATCCAGGAACCCGTGATCACGATCCGCAGCGATAGATACTGCATCCCGGTCAAGGCCGAGTACAAGGGCGTAATCCCCGGCATCGTGCACGATTCGAGCACCTCCGGCGCGACCATCTTCGTGGAGCCTGCGTCCGTCGTCGAGCTCGGCAACCAGCGCAAGCAGCTCGCCGTCAAGGAGCGCGAGGAGGTCGAGAAGGTCCTCCACGAGCTCTCCGTCAAGGTCGGCCACAATAGCGAACGCATCCTCGCCACGCTCAACGTCGTCGGCTTGATCGACGCGATATCCGCTCGCGCCAAACTCAGCATCGCCCAGGGCGCCACCGAGCCGATCCTCAACGACGAGGGCCGCATCGACATCATAAGCGGCCGGCATCCGCTGCTCGAAGGCGAGGTCGTGCCCATCGACGTCACGCTCGGCAAGGACTTCAACGCGATCCTCATAACCGGCCCGAACACCGGCGGTAAGACCGTCAGCCTCAAGACGATCGGCCTCTTTTCGCTGATGGGCGCAAGCGGTCTGCACATTCCAGCCGAGCCTGGCACCGAACTCGCCGTTTTCGATCAGGTTTTCGCCGACATCGGCGACGAACAGAGCATCGAGCAGTCGCTATCGACATTCTCCTCGCACATGAACAATATCGTCCGCATTACGCGTGGGGCGAGCGGGAAGGCGATCGTCCTGATGGATGAGATCGGCGCCGGCACCGACCCCGCGGAGGGCGCCGCGCTCGCCAAAGCCATACTCGATTACCTGCTCGGCCGGGGCGCGAGGATCGTCGCGACCACACACTACGGCGAGCTAAAGGAGTTTGCGTATCAGCGCGAGGGAATCCAGAACGCGCGCGTGGAGTTCGATCCCGAGACGCTCATGCCCACATACCGCCTGCAGGTCGGCCTGCCCGGCGCGAGCAACGCCTTCGCCATCGCGGGCCGGCTCGGCCTCGAGCAGTCGATCATATCGCAGGCCAGAGACAACCTCGGCGCCCAGGTGGCAACCGCTGACGGTCTCATTCGCAAACTGGAGGAAACCCAGCGCGCCGCCGCCCAGGAAAAGGTCGCCGCGCAGCGTATCACGTCGGACGCGGACGCCCTCCGCCGCCGCTATCAAGAACAGATCGCGAGCCTGGAGACGGTGCGGGGGCGCGTGGAGGACAAGGCCCGCGAACGCGCTCAGGCGATGCTCGACGCGTATCAGCGCAAGCTCGACCACACCCTCGAACAGCTCGCCGCTCAGAAGAAGGACTCCAAGCGCGCTCAGGATCTCAAGAAGAAGGCGGAGGCCCTCATCGAGCAGTTCGACGAGAAGGCCGCCGTGATGGGACAGGATCAGCCCCGTCCCGCAGATGAAAAAGAAGAGCGCCTGCCGCAAGGCGCCGATCTCGGCCCCGGCGCCGCCGTCCGCATCGCGAACGTCAACCAGGACGGCGAGATCGTGGAGGGGCCGGTTGACGGTAAGGTTGTCGTGCTGATCGGCGCGATGCGCGTGACGGTGCCGATTTCCGCGCTTCGCAAGGCAAAGGGCGCGCCGAAAGAGGTCCGCGTGCAGTCCGAAGAGTCCAAGATGGCGCTTGAGAAGGCGCGCGAGTTCGAGCCTGAGATTCACGTTCGGGGCATGCGCGCGGAGGCGGCGTTGATAGAGGTGGACAAGTATCTCGACGACGCTATGGCCGCGGGAATGCACAATCTTAGGATAGTCCACGGAAAAGGCACCGGCGCGCTCCGGCAGGTCGTTTGGGAGATGCTCAAGAAGCATCCTGGCGTGCAATCCTACCGCCTCGGCGAGCCCGCCGAAGGGGGCAGCGGGGCGACGGTGGTGACGATGAAGTAGGCTGCGGCAGGGGAATGGAACACGGACGAACACGGATTGGACGGGTGTGCCCTTCGAATGAATTCGAGGCTACGCGATACGAAGTCCACCTTCGTGGACTGGGAATGTAGTCGGTTGCGGGGGTGCCGCAGCAGGTTTCGGGATTTGGGCCGGTTGGGCAACGGAGTTGCCGGATACCTGCGCCCGGCAAACGGAATTGCCGGGCGAACGGGCAGTGAGACAGCGCACGTCGCGTGGCGTTCGAATGGATTCGGTGGTGTGCCCTTCGAATGAATTCGAGGCTACGCGATACGAAGTCCACCTTCGTGGACTAGGGATGTGGTCGGTTGCGCGGGTGCCGCGGCAGGTTTCGGGATTTGGGCCGGTTGGTTGGCTCAGGCGGTATGCTTCGACCACAACTCCACTTATGGCATTGGCGAGAGCATGCACGAAATCCCGAAACAGCGCATGCCGGGGGTTTCTACGGTGTCGTCTGGATTCAGCGGTTCAGCGATTCGGGGCGGTTGGGCAACGGAGTTGCCGGATACCCGCGCCCGGCAAACGGAATTGCCGGGCGAACGGGGATGTAGTCGGTTGCGCGGGTGCCGCGGCAGGTTTCGGGATTTGGGCCGGTTGGTTGGCTCAGGCGGTACGCTTCGACCGCAACTCCACTTATGGCATGGGCGAGAGCATGCACGAAATCCCGAAACAGCGCATGCCGGCGGTTTCTACGGTGTCGTCTGGATTCAGCGGTTCAGCGATTCGGGGCGGTTGGGCAACGGAGTTGCCGGATACCTGCGCCCGGCAAAGGGAATTGCCGGGCGAACGGTCGATAGCAGCCTCAGCGCTTGCTCGCGAGGTGATGGAGTGCAAACCGACGGCCCTGCATGTGCGAGTCAGGCCGATGGAGGTATGCATGATGATCCGGCACGTGCACAGCTGTCAGTTGGACGCCTCTCTGCTCCGGAGGCTGGCGATACGGACACCCGAACAACGGCATCCACACAGCGTAGCGCTTGGCCCAACCACGGACCAAGGGCAGTACGATAAGAAACTGGCAGAAGTCTGCTGGTTCGGCGACAAGGAGAGCACCCATCGCGCTATCCGGGATCTGCAATCCGCGCAGTGCGGGGGACATGGGAACGATGATCGGATCATCCGGCGACATGATCTGCTTGCGAATGGTCTCCGCGCCCGGACTGAACACCCACTCGTAGCCAAACTGGTGAAACATGAACAGGTACCCGGCATGAACGTAGGTCAGGTTGGCACGTTTGGAACTCCGCGTAACACGAAACTCGAATCTCACGGGCCCGCGTCCAGCAGATAGGTGGTCATTGAGCAGTTTGGATGCCTCAGGATTTGACGCCTTTGGCTGGAGATTCATCCGCAACCGACGATCTGCGCCGGACCGGACACCTCTCATATCTGCCTGCACTGGCCCGACAGCATCACCCCGCTCGTTACGGACTACTGTCCGGGTGCGCGTTGTCTCATTGCCATCGCCCAAAAGCGCCCAGTTGAAGTTGGCACGTTCTTTCTCACAGCTCTCGATCTCGCTCCCCACCTTGTTGTTGCACCTCCTGCAGGTGAGGGTCCAGTCTCTTCCGCCCAGAAACTTAGGAATGATGTGAGCCTTATGGAGATCACTGCGAATCTGATCGCGGGAGAAGGTACGGAGGCACAATGGACACATAAAACACCCGCTGTGCTCCTTGCTATACAGTTGCAGATTGGCGGAGAAGACATCGTACAGTGTAGAGACTGTTGGCATGTTGCCTCCTGCGAGTCCCGCGCCGTTCAACGCGCGGCCCATCTCCTACGTCTTGCCGGCCCGTTCTTCACGGATGACTCTCTTGTCACTTGGCGTCACGAACCAGGTCTTGCCAGTGAAGCGGTTAACCACATAGCACACCGGCGTACCGCCGACGCCTCTGACTTCATACACCCCGCCATACACGAACGCGGCGGCGATGAGTAGTGCGCCCGCCAACACGATCATGATACCCTTGGATTTCATTGTCGCCCACATTCCTCTACCAACCCCCGGTTCCCAGAGCGGGGGACACTTGAGAGGCGTCATCTGACACAACGCACAGGCCCACAGACCCGGTGGCGTCTGTCATTTGTAGATATCATCAAACAGGTCATCTGCCAGTTTTGCGTTAAGTGGTTTTAGTATCCTGTACTCGTCAAGGGCTGACCCCTTGTCACCAGTCAGAAGGTATGACTGCCCCAGGTTGTAGTGCGCTTCCGCAAAGTCGGGTTTGATCCGAATAGCCTGCTTGAAGGCGGCAATGGCATCCGAGTAGCGGCCATGGTCGGCATACGTGGCCTCCAAGGTTGTCGTGGGCTTCGGCATCGTCCGGCTCGATCCGAATGGCCTGCTCGTAGGCGGCAACGGCCTCGGAGTAGCAGCCAAGTGCGTCGTATGCGTTTCCGAGGTTGCCGTGCGCCTCCGCGAAGTCCGGCTTGATCCGAATGGCCTGCTTGTACGCGTCAACGGCCTCGGAGTAGCGGCCAAGGTCATAGTATGCGATTCCGAGGTTGTAGTGCGCCTCTGCGAAGTCCGGCTTGATCCGAATGGCCTGCTTGTAGGCGTCGACGGCCTCGGAGTAGCGGCCAAGGTCGTCGTATGCGACTCCGAGGTTGTAGTGCGCATCCGCATAGACCGGCTTGATCCGAATGGCCTGCTTGTAGGCGTTAACGGCCTCGGAGTAGCGGCCAAGGGCGTCGTAACAGCAGCCCTTGAGGGAACCAGCACTGAGGGTCGTCCGGCTTAAGACGAGCTGCCTTCTCAAAATGGGGCAAAGCCTTGGCGTAATCTTCATGGAAGGCGTTTTTAAGCCTACTCGTATCTCCTGCCACACCTTGTCTTCCGTACTGGAAGGTCAGAGTGCCCGGCAGGGCCGACGGCGACGCCTTGAGCGAGGCCACCTGCTCGGACGCAACTGCGAAGTTGAGGTTCTGGCCCTCGGCGAGGTAGGAAGTGACGACGCCGACAACTTCGCCGGTAAGATTGAGAACAGGGCTTCCGCTGCTGCCGGGGGAGATGGGGGCGGTTATTTGGAGCATCTTGGCGATGCCGGGGAGGTCGCGGATTGCGGAGACTATGCCGTCCGAGACGGTAAGCTCCAGTCCCAGCGGGCTGCCGACTACCACGACCTTCTCGCCCTGTTTGGGCAGGGACTTGGAGAGCGTGAGGGACTTCGCGCCCTTGATTGGGGCGGTCAGCGACAGCTTCGCTACGTCGGCGATGCGGTCGGACGCGGCGATTTCCTTGACCTTGAAGGTCTTGCCGTCGGCGGTCTTGACGGTTGCCTTGGCGGCTTCTTCCATGACGTGATAGCACGTGACGACGTGGCTGTCGTCAACGAGAAAGCCGGTGCCGAGACCCGCTTCCTTGCCCGCAGAGTCGTAGGTTGTGATCGTGACGATCGCCGGTTTCGCCTTGGCCACGACGCCGGCTGTGTCGGTTTCCGCGCTCGCGCAAAGCGCGGATGCCAGAAGGAGTATCAGAGCTAGTGCGGTTGTCTTTGCTGGCATGGTGCCCTCCCGACCGCCCCTCGACTCTCGCGGCCCTGCGGGCGCTGTCGTCCACGCTCCGGTGTTTCGGGATCTCCACTGCGTTCAAATCCCGAAACACCTCAGCCTGCCGATAAGCTCCGTCCGGTTGTAGGATGGGTTTGCAAACCCCGATTTCCGAGCGTGAGGCCTGTGCATTCGGGGTTTGGAAACCCCTCCTACAGCACTTCATCCGGTACCGGCTGGTGTACGGTGTTGGCAGAGAAAGCAAGCTCTGTCGCCAGTAGTCTACTCTGCGAACGGTTGTTTGTCAAGGGCCTGGGTGCTGAATCGAGTTCAGCATGACACGCCCGGCTGGGTGTTGAATCGAGTTCAGCATGACGTGGTGCTCGCACTTGCTGAGCGGTTACGGAACCTCCTGTCTGGCGGCTGGCCTTCTTGTGCGTAATCTGATAGTCTTTTATGGTAGTCTGTCTGGGGCGGGGGCGGGAGATGGTTGATAGGGCTCAGCTTCTTGCGATGATGGCGGCGGCGATGGGGCAGCGGGAGAGGGCATACTCGCCGTATTCGGAGTATCGCGTCGGCGCGGCGGTGATGGGCGGGTCGGGGAAGGTCTACCTCGGCTGCAATGTCGAGAACGCGTCCTACGGCCTGACGATGTGCGCGGAGCGAGTCGCCGTTCTCAAAGCGATTTCCGAGGGCGAGACGCAGATCCAGGCAGTCGCAATCGCCGTTGAGGCAGAGGAGATGCCGCGCCCCTGCGGCGCGTGCCTGCAGGTGATCTCCGAGTTCGCACCGGAGGACGAGCCGCTGCTCATCTTGACGACAGCAGGCGGTGGGGAGTACAAGTCTACACGCTGGATGACTATCTTCCTATGCCGTTCTCTTTGGAATAGTCAGAAGTCAAAAGTCGAAAGTCGTGGAAATGGAACACTGATGCACGCGGACTAGACGGATGGATACTGAATCCGTGGAACTCCGTACAATCCGTGTTCGTCCGAGTCCCGTTCTGGTTTGGTCGGAGGAGTGGTTTTGCGTAAGGCTGTTCAGTTTGGGGCCGGCAATATCGGCCGCGGGTTTGCGGGTCAGTTGTTCAGCGAATCCGGCTTTGAAGTCGTGTTCGTGGATGTCGTGCCGGAGTTGGTCCGGCTGCTCAACGAGCGGCGGTCGTATCCGATACGATTGGCCCAGGAGAAGCCGGAGATTGTGACGGTTACCAACGTCCGCGCGGTCAATGGGCTTGATATAGATGCGGTCGCCGATGAGATACGCACGGCCGATTTGATGTGCACCGCCGTGGGCGTGAACGTGCTGCCTCGGATCGCCCCGACCATCGCCGCCGGGGTCAAGGCGCGAGCGGATGCAGGCGTCGAAGCGCCGGTCAACATCATCATCTGCGAGAACCTGCAGAACATGGGGCCGTTCCTGCGCGGAGAGGTCGCGAAGGCGCTGCCGGATCGGTATCACGCGTATCTCGACGCGAAGATCGGCTTTGTCGAGAGCGTGGTTGGCCGGATGGTGCCGGTCCAGAAGCACGATGACGACCCGCTGCTGGTGCTGGTCGAGCCGTATAAGCACCTGCCGGTCGCCAAGGCGGGTATAAAGGGCGAGTTCCCGACCCTCGTCGGAGTGGAGCCGCGCGAGAACTTTCAGGCGTTTGTTGACCGCAAGCTCTTCGCGCACAACGCCGGTCACGCCGCCGCCGCGTATTTCGGCTACCTCAAGGGTTACGAGTTCATATATCAGGCGATGCGCGACGATCAAGTCAACGCCGCCGTCCGCGCCGTGCTGGGTGAAACCGGCCGCGCGTTGATCGCGAAGCACGGCTTCGATCCGGCTGAGCACCAGGCCCACATAGAGGATCTGCTCGCGCGATTTGCCAACGTCGCGCTTGCCGATCAGGTCGCGCGTGTCGGTGGCGACCCAATGCGCAAACTCGGCCCGGAGGACAGGCTGGTCGGCGCGGCGAAGCTTGTCTGGGAGAATGGCGAGTTTCCGGCCAACGTCTGCAAGGCCATCGCCGCGGGTCTGCACTTCAATCCGCCCGGCGACCCGACCGCGCGCAAGGTTCAGGAGATCGTGCAGCGCGAGGGCGTGCGAGGTGCTCTGGCGGAGATCAGCGGCCTTGCCGCGGATTCGCCGTTCGCTGATGAGATTGTCAAGCAGTACGAACTTGTCGGAACGGAGTTCAGATCTCCGACTTCCGACATCTGATATTGGGGTTTGCCATGTCGTTCATGCTCAGTGAGATTCGTGAGCAGCCGGACGTGATCGCGAGGCTGGCCGATTCGGAACAGGGAACCGCCGCGCGTCTTGCCGCCGAGATCGAGCGCAGGGACATCGATCTCGTCATGATGGCCGCGCGCGGCACGTCCGACCACGCCGCCATCTACGGCAAGTATCTGCTCGAGATCAGGAATTCGCTTCCGGTCGGGCTTGCGGACCCTTCCGTGTTCACGCTCTACGACGCGAAGCTCAAGATGGACCGTGCGCTGGTGATAGGGATATCGCAGTCCGGGCAGGCGACCGACGTAGCTGAGTGCCTGGACCGCTGCAGGCAGGCGGGCGCATTGACCGCCGCGATCACCAACGTTGCCGGCTCCACTCTCACTCAGATCGCTGACCACACCATCCTCTGCCACGCCGGCCAGGAGAAGGGCGTCGCCGCCACTAAGACCTATACGTCCACGCTCGCCGCGCTCTACCTTCTCAGCGCGTCGCTTTCGCACGACGTCAAGCATGCCACCAGGCAGCTTCTGGCCTGCGCGGATGCGATGCGGTCGGCGCTGGGAATGGAGGACTATCTCGGCAAGCGCGCGGAACGGTATCGGTTCATGGAGGACGGCTACGTGCTCTCGCGAGGCTACAACTACTGCACCGCCCTCGAAACCGCCCTCAAGCTCGCCGAGACGAGCTATATCGGCGTGCTGGCATATTCGACAGCCGATTTTCAGCACGGCCCCATCGCGGCGGTCTCCGAGAGCGAGGCTTGTTTTCTAGTCGCTCCGCCCGGCAAGTCGTTCCCGACGATGGTGGACATGGCTTCGCGTCTGGCCGAGCGAAAGGCGGAGGTCGCGGTGATAAGCAGCGAGGAGGAGATACTCTCCCACGCGACGATGCCGATCCGGCTCGATGTCTCTATCGCCGAAGAGCTCAGCCCGCTGGTCTACGTGATACCCGGGCAGTTTCTTGCATACTTCCTTGCGCTCTCGCGCGGATTCGACCCCGACAGGCCCCGCGGACTGAGCAAGGTTACACTTACGAGGTGAATCGATGATCAACGCCGAGCGCGTGAAGAAGACTTTTGTGGAACTGGTATCGATCAGCAGTCCCTCGCGCCATGAGCGCGGGGTGGCGGACTACGTCAAGGCGAAGCTTGCATCGCTTGGCCTTGAAGTCGAGGAGGACGACGCAGGGTCCAGGATCAATGGCGACGCCGGGAACGTGACGGGGTTCCTCAAAGGCAGCACGAACTCCGCCACGCCGATCTTTCTTTCCGGTCACATGGACACCGTCGAGCCCACGGACAACATCAAGCTCGTGTTCGACGGCGACACGATCAAGACCGACGGATCGACCATACTCGGGGCCGACGACAAGGCCGGAGTCGCCGCCATCATCGAGGCGGTCGAGGACGTTATCGAGCGCGGCGCGCCGCACGGCGACATTCAGGTGATCTTCAGCATCTCCGAGGAACAGGGTCTGCGGGGCGCGCGCGGGCTGGATCACTCCAAGATCCGCGCAAAGATGGGCTATGTGTTCGACACCGAGCGTCCCGTCGCCGGCCTCATTCTGAGCGCGCCCACGCACGACAGCCTGGCGGTCGAAATCCATGGCACGGCCGCGCACGCCGGCATCGCTCCTGAGAAGGGAGTAAGCGCCATCGTCGCCGCGAGCAATGCGATTTCCAGGATGAAGCTTGGTCGCATCGACGCGGAAACCACGGCTAACGTCGGCCATATCGAGGGCGGCAAGGCGCGCAATATCGTTCCCGATCACGTCACGGTCGGCGCCGAGGCTCGCAGTCGCAACAACGAGAAACTCGACGTGCAGGTCAGGCACATGAAGCAGCTCTTCGAGGATGAGGCCGCGAAGATAGGAGCGACCGCAACGGTTACAGTCAGCCGCCAATACTCGACATACCGCTGGACCCCGGACGATGACATCGTCAAGCTCGGGATGGCCGCGTCGCGCCGCGTGGGCATCGAGCCTGTGTTTCTCGAAGGCGGCGGCGGCAGCGATGCCAACGTGTATAACGAAGCCGGCATACCCGCGCTGGTGATAGGGACCGGCTACTCCGGCCCGCACGCGACCACCGAGGAACTCAGCATCGCGGGACTCGTCAAGACCGCCGAATTCGCCGCGGCGCTGATCGACTGCGCCGCGGAGCCATAGAGGCTGTAGGGAAGGGACAATCGGGAAAGGCAGAAAGATAGAAAGGGAGAAACCCGGAAGGGATCTTCCCCTCCTTCCCTTTCTCCCGTTTCTGATTTTCTCCCTTTCCCGAGGGAATTCCCTTCTGGAGGTGTCTTTGCTTCTTCGTGCGCGAGGAACGGTCAAGTCAATAGACGCGGTGCGTGAGGGCGCGTGCGAGGTCACGGTCGATGTCGCGGGCGAATCCCGCCACGCGATTGCGTACACGCGCCTGACCGGCGCCGATCAGCGTCGGCGACGAGATTCTACTTAACACCACCGCCGTCACGAAGAACCTCGGCACCGGCGGGATCGACTTCGTCATGGCCAACCTTACTCATCCTGAGCCTGTCGAAGAAACGGCCGTCGAAGAAGCCGGCCACATCGTCAAGGCCCGCTACACGCCCGTCCAGCACACGGTTCTCTCTGTCGAGGAGGAGGACTCGCCCCACCGGACGGCCATCGACAGCTTCGAGTCGCTTGCCGGGATGCCGGTCGTGATCGGCCAACTCCACAGCCAGCTCGCGCCCGCCGCGGCCGCGATCAAGAGATCGAGCGCCCATCGCGCGCGCGTCGCCTACATAATGACTGACACCGCCGCGCTGCCGCTTGCGTTCAGCAGGCTTGCCGCGGAGCTGCGCGAGAAGGGACTTATCGATTGCACGATCACGGCGGGGCAGGCGTTCGGCGGCGAGATGGAGGCGGTCAACGTCTACACTGCTCTGATCGCCGCCAGGCAGGCCGCCGCGGCGGACGCGGTGGTGATCTGTCCCGGTCCGGGGCATGTCGGGACGGGCACGCGGTTCGGTTTCTCGGCAATCGAGCAGGGGGAGATCGTGAACGCGGTCAACCTGCTCGGAGGGAGCGCGATTGCCATCGCCCGCATCAGCTATGCCGATCCTCGCCCGCGCCACCAGGGCCTGAGCCATCACACGCTGACCGCCCTCGGCCTTGTCGCGATGACCAAATGCACCCTTGCGCTGCCGATGATCGACCAGATGAAGCTGCAACATCATCCAGGAGCAGATCGCCCACAGCGCGATCTCCTACCGGCACAAGGTGCGCGTGCTCGACGGCAAGCCGGGGATCATCGAGCTGCAGGAGAAGGGCGTTCGAATGTCGAGCATGGGCCGGTCCTTCGAGCAGGACCCCGAGTTCTTCCTCGCCGCCTCCGCTGCTGGCGCCCTGGCTGCCCAAATGTTGAGATGTTGAATGTTGAATGCTCAATAGGTTCCCGCTATTCAACATTCAACACTAACCATTGAGCATTCAGAACCGAACTACACGTCGAACACTATCCCATCCCACGCCACTTCCACGCCTTCGGGCTTCGCTATGGCCTCCAGCTCGATCGTGCAGCAAGCCGATGTTATGGGAGAAGTGGGTTATGATCGTCCGCAGACTGCCCGATCGGGATATGGCGTCGCGCAGCCGCAGCACGGCCTCGAAGCTCATGTGATTCGTGGCCGGGAGTGGCAGCGTTCCCTGGGTGCACTCCGAGATCAGCAGATCGAACTCGCGCGATCTTCAGGAAGTCCAGCGTGCCCTGCTCGTATTCGCCGGTGTCGGACGCATAGAGCACCCTGGCCGAGTCCGACTCGATCATGTAGTTGAGGCACAGCTCGTTTGGGTTATGATGAGCCTCGATTGGGGTAAAGACGAGGCTGCCTGCTTGGATCGGCTCGAACGGCTTCACTGTAGTCAGCTCTATTGGGAGTTTGCCTCGCCGAAGCGCATGGAAATGGCACTCGTGACGGTCTCATTGCCGTATATTCTAATCGGCGCGTTTGCGAGATCGTGGGCAAACGGTGGGCGCGAGAAACCCAGCTCGGCGAGGTCGAGATGATCGGGATGCGAGTGGGTGATGAACAGGTGGGCGAGTTTGGACAGATCGAGTCCGTCGCGGATGACGTGATAATAGGTGTCCGGCGGAAGGTCGATCTTGTAGATGTCGTCGATCTGGATGGATGCGCGGCTTCGGATGTTGTAACCTCCGGCCGCCCTGGCGCGGGCGCAGGTCTTGCACCCGCAGAACACCGCCGGCCAGCCTTCGGCAGCCGCGGTGCCGAGTATCTGAATACGCATTGGGTGTTTCTCCTTTGCTGCCCATTATAACGGAGCGGGCAGCTATTGGTGAAGTAGTATGCGCCGGACTTTCGACTTTTGACTTTGGGTCTTGGACTTTGGCGGCAGGCTCGTGCGCTTGCTTTTTGTTGACATCGCGCGATATAATGGCTCTGTCTTAGTCAGGGCTGGTCGCGCACAGGACGGCGCGAACCGGCCTGTATTGCGTCTTAGCAGTATTGCGCCTGGCCCCGCGTTGCTCGCGGGGCGAATAACGCTCTCGCTGGTGAAGGCGGCCAGCTTGTCTGTTTGGGAGGATAGATCAGTGTCGAAGTATCAGAAGCTTTTCCTGTTAGTGATAGCGCTTGTGATTGCCTCGGGAATCATCTGTTGGCTCAAACCCATCAGCCGGGGTCTTGACATCGCGGGCGGTCTGCGGGTCGTGCTGCAGATCAACCCGAAGCAGAAGAGCGATTGGCCGACTACGCCCACGAAACGCGAAGAGAAGATGAAGACGGTTGCGACCACGATTCGCACACGCGTCAAGGGCTTCGCCGGCGTCACCGAACCCGTTGTCAGAGTCGAGAACCCGACCACCAATACGGCCAGGGTTGTGGTTGAGCTTCCGGGCGTGGAGAACAAGGAGAAGGCCATTGCTGACATCCAGCAGAGCGCCTCGTTGGACTTCTACTACATGAAGCGACCTCTACTCCACGGCCAACCCGCTCGGACAATGGCGGATGACCCAGGGCGGCGACGAGCAGAGGACGCTCACGTTCACGGGCCCGAAAGGCGAGGTGCTGGTCTCAGGCAAAGGCAAGGACGACCGAGAGATCATCGACAAAGTCATCGGCCCGAACGCCAAGCCCGTCCTGACCGGCGCAATGCTGCTGCCGAACGCCAAATCCGCGTTCAAGCCCGGCACCACGCTTCCCGTCATCGAGATCGAGTTCAACCGAGAAGGGCACCGATATCTTCCGAGATTTCACCGGTGCGCACCTCGACGAGACGCTTGCCGTGTTCTACGACAACAAACTGCTCACCGCGCCCAGTATCAAGAGCAAGATCAGCGACGGCAAGGCCATCATCGAGGGCGGCGGCCTCACCCTCAAGGAAGCCACTCGCATTGCCAGCTACCTCAACGCAGGCGCGCTGCCGGTGCCATTGAAGACGATCGGAATGGACGTCGTCCAGCCCAACCTTGGCGTTCAGACAATCACCAAGGTACTGATTGCGGGTGTCGTGGGCCTGGTGCTCGTCTTCCTGTTTATGATCTTCTACTACAGGCTCCCCGGCGTGCTGGCAAGCATCGCCCTGGGCCTGTATGCGCTTTTCGCCGTAGCTGTATACAAGATCATTCCCAACTATACCCTCTCACTGGCGGGTATGGCGGCTTTGATCATATCAATCGGTATGGCGGTTGACGCCAACATCCTGATCTTCGAACGCCTAAAGGAAGAGCTTAAGGGCGGCAAGACGCTGCGCGCGGCCATCGACGCCGGCTTCAACAGGGCGTTTACCGCGATCTTCGACTCCAACATGTGTACGGCGATCACCTGCGCCGTTCTGATGTGGTTGGGCACGGCCACCGGTGCAGAGCTTCGCCTTCACGCTGCTTATCGGTGTCGCGATCAGTATGTTCACGGCCATCACGGTGACCAGGACCTTCCTGCACTTGCTCGTCAACTGGGAGTGGGCGCAGAACCCGGACCTCTACGGCCTCAATACCGGCTGGCTCGCGCCGGAGAAGACGAACTGGAACATCGTCGGCAAGCGGAACTGGTTCTTCTTGCTTAGCACCGTCGTGATCATCCCGGGCGTTATCGTGCTGGGGATGTACCACCTCCGCCCCGGTATCGAGTTCATATCGGGAACCACGATCCAGGCGTCGTTCAAGCAGGGCGTACCGCTGAGCGGCGTACGCAACGCGGTTGATGTCGTTTCACCCGGCAGCGAAGTGCAGCTTGTCGAGCAGGGCAAGACCGCATATATCACTACCAGCCTGCTGTCCGAGAGTCCGGACTATAAGACGAAGATGGACGCCCTGCGCGATTCGCTGAACGAGAAGTATGGCCTGGCAACCATTGACAAGGAGACCGGCAAACCGGCGTTTGCGTCGGTGAGCAGCGTTGGACCTACTATCAGTAAGGAGTTGACAATCAACGCGTTCAAGGCGGTGATCGTCGCGTCTCTCCTGATCGTGCTGTACCTGGCGATCCGGTTTGCCATAGGCGGGTTAATGACGGGGCTGAAGTACGGCACCTGCGCGGTCATTGCGCTGATACACGACTCGCTGTTTATCCTTGGAGGCTTCGCGATTCTGGGGCACTGGTTCGGCTGGGAAACGGACAGCTTGTTCGTGACCGCTGTGCTGACCATCATCGGTTTCAGCGTTCACGATACGATCGTTGTGTTCGACAGAATCCGTGAGAACCTGCGGCACAGGCAGCGCGGCGAGAGCTTCGAGCAGCTCGCCAACCGCAGCATCCTGCAAGTGCTCTCTCGGTCGATCAACACGAGCTTCACGGTCTGTCTGACCTTGGCCATGCTGATCGCATTTGGCGGTCCGCTTCTGAGGCACTTCTACATCACGCTGCTGGCCGGTATCATCATTGGAACGTACTCCTCGATCTTCAACGCGACCCCGCTTGTGATCGTATGGGACAGCCTCGGTTCGCGAGGCAAAGCGCCAAGGCGGCGTGTCGTCGAGGAGAAGGCGTTCGTGGAGAAGCCGCTGGTGGAGAAGCCGCTGGTGAGTGGGAACGGCCGGGACGGAAGCGGCGAGGAAGCTGTCTCAGAGCCGGAAGCCGTCAAGCCCGCCGTGCCCAGGGCCGCAAAGCCCAAGAGAAAGAAGAAGCGATTCTAGCCTGCACAGGCTGCGTTCGTGTCATTCTGAGCGCAGCGAAGAATCTGATCTTCCGGCCCGCGCAGGTTCCCTGCGCGGGCCTTTCGACTTTCGGCGGTCGACTTTCAACTTTGAACTTTGAACTTGCAACTTGGTCTTGCTATGGACGAGCTTTGGGAAGTAATGGAGTGCGACGAAGGCGCCGCGGCGCGGCTGGCGGCCGAGGCCGGCGTGTCGCCGATAGTCGCGCGAGTACTGCTCAACCGCGGCATCACGACAATCGCCGACGTGCCAGAGACTTCCTGAACCCCTCCCTGTCCACGCTTCACGATCCCTTTCTGTTGCCCGACATGGAACCTGCCGTCGAGCGGCTGGCGAGGGCGGTTCGCAGACGGCGAGAAGATATGTGTCCACGGCGACTACGACGTTGACGGGGTCACCGGCGCCGCTCTTCTCGTTCGCACCCTGAGGGCGCTCGGCGCGGCGGTCGAATACCGGCTCCCGCACCGCAGGAACGAGGGCTACGACATCAAGGTCGCGACCGTCGAGTGGGCCGCGTCCAATGGTGTCAAGCTGATCGTCACCTGTGACTGCGGCATCAACGCGATCGAGCCGGTTACGCGCGCCAACGAGCTGGGCATCGATGTGATCATCACCGATCACCACCAGCCCGGCTGCGATCTCCCGCCCGCATTGGCCGTTGTCGACCCGAAGCGACTTGACGTTGCCTATCCCTTCGCCGATCTGGCGGGCGTCGGCGTGGCGTATAAGCTTGCGCAAGCTTTGGTGCGAAAGTTGGACTCCAACGAGGAGAGCTTCAAGGCCCGCTTCGTCGATCTCGTCACGCTCGGCACGGTAGCGGACGTTGTGCCGCTGCTTGGCGAGAACCGCGCACTCGTGAAGCACGGGCTGGCGGCCGTTTCGTCGAGCAAGAAGGTCGGCATTCAGACGATGCTCAAGGTCGTCGAATCTCACCGGCAAGCCGCTGAGCACCTACTACCTCGGGATACATCATCGCGCCGAGGATCAACGCAATCGGGCGCATGGACGATGCGTCCAAGGCGCTGGAGTTGCTCCTGACGCAGGACGTGGACAGGGCGAACGAGATCGTCCGGGAGATGGAGCGCCACAACTACGAACGCAAGGCCGAGCAGGAGCGTATTCTGAGAGATGCCGTGACGCAGGTGGAGGCCAAAGACCTCGATTCGACGCTTGTGCTCGTGCTGTCGGCGGAGGGCTGGAACACGGGCGTGGTCGGCATAGCCGCGGGCAGGATAGCTGAGATGTTCTGCCGGCCGGCGATCCTGCTGAGCCGCGACGAGATGTGCGGGATGGGGTGCGGGTCGGCGCGAAGCGTGGACGGGTTCAATCTGCTCGCGGGGCTGCGATCACTGCGGCGATCTGCTCGATCGATACGGCGGCCACGCATCCGCGGCGGGAGTGTCCGTTTCGCTCGCCAGGCTCGATGAATTCGACAGCAAGATCAACGCCTATGCCGTCTGAGATGATCGCCCCGGAGCAGCTTGTGCCGCGAATCGTGCTCGACGCGGAGCTTGTGCTCTCGGATATCACGCGCGGCCTGGCCGACTCGATTCTGAGTCTGGAGCCGTTCGGCGAGGGCAATCCGGAGCCGCTGTTTATGAGCCGTGGCGTGAAGGTGCTCGATCGTCAGCGCGTGGGGGACGGCTCTCACCTGAGGATGCGAGTCAACGGCAGCGGCAACGGCCCGCTGCTCGTGCATCGGGTTCGGGTTGGGCGAGCTGGAGAGCACCGTTGAGCTTGGCAGTGCTGTCGATCTGTGTTACAGTATAAGACTGAATGCATACAACGGTGTCGAATCGGTCCAGTTGGTCGTCAAGGCGATTCGATAGAAAATGGCTGACATTGAATCCATCATCAACCGGGTGCAATCATACAACCCGCAGGCCGATGTGGAGCTTATCCGGCGGGCGTATGAGTTCGCCGCCGAAGCCCACAAAGACCAGAAACGTCTGACCGGCGACCCCTACATCACTCACCCTCTCGCCGCCGCCGAAACCCTGGCCGACCTCGAAATGGACGCCGAGAGCATCGCCGCCGCGCTGCTGCACGATGTGGCCGAGGACCAGGAGAAGACGATCGACGAGATCGAGGCCAAGTTCGGCGAAGAGGTCGCCGGGCTGGTCGATGGCGTCACCAAACTCAAACTCGCGGATTTCGACGTGGAGCCACGAGTCGACGCGGAGGCGCCGGGACGATGTTCCCAAGAAGAAGCGCGCGGAGTTCCGCCGCGGCGCCGAGAACCTGCGCAAGATATTCCTGGCGATGGCGCGCGACCTGCGGGTGATGGTCATCAAGCTCGCCGACCGCCTGCACAACATGAAGACCCTCGATGGCCTTCCGCCGGACCGCCGCCTCAAGGTCGCCAAGGAGACGATGCAGATATACGCTCCTCTCGCGCACAGGCTCGGGATCTGGAAGATCAAGTGGGAGCTGGAGGACCTGGCGTTCAAGTATATCGAGCCGGAGGCCTACGCGGAGCTGGCGGAGAAGGTGTCGCGGACCCGCCGCGAGCGCGAGGAAGACCTCGCCGAAGCGACCGAGATGATCAAGAAGCACCTCGCCTCGGAGGGCGTCGAGGCGCACATCCAGGCGCAGGCCCGAAGCACCTCTGGAGCATCTATCAGAAGATGCTGCGCGAAGGGCATCGACTACTCCGAGATATACGATCTATCCGCGATCCGCGTGATCGTCAACCGGGTGGGGGACTGCTACCACGTCCTCGGCCTGGTCCACGACCTCTGGATGCCGATTCCCGAGCGGTTCTCGGACTACATCGCCAAGCCCAAGTCCAATATGTATCAGTCGCTGCACACCAAGGTGATCGGGCCGCGCGGCGAGCCGCTGGAGATCCAGATCCGCACGTGGGACATGCACCGCGTGGCGGAGTTCGGCGTGGCGGCGCACTGGCAATATAAAGAGCAGATGCGCGGGCGCGACGAGTTCGAGCGCAAGCTCTCGTGGCTCCGCCAGCAGCTCTTCGATTGGCAGACCGACAGCCAAGGACGCCGGCGAGTTCCTGCACAGCGTGATCAACGACCTGTTCACCGACCAGGTCTTCGTCTTCACGCCGCGCGGCGACGTCATCGACCTGCCCGCCGGTTCGACGCCGGTCGATTTCGCCTATCCGCATCCACAGCGACGTCGGCAACCACTGCGTGGGCGGCAAGGTCAACGGCAGGATCGTGCCGCTGTCGTATCGCTTCAAGAACGGCGACATAGTCGAGATCATCACCCGCTCCAACAGCCAGCCGAGCATGGACTGGCTCAGCTTCGTCAAGACATCGCATGCTCGAAACAAGATCAGAGGCTACTTCCGCAGGCTGCACTTCGCCGAGAGCGTCGCCAAGGGCCGGGAAATGCTCGAAAAGGAGCTCGACCGGCAGGGCCTGGATGTCGGCGGCGCTGATGAAGAGCGAGCCGATCGCCTCTGTCGTCAAGTCTATCAACCTTCAGTCCGACGAGGACCTGTTCGCGGCTATCGGCAATGGGCACGTTCCCGCCGCCGCGATTGCCCACAAGCTGCAGGGTGAGGCCCCCCAGCCGCCGGAAGCAACTATCATAGAGACCGCCAAACCCAGCGGCGAGCGCGCTCTTTCCGTGAGCCTGGACGGCCTCGACACGCTTAAGATTACGCGCGCAAAGTGCTGCATGCCGCTGCCGGGCGAGGAAGTCGTCGGCTACATAACCCGCGGCAAGGGCGTCGCGCTGCACAGCCTCGACTGCCCCAACCTGGCGGCGCTTCGGCGCCGGCGAGCCGGAGCGTCTGCTCCACATCAACTGGACCGAGTCCAACGGCGAGCGATACGCCACCGACGTCCGCATCAAGGTCTTCGATCGCATCGGCATTCTCAACGCCATCACGGCGATCTTCTCCGAGGGCAAGACCAGCATCACCGGCGCGAAGGTCAAGTCGCTGCCGGACAAGACCGCCGACATCGATCTCACCGTGGACGTGCCGGATGTCGAGCTGCTCAACACATTGCTTGTCAAAGTCGGGAACCTTCCGGACGTAATGCGCGTCGAGAGGGTGTCGGACCGCAAAGCGCGAAGAGGTACCTAATGCAGAGCGGTAATCCAGCGTGTCACGGGCGCGAGCGTAACGGTCGATGGGCGGGAGATCTCGCGGATCGGCCGGGGGCTCGCGATACTGCTTGGTGTCGGCAAGGAGGATACGATCAAGGACGTCAACTTCCTCGCCGAGAAGATCGCGAACCTGCGCATCTTCGAGGACGATGCCGGCAAGATGAACCTCTCGGTGCTGGACGTTGGCGGGGAGGCGTTGGTTGTCTCGCAGTTCACGCTGCTGGGCGACTGTTCAAAGGGCCGCAGGCCCGGTTTCGATAAAGCAGCCCCTCCTGATCTGGCGGAAATCGTTGTATAATGAGTTTGTGGAAATGCTCAAAGCGTGCGGGGCGCCGGTGCGGACCGGCCAATTCCAGGCGAAGATGCTTTTCGAGATCGCCAACGACGGCCCCGTCACCCTGATTCTTGATACGCGCGGATAGTGAGATGGACGGCAAGATTGTTCCAGTCGAAGCAGAGGAGGAGCAGTTCGAGGACCGGATGAGGTCGAGTCGCCTACCGAGCCGGCCCCTCAATTGACTGCCTACGACCAGCAGGAGCTCGGCGATATGCTCTGCGCCGAGGGGCGGGTGCGCGAGGCCGTCACGCACTACCGCAAAGCCGTCGAGATGGAGCGCGACAACCCCGGCTATCACACCCGCCTCGGCGACGCCTACGCCTATTCCGAGATGTCGATAAAGGCCGTGGCCGAGTATCGAAAGGCGCTGAAGATCAGCCCGCGCCGGGCCGAACCGCACTACAGCCTCGCCGAGATCTACCGCCGCTACGGCAAGTGGCTCGCGGCAATCGAGGAATACCGCAAGGCCGCGCAGTTCAACTCGATGAACCCGTTCTACCGCTACAAGCTCGGCGACGCGCTCTGGCACGTCGGGCAGCGCGAGGAAGCCGGTACTGCAGCTCGAAATCGCGGTCCAGATCGCGCCCACCGACGGCTTCTACCACTTCTGGCTCGGCGATCTCTATCTGCAGCTCGACAGGCTCCCCGACGCCATCATCGAGATGCAGCAGGCTACGATCTTCAGTCCCTGCGATCCGTATTACAGCTTCCGCCTCGGTCTGCTCTACGTCAAGACCGGCTACAACAACGACGCCGTGGCTGCGTTCAAACGAGCTGTCGAGCTCAAGCCCGCCGAGCGAACCTACCACGCCGTGCTCGCCGAGGCCTACGCCGCGTGCGGCAAGCACGAACGCGCCGAGGTGCATGCTCGCTACGCCGGCGACCTCGATGCTTACGACTCCGCGAACCTTGCGGTAATGCGGAGGGGCTGCTGAGTGCCGATCGTCTACCAAAGCCTCACCGTCGGGCCTCTCGGAACCAACTGCTACGTCCTCTGGGACCGATCCACGCGTACCACTGCGGTCATCGACCCTGGCGGTGACGCCGCGAGGATACGCGAGGTCATATTATCGAACCGCCTGAAGCCCAACAGCATCCTACTGACCCACGGCCACCCCGACCACTGCTTCGCGGCTGGCTACATTGCGGGGGAGTACGGCGCGGAGATCTACATGCACGAGGCGGACATCGACCAGGTAGACCTGCTGCTTCCAACGCTGGCGATGGTCTACGACGTGTCCAGCTTTGTCAAGCTTTCGCCGCTGAAGTTTCTCAAGAACGGCGATGTCTTGAGCCTCGGCGAGTCGTCTATCAGCGTGATCCACACCCCCGGCCACAGCCCCGGCGGGGTATGTTTTGTGACCGATGCCGGTGTCTTCTGTGGCGACACGATCTTCGCCGGCTCCATCGGTCGCACGGACTTCCCCGGCGGTGACCACGACCAGCTCATAGCCTCGATCAAGACTAAGCTCCTCACGCTGCCCGACACCACGCCTCTCCTCCCCGGCCACGGCCCCGCAACCACCGTCGGCCGCGAACGCGCCACCAACCCCTTCCTGACCTAGTCCCTTCCCTTCTATTCCCTATTGCCTCGCTTGACAGAGTCAAGCCACGCGGGTATACTGATGCTTGCGGGGAGTAGCGCAGTTTGGTAGCGCACCTGAATGGGGTTCAGGGGGTCGCAGGTTCAAATCCTGTCTCCCCGACCAGCCAGAAAACACGGCTGAATCGCGCGATTCAGCCGTGTTTTTTTGTGTCCCATCCGTTGACAAGCGACCAACCAGAGGCTATATTGAGTGCGAGCCCACTGCAGTATTGGGGCTGCTTCCGGCAGTTCGAGTATTCTGGTGGGCTTGTTTCGCCACAACGCCTATGGGCTCCGAAGAGAGCTTCACGAAGGTGGATGCGATGAGAAGACTATGTCTGCTTCTGCTGCTGGTCGTGCTGTGCTCCCCTGCTGATTCCGGCGTCAGATACAAGGTGATTGATCTTGGAGTATCATCGGATCTTTGGAGTACTGCGACCGATGTCAGTAATCGAGGCCAGGTAGTCGGATTTTATAACCCCCCGACTCAAGGTTCAGCCCAGCACGCCTTCATCTGGGATAACGGTGTCTTGACCGACCTGCCGCCGTTGCCTGGCAAGCCTTATTCCGGCTGGCCTAGTATCAATGACGTTGGACAGGTCACTGGTGGTAGCTGGACTGATTCCAGCGACCACCGGGCTGTCCTCTGGCAGAGCGGCGACGTACTGGACCTCAGCCAGTACGGGATAGTCATGGCGCGCGACATCAACAACAGCGGCAAGTTAGCGGGCGAGTGCCGCCTCGGCGGAAACTCGCACGCGTGCCTATGGAGCGCGTCCGGGCTAGTCGATCTTGGGGTTGTGCCAGGATACACGATCAGCGATGCCCAGGATGTCAACGAGCGCGACCAGGCGGTCGGGCTGTTCTACGGCGGCCTGAGCAATCGAGCGCACGCATTCGTGTGGCAGGACGGGAGCATGGCAGGTCTGCCCGAACCAGAAGGTGCTGACGAGAGCCAGGCCTACGGCATAAACTATCAGGGCGAGATCGCGGGCTACTACAGGTCGGGCGCTTCGTTGCGCTACCACGCGACATGCTGGGTCGGTGGTGGGCTCTATGAGCTTGGTTCCGTCAGCGGCGGTGCTGAAGAGAGCTTCGCCGTGAGCGTCAATGATGACGGGCAAGTGGTCGGCTATGCGCGGTCCGCGTTACAAGGCGACTGGTGGGAGTGCGGGGTGCTCTGGGAAGATGGAGTTGCTCGCAAGCTGGACAGCCTGATTCCCGCAGACTCGGGATGGCAGATCGACTATGCCAGATCTATAAGTGAGACGGGCTGGATCGCGGGCAGCGGCTGGTACAATGGCTCGCATCGAGCAGTTGTGCTCGTTCCGGTGCCCGAGCCGCCGTGTATCGCGGCACTGGCTGCCGGGCTGCTTGGCCTGGCTGCATGCAAGCGCGGGCGTCGCCGACGGGTGTAGAAACTGACGCAGCCGGCTATTCCGGCCAGCACCCGCGTTCATCCCGCTTCATCACATACCGCCGTCTCGGCAGCGGCAGGGGATCCTCCACGCGCAGCCGCCATTTGAGCATCTCTTCGAGCATCTCGCGGCTCTTGTCGGCGGTCTCGGGGCGGCCGTAGAGATCGACCAACTCGTGCGGATCGCTGCGCAGGTCGTATAGCTTCGCCTGGCCCATCATATCGAACGTCAGCTTCCAGTCGCCCTTGCGAACCATCCGCATCTGCCCGCTCTGGGTCCAGCTATTGAGGCAGTCCGCCGCGCCCCACTTGCCGTCGCTGACTCACGGTTAGACCATCCTGAGCGGGGTCTAACTCCTCGTGCTCGCCATAGTGACAGCCCGCCGAAGCCATGCTCCGCGTAGGCGCTCTCGAACTCGCCTTCGGGATACGGCTGCCCGGTCAGAATCGGCCACAAACTCCTGCCCTGGACGCCATCAGGCAGCGGCGCGCCCACCGCCTCGCACAGCGTCGGAAACAGGTCCACAATCGACACATGCGCCGGATGCGCGCCCTCATGCCGCGCGAATCCCCGGCCCGGCGAACACCAGCGGTATCCGCACCAGCGGCTCGGGCAGCTCAGGCCCCTTGCGAAGCAGTCCGTATTCCCCGACGAAATCCCCGTGGTCCGACAGAAACACGATCATCGTATCCTCAAGCAGATCCGCTATCGCCCAGGAACCCCGCGAACCGCTTGATCTGATCGTCGAACAGCCGCAGCATGCCCATGTAGTTCGATCTCGCGCGCTCGAAGTGCTTCTCGTAATCAGGAAACGCCTTGATGAGCAGACTCCTTGCACCACTGATACTTGAACCCCTTGACCTCCAGCGCGCCGGCATCCGTATCCGCCGGCGGCAACTCTCCGGTGGGAACATCGAGAAGTAAGGCTCCGGGACCTGATACGGATTATGCGGCTCGGGGAAGCTCAGCCACAGCAGAAACGGCTGCTCGCTCACCGAACTCGACCCAGCGCTGCGCCTGCGTCACCAGCCGATACGGAATCTGGCACTCCACCGGAAACGGCGTCGCCTCCGGCCACATGTGGAAGTGCGTGCCGTGCAGGAAACTCATCGAACGCCTTCTCTTCGTCGGTCCGCTCCGGATCGTCGATTCCCAAGATGCCCGCACTCATACCACCAATCGGCCATCTCCGCCGTCAGATGCGAGTGGTTCTTCCCGCACAAGCCGGTGGAATACCCAAGCCGCCGGAACACGTCGAACATATCCTCGGCGTAATAGGCGTCCTCGATGTTATGGTTCGTGCGCACGTGCGTCGCGCTGGGGTAACGCCCCGTGAGCATGCTCACCCGCGCCGGCACGCACGCCGGCATCGACGTATACGCCCGGTCGAACCACGTCCCGCGCGAGGCGAGCTCGTCCACAAACGGCATCGTGTCGAGCGCGAAACCCTCCCTCCGGCACAGATCCGCCCGCTGCTGATCGGTCATTATGATAACGATATTCGGTCGTGCTGCCATCCATTACTGCTTCAGCCGCTGAGGCGTGTTTCCTTCCATTACCCGGGTTCGTGGGCCGTATCGAAGGCCGGCCGCGAAGGAAGCCGGCCGCGCCGGTAGAAGTGCTATATAGGAGCAACCCATGACACAACCCAACATCCTCTGGATATGCACGGACCAGCAGCGCTTCGACACGATAGCCTGCGCTCGGCAACCCGCACATCCGCACACCCAATCTCGACAGACTCGCCTCCGAGGGCGTGGCATTCTCTGCATGCCTACTCGCAGAGCCCCGTCTGCACGCCGAGCCGGGCGTCGTTCCTGACCGGCCGCTATCCGCGCACCACCGGCGCTCGCCAGAACGGCCAGGCGATCCCGGCCGACGAGAGTCCTGATCACGCCGAATGCTCGCCGACGCCGGCTACGACTGCGGCCTCTCCGGCAAACTGCACCTCGCGCCGTGCCAGCGGCCAGGTCGAGAAGCGCATCGACGACGGCTACCGTGTCTTCAACTGGAGCCACCATCCGCACCCGGATTGGCCCGAGAACGAGTACACGCAGTGGCTGAAATCCAAGGGCTACGAGTGGCACGACGTCTATTCCGGCCCCAAGGGCAGGCACGCATACCCGGGCGTTCCCGCCGAGCTTCATCAGACCACCTGGTGCATCGACCGCGCGATGGATTTCATCAACGAGCAGCGCGACTCGCCCTGGCTGATGAGCGTCAATATCTTCGACCCGCACCACCCGTTCGATCCGCCCGCGGAGTATCTCGACCGCTACGATCCCGACGCGTTGCCGGACCCGAAGTTCAAGCCAGGCGAGCTCGATAACAAGCCCATCTTCCAGCAGGTCGATCACGACGGCGCCTACGGCGGAATGCGCTGGCTTACAGCAAGATGACCCCGCGCGAGCGCCGAGAGGTCACCGCCGCCTACTACGCGATGATCGAGCTGGTGGACCACAACGTCGGCCGCATAATCAAGATGCTCGACGACACCGGCCGCCGCGAGAATACCATCGTCATATTCATGAGCGACCACGGCGAGCTGCTCGGCGACCACGGGATGTATCTCAAGGGCCCGCACACCTACGACTGCTCCGTCCGCGTGCCGCTGATCATCTCCTGGCCGGGCCATTTCAAGTCCGGCCTGAGTCAGCGACGCGATGGTCGAGCTGGTTGACGTCGTCCCGACTCTGCTCGACGCCGCCGGCCTGCCGACGCCGAATCCGCGTCCAGGGCAAGTCCTTCATGGACATCTGCACGGGCGAGCGCCGACCCGCACCATCACAAGGACTATGTCTACACCGGAATACTACGTCGGCCAGCCGTTCCATCGCACGCTCAAGGACGATGCCGCTGGTCACGATGGCGCGTAACCGGACTCACAAGATGTCCGTCTTTCATGGACATGGAGGTCGGCGAGCTCTACGATCTTCAGGCCGACCCGAACGAGTTCGACAACCTCTGGGCGAGTCCCGAGCATCGCGACGTCAAGATGGACATGATGAAGCTCTGCCTCGACGCAGCCATCCTCACGCAAGACCCGCTGCCCGAGCGCACGGCGGACTGGTAGCGCGAGTAAACAAACCGGGGGGAATGACATTGAGTAAGCATACAATCACCAGACGCGAGTTCATCACCGGCGCGGGCGCCCTTGCCGGCGGCCTTGTTGTGGCCAGCCGCCTGCCGGGCCTCGCCGCGACGCCCGAGAGAAAGCCCAACATAATCTACGTTTTCGCAGACCAGCTCCGCGCGCAGGCGCTTGGCTGCTATGGCGACAAACAGGCAAAGACTCCCAACATCGACCGCCTTGCCGCGCAGGGCGCTCGGTTCAGCAACGCGATCAGCACGTGGCCGGTCTGCTCACCGTTTCGTGGAATGCTGCTCACCGGTCGCTATCCGATGTCGAACGGCGTAGTCGAGAACAATCGCCCCCTCTGGGACAACCAGCCCACCATCGCCACCGCCCTCAAGGCCCAGGGCTACAACACCGGCTACATCGGCAAATGGCACCTCAACGGCGCGAACGGGGACAGGGGAGTTCCCCCCTACCGCCGCATGGGATTCGACCACTGGGTCGAGGTCGACAACCAAGCGATCCTCGGCAAGCCGGACAAGGACGGCCGCGAGCGATGGCGGCCCGAGGAGCAGACCAAAGACGCAATCGCGTACATCAAGGCACAGGGCGACAAGCCCTTCTGCCTGTTCCTGTCCTGGAACCCGCCGCACGATCCCTACGTCGCCCCCGAGAGATACGAGAAGCAGTTCCCAGCGGACAAGATCGCATTCCGGACCAACGTAGCCGAGAAGGACCTCGTTGCAGAGCAGCTCAGAAAGCACCCGATGTCGCCCGGCGCAGCCCAGAAGCGTGCGAACTGGCGAAAGATAATGGACACGGACTCCGAGGTTCGCGGCATCCTCTCCGGCTATTATGCCGCTACCGCCGGCCTCGACGTCTGCGTCGGCCAGATCATGAAGACCCTCGAAGATCAGGGCATCGCCGACGACACGATACTCGTCTTCAGCTCGGACCACGGCGACATGATCGGCTCGCACCGCATGTGCCTCAAGCAGGAGCCGTTCGAGGAATCGATCAACATCCCGTTTATCGTGCGCTATCCGCGCAAGATCGCCAAAGGCATCGTCACCGAGGCCCTGATCTCTCCGATCGACATCACGCCCACGCTGCTTTCGCTGGCCGGCGCGCCGGTTCCCGACAGCATGGAGGGCATAAGCATCGCCGATGCCGCGCTCGGCAAGCGCTCTGACCAGCAGGACGCGCTGTTGATCATGAAGATGGTCTACGGCGGCGGCCCGTGGGTCATCAACGCCGCCACACCGTGGCGAGGAGTTCGCACCAGGACCCACACCTATGCGCGCCTTCAGGACGACGGCCCCTGGATTCTCTACGACAACAAGGCCGATCCTTACCAGATGAAGAATCTGATCGACGACCCGGCCCACGCGAAACTCCGCGACGAGCTCGAATCGAGGATGCAATCGCTGCTTGCGAAGGCGCACGACCCGTTCGATGCTGAGCAGATCAACAAGATCATAGACGAGCAAAGCAAGACCAGGCTGATCAAGCCCATTTCCCGCCGCAAAGGCGCCGCGATCCAGGAGTGAGGAGGCTCCGTTTCCCAATGTTCATCGACATCCACGTCCACGCCCAACGATTCCCGGGCCCGCCGCGGAGCAGCAACCGCGACTTCTCGTCGGCGGAGTGGCTCATAGAGCGCTATTCCAAGATCGAGGTCGATAGGGCGGTGCTGCTGCCGCTGGTCAGTCCGGAGTGCAGATATACGCTCACGACCACCGAGGAGATGCTCGACATCTGCGAGCGCCATCCCGACCGCTTCATCCCGTTCTGCAATCTCGACCCGCGCGCGATCAGCGACCGACCCAGCGCGCCGCTCGATCAGATTCTCTCCTACTACAAGGACCGCGGCTGCAAGGGCATCGGGGAGATAACGGCCAACCTGCGCTTCGACGACCAGCGCGTCGAGAACCTGTTCGGGCACTGCGAGGCGCTCGGCCTGCCGCTCACGTTCCACATTTCGCCCACGATGGGCGGCAACTACGGTCTGTATGACGAAATCGGCCTGCCACTTCTCGATCAGGCGCTGGCCAAGTTTCCGAACCTGATATTCCTCGGCCACTCTCAGGCGTTCTGGGTCGAGATGGCGCCGCTCGAAACTTCGGCTTCGCGCAACAGCTATCCAAAAGGCCCGATCACCGAGGAGGGCGCTGTTCCCCGCCTGATGCGCAAGCACTCGAACCTGCACGGCGATCTTTCCGCCGGCAGCGGTCACAACGCGCTTGCCCGCGATCTCGACTACGCCGCGCGCTTCCTCGACGAGTTCCAGGATCGGCTCTACTTCGGCACCGACATTTGCGCGCCGGACACGCCGACACCGCTCGTTGATTTGCTGCTGAGCATGCGCGACGAGGGCCGCATATCGAAGACCGTCTTTGACAAGATCGCCCGCAAGAACGCAATCAGACTGCTTGGGCTGTGAGAGAGAGGTTACTGTGTTTCGCAGACGTCTGATCCTACTCGTTTTTCTCATCGTAATGCTCGTGTCCGCCGCCTGGGCCGCGGACCAGCCCTCCTACCTGGAACTGACGCTCCTCACGACCAACGACCTGCACGCCAACCTCGTGCCGTTCAACCATCCCGCCAAAATGAAGGACAAGACGCCAAAGCTGAACGACGTCGGCGGAGCCGCGCGTCGGGCGACGATAGTGAGCCGTGTGCGGGCCAAATCCCAATGCCCTGTCCTCCTGTTGGACTCCGGGGACACCACCCAAGGCAACAACCAGATGGCGAGAGGCTTCCACGGCGAGCCGGACATCGCGGTCCTCAACGCGATGAACTACGACGCGATGGCGCCCGGCAACCACGAGTTCCTATGGCCTGCCGCCGACACGCTTCGCAACCACAAGGACTCGCACTTCCCCTGGGTGTGCGCGAACCTGGTTGATGAGAAGACCGGCAAGCTGCTCTTCGAGCCCTATGTGATCCGCGAGATCGACGGAGTGCGAGTCGCGTTCCTCGGGCTCATCACGACCAAGGTCAACAAGCCGCAATACAAGGCTGCGCGCGAGCTTGGACTGACAGCCACCGACCCGATCAAGGCCGCGGAGCACTACGTTTCCGAGATCAGGCAGAAAGCGGACATACTGATATGCCTGAGCCATCTCGGTTTCGGCACGGACAGGACACTGGCGGCTGAGGTGCCGGGCATCGACATTATACTCGGCGGCCACTCCCACACCAGATTGCCGCATCCCTACCTCGCACCCGCTGGCACGCCATCCGCAACATACATCGGCGCTGTCCCGATTGTGCAGGCATTTCGATGGGGTTCGGAGATGGGCGATACTCACGTGATATTCCATCGCGACGATGCAACCGGGCTCTACTCGCTCATGTCCTGCAAAGGCGATCTGATCTCGGTCGATAACACAATCCCCGATGATCCCGCAATCGCCGGCCTGGTCGCCGGCTACCAGCGCCAGCTCGCCGCGCGATCGGCTCCGGCGCCAACGCCTGCCCCGGTTCCGGCAGCCGCGCAGTGATGAGGCCGTATGATTCGACGTTTGAGCCCGCTCATACCGTACTTTGCCGTAGGCGTCGGGCTGTACTGCTTCGGCAGCGCCTGGGCAGCCATAATCGCGTATCACGCCGGGATGGCATGTGTCGTCGTGTTCCCGGGGCGAGGCAAGCGCGGTGATCAGCCGAGACCTGCCGTGCCGGCCTGGTGGTACGCGAGTGCGGTCGTGTTCGCAGCCGGCGGACTCGCCCTCTACGCACTCTGGCCGCTGGCGTTCCACGATAGCGCCGCGATTGCCGGCAGACTCGCCTCGTTCGGCATTGGCAGCCGCATCTGGCCCGTGGTTCGCGCTGTACTTCTGCTGCGTCAACGGACCCGTCGAAGAGCTCTTCTGGCGCGGCTATCTTGGCCAGGACTCGCGCCGCCCCACGCTTCGCGATGCCGCGTTTGGCGGCTATCACGCGCTCGTGCTGCTCGCCTTTGCCGGTGTCATCTGGGCCGTACCGGTATTCGTGGGCTGCCTGTTCGCGGGATGGCTGTGGAGGATGATGCGCGCGGCGACCGGCGGTCTCGCCCTGCCTGTGGTGACACATCTGATCGCGGACGCCGGCATCGTCGCGGCGGTGCACCTGCGGGTGTTTGCTTAGCTTCCTACGCCTCCAACACCGGGACATACAGCGTGAATGCCGTCCCGACATTTCTCGCGCTGGAGACGGCCAGGCTGGCGCCTACAGACTCCACCATCGCCGCCACAATTGCCAGACCGATGCCGAACCCGGCCGGCTTGTGCCTGCGAGGCTGGCCGAGTTGGACGAACTCGTCGAATATCGCGGGCAGTTCGGCTTGGTCGATACCGATTCCTGGGTCCGCAATGATGATCTCCGCAGCCGAAGCGCGGCAGGTGACGAAGACCTCGATCGGTCCGGATTCCGTGAACTTGACCGCGTTCGTAAGCAGGTTCGTGACGATCGTGATCAACCGCTCTTCATCGTATACGCCCATGCCCCCGCAGCGATCGGTGTTGACACTGATCGTGATGCCCTTCTTCAGCGCCTGCGGCAGCACGGCGGACACGCACTTCTCGACGACCAGCCTCGGGTCGCAAGCCTTGGGGTTGATGCTGACGTTGCCGCTCTTGAGGCGAGCGATCCTCAGCACTCCGTTCACGATCTCAAGCAAGTGGTCCGAGCTCGTGAGCACTTTTCCAAGCAGCGCCCTCTGCTCATCGCTGACCGGCCCCGCCAGCCCCTCCATGAGCATCTCCGCGTAGCCTTTGACGGCGGTGAGTGGCGTCCTGACCTCGTGGGTCACGTTGTTGAGAAACTCGCGCTGCACCCGGTAGGCCTGCTCCAGTTCTTCGTGCGCTTCGCGCAGGGCCTCCTCGGACTGCTTATGTTCGGTGATGTCTCTGACGACGCTTACCACCGTTCGCAGTTCGCCATCGGCGAAGATCGGCGACCACGAGTGAGATACCCAGCGCGTCTCTCCGGACTTTGTTACAACTCGATACTCGTAGTTCGTTCCGGCCCTCCCCTTCAGGGCATTCAGGTGCACTGTCCTGACCCGCTCGGAGTCATCGGGGTGGATCACCCACGGATCGGTGCCGACAACCTCCTCAGGCTCGTATCCGAGTATGCTGCGGCAGGCAGGACTCATGTATGTGATGACCCCGTCAGGCCGGGTAAGCATGATGAGGTCGCTGGAGTTCTCCACGATCCCCTTATACTTCTGCTCGCTCTCCCTGACCGCTTCCTCAGCCTGCCTCCGCTCCGTGATGTCGCGCGCGACGCCCTGGATGCGGACCGGCTTTCCGCCTTCGAGGACGAAATCGGTCAGCACCTCCATCCACACTTCAGAGCCGTCTTTGCGCATGGCGCGCACCTCGTAACGATGCGTCCCCAGTTCGGTCGTGTCCGCCCCCAGCCTCTCCATGAAGACACGCTGCTCATCTCTCGGCAGAAACTCGAGCATGTGGTGTCCAACCCATTCGTCCGGGTCGTAGCCGAGCCGGCGCACCGCCGGACTGACGAAGCTGAACGTGCCGTCCAACTCCATCTCCCAGAACACGTCCGCGGAATTCTCGGCCAGCACTCTGTATCTCTCGTCTACCATGCGCAGCGCGTCCTGGGCGGCTTTGTGCTCAGTGACGTCCGCAATGAACGTGCAGAGCGCGAAGTACTTGCCATTCTCGTCCCTGATCGGCCGCCACGAGATCGAAGCCCAGAAGACACTCCCGTCCTTCCTGACCATCCGCGTCTCGTAGTAAGTGCCTTCGGTACCTTCACGAAGCGCCCGCTGAAAGACCTCCAGTGCCTGAGTGTCCTCGGGGTGGACCATCCATACTCCACGCATCAGCTCCTCGACGGAGTAGCCGGTTATGCGTGAGGCCAACTCATTGACGTAGATGTGGGTTCCGGTTGTGTCGGCGATGAGCACTCCCGCCGGCAGGGCTTCCGCCAGCATGCGGTAGAACGTTTCAGAGTTGACAGGTGGTACTGGCTCGTGAGTCAACGACAACACCTCGGCTGAATCTAGCTCAAATGTAGGCGTGCGTGGCAGTTTTGTCAAGCATTTTGTGTCTATTCCGGGTCGGCGCCCGCGCTGTAAGCCGCCTGGCGTGCGATGGTTAGGAGTCAGACTTGCCCGCGGCGAGGCGCTGCTTGAGCCCGTCGATCCAGATGTCGAGGACCTCGTATGCCACCCACAGGAACCCGCCGAACGCCATGATGAACGCCGCGAGCTTGGGCCGTCCCGCCACTTCCACGACCGCCTCCCAGACCATCGCCGGGTGTCTAAGCGCGTCCCAGCTATTCAGGCGGAACACCAGGCCGAGATACACACCCAGCGCCACCGCCGCAAAGAACGGCAGCGCCCAGAACCTTACCGTGACGCCCCTTCTGATCGCGGCTCGCTCCACGGGCCGGATCGCCGTTGCAAACGCCACCATACCGAACAGGCTGTAGAGAAAATAGAACATTGTGCCCAGCGTCAGCTTGACGAAGAGCACGCTGTCGCCCTTGGCTCGGAGAAACAGGTTCTGGCTATCGACCGTGTCCATGTAGTGCCGCCATTCGGTCAGCAGATAGCACGTGTTGGGCAGGAATATGAACCAGATCAGGCCAAGCCCAACAGCCAACAGACACCCTGTCACGCGAAGCGGCTTCCTATCCAGGATACCTCTGAGCGCGTATCCAGCGCCCACGGGTATCATCGCAAGCATCCCGTTCCACGTGACCCAGAGGATTGTGCCCAAGCTCATATCCACGAATACGTATTCCTCCCGCGCATTGTTCCGCCTGTTTGGCAAGAGGTTGCGCGACCACCCTCGAATCTGCGATAATGTGGTTCTTACCACAAAATGCGGGAGGGTGCTCATACAATGCCGGGTTGGACCAGTCTGAAAAACCTTGTCAAAGCGGAGATAACGCAGCGCGCCGAGGAAGGCTGTGAGGTTGCAGGATTCGCCGAACGCTGGGAATCCGCCCAAACCAACGCGCGGTTGATGGATATCTACTCAGATCTCTGCAAGCTCAGGACGAGGGCGGATTTCCCCTACGTGGAGCCGTCTCATCTTGCCGGCATACACGCCGCGCGCATCGGCCGGTATATGCGGTGGGACATCAAAGCTGACGACGCCCTGCTGGACCGTGTCCACGGCGCCTGGCTCGGCAGGATCGCCGGCTGCATGCTCGGCAAGCCGGTTGAGGGATGGAGCAGAGACGTGATCCGCGCATATCTCAGCGCGATCGGTGAGTATCCGCTCTCGAACTACGTCCCGCCCGCGCTCGATAAGATGCCCGATGACGTCCCGCAGCGGCCTCAAGCCCACAGCGCGCGCGGCGCCTGGAACCACGCCGTTGCCGACGACGACACCAACTACACCGTCATAGGCCTCAAGATCATGGAGGAGAAGGGCCCGGACTTCACCACCGCCGACGTTGGCCAGTCCTGGCTGCGCAATCTGCCTTATCACAGCGTCTGCACAGCCGAAAAGCAGGCTTATCTCAACCTGGCAAACGAGCTGCCTCTCGACCAGGTGCCGATGTATCTGAACCCCTACCGCGAATGGATCGGCGCCCAGATTCGCGCCGATTTCTGGGGCTACTGCGCCCCCGGCTGGCCGGAGAAGGCGGCCGAGTTCGCGTATCGTGACGCCGCGCTCTCGCACGTAAAGAACGGCATCTACGGCGAGATGATCTGCGCCGCGATGATAGCCGCGGCCCTTGCCACCGACGACCTCGACCAGATCATCGAGGCCGGCCTCAGCGAAATCCCCGCCCACTGCAGGTTGGCCGAGACCGTGCGCGACTGCCTGAAGTGGCACAAGGAATGCGCGACCTGGGAAGAGGCGTTCGGGAAGATGCTTGGCGCCTACTACGGCAGCTACAACCGTGTCCACACGAACAACAATCTCGCCATCGTGCTCATCGCGCTGCTCTACGGCTGGCCGGACTACGAAAAGACCCTCTGCATCTCGGTCATGCAGGGCATGGACACCGACTGCAACGGCGCGACCGCCGGCAGCATCCTCGGCGCGGCGCTTGGCGCGAAGAACCTGCCCGAGAAATGGATTGCGCCCTTCGACGGCCGGCTGGACACCAACGTGCAGGACTTCATGCAGCCGAGCATCGAGGAGTTGTCCCAGCGAACGATGAAGCAGATCGAGCGCGTCGCCGGCTCTTGCGAATAACGCTTGGGGCTGATAGCATGAGGTAACGGCGAGGTCGGATATCTGACCTCGGACTTCAATTTCCGGGGGCGTTCGTGCGATGAAGCTTGACATGAAAGACCAGGCCGACAAGCAGAAAGTCGTAACCGTCGGCCTTATTGTCGTGATTCTTGTAGCCGGGTTTCTTGTCCTGAGGCCCATGCTGTTCTCGGGCAGCTCCGGTGGAGGCGGCGAAGCGCCTACTGATGTCGCGCCGCTGCCCCCCGAGCAGGCTCCCGCGTCCGGCCCGGCTCCGATACCAGGCCAGGTTGGCCCGACCGGTCAGGCCCCGGGCCAGGTTGGTCCGTCCGGTCCCGCACCGCCTCAACCGGGTGCTCCGGCGCCACCCCAACCGAGCCCAACTCCCGCTCCTCAGCCCGGCGCCCCAGCTCCGGCTCCGACCGCGCGCCCCTGCGCCTGCCGCGCCACCCGGTCCCGCGCCCGCTGCGCGTCCGCCGGTGGTGAGCGGCGGGTCCGGTGGTTCAAGGACGCTCACGGTGTTCGGCTCCGTGACGGTGACGTACCCGAACGGGTGGGGGATTGGCCTCTCGTCGGCCGGCTCCGCTGCTTCGTTCTCGGATGGTAAGGCCAGGTTCGAGGTCCGCCCGCCAAACCCGAAGGCCGACACGGCCAAGGCCATCGCCGACTCCGCACTGGCGTCGCTGATCAAGGGGGCAAAGGTGGCCTCACAGGGGCCAGTGAAGGTTGGCGGTTTCGACGCGTATCAATACACGTCCGGCGCGACAAAGATCATAGGCGTCGATGCGCCGACCCGGGTTGTCCTCGTCGAGTCCGTGAAGGGCGGCAATCTCTCCGCCTACCGCGCCACCTTCGACAAGATGGAATCTCAGCTCAGCTTCAGGTGATCTGACGTCGCCGCGCCGTTTGCCCCGTCATTCTGAGCGCAGCGAGGAATCCTCGAGATTGTTCGCTGCGCTCAGAATGACACAAGAGCGCTCCCACTCTCCACTCTCCACTCTCGACTCTCGGCTTCCCTACGGCCTCAGCAGCACCTTGATGGACACCGTCGCGTCCCGCACCATCTGCAGAGCGCGCTCGTACTGCTCCATCGGCAGTTCGTGCGTCACAATCGAAGACACGTCGACCACACCGCGCTCAATGTAGTCGATTGCGAGCGGGAAGGCGTACGGCGCGAGGTGTGCGCCGCGCACGTTAAGCTCCTTCATATCGCCGATGATGGTCCAGTCGATCGTGGCCGGCTCGCGGAAGACCCCGTACTCGACGAACGTCCCCAGCTTGCGCAGCATCATCAGCCCGGGCAGGACGGATTCCGGATACCCGGTTGCGTCAATATAGACGTCGCAGCCGTACCCGTCCGTCAGGTCCTTCACGCGCGCCACGACGTCCTCCCTATCGGGGTTCATCACCAGGTCCGCGCCCATCTTCTTCGCGACATCGAGCCGGTATTCGCGCGGGTCGACTGAGATCAGCACCGACGGGCTTTGGAGCTTGGCGACGGCGATCATCCCCAGCCCAAGCGTCCCCGCACCGGCGATCACGACCACATCTCCCAACTGAATCTCGGCCCGCTGAACGGCGTGTATGGAGCATCCCAGCGGCTCGATCATGGCGGCGTGATTTCTGGGCATTGACTTGGGCAGCTTGTAGTTTCGCGCCCCGGCCGGGAACTTCATATAATCCGCCCATGCGCCTGGCGCGAACTGCCGGAACCCATAGATCGTCATGCCTCTGGCACAGCCAATACCGGCCCGTCGCGCAGTAGCGGCACTCCCCGCAGGGATGATCTGCTCCGAGACCGCTGCGTCGCCTATGGCCAGCCCGTACTTCTCCTCGGCGCCTTCGCCAAGCTGCACGACCTCCCCCGCGAACTCGTGCCCGCTCGTGATTGGCGGTTGGGCGTAGCCGACGCGCTCTCCCGCGCCCCAGAAGTGGTGCGCGCCGTAGAAGCACTTCATATCGCTCGCGCACACACCGGCGTGATCTACCTTGATCACGACCTCTCCCGGGCCCGCCTGGGGCACGGGCAGTTCCTCGAGCCGATAGTCCTCCGGCCCGTGCATAACGACCGCCTTCATCGTCTCCGGCAGCTTCGGTCCGTAATCAGGCATAGCATTCCCCCGTCTTGTGGCGTCACATCCATATTCCCCGTGCACCCGGGCCTCACCTTCGAGTGCCGCGTCATGCTGAACTTGTTTCGGCATCCAGGACTTGCGACTGATGACCAGTTTCTGTTGACACTTCCCCTCCCTCACTGGTATAATTCTTATGCTCGCAGGAGTTGGCCGGTCGTCCCACTGAGCATCCTGAGCCGGTAGAACGAGGCTTGACGGCCGAATGGCACTGCTGCTATAATGGCAGCCGGCCAAGGGTTGGCGTGGACGATTAGCTCAGTTGGTAGAGCAGTTGACTCTTAATCAATTGGTCCGGGGTTCGAGTCCCCGATCGTCCACCAGTTCGGAGGTTAGAGGTTAGAAGTTGGAGGTTGGAATCGGCGTCAAGGGGCTGCCTTCTAACATCTAACCCCTAACATCTAGCTTCTAGACGGGGCGAGTGGTGGAATGGCAGACACGCTAGATTTAGGATCTAGTGCCGCAAGGCGTGCGAGTTCAACTCTCGCCTCGCCCACCACGAGACGAGTTGAAAGTTGAAAGTTGGAAAGTCCAAAGTTGCACCTGAGCCGGTGGACTGGCGACTTGGAACTTGCAACTTAACATGCGGGGGTGGTTCAGTGGTAGAACGCCACCTTGCCAAGGTGGATGTCGCGGGTTCGAGTCCCGTCCCCCGCTCCATTTTCGGGGTTGGAGGTTCGAAGTTCGAAGTTGGAATGACGGTTCCCTTCTAACTTCGAACCTCTAACATCCAACTTCGAGTTAGGGTACAGAGTCCTGTATCCTTTTTTTTATGAGGGTGACGAGTATGCAGGTAACGCAGGAACAGACCGGCCCGTGTGAGGTCGATCTGCGCATCGAGATCGACGCTGAAAAGGTCAACTCGGCCATCGACGAGACCTACAGGGAGCTTTCCAAGCACACCAAGATACCGGGATTCCGCCCCGGCAAGGCGCCAAGAGAGATCGTCCAGCGCTTTGTCGGCGAGGATCGTGTCAAGGACCAGGCCGCCGATAAGCTTATCCAGCCAGCCTACTCCGAAGCCCTCAAGGAGGCCGAGATCGACCCCTGGGCGCCCGCCGACGTCGAGCTCGTCGAATTCGAGCTGGGAAAACCGCTCGTTTTCAAGGCAAAAGTGCCGCTGGCGCCGAAGGTGGAATTGGGCGACTACGTCGGTCTCGAGATCGAGCGCAAGCTCGAGAAGGTGACCGACGAGATGGTCGAAGAGGAACTCAAGGGCATTGTTGAGCGCGCCGCCAAGCTCGAACAGGTCACCGACCGCCCCGCCGAAGAGGGCGACACCGTCGTCGTTGACATGAAAGACGAGAGCAAGCCCGACGAGGAGCCGAACCGCCAGGTCGCGCTGATCGGTGAGAACCTGCCGGACTTCGACAAGGGCATCACGGGCATGGGCGTCGATGAGGAGAAGTCCATCGAGATAACCTATCCCGAGGACCACCAGTCCGAGGAGCTGCGCGGCACGTCCAAGACGTTCGCCGTCAAGGTGGCCGAGATCCACGAGCGCAAGCCGCCGGAAGTCACCGACGAGTGGGTCAAGGAGAACTTCGGCGCGGAGGTCCCCGAGGGCGAGGAGCCGCCCGCGGACAACATCGACACCGTGGACAAGCTGCGCGCCAGGCTGAGGCAGGCGATGGAGAAGTCGGCCGCGAACGCCGCCGACACCGACGTCCGCGACAAGATCGTGGACAAGCTCGTCGAGAATTCGAAGATCGACTTCCCGGAAGTGATGGTCACGGAGCGCGTCGACGAGCGCCTCAACGAGACCGCCGAGGAGCTCAAGAAGCGTCAGCTCACTCTGGATGACTACCTGAAGCATCTGGGTAAGAACCTCGAGGAGCTGCGCGAGGAGTTCGCTGAGGACGTCAAAGAAGCCCTGCGGGCGAACCTCGTGGTCTATGAGGTCGTTGAGAAGGAAGGAATCAAGGTCGAGGACTCGGACGTTGATGCCGAGGTCAAGTCGTTGGCCGAGTCGCGGAACGTGCCGGTCGAGTCCGTGAGGGCCTATCTCGACAGCACGGACGGTCTGGCGAACATAAGATATAGACTTCTGCGCAAAAAAGTTCTGGACTTTCTCGTTGCTGCTTCCAATATTAAGAACGTGGGTTGATTGGAAGTTAGAGGTTGGGAGTTGGTGCAGGCGCCATTCCAACCGCCAACTTCCGATTTCCAACGTCCGGAATCGAGGGGACTATGTCGCTTATCCCTATGGTCGTGGAGCAGAGTTCGCGCGGAGAGCGCGCGTATGACATCTACTCCCGTCTGCTCAAGGATCGGATCATCTTCATCGGCACCCCGATTGACGACGATATCGCCAACCTGGTCATCGCCCAGATGCTCTTCCTCTGGAAAGAAGACCCCGACCGCGACATCGACGTCTACATAAACAGCCCCGGCGGGTCAGTCATAGCCGGCCTCGCCATCTACGACACCATGCAGATCATCAAGCCGCGAGGTCGCGACTACGTGCGTGGGTCACGCGATGAGCATGGCGGCGGTGCTGCTCTCCGCGGGCGCGAAAGGCAAGCGGACCGCGCTTCCGAACTCGCGCATCATGATCCACCAGGGCAGCGCCGGGTTCCACGGCACGCCTTCCGACATCGACATCATCGCCAAGGAAGTGCTGCGCTACAAGACGCTGCTTATCGAGCTTCTCGCGAAGCACACCGGCCAGCCGATCGAAAAGGTGGAAAAAGACATCGACCGCGACTTCTACATGTCGCCCGATGAAGCGATAGAATACGGTCTCGTAGACAAGATACTATCTGGCCCGCAGTAGGAAGGTAGTTACGAATTACGAATGACGGATTACGAATTCTACAGGGCGAAGGCTGCTCTGTGACCCACAAGCTGTGCCGTTTCACTGAGGCCGATTCGTAGTTCGTAACTCGTAATTCGTAATTCCCCCGGGTTTGGGAGGATTCGACTTGGCTAGAATCGGTTATGATCGCACCGGCGAACGGTGCAGCCTCTGCGGCAAGAGCCGCGACCAGGTACGCAAGCTGCTCGTGGGGGTCTACGGCGGGATCTGCCTCGACTGCGTTGAGCTGTGCAACGAGATCATCACGCGGCGAGGCCAACCAGACGCTCGACCTCTCGGCGTTCGGCTCCATACCCAAGCCAAAGGAAATCTACCGCATCCTCAGCCAATACGTCATCGGCCAGGAGAAGGCCAAACGATCGCTATCCGTCGCGGTCTACAACCACTTCAAGCGGATCAACGTCCAGATGACGGACGTCGAGCTGCAGAAGTCCAACATCCTGCTGATCGGTCCCACCGGCTCCGGCAAGACCCTTCTCGCGCAGACTCTGGCCAAGATCTTGAACGTCCCGTTCGCGATTGCCGACGCGACCTCGCTTACTGAGGCCGGCTACGTCGGCGAGGACGTCGAGAACATCCTTCTCAAGCTCCTGCAGGCCGCCGACACCGGCGACAGCCTCCAGAACACCGTCAAAAACGCCCAGCGCGGCATCGTCTACATCGACGAGATCGACAAGATCACGCGCAAATCGGACAATCCTTCGATCACGCGCGACGTCTCCGGCGAGGGTGTCCAGCAGGCGCTGTTGAAGATTCTCGAAGGAACGGTCGCCAGCGTCCCGCCGCAGGGCGGCCGCAAGCATCCGCAGCAGGAATACGTCCACATCGACACCACCAACGTGCTCTTCATCTGCGGCGGCGCGTTCGAGGGCCTCGACGAGATCATCCGCCACAGCGTCTCGGACAACAACATGGGCTTCCGCGCGGACATAAAGAGCAAGAAGGACCTCGGCGTCGGCGAGGTTCTCGCCCAGGTGCTGCCCGAGGACTTGCTCAAATACGGCCTCATTCCCGAGTTCGTCGGCAGGCTGCCCGTCGTAGCCACGCTCGACGCGCTCGATCAGGACGCGCTCGTCCAGATCCTCACGCAGCCCAAGAACGCGCTCGTCAAGCAGTATCGAAGTTCTTCGATTACGATGGAGTGGACCTGGTGTTCACCGAGGACGCGCTGTCGGCGATCGCCAGGGAGGCGCTCGACCGCGGAATGGGCGCCAGGGCCCTGCGCGCCATCATCGAGGAGGTGATGCTCAACATCATGTATGAGATCCCCTCGCTCAAGGACGTCAAGAAGTGCATCGTGACCGAGGAAACCATTCTCAACAAGAAGGAACCCACGCTCGTCACACTGAGCGAGGTCAAACAAGCCTCATAGGAAGGGAAGTTACCAGTTACGAATTACGAAATACGAGTTACGAGCTGAGCCGGCTCAGTGGACGCAACGCCCGCCGCTCGTGACTCGTTTCTCTTCCGGCAAGTCAGACTACTAGCCGCCACGGTCCACAGCCTGCGTCGTTTCTGCGGTGCTGATTCGTAATTCGTAGTTCGTAACTCGTGATTATGTCATATATTAGCCAAGCGATTCAGGATGAGTTGCCTATCCGCGGCCAGGACGATTCGGCGCCGCGCAAACTGCCCCGTGTGATCCCTGCGCTGCCGGTGCGCGACACCGTTTACTTCCCGCACATGCTCTTTCCGCTGTTTCTGGGCCGGGAGAAGTCCATCCGCGCGCTCGACCACGCCCTTGAGACCCACAGGTATATCCTGCTGGTCGCGCAGAGGGAAGTCTCGGTCGAGGAACCGACCCCGGAGGATGTCTACACGGTCGGCGTTATCGCCGAGGTAATGCAGGTGCTGCGCGTGCCGGACGGCACCGTCCGGGTCACCCTCGAAGGCATCGAGCGGGCGCGGATCTCTCAGTATACACAGACCGACCCCTTCTTCAAGTGCCGGATCAAGCGTCTTCCCGACGTGGAGCCCAAGGGCCTTCGCGTTGAAGCCCTGATGCGCAGCGTCACCTCTCTCTTCGACCAGATCATCCAGAACCAGGGCAGCCAGAGCGGCCGCCCGATTCCGCCCGAACTGCTGATGAACGTGGTCAGCATCGAGGAGCCCGGCAAGCTCGCCGACACGATCGTCCCGCACCTGCCCCTCCGCACCGACGCCAAGCAGGAAATGCTGGAAGCAGTTGACGTAGAGGACAGACTCGAGAAGCTCAACGTCATCCTCGAAAAGGAGATGGAAGTCCTCAACATCCAGCGCAACATCCGCAGCCGCGTCGAGAAGGAGATGGGCGACACCCAGCGCGAGTATATCCTCCGCGAGCAGCTCAAGGCGATCCAGCAGGAGCTCGGTGACCGCGACGGCCGCACCAGCGAGATCGAGGAGTACAAGGCCAAGATCGCCGACCGCGAAGATGCCCGTCCGAGGTCGATGAGAAGGCGCTCAAGGAGCTCGACCGCCTCGATAAGATGATGTACGGCTCCCCCGAGGGTACCGTCGTCCGAAACTACCTCGACTGGCTGATCTCCCTGCCGTGGGACAAGCGCACCGAGGAATCGCTCGACGTTGACGAGGCGGCGCGCGTCCTCGACGAGGACCACTACGGCCTGGCGAAGGTCAAGGAGCGCATCGTCGAGTTCCTCGCCGTCCGCAAGCTCGCCGGCGAGATGAAAGGCCCGATACTATGCTTCGTTGGCCCGCCCGGCGTTGGCAAGACCAGCATCGGCAAGTCGATCGCGCGGGCGCTGGGCCGCAAGTTCTATCGAATGTCGCTCGGCGGCGTCCGCGACGAGGCCGAGATCACGAGGCCACCGCCGCACCTACGTCGGCGCGCTGCCCGGCCGGATCATCCAGGGCATCAAGCAAGTGGATACGTGCAATCCAGTCTTCATGCTCGACGAGATCGACAAGATCGGCGCCGATTTCCGCGGCGATCCATCCGCTGCGTTGTTGGAGGCGCTCGATCCGGAGCAGAACGACCAGTTCAGCGACCACTATCTCGAAGTGCGCGTTCAACCTTCGCGACGTGATGTTCATAACGACGGCCAACGTGCTCGACACGGTCCCGCCCGCCCTGCGCGACCGCATGGAGGTCATCCGCTTCTCCGGCTACATCGAAGAGGAGAAGCTGCAGATCGCCCGCAACTTCCTGATCCCCAAGCAGATCAGGGAGAACGGCCTTTCCGACGACCTGCTCTCCATCCACGACTCGGCCGTCCGCCGGATCGTGCGCGAGTATACTCGCGAGGCCGGAGTCCGTGGCCTCGAACGCGAGATCGCCGCCATCTGTCGCAAAGTCGCCAGAGAAGTCGCGAAAGGCTCGACCGCCAAGACCACCGTGAAGGACCGCGACGTCCGCACCTTCCTCGGTCAGCCCAAGTATCACTACGGCAGGGCGGGGGAGAAGGACGAGGTCGCCGTCGCGACCGGCCTCGTCTACACCGAGTTCGGCGGCGACATCGTCAGCATCGAGGCCGTGCTGATGCGCGGCGAAAAGGGCAATCTCACACTCACCGGCCAGCTCGGCGACGTCATGCGCGAGTCCGGCCAGGCGGCGCTGACCTACGTCCGATCCCGTGCCCGAACCCTCGGCGTTGACGACGGAATTCTACGCTCGCGCCGACCTCCATATCCACGTTCCCGAGGGCGCCGTGCCAAAGGACGGCCCTTCGGCTGGAGTCACGATTGCCACCGCGATAGCTTCGGCGCATCACGCGGCGGCCCATTCGCAAGGACGTGGCCATGACCGGCGAGATCACCCTCGGGGCCGCGTGTTGCCGGTGGGCGGTGTGAAAGAGAAAGTGCTCGCCGCGCACCGGGCCGGCATCCGCACCGTCATCCTGCCCAAGGAGAACGAAAAGGACCTCGAAGACATCCCCGAGGACGTCCGCGCCGAGATGACCTTCAACTTCGTCCGCCACGCGGACGAAGTCCTCAAGATCGCGCTCACCTGACCTCTGCTCGGCGAAACAGCACTTGACAACCGCGCACAATGAGGTATATAGCATGTGTGGGCCGCCCGCACGCCTGGCCGACCGGCCCGGCGTGGCGTGTGCTGCCCATTCGGGGGGCAACTTGCGAGGAGTAGATGAACTTCAGCCACTATCGTTTCCGGTCTCCATTCGTCGCTCAGACTCGAGTTCCGTTCGAGGCATTACCACACGTTCCTTGCGCTGGTGCTGGTCGCGCTGACGGTTCTTCAGCTTCCATGCCACGCCATAATGCGCAAGCAGGTCCTGGCGCGCGCGGAGACCTGGATCAAAGTGCCGGTGCCATACAGCCAGAGTGCCTACTATGACGGTTGGCGCACGGACTGTTCCGGCTTCTGTTCCATGTGTTGGAACCCGTCCAATGGCCGGTCCTACACCACTTCCACGATGTATCTGATCACCAGCTACATCACCAAGGACCAACTCCAGCCCGGCGATGCCCTCAATTATCCGGGCTCGCACATAATCCTCTTCCACTGCTGGAAGGACGCGACCCACACGCAGTATTGGGCATTCGAGCAGACACCGCCCAATGCGGTCCATCGCGTCAAGACGTATCCGACCTCCGGCTATGAGCCCGTCCGCTACAACAGCATCGAGGGATGGGCAAACGATCCCTACCCATACTGGCCCTACAAGTCCAGCGATCCCGTCGCCACGGCCACCAACGGCACAATGGAGATGTTCGCGCGCGGAGCCGACGGCCAGATCTACCACATGTGGCAAAACAGCCCCAACAGCAACTGGACAAGCTGGATCAGCCTTGGAGGCTCTGCCGCATCCGATCCTGTCGTCGTCGTCAACAGCTCCGGCGGCCAGACGGTCTTCTGCCGCTTCACCGACGGCTACGTCTATTACCGCTGGCAGGACGGCGCCGGCGGATCGTGGACCGACTGGACATGCCTGTTCGGCCCGGTATCGAGCAGGCCGTCAGTCGCCATGATGAAGAACGGCAAGCTCGCCGTCTACTGCCGAATGCAGGGCGGCGACATCAGCTACGTGACCGGCGACCCCTCCGGCTGGACAGCGCCCGCGACAATCGGCGGCCCGATCGCGGGGGATCCCGTAGTCGCGCTCAACGTGGACGGCCGCATGGAATGCTTCGCCCGAGGCACCGACAGTCAGCTCTATCACAAGTGCCAGATCAACGACTCCTCGTGGAGCAGTTGGTTCTCTCTCGGAGGGGCGATTGCCGGAGCGCCGGCGGTCGGTCTCGCGACTGACGGCCGCCTCGAGGTTTTCTGCAGGTTCGCCGACGGGACCATGCAGCATCAGTGGCAGAACACGACCGACGTCACCACGTCCTGGTCCGGCTGGAGTTCCTATTCGGGTTCGACCGCCTGTGACATGACCTGCGCCCGCGGGCCTGCCCTGCTGCAGGAGATCTTCCACAAAGGCAGCGACGGCCAGGTCTACCACGCCTACCAGTCCACCGCCGACGGCGGCTGGTCGAGCTGGCAGTCGTTGGGAGGATCGACCTACAGGGCGCCGGTAGTCGGCTACAACGACGACGGCCGCTATCAGTTGTTCATCTTCGAGTCGGACGGCAAGGTCTACAGCTCCTGGCAGCTCACCGGGGGCGGCTGGTCGAGTTGGCAAGCGTTCGGCAGCGCGTTATTCAACCGCACGAATCCCATCTCCACGATCACCAGTCTGATGCCTTCCTCGTCCTGGGCCGGGGCAGGGGGCTTCTGGATGCGCGTAAACGGCGCTGATTTCTCGCCGGATTCGATAGTGCGATGGAACGGCTCTGACCGCGCCACGGTCTTCGTCTCGGAGACGGCCCTGAACGCATACATCAACGCGTCCGACCTCGCGTCCGCCGGCACTGCCGCGGTCACTGTCTGGACGCCTTCGCCCGGCGGCGGCACATCCAACACCGTGTCGTTCTCGGTAGGGATGCCGACCTATCTATTCGTGGCCCACGCCTGCAACGGTGGCACGACCACCGGCAGCGGCTATTATCCGATCGGCCAGTTGGTAACGGCCGTCGCAACGCCCGCGAGCGGTTATCGGTTCGTAAACTGGACCGTGGGCTCTTGTGGCGGAGAACTTCTATTCCGCGGATGCGACCTGCCAGTTCATCATGCCCGCCGTCTCGGTGCATCTTTATGCCAACTTCGGCCCACCGACCTGCAACCTGACCGTCGCCGCGAGCCCGTCCAGCGGAGGCGTAGTTTCCGGCGGCGGCGCGAAAGCGCCCGGCTCGTCCTGCACGCTGACGCAGACCCCGAACCCCGGCTTTGCGTTCATTGGCTGGAGAGATTCCTCCGGGGCGCTGCTCGCGACGTCGTCTTCGTACACGTTCACGATGCCGGACTACGACTGCTCCGTCTACGCGTGCTACGCGCAGTCCGTACCGCGAATCAGCAGCCTGTGGCCGCTGCCCAACGGCGTTTCCTATATCCTCTCGAACAAGAAGGTCACCGCGTCCGCGGGCAGCGAGTTCTGGATCGAGGAAACGGATAGGAGTTCGGCGCTGAAGGTCACAAACGGCTCCGTGCTGGCCAACCACCTTGTTGACGTGGCGGGCACGCTCGACTCCAGCGGCACGCAGCGGGTAATGGTTGCGAGCTACGTTCTGGACAGAGGCCCCGCGACTCCCATCGGGCCGCTGGGCATGATAGGCTGCGCGCTCGGCGGGGCCGGACTGAACGCAGACACGCCGGGCGTGACCGGCGGCGTCGGGCTCTACAACATAGGAATGCTGGTCAGGATCGCCGGCGCCGCGGGCGGTGCGGATACGTCGAACCCCGCCGCGAAGTGCTTCTATCTGGACGACGGCAGCGCCGCGGTCAGGGTCCTCTGTGGAACCGCCGATCCACCCGCCGACGGTCCCGTCGCGGTCACCGGCGTCGTCGATACCGAGCAGACTGCGTTCGGTGTCGTTCCGGTCATCATCGTCCACGATCCGGCCGGCATCACCGCGTTCTAACGCCGATGCAAAGAGGGACGGGCCATTTCTGGTCCCGTCCCTCGCGATGCCTCAGGTTACTTGTCTGGAGGCATACATCTCGTCAGGTCCATCCGCCATGGATGGATCGAAAGCCAATCGTCCCTGGTCCGCTAGTCGCAGGGGCACGGCTTGACCACCGGAGCAGCCGTCGGGCATGGCGCCGGGCACGGTGCAGGGCATGGCGCCGGGCACGCGCTCGGACAAGGCGCCGGGCACGGTGCCGGGCACGCGCTCGGACAAGGAGCCGGGCAGGGAGCGCACACAGGCCCCTGACCGGCTCCCGGGCAAGGCGCTGCGCACACCGGGCAGCTTATTCCGTGCCTGGCCAACCAGTTCGTCAATGCCAGAATCTCGTTCTGACTCGCCCTGTACTCGATCTTCTCCGTGTTCCGGAGGTCAGCGATATCGGATCGCTCCATACCCAATCTGCGCGGCCTCCATCGACTGCTGCAGAAGCCCGATCATCGAGAACTGCGTACTTGATGTTGAAGTCCTGACCCACGAACGTGGTCAACTGGTCGGTCAGACAAGTATCACAGCAGAGCGCAGGTCGCAGATGTTCAACGACCTCGCCGAACTGCGTGAACTTCATGTTCATCTTCGTCCGCTCATAGCGGATCTTTCCAGACAGGTCTCTTAGGCCTTGTCGGTGGACTGTTGGATCGCCCAGAGTTGCAAGGCCAATGATGTTGACGTGCTGCTGATACATAGCCTGCACGAACGCCGGCATCGAAGCCGGTTTCACAGGTCAGATCGCAGAAGCAGGCACAGGCCCAGCACCCAACAGCCGCCGGAATCGACGGGCATCGCCCGGACACACAGTAGGACAAGGGCCGGCGGCGGAGACAAGGGCCGGCACGGCGCCGGACACGGCGCCGGACACGGCGGCGGACATGTCGACGGGCGGTCGGGCATGTCTGCGCCAGCGCCGCGGTACCAGCCAATGCAAAAACCGCTACCAACATCAGCAAGGTTACGGGTCGCATCTCTTGCCTCCCGACATTAGAATGTGATCTACAGCAAGTACATTCCCTGTGTGACCAACCGACAAACCGCCGCCACAAATGCAGCTATTGCAGCCAGCCAATGTGACAACCTGACACAACCCCGTCGCCAACCGCGCATGCCCGCTTGGGATGCTAGCGGCACCAAATAAGCGATGTCAGGGGACTCCGGCCTCCTGACATCCGGCCGGTCGCCGCCTCCGGCTCTGCTACCCCGTCAGCCCTGAGTACGAGGAACGAGCGTATCGAAGGGCGGCCTATGGTCTTCGCTCCCCACTCTCCCCTCCCTTCATTCGCAATTCATAATTCATGATTCATAATTGAATTGACATCCCCGTGCCTGCCCCCTATAATCCCACCTATGGACATAGAGCAGCTCAAACGGCAATTCGCCGACCCGCCCGCGCGATTCACCTTCGCGCCGTTCTGGTTCCTGAACCACGAACTGAGCTGACGAGGAACTCCGCTGGCAGATTCGTGAGATGAACGAAACGGCGTCAAGGGCTTCATCCTGCACGCCAGGCACGGGCTTATCACCGAGTATCTCTCCGACGACTGGTTCGACCGCATGCGGACCTGCATTGAGGAAGCCGACAAGCTCGGCATGAAAGCCTACCTCTACGACGAGAACAACTGGCCGAGCGGACCGGTGGACGGCGAGCTCATCGAGAAGTATCCCGAGTACCGGAACTCCGTGTGCGTGCTGACGGGCCGCTGGTCGGTCGCCGGCGGCAGGAAGATCAAGCAGAAGCTCGATGTGCGCGATGGCCTGATCGCGGTCGTGGCGGTTCCCGTCGAGCGAGGCGTCCTGTCGGGCCTGCCGCACAGCGCCGTCCTGCTCGATGACTTCGTGACCACCGGCGACGGTGTTCGGATCGAGCGTGAGCGGAAATCCGAAACCCGGACGCCGACTGGGAAGCCCCGGAAGCGGCGAAGTGGGAGGTGTTCGCGTTTGCGCGGGAGTTCCTCACGCAGGGCACGTTCTTCGGCGGCTACCTCGACACGCTGAACACGGACGCGGTCGGCAAGTTCATCGAGATGACGCACGCAGCGATACACCGAGCGCTTCTCGCAAGCTACTTCGGCGGAACGGTGGACGGCATGTTTACCGACGAGCCCTCGATGACGCTGCCTAACATCGGCCCGGACTCGGTTCCGTACACGCCGACCCTCGCCTCGGAGTTCGGCTGGCGGCACGGCTACGAGCTCTATCGCGTGCTGCCCGCCGTATTCGCCGACGCGGGCGAGCAGACCGCCCAGCTCCGCTGCGACTTCTACGACACGATCGCCCACCTCTACGAGCAGGCGTACTTCAAGCAGATCTATGACTACTGCGAGCCGCTGCGGCTCAACATTCATCGGCCACGTGCTCTACGAGGGCGAAACTTACGAGTGCATCCGCAACCAGGGCGACTTCTTCCGCGGCGCGCAGCTAATGCACTTCAGCGGCTGCGACCAGCTCGGCGACAGTACCTGGCCGACTCCGGCGCGTGGGTCGCTCAACAACCTGGTCGGGCCAAAACTCGCCTCATCCGCCGCGCACCATTTCGTCAAGCCGCGCGTGATGTGCGAGTGCTTCGGCTGCGGATCGAACTGGTATGTCGACCTCCGCACCGCTCAAGTGCCTCACGGACTGGCTCGTCGCGATGGGCGTGAATATGCTTGAGCCGCACGCGTTCTATTACTCCATTCAGGGCGAGCGAAAGTGGGAGTGCCCGCCGGGCGAGTTCTACCAGTCGCGCGTTCTGGCCGTACTATCGCTATTTCGCCGACTACGCCGCCCGGCTGTGCGCGATGTTCACGGGCGCGGACCACGTTGCTGACGTCGCCGTGCTCTATCCCACGCGCTGCTGTGGGCCACAATCAACCCGGACAGGACCGACGCCTCCCGCCGAGTCGCCAAGGGCTTCGAGCTCGTCACCACCGCGCTCGCCAAGGCCGGCTTCGACTTCGACATCGTCCCCGAGGAGGTCCTCATCAGCGACGTCAGCGCCGCCTGCCTGGAGAACATCGTCAGCGGCGAGGCCTACAAGGCGCTCGTGATCCCCGAAAGCGCCGCGATGCTCTCCGAGACCGCCGACTTCATCGCGCAGTGCATCGATGCGGGCGTGAACGTGATTCTGGCGGGCGAGCCGCCGTCGAGACCTCGTTTCGCCGAGCGACGGGACGTGGAGGACGAGGAATGGTCGGCGGAGATGTTCATGGAGCAGTTCGGCGCCGAATACGACCCGGCCTTGCACAAGCTGCGCTGCGAAATGTGCTTGATGCCGAGGAATCCGCCGTGCACATCCCCGGCGTCGTCGATATGGACGAGGAGGGTCTCGCCCGAGCGTTCTCCGGACGTGTTCGGGGAGCTTTTCGACGCGGACGCTGCGATCACCGAGCGGCGAGCCGCTTCATCCCCGAGATCGTCCACTGCCACTACCGCCACGGCGACAACGAGTTCTACTTCTTCGTTAACACCGCCAAAGACCGCCGCTTCGACGCGTCGATCTCGCTCGACACCATCGGCGTCCCGGCGATCTGGAACGCCGAAACCGGCGATGTCGCCGCGATGGAATCCTACGACTACGACGGCGCGCGCACCACCTTCCCGCTCACTTTCGAGCCGTGCGAGAGCTATGTCATCAGCGTGACCACGCTGCCCGTCGGCGACGAAATCGTCGAGATCGAGCGCGAGCCGAAGTATGGCAGAATCATCGAGCTTGCGGACACCTGGGAATTCACGACCGAGAAACCCAACGCGCTGCCGCTCACAAGCTGGCAGTTCTCGATGGGCAACCCCGCGAAGAAGCAATAGGCGGGCGGCTGGCACACCTACACCGCCGAATTCGACTGTGAGGCCGAGCTTACGATCGCGCGCCTCGCGATCGACGGGCTTCTCACGGAGAAGATATGGCGGCGGTCGGCGAACATTCACGTCGACATCCGCCTTAACGGTGAGTCCGTGACCGCGCTTCGAGCAGGGGACGATACATCGATCACTATATCATGGAAGCCGACGTTGCCGGCCTCATCAAGCGCGGCCGCAACGTGCTCACGATCAGGTGCAACCCGCAGCTCGCGCCTGCCGGCAGTCTGGAACATCCGGCATACATCCTCGGCGACTTCGAGGTCCGGGAGCAGGCCGGTAAGCCGCGAATCGTGCCGGCCGCATCGACCATTCAGACCGGCGACTGGACCGCGCAGGGCTATCCGTTCTACTCCGGCATCGGCACGTACACTCAGACGGTCAATCTCCCGCGCACGTCCAAGCGCGTTTTCTTGCGAATGGAGCATCCCGGCGACCTGGCCGAGATCATCGTGAACGGCGAGTTCGCGGCCGTTCTCGCCTGGGAGCCGTGGGCGGCGGACATCACCGACCTGGTCAAGCCCGGCGACAACGAGATCACCATCAAAGTCGCCAACTGCATCGCAAACGTGCTGCTCATGGCGCCCAAACCGTCGGGAATCCTCGGCAAGGTCGAGATCGCCATATCGAAGTAGAAGCCAAGCCGGGATGCTTTGGGAGGCGTTTTGGCCCGAAGCATCCCGGCGCGCAACGCTACGGCACGTAGGGCGGCGCCCGACTATCGCGCCGAACGCGTCCAGGTCGCCGCCTCTGGCCCTATTCACCAGCACCCCGAGTTCACTCATACCTGCTCCTGTTCTGTCCGGAAGGCCCTCCATATTATAAGACCCAATCCGCCGTCCGCGCCGTTTTCCAGCCTCGTTTCATGGGAAGTCGCGGCGGGGTAATCTCCTACAGCAGAGTATTGCTGAAGTGGAGGTGGACCCCGATGGTAGTTGCCGAATTCAGCGTCACGCCGGTGGTTGGAGAGAACCTGCGGCCCTACGTGGACGCTGCCATTGCAGTCGTCAAGAAGTCCGGGCTCAGCTACGAAGTGGACGCCATGTCCACGACGCTCGAAGGCGAGCTCGACGAAGTGCTCGATGTGGTCAAGAAAGCCCACCGCGCGGTGATGGGCGTCGGCGCCGGCCGCGTGCTTACCGAGATCAGAATCGACGACCGCGAGTTGGGCGTGTCGATGGAAGAAGAGCTGGAGGGCTATCGCATGGCCATGTAGGAGCCGTCTTCCAGACGGCGACCGCCCTTCGATACGCCCGCTCCGCTGGCTACTCAGGGCTAGCGGTTTCGGGTTCTGGCGAACTCTCCTACGACGGTCCTAGCAGCAGGCGGCAATGGCGTCGCGGAGGCTAATCGCGCCGGAGTAGATAGCGGTCACAACCACAACGCCCTCGACGCCAATGGGTTCGAGGGCCTTGACCCGGAGCAGGTCGTCCAGGCCGCTCACGCCGCCCGAGGCTATCATCGGCACTTTGAGCTTGTCGGGCCATGCGCCGATATCGCGGCAGTAGTTGACCCCGCCGCGCATGCCCTTGCGGGAAACATCCGTGAAAACAATCCGCCTCGCGCCAAGCTCGACCATGCGCTTCGGCGAACACATCCGCGTGCTCGTCGGTGCGGGCCTGCCAGTCTCGCACGGCCACGTAGCCGTTCAGGCTTGCCAGGCTCAGTATGCATGCTCCGCAATGCTGCCGAATATCTCCGCCGCGAGCTAGTCGTCAAGCGCGGCGGTCGTGCCTACAACCACGCGGTCAACTCCCAGATCAAGCACGCGCTTCGCGGTTTCCAGCGAGCGAATCCGCCTCCGAGGCAGACGGGAATCCGGGCGGCATCCATAATGCGGCGGACGGCAGTCGAGGTTCTGCGGCTCGCCCATGCGGGCGCCGTCGAGGTCGGCGAGGTAGAGCCTGTGGGCGCCCTGGTCGGCCCAGATTCGGCAACCTCGGCGCGGTCGTGCGGGAATCCCATTCGCTCGGCAAACGGCCTGTGCACGGGACACACGCATTCACCACGCATAAGGTCGATTCCCGGTATTATCTCCATAGGTTTCAGGTTTCAGGTTTCGGGTGTTGGGTGTTCGGTGTTAGGTCTAGGGATCCCGGCTGCTTCCAGCGCGGCCGCAAGGGTCAGGGCGCCCGTATAGAGCGCCTTTCCTACTATCGCGCCCTCAACGCCGGTTCGGTCTTGAGAATAGCAATATCATCGACGGTGCTTACCCCGCCGGAAGCTATCACGGGTATTTCCAGCGCGGCGGCCATCGTCGCCATCGCTTCCGCGTTCACACCGGCGAGCATGCCGTCGCGGGAAATATCGGTGTAGATTACCCGCTTTGTGCCAAGGGTCTGCATGCGGCGGGCGAACTCGACGGCGGTCTCGGCAGTCACTTCCTGCCAGCCCTTAACGGCTACATAACCATCCTTCGCGTCAACGCCGAGAATCGCCTGCTCGCCAAGCTCGGCGAATATGGCGGCGGCGGCGTCGGCATCAAGCGCGGCGGAAGTACCTATTATCACGCGGGCAACGCCCAGTTCGAGCATGCGGCGCGCGGTTTCGAGGGTGCGAATGCCGCCGCCAAGCTGGACGGGAACATTCACGGCGGCCAGAATGCGCTTGACGGTGGGTATCTCCTGCGGCGCGCCCATTCGGGAGCCGTTCAGGTCAACAAGGTGGAGCCGGGTCGCGCCTTCATCTGCCCAGCGCTTCGCCGCATCGACCGGGTCGTCGGAGAAAACGGTCGATTGGTCGAACTTGCCCTGGACCAGCCTCACGCACTTGCCGTCCATCATGTCCACGGCCGGTATTATCTGCACCACGCGCCTCCTCTTCTTAGTATAACAGAGGCCCGTGCCATTCGGGAAGTGCCCCTCAGCATGGAAGCCCGAAAGCCAGAAAGGGAGAAAGGGAATCCAATAGCGTCTTTCGCCGCGCTCTTTATGCGGGGCCGTCTGTTTTTCCGCCAAACAGTTTCACGCTCAGTTTGTGCGTGGACGGAAACTGTTTTGCGGGTTTTCATTGTGCCGCGCCGAATCTCTCGGTTTCCGGGAAGGGAGTCAATCGCGAAAACGCGAAAGGGCGAAGCGCGAAAAGGGACTCTGGGCGGGCCCTGCGACAAGCTCAGGATCGCTCATTTGATTTTTGTCCTCCATAATCACAGTACGACAAGTAGGCCGAATTTCACCGCAAATTTCCGGTATATTTCAGTTAAATGTTGTTCACAGGGAGAGAGCAGTCAAAAGTCAGAAGTCCAAAGTCGAAAGTCGGGGAAGGGAATCGCGGAGGCGCGGAACGGGCGGAGGGCGGGTGCGGGGTTGCGCTGCGGGAACTTGGGCCTGTGATCTGCTCGGCTGAGCGGAGGCCGGCGTTCCCGCAGGATAGAGATCCCGAGACATCGATAGTGGGGTCAGATACCGTGTTCCACAAGGGTGATGTCTTCGGGCGAACAAAGCAAGATCGGCCCCTCGGCGGAGTCGTGAAGCACACCTTCTGCTCGCGCGTAGTCGCCGTTGCCAATGCCGGAGTATCCCGCGGCGACGATCTTCGCCGGGTGACCCGAACCATCATCAAGGTAGAACGAATCCACGCCGGCGTCCCGCACAACTCCCCAGACCACGAATCGGTAAAGGAACGAACCACGCTGCGCGGCAGGGCCTACAGCGGCCCGATTCGTGATTCCAAACGAGATCGGAGGATCGAGCTGCGCGGCCAAGTCGCCTCGTCCGGCGTTGTAGGAGGGGATGATGTCCGGGAACAGGGTCGTGCGTGCGAACAATGCTTCGGTATCGTAGGCAAAGATGTCGTCAGTCATCGAAACGTCGTAGGCAAAGAGCGTGCCGAACAAGGACGCGGATCGAGAGAATGCCAAGCCTGCGATGAACAGCAGATATCCCTGCTCATCCGGGTTTGGGTCTGTGAATAGCTCGCTCAACTTGCCGGTCGCAGCGTCCATGGAATAGATTGTGTTGCCTGCTCCGCCAGCGATGAGCAGTAACCCATCCGCCCTCTGCGCGATGTCAGTGCAGTCCGGCACGTCAAACGGCTGGCCGTTAAGCGTCAGGCTCAACGCCGACCCGATCAGCTCTCCGGTGGACGGGTTGACGCATACCAGCTTGTTGCTCGTGGCGTCGAGAGCGGCGAGCTTGCCGGATATGCAGAAAACCGCGCCTCGTATGTTCATGCCGGGCAGCACGGGCCCGACAGATGATGCCGAGGCCGTGGTCTTGCTAATCCTGACGAGCGTGGAGCCGCCTGAGTTCACCTCAAACCCATATAGATCCGCCTGGGGGGACATTGCCAGGCCATCCACATCTATCTGCTGCGTGCCATTATGCACCACGCCCACCGTATTGAATGCGACGCCATTTTCAGCGAAATGAAAGAGCGTGACAGGTGGTTGGGTGATGGGATCGTGGCTCTTTACGCCCCATATAGCGCCTCGTGCCGGAGCACAAAGCGAGACAATCGCCAAGATTGCCAGCATCAAGACATTCACTGCCCTGAGCGCGGGCAGGCCAGAATGTGGTCTGGTTGCGGGAACTTGCATCTTCCTACCTCCAATTCTCCAGCTTGCAGCGAACGCCTCACTGCGAACGCTTGGTGCCTTCGCAGTATACCACATGTTTTGTCAGGGCCTGAAAATCAGGCAGCGCCACCCGAAGGAAGGGAGGATCGCGGAGGCGGCGAGCTGTTGGTTTCGGGATTTGGGTTTGTGGATGCGCTCAGGCGGAGTGCTTCGAAGTCTACGCCGTGGACGGCTTAGGCGGTGCACATCCGAAATCTCGAAACATCGAAATCGTGCAACCGGGTGGCAAGAAGAACGTCCCCGAGGCTGTACCTCGTCATCAGGCTTGCCGCCGCCGATACCCACGAGTAGCAACCACTTGGGATTGAGGTCATCGATTACATTACGGGCTGTGGCTTGAGCTATCCCCTCGCCCTGCTCAATGCATCTCGCTACGGCGACGCCCACCTCCCCGTTTGCCGCTTCCACGCGGGCGTACCAGTACCAGTTCTTTCCGCCAGTAACGGCCGACGCAGACGGGAAGCATTTGAGAACTGCATCGCATTCATCGGGCCGTACCGTGAGAATTGCGATACTAACCTGGTCTCGAACTTGCCCAATGTCCATACTCGTTGACTGCAAGAGACTCACTCCTCTGGATCGTATGGCCAACGTGTGAACCGGCGGCATTGCCCTTCACCAGCACTATACCAAGCAAGCGGGAGGGTGTCAATGGCTCTGCGGGTCTCAGATTGCTCAAGACATCGCGGGATCCCGGAATCCTCGACCAGTTTGATGGTTCGGGAAATCCGGGCGAATCAGGTTCGCGTTGCCAAGTTGATCCCAGATCCCGAGACACCTTCGAATCTCTGCCATTCGTTCAGGGGCGGCCCGCCCGGTCGCCTGGGTGCTGAAACAAGTTCAGCATGACGTTGCGCCCTCACCCCAACCCTCTCCCCCAGGAGAGGGAGCAGGAGGTGCCTTGACTTTGACCCGAAGGACCCCTCCCCAACCCTCCCCGCAGCGGGGAGGGAGTTACAGTGTGCCCTTCGTTGATGGCACGCCGTGGATGCGGGGGTCCAGGGAGATGGCCTGGCGGAGGGCGCGGGCGAAGGATTTGAAGGCGGCCTCGATGACGTGGTGCGCGTTGGAGCCGTCGAGCTGGCGGATGTGGGCGTTGATGCCGGCGTTCGCGCAGACGGATTTGAAGAACTCCGGGGCGAGCTCGGAGTCGAACTGCCCGACCATCTCCTTGGTGACGGTCCAGGTGTACTTGAGGCTGCCGCGGCCGCTGATGTCGAGCGCGGTCATTACGAGAGCTTCGTCCATTGGGACAACCGAGCTGCCGTAGCGCGTGAGGCCGGACATGTCACCCGGGCCAGCGTCGGTGGGCGCTCGGAGGGCCTGCGCGATTGCCTTGCCTATCGAGATCCCCACGTCCTCGACCGTGTGGTGCGCGTCAACTTCCAAGTCGCCATTGCAGGTTACCTTGAGATCGAGCAGGCCGTGCTTGGCCAGATGCGTGAGCATGTGGTCGAAGAAGCCGATGCCGGTCGAAAGATCGCTCGCGCCGGTTCCGTCGAGGTCGATTGTGACCTTGATCTGCGTTTCTTTGGTGTTGCGTTCTATGGTTGCTGTTCGGGACATTGTTGTCTCCAGTCAACGGTCGTCGGTCCGGAATCGCTGAGACGCTGAAGGTGATGAGGCGCTGAGGCGAATTACGAAATACGAGTTACGAAATACGGATGAGCCGCAGCAGAAGACGGCTGCGCGGTCCGCAGACGAGACTCATGTTCTCTTCAGCGCCTCAGCGAAACTCAGCGCTTCAGCGATTCCCAAAAGCGGCGGATCACGCCGCAGTCCAAAACTCACGATGTGCGGACGCGGATGGTGTTGGCATGCGCGTCGAAGCCCTCGGCGGCGGCGAGCTCGAGGACGGTCGGGGCGATGTCGCGAAGGGCTTTGGCCGAATACGCGAGCAGACCCGACTTCTTTACGAACTCGTCCACGCTCAGCGCCGAACTGAACCGCGCGGTGCCGTTCGTGGGCAGCGTGTGGTTCGGCCCGGCGGCGAAATCGCAGAGCGGCACGGGCGTTTGATGCCCGAGCATGATCGTGCCGGCGTTTCTGATCTCGCCCAGGATCGACCACGGGTCCGCAAGCGCCAGTTCCAAGTGCTCCGGCGCGAAGGCGTTCGCGAGGTCGATCGCCTCGTCGATGCCCCGCGCGATCACGACCACGCCGTACTTGCCGAGGGATTCGTCGATGAACTGCCGCCTCGGCGCGGTCTCGCTCTGCCGCTTGATCTCCTTGAGGGTCTCGTCGGCGACGCGGCGGCTGGTCGTGATCAGAACGCAGCGGGAGTCGGAGGCGTGCTCGGCCTGGGAGAGCATGTCCGCGGCGACGTAGACCGGATTGGCCGAATCGTCCGCGAGCACGAGTATCTCGCTGGGGCCCGCGAGCTGGTCGATTCCGACGTAACCGAACAACTGGCGCTTGGCCTCGGTGACGTACTGGTTGCCCGGACCGACGATCTTATCTACTTTGGGGACGGTGTTCGTGCCGAAGGCCATCGCTGCCATTGCCTGCGCACCGCCGATCTTGAACACGTCGGATACGCCGCATTCTTTGGCCGCTACCAGCATCGCGGGGCTGACCTTGCCGTCCTTCTGCGCGGGGCAGCACATCACGAGGGTCTTCACGCCCGCGACCACGCCCGGCACGGCGGTCATCAGAACCGTGCTGGGGTAGGGGGCGAGTCCGCCGGGCGCGTAGAAACCGACCTTCTCGATCGGCCGCACGATCTGGCCGTAGGTGAAGCCCTCGCGCGCGTCGACCCAGGAGTTTTGCAGTTGTCTGCGGTGGAACTGCTCGATGTTTGACTTGGCCGTGCGGATCGCGGCCAGAGGTTGGGTGAGATGAAATCGTAGGCGGCGTCGAAATCGGCAGGCTCCACGCGGATGGAGTCGAGATCGGGCGAATCGAACTTCCGGCCGAGCTCGAGGATCGCCGCGTCGCCGCGCTTGCGAACGTCCGCGATGATGCCGCGCACGGTCTGCTCGACCTCCGGGTCGGGGCCGTGAGCTTCCGATGTCAGCGCGGCCAGTATTTCGTCAGCCGGGTCGCGCTCGGTTTCGAGTATCTTCATTGCTGTGACTCCATGACCGTGAGTGGATTATATCAGACCTTGGCCGCTTCGACAAGACGCTATTACTATCGTCGTTCGACGGGTGCTGTTCACGGCGGGAGGCTGCTGTAAGCATGGAAGCCCGAAAGATAGAAGCGGAGAAAGGGGAGATGTAGAGAGCGCGCGGCGAGTGTTCGCCGCGCGCTTTCGCCAATACTCATTATTTAGTTTTGCCGAGAAGAGATCGATCGGCGCCCAGAGCCGGCAGGGATGCCTCCGAGAAACGATGCGCTACTTGGCGCCTTTGACGCGCCCCTTTTCTTGTGCCATTAGCTTCTTGAGCTGCTCGCGCTGGGCGGGGGTCAGGACGGCCATGATCTTGGCCTGGGTGTCCTTCCTCAGTTCCTGGAGCCTGGCTCTCTTTGCGGGCTGATCCAGAGACGTGTCCGCCTGGATTGCCTTTGCGGCGGCCTCGGCTTGCTGGTTGATGGTCTTGATGGAGGCCTTCTGGTCGTCGGTGAGGTTGAGCTTCGAGAGCAGGACGATCAGCCGAGCCTCGGCCCTAGCGCGGGGCTCCAGCAGCAGTTGCACGAAGTGGATCTTCTCGGCCCTGGCCTTCTGGTCGTCGTTGAGAAGGGCCGTGATCGCGTTGGCAGCGGTGTCGTGCAGATCCTTGACCTTGGCCTTCTTCTGGTCGGCTGGGTCGCTGCTCTTGAGCTCCGCGGCCACATCCTGGCGGTACTTCTGGACGATAGCGCGGATCTGGGTGACCTGGTCCTTTGTCAGACCGAGTTCCTTGATGACCTTGGCGCGCAGTGCGTCGGGCTGCTGCATTGCGGGTGGAGCCTGTGCGAAGGCCACCACGACGAAAGCAAGCAGAAGCAGTGCAGTGATAAGTAGCGTTCTGAGTCTCATCTGTTGTCACCTCGTAGAAGGGTGTTTACGAATGAACAGACGAGGGAAACAGTTGTCGGTTTCAGGCCCGTACTTCAGCTTTTAGCGGACTTGGGCGATCGCCGAATTGGCGAGCGGCAGCAGGTCCAGCGTGCCGTCGGTCTCGCGCCTGCAGACACCCTGCACGACGATCCTGTCGTTCTGGGCGGGCAGCATCGTAAGCAGGTCGGTGCGGAGAATGACAGGGCAGGGAATGCCCCTGAGCTTGCCGGTCACGGGGTCCTGCTCGAGCCGCACGGCGCCGTCGTCGAGGTAGTGGACGTTGTTGATCGTTCGAAAGCGGCCGAGCAGTTTGACGCACTTGCCCTCCAGGCTTGCACCGCCGATGAATGATCGGGTGACAGTGAAGTAGATGTGCGCGGTCTCGTCGGGTTCGACAAAGGAAGTGACGGCCTCGCATTCGACGCCGGTTGTTGTTTCCAAGGAAACGCTTGCGACCTCTCCGGGCGACTCCTCTCCGGGGTTGCCGGACGGGTCGGTATAGGCGATGGAGGCGCCGGCGTGGGCCTGGGTCTGTTCACAGTAAGTGATCTCCGCTCGGGCGCAGATGTCCTGGCCGGGCATGCACGAGCCGTACACGAGTACGGGCAGAAGTGTGAGCATAACGGCCCACGGTGTAGACTTACTCGCCATCAAGTCACTCCAGTACTGGGGGGTAGGTCGCAGGGGTACGCACGGGATTGCGGTCCTACCCACCACTTATCCGTATGTACTACAATTATGGGCGTAATGGCTGAGGTTCTTGAGGCTGTTACTTATACCAGTCACGGGGCTGTCGCGCTATGGCCACAGATGACGAGGCACGTTTTCACCGATTGCGCAGTGGGAATAGTATAAATAGTCGTCTCGGCGCTAGTTGGCGCCGCGAGGACGCCGCGTGAGGAGGTCCCCACTATGGATACCCTCAGAGACCAAGTCATTACGGAGATAGTCAGAGCAAGGCTGGGAGAGGACCAGGATACATGCGGGCAGACCATAGACGTGTCCGCAGCGGACGGGGATCTATTCCTGATCGGATGGTGCGACAGCGAGAGCCAGCGTATCAGCGCGGTGCGGATAGCAAAGGGCGCTTACGGCGTGCGCGCGGTGATCGACAAGATCCGAGTCAGGCGGATCACACCGTCAATCTGGTCCCTCTTCAGCCCGCATTTGCACGAGCGGACAGCGGTCGCAGAGCCAGTCAGCCCAGATGGCATACTCCAGGGCCGATCGGGCCTGCGCGAGAGGGTTCGCTGCTGTCCTGACCCATCAGTCGCGGTGTCGGCGGCGTCTATCTTGAGCACTTCCTGCCCCTTCGCCAGAAGCCGGTCGTGGCTCGGGTCTTCGGCCAGGTCCTTTGGCGTGATGCCGGCGTCCAGTAGCTTGTTGATCGTGCCGGCGAGCGCGCTTCGGCGCGCTCCTGCGAAGCTCGGGCCGGCGCCAGTTCCCGCGGGCGCGTAGACGACTTTCTTGCCTATCACCACATCGTAGCGGGCTGTCGTCGTCCGGGGCCGGGACTGTCCTGGCGTAGATTATCCCGCGGGCCTTGCGAATGTCTACCGGAATGCCCTCCTCCCTCATCGCCTTTGTGATGGAGGCGACGCGGCGGAATGGGGCGGGGTGGGTCTGATAGATGCCGAGGGAAACGCCGGGGTTGGTGTCCGACTGATCCTCGAGCTTCTTCATGAACGTGAGCATGCCTCGGGATTGTAGGGCGATTTGCCAGGTAGGCGACAGCGGTCCGGTCGGCGTCTTTTTCGGCCTCCATCGTGTAGCCGCTCATCTTGCCGGTCTTAATCATCTGTGCGCCATAGAGCAGGTTGTTGAGGTCGCTGCTGCGCATGTTGGACGAGCATGCCTGCCAGCGTGATCAGGGCGACGTAGCGGTCAACTTTGTTCTGTTTGCGGATCAGCTGGATCATGTGATGGTGGGCGGCGTGGGCGATTTCGTGGGCGAGGACGCCGGCGATCTCGTCGTCGGAGGTCGGCGAAGTTCGACCAGGCCGGAGTTGACGTAGATGATCCCGCCGGGCAGCGAGAAGGCGTTGACGTCCTTGTCATCGATGACTTTGAAGACGTAGTGGAACTTGGTGACCTCGGATGAGCCGTAGCCGGCCTTTACCTCGGTTCTCGTTGGCTATCTTGGCAAGCGCCTGGCCGATGCGGTTGATGCGGTCGGTGAGGGCTTTGTCCTCACAGAGCCTGCAGTCCTGCTCGACTTGCTTGGAGTACTCGCGGCCAAGCTGCTCCTCGCGGGCCTGGTCAGCGGCGTATATGGGCTGAATGACTGATACGATCAGCCAGATGACAGGCACGAGTATGGTTAGTGCGCGTTTCATGGCGGTCCCCCCGGACTCGCAAACGGGCGAGAATACTTGTCGGATACCCCCGGCCAACATCCACGAAACGCTAAGGACTAAAGCCGCCGGCAGGCAATGCACATAATCCTAATTGGATACCGCACCTCTCATCGAATCCGGAGGACTCAGACGTTGACCCGCACCGACCGACCTACCACAAACTGTGTTGTAAACGATAGCCTGCGCGGCAGGCAGTCCCGCAAAGGAAGCGCAGATCCCGATCAGTTCGAATCCGTCGAGTCAATACGCCGCCTCATGGCGCTTGGGCTGACAGCCGGGGAGGTCGAGGAATTGGGGCTGGATCGCGCTACGCTGCAGGCGATCTGCGAGTACGCCCGCCTGGACGACGAGGACCGGCGAGCAGGATCGGCAGGGGCCGTGGACGCGACCCTCAAGATGCTGGAAGACGAGACGCGTGCCTGTGAGCTGGAGCAGGAGATGCTGGGCATGCGCAGGCGCGCGATCAACAATCGGGTGAGACTGCTGGGTAAGGTCGCGCAGATGCTTAAGCGGGACGACGCCGCTGAGTGCTAGCTCACTGCAAACTCACACACCGTCGCCTGGCGGGCGACGGTGTGTGAGTTTACAGTGGTTCCGGGGTCTGGATTCGAACCAGAATCGACGGCTCCAAAGGCCGTTGTCCTGCCGTTGGACGACCCCGGATCAGTACCCCATTATACGTTTGCGGCGCCGATTCATGCAACTTAGGGAGACCGAAACCCGTATTCATGAAAGGTGCCGCGAGGTCTCGGGCCCGTCGGCGCACCGGAAATGGAGGAGTCCACCTCGATGGAGCAGAACGTGCGCTCCATTCCACGTTATCGCACACTTGACGGGATAACCCGTGTCGTAATCACTGTGCTCAGAGCGAATCTCAAGCGCTTTGTCTGGGCTTCCGTAGTGGTAGCCCTCGGCCTGGGTACATATCTATATGTCAGTTCTCCCGCGAAGGTTCAAGTGGCGGTCGTGCGAACGACCGTGACCGAGGAAACGCTCGGCGCAACCGGAAAGGTGCGCGGCGAGAAATCGGTCGAGCTTGGACTGGACATAACCGGCGTCGTGCAGCGGATCTACGTCAAGAACGGGGATTCGGTCCGCGCCGGGCAGATTCTGCTGTCTCTGGACGCTTCTGACCTGAACGCCAGCGCGGACGCCGCGCGGGCGGCGGTCAGCACCGCACAGGCCGAGCTTGCCAGGGCCAGCCGTCCGCCGCTTGCCTCGGAAGTGAGCCGCGCGCGAGCAGAGCTCGAACAGGCGAGGAGCGTCGGCGACGCCCGCGTGGCGGGCGCGCAAGCCAGACTGAGCGATCTTCAGGCGGGGGCGCGTTCGCAGGAGATCGCCGAGGCCCAGGCCGAGTTGCAGAGGCAGAAGGCTCTTCTGAGTAAGGCCGAGTCCGACCTGCATCGCACCGAAAGGTTGGTCAAGCAGGGCGCGGTCGCGAAGACCATGCTGGAAGATGCCCAGACGCAGGTGGAAACCGCGCGCGCTATGGAGAATGCCCAGGAAGAACGCGTCAGCGCGCTCAAGGCCGGCAGCCGTCCGTCTCAGATCACCGAGGCGAAGGCGTCTGTCGAAGAAGCCAAGGCCAGCCGTGACACCAGTATCAGAGCTGCCAGAGAAGCCCTCAACACGATTCTTTCGAACCCCAGACCGGAGGATGTCAGGGCCGCGCGCGCCAGGCTCGACCAATCCCGAGCCGAACTGCGGCGCGCGGTCGATCTTCGCTCGAAGACCGACCTCCGGGCGCCGTTCGACGGGGTTGTTGCGGATCTGCCGGTGGAGCAGGGGCAGTCGGTCTCGCCGGGTCAGAAGCTCGTTGTGTATCAGGAGATCTCCAGGCCGATCGTGGAAGTGGAGACCGACGAGGGCAACCTCAAGTCGCTGCGGATGGGGCAGAGGGCGATTGTCAGCGCCGATGCCTATCCGGGCCAGACGTTCGAAGCGGTGCTGTATGATCTCGGGTCGCAGGTCGATGCCGACCGCGGCACGATAACCATCAAGCTGCGGCCGCTGAGCAGGCCCGCCTGGCTGCGGCCTGACCTGACTGTCGATGTCAACATCATCACCGACACCAGGGCGCGCAGGATCGTTCTGCCGGCGGATTCGATTACCCGCCACGATGGCAGGTCGGTCGTCTACGTCGTTCGCGACGGCAAGGCCGTGCCGGTGAGCGTGACGCCTGGGGCGATTGGGGCGCACGGAGTTGTTGTAACGGGCGATCTCAGCGACGGCATGACCGTGGTCAGGAACGCCTCGTCGGTCGAGGCCGGCGGCGACGTGGAACCGGTGGGGAGATGAGCATGCGCCGGTTCGAACTGAGAGTCGCATGGCGGCACCTGCTGATGAGCCACGGGCAGACCGAACTGACTGTCGGGGCGGTTGCGGTGGGCGTACTGCTCGTCGTCTTTCTTTCCTCTCTCATCAATGGCCTGCAGACCGGGCTGGTCGACGACGTGGTCGGGTCGATACCTCACGTGACGGTCGAGGCGGCCGCGCCCGATGCCAAGCCGCTCTGGGAGGTCGATGGCCACTCCAACGCCGTCACCGACGTGGAGAAGATGACGACGCGCCGCAAACGCATCGAGCAGTGGGAGCGGATACGGGCGGCCATACTTCGCATACACGGCGTGAGATCGGTCGCGCCGGCGGTCGAGGGTGACGGGCTGGTCACGCGGGGCGCGAAGACCGTGGGAGCGAGGATCATTGGCGTCGTTCCCGCGGAGCAAATGCAGGTCATCTCGCTGCGAAAGCGGATCGTCGAGGGCGATTTCTCGATGGTCGATCAGCAGAACGCGGCGATAGGGATCAAGATGGCAAACGACCTGGGGGTGCGCGTGGGCAACCGGCTGCGGATTACGTCGAACCAGGGCGTCACGCAGACGTTCCGGATCGCGGCGATATTCGACCTGGGAGTGGAGCAGGCCAACGAGTCGTCCGCCTATGTGGGACTTCAGGCCGCGCAGGCGATGTTCAAGACCGGCAAGGACGTGACCACGCTTAATATCCGCGCCGCTGCGCATGTACGACGCGAACCCGATCGCGGAACAGGTGCGCGGTATCACCCCGCTGACGGTGACGAGCTGGATGGAGAGCAATCAGGCGTTTCTGGACACGCTCAAGATGCAGAATACCGCGGCGGGCATCATTCAGGCGATGACGCTGCTCGCGTCGGCGTTCGGCGTGGCGAGCGTGATGATCGTGTTCGTGGTGCAGAAGTCGCGCGACATCGGCATCCTCAAGAGCATGGGCGCGACATGCGCGCAGATACGACGTGTGTTCATACTCGAAGGGCTCGGCGTCGGGCTGGGCGGCGCGCTGATAGGATCGGGTGTCGGGACAGGGTTGTGTTACCTTGCGAAGAGCCTGACCATCCCAGGGCAGATGTTCGGTGGAAAGCAGGCGACGATCGTGCCGATGCAGTTCGATATGACCTTTGTGCTGATAGCGTCGGCGGTCGCGATCGCGATGGGCCTGGCGAGCAGTATAGTGCCGGCGCACAGGGCGTCGAAGCTGTGTCCGGTGGAGGCGATACGGCGTGGATAGAGATTCTTGGGTCCTGAATCAAGTTCAGGATGACGCCAGGCCGATTCAGGAGTGACACCAGGCCGATTCAGGATGACACCAGGCCGATTGTGGAGGCCGTGGAGCTTGCGAAGAGCTACGGCAACGGCGTCAAGACCTGGGCGCTGCGCGGGGTGGATTTTCGGATCGATGCCGGCGAGTTCCTGGCGATTGTGGGCGCGTCCGGATCGGGAAAGAGCACGCTGCTGAATATGGTCGGCGCGCTCGACAGGCCGACCTCGGGCAGGATCTTCATCGACGGCGTCGATGCGACCAGGCTCGATGATCCTTCGCTGGCGGCAGTGCGGGGGGAGACAGTCGGGTTCGTGTTCCAGTTTCACTACCTGCTTTCCGAGTTCACCGTACCTGAGAATGCGCTCATGCCGCAGTGGATTCGCGGCGGGCCCGTCGATAAGAAGTGGGTGAAAGGCCTGCTGGGACGGGTCGGGCTCGGCGACCGGCTCAACAGCCGGCCCAATGAGCTGTCAGGCGGGCAGCAGCAGAGGGTGGCGATCGTGCGCGCGCTGGCGAACCGGCCCAAGCTGATTCTCGCCGACAAGCCTACCGGAAACCTCGACAGCCAGAACGGGGCACTCGTCTTCGACCTGCTGACCGAGCTTAACGAGGAACTCGGGACGGCGTTCATGCTCGTCACGCACGACGACCGCCTCGCCCAACGCGCCCGGCGGATCGTGGCGATGGGCGACGGGCACATCGTGGCGGACTATCGCGTGGATGAGGTCGAGGAAGAGGCGCGGGTGGCGGCGGGATAGGTGTTGACAGACGGGCATTTGAGGAATAACATACTGGTGGCAGTGTGACGAATATCTTCGGCTGGCGTGGAAACATTCATGGGCCGAGACTCGTCATAGTGTGTACCAGACAATGAGCCGGACACCCCGTGCGGCTCTTCAAATTGGAAAGCAGAATACCCCATGTCCAAGGAAGCAACGACCTTCGAAGAGATCGCAGACGGCATAGCCGCGTACACAGGTGAGAGCGGCGGCGACGTGCAGCGCTACATCGTGGCGCCGGCGATCCTCGATATGATGGGTCCGGTCAATGGCAAGGATGTGCTCGACCTGTTCTGCGGCGCCGGTTATTTCTCGCGGCGGCTGGCGTCGCTTGGGGCGAAGGTCACGGCGGTGGACAGCTCCGACCGGCTGATAGGCATTGCGCGCGAGATCAATGATCGCGAGCACTTCCACATTCAATACGCCGTCGCTGAGCCGACCGACCTGTCAGTCATCGAAGACAGCATGTTCGATGACATCGTCTGCAACATGGGGATTATGAGCACACGCGACCTGGCCGGGACGGTCGCGGAGCTTGCGAGACTGGTCAAACTCGGCGGAAGGTTCATCTTCTCTATCGTTCACCCCTGCTTCTGCATGCCGGACGCGTGCTGGATACGCGATCCCGACGGCAAGCTGATGTACGAGGCCGTGGACAACTACTTCACAGAGGGCTGGTGGCCCTCCGACCTCGCCAACCCCGCCAGGGAGCGCGGCAGGATCAAACACCGTATGCTGGCCACGTATGTGAACGCGCTGAGCGCGCGCGGGTTCAACGTGCGCAGGATCTCAGAGCCGCGCGTGCCGCCGGATGTTCTCACGCTCAGGCCGCATCTCGACGCCTTCAGCCGTCTGCCGGCCGCGATGGTGGTCGAAGCCATATTCCCGTATCTGTAGGGAATAGGGAGTAGGGAATAGGGAATAGTGCGAACCTCCGTTACTCTCGTGGTCAGCGTTGTCGTGCTTGTAGTGGGGGCGCTGATCGTGCCTCGGCCGCCCAGGAACGTCGATCCCTCGAAAGTAGTGGCCCACGCTGTCCGTGTCGAGCAGCCTGTAGTACCGTCGATTGTGGGCGAGATTCGTAAGGCGCAGCGGGAGCATTGCACGCCTATCCTCGAAGGGTCCGATAGGATCGCCGGGCGCGATGCGTGGGCGATCAGGCTCAAACCGCCGCATCGGAGGTATCCGTGGATCGAGGTGTGGGTCGACAAGCGCACCAGCCAAGTCCTCGGCGCGAAGGAGTGGGGCAAGCGCGGCGGGCGCGTCACAGTCCTTCAGCGGGTCTCCTCAATCGCAGCCGCCGCTGATGCGGTGAGGAAACTCAGCGCTCTGCAATTCGTAACTCGTAGTTCGTCATTCGTAATTCCCCATTCCCCATTCTCCATTCTCCATTCCCCATTGACCTGCCGGTTTGGCTGTCTTCCGGTGGGGGAAGTAATGTTCAAATGCCCTCGGCTGAATTGGAGGCGGTCCGGTGACGGTGCAGGACGAAGCCCTGACTGGAATGGTTCGTAACGCCATAGCCCGAGACAGACGAATCGGCGGGCTGGCGATTGCGGTGCGAGTTGCGCGCGGCGAGGTGATTCTGAAGGGTGTTGTCGATGATGAGGAGCAGCTCGAACTCGCCCGGCTGGTAGCGCGCGGGATATCCGGGGTGCGGTGCGTCAATACCGATGAGCTTAAGGTGAGAGACGACGAAACAGACGATGACCCGGAGCAGGCAAGAGAGGATGCGGAGACGCAATGAGCTGGGGTCGCTTTTCGGAAGATGGGCGGGAGTATATCATAGAGCGGCCGGATACGCCGAGGCCGTGGGCCAACTACCTCACCAACGGCCGCTACTGCGCGATATGCTCGCAGACCGGCGGAGGGCACTCGTTTTTCGAGACCTCCGGCTATAATCGCATCACGCGCGTGTGCGGGCCGACCGTCCTGCTTCAGGACCGCCCCGGTCGCTATGTCTACCTGCGTGACGCGGAGACGGGCGAGTTCTGGAGCGCGAACTGGCAGCCGATGTGCGGCGACGCATCGTCTTCGAGGCGCGGCACGGGCTTGGTTACACGAAGCTGTCTTACTCCCAGCACGGCATCGATAGCTCGATCACCTACTACGTTCCTCCGCGCGACGACTGCGAGGTGTGGATGGTCACGCTGCAGCAACACCTCGGACAAGCCGCGGCGTATCCAGGCGTTCCCTTACGTCAAGTGGGACCTCGCGAACTACGCCTTCAATGCCACCGAAGCGAACTTCTCGGCGCTGTTCAACGAGGCGTCCGTCGAGGACAGCACGATATTCGTGAGCACGCGGTTCTGGAACATCGCGCTGGGCGGTGTGGGCAACCCCAATGCGCGGTGGGACAAGTGGGCGTTCATGGCCTCCAGCGCGGAGGCGGAAGCATTCGACTGCCTTGATGAGGAGTTCGTTGGAATGTACCGCGCGCTGGATAAGCCCATCGCGATCGAGGAGGGCAGGCTGCGCAATACTCAGGGCCAGGGTCGCGAGGTCATGGGCGCGATGCAGCACTCGTTCGAGATTGCGCCGGGCGACGAGGAGCGGTTTGTCGTGCTGGTTGGCGTGGTCTACCGGCAGGAGGACGCCTACTCGCTCAAGCGGCGATACGATACGTGGGAAGAGGCCGAGCGCGGGCTTGCCGAGGTGCACTCGCACTGGAACTACTACCTCGAACGCACGACCGTCGATGGTCCGAGCCGACGAGTTCGACCTTTCGTTCAACGTCTGGAACAAGTATCAGGCGTGGATTACGTCCCGATGGAGCAGGATGGACTCGTATTACCTGGGCGGCGGCTCGATAATCGGGTTCAGAGATAGCTGGCAGGATATGCTCGCGATCCTGCCCAACGATACCGACTGGGCGCGCGAGCGCACGGTCTACCTGCTCGAGCACCAGTTTCCCGATGGCAGCACCCTGCACAATTGGGACCCGCTGACCAATATCGGCGTCAAGACCGGCCATTCGGACGACCCGATGTGGCTGGTGCTTGGGGTGGTCGAGTACCTCGAAGGAGTCGGGCGATCTGATGTTTCTGGACGAGTCCGTTCGGTACTACGACAGCGGGTCGGAGACTGTCCGTCAGCACGTGCTGCGCGCACTGGACTACACGCTCGCGCACATGAGCGAGCGCGGGATTCCGCTGATCATGGCTGCGGATTGGAATGACGGGCTGGACTACGTCGGCAGGCAGGGGCGCGGCGAGAGCTCGATGGTCGCGGCGCATCTGGCGTGGATGCTGAGGGAGACGGCGTCGCTGTTGTGGTTCGTGGGAAGCGATCCCGTGGCGCAGAAGTATGTCGAGGAGCGTGACAAGCTCGTCAAGAGCATCAATCAGCACCTGTGGGACGGCGAGTGGTATATCCGGGGCACTCGCGACGATGGCGAGGCGATTCGGATCGTCGAGGAATATCGAGGGGCGGATCTACCTCAACGCGCAATCGTGGATGGTGATGGCCGGGGCGGCGCCGAGGTCGCGGGCGATGCGGTGCATGGACTCCGTCAGAAAGCACCTGGATACCGACTACGGGCCGGCGCATATTCCTGCCGGCATATCACGAGCCTGACCCCAAGATCGGCATTATCACCCGATTCGCGCCCGGAACGAAGGAGAACGGCACCATCTTCTGCCACCCGACGTGCTGGGCGATAATGGCGGAATGCATACTGGGTCGCGGCGCGGAGGCGTACGATTACTGGAAGAAGGTGTCGTTCATTCATCGCGGCAGGGAGCCGGAAGTGTTCAAGGCGGAGCCCTACGTGTACTCGGAGTTCGTACACGGCCCGGAGTCGCCCTTCTACGGGCTGGGCGCGTTCAGTTGGATGACCGGAACGGCGAGCTGGATGTGGAAGGTGTGCCTGGATTGGATACTCGGCGTGCGGGCGGAGATTCGCGGGCTGCAGGTGGACCCGTGCATTCCGCCGGAGTGGGACGGGTTTAAGGTGGTTCGACGGTTCCGAAAGGCGACATACGAGATCGAGGTCACAATCCCGAGCACGTGTCGCAGGGCATCAGCGAGCTCTATGTTGACGGCGAGCGGCACCACTCGCATCTGCTGCCGGTGTTCCCGGCCGGAACGACGCATCAGGTCAGGGTCGTGATGGGCGAGCCGACCGTGGTCGAGGAGGCGTCGGAACGTCTCGTTGCGGAAGCCGTGGCCGCCGAGTAGCAGTGTTTTTGCCCCTGGATGATCCTTATCCCCATCATAATGCCTTGTAAATCGCGGCGTTGCAGGATACAATGGCTGCAGGGCGGTAGAGGCGACCATGGGTACGTCTCGGGAGGTCTTCCACACCAGAGCATGCCCGTGCGGGAAAGGTGGCGGTTACATGTTCAAGTCATACGATGAGATGCTGGAGGAGTTGGAGCGCGAGATGCGCCGCGTGTCTGATGACATGCTCCTGCAGGTGTTCCGCGTGTCCGGGATGACCGGGGAGCTGTGGACGCCCGCGCGTGGATGTATACGAGACCGCCGACGATGTGGTCGTCAAGGTCTGCGCCGCCGGTCTTGCGCCCGATCAGATGGAGCTGTCGATCTCCTCGGATAACAAGTTTCTGACGCTGCGGGGGATGCGCGTCGAGCAGGATGATGACAAATCGGAGCGCATTCGCTACTATCAGTTGGAGGTCTACTACGGGCCGTTCGAGCGGATAGTGGCGCTGCCGGCGGAAGTCGGCGTCGATCGCGACCAGCTCTCCGCCACCTACAAGGACGGTTTTCTGAAAGTCGTGCTTCCGAAGAGAAAGCCTGGTCCCCAGCAGCACGTAAGATGAGATCGAGGATGATTGAGGAGTTACCAGGTCGCGGAGGATACGGATGGATATAGAAATCGGAGAAGAGAGAACTGATCTTGGCGGAGTGGATCGCGGGATCATCATTCCCGATGAACTGAGCCTGCTGCCGATCAAGGATACGGTGCTCTTTCCGATGGTGGTGATGCCGCTGATCGTGTCGCGCGAAAGCTCCATGAAGCTCGTTGACGATGCGGTGGTCAGCGATTCCCGCATTATCGCGCTGTCGACCCTCAAGGACCCGAACATCGAGGCGCCCGGGCTGCGACGACGTCTACCAGATCGGCGTTGCCGCCGCGATACACACCATGCTGCGCCTGCCCGAGCATCAGCGGCTGATCATCCAGGGACTCAGGCGCATTCGCATCAAGGAGTGCGTGCAGACCGCAGCCCTACCTGCGTGTGAAGATCGAGGAAGTGCCGGATGTCGACGACTGGACGGAGAGGAGCTCGTCGAGATCGAGGCCCTGCGGCGCAACGTGGCCGACAACTTCCAGAAAGTCGTCGCGCTCTCGCCCAATCTGCCCGACGAACTGCAGAGCATCGCAACTGCCATCACAAAGCCGGGCGTGCTCGCGGATACGGTCGCGCTGCACCTGCCAATTGCGATCGCGGAGAAACAGGCTCTGCTGGAGACTGCCGGACACAAAGGAGCGCCTGCGCGCGCTGCTGGCGATACTGATGCGCGAGGTGGAAGTCCTCGAACTCGGCAGCAAGATCCAGTCGCAGGTGCATTCCGAGATGGGCAAGACTCAGAGGGAGTACTACCTGCGCGAGCAGATGAAGGCGATCCAGCGAGAGCTGGGCGAGGGCGACGAGCGCACCGCCGAGGTCGAGGAGCTTCGCGCGAAGATCGCCGAGGCCCAGATGACCGAGGAGGCCGAGAAGGAAGCCCTGCGCGAGCTCGACCGGCTCAGCCGAATGTCGCCCGCCGCGCCTGAGTACACCAGTCGCCCGGACGTTCATCGACTCGCTGATCGGCCTGCCGTGGAACGTCTACACGGAGGACAATCTCGACATACCTCAGGTTCACGAGATCCTCGACGAGGACCACTACGGCCTGGAGAAGGTCAAGGAGAGGATTCTGGAATATCTCTCGGTGCGCAAGTTCAGCGAGGCCGGCGAGATGCGCCACCCGATCCTGTGCTTCGTCGGGCCGCCCGGCGTCGGCAAGACCTCGCTGGGCAAGTCCATAGCCCGCGCGCTGGGGCGCAAGTTCGTGAGGATGAGCCTGGGCGGCGTTCGCGACGAGGCGGAGATTCGCGGCCACAGGCGGACCTACATCGGCGCGCTGCCCGGCCAGATCATCCAGGGCATCAAGCGGGCGGGATCGCACAACCCGGTGTTCATGATGGACGAGATCGACAAGGTCGGCGCGGATTTCCGGGGCGATCCGTCCTCGGCGCTGCTCGAAGTGCTCGATCCGGAGCAGAACTCGACCTTCAGGGACCACTACCTCGAGGTGACGTTCGACCTGTCCAAGGTGCTGTTCATAACGACCGCGAACGTGCTCGATACGATCCTGCCTCCGCTGCGCGACCGGATGGAGATTCTCGAGATCGCCGGCTACACCGAGGAGGAGAAGCTGGAGATCGCCAAGCGGCACCTCGTGCCCAAGCAGCTCGAGGAGCACGGCCTCAAGAAAGGCAAGCACATCACATTCCTCGACGCGGGGATCACGGAGATCGCCCGCGGCTACACGCGCGAGGCCGGCGTGCGCAACCTGGAACGCCAGATCGCCGCCATCTGCCGCAAGGCCGCGCGTGAGTGGGCCGAGGGCCGGAGCAAAGCTCGTTCGCGTGACCGCCAAGCAGGTGCACGAGTATCTGGGCGTGCCGCGATACTCCTATGAAGAGCTTGCCGACAGGGCAGATGAGCCCGGCGTGGCCGTGGGGCTTGCTTGGACGCCGACCGGCGGCGACGTGCTGTTCGTCGAGGCGACGCGAATGCAGGGCGGCAAGCAGTTGCTCACGACCGGGCAGTTGGGCGACGTGATGAAGGAATCCGCACAGGCGGCCCTGAGCTACGTCCGAAGCCACAGCGCCAGGCGCTGGGCATCGACCCCGAGCTTCTACAAGGACTCGGACATTCATCTCCACGTCCCCGCCGGAGCGATACCCAAGGACGGCCCGAGCGCGGGAGTCACGATGGTCACGGCGCTGGCGTCGCTTCTGAGCGGCCGCAAGGTCAAGCCGCGGCTGGCCATGACCGGCGAGATCACGCTTCGCGGGCAAGGTGCTTCCCGTCGGCGGGCATCAAGGAGAAGATCCTGGCCGCGCGCAGGGCGGGCGTCGAGATCGTGATAGTGCCCAAGGACAACCGCAAGGACATGATCGAGGAAGTCCCCGAGGACGTCCGCAGCGCGATGAAGGTCGAGTATGTGGACAATGTCGCGCAGGTGCTCAATATCGCGCTGGAGCCGACGGCGAACCGGAAGTCGAAAGCTCAAAGTCGAAAGTCGAAAGTGGAGAGCTGAGAGTGGAAAGCCCAGACGGGCCGGCTCCTGGCTTTCGGAACTTCTAGACCTTCAACTCGCTGAGCAGCGGTAGGACGTCTTCGTCGGTGAGGTCGTGCCAGACGACGTAGAAGTCGGCGACCGCGAACGGTACCGCCGGACTGACGATCTCGAACTCACACTCATCCGCTGCCTCGCCAATCATCGCCGCAGCGGATCGCGAGGCGACCGGCGCGGCCGCGGTTACTGAAGCGGGGCCACGAGTGCGGGCGGACTTGAGGGCGGCGAGCATTGTGTAGCCGCTGGCGGCTCCGTCGTCGAGCACGATCACCGGCCTGCCCGAGATATCGACCGGTGGCCTGGCCCTGGCGTAGACCTCAGTGCGCCGCGCGACTTCGGCCGCCGCGTGCGCTGCGATTCCGCTGATCTGGTCGGTAGTGAGTCGCAGGCCGGTCAGCATCGGCCTGTTAAGTGCGATGGTCCCGTCGTCGGCGACCGCGCCGAATCCGGCTTCGGGATTGGCCGGTACGGGGAGTTTTCGGGTAACTATGACGCCCCACTCAAGCTGAAGTTCCCGAGCCGCGACCGCTGCGACCGGTATCCCACCACGTGGAATGGCGAGGATGACGGCGTCCGTCCCATGGAAGCGGGCGAGCCTCCTTGCGATCCTCCTGCCCGCCTCCTGCCTGTCCTCGAAAAGAACGTGCATCCTCTTCTCTCCACTCTGGGCATCGTAGTCAGGGGACGCACCCGGCCAGCGAGTACCGACTCATCTCTTTTCCCAATGCTGCCTGGAGGTAAACGCCTATCGATACGCCTTCGGCTACTCAGGGTGGGCGGAGCGGAGGAGTGCGATGACCTCGTCGTCGGTGACCTGCTCGAAACTGCGATACCAGTAGCCGACGGCAAGGAACGGATAGGGGGTCCTGGGACAGACTATCTCATCGACATAGGGCTTGATGGTGGCCAGCGAGTCGGGCGGCGCGACGGGGACCGCGAGGACGATCGATCCCGCATTGAGGTTTCGCAGAGCAGTTGCGGCGGAGCGAGTCGTATAGCCGGTGGCGATGCCGTCATCGACCAGTATTACCGAGCGTCCTTCCACGCGGGGCGGACTGGACGTTCCGCGATACGCGGCGAGGCGTCTGGCTACCTCGGCCAACTGCTGCTCGACTTCTCGCTCGATATACTCGCGGGACACGCCCAGGATGCGAACCGTCTGTTCGTCGAGGATGGCGTCGTGGTCGCCCCAGCTTGCCACCGCGCCTATAGCGAGTTCCGGCTGGCCCGGCGCGCCGATCTTGCGCGGGACGATCACATCGAGTTCGAGATCGAGGGTCTCGGCGACCTCATACGCTACCACGACTCCGCCTCGGGGGATCGCGAGAACAATCGAGTCGGAGTTCCTGAAGCGCTCGAGCAGAACTGCCAGGTCTCTGCCGGCCTGTCGTCTGTTTTCATACGGTGTAACAGCAACGTTCACACGAGTGCTAACGCCTCCTGATTTATTCTTCCCCAATCTGATCGTATTTCCCTAGCTACCGCAGCCAACCGTGATTGCCAATAGGAGAATCATGAACTATAATCAAAGCTGAAGTACAGCGAAACGCCGAACCTTTGGGGGAATTGTATGGGCTTGGCGCCTCCCAAGGCAACTCTGATAGTTGCTGATGCCGATCTTGTAGTAACAGGGGCGATGGGAACGGAAGACGTGCCGACAGGGAGCTGCGTGCTGGATCACATCACGCTGCTCCCGCGGGAACGAGCGGCGGAAGTCTATCGCGATGTCCTGGACGGCGCGACTTTCGAGTGGGGCGCGAAGTTCTTCCGCACCACGGTAAGCGACCCGGCCACAGACAGCCGCACCGTTATCATGATCGGCCCGAAAGAGGACGCTGAGGGCGCGCCGGCGGGGGTGGTCTACGTTGACCTCAAGGCCGAGAATGTCTCTTGCAGCGCGGAACGGCCCTCCGCCGGGCTCTACGAGAGCATGGTGCAAAACGCCGTGGACACCATATACCTGCTCGACCGCGGCGGCGTGCTGACGTTTGTCAACAAGCAGGTGGAATCTTACAACGGGGTCTCCGTCGAAGGTATGGTAGGCCGGCATTTCAGCGAGATCATCCACCCCGATGACGTGTTCAAGTGCTCGCAGGTCATCGCGGATATGGTAGTCGAGAAGAAGCCCGTGGTCGATCTCGAGTACCGTGTTCCACTGCCGGACGGAAGCGTGCGTTACTTCGTGACGAACGGCCGGCTTATCGAGGACGGCGATCGGAGCGTGATCCTGGGGATAGGGCGAGACGTAACCGAATCCGTAATGCTCAAGGAGAGGTTGACGGCTCTGCATAGTGATCTGGCCGATAGGGTCGAGCGGCTCGCCATGCTGGAGCGGATGGCGAAGTCGGTGAATGCCGAGCGGGACGTTCATAACGTGCTCAACGCGTGCGCGCGGGAGGTTGCGAACTTCGTCGGATACGATCTGGGTGTTGTGGTGCTGCTGAAAGCGGACCGCGAGGCGCAGGTATTTCCATTTGTGCGCGGAGGCGTGCCGCAGCCGATGACCAAGCTTCGACTTGCCGAAAACCAGATGCACAACCTGGAGGCCATAGACGGGCCTGCTGTGTTTTCGGATATGGCGTCGCTGGGTCCGTATCACATCAGGCTGGATACGTTCGACCCGAAGCGTGGGTCGGGGGCCGCCGTTCCATTGATGAGCATGGGCCGAATGTTCGGCCTGCTGAAGGTCTGGTCCGAAAAGCCCGAGCACTACGGGGAGAGAGAGATCGGCATCCTGCAGTCGGTTGCCGAGCACCTGTCGATTGCAGCATACAACGCCGTGCTCTACGAAGCAGAGCAGGGAAGGGCGCTGGAGATGGCAGCTCTCGCGCAGGAGGCTCGTCACCGCGTAAAGAACAATCTACAAATGGTGTCGGGGCTTCTGAGCATGTCAGTGAGCGGGTCAGGCGGCCGGTCGGGCGCGGTGGAACGTTGCCTGCGGCAGATCAGCGCTATATCCGCGGTGCACGACCTGCTGGATCCCGACAACATGTCCGCGAAGATCCATCTGCGGGACTGTCTGAGGAAGATCGCAACAAGCGCGGTGCAGGCGACCGGTCGCAGTGACAGCATCGAGTTGGCCATCACCGGTGATGACTGCCTGATAACCGCGGATGCGGCGACCGCCGTAGGAGTGATAATAAACGAGCTGGTCGGTAATGCGATCGAGCATGGTTTCAGAGGGCTGCCCGGCGGGCGTATCGAAGTGCAGGTGCGCCACGGTGAGACCGAGTGCAGCGTTGAGGTCGTCGATGACGGCAACGGCCTGCCGGCGGACTTTGCCGTGCCGGACACGGCGAACACGTCGAGAGGGCTGGGCCTGGTGGCGGCGCTTGCCAAGCATGGATTGAGTGGGGTATTGGAGATGGAAAGGGCCGAGCGGGGGACTTGCGCTCGGGTATCGGTGAAGGGAGTATGAAGTTGCCTTATCGTGTAATGGTTGTTGAGGATGAGCCTGTGGTGGCGGTCGGTGTGGTTGCCATGATACAGGAGGCGGGCCATGAAGTGGTCGGCGTCGCCCGGAGTGGCGAGGAAGCGCTGGATATGGCCGCTGATAACGACGTGAGTATGGCGCTGGTGGACGTGAAACTGCCGGGGATTAACGGCGTCGAGACCACGCGCCAACTGGTGGAGAAGTATAACATTGCCGTGATCATCCTGACGGCGTATGCCGACCCGGAGTTCGTGGAGGGCGCGGCTGCGGCGGGAGCTTATACGTATCTGCTCAAGCCGGTCGCAAAGGAGAACGCTGCTGCCCAACCTCGAAATGGCCGCGGCGCGCGCGAACGAGCTCAGCGAGCTGCGGAAAGAAGCGCAAGACCTCAAGACGTCACTTGAAGTCAGAAAGCTCTCCGAGAGGGCGAAACACGTGCTGATGGAGCGGCTGTCGCTCAGCGAAGGCGACGCGTTCGCTCACCTGAAGCAGAAGTGCAGGAATCAGAACAAGACGCTGCGCCAGACCTCGGAGGAGATTCTCGCAGCCGAGGAGGCGTTCATGAGCGAAGTCGATAAGGACCCGCCCAAAAAGACGCGCGTGGCAGCAGCGTCCTGACAGGCGGGGCCGGACGATCAGGCGTGGCAGCCGTCAGCGACTTCTATATGATCAGAATGTGGCCATGTCGTGCCGGCTGACAGGGATGGGCCTCTCGGCCTGGGTGGGCTGGACCCTCTCGAGCACGTAGTCACGGAAGCGTTCCGGCGAGTCCGCCAGGTTCGCGTCCACGATCCTCATCGCGCTTACCCTGCCGCAGACGGGGCAGTAGTATGACTTGAGGCGGTGGGGATTCGGGGCGATGCGGCCGAACTCCTTGCACTTGGTGTTCTCGCAGCAAACGACTTGGATCATGGTGAGCAGCATATAGATCAACTCCTCGATAGAACAGATGTCCGAAGTCTGGAGCCCGAGGTCGGAGTCCGATCAGTGCTCGGTTCTGGACTGCGGCGGCCAGGCTGCCTGCCTGACGTTCTAATCCTCAGATTGATTGTTCCGTGTGGGCGGGCGTCGTCACGCTGTGTGAGATGCCTGTTTTGCGGGTGTTTGTGTTGACAGTGCGCATGCGCGGGTGCTATAATGACCGTGCTTGGCGCCGTGCCGAAGTGGCGGAATGGCAGACGCGCATGGTTCAGGACCATGTCCTCGCAAGGGGGTGGGGGTTCAACTCCCCCCTTCGGCACCATACTAGGGGTAGTGTCTATAAGGCGCTACCCCTACTGCATATAGCACCGCCTCATCAGATCGTCATCTTTGTGAACAGCGGTTTTCTGCAAACCACGTATACTCATGTCGGCCCGCTGATGCCTCTTCTTGTGCAGAGCATGAAAAGCCGTTACTAAGCAAATGAGGCGAAACTCCCACCGATCGCGTCTCTGGCCCGGCACACGTCACAATTTGCCGCAGTCAAATCTACAATAACCCACTTGACAGCACAGCATTATCGCGGTATATCATAGAGATATGAAGACCAGAACTGGCAGCGACAACCACTTGCCTGCCGATCCGAATGCCATTGTCGCGACCGAGAGGCGGAGGCGCATATACAGTTGGGCGGCGCAATACGGCTCGGTCAAGGTGAATCAGGTATCCGAAGCGCTCGGAGTAGGCGAGAACACTATCAGAAACGACCTGGACGCTCTTCAGAACGAAGGCAAGCTCGTAAGAGTTCACGGAGGGGCAGTTCTCAAGGACTCCGCTGTGCTCCGCAGGCCCTATGCCGAGACTCGCGCCACCAGGATGGCCGAGAAGTCGCTGATAGGCGCGGCAGCCCTTGCCCTGGTCCCAGACAGCGGAACAGTCTTCCTCGGGTCAGGAAGCACAATGTACCAACTGGTCACTCGGTTTCCAAGGTCCAAGTCGCTCCACGTGGTCACAAACTCGCTTGAGAACGCTCTGAGCCTGGCCGCCGATGGTGTCGTAAGTGTGGACTTCCTCGGCGGCAGCATCAGGGCGGACGCGCTCGAGTCCGACTGTACCCTCTCGGAGGAAGCTCTCTTGGATCTCCACTGGGACGTGGCATTCATGGGCGCGCATGCGGTTGATGTGGCCCGCGGTATCACCACCGACGACCGCGTCACCGCGCGATGGGAGAAAACGGTTATCGAGCACGGACGGCAGGTTATCCTGCTGTGCGACTCATCGAAGCTGGGGCAGTACTCCTACGCGCAGACTGGCCCGGTGAGCATGATAGACGTGCTGGTGACCGATTCGGGAGCGGATGCGGAGTTGGTCCGGTGCTTCGAGAAGGAGGGCGTGCGGGTAGTTGTCGCGGGCCAGGGAGGGGAGTAGTTGGTCGCAAGAACTCCTGAGATCGAGCGAGTCTACACCGAGGAGATAGAACCGTGGCTTCCCGATCTGATATGGGATTGCCACGCTCACGTTACTCTCAGGGCGCATGTCGGACGGGCATACTGCCTGCCGACAGCCCAGCGGGGACTTGGGCAGTTGGCGGCTCACACGGGAATACTCTTCGATATCGCTGCGAATCTCAACCCCGACGTCTTGCGCTATGCGCTCGACGAAGTCGGGCCGGACAGGCTCCTCTACGGCAGCGACCTTCCGGTCGCTATGATGCGCGGAACCCGAGAGCACGTGGGCGAAACGTATGTCAACTACACCGACGGGCCGTATTCCTGGAACACCAGCCGCAAACCCCCGGAGATCGAGGCCAAGTATGTCTACTTCGCCTACGAAGAGATCAGGGCTCTGATAAAGGCCGTCACGAGCGCGAGAATGGGGAGAGAAGTGATAGAGAAGGTGCTGTTTTCCAACTGCGCGAGCATTCTGGGTGCCGTTCCATCGAGGAGAGCAGAAAGATGAAGCTCACGGGCATCGACATCGGAATCTTCATAGCTTACATTGTGGCGATACTGAGCTTGGGTCTTATCGCGGCCCGCAGGACGGGCGCCACCAGGCGCGAGTACTTCCTCGCGGGCGATAAGCTGCCTTGGTGGATGGTGGGCGGCAGCATAGTAGCCGCCAATATCAGCAGCCACCATTTCGTAAGCATCATGGGCGTAGCGTATGTTTTTGGCTTCGCGGCAATGAACATCGCGTGGCCCGCCATATTCACGGGATTCTTCGCGCTGTTGTGGATATTTCTGCCGTTCTACCTGCGCAATGGGTTCTATACCATGCCCGAATTCCTGGACCGCAGGTTCGGCGGGGCGGCGCGGACTGCCTACGGCGGCCTGATCTTTCTAACTTACGTATTCGTTGAGATAAGTGCCGTGCTCTACCTCGGCGCGCTCGCAATGCACACTCTATTTCCCGCGGTATCCATCCCATACGCGATCATCGGCCTGGCAATACTCACCGCTACCTATACGATCACTGGCGGGCTGCGGGCTGTCGTATGGACCGAAATGCTCCAACTCGTGATACTCATGACCGGCGGGGCGATACTCTCGATTGCGGCCATAAACCATCCCAGAGTCGGCGGTCTTAGCGGGATGTTCGCCCACTCTCACGAGTGGCATCTGCTTCTGCCGGCGAACGACCAGCAGTTTCCCTGGACGATGTTTCTGGGCGGCTTGACCTGCATCAGCGTCTTCTACTGCGCGGCGAACCAGTTCATCGTTCAGAGGGCTCTCGCGGCGAAGGACGAATGGCACGCGCGCACGGGCATCGTCTTCACGCACTACTTGCAGGTCTTGCTGCCGTTTATCTATATCGTGCCGGGGCTGGTAGCGCCGCTGATCTTCCCACACCTGCCTAAGGGCGACATGACTTTCCCCACTCTCGTCGAGAATCTCCTTCCCCCGGCGCTACGAGGGATAGTCATGGCCGGGCTGATATCGGCGATCATGTCGCATGTGTCGGGCGCGGTGAACTCGTGCACCACCATTGCGACCGTGGACTTCTATCTGCCCTACTTCCGCAAAGACGCCACTGAGGCACAAGCGGTCAGGTTTGGCAAGCTTGCAGCGACAGTGGTCTTCGTCCTGTCGGTGATCTGGGGGATCGTCTTCATATCTCAGTCGGACAGGCCGGTCTTCATCTATCTCTTAAATGTCTATGGCTACTTCACGCCGGGGATCGCGACCATGTTTCTGCTGGGCATTCTCTGGAAGCGAACCACTCACGCCGGGGCTCTTGCCGCGGGCTTGCTCACCATCCCGCTGACAATCGCTTTGGAGATGATCGCCCCGAAGCTCAACCCCAGTTGGGGGCAGTACATAACGCCATTCATGAATCGGACGGGGATCGTGTTCTGGGCGTGTATGCTCACCTGCGTACTCGTAAGCCTTGTCACAAAACCCAAGTCGGATGCAGGAACTGGAGGGTCTGATCTGGAACAAGGAAAGCCTAAGCGTTCCCAAGGAAATGAAGTCGCGAATGCGCGGCCTGCGCAATCCCGCGATCTGGTGGGCAATCATATTCGCATTCACAGTATTTCTCTATGTGAGATACCGATAGCCAGGAGGCTCAATGTGATGATGACCGGAACGGAACTCACGCTTGATGCGTTCCATGCGCGGCCAGTCGATGGTATACCCCGCGCGCCGTTCATCCACGTCAACTCCAGCGAGCATTGGCGGATGTCGTGAAGCGAGGGGTTGCCCCAGCGGATGCAGCGAAACTGTACGACTTGACCGACTAGCCACGATGGAGGTGCGCCTTGAACTCTGACGCCCGTGTCCTTCGGCCTTTGGACCTCGCTTACAAGGAAGACGCTGCCGAAGCCCAGCAGCGCATGCGAGCCTACTGGCAAGGGCAGATGATCGACCGCCCGTGCATTGCCGTCCAAGCTCCGCGGAGCGGGATGACACGGCCGCCGAGGTCGCTGATAACCGCTCCTGAATTCGACTTCCCCCGCGCCATAGCCGAGTTCGAAGAGTGGGCATCCCGCACATTCTTTGGGGGAGAGTCGATGCCCTACCTGCACCCGTGGTACGGCCCTGATCAGTGGGCTGGGTTCGTGGGAGCGGAACTGACCCCGAAGCCGGAAATGGATACGTCCTGGGTGCAGCCATTCGTTGAGAACTGGGACGGTCTTGCCCCGCTTACCATTGATGCAGGCAACCGGTGGTGGAAAGCTGTTCTGGAGCTGTGCCGTCTGGGAGCCGTGGAAGGCCAAGGCAAGTTCCTGGTATGCACCATCGACACGCACTCCAACCTCGATTGTCTATCTGCTATACGCGGCCCGGCGCAGTTGTGCGTGGACCTCATAGACAACCCTGACGGAGTGCTGCGCGCGATGAAGTGGATCGACGGGTTATACAAGCTGGTCTACGATGCGGTCTGGGATGCAGGAATGATGTCCGCGAGGGGCAGCACGTCCTGGGTCGATATGTACAGCGAGCTCAAGACCCAAGCCGTCCAGTGCGACTTCTGCTACATGGTATCCCCAGAACACTTTCGCAGATTCGCGCTGCCCTCTCTGGAGTACGAGATGTCTTGTCTCGACCATGCGGTGTATCATCTGGACGGAGTAGGTGAGCTTCCGCATCTGGACGATCTGCTGGCTATACCGAACCTGCACACGATCCAATGGCTGCCGGGAGCCGGCCAGCCGCAGGCGCCGCATTGGATCGACCTGCTGAAGAAGATCCAGAAGGCCGGCAAGAGCGTGCAGGTGATCGTGACTCCCGACGAGTTGAAGGCAATCTATAAGGAACTCGCGCCTGAGAGGACGTTCTACTGGGTGCCGGCAGGCTGCGCTAGCCAGCAGGAAGCGGAGAGCCTGATTCACTGGATGGAGACGTACGCGTAGTGGAAGCCTTGGTGGCAGAGCTGCGGACCCACCTCCAGCGATTACTTTGGCATAGAGTTTCTTGTCTTTATTCTCCAGCTATCGCTGCCTGTTTCTATGATTTCACAGCGGTAGTCATCTTGCTGTCCCCGAAGACCCGCGGTCATTCTCCAAATGTCAGGTTGGTGGTGATGACGAGCGATGTGCGCTCGTAGAGTTTGGAGATCAGATGAAACAGGAGTTGGCCGCCGTTCCTTGAAAAAGGGAGGTAGCCCAGTTCATCAAGCACCACCAGATCGAGCCACGTCAGACTCTGTGCAAGCTTACCTGCGGGTCCGCTCAGCTTCTCCGTTTCGAGCTGGTTGACCAAGTCCACCACGTAGCCGATCAGCCGGAACGTGTTGGAATAGGCCGCTGGGTCATTCACCGACCCTCGCCGCGTAGACGTTCACCCCGCACGAGATGTAGAGCTTGCCTCCCGGGCCGACGGCGACGTTGCTGACGTACGCCGGAGTCTTGAACAACGTCGAGGTCCGGCCGGTTCTCAGGTCAAGTCTCACGACTGAGTTCCCGCTGCCGTATATGACGGAGCCGTTTCCCGGCACCGCGACCGACCTGCTGCCCACTCTCGCCGCGCCCTCGAGCTTGCTTATGAAGCCGCGGACGGTCGTGTCGAACAGCACGGGATCTCTGCCTACGGACAGTGCCAGCCGCTTCGATTGGGCGTCATAGCCCAGGATTCTGACGCCGCGACATCCCTCGAACTCGTGCCGGAATACGGTGGTCTTCGTTTTCGGATCGACCACGCCGAACCGCGCCCACTCGCCCTGTTTGTCCGGCAGGCCGTTGCCTGCCAGATTGGTACTGACGTAGACGAACTCGCCGTCCGTTGCCACGCCCGTGACGGCCTGCTTGCCGAGGGGGTTTTCGATAAGCTCTGTGTCGCCGGTGCTGGGGTCGGTGATCGATACCGCCCCGCCGTATGTGCCGTACTTGGCCAGCCAACCCGCGTAGAGCTTGCCATCCGGGCCGACGGAAACTCCAGCTTCGGGGCGAATGTAGCCGCTGGCGTCCAAACGCTTGATGACGCGCGGGTTCTTGAGGTCGAGCCGATCCCAGGGCTGGGCAGGGTCGTACTCGACGATTTCGCCGCCGATGTAGCTGACCGCGTAGACCTTGCCATTGGCGAACGCAACGTCGTAGACTTCGCCTCCATCGTCGCAGATGTTGCTGGTATCGACGTACCTCCTTCGTCTCCGGGTCCATCCACCACAGCGTCTGGCCGAAATGCGGCCCGCCCCAGAGTCTGCCGTCCGGGGCAACTCTCAGAAACAGCGTCGCGCGGGGGCTGGATTCGGTGGGTATGGGCCGCAGATCGATCTTGTCCGCGCCGGGTTTGATCACGAAGTAGTCCTGACCGCGCAGCCCGAGCACCCAGCCCTTGCTCGATACCTGGCGGATGTCGCCGCGATAGAGATCGACGTCGCAGAGCAGCGTCAGGTCCTTATCGCCGGCCTTGTAACGATACAGCGCCCGGCCCTGCTGCATATAGACTGTGTCGTGCGTGGTGATCGACGGCACGAAGCTCCACCTGCCCTTATCCGCGGGTGGCGTGGGAAACGGGATGGGTCGCACTTCATCGAGCGTCTTGCCATCGAAGACCTGCCTGCCCGTTACGAAGCAGCCGTCGAATACCGCGCCCCGCACGCCGTTGGACATGCCGGCCGGGGCGGGACCATACTTCTTTGTGGCGGGGTCGAAGATCAGGGCGGTCGGCTTTTCGGTGTTGAAGAAGCAGAGCATGCGGCCGTCCGGCAGCTCGGAAACCTGGCGGCAGTAGAGATTCGGCGGGGCCGGCGCGCCGCAGTCCTCGACGGTGTAGTCATTCAGATCGAGCGCGCCCAACTTCCCTCCAGGATACGTGCCTCCGTAGATCCGGCCGTCGCCACCCATCGCCAGGTTCCAGATATAGGTCTCGCCGGGGAAATCGACGACCTTGACGAACTCCATCTTGCTGAGGTCAAAGACCATGAAGACGCCGTCGTAGAACGTGCCCACAATCAGCCTGTCGCCAGGCACTTCCTTGAGCGCCCACGAACCCGAACCCGCAGGTGCGCGATAGGCCTTGCCGGTATCGTTCTCGAAATCTATGAAGAGAAGCTCCGCGTGGGAGTTCTCGTTCGTATCGGCAAGCACGAACATCTCCCGGCCGGTCGCGCGGTCGGTGACCATGCACGTGGATAGTATGTTCTTTGCGCGGCACGGCTGCCCCAGAAGCTCGAGTTGGAAACCGGCGTCGACTGCTTGCACAAGGATCGCCAGCGCCATTGCCGCCAGTGCCATAGTGGTCAACATCCGCTTGATCATCTTGACACTCCGTTTCGCCGCTCATCTAGCGGCTATCCTAACCCGATGGAGACAGCGCGTAGTCGCGCAGATGCGAGGATATTCGATGCTATCTGCTAACGGCCACCACTCCAACGGTTCCACGAGATGGGTGTAGTCTCCTTCTCGAGTCCCTCGAAATCGCCGAGACTCGGCCAAAGTCGCCGGATAGTGTCATTGACAAGCGGATCAGTCAGATATGTGCAGTTGTCGCACACCAGGATGATCTTCTTGGAAGTCCGGCTCATAAGCTGCGGCGGCAGCAGTGATTTCTAGCCCCGCAGGACGCAGTCTCAGTCTTTTCTCTTGTCCGTTTCGTGTATGTATCGGCAGCACATCGAGAAAAAAAACCCCAGACCGGAGCACAAAGTGCTTGACAACGTGTACTTTTCATGGCAGAATGCCGTATGTCACGCTTGGAACCTCAGGAGGATAATCATGACGAAACCCGTGATAGCAGCCGAAAGACGTCAGCGGATCTACGAACTCGTGCTGTCACGGCGGTCGATGTCCGTAGAGTACACTCGCGGAGGAGCTCGGGTTCGACGCCCGCACCATCCGCAAGGATCTTGACGCCCTGGACTACGAGGGCAAGCTGGTGCGCTCTCACGGAGGAGCGGCAATCAGGCGCACATACGAAGCTTCGCCGTCCTGGCTGGACCGGATCGGAGCCCAGGCGGAGGAGAAGGCAGCCATTGCCCGGGCGGCCCTGGAGTATCTTCCTCGAACAAGCGCCCCATCTATCTACGTCCACTCAGGCAGTACCAATTATGAGTTGGCGACCCGGATTCCCGCGGATAGCTACATGCATATTGCAACCAACTCTCCCAAGACCGCAACGCACCTCGCAGGCCGGACGGCGGCCGATGTCGTGCTGTTTGGCGGCAGGGTCTCGCATGATGTGCTAGTTACGGACTTGACGTCGTCGCGTGAGGCGGTGGCTGAGACTTACTACAATGTGGCGTTTATGGGCGCCGCCGGAATCGACATCAAGCACGGGATAACGGATCAAGGATGCTTCGCAGACACATTAAGGTGGCTGATAGACCGCAGCAGCCAGGTCGTCATGCTGTGTGACTCTTCAAAGCTGGGGCGGGTCTCGTATATGAGGATTGGGCCCGTCACTCTTATGGACGTGCTCGTGACTGACTGGGGCGCCGACGCGAGATTCGTCAAACAACTCAGAGATCAAGGTATTGAGGTCGTCATTGCCAACCCGCCAGAGAACGGGGGCAACGGCAGGAAATAGCCGCGCAACACGCCTGTTTGGTAGTGTGGCGCGGCAGAGCTTTAGTGGCCGGAAGGAGGTGATACACCGGTATCTGCCTCCAAATTCGCACAGGGACAACGAGCGATTCCTGAGCAGTTTCCGACGGAGTTGAGGCACGTGGCAGTCTAGCGGCCGTCGCTCAAGTCCGGTGGGATCGTGGCGCCGCGTCTGGATGTGCGCCGCCGACTCAGAGGGTATTACGAAAGGGGACGAGAAGGGAAATGACAAGCAAACAGGATTTGTTGCGGCTGATCCTCGGGCTGGCACTGCTTATTGGTTTGTCGCAGGCCTGTCATTCAGCCAATCTGCTCAACAACCCGGGGTTTGAGAGTGGTGCTGTCAAGGCGGCATGGCTCTCCACCGGGTCAGGGACCAGCAATGGCTGGAACTATGAGGTAACCACCTTTGATGGGTCATTAGACGAGCAGGCCGGCGTTTGGGAGGAGTCGGTGTACGGTGACAAGTCGTACCACGGTGGAATCCAAGCGCAGCGCTTTGAAAAGAAACTGTACACGGCAAACACGTGTACGGAGGCGATGTATCAGGATGCCGATGTGCTCGCCGGCGGCACCTACGTGGCTTCCGTCTGGGTAAGGCTGCGTGATTCGGGGGCTGGGTTCGGGAAAGACCCCAGAGAGATCGCGGAGTTGTCGGTGGAGGAATTGGATGGAACCGGCACTGCGATCCCGGGCACGCTCCAAACAGTCTCACGCACGACCGCCAACACGGCCTACGAGAAGTTGTCGATAGGCCCTTTCGTGACGACCGCATCGACGGCGAAGGTCAGGTTCAAGCTGCGCGCGGTGCTGCGGTGTTTCTTCAACAGCTACACCGCAGGCAGTAACGGTGGCAACGCCACGTGGGATGATTGCAGTCTCGACGACGAGCCTGCCGGGGTGGCGACGCTTACCGGCACCGTGATCGACGATAACGGGTCGGCCGTCGTTGGCGCGACAGTCACTGCGGGGGCCGTTCAGGCAACCACCGGGGTGGGCGGAACGTATACGCTGACCGGAGTGAGCGGGGTCACGCCTGTGCAATGCTCGATGTCCGGGTACTCCAGCGAGACGATCTATGTGGATGTGGCTTCATCTGGGACCACCACGCGCGATTTTGTGCTAGCATCGACGCCAACCCAGAACCGACTTGGAAATCCCGACTTTGAGAGCTTCACAGCGGTTTCGAGCACGGCTCCCAAGACCGGGACCACCAGTTCGTGGAACTATGAATTCGTTACGCAGGGCATACTGTACCCCGACACCGGGTATCTTGCCTACCCCGCGTTTGGCCCCGTGGCATACTACGACACCAACGGACTGCGGGCACACATGTGGACGACTCCTGCCGGCGGAGAATCTACGCTCTGGCAGGATGTGCCTGTGATGCCCAACACGGAGGTACAAGGCTCGGGTAATGGCCTGGCCTTACAGCGTGGATGCGCTCGGATTTGGGAATACCGCGGGCGATACCGCGAATCTCGAACTCATTGAGTTGGATCAGAATAACATCACCGTGGTTCCGCAGTGGACGCTCAGCTTCACTACAGCCAAAAGCGGCTTCGAGCCGCTGTCCAGAACCTGGACGACGAACTCCGGAACCTCCATTGTCCGGTTCAGGCTGCGCGGCAAGATCGGCAGCGACTATAGCCACGGGCATATCAAATGGGACTGCTGCGTTCTCGATGGCCCAAAGCCGACCGTGTCCATCAGTGGAACGGTTACCAGCGGGGGCGCTCCCGTGCAGGGCGCGGTAATATCCAACAGCGAGACCTACCAGATCACGTGGACAGATGCAGATGGGCATTACGCGCTCAGGAGCTTCGACCGAGATCCGGGTCTTGCTACCGTGAGCGTGCAGAAGAAGGGCTTCATCGACGAGCACAAGAACCGCAATCTGAGCTCAGGTGCGAACATCATAGACTTCGATCTGAAGCCCCCTCCGGACAGCAATCTCCTGGATGACGGAGCCCTGGACCAGGCATGGGCCGGCCTGTCCCTTGCGATGGGCGACATGTCGGACGTCTACATGTGGGGCAAGTGGCGCTCTGCCGCTGCCGGCGGAAACGCCAATGCTTTCGCCGAGACATATCATCCGGTGCGGGGCAGGTACATCCACAGTGGCAAAGACGCCATCGGCCAGAGCGTTGCTGCTGCTGCTGAAGTGTACACATACCAGTACCCGTACATCCACGTCCAGCCAAGCACGCAGTATAAGGCAGCAGCGTACATTATGGCAGTTGACAGGGATGGCCTGGGCTTCGGGCACAATCCCGCGGACTCAGCCGAAGTGCTGGTTGAGGAACTCGACAGTGGCGACAATGTGATCGCAACCAACTCTACTATTCCGTTGACCTCAGCCACTCAAGACTTCGTATACCGCAGCGTCAGTTTCACGACCGGCCCGAGCACCGTCAAGGTGATATTCATGTTGCACAGCAACCAGAACTCGGCATCCAGCCACGGCTGGGTCGTGTACGACGACTGCAGCCTTGAAGGGCCGGCGGCCACGGCGACGATATCGGGCACGATAACTAGCGGAGGCTCTCCTGTTGTAGGGGCGTACGTTGAGGATGACGTGACGGAGAACTCGGCCTACACCGGCGCTGACGGTTCCTACACGTTGGCTACCGTGGCCGGTCCGAACTGGATCAGGGCGTCTGCCGCCGGCTGCATCACTCAGACGAAGTACAGAGACCTGAATGCTGGCGCTGCCAACGTGGACTTCGACCTAAGCGCCATCGCCGGCAATATCCTGAGCAATCCGGGCTTTGACGAGGCGAACCTGTCAGGCTGGTACATTGTGGCTCCGGCCGGTGTGGATATGTCCACCGAGTCATTCGTTAAGCGCTATCTGGATCCCGCCAGCTATGACAGCCTCTTCTTCCAATCGGGTGAGCAAGCGGGGGTCTTGGAGGCCAATAACGGCGGCCTTGGAGGTGGCCTCTGTCAACTCGTTCCGGTCCTGCCCAACTCCGAGTACACGTTGGGTGGCTGGTTCCATCCCAGTGACGTGTCCCAGTTCTATCCGACAGTCGATTCCGGCTGGGGGACGGCCGGCGATTCGCAAAAGGCCAGGCTGCAGATCACTGAGTACCATGCATCGGGTAGTGTAGTACTTGATCACACGGGGCTGCCCGAGTTCTCGGAGACATCGGGCTGGGTAAGCGATTCGTGCACGTTCACGACACAGCCGAACACCGCTCTGCTAGCGGTGGGTGGATATGCCTACATGGTTAAGGGCTACTATCAAACGCTGGCCCACGCCGTCTTCGATACCTTCTCTCTGGTCGGAACCAGGACCGAGGAAAAGAGCATCGGCAAAGCCAAGCAGTCGGGTGGCGCGGTCATACTTCTGGATAAGATTGTCACGGCCGTCTTACCGACTTACTTCTACATCGAGGAGGCCGACCGCTCGTGCGGGATCAAGGTGATCGGGAGCGATGCTCGGATCAAGACAGGCACGCACGTGGCAGTTGGGGGCGTGATATCCGTCGTCGATGGGGAGGCGTGCGTTCAGCCAAACCTCGCGGTGGTGAATGGGTCGTTCGAACCTCGGCCTGATCCGCTCGGTATGATGAACCGAGCCATTCTGACAAGCGGTCTTGGAGACCAGCTCTACGTGACTATATGGGGCAGAGTGAGCGCTGTCAGTTCTGATTCGTTCACGCTGACTGACGGCAGCGGCGGAGTCCTGAAGGTCTACGGCGCCGCGATTGCCGACGACTTCGTGAGCGTCAGAGGCGTAATCGGCACGGAGCCGTCGGGGACAGGCGTGGTTCCTGGACCTGAGAGCTCTCGGCGTGAACAAGATAGACTAGGTTCAAGGGGGGCGGACTCGGTCCGCCCCCCTATGTGGGAAAGCGCTAGGCAAGGAGTCACACCGGCACACGCGTATTGCTCATCTGGGAAAGCAGTACTAGTTGATCTACATCTATGCAGGTCGGGACGGCACAGTTCCCTACACCGACGTTGGGTGACGCGAGCAGAGAGAGGAGTCAGGCATTGCGCAGCAGAAGAGGGTTTACACTTGTAGAGCTTCTTGTCGTCATTGCGATCATCGCCATATTGGCGGCCATACTGTTTCCGGTCTTCGCACGAGCCAAAAGGTCCGCTCAGATCGCGGTGTGTCAGAGCAACCTGAAACAGTGGGGAGCCGCCGCGCTCATGTATATAGACGACAACGCAGGCCGGTTTCCGTTCGCGGGCGCGAACCGGTGGTACCCGCATCCCCGGGGCGGTCCGCTCTTCAAGCTCGGTGGATCGCCCACGGCGTATGACGCATTGGCGAAGTACGTGCGCAAAGCTGACAATATCAAGTGGTGTCCGGTGGAAAAGGCGATACTGCAGAGAATGCACCCCGAGTGGATCGACAGCGCGGGGTGGGGCTACTATTACTACTGTGGCCATGGTGGCAATCCCTACGGGGCGGCGTATCCTGCGGCCATGCTGTGCGGTTATAGGGCGTCGGATGTAACTAGCACGCTAAAGAAGCCGCTAATCGCTGAGCTGATAAGTTATGCCCACTCGCCCGATGGCGCCCAGACACAAGAGTGCACGTGCAATTTCGCCTATTGCGACGGACACGTTAAGCTGGTTGTCCGGAGATACAGGGAGTTCGAGGCGTACGCGTATACGGGGCGAGATGGCAGTCTCCCCCATTAGCAGGGAGACTCTCTGAGCGTCGAGCGCAGAGTTCGTTACCGAGAACCGGGTCGGCGGAAATCGCGGGCGCGTTTCTCGATACCGCTCTGGGCCACACTCGACCAATCCTGGCAGAACAGCTGAGGAATGAGCTGGGTTCAGTAACTCAGCAATGGAGAAGGAAGCCACACAATGTGCCGCCTTAAGATGACCACTGCTCGTGTCTACCCCGGCCTGGTATTGATGGCAATCGTTGCATATTCCAGCACAGGCTGCAGGTACCTGCGGCGACGGCAATGAAGCACTACTACGCGCACGATACCGTCGAAGACAGCTTCGGCGTTATTGCGCCATGGTACAAGGGCCAGAACGGGAGCTGTGATCTGCGAGTTCGTGTTGCCGCCGAGACCTTGAAACGTTATCCCTGGACCGACAAAAGCAGGGCTGCTGCCGTTGTGCCGGAATACGTGTTCAATGGACACTGGTCGATAAACAAAGAGGGAGTGATCAGCATGTCTCCCGGACACGGTAAGGGCAGAATTCAGAGATCACGACAATGGCGATTGGGGGCAGCGTGCCGCCGAGGTGCTGGAAGGTCTTGTTCGCTACTACCAGTACTCCGGCGACCCTGCCACGATTGCGCATATCACCTACACCGCCGATACCATGCTTGACACTTGTCTGACTCCTCACGATCACCCGTGGCCCGATTTTCTGGTGAGCGTGCCAAGGACAGGCAAGCCCTACTACAACGTTGCCCCGGATGGTTTTATCCAGCTCGACATAACTGCTCAAGTAGGCATAGGGCTTCTACACGCCTACGAAATGACCGGCAACGCTCGATGGCTTCGGGCTGTGAAGGGCTGGGGCGACGTATTCGCGGAACATGCCGACCTGACTCCCGGTCACTGCCCTTGGCCGCGCTATCCCCAGGGCAATGGGTACCGCGATCCCACTCTGACGGGAGGCTTGGCCGAGATCACACTCTTCCTCGACGAGCTCATCAAAATGGGCTACACGGGCAAGGATGGCAGCATCATTCAAGCGAGGGATGCAGGCACGGCGTATATCAAAGACGTGCTGCTGCCCGCTTGGCTTGCAGCCGACACCTGGGGCAGGGACTATTGGGACGGGATTGGTCCGTATGACCAAATCATCTGCGTGTGGACTGTCAACTACATGATGAACCAGAAGAACGCTTTCCCGAACTGGCGCAGCGATGCACGGAACATACTCGCGTTGTTCTTCAATAGAAGCAGCGCCGACCCGCACGCGGGCAGTGATGTGTTCACCGGGGCATGGGCTTATCCCGAGTCCGCGTTCTGCTGCGGGAAGTCGTTCTGGTACTCGCCCATAGTACATGGCGCCGACCTTTGCGAGGTACGGGATCGAGGCTGACAGCGAGTGGGCTAGGGAGCAGGCGAGACGCCAGCAGATACTGGCGAACTACGACATCCACGAGACTGGCTTGTCCGAGGATCTGATCAACGGCGGAGCTAGCGTCAACGCGCTCTGGTTCAAGATCGCCCATCCTACGGCACTGCGGTGTATCTTGGATACTATGGGCTTTATGCCTGAGGTGTTCGGAGCCAATCGTGAGAACCACATAATGCGCACGACAGGGGTTGTGAACTCCGTCGTCTATGGTGACGGCAATGTGCAGTACTCCACATTCGACGCGCCGCGAGGCACCGAGGAGGTTCTGAGACTAGCCTTCGAGCCGAGTTCGGTGACCGCGGACGGTAAGGCGCTGGCGCGCACCGCCGATCCTACGGCAAGCGGCTACACAGTGAAGAAGCTCACAAACGGCGACTGCACAGTCTCGATCAGGCACGATGGCCTCAAGAGTATTGAGGTTAAGGGAGACGATCCTCAGCAGATCGCGGACGACGACGACATCAAGTATGAGGGCGAGTGGACTGCGCTGCGGGAAACGAGTGCGTGTGGCGGAAGTCTCCATTCGACGGACAAGGCTGGCGCCGCAGCAAGCTTCGCGTTCCGCGGCAATCAGGTACGCCTGATCGGCGCGGTCGACAAGGCGGGCGGCTTGGCGGATGTCTACATCGACGGCGCGAAGCAGCTCGTCGGCATCGACTTCTGGAATCCGAGCCCCAGACATAGGCAGGTGCTCTACTACAAGAACGGGCTCTCGAACAGCTCGCACGAGATCAAGATAGTCGCCCGAGATGAGAAGAACCCTGTCTCCAGCGGCAAGAACGTGTATGTCGATGCGGTGGAGTGGTCGGATGCGACGGGGGACAGCGGTTTCGGCGAAGGCGGCGGGCCGACGGGCTATCAGAGGATAATACTGGGGTATCCTAACCGCGAGGACTACATCGATTCCGAAGGGAACCACTGGATTCCCGGATGCGAGTTTACCGTCCGCACCGGCTGGGGGACCGATACCGTTCCGTTGACCTGGTGGACGAAACCAGCACCAGGGACGATCTCCGGCACGAATGATCAGGAGCTCTACAAGTATGGGGTTCACGCGCCTGAGTTCGCGGTCAATCTGATCGTTGGGCCGGGCAAATATCACGCGCGACTGAAGTTCGCGGCGACACGCGGTCTTGATACAAAGACCAACTGCATAAACATCCTGATCAACGGCAAGCAGGTCGTGACAAGGATGAATGTTGCCGCCACTGCCGGTGGCCCTGGTAAGGCTGTCGATCTGGTCTTTAACGACATCGAGCCGCGTAACGGCACGATAGAGATTCGCTTTGTGGGCGGCGAGATAGGAGCCGCGTACTGCCTGGAGCCGGCGGAGGCGTTCGTGCAGGCGATAGAGGTTGGGCCTGGGAGCGGAGGCGCAGGGGCGACTGTCGTCAGTGCGCCCGCGCCTGCAATACACGCGAACATTCTTGTGAACCCGGGATTCGAGGACGGGCTGGTTGCGAAGACCGCTGCAACTGATCTAGTTGGCGACGCAAAGGGATGGAGCTATGAGTTCAAGTGCCAGACGGCATGCAGGGTAGAGGGCGAAAGCCATTCTGCACGTTGGGACGGATCGGGTGCTTCCAAGATGCGCTGTGGCAATGAAGCGTTACGCATCGTAGGTCAGGACGATGCCGGCGGTCGGGTCGACGTATATCAGGACGTAAGCGTGTCGGGAAATGCTGGCTATGCTGCATCCGTCTGGGTTCGGGCGGTTGGCTGCTTTGGGAGCAATGCCAGCGATTCAGCCGGACTGCGAATACTGGAACTCAATTCGGAGGGAACCGTTGTTGCGATGCATGACGAAGTGGAGGTGAAGCGTCCGACGGATTACAAGCGTCTTTCGCAGCGGTTCACGACCTCACCATCAACCACCACGCTCCGATTCGTGCTTGAGACGATGATCTCGTGCGGTCAGACAAAGGGACACGTGACGTATGATGACTGCGAACTGATCGCAGCCGCGAAACTACCATAGTGCTGTTCCAGACGGATCAAGGGGCACGGCGTTCAGAGTGGCGATCTACTGGCGGGGCGCGTTTGGCGGCTGCGAGCTGGCGGCGCTACCTCGTGCTCCGATAAGCAGTATCAGGCTCAAGAGACCCATCCGAAAGCCCAATGTATCTCGCCCTCAGCTACATAACAGCGTTGTTCGCGTTGTCCGGGCTGTATGCGGGGGATGGCGCACCGCTGCCGAAGGGGTTCAACCACCTACTGCCGTGACATTGTGAAGCGGTTCCGAATCATTTGTGCGGTTGCCGAGCAGCCTGTTGCCGTTGGAGTAGAAGACCCTGTCGATCGCATCCTGCTCGAGACCGCAGCGCTTTATGGCTGTGATGATTGCTTTCAGTTCCTCGTAGAGAAAGTATGTATAGCCCGCCTCCACAGCCGGACTCTTGCGGCTGGCCTTCCATGAGTGGGCTGCGTCGGTGTAGTTGATGTAGTCCTCGCCCACATGCTCCCTTATCCCGCGCATCAACATGACGGGCAGGTCACTGCCGTAGAGCATCCTGCCAGGCCCGACTGTATCGAGTGCGTATTCGAGCACATCAGCATTCAGGTTGGCGGCCGTATCGAAGAGGATGCCTTCCGCGTCGACGAGATGGTGCAGCCCCTTCTTTGCCGTGGGCAGGCAGTAGGCCCGGCCGATATGAGCAAGGACGATCCTGATGTTGGGAAATGCTTCGTAGATCTCAAGAACTTCCCGAATGTTGTCCGGATCGGCGATTCTGCCGGCTCTTGGCAGATGAAGCATCAGTATTCCCCCGAGTTGATCGAGGGTCCTGAGATGATTTCTGGGCAAGAAATCGTAGATGCTCCCCTCCAACGTATCCTGTGGAGCAAGATCAGGATATGGCTTTATGCCGAGAAAGCCCGCTGAAAAGGCTTCCGCTATGAGATCAGAATCCCAAGAAGGTCGTGTAACGAAGAGGCCGCCCGCGGCGTTTGCAGCGTCGCGGATTCCCGAGAGTACGTATTCGTTTTCCCGGTGAGTATCTATTTCCTTGTATACGAAACCGAACGCGAGGCACGATACCTGTTTGTCGGGAAACAGCATCTTCGTTGCGGCACGGTAGTCCTCCCAAGACTGCGGCGCGGCAGCCTGGATTGCCGGGATCCGCTTGACACGCTCGGCGCTTACCGGTGCTCTATGCTGTTCGAGACCTATGTGAACGTGGCAGTCCAGTATTCGGCTGGGTAACCACGGGCTGATTGTCTCGGCATAGACACGGCGATCCAATTCTCTGTGCATTCCTGTTGTCCTCCCCTTGGAGACTCGTCTGCCTGATTTGTGCGGTCAGGGCCGTGCAAGTAAGCGCGTACTTGTCGTTGTTGATGACGATGCTGCCGTAGGTCTCCTACCACCGGGGCGCAAGATCGGAGCCGTGTTTTGCGCCGTGCGCACCAATGGCGTGCGCGAAGTGATTGTTCAGGACAAGGCTATAGCTTAGGGTAAAGCCCGCAACCAACTGCGTTGAAGAGCTTGTAGTTGTCCAGGAATTGGTTATCACAGACCGACCCGACACCTTTGTCCTCGGCATGATAGACGCTCATCTGGCGCGGCCTATTATCTCCTGCCGTTGCCTCCGTTTTCTGACGGGGTGGCAATGACAACCTCAATACCTTGATCTCTGAGTTGTTTGACGAATCTCGCGTCGGCCCCCCAGTCAGTCACGAGCACGTCCATAAGAGTGACGGGCCCAATCCGTATATACGAGACCCGCCCCAGCTTTGAAGAATCACACAGCATGACGACCTGACTGCTGCGGTCTATCAGCCACCTCAATGTGTCTACGAAGCATCCTTGATCCGTTATCCCGTGCTTGATGTCGATTCCGGCGGCGCCCATAAACGCCACATTGTAGTAAGTCTCAGCCACCGCCTCACGCGACGACGTCAAGTCCGTAACTAGCACATCATGCGAGACCCTGCCGCCAAACAGCACGACATCGGCCGCCGTCCGGCCTGCGAGGTGCGTTGCGGTCTTGGGAGAGTTGGTTGCAATATGCATGTAGCTATCCGCGGGAATCCGGGTCGCCAACTCATAATTGGTACTGCCTGAGTGGACGTAGATAGATGGGGCGCTTGTTCGAGGAAGATACTCCAGGGCCGCCCGGGCAATGGCTGCCTTCTCCTCCGCCTGGGCTCCGATCCGGTCCAGCCAAGACAGCGAAGCTTCGTATCTGTGCCTGATCGCGGCTCCTCCGTGAGAGCGCACCAGCTTGCCCTCGTAGTCCAGGGCGTCAAGATCCTTGCGGATGGTGCGGGCGTCGAACCCGAGCTCCTCCGCGAGTGCACTTACGGTCATAGACCCTCGTGACAGCATGAGTTCGTAGATCCGCTGACGTCTTTCGGCTGCTATCACGGGTTTCGTCATGATCGTCCTCCTGAGGCTCCGCGCGACATACAGCATTCTGCCATGAAAAGTACACGTTGTCAAGCACTTTGTGCTCCGGTCTGGGGGTTTTGTCTTCGATATGCTGCCGATACATACACTAAACGGACAAGCAGGAGGGCCGCTTCGATCACATCTGGCCAGGCCAGAAGTCGTAGGTCGGCACATGGAATACGATCCCGACCAGTGTCCACAGACTCCCCACCGCTATCTCGCCGAGAATCAGCCCAAAGAAGAACGGCAGCACCCGCCGATACAACCTGAGCCCGCCAAGCTTAAGGACCAGATACTTCGCGGTACAGCCGATCAAGAGCGGCATCCAAAGCTGTGCAACGCCCCAGCTCGGCGCTATCGCGTAGGCGAGCGGGTGAAATGGAAACCATAGAAATCGCATGCGCGTCCAGGCCAGCAGTACCGGAGACGACGAACCCGACCATGACGAACCCCATTGACGTCCCGTTTGTGGCAAACGGCCGGTTGATCCAGTTTTCCAGGTTGGTCCAGCATTCACGTCCTAACCCCAGCGCCCACTGCTCCACGTTGGCCGTTGCTCCGCCGTTATGAAAGTACATATTGAGCAGCATCCAGAATCCAATAGGCATGGCAAACACGGATGCAATCGCAGCCGCAACAAAGATCTGACGCGCGGGCAGGTGGATTCCTTCCGCAAGCTTGAACGACTCCAGTTGATGCGGAGACGGATGGCTGGCGTAGGTACGGTTGAACCAGGAGAACAGAGACAGGGCGCTCAGGTTCTGCACCCCCAGCTTTTCGGTGCCTACCGCGGTCAGTATGGCGTGCTGCGGTCCCATGAGTTGCATGTCGTGGGTCGGAAAGCCCAGCTCGGCACGGATACGGCTGACTATGACCGCGAACACGAAGTATAACAGGAGGAAGACAAGGATCACGGGCGGCGACATCCCTGCTGCCCTGGCGAACAGGCCCAGAAAAACAAATCCCGCCAAGGCTCCTAGAATTGCGGTCCGATAGCTGATCGCCTCACGCGATTCGTCCTCCTCTTTCGTGCCCATGAACGCCGTTCGGAACACCCTCATCAGGTAATGCCGGCCCGCCCACATGGTCATGGTGAAGTAACCGACGTAGGCCCCCCATGCCTGGCTCTGCACGTAGGGATACGCGCGGTCGAATCCTCCGGCCGGGGAGGTTATCCCACCAAGGCCCGTTACGCTGCACGCCACAAGCTCCAGCTTCATCAGCCAAAACAATGCCCAACAGGAGAACGATAACTCCAGCGGCATCAGGAATGCGATCCCGATAGCCCAGAAGTAGAACCCTATGTATAATGAGCCTATCGCATTCCATGGACGTAAGGCGATCAGAGGCCCGTAGTTGTGCCGCACAATCCTGATGTACGGTATCGCCGGATACATGTCGTGAAGCCCGGCCAGAAGCGTTATCGCTCCGGCGACAGCAAACCCCATCCACATCCGGCGATTGCGGAACAGCTCTCCCGATTCTGTGGTCATCTCGAGCGGGAGAACAACTACGGGAAACGTCAACCGCTCAGACTCGACCCACTGCTTGCGCAGGATCGAGTTCAGGCAGAGCATCGTTAGCAGCAGGACGCAGCAAAACGCCGACCATGCCAGCACGGGGACGAGCCACGGAAGCAGGTTTTCCGGTCGGTAGATGCTGGACCCTCCATAGTAGAAGTTGTGCAAGGAGGTCCGGTCGCTTACGGTAAGCCATCTGGGAAGCCGGTCGGCGAACAGAGTGCCCCAGTTGTTTTCGGGTGTCTTGAAGACGTGGGCGTAGCCCATCAGTGAAACCAGGACCTCCATCATGTTGTGCGAGCAGACTGCGCTGGAGATCGAGAGCATCACATAGACAGTGATGAGCTCCACCCGGGTGAGCGCTATCCTCGGGAATCGCCGCCGGACTGCAAAGTTGACCATAGTGAGGACGAAGAGTGTAAACACGCAGTTGTAGAAAGGAGCAGCGTAAGTGGCGAACGAGTAGCGTACCACCTCGATCTGCACAATCCAGTAGTCGTTGGCCACCGCGAGCAGAAGAGCAAGCAGAACCGCCCGCGCAGTTACTCCCGTGCGTGTTTTGGCCACTTGCTTTGCGGACTGGACAGTACCGCCAGCTTTCATCTGGATTCCCCTGTCAGCCGTTGGTGACGATCAAGCTGACTCGACGTTCGATAAGGTTCTGTCTGTCCCGGGGAGATTGGTCTTGCCCGCATTTGGCGGACGAGTAACCTAAGTAGCTCTCCCCAGGGCTTCATAGCCGACGGGACACAAATACCCCAGGTATAAATGGATTCTCTGCCTGTTGTAGAACACCTCCATGTACTCGAACATCTCCTGCCGAGCCTGTGCTCGGGTGGTGTAGCTGCGCTGATGAACGAGTTCGGCCTTGAGACTGCGATAGAAGCTCTCCATCACGGCGTTGTCCCAGCCCGTACAGAATTGCCCTATACACAGCGGGTTTTCGACCCCCGATTTTGCGATTCCGAGCCCGTTTGCTGCATAAGCGGGCTGAGGTTCTTGGTGCGGCCATAGTCAAGGAACTCCTGAAGAATGGCGTCCAGTCTGTCTGTGACGACAACTGTGGTGCATAATGGGTGCATCGTGATCCTCCATTGGAGGCTATCGGCGGAGCATGAGAACGAGCGGTGAACGCCCTTGGAATCCAAACCATGTAAACTTGCAGGGCATGTGCGTGTTCACATTTGCCCGAGGTGATGGCTCTTCACGCTCAGATCAGATGAAGAAACGATGAAGTGGGTCCCATTGGCAGGTTTCCATTATTCAGGACCATGTCCTCGCAAGGGGGTGGGGGTTCAACTCCCCCTTCGGCGCGAGTGGGACCGGGGCGGCCGGCCGGCGGTCGAATGACTCACCTGACGACGATCGCGCCGTCAGGCAGTATCCTGATCTCGCCGTCGTAGATGACCGCGCCCGTGGCGGTGTCGCCCCGAGTGAAGACCCGGGTGTTGTCGGCAGTCGAGCCGCTGATACGGACCGAGGTGGCGTTACTCGTGCATGTCAGCGTGACCTGCGGCAGGAACTGCAGCTTCTGCCCGCTCTCGAACGTGGCGCTTGTCGCGCACACGGCGTCACGGTCGAAGTAGCGGTAGGGGAAGCTCTCTTTGGGATACGTGCCGCAGATCGCGGCGCCGAGAGCGACGACTGGAACGATGTTTTCGAGCATGTACTCCTCGTTGGGATCGCCTCCGTGCAGCGCGTCGAGGGTGTACCACGTAGTGTACGACGTGTCGGTCCAGCCGTAGTTGAAATGGTATTGCCGGATGGTCGGCAAAGTCCCGATGTCCTGCCACCCGTCGCCGGCGATGTTGTGCCCGGGAATGTGGTAGAGTACCCGGGCGGTTCGCGTTGAACTGCTGCTTGAGGCGGTCGAACCACTCCTCGGCGGTGTAGTCAATCCGGTCCCGCCTGACGCAGGCCGTCGAGTAGCGAAACTCGTTTTCCAGCGGCGCTTCTACGTTGTCGATGGACGCTCCCGATTCGGTGCAGCCGTAAGTCTGGTTCATGGCCACCCCGGGCTCGTAGCACAGCTCCGCGACGGCGTCGATCTGTTCCTGGGGCGAGTAGCTGTAGACCTGGTCCCGCATATTAGGCCAATCGTAGGAGTCGCTGTAGGGGCTGTTGACGCCGTAGGGGGGCCAGCACCAGTGCCGCAGTATCTGGGCGGTGGCGATCGCGGTGCATCCGGCCTCGCAGTGGTCGCACGTTGGGCCTGAAGGGCAGTCGCGGTTATAGGGATCGTGCTGGTGCCATAACGAGGTCAGCATGAACTCGCCCTGAGTGTAGTTGGCGGCAACAGGCCCGGGCGCGGCCGCGGCGAGTTCCGTCCACGCAGACGTGTAGTCGATCTCAAGGGCCTTTCGCACGCGCGCCGGGCCGGCCTTTTCGATCTTGCCGACGCGCCGCTCGACGCCGTTGATGACTCGCTCCATGCCGCCCTTTATGAGGTCGGCCAGACCCTTGTCCGATGAGGGGTCGATGTTGCTGGTCTCCGAGTAGGCCTTGACGGGCGCGAGGGCTTTGTCAATCGAAACCACAATGAAGCCATTTGGCTTTACCGGGCAGAAGTAGCCGATCAGGCGGTTTCCTCGCTTGAACTCGCGGATAGCGCCTGCCTCAGCCGTGGGCGAATCGCCCCAGCCGCCCTTCTCGTGGACTATGAGCTTGACCCAGTTTCGAGCGACCTTGAGCGCGTAGTCCGGCGTTACCTTTTGGGCAGAGGCGGGCGGGCAGCACCACGCCAGAGCTGCAGCAACCGAGAGCACCAATACCGTTTTTCTTACTAGCATAGTATCCTCCACCTACTGCAAGCTCACGAGGACCAGTATCTGGCCCTTGCGACCCTTGGGCAGCGGCTCCATCGCCTTGCCCAGAATCGCGCCCTGCGCGCGGCTGTAGTTGGTCACTTTCATCGCGTGGCCGGGAGTCGAGGAGGTGGTCAGAAGGTCGCCGGGCTCGACTGCGGTCTTTGACGCGTCCACGTTGCAGTAGACCCTTCCCGCCAGCGCGACGTCGTGATCGAATGAATCGGCCCCCAGCCGCACGCCGGACTCGATCCCTCCGGCGCCCGCGACAATCCCCGCGACCCGTCGATCGTAGGGCTGGGCGCTTACAGTCAGTTTGCCGGGATGCCGCGAGTCGATCACAAGGACCGTGCCGGGCTTGATACTCGACTCATCAGAGACGTCGAACCCCTCGGCATAGTCGAGGCCCGTGCCAAGCTCCATCACGCTATGTCCGGTGTCGCGATGGCGGATCAGTATGTTGCCCGAGAATATCGCCGCATGGCCGCCTGCGCCGCCTCTGGCGTATATGCCGGTGCCGTTGGCGCCGTTGGCGTCGGCGTAGACCGCGTAGCCGTCGGTTCCGGGCGCGACGGCCTCTACGGCATGTCCGTCCGTGCCCGATGCCGTGCCGTAGACGCCTACGCCGCTCGACCCGCTCGCCTCGCCGTAGACCCCGGCGCCGTTGATGCCGTAGTTCTTGCCGTAGACGCCCCGGCCCGTGTCGCCAAGCGATGAGCCGTAGACCCCGTAGGTATTCTCTGCCGAGCCTGCCAGGCCGTATACGCCGCAGTATGACGCGCCCAGATAGCTGTAGCAGCCGCTCTGGTTGTGCTTGGCGTAGACGGCGGGTTTGTCGCCCTCGGTCTCGACGCGCAGCGCGAAGTAGTTGACGTTGCCGGCATGGTCCAGGTAGAAGGTCGCCGCCGAGCCTTGACTTGAGACTTTGTGGACCTCGATGCCCGCGCCTGCGCTGTTTGAGGTGACGCTGATCGCGGGCGAAGGGTCTGCGGTGTTTGTAGTCTCGAACTCCGCGGCGCAGCCGATGCCTTCGGTCTTTGCTTCGAGGGCGGTAGAGGGGTTTGCGGCGGCGGGGATGTAGAAAAAGCCCGCTCTGCCGGTCCCATTATTGTGGCCGAAGACGGCGTTGCCGGCGCCCGTGGAGTAACCTTCTACCGCCGCGCCCTCGCCGGTTGTAGTGGCCTGGAATGCGTCGCCGGAGCCGTTGGTGGTGACGGTGAGAGCGTCGGCCGAGCTGGAGTTGTTCGCGATCTCGAAATGGCCGGCCTTGCCGGTGCCGGTGGCGTAGCCGCGCACTGCCGTGCCGCTTCCCGCGCCGGCGGCGCTTATGGCCGTGCCACTGCTATTGGTTACCAGCAGGGCCGGGCCGGCGCTGGACGCAGTGCCGGAAAAAGGCAGGGTCAGATCACCGGCGCGCAGGGCGAATGGGACCGACACGAGCTTCGCCCGTGGAGACAGCGCCGTTCCCGGGCTCCCGACCCACGTCTCCAGCCATAGGGTCGTCTTGCCGGCGATCACAGTGGATGAGATAGGGGTCATCTGGCTCGTGAATAACCCTTCCTTACACTGGACGCTGACGGTCGTTGACGTCCAGAACGCCGTCCCGTCCGTCGGGACGTCATACAGCTTGAACTGAACCTGATAGAGGCCGTCGGGCACGGGTAGGCCCGCGGTATCAGTCAGCTTTCCCTGGTAAGTGATCGCGTTGGGGACATCCTGTGCCTGCACGGCGCGTGCGACGGCAAGCAACATAAGAATACCAAGCAACAGGCAAAGCGGCTTTTTGGGCATTTCGTCCACCTCCTGCATTCGACTGCGTGATGCCATGTAATGCCACATATTGAGCGTTTGGCCGCAATATACCCTCCCAATGCTCGTCTGTCAAGGCGCACTTGCCTGGCCGTTATCGTGCCGCGATCAACGTGTAGCCGTCGCCCAGCTTCCCGGTATCCAGGAAGTCGATGATTGGCTCGAGGCTTTTTCGAAGTGACACCGTGTTGACTCGCGCCATTGCGTTGTACTCGGCACAGGTCGTGGACACGTCCAGAACTGCATCGGACTGCAGGAAGTGCTTCAGACTGTGCTCAAAGTCGCCCGGAAACGACGCGAAGCGTTCGGCTGTGGTCTCGAAGCCCAGCTTGACGCGGTAGTTGTTAAGCGTCTCGGGACTGAAATGGTAGAAGTGCCTTGGCAGGTCCAGCCCGCTCCAGTACCTGCCGAAAAGTGCGAAGGCCGCGCTACTGATGTTCGGGACAGAGACTATCAGGGTTCCGCCTGTCTTGAGAAGACTCCGGGCCGCCGTCAGATCGTTGATGGGCGAGCGGGAGTGCTCGAGAGCGTGGTTGAAACGGACCAAGTCGAATGTGCCCGCCGGGAATGTCTGGTCGGTGATCGCGCCGACCTTCACGTCGATTCCCATCTCCCGGCCAATGGCGACCGCCGCGGGGTCGATGTCGCATCCGTGGACGTTCCAGCCTTTTCGTCTCAGGTCCACAAGCGAGCCCGACTCTCCATAGGGGTAGACGCTTGAGCCGGTCGCGCAGCCGACGTCGAGTATGCTGCCGGGAGCGAAACCGTCGAGAAACGGGTATCTAGGGCCGTTTGCCGGCGGTTTGAGAATGTCTTCGGCCCAGCTCCGGAATCGGCTCAGGCTGAAGATGCGGGGAGCGCATTTCCCTTGGTAGAAGCCGTAGTCGCTGGGGTAGATGGCGGCCGTCGAGTCTTGCGTGGGTCTGGGGTTCAACTGCACGAGGCCGCATTTGGCGCATCTCACGACGCTGAGCTTGTCGGTGAGCCCGTACTCCCAGTCAACGCCGTCGAGGACGTGCTCGAACGCACCTGACCCGCAGAAGTCGCAGCTTACTTGCTCGAAGTCGATCGTCATCAGCATTCCCTTGACAGGCGGCGTGCCTCGCAGCTACTATGATTCCACAGACACCGAGAGGGGCAAACGCTATGTTTCGCGATCTTGTTCTTGCCAACCGAAGCTACCGCAGGTTCGATCAGAGCGAGCGGATCGAGACGGGAGACGCTGAGGTCGCTTGTCGATCTGGCGCGGTGCACGCCGTCGGCGGCGAACCTGCAGCCGGTGAAGTATATCATCACGAACACGCCGGAGCGCAATGCGGTCGTGTTCTCGACGCTTGCCTGGGCGGGTTATCTGCCGGATTGGCCGGGGCCGGCGGAGGGCGAGAGGCCGTCGGCGTATATCGTCGTTCTCCACGACACCCGGATCAGCAAGAACCCCGGCTGCGATCACGGGATTGCGGCGCAGACGATACTGCTCGGCGCGGCGGAGAAGGGCCTGGGCGGGTGCATGTTCGGGTCGATAGATCGGGATAGGCTGCGCAGGGAGCTGGCGATTGACGAGTGCTTCGAGATACTGCTCGTGATTGCGATGGGGAAGCCGGTGGAGAAGGTCGTGTTGGAGGACGTGGGGCCGGACGGGAGTATCAAGTATTATCGTGACGCGGATGCCGTTCACCACGTGCCGAAGCGGAAGCTGGAGGACGTGGTCGTCGGGTGATATCTGGATGCTGAATCAAGTTCAGCATGACGCCTTTCGATAAGTTCAGCATGACGCCTCTCGATATGGAGCTGCAATGCAGACTGGAAGACCTAACATCCTGCTGATCACGTCCGATCAGCAGCACTGGAATACGCTGGGGCATGTCAACCCGGCCGTGAAGACGCCGAATCTGGACAGGCTGGCGGCGGAGGGGACGCGGTTCGGGCGGGCGTATTGCGTCAATCCGACGTGCACGCCCACACGTGCGTCGATGATCACGGGGCTGTATCCGAGCCAGCACGGGGCGTGGTCGCTTGGGCACCAAGCTGCCGGAGGCCGTGCCGACGGTTGGGGACTATCTGACGCGGGGCGGCTATCGCACGGCACTCGTCGGAAAGGCGCACTTCCAGCCGCTTGCGTCAACGCCGGACTACCCATCGCTGGAATCGTATCCGGTCAATGCAGGACCTCGACTTCTGGCGGCAACTTCCACGGGCCGTTCTACGGCTTCGAGCACGTCGAGCTTGCGCGCAATCACGTCGACGAGTGCGCACGTCGGCCAGCACTACGCGCTGTGGATGGAGGAGAAGGGCTGCGCGAACTGGCGGGACTACTTCCAGCCGCCCGACAGGCAACAATCCCGACCAGAAGCACAAGTGGCTGATCCCGGAGGAGTTCCACTACGACAAGTGGATCGCCGACAGGACCAATGCGCTGCTCCAGCAGTATAAGGACAACGACGAGAGCTTCTTTGCGTGGGCGAGCTTCTTCGATCCGCATCCGCCGTATCTCGTGCCGGAGCCGTGGGATACGATGTACGATCCGGACAGCATAGAAGTGCCGCGTCGTGACGCCCGGCGAGCACGACGCGAATCCGCCGCATTTGCAGTTGACCCAGACAGAGAAGCCCGACTTCTCGCCGTGGAGGGAGACTGGATATGGCCATGCACGGTTTTCACAGTCACCTGCACGACGACCGAAAGCTTGCCAAGGACATCGCGGTCTACTACGGCATGATCAGCCTGATGGACAAATACATCGGCCAGATACTCGACAAGCTCGATGAGCTGGGGCTGGCGGAGAACACGGTGGTTGTGTTCACGACCGACCACGGGCACTTCTTCGGCCAGCACGGATTGGTCGCCAAGGGCGCGTTCCACTACGAGGACATGATCAAGGTGCCGTTCATCGTGCGATGGCCGGGAGTAACGCCGGCGGGGGCATCGTCCGATGCGATGCAGAGTCTGGTGGACCTTGCGCCGACGTTCCTGACGATAGCGGGCCGGGAGATTGCCAGGGACTATGACGGGGGTCGATCAGAGCGAGGTCTGGGCCGGCAAGCGGGAGGCCGCTCGGGATCACATCGATCGTCGAGAACCGCCACGAGCCGACGACGATCCACGTCAAGACCTACGTGAACGAACGATACAAGCTGACGGTCTACTACAACCACGACTACGGCGAGCTTTTCGATCTTGAGAGCGATCCTGGCGAGGTGGACAACCTCTGGGCAAAGCCCGAATGCGCGGCCCTTAAGTCGGAGCTAATGCTGAAGCTCGTTCATGCCGAAATGGGTAAGGAGCCGCTCTGGATGCCGCGGATATCGGGCGCGTAGGCGTCGTGGATGCCTGCAAGGTGTGTCTGAGCACGAAATCCTGAAGGTCAGAGATCGGAAAAAGGAGCGGAAGCGGCGAAGGCAGAGTCTGTTCGGGTCTCCGTTTCCAGCTTTCTACCTTTCGGGGTTCCGCGCTTAGGCCCTCTGCGCGGCCGGTGGCGGTTGCAAAAGGCAGTGGCATCTGCTATACTAGTGTCGAACTTGGTTGGCGTTATCGAGAGTGGGTCTCACGCCCACTCTTTTCAGTTTGGATATCGGGAGAACGACCTAAATGAACGCAGACTTCCTGGATGCCCTGCGGCAGATCGAAAAGGAGAAAGAGATACCTCTTGAGGTGTTGCTTTCGACTATAGAGTCCGCGCTCGAAACCGCGTATAAGAAGAACTACGCGGCGACGGGGGACATTCGCGTACGCGTCAGTAGTTCCAAGGGCGGCTTCCACGTTTTCTGCGAGAAAGACGTTGTGGAGACCGTCGAGAACTCGCACATCGAGATGACTGTCGACGAGGCGCGGAGTTCACAACCCCGATGCGGCAGTCGGCGATGTGATCGAGATCGAAGTGACTCCGGAGAACTTCGGCCGAATCGCCGCTCAGACCGCCAAGCAGGTGGTCGTGCAGCGGATTCGCGAGGCGGAGCGCGAGCGCGTCTATGAGGAGTTCGGCGAGAGAGTCGGCGAGGTGCTTACCGGCACGGTTCAGCGCCGCGAGCAGCGAAACGTGTTCGTCAATCTCGGCAAAATCGAGGCTCTGCTGCCGCCTGCCGAGCAGGTTCCGACCGAGCCATACCGATTCAACGACCGCATCAAGGTGTATGTCCTTGAGGTCCGGCGGACGCCCAAGGGTCCGCAGGTCGTGGTGTCGAGAACACACCCGAGCCTTATCAGACGCCTGTTCGAGCTTGAGGTGCCGGAGATCGCCGAAGAGATCGTTACCATCAAGTCTGTTGCGCGTGAGCCGGGCGCTCGAACGAAGGTCGCGGTGTGTCTCGTCGGACGAGAAAGTCGATCCGATGGGCGCATGCGTGGGTCATCGGGGAAGCAGGGTGCAGTCGGTGGTCAACGAGCTCTACGACGAAAAGATCGACATCGTGCGATGGAATGAGAATATCGAGAAGTTCATTGGCGAGGCGCTGTCGCCGGCGAAGTCGATATCGGTGACATGCGATGAGGAGACCAAGACGGCGCTTGTGATTATGCCGGACAGCCAGTTGTCGCTGGCGATCGGCAAGTCCGGGCAGAACGTGCGGCTGGCGGCCAGGCTGACCGGCTGGCGGATCGATATCCGCAGCGAGTCGCAGTTGCCCAAGGCCGCAGGCAGAGCGCCGAGGCCGAGTTGCTGCGGACGTGCCGCGCCGGCTGTGGTGGCGGAGACCTGAAGAGGTCCTGCCGAGGAACCGGTCGAAGACCTGCGAAGGGTCGCTGAGGAGCCGGACGAGAGTCGCCGCTGAAGCCGGTCGAGGTAGCCGGCACCGAGGATACGGTCCTGCATTTGCCCGGCTGAGACCGGTTGAGGAATCGGCCGACAGAAGAGTGATGTGATGGACGGGCGACGAAAGATCCGATTCGCACCTGCGTGGGGTGCAGGGCGTCGTCCGAGAAGAAGTACGTTGCTGCGGATGGTCCGCACGGCCGACGGGGAGGTGCGCATGGACCCGACTGGCAAGATGGCCGGGCCGAGGCGCGTATCTGTGCGGCAAGAAGGATTGTCTGAGGGTAGCGATTAAGCATAAGAAGTTGGGCAGGGCTCTGCGGTGTGAGATACCCGCGGGCATTGCTGCCGAACTGGAGACTTTACTGGTGGAAGACGATGCTGAGAAGTAACGTGACGCTAAGTGGGGAATGGGCTATGGAAGTGGATAACGCAGTATTGCTCATATGTGTTCCGCGTTCCAAGTCCTCTCAGTTCAATCATCCATCGTCATGGCGCCCTCATGTTTCCTCCTCTCACGCATCTCCAGTTCAGCCGCGCTTGCACTTGTTAGTATCGGTGTCCCGCTAGCTCTGTTGCTTGGAATCACCGTTCGAGCACGATACCTACGGAGAGGTGAGCAATATGAGCGAGATCAAAGTATACCAACTCGCAAAGGACCTGGGGATCACCACCAGTGACCTCATGGCGGTCCTGAAAGACCTGAGGTGGCGGTCACTGGCGGTTCCAGCGAACTCGACACCTCTACCGCTGACACTGTTCGTGAGATGATGGCCCAGGACAAGGACCTCGTCGCGCAGGCGAAGACTGATGGAGATTCCGCAGTCGCTGACCGTCACGGGAGCTTGCCGAGGCGATGGGGATGCGCCCCGGCGGATATTCAGAAGCGGCTTGTGGAGATGGGCATTCTCGCCAGCGTGAACCAGCAGATCGGCGCTGACGTCGCCGCCAAGGTCGCGGAGAAGTGGGGCTATACGATCAAGGTCACGGCCACCCAGAAGGCGCGCGAAGCCAAGCCCGCCAAGCTGCAGGCTCAGCCAAAGAGCAAGCATGCCGCGCAAGCTGGTGCCCAGGCCGCCGGTTATCACCGTTATGGGGCACGTCGACCACGGCAAGACCACGCTTCTCGACGCCATCCGCCGCACCAACGTCACCGAGCAGGAGTTCGGCGGCATCACGCAGCACATCGGCGCGTATCAGGTCGATTGGAACGGCAAGAAGATCACGTTCCTCGATACTCCCGGCCACGAGGCGTTTACCGCGATGCGAGCCAGAGGCGCGAGCGTGACTGATATTGCCGTCCTGGTCGTTGCCGCGGATGACGCGGTCATGCCGCAGACGGTCGAGGCTATCGACCACGCGCGAGCCGCCGAGGTGCCGATCATCGTCGCGATCAACAAGATCGACAAGGCCGACGCGAACGTCGAACGCACGCATGCAGCAGCTTTCCGAGCACAATCTGGTGGCGGAGGAGTGGGGCGGAGACACGATCACCGTCAAGATGTCGGCCAAGAAGGGCGAGGGCATCAACGAACTGCTGGAGATGATCCTGCTCGTGGCCGAAATGGCCGACCTGCACGCGGAGGCGTCCGCGAGCCGGGTTGTGGGCAGCGTTATCGAGGCGAAAGTCGACCGCGGCAAAGGACCTGTGGCGACGGTGCTGATCCAGCGCGGCACGCTTAAGATCGGAACGCCGTGGTTGCAGGCGAGGCGTTCGGCAAGATCAAGGCGATGTTCGACGACAAGGGCGAGCGGATCACCAAGGCCGGTCCGGCGACTCCGGTGGAGATACTCGGACTTGTCCACGACGCCCGCAGGCGGGCGATCAGCTTGAGTCGGTCAAGGACGAGCGCGAGGCCAGAGCCATCGCCGAGAAGCGCGTGCGATGAGAGTCGCGACGAGCGAATGGCCGCGGCTACCAAGATCACGCTCGAGGACCTCTACAAGCAGATCCAGGACGGCGTAGTGCGGAAGCTCAAAGTCGTCCTGAAGGCGGATGTGCAGGGGTCGGAGGAAGTCGTCAGGCAGTCGCTGCTTGGGATCGAGCACGCAGGAAGTCAGGGTGGACGATCATCCACTCCAGCGTGGGCAATATCAACGAGTCCGACATCCTGCTTGCGTCGGCGTCGGATGCGGTTGTGATCGGGTTCAACGTGAAGGTCGATCCTGCAGGTCGCAAAGGTCGCCGAGGCGAACCACGTCGAGATCAGGACCTACAACGTCATCTACGAACTTACCAAGGAAGTCCGCGCGGCGATGTCGGGCCTGCTCGAGCCGACCATCGAGGAGGAGAAGCTCGGAGAGGCCGAAGTGCGCGCAACGTTCAAGGTGCCGGGCGTCGGCATCATCGCTGGCTGTATGGTGACCGCGGGCCGGGTGGTCCGCAACGAAGCAGGTGCGGATATTCGAGAGACGGCAAGGTGATCCATCGAGGGCAAGCTCGACACGCTGAAGCACCTCAAGGATGAAGCGCGCGAGATGGCGCAGGGCTTCGAGTGCGGCATTCACTCCCAGGGCTTCCAGGACTATCAGGAAGGCGATATCATCGAGTGCTACACGCTCAAGAAGATCGCCCGGGCGATCTAGGCGAACAGGCGCATAGGCATTAGTGCACATGAATAGGCAATAGGCGATCAGGGATAGGCAATAGAAGGGACGCCTGGTCCGAGCCGCTTTCCGTAATCTAACGACTGATGACTGATAACTACCATGACCTTTGTCGGGCATACTTAATGATAACCCTCGAAGTTCCGGGGAGCGAGTCGCTCAAGGACAAGCGGCACGTCGTGAAGAGCATTCTCGACACGGCGCGCAACAAGTTCAACGTCTCAGCGGCTGAGATCGATCACCTGGACTCGCACAAGATGGCGGGTCTGGCGTTTGCGTGTGTGGCCAACGAATCGGCGTTCGTGAGCAGGTGCTGAACAAGGTGCTGACCACGTGGAGTCGAATCCCGAGTGCGAGGTTGTGGACACGCACATGGAGATGGTGTAGAAATGACGACCAGACAGGAGAAGATCGTCGAGCTTCTAAAAGAGGAGATAAGCGATATACTGCGCCGCGAGATCAAGGATCCGCGGCTCGGTTTCTTTACGGTGATCGATGCGGAGATCACCTCGGACCTTCGCCACGCCAAGGTGTTCGTGAGCATAATGGGCACCGAGGAAGAGCGCAAGCAGAGGCATGGAGGTGCTCAAGCACGCGCAGCATTTCGTGCGGCAGGAGTTCGGCAAGCGCGTGAGGATGAAGGTGCTGCCGGACATCCAGTTCTGCAGGACGAGACGGTGGACAAGGGCGTGCGTATGCTCGAGCTTCTGGAAGAGATCAAGAGGGATGACGAGGAGCAGATCTTAAGGACGCCTGGAGCGCGGCTTAGGCCGGGCAGTCGTTTCGTCTGGCCTGCCACGTGAGTCCGGACGGCGATTGCCTGGGCGCGGCGCTGGCGCTTGCTCGCGCGCTGCAGTCGCTTGGCAAGGACGCCGTCGTGCTGAGCTCAGGACGGCGTGCCCGACCACTATCGCTTTCTGCCGGAATCGGAGAGCGTTGTCCGCGGCGCTGATCGGCGCGACTTCGATGTCGGCAGTCTTGTCGACTCGCGACGCTCCCAAGCGGGCGGGGAGGCCGGAAAGCCGTCATGAGCGCGCCAGTGCTCGCGCGCATCGACCATCATCCATCTCCCGGACGACTTCGGCGAGATCCAGGATTGTGGATATCGAAGCGTCAGCTCGACCTGTGAGCTCGTGGCTGAGCTGTTCGAGGCAAACGATATCCCCATAGACGCCGAAACAGCCACGCTGCTGCTCGCCGGGATCATCTTCGACACCGGCGGATTCAGATTCCCCAACACCTCCCCCAGAACACTTGAGATTGCCTCCATCTTGCCGCGCTTGGCGCGAGACCGTCCGTGATCTCGCGCGAGGTCTTCGAGAGCCGTCCGCTGAGGGCGATGAAGCTGCTGGGCAGCGCGCTGAGTCGCTGCAGATCGACGATGACGGGCGGATCGTGATGGGCGCGGATCACGCACGAGGACTACAAGGAGCTTGGCGCGACCGACGCCGACACCGAGGGCGTAGTGAACCAGGTCGCATCGGTCAAAGGGCCGAAAGTGGCGATACTGCTTCCGTGAAGTCGAGCCCGGGAGCGTGAGGGTGAGCTTGAGGTCGCGCGATGGGTTCGACGTGAACCGAGTCGCGCGCGCATTCGACGGCGGCGGTCACGCGGCTGCGGCCGGCTGCACCGTGAACGACACGCTCGATGAGGCCAGATCGCAAGTGATTAGCTGAGGTCCGCAAGTGGATGGGGTCGTAAACGTCAACAAGAGCGCCGGTCCGACTTCGCACGATGTGGTCGATCAGGTTCGGCGGATCTTCGGTCAGAAGCGGGTGGGGCACGCCGGGACGCTCGACCCGATGGCGACCGGCGTTCTGGTGGTGTGCCTCGGTCAAGGCCACAAGAATCGTCGAGTATCTGATCCGAGCTATGACAAAGAATACCGCGCCAACTTGTGCCTCGGGGTGGCGACGGATACGCAGGATTCGACGGGCGAGGTCGTGAGCGAGGCTGATGCGTCGCACGTGACCCTGGATGCGCTGGAGCAGGCGGCGCGCGTCGTTCGTGGGCGAGATCGAACAGGTTCCTCCGATGGTGTCGGCAGTCAAGCATCAAGGCAAGAGATTATACAAGCTTGCACGCGAAGGCAAGACTGTGGAGCGCAGCGCGAGAACGGTGACGGTTTACTCGATCCAGGTTGACGAGTTTCCGGCCGGGCAGCCGCGCTGAAGCGGAGATGATGGTGAGATGCTCGGGCGGGACGTATATCCGCACGCTGTGCGCGGATATTGGAGAGGCGCTGGGCTGCGGAGGGATGATGTCGGGGCTGGAGAGGACGCGCGTGGGCCGGTTCGCACTCGATAAGGCCGTTACCGTTGAGCAGCTCGCGGAGGCCCCCGCTGAGCACGTGATCCCGATGGCGGACGCGCTTGACGATATGCCGGCGGTTGCGCTCGACGAAGAGGGCGTGAAGCGCGTCTTGAACGGTATGGTCGTCAGGGCCGACGACAGTGATGCCCGATGCGACCGTTCGTATGATGTCAGGTGACGGCGTGCTCGTGGCGATAGGGGTTGTGGCGGAGCCGGGTGTCGTGAAGCCTCGAAAGGTGCTTGCGGGATGAGTGTGATCCGACGGACTCGAAAACGTTCCGCGTGCGCCCAACGGTCGAGCTGTGGCGGTCGGGGTCTTCGACGGTGTCCACTGGGGCCACAAGGCGATATTCGAGCGGCTTGCAGGAGAGGCATCGGAACTGGGCATCGAGGCGCTCGCTCTGACGTTCGAGAAGCACCCCTCCGAGCTGCTCGCGCCGAACCGCGCCCCGCTCTACATCAACACGCTCGATCAGCGGCTGGAGTTGATGCAGGCGGCGGGGGTGGATCGATTGTCGTGGCGGATTTCACTCCTCGGCTTGCGGGTCTTTCGCGTGAGGAGTTCCTGTCGAGGGTCCTCAAGGAGCGGCTGCAGGCGAAGCGGGTGATCGTGGGCGCGAACTTCCGGTTCGGCAAGGATCGCGAAGGCGACATTCGGTATCTCAAGGAAGCCGCGCCGGCGCTGGGGATGAAGGCTGTTGTGGTGCCGGCGGTGATCATCAGCGGCGGGCCGGTGAGCTCCACGCGGATCCGCGCGCTGATCGAGCGCGGGCGACGTGGAGGCTGCGTCGAAGCTGCTTGGGCGGCGGTTTGCGCTGCGCGGGACGGTGGAGTCGGGCAGGCAGGTCGGCCGCAAGCTCGGTTTTCCGACCGCGAATATCAGAACGGAGCCGAGGCAGCTTGTTCCGGGCCGGGGCGTCTACGCGGTCGAGGCCACGATTGCGAACACGATGTACGCGGGTGTGTGTAACATCGGCACCAGGCCGACGTTCGAAGCGGGGGAGCTGACGGTCGAGGTTCACCTGTCGGGCTTTGAGGGTAATGTGTATGGCAAGCGGCTGGACGTGGTTTTCTGCCGCAGGCTGCGCGACGAAATGACGTTCGAAACGCCCGAGCACCTCGTGGAGCAGATCAGACGCGACCTTGCGGAGGGAATAGGGAATAGAGAGTAGTCACGAGTTACGAGTTACGGATTACGAATGTGATGCTTGGTCGGCCCAACTCGTAACTAGTAACTCGTAATTCGTAACTGGCGAAGCCTGAGCTGCTCGTTTGACAGGGCGGGCGGGAATGTGATAGACTTTGCTAGACTAAAGGGATAAGAGCGGCTTTTGGAGGTGCGATCACTTGGCGCTCGTTAAGGAAAAGAAAACCGATATTATTGAGGAGCATAAGCAGCACGACGGCGACACCGGTTCGCCTGAAGTCCAGATAGCGTTGCTGAGCGCCCGTATCAACCAGCTTACGGAGCATCTGAAGGAACACAAGAAGGACCACCATTCGAGGCGTGGTCTTCTGATGATGGTAGGTCAGCGGAGACGCTTACTCAACTATCTGAGCAACAAGGATATCAATCGGTATCGCGAGATCGTAGCTCGAGCTTGGCCTCAGAAGGTAGGAGAAAGCGTATCTAGTATGACAATTCACAAAACCGAATTCGAGCTTGGTGGCAAGACCATCGTCCTGGAACAGGGCAGGGTCGCCGGACAGGCTAGTGGCGCTGTGCTTGTTACATGCGGCGAGACTGTAGTAATGGGAACCGCATGCATGAGCGCCCAACCGAGGGAAGGCATGAGTTTCTTCCCTCTTACGTGTGACTATGAGGAGCGCAAATACGCCGTCGGCAAGATTCCCGGCGGATTTGTGAAGAGGGGCGGACGCCCGTCTGAACAGGCCATTCTCACCTCCCGCGCTTATCGACAGGCCGATGAGGCCACTATTCCCCGATGGTATGCGCAATGACGTTCAGGTCATTGCGATGCCCCTCTCCATGCAGCCCGAAGTTCCGGCGGACATGATGGCCTTGCTGGCCGCGTCGGCGGCGCTTGCGATCTCCGAGATCCCCTGGGATGGTCCGATTGGCGTGCGTGCGCGTCTGCCGGGTGGATGGCGAGTTCGTCGTGAACCCGTCGCTGGAACAGATCGGCGAGTCCGACATGGAGCTCACAGTCGCTGGGTCTGAAGGGCAAGGTCATGGAGATCGAGCTCGAGGCGAGCGAGGTCGGCGAGGACGTTCTGATGGCGGCTATCGATCTTGCACTGGCTGAGATCGCGAAAAGCTGATCGATCTGCAGCTCGAGCTGGTCCAAATGGTCGGCAAGCCCAAGACCGAAGTCGTCGCTCGTGGCGCCTGATCCGGAGCTTGTCGAGGAGATCGGTGCGAAGCTTAGCGATCGAGATCGCGCAGGCTATCCGCAACCCGGATATGAGCGACGAGCGAGAAGGCGATCTTCGACCTCAAGGATCAGTGGGTTCAGCAGACTTGCGGAGGAGTATCCCGAGCGAGTTGGCGGAGCTTGACGAGATTCTCGAGAAGCTGCTCAAGAAGCACGTCCGCAAGATGCTCCTCGAAGAGAACGGTCGCGCGGATGGCAGGGACGCTCGATCAGATCAGGCCGCTTGCGTGCGAGGTTGGGCTGCTGCCGAGGGTTCACGGCTCCGGGCTGTTTTCGAGAGGCCAGACCCAGGTTCTGACGACACTCACGCTGGGATCGCTTGACGATGCCCAGAAAGTGGACAACCTCGAAGAGGACTACCGAGAAGCGGTTCATGCACTTCTACAACTTCCCGCCCTATGCGACCGGCGAAGTGCGCCCGATCAGAGGCGCGGGACGGCGCGAGGTTGGACACGGCGCACTTGCCGAGAAGGCGCTGCGACCGGATGATTCCTGCGACCGAGGAGTTCCCGTACGCGCTGCTGATGACATCCGAGTGCCTCGAGTCCAACGGCTCCACGTCGATGGCCAGCACGTGCGGCTGCACGCTTGCGCTGATGGATGCCGGCGTCAAGATCAAGGCCCCGGTGGCGGGGATTTCCATCGGTCTGGTTGCGGATGAGAACAAGAAGCGTTCTGCTCACCGACATCCAGGCGCTCGAGGATTTCTACGGCGATATGGACTTCAAGGTCGCGGGCAGCCGCGATGGCGTGACCGCGATTCAGGTAGATACGAAGCTGCACGGGCTGGACCGTGACGTGGTCGTGGGAGCGCTCGATATGGCCAAGGCGGCGAGGATGAAGATTCTCGATGCCTTCGCCGAGGCCATTCCAGAGCCGAGAGAGTCGCTGAGCCAGTATGCTCCGAGGGTCTTTGTCGTGGAGATTCATCCCGACAAGATCGGCGATATCATCGGACCCGGCGGCAAGGTCATCAAGAAGATCGAGGCCGAGACCGGCGCAAAGCTCGATATCGAGCAGGACGGCCACGTCTACATCACTTCGGTCGATGCGGCGGGCGGCGAGCGCGCCAAGAAGATCGTCGAGGATATCACCAGGGAAGTGCAAGTCGGCGAGGTCTACACGGGCAGGGTCAACTCGCATCGAGGCTTTCGGGGCGTTCGTGGAGATTCTCCCGAACAGGGACGGCCTGGTGCACATCTCGCAGCTTGCAAGGGAGCGGGTCAATCGCACCGAGGACGTCTGCAATCATCGGCGACGAGCTTCTGGTGAAGGTCATCGAGATCGGCGACGATGGGAAGATTCGTCTTACCAGGCGTGGGCTGCTCGAGGGCGATGAGGACTATGTGCTCCTCCGCCCGCGACCAAGGCGCGAGGGCGGCGGCCGTGGTGGCGACCGTGGCGGCGGAAGGCCGCGCGGCGGCGGCGGTGGTGGACGGCCCGGCGGCGGGTTCAGGCCGCGTGACGGCGGTAGTGACGAAGGGCCGAAAGTCAGGTTCCGTCCGAAGCAGGTAAGGCATTTAGCATTTACAGTCTGCGATCTATAATTGCAGACTGCAGATGTCGGACTCTCAGTGTGCTTGGGCGGGGGCATCGTGTCCGGCCGCCCAACAGGTTCTTTGGCATCGTAGAATAGCGAATGGGTCAAATCGTAAGATGGCGAGCCAGTCGTCCATCAACAAGACAATATTGCCCAACGGCGATTCGGATACTGAGCGAATCGGTGCCCTACGTGGACTCCGTTTCGGTCGGGGTCTGGGCCGAGGCAGGCGCGCGTGACGAGGACGAAGCTCGTCACGGCATGAGCCACTTCGTGGAGCACATGCTCTTCAAGGGCACCTCGAAGCGCACCGCACGGCAGATCGCCGACGAGATGGACTCGCTCGGCGGCCACCTCAACGCATTCACCGACAAGGAGTTTACCTGCTACTACGCCAAGGTGCTTGGCGAGCATCTGCCGAGGGCGCTGGATGTCGTCTCGGACATGGTGCTGAACTCGGTGCTGGATCCAGCGGAGATCGACCGCGAGAAGAACGTGGTCCTCGAGGAGATCAAGCGCCACGAGGACACGCCCGAGGACCAGGTCCACGACCTGCTCGCGCAGACGCTGTGGAAGGGTCACCGGCTCGGCAATTCCGTGATCGGCAGCCCGTCTGTCGCCAGGAGTGCCACGCATGACACGCTCGTTGAGTATATGGGCGAGCTGTATCAGCCGGATCGCTCTGTGATCACGGCCGCGGGCAACGTGGATCACGCACAGCTGGTGGACATCGTCGGCGCCCAGTTCGGCGGAGCTGAAGGGCGAGCGGGTTCCGAGGACATCCTCGGAAGTGACGCCACATATCGGCCTGAAGCTTGTCGATAAGGATACGGAGCAGGTGCATTTCTGCCTCGGCACTGCCGGGTTTTGCCCAGGATCGGCAACGAGAAATACGCGCTGGCGGCGATCGATTCCGCTCTGGGCGGCGGCATGAGCTCCAGGCTGTTTCAGGAGATACGCGAGAACCGCGGGCTTGCCTACGCGATCGGCTCGCTATTCGGCGTCATATCAGGAGGCGGGGCTGTTCGCGATCTACGGCGGGACGAGCGTGGATAACGTCAAGACCGTGGTCGAGCTGACGATGAAGGAATGCGAGGCCATCGGTCGCGACAGCGTGACCGATGCGGAGCTTGAGCGCGGCAAGAACCAGATCCGCGCGGCGCTCGTGCTCGGCCAGGAGAGCATGTCCAACCGGATGAGCCGGCTGGCCAAGAGCGAGCTCTACTTCGGCAGGATCATTCGGATGGAGGAGATCATTACCGCCATCATGCAGGTGACCAAGGACGACGTGGCGGATGTGGCCTCGCGGTTGTTCAACGGACTCGGGTTTCGCGGTCGCGGCGATCGGGCCGTTCAAGAAGAACGCCGTCGGCGCTGAAGGATGCGTTTTCATGACCCCCTGCCCGCTGCGGGGAGGATTGGGGAGGGGTCCGCGGGCATGAAGGACCTCCCCCTAGCCCCCTCCGCTGCGGAGGGGCAGGAGGTTGGGAGAAGATCCATGATCAAGGTAGCGGTTCTGGGCGCGTGTGGCAAGATGGGGCGCGAGGTCGTGAAGGCGGTGACGGGCGCTGATGATATGGAGCTTGTGGCGCGTGACGCGCTGCGGGACGTGCGTGGCGAGCGTGGCGATCTGGGCTGACTTCCCGTTGAGACCGACTTCGAGGCGATGTTGAACCGCGTCCAAGCCCGACGTGATAGTAGATTTTGCGAAGCCGTTCGTGCATGGGCAACGCCGTTGCGGCACTGAAGAGCGGGGTTGTTCCGATCATCGGCACGACCGGGCTTACGCGCCGAAGAGCTTGCGGAGCTGGAGAGGGCTCGCGGAAGAGTCCGAAGTGGCGGCGATGGTGATACCGAACTTCGCGATCGGCGCCGTGCTGATGATGAAGTTCGCGGCGGAGGCGGCGAAGTATATGCCGAATGTCGAGATCATCGAGCTGCATCACGACAAGAAGATCGACGCGCCGTCGGGTACGGCGATCAAGACAGCGGAGATGATCGACGCGTCGCGGCGAAGCGCCGGGGTCGAGCCGGATAAGCCCGCCGGCGGGGACGATCCCGCGAGAGGCGAGAAGCGCAGGCAATGTGCAGGTTCACAGCGTGAGGCTGCCGGGGCTGGTGGCGCATCAGGAAGTGCTGTTCGGTGGAACGGGCCAGATTCTGACCATCCGCCACGACAGCATCGACCGCACGAGTTTCATGCCCGGGCGTGCTGCTCGCGATCAGAAAGGCAGGCGGGCTCGCAGAGGGCTGGTATACGGGCTCGGACAAGACTGACTGTGAGTCCACGGCTGGTGTGCGAGATGAAGTCATAGAGTTGCGGTAGTTGGCGCCGGCGCGGTCGGCGAGGAGATGGTGAAGGTGCTGCGGCAGAGGGATTTCCCGATGTCGGAGTTGGTCATCCTCGCGCGGTCCAGCCGTAAGCAGGCGATTGACGGCGTCGAGTATCGATGTCAAAGAGACTACCGCCGAGGCGTTTGACGGCATCGATATCGCGTTCTTTGCCGGAACCGAGGGCGCGAAGGGCGCGAGCCAGGTGTTCGGCTGGGAGGCGGTCGCGCGCGGGGCGTTCGTGGTCGATAACGGCGACGATTTCCGCATGGACGACCGCGTTCCGCTGGTCGTTCCCGAAGTCAACCCCGACGCGCTGGCAAAGCATCAGGGATTCGTATGCCAACCCCAACTGCAGCACGATTCAGATGGTCCACGCGCTCGCGCCGCTGCACAAGCTGGCCGGGCTGAAGCGCGTAGTCGTCTCGACTTATCAGTCCGTTTCCGGGACGGGCAGCGCGGCGATCAGAGAGCTTGAGCAGCAGATTCGAGGACTACGTCGCGGGCAGCGAGATCAAGGCGGAGCAGTATCCGTACCAGATCCTGCTGCAACCTGATCCCGCAGATCAGCAGCCTCAAGAGCGACTACGAGGGCTACTACGGCGAAGAGATCAAGATGATCAAGGAGACGCGCAAGATATTCGGACTTCCGGATCTTGCCGTGTCGGCGACGTGCGTGCGGGTGCCGGTGTTCAGGGCGCATTCGGAGACGGTGAACGTCGAGTTCGAGAAGCCGATCACGCCCGATCAGGCCCGCTCGGCGCTCGCGGCGTGGCCGGGCATCGAAGTGATCGACGATCCCGCAAACGGCAAATATCCGATGCCGCTGTTTGCCGAGGGCAAGGACCCGACCTACGTCGGCCGGATCCGGCAGGACACGTGCAACCCGAACACGCTGGATATGTGGGTCGTTGCGGACAACATCCGCAAAGGCGCCGCGCTCAACGCCGTTCAGATAGCCGAAATCGCCATCGAGCGTGGCTACATCAAGAGCCGCGCGTAAGGCCGTACTGCTTTTCAGCATGGGAGCCCGAAAGTCAGAAAAGCACAAAAGGAAAGATTCCTTTCTGGCTTTCTATCTTTCGGGCTTCCGTGCTTAGGATCACGCTATGCGAAGAACCACAAAGAAACTCCAGATAATCCCGCTGGGCGGAGTGCTCGAGATCGGGAAGAACATGACCGCGTTCGTGTACAAGGACCAGATCCTTGTCGTGGACGCGGGGCTGATGTTTCCCGAGGAGGAGATGCTCGGGGTCGATATCGTGATCCCGGACATCACATATCTTGAGGACAACGCCGACAAGGTTCTTGGCATCGTTCTGACGCACGGTCACGAGGACCACATCGGCGCGCTGCCATACGTGCTCAAGCGGCTCGACGTTCCCGTCTACGGGACCGCCGCTTACCCTCGGGTTCGTGTCCAACAAGCTCGATGAGCACAAGCTGAGCGAAGTCGCGCGGCTGAATGAAGTCGAGTGCGGCACGGTGCTCAAGTTCGGCGATTTCTCGGTCGAGTGGGTGCGCGTGTCTCACAGCATTCCCGACGCTTCCGGGCTGATCATCAAGACGCCGGTCGGGACCATCGTCCACAGCGCGGATTTCAAGTTCGATCAGACGCCAATCGACGGCAACCTGGTGGATGTCAGCCGACTCGCGGCGGTCGGGCGACAAGGGCGTTCTGCTGCTTCTCTGCGATACCACGAATGTGGAGAAGAGCGGTTTCACGCCTAGCGAGAGCATCGTCGGCGAGAGCTTCGACAAGATATTCGCAACCGCCGAGGGCCGGATCATCATCGCGGCGTTTGCCTCGAACATCCACCGCGTGCAGCAGGTCTACGACGTTGCCGCGAAGCACGGTCGCCGGGTGGCCGTCATCGGCCGCAGCATGGTGGAGAACGGCCGCATCGCCGAGGAACTGGGTTATCTTGAACATTCCCGAAGGCACTCGGCTGACTACGGAGGAGCTCGATCGAGTCGAATCGGAGCGAGACCGTCATCATCACTACCGGCAGCCAGGGCGAGCCGCTTTCGGCGCTGTCGCGGATGGCGGCCGACGAGCACAAACACATCAAGATCGAGCCCGGCGATACGGTCATCATCAGCGCGACACGCCGATACCCGGCAACGAGGATCTCGTCATGCGCACGATCAATCGGCTGTTCAAGCAGGGAGCGAACGTGATCTACGAGCCGGACCGGCCCATCCACGCGTCCGGGCATGGCAATCAGGAAGACATCAAGATGATGCTCAATCTCCTTAAGCCGAAGTTCATGATACCAGTCCACGGCGAGGAGAGGCACTATGCCAAGTTCGTGGATCTGGTGGCGTCGCTGGGCTATCCGCGAGAGAGCGTGCTGCGCGCGAGCATCGGCGATATGCTGGAGACCGACGGCAAGGACGGCGGCGATCGTGGGCAAGGTTCCGGCCGGGAGCGTGATGGTGGACGGCCTGGGAGTGGGGGACGTGGAGGACGTGGTTCTGCGCGACCGGCGGCATCTCTCGCAGGACGGGGTTGTGATGGCGGTGGTTGGCGTCGATCCCGCGTCGCGGGCAGATCGTATCCGGCCCGGACATCTTCTCCCGAGGGTTCGTCGAGGTAGGACAGAGCAGAGGAACTGATGGAGGACGCCAAGATGGTCGTTACCGATACGCTGCAGAGATTCGCCGAAAGTGAGGCTCTGGGCGAGTTCGACGAGGTCAAGGCGGCGTGCCGGAAGGCGCTCGCGAAGTTCATCTACGAGCGCACGCACCGCCGCCCGATGGTCGTGCCGATCATCATGGAAGTGTAGAGTAGGCCCTCAAAACTAGCTCAGCTAATTCCTAAGCACTACTCATAAATCAGCCTCAAGCCCAATTGCCGATCATGGCTGGGGAGCATGTAACGTGCGCTTGAGACGCAGTTCGCACTTGGAGCTTGGTGGTGCGATGATGACCTGAACGAGCTCTCATCGTGGAGCGCGCGGTGCTTGGATTTCTCCCAACGCGAGGCACTCCCTCTCCTCCTTTCAGGAGCGCCAGGACGGCGCCAAAAACTGAACGAGGCGTGATGACCATGCTTCCCAGTCATCACGCCGCTTTCTTTTCGGGTCAGAGGTCCGAAGTCCGAAGTTCGATAGCTACGTCACCTTGACCGCCTTTACCCACGGAGGTCGCCTGCGTCTCCGAACCAGCCTGTCTGCCGCGGCTCAGTTCGAGAGTGAATGGTGGTCGCCGGGCTTTGGTGGAGCGCGAAGCGATACCTCCACTACGGGCTTTCGCCAGGCTCGACGTCGTTCGGCAGCGCGAAACGCCATTGCCGTCCGATCTCTCACCGAAGCGCGCCGTGAGCGCGATGGCGTCGCTCGCCCTCGCGTGACTCCACGTCTCCCAGCCGTCGTTTCTGAACTGCGGCCTGCACTGTGATCAGCTTGCCGCTGTTGATCTGCGATCGGGCATGGTATCGAATGTGTAGGTGGCGCGCTTTTCGTTCGGCCGCCGAGACGAGTGCCGCAGCAGGTAGAAATAGGTATATGGATCGACTGGCTCGAAATTGCAGTCGGGCCGCAGCCTTGCGGATAGCCTCGTTGACTGCCTTGATCCAGTCGGGGCTTTGCAGGATCGATGCGGAATCCGAGGAATGTGGTCTCGCCGGGCTTGCCGTGCTTCGATGATCTCGTTGGCCGAGATCTCGGTCGGGTGATCCGTCAATGTCCTGTATCCATGTGCGCGACTGGCATTCGTCCAGCAGATGGTCCTGCTTCTTGTCCTTGGGCATCCACATCTGCGTCATCACGCCGTCGCCGGAGAACGATGTGTACATTCGATTGCTCTCGTCGGTCAGCTCTCCGCAGAAAGCGTTGATCAGAAAGCCGGTGATCGGAGTAGTTGAGCCTTCGGAAGTAGCGGATGTTGTGCTCGATCCATGCCTCCGCGCCTGACGGCAGTCCGGAAGGGTCGCTTGGCGGCAGGAGGTTGGTCGGGTTCACGTATCCCGCGCCGGAGTCGCCCGCCACGAAGTAAGTCGAGCGGCGTCTTGGTGTCGTAGCACCAGTCGAAGATCACGGCGCGCGCTCGATCAGGTTCGGGTTGAACGCCCAGCCGGATGGGACTTCGCCGCGCGCTGGACTCGACCACAGGCCGGGCATGCGGTGATACATCCACGCGGCCGAGTCATAGTCTCCCAGGTAATGATAGACGAAGTTGAGCGGCGCGACCTTGCCGTCTGCGCATCGATGTAGCCCTTCTCCTCCAGCTCGGCGCGGGTCGGCGGACGGTTCTGAACGAGCCGGTCGGGCAGGGGATAGTGCTGGAAGACCGATGCGTTTGCCATGTCCCACATGGCCGATCGCGTCGGCGTCCATGTAGGCAGTTGTAGGAAGCGTCAATGCGCGCCATCTCCCACTCGGTGGCCACTCCGCCGTGCTTGCCGCCGGCGTTGCCGTGGTCCGTGTACTTGATCGCCCACGGGCGTGAAGCCGGAGAAGTGGATCATCCGGCCCTTGTTGGCCTTGTAGCACGAGAGAGGATATCTTCGACAGGGTTTCGCGATCGAGTCCGAGGCGCTGGTCGGGATCGTCGCGGGGGCCTCATCCGTCCCAGCACGTGCAGGTCGCAGATGAAGCCCTCTGCGCGCGACCACGAAGTCGTGGTTCGGCAGCCCGACGTTATCGAGCGCCATGTCCTTTGGCGACTTGAGCCAGAACGCGTCGCACCAGTAGCCGATCACGGCCGGATTGCACTTGCCGGTGTCGATATAGTGCATCTTTGCCCACAGATACGAATCGCACTTCGCGCTGCCGGTGGACTGGCGGTCGGTGTCCGGAATCGTGCCGGCGCCGTCAAACTTTCCGACCAAATCCTGAACAACCTTGAGCTTCGGGCCGTCGGCAATGAGCCTGTCGTAGAGGGAGCCGGGGTACGGTATCGTGGCGACGGGAATGAGGTCCTCGACGCCGCAGATGGTCGACGCGACATTGCTTGTGCTGACGGCACATTCGGGTCCCACACGACCGCGCCCTTGATGCTTTCGGAGAAGACCGATATCGCGTCCTCGATCGACTTCAGCGGGACGAGCTGCAGCGTGCTCAAGATATGCGCCCTTGGCGCGCATCTTGCCGAGCCAGAAGGAGTCGGCGTCGCCATAGTCGATGTAGAGCTGCGGCTTTCCGCGATTGACGATCCCCTGCAGGCACGCGACGCAGTGCAGCGTGTCGAATGCAATCGGCCGCTGTCTTTGGGATCATCGACGTTGGGGTGCCGCAGGGCGATCTGAGGTCGAGTGTGTATAGCTTGCAGGCCGAAAGTTGAGCAGGGATATACACATAGAACGTGGCTGACGCTTCTTGCGTCTGATTGACGAGGAGTTTGACGGTGTGGACGCCTTCGCCGAGGCCGGTGATCGTGTGTGACCGCTTGTCGGCCGGCACGTCGGCGTACTCGTGGCCGTCCACGCTGATCTGCTGGAGCTTGACGTCCTGCGCGGACCAGGTTACGGTGACATCGGGGCCTTTGGCCCGGCCGGCGTGATCCGGATGGGTTATCTCTACGAACGGCTGCATTGCGTTACCTCCCGCTAACGCTACACTTACCCGCGCGGCATGCGTCCCTCCTGCGGGCTTCTATGCGCTGGGGCGAATGTGGTAGAATTGCCTGTCGCGTATTCGTGTCATTCTTCGCTGCGTTCAGAATGACATACACAGGTGGAGTCAATGAAGGTAGGAATCGTGGGGCTGCCCGGTTCGGGCAAGACCACATTGTTTCGTGCTCTAACGAGGGGCACGGTGAAGACGGACGATTTCGGCGAGCCCGCACGTGGGCGTGGTGCAGGTGCCCGATCCACGCATGGATTTTTTCGTGGCGGAGTACAAGCCCAAGAAGGTCACGTACGCGAGTATCGAGTTCATCGACGGCGCGGCGCGGATCGCGCACGAGGACGAGCGGACGAGGTTCGGCTCGGACTTCTTCGCCGACGTGCGGCAGGTGGACGCGCTGGTGCATGTCGTGCGCGGGTTTGCTTCGCCTGACGGCGACGCGCCGAACCCGGCTGCGGACGCGCAGATGCTCAGCGATGAGCTCGTGCTGGCCGATCTCGGGCTGGTGGAGAACCGGATCGAGCGCGTGGAGAAGCAGCTTCACGGGGTCAAGAAGGGAACCACCACGCCCGCGACCATCGAGATGGCGCTGCTGGAGCGGCTGAAGGCGCTTCTGGAGGAGGGCAATTCGCTCAAACAGGCGGAGTTCGACCCCGAAGAGGAGAAGTCGATTCGCGGCTACGACTTCCTGACGCTCAAGCCGATGATCCTCGTGCTCAATATCCCCGAGGCTGAGATCGGCGCTGCGGCGAAGCGCGGAGCGTTCCACGGCTACTGCGAGCAGGCGGGGCTGCTGGGATTCGAGCTGTGCGCGAAGGTCGAGATGGAGGTGGCGGAGCTTTCCGACGAGGAGGAGGCGGAGTTCCTCGGCTTCGATGGGCATTGACGGAGCCGGCGCGAAACGTGCTGATCCGCGCGTGCTACGACGCGCTCGGGCTGATCTCGTTTATCACCTGCGGAGAGCCGGAGGTGCGCGCGTGGACTCTTCGCGCGGGATCGAAGGCAATCGATGCGGCGGGCACGATCCACTCCGATCTTGCGCGCGGCTTCATCCGTGCGGAGGTGGCGAACTTCACCGAGGTGCGGGCGGCCGGTGGCTGGGAGGCAGCGAGGCGAAACGGCGTCACCCAGCTTCAGGGCAAGGAATACGTGATGCAGGACGGGGATGTGGTCTACATCCGTTTCAAGGTGTAGAGGTTTTCGGCGTATTTCAGCCTGGCGACCGGGGAAATGCGATATGCAAAGAGGGCGCCCGGATGTTTTTCTTAAAATTCCGAAATAGGGTGTTGACACGCCCGCCAAAACCTAGTAATATTACCAGTGCTTCTTTTTCTCCTTCACTACCTCTGCTGGGCTTGGCTGAGTCGCCCTACAGCCAAGTCTCTTTTTCTCGTAGGAGGTCTCCAGAACCCGATGCAGAGGCGTCTGCCGCCCGGGACGCCTGCTGCGAATGGATCGCCGTCTGGGAGATGCCTACTACGTGGGATTGAGGAGCTTGCCCAGCCAGCCGCGCTTGAGCTCGATTGCCGAGAAGTTGCAGACTTCCGCGCAGCAGTAGCACCTGATGCACTTTTCCAGGTCGATTCGCGCCGGGCGGCCCGGCGTAATGGCCTTGACGGGGCAGGCGGCCGCACAATCGCCGCAGCCCGTGCATTCGCGCTGCACAACCGTCGGAACCGCGATCAGCTTCCTGCGCAGGAGGCGGCGGATGGGGGCGGGGATTCGCGCCCAATCGTTGCTGCCTGATGAGGGTTGGAAGTCGGGAACCGCCACGTCCTCGATGCGCTCGCCACGAATCTCGATCCGCGAAAGTCCGCGCAGCCAAGGCCCTGCTCGGCGGCGAGGCGGGTCGTGTCGATGGAGAGCGGGTCGATGCCGACAATCGCGCAGGCGACCGCGTCAAGCGCGACGGGATCGGATGAAGCCAGTATGATCCCGAGTTGCTTCGGCCTGCCCGCGTTCGGGCCCTCGCCTTCCATCGCGACGACCGCGTCCATGACGTTCACGCTCGGCCTGACAGCCCCGAGCAGATCAACGAGCATCTGCGCGAAAACCTCGCGATTCTCTGCCGCCTGGACGTGAAACAGGCCCTTCCGCACGCCTGGTATGCATCCGAATACGTTCTTGATCGCGCCGGTGAACGCGGTGAGGCCGTGGGTCTTGAGCTTGGATATGTTGACGATCGCGTCCGCGTCGAGCACGGCCTGGGCGATCTCGAAGCTCTTGTAGAAGCGGCCTTCGGGGTGCGAGACCGTGCGCGAAGTCGTCCTCGAACCGCACGATGGGTATGCCCAGCTCGCTGGCGACGGCGGCCATGCCGGTTACCTCGCAGAGTCGGACGTATTTGTCCGGGTTCTGGCCGGCAAACGGCGGGCTGTCGCCCACGGATGACCTCGCAGTTGCCTTCCAGTGCGATCCTGCCGAGCGCCATGACGACCTCTGGGTGCGTGGTGACGGCGTCGTCGGGCTTGCGCGTCGAGAGAAGGTTGGGTTTGAGGAGGGCTCTGCAGCCTGCCAGTTGGAGTTCGGCGAGCGCAAGGGCCTCGCGGACGGCGGCGTTCACATTCTCCAGCGAGTAGTCCGGGCATTTGACTATGGCGACAACGCTCATAGCCGACATGCTACGGCATTGCGGCGCGCATATCAAGAGGAGTAAGGCGCCGCGCCGTCAAACGAGAGAGTATTATGCCTGAGCAGTTTGCGAACGACGTGCTGTCGGAGATGGCGGGTGCGCACGTGGATGTGGGATCGTCGGCGCGGTTCGAGCCGGTGCCGACGGGGCACTTCAATACGACTTACTTCGTCGAGGGCGCGAATCGGCCGCTGGTGCTGAGGATCGCGCCGCCTGACGACGCGGGGTTCGTGTTCTACGAGCGCGGGATGATGGCGCAGGAGCCGGGCATCCACGCGCTGGTCCGCGAGCGCACGAGCGTTCCCGTGCCGGAGATCATCGCGTACGATACCTCCCGGCGTATCATCGATCGTGATTATCTTCTCATGGAGCGCCTGCCGGGCGTGCCTCTGACGCAGTTTCGGTGTACACAGGGGCAGATGGACAGCGTCCTCGAACAGACCGGCCGGTATCTCCGCCAGATTCATGAGATGACGGCGGGGCAATACGGCTACCTCGGCGAGCATCACTGCATGGATCCGCAGCCGGACTGGCCAAGCGCGTTTCGGGTGATGTGGGGGAAGATGATAGACGACGTCGTCGAGGTCGGCTACTACGACGGCGAGCAGGAATCGTGGGCGAAGGGGCTGCTCGAGAGGCATATCGAGCACTTCGATAGGCCGGTCACTTCGCAGCTGTTGCACATGGACATCTGGAGCCAGAACATACTGGTCGATGAGCGGGCGAACGTCACGGGACTGGTGGATTTCGACCGCGCGCTTTGGGGCGACAAGGAGATCGAGTTCGCCGTGCTGGACTACTGCGGCATCTCCGAGCCGGCGTTCTGGCGGGGTACGGCCCTTCGATACGCGCCGCTACTCAGGACCTACGGTATGAGCGCGACACGTCGCCTTCCGCGCAGATTCGCCGCGCGTTCTACCTGCTCTATGAGGTGCAGAAATACATCGTCATCTACCACCACCGCAATCGCGAGTTCGCCCGGGCGGAGCGATACAAGGAGCAGTCGCTGGCGATGATGCAGGAGCTGTGATCAGTTGTGCTTGACGACGTGTGCAGCCTCGCTGGTCAGGGTCGGTGGGCTGGTTGCCGGGTTCAGGATGCCTCGTGCGGACACGTAGTCGCCGTTTGCGATGCCGGTATAGCCGGGTGCTACGACCCGCACGGTGTCCCCAGAGCCGTCATCGAGGTCGAACGCGCTGTCGTTCACGATCGTGACCTTGCCCCAGACCTTGACCAGCCACAAGCCGCACGCGGCGCATGCCACGCCATCTGCCGTGCCTCTACAGGTCATTCCGACGATCTGAGCCGTCGTGTAGCTGCGTGACGCGGTCGTGTTGGAGTGGCCGAGGACGTCGGTTGCGACTATGGGAACGTCGTGACTGCCGATTTCGGACGCCGCGGGTATGTCGCCGGTCCATGTGGTGTCGCCGGTCTTTGTGAGCGTGATTGCACTTGCCGTGACGGAGGCGACGCCCGCCAGGTCCGCAGCATCGACCGTCACGCGGACCGCGTCGCCGGACGCTGCCATCGGTGGAGTCACGGTCACGGAGTTGATAACCGGAGCAGTCGTGTCGAGGATGATGGAAGCTGACGCGGTTTCTGACTCGTTGCCGGACGGGTCCCTGAACCTGACGTAGACGGTTTTCGCGCCGTCAGCGCCCGTGAGGGTCCAGTCGCTGCCGGTGGAGTAGGGTTCCCAGGGCTCGATGTCGAAGACGCCGTCGCTGCTGATCTGCATTTCCGAGACCGTGCCGCTGTCGTCAGTCGCGGATAGTGTGAGTACCACCTCGGTGACGCCCGTACAGGCCGCGCCGGAGTCGATGATGGCGGAGCCGGTCGGCGGGATTGTATCGGAGTTCTGGATGCGGACAGGGGCCGGATTGGGATTCGCGTCGTAGTGGCCGTCGCCAAGCTGCCCGCGGCTGTCGTCACCCCAGGCCCAGACCGCGCCGTCGGTCGTGACCGCTATAGTGTGATTGGAGCCTCCCGAGACGGAGGCGATACTTTCAAGGCCTGGGATCTGCACTGGCGAATGCCTGTCGATGGTAGTTCCGTTGCCAAGCTGGCCATAGGTGTTCATTCCCCACGCCCAAACGGTGCCGTCTTCGCTCAGCGCTACGGTGTGATAGCCGCCCGCCGATACGGCCGCGATGTTGGACAATCCCGGCACCTGCACGGGAGACTTGCGGCGGATTGTGGTTCCGTCGCCAAGCTGACCGTAGGAGTTATCGCCCCACGTCCAGACCGTGCCGTCGTCTTTGAGGGCGACGGTATGACCAGAGCCTGCGGATATAGCTACCACTCCGCCAAGCCCCGGGACCTGCAGCGGAGAGCGCTTGTCGGTGGTCGTTCCATCGCCGAGCTGGCCGTAGTAGTTGTTTCCCCACGTGCGCAGCGTGCCGTCGGTCATGCGCGCCACAGTATGATAGCCGCCCGCCGACACGGCCGTTACCGAAGTCAGGCCGGCTATCTGAATGGGGGAATGGCTGTCGGTAGTCGTTCCATCGCCGAGCTGGCCGTAGTAGTTGTACCCCCAAGTCCAGACCGCGCCGGCTGTCGTAACCGCAACGGCGTGGCTCGAGCCGGCGGACACGGACGCTATTGCGCTGATGCCGGGGAGATGTACGGGGGAGTGCTTGTCGGTTGTGGTTCCGTCGCCGAGTTGGCCGACGTTGTTGCGTCCCCACGCGTAGATGTCGCCGTCGCTTGTTCGGGCAATCGTGTAGTTGCTGCCGCCGCGCACTGAAGCGATTCCAGCGAGGCCCATAAGCTGCGCCGGAAGCGATCTGCTGATCGTGGTTCCGTCGCCAAGCTGGCCATAGGAGTTGTCCCCCCAGATCCAGAGGTTGCTATCGGCGATGACCCCGCCGGTATGGGTGCTGCCGGCCGATGCAGTCGCGACTCCGGTCAGCCCCGTCACCAGCAGGGGATCGGGCCTGCGGGCGGCCGTCCCGTCGCCAAGCTGACCGCTGCCGTTGTGTCCCCAAGCCCATATCTCTCCGTCGCCGCTGACGGCTATGGTGTGGTAGTGGCCTGCCGCGACGGACACGATCCCGGTCAGCCCCGGCACTTGCAGGGGAGACGCGCTCTGAGTGGTCGTTCCATCGCCAAGCTGGCCGTAGAGGTTGTAGCCCCAGGTCCACACGGCGCCGGCGGCAACCGCCGCAGTGTGGTAGTCGCCCGCCGATATGGCCGTCACTCCGCTCAGAGCCGGCGCCTGGACGGGAGAATGCTCTTCAAGCGTCGTCCCGTCGCCGAGCTGGCCTCTATCGTTGTTTCCCCAGGCCATGACGACGCCGGTGCTTTTCAGTGCGACAGTGTGATAGCTGCCGGCTGAGACGGCGGTGACTCCGGTGAGGCTGGAGATCGCAACGGGGGAGTGTCTGTCGATCGTGGAGCCGTCGCCAAGCTGGCCGTCCTCGTTGTCGCCCCACACGCGAACGGTACCATCGGTCTTGACGGCAATCGAGTGATAGTAGCCGGCAGATACGGCCTTGACGCCGGTCAGGTTCGGGACCTGCACGGGAGAACAGTCGCTGCGTCGTGCTTCCGTCACCAAGCTGGCCGTAGAAGTTGTAGCCCCACGCGTAGACCGTGCCGTCAGTCTTGACGGCCAAGGAGTGATAGTAGCCGCCCGATACGCCGACGACGCCGGTCAGCCCAGCGATCCGCTTGGGGGAGTAGCTGTCGGTGGTGGTTCCGTCGCCAAGCTGGCCGCTGTGGTTGTTCCCCCAGGTCCATACGGTGCCGTCGCTTGTGACCGCCATAGAGTGATAGCAGCCGCACGCGACTGCGATCACTCCGGTCAGTCCCGGAACCTCTGTGGGGGACAGGCTGGGAATCGTGGTTCCGTCGCCAAGCTGGCCGTAGGTGTTGTCCCCCCAGGCCCAGACGTTGCCGTCGCTATCGAGGGCAATGGTGTGGCTGAAGCCCGCCGATATGGCTGTTACGCCAGCCCAGGCAGACGAGCACACGAGCAGCAGAATCGCAAGACACTGTGTGGCCAGACAAATTCCGCGCATCTTCTTCGCTCCTTTACAGGCCGGCACCCAGTCGCCGGCGCTGGTCGAAGGATACCCCGTACCGGGCGGGCAGATAACCCCGGCCTTCGCGATTTCCAGGATGGTTGTGGGCGCCCTCATCTCCACCGCCGTCGGCGGTTTGACCCCTCTGCCCTCCTGTGTTACCATTTGACCCTGACGGAAGGGATAAAATGGACAAACCTCTAGTCGCCATTGTCGGCCGGCCGAACACGGGCAAATCCACGCTTTTCAACCGGGTCATCGGCCGCAGGATGGCTATAGTCGAAGATACTCCGGGCATTACGCGCGATCGAATCTACGCGGAGGCTGAATGGAACGGCCGCGAGTTCGTAATGATCGATACGGGCGGGATTCTGCTCAATGAGATCGACCCGCTGCGGGCCGAGGTCACGCTTCAAGCGCAAGCCGCGCTCGAAGAGGCCGACGTCGTGCTGTTCATGGTCGATGCGGAGACGGGGATCACGCCCGCCGACAAGGAGATCGCCGACAAACTGCGCGGCGCGCCCAAGCCGGTGCTGGTGGTCGCGAACAAGGCCGATAACGAGCGTCGCGAGCAGGACGCGCTGGAGTTCCACGCGCTTGGGCTGGGCGAGGTGTATCCGATCTCGGCGCTGAATGGCCGCAGCGTGGCCGATGTGCTCGATGTGGTCGTGAAGTCGTTTCCATCCGAGGAGATGGAGGCGCGTTACCCCGAGGACGCGGTCAAGCTTGCCATCATCGGCAGGCCGAACGTGGGGAAGTCCTCCCTGCTCAACGCGATACTAGGTGAGAAGCGCGCGATCGTGTCGGAGATTCCCGGAACTACGCGCGACGCGGTCGATACGGTGCTGCGGCGTGGCGACGATACGCTCGTGCTGATCGATACGGCGGGAATTCGGCGCGCGGGGAAGGTGCAGGGGTCGGTGGAGTACTACACCGTCCTGCGGGCCGTGCGCGCGATGGAGCGGGCCGATGTGGCGCTGATCGTGATCGACGGCGCGGACGGGCTCCGAGACGGCGACAAGCGCGTTGCAGGGTTCGCCCATGAGGCGGGCCGCGCGTGCGTGCTGGTGGTGAACAAGTGGGACCTGGTCGAAGAAGAAGACATGAGACGGTTCTCGGAGCGCATCCGCAAGCAGATTCCGTTTCTGGACTACGCGCCCATCGTGTTCACGTCGGCGCTTGAGGGCATGGGCGTGGCGGCGGTAATCGATACGGCGCTGGACGCGGCCTCGAACCACGCACTCAGAATCCAGACCGGAGAGCTGAACCGCATCCTGCAGGAAGCGGCAGACGCGCACCCATACTCCCGCAAGGGCCGCGATCTCAAGATTCGCTACGCCACGATGAGCGAGGTCAAGCCGCCGACGATCATCGTGTTTGTCAATGACACCTCCCTTGCGCATTTTTCATACTCGCGGTATCTTGAGAATCGGATACGCAGGGAGTACTCATACGAGGGCACTCCCGTAAGGCTGATCTTCCGGCAGGCAAGAAAAGAGAGGAAGTAGATTGGACTACCTGGCTCTGGCTGTGTGCTATCTGCTCGGCGCGATCCCGTTCGGGGTGATGATCGGCAAGACCATGCGCGGGATCGATATACGCGACTTTGGCAGCGGCAATATCGGCGCGTCTAACGTGCTGCGAACGCTCGGGCTGGGTCCTGCGATTGCTGTGTTCTTCTTCGATACGGCGAAGGGCACCGCGGCGGTCGTGTTGTGCCAGGTGCTCAAAATGGAGCCGTGGATGGTCGTGACCGGCGGCGTTCTGAGCATAGTCGGGCACAGCTTCTCGGTATTTCTGAAGTTCAGGGGCGGAAAGGGCGTCGCGACAAGCCTCGGGATGATAGTCGGGCTCAATCCGATGATCGCTGGGATCGCGTTCGGGCTGTGGCTGGCGATCGTTGCGATCACGAGGATCATCTCGGTGGCCTCGATAATCGCGGCGATCTCGGTTCCGGTGATGATGTTTGTGTGGGAGAAGCACGTTGAGTATCAGGCGATCGCGGTCATCGCGGCAGTGCTGATCGTAGTCAAGCACAGGTCGAACGTCAAGAGGCTGTTTGCCGGCACGGAACCCAAGATCGGGCAGAGGGTGAAGGTGGACGACGAAGGGGATGAACAGGATGGCAAGTGAAGTGAGCCCGTATGTGAAGCTGGCCAGGGCGGCGTTGGAGGAGTATATCAGACACCGGCGGGTGATCGATGTGCCGGAGGACACTCTCGACGAGCTCAAGAGCGTGTGCGCGGGGGCGTTTGTGTGCCTGAAGATACACGGGGCGCTGCGGGGCTGCATCGGGACGATCGAACCGGTGTGCCGCAGCCTGGCCGAGGAGATCATTCAGAACACAATCAGCGCGGCAACTGGCGACCCGCGCTTCCTGCCTGTGGACGCGGACGAGCTTGGCGACATCGAGGTCTCGGTGGACGTGTTGTTCCCGCCGGAGGAGATCGACGGGCCGGAGTGCCTGGACCCCAAGCACTACGGTGTGATAGTGGAGAACGGCTCCCGGCGGGGGCTGCTGCTGCCTGATCTGGAGGGTGTGGATACCGCGGAGCAACAAATAGAGATCGCGCGACACAAAGCATTCATAGCGCCGGTCGAGCCAATCAAGCTCTACCGCTTCAAAGTGAACAGGCACGAATAAGCTCTGCCATAGCATCACACGGCGTTAATATAGTCGTGCTTCAACTCTGCAATTGGCACGGTTTTTGCACATGAGTTTACCGGCTTGGGCGCAGCAACCCGTAGGAGGCCGGTAGTATGAAGGCAAAGATCGTCGCTGCGCTTGTCGTCTTTCTCGCCGTGGCTGCGTCGCCAGCCCTCCCAATGGAACTCGCGGGCTCCTGGGCGGTCGATGGAAGCCAGAAGACCTACACCTACATCCTCACCAACTCCGAGTTCGACGACATTGTCACGTCGGTGCACGTCTACGCGCCGCTCGCACTCGGTCTGATCCAGGGCCAGACCGGCCCGGAGAACTGGTCGTCTGGCGCCGTGCTCGACCTCGACCCCGAAGTCGGCGCGGACATCTACTGGTACGCCGACGACTATGACCTCTACAGCATCCCGGACGGCGGGCAGGCGACGTTCACGCTGACCGTTCCTTCGTGGACCGACAATGTCGATGACTACGTGGTGCCGGGCTGCTGGGCGAATTGGGGATTTGAGATTGTGAGCTGGCCCGATTCGGTGGTGGTGTGGTTCGATTCCGTGCCGGTTCCCGTCGGAACGATGGCCCAGGCGCCCGAGGTGGGGGGCTTCACGGCGCTGGCGGTTGGCTGCATCGCTCTGGTTACCGCGCGATGCATTCGCAGACCGCGGACGCACATACTACCGTGACATATCGCGCGCGGGGCTGGTATACTTGAACCGGTCATCACCGGAGGCTGAGAACTGGAACAAGCATACTCCCCCCCAGGCAGGCGCGAGCGAGGATGTCGATATTGGTGGTTCGACGGTTGGGACTGGCTCGTCAATCGGGCGTTGTCCGCGGCCGGCCGGCCCACGATCAGTATTGATCGTCCAGGAAATGATGTCCGGGACGAACAATACTGCGCGTTCGACCCTCACATCCACACGCTCTTTTCCCACTGCAGCATATCGCAGCCGGAGCGGCTCATTCGTGAGGCCGTGCGGCTCGGGCTCGGCGCGATCGGCGTGATGGACCACAACGACATCAACGGCGCGCTCGATGTGATGCGATGCTGCGAGTACCTCAAGTCGAACGGCAGCATACCGGACGGTTTTGTCGTCGTTCCCGGGGTGGAGGTCAACAGCACCGTCGGGCATGTCGGCGCCCTGTTTGTTGAGGAGAACCTGCCGATGGGCCTGGAGCCGGCGGCGATGGTCAAGGCGATCCACGACGCGGGCGGGTTGGCGGTGGCGGTTCACCCCTATCACTCGACCGGGATCGGCGACGCCGTCTTCGACGCGCCGTTCGATGCAGTGGAGATCGAGTGCGGGTCGGTGTTCGGCAGGCGGCTGGTCAAGCGCAACAGGGAGCTTGCCTCGGACGCGCGCTTGTCGAACGCTGCCAAGCTGGGCAGCAGCGACGCGCACTACATCCGCGCGATGGCGAGCTGCTACACGGTGGCCAAAACCGATGGCCCTCCGACGCTGGACGCGCTGAGACAGGCGATCATGGCAGGAAACTGCGAGCCGAGGACATCGCGGCCCTACGAGCGGCTTGCAGCCCTGCTGGGATCGATACGGAAACTGGGGTAGGACGGCAATCTGATCCACATCGAGGCCGGGTATCTGATCCCGGAACACGCGGTCACCTATTGCCTTGGGAGCCGCGGGATAGAATATCGGGAGGAAGATGGCGCGCGGAGGTGGTATATCTATGACGGGTTGGGCAGCGTAGTCGCGGAGGTCGATGACGGCAGCGCGAGCGACGACGGTTCGGTCCAGGTAACCGCGACGCGAAGCTATGACGTGTATGGCGGCCTCCGTTCGAGCAGCGGCTCCGGCGGGAACCACAAGTTCTGCGGCCAACTCGGCCACACCGCCGATGCCGACACCGGCCTGATCTACATGCGCGCCCGCTACTACGACCCCACCATCGGCAGGTTCATAAGCGAGGATCCGAGTGGCAACGGCAGCAACTGGTACGCGTATGCCAACTGCAATCCAGTCAACCTGCTAGATGCCACCGGACGCTACATCTTCCCCGTCTTTTCGATGGCCGAGCTTGTCAGTCAAGCTTGGCGCTATATCGAAACGGAGGGCTCCAGATTTGCTGCCGACCAGTCTCGAGACTTGGCCCGAAGCTTTCTGGGAACTGGCACGAAGTACATGGAAGTAGCCCGCACCGATTGGGAGGCAGGGCAGGTTGAGGGTTTGCTCGGCTCAGAGAGCGTGGAGGGAGACAGGGCAACCGTCGCGGGAGGAGGCGCCTTTGTCGCTGGGATGGCTGCCCTCGTGCAGGCTCAGCTCTGCACCACCGTGGCGAACGCGATTGATCTTGGGATTGATCTCGACCTTCTGCTTTAGCAGGCTCTTGTAGGCTGGAAAGGATGAGCAAACACCGATGACAGACTGGTCTGGTTGGATTGAGGAGAGAGCACGTGAAATGTGGGAGGACCGGTCCTCCAAGCTCAGTCGCACTATGCTCCGGGTAGCTACCGTGCTCATTGCCGCCAACGCGCCTCTGGAGGAACGTAGGTTGCTGATGGAGATGGCACATAGCGTATCGGACTTGAGGCCCCCGCTTACGCCGCTTCCGCTCAGCCCGATTGTACCGTCTGCGGTCAACCAGCCCCTTCACCTGGGCGGTCAATCAGTGCCCGAGGAGGACCGAATCCCTCGCATTGCCGAGATCGAAGCTGACTTCCTGGAGTTATGCAAACGGAACTCCATTGCGCTGGATCAGCCCCTAACGGACGAGATGAAGGAGCGTGTTCGGCGCGTGCTTGCAGAGCGGGAGCGGGCAACCGATCCTCTAAGGCAGTCTCTCAGCCCACTAGAGGCAGCAATGGAGCAGGCGTCGCAGTCAGCGATGAACACCACCGGTGCGGATCGGAGCAAGAACCTCAAGGAGTGGATGCGGCTTTCAGGGCAGTCTTTTGAGACTAGGGAGGCGGTCTATGAGGCGATCCGCAGGATACAATTCCTGGGCCCGGATGCCGCAGGCACAGTGTGACCATAGACGGGAACACGGGACAGGGGTCGAAGCTGGATAGGATCGAGAATGATATATGCGATACGGTGCCGTTCCATGCCTCGGGGCCAGACCGTCTGGAAGCCTTGGCTAAGCACAAAGTGATCTTTCGGGGCTCGCTTTTCGCCCCGAACGCACTGCAGCTATCGGGAGCACGGGAGCCGGATGACCAATCGCTGGCACAACTACTTCGAGGACGGCGCGGTGTGTTTCTGGACAAGCTCGATCATCGAGCACATCCCTGCCCTGCGCAGCCCGAAGGAGGGCTACGTGGAACGCGCCGAGGACTGGGAGTTCTCCAGCGCGGCGTGGTATGCCGAAGGCGGCGGGCCGATCAGCATCGACTGGTTTGACGAGTAGTGCCGGACCGCGATTGGCAGGCTGGTGGATAGTCTCGGAACCTTCGGGGCGAAAAGCGAGCCCCGAAGTATCGCCGTTGGGGGCTTCCCGGATCGAGTCGGGGTCACCTGGTGCATAGTGCGGCGGCAAGTATCGCGAGGCCGAGGCAGCCGCGCGGGAGATCATCGCGAAGACCGCCGACACAAGGACCCGGCCAAGCGCCGCAAGTCGGTCGAGGCCCGCTGCGTGTTCGCGTTCTGCTCGGCCCGCCGCAGGGATATGACCACCGCGCCGTCTTCCATCATTATGTTTCTGGTATATTGCACAGTCCCTGGCCGCACGGCTGCGTGGCACAACTCAGGTGGACAAGTCAATGAGGAGATCGATAATGGCAAACCCGCGCGAAAGCCGGGGACGCAAAGCCGGGAGCCTAAAGCGGGAAGTTCGCCAGGGCAGTCTGGCCGCCGTATCTCGATGGGCCGGAAGTTTGGCCCGGTGGCATCGTTGGCGTGTCGAAAGACATTAGCGAACTCCTCCAAGTCCGCGGCGCCGGAGAGGCTGACTCCGGCGCCTTATTATCGTCAATCGTCAATTGTCAATTGTCGATTGACAATCCCCCACTTTCCTTACACCGTGGCCGCAATTTGCAGTGCGGGCACTTGACAACAGCCAACCGTTGAGCTACACTACTAACAATCGAGCATAGTATTGCTGGAGCGGGGGATTCGCCGACTGAGCACCAATTTCCTCGCGTTACAGTCGGGCAGAGGCGCCTTGCCGCAGTGCCCCGTACACTCCTAACATCCCAGATACCGGCCGTGCGTGTGCACGCGCCGGCAATCACGTTTTCCAGAAGTAGTAGGATGCAACTCGCGGGTGCGAGGACGTAGCGCGTCGGGTCGATGGGTGGGGGTTTTGGCTCGATGGGCGCGCAGAAACAAGAGATTAGAGGAAAAGGAGGAAATGAGAGATATGAAGAGTCTATTTCTGGTAACGGCAGTGATCGCGCTGTTGATCTGTGCCGGAGCGACATTTGCGTCCCCCGTGGGAGAAGGCGTAATAGAGGACGGGAACAGCTGGCTCCTGACCAGAATCGCGGAGACGGGTGATGGGCCGTTCAACCACCTGCAGTTCCAGTGGATCAGCGGCAGCACGTTTGAGGCCCCCGGCTTCATAAAAGTCGGCGGCTCGCTGACGTGGGACGTGAGTACCTGCGGTTGATGGCAAACTAGTAGTGGCGAGTGCAAGCGGTTTCACCAGCAATCAAGAGATGAAGCTGGCTTTCAACGATCCTAAGCCCAGCGTCGCAGTTCCGACAGTGTTCAACTGGGCTGTTTGGAACAACGAGACGCTGATCGGCCAGTATGATGTGAGCGTCACGGGCGAGAATGCGAATCACTGGACATATGTCGTTTCCAATCGGCAACTGGTCTATCAGCCCAGCGCGCAGACGAGTGCCGTTCCCGAAGCCCATGAGCATCTTCCTCGGCACCATGGGACTCGGCAGTCTCGCGGGATTCCGCAGGCTGCGCAGGAGCTAGTTCCCCTGACACTGGCTCGTTAGTAGTATACTCGGGGCGAGGTGAAAGCCTCGCCCTCTGCATTTGTGTCCAGTCATGCTCTTGCTCGCATCGACTGTCACATGATGGTCACGGCGAGTCCATGCCAGCTTAGCCCTGTCTTGCAATCGAAAGCACCACCTACCGTCTGCGGTATAGAGCTTCACCACGGCGTCATACTACACCTCGCGCCAACATGTGCTACCCTGTTATAATTACCTGTTTTTGGCACAACACCTTGACAAGGCTGGCTAGCTGAGCTATGCTGTCGAAGTATGCATGTGCCTGGATCTGCTGGTGGGCCTGTGATTCAGGATCGCTGGCAACCTGGATCTGAAAAGGAGGGAATGGGGAATGAGAAAGCTGTCTCTGGTAACGGCCGTGCTGGGTTTGCTGTGCATGGGCGTCGCAGCTTCCGCAATGATCACCATCACGCTCGACAGAGTACCGGCAACGGCTACATGGATGGGGTGCGGCTCGCTTGGGGCATTGGACTCGACGAGAGCTTCAGGGATGACCACCCTTTACTATGACACCGGGCTTGACTACCTGACGCCGGGAAACCTCTGGCTGAGGGAGACACCTGGGTCCGCTGTCAAGTCCGACGTTGTGCGCATATACGGGAACGTCTTCGACTATTCGGACCCCGATGATCCCATCCTCGTCGCGAACGGCAGGATCTACTTCTACTCCGATAACTCGGATGGCAGCGATGCTCCCGCCGACGTGGGAATCCCCACGAACACGTATTATGGCAGAGCCCTGTGGTTGACCGAGACGGGTTCTGAGGGTTTCAACGGTGTCTTCGGTTACCTGCCTCGGGGCTCCAACTACTACGACCCGGGCTATGGTGGGGACATCAACAACCAGAGCTCTGTGATGTACAACCTCATTAGCGACGTTCCCGAGCCGATCAGCATCTTCCTCGGCATAATGGGACTCGGCAGCCTCGCGGGATTCCGCAGGCTGCGCAAGAGCTAGTTCCCCTAACGCTGGCTCGTTGGTAGTCCAGATTCGGGCGAGGCGAGAGCCTCGCCCTTTTTATTGCCGCGGGCAACCACCACCTCTGCATTAAATCAGTTGAGCTTGTGACGGGTGTTTGAAGCAAATAGGCATAGGGTATTTCTGTCCCATCCTGACTAGCAGAACGGATTCTAAGGGAGTCGTGAGGAAACCGGATGCGACCCAGCCCTGTCCTGCCCCTGGTTGCCGTGCTCGGAGTGGCGCTGTCGTGCGCGCCGTGTTCGGCGCAGCTTGCCAACTCGCCCTGGCCGGCGTTTGGTCATGACGCGTTGCATACAGGCCGCGGCACAACGGCCATCGCCGCATCGCCCACGCTCGCCTGGAGCCGCCAGGTCGGCGCCGGGACGTCATCCCCCGCCATCGGCACCGGCGCGGTCTACGTGCTGGCCGGTGGCAACCTGGTGGCGATGAGCCTGAACGGCGACCCGCTCTGGTCCTATCCGTGCGGGACTGGCAATCGATCTTCGCCCGCTATCTCGGCATCGGGTGTGATTCACGTCGCCTCCACCGATGGCTGGCTCTACGCGATCAACGCCGACGGCACGCTCAAGTGGCGCAGGTATCTCTCGGCCGCATCGAACTCATCGCCTGCAATCGGCCCGGACGGGACAGTCTACGTGGGCACGAACGGCGGCAAGCTGTTCGCATTCACGAGCGCGGGCGGGCCGAGATTCACCTACACCGCCGGTGGCGCGATCTCATCCTCACCGGCGCTGGCGACCGACCGCACCATCTACTTCGGCTGCGACGACGGCTGCCTCTACGCTATTAACTCCGGCGGCTCGCTCAAGTGGAAGTTCACCACCAGCCCGCTCGGCGCGATACAGAGCTCGCCCGCAATCGGCTCGGACGGCACGGTCTACTTCGGCACGATGACCGGCTACTTCTTCGCGGTCTACCCGAACGGCGTCCAGCGCTGGCGCTACGGCGCGGGCGTGTCGGCCTCTTCGCCCGCGATTGCTTCCGACGGCACGATCTACTTCGGCTGCCGGGACAACTCCATCTACGCGCTCTCCGCGTTCGGCGCGTTTCGCTGGAAGTATGCGACGGGCGGCCCTGTGAACTCCTCTCCCGCGGTCGATTCCAGCGGCGTCATCTGCGTCGGCAGCGACGACGGCTCGATCTACGCCCTTAATCCTGACGGAAGCAAGCTCTGGGAATGCCCGGCGGGCGCGGCGGTCGGGTCATCGCCCGCCATCGGCGACCAGCAGTCGGTCTACGTGCTCGCGTCGAACGGCTCGCTCCTTCGCCTCGGCTGCGACACCACGCCGCCCACCACGCCTCTCGTGACCGACGACGGCCTGTACTCGACCTCTCCGACAGCCCTTCACGCAGGGTGGTTCGCGGAGGATCCCGAGTCCGGCATCGCGCGTTACGAATACGCCATCGGCACGATCCCAGGCGGCGAGGACCTTGTTCCGTTCACGGACGCCGGCCCCGCGACCCAGATCACGCGAACCGACCTGGCTCTCATCGACGGCGCACGGTACTACTTCTCCGTTCGCGCGACCAACGGCGCGGGGCTTGTCGGTCCCGTGGGCGTCTCGGACGGGATCACGGTCGATTTCAGCCCGCCCGAGACTCCCGTGGTGATCGACGATGGCAAATACACGGGCAGCTCGAAGACTCTCCACTTCGTCTACGGCTCCGGCGACACCGAGTCGGGCATATCCTGCTACGACTACTCGATAGGCACTGCCGAGGGCCTGACCGATGTCCTCGGCTGGCAAGACGCGGGACTCGTTCGCGAGCAGACCGTCACGGGCCTCACGCTCGCCCACGGCGCGACCTACTTCGCCAACGTGCGCGCGCACAACCACGCGGGGCTTGCGAGTGATGGCTCATCGAACGGCATCCTCGTCGATCTGACGCCTCCGCCCGCGCCGGCCATCGATCTCATGTCGGCCACGGCAGCCGAGGTCCACTTCACGGTCGCCGCCGCCGACCCCGAGTCCGGCATCACACAGGCCCAATACGCCGTGCTGCCCTCTTCCGATGCTTCCGGCGCGACCTGGACCGACTGCCCGCTCGACGAGGAAGTCACCGCCCCAGGAATCGGCTCCGGGGAGGTCTACGTCGCGGCGCGCGTGATGAACGGCGTCGATCTTTGGAGTCCCGTGGCCGTGGTCTCATCGCTGGTCGATACCACGCCGCCGACCACGCCCACCGTCACCGACGACGGCGACTACACTTGCGACCCGACCTCGCTGCACGCCGCGTGGTCATCTCAAGACCCGCAGAGCGGGGTTGCATCGGTCCTCCTACTGCATCGGCACGTCCGTTGGCGCAAGCGACGTGCTCACATGGACTTCCACCACCGCCACGAGCGCGAACGTCACCGGCCTGACTCTCACGGCTGGCGTGCGGTGTTTCTTCAACGTCAAGGCAGTCAATGGCATTGGCCTGTGGAGCGCGGTCGGGTCGAGCGACGGCATCGAATACCACAACCAGGCCTCCGTGTGGCCCAAGTTCCGGCGCGACCTGTCCAACACCGGCAGGAGCGGCGTCACCGCGTGCACCACGGGCCGCGTGGAATGGCAGGCCCAGACGCAGGGCTACGTGGAGTCCTCAGCGGCGTTCGCGGGCGACGGCACGATCTACATCGGCTCCAGCGACGGCCGTCTCTACGCGATCAACCCGAGCGGTGGGGTGCGCTGGTCTTATCAGACCGGCGCCACTATCGATTCCTCTCCGGCAATCGGCTACAACGGTGAGATCTACGTTGGGTCCTGCGACCACTACCTCTACTGCATCAGTGCGGGCGGCGCGCTCAACTGGCGCTACGCGACCGGCGACATGGTCTGGTCATCGCCGGCGGTCGCGCTCGACGGCACGATCCACTTCGGCGGCGAGGACGGCTGGATCTACGCGCTCAACGCCAATGGCACCCTCAAGTGGCGCTACAACACCGGCGCGGCGGTCTGGTCGTCACCGGCCATTGCCGAGGACGGCACGGTCTACTACGCCTGCGGCAACGGCAAGCTCTACGCGCTCACGCCCGCGGGCGCGCTCAAATGGTCATACACGACCGGCACCGCCGCCGATTCCTCTCCCGCGATCGACACCCGGGGCGTGGTGTATTTTGGCTCAGGCGACGGCTACTTCTACGCCATCAACCCCAACGGAACGCTCCGCTGGCGTGCCTACACGGGCAGTCTGGTGGATTCGTCCGCCGCGATAGCGCCGGACGGGACTGTCTATGTAGGCACCGGCGGAGCGGGAATTGCCGGCACGATGCGCGCGTTTACACCCGAGGGGGCCGAGCTGTGGCGGGTCAACCTGACCGGCGGCGTGAGATCATCGCCCGCCATGGACGGCGCGGGCAACCTCTACTTCGGAACCGCCGACGGGCTCGTACACGCGCTCGGGCCGGACGGAAGCGCGATCTGGACCGCCGCCGCCGGGTATTCCGTTCTCGGCTCGCCTGCGATAGGGCCGAGCGGGCAGGTGGTGGTCGGCTCGGACGACGGCGCGGTGTATTGCTTCAAGGACTATCCCAACGACATCACCCCGCCTACGACGCCGGTCGTTACCCCCGCGCAGGGGTTTCTGCCGAAGGGCGCGCCGCTGGTCTGCCACTGGTCATCAACCGACCCCGAATCGGGCATCGAGGGCTATTCATACTGCATAGGCAAGTCGCCGGGCGCGTCTGATGTGACCAACTGGGTCAACGCCGGGAGCGCGACCGCGTGCAGCCGGTCGGATCTGGCCGTGGAGATCGGCCAACTGCTCTACGTTTCGGTCAAGGCGCGCAACCACGCCGGCCTGGAGAGCGCGGTGGGGACTTCGACGGCTGTGATGGTCATTGCCGACAACCAGATCAACCTCATCGGCGATGCGAGAACGCGCCCCGACGGTACCCGCGTCTACCTCCCGGGCAAGATCGTGACCGCGGTCTACTCCGACTGCTTCTTCATCGAGGAACCCGACCGCAGCGCCGGGATTCGATGCGATATCGGCTCCAGCGACCTCTCCGCGGGCGCGGTGGTCGATGTGTTGGGGAAGGTCACGTGTCGCAACGGCGAGCCGGTCGTCATCGAGGCGTCCTACTCCCGCCTCGGTGTTGCCGCTGACACGGTGGCGCCGTACGCCGCTTCAATGCGCGCTGTCGCCGGGGCTGTCAGCGGCGGAGGTTCGACAGGCGGCGCGAGCCTCATGGGCCTGACGATCCGCGTCTCCGGCCGGGTAACGAAGGTCGGAGCATACTACTTCGTGCTCTGGGACGGCAGCGACGTGACCTCCCCGCGAGGCGTCAAAGGCATCGAAATCCGCGCCGGGGCAGGGGACATCCCGCTCCCCAGCGCCTACGCCGCCATCACCGCCGTCGTCACCCGCGACGTAGTCAACTCCACCCCCACCACCATCCTCCGAGCAACCTCAACGCCTTCGCTTACCATCCTGCCATAGCCGCCGCCGCCAGGTCACAACCCTGGGGTTGCGGGGTTGCGCGGCGAGCGTCGGTCGAATGGGGAGTGGGGAATGGGGAATGGGGAATGGGGAATCCCAGGCAGGCCGTCAATAAGTCCTGAGATAAGTACTCCCAGGGTTGTCAGGTGGCGGCGGTTGGTCTGTTTTGGGCTGAAAACTGAGCTTGTACCAACCGCCGCCAACTCACAACCTTATATATAAGGTTGTAGTGGCGGGTGATACGTGGCGGGGGCGGCGAGGAGCCTTGACAACCAGCCGGATAGTGGTAGAATACTGACTGACCCGTGTAGTTTGGCCTGCGCGGGCTGTGTGGCGTTTCGGGATTTCCGGTTTGGGTTGCCGCCCTCTCCATCGATTGACGACTCCCGCAGCCCCAGCCGCGAGTCCCTGAGCATCAGAATGGGAGGCAGGTAGCGCAGATGGTGGATCATCACGAACCTGAACCGCACAAAGTCCCATATTCTCGGTTCAAGGTGGTGGTTGAGAAGAAGAAGCAAGCAATTCAGCAGTACCGCTAGACTAGAAACAGCTATCTTGGACATACTGCGGACAGTGCTTGAGGATACAGAGGGACTCAGTGAATTTCAGAGAAAGCACATTCTGTACACTGTCGGAACACGAGCTCAATGCGTTCAAGGAGAATAACAAGGGTAGCGTAGAATAGTCGGGTACTTCGGATGCCTTGGTCTGGGCGCGCAGTGACCGCTCCTGCTTCGGCCCAGAAGGCCTTGCAGAGCATCCGCTCAGCTGCTCTGTTTCGGGATTTCGGATGTGCACTGGCTCCAGCCTCCTCACTCGCCTGGACGCGAAGCATCGCACGTTGTGATCGGGCGGATCCGGAATGCTGAAACCGCCGGACCAGGCCGCCAGTTCAACTGGGAGCCAGTTTGCCTATGCCTACCTTAGCGAAGCTTATCTCTGCGAACCCGGCCGCGCAGATCGCACTTCTGGGTGCCGTGGCTGGAGGTTCGTTCGCGGTGCTCAGCCAGATCATCGGCAAGCTGATTGACTATTGGGTAGCCAGAAGCTCCAAAGCGCGCCAAGTCAGAGGGCCTGCTGTTGGCACTGCTGGCTGAGGAACTCCACAATCTGCCCCTGCTGCTGAGCATGCTCACCATTCTGGAGGTCCACCTTGAAGCAGATGACGGTCAGTTCTGGGGCGACGTGGCTCGGTCGCGGCTTGGGCAGTGGATTAGGTATGTAAGGATAAGCGATGCGGCCAAACAGCGAGTCCTTTCGTCGGACGCAGTCGCGGAGTGCGCGTCTGAGTCAACGATGCTGATGGCTATGGTCGATATGTTCTCCTCTGACCCCATTTGTGCGTGTCGAGATGCTTGCGAGGACGCTCTACCGCTGACGCGATCGAGGGTGCAGGTACATCCGCCAGCCTGACGAGAGTGCGATGTCGGATGGCTGTCACCAACGCTGTTCTCGCGTGCATCAGCGATCGCCACACGAGGAGCGCGCACGTGTGGGTGCCAATCCTCCTCGCTCTTCTCTCGCTACACGAGCACGACATCAGGATCTACGCACGCGGCTGGGAAGACTGCGTAGTGAAGGACTTGAGGGTGCACCTACCGCGCATACTCAAGCAGATCAAGCGGAGATGGCCCAAGCTGGCCGACACCCTTGCGGGCGTGTGGGATGCCGTCGACTTCGACAGCGATTTCGATGAGTGGTCAACCGAAGAGAGGACTCCGCCGGACGCGGGATCCGAGATATCAGGATAGGGCGGCGGCATGCGGTTCTCTCTGGATGCTGAATCGAGTTCTATGCTTCGGGAGGGTTTGTACCTCCGAAGCGTAGCCGCCGCCCTCCAGGATGCTGAACTAAGTTCAGCATGACGTCCCTCGCCATCCCCTTTCCTACACCCAGGGTTGTCATCTGGCGGCCGCTTCCAGTCTGGACGCTGAATCAAGCTCAGCACTGACATGCCCCGCCACCCTCCCAACCCCCAGGTTTGTCACCTGGCGGCGGTGCGATCACCGGGCGCTGGGTCAGGAGCATCACGGGATCGGATGGCTGCTGACTGGCGATCTGGGGAGGAAGCAGCCCTTTATGCAGTTTGGGTTCCGCACGCAGATCTGGATGTGATTCCTTGCTCTGAAGCCGGCGTTGGGATATAGCTCACTGCCCTCAAAGAAGAGGCCGCGGACCGTATCGAACGCACGCCCCGTGTTGTCCTGGTGGAGCATCTGGATCACGGCGCAATCCAACCGCCGCAGAAGTAGCTCATTTCCACCGGCTGTCGCAGGCGAATTGACCGGCAGATCAGCACCGGCACTTTCCACCGACTCCTTCAGCGTGTCGTATGCCAGTCGCACCGACTCCAGCGCCGTCCTCTCCATCAGATTGAGGCAGTGCCCCAAATTGATGACGGCCCCAAGCACTGCAGGCTTGATGATCTTGCCCTGGCCGCGTCTCGGGTGATCGCGAAGCATCTCCGCATACTCCAGCGCACGCGCGGGGTCGTTCTCCCAGAAGTAGACACCGTGTCCGAGCCAGTCATAGTCGTTCTCGCTCGGCCGCAGTTGCGCGTGACCGCTGACGACTCTGTCTACTACGGATTGATCACAGCCGTGGAATCCCAGCACAAACGTCGGTAACGTCGTGTACATAGGCAGCGTGTCAGTCGTGCTTCGGGGTCTGATAGTGGGAGGTCAGCTTGCCTCTCTTAGTCGTGATGCCGGCGGAATGCAGCACGCGTATGGCTTCCTTGCGGTTGCCCCTTACGCGCTCTCTTGTTGACTGCAGCCTCTCGTTGAGTCTCTTCATCTCTTCAGCGGTTGCCACAGATGCCATTCGCTAGCCCCCTCCTCGTAACAAGCCGTCCAGCAGACTCATTATACCACAGATCGCTCCGTTGCGTTTCTGGGCCGTGAGCAATCCCAGGGTTGTGGGGTCTCTTGGTATCTGAGGTTGGACCGCACACCCCGCGAGAGAACCCCAGTGCTGCCAACCCAACCAAAAACCCCGCAACCGGCGGCGCTTTCCACCCCTGAATGCTGAAACAAGCTCGGCATGACACACTCGGCCACTTCTCCCACACCCCAGGGTTGTCACCTGGCGGCGGCGCGCCGTCCACTCCCAGTGAAACAAAGTCAGAAATACCTGTTGACCACAGCCAGTGAACGCGGTATGCTAGTAGACAGCCGTCGACACATGAGGAGGTGACGCGCACCAGCCGTTAGTCGGCGGCGTTCGGGGCGAAGGCCGGTCCCCGGATCATCTTGCTGGTTGGCTGTTCGGGGCGAAAAGCGAGCCCCGAACGATCAGGCAGCTATGAAGAAGCACTGGAAGAGATGCGCGCGTATCTGCAGCCCAGGGACCCGCTCGAAGAAGTCCTGGTCCGCCGCATCGCCCGCTCCGCATGGCGCACAATGCTCACGGAACTCGCCGAGAACATGACGCTCGCGAAAGGCCGGGCGTCCCTCCGCCTTGGCAGGTCGTATCAGAACGTCATCCGCAGCGAGCGCTTCATCGACATTCATTTACACCGCGCTATCATCGCCCTCCAGCGCAAGCGCGAACGCGAATGTGATAGATTGCGGAACAAACTCAGTCCGCTGCCAATCCACGAGAGAATCCTGCCGTGACCGAGCGTGAGTTTGCTCCATCCCAAAACGCGCGGGAACTCGACACAGCGGAGGGTGGCGCATAGTGGCAGATCCAAAATCCAAGATCCAAAATGGAAAATGCTACGGCGCCGGATATATCCCATCCCCAACCATCACGTCATTGAAGCTCTGGTCGGTCTTGGTGGTGGTGAGCACGAGGATGGGCAGCTTGCCGGGGGTGAGGACGGTTGCTTCGGCGACGGTTGTCGGGGCGAGTTCGCGCTTGTCCTCGTCCCAGAGCTGCTTCTTGATGATGACTTTCTGGTTGAAGTCGAGCGGGACTTGACGTCCGGCAGTAGATCACGGACAGGTCGTTTGTCTTCTTGATGACATTGCCCAGCCGCGCGGGGTCGTTAACCGAGGGCAACTCCAGATCGGACGGCTTCGCGCCCATGGCAAGCGCCTCTTGCGTGAGGTAATCGACGCGCTTCTGGGTGTCCGGGTGGCTGGCCCAGAGCGAGGAGACCTCATAGTGGTTCTCGTCGTTTTCGATGCTGAGCAGCTTCTTCATCGACGTGACCGAGCCGGCCGGGTTGAACCCCGCCTTGTGCATGAGTGCGATGCCCTTCTCGTCGGCCTGCTCGTTCCATAATGCGGGAGTAGCGAGCGCTCACGGCCATATTGCCCGCCATCCAGATGTCGAGCGCCGGCTCCCCCGCCAAGCACGATCAGCGGCAGCGTCCAGAGCATACCGCTGCTGCTCATTGCTGGCTTCGTTGATGCCGTGGCGCATGTCGCAGTGGGTGATTTCGTGGGCCAGCACCGCCGCGCGCTCGTCCGGCGTCAGGATCAGCCACATGTGCTCGGTGAAGTAGACGTAGCCGCCGGGCAGCGCGAACGCGTTGACGGTGTTGTCCTTATCGGCCACGATGTTGAAATGGTACGGGATTTCCTTGCGAGTAACATAGGGCACAAGCCTATTGCCGAGCGCGGCGATCTCGTCCTGCCACTTCTGGTTCTTGGAGGGAGGCATCTCCTTTTCGACTTCGACGGATGCCTCTTGGCCGATCTTGAGCTCCTTTTGCGAGAGACGTGCCCAACGCGCACGAAGACGCCGCCAGAACCAGCGCCAAGATGATAACCGTCGCTCGCCTCAAGACCAATGCCGCCTACCCCCGATAAATGGTGTTCCCATCAGTCTACCGGACGGGGAAACGGCCTTGCTATTTCGGCTCCTGCTTCTGTTCGTAGACATCGAACCCGTTCTGGATGCCGGACATCGACCAGCCGCCGGCGAATGAGGTCATCTTCAGGACCACTTTCGGGCTGGTGGACTCCAGCTTGGCCGTGCCGATGACGCGCTTCTCGTATGTGTAAGGTCCTTACTCCAGACGGGGTAGAGCACCTCGTAAGTCTTGTCCTTCGCGAGGCCGGGCGCTGGGCTTGACTTCTATCGTGCCGCCGCCCTTGCCTATGGAGATAATCGGCCCGATCCAGCGGCTCTGGTCGGGATCGCTGTACTTTGACCAGCACCGAGTTGCTCTCCATCGGCGCGTAGGAGAAGTCGGACTGCTGCACGCCGACATAGCCGGTCGCCGACGCGGGGTTGGTGATCACGACATAGCCGACATTATCGTTGACCAATCTGGGTGTTGTCCTTGTTCCATACCGGCCTGCACGGCCATGAGCCGCTCAAGATCGGCCGTGCGGAGCTGGCAGCACTGCCGGGCTTGCGCGACCAATGTCCCGATCCCCTTCGTCGAGCGCGGGCGCGGGTGGTGCGTAGACTCCCATGCCGTTGGTGATCTGGACCTTCTTCGTGGACGGGATCATCGAGACGTTGGCAGTCACGGTGGTTGCCCCTGCCGTCACGACAGCCCTGGCGGCGGGAACGGCGGTGTGCTTCTCGTAGTAGTAGTCCCAGCCTTCGCGCATCACCCAGACGGTGTCGCCCGTCTTGAGCGGCTTGCTGGAAGTGAACGTGATGCCGTTGCCTGCGACCGAGGTCACGTCCCCGATGCGGCCCGGCATGTTGACGGTCTCGACATTCTCCTGCGGGACGGGAATGCCCTTGCTGGCCAGAAGCTGCTTGAGGTATTCCAGGCGCTCCTTGGTCGGCGGGTGGTCGGAGAATATCTTGGGCGGGGCGCCGCCGGCCTCGTCCTCAAACCGCTTGATCTTATACATCGCGAGCAGTATGCCGGCTGGGTTATAGCCGGCCTTCTGGCATAGATCGACCGCCCCGAAGTCGGCTCGCTCTTCGTCGCCCCTGGAGTATTTGAGCGTATACATCTGCTCGGCCAGCCCGGCGACGTTGCCCCAGATGTCGCCGGCCTTGGTGGCCATCAGGATGATCGTGAGGATGGTCTGCCGCTTCTGCTGTTTGGAGATGGCGTCGATTGCGTGGCGTTCGTCGACGTGGGTGATCTCGTGGCCGAGGACGCCGATCCGCTCGTCCTTACGCAGCACGTCCCAGAGGTGGCTCGGTGAAGTAGACATAGCCGCCGGGCACGGAGAAGGCGTTGAACTCCTCGTCCTTGAGTATCTTGAAGTGGTATGGGATCTGCGGCCGGCTGACGTACTTGGCGAGCTTCTGGCCGTATTCGTTGATTTCCTTCTGCGCCTGGCCGTCGGGATCGAGCCGGTTCTCCTTCATGATCTCGGCGTCGATCTTCTTGCCCAGGTCGATCTCTTCCTGGACCGAGAAAGCGACCGCCGCCCGCGGCGCGGCGCCGAGCGCGCACGCGAACACGAGCGCGACGACGATCAGGCGGAGTTTCATGTTGCGCGTTTCCATGTCAGCCTCCAGACTACTTCTTCTCCGGCTTCTTCGGCGGCTTCGGCGTCTCCGGTTTGGGCGCGGGCTCGGCCTCCAGACCGAACTCGAGATCCTTGCGGGTCAGCTTATCTACGGCATTACGCCAGTCATTGGGTTCCGGGCCGATCCGCTTTGCAAGGTCCTTGTCGTGGCCGGCGAGGTTAGCCATCGCCGCCGCGGCCTGCTTCTTGTCGCCGGTATTGTTGAAAGCCTCAAGCAGGGCCACCCACACCGCCGGCGACTTCGACCCGAGCTTGAGCACCGCCCGGTTGCCGGCCTTTATAGCCTCATCATACTTACCCATCCGGTCGTAGGTTATAGCCAACCGGATCGGCGGCTCTCGATATTCGGGCCAATCCTTCGCGGCCTTCTCGAATTCGGAGAACGGCTTTGCCGTGTTGGCCGCTCGCGTCGAGGGCGATACCCTTGTAGACGGCCAATACGGCCAGCGATTGCTTGTCCGGTTTTGGCGACTGCGAGTTGATAGTGTCGGCGGCCTTGTCGCAGTAGTAGAGGGAGCGGGAGTCGTCACCAGCAAGGTAGAACAGATTGGCCGCGTCGAGCATCAGCGCGGCGTTGTTCTTCGACGTCTTCAGCACGGTCTCGACATCGCGCGCCGCGGTCTTGTAGTGTCCGTCGATGTAGGCCGAATTCGCGCGCGCCAGCATGCCGAGGTAGTTGTTCTGGGACAGCGCCTGCCAATACACGCCCAGCAGCGCGAGCCCGATCAGGCCCGCCGCGACCGCGTTGATCTTGACCTTGGTCTCGCTCCATTCGAGGTATTTGCCTATATGCCAGACCCCGATGGCAAGTCCGATCACAGCCGCGCCGAGCCAGGGGATCTGGTCGAGCGTCGCGATGATCCCCGCAGTCTTGGTCACGCCGGGCAGCGCATGCCCGAAGCCCGAAAGCAGCCTGTTGTCGTAGGTCAGCGTCAGCCCGATGAACGCCGCAAGCTCGACCACGACGTAGGTTAGAATCCCGCGAACCTTGGGCGCGCCGGAGAGCGAGCTCACGACAGGCCCCATCAGCGCGACATACCACAGGGAGAACAGAACCGCGGCGGCAAAGCCGAACTGAGCGACTTTGGCGTTCTGGGCCGCGTCGCTGTAGGTCACCACAGCCCAGAACGCCTGCGAAAGCAGCAGCGTCACCTGCGACCAGCCCATCAGGGTCAGCAGAGGAACATAGTCGATCTGCGTGCCGAGCCACTTCAGCAGCTTCTGCATGGCGAACGCATACAGCATGCACAGCCCAAGCCATGCAATTGGGTTCGACTTGCCGAGCATGAAAAGCTGCAGAGGATTGCCGTTGATCGCGAAGATGATCGGCTGCAGGGCCGCCGCGACCCCAGCCAGCGCGAGTATCGCGAGCGCGCTGCCGAGAAGCCGCCTGCGGGATATTTCCTCAAACGCCGGTCCAGGTGATGTCAACACCGCCAGCGCGAGCTTTGCTATGGAGTGATCGTTTGCGTTTTCCACCTGTCCACCTTCTAGGAACTACGCACGGAGTCCTTCAGGCGGTTCCGCTTGCGAGGGGTCAGCTTGACAGTAGTCGTGCGTCGGGGTATACTCCCGATAGTGAACTAATGCGGATTACCTGCGGGCGGAGAGCTTGAGGACGGAGTTGGACGCCGTGTTGAGAAAGAAGAGCGGTTTCACGCTGATCGAACTGCTGGTGGTGATTGCGATCATCGCCATTCTGGCGGCGATTCTTTTTCCCGTCTTTCTGGCGGCCAAGAAGAGCGCCCAAGCTGCGTCGTGCCTGAGCAACATGAAGCAGATCGGCACCGCCCACCAGATGTACATCGACAGCGACCATGACACTCTGGTTCCTATCGGAATGATGGGCATTCCAGGTGGGCCGCTGCTTCCCAGTTCCAACGTCATCTACTGGCCCGACATCCTGGTCAGGTATACAGCGAGAAGCGAGCGGCTTCACAAATGCCCCAGCTCGAAGTATTGGGGCATCGGCATGAACCACCCGCAGTTGGGCAGGTGGCGCGACGCCAGCGGGGGGATGGCGTATGGCCCCTGCAAGATGACTGACATCGCCCAGCCGACGAGAACGGTGTGCTTCGCCGATGCGGGTCTCATAGTCAACTACACCGAGAGAAACGCCGACCTGTGGCGCGAGGACCCGAACTCGGGTACGTTCATCTTCCGCACTCCGGACAATGTAGGATACTACGACGTTGCATCCACGGCGACGCGAGCCGTGAACCGGCACAACGGGAAGGCCAACTGCGGCTTCGTGGACGGGCACTGTCAGGCGATGCCGGTGTCGAAGATCGGTTTCCAGTATCCCGAGAAAGACCCGCAGGCGTTGTGGGACCGGTGGTAGGGTTTGCACCTTCGCGCTGTTTCGGGATTTCAGATCTCGAACGGCGCGGACCCTGTGATGAGGCCGAGGCGGAGTGGTAGGATCCCCAAACAGCGAGCCTAGACCTTGCGGTCCACGGCTTCGGCTATCCTTCCAAGCTGGGTCATTAGCCCGCCGAACCGTTCGGGCGTGAGCGATTGGGGGCCGTCGCTCATCGCGTGCGTAGGGTCGTTGTGGACCTCGATCAGCAGCCCGTCCGCGCCCGCCGCCACAGCCGCCTTCGCTACCGCCCCGACGTACTGCCAGTTCCCGGTCGCGTGGCTGGGATCGAGCATGACCGGCAGGTGGGTCCAGTTCTTGAGCACTGGTATGGCGTTGATGTCGGTTGTATTGCGCGTGGCATCCTCAAATGTCGTGATCCCGCGTTCGCACAGGATCACGTTGGTGTTGCCTTCGGAGATGATGTATTCAGCGGACATGAGCAGGTCGCGGACCTTGGAGCCGAGTCCGCGCTTGAGCAGCACGGGCCGGCCGGCCGAACCGACCTTCTTGAGCAGGGCGTAGTTCTGCATGTTGCGCGTGCCGATCTGCAGGACGTCGGCATAGCGGCAGACGAGATCGACCTCGTGGGTGTCCATGACCTCGGTCACCACGGGCAGGCCGGTCTCCTCGCGAGCTCTGGCGAGAATCCTGAGCCCCTCCTCGCCGAGGCCCTGGAAGCTGTAGGGAGACGTGCGAGGCTTGAAAGCGCCGCCGCGCAGCATCTTCGCGCCGGCGTCCTTGACCTGCTGGGCCAGTTCGAGCGTCTGGGCCTCGGACTCCACGCTGCACGGCCCCGCGGCGACGATTACCTCGTCGCCGCCGATCGTGACATTCCCGACCCGCACCACGCTTCCCTGTGGATGGTACGACCGTGAGGCGAGTTTCCAGAGGTCGGATATAAGCTCGACCCTGGCCACGCCCGGCATCACTTCGAAGTGCTCGACGAGGTCGGCCTTGTGCACGTCGAGCTCACCGAGTACGGCGATGACCTTGCGCTCGACGCCTGGGTTCATGAACGGCCGGAACCCGATCTTGCGTATCTCCTGCTGGACGGACTGGACCTCGTCCGGCGTGGCCGAAGTGTGCATTATGATTATCACGGCAGCTTCCTCCCGGCTATCTGCGATGGCGCATGCCAACGGCGACCCGGCGTGGGGTGGGGGAGCGCAGGATCTGTTCGTCCACGGTCTCCGAGCGGACCTTGCGACCGTTCTCGTAGATGGTGTCCACGCGCACCTTTCGCAGTCCCGCCGAGCCGGGGGAGAGAATGTGGGTCTTGCCCTCGTAGAGACTCGCGCTCGAAACCTGCTGAACCGGAGGAGGCGCGCTCTCAGTGCGCTCGACCATGTCGCGGACAACGACCGTGAGCTTGGGTCGAGTCGTCGAGGTCTTGACGCGCAGCCTGTCGCCGATCTGGAGGCGGTTGAGGTTTGCATCGGGGTTGAGGGCCGTAAGCTCGGCCAGCTTGAGGTCGCATCGTGCCGCGATCGCACCGGCGAAGTCGCCCTTCTGCACGATGTAGATGGCATCCCTCGTCATCGGCGCGGAATCGGAGAAGAGGAGCTTGACGGCCTCATCCGCGTTCTTCCGAACGATACTCGGATCGACCGACGTGATATCTACGGTGACGTTCTCCTTGAACTGCGGCTCCTCAGCGAGATTGTGCGCGAGGCTGCCGAACTTGCGCTTCGCCATTTCGAGCACCTCGCCCGCTATCTCGCGGCTCGGCACGGCGACCGCGGGCTTGCCGTCAACGATGATCGCCCACTTGGGCACGACGGGGGAGACCAGCCTCGCGACGGTGCGGAACGCCTTGTGGCGGCTGACGGGGAATGCGTTGCCCGGCGCGCGCTCCACGCGGACGTCCTGTTTGAACCCGATTTCCGAGGGGTTACATCCCGTGCCGGACTTGATCTGGGTGAGGATATCGCGCGCATCGCTCGCCGTCGGCACGCAGACGACGGGCTTGCCATCAATGAGTATCAGGGATTTGGCGTCCTTGAAGTGTCCGACCAGCCAGCACGTGATCAGAATCCCGACGATAGCTCCGAACGCGATCCGCTCGATCAGGAGCTGCTTTCGCAGCCTGCGGATTGTCAGTTCATGATCCATGGTCATCTCGCCTCCGATCTTCGCTGCCGGCTCAATTATAGCCGACCTTGCCGCAAAGTCAAGTCCGCGGCGCGCCTGAGGAGTCTGCCCGCCGCGGCGACGACCTGCTCGGGGTCGAACGGCTTGCTCAGGCACGCAACGCCTTCGCCGAGGTTCGACAGCTCCTTGCGCTGGCTCTTCATCGCGCCGACAAACACCACGGGCAGCCCGGCTGCCGCGGCGCCATTGTAGATATCGGCAGCCGGCATATCGTGCAAGAGCGCGTCGGCTATGATGACCGCGGGCTTTACGCTCGCCGCCAGTTCCAGCCCTCGAGCGCCAGTCCTTGCCTTGACCACGGCGCATTCCAGGTCTTCGAGCCGCCAGACCAGCACGCGCGAACTGCGCTCGTCCGGGTCGATCACGAGAACCGCCTTTCCACGAAGGGCGCCTACGTCGAGCTGGCGTTCCCTGGCGCGCGTGTTGGACGCTCGAAGAAGCTCCCACACCCCGCGCCAGAAACTGAACCCGCTTTCGGACCGCTTCCGTGGCTGCGGAAGCTTCCAGCGGACGATGATCAGGGCAACCGCGACGACGAGTACCGAGTATTGCGATCCATCTTGAGGCCAGCAGCAGTTTGGACATATCTCAGAACCTACCTCACAACCCTCTCATTTCGCCGCCGGCAGCCCGGTATCCTGCGGCCCGCCTCGACTTGTCATGCTGAACTTGCCTCAGCATTCATGGCGAACCCCGAAACAAGATCAGGGTGACATGACTTACACAGAGTGAGACGCCTGTCGTGCCGAACTCGTTTCAGCACCCACTAGTCGCACAGGTACGTATAGGATTACGGCAGAATATTGTGCCATTGTGCCGGCATGTGCCAAAGAATTCGAGTGTTTGCTTGACATGGCTTGACAGGTGAGCTAAACTAACTGTGCCGTCTGTTACGGCAGGGCAGGGATGCGAGAGTCGAGGTAGGAATGAAGGACGTCGCAATGGCCCCCGATAAGCGCGGGGTCGCAATACAGCGGGTCGGTGTAAAGGATCTGCACCTGCCGCTGCTCATCAAGCGCAAAGACGACGGCTTCCAGGCCGTGCTTGGAAACGTAACTGCCAGCGTGGAGTTGCCCAAGCAGTTCCGCGGCACGCACATGAGCCGGCTGGTGGAGGTCGTGTTCAAATGGAGCGAGAAACCGCTTGGCGGCCACGGCCTCAAACAGCTTCTTGAGCAGATACGGGCTCGGCTGAACGCCGCCCGCGCGCATATCACCATCAGGTTCAAGTATTTCCTCGAAAAGCAGGCCCCGGTCTCGAAGAGCGTCAGCGCGCTCGACTACGACTGCGAGTTCACCGGCACGATCTCCGACGACGGGTTCGATTTCACGCTCGGCGTCGAGGTTCCGATCACGGCGCTGTGCCCGTGCAGCAAGGAGATTTCCAAGAGTGGCGCGCACAACCAGCGCGGGGTCATTCGGGCGCGGATTCGATACGATCGCGACGTTTTCCACTGGATCGAGGACCTCGTGCGGGAGTTGGAGTCGGTGGCGAGCTGCGACATATACCCGCTGCTCAAGCGCCAGGACGAGCGTTACGTGACCGAAAAGGCCTACGCGACGCCCAAGTTTGTCGAGGATGTCCTGCGCGATGTTATACTCATGCTTCGCGCCGACCCGAGCCTACGTTGGTATGAAGTCGAGTGCGAGACCTACGAGTCCATCCATAACCACAGCGCGTATGCGTATCAGTGCGAGTCGCGCGAGGAATGGGAGAGACCGGCGTGAGCAAGGCCGTTGTGCTGCTTTCGGGCGGGCTGGACAGCGCCACCGCCGCCGCTATCGCGAAGGCGGATGGATATGAGATCTACGCGATCTCGTTCGACTACGGCCAGCGGCACGCGCGGGAGTTGGAGAGCGCGAGGGCGGTTGCGAAGAGCCTCGGCGCGGCGGGGCATCTGGTCGTGAGGTTCGATCTGCGCGGCATCGGCGGCAGCGCTCTGACGGACGAGATCGAGGTGCCGCTCGACCGTGAGACCGATGAGATGGCGGCGGAGATTCCCGTGACCTACGTGCCCGCGCGGAACACGATCTTTCTATCGTTTGCGCTGGGATACGCGGAGTCGCTGGGCGCGTTCGACATCTTTCTGGGAGTCAGCGCGGTGGACTACAGCGGTTACCCGGACTGCCGCCCGGAGTTTCTGGCCTCGTTCGAGCAAACGGCCAATCTCGCGACAAAGGCCGGTGTTGAGGGCAAGGGCAGATTCAGGATTCACGCGCCGCTTGTCGATCTGAGCAAGGCCGAGACGATCAGGCGCGGATTGGAACTGGGTGTGGACTACTCGCTGACGTGGAGCTGCTATCTAGGCGGGAAGCGGCCGTGCGGCAGGTGCGATAGCTGCAAGCTGAGGCTGGCGGGATTCACCGCAGCCGGGGCGGTTGACCCGCTCGAATGTGCCTGAGGAGTGACCGCCGACGTGCCGAAAACTAAGGATGTGGGTTTGCGCTTCCAGTCAATGTCATGCTGAACTTGATTCAGCATCCACGTCTGGACCCTGAATCAAGTTCAGGGTGACGAACTTCTGTGCCGGGGGTTTGCTGCATGAACTGGTTATATGACTCCGTGGGGCTGCTCGCCAAGGGCGGTCTCGTGATGGTCCCGCTGATGGTCTGCTCGATCGTGTCGGTGGCCGTGCTGTTCGAACGACACGTGAGGATCAAGAAGGCGCGCGGGGACGCGTCCGAAGTGATCGCGAGCGCCGAAGACCAGCTCTATGCGGGCAATTCCGACCAGGCCGCCAAGCTGCTGGAGTCGCACGATTCGGCGGTGGCGCGCGTGCTTGCTTCGGGGCTTCAGGCGATGCATCTCGGCGACAAGGCCATCGAGAGGGCAATGGAGGAGCAGGGGACCCGTGAGGTCAGCGGTCTCACTTGCCGCCTGAGCTGGCTCGACACGATTATCACCATTGCTCCACTGCTCGGTCTGCTTGGCACAGTCACCGGCATGATCTCCGCGTTTCACGTCATAGCCACCAAGGAAGGCATCAGCACCCCGACAGCAATCACCGGCGGCGTCGCGGAGGCGTTGATCGCGACCGCCACCGGCCTGGCAATAGCCATTTTCACCCTCGTCGGCCACAATGCCCTGCAGGAACGGATCAAGGGGATCGTGGCCGAGGTCGAGGCCCGCAGCAACGCGATGCTCAACATCGTCGCGGACTCATCGGAGGATACCAGACGTGAGATTAAGAGCCTATCAGCCTAAGAAGGCGCGCATCGAGATCATCCCGATGATCGACACCATCTTCTTCCTGCTGGTGTTCTTCATGATCGCGTCGCTCGCGATGACCACGCAGAAAGGGATGCCGGTCAATCTGCCCAAGGCCTCGGCAGCAACCGAGCGGCCGGTTGTCAAGGTCGTTCTCACGCTCGCCTCGAGCGGATGCTACTACATCGACAAGACGCCGGTCGATTTTGGCGTCATACGCACGATTCTGGCGCGGCGCCTCAAGGAAAACCCCAGCGCGGTGGTCGTCATCAACTGTGACAAGGCGCAGTCCTGGCAGAAGGGCATCGAGCTGGCCGATGAGGCGAAGCGCGCCGGCGCACGATTCCTGACCATAGCAACTGAACCAAGACCAATGACCTGATGCGAGATAGCGTACTCAAGCGAGCGATTCTGATATCGGTGGCGGTGCATCTGGTGGCGATCGGGTTTATCGGGCGCACCTCAGACACGCGGCTGAGCGCGGCTTCGATCGTCGCGACTCCGCAGCGGCTGCTCAACGTCGATCTCGTGAAAGACCCTCTTGCGGAGCCTCCGAAGCCGAAGCCCGCGCCGGTTGTCAGGCCGGATGCGCCCACCCGGATTCCAACGATCGCCGGTCCGCTGCCTGGGCATCGATCGCTGCCAACTCCGGTAACCAATCACACGGCTCATCCCAATGCCGGCGGATCGCTCAATACCGGCACTCCCGACCCGAACGGCGACATCAGCGCTGGCCCCAGCGGCAAGACTCCCTCCGGCTACGTTCCGGGACCGGATAACGGCAAGGGCAATGGTTCCGGCACGGGGCCGGGCATAGGGACGCCGGAACCCATCAGGCCCAGTCCGCCTCGTCACCAGGACCCGATTCCCGCACCACCGCCGCCTCCGCCCGCGCCGAAGAAGGTGACTGTCCGAGTCTGCGACGTTTCGGGGTTGCTTGCGGGCAAGTACTGCGACCGCACGCACAACGCCACGTTCACCGAGGGCGACGAGCCGCACCGCACCTGCGACCGGTGCAAGGCGCCCGAACCTAAGCACAACTCGCGCATCGCTGACGTAACGAAGCCGGTACGCCTTAGCAAGATCAATCCCGTGATCCCCGCCTCGGTCGAAGAAGGGAAGACTTTCCACGTGGAGATCGAGTTCTATTCGGACACCAACGGGGGCGTCAGCGAAGTGCACGTTACCAAGTCGTCCGGCAATCGGGCGGTCGACCGGGCGGTCGTGGCCGATGCGCTGAAGTGGCGCTATAAGCCTGCTACGCAGGACGGCGTCCCTCAGCGCGTGCCGGTCGTTCAGCCGATAGACATCAAGACCTAAGCCTGGGGCACGATCAGCCTCAGCGCCTTCGGCAGTACCTCTATCTCGATGCCGCTCTCCCCGCGCACGTCGCCGTCCAATTGCATCTTGACCGGTGGGTCCGATTCGATCCTCACGTGTCTCGCGCGATGACGCACCGCGCAGGGGTCCGCCGCCCATCGCGTGATCAGCGAAGCCGACAGCCAGCCCAGGAATCGAAGCTTCATCGCGGGGCGGTGCTCGAATATGAGAACGTCGAGGAGGGCGTCGTCGGGGAGCGCGTCGGGCGCGATCTGGAAATTGGGGGCGTAGCTGGCGCAGTTGCACACGATGACGTTGTAGGCGGCTACGGACAACGCGGTCTCTCCGTCGAGCGTCAGCCGGAACGTCGATGGCCGGTAGCACACGGACTCGCGAATGAGCGTGGGCGCGTAGGCCATTCGGCCGAACAGGCCCTTCGCGCGAGGCGGGACGGACCGCACGACCTCGGCGTCGAATCCGAACCCCGCCATGAGCAAGAACCGGGTCCCGTTTGCGGCGCCCAGGTCGAACTCGCGCACGCTGCCTCTGCTGATTGCGTCGAGGGCGCCGTCGAGGTCTTCGCTATCCAGCCCGAGTTCATAGGCGAGGACGTTGCCGGTGCCGAGAGGCACGATTCCGAGCGTGACGGGCGAGTCGCCGATGCCGTTGATGACCTCGTTGAGCGTGCCGTCCCCGCCCGCGACGATGATCCTCTCATAGCCGTCGCGCGCCGCGTTGCCCGCGATCCGCTGGGCTTCGCCAGCGACCGTGAGTATAACCGCCTCCGCCTTGGGCATTGCGTTGACGCGGTCGAGGAGAATCCGCTTGAGGTGGGCGGATCGGTCGCGGCCGGAGGTTGGGTTCACGATGAATAGCGTTCGCACGGCAAGTTCACCGAGTCGTTATTCGCCGAGGATCGCGACTTTCCTGCCTACTACCCGGAGTCTGCCGGCTGCAAACAGCGCGATGGCGTCGGTGTAGGTCCTGTGCTCCTCGACGAGGACCTTGGCGGCGACGGTCTCGGGGGTGTCGTCTTCCGCGACCGGCACGACCGTCTGCAGCACGATCGGGCCGGTGTCATACTCCTCGTCAACGAGGTGGACAGTGACGCCGGTGAACTTCACTCCGCGCGCGATCACGGCCTCGTGGACGTGGTGGCCATACATTCCTTTGCCGCAGAACGAGGGGATCAGCGCGGGGTGGACGTTCATTATGCGGTCGCGCCAGTGATCGACCACGTCCTGGCCCAGCACGCGCATGTAGCCGGCGAGGCAGATCAGGTCGATGCCGGCGGCCTTGAGCGCGTCGAAAACGGCCGCGTCATAGGCTGCGGTGGTTTCGTACGCCTTGGGCGAGACCGAGAGGGTGGGGATGCCCTGGGTTCGCGCTCGCTCGATGGCCGGTGCATCGTCCTTGACGCCAAGCACGAGCGCGACCTCGCCGTCGATCTTGCCGGAGCGGCAGGCGTCGATGATGGCCTGCATGTTGGAGCCGCGCCCTTGGCCGGAGACCAGAACGGCGATGCGCGTCATATCACGGTGACCTCGCGGCCGCCCTTGTGCACGTCGCCGATGAGCCATGCGATCTCGCCGCATTCCTCGAGCCTGGCAACGACCTCCATTGCGCGGTGATTCGGCACGATCAGCACGAAACCGATGCCCATGTTGAACGTACGGTGCATCTCGGTGGTATCGATGTTGCCCTTGTCCTGCAGCAGCGTGAAGATCGGCGGCACGCCCCAGTAACGGCGCTCGACCGTGACCTGGCAGTCGATGGGCAGCACGCGCGGGATGTTGTTGTAGAACCCTCCGCCGGTGAGATGCGCCATCGCGCGAACGTCGAACTCGTCGAGGACGGCCATTACGGAATTGAGATAGCACTTGTGCGGGGTCAGCAGCACGTCGCCCAGCACCGCGCCGAGCTCGGGGATGTACTGATCGACCTTGTAGCCGCAGTCGTCGAAGAGGATCTTACGCGCGAGCGAGAAGCCGTTTGTGTGGAGACCCGAGGATGCGATTCCGACCACAGCGTCTCCGTGCCTGGACCCTTGAGCCGTCGATGATCCTGGACTTGTCGACGATTCCGACGACGCATCCGGCGACGTCCGATTCGCCCTCGATATAGACGCCGGGCATCTCCGCGATCTCACCGCCGATCAGCGCGCAGCCCGCGTCGCGGCACGCCTCGGACATCCCCTTGACTACCTCCGCCGCCATCTCCGGGGAAAGCTTGCTTGTGGCGATGTAGTCGAGGAAAAACAGCGGCCGCGCGCCCTGAACGAGGATGTCGTTGACGCTGTGGTTGACCATGTCGATGCCGACAGTGTCATACCGGCCGACCATAGCGGCGACCTTGACCTTCGTGCCGACGCTGTCGATGCTGGAGACGAGGACCGGCTCGGCCATATCGCCGAAGTCCGCGCGGAACATGCCGCCGAACGCGCCGATATCGGCGAGCACGTTCGGTGTATACGTTGACCTGGCGTAGTCTTTGAGCAGATGACGGCGTCTTCGCCGGCGTCTATATCGACTCCGGCCGCTTTGTATGTGGAGGGTTCATCAGTCATCAGTTGTCAGTCCTCGGTTAGTTATCAGTCATCAGGCGCTCAGAATGACATACGCTATGCCGGCGCGGGCTCCTCGAATACGAACTTGCTCAGCTTGGCTTCCTTGGAGACTTCGACGGGATATTTGCCGTCCAGGCACGCGCAGCAGAGCTTGTCCTTCTTCACTCCGATCGCGCGCACGAGGCCCGCCAGGCTCAGATAGCCGAGGCTGTCCGCGCCGATATACTTGCGTATCTCCTCGACAGAGAGCCTGGAGGCGATCAGCTCGTTCTGGTTCGCCGTGTCGATGCCGTAGAAACACGGATGCTTGATCGGCGGCGACGCGACCCGCACGTGGACTTCCACGGCGCCTGCGTCGCGGATCATCTTGATCGTGGGGCCGATGGTTGTGCCGCGCACGATGCTGTCGTCAACCATCACCACTCGCCGCCCGGCAAGGCTTTCGCGCAGCGGCGTGAGTTTCATTTTGACGCCGAGCTCGCGCATGCGCTGGTCGGGCTGGATAAATGTGCGATGGATGTAGTGGTTCTTGATGACGCCCTCCGCGTAGGGGATGCGCGATGCCTCGGCGAGGCCGATTGCGGCGGGCGTGCCGGTGTTTGGCAGCGGAAAGACGATGTGCGCGCCGGGCGCGGGATGCTCCTGTGCGAGCTCGTGACCCATGCGGCGTCGCGCCTCATGCATGCTGCGGTTATACATGCGGCTGTCCGGCCGCGCGAAGTAGACGTATTCGAATATGCACAGCGCGCGGCCCTCGAGGGGGACCGCTTGCCGTTCGGTGAGACCGTTTTCGTCGATGACGACCATCTCGCCTGGCTCGACCTCACGCACGAATTCCGCGCCGATGGTGTTGAACGCGCAGGTCTCGGAGGCGAGCACGTAGCGCGAACCGTTAAGTCTGCCGATCGAGAGCGGACGGATCCCGAACGGGTCGCGGAAGCCAATCAGCTTGTCGCGCGTAAGCAGGAGCACCGAGTAGGCGCCACGAATGCGCTTCATCGCGTAGGCGACCGCGTCCTCAATAGTCGATTGCGCCGGAGTTCGCGATCAGTTTGATGATGACTTCGCTGTCGTTGGTGGTTTCGAGGTCGATGCCGTTCGCCATCAACTCGTCGCGCCACGCGCCCGCGTTGATCAGGTCGCCGTTGTGGGCGAGCGCAATGGGGCCGAAGTCGCAGTCGCAGAGCATCGGCTGGGCGTTGCGCAGGACGCAGGAGCCGGTGGTTGAGTAGCGGGTGTGGGCGATTGCGACATGCCCCTGCAGGGCAGCGAGCGCGTCCGGGTGGAATATCTGCGTGACCAGGCCCATGTCGCGGTGCATGCGGATGCACTTGCCGTCCGCCGCGGCGATCCCGGCGCTCTCCTGCCCACGGTGCTGCAGCGAGAATATGCCGAAGAACGCTGTTCTGGACACGTCCTCGCCCTTGGCGTACACGCCGAAGACTCCGCACTCTTCGGCCATTTCCGGCCTGTCGATGTAGATCATAAAACCCCAATCGCGTCATGTTGAACCTGTTTCAGCATCCAAGCGTGGATACTGAACCAAGTTCAGGATGACGATAGCGCCATCAGATTCGGAATCGCGTTGCGCCAGGTCGATTCCAGTTGCGTTACAGGAACACTAACTACTTCTACGTCGTTGACGGTAATCCTCATTCCGCGTCCGCCTGTTTTGCCGAGAACTGCGCAATCGACCCCGCAGTCCCTGGCGATCTGCTGCAGTGCGGCGAGATCGTCAGGCGCGAGGGACACGATTATCCTCGACTGCGTCTCGGCGAACAACGCGGCAGATGGAGCGCAGTCCGCCGACAGCGCCGCGTCCGCGCCGACCTTACCCAGAATACAGCATTCGGCGAGAGCGACGGCAAGGCCCCCGTCGGCGCAATCGTGAGCCGACTTGAGAATACTCTTGTCAATCGCCTTCAGCACCGCCTCGTGAACGCGTTTCTCGGCGGCCATATCAAGCGCCGGTGGTCTGCCGGCGACGATGCCGATGCACGGTCTTGAGAGTATTCGCTCCCGCCCAGGTCTGATCGTTCGCGGCCGGAGATGAGTACGATCGTATCACCCGCGCCCTTGAACTCGGACGAGCAGCGCTTGTCCACGTCGTCGAGGACGCCCAGCAGGCCGATAGCGGGGGTGGGGTAGATAGAGCCGTCGGGCGTTTCGTTATAGAAACTCACGTTGCCGCTGATGACGGGCGCGCCGAAGAACTCGCACGCCTCGGCCAGCCCCTCGACCGCGCGCTTGAACTGCCAGAACGCCTCGGGTTTCTCGGGATTGCCGAAGTTGAGGCAGTCGGTGGCGCCGACCGGCCTCGCGCCGGAGCATGCCAGATTGCGAGCGGCCTCCGCGACGGCGATCTGCGCGCCGACGAAGGGGTCGAGGTAGCAATATCGGCCGTTGCAGTCGGATACGACGCCGATGCCCTTTTTGGAGCCGCGTATGCGCAGGACGGCCGCGTCGGAGCCGGGCAGGATGGCGGTATTGGTCTGCACCATGTGGTCGTATTGCTCGTAGACCCACTGTTTCGACGCGATCGATGGCGCGGCCAGCACCTTCAGCAGGGCCTCGTTGTAGTCCTTGGGTTCCGGCAGGCTCGACAGGTCGTAGTTGTGGACCCTGGCGAGATAGGCCGGCTCCTCGGCGTCGAGATAATACATCGGGGCCTCGTCGGCAAGCGATTTGGCGGGGACCTCGGCGACCAGCTCATCGCCGTCGTAGACGTGGACGAGGCCGTCATCGGTGACATGGCCGATCACGATCGCGTTGAGTCCCCATTTCTTGAAGATCGCCGCGACATCGTCCTCGTGGCCCTTCTTGGCTATCGCGAGCATGCGCTCCTGCGATTCGGAGAGCATGATCTCGTAGGCGGACATGCCGGTCTCGCGGAGCGGGACCTTGCGGACGTCGATCTGCATGCCGGTGCCGGCCTTGGCCGAAGTCTCGCAGGTCGAGCAGGTGATCCCCGCCGCGCCCATGTCCTGGATGCCGACCACGTGGCCGGTCTTGAGCGCTTCGAGGGTCGCCTCGATCAGCAGCTTCTCGGTGAACGGGTCGCCCATCTGGACGTTGGACTTGCGGCCTTCGGACTCCTCGATCGAGCCGGACCGAGGCGAAAGTCGCGCCGTGGATGCCGTCGCGGCCGGTTCGCGAGCCGACCAGCAGCACGGGATTGCCCGGGCCGGACGCCCGCGCGAAGGCGATGTCCTCGTGCTTCATCAGGCCGACCGACATCGCGTTCACGAGGCAGTTGCCGGAGTAGCAGTCCTCGAAATAGACCTCGCCGCCGACGGTCGGCACGCCCACGCAGTTGCCGTAGAAGCCGATCCCGCCCACGACGTGCTCGAAGAGGTAGCGATTGCGAGGGTCATCGAGCGGACCGAACCGGAGGCTGTTGAGGCAGGCGATTGGCCGCGCGCCCATCGTGAATATATCGCGCAGAATCCCGCCGACGCCGGTCGCGGCGCCCTGGAACGGCTCGACCGCGGAGGGGTGGTTGTGGCTCTCCATCTTCATGACGATGCCGTAGCCGTCGCCGATGTCGATGACGCCCGCGTTTTCCAGCCCCGCGCCGTCGATGGCCTCGCGATACTTCTTGAACAGGCGCAGGATGGGCCGCGAGTATTTGTAGCCGCAGTGCTCGCTCCACATGACCGCGTACATACCGACCTCCGTATAGGTCGGGTGCCGCCCGAGCACCTTGGTGATCTCCTCGTATTCGGCGTCATTGAGCCCCATCTCGCGATAGACCCCGGGCTCGATTGGTTTTGTGTCTGCTATTGGCATGCTGTCCTCATTGCAAGGCGGTTTCTCAGCATGGAAGCCCGAAAGATAGAAAGCCGGAAAGAAGATTCCGAATCCCCTTCTCCCTTTCTGACTTTCGGGATTCCATGCTTAGGCTAGCTAAGTCTCTCCACTATCGATTGCAGTATGAAAGCGCCGTCCGCGCTGCCGAGGATCGGCTCGATGGCGCGCTCGGGGTGGGGCATCATGCCCGCGACGTTGCCCCGGTCGTTCAAGATGCCCGCGATGGCGTTCATTGAGCCGTTCGGGTTCGCGGCGTCGGTGACGTTGCCCGCGGGGTCGCAGTAGCGCAGCAGGACGCGATCATTGTCCTCAAGCGACTTGAGCGTGTCCGGTTGGCAATAGTACTGCCCGCCGTGGTGCGCGATGGGGATCTTGAGAACCTGCCCCTTCGCGGCCCTATTCGAGAAGTCGCTGGTTGCGTTCTCCACGCGGACGTTGACGTATTTGCAGCGGAAGCGCAGGGTGTTGTTCGGGATCAGCGCGCCGGGGACGAGCTGGGCCTCGCAGAGGATCTGGAAGCCGTTGCATATCCCGATCACACGGCCGCCGTTGTCCGAGAACTCCTGCACCGCGTTCATCACCGGGCTGAACCGCGCCACCGCGCCCGTGCGCAGATAATCGCCGTACGAGAACCCGCCGGGCAGGATGATGCAGTCGTACCCGCTCAGGTCGGTGGTCTGGTGCCAGATGTAGTCAACCGGCTGGCCGAGCACGTCGCGCACGGCATAATACGCGTCCTGATCGCAGTTCGAACCGGGAAAGATCACTACTCCGAATTTCATAGAGCCATTGCCTCGGTGTTCTTCTAGCTTTCCAGGAGTCCTGGAGTGAAATCTCTGATGTGCCGCACGTACGGCAGCCCTTGCACTGAGTTCACCAGCCGAGTGTCCGCGGTCCAGAAGTCGCATCCGCGTTGTTCGGCGAGAGCAAGGTAGTAACAGTCGTATAGGGAGGGCCTGTTATAGGTCTGGGCGATTCGCCACGCGTCAGTGTATAGGTCATAGCACGTGTAGCACTTCACCGGAACGCGAGATGCAGCGGCAATCGCAGCGAGTCCGTTCATGACGGGTATCAGTTGCCTGAACACCTGTCGGCGAATTGCGTTGCTCACCTCAGCAAACACAAAACCGGGTGCAACGAATCTGACCTCGCTCTCCTCGCATTCGCGGGCGAACAGATCGGCTAGATCGTCATACTCCTCTGGTACGACCCATTTCACGACAAGGCTGGCATCGACACAGACTTCCTGGGTCATGCCTGCTCGCTCTCCCGAATCTCCCTTATGACCTCGGTGGTGCTGGGAACAGGGACACCGCCGCGGACTTTGAGGATGTCCTTGCGTACTTGCCGTGCCTCTTCAATCCAGGACCTCTTGGGCACTCTTTTCGGTCTGGACACACGTACCTTGCGAGACATGTTGCTCTCCGCCATCTGATTCGCCTCCATGACGTCACGGCCGCACTCGACGCAAATCCCGTCACGGTGCGCCCTTATGATCTCTACGCTGCTCGGCATCAGCTTCCCGCCACGTTTCTCAAGCATGCGTTCCTGAAGGGCCTTGCACTCCGCAACGTACTCTTTGGTCAGAACGTTCTTGGATTTCCAAACCCTGAGTTTGCGTTTCGGTTTGTCATCGGGCATGCGATTGCCCTCCTGGCAGGTAGCTGACGGCTGAAAGCTGACAGCTACTTCACTATCTCGAACCGGTAGTTCTCGGTGTTCGGGTTGGCGAGGAGTTTGCGGCACATTTCATCTACGTCTTTCTCGATGCTGCCGCTCCCGTCCGCGACCTCGATCACGATGAACTTGCCCATTCGGACGCTCTCGATGTTACCATATCCCAGGTTCTCCAGCGCCCCCTGGACCACCTTGCCCTGAGCATCCAACAGCTCGGGCTTCAGAGTTACGTATACGTTTGCTTTGGCCATGAGTTAGTCCTTAGTTGTTAGTTGTCAGAAGCTGTCAGCTATCAGCTTTCAGCCGTCAGCCCCGCCTGCTCCCTCTCCTGGGGGAGAGGGTTGGGGTGAGGGCGCGGGTTCGTGACTTGCGTTCTGCGCTACTTCATTCAAGTCTGCAAACACCCCAAGCATTGCGCAGATGGTCAGTCCCAGCTACGCGTGATGGCACGCCCCCGCACGCGTCTATCACAGCTTCGCTGGACGCATATCCTGGCCTGTTCTGTAAACCTGTTCAGGGCGGCTAGGAAACGGGCATCTCGGACATTCTTGCCAAATCCCTCTATGGAGGCGACCGTCTCGATGAACTGGTCAGCTGCAATAGCATACTCGTCTACAGGACGACAACCATCTCCACGTGACGCTTCCGATAAGGACGTCTCATATTCCGCAACAGTAAGCCGCAAGAAGCTTGTGAGGTAAGTCTGGTATGCATCGGGAGTCACGCACAACTCGTCGTCCTCAGGAATCTCATCATCTTCTGATCCCGGGGCAAGGGCGTCCGCGATGCCTGTGAGAATCTCCGTCTTTGCATCGAACTCATCCCACGGGATTCCGACAAGCCGCATGTTCCTTTCCTTCACCATTTCGTCGACGCAAATGTCCACAAGCACCCCGATGTAGAGCAAGATGGACTGGTAGACTTTCGCGAAAGCGTCGCCCTCTGCTTTGGCAAGGATGCGACGCCCCGTCCGCAAGTCCAGCACGTCCAAGATGCCGGTGCCTGTGGCTAAGCTAACCAGCGCCCACAACCCTATCGGTTTGTTATCGCCAGTGGGCTTTCCCTGCTGTTCGAGCCAGCGCCTTGATTTGTAGTCGATTGAGATCTGTGCGGCCACCAGGTTGAGTGGAAACGCGACCGGGATCCACCATATCAGATGCAGCCTGGACACACCGAGGACCGTGGTTACCACGAGTCCCAAGCACACGAGCACCGCGTACCGGGCTGCCAATCGGCGCGCGAAAGGATCGCGGCATGAGAAAGCGCTTCCAAGACTGGCGAGTAGCACGACGCAGCCAATACTCCACACAATCCACCCAGTAATGCCCATGCGTTTGCTCCTGCCTGTGCGCCGGTAAGGTCCGCGTTGTCCTCATTCGGGTGCGTTTTTCTCTGCCACTAGACGCGGTAAGTCGTCGAAAACCCCATTGACGAAGTTGCGCACGAACGTGCTGACTTCGCTCTCTGACCGTGGTGCCCCGTTGCTCTTGGGATATGCTTCGTCCAATGCTCTGGCATAGGCTGGCGTGCCCTCAAGAGCTCGAAGCTCTCTGACCCATGCAATCACGTTCTCTTGCACGTTCTTCAGGAAAAGCTCGGCCGGATCCAGGGCCGTCTCAGTTAGCCCCAGCCTCTCGAATATCTCGTCAACGTTCCTCAAATGATGCTGCAGGTCGAAGCAGGCGTCGAGGTCGGCTGCGGTGAGCAGCCGCTGGACGTCGGGGTCCTGCTCTAGGGCGGCGCGGAATGGTATGTGCTCGTCCCAGCACTTCGCGGCGCTGCGTTGGACGACCTTGTAGCCCTCCTCGCGCGTGAGGCCCTTTTGGATAAGCGCGAGGAGCACGTGCTCGCTGAAGACGAGCTGGCCCATCATTTCGAGATTGCGCTTCATGTTGTCGGCGTTCACTTCGAGGCGGTCGAGAAGCTTGGTCAGCGACTGCAGCATGAAATCGACCGCGAAGAAGGTATCTGGGACAATGATGCGCTCGGCGGCGGAGTTGGTGAGATCGCGCTCGTGCCAGGTTGTCATGTCCTCGATTGCCGGGATTACGTTCCCGCGGACGACCCTCGCCAGCCCGCAGATGGTCTCGAACCGCCACGGGTTGCGCTTGTGCGGCATCGCCGAGGAACCTCGCTGGCCCGGCAGGAACATCTCCTGGACTTCGAGTATCTCCGTCCGCTGCAGGTTGCGCATCTCGGTTGCGAGGTTTTCGCACGACGCGGCCAGTATCGCCAGCCGCGCGATCACGGCGGCGTGCCGGTCGCGCTGGATGATCTGGGTCGAAACCGGCGCGGCTTCGAGTCCGAGCAACTTGCAGACGTAGTCCTCGATTGCTGGGTCGATGTTGCCGAATATCCCGACCGCGCCCGATATCTTGCCCACGCTGATCGCCTCGCGCGCGCCCCTCATGCGTTCCAGGTCGCGCTGGAACTGCGAGTAGTGCACGGCCATTTTGAACCCGAACGTGATCGGCTCGGCCTGGACGCCGTGCGTGCGGCCGATCATTGGGGTCATCTTGTGCGCCTTGGCGAGCTTGGCGATGACTTCAAGCAGCCGGGTGACGTCCTCGATGATGATGTCCATCGCCTGGCGCATTCGCAGCGCGGTGGCGGTGTCCTCGATATCGTAGCTGGTGACGCCGTAGTGGACGTATTTGCCCTCGTCGCCGAGGTTCTCGGTCACGCACTTCACGAACGCGATCAGATCGTGCGCGGTCTCCTGCTCGATCTCCGCGATGCGCTCCACGGAGAACTCCGCCCCGGCCTTGATCTTGTCCGTCACGCCCGCCGGGATGGCGCCGAACTTCTCGTGAGCCTCGCACACGGCGACCTCAACGTCCAACCAGCTCTGAAACTTGTTCTCCTCGCTCCAGATCTTGCTCATTGCTGGAAGCGAATAGCGATCGATCATTACTACCTCGTTCTCAGCACGGAAGCCCGAAAGATAGAAAGCCAGAAAAGAGAAGACTCCCTTTCTGCTCTTCTGGTTTTCGGGATTCCATGCTTAGGAACCCTTCAGCGATTCTTTATATCGCCGAACCGCTTCCCGCAGTTCGGGGTATTTGACGCTTAGTATCTGCGCGGCGAGAATGCCGGCGTTTTTGGCGCCGTCGATGGCGACGGTTGCCACGGGCACGCCCGATGGCATTTGAACTATGGAGAGAAGCGAGTCGAGGCCGCTCAGGGCCTTGGAATTGGTCGGGACGCCGATCACGGGAAGGCAGGTCAGTCCCGCGATCACGCCCGGCAGGTGCGCGGCCATTCCCGCGCCGGCGATGATGACTTCGAAGCCGTTTGACTCGGCGTTGGTTGCGAACTCGAATACTCGCTGCGGGTTGCGATGGGCGGAGATGACAAAGGTCTCGTTTTCGACGCCGAACTCGGTGAGCACGTCCGATGCGCCCTTCATCACCTCGGCGTCGGACTTACTGCCCATTATGATAGCGACTCTGCCTGCCATCCTAGCCCTCTTTGGTCTCGCAAGGTGTTTTTCAGCATGGAAGCCCGAAAGTCAGAAACGGAGAAAGGGAAATCATCTTTTTCTGGCTTTCTCTCTTTCGGGATTCCGTGCTTAGGAACCACTCCTATAGCAAGCGCGCCCCAATGTCATGGCGGAAATGCGCTTTGTCGAATGAGATCGCGTTGACGCCGGCGTAGGCGGTGTCGATGCACTGCTGATACGAATCGCCCACGGCGGTCACTCCCAGCACGCGGCCGCCGGACGTCACTGTCTGCCCGTCCCTCGTCTCGGTGCCCGCGTGGAAGACAATCGCCCCCGCCTTTTCGGCGTCGTCGATGCCCGAAATGGGCATGCCCTTCTCGTAATCACCCGGATATCCGCCCGACGCCATCACCACGCACACAGCCTTCTTATCATACCAGCTTACAGGCACCTTGTCGAGGGTTCCGAGGGCCGTCGCGAGGCAGATTTCGGCCAGATCCGACTCCAATAAGGGCATCACGACCTGCGTCTCCGGGTCGCCGAACCGGGCGTTGAATTCGATCACCTTCGGCCCCTTGCTGGTCAGCGCCAGCCCGCAGTAGAGCACGCCCTTGTAGTGGATGCCCTTGGACTTGAGCGCGCGTAGCGTCGGACGTACTATGGTATCGATGACGGTCTTCTGCAGTTCAAGCGGCAGGGCGGGCACGGGCGAATAGCAGCCCATCCCGCCGGTGTTGAGGCCCTGGTCGTTATCGTAGGCGCGCTTGTAGTCCTGTGCGGGGACCATCGGCGCGAACGTCTCGCCGTCCGCGAAGAACATGAACGTAGCCTCCGGGCCGTCGAGGAACTCCTCGATGACGATCCGATCACCGGACGCTCCGAACGCGCGCTGCCTCATGATGAGATCGATGGCCTGCAGGGCTTCCTCTTTGTTTGTGGCCATGATCGCGCCCTTGCCCGCGGCCTCGCCGTCGGCTTTGACGGGGATGGGGTGGGGCGACTTGCCGGCGATGGACTCGACATACGCCTCGGCCTTGTCCGGGGCGTCGAAGACCTCGAACCCGCCGGTAGGGATGCCGTAATCGATCATCAGGCTCTTGGAGAAGACCTTGCTGACCTCGAGCTGCGCGGCTTCCTTGCTGGGGCCGAAGATGGTGAGGCCGCGGCGGTCGAACTCGTCTGCGATCCCCGCGCCCAGCGCCGCCTCCGGGCCGACGACAGTGAGGTCGATGGAGTGCTTCTCGGCGTAGTCCGCGACGGCGTTGACGTCAGTCACGTTTCCCGGCGCGCGTTCCGCGATGCGCCCGATACCGCCGTTGCCGGGTATGGCATGCAGCTTGTCTACGTTCTTCGATCTGGGCGAGTTTCCACGCCAGCGCGTGCTCGCGCCCGCCCCCGCCAACGATAAGGACCTTCAAACCACCCCTCCCGGAATTGACTATTGACTATTGACTATTGACTATTAACCGCACGGGCTGGGGAACGATGGCAAATAGTCAATAGTCAATATCAAATAGTAAATGAATCACTCTTCCGCGCCTTCGTAGAGGTTCTCGAAGGACGCGAACTCCTTGACGAAGCCAAGCTTGACGGTGCCGGTGGGGCCGTTGCGGTGCTTGGCGATGAGGACCTCGGTCACTTCCACGTCCCGCCTGCCTTCCTGAACGCCCTCCCTGCCACGAACCCCCTCGGTGTCCTCGACTTCCTTGATCACGTAGTAGTCCGGCCTGTAGATCATCATGACCAGGTCGGCTTCGGCCTCGATCGAACCCGATTCGCGCAGGTCGGACAGCATGGGCCTCTTGTCCTCGCGCCGCTCGACCGCCCGGCTGAGCTGCGACGCCGCAATCACCGGCACCTTGAGCTCTCTTGCAAGGCTCTTGAGCCCGCGCGCGATCTCGGAGATCTCCTGGACGCGGTTGTCGATGTTGCGGTGCGACCGCATCAACTGCAGATAGTCCACGATGACCAGCCCGAGGCCATGCTCGGCCTTGAGCCTGCGGCACTTGGCGCGCATGCCAAGGTGGGTGATGTCGGTGGTGTCATCGATGTAGATGGGCGCGCCATAGAGCTTGTTGGATGCCTCCGCGATCAGCTTCCACTCCTCGTCGCCGAAGTAGCCAGTGCGCAGGCGGTGCGCATTGGCCTTGGCAAGCGAGCAGACCATCCTCTGCACCAACTGCTCCGCCGACATCTCGACGCTGAATACCGCGACCGTATGCCCGTGATCGATCGCCGCGTTGAGAGCCATATTAAGCGCGAGCGCTGTCTTTCCCATCGACGGCCGGCCCGCGACGATCACGAAGTCCGAGGGCTGCAGGCCCGAGGTCATGTGATCGAGCTTGTGGAACCCCGTGGCGATACCGCTCGCCTCGCCCTTCTCGTGATAGCGCTTCTCGATCCACTCCCAGGTCTGGTTGACCAGGGGGGTGATCGGGCGGAAATACTCGCCGATCCTGCGCTGCGCCACGCCGAATACGAGCCGCTCGGCCTGATCGGTGATGTTGTCGATGTCGTCGTCCTCGTTGGCCGCGAGGCTGATGATCTGCGTGCCCGCCGCGATCAGCTTGCGCAGGATGGACTTCTGCTCGACGATCTTGGCGTAGTACTCGACGTTGGCCGCCGTGGGCACGGAGTTGACCAGCGACATCAGATACTCCGTCCCGCCGCAGTCGTCGAGCTTGCCGCGCTTGCGCAGCTCCTCCTGGAGCGTGATGAGGTCAACGGGCTCGTCGCGCTCCGCAAGCGACATCAGCGCGTCGTAGACGAGTTGATGTGCCGGGCGGTAGAAGTCCTCGACCTGGAGGATCTCCATTCCCTTTTCAAGCGCGCTGCGCTCGAGCATCATCGAGCCGAGAGTCGATTGCTCGGCATCGAGATTCTGCGGCGGCACTCTATCGATTGGCGAGAGTTGGGTGGCCATGATGAGTCAAAAGTCCCAAGTCAAAAGTCGAAAGCTGTCATGCTGAACCTGATTCAGCATCCAGCGCGAAGGGATAGGCCCTGAATCAAGTTCAGGGTGACACACCTGTCTCCAGAGTCAATTCTCCAGAGTCAATCTTCGGCGACGACTTTCACCGTAATCGTGACTGACACGTCGTGGTGGAGCTTGATGGAAGCCTCGTGCGTGCCGGTCGATTTGATCGGTTCGGCGACGTGAATGCTCCTCTTGTCCACCTTTATATGTTGCTGCTTCAGCAGAGCATCGGCAATATCCTGGTGTGTGATCGAGCCATATAGCTTGGTTCCCGATCCGGTCTTGCCCTTGACCGTCACCGACGTGCCCTTGAGCCGCTCGGCGATCTCTCTGGCCTCGGTGGCCTGATGCTCCTGTTTGAGCTCGATGCCCTTCTTCTTGGTCTCGATCTGTTTCATTGCGCCCGCGTCGGCGGGACTCGCCATCTTGCGCGGGAACAAGAAGTTGCGCGCGTAGCCCTCCGCGACGTTGACGATCTGCCCCGCCCTGCCCAGGTCCTTGACGTCTTTGTTGAGAACAACCTTCATGGGTCACTCCGTGACATTTGATATTGAATATTGACTATTGAATATTGACTATTGACCGTTGGCCCGGGCGCGCTGTGGCATCTGGACAATACTCAGGTACTCAATACGAGATACTCAATGAGAATAGTGGATGCCCGCGAAGACATCCGGTTTGCCGTCAATTGCGCTGCTCCAGCCGCCGTAGAGGCCGATGCCGTTGCCGAACGTGAGCACGCCGCGCAGATCGTATTCCGGGCTGTTGGGCCGGAAACCGTCGCCCGACAGCAGGAAGCGGTTCCCGATCCTCTGGTCGATGCCGAACCCGACCCTCGAGGCGTAGACTCCGGCGCGAAGGGCGGTCGTATCGGTGAGAGAGTAGCCGCCCTGCAGGTTGGCCCGCGTGGTCTCGCCGATGTTGAACGCCCCGATGCGGTAGAACGTGTTGTCCGAGCCGCCGAACGTGTAGTTGGCGTCGACGCGATAGTCGCCCTGGGTCGTGTTCCAGAGCGAGTCGGTTGTGAAGCCGTAGTCCGGTATGGACGCCTTGCGGACTGGCCCCTGACCGAATCCGCCGATTTTCCGGTTCAGGCTGCAGAGAAGCGCGTTGGCCTGAGCGGTTGCGTCGGCGGCATTCTTGATCGTTGCCTTGATATTCGCCTTGACGTCCGGGTCGGACGTGATTTCCTTGACGTTGGCGCTGGCGGTGTTGAGATTGCCCATCATCTCCTGGGCCTGCTGCAGCGACGTGTCCACCTTGTCGAGCGCGGAGTCGATCTTGCCCCCGTAGTCGCCGGCGGCGGAGTGCAGGTCGGTCATGACGCTCTTGGCCTCGGCGATGGAGTCGTTGAGATTGGTCATGGCCTCTTTGGCCTGAGTGAGAATCGTGCGGGCGTCGGGCTGAGCGTCTTCCTTGACGAACTTGTCGAGCTGCGCCGTGAGCTTGTCAACATTGCCCGTGGCGTTGGCGACATTGGCCAGCGCTTTCCTGATCTCAGGTGAGGACTGATTGATGATACCTTGCACTGACTCGATGATCCCGTTGGCGGATGTGGCTGCTATGTCCACCTGCTTCACGGCATCTCTGAGCTCCGCCAGAGTCTGTCTGTTGGCCAGCACGGAGTTCAGGCCGGCCGCCGCAACCTGCAACTGGCTGACCAGGCTGCCCACGTCCTTGATCAGCTTGTCGTAGTTCATAGGCTCCTTGCTGATGATGCGCATATTCGTATGCAGGCACGCTCGCCTGGAGCCGGGAATGATCTCCACATAGTTATCGCCGATGAACGCGCCCGTCGTAACGCTCGCCTGCGAGTCCACGGGTATACACGTGCCGCCCCAGATGTTCATGTCCACGCGGGCGAGGCTGATCGAGGTGAGCCTGATGTCTGTCACCTGGCCCACCTTGACGCCGGCCATGCGTACGTCCGCGCCCTTGTCGAGCTTGCGGACGTTGGAAAACACGGCATAGACCGGTACGAGGTTGCGCCCAGCGTGTAGCCGCGCAGGAACCAATACATAGCGATCACGACGATGATCGCCCCAAACACCAGCAAACCGACTTTCGCCTCGTTTCTCAGCAACACCTTACATCACCCGATTCCTATTGCGTGATCTGAATCGGCCCTTCGATCGAGCCGCTCATGAACTGCTTCACGGCGGGGTCGTCGGAGTTCTCGATTTCCTCCGTCGTGCCCACGGCAATGATCTTTCCGCGATGCAGCATCGCAATCCTGCTCGCGACCCGCTTGATGGTCGGCACGTCGTGGGTCACCACCACCGATGTCACGCCGACCTGATCCCTCGTTTTGACGATCAGATCGGCTATCGTCGCCGAAGTGATCGGGTCCAGGCCGGCCGTCGGTTCATCGTAGAGCACAATATCCGGCTCCATCGCCAGCGCCCGTGCCATGCCGACCCGTTTCTGCATGCCGCCCGAAAGCTCCGATGGCATCAGCGCCTCCGTTCGCGGCAGCCCGACCATCGACAGCTTCGCGCGAACTACCTCGGCTATGGCTTCCTCGCTGATACGGTTGTGCCGTCGGAGGCCGAAGCACACGTTGTCATAAACGCTGAGCGAATCGAACAGCGCCGCGTATTGAAACACCATCCCGATCCTGCATCGAATGCGGTCGAGGTCCCTCTCCTGCATTCTCGCGATGTCGGTGCCGTCAATCATCATCTGTCCGCCCGTCGGCCTTTGCAGCCCACCCATGCACTTGAGCAGCGTGCTCTTGCCCGCGCCGGACATTCCCATGACCGCCATCGTTTCGCCCTTCTCCACGGTCAGGTCTACCCTGCGCAAGATCGAATGCCCGCTGATCCTATATGACAACTGCATCGCTGCTATCACGGGTGCGCCGTCCTGCCGCCGAACATTATGTAGGCCAGGAAGAAGTTCAATATGTAGATAATCACTATCGAGATGACGACCGAGTTGGTCGTGGACTTGCCGACGCCGGTGGCTCCGCCGGTAGTCTGCAGTCCCTGCTGCGCGCCCACGATGACGATCACGATGCCGAAGAAGATGGTCTTCACGAGGCCCATCTGAACGTCGTAGGGAACGACCTGTGCTTTAAGCGTGCTGATGAAGCCACCGCTCGCAACGCCGTTGATCACCGCGATCATATATCCGGCGAGCGTGCCGACCACATCGGCCAGCGCCGTTGCGGCCGGAAGCACCACGATCACCGCGAGCAGCCTCGGCACTACCAGATATCTAACCGGGCTGACCGCAAGCGCGCGGAGAGCGTCGATCTGCTCCGTGACTTTCATGCTTCCAAGCTCGGCCGCTATCGCGCTGCCCGATCGCGCCGCCACTACCACCGCCGCCAGTACCGGCGCGATCTCGCGAGTGATGGAAATCCCTACTACCCCGCCTGTGTAGCTGCCGACTCCCCATTTGACAACGAGCTGCGACATATACAGGGACAATACCGCGCCGGAAAACGCGATCGTTATCAGGACGATGGGCAGCGACGCCACGCCAATAAAGGCCATCTGGTTGATCGTGTCGCGCAGATCGATGGCCCCGCGGAAAATGAACCTGAGCGCCGAGCCCAACAGCATCGAAGTCTCGCCGATGAACTCAAAGAACTTGGTGAACGTCTGGTAGGTCAGCTCGCCCGGCACGGAGACCACGGCCGCAAGCTCGTCGCCCACGTCGTGGAGGATTTCGCTCACGACATCGCCCGGCCTGTCTGAATGCCTTTCTGGGTCGTGTCTCATCGGCTCCGGCCTGGTAACAACGAGGTCTGGGGCCGCCTACTGGCGGCCAGACAAAGTATACCTGACGGGGAAGGGAGTGTCAATGCGAGCGGTGGAAAGTTGGGACCGGAGAGTGCGAAGCGATGGACGGCCGATCACGAGCCCGGCCCGATCTGCGATTGCGTCTGAGAAGGCGGCTGGTTAATCCAGCCTTTCGGGGTCGCTTCCTTGGTGATGATCGAACGAATGTGGAACTCCATCGGCGGGTGCGTGCGGGGCAGGGATTCCTGCATGACCGCGGTCAGGTTGGGCGAGTAGGCCCACGGCGCCCTGACGACCGCGATCACGAGGGTCTTGTTCTGCGTCCTGGAGACCCGCATGTCGGCGAGGTAGGCGCCGGGCCGCGCGGATATGAGCGAGCTGAGCCGGTTGCGCAGCTCGATCTCGAAACGCCGTTCGCTCAGAGTCCTCTGGAAGTTGATCGTCAGAATCGTGGCCAGCCCGAGCAGCAGCAGAATGCTGGGGCCGTGGAGGATAGCAAGCCTGCGAACGGATCTCTCTCCCACGGAAGTGATCCTGTGATACCCGAGCAGCGCCAGGGTTACCGAAGAGGCGAATTGTATTGCAACGAGGTTTGCGAAGAACAATAGAAAGCCGCCGTATGCCAATTGCGCGTCGCCCCGGGCCAGCGTGAGGCCGCATGCGCAGAGCGGTGGCACGAGCGCGGTCGCGATAGCTACGCCGACGAGACTGGCGCTTACCCTCGGCGAAACCATCGCATACGCGCCGGCGGCTCCGCCTGACAGCGCGATCGCCAGGTCGAGTATGTTGGGGTTGGTGCGCGATAGGATGGTTGTGCCGTATGGTATTTCCTTGTGAATGATCCCGATCACTATCGAGATCACAAGGACTATCGCCACGCCGCCTGCCTCAGCAATCAGAGACTTCCTCAGCAGCTTGTTGTCCGCATCGACCAGAGCCAGCGCGATACCCGTTATCGGGCCCAGCAGCATCGCGACGATCATCGCGCCTATGACGACGGCCGTGCTGTTTGACAGCAGCCCGTAGCTGGCCATCACCGCGGACAGTGCGTTCATCACGATGAATGCCGGGCCGAACGCCGCGTTTTCGCGGATGTTCTCGCGGACCGGATCTGCCTCTGACTCAATTACGGAGTGCATCTACGTACCCTTCACCTACTCCCCGCCGGATTGCCTGCCGGGGACTATGCCCAGTCTCTTCATCAAGGGCCCTATCGTCAGACCTTGCACCACGACCGAGAATGCAACGACCGCAAACGCGACAGTCACCACGGCCTCCCTCTCAGGTATCCCTCGCGGCAGGCCGAGCACGAGCGCCAGCGCGAGCGCGCCTCGCAGGCCGCCCCAGAACAGCACGTGCTGATCTCTGGTGGCCACGGCCAGTCCCGAGCGTCGGAAAAGTGCGCAGCAGAAGTATACCGCAAGCGCCCTCCCGGCCAGCACCAGCGCGATGGCGATGATGGCCGGGGTCAGCGTGTGTACGAAACTAATGCTCGCTTCGCGGACTCCGATCAGCAGGAACACCAGGGAGTTGACCGCGAATGCGATATACTCCCAGAACGACTCTACCGCTATGCGTCCACGGTCGCTGATTGACCCCAGCGACCCGAAGTTGCCTATGATCACGCCCGCCGTGAGTGTTGCCAGCACGCCTGAGAGCCCGAAGTGCTCCGCCAAAAGGAACGACCCGTAAGCGGCAACGGTAGTGAACGTTATCTCGATCAGGTGATCTTCGGTTCGGCCGGATATCAGCAGGATCAAGCCCGCGACGATCCCGCCGCAGAGGATGCCTCCGGCGACCGTGACGACAAACGCCTGTGCAACGTTCGGCGCGGTGACCCGTCCGCCCGCGGACATCGCCAGCGCGATGCTGAACAAGACCGCGGCGGTGCCGTCGTTGAACAGGCTTTCAGCCTCGACCAGCAGCCGCAGGCGGCCGTGAACGTTGAGTTCCTTGAACAGAGCGATGACCGAGACCGGGTCCGTGGCGGCGATCAGCGTGCCGAGCAGGATCGCCGACTGCCACTTCCAACCCACTGCAAGGTGCATCCCGGCCGCCGTCAGAGCCGCCGACAAGAGCACCCCGAGCGTCGCGAGAGTCAGGATCACCGCCAGATCCTTGCGCAGTTCCCGCCACGAGATATAGAGAGCGGCCTCGAATATGAGCGGAGGCAGGAACGACGTGAAGACGAGGTCCTTCGTAAGCTCGATGCCGGGGCTAATCGTAGACAATGACAGCGCGACGCCTGCCAGCACAAGCCCTACCGTATACGGCAGGCGCAGCCGCCTCGCCAGCATCGCCACAATTGCCGCGATCAACAGCAGGCTTTCGATGCGTTCGATGCCCATTACATCGCCTTTTCGCTCGACTACAGAGGCAGCTTCACGGCCGTGCCGGTCTCTGCCGAAATGTCTGCTCCCTGGCACATGCCGATCGCGCGTCGCCCTTGGGCTCCAGTGATCTTCGGCTCGGTATCGGTGCGTATCGCTTCCAGGAATTCGCCCAATTCGCGCTCGTGCGGGTCGGGAATGTCGCTGAGATCGAGAGGTTCGGGTTCGCCGCCGGCCCGCTGGACGATGGCCTCACCAGGGGCGTGGCCGAAGAAGATTGCTCCCTTTTCGCACAGAATCTTCGTATGATAGCGGCCGATTCGAGCGCAGAAACTGGCGTGCAGCGAGCCCATGGCGCCCCCCTCGAAGCGGATTATCGCGAAGACCTCGTCGTCGAAGTCATAGGGGTTATCGCCGAAGTGGCCGGACTGAGCGTAGATCGACACCGGTTCGCCGAGCACGTAGGCCATGAAATCGAGCTCGTGGACATGGACTTCAGGCAGCATTCCGCCGGTCCGGGCCTTTGTCTTGCGCCAGTCGGAGCGCAGAGACGCATTGCCGAGACGATCGATCTCGATGGCGAAAGGCTTGCCGAGTTCGCCGGTTTCGATGATCTGCTTCGACTTGGCGAAATTGCCGATATAGCGCAGTACCTGGCCAACCATCAGCTTGACGTTGGCGGCTTTGGCGGCGGCGATCATCGCGTCGCAATCGGCAACCGAGAGCGCCATGGGCTTCTCCGTATAGACGTGCTTGCCGGCATTGGCGGCGTCGATCGCCATCGGGGCGTGGAGGTCGTTGGGCGTGGCGATGATAACGGCATCCACTGCGGGGTTTGCGAGCGCGTCGCGATAGTCGATGACGGACTCGTCCGCTCCCAGCTCGGCGGCTATCTTTGACAGGCGGTCCTGATCGATATCGCAGCAGACGGCGATACGCGCGCCGTCGAGAGCGTTGAGCGACTTCCCGAGTTTGGTCCCCATTCCGCCGCAGCCGATAAGGGCAAGCTGTAGTTCACCGGTCATCTGTTGTCACAACTCCTGTCCCGCGTAGGGTGCCACGCGCTTTCCCGCGTGGGAGGCCACGCGCTCTGCCGCGTAGCGTGCCACGCGCTCTGCCGCGTGGCAGGGCACACGCTGCTTGCTACCCATTCAGGCACTATTGTAGCACAAACGAGGATCAAGCCGGCACGTGCGCGAACGGAAAACGTTGACAAGTCGGGCGCGTCCCTGGTATAATCCCGTTGTCAAATACGCTCCTCGGTAGCTCAATTGGCAGAGCACTTGGCTGTTAACCAGGGGGTTCCTGGTTCGAGTCCAGGCCGGGGAGCCATTTTTCATGTACGGCCACATGAGCCGGATCGGGTGGGGGTAGTTCCTTGCTGAGGTTCCGCATTTACACGATCGAATCGAAGGGTCTTCGTTAGCTAGTAAGCAGTCTGCCATCCCGCCAATCGGAGTTCGAACACACTAGATCGAGTAACCTGCGCTTCTCGGGCATTTCCTGCTTTTCGTAGAGTGTGCGCCACACCCTCGTTCTTGTCGATATACATCCTCAATGGTGCGGTTCGCCACGAACAGAGGACTCAAGACCGCACGACATCCAACTTGCTAGGTCGGCCCCGGCACGTATAGGTGACGATGAGACACAGGTCGCGCGTGGATGAAACGCACGACCGGTCTAGCAGCAGTTGGCGGAGATCAGGGTTGTTCACCGCGCCCTCTGCTGCGGGGAGCTTGACAGCGTCCGCTCCGTGTGGCACAATACTCAAGTGCGAACTGCGCGACCGGTCGTGCAGTCTGGCACTGGTGTGGGAACGATGAGCAAAGACGGTAACTCCAAGACTACCATCTACGATATAGCCCGCGAGTTGGGGCTGTCTCCAGGAACGGTCGGACACGCATTGAACGGCACGGGGCGCGTCCACGCCGATACACGCAAGCGCGTTGTCCAGGCTGCCGCACGAATGGGATACACCCCGTCGCTGGTTGCCAAGTCGCTGTCCAGAAACCGCACCTGCACCCTTGGAGTCGTAGTCCCCGTGATCGGGAACACGGCTTATTCGGCCATGGTCAACGGCATCGAGAGCATCGCCTACGTGGCCGGCTACAACATCATCATGTGCTGCAGCGAGTTCGATCAGAACCGCGAAACCCACTATCTGGAGATGCTGCGAGACCGCCGCGTTGATGGTATCGTGGTCATTCCGTCGCGTAGGGTCGTTTCGCACAGGGATCAGATAGATCATCTTCTGAGGATCGAGGACTCAGGCGTGCCCGTGGTAGTCCTGGAGCAGAACATAGATGAGGACAATCTCACCAAGATCGTGATGGACAACTACGCCGGCGCGAAGAGGATCGTGAACCACCTCATAGGCCTGGGCCACGAACGGATCGGTTTTCTGCACCTGGGCCGCGAAGAGACCGATTTTGCCGGCAATGAGAGATTCGCGGGCTACCGGGATGCGCTCTCCGAGGCGGGACTGTGTTTCTCGGAGGAGCTGAGCGCGCAGGCATCCAGCATTTCGGAGTACGAATGCGACAGCTACGACCAGGCCGGATTCCGAGCCTACTACGAGAATGCCGGGTGTCCGTCGGTCGTGTTCGCGGTCTGCGATCTGCTGGCGATCAAGATCATCCGAGCCTGTAATATGATAGGGCTGAGGGTGCCGGAAGACGTCGCTGTAGTGGGGTTTGATAACATCGCGGTCTCCGGCCTGGTGACCCCGCCTCTCACAACGATCCATCAGCCCGCCGTCGAAATGGGCCGAAGAGCCGCTGACCTCGTATTGGGGCGAATCGACGGACGGCTGAAGTACCCGGTCAGCGAGAAGATCCTCGGGCGGCTTATCGTCAGGCAGTCGTGCGGGGCCGGCCTCAGGGGCGAGACCCTGGAAGAAACATCTGAAGCGGGATAGGGAGTTTGGCCAGAATGGAACGCTCTGCATCTGCAAGCGAATCGGACTACACGCGCAAGATCGAGGATATAGAATGCGGCCGGTTTCTGCCGGGAAGCAGCATCGAGATAATCCGCGAGCCTGCCGGACGAGGAGCTTACTCGCACGCGCTCTTTGACTTTGACGGCACGCTGAGCCTGCTCAGGGAGGGATGGCCGAAGGTAATGGGACCGATGATGGTTGAGGATACTGCTCGGCACCCCGGAATGTGAGCCCGAGGAAGAGGTCCGCGGCTGCGTCAATGACCTGATATCGCGCAACACCGGCAAGCAGACCATCTATCAGATGATCGATTTCCGCGAGGAAGTTCGGCGCAGAGGCGGAGCTGCGCTTGAGCCGTCTGTCTACAAGAGCATGTATCTCGATCTCTTGATGGACCGGATAGAGGACAGGCTCGAGGGTCTGCGTTGCGGTCGGATCCGGCCCGCGGAAATGCTCGTTCCCGGCTCTTACGACTTGCTCGATGCGCTAGGAGAACGCGGCGTGACGCTCTACCTTGCAAGCGGCACCGACGAGCACAGCGTTCGTGACGAAGCCGAACTGCTCGGACTCACTCCGTATTTCGGCAAGCACATATACGGCGCCATCGAAGACTACCGGAACTACTCCAAGGCGAGGGTCATCGAGACGATTCTGTCCGACAATGACGTGCCGGGGAGCAGGCTGCTGGGGTTTGGCGACGGCTACGTCGAACTCGACAATACGAAGTCCACGGGAGGCGCCGCGATTGGGGTCGCAAGCGACGAAGAAGAACCGCAGCGGAAAGCCGGACGCGTTCAAGCGTGACAGGCTCATAGGTGTAGGCGCGGACATCATAGTGCCCGACTTTGCGGAGGCGCGGACGCTCGCAGGCTATCTGTTCGGGGAGGACTTCTGATGCGTAGGATGGACCGTGACCTGCTGCGGATGCTACCCTCTCGCCCAGCGAGACCATCTGCTCGATATCTCTCGTATCGCAGTCTCGCCGGAGACATCGCCGTTTTTGCTTGCCGAACAGGAACAGGCACAGATCGGGCAGCTTGCCGACAGGATCGTTGCCGCGCGCGAGGCCGGCAGCTCCGTCATGATGGTGTATGGCGCTCATCTGGTCAAGAACGGGCTCGGGCCGATCGTGGTTCGTCTGATCGAGGAAGGCTGGGTCACCCACCTTGCCACAAATGGCGCGGGGTCGATTCACGACTGGGAGTTCGCGTACATCGGCAAGAGCGGTGAGAGTGTGCGGGACTACGTGGCGCGCGGCATGTTCGGCACCTGGGAAGAGACTGGGCGGTTCACGAACCTTGCTATCGCAATGGGCGGAATCGACGGCCTCGGCTACGGCTGGTCCATTGGGAGAATGATTTCGGAGGATGGTATCGATGTTCCGTCGAGAGACTCACTCAAGGACCGCATTGCCGGGATGCTGCGTGAGGGATGTTATCGGTGATGAACTCGGCGCGCTTGCGGATGCGCTCTCGGTGATCTCGAAGCTGGATCTGCCCGAAGGACATCTGCAGGTGGAGCATCCTTTCAAGGCGTGCAGCATCCAATACGCCGCGTGGGCGAATGGGATTCCGCTCACCGTGCATCCGGGAATCGGTTACGACATCATATACACCCATCGCGCGAATAGCGGCGGGGCGACAGGTCGGGCGGGCGTGTGGGACTTCCTGTCGTATGCCGACAGCGTGAGCAATCTAGGCGGCGGTGTGCATCTGTCAGTGGGGTCCGCTGTCATGGCCCCATGATATTCGAGAAGTCGCTTTCGATGGCAAACAACAAGTCTATCCAGCAGACCGGGCAGGCGATCTCAGATCACTATATGGCCGTGGTCGATATTCAGGATGGCGGTGGGTGGGACTGGGCGCAAGGCGAGCCGCCTAATGACAACCCCGCGTATTACCTGAGGTTCTGCAAGACGTTCTATCGGATGGGCGGCACGCTCGACTATATCTGCATGGATAACCGGCATTTCCTGGTGAACCTGCATAACGAGCTGAAGGTGCGGAAGCCATGATGACCGCGCAGAGGCTTGGAGAGCTTGTAGGGCGTTTCGGTGACCGGAGGATAGGCGTCATCGGTGACTTCTTCCTGGACAGATACATCGAGATCGACCCGTCGCTGGCGGAGATATCGCTTGAGACGGGCAAGATTGCGAATCAGGTTGTCAGCGTCCGCCACAGCCCGGGAGCGGCGGGCACCATAGTGAATAACCTGGTGTCGCTAGGCGCGCGTGAGGTGACGGCCATTGGTTTCACTGGCGACGACGGCGAGGGATATGAACTCAGGCAGGATCTGGCCGGGCTGGGCTGCCGCGCGGATCACCTGCTGTGCGTCCCGGCGCGCAGCACGCCGACATATCTGAAGCCTCGGGATGCCAGCGTCACAGGACTTGCCGGCGAGCGTGAGCGATATGACACAAAGAATCGCGCGCCCCTGCCGGAAGACGTAGAACGGAAGCTCATCGATGCGCTGTCCCGCACGCTTCCTGAGATCGACGCTCTGATCGTCGCGGACCAGGTTGATGAGGCGGACTGCGGGGTTGTGACCTCTCGCGTCCGGGAGGTGATCGGGGCGCTGGCGGCCAGGAATCCGGACGTCGCCTTCTGGGTGGACAGCAGGAGCCGGATCGGTTTGTTTGCGAACTGCTTCCTCAAGCCGAACCAGAGCGAGGCGGTTGCCGCGGTGTTTCCCGGCTGCGCGGAGTTCGATATAGGCAAGGCAGTCGAGGCCGGTCGCATCCTCGCCGCGCGCGCGGGAAAACCGGTGTTCGTGACGGCATCAGAGCGCGGAATCCTGGTGTTCCACGACGGCGGCTATGATGAGGTCCCGGGGGTAAGAGTCGATGGGCCTATCGATCCCACGGGCGCCGGTGACAGCGCAACTGCGGCGGCTGTACTTGCTCTTGCATCGGGGGCGGAACTGGCCGAAGCGGCGCTGATCGCGAACCTGGCCGCATCGATCACTGTCTGCCAGATCGGCACAACCGGCACAGCCGCACCGAGCGAACTGCCCGGCCGGTTGCAGCTATGGCACTGTCAGACAGGCTAAGTCATCGCGAGGACCGTCTCGCGCAGCCTCGGAAGCTCCGATACCGAAGCCGTCCCACCCGGCCGCGCCCATCCGACGCGCTGCTCGCTCGGCATCGAACCCGTGCGGAAGAACTCATCCACGATGTCCTCGATCCCCTTGATGGCCACCGACTCGCCGGCCCGAGTGACATAACTCGACGCAACGGTCGTTATCCTCTGAGCGGCCACGTAAGCGAGATCGCAGCAGTGAACGAACGGGCGGGAGTCAGCCAGCCTCGTGATGGGTCTGTCCGCATCGCCCCGCAGATACGCGAGATAGGCCAGCAGGTTGTCATACAGCCCGACGTGCGGATCTGATTCGCCTGTCTCGGTCCTGCCGTCCTTCCGCTCGATCGTGTACGGCCTGCCCGTGGTGTAGCGGATGACGGCGTCATCGCAGACGACCCACTCGGGGTTCCGTGACTCGCCGTCGCATGCGTGAGACAGCGCCATCTGCAGGTTCGGGCCTCCCGTAGTCTTCGCCGTCACAAAGACCGTATCCACGCCCTGAATATCGTGCGCGCGATACAGCTCGGCGGTGACCTCGGATACTTCACCCCAGGAGGACAGCTCGCCCGAACCCGCCCAGAACAGCACGTTGTGCACATAGTGGGCCATCGCGTTTCCCATGCAGGAGTCCAGAACAAGCTGCCCGTCGAGCATGAGCCGACCCGCCCACGGGCTGCGCTGATAGTACGAAACAGGACGAGGCCAGAGCCCGCAGAAACACACCTGGCGAACAGCCCCGAACTCTCCATCAAGCATCCTGCGCTTCAGCCGCTGCCGCCGCGAGTCTATGATGAAGTTGAACCCGACATTGGTGAGCTTGGCCGCTCGTTCTTCGACGGCAAGCATCTCATCCAACTCGGTATAATCCAGCGTAGGCGGCTTTTCGAGATAAACCGGCAGGCCCTTTTGTACACACGCGCGGTGCATCGGAGCGTGGAGAGGGACAGGCGTCGGTATGGTCACAAGGTCGAGGCGTTCGTGGCAGGCTTCGAGCATATCGCGATAGTCATCGAACACGGCGACGCTCCTGCCGGACAGGTCCCATTCCCGCATTCTGTCCTCGAACGCGCCCGGATTCGGATCGCACCCACAGATGAGCTTGCACTCGCCTTCTTCCTCAAGTCGCTTGACAGCGTCGTGATGATGCCCGGCGAACCCGCCCATTCCAATAATGCCTGCTCGTATTGCTTCCGCCATCTTCTACCTTCCGCCTGCTTGAGACAAATCTACCCTGCGTCCACTGTCCGCCGCGTCTCTGGCAAGCAGCGAGATCTCCGTCACCTCGATTGCCTCTTCGGTCGATATCAGGCACTTGTGACCTTCGTCAGCAATGCTCAACGCGAAGTCGGCGAAGAGGCCATGCTGAGGCGCAGTGGGTTTGATGCTTCGCGTCCCGTTCGCGTCGGTCAGCGTCAGGCCGGCCAACGATATATCCAGGCAGCCGCTCGAACCTATCAGGCGCAGGCGATCGTCGGCGTGCGTTTGCGCTCCGCCCGGCCTGAGGTAGTCGAATGTCATCACCGCACTTCCGCCGTTTTGGAGCTCGAAAAGGCATGCCCGCTGTATCCTCCATCTCACCGTACCTGCGGCGCGTGGAGGTTCGCGTGGTGCGCGGTCACAGCGGCATAGTCCACGCCGCTGACCCAGCGGAACCAGTCTATGGCGTGGATTCCCACCCAGGGAATCAGGCCGCCGAACGTCTCCCTCGTGCAATAGAACGCCGGCCTTTCGCCGAGCTTATACGACTTCTGCGAGTACCCCAGCGCCGGCTCGCCGATTGCCCCATCCGCGACAAGCTGCCTTGCCGCGCGAAACCTGGCGTCGTAGCGGAACGCGAGCATCATACTGATCCTGGCGCCTGACTGGAGTTGGGCCTGCCTGATCCCGTTGAGCGACTCGCGATCGATAGCGAGAGGCTTCTCGCCCAGCACGGGAATCCCTCGGTTCAGAGCGTCTATCGTGACCTTCGAACTCAGGTGGAAGTAAGGGTTGACGACCGCCACGTCCAGCTCTTCGCGATCGAGCATCTCCGCATAGTCATCGTAGCGCTTCGGAGAGATCGACGACGCGGCCAGAGCTTCGTGCAGCCTGGACATGTCTTCGCCAGCGCAGCCGGGCGCGATCGCGCAGATCACGGCGTCTCGCATCTCGCGAACCCCTTCAAGCGCGTATCCATAGTGCCCGCTGTTCCCTATTATCCCGATACGTATAGCCAAGTCGCATTCCTTTCTCTTGGGCCGTCATGCATTGCTTCGAACGACCTTGAACGGCTCGATGAACTCGGCAAACAGCGCATCGATACCTGCCGGACTCAGATCGCCCGCCTGCATGAACCGCAGCCTGAACGCATGCTCTCCCTGATCGGTATGGCTGACCGGCCCCAGTCTGTCGATTGCCCACCTGTGGTCGTAGCCGTAGAGGCTCGACCTGACGAGGGTGATCCTTATCCTGCCTCCGACGCGATCCATCGCGAACGCGCCGTCCTGCAGAATGACGAGATCTGACGCCTTGATCCAGCCGTGCAGAGGCTCCTCGATGCCGTCCGTCGTCTTCACAATGGCCGCGCCCGGCCCCTGCACCGTGAACGCCTCGAACCCGGCGGCCGGCTCGATCTCCAGCTTCAGAATGCTCTGCGGCTCACTCCAGTGGACCTTGATATGAAGATCGACAAACGGCAGGTCTCTGTATGCTCTATACACCAACTCGGCCGACGAACCCCCGAATCTCTGTCTGACAATCAGCATCGACTCGACCGGCCCCCGGCACACGCTCGACTCCTGTGGCTGGAAATATTCGCACTCGCGGCCGTAGCCGTGAAGCCCGTGGCTCCAGGTGTCGCTTGAGTCGCGGATGACGCTCAGGGCGATGGGCGACTTAAGGAGCGGCTCGCCGTTGAACGCATCGACCAGCCGGCCGGGGCTTTCCAACTTGTGACGCCCTGAGCAGACCTCGCTTCCGGCCTCGAACAGAGGATTCTCGAACTTGCGCCGGAGCAGAGGGGCGTCGCTGTCGAAGAAGTAACCCTTCTCACTCATCGCCGGAATCGTATCGACAAACAGCCAGCGATGGTTCAGGCACGCGACAGACGGCGTGACATCCTGGACCTCGATGACCCGGCCCGTCGAGTCCACAAACGGCGCGCCCTCGCGGAAATACAGGAAGCTCTCGAGTTCGAGTGGCGCTGTGATCGGCCTCGGAAGCGAGTTGAAGATGCGGAACTCGCCCTGCGGGCACCTCGCGGGAGTCGTCGATGCGATCCCCCTCAGCATTCCGTACGATACTCCACCGCACGAATCCTGAACTCCGCCCAGCTCGTTGATGGCCTGCCTCACCGCGTCAGGGGAAGCCGACCCGGGCAGGATGTCGTGGAACTGGTTGAAGATGACCTTCTCCCACAGCGGGTCGAGGTCGATCTCGCCTGTTCCACCGGCGCAATCGACGACACGTTGAGCATAGAGAAGCGACCGTTCCGACTGCCGGACCGCGTCCTTGAGAGCACGGTTCACCGAATAGCAGCCGACCGCGTGTCTGTGCAGATCGCCGGAGTACGTCGGTATGTCCGGCAGCTTCTCGGCCTCCCTGAAGAAATCCAGGCAGGTGCCGAACGCGATGTCGAGGTCATTCCGAGAAGCGATAATCCTCCGTAGAGCCTCGATCTCGCGCTTTGTCGGGCCGCCGCCGTGATCGCCCATGCCGAAGAAGAAGCAGGCTAGGCCGCGGGCGAGGAATTGCTGGTCCAAGATCATCTGCCCGACCTTGCCTTCATCGAAGTTGAACCCCTGGCTGTAGCTGAACCTGAGCCTGTAGGTCAGCACGCGTTTGCCGCCGTGCTCCCAGTAGAACAGGTCATCAGGCAAGTCAGGCTTCTCCGCTTCTGACGGCCGCTGGAACACGTAGGTACTTAAAGCCGGAATCCGCCAGAATCGCTGGCAGCGGGGCCGCGTGCCCGAACGAGTCAGGGCTGAATGCTACGGGCGTGACGAGCCCAAAGCGGCTCTGCGTGAACTCGCGCGACAGTTCGGCGCTCTTTTGGAAGCTTTGCGCAAGCGGAAGATTGCAGTCCGTCTCGACCAGCCACCCTCCGACGACCTCCCACCGCCCCGACGCGATGTGCGCCCTGATCCTCTCGAAGACGTCCGGCGCGTACTGCTCGACCCACTTGTAGAAGCAGATCGAGCTGGCCGAGAACCGGAGACCGGGATACTCGTCGAGCCGGTCGCACGCGGACTTGAACGTGCTGAGCACTTCATCGATCCCCTCGTATTTGTCCCACAGCCAAACGGGGTCGATGTGCGAGTTCGCTACAACGAAGACCTTAGGATTCATTCTGACTCCCGTTATCGAGGTAACCTGCCTCGATCAATGATATCAGACTAAGCAGCCCGCCCCAGTGGTAGAACGGGTCGCTGTTGGCGCCATCGCAGCCGCGGCCGGTGTCGGCGTTGTAGTTCTCGTGCACGTGGCCGCTCTCCCGCCATTCCATCAGCAGCAGTTGCGCGGACCTGCCCGCCAGGTCGGCGCGTGCGCCCGCGAGATCATAGTTGCGCATGCCCAGGTAGACGAGCAGGTTCATCGGCGCCCATATTCGTCCGCGCCAGTAGTCCTGATCGGCATAGGCGGGGTCGCTGCGCGCGATCGAGGGCAGTATCCAGTCGCCCCAGAACTCGCGCGGGTCGTAGAAGTGCTCTTCTATCATGCGCCGCGCCTGATCGGGCGTCGCCGCGCCGCCGAGCAGCGGGTAGAAGTTGGTGGGCGCCAGCCTGCGGACGAACTCGCCGTCGTCGGTGCGGCGATTGAGGAAGATCCCGGCGGCATCGTCCCACAACGTGCCCAGAAGCGAAGCATACTCCACGGCGCGAGCGTCCAACTCCGCAGCCGCCGCTGACCGCCCAAGCGCCTCCGCGATTCGAGCCAGCGCACGGCAGTCGGCGACGTAGAGGCCGTTCAACCCGACATCAGCCACCTGCAGTAAGCGGGACTCCTTGTCAAATCCGATGCCGTCATACAGCGGCGAATTGTCGAGCCCGGACTCCAGCACCGCGCCGAACGCCTCTCCGACCCCGGTGCGCTCCCAGTAGTTGCCAACCACCGGCTCGTAGAAGTCCGACCCCCACGCGAGCAGCCCCGATGCGCTCCGTCGGTGTTCGTTCCACCAGCGGTTCCAGGAGAGCAGGCCGTCGAACACCTCCTCCAGCAGCCACCGGTCACCGAACTTGCGAAAGAGCAACTCGACCACCACCGAGCCTACCGGCGGCTGCGAGCGGTCGCGCGTAACAAAGCCCGTGGCGCTCGCGGCGTTTGGGACAAAGCCAAGCTGTACGCCCTCGCGCGTGATCTCGATTGCGTTCGCGTAGGCCAGGTCCCTGTTGTCGATGGACGCCATGAGCGCGGCGAAATACGTGTCCCAGCAGAACAGGATGTAGCCCCCGGCGCCGCAGCTCCAGTCCCGGCTGACGGGCGAAACGACGCGGTCGTGCAGCGGATCGTAGATGGTGTCCCACGCCAGGCAGGTCTGCATCGCGTCGTAGACCTCGGCCAGTTCGCCGTATGGGCGGCTGATCCCCTCGCGCTTGGCTCTGCCGCGCGCGACGATCTCGCTGATCTCCGCAAGGCTGCGCCGCCGGCCCGCGCACACTCCGACAGGCTGGTCGAGTGCCAGGGCCAGGTAAGGCGACTGCATCTGCACGTATGGGTCATCAACACACTGACGAGTCGCCGTAACGCGCACCTCACGCTCCGGCAGGCACCCTATAAGCTCATCGCCGTCCCTGCGCACGAAGCCCGCCCGGTTCCACAGCACCCCCGGCTCCACAACGAGGGCAGGGGCTTTGCATCCAATCTGCTGCGGCGTGACGAGCGCAACCAGGTCACCCTCGCACGTTGCGCTCTCGATCCGAAGCGTGATACTCTTCCACGTCAAAGTGAGGTCTGTGTAAGTGCCGTCGTACGTGCGGATGCCGGGACGCACCCGCGCGTCCGCATCGCCATGCTTGCCGATGAAAGCTTCCTTGAGATAGGAGCCATCGGAGTAGTCCTTGAGAGCGAAGTTGACGGCGAAGCACTCCGGCAGCATCACGTGCGAGAGCACGCTGCGCGTGTTCCAGGTGTTCCAGCCGGCCGAGAGGCGCTCCTTGAGCTCTGCATAGTCGCTCATCGTGTCAGAATGACCTTCGTCAGCCCTCTCGGATGGTCGGGGTCGCAGCCTTTAGCCTCGGCGAGGTAGTTCACGAAGACCTGCACTGCCGTGATATACACCATCGGGCTGACGATCTCATCGATGCCGGATGGCATCCGGATTCCGACCGTCGCTCGCGCGAGCGCCGCTTCCTCAGCCGCGAATATGACGCTGTCGGCGCGCCTTTCCCTCGCCGTGTCCGCCACAACCAGGATGGAATCCAGCGCGGCGCCGTCAGGGGCCAGCAGGAAGCAGTTCGAAGTCTCCGAGACCGCCGCGACCGGCCCGTGCATAAAGCCGGCAGCGGAGTATGCCTGCGCGCCGATGTAGCAGCTTTCGATCATCTTAAGCGACGACTCCATTGCGGTGCAGAGGTTAATGCCGCGCGATACGATGAAGCAGCGGTTTAGGTCGGCGTAGCCGCGGCCCAGGTCGGCAAGCTGTGGCTCCAAGGCAAGCACCTGGTCCATCTTGTCCGCCGCGATCAGCACCGCCTCGGCCTGTCCCGGATCGCCCGCCAGTTCCGCGGAAAGCAGGCAGATCGCCGCCAGGGCGGACGTATAGGTCTTGGTCGCGGCGAGACTGATCTCCTTGTCGGCGTGACAGAATATGACCGAGTCGGCGATGGTCGTGATCCTGGAATCCGGGTCGTTAGCGATTGCTGCCGTGAACGCGCCCTGGCTCTTTGCCCGAAGCAGGTAGTCCCCGACGTCGAGGCCCTCCCCGGACTGCGATATCCCCAGCACAAGCGTCCGCTCCAGATCGAGCTGCGCGTTGTACAGCGTGTAGACGGATGGCTCCGCGTGCGCGACCGGGATCCCGTTGACCGTTTCGAAGAGGTACTTCGCATAGATCGCGGCGTGGTGCGAGCTGCCCCTGGCGACGGTGATGACCAGGTTGATGCGCCGCTCCCGCATCTCCAGTGCCAGCCGGGCTATGTTCTCCGACTCCAGGCCGGCCAGCCGCCTGATGATCTCCGGCTGCTGATGCACCTCGCGCAGCATATATGTCATACTTCCTGCCTCCCCGTAATGACGACCGTGTCGTTCTCGAACCCGTGCCAGGCATCGCAGTCACGGCAACGGTCGAACATCGGCGTTGGCTATGTATCTCTCTCCCGCCGACGTAGCGAGATACCCGATGACCTCCGCACGGTCGCCGACCTTGACCGGCGGCGGCGACGACGAAGCCAGAAACGCCTTGATGCCCGGCACCCCGCTCTCTGACTGAACGTAGACCACCCGCGGAAAACACCCAGTCACGACCCCGGCGACGCTTATCAGCGTGCCGTTCGGCAGCGCCTTCGCCCCATCCGGCCCATCAGGTTCGACAATAGGCGTCAGACTCCCTCCGGTCAACACGCTGATCGTCTGCTCATACGAGCCCTGCACCGCCTTGATCACGACGCAGCCCTGACCCGAATCGTAGTACCAGCCCTCAGCGCACAGGTCCACTTCGTCGCTGTATGCAAGCGGCTCGGAGCCCTTGTAGACTGCAATCGGCGACCCCGTACCGAACACGAGCAGGTGCGCGGTCTCCGAGACCGGGTACTGAACCTTCAGCACGAGCTGATTGCCGGCGGCGTTATAGCAGCCCAGCAGGACCCTCGCCCCCGTGCTGACACGCGCTATTCTGGCGGGGCCTGTGATCACCTTGACGTTCACCTCGCCAAAGCGCCCCAGCAGCGCGGACGCGCACTTGTAGATCGTGTCCGGGTTGATGTAGACCGGGTTGGGCGTATTGTTGTAGAGCACGTTGCAGTGAGTCCGGGTACGTGCCTGGATATGGGCTGACGAGCATCTGCTGAACCCCACTTCTGGTCAGTCCCTCGGCAATCGTACGCCACGGCATGGACGTGTCATAGTCCGCGAGCCGGTTGATGAAGTAGGCGTGCACCATCCCGCACCACTGCACGGGCAGCCCGTACCACGGAATGGTGAAGAACGAGCACCCGAACACGGGCACCGATGCATAGTCCACAATCGAGCGGTCGGGCGCTCCGCCAACTGTAGACGAAGGGCAGCCCCGCTTCCGCCCAGTACCGCGCCTTGTCGAGGTAGCTCGAATCGCCCGTGAGCAGGTAACCCTCAAGGTATGCGCCACATGCCCAGGACGCGGCCAGGATGTCCGGCGCGTGTTGAGGGACCTCCCATACCTGCGCCGCGCGCGGGATCGTGAAACCGTTCATGTAGCCCAGCGCCCGAATGCCCGCGCTCTGGGCGGCGCCGCTGCCGGAAACGCGCGCGTAACGCAGCACCTGGTAGGCCTTCTGCGCGCATGAACCCAGCTCTTTGGTGCCCGCCGTAGTAAGCTCGGGATGGGCCGGATCGGTCTTGACGAGCCAGCCGCCGTCGGTCTGCTGCGCTGCAATGAGGCCGCCGACGTCGGACTGCATCCTCGCCGCGAGTTCGTCGAGATGTCCCACGAAATACGGAAGCCGATAGTCAGGCGTGTGCGACCCCGAGCCCGACCCAAGCCCGATAGCCCCGGACAGCGCGATGCATTTCTGCACGGCCTCGTCCGCCCGCGCCCTCAAGGCGGCCCTGGTCGCAGGGTCCGGCTCGGTAAGCGAATCTGAGATCAGATCCTGAGCCAGCTCGGGATATGGCGACGGACTCTCGCCCACCGAGTTCGACCAGCCCTTGCTGCTGGAGTTCCAGAGCGTGTTCATCAGCCCGGATCGGGCCGTCTGCAGGCCGGACTCCAACAATCCGCTCCCGCCCGGCATTGCGGGCGTCCCGAACGTCGAATACCACTGCTGGGCCGCGTCCAACACGTCCGCCCCGGCGCGAGCCAGATAGCGGCATTCGAGCGAGAGTTGAGCATTGGCCGGAAGCGTATACGGCGAGAACGCTGAGGTCGTGTTTTCCGACACCCATCGCGGCACTGTGGGGACCAGCAGCTCCATAAGGTGGTTCTCCTGTCCCTCGAACCAGTTCGGCGAACTGAAGCACGCCAGCGGGCAGGCGTTCGTGCCGTCCCACTTCTGCAGAGGGTCCCAAAGCAGCGCGACCAGCTTCCCGCCGCCGCTGACGGCCATCAGAGGGAGCGTCACCTTGTAGGGATGCGGCACAACCTTCAGATTGAACCGGGAAGCCGACTCCAGCGTGTTCGACGACTGCTCCGAACCGCTAAGCCACTCAAGCCCCGGGAACAGGGCCTGGCTCTTGGCAACTCCGAAGCAGCGATTGCCCGCGGCGAGGCTCGGACCGGTCCAGTAGAGAAGGTTGCGCTGCAGCGAACAGCTCAGAGTGAACCTGACGGAGACGAGGTCGGAGTCGTCCGCCAGGTCGTACGTCATCGACCCCTGCCACTGCCCGCCGTCGATGTCCGAGCAGGCGAACAGCAGCGTGAGCCTTGCCCCCGAACCCACCGACTCGACCATTGCGGTGGCTGGAACGAGCGCGACCATCGCCTCCGTTCCGGTTGTGCGCCGGTAGCCGAGATACGAGAGCGGGCTGGTCGCCGCGGCCAGGTCCCACGCCCCAGCGTTCCACACGTAGAGCTCGCCGACGCCGTAGCCGACCGAGCTGTCGTAGAAAACCATCCGCACCTTCGAGTTCTCGATGACCGCGTTGCCGTCCGCGTCCTTCCACGCCTGAGCGTGGTCTGGCGCGTCGCTCGAAAGCGAAGGCCGCGGCCCGGTCACGACGAGGAACGCGGACTTAGTGATCGACACGGCCGGATTCGATGCCGTGATTGCAGCAGACAGGTTGACCACCCGCGCCGAATTCGCGCTCAACTGCCATTGCAGCTTGGCCTCGCCTCCAGCCGCGATGGTTCCGGCGGATACGGGCTGCGTGGTGAGGATCGTCAGACCGGGAGCGGTGAGCGTCCCCTGAACCCCTGTGGCATACGAATAGCCCTTGTTTCTGACCGTCACCGAGACCATGATCGGCTCTCCGACAAGCGCAAATCTCGTCGGCGCGGACGGCGCGGTTGCCTCGATCACCGCAGGTGCGGACGATACGACGCGGATGTAGTCGATCGCAAAATGCCCTTCGGCCAGTTCACTGGGATCAAGCCGCAGAGTGTTGACGCTGCCCGTCCATTCCGGGTTGGTGGACATGTCGATCGGTGTATTCGTGATACTGGTTGTCGGCATTGAGGGCAAAGGCGACCTCGCGGCCCGATTTGAAGTTGGGGTCGGCCGCAGTCTTCCAGAAGAACTCCGCGCGGGTCCCGGCGTTGGTCTTCATGCGAATCTGGATGTAATGCGAGGCGGAAGCGTTGATGTCCGGGTTGCGCGGACCGATCAGGTAGGGATCAGAACCCGTCACGTCGCCCACCAGCGAGCCGATCGACGTGTGCAGGTTGGATATGCCCTGGGCGGCGGTCCAGCCTTCCGTGCTGCTCGTGCCGAACTCCCACGACTGCCCGAGCGCCGAGGTCGCCGCCAACCCGAATGCGGCAGACATCGCCAGAACCAGTATTGCCGCCCTCATTGTGCGCGCAAACTGCACGGCAGACTCTCCTCCAATCGCTTCATCACATCGGCACCGACCGCCACGCCCGCCCTCTCCAGTGCAAGCAGCCCCGCGCCGACAACCGGCTCGAACCGTGGCCGGACAACCGCCGCATGCGGATTCGCCGCGAGCACCAGTTCGCGCACGGTGTCCAGCAGCAGCGATCCTCTGCCGTTGAACACGCTCCCCGCCAGCACGACCTCGATCTCCGTATCCAGTAAGTCCACGCTCTTCATCATCGCACACGCGCTCACACCGGCCTCAGCGCCGACCCGTCTCACAATGTCGCACGCAACTTCATCTCCGTCGCACGCAGCCTCGAACACAAGCGGCGTCAGCAGCCTGATGTCCGAAGGCGGTATCTGCCGCCGCGTGATCTTCCACGCCAACTCATATAGATCATCTTCGGCAAAGTGATCCTTCACCAACTCGGTAAGCGCGGTCTGTTTTCCGCGCCCGGTCCATGCGCGGTAGACGCAGTGCAGGACCTCGGTTCCGATCCAGTTGCCGCTGCCCCAGTCCCCGAACACGTAGCCCTGGCTGAGGCAGCGCCTCTCCGTGCCGTCTCTGGCTATGCCAGCGCAGTTCGCTCCGCTTCCGAGCACAACCACCACACCATACGGCCGCGTGCTGCCCGCCCGAAACGCCGGAATCGAATCGTTCAGTATCACGACATCCCCGGCGATGCCCAGAGCGCTGTAACGATCGTGCAGCATCTCGAAATCGTCCGGGAAATCCGCTCCGGAAAGCCCCATGCACGCGACAGACGCCGGCATGCCGGCAAACCCCGCCTCGGACCGAGCATCGTCGATCGCTCCGGCGACCTCGGCGCATGCCGGTTCAATTCCTGAGTAATCGTGGCTCCCGCAGCCGGCCGAGCCGAATCCCACGCACCGCCCCTGCATGTCCAACGCCAGGGCGTGAGTCTTGCTCCCGCCCCCATCGACCCCGAGCACGAAATCGTTCATTACCCACTGAACTGCGGAAGATACCCCGCATGCGCCTCCAACAGCCGAGCCAGCAGCACCTCGGCCAGCTCGTGCGACGGCACCAGCGGATGGGCCAGCAGCGCGAGAAGCGCCGTGCGCCGGTCACCCGTAATGGCCGCTTCGGCCGCGAGTTCCTCGTAGCACTTGACCGCCGCCAGCAGTCCGGCCACGCTCGCAGGCGGCTTATCCACCTTGTGCGGTGTCGCGCCGCGCCGGCCTACCGTGCACGGAACCTCGACCACTGCGTCGTCCGCCAGGCCTTCTATGCTGCCGTTGTTTCGGACGCTGACGATGTGCGTCGCGCCGCGATCGTTATGGATGTCCGACATCAGCGACAGCGCCGCCTCTGAGTAGAACGCCCCGCCGCGCTTCTCGAGCATCTTCGGCTTCTCGGTCAGCTTCTCTTCCGCGTAAGCCGCAAGCAGGTCCGCCTCGATCCCGGCGACCTCCTCTCCCCGCGTCTTCTCGGCCGACTTCAACTCCGCCAATATGCTGTCGCGCTTGTAGTAGTACTTCATATACGCGCATGGTAATCATGCCGAGATCGCGAACAATCGCCGCGTCGCGAGCGTCGGCGTCCTTGCAGAGTCCTTCTATCGCATCGTCCGTCCTGTCCGCGCCGTCGAGAGTCACTCGCCTGATCCAGTTCAGATGATTCAGCCCGAAGTAGTCGAGCGACAATCGCTCCGGCTCGCATTCGAGTATCTCCGCGATGCGGCGCGTGATCCCAATCGGCCCGTTGCACAGCCCGATGACCTTCTCGCGCCCGTGCCTCAGCGCGGCCTGCGTCACCAGACCGGACGGATTGGCGAAGTTGATCACCCACGCGTCCGGCGCCAGTTTCATCCGCCTGCCGGCACAGATCGAGCACCACGGGTATCGTGCGAAGCGCGTTCGAGAAGCCGCCGGGCCCGGTCGTCTCCTGGCCTATCACGCCCAGTTCCAGCGGTATCTTCTCGTCGAGAATCCGCGCCCGCATTCCTCCGACGCGCATCTGGGTCACCACGAAATCCGCGCCGGAGATCGCCGCCGATCGGTCGCTCGTGAGCACGACGCCCACCGGCTTGCCCGAAGCCCCAACCATCCTTTCGGCAAGGCCGCCGACAATTCTCAGACGCTCTTCGTCGATGTCCATCAGCGCGAGCGTGCGCACGGGGAGGTCGTCGAACCGGCGGATCACGCCCTCCACCAACTCAGGCGTATACGTGCTCCCCGCTCCTATAACCGCCAGCTTCAGGTCTCTGGATGATTCCTTCATTCAACTCCTCAAGTAATCGGCACCATCGGCGCCGCAACACCGAACACCGCCGAGATGGCCGACCACAGGACGGCCGACGCGAACTCCCCGAATATCAGCCCCAGGAAGAACGGCCTCATCGTTCCATAGGCCTTGGCGCCGCCGTAGCGCAGAATCAGCGCCTTGCAGGCCCAGCCGGTCAGGAATGCGTTCCAGTAGATCACGCTCGGCCACGCCGCTCCCATCGCGAAGCCCAGCGGATGAAACGGCCACCACCAGAACCTCGAATGCATGGCGTAGAGCGCGAACGTGGCGATCATCCCGACCGAGAACCACAGCCCCGCCATCGGATCGACCGCCTTGTGTTCGCTGATGATCGATGACGCCTCGCCGAAATACAGCGTCGGGTTGTCCCGCAGGAACCACTCGTTGAGCCTGAGACCTCCGAACCGGTAGGTGATCGACAGGTGTATCACGCTCGCCGCTCCGATGGCCACCAGCACCGCCAGACCGATGCCGATGGCGTAGCTTCTCCTTCGAGCGCCGGCGATGCCCGCCCCGCGCATGCTGTCCATGAACGCCGGCATAAGCGTGCGCGGATCGCGAAAGAACGCGCCGTTGAGCAGCGACAGGATCGAGAGGTTGCCCGCTCCCAGGGCAGCCCTCGGCGCCCCGATCGCCAACAAGTCCGTGGGGCGGAATATCGGCTGCAGCATGAGCAGCCCCACCTCCGACACGCACCTGGTCAGCACGAGGACGATGATGAAAACGAACGCGAACATGATCGCGGCCGCCACCCAAGGCGTCATCCCCGCCATAGTGCACCACGCGACGATCAGCACGAAGCTGATGAGCATCCCAAAGAACGCGACGCGATAGCTCATATACTCGTCGCCGTCCACCTTGCCGTGCTCGTCTCTGAACACGCGCTGCAGCACCATCTTGAAGTGCGGCCGTGCCAGCCAGACCATCGATATGACCACCGCCACGAACGCGCCTGCGGACTGGTAGCCGATGTGGTAGCGTGCCGGATACAGCGCGGCGTTGTGCGGCTCAAACCCGAAGACGCTGCCCACAATGTCCTGAAAGCGGAAGAACAGCAGGAAGAACCAGAAGCTGAACGATACGTCCAAAGGCAGAAGATACGAAAACCCCACCACCGACAACGCGATGACCACCGGTGTGAAGTAGATGTCCGACCACGGCTTCGTCATCAGATAATCGCTGACCGGATAACTGAGCTGCAGCGCCGGCATCGACGGCACAACGTTGTGCAGCCCGTTGATCCCGTGGATCAGCGCCGGCACCGCAAGGCCCACCCACAGCAGCTTGCTGGATAGGAGGCTTGTCTTCCCGCCGCCCGCCAGTTCCGCTGGCAGTTGGACCAGCGGAAACGACAGCCGTTCATTGTCCATCCACTGGCGCCGGAACAGCGTCGCCACGCACGCCATCAGAAAGAACAGCAGTACCGCCAGCAGCCCCCACGCCGCAAGCGGCGTCAACCAGGCAGCCCACGGAATGTGCTCGCCCGTCCGCAGTCCTTCGTAGTATGCCTTCGAAACGGGCTGGTTGGGCGGTCCCGATGGGTCCCAGGGGACGAGCCAGCTCGGCAGGTGAGCAAAGAACGTGCCCTGCCAGTTGTTGCCGGTATCGGCGAAGTAGTTGACCGCGACCAGGTTCGGCAGCAATTGCGCCATCAGCCCGAACGACGACAACAGCGCCGCGCAGACCATCATGGAGTAGATCATGATGATCTCCGCGCGGTTCAGGCCCAATCGAGGCGAGATCTTGCAGAAGATCCCGGACAATACCAGCAGGACTATCAGTCCCGCGAACGCTCCAGGCGGCATGTGGGTCGCGCCCAGCAGGATTGCCGAGCCCTGGTCGGAGCTGCCCCACCGGCTGACCACAAGCTCGCTGTATCCGACAAGCAGGCATATCAGCACGACGAAGACGAGGCCGACGAAGAAACGCGCCCACGCGCACGGGCACTTCTCTTCGTCGCGTCCGGTGAATTCGCCGCGGCCTGCTTGTCGAGTTCGGTCAGCATCGTCGTCTAGTAGCATGTCCAGTCGAGCACGCGCTTGGTGATCTTCTTTGTTTTCGTGACCTTGTTGGTGGCGGAGTTATGGTTCACGGAAGCGTCGGTGTAGACCTCCAACTGCGCCGTGTGGTCCTTCATGTTGATCCTGGGCAGTATGAACTCCGCCCTGGCGTCGCCCAATACGTCGCAGATCATCACATTTGAGAAGAAGTCCGGCACCTCGGAGAGCACGTCTCCCTTCGCGTTGACTACGTAGCCCTCGCCAAGGAAGACTTCGTCAAGGCCGTCGCCGTCCCAGTCTCCCAGCGTTGCCCAACTGGACTCGCGAGACCACTCCACATGCCCGCGCGGATCGATCAGCAATATGGCGCGCGGCGCGTTATACATCCCCCGGTCGCGCCAATCCACGAGCACGATACGCGTGCCGTCCTTGCCTGGCAGAACTCGGCCCACATCCGCGTGTTGGCCGTGGAAGATCATGTCGCCAAGGCCCCACTTGACCTTGCCGTTCCTGTCCAGCAGCCACGCGCCGGTGCTGAGGAATATCTCGGGGCCGTCGGCGGGATTGCCGTCGATCTCGGCGATCTGTGGCGAATCGGCATGGTCCGGTTTGTACAGATCCCATGGAGACCGAGCGGATCAGGGGCAGGTCCGTTCGCGACCAGATAAGCTTGCCGTTGTGGTCGAGCAGGTTCCCGGAGCACATGACTTCGTCTTTGCCGTCTCCGTCGATGTCCGCCGGTTTGGGAGTGTGTCCGAGGCACTGATCGCTCTCCCAGATCAGATTGAGCTGGGCATCGAATGCGCCGATGTAGGAGTAGTCCCACGAGACGAGAATCTCCGACGCGCGCGCCTTTCCTGTTACGTTGGCGATATTGATCGACGACCGGTCCTTCCGCTTGTCGATGCCGGGGTAGGGGATCTTCCGCTTGATCTCGCCCGTCTTGCCGTCTACGATGCACAGGCACACGACCCCGTCCACTCTCCGGGCCAGAATCGCTTCGCCTTTGCCGTCGTTGTCGATGTCGTAGATGCGAACGTCGGAATCGGCGCGCACGTCCTTGAGGCTGGCCTTGGGGTCATCGTATTTCCACAGCAGGCGGCCATCGGCGTCGTGAGCTTCCTGCTGCACCGTTCCGCGGGATATGAGATAGTCCGGGCGGCCGTCATTGTCAAGGTCCCCTACCTGGACGAAGTAGTAGGTATGGTCGTCGTTGACGACGAAATCGATCGGGAACGCAAGCGCCAGCTTCGCAGGATGCGGCAGCACGAGCTTCTTCTCGCCCTTCCACGTGAACACGGCCTTGCCCGACGGGTCGAGAGCCTGTACGGTGAGCTTCACGTTCTTCTTGTAACCGGCGAGGTCTACCAGATGGACGCGCTGGTCGTTCTTCTCGGGCGTGCCGGTGAACTCAACCGGCTTCATGCCATGTGCACGATACGACGACGCGCAGACGAGGCATAGCATCGGTATCCGGCAGCAGAGCCCTGGCCCACAGCAGCGTTCGTCCGCGGTAGATCTGCCCCTGCTTGGGAGGCGTCGAATCGAATCCGACTTCGAGCCAGCCCGCGCGCCGAACGAGTTTCACCTCATCGATCCGCATCTCCGCCGAGCTCATACTCTCGCACCTGAACTCCAGAGGATGGTCGCCGTACTCCCAGTCGAATTCGATTGTGAAGTCCTTGTATTCGCCGTTCTTGGGGAAGTCCTTCACGCGGACGGTCAGCGCCGGAAGCCTCTCGCCCTTCTGATCGTAGATGTCGAGCTTGGCAAGGTCGCCGTCGGCTTTGCCGTTAAGCGCCATGCGGAACGTGAGATGATATCGCCCTGGCGGTATTGTCTTCGCGTCGCCCAGCAGCGGATACTTGCCCGACGAATCAGCGCCGAACGACCATGCCGCCCCACCGGCGGCTTTCGGATCTTCGACGCGCTGTCCGACCTGATGATCGTCCCAGTTCTCGGCCTGGTAGACGGCGTCGGTCCGCCAGTCTTCGACTATGTAGCCGAACGCGGGAGACAACCCTCCACAGAAGGCCAGTAGTGCGATTGCGAAACCACAGATTCGATACAATTGTTTCTCCTCTCGAAGCAGTTCAGTGCGAACGGCGCAGTTCGTCGTTCGTGCGCTGCGTGATCTCGTCGGCGACCGTCTTGGCGTCTTCATCGCCAAGGAACAGACGGTCAATGTGTTCCTGGAACACCGTCAGGAAGTCCAGCGCGTGTGTCAGGTCGGGATTGAGCCGGGCGTAGTCGAGCGCGTCGAGGAACACCTGCTTGTTGGCCGGTGGCAACCGCGGCTGCATGAACGCCTCCGAGTACGCCACCGACCGCCTCGCCGGAATCGCGATCGCGTTTCTTGCATCCACTCTCATCCCGCGTGGACCCGTAGCGAACTTGACGAACTCCCAGGCTTCCTTCGGCACCTTCGTCCGCCGGTTGATGCAGTAACACCCGCTGCCGGCCCACGACGCCCTGATCCCGTCCGTCCCTTAGGCAGCGGCGCGCAGTCCCATTCGAATCCCTTTGCATACATACGCATCCGGCCAGCGACGTAGAGATATGGATACATCGCCACCCGCCCGGAATAGAACATCTCCACGACCCCCTGCTCGGCGGTCTCCGACGCGCTCGGCGCGACGTGATACTTCAGCTTGAGGTCCGCCAGGAACTGGAGCGCCTCCACGCACTTGCGGCTGTTCAGCGTGCATCGCGTGGGGGCCTTCTCCTTGTCGAAGATCGTCCCGCCGTTTTGCCATATCCAGGGGGCCACCGCGCCCAGCCAGCTATCGAACACTATGCCATACTGGTCGATGCGCCCGTCGCCGTCGCTGTCGCGGGTGAGCTTCTTGGCCGCAGCGAGCATGTCGTTCCAGTCCCAACTGCCGTTCGGATACGCCACATGCGCCTTATCGAACAGCGTCTTGTTGTAATACAGCGCGAACGCGTGGAAGTTGATCGGCATTCCGTAGAGCTTGTCGCCGAACCGATAGGCGTCGAGCGCCTTTGGGAAGAAGTCGGTCTTGTCGAGCCCGCCATCGCGCTTCATCAACGGCGCCAGGTCCAGCAGAGTTCCCTTCGCAACGTGCGGCAGTATCGTGCCATTGGTCAGCCCGAAGACGTCCGGCCCGCTGTTGCCCGCAAGTTCCGTAAGCAGTTTGGCATAGTATTGCTTGTCCGGGATGTGTTCGAGCCTGATCTTGACGCCCGGATGCTCGCGTTCGAACGCTCGACGGATGTCCTCCGCCGCCTTCACATCAGCCGGGCCGCCGCGTACCGCCAGCGTCACGACCGTCTCATCTCCCGGCCGGCGCATACTGCACCCCCCGACACTCACAGCCGCCAACAACACTATCAACCCAAAACGCAGCATCATTCAGCCTTTGACCGCGCCCAACTGCATGCCCGCAACGAAATACCTCTGGCACGCGACGAATATCACAATCGAGGGCACCAGAGCGATCACGGAGGCAGCCATGAGCATGGACCACTCGGTATAGAATTGGCTCTGAAACGCCTGCAGCATCACCGGTATCGTGCGCATCTCCATACTGCTGGTCACGATCAGCGGCCACATGAAGCTTCGCCACGCCCCGAGGAACGTGAACGTGACCAGCGTGGCCAGAGCCGGCTTCGAAAGCGGCAGCAGGATGCTTCGGAAGACGCCGAAGCGCGTGCAGCCGTCGATCTTCGCGGCGTCTTCGAGTTCGGACGGAACCGTCATGAAGAACTGCCGCAGCAGAAACGTCCCGTATGCCGAGAAGCACCCCGGCGCGATAAGCGCGAAATACGAGTCTATGCCAACCAGCTTGCCTGCGTAGTAATTGAGGAAGTAGACATCGCCGGACATCACATTCGTGTGAAACAGCGTATTCAGCGCGTCCGGCATCATCTTCAGCATAATGAACACCGGAATCATGGTCACCGCGCCCGGATCATGAGCGTGGCCAGGTAGCCGAGAAAAAGCTGGTCGCGCAGCGGGAACCTCATGCGCGCGAACCCGTAGGCCGCAAGCGAGCACGTGCTGACCTGCCCGATCACTATCAGCACGGCCACGACGACGCTGTTGACGAACCCTCTCGCGAACGGCAGCGCGGTCCAGACATCGCCGTAGTTGCGGGTAGTCGTCGGATTTGGAATCCAGCGCGGCGGGTAGACGAAGAGCTGGTCGGGCGTCTTCAGCGAGGTCGAAGATCATCCATACCAGGGGAACCACCATCGTGGCGCCGACGAGCGTCAGGACAACGTATATTACCATTGCCTCCCACGCTCGCCGCCGGTGCGCCCGCTCTAGCCCCTTAGTAGTGGACAAGCCTGCCTCCGAATCGCCAGTTGAGAAGAGTTATGGCGAATATCACTACGCACAGAGTCCACGCAACCGCAGCCGCGTAACCCATGCGATACCACTCGTATGCAAGGCGATATATGTAGAAACTGACCGTGGTGGTCGCGCCCGCGGGACCGCCGTTGGTCATCACGTACGCCGCCTCGAACCCGCCCTGAAAGCCGCTGATCACGCTCATGATCCCAATGAAGAACGTCGTGGGTGTGACCAGCGGCCAGGTCACGTGCCAGAGCCGGCGCCACCGGCTTGCGCCATCGATCTCGGCCGCCTCGTAGAGCTCCGGCGAGATGCCCTGCAGCGCGGCGAGATACAGCACGGTGTTCGTGCCGCCCATCGCGACCCAGATGCCCATGAGCAGCAGCGCCGGCTTCGCCCACGCTATGCTGCTCAGCCACTGCGGCCCGTGAATGCCGATGCGCGCCAGCGTCATATTGATAATGCCGACGTCGGGGTTATACATCCAGCGCCACAGCACGTAGATCGCGACCCCGGCGGAGATCGTCGGCAGGAAGTAGACCGTTCGGAAGAACACCATCCCGCGCAGTTTGGTATTGAGCGCAACCGCCAGCATCAGCGAACCGACGATCGAAAACGGAATCCCCGCCATCAGAAACAGCGTGTTTCCCCAGTAGCGCCAGAAGTCGTGGTCGGTGGCAAACAGGGTCCTGAAGTTGTCGAGCCCGACGAATTTCGCCGGCGTGATCAGGTCCCAGTTGGTGAAGCTCAGCACCAGGGACGCTATCACCGGAACCAGCGTGAACGCAAGGAATCCGAGAAGATTCGGCAGGATGAAGACAAAGCCGCCCAGACCATCGGTCGAGGGTCTTCCGGCGCGCCTCTTGCTCGTCATAGTAGAACGCTCCAAAAGATCAGGAGGGGCCGGCGGGCAGTCGGGTATCGATCTCCGACGCGACCCTCGACGAGCCGTCCGTTCCCATTCTGACGGCTTCCAGCTTACGGCTCAGAAGCCGGAGATAGTTGTGATGCAGAATCGCCGGGGTTCCTTCGGCGCCGCGGAAGATCTCCTCGCCATCTGAAAGGAGCTGCCAGAATCCCTGTCCAGCGGACGAAGTGGTCAGCACCGGCATTCTGCCGCCGAAGGCGAACTCAACACTGGACGCGTCAGGTATGTATTTCCACTGCGGACATATCTCCAGCCCCGTCTTTCGGCTCCGCATGCCGTAGATGCCTGCGAGGAAGATTGCGTGAATAGGGTTATGTCCTATGTAGTACTTACACGGACCCAGCGCATTGCCCTTTCGAGAGAGCGCCTCGACATCGAGGTCCACGGGGTTGTAGAACTCGTAGACGTACCCGCTCGATCTCAGGCCGGAAGCCACCATCCGCATCGTCCTATCGGCGATCGACGCCGCCACGTCGTCAGTACCCGTAGTCCTGAAGCCCAAGGATGATCCACAGATTCTGAGAAGCCCAGACCGGCCCCCGCCAGCAATCCAGGCAGAATGCTGCCTCGTCGCGCGAAACCGACGGAACCGGATACGGCGCCCAGAACTCGGACGGATTCGTAAGGTGCTCCACGAGCCTCGCGACCTGAGCCTCATCAGCGACTCCCGATATCATCGGCCAGAAGCCGGCGATGGTTTTGACGCAGTCGAGCCTGCCGGTCTGCGTGTTCGCGTCGAAGAAGAAACCGGCGTCTTCATCCCACAGCGTCGTCCGGATCGTCGCGGCTACCGTATCGGCTTTGCGGCGATACTCGGCGGCTTCACTGCGTTCCCCGAGCAGATCAGCCATGTCCGCCAGGTCGCGGTAGTACTTCACCATCTGGCTCGAAAGATCGACCGCCGCGAAGCTGGAAAACGCCGCTGCGCGGACCGCATCGCGGGTCTCGCCGCGCGGTACGTTGTCGTATCCGGTCTCCTCGAGGTTGTTGTGCCAGAACAGTCCGCTCCGCGGGAACTGCCGATAGGTTTCGAACCAGATCACGTTGCGCCGGAACGCCTTATAGCATTCAGCCAGAAAGCCGATATCCGAGGTCCGGCGGAAGACCTCGACGGCTGCGTAGGCCCAGAGCGGCGGTGACGTGGCCGCCTCGGCCTGTCTATGCTGGGCGCCGCGAAGGCCGGTTCGCAGAGGGCTGAATGCCACTCCGAAGCGGCCGTCGTCGGGATCCTGCAGCCGCAGCAGGTTGCGGACGATCGAGGCGCAGTGATCCGGATCGAGCCAGAGCATATCAAGCACATTATGCACGGCGTCCCAGTGCCCGAAATAGTGAAACAGATAGCCGCGCCCTGGGGTTTCCCAGGAATAAGGAAACCCGGCGACAGGTGGAAAAGTGGCGATCCTGTGCAGTATCCACGTGTGGTCCCAGGCTCGCCTGAACTCCGGGTAGCCGGTCAGTGAAGGCGCCCCGGCGACCCACTCTTCGGACGTTGCCAGCGCGCGGTCGAGATCCGAGTGCCTGGTGGACACGCCGGCCGGGACGGCGGATGCTTGATCGCCGGTGGGCTCCACTCGCAGAGTCATCGAGCCTGTCGGAGTGGTCGTCTCCCAGGACAAGCGCCAATCTCGCCCCGCCGATACGGCCGACAGCGGGTTGTCCTCCCGGACCGGAGCGTGCCACAGTTCGGCATCCAGGGAACACGTGACACGCGACGCCAGTTCGCCTGGCAGCTCCAGCAGCAGCCCTTCGTCAATGGCCGCCGCGCGGAACACCACCTCGCCGGACGCCCTGCATCCGATGATCGCGTCGCCCAGCCACTCGATCTCTATGTCTTCCCGCAAGGCAAACCTGATCAAGGGCTTGGGCTTGGCGGCGCCCAGATGGCTGCCTTGCGCCCTGCGAATTACGCCAAACGTTATCTCTTCGCCCACATCGATCTGCCATGCCAGGAAGTTCAGTTCGTTGACTCTGGGCGAGTTTCCCACACTGGGGAATATATGATAGGCCCGTTCAGTTTTCACTGATGATCCTCAAACAAACGTATCGTTGTTCTGTTTAATGGATTGTACCATGCGTTCAGCCAGTCTGTCAATGCTATCAGTAGCACGTCCAGTTCAATGTCCGAGTCGAGATGCCTCTGCGTTGCGGCGTCCGGTTGGTGGCCGGATTCGCGTTCTCGCCGGCATTCGTATAGACCTCCAGTCGAGCGGACTTGCTCGCCTCATCCACCGAAACCGTCGCGATCTCATCCCGCAGGTCGCCCGTCAGGTCGCACACGACCGCGTTCGCAAAGAAAGACGGGATCTGCGACAGCACCCGGCCGTCGCCGCCCACGATTGTCCCGTTCTCAAGAAAGACGTCGCTCAGGCCGTCACCCGTCCAGTCGCCCATGATCACCCACTCCGACGGCCTGATCCACAGCGTGCGCCCACGGCAGTCGAGCAGAGAGACGACCCGCTGGCCGCCGGCCATGCCTCTGTCGCGCCAGTCGAGCAGGGCAATTGCTGCCCCGTGCCTGCCCGCAAACACCTTGCCGACATCGGCGTGATGGCCGAAGACCGGTCTCGGTTCGGCGCCCCAGATCGCCTTTCCGCGGCTGCTCAGCAGCCATCCGCCAGTGCTTAGGAATATCTCAGAGCCGTCCGAGCGATCTGCGTCGATATCGGCCACCCGCGGGCAATCGACGCAGTGGGGCTCGAACTTCGCACTCGTAAGCGATCGCACCCTCGGCAGGTCGGGCCGGGACCACAGTACCTTGCCATCCGAATCGATCAGGCTCGCAGAGCAGATCACCTCGTCCTTGCCGTCGCCATCCACGTCGGCCGGCTTGGGAGTGTGCCCAGCGCACTCGCTGCTCTCCCAGAGCAGATCGAGCCGAGCATCGAATGCCCCTATATACGTGCCGTCCCACGAAACGAGAATCTCAGACGGATGCGTCTTCCCAGTCAGGTTGGCAATGTTGATCGATGACCTGTCGCCGCGCTTATCGAGGCCGGGGTAGGGTATGTTCCGTTTGATCTTGCCCGTCCTGCCGTCAACAATGCACAGGCACACTACCCCGTCCACTCTGCGAGCCACGATCGCCTCACTGGCGCCGTCATTATCGATATCGTAGATGCGGACGTCCGAGTCCGCGCCCACATCCTTGAAGTCAGCCTTGGGGTCGTCATACTCCCAGAGCAGCCGGCCGTCTGCGTCGTGCGTTTCCTGGTTCACGGTCCCACGGGATATCAGATAGTCCGGCCGGCCGTCGTTGTCCAGGTCCCCGACTTTGATGATATAGTACGTGTGATCGTCGTTGACGAAGAACCTGATCGGAAACGACAGCGCCAGCTTCGCGGGATAGGGCGGGGTGGGTTCTCTGACCAGTTCGGACTCGCCCACCACTTTCCCCGACCCGTCAACGGCCTGCACCACGACGCTCACTTTCCCCGCATAGCAGCTAAGATCGACAACCCGCACCCGCTTGTCCGGCGCCGCCGGGATGGAACTCGCAATCGAGCGCTGTCCCGGTTGGCTCACTATCGCCCGAATCCTCTCGACTCCGGCCAGCCTGGACGCATCGGCTCTTGCCCAGACCACGGCGCGGTTGGGGTAGATACCACCCAGCGCGCACGACGGCTGTTCGAACCCGACGTCGAGCCCGGTCGGCGCGGCCCCAGCGGACGCGGCGCACGCCACAACCAACAAGACAATGCGAAACCACTGCAATCCGGTTTCCTCTCTACGACGACAGGCCCACGTCGATGCCCTCAGCAGGCCTGCTGAATCTCAGCCTGCCGGAGTCGATGTGGACCTCATCTTCCACGCCGCCTCCGGCAATCCGCAGGCAGCCGTCGGACTCGCGCCACTCGACTTCGAACGGGCTGGCACCTCGATACGGAATCAGGACGGTCACCATCGGCCCGTTTCCCGCCGCCGAGACCCTCTTCTGGACTCCGTAGCCCTGCACGGGAGCCTCGCCGGTCGTGATCGTGACGCCGCTTGGATACACGAAATGCGCGTCGAGATCGACGCCGTGAATGCCCCTGAAGCGCGCCGTCCGATCCTGCAGCACGACATCCGACGCCAGCACGTGCAGCGCAAACTCCGCATCCTGGTTCTGCTCTATCTCGTCGAGCAGCACGAAATACGAGTTCTTCACGAACAGAATGTGCCGCCGGAAGAGCGTGGAAGCGGCCTCGGACGCATCGCCGACCACGTAATCGAAGCCTGGCTCCGACCTGAACCCAACGATCCTACCGCGCCGGCCGGTCTGATCGCGCCCGTCGATGCACAGCGTATTGTGCGCCCAGACCGATGTCATTCGTTTGTGCTCTTCGGTGCCGTACAGCGACTTGCCGCTATCGAGCGCCAGCGGTTGGCCGAGAGCAAACAATGTGAATGAGTTCTCGTCCCTGTGATAGTGGCCCCAACTGGCCCCGCACTTGAACGCAAGGTACGTCTCATCAGGCGTGTGAGCATCCGCGCGCAGCACCGCTCCAAACCCTTCGATGCTGAGGCTGCCCAGCGCCGGCTGCGACTCGGCGATGCCGCCGCGCACCCTCAGAACACGCTCGAACGCGCCGTTCACGGGGATGTCCTGAACGCCAGCGCGTCGTCCATGTCTGGCCGTCCAGACCATCTCGGTCGCCAGTTCCGGCGAATCGGGAGCAAATCCCGCGGCCGCATGCTCGAGGATGTCGAACGGCCTCGGTGGGTCCCACGTGACATCTCCGACTGCCGGAAGTGTCCTCCTGCCGAAGACCGGACACCTCGGCGTCTGAATGTCGATGAAATAGCGGAACATGGCCCTGTATCTGGGATGCGCGAACGGGTCGAAGCCCGTATGGTCCCGCAGAAGATACGCGAACTCGGCGTCCATCACCGACTGCTGGTAACCCGTGCTCTCAATGTAAGCCCCGCTGCCGAACACACCCTGATTGAGCTCACGCTTGAAGTGCTCTATCCCATGCTTGACGAACTTCTTGCTCTCCGGATGATTGGGGAAACACAGCCCAAACACCGCAACGGCCTTGAACCTGGATGCGTTCCAGTTAGTTACGCCCTCGGGTCGGTCGAAGGGGAAGTAGTTCGCATCCGTCAGCTTATAGGCCAGGTATGCCATCCGCGCTCTCAGCAGGCGATCCTCACCGATCGGAGAAGACTCCCAGAGGGGCGGCGAGGTCGTAGATCCAGCACAGCCATTTGAGCTGGTTGCCGATGTTGTAGGCTCCCATCCCCGTGGCGGAGTTGCCTCCCACGGTCAGGAAGTCCTGCACCAGCCGCCGCGTGTAGTCGAGGATGTAGTCCTTCACCGGTACCGCAAACTCGCGGTCCCGTCGCGTGAACGCCAGCAGCAAACGATTCGAAAGGGCGAAGAAGTCCGACCAGGTCAGGTTGCTCCCGAGCTTATCGCACAGGGCGGACGCCTCCAACTGCTCAAATAGCCTGTCAAACGGGGCCTGAGCGGCATTCGCGCGCAAGGCCTTCTCATCCCACAGGACCGGCCTGTCGGACCGCTCCTCCCAATCCAGACACTGCTTCCTGACGACATCGAGAGGAGACTCATCGATGTGCGTCCTCAGCAGGTGGATGAGGTAGTGCGGCCGGTTCTCGAAAACCCACTTCCCCTCATATTCCGCCACCTCGCTGCCGCGCATGTTTCGCGCCCCCGCGGTCTCGTGGTCGTAGACGTAGGGCCAGTTCTCCATGTTCTCGCGAATGACTGATATATCGGCTCGATCGGCCTTGTCGAGCGCGAACAGGCACCACTCGCGACGGCAGTTGCCGAGGTCGAACGGAAGCGCGAGTTCGGGCTCGGGGTCTTCGTAGACCCCTATCCTTGCCCCTGTTGACCAGCCGGCGCCGTTGACCCTGAAGACCCCGATCATGTCGCGGCTCTCGTCCGATGTCCTGTAGGCCCCGTACCAGATCTCGCGGAAGTTCTCGAGGTTATGGCTGGGAATGGTGCCGAGGTGAATGGGCTGCTCATACTCAAGACTGTCCTGGCGTCCCAGGATGTAGCTGTTCATCCGGCCCCAGTAGTTGCTGATCCCGGCGTCTGGCTCAAAGCCTCGATACAACGAGAACACAAACGCTCCGCCCGGTGGCAGGTCTGACTTCTCGGCAATCCGAATGTATGGGATCGAGTCCAGCAGCCGCGCGTGGACCTCATACGTTCCGTCCTCGAACTCATACATCATCTCGTAGTCGATGAACAGCGGCCCGGACTCGACGACTCGCGCGCGCAGCCCGCGGTAGCGTGCTGACCACCGTTCGCGGTCACGTTCCGGCGAACTCACTTTTCTTATGGCAAACTCGTCGAGAAGCTGCGCGTCCTCCAGTAACCGGCCCTGGCGGTGCAGATCATCGAGCGAGTCCAGAATGCGTCCGTCCCCACGCCAGATTCCATCGACCGCGCGAACCCCCATCACCGGAGCGGGAGCACCGCTCGCCGGCCCGCTTCCGCCGCGCGGAACGTCCGTCAATGGAAGGCGGAACGCCGCCACCGAGTTCGCGACTACGAAGAAACCCTTCTCGACCCCGCAGTGCAGGCTTCCGCCGCCGGCGTCATCTCCGGGCCGCAGCCTGAACGTGCGAGTCTCGTTTGGCTGCAGGTCGCAGATGAAGCACACATCGGCCCCGGTGAGGAACTTGCCGCTCTCGTCGAACTGCCTGTTAGCCAACTGGCAGGGAACGGCTCTCCCGGCCTCGTCCACGAGCATCCCCGCGGAGCCCCTGAACCTGCCGTGGTTGAACTCGACAGCCTCACGGATGAATTCGTTCTCCCACTCCCGGCCCAGCGGCTCCCGTAGCGTAATGGTCTTCTGATCTATCGCGGAGTTTTTGTGAAGAGAGTCTACCGTGGAGTCCATGGCTTGGTTCCCTCGCGGAATGCAGGCGGAGAAAGTGTCGGCGTGCCCTGGGGCGCCGCCTCGGAATAGAGGCGGCGCCCCGTATCGAAGGGGGGCACTAGGGCACGTCGTTTACTATCAGCACGTTGTTCGTACTCATGGCTTCACAACTCGGAGCACGGAAGGACTGCTTCCAGTAAGCGTAGCGATGCCGGTCACGGCAACATAGTCGCCGTCACTCGGCCAGGTTATCGACAGGCTGGGATCGATGAGGACGGTCACGTCTTCGCTGCCGTCGTTGACTACGAAGGAGTCACTCGAGACGCTCTTTACCAGTCCCCACACGCCAACCTTGATGCCGGTCACGTCGATGCCGGTACCGTTAGCCGCGGTTCCGCGCATGCCCAGAGCTCCGCACGCGCCGTCGGACTCAACGCCGTAGGATGTGGCAACGATCTCGGGCTCTCCGGTGTTCGGGTCGGTGCCAAGAGCGCCCTGAACGTTTGCTCTCTTGCCGATCTCATTCGGAAGCGACGTGCTCGACCACGGGCTCGCGTCGGTCAGTCTGACGCGTATCCCCGAGGTGCGATCCGGCTCCTCCAGATAGAAGGTGTTACCGTTCCACTGAGCCGTAATCGTCTTGTTCGACAGCACGGCGTTACCGGTCCCCTGTGCCTTGGCGGCGGCGAGGGTCCCCAGGACCGAATAGCCTTCCGGCGGCACCCTGGACACCGTGACGCTCTTGACCCAGTCGATGCTGTAGCCGTCAACGTAGGGGCTGAAGGTCCCAGGCGGAACGATGCTGTTGACGCGCAGGTCGCCGCCCTTCATCTCCCTGTTGCCGAAATACGCATTGGAGATCGGGAATACGGCGTGTTTCCAATCATCCTGGGTAGGCGTCTTGTAAGCCTGCCCCACGAGCTGGGTGCGGTCGGCATTGTTGCCCCCGACCACGTCCGCTTCGAGTCCGATGGTGTCCCACGTGCCCGCGCCGGTATAGCTGTTGCCGCCGGTCGACCACGCGGAGTCCGGCCAGTACTCGACCGTCACATAGATCGTCTGTCCCGGCGAGCACGCCGCCACCCAGCGGTCATCTATATTGAGGGGCAGGAACCGAGTATACCAGCCCGAACCGCCGGACCCTATCTTTCCAAGCTCGGCAACCGCATCTTCTCCGATAGCCACCGTCGTCGAAACGTTACCCGACGGTCTGAGGATGTCGAACAGGCCCGAGTCTTCCTTGACGGGATCGAAGTATCCCTCTTTGCCGTAGGTCCGGATGTAGAGAGTATCCGTGGAAACCGGATCGAGCCGGATCGGCTGCGGAAGCGCAAGATAGTGGTCCGGCCACGAGGGATCACCGATCTGGTAACTGTAGATCCGCTTGGCCATGTAACCGTCAGCCGAGGCCACCGGTACAATCGGGAACGCCTCTTCCACTGGGTTCCCATCGCCGTCCACGCCCTGCGTGTGCTGGATGGTGAACGAGAAGTTGCCGTTTGCATCCGCGCGGTTGCGCTCCCATAGTCCAAACGGGGCCTGGGTGATCCAGCCGGCGGTTGGGCCGTCCTGCGCCGCGGTGCTCCGGTAGCCGACGTTCGCATACGGGATGGGATTGCCCGTGACGGCGCTGACAACCTGTCCGGTGAACGTGTCCGTCGCCGGCATCTCCAGCGAGGGAGTGAAGACCTCCACCCTGGCATTTGTGCCTGAGTGCGACTGAGTTGTGCCGCCGACAACGACCTTCTCGTGGGTCCGATCGTAGGCGACGCAGTGCGCGGCGACGATGGCGCCGTCGTTGGTATTCGGCCGGAATGCCAGCATCCTGACGCCGTTCGGGCTGTAGCAGCGAACATCCGCTACGTTGTTATCAGCGCGCACCCTGTCGCCGGCCATCCAGATGTTGTTATCGTTGTCCGTATCCATCCCTCGCGCCTGGCCGGTCACCACACATCTGTCCATCTGATACGGCGCCGAAGTCGAGAACTCCCGTACGTACGAGGCGCACTGATAGTTATAGATCAGGTGCTCTGTGAAGTCACAGACACAGGGCCTGCCGCTTCGATCGAATGCCGTCGCGCGAGGATCGAGGAAGCCCGTGAAGAACTCGCCGTTGTCCTCGAGGTCCGCCGTTGCGGTCCAGGTGTCATCGGTCGGATCGCCCGGAGTGCCGTTGTTGTTTCTGGCAAACAGCTTCCCTCCGTACCTCGATCCGAGGGCGTCGCCCAGCAGCGCCGCGGACGTCCCCGCGCCCGGAAGCTTCTCGAGCATGCCGGCGATCAGATACTTCTGCCCGTCATCGCTGAACGCGCCGCCGAATGCGCTGCCGCCAACCGCGCGGCCGCCCCCGATCTGCTGCGCCGCCATTCCCGTCGAGAACTGGCGCAGGTAGTTTCCATTCGCATCAAGCACGATCACGAAGCTGTTGTACGTCGTGTCCTGTGCCTGGGTGACGACATAGACCTGCCCGGTCAGCGGGTCCACCGAGACTCCCGTCGGGTTCCTTCTCGATATGTAGAACCGGGCAGTTGCCCCCGCGTCATAGAGCGTGGGTCCCTTGTCCCAGACGATGGCGCCGCTGGAGTTGAGTTTGATGATCTCGCCGCCCGCGGCCGTTCCGGTCGAAGCCTCCGGAGCGATGGTTGCGTAGATGTCTCCGGTGGTCTGGTCCACCGCAACCCCTGTCACAAAGACGTTCTCCCCATAGGTTGTGTTGATCTGCGTGCTCCAACCGAATGATACACCGGAGTCCGCCAATGCGCAGCCAGCCGCGGTCAGAGCGAAGACCATGGAGACAACAGTCAGCCTAAGCAGTGAATTCCCCATTCTACCTCTCAATGCCCTTACTCCTTTCCATTACCTCTCAAGCTACGGGACCTGTGTGTGCCGGGCCAGCCCCCGGTCTTACGGAGTCCGCCTCCGGCCACGTTAGCAGCTCCGTTTGGCAGATCGGTTCGGCTGATCGGGTCGCACGGATGAGTCACAAGGGCGTTATACCACAGGCATACGCCTCTGTCAAGACTATTCTGCACAAACAAACGGTTTTTGCATGTTTTATTGCCGATTTGCTTCCGCCCTACCGCCGCCAGGCGTCCCAGACCCCAGAGTCGAGCTCCTGCTTGAGCTGCTTGACACTGCGCCAGCGGGCATGTCCGTCGCAATACGATACGGTAGTCCCGTCGTAGTGCACGGGGGACGGCTCATCAACGTTCGATTCCCACGCAAACAGGCCGTCATTGATGGTGTCGCGGCTCTCGTGGATGAACAGAAGCAGTCTGGACATCCTGGCGGCGCCCGGCAGTGCGTCCAGCTTGACGGCCTGGCCGAGACCACCGTTTATGTCGTAGGAGAGCGGCAGCGCGATTCTCATTGCGAGGGTGCTGTTAGGGAACCCCTTGGCCTCGCGGTTGACATCCATGGGGCAGATGTAGACCCCGCGTGTTCTGATGTAGCGCCACAGGCTGCCCTTCTCCGGGTAGACGTACTCGCCGCCAATGGTCTTTCTCATCCCGCACCAATCGATACGTCCCGCGGGCCACGATCCATCGACCTTGGCCAACAGGATCGGCGTGCCGCCGCAGTTGTCGTTCTGGTAGAGAGAAAACGCCCTTGACAACTGCGTCAGGTTCCCGAGGCAGCGCTGTTGCCATGCACGTTGCTTGACGCTCAGGTATACGGGAAACAGGATCGCGGCCAGTATCGCTATGATAGCAATCACCACGAGAAGCTCAATCAGTGTGAAGCCTTTGGAAGTCACGCGTCGCATCTTCAACTACCTCCGTTTGCGTCGGCACTCCTCTTCCTGCGCCTGGCCTTCTTCGGGTGGCGCGAGCAGCGGCCAGTCGTCCTCCCCACTACCAATTCCGTTCTGATGACCGACCTCTGCGCAGCCAGGCTCGGGTTGTCCATCAGCCGGAAAAGCGTCTCTACGGCTGTGCGTCCGAGGTCAACCGTCGAATACCGTATCGATGTGATCGGCGGGTCCTGCTCACCTTCCTGCGAGTAGTCGTGCATTCCCACGATGCCCACGTCGTCCGGCACCTTCATGCCTCGCTCCGCGACAGCCATCATCGCTCCACGAGCCGCGATGTTGTCCGATACGAACGCCGCGTCCACGCCGATGTTGAGCAGCTTGTGCATCGCCGCTCTGCCGCCCTCGACGGTCGCGTCGTGGCTTGCCACCCATTCCTCGCGAAACTCGCGGCCCTTGAGCGCCGACCTGTAGCCCGACAGCAGATCCTCCGCGATGCCAGGGCGGGTTTCGCGCACAATGATCCCGATCTTCTCGTATCCACACTCGATCAGATGCCGCACGCCGCTTGCGGCGGCCCCCGCATAGTCCAGCACCACATAGCTGCCGCCGTTCTCGTCAAGCCTGCGGTTCACATCAACAAACGGCAGGCCCGACTGCTTGATGACCGTATAAAACGGGCTGTCATAGTCCACGGCCACCAGTATCGCGCCCGCCAGCTTGTCCTGATGCATCATGTGCAGGCCGACGTGGTTGTCGCGGAACTCCTCGGTCACGGAGACAAGCAGCAGGTTCGCCTGGCTCGCGTCGCTGACGCTGCGAATCCCGTCGAGGACCTCCAGCGCGAACTGGCTGGGCACCCCGCCGGACTGCAGGTGGTCTGAGTATATGACGCCTATCGTTCGGATCTGGCGTTTCACGAGCGTCTGTGCCGCTACGTTGGGCCTGTAGTCCAGTCCTTTCAGCGCCTCCTCCACCCGTCTTCGCGTGGCCTCGCTGATGCCGGGCTTCTTGTTGAGTACCAGCGAAACGGTGCTGGCACAGACTCCGGCCCGTTGCGCTACTTCTCGAATTGTGATAGCCATAGTTGCCTCCTGTATCTATACGCGTTGCTCATGTTGTTCTTACTCTCCTGAAGTGGACCCTGTAGAGCCTGCACGATGCCCCGTCGGACTCCGCGCTCACGCTCACGCCGTCGCCCCGTTTGAGTGTGCACCGGAAAAACTTCCAGTAGTCTGACGGCGAACTCGTCTTCTCGACGCGCCACTCGCCGATCTGATTGCCGGACACGCTCAATCGCATCGTGCCTGACCCGGTGCTGGAATCGCGATACTTCACGCCTATCTCGTATGTCGCGCTCGGGCCATCGAACACCAGCGTCGCGGTTCCGCTGCCGGATTCGGGCAGCCAGAGCCGCCTCGGATCGCCGCGCTCGGCGTCAGAGATGGGCTCGCGCTTGAAGCCGCCGCTCATTCGGAGCGCATCGCAATCGAAGCTATAGATCCCGCAGCCGCCCAGCGGCAGTCCGCGGGCCGCCACGCTTGTCTCCATCTGCTCGCGCTCGTCGTAGAACATATCCCGGTGCGGCGCGCCCACCGGTTCCTCCAGTATCTTCAGATACCTCGAATATGCCGACTCGACTACGCTAGCCTTGACCCTCGGGTTGAACCACCACGACCAGAACGCCTGCGCGAGCGCTTCCCGATGACGCGTCCACCACTCGGCCTGCAACAGCATCTCTTCCAGTCGCTTGTAGCGATCGCCGTCCATCCCGCCCTTGATCGACCTTATCAGCCGCACGTTCTCTTGTGCCAGACGGACCGCCTCGGCCTTCTCGTCGAGTATCTTCTTGAGCTTCTCGTCGGCGGACCCAATGCTGTCAGTGGTGGCTTCGTAGATGTTGGCCCGCAGGTGATAGGTTCCCGATGCCTTGTCGAACCAGTTGTAGTTCCAGGTCCACCTTGAACCCGGCCGAATCTCTCCGTCTATGGAGCTGCCGGGCGGCAGGGGCCAGTCGCAGCCGTTCTGTGTCGCTCCCAGCACGAGCACCTGCTCCCAATTCAGCAGTATCTTCGCGAAGACAGAGGCGCTTCGCTCGTCCATGCCGAGGTTGTCGTGCGACCAGCCGGCATAGAAGCGCTCCAGGTCCATCTTCGGATTCTTGATCAGGACCTGCACAGTATCCCAGTTGAGGGTGTCGAGCTTGAACGGATGCGTGTCGGACTCCGGCTTCCCTCGCCACGCCAGTATGCCGGCAAGAGCGTCGCAGGAACGTCCTGAATGAACCGCTGGTACATCCTGCCACCGATGCCGGGCACGAACGGCTCGATGCCTCGCCTGCCGATGTCCAGCAGGAACGGCTGGCGGTTCGCCTTGGCCAGCCCGATCGCCACGGGGGCCGTGTCCATATAGTAGTCGTAGTCGCCGAACCCGACCTTGATGACCGCGGACACGTCACGGGGGCATTCCTCGAACCCATCGACGACCTGCCTGATCTTCACAGGGTCGCGCCTGGATATCAGCTCGGGAACCCCCCAGCTTCGCGCGACGTTATATGGCTCCTTCTCAGGATGCACTTTGCGCATCGCGCTGCTGATGGCCTTATCCAGGAGCTCGACCATATCCCTCGTCTTGTCCTCGATTGTCTTGTCGGCGCACGTGGCGCAGGTGCCGTTGTGCGGCCTGACCGCGGACTCGGACATGGAGAACACGACCCCGTCCAGATCGGGCAGCCGGCGGAAGAGCTCGTCGAACCGCTTCTGAATGAACTCCTGCGCGCCCGGCTTATACATGCACATCCCGCCGCTCTTCTCGCCGGGGATGAACCATGTCTCCTGCGTTCCATCCATGCGCAGCCCGGCGCCGCTGCACTGCAGTTCCGGGTGTTTGGGGATGAAGCCCTTCGGCACCTCGATCTCGTAGCTGTGCGCGACGGCCTTCAGCCCACGGGAGTGTAGATCGGCGATCATCTTGTTGAGCCTGTCCGCTTCGGCCTGGGCCGTGGCTTCGTTTTCGGGGGTGTTGTAGCCAAGTTCGGGATAGTCGGGATAGGTGAACAGCAGCGAAGTCATCTTGTAGGAGAACTCAGACGGACTGAACGTCGAGCCGCGCCTGGCTATCGAGCCGATCGACTGCGCCACGGGTTTGAGATCGCCTGACGCGTCTTTCAGGTAGATCGTGAACCCGTCAGCAGGGGTCACGGCCGCAATCGCCAGCATGCAGCCCAGCAGACCCGCTATTCGCATTATCGCCGACGGCAAACGCATTGTGTCACCTAATGCGCCTTCGGCAGCGGGAATCCCGCCGCCCCGGCCTCGAACCTCGACTTCCCCCAATACCTGTTGTTTAGCTCATCATCCTTGATGTCACCGGCCGACATTGCAAAGCCGTTGGGAATGGACTCCGCCAGAATCTTCTCGTAATCCGCATAGTAGCCGCTGATCGCGTCCGCGGCAACGTCAGGCTTGAACCACCACGTCCAGAACGCCTTCGCCTGAGCTTCCCGCACCCGCGCAAACCACAGCTCCAGCTTGCACTGATCGACGGCCTTGTTGTACAGGTCATCGGTGATCTTGCCCTTCAGCGACTGCGCCTGTGCCAGGCTCGCGCGCGCCAACATCACTCCGAGGCGCTTTTCATAAAGGATATAGGCCAGCTTCTCACCCGCGCTCTTCTTTGCACGCACCGCCGCGGGCAGGCAATCATCGCCTTGGAATCCGTAGACGCACGGCCTATCGTCATCCCTCGGCCAGAGCACGCTTGTGCGCGTACCGAACTGCGCCGCGGTGCCTCGCCACCATCCCGAATCCCAGGCCGACGGATCGCCGCGAGTCCCCCGATAGCTGCCGGTGCTCTTCCTCCAGTCAGCAGTGGCGCCGAGCGGGAAGTTGGTCCCGTTCACGCACGTGCACAGCACATCGACGGCGTAACCCCGAATGACGATATCCGCGAACATAGCCGCCGCCCCAGGCGACAAGCTCATCTCACGCTCATACCACCGCCGCGTGAAGTCGCGCAGATCGAGCTTGGGATCGACCAGCAGCGCGGCAGCCGAATCAACGGTGAGCGCGTTCAGTCGGAAGCACGTGGTTTCCCCGGTCGTTCTCGTCCGTCCGTAGCCCCAGCCGGCCAGCGACTTGCACTGTGCCGCCCGGAAGTCGCCCTGCAGCGGTACCCCGCTGTCGACTGGAATGCACGCCGGCCCATCCAACTGCCGAGTGGCCGCTGCTCCGTCGAGGATGAACGGGTGGGCGTCGCGTTCCGCCAGCCCCGCGATATGATCGCACTGGTATTCCAGCTCGTCGTGCCTGATCAGAGGGTTCGGCGCCATGAATTCGAAGTAGTCGCCGAGCCCCGGACGCACCACTACCGGGTACGGCGGGGTCTATCCTCACGAGGCCGTCGACCACTTCCTGCATCTTCTCCGGCTTGGCTGCCGCGAACGCATACGAAAGGCCGTGCTCCCGCACGTAATCGACCGGCTCCTTACCCGGCCGCACCTTATGTATGGCCTCACGTATGCACTCGTGCAGCATATTCGCCGTGTCGCCTATCTTGTCGGCGACCGTCTTGTCCTTGCACGCGTCGCACGAACCGTACCAGGGCCGCGTCGCCGATTCGTGAAGCGAGAGCAGGAAACCGTCCACATCGGGGCACTTGCGGAGGATCTCATCGAACCGCCTCTGGATGAACTCGCGCGTTCCCTTCTTGTAGATGCAGAGGCCGTTGACCTTGATTGGCTTCTCGCCCTCTCGATACTGATACCAGCCGGTTCCCGGTCCGCAGGCAAGCTCTGGGTGCTTCTCGACGAGCACGGCCGGATTCTCTATCTCAAACGACCAGAGCAGCGCCTTCCTGCCGTCTTCGTGCGCCGACACTACGGCCGCGTTTATCTCAGCGGCGACGGCGTCGGATATCGCACGGTTCTCCGGGGTATCGAAGCCCAGTTCGGGGTAGTCCGGGTACGTATTGAGGTCGTTTACATTGTAGATCTCGCTGCCCTGGCCGAACATCAACCCCTTGCGTGCGATCTTGCGCACGGCGGTTGCGTAGACCGAGACGCGCCCATCCGCTCCGACCGTGAAGATGTTGTATGCATCGGACGCGCCGGACAGCAGAAGAAGCAGGAGCGTGACCGCTGCGGGGAGCACGAAAAGCCTGGACCTGAACTTCATCCCAGCATTCCTCTTACTATAGCCTGGTAACACCATTATAACGGAGCAGATGCAGGGTGCCGCCCCGCTTGCGCGGGGCAACACCCACTCAGCAAGGTCGCCTCCGGCCACTCGAGCGCCCTACACTGGTCTGTCTTTCGGATTCTACCACATGAATTCGCCCGAGTCAACACTAAACAAACGATTGAGATGTGCATTTTATCTGGCCACCGTAGTATAATGTCGGCGTGGACTTCGGCGAAAGGCAGGGATTTCGATGGCTGATACCTATCCGCAGGGCGACATTCTCATACTCGACGAGACCGGCGGCGCGCAATGGACCCAATATCAGGGGTTCATCGACCGCCTCGTCGAACTTGGCATCCACTTCCAGTTCGACGAGACCCAGCGTCTGCCGCGCACGCTGCCACATGACCTCTCCCCCTACCGGCTGCTGATCGCGCCGCGCTCCCGTCGCGATGAGCTCGAAAACGACCGACAGGTCATCGATTTCACCAAGCGCGGCGGACGAGTTGAGTTCATCCGCGACGACCCACTCAGCTTCCCCGACGATTGCACCGAGCCCGCCGCCCTCGACTGGGTCTCGCGCAACGCCTTCGAGCATTGGTTCACGTCCCACCGCCCTGCCACACGCGACCCTCGGATGGCCAGGCGGCTGTGCGACCGGTCCGATGTCGAGGTCGCCCGCGTCCTTCTCGACAACGCAAACGCCCAAAACCGTCGCTACATGACCTATTGCGACTTCCCCGCGGTCTACTGGTATGCCTATCTGACCCGCGCGGAGCTGGCCGGCGATGCGGACTGCCTGACCATCGTCCGTGAGCAGATGAAGGAGCTCTGCGAAGCAACCACCGATCGCGCGACCGGCGAGCACTGGCACGGCGACCGCGGGATCGTGCATTGGACGCAGATGAAGTCTATACCCGCCTGGCTCTACCAGTTGACCGGCGATCCTATCTATCGCGACTACACACAGCAAGTCGCCGAGAGCTTCCTCGCGTCCTATCCTCGCGCCGATAGCGGCTTCTTCTGCCACCACAGCGACTGGACCTGCGGTGAGATAGACATGGCCTGCGGCGGATGCCTCGGGCGCGCCGCGGCCGTCCTCGACAGGCCCGACTACTGGGACCTGATCGTGCAGCATTTCGTAAGGTCGTATTCACTGCTGGGCGACGCGGTTTCGGGCCTAGAGTTCCACGCCGGCGGGGAATGGGGCCACAATCAGGTTATATGGGGGCGCGGCATGGGCTGGAGCCTCTGGGGGCTGACCGCGTCGCTGGAATCCATGCCCGACGACTACCCCGGCAGGGAGCAGCTTTTCGGAATCCTGCGGCGCTACGCCGACGGGCTGGCCGAATGCCAGTCCCCAACCGGACTCTGGCACAACATCCTGCTAGACCCGCGAAGCGACCTGGAGTCCTCGTGCACGGCCATGTTCACCGCGTGCCTGGCGAAGTCCATCCGCAAGAACTGGCTGCCCGACGATCCGAGATACGATGACATGGTAGACCGCGGCTGGCGAGGGCTCAAATCGCGCGTGTGGCAGGGCTGGCTCACCGGCTGCTGCACCGGCATGGCAATGTCGCTCAATGAGAACTACTACTGGCAGCGCCCGTTCGTCAGGGCGATGCCTTTCCTGGCACTCTGGGCCTCGTCTGAGTGGCTCGCCCGCGTGGGCCACATAGAACCAGCTCAGAATCCCTTCAAGCGGCGATAACGTGCAAGATCCCGGAGCATCTGGTGAACACAGTGGGAGCAGGGATGTGCTCTGCGCATACCCGGGCGGAGCGGAGCAATGGCTATTGTCGACACGGCTCGCAGATGATGTCGTGCCGTCCTTTGGGCAGCGCGAAAGTGAGGCCCATTGAACCCGCCGCGGCGACCGGAGCGCCGTCCAGACTGCCCGAGATGAAGCCGGGTTCGTGGACGGTCAGAGCGCAGCCGCGAGCCGTATTGGCCTCGAAGGCCACACGACCGTCCTCACGCCTGTAGCCGCGCACTACCGCCGGTCCGTCCGCATCAAGGATCAGTTCCCCATCGCGCCACACCTGCAGGCAATTGCCGATGCGGACGTCGTAGGTGTTTCCGGCAATCCTGAGCCTGCGCGCGGTGCTGTCTTTGGAAACAAAGGAGCCGAAGCGGAGACCGCCGCGGCTTGCGTCCACATCGGCAAACTCCTCCAGGGCGATCAGCGAGAACAGCGGTCCCCAGCTCTGGAATTTCTGCCCTCCGCCCTCGCCCGTATCCGACCTGTAGTTCTCGCGACACGTTCCGCTGGCTCTCCAATTCTCCAGGAAAAGGTCCGCCCCGCTCTCGGCGACCATCGCCGCCTCGCGGTCGAACCCATAATCCTTGATCCCTTCGTAGGCAAGGTAGTTGGTGGGCGGCCAGACAGTCCCGCGCCAGTAGAACTGGTCGTTCCACGAGGGGTCGGATCGGGCGATGGTTGGGATCATCCACTTCCCGCGGAAGCACCCCGGGTCGTTGAGCTTGCCAATCATCTGCTGGGCCCGTTCCGGCGTGGCGACGCGGGCGATGAGCGGGTAGAACGTGGCGCAGCCCATGTGGCGGGAGAACGTGCCGTCCCAGTAGCGGTCGAGGTACATCGACTCCTCCTCGCACCACAGATGCTCGTTGATCAAGCTCTTCATCCGCTCGTGTTCGGCAAGGTACTTGGTTTCGTCGGCGGGCTTGGCCAGCTCATGCGCCATTTTGGCCAGGTACAGCGCGTCGAGGGCATACAGGCTGGAGCAGTCCACCGAGTTCAGGTTCATCGTGCACGTTTCAGGCACGAACTTCGCGTCATCATACAGGGGACAGTCGTCCATCCCCGACTCGAACTTCGCTTCCTGCATCCCACCGCCGTCGCTTCCCCATTCGAGGAGCCCGTCGGAGTTCCCGTCGCGCCGGGGTCTGCCGGTTCCACCGTCGGTAAGCCACCAGTCGTGCCACTTCACTAGCGCCGGGTATACGCGCGACAGGAACTGCGCGTCCCGTCCGAACGTGAGGTACATCTTCCAGACGCAGTAGATGCCCACCTGGGGCTGAGAGCGGTCGGTGCTGGTATGTCCGGTCGGGTCGTTGGCGACATTGGCGATGTTGCCATTCTCCATCTGCCCGTAGAGGAGCGCGTCGATCATCGAGCAGGCCAAGTCACGGTTTTCCACCGATGCCAGCAGCGCATTGAAGAACCCGTCCCACTCAAAGACAGTCCAGCTCGACCATATCCAGACGCGCCCCGCGGGAACGTAGGTGATGCCCGTGCGCGGGATCAGAAGGCGCATCCAGTTGATGTTGTTCGTTATGCTCTCGCCGACCCTGGCGAATCTACCCTCCGCTTCCACGCGCCCCTGCAAGTAGGCCTCTTCCGCTGAGGCCAGGCGCGCGTCTATCCGCGCCGGATCACATGAAGGTGATTCACCGCCGAGGGATGCCGCGAAGTACAAGGGCTCGTCCGGGCCCAATGAGTGGAGCATTCCCGCCGCGCAGTTACCGTCCGATGCTTCCAGCTTTCGCGAGGAGGTGTAGCTCGATTTCATCTTATCGGCGCTCTCGGAAAGCCCGCAGGCAAGAGGGGTGGGGGATGTGACGAGGCGCAGGACCCCGCCCGGCCCCCGCCCGGTGATTGCACCTTCCTCTATCGAGTAGCTTCCCGAATAGTCCCACGGGAAGTAAGCCAGCAGCAGGACCCTGCCCTTCGTCCTCCCGTCGAGCGAGAGCCTGCCCACGACGGTGTCCTCGCCGGTCCGCGACCATTCCAGGCACACCTGTTCCTTGACTTCCCTCTCCGGAAGAGGCCCGCCGTGGCCGTAGTCGAAGTCCACCCGCTCGTCCACACGCTCGAACGCGAACTCCTGGAAGGCCGTGCCGTAGTAGTATGAGCCCATCAGTCCCGGCTTGCCATGCCAGGAGAGCGCTTCCGTCGGAACAACCTGGCGTTCGAACGAGTTCGATGACCATTCCAGCTTCACCGAGGCGCTGCCGACGCACTCATAGTAGTCCACGCTGATGTCGTGCGCGCCGGCCGCCAGTTCCACCCGCGCCTCGAACTCTATCGGGACTCTGTCCCACCACTCATCGATGATGGCCTCACCGTCTATGAAGAGCCGGCAGCCGTCATCGCTGGTCATGTAGAACGTATAGGGGCCTTTGGCGGGCACTTGCAGCTTGCCCTGCCACCGTATGGAGAACATGTCCCCGTGCGCGGGCGCGACCGACCACTTCAGCCGGCAGTAGCTCCCATCCGGCGCGTGCGGCCCGACCTCGCGCACTGCTTCGTAGATCGACTCCCCGTCCAGAAGCCCGTGCACGTCGGTTGCGAAACGGAACCCGAACGCCGTGTCGGTCCCTTTGGCGATGACTATCCCGCCCCAGGACTTGGCGTCGAGCGCGTCTATGATTGTGGTGTCAGACATCGGCAAGTATGACCTCCAGGATCGATCCCGCCTGGCGAGGGTCTCATACTGATGCGGCAGTTCGTTCTCGCCCACCACGAGCTCTCGAAGAGAGTCAGCGCCGTGCTCCGCAAACGGCTCATCACCTCTCGTCCCTATCCCTCGGTCTTATATCGGCCGACGTTAGTGACGTGACAAAGGGCGGAGGAGGAGGGAGGGGCGCGTCGAGGTCGTTGATGTCGTTCTGATCGCGAACGAGAAGAACGTTCACGAGCGCGGTACGATACAGCTCGCAACTCGATATGCCGGTCACTTTGACGAACGCCCCCGCCGGCGGAACGGCAACCCCCGGCTGCGCTTCGCAATAGACACCGGCAATCCCGGTGCCGTCGCGCACGTTTGAGCCGTCGTCGATGTAGAACCACGTCCGGCCGCTCTCGGTGACCTTGCCGCAGGTGGAGACAAGCAGACCGATGTTGTTGAGTCCGACCGAGCCGGTGATGCCCCTCTGGCCCGCTTTGGTCACGGGGTCATACAGCCAATCCGCCGCCCCGAGGGCCTGATTGGTCAGCTCCAGCGGGTTAATGACAAGGTCGTAGGGCAGCACCGTCACGTCAGGATCGTCGATGTAGCGTTCGCCGTTCGAGTTCGTCCTGACAACGCCGGTGATGTTCGCCAGCCAACTGACGGCCATGCCGTGAGATGGCTTCCGCACTCGAATGCCGGACTCTCGTGTAGGCGTCTCGACGTAGAACACGTCCGGGAACGCGGCGGTCACGACCGCTTCCTTGAGCGCGACCTGACCACCGTCCGCCGGTTTGGTGATCACCGTGGGTTCGGTCGCAAACGACCAGATCGGCCCTTCGGTCTCGCCGCAGCCGTTCTTTGCCACGACTTTCCAGTAGTAGGTCTTGTGCGTGCGCAACAGGCCGGGGTCGAACGTTGGTAGGTGGAGGTCCGTCGCGATTCGCGTCATGCTGTCACTGGTTGCGCCCATGTAGACGTCATAGCGTACCGCGGAGGGGGCCCCGCTGACGTATGCCAGGCTGTTGGCCATAAGCAGGGCGCCGTCCGTGGAGGCCTGCCACAGGTCCGACCGCGCACTCGACGATACGGGGAAGAAACAGAGATCGGCACGACGGGCAGTGCCGAAATCCCTGATGACTACCAGCGGATGGCCGTCCGACCAGTCGGCGACGCGCGTCCAGTCCACGGCGATGCTGAGGCTGCTTGGCCGGTAGCTGGTGGTGCCGCCGTCGAAAGCCGATACGCCGTCGAGAATGGGGTTACTGGGATCGTATATCGTCCCCAGGTGGCTTGATGTGCCTGATATTGTGCCTGACCGAGGAACGCCGTAGTAGCCGCCCGATGCCCAGCGGCCCTGCATCATTCGCGATGTCATGCTGGCGTTTATCTCGAACATCATGCACACGACACCGCCCCCTGCGTCCACATAGTCGGCCATCACGTCTCCGAGAGCAGCGGAGTCCAGGTAGCTTGAATCGCTGTGAACCTGCACAGCATCGAATGCCTGCAGTTCGGCCAGCGTGGGCGTTACGACTGTCAAGTCGATAATACTCACGCTGTTGAACTGGCCCGTCCCCAGCAGTTTCGTCTGGATATCGGTGCCGTTGGAGGTCGTCGTCTCTGCCCCACAGACAGCCACGTCGAGCATCGAGGACGTTGCTATACCCAGTTCCGCCGCGGTGCGGACGGACGCGATCTCGTCGGCGCTGGCGTACACCATCGGGCCTGCCTCTTCGCCGCCGTCTTCCGAGCCGTCGGAATACACCGTCAACGGACCATTGCGGATCCCGCTGCGCTCAATGATGGACTCGAGCGCGTTGCGCACTCTGGCGGGGACCCCGTTCGATGGCTGTTCGCAAGTCCACGACAGGTCCGCTTCAACCGACACGCCCGCGGCTCCGTCGGCCGGGCCGGGATCGCTCGGCGCCGGCGGCTTGCAGTCGATTACGTTGAAGCAGTTCTCGCCGGCCGCAGGAGATCTGCTCGTGTTGTGCGCCGTGGAAGCGTCCGCTGCCTCGATGTGGTAGCAGTACACATCGCCGATCACGCTCGGGCCGGGGATGTCGGCGCAGTACTCGTGCGGCGAGTCGGACGGGGCCATTGGCACCGATGTGAACGCCCCGCCATTCTTGCTCCAATGCAGCGTCACGTCGTCAACCGCAAGGTCGTCGGCGACCGTCGCGCACACGGTATATGGACCCGCAAGGTTCACCGTATCCGCAAGCGGCGTATGGACTATCACGGGCGGCGTGGTATCTTGCGCTATCCTGAAGTTGCCGTCGGAGCCATCGACCACGGTCGGATCATCGACAAACACGGCCCTGACTCGATACTGGTCGGAAGCAGGCAGGCCGGTCGTGTCCCAATCGTAGCAGCCTGCGTTGAAGTCCAAGCTCTCGGCTCCGGCGATCTGCGTCCAACTCGCGCCGCCGTTGCTGGAATACTCCAGCTTCACCATGTTCTCCCGGAGCCCAGTCGGGTCCGCTCGGCGTCCACTCAACATTGACATTGGCGCCGGGCTCGTAGCACTCCCCGCCGTTGGGAGACGTCAGCGTCAGTCCCCTGCCGGTGAACGCGGCGAACACCGCGTTTCCGATGAGCCGGTCCTGAGGCTCGCTGGACGCATAGTAGTCGTGCCCGATCAGTATTGCGTAACCGGCCGCGATGGGCTTTGCTATCACGACAGGCGCGTTGCCGCTCACCGTTGCTACCACCACGTCGGTTTCGTCGGTAGTAAACGATCGGCTGCCGTTGCCGGCGGCATACGGCGTAGACACACCGTCCACGATTGGGTTGGATGGGTCAATCACCTGAACGCTCTGGCCGGTAGCGTCCGTAATGCCGGATATCGACATCAAGCCGGCGCCGGTCAGAATGCCTTCGGTGCCTCCGGTGAAGTTGCAGACGACGATCCGGCCGCCGCCGGCAAGGAAGCTGTTCAGCGTTGACGCCCAGCTTGTCCCGATGCTCTGCATTGTGCCCAGGGAGCTGTTCTCCTGCTCCGGTATCAGCAGCACGTTCTTGCCCACGATGGCGGCTGCGAGGCCGGAGTAGTCGGTCAGCTCGTAGTTGTCGAATGCGGTGCTGACGGTCCCGATCGCGGCCAGCGTGTGCTGATACTCGCCGGTCGATGAGTTGTCGGAATACTGGATGTACGACAGGACCTGCAGCTTGGAGGCTATGTTGAAGCAATAATCGCTGGACGCCGGGTTTCTCGTTTCGTTGTGGGCCGAGGAGCTGTCGGTCGCCGTTATGTGGTAGCAGTAATGGTCGCCGACCGCGCTCGGACCGGGAATGGCGCCGCGGTCCTCGATCCGCCCCGGACAGGGTCATCGCCTCGGACGTGAAGGGCTCCCCGTTCTTGCTCCAATGCAGCGTCACAGATTCGACCCCCACATTGTCCGTTACCGTCGCGCACACGGGATACGACGCGACAGTGGGGCCGGTATCGGTAAGCGGAGCATGGGCTATCATGGGCGGCACGTCGTCGGGGGCAATGGTGAAGTCGGCGTCGGAGTCATCCGCCACGGCCGGGTCCCCGGGGAAGACAACCCTCACTCTATATGCGCTGGAGGCCGGCAGGCCGGCGGTGTGCCAGTTGTAGGAACCGGCGCCGTAGGGCAGGCTTTCCGCGCCGGCGACCTGCGCCCAGGTTGCGCCTCCGTCCCTGGAGTACTCCAGCTTGACCGTGTCGCCCGCCGCCCAGTCAGAGCCGGTCGCGGTCCAATGAATGGGGACCGTGTTGCCTGGCTCATACGATTCGCCTCCGTTCGGCTGAGTCAACGAGAGCACTCGCCCAAGAATGCACGTGGTTATTCTCTGATGATAGACGTTGATGGACGACGAATACGTTAGGGTGTCGAGCGGCGGGTAATGGTATCCGAGAAAGCCGCCCTGAGACGTGCCGAACGCAGTAGAAACCGGGTGTCCGGAGGATGCGTACTCGTAGGTGCAGTCTCCCTGCCACGCAGTGCCTATGATGTCGTACCTTTCCGGGAATCAACTGAACCGAGATGGGGCCGGAGCTGTCCCATCCCGCTCCCGTGCCTGAGCTGGGCACCACGTTCTCGTGGATCTTGGCGTAGGTCCCCGACAGCGCAGGCGATTCGTAGACGAAGAACCGCATCTCGGTGGAAGCGGTAGGAGTCAGGTAGTGCTCGATGTTGGTGATGGATCGCTGGCTCGTGCAGAGAAACACGTTGCCGCGCGAGTAACCCGCCCCGGAGGAGGTGTAGCCTGTTCCGGGCATGGTATCGGCGATGCAGGAGTTGATGCTGAAGCAGTTCTCGCCTGCCGCGGGACTCGTGGCCGTGTTGTGCGCGGCGGAGGCGTCCGTCGCTTCGATGTAGTAGCAGTAGTGGTCGCCGGTCGCGCTGGGACCGGGAATGTCCGCGCAATACTGGTTCGCGGCGCCGGACGGCATCATCGCGACCGAGGTAAACGCTCCGCCGTTCTTGCTCCAGTAGAGTGTTACCGCGTCAACGCCGAAATCGTCCGTTACCGTTGCGCAGACCGTGTACGGGCCAAGGTCGCCGGTATCCGTAAGCGGGGTATGGGTTATCACCGGCGGCGCGGCATCGACGGCCGTTGTGAAGCTCCAGCACGGCCCATCCGTGTTCCCGCAGGCGCTCCTGGCCACGACTTTCCAGCAATAAGTCACGTTCTCGCCGAGGTCCGCCGGCGGATCGAACGACCTCTGGCCCAGACCCGACGCGACCAGTGAGAGATGGTCGCAGTCCGGGCCGAGGTAGACGTCGTAGGTCGTCGAGCCGGTGGCCGATGGAGGATCAGGCTGGGCGTTCGGGTTTTCATCAGCCAGCGCGGGATGCGCCGCGCTCTCCGGCACGGCAGGAGCCTGATACGGCGTTCCTCCGGCGATCGGATAAGCGTTATACCACTGTTGATCGTCGCTCAGAACGCCGCTGAATGCCACGGGCTCATCCACGATGACGTCGTCGAAGCCGGCCGCCGTCCCGCCGCCCGGACCGAATGCCACCAGTCCCACGCGCCCGGGTCCAGGAATGGCGCTGTCGCTGCCGGACCAGGCAAGGCTTCCATTGATCAAAGCCTTGACCGTGGACCCATCGAGGCTCAACTGGATAGCATTGGGCTGATCACCCGTATGCAGCAGCGGCGATGTTGTCCAGGGCTGCAGGCCGACCGTTGAGCCGGAGATTTGCGCGAAGACGTTGTAATGGCCGTCCCAAGTGATCCCCACGACATAGGCCGAGCCTGATGCGTCGGCGACGAAATCCGGCGTCGCCCGGGCAACGACGAACATCGTCGTCCCGTCCGTCATATTGATGCACCGCATGGTCGCCTGAGCGGAGAGGTCGGTCCAGGTCTGGCCCGCGTAGGTCGAAGTCGTCAGCGATGAGGCCGCGCCTGGGTTGGCGCGATACTCGCCCGAAACGACCTGCCACTGGTCAGGACTTGTGGGCTGCCAATCCTGGGCCAGTCCGTCGTTGAAGTCCTCGGAATACATCCCGGCCGGGCCTCCCCAGGAGAGAATCACGTCTCCGGGAATGTCGGTTGCGCCATCGGCTGGGTTGGGTTCGGACGGAGCGGTCGGCACGTCGCCTACGTTGAACGTGAACTCCTGGAGTCCTTCCTTGGCCGTCGACGAGCTGTCGGTGACTCGAATCGTTGCGGTGAAGGTACCGCCGGCTGTCGGCGATCCGGTGAGGCAGCCGGTGTTGCTGTTCAGATCGACACCGGGCGGCAGCGCTCCGGCGATCACCGACCAACTGAAAGGCGCCGTTCCGTCGCTGGTCGCCAGACACCCCGAGGCAGGCTGCGTCGCGCACCAGGTGTAGTCATAGGGCGGGTTGATGTGCAGCGGCAGAGAGTTGGAGTATCGCGCGCGGACCATCATGTTGCCGAGGAATGCGGCGGTCTCTATCTGCATCCACAGTGATCCGGTGTAGGCCCACGATCGGTTGTAGTACGGCGGATCGGTGTCAAGGCCGCTGTAGTATGTTACGGCGTCATCGACCCAGCCGAGGTAGATGCTGCCACTGGTGATGGTAATGTTCAGAGAGCTGATATCGATGTCGGTCCACGTGTCGGCAGCGCTCAGGGTGACGGGCTTGGTGCCCAGGACGCTTCCCGGCGTGCCGTTTGGTCCGTGGTCATCCCATACGTATAGCGTGGTCGTGCAGCTATTGCGAGGCCACAGGCGCGCGTATGTCAGGTAGCACGGATACGTGTCCGGGGTCAAGCGGACCGCCAGGCCGCCGCCTGCCGCGCCGTAGCCGAGGCCGAAATCCGCCGCTCCGTCGTCGTAAGCCAATTGTCGAACTGCCACGGTCGCATGGATCAGGCACGTTCTTGTGTAGCTGTATGGTCCCTGAGCGGTTACGTCGAGCGCGAAGGCGATGGTATGGGTTTCGGGGCAGGTTGGGCTGACCGTTACTATGAACGCGTCAGCGGAGTTGTTGACCGTGCCGCCTCTGGTGACGCTGCCGAAGCTTGCCGTCGCCTTTGCTATCGTGACATACGGATCAGTGCTCGACAGCACTGCCTGCACGTCCGTCGCATTGGCCCAGCCGTTGGTCAGTGTAAGTGATAGGCTGACCGTCTCTCCCGGATCGAGCTTGCCGTTGGCATTGCCGGCGGAATCGTCCACGACCAGGCTCTGCCACTGGTCACTGCAGGCCGCCGATTCCATGGTTGCCGAACCCCGTGTAGATCGCCCTGGCAGTGAGGCGTTCCGTTGCCGAGGTCACCGTCACCATATCGCGAATCGTCCTCTGCAAGAAGCGCGGTGAGGTACCCCTCGAAATCGGTGGCATGGCGGTATCGGGCGAAGTGCACGAGTTCCGTCATCAGCGTGTCGCCGAGTATTGCGCGCGCATCCCACATGCTGCCGCTGAACATCTCGCTGTCGGCGTGGACCTCGTTGACCCAGTCGGTTTCCCTGCGGTATGTATTGGTCAGGTCTCTGAAGCCGTCCGGCGAACCCACGATCAGCCCCCCGTCTCCGACCTTCGAGAGCTGAGATAGGCTCAACTGGCAGCCGAAGTAGTCGCTCCATGCCTCGTTCATCGCTCCCGGTTCCGCGCTGTATGGCAGCGAGACTCCGGTGTAGATCTTGTCCGTGACTCCGTGCGTGTACTCGTGGTAGATGACGTCCGAGAAGAGGGCGAAATCGAGATAGTTGCTGCCGTCTCCCGCGCCGAATGTAACGCCCTCGCCGTCCCAGAACGCGTTGTCATAGCCGGTCCTGCCGACGTTGGCCTGCACCGGGTAGTCCAGGCCGGTGAAGCTCGGGTCCAGTGTCTTGTAGTAGTCGTGTATGTAGTTGATGTGGCGGTAGACGTTCGGCGTGTGGATGTGCGCCGCGCCCCCGTATGAAGGCGAGTCCCACGTCCAGTCGAGCCCGTCTCCCGGACGCACTCCGGCCTGCTCGAACGACGGATCCGGGCCGTCCTCGTGGACGATCTGGCAGTACTGCCCGCTGAGCGTCGAGAGGATGCGCGAGGGATCATAAGGCGCCGCGACGCTGTACGTGCCGTCCGACTGGGTGAAGCAGTCGTTCGAACCGCCCATAGCGGACGCGATCTCCACGTCGTCGATATTCCAGCCCGAATACGCCCATGCCCCGCTGCCGATCTGGTACCCCCATCGGACGTAGACGATAGGCTCGTTCGCGGCGACAGAGCTTATGTCATAGCTGTATTGCGACCAGGCGGCGTCCGCGATCTCGCTGCCTGCATTCTGCCAGACCGTGGTCCACGACGATCCATTCGGCGATACCTGCACCGTGGCGTAAGCGTATGGCTGGTAGTCGGTATTCAGATGCCGCCAGAATTTGAGTTGGACGTTGGAGTAACCGGTGCAATCGATAGCCCCGGTGGTAAGGTACCACGGGCCGGCCGCGGTGAGGCCGTAGTCGCCGCTGAGATTGACGCCGTAGACGCTGTCGCCAGTGTGGCCGTTGTCGGATCGGGATAGCCGTGACTCAGCCCACCGCCGCCCGCAGGCGTGCCGTAGGCCCACTGGCCCTGCGTTGTCCAGCCGGGATTGGTGTCGAGATTCCACGATTGGATCACGATCTCCGGGCCGGACGCGGTCACCTCTCGTGCGGGAAAGGCGCCGTCTCGGTCGCGTCGCCGATGAACTCGGGCTTGTAGTCGCCGGCAACCGTGCCGGATATGTTATCGTAGACCAGAGCGTCCCACTTCGCTATGATCTCACCGGTCTGCGCGCTTATGAAGTACATGCCACTTGTGCGCGGCTTCCCGCTGCATCACGGTGAACTTCCAGCACGCGGCGTAGTCCGTCGCACCGCTGCGCTTCACCGGCAGAATGCTCAGCTCCGCGGCGCTCACCTCGCTGTTGCCCGTATCGCCGCCACAGTCGGCAAGCGCGGCCGCCACCGCCGCCCTCCGATCGATTGCCGGCGCGGTATTCGCCACCAGCCCTGGGTACACGTCGGCGCCGAACATGATCAGCCGATCGTCCCTGGTGAACGACATGGTCAGTTGGCCGCCCGTAGACCGGAACGCCGTCATAGACCTGCTCAAAGGAGCGTACCAGCAGGAACCCGCCCTGACCGCGCCGGCTAACCGAAGCCGTGTGGGCTCCACCTTCAGCAGATCCGCGTTGTCACCCACAAAGCCAAGGCACACCTGCTCGATGTTATCCCTGGTCAGGTTCTGGCCGGCGGCAATCGCGATTGCCTTGCCCGAAGCCAGGTGGGGCGTGCCGGTGTCGGTGTTCCACTGCACCGACCAGCCCGGTCCCGCTTCGGCGACGAACTTGCCATAGCCGGCGCTCGACTGCAGCGCGGCCGTCGAAAACCTGGCTTCACCGGCAGGAGCCTGCGCGGACTCGGCGGCATATCCGCCCACGGGCGGCGGAGCCGTAAGGATGCCCGAACCACGCAGCAGCGGCCTATCAGGACTCACGTCCGCGGATGCGGTCGCGAGGGCGGCTGTACAAAGCAACGCCGCGGCCAATGCGATAAGAACTACTCTTGCTGGTATGGTGAACATCCGATACCTCCGTACACGTTTCGAGTTCGTCTCTGAATTCAACTCGTCGGCAGGCGCCAGGAAATCTGCCAGGCGGCGTTCCTGTTATTCGACGAGGGGGCCGCTGGTTGGGATTCGCACAACTGCTGCGACTGCATTATATCCTGCCTACTCGCCAGATGCAATTGGAATTTCCACCGGTTTCTTACCAATGGTGAGCTTCGCATCCACATACAAGCGGCCCGCTCCGGCCCAGCGACCGGACAAAACATGAAGGTGATTGGCCGCGGGGAATATAAGTCTACCATATAAGACATATAGCACGTGAGGTGTAAGCTGTGGAACTTGAGGGGATTTGTCCGGTAGATCGCGGGTTCGAGAAGTCGTTGGACGGCAAGTGGCGCTTCAAACTGGAGCAGGGGGCCACGATTGAGAAGCGCACGCATGGTCTCTGGGACAAGTATCCAATACAGACGCCCGAGACGTTCGAGCCGTTCTATGTGGTCGACTACGAAGAGGACGATGCGTGGCACGATCTGAACGTGCCCGGCAACTGGGAGATCGAGGGCTATTCGCCCGCCACCTACGGCCCCCCCGACAACGCCTCGGGTTTCTATCGCCTCAAGTTCGCCGTGCCCGAGGAGTGGAGGGGCGGCTGGTGAGGGTCAACTTCGACGGTGTGCAGAACGCCGCGGAGATATGGCTCAACGGGCGGCCCGTGAACGTTACCGAGCCTGCCTGGGGCCGCGCGAACTACCACGAGAGCGGATGGACTCCCTGGCAGGCCGACCTGACTCCGCACGTGAGATTCGGCGGCCAGAACCTGCTTGCGCTGCGCGTGACCAAGAACACGCAGTCCGCGGTGCTCGACAAGGGCGACTACTACTTCCTTGGTGGAATCCACCGCCCAGTCACGCTGTTCTCCGTTCCCGAGACGCACGTCGCGGATGTCACAGTTCGGACGTTCCTGCTAGATGACGGCAAGGCGGAGGTCAAGACAGCGATCGCCATCTCCGGCAGCGACAGAGGCAAATCGGCCGTATCCGTGCGTCTCGAAGGCGAGGACGCGATCGAAGCAGCGGCGGACGCACAGGGCCGCGTCGAGGTCAGTCAGATCGTGTCGAACCCGAAGCTTTGGTCGGCGGAATTCCCGAACCTGTACTCGCTCGATGTCGAGCTCAAGGATCGGCTGGCGCGGTGACCGAACGCGTATCGCGTCGGATCGGAATTCGCGAGATCACGATCAGGGATGGCGTGTTTCTCGTGAACGGCGCGCGCGTTAAGATGGCCGGCATCTGCCGGCACGACGTCTACCCGACCCAGGGGACGGCCGTCGGCGAGGAGCTCTGGCTCAAGGACCTCAAGCTGATGAAAGACGCCAACATCAACGCGATCCGCACGTCGCATTATCCCTACGGCGCCGGCTTCTACGATCTCTGCGACGAGATGGGCTTCTACGTCATCGACGAGTTTCCTTACTGCTGGTGCCCCGTTGACGCGCCCGAGCTGACTCCCGCCTTCGAGCTGCGCGCCCGCGAGACCATTGCGCGCGACAAGAACCACCCCTGCGTCGTCATCTGGGCGGTCGGCAACGAGAACTACAGGCCCGGAATCAATAACCAGGTCGTGGTCGACCTGACCAGGAAGGCAGACCCGACCCGCCCTCGTCTGGTTTCGTGCGTACTCGCGGACGTCCATGGTACCGAGTTCGACGACGACCACTATCCGACTCTGGAGAAGATGACCTCTCAGGTCAACGACAAGGAGCGTCGCTCGAAGTGGCCGATGATCTACACCGAGCACCCCAACGTATGGGACGCGCGCCTCGCCGCCGACTACGGCGCGCTCGACCAGTGGGCGGACGTGATGATCCGCACGTGGGACATCATCTGGAAGCACGACACGGTGCCCGGCGGGTTCCTCTGGGAGTGGCAGGATCGCGCCGTTGCGGACAAATGCCCGCAGAAGCTCTATGAGTTCGACTACGCGACCGGCATCAACTACGTGAAGGTTAAGGGCGTGGTCGACGGTTGGCGCAACCCCCGGCCCGATCACTATCACGTCAAGATGGCCCACTCGCCGGTCAAGGTCGATCCCAAGGCCGATCTCGAGATCGAAGCCGGGATTCGCGATCCTGAGCGTCGAGAACCGCTACTTGTTTGCCGATCTATCGCACCTCGATGCGAACTGGAGCCTGCTCAAGGGTGGCAAGTCCGTAGGTTCAGGCGTGGCCAAACTCAAGCTCCCGCCGGAGAGCACCGGCAAGGTCGAGTTGGCGCTGCCCACGGACGCGATGAGCAAGTCGCCCGATGCGCTGCGGATCGCTTTCGACGACCCCCGCGGCTGGAACGTCGTGACGTGCCAGTTCCAGTTGGCGGAGCCGCCGAGGATCGCCTCGGTCAAGGGCACGCCTCTTCCCGCGGGCTTGGTGTTCCCCAGCCTCAATCTGGTGACGGAAGTGACGGGCGGCCACCCGCTGAAGTGGCGTGTGGCGTATCGCTCGCGCGTCTCGCTCAGAAACGTCAAGACCGTGCCGGCAAGCCCAAAGAGCATGGCGCTCGGCGACGTAAGGGCGATAGAAGCGGATATGCTGCTCGAAAGCGATCCCCCGGCGTTTGTCGGCCGCGTGCGAGCGGAGTTTGCCGATGGTGTCTTCAGCTACCACATCGACTGGACGGGCGCCGACGCCTGGGCCCAGGAGCTGGGCTGGACTTTCGAGATGCCGGCGTGTTACGACCGTTTCTCCTGGAGCCGGCAGGCTGTGTGGTCGTACTATCCCGACACGCACATAGGCCGCCCGACGGGAACGGCGACCCCTGACACCGCCAACGTCCACCTGACGCGCATCGACCGCCCGGACGCATTCGACTTCAACTCGACCAGGTACAACTGCGACTGGGCATCGCTTACGAACGCGGACGGCGAAGGGCTTGTCGTGCAGTTCGCGCCCGACGAGCGCTATCAAGTGCGCGGCGGGTTCGGCACGAATGGTTCCCACACGCTCGTCGTCAACAGGCACGTCGGCCCGCCCCACGATTTTGCTTCGCCCATCGTGCCGGACTTCTATCTGAAGCTCAGCAAGGGCGACTCGATTGACGGCAGCTTCATCGTCGGCTCTGCTGGAGTAACCTGATTCGGTCGTTTTGGATGTCCGGCTGCTGGGTATGCCATTGAAGCCATGGCGCCGGACACCCAGACCGATACCGAAACGCATCCCTCTCCCGCGTGGAAAGCACAGCTCCTCGAGGTGCTCGTGTTCCTGTTCCTGATCGTGCCCTCAATGGTGCTGTCCCTGCTTGCATTCCAGCACGAGAAGGCCACGTTCGCGTACGTGGCGTGGGCCGTGATGATCCGTGACGCTGCTCTGGTCTGCTTCATTGCGTTCATGATATGGCGCAATGGGGAGCGATTCGCCTACTTCGGCCTGACCTTCCGGCATTGGGCCTGGGAGATCGCGCTGGGGATTGTCCTGTACGTGCCCTTTTTCTTCCTTGCCTCGGCGATCGAGCTGATGTTCAAAGGGATGGGGCTGTCGGGTCCTTCCGGTCCGGCTCCGTCGTTCCTGACTCCGCACGGCGTCCTGGACCTCGTGCTGGCGGGCTTTCTGGTCGTCGTGGTAGCGATATCCGAGGAGACCATTTTCCGCGGCTACCTGATCAGAAGGCTGAGCTTCGTCACTCGCAGCACCGCCGTCGGCCTGATCCTGTCGGCGGCGATCTTCTCCATCGGCCACGGCTACGAGGGTTCGCTGGGAATGGCTACGGTCGGCACGATGGGGCTCGTGTTCGGCCTGGTCTTTCTGTGGCGCAAGAGCCTGGTCGCGCCCATGACCATGCACTTCCTCCAGGACTTCATCGGAATCGTGCTCGCGTCTATGCTCGGTGCGAGGTGACTGGTTTGTAGTGTTTCTGCCGGCCTTGCAGCAGGTATACCTGTCTGAGGAAAGGCAACAGACACTTTGAACGAGCAGCGTCATCCGTCACGAATAGTCCGCTTTGTGGTTGCGCACCGCAGGCCCCCATCATCGGAGGCATTGTTCTGCTCCTGGGTGTGGCTGTGCTCGTCTACTGGCTGCTGAGCCGAGGCGAGGAATCGACCGACGACGCCCAGGTCAACGGCCACATGGTGATCGTGACGGCGCGAGTAGCCAGTCACGTGCGCTTCGTCACTGTCGACGATACCGACCGCGTCACCAGAGGCCAACTCCTCGTCCAACTCGACCGCCGCGATCTTCAGCAGGCGCTCGAACGCGCAGAGGCCGACCTTGCCTCTCAGATAGCGCAGACCGCCGCCGCGATCAATCAGGTCTCGATCACCCAGCACACCGCGCCGTCGGCGGCGGGTCAGGCTGTCGCCGGAACATCGATTGCTCAACAGGGCGTGATCACGGCCGGAACCGAGGTCGCTTCGGCGGAAGCCCAGGTCGTGTCGGCCGAGGCGGCCGTGCGGGCCTCGCGTGAGGAGGCGACAAGCGCGCGGACCGACGTAGACGCAGCAACCGCGCAGGTCAAAACGGCCCGGGAGAACGTGAGCGTGGCGCAAGGCCGACGTGACGGCCGCCGGATCGAACGCCGAAACACAGGCCCGTGAAGAGGCTCGGTACAGCGACATGCTATATCAGGGCGCCGTATCGAGACAGGAGTACGAGAACGTTGCCAACGTGAACACGTCGGCAAGTCGGCCCTGCGGTCGGCGCAAAGCAGGCTTCAAGCGGCAAAAGCCGGGGTCGAGCAGGCGGTGTCGCATCGGGCGGGGGCGGAGGCCCTGCTGGCGCGGGCAAACAGCCTGGTGACCACTTCGTCAGCAGCGCTTACCCAGGCCCGCGAGAACGTCCGGGCTTCCCAGGCCATGCTTGAACAGGCACGATCGAAACTGACCCAGGCGGAGGCGGCCGAGTTCGGCACGAAGACCGTGCCCCAGCAGATCAGCGCAAGCGAGGCGCAGAAAAGGTCGTCGGCTGCCAAAATCGCCCAGTCGCAGGCGGCCGTCCGCACAGCTCGCCTGAACCTTTCATACACGGCCGTCAAGGCGCCTGTGATAGGCGAAGTTGTCAGCAGAAATGTGAACCCCGGCCAGTACGTGCAGCCCGGCCAGGCCCTGCTCGCGGTCGTTCCGCTCAACGACGTGTGGATCACGGCGAACTTCAAGGAAACGCAGATCCGCGACATGAAACCGGGGCAACGCGCGGACGTCGAGGTGGACACCTACTCAGGAAAGCACTTCCGCGGCAGGGTGAGAGGCATAGGCGCGGCCAGCGGCGAGAAGTTGAGCCTTCTGCCGCCGGAGAACGCCACGGGCAACTTCGTCAAGGTGGTGCAGCGGATTCCGGTGAGGATCGTTCTCGACCAGCCGATCCCAAGAAGCGTTGTCTTTCGGCCGGGCCAGAACGTCATAGTGACTGTATACACGAGGTGAGTCAGCGTGGAAGCGCCGGAGATCGGGTTATCAGCCGGATGAGGGATGGTGTCCGGTCGGCACGCCGGGCATCGTCGCACTGTCGGTCATGCTGGCCACGTTCATGGAAGTGCTGGACACCACCGTCGTCAACGTGTCCCTGCCTCACATCGCGGGCAGCCTCGCCGCTGATGTCGATCGAAAGCACCTGGGTGCTTACCTCGTATCTGGTGTCGAACGCGATCGTGCTGCCCGCGACCGGTTGGCTGAGTTCGATGTTCGGACGCAAGCGCTACTACATGGCGTCGGTGGTGATCTTCGTAGCGTCGTCGTTTCTATGCGGGCTTGCGCCTTCGCTGACGATGCTGATCGTGTTTCGGGTTCTGCAGGGTCTGGGAGGCGGGGCGCTGCAGCCCATCTCGCAGGCAGTTCTTCTGGAGTGCTATCCCCGCCGTCTGCGCGGGATCGGCATGGCCATATTCGGGATCGGCGTGGTCTTCGCGCCGATCATCGGGCCGACCCTTGGCGGCTGGCTGACCGACAACTACACCTGGCGCTGGATATTCTACATCAACGTCCCCATCGGCATACTGGCGCTCGCGATGTCGCAGATCTACGTCGTCGATCCGCCCTACCTGCGGCGCGGGAGCGTGAAGATGGACTACATCGGCCTGGGCCTTCTCGCGCTGGGCATCGGCACCCTGCAGGTCGTCCTGGATACCGGGCAGCGCCACGACTGGTTCCAGACCACATGGATCGTCCAGCTTGCGGTTGTTTCGGGGGTCAGCCTGGTCGTGCTCCTTATCTGGGAGTGGTTCACCCGCCACCCCGTCATCGACCTGAGAATCTTCAACATCAGGAACTACCCTGCGGGGATCGCGCTGGTGTTCGCGGTGGGCATTGCGCTGTACTCGTCGGGCGTGCTGCAGCCGTTGTTCCTGCAGGAGTTGCTCGGCTACACGGCGTTGTGGAGTGGGTTGGCGCTGTCGCCGGGCGGCGTCGGGACCTTGATCTGCATGCCAATCGTGGGCAAACTGGTGGGCAAGTGGAATCCCCGCTACATGATCATGTTCGGCTTTGGGCTGTCGGCGGTCGCGCTGTTCAAGATGTCCGCACTACACACTCGACATCAGCTTCTGGCAGGCGGCGTTCCCACGGGTATACCTTGGCGTGGGGCTTGCCTTCCTGTTCGTGCCGTTGACAACCGCGACATTCGCCTTCGTGCCCGACGAGAAGACCGGCAACGCAACCGGCATCTTCAACCTGATGCGAAACATTGGCGGCAGTTTCGGGATCGCCGCGGCAACGACGGTGCTGGCGACGCGCGCGCAGTTCCATCAATCCAGGCTGGTCGGCAGCGTGACCCCGCTCAGCCCCGGCTTTCTTCACTGGAACGACATCACCGTCTCGCACCTGACGGCGGCGGGACAGCCCCCGATGGCAGCCCAGCACACCGCTCTTGGCATCGCCTATAAGGTCGTTCAGGGCCAGGCGAGTTGGATGTCGTTCGTCGATGCATTCTGGATGGCGGGAGTTCTCATGCTCGTTCTGATACCGCTCGTCCTCATACTGCGAAGTCCGCCGGAACACGCGCAGCCGGAGCAGCCGGCAGCCTCGTCTGGTGAGGATTAGAACCCGGCACACGTGTGTATAAAGAGGCGTGCGACCATGCATTTGTCAGTGAGGTGAAGAGGGTTTGCCGTTCACGCGCAGAGAGTTTCTGAGGGGTGTTGGACTGGCAGCGGGCGGCATAGGGCTGCCTTCCGTCGTCTACGACCGCCTGATCCCGTACCTCAACGAGCCTGAGAACATAGTCCCCGGTGTCTCGACGTGGTTTGCCACGAGCTGCCGCGAGTGCCCCGCGGGATGTGGGATGGTCGTGCGCAACCGCGACTCGCGCGCCGTCAAGTGCGAAGGCAATCCACTGCACCCCGTCAACCAGGGCAGGTTGTGCGCGCGAGGGCAGGCAGCCGTGCAGGGCCTGTATGACCCCGACAGGATTCGTCAGCCCTACCGACGCTCGGACTCCGGCGAGTTCGAGGTCACCGATTGGATCACGGCGCCGACCGCAATCGGTGGCGCTCTGGCCAAAAAGGCGCGCGTTGCCGTCATGACCGACCTGCAGACGGGCGCTCTCGCCGCGCTCATGCGGCAGTGGCTGACCGCGCTCGGCTCCGATCGCCTCGTCACCTACGAACCCATCGATTATGAGCACGTCAGGGCCACAAACGGTGGGGTCGTTCCGACCTATGAGATCGCGAAAAGCGATTTCCTGATCTCGTTTGCATGCGATTTCCTCGAAACGTGGGTCTCGCCGGTGGAGTACGCGCGCGAGTTCAGCCACATGCGCGAGATACGCGACGGCAGGCGTGGCGGATTCGTCTACGTCGGTCCGCGCGTGTCGATGACGGCGGCGAACGCTGATGTCCGCATCATCGTGCCGCCCGACAGCATCATCAAGGTGGCGTCGGCGCTCCTGAACGGCAGCCTCGCGCGCGATGCGAAAGCGCTTGGGATCGACCCGAAAGCGGCCCACGCGGCGAGCGACGGTCTCGCCAACGCGCACGCGCCGCTAGCGCTTCCCGGTCTCGACTCGGAGAGCGCACGCGCGGCGGCGATGCTCAACGCCAGACACGGCGGAGACCTGATAAGCAGGGCCCGCCCGCATGCCGTCAGCCTCATATCCACCCGCACGGAAGTAGACGGACTCGTCCGCGATATGGAGAACGGCGCGATCGACGTGCTTCTGGTCTACGGCACGAACCCGGCCTATTCACTTCCCGATTCCGAGCGGTTCAAGCAGGCGTTGAAGCGCGTGAAGGTAACGGTCAGCCTATCGAGCTGCTTTGACGAGACGGCCGCCTTGGCTGATTGGATACTACCCTCCAACACGCCGCTGGAGTCCTGGGGCGACTACGAGCCCTATCCCGGCGTTGCCAACCTCATGCAGCCTCTAATGGGCACGCTCTACAACACCCAGCAGGTGGGCGACACGCTGATCGGACTGGCCGGCTCGGCGGGAGTCAATACGACCGATGTCTTCAAAGCCGACGGGTTCCAGCAATACCTGCAAGCCAGATGGGGAATGGCAGCCGCGCAGAACAAAGACGCGTGGGAGGAACTCCTTCAGCGAGGGGGCAGGTTCGGGAGCGTGCCGGCGAGCGCGAGCGCGACCCCGGCCACCGGCTACAACACCTTCGCCGACCCCCCGCCGCAGTCCGTTCTGGACGGCGACTCCGCGCTCCGCCTCTGGGCATTCCCGCAGCATCTACTACTACGACGGCCGCGGCGCGAACAAATGGTGGCTTCAGGAGATGCCGGAGCCGGTCACCAAGGCCGTGTGGGGAACGTGGGCGGAGCTTGCACCCATCGACGGCGCGCCAGGCTGGGCGTTTCAAGCAGACGATGTGATCGAGATCGAGAGCGGCGGCGCGAAGGTAACGGTTCCCGCCTACGTATGGGAAGGCGTCGCGCCGGACACCGTGGCCGTGCCCATTGGCGAGGGCCATACGGACTACGGCCGCTTCGCGAAGGGCATCGGAGCCAACGTCTTTCCGCTGCTGAGCGTGCAGTCACCGATGGCGCGGGTCACGAAGACAGGTGGCCGCAAGTGGGTGGCGCGGATAAAGGGATCGACCGACCAGCACGGCCGCGAGATCGTCCAGACCGTGCCCGATCGGCGCCGAGTTCAGGCGCGAGAAGCCGATCATCATGCCGCTGCCGTCCGGCTACACGAAGCGGGACTTCTACCCCGGCCACAAGTACCCAGAAGCACCGCTGGGCGATGGTGGTCGACCTGAACAAGTGCATCGGCTGCCACGCGTGCGTGACGGCGTGCTATGCGGAGAACAACCTCGGCATGGTGGGGCCGGAGGCGATCTGGCGCAGGCGGCGAGATGTCCTGGATGCGGATCGACCGCTACATCGACTGGCGCAGAGCGGTCCGCGCCGATTCTGTTCCAGCCGATGCTCTGCCAGCAGTGCGACGCCGCGCCGTGCGAGCCGGTCTGTCCGGTCTTTGCCGCGTCTCACAGCGATGAGGGCCTGAACATGCAGGTCTACAACCGCTGCGTGGGCACGCGCTACTGCTCGAACAACTGCCCCTACAAGGTGCGGCGGTTCAATTGGTATGACTACGAGTGGCCCGAGCCGCTCAACTGGCAGCTCAACCCCGATGTCACCGTCCGCTGCCGCGGGGTGATGGAGAAGTGCACGTTCTGCGTCCAGCGCATTCGGGAGGCGGAGATCACGGCGCTGCGCGAGGACAGAAAGGTCGCGGACGGTGAGATCACTCCGGCATGCGTGCAGACCTGCCCGACTGGCGTGTTCACGTTCGGTGATCTCAAGGACGAGAACTCGCGCGTCTCGAAGCTGATCGCTGCCGACCCGCGCGCATATCAGGTGCTCGCGGAGCTGAACACCAAACCGGCGGTGATCTATCTGAAGAAAGTCACTGCATAGGGATATCTGATGGCGAATCCCATACTCAAGGACATCGACGAGCAGGTAGACCGGTCGCTGGCCCCGCCGAACTGGAAGGTACGTGGGTCTGGTGCTGTTCTGCGGGGTCCTGGTGGTGGCCGGCGTCGTCGCGTTCGGTTTCCAGTGGGTGCTCGGCATGGGAGTGACCGGCAACTCGATCCCGGTCGCCTGGGCGCTCTACATATCCAACTACGTGTTCTGGATAGCCGTCGCGATGTCGGGACGCTGCATCTCGGCCATGCTCGTATCTGTTTCGCACCGAGTGGCGGACGGCGGTGAACCGCCTGGCGGAGACGATGACCGTGATAGGGATCGTTGTGGCCGGTCTCTTTCCTCTCATCCACCTGGGCCGCAACTGGGTGTTCTACTACCTGTTCCCATATCCTAACTGGCGCCACCTCTGGCCGGACTTCCAGTCGCCGTTGATATGGGACGTGCTTGCGATCACGACGTATTTCACCGTCAGCGCGCTCATCTTCTACCTCGGCCTGCTGCCGGACATTGCCTCGCTCAGAGAGAGGACCGAGCCCGGATGGCGCAGGACGTTCTACGCGATCCTGTCCATGGGCTGGACCGGCCGTTACGACCAGTGGCGCGAGCAGACGCGGGGCTACCTGGTCCTGGCTGTGGTCGGAATGCCGATTGCCATGTCCGTTCACAGCGTGGTGGCGTTCGACTTCTCGATGTCCGTGGCGGTCGGCTGGCATTCGACGTTTTTCGCCCCCTATTTCGTAGCCGGAGCCATCAACTCTGGCCTCGCGACGATCATCGCCCTGGTAATCCCCCTGCGCGGAATACTGCACCTGGAGAGGGTATTCAGGCTGCGATACGTCGAGCAGATGGCGCTGCTGATGGTCATGATGGGCTGGATACTGGGCTATGCCTATCTTGACGAGGCGTTCATGGGCTGGTACGGCGGGGGCACGTTCGGCCGGCAGTTCAATGCCTACAGGCTGTACGGCTCCCCTTACTACGCCACCTTGTTCTGGATCACGGTGACGCTTGTCGTGCTGCTGCCCACCACGTTTCTGTTCAAGCGCCTGCGGCAGAACATGAGATACCTCTTTGCCGCCGCGATACTGGTCAACATCGGCATGTGGCTGGAGCGTTACATCATCGTGATCGTGCCCCTGTCGCACGACTACCTGCCGTCCTCGTGGGGCATATACACCCCGCACGTGACGGAGAGCCTGATCACAGGACTCGCCATCGGACTGTTCCTGGGCCTGTTCCTGGTGTTCATCAAGCTGTTTCCCGCCGCGGCCACCAACGACGTCAAACGACAAGCCCTGGAGCGAACGGAGGCACTCAAATGAGCGATGCCGGAGTGATACGCGCACGTTACGATGGCCCCGACTCGTTCAGACACGGCCTGCAAGTCCTGAAAGACGCGGATATGCGGGACTTCGTCGCATACGCGCCTACCAACCTCGTCGATTTCGACGATCTGTTGCCTCTGCGTATCAGCCTGAACCGTTTCTTCGCCATATCAGCCGGCGCGGTGGGCCTTGCGGTGTTCTGGCTGATGTGCCTGACGACCGCCTGGATCTACAGCCTGGTCGTGGGTGGCAAGCCGCCGACCTCGAACGTTCCTTATGTCATCCCGGCCTATGAGGGCGCGATACTGCTGGCCGCCATAGTCGGATTCACAGCCGTATTCATCTTCGCGCGCCTGGGACTGCACCTGCCGCCGTCGGACTACGACGGCCGGTTCAGCCAGGACAGCTTCGGCATAGACGTTCGATGCGGACCCGATGAGCGAGACACAGTGACGGAGATGCTCAAGAGCACGGGAGCGGTGGAGGTACATGAACGATCTCAGCGCACATCCTCAACCGTCCACCTACACACGTTCCGCCTGGCTGGTCGGTCTTTCGGTCGCAGCGATCTTTGTCGGAGCCATTGGCCTTGCCGCGGGCTTTGCGTCCGACCCGGCATGCGGCGTGGATATGGCTGCTCTTCACCTTTGTCACGTTCTCGGGGCTGACCAATGGTCTGCTGGCCTGGGCGGTGGCGTTCAGAATCGCGCAGGCGCGCTGGACTCCCGCCGCGGTTCGGCTGGCGCACGCGGGAATCGCGTTCGTGCCGGTGCTGATCGTGACCGCCATCTTACTGCTGGCCGCCGCCTGCTTCTGGGCGCCATGGATTCTGCACCCTGCTGCCGGGCGAAGCGCCTGGCTCAACTGGCCCGCTTTCGCCGTTCGCGACTTCCTGTCACTGCTGGCACTGTGGGCGCTGTTCTTCCTGTTCGTGCGATGGAGCCTGAAGTCCGATGAGAAGGTGCGGTTGGATCCCGCCGACCACAGCCGCCTGAACGCAATCGCGGTAGTCGCGGCCGTGGTGTTCGCGATATCGGAGTCGATCATCGCGTGGGACCTGATCATGTCGCTTTCGCCGCGCTGGGTCAGCACGATGTTCGCTCCCTACTACTTCACGAGCAACATGTACGCCGGGATCGCCGTGCTGATCGTCCTGGCGGCGCGCATGCGCAAGCCTCCGGCTGCCGAGCCCTACCTGCAGCCCGCGCAGTTCAAGGACCTGGGAAACCTCATGCTCGGCTTCTCGCTGTTTCTGATGGGCCTGTTCTACGCCCAATACGTAACGATCTGGTACGAGAACCTGCCTCAGGAGACAGGATTCCTGATCACACGCTACCTTCGCGGACCGTGGCCCTACATCGGCTGGGCTGCATTCATCATCGAGTATGGCGTGCCGTTCCTACTCCTGCAGAGCAGATACGTCAAGACTCATCCGAGACTGCTCTGGCCGGTCGCGATGCTGGGGCTGGCCGGTTTCGCCCTCGAGCGCTACGTTCTGATATTCCCGTCGATATTCCCGCATCGAGTGATCGCGTGTCCCGCAGCCGCTCTGACCGTGCTTGCGGCCGCGGGTCTGTTCGCTCTTTCGGTCACCGCGTTCCTTCGCAGATATCCTGCGGTGTCGAAGGCGGATCAGGAGCTGCGCGGGATATACGAAGAGATAGAAAAGGTGGAAACGTATTGAGCCCGCCTGCTGATCTACAATCTATGCTTGCCACGCTCAAGCAGCGCGCCGAGGAGTTCCGTCAGACCGCGGCCAGCCGGCTCAACGAAGCAAAGACCTGGCTCCGCATTCCCATCGGTCCCGACGTGGCCCGGGGCAGGGGAATTCGTCGCGTGCCGCGCTGGATGCGTCAGGCGGCGGGTCTCGGCGGCATCACGCTGATCATCATGGCCGCCGTCGTGCTGCCGCGTTACCTGACCACGCCGGCTCCCGCTCAGCCGGTCCCGTTCAGTCACCGGCTCCACGTCACGCAAAAGAAGCTGGACTGCTTCTTCTGTCACACCAGTGCGACAACGTCGTCCAACGCCGGAATGCCCGCGGCGGCCAAGTGCCTGCTGTGCCACGAGGTCATTGCCGCCAGGTTCTGGCCGATCCGCAAACTGACCGGCTACGTGGACATGGGCAAGCCGGTCCCGTGGGTGAGAGTCAACCGACTGCCGGAGTACGTGCGCTTCAGTCACGAGGCCCACCTTGCGAAGCGCATCGACTGCGGCCGCTGCCACGGCAATGTGGCCGCAATGGACCGGGTGGGGCAGGTGCACAGGTTCGATATGAACTTCTGCGTCACGTGCCACTGGAGCCGCGGCGCGAGTGACTCCTGTTACGTGTGCCACTACTGAGGTTACCGATGCCGACAGAACGGTTCTGGACAAGACAGCATAGCGCGGCGAAGACCTGGATGGTTTCCGGGGCGGTCTGGATGGTCGTCGGCACGCTCGCCGGGCTCGGCAGCGCGATCCATCTGATCGCGCCGGATATCTTCGCCAACATGTCCTGGCTGGAGTTCGGCCGGATCCGGGCCGTGCACGTCAACACAGTGTTCTTCGGCTTCGTGTTCTGCATGCTGACCGGCGTGTGTCTCTACATACTGCCGAGGGTGCTGGATACCAAGCTGTTCAGTGAGCCAATGGGTAACCTGGCGGCGCTGTTCTTCAACTCGGCGGTCATCGTCGGGCGACGTCTCGCTGCTCGCTGGGGATGAGCCAGGGCAGGGAATACGCCGAGTGGATATTCCCGGTCGACGTGCTCGTGGTGATCACGTTCATGCTGCTCGGGTCGACGCGGTGATGACCGTCCTGCGACGCCGTGGAGCCGCTGCTATACGTGTCCGCGTGGTATATCGCGGGCGCGAGCCTTGTGGGCGATGTTCATCTACTTCATCGGCAACGTGATGTGGCATCCGGCGACGGGTTCGCAGAGCGGGATAGTGGACGCGATCTTCCTGTGGTTCTACGGCCACAACGTGTTCGGGCTGCTGGTCACGCCGCTCGCGGTCGGCATCGGATACTACATGGTCCCGCGTATCGCGCACGCGCCTCTCTACAGCCAGGTCCTGGGAATACTCGGATTCTGGACGCTTGCTCGCGTTCTACACCCACATCGGCGCGCATCACCTTCTGCAGGCCCCCATCCCGACCTGGCTGAAGACGGTCTCGATCATCGACAGCTTCGCGATGGTGGTTCCCGTGGCGATAGTGCTGGTCAACTGGTGGTATACCGCCAGGGGCAAGTTCGACAGATTCCTCGTGAATCCCGCCGCTAAGCTGATGATGGTGGGCAGCATCTGGTACGCGATCGTCTGCATGCAGGGGCCGCTGCAGAGCCTTGCGTGGGTCCAGCGCATCACCCACTTCAACAACTGGGTTATCGGGCCACTGCGCACATCGCCGTGCTCGGTTTCACCGGGTTCATCGCGCTGGGAGGAATGTACTACGTGCTGCCTGCCGGTATGCGGCCGCAAGGTCTACAGCGAGCGAGCTCGTGAACCTGCAGTATTGGCTGATGCTGATCGGGCTGTCGGCTTCTTTATCGTGCTGACGATCGCCGGGCTGATACAGGGGCACGAACTGGAACAACGGCGAGACGGTCTACCGCGTCGTGCCGTTGATGAAGCCGTATATGGCGCTGCGGCTGGCGTTTGGGCTGCTGATCATCGTCAGGCGCGATCGTAGGGCTGTACAACGTGGTGATGACGCTCGACTCGAAGCAAGCCCGTCGAGCCCGGAGGGACGGCAATGAGGGCCAACCAACGCGATAGTACATCATAGGCAGCCTGCTGGTCGTATTCGCGCCGACTTCTCGACCGTGATCTGGCCGATGGTCACGATTCCGGACAAGCCGTCGCGATCAGTGGCGTACCGATCGACTCGCTGGAAGAGCAGGGCCGCGCGCGCTATATCGCCAACGGCTGCATCTACTGCCATTCGCAATACATCCGCCCGCAGGATTGGGGCCTCGGCGCGCGAGCGCATCGCGCGAGAGCGGCGACTATCACAACGAGAGACCGCAGTTGCTCGGCTCCGAGCGAACCGGCCCTGATCTCTCGCAGGAAGGCGGCGAGCATCCCGACGACTGGCATCTCGCCCATTTCACCGACCCTCGATACACCAGGCCGCGCTCGCTGATGCCTCGCTTCGAGTATCTGAAGGACCAAAGACGTCGAGCGCTGACAGCCTACGTGCAGAGCCTGGGCGGCAAGAACGCCGACTGCCGGGTTGCCGCGCAGCGACTACTGGAAAGCCAGAGGCCGTTGCCGCCTGGAAGAGGGGGCCTGACGCGAACATCGTCTGGCTGCACTCACGCGTTCCCAAGAGCTGGCGGGCGATGCCCACCGAAAGCCCGGTCACGCACGTCTCGGTCATGCGCGGCGAGAAGATCTATCAGGACTACTGCATCGGCTGTCACGGCCCTGTCGGCGACGGTAACGGCCCGGCCGCGCCCTACATGCAGCCGACTCCGCTCAACTTCACGACACTGAAGCGGCATCTGGTGGACGGCAAGTACATCGGCGGCATTCTCTACTACCAGATCATGAACGGAATCACCGGCATCGGCGATGCCCTACTTCAAGCAGGAACTGGAGTCGGCCAAGATATGGGACGTCGGCAACTTCATCGAGTACAGCTTCATCAATCACCGCGACGACAAATACCCGTCAGTCGCGATTCCGCCGGCGTATGAGGGGTAAGAAGCACTGAAGCAGAAAGGCGCGACATGACATTCGCGAGGGTGTGGATATGGTACACGGCGTTCGGAGTTTCGGCGTTTCTTGTCGTCTTGGCCTGGGGCGTGCGCGAGCGGCAGTTCACCGATCTCGACCGGGGCCGCCGCATTCCGCTGAGCCGGGTGGGGGAGTCCGCGACCCACGCTGATGGCACGAAGCGGCCGCGAATCGACCGATGGGGCCTGGCGGCGGTCGTGGCAACAGCGCTGTCGCTCCTGCTCGCGGCGGTCGTGCTGGGACTAAGGAGCGCGTAGGAATGGAACTCGTAACGCCCGGACTGGTGTTCATACTGGCGATCCTCGCCATAATCATGGGACTGGCGTTCACCGGCTGGTGGGCGGCCGGCCTGCTCGCGATCAGGAGCCGCCGGGCCGAGGCCGAGCTGCCGGAGATCGACATCCCCGGCGGCTTCAGAGAGAAGATGGGCGGAGTGCCGCCGGTGATCGTGTCCCTGCTGGTCTTCGTGGGGATCACGCTTGTCGCGTACGTGTCTGGCATGCTGGCTTACGGGGGTGAGCTATTGAACGAACGACATGTCGATCGCGGAAACCCGTGGCTTGTGGGCGGATACCTGGCCCCGGCGCTGGTAGTCCTGTTCACGATCTTCTGGGTCATGATGAGCTATTGGCTGATCGGCTGGAGGTCGCGCGACTGGGAGTTCGGCTCCGTGCCCTATGTTCCGGGGCAGTCGTATTTCACGACAAGCTTCCCATCCGGACCGCCTCCAAAGCAGGTGGAGTTGCCTCAAACAGGGGGTGCGCATCGTGCGAGATAGAGGCCCACTGACGCTGGTCGCCGCTTGCGCTCTTACGGTGCTCTGTGTCTCGTGCGGCCCGCACATGAACAGGCAGCCCTCGGTCCAGCCGTTCGACCGGCAGATGCCTATGATGCCGATGGAGACCGTTCCCACGACCGGCAGCCCCCGCGCCGTCATCGCGCGCGAATCCAAGCTGGCTGCCAATCCTCTCCCGCGCAGCAGACGCAACCTCCACAACGGCCGCATATTCTACGGCTACTACTGCCTGATGTGCCACGGCGAGAAGGGCGACGGCAACGGCCAAGTCGGCCAGAGCTACGTGCCGAAACCGACCGATTTGACTTCCGCCAACGTCAAATCACTGCCGGACGGTCAGCTCTACGCGAAGATGCTGTCGGGCACGGGCCACGAGCCCGTGATGGACAATACCGTCCCGCCGGACCAGCGCTGGCAGATCGTCATGTATGTCAGGTCTCTGAAAGCTTCGCCCTGACCCGCAGTGTCATCCTGAACTCGCCTCAGTATCCAGTCCCAGCCTGGCGAGCGGCCGATGTCGAGGAACAGGGTTTCGATCGATTGTTGCATCCGTCAGCTCGCCGTCGAAGACGCCTCCTACGGGGCGATGAAACGCGTCGCTGCCTCGGCCAATCGCACGAGCGGCGCGGGATAGACCCCGAAGAACACTATCACCGCCACGGCAAAACCCAGCGCCAATGAAGCCGCGGCATCCGGCCTGGGGAACGGCGGACGCTCGGCATCCGCTTGCGAATACATCGCGATCAGCAGTCGCAGGTAATAGAACGCCGACACGCCGCTGTTCACGGCCGCCACGATCAGCAGTGTCCACAGCCCGCTCTGCGCCGCCGCGCTGAATATGTAGAGCTTCGCGAAGAACCCGGAGGTGAGCGGAATGCCCGTCAGCGAAAGAAGCGCGAGCGCCATCACAGCGGCCATCAGTGGATTGCGCCGCGAAAGCCCACGATACTCGCCGATCTCCTCGACTTCGCCTATGTCTCTATCCGCCGAGACCACCGTAACCACCCCGAACGCGGCCATATTCGTCGCGAAATACGAAGCCAGGTAGAATGCGACCGACAGCGGCCCTATCGGCGGCCCGGCCAGCAGCGGGATAATGAGATAACCCAGGTGTGCGATGGACGAATACGCCAGCAGCCGCTTGACGTTCGATTGCATCAGCGCGAGCAGGTTGCCCACCGACATCGTCGCAATCGACAGCACGGCAAGGACCAGGAACAGCGATGGTTTGGTCGGCAGCGCGGAGCCGTAGATCAATCGCAGCAGCAGCGCGAGGACCGCGCCCTTGGAACCCGTCGAGATCAGCGCGGTGATCGGAGCTGGCGCGCCTTGATACACGTCCGGCGACCACATGTGGAACGGCACGAACGCCAGCTTGAACCCGATTGCTACCACCACGAACACCAGCCCCAGATACGCCTCGACTGGGAGCGCCCCCGAGGACCATGATCCTGGCGATCCGGCCGAACATCATTGTGCCGGCAGCCGAGTAGATCAGCGCGATCCCGAACAGCAGGAACGCCGACGCGGTCGCGGCCAGCACGAGATACTTGATCGCGGCTTCGAGCGACTGCTTCCGCCGACGCGTGTAGCCGATCAGCCCGTAGAGCGATATGCTCAGCGTCTCCAGTCCGAGGAAGAACGAGACAAAGTGAACGCTCGCCGCAATCGCGATCATTCCCACGGCCGAGAACACGATGAGGACGTACAGCGCCCCGCTCGACTTCTCCCTCGGCTTCAGGTAGCGGTGGGACAGCAGCACGGTCAGTATCGACGACATCAGGATCAAGCCGGCGAAGTAGAGCGCGTAGGGGTCGATCACCAGCAGCGGAGTCACCTGCCGCGGCGCCACCGGCAGTGCGGCGAAGATGCATCCGAACGCGGCGACCAGCACCGCCAGCGCAAACCCGAACGCGAACCTCCGCCCGCGCACGAACGCGACCAGCGTCATAAGCACGACTCCGCCATACGCGGTCACCAGCAGCGGCAGCAGGGCCTGCAGGTCAGCGAGGCTCATTGTCGGTCCCTCGCTTCCTGGTGGGGATCCGGAACCGCGGAGGCGCGGAACGCGCGGAGACGCGGAGAGCGGCCAGAAGCATTCCCTTCCGCGCCTCCGGGAATCTCCCCGTTTCCGCGATTCCCAAGATACAGAACGCGCTGCACCGTCTCCAGAGACTTGCCGGCTGTGTTGAATATCGGCTGCGGATACAAGCCAAGCCAGAATATGATGACCGCCATCCAGCCCAGTATCGCCACTTCGCGCGCGCCCAGGTCGGGCAGCGCCCAATTGTTCTCGTTGGGGCCATACATCGACCGCTGAATGAGCCGCAGCGCGTAGATTACCGAGAACACGAACCCCACCGTCGCAACCGACGCTATCGCGGGGCTGACCTGAAACGTCCCGAGCAGGATCATGAACTCGCCCACGAAGTTGCCCAGGCCGGGCAGTCCCAGCGCGGCCATCGCAAACAGCAGCGTGAACCCGCCCATCTTGGGCACGGTCGCCCACAGCCCGCCGAGCCTGTCGAAGTCGCGCGTGTGGGTGCGTTCCTGGAGCAGGCCCGCGACGATGAAGAGCGCACCCGTGGAGATCCCGTGGGCGAGTATTTCGATCACCGCGCCCTGCAGCGCGATCCGCGTCCCGGCATAGATCCCCAGCAGCACGAATCCCAAATGGCTGACGCTCGTATACGCCACCATCCGCTTGAAATCGCGCTGCGCGTATGCCAGCACCGCGCCGTACAGAATGCCGATTGTTCCCAATATCATCGCCGCCTGCCGCAGATCACCGGACGCGACCGGAAACAGCGGAATCGCGAATCGGATGATTCCGTAAGCCCCCGTCTTCAAAAGCAGTCCCGCGAGGATGACGCTGCCCGCGGTCGGCGCCTCGGTGTGGGCGTCGGGCAGCCACGTGTGCAGCGGCACCATCGGCAACTTGACCGCAAACGCCGCGAAGAACCCCAGCATCAGCCAGAGCGAGTAGGGGATCGCTCCGGCGGAAACCAGTAGGGCGGAGTAGTCGAACGTGTAGACGCCGGTCGCGTTCCCGTGCAGTATGAAAACGGCCACAATCGCCGCCAGCATCAGCAGCCCGCTGATGAACGTGAACAGGAAGAACTTGATCGCCGCGTAGACCCGGTTCTCGTGTCCCCATAGCCCGATCACGAAATACATCGGGATCAGCATCAGCTCCCAGAAGAAGTAGAACAGCACGAGGTCATACGCCAGAAACACGCCCACGATCCCCGATAGCAGCATCAGCAGCGCGAAGTGGAACGCCCCGACGCGCTCCTCGATCTCCTTCCACGACACCGCCACGCTGATGACGCCGAGAAATGTCGTCAACACGACCAGCAGCAGGCTGAGGCCGTCCATCGCGAGGTGATATGATATACCGAACTGCGGGATCCACGGGACTTGTTGTTCGGCGATATACCCGCCGTGCGGAGCGACCGCCGACCATATCCAGACTGCCACGGCCAGCGCGAAATCGGCCAGCATTGCAGCCAGCGCAACCCATCGGGCCGCCGGCCTGCTCCACGCGCTCGCGATCCACGCCAGCGCGCCGCCCACAGCCGGTATCACAATCAGCCACGTCAGAACCATTGGAGCCTCACAAGCAGAATCACTCCGAGAACCACCGCCCCGACCACGACCCCCGCCGCGTAATCGCGCAGCCGCCCGGTCTGAGTCAGCGAGAGCGCGCGATTCGTCCAAGCGGCCAGCGCGGCAAGACCTTTATAGAATGCGTCGATGAAGTCGGACTGGTTGCCGAACGCGATTGCCTTGAACGGTCGCACGATCGCGCGGTCATAGAGCCAATCGAATCCCCAACCCGAGAGCAGGAAGGCGTGGACGCGCCGCATCGCCGGCGACCGGTCCACCGCCTCGGACAGCGCCGGTTTCGTGAAGTAGACATAAGCGAAGTAGATGCCGATCAGCGACACCAGCGACGAGATCGTGATCAGCGCCGCCTCTGAGAGCACGTGTAGTCGTGCCTCGGAGAGCGCAAACGAGGCGAAGATGTGGGACATGAACCCGTCGAACGGATTGAACCCGCCCAGCACCGCCGGAATCCCCACGAACCCGCCCACTATCGAAAGAAAGGCAAGCACCGTCACCGCCAGCTTCTCGAGTCCGCCCGCAGAGGCCTCGGGTTCCCTTCGCTGCTCACCCAGAAACGCCAGGAACAGCGCGCGGAACGCGTATGCCGACGTCAGCAGCGCCCCGACTATGCCCCCGACCCACAGCGCGACACCGCCCGACTTCGACGCCCACGCCGCATAGAGGATCGTATCCTTGCTGTAGAATCCCGCCGTGACCAGCGGCAGCGCCGAAAGCGACGCCGCGCCCGCCAGAAACGTCCAATATGCCACCGGCAGCCTGCGCGCCATTCCTCCCATTCGGAACAGGTCGCGCTCGTGATGCAGGGCGTCGATCACGATCCCGGCCGACAGGAAGAGCAGGGCCTTGAAGAACGCGTGGGTAATGAAATGGAATATCGCGGCCGACCACGCGCCGACGCCCAGCGCTAGGAACATGTATCCGATCTGGCTGATCGTCGAATACGCGAGCACGCGCTTGATGTCCGTTTGCGCAAGTGCCGAGAAGCCCGCGTAGACCAGTGTCACCGCTCCAATCACCGCGACAGCCAACTGCGCCGCCGGGGCGAGCGTGAACAGGAAGTTCAGCCGCGCGATCAGATAGACGCCCGCCGTGACCATCGTCGCCGCATGAATCAGCGCGCTAACGGGTGTCGGGCCAGCCATCGCGTCCGGCAGCCACGTCTGCAGCGGAACCTGTGCCGATTTGCCAATCGCGCCGCCGATGATCAGGAACGCTGTGACAGTGGCAACAGCGCTGCCCGCCGCCCACAGGCCCGGCGCCATCGTGGACAGGTCGGCGATGCTGAATGTCCTGAAGTTGACGAACAGAAGGAACAGCCCTACCGCGAGCGCCGTGTCGCCGATCCGCGTCACGATGAACGCCTTCTGCGCCGCGCGGCCGTTGTCGGAGTCCTTATACCAATAACCGATCAGCAGATACGAGCACAGCCCGACTCCCTCCCAGCCCAGATACAGCAGCAGCAGATTCCCCGCGAGCACGAGTACGAGCATCGAGCCAACGAACAGGTTCATGTAGGCGAAGAACCGGCTGTAGCCGTCCTCTTCCGCCATAGACTGCGCCGAGTAAAGGTGGATGACGAACGCCACGAACGTGATCACAACAATCATGATCGCCGACAGCGTATCCAGGTGCAGCGACATCGGCACGCGAAGCGATCCGACCGCTATCCATTCATACAGCTTCGCATCAACGGGCGCGTAGCTGCCCCTCGACAGGAACTCGCCCATCGCGATCATCGCCATGACCCAAGACGCGCCCACCGTCACGCAGCCGACCGCGCCCGCCGCCTTCTTGGGCATATACGCCCCGAAGACCACGAGAACCAGCGCCCCCGCAAACGGCGCCAAGACTATCGGCCACAAAGCAACGCTCATTCCTAACCCTTCATCAGACTAACTTCGTCCACATCAACGCTCTTCCACTGGTGGTAGATGCGCAGCACCAGCGACAGCCCGACGGCCACCTCGGCCGCGGCAGTGACGAAGATGAATACAACGACCACCTGTCCGTCCGGTTGATGCCACTTCGATGCTGCGGCCACGAGCGCGACCGCCGCCGCCGCGAGCATGATCTCCAGCGACATCAGTATGAACACGAGGTTCCGTCGCACCATCACGCCGACCAGTCCCGTCGCGAACAGCACCGCGGCAAGTATGATCGCGTAGTTTGTGTTGACGCTATTCATCGCCGCGCTCCGAAAAAAGGTGACAGACACCTTTTTCCTCTTCGGAAAAGGTGTCTGTCACCTTTTTTCCGTAGTGAAACGCGCCCGCCAGCGCCGCAAGCAGCAGCACAGACGCCAGCTCGACGCCGACGATATAGTCCGTGAACAGGCTGATACCTACGGCTTTCGGTCCTACCTCAGCCGTGGTCGGTGCGCTCCCCGACGCCAGCGTGTAGGTGAACTCCGCAAGCAATACCGCCGCGAGCAGGACGGGCAGCGCCCAGAGCACGCTCGCAAGCCACCCGCGCTCGCGGTTTTCGGCCTCCTCGCTGAGATTGAGCATCATGATCGTGAACACGAACAGCACCATGATCGCTCCCGCGTATACGACGATCTGCAGGGCCGCCGCGAACGGCGCGCCGAGCGTGTAGAACACCGACGCAATCGCCAGCAGCAGCACGATCAAGTTGATGAGCGCGCGCATGGCATTGGCCTGCGTAACCACCGACAAGCCGGCTATGACCGCAATCGCGCCTGAGACATAGAACAACGCATTCATGGCAGCAAATCCTTCACATCCACAGGCGGCTTCTGGTCGATCTTTCCGTCCCCGCCAATGTCGACTCCGGCGTGCTTCCAGAAATCGTAACCCACGTATTTGCCCTGCCCGCTGATGAGCAGGTCTTCCTTCTCGTAGACAAGGTTCCTGCGGTCGTATTCGCACATCTCAAAGTCCGGCGTGAGCTGGATTGCGTAGGTCGGGCACGCCTCCTCGCAGAAGCCGCAGAATATGCACCGGCTGAAGTTGATCCGGAACCATTCGGGATAGCGGCGGCCGTTCTCGTCCTCGGTGGCCTGAAGCGAGATGCAGTCCACCGGACACGCGACCGCGCACAGATAACACGCCACGCACCGCTCGCCGCCCTCCGGGTCGCGCGTGAGCACGATTCGCCCCCGCCACCGCGGCGGTATATACGCCTTCCGCTCAGGATACGGAACCGTCACCGGCTTCCTGAACAGGTGCACGAATATCTGCCACAAGGCTCTGATTGCAGACAGCAAGGCGTTATCCTCTCACAGCCAGCGCAACCGCGCCGGTCAGCAGCAAGTTGACCAGAGAAAGCGGCAGCAGCCACTTCCATGCTAGCGACATCAGTTGATCGAACCTGAACCTCGGCATGACCGCGCGGACCCAGACAAACAGGAAGATCATGGCCCCCATCTTGATGAAGAACCACACAAGACCCGGCAGCCCCGCTCCCATCCAGCCGCCGAGAAAGAGCACCGTCGTCATCGCGCTCATGAGCACGACGTCGAGGTACTCTCCCATGAAGAACAGCGCGAACTTCATGCTCGGAATACTCCGTATGGTAACCCGCCACGAGTTCGCTCTCGGCCTCCGGGATGTCGAACGGAGTGCGTCTCGCCTCGGCGAACCCCGCGATCACGAATATCACGAACCCCAGCGGCTGAAACGCGACGTACCAGATCGCCGACTGCGCGTTGACTATGTCGGTCAATCTCAGCGATCCCGCCAGCAGCACCACCGCTGCCAGCGTCAGGGCCATCGGTATCTCGTAGCTGATCAACTGCGCCGCGGCCCGCATCCCGCCGATCAGGGAGTACTTGCTGTTCGACGACCATCCCGCCAGCACAACGCTGTAGATCCCCAGCGACGTCATCCCAAGGAAGAACAGCAGCCCGACATTCGCGTCAGACACCTTGATGAACTGCGTAACCGGGACCACGGCAAACGCAAGCAGCACCGGCACGACCACGACCGCCGGCGCGACCACGAAGATCAGCTTGTCGCCGAACGGCGGAATCCAGTCCTCTTTCGTGAACAGCTTGATCACGTCCGCGATGGGCTGAAGCAGGCCCTGCGGCCCGACGCGGTTCGGCCCGAGCCGGTCCTGGAACCGCGCGAGCAGCCGCCGCTCGATCCAGATCATGCCGGTCGCGATGCCCAGCAGGACCGCGATCACTCCGACGCCGATCACGATTGTCCACAGCGCAGGCGTCATTCGGCCCTCCTGATCTTGACCCGCCGGGCGCGCGTGATGCCCGCGGTTTCGGGATAGCCTGCGGGGACGGTCGCCACGCCGTTCGCGATTCCATCATCCAACCGCACGTCGATCCGCACAGCCCGCCCGGCGCAGTCGAACTGCACCGCCTGCCCATCCGACAGGCCCAGCGCCGAGGCCGTCTTACGACTCATCCTTATCTCCACGGGCGGCGCAAGCTCGGCGATACTCTCAGACGACCGTGACAGCTCCTCAGACCCGAAGATGTACGGCCTCGGCGTCAGCCACACCTCACCATCGTCCAGCTCAACCTGCTCCCCAATCCGCGATTCGTCATTCGTAATTCGTGATTGCGGCGTAAGCCGCTTCCCCGGGTTGCCGCCGTGCAGCGGGCCGTTGACCTCGATCTGGAACTTGGTGACTGAGTTCATCGAGTTCCAGCCCGGCCACCAGAACCTGGGCTCAAGCGCGCCGGGAACGGGGTTCTGGTCTCCTTGCATCGTAAACGCGAGCGGCGTGCCGGGATCGTCTGGCGGCTGAGGCTCGTGAACTGTTACATTGGCGTGCATCGCGGTCCTGCCGCTGTATCGGTGCGGCTGTCGCGCCACTTTCTGATCCGCCGGCGATCTCCACTCGGCAAACGGCGCGGCTTCAAGCGCCCCCGCGAATTCGGGCATCTCACCAGACAGTTCTCGAAGCACGTCCTCAAAGGCGATCCACCGCTCCTTATCAGACAGCTCCTGCAGCGTCTGCCACGCAGGCAGCGGCTCGTGTTCCGGCACGAACACCTGGTAGAACCTCTGCGCGCGGCACTCGTTGTTCACAAATGTGCCGTCGGTCTCGATATATGCCGGGGCTGGCAGTAATACCGTTGCGCGCTCGGAAGTAGCCGTCTCGATGCAATCGAGCACGATCACATTGGCCGCCTTCGTCAGCACGGCGTCGAGACGCTCGGAACCCACCCTCCGGGAGAGATCGTTTTCGAGAACGACGAGCGTATCCGCCTCGCCGGACTCGATCAGCCCCAGCGCGTCATCTACACTCATCCCGCCCATCATCGCGACGCCCATCGTGTTCGCCTCCGGCACGATGATGGACAGCCCACACTCCTTGCCTGCTTTGTTCAGCGTCAAGGCAATGTTGGCTGCTGAGCGGAGGACATCACAGCCCGCCGCTGTGCTCGTGACGACCAGGGGATGGTCTGCCTCCGACAGCGCCGCCGTGTCGGGAGTGTAGTGCGCGATCTCTTCATAGCTGAGCCTGACGCACTCCTTGGCGATCCGGTCGAGCTTCGTGGCCCAAGGCGACACGACTATCAGCGGCCCTCTCGCGCCCTGCAGCGCCGTCGCAACCGCGTGCGCGTCCCAGTCGGGGATCTTGAGCGCCCGCGAGATGTCAAGGCGCGCGCGCTTGGTCGCCTGCCGGATCGCGAGATCAAGCATCGGCGCCTCGTTCGTCGGATCGGCCCCCAGCACAAGAATCGCGTCGGCCTGCTCGACTTCCGCAAGCGATGGCGCCCGCACCGACCGCGGTATCTCCAGAGCCAACTGTGCGCATTCCTGCTCGAACGCCGACAGGCCGGTCGAGAACGAGTCCTTGCCGACGAGCTTTCTGAGCGCGTAGTTAGATTCGAGCGACGCCCGCGGCGAACCGATCCCAATAACGCGCTTCGCTGCCGATATCGCAGCCCTCGCGCGCGTCATCGCATCATCCGACCTCGACGACGTAATCCGACCATCGCCGTTCACGAACTCGTATCCGTATCTGCCTCGGTCGCAGATGAAGTAGCCATTGACGTCGCCGTTGTAGCGCGCCCTGATCCGCCTCAGAGAGCCGTAGCGCGTGCCCGGGATGGTATTGCAGCCCAGCGAGCAGTGGATGCAGATCGACGGCGCGGTTTGCAGGTCCCACTTCCGAGTGTAGTGCCGCTGCAGCGACTTGTCGGTGAACACGCCCGTCGGGCACACCTCCACAAGGTTGCCCGAAAACTCCGACTCAAGAGCGCCATCCTCGAACCGCCCGAAATACACCCGATTGCGCGACCCGAACACGTCGAAATCCGTCCCGTCCGCGTAGTCTCTATAGAACCGCACGCACCGCCAGCACTGTATGCACCTGTTCATCTCGTGCGTAACGAACGGTCCCAGATACTGCTTCTGGTAAGTGCGTTTCCGGTATCGGAATCGCCGATACACGTGGCCGGTCATCACGGTCATGTCCTGCAGGTGGCACTCGCCGCCCTCGTCGCAGACCGGGCAGTCGTGCGGGTGGTTGGTCATCAGCCACTCGGTTATGCACCGCCGGAACTCCACCGCCTCCGGGTCTTCTATGGCGAACCGAGACCCGTCTTCGGCAGGGGTCATACATGACATCACGATCTTCCCCTGCGTGTCGGACTCATCCTTGAAAGCTTTCACCGCGCACTGTCTGCACGCGCCCACGGAATGCATCGCCGGGTGCCAGCAGAAATACGGCAGGTTGAGGCCGACGTCGAGCGCGGCCTCGAGCATGTTCCTGCCCTGCTTGATCTTGTATTCGACTCCGTCGATGATGACTACCGGCACTCATCTCTACCCCTGCCCCGGTATGGACAGCCTCCAGCCTGATATGCTCCTCGAAATCCTCTCTCCACAGCTCGATCGCGCTCTCGAGCGGGAACACCGCCCCCGCCGCCAACGCGCAGTATGTATTGGGTCCCAGCATCTTTGCGTTCTCGCGCAAGCAGGTCAATGTCTCCCGGCTTCCCGCGACCGCTCTCTATGTCGTCGAGTATGTCCACCAGCCACGGCAGGCCCTCCCGGCACGGCGTGCACCACCCGCACGACTCCCTCGCATAGAACATCTCCAGGTTCCGGCAGACAGCCACCGGGCAGGTCTTCTGGTCGAGCACTATCGCGGTTCCGGTCCCAAGATACGCCCCGATCTCCTTGAGCGAGTCGAAGTCCAGCGGCGTGTCGAGGTGGCTCGGAGTCCAGGAACTTCGTCGAGGCCCCGCCGGGCAGCGCCGCGCGGAACTCCGATCCGTCCCACATCCCGTCCGCCAGGTCCAGGATCTCGCGCAAGGTCGATCCCATCGGCAGTTCCCAGCAGTCGGGCCGCTTGACCTTCCCGCTCGCGCCGTAGATCTTGGTGCCTGAATCATTCGCCTTGCCCAGGCCAACAAACCATTCCGCGCCGCGCTCCACTATATGCGGCACGCAGGACAGCGTCTCGACGTTATTCACCACGGTCGGCCGTCCCCACGCGCCCGAAGTGCCGGGGTAGGGCGGTTTCGAGCGCGGATTGGCGGGTTTGCCCTCAATGGCATTGAGCAGCCCGGTCTCCTCACCGGCCATATACCTTCCCGCGCTGGTGTGGATGTGCAGATCGAAGCTCCATCCGCTGCCGAGCACGTCCGCGCCGGCGTAGCCCTTATCAATGGCCTCGCAAATCGCCCGCTGCACTATCTCCTCGATGTGCCGGTACTCCAGCCGCAAGAACACATAGCCCACCTGCGCCTGGCAGGCGTAGCCCGCGATCAATAGGCCTTCGATGAGCTGGTGCGGGTCGCCCTCGACCAGAAACCGGTCCTTGAACGTGCCCGGCTCCATCTCATCAAAGTTGCAGATGATATAGCGCGGCTCCCCGGACTTGTCCGGCGGAATCATCGACTGCCACTTCTTCCCGGTCGGAAACCCCGCCCCGCCTCGGCCGCGCAGCTTCGAATCCGATACGACCTGGACGACCTCGTCGGGCGACATTCCCAGCGCCTTACGCAGGCCCTGATAGCCGCCGTTGGCAACGTAGTCGGCGATCCACGTCGTGCCCGGCCGAGCCGTTATGTTCCTTGTCAGCACGGGCTCCATCAAGCGGTCTCCCTCTCGATCGCGTCTGAGAGCGCCTGGTCGATCTTGCCTTCAGTCAGGTCGCCGACAATCTCCCAGTCCAGCATCATCACCGGCGCCTGCTCGCAGTGACCCAAGCAGACCGTCGGCAGCAGCGTGAACTGGCCGTCGGAGGTGGTCTCGCCCGGCTTGCTGTCTAGTTTCTGCATCAGGTAGGTCATCACGCTCTCGCCGCCGGTGAGAAAGCAGCTTATGCTGTCGCAGACGAGTATCACGTGCTTGCCGACCGGCTTGCGGAAGATGAGGTTGTAGAACGTCGCCACGCGCTCCAGCTCGGCGACGCCTATCCCGAGCTCGTCGGCGATGTCCACCATGGCCTCATCCGACACCCACCCGCGATGCCTCTGCACGACCTTCAGCGCGTCGATCGTCGCCGCCTCGCACGTCGGCGTGTGCTCCATATCCTCATCTATCGCTTTTCGCTCTTCTTCGCTAAGCATCTCACCTGTCCACGTCGGCCAGCACGTAATCGATGGTGCCCAGGACCGCGATCAGGTCCGGAACCATCGCCCCGCGTGTGATCATCGGAACGCTCTGAATATGCGGGAACGACGACGCCCGGATCCTGCATCGGTACGCCCAGTTGCTCCCGTCGCTCACCACATAGTACCCGTAGTTGCCCTTCGGCGCCTCAGTCGATACCATCGACTCCCCGACCGGCATCGGCTTCCCCCAGCTTACCGAGAGGAAATGGTCGATCAGCGTCTCGATAGCCTGCATTGTCTGTTCCTTCATCGGCGGCATGGCGAGCGGACTGCGCGACTTGTAGTCACCTTCGGGCATATTGTTGGCGGCCTGTTCGATGATGCGCAGGCTCTGGCGCATCTCCTCGATCCTGATGATCCCCCGCGCGAAGCTGTCACCCGCGGTCTCGACGGGGACGTCGAACTCGAACCAGTCATAGCCTGAATAGGGCCGCTTCTTCCGCAGATCCCAATCGGACCCGGTGCAGCGCAGGTTCGGTCCCGTCACGCCCCATTCGACGGCCGACTCGGTCGTGTAGACGCCCACGCCCTTCGTCCGCATCTTGAAGATCGAAGTCCGGGTCAGCATCCTCTGATACTCGTCGAGCCTGGGCGGGAGGTCCTTCAGGAAGCCGTCGATAAGGCTCTTCCAGCCCTCCGGCAGATCGCTGGCCACGCCGCCGATACGGAACCATTGCGGGTGCATTCGCCCTCCGCAAATCGCTTCGACGATGTCGAAAGCCCGCTCGCGGTCGTTGAAGGTGAAGAACACCGGCGACATCGCTCCGATGTCCGACCCAAGCGTGCCGAGAAACACGAGGTGATTGATGATCCTGAACAGCTCGCAGATCATCACCCGTATCACCTTCGCCCGGTCCGGAACGTCGATTCCCGCCAGCTTCTCGACGGCCAGCAGATACGGCAGGCTGTTCTGTGCCCCGGCCTGATAGTCCACGCGATCCGTGTAGGGGATGAATGTATGGAATGTCTGCCTCTCGGCCATCTTCTCGGCCCCGCGGTGATGGTAACCGATGTCGAACGTCACGTCGCGGATCACTTCGCCGTCGAGCTGGAGGATGCCGCGCAGCAGCCCATGAGTGCCGGGATGGTGCGGGCCGAGGTTCAAAAACAGGTAATCGACGTCCTCTCCAGCCGCCGACAGCCCGAAACGCTCGGGATGGAACTGCAGTTCGCCTTCCTCGAACTCCTCTTTGTAATCGGAGAGCTCAAAGCCAGGCAGGTCGGTCGCGCGCGCGGGATACTCCTTGCGCAGCGGATGGCCTTCCCAATACGGCGGGTTAAGGATGCGACGCATGTCCGGGTGACCGTCGAAATCGATCCCGAACATGTCCCACACCTCGCGCTCATACCAGTTCGCGCACGGCCACAGATCGACTATCGACGGCAGCTTCGGATACTCGCCCTCCAGCGCCACCTTCAGCCGCACGTCGGCGTTTCGATCGAACGAAAGGAGATGATAGACCGCCGTGAACGTGCTGTCGGGCTGGTCCTTAGGCTTCGAGCGGCGCGCGCGCTCGTCGATGGCCGTCAGATCGTAGAGCATTCTGTAAGGCGACGCGGCATCGCTCTTGAGATACGCGAGGACCGGCTTCGAGATCGCCCACGGACAGCCACACCGTCGGCATGCCATCCGCGGTCGATTGCTCGGCGAACTCCACCGACGGAAACCGTCCCTTCAATTCTCCAACCACGGGGTCGCTCATGACAGTACGTCAGCCGAAAAGATCCTCTGCAGTCTCCCGATGTGTCGCTTCCCAGCGATAGCTGCGAACCGTCAGGAGTCAATAGTCAATAGTCAATTGTAGATGCCTAGATCTCCGTCATGGGTCGAATCTCGGTCATCTCCCGGCGCTCGTCACGCTTCAGGTCCCGCTGTGACGGCATCTCGGGCTTATAGATCTGACCTTCGCCAAGCACCCAGCTCAACGGCCTGCGCTCGACGCCGATCATCTTCTGAAGCAGAATCAGCGCCTCAAGCAGCGCGTCGGGCCTGGGCGGGCAGCCGGGTATATACACGTCCACCGGCAGGATTCTGTCCACGCCCTGCACCACGCTGTAGATGTCGTACATTCCGCCGGAATTCGAGCACGATCCCATCGAGATCACCCATCGCGGCTCCATCATCTGCTCGTAGAGCCGCTTTATCACCGGCGCCACCTTCACGAACACCGTCCCCGCCACGACAAGGAGGTCGGCCTCTCGCGGGCTGCTTCGAATGACCTCGGAACCGAACCGCGCAATGTCGTACTCGCTCGTGAACGCCGCCGACATCTCCACAAAACAGCACGACGTTCCGAAACCGAACGGCCAGACAGAGTTCCGCCTGCCCCAGGCGACCAGGTCCTGCAGTCTTGCCATGATGAAGCTCTGCTGCGGAGCCTGGCGCGTTATGATCGGATTGGGCTGCTCGTTCATCGCCGGTCGTCCCCATCGTGAACACTCGGACTCGGCGCCCAGTCGAGCCCGCCCAGTCTCCAGACGTAGACCAGCCCCAACAGCAGCGTTACCACAAACAGCGCCGCGACGATGTAGCCCTGCCAGCCGACTTCGTACATCGCGACCGCCCATGCGAACAGGATCGCGGCTTCAATGTCGAACAGTAGGAAGAACAGCGCGACGAGGTAGTATCGTGCTCCGTAGCGGACCCGCGCCGATCCGGTCGGGTCAATGCCCGATTCATAGGGGATGTCGCGTCCGGGCGCGCGGTGCCGCCCGCCGATCACGTATGAACCTGCGATCATGCCGGCGACCAGCAGCAGCACCAGTACGCCGTAGACCGCGACCGGCCAGATAAGTGCCTGGCCAGCGCTCGTATTGACATCAACCACGCCCAACACAGCAGCCATTTAGTTCATCCATACCCACGCCTGCCCGCTGGCAAACCGCTCACACCGTGTCATGCTGAACTTGTTTCAGCATCCAGACGACCAACGGGCCTACTTCTCGGCCGGACCCGTTTCCGCCGGCTCGTTGTTGGCGATTATCGCCTTGTCGCCGATTTCGTTGACTATTGTTACCCCGTGGCGGCCGTTGTTCTCCGTGACAATCGCGTTGACGAGGCCCTTTTTGAGGCTGACGGACGTCTCGCGCGTGTCGAAACTGCACCCGCGCACCTGCAGCCGGCCCGCGTCGGCCTCGACCAGGGACTTGCCTGGCGCGTGCTTTCCGCTGCTTAGGTAGCAGTCCGAAAGCGACACGTAGCCCTTGCCGTGCGAGACGACGTTGTGATCAGAGGGCGCCCAGAACGTGCAGTTGACCAGCCGGACGGAGCCGTCGCACGTCGGCGAGACCTCCACCTGAATGGGGTTGTCACCGGCGAACGCAGCGAACTCGCCGTTGGTTATCAGCAGGCCCATCGGCTGGATCGCGTCCACTAGCACGCATCTTTGCGAGTAATCCGAGCCGATCCCGCAGAACTGCCCGTTGCACGCGCCGTCCTTGGTCGCGATGAAGTGATACCCGATCTTGACCGGGAAGACAAACGTGTTGGTGACGTACTCCCAGTCCGTGCGTCCGAAGATGAACGCCTCGCAGTTGTCGATCATATACTTGTTCACGATCTCCGCGTTCCCGCCAACGGCCCCGGCCCACCACCAGTGCCCGTGGAACTGCACGTTGTCAATGCGCCCGATATCCGTGCAGGCGTCGATGAATATCCCCCGTCGCAGCACGCAGCCGTAGACGCTTCGTATTCTATGCCGGACGTTGTTGGCGGGGCCGGTCTTGATGCCGTTGTAGCTGTTGACGAGCGTGACGTTCTCGACCGTGTTATCGTTGCCCTGGAGCCTGAACGTCCAGGGATAGGGCCGAATGTCGGTGACCTTTTGCTCGGGATAGTACACCGTCAGGCCGCTGACGGACGTGCAGCTTGTCATATCGAACAACGGCGGGGCGTCCTCATTGTCCCGCCTGCCCGTCGCGAGTACAATCGTGCCGAGCAGCGGATCGGAATACTGCGGGGCTGCGGCCGCGCCTCTGACGTGAACCCCGGCCGGCACGCTGAGGCTGCCCTTGACGAGGTACTTCGCCGGCGGCAGATAGATGACTCCGCCCTTCTTCGCCGCTTCGTTCATCGCGGCCTGAATGGCTGCCGTGTCATCGGTGACGCCGTCGCCTTTCGCGCCGTGCGCCCGAACGTTGATCACACCTTCCATCGAGGTACCCCCATCATCGTCTCCCAGCGCAGACCCCGCCGCACACAGCAGGACCAGAGCGAGCAATACACCGCTAGTCCTCATCACATCCCCCTCAGTCGCTATTGTCTGAGAGGTTAGCAAGCGGGCGACCTTTATCCTTCCGCGAACGCGATCCATTGACCCGGCGTGCCTTGAGGTGATAGAATAAGTCATCGGATATTGGCACGAACCAGCGGCCGGGTTCCGTTCTTTCGCGGGGGCTCAGGCCGCTTTTGCTGCCTTTGTAAGGATAATATGAGCAAGACCCAACAGACTGAGGCAATCGCGCAGCCGTCGCCCGGCGTAAGGGCCGACATGCGGAACGTCGCCATCATCGCTCACGTCGATCATGGCAAGACGACGCTGGTTGACGTCATCCTCCGCCAGAGCGGCACGTTCCGCAGCAATCAGATCGTGGTCGAGCGAGTGATGGACTCCAACGACCTGGAGCGCGAGAAGGGGATTACGATCCTCTCCAAAGTCACCGCGGTCCACTACGACGGCGTCAAGATCAACATCGTGGATACCCCCGGCCATTCGGACTTCGGCGGCGAGGTCGAGCGGGTGCTTCGCTCGGTGGACGGCGTCCTGCTTCTGGTTGACGCCTGCGAGGGCCCATGCCGCAGACGCGGTTCGTTCTCAAGAAGGCGCTCGAGCTCAAGCTCAAACCCATTGTTGTCGTCAACAAGATCGACCGCCCCGGCGCGCGGCCGTGGGAGGTTATCGATGAGGTCCTTGAGCTGTTCATGGAACTCGGATGCGACGCCGAGCAGCTCGATTTTCCGTATCTCTTCTCGTCGGCGACCGAGGGCTACGCCGCCCTAGACCCGGCTCACGAATCCGTGGACATCGACGCGCTGTTCAAGATGATCCTGACTCACGTGCCCGCGCCGAAAGCCGAGCTGAACAGACCGTTCCAGCTCCAGGTTACCAGCCTCGATCACGACGATCACCTCGGCCGTCTGTTCGGCGGCAAGATACTTGGAGGGACGGTCCGGCGCGGCGAGACCGTGGCCATCATAAAGCGCGACGGCTCGCAGGACACGTTCCCCATCACTCGCGTCTTTATCTACGAAGGCCTCAAGCGCGTGGACGTGGCGGAAGCGTCGGCCGGCGAGATAGTCCTCCTGGCCGGCTACGGCGAAGTCCACATCGGAGAGACCATTGCCGACGCTGAAGCGCCCGAAGCGCTCGATCTGATCCAGATCGACGAGCCCACGGTTTCCATGGACTTCATCGTCAACAACGGCCCGTGGGCCGGCCGCAGCGGCAAGCTCGTGACCATGCGCAACATCTCCGCCCGCCTGCACCGGGAGGTCAAGACCAACATCAGCCTCAGAGTCGAGCCGACCGGCAGCCCGGACTCGCTCAACGTGTCCGGTCGAGGCGAACTGCAGCTTGCGATCCTGCTTGAGACCATGCGTCGCGAGGGCTACGAAGTCTGTGTGAGCAAGCCCCGGGTCATTACCAAGACCATCGATCATGTGCTCTGCGAGCCGATCGAGGAGGTCACCATCGACGTGACGGACGACTCGGTGGGAACGATCATCCAGGAACTCGCGGCCCGCAAGGGCGATCTGCGCTCGATGGGCAAGGACGATGCCGGCATGAACCGGCTTATCTTCGAGGTGCCGACCCGCGGCCTGATCGGGTTCCGCACCGAGTTCCTGACCCTTACCAAGGGTCTGGGCATGATTTCCCGGATCTTCCATGAATACGGCCCGCATCGGGGCGAGATCGCGGGAAGGAGCAAGGGCAGCCTCGTGGCCAAAGAGACCGGGCGTGCCACTGCCTATGCCATCGCTCCGCTTCAGGATCGCTCGAGCCTGTTTGTGTCGCCCGGCGACGATGTCTACGAAGGCCAGGTCGTCGGCGAGAACGCCCGCTCGGACGACATGGTCGTCAATATCACCAGAGACCAAGAAGCAGACCAACATGCGCTCCTCGACCGAAGACGCGACGGTACTCATCACGCCCGCGAGGCAGTTCACCCTCGAACAGGCGCTGTCCTTTGTCGGCGACGATGAGCTGCTGGAAGTCACCCCGGACGCGCTTCGCTTCCGCAAGAGAATCCTATCCTCGCTTGACCGGCGCCTGGATGACAGACGAAGCAGGTAAACCGCTTTAATAATCCTCCATCCGGCAAAGGTCATGAGCGCTTCCACGTACAAGCGGTAAGGGTAATGAGCGCCGCATCCCAAACTAACACAGCCGCCGAAAAACCAGTCAGCGTCTGGTACATCATCGGGCTGGCCTCGTTCACGCTGGGCACGTCGGTGGTTATGTACTGCCTGGTGCAGGCGCTGCAGGCGACCTTGAGGCCGCTCAACGTGAGCACGGGCATGGTCGGCTTTCTGACGGCGATGATATCCATGAGCATGATATGGGTGACGCCGTATGCCTCGTGGAAGTCCGACAGGATATGGTGGGGCCGGTTCGGCCGCCGCAAGCCGCTGGTGACTGGTGATGGGGCCGATACTTGTCGTCGGTATGCTCGCTCTGCCACACTGTCACTCGCTGTGGCTGATATCTGGCATAGTGTTCATAGTGACGGTTGGGCTGGCATCGCTGATGGGGATAATCACCGCCGCGATCGGTGATTCATACCCGACAGACAAAGGCCGCTGGCCACAGGCATGTGGCAGTTCACTGCCAACGGCCTGGCGACATTTCTGATGGCCCGCGTATGTACTCGGCCTGATGGATCCCGGCGCGCATCGTCTGGGCTTCGGACATCTGTCGGTAGGCGTGCAGGGCGCCGGCCACTGGCCCTACACGATCGCCTGCCTTATCTTCATCGTGACCTCGACGGTCTTCGTGCTGATCTTCCGCGAGCACTACGTGCCGCCGAGATCGGGCGAGAGGTTCCGGCCGTTCTCCTATGGCCGGGAGATCGTGCAGGTCAGGGAGCACCTGCTGATCTACATCATCCTGTTCTTCCAGCCGATGTTCGTGCTGGTCGGGAGCTGGTACTTCCTCAAGCTGGCGACCGAAACGCTGGGCATGTCGAAGGCGCAATACGGCCACGCCAACTCCTGGGCGGGATCATGGTCATGGTTTCGTGCATTCCGCTTGGGATCTTCTTCAATCGCGTCAAATTCCGCAAGTCGTTCACGATGACTGCATGTCTGATGGCGGTTGTGCCGGTCACCTACGGCCTGTTCTTCATGAGAAGCGAAGCCGGGATGGCGTTCTACTTCGCAGCGCAGCAGTTCGCGTTCGCCATCTTCAGGCTCAACTTCATTCCCTATATCACCGAGTACACGACCCCCCGCAGCGTCGGCACGATCTTCGGTGTCGTGAATGCCATGAACGGCGTGGTTCGCTTCACGATGGTCCCGCTGTGGGGCCTGTTCGTCGATCTGATGGGCAAGAACTACCGCCTCCCGCTCTGGGGCGGCTACGTCGCCATCGCAGTATGCGTCCTCTGCCTCGCCGCCATGCGCCCGCCAGAGAAAGTCATACACCTCGATCGACGCGGACTCATAGTTTGTCATGCCGAACTTGTTTCAGCATCCAGCGCGCAGCATCACACCCCCGCACTCCTCACGAAGCTGCGCTGGCCGGCTATGCGGAGGCGCTCCTTGAACGGCTTGACGTCGGCGCTGTCGGAGCGATACGTCTGCGAGAGCGGGCGGACCTTGCTTGCGATGATCGAGTAGGCCCTGCCCATCTTCTGCGCCTTGCCCTCGATGATGAGCGCGGGGTTGTTGAAGATCACCTGGCCGTATTTCTCGTAGACTTTGGGAAAGACCACGCAGTCGGCGAAGCCGGTCTCGTCCTCGAGGGTGATGAAGACCACTATCGTGCCGGATTTCGTCGGCGGGCGCATGCACACGACCACCACCCCCGCCACCTTCACGATCGTGTTATCCGGCAGTTCTCTGCATCGTCGCGCGCGCGCGCGGATGCGTGCCTTGGTCAGCTTCTCCCGATAGAACGCCATCGGGTGGCAGATGGTGGACAGCCCCAGGATGTCGTAATCCATCCGCACGCGCTCGTGCAGCGACAGCTCCGGACCGTCGGGCAGATGCGCGCATTTGCGTCATCCAGATCATCGACCGAGCCGTCGAGCAGCAGGCAGCTTCCAATTTGCGATTTTGGACTCTCTGGACTTCCGACTTCTGAGATCACTTCCGCCCGGCAGCCAGAGGAGCTTGCCGCGCGGGATGTCCGAACGAATCGAACGCGCCGCAGTTGATCAGGTTCTCGATTGTCGGACGGTCGCATTTCGTGCGTAGGCAGAAGTCTGAGAACGACGAAAACGGCTTCGCCGCGCGCGCGCTCATAATCGACTCCACCTCCGCCTCGCTGATGTTCTTACCTGGTTAAGCCCGATACGGATACCATTCTGCTTGGATCTCTTCGATTCCTGTGAACTCGCGCGTCGCTCCGGTTGACATCCACCGGCAGCAATGCGCAATGCCCAGCCGGCGCGCTTCCTCGAATGATCACGTTTGGCGGGTAGAAGCCCATCGGCTCGTTGTTGAGGATGCCGGTCAGAAACTCGGCGGGGTAGTGGGTCTTGAGATATGCGGTCTGATATGCGATCTTGCCGAACGACGCCGCGTGCGCCTTGCAGAACCCATAGGCCGCGAACGCCCTGCAGCTTGGAGAACACCTCCTCGGCGACTTCCTTCTCCACGCCTTTGCCGAGCGCGCCCGCGATGAACGCCTCCTTGATCTTCTCCATCTCCTCCTGGCTGCGGTCGGTGGTCATGGCGCGGCGCAGCGAGTCCGACTGGCCGTAGGTGAACCCCGCCAGCGCGTGCGAGACCGAGATGACCTGCTCCTGATAGAGGATCACCCCGTAGGTCTCCTTCAGGATCGGCTCCAGGCTGGGGTGCGGGTAGGTGATCTCCTCCTCGCCGTGCCGCCGGGCGATGAACGGGTTGATCATATCCGCCTGCATCGGGCCGGGCCGGAAGAGCGAGATCTGCGCGATCACGTCATCGAACACCCTCGGCTGCAGCCTGCCCAGCAGCCCGCGCATGCCCGGCGATTCGACCTGGAAACATCCGACCGTATCGCAGCTTCGCAGCATCTCGTAGGTCGGCTCGTCATCGAGCGGGATGTTGTCTATGTCGAGATCGATCCCGTGGTGCTGCTTGATAGCGGACAGCGCGTCCTCGATTGCCGAGAGATTGCGCAGGCCGAGGATGTCCATCTTCACGAGGCCGAGCGTTTCGATGTCGTCCTTGTCGAACTGGCTGACGATCACGCCCTTGGTTGCCCATTCCAGCGGCACAAGCTCGGTCGAGCAGGTCCTTGCTGATCACAACCCCGCCGAGGTGGACGCTCAGATGCCGGGGAAAGTCATCGACCTTCTCGCAGACATCGACCAGCGCTTCGAGACGGCTCACGCGGCAGATTCGAGTTGCGGAGCTCGGGCAGCTTGTCCATCGCTTCTCTGATACGCTTGCCGCCGACGTGGGGTAGCGCGGACGCGAGGCGGCCGATGTCGTCCGGCGGAAACCCCATCGCCTTGCCGAGATCGCGGATCGACGATCGCGCCTTCAGCTGCTCACCGTGCAGACCATCGCCACTTTGTCTTCGTTCAAAAAAGGGGACAGAGCCCTTTTTTCTGCACAAAAAAGGGCTCTGTCCCCTTTTTTGTGTAGATATACTCGATCACCTCATCGCGGCGGGCGGCGTCGAAGTCGATGTCGATGTCGGGCATGCCCTTGCGCTCGGGGTTCAGGAAGCGCTCGAAGAGCAGATTGTGCTCGATGGGGTCGGCGATGGTGATCCCCAGGCAGTAGGCGACCAGCGAGTCCGCCGCCGATCCCCGTCCCGAGCACCGAATCCCCTTCGACCGAGCATAGCTGCACGATATCCCAGACCACGAGGAAGTATTCGGGGAATCCGAGATCGTTGATGACCTTGAGCTCGTATTGGAGGCGTTCGAATACACCCGGGTGTTATCGGGCGGTATGAGCCGTTCGAGGGCTTCGAAGCAGAGCTTGCACAGATAGCTGTAGGCTGTCTCGCCCTCCGGCAGAGGAAAGTCGGGGAAGCGAAAAGTGCCCAGATTGAGGTCGAGGTTGCACTGCTCGCGCGACCCAGTCGGCATTCGCGAGCGCCTGCGGATAGCGCCTGAAGAGATTCGCCATCGCTTTGGGCGATTTGAGATAGTATTCGCTGTTGCGCTTGCGAAGGGGATGGTCGTCGTCGAGCGTGGTCAACGTCTGCACGCACACCAGCACATCCTGGACCTTGAAGTCTTCTTTCGCGGCGTAGTGGACGTTGTTTGTCGCGACGCATCTCAGGCCAAGCTCGGCCGCAAGCTCGGCAAGCTGGGAATTGAGCAGGGCCGTGCCGGGGAGCATATTGTTCTGCATCTCGATCAGGAAGTTGTCCCGCCCGAAAACGTCTATCCACTTATGGGCGGCGACTCTTGCTTCTTCGAGCCTGTCCCGCAAGACCGAGCGATGGTATTTCACCCGCTGGGGCAGCCGGAGAGGCAGAAGAGGTCGTCCCTGTGCTCGTTTATCACCTCCACACTCGCCGCGGCCTCGCCCTTTTCATGCGAAAGCTGCGCGCGGGTGATGATCTTGCAGAGGTTGGAGTAGCCATTCAGGTTCTTCGCGAGCAGGACGAGGTGCGGTCCTTTCCCTTCTATTCCCTGTTCCCTATTCCCTATTCCCTCAAGATCGAGTTCCACTCCCACAATCGGCTTGACGCCCGTCTTTTTCGCGTAGTCGTAGAATCGCACCGCGCCGTAGAGGCCGTTGTGGTCGGTGATCGCGAGCGACTTGCAGCCGACCGCCTTCGCGCGGTCAACAAGCGCCTCGAACGCTGCTCCCGCCGTCGAGGAAGCTGAAGTTGGAATGGACATGTAGATGCGTAAAGCCCATATATCTTGCCTGGCTCTGGCTCTTTTAAGCACGGAAGCCCGAAAGATAGAAAGCCAGAAAGGTTTTCTCTTTCTCTTTTTCTACTTTCGGGCTTTCATGCTTATGTTTTCGCGATTAGTCTTTCACCCCACTCAGTGCCCACGCGGATTTGGCGTGGTCGAAGCAAAGCTCATAGATGCCGCCGTGGTGGGTGAGCACGCGGAAGAACGTTCTCTCGCCGTCGCCGTCCCACCATGCGCCCGCCAGCCTCCAGCACTCCTGCACTTCTTTGACCTGGCGCATCCTGCCCTGCCACTCGAACGCGACCGGCGAGTGCCTGCTGTTCAATATCACTTGTATGCTGCGGTCAGGCATAGTGCTGATCCCGGGCCGGTCTTAAGCATGGAATCCCGAAAGATAGAAAACCCGAAAAGAATCTGTTAGGCCGTTTTTCTCTTTTTCTGACTTTCGGGCTTTCGTGCCTTAGAGAACCCTGCTGCGACGAAAACCGTTCCTTCGCCGAAGCGGTCGGCGATAAGCTCGATTACGCGATTCAGCCGGTTTCCGCGCTCGTTCGCGCCGATAGGCACAACTGGAGCTTTCTCCGTGCGTAAGCTCCGAAAGCTCGATTTTGACTTCTCGACACCTCCATCCCCGGTTCCATCAGCGAGCCCAGCAGCTTAGCCGAGCGCCTGCGTGATGGTGTAGGTGGAGTCGGTGGGCTTTTTGAATGTGAAGTAGGCCGGAAGCAGATTCTTCGAGCTGCTCAGAATGACAAGCAGTGATTGCCGAGCATGATCTCTCCCGCAAGTGTGTTGCCTTTCTGAGGGCCGCCGCGCACTCGCCGGCCATTATGCCTAGCTGTTCTTCGACTTGAGCCGGCTCCTCGACAGGAGAAAAGAACGGATGTTCGATATCAAATAACTTCTTGGAGGATATGCCGGCTTAACCGGGCTGAAATCGATGCCGTTGGGCCTGCTTGTGGATCACGTTTCCAATCGGCCCGAACTGCCTCACGAGCACGCGCTCGGATACTTGCGCGAGCTCGCCGATATTGGATACCCCAAGCTCGCCCAGGCGCTTGTCGATCTTGCTGTCCACGGCGTCGAGCACGGATACCGGCAGAGGCGCGAGGAAATCGCTCTCGCAACCCGGCCTCACGCGAATGAACCACTTCCCCTTGCCCGAGGCGATCCTCGCAAGCAGCTTATTGGGAGCGCAGTCCGATGCAGAGCGGCATGTCCAGCCGATGCCGAAATCTCGGATATTATCCGCGCGCACAGTTCCGATGGGTCCCCGAACAGATTGCGGCCGGCGGTGACGTCCATAAACACGCTGCCGAGCGAGTCCGGCTCCAGCTGGGGAGTGTAGCTGCGAGAGCATATGTAGGAACTCATCGAAGACGAGCCTATAGGCGGGGTAGTCGGCTTTGAAGAGCAATGCGTCCGGGCATGCGCGCTGCGCGTGCCTTACGCTCATTGCCTCCTTCACGCCCTGCCTGCGAGCCTCTCTGGACGCCGATACGACCACGCCGCTGGTATTGCCCTTTGGCTCGGTAACTATGATCGGCCGCCCGCGCAGGTTCGGCCGCCGCCGCTGCTCGACGGTGGCGAAAAACGCATCCAGTCTTATATGTAGAATGTCCCTGGTCATAGTTGAAAGTTAGAAAGTTAGAAAGTTGAAAGTCCAGACCCCGTTAGCCCTGAGTAGCCCTGAACTTGCTTCAGGGCGTATCGAAGGGCGACCAAACCTCCACTATGGATTATAGGCTGCGAACGGATGTTTGTCAATAGGTTTAGTATACAAATGTATACTACCCGCATCGACTGGGGAATCTTCTAACTTTCCAACTTTCCAACTTTCCAACTCTCAGAACGGCAGCGCGCCGGGGGCGGTGGATTGGACCGACTCGAGCGGCAGCTCGAGTCCCAGCAGCTTCGCGAACATCTGGGCGTTTTGGGCGGATTTGCCGCGGTAGTGGTTGTTGAAGAAGACGTAGGTCTTGGAGGTGTCGGCTTCGATGTCGCGGACCTTGGGCACCCACGGCTGGAGCTCTTCTTCCGAATAGAGGTAGTCGTAGCGCTCGTGGGGCTGATCGTGCTGCCACCACTTCTTCGCGTTGCGGCCGTGGAAGCGGACGTAGCCGATGTTGGACGTGGCGGCGGCGACCGGCGGCATCAGGCCCTTGAGGTGCGGTTCATCGACCGAGCAGAACCCGAAATCCAGCTCGCGCAGCAGGCCGAACGTCTCGTCGCTGACCCACTCCGCATTACGGAATTCGATCACGGTGGGCAGGTCCCCGACCATCTCCCTGAACTGCCTCAGCTTGCCGACGTTCTCATCATTGTGCCTGAAGCTCCACGGGAACTGCGCCAGCATACAGCCGAACTTGCCGGCCTCGCGCAGGGGTTGGGTCGCGCCGCGGAATATGTCGAAGATCTCCGGCTGGAGTTCCTCGCCGTGGGTCATGTCCTTGTGGGCCTTGACGACGAACTCGAAGTCATCAGGGGTCTTGCGCGCCATTCCGGCGAACGACGCCGCGCCCGGGATGGCGTAGTAGCTGGAGTTGATCTCGGTGGTCTTGAACCGGCGGGCGTAGTAGTCGAGCATGTCCTTCTTGGCCATGCTTCGGGATAGAAGTAGCCCTTCCAGTCGTCGTAGCTGAACCCGGACGTGCCGATTAGGATCATTTGTTCGCCTCCGCTTGGGATATTCTACCCGCACGGGCGCGGAACCTCTTACGAAAAGTTCAGAACGTCGTCTGAGCGTGATTGGAGGGAACCCAGGCGTGCGGTTGGAACATCTACTAGGAACCCATCGGTAATGTGAAACGCGGGATGCAAGTGATGACTGTGCGAAGCGAGTTGTGTTTGAGTCTGCTGTGGTTGGTCGTGTTCGGCTGGCGGCCTTGTGTGTGCGCCGAGCAGACTGAACCGGCCAAACCCGCTCCAACATGCCTCACTCTGTCTCTCGCCGACGCGCTGCAGATGGGCCAGACTCGCAATCCGCTGCCGCACGAGGCCGAGGCGCGGGTCGCCGCCGCAATCGCCAGGCTTCAGGGCGCCGGGGCGCTTCCGAATCCCACGGTGGCGCTTGCTGATTGGGTCGGACGGGACACCGGCGGGCTCGATGAGAACGTGTTCGGGGTTCAGACCATTGAGGTCGGCGACAGGCGCCGCCAACGGATACGCGCCGCTCGATTCGAGAAGGACTCGACCGTCTACGACCAGAGACAGACCGCGCTCGACGTCGCCGTGTCGGTCAAGGCGGCGTACTACGCCGCCCTGCGGTCGGATGTGGACTTCCAGGTTGCATCTGAGTATCTTGTCACGGCGAAGCAGTTCGGCGAAGCGGCCAGGACTCGGTACGGCGCCGGCGACGTTGCCAGGAGCAATGTCGTGCGCAGCGAGGTCGAGATATCGCGCGCCGAGCAGGATCTGACCGTTGCGGAGCAGGAGCGATTGGACAGCTATTCCACGCTCCGAAGCCTGCTCTGCCTGCCGGACGATACCGGGTTATCGCTTTCGGACAAGTTGACGTTCACGCCGGCCAGGTATCAGCTTGTCGACCTTCAGGCGCTCGCGCTCAAGCAGCGCCCGGACCTGTGCGCGGAGAAGCTCACCGCCGCCTCGCTGGAGGCGCAAGTTCACCTTGCAAAGGTCCAATCGCAGCCGGACGCATTCATCGAATACAGGCAAACGACATCCAACCCAAACGAAGGCGCTTCGCTGCGGGGCGGCTTCACGTGGCCGCTGATGGACCTGGGAAGCATAAGGGCGGACGTGGCGGACAAGAAGGCTGAGCTAGCCGTGCAGAACGCGGCCATTTCCGAGGCGACTCGCACGGCGGTGCTTGAAGTGGCGACGTCGCTGCACGCGGTGGACCAGTCGATGAAGGTTGTCGAATCGTTCGAGACCGGCAGGATCGCGCGCGCGAAGGAGCTTCTGGAGATGGTGCAGACCGGATATGACAAGGGGGCTTCTTCGTATCTGGACGTTCTCGACGCGCAGCAGGCCTACCGCAACGAGCAGGCCGACTATGCCCGCGCGCTCGCGACCTACAACACCGCGGTTGCAACCCTTGAGCGCGCGGTCGGAGGGAAGCTGAATTGACCGTTAATGAGATCTCGCCCAAGGGGCAGTCGAATAGCAGGACGAAGATCATCGCCGGGGCTGTGATCCTGGCTGCGGTGCTGATCGTGGCGCACTTCGTGATGGGTCGGGGCGGCGGGCCGGAAGAAGCGAAGCCGAGGCCGGTGGTCGTCGAGACGGCCGTGGCGCGGATAGCTTCCGTGGATACCGTCGTGAGCGCGCAGGGGACGCTGGTCCCGTCGCAGGGGTTCTGCGCTCGCGTGGGCGCTCCGAGCGGAGGAAGGCTGCAAAGCGTGCGCGTTCGGGAGGGCGATCGTGTCAAGGCGGGGCAGGTGTTGGCGCTCGTCGATAGCCGCGTTCAGAGCGCGCAGGCTGACAGCGCCGCCTCGGCGCTTCGAGTCGCCGAGCTGCAGGCCAAGCAGGCCAAGCTTGGGGCGAAGGCGGCTGCTATCGATCAGTCGCATACAGTCGAGCTGGCCAGGGTCGAGTTGGATATGGCGCAGACCGAGCTCGCCATGCTGAAACACGGCGCGCGCCCGCAGGAGCTTGCGCAGGCGCAGCAGGCGGTCAAGCAGGCTCAGGCCACGCGTGACCGGGCTGCGTCGGAGGTCGAACGCCAGCAGGTGCTGTTCGACAAGGGCATCTCCGCCAAACGCGAACTCGAGGACGCCAAGACGGCGCTTGCCGTGGCGGATTCCACGCTTGAGAGTGCTAAGCAGCAGGCGGAGCTGGTGAAAGCCGGCGCGAGACCGGAGGAGTTGCGCGCGGCCGAGCTCAAGGTGAAGAGTGCCCGCACCGCGCTTGCACAGGCGGAGCACGGCGCGCTGCAGGTCGCCGCCAAAGAGCAGGAAGCGCAGGCGGCCGATGTGTCCATAAGCGAGAAGCGCGCGGACCTTGCCGCGGCGCAGGCGACTGCGGGCTATACGACCCTGCGCTCGCCGATCGCCGGCGTTGTCACACGGAGGCTTTTCAATCCCGGCGACGTGGCCGACCCAACATCGCCGGTCATCGAGGTCTGCGACTCACACGTGCTCGATCTGCAGGCGAACATTCCGGCTGAGGATGGGATGACGATCCGGCCGGACATGAAGGTGAAGGTGGCGGCGGCCGCCGCGCCGGGCGAGACGTTCACCGGCAAGGTCGTCAGCGTGGGCGAGGTCGATCCTCAGAGCGGGCTGCTTTCGATACGGATCACGGTCAACAACCCCCGCGGTGTTCTCAAAGTGGGTGCGTATGCAGTGGCGGACGTTGTGCTGCGCACAAACCCGAGGGCCATTGTCGTGCCCAAGGCGGCGGTTCTTACACGCGAGGACAAGTCGGTCGCCTTTGTGGTGACGGACGACAAGGCTCACCAGCGCGAGGTCAAGCCCGGCGTGGAGCAAGGTAATGACGTTCAGATTCTGAGCGGCGTGAGGGCGGGTGACCGTGTCATCACGCTCGGGCAGTACGAGCTGACGGATGGGGCCGAAGTCAGATCGAAGGCGGAGCCCAGATGAACCTCAGCCGGTTTGCGACGCGACATATCAAGGCAGTGCTGTTCATGACGGTAGTGCTCTGTATCACGGGAGCATTTGTCGCGAGCACGTTCCCGGTCTCGATCCTGCCTGACGTTACCTTTCCTCGCATCGTCGTGATCGCCGACTGCGGCGACCGGCCTTCCCGGCTGATAGAGGCAGGCATCACTCGACCGCTTGAAGAGGCAATCGCGACGGTGCCCGGCGTCAGCCGCATGCGGTCCAAGACGCAGCGCGGCGGGAACGAGATCAGCGTGGACTTCACCTGGGGCACGGATATGCTCACCGCGCTCCAGCTTGTCAACACAAAGGTCAGTGAGGTCCGCTCGCAGTTTCCGCCGGAGACGGAGATAACCGTCGAGCGAATGAACCCCACGGTGATGCCCATCATGGGCCTCTCGCTGCGCGCGAAGGGCCTCTCGCAGTCCGAGCTCTGGAACCTGGCGACCTACACGCTTAAGCCGAGGCTGACCCGCGTGCCGGGTGTCGCGCGAGTGGTAGTTCAGGGCGGGCGGGTGCCTGAGATCGCGGTGGACGTGAACCCGCAGAGGTTGGCGTCGCACAACCTGGCGCTGTCGGACGTCGAGGACGCGCTCAAGGAGGCCAACGTTACGCGCGCGGTCGGCCTGATGGACCGGCAGTTCCAGCAGTATCAGGCGCTGGTTTCCGGCGAGACGACCGACCCGAAGCAGTTGGGCAACATCGTAGTCGCGCAGCGCAATGGAGTGCCGATCTTTCTGAGGCAGGTCGCCGACATTCACCCGTCCGTGCAGGACAGGCAGGATGTGGAGTCGTCGGATGGCTCTGAATCCTGCCTGATCAATGTCGTGCGGCAGCCGGAGGCGAATACGGTCGCGGTTGTAGACGGCGTCAAGCGCGAGATGGCCGACATGAAGCCGGTGCTGCCGGTCGGCGCGAAGATCAACGTGTGGCTTGACCAATCGGTGCTGATAAAGGAGGCCGTGGGCAGCGTGCGCGACGCGGTGCTGATCGGGGCGGTGCTGTCGGTCATAGTCCTGCTGCTGTTTCTGGGCGACTGGTTGGCCACGACCGTCACCGCGGTGATAATACCGGCGACCGTGCTGATTACGTTCCTCTTCATGCGGCTGGCTGGACTCACGCTGAATCTGATGACGCTGGGCGCGCTGGCGGTCAGCATCGGGCTCGTGATCGACGCCGCGATTGTAGTGGTCGAAAACGTATTCAGACACCTTTCGCACGGCGAGGACCGCGACAAGGCGGTTCAGACGGCAGCCGCGGAGATTGCCGCCCCGCTGATTTCGTCAACCCTCACAACTATCGTCGTGTTCTTGCCACTGGTATTGCTGGCCGGAGTCGCTGGGGCGTTCTTCACGGCGCTGGCCGTAACGCTCAGCATTTCGCTGGCGGTGTCCCTTGTCCTGGCGCTGCTGGTCAGTCCGAGCCTGTGCGCGGCGTTTCTGAGTGCGCGAGAGGGTGGACGCGAACACGGGCCGATCCTGGAGCGCGTGATCCAGTCCTATGGGCAGCTCCTGAAGTACGGCCTGAGCCGCCGATGGGTGATGCCGGCGATGATAGGCCTGATCATGGTCATGACGCTGCTGTTCGGGACGCACCTGGGCTCGGGATTCATGCCCGCGATGGATGAAGGCTCGGTCGTGCTCGACTACTGGACGCCTCCGGGCACATCGCTCGCCGAGAGCGACCGAATTTTGAGGCAGATCGACGCGGTGCTCAAGGAAACGCCTGAGGTTGCCACGTATTCACGCCGCACCGGCACCGAACTGGGCTTCTTCATAACCGAGGCGAACACCGGTGACTACTCGATCACGCTCAAACCGCTGCCGCGGCGGGGCATCGAGACTGTTGTCGATGAGATGAGAGCGAAGATCGAGGCGCGCGTGCCGGGGATCAAGGTCGAGTTCGTGCAGGTGCTTCAGGACCTGATCGGCGATCTTGCCGGCGCGGCGGCGCCGGTCGAGGTCAAGCTGTTCGGGGAAGATCAGGCCCAGCTTGAGGAAGCGGCAGGTAGGGTTGCGGCCCGACTGGAGAAGGTGCCGGGCGCGGTGGATATCTCGACCAGCATCGTCGAAGCGGGCCCTGAACTTGTCGCGCGGGTCGATCCGACCAAGGCGGGCCGGGTGGGGCTCTCGTCGGACAAGGTGGCAGATCAGGCCAACGCAGCGATATATGGCGACGTCGTGACCCAGCTTCTGCAGGGGGACAGGCAGGTGGGAGTGCGGGTGAGGTACCCGGCGGCCTATCGCTCGGACCTGGCTCATCTATCGTCGCTGCCGATCCGTGCGCCGGGCGACTTCGTTCTGCCGCTGTCCGCAGTGGCAAAGATCGTGCGCGTTGGCGGAACGACCGAGCTGTGTCGCGAGAATCAGCGCAGGGTCGCTATGGTGACTTCACAGTTGGAGAACCGCGATCTGGGCAGCGTCTGCCAAGATGTGGACAAGGCAGTTCGAGGGGTGAACTTACCCGCCGGCGTGAGCTACGTCCTGGGCGGGCAGTTTGAGAGCCAGAAAGAGGCATTCACAGGGTTGCTGGCTGTGCTGGGTCTTGCCATTGTGCTGGTGTTCGCGGTGATGCTGTTCCAGTTCGGGCATTTCACCGCGCCGGCAGTGATCATGCTCGATCATGCCGCTGTCGCTGTTTGGGGTAGTCTTCGGTTTGTGGGTGACGGGCACTCCGCTCAATGTGTCTTGGTTCATGGGCGGGGTAATGCTGGTCGGGATCGTGGTAAAGAACGGGATTCTGCTGCTTGACAGGGCGCAGAAGGCGGAGCAGGAGGGCTACTCGGTCGAGGAAGCCGTGATGCAGGCGGGCAGGCGGCGACTGCGGCCGATATTGATGACAACTCTGACCGCGATTCTCGGCCTTGTTCCATTGGCGCTCGGGCTCGGCGCCGGCGCGGAGATGCAGAAGCCGCTGGCGATCGCGGCCATCGGCGGGCTGAGCTTCTCGACGGTATTCACACTCCTCCTCGCGCCGCTTCTCTACGTTTCGTTCCGCCGCCGGCAGAGCGCGTAACGCGTGTTCCCTTGCTTTTCCTTGCCAGCCCGACTAAACTAATCCACACAATTCTGCGTTACTAGTACCGATTGCCATCTTTATGTGTGGAGGGGTGTGCCGTGAACGTGGGTCTTGGTTGGCTTGGAGTTGGGGTGGGGGCGGTCGGGTGCGCTGCCGCGTACCTCATGGCCGGTTGGCGCGCGCCGTCGCTGCATGACGAGGAAACCGCGCGGAACCGCCGTATCGCGTGGCTTTCCGCGGGAGTGACTCTCGTGCTGACGCTCGTTTTCTGGGGGCTGGCGATGCAGCGGCGCGTGCCGTTCTCGCCGGGCCAGAAGCTGGCGTTCGGCTGGCTGATCGGCGGCGTGACGGGCGCGGTCGCGATACTGCTTTCGTTCAGGCTCAGCGAGATGATCGCGGACGACTCTCCGCCCAGATCCGCGCGACTGGCGGCGCTCTCGAACCTGTTCTTCGCATTGTTTGCGGTATCGCTGGCGTATTCGATCTTCGCCAACGACGTGTGGGACCCGATGCTCGGGTTCGCGATGGGCGGTGTGATGGCTGCGATTCTCCACACCTATACGCAATACGTGGCTTCGAAGACACTCGCCATTGGTACCGAGACCTGGACCATGTTCGCAATCACAATAGCCGCCGGCGTCGTCCTGTCAAGCGAGCACTTTGACGCGACCCAGCTCCGGGTTTGGTGGGCGCTGCCGATACTGCTCGCGACTACGATCACGGTGGCGAGCTACATCGGACTCGAACTCGCATCGATTGGCAGGCTGCGGGAGAATGCGGGCGCGTCGTTTGTGGTGGCGGCCTCGGTGGCGTCGGTGATTGTGATCGGATTGACAGCGGTCTACGCATGGAAACTCTACAGCCAGTGGCAGTTGCTCGAGGTTGTGGTTGTTGGAGTGGGCATCGCGGCGATCATCGGATGGATCGCGGCGGCGCTCGCGCGAGATCAGTCGGAGGCATCGGGAATGGAGGCGGGCGCGGCATGCGCCCTGCTGGTGGCGGCGTTTGCGACGGCGGCATTCAAGCTCTGGGCCGGGCTCGGCATCGCGACGGCGCTTCTGGCGGCGTGGACGATCGCGATCCCATCGCTGGGCGACCGTGAGAACGGCGGGCGCGTGCGCGGCGCGCTGACCTGGCCGCTGTATCTCGGCCTGTCGATTGTCCTTTTCAAGCTCTACATCGAGCAATACGGCGGCGATCTGCACCGAAGCGATCTGGGAATCCACTACACATTCATCGGCGCGATGCTGGGCGTTATCACGCCGTTCGTGCTCGCGGCGGCGCTTGCGCGGGTGCGCGAGACGTGCGCGAGGGAGTGCGCGATAGCGGGCGTTGGACTGGTCGGGCTGGTCGCGGCGGCTTCGCCTCTGGTCCCGTCCGTGCTCTGGGAGGCGAGATCGGGCATGGGGTTCGTGTTCGGCCTGACCGCGGCGATGGTGTTCATGCTGCTGACGCGGCTGAGTGGAGATAAGAAGTACGCCGTGCCTCTGCTGGTGATTGCGGCGCAGTTGGTGGCCGTGCAATTCACGTTCCTGCTGATCGATTTCGAGGCCACGCGGGCGGTTCGGATATGGGTTCTCGCGGTAGTGGGCGCGCTGGCCCTGCTGTGGTTTGGCGTCAGCGCCATATTCGCCGCATGCAGGGCGAGATAGGGAGGGCGGCCATGTCAAGCAGATTGCTCAGTCTCAGGCTTGCCGGCGCGGTTGTGGTTATCTGCGCAGCGATTGCCCTTGCCATTGGGATCAATGCCGAGACGCCCGTCGGAGCCCTGACGGGCAGGGCCATCGCTCAGGAGAGCGGCGCGCCGGTGGAGGCCACTGTCTTTCTGAGGTCTGTGCGCACCATCCGCGGCGAAGAGCAGTATTTCGATACTACTTGTGACAAGGACGGCAACTTCGCCTTTCGCGGCGTGCCCGCAGGCGCCTATTGGCTGCGCATGTCCAGCCGGGCGCACAGCTTTCACAACACCCTGATCACCATAACCGAAGGCCGGACGGAGACCTTCGTAGCCCCGCTCGAGCCCAACGAGCCGTATCTGAATCTCTACGTCCACGAGAACGTGTTCACGCCAGGCGAGTCGCCGCGGGCAGTCTGCGACGGATTCGTAGACTCGGACTCGCTGGATGTGCGGCTATACAAGGTTGACGTGAACACATTCCTGCTCGGGTCGTCGCAGGGCTCGCTGCCGGAGTTCCTGGGCGCGCGCTCGGGCTGGATGAGCGCTGAGGAGGAGGCAAGGCTGGATCTGGCGTCGAACAAGTCGCTCTCGCTCGCGGGATCGTTGGCAGTCCCCATCACCAGGCGGGACGCCGAAGGGGTCTTTACTCAGCGGATCACGATGCCGGCACTGCCGCCGGGGCTCTACGTGATCAGCGTGAGTGCCTCGGGCAAGCGCGAGCTGGGTTGGGTGATGGTGACTTCCCTGGGCATGATCGCCAAAACCGCGGGCGACAAGACGCTCGTCTACTCGGTCGATCTGAAGACCGGCACGCCCGTTCCCTCCACGCCGGTGACCATCTACGCCGGCTCGAAGCCCATCGTGTCTGCCACGACCGATTCGAACGGCCTCGCAACAATCACGATTCCCGCAGGTGTGCCAAAGCGCGCCAGCCAGGCGATCATAGCGCGCAGCGGGGAGTCGCTCGCGTTCATCACCGCAGAGTTCAACAGCACAAGTGCGTCCAGGAAAACGGTCTATTCTTATACAGATCGGCCGGTCTATCGGCCGGGACAGGTCGTGTTCTACAAGGGCATTGTCCGGACTCCGTCGGGTGATGGCTACGCGAAGCCGACGCCGGAAACGGTGGTCATCGAGGTCTACGACCCGAATGACACGCTCATATACCGCGGCACTCGCAAGACGGACAAGTTCGGCAGCTACTATGGCGCGATTCACCTCGACTCCGAAGCCCCAACGGGCTACTACAGCATTCGCACAAAGCTGCCGGGCGAGCAGTACGCCAGGCGCAGCACCGGATTCTCTGTCTCGGCGTATCGCAAGCCCGAGTACAGCGTCAAGATCACATTCGATAAGGACAGGTATACGCGCGGCGACTGGGTTACCGCGAAGGTGTCGGTCAATTATTACTTCGGCGCGCCTGTCGCGCACGCGAAGCTGTACTGTGACATCAACCGCTCGCCGTACTGGCTCTTCGGCAACGAGGAGTTCTGCCCCGAGTGCGAGGGCTACTCGGACTACGGCGGCTATGGAGAGTGGGTCGATGACGGCCAGCTCACCACGGACGAAAACGGCGAGGCCACGATCACATTTCCCGCCACGTGGGCGCAGCCGACCGAACGCGACACCTACGACACAGACCAGGAGTTCAGCGTGAGCGTGACCGCTGAGGACAAGAGCGGCGCCTCGGTGACGGGTGAGGGATCGGTTATCGCCACCCGCGGGGAGTTCGCGATCGACGTCGAGACCGATGCGCGTGTTACGAAGCCGGGCTCGACCGTGCATGTCACGCTCGCTGCGAAGGACTACAACCAGCATCCCGTCACACACAAGCCTGTCACGGTCACACTCGCGCGGGAGACGTGGTCCGAGGAGGATGAGGAGGTCATCACAACGACGCTGGTACGCCGCGAGGTCACGACCGACGGCGCGGGCCGCGCGTCTCTGAGGCTGCCGGTTACGAAATCTGGGAGCCTGCTGATCACGGCGCGTTCGCGCGACTCCCGCGGCAACGCGATCGTGAGCACGCGGTACCTGTGGTCCTGCGGCGAGGGCGAGCGGTGCGATTTCGGCCCTGTCTCGGACGTGCAGGTGATCGCGAACAAGCGCGAGTATGCGGCCGGCGATACGGCGAAGGTTCTGGTTCTGACTAACAAGCCTGGCGGGACGGCGCTGGTGACGCTTGAGGGCAGCCGCATCTACGAAGCAAAGACGGTGCGACTCAAGGGCAAGTCGTCCGTGGTGCGGTTCAAGATTGCACAGGAATATCGACCAAACTTCTACATTGCGGTCAGCTATCTGCGCAACAAGCAGGTGATGCGGAACGAGACCGAGGCCATGGTCACGATGAAGTCCGAAGCGCTGAGCGTGAAGATCGAGCCCAGTAGGAAGCGCTACAAGCCGGGTCAGAAGGCGTCCTATACGCTCAAAGTGACCGATTCCAAAGGCAAGCCCGTTTCCGCCCAGCTCTCGATGGGCGTCGTGGACGAGGCCATCTATGCGATCCAGCCCGAAAGCACGACGTCGATCCTGAACTACTTCTACGAGCGCAGGGACAATGAGGTCGAGACCTACGATTCCATTCCGCAGATCTACCTCAGCGATCCCGACAAGGCCGGTGCTCCGCGCAAGGATCAGGAGGTCAAGATCCGAGTGCGGAAACGGTTCCTCGACACGGCCTATTGGAACCCGGCGATCGTGACCGACGCGAACGGGGAGGCCCGCGTCAGCTTCGAGCTTCCAGACAATCTGACCACATGGCGGGCGACCGTCCGCGGCGTAACCGAGAACACGATGTGCGGGCAGGCGATCAATACCGTGCTCTGCCGGCAGGATATGCTGGTGCGGCTGGAGATGCCCAGATTCCTGGTGCAGCGAGATCAGGCGACCGTGAGCGCTGTCGTGCACAACTACACAGGCAAAGATCAGCGTGTCAGCGTTAGGCTGCGCGCGCCGGGCCTGCATATCGAAGGCGACCCTGAGACTACCATCAACGTCGCCAATGAGGGCTCGGAACGCATCGATTGGTGCATTGTCGCGCTCAAACCGGGCACGTTCGGCGTGGACGTGCGCGCGGTCGGTGAGACGGCCGGTGACGAAATTCTGCTCGATCTGCCGGTCAAACCGCACGGTGCGCAGGTCGTGACCGCTACCAGCGCGGTACTCGCAAAAAGCGGCGACGTGAGCGAGTCCATCTACGTCCGTAACGACGCTATCCTCGACGCGACCCGGCTGAAGGTCACGCTGGCGCCGTCGCTCGCCGCGGCGATGTTCGGCTCGCTGGATTACCTCGCGCGGTATCCCTACGGCTGCACCGAGCAGACCGTCAGCAGCTTCCTGCCCGACGTGATCCTGCTCAGGTCGCTGAGCGCCGCGGGGATGCCCAGGATCGAGCGGCAGGCCGAGCTCCCTGAGATGGTGCGGACGGGCCTCGGCCGGCTCTACAAGTTCCAACTCTACGATGGCGGGTGGTCCTGGTGCACGTACGGCGAGGCCGACCCGTGGATGACCGCCTACGCCTGCTACGCGCTCGTGCAGGCTCGGGACGCCGGCTTCCCCGTGAAAGCCGATGTGCTCGAACGCGGCCTGCGAGAGCTGGAAAACACGCTCAGGTCACGGAAGGTCAGGACATATCCTCGCGCGTTCTCCGCTTATGTACTCACGCTTGGCGGGCAGGATTCGACTTCGACAATGGAGCGTCTCGCCCGCTATCGACACCTGCCGAACGAGTCAATGGCATCGCTTGCGCTTGGCTTCGAGGCCGCCGGCGATCGCGATCGTGCCCGCGCGATGCTGGACCGGCTCTTCACGCATGCAGTTTCCGACGGCAACACGACCTACTGGAAGGGCGGGACGTGGTGCGACGGCGGCGACGTTGAGCCTACCGCGCTCGCGCTCCAGGCGCTGCTGAAGATCAATCTCGGCGACCCGCGGGCGTATCAGATCGTGCGATGGCTGATGAGCCAGTGGCGGGACCAGGTACTGGACCTCGACACGCGCGACCGCGATGGCGGTGTACGGCATGTCGGAGTTTCTTGCAGCCACGAAAGAGCTGTCGCCCGACTTCTCGGCGGCGGTGTTCGTGAACGGCAAGCAGGTGGGCACCGCGCGGTTCGACCCGGCGTCGATCTACAACCCCCAGGTGCAGATCACCATCAAGGGCCGCGATCTGCGCAAGGGGCGAAATGAGTTGAAGATAGTCAAAGATGGCGCTGGAAACCTGTACTATTCGAGCAACCTGACGCAGTCTCTGGATCAGAATTCGATGCCGGCTGTCCTGAGCAGCGCCGGGATCACGGTGACACGTCAGTACTATCGACCGTCGCCTGATTACTTCCAGAACAGCTCGCCGATCAGCTTGGGGTCGCCGGTCGATTCCTGCTCGGTGGGCGATACCGTACCTCGTGCGGCTCACGGTCCACTCGACGCACCTGCTCAGCCACATGATGCTGGAGGACAACATACCCGCCGGCTGCGAGATCGTGACCCGGGGCAACGTCGAGCCGTACTACTGGGAGAACTGGTGGGTCGGCCAGGACGTGCGCGACGACAAGATATCGTTCTACCTCAATGAGGTCAGCCGCGGGAAGCACGTGGTGGAGTATCAGATGCGGGCTGGGTTCGCGGGCACGTATTGCGCGCTGCCCGCACAGGTGTTCTCGATGTATGACCCCAACGTCCGCGCGACAACCGCGGCGTCGGAGTTCACAGTAAGGTGATTAGGAGGGAGGTTCGTGTTGAAGTTCGTGTGCGTGATCGTCGGGCTGCTGGTTGTCCTCTGCGCCCCTGTCTTCGTTGCGCCTGCTCACGCGGGTGAGCCGCGCGTGCTGGTTGACGTTGGTTTTGACAAGCCTGGCTGGCAGGAGATCATCAAGCGCAACTGGGGCGCGGACGCTTCCGTAGACGGCGGCGCGCTGAAGCTAGGCGCCAGGACGTCGTACACGACCGAGTTATTCCCTTACAAGTCCGGCGAGGAGATCGACGTGAGCGTTCGGCTGAAGTGCCGAGGCGTGGAAGCGTCCAAATCCGCCTGGAATGTGGGCCGCGTGGTGATCACCTGCTTCAACGGGGACAAGCAGGGGATGTGCCACTTCGACTGCGCGATGGTAAAGGGCGACACCGATTGGCAGATCGCGAAGTTGGCGCGCTCGTTCACGGATGCGATCAAGTACTACCGGATCGAACTCAACAATGAAGGCAAGAGCGGGACGGTATGGTTCGACGGCTTCTCGGTCCGCGTAAGCGACGCGAACGCGGCGGTGAAACCATTCGACGCCGAGCGTGCCACGGTAACAATCGACGTGGCCAAGCCCGGCCCGACGATCAACTACCGTGTCTGGGCCGGCGTAGACGTGAGCTATGCATCGTTTCTCCTCCGCGACGATGTCCGGGAGGCTGTCGCTCTCGTCGCCAATGCTGGGATCGAGCTGATTCGGGTGCACGAGATCAGCAACGGACTCGACATCTACCCCAGGGACGATGAGAGCGGCCGGCCCGTCTACGATTGGACCAAGTTCGACTCCGTCTTCGACGTGCTGGTCAAGACCAACGCAATGATCCCCATTGTCACGCTCGAGTCCACTCCACCGGCGCTTGATAAGCCCGGCACGCGCACTGTCGGCTGGCGGAACTCGATGGCCCCGAAGGATCCCGTGAAGTGGGGAGCATATGTCGAGGCGATCATGGAGCACTCCATCGAGCGCTACGGCAAGAGCACCGTCGGCAACTGGCTCTGGGAGGTGTGGAACGAACCCGACCCTCACAGCCACTACTACACCGACAGCGTGGATGGTTTTGCCGCGCTGGCCGAGCAATCCTATCTCGCGGCCGATAGAGTCGAGAAGCGCCACGGGATCAATATCAGGATGGGCCTTACCAGCGGCGGCACGCCCGTGATGAACGAGGCGATACTGAATAGGCTCAAAGACATAGGCAGGCTTGATCTCATTGACGACTACTCCCTGCACTTCTACTGCGGCGCGGGAACGCCAGTCCGGTCGCTTGCCGAGCAGATTCCGCTCATGCGCGACCTCAAGAAGCGCTACCCCGGAATCAAGGACTACCAGATCGGCTGCACGGAATGGAACGGCAACAGCATGGGCGGGGAGTTCGCGGACACGCCGTGGAATGCGACCCTTGCCGTCAAGGCGGTCCGGATAATGCTAGATGCCGGACTCGATTACGCTGCGTTCTTCAACCTCTACGATCACCCCGCACTGCCCGGACCACAGCCGGTCTTCGAGGGCAGCCTGGGGATGTTTACCAAGAACTGCGTTCCGAAGCCGGTCTTCAACGCGTTCGTCTTCCTGAACCAACTCAAAGGTGGGAACCGCCTGAGGCTCGATTCGACGAACGATCCCGTTGACGGGCTGGCGGTGAAGACAGCGGACGGTTCGATCATGATGGTGCTTGCGAACTACGACGAGGATACATCGAGGCAGCCCTACGAGACCAGCGTCACGATTGAGGTCAAAGGGTTAGACGGTCGATATGTCTGCTCACGCGCGTGGATCGCTGATAGCGACCACGGGAACTCCCATAAGCTATGGCAGGAACTGGGGAAGCCCTCCAAAGATGATAAGCAGGCGCGAGATAAGATGGTAGAGGCGAGTAAGTATGGCGTCATGAGGCCGCCGACCCTCAGCCACGTCAAGGGCGCTCAGACTTTGCAGGTGACGCTGCCGAGTCCGGGGATTTTGTTTCTGGAGTTGAAGCCGGAGGTCGGGATCAAATGAAACTCAGGATAGCAGCAATAGCGCTCGCGATTGCGATAATAGCCGGGCTGGCGATATGGGCGGGGGTGTCGCCGGGGACCGAGCGCGAGATCGCGTGCTACGCGACCGGCCTGCGCGGTAGAACGCCTTCGCAGGTTCACAACCTCAGGTTGTCCGCAATGCGGATCAACGGGCGCACCGTACAGCCGGGGCAGGTGTTCTCGTTCGCGAAGGCCGTGGGGCCGTGGACGGCGGACATGGGCCTACGTAAAGGCGCCTGTCAGCTACGACGGCGAGTTGATCCGCGACTGGGGTGGGGGCGTCTGCCAGACCTCGACCACGCTCTACAACGCCGCGCTGCTCGCCGGCCTGGAGATCGTGGAGCGGCATCGGCATCACTGGCCCGCGCGCTACGCCCCGCTCGGACGCGACGCGGCGGTCGCCTATTCGAACATCGACATGAGGTTTCGGAACAACCTGCCCGCGCCGGTGCGAATCGTGGCGCAGGTGTCGGGTGACAAGCTCGTGTTCAAGCTGCTATCGACGTATCAGCCCGAGTATCGCTGCGAGATCGAGTCACAGACGCGGTCGGTCACCCGCCCCGGCCGGATCATCCTGCCCAACACCAGCCAGCGCCCCGGCCAGTGGAAGCTGGTCAACAAGGGCCATCCGGGGTTCTACGTGGTCACCTACAGGCGATTCGTCTACCCCGACCACACTCGCCGCCAGACCGTTTCCCAGGATACATACCCGGTGATGAACGGGGTGGTCATGGTGGCGGGAAGGTAGTTACGAATGACGAATGACGAAACACGAAATACGGATTGGGGCTGATCTTCTCGTCGCAGCACTCACGCGCGTGGGGTATTTGCGTATTTCGTATTTCGTAACTACCTGGCCGGCTGGTATTCCCGTCCCGGTTCCGGGCCGGTATAGATGATCGACTCGTTTGCCAGCCTGAAGAATGACCCCGCGACCTGCTCGCGGAGCTCCGCGAGAATGCCGACCGTGCGCGGGATGATGAACGTGCCCTTGCCTGCCTTCGGTGGAATGCCCATCTCGCAGACAAGCGCGCCGATTACGCCATCGACGTTGATGCACAGCCCCGGCGCCTTGTCGCGCTTTAGAATCGCCTCGATCTGAAGCGCGAGATCGGTTGCGCGGCCCCTTATGCCTTGCTTGCGGGCGAAACGCAGGAGCGCGGCCGCGCGGGGATCGTCGCCATACATGCTGTAGTAACGATGCCCGTAGCCGGGCAGTTTCGATTTCTCTCCACCGAACTTGCCGGCGAACTTATCGATGACGTATTGCGCCAACGTGCGAATGTCGCCGGAATGGCCAAGCGCCTCCGTCAGGAACGCGGCCGTTCCTTCGCCCGCGCCGGCATGAACGTCGCCCATCGCGCTGATCCCCGCCGCGAGCGCGGTCTTGAGCGAATTGCCGCCGGAATACGACGTGATCGCCGCGAGCGATGACGGCGTGGCGGGAGTGTGATCGACACACGCGACGAATATCGCGCGTGCAAGATCGGCCTCGTTGGAGGTCGGCTTTCTGCCTGAGAGAGCGGTGAAGAAGGCCTCGTCGAGCGATGGTGCGTTGGACGCGTCATTGCCGAGGATGTGCGCGACCACGCCGATCACCTGATAGAGCACCACGAGCGCCGCGAACTCGGCCTCGGACGCGGCATCCCTCAACTCGTCAGGCAGCGTGACGGGCGAGTCCTCGATAGCAAGCAGCCCCGCCGCGCAGGCTGCGTTGAGCGAATTGCCCGCCGAATACGAAGCCGACGCCGCGGCCAGCGCCTCTTTCGGCACGATGGCGCGTTCCCGCGCGCGGTCAAGCGCCTCTGCAAGCCGGGGCATGTCCTCCGGCGATGGATCTTCCTCGCAGAGCGCCATGTAGAGCATTTCCGGGATCGACGCGTCCCGAATCAGGTCCGGCAGCGCGTAGCCCCTGAAGTATGGCATGCCGTTGACGAGCTGAGTGAGCGCGGTCTTGGTCTGAACGGCGCGCACCTGCGACTTGAGGCCCTCCAGTTTCGCCTTGGAGATGCTGACGAGCTCGATGTCGCTCTCTATCGCGCGTTCGAAATCCGGCCCGCGCCGGGGCATCTCACGCTCAACGAGGGTGATCAACTCCTCGGACGACCTGGCCACCGGCACCCCGGCGTCCTCAAGCGCTCGCACTTTGCTTTCGAACGAGCCGACTTCGCCCTCGCCGATGATCGCGCCGGCATGGCCCATTCTCGACCCGCGCGCGAACATTGCCTCGCCGCCCACGCCGGACATGCGCGCGACGACCCGCTTGGTGTAGCCGTTTTCCTTGATGTAGCGCGCGGCTTCTTCCTCGTAGTTTCCGCCGACCTCGCCGTTGAGCAGCACGAGCTGTGTATCGGGGTCGTTTCGAACGAGTTCGAGCAGGTCCTTGAACGTGGTCCCGATGATCCTGTCGCCGCCGACACCCACCACCGTGCTCACTCCGTAGCCGAGATCGTTGAATATCTCCAGCGCGATGGATAGGCACATGCCGCCGCTCTTGGAGAACAGCGCGATCCGGCCGGGATAGAAAACGCCCGCGTCATCGCCGCCGATTGCGCCGATCTTGACGCGATGCTGGGGCGCGATGATGCCCACGGACGCCGGCCCGATCACCCTCACGCCGTGCTCTTTGGCGCACTCGACTATCTCAGCCGCATCTTTGTTGGGGATGCCCTCGGTCAGCACGTTGACCAGCGGAAGTCTGCCCGATGTGATCGCTTCGACGGCGGCGTCCTTTGCATACTCCCGCGGAACAGAGACGAGGCCGGTGTTGGCATCGGGACGCGCGTCCAGCGCATCGGCGATGGTGTCGTAGACGGGAATGCCGTTGACGTCGGTCCCGCCCTTGCCCGGTGTGACGCCGGCGACCACGATGGTGCCGTAGTCGGTCATTTCCTTCGCGAGCTTGAGGCCCTGCTTGCCGGTGATGCCCGATACGATGACTCTTGTGTTCCTATCGATGAGTATGCTCATAACTGCTCGGCCCGCTTTCGTGCGGTATAGTGCTTGTTTGCTTGATATATGACCATTCGCGCGGAGTCGGCAATCGAGGTCGCCATTCCACGCAGGAAGATGTTGTAACCCTCTTCTTCACGCGCCTTGCGAAGCGCCTGATACGCTTCCTCGTCGCGTGGCCCGGCTCGGCGGACGATGATCGGGATGGACTTGTCGAAGCTTGACGTCTCGCGAATCCCGGACATCACCCCGTTGACAAGCGTCTCGTAGATGTCCGTGAAGTTCGCGCGGCCGCCGATGACCCATATTGCATCGATATCGCCCGGATACATCAGCGCGATCTTGACCAGCCCGGCGACCTTCTCTCCCGTCGGATTGCCGCTGTGTTCGGTGAATATGGCCGGCCGGCCGCCGAGCGAGTAGAGGTCATCGAGCGCTTCCATACTCGTTCCGCCGCCCGCCGCGATGATAATAACGCTGCCCCCATCGATCTCATAGAACATCCGGCCCGCCGCGCCGCGGCTGTCAATCAGGTCGTTCTCGCGCGCAAGGACCTCCAACCGGGTCGGTTCCTTGCCCGATCCCAGCCGTTCGGGAAGCGAGACATGGGAGCGATAGGCCGCCTCATCGTCGATCTCGATCTTCGCATCCGCCGCGTACCACTTACCGTCTCTCGCCTTGATAAGCGGATTGATCTCGACAAGAAGGGCGTCGTTGGAGATGAAGAAGTCGTAGACCTTGAGCAGAATCGGCGCAACCACCCCGACGTCATCGTCGAAGCCGGCTCTGGTGAGAATAGCGGCCGCCGTCTCCTCGCTCAGGCCGTGTGTTATCGCGACCGGCTGCACGGCAACCCTCTCCGGGTGGATGTTGCGCACTTCCTCGATGTCAACACCGCCCTCGGAGCACGCGATGACGCAGGGCGTCCGATCTTGATAGGTGACGCCGATGTAGCACTCCCTGACAGTGTCGAGCCGCTCCTCGACGAGAACGCGCTTCACGACCTCGCCGTGGATCTTCAGCCCAAGCTCCTTTGCGACGGCCTCCGCGGCTGCCTTCTCGTCCGCGCAGCTCAGAATGCCGCCGGCCTTGGAGCGCTTGCCCCAAAGGACCTGTGCTTTGACGACTGCGGGAGCGGAGTGGGCCGGGGTATTGGGTACTTCCGAGGGAGAGTCTATTACCGTGCCTCTTGGGACCGCCAGTCCCGCCGATTGAAGAAGACTCTTGCCCTCGAATTCATACAGCCTCATATATGATTGCCTTGTCCTCGTTGATGGGTGTCCCGCGCAGTACTTATGCGTGTGGCGCACACCCTCCTTCCCCAATACGCAAGGTGAGTAAGCGGCAGTGCCTTGGACGCGGCAGAGCCTCAGTCCGCAATGCGTGCTTCTTTTGATGTTGCTGCGGGTTGAATGGGCCTGAGGCTCCGTAGTATACTAAGGGAGTGGACGAGCTCGTTGCGCACAGGACGATAGCTGAGTTGCAGTCGTTTATTGACTCGCATCTTGGCGGGCAATCCCCCAGGATTCTCGAGGCCGGATGCGGTTCTTCGAGCCGCCTGAGGATGCCGGACGGCGCACACATCGTGGGGATCGACATCTCCGCTCAGCAGCTCGAGGCCAACACGGTTCTCGATGAGAAGATCCTCGGGGATATTCAGGACTACCCTCTGAGCGAGTGCGCTTTCGATATGGTCATCTGCTGGGACGTACTGGAGCATCTCGATCGTCCGGCGGATGCGCTGCGCAACTTCTCGCAGGCGTTGGCGCCCGGCGGTATGATGGTTCTGGCCTTTCCCAACCCGTGCTCAGTCAAGGGGTTCCTGACCAAAGTCACGCCGCACTGGTTCCACGTGTTCATCTACAAGTATGTGTTCAGACACCCCTGGGCAGGCAAACCCGGACGGGGTCCGTTCCGCACCGTAATGAGCCCGATTGTCCGTCCCGAGTCGCTCGAACGGCTGGCGGCGGAGATGGGCTTGGACGTTGCGTTTCTTCGTCTCTTCGAAGGCGGCTCTCAGGAAATACTGAGATCGAGGCTGCGTGTTGTTGGCCCGGTCTGGGAGGCAGCGAAGTTTCTTGCGAAGGTATTGATCTTGGGTAGACTGGACGCGGCGCTGACGGACTGCATCATCGTGCTCGAAAAGCCGACTCAACAGCGGTAGCCGGCAACTCCAGCGGGACCGCCTAGAACGCGGCCGACGGCCGCAGGTCAGCGGGCACCAATACGTGGCGCGGCGAACGTGGGGCGGCGCCGTTGATCCTCTCCAGCAGCAGCTTGGCGGCGATCCTTCCCATCTCGGCCTTGTCCTGCACGACCCTGATGAAGGGCACCTCCATCCCGAACGGAATGCTGTCGTCGAAGAAACCCGCCAGCGCAAGCTCGTCCGGCACTCTTACGCCCAGACGATTCGCCGCCTGCAGTGTCGTGAGGATGGTGTCATCGTTGAGGCAGAAAACAGCCGTGACCGGGTCCGGCCGGCTGAGGCAGTGCTCGAGGGCGTACTGGAAGTTCCACTGCTTGCGCGCCATGATGACGGGCCCACAGATGATGTCCTCGTCGTAGTCTATGCCCGCGCTCTCCAGCGCCAGCCGGTAGCCCAGCTCGCGGTCCATCACGGAAGTGACGTCCTCGAAGTCGGTGAAGTGGGCGATTCGCCTGTGTCCCTTCTCTATGAGGTATTCGACGGCTCGCCTGGCGCCGGTCAGGTTGTCGCTGACGACGCGATCGAGCGCGCAGTCGGGGAAATAGCGGTCCACGAGGACGACCGGCAGCCCGGACTTCGCGAGCGCCGCGTAGAGATGCGCCGTTTCGCTCTCGGCTTCCGGCATGATCAGCGCGCCGTCGAGGCCTTCGCTGGGCAGGTTGCGGAGGGCTTCGATCTCGTCGGAGACATGAGTATTGGAGCGCACGACCAGCCTGAAACCGGCTTCATTGAGCACCGCCAGAACTCCCTGCAGGACCTGGAACGACATACCCTCGCGTCTGAACGGAGCCCCGATCCTGTCGGCATCCATGTAGCCTGACAGCGCCCCGGACTGGTCCTGGCTGAGCCACGGCATCATGATCGCGACGGTCCCAACCCGCCTTGCGAGCTTGCGGGCCGTGTAGTCGCCGACGTAGGTGCCTATCCGCTCCTCGCGCGCGAGCACACCGTCCTCGACCAGTTCGGCAAGCGCGCGAGCGACCGTAGGGCGGCTTAGTCCGAGAGCATCGGCGAGCGTTCTCTCAGACGGCATCTTGTTGCCGGGCCCGAGCTTGTGCTCCGCGATATAGTCCAGCAGCCAGCGCTTCGCGCGGCGGTAGCTGGGAGCTGAATCGTCGCTGATCTTCGCAGTACCCGACATCCATGGTCTTGGTCAAACAGCCCTTCGTGGTCATATTACCACAACGGCAACCGTTGGTCAATCTGGTAATGCTGGTAAACCCAATAAATGAACAGTTGTGGAAGATGAGCCGCTGCAGTTCGCAATGCTGACTTGGGCCTTGCTAATCCTAGACGCGCGTCTCTCGCCAGTTGCCGAACCTGAACCAGAGCGCCATCAGCGCGCCGGAGAGGCAGCACGTGATCGACATCGCCCACCACGCGCCGTTGACGCCCATCCGCATGTGGATTGCCATTAGCCAGGCCAGCGGGATCCGCATCAGCCACATTGCAATGAACGTGATGACCATGGGCGCAAACGTATTCCCCGCGCCCTGCAGCGCGCCCCTGAGCACCATGTTGAACGCGAGAAACGGCTCGGAGAAGGAGTTGATGCGCAGGTAGGCGGCGATGACGGGTAGAAGCGTGATGTCACCGCCGTGCACGAACGGCTTCGCCAGGTATTGAGGAATCGCCACAAACGACACGGCGATAAGTCCCATAATGCCGGCCGCCTGCCCGGCGGCGACCCATCCGCTGTGCACCGCGCGTTCCGGCTTACCCGCGCCCAGGTTCTGCCCGACCAGCGGAGCCGCGGCTATGCTGAACGCGATCCCGGGCTGGAACGCAATCGCTTCGAGCACAATCGCAACCCCGTATGCAGCCTGTGCTGTCATGAACTCGCCGTGAGGAAGCAGGGACAGCACGCGCATGTATGCCGACGAAGCCGTTGTCATCAGCAGGTTCCCAGACGATGCCGCCCAGCCGATGGAGAGTATGCGCCACTGCCACGACAGGTCGAGCCGCCAGTGGCGCAGGGATTCACCAAGAGCGGAGCGGCTCACGAACCACAACGTCAGGCACATCGCCACCATGCGCGCAACCAGCGTTGCGATTGCGGCGCCATGAATGCCCATGCCGTGTATTGGGCCGAATCCCAGAATCAGCACGCGGTCCAGAACAACGTTGAGCGCGATGTTCACCGCGCCGGCATACAGCGGCGACAGCGCGTCACCCTGGCTGCGAAGCACGGCGACCGCGATGAAGTTGACGAACATCGGGATTGTGGACCAACCGATCAGGGCGGTATAGTCCGCGGCGAGCGGAAGCACGGTGCCCTTCGCGCCGATCAGCGCCACCAGCGATCGAGCGAGGAAACAGAACGGCACGCCCACCGCCAGGCCCAGCAGCAGGCACATGACCAGCGACTGCCTGGCGGCTTGCACGGCATCCTCCCGCTTGTCCTCGCCGAGAGAGCGCGATACGAGCGCCGAGGTCCCAGCCGAAAGGCCTGCCGCGACCACGAACAGGTAGTTCAGTGCATTGCCACCAATTCCGATCGCGGCCAGCGATGGGGTGGCGTTGGGCAGGTAGCTGAGGAAGATGCGGTTGATGATGTTATAGGCCGCCAGTATGATCGTGTTGACCGCGGACGGCCATGCCAGATACCATACCGCGCGCCAGACTGGGCCTGACGTTATGAGCGCCGTAGCTTCGCTTTGGCGTTGGGCGGGGGTGACACTCTTCCTGCTCATACAGAGACTGCTTCTCATTGCACCGGGCGGAGTCCTCTGCCGCGGCGTGGCTCCATGTCAATCTGAGCGCAGCGAAGAATCCCGGAGATTCTTCGCTGCGCCCAGAATGACACCGTGTTAGGGCTCAAAATGACGCCTGTGAGGGCGTGACGTGCGAGCGTCTACTTGAACGAAGTCGTGATGTCCTCGTCCCTGTCCACCGCCGTCTTCTTCACGTACTTCGAGTTCGCTATGAGGTCCTTGAGCGTGGCCTCATAAGCCGCGGAGTCCAGAGGAAGCTCGACTGTCACGTCCTTGAGCTGCGAGTAGGTCATCGAGGTGGCCATCTCGACTGACTTGATTCCCTCCTCGGCAGGCGCGATCAGCGGGGTCCCGTCAAGGATCGCGTCAACGAAGTTCTGGGTGATGAACTTGTGGCCGCCGCCCTGGCCGAACGGAACGTCGATGTGCCACACCGGCGGCTTGCCGAAGCCTGCCTTTGCGGTGCGCGAGAACTCGGTCATCGGGGTCTCATTGCGGGTGAACGCAATCTTACCGCCCTCGACGACCACCTTCCCGCGCTCACCGGCGATCTCGAGTCGATTCGTGCCGGGCGCCTCGCCGGTGCCGGCAATGAACACACCGGTCGCGCGGTTGGGGTATTCGAGATAGGCCGTTACTTCGTCCTCGACCTCGATGTCGTGCTTGCCTCCGAAGCGCATGAACGCTCTGATCCTGGAGGGCATGCCGAACAGCATCTGCATCAGGTCGAGGTTGTGCGGGCATTGATTGAGCAGGATTCCGCCGCCCTCGCCGCTCCAGGTTGCCCGCCAGCCTCCGCTGGCGTAGTAGGCCTGGGTGCGGAACCAGTCGGTGACGATCCAGTTGACGCGCGTCAGCTCGCCAACTTCGCCGCTGTCGATGAGCTGCTTGAGCTTCTGCCATATCGGCTGGGTTCGGAGATTGAACATTGCCGAGAAAACCAGCTTTGGGTTGGCCTTGTGCGCGTCGATCATGCGCTCGGCGTCGGCCTTGTGTACTGCTATTGGCTTCTCGGTGAGCACGTGCAGCCCGTTCTGCATCGCGTCGATGCCGATGGTTGTGTGCGCGTAATGCGGGGTTGCGATGAGGACCGCGTCCACCAGCCCCGATCTGATCAGCTCGGCGCTGTCGGTGAAGGTCTTGACGGCGCCGAACGGCTTGAGCTTGCCCTCATCGATGTCGCAGACCGCCGCGAGCTCTGCTCGATTGACCTCGCCCTTGAGGATGTAGGTGGCGTGGTGCGAGCCCATTCCGCCCACACCGATAACGCCCATTCTCACTTTATCCATGCTGTTTCCCCCTATTCATCTGCCCCCAGTGTAAACGCTTACACGGACGCGGTTCTGTGTCCTTCAACATTCTTGAGTGCTCAGAATCGAGATGCCGGGCGCTTCTCTTGCGGGACGGGTAACATTACCCATAGTGCCCCACAAGGAGGAGACCACGTTGTACATAGTCATACGGCGATTCAAGGTGGACCCGGACGCGATCGACGACATAACCCAGCTTGCCCGGGACAAGTTCCTGCCCGGTCTCGTCGCGATACCGGGATTCAAGGCATTCTATCAACTGCACACGGGCGAGGACGAGGTGGCCTCGGTGACCGTTTTCGCCGACAAGGCCGGCGTGGATGCGTCCAACCGGCTGTCCGCCGAGTGCATCGCGCAGCACAGCCCTGACCTCATGCCTGAGCCGCCGGAGATCATCGAGGGCGACGTGACGCTCAAGGAAGTGGTCGAGGGCTTCATAACGGCGTAAAAAAGGGGACAGAGCCCTTTTCTAGCACTCGTCCGGTCGGACTGCCAATAAAGGGCTCTGTCCCCTTTATTTGAGCGATACCTCTAGCCCTTCGCGGTCGAAGACGACGTTGATACTGGATCGGCAGTTGCCCGAGCTGCGCACGAAGTCGAGGTAGTGCGCGAGGCGATGCGCGCAGTTCTCGCTGTTGTGCGCGAGCACGATCGCGCCGTCGGGCAGCTTGTCGTAGCAGGCTTGAAGGATGTCGAGATAGATCCCCTTGCCGCGGCGCTCGTCGCCATCCGCGTCGAGATACAGCAGGTCGATGGGGGAGTCGAATCCGGCGACCACGTCAATCGCGTCCGCCGCGACGATCCGCGCGACGCCCGTCGGATCGATCTTGCGCACGTTGCGTTCGGCACGCTCGGCTTCATCCGGCTTGATCTCGACTCCGATCAGGTTCTCGGCCACATAGCACGCCCCCGGTCCGACCGCCGCGCCCGCGTTGGATATGAACGTATTCCCGCAGAACACCCCCGCCGCGATCATACTACGCGGCTGATGGATAGCGTTGATGGCATAGAGAAAGCGCTGCATTCGGGGTGTGATCGCCGTCCAGGGGATCTCGAACAGCTCCGCCACGGCTTTTCGATGTGCAAGCAGCTTCGCGTGATCGTAGTCCGTGTGCGGCAGAGCGCCGGCCTCGACCAGCAGCTTCAGCGCGCCATCGACAACAGCGATCTCGTCATCGAGCGGTTCCAGCTCTTTGTGTGGGTTGCCGTACTCCATTCGCAGCGTGGCGAAGTCATCTGTGCGGTACTCCCCGACCATCAAACCCTCCAATAGCAGGCACGGATAAGTTATTATACTATACCGCGAGTGCGCATGGAGGTTGGCCGTTGAGGAAGATGAGTCTTGATACTGGATGGATGGTGATCGATACGGACCCGGGCGCGGGCGACGCTGTTGCGATGTCCGCGGCGGGTCTGGTTACGTCGGGCTGGCTGGACGTGAGCGTGCCCGGCGATGTGAACGCGGCGTTGGTCGCCGCGGGCAGGATGCCGAACCCGCATATCGCGGACAATGCGCGGGAGTGCTACTGGGTGACGTCGAGGGACTGGTGGTATCGCTTGGAGTTCGCGCCTGACGAGGCGACCGGCAGCGTGGCGGACCTCTGCTTTGACGGTCTCGACGGCCACGCGGACATTTATCTGAACTCGACCCAGATCGCCCACACCGAAAACGCCTTCCGGGCCTATCGATTCGACGTGACCAACCTTCTGAAGCCCGGCGAGCCGGACGTGCTCTTGATCAGGTTCCAATCCATCGATGGTATACTGCACGGCCCGCGCAGCCACGAGCTGGCGGGGTGGGGCAACTGGCGCGTGCTGATGCGCAAGCCGCAGTTCTCCTTCGGCTGGGATTGGGCGCTCCCGCTGCCGTCGATCGGCATATCCGGGCCGGTCACGGTCGAGCGGCATGATGGCTATCGCCTCATTGACGTCTCCGTCGAGCCGAAGATATCCGGCAGGCTCGACTTCAAGTTCGAAGTGACGCGCGAGACCCGCGATGCCGCGTGTCATCCTGAACTTGATTCAGGATCCACCGGCTACGAGATCGCCGTACGCGTTAGGGGCCACGGCGAGGATCAGGAGCAGAGACTGCCACTCCGCGGCGTGTTCTCATACGCCAGCTTCACAATCGACGACCCCCAGCTCTGGTGGCCGAACGGCATGGGCGGCCAGCCGCTCTATGACTACGAGGTGGATCTGATCGTTGGCGGCGAGGTGGTCGATTCGCGCACGGGGGCGGGTCGGCATTCGCGAGGTGCGCATCGTCGAGGAGCCGTTCACGGAGGACGCCGGGCGCGGAATATCGTTCTGGGTCGAGGTCAACGGCCGCCGCGTCTTCTGCAAGGGCGGCAACTGGATTCCGCTGGAGCTTTGGCCGGCGCATCGCGACCGACGACCAATACCGCTTCTACCTCGAAAAGACCGCCGAGGCCAACTTCACCATGCAGCGCGTCTGGGGCGGCGGAATCTACGAGCGCGACATCTTCTACGACCTCTGCGACGAGCTCGGAATCATGGTCTGGCAGGACTTCATGTTCGCCAGCGCCGGCTATCCGGTCGATCTGCTGCGCGAGGAGATCATCGCCGAGGCCGAGCTATCAGCTCAAGCGCCTGCGCAATCACTCCTGCATCGTGCTCTGGTGCGGGATTAACGAGGACGTGTTCTCCTGGGGTCTGCCCAAGCAGCAAGCCGCTCGCGTCAAGCGACGAGATCATCCCCGACAGCAACGCGGAGACTGCTCAAGGTCGACCGGCTCCACGATGACCCCCAGATCTACACGATGATTCTGCGCGGCCTGACAAGCAAGCTCGGGTTGGGGGTGCCGTATATCGAGAGCAGCCCGCAGTCGCACGACGACGCCGGGAACTCGTTTGCCAGCGGCAACTCGCACCATTCGTGCTGGAAATACGCACTCTTCGAGACCGACGGCCACCCCGAGCGCTACCGCGGCCACTTCGAGCGGGTGTGCTCGTTCGATTCGGAGTTCTGCATCCAGGGCCCGTGCGACCAGCGCACCCTGCGCGCGTTTCTGACCGACGAGCACGCCTGGCCGCCCGACGATGTCTGGACCTATCACATCCAGCGCGGGCACAAGAATCTGCCGCACTGGGAGCAGACGATGATGATCGCCGGGGGCGATCTTCGGCGAGATCGACAGTCTCGCCAAGTACGTAAAATACGGGCAGGCGACGCACGTGGAGCAGATGCGCTCCGAGTTCGAGAGCGCCCGTCGCGACCGCCCCAACAACGGCGGCACGATGATGTGGATGTATAACGACTGCTGGCCGACGTCGAACTGGTCGATCATCGACTACTACCGCCGCCCGAAACCCTCCTACTACGCCGCGAAACGCGCCTGCGCGACGCATGCTCCCCATCATCTTCGAGCGCGCGGGCACGATCCAGTTCTTCGTAAGCAACGACGGGCCCGAGGAGGGCTGGTTCGAGCTGACGTTCGGCCAGGAGCGGCTGGACGGCTCCGTCGTCTGGTCTGAGGAGACCGTCCTTGAGACCCTCGGCTGCGATACGGGTCTGTTTGCCGAGTGCGACCGGGCGTCGCTCGACCTATCGCCCGGCGACTACATGTTCATCGACGCGATCATCGGCGACCACCGCCTGCCGCGGGTGACCTACTTCCCCGGCATGTGGCGCGACGTCGAATGGCCCACGCCGAACCTCAGCCTTGAGCTGCTGGACGAATCCCGGACGGCCGGCGAGTGGACAACGACCCTCCGAATCACCACCGACACCTTCGCCCGGTTCTGCCACCTCGTCGTCCCCGACGGCGTCTGGCTCTCCGACAACTTCTTCGATCTCACTGCGGGCTGCAGCCACGCGATTACGGCGTGGTCACTCGACCGGCTGGACGTGTCGGGTATCAGGCTGGGCCACTGGGGCACGGAGTGGCCGTAGGTACGATCTCCCCGGCGATTTTCCACCCCGCTAGCCCTGAGTAGGCGGGGGGACTGGCCGCCGTATCGAAGGGCGGTGCCGAAGCGTATACTTCCGTCATTTCGCGCCAAACCGTCCCCGCGCCGACGCCACGATGATGCGGTTCTCGTCCACCCACCGCCCCCGATACCACGTCGAGGCGGGGAATGTGTCGTTCAGATCGGACATGCGGTCGCGGAGCATCTCGCGGAAACGCTTGGCAGTCTGTGCGTGCGCCGGATCGTCGATCAGATCGGTCATCTGGTACGGGTCGGCGACATTGTCGAAGAGGAGTTCCCTTCGCGGGAGCTTCTCCGAGCCGCGATAGACCGCGTATGTGAAACGCTTGTCGCGAATGGCGCGCCACTCGTGTCCGTCCTCCCATGCCGCGCACGCGCCCGTATTCATCAGCAGCGCCGCCTCGGGTTCCGGGCCGGGTTTGCCCATTGCGAGGTGGCTGAGGTCCATGCCCTCTACCTCCTTGGGCGTTGCGTCACCAAGCCCGCACAGGCCGAGCAAGGTGGAGAAGATGTCCACCGTGTTCAGGCACGCGTCTGACACCGTGCCGGGCCTGACCCTCCGAGGGTAACGCAGCACGAAAGGCACACGCGCCGCCTCGTCGTAGAAGATGTTCTTCGCCCGTCTGCCGTGCGACCCGAACATCTCGCCGTGGTCCGACGTGAATACGAAGATCGTATCTTCGGATATTCCGGCTTCCTCGACAGCCTGCATCAGACGGCCCACGTTGCGGTCGAGATTGCTTGTCATAGCGTAGTAGACGCGCATCTCGCGCTGGATGAGCGCCGGGTTGTGTGGACGATTGGCCCACGCGTCGCCGTACGGGTCGAGCTTCTCCGTATAGTTCGGCGGCGGCGCGAAGCTCGTCTGTCTGAAACGCTCCAGGTCCTCTTTCGGCACATTACCATCGCGCCACGGATCGTGCGGAGTGCCGACCGACAGTATTAGGCAGAACGGCTTCTCCCCATTCGCGCGCGACTTGACGAACTCGATGGCCTGGTCGGTCTGCGCGTCCGGTTCAAAGGCGCCTTTGGGGTAGGGGATCTTTTCGGGGGATTCCGTGTGATAGTACGCGCCGTAATACTCGTGATGGAAGCCGTACGACGCCCAGTGCCCGTCGAATCCGAGCCGATAAGGCCCGCGCGGAGTGAACGAGTTTCTGGGATCGAGGTGGTTCCCGAGCTGGTTGGCGCATAGGTGCCACTTGCCGATGTAGCCCGTGTCGTAGCCGGCCCTTGTGAGCACGTGCGCGATGCAGGTGTGATTCGGGTTCATTCGAAGCTCGTTGATGACCATCCCCGTACTGGTCGTATACTTGCCTGTCCACAGCGACGCTCGATACGCCGAGCAGACGGGCATGGACGTCACGGCCTGCCGGAAGTTGACCCCCTGCGAGGCCAGCCGGTCGATACTCGGCGTGTACGCCTGCAAATTCCCCGCATAACCGCAGTGCCCATACCCAAGCTGATCCGCCAGCACGTAGACGATGTTTGGTCGTTTCATGCCTACATGATAAGCCTCAGTCCCTCAACCCTCAACCCTAGACCCTCAACCATTTGACACACAACCTCACCCGTAGCATAATACAGCTACCTCATCAATCACGGGGCGTTGGCATGAACTCACTTACACTGCTCATCATCGCGCTGTGCGTTTTCGGGCTGGCTTATCGCTACTACGGGGCGTTTCTGGCGGCGAAGGTCGCCGTTCTGGACCCGAAGAGGACAGACCCCCGCCCACGAGCACCGCGACGGCAAGGACTACCACCCCACCAACAAGTACATCCTCTTCGGCCACCATTTCGCGGCAATCGCGGGCGCGGGGCCGCTGATCGGGCCGGTGCTGGCGGCGCAATACGGCTACCTGCCCGGCGCGATGTGGATTCTCATCGGCGCGGTGTTCGCGGGCGCGGTGCAGGACTACATCATCCTCTACGCGAGCGTGCGCAACCGGGGCGAGTCGATCTCCAAGATCGCGCATCGTTACCTGGGCCGGTGGCGGGCTGGTGCACGGCGTTCGCGGTGCTGTTCATCATCATCGTCGCGCTGGCGGGGCTGGCGAGCGCGGTGGTGAAGGCGCTGGAGGAGCAGCCCGTGGGGAGTGTTCACCATCGGCTGCAGCATCCCGATCGCGTTTCTGATGGGGCAGTGGATGTATAAGATCAGGCCGGGCAGGGTCGCCGAGGCGTCGGTGATCGGCGTGGTGCTGCTGCTCGCCGGCGTGCTCGCCGGCAATCCCGATCTCCCACAGCTCCATCGCGCACTGGTTCAAGCTGAACGCGGACGCAGCTCAAGCTCGCGCTGCCGATCTACGGCTTCATCGCGGCCGTGCTGCCGGTATGGATGCTGCTGTGCCCGCGGGACTATCTCTCGACCTATATGAAGCTCGGCACGGTCGCACTGCTGGCGGTCGGGATATTCGTCGTTCACCCGACCCTGCGTGATGCCCGCGACCACCAAGTACCTCGCACGGCGGCGGGCCGGTGGTTCCCGGCCCGGTGTGGCCGTATGTGTGCCTGACCATCGCCTGCGGCGCGATTTCGGGCTTCCACACGCTGATCGGATCGGGCACGACTCCGAAGATGATCAGCAACGAGCGCGACATTCTGCCCATCGGCTACGGCGCGATGCTGGTCGAGGGGTTCGTCGGCCTGCTGGCGCTCATCGCGGCCTGCACGCTCTATCAGAACGACTACTTCGCCATCAACGCCAACGCGCCAAGTTCCCCGCGTTCGGCCACGACGTGACCCAGCTGCCGAGCTGACGAGGATGGTCGGCGAGAAAGACGCTGGTCGGCCGCACCGGCGGCGCGGTGACGCTCGCCGTGGGCATGGCCAAGGATCTTCAGCAGCCTGCCGGGCATGAAGTCGCTGATGGCGTATTGGTATCACTTCGCGATCATGTTCGAGGCGCTGTTCATCCTGACCACCATCGACACCGGCACGCGCGTCGCCCGGTTCATCCTGCAGGAGATGCTCGGCACCGATCTACAAGCCGCTGGGCAAGGGCACATGGCTGCCGGGCGTAATCCTGACCAGCTTCGCGGTGACCTACGCCTGGTATTATCCTGCTCAAGGGCGGCACGATCTCCACGATCTGGCCGATGTTCGGGATCGCGAACCAGCTCCTGGGCGTGATCGCGCTCGCGATCGGCACGACGTATATCCTGCGCCGCTCGGCCAAACGCGTCTACGCGCTCACGACGTTCCTGCCGTTCGCGTTCATGGCGGTGACGGTGCTGACCTCCGGGGTGCAGTACACGCTCCAAGCATGCTCAGCCCGCGCCCGCCGGCGACCTCGTCAAGGCGACGCTCACCATCATAATGATGGCGCTTGCGGTGGTCATTTGCATGCGATTGCGCGATCAAATGGGTGCGAATCCTCGTCCTGCCGATCCGGCCCGACCGACGAGTCCGACCCCGACCGAGACCTGATGGGCCTGGCCGAAGGCGTCGAGATCGCGGACTGACGAATCCCCCCTCCACTGTGGAGGGGGTTAGGGGGAGGTCCGTGTCTTGCGAGATCGAACCTCCGGCCTCGGACTTCTACCTGTACACCAGCACCGTGTACTGATACGTCAACACCTTCTCCGCGCCGGGGGCGAGTTCGAAGTCCCAGGTGACCTGGGAGTCGGGGTTCACTGAGTTGAGCTTCTTCGCCAGCTTGACGATCTTGCCGCTGTCGCTGGCCTCGGCGACCTCTCCGACAACAGCCTTCCTGACTGTGATCTTGACCGGCTTCGGCTTGAAGCTGTGGATTGTCAGCTTGCCGCTGACGGTAACCTTGTCATAGTCGTGCCGGAGAACGCTGATCTGCTCGCGCGCGGTCTCCATCTGTTCCTGTATCGCGCGGATGTCGGTGGCGACGGTGAGCTTGAGCGTGTTCTTTCCTTTCGGAGGCGTGTGACTTGAGCGTGTCCTGCGCGACCGGCATGGGGCCGTTGATCGCCAGCGCGGGGGCTGTAGTCCACGGATACTGCGTCGTGTTCTCCAGCTTCAGCACGTGCCAGACCTGGGGTTCGTTGTCCTTGTTTTGGTCGGACGACCGGTTGCCGTAGTAGTCGATGTTCATAGTGTCCGGAACGTCCAGCTCGTAGGCGTGCTCGTACGGGACCTTTCCCGTGAACACGGTATAGCGCGCACGGTCGCCCTTCGCCAGCGTGACGTGCGGCTGGCTGTAGAGGTAGAGGTCCTCGTTGGACTCACCCGCCATCGGCTGAGCGTTGCGGAGTAGCCCAGTTCCGGCCGCCAGGCAGCAGGGCCGTCGTAGTCGTAGAGGGCCGCGTTGGTGGTTACCGACTGCGCCATCACGCGAGCCATCCCCGCGTACGTCTGGGGCCGCCCGCTCGTAAGCGCCTGCACGAACTGAGCTACCGTCTGCTGCAGGGACATCGGGTTGGTTATGTCGGCGAACTGGAAATTGGGGTAGCCCACGACGAAGGAGACGTCCGTGTCGTCCAGGTCCTCGGTATCGTCGGCCAGCACGGCTTCGAGGGTGATGTCGGCCATCTTGGCGTCACGGATGTTGATCAGATAGCTCGGGCTCCACGTTATGCCCTTTTCGAGATACGCCAACGTGACCTCCGCCGACTTGGCCTTGCCTCCGATCCGCGCCTTCGCGCGATTCTTGACGTCTTTGCCCTTGACCGCGGCGTCGGACGCCATCTCTACGGTCTGGATCGCGTCCTTCTTGATCGCGATCTTGCCGGACTCCGATGTCTGGATGATCACGATCTGCCCTGTGCTGGACAGGACCCTGCCCCTCACGCTCTTGGGATCGCCGGCGCCGCCTGACGAGTAAGTGAGCCCGACGATGCTGCCGACGTTGAGGTCCACCAGCTCGGCGATGCTCTGCACGTCCCTCGCGTTGTCATCGGTCCTCTTGTACGCTACGACCTCCTCGACGCGCTCCAGCGGGTTGGTCGTCCCGATCCACATCGTGCCGAGCGCGGCGGGCGGAAGCTCGTTCATGTCCACCCAGCCGTCCGAGAGCGTCGAGTTCCCGCTTCGATAGACAAACGCCAGCCCGTTCTTGAACGCGGCGACGGTCTTAACCTTGGTCTCAAGCGTGGGAAGCGTGTCGGCCCACGCGAGAATCGGCAGCGCAAGCGTGCAGATCAGCATCATGCCAAGCAGACATCTGGTTTTCATTGCAGTCCTCCAATGCGTTCCTTGCGCGCGGTCCGCGCCAATTCCTTTGACCCGTCAACACCCGCCGCGCTTCACTTACTGATCAGCGTTGTCCCCTTCATCATCGTGTTCCTGATCCTCGTCGTGGCTGTGCTCAGGCGGCTCGCTTCTGGCTATCCGCATGAACCGCCGCACGAAGAGATAGAGCGCAAACAAACCAATCGCGATCTCGAAAGCAATGGTGAAATCTCTTGTGGTCATCGTGCTGCCTCGCCGCCAACTCTTGAGTGCATGTTAGCCGCTTGGGCGTCCCTGACCTGCAGGAAGGAAGCGCGGCTTGACTCCTCACCCTCAACTGGTTTATCATTCGGTTGGCTAGAAGGGAGAACCATCGAATGCGTATTCTGTTTCTCGATCTCGACACTCTCCGGCCGGACCATCTCGGCTGCTACGGCTATCATCGAGACACTTCTCCGAACATCGACGGCATCGCCAAGCAGGGCGTCCGGTTCGATAACTACTTCTGTTCCGACGCGCCCTGCCTGCCTTCGCGCGCGGCGCTGATGACCGGGCGGTTCGGCATCCATAACGGCGTCGTCGGCCACGGCGGCACCGCCGGCGATCTCCGACTCGAGGGCAGCCCGCGTGGTTTCCGAGACGGGATGGCCTTCGACTCGATGTCATCGTTCCTCAAACGGAGCGGTTTTCGCACGGTCACGATCAGCCCGTTCGCCGAGCGCCACGGCGCGTGGTGGTTCTATTCGGGCTTCAACGAGATGCACAACACCGGCAAGGGTGGCATGGAATCCGCCGAGGAGATCACTCCCACCGTGCTCAAGTGGATCGACCGCAACTCCGCGGACGATAACTGGTTCCTCCACGTCAATTATTGGGACCCGCACACGCCGTACCGAGCGCCCGCCGATTTCGGCAACCCCTTCAAGGACGATCCCATTCCCGATTGGCTGACCCAGGAGATGCTGGAGGAGCACAGGATGCTTTCCTCTCCGCACGGCGCGCGCGAGATCGACATGTACGACGCCCAGACCAACCCAAAGTGGCCGCGTCATCTCGGCGAGGTCAAAGACATGGGCGATGTTCGCAAGATGTTCGATGGCTACGACTGCGGGATTCGTTACCTCGACGAGCACCTCGGGCGCTTGTTTGCCGCGCTCGATGACCGTGGGGTGCTCGACGACCTCGCGATTATCATCAGTTCCGACCACGGCGAGAACATCGGCGAGTTGGGCATCTACTCCGAGCACGCGGACCGCCGACCTGATCACCCCGCACATTCCCATGATCGTCCGCTGGCCGGGCGGCAAGTCCGGTCACGTCGATGAGGGCTTGCACTACAACCTCGACCTCGCGCCGACCTCGCGGAGTTGCTGGGCAAGGAACCTGCGAAGTCCTGGGATGGCCGCAGCTATGCGCCGGCCCTGACCGAGGGCCGCGACTGCGGGCGCGACTACCTAGTGCTGAGCCAGTGCGCGCATGTCTGCCAGAGAGGGGTGCGGTTCGGCGACTGGATGTATACCCGCACATATCACGACGGCTACCGTCTCTTCCCGGACGAGATGCTCTTTGACGCCAAAAACGATCCGCACGAGGTGCACAATGTGGCCCCGGCCAACAAGAACGTGTGCATGGAGGCCGTCTACAACCTCAACGAGTGGCACGACGCAATGATGAAGTCGATGCCGTACCCGGTCGACCCACTGTGGACCGTGATGAACGAGGGCGGACCGCTGCACGCGCGTGGGCATCTCAAGGCGTATTGTGAGCGCCTGGAGCAGACGGGTAGGGGACAGCACGTCGCCGAACTCAAGCGGCGTCATCCGCGCGAGTTCGTGTAGGAAAAGGGGACAGACACCTTTCCTGGCACAGTGCCGGCACGAGTGCTAAAAAACGTGTCTGTCCCCTTTCTAGAAAAACGGGTTGTGCGCTTTCTCCTCCTCGACCGTGGTGGCAGGACCATGGCCGGGGAGGAGAACTGTCTCCTCCGGCAGCGACAGCACCCTGGTCCGAATCGCCTCCAGCATCCGCGCGTAGTCGCGCGCCGGCCTGCCTATCGACCCCGCGAAAAGAGTATCGCCCACGAAGCACACGCCGCTGACCGCGTAGCAGACCGAACCCGCCGTGTGGCCCGGCGTGGCGAGCGGAGTCACAGTCAGCTCTCCAAGCGTGATCTTCGTGCCGTCTTGCGCGGGCTGCCAATCGGCGCCGATTCCGCGCATGACCGACTCCTGATCGACGCTGGAGCAGACAACGGAGACGCTGGGATGCCGGTCAGCGAGTTCCCGCAGCCCTCCTGTGTGGTCGGCATGGGCGTGAGTGATCGTTGTCATGGACAGATCGAGCTTGTTCGCGAGGAGATGTCGTTCGATCTGGTCAACGGCCCCGCCGGGATCGACTGCCGCGCCCTGACGCGATCCGCTGCAGCCAACAACGTAGGCATTCTCGCCATACGCCCCGAACGGCGCGTGGACCTCCCTTACCACGAGCCTGTCTGTGGACACATCGACCGGCTGTGGCAGCCACGATTCGTGCGCGATCTCCGAGAGCTTTCTCGCGTCCAGTCCGAGCGAACCGGCAAGGCGCGCGATCGCGTCATCGTCCGGAGTCAGCCGGTACGATTCGATCTCCGCGATGTCACGCTCTCTCAATCCGGACGCTCCCGCAAGCTGCGTTGTGGTGAGATCCTTACCGGCGCGTGCCTTCGCGACGATGTCCCCGAACTCATCCTCAAGTTGCATGCGTGGATTATACCCCAAAAACCGGTCCGCCTGCTTGCGTGAAGGAACGAGGTGAGTGCTCACGGAACAAGACGATATAGTAAGACGTCTGGGGGGTACGATGAAAGTCTCTTTCCCTCGTAACGGGGCGGATTCGATTGACGGCGCGCTGGTCAGGTTCGAGACCGGGGCCGATTTTGGCGCGTTCGATATGACCGGAGCGGTCTGGGACGCGAAGCGCGGCTGTGTTGCGTTCGATCCGGGCGGCGGCGGCGACACGGGGGTGGCGCAGAGCCCGGAGGTGAAGGTCGAGGGCGGCTTCGATCACGTGCTGCCGTCGTGGAACGCGATGACTCCAGTTGGCAGCTATCTTGTCATCTACGCGCAGGCTCGCGTGAACGGCGAGTGGACGAAGTGGTATAACCTCGGCATCTGGAACACCGCCGGCTGCCCGCGGCACCGCACGAGCGTCAAGGATCAGAAGGACGATCGCGGCGACGTCGATACGGACGTCCTCAAGCTCGACAAGCCCGCGGACGCATTCAAAGTCAAGGTCGAGCTGTGCTCGGCGGACGGCAAGTCATACCCCTGCCTGCGGTTCCTCTCGGTGAACGTGATCGATTCCTCGCTTGAGGCGGTCGATCTTCCGCCGCTTAAGGCCGTGTGGGGCAGGGAACTCGACGTGCCCGCGCTGGCGCAAATATCGGTCGTAGGCGGAAGCGGCTGGTGCAGCCCCACATCGACGGCAATGCTGCTCAACTACTGGTCAGGCAAGCTCAATCGCCCCGATCTGGCCGTCGGTGTTACGGAAACCGCGAACGCCATCCACGACGAGGCCTGGGGCGGGACCGGCAACTGGCCGTTCAACACGGCGTGCGCATCGGAAAACGCCGGGATCCGAGGCTACGTCACGCGCTTCGCGAGCGTCTCGCAGATCGAGCGATGGATCGAGAAGGGCGTGCCGGTGATCGTCAGTGTCAAGCCCAGTAGGATGCGGCGCGACGAATCGGACAGCGATCCCGGCCACCTCATGGTCATCAGGGGCTTCACGGCCGACGGTGATCCCATATTCAACGACCCCTGGCCGCGCGACGGGAAGTCCGAGGACGCGCCCAGGCAGTATCCCATCGAGGACCTGCGTAAGGTGTTCAAGCGCGAGGACCTCGAACACGCGTGGCTGGGCAGCGGCGCATCGTGGGGTACGGTTTACCTCATCTATCCCGAGGGTATGTAACGGATGGGCTTGTTGCCCAAACAGGAGGTTGCACACATGAAGCTGAAAGGCACACAGACTGAGCGAAATATCATGGCCGCGTTTGCGGGGGAGTCCCAGGCTCGCAACAGGTATAACTTCTTCGCCAGCCAGGCGAAGAAGGACGGGTACGAGCAGATCGCGGCGATATTCGAGGAGACGGCGAACCAGGAGAAAGAGCATGCCAAGCGGCTGTTCAAGTTCCTGGAGGGCGGCGAGGTCGAGATCACGGGCGCGTTTCCGGCGGGCGTGGTCGGTACCACCCTTGAGAACCTCAAAGCCTCTGCCGGAGGCGAGAACCACGAGCATACTTCGATGTACCCGGAGTTTGCCAGGATCGCCCGCGAGGAGGGCCTGACCGGGTTAGCGGCGGTGTTCAGCTCGATTGCTGTCGCTGAGAAGCAGCACGAGGCCCGCTACCTCGCGCTGGCCGCCAACATCGAGGCGGGCCGCGTCTTCCAGCGCGAGACCGAAGTGACGTGGCGCTGCCGGAACTGCGGCTACCTGCACAAAGGCAAGTCCGCCCCGGGCGCGTGTCCGGCGTGCGCGCATCCGCAGGCGCACTTCGAGATCCTTGGCGAGAATTGGTAGGCGATGCAAGCAACCGAGCTGAGAAAGGGAATCTACTGGGTCGGCGCGATCGACCGCGAGATGCGCGAGTTCCACGGCTACTCGACGCCGCTGGGCAGCACGTACAACGCGTATCTGATGGTCGATGACAAGGTCGTGTTGTTCGACACGGTCAAGAAGGGCTTCACGTCCGATCTGTTGGCCCGGATAAGTGAGATCATCGAGCCGGAGAAGATCGACTACATCGTCGTCAACCACGTGGAGATGGATCACTCCGGCTCGCTGCCGGAGATCGTCGAGACCGTCAAGCCCGAGAAGATCATCTGCTCATCGATGGGCAAGAAGGCGCTGCTCGCGCACTTCCGCCGCGAGGACTGGCCCTACGAGGTCGTCTCGACCGGCCAGAGCATCGGCACGGGCGCCAGATCGATCCAGTTCATCGAAACCCGCATGATCCACTGGCCCGACAGCATGTTCTCCTACATCCCAGAGGAGAGGCTCCTGATCTCGCAGGACGGATTTGGCGAGCATTGGGCGACCGATGAGCGCTTCGATGACGAAGTGGACGAGACCGAGCTTATGCAGCAGGCGGCGAAGTACTACGCCAACATCCTCCTGCCGTATTCGATGCTGGTTCGGAAGCTGCTGGGCCAGATGAGGGAGATGGGCCTGCGGATCGATATGATCGCGCCCGACCACGGCCTCATCTGGCGTTCTAGTGCCGACAAGATCATCGAAGCTTGGGATCGATGGAGCCGGCAGGAGTGCGCGCCGAAGGCGATCGTCGTCTACGACACGATGTGGCACTCGACCGAGCTCATGGCCCGCGCGATTGCCGACGGCATCGAAGGCAAGGGCGTCGAGACCAAGCTGATGGGCCTGGACTATTGCCACCGCAGCGACGTCATGACCGAGATCCTCGACGCGCGGGCGGTCGTGCTCGGCTCGGCAACGCTCAACAACGGCATGATGCCGCGCATGGCCGACATGCTCGCTTACATGAAGGGCCTCCGCCCCACGGGCAAGATCGGCGCGGCGTTCGGCAGCTACGGTTGGGGCGGAGAAGCCCCGCGACTGCTTGACGCGTTCCTCACGGAGATGAAATTCGAGAGTGCGGGCGAGTGCATTCGCGTCAACTACGTGCCCTCGCCGGACGATCTCGCGAGATGCATGGAGCTTGGCGGCAAAGTCGGCGCGATGGTCAAATCGACCCCCGCAGGCTCTGAGTAGGTCCGCGGGACCGTATCCAAGGGTCTGCGGGCGGGCGACCGAAGCAATTTCCCGCCGACCCGGCGTTTTGGCACGGAAATGGCAGGGGTAGAGGGCGGGGTAGTGAGTAGGCAGGAGGCAAACTCGTGCTTAGCCCATTGCGCCGTCTACTGATATGCGCGCTCGCAGTCGCGTGCCTTGGCGGAACTGCCCACGCGATGCGCGTCACCCCCACCCGGATGAGCGTCTCTCCATCCGCCCCCTTCCAGATAGCGAGCAAGCTGCGAAACCCCATCGTTTGGCAGGGCTTCGGCACGTGGTTGATGATGACCGAGGACCTGACCACCGGCCGCACCTGCTACTACTTCGAGTACAACAACAAGTCCAGGGTGAACCTCAAGCCCGCGCAGGGCGGCGGCTGGACACCGCTCGGTTCCGCGATCAAGTGGCTGATGTATGTGGACGACGTTCAGGGCATGAGCCGGCTGATGGCGCATGACGTCGATCATCACGCCGATCACATCGCCGTCTCCAGCACCCAGCCGCAGATCGGCTGCGGCTTTTGTGGCAACGACTGCTACTACGGCCAGTATCGCGCGGCCAAGGTGGGGGATCACTACCCCGTAGACATCTATCGCATCAGCATGGCAAACGGCTACTACGAGCCGGTGTGCGTCAGCGATTCGGAGAAGTCGGACTTCGCGCACGACGGCACGCTCATGGTCTACGGCGCCCACTACGGCCCCGGCGACGACCGCATCTGCGGGAAGTACTTCGCCGGCGGGGATGAGTTCGTCATCGCCTGCACGAACGCAATCCATCCAACGGTCTGCGGCAACCTGGTCGCATGGGCGGAGGTGTATGGGAACGGATATCGCATCGTCGGCAAGGACATCCTCACCGGCGATACGCGTATTGTAGCCTACACCAAGGCCGGCCCGCCGTGTCCCGAAGCCGGCCGCTGCGCGATCTTCTGGGAGGACGCTCGCAGCTTGAGAACGACTGGCCTGGACATCTACGGCTACGATTGGGGCGCGGGCAAGGAGTTTCCGGTCACGACCGCGCCCGGCAGCCAGGTCCGCCTCCGCGTCTGCGACAACCTCGTCACCTACGTCACCGGCAACCTCGGCTACGAGATACTGTGGGGAGTGACGTTCTAGCGGGAGTTACGAGTTACGAATGACGAGTTACGAATGACGAGTTACGAATGACGAGTTACGAGTTGCCGCTCGCCTTAGCGGATGTCTCGTCACACGGCAGGTCAACTCGTAACTCGTAACTAGTAACTCGTAACTACTTGTTCCCCTCGCCGAGTCCGCTCGAGGTCAGGTATTCGTAGCTCTTGCGCACGGCCTCCATCATGTCGGTCTCGCAGGCGTCCAGCTCGACTATCAGCCACTCCAGCACGTTCGGGTCAGCGGCGCCGACTATCGCCGGCATATCGAGCTTGCCCGAGCCCACCGCCGTGTGCACGTGCTTGCCCTCTTCGAGCATTCCGTCCTTGATGTGCAGTACCGGCAGGCGCGACTGATACTTGCCCACGATCGCCACCGGATCCGCCTTGCCATACGCGCACCAGTAGACGTCGAGCTCGCTGAAGATATCAGGCGCCTCGGCCAGCAGGATGTCGTACACGTACTTATCGCCGAGTTTGTCGAACTCCCACCAGTGGTTGTGTATGCCGAACGTCATTCCGTGCGGTTTGACAAGTTCCGCGGCCTTGTTGAACTTTGCGGCGGCCGCCTTCACGTCATCGACCGTCTTGAACGCATCGGGGCCGAATCCGCTGATGACCTTCGTGTTGCCCAGCGCGGCCTCGGTCTCGGCGATCTGGCCCACGGACTCCGGCGTCGGCAGTCCCGTGTGGCTGCTGGAGACCTTCATGCCGAGGTCGGCGACCAGCTTGGCCAGTTCCTTGGGATCGTGCCCGTGCAGTCCGGCGAACTCCACGCCTTTGTATCCGATGCCGGCAATGGCACGCAGCGTGCCCGGGAAGTCCTTTGCCGCGTCCTCGCGGACGCTGTATAGCTGAATGGATATTGGTTTCACTGTAGACTCCTGGTTGTAAGGTTAGAAGGTTTGAACGTTAGGACGTTCCAACGGTCCCTGTAACCTTCTAACCGCCGAACCTTCTAACCTTCAAACTCAGATAGAAGATTCCGGTTCTTGAGGCAGATACCTGAGGCACCAGTCTCGCGCGAGTTCTGCCACCTTCTCCAGCGCGCCGGGTTCCTCAAACAGGTGCGTTGCCCCGGGAACGATGACGATCTCCGCAACGCCGCCAAGCGCCGCCCGCGCCTCCTGATTGAGCTGGATCACGGGGTAATCGTCGCCGCCTACGATGAGCAGTGTGGGAATGGTTATGCCGGGCAGATAGCGAAGCGCCAGGTCGGGCCGTCCGCCTCGGGAGACTACGGCTCGTATATCACGGCCGCCCTCGGCGACCGCCCTCAACGCCGCGGCCGCGCCGGTACTCGCGCCGAAGTAGCCGATGGGAAGCTTGCCGGTGTCGGGGTTCGAGCGCAGCCAATCAGTCGCGCTCAGGAGACGCTCCGCGAGCAGGCCGATGTCGAATACCTTACGCCTGTCGTCGGACTCGGCCGGATCGAGCAGATCGACAAGGAGCGTGCCAAGGCCGCCCTCGCGCAGCTCGCGCGCAACGAACTGGTTGCGCGGACTGAACCGCCCGCTGCCGCTGCCGTGCGCGAACAGCACCACGCCGTGCGCGTTTTTCGGCACTGCCAGCATGCCCTCGATCCGGACAGCGCCGGACTCGATCGATACCGTCCGATCCACCGCAAGTTCCATCTCGCCTGCAGCTATACCCACTGCGGGACTGCCGCTACACCGTCCAGGCAGAGCGGTGTCGGGTGTTGGGTATCGGGTTCGCTGTTTCGGGATCTCGTGTGTCCACGCAGTCCGGCGACCGGAGGTTGTAGAGTCGAAGCATTTGGCCCGGTTCATTCACCGGGCCAAATCCTGAAACGCCGAGACTCAGCCTGGTGTTTCCTCTGCTATCACCTGACGCCACGCACCCGACACCTGCACCATCATTTGGCCGACGGCTTTGCGGGCGCAGCCGGCTTGGTCTCAGGCTTTGCCTCGGGCTTGGCCGGCGGCTTGGCCTCAGCCTTGGCTTCCTTCGCTTGTACGGCCGCGTTGGCAAGTGTGGCACAGGGGACCACTGCCAGGTAGCTGTCGTTGTCCTCGCCGCGCGAGCCGCTCATTGCATATCTGAGCACCAGCACGCCCACGCACTTGCCGTCAAGCGTGAACGCCGGTATGCCAAGCTCTTCGTGCAGGTTGTTGAGGATGTAGAGCGTGCGAGGCTTTGTCAGCACGGACTCTATCCTGTCCAGTCTGGCCGCTGGCGAGCGGTTCGCCGCCTGGCCGAGCCTGGTCAGGACCACGACCTCATCGAGGACCTGCGGCTTTGACGCGCTCGTAAGATCGATCGACGCCAGCGGCTTCTCCGGCTTGGTTTTGGGCCGAATGAACGCCAGGTCGAGATCCTTGTCACGCAGGACGACGTCAGCCGGTATTTCCGTGCCGTCGGCTGTCTTGATGCGGACGTCCTTGGTCTCAACCGAGAAGCTGTAGCCGCTCGACCTGTCGGAGTCGTCCATATAGGAATCCGGCGAGACCTCCGCCAGCGACGTGACGGCCAACCCGGAGGGGTCGATGACGGTGGCGGTCGTCGTGTGCTTCTGTTCCTGGCTGTCGGTCTTGCCCTCGTAGCTTTCCTTGATGTTGACCACGATCGTTACGGTCACGACAGCGTCCTTGTAGCTGTCCACGACCTTGCGCGCATCGACCTCTACCTGCGCCAGGCTCGCCACGCTCAACAGTAGTGTTGCACAAACCACGAATGCAATAATGGTCTTCATAGCTCTCCTCGCTTCAATCCCAGATCCAAAATCTCAAATCTCAAATCCAAAATGCTACTGTCCTGCTTCCGACCAATCGGGCTGTACTTCGAGAAACACCGTATGTGTTCCTCTCATCACCCTGAAAATAACCGACTTCGGCTTCTCTTTCGCGAACTCGGCCAGCGCTGCCTTGAGATCGTCGAGGCCGGTGATCTTCTTGCCGTTGAGAGACGTTATGACATCTCCGACCTTCAGGTCCGCCAGTGCCGTCCAGCTTCCCTCCGACACCGACTCGACATACGCCCCAATGGCGTCCTTTGTGACATCACCTACGGACTTGTCCCTGAACGCGATGTTTCGCGCCGTGAACTCGAAGTTGGCATCCTCATATATGGGATAGTCGCGCGGCGGCTTGGGCGAGACTTCCAGCTTGACGTTCACATCCATCGGCTTGCCGTCTCTGATGACGCCCAGCGTCGCCTCCGCACCCACGTCGTACTGCCGGATCATGCTTGGCAGGACCTCGTCGTCCTCGACCTGTTCGGCGGGAATGTCCTCGCCGTCGAGCTTGACGATCAGGTCGCCCACTTTGAGTCCGGCCTTGTCCGCGGTGCTGCCGGCGTACACGCGCGTGATGCGCACCCCCGTCTTGCCGGCTACCTTGAGCGCCTCGGCCAGGTCGCTCGTAAGGACTTGCGACTCGATCGGCAGCCATGCCTTACTGATCTCGCTGCCGGGGCTGGAGGGTTCCGCGCGGCCGACCTTGACCACCGTGGCGTATCTGTTCTCGCCCCTGTCGAAATCGACGATTACCGGTACCGGGCTGGTCGCGTTCTCCGTCAGCTTGTGCGTGATCGCCCTGAACTCGGCTATGTCCTTGACTGGTTCGCCGCCGACGCGCGTGATCACGTCGTCCTCGTAGATGGGCGGCTTAGCCGTCGCGCACGGGCCGCTGGGCCGCACGCCGGTAACCATGACTCCGTCGCGTGTCGCGAGCCGCATCTGATCCTGAACCTTGAACGTGATGTTCGTCGCGCAGACGCCCCAGCCTTTGAATTCGTACTGCCTGTCGGACGCCTTCTGTCGCTCACTGGGTGTGATGGTCAGCGGTATCTCTTTGCCGTCGCGAAGCACCTCGGCCTTGACCGGCTTGCCGATCGGAAGCTGCGCGGCAAACTGATTGAACAACGGGACCTGCTCCTTGAACCGAGCCAGGACCTCAGTCCCGTTAAGGGCCAGCAGCACGTCACCCGGTTTGAACCCGGCCTTGGCGGCGGGGGAATCATCCAGGACGGCGCTGATCAATATGCCTTTGGTCAGTTCCGACGATCTCAGCAGCGGCTGCACCTCGATACCGAGCCACGAGCGGGTCACCTTGCCGTTCTTGATCAGCGAGTCAACGACCGACTTGGCCAGGTTGCTTGGTATCGCGCCGGAAAGGCCGATGTTGATTTCGTTTATGCCGATGATCTCGCCTTTTGTGTCAACCAGCGGCCCGCCGGAGTTGCCGGGGCGGATCAGTGCATCGTGACCGATCCAGCGCACGATCGATCCGACATCCTCGCCCTCCAGTTCCAGCCCGCGAGAAGGAAACATCGGCGGCATCACCATCTCGGTGTTGCTGACGATGCCGTTGGTGACCGACTGGCTCAGCGCGAGCGGGCAGCCCATCGCAAACACGCGGTCTCCCACCTGCAGCTTCGACGAATCGCCGAACGACGCGTAGGGGAATGGCTTTGAGTCCGGCGGAATCAACTTGATGACAGCGATGTCCGCAAGCGGATCGGTGCCGATGAGTTTCGCGTCAACGAGCCGCTTGTCCGCTAAGGTGCACAGCAGCCGGCGCGCGTTGCCGGCGACGTGGTGGTTGGTGACGGCATAGCCATCGGCGGAGATGATGACGCCGCTGCCCGCCGACTCGAGCTTGATCTCGCGGCCCTGCATATAGTCCGCCGAGACCACGAGGATTCTGATCAGCGCCGGACGCACCGCATCGACAGCCGCGGTCATCTCCTGTTTGAGCTGATCGTCGTCGGGCGCCGCGTATGCGGCTGCCGCGAACGCGAGCACGAATACAATTACAGCAGAGAATGGCCTTCGGAACATTGCTCCTCCTTTGGAGACGTTCATAGCAACAGGCGCAACTATAAATTCGTCGTGCCGATTGGGAACTCCTTTGCGGAAATCATGCAAAACGGGGCCGCCCGGCAGTCCAGGCAGCCCCTTACGTGCGTTGGTAGCGGAGGTCGGGATCGAACCGACGACGCCCCGGGTATGAGCCGGGTCCTCTAACCAGCTGAGGTACTCCGCCGCGCCCAGACATATTCTACCAGTCCAGGCGCGGATTCGTCAATGAAGATCGCCAATCTAGCCCGCGCTGTTTCGGGATTTCGTGTGTGCTCAGCGTGGGCAGTCTGACCGAAGCCTGATCCGAAGTGGTTCACCCCCGAATGCGGATAGCCCAAATCCGAAACAGCTATCACGACCCCGCCGCAAGCTGCAGCGATTCCGCCGCCTCGGCCACGTGCTCGCGGTTGAAGCTGTCGAACACGGGCAGATAGTCGCGCCAGACCTCGTTGCGCGCGCCGTTGATGAACTTCGTGAGGCTGATGAACGGCACGTACTTGGGCCGCCTCGGCTTGACTCTGAGCGTGAAGCCGACCTGCGTCAGCGTCTTGTCGCTCTTGCGCGTATTGCACTTCTTGCAGCAGCACACCAGATTGTCCCACGATGTGGGCCCGCCGAACCTGCGGGGAACGACGTGGTCCACGGTCAGGTCCGGGCCTCTGTGGCCGCAGTACTGGCAGGTGTAGTTGTCGCGCGCGAAAACGCTCCGCCGCGACAACTTGAGCTGCGGCATGGGGCGCTTGACGTGACACCGCAGCCGTACGACCGACGGCGACCGCACGTAGGACCTCGCCGAGTGGAAGACAAGGGAATCCTCGTGCAGCACATCGACCTTGCCCAGGAAGACGAGGTTGATCGCCCGCCGCATGTTGCAGATATTCAGCGGTTCGTAGTCGCTGTTGAGTACCAATACGTCGTGATTCATGGATCCGCTCGCTAACAAAAAAGCCCGCTCGACACAGGAGTGCCGGGCGGGCTTACGTTATCACTTCCGAGTAGTGATACTGAGACGCGCACAGGCACCGTTGATGGAACCGCAGGCAATGTGCCCCCGATTCCCAGCTCAACAAACGAAAACTGTCGTTCTGCAGCGCGATCATCTCAGTCTTCCCTGCGTGTCGTATGATACCTGTAGACATTGTACCGTTTCGGGCCGGCTCTGTCAATAGATTTGACAGCCTATCTGCTCCCTGCTACACTTAGCAAAGCGTCTAATCCATCATGGAAACAGTCAAGCTGCGTTCGTATGCCAAGATCAATCTTACGCTCGACGTGTCGCGGCTCAGGCCGGACGGCTACCACGACATCGACAGCGTCGTGCAGGTGATCGATCTCAGCGACGAGCTTGAGGTATGGCACGCGGACCAAGGGGACATTGAAGTCAGCGTCGAATGCGGAGACGCGCCTGCCGACAGGACCAATCTTGTCTGTCGCGCGGCGGAGGCGTTCTTTGGCGAGACAGGCGTTCGAGGCGGAGCGCGATTCGTGCTTGCGAAAACGAATTCCCGCGCAGGCAGGGCTTGGCGGCGGCAGCGGGAACGCGGCGGCGGCCATTGCCGCGCTGAATCGGCTCTACGGCTGTGGCCTTGCGCGCGATGAGATGTCCGCGTTGGCCGCGAGTGTCGGTTCCGACGCGGCGTTGTTCGTCATAGGCGGAACGGTGCGGATGCGCGGTCGCGGTGAGATCGTTGCCATGCTGCCTGATGCGCCCGAGATGAACCTCGTGGTCGTCAAACCGGCCGTAGGCGTATCGACCGCCTGGGCCTACGGGGAACTGGACAAGCGCGAACGGCTCTCGACCGGCGCAAGCGATGCGGCCGAGGCGGCGATCAGATCCGGTGATCGATCCGCGCTGATCGCGAGCCTGTCGAACGATTTCGATCCGGTCGTGTGCGCGCTGATACCGGAGATCGATTCGGCGAAGCAGGACGTTACTGGACGCAGGGGCGCGGGCGGCGATGCTGTGCGGGTCCGGTTCCGCGGTGTTTGGTGTATTTGAATCGCGTGAGGCCGCGCTCGAAGCCGCGGACGGCCTCAGCAGGGATTACCTCGATGTATTTGCCTGCCGTACGCTCACTCGCAGTGAATCCGAATTGGTGCACTAGTGGATAAGGTCAACGCGCTCATACTCGCGGGCGCGCCCGCGGGCGTGGAGATGAGCCCCGACGGTGGCGATATCAGCCGGGCGATGCTGCCAATCGGTGGCAAGACGATGCTGCAGTGGGTCGTGGACGCGCTGCGCGGATCGCCGTCGGTGGGGCGGATTGTGGCGGTCGGCCGAGTCGAAGCCGATGGGCTCGATCGGGCCGTCGAGCCTCGGGACAGCCTTGTCGCCAATATGAAACTTGGGTTAGAGACGATCGGCCGGTGCGAGGCCGTGCTGATCGTGAGCGCCGACGTGCCGATGCTGACCAGCGACGCGGTCGAGGACTTCCTGGCCGACGCCGGCGAGTTGGACGCGGACATGGCCTATCCGATAATACGAAAGGCCGACTGCGAGGCGCGCCATCCCGATCTGCGGCGCACGTATCTGAAAACGGGCGACGGCATGTTCACCGGCGGCAACATAATGCTGGTTCGGCCGGATTTCGTCCAACGCAACTGGCACGCGATCGAGGATGCTTATGCTGCGCGGAAACATGTTGCGCAGCTTGCTCGTATGATAGGATTAGGGACGCTGCTCCGAGTGCTGCTCGGCCAGGCGTTCCCGGCATTGCTCAGAGTATCCGCCCTGGAGAACGCCGCATCGCGAATGCTGGGCGGCAAGGTGGCCGCTGTGATCAGCGCCTATCCCGAGATCGGCGAGGACGTGGACAAACCCTCCGACCTTGTCGCCGTCCGCGCGATCCTGGGCTCCTGACTTTCGACTTTGGACTTTTGACTTTGGACTCTGAACTTATCTTGAATAGAATCAACTCGCCTGCGGACCTCAAGTGTCTGTCCGAAGCTGACAGGAAGACGCTTGCCCGACGAGATCCGCGCGGCGATCATCGACACGGTGTCGCGTACGGGCGGCCACCTGGCGTCGAATCTGGGCGCGGTCGAACTGAGCATCGCCCTGCACACCGTCTTCGACTCTCCCGACGACAAGATCGTCTGGGACGTCAGCCACCAGACCTACGCCCACAAGCTCCTCACCGGCCGCACGGACGCATTCGATTCGCTCCGGCAGGGCGGGGGCATCTCAGGCTTCGCACGCCGCGACGAGAGCGAACACGACGCTTTCGGGGCGGGCCACGCCAGCACGTCCATCTCAGCGGCGCTCGGTCTGGCGAAGGCCAGGGACCTGCGCGGTGGCGACGAGCACGTGGTGGCGGTCATCGGCGACGGCGCAATGACCGGCGGGCTTGCCCTCGAAGGTATGAACAACGCCGAGCACGTCGACACCAACGTCATCGTGGTCCTCAACGACAACGAGATGTCGATCTGCGGAGAACGTCGGCGCAATGGCTCTGCATCTCAGCCGGCTGCGCATGGCCCCGCTCTACAAAAGGGTCGAGATCGCGTGCCAAGGAGATGGTCGCCAAGATGCCCGCGGGCAGGACGCTTGCCCGCACCGCCGAGGGCCTCAGCCACGGCGTGGTCCGCCTGCTCGGCTCCAAGGCGGGCGCGGTCTTTGAGGAACTTGGATTCACCTATCTCGGCCCCATCGACGGCCACAGCATCGAGGTCCTCATCGAGGTCCTCGAAAACGCCAAGCGGCTCAAAGGCCCGCTGCTGGTCCACGTCGTGACCCAGAAAGGCAAGGGCTACGAGTTCGCGGAGGCAACTCGCGCGCGTTCCACGGTATAGCTGGCTTCGACGTCTCCGACGGCATCGTCGAGCGCGCGAACGGCAACACGAGCTACACCAAGGTCTTCTCGGAGACGATGATCGAGCTTGCCGCGGCCGACGACCGCATCGTCGCCATCACTGCCGCCATGCCCGACGGCACCGGCCTCGCGAGGTTCGCCGCCGCATACCCAGACCGATTCTTCGACGTCGGCATTGCCGAGGGGCACGCGGTGACGTTCGCCGCGGGCCTCGCCGCTGGCGGACTCAGGCCGGTGGTAGCGCTCTACTCGACATTCCTGCAGCGCGCCTACGACCAGCTCGTCCACGACGTCTGCCTGCAGAACCTGCCGGTCGTGTTCGCCATCGACAGAGCGGGGCTGGTCGGAGAGGACGGCCCGACGCATCACGGCTCATTCGACCTCTCGTTCCTGAGGCACATCCCCAGGCTTGTAATCGCCGCGCCGCGCGACACGATGGCCCTGCGCGACCTGCTCGCGACCGCGCTGCGCCACGACGGTCCTATGGCGATCCGATACCCGCGCGGAGGCGGCCCGGTTCCGTACGAGCGACGCGAGCCTGAGATTCTGACAATCGGCAAGGGCACGCGGCTGGTCGAAGGCGATGACATAGCGATCATCGCCGTGGGATCGACCGTCTATCCGGCTATCGACGCGGCTGATCTGCTGCGAGCGGACGGCATCAATGCTGACGTGATTGACGCGAGGTTCGTCAAGCCTCTCGACGAGCAGTTGATCCTGAGCGTGTTCGATAAGGGCATTCCTGTAGTCGTTGTGGAGGACAACACGATCGTAGGCGGGTTCGGGTCGGCGATTCTCGAGCTGGCGTCCAGCAAGGGCTATCCTCTCGACCTCGTCCGCAGAATCGGCATTCCCGATGCCTTCATCGAGTACGACTCGCTCGACGCCCTCCGCGAGCGCATCGGGCTCACCGCCGCCCGAATCGCCGAAACCGCCCGGGAGTTCATCCCACTGGCACAGCCCAGACATTGAAGCACTCGTGTTCTGCGGGGTCTAACCACCAGGAATCATCTCACCGGGAGGTCGTGGCAATGCGAATCGTGCTTGCGGTAGTGCTTCTGCTTTGGGTTCTCACTTGTGCGTGCTCTGCACAGACGCTCATCTCCGACGAGGCCCGGTCGCGAGTCTTCAGCGACATCGACAAGATCGCCGCGTCTCGCCAACAGCGGATAACGGGGTCTCGCACGACGATCGTCGGCCCGCTCAGCCGCGACACGAAAGAAGTTGACCTCATATCCGTCGATCCCGACCTGCTGTCGCTGATGCAGGGAGAGACTTCCGAGTACCGACAGGCCGTGATAGAGCAGCTTGCAGATGCCGACCCTGTGAAGCGCGGGATTGGCTGCGAGCTGCTGGCGAACACGTTTGATGTCGTCGCCCTGCAGCGACTCGGCGCGCTTCTCGACGACACCGCCCCCTGCATCGCGTCTCGACTCGGAATGCCTCAGTCCGGCCCCACTACGTTTGCGTTGATCGAATCGACCGTGGGCGAGACCGCCGCCAAGGCTATCAGCGCGATGACCGGCATGCGCTTCCCTAACAAGGCCTGGTTCGACATCTGGTGGAAGGCGAACTCCCGATACGAGGACAAGCTCTGGTATTGGGCGGCCAGATGGAAGCGAGAGTCATGGCCGGAGACCATAGACGGCAGCCCTCCGATGTCCCTGGGCGTTTCAAGACCGGACCAGAGCGTCGTTGCCGCCGATGTGAACGGCAGGTTCTCGCGCCTCAGGCCGGACGCCGTTCTGAGGATTCTGCTCCTGGTGCGCAGCATGAGCGCGCTCGATAACGAAATCGTGATCAGCCTTGGTGGGACAGACAAGCGGACGATCGTTCGAGATACGGGGCCCATGCCCTGGGCCGGGCCGGACAAGCAGACCATGGTCGATTTCATCACCAGGCACAAGCTCAAAGGCCGGCTGATCGAGCTGCTCTGCCAGAGAAACCTCTATCCCGAGGCGCAGACCGAGTCGGCGTTCTCCAGCTTGGTCGGGCAAATCAGCGACCTGGGGTCGGACGTGTTCGCGCCCGGCGACGAATCGGCGATAGCTCAGGCACAGAGCGTCGATAAGCCCTGCAAGGCCCCGGTCGCCGCGCTCATCATTCTGCGCTCTACCATCGCACCGGCACGCGCCCACACCATTCTGCGTGAGGGTCTCATTCAGGATCCCGGAATGACCGGTGTCGCCCGCAGGCTGATCGAGATCTGCGAGCCACAGGATCAGGACATCCTCGCGAAGTCGTTCGAGGTGGCGCAGGGCTGGGACAGGCGGTATTTCGCGGAGCGCGTCAACGACTCCGCGGGCAAGGCGAGAGGCCTTGATACGTCGTTGGTCAGGCGCCTGGTCGTGCTCGCTCCCGAACCCACCGCCGAGGACATCGCCAAGCACCAGTACCAGCCTGCGAATTGCCTCTGCGCGCTCGCCCGAGCTGCAAACAAGCTGGCGGGGCGCGACCTGGTTACCGAGGAGGACATCAAGGCCGCCACGCCGAGCATTGGCAAGCGGATGCCGACCGATGATGACAAAACCCACAATGCGGCGCTTCCCGACGCCTGCCGCACGCTCAAGACCGAGCTCCTTGCGCTCATGTCACCCTGAACTTGTTTCAGGGCCCACGCCTGGACGCCTGAACAAGATCAGCATGACAAGTCAGTGGCTCATTGCGTACGTGCGATGCGCCAGGTAGATCGCCTGAATGGCGTCGGCGCGTGTGATCGGCGCGTCGGGTTGGAACAGGCCCGGCCTATAGTCCGCGAACAGGCTCGGCGTGATGCGATGCGCCCTCAGCGTCTCGACGGCCTCGAAATACGGCGACCCCGGCGGCACGTCCTCGTAGCTCTGCTTCGCCGCGACCAGCCGCCACGTTGCATCGACGCGAGCCTTCGCCTCGACAAGCCACCTCGCGAATAGCCCTCGCGTAATTGGCGCCTCTGCCATGCTTGCCTGAAGCTCTCTTGGTTCCAGACTGCCGCCCTCGAGCTCGACCAGCCGATCAAGTGCCTGGATGGCCTCCAGTTCGGTCAGATCAGCATCCGGCCGGAACGGCTCTGATGCGAGCACCCCACGCGCGGCCATAAAGTCGATCGCCTTGAAGTGCCGGGTGGCGGGCGTCACGTCAGAGAACCAGTAGATGTAGGCGTGCTGCGAGAGGATTCTGTCCTGAACCCATGCCGGATTGACGCGCCTCAGGCTTACCCCCCGCGTGATCGAGAGATATGCCGCCGCGGCCGCCGCCTGACCCATTGACATCCGAACCGGTTCCAGCCGAAGCGTTCCGTAGGCCACGTGTGTCCCTGAGACGGCTGTCGTAACCAGCAGCCCCTCGATGCGTTTCGGCACTATCACCCCAAAAGGCACCTGGCTCCACGGCGTGAAGGTCGATAGGTACATCTTCGCCTTCGCCCTTGTCGAGCCTGTCGTCGGGCGCTTTGAGCTCCTCCATCGCGTGGCTGTCCATCGGATACTCCGCGATGGCAATGGAGTCGGCATGGAAGTATTGCCTGGCGTTCGTGACCTCGCACTCATACGCCAGATGCTCGCCCATCACCCGTCTCGCCTCCCGCACATAGAGGCCCGGCGGGAAGTTGGCGCTGTCAAGAAACTCGTCATCGGCCAGCCCGAGGTTCTTGTGCCCGCGCTCGTTCTGCATGAAGTAGAGGTAGCCCAGCGCGCGGTCCCGATACATCTTGTCGATCTGACATCTGCGTTCCCGGCTCGCGCAGGGGTAGTCGAAGTTGATCCCCGGCTTGTCGGTCCCGAACGGATGCTGGTTGATCTCGTACTTGTCGTTTGGCAGCTTGCCCGAGGTGAAGTTCCACGTCTTGGGCCACTCGGGCGAGTATATGTAGTCCTCGGGGTCGTAGCCCTCCGGCTTCTCGACCAGCGGCGCGGGTTTCTCCCCATAGTCCTTCCAGACCATCAGATACGCGTAGGACTGCACCTTCGCGTCCGCGCAGCCGGTCGATCCGGGCAGAATGGTCTGCGTCTTGTCGTCGAAGTAGATGAACCCCGCGTGAGGCTCGCACTCGGTGCGAGGCTCGCGTCCGATCCGATTCTCCGCGCCCACAGCCGCGGCCAGGTCGGCGCAGTCGGTCGCATCGATTATGACCTTGGCAAACAACCTGCCCTTCCTGCCGGTCAGCAGATCGCAGACCTCCGCCCCACGCACACAATCTCCCTCGCGCATCGCCCCGACGACCTCCGCTCTCATGAAGACCGACAGGCACGACTGCTCGTAGGCCATGTTCTTCAGGATCGCGTTGGCCGCGCGTGGCTCGAAGTTGAACCCCGTGCCGCCGCCATAGAACTCGATGACGCGCTCTCGGAACTCGTTGAAGAAACCGTTCGTGGTGGCTTTGTTGCGCATATCGGAGTGTCCGAGTCCGTTGACGGACATCCCGCCCAGCCTGTTGGTCGATTCCACGAGCGCGACCTTCAATCCCGCCCTCGCCGCGGTAACCGCCGCCGCCAGACCCGACGCCGTTCCGCCGATCACCAGCACGTCGAAGCTCTCCTGGGCGGGCAGCTTCGCCCAAGTTCGTTCAACCACAGCGGGTGATGATTCGCCCACGGTGAACGTATAGTAGGTGTTTGGCAGCAGCGAAGTGATCGACTTGCAGCAATACGGCCCCGCCGGGTTCGGCTCGAACTCGCCGCAGGGCCGGCCATTGACGCAGATCGGCGCGGAACGGCCCTCGTGCCGCCAGTAGAGCGCGATAGTATCCGGTCCCTGGGCGATTGCCTGAAGCGATCCGTCGGGTGTTGTTGACAGGGTTTCGGCCGAGCAGTGCTGCAGCACGCCTAGCATAATAAGGGCGCATATCAGACGCATATCCATATCGATTTCGCCGCCGACAGGCGGGCGTCCTTCCAGTGCACTCTCAGAATCGGGCGCTGTTCTGCCGATGATATACCCGTAGGGCGTCGCCATGGAGTGATCCGTCGGGGCTGGTTTTCGGCCCGACGCCCACGGTTTGCCGCCGAATTCGGACTCTGGTATAATCAGTGATGTGGGATTACCAGGGACGGTGCAAGAGGCCTTCCGCTTCTGCACTTACGTATCAAAATGAGGTCAGTCGGATTTCCGACCTCCGACCTCGGTGTTCGAAGGAGATCGACTCACATTGGTAAGAAAGCGCAGAGCTGAAGGTTGGGCGCTCGAGGTAGCCAGTTCCGAAGAGGCCATGGGCAGATCGCTCCTCCAGCGCCTGGGCGACAACAACAAGCTGTGGCTCGCGGTCGTTATCGTGTTGGTAGTGGTGTCGCTGGGTCTGATAGTCCAGGCGAAGCGCCAGACCTCCGCGAAGGATGAAGATCCCTACAGCCCGCCGGCCAGCCGGCCCGGCTGTTCCTACAACGATTCCGAGCATCTCGTCTTCGCGCGGGAGTTCGTCGAGCGCAAAGACATGGCCGGCAAGATCGTCTCGGCTCACTTTGCGCCTGCCGATACGCGCGGGGAAGGCGACAGGCTCATCATCGTCGCGTCTGCTGACACCAGCAAGGACGACGTCGAGCACATGTCGCTCGTGGCCGCCGAGAAGAACCGCGCCGTCTTCAAGACGCGTATCAAGGTCGTAGCATACCAGATGGAACCGGGCACCAGTAACGAAGTGCGCGTCGCCGTCACCAGGTGGGTGCCGGACCACTACGGGTTCGTAACCACGTTCATCAAGCACACCGAATAGGCCCTCACTACCCTTGCGCCTGTATTGCCTACAGCCAGTGGCTCTGCCTGGAAAGCACCCATTTCTGCGGCCAGGCGCGTCAATCTCCTGCGCTAAGGCTCTTTGCCCACGCGAATGATGCTTCCCATATCACAGGCATGGCTCGTATAATATCCTCGGACTTATGGAGGGTTGCTATGCTTTCAATTCTCGATCTCAACGGAACCTGGCAGGCGCGTGGATTTGACGGTCAGCACGGCGTCCCGGAGAACTACGTGCGCCCAGATGCCGACCAGCGCATATTCATTGACGCGGCGGTTCCCGGCGACATTCATCTCGATCTGGAGCGGGCCGGCCTGGTCGGCGACCGCAACATCGGCCTCAACACGCAGAACCAGCGCTGGGTCGAGGAGCAGATCTGGGTCTACAGGCGGACATTCACCGCCCCGCCCGACGCGCTCGACAAACGCGCCTGGCTCGTCTTCGATGCCCTCGATCTCGTCGCCGACGTCTATCTCAACGGCTCCAGGATCGGCTCTCATAACAACGTTTTCTATCCATGCCGTCTCGACGTGACGGGCAAGCTCAAAGCGGGCGAGAACTCGCTTGCCGTGCGCCTCGACAGCGGCCTCTATTCGGTCGCGGAGAAGTCGAGCAGCGACTACAGCCATTATCTGGACCACATGCTCCACAAGCGCTCCTGGCTGCGCAAGCCGCAGTGCCAGTTCTCGTGGGATTGGGCCCCGAGGCTGGTCAACGTCGGCATCCCGCGCGGCGTCAGGCTCGAATGGACGGACACCGCGCGCATCGATTCGCTGGTCGTGTATCCCGTTCTCTCCGACGATTGCAAATCAGCCACAATCGAGGTCCGGGCGTTTGTCGACAGCGCCAAGCCGCAGCCGGTCAAGGCGACCGTCCGCGTGCGCGTGCCCGAGGCCGACCGGACAGTCGAGCGCGAGGTCGAGTTGCCCGCGGGCGCGTCTCGGCAGGACGTGTCGGTCGATATACCCAACCCTAAGCTCTGGTGGCCGAAACCGCACGGCGACCAGCCGCTCTACACCGTCGAGTGCGAGATCGTCATCGACGGCGAGGTCGCCGACTCAGCGTCGCGCCGCACCGGCATCCGGAGCGTTCGCATCAACCAGGATCAGCATCCCGTCGAGGGCCGCTACTTCATCATCGAGATCAACGGCCGGCCCATCTTCGCGAAGGGCGGCAACTGGGTCCCGCCGGACACGATCTACTCCACCATCGACCGTGACCGCTATCGCAAGCTGGTCGATCTTGCCGTTGACGCGAACTGCAATTGCCTCCGCATCTGGGGTGGGGGCCTATACGCCGACCCGATGCTGCTGGAGGCGTGCGACGAGGCGGGGGTGATGGTCTGGCACGACTTCATCTTCGCCTGCTCCAAATATCCCGGCGACGACACGGATTTCCTCAACAACGTTCGCAAGCGAGGTCGAGTATCAGGTCAAGCATCTCTCTCCTCACCCGAGCCTCATCGTCTGGTGCGGAAACAACGAGCTCGAATGGGCCGCGTGGGGGTGGGGCTACGACAAGGTGCACCCTCATCCCGGACTACGCCCTCTATCACTTCGAAATACCGCGCATCGTATCGCGCGAGGACCCGTCGCGGCCCTACTGGCCCAGCTCGCCCTATTCGCTGGACGTTGCGCCTCCGAACGATCACACGACAGGCGATCAGCATCCGTGGAACGTGTCTTTGCAGGAGGAGGGCACGAACTTCTGGTGGTATCGCACGGACGTGAGCCGGTTCCCGAACGAGGGAGGAGTGCTTGGCGCGACCGGCATGGCCACTCTGAAGCAATTCCTGTCCGCGGATCAGATGCGGCTGTTCTCACCCGAGTGGGAGTTCCACGACAACGCCTGCAACTATGGGGCGCAGGGCGGCGTCTGCTACAAGATCGCTGGAGGACTGGCTCGGGCTGAAGCCTGACGAGCTGTCATTCGAGGACTACTGCTACCTGAGCGGCCTGATGCAGTCCGAGGGCCTGCAGCGAGTACATCAACAACTACCGCAGGCGGATGTACAGCAGCGCATCGGCGATATTCTGGATGTATAACGACACCTGGCCCGCAAGCCACGGCTGGACGATAGTTGACTACTACCTGCGCCGAAAGCTGGCGTATCATCCCGTCAGGAGAGCGTTCGCCCCGATCACGGTGATCCCTGCAGTCGAGGGCGAAAAGATACTGATCTTCGGAGTCAACGAGACCGCCAATCCCTGGCAGGGCGAGGCTCGGTTCGGCCTGTTCAGGCTTGCGGGCGGCCTGCCGGCGGACAAGACCGTCTCACTCACCCTCCCGCCCAACACCTCCACTATTATTGGCGAACTCCCCCTCAGCGATCTCAATGACCTTGGCGCCGAGAACGCCGGGGCCTTCGCACTGCTTCTCAAGGACGGCGCAACCGTCGCCCAAAACCGCCTGTTCATGGCCCACTTCAAGGACCTCAAGTGGGCTGACCCGGAGATACGGGTCGAGCGCCGTGGCGACAAGGCGGTCTTCCTATCAGACACGTTCGCTTGGGCGGTCTGCCTCGACCCGGAGTGCGACTCAGACGTGCCGGATGATCTCTTCGACCTGCTCCCCGGCATCGAATACGCAATCGACTGGCCCGCCAATGACCCGCTGCCGGCGGTGCGAAGAAGAGGGACGGCGAAGTTGTAGTGGCGCACTCGTACACGGCGAGAACACGGATAGGCTCGCACGCGACGGTCAGGCGCCGTCCGCACTGGCTGCGTGCGATCCTGACCGGCATCCTGGGCGCGTGGGTGGCGGTGGCGCTGTGGGGTGGGGTGACCGGCAATCTCGGCATTGTGTCGGTGCGCGCGTGCGTCTATCCGTCGCTCTCGGGCAGGACCGTCCTGCGGTTCCCGCCTCTGGGCGCAGTCTCAGCGAACACCCACGTCGGCCCCGCACGGCTTGACATAGGCATAGATCAGGTCCACATCCAGCAGACCGCCGAGTGGCTCAAGCAGCACAAATCGCCCCGACAGACGGTCGATATGGTCGAACGTGGAATCAGGCGAGCGGCCTACAAACTGGCCTGGATGGCGGTCCTGATCGCGGCGCTCGGGGCGCTCGCAGCCTGCGTCGTGTTCAGGTCGGGGCGCGTTGTGCTCGGGTACGATAGCCGGGATACTCGCCGTCGCCCTGCCGTTGGCGCTTGCTGCGGCTACCTACAACCCCTCCGCCTTCGAAAGTCCCGACTTCGAGGGCGAGATGTCGCGCGCGCCGGAGGTGCTGGACATCGCCGAGCGGGCATGGCAGAGCAACGCCGGCCTCATTCGGGACATACCGCGCATCGCCGGCCGCACCGTCACCCTCTACCAGCGCCTCGCGAGCCGGCATCTTGCCGGCTCGCAGCAGTGTTACACCGTGCTTGCCATCAGCGACCTCCACAACAATCCCATCGCCGCGCGATTCGCTCTCGACGTCGCTCAGACCTACGATCCGAAGCTGGTTCTCATCGCGGGCGACTTCACCGACCTCGGTCACCCGCTCGAAGCCGAGCTGCTCGCCGGATTGAGGGAGTTCCAGATACCGATGGTCGCGGTCACCGGCAACCACGACTCCCGCTCCACCGTCCGCGCCCTGCGTTCCGTCCCTCACCTGGTCGTGCTCGACAACGGGCAGACGGTGACGAAGGCCGGCCTCTCGATAATGGGATTCGGCGATCCGGCCTCGCGCAGGGAACTAACGGGGAGCGTGAATGCGACACCGAGACAGCTCAGGGCGCTGTCGAACAGAATCGCCTCGCGGCTGAGCCACTCGCGCCGCCCCGCGATATTGCTCGTCCACAACGACCGCGTCGGCGCCCGCGCGGCCGGGCGCGCGCCGGTCATCGTGGACGGTCACTCGCACACCGCTTCGGTCGGCCTTCGCAGCGGCAGTGTCATCATCAACCCCGGCACCGCAGGGGCGGCGGGCGTACGCTACTTCTCGTCGGAAGTCAAGCCGGCCTGCACATGCGCGGTCCTGCGGTTCACCACGGGTTCGAGGCCACGGCTCAAGTCGGTGGACTCGATAAGGCTGGAAATCCCGTCCGGCGACTTTGCGGTCAGCCGTCGAAGCATCACCCCGACTCTGACCGCCAGGTAACCGTGTTGCCCAATGCTGGGATCACTTTGCCGAGCTCTTTGCTGGTTTCAAGCGCTCGGCTACATCGGCGGGAATCTCATCGACCAGCTTGTTGACCTTGCCCGGCTGCTTGATAAGCTCGAACTTGTCGTAGAGGCTGCCCGTGGCGGTACGCGCCTCGACGGTCAGCTTGTCCCCGTTGATGCTGATGACCTGGAAAAGCTGAGTATTCTCCGCGCCGCGATGCATCCACGGCTGCTTGCTCAGCTCGTACATCTTGGAGCCGCTCACCGATGTGAGATACACCGTTGCACCCTCGACGCCGGTCCGGCCGTAGGTGTGGTCGTGCCCGTTGAGCACGAGATCGACCTTATACTTCTCGAATACCGGCATCCACGCCGCGCGCAGTTTCTCTTGACTCCGGCCCTTGGCGGGCGAGAATATGGGGTGATGGAATGTCACGACGGTCCACTTATTCGGGTTGTCCGAGAGCACCTTCGCCAGCCACGCGGTCTGCTCCGCGGTCTTCTCGTTCGACGCCAGGCTGATCATTCGCAGGCCCTGGATGTCGGTGTAGTAGGCGTATTCCGCAAGCTCATCTGGGCCATTTTCGGGCAGCGTGAACTCAGCCCGCCAGTGACGCGTGACGTGCGAGCTGCCTTTGTCGTTATCGCGGTATTCATGGTTGCCGGGTGTGGGCAACACCGGGACCATACCGAATATCCACGATCCTCCGTCGAACACCTCTCCCCACAGCGTGTCGCTGGCGCCGTCAGTCACGATGTCTCCGCCGAACACCATGAACTTCGCCTCTGGATCGGCCCTGAACGCCTCCCGGATCACTCTCGACCACAGCGACCGGATTCCGTTCTGCACGTCGCCGAAGTAGATGAACGAGAACGGCGCCGGCTTATCGCCGGCCGTGCGGAACTGCAGCCATTCGCTCCAATGGGAGCCATCGCCGACGCGATACGCGTAGATACGTGTCCGGCTTGAGGTTCTCGAAGTTGACCGAGTGGTAGTTGGCGGGCCACAGCTTGTTTGTAAGCTCCGACGTCGTGGCGGGCACATCCTGACCCTTGAATGTAGGGTCGGGATCGGCGACGGCGATCTGTGCGACGGCGTCCTTGACGCTGGTGTCGGTACGCCACGTCACCGCCTGGGTCGTTGTCGGATCGCCCGCCCATGTGAGAACGATCCGGTCCGGCATCACGGTAGGCCGGTACATCTCGACTTCGGGGGATTGCTGCGCCTGGACGCATAGGGCCGCGCATAGCAGGATCAGAATGAGAGCGATTCGAGGTGTGCATCTGCGCTCTGCAAACATGATCGATACTCCTGACGGGGGTGTCCCGTTGTTAACCCAGAGTACACCACGAACTGCCTCATGTGTCAAGTCGCCCGGACGACAGGGAGCGTGCTCAGTTGTCCGGGAGCGACCCACTACGTTAGCCCTGAGTGCGAAGCGTATCGAAGGGCGGCCGGCGCTCCACCGCACTTCGATACGACGCTCGTTCCTCGCGTCTACTCAGTGCCAGCGGCTTCCCTTCCGCGGAACTGGGCTGTCTCGACGACAGGTCCCTCTATTCGCCATTCCCTATCGCGTATAATGGACGTGATGGAACGCATGCAAGACGAGTTGATAGACGTTCTCGCCAGGGCCAAACGCGTCATGGTGTTCACCGGCGCGGGCGCGAGCAAGGAATCCGGGCTGCCAACCTTCCGCGAGATCGACGGAGAGTGGACCAGGCACGACCCCATGACCTTCGCCACGCTCGAGGGCTTTACTCGCGCATCCGGTGGAGGTCTGGAACCTCTACCACATGCGCCAGCGCCAGATCTCCGAGGCCCAGCCCAACCCCGGCCACGTCGCAATCGCCCGAATGGAGCAGCACTACGTCTCCCCCCTTGCAAAGGGGGGGCCAGGAGGGGTGACTTCCTGCTCGTCACGCAGAACGTCGATGATCTCCACGAGCGCGCCGGCTCTCGCAAGTTGGTGAAGATCCACGGCGACTGCTGGGGGATGCGCTGCCTGGAGTGCTCGTCCGTCTACGATACCCGCGACTTCGACTTCCCGCCCGAGTTCACGTCAGACACGCTCCCAACCTGCCCTCAGTGCAACAAGCTGTGCAGGCCCAACATCGTCTGGTTCGGCGAATACGTGCCGCACGAGGCGATGATGGCGGCTGCCGATGCCGCGGCTGACTGCGACCTGATGCTGATCGTCGGCACCTCCGGCGAGGTCTCTGCTGGCTACGGCTTCGCCGAGCGAGCCGTCTCCAATGGAGCGATCATTGTCGAGGTCAACCCATCCGAAGGCCATCTCACCCACCACGCCGACTTCTGGATCGCCGAACCCGCCGGCAAGGCGCTGCCCAGGCTGTGGTGCGCGGTCGAGTCCAGGTGCAGCCGATAGCCTGTGATACCGGAGGAAAGCCTGCCTCCGTAGTCGAACTCGGCTATATGTTGTACGGATTTGGCGTTCGTAGACCCATAGTATTGGCGCTGGCCGCCTGCTGCATCGCGGCATCGGCCGCCGGAGCCGTTCAGGAGGGACAATCTGTGGATAGAGTTCGAGACCGCCTCTGGATATGGTGCCACGAGGCCGGCAGTTGCAACGGCGAATACAACCTTCCCGGCGAGTCGAGAATGACCCCGGCGGAGGCAGCGTTCTACATGGGAGTGCCCAACGCGATCATGGTCGTCTATGGCGGCAGGCCCGAGCCGCCGTTCGACAGGCTCGCCATCTCGTTCCGCCCGCTCAAGAAGGTGGTCTGGTCTATTGTCGGCGACAGTTCCTCCACTCGCAACGACAAGCAGACCGATCTCGACGCCGTGATCTCGCTCGCGGCGAAGTTCCCCAACATCCGCGGCGGGATCATGGACGACTTCTTCCACGCCCCCGACGCCGGCGGCGCAGTCAGCCGCTACGGCGCTGACGACATCGGCCGCTTTCGCAGCAAGCTCCATGACGCCGGCCACAAGCTCGATCTGTGGGTCGTCCTCTACAAGCACGATCTCGATCTCCCCGTCCAGCCCTACATCGCCAACTGCGACGTCGTGACGTTCTGGACATGGAACGCGGCCGACCTGCGCGACCTCGATGCCAACTTCCATCGGATGGAGTCGGTCGCCGGCTCGAAGCGCGTAATGTTGGGCTGCTACATGTGGGACTTCGGCACAAGCAAGCCAATGCCGCTGGAGCTGATGAAACTGCAGTGCGAGAAGGGCCTGGCGTGGCTCAAGGAAGGCCGGATCGATGGCATGATCTTCCTGAGTAGCGTGATATGCGACCTGGACATCGAAACGGTCGAGTGGACCCGCAAGTGGGTCGCGGAGGTCGGTGACCAGCCGCTCAATCGAAAGCCCGCACAATGATGCGGTGACTACGGCTCGCCCGGCGGCGGGATCTTCGTCCTCGCCACGACGTGCAGATCGTTCTTGTCGAGCTTGACCACTTCGTCGCCCTGGAGCACGTAGACGTAGTTGTCGTCCACCGCGATCTTCGACGTCTCGGGGATCGTGAGCGGCCCCAGACCCGTGCCGGCCGGCGCGGATGGTTCCACATAGGGCGTGGTCTCGGGGCTAAGTGACTCAGCGGGCGTCATTGGTGTCGTCGTCACGCAGATTGGCGCGGCGGGTTGATAGACGTTCGGGTGCGGCGTACGCTGGTAGTCCGACTGACCCATATCCGTACCCGTCGGCGGACACACCCCCGTCGGCCCCCCGCACGGTTCGGTCTGCGCCAGCACACGCGCGCTCGCCATCACGCACAATGCCAGAACCACAGCAAGTTTCACCCTGTTTCCCATCGCCGTCTTCCCCCTATTCCCTATTCCCTACTCCCTATCCCTACAAACAGGCGTTTGCTCAGCCGTATTGACATGACCCCCCTGAAGGTGCTACATTCTTGCAGAGCCTGTGAGGCAGGGAAGGAACCCGCACGTGAGCGATCTGCTGGGCAATCTCGAAGCATTTATCCGCCGTCTGCCGAGCGCCGACGTGCGCGTGGTGCTGGGTCAGGCGCCGCTAACGGACGAAGTTCCCATGCGCGCCGATGTCGAGCCGACCCAGGCCGGCCGCGACCTCGCCGAAGGCGATATGCGCTCTATAGACGTCGGCGGGCATTCGGGGGGCAGGTTCAGGTGCTTCATGGACGGAATGCAGCGGCCGCGCGGGCCGATCTACATCAACGCGCCCGTCCCGATCATGTATGGTTACGTCGCGGCGGCAGTGCGCGTAAGGGGCGCCGACCGCCGAATGCGGACGCTCGCAGGCTATCACGAGGTCGATGAGGCCCTCTACTATCCCCGCAAGCTCGCCGAACGGCACGGCCTCGAGATAAGCGGCGTGAGGTATGTCGATACCGGCCGCGATGATCTGATCGAGCACCCGCTCGCGCTGGTTCAGGCCGCTCACGATAAGATCAGCACCGTCCGCGGCAGGCTCGAAAGCGCACTCGCGTCGAGGTGGGTGAGCGAGAATCGCAACGGCGACTGGCTCCTTGTGGACGGAGGGCTAAGCTCGGATTACGGCGAGCAGGGCAACGTTGTCGGCGTCACGAAAAGTCACGGCACGCAGTATCTGACCTGGGACGAGCAGCGCGTCGTGCTGGATTTGAGGGTAGGGGAGCGCAGCGCCGCGTTCATTCCCAAGCCCAGAAGCGGCTCGCGGCCGGTATATAGCTGGTATCTGCGGATGCACGCAAGCGAGGGCAGGGACCCATACTTCGGGCTGGTGCGAGTCGAGGCGCCCAAGTCCGCGCGCATTCTTGGCATGATCGATGAGATCTCCCGCTGGCTTCTTGCCGAGAAAGCGCCGCTGAGCCTGCCGGACGCGCGATGGGACAAGATGATCTACCCCATCCGCGACTGCGAGCTCTACATGAAGAGCCTCGCGCCAACGCACACGAACCTGGACGCGCGCTTGATGAGACTCGGCAGTTTGGGGACGGCATAGCTGTTTTGCAGCACGAAAGCCCGAAAGTCAGAAAAGGAGAAAGGGAATAGAGCGTTCTTTCTGGTTTTCTATCTTTCGGGATTCCGTGCTTGAGCAGCGTATGATGAAGGGATAAGCATGGAACAAGGACTGCAGCAGATTGGACGAGTAGTTGCCACCGAGGCCAAGCCGAGCACGGCGTATAGCTTCAGTTTCTGGACCGCCGATGATTCCAAGGTCGGGATCGGCACGCTCGTGGTCGTGCAGACCGAGAAGGTGGAAGTCTACGGCGTCGTAGTCGAGGGGTTCGGTTTCACGGATCTCGGCTCCGCGCTGCACGACTACATCGGCGCGGAGGGCGATCCCGGCACCGAGCCGCCCACGCTGCGCCCCGAGGTGAAGCTCTACTCGGCGGCGGTGCTGCGCGTCGATCCCGAGGAGCCGCTGCAGCCGGTGCCGGTCGGGCCGGTGTTTCTGGCGGACGATGCGGCGGTCGCGCGCGCGCTGCGAATGGACGCCTACGTCGGCAAGTCGGAGATACCCATCGGCCTCTACCAGAACGGCGATCTGCTCTCGCCCGTCTACCTCGACTCCGAGTTCCTGCTCGGCCCCGAAGCGGCTCATTTGAACATCACCGGCGTTTCCGGCCTCGCGACCAAAACCAGCTCCATCGAGTTCACCCTGCAGAGCATCTTCGCTCACTTCCGCGAGGACGTGGCGGTGGTGTGTTTCAACGTCAAGGGCTGCGACATGCTGTTCCTCGACTTCCCCGGCGCGTGTCCGGATGAGTATAAGTACAGGCAGCAATACTTGGACAACGCTATACCCACGCTCGCTGTCGAGGATGCCGAGAAGTACGAGAGGCTGGGCGTGCCCTGCGAGCCGTTCGGGAACGTGAAGTACTACGCGCCGTATAAGTTCGACCGGGTAAACTTGAACACCCTGCGCACTCATCCCGATCTGATCGACTCCGTGATCCCCATGTCCTGGGGGCTTAAGGACATACTCGAATACACCGAGGTCGTGCTCAATCGCGACGACGTTGACGCGAAGGCGGACGCGCTCATTCAGTACATCCGCCAGCGCGTTGTCGATCAGACCAGCGAGGCGAACAAGCAGCAGTTCACCGTGCGCAACTTCCAGGAGCTCAACCGCTGGTTCGACGCGGTCCTGCGCGAGATGGAGGAAAGCAACCGTTCCGAGTGGAAGACGCACCACTACGCGACCATCCGCAAGGTCTACAACCGGCTTTCCAACCTGTCCACGCGCTATCAGGGCTTGATCAGCCCGGATGAGTTCGCGAGCGACCTGCCGTGGGGCGGCTTCGAGGATCGCGCGATCTACGTGATCGACGTCGCCAAGCTCGACCAGCAGGCGCAGGATTTGGTGTTTACGCGCGTGGTCAGCAAGCTGCGCGAGCACCTCGAGAAGGGCAGCCTGGGCGTGAAGCACGTGATCGTGGTCGTGGACGAGCTCAACAAATACGCGCCCTCCGACGGCCAGGACACATATCTCAAGCAGACCCTTCTCGACATCTCCGAGCGCGGGCGGTATCTGGGGATGGTGCTTTTCTCCGCGCAGCAGTTCCGCAGCCAGGTCCACAAGCGCATCGTGGGCAACTCCGCGACGTGCCTCTACGGCCGAATGGACATGGACGAGCTCGCGACGCCGGGCTACCAGGTGCTGACCTCGGCCACCAAGGAGAAGCTCGCGACTCTGAGCAAGGGCCAGCTCATGATCCGTCACCCGCACTTCAACCAGCCGATATTCGTGAAGTTCCCGCGGCCCAACATCCTGCGCGGCCCGGACGGCGTGCGCATGTTCCCGCCCGCCGATGATCTCTCGCTCGACGAAGCCGTGTGGCGGAATCTATCCAGGCTCTCAGGGAGTGTCAGCCGCAACGATGTCAGAGATATTATCGCCAGTGCCGCCGACAATGACGAGATCAAGCGGGCGATGCTGATCACAATCCAACGGGTGCCGGATGATCCGATAGGATTCTTTCGAAGTGCGATCCGAAAGAAAGCTGGGTTGCAGGATACGCCTGAAAAGCCGCCGATAATGATACGCGACGTCGGTTCAGACGGTAATGACCCATTCGAGAGGCTGTAACCATGCGCGTTGCACACATAGCCGATCCTCATCTGGGTTACCGGGCGTATAATCGGATTAACAGGCAGGGCCTCAACGCGCGTGAGGCGGACGTATTCGCAGCCTTTCGCGACACCCTATCGCGGATTGCCGAAATTCAGCCGGATCTGATCTTGATCGCGGGTGACCTGTTCCACGTCGTCCGACCCAGCAACCTCACGATCCAGCACACGTTTCGCGAGTTTGCCTCGCTGCGCAGCAAGACCGACGCGCCCATTGTGATCATCGGCGGCAATCACGATTCGCCCCGCTCTGCCGACACCGGCTGCATACTCGACCTTCTCGCGAACCTACCCGGCATTCACGTCGCGCACAGCGAGTATGTGCAAGTTCCGCTCAAGAAGTTAGACACATCTGTATTCTGCCTCTGCCACCGCGCCCTGCCGCAGCTTTCGTCGCTCAAGATCGAGCCGGACGCCGCGAGTAAGCGCAACATCCTGCTCGTGCACGGCACGGTCGAGGGCATCATCCGCCACGCCTACGACATGTACGAACTCAGCCGCGCGCAGGTGATCTCCGACGCCTGGGACTACATCGCCTTCGGCCACTACCACTGCTTCACCGAGCTCGCCCCCAACGCATACTATGCCGGCTCGCTGGAATACACGTCCACCAGCATCTGGAGTGAGGCCAGCAGCCCAGTCCGTCCGGCAACGGATTTGCCGGACGAACGGGGCGTGAAGGGCTTCATCGAATACGACCTCGACGAACGCAAGCTGCTCGCGTTCCATAAGATCGATACCCGCGACGTGATCGACCTCCGCCCGATTGACGCCAAAGACGTTACCGCCGCCGACCTCAACATCATGATCGAGCGCCGTGTAGGGGGCATCCCCGGCGGTCACGCGGACAAGATCGTGCGGCTGGTGATCGAGAACCTGCCGCGCGGCGTGCAGCAGGACCTCGATTTCGCGTTCGTGCGCGCGGTTCGAGCCGACGCGCTCCACTTCGAGCTTCAACTGCGCCCTCCTTCGCGATCCGGACGGTCGGGCGACGGGCGCGAGGCCGGCGTGTCCAGACCGCTCGAGGAGGAGTGGGAGGAGTTCGCGAGGGCTTATGAAGTCCCCGGCGGTGTTGACCGCGACCGCCTTGTTTCTCTCGGCAGGGACTATCTCGGCAAGCTCACGCCGAGCACGGCGGAGACGCAGGAGGGCGCGGCATGAAGCTGGTTCGGCTCGAAATGACCAACTTCAGACAGCACCTCTCAAGCGCCATCGACTTCACCGACGGCGTCACCGGCGTCATCGGTCCCAACGGCGCGGGCAAGACCACGATCCTCGAAGCCATCGCGTGGGCGCTCTACGGCAGCCCCGCCCTGCGCGGGAACAACGACTCGGTGCGCTCCACCGCCGCTCCGGGAGGGTCACGCGCATCGGCCTCGCTCACGTTCGAGCTTGGCGGATCGAACTACAAGGTCAGCCGCGCGCTGGACGGTTCCGGCAGCGGCCACGCGTCTCTCGAAGTGGATGGCCGCGCCCTCCGCACCGGCACGCGCGAGGTGAACGCCTCGGTCGCGCAGTTGCTGGGCATGGACTACCAGGCCTTCTTCACGAGCTTCTTCACCGCCCAAAAGGAGCTCGAATTCATGGCCGCGATGGACGGTCGCGCCCGCGCCGCTGCAATCTCGCGCATGCTCGGCTACGACCGCCTCACGAAAGCCCGCGACCAAGCCAACGCCGAACGCCTCGCGATCTCAAAGGCCGTCGACGCCCTCGAACAGCAGCTCGGCGATCCAAACGAGCTCAAGCAGCGCAAGAAAGCCGCCCAATCCGCTCTCGCGCAGGCGAAGAAGCTGCTCGAAGAGGCCGAGTCAGCGAGCAAGTCCGCGCAGGCATCGCTGGATAGGCTCAAACCCCTCAAGGAAGCATCCGATCAGAAGGCCAGGCGCCGCGAGGAACTCTCGCGCAGGCTCGAACTGGACCGCGCCGAGATCGCTCGTATGGAGGACCGAACCGCCAGGCTCGGCGAGGAGCTTGCGGCCCTCAAGGCCAAGAGTGACGAGTTCGAGCTGCTAAAGACCAAGCTCACCGGCTTCCGCGCCGAGAAAGAAGAGCTGAAGACGCTCTCCGACCTCCAGCGGTTCGAGGGCCAGCGCCAGGGACTATTGGGCCAGATCAGCCGCGCTCGAAGCCGACCTCAAGGACCTCCGCAAGCGCGAGAGCGGCTGCGGCAGCGCAAAGGACGCGCAGGTCAGGGCCGAGGCTCAATTCAAGGCCGGCGAAGCTCTGCTTGCTGAAACGGACAAAAAGCTGCGGGAGTCGCGGGAGCACCGCGTCGCGCGTTTGCACTCATTCGATGCTCAGATCGCCCAGCTTCAGGCTCAGGCCACGCAGGTGGCGGCCAGGCGCGCCCAAATAGAAGAAGCCGGCGCGGAGGGCAAGTGCCCGACGTGCGAGCGGCCGCTTGCCGATGAGCTTCCGACCGTGCTCGCCAACTTCGATTCGCAGTCAGCCGAAATCGCCGGGCAGATCGTATCGCTTGCCGAGCAGAAGACGGCTCTCGAACAGGATGGCGGCGAGGCTGCCGCGCTCGAAAAGCAACGGGAGGCGATTGCCGCGCAGTTGGAAAAGCTCCGCACGGAGAGATCGAACGCCGACCGCCGCGCCGAGGAACTCGTGGCCGTTCGCGACCAGATCAAGGGCAAATCGGACAAGTCAGACGCGCTCAAAGGCGAGCTTGGGAAGCTGCCCGGCGGCTTCGACAAGAAGCGCTTCCGCGAGCTTCAGGAACTCGACGAGAGCCTCCAGCCCGACTACAAGCGCGGTCACGAGCTCAAAGGCGAGCTCGAGCGCCTGCCCAGGGCCGAAGAGGAACTGCGCGGGCTTGAGGAGCCGCTGGCGGCCAAGAAGCAGGAGATCGCCACGTGCGAATCCGCGCTTGCCGAACTGGCATTCTCAGAGAAAGACCACGAGCAGCTCGCGCGCGACTTCGAAGCCGCGTCCGCCGCACTCAACAGCGCGCTGGTCGCCCTCGAAAAGGAGCGGGGCGAGGTCAACACCGCTGGCGCGATACTGGCCCAGATCGAGCAGGAGGAGGCGTCGTATAAAGCGCGGATCGAAGACCTCAACACCAAGCGCTCCGAGCGACTCCACCTCGACACCCTTGCCAAGGCCTTCGACGCCCTTCGCACGGAGCTCAACGCCCGCATCCGGCCTGAGCTTCAGGACACGGCGAGCGAGTTGCTCAGCGAGATGACCGATGGCCGCTACAATACCCTCGAAATCGACGACTCCTACAAGGCCGTGATCGTGGACGACGGCGAACGCAAGCCGGTGATCTCAGGCGGGGAGGACGACATCGTCAACCTCGCGCTGAGGCTGGCGGTGTCGCAGATGATAGCGGATCGTGCGGGGCAGTCGTTTTCGCTGCTGGTGCTCGATGAGGTCTTCGGCTCGTTGGACGATACGCGCCGGGACAACGTGGTTGCGCTGCTGCAGAACCTCAAGAACCGGTTCGAGCAGATAATCCTGATCACGCACGTCGAGTCGATCCACGACGCCGTGGACAACTGCGTGTGGGTCGAGTTCGACGAGAAGACCAAAACAAGCCGGCTCGCGGACCGGTCGATGGACCTCGACTCAATCCCAGCCGGCATTCCCCTGTCATCCTGAACTTGATTCAGGACCCATCCCCTGTCATCCTGAACTTGTTTCAGGACCCACGCCTGGATGCTGAAACGAGTTCCGCATGACACCAGCCCTCTGGCCTATTTCTTCTTCGCAGGCGGCGGAGCGGCGGGCTGCTCGGGTTTCGGGCGCGCCTTATATCTCTCTTCGGCTCGCTTTCTCGTGCGTCGGAGTTCCTTAGCTCTGATTCTCAGGTCGGTTCACCTCCCGTGGTTGGGCTACTCACATTATAGGGTTGTGCGAGAAGGCATGTCAAGGCGATTTGACCGTGAGCGTGCGTGGATGGTATAATCCTTTGGGCGTGGGTCGGTAACTCAGTCGGTAGAGTATCGCCCTTTTAAGGCGAGAGTCATGGGTTCGAGTCCCATCCGACCTACCATGCTGCAATAAGCATTTCTGCTCGCGCGGCCTCGTCGGACACACGGCGAGGTCTTGCTATAGGAGCAAAACTGATGAGACTCGCACCATGCCTCTTTTTCCTGACCGCCGTATCTCTACTGGCAAGTCCCGCGCTCGCGATTCGTGGCCTGTGGGTGCACCCCGAGCGGGTCATCGACAAAGCGACTGCCGATAAGACACTCGATCAGGCGAGCCGGTGCCACATCGATAACCTCTACGTGCTCATCTTCCACGGCGACGGCGCCTGGTTCCGCACGCCGCTACGGCCGATGGCGTCGGGCGTGACGGAGGGGTTCGACCCGCTCGGCTACTGCATCGAGGCGGCGCACAAGCGCGGGATCAAGGTCCACGCGTGGTTCGTGAACGGGGAAATGGGCGAGGCTGAGGCGCAGAAGCATCCCGGCTGGCAGGCCGAGAATGCTCAGGGGGTCAAGTCCCACTGGTACGATCTCACCAAGCCGGAAATCAGACAGTTCCAGCGCGACCTGATGCTCTCCGCGGTCGAGAACTACCCCGACCTGGACGGCATCCACTTCGATTACATTCGCTTCCCGAACACCTCGCTGGGTTATGGCGCGGCTTCCGTCGAGGCTTTCCAGAAGGCCAGCGGGTTCAAACCCAACGAGGTCCCTCGATGGGAGGCCTTCCCGGTCAAGATAGCGCTCACCGGTAACCCCATTCACGAAGTCACCACGGGTAAGACGCTCGCCAAGTTCGGCACCGGCATGCCCGCGATCATAGAGAACCGGCTCGGCGCAGGGCAGGTGCTCTTCTTCAACTGGCACGCCGAGGCGAGCAAACTGGCCGTGCTGGACACGTTTCTGAAGGCGAAGCTCAGCGAACTGGGCGCGGACAAGAGGCCGGTCAAGGTTTTGGTCTCGGAACGCAACGACAAGGGCTACGGCGGCTCCTCGCGATCTCAGGCCGAGCAGTGGCTCGAACGCGCCGGCGCCAAATCTACTCACGCCAAACTCGGCGAGCTCACGACCGGCGACATCTGCGTGATACCATGCGTCTACGTGTGGAACGCCGACGAGGCATCGAGCCTTCGCAAGCTGGTCGAGGGCGGCGTGAACGTCGTCTGGATCGACGGCCCCAGCGCGTCGCTGCCCGACTTGCTGGCGATCCTCGGTGTGGACCGCAACGCCGACTGGTTCGCCGCAAAGACGACCATAACACCGGTCGTGACCGACCCCGCCATGCCGGTCAGCAAGGACCCCGACTACGTCGCCAGGCTGGAGAAGCAGACCCAAGCCTGGGACCAGTGGCGCAAGGACTGCGTCACGGACCTGGTTCGGGACGTATACGCGGCGGCGAAGAAGACGCGGCCGTCGGTTACGGTCTCGGCCGCGGTGTTCTACAAGAAGGACTCCGCCGATAACGTGCTCCAGGACTGGCAGCGCTGGGTCCGCGAGGGCTATGTGGACTACGTCGTCCCGATGGCCTACGTGCCCGACACGCAGCTAGCGGCGGCCTTTGAGGAATGGAAGAGCCTGCCGGACTGGCAAAAGCGCGTCATTCCAGGGCTTTCGATCTACACGAGGGTCGAGGGCAAGGCCGTCCCCAAGCCCGCGGACGTGGTCCGCAAACAGATGGAGTTGTGCGCGAAGAACGGGTCCGACGGCGAGGTGTTCTTCTGCTGCCACTACGTCAGTCCCGAGATCGAGGCAATGCTCAAGTAGAGTCCCGCGCAAAGAGGAAGCTGCCCGTCGCCAGCGCTTTGTCGCTGATCCTCACTTCGTCGATAAGCCCGGTGAACTGATCCGCCGGCTTGCCGTCGCGCATTCCGCAGCCGACGAACCACTGCCCCTTGGTTGGCTCCGCGCCCTCAGCCGGCAGCGTCGCTTTGCCTGCGAGCACATAGCTGCCACAGCCGGTGTCGATATACAGCCGCAGCGTACGGCCATCGCATACGGCGGCGAGGTTGTACCAACTGCCGGCAGTCAGAGGCGAGGACGACGTGACGGACTGGCCTCCAAATCGCACCACGGCCTTGCCGTCCGCCGTCAGGCCCACGCTCAGCTCCGAACCCCTGCAGATGAACGCCTGCGCCTTCGAAGTCTCGCCTGGGCGGATCGACGCCTCGATGGTCCAGTTCTTGAGGACTGCATCGTTGATCTTGTGATCGGCGGTATTGAGATAGCGCGCCGTCGCGCCGTCCTTTGGCGGTTCGGAGTTATCATAACAGGCGAGATCGAGCCGCTTTGTCGCGGGGATCTCTGCGGCCGGAACACTTGCCGAGCCCGTGCCGACCGTCTCGAAGCTGTCTCCACGAAGGTGGTTGTCCTTGCCGGAAGAGTCGAGGATGTCGATGGAGGGCAGGGCGGCATGCGCCGGCGTAAGGTCCTCGAACCTCCAGTATGCCTGCACGTAGTCCGGCGTGGTCGGATCGGCCATCGTGAGCTTGCCGTCCTTTTCGTACACGTGCAGGAACAAGGGATACGGGGTGCCGCCGCGGTTCGGCTGATGCACGCTGAGCACGAGGCCGAGTTTCGGGTGGCGGAAGATCTGCCCGTGGCCGGCAAACCCGTTGTAGAGAATGCCCTCCTGGACCCACGGCCCCTGAATCTCACCGCTGGTGGACCGCGCCACGGCAACGCAATAACCCCACCCAACGGGCTTGGGCAGGTAGTTGTTGGTGGACCACGCCATCACGAGGTCGCCGCTGGCGAGCCGCAGCATCTGCGGGCCGTCCGTGAGGTAGCTTGTGCTGCCGTCGTTGTTGTTCCAATGGGCGGCAAACGGGGCGCTGCTGGCTTTGAACAGGAGAATGTCCGTGCCATCTACGGGCGCGGTCAGATCGGGTGTGAGGCGCACCGCCCGCATCTGGCCGTCGTGCACGGAGATGTGCTCGCGCGAATAGACCATCCACGGGTCGCCTTTCTTGTCGATGTACAGCGTGCCGTCCAGCGAGAAGTACTCCGGCGACGTGATTGGTTCCGGACCGTGCACGACAAATGGCCCGAGCGGCGAATCCGCTGCGAGTATCTGAACCGCCCTGGGCTTGCCGGGCGCTTGAAACGTGGCGAACAGGTAGTACCTTTCCTTGTAACGGAACACCTCCGGCGCCCAGTAGGACGAGACACCCCAGAAGTCCGGCGGGCGTCGGAAGACCGGCTTGAGGTCGCTCCATGTCTGGAGCGTTGGGTCGGAGGTCTCGCGGGCGTCGAAGCCGCGCTTGCCGTCGGAGGTCCTGCACGTGCCGTAGAGGTAGCATTTGCCCGACGATGCGTCGCAGTAGACGAAAGGATCTCGCATGTCTATGTCCTTTCTATCCACAGCGTGGGCTCGCCCGGCGAGCAGGCAGAGTGCAATGAGAACAGCGAAGCAGCTTGCGTTACTGATCGGCGCACCTAGAGCAAACTCGTGCTGAAATAGCGCTCGGCGCGGTCGGGCAGCACGGTGACGACGCGGCTTCCCGGCCCCAGTCTGTCCGCAAGCCGCATCGCCGCCCAGACATTCGCGCCCGACGATGTCCCGACCAGCGCCCCCTGCACTGCCGCCAGCTTGCGAGTTGTGCTGATCGCGTCGTCGTCACTGACCGTAATAACCTCGTCAATGAGATGGACGTCCAGCACCGGCGGAATGAACCCGTCGCCGATGCCCTGAATGACGTGGAAGCCCGGCTCGTGACCCAGCAGCGCCGCGGAGTTCTTGGGCTCTACCGCCACGATCAGCGTGCTCGTATCTTTCTCCTTGAGGAGGCGAGCCGACGCCCGTAAGGGTTCCGCCGCTTCCGACGCCCGCCACAAACGCGTCAATGTCGCCTTCCATCTGGTCCCAGATCTCATGAGCCGTGGTGAGGTAGTGGATCTCGGGGTTGAGTGGGTTGGTGAACTGGCTGACCAGGAACGATCCGTCGATCTGGCTGTGGATGCTCTCGGCCTTCTCGCACGCGCCGGTGATGCTTCCTTCCGCGGACGTCTCGACGAGTTCGGCGCCCAGCGCGCGGATGATCTTCTTGCGCTCCTCGCTCATGTCCGAGGGCATGCAGATGATGCACTTGTGGCCCTTGAGCTGCGCGACGAACGCGACCGCGATGCCGGTATTGCCGCTGGTCGCCTCGACGATGGTCGCGCCGGGCTTGAGCGCGCCGCTGCGTTCGGCCTGCTCGATGATGTACTTCGCGACCCTGTCCTTGACGCTGCCCGCCGGATTGAGGAACTCCGCCTTTCCGAAGACGCAGCCTCCGGCGATGTTGCACATCCTCAGCATCGGCGTGTTGCCGACGAGATCGAGCATATTGTCAACGCATGCGAGTTGTGTATTGAGCAACTGTGAGTCTCCCATCACACTACGACTTCCACGAGGCCAGCCGCTACTCCTCCGCGGAGGCGGCAAACGGTTCGAGCCGCGCGGCGAGGTCGGGCGGCAGGTCCGCTTCCACGCGAACCCCTTCCGGCAGGTAGTCTACCCGCGCCACACGCCCGCGCTCGTGGCACGCCGCGACAAGATCGCCTCGCTCATGGGGAACGACCACAGAGACGTGCTTCATCAGCCGCGAGACGGCCTTGTGGATGAGTGTTTCCAGATACTGTCGCCCCTCGCCGGTGAGCGCGGACATGTAACACGAGTCCTCGGTCTCGACCACCAGCCTGCGCAACTCATACTGGTCCCGGATCTTGTCGCTCTTGTTGAACACCGTGATGACCGGCTTGTCACCAACGCCAAGCTCGGCCAGGACCTCGGCGACCGCCGCCCGCTGCTCCGCGACGAAGTGATGGCTCGCGTCAACGACGTGTATGAGGGAATCGGCGTCCACGACCTCTTCGAGAGTCGCACGAAACGCCGCTACCAGATGATGGGGCAGATTGCGAATGAACCCGACCGTGTCCGACAGCACGATCGACGTGCCGTCCTCGAGATCGACGCGGCGCGTGGTCGGATCGAGCGTCGCGAAGAGCCGCGCGTGCACTTCGACGTCTGTCTCAGCAAACAGATTGAGCAGCGTGGACTTGCCCGCGCTCGTATACCCCACCAGCGCGACGTTCGGCACTAGAAGCTGCTTGCGGGCCTTGTTCTGGATCGAGCGATGCTTGACGACATCCTCTAGCTCGTCTTTGATTACAGCGATGCGGTTGCGAATGCGTTGGCGGTCGGTTTCGAGCTTGGTCTCGCCCGGTCCGCGCGTTGCCACTCCGCCGGCATGCCCGCCGCCCACGCGTGACATCGCGATTCCCTTGCCCGTTAGCCGCGGCAGCAGATACTGAAGCTGCGCGAGTTCGACCTGCAGCTTGCCTTCGGCCGTTCTGGCGCGCTGGGCGAAGATGTCGAGTATGAGCTGCGTGCGATCGACTACGCGAACGGTGGTTTTCTCCTCGAGGTTGCGCTGCTGGCTGGGGGACAGGTCCGCGCCCACGATCACGACGTTGGCCTCCGCGTCCTGCACGCGCACGAACGCGTCCTCGGCGTTGCCCGAGCCGATGTAGAAACGTGGGTCGGGGTAGAGGCGGCGGACGTGCATCTCGTCAGCGAGCACGACATCCGCGCTCTGGGCCAGCAGCCGAAGCTCTTCGGCGTTGGCGTCGGACTCGCGCTCGTCGCGCGAGTCCGCCAATATCAGCAGCGCCTTATCGGCTGCATCGACTTCGTATGGTGCTGATCTCTCCGTTTTCGTTCCACCTAACCTCTGGGCGGTCTACAAGGTCTATATAGAGCGAATCGGTCTCCGGGTAGTAGTGGAATTCGTCAACTCCTCTATCCCCAGATGCTCTTTGATTCGCTTCACGGCCTCGGCGAGCCGTTCGCCGTTCTGGTCACCCTGCACGGTAAGCGACATCCGCACGTAGCCCTCGCCGTGATCGCCGTATCCGTTGCCCGGGATGACAAGGACGCCGATCTCCTGCAGCAGCATCTTGGCGAAATCGGAGGACGTGCTGCCCTCGGGTATCCGTACCCATACGTAGAGCGTTGCCTCGGGCTTATGGACCTTCCAGCCGATCGACTTCAGGCCGTCCACGAGAATGTCCCGCCGCCTCTTATAGAGCGCGAGTGTCTCATCGTTGCGAACGTTGTCCAGCGCGTAGGCGGCCGCCAAGCCGACGGCAGGGAACTGGCGCGAATCGAGGTTGGACTTGAGCTTGTTGAGCGCGCCCGACGAGATCCCTGTTGCCGACCGCGAAGCCGATCCGCCAGCCGGTCATATTGAACGACTTCGAGAGCGAGTGCATCTCGATCACGACGTCCTTTGCGCCCTCGGCCTGGAGCATGCTCGGAGCGACATAGCCGTCGTAGGTGACGTCGGAGTAGGCGAGATCGCTTACAACACGCGATATCGTATTCACGGGCGAACCGCACGACGTCGTTGTAGAAGCTCAGCGAAGCGACCGCCCCGGTCGGATTGTTCGGGTAGTTGAGAAACATCAGCTTCGCGGCCTTCGCGGCGTCGGTCGGGATCGCGCTCAGGTCGGGCAGAACCCGTTCTTCTCCAGCAGCGGCAACTCCACGACCTCCCCGCCCGCCATCAAGCGTGTTGACCTTGTAGACCGTGTAGCCAGGGTCCGGGACCAGGCACACATCGCCGGGATCGAGCATCGCCAAGCATATGTGCGCGAGGCCGTCCTTGGAGCCGAGCAGCAGCATCGCTTCGCCGTTCGGGATCGATATCGACGCCGAACCTGGTCTTATACCATCTCGCCACTGCTTCCAGATAGGGCAACCAGCCCCGCGGAAGACTCATCATAGCGATGGGTCGCGGGGTCGTTGGCGGCCTCGCACAACTTGTCGATGATCGGCTGCGGGGTCGGCCGGTCGGGATCGCCGATGCCCAGATCCATGAGATCGACGCCGTCCGCGATTGCCTTTGCCTTCAGTCGTGCTATCTCCCCGAAAAGATACGGGGGAATCTTGTCCAGTTTCTTCGATCTCTCCAATAGTCCCTCCATGCCGAGTCGGGAGATCATAGGTCTCTCTGTCCACTGCTTGGTACCTCAGCCTCGCTGACCTCGCCCTCGAAGACTTCCTCGGCGGGGCCGGTCATGTAGAGGTGGTTGTCGCCGAGCCACTCGATAAGCAGATCGCCGCCGCGCAGGTGGACCGTCACTTTCCGGCTAGTCCGACCGGTGAGCGCGCCCGCGACAACGGATGCGCACGATCCGCTACCGCACGCCAGAGTCTCGCCCGCCCCGCGCTCCCACGTGCGCTGCTTGATCTCCTTTGGGTTTACGACTCTCAATGAACTCCACGTTCGTGCGCTTTGGGAAGACGGCGTGGTTCTCTATCTGCGGCCCCATCTTCTCGACCGGGTACGTGTCCACGTTATCCACGAACGTCACGCAGTGCGGATTGCCCATCGACACGCACGTGATCTCGATCTTCTTGCCCGCGACCTTCAGCGGCTCCGCTGACCACCTGCGTATTCTCGCCCTTCATGGGGATTTCCGACCGCAGCAGTCTGGGCTCGCCCATATCGACACGCGCCGTGCGGACCTTGCCGCCCGTCGGTATCGAGCTTGATCGTCTTGATGCCGCCGAGGGTCTCCACGGTCATCACGGGGTCGGTGTGCATGTTGCGGTCGAACGCGTACTTGGCAAACACGCGAATGCCGTTGCCGCACATCTCGGCCTCGGAGCCGTCCGGGTTGATCATGCGCATCTTGAAATTGGCCGCGCGCGAGGGCAGCACGAGTATAAACCCGTCCGCGCCGATGCCAAAGTGGCGGTCGCAGGCGTGGCGTGCTACCGCGGGCAGGTGCTTGCTCGGGAATCTGCTCCTTGACGCCGTCTATGACAACGAAATCGTTGCCGGCGCCGTGCATCTTGACGAACCTCAAGGCCGGCTACTCCTCCGATGCGGGCTCAGCGGCCTCGACCGGCTCCGCCGGCTCAACAGGTTCCGCCGGCTCTGCTGGCTCGGCAGGCGCTGGAGGCGCGGCAGGCGCGGGCGGTGGGGCAGGGCTCATGTCGACGGGCTCGGGCGCTCTTTCCTCGCGCTGGAATATACCGCCGATAGGTCGAGCAGGAACAACCGATGCCATTGCGTGCTTATAGACAAGCTGGGGCGGCTTGCCGGGGCTCTCGAGGACCAGCGTGAACGCGTCGAAACCGCGCACGAGTCCCTTGAGCTGGACGCCGCTCACCAGATAGATGGTGACCGGAACGTTCTCCTTGCGGACCTGGTTGAGAAACAGGTCCTGGAGGTTCATCGAGGTCTTGTTCATTTGTATAACTCTCCTTTGATTATCCCTGACACCTTCTTGGCGGAGATACCTGTCCAGGTCGATCCATCTGACCCGCGCATCCGCTCTGAACCACGTGTATTGACGCTTCGCAAACCGCCTGGTGTTCATTTTGAGCAGGGATACGGCTTCCTCTGCGCCATATTCCCCACGGAGATACGCCGCAATCTCTTTGTACCCCAATCCCTGCATCGAAGGCAGGCTGGGATCGATTCCTTTTTCCAGCAGGCCGGCCACTTCCTCGATCAGGCCGGCCGCGATCATATCGTCCACACGCCTATCTATACGCTCATAGAGCGCGTCTCGGTTCATCGTCAGCCCAAACCAGCGAGCGGCCGGGTAGCCGGTGGGGCGTTTCGCGTCCCGGTCAAACAACACCGACGCCGGAATGCCGCTCATCTCATATATCTCAATCGCCCGGATGACCCTTTTGACGTTGTTGGGATGAATCCGTTCTGCCGATACGGGATCGATCTCCCGAAGCCGCTCGTGAACGCGCTCGTTACCGAACTCGCGAGCTTCCTCGGCGAGTCCTACGCGCAACTTCTCATCGCGTCCCGGAATCTCCAGGTTCAGGCCGTCAACCGCCGCCCGAACGTAAAGACCGCTGCCGCCAACTACCACCGCGGGCGGGTTTCGCGCGAGCACGTCCTCGATGGCGTCGCTCGCCAGCTTCTGGTATTCGCCCACGCTGAACGGCTTCGCCGGATCGGCGACGTCGATCAAATGGAACCGCGCGCGAGACTGCTCGTCGGCTGTGGGCTTCGCCGTCCCGATGTCCATACCCACATACACGGCCATCGAGTCGGCTGAGATGATCTCTCCGCCTATCTCCGAGACAAGCTCAAGCGCGACCGCGGTCTTGCCAACCGCGGTCGGCCCGACAATAACTACCACGTCTCGACAACTATCCGCTCGCTCGTTCAATCGTTAGAGTATATCACAGGACGCCGGAATAGTGAAGAGCGGCCGCGCGCATGTAACTGCTCATCCGCGGCGTTCGTCTTACTCAATACTGCGCCCGTTCCGCGATGCGGGCTGTGAGAGGTGACAGATGGATCGTCGCGAGTTTCTGAAGGCCGCTGCCCTGGGGGCTGCGGCGCTGGCCGCGCCTGGAGGATTGCTTGCGGCGGTGGCCGGTGATGGGAGCGCCGATGGGGCGTCCGGCAACGGCGGCAAACCCAATATCATTCTTATCTTCTCCGATGACGTCGGTCTGGGCAATATCGGCTGCTACGGCGCGCCCGCCCGATTCAAGACCCCAAAGATCGACGCGCTCGCCAAAGGCGGAATACGCTTCGATACGTGCTATTCCACGCCGCTGTGCGGGCCGTCGCGGTGCGAGATTCTCACTGGTCGCTACCCGTTCCGCACCGGAATGACAACCAATGCCACGGGCGAAGTGGTTTCCAGAAGCGAGGTAATGATGCCCAAGGCGCTCAAGCCCGCGGGCTACGTCACGGGCATGGTGGGCAAATGGAGCCAGTTGACGCTCGAGCCGGCCGATTGGGGCTTTGACGAGTATCTGCGCTTCCCGTCCAGCGGCAGATACTGGCGCGAGCAGACCAAGACCTACAAGGTGGACGGCGTGACCAAGGACCTGCCGGAGGGCAAGTACCTTCCCGACATAATGTACGATTGGCTGGTTGACTTCATGACCCGGCACAAGGACAAGCCGTTCTATGTGCACTACGCCATGTCGCTGATTCACGGCCCGATAGTCCGCACGCCGGACAGCAAGTCCGGCAGCGTCCACTACGACGATATGGTGGCGTACATGGACAAGCTCGTGGGTGAGCTCGTTGACGCGGTCGAGAAGCTCAAGCTGCGCGAGAAGACGCTGCTGCTGTTCGTAGGCGACAACGGCACCGCCTCCACCTACGCAAATGCGGCCACAGTCCACGGGCGGCGTTTGAGCGGCCAGAAAGGCTCGATGCTCGAAGGCGGCAGCCGCGTGCCGATGATCGCGAACTGGCCCGGGACGACACCGGCGGGCAAGACGATGGACGATCTGATCGACTTCAGCGACTTCTTCCCCACCTTCTGTGCCCTGGCGGGCGCCAAGCTGCCGGAGGGCGTCGTCATCGACGGGCACAGCTTCGCCGACCGGCTCAAAGGTAAGCCCGGCAACCCGCGGGAGTGGATCTACGTGGAGCTTAACGGCAGGTGGTATGCGCGCGACAAGGGATACAAGCTTACGAAGGGCGGCGAGCTGTTGGATATGAAGGAAGCTCCGTTTGTGGAGAAGCCCATACCGAGCGACACCACCGACCCGGCGGCGATTGCCGCGCGTAAGCGCCTGCAGGCCGTGCTCGAGAAGCTCGATCCGGCATCCGGCAAGCAGCCCAAGCCGGGCACGCCGTTGACGCTGCGGCAGGCTAATCAAGCGAAGCCCAAACGCAAGAAGAAGAAAGCTGCCGCACAGTAGTGGTGAGATGCTTCGGCGTAAGAGGCCGTCCCAACATCCTCCCGCCTGTTTGGGCCGAAGCATCTTTCCTGGGGCCGGAGGCGTCGCACCCTCCGGCCTTTATTCGGCGGTCTGAAGGAAGCGGCGCTAGGCGGGTATAAGATTGAGTAGTTGCTCCGACGGAGTACTGGAGGTTTCGATGCGTAAGGACAGCGCCGCCGGCCGGGTGCTTGGGATCGTCGTCTTCGTGCTTGGTATTGCGATTCTGGTTCTGGTAGCTGTGATCGCATACCGGCTGTTCACGGCCAACACCCCCGCTCTGCAAGTCACGCCCGGAGCGCCCGCGGGCGCGGCTGCCGAACTGGGCAAGTCGGCGATTGGGATGCTCTATCGCATCGCGCTGCTGATCGGTACTGTGCGTGGCCGGCTCGCTGCTTGCCGCGCGCGGGCTGCATTTGTACTTCGTCGCGACCGGATCGCAGCCACGCGGCAGAGAACAGGAATGACTTGCGCTACTTGTCCGCGGGACGCACGTTGAGCCGCTGCTTAACAAGCTCTTCCTGGCGCTCGTAGGAATAGATCGGAAACACCCCCATGCCGCCCAGCGCCGAACTCGGAGATGCGACACTCACTTCCTTCCCATCGACTGTCCCTGACAGCTCCAGGGAGTAAGTGTGCCTGGGAGTTGGGCCGAAATCAGTGATGGGACCGTCATAGTCTGCAAAGCCCTTGCCCTCTCTTCGCACGTTCTTCTTGATCAGCATTAGCGTGAGGTTTGAGAGCGCTGAGGGCTTGGCCGCGAGGGCCATTATCCGCTGCTCGTCGGTTTCGTCCGCACGGGGCGTGAAGCGGGAACGCAGGAGCTCGTTCACGGCCTTGTCCAGAGAAGCCGCGACGTAGCGCGAATCGACCTCGGCGAGCGGCAGCCCGTCCGGCGAGGCCGCGCGCGACTTCTGATCCGCCGTCAGGCCGTAGTAGAAGGGCCAGAGTGACTTGAAGTCCCAGTTGTGGGCGAGCGTCAGCAGAGCGTCGAAGCCGTGCCCGAAGATCATCCAGTCGTCGCGCTGGCCCTCTGTCAGAGATATGATCTCCAGGCAGTCGTCGAGTTCGAGGCCGTCGCCGGCCAGCTTGTCGCGGACGTAGGTCAGGTAGCTCTCGGGCACAAGGTTCTGCTTTGCCTCCAGCCAGTCGCGCGGCGTGCCGAGGATCAGCTTCGCCGACGGCAGATACCACCACTGCATTCCCGGCGTGCACGGGCACCTCGCGATCGCGTCGAGGACCTTGCCGACCGTAGTCTGCTTGCCGGCCAACGGTTGTATGTCGTGCTGCGTATTCGCATGGCTTATGCGGTCATCCGCTATCACGGTGTATCCGGTGGACCGCGAGACGGCTGCCATGAAGTCGGCCGCGGTAAGGTCGGCAGGCTTCTTGCCTTTGGGTACCTCGACCGTCAGTTCGGTGTCGAGAAAGCCCTTCTGTCCGGGTGACCAGTCGATCCTGAGGAGCCCGAGCATGGCGGGCTTCGCCTCAGGCGGCACAGGCATGGAAGGCCGGGGCGGCAAGCCAAGAGACTTGAGCTCATCCTTGGACAGCCGTTCAGAAACAGGCCGAGGCTGGTCTGGTAGTTGCCCGGGACCAGAGTTGGAGAGGTAGAAGCCGACGGACTGGTCCTCGGGGTATATGGTGAGCCTGACCTCGTGGAGCATGTCATCCGTCGTAACTAGGTTGCGGTCTGGAATCTGCTGATTCTGCATATCGGTTACGGCGAGCACGAAATCCCGCAGTCGCTGCTGATCTGACGAGGACTCCGAGCTGTAGTCGAGGCGGATCGGCCGCCCCGACATCAGGGCCGCCTTCTTCTCAGGACCGAGACCGTCGATGATGCGGGACATTGCCGCCGCCGCGCCGCCCATTCCATCGCGCATTCGGGACAGCACGGACGGAGGGAGGTCCTTGAGCCGCGCGACGGCATCCCACTGCCAGTTCTTGATCGCGACGCCATAGTCTTGCCCAGCCTGCACGTAGGAGTTGATCTTCGCCGTGATGGCGGGGTCTTCTTCGATGCGGTAGGCGGTCTTGTCGCTGATCTTCACGGCGCGAAGGCGAAGATGGGTCGCGTCAGCAAGCGACGAAAGAACCGTGCCCAGCGGCACGCCGTCGGCGCAGACGGTGACGGGAATGTCGCGCACCTGCCAGTCACTGGCGTCGCGCCCGCAGTAGATGGTGACGCCTCCGGCCTTGGCAAGCGCGGCCACGACACGGTGCAGCCGCTCCTGATGGAAGTCCGCCTTGACCAGCGTCTGCAGGCGACCGTCGTAGTCCTCCGGCGGCGGCAAGGAAAGGGACAGGCCCGACATGGCGAGGGCAGCCGTTAGCAATGCGAGCGGTATGCAAACCCGCGCGATCTTCATGAACGCAACCTCAGTTCATTGCCGATTTGTGTGCTCAGAGCTATTGACCCTTATCGTGGCAGCGATCTTCACTCCGGGCTCTCAGCTCTCTGCTCTCTGCCCTCCGCTCAATCGAACAGCCCCAGAGTCTGCTGACCGGCGGCCTCGCTGCGGCTGCGGGCGGTGGATCGGGGGAAGAGCGCGTCGAAATCGTCGCCGAACGCCTCTCTGAGCCGGCAGCGCGAACTTGTAGAGCTTGTCGAGGAGGTATTCGCGGTCCTCGTCGTTGTCGTAGTCCTTCGTCAGGCCGATGGAGCCGTCGGCGCGCTGGTAGATGGTTATGTACTCCCCGACTTTGCGATTGGCCCGCGGCTTTGGCGAGGCGCTTCTTGCCGGTGCTGGTGAAGGTCTTTTCGGTGACGCGCTCGCGGCGGGCGAACTCGTCGATTCTGAGATCGCCGGACTCGATTCGGCGCGCGATTGCCTGATACAGCTCCGCGGCCTTGTTGGGCTCGCCCTGGAGGAGCGCGTCGGCGGACTTGGACATGAAATCGAGGCCGAATGCCTCGTCCGCGCGGGAACGCAGCGCCGAGCCTTTGAAGATCTTGTCGCCGGAGTACTTCTCCAGCACGTAGTTCTTGATCTTGAGCGAGATCATCGCGCGATAGCGGCCGTCGTGCGCGAGGTGGATGCCCTCGGGAAGCGCTTCGCCGATGCGCTCGATGTACGCCACCTCTGTCTCCTCCGACACGACTTCGAGTGGGGGCTGGAAGTAGACGCCGTCGGTGTCGATCTCGACCACACGGCTGCCGGTGCGCTCCAGCTCGGCTACGATCTGCTTCACGATCTCCTGGCCGCCGGTTGTGACCTGCGCGGCGGCGGCATGGTCATTGAAGTTGAACGGCCCGCCAAGGTAGCCGAAGAAGGAGTTGATGAGGATCTTGAAGGACGACTGCAGGCCGTCCCAGTATGCGTGCTCCTGCCCGACGGTTTCCTTCGCTTTCTTCTTTGCCTCGAACCGGCGCTTTGTGAGCTCCTCCAGCGCGGGCAGGAATATGTCGAGAGTGTCCGATGCGGGCTTGATTGCGCGGGTCAGCATCAGGCTCGGATAGAGACTCTCCACGTCGCATTTGACGATGGGCTTGAGAACACCCGTGGCGCGAACGTCGGTGTAGCCGCCGGGAAGCGTCCTGGGCGATGACTGTTTGGGTATCGCGCGGCCCTGGCGGAGATACTCGCGAATGAAGATGTGGTTGATCTTCTCGCCCGTGCCGGAGGTGGCCGTGCGCGAGTAGCTGTCCGGGACCATCTGAGTCAGATAGAACTCCGCCGGGCAGATCAGCGCCGCAAGGGAGCGCGTCTCCCGAACGTCCTGGAGCGCGTATTTGCGGACGCGGTCCGGGTTGTGCTTCCATTCGTGCGCGATCCGATTGTGCGCGATGAGCTCCCGGTCGTTCTCGGCGATTCCGAGCGCGACCGCGACCGCTTTCAGGCCGTGGCTGGACAGCTCGCCTCGGGCGACGTCGAACCGCTGCACCGCGAGCATTGTGTCGATCACGTGCCGGCCCTCGATGTGCACGGGCACGTAGCGGGCGCGAGAAGTAGCCGATCATGCAGTTGAGCTTCGAGCCGAATGCGATCTCGGAACCGTCTCGTCCGAGCGCGAGCCTGATTCCGTGCATTTCGGCGCGGGTTGCGAGATAGGGCAGGTCGAAACCGTAGATGTTGTGGCCCTCGATGACGTCCGGGATCGCGCTCGCGGACAAGCGCGATGAGCTGCTTGAGAATCGACGGCTCATCGCCCTCGATGATCGTTTCCAGGCCGCGGTTGTCCGACGCGGTGACCATGAACACGGCGTTGTGGGCCGGCTCGGGGTTGAGGCCCAGGGTCTCGATGTCGATCTGCATTCGGACCGGGTCGTCGAAGGCCATGCCCTTGAAGAGCGTCTGCCCGGACCTTACGAGATACTGTCGAACCGCGGCGGGGTAGGAGACGCTCTCGGCGTGGGCGTCGCGGATCAAATAGCGCGCGCTCTCGTAGGCGTTGCGGTTGGCAAACTCGGCGAGCCAGCGGAAGCCGTCGCCCTCGAGTTCGGTCCACTGCGCTTCGTCGAAGGGGTGCTTCTCAGTCGTGAGCATCCAGCGGCGCAGGGGGCGCGTTTCGGTCAGAACATCGCCGTCCACGCGCCGATACAGCCGCACGACATCCCTCGCCGCCTCGACCGCCACAATTCCAGGCGTCGGATCGCTGCCGAAGAGTATGGTCTCCGTGCTGGACATGGTGGCGATATTATACCACTTGCGCGGTTGAGGGTTGGAGGTCTAGGGTTGAGGGCAGGGAGCCTGGCGCGCGCCCATGTACTCTTTTCCCGCAAAACAAAATGGTTTCACGCTCAGGTCGTGCGGGATTCGATCTGCCGAAAAACGAAACGCCCCGCGTGAAACGAAACCGGATTTGGCCGGTTTGGGGGGCGTTGGCGCGGTTGCGAAAAGTGCCCTCATGTACACAGCACGACGAGGAGGCCGTTTTTCACGCAAATTTCCGGTATATATCAGTTAAATGTTGTGCACGGTTAGTGGACCGCAGAAAGCAAAGAGGGGAAAGGAGGGAGGGTAGGCTCAACGCCCTATCTTGAGGAGCAGGGCTCCACGCATTTGGGCGGGCCTGAATGCGCAGTGGCCGGAGCTACCAATCGACTCCCAACTTAGGCCGCGCTTGTCCTAGCTCAGAGACTGCGGCTTCTGTAACCTGGGTGCGGCTGAGGTCGACCCAGGTCAACGCAGGCAGCGCTTTGAGATATGCAAGGCCGGCGTCCGTCACCTGCGTGCCGCTGAGATCGAGCCAGGTCAACGCAGGCAGCGCTTTGAGATATGCAAGGCCGGCGTCCGTCACCTGCGTGCCGCTGAGATCGAGCCAGGTCAACGCAGGTAGCGCTTTGAGATATGCAAGGCCGGCGTCCGTCACCTGCGTGCCGCTGAGATCGAGCAGGTCAACGCAGGCAGCGCTTTGAGATATGCAAGGCCGGCGCCTGTCACCTGCGTGCCGCTGAGATCGAGCCGCTGCAGCCCCGTGAGCGCTGCAAGATGCGCAAGCCCGGCGTCCGTCACTTGCGTTTCCGTGAGACCGAGCGTTTCCAGCCGAGTAAGGGCTTTGAGGTGTTCAAGCCCGGCGTCGGCTATCTGCGTGGCGTTGAGGAACAGCGCGGTCAGGGTAGCGAGGTTCCTGAGATCTGAAAGGCCGTCAACCGTGATGCGTGTGCTGCCGAGGAAGAGCGTAGTTAGGCCGGTGAGGTCTTTGAGGGGTGTAAGCGCGGCGTTCGCTATTTCTGTGCCGCTGAGCCAGAGAGAGGTCAGCTCAGGGAGGTTCTTGAGGTGTGCGAGTTCGGAGCTGGTTATGTGTCTGTTCATAAGGTTCAGCATCGTCGCCTCGGCTAGTCGTGCCTGGGGTATGGGCTCGTCCGGCCCAATTTCGAGCGCATCTCGGATAGCGTCCGCAATTGGTTTTGGAAATTCCTGTGCGGCGGCGCGCTGGGCCTGCGCGAACTCGTTGGCGGCGACCCGCAGCGCCTCCTCCTCAAGCCATTGGCTGCCATAGGCTCGTAGCGCTTCGAGCAGTTCCGGCCGGGCGAGCAGCCTCTTGGAGATCGTGTAAAGGGGAGAGTGAGAAGGATGCAAAGCGAGGGTCTCTGTCGAGTAGCTCGATCCCAGGGGGGACTATGGGCACACGCATCTGAGTACTGCTCCGGCATCTGGCCAACAAGCGATGGCGTGACACAGAACTTCCTGGTTTCGGCGATAAGAGTCGCCGTAGAAGTCACCAAGCAAGTGTTCTAGAATTCTATTGAATGCGAGCGCTGCGGCGATGTCACTTGTTGTCCCAGGTACTCTTGTACCTTATGGCCCTTGCGTTCGATCAGCGGCCAGAGGTTGCAGTCGAGACAGGAAGTTGTTGATCAGGCGAATCAGAGTCCGAGGGTTGGTGCCTGCACAACCGCAGAAGACGTTCTGGATACCATGGAGAGCCTTCGATCACTGCGCGATCCTTGCCGGAGAGCTCCCTCGCGAGGTGCCTGACCTGGTTGGCGATGTCCCTCCACTAGCGTGCGTTCGACGTACTCCTCAAAGCGTGTACGATGGCTTGGGTATGTGGATCGGAAGTTGGATGATCTTCTCCATATAGAACCTGCCCCAGTCGGTCTCCTGACCGTCGAAGTGCTCGTGGTAACGCTTCTGCAGAAAGCCCTCTATGGGCTGCGGATCGACGGCGAGCACGAACACGAAGCCCGGTTGGGCGAGTATGAGCTTGATGCTTTCGAGCAAGCGCGACGGCCTTGTCCGGCTGGCAGCGATCGAGATCGTCGATAAAGACGGCAATCTTCACGCCGCATGGCTCCTCCCCTATGGGCCACCTGCTCGAGCATTTCAAAGGCGTAGTGGTATATCATTTCGCCCAGCAAGGGGTTTGGCCTGGTTGCCGATAAGTTCTTCTGCCTCAAGCGCCTTCGCGGCGTCGAATTCTAATCACCGACTTTCCCCACGAGCGGTATTCCCACCTCGCCGTTGAACTTCATGCCGCGAGTCAGCGCGCTCATGGAGGCACCGATCTTCCCAAGGGACAGCACCGCGCTTTCCTGGCGATGGTCTTGTTCTCGATCTCATCGGCGATCGCCGCAATGAGTGGAGAATAGCGGGTGTTCCTCGCGCTCGAACTGCCAGGCGTTGAACCAAACCGTGACGACATCGGGGTAATGCCGTCGATGAGAGCCTTGGTGAGCCTGAGGAGGCTGGTCTTGCCATAACCCCACTCGCCGTGGACTCCGATGGTGAACGGGCCGCGCGTGCCCACGACCGAGCCGGCGATCATCTTCGCCCAGGGCATCAGGCCGAGGTAGTCGGATTCCAGCTCATCGACGGGCTGGTCCGGAATAAGCGGTACCGGCGTGAACTTGAAGTCGTCACCTGCATTCTTGGCCAACGGGGTCGCCTCCAAGCGTCCAGACGGGAGCATTATAGCACATTCGCGGTTGAGGGTTGAGGGTCTAGAGTTGAGGGAAATGAAGGCCGAGCATGCTCGCCAGCTCGCGGAGGAGTGGAATCTGGCCCTTGAGGATGCGGTGCTCGGCTTCGGAGATGGAGAACCATTGGGCGCGGTCTACCTCGGGGAATTCCTGCGTTCGGCCTGAGTGGGGCGGCCACTCGATCGTGAAGTGTGTTGCTGCGCAGGGATGATGGGTCGAAGTCGCCGTGAACAGCGAAAGCTGTTACGATCTTGCCGCCGGGCTGCTTTGCGGGTGAGAGCGCGACGAAGTCGCCCGACGGAGCCGCGCCGGTTTCCTCTTCGAACTCGCGGATTGCGGCGGCGAGCGGGTCTTCGTTGGGGTCGTATTCGCCCTTTGGGATCGACCACGCGCCTTCGTCCTTAGCGCGCCAATATGGGCCGCCCGGGTGGACGAGGAGGACCTGAAGCTCGTGGTCTACGCAACGATACATCAGAATGCCGGCGCTGAGTTTGGCCATGGTGTGATCCCAGGGGGTTATTCCCAGGGTTGCCGTGGGTGCTGAAACAAGTTCGGCATGACAAGGCGCACAGAGGTGTATGCGTATGCGATGCCTAAGAAATGGACAGGGAGGTCCGCGACTTGTTCGATGTTGCTTCCGCGAGGCTGGTGAGTGTCGGACACCTGGCGCCGAATTCGAGCTGGGCCATGCCCTCGCACTCGCACGCGTCACTGGGAGTTCGTCTACTTCATTCGAGGTTCGGGCAGGGTGGACGTTCCTTCGGCAACGCTCTCCCCGCAGCCGTTTCATCTTGTCGTATATCCGCCCGGTCTGCCGCACGCGGAGTGGGCGAATCCGGCCGACCCTGAAGAGACGGTGTTCATGAGCATCGACGTGCCGGGCGATCCTCCCGCGGGCGCGCACCTGCTGCTGCCGGATCACAACGGCGAGCTCGGATGGTTGTGCCAGCGCGTACATGCGGAGCGTCGGGCGTTCGGGAATACGCCGCTTGCGCAAGCCTACGTGGCCGCGTTCCTGCATCTCGTCGAGCGGCAGTGGGGGATGGGCGTGCCGGTGCGGCACGATTCCATCGATACGGTCCTGCAACACATACATACCAACTACGCCTCCGAGATCTCCCTGGACTCGCTCGCGCGGATCGCATGCCTGAGCAAGACGCGGCTTGCGCATCTGTTTCGATCGCGGGTCGGCACCAGCCCGCTGCGATACCTCCAACAGGTGCGGATCGAGTCGGCGAAGCGATTGCTGGGCACGTCTTCGCTGCCGATTCGAGAGGTGGCGGCGCGGGTCGGGTTCGGCGATCCGCTCTATTTCAGCAGGGCGTTCAAGTCGACGTCCGGCGCCTCGCCGAAGGCATATCGCAGCAGAGTCAAACTCGACAACATAGTCCATATCGGCGGCAGTTGGGTCTATATGCGTGCGGTCGAATTGGAGATATAATCCGGGAAAGTGGTGGAGGCTGATGTTTCGGGATTTGGGTCAACGGCAATATGACGGGATCGTGCAGCCGCCGGGCTGGAAGGACGGCCGGGGCCTGATCACGCACGAAATCCCGAAACAGCGGTTTGTCAGGCTTCTGCTGGCGGCTCTGTGTGTCGCGGCGATCGTTCAATCTGCCATGTGGGCGGGAGGTTCAACGGACAATATGACGAGAAGAATCGAGTGGAAGAAGACCAAGCTGTCGAGCGAGGGATACGAGTCCGTCGGCGTGTTCGACGTGAACAACGACGGTAAGCCGGACATCGTCTGCGGCGGCGTGGTGGTATGAAGCGCCGAACTGGACGAAGCACAAGATCTGCGACGTGCAGCCTGTCCGGCGAGTATTATCGACGACTTCTCAACGATCCCGATGGACATCAACGGTGACGGCTATCTCGACTTCGTCACCGGCGGATGGTGGGGCGGCAAGCTCGAATGGCGCGAGAACCCCAAGGGCCAGCCGGTGGAGTGGAAGACCCACCTGATCGCCGAGACGGGCAACATCGAGACCACGCGCGCGTGGGATGTGGACGGCGACGGTCAGCTGGAGATCTGTCCGAACAACCCCGGCAAGCCGCTGTGCTACTTCAAGCTGATCCTCGACGACAAGGGCAAGGGCACGGGCGAGTTCAAGAGAGTGCAGGTGCAGCCTGACGGCGCGCAGGGGCATGGCCTGGGGTTCGGCGACGTGCTGACCAACGGCAAGGGCTGTTTCATCGTCAATAACGGCTTTTGGGAGCCGGTCGATATCGCGGCTGGCAAGTGGGAGTTTCATCAGGAATGGACCTTTGGCTCCGCGAGCGTGCCGATGATTGTGGCCGACGTGAACGGTGACGGCGTCAATGAGATCATCGTCGGCCAGGCGCATGGCTACGGGCTGGATTACTACACCCAGAAGATGGAGGACGGCAAGCGCGTGTGGACGAAGCATCCGATCGACCCGTTCTTCTCGCAGTATCACGAGATGCTGGTGGATCGACATCGACGGCGACGGCAAGTGCGAGCTTGTTACCGGCAATCGCTACCGACGCGCACTGCGGCCACGAGCCGGGCGAGACCGACATCTGCGGCCTCTACTACTTCAAGTGGAACGGCGAGTCGTTCACGAAATGTCGTGGTCGATTACGGCAAGGTGCCGGATCACTCGGGGACGGGCATCTTCATGAAGTGCTCGATCTCGACGGCAACGGCAGGCTCGATATCGTGGCGGCCGGCAAGGACGGGCTGTATATCTTCCAGAACCTGGGGCCGGAGCAGGTGGGGGTTCAGAAGTAGCAGGAATGCTGGATCTGCCTAAGTCGGCGTGAGAGAGGGAGGTAGTAAATGCCGAGAATCGCGATGATCGGTGCGGGGAGCGTCATATTCTGCAAGACGCTCATCGATGGACATTATGGCGACGCAGGGTCTGGAGGACAGCACGTTTGTGCTGATGAACCGGACGGAGCCGAAGCTGCGCAAGATGGAGGCGTTCCTCAAGGACGTCGTCAGAGAGAACAAGCTTCCGACCAAGATCGAGGCCACGACGGACTACCGCAAGGCCATCGATGGCGCGGACTACGTGATCATCATGATCCAGGTCGGCGGGGTGGACGCGTTCGGGTAGCGACTATGAGATCCCGCTGAAGTACGGCGTGGATCAGTGCATCGGCGACAGCATCGGGCCGGGCGGGATATTCCGGGCGCTGCGGACGATTCCGGTGCTGATCGATATGGCCAAGGGCATGCAGCGAGCTTTGCCCGAACGCGATGATGCTCAACTACGCAAACCCCATGGCCGCGTGCTGCTGGGGGCTGGGGACGGTGCCGGGGCTGAGTTCGTCGGGCTGTGCCACGGCGTGCAGACGACGATGGACCTGATCGCGGGCTACGTCGGCGTGCCGAAGGACGAGATCGACTACATTGCGCCGGGATCAACCACATGGCGTGGTTCCTCAAGCTCGAGAAGGACGGCAAGGACCTGTATCCGACCCTGCGCAGAGAAGTTCGAGAAGCCGGAGTACTACATCAACGAGAAGGTGCGCGGCGAGGTCATGCGGCACTTCGGCTACTTCATGACCGAGAGCACAGGGCACCTGAGCGAGTATATTCCGTGGTTCAGAAGCTCGCAGAAGGCGCTCGATCTCTATTGCGATCAGCCCGATTTCGGCGGGGCAAGCGGGGCCTACTACAAGTACTCGCAAGATGCTTGCGGAGAAGTTCGAGACCAAGGACCCGCTGTCGATCGAGTCCAAGAAGCTCGGCAAACGCAGCGCGGAGTATTGCTCGTACATCATCGAGGCGCATTCGCATGCGAAAGACCTTCAGGCTCAACGGCAACGTTCGCAACGACGCGCTGATCACCAACCTGCCGAACGGCTGCTGCGTGGAGGTGCCGATGTTCGTGGACGCGATGGGGCTGCACCCGACGGTGGTCGGCGATCTGCCGCCGCAGTGCGCGGCGCTGAATATGACCAACGTGAACGTGCAGGGGCTGGCGGTGAAGGCGGCGATCGAGGGCGATCCCGAGCTTGCGGCCAATGCGGTCGCGCTCGATCCGCTGACGTCTACCAAGGTCACGCTGAAGGAAGCGCGGGATATGACTATCGAGATGATCGAGGCGGAGGCGAAGTGGCTGCCGAAGTTCGCAGGCAAGACGCTCAAGCCCGTGCCGACCATCAGCATTCCAAAGAACGTCAAGCCCGCCGAAGTGCCGCTCGATCCGGCGCTGGCGATTGCGAATCGATTTGGGAAACTGGCCGAAAGCTAGTGCGAGAGTCAAGAGTCGAAAGTCGAAAGTCAGGGGACAGGACTACACATGGACAAACCGAGAATTGGATTCGTTGGAGTAGGTGGGATGGGTCAGATGGCCCATCTGGTGAACTATGCGAACGAGGCAGGCTGCGAGGTCGTGGCGATTGCCGAGCTCAAAGAGAACCAGGGCAAGCTCGTGGCGGAGCACTATCGCATTCCGAAGGTCTACAAGACCGCGGAGGAGATGCTGGCGAACGAGGAGCTCGACGGCGATCGTGGCGAGCCAGCCGTTTACGCGGCACGGCGTGCTGCTGCCGGAGCTGTACAAGGCGAAGCTTCCCGTGTTCACGGAGAAGCCGCTGGCCGGGAGCGTGGAGGTCGGGGAAGCATCCTGAAGGCGCTCAAGGATAGCGGCACGTGGCACATGGTCGGCTATCACAAGCGCAGCGACCCGGCCACGATGTACGCCAAGGCGGAGATCGACAGCGCTCAAGGAATCCGGCGAGCTCGGCAAGCTGCGGTACGTTCGGATACTGATGCCGGCGGGCGACTGGGTGGCCAATGGGTTCATCGGTATGATCGGAGCGACGATGCCGTGCCGGAGCTGAAGTGGGACCCGCCCGCGAGCGATATGGACGAGGAAACCTACAAAGCTTACGTGTGCGTTCGTCAACTACTACATCCATCAGGTCAACCTGATGCGGCACCTGCTTGGCGAGCCGTATCACGCGACTTATGCCGAGCAGTCCGGCGTGCTGTTTGCGGGCGAAAGCGACAGCGGGGTCGCGTGCGTGATCGAGATGTCGCCGTATCACACGACCATCGATTGGCAGGAGTCGGCGCTGGTGGCGTTCGAGCACGGGTTCGTGAAGATCGAGCTTCCCGCGCCGCTGGCGCTGAAACAGGCCGGGCAAGGTCGAGATCTACAAGGACCCGGGCGGGGGCGTGACGCCGCATGCTGAGCGTGCCGACGCTGCCGTGGATCCACGCGATGCGCCAGCAGGCGATCAACTTCATCCGTGCGGTCAAGGGCGAGATCAAGCCGCTGTGCGATGCGCCGGAGGCGCTTGAGGACCTCAAGGTCGCGAGGCAGTATATCAGACTCCAGAGGGGAGTCTACGAGTCTGAGAGTTGAGAGTTGAGAGTCCGGACTGCGACGCTTGTTGTGCTTTGCTTGGTATGCGTGGTCGTGTGCCAATTGGTGTGCGCTGCCGCCGGGTCTGTGAGGCTGATCGGCGGGGGGACGGCGGGTTGGGACGGTTGGATCGAGCTGGGGGACGCTTGGGGTCCGACCGTCCAGCCTCGCGTCGGCGATCCGACGCCGCGGTACGCGCACATGTGGAATCGTCCGAGCGGGGCACGGGCACGTTCCGGTCGCCGGCGTTCACGGTCAAGGGCGATGTCATCGAGTTCTGGTCAACGGATGGGACGGCAGAGAGGGCGGGCGCAGCGCGAATCGGCTCGCGCTCAGGTTGGCAAAGGACGACAGCATCGTGCGGGAGTGTGCTCCGCCATGCCAGGACCCGTTCGTGCCGGTGAGTTGGTGTGTCAGCGATCTGAAGGGGCGCAAGGTCTACTTCGAGGCTGTTGACGGGTTGTCGGAGCCGGGGTTTGCGTGGGTGGGGTTGGCGTAGGTTGCGGAGAAGTCGATGGCCGTCCCGGCCGACAGAAGCCCCTACCGCGCTGTCCCACTCAACTGCAGCGGCACCTGGGCGATTATCACCGCGACCGGCGGGGCGTATCGAGGCGAGCGGTATCTGTCGTCGCTGGGATTGGGCGAGCTGGGCACGGGTTCGATCTCGTCGCCGGCGTTTACGCTGAGCGTTCCGCGCGTGAGGATCAAAGCTCGTGGGTGGGATGGACAGCACGGCGAGCGAGGCAAGGTCGTGCTGCTGCTAGTGGACGCGCAGACGGGACACGAGTTGCGCAAGTCCGAACCACCGCTGAGCGACGAGCCGCAGTGGATCGAGTGGGACGTGGCTGATCTGAAAGGGAGGTCGGCGCGGGTCAGGCTCGTCGATTGGGGGTCGGACAACTCGTTTGCATGGATGGGAATCGACGAGGTCGATGCGGGGCCGGACTACCATGTGAGTTTTGCCGATGCGAAATCGCTGATGGGCTGGAACGCGAGCACGTCGGCGCCGGAATACTGCTCGGTGGGCGGGGTGCCGTTCGTCGCGTCGCCTGCATCGGCGGTAACTGAGGACGGCGTTACCGTAGTCTCCGTCGGCGCCAAAACGAAGCACATCTTTCTGCTCGGTATGACGAACTCGCTGGATCAGGGGAACTACGGCTGGTCGAATCCCAACGATTACGCCGGGCGGTTCTTCATCGGAGACACGGTTGGCGAAGTAAGGCTGGTCTACGCGGATGGCACGGTGGATCGCTATCCGCTCATGCTGGGAGAGAGCGTGTGGTGGGGGCGGAGGTTCGCGCAGAATCCCGAGCCGTTTGCCTCGAACGCGACCGCGCGGAAGGCGCTGGCCGATTCGCTGAGGCTGTTCCCCGCGGGACCGACCTCTGACGGCCGCTATCTGGCCGTTATAACGCCTCGGGCGAAGACAGTGAAGTCGATCGAGATCGTGGATTCGCCTGCAAAGAAGGGCGTGCCGGTGATAGAGGGCGTGACGGTCGAGCCCGCGTCCGGTCAGGACATGAAGGACGCGCTCAAGCTGCCGCACGAGAAGGTGTCGGCGGAGCTGAATGAGCTTGCCGCACGCTCGCCGCTTCGACGGGCGGGTATCGACGATAGAGCCGGCGATAAGAAGCTGGCACGATTGCGCGAGGCGCTGTATACGACGCCGACGAACTTCCCCAAGCACGTGACGCGCGCGGTTCCGCCGGGATACAAGGGGCCGGAGTTCAAGTTCGAGGGCGATGCCTACGCTGAGGTCCTGACCAATATCCTCTACGCCAATCTCGATGACATCTCCAAGCGCGTCGATGCCGAGGGGATGTATCACACGTCTGCGAAGGGCGCGGCCTCGTTTGGCGGGTATGAGGGGTTCGGCACGTATCGCGATGGTGTGGGATCGTACTATACGCAGTCGTGGACGCGGGATATGGGCCGCAGTCTGGGCGAGCTGTGCGCGTTCGGCTATATTGATGAGGCGAAGCGCTGCGCGGACTACGTGTTCGCGAAGGCGCGGGTGTGGGAGGAGCGGCCTGATCTCAAGGTCAGAGGCGTGCGTTGCCGAGGCATATCTGCCGCGTGCTACAGATGCCCAGTACCGAGCCCGGTCAGGGCTGCTTCGAGAACGACGGCCACGGGTTGACGGCGCTCTTTATCTACAACCTCTGGCGGCGGATGCCGGACCGCGACGCGTGGTTGGAAGCCCATTGGGAGGACGTGCGTGGGCTGGGCGACTGGATCGTCTGGCAGATGGCGCATCCCGAAGTCTCCGGCGCGAAGGAGACGCTACGTACGGACAGCGAGTGCGCGGGCGGGATCGGCTACTCGGTGTATGCGGACGTTGCGTGCATCGAGGCGCTGCGCGGTCTGGCGGAGATGGCCGGTCGCGCGGCGATCCGAGCCTGGCCGCCAGGTGGGTGGCGATGGCGGACGCTTGCACGCGGGGTGCGAAAGCGCGTACTGGTGAAGGACAAGAAGTACGGCAAGTCGTGGACGCTGGATCATTCCGGGTGGCCGAATCGCAGCACGGTGATGGGGCCTGTGATCATTCCAGCCGGACAGATCGGGGTTCGCAGAGCAGTTGCCAAGACCCTTGGCGCGCCTACAACGAGGCGACGTATAGGCGCAAGTGGAATCGTACAAGCCGTTCGGTTTCTTCGGCGTGGCGATGGGCTACGGGCAGGGGTTCGTGACGCAGGCCGCGCTGCTGCTGGACAAGATGCGGGACGCGACGACGATGCTGCAGTGGGCGGCGAAGGCGACGTATTGGGCGGACTTCAACCCGTATATCGTGCCTGAGGGCTGCGAGATCGACCCCACCGGCAAGTTCTGGCACCGCACGGGCGATTTGGGCAATGGCGTGCAGCAGGCGGAGATCGTAAAGGCGCTTAGGGCCGTGATCGGGATCGACGACAGCTCCGCCAATCTCTGCTGTGTCCGAGGATGCCGTACGGGTTGGACTAGCATTCGCGTTGAGCGGTATCCGGCGATGATCGAACGCGACGGCGCCCAGGTGAGCACGAATGTGGGCTATACGCTCAGACGGACGGCCGATGGCATGCGAATGGACATCAGCAGCGAGAAGCCTCTGCCGGAGACCAACGTGCGGCTTGGCCCGTTCGCGAACAGGCCAGAGATCGGCTCCATCGGTCGGAATGCGTCGTATCAGCACGCAGGCGATTCGTGGTGGGTGTGGGTCGGTCTGCCCAAGGGTGGGGGCGGAGTTCGCGGTCGAGGTCAGTAAGTCGAGGATCACCGCGCGGGCGCTGGTTATCGGCCTCGCGCTTGTCGTTGCGATCAGCTTCGTCGTGTCTTAGGCGGAACTTGTCACCGCCCGAATTCTGATCGGCTCCCAGCAGCTTCCGCCGGCGGTTATCGCCGATATTCGTACTTGATCATCCTCATCGAACATGGGCCTGCGAAGGTTCTCGCGACAGGCTGCGCCTCTCCAGGACCGAGCTGACGATGATCTACTGCATGATGCTGCTGTCCGCGCTCATCTCGGCGCGAGGGATCGTCGAGAAGCTGCTGCCGGTGCTGGTGACCCCGAACTACTTCTCCGACGCCAACAACAAATGGCACGAGTTGTATGCGCCGCATACCAAGTCTGGCTGGTGCCGTTCGAGTCAACGGCGGCGCCGCGAAGCAGCTTGTTTCGAAGCGGTATTACGAGGGGCTTAGGGTCGGCGAGCACATTCCATGGGGCGCGTGGGCGACGCCGCTGGTGACGTGGGGAGCGCTGTGCATGCTGATCTTGTTCGCGTTTCTGTGCCTGGCGACGATGATACGGGCGCAGTGGTCGGATAACGAAAGGCTGAGTTTTCCGCTCGCTCAGCCCGCGCTGGAGCTGGTGCGACAGAGCGAGGGCGGGACACTGCTCGCGAACAAGCTGTTGTGGACTGGGGTTTGCGATCCCGGTTTTGGTGTATGGCATGAACGGCCTGGGGGCGTGGTTTCCCGGTCTGCCGAACATACCAGCGTCGTATGCCTACGCGGGCTTTACTTCCCGATTCCGCCGTGGAACGCGATGGGCGGGGTTCGGGCTTATCTGTCGTTCGCTGGCATCGGGCTGGCGTTTCTGTTGCCGGCGAAGTCATATTTTCGCTGTGGTTCTTCTACCTGTTCGCACAGCTTCAGGGAGTAGCGGCGAAGTGCTGGGCTGGCCGATGGACGGTATGCCGATGTATCCGTGCTGGCTGATCATCGGCTACCAGGTGGCGGGGGCGTATATCGCGTTGTCCGCGTATATGACTTACTCGGCGCGGCATCATCTGCGAAGGGGTGGCACGCTGTGTACTGCAGCGGGAGAAGTGGATGACTCAAGCGAGCTGATTCCATATAGGCTCGCGGTGTGGGGGCTTGTGACGAGCTTTCTGGCTGGCGCTGGTCTGGTGCAGGCTGGCGGGGATGTCGGTGTGGGTGGCCGCGCTGGAGATGGGGGTGTTCATATTCATCGTTGCGGTCGTGCTTGCCCGGAGCACGGCGGAGGCGGGGCTTGTTTATGACGGAGACCTCGTTTCAGGCCCGTCGATCTCTACCGGATGTTCGCGCCGGTGCAGCAGCTCGGGCCTGGGAACCTCACCGTGATGGCGTTTCTTGACGGGGCGTTTATGCGCGACCAGCGAGGGCTTGTGTTGACGGGGATTCTGGACGGACTAAAGGTGTCCGATGGGGCTGCGGCGTCAAGCGGCGCAGCTTGCTGGGGGTTTCGTGCTGGCGGGCGTGCGTCGTTGGTGCTGGCGGCGGTTATCCAGATATGGCTGACATATACGCGCGGCGGCGAGCCACCTCTACAGCTACGTGATGCAGGGCAACAGCGTGTGGGCGTTCTCGGACTATCGGCGCCGCGATGGCCGGCAGCTGCCGTGGGGTTCTGACTGGCGGGGCCCGACGTTTTTTGCGGTTGGGGTCGGCCTGACGGTGCTTCTTTCGTATATGCGGTCGATGTTCTTCTGGTGGCCGTTTCATCCGCTCGGCTACGCGCTGTGCGGGTCGTGGACGATGGTGGTGATGTGGTTCTCGTGCCTGGTGGCGTGGCTGATAAAGACGCCGATCCTGCGCTACGGGGGGATGAAGCTCTACGCGCGAGCGAGGCCGTTTTTCATTGGGATGATGCTGGGTGAGTTCGCGATGGCGGTGTTCTGGACGGTTATTTCGGCGACAACGGGCGCGCCCACGCCTGAGTTTCCCTGGCCGTAGCTGGCAAAGGACGGGCAGGCTATTGCATCCTGGCGAACATGCGCGGTATGATGTCATAGACGGATTCAGGCGGGTGTGACTTGGGATGCTCACTACTACCGTCCCGGCTGCGCTGGGCCAGGCTCGCTGCGACGTTGTCCTGCTGCGTCGCCCTGCTTGTGACCCGCGCGTTTGGTGACGTTTCCCCGCCGGTCGTCCCGCAGCTTCCTCAGACGACGACCCTGACCATTACCGCCACGGCCACCGATGACAACGGAAACACGACCAGCGCCGAGACCACACTCACCGTCGTTCGCACCGATACGGTTCAGTTTTCCAAGTCGCTGGCAAACGGGAACGCCGTGGAACTGTCCGGCCTGGTGGCAACCACCTCATCTTCCGATTTCAAGGGCGTCTTCTACGCCCAGCAGCCCAACCGATCCAGCGGGATTGGCATCATCTGGCGCGGCAGCGTGAACCGTGGGGACGTGGTCACCGTGACAGGGGTAGTTGTCACTATGCACGGCGAGAGATTTGTGTTCGCGCGTACCGTGGAGACCGTCTCGACGCAGCAGTGATTCACTGCTGCCAACAGCCCTCAGAAACTGGTATTGGGTATCCAGTCGAACTGGGGAAGGACTCATATAGATGGCGCAGGTTGATCCCTAACAAGCAGTGCTTGCGCGTCTACACGGGTTCTAATCATGAGACTAATGCTGCTGGTTGCGGTTCTCTGCATTACCCCTGGCTTCGCGGGAGCGGTTGGGCTGCCGGCCGGGACGATTCTGCGCATTACCGCCGCGGCGGTCTATGACGGCGAATCGGGCGAACCGGTGCGCGTCGAAGCCGACACGGAGGTGACCGTCGGGCAGGTTGCGGGCGCGGCAGTGGATCCGAACGCGGCAGGGGCAAGCGCACTGCCCCGCACCGATGCGTATGTCCCCCTCAGAGTGATCAACCTCGGTAATGGCCCAGATTCGTTTGAGGTATCCGGTGATTCGGATCAGGGCTGGGAAGTGGCGATCGTGCGCGACGATAATGGCGACGGCGTGCATCAGTCCGGGGAAACGAGCGTGGTCGCCGAAACCGCTGTCGTGGCCGCCGACCAGTTCTGCTGGTGCTTTGCCAGGGTGACTGTGCCCGAGGGCGAGGACATCGATGACACGATAGCCGTAAGGGCCGTGTCGAGGTTCGATCCGGTGGCAGGCTCGGCCGCGGCGGAGTTCGCCCTCGCCAGAGTGAACAAGATGGCGACTTCCCTGTTTCTGGTCGCTTCTCCCGACAGCGCGTATGTGGGGCAGACGGCGTCGCTCGTCGGGGCGATAACGCCGGCGATTGCCTGTCCTCTCGACATCACCATCACGGCTCCAAGCGGCGGCGTGACGACGTCGCAGGTCACGTCCGTGCCGGGAAACGGGGCATTCAATTCGTCGCTGGCCCTGCAGGAGGTCGGCGAGTACACCGTACACGTCGAGTTTGAGGGCGACGAGCAGGTACATCGGGCTGTTCGGCGGATTGCTTGGTTGAGTCGAACCCCAAGATCCAGACATCGCTCTCGGCGAACGCCTCCCCGGAGAACGCCCCGGAGGGGTCAACCGTTACAATCAGCGGAAGCCTGGCGCCCGCGGGTGTGGCCGCGCTGGAAGTAGCATGCACCGATCCTGGTGGAAACGTGACGAACGCCGCTGTGTCCACCGACGCCTCGGGGAACTACACGTGGCAGCAGGCGGGGTGCTCGGTGGGTGACTGGACCGTTGAGGTGCGATATGCCGGATCGGTGTCCCGCGAACCGTGCGAGGCTACCGCGCATTTCCGCGCGGCCGTGCATGAGGTGACTTTCGATGCGGGCCCGACGGTCGATCCGGCAAGGGTGGCGTCCGGCGGCAGTGCTTCGTGCAGCGCGGCGGCGTCCGATTCGCTGGGTCACGCCGTGACCTACCACTGGTCCGATTCGGGCTCGGGCGGCTCGTTTGCGCCGAGCGCAGCCGCGCAGAATCCCACTTACACCGCTCCGGTGAATGTGAGCGGCGACGACGAGCTGGTTTCCATATCGTGTACGGCCGCCTGCGCTGAGTCTGAAGAGACGCAATGTGTCAGATCGGCAGTGCTGACGGTCGAGTCGGCCCCGGTACCTCGGTGTACCGTTACGGCGCCGGCTTCGCCCACCAACACAAGCCCGCTGACGTTCGGGATACAATTCACCGAGGCGGTGACCGGTCTGACTGCCGCTTCGGCCGTCGTGGGCGGCGGACACGCGAGCGGCTTGACGGGCGAGGGCGCGTCGTATACGCTGTCGGTCACGCCGAGCAGGGACGGGGTCGTAACCTGTCAAGTGCCTGCCGGGGCCGCCATCGACGCGGGCGGCTTGCCCAACGCGGCATCCAATACCGCCTCTGCTACATTCGATACCACCGCTCCGGTCGTCGTGATTGCCCAGCCGACCACCGATCCTTCGTGCGTGCGCGTCGGCGATCACATGATGCTGAGGGGCAGCGCGTCGGGCGACGCCGCTGCTGTCGGGTGGGTGAACGAGACGACTGGCGAATCGGGCGAACGCGCGGGCACAAGTGCGTGGTCCGTGGGGAGCGTTTCGCTCGTGCCAGGCGAAAACGCGATATGCGTGACGGCGACCGACGTGGCGGGCAACTCCGGCACAGCCCGAGTCACGGCCAATCGGATCGACGTGGACGCGGATGCGTTCGTGGATGCGTGGCGGGGCAGTGCGCTGGTGTCGGTGCCGCTGGTCCCGGACTCGGACGACCCGAAGACGGTGGTGGGGTTTGTGGATCAGAAATGGTGCCGATTCGACAGCCTGTGGTGTGGATACGTATACTACCCCGATGCCTCGACACTTCTTCGACCCTCGAGACGAGACGCCGTTCCGAGGGTTCTGTGCGGTGTTCGACGCGGGCGCTCCGCCTGACGTGCCGTGCGGAACGGTACCGCCTCAGGATCAGCCGGCGGCAATCCATCTATGTCCGGGCTGGAACCTGATCGGCGAGCCGTTCCTGGCGGGGGTTGCGTGGGAGATCGATCGGATAATGGTGCGCAGCCGCACGGGGGTCGTGAGGACGCTGCGTGAGTCGGGTATCGTCAAGACCGAGGCATGGGGCCTGCGGCAAGACGAATCCGACCCGTATACCGGCACTTACTATCCGATCTGTGACGCCTCCGAAGAACCGGACGCGTCTCATGGACTGCTGCCCTGGCGGGCTTTCTGGGTCTACTCGGGCGCCTCGTGCGATCTCATTCTGCCGCCGCCGGATGGCGAGGCGGTGCAGTGTATGGCTTCGGTGGCCTGCCGACCGGACGTATGTGCGCGCGTGCTGAGCCGGTCGCCGGGGCCTCCTCCGGTGCCGCAATAATCCAACCGCGGTGGGCGCCTCGCGGCCGTCGTTGACGCCCTATTGCCTCGACCTGATCAGTCTGCTATACTTGCCGTGGGCGGCGGAAGCGTGCGCCGCTCGTTGAGGCTATGGACAGCAAGCTCTGCAACCAAACTCCCGGCGCCGATCCCGAAGTCGTGGCGCAGATCACCCGCCTGATCGTTACGGACGCGTCAGTCAATGAGGTCCTGCGGACGATACTGCACGAGTCGGTTCGCGCGTGCGGGGCGACCCGCGGGTTTCTTGCGATCGTGGACCACGACCGCGGCGAGCTCGATGTTCGATACACCGCGGGCAAGGGCTGGAGCGAGGAAAAGCGGCTCGGGCGGCTCAAGGTGTCCGAGGAGACTGGTAGGGGGATAACGAGCCACGTCGCCGCCACTGCGAGGTCCTACAATTCGGGCAATGTCGATCGCGACCCCTACTACATACGCTCGTTTGACGACGTCAAAAGCGAGATCGCGGTCCCACTGGTGGATACAAACTGCCGGACGCGCGGAGTGCTGAACCTCGAGAGCACGGAGCGGGAGTGGTTCAACGAGGAGCACGAGCGGCTTGCCTCGGTGCTCGCCGACCTCGGCGTGACGGCGATGGTCCTGGCTGACCACAGGGCGCGAGAAGCGGCACTGGTACAGATTGGCAAGGACCTTAACGGCTTCACCGATGCGCGCGCGATTCTGCAGAAAGTGCTCGACGTTGCGGCGGAGGCGCTGAAGTTCGAAGACTGCTCGCTCTTCATGATCGACAGGGCGAGTGGGCAACTCGTCCTGCGAGCTTCGCGCGGAGCCCTGAAGAAACAGATCGGGCATGCGTCTTATGAGATTGGCGTCGGCCTTACGGGCTGGACCGCGCAGCGCAAGCAGGCGATCCGCGTAGCCGATCCGAGCGCGGACCCGAGATGGCGGGGGCTCTATGAGGAGCTTCCGTCGGCGGATGTCGGGGCGTTTATGGCCGTGCCGATCATCGGACGCAGCGGCGCGCTCGGCGTGCTGCGAGTCCAGCGCAAGAAGAGCCCGTATAAGTGGTTTCCGAACGATTTCACCGACGATGACGAGCGGATTCTCTCCACGATTGCCGGGCAGCTCGCGGTTGCGCTGGATAACGTCCGGCTGGTGGATCAGTTAGTCAGGACGGAGCGGCTGGCGGCGTGGGGCGAGATGTCGGCGAGATCGGCGCACATGATCGGGAATCGTGTGTTTGCGATCAAGGGTGACATTAACGAGATCGAGCACCTGCTTGGATCAGGGGCGGTCGATCCCGCTGATGCGCGCAAGCTCGTCGATAGCGTCAAGAACGGCATTTTCCTGCTTGAGGAGATACTCAACGAGTTTCGGGAGTTCGTGAAGGCGACGCAGCTCGATCCGGTCGAGGCGGATGTGAACGAACTCGTCAAAGAGGCGGTAGAGGAAGGGTTCCCGAAGCGGTCGGCCACGGTGCTGAACCTGAACCTCGACCCCAGCCTGCCAAAGATAAACGCCGATCCGAAGAAGCTGAAGCGGTGTTTCGGCGAGCTGATGGAGAACGCGGTCAACTTCCAGCCGGAAGGCGGCGAGATCAACGTCTCCACGTTCCTGGCGGACGCGCGCTGCAAGAAATGGCTCAAACCCAGCCGGCAGTCGGGCAGATACGTGGCCGTTCGATTTGAGGACAAAGGACCGGGCATCGACGTCGAAAACAAGCCGAAGATATTCAATCCGTTCTTCACGTCGCGCGCGAAGGGGATGGGCTTGGGACTTTCGATAGTGAAGGGCATCGTGGACGCGCACGACGGGACGATCTACGAGAGCGGTACGCCCGGTAAGGGGGCGAAATTTACAGTGCTGCTCCCGGCCGTAGGCGGCCGTCGGCGGTCGCGGAGCAAGCGAACTCTGTAGGAGGGTTTTCCAAAACCCGAATTCGCGGGCGTCACGCCTGCAAATCGGCGTTTGGAAACGCCTCCTACAACTTGGAACTGGAGGTTTCTGTGTGCAGGATACTTGTGATAGACGATGAAGAGGCCGTGCGGAGCGCGGTCAAACGGAGGCTGGAGCGCGATGGCTACGGAGTTGACCTTGCGGAGACGCAGGCCGACGGCATAGAAGCCATAGAGACGCACAGGCCGCCCTACGACATTGTAGTGACGGACATGGTTATGGAGTCGCCCACGAGCGGGCTGGAAGTGCTTCAGGCGGCGCTTTCGTCGGATATCTTCACCGAGCTGATCGTGCTTACGGCCTACGGGAACGTCGCGAACGCCGTCGAGTGTATGAAGAGAGGGGCCTTTGACTACGTGGAGAAGAACATCCCCGGCGTCGATGTGTTCGAGCTTCTCTCCATCAAAGTCGCTCAGGCGCTGGAGAGAAGGAAGGCGTCTCTTTCGACGCTACGCAGGATCGAGCAGTATACGATGAGCAGATAGTGATCCGTGAGTAATGCGTGCTAGAGGGCGGGCAAGGGTAAAGACTGAAATCACGCAATCCGACCAGGAGGGCAGGTAGTCAACTATGTATAGGTGTCGCCGAGTTTCTTTGACAACGATTGTTCTGGCCTTGCTCGTGCCATCGCTCGGACTCGGTGCTGTCAAGAAGGCCGCGAAGCCCGCGCCGGCGCCCAAGGTGCTGACAATCGTCGCCGGGCAGCCGTTCGAGACGCTGCCGTCGAGCGGGACCGCGAAGATCGCACTGAGCATGTGCGCGGACGAGACCGAGCCGGCCACGTTCACCGCTCGCTCGGGCAAGCCGCTTACGGGCGTGTCCGCTGCATGCAGCGCGTTGGTTGGGCCGGGCAGCATTCCAAAGCAGGACATCTCGGTCAAGCTGGTGCAGGGCGATGATCTCGTGCCGTGCCAGGGCCTGTCTCTGGACTCGACGCCGCGGCAGTTCTGGATCGACGTGGCCGTACCGAAAAACGCGAAGCCGGGCGCCTACAAAGGCTCGGTGGTGTTCTTTGCAAGCGGCAAGCAGTTCGATTCGGCGCCGATTGAGGTGACGGTGCGTTCAGTGCGGTTGATCGGATCGTCGAAGCAGTACGCGCTGTATACGCCGATTGGCCCGTGCAGCCAAGGGGCGTGTGAGCTCAGCGGGGATGCCTACCTGAGCTTCCTGCGCGGCGTCGCGGCGATGGGTTTCAGGGCGGTCTCCGTGAATGGGGAGCCTGTGAAGATTGGGGAACCGCTGAATGCCTGCGCGGCGGCCGGGCTTGTCGGCATGACCCCGGTGCTTAGTTTTGCCTGGGCATGCCCAGCGCCAAGCGTGGAGGACGTGCGGTCGATTGAGAGCGCCAGGAAAGCGGCAGGCATATCGAGCGCATTCTATTTCTGCGGCTCTGCAAGCGATCAGGATGTGCAGGCGGCCCTTGACAAGGCGAGCGTGCTGCGGCGCGCGGGAGTGCCGGTTGCGGTGACAGTCTGCGATGACGGGGTGGTTCAGAGGCTGGTGCCCGTTGTGGATGGCTTGAACTACCCAATCGACTCGCCGTACGTTCAAGCGCTGATCAACGGCGGCACGAATCGGACCAACAAGTGGGAATGGTATTGGTGGGACGCGCGGCGGTCGGTTAGTGAGAATCGCATCAACGCGGGCGTTGCTCTGTGGAGGAGCGGGCTCTATGGGTGCATGCCTATGTGGATGCCCAACGGCGACGGCGACCACGCGGACAATCTGGATTCGCTGCTGTGCGAGGCGCTTCGGGAAGGCGTCAACGATACGCGCTACATAACGACGTATATGAAGGCGCTCAGGGAGCTAAAGGACAAGAAGCGGGCTTCCGACAAGGACTATATCGCCTCCACCGAGACGTATCTTTCGAGCTTCCTTGCAAAGCCTCTGGACACGGTCACACCGGCGGACCTGCGCGGATTTCGAGTGAAGATGGCCGAGTTCAGCGCGAAGCTGGCCGCGCGGCTGTGATCGGGAAGGGAAGCGGTGTCTCGGCGGCGAAGTGCCACATAGATCATCTTGACGTTGGTGAGTACCCATGAAAGAGAAATCAATCCGCAAGGAACCGAAGGCTGCCAAGAAGAGCATAAAGGAACGCAAGGCGGCCAAGAAGGCTAAGCAGGAAGAGAAGGCCTCCAGAACTTTCACTGTCCAGGAGTGAACGAATCCGCGGCCTTGTGCGTCGAAGTGCGTGGGATACACACATGTGTCCGCCGTCGGAATGCCGGCTGACGGACCTACACTTCCCAAGGAGGTGCGTATCATGCGCAGATTCTCGACTCTCGTGGCCATCCTCGTGCTGGCGGCTTTCGCGACCACCACTGTGTTCGCAGCTACTGCCGCGAAGCCCGCAAGCAAGAAGCCCGCAGCGGCCACGACCAAGACCCCGGCCAAGCCGGCCCCAAAGCCTGTGGCCAAGGTCGCAGCCAGGCCGATGGCCAAGACCGCGGCGAAGCCGGTCGCAAAGCCCGCGCCAAAGCCGATGGCCAAGGCTGCCAAGCCGGCAGTCAAGCCTGCCGCGAAGCCGATGACGAAGGCAGCCGTAAAGCCGGCAGCCAAGCCTGCCGGGAAGGCGACCGCCAAGGCCGCTACCAAGCCTACAGTGAACAAGATGTCGGCGAAAGGCCACAAAATGCAGGCCCACAGCAAGCACGTCGCGGAGAAGCCTGTCGCGAATAAGCCCGCTGCAGCAAAGCCTGCTGCGACGACAGGAAAGAAGTAGTTCGACAGTCCCTGCGGGGATTTGCTCGGTGTGATCGGCGCGGATGGTTCTTATTATCCGCGCCGATTCATCATGTGCTGGAAGCGCTCGACATCAGCGCGGCGGCAAACTGCGCGCCCCTGTCTAGAGCGGCGTTGTTGACGGGGATGAAGCGGCGGTTGTGCTCCGCGAGGACCTCCTCCATCGACGCCTTGACTGATTCCATCTTCACCGGCTTCAGCAATTCAATGTAGGCCCCGAGCATGATCATGTTCGCGGCCTTGCCGCTGCCTAGTTCGGTGGCGAGATCGTTGGCGGGGACGGCCACGACGCGGCAGTCGTCGCGATAGTCAGGCGGCTCCGCGAGCGATGAATTGACTAGAATGATGCCTTCGCGCTTGACCGAGCGCGCGTGCTTGTCCAGCAGTGGCTGGGTCATGGCGATGAGGGTGTCGGGGGTCGATGTGACCGGGGAGCCGATCTCATCCGAGGAGATGATGACCGTGCACTCGGCCGAGCCGCCGCGTGTTTCTGGGCCATAAGACGGGAACCAGACGACGTTGCCGCCCTCGAGGACGGTCGCGTGGGCAATTAGCTGGCCGATGACCATGATTCCCTGTCCGCCCATTCCAGCCACTGTTATTTCCTGATGTTTGAGCATCATGTTCTCCTGTAGGCCGCCCTTCGACTCTCGCGACCCTTCGGGCGCTATCGCCCGAGGGATACGTCTATGCTACTCAGGCCTTACGGCTGTGTACGCCTGTCACTTGTCAACGAATACGCCAGGCGGGTAGGCCGGGACCATGTTCTCATCGACCCATTTGAGGCTGTCGATCGGCGAGAGCCTGAGCTGGGTGGGGCAGTTGGAGAGAACCTCGACCAGCGAGAACCCTTTGCCCGCGATCTGGTTCTCAAACGCGTGCTTGATCGCCTTCTTGGTCTTCACGAGACCTGCCGGAGATGTGGGCACGACGCGCTCGATATACGACGGGCCATCCAGCGTCGCCAGCATCTCGCAGATCCGGATCGGGTAGCCGTTAGCGGCGACGGTCCTGCCGGTCGGGCAGGTGGTCGATCTCTGGCCGAGAAGCGTGGTCGGGGCCATCTGGCCGCCGGTCATGCCGTAGGTCGTGTTGTTGATGAATACGACCGAGATGTTCTCACCGCGAGCGGCGGCGTGGATGATCTCTGCCGTGCCTATCGACGCGAGATCGCCGTCGCCCTGATATGTCCACACGATACGTGTCCGGCAGCATGCGCTTGACGCCGGTCGCGACCGCCGGGGCGCGGCCATGCGATGCTTCGATCATGTCGCAGGACATATACTCATACATAAAGACCGCGCACCCGACCGGGCAGATGCCGACGCAGTTCTCGACGATATCGAGTTCGTCGATCACCTCGGCTACCATGCGATGAACGATGCTGTGCGCGCAGCCGGGGCAGTAGCTGAACTCGACGTCGGTAAGCGATTTCGGCCGCTCGAAAACTTTCTCCATTACGCTGTCCCCCTTTGCTCCGAGGCTGCGTAGAGGTGGGGCGCTGCGAATAGCTCGCGCACCTGCTCCAGGATCTCCGACTGGGGTGGGGACAGCGCCGCCGGTCCGGCCGTAGAACGCGACATCAGCCGCGCCGTTGACAGCGAGCCTCACGTCCTCGACCATCTGCCCGCAGCTCATTTCCACCACCAGGAAGCGCGTGCCCCTGCCGCAAGCTGCGGCGATCTGCGGCGTCGGGAAGGGATAGAGCGTGATCGGACGCAGAAGACCGACTTTCAGCCCCTCCTCGCGCGCCATATCGACAACGGTCCTGCATATCCGCGCGGGGCTGCCGTAGGCAACGAGAACCAGCTCGGCGTCATCGGTCTTGTACTCCGCGTAGCGGATCTCGTCGCGCTCGGCGATGTGATACTTCGCCTGGAGGCGCTCGTTGACGGCCTCCATCACGGAGCGGATCGATCCAGAGCGAGTTGATCGACGTTATGCTCGCGGCCCCTCGCGCCGGTGACCGCCCAGGGCTTGTCGTAGGTCGGATAGCTCGAAGTCGCCGTGCAGATCGGCCGCCTCGATCATCTGGCCGATGAATCGCGTCCATGAGGATCATCGCGGGGTTGCGATACTTGTCGGCGAGGTCGAACGCGAGCGGCATGAGCTCGTAGCACTCCTGCACGCTCCAGGGCGCGAGCGTGAGGAGCTTGTAGTCGCCGTGGCCGCCGCCTTTGACCGTCTGGAAGTAGTCCGCCTGGCCGGGCAGTGTGTTGCCGAGCCCAGGCCCGCCGCGCTGGACGTTGACGATCACGCAGGGCAGCTCGCACGCGGCGATATAGGAGATTCCCTCCTGCTTGAGGCTGATGCCGGGGCTGGAGGACGATGTCATCACCCGCTTGCCCGCGCTCGCCGCGCCGTAGACCATGTTGATCGCCGAGACCTCGCTTTCGGCCTGAAGGAAGACTCCGCCGTTTGCGGGCATCAGCACGGACATATTTTCGGGGATCTCGTTCTGAGGCGTGATCGGGTAGCCGAAGAACGCGTCGCACCGACCGGCGACGGCGCCGTGGCAGATCGCCTCATTACCTTTCATGAGCTTTCGTTTTGCCATAGACTATCTCCAGACCTCGATGGCGATGTCAGGGCAGATTCGCGCGCAGATGGCGCAGCCCGTGCATCCGTCACGTTCCGCCGAAGCTGCGCGGGCCGGTAGCCCCTGCTGTTGTAGGCTTCATCTATTTCGATGCAGCCTTTGGGGCAGAAATGCACGCAGAGCTCGCAGCCCTTGCATTTCTCGCGGTCGATCTTGATCTCGCCCAATTCTAGCGCACCCCCAGAAATCGGTCCATCGCGCGCAGCACGCGATTGCTCTCTATCAAGCCGGAGATCGAGTGTTTTTCGGAGTAGATATGCACAGCCGCCATAAGCACAATCGCGGGCAGCATCCAGTTCGGCGCGCTGAGCACTATCGTCAGCCCCAGCGCCGCGCCCAGCGAGTTCGACCCGGAGTCGCCCATCATCGCCCTGCCGCGCGAGTCGGCGATTCCGAAGATGAGCGCAATCGCGGCTATCGCTCCTATCAGAGGCGCAGCGGCCAGACGCCCGCGCGCGACAATACATGTTACACCTAATCCCGCAAAAAGAACAGCCAGGGCGCGGCCAGGGCGGAGATCGAAAAGGTTAAGCAGATTGGCGGAGAGCGCGATTGTGACTGCGGCGATGAGCGCGCGCACGGGAAAGGGAATAGGGAACAGGGAGTAGGGAATAGAAGGGACCGGAGCTTGTCGGCAGATGACGTAGGCTGCGACGAGCGAGACCAAGCCGCCGCCGAGGGCTTTGAGGGCGCCGGTGGTGAGCTTGTGTTCGAAGAGCAGCTTCTTGAAGTGGCCGCCGAAGCCGCCGACCTCGCGCGAGCCCCAGATGTCGTCGATTGCGCCGAGCGCCCACATCGCGGCCATTACGCAGAGATAGAGCAGGGCGTGATTCCACGTCACCAATCCACGAAGGCCGAATATCACGGTTGCTGCGATGATATAGGGAAAGGCGATCAGCCCGTACGACGACACGATCGACTTGCCGCGGAAGTTGGGCCTGACCAGCCCAAGCCTCGGCGCGAGCCGCGCGATGAGGACGTGCCAGGCGACTGCGGCAGCCGGGCAGATAATAGCCATCAGATCAGCAGGCATCATAGCTTACCTACGGATGAGCGGCAGCACTGCGTCACCCGATCAGCCGGCGGCAATGATCTTGTCCATCCTCTTGGCCAGGTCCCGCAGATAGGCCTCGTCACCGCCGTCGAGCTCGGCGGTCATGAAACCGCTGTAGCCGACTTCATTGAATGCCCTGCGCACTTCGGGCCAGTTGACGTCGCCGTCGAGCAGATTGACCCACTGCCGCGGGCCCTTCTTGAAGTCCTTGAGATGGACCTTCTTGATGCGGTGGCCCAGCGTGCGAATCCAGTCCTGCGGCCAGCCGAACGCGACCACATTGCCGACGTCGAAATACGCCTGCAGATAGGGACTGTCGAACTCGTCGATGTAGCGCGCGAACTCAAGCGGCGATAGCAGGAAGTTGTTCCAGACGTCCTCGATGAGAATGCGGACACCGAGCTTCTCGGCGACAGGGACCAGCGGCTTGAGCCGCTCCTGCGAACGCTTATAGGCGTCAACGTAGCGCGTCTCGGCGTTGACCACGGCGGGCACAACGAGCACACCGTCCGCCCCTAGCTCCTTGGCCGACTGCAGCGTCTTCCTTGAGGGAGTTCGCGCACATCTGCGCGCCGGCGGAGTCCGCGCTGGACAGCGGCGTCTTCCAGCCCCCGAACATGATCGAGTGGACTTTCACTCCAGTCTTCTCGGATGCCGTGCGCAGGGCCTTGATCTCGGCCGCGTCGGTGGTCGGCCTCACCTCGAAGCCGTCTACGCCCATATCGCGGGCGAGCTTGAACTTGTCCTCGATGCTCAGTGAATCGGGCAGCATCCAGATCAGCAAGCCCTTCTTAAGCTGCGCCGCGGGAGTCGCGGCGGTGGGGGGCTCGGCGCTGGATGCGGAGTTGATCGCGCTGAATGCGAGCGCGGCGCTGGTGCCGATCAGAAACTCACGTCTGTCCATTCTGCTTCTCCTTAGGCAGGCAGTGCCCACGGCTTGCGATAGTTGGGTGTGCACATCTGGTCGGCTTCCGTGTCGCCGACGCACACGCCGGCCCCGGCGTTCCAGTGAAGCTTGCGACCCGTGTAGAGCGAGATGTGCGCCAGGTTCAATGCGACCGCCAACGGCACGTGATACTCGAAACAGCACTGCGCCTGCTTGCGCGATTTGATCGAGTCTATGAACTCTCGCTGATGGCCGGGCGAAGACGGGATGCTGGGAGTCGGCGGCTTGAAATCTTTGAGCCTCTCGCCATCGGGCGTCACGTGCAGGCTGCCGTAGTCGGCGGCGAGGGTGCCGTTCGTGCCCTGGAAAATCACGCTGAGCCTGCGGCCTCCGTCGGGCGGCGCGGCAAAGCCGAAGTTGTAGCCGTTGCACCAGGTGTTCATCCAGGTCATGTTGAAGCCTTCGTATTCCCAGAGAACATCCATCGTGTCCGGAATGTCGGTCATGTCTTCCAGAACGTAACGGCCGCCGGATGTCGAGACGGCCTTAGGCTCGCCGGGGTCCATCGCCCAATAGGCGAGATCGACGATGTGCGGGCCGAGCTCGTGCAGCCAGCTTCCGACGTAGTCCTTGAAGTTGTGGTGCGTGTCGAAGCGCGCCTTGTTGAACGGGATCTTCGGCGCGGGACCCAGCCAGGTGTCCCAATCGAGTCCGGGCAGCGGGGCGGAATCCTCGACGCGCTCGATGCCGGGGTACTGGTTCATGTTGCAGACGACGCGCACGGTGGAAATCTTCCCGAGCAGGCCCGACCGAACGATTTCGACGGCCCTGCGGAAGTTGTCTCCGGCGTGAATCTGCGTTCCGGCCTGGGTCATCCGCTTGTTATCGACGGCGGCCTTGAGCATTGCCCTGGCCTCGGCGGGATAGAGCGAGATGGGTTTCTCGCAGTAGACGTCCTTGCCGGCCTGGCACGCGAAGATCGAGACCAGCGGGTGCCAGTGCGGAGGGGTCGCGACCACAACCGCGTCGATGTCCTTCTGCTCCAGAAGCTTGTGGAAGTCGGCGTAGGTCTTGGCGTTCCCGCCGGCTTTCTCTTTGGCGGCCTGGAGCCTTGGTTCGTATATGTCGCACACGGCTCCGACCTGCACGTCGGGCAGCGCCATGAAGTCGTGCATAAGCGCGTTCGCTCGTCCGCCGCACCCGACAAAGCCGAGCGTGACCTTCTCGCTCGGCGCAGTCGTGTCGGCGCGCGCCTCGCCCTGCGCTCCCAACACGGAAAGCCCCGCGCCGGCCAGGGCGACGGTCGCCCCCGACGCCTTCAGAAAGTCGCGCCTGGATAGCTCAGATGATGACCTGCTGCTCATGATGTCAGTCCCCCTCGCGGATAAACCTGCTCTCATGGGGAGTTGTTCCAGCCTGGGACTCAGGCTTCCTTCATTACGGAGAGGTTATGCGATTCTCGCGCGATAGCTGGTTCAGTAGGCGCGAATACGGTCCGCCACTGCTGCCGCATTCCCCGATGATCGCTTCCCGAACCTCATCCTTGTTGGCGAACCGAAAGAGAGCATCCTCGGCGGGAAGTGTCAGGAATGACTCCACACCGGCTCGGACGATGTCCCAGATAGCGCGGTCATCGGCGGTGTACCCGAGCAGGTCGATTGCATCCTGCTTTTCGTACATGGTCTCGGCAGCCTGGAGCGTGGCACGGGCTTGCGAGAGGATATCATCGCGCTGCTGTTGGGTGGCGGCCTTGATCCGGATGGTGAGCGGCGCACTCTTCTGCTGTAGTCGCGGAACCATCCCTATCGAGTTGAGGCTGAAGAATGGCGTGCCAGGATTGTCCGAATGCCAGGACGCCGTCATCTCATAAGTGCCCGGCTTATCCAGAATGATCCACTCGTTCACGGCGCCTCTGAACGTTTCGGATGCGCAAACCTTGATCTCGGGGGTGGTGTAGAGAACGCTGATGGGCCAGACCCTCGTCGCGTAGCGGACGGACTTGCCCGCCGAGTCGGTCGCTGTGATACGATACGGGCTAATGTACCGTTGCGCACCGGACGACTGGTAGCGCACGACGTGGCTGGATAGGTTGGTGACCTTGAGTTCGTAAGGTATTACCTGGCCGACGAGGTAGGTCGAGCCTGGAATGGTCAGCTCGACGCGCACGGCGGCCGCGTGTCCGGCGCTCGCTGCAGCGAACGCAGTAAGCAGAGCCAATGCGGTGGTTCTCATGTGGTATCCTCCTGGCACAGCTTCACTCTACGGATCGCTCCGCCTTCTCCGGTTCCATACCGCCCGCAGAATGTGTCGAAACTGCCGCCCGCGGTGCATGAATCCCGCCCAGTTGCGGCCGCTGACGCGATGTGTGAGGGGTAGGGGAACCTCCACGACTGTGTATCCGTGCCTCAGCGCGTCGATGGTCATTGCAGTCTCGACGCCGAATCCGCGCTCGAAGCCGCCGATCGACTCAATGAGCTCTCTTCGAAAGGCCCTCTGGCCGGAGAGCGGCGCAGTCACGACCATGCCTCCATACTTGCGAATCGCCCATCGCGAGAGCTTCATCACGAAGCCGAAACCACCCTTGTGACCGGCGGGCGCGCTCATGGCGGCTATGGAGAGATCGGCGTGGCCGGCCAGGACGGGTTCGAGGAGGCGGTAGGTCTCAGCGGCGGTGGAGGCGAGGTCGGCGTCGATCATGAGGTAGACATCGGCCTCGACCTCGGCTACGCCCGCGTTGAGCGCGGCCCCTTTGCCGGAATTCTCCGCGAGGACCATGACTCGCGCCCCTGCCTGCGAGGCGACTTCGGCGGTGTCGTCGTCGGAGCCGTCGTCGATCACTACGACCTCGTCAATACCCGACATGGCAAGGGCGGCCGCGACGGTATCGGCGATCCGGTCGGCCTCGTTATAGGCAGGGATGAGAACTGCGACGCGCGGCATTACTCGCTCTCCAGGCTCTTGGGAAACAGGCGCTCGGCGGTGGGCTTTGCGCCGTAGTTCGCGACCTCGCCATTGAGGGCGTAGACGAGGCACGTCTGGCCCATGGCGGAGTCGGCGTCATCGACGGTGGCAATGCCGGACTTGTGCCAGACGGGGACGTAGGAGCTTGCCGATGTGGAGGCTTCGCAGCCGACGGCTGTGACGCCGAGCGAGGCGAACCGCGCGAGGAGCTGCGCGTCTACGCTCTGCGCGCGATTCTTCAGATCGGAGTCCGCGCCGCCCACCAGCACCACGAGCTTGCAGGACCGGTTGCAGCTCCCGGTGAAGGTCGCTATTCCGGCCTTTTCGAAAGTAGGTATGAGAAAAGAATACCTGCCGCTGCAGACGGTGTCGGCGATGAGCCTGAAAAGCTTGTCCCTGTCGGTTTTAGGATCGACTGCCGCGCCCAAGCCGTTGCTGGTCAGGACATCAGCTATGCCGCTCTCGTCGGCGAACGGAAAGTCCGTGCTGATGTCCACGATGCACGTCACCTGCGCGCCGGCCGTTTCCAGGGCCTTCTTGACCGAGCCGGTGAGATCGTCGGAGCCGCCGGTCTGGATGATGGCCACATTGCGCCAGTAGAGCTTGTCGCGGACGACGAGCGGCATGACGGCGCGGCAATACTGCTCGCAGGCCTTGAGCCCGGCGTCCTTGTCGGCGGCGGTGCCGGAGGCCTTGAGGATCTCGTCCCTGAGCGTGCCCATGTCGGACTCGTATCGCTGTATGGTGCGGCGACCGGCGTCCGCTGAGGGCGAACGTCCCGCGAAGGAAGTGCCGATGACGATTCCGACGGCCAGCGCGAGGAATACCGCCGCGAGGCTGTATATGTGATGTCGTATGTCGATCAAGTGCTTACCTCGTGCGGCATCCGCCGAACTCGTTTCGCCGCCGCCGCCAGGCCCTGAAACAAGTTCAGGGCGACACGGGTGCTATCTCTCCCACATCCGGTGGGTGACCCATAGGTGCCAGAGCCGCGATCTCACGTCGTCAGCGACGCCGCGGATCTGCTCCTGTACGGCGGGCGAGAGCGCGATGACCGTGACTATGACCACAACCGCCGCCAGCGCGAGCGCCAGCGAGATGCCTTCCGCTGGGCTGGATGCGATAGAGCTTGCTGACGCCTTTTGCGTCAACCAGCCTGTTTCCTACCTTGAGTCTTACGAGAAACGTGCTGGACATTCCTTTGCGGCCTTTGTCGAGGAAGTCCACCAGATGGGAATGAGTGCCCACGGCGACGATCATCTCCGCGCCCTTCTCGTAGGCCAGCAGCAGCGCGATGTCCTCGCTGGTGCCGGGTACGGTGCAGACAGTTGCGCTCAGGCCCAGCTTCTCGACGCGCTCGAGGCCGGGCGCCTTGCCGTTCGAATAGGCGTGGACGATGATCTCGGCGCCGCAGTGCAATGCGCCGTCGGAGACGCTGTCCATGTCGCCGATTATGATGTCCGGCGTCAGGCCGATCTCGATGAGCGCGTCCGCGCCGCCGTCAACGCCGATAAGTACCGGCTTCACGTCGCGGATATAGGCCCTGATGATCGCCAGGTCTTCCTTGTAGCTCTCACCGCGCACGACCACGAGCGCGTGTCGGTTGTTGATCGTCGTCCGAACGTCGGGCAGCGCGGCCGGGTCGAGGAGCAGTGACTTCTCCTTGGTCACGTAGCTGAGTGTGTTCTCAGCGAAGTGCTCGAGCTCGCTGCCCAGGTTCTTCTTGGCCGTCTCGAGAAGGCGCTCGACGCAGCGGTCCGTGAGAAGCTCGCCGGCCGCGATCTCGACGCCGCTGCGGCGTATGGAGCCATCCTCGATCTCGATCTGCTCGCCTTCCTTGAGGCCCTTGAAGAGATCGATTTCCGTGCAGTCGATCAGGGGGATCCCAGCGTCGAGCAGCACTCGCGGGCCGAGATTGGGATACCGGCCGGAGCAGGACTTCGACACGTTGATGACCGCCGCGGCCTTCGCATCCACGAGCATGCGGGCGGCGGTGGAATCGATATCCACGTGGTCGATCAAGGCAATCTCCCCGGCCTTGAGGCGCCGCGGCTAGATTCTTGGTCCTTCTATCCAGCCTAACCGTTCCGCGAACTCGCAAGTGAAAGCATCTCCCTGGCGTGCTGCGCCGCCACATCCGAGGTCTCGTCGGCGCCCAGCATGCGCGCAAGCTCGGCGACCCTGTCCTCGCTTGAAAGCATTCGCAACTGCACGCGCGTCCGGTCGCCCTGCGCGACCTTCGATACTGAATAGTGATTCGACGACTTGCATCGCGATCTGCGGCAGGTGCGTGACGCACATTACCTGGCACTTACCCGCCAGCGAAGCCATCTTATCGCCCAGCACCTGCGCGGTCAACCCGCCGATTCCGGTGTCGATCTCGTCGAACACGAGCGTGGGCACCTCCGCCCGCGCCATCACGGTCTTGAGCGCGAGCATGATCCTCGACATCTCGCCGCCGGACGCGATCCTGGCAAGCGGCTTGACCGGTTCTCCGAGATTCGGCGAGATCAGGAACTCGATCGAATCCGCGCCGGTCGGTCCGGGCTCACACGGCGCAATCGAGACCTCGAAACTCGTCTTCTCCATCGCGAGGTCCGCCAACTCCGCCTCGACGCGCTTCGAGAAGTCCTTCGACGCCTCGGTGCGCACCGCGGTCAGTTCGGCCGCATGCCTCGGCAAGGTCGCCTTCGAGAGCGGCGATCGAGTCCATAAGCTCGGAGGAGCGCTCATCGGCGTTGGCGAGGTCGTCGAGCTTGCCGGTCAGCTCGGCCCCGTACCGCAGCACGTCGGCGATCGTGTCGCCGTACTTGCGTTTCAGGACTCGGATCAGCTCCAGCCGCTCCTCGACCTGCTCAAGGCGTGCGGGATTGGCCTCGACTTCGTCGATGTAGGAGCGGACCGATGCAGCCGCGTCCTGCGCGGCGATCAGAGCCGTGCTGAGCGATTCGGACAGCGCGGACATGGACGGGTCCATCGATTCGATCCGCTCCGCCGTTCGCGCGGCCTCGCTCAGCCTATCGACCGCGCAGCCGTCGGCGCCGGTGAGGGCGTCGTGAACTTCGGATGCGGCAGCGTATAGTTTTTCGGCGTTGGCGAGCCGGTTCCTCTCGGCGGCCAGCGATTCCTCCTCGCCTTCGTCGAGCCTTGCCGCTTCAATCTCGGCAAGCTGGAACTTATACAGGTCGAGCAGGCGCGCCCGCTCGCGCTCGTCGGTCTGCAGGCGGTCGCGCTCGGTTCGCAGGACCTGAAGGCGGACGTAGAACTCCTCGGCGTGGCCGCGAAGATCCGACGCTTTGTCGCCGATCCAGGCGTCGAGTATCTGTCCGTGAAGCGGAACCAGCAGGAGCGATTGGTGTTCGTGCTGGCCGTGGACGTCGATCAGAAGCGACGTGATCTCGCGAAGCGCGGAGGCCGTCGCGGGTCGGCCGTTGACGCGAGCCTGCGACCTGCCGCCGCGGGCGATCTCGCGGCTGAGGATGAGCGTATTGTCCTCGACTTCGAAGCCGAGATCCGCGGCAGCTTTCGCGGCTGCGGCAGAGTCGGACGTATCGAACACCGCCTCGACAATGCACTTCTGGGAGCCGGTGCGGATCACTTCCGGGCCCGTTCGCTCGCCAAGAGCCGTGCTCAGCGCGTCAACGATGATCGACTTGCCGGCGCCGGTCTCGCCGGTGAGCACGCTGAACCCCGACCCAACCTCGAATAGCAGGTCATCTATCAGCGCAAAGTCCCTTATGTGAAGCTCAACCAGCATGACCCATCCCATTGTCAATTGACAATTGTAAATGTCAAGTGTTGTATCTCTCGCCCCAGCGCAGCCTTGTCTGGAGCTTCTCGTAGAAGCTCTGCGGTTCGAACTGGACGAGTCTGGCCGTGAACTCGGCCTTGGTGATCTCGACCACATCCGCGGCTCCGAGCTGCTCGCCGTGCTGGCCGTCGAGAGTGAGCATCATTTTGGACTCACCGTCTCTCGGCTGGCCGGCGATCTGGATCTTTTCGTTGTCCGGCACGACCAACGAGCGGACGTTGAGCGTGTGGGGACAGACCGGCGTGATGATCATCACGCTGACATCGGGATGCACCACCGGCCCGCCGGCCGAGAGTGAATATGCCGTGCTGCCCGTGGGGCTTGCGATTATGATGCCGTCGGCGGCGTAGGTGACGATGAACTTGCCGCCCACAAACGTGTGCAGCGCGACCATTCGGGCAAGCGGCCCTTTGGAGACGACGACGTCGTTAAGGCTGTAGTACGTAGAAACGGGCTTGTTGTCCCGCGTGACCACAGCCCGCAGCACGACACGCTCACTGACCGTGTAGTCGCCCGCCAGCACGCACTCAAGGGAGGACATCACCTCGTGCGGCTCGATCTCAGTGATGAACCCGTAGTGACCGTAGTTCACGCCGAGCATCGGAGTGCCGTTGGGCGCCGCGAGGCGACTCCATCGAAGAATGCTGCCGTCTCCTGCGAGAATCACGAGCAGGTCGGTGCGCGCTATGTGGTCCTCGTCGGCTCCGAGTTCGGCCTTGCCAAGCGCGGCGGCGGCATCGCGGCTGAGAAGCGGCTGGATGCCGCGCGCGTGCAGCCAGTCCGCGGCTTCTCCAGCAAGCTTGACTGCTTCCGCCTTATCCGGGTTGGGCGCAAGGCCGACGGTTTTCATTGCTCGTGCTATCCCGGGGTGGGCGGGGCCGCCGGTGTCTCCTTGAAGCGTTCCAGGTTGCGCTTTGCGTCCGCGTTGTTCGGCTCAATCTCCAGGGCCTTCCTGTATTGGGCCTTGGCTTCATCGATCTGTCTCTTCTTTTCGAGTTCGGCGCCCAGGTTATTGTATGCGGCCGCCATCCTTGGGTTGATCTCTATGGCCTTGCGATACTGCTCTATGGCCTGATCGGTCTTTTCCTGCTTGGAGTAAGCGAGCCCAAGGCCGTAGTGCGCGTCGGCGGAATCCGACTTGATCTTGACCGCGGTCTCGTATGCCGCGGCGGATTTGTCGTAGTTCTGGCCCTCGTAGTAGAGATTGCCGAGGTTGATCGCCGCGGCGATCTGCTTGGGGTCGAACTTGAGCACAGTCTCCCAGGCGCCGATGGCCTCGGTGTTCTTGCCATCGACGGTGTATGCGGTGGCGAGATTGAGCCAGGCCGATAGCAGCGAGGGCTTCTTCGCGACGGCCTTTTCGAGCGCGGCAATGCCCTCGGGATGTTTGCCGCTCTTGTAGAGCGCCCAGCCGAGCCCGCCGAGCGCCTCGGCGTCGTCGGGATTGATCTTGACCGCCCCCTCGAACGCCTCGGCGGCCTTGCCGAACTTGGCGAGCTTCGAGTAGATTACTCCGGCATTGTAGCGCGGGGTGAACTCATCAGGCTTGAGCTTGGTCGCGGTCTCGTAGTGGGCGATGGCTTCGGTCTCCTTGCCGGAAGACGACATGATGTCGGCCAGCGCCATGTGCACGTCATAGCGATTGGGGTCGAGCGCAAGGCACTTGTTGAACGCGGCGCCCGCGCCCGAATAGTCGCCGGCTTCCTCGAGCGCGTAGCCGAGGTTGTAAGCATACTGGGCATTCTTGGGGTCGAGCTTGAACGCCTCGCGCAGTGCAGCGACCGCTTCGTCCTTCTTGCCGCTTTCCTGAAGCGCCAGGCCGAGATTGTTCTGCAGGGCGGCGTTGGGCGCGGCAAGAGATGCGGCTTTTGTGTAGGATGTTATTGCCTCATCGAGTTGATGCGTCAGATAGTATGCGGTACCGAGGTTGTAGTAAGCCTCGGCCCAATCCTTGTGCATCACCAGAGCCTGTCGCAGTTCGGGAATCGCTTTCTCGCTCTGATCCAGGCCGATGTAGGCCATGCCGAGATTGAGCCGGAGTTCGTCGCCGTCGGCCTTGAGGGAACGCGCCGCTGTGAGCTGATCGAGCGCGCCCTGATAGTCGTGCTTCTGAAGCAGGAGGAAGCCGTACCATCGCCTCGCGGTGGCGTCGTTGGGCTTTGCCTTCACGGCCGCGCTGACGTTTGCGATGGCCTCGTCAATCTTGCCCTGCTTATACAGGTTCTCCCAGTCCTTCGGGCCGGCGAAAGCCGTGGTCAGGAGGATCGCGGACAGGCACGCGGCGAAGAGGAACACGGGAACGATACGTCGTGCGGTCTGGTGCTTTCCAAGCATAGTCGACCATCTCCTCGGTGTTAGTGGCATGCACCGTGCACATTATACCAGCGCGACAATGCCAAGACAAGCACGCTGAAACGGGGGCTGTCGCATCGTCAAGCCCCCAATGTTCGCGGTTGCCGGTGATCTGTGGTATTATACTGGGGCGGGTGTCCGGGAAGTTGCATCAAGGAGTTGATCGTATGGACGACGTCTTGGCCAAGAGCAAAACGGGCCGAAGGATCGCTCGAAACGTCGTCGCGGGGTTCTGTGGCTTTGCGGCGGCTCTGGCGCTGGCGCTGTTGACATTGAGAGTGGGAGGGTTTGTGCCCGTATGGTTCACCGTGGCGGTGGTCTATCTGCTGCCGCTTCCCGTCGCCTGTGGCCTCGCGGTGGGCTTTATCTCGCCCAAGAAAGTCATTGCCTGGGCTCCGCTGTGGTCGTGCATCTTTGCTGTGTTGATTTCGGCGGTGCTCTGCGGCGCGCGGGCGTTCTCGGAACTGCCGTGGTCTCTGATGATTGGTGTGACGGCGCTGGGGGCCATTGTGGCGGCGCTGTCGGGGAGCGCCGGCCAACGTGCAGCCGAGCGCGGATATGTGGCGAAGTCCGTGCTGACTCTCATTGCCATCTCCGTTCTCATGGGCGGCGGAGGATATCTGCTGATGCAGCAGGAGGAGCAGCGCTTCCTCGGCGAAGGCAAGCCGCAAGTGCTTCTGGAGTTGGATAGGGACTACTTCGCGCTGCCGAAGGGGATGAGGTGGTCGTGCCACAGGCAGATCGCCACAGGCAGCTACGTGCTGACGTCCCAACTCAATCAGCAGCCCATGCGGGTCTATACTCATTCGGAAACCACCGCGCTGCGCTATGTCTACTACAATCTGCCCGGCGGCCGAGCCGAGCTGCCCACCAAAGAGGATGCGCGCCGCTATTTGAAGAGTCTGGGAGTGCGCGATCCGTTCATATCCGGGCTGGCGACCGGTGACGGCTACTGGCGCAGTGTGCTGCGAGAGACTCGGCTGACCGTCTGGCCGACGGGCCGAGTGCGCTTCGACTCCGTCCCACCCCGGATTCCCGATCCGACCCCGAAAGGCGAGCGTTGACGACTACTCCGAAGCGGTTTGCAGCTTGCGTCTGGAGGAGGCGGAGGCTCGTCATCGCGCTCGCCGTGGCGGCTTTCCTGTTCGATGCCGGGGTCTATGAGCCATTTCACCCCGTGCTCAAGACTTACCACGTTGCCGTCCCCGGCCTGTCACAGGAGGCCGATGGGTTCCGCATCGTCCAGCTCAGCGATCTTCACCGAAACATCGGCCTCTACGACAGGACTCTGCGCCGCGGCGTCGAACTTGCTAACGCGACACACGCAGATGTTGCCGTGGTGACGGGCGATCTCGTCAGTCGAACCGCGGCAAACGCTGCGCCCTGCTGCAGGATTCTCAAGGGCCTGAAGTCGAGGTATGGGACATACGCGGTGTTGGGCAATCATGAGGTACTGGACCGACGCGCCGACCGTGTCAGAGTGCATCACGAAGTCCGGCATCAAGCTGCTGACCAATGGCAACGCGCGCCTGCCAAACGGCGTATACCTGGTGGGCGTGGATGACGAGTGGTCGGGCAACCCTGACGAGGAGACTGCTTTTCGAGGAGTGGGTAAGCACGATCCATGCGTAATGCTGTGCCACGAGCCTACGAGCGTGAAGCGCTTCAGCAGTCATGCCGGCCTGGTGCTGTGCGGGCACACACATGGAGGCGTGTTGAACATACCTGTGCTTGTCGGGTGTTTTGCGCGGTTCGCGCACTGCGGAGGCTACATATCGGGATGGTATGAGCGCGGGCCGGACCTGATGTATGTCAATCGTGGACTGGGCTCCGTGTTCCCGCCCGTGCGGTTCAGGAGCCGGCCGGAAGTGACACTCTTCATACTACACCCGACGAAGAGCAAGCGGCCGCACGTGATCGGCAATCATGCTCAGCCGTAAGGCCGGCCGTTTGATTGACACCTTGGGCTCGCTGTGATATTGTACGAGAGTGGTTGACGCGTGAGATTACAGATGGAATTCCTCAAGCTTTTCAGCGCAAATGAGCGCGAAATCAAACGTTTCCGCAGAGTAGTCGAGCAGGTAAACGCCCTGGAACCATCGGTCAAGGCGCTTTCGAACGAGCAGTTGCGCGCCAAGACGGACGAGTTTCGGGAGCGGTATCACGCCGCCGTCGATAACGAGAGCTTCACGGACGAGGATCGCAAGCAGGCATCTCGTGATGTTCTCAACGAGCTTCTGCCGGAGGCGTTCGCTGTCGTGCGAGAGGCCAGCGTGCGCACGCTCGGCATGAGGCACTTCGACGTGCAGTTGATCGGCGGAATGGTGCTGCATCAGGGCCGAATCGCCGAGATGAAGACCGGCGAAGGCAAGACCCTTGTCGCGACGCTGCCGCTCTACCTCAACGGCATTACGGGCCGCGGCGCGCATCTGGTTACGGTTAACGATTACCTCTCCAAGCGTGACGCGCGGTGGAACGGCCCGGTCTTCCATCTGCTGGGACTCTCCGTCGGCTCGATTCACGGCAAGAGCGCGGAAAGTGGTGAGGAGGGCAGATCGTACCTCTACGATCCCGAATATCGTGCCGGAGGATGAGAACGAGTGGGAGCACCTCAGGCCGATTCGCCGCAAGGAAGCCTACGACTGCGACGTCACCTACGGCACCAACCACGAGTTCGGGTTCGACTACCTGCGAGACAATATGGTGATGGACGCGGAGGGCCTCGTTCAGCGCGAGATGCACTATGCGATAGTGGACGAGGTGGACAGCATCCTGATCGATGAGGCGCGGACTCCTCTGATCATATCCGGGCCGGGATTCCGCTCCAGCGACCTCTACTACAAGATGGACAAGGTCGCGCGGCGGCTCGTCATGGACCGCGACTACACGGTCGATGAGAAAGCGCGCACGGCGATGCTGACCGAAGAGGGAACCGCTAAGGTCGAGGAGCTCACGGGCTGCGGCAACCTCAGCGATCCCGAGAACCTGGAGATCAACCAGTACATCAACGCATCCCTGAAGGCGCACGCGATCTTCAAGAAGGACATCGACTACGTCGTGCGAGATGGGCAGGTCATCATCGTTGACGAGTTCACCGGCCGGCTGATGTTCGGGCGGCGGTGGAGTGATGGACTGCACCAGGCCGTTGAAGCGAAAGAGAACGTTCAGGTCGAGGAGGAGAGCCAGACCCTCGCGACCGTTACCTATCAGAACTACTTCAGGCTCTACGAGAAGCTGTCGGGAATGACCGGTACCGCTCTGACCGAAGAGGACGAGTTCCGCAAGATATATGCGCTGGATGTCGTTGCGGTCCCGACAAATCGCCCGTTGATGCGCAAGGACCAGTCCGATGTGGTCTACAAGAGCGAGGAGGCGAAGTTCCGCGGGATCACCCTGGAGGTCCTCAAGGCGCACTGCCGCGAACAGCCGGTGCTCGTTGGAACTCGCTCTATCCAGGTCTCCGAGCGCATCAGCGAGCGCCTGCTCTCCGAGCAACTGCAGCTCCTCGGCGCAACCATACTGCTCAGAGCAAGGCTCGAAAAGGCGTCAGGCCTCACTTCCGATGAGAAGAGAGAGGCCAATGCCGTGCTCAACGCGAAATTCGACGCGACAGTCGCTGAGTTCGTCGGCGACTACGTTCCAGTAAGGGACCAGATGGGCGTGGTTCGCGGTATATGGCTCAAGAACGCGGACGATGCGGAGGACATCGGCACTCTGAGTATGCTTGCGGCGCGGTTAGCAAAGGAGCTGCCGAAGGAAGCTTTCCCGCCGGAGTACGTCGATGCCTGTGCGAACAAGGGCTTCCGCGTGTTCAACAACAAGTACAACAAATCCGGCGGTTGTTTCGTGATGTTCGGCGGGCACCCGGCGCCCAGCACAGCAGGGAGAGGCGCGCAGGGCAGAGCCGATGTGAGCACGTTCAAGCCGCTTGGGCGCCGGCTCGACTTCGACATGAAGATGCTGTCGGATGAGAACATCGCCGATCTGGCCGTGGCGCTCGACATCGGTCCATCCGGACGCGAGAGGCTCAGGAACGCGCTCAAAGAAGGAATTGTCCACAGCATCCTCAACGCGAAGTACCACGAGATGGAAGCGCAGATCATCTCGCAGGCCGGTCGCAGGGGCTCGGTTACGATAGCGACCAACATGGCCGGTCGAGGTGTTGACATCATTCTCGGCGGCACTGGCCTTACCGACGAAGAGGAAGCGGAATCGCGTGACGACCTGGCCGAGTTCGACCCTGCCGACCTCACGTGGGACCTGGAAACATGGAAGTCCAATAACCCCGACAAGGCCGAGGCAGCCACTCCCGAGGCAATGGATGTCGATTATGCGCGGCGGGCATGTATATCATCGGCTCGGAACGCCATGAAAGCCGCCGGATCGATAACCAGCTTCGCGGGCGTTCGGGACGCCAGGGCGATCCGGGGTTCTCCAAGTTCTTCGTCTCGCTTGAGGACGAGTTGTGGCGGTTGTTTGGTGATAAGTCGAACTCGTTCCTGCTCGGCGGCTGGCAGGAGGATCAGGCAATCGACGCCAAGATCCTCTCGAGGATGATCGAACGCGCGCAGAAGAAAGTGGAGATGCACCACTTCGATATGCGCAAGCACGTTCTCGAATACGACGACGTAATGAACGTGCAGCGCGAGACCATCTACGGTCAGCGCCGCAAGATTCTGGAGGGCATCGATCTCGAGGCCGACGGTCGTCGGATACCTGCACGAGACCGTGCAGAGCGCGATCAACTCATTCTGCCTCGACGGGGTTTCCCCGAGCGAATATGACATCGATGGGCTGTTCGCGCACGTGAACGAGATTCTCCCGCTGGAGCTGATCTTCAAGCCCGCCGATCTCAAGGGTCGGAGGCGGGAGGAGCTCGAGGACATGCTAGCGGACGTGGTCGAGAAGACTTACGAGCTCAAGGAGCAGGAGATCGGGGCCGAGTTGATGCGCGACATCGAGCGGCACGTCGCGCTCGACCTCATCAACCGGAAGTGGATCGACCATCTGGACGCGATGGACTACCTGCGCGAGGGGATCGGGCTTCGCGGTTACGGGCAGCGCGACCCGATAGTCGAGTATAAGAAGGAGGCCTTCGATCTGTTCCAGACGATGCTGACCGGCATCCAGGATGACATGGTGCGCGTGATGTACCGCGTTCAGACTCAGCAGCAGCCGCGGCGCAGACGCCTGACCTACGACAACGTGGTCGAGCTCTCTGCTGAAGGCCCGCAGGGGATGGGTGACGGTGGTGACGTGGGCGCTGTGCCCAAAGGCCACGCGGCGCCGAAGTCCGGCTCGCGCAAAGTCGGCCGCAACGACCCGTGCCCGTGCGGGAGCGGCAAGAAATTCAAGAAGTGCTGCCTCGGTAAGATCGAAGGAAACCTGTAGATTTACAATTGACAATTTACAATTGACAATTTCACCAAAGGGGGCGGGGGTTGAACAAGGATGAGATGAAACGCCGGACCAAGCGGTTCGGTCTCGCGGCGATAGGGCTGGTCGAGTCGTTGCCGCGCTCGACAACCGGGCAGGTGTTGGGCAAGCACAGATTACGGCGATTGTTGTTGCTGCCAGGAAGACAGCCCGCAAGCCTACTGCTGGGCCTGCGCCATGTTCACTGAGCTTGGCGATGCGGCCAAATTGTCAATTGCAAATAGTAAATTGAGGATGGTAAGTTGTTGAAGGATGTTATGGACCGTGTTTCCGTTTTGGAAGTAGCCCTCGAAGAGCTGGGAGGGCATCTTTGACCTTGCCGGGAAGCAGGCGGAGATTGGGCGGCTGGAGGAGCTTTCCGGCCAACAGGGATTCTGGGATGATGCCGGCGAGGCACAGAAGAAGCTCAAGAGACTGAGCGGACTCAAGTCGGCGATCCAACCGGTTACGAAGCTGCAGGGTCAGGTCGAGGATCTCGAAGGTCCTTGGCGGAACTGGTTGACGATGAGGAAAGCTCGGATGCGGTGGAGGTGCGCGAGGAGCTGGCGGCGGTCGAGGCCGCATACGAGCGCCTGGAGCTCGAGACGCTGCTTTCGGGCGAGCATGACTCCGCGAACGCGATTCTCGAGATCAACGCCGGCGCGGGCGGTACCGAGGCATGCGACTGGGCGGACATGCTGCTTCGAATGTATTTGCGTTGGGCTGAACGGCGCGGCTATCGTACCGAGATCCTCAACACCGTGCCGGGAGATGTTGCCGGATCGAAGAACGTGACCGTGCTCATCGAGGGCCGCAACGCCTACGGTTACCTTCGAAACGAGCGCGGCGTGCACCGGCTGGTGCGTATTTCCCCGTTCGACGCGAACAAGCGCCGGCACACGTCATTTGCGGCGGTGGACGCCATCCCGCAGATCGAGGACGATTCGGAGGTTACGGTCAACCCCGACGAGCTGCGCGTGGATACGTATCGGTCGAGCGGAGCGGGCGGCCAGCACGTGAACAAGACCGACTCGGCGGTTCAGTATAACTCATTTGCCGACCGGCATCGTCGTGTCCTGCCAGAACGAGCGCTCGCAGCACGCCAATCGCGAGAATGCGATGAAAGTGCTGGCGGCGAGACTCTCCGAGGTTGCTCGCGCGGAGTCGGAACAGCGACTTGCGGAACTTAGAGGCGACTTGCGCGCAATTGAGTGGGGAAGTCAGATGCGCAGTTACGTCTTTCAACCATATACAATGGTCAAAGACCATCGCACAAACCACGAAACCGGCGACGTGATTCGGGTCATGGATGGCGACATCGACGATTTCATTCAGGCGGAGCTGAAGGCCCCGCCGAAAGGGTAGGGATGCGATTATGCGAAAGCTGACTGCCTTGATATGTGCCATAGTGGCTGCCGCGGGCGCATGCGCGCTTTCCGCCGTGGCGCCGCCGGAATCGACGAGCGCGTCTGATCTGGAGAACAAGGACCCCGGCAAGCAGGAAACGTCGGTCGGCAGCCTGGTGGCGGACGCCTTCCGGGCGTCCGCGCACGCGGATGCCGCGTTCGCTGCCGCGGGTGACTTGAAGAAGACTGATGATCCGCTGCCGGCGGGAAAGGTCGAGTCGGGCGACGTGTCGGCGCTGCTGGCTTACCCGGACGACCACATGGTCGTGCTCGCGCTGGACGGCCGCAAGATTCGCGAGGCGCTGGAGGCGTCCGTGGCGACATATCCGCGCCCGGGGCTGGCGTTTCTGCAGGTGTCGGGTGTGAAGTTCACCTTCGACCCGTCCAAAGACGTTGGTCAGCGGGTGACATCCATCACGGTCGGGGGCAAGCCGATTGCCGACGATGGAGCATACACTGTTGCCATGATGAGCTCGCTGGCCGACGGCGCGTTGGGGTACTGGAAGGTCTGGTCGAAGCGAAACGTGATCAGCAAACTGGACGCGACCACGGGTTCGGCTGCCGTGGACAGCTACTTCAAGGCCAATCCCAAGCTGGACTACAGCGCGCTGAACCGAATAGCGCTCGTCAAGCAATGAGCTGCGGGGGGATAGAGATTGTCAACATGCAGGATGGCTTGTCTTGTCGCGTTGTGCGCGGCGCTGCTGAGCGCCGCGATCGGCTGTTCGCCTTCGTCGCCGCCCGCGTTTGACGGCGGGAAGGCCTACGATCTTCTCAAGAAGCAGGTGGATATCGGCCCGCGATACCCCGGTGTGCCCGGCCACGATACGTGCCGGGATCTCGATAGTCTCCCAACTCAAGCCCCTGGCCGATGATGTGGCGGTTCAGGAGTTCACTCAGGACGTCGCAGGCAAGGAGTTGACGCTGGACAATGTGATCGCCACATTCAACCCCTTGGCGAAGAAGAGCATTCTGCTCGCCGCCCACTGGGACACGCGGCCCGTTGCCGACATGGAGGTGGACGCGGCCAAGCGCGTGCAGCCGATACTGGGCGCGAATGATGGCGCTTCGGGGGTGGCGGTGCTGCTCGAACTGGCCCGCGTCTTCCACGAGCGCAAGCCGGATGTCGGCGTGATCATGATCTTCTTCGACGGTGAGGACTACGCGGCGAGGCATCCGTCGGAGAGCACGATGTACCTCGGGTCGAAGTACTACGCCAAGCATCTGGACGCGGCGACGCGGAAGAAGGTCGCTTATGGGATACTGCTGGATATGATCGGGGACAAGAACCTCGGCATCTACGAGGAGTCGTTCTCGACGCGGGCCGCGCCCGATGTGGTCAAGCGGGTCTGGGACACGGCGAGGTCGCTCGGGTACGAAAAGAGCTTTGTTCCCGAGGAGAAGGTACAGCATCTCCGACGACCACATCCCACTGATCGACGCGGGCGTGAAGTGCATCGACGTCATCGACTTCGACTACGGCCCCTGGCACACGCTCGATGACACCGCCGATAAGTGCTCGGCGGAGTCGCTCAAGATCGTCGGTGACGTGATCTCTCGCGTGGTCTATGAGGAAAAGGGCCAGTGATCGACTACCACGTCCACTCCGACTGCTCGGGTGACTGCTCCGCCCCGATGCTTGAGGTCTGCCGTGCCGCGGTGGACCGCGGCATCCGAATCATCTGCTTCACGGAGCACATCGACTTCGAGCCGACCGATCACTGCTACGGCACGTTCGACTACGCCGGTTACAGGTCGCGGATCGCGAAAGCCCAGGGGGACGTTCGCGGGCACGCTGGACGTTCGATGCGGGATCGAGGTGGACTTCGCCGGCAGGCATCGTTCTCAGATCGGGGACTTCCTGGCAGGCAAGGAGTTCGACTACGTGCTGGGCGCGTCGCATTACGTGGACGGTGTCATTCTGGAGGACCACGAGGTCTACTTCCCCGGCAAGACTGCCGAGGAGGCGTACGCGCCGTTCTTCGACAACACGCTGGAGACGGTGGAGACGGGCTGGTTCGACACGATCGCGCACCTCGATCTCTGCAAGCGCTATGGAGTTCACTATCTGGGGCCGTTCGACTGGGAGCCGTTTCGGGACCGCATCGAGCGGATACTGCGCGGCGTGATTGAGCGCGATATGGCGGTGGAGATCAATACGTCCGGCCTGCGGCAGTTGCCCGGCGAGACCTACCCGTGCCGCGGCATCCTGGAGTTCTACTACGCTCTCGGAGGGCGGGCGATCACAGTCGGCTCCGACGCGCACTACGTCGGCGATGTCGGCCGCGGAATCCCCAGAGCGCTGGAGATGGCGCGCGACATCGGTTTCGAGCACGTGCGTGTGTTCAAGGGCCGCGACAGCGTCTCTCTGCCGATCAGCGCAGGGCCGCGATAGCCTCGATCTCGACTTTGGCTCCCTTCGGCAGTGCGCCGACCTGGACCGTCGCTCGGGCCGGTGGCGCCGACTCGAAATACTCCCCGTAGGCCTCGTTGACGCTCGCAAAATCGGACAGGTCGGTCAGGTAGATCGTTGTCTTCACCACGTCCGCGAAGCCGATCCCTTCGGCGGCAAGGACCGCGCCGAGGTTTGCCATCACCTGTTTGGTCTGAGCGACCACATCTACCGCAGCCATCTGCCCGGTCTCGGGATCGAGCGGAATCTGGCCGGACACGAACAGGAACCCGTTGGCCTTGATGGCCTGCGAATACGGCCCGATCGCCTGCGGGGCCGCCGATGTCTCAACCACGATCTTCATTGCATAGCCTCCCCATGCCGTTCTCGATCACTTCCATGAACCGTGCGTGCAGCTCGGGTGTGCACGCGGCGACTATCGATTGAATGCCGGTTTCGGTGTTGTCCAGCAGGTCTACGTCGTCGAGCGAGCGTCCCCAGCCGTCCGTGACCACGCAGCCGGCCTCGCTTGCGATGAACGCGGCCGCGGCGAAGTCGTAGGGAAACAGCCCGATCACGCGGCCGTTGCCGGCGGTCAGGAACTCGGATCGCGCATCGGGCACGTCGCGCAGCATCCTGCCGGCGATGTCCACCACCGCGCTGAGCTGGCCGTTGACGAGCCTGCTGAGAGAGAACGCGGTGCTGCTGAGAACGAAGAACCCCCCGGTGACGCTGGACGCGTCTATAGCCTCGCGCAGAACTCCCGTTACCCAGTTCGCGGGCCGGCCTGCGAGCTCGACCGTCCATGCGGCGCGGTCCAGATCGACTACCTGAGATCTAGTAGTCGCCACTTTCGTTCCGTCCTCGAATACCCGCGCTCCCATGCCCATCTCGGCAACGAATGCCCTGTCTTCCTTGATCTCATACACGCAGCCTGCGAGGACGTCCCGCATCCGGACCTCGTCGGCGTACCTGGTTACAGCAACGGAAACCACGCAGCACTCGAAGCCGGCCGCCGCGCCGCGAGTGCCGTCGATGGGGTCGATGATGAGCATCGCTTTGGGGTCGCCGAACGCGCGGAGGCCCTCGTCCTCGGTGTAGATGGCGACGTCGAGGTCGTTGGCGGTAATGAAGTCGACAACGGCCTTCTCCGCGGCGTTGTCGATGCTGAAAGTCGCGTCGCCGCTGGAGGCCGTGCCGGTGATCCGCTTCGACGCGACCGCGCCAAGCATCGGCCGGACGACCTCACGCACGTGCGCGGCGAGACCTGTGGCGAGTTCGGAATGTGTCACTATGTGCTTCCTTTCCAGGAGATTATAGGTCTTTTGCGCGGCCGTGTCGATGCAGAGGAGTGCGCGGGCGCGGTGTGGAATATGTCAGCATGCGAAGACCTCAGAATGAACCTGGCGACACGCGGGAGGCCAGAGGGCGCCGGCACGGCGCCTGGGAGCGCGCGTGGCAGCAGTATTGGAACGACGGTGGCGCCACGACCTACGAGCTTCCTCCCGGCAGTCTGGTCAGGCACGAGCGGGATTTCCTCATGCACGCGCGATCGCCCGAGCACGAGGAAGCCCGGCTGGAGCACATCGTCGAGGAGTTCGTGCGCGGTTTCGCGGCGCTGTATGATCTCGGGCCGGCCGTGACCGTATTCGGGTCGGCCCGCCTGGAGGAAGGGCACCCATACTACCAGCAGTGCGTGGAGGTCGGCCGTGAGCTCGCGAAGGCGGGATTTGCGGTCATGACCGGCGGCGGACCGGGGATGATGGAAGCGGCGAACCGGGGCGCGCGCGAGGCGAAGGGCGTCAGCATCGGCTGCAAGATCATGCTCCCGCACGAGCAGAAGCGCAACGCCTACATCGACAAGTGCGTCGATTTCCACTACTTTTTCATTCGCAAAGTCATGCTCGTCAAGTATTCCTGTGCGTTCGTGATGATGCCGGGCGGGTTCGGCACACTCGACGAGATGTTCGAGACCGCGACGCTGATCCAGACGCGCAAGATGGGGCCGTTCCCGATCATCTGCTACGGGGCGGAGTTCTGGCGCGACCTGCGGAAGCTGACGAATGATCTTGTCGCCGCGGGGACACTGGGTCAGGACGAACTCGACTTCCTGCAGTTCACGGATTCGCCAAAGGAGGCGGTCGATTCGATCGTCGATGCGCTGCCGGAGCCGGTTCGAGCGTGCCTGGAACCGATCAGCGGGAAGTGATTCGGGCGATCCTCGCGAAGTCGATGTGTCCCCGCTCGACATCGACTTCGAGCAGTTGCACCTCAACGCGGTCGCCGACGTCGAGTCCGGCGGCTCCACGAACGACCATCCCTTCGCACGGAGGATCGAGAACACGCGCCCATGTGCCCTTGGGCGAAGCGCCGGTGACGATTCCTTCGAACCGATCCCCGATCCGTGATTCCAGCAGCAGCGCGGCGGCCGATTTGGCGACCTGTCGTTCCACCTTGTTGGCGGCATCCTCTTCCTCGGTGCAGTGCCTGGCGAGGGAGTCGAGCTCGTCATCCTTGTAGGGCGACGCCGTGCCGGCGAGGGCGGCCTTCACAGGCGCTGAGTGACGAGGTCGGTGAAGCGGCGGTTGGGGGCGGTGGAATGCGCGTAGTCCTTGACCGCCAGCCCGAAATGTCCCGCGCGCGGCCTCCCCCGGCATCTCAGCGACGTATTCGCCGGGTCCCATGCAGCTTGATGACCGAGAGGGAAAGGTCGGGGAATCGAAGCGGGTCGGCTGCCTGCTGCTTGCTCCAGGAAATCCTCCAGCGCTTTCGAGTCGGGCTGCCGGGCAGTCTGGCTCCGTGCTCGAGCGGCGATCTCGACGATGCGGTCCCATCGTTTGGGAGTTCGAACAACGCGCCGGATGCAGGGCATACTCTGCGCCGAGAGGTATCTGGCCGTGACGCCGTTCGCCGCGATCATGAAGTCCTCGATGATGTCCTTGGCGCGGTTCGTTCTCATCGACCTCGAAGGCCGCTGATGCGGTCGCCGTCGAAGACCGGTCTCGCCTCGATGGTCTCGAAGGCTGAGGGCGCCCTGGACGTGGCGGAACTCCTTCATGGCCTGCGCGGCCCTATCCTGCAGGCGCAGGTTTTCGTCGAGTCCGGGCACGGCGGCGACAGCCTGCGGGCACCGGCGCGTGACCGTCGAGCCAGGCCGCGACGCTGTTGTACGCAAGCTTCGCGTGGTTATGAACCAGCGCCCTGTAGACCGACGAGTCCACCAGCGAACCGTCCGGCGCGATGACCATCTCGATCGCGATGGACAGGCGATCCTGCGCGAAGCTGAGCGACGTGAGGTCCGTGGACAGTCTCTCTGGCAGCATCGGGAAGATCTCGGCGGCGGTGTAGACGGAGGTGGTGTTGTGGCCGGCGTGCTCGTCGATGGCGGAACCGTTCTTGACGAGCGAATCGACGTCGGCCACGGCGACCCATATCTTAATCTTGCCGTCCGAGATCGGTTCCGCGACGGTGAGCTGATCGAGGTCCGGGAGTCGTCGTTGTCGATGGATGCCCACAGCAGACCACGAAGGTCGTGGACGGGGTCACCATCCAGCGAGGCCGGCCCCTGTATTCTACTGAGTTCAGATATGACTTGAGAGGAGAAATCCGGCAGCAGCCCTCTTTCGATCATCGCCCGGTGCGCGATGCTCTGAAGGATGGCGCGGTGGTGCATATCGTTACCGTTCATAGGTTGTGCTCCTGGCTGTGATCCCGCGTGGGTACAATGACATCTTCGTGCGGAAGAGCTGTTTTCCTGCTGGGGATGCAAAGTCGGCGCGCTTGACGCTCAGCCTTGCGGCTGGGATAATGGACGTGACAAATGCGTAAATTGGCGGGAGTCCGCATTTCGAACCTGACACACGAATTTCGACAGCCGCGAGGTCTTGAGTTCGCTTGACTTCGCGTATGACGGCGGCTGCCTTGCGGTTACGGGTCCCAATGGCTCCGGCAAATCAACCCTGCTGCGGATCCTGGCGGGACTGCTGACGCCAACGGCAGGTGAGGCAAAGCTGCTGCTTGACGGCGGGGAGATCGAGCGCAGCCGCGTGCGTAGTCTGATCGGAATGGCCGCGCCTGATGTGCGGCTGTACTCCGAGCTGACCGCGCGGGAGAACATCGGGTTCCTACTTCGCGCGCGTGGATTATCGGAGATCGAGCGGCGCACGAAAGAGGCCCTCGATCGCGTGGGGCTAGCTGAGCGGGGGGACGACGCGGTTGCCGAGTTGTCGTCGGGACTCCGGCAGAGGGCGGCGGTTGCGGCCGCAATCGCGCACGAGCCGCCGATCTTGCTTCTCGATGAGCCCTCCTCGAACCTTGACGAGTCCGGCATCCGTATGTTGCATGGGATAGTCGAGTGGCAGCGCGCGCGGGGGCTGGTCGTGATTGCCACAAACGATCCCGATGAGGCAGTGCTTGCATCGGACCGTCTGGATTTGGGGGCTGCGCGATGATCCTGCGTGGAGCGGCGGCGGTTCTTGCTAAGGACGCGCGATGCGAGCTGAGGTCGAAGCAGGCCATCAGCGCTGTGCTGCTTTTCGCGGTGACGAGCACGATCGCCGTGTCCTTCACGCTCGGCGCCATAGGTTCGGACAGGGCGGTGACTGCGGCGCTGCTGTGGGTGGTGATCTACTTCTCGGCGATGGCGGGGCTGAGCAGGTCGTTTGCCCACGAGGAGGAGACCTATACGGCGGGGCTGCTGAGGCTAGCGGTACCCGGCGGAGAGCGTGTATATCGGCAAGCTCGCGTTCAACTTCCTGACGCTGATGGCGGTTGAGATTGTGACCGTTCCGATGTTCGTGCTGCTGACGGACTGCCGCGTCGGGCGGACCGGCGTATTGGTCGGCATGCTGCTGCTGGGAAGTCTTGCGCTGAGTGCGGGCGCGACTACCGCGGCGGCGATGGTCTCGCGGGCGGCGAGCAAGGGCGCGCTGTTCGCGGGGGTGAGCTTCCCGCTGCTCGCGCCGGCACTGGCGATCGCGATTGCCGGAACGAGCGCCGCGCTCGGGCCGCCGCCGCATGTGAGCGCCGCGAGTGATATCCGACTGCTGGTCTACTACTGCGGGGTTGTCGTCATCGCCTCGCTGATGCTGTTCAGGTATGTATGGGAAGAGTGAACAAGAAGTCGATATTCCCGGTGTGGCTGGGTGCGCTTACCGTGTTGGAATTGGCGGCGGTGGCGGTGCTGACGTTCGTCTGGGTGCCGCCCGCCGAGGGGTTCGCGTCGCCGGAATGGGCCAGGCTGATCGTGTTCCACGTGCCGTGCGCGATGATCGCGGTGATCGCTTACGTCGTTTCCACGATCTACGCCGTGGTGTGCCTTTCGCGCGGGGATAGGGCGGCGGATGTCAAATCGGCGGCGTCGGCTGGGCTCGGATTTGCGTTTACGGCGCTCGCGACCGCGACGGGAATGGTGTTCGCGAGAATAGAGTGGGGGACCGCGTGGAACTGGGACCCGCGCGAGACCTCCATTCTGATGCTGCTGATCGTCTATCTGGCGTATTTCGCGCTGCGCAGCGCGATACCGAACGCGGCCAATCGGGCGAGGATCAGCGCGGCATACAACATCCTGGCGTGCCTGGTGATGCCGTTTCTCGTGTTTGTGCTGCCCAGGATCAATCCGGGTCTGCATCCACAGAGGGCGTCGCTGTCGCTGGAGTACCGGCGTGGCATTGGGCGGGGCGATGCTGGGCTACGTGATGGTCTATGTGTGGGCGTTCAGGGCCGCGGTCGCGAGAAGGAACGGTTAGTCTATGAGCAAGTGGATGTATGTGGCGGGAATTGCGCTGCTTGCGGGGTTTGCCGTGCTCATGGCAATGGAGCTTACCAACGCCAGCACTCCCTACGTGACGAAGGTATCCGACATGCGGGCGTTTGGCAGCAGGGAGATACAGTTCAACGGCAGCATATTGCACGGCAGAACGACCTATGATGACAGCAGCATGGACCTGCGCTTCACGCTGAAGGATGACGCAGGCAAGACGCTTGAGGTATCATACGACGGGCCGAAGCCCGGCAACTTCGATACAGCCGACCGCGCGGTCGTGCGAGGCGTCTATAAGGGCGGCAGGTTCAGGGCCGAGCAGGTCAGTCTCAAGTGCCCGTCCAAGTATCAGGGGAAAACATGAACCCACATGGCATCTCGATCAGCGTAGACAATCTGCCGATATGGGTCGCGCTCGCTTGCGCGGCTGCGGCTTGTGTCGTGTATCTGGCCGCATGGCCCGCGCGCCGGAAGGACAGCCCGTCGGGGCTTGCGTCGGCTGCGCGGAGCCTGTACCTATGTCTCCTTCGGGGCGGTAGTGGCGGCATCGCTGTATCTGATGCAGTGCATTCTGTCAGGCAATCGGTTCGACATCGCGTATATCTACCACAATAGCGCTGTGCGTGACGGGCTGCTGTATCGGATATCGTCGTTCTGGGCGGGACAGCAGGGATCGGTGCTGCTGTGGGCGCTGCTGATCGGGCTGGTCGGCGTACCGATTGCGAGGCGAGTGAGCAAGACGTCGCCGCTGCTGATGGCATTCTGGTGCTCGGTGATGAGCTTCCTGCTCGTGCTGCTCATCCTGGACGATCCCATGCAGCGGCTCAATGCTGCCCAGCCGTTAACGGCGGGCCTGGGGCTGAACCCGCTGCTCAAGAACCCCTGGATGGTGATACATCCTCCGGTCGTGTTTCTCGGATACGCGCTGCTGTGCGTGCCCGCGGCATTCGCGATTCAAGCACTGATCGAGGGCGACTCGGAGCGCTGGGCGAAGCTGTGCCAGCCCTGGGCGCTGGCCGGCTGGACGGCGATGACGGCGGGGCTTGTGCTTGGCATGATCTGGTCCTATGACGTCCTGGGGTGGGGCGGCTACTGGGGCTGGGACCCGGTGGAGAACGCGTCGTTCGTGCCCTGGTTGCTCGGGACGGCGCTCATTCACGGCCTCGTATTTCAGCGTAATAGGCACAGAAACGCGCGGTGGAATGTGGTGTTGGCGTTCGCGACGTTTCTCTCGGTGCTGTACGCGACCTACCTGACGCGCAGTGGCGTGCTCTCAGGCGGCGCGTCAGTGCACGCGTTCGGCGACACAGCTACGTATCTGAAGATGCCCATCTATCCGTGGCTGAAGTGGACCCCAATAGGCTACGCGGCGCTCTGCCTGGGACTGCTTGCGGCACGCTGGGGAGTCCTGCCTCGGTCGAAGAAGGTGCTGGAGACGGATTCGCGCGACCTGGCGCTGGTTGTCGGGCTGGCCGTTGTGTGTTTGTTCGCTGTCGTGGTATTGGTGGGAACCACTTACACGACGTTCAATACACATGCCGATCTGAAGCCTTCATTCTACACTCACATGTCGATCCCGCTGACGATTGCGATTCTCGTGCTGATCGCTCTGTCCCCGCTGCTGAGATGGGGCGGCGAGAAAGGGCTGTGGAAGGAGAATCTGGCGCTGTGGAGCGGGCTGGCGGCCCTGACGATAGTTCTGGGAATCTCGGTCATCGTTCCGATCATCGCGCTCGTCTCGCAGGGGGCGGCGCGGACGCTGTTCGGCTGGCTGCTGCCCGAGATGAGGCCGGGTTCGCACGTACCGCCGCTGATGTCGTTCGGGCTGGCGTTGATGCTGGGGCTGTCGGTGGTAGCCATACTCTCCAACTGGATTCCTTTGACGAGATCATCGCTCGCGCGATGTGGGGCGTATCTCGCTCACGCGGGCGTCGCCCTGATGGTCGTCGGCATGATCTTCGCGGCGACCGGGCGGTCCAAGGTGCTCGTAATGCACTCGGGCGAACTGCCCAAGGAAGCGTTCGGTACGTTCTACTCATTCAAGGGAGTCAAGGCAGGCGATGACGGCAAGCAGGAGATCACTGTTGTTGCCAGCCGCAACGGCAAGGGGCACGCGATTCCGCTCTCGTTTACGCAGACCCCCGACGGCGCGGTCTTCTTCCCATACGCGCGCTCGCATTTCCTCAGCGATCTCTACATAGCGCCGGAGAGGATCGCCTCGGACACGGTCACGCCCACGATGGCGATGGAAGGCGGGCAGTTCGTTGCGAAGCCCGTCCAGATTCCGGGCGCGAAGGCTGCACTAGCGGTTACGGGAATGACGGTCGAAGCTGACGAAGCCACGCTGGAGTACCTCAAGCCCGGCTCCGATCCCGTCAAGGTCGTTGTATCGAGGGACAAGCCGGCTGAGGTGGATGGATACACGCTTTCGTTTGTGGATTTCGTGGGCGGCGGCGCGCACAATACGATGCCGCATGAGGTCGGCGTGATGATTGGGATCACCGGCAAGGGATTCGGCGAGGCGCGTATACGGGTGTCCACCAAGCCGCTGATCAACCTGCTCTGGATCGGCACGCTGCTGATATTCACCGGCGGCAATCTTGCGTGGGACCGGCGTCGAGAAGAGAATCGGACCTGATGGGATATTACCCGATAGTGATGGACCTGACCGGGCGGAAGTGCCTGGTGGTCGGCGGCGGCGAAGTGGCGCTGCGCAAGGCGCGATCGCTGAGCGAGGCCGCTGCGCGCGTTACCGTCATCGCGCCTGAGGTCCTATCGGAGATCGAAGCGCTGGAGGGCGTGCAGGTCGAGAAGCGCGCGTGGCAGGCCGGTGATGCCGCGGGATACGCGCTGGTCTTCGCTGCAACGGACGATCCTGCACTCAACGCAGCGGTGTCGGAGGAAGCGCGCGCCAGCAGCATTCCCATCAACGTCGTAGATAGCCCCGAGCTCTGCTCGTTCATCGTTCCCGCCTGCGTGAAGCGGGGCGACCTGCTGATCGCCATCACGACTTCCGGCAAGAGTCCAGCGCTCAGCAAGCGGATTCGAATGGAGCTTGAGAAGTCCTACGGACTGGAGTATACTGAATTCGTTGAGCTACTTGGTGATATACGGCGCCAAGTGAAGCAACGCTATTCGGAACAGTCCGATCGCGAGGCCGCGTTTAACAGGCTGGTCAATTGTGGCATACTGGAACTGCTCAAAGCAGGCGAACGCGACCAGGCGAGGAAGAAGGCGCTGGAGTGCATCTAGTAGTCGTAGGCGTGAACCACAAGACCGCGCCGATCGAGGTAAGAGAGAAGCTGGCCATCGATGAGAAGGGCCTTGCGCAAGCGCTCTCGAAGCTCAAGTCCCACGCCCATGCCGCCGAGTTCTGCCTGGTTTCGACCTGCAACCGCACGGAGTTGTACGCCGTCGCGCCGACGCGGGTCGGGGACGATATGCTCGTGAGCTTTCTTGCGGGCTATAGCGGCGTCAAGCGCGAGGAGCTGGACTCGTGCGTATATATTCGTGCCGGCCACCACGCTGTCAAGCATCTCTTCGAGGTCGCCTGTGGGCTGGACTCGATGGCGGTCGGAGAGACGCAGGTCCTCGGCCAGATTCGCAACGCCTATTGCATTGCCGATGACGCCGAGTCCACGGGCACTATCCTCAACAGCGTCTTTCAGCGCGCGATAGCGGTGGGAAAGCGGGCACGCGCGGAGACGGGTATCTCTTGCGGGGCGTTTTCGATCGGCGCGGCGGCAGTGCAGTTGGCCAAGACCGTGTTCGGAAGCCTGGAAGGGCGCAGGGCATTGCTGCTGGGTGCGGGAGAGATGAGCAAGCTGGCCGCTCTGCATCTGCGGGCTCACGGAGTCGCGAAGACCTACATCGCAAGCCGCACCAAGTCGCGCGTGGATGCTCTTGCGGCGCAGCTTCAGGGCGAGCCAATCGAGTTCAGCCGGATCGGCAAGGCGCTCGGCGAGGTCGATTTCGTGATCACGTCAACGTCGGCGCCGAGGCCGATCATCACCAAGGAGCGAATGGCGCGGGTGATGAAGAACAGGGCCTGCCAACCAATATTCCTCATCGATATTGCCGTGCCGCGCGACATCGCCCCTGACGTTGCCGAGCTCGACGGCGTGTTCGTCTACAACATCGACGATCTCCACTTCTTTCTGGATCGCTGCAGACGTGAGCGGGAGGCCGAAGTCGAGAAGGTTCGAACGATCATCGACGACGAAACGGCCAAGTTCATGGCCTATCTGCGGACTCAGGAAGCCCTGCCGCTGATCAAACAGTTAAGGGCGAAGTTCGATGATGTGCACACCTCCGAGTGGGAGCGCTACGCCTCTAAGCTGGCGCATCTGCCGGAGGCCGACAGGGAATACGTCCGCAAGATGCTCAAGTCCGTCGTCAACAAGCTCACCCACGACCCGATAATCCGCATCAAGCGCTACGCCTCAGATGGCGCCGACAAGAGCAAGCTCGACATGGCGCGGGAGCTGTTCGGACTGCCAATGCCCGAGGAGCCCGTTCCTCCAAAGGAGAACTAACCCGCGGCAAGCCGGTTTCGCGCACGGCTCAACCTGGGAACACTGCACCAGGCAGCAGTCTGTGGCCTTGGTGGTGGGATATGCAGTGGATAGTCGGTGCGCTCGTGTTCCTGGTCGTTCTAGCGATCTACTGTGCCCTGGTCCTCAGTAAGAAGACTGACGACCGGATCAGGCATTATGTGAGTGAGGATTCGGCCGAGTCGCCGATGACGGTGAGGTTCCCCGACGAGGTTCTCCGCGCGAACAAGGCTGCTGCGGCCGCCCCGGCAGAACAGCGCCAAGCATCATAACGGCAGCGCATGCGTAGGCGAACCAGTCGCCCCATCTGCTGTACAGCCGTGAGCCCTGACCTCGGCTGCACGCTGTCCGAGATGATCCCCCGCTGATAGAGGCCGAGCTCGCTGCGAATCCTGCCGAATGGGTCGATCACCGCCGATATGCCGGTTTCAGCCGCTCTGATCACAAAGCGCCTGTTTTCAATCGCGCGCAACTGAGCCATCATCAGGTGTTCCCTGGCGGCCTGCGTTCGCTTGAACCAGGAGTCGTTGGTGACCACGCAGAGCACGCGAGCGCCGGCGAGCGTCTCCGTGCGAGCGATCTGAGGGAAGATCGACTCGAAGCATATACTGACCCCCAGTTTGCCGAGCCGCGAATCGAGCAGAACGTGTTTCCTTCGCGGGCAGCACGTCATCGGGCCTCACGCCGTAGTTGCGTCAGGAACGGCAGCCGGCGGCGCATCGGCACGAACTCACCGAACGGAACAAGCCGGACCTTCTTGTAGACCCCATCTTGAACGCCGCTATCGTAGCGGAACAGGGAGTTGGAACTGCGGCCGGTCACCGGATCTCTATCGTAGCCGCCGATGAGCAGTTCCGCGCGGCTGTACTCCGACAGCAAGCCAAGGACATCGTCCCAGAAAGGAGTCGATAGGTTGGTTGGGAGCGCCGTCTCAGGCCAGAGGATAGACATCAGGATGCTTGTCGGACGCCCGGAGGGTGAGGGCGGTGTAGGTGCTCATTGCATGCGCGTGTACGAGAGGCTCCGTATCGGCGCCGTTGTTGAGGCCGCCCTGCGCGATGGCGACCACTTTGGTGGGACCTGCCATTGGCTTCGCATTCAGGCTCACCAGACCGAAGGCGCATACGGCAGCGGTGAGAACGCCCGCGGCTGCCAGCGGCGCAATCCTGCGCTTGGGACCAGACAGCGAGGCCGTGAGGGCTACGTTGACAAAGCAGACGAGGAAGTCGATACCCCACGGGCCGGTGATGGCTGCGATCTGCGCCACCGGCAGATTGCCTGCCTGCGTGTGCGCGAAACTGCCCCAGATGAACGCGTAGGGTCCGAGTGTTCTCACGAACTGCAGCACCACCCACGCTGCCGGCGCCGCGGCGTAGCCCAGCCAGCCGATCCTCTCCGGCCCTAGTGCGAGCGTACAGCGCCGCGAACACGGCGAAATACAGCGCCTGATAGATGACCAGCAGAATCCAGGGCAGATAGCCGAACAGCGTGATCCAATACAGGATGATGCCGTAGTATACCACGCCTGTCATGAGGCCGTACAAGCTCGCCTTCTTCAGTCCAGGCGCCTCGCAGCGCGAGCTAGAAGAGGGACCAGCCCGACCCAGGCCGCGAGCCACGCGCCAGGCTTCGGCAGCGCCAGAGAAAGGACTAGACCCGACGCTATGGACAGAAACACGTGACGGAATCGTCTGATAACGCTATAATTGCTGTTGAGGCTCATGAGCAGAACTCGCGCACTGACATCTATTATCGGTCTGGCCATGCTGTTTACGGCGACAGGGTGCGCCAGGTTTCCATCCACTCCGCCCACCAGCGGCAAGCAGCTTGTCCTGACGCTCAAGGTGCGTGGCAGAATCAACCCCATCGACGGGGCCGACCCGAGCATCCAGCGGCACTACTTCATCGCCATCGATAACGACAACAACGTCAACACCGGCCCCTGGGCGGCGGTCTTCCCTCCTTATGGAGGAAACGGGTGGGTCACGTCTCAGGACGCCCAGCACAGCATCGGCCTGACCTCTTACGTTCAGTACGATTCTACCAATACCGAGGGATATATCTACGGCATTCTGCCCGGCAGCTACTTTCTCAACGTGACGTCGCCTCAGCCGCCGATACGCGCCGAACTGCTCGAGGGCGGGGCCACGCTGCGGGTCGTGGTCGACTTTCAGCCAGATCGCGACAGCCGCGATTCCGGCCGCCGACATCAAGCAGCTCAATATCAACTTCATCACCACCAACGCCCTGCCGCTTACCGGCGATTTCGTACCCGGCCGGATATGGGACGGACTCGGACCTAGCGGGCAGAACTACGTGAACGTCGATACGACCAACGACCGCCTCTACTACGGCTACAATGAAGACGGCCCGGCCGTCACCGATCCCGACCTCGACATCGTCTACTGGTCCGTCGAAGTGCAGACGGTCTCAACAGATAGTTACGAGTTGGGAATTACCAGTTACGAGTTGCGACGCGCCCTGTTCTCGGTAACTCGTAACTCGTAATTCGTAATTCGTAATCTCCCCACTACCTGCATATTCTACCAGAGAACCGGCATTAGTACGGGGATAGGCCGGTCATATTACGTGGAAAATCCATTGTGTAGACAACAACTAACCACCGTTTGCCGCTCAGTTTGGTGCCCGGTCGCGTCAGGGCCATGATCCTTCGGGGCAAGTGGTCTTTATGGCTGCCCGGCATGAGGATTGGGGACGCGAAGACGCCCGGATGGGTTTCCATCCGGGCGTCGGTTTTTGGATAGCCGCGAGTCCTACTCGAACACGGCGCGGAGTTCCTTTTCGCGCTCGGCCTTTATCATAGCGATCACGCTGTCGCCCTCGCGGAGCTTGGTGTCGGAGTGTGGGATCATCGCGTGGTCGTCGCGAATGACGCGAGATGATCAGTGTGTTGAGAGGCAGGTCGATCTGGCCGATCTTGAGTCCCGCGACGGCCGATCCGGGTGTGATGTTCGCCTCCACGACCTCGATCTCGCCCTTCTTGAGCGCCGCCAGCGGGATGACTTGCCCGGTCTCGATCTGCTGCTCGAGCAGATTGAAGATGATGCGGGTGCTGCTGACGGTCTGGTCGATCCCGAGTTCCTTGAACAGCTCCTCGTTCTTGGGGTCGTTGACCCTGGCGATGGTGCGCGGAACGCCGAACTTGCGCTTGGCCATCTGGCAGATGACGAGGTTGTCTTCATCGTCGCCCGTGACGGCGACCACGACGTTCGCGCGGCCCATGCCGATCTCGGACATCGTGCGTATTTCGCAGCCGTCACCGTGCACGATCACCTCGCCGAGCTCCTCCTGGAAGGCCCTCGACGGTCTTTCGGTCCTTTTCGAGAAGCAGGACTTCGTGGCCCTCCTGAATGAGCGTCTTTGCCAGGTAGTAGCCGACTTTGCCCGCGCCGACGACGATGACATACATGGGGCCTCTCTTATGCATTGCCGCCCTCCCCGTTATCCGAAGAAAGGCCGGCGCACAGATAGTCCTGCACGGTCCCGAACGTCGTTGCCGAGTATCATGTCGCGCATCAGCCCCGCGCCGACGCACGTCGTGCAGATCGTCTCGACGCCGAGCTCGGCATAGGCAAAAGCCCGATTCGGGTCATAGATGCGCGCGACGACCTTGGGCACGTTGAACCGCACTTTCGCCATCTGCACCGACATTATGTTGCGGTTGTCGCCGTTTGTGGTGGCGACGAATGCGTCTGCCTTATCGACTTCCGCGCGCCTGAGCGTGTCCTCGTCGATGCCGTTGCCGAGTATCTTCTTGCCGCCGAAATCGGCCGCGAGCCTGCGGAACGAGTCCGGGCTCTGATCTATTATGGTTACGTCGTGTCCCTCCTGGGACATCGTGGTTGCAATGGTAGATCCAACTCTGCCACAGCCCAAAATCACTACTTTCACTTCGTTCCTCCACGGCGTCTTCTGTAACGCACAAGACCTGAGTATACTCTGGCCGTTTGCGAGTGTCAATAGGTTCAGAGGTTGATCAGTGCGACATCGAATCCGAAGCGCTGGAACCTGTTGTCCCAGCGGAAGTAAGTGCCCAGGCAGTCGGTACGGCGCCCCAGGACGACCTCCCAGTCGAACAGGCTGCCGTAGTCCGCGTCGTAGCACAGGGCCAGTCCGGCGACGAACTTGCCGAAGAAGCGTTGGACCGCCAGGTCCGCCTCCTTTGCGATGTCGATGTTGTCGAAGAGGAACGGAGTCGAGCCACTCGACGTGCGGCTTATATAGCGGGCGGAGTAGAACGACCCATCGCGGGAGAGGTGTGCTGCGTCGAGGCCGAAACCGAGCGTCCTGAACGTCTCACCGTCGCCGTAGGTCGCGTAGGTGGCAATGCCTACCGGCTGGACGGTCGTGTTCGCGCCGAGCCACAGAGCGTTGACCGAGCCTTCGATGGCCAACTGGCTGCGCGTCTCGTAGTACCGATGCGCCCGGTATCTCCTTGAATCTTCCCCACGAGACTGTGACCTGCGGGATAGAGCTCGATGCGTGGGTCGAGCCTGTGCCTGGTGGTCGATAGTTGGCCGCCGACGTAGGCAGCTCCCAGTTCCGGCTGTCTGAACACAACCAACCCGAGGTTCTTCTCGTCGTAGGCGCGCTGCCGTAGAGTGATCGTGCCAAACGGCTGCAGGCGAGCGGCGCCGGTGGGCCGGAGGAGTTGAGGATCGCAGTAGCCCACAGGCGGCTGGGGCACGTTGAGCGCGCGCGATCGCATCGACCCGTAGGTGAGATAACGCCCCGGGAACACCGTCAGCCGGCCCGCCACACCGTAAGTCGAGCTCAGCACGGCTTCGATGGAGTGCAGCGTGGTGAACTTCAGATCCAGCGTCGTCCGTGAGTGCGTGGTGTCGGTTACCCTCAGACTCTGTGCGAGGGTGACGCCGTCGCGACGGTCATAGCCGGGCCGCGGGAAGACCGCCGACGTGGGAGAGCGACCGCCGACCCTGAGTCTTATGGATGGCAGCATGAGCACCCGCGTCCGGCCGACGTAGAGCGCGATGTTCCTGGCCTGCAGTCTGTTGTTGGGAAGCATGACGATGCGGGAAGCCGTGAGGTGCCAGTCCGGGCGCTGAGCGGTACAGGTGGTGAAGAAGACGTCGTTTGCGACACCGATCTCAGTGTCGGTGTTGTACTCGACCTGAGACGCGCGGAAGCGCTCGTTGCCCTTCTGCAGGAACACGCCGCCGCGGGTGCGCAGGACGGGGCCGATCATCTCGTAGACGGGAGAAGACACGCTCAACGGAATCGGCGCGGACGTGGTGCATACCGGTTGGGGTTTGACCACGTTGGAGTCCTGGACCGGCGCGACGGGGTTGTCGTAGGCATGCAGCGCGGATGTCCCAAGAAAAGATGACAGGACGACGCAGATCGCGAGTGTCCTGAAGTAACAATTCCTCACCTAAATGCCGAGCCTGTTCGTGAGAGCCTTCACGTAGCTGATGTTGTCCGCAAGCTTCGTCTTCGTATCGCCGGGGCCGAAGTCCTCAAAGCTGAGCCACCCTCGGTAACCGACACGGTCGAGCGCGACGAGTATCTCGCTCCAGTCCGCGAATCCATCCTTCATGCCGACCATGGCGTGCTTCCATATCTTCTCTCCGTCCTGAGCCACACCGGACTCCGTCCACGCCGCGTTCTTGACGTGCACGTGTGAGAGATACGGCCCCAGGAGTTCCAGGCCGAGCTGCCAGTTCTCGTGGCCCTCACAAATCATATTCCCGGGGTCGAAGATGACGCCGATGAAGTCGGGATCGAAGTTCGAGACCAGCCTATATGTAAGACTCGCGCTGCAGCACATATTGCCATGATGAATCTCAACATTAGCTCTAACGCCGAAATCCCGCGCCAGGTCCTCGACGAGCGCGTAGCCCTCCACGCTCTCCTCATAGAGATCGTTGTAGTTGACTGAGCCGTCGTAGTTGGGCGGAGATACCCTGATCGACGAGCAGCCCATGATCCTGGCGGCCTCCATGCACCGCGCGATGTCGTCGAGCAGCTTGTAGCCGAGATACGTCCCCAGCCCAACGATCTCCAGACCCGCGCCCTCGGTAATCCGGCGGATCTCCGGGGCCTTCTGGATGATGGTCTCGGCATCGATGGTTGCCCGGTTGCCGCGCCAGAAATCGGGCTGTTCCGGCAGGACCGACGGCACGCTGTGCACGCGCCATTCGACCCCATCGTAGCCCAACGACTTCAGCAGTTCGGCTGACTCGGGAATGTCGAGGTCGGGCATCATCACGGTGAACGCAGAGTATCTCAGAGGCATAGTTCTCTCCAGGTGTCTGTATATGGGGTAACTTATCCGCTGCAGGCCGGGTTTCCTGTTTTGTCGCGATAGACAAAGCAAGCGCCGCGGTAGTTTTCCTCCGCGGCGCGACGATTGGCATCCCGAGAACCCGTATATGTCACCCTGAACTTGTCTGGGGCCCCACGCCTGGATGCTGAAACAGGCTCAGCATGACAGGACGCCGGTCTGCCGCCCTGGATTGCCTAGTGCTTCTTGCCTTTCTCGGTGACTGTCACCGCTTTGGTCGGATGACCGCCGGCTAAGGCGAAGCTGGCGACAACGGAGTCGAATAGCTGGCGGCTCTTGGCGGAGTCACCCGTCCCATCGACACAGTTGAGCATCCACGCGTAGCCATTCTTGATGACTATCAGACGATGGATCACCTTCTTGGGCGCGACGTTCGACGTGGTCGAGAATGCAGGGCTGGCAAGCGCGGTCTTCTTTTCCCATGAACTGACGTAGGGATTGTACTTCGCGAAGACATCGGCGGTGGTCTTGGGGTCCACGCGCATCCGGCGAACGTTGATTACCTGCGAAGGCACTTTGACGTTTGGCATAATCGCGATCCAGATGTTGCCCGCTTTCTTGGGCTTCATCGCGCTCGTCTGATCCTTCACGACCCAGCCGGCCGGGTATCGGACCAGGAAGCCGGCCTTTGTGCTGGTGTAGGTTTTTTGCAGCGCGACGGCGCCCTGCGGACCCGACGGAGCGGGCTTAGATACGGCGGGAGGAGTAATCACCGTCGCGGGCTTCGTGGCGTTGGGAGACGGCGCGGGCTTTGGCCCGTTCGGACCAGCCGGCGGGGCAGCGGGCTTGACCGGAGCCGCCACCGTGACGGTTGCACTGGATACGGCAACTGCTGTCGAAGCGGTCCAGACCTGCTTGCCGTCCGCGCCAAGACCGACCGCCTTGAACGTGTGGAGGCCAGGGCTGACTGTATCAGTGTTGAACTCCACTTTGTAGGGCTTCTGCGACGTCTGCCCGATGAGCGCGGAGTTGAAGAAGACCTCAACAGACGTGATCGCCGCGGACGGCGGCGGAACGGCCACTACGGATACCTTGCCGCGCACCTGCCTGGGGTTGTTGTTGGAGTCGGTGGGACCCACTATAACGTCATGGGCGCGGTTGGCCATCGTAGGCGCACCGCTCGGCGGCGCCGGGCGTGTTACGGTGTTCGGCTTGGGCGCAGGCTTCGCTGGAGCCAGCGGAGGCGCGGCGGGCTTGTCCGGCGCAGCGGGCGGAGGAGCCGGCTTCTCAACTGCGGGAGGTGGGCCGGGCGGCGGTGGAGCGGGCTCATCCGCGGCAAGCACCGGTATGCAGACAGCGAAAACCGCAAGAGCAGTAAGAACGGCGATTATCGTCTTCATAAGCACTCCTTGGAACCACTTCTTCTAGCTCACATTATACACGACTGATGAGGTTCGCGCCAGGTTCCGCGAGTTGAAGATCTAACGCGGCGGAAAGCAGATGCAAATTACTAACTTGCTCAGTTTAGGGGATTGGTAGCTGGGGTAAGAACGAGTTCGGTGAAAAGCTCAGTTAACGTTGCCCAGGGATGGAGGGAGGTGTCCTTATGTCCACTCGGCTTAGAGGGTTTGCCTCCATGGACCCCGAAAAGCAGAAAGAGATCGCCCGCAAGGGTGGGCGTGCCGCTCATATGAAGGGCACTGCTCATGAGTGGACTAGCGATGAAGCACGCGTAGCCGGCCGGAAGGGCGGCGAAGCAAGTCACGGTGGCGGACGGAAGAAGAAATCGATGTCCTAAGCTGGTGATGTCGCTGCATTCGCTTTTCGTTAGAGTGACGGCGGACGACCTGACGGTCCTCCGCCGTCGTGCTTGTACGAGCCTTTGCGTGCGACGCCATGCTCGTGTAAACTGAGAGTATGCACACACACACGCCCGGCGCGGCTGCTCAACTCCGACTCGATCTTCTGGGAGACCACCAACGCCTGCAATCTCAAGTGCGTTCACTGCCGGGCCAGCGCGGTGGAAGACCGGAGCTCGGAGGAACTCGGCCTCGAGCAGAGCCGCAGCCTGCTGTCGGACGTAGCCTCGTTTTCGCAAGCCGGTGATCGTGCTCAGCGGCGGAGAGCCGCTGGTTCGCGGGGACATCTTCGACATCGCAAGGTATGGCACGCAGTCTGGGGCTTCGCATGGTTCTTGCGACGAACGGCACTCTGCTCGATGCCGAGCGTTGCGGCGAAGCTGGTCGAGTGCTGGAATCCAGCGAGTCAGTATCAGCCTGGATGGCGCGGATCCGCGACGCACGATTCGTTTCGGGGTCTACCCGGGGCTTTTGACGCCGCTATTCGCGGGATCGAGTTCTGCAAGTCCGCGGGAATGCCGGTACAGATCAACACCACCGTCGCCAAGCACAACCTCCACCAACTGCCGGCCATTCTCGACCTGGCCGTAGCCATCGGCGCGTGCGCGCTGCATTTGTTCCTGCTGGTGCCGACGGGCTGCGGCAAGGAGATCAGCGGCCGCGAGATGATCTCGCCGCAGGAGTACGAGGAGGTCCTGAATTGGCTCTACGATGCCTCCAAGACGGCCCCAATCAATCTCAAGGCGACGTGTGCGCCGCACTATTTCCGAGTGATGCGGCAGCGCGCAAAAGCCGAAGGCATCAAGATCACGCCGGAGACGCACGGCATGGAGGCGATGACGAAGGGCTGTCTTGCCGGGAGCGCAGTGTGTTTTGTATCGTACAAGGGCGACGTGTACCCCTGCGGCTACTTTCCCCGTGAGCGCGGGCAACGTGCTCGACGACGCCGTTTGAGCACTATATGGCGCGAGTCGGAGTTGTTCGCGGAGCTGCGCGACCCGTCGCTTCTCAAGGGCAAGTGCGGCAGATGTGAATACGCGCGCGTATGCGGCGGATGCCGGGCGCGCGCGTATGCCGAGACGGGCGACTTCCTGGACGAAGAGCCCTACTGCGTCTACCAGCCATTCCACGCGTAGGAGGCGTTTCCAGACGGCGACCTGCGCGGACTCGGGGTCTGGAGACCCCTCCTACTGGTCGACTTCGCCGATGAGCAGCGCCGCGTCGATGAACTGCCCGCCACTGTCCTGATGGCAGTGGATCGCGATAACGTTGCGCCCCGGCCTGATGGCCTTCTTGACGTTCTTGCTGACATCGAAGCCGTCGTATCGATCGTTCCAGACCTTGGCTGAGCGGATCGAGCACGCCGTTGAGATAGAACTCGGTCGCGTTGTCGTAGTGCGTGACCAGCAGCGCTCGGCCGAACGGCGTTCCGTCGTAGGAGAACGCCTGCCGCAGCCAGATGTCGCTGGTGCTTCCAAGGCGTGTGTATCGCCCATTCCCAGCCGCCCTTGTCTCCGAAGCCGCCGAGCCCCTGCTGCCACTTGCTGTCGTCATAGTCCGGCTTCATCCAAGCGCCGACGCGGCTTCTCTGTCGTATAACTCCACTGCCGCGCGAGGTCTTTGTCCTGGAACGGCGCCGACTAGGACGGTCCACGGCATCCGCGGCGAGTAGCTGGCTCTCGTATGCAACGCTGGATTCTTTTCGCAGCTCGCCTGCCGGGAGTTGATGCCTTGATGCGCGCGGCGTCGAACTTGGGCTTGCGGTCGTAGGTATACATGCCGTTTCGTTCCTGCTCTACATCGTTATCTGCGTGTAGCAGAACCCGAACATATACCGGCTGTCGAGCAAGCGCGTCGGTGAGTCCGGCGTAGCGGGCGTAGAACTGCTCTATGTCTTTTGGCGCGGCCCCATAACCCCATCCGCCGGTCGTCGTCCACCCGATCCCGCCATATTCGCTGACCATGAACGGCACGAATGGGTGGTCCCCGGTGCCGGTGTATCTTGCTGGAATGATCGAGTTGCGGGCCGAACGAATCGCACCAGCGCGCCCTGAACGACTCGGGGTTCTGGTCGTAGTCGTGCGCGTCGAGCACGTCCGGCTCGGCGACGCTGTGAACGTAGCCGCTCGTGTCGATCACCGGCCGCGATGGATCGACCAGATGGTGAGCTTGACGACCGTCTTCTGCAGCTCGCCCGCATGAGGCGTCTGGTTTCATTGAACGGGCACCAGCCGACTATCGACGGATGATTGCGGTCCCTGCGGAGCACATCGAGCCCACTCGTCATAAACGGCCAGATCGACCGCGGGATTTCCGTAGTTCGCTCCCCAGTTCGGGAACTCTCCCCATACAAGATAGCCCAGTCTTGTCGGCCCAGTAGAGGAACCGCGGATCGAAGACCTTCTGATGCAGCCGCGCGCCGTTGAATCCCAGCACCTGTGGATCGCTCGATATCGTGGCGGAGATCGCTATCCGTCGGCGCCGTCCAGACTCCGTCGGGGTAGAATCCCTGATCGAGCACCAGCCTCTGAAACACCGGCTTGCCGTTGATGAGGATGGCCGCCCCGCTGTACGTTCACGTCCCGCAGGCCGAAGTACGAGCCAACGGAGTCGATGACCTTGCCTCTCGCGAGTCACTTCGAGCCGCAAGTTGTAGAGGAACGGGCTCTGAACAGACCACAGCCGCTTGTCCGAGAGGGTCACCACGGCGTGCGTGTCACGCCAGTTCGCTGGCACCTCGGCCTTGCCCACCACCTTGTTGCCGGCCGTGGCCGTGATCATGAGTTCGGCATCACTCTGCGGGCCGTCGATCTCGGCGTCGATCAGAACACGCCCGTTGGACGGGTCCGGCTCGATGTGAAAGTCGCGAATATAGGCGCTTCCAACACCCTCCAGCCACACGGTCTGCCAGATGCCCGTCGTGCGAGTATACATACACCCGAAGCTCTCCAACTGCGGCGACTGCTTGCCCGACGGCCTGCAGTCCTGAGCGATTGTCGTCGTAGGCGCTGATAATGAGCGTGTTCGGACCAGGCTTGAGCTTATCGGTGATCTCGAACGAGAACGGCGCGCTCCCGCCGATATGTTCGCCGAGAATGGTGCCGTTGAGCCAGACTCGTGTCTTCGATAGTCGCAAGCGCCGATGTGAAGTATCGTTCGCGGCGAGCGCCAGGTCTTCGGCATCTCGAACGTCCGTCGATACCACACGTTCTTGACGAAGCCCTTGCGCTCCAGCCCGGACAGCTTGCTCTCGCGGCAGTAGGGCACGACGATCTTGTCAGGATAGGGCTTGTCGCTTAGATACAGAGTGTCCGCCGAGTCATCTGTCTCAGAGAACTCCCACGTGCCGTTGAGATTCTATCCATTCGGCGCGCACGGCCTGAGGACACGGATACTCCGGCCTCGGAACCGCGCCCCAGCAGGTCTCTACGAACAGAAGCGCCAAGGCGCAACAGACTATCGACTTCACTATTACCACCCCTCTCGGAATCAGCCGCCTTATAGCCTACAGGCTAACTGATTATATCATGCCCTTCATACCGAAGGTCAAGGCAGTTGAGGCAGTTCGGGCGCGACATAGCCCGTCTTTGCGCGCCGATACGCGTCGTAGTCGGCCAGAGACTTCGCGGCGTTCGCATAGTACACCGCAAGATCAGCGTTTCCTGCCGCGCGGCACTCGTTCGCCTTCTCAGATAGAAGCTCGCAGGCTCGGCTCAGGTCGCGAAACGGCAGCACCGCGGGCCTGGCGTAAGGCCCGCACTTCAGGGCAACGAATTGGGCCGGGCCCATATACGACGCAGCGAACACCACCTGGCCCAATACGCCCATCCGTCTCGATATCGCAATCTGGGCCACCGTCTGCGCCGGGTCCTTGTGCCTGAACACACCCAGGCCCTCCGCCAGCAGCGCAGGGCAACGCAGCGCCTCCCGCTGCCGAAGGATGAGCCGGCCGAACCGCGCGTCGTCCCCTTCGTAGGACATGGGCACAACAAGATCGATCCACTTGTTGGCCGCCCAGTTGGGCCAGTTCTGCAGCAGTTGAACGCGCGCGTCGGGCGGATATTGTCCGACGGCGGCGGAGATGATCGCACGTGGTCGGATCGATCTCGTCTGCAGCGCGATCCGCTGGACGAATGTGTTCACCTGCCGCTCCCTGAACTTGATCCAGAAGAGCTGATCGAGGGTGCCCGGCTGCACGTCAGCGGGATTGACGCCGTACTGCTTCTCAAACAACCACGTGCTCGTCGGTGCGAAGCCGTAGGACGACTTATCCTCGATCTCATAGCGGATGTAGTCGAGATGGATGTCCGTCGATGTCATACTTGGTCGGCCAGTTCGGCGTAGACGCACGCGAGGAAGTCCCTGGCGGCAGGGTTGGTGGGGCTGAGCCAGTAACCGCCGTTGGGAGAGAGGTCCTTGCCGTTGATGTCGAGCTCGGCCCAGTCGGGGTGCGCGCCTCAGAATCGAGCCCTTGTCTTTGGCGTACCCGGCGCGGAATACCCACACCCACGGGTGCACTTCGATGCCCAGCTTATGGGCCTCATCGATCATCAATCGCAGTGGGTCAACAGCGCCGGCGAATCTGGGATCGCGCCCGATCAGCGTGCTGGGGTAGATCGCGTAGCCTCTGCAGATGGTCTCGGGCAGCAGCATGTTGAAGTTGGCGTTCGCGTACGACCGGACCATCTGCCGGATTCCCCGCGCGGTCTTGGGAATAGCGCCCGCGTCGATCCATACGCCGCGCACTTCGACAACGGGATCGAGGCAGGCGTAGTCGATGTCGGCCAACGCGCCGCTCCGCCAATCAGCAAGCAGAAGACGAACGAGTCGCGAGAGACTTGCCCATGGGCTGACTATACCAGCCCCGTGCGAACTCGTCAATGCGCGTTGACGCGACGGTGTGTTTTCGCCTAGAATCAACCAACCAACGTCCAAGGAGTCGCTGATATGGCCTGTGAACGGCTCGCCTGAGAACAACAAGAAGTGCAACTGCACGTATGCCGGCTGCTCGCGGCATGGCAAGTGCTGCGAGTGCCTCCATTACCATCTGGGTATGAACCAGTTGCCCGCCTGCTGCTTCCCCGCGGAAGTGGAGCGGACCTACGACAGGTCCTTCGCTGCGTTTGTGGCCTGCAGATCGAAATGAGCGACAGATCCAAAGCCGAACCCAGGGCGCGTGTCGGCGAGATAATCGCCATTCTGAAGGCGACGTATCCCGCCGCCAAGTGCACGCTGGACTTCAGCACGTGCCACGAACTGCTGGTCGCCGCGATACTCGCCGCGCAGTGCACCGATGAGCGAGTCAACGAGACCACCCCTGCGCTGTTCGCGAAGTATCCCGGCGTCGAAGCGTTCGCCAACGCGAACCAAGCGGAGCTTGAGGAGATGATCAGGCCCACCGGCTTCTTCAGAAACAAGACCAAGGCCGTGATCGAGTCCGCGCGGCAGATAATGCAGCGACTACGGCGGGCAAGTGCCGGAAACCATTGATGAACTCGTCAAACTCAGTGGGGTGGGGCGGAAGACCGCGAATCTGATCGTCGGCGTCTGCTATGGCCAGCCCGCCGTGATCGTGGACACGCACGTGACGCGCGTCTCCCAGCGCCTCGGGCTTACAGAGCAGAAAGACCCCGCAAAGATCGAGCGCGACCTGCGCGAGATCATTCCCGAAAGCGAGCAGACGTTGTTCAACCACCTCATCGTCGCACTGGGCAGGGAGATATGCAAGGCCCCAACGCCGCGCTGCGAGGTCTGTCCTCTGATCGAGCTGTGCCCGTATGGGCAGGAGCGGGATGGCCTCGAAGCTTCTGTGATCATTCGGTGGGTTTCCGACTCGGCCTTCGGCAGGAATAGCACCGCCGCGTAGTTGGTGAAGTACTTCCTCGCCACGCGCTGCACATCCGCCGCTGTGACGGCCTGGATTCGGTCGGCGTACCCGGTGTCGAATCCATACCCGCCGGCCACGGCTTCGGCCCATCCAAGCAGGAATGTTCGGTCCAGCAGGTGCTGGTGCCGCAGAGCGTAAGTCCCGATCGTGTAGCCCTTCGCCCGTTCGAGGTCCTCCGGCGACAGCTGCTTCATCTTTCAGCTTGTCCACAAGCGAGATCAGCGATTTCCTGGCGTCTTCGAGAAGCAGGCTCGGCTTGGATCCCGGCGGCGCGTTCTTGAAAGGATCAGTGACAATGTAAGCGACCACGTGGCTCTGATACCGCAGCCTAGGGTACATCGTGCCGATCTCGTAGCCGATGCCCTGCTTCTGCCTGATCTCCTGGAACATCAGCGATCCCTTTCCCGCCGCCGAGCGCAGTGCCGGCAACTGCAAACGCGGGGTAGTCCGGCGAGCCTACGGCCGGCGCAAGCCAGCCCACGAGCAGATAAGCCGCGCCCAAGTCCATCTTCGGAGGCGCGGAACCTTGGGGCGGTCGAGGGTCTCGTCGGGAACGCCCCGGTCAATGGGCAGCTTGCGCGCGATCACTCCGGCAAACGCCTTCTCGACACGATCCATAGCGTGCTCGACAGTCACGTCGCCCGCAATCGACAGCACCATGTTGTTGGGCGCGTAGTACATCGAGAAGAACTTCTGCAGATCCTGCGGGGTTGCGAGGTCACGGCGCGCTCGGAGACGCTCGAGTGGCCGGCGGTAGCCGTTGTCTTCGTAGAGCAGTTGCCGCAGTTCGGCAGTATGCGCGGTCTGGAACACGTCATCGCTGCCGGTCTGCATGTCCGTTGAGCAGGGACTTCCGTTGCTGTTCGACCCACTGGGACTCGAAATTGGCCTCGGTGAGGCATTCTCCGATGAGGCTCATCGCTCCGTCGAAGCCGACGGACGTGGTGACCGTGCGGATGCTGGTAACGTCGGGATCCCATCGGTTCCGATGTTGCCGCCGACTTCATCGGCGATGGACGCGACCTGCTCGGCTGACTTCAGACGCGTGCTCGGCAAGCAGGAGGCGGGAGACGAAGTTGCCGACGCCCGCTGTCTGGATGCTCTCCTGACCGGCGCCGACCTTAACAATCGCGACGATCGCCACCAGCCCGCTGCCCTTCTCCGGCTTGACAATCACCGTCAGGCCGTTGTCGAGCACCTTCTTGACAATCTGCTGAGTCCGGCTTTGCTCGCAACCGCGTCGGCGCCACACAAGCCGGACAGCGCGACCACGAGCAGCAGATGCGACAAACGGCGATCCTTGTGGACTCGGGTCATTTCGAGTCCTCCTGGTCGGGGCCGATGGTCACAACGCGGCCGCGTTCGAATCGAAGTACTTGCGCGCGACGCGCTGCATATCGCGTCGTTGGTTACCGACTGCACGCACGTCCGAATACTTGCCGCGAACTCAGGATCGGAGACGGCGAAGTAGAAACCATAGTTGTTCGCGCAGCCCTCCCGGACGGTCTCGCCCTGAAAAGCGGCCTCGCCCAGCAGCGAGCGTTTTGCGCGGTCGATATCGATCTGCGCTAATGCCGTTCGTCTTGATCTCCTCGATCTTGGCGAATATCGCGTCCTTGGCTTTGGCGATATTGGTCTTGGTCGCCGGCCACAATGATGCTGATCAGCGCCGGGCCGGGCTGGGTGACGAAGTCCGCGCGTCCAATCGATAGCGAGTCCCTGCTTCTGCTCTGGAGTTCGTCGGACAGCCAGCTTCCGCAGCCGAGCCCCAGATAAGTCAGCAGCACATCGGTCGCGCAGACGTCCTCGTAGTCCGACGCCATCAGGCCCGAGGAAGCCGATCGCCAGATAGTTGCTCTCGAAGGAGCCTTGACGCGACAATGGATCACCTGCTTGTCAGCTTGGCAATCGAGTAACTGCTTGTCGCCGGCAACCGCGCCGCGCGATCCCCTGGAATAGCTGCCCGATCTCCGATACCGCGCTCTGCTTGTCGAAATCCCCGACCAAGCACTATGGCGATATTCGCTGGCACGTAGTAGTCGGTGGTAGAAATCGAATATGTCGTCCCGCGTAATAGCCTTGACGGACTCCTGACGTGCCCTCGAACGGCAGCGAGTACGGAATGCGCGCCATAGAGCTTCTTGGCCAGCAGGTCGTCGGCAGACGACATCAGGATTCGGTCTGCTTGCGCGCGATCTCGTCGAGGATCACAGATCGCTCTTGTTCGATGTCTTCCTGTCGCGGAACTTGAGAATTGTTGACAGCGTCGGCAAAGACATCGAGCGCCTTGGTGAGATAGCGCGAGCTAACCGTCGTGCTGAAGTGGGCGTAGTCGGACTGTCGTATGGGCGTCCAGCGTGGCGCCCAGGCTCTCCATCTCGCGGTCCATATCGCCGGGCTTGCGCTTGCGGGTGGCTGCTGAAGAGCAGATGCTCGATGAAATGCGAGACACCGCTTGTTCTTGCGCGTCTCGAATCGCGCTGCCGGCCTTGACCCAGACATCGATGCCCACCAAGCTCCGCCGCATGATCCTCCTGCAGGATCACCGTCAGACCGTTCCCCATCTTGGTGATGGATGGTTCCAGTGGCTGACACGACGCGGCCGTTGCGGCAAGAAGGAGAATCAAATAACGCAGTGGCGATCTGTCAAAACGGTTCGCTCCGAGCTCGGGTGGGAAATCTTCGCTCTACAACACCCGGCTATCTATATTATAATATAGGGTTCAGGGAATCTACAACAAACGGCAGAGCGAACGCATCCTGAATGTCGGCATTCCTGACACTGGTCCGGCCGGTGGTCGGTATGGGTTCGCTCTGCAATGGTGGCTCATATGGATCGCAGACTACTTACGAATTTCGATATAATGCTTCTCTTCGCCGCGTGGCAATCTTGCGTTCGGCTGCACGATGATCTACAGCGCTAGCAAGGGAGGTCCGCGGGCATGGGCTATGTCGAGCGACAGCTCATGTGGGCTGTCATCGGCCTGATCGCGGCAGCGATCGTTGCCTCTGTCGACTACGGCGTTTTCCAGAGGATCTCGGGCAAGCTCTACTGCGATCAACTGCTCTGTTGCTGCCGGCGTGATCGTTGCCGGACTGTCACTCCAAGGGCGCGCAGAGATGGATCGGATACGGCCCGATCCGCATCCAGCCATCCGAGTTTGCCAAAGTGATCCTGATAATCGCGCTGGCGACCTTTCTGGTCAGGACGGATGGAGAAGATTCGCACATTCGAGACGTTCGTGTCATCTCTGCTCTATCTTGTCGGTGCCGATGCTGTTGATATTCAAGCAGCCTGATCTTGGAACCAGCCTGGTGCTGATCTCGATCTGGCTGACGATGCTGTTCGTAATGGGCACCGACATCAAGAACATTCTGATCTTCGTGGCGGCGTGCTGGTGTGCTGGGATTCGCGGTGTTTCACGTCCACTGGCGTGCTCAAGGACTATCAGAAGAACCGACTCGTGAGTTTCGTTGACCCAGCCGCGGATCCGAGAGGCAGCGGCTATCACGTGACCCAGTCGCGCATCGCCATCGGCTCGGGGCAGCTCATTGGAAAGGGTTTTCTGCGTGGAACGCAACGGGAGCGCGAGATTCATCCCGGAGCAGCACACGGACTTCATCTTCACGGTCGTGGGCGAGGAGCTGGGCTTCGTCGGGTCGCGTGGCACTGCTGCGCTTATACTTTGTGCTGGTCTGGCGCGGCCTGCACATAATGTCGGCGACCGAGGACGCAATCGCGCGCGCCATCGCTGCGGGCGTGGTCGGGATGTTCCTCTTCCACATCGTGGTGAACATGGGCATGACGCTCGGGATAATGCCGGTCACAGGTGTGCCGCTGCCGATGTTCAGCTACGGGGGAAGCAGCCTGTTGGCCAACCTCATGGCGATTGGATTACTCGAGGGAATCAGCATGCGCCGGCACAAGATCGCGTTCTAGGGCCGGCGGGCCGCCGTCAGGAGACGCCCCCTATAGCGAGATAGTTCCTTGGTAGCATGGGTGAGGATCTCGGCGCCGCGTCTCGGTCACCAGCACATCGTCCTCGATACGAACTCCGCCCCAGCCCTCGATGTAGATCCCGGGCTCCACGGTCACCACCATTCCCGGCTCGAGCACGACATCGCTGGTGCGAGAAAGACCGGGGCCGTCGTGGACGAGTATGCCGAGCCCGTGGCCCAGCCCGTGGCCGAAGTTGTCGCCGTAGCCCTTTGATGCGATGTAGTCCCTGGCGACTGCATCGATCTCATTTCCGGTCTTGCCTGGCGCGATTGCGTCGATGGCCTTGAGTTGAGCCTCCAGCACAATGCCATAGACTTCCTTCTGCTTCGCTGTTGACATGCCCGATGCACACGGTGCGCGTGATGTCGGAGTTATACCCGCGATAGCGCGCGCCGAAGTCGAGCTTCAGCAGCGACGCCGCGCTGGATCAGCCGGTCCGTGGGGCTGGCGTGTGGGCAGGCGGCGTTCGGTCCGGACGCGGCTATCGTCTCGAATGCCTCCTTGTCCCCGCCGAGGCTTCTGAGCGTCGTATCGATCAAGCAGCGCTACTCTTTCTCCGGACATGCCGACAGCGATCTCGCTGGATCATGGTCTCGAACGCCGCATCGGCGATGCCGAGCCGCCTTGCTGGATCAGCTCGATCTCGTCAGCGTCCTTGACCCGCCGCAGCGTCTCGACCAGGCCCTTCGTGCCGCGCAATGATACGGTGCGAGACGTCTTGGCGCGAAGCCGGCGAAAGGTAGAGACCGTCACGTCGTCCGCCTCATAGCCAAGGCTCTGCGACTGCAAGCTCGTTGATCAGCTCAGCCGCCGCTGCGATTGTGGACTTGCCGACGTATTCGACGACGGTGAAGCCTGTGCACTCGGCCCTGGCCTGCACCGTGTAGCGCGGATCGACCAGGACGATGGCAGTCGTCCCGCTGTGACGATCGCGGCGGCGGTGGAGCCCGTGAAGCCCGTCAGATAGAAGACGTTGGGGATGGCTGGTGACGAGGAGACGCGTCGAGTTTCCTCTGGCGATCAAGTCTCGAAGCTTGCTCGACGCGGCTATCTCAAGCATCGCGGAGCAGCCCCACGAGCGCGCGCAGTCCCAGCAGGTAGCTGTCTGCGCCGAATCCCGATATCTGGCCTGCCGCAACCGGCGCGATCACGGAGTTGTGCCGGAAGTCCTCGCGGGCGTAGATATTGGAGAGATGCACCTCGACCGCGGGCAGCTTCACCGCCGCGAGCGCGTCTCGGATCGCATAGCTGTAGTGCGTATACGCGCCCGGGTTGATGACAATGCCCTTGGCTGTCTTCGCGGCGTGCTGTATCAGATCGACGATCTCGCCCTCGGAGTTGGACTGCCGTATATCACGACCGACGCCGAGTTCCTTTGCAAGGTTCTGCGCAGCGCGTCATCGATCTCCTCGAGCGTCTCGACGCCATAGACCGCTGTTTCCCTGGTCCCAAGCAGGTTCAGATTGGGGCCGTGTATGATGAGAATGTTGAACACTTACCCACCTCCGCTCTATACCTTGGTGATACCCTCTTGTCCGGCTTCGTGGACGTGCACAAGGCTGTCCAGGTATTTCTCGATAACTTGTGCAGTTTCCCCGTCGGCACGTACCTCTCCGCCGCTCAGCCACATTGCTCGCGAGGCGACGTTTCTCGCGGCATCGAGATCGTGAGTTACAAAGACAATCGTCTTGTCCCGCGCGCTTGAACGCGTCGATCCGGTCGTAGCACTTCTCCTGAAACTCGGCGTCGCCCACCGCCAGGACCTCGTCGATCAGCAGTATGTCCGGGTCGGTCTCCACCGCGATGGAAAACCCAAGCCGCATCAGCATACCGTCGGAGTATGTCTTCACCGGCGAGTCGATGAAATCGTTGAGCTCGGAGAAATCGATGATCCGATCGATCTTGCCGCCAGGTCCGCGGCGCTCAGGCCCATGAATCGCGCCGTTGAAGTAGATGTTCTCCCGCCCGGTCAGCTCGGGGTGAAAACCCGCGGCCAGAGCGAGCATCGTGGACATTCTGCCGTGAACCTCTACGGTGCCGCTGGTTGGGACGATAGACTCTGCCGATCACCGAAGCAGCGTGCTCTTGCCGGAGCCGTTCTTGCCGATGATCGCGACCGTCTCGCCTTGGGCAATCGACAGAGACATGTGGTCGAGCCCAAGCACCTTCTCAGTGCGTCGCCGGCGCATCGAGAGCAGCGCCGACTTGAGCGAGGTAGACTTCTCCCTCACCAGCTCGAACGACTTGCTAACATTGTCCAGCTTTATGGCGTAATCCATTACACCCGCTCCGCGAACACCCACTTGCGGGCGTTGAAGAACGCATACCCCGCGGCAGCGATCAGCAGACAGATCGCGCCGCCGCCGCGAGAGTCGGCCATAGTCCAGCGGCAGGCTCTCGACGGCCGTGCCTCTTATTGTCAGCGCCTTGATCGGCGGCAGCAGGGTCTTGCGATAGGCATCAGTGAGCGCATTCATCGGAAGCAGCATATAGAGCTTATACAGGATCGGCAGATGGAGCGAGTTGAGCTTCCTGAACACAAGCTCCGCCGGATACATCACCGGGGTCAGGTAGAAGAACACGTTCAGCAGAACGGTCAGCAGGTACTTGACGTCCTCATAGAACACGTTGAGGCATGAGATGAAGAACGTCAGCCCGATCACGAGCGCCGTCTGCAGCGCCATCAACACCGGCAGCCACAGCACCGAGATCCCTATCGACGCGCCGTGCAGGAAGAACCTGTAGAAGAGCAAGTAGGCGAAGAATACGACCAGCGCCAGCACGATAGTGCATAAGGTTCGCGATCACGACCGAAAGCGGCAGCACCTCGCGCGGGAAGTAGACCTTTCGCAGCAGATCGCTGTGCGACGAGCACGACCTGGCTGGAGTCCAGCAGCGCCATCTGAAAGAACATCCACGGCAGATACCCGACCAGCAGGTACGCCGAGTAGTTGGGGATGTCCAGCTGCATGACGTACTTGATGACGATGGTCATCGTCGCAACCTGAATCAGTGGGTTGGCGAGCGACCAGAAGAAGCCGAGCAAGGAGTTCTTGTAGCGGACCTTGATGTCCCGCACGACAAGCTGCGAGAGCAGGTAGCGATATTTGAAGAGTTCTCTGAGTTCGTCGGCCATGCTGTCCGCTGAGGATCGGTGTTCGTGACAAGTAGAAGTATAGGCCGGGGGTCTGCAAAAGTCAAACCGCCGAGGCGCCGGAGCCATGCCGCAGAACTGCACATTGCCTTAAGGAAAGAAGGAATGGCTGAGGCCGAGTCAATAAGGATGGGCTGACAGGAATTGACCTTGCACTCGCTGCTGAGCTGTGCGATAATGGGCAGAGCTTAAGGTATTATTACAGCTTCATTTCAAATCGCTGCCGAGGGCCTTGGATGTACTATTGGAACAAAGAAACCGAGTGCATGGATCGCGCCAAGCTCCGCGCCCTGCAGTCTGAACGTCTCGCAAACACCGTCAGACACGCTTACGAGAACGTACCTGCCTACAGGCGCAAGTTCGATGAGACGGCTTGAGCCCGAAGGACATACAGAGTGTCGATGATCTTGGCAAGATCCCCTTCACCGTCAAGAGCGATTTCCGCGACAACTATCCGTTCGGCATGTTCGCCGTGCCCATGGATCAGGTTGTTCGCGTGCACGCCAGTTCGGGTACGACCGGCAAGAGCACCGTCGTAGGTTACACGCGAGGCGACATTGGCGACGTGGGCCGAGCTGATGGCCCGCACGCTTGGCGCCGGTGGCACAACAAAGGGCGACATAGTCCACAATGCCTACGGCTACGGGCTATTCACCGGCGGGCTGGGAGCGCACTACGGCGCCGAGAAGATCGGCGCGTCGGTGATCCCGATGTCGGGGGGCAACACGAAGCGCCAACTCCAGATAATGGAGGATTTCGGAAGCACGGTCCTGTGCTGCACCCCGAGCTATGCGCTTCTGCTGGGCGAGTCGGCGATCGAGGCCGGCATCGACATGCAGCAAGTCCAGCCTGCGCGTTGGGTTTCTGGGAGCGGAGCCGTGGACCGAGAACATGCGCCGGGAGATCGAGGAACTGCTCGGCATCGACGCGCTCGACATCTACGGCCTCAGCGAGGTCATGGGGCCGGGGGTTTCCTACGAGTGCATGGAGAAGTGCGGACTGCACATCAACGAGGATCACTTCATCGCCGAGATCATCGACCCGGAGACAGGGGAGGTCCTGCCGCCGGGCTCGATTGGCGAGCTCGTGTTCACGAGCCTCACCAAAGAGGCGCTGCCGCTGCTCCGATACCGCACGCGCGATATCACCTATCTCGACGACAGCCAGTGTCCGTGTGGCAGATCGTCGGTGCGGATGCACAGGGTGATGGGCCGGTCGGACGACATGCTCATCATTCGCGGCGTCAACGTCTTCCCGTCGCAGATCGAAAGCGTTCTGATCGACATCGAGGGCACCGAGCCGCACTATCTCATCGTCGTGGAACGAGAACACGGCAAGATGGACGAGATGGAGGTGTGGGTCGAGGTGTCGCCGGATCTGGTCTCCGACGAGGTGCGCGCTCTCGAGTCGCTCGAGCGTCGCATAGCGCACGAGCTTCACTCGATGCTTGGAATCACCGTCAAGGTCAAGCTGGTCGAGCCCAAGACCATCGCCCGAAGCGAAGGCAAGGCCAAGAGAGTCATAGACAGGAGGGACCTGAACCAGTGAAGGTTAGCCAGCTTTCGGTCTTCATAGAGAACAAGTCGGGCCGGTTGGCCGACGTGACGCGGACTCTTGCGGACAACTCGATCAACATCCGCGCGCTTTCGATTGCGGACACGATCGACTACGGGCTGCTGCGCATGATCGTCAATGACCCCGCGGCCGCGAAGTCGGCGCTTACCAAGGCGGGGTTCACCGTCGCGCTCACCGAGGTGCTCGCTATCGAGGTGCCCGACCGGCCGGGCGGGCTGGCCGGCATCATCGACATTCTCGCTGAGTCCGGCACTCAACATCGAGTATATGTATGCGTTTGTCGGCACATCGGGTGAGAATGCCATAGTCGTGTTCCGTATCGAAAAGGTGGACGAGGCGATCACGATCCTTCAGGAGAAGGGCGTTCGCATACTCACGGGGGATGAGCTCCATTCCCTGTAGAACCAGCCGTATGGAGGGTTAACGGAAAGTGGTCAACAAACGGTTTCTCGTGTTGCTGCTGGCTCTTGCCGTTGTCGGACTGGCGCACTGCGCGTTCGGTGCGGCGAAGCAGCCAGCCTATGTCATCGGCGCGATATTCACCACGTCAGGTGACAATGCGCCCCTCGGGGTTCCCGAGCGTGAGACTGTGGAGATGCTCGAGAAGCAGGTCAACGCTGCAGGCGGCATCAATGGGCATCCGGTGAAGGTCGATCTTCTACGATGATGCCGGCAAGCCTGACAAGGCCGCCAGGCATGCCAGGACCTGCTCGGCAACAAGGACGTCATCGCGATCATCGGTCCGACGCTGACAGGTCCCAGCCTGGCCATCGCGGGGATGTGCGAGAGCGCGAAGATGCCGCTTGTCTCATGCGCGGCGAGCATTAAGATCGTCGAGCCGGTGAAGCCGTATGTGTTCAAGACGGCGCAGACCGACTCGCTCGCGGTTGCCAAGATCATCGACTACATGAAGAAGGCGAAGATCAAGACCGTCGGCTTCATCAACGACTCCAACGCATTCGGTGCGAGCGGCCGCGAACAGTGGGAGAAGCTCTCCAAGGCGGACGGGTATCAAGACCGTTGCCTATGAGTCTTTCAATACCTCCGACACGGACATGACCGCTCAGCTCACCAAGATCCGTGCGGCAAAGCCGCAGGCCGTGCTGTGCTGGGGCACAAATCCGGGGCCGGCTGTGGTTGCCAAGAACATGCGCACTCTCGGCATGAAGCAGCCGCTTCTGATGAGCCACGGCATCGCGAATATGACATTCATCCAGCTTGCGGGCAAGGCCGCTGACGGCGTGATCTTCCCGGCCGGCAAACTGCTTGTGGCGAACTCCATTCCCAAGAGCGACCGGCAGCGCGCGACCCTGCTGAAGTACGAGTCGGACTTCATGAAGGCGTATGGAAAAGCGCCCAACACGTTCGGCGGACATGCGTGGGATGCGTTCATGCTCGTAGTCAAGGCGGCGAAGGCCGTGGGGCCGGATCGCGCGAAGATTCGCTCCAAGATCGAGAAGACGAAGGGTTTCGTCGGAATCAGCGGGATCTTCAATATGAGCCCGAAGGACCACAACGGGCTGAACATCGACGCCTTCGCCCTTGTCACCATCAAGAACGGCAAGTGGGTGGTGAAGTAGAACTGAGGAGTTAAATGGAAAGGTGCTTCGGAGGGCTATGCGCACCGAAGCATCTTTCCAGTGTACGCCGGCGAAACGCTTCAGAAGAGGAGGATCAGGTCGATGTTCGGAAAGCGTAGTTTGTTCGTGTTCGTCTTTATCGTGGCGCTCTTTGCGCTGGCGGTTGCGTCATGCAACTGCGCGCCGAAGAGCGCCTCAAAAGCGCCTTATGTCATAGGCGCGATCTTCTCCTATACTGGGGACAATGCGCCGCTTGGCGTCCCGGAGCGCAACACCGTCGAAATGCTCGCCAAGCAGGTCAATGCCGCGGGCGGGATCAACGGCCATCCGATAAAGGTCATCTACTATGATGACCAGGGCAAGCCTGAAGTGGCGGCACAGGCGTGTCAGGACCTGCTGGCGGACAAGAAAGTGGTAGCTATCATCGGTCCCACTCTCACCGGGCCCAGTCTCGCTATTGCCACGATGTGTCAGAACGCTGGCATGCCGCTTATCTCTTGCGCGGCGAGCGTGAAGATCGTGGAGCCGGTGAAGACCGAGGTGTTCAAGACCGCGCAGACCGACTCGCTTGCTGTCGCGAGGCTGATCGATTACCTCAAGAGCAAGAAGATCACAAAGGTCGGGTTCATCAATGATGCCAATGCGTTCGGCGCCAGCGGGCGGGAGCAATGGCGGAAGCATCTCGACAAAGGCGGGCATCAAGACCGTCGTTCTGGAATCATTCTCCAGCGCGGATACGGATATGACGGCGCAGCTTGCCAAGATCCGCGCCGCCAAGCCGCAGGCCGTAGTCTGCTGGGGCACCAACCCAGGCCCGGCCATCGTAGCAAAGAACATGCGGACACTGGGCATGAAGAGCCTCTGCTGATGAGCCATGGCATAGCGGACACGCGCATTCATACAGCTTGCCGGTAAGGCAGCCGACGGCGTGATCTTTCCGTCCGGCAAGATCATCGTCGCAAACCAGATTCCGGCTTCCGACCCGCAGAAGAAGGTGCTGCTGAAATACGCCGCCGACTACCAGAAGATGTTCAATCAGCCTGCCATTCACTTCGGCGGGCATGCGTGGGACGCGTTCACCCTTGTCGTGGATGCGCTCAAAGCCGTCGGCCCGGATCGCGCGAAGATTCGAGCGAATATCGAGAGCCGCAAGAAGTTCGTAGGCATCGACGGTGTCTTCAATATGAGCAAGACAGACCACAACGGCCTCGACAAAAGCGCCTTTGCGCTTGTCACGATCAAGAGCGGCAAGTGGGCGTTGGCCAAGTGAGTTAGGATTACCTCAGCCGGAGCTGGCCGAATCGTCGGGGCTCCGGCTGAGCGCGTGTGACGGGCGAGTAATGGATCAGCTAAGCCAGGTTCCTCAACTGGTGGTCTCAGGGATCACCAGCGGCTGCATCTATGCGATAGTGGCCATAGGGTTTTCCATCATCTACGGTGGCACACAGGTCATCAACTTTGCGCAGGGCGAGTTTGTCATGGTCGGCGCGATGGTGGCCGCTGTTCTGCTCGCCAAGTTCAGCGTGATCATCGCGTTTCCAGTCGCGATCGTGGCGGGCTGTGCCGTAGGCGCGGTGCTTGCGATCTGCGTACTGGTGCCTCTCAGACGCGCCTCGGTCATCTCGCTCATCATCATGACGATCGGCGCCTCGATACTGCTTCGCGGGCTGGCGCAGTTGTTCTGGGGCGAGGAAGCGAAGCACGTGCCCTATTTCACCGGCATCAGCGGTTCCGAGGACCACACATTCCATGCGCTTGGCGCCGTGATCAGCGCGCAGCAGATATGGGTGGTGGGCATTACGATCCTGCTGGTGGCCGCGACTCATCTGTTCTTCAAATACACGCTCGTTGGCCGCGCGATGCGAGCGTGCTCGTCGAATCCCACGGGCGCGAAGCTGGTCGGCATCAGCGTGCAGAAGATGATCGTGCTGTCGTTTGTAATGGCGGCGGGGCTGGGCGCGATCGCGGGCGTGACGGTCTCGCCCTACTTCTACGCCAAGTGCAACATGGGCACCGCGCTTGGTCTGAAGGGGTTCTGCGCCGCGGTTCTGGGCGGACTGGGCAACTTCGGCGGCTGCATAGTCGCGGGGCTCCTGCTCGGTGTCGTCGAGGCGCTGGCCGGCCTGATAATACCGTCCATGAGCGACTACAAGGACGCGGTCGCGTTTGTCATACTTCTCATCGTACTGCTCGTGAAGCCGGAGGGCATACTTGCGCGCAGAAAGGCGGTGGTCTGATGGCGGTTACCGAGACCACTGCTGCTCCGAGCAAGATCAAGCGGGGGCCGCTGTTTGACATCCGCACTCTGGCGCCGTTTGTTCTGTTCCTGGTGGCCTATGTGTTCATCCCGCGGTTTGCACAGGAAAAGGCCCTCACTTCACTGATCTACATCGGAATCTACGTCCTTCTGGCCATTGGGCTGAACCTGCTGATGGGATACGCGGGGCAGATCTCGCTCGGACACGCGGCATTCTTTGGCATGGGCGCGTATGTCTCGGCCATTCTGACGTTTCAGCCGGTTCAGGAGCCAATCATCCCCGGAATGAGCGCGGGAATCGGCGTCATGGCGGGTACTGCCGGACTGATGTCGCTGACGCGTGTAACGGGCGGGAAGCTCGCCGCGGGCGTCGCAGGGCTTGTTGTGCTGTCGTGGTTATGCGGCGCGGGCCATGTGGGGCTCGCCTTGACGCTTCTCATCACGGTGGTGGGAATGGCCGTTGTTGGACTGCTGCTCAGGGTCGGCTGGTGGAAGCCTGCCTTGTCGGGTGCGATTGGGGTCGTCGCGGCGATTGTCTCAAGCCGGTTCCTCGGAAGGGTGCTTGCGGGTGGGGGAACGTCGCCGTGGATAGGGATGGTGATCGGCGTTCTGGTGACGGGGCTGATCGCGTATCTGATCGGGGCGCTGGTGCTTCGGTTGAAGGGCCACTATCTCGCGATGGCAACGCTCGGGTTCGGCGTGATAGTCAGAATTGTTCTCGAGAAGTGGGTGGCGGTAACCGGCGGCTCCAGCGACGGAATCTATGGCATCCCATCGATCACGATACCGGGCCCGATGCAACACGTGTTCTCCTTCTTCCGGGGGCGCGCGGTGAGTCCCAAGGAGGCTTACTACTATCTCGTCTGGCTGTTTGTGTTCGCGGCCCTGGTGCTGGCGGTCAACACTGTCCGATCGCGCGTCGGGCGTGCGTTTCGCGCTGTGCACGGCAGTGAGCAGGCGGCGGAATCACTCGGAGTCGATACCGAGCGCTACAAGATACAGGTCTTCGTACTCAGCGCGGCGCTGGCGTCTATCGCGGGGAGCCTCTACGCGCACAACGTGGGAGTCGGCTACATAAGTCCTTCCGAGTTCAGCTTCGACGTGTCGGTCATGCTCGTCGTGGTCGTCGTGATCGGCGGTCTTGCGAGCGTGTGGGGCGCGCTGTTCGGGGCAACGGCCATACAAATGCTCAAGGATTGGATCCTGACTCTCGGCAAGCGCGACATTACGTTGTTCGGCCACGCGATCAGGGGACTCGACCCCATCGTCTTCGGCACTATTCTGATTGTGGTGATGATGATCCTCCCGCAGGGGCTTGTTCGCGGATTGACCGATGCGGCGGGGAGTGCTATTCGCGGCGCGCTCAACGCTGCCGGACGAAAGGCAGGCCGGGAGTCATGAGCGTTCTGATCGAGGCAGCCGCGGTCACGAAGTCGTTCGGCGGGCTTATCGCCGTCAATGAGGTCGATCTGCGCGTCACGCAGGGTCAGACCAAGGCTCTGATCGGCCCAAATGGCGCGGGCAAGAGCACGCTGCTGAACCTGCTGACCGGCCTGATGCCGCCCACGAGCGGTGACGTCAGGGTTGGCGGCACGTCCATCGTGGACCGGTCCTGCTACGAGGTCGCGTCATTCGGCGTGGCAAGGACGTTCCAGAACGTGCGGTTGTTCCAGAACATGAGCGTGCTTGAGAACGTTATGGTCGGGTGTCACTGCTGGACGAGGCAGGGCTTGGCCGCCGGCGCGCTGCGCTGGATCGGTCACTGCCGCGAGGAACGCAGGATACTCGCTGAGTCGATGGAGCGCCTCGCGCAGGTCGGCCTTGCGGACGCCGGCGACACGGACGCCGGAAGCCTGCCATTCGGCAAGCAGCGAATGCTGGAAATCGCGCGCGCTCTTGCCACCAGGCCGAAGCTGCTGCTGCTCGACGAGCCCGCGTCGGGTCTCTCAACCAGAGAAGCCGCCGAGCTTGCCGCGCTGCTGAGGCAGGTGGTCGCCGACGGCCTGACAGTGCTTCTGGTGGATCACGACATGCAGTTCGTGATGGACATTTCCGACGAGGTCGTCGTACTCGATCAGGGCCAGAAGATCGCCGAAGGAACGCCCGACGAAATCCAGAATGACGCTCGCGTTATCGCGGCCTATCTAGGAATGGAGGCGCGGTAGTGCTGAAGTTGCAGAGCGTGATGACATACTACGGCCGCATTCTCGCGCTGAAGGGCGTGTCGCTGCACGTGGAGCCGGGCGAGATCGTCGCGGTCGTCGGGCCGAACGGCGCGGGCAAGACCACGGCGCTCAACACGATCTCGGGCGTCCTGTCGCCAAGAAGCGGCCGCGTCATCTTCGAGGGCAAGGACATTGCCGGCAAGCCCGCGGACAAGCTCGTGGAGATGGGGATCGTGCAGGTGCCGGAGGGCAGGCAGTTGTTCCCGGGGATGTCCGTCTACGAGAACCTCATGCTGGGCGCGTATCGTCGAAGCCGCGCGGCAAAGAGAAGCCAGGTCATGGATGACCTCGACAGGGTGTATCGGACGTTCCCGGTGCTGGAGGAGCGGTCCAGGCAATCGGCCGGAACGCTTTCCGGCGGAGAGCAGCAGATGTTGGCCATTGGGCGGGCGTTGATGGGCAGGCCGCGGATGCTGCTTCTCGACGAGCCTTCGATGGGCCTTGCCCCATTAGTGGTCAAGGAGATATTTCACGTTATCGCCGATCTTCGAAAAGAGGGAGGAACGACCGTCCTCATTGTTGAACAGAACGCAAAGGCTGCATTGGCAATCGCAAAGCGGGCCTACGTTCTGGAGACTGGGCGGGTCGTGATGGAAGGCCCCGCGTCGGAGTTGGCGAAGAACCCTGAAATTCAGCGCGCGTATCTCGGCAAGGGATACAAGCAGATGGTGGAGTAGGGGACGCGGATGCCGATCTGGAATCGCAAATACGAGACAATGCAACGTTCCGAGATGGAGCAGCTTCAGCTTGAGCTGCTTCAGACCACGGTCAACCGTGCCTATCGGAACGTGCCGTTCTACCACCGCAAGTTCGAGCAGCTCAACCTCGCGCCGGAGGACGTGCAGTCCCTGGCCGACATACGAAAACTCCCGTTCACGACAAAAGACGACCTCCGCGACGGCTATCCCTACGAGATGTTCGCCGTGCCGCTGCGCGAGATCGTCCGCATACACTCGTCATCGGGAGCGACCAGCAAGCCGATCGTCGTCGGCTACACGCGCAACGACCTCAAGCACTGGGCCGACCAGACCGCGCGCGTGATGAGCGCGGCCGGAGTCACCAAGGACGATGTCGTTCAGATTGCGTTCGACTACGGCCTGTTCACCGGCGGATTCGGCATGCACTACGGCGCCGAACGCCTGGGCGCGTCGGTCATACCGGTCTCCTCGGGCAACACCGAGCGCCAGGTGCAGATCATGCAGGATTTCCGCAGCACCGCGCTCGTCAGCACGCCAAGTTTCGCTCTGTATCTTATCGAGGTGATGAGCCGGCTGGGGGTACCGACCTCGGGTCTGTGGCTGCAGGGTGGGGCTGTTCGGCGGCGAGCCGATGTCGGAGAAAGCGCGGGCCGAGATCGAGGCGCGCCTGGGTATTGTTGCGACCGATAACTACGGCATCAGCGCCGTCATGGGGCCGGGAATCGCTGGGGAGTGTGAGCTTCGGGATGGGCTTCACGTCAACGAGGACCATTTCCTTGTCGAGATCATAGACCCAAAGACGACGGAGGTGCTCGGCGAAGGCGAGGAGGGCGAACTGGTCATCACGACGCTGACCAAAGAGGGCCTGCCGATGATCCGTTACCGCACGCGCGACGTCACTCGCATCACGCGCGGCAAGTGCAAGTGCGGTCGAACGACGGCGCGAATGGCGTCCGTGAGAAAGCGCACCGACGACATGATCATCGTTCGCGGGGTCAACATCTACCCGCGCGAGATAGAAGCGCTTCTGTATGACATCGAACACGTTCAGCCGCACTACCAGATTGTTGTCGATAGGGAAGGCGGGCTGGAGAATCTAACGCTGAGGGTCGAGCTGTCGAGCGGCATGATCTCCGACCAGATGCAGCGTCTTGTCGAGTTGGAGGACACCATCAAGCGCCGCGTGCACGGGCTGCTGGGCCTGACACCGAAGGTCAGGCTGGTTGAGCCCCGCACCCTACAGCGGGTCAGCGCGTCTGAACGTGTCATTGATAACAGAGAGAAGTGATCGCACGCCGGGACACGGAAGTTTCGGTCCCGAGGCTTGGGGAGGTACGGGCACTACGACTAGTGACTCCGGGTGGAAACTGCGGATACACCGCAAAGTCGCGGTCAGAGGCCCTGCCCTACACGGAGGTGATAGGCAAGGCAACGTAAGGTGAACTAGGTCTCGTTTGGTATCTACCGATCATGTAGGAGGGAAAGGTTGAAAAGACATTTGGCTACGGTAATTCTTGTGGCTCTACTGCTGAGCTTGGCCGCGATTCCGGTTCTGGCGCAGCAGACTGTGCCGTGCGTTGAGCTGCATGGCTACATGCAGAACCGGTTCTACGCGAACCCCGACCGACCGGCGAGGTTCGTTACGGAGAGAGTATCCCTATCCGCGGTGGGACAGCTCGGGGACAGCACCACGGGCTACGTCGAAGTCTACTACCATCCGTGGTTGACGGACCGCACCATTGCCTCCCCGACAGTGCCGCCTGCCAGCGGTTATACGGCAGGCCAGTTCCGGATCTACCTGGAAAGCGCCTATCTCGACAGGCCGCTGGGCCCTGGACGAATCAGAATCGGCAAGGGTCGCCAGTTGAACTTCGGCTTGACTCCGTCCTATCCGAACAGAAAGACCAGCCAGTACGGCATTCTGGCTGAGACGTTCACCCAGGACAGGATCGTCGGCGCTCAGTACGATCAGGCACTGGGCGGAGCCGATATCGGTGCGTCGCTGTATACCGACTTGCGCGTTGAGAATCGCAAGATAGGCGACTTCGCGGGCAATCCGGTGAATGACCTCATGCCTTCCACCAATGTGGTCGCTCACATCGTGGACAAAGACGATCCCGCCAACAACCCCGGAACACTCGCCGGTTCTCTGAGGATCGGCGTCACCAAGCCGAACTACCAGTTCCACTTCTCCGGCGCAGCGGGGCGGATGGTAAAGGACGACGTGAACACTCTCGCCGGTGCGTATGGCGTGGTGAGCACGAGCACAAAGCACGTGAAGTACGGCTTCGACGGCGCTTACTCGTATGGCCCCTACGTCTTCCAGACCGAGATCTATCAGGGGCAGTTCAGCTTCCTGACTGTGACCGGCTACCAGTTACTGCTTGGCTACCAGCCCAAGGACAAAACGAGGTTCTACGCTCGTTGGTCTGCTATCAACAACGACAAGGCGCTTACCGCCAATCAGCTTACCTGGAGCCCGCAGGAGTTGACCTTGGGGCTCATCCAGCCCATCTCCAAGGGAGTCTGGGTCGAGATCGACTACGAGAAGAACACCGAGAGCCGGCCGGCCGGCATCGCGGCGCCAGGCAACGACATACTATTCGCCGAGTTCTTCACCGGCTTCTAGAGCCGTTCTTGAGAAGGCGTGAGACACAGAGGGCCGGTCGCCAGACCGGCCCTCTGCCTGCAGGCGTTGACATCCGAGTGACGGCGGCATATACTGCGCTGGGTGCACTATGGAATAACTCTGTATTGACGGAGGTTCCGAGTCTTGAGAAAGTGGTCCATCGGCGCTCCTGATATCGTAGTGCCCGGTATGTGGAGAGCGATCGGCCAGGAGCAGGTGGTAGGGGATACTCACGTCATGCCTCCTCTTTATCAGTCGAAGCAGCTAGGGGTGGTTGACGTGGAGTTCACGCCGGGTCAGTCGCTGAAGATCTCGTCCAGGAGTGTTGCTCTGAACAAGCAGTTCCCCGAGGATGTGCAGGTAGCAAAGCGCGTGGCGGACGCCGTGATAGGAACAAACGTCGCGCCGCGGGTCACTGAAGAGACGGCGAGCACGAGCCGGGTCGATGCGAAGCCCTACTATCCTTCGCTGGGCTGCAGAGCGTGTCATCAGAGGCAGTATGATGACTGGGTTACAACAAAGCACGCCACGGCTTTGAAGACCCTTGTAGACCGCAACAGGGCGAGGGCGGACTGCCTGCCCTGCCACTCCGAAATGTGGCGAACGAGAAACCAGTACGTTGCGACTCCGGGACAGGCCGCGGGCGTGGAGTGCGCGACCTGCCACGCGAACGTGCTGCCCCACGGGATGGAACGCAAGGGCGCCACGGTACACGTCAGAGTCGATCCCAAGCTCTGCGTCACGTGCCACACGAAGGACAGAAGCCCGATGTACGACGAGAAGACGTATCTTCCCAGAGTCGCACATTCGTCCGTCCCGCCCGCCGCCACGGCCGCCAGGCCTCAGTAAACTGCACCGCTGTAGGAGGGTTTTCCAAAACCCGAATGCTCCTGCAGATCAGTTCTCCGGGAACTGCGCCGCCGTAGGAGGGTTTTCCAAAACCCGAACGCCCAGGCGTTGTGCCCGGGGATCGGCGTTTGGAAACGCCTCCTACGACGAGTTTCCCGGAAAACTGAACACACACTGCTGCACCCCTGTAGGAGGGTTTTCCAAAACCCGAATGCTCCTGCAGATCAGTTCTCCGGGAACTGCGCCGCCGTAGGAGGGTTTTCCAAAACCCGAATGCCCAGGCGTTGTGCCCGGGGATCGGCGTTCGGAGACGCCTCCTACTACGAGTTTCCCGGAAAACTGAACACACACTGCGGATCAGTTGACATCCCGCGAGTGTGAGAATATACTACGGTTAGGGGATGGTTAGGGGCAAACGTGTACCAGCGGAGGTTCCGGATGCGAATCCGAACGATGGCAAAGCTTGCGCTCGGGCTGGCACTGCTCGTCGCGATATGCGCGGTCAGCATCAACGCCGTTGAGGCTCCCAAGAAGATCCGAATTCTCTATACGGATGACATGATGGGCTTCTGGCAGCCCTGTGGGTGACCGCACGCGGGCGGAAAGACGGGCGGTCTTGCTCGTCGGGCAACAGCAATAGCGCAGTTCGTCAAGGAGAATCCGAACACTGTCATTGTGGACAGCGGCAATGTCTCGGATTCGCAGGGGAAGCTCGACGTCATCATGTCGGTGATGTCGCAGCTCAAGTACGACGCCGTCGGGCTGGGCGTGACGGACCTTACAATGGGACCTGCATTCTTCGAAAAGGCGGCCGCCAACAAGCTCGCTATTCTGGACGCGTCGCCTGTTGCGGACAAGCAGACTGTTCCCTACGTGATCAAGAATGTGGATGGTGTTCGCGTGGGGATCATCTCGTTCGGCGCGCTGCCGCGCACGGCAACCATCAATGAATACCAACTCCGCAAGACGCGTTTTGAGGCGTACAAGGAAGTGCGCGCCAAGTGCGACGTGCTCGTGCTTCTCGATCAGAACGGCATAGCTACGAATGATTGGATCAAGCGCAACGGGCCACGTCTGGGCACTCCCGACATCGTGATCCCGGGGAATGCGAGGCCTGCCACTCGCGAACAGGTTGTGGGCGAGACACACGTGATGCCGCCGAATTTCCAGGCGAAGCAGCTTGGCGTGGTGGATGTGGAATTCACTCCCGGTCAGCCGCTCAGGATCTCGTTCAACAGCGTGGTTCTGGACGAGAAGTTTGCTGAGGACAAGCAGATAGCTGACCAGGTGGCCAAGGGGATTCTGGGGACGGCTGTCCAGCCTCAGACCGTGGCGTATACGCCGCCCCCCAACAGGCCGGATGTCAAGCCGTACTACTCCCCGCTGTTGTGCAAGGCGTGTCATCAGAAGCAGTACCACGATTGGATCCAGACCAAACATGCCGTAGCGCTCAGGACGCTGGTCGATAAGAAGAGCACGACCGCCGACTGCCTGCCGTGCCATTCGGAGCTGTATCGGACCGCTAAGAAGTATATAGTGAGCCAGAGCCAGTATGCGGGCGTGGAGTGCGCGACTTGCCACGCCAACACGCTCCCGCACGGGCTTGAGCGGAAGGGCATGGCGGTACACGTCAAGGTGGACCCAAAGCTCTGCCTGGACTGTCACACCAAAGATAAGAGCCCGACCTACGACGAGAAGACCTACTTCCCCAAGGTCGCCCACCTGTCCGTTGCGCCTGCGACGACGGCCTCGAACCCCAAGTAGCCGGCCACGCAGGCAGCGTCAGCTTGGGCCGCTCTCTCCATTGACAGTGAGGGGGCGGCTATGTTATACTTCCTCTACGACCAAAGCGCGCTTGTAGCTCAGGGGATAGAGCGAATGGTTGCGGACCATTAGGTCGGGGGTTCGATTCCCTCCAAGCGCGCCATTTCCGGCCGATTAGCTCAATGGATAGAGCGCCGCCGTCCTAAGGCGGGCGTTGGGGGTTCGATTCCCTCATCGGCCACCACCAATTGAGAAACTAGGAAGTCGTCCCCGACTTCCTAGTTTCTCAATTGATGCACCATCAACGTGGAGAGGTGGCAGAGTGGTTGATTGCGCTTGTCTCGAAAACAAGTAAGCTGCAAGGCTTCGTGGGTTCGACTCCCACCCTCTCCGCCATGCAAACCACGTCGATTCCTGCGAATCGACGTGGTTTTCTAACATGGGGCTGTTTCCCTTGTCGGGTTCCTCACTTGCTGCTACCATGTTCAGCGTGACCACCACCGACCGCAAGTTCATCATATTCACCTGGGGCTGCCAGATGAATGAAGACGACGCAGAGCAGATAGCCAGCCTCCTGATGCGGATGGGATACTCGCCCACCGATAGAGCAGAGGATGCCGACATCGCGCTGCTCGTCACGTGCAGCGTTCGCGCCAAGCCCGAGCAGAAGGCGAAAAGCAAGCTGGGCGAACTGCGCCTCATCAAAGATGCGAACCCTGGCATGATCGTCGGCGTCTGCGGCTGCATGGCCCAGAAGGAGGGCGAGGGGCTTCGCAAGCACAGGCCGTATCTCGACTTCGTCGTCGGCACGGCGAGCATCCACAGAATACCTGAGCTGATATGCGAGATCGAGCGTAGGCGCGGGTTCAGGTCTGCTCTCGACCTGCCAAGGTCGCCATCGGACGCCGGCACGGTTCCGCCTCGTATCGGCCCGCGAGGATACGCAATCAAGAGCTTCGTGCCCGTGATGTATGGCTGCGACAACTACTGCTCATATTGCGTGGTTCCTTACGTCCGCGGCAAGGAACGCAGCCGCGAGATGAGCGACATTGTTGCCGAGGTCACGGAGCTTGCGCGAAGCGGTAGGCAAGAGGTCACCCTGCTCGGCCAGAACGTCAATTCCTACGGTACCACGCTCTCCGATCGCGTCGACTTTGCCGATCTGCTGGCGGCCGTCAGCGACATCGATGGCATCGAGCGCATTCGGTTCACGACATCGCACCCCAAGGACCTCTCGGACAAGCTGATACACGCCATGCGCGACCTGCCCAAGGTGTGCGAGCACATGCACCTCGCTGTGCAGTCAGGCGACGACGGAATTCTCACGCGAATGAACCGTAGGTACACCGCCGCCCACATCAGGGAGCGCGTTGCGGCGCTGAGATCGGCGGTTCCGGATGTCGCGATCACCACCGACTTCCTCGTCGGCTTTCCTGGAGAGACGGAGGAGCAGTTCGAGAACACGCTGCGGCTGGCTGAGGAGATTCGGTTCGACGCAGCCTTCATGTTCGCATTCAACGCGATTCCACGGACAGCGGCCGCGAATATGGACGGCCAGGTACCAGCGGCGGTCATGAGCGCGCGCCTTAACCGGCTCATCACGCTGCAGAACGCTATCACATGCGAGATCAACGATGCACAGATCGGCCGGACGCATGAGGTGCTGGTCGAAGGCGTCAGCCCTAAGGACCCGACGCGCATCACCGGCCTGACCCGCCAGAACAAGACGGCAAACTGCCCCGGCTCGCGGGATCTGATCGGCAGGCTTATCAGCGTCCGCGTGACGGAAGGGCATTTATACGGATTTGTCGGAGAAGTGCTTGATGGACGCTAAGAAGATCACGCCAATGGTTTCGCAATACCAGGCGATCAAGGAGCAGTATCCCGACGTCATCCTGATGTTCCGGCTCGGGGACTTCTACGAGATGTTCGGTGACGACGCTGTCACGGCCTCGCGCGAGCTTGAGATCGTGCTGACCTCGCGCTCGCAGGGCTATGCCGCCGACGTGCCGATGTGCGGTGTGCCGTTCCATGCAGTGGACCGCTACGTCGCCCGGCTTATCTCCAAGGGATACCGCGTCGCGATCTGCGATCAGCTCGAGGATCCCAAGAAGACGAAGAAGATCGTCAAACGGGGTGTCACGCGCGTAGTCACGCCCGGCACGGTGCTCGAAGACGGCATGCTCGACGCGAAGGCGAACAACTACCTCGTGGCCATATCGAGCGAGCCGGAGTCCTACGGTGTGGCTGTCGTGGACATATCGACGGGTGAGTTCGCCGTCACCGAGATCGGCGGCAGGGACCCATCCGGCAAGCTGCTGGAGGAACTGAGCCGCCTCGCTCCCGCGGAGGTGCTGCTCAAGGAGATCGACGTCGATCTCACCGATCCCGTCCGCCGCGCGACCGGCGCGACCATCACCCGCTACGAGGACAACTCCATCTACCGCAAGCCTCCGCGCGAAGCCCTGAATGAACAGTTCCACACGGATTCCCTGCGCGGTTTCGGCGCCGAGGACATGCGCGCGGGTCTTGAATCCGCTGCGATGATCCTGGACTATCTGAAGCAGACCAATGCCGGCGCGCTGCAGTCGGTAACGAGCCTTTCGACTTATTCCACAAGTGGCTTCATGGTGCTCGACGCCGCCGCGCGGCGCAATCTGGAACTGACGCACTCGATGTCCGCGGACACCCGCGGCGCGAGCCTGCTGTCGATCATCGACAAGACGCGCACGCCTATGGGTGGACGCCTGATCAGGAAATGGATCGATCAGCCGCTTCTCGACGTGAAGCGAATCAACCGCCGGCTCGACGCGGTTGAGGAGCTGTATAACGACGCCTTGGTTCGGGGCGAGGTCCGGGAGACGCTCGGCGGCATTCAGGACCTCGAAAGGCTGATGTCGCGCATAGTGAGCGAATCGGCGAACGCCCGGGACCTGATCGGACTGGCTCAGTCGCTGAAGCTGCTTCCGAAGCTGTCGGAGGCCATTGCGGGCGTTGCCGCCGAGCGGCTGAAGACGATCGTGGCGGCTATCGAGTTCCTCGATCCTGTGGTCGAACTCGTCGAGCAGGCAATCGAACCCAGTCCACCGATCACGCTGCGCGATGGCGGCATCATCGCCAAGGGCTACAACGCCGATCTCGACACGCTGAAGAACGCCGCCACTGACGGCAGAGATTGGATCGCCAACCTCGAAGCCGAGGAGCGCGAGCGAACGAGCATTAAGAACCTCAAGGTCGGCTACAACAGCGTGTTCGGCTACTATCTGGAGGTCACCAAGCCCAATCTCCACCTCGTGCCCGACGACTTCATCCGCAAACAGACCACCACCAACGCCGAGCGCTTCATCACCCCCGCGCTCAAGGAAATGGAGGCCAAGGTACTCGGCGCTGACGAGAAGGCCGCTGAGCTTGAGTATCAGATCTTCTGCGAGGTGCGAAGCAAGGTAGCCGATGAGGCCGTGAGGGTGGGGAAGGTGGCGCGGGCGGTGGCGGAACTCGATGTGCTGGGGTCTCTTGCGGAGGTTGCTGCCGCCAAGGGATTTGCAAAACCGGTTGTCAATGAGGGGGAGGAACTGCGGGTCAGGAACGGCCGGCATCCGGTTGTGGAGCACTTCCTTAACGAGCAGTTTGTGCCCAATGACGCACTGATAAACTGCGATAACGACCAGTTACTGATCATTACCGGGCCTGAACATGGCAGGTAAATCGACGTATCTGAGACAGGTCGCACTCGTGGTGCTGCTCGCGCAGATGGGCAGTTTCGTACCTGCTGACGAGGCGACTATAGGTGTTGTGGACCGAATTTTCACCCGTGTTGGGGCCCATGACGAGCTAGCCAGCGGCCAATCGACATTTATGGTCGAAATGAACGAAACCGCCAATATACTGAACAATGCGACAAGGTCGAGTCTGATTGTTCTGGACGAGATAGGGCGGGGGACCTCGACATACGACGGCCTATCGATTGCGTGGGCGGTGGCGGAAGAGATCAACCGGCTGGGCGCGAAGACGCTTTTCGCGACGCACTACCATCATCTCAACGACCTCGAAGCCAAGCTCAAGGGCGTGCGCAACTACCGCATCGCCGTGCGGGAGGAGAAGGACCGCATCGTCTGGCTGCGCAAGATCATGCCCGGCGGCACCGACCGCAGCTACGGCGTCGAGGTCGCGCGCCTCGCCGGCCTCCCGCACGAGGTCATCGACCGCGCGAACGAGATTCTGAAGGAGCTCGAAACCAACGGCACGGGCAGCAAAGCGGTCGGCAAGGGCGCCAAAGTCAGCGCCAAGACCGAGAAACTCCAGTTGACGCTCTTCGAGGCGGAAAAGCACCCTGTGATAGAAGAGCTCGAAAAGTTGGACACATCTGTCATGTCGCCGATCGAGGCTATGAACAAGCTCTACGAGCTGCAGAAGCGGGTGAAGAGCGGTGGCCGAGGGCGCCAACCGAATATCCCTTCTCGACGAGCACACGGCTAATCGCATTGCCGCAGGCGAGGTTGTCGAACGCCCGGCGTCGGTCGTGAAGGAGCTTGTGGAGAACTCAATCGACGCGGGCGCGACGATGGTCACCGTCACGCTCGAAGAGGGCGGCAAGGAGCTTATCAAGGTTACGGACAACGGCTGTGGGATGACCCGCGAGGACGCCGTTCTGTCGCTGCAGCGGCACGCCACCTCCAAGATACGCGATGCGGATGACCTCGACTCCATCTCCACGCTCGGGTTCCGAGGGGAAGCGCTGCCGAGTATGGCGTCGGTGTCCGTGATGGAGATCGTCACCTGCTGTGGGGGTGGGATTGCAGGTTCCGACACGTCAGCAGGGCAGGAAGCTGGGGCGGACGGCGTGCGCGTTGAGATCGAGGCGGGCACGATCACCAATCTGGAGTCGGTCGGGGCGCCGCAGGGAACGACCATCGCCGTGCGCAAGCTCTTCTTCAACACGCCGGCCCGGCTCAAGTTCCTGAAGACCGCGCAGACCGAATTGGGCCACATCACCGATCTGATCGGCCGATTCGCGATGGCGTATCCATCCATCCACTTCCGACTGGTCCACAACTCCCGCGAGGTGCTGTCATCGCCCGCCACCGGCAAGCCGCTGAACAGCATCACGCAGGTCCTTGGCAAGGACATCGCCAAGCAGTTGTCGCCGATCTCGTTCGAGACGCCGGCTATGCGCGTGTCGGGGTTCATCTCGAACGCGTCGCTCACGCGCATCAACCGCACCTACCAGATCTTCTTCGTAAATGGCCGCCCGGTGCGCAGCAAGTCGATGACGCACGCCGTCGATCAGGCGTATCGCGGGCTTCTCCAGCCCGGGCGGTATCCCGTGGCAATCGTGTTCGTCGACGTCACGCCGGAGTTGGTCGACGTTAACGTCCATCCGACAAAGGCAGAGGTCAAGTTCTCCAGCGAGCAGGAAGTCCACAGCGCGGTTCATCGGGCGGTCAACGCGGCGCTGATGGCCGGCGCCGCTGCCCCGACGATAACCGGCGTTCCGACCCAGCGCCCAGCGCAGCCGCTGGCGCTGGCGCCGGACCCGCCTCAGTATCGGCAGGGCACGTTCATCGAGCGGCCCAACGTGGTTGATCTGAAGCTATTCCAGGAAGCCCTCGCCCAGCGCCGCGAGGCCACGGGCGATCAGGCCGATCCGTTCGTGTGGGAGCGCGGGGTGGGGGTGCCGGTGGAGGAATCGCCTGTCCCCGAGGCTGACTTTGACGCGATCCGGACGGTCGCGCTGCACGGCGTGAAGGTGATCGGGCAGGCGCGGAACACCTACATCGTCGCGCAGTGCGATGACGGGGTCTTGATCATCGATCAGCACGTCGCCCACGAGCGGGTGCTGTTCGACCGCATGCTCGAAACGGACGATGCCCGCCGGCCCGCAGTCCAGGGGCTGGTGATCCCGATCACGCTGTCGCTGAGCGCGAAGGAGGCGGCGATTGTCGGGCAGCGGATCGATCAACTGCATCAGGCCGGGTTCGAGTTGGAGCCGTTCGGGGGGGACACGTATATGGTTCGCGGCGCGCCGGCGTCGATCAAGCCCGCCGATGCTGAGGCAGTCCTGCGCGATATGATAACGGAGCTTGTGGACCTCAGCGTGACCAAGCATCTCCTGGTCAAGGCCGAACAGGTGCTGATTACCGGCATGCTGCAAGATGGCGGTCAAGGCCGGTGACCCGCTTTCCTCCGAAGAGATGGACCAGCTTGTCGAAGATCTGCTCAAGTGCAAGAACCCCTTCACATGTCCGCACGGCCGCCCGGTCATAGTAAGCCTGTCCAACTGGGAGCTTGATCGGAAGTTCAGACGGGTGTAGGCACCCCGGAATCGCGGAGGCGCTGAGAGACGTGGAGACGCGGAAGGGAGCGCAATGGAATTGCGCAAGACCCCCGCCCGGCAATGGAGTTGCCGGCCGAACGCGCAATGGAATTGCGCGGGACCCCGGCCCGGCAATCGAGTTGCCGGCCGAACGCACAATGGAACTGCGCAAGACCCCGGCCCGGCAATCGAGTTGCCGGCCGAACGCGCAATGGAATTGCGCGGAACCCGCGCCCGGCAATGGAGTTGCCAGCCGAACGCGCAATGGAATTGCGCGGGACCCCGGCCCGGCAATCGAGTTGCCGGGCGAACGGGAATCGTGTAGATGATTGTCCGGCGTTTTAGCAGATGACGTAGCGCATCCGATATAGAAGGTGAACGCAGAAGGCAGCACAAGGGATTGGCTTCCAAGAGGTCCTGGATTACGATGTATATGAGGGCTGAGGACGACAAGACATGGATGTGGCCACAGCAAGAGGGGCAATCGAGTCTGCCATGCCTGGCATTCACCTGGAAGACCTCCAATATCTAGGCGAGGGCGATTTCTGCATCGCGTTCTTAGCGAACCGCGAGTGGGTATTCCGATTCGCCCGGAACGCCGATGGGGCCAGGAGGATTGAGTGTGAGGCTGCCCTTCTTCCGGGACTCGCGAACACCTTGAGTCTGAGAATCCCTAGTGTCGAGCACATTGCACAGGATTCCACTACCTGGCTGCCCTTTGTCTGCTACCGCCACATCTCCGGCGCGGAACTATCCAGACAGCATCTGCGGTGCCTAACGAGTTCGGCTCGCGACAAGGTTGCCAAGGACTTGGCTCGGTTCCTGGACGAGCTACACTCATACTCTATTGAGAAAGCAAGGCTGAGCGGGGTGCCGGAATACCACTACCCCACGCGCCTCGACGAGGATAGGAAGAGGATCGTTTCACAGACATACCCGCTGATGGAACCGGATGTCAGGCAGTTCTGCGACCGGGTGATCCATGAACACCTTGAATCCGGACATCTGGAGTACCGTCCAACCCTATTGCACGACGACCTATCGCATTACCACATCCTGTTCGATCTCTCGGCAACCAGGATCACGGGGGTAATAGACTTCAGCGACGCCATCATTGGTGATCCGGCCCAAGACCTAATGTACCTCTACGATGACTACGGACCGGAATTCGTGGGGCTTGTCCTTGCGAATATGGAGAATCCAGACCATCGGCCCTCACTCCATCGCGTTCACTTCTACCACGAGTGGCACACTCTGGGACGGTTGCTCTGGGCCGTAGAGAACCGGAGTGACGGTCTTATCATGGAGACTCAGAGAACTGCGGAAGCTCAAGGCTGCAGACGCAGGGGCTTCCGCCACGCCAGACTAGCCACATCCTCCTCCGACCATGTGCATTTGCACCTGTTCAGCCAATGGGACACGCAGCACTGCCCCTACCTCCAACTCTAGCGTCGCCCGGTCATAGTAAGCCTGTCGAACTGGGAGCTTGATCGGAAGTTCAGACGGGTGTAGGCACCCCGGAATCGCGGAGGCGCTGAGAGACGCGGAGACACGGAAGGGAGCGCAATGGAATTGCGCGGGACCCGCGCCCGGCAATGGAGTTGCCGGCCGAACGCGCAATGGAATTGCGCAAGACCCCGGCCCGGCAATGGAGTTGCCGGCCGAACGCGCAATGGAATTGCGCAAGACCCCGGCCCGGCAATGGAGTTGCCGGCCGAACGCGCAATGGAATTGCGCGGGACCCCGACCCGGCAATGGAGTTGCCGGCCGAACGCGCAATGGAATTGCGCGGGACCCGCGCCCGGCAATGGAGTTGCCGGCCGAACGCGCAATGGAATTGCGCAAGACCCCGGCCCGGCAATGGAGTTGCCGGCCGAACGCTCAATGGAATTGCGCAAGACCCCGGCCCGGCAATGGAGTTGCCGGCCGAACGGTGCGGGGATGGGTTCCCAGGAACTCCTCTTGCCCGTCGGCGTAGAGCACACACGCTGCATATCTCGAACGTGAATGCGATCTTCCTTGCCTCGCCCGCAACGTACTGGTACCTCGGGTGGCTCATGCCCGGTATCTTGATGGTCGCGAAGTCGGTGCTCTTGTCGTCGGACACCTCGTCCGGGTTGCATTGAGATTCCAGCGACTCGCGGTTTGACAGACCCGCCGCTGGCAGCTAGAATATAGTGGTTTTCAGTCAGCTCGACGGCTACACGCCGAGCTATTTTGCTGTTTTCGATTGGGGGCGCGCTGTGCCTCTGAAGCCAATACACCAGGAGGAACGCAACACAAATGGCAGTCAAAGTAGGTATCAATGGTTTCGGCAGGATCGGTCGCCTGTCCCTGCGCGCGATGCTGCAGAAGTATCCCGAACGACATCGAAGTCGTCGCGATCAACGACCTGTTCGATTCGAAGACCAACGCCCATCTCTTCAAGTATGACACCAACTACGGCCCTTGGCCGGGTGAAGTGAAGGCCGAAGAGGACGCGATCGTGATCGACGGCAAGAAGATCGCCGTCTACGCCGAGAAGGACCCGGCCGCGATTCCGTGGCAGGAGCACGGCAGTCCAGATCGTCGTCGAGAGCACCGGCATCTTCACCGACGCGCTCGGCGATCCCGCGAAGGGCAAGCCGGCGCAAAGCTCACATCCACGACACCGTCAAGAAGGTCATCATCTCCGCTCCGGCCAAGAACGAGGACGCGACCATCGTTATGGGCGTCAACGAGGAGATCTACGACCCGGCCAAGCACAACATCATCTCCAACGCAAGCTGCACCACCAACTGCCTTGCGCCGTTCGCCAAGGTCCTGCAGGACACATTCGGCATCGAGAGCGGGTTCATGACCACGATTCACTGCGTATACCAACGACCAGAAGACCGCCGACCAGGCCCACAAGGACCTGCGCAGAGCTCGCGCCGCCGCCGCGAACATGATTCCGACCAGCACCGGCGCCGCCAAGGCTATCGCGCCTGGTTATTCCCGGAGCTCAAGGGCAAGCTGCACGGCTTCTCGCTGCGCGTTCCGGCACCGACCGTCTCCGCGTTGACCTGACCTGCAACCTGACGAAGGCCGCCACGGTCGAAGAGATCAACGCCGCCATCAAGGCTGCCGCTGACGGCCCGATGAAGGGCATTCTCGGCTACACCGAGGATCCGGTTGTCTCCTCCGACTTCAAGGGCGACACGCCACAGCTCCATCTTCGACGGTCTGTCCACGATGATGCTCGGCGACAAGTTCGCCAAGGTCCTGAGCTGGTATGACAACGAGTGGGCTTACTCCGAGAGAGTCGGCGACCTCATCGACTTCATGGTCAAGAAGGGCTCTGTAGGATGAACAAGAAGACCGTCAAGGATATCGACGTTCGCGGGAAGCGCGTGCTGGTCCGAGTGGACTTCAACGTCCCGCTTGATGCCAATCGCAACATCACCGATGACCGCCGTATCGTGGCGGCGCTTCCTACCATCAACTACCTGATAGATAACGGCGCCAGGGTGATTCTTGTGAGTCACCTTGGCCGCCCTGAGACCGACGAGAACGGCAAGGTCGACGCCGGAGTCGGTGAAGAAGTTCAACCTCGACCCGGTGGCCAAGCGGCTTGTCTGAACTGCTGGGCAAGCCGGTCACGAAGCCGGACGACTGCATCGGCGACGAAGTCGAAGAACGCCGTGATGGCGATGAAGGACGGCGACGTGGTGCTTGCTTGAGAACGTGCGGTTCTACAAGAAAGAGACCAAGAACGATCCCGGCCTTTGCCGAGAAGCTTGCGAGCCTGGCGGAGCTTTACGTCAACGACGCGTTCGGCACCGCGCACAGAGCGCACGCGTCCACCGAGGGCGTGACGCAAGTTCCTGCCGGGCGTTGCCGGATTCCTGATGCAGAAGGAACTCGACTACCTGGGCAAGGCGATCACCGATCCTGAGAGGCCGTTTTTGGCGATTCTGGGCGGCGCGAAGGTTGCGGACAAGATCCCGGTGATCGACAACCTGCTTGACTAAGGTGAACAGCCTGATGATCGGCGGCGGCATGGCGTACACGTTCTTCAAGGCGCAGGGCTATGAGATCGGCAAGTCCATTGCTCGATCGAGCGGCATCGAGCTTGCGAAGAGCGCTCTGCAGAAGGCCAAAGAGCTTGGCGTGAGCCTGCTGCTGCCGGTGGACGCATCGAGTCGAGCTTGGCAAGGAGTTCGACATCCAACGGATACCGCAGGACGCAAGGTCTGATCGCGCCGTGGACGCGATGCCTGCGACTGGATCGGGCCTGGACATCGGGCCCGAAGTCGATCAAGCAGTTCTCAGAAGGTGATCAGCGGCGTCCAAGACCGTCGTCTGGAACGGCCCGATGGGCGTGTTCGAGATGCCGAGCTTTGCCGAGGGCACGCTAGGGCTTGGCGCAGGCGATGGCGGATGCAAGGGCACGACGATCATCGGCGGCGGCGACTCCGCCGCGGCGGTCGAGCAGATGGGCTTTGCGGACAAGATCAGCCACGTCTCCACCGGCGGCGGCGCTTCGCTCGAGTTCCTTGAGGGCAAGGAACTGCCGGGCGTGGTGTGCTTGCAGGACAAGTAGGTGCCGTATGGGGATCGAAGAACTGGAAAGGATGCCCCAAAGGCCAGAGAGAAGTATCTGGAGATCATCCGCGCGATCCCGCTTGGCCGGAAGCTGGAACTGACTGCCGAGCTCTGCGACACCACTCGTGAATGGGCACTCGCGGGAATTCGCGTTCAGCACCCGGAGTTCAGTGAGGAGGACATTCGAAGGGAATACATCAGACGCAACCTGTCCCCAGAACTGCGCAAGAAAGTGTATGGGTGGTAGGACGGGATGATGATGTGGTCGATGTTCTGAGACAAGTGCTGAAGGAGTTGACCGACGCGGGGATCGACTACATGGTCGTCGGGTCATTTGCGTCGTCTCTGTACGGCGAACGTCGAGATACACACGATGTTGACCTTGTTGTGGCCTTGCCAGCGGAAGCCGTGCGGCCACTCGCAGAGAAGCTGGGCCCGGAATACTACTTTGACACCAATGCCGCTCTGGAAGCGCTTGAGCGCCGCGATATGTTCAACATTATCAGCTTCGAGACGGGGGACAAGGTGGATTTCTGGGTACTGGCGGATGATGAGTTTCGGCGATACGCAGTTCTCCCGTAGGCGCGTAATGAATGCCTGGGGCATTGATGCCTATGTCGAACGCCGGAAGATACTATCCTCTCGAAACTGGTGTGGAACAAGATATCGCCGTCGGAGCGGCAACTGAATGACATTCGGGGGATTCTGAGGATACAGGACGGCTCACTTGACTACGACTACCTTCGCAATGGGCATCAGACAAGGCGTCTGGGACGAGCTCAGCAAGCTACTAGAGGAGCAATAATGACAAGAAAACCATTCATAGCCGGCAATTGGAAGATGAACAAGACCATCAGCGAGGGCGTTGCGCTTGCGAACGAGCTCAAGCCGCTGGTCGCCGGCATCGACGACGTGGACATCGCCGTATGTCCGACATTCGTGTCGCTTGCGGCCGTGGGCGAGGCCATCAAGGGCAGCAATATCACGCTCGGCGGGCAGGACACGTTCTGGAAGGAGTCCGGCGCGTGGACCAGTCAGATCTCGCCGCAGATGCTGCTGGACGCAGGCTGCAAGTGGGTGATCATCGGCCACTCCGAGACGCGCGGCCGGTTCGGAACCGTCGATGAAGAACTCGGCAAAGTGCTTTCGTACTTCGGCGAGTGCGATGCGACGGTCAATATGAAGGCGAAGTTCGCGTTCGCAGTCCGGCCTGACGCCGATCATCGCGTGCGGCGAGCTTCTATCTGAGCGCGAGGCGGGCAAGACCGATGCAGTGATCACTGCGCAGATGAAGACGGACCTCGCCGGCTTCACCAAAGAGCAGGCGATGAAGATGGTCATCGCGTACGAGCCGGTCTGGGCCATCGGCACCGGCCAGGTCTGCGACTCCGACGAGGCCGACCGAGTTTGCGGCGTGATCCGTGGCATAGTGAAAGACATGTACGGCGCGGATGTTGCGGACGCCGTGCGGATTCAGTACGGCGGCAGCGTCAACGATAAGAACGCCGCTGAGCTGCTCTCCAAGCCCAACATCGACGGCGCGCTGGTCGGCGGCGCGGCGCTGAAGGCTGACGCGTTTGCGACCATCATCAAGTCGGCGCGCTGATGCTTTTCTCATCCGGAGACGCGAATAGCATTTCATGCGGGTCGGGCGATTGCTCGCCCCATTTCGCGATTCCTGCTCTTGACGAGGTCGCCAGAAAGGCATGTAAAATACCCCGCTGGCACTCATTGTATGCTGAGTGCTAACAGCAGAGCTGATTCACATCTTAGGAGGTGTATGGTATATGTTCAAGCCAATTGGAGACAGGATCATTGCTAAGGCGCTGTCCGCCGAGGCAGATCACGCCCGGGGGGATCGTGCTTCCCGACAGCGCGAAAGAGAAGCCGCTGGAGGGCGAGGTCATCGCGGTCGGACCCGGCGCGCAGCTGGATTCCGGCAAGCTCAAGCCGATGGACGTGAAGCCGGGCGACACGATCATCTACGGCAAGTACGCCGGGACCGAGGTCAAGGTTGGCGCGGAGGAGTACATCATCCTTCGCCAGGAAGACGTGCTCGCGATTATCGAGAAGAAAGGCAAGGGCGGCAAACGTGGCAGCTAAAGACATCAAATTCAACGAGGAAGCCCGCCGCGCGATGGAGCGAGGCGTCAATGCGCTTGCTGATACGGTCGGCACTACGCTGGGCCCGCGCGGCCGCAACGCCGTCATCGAGAAGAAGTTCGGCAGCCCTTCTGTCATCAAGCGATGGCGTTACATTGCCAAGGAGATCGAGCTCGAGGACCGGTTCGAGAACGTCGGCGCTCAGCTCGTTCGTGAAGTCGCCTCGAAGACTAACGACGTTGCCGGCGACGGCACGACTACGGCTACCGTCCTCGCGCAGGCCATCGTCCGCGAGGGTCTGATGAACGTCGCCGCCGGCGCGAACCCGATGGCCATCAAGCGCGGGATCGAGAAGGCTGTGGAGGCGGCGGTCGGCGAGATCCAGAAGATGAGCACGCCGGTCCGGGAGCGCAGCGAGATCGCTCAGGTCGCGACGATTTCGGCCAACGACGCTCAGATCGGGGAGCTTCTTGCCGATGCGATGGAGAAAGTCGGCAAGGACGGCGTCATCACCGTCGAGGAGTCCAAGGGCACCGACGACGAGCATGAAGTGGGTCGAGGGCCTGCAGTTCGACAAGGGCTATATCTCGCCGTATATGGCCACGGACATGGAGCGCATGGAGGCGGTCTATGAGGAGCCGCTGATCCTGCTCTACGAGAAGAAGATCTCCGCGATCGCCGACCTCGTCCCGTCTCTCGAGAAGGTGATGCAGATGGGCAAGCCGCTCGTCATCATCTGCGAGGACATCGAGGGCGAGGCGCTGGCGATGATCGTGGTCAACAAGCTTCGCGGCGCGCTGAACGTTGTCGGCGTGAAGGCGCCCGGGTTCGGCGACCGCCGCAAGGCCATGATGCAGGACATCGCGATCGTGACCGGCGGGACCTTCGTCACCGAGGACCTCGGCATCAAGCTTGAGAACGTGGACGTCTCGATGCTGGGCTCGGCCAAGAAGGTCGTCGTCACCAAGGAGAACACGACCATCGTCGAAGGGCAAGGCAGCGACGAAGCCGTCAAGGGCCGAATCGCGCAGATCAAGCGCGAGATCGAGACCACCGACTCCAACTACGACCGCGAGAAGCTCCAGGAGCGCCTGGCGAAGCTCTCCGGCGGCGTCGCGGTGATTCAGGTCGGCGCGGCTACCGAGACCGCGCTCAAGGAGCGCAAGTCGCGCATAGAGGATGCCATGCACGCGACCCGCGCGGCGGTCGAGGAGGGGATCGTTCCTGGCGGAGGCGTTGCCCTGATCCGCGCGATCCCGCCGTATCCAAGCTCAAGCTGGAAGGCGATGAGATGATCGGCGCGAGGATCGTCGCCAAGGCCTTGGACGCCCCGACTCGCCGGATCGCCGACAACGCCGGCGCCGAGGGGTCGGTCGTCGTCGGCAAGGTGAAGTCTCTCAAGAAGAACGAGGGCTTCAACGCCGTCACCGGCGAATACGAGGATATGGTCGCCGCGGGCATCGTCGATCCTGCCAAGGTGACCCGCTGTGCGCTGGAAAACGCTGCAAGCATCTCGGCCATGATGCTGACGACCGAGGCGATAGTGACCGAGAAGCCTGAGAAGGCCAAGCCGGCCCCGGCGATGCCGCCCGGCGGCGGAATGGGCGGAATGGGCGGAATGATGTAAGCTCCGGCTTCAGGAATCGCTGAGACGCTGAGAATGCGGAGGCCGTGAGAATAGCGAGATACGGCTCCAGTGTCGCTTCATTCTGCATCTCATTTGCTTCAGCGCCTCAGCGATTCCGTTGCTTGTGTGAGAGAGTTCGGTTCTGCTGGAGCGACTGCGGACGCCAGCGTCATCCTGAACTTGATTCAGGACCCATACCTTCGTGGTCTGGATGCTGAATCAAGTTCAGCATGACATTATCCCCGCAGAACTGAACAGTATTGCTTGTGTTTTCGCGGTAAGAGCTCACTCTTCCTGAGCATCTAAAAAAAAGTTTGCTTGTTCGCTGTGTGTGAACAGGTACGCGGCTATGGGTTGTCGAAGTAGTATGCGTGGACGAACTGACTCGGGAAGAACTGATATCGATCATCCTTGAGCTTAGGGAGCGTGTTGCGGCTCTTGAGAAAGAGAACGCGGAGCTTCGGTGCAAGCTGGGAGTGGGCGGCGGTTCAAAGCCGTCGACTCCCGAATGGGTAAAGCCGAATCGTGCCCAGCGGAGGGCTGCCGAGCGGGCTGAGCGCAAGAAACGCAAGCAATCGTTCGTGCGCAAGCGGGATATTGCGACTCGTGAAGTAAGGCATGCAGTGGAGAAGTGTCCCGACTGTGGCAGAAAGCTGTGCGGTGGCTGGGAGCATTCCCGTCGTCAGGTGATCGAGATTCCGCAGACTCCCATTGAGATAATCGACCACGTGCTGATCGCCCGGAGATGTGGAGCGTGCGGCAAGGTCCACTTGCCCAAGCTGGGAGCGCAGGACGGTGTAGTCGGCAAGGGGCGAATGGGGCCTCGGCTGATGAGCCTTATCTGCACTCTGGCGATAGCGAAAAGGATGCCTCACAGGTCGATTCAGAAGCTTCTGGAGAGCCTTTACGGGGTGCATATTTCGCTTGGGGAGATAACTGAGATTCTTCATAGGGTTGCGGGCTTTGCCAGGGAGACTGTGCAATGGATTTTGCGCCGGATTCGGGGCAGTCCCCATGCTCACTGCGATGAAACAGGATGGCGTGAAGACGGCATCAACGGTTATCTGTGGAGTTTGTCGACGGCAGGGCTGAGATACTTTCACTTCGAGTGCTCCCGCGCGGGTGCTGTCGCGCGGAAGTTGCTGGGGTTGTGCTTTGGCGGTGTGCTTGTCTGCGACTTCTACGCGGGTTACAACTGGTATGGCGGACCGATCCAGCGCTGCTGGGTTCATTTCCTGCGGGATTTGAAGAAGCTCGTTGAAGCTAACCCAGGCAATGAGGATGTGCGGAAGTGGGTGGAGTCAATAAAGTCCATCTACACGTTTGCTAAGAAGATAGCCCGGCGTGGTTTCGCCGAGAGCCTGCGGGTAAGACTGCGCCAGGAGTTGGAGACGAAGCTGCTTGCGATAGCCGAGCCTTACATAAAGAATGACTCGGTACCGCAGCGCGTGCTGGCGGAGAGGATTGAGAAGCACTTGGGAGAGCTGTTCACTTTCGTGCAGTATCCCGGCTGCCCGTCCGGCAACAACGCTGCTGAAAGAGCCATAAGACCGGCCGTGACAGCCCGAAAGGTCAGCGGCGGCACCAGGTCGGAGAACGGGTCGAAGACAAGAACAGCACTGATGAGCATCTTTGGCACATGGACACTTCAGGGCAAGGACCTACTCAAGGCCTGCACCAATATGATACTCCACCCCGAAATGCCAGCCCCATCCTACGCACAATAAGTAATACTCAGGGAGAGTGAGCTCTTACTTTTCGCGTTTGACAGCGTCCAATCGCTCTGCTATTATGTATACTCCCTTTGACCCTGCTTTACGTCGTGGAGGCTTCCGTGACCGCAAACCCACTCGCCAATTGAGGAACTTGTTCTCATCCTTGATTTCGGCGGCCAGTATACCCAGCTCATCGCGAGACGCGTGCGCGAATGCAGCGTCTACAGCGAGATCGTGCCATTCGACACGCCGGTCAGCGAGCTGCGCGCCCGCGCGCCCAGGGCGATCATTCTGTCGGGCGGTCCGGCGAGCGTCTACGAGCCGGGCGCGCCGACAGTGCGACAAGGCTCTATTCGAGCTCGGTATCCCGATCCTTGGAATCTGCTACGGCACGCAGCTGATGGCGTATTAAGCTGGGCGGCGTGGTGACCCCCGGGCGTGCATAGGGAATACGGGAGGACGGAGCTGGAGATCACGGATTCTTCGGACCTGTTTGCCGGAATGGAAGGCAAGATGCAGTGCTGGATGAGCCACGGGACCTGGTCGAGAAGGCTCCTCCAGGCTTCGAGGTGACGGCGCGCACCCCGAGCACGCCCGTTGCGGCCATGTCCGACGCCGAAGCGCAAGCTCTTCGGCGTGCAGTTCCATCCTGAGGTCGTGCACACGCCGCGAGGGATGGAGATACTGCGCAATTTCCTGTTCGCGCAGGCGGACTCCACGGGCTGTGGAACATGTCCATCTTTCGTCGAGACGGCCGTGAATGCGATCCGGGACGAAGTCGGCTCGGACAAGAGTGGTCTGCGGTGTCAGCGGCGGGGTCGATTCGAGCTGCGTCGCGGCGCTGGTCCACAAGGCGATCGGGGACCAGCTTACCTGCATCTTCGTCAATCACGGCCTGCTGCGAATGGATGAGGCCGAGAAGGTCCGCGAGACATTCGAGGACCATTTCAAGATCAAGCTGGTATACGTTGACGCGGAGGAGCGATTCCTGGACCGGCTTGACGGGCGTCACTGACCCCGAAGAGAAGCGCAAGATCATCGGCGAGGAGTTTGTGCGGGTGTTCGAGGAGCATGCGTCGCAGATCAAGGGCGCCAAGTATCTCGCGCAGGGCACGCTCTATCCTGACGTGATCGAGAGCGGCACCAAGAACGCGGCCGTGATCAAGTCGCATCACAACGTCGGCGGGCTGCCGGAGGACATGAACCTCAAGGTGCTTGAGCCAGTGCGATATCTGTTCAAGGACGAGGTTAGGGCGGTTGGGGAGCAGAACTGGGCCTGCCGGAGGACATGGTGTGGCGGCAGCCGTTCCCAGGGCCGGGTCTTGCGATCCGGATGTTGGGCGAGGTCACGAAGCCCAGGCTTGGAGACGCTGCGCCAGGCGGATGAGATCGTGATCGAGAGATCAAGCGCGCGGGGCTGTATAGAGAGGTCTGGCAGGCGCTCGCTGTCCTTGCGCCGATCAGGAGCGTCGGCGTCATGGGCGATCAGCGCACCTATGCCGACACGATCGTCGTCAGGGCCGTCACGAGCAAGGACGCGATGACGGCGGACTGGGCTAGGCTGCCCTACGAGGTGCTGGAGCGGATCAGCAATCGGATCATCAACGAGGTCACCGGCGTGAACCGCGTGGTCTACGATATCAGCTCGAAGCCGCCGGCGACTATCGAGTGGGAGTAGACTCTGTGCGAGTCGAGGACGACATCGAGGTGCTGCTGAGCGAGGAGCAGCGTCCAGGCTCGCGATCAGAGAGCTGGGGCGGCAGATATCGCAGCGACTACGACGGAAAGCCGCTGCTTGTCGTCGGAATACTGAAGGGATCGGCGGTCTTCCTCGCCGATCTGATCCGGTGCGATCGATCTGCCGCTGGACTACGATTTCGTCGCCATATCCAGCTATGGCGCGGACACGCGGTCCTCCGGCGTGGTGCGGCTGCTCAAGGACCTCGACGCAAGCATCGAGGGGCGGCACGTGCTGATCGTCGAGGACATAGTCGACACGGGCTGGACACTGCGGCTAAGCTATCTGGCGGAGAATATGAGGGCGCGCAAGGCCGCAAGCGTGAAGGTGTGCACGCTGCTGGACAAGCCCAGCCGCCGGCAGGTGGACGTGGGAATCGACTACTGCGGCTTCGTGATCGAGGATGTGTTATGTCGTTGGATACGGCCTGGACTACAACGGCCGCTACAGAAACCTGCCGCTATGTGGGCGTCGTGAAGCCGCGAGCAGGAAGCTAAAGCATGAGTTTTCTTGTTTAGGGACTGGACAAAACGTGGTATTAGCTCTATAATCATTGCTGTCGAAAAACGAATCCTCATTCGATTTGTGCTTTAGACTTCCGCAGGCTTTCATCATCCAACAGTCTCCAGACTCAACTTGCCAAACTGGGCTGTGTATGTCTGACTGCCTGCGTCAAGCCTCAAACCACCTATCCTTTACCCATGAGGTCATTCCCAAAGAGGTGAGCAGATTGGAGCCATTGGAGCTTTCAGAGCTAGAGAAGAAGAGCATCGAGGAACTCGAGGAGATAGCCAAGATCCTCGGAATCGAGGATGGCTATTACAAGCGACAGGAACTGGTCGTCCAGATACTCAAGGCGGTCGCCGAGAGCACCGGCCTGATCTTCGATCAGGGCGTGCTGGAGATCCTGCCGGACGGCTGGGGGTTCCTCAGACACTCGAACTTCGCTCCCGCTGCCGAGCGACGTCTACGTGTCGCAGTCGCAGATCAAGCGATTCGGCCTCAAGACCGGTGACAGGGTGTCCGGGCAGGTGCGCCCGCCAAAGGATTCCGAGAAGTACTACAGCCTGCTTCGTGTCCAGGCGCGTCAACGAGGAGAATCCCGAAGCCGCCAGGGCGCGCAAGAACTTCGATGATCTCACCCCTATCTATCCCAACGAGCAGCTCATTCTCGAAACGAGCGCCGAGAACGTGTCCGCTCGGTTTATCGATCTGATCGCCCCGATCGGCAAAGGCCAGAGAGGACTCATCGTCGCTCCGCCAAAGGCGGGAAAGACCACACTGCTCAAGACCATCGCCAACAGCATCACGCACAACTATCCCGACGTGGTGCTGATCGTCCTGCTGATCGACGAGCGCCCTGAGGAAGTCACTGACATTCGGCGGTCGGTGGACGGAATGGTGGTCAGTTCCACATTCGACGAGCTTCCCGAGAACCACATGCGCGTCGCGGACATGGTGCTGGAGATGAGCAAGCGGCTCGTGGAGTCGGGCAAGGATGTCGTGGTGCTGCTGGACAGCATTACGCAGGCTGTCGCGCGCGTCGAACCTGACGGTCAATCCGAGCGGCCGAACGCTCTCCGGCGGACTCGATCCCGAGCGCGCTATACCGGCCGAAGCGGTTCATCGGCGCCGCCCGAAACATCGAAGAAGGCGGAAGCCTGACGGTCATCGGCACGGCGCTTGGTCGAAACCGGCAGCCGAATGGACGATGCGATCTTTGAAGAGTTCAAGGCTACGGGTAACATGGAACTGGTGCTGGACAGCGGACTTGCGGAGCGCCGGATATTCCCGGCAATCGACGTCAGGCGATCCGGCACCAGGCACGACGAGCTGCTGTTTGCGGAGGACGAACTCAAGCGGATATGGCATCTGCGCCGCGTGCTGGTCGCGCCCGGAGATGGGTGACCCGACGGAGCTCCTGCTCTCGCGGCTGCGGGCAACGAAGTCGAACAAGGAGTTCCTTGCAGATCGTCGATAAGACGATGAAGAACGATATGGATTAGTAACACACGCGACACTAGCAGAGAGGATGCCGAGAGTTGCCGGACGATTTCAGCTTTGAAGACGAAGATCGGTTGAGATAGCTCGTTCTTCGGCCAGCCCGAAGAAGGGTGAGCGGCCCCCGCGCGACGCCGACGGCGTTGAGGAGAAGGAAGTCAAGGTCGTCGGCGTGTACGAGCACCGCGGAAGAAGGCAACGCCCAGCCGACCGCTTTTGTTCTGCTTCAGGGATGCGGCCGAACGTTCGGTGCTGATATTCATCGGCAAGTTCGAGGCAATGTCCATCTGGCTCGCGCTGGAAGGCGCTTCCGCCGACCGGCCGCTGACTCACGATCTGCTCAACAACATGATCGACCGGATGGGCGGCAAGGTCGAGCGGATCCTCATCGACGACCTCTGGAACAACACCTACTACGCCAAGGTGACAATCGGCCACGATGGCAAGACCATCGAGGTGGATGCGCGGCCCAGCGACGGCATTGCGTTGGCGCTGAGGGCGAAGGCGCCGATCTACATGGCCGAGGCCGTTCTGGAGCGGGCGGCCGTCCGGGAAGAATAGCTGCCGTGTGTCAGAGCTTCGCTCGCTCAGAGATTTATGACGGGGTTCTCCATCGGGGAACCCCTTTTTGGGATTGAGGGAGGGAAAGAGTGAAAATCGGGTTCATCGGTCTTGGCACAATGGGGCGTCCGATGGCGCTCAATCTACTCAAAGCCGGCTTCACCGTTCGGGTGTTCAACAGAACAGCTTCGAGAATGGAGCCGCTGATCGCCGCGGGCGCCGAGGGGGCTGATTCGGCCGCCGACGCTGCAAGGATGCGGACGTTGTCATCACCATTGTCTCCGACTCGCCGGACGTGAAGCAGGTCATTCTAGGACCGGACGGCGCGCTGGACGGATGCCGGAGGGGTGCGGTGATCATCGATATGAGCACGATCGCCCCTTCAGTGGTGGTCGAGATCGCCGAGGCGTGCCGCGAGCGCGGAGTCGAGTTCCTCGATGCGCCTGTCACGGGAGGGGAGTCCGGCGCCGTTGCCGGGACGCTATCGGTTCTGGTAGGCGGCAGCACGGACGCCCTGGAATCAGTCCGCGATGTGCTGAGCGCGATGGGATCAAAGATCACGTATATGGGGCCGAGCGGGAGCGGCCAATCGGCCAAGCTCTGTAACCAGGTCGTCTGTGTGCTCAACCTCCTCGCCGTCTGCGAGGGTCTGATCCTGGCCGAAGCATCGGGGCTCGACAAGTCCGCCTGGCTGGAAGCCGTCAGCGGAGGAGCCGCCGGCTCGTGGATGCTCAGCAACCTTGGCCCCAAAATGATAGCCGAGGACTGGGCTCCGGGATTCCGAATCGTTCTGCAGGGCAAGGACCTGAGGATTGCCCTTGAGGCGGCGGCGCAGGGCAGGCTCTCACTATGTGGCGCAAGTCTCGTTCAAGAGCAGTTCGGAGCCGCGGAAGCAAGCGGGTGGAGTGAGGAAGGAACGCAGGCGCTGATCAAAGCGGTCCGGAAGCTCGCTAAGCAGCCTTGTCCTTCGTGTTCTCCGAAGAGATGATCTCTCCGCGAGAGTCTAACTGCCGCTCGAGCACGTCGATGACCTCAGGCTCGTAGTACGTCCCGGAATGCCGGCGCAGTTCCCTTACCGCCTCGGCGGCCGTTAGGCTCTTGCGATGGGCTCGTTCGGCTGTCATAGCCTCGTATGCGTCCGCGACAGCGATGATGCGGGACATATAGGGGATGGCGGGGCCGACCAGTCCGTCCGGGTAGCCTGTTCCGTCCAGCCTCTCGTGATGGTGGCGTATGATAGTGCTTACGTAGGCAAGCTCGCTGATCGCGCCCACGATCTTCGCTCCCTGGGCGGGATGCTGGCGCATGGCCTGCCACTCCTCCTCTGTGAGAGGCGACTGCTTGTTCAATGCGCTGTCGGGCAGCGCAAGCTTGCCGATATCGTGCAGCTTTGCGGCCAGTTCGAGCGCATAACGCTCCTCATTCGACAGCTTCAGCTCATCACACAGCGCCATCGCCGTCGCTGCAACTCTATGGCTGTGTCCCGCCGTATACGGGTCCTTGGCGTCGATGGCCGCCACCAGATGCCTCAATAGCCTGCAGCATCACGCCGGTGCTCTTCTGCATCAGCCTCTGAAGCTCCAGCCGCTGCCGTTCGATGTTGCGCTCGACGACCACCGGCAGCTCCGCCGGATTGTAGGGCTTGAGGAGGATGTCGGAGGCTCCCCTGCCGCAGCGCCTCGCGGCTTTCCTGCGCCGGCAGGTCGGTCGTAAGCAGGACGATTGGCATGTGCGGAGTGGATCGCCGCAAGCGTGGCAAGCGACTTGATGTCCTGGTCAGGCAGTGCTTCGAGGCTGACAAGGGCGATGTCGAAATGTTCGGGTCTTGAGCAGCTCCGCGGCTTCGTTGATGTCTGTTGCCAGTTCAACCGCACAGGAATGCGCCGAGAGCGTGTCTTTGACGACTCCGGCAGAAGGATCGCCGGCCTGTTCCAGGACCAGCACCGTCTTCTCACGGCCGTCCTCTCTGTCGCCGTGGTCCTGGGAGCGGGTGGCCATAGTGCCCCAGGCGAACACCCTGTTCCTGCCGGTCACTTTCGAGTGATACAGGGCCTTGTCCGCCCGCTCGATCAGTTCGCCCGGGGTGGCCGCGTCCAGGGGGAACTCGGCCAGTCCCATGCTGACCGTCACAACTCCCTTGCGGAACGTCTGGTCGGCGATGGCGCGCCGGACCCTGTCGGCGGCGGCGAATGCGTCGTCTTTGGCGATGCCCTGAAAGATCAGTGCGAACTCCTCACCCCCGTACCTTGCAGCCATGTCTCCCTGCCGTAGCCCGGCCGCCATTATCTTGCCGACCTTCTGGAGAACGGCGTCACCTTCCCGGTGACCATGGGTGTCGTTGTATACCTTGAAGTGGTCCACATCGACCATCACGACACAGACCGGCCGGCCGTTCTTACCCTGCGACCTGCGGCAGATGTCGGTGAGGGTCTGCTGGAATGTGCGGTGGTTGGGCAGCCCTGTGAGGCCATCCACGGTCGCCTGGAGCGAGAGTTCCTGGTTTGCGCCTGCCAGATCGTCGAGTAGGAAACGTGACTGCTCGAGCGAGAGCGCGTACGAGAGCGCCGTCGAGGCCTGGCCGGAGAGCACCTCGATGCTGAACACCTTGTCCTCCAGCGCCGTGACTTCCGCGGTGAAGAACGCCATAAGCGCCCCGCATGCACTCGACTCGGATCTGATCGGGCATGCGATGACTGCGTGAACGCCGCAGTCCGCCAACACCTGCAGTGCGCCGCCGTCCTGTGTCTGGGACGCGGATACGTCCGCAATCACCCAGGCACGCGTCTGGCTGCGGTCGGTGAGCCTCTGGTCGAGAAGCCTCAGGGATGCTTGTTGAAGAGCCTCGGATACATCGCCAGTGCAGTCGCACTCGATGCTGCCCATGCAGGGGTCGATGGTGTAGAGCGCGGCGAGAGGGGTGTCGGTGGCTACGCTGCAAGCTTCCACCAGCTTCCGCTTTGTCTCGGCAAGGTCGGCGCTGGGTCCCAGTTCGCCGACGATCTCAGTTGCGGATATAATATGCTTGAAGCGGGCGTCGTGCAGGTTGTCCTCTGCAGGCCTTTCGTGGGCCGCGTCCTGTTCCGCCTGCTTCAGCTGCTCTGGTCGCTATGAACCATACCAGGCAGAAGCACAGCACGGACATCCACGCGCATCCGACTGTGAGAATAACCGGGTGGCCTGGAAGTGATATTGGTAGGAAAGCCAGCGTTGCCGGTATAACAGCAAGGTATATTAGACGCCTTGCCGAATGCCTATGTTGTCTGTGTCCCACAGACTGATTATCGGCAACAGTGACCGGAGTATACAGAGGCGGATTGCCGTTCGTGGATAGCATTCTTGGCAATATGCTGGAGAATTGGAGGCAGACCTGTGACAACTATGGTGACAGAAAGCGCAGTCGAGAAACTCAAGGCCAGCGGTGCTCTCGTAGAAGCGCTGCTTGCGGAGAGTCTGACCGATGGCGGAGTTCGATGTAACATCTGCCAGCGCCGGTGCGTGGTCAGAGAGGGTGGGGTGGGGTACTGCCGGACCAAGATCAACTATCAAGGCGTGCTGTACGACACCGTCTACGGCGTCATATCGTCGGCCGCCGCTGACCCGATCGAGAAAAAGCCTGTCTTCCACTACAGGCCCGGCAGCCTCTGTTACTCGGTGGGCACGCTGGGATGCAACTTCCGGTGTGTGTTCTGCCAGAATTGGGAGATCGCCTACGCGGATGCAGTGGAACCAGGCGCCGGCGAAAGGTGCAGGAGCGGCGTAACACCCGAAAGACTGGTGGAGCACGCCAAGTCCGACGCGTGCGCCGGCGTGGCCTGGACATATAACGAACCAGGAATCTGGCTCAACTACACCCTGCCGTCCGCCCGACTGTGTCGCGCTAATGACCTGTATACAGTCTATGTGACCAACGGCTACGCAACCCCCGAGCACCTCGACCTAGTCGGACCGTACCTCGACGTCTACCGCGTGGACATCAAGAGCATGGACGACGAGATGTACCGCAAGCTTATGAGTGTCCCATCGGTCCAGGGAATCCTGGACGTCGCTATCCGGGCCAAACAGAAATGGGAGATGCACGTCGAGTGCGTCACCAACGTCATTCCCGGCTGGAACGACAGCGAAGACAACCTCACCAGAACCGCGCGCTGGATCGCGGGGAACCTCGGCCCAAAGACTCCCTGGCACGTCACCAGGTTCTTTCCGTACGGCGAGCTGTCCGATATCCCGCCGACGCCGCCTGACACCCTGTACGCCGCAGCCAAGATTGGCAAGGAATGCGGTCTTGAGTTTGTCTACATCGGCAACATGGCCACGGAGACCGGCGAGAACACTTACTGCCCGAAGTGCGGCAGCCTGGCAGTGGAACGGTCGAGATACATAACGAAGATCGTGGGCCTGAACGAGACAGGCCGCTGCCGCGTGGATAACGAGGACCTCAACATCACTGAATGAGTTCAGTTCTCCGGGAATTGCACCGCTGTAGGAGGGTTTTCCAAAACCCGAATGCCCAGGCGTTGTGCCCGCGGAATCGGCGTTTGGAAACGCCTCCTACGACGAGTCTCCGGGAGAACTGAACTCGTTCACATCACTTGTTGACGGTCGCGCGAGGGGATGATAGCATTATCGTGGAATATGTCATCATGGAGGATCGAATGATGGTCCGCACTATGATCCAGCTATCCGAGGCCCAAGCGAAGGCCCTCAAGGAACGAGCGAAGGAACAGGGGGTGTCCACGTCGGCACTGGTGCGTCAAGGCGTGGATATGGTGCTCTCGACGCGCATTGGGGATCCAGAGGCCAAGAAACGTGCCATGGCTGCTGTAGGTTACGCGAGTTCAGGTCATACCGACGTTTCAGAACGTCACGACGACTACTTGGCGCGGGCCTACATGCAATGACTGTGTATGTTGATACCTCGGCGTTCTACGCCGTAGTCGATAGCACTGACGCTCATCACCCAGCGGCTGCTCAGGCTTGGCAGGCCAGTCTGGAGAACGACGCGAAGCTCATCACTTCCTTTTACGTGGTCACGGAGACCCTGGCACTGTTCCATAACCGGCTGGGGACCGAGATCATCGCCCGTTACGATCAGCACTTCGAGAACAGAGGGCTCAAGATCATTGGATGAGCGATAGGGTGGATATTCGTAGTTGCAGGGCGAGGCACGGCATTAACATAACATATATTATCAGGCTAGTGTCCCAGCCGTCAAATAGGCGGCGGCGCCAGTCCCCTGGCGGCCACCGCCCAGATTCGCCGTTTCCGCTATAACTTCCGACTAAGCAGCCGACTTGCGCAGCGTATCTACTGCTTCGTCGAGCTGTCGCACCGTCTGTCTGGCTTTCTCGAAGACTTGATTCACGTCTTCAACCACTGGCTCGGACCTGTGCCTGCTGACGTAGATCCCGACTGCCGTCGCAACCGCCGCCACTCCCAGCGTCGCTCCAAGGATGATCGCTACCGTCTTTCTGTCGCTCACAGTTTCGTCTCCTCGATGCCCAGCCGTCAGATGTTGATCTCGTATCGCTTATCTCCGCCGGGGCCTCCGTCCATAGAATCGAAGATTCTCTTGACGAACGACAGCAGTTCCATCGGGTTGAACGGCTTCGTCAGATAGCAGTCAACGCCAGACTGCCAGCCCTTAAACACGTCCGCATCCTGGGCTTTCGCGGTCAACATAATAACCGGAATGTCCCTGGTGCTCGGGTTGCGGCGCAGGTTCTGGAGTACCTCGAAACCGTCCATATACGGCATCATGACGTCGAGGACTACCAGATCCGGATTTTCATCCGCAACTTTCTGCAGCGCCTCTTTACCGTCGTTCGCTGTTACAACCTGATACCCCGCTCGCTCCAGATTAACCTGGACCAAACGAACAATGTGCTTTTCATCGTCAACGGCAAGAATCTTTTTCGCCACGCCGGAACCTCCCTAGCATAAATCCATCTGGTTTAGTATATCACGCGGGTGGGCTCAGGTCAATCGGGCGCGGCCCACCACGCATGATTCACGTGCCAGGAATTCGACCAGTGTGAGCAGCGTGGACTATCATCATTCTCGGATAAACGCGCGGAAACTGAAGGGTCCCCTACCCCGGGTCTATTCGCTTTTGACTGGCGTGGGCCATTCTTCCTCTGGGGTTGCATCCGCCTCTTCCCCAGTCTGTGCAGATCGCATAACGCTGTGGCGTCTGCCGTAGCAGAAGTAGATCACCAGCCCGAGTACCAGCCACACAGCCAGCCGCAGCCAGTTCTCCCAGGGCAGCGAGAACATTAGAGCAGGCAGAATGCAATGCCCAGGATGGGCACGACCGGCACCCACGGGCATCGGAACGGGCGTTGTGCGTCAGGGTGAGTGCGCCGCATGATCAGCACAGCTATGCAGACGATCACAAAGGCCAGCAGGGTACCCGATGTTCACTAGTTCGGCCAGAATCCGGCAGAGGGATCAGCGCGGCCATCACCGAGCCACGACGCCCCGTGAGAATGGTCGATTTCCACGGGGTGCGAAACCGCTCGTGCACGGCTCCGAAGAAGCGCTTGCGGGACTAGTCCGTCGCGAGCCATCGCGAGCATCACCCTCGGCTGGCTGAGCATCAGAACCAGCAGGACCGACGTCATCCCGGCAACCGCGCCAACAGAGATCAGGAGCTGTGCCCAGGGCAGGCCAACCTGCGCGAAACGCGTTGGAGAGCGGAGCCTCGACGCTGATCTTGTCGAAAGGCACCATACCGGTAATGATCGCCGGTGACGGCTATGTAGAGCACCGTGCATATAAGCCAGGGAAGCGATGATGCCGATGGGAACGTCGCGTTGGGGTTTCTTGCTTCCTCGGCGTGGGTCGAGACAGAGTCGAAGCCTATGTAGGCAAAGAAGATGACGGCGGCGCCAGCAAACATACCCAGCTGGCACACCGCCTGGACCGGACTGGCCGAGGATCGTCTCTGCCGAAGAAACTGATGCCGGTCCATCCGAACGGCGCGAAGCCATGGTGCAGCCCCGAGCCGCTGTGGAACCAATTGGCGGGCTTGACATAGAATGCGCCAACGGCAATCACGAAGAGCACTATGCCCAGCTTGAGAATCACCATTGCCGAGTTGAATCGTCGCGCTTTCCCGAATCCCGATGACCAGGATCACTGTACGACCAGCGCAGCAATGAAATGGCCGGCAGATCGACAGCGGAGCGCGTGACAGAATAGTTGACCGTGTGTCCGGGTTGAAAATCGAATGGAGCGATATTATGGAAGGCACTTGCCGCCGTGGAAGTCCGAGAGATCGCCGATGAAGTCCTGGAAGTACTTCGACCAGCCGTGCGCAACAGTCGCGGAAGCGACCGTATACTCGAGGACAAGGTCCCAACCGATGATCCACGCAAATAGCTCTCCGAGCGTGGCATACGCGTAGGTGAATGCGGACCCAGCGACCGGCACCATCGAGGCGAACTCCGCATAGCACAGGGCGGCGAAGACACACGCCACCCCCGCAAGCGCGTAGGAGACGGATAGCGCAGGACCCGCCTTGATCATGCGCGGCGATTCCGGTCAGGACGAAGATGCCTGTCCCAATGACGCAGCCTATGCCAAGGCTGGTGAGCGCAACCGGCCCAGCACGCGCCTAAGGCGATTCTCGCCCTCCATCTCCCGGAGCAACAAACCCAGCGGTTTCCTGGCCAGTAGCTTCTTCATCTCACTCCGCCCCAAGTCTGGGAAGCTCCGAACCGATGCACACATTGCCGGAGATTCGCCGTCGGAAGCTCAAAGCTTCTCGAGATACGGCTGCATAAAGAGCTGCGCGAGAAGCAGATATCGTGGACTCGGAACCCTGGTTGAAGTTCGGTCCCTCGATCGTAAGCGCGTCGTAGCACCCGCCCGTGACTGGATCATACAGCGACTCGCCGACCGAGTTGTGGCCGAAGAACCAGTCGAAGCAGATCTTCGCCAAGTCCAGATACTTTGGATCCTTCGTCGCATCGTAGGCAGCCAGATACGAGAGCTGGTGGCCCATAGGATCGACAGGCTGCTGGTCATACCACGCACGCTCGTAGCCCTTGATATACCAGCCATTGCAGCCGATTGGATGGAGCATACCGTCGACGATGCAAATCGACGTCAGGAAATCCAGACTCTCCACCGCCACGTCGAAGATACTCCTGCTTTCGGCGAGCACTGATAGCGCCATGAACAGCGCCCTGGGCAACATGCCGTTGGAATAGGTCAGCACCGTCTCGAACCAGGCCCAGTCCTTGGTGGCGTTGAAGCGGAATTCCTTGACCAGCGAGTCCGCCACGTTCTCCATGGTCGCCTTGATCTCATCGTTATCGGGCTCGAAGTGCAGATAGATGGTAGCACCCCAGCACCATATAGGCCCGCGCGCGAAGGCTCTGGGTGAACGGGATCCATCTGAGCCCGGCGTCGAAGAGCTGCTTGGCGACTTTCTTTACGTTCGGGTGCAGATCGGCATGCAGGGCATAGCCGCACGCCCACATGACTCGGCCGAAGCAGTCATCACTGCCCATATCATCCAGCCACACCTGATCGTAGCTCATGAAGTTGTGGAATCGACCCGACGGGGTCTGCGCGTAGTGCAGAAAGCTCAGATACGTGCTCACAAGCCGCAGAGCCTGGCGCGAGCCCGTCCGCTCGAACTCCATTATCGCCGCGATCAGAGCTCGAGCGTTATCGTCGGTCGTATACCCCGTTCTGCGGTTGGGTATCGAGAAAATGGCGTGCTGAATCACGCCAGTGGAGTCGGTCAGAGTCTCCAGGTGCTCGAATACTATCGGTGGGTAAATGTGTTTCTTCTCCTTTTGATGAGCAGGAGCTATGCCGGTTCCTCCTTGACCACTCCCGAGCGCCTGAAGCACTCTGTCGAACAGGTCCAGGTAGCTTATAGCCACGTTGAACCAGGCAGCCCGCCTGCCATACCGATACGCCGCGGACTCCAGGCTTTCCTTCAGCTCCTTGTCGTCCAGCACGCGTATGACGGTATCCGCGATGCTGTCGGGCGACTCGAAGTCGATCAGGATTCCTCTGCCGTCGGCCAGCACTTCCTCGGCATACAGATACGGCGTGCTGAGAGTGGCCTTGCCGCATCCCAGCGCATAGGCAAGCGTTCCGCTGCAGATCTGGTCCTTGCTGAGATACGGCGTCACGTAGACATCAGTCGCGCACAGATAGCGCACCAGTTCGCTTGAGCGCAAGGAACCGGTTGTTGAACCGGACATTGTCCTCGATGCCCAAGCTCGCTGATGATCTCGGTGAGCATGTTGCGGTAGGACTCGCCCTCGTGCTTTCTCACGCCGGGATGCGTCTCGCCAAGGACGAGGTAGATCGCGTTCGGGTGCTTCTCGAGTATCTTGGGCATTGCCTTGATGACATACTCGATGCCCTTGCCGCGGTTGATCAGACCGAAAGTCGATATGAATCTGCTTGTCTGCCAGATCCCGAGCGCGCGCTTGACTTTGGTGGCCGACACGCGGTGGACATTGGGCACGCCATGCGGGATGATCGTGATCTTCGACGGATCGATGCCGTATGACATCCAGCAGGATCTGCCGGCCAGTCTTGACCATCACGATCAGCACGTCGCACAGCTTGCCCATCTCCTGAATGATCCGCTTCTGGTTCGGGCTGGGGCTCTGCAGAACCGTGTGCAGCGTGGCAACCGCCGGCTTCTTGAGGGACCTCAGCAAATCAAGCACGATACTCTCCGTCCGCGCCCGCCGAAAATCCCGTATTCGTGCTGAATGCTGACGATGTCAATCGAGGAATCGTTGATGTAGTTCGCGGCATCGAGGTATGATTGCCTGTCTTCCTTGAGTATCTGGAACCGCACGATTCGCTCGTACGGCTCGATCTCGTGCTCGCGTTTGACCGCGATGACCGTCGGCTTCGAAAACGGCGTATATTTCGCAACCGAGGTCGCGACATCCTTGCAGAACGTGGCTATCCCGCACTCGCTCGGAGGATAAGTCGAGACATACGCGGGCTCGATCTTGTTCATCGACTCCCGGATAAAGCTGAACAGGCCGCGATCCTCGCTCTTTAGCCACCTCACTTCATCCCGCAGCGCGAACTCCTCCGGAACAGCTTATGACATCCTGGTTCACCTCAATTTCGGTTTCGCTCATGCAACCCAACTACCCCGTCATCCTCAGGGGCAGCCCTCCTCTCCTGCACTCTACCTGGCGTTGGCTCAGCGCCGCTTTGCCAGGCCTCTTGACTGCGATCTGCTTCAACATCATAGAGCGGGAACACCTTCTCAAGCCCGGTGATCTCGAAGACCTTGCGTATCTGCGGATTGTCGCAGACGATGACGATGCGTCCGCCGTGCTCCGTCGAGCGCTTCAGTCCGCCCACCAGAGCTCCCAGCCCGGAGCTGTCGATATACTCGACTTTCATCATGCTTAACGATCAGGCTCGCGGCGCCGCTCTCGATAAGATCGACCATCGCCTCGCGAAATCGCGCAGACGTATATGCGTCCACCTCGCCCGAAAGGTCGATAATGGGAACCGCTCCGTCGTTGCGAACGTTAATAACAAGATCCATCTCCATGAGGTATCTTCTCCTTATCGGGCAGGCCCTTCCTTGACTACTTCGATTCTTCGCCCCGAAGTCACCTGCATAGGCCGGCTGCGCAACCAAGATTGTCGCCGTGGGCAGCGGCATAAGGCGTAAACACGGGGTTCGGCGCTGGCACTTGCGTCAGTTATTCCGCCGCCCCAAAACGCGCCAAACATGAAGGAGTTTAGCAACCGACTGAGGTATTTGTCAACTGGGGAGGGGCTGGCAGCGTGCGTATAGCCATATTGGGGGCACGGGAGTCGATGAGATGGACTGCTTCGAGCCGGAGACCCCGCTCGAGTCACGACGCGTTTCGGCTCTGCGGACATCGTCGAAGCCCGCATGGCGACAGCGAGAGCTGATCTTCGTTCCCAGGCATGGCATCGATCATTCGACGCCGCCCTGCTCAGATCAACTACCGCGCTCAGATCGCCGCCCTGCGCAAACTCGGCGCCGACGCGGTGATCGGTGTATGCGCCGTCGGATCGCTGCGGACCGACCTTCCCGCGGGCTCGTTTGCCGTGCTGTCGCGATTTCATCGATCTCACGAAACGCCGGCAGGACACGTTCTTTGACGGCGAACAGGGGCCGGTCGTCCATACCGATTTCACGCACCCGTACTGCCCCGTGATCTCCGAGACGCTTGTGCGATCGTGCGAGAGATACGAGCGCGCCTTGCGAGCCGGCCGCGGTCTACGTGGGCGTCGAGGGACCGAGATACGAAACCCCGGCCGAGATCCGCCTCTACGCGTCGTGGGGCGGCGACGTGATCGGCATGACCAATCTACCCGAAGCCGTGCTTGCGCGAGAAGCGGGGCTTTGCTACGGCGCGGTTGCGGTCGTGTCGAATCTTGCGGCTGGGCTGTCCCCTACCCCTCTGACTCACGACGAGGTGCGGTCGGCAATGGCGTCGGCTTCCGAGAAGCTCAACGAGCTGCTTGCGGAGGCAGTGGCGGCCGTTCCGGAGCAGCGAGAGTGCTCCTGCGGAAGAACGACAGACTGCTCACATGAGCAGGCCGTTCTCCCAGAGCTCCGCCATCCTGCGCTCGTAGCCGAGCCATTTGAACATGCGGGGCCTCCTTCGCCGGTTCCGTGTGATATCTACCTTGATCGTTACCCGCACGGGCAGGTGTGCCATATCATCGATCCTCCAGACGGATGCTGAAACGAGTTCAGCGTGACATGTCGTTATAGTGCAACAGCCGTGCCAGTGGGGCTGTCAGAATTTGCAGGATAGGCCGCCGATTGTCGCTAAGATGCCCAATATGACCACATACAACGCCCGTGTGCTATGTCTTCCGACCGACGAGCAGATCATCGCTGAGATGGCTGCTGTGAACGCCGAGGATGCCGGCATCCGCCACATGCTCCCCAAGTCACGGCACTATCTCGTTAAGCTCGAGCACGTGCGGCGACCCATCGTCCACATACTCAAGGAGACGTTCCTGTCCAACGGCGGCGAGGCCGTCGTCAATCGCGACGTCATCACGGCGAAGGTCGATCACTGCGATGTGATCCTCACCGGCACCCGCAAGCACTTCCAGCGCGCGCTTCTCGCCCTTCGCGAGCAGGGCTTTGGCTGCGATGTGCTTGCAGGAGAGGTCGAGGCCGCAATCCGGCACTTCGACGGCACACCCAACGTCCCGCCCGCGGACGTCGTTCTCCGACCCACGACTCGGCAGGATGTTCGGTCTCGTCGGGGTTCGCACGCTGGTTATGGGCATTCTCAATGTCACGCCGGACTCGTTTTCAGACGGTGGCAGATACGCCGACCCGTCGGCCGGCCGTGGATCACGCCTACGACATGGCCGCCAATCGGCGCCGACATCATCGACATCGGCGGCCAGTCTACGCGACCCGGCTCCGAGCCGATTCCGGTGCACGAAGAGATCGACCGCGTCGCTGCCGGTTGTCCAAGACCTTGCTCCAAACCTGGACATACCTATATCGGTCGACACGTATCGAGCCGAAGTTGCCGAGGCTGCGCTGGACGCGGGAGCGATGGTCGTCAACGACATCAGCGGCGCGACATTCGATCCCCAGATGCCGGCGCTGCTCGCGCTCAGGCGGTGCCCGGCCATGCTCATGCACATACTCGGCACGCCCAAGGACATGCAGGCCAGACCCTGAATATGAGGACCTCATGGGCGACATCTGCAGGATTCCTGCAGGGAGCGGCTGGAGGCGCTTGTTGAGGCGGGCGTGGACAAGAAACTGCTCATCGTCGATCCGGGGATCGGTTTCGGCAAGACGCCGCGAGCACAATCTCGAGATCCTGCGGCGACTGGGCGAGCTGAAGTCGATCGGACGGCCGATTCTGGTCGGCACATCGCGCAAGTCCACGATCGGCAAGGTTCTGGGCGGCGTTCCACCGGAGCGAACGGCTGGAGGGAACCGCCGCCACCGTCGCGCTCTCGATTGCCAACGGCGCGGACATCGTCCGGGTTCACGACGTCAAGGAGATGGCCAGGGTGGCGCGCATGTCCGACGCGATCGTGCGGCCTCAGCCCACCTCTACCTCCACCTTCGGCGGGACGACGAAGTCGTCATAGCGCTGCTTGACCTGCGCTTGCTCCGCATTGCCCTCGTGCACGTAGATGCGATACTTGAAGCCGATCTCGCCGCCGTTTGGTATCGTGTGGTCGCCGTTGAGGCCCTTGTCAGGCTCGTAGTACTTCAGCGCGAACGGGTTCGCTGTGAACAGGCCGTAGTCGCGCACGTGCCAGCGCTCGGGGTAGCGGAAGCTGGCCGGGTTGTCCATGACGGCGATGCCCATCGTCTTGTCCTCCACGGGACCGCTGTAGTCCACCCATTCCGCCGGCTTGCCCCATGTCTCGGCTTCGGTGACGCCGCCGCGCGCGTTGGCGATCGTGCCGCCCCTGCTCGCCGTCCATCGAGCTGGCGACGCGCACGGACAGGATGCCGCCTTCTTTGGTGTCGCCGATATGCACATCGCCATCGGTTGCCACGAAGCGTGATGTCGACGTCCACAAGCCGCTCGGAGTCGCAGTTATAGAACGTGAACTCGCGCACGTCCTCCATCTGCTTCGCGCCTTCGGCAGCTCACCCAACTGTTCACGGACCGGATCCGCCCAAAGACCGGGCCGCCGGTGACTTCCTCGAACTTGCGATGTGCGCATGAACGCGTGGCCTTCCTGCTCGCTCCAGTTGTCCGTGCCGTTGATCTCGCCGTACGCAACCCAGACCGACCTGTGGTGCGGGTGATCGTGCCGCTCGTCGGGCATATCGTCTCGCATTGGGTAGTGGCGCGTGACGGACTATGTCGCCGGGGCCGATGAACGGGTACAGGAACGGCCTTGGCCATTGCTCGCCGTAGTGATACCGGGTGAACAGCTTGCCGCCGATCCTGACCTCGAGTTTGCCGTCGCCGATATCCTCGATCTCGACCGCGCTTGTCCGCGACCGGCCGGCGCGGTCTCGAACCGGTAGGTCTTGCGTCTCGCGCGGGCCAGATACGCCGCTCTATCCAGGCAACGCAGTCCTCGCCTCGTTCGTTGAACAACTGGCATGGAACGCGGCTGCCATCCTCGTCGGACCAGCGATGCCTCGCCATATCCCAGATCACGAACGCCGATCTGCGCCTTGAGCGGGCAGTTCCTGGTACATCATGCGGTCCAGCGGTTACAGTGAGGTTCATTTGCCGTCTCCTTTCGTCAATCGAAAACGCTCTCTGAGATACCTCATCGACTCAGCTGGCTATGGTGACCGGGTCCGGGCTGAAGTCGAACACCTCCACCGACACCCATCCCTGATAGTCGATCTCCTTCAGCGCCGCCGCAATCGGCACGAAGTCGGTGTTCCCAAACCCCGGCCCGCGCATATTGGCGTCATTGGCGTGGAAGTGCTTCACGATCGCCCTGTTCTCGCGAACGATCCGCGGAATGGACTCTCGTTCCGACGACATCGCCTTCACGTCCAGCAGCAACTGGAAGCTCGGCGAATCGATCTCGGCAATCATTCGCGCAGCCTCATCGGCGGTGTTGATGAAGTCGGTTTCCGCGGGCGCAAGCGGTTCCAGGCAGAACGTGACACCGCGATCCTCCAGTGCCGGCACGACAGCCTGAAACGTCTCGCGAGCCCAATCCCATGCCTGCTGCCTCGACACTCCCTCGCACAGACAGCGCTGCTTCGGCGACCCGAAGACCATTACCCCGCCGTCCAGATCTCCACACAGGTTCGCAAGATCGATCAGATATGCGACCGTGCGGTTCCTGACAGCCTTATCGGGCGCGTTGATGTGCAGACCTGTTGTGTGCGCGAGAACCCAATGTATGCCCACGATCTCCAAGCCCTCGCGAGAGGCGGCCTCCCGAAGTGCGGCGCGTTCCGCGGACGTTACGTCGCCGGCCGGCTTGCCGAGCGTGAACGGGGCGAGCTCGACGCCGCCATAGCCGGCCTCGCGTGCCGCGGCGCAGACCTTGCCGAACTCCCACCCCTCGAACATCTCGTTGCATATCGCGAACTTCATCACGCACCCCTGCTGTACAAAGGCCCGCTCCCAAACCGGAAACGGGCCTTGAGCCTTACCACGAGTATGGTTCGGGATTGTCATTCGTCCCGAACCATACTGCATGAACTCAGTCGTTCTGCCTATCCCGTGCTATCGAGTTTGTCGGCGAAGTACGCGTCATACGCGCCCAGATCGAGGCATGCCGTGACCGCTCAGGTTGAACAGGATCACGGTCTCCTTACCCGCCTCTTTCGCTTGATTCGCCTCGTTGATCGCCTCGCAGATTGCGTGCGCGGACTCAGGCGCGGGAATGATGCCCTCGCTCCTTGCAAACATCACCGCCGCCTTGAACACATCGATCTGATCCAAGGCAACAGCCTTCGATCAAGCCCTTGTCCACAAGCAAGCTGATCAGCGGGGCCATGCCGTGATAGCGCAGGCCACCCGCGTGGATGGCCGGCGGCACGAAATCCGCTCCGAGCGTGTGCATCTTGAGCAGCGGGGTCATCATCGCAGTGTCGCCGAAGTCGTACTTGTAGGCGCCTGACTGTGATCGTTGGGCAGGCCTTCGGCTCGACCGCGATGCCGCGGACGTTCTTGCCCGCGAACTTATCGGCCATGAACGGCATAACGATGCCGCCATAGTTGCTTCCACCGCCGACGCAGCCGATCACGACGTCGGGGTAGTCGCCCGCCATCGCCATCTGCTTCTTGGACTCCAGGCCGATGACGCTCTGATGCAGAATGACGTGATTGAGCACGCTGCCCAGCGAGTACTTGACATCGTCGTGGTGGACCGTATCCTCGAGCGCCTCGCTGATGGCGATCCCCAGGCTGCCGGGGCAGTCCGGATCCTTGGCAAGTATCTGCTTGCCGAACTCGGTCTTCTCGCTCGGGCTGGGGAAGACCTCCGCCCCGAAAGTCTGCATCATGGACTTTCTGTAGGGCTTCTGGTAGAAGCTGCACCTGACCATATACACGGTGCAGCCCAGTCCGAAGAAGCTGCACGCGATGGCAAGCGCGCTTCCCCACTGGCCCGCGCCGGTCTCGGTCGCGATGCGCTTGGTGCCTTCCATCTTATTGTAGTATGCCTGGGCGATGGCGGTGTTGAGCTTGTGGCTTCCGGCCGGGCTAGTGCCTTCATACTTGTAGTAGATCCTGGCCGGTGTGCCGAGCGCCTTCTCCAGGTCGCGAGCGCGATAGAGCGGGCTCGGCCGCCACAGCGCGAGCTTCTCCATGACGGGTTCTGGTATCTTGATCCACCGCTCCGCGCTCATCTCCTGTTCAAGGATGGCCATCGGGAAGATGGGCGCGAGGTCCTCGGGTCCGCACGGCTGCTGCGTGGCGGGGTGAAGCGGCGGTGGCGGTGGCTCTCCCAGATCCGCGCAGATGTTGTACCACTCCTGCGGTATGTCTTTCTGACTCAGCAAGAACTGGCGTTGCTCCATATCAAGCCTCCTTGGAAACACTTTTGGACAATACTGTTGTGGTTCATTATATAACTTGGGCCACTCATAAGCAAGCATTCCACGAAAAGCTGAGCCGCACACGATATATGAGGAATGACGAAGCAGTTCCCGATAATGCAAACCGGAGGATCACAAGGATGTGGATCGGTCTTGCTGTAGGCTGGATTGTGGGGAGCATCACTCTGTATGTCTTCATGTACGTGACGGCCAGGGAAGCCCCACGGGACGAGTGCGTCGAGTGCCATCTTCCCGAATGCACGGAGTGCCCCTATCGACAGACCGCCGCGCAGCAGAAGCGCGCCGCTTAACCCCCAAACGCACAGACAGCCCGTGACCTATCACGAGCTGTTCTACTACGCTTTGCCGCGTTCTGCCGCGTGCGATTACCTACTTGACCAGGAAAGACACGATCGCGCTGGTGACCATGAAGAACACGGCCGCCCACTTCGTGATCTCGCTCAGGCGCTCCTCGTATCCGGGCTTGCCCTGAAACGCCGACTCGGACTTCCCACCGATCGTTCCCGACAGACCCTCGCTCTTTGTGGCCTGGGACATCACTATAGCTATGAGCGCAACTGCGCTGACCAACTGCAAAATGATGAATGCGTTATACATGTCGTGACGACTACTCCTCCGACTGATCCAACCGACCCATGATAACAGATCGGCAGGCTGTGGTCAACGTACCAGGAGTCATCCCAAACTCGTTTCAGCATCCACTGGATTCTGAATCAAGTTGAGAATGACACACATGCTAGTCCGATTTGGACTCGGTCTTGGCGTCCTCGTCGTCATCGATCTCTTCCTTGAGCTTACGGGACGCTTTCTTGAACTCGTGAATCCCCTCCGCCATCGACTTCCCGATCTCCGGAAGTTTCTTCACTCCGAAGAGCAGAATCACTACCAGGACTATGACCCACAGCTCCGGCCCGTTCGGTATCCACGCTATCGGCAGCATCTTGTTCGTTCTCCTTTGGTGTTTCTACATGCGTGTCCATTTCGGGCGCATCATCTGACAGCGACGTCGTGCCCGAACTCGTGTCCGAAGCCGCGCTTGAACTGAAGCTCGAGAAGCTCTCGTCGTCGTCATCTCCGGTCATCGAGTTGAAAGCATCCGTGATCTCGCGCGAAGCCTTGCGAATCTCTCTAAGCCCCTGCCCTATGGACTTGCCGATCTCCGGCAGCTTCTTTGGCCCAAACACGATAAGCGCGACCACAAGAATGACAATCAGCTCACCGCCGCCAGGCGTAAACATCGCAATTACCCCGAAGATCAGTCGATTTCCACGAGGGAAACCCCTCGCACTACATCCATTATACTACTTTTTGAACAGAATCCGGCGCCGTAACTCGTGGCGTTTGCCGCACCGGCGGCGGTTCCAAGCGCGAGCGCCTCCGCAAGCGAGCCCTCAGAGGCCAACACCTGCAGGAATCCGGCGATGAATGAGTCACCCGACCCGACCGCGCTCGCAAACTCGATCTCGGGCGGAACCGCCTGCCACGCGCGAACGCCATCTGTTACTACGGCTCCGCTCCTCCCCATCGTTACCGCGGCGATGCCGACTCCGTATTGTTTCAGGCTCTTGGCGGCGCTGCATATCTCTTCGAGCGTCATCAGCTCGCGCTCGGCGAGCTGCGAAAGCTCGGCAACGTTCGGCTTGACAATATAGGGCCCGGCCTTGATAGCGTCCTTGAGCTGCTCCTCGCTGGCGTCGAGCACCGCCTTGATGCCTCTGATCTTGGCCAGCCGTATTATATCGCCGTAGAATGAGACGGGCACTCCGGGTGGCACGTTACCGCAAAGGACCACATACTCCGCCGACCCCATCAGCTCGCCGATCTTCCCAGTAAGCTGCTCGACTTCAGTTGGCGAGATCTCCGGCCCGACTTCGTTGACCTCTGTCTGCGTGCCGCTTTTGGGATCCATGATCTTGATACACAGGCGTGACTCGCCGGCCACGCGGATCATATCGTGCCGGATGCCCTCTGCTGACAGCCCCTCGGCTATTGCGTCCCCCACCCTGCCGCCCACGAATCCCGTGGCAACGCCGGTCCCGCCGAGCTCTCTGAAGACTCGGAGCACGTTGATGCCCTTGCCGCCGGGCGTGCTTCTCCACTCCTTCGGCCGGTGCATGCGATCTACACCGAAGCCCTCGACGACGTAGGTCTTGTCGATTGATGCGTTTGGGGTAACAGTCAGAATCACACGCAGACTCCCCGCCATGAATGGCAGGCACTATTGTAGGGGTTTGCCGCCTGGCTGTCAAACCGCGCGAAGTGCTACGTGTCCAGTTCGACCGGTTTTCCGCTCTTCGCCGACTGATACGCCGCCAGTGCGACCACGAGCGCGCGAGCGCCATCATCACCGGTGATCTCCACGGGCTTGTCCTCGCCGATGCTTCTCGCAAACGACGCAACCAGTGCAAGATCGATGTTGTCGCCCCAGTATTCGTGCTTATACGACGTCGTCTTGTCGTAGAACGCATCGATCTTCTGGTCGAACATGTCCATCTCGGCGATCCCCTGCGTGCCCGTGACTTCCATCTTCACGTTGCCCCACGTCGGGAAGCTCTTCGGCCGCGACCAGCTCGCATCGAGCGTGGCGAACAGGCCGTTGGAGAAGTCGATCGTCAGCAGGCCGGTATCGTCGAAGTCCTTGCCGAACATGCGGTTGTCGATCTCGGCATAGACCTTCACCGGCTCCGCGCCGGTCAGGCACCGAATAAGATCGACGACATGCACCGTATGATCGATCACCGCTCCGCCGCCGGAGAACTGCTTGTCCACAAACCAGCCGAACGGGCACTGGCCCTGGTTGGTGCCCTTGATTGCGAGCAGCTTGCCCAACTCCCCGGCCTTGACCGCATTCTTCAGGTTAATGAACGCGGGGTGGAACCTGCACGGAAACGCGGTCTGCAGCTTTACGTTGGCACGTCTGCACACCTCGATCATCGCGTCGGCGTCCTCGTTCGTGATCGAGAGAGGCTTCTCGCACATGACGTGCTTGCCATGCTGGGCCGCAACCACTGCGTGCCGACGATGGTTCACGTTCTCGCTGCACACGATGATGCCCTGGACGTCGGTCGCGAGCAGATCCTCGTAGGTGGCAAACGACTTGACTCCGAAATCGCTTTGCTGCTTCGTCGGCGCGCTTCTTCTCCTCGTCGGCGACTCCAACGAACTCCACGTCGCGAAGCTGTTTCAGGCACGCGGCATAGCTGTAGGCGTGCATGTGAGCGAAGCTCATCATACCAATCTTTACAGGTTCCATACATTGTCTCCTATGCCAGCGTGACCGGCTCGCCGGTTGTAATCGAACTCAGCGCCGCCTCGCATATTCTCACAGCCTCAATTCCATCCTCGGCCGTCACATCGGGTGTCCGACCCTCTTCGAGGCAGTCGATGAAGTGAGCGAGTTCCTGATAGTATGGATCGACCAGCGCCATGCTCGGCGGCGTGATGTCCTCCGGCCAATCGCCCTCGTTGCGCCTGCGCTCGATGACCAGGGCCCTGGCTTCTGTATTGCGAAAATGCAGCAGACCCTCGGTCCCGGCGACCTCGACACTGGTCACGAATCCGCTCGGCCTCGCCCAGTTGCCTTCGACGTGCGCGATGACGCCGTTGTCGAACTTGAGGGTCACGAGCGCGTAGTCGATGCCGGAGATCTGGGAGCTATAGAGCCCTTTGGCGTATACTCTGCGCACGCTGCCGTAGCACCATCGCAGCCAGTCGAACTCATGCACCATCAAATCGAGCACGACTCCCCCGCTCATCTGCATGTTCGTTGAACCAGTTGTCCACGCCCGCCCGAGCCTTGCCTCCTCTGCTCGCGCGCACTTCCACCGTGTCTCCGATCGACGCCGCTTGCGATCAGATCCTTGAGCCGCCTGTATTCCGGGAACCATCGCAGGACATGCGCAACGAAGAGCGTAACGCCGGCCTCTTCGCATATCCGTGCGGCCTCCATTGCCTGGCTTATGCTTCTCGCCAGCGGCTTCTCGCAGCAGATGTGCTTGCCCGCGGCTGCGGCTGCCTTGATATAGTCCAGGTGCGTTGGCGTGGGCGTGCAGACATCGACAACATCTACCTCCCTTCCCTGAGTGCCTGCTCGATACCGGGAAACGCGCGGGCGGAGTACGACCTGGCCAGGTCCTCGGCCGCATCAAGGCGCGAATCACATATCGCGACAAGCTCGGCGTTTGGCATGGCGGCGTATGCTTTCGCGTGCATTGCGCCCATCTTGCCGGCGCCGATCACTGCCACTTTCTGCATCTGCAATGGCCTCCTTACAGGCTAATCCACTCTGGAGATTCGAGCATACCCCGCAGCAGGGCGAGGTACTCGGCCGCGGGTGCGCCGTCCATGACCCGGTGGTCGAACGACAGGCACAGGTTCATCATCGAGCGTATCTTGATCCCGCCATCCACGATTACCGGCTTTTCGACAATCCGGCAGACGCCAAGGATCGCGCTCTGGCCCGGCGTGATGACCGGCGTGAAGCTGTCGATGCCGTATACTCCCAGATTCGTGACCGTGAACGTGCCGCCGCTCACGTCGTCCGACGTGGCTTTGCCTGTCCGAGCCCGCTCGGCGAGGCCCTTGATCTCCTTCGAGATCTCCACGAGCGACTTCTCCTGCGCGTTCTTCACAACCGGCACCATCAGCCCACCCTCGATGGAGGTGGCGATGCCGATATTGACGGCGTCCGGTATGACTATCTTGTCCCCGTGGAGCGACGCGTTCACAATCGGCTTCTGCGAGTATCGCCTTCGCGGCCGCTTGAACGATCATATCGGTGTAGGATATCCTGACTCCATGCGTCTTCTCGATCTCCGGCAGGAGCCGTTCTCGCAGTCGCACGCACTCGGTCATATCGACCTCCGTGATGAGCGTCACATGCACCGCAGACCGCGCGCTCGCCTCGACACTCTGCGCGACCATCCTGCGCATTCCCGTGAATGGGATCGTCGCCCCGATCGCTGCGGGCAGGTGGGCGGGGCTCGGCGCGTTCGAGATCCTCGCGGGTGATCCTGCCGCCGACGCCGGTTCCCGTAACGCCCCGCAGCTCGACCCCATTCTCGGCTGCGACCTTCTCAGCGAGAGGCGTTGCCTTGACCGACGCCGCGTAGTCGAGAACGTCCTTCTCCACGATCCGGCCGTTCGGGCCGCTGCCGCAGCCTGCAAGTGCATTGATGTCGATGCCGCGCTCTCTCGCGACCCGCTCTGGCGTCCGGTGAGGCAAAGACCCTCCCGCCCGCCACAGGCCCAGGACTTGGCGCGGCGGCCGGAACTGCCTGCGGTGCGGCCTGAGCAGGCGCAGGTGCGGGCGGCGATTCCTCTTCAACGGCAGCGGGTCCGGCAGCGGCGGGCGCTTCCCCCAGGAGATCATCGATGGACTCATCCGCCGTTGCCGATGATCGCGATAGGGTCCTGAACCGGCACTATGTCGTCGGGCTGCGCCAGTATCTTGCGCAAAACGCCCGACTCCGGCGCCTCGACTTCCATATTGACCTTATCGGTCAACACTTCGAGCAGCGGCTCGCCCGCGTTGATCGAGTCACCCTCGTTCTTGAACCACTTGATAATGGTGCCCTCCTCCATCGTCTGTCCGAGGAGGGGCATAAGCATCTTTGTCGCCATAACAATTGCCTTTCCTGATACGCTCGCAAGCGCACAATAATACTATTACGCCCTTTGCCAGCCTGTTTCCTTCAAAGCCGCGTCTCGCTTGAGAACGACGCCGCCGCCCTGGTATAATACCCCCGAACAGGAGGCGTGCTAATGGGTCACAGCGTCGCGTACAAGATACTGGCGGATCATCTGGTCGAGGGCGAGATGACGCCGGGCGAGCGAGATCGGCATCCGGATAGACTCGACTCTGACCCAGGACGCCACCGGCACGATGGCGTATCTTCAGTTCGAGGCGCTGGGCGTGCCGCGAGGTGCGCACGCAAGCCGGTCCGTCAGCTACATCGACCACAACACGCTGCAGACCGGCTTCGAGAACGCCGACGACCACGCCTACCTGCAGAGCGTTGCGGCGAAGTACGGCATCTACTTCTCCCGGCCCGGCAACGGCATCTGCCACCAGGTCCAGCTCGAGCGGTTCGGCGTTCCCGGCGAGACGCTGCTCGGCTCGGACAGCCACACACCGACCGCCGGCGGCCTCGGCATGCTGGCGATCGGCGCGGGCGGACTGGACGTCGCCGCTGCGATGGCCGGGCCAGCCGTTCTATCTGCCCATGCCGCGCATCGTGCTTGTCAAGCTGACCGGCAAGCCTCCAGCCGTGGGTCTCGGCCAAGGACGTGATCCTCGAAGTGCTGCGCAGTCTCAGCGTCAAGGGCGGCGTCGGCAAGATCATCGAATACGGCGGCGAGGGCGTCAAGGGCCTTTCGGTCCCCGACCGCGCCACCATCACCAACATGGGCGCGGAACTCGGCGCAACGACCTCGATATTCCCCAGCGACGAGATCACGCGGCGGTTCCTGGCTTCCCAGAGCAGGGAGAGCGACTGGCGCGAGCTCGCTGCCGGACGCCGACGCGCGAGTACGACGAAGTGATCGAGATCGACCTCGGCAAGCTCGAGCCGATGATCGCGAAGCCGCACACGCCGGACAATGTGGTCAAGGTGAGCGAGGTTGCGGGCACGAAGGTCGACCAGGTCGCCATCGGAAGCTGCACGAACTCGTCACTGCGCGACCTGATGGTCGTGGCCGGCGCGCTCAAGGGCAGGACCGTGCATCCAACTGTCAGCCTGGTCATCTCCCCCGGCTCGCGGCAGGTGTTCGAGATGATCGCCCGCGACGGCGCGCTGGCCGACATGATCGCCGCCGGCGCGCGCATCCTCGAGTCCGCCTGCGGGCCGTGCATCGGCATGGGCCAGTCGCCCCGAACGAACGCCGTCTCGATCCGCACCTTCAACCGCAACTTCGAGGGCCGCAGCGGCACGCAAGACCGCTCAGGTCTACCTTGCGGGCCCCGAAGTCGCCGTCGCGGCCGCCATCTTCGGCGAGATCACCGACCCGCGCAAGCTGGGCGAGCCTATCGCGTTCGAGGCGCCGGAGAACTACCTGACCGACGACCGCATGATCCTCCCGCCAAGCGACGAGCCCGACAGAGTCGAGATCGTCCGCGGCCCGAACATCAAGCCGCTGCCACGCAACACGGCCCTGCCCGAGACCATCTCCGGCAAGGTCCTGCTCAAGGTCGGCGACAACATCACGACCGACCACATCATGCCCGCGGGCTCCAAGGTCCTGCCGCTGCGCTCGAACATCCCCGCGATCTCCGAATACGTGTTCACAGCCGTCGATCCCGACTTCCCGGCGCGCGCGAAGGAGTTCGGCGGCGGGCTGATCCTCGGCGGGGAGAACTACGGCCAGGGCTCATCCGCGAGCACGCCGCCCTTGCGCCGATGTATCTGGGCGTGAAGGCCGTGATCGCGAAGTCGTTCGCCCGCATCCATCGCCAGAACCTCATCAACTTCGGCATCCTGCCGCTCAGACTCGCCGACCCGGCCGACTACGACGCGCTCGGCCAGCTCGACGACGTGGAGATACCGAGTGCCGCGGCAATCCTCCGGGATGGAATGTCCTCGTTCACGCTGCTCGACAAGACGACCGGCAAGTCAGTTGGGCTTACAACCGACCTCTCCGAGCGCGAACGCGAGATCGTTCTTGCGGGGGGCCGCCTCAACTTCATCAAATCGAGAGCCACATAGCGCCATCGCCGTTTACGTGAGCTTCCCTGGGGGCAAATATGCAACACGATGAACGCGTTGTTCCTCAACCCCCCTTCATTTCGAGGTTTCGACGGCGGCGCGGGTTCGCGCTGGCAGGCAAAACGCGAGGTGAGGTCATTCTGGTACCCCACCTGGCTCGCGCAGGCTGCCGCGCTCGTTGACGACAGCAAGCTCGTCGATGCCGGCGCGGACGATCTCTCCGCGGAAAGCGTACAGCGAATCGCCGCGGACTACGCGCTTGTGGTGATATTCACCAGCACGCCCGCGTTCGCAAACGATGCGGCTGTCGCGGCGAGCATCAAACGGAATCGCCCCGACACACTGATCGGCTTCGTGGGCCCGCACGTGAGTGTTCTGCCTGATGAGTCTCTTCGCGCGGCGGCGTGCGTGGACTTCGTCGTTCGAGGGGAGTTCGACATTCCGACGAAGCAGATCGCCCAGGGCGTATCGCTGTCCGAGGTCGCCGGGGTAAGCTGGCGAGACGACCAGCGCATCGTTCACAACCCCGACTCTCAGCCCATCGAGGACCTTGACCGGCTGCCGTTTGCGGTTGACGTCTACAAGCGCGACCTTACTATCGAGAACTACTACATAGGCTACCTCAAGCACCCGTATGTCTCACTCTACACCGGCCGAGGCTGCCCTGGGCGATGCACCTACTGCCTCTGGCCGCAGACGTTTACCAGTCGCAGCTATAGGACGCGCACCCCTGATTCGGTCTATCGCGAACTGTCACTGGCGCGAGACTACTTCCCGCAGGTCAAGGAGTTCTTTATCGACGACGATACGTTCACCGCAGATCCCAGACGTGCGGAGGAGATCGCACGGAAAATCGCCGAGTTGGGGATAACCTGGTCAACAAGCAGTCGGGCCAACGTGTCCTACGAAACGCTCAAGATATCTGAAGGACTCCGGGCTGCGGCTGCTGATGGTAGGTTACGAATCGGGCGACGACGAGATCCTGCGCAACGTCCGCAAGGGGGTCTCGACGGCCACCGCGCGCCGCTTCACTCATGACTGCAAGTCGCTGGGCATCGCTCTGCACGGATGCTTTGTCATGGGGCTACCCGGCGAGACACAGGAGTCCGTGGCCAGGACCGTCCGGTTCGCCAGAGAGACCGACCCAGACACCATCCAGGTGTCGGTACCCGCGCCGTATCCGGGCACGGAGTTCTACCGGCAAGCGGTGGAAAATGGCTGGCTGGTGCCCGAGGCGCTGGTTGCCTCCGACGGCACGCAGAAATGCCCGATAAGCTATCCCGCGTTCTCGAGCAGCGATATTGAGGCCGCTCGCGATATGCTATACAAACGATTCTACTTCAGACCAAAGGTGATGCTCAGGATTGGCAGACAGATGCTCAGAGACAGCAGCGAACGTCGAAGGCGCCTGCGAGAGGGAAGAGAGTTCCTCACCTTCCTCAAGCACCGGGGCGCCTCAGCCACGTAGCGACCAATCGCAGGGTGGCATGGACGATATGGTACCAGGATCGAACCGTCACAATAAGATAAAGGTTCTCGTGGCTATGTTCTTCGGAGTCGTCTTCGGGGCCGCCGGGAACATTACGTTGAGCCGGGGCATGCGGTGCGTGGGAAAGTCGGGGTATGAGTGCGCCCACGACGCGGTAGTTGGCGCCCTAACGCAGCCATATTTGATAGCGGGCGTTTCGCTGATGATCGCATTTCTGCTGCTCTACATGGCTTCCCTATCATGGGAGGACCTGAGCTATGTCATGCCGCTCACGGCTGGCGAATATGTGTTGGTCACCCTGCTTGCATTCCTTCTCCTTTCCGAACCCGTAACGGCGCTTCGGTGGGCAGGCAGTCTGTTGGTAGCGACCGGGATCATCCTGGTGGCGAGGAGCTGATATATGGAGATCGCAATTGCGCTCGGGCTTGCTATCGTGTTTGGCGCTGCCGGGGACATTCTGCTGAGCAAGGGAATGCGTTCAGATGAGGAGATCAACATACGCCGGCTCTCCGATCTGCCCAGGAACATCAAGCACGTATTCCGGAGGCCGCTTATCCTCGCCGGCCTCGTCATGATGATGTTCTTCTTCTTCTCATACATCGCCGCGCTTGCATATACGGACGTCAGCGTCGCCAATCCGCTCACGGCCTTGAGCTATGTGCTGGTGACATTCTACGCGGCAGTCGCCATGAGGGAACATGTGACCTGGAAGAGATGGGCGGGAGTGACGCTAGTCACCCTCGGCGCGATCTTCGTAGGGCTGAGCTCGTGATCGCAGCAAGTCCTCATAGTAGAGAAACTGCTGCGCCCAGCCTGCCAGTTCCCCATAGCGCTCTCTAAATGCTTCCACGACCCGCGCGTAGACGCCGTCCGTGACCGACTTCGCCTTCATGTCAGGCAGAAACAGCCTGTGCGCGAGTTGCCTGATGTGCGTATCGACCGGCACCGCCTCGTCCTTGTCGAGTGCGAACAGGCACACACAGTCGGCTATCTTCCGCCCGACGCCCCGCATCGAGAGAAGCTGCTCGCGCGCGTCGAAGTAAGGGAGATCGCGCAGCCCCACCAGCCACCCCTCTCCGCGATCCACGATGTGCCGCGCCGCATTCCTGATGTTCTCGCCTCGAAACCCAAGCGACGCGTGCTTCTTGAGGTACAAGCGGATTGATCGACGCCAACCGCTCCGGCGCCGGAAACGCGTAGTAGCACAAGCCGCCCTTCTCGCACACCATCTCTCCGTATTGCCTTGCGAGCTCCTCGATTGCGCGGCATATCCTGGGAATGCTGTTGGCCGCCGAGCACACGAACGAGAGCAGCGTCTCGGTCGGGTCCTGCCGAAGCAGCCTCAGGCCGTGGAATCTCGCGGTAAGGGTGGCAAGATGAGCGTCAGACGCCGAGAGGCTCGCGTACACCGAGTCCACGTCATCGGCCAGCCGCAGGTATTCCTCCACAAGCGCGCGCCCGCCGTCCGGATACGTCCGCCACTGCAGGACGCCACCCCGGACTGACAACTCGACGAGCCGGTCGCGCACGACGCCGTACCACACGCCATCGTCGCGCTTCCGCCACCGAAACGCCTGCCCGCAGGTGAAGGTCAGTTCAAGATCGAGCGGCTGCCCATTCAGCTCTATCTGCTCCAAGACGTCCTCCCATCGCTCTCAATGTGCTCGTTCAGTTCTTCGGGAATTGCACCCCTGTAGGAGGGTTTTCCAAAACCCGAATGCCCAGGCGTTGTGCACGGGAATCGGCGTTTGGAAACGCCTCCTACGACAAGTTTCCCGGAAAACTGAACACACACGCTCTCAATGATACCATGCAAAGTCCGGCTTGTTTCTGCTACAATATGCCCAACGATGGGGTCGTTAGGTTCCGCGTCTCAGCCTTGCGGGTAATATTCCAATGGGGGTGACTTACGATGGAACAGAAGATAGGTAGAGTAACGCACTACTACAACAAGCTCGGTGTGGCTGCGGTCGAGATCGAACACGGTGTGCTCCACAAAGGCGATCATATTCATATTCACGGCCACACCACTGACATCGAGCAGAATATCGATTCTATGGAGATCGAGCATCAGCAAATCACGGAGGCGACAGAAGGGCAGAACATCGGCATCAGAGTACAAGAGCACGTCCGCGAACACGACGACGTGTACAAGGCTTACATCTAGCCCACAAACGAACGCTTATGAAGCCCCTGCTTAAGGCCGTCGACGCGGTGCTGTTCGACCTTGACGGCACGCTTGTCGAAACCAATATCGACTTTGCGCTGATGAAGCGAGAAATGGTCGCGCTTGCTGCCGAAGCCGGGCTGCCGGCCGATGAGGTGCAGGGGCTGGACATACTCGGGGCGCTGGCGCGAACGGTCGAGTCTCTTGCCGCTGAAGGCCGAACGTCTGATGCCGAGCAGACCAGATCGCGCGGAATGGCCATCCTCGAAGAGATCGAGTTGCGCCACGCCGGAGACACGCGCGAGATAGCATTCGCGAAGCAGATGCTTGACAGCCTCCGCGCTCGCGAGATCCCCACGGGTATCGTTACGCGCAACTGCCGCCGCGCAAGCGAGCTATCGATAAGCATTGCCGGGGTCCATGCAGATGTTATCATCTGCCGCGAGGATTCGAACAACCACAAGCCCCACCCCGAACCGATCCTGCTCGCGCTCAGCAAGCTTAGCGCCGACCCGCGGAACTCCATAATGGTCGGCGATCATATAATGGATGTGCAAGCAGGAAAAGCGGCGGGAATGAAGACGATAGGCTTTCTGCGCGAGGACAGGCCGCGGGATTTCTTCGACAGCGTCGGCCCTGACGTCGTCGCCCACGATCTCAGAGAGGTGCTGGATGCGATTATCGGTCGCGATAGTTAACTGGAACACATCCGCCCTCCTTGCCGCCTGCCTCCGCTCCCTGATGAAGTGGCCAAAAAAGGTGACAGACATTTACGCAGGTGATAGTCGTTGACAACGCCTCCGACGATTTCGATGAGACCGCCTTCCGCGCCGAGTTTCCCGACGTGACGCTCATCCGCAACGCCGAAAACGCCGGTTACGCGCGCGGCAACAACCAGGCGCTGGAGATCGCGACCGGCGATTACATTCTCCTGCTCAATCCCGATACAGAGGTCACCGAGGGCGCACTCGCAGACCCTGATCGACTTCATGCAATCCCACGACCGCGCCGCCGCCGCCGGCCCTAAGCTGGTCCGCCCGGACGGTGAGATCGACCGCTCCGTCCGCGGCTTTCCCTACCCCGGCCCAATCGCGTGGGACTATCCTGGGCCTGTCGAAGGCGTTTCCAAGAAGTCGGACCTTCGGCGCGTATCGCATGACCTGGTTCGGCTACGATAAGGTCGCCGAGGTCGATCAGCCGATGGGTTCCGCGCTGATATTGAACAAAGCGGCCGTTCGCGACGTCGGACTAATGGACGAGGGCTTCCCCATCTTCTTCAACGAGGTGGATTGGCTCTACAGGGCGAAGCAGAAAGGCTGGGAGGTGTATTTCGTCCCGGACGCAACCGTGGTGCATCACGGCGCGTCGAGCACGAAGCAGGTCAAGCGGCGTGCAATGGTGCGCGAGTCCCACAAGTCTCTTCTGCGTTTCTATGCGAAGCACTTCAGGGGCCGCATATCCGCGCCGGCCTACTACTTCACCACAGCGTGCATCCGACTCGAGCATGCTGCTCAGGGGCTGACTTTGAACCCAGACGTAACGGTTAGCATAGTCAACTGGAACACCCGCGATCGAGCTGCGCGAGTGCATCAACTCCATTCTCGCCCAGGACGGTTCCGTAAGCTATGAGATCGTCGTCGTCGACAACGCCTCCCCGGACGGCAGCGCCGGCATGGTCCGAGCCGAGTTCGCGGATAGCGTCAAGCTCATTGAGAACGACAAGAACCGCGGCTTCGGCGCTGCGCACAACCAGGCCGTAGCAGCCTCCACCGGGCGTCATGTTTTCTTCCTCAATCCCGACAGCCGCCTGCTCCAGCCCGACCTGCTCCGGCGCATGACCGACTACATGGACGCCAACGCCGACATCGGCGCGCTCGGCCCACGCATACTCAACCCCGACGGCACACTTCAGTTCTCCGCGCGAAACTTCCCGCCGATGTTCGCGGGCATCTTCCGCCACACGCTTCTGGGCCGCTGTTTCCCAAGAACCGGTTCGTGCGCGGCTACCTGATGACCGACAACCCGCACGACTCGATCATGGACGTCGGCTGGCTCTCGGGATCGGCGTCTGATGGCGCGCCGCGAGATGATCGACCAGATCGGGGCATTCGACGAGCGGTTCTACATGTACTTGCGAGGATGTCGATCTCTGCAAGCGCGCGCACGACGCCGGCTGGCGCGTGGTCTACTATCCCGAGGTGGAGGTTTCGCACCGCATCGGCGCCGCCTCGGACAAGAATCCGGTCGCGATGATCAAGCAGCACCACCGCAGCATGCTGCTCTATTTCCTCAAGCACAACGCCCGAAGCCCAAAGATCCTGCTGACGCCGCTGGTATGGATGGCGCTGTGGATGCGCACGCGCGCAAGGGCGAAGCTGGTCAGCTAGACTCTACCGGTCGAGGAAACCTACTCCATTGCCGGCCAGTCTCTCACGCAGAGCCGGCCCCGATAGGTGACGAGGCTGCTTTCCCTCTACTGCCGCCCACGCGGCCGCCAGACCAGCGGCCTGGCCCGTAGCCATGCACGTTCCGGTCACACGATAGGAGGCGTGCGCATCGTGGCTGCCTGAGATACACCGGCCTGCCACCACCAGCCCGTCGAGCCCATCCGGCAACAGCGAGCGATACGGTATCTCGTAGGGAACTACCGGTGGGCCTGCGTCAGTCGCCGCCTGCTCGCCGCGCTCGATGTCATGAACGTCTACCCCAAAGCAGCAGTACGTCACGGCGTCCTCGAACCGTCTCCCCGCATACAGGTCGTCGAGCGTGAGCCTGTAGTCGCCGAGGACGCGTCGGCTCTCCCGAACGCCGATAGAGGGCGCCGTTCGGACCAATCTGACTGCCCCATAGCCCTGAACGTGCCGCAGTGCCTCTACAAGCTCGCGCGCCTGTCTGCGCGTATCCGAAATGCCTCTGGTTAGCTGGCGCGGGTCGAGCGGGTTCAGTTGATAGACGTGGGTGGCCTGCACGACGGCACTCCCTCTGTTGGGCAGTCCGATAATCCACGGCACATTCGATCTTCTTGCGAACGGAAGGTCCACCGCGAGGCCGTGATCCTCAATCGCCCGTACAAGCTGGTCGTACAACTCCGCACCGCCGATCGCGGACACATCTCCCACGCCTTCCACCTCGAACATGAGCGTCATCGGCTGCATTCCGCCATCCGGGATTCTTCCGATCTCGTACCGCGCGCCCGCTCGCGCCGCAACATCGCCGTCGCCGGTGCAGTCAATCACGACCTTGGCAAGAATGGCCTCCCTTCCCGCCTTGCTCTCTATCACTACGCCCAGGACCTGGCCTTCATGCGCGATCGCGTCGACCATCAGGACGCCGTACCAGTAACTCGCGCCGGCCTCCGCCATCATCTGTTCCAGAACGAAGGACATAGTCTCCGTGTCGAACGTGTGGAAGCCCACGTCCCGCCACGAGTCCAGCGCCCCGAGCCTCTCGACAAGACGCGCGACAATCCATCCGCGGTTCTGGAACTCGAAGAACGGGTTCACCAGTCCGGCGGTCCACGTTCCGCCGAGCATCTCGCGGCGTTCGATGAGGAGGGTGTTGGCGCCCTGTTCGGCCGCGGCGAGCGCGGCCCCAACACCGGCAGGCCCTCCGCCCACAACGAGAACATCGACCCGTGCCGCGACAGGCGTGGCCCTGCTCGGCTCGGCTACTTCCGTGCCGCTGGGAGCAATGCGCACGTGGCGAGGTATGTCCCGCAGGATGTTGGGTCGCGCGTCCATCTCGGAATACTACGATAGAAGCGCACGGTTTCCCTTCGAGTCCGGCGGCTTACGCCGCCAGATCGAGGTCGGTGTTGTCAGCAGCGGTGTTGGGTTTGGCAACCCAGTTGTCGCAGTCGAGACGGGAGCAGTAGAACATCTTCTTGCGTCCGCCGTCGCGCATCACCACATCGGCGATATACGCGTTTTCGCACCTCACGCAGAGAAGCGGATCCATGATCTTTATGACTTTGAGCTTGCTGTCAGTCGGATTCCTCATCGTATTCCAATCTGCGCGCCGGACGCTTGTGGTTGATACCCTATCAGGGCGTGTCTGAACCCCGTCTGACTGATTATCGGAGTCACAAGCCCTCCTGATTAGGTATTCCATACAAGCAACTGAACATGCTACAATCCTGGGACACGCCGTGAGCGCTGAGTAGGTCGCCTTTCGGTAGACGAGGTGCTCGCTACAGGATGGCGACCGTATCGAAGCGCGTTGGCATAACACTATGGAACAGCACCTGGACTCATATCTCGACCATCTCCGCCTTGCCGGCCGCGCAAGCGAGCACACGCTGCGAGCGTACTCCTCCGACGTGCTCGCGCTGTTGGAATTCGCACACCAGGCCGACAGCGCGATCGATCAGCTTCTGATCCGCCGCTATCTCGTCCACATCCAGAAGACCGGCCAGGCGAAGAGCTCCGTCGCGCGCAAGATCGCGGCGTTCAGATCGTTTTTCCAATACCTCGTGAAGCGCGGGGCGATCGAGATGGACCCGACAGAGGGACTTCGCGCGCCTAAGCAGTCCCGTCCGCTGCCCAAGGTCGTCAACGAGGACGTCATCGACCACCTGATGAATGCCCCCGACGCGAGCACTCCCCTCGGCCTTCGCGACCGCGCCATTCTCGAAACCCTCTACGCCACGGGCCTCCGCGTGAGCGAGCTTCTGAGCCTGAGGGTAGACGACATCGTCGAAGGCGCTGACGAGATCACCGTCATCGGCAAGCGTGACAAGCAGCGAGTCGTGCTGCTCGGCTCGCGCGCGATGAACGCCCTATCGATCTACATCTCCGTCGGCCGCCCAAAGCTCGCGGCAAAGTCCGACAGATCGCCCGAGGCGCTGTTTCTCGGCCAACTGGGGACGGTTATGGTCGCCCGCACGGTAGGAGGATAGTAGACAAGTATGTCGAACAAGTAAGCAGCACGTTGAAGATCAGCCCGCACACTCTGCGGCACTCGTTCGCTACGCATCTGATGAACCACGGCGCCGATCTGCGCAGCGTGCAGGAGCTTCTCGGACACGAAAACGTGATCACAACTCAGATTTACACCCACGTTTCGCGGGAAAGGTTAAAGGAGGTCTATGACCGTGCCCACCCGCGAGCGTCGGCAGATGAGGAGCGGCTGGAAAGGTAGGCTTATGGGCTACGAAATACACGGAACAACGATCTGCGCGGTCAAAAAGGACGGCAAGATCGCCATCGCGGGCGACGGCCAGGTCACACTTGAGAACACGATAATGAAGCCCATGCGCGCGCAAGGTGCGCAGGCTCTACGATGACAAGATCCTGATGGGGTTCGCGGGTTCCGTTGCCGACGCGCAGGCGCTCAGCGACAAGTTCGAGATCCAAGCTCAAGGAAGCGCACGGCAACCTCAAGCGCGCCGTGATCGAGTTCGCCAAGGAGTGGCGCACAGACCGCATCCTGCGCCGTCTGGAAGCGCTTATGATCGTCGGCAACGAGGAATACTTACTGGTGCTTTCGGGCAACGGCGAAGTGATCGAGCCGGACGAGGGCATCGCGGCCATCGGCTCAGGCGGAGCCTATGCCGCCGCGGCAGCCAAGCGCTCTCTCGCGCAATACCAGACCTTTCTCCAAGGGAGATCGTCGAGCAGGCGCTCAACATCGCCGCGGAGATTTGCGTATACACGAACCAGCAATATCACGGTAGATGAGCTATAGGAGCTACCCGTTGAAAGAAACATCAGAACTCACTCCCAGACAGATCGTTGCGGAGCTGGACAAGTACATAGTCGGGCAGGATAAGGCCAAGAAGGCCGTCGCGGTCGCCCTGCGAAACCGCTACCGCCGCCGGATGCTCTCGGAGGACCTGAGCGAAGAGGTCATCCCCAAGAACATCCTCATGATCGGCCCCACCGGCGTCGGCAAGACCGAGATCGCCCGCAGGCTCGCCAACCTCGCCAACGCGCCGTTCAGCAAGGTCGAGGCGACCAAGTTCACCGAGGTCGGCTACGTCGGACGCGACGTGGACTCGATGGTCCGCGATCTCGTTCAGCGCGCCGTCGCGATGGTCGAGACCGAGAAGATCGAGGAAGTCAAGCCCATCGCCGAGCAGCGCGCGCTGGAGCAGATTCTCGACATACTCGAACCACCCGCCCGCCGCGCGGGCCAGGACGTCGTTCCGAGGCAGTGGATGGACTCCCTGCAGTCCGCGATGGGCCATCTTTTCCCGGGCACCGGCAACCCTCCCGCTCCGCCCGTCGAGGCCCCGCAGGAGGAGCAAGCCGAAGAGGAGCCAACGGACGAGTACTCCCGCGACCAGGTCGAACGCAAGGAGCGCATCCGCGACCGCCTGCGCACCCAGCTTCTGGCGGGCGAGCTCGACGACCGCGAGATCTACATCGAGGTCGAGGACAGCGCCATGCCGCATTTCCAGGTGTTCGGCCAGCAGGGCCTTGAGGAGATGGGGATGGACATGTCCGGCATGCTCGGCAATCTCTTCCCCAAGCGCCGCAAGCGCAAGCAGGTCACCGTTGCCGAGGCCAAGGGTATCCTCGCCGAGGAAGAAGCTCACAACATGATCGACCAGGACGCGCTCACCCGCGAGGCCATCGAGCGCGCGGAGCAGACCGGCATCATATTCGTGGACGAGATGGACAAGATCGCCGGACGCGAGAAAGAGGGCGGCCCGCAGGTCTCCCGCGAGGGCGTTCAGCGCGACATCCTGCCGATCATCGAGGGCTCGACCGTCACCACCAAGTTCGGCCCGGTCTCGACCAACCACATCCTCTTCATCGCCGCGGGAGCGTTCCACGTCTCCAAGCCGTCGGATCTTATCCCCGAGCTTCAGGGCCGCCTGCCGATCCGCGTCGAGCTCGACAGCCTCAACGAGGCCGACTTCGTCCGCATCCTCACAGAGCCGAAAAACGCGCTGGTCAAGCAATACACGGCGCTGCTCGCAACAGAGGGCGTTACGGTCGATTTCACCGAGGACGGCATCGGCGAGATCGCCAAGATCGCAAGCGAGGTCAACTCCGCGATGGAGAACATCGGCGCCCGCCGCCTGCACACGATCATGGAGCGGCTTCTCGAAGAGGTCTCCTTCGCCGCGCCCGACGCCGCCGAGAAGAAGATCACCGTAGACGCCGCCTACGTCCGCGACGCGACTCGCCGACATCGTCAAGGACGAGGATTTGAGCAGGTATATACTCTAGCTGCCCGGCCCCGTGATCTTTCGGCCATCGCGCGTATCAACTATCATGGGAGGCGCGAATGGCCGAGATATGCGATTCACAACTGATCCAGAGAGCCGCAAACGGCGACGCCGACGCGTTCACCGAGCTTGTCCGTCGCTACCGGGACATGGTGTACGGCTACTGCTACCACCGCACCGGTTCGTTCGAGGACGCGCGCGATCTGGCGCAGGAGACGTTCCTGCGGGCGTATACCAGGCTCTCACAGCTCAGGGACGACTCCAGGCTGAGCGCCTGGCTTCGCACGATTGCCGGCAACCTCTGCACCAGGTGGTTCGAGCGCCGGAGGGAGCTGCCGGTCGAGGAGGTTCCCGTCGAGGAACCCCATGCCGAGTCCCCTCACGCGGCGCTGGTGCGCGAAGCCCTCGCAAGCCTCCCCGAAAACGAGCGACTCGCGGTCGTGCTCCACTACGTCAACGGCTACTCCTACGACGACATCGCGGGATTCCTGGAGATCAGCAAAGACGCCGTAAGGGGTCGGCTGCACCGAGGCCGCGAGCAGCTCAGAACGGAGATGCTCAGAATGACCGAAGACACATTCAAACGGAATCGCCTCGACGAGAAATTCGTGATCGAGACCGTAGGCGCCACTATCCAGGAGGCGATGGATGCCTACAACATGCTTCAGGACAAAGGCCTGTCGCGCAAGAAGACCGAGGAGGCAGCAGCGCTGCTCGACGGCGTCGCGTCCGAGCAGATCAAGGATCCGGTCGCACTCGGCCACGCCCTGCTCGGTCTTGCAAGCCGCGAAGGAATCCTCAAGCAGCCCGAGCTTTCCAGGAAGCACACGGAGCGTGCCAGGCGGCTATTCGAGCAGGCCGGAAACCAGGACGGCATCGAGTCCATACGCGCCTCTGAAGCCTACGACTTGCTCAACGCGGGGGACTTCGCCGGGGCCCACAAGCTCTACTGCGGGGCCGCCGACTACTGGCTCCGCCGCCGCAAAGAGGGTCACGAGGGGAACGATTACGAGTTCCTGGCCGCGACCAGAGCGCTCGAGTCGCTCGGTCTCGCCACCAAACGCAGCCAGGTTCTGAGCTTCCTGGCGGGTGTGAGTTGGTTCGTGCGCGAGGACACGCAAACGCTGGCCCACGAAGGTGTGGCGTTCGGCTTCACCGACAGCGCCTATGAGGCCTACGCAAGGAGCCGTCCCGGCCCGCCGCCCAACCCTACCCCCCTGCCCCTTGTCCTGATCAGAGACCGGCCCGAGGTGGGCGACAACCTTCGGTTTGTGAACCCGGACAAGCGGTCGGAGGAATCGGTTCTCGAATCCTTGTCCGAGACCATCACCACGCCGGCGGGCGTCTTTGCGGACTGCGCCCGTATCGCCACACGGGTCTTCCCGACGGACCGATGGGAGGGTGAACCCGTCGCTTACCGCAAGCTATGGCTGGCTCCCGATGTGGGCATAGTACGTGCCAGCTATCATGCCGTAGGCGAACGGGCAGACACGTCCGATCTCGTCAGCTTCCACGTCGATCCAGGCGGCGGCCTTCTCCCGCTCCGTGTTGGGAACTGGTGGAAATGGCGCTGGATCGAGGGCGAGGAGCAGTTTGGACTGAGAACGGAGATCTGCAAGTCCATAATGGAGGCGACGCCCTCGGGCAAGTTCCTCGCGCTGCAGGTACCTGGTTCTGCGCCAAGCGAGACTAGCCAAGCATCCACATGCCATTTGCCGCGCGCCGTCCGGGCTTGACCGCCTCCACTTCAAGCCGCACCATCCGCACGTGTACCGTGCCGTCCGAGTCGGGTGGGAAGCTCTCCACGTACCGATCGACGACTTCCCCGACGAACTGCTCTCGCAGACCCTCCGGCACGCGTTGAGTATACGGCAGCCAGGTCGTACGGACCCACCCGGCAAGCCCCTCTCTGCCATGCTGCGCCATGTCCTTCGGAATCAGCTCGACACGAACTGCCTGCAGTCCCGCCTTGGGCAACCATTCGGCGTAATCCTCGGGGCCATAGAAACCGTAAGCCTGACCGAATCCGGCGAAGTACGGAGCCCATCTGTTCTCTGCTCGAAAGTGCTCCATCAACGCCAGAATCTCCGCCGCGTTCCCCCGCCCGCCCATCTGAAGCAGTATCCTGCCGCCTGGCTTCAGTGAGCGTGCGATGCAGCGGAGTGCGGGCTGGTGGTCGATGACCCAGTGCAGCGTCGCGTTCGAGAACACGACGTCGAACCGCTCGTGAAAGCCCAATTCACACGCGTCTCGGCGCGTGAACCTCAGATTCGGCCATTCCTCCCGTGCAAAGCTCGCCGACGCGTAACGGACCATGTCTGCGGACTTGTCGATTCCCACGGCCTCGCCGCCGGGCACGAGCCGAGCAATCTCGGCCGTCACCTTCCCGTCACCGCATCCGATGTCGAGCACCCGCTCCGATCCCGCAAGCCCCAGCTTATCCATCAACTCCCGGGCCCATCCCAACTGCGCGGTCGAGTTCCGCGCATAGTCCACCGCGTCCCACTTCACCATCTTCCGACCTCCGATGCAGGCTATGGACGTGATACTTCTCCCCGCGGCAGACCGTTCAAATCAGGCCTTCCGCGACCTGTGAACAACATTTAACTGAAATATACCGGAAATTTCGCGTGAAAAACGGCCCTCTCGTCGGTACTGTGAACATGGGAGAGCAAAATCAACTGAGCATGTTGGGCTTGTCGAAGCAGCGGCCGGTACATACTTTCGACGCGGGAATTCACCCTTTTCGGCCAAACAGTTTCGTGCTCAACGCGAGCGTGGCGGCTAATTGTTTTGCGCGAAATGATATGTAAGCTCTTCAGTATTTGACACGCTCGCGCTCGGACTCTATAATGCAGCTATGCTCAAACCATCGGATTTCTTCGACCTTAACGGATTCGAGTTCAAGGCCCTGTTCGACGGCGTCGAGTACGTGTGGGAGGTGCTGGGGCGCGTCGGACGCTTCACGCTGGAGTACATAACCAGCATGGACGGCGATACCACGATCCGCGGCATCGTGATGGACGGCGCCTATATCGACGACAAGGACGCCGTCGTCATCGGTGAGGGAACCGTGGTCGAGCCGGGCGCCTTCATCCAGGGGCCGGCCATAATCGGCAAGAACTGCCAGATCCGCAACGGAGCATACATACGCGGCGACGTGATCATCGGCAACAACTGCACCGTCGGCCACGCGACCGAGCTCAAGAACTGCATTATGATCGACACCGCGCAGGCCCCGCACTTCGCCTACGTCGGGGACAGCATCATCGGTCGCGGCGTCAACCTCGGCGCCGGGACGCGACTCTCGAACGTGCCGGTCACGAGCTGCAAGAAGTGCCCGAACACGGGCAAAAGGCCGACGATCAAGATCACTGTCGACGGGCAAGGAATACGATACCGGTCTTGCCAAGTTCGGCGCGGTCGTCGGAGACTGCTGCCAGATCGGCTGCAACGTGGTGACCAACCCCGGCACACTAATCGGCAAGAACACACTCGTCTACCCCAACATTTCGCTCAAGAAGGGCCTCTATCCGGCAAACAGGGTCATCAAGCTGACGCAGCAGGTGGTGGTTGTAGAGCGGAAGTAGCTCGGCAAGGGAACGCTGCTGATGCTAGTCTCTCGATGCGGCTCGCCTGGCGCGGGCCATCTCAGCGAAGTATTGATGCACTCGCGCATCTTCCGTCAGCTCCGGGTGAAACGCGGCCGCAAGCAGATTCCCCTGTCGCACCATCACGATCTCACCCGTGTCCAGCCTCGCAAGGACCTCGGCGCCCCCGCGAATGTCCGTGACGAGAGGCGCACGAATGAAGACTGCGCGGACCGGCGAGCCGTCGATTGCCTCGATGTCGAGGACGGCCTCGAAGCTGTCCATCTGCCTGCCGAATGCGTTGCGGCGGACCGTTATGTCCATCAGGCCGAGCCGCTGCTGATCGCTGCCCTCGATGTCCCTGGCGAGCAGGATCATGCCCGTGCAGGTCCCGAACACGGCCATTCCCCTGGCGGCATTGCGCTTGATCGCCTCATCGACGCCGTATCGCTCCATCAGCTTGCCGACAGTCGTGCTCTCTCCACCGGGGATGATCAGGCCGTCGCAGAGGTCGATCTCGGCAGGGGTCTTCACGGGGCCGGCGACGACGCCGGGGATGCGCGAGGTCATTTCGAGGTGCTTTGCGAAGTCGCCCTGCAGGGCAAGTACGCCCAATACGTATATCGGGGCGGCTTGCGTCAACCGCCCGAACCGGTGTTTCGGGATGCTGACCGCAGAGGAAATCCCGAGACTTCCTTGTCTGACTTATTCGATGATCGTCGCCATCTGACTACCAGCCTCGTGTCGACGAGGAGGTCCTTTTCGTCGATCTGTCGGATATCCAGGCCTTCCATCGCCTTGCCAAGGCCCTTGGAGAGTTCGGCTATCAGCTTGAAGTCCATGTAGTGCGTGGTCGCATCCACAATGGCCTTCGCGCGCGGCGCGGGATCCTCGCTCTTGAATATGCCCGAACCCACGAAGACCGCCTCGGCGCCCAGCTGCATCATCAGCGACGCGTCCGCCGGGTGTCGCAATTCCGCCGGCGGAGAAGTTCGGCACTGGCAGCTTGCCGGTCTTGTGAATCTCGACAACGAGATCATAGGGCGCGCCGAGGTTCTTCGCTTCGGCCATCAACTCGTCCTCTCGCATGCCCTGGATCTTGCTCATGTGCGCCATGACCGTGCGCATGTGGCGCACTGCCTCGACGATATTGCCGGAGCCTGCCTCGCCCTTGGTGCGGATCATCGCCGCGCCCTCGCCGATCCTGCGCAGCGCCTCGCCGAGGTCACGGCACCCGCAGACGAACGGGACGTTGAACTGGTGCTTATCGATATGGAACGACTCGTCGGCCGGCGTAAGAACTTCGCTCTCGTCGATGTAGTCCACATCGAGCGCTTCGAGCACCTGCGCCTCGGCAAAATGGCCGATGCGGGCCTTGGCCATGACCGGGATCGTGACGGCTTTCTGTATCTCGATGATCTTGAGCGGGTCGGCCATCCGCGCGACTCCGCCTTCTTTGCGTATGTCCGCCGGCACGCGCTCAAGCGCCATCACCGCGACCGCGCCCGCGTCCTCAGCGATCTTCGCCTGGTCGGCGTTGGTGACGTCCATGATCACGCCACCCTTGAGCATTTCGGCCAATCCGACTTTCGTTCGCCACGTAGACTTCTCGTGTTCGGTCATTGCCAAGCCACCTTCTCACAATAATCAAGGCTGCCGCAGTGGGCGGCAGCCCGAAAATGCTACGATCTCTATTATACCAGATGCCGGCACACTAGACCAGAACCACTGTCATGCTGAACTTGTTTCAGCATTCAGGCGAACCGGGTCTACGATGGCCGAACAGGCCTTCTGCGCCCCTGGTCGCCGTAGATGATCTGCGGAATCTTGCCGGCGAAATCCGCCGGGTTCTCGTCAAAGAGCTCCTGGCAGCGCTCGCATTCGAAGTAATAAGTGTGGCCTCGATATTGCGACTTGAATGGCCTTTCGCCCAGCTTGAGCCGTTTGAGGCAGACCGGATCTATAACCATCATAGCTCACCTCCGGCTTCGCGCCTCACTATTAGTTTACCCCCTTCAGGGATCGCACCGTCTCCTCGAATGCCCCGACGTCGTCGGCGTTGGTCAGCACGCCGATCTCGACCTTGTAGCTCCGCTGTTCGCCGGGCTCAGGAACTGAAGCGTTCCGCGCTCGCGTTCATTGGCACGGCCCTGCACGTGGCAGTTCGCCGGTTCCATGCCGACCACGTATTCCCTCGTGCAGTTCATTTTCCACTGCGTGAAGAACGGCAATTCGTTGATGTTGTACTTCACGTAGAACCCGAACTGCTCTCCGCCGGGCATGTTCTTGTTCACTAAGCCGGCGTAGACGAACCCGTCCTTGTCCGACGCCATGTCGTGATAATAGCAGCGCTCCTTGTAGCCGACGGTCGGCGGGTCGTTGAGGTAGTAGTGTTCCTTGTCCACCTCGGCGTCGGCATCGCGTGGTGTGGTACCGAGGGTCGGCGAAATGAGTGTCGAGCCTCCGTCAATCGCCGGGAAAGCCGCCGTTGATGTGATAGAGGATCATGTGCGGGACGCGGCGCGCGCCCTCGTTGGTGACTTCGTCCTCGATGAACAATCTGTTCTCGCCGAGCACCGCCCAGACCTTGCGCTTGAGAAGTAGGTTCTCGCTGAACAGGCACGACTCGCGGATCTTGCCGGTCGCCCACATGCGGTATTCGTCGCCTTCCCATTCGCCGTCCACCCAGACGTTGGTCGCGGGCGTGTACGAAAACCGCCCGTGCAGGCCGAGCTTCTTGCCTTCGTCCTCGCAGGGCGCTCCGGCATACGTAAGCCCGCAAGTAGTCATCAATCCGCCCGGAAACGTGCGCAGCCAGCCCAGGCCGGGCTCCTCATAGAACGGCGCGGCGATCTCGCCCGCAGCCGACCGCCACGCAAGGGAGCGGCCGTTGTGCTCCGCTATCGTGATATCGAGTCCCCTGCCGGGAACGGCGAGAAAACAGAATCCCGATCCCGTGCGGAACTCGACGGCCTCCACGCCCTCGTAAGGCCCTCCGCTGAGCTTGATTGGTCTAGCTCCGCCAAGCTGGGATATATCCCCCACCCTCTCCAGCAGTTCGTCCTTCGTGTATCTCTTGCCAAATAGCATCGCCATCTGATAATCACCTCCAGTTGATGAACAGTTAGCCGGCAGGCCAAGGTAAGTCCTGCCAAAGAGCTGGCAAGCGCAAGCCATCATGGTGTAGAATGGAGTCACAACATGAGGAGAGGGGTTATGCTGGACGATTTTCTCGACAGCCTGAAGTACGACGAGCATGGGCTTGTCCCGGCGGTGGTGCAGGACCACGCGAACGGTGATGTGCTGATGGTCGGCTATATGAACAGTGAGGCGGTCACGCGTACGCTCACATCGGGCAGGACGTGCTTCTGGAGCAGATCCCGCCAGAAGTACTGGGTCAAGGGCGAGACATCGGGCAATATCCAGGCCGTCAAGGGTGTCTACGTTGACTGCGACAAGGACTGCCTGGTCGTCAAGGTCGATCAGACCGGTGCCGCCTGCCACAAAGGCTACCGGAGCTGCTTCTTCAGAGAGGTCGATTCCGACGGCAATGAGACCGTTATCCTGGAACGCTTGAGCGAGGCATACTGATGGCAGAAGAAAAGGTTTTCGTCAATGGTCGCATCTACACTCTCGATCCGGCGGGCACAATCGCGGAGGCGATGGCGGTTGATGGCGAGCGCATCACCGCGGTCGGGTCGAATGAGGATTCCCGGGCAGCCGCCGGACCTGGCGCCGAGGAGATCGACCTCGCGGGCAAGACAGCCATTCCCGGCTGCATAGACACGCACTGCCATCTGATGATGCACGGCCTGGCCTGCACGCGCTCGGCGAATCTGACCGATTGCCGTTCGATCGCCGAGCTTCAGGACAGGCTGCGAGCACACCGCGCGAAGAACCCGAGCGCACCATGGCTGATCGGCGAGCGGTTCGACCACCAGATGTTCTCGGAACGTAGATGGGTCACTCGCGACGACCTCGATCAGGTTAGCAAGGACTTGCCCATCCTGGCTGCCCGGCTCTGCTATCATGGGATAGTCGGAAACTCTGCTGCGCTGCTGCCCGTCAGGGACAAGCTCACCAAGCAGCAGTGGGAGACCGGACAGCTCACTGAAGATGACGTGGGGCTTCTCTGGCGGCAGGTTCCTGAATGCACGGCGGAAGAGCTCGAGAAGGCCGCTCTGTATGCCTTCAACGAGGCTCGGCGTGCCGGGCTGACCACCGTGCACTCGCAGATCAATAACGAGCGCGATCTTGCCGCGGTCCGCAAGCTGCACAAAGAACGCAGGCTTCCCCTTCGAGTGCGCTTCCAGTGGCCGTATGAGCTTATGGACTGCCTTATAGCCGATGGACTCAAGACCACTGCAGGCGACGACTGGCTGCGCGTCGGCTCGATCAAGATTTTCATGGACGGCTCGATGGGCGCGCGACACGTGCGCGATGTGCGAGGAGTTTGCCGACGATCCCGGCAATTGCGGCGAGCTGTTCAGAAGTGACAAAGAGCTTGCGGAGATGCTGGTTGCGATCCAGCGCAACGATTGCCAAGCGGCCATTCACGCGATTGGCGACCTGGCTATCGAGCAGTCCATCAGCGCGATCGAGATAGCGATGTCTGAGGGTAATGACGGCAACAGGCTGCGCCACCGGCTGGAGCATGTCGCGCAGACGAGCCCGAAGATACTTGCAGGACATGGCGCGACTCAACGTGATGGCGTCGGTCCAGCCTCAGTTCATCATTACGGATTTCTGGACGCACGAACGTGTCGGGCCGGATCGGTATCGTTACACATACCCGTTCAAATCGATGCTGGATGCGGGAATAAGACTCGGTATAGGGTCCGACTGCCCGGTCGAGAGGCTTGATACGATGCAAGTTCTGCACCGGGCCGTGACGAGAGACGCAATGAGCCAGCACGAGTGCCTAACAGTCGATCAGACTCTGCGTCTATATAGCATGGGAAGCGCGTATATCGGATTTGAGGAACAATCCAAGGGAAGCCTTCAGGTCGGCAAGCTGGCCGATTTCGTAGTGCTCTCGGAAGACCCATATTCAGTTGACCAGCACGGATTGGAGCGAATCCGACCGCTCAACACGGTTGTAGGAGGGCAAATTCAATGAAGCTTGTATCACTGCTTGTGAAGTTCGCGGCACTTGCGGCCCTGGCTCTGTGGCTCGCTGGCTGCTCCGGCGGAACCTGAGGCGCATAGAGGCCCCGGTCGGGGTCCCGTCTTTCCATACTGCTCCGCAAACGAGCGTGTCATCGCGGCCGCTAGAGACGATCTCGGGTCATTAGAGGTCTGGATACACGGACGCAATGGCCGCGCATCACAGCTATCACCTCACCACGGAGGAGAGAGCCTCGGAAGAGTCGAATGAACCGGTGTTGAGGTCGTTTCACATCTGCCATCTGCAGGAGGAGCGAGTCTTGAAATCGGAATACAAGGATAGGGATGATGTGCCGGTGGCCGAACCGTCGGTGTCGCGCTCTCACGGTCTGTGCCCACCGGGGCTCTGGAGCAACCCCACGTTTGCTCTGGCAGTCGTTATCGTGGTCTGCCTCGTCACTCGCTTTGCAAGCATAGGGACGTATTGGAGCAGCGACGATTTTCTGTGGCTCAAGGCGGCAAGATCGTGGTATCTCGGACATGCCGGGCTGTTCTCACACAATCCCTGGGGCACATTTCGGCCGGTGACCCATCTTGTGTGGTACGTCCAGTATGCGCTGTTTGGCGACTGGGCGGTCGGCTATCGCGTCGTCTGCCTGCTCTTCTTCCTGTTGAATGCTATCGCGCTCTTTGCTCTCATCAGGCGACTGAGTGGCTCCACAGTCGCGGCGTTTCTCGGTGCTCTGGTCTTTGTGACGACCCTGGGCACCACAGTGGGAATCCAGGTAGCCAGCTATCCAATCGCCGGAACGCTTGGAGTGTGCTGCCTGATTCTGGCAGACAGGTACGCTTCCTCGGGAAGGCTCGCATTGCTCATTGGGAGCGGCGTACTGTGCGTCTGTGCGCTGCTCGCCGTTGAGCACGCAGTGGTTGTCCCGGCTGCCTTGCTGCTATACGGCTTCATGTTCGCGCGACCCAAGTCAGCCAGGCGCTTTGCGGCGATCGTGGCGGTTACCGTGGCTTTCATGGCGCTCTGGGGAGCAGCTTACTGGGGCTTCTATCATCCACACGGCCACCGGATTCACAACAGCGGAGTGCTCCACGTCGCAAGTCTGCGCATCATGCCGGCAAACTTCCTCAGCGGACTACCGCTCCTGGTCGCGCCGGACGTCCATTCGGGGCCGGAGATCCAGAACCGCTTCCCAAAGGTAATGCGACTGATCGATGGACTGTCATGGGTGCTGTCTGCCGCGCTGGCAGTCGGTGGAATACTGGCCCTGGCGTTCGGCTCGTCGCAGGTGAGACTCGGTGTCATCTGGTGTCTGGGCGGTCTGCTAATAGGGTCGTTCGCGACGTTTGGATTCGCACCCCGCTATCTGTATCTTCCGGAGGTCGCTCTGGCCCTTGCTGTCGGCCCACTGTTAGCAGCGGGCATGTTCGGAACCAGTGGTTGGCTGAGAGGTACTTATAGGGGTGGGTACTGCGATGCTGATTCTGCTGAGCGTCGCTTGGAATAGCTTCACGTATATCCATCGCGTGGACCTCGCGCGCGAGAAGTACCGCATCGTAAGCCAGATCAGGGGCTTTCGCGGGTCGCTGCCGGCCGATACGCCGGTCTACATAACGGGGCTGCCGTCGCCATTCAGCGACGTCGTGCAGGCCGGGGACTGCTACGGCATAGATGTCATTCTTGGAGATGGCCACGAAGCTCCCGCCCGGGCCGCGCGATTCCGCTTCGTGTCAGGATCGCTGGAGCCGGCGCCGTAGCACTCCGTGTTGCCTGCTTTGCTTGGAGGCGACGACCAGAATCGAACTGGTGATAGCGATTTTGCAGACCGCTGCCTTAGCCACTTGGCTACGTCGCCCCGACCTCATTCTACCCTTTCCCATCACGATAGGAAATGGAGCGGGAGACGGGATTCGAACCCGCGACATTCAGCTTGGGAAGCTGACGCTCTACCACTGAACTACTCCCGCGCATAAGTTCAAAGTTCAAAGTTCAAAGTTGAAAGTGACCCGGTCCCCGAACTCTGCACTTTCAACTTTGAACCTGCAACTACACCTGGTGGGCGATACTGGATTCGAACCAGTGACCTCTTCGGTGTGAACGAAGCGCGCTCCCACTGCGCCAATCGCCCATTTTAGATGTTAGAGGCTGGATGTTAGAAGCTAGAGCGCAGGTATCGGCTGACACCGACCTATTCTACCTTCTTACTTCTGACCTCTAGACTGGTGCGGACGGTGAGAGTCGAACTCACACCCACTTGCGTGGACTAGGCCCTCAACCTAGCGCGTCTGCCATTCCGCCACGTCCGCGCGTGCATTATATTCTACACTGGGGCAGTCGGACTGTCAACCGTTTTGGCGGTTCGGAGAGGACCGAGTCGCGAAGATCAGACTAGCCGGGGGCCATCTGCTGGTAGGCATAGATGGCGGCGGCCGCGGCGAGATTGGCTTTCCTGACGCGTTCGAGAGCCTGCTGCCCGACCGACATCCCATCGTTGTAGGTCGGGAAGTGTCTACTGGTTATCCTGGGCAGCACGACTTTGCGCAATTCAAACGGTCTGGCCAGGTACGAGCCCGGGAGCGTGAACCGCGCCGGGCCGATATTGCTGACGCCCCCCATCCTTGCCGGCGCCTCCTAACGATATTGCGCGACACCGCGTACTACGCCGCGTCACTAGGTTACTTCCATTCATTCTTTTCTATCCATGCCCGTAATAGTGCGGGGTTTCGCGTCATCGGCAGATGCAGGAGGAATTGGCAAAGCAGGATTAGAAGTTCTACAGCATGAACCGGGCTCATCCGCGCGTGTAGTTCTGGGAGTCAGCGCGGGCGAGACCCCCGAAACTTCGAAGGAGGGTTTGACTTGAGCACGAAGTCTGTAGAATCCGGTTCCAATGGAAGTGCGATGAGCCATCGCAACCGCTTGTTTGTAGCAAGCTGCATTGCGCTAGTGGCAACAGCGATGACCTTCGCCATCCGGGGCGACATTATGGGAGCGCTGGATACCCAGTTCTTGCTAAGCAAGACCGACCTCGGGTTGATCGCCGGCACGGCATTCTGGGGATTCACCCTCTCCATTTTCATCTTCGGGCAGCTCTGCGACGTATTTGGGATGAAGGCCATTCTCGGGCTTGCGTTCATCTGCCATGTCGCCGGATGTCTGACCACGATATTCGCAAATGGCTTCTGGATGCTGTTCGGGGGCACCTTGTTGATAGGGTTGGCCAACGGTTCTGTCGAGGCCGCAATCAACCCGCTGATCACCACCATATACTCCGAAGAGAAGACCCGCAAGCTCAACGCTCTGCACGCATGGTTTCCTGGGGGAATCGTGATTGGAGGAGTACTGGTGTACGTCTTCACACAATTTCAGCTTGGCTGGCAGATCAAGATGGCGGGTATCTTCGTCCCGACGATCATCTACGGTCTGCTGTTCGTCGGGCTGAGGCTGCCTGCAACCGAGCGGGTGCAGTCCGGCGTAGCCACCAAATCGATGTATAAGGAAGCCCTCAAGCCCCTGTTCATCCTTTGGGTCCTGTGCATGATCTGCACCGGATCGACCGAACTCGGGCCGAACCAGTGGGTTCCGAATGTTCTGAGTGTTACCGCAGGCGCGGCGGGTATTCTGGTCCTATGCTGGATCAACGGCCTCATGGCTGTCGGCCGGATGTTTGCAGGCCCCGTGGTGCATAAGCTGTCGCCGGTTGGTCTGCTGATCTTCTCGGCGATTCTCTCGGGACTGGGGCTACTCGCAATGAGTTACGCAACCTCTGCCGTGCCGGCCTATCTGGCGGCGACGGTGTTTGCGGTTGGCGTGTGCTACTTCTGGCCCACGATGCTTGGCGTGACCGCGGAGCGTTTCCCGAAGGGCGGAGCGCTTGTGCTTGGCATAATGGGAGCGGTGGGAATGCTGGCCACCTCCATTGTTCTGCCCACCATGGGCAAGATCAACGATCAGTATACGCTCGCCGCCCTCAAGCCCGCTGAGACCATTGCCGTGTTCCAGAAAGCCGCGGAGATGGATGTCCCCGAAGCTCAGACCGTGCTGAAGATGAAGGACGACAAACAGATCACGCAGTTGCCGGCGGGTGTCGTGGTTGGCGCGCTCCACGAGGCGGGCAAGAAGCTCACCGCTGACGGCAAGCCCATGGAGATCCCATTCGAGAATCCCACGACGGGCAAGACGGAGCAGATCACGGTGAACAACGTTCTGGATCCCGCATTGGCCAAGGGCGGCGCGATGTCGTTCCGCTACGTGGTGATCCTGCCGTGCATCCTGGTGGTCATTTTCACCTCGATATTCCTGTATGACAGATCCAGGGGCGGCTACAAGATAGAGAAACTCGTCGCCAAACCTCAGGCCAAACCCGAGGAGACGACCGTCTGACGACGCATTCGGTTGGATATATGATGTTACTGCAAGCCGGGCCGGATTCGACCCGGCTTGCTCTTGTACACGCACGAAACATTCCTTTAACAATTCAGCAACTCCCGTGAAACTGCTTCAGGCGATCATATAGGCAGGATTGAACCGTCGAGGTCGCCTGGACAGGGATATGGATCGTACATATAATGGTCTAGATGAATCCACTTCACCTGAAGACGAGTCGATGGCAAGAATTCTCGTCATAGGCAGCAGCGAGCGCAGATCTGCCCGGTCTGACGGCTTCGGTCGCCGGAATGAGTCACTTCGTGAAGTCCGGCCTGGGACGAGGATTCTCTGGCGGACGCGGTTGCCAATGGCAGCCCGGACGTCGTGGTCATCGACATGACCCAGAGACGACTCATCGCTTGACGCCGCCAAGGACCTGATCGCAAGTTACGACCAGGTCGCTGAGGCTCCTCGGCTGGCGGTGGTAGAGTCGACCAATGCGCGAGGTGTCGAATCCAAGTACATCGACGATTTCATCCTCGATCCGTTCGAAACGTCGGAACTCTCGCTGCGGATAACGCGACTGCTCGACCGCAACGCAGCGTCTGCGCACGGGCAAGGTGCTTGCCTGTGAGGGCCTGGAGATCGACACCGAGAGCTTTGAGGTGACGGTCGACAGCCGGCAGCTCGCGCTCACGTTCAAGGAGTTCGAACTGCTGCGGTTCCTGGCGTCGCATCCCGGGCGCGTTCACACTCGCGAGGCGCTGCTGAACCAGGTCTGGGGCTACGAATACTTCGGCGGCCTGAGAACGGTGGATGTTCATGTCCGGCGCATACGCGCCAAGCTCGGCCCGAACACGAGAACCTCATACAGACCGTGCACGGAGTCGGGTATAAGTTCGTGGTCCTTAGATCGGGACTATGGAGGAGGATCAGATGGCTGACAGAGGCAAAGAATGGGTTCTAAAGGAATGCAAGGACAAGGGAGTTGAGTTCATCCGGCTGTGGTTCACGGACCTGCTGGGCATGATGAAGAGCTTCGCGATTACCGTGGAGCAGCTTGGAGGAAGCCCTCGACGAAGGGATGGGCTTCGACGGCTCGTCGATAACCGGCTATCAGGACATTCAGGAGAGCGACATGATCGCGATGCCTGATCCGTCCACGTTCACGCTGCTGCCGTGGCGACCGACGGACAAGTCCGTCGCGAAGATGTTCTGCGACGTGCTCACGCCGGATGGAACGCCCTACGTGGGCGACCCGCGGTATATTCTCAAGCGGCAGATGAAGAAGGCCGCCGATCTGGGGTTCACGTTCTACGTCGGCCCGGAGCTCGAGTACTTCTACTTCAAGGACAAGCACGGCACCGAGACCCTCGACGAGGGCGGGTACTTCGACCTCACGCCGCTCGACGTGGCTACGTCGCTGCGACGCGACACGATTCTCGTGCTCAAGGAGATGGGCATACCGGTCGAGTACAGCCACCACGAGGTCGCCCCCAGCCAGCACGAGATCGACCTGCGCTACGCGGACGCGCTGACCATGGCCGACTCCGCGATGACCTACAGGCTCGTCGTGAAGGAGATCGCGCTACCAGCACGGCGTCTACGCGACGTTCATGCCCAAGCCGATCTTCGGCAGAATGGCAGCGGCATGCACACGCACCAGTCGCTGTTCAAGGGCAGCCAGCAACGCGTTCTTCGACGCGAACGACCCGACGCATCTGTCCAAGATCGGCAAGAGCTACATCGCCGGCCTGCTTGATCCACGCCAAGGAGATTCAGCTCGATTCTCGCGCAGTGGGTGAACTCCTACAAGCGGCTGGTGCCGGGCTTTGAGGCGCCGGTGTATATCGCTTGGTCGCAGCGGAATCGGTCGGCGCTTGTGCGCGTGCCGCTCTACAAGCCGGGCAAGGAACTGGCGACCCGCGCCGAGCTGCGATGCCCCGATCCTGCCTGCAACCCGTATCTGGCGTTCGCGGTCATGCTCGCGGCTGGCCTGAAGGGCATCGAGGAGGGCTACGAGCTTCCCACGGAGATGACCGAGAACCTCTACGAGCTCACCGAAGAAGAGCGCAAGGAGAAGGGAATCGAGAGCCTGCCCGGAAGCCTTGGCGAGGCGATCGCCGCCACGGAGAACGAGCGAGCTTGTTCGCGAGACCCTCGGCGACCACGCATTCGAGCGCTTCATCTGGAACAAGAAGAACGAGTGGGACCAGTTCCGAATCCAGGTCACGCCGTTCGAGCTCGAGAAGCTGCTGCCGATCCTGTAGTCGGCTCGGCAGACGCGTATGCATCAAGGGAAGTGAGCGAAGCATCGCTCACTTCCCTTTTGTGTGGCGGCAGCTTCGGTCACTACCGGACGTAGACCGAGGCGATCTGGTAAGGCGGCCAGCCTGACACATTCCCCGCGATGCGCAGAGTACCAGTTGCGGCATCGAACTCGCTGTACATCATGCTGCCCGTGCCAACCCCTCGAAACACGTACCTGAGGTTGCCCTTGCCGTCGATGGCCGGTTCGAAGCCTATGCCAACCGGCAGCGTGATCGACACCTGGTAGACGCCATAGGGAGCCGAGGGCACCGTGACCTGGATGAGCGTGGATGTTCTGAATGTCTGGACCGGACCGTTTGACATGGGAGCCGGGCTGCCCGAGCGCGTGCAGCACTCGACGAACGCGGTCGCGTCGGCGATGTCGATGTTGCCGTCTCCTATCGGTGTCCAGTAGGGCCAGACGCCAATGCCGCGCGGGCCAAGATCGAAAACGCCGTCGACGGCCGGATCGAACGGAATCGACCCCGTTCGGTGAGACTTGAACCATTCCTGGTTGAACAGCGCAACGTCGGCCTCATCGACCGTGCGGTCGAGGTTGAAGTCGCCCGGCGCGGGCTTGAAGAGCTGTATGGACAGCGCGGGTCTGCCGTCGATCGTCAACTGAGGATTGGGAATGCCGTCCTCGGCGGTCATGGTGATTGAGCTGATGATCTCGACACTCTGAGACGGCGAGGGAATCGTGGCAGTCACGGACATGGTTCTCGAATCAGGATCCCAGTCGGCCGTCAACTTGTCCACTCCGCTGCCGCTGCGTATGCAGGCGAGACTCCCGTTGACCGCAGTTGTGTCCAGGCTGATTCCGTCGGGCACGCCAATGGTGAACGTGACGGAAGACGGGCAGTTGGGGTTGTTGAGAACGACGTGCGGTGTCTCGAACGCGAATCCCACAGGCGCCCACACCTCGTCTGGATCGAACTGGGGCGGGATGGTCGTGTGTACCGTGAGAGCTGGGTCTGCGGCCAGTGTCAGCCCCATCCCCTGGGAACACCTGGCACTGCAAGTAAGACCGACGGTAATGTCGGCGCCGGACGAGTTGGTCGAGGCTGTGTAGAGGGGATTCTGCGAGGACGCGCTCGGACTGAATGTGCCGCCGGCGCCCCCATCCGACCAGGTGTATGTGACCTCGTCGCCCAGGGAGTCGACGGCGCCGGCCGTGCACTGCGTGACTCCGCCGGAATCGACGACGGCGGGATTGACCTGCGGGCTCTGAGTGAAGGAGATCGTGTGTGGCACTGGAACCGGGAATTCGACTGCCGCCTGGGCCTTCGCATCGGGACCCGAAACCGACATGCCTGTCACATTGACCGTGTCGCCCGTGCTCGCCAGAGGTGGGACCACGACTCTCAGGAAGCAGTGATGAGTGCTGTCCGGAGGCAGAGAGCCGGTGTTTGTGACCGTGGCTTTCTCGGTTGACTGGTGGATTCCGTCGCCGTTGTCGTCGCGGATCAGCGCGACGTTCCAGCCGTGGCCGGACACGGCGTAGAGCGCGATGTTGTCGTCCCCGTTGCCTGTGTTGGTGCAGTCAAGCGCAAGGTAGTAAGAGCGGCCCGGCAACACGGTCTCCGGAGGCGGCGCGACCGTCAGGACGACGCCTGCCGTAGCGTCGACAGTTACCGATATGGGGTCGCTGATTATCTCGCTGACGTTGCCGTCGTCAAGATAAGCGATCGCGCAGGTTGAGGAAATGGTCGTTCCGGCCGGTGTACCTGCAGAAAGAGTGACGGACTGAAGAATGACGAGCAGAATAGCTGCGCAGATGGCAGATAGGGGAAACAGACGCCGCATCGATAGCCTCCTCAGATTCGGCACGGTTGCGCTGGCGGCTTCGTGCCGCACCGTCTGGAGTTCCCACCATCATAATCTGTGACAACAACCTGAGCCTAGATATATGTATACCGCCCGTCCGTCGGTATTGTCAAGCAAGCAAACTCAGCCGTTAGCGGACGCTTACCGTCCAGCCGGCGGCATACCATTGCACATTCCGGGTGTGCCGGAGCTTTCGGCAGAGGAAAAGCCCTGCCGGCGCGGAAGCAGTCCTGGGAGGACGATTGACGACCAATGAAACGATCTGAGTTCGTTGCGGCCCAGAAGCGGGCCATAGAGATGCTTTGCGACGCGGGCATCGCCACAACTGCCGATGAGAGGCAGAACCTCGAGATCGCCGATTTCGGCCTCGGCAGGCTTGAGAGCGAAGGTCTCGAGATCGTGATCTACGCCAACAACGAGCGCTACTGCGCGAAGGAACTCGTGGTGTTCCCGCGTCAGACCTGCCCGGAGCACAAGCATCCGCCGGTTAAGGGCCGGCCCGGCAAGCAGGAGACATTCAGGTGCAGAGCAGGCGAGGTCTACCTCTACGTTCCCGGAACGCCGGCAGCCGCGCCCAAGGCCAAGGCTCCGACCGAGCACTATACGGTCTTCCACGAGATCGTGCTTCGGCCCGGCGATCAGTACACTCTCCCGCCGGAGACCCTGCACTGGTTCCAGGCGGGCGCGGACGGCGCAATCGTGTCGGAGTTCTCGTCGCCCAGCGTTGATGAGGCCGACATCTTCACCGACCCGAATGTGAAGCGGATACCGGTCGTGGACGACTGATAGCTCATATCGCCGCGGAGAGAGCCGCGATCTGCTCGGGTCTGAGTTTGCTCCCTGACGCGTCGGTGACATAGAACGCGTCGCGCGCCTCGTGGCCCCAGGTGGCGATGCGCGCGCTGTGGATGTTGATGGCCTGCTCGGAGAAGCGGTTGGTGAGGTAGTAGAGCAGTCCGGGGGTGTCCGTGGCGCGTACCTCGATCATCGTATGGTGATCGGAGGCATTGGGTAGCTCGCCGACGGCCATGTCCCGCGGCCTTGTAAACGTCTGCTTACCTCTTCGGGTCAACAGATCGGCGACCGTGGTCTCCCCGCTGAGGACCGCTGCAAGCTCGCCTTCCACCTGCCATTTCTTAGTTTCGGCAAGCTGGCGGCCCTCGAAATCGATGTAGAGGAGGTCGATCGCGATGTCGTCGGTCGTATGGCGCGTAAATATCTGCGCCGCGTGGACATCGATCGCCAGTGCGTGCAGCACCCCCGCAACGTCGCTGAGAAGCCGTGCCCGATCCATCGCAACGACCGTCAGCTCGGTGAACTGCCCGGCGGGTTCGTCTCTGGTCGCCACCGCCGCCCCACCCGCCCGAACGGTGCGCACGTGGCCGATGTGTGCGGAGAGCACTTCGGCGGGCGTGTTGAGCAGGTAGCTCGCGGGCATAGAGGCGCAGTGCTCTTCCACCTCGTCGGCCGGCAGATTGGCCAGGCACAGCTCGCGGCGAACACGGCTTCGGTGGCGCTCAATGTCGGGGCGCGCGGCATCCGGAGAACGTATTGCCGCCATAGCGCGCTCGTGCAGTTCGAGCAGGAAGCGGGTCTGCACCTCGCTCCAGCCGGTCGTTCCCGTGGAACGCGCGTCGGCTATGCTGAGCAGCAGAAGCATGTCGAGAAGCTGCGGGTCGTGCACTATCGATACAAAGCCCGCGATCGTTTTCGGCTGACCGAGGTCCCTCATTCGCGCCGTCTCGCTCATGCGCAGGTGATTGCGAACGAGGAACTCCACCTTCGCCACGGCATCGTCGGGCATACCCAACCGTTTCGCCGACTTGGCGGCAAGGAAGCCGCTGGTCTTCGCGTGGTGTGCGGTGCCATCAAGCTTGCCCATATCGTGCAGCAGCGCGGCCAGGAACAGAACCTCTATGCGCTGGATACGCGAGAAGACGTCGGCAAGCCGTCTGTCGGGCTCCTTGAAGAGGGCCTCGAGTTCTTCGAGAGTGCGGAGGCTGTGCTCGCCGACGGTAAACGCATGGGCTGCGTCGCCCGGCACGAGGTATAATAGCTCTCCGAATCGGGGGATGATCGCCGATAGAAAGCCCAGATCGACCATCTGACGCACCGCGGCAGCCGCGCCGGGGCTGGAGAGGACCTCCATGAAGTAGCGCCCCGCTTCGGGAGTGAGCTTGAAGTCCGCTGCACGCTCCGCGATGAGGTCGGCGGCGTCGCGGTCGAACCGGAGGTTGTATGACTGCGCGCGCCTGAACAGTCGGACCGCGGCGCCGGGGTCTCTGGTGAGCAGTCCCCTATCGCGCACGCACAGCCGGCCATCACGCGATACTACGCCCGGCTCTACTCCGAGCTCGGATTCGAGCGCGGCATCGACCGTCTTCGAGAACGCCCGCGAGACAGAATGAGCGTGCCGGTAGTAAGCGGATATGTAGTCTGTTGGATCCTCGTAGCCAAGCGCGGTGGCGATCTCCGCATGGCGCGCGGTTCCCAACACGTCCAGCGGGCGGCCGGCAAGCAGATGCAGAGTATTCCGCGTGCGGGACAGGAACTCGCGCGCCGCCTCGATCTGCTCGAGCTCCGAGTCGGACAGGATTCCCCGTGCGCGCAGGCCGTTCCATACTCTTCCGTTTGCCAGCCCGAACGCGATCTGTGCGATCCAGCGCGACGCGTGGATGTCCCGCAGGCCGCCCGGGCTGAGTTTCACATCAGGCTCCACGGCGAAGGGAGTGCTCAGAGCCGAAGAGCGGTTGTCGATGTGGCCCCTGACAAACGCCACCGGCAGTATGGCGCTCTGAAGTGCGGCGTGAAAGGCGTTCGACACGTTCTCGCTGCCGGCGACGCATCTCGCGTCCAGCATCGCGGTCTGGGTATCGAGTGGCAGGTGCTCGACGTCGTCCACCCCACGGTACGAGTAGCCGACGTTCAAACCCGACTCCTCGGCCACGTCCATCAGCATCCGAAACGCGCGCTTGGCGACGGAATCGACGGAGTCGTCCTCATCGCCTCTGACCAGAAAGGCAACGTCGATGTCCGAATACGGGGACATTTCGCGCCGCCCGTAGCCGCCCACGGCAACGACAGCGATGTCGGTTGCGGCTGCCGGCGCTTCATGAAGGGCCAGACCGAATATGCGATCGATGAGGGCGTCAGTCAGGTCACTGTACGCCCCCATCAACTCGACGCCGCCCATCTCCCATGCCCGGCCGGCCAGCGATTCACGCTCGCGCGTCAGGGCGAGGGATATGTCGTGCGTATCGGTCAGATCATCGAAACAACCGACTGGCATGGTTACAGCGCGATTTCCCCGCGCTCGCCCGTGCGGATTCGAACGCAGTCCTTGACGTCGCTCAGGAATATCTTGCCGTCGCCGATTTCGCCGGTGAATGCGGCCTTGGTGATTGCCTCGATTACGTCCTCCGCTTTGTCGTCCGGCACCACGACCTCGATCTTGGTCTTGTCGAGCAGGTTCACGACGTATTCCTGACCCCTGTAGTACTGCGTCCTGCCGCGCTGCTTGCCGGCGCCCATGACGCTGACCACGGTGATCCCTTTGACGCCGATCTCATCGAGCGCGTCCTTCACATCGTCCAGCTTGCACGGACGGATTATCGCCTCCAACTTGGTCATGTCCTGATCCTCCCGTATTCTACAGACTGTAACCGACTTCTCCGTGCTGGCTCAAGTCCAGCCCGGCTTCCTCGTCGTCCTTTTCCGCGCGCAGCGGCGTGAGCGCTCCGGTGAGTCTTCAGCAGAATGAACGTTCCCACGAATGAATACGCCGCCACCGCGGCCACGGCCAGCAGCCTGGCTCCCGATCAAGGTGCCTCCGCAGAAGAGCCCCGGAGTTCCTGACTGCCGGATTCAGCACGCTGCTCGCGAACAGGCCGGTTGCGAGCACTCCCCATATTCCGCCGACTCCGTGGACTCCGAACACGTCCAGCGAGTCGTCGTAACCCAACTTGCCCTTCAGCCATGATGGCGAGGTAGCACAGATCCCCCGGCGACGAGCCCAATCGCCATCGCGGCCATTGGCCCGATGTATCCCGACGCCGGCGTCACCGCCGCAAGGCCGGCTATCGCGCCGCTGGCGACGCCAAGAGCGGTCGGCTTTCCGCGATGCCACCATTCTACGATCATCCAGACCAGCCGCGGCAGTCGCCCCGGCTGTATTTGTCGCCACAAACGCCACCACCGCTATCTTGTTCGCGGCAAGCGCGCTGCCAGCGTTGAACCCGAACCATCCGAACCACAGCAGACCGGCGCCGATCAGCGTCATAGTCAGGTTGTGCGGCGTGAACTCCTCGTGGCCGTAGCCCTTTCGCCTGCCCAGCACGATCGCGCAGCACAACGCCGCTATCCCTGAGGAGATGATGCACCACGAGCCCCCCGGCGAAGTCCATCGCGCCGACCTGCTGCAGCCATCCGCCTGGAGCCCAGACCCAGTGAGCATATCGGGTCATATATCAGCGTTGCCCACAGCATGCCGAAGACAGGAACGCCTTGAACCGCATCCGCTCCGCAAACGCCCCGGTGATCAGCGCGGGAGTTATCACCGCAAACATCGACTGGAAGATCATGAACGCCTGCTCCGGAATGCGCGTCCCAGGATAGGCGTCGAATCCGACATTTCTCAGTCCGACCCAGTCGAGCGAGCCGATCAGCCCCCAATGGTCCTTGCCGAAGCGAAAGGCTGTAGCCAAAAAGCACCCACAGCACGCCGACGATCGGCAACCATTACGAAACTCTGCAGGATGGTCGCCAAGAGCGTTCTTCCTGCGAACCATTCCCGCATAGAACAACCCCAGGCCCGGGGTCATCAGCAGCACCAGCGCGGTCGCTGCCAGGACCCACGCCGTGTCGCCCGTGTCGATTCCGCCCTTCGAGTCGGCCGACGCGATCCGGAATCGAGCAACAACCCAACGACAGCCCGCCGAGCAAGACATGCGAATATCTCCATCAACACGGCTAACCATCTCGACCTCCGCGCGAACGTCGCTCAGGTCGAGTCTATAGCCGCCATGTTTCCGGCTATGTTTCCACTCTGTTGCGGCAGAGTTTCCGAGTTGTTAAGCTCGGCCTGCCGGTGCCTCGCTACAGAATGTAGCCGACTTCCCCGTGCTGGCTCAGGTCGAGGCCCGTGTCCTCGTCGTCCTTCTCGAGCCTGAGCGGCGTGATCAGACCGGTCATCTTGAGCAAGAATGAACGTCCTATGAACGAGTATGCCGGCGACCGTGACGATGGCTATCAACTGCTTGCCCAGCAGAGCCGCGTTGCCGTGGAACAGGCCGTTGGCGCCTGCGGCGTTGATGGCGGTGCTCGCGAAGAGGCCCGTCGCGATCGCGCCCCAGGTTCCGCCGACGCCATGCACGCCGAACACGTCCAGAGAGTCATCGTAGCCCAGCTTGCCCTTGAGCATGATCGCGCCGTAGCAGAAGCAAGCTTACCAATGCGCCGATCGCTATCGACGCCATTGGCCCGACAAATCCCGACGCGGGAGTGATCGCTACAAGTCCCGCGACGGCTCCGCTGGCCGCGCCGAGAGCAGTCGGCTTGCCACGATGCAGCCACTCGATCAGCAGCCATGAGACGGCTCCGGCGGCAGCGGCGGTATTGGTCACGACAAATGCGTTCGCGGCCAGACCATTTGCGGCCAGCGCGCTGCCCGCGTTGAACCCGAACCATCCGAACCAGAGCAGCGCGGTGCCGATCAGGGTCATGGTCAGATTATGAGGCTTGAACTCCTCTCTGCCGATAGCCCTTTCGCCTGCCGAGCACCATCGCGCAGCAGAGCGCGGCCACCCCGGAGCAGATGTGAACTACCGTGCCACCCGCGAAATCCAGCGCGCCGAGCTTGCCCAGCCAGCCGCCGACGCCCCACACCCAATGCGCGACGGGGTTATAGACGACCGTGGCCCACAGGATCATGAAGACGAAGAACGCCTTGAACCGCATGCGCTCAGCCACCGCGCCGGTGATGAGCGCAGGCGTGATGATCGCGAACATCGCCTGGAAGATCATGTGGGCACTCCTGCGGAATGGTCGAGCCGTAGAGCGCGTCGAAAGGGGCCTTCGCGGGCTGCATGCCGACTCCCCGAAGCCCGATCCAGTCCAGCGAGCCGATGATCCCCCAGTGGTCGCGGCCGAACGCAGCGCTATAGCCGTAAAGGACCCACAACACCCCAATCACGCCGACCAGAATGAAGCTCTGCAGAATGGTGCCCGAGGACGTTCTTTCTGCGGACCATTCCCGCGTAGAACAGCCCCAGACCCGGCGTCATGATCATAACCAGCGCGCTGCAGGCCAGAACCCAGCCCGTGTCGCCGGCGCTGATCTTTGACGCCGAATCCGCGGCACCGGCTCCGCAGGTCAGCATGACGACTCCCGCCGCCGCCCACAATACTCCAGCAATCCTGTTCGGCCTCATCCTCATCCTAGCTCGACCTCCCGTGTAGCAATACTCTGTAATCTTAGTATCAGCCACAGGTGTTTCCGTCAGGTTTCGTCAGCATTACGCTTTCGTTGCTCCAGTATTAAGGCAATCTCCTAGAAGGCGATAGAGGCGGTCAGGCTGGCGAAGAAGTTGTCAGGGTCCGCTACCCCGTCCCGCAACGCCGTCCAGGACTGTCGAGTAGCTCAGCGCAGGCGTGAGTGAACGTCTTGCCTACGGTCAACGGCACGCTGGCGCTCAGCAGCAGGTCGGTGAACGCGCCCTCGGCCGCGCCGAAGTAGAGCTTGTTGTAGTTCGACGAGCCAAAGACAGCCTGGCCGACAGATTCATGGCCTGCTCCGCAGTCTTCTTCCACGGCATGGCGCACACATAGCCGCCCGAGAGGCTCGCGTAGTAGCCGTCGGCCTGGTCGTAGTCGTAGTTGACCGAGAGCGTCGGTGACAGCAGTACCGCCAAGGCATGTGCTCGCGTAGACCTCCTTCGTGGTACGCAAAGGCCGTGTTCGGGAACGTGTAGTCGATCAGGCCCGCGTTCATACCCAGCTTGCCGGCAGTCCAGGCGTAGTTCGGCTGTGTAGTCGATTTCGGTGGGGCGGCCTTGCTCGCCGTTGATGTCGGTCGCATCGACACTGGCCCACAGATTCAGGCTGACCCCGCTCTGTGGGTCAACGTCAGAGACGGCTGGAACGCCGGGTCAGGGTTCGGGACCGTGCCGCGCCAGACATACTTGCTGACGTACGGAAGGTCCAAGTTCGTCGTGATCGAGATGCATGTGCCTGCCTGCGCGGATGCGCGACGCCGTACAGCGAGCAGGCATGCCATCGTCAGACCGGAGACGTACTTTGCCTTTCATTCCTAACCCTCCTCGGTGCCGTACCGTCGCGCGCGTCGGCGGCACGAACGTGATGCTCAATGGATATAGTAAGTATAGGCTCTGGCTTGTTTCGTGAGGGTTAAGCGGGAGTTAAGCTGTCGTATCGGGTTTGTTCGCGGCGGGTGAGCAGCTTTCGGGTGATTCTGCGGACGGTCTCGCCGAACACTGCGCGCGGGGCGTTCGAAGGGAAGGGGCGTGGCAAGCTCGAGCCTGTCAGCCTCGGAAAGGAGTTCGGGGGAATGCGCTGCTTAATGCGAAGCACGGCATTTCGGTCGGCAAGCACAAACTGGCCGAACAGCCACCTGAAGAACGGGTTCAACCCCTGCCAAGAAACACGCACGCGGCGAAATCGATCACGTAGGGGCGGCCGTCGCTGCCGAGCATGACGTTGCCTCGGCTTCGAAGGTCGCAGTGGGCGACACCGCGGGAGTGCATGTCGTCGATCACGTGGCGAAGGTCCGTGTAGAACGCGTCATCTGGCTGCTTAGGCAGGCTCTGGTCGAGGCTGACGCCGGGCACGTGCTCGATCGCGAAGGCGTAGCGGTCGATCCTGCCAACGAGCCGAGGCACGCCCTCGACACCAAAGAGCTTGCGCAGCGCGCCATATTCGCGGCGAATGAGGATGGGGCCGACGATCAGCCGAAACAGCAAATCGCTGCTCTTGAAATCCTTGACAACGATCCGTCCGTCCGGCGTATCGACGACGCGCAGATCGGGCCGAGTGCCGCCGGCGGTGCGCGGTACTCGACCGTGTGATCTTCGATGAATTGCCGTGTGAGAGCAGGTGTCGGCGACATAACGCACCATATTCTAGCATCTTTGCAGCCCTCGCCGGAACCCGTATTTACACGGTCATTCGACAGGAGTACAATGGGCGGGTAGAAAATGCTGAGGCTGGTTAGCTGACATGATTCGACGCTACAGGGTGGAGGTCACGACCGACGCGAGCGGGTGGGTATCAGTGAGGATTCCCGCCATTCCCGAGGTGCACGCGGAGGCTCATACGCGCGAACAGGCGCTGCGATTCGCGGCGAATGCCGTCACGTCGCGCCTTAAGTCGCTGGCTTCCGCCGGAGCCGAGATTCCGGCCTCGGACATCGACGCTATAGTCGTGGACGTATAGACACTGATCTGGAGGAATGCATAATGAGTGAACTGGCTGTCAATGGTGGACAACCCGTGAGAACGGCGCCGCTGCCGGGCGTGGGCAACATTAGTGGCCGAACGTTCGGAGCGGAAGAGCTTGCCAACCTGACCGAGGTCATCCAGTCCGGCAAGCTGTTCCGCTACGGCGGCAAGTTCGTGGACAAGTTTGAGCAGGATTTTGCGGCAAAGCTGAACATGAAGCACGCGGTGGCGATCACCTCGGGAACCGCGGCCATACATACCGCACTTGGCGCGCTGAATCTGGACGTAGCCCAGGAAATGATCACCACGCCGATCACCGACATGGGCACGATCGCCCCGATCATGCTGCAGAACTGCATCCCGATCTTCGCCGACCTCGAGCTCGAGTACTACGATCTGCTGCCGGAGAGCATCGAGAGCAGGATCACCGACAAGACCAAGGCGATCATGGTCGTGCACCTCTTCGGCCAGCCGGCGAATATGGATGCCATCCTCGCAATCGGCAAGAAGCACAATCTGTATGTGATCGAGGACTGCTGCCAGTCGTATCTTTCCCGCTACAAGGGCAAGCTGGTCGGCACGATGGGCGATATCGGCTGCTTCAGCCTGCAGCAGTCCAAGCACATGGCCAGCGGCGACGGCGGGATCATCGTTACCAACGACGACGAACTGGCCGAGCGCGCCAGACTGTTCGCCGACAAGGGCTGGCCGCGCGGCGGCAACGTCCGGCAAGTATGGCTTCCTGGGCATCAACTACCGAATGAACGAGCTTACCGGCGCGGTGGCGTGCGCACAGGTGGCAAGGTCGAGGGTGTCGTCGCTAATAGGCGCGCGGCGGCGAAGGCGCTGTCGCGAAAGCTTGCGGGCGTGCCGGGGATGATACTTCCCAAAGTGCGCGAGGGCTGCGAGCATTCGTGGTGGCAGTATCCGTTCATGATCGATGAGAGCGCTCTGAGCGTCACGCCCGAAGGAATTCGCCGCGGCGGTGAGCAGCGGAGGGGATCGGCGTCGGGCTACGGCTACATCGGCCAGCCGATCTACATGTGCCACATCATGCAGACAGAGGCGAACCTACGGCAAGAGCCAGTGCCCGTTTAGCTGCCCGCACTATGGCAAGGACTCGACTACAAGGAAGAGGACTGCCCGAATACGCTGGAGATCCTGCGCACGGCTGCTGGTCGGCTCCATGAACGAGAAGTTCACCGAGACAGGACATCGACGACATCGCCGCCGCGATTGACAAGGTCGCCAAGGCCTACGCCAAGTAGCGGGAGCGGGAGCATTTGCGCATAATCGATTGTGATGCCGTCCTTCGGTTTTCGCGCCGCCGGGGGCAACGACGTATCGCTGCAGACCTTCTTACGCGGAACGTGCGCAGGGTGTGCCTATATCATGGCCTACTCGGTCAAGGCCCGAGCTTATGATGCGCGCGAGGGCAATGACGATGCGCTTGTGCAGCGCGGCTGCACGAGGAGCTTCTGCCCGTCGCGACCGTGGACCCCGGGCCGGATACAAGTTCGAAGATGAGATCGAGAGGGTCGCGGAACTCGGTTTCGTGGCCCTTCGCGTATTCCCTGAATTGCAGGGCTGGTAGGTGGATTCGGCGTTGTTTCGCGGATCGTCGAGGCGTGCGCGAGCACAGATGCCGCTGATGGTGTCAGCAAAGGCGGCCGGCGTGGCTTCGCAGGCCGTGCGGCGCGCCAGGCACACGGACTATCCGCTCATGCTTCTCGGTCCGGGCTACGGCATCCTCGGCGAGGCGCTGTCGGCTGCGGTCGAGCGGCCCAACACGTTGGTTTCCACTTCGGGGTTCGTCACTCCTGGGGTCGTCGAGATCGCGGCGGAAATGATGGGAGTGCAGAACCTGGCGTTCGGGTCGTGGGCGCCGGATTCGTGCATACGGCCGGCGGTGAACATGGTCCTGGGTTCGGAGCTCTCCGAGGCGGACCAGCGGAGCGTTCTGGACGGCAATATGCACGAGTCATCGGCAGGCAGATGAGCAAACTCGGCAGGACACTGACGAGAGGTGGTGAGTGACAAGCCTAGGCCGTTCTCTGGACCTATCATCGACGTTCACGGGCATCTGGGTCCATGGCCGTTTCCGATGCGCAATCCCGATGGCGCGTGCGTTAGCGAGCTGATGGGCAGATGGGGTATCTCCAAGACTATACTGTCCCACACCAAGGCGATAGTCAACGACTTCGTGGAGGGAAATGCCGAGCTGGCGAAGGAGATCGAAGGTTCGGATGATCTCTGCGGCTACGTGACGATAAACCCGAACTATCTCGAGCAGTCGATGCGTGAGATCGAGAAGTACCTGCACCGACCGAAATTCGTCGGCGTCAAGTTTCATCCTGGGTATGCCAGAATGTCCATAGACGCCCCGCAACGAGGAAGCTTGTGGCGCACTTCGCGGCAACGAAGGCTCCGTTTCTGATCCACACGTGGGGTCCGGCGGAGGTCGCCAAGATCGGCAGGTTGGCGGAGCGGTTCCCCGAACTGCCGATCATAATGGGCCATGGCGGAGCGAACGGCTGGCGCGAAGCCATCGACGTGATCAAGAACACGTCCAATACTTATACAGAGTTCTGCAACAGCAGCGTCGAGCCCGCCAAGGCGCGGACCACCATCGACGCCGTCGGCGCGGATCGCGTTCTGTTCGGAACGGACGCCGGCTTGTTTGACCCGGCGTTTTGCGTGGGACTCTATGAAGAGGCGGGCTTAACGCCCGACGAGCAGCGCGCCATCCTGCACGACAACGCGGCGAAGCTGTTCGGATTCTGAAGCCCGCGGGGACGTATGGAAACTCAGACGCTGGACATACCGCTGGTATGGCCGGATTACTTCGAGGACTGCCAGCACTGCATCGACCGGCTTCACGAACTCCTTGCCGGCCTGGACGGGATGCACAGCGTCTCTATCAACCCCGACCGCCGCACCATGGAAGTTTCCTATGACAAAGAACTCCTCACATTCGAGGACATCAAGGAACTCGCGCGCCTGCTCGGGGTCGATATCGCCGAGCACTACCGGCACGAGGCGCTTCGCGTAGTTGGCCTCGACTGCCCGGACTGCGCCGCCAAGCTCGAAAGGGCGATTCGACGCATGCGCGGAGTGGTCTGGGCTTCGCTGAGCTACGCTACCTCGGTGCTCATTGTCGAGTTCGAGGCCGCGGTTACGACATTCGCCTCGATAGAGAACAAGGTTCGGGATTTCGGCTACGATGTTGAGGTGGAGAGAGCCGCGGTGGCCGTTTCAGCGAAAGCCCGGGCTCGGCGCAATGTGCGGCTCGTGCTGACCGGCATATCCGGCGCGCTGCTGGCCGCGGCAGGGCTGGTCTGGGAAATGCACGGTTCCTCATGGCTCACGAGTGGGCTGTTCATTCTGTCGGCCATCACGGGAGGAGTGTTCACTGCTCGAAGCGCGCTGCTGAGTCTGCGCGGACTCTGCTCGACACGAACGTGCTCGTGACCGTCGCCGCGGCGGGCGCGATCGCTCTGCGGGAGTACTTCGACGCGGCGGCCGTGATGTTTCTGTTCTCGCTGGGATCGACCCTGGAGGCATATACGGTCGAGAAAGCGCGCAGGTCGATTGCGTCGCTTGTCGAGGCGTTTCCGTCGACGGCGACCGTGCGGCGCGATGGAGAGCTCGTGTCCGTTAAGCTCGAGGACATCGAAGTGGGAGAGATCGTGCTGATAAAGCCTGGCGAGAAGGTCCCGGTCGATGGGACCGTCGTCGTAGGAGAGTCGTCGATGAACGAAGCTCCGGTCACGGGCGAGTCCACGCCGCGGGAGAAAGCGCTGGGCGACATGGTCTATGCGGGATCGGTCAACGGCCGCGGTTCGCTCGAGGTGAGAACGACAAATACCGCCGAAGACAACACGATCGCGCGGATCGTGCACATGGTCGAGGAGGCGCAGGCCGAGAAGGCGCCGTCCCAGCGGTTCAGCGAGGCATTCGGCCGCTACTATACGCCGTGCGTGATCGGGCTGGCGGTGCTCGTGGCTCTGGTTGGGCCGACGCTGTTCGGTGGCGACCATAAGTCGTGGATCGGGCGCGCTCTGACGCTGCTGGTGGTGTCGTGTCCGTGCGCACTGGTCATTTCGACGCCCGTCGCGATCGTAGCCGCCATTGCGAACGCCGCGAAGTCCGGTGTGCTGATCAAGGGCGGCGCGCATTTGGAGACGCTGGGCGTTGTATCGACCTGCGCGTTCGACAAGACAGGCACGCTCACAAAGGGAAAGATGTCCCTGTGTGGCGTGGTTCCGTTCAACGGCCACACCGTCGACGAGGTGCTCGGAATCGCCGCTGCCATCGAGAGCCGGTCCGAACATCCCTTGGCCGACGCCATCCTGGGCGCGGCCAGAGAGGCCGACCTCCCCGAGGGACACGTGTCGTTCTTCGAGGCGTTTCCTGGTAAGGGCGCTCGTGCTGTCGTTGACGGGGGCGCGTTCTACGTCGGCAGTCCAAGACTGATGGAGGAGCTGTCCGTCGAGGTGCCCGGCACGACCGCGATGGCCGAACTGCAGACGCGGGGCTGCACAGTAATATACCTGTCCGACACAGAGTGCCTCTGGGGCGCTATCGGCGCGGCTGACTCGCCGAAGGAGGGCACCGCGGATGCGGTCCGGCGTCTGAGGCATGTGGGCATCATGAAGACCGTCATGCTCACCGGCGACACCGCACAGAGCGGGCGAGCGGTGGCATCGCTTCTCGGCATCGATGAGGAACGCTCCGAGCTTCTGCCGGATGACAAGCTTGCAGCTATCAGGGAACTGCGTTCCGACGGCTGCAGGGTGGCGATGGTCGGCGACGGCATCAACGACGCGCCCGCGCTCGCCGCCGCCGATGTCGGGATCGCGATGGGCGGGGCGGGAAGCCAGATGGCCGTCGAAGCGGCAGACGTTGCACTTATGGCAGACGATATTGCCATGCTTCCGTACGCAATCGCGCTGAGCCGCAGGACGAGAGGCGTCATCATCCAGAACACCGCGTTCGCTCTGGCCGTGGTAATCGGTCTGCTTGCGGGCGCTCTGACGAGCAAGATCACGCTCGCGACCGGCGTGCTTGGACACGAAGCAAGCGCCCTATTGGTGATCGCGAACAGCATGCGACTCCTCAAGCACGACTAGGCACTGTGTGGCTATTCTATGATACGGGGCAAAAAGTCGGCGTTACAAAACCCCCGAATCATGGGTATTTAGAGACTACAGTTCAGTAGACTTCCCCGGACATCCACACACAAGGAGGAAACCGCTCATGGCAGCCTATGTCGGCACGAGAACAACTGCTCAGGTTGGAGCCTATCTCGAGGACATCATCTTCCCGTGCTCTCGCAAGGAGCTATTGCGCTGCGCAGAGGACAACGAAGCACCCGACGTGATCCTGGACGCGATCGAAGAACTTCCCGAGCGGCACTACTGGAGCGTCGTGGACATCCTTTCGAGCTTCACCGGTCACGCCACGTGAAGCGTGCAACATGCACAACTATTGACTAGAAGCTCTGTCCCGCCTATACTTGTTGGTTAGAGGGACAGAGTGAGGAATTACCGAGCATTATCTTCCGCCTCGTTGGCGCTTCTGGTTCTAACAGCCCTTGTTTTTCCGGCCGCCGCCGAGCAAGTTTCGCCGCACCCGCAGAAGGTGACTCTCCACCTGTGGGGCGGCACCGGCTGGGGCGTGCCTCCCAAGGATGATACAACCCCGTTCGGCAGGTCGACCCGCGCGGTATTCGAGGCGTTCAAGAAGGAACACCCGGAGATAGAGCTCGTCACCGGCAGTGGCCTGACCATCCAGGGCCCGCCGCAGAGTCCAGCTTCTTGCTCGCCATGGCTGGTGGAACCGCGCCGGACGTCGTTCTACGTCAACTTCCGCAAGCTCCACACGTTCATCGCCCAGGGCTTCCTGCTACCCCTCGACGAGTTCGTCAAGAAGGACCCCGAGATCCTCGCCGCATACATCCGCAGATTCGCAAAGTATACGGTCAATGGCCATCTCTATTGCATGCCCTGGTTCCAGTGCGTGATGGCCTTGCACTACCGCAAGGACTTGTTCAGAGACGCCGGACTGGATCCCAACAAGCCGCCGCGCGACTGGAACGAGTTCTACGAATATGCGAAGAAACTGACCGATCCCGAGAAGGGCAATGGGGTTCTGACTTTCCCATGCCATCGGGCTCCTGGCTATCTGACGGATTTCATCTGGCAGGCTGGCGGGGAAGTCATTGCGCGGGACAAGGATGGAAAGTACCGAGCGGTGTTCAACGATGCCGGCGGGGTCGAGGCGCTGAGGTTCTTCAAGAAGCTGACCCGGGACCCGTGGACGCGCAACGGCAAGACCTACTACGGCGTCGCCAGCTACAGATAACAACTGGGGTCAGAACGTGAAGCAGGGCAAGATCGGAATGTGGCTCGCCTATTCTCAGGACGTGATCGCCACCGCAGTCCGATCTGAACCCCTCGCTGCTTGGCATCGCTCCCCTGCCTGCCGGCCCCACGGGAATCAAGGCGAACGAGATCAACGCCGGGATGTGGGGGATCAGCAGCCAGATCAAGGATCCGAGGGTTAGGAAGGCCGCCTGGGAGTATATCAAGTTCATGACCGGGGCCAAGGCCGACGAGATCCGCACTCGCAGCTATGTCGAAAGCGGGATGTGGAAATACGTCAATCCCGACAAGCTCATCAAATATGGCTACAAGGAATACACCGGCGAGATCCCCAAGGCCTGGATGGAGGCGAACATCGACGCGTTCAAGCACGGCAGGCCTGAGCCGAACGGCCCGAACTGCGAGATGATCTATCGCCAGATGGACACTCCGATGCAGGCCATCTACCAAAACCCCAACGCCGATCCCCAAGAAACTGATGGACATCTGCTGCGCGCGCGTCAATCGCAAGATGATCGGGATCGATTCCGCCCGCTGAGCTGCGCTGGAAGACGACCGGTCGCATGGTTCGTTCGTGCTTGCGCATGCTTGCTGCTGGTCGCTGTCGTTGTCACCAAGCAGGTCCGCGCAGGTCGCGCTGAGCCAGGTGGGCGAGACGGCGGATTCCAGAGTCGCGGCAAGACGTGGAATCAAGACGCATATCATCGCCGTGGGTGTTCATGCTCCCGGCCGTGCTGTCGGTAGCTGGTCTGGGCGTATTATCCGCTGCTGCGAGGCATGGTGATGGCATTCCAGGACTATCAAGATCCTGGGAGGAGGCCACTTCGTAGGGCTGGACAACTTCATCCACGTTCTATCTCAGGACACGTTCCGTATAGGGCTTATATGACAGCTTCCAATACGTTGCGCTGTCGCTATCGCATGGGTTTCTTCGTGCCGATCTTCCTTGCGCTGATGCTGTCCGAGGTGCCCAGGGGCAAGATGCTGTTCCGAACGCTGTATTATCTTCCGGCGATCACCAGCGGCGTGGTCATCATGTTCCTGTGGAAGATATTCTACGATCCGACTCCGCAGGGCCTGTTCAACAGTATTCTCGCATCTTCGCACATCTCGGACCGCAGCCTTGTGGCTGAGCGAGTTCGCAGACTGGCGATGCTGTGCGTCATTCTGCCCGTCATCTGGGCGGGCGCCGGGCCTGGCAGCATCATCTACCTCGCGGCCTTGAAGAGCATTCCCGATGAGATGTATGAGGCGGCGGATGTGGACGGCGCGGGAATCTGGGTGAAGATCCGGCACGTCGTCTTCCCGATGCTCAAGCCGCTGATCATCATCAACTTCGTCGGAGCGTTCATCGGCGCGTTCAAGGCGATGGAGAACATCTTCATCATGACCGGAGGCGGGCCGAACTACGCTACCCACGTCATCGGCCTCGACATCTGGTACAACGCGTTCATGTATCTGAAGTTCGGATTCGCGACGAGCGAGGCGTGGATCATGGGGAGCATGCTGATCGGCTTCACAATGTATCAGCTCAGAATACTCAAGGATATCAAATTCTCAGCAGCGGCGGGAAAGTAAGCAATGGCAATCATACCAAAAGTCGGCAGAAAACCGCTTAAGACGCGGCTGGTGATCGCCGCGCTGTATGTCGTCCTGTACGGTCGGCGCGGTCTGACGATGGTCTATCCGTTCCTGCTGATGCTCGGCATCGTCGGTGGCGAGCGGAGCCGAATGTCAACAATTACCAGATCGTCCCGGAGTATATCTACCACCAAGGCGCTGTTCCCCAAGTACGCGGAGGATCGCTACGCCGGCGACATCGAGCTGATCAACCAGCTCTACGGAACCGATTTCGCCAAGATCGACGACGTACTGCCGCCGAGGATCGATGTCGATCTCCCGCGCAGCTCCGCGCGCAGGCCGAGGACTGGGAGCGATTCGTCACAGGGCTGCCGATCAACTACAAGCAGGCAGGCTTTGAGGGTTACGGCACAGCACCCAGCCAGCTCAAGAACGCCTATCAGCGAGTTCTGCCGGAAGCGATTCGGCGAGCGACATCGACAAGCTGAACAAGACTCTATCTCGAAGAGAACGAGAGCTTCGAGACCGTCACGACCCCGTTCGAGCGGTTCAAGATGCGCGAATGGGAGCCTGACAACTCCGCCAAAGATGCGGGAGTGGATCGCGTTCAAGAAGAGACTGCCCAGCTATTTCCTGCAGGCCGATGATGGTCGATCCCAGCTTCCAGGCGTTTCTTAGAGATGGCGGTTACGGCGCAAAGATCAGCGGATCTGAACGCCAGTTGGGGCACGCACTTCAAGGAGTTCACGGAGGTCCACCTGTCCCCCACCCTGCCTTCGCAGCCGGCGACAGGCAAAGGACTGGGAGCAGTTCGTGCGGCAGAACCTGCCGTTTAGGTATATGAGGGTCGCTCCGCGGGCGGTGGGCGCCTACCGGCAGTTTCTCCGCCAGCGATACAACGGCAGCCTGGCAAAGCTGAACAAGATGCACTCCTCGCACTACGCCTCATTCGACGCGATCTCCGCTCCCGTCCAGGATGCCGACCGACGGGCGCGCCGCTGGTCGATTGGATGGAGTTCATCGCCAAGGCCGTGCCGATCAGTATGGTCACGGCCGACCAACACGGAGAACCTCTACCGAGCACACCTTGCAGAGCGGTTCGGCAGCGTCCAGGCCGCCAATCGCGGCGTTCGGGACGAAGTACGCGTCGTTTGCCGATGTCGCGCCGCCGATCTACAACGCTGACTGGTATCACGTCAAGACGCACGGGGCAGCGATCAGCAAGGACTTCCTGACCCGAAACTACTCGACGGTATTCGGCTACGTTCTGCTGCACGGCCGGGCGGTGCTCAACACGCTGATCTTCGTTGTTGCGGTAATCACGATCCACCTGATCGTGAACCCGATGTGCGCCTACGCGCTGTCGCGCTACAATCTGCCGTACGCCTACAAGGTTCTGCTGTTCCTGCTCGCGACGATGGCGTTCCCGGCGGAAGTCGCGATGATCCCGAGCTTCCTGCTGCTCAAGCAGTTCCATCTGCTCAACACCTACTGGGCCCTGATACTGCCCGGCATGGCGAACGGCTACGCGATCTTCCTGCTCAAGGGGTTCTTCGACAGCCTGCCCAAGGAGCTGTACGAGGCCGGGATCATCGACGGCGCGAGCGAGGCGACGATGTTCCGTAAGATCACGGTTCCGATGAGCAAGCCGATCTTCGCCGTCATCGCGCTGCAGGCGTTCACGGGCGCCTACGGCGCGTTCATGTACGCGATGCTGGTGTGCCAGGATCCGAAGATGTGGACGATAATGGTCTGGCTCTATCAGCTGCAGACGAACGCGCCGCAGTACGTCACGATGGCGGCGCTCGTGGTCGCGGCGATCCCGACGCTGATCGTGTTCATCTTCGCGCAGAACGTGATCATGCGCGGCATCATCATACCGAGCTTCAAGTAGGAGGCGAACGTGTCACCCTGATCCTGATTCAGGCGCTATTCTGGATGCTGGAACAAGCTCAGCATGACACGGTGGTGTGGACGCTGAAACAGGTTCACCATGACAACGGCCCGGTGGCGACGGCGCGCAGGTCGGAGCGGAATTGCGCGAGGCGCTCGCTGCCGGCGGCGCCTTTCCATCGCATGACGTAAGCCGGGTGGTACGTTGCCAGCGCGCGTGTGCCGGATGGTCCGTCGAACCACTTCCCGCGTTCTTCGGTCATTTTGAAGCGGTTGTGTATCAGCGCGGAGGCCGCGGTTTCGCCCAGGCAGAGGATGACTCGCGGGGAGACGATCTCGATCTGCCGCATGAGTGTGGGAAGCCAGGCGTTCACTTCCTCACTGGTTGGCGCGCTGATTCGCGTCTCGACCGGGTACCGTGGGTCTGCACTTCACGACACCGGTTATGTACGTCCGCTCCCGCACGATCCCCGCAGCCTCAAGCTCGCCGTCGAGGAATCGGCCGGAGGGGCCGACGAACGGCCTTGCCAACTCATCCTCAACCCGGCCCGGCGCCTCACCGACGATCATGATCCGCGCGTCGAGGTCGCCTTCGCCCCAGACGAGGGACGATCGAGGATCGCGGACTGTTGCGTGAACCGCCTGGGCTTCGTGCCGGAGACCGGCCCATCTTCTCAGACTTATCCATTGCAGATCAACCTCGTTTTGGGTATTACCCCTGAGTGAGGACGGAGGATGCGGGGTTGCCGGATTCAGGCGAGCGAGGCATATTGGGAATAGTCTTCGCGCTCGAAGTGGAGACACGCGGGCTGCGTCGGGTGTTGTCGCATTCCATCCGTGCGCGCGGCCCTACACCGGCACAGACAGTCTGGCGCGTGGGCGGCGCCGAGGTGATAATGGAGGTCGCGGGAGTTGGGCGGCAGCGCGCCCGGCTCGCCGCGAATCGCCTTGTCAGCCAGGGCGCGAAATGGATTGCCTGCGCGGGATTCGCGGCGGCGCTGGACGAGAAGGCCCGCGCGGGGGATGTCGTCGTCGCGGACAGCGTCTGCCCCCTGTCGTCGCCGGAGAACGCGCTCCGGTGCAGCCAGTCTCTGTCGGCGGCCATCCCTCCAAGCGGCCGGCTCGGGTACTCCGTGTGGCGGTCGGACTTCGTCACTACGGACTCGATGGTTCTCAAGGCAGAGGCGAAACGCGCCATCTACGCGGAAACACGCGCTGCCGCGCTTGATATGGAGTCCTCGGCGGTGGGTGAGGTCTGCGTGCACAGAGGCGTGCCGTTTATCGTGATAAAAGGGATCAGTGACACCGCCGGCCAGGACCTGCCGGATGAGGTAGAGGGCCTGGCCAACTCCAAGAGCTGGGCAGACCGCGCCGTCATCGTGCTCGGACGACCAGACCTGTGGCGGGAGTTGTGGAGGCTGCGGAAGAACGCCCTGACGGCCGCCGAAAACCTCGGCGACGTGTTGGGAATGATGCTGCTGAGGCTTTTCGCATAGACAGTCGTAGGAGCCGCCTCCGGATGGCGAGGTCGGGTTGTGGAGAACCCTCCTGCAAAGGCTCCGAAGGTTCGAAGACCGGCCGCGTCGAACCCATGACTGATGGACATCGAGGGCTTTCTCTCATCTCTAGACACGCAACGGGGTTATGACGGCCAGGCGGTTCACGTCGAGGTACTTCCCGAACGTCCGGCGCAATACGGCGAACTGCCCGACGGGCTTATCGATCCTCGCCTCACGGCCGCGCTCGACGCGATAGGCATATCGAGTCTCTACAGCCACCAGGCCGATGCGATCAAGGCTGCCATGGGCGGGCGGAATGTCGTCATCGTAACCGGTACGGCCAGCGGCAAGACGCTGTGCTACACAATCCCCGTCGTCGACATGATCCTGAAGGACGCTCTCGCGACCGCGCTGTTCGTCTATCCCACCAAGGCGCTTGCGCAGGACCAGCTGCGCGGCCTCAGCCGGTTCGGCGAGGCGGACTGCGGCGATCAAGTTCATCGCCGGAACGTATGACGGCGACACGCCCGCAACCGAGCGCCGCAAGCTGCGCGACAAGGGATCGGTGATCCTCACCAACCCCGACATGCTGCACCAGGGCATACTGCCGCAGCACGCGCGGTGGAACCGGTTCTTCGCGAACCTGAGATACGTCGTGCTGGACGAAGTGCACTCCTATCGGGGCGTGTTCGGCTCGCATCTGGCCAACGTGCTGCGAGACTGAAGCGAGTCTGCGCGCACTACGGATCGAATCCGCAGTTCATCTGCTGCTCCGCGACGATCGCCAACCCCAAGGCGCACGCGGAGTCGATCACCGGCGCGGAGATGAGCTCTGATCGACAACGACGGCAGCCCGCGCGGGCCAAAGAGATTCGTGTTCTGGAACCCGCCGCTTGCTGGCGGCAGCGACAGGCTGTCGGCGGGCAGCAAGCGTTCGACGCGGGCGGCGAGCGCAGAAGCCCGATGTGGGAGGCCGTGGAGCTGATGACGTCGCTGGTCAAGGGCGGCGTGCAGACCATCGCGTTCGTCGCGCACCCGGCTGATGGCGGAGCTGATACTGCGCTCCACTCGCGAGTATCTCGGCGCCATCTCGCCCAGAGCTTGCGCGCAGCGTCGAGGCATACCGCGGCGGCTATCTGCCCGAGGAGCGGCGCGAGATCGAGCGCAAGCTGGCCAACGGCGAGATCCTCGGCGTCGCAAGCACGAACGCGCTCGAACTCGGCATCGACATCGGCAGCCTCGATGCGGCGATTCTCGTCGGCTATCCCGGCACCATCGCCAGCACCTGGCAGCAGGCCGGTCGCGCCGGGCGGAAGGCGCGGAGAGTCGGTGGTCTTCCTGGTCGGCGAGAACTCGCCCATCGACCAGTATCTGATGGCACACAGCGAGTATCTGTTCGCCCAAAGCCCCGAGCAGGCCGTCATCGACCCCGACAACCCGCACATCGCCATCGGCCACATCAAGAGCGCGGCATTCGAGCTGGCGCTCAGCGATGCCGAGGCGCCGATGTTCGGCGCATACGCTTTGCCGATGCTGGAGATGCTCGAGGACGCAGGACTCCGTCAAGCACATCGACGACCGCTGGTACTGGGCGTCGAGCGAGTATCCGGCCGCCGATGTGAACCTGCGCAACATCGCCGGGCCGGTCTACACGATCCAGGACGCCTCCCAGGACAATCGCGTGATCGGCACGATGGACGAGGTCAGCGCGCTCGCGCAGCTTCACACACACGCGGTCTACCTGCACGGGGCGGACACGTTACTTCGTCGAATCGCTCGACCTCGACAAGAAGATCGCGTTCGTCGCCAAGCGCGACCTGGACTACTACACCCAGTCGATCCAGACCAGCCAGATTCGCATCGACGAGACCGAGGAGGAGAAGCCCTGGCGCGGCGGAACGATCGGCTTCGGCGACGTGACCGTCACCACCACGATCCCGATGTTCAAGAAGATCAAGTTCCACTCGCGCGACAGCCTCGGCTACGAGCAGCTCGAGATGCCGCCGCAGTCGCTGGAGACGGTGAGCCTGTGGCTTGTGCCGCCGGAATCGGCGGTGGAGGCGATCCGCGCTGAGGGACGCGTGCTTCGCGGAGGGGCTGATCGGGATTGCGAACGCGCTGGTCGAGTGCGCGCCGCTGTACGTGATGTGCGACGTGCAGGACATCGGCGTGGTGGTGGATTCGTCGCAACCTGCGCAAGGACGCGCTGTTCCTCTACGACCGCTACCCCGGCGGGATGGGCTACGCGCAGCGCTGCGCCGACGCGATGGAGGAGCTGATGCAGGCGGTGTACGAGGTCATCAGCAAATGCGCGTGCGAGACCGGCTGCCCGTCATGCGTGGGCTCGGCGATGCCGGCATTCGCGATGTCGGACCTCGACTCCGGCGCAAGAGGCAGGATCCCTGACAAGCAGGGCGCACTGTCGATTCTGCAGGCCCTGCTGCGGGAATAGCGGATGTGCGTTCCATCCACGTTTAGAGGGAATTTGTGCGGGGTACATAGAATGCGAGAGTAGTAGCAGAATCCCTTTCTCTCCTTTCTTTCCGATGGCGGCCCCGCTGGCCAGAGCGGGGCCGTTCCTTTTTGTGGCGGCATCACGGATAGAGAAATACTGCCCCGGGAGAGAGCGTGATCCCCCCGGGGCGTTCCCAGTGTTGTGGCAGATACCCGCCCTTTGGAGTGAGCGGCCCGTCTATGCGGGCTCGTGGATCAGAAAGCACTGGAGCATAGCGCATTCCGACAAATCAGTGCTCCCACAATGCCCGTCCGGCTTGGGCCCGCATCGCCCGCGACACTGGTCGGTACTACTCAATAGCTAACTCTGCAGAAAGCGTGCCAATGCCGCACATTTCTGCAAAGCTGAGCAATGGGAGTTGCTGAACCAGGGGTTTTCGGGGCGGCAAACAGCCCTGAAGGATCAGAGATCAGACATGCCGGCCTATGCGGCGACTTCGATACCAGGGGCAAGGAGTTTGGGCAGGCGCTGCGTGAGCGAGATCAACGCGCCGCGCGCGAGTCCGTAAGTGGGGTCGATCTCAAGGGACTTCTTATACTCGAACCAAGCTTCCCTGGGCACGCCCGCCGCCTCGTAGGCCTGCCCGAGGTTGTAGTGAATCCGAGGCGAATCCGGCTTTATCTCCGAAGCGCGCTTCAAAGCGCCGATCGCCGCAGTTGTGCCGTGCCCTGCTGAGCGTAGGCGGCACCGAGGTACACGAACGCGTCGTAGCTCTCCGGATACTTCCTGGAAGCATCCTCCAGCAGATGCTGCCGCGCTCGTCGAACTCGCCCTGTTTGAAGGCGCGATATTCCACGCTCGATGTCAGTGATCTCGTCCGTCATCTTAGGCTCACTACCCTGAAACGAGTTCCGGATGATATGTATATCGGCGTACTCTCCAGGCAGTTTATTCCCCAATTCCTGTGTTCGCCATAACCATTAGACGCCCCTCCAGAGCTGTTTTTTCAGCATGATGACAGTTTTAATTTTGAAACACCTCAACGTAAGGTATAATGGGCTTGGCTTCTGCTGTTCGGAGGGCGATGGTCGATATCCTCCGGACCGGACTGAAAGAATCGGCAAAAGGTAACATGAACCCTTGGGTGCATTAGCGACCCCCGTTCAATGGTCCAAAGTCTGACAGAAGTGACAGTTCAAAGTTCTCTAAGGGGGTAAAGCTAATGGCCCAGGACAAGGAACTGACCTGCAAGGACTGTGGGCAGAGCTTCACGTTCACCGCTGGTGAGCAGGAGTTCTTCCAGACCCGCGGCTTCAGCGAGCCGATCCGATGCAAGACCTGTCGCGACATCCGCAAGTCCCAGAAGTCGGATCGTGGCTTCGGCGGCGGCGGCGGTGGCGGCGGACGGCGGCGGCGGCGGTGATCGCGGCTGGTAAGGCTGTAGACGCTTCCAAGGGCGGGGCGAATGCCTCGCCCTTTCTATTTCATCCTGGTAGACCGCGATCACGTTGTTCACCGGCAGCACCGGCACAGCCCGACACTTCCCATCGGAATAGAGCCCGCACAGCGCCCCGCCATCCATATTCATCGCATCCACCGCTCCAAGCTCGATCATCGCCCGAGCAAGCGTGCGCAGCGTCACAGGCTCCTTGATCGCGAGCATGACCAGCTTTCCATCCTGGGTAGCGCCAACAGCGCACCGCGTCGCCTCGAGCGTGGCCGCCGCGGCCGTGAAGCCATCTCTGCGCACGTTGATGTCGATCTTCCCGTCGCGGAGCAGCCTCGGCCCACACGCAACGCCGGCACAGCAGCCATTCCAGTCTGAGCTTCGCTGACCCATGTCTCTCCAGGAAGCATATCCCCCGTCGCGTCGTGAACCCGATGCGCCTGCCGCTGGAAGCCCTGTTGATGAGCTTGCCGTCGGCGAGGATGTCGCCCATGCGGCTTGAAGCCCGGATCCGTAGAAAGTGCCTGTGATCGCGGCATGCGGGCTCAGACGCGCCATCAGTCGTCGAGAATGTCTCCCCCTGTCGGCGCGCGCAAGCGCTGGGCGCGACGCGATAACCGCCACTGGCGCAGATCGATCAACCGTCGAGCAATGGTCCAGCGTCGCAAGCACGCCGCGAGGCTGCACTGCCAGTCGATACGCAATCACGACGGCGACGCACAGCATACCGCCAACACGAACGATCAGTCCGCAGATTCATTCTCCGATGTGTCGAGCCAATCGGCCTCCGATGAGTTTGTCCAACGAGTTTACCACCTGGGCCTCTGAAGGTCAAAACTCGCCCGAAGGAAAAACGCGTGCCACGCGAGCAAAAGATACACTTGTGCTTGTGAATCCGGAGGAAGTGATAATGTACTCGCGATTTGGGTTGGTTCCAGTAGTGCTTGTTGTTGTATCTGCTCGCGGCGGCTGCGGCAAACAGGTCCGCTCGCGATCGGCCGCAGATCGGAACCGCCGACAACCCGATCAAGATGGCGATGGTGCCGTCGCTGGACACTCAGAAACTGTCGCCAGCGGCGAGAAGCTGCGCCAGGCTTATGGAGAAGCAGACCGGGCTGAAGTACAAGGTCAGCGTTCCGACCAGCTACACCGCCGTCATCACCGCGATGGGCGCCGGCAACGTGGACGTGGGCTGGCTGTCGCCCATCCCTTACGTGATTGCGCACGACCGCTACGGAGTCGAGGTTGTCCTGACGACGGTCCGCAACAAATCTGCCAAGTACTGGAGCTTCATCATCGCCCGAACGGACTCCGGCATCAACAAGCTGGCCGATCTCAAGGGCAAGCGGTTCGCCTATGGCGATCCGGTTTCCACATCCGGCGCGATCTACCCCAAGCATCTCATCCGCACAAGCGGCTACGACCCGGAGAAGTTCTTCTCCAACGTCATCTACGCCGGCGCGCACGACAGGGTCGTGATGGCGGTCTACAACAAACAGGTGGATGCCGGCGCGATCTATGGCGGGGTCGGAACCGATGCGCGGGAGAAGGTCGTGCAGCACTCTGCCCGACGTGATGGCCAAGACCCATGTCATCGCGAAGAGCATGGAGATACCCAACGATACCGTAAGCGTTCGCAAGGGCCTGCCGCCGGCGATCGTCAAGAAGATCACGGATGGGCTGATCGCAGGTCGCGGCGTCCAACGAGGGCCGGAACGCCATATTCGACCTCTACGGCATCGACGGGTTCGTGCCAGGCCAAGGACAGCGACTACGACTCCGTCCGCAAGGTCGCGGAAGCCGAGAACATCAAGCTGGAACAGATAGACAAGAAGAAGTAGTCCGCATGCTGCGAATCGAGAACCTGACAAAAGTCTATCCGAACGGCACGCGCGCGCTGAACGGCGTCTCGCTGGAGATTCCGACGGGGCAGTTCGTTGCCGATCATCGGGCTGTCCGGATCAGGCAAGAGCACGCTGCTGAGGTGCATCAATCGGCTGATCGAGCCGACCTCCGGCAAGGTCTTTCTGGACGATACCGAGATCACGGCCGCGACGGACCTGCGGGCTCAGTCCGTCGCAGGATCGGTATGATCTTCCAGCACTTCAACCTCGTGAAGCGCTCGACGGTTCTGACCAACGTGCTCAGCGGGCGGCTGGGATACAGATCGCCTCGCTGCCAAGCCTGTTTCACGTGTTCCAGGCGGAAGACTACGCCGACGCACGAGCGAGCCTGGCGCGCGTCGGGCTGAGTCGAACAAGGAATCACAGCGCGCCGACACGCTCTCCGGCGGCCAGCAGCAGCGCGTGGGAATCGCCCGGGCGCTGATGCAGAAGCCGGAGTGATCCTCGCGGACGAGCCCGTCGCTTCTCTCGACCCCGCAACGGCCCACACCGTGCTCAACCATCTCGAGCAGATGAACAAGCGGGACGGGATGACAGTGCTGTGCAATCTGCATTTCCTGAGCCTTGGCGCGGAGATATGCGGACCGCGTGGTGGCGCTCAAGGCGGGCGAGATCGTGTTCGACGGCGGGCCCGAAGAGATCGACGACGAGCGGTTCAAGGAGATCTACGGCGAGGACGCCGTGCAGGTGGAGATCGCGTGATGAAGACCGACGCACCTCTCATCGCAGCCGTGTCTGTCGATCATCCCGGGCCTTGGGCAGATGTATGCGGGCGCGTGGCGGCGGGGGATCACCCTGTTCGTCGGCCTGCCGGTTCAGGCGGCTGTCTTCTGGGGCGTGGGCCTGACAGGTCTTCTCTACTGGATGGGGCTGATCTGGGCGTGGAACATCTATGACGCCGCATCAGCCGCGCGCGGCCGGACCACATCCGCGGCGCTTGCCCGTTCTCCTGCTGTTGGCGCTCAATATGTTCGCCGCCTGCAACGTCACGCAGATCACGGCTCCGAAGCTTGGACTGGAGCAGCGGCGCGTCGTGGGCGAGATCGGCGAGGGATTCATCAAGCCCGACCTGATTCACCCACACACGTATGAGACCAGCTCAGGGAAGACCGCGCATACGGTGTTCAGCGATGCTGTGCTGCTGTCCGCTCCGAAGATGCTGGAGACCGTCTATATGGCACTGCTTGGCACGGTGGCATCGCTGCTGTTCGCCGTGCCGCTTAGTTTCTTTGGGGCGCGCAATCTGATGTCGGGATCGCCGGTGCTTAAGCTGCTGTACGGCGCGACACGCGCGCTGTTCACCGTGCTGCGATCAGTCGAAGTGCTCATCTTCGCGGTGATTGCGGTCGCTGTGGTGAGCGTGGGGCCGTTTGCTGGCGTGATCGCGCTCTCCATCCACGGAATCGGAGCGCTGGGCAAGCTCTACTCCGAGGCGATTGAGAGCATAGAGCACGGCCCGATCGAGGCGATCAGAGCGACCGGCGCGAATGAGTTCCAGGTAGTGCTCTACGGGGTGGTGCCGCAGGTGGTGCCCCAGTTCATCGCGTTCACACTGTATCGGTGGGACATCAACGTACGAATGGCGACGGTGATCGGGCTGGTGGGCGGAGGCGGCATCGGTTACCTGCTCAACCAGTATATGAATCTGCTGCAATGGCCGCAGGCGGCGACGTGCATCTGGATGATCGCAGGCGTCGTGATGGTGATGGACTACGCCAGCGCGGTCATCCGTGAGAGGATCGTGTAAACGGGCACGCCCCTCTCCGCACGATGGTGGACTCCTACTGCACCGTGATAACGCCGGTCTTGAAGCTCTGGTTCGGATTCGTCTGATTCAGGTCGTAGTAACGAGTAGTTGCCCACGTTGTTGAACTGCGCCGTGAACGACTGCCCGTTTGGCAGCACGGGGCTCTGGAATAGGCCGCTTGGATTGGGTTGTCCGTAGAGAATGATCGATCCCTGGAAGATCTGGCTGCCGTGCTGCCTGAACACGAACAACCCCGCCCCGGGGAACACGACCGTCTTCAGCTCGCCGATGGCGAACGACACCGTGGATACGAGATTGCCGTTGTCGTCAACGATGTCCATCACGAATGCTGTGCCGGTAAGGTTATTGAAGCGGATGGTGTTACCGAGATCAGCGGTCGAGTTCTGCGGGCTGAATCCCGTGATGTTGATGCTTATGGTCACGATGACCAGAGGACTTCCCTGCGGGTCGAGCGTGCCGCTGACGACCTGCTGTGCTCCCGCGGTTACGTTGACCCATTGTATCTGTCCGCCCGGAGCGATCGTGACGTATTTGGGATAGAAGCGCGTGTCCTGGATCTGGACCTGGACTAGGGTCTTTCCGTTGTTTCCACCGCTGCCGCCACCGCACCCGACGGCGCACAGGACGTATACCGCTATCGTAAGGCAAGCAACAGCGCGGAGCATAAGGCACCCTCCCAAAGCGTAGCTAAGAGAAGATACCCTGGGTAGGAGAGTGCCAATCACTTCGTGGAATCGGCTACTTTTTTCAGTTCCGCGCCGGATACCTCACCGATCAGCGTAAACAGCACACCACCCTTGACCCAGGTCACAACCGTGCTGAGCTTCTTGGGCACGCGAGGGGTCCTGGCGGTCTGCTCGCACTTGCGCTCGAAGAGCGAGATGGTGTTGACTCCGTTGGAGAACTGCAGATGCGCGCAGGGATGACCGTTCGCGGTCTCCCTTCGTGATCCCGATCATGTGGTAGCCTTTCGGCAGATACGAGGGCTTCTGAACGGAGAAGTCCAGCCCGGCGGGCGTGCCGGAGCTCTGGACATTCCCCGCGACCACGAACACTTCGGGCGATATGTCGCGTGGGTTGATCGCAATGCTGGTGAACCCCGACGAACTGCGCACGACACCCTCGGGCGACTCGGCCCTGGTCTTGAGTATGAGGTAACAGCCTTTGTCCACCCATATCGTGCGGCTCGGCTCCTTGCCGTTCTTGTGAGTAGCGCGTATAACGTAAGTATCGCGCCCGGCCACTCTCGCGGAGCCCAGCAGCTTGACATCGTAGTTGGCCAATGCCGTCTGGCAGTTGCAGCATCGTCCGGGCCCGTATCTGTCCGAACTGGCAGCTTCCCACGTGGGGTCGAGCGGATCGCACTTCCATAGCCGGCGGCCGTTCTGGATCACGACGATCCCCGCGAGCGATGCGGGCGCGAAATACTCCTTGCGCATCTTGTCTGGCGCGAGGTGAACCACTTTGATAGTGGCCTGCGTCTTTGTCTCGTTGGTCCTTACAAGAATTGCCTTGACTCCCCGATAGCTTACGTGGAGGTCCGCGTCGTAGGCCCGACGCACGATGTCAGTCGCGGTCATACCGTAAGCCGTGGCAGGGACCGCTGCGAAGAGTAAGAGCAGTGGAAGCAACCTTCTGATCATTGCGGATCCGCACCTCGTCTCAGAGCCGATCTCTGAAGCTCAGCGCGCACGAGGAAGACGTCGGAGTCAACGAACGCCTGCTGACGCTGCAGGCGCCAGTGCGAGCCGATGTAGTACTTGTATTCGCGCTCGAGAGAATTGTCGATCGGCGCCCTCCCGGACGGCCACAGGAGTACGACCGCCAGCAGCGCGGCCAGCACAGCGGTTGGAGCGGCCACGATGGGACGCAGTATCCACGACGACCACGCCGGCCTTGCTTCCTGCCTGGTCTGGATTCGCGCATAGACACCTTCCCACAGGTCCACGGGTGACTTGTGTCCGCCAAGCGAGGCCAGTGAGGCTGCCAGATCTACGGCCACAGCCGTCTCGGCCCTGCAAGAAGGGCAGGCCGCCAGGTGCGTTTCGATCTCAGCTCGTGTGTCTTCGTTGAGAGAACCCGACAGGTAGTCCGATATGAGGTTTTGTACATCGTTACACTTCATAGCGCATCTCCCAGTTGCTTGCTGAGCAGATCCCTCAGTTCCGCCCTGGCCCTCGAAACCCGTGATTTCACGGTTCCGACGGGAATCTTCAGTATGTCCGCGACCTCCTCCTGCGAGAGTCCCTCCACATCGTGCAGGACAAGCACTGCCCTGAGCTTATCGGACAATCGACCGATTGAGGCCCTCAACGCTGTTCGCTGTTCAGCCAGAAGAGCTACCCTCTCCGGATTCGTTCGAGGGTTTCGCGATGCGGGCTCGAACCCTACGGTCGTGAATCTCTCATCATCGAGCGAATCGGCCGGTCTGCTCTTTCGCCGTCTCAGAAAATCGATTGCGGTGTTCACCGCGATGCGATACAGCCAAGTGTAGAAAGCCGAACCGGCATCGAAACTGCGCAGCTTGGCATACGCTTTGACGAATGCATCCTGGGCTATGTCCACCGCGTCGTCGGGATTCGAAACGTAGTTGTGAACCGCACTGTAGATGCGATCCTGGTATCTCTGCACAAGGATACCAAACGCCTCCACATCACCCTTGACGACTCGCTCAACTATCACATTGTCAGCAGTACCGTCAGTCAACACGCATTCTCCGTCTCACTGCCGGCGAATGCGGTCCGCGTCTGCTGTGCACTTCCGTGGTATTTGACGGAAGCGTTAGGGATTCGTTCCCTCGCAGCGCACTCACCGGCGTAATTCATGGTTGGCCTAAAGCGCGGCTATGTCCTTCAGCCTGTGGTCAACGCGCCGCGTTGGGAATAACAATCATGGGCAAGGTCCGACATCTGGCGTCGGGCTTTGGGTTTAGCAACACAAAAGGAGTGAGCTGCCATGAGAGGCCTTACAATACTCGCCCTGCTGCTCGTCGTGATAGGCGCGATCAACTGGGGGTTCGTTGGGTTCTTCGGGTTCAGCCTGATAGGGCTCATATTCGGCGTACAGCACAGCCGGCATCGTCGTGCAGAGGATCATATATGCACTGGTCGGACTCGCCGGCATCTACGGCGTATGGATAGTCAGCCGACTGGCCTCCGCGCGGGATGACGTGTGCGTTCCCGGTCACGGGACCCCTATTCCGCAGATGTAGCGTCGCGAGAGCAACCTGGTAATGACGGGAAGCCGTCGGAGCGGCTTCCCGTTTTCGTGTCAGTTCCCTGGCTTGAGCAGTTCCATCAGACACGCCGCGAAGAACTCGTGGCCAAGGTCGTTGGGGTGATTGAGGCCGTTGGCGAGCAGCGTCTCATACGGAATCCCGATGCTTCCCAGATTCTCCCAGATATGCGTCGTATCCGCCAGAGCGACCTTGTTGTCCGAAGCGGCGTCGCGCATGGCCCCCACCCCACCCTTGAAGCTGGCCATCCACGGCGGGCGTGATGTAATGCGGCGTGATGAGTATGAACTCGACTTTCGGATTCGCCTGCCTCGCCCGCGCGATGAACTCCGCCCAGTTCGACTTGATCGTCTCGACGGGCTTACCCACGTCATTCACGAACTCAACCGTAATGAGGTCGGGGTTGAAGCGACAGCACTTCCTTCTCGTAACCTTCACGGCGGGAGTCGGTGTTCGACCCCCCGATACCCGCGTTGATGACCTCGATTTTGGACCTGGGGTATGCGGCCTTCAGATCGGACCGGAACAGTCCGACGTAGGTTTTGTCCGGCGAGCTCGCCGAGCCGCCCGCGGTGACGCTGTCTCCCCAACAGACGATCGTGACCGGCTTCTGATCCCGCAAGTAGCTCCAGCGTGTGGCTCAGATACTCGCGTCCACTGACCTTGATGAAATCCCGCCACGTTATGTCGGCTGCTGGCATCGGGCGGATATTCTCGCTGGTAATGGACTTGCACCGATACGGCACGTATATGCCGGCCAGCGCCGTGGATCCCGAATCAGGACCGGCAATCCGCGGACACACCGGCGCCGGAACGCCCTGCTTGATCGAAAGCCTGCCCTCCGGACGAGATTTGCACAAGATCAACACGCTCCAGGCACACTGCGTAGTCGATATAGACTTCCTGCCCTTTGGAGATCGTACCGGACTCCACCCGCGACATCCCGCCCCAGTCGTGGTCGAGGAAGTAGTCCTTGCCTTCTTCGTAGACCGTCCCGCCCGTCCGGTTCCGAATGGACCTTCACCGATTCGGGCCGGATCGCGTAGAGCAGCCGCGTTCCCGTGTCCACCGGGCCGAAGGTTTTGGCAAGCGGCGTGCCTCCAAGATAGGCGCGCGGTCTGTCCTCGCTGAGAGCGTGCTCCTCGGCCTTAACGAACACCATGTTCGGTCCGTAGACCGAGAGCTCGGTCGTCTCCCTCACCCTGACCGTCTGCCCTCTCGACACGTAATCCCCGGCCTCGATCACTATCTTCATGCCGGGCTTGTCGGCCGGTCGAATAGCCGCTCCAACCGCTCCGCAGCACGCTATCGCCAGCCCAAGACACATCCAGATCGACATCCCATCACCTCTTCCGTCGCAATGCATGAGTCCATTATAGCGGAAAAAGTTGTTACTTCGCGTCGTTGCGCGTGTCGAACATCAATGAAGCGCGGATTGGGTGCGCGACTCGGGAGGTGCTGGAGATGGAATGCGGCAGGATCAGGGAGCAACTGGGTTTCTACGTCGATGCGGCCCTGGACGAGCGCGAAATGAGCGTCGTGGCCGAGCACTTGGCCATGTGCGCGGACTGTCGCGCTGAACTGGCGGCTGTGACGGCGTTGATCGAGGTGACACGCGGCATCGAAGAGGTCGAGCCTCCCGAAGACCTTCGTGCCGCGATTGCGGCCGCGACCACGCAGCGACACAAGGCGTCCATGCTGCATCGCCTGCGCGCAGTGTTTGCGCCCAGCGCGGTCCGCTGGGCCGTGGGCTTCGCTGGAGCGGCGGTTCTGTTGGCTGCCGTGGTCATTTCATCGCGTCCTCCGCAGGTAGCGCCACATTCCGCGGCCCGCACCCAGCCCGCGCATACGCAGGCCAAGGCGGTTCCCAGTCATCCGGAGCCCGTGACTACGGCGGCCGCGCCGGCGCCGTCGGTCTCGAAGCGGGACATCGCCTCCGTCGCGCCGAAGCGGCGCACCCGGACGGTTCGCCCTCCCATAGTAGCGCAGCACGGCTTGCCGCCGATTCCAAAGGTTAGGCCCGGCCCGGAGCCGGCTGTCGCCAAGGCCAGGCCCGCGGCCGGTGAGTCGGACGCGGAGGTATATGGAATTGACGACACGACGACCGCTCGCACAATGACGGCGTCCGACATTCATGAACCGGTGCGTGTGGTCGCAAAGGAGACTCCGAAACCCGAACCCGTATCGGTCAAGGTGGCGTCAACGCCGCTGCCCAAGCCGGAGGAAGTGGAGCAGTGGGCCAAGGACGCCAAGACAGCCGCGTCCATGCATCGCCGTGGCAATCCTATCGGCGTGAGCCTGATTAACGCGAAGTTCTAGGACTTGATTCTCGATGAGGAAGGTTGCGATCACATCGCTAATAGCGGTCCTGGTTTGCTCGCCATTTGCCTGCGCGGATGGCGTAGTAAACTCGCTCGTTGGCGCGCTCAACACGACCGTCGAGCCGGCGAAGGCCCAGTCCGCGACCGAGGATCTCGGCACAAACGCCAGCGAGATTCTGCCTGGAAACGGTACGCGTGCGGGCTATATGCTCAGCCATGGCAATGTCATCGCGGGCAGCGAGTGGGTGGACATAGGCACGCACCACGGCGCGCGCAACAGGGACTACGCCATCGACTACGCCTCTGGCGCGATATTCTTCACCGAGCCCGTGTCGCAGTCCAGCTCGGTGCGCGTCGATTACCGTTATTCCAAGACCGCTGCGGCTCAGCGCACCGTCGCATCGCCTGGGCTCGTCTCGCTCAGGTTCGGCGGCAACATGCAGAGCAACATGCTCTATGCCTACCGCGCGGCGGACAGCGCCCAGGGATTCGGCGCCCAGGACATCCTGACTTACGGGATGAACACCATGACCAAGCTCGGCGGCGCGTCGTCGTTGACCAGCATGTTCTACGTGGCCTCGCCACAGAACTCGAACCGCCTCGCCGTGGACGCGATCGGTCAGCCGGGCAAGGCGACGCAAACAAAGCTCAAAAAGGACCGCCTGATGGTCCAGGACGCCGATCTGAGCGCGGGAAAGGTCCGTCTCAAGCTCGGATATCAGGATGTCGGCCAGGACTTCGCCGGGTTCGCCTCGCTGAGAGACTCGAACGCCGCCGCGAAGGATGTGCTTAACCAGCTCGAAAAGGAGAAGGGCATCAAGCGGATGAGCATATCGGGCGAGATGCCGTCAGGCCCCGACCAGGGTCTGACATTCGCCATGAGCCAGGTCTCCGACAAGAACGATGATATCGTCTCCCATAGCCTGGGCTATCGCTCGGACAGCTTCAGGATCACGTTGAGTGCGCGCGACGTCGGCAAGGCTTTCTCCCGGTTCAAGGACATTCGAGAGGCGGATCGCGGACAACTGGCGGCTGAGACGGGCATGAAGCGGCAGAGCATAGGCATGCAGTTCAGGACCGGCTTCGCCGGCGAGAAGAAGCCCATCTGGAGCGGCATCAGCTTTACCCAGTTGAGCGGGGACGGCGGAAGCCTCGCATACCAGTCGGCGGACGTGGACCTGGGCAAGGTCAAGGTCGAGGCCGACGTCCGCACGATGGACCAGGCGTTCACCAGGCTCGCCGCGCTTACCGATGAAGAACGCGCCCGGATGGCCTTGATGGCGCGGAGGCAGTTCGATCCTGCCGCGCCTGAGACCCAGGTCACAGCGGCCGATAAGGCCGCGATCAACAGCGAGGCGGGACTCGACCGTACGACGTGCGTGGTTACGGTGGACGGCTCGTCGGTCGATACGTGGCTATCGATGTCCAACGTCGATTCATCGCAAGGCGGGATCAGCCGCAAGGCCATCGGCATGGACTCGGGGCCGTTCAGAGCGCACATCAGCACTCAGACGATCGGCGGCGGATTCCAGAAGCTTGGCGTTCTGCAGCCGGTCGAGCGCGCTCACTTCGGCAACGAGTTCGGCATGACGCGCACGGAGATGGGCGGCACTCTTAAGATTGCGGGCTCGGAACTGGCTCTCAACTCCGCCAACGTGATCGACAACAACGGCGCCGGCGTATCGCGGCAGGGAATCACTCTCAAGAGCCCGAGGCTGTCTATTCGCGCTAACTTGCAGAATATCGATCCCACTTTCAGCCGGATAATGGACCTGTCCGATCCCGACCGCAAGAAACTCCAGCAGGACCTTGGCTTCAGGAGGTCGGACTACGCCGTCACCTGTCAGGCGACGAAGACGCTGCTCATAGACTCCTACTTCTACGACTCGACCAATACTACCGAGGGCCAGACGCGCGGACAGACACGGCACAAGGTCACCTATTCGCCTCTGGGCGGCCCAAAGATCAACCTGCTGTTTGACGATTTCGCCTACATATCGGAGAGCGGAAACCTGGCCAGCTACTCACACCACGAGATCACGGCCGATCATTCATTCAACATCCTGGGTGGGTTGGCGTTCAAGGGCCGGAACGACGTCTACACCGATCAGGAGGCGCTCAACGACCCGAAGACCACGACGATCTCCGAGAACCATGTCGAGTCGAACCCGAAGGCCAAGACATCGTTCACGGCTGACGTCATCAATGTCGATTATGGCATGGGCCGCACGGAAAACACGCAGGCTGTCTCGGTCAAATCGGCGGCTGTGCGAACGCTCTCGTTCATTGCCGGGTTCTCCAATACTCAGAGAGATTCAGGGACCGAGGCGAACGGCAAGCTGGGGTTCGAGTGGGCCGCCACGAAGGGCCTCAAGATGACATTCAGCATGAATAACCGCGACGGCGGGCCGAACGGAAGTCAGCAGAGCTCCTCATTCACGCTCAACGGTCCCATCGCCAGGCGGTTCCTGTTCCTGCGGGACATCACGGTCGCGTCAGGCGCAAAGCAGACCGCGCTGCGAGGCAAGCAGACTGCCTGCGACAACGCTTTCAAGTTCGATGCCGGACTCGCGGGCGGCAAGCTCACGTTCGACAACGCCGATAAGCTCAATGCCAAGAACGGCCTCTACTACACGTCGCGGATACTGCAGTACGAGACAAACAAGGACCCCAAGAAGCCCATGCACCTGACGATCTTCAGGCAGAACCTGACGACACCGCTGGGCGTTCGCGCCGACAAACGCAACTACGCTCTCGACCTGAAGACCGCGGGCAACGGCACGCTCACTTTGAGCTCGTATTTCGGCAAGGACGGTCCGAATGGAACGATCAACGCGGTCGGCGGAACGGTCGTGAAGTTCAGCAAGCAGATCGGCGCCAACACATTCATTGCGGACTACACCGCGGACTGCAACACCGCGACAGCTCGCCGGGCCAGGGTCGCGGGCTTCGGCATCAGCCGGACGATCTCGCCGAAGTCGTCGTATGAACTCTACTACGGCTGGTGCAGCCTGGCGGAGAACGGCGCCAGCCAGGGCAAGAACGTTTTTCGCGCCAAATACGATCTCAAGATCGATGCGAGCCGGTATGTCTCGTTCTCCCTCCAGCGCAAGTCAGGCGTCGAGAAGGGCTCCATCAATCCGTGGGAAGGCGACACTATCGGCCGGTTCGACCTCAGCTTCTCCTTCGACTGAGCGCGCAGTCACCTATCCACAACGATCTCCAAATGGCAGCAGGAAGATGCTTCCGCGAAGTCTAATGCATTTCTGTTGCCATCGTGGACACTGATTGGAGCCCCTATTGGAGATTATATGCCCCGCCTGGTTCCCGGGCGCAGACAAACTCATCGAAGCAATCCCCGCTCTGGCCGATCAGGGCGTGACGGCTCTGGAGATCGGCCTTAGCGCGCCTGATTACTTCGACTACCGCAACGGCGCGGACCTGCAGAGGCTGCTCGATGCGCTCAGCTCATCGGGCGTGCGCGTACACTCGATCCACGCTCCATTCGGTGCTCAGTACGACATTTCCAGTCTGGATGACTCGGTGCATGAGCGCGGCGTGGACTCGCTGATCGAGTCCATCGAGCTCGCGAGCGTGATCGATGCGGACAAAGTGATAATCCATGCGAGTGAGCGGCTGGATGGCAGCCGATCGCGCCGGATGGAGCGCGCGAGGGGAGTCCTGCGGGAGTTGGGCATCGTGGCAGCGGAGTCGGGGATCGTGATCGCTCTGGAGAACCTGCCTCCGGGCTACCTCGGCTGCACGCCGGACGAGATCATCTCGCTGCTGGACCGAACGGACAGGGGTTCCGTGGGCGTCTGCTTCGACAGCGGGCACGCGAACCTCTCGGGCCACTTTCTGGAGTTCGCAAGCGCCCTGCTGCCGCTGGCCGTTACCATGCACCTGCACGATAATGACGGCACAGCCGACCAGCACGCATTTCCCGGCTTCGGCAGTATCGACTGGCCCGGCTTTGCCACGACCTACCGTGTGCTGGAGTGCAAAGCAACCACGATCATCGAGTGCAAGCTTCCTGAAGGGATGATCTGGTCGGAGGCGTTCCAGAAACTCAGAATGGCGCTGGGGCAGTAGGAAGCGTCTGTTGATGGCGGCCCCGCGCAGCAACAGGCATCCCTGAGAACGGGTCGGGTTCAGGAAAACCCTCCTACACGGTGAGGACCTGGTGACCGGTGATGACGTCCTGGATTCGCACCATTCCATCGATCTCGCCCACTCCGGTACTGTCCTCCAGGCCGAAATACTCCAGGCACGTTCGGCATGAGATGATCTCGACGCCCCGATCCTGCAGTATCTTCAGGAAATCGGCCGTCTCCGAGTTCACCACCGCCAGCTTCACGCCGCAGTTCCAGAGTATGATATAGCGTGGCAGCTTCTGTCTCTGACCGAGCAGGCGAAGGAAGTTCGACATCAGAAGCCTGCCGAGCTTCTCGTCCGACGATCCCAGCATATCGCTGCCTATCAGGACCACTTCGTTGACCATTGCGCACTCCTCCACGCCTGTCTGTCCGAAATGATCTCTTATACTTCCAAGGGTCCCTTTCCTTCAAAACAAAGTCTGCCGATAATTCGTGTGAAAGATGCAGTTGTGGTGTGGAACACTCTACATGGCACAAAACACCATCTTTTCCTCCTTCCCTCCGGGCTTCGCAGGCGAGTTGCGAAGCCTTTTTCTTTGGAATGAGTTCAGTTCTCCGGGAATTGCACCGCTGTAGGAGGGTTTTCCAAAACCCGAATGCCCAGGCGTTGTGCCCGCGGAATCGGCGTTTGGAAACGCCTCCTACGACGAGTCTCCCGGAGAACTGAACTCGTTCTTTCTTTGCTGTCGTTCGTCTGGGATTATGTCACCCCTAACTCGTCTGGGATTTTGTCACGGCTGGTCTTCTCCAGGGGTGATTGGCCGCTGGCTTGGAGATGGTCTTAGGCTTAGTTTCTATGACAGTGGTTTCCTGCTTCTGCGGGTAGCTCTTTGGCGCAGTCCATTGGCATTCCTCAACGTAGCGGCCGTTGATGGCCTGGACCCGGATCGCGGCGGGCGGGATGACCGGAGGGTTTGTCCTGGCGATGCAGATACCCTTGTAGAAGACCTTCAGGCTGCCGTCGAACCTCTGCTGGACTTCGACGAGGCATCCTGAGTAGCTTCTGCTGGCAGGACCCGGCGGGATACGCAGGATCGTGCCAAACAGCGAGATGGTGTTGTCCTTAGCCACGGTGCGCCTGTATTTGAAGCAGAAGGCGGAGTCCCAGTCCAGCGACGTACCGAGCTTTCGCCATACGCTCTCGGGGTCGCCAGCCTTGCGAGAGAAGCGTCTGTTGTGGTCGGTCACGACTCTATCGAGCACTTCGGTGGCTTGCTCCATGTTGGAGGCCTTGGCCAGCCTCAGTTCGCTTACAAGTCGGTCCTGAAACGTGCCCCACAGTCGCTCGACTCGGCCCTTGGCCTGAGGAGAATGGGCAGCGATCTGACGCACACCCAGCTCTTCCATCAGCCGGCCGAACTGCGTCGGCGCACGTTTTCCATCAAGCTCTTCGAGCAGCGTATCGGGCTCGGCGGCGTCTCGCTCAAAGATGCCGTGACGATCGCGGTATACGGTCTCGGGAATCCCATACTTGCTGGCCACCTTTCGCATCAGCAAGAAGTAGCCTTGGGAATCCTCGTGGCCTCGGAACAGAGCTCCCACCACCTTGCTTGTGGCGTCGTCTATGGCGCCTACAAGGCACATCCTGGGGCCTCTGCCCTCCAGCCAGTCGTGGGGGCTGCCGTCGAGCTGTAGCATCGCTCCCTCGTGGTTCCTCCGTTGGCGGCGAGAGCGGTGCTTGGGCGGTCTGCGCGTCTTTGGGCTCGCGTATCCCGCAACCTTGAGAATGCGATCCACCGACGACGGGCATAGCTGTAGACCTTCCACCTCAGTCAGCTTCTCATGGAAGTGGCTGAAGTTGAAGCCGGCATACTTGCCCTTGTAGAGACTCACGACCTGCTCGGCCAGATCCTCCGGCAGAGCATGGCTCGCCGTCGTGCCTCTGCTGCCGTGGGCCAGCCCGGTCGGGCCTTCGGCCCTCAATCTCTTCTTGAGCCGCTGTACCTGGCGTATGCTCAGGCCCAAGGCCTGAGCAACCTGTGCGTTAGTCCGTCCCCCGAGGCCGGTCGTCGCCAGCACCACCGCCCGGCGGTTCTCTTTCTTAGTCAACCCTATTGTCTCCCTGCTCATGCATCAGATCATGTCACCCAACCCAGCGGGCAGACAAGGGGGGGGTGACATTTTCTCAGAGGAATTAGGGGGTGACAGATTCCCAGACGAAGGACACTCGTTCTTTCTTTGCTTGACACCACTCTGAGCCGAGTGCTATACTACCGTTGACCCGCAATAGGGGCAAGATGCAGGAGAGCAGAGACCGCTGTTCTCCTGTTTTGGCATACGGGGGCATGCGTGGACAAGCTGGAAATCGACGTAAATGAGATCAAGAAGCTCGTCGAGCTCGTGGAGAAGCACCAATCTCGAGGAGTTGACCGTCGAGTACGCTGATGTCTCCGTTACCGTGAAGGGAAAAGCGTCGAAACCGGCTGTTCCGATTGTGACAGCGCCTGCTGAACACCCCTCCCCTGCCCCATCCGCTTCGGCGATGGAGCACGAAGCAGAAGTGCCCGCCGAAGCTGAACCCGCCGCGATCCATCGAAGGTAACATAGTCGATATCGTCGCGCCGCTGGTGGGCGTCTTCTATCGTGCGCCAGCGCCGGACGCGCCGGCGTTTGTTGAGGTCGGGGACGTGATCGAGGTCGGCACCGAGGTGGGGCTCATCGAGGCAATGAAGGTCTTCAGCCCTATCCCCAGCGAGGTGGCCGGGGAGGTAGTGGAGATCCCGGGGCAGAACGGCAAGCTCGTGCGCGAGGGGGAGGTGCTTGTCCGCGTCCGAGTAACCGAGGAGTAGAACCGCCTTGAAGGACACCATCAACATCGGCCTGATCGGCTTTGGCACGGTTGGCGCCGGAGCCGTTTCAATACTGCTGGAGAACTCAGCGTCGATCCACCGAAAGGTCGGCTCGGAGCTTCGTATCAAGCGAATCGCCGATCTGGACATCACCACACCAAGACCCGTCACTGTCGACCCCAGCAACTGCTCACCACTAACGCCACGGAGATCATCGATGACCCCGACATCGACATCGTCGTCGAGACAATCGGCGGCGTCAAGCCCGCGGGCGACTTCATTCGCCGATCGCTGGAGAACGGCAAGCACGTCGTTACCGCCAACAAGGAGCTGATCGCGAAGCAGGGCGGCGCGCTTCTGCCGCTTGCGGCCAAGCTCAAGCGCGATCTGATGTTCGAGGCCAGCGTCGGGGGCGGCATCCCGATCATCCGACCCGCTGAAGAGCTGCCTGGCGGGCAACGAGATCCTCGAAGTCAAGGGGATCGTCAACGGTACCACGAACTACATCCTCTCGCGGATGGCCGCGGAGGGCCTTGACTACAGCGACGTTCTGCCGGACGCGCAGGCCAAGGGCTACGCCGAGGCCGACCCCACCGCCGACGTCGAGGGCCACGACGCCGCGTATAAGATTTCGATCCTGGCTTCCATCGCGTTCACGAGCCGCGTGGACGTCACCAAGGTCTATTCCGAAGGCATCACGCGCATCGCGTCCGAGGATATGCAATACGCCGACGCGCTCGGTTACGTCATCAAGCTTCTGGCGATCGCCAAGCAGATCGACGGCGCGATGCTGGCTGCGCGTGCATCCCACGTTCGTGCCGAAGACCCATCCACTGGCGAACGTCAACGACGTCTTCAACGGCATCTTCGTCAAGGGCGAGCGCGGTCGGCGAGGTGATGTTCTACGGACCCGGCGCGGGTTCGATGGCGGCCGGGAGCGCGGTGGTCGGCGACGTAATCGACATCGCGCGCAACATCAATTTGGGGCTCGACCTCGCGCATATCCTGCACGTGCTTCGATGAGAGGCCGATGCTACTCGATGGACAGCGTGCGGTGCAAGAACTACATCCGCGTGCGAACCGAGGACAAACCCAAAGTGCTTGCCTCCATCGCCACGGCTTTTGGCGACAACAACGTGAGCATCGAAAGTCCGTGCTGCAGAAAGTGCTGCCGGACTCGACCGCTGAGATCGTCTGGCTGACGCACGAGGCCGATGAGCCCAACACGAGGCGCGCGCTGGACGCGCATCCGCGCGCTGCCCGTGGTCAAGGAAGTAAGCAACTGGATTCGAGTGGAGGAGTAGAGCAATGGCAATCGCAGGGACACGATGTGTCCAGCTTCAAGCGAGATGCCGCTTATCGAGAGATACCGGGACTTCCTGCCGGTCACGCGACTCGACGCCGATCGTGTCGCTTCTGGAGGGCTACACGCCGCTGGTGCGCGTCGATCGGCTGGCCGCCAAGATCAGCGACAAGATCACGCTCTACGTCAAGTTCGAGGGAATGAACCCCACGGGCAGCTTCAAGGACCGCGGGATGACGATGGCGATCAGCAAGGCCGTCGAAGCCGGCAGCAAGGCCACCATCTGCGCTTCTACCGGCAACACGGCCGCTTCGGCCGCGGCGTATTCCGCACGAGCGGGGCTGGTGTGCGCGGTTATTCTGCCGAAGGGCGAGGTCGCGCTGGGTAAGGTGTCGCAGTCGATGATGCACGGCGCGAAGGTGATCGCGGTCGACGGCAACTTCGACGATGCTCTGCGGATCGTGCGCGAGATCACGGACAACTACCCCATCACTCTCGTGAACTCGCTCAACCCGTTCCGAATCGAGGGCCAGAAGACGGGCGCGTTCGAGATATGCGACGACCTCGGCCATCCGCCGACCTATCACGCGATTCCCGTCGGCAACGCGGGCAATATCACCGCGTACTGGGCCGGCTACAAGGCCTACAAGCGCGGCGGGCATCATCGACAGGCTGCCGACGGTGCTCGGCTTCCAGGCGGCGAAGTCCGCGCCGATCGTCGAGGGCCATCCCATCGAGAACCCCGAGACGATCGCGACCGCCATTCGCATAGGCAACCCCGCAAGCTGGAAGCAGGCCGAGGCCGCGCGCGATGAGTCCGGCGGGTTGATCGAGAAGGTCACCGACGAGGAGATCACCGAGGCTCAGAAGCTGCTCGCTTCGACCGAGGGCGTGTTCTGCGAGCCGGCGTCGGCGGCGTCCGTTGCCGGCGTCATCAAGAAGGCCAAGGAGGGGTTCTTCACGGAGAAGTGCGAGATCGTCTGCATACTGACCGGGCCATGGCCTCAAGGACCCGCAGCGCGCGATCAAGATCTGTCCGCCCTATCATCGAGCTGCCGCGCCGATACGGAGGCGGTTGCCAAGGAGATGAAGCTGATATGATCGTAACCTCGACCGATATCAAGGGCCTGCAAGAAGCACGCACCGGCAAAGTGCGCGACGTCTACGACCTTGGCGATTCGCTGCTGATCGTCGCGACGGACCGCCTTTCGGCGTTCGACGTCGTCCTGCCGACGGGCATCCCGGACAAGGGCAAAGTGCTGACGCAGATCTCGCTGTTCTGGTTCGATATGACGCAAGGAAATGGTCGAGAACCACGTCATCACAGCCGACACCGACGAGATTCTGGACCGCATCGGCACTCGCGGGGGCGCAGGATCCGGCGCAGTATCGGGAGATGCTGGACGGTCGGTCGATGGTCGTCGTCAAGGCTAACGCCATACCCCATCGAGTGCGTCGTGCGGGGTTATCTGGCCGGGTCGGCGTGGAAAGAATACTCGGCCCTCAGAAAGGCCGCCGGCAACGGCGGGGGGATCGTTCTGCATGGGGTGGAACTGCCGTCGGATATGGTGGAGTCGCAGAAGCTGCCGCGAGCCGGTATTCACGCCGTCCACCAAGGAATCCGAGGGGCACGACATCAACATCAGCGCGCAGCGGGCGCGGGAGATCGTGGGTAACGATGTCGGGACGGCGGCTTGAGGCGATCAGCCTTGCGAGTCTATAAGCGCGCATCGGACTATGCCGCCGAGAGAGGCGTCATCATCGCGGACACCAAATTCGAGATTGGTGAGTAGCGATGGGCGGACTGATCCTGATGGATGAGGTGCTCACTCCGGATTCGTCGCGTTTCTGGGACGCGAAGACTTACGAGCCGGGCAAGGCGCAGCCGAGCTTCGACAAGCAGTTCGTGCGGGATTATCTGCTCACCCTGGACTGGGACCAGACCTACCCCGGCCCGGAACTGCCGGCGGAGATCGTCGAGAAGACGGCGGACAAGTATCGCGAGGCATATCGCAGGATCGTGGGAAAGGAATTATGAATTACGGAGTTACGAATTGACGAATGAATGGGAGCTATTCCCAATTCGTAATTCGTACATTCGTCATTCGTAATATTGTGCCATGAAGTATCTGCTGATCATATTCGATGGAATGGCCGACGAGCCGCTGGCTGAACTGGACGGCAAGACGCCGCTGCAGGTGGCGAGGACGCCGTATATGGACGATCTCGCGTCACGCAGCAGGGTCGGCGCCGCGAACACGACCCCGGAGGGGATGTCGCCGGGCAGCGATGTCACCAATATGGGGATTCTGGGCTATGACCCGCTGAAGTACTACAAGGGCCGGGGCGCTATCGAGGCGGCGAGCCTGCAGATTCCGATGGAGACGACCGACGCCGTCTTCCGCACGAATCTCGTCTCAACGGACGGCGAGAAGATGATCGACTCCAGCGCGGATCACGTCTCGACTGATGAGGCGCGCCAGTTGATCGCGGTCATCGACGAGAAGCTGTCCACCAACGTCATCAAGTTCTACCCCGGCGTGAGCTACCGGCACATCATGGTGTGGCGAGGCGGGTCGGACAACGTCCACTGCACCGCGCCCTATAAGATCCACTGGCCAGCCGATCCGCGAGCATCTGCCGGAAGGTGATGGCGATAGCAAGCTGATAAGCGCTTATCGAGGATTCGTATCGAAATATCTAGACAACCATCCCGTCAATCGCCGCCGGCGCGACGAGGGCCACTTGCCCGCGAATATGATCTGGTTCTGGGGCGAGAGCCGGCTGCCGGACATTCCCGGCTTCTTCAAGGAGTTCGGGAAGACGGGAGCGGTCGTTGCGGCGGTCGATCTCATCAAGGGGCTGGGACGGATGGTCGGGCTGAAGATCATCGACGTGCCCGGCGCGACGGGATACGTCGATACGAACTACCTCGGCAAGGGGCAGTCTGCCGTTGCCGCGCTCGATGAGTACGATTTCGTGTGGGTTCACGTGGAGGCCCCTGACGAGGCCGGCCACGAGAGCGACATCGAGAAGAAGATCAGGGCGATCGAGGACTGCGACGGCAAGGTGCTCGGGCACGATTCTGGACGGCGTCAAGAAGCACGGGCACGACGTTCGCATTCTGCTTATGCCGGACCACCCGACGCCCATCGCGACCGGCTCGCACTCGTCCGAGAAGGTGCCGTTCCTGCTGTTCGATTCGACGAAACCTGAGCGCAACAACCTGCCCATGGACGAGCGCGGCGGTGCAGGACACGAAGCTCGTGATCGAGTACGCGCCCGATCTGATGAAAATGCTGCTCGAAAGCTGAGAGTGGAGAGTGGAGAGCGGAGAGTCGAACCACCGATATCCTCTCTGCCGCGCGCAAACATCGTATGTTCCGCGCCGGTGACAAGATCCTCGCCGCGGTGTCCGGTGGGCCGGATTCGGTTGCGATGCTGCATGCGCTCCACACCAGCTCTTCCCAACTCCGCATCTCGCTGCACGTAGCCCATCTCAACCACGGGATCAGGGGCGAGCAGTCCAACCTTGATGAAGAATTCGTGCGCGATCTTGCACACGAGTTCGGCCTGCCGATCACGGTGGGCCATGTGGACGTGCCCGCGATGCGTCGGGAACTGCGCCTCGGTGAAGAGGAAGCCGCGCGAATCGCCAGGCACCGATTTCTTCGCGAGACCGCGAAATCCGTTGGGGCGAACAAGATCGCCATCGCGCATACTGCTGATGACCGGGCGGAGACGATCCTGCTGAATATACTGCGCGGATGTGGCGTTGAAGGGCTGGGCGCGATGCGGCCTGTGGATGGGACTCTCGTAAGGCCGGTGATCGAGGCGACACGCAGCGAGATCGAAGCGTATATTGCGCAGCACGGACTGCCCTATCGCGTCGATGAGTCCAATCTCGATACCGCATATTCGCGCAATCGCGTTCGGCACGAGCTGATCCCGCTGCTCGAGCGCGAGTTCAATCCCGAGGTGAAGGCCGCGCTGCTGAGGCTGGGCGAGATTGCTGGGTCGCAGAGTGACCTGGTCGAGGACCTTGCCGAATCGTCAGCTCACGCGCTTGAGCAGCGCGGTGGACTCGACGCCGGGCTGTTCGTGAATCTGCCGAGGGCGCTGCGGTTCCAGATAGTGCGTTCCGAGGTGATAAGGCTCAAGGGCGATCCGGTGGATGTCACGTTCGAACAGGTCGAGCGCGTCGTGGACGGCGTACGCTCAGGTGATGAGTTCACCTATACGCTGCCGTCCGGCCGTATCTATGCCTCGCTGAAGGCCGGCATTCTGCGTTTCTATGAGAAGAAGCAGGCGGCGAACGTTCCAGCGTTCACCTATGAGCTGCAGGTTCCGGGTGAGACTGTCGTGCCGGAGCTAGGGCTGACGATTCGGTGCTCTGTCATCCACAATCCGCCCGTGCCCAGGCTGCCGGAGGCAGAGGCGATGATAGACGCTGAGGCCGTGGTCGGAAAACTCTGCGTTCGCAGCGTCCGGCGCGGCGACAGGATCGCGCCACTGGGGATGGCCGGCACGAAGAAGCTGCAGGACGTGTTCGTGGATAAGAAGGTCCCGAAGGCCCAGAGGGCGAGGGTGGCGGTTGTCGCGGACGATGAGAATGTCCTGTGGGTGGTTGGGATCGTGTCCTCGGAGATCGGCAAGGTCACCGATACGACGAGAAAGGCTATCCACCTGACCGCAGTGCCTGGAGTGTCTACGTGACGCTGCTGAATTCGGGGTCTGGAAACCCCTCCTACGCGCCTCTCTGCTGGATTCGGGGTCTGGAAACCCCTCCTACACGGCTCTCTGCTGAATTCGGGGTCTGGAAACCCCTCCTACACGGCTCTCTGCTGGATTCGGGGTCTGGAAACCCCTCCTACACGGCTCTCTGCTGAATTTCGGGGTCTGGAAACCCCTCCTACACGGCTCTCTGCTGAATTCGGGGTCTGGAAACCCCTCCTACACGGCTCTCTGCTGGATTCGGGGTCTGGAAACCCCTCCTACACGGCTCTCTGCTGGATTCGGGGTCTGGAAACCCCTCCTACACGGCTCTCTGCTGAATTCGGGGTCTGGAAACCCCTCCTACACGGCTCTCTGCTGAATTTGGGGTCTGGAAACCCCTCCTACGCGGCTCTCTGCTGGATTCGGGGTCTGGAAACCCCTCCTACACGGCTCTCTGCTGAATTCGGGGTCTGGAAACCCCTCCTACACGGCTCTCTGCTGAATTCGGGGTCTGGAAACCCCTCCTACACGGCTCTCTGCTGGATTCGGGGTCTGGAAACCCCTCCTACACGGCTCTCTGCTGGATTCGGGGTCTGGAAACCCCTCCTACACGGCTCTCTGCTGAATTCGGGGTCTGGAAACCCCTCCTACACGGCTCACTGCTGGATTCGGGGTCTGGAAACCCCTCCTACACGGCTCTCTCCGCAGGCCGCTAGAATGTCAGAGATCGATCGATGATCTCGATGGTGTGGATGGCGCGCTGGGTCATCTTGCGATGGACGATCGAGTCGCGAAGCTGCATCACGCACGCCGGGCAGCCGGTAGCGACGATCCCCGCTCCGCTCTCCTGAACGCACTCCATCTTCTTCTCGGCAACTGTCTGCGACAGCTCCGGGTGCGTCACGCTGAACGTTCCCCCACCCCCGCAGCATCTGTCGGCAAGCTCCATCTCGACGAATCGGTCGCCGAGAGCAGCCTTCAGCAACTGCCTCGGTGTTTCGTGGACGCCCATGCCGCGGCGAAGGTGGCAGGAGTCGTGGTAGGTCACGATCGCCCTCACCCCAACCCTCTCCCCAAGGACAGGGGGTTCTGGTTCCACGAGCGCGCCGTCCGGTGCGTATCTCGCCACGAACTCCGATATGTCGATCACCTTGCGCGCAATCGGCTCCGCTTCAGACAGGCCCAGAACCCCGGCCCACTCCTGAGAGATCGTCAACCCACACGAGCCGCAGGACGTGACGATGAACTCCGCGTCCACCTGCGAGAGTACCTGGATATTGCGCGCAGCGAGATCGCGGGCGTCCTTGATGTCGCCGGAGTTGAACACGGGCGTCGAGCAGCAGACGAGATCGTGCGGCAGGATCACTCGCGCGCCAAGCTTGCCGAGCACACTGACAGTGGCAAGTCCGATCTCCGGGTAGATCAGATTGGCCGAGCAGCCGGGGAAATACGCCACCGTGACCTTCGCGTCGCCTCGCGGCTCGATCACTTCCGGCAGCCTGGCGAACAGCGATTTCCGGCCGAGCGCGGGGAAGTCCTTGTCTTTGGGCATGCCGATCACCGGCAGCAGATACCGGAGCGGGTTGTTCTGCAGGTCGATGGCCGACACGTGCTGGGCCGCTCCCACCAGGCGCATGCCCAGCGCCATCGCGCGCGGATGTTTGAGCGCGCCGGAGAATATGGCCCGCTTCACCAACGGCAGCCCATCCTTGTCAACAAGCGCGCACCGAGCCGCAAGCGCGATCTTGTTGGGTTCGACGCCGCTGGGGCACTCGTCGGCGCACGCGCGGCAGTTCAGGCAGCGCTCCATCTGCCGCTTGAACGCAGGCGTGATCTTGAGATCGCCTCGTGCGACCGCGCGCGCAAGGCGGACCTTAGCTCTTGGCGAGGTGGTCTCCTCGCCTATGAACACGGGGCACGCGGCCTTGCAGAAACCGCACTTCATGCAGTTGGCCAGGGCTTCGTCCAGATCGGCTAGCTGTTTCGGAATCTCGCGTTTGCTCAATGTCATGACTTGCTCCAGGCCCAATACGAAGCAGCGGGTGGGAGGCAGTGCAGAGGCGAAATCCCGAAACAACGTGCACCTGGATGCTGAATCAAGTTCAGCATGACGGAGAGTGAGCTGTTCATGGCTACACGAACTTCCCCGGGTTCAGGATGCCGTTGGGGTCGAGCGCGCCCTTGATCCGCCTCATGACCGCCATGCCGCCCTCGCCCACTTCGTCAACCAGCGCGGAGGCCTTGCAGAAGCCGATGCCGTGCTCGCCGCTGACCGTTCCGCCCAATTCGAGCGCGGCGGCGAATAGCTGCCGGATCGCCTCCTCGACACGCTTCATCTCGTCCTCGTCGCGCTCGTCGGTGAGGATTGTCGGGTGAAGATTACCGTCGCCGGCGTGGCCGAACGTGCCGACAGAGATGTCACACTCGCGGCCGATCCTCTCGACGCGCTCGATCATCTCGGCGAGTTTCGGCAGCGGGACGGTTACGTCCTCGAGGATGGAGGTCGGCTTGGCGCGCGACAGCGCCGCCAGCGCAACCCGCCTCGCCTCCCAGATCCTATCGCGTTCGGCCGCGTCATCGGCCTGCTGGATGGCGGTCGCGCCGCTGTCGGTAAGCGCCTTCGTGCCCAACCGCCACTCCTCATCCACGGCGGACTCGACCAGACCGTCAAATTCGGCCAACACCAGCGCGCCCGCATCGATGGGTAGACCGAGATGCGCATAGTCCTCGATCACGCGCAAGGTGAAGTTGTCTATGATCTCAAGCGTGGCGGGAACCAGCCCGGCGGCAACTATGCCGGCCACCGCGCGACCTGCCACGGCAGCGCTGGAGAAGGTCGCGGTCATGGACTTTCGATACTTCGGGAATGGGATCAGCCGCAGCGTGATCTCGGTTATCACGCCAAGAGTGCCTTCCGAACCACACATCAGCGATACGAGGTCGTAGCCCGCGACGCACTTGCGTGTGCGGGCGCCGCTTGTGAAGCTCTCGCCGGTCGGAGCGACGGCGCCAAGCTGCATCAGGTAGTTGCGCGTGACGCCGTATTTGCCCGCGCGAAGTCCGCCGGCGTTCTCCGCGACATTGCCGCCGATGGTCGAGACTTTCACGCTGCCCGGATCGGGCGGATAGAGCAGACCGCGCTTTTCGGCCTCCGCCGCGATTCTCGCGGTGATGACCCCCGGCTCGACGATCATGTGCTGGTTGCCCGCGTCGATCTCGATGATCCTGTCCATGCGAGTAAGATCCAACACGATCCCACCGCTCGACGCGACCGAGCCCCCGCTCAGGCCGGTTCCGGCGCCCCTCGGCACCACGGGAAAATGTTGGTCATTGGCAAGAGCGAGGATTGACGAAATCTGCCCGGCGTCGGCGGGCCGCACGACCGCGTCAGGCACGCATTCAAGGCGCTGACCGTCATAGGCGTAGCATAGCCGGTCCTCATCCGATGTGAGCACATAGTCCGCGCCCACGGTCGACGACAGCTTCTCGATCACAGATGGCGACAGCGAGGGGATGTCCATAGGTCTAGGATAGGCCAAACAGGCGGGGAACGTCAAGGGGAGGGAGGACGAATGGAGAATGGAGAATGGGGAATGGAGAATGGAGAATGGGGAATGGAGAATGGGGAATGGAGAATGGGGAATGGAGAATGGGGAATGGAGAATGGGGAATGGAGAATGGGGAATGGAGAATGGGGAATGGAGAATGGGGAATGGAGAATGGGGAATGGAGAATGGGGAATGGAGAATGGGGAATGGAGAATGGGGAATGGAGAATGGGGAATGGAGAATGGGGAATGGAGAATGGGGAATGGAGAATGGGGAATGGAGAATGGGGAAGCCTGTCTTGCGAAAGGCTTCCCCGGTTCCAGACGGCTACTTCGCGTAGGGGCAGTTGGCGCCGCCGGCGCCGGGGCCCATGCCCCTGCCGGGACCGCCCTGTCCTCTGCCCATACCGGGAGCGCCCATTCCGGCGCCGCCCATGCCTCTACCCATTCCGGGGCCACCCATCGGGCAGCCCATGCCGGGCCCGCACAGGCCGGCGCCACAGCACAGTCCGCAGCCCATGCCCATGCACATGCCCGGGGCCTTGCTCATCATGTCATGGAGCTTGGCGCGCTGGTCTGCTGTCAGGACGCCGGTGGCCGAGATCGCGTGATCGATCGCGGAGTTGCGAATCTGCGCGCGAAGCGCCTCCAACTGATTGGCAACGTCCTTGATCGCCGCTGCATCAGGCTGATCCGCGGCCCACAGATCGAGCATCTGCTTCATCTTGGCCTGGATGTCCGTCCGCAGCGTCTGCGTGGAATCCATGAAGTCCTTCTGGATGGCCTGGAGTTGGGTGATCTGATCGGCTGTCAGGTTCAGCGATGTGCTGAGCCTGCCCAACATGCCCATTCCCATACACCAGCCGCCACCCGCGCCCGGAGCCACTGCCGGGGCCGCCGCCGGCTTCATCGGCTGTCTGCCCCTCTGCGCCAGCACGACTCCCGCGCTCAGCGCCAGAGCCACCACCAATACGACTGCAACAATCCTGCTCTTCATTTCCGTCCTCCTATCGACACTAATGTCTGTTCCTTCCGATCCCTATCTCACGCAAACCGATCCCTACGGCCCTCCACCTCTCATGCCTCTACCCCCACAGTAGCCATTGCCGCCACCGCCGGCTCCTCCCATTCCGCGTCCCATGCCCATTCCGCCGCCCATTCCGCGTCCCATGCCGCGGGGACACGGGCCGCCGGTGAGCGCGCACATTCCCCTGCCGACAAGCCCAGTGAGCTTCTGCCTCTGAGCCGGCGTGAGGTGTTGACGAAGCTCGACCATGTACTCGACCGTGTTGAGCTGCATCGCCTGCTGAGCGGCGCAGAACTGCCTGGTCTTCTCGACAGCCTGGGCGCGGGTCGAGTTCGGGTCTTCCAATACCGCGATCAGATCGTCCCGCGTCTGCCAGACGCGATCCCTGAGCAGCGGACGCTGGGTCTCGAACTGCACATCGATCCCAGCCAGCGCTTTCTTCTGGTCCGGCGTCACGGCGAGGTAATCTTCCAGAGCGGCGAGCGCCTGGCACGTCTGGGGCCGAACTTGCGTCGTGCGCACGGCCAACCTTGTCGCACCGAAGGACACCGCCGCGATGAGAACCAGCAATCCGACTATCGCAAGTACCCTTCTCATTGCGCACCTCCCAGCTTCTGCGCGCCATCATCGAGGCCGTACTTCAGCGAGCCTTCCACTACGTCGCCGAATGCGCTCAGGTCCATCGCCACCGCGACTTCCTGTTCGGACGGCACAGGGCGCGGCTTGGGTCGTTCCCCGGACAGGCCAGCGACAACCCCGCATGCGATGCTTGCCGTCACAAGCCCGGCAGTGGCCCACCTCGGCATTGCCGGAACGAGCGGCCTGCTGCGCCGAGCAGCCGTGCGATGATCGAGCCTGGTCAGCAGGGCATCGTAACCGAGCCTAGGCTTGCCCTCCTGCCAGGCGTCGAGCAGATCATCGACCCGCGCGAGCGAGTCGCGCTCCTCTCGGCAAGCGGCACAGCATGCAAGATGCTCGGCCAACTCCGCCGAATCCGCGCTCCTCGCTATCAGTTTTCTGGCCTTACCGCATCGCATTTCGAGCATCCCTCACTTTCTATAACACCCAACCGGTCCAAAACCTGCTGTCCTACTCCAACAAATCAACCAGGCGGCTGCGAAGATTGCCCTTCGCCCTGTGCAGAAGCGACTCCAGGGCCTTGACCGACACGCCCATCACCTCGGCTGCCTCGGTGTAGCTCATCTGCTCGTATCTCGTCAACGCCAGCGCCGTGCGCTGGTTAGCGGGCAGTGACAAGATGGCCTTTCGCACCGCATCCCCCACAGCGGACCGCTCCACCTGGATGGCCGGGTCGGAATTCGGCGCCTCGACGCGGGAGTCGTCAAGTTCGTCGATGGGAAGAACGCGCTTGCGGCGCGACGTGTTGAGGCAGAGGTTCAGCACGACCCGGAAGAGATAAGTGGAGAATTTGGCTTTGGGGGAGTAATTCTGCCTGGAGTCGTAGATGCGCGCGAACGCCTCCATCGCAGTGTCCTCGGCCGTATCCATGTCGCCCAGCGATCGATAGGCGATGGAAACCGCCCGCGGGTAGTGGCGTTCGAACAGGTCGCGGAAGTGCGATACTTCCCCGCCTGCGACCTTGAGCATCAATTGGGCGTCGTTGTCGTGGTGCATAGACCTACTAACAACTATACAACAATCGGGGCAAGAAGAACCTGCGGAATTGCTTCAGGATGAGGAACGACGCGCGGCGACGAGGCTTCGGGCGAAGAAACCGCTTGTGAGGCTGTCCACTGCCACGCCCTTTCTGCTGGCGGAGCAGTGAATGAAGTAGCCGCCGCCGGCGTAGATTCCGCAGTGGTCTGGGTACGGATTCTTGCACGCGAAATAGAGGCGATCGCCGGGAAGGAGCTGATCGAACGGCACTGCCACGCCAACCTGAGCCTGCTCCCTGGCTGTTCTGGGCAGCGATATGCCGAACCGGCTGAAGACCGACCGCACGAACGCGGAGCAGTCCATGCCTCTGGTGGGCGACGTTCCGCCGTAGACGTAGGGCACGCCGGCATATCCGATGGCAGTCTTTATGATCTCGTTTTCGGCCAGAGCGCCGCGAGAGGTGGGTGTTCCTCGTGATGTCGTGGTGGCGCGGTCAACGACCGGCTTCTTGGCGACGAGATCGTATCCTATCATCTTCACGTACTTCGAGGGAATCCAGCCGGTCGCGCCGTTGACCATCATCACGCCCAGCCAATCCTTCTCCTCGCGCACGACAGCGAGCGGGGTGTCAGCTTTGACACGCGCATATAGCCTGCTGGTGGTGGATTTGGACTGGTAGATGGATGCCGAGGCAGCCGTCACCAAGCCAACGCGGCCGATCTTGACCGTCGCTTCGCGCGACGGCTGAGCGGACTGCGCCGGCGTGGCGCTGGGAGCGGATTGCTGCGCCGATTTGACTCCGCCGCCTAAGGACGGCGTCTCAAGATTGAGCGTAAGCTCCTGAGTGCCAAGCGCAGCCGAGCACGCAGATGCCAGCGCAATCGTAAGCAGCAGACGTCGAACCAATCTCAACTCTCCTCCGGTGGCCGCCGTGAGCCGAGCGGCATCAGTACATGTTATCGGCGGCAGGCTCACTCGTTGTTAGACGGCAATTACGCCTGGATAGTTTCGCCCGCCTGCCGGCAGTCGCGTCAAATCGACCTGGTGGGCGAGGTGGGAGTCGAACCCACATGGGTCGCCCCGGGGGATTTTAAGTCCCCTGCGTCTGCCATTCCGCCACTCGCCCCCACCGGGCCAGTCTATCAGATGGCCGCCGCCGTGTCAACGCGCGGCGCCGTTCGATACGCCTTCGGCTACTCAGGGCCAACGGGTTCTGGGTGAAGTAACTCCCGCAGCAGGAATGCGGCGCCGGCCTTGTCCAGCGGCTCGTTGTTGTTGCCGCACTTTGGCGACTGAACGCATCCGGGGCAGCCGTCGTCGCAGCGCAGTCCTCGATGGTGCGCAGGGTCGCGTCCAAGAGCTCCTCGATGTGATCGTAGGCCGCGCGCGCGATGCCGACCCCGCCCGCGTGGCCGTCGTAGATGAAGATCGCCGCGCGGCCGTCCGTGTCGGGATGCGATGGGTGCGATACGCCGCCGATATCGTTTCGGTCGCAGAGAGCGATCAGCGGCAGGATGCCGATGGACGCGTGCTCGATGGCATGGATGGTGCCGAGCAGGTCGAAACCTCTGCCGATCAGCTTGTCCGTCATCTCGGCCGGCAGCACGATCCAGACGGCCTCGCGTGTCGAGGTTCACCTCGGGCAGGTCGAGCGGGGTCTTGTCGATGGTTTCGTCGCTGAACAGCCTTCTTGCGCCAGAAGTGCGTGACTTGATTGCCCACGGTGACGTCGCCGAAGTTGATCTCCGTCGCGCCGAGGCTTCGCGGACTCTACCTGCTCCTCGACCTGCGCCCAGGTTTTGCTGCCGGGGGTGGTGTAGTAGTTGACCTCGCTGCGCTCGACGTAGGCGGCTTGCCGTCGAGGTCGAGATAGGTCACCACGTAGGACTCGCCCGCATGCAGATAGACCGCGCCAGGGTGGACGATGTCGAACGCGCTCGCGCCGTCCACGGTGCCCAGTAGTGCGCCGCCCTGCTCCACCGACACGATGTTGTAGCTCTCGCTGGACGACGACCGTATGTTGACGCTCCTTGGCGGGATATCGCCGCCGGCCCAGTACCAGCCGCCGTTGTAGCCCAAGCTGCTCCACTTCGCTCGAGAATACCCAGCACCTCCCACGCGCGCTCGCCGAAGAGCGGCTCGACCTCGTCAGTTGCTGATGGGCAGCTCATACGCGGCGCAGAGCAGATGATCTGCGAGGATATACGGGTTCTGGTGGTCGACGATCGCGCGCTCGTGCGCCGCGCTGAAGAAGAAGTCCGGGTTGCGCATCAGGAACTGGTCGATCGGGATCGTCGTAGGCCACCAGCACGGCCAGTGACTGCTGCATTCCCCTGCCCGCGCGGCCTGCCTGCTGCCAGGTGCTCGCGACGCTGCCCGGATAGCCGGTCATGACGACCGCGTCCAGCCCGCCGATATCAACGCCGACCTCCAGCGCCGTCGTGGATGTGACTCCGATCAGCTCGCCGCTGAAAAGCAGCCTCTCGATCTCACGGCGCTCCGCGGGCGTGTATCCGGCGCGATAGGCCATGATCTTGTCCGCGTTGGGCGACTTCTCGTCCTTGAGCGCGGTTCGCGCGTAGCGAAGGATCAGCTCGGCGGTCTTGCGGGCCTTGGTGAACACGATGGTGCGCGATGCCGTATCTCGACCAGCTTCGTGAACAGCCCGACCGCCTCCGAGTTCGCGCTGCGCCGCTCGCCCTTGCCGGCAAGATACGGCGGGTTCCAGAACACGAAGACTTTCTCGCCAGCGGGAGAGCCGTCGCGGTCGATCACGCGCGCGTCGACACCGGTGAGGTCGTGAACGAGCTTGCCGGGGTCGGTGACCGTGGCCGACGCGCACACGAACTGCGGCCTTGAGCCGTAGTACTCGCGCGATTCTGCGAAGCCTGCCGGAGCACGTTCGCGACGTGCGCGCCGAACACCCCGCGATAGGTGTGCACCTCATCGACCACGACATAGCTGCAGGTTGCGGAACAGATCGGACCACGTCGTGTGGTAAGGCAGAATGCCGATGTGAAGCATGTCGGGGTTTGTCAGGACGATGTTCGCGGCCGATCTTGATGAATGGCCTGTCCTGCTGGGGGTGTCGCCGTCGTAGGTGGCGGCCTTGAGGTTGGTCAGGCCGTAGAGCTTGAGCTTGCCGAGCTGGTCCTGCGCGAGGGCCTTTGTGGGGAAGATGTAGAGCGCGCGCGCGCGTGGGGTCGTCGCTCCAGCGCCTCCATCACCGGCACGTTGTAGCAGAGCGTTTTGCCGCTGGCGGTCCCGGTCACGACGACGATGTTCTCGCCGCGCTCTGACGGCCTCTATGGCTTCGGCCTGGTGGGAGTAGAGCCGGGTGATGCCAGAGCCTCGCCAGCGCCTCGCCGGTCTCGGCCGGAGACCGGAGGGGTGACCTCGCCGTAGTCCGCATCGCGCGCGGGAATGTGCTTCTCGCAGGCTATCTGGTTACGGTAGTCAGTGGAGGACCTTGATCGTTTCCAGGAAGCCGATTGCATCCATAGGCGGCTAGTCTCTGCTGGGTTTTCGCTCCACGAACTTCACGAGCCAGATGCTACACGATATAGAGGATGACCAGTGGGACGGCCATGGTCATCATCGAGAGGATGTCATTGGACGGGGTGGCGGCGGCGGCAACGATGGAGATTCCGACGACCGAGTATCGCCAGTTGTCCTTGAGCATCTTGGAGTTGACTGATGCCAATCTGAGCAAGCAACATGAGCACGACAGGCAGTTCGAAGGCGCATCCGAACGCCAGCAGCATCATCAGGACGAATCTGAATCCCGGCGGGCAGCGACTGGTAGATGACGGCGTTGTGCGGCATAAATGAGGCAAACCACCTGAACGCCATCGGCAGGATGGTGTAGCACACCGCCGCCCCGGCGAAAAAGAGAAACATCGACAGCGGCACCATCCATCGCAGCGGCCGTTTCTCGGTCTTCGTCAGGCCCGGCGAGACGAAGCGCCACAGTTCGATCATCACGAGCGGTGAAACGAGGATCAGCCCGGCGACGAAGCGTGATCTGGATCTTGAGCATGAAAGGCTCGGTGATGCTGGTGAAGAGGAACTTGCCGTTGGTTGCCCCGAGCACGACGTCTCCCAACTGCCGGGTCAGCAGTTTGAGAAACCGGTCCGAGAAGAAGTACGCAAACAGCATCCCGCCGCCAATATAGGCAAGCGAGCGCATTAGTCTGGTTCTCAGTTCAGCGAGGTGTTCGATGAGTTCCGCGCGTTTCTCTGTATCTCTTGCCAAAGCCGGCTACTTCTCCAGTCTCACGACTATGTCGAGCTCGGCCTTCCCCTTCTTTCTGGTAGCATCGGCGCCGGGTTAAGATCCCGGCTGTCCAATCCCGGGCGGGGGCGGATTGCGAGGGGGCCCCCCCGGGCCGTAGAGGTCCTGGTTGAACTGGTCCTCACCGAGAGGCAGCGTTCCCATTCCGGGCGGAGCGCTCGGCTGCAACGGTTCCATGGACGAGTCGCCCATTCCGATGGTCGCATCGAACGTGAGCCGGATGTTGCGCTCGATCATCCTGCCGGTCTTGTAGGCGAAGTAGGTTGTGACCTGGGCGTTGACCGGCCCGGTTCCCTTGATCTTGCCGTTCGCGAGTGAGATGGGGGTGTCGCTGGACATCATGGACGTTATCTTCGCGCACTCTTTGCCACTCTCCCATTCGAACGAGTCGAGCATCGCGCTGCCCTTGAAATTCATCAACGGAGTAATACCGTCGATCTTGAGGGTCATGTTGTCCGGCCAGGAGTCGCCCTCCTTGACGGCATGCGTGGGCAGCACTGGAAGCACTTCCATGATCTGATACTTCGCCTGCTTGGCGAACATGTTGTCCGTGATGACTTTGCCATACTTATCAATGAGTCTGTAGAGCTGAGGCTTGAACTCCTGGTCCGCGTAGATGTACTTCTTGACGCCGTAGGCCGCCACCCAGGCGCTATCGTCCTCGCGCAGCCGCACGAGATACTGCCCTCCCGGCCTCGCATCCTCAACGCTCTGGATGATCAGCGACTCTGCCGACAGCCCCATTCCGCCCAGAACCGGTAGTCCAATGCGATTGACGACCTCGAACACCGACACGTCGCAGTGTATCCGATAGTCATTCACCTGCCCGAACGAGAGCGAGTTCGCAAGCACCACCCCCGGCGCGGGGTTGGTTCTGGCGACGCGGTTCTTCAGCTCGACGGTGGTCGAAGCGGAATCAATCATCTTGCCCGTGGAGTCGAACGCGTGCACCGTCATCGGATAGCGCCCGTCCTTGAAGTAGTGCGGCTTGCTCGGGTCGCCGGACTCGTAGTAAGGAGCCTTGCTGTCCCAGTAGAACATCAGGTTGTTGTTGCTATCCGCCTTCGCGGCGTCCCTGCTGATGGCGACCACGAACTGCTGTGAGTCCTTCTCGCCGATCAGCACCGATATGAACCCGCCTTCCGGCACAACGCTCGCCGGCACATCGATCTTCACGCGCTCCCGCACGGCCTGGCCCTCGGTCGGCGCGATCAGTTGGAACGCCCCGCAGCACACGGCCCCCAGCAACAGAATCGCAGCAGTGAACACAGCCGACTTACCACAGTAACGAGTCATATCGAGTCTCCACTCAGGCTAAGGTTAATGAAATGGTACTACATCCCGCACAGCCAAGTCAACGCAGTGCGTTTCTTGCGCCCACTTGCCGCGCAACGCTATCATGAGGTTGGACTGCGGCCAGCCGGTTCGTGTTCCTTGCGGCCGCCCTAGAAACTATTTGGCGCGCCCCGTCGTCATACAATGAGACACTTCGTGCCAGGGAAGGCATCGAGAACGGGAGTTGGATATTCGCCCGACGTTGCACAAGACGCTATTCGTGGTCGCTATCGCGCTCATAATGCTGAGTGCGAGAACCGCGATCGCGGCTGAAAAGACATATCTGGACTGGGTGAGTGACGGACTCGCGGCGATCGAGGCAGGTCGCATGCCGGACGCGGTAGAGAGCCTGCAGCAGGCCCTCGTTGCTAACGAGAACGATCCGCTCGCGCACTGCGCGCTCGGGTTCGCGCTGCTGGTCGGAGGCCGGCCGCCGTCGGACGCCAATGGCGAGTTCGCAGCAGCCACACAGCTCGATCCCGACTGCGCCGAGGCCAAGTATGGCCTTGGGCTTGTGGCGCTGGCGAAGCCCGATCTTGGCGAGGCGGGGACGCTGTTCGCCCAGGCCCAGCAAATGCAGACCGAGATCAATATGGCAGGCACGATAGGGTACGTGAAGTCCCTTGCGGGCGGCAGCTACGATCCTCCCGCCGGGAATCCTTATGATGAGTCCCTGCAGGCCCTGCGTGCGCTCGCCCTGATGAAAACTGGAAGCTACGGCGACGCGGAGTCGATCTGGCACAACCTGCAGGCGAAGGCATACAGAACGGGCTGCGGGGAGCGGCTGGGATGCTCGATGACGTTCGACCGCGCCAAGCCGCTGGCGCTGACGGGCTGGCCGGTCGGGAAGTCGTATCGGCCCGCGGCAGCATCGCGCCGGAAGCTGCCGACCGTGTCGGGCAACGTGAGTCTCAAGGCCGATCTGTCGAAAGCGCAGGAGGTGCACATCGTCTCGTTCTTCGTTGACGGGGCGTTCGTCGGCATGAGCAACACGGCGCCGTTCAACTATATCTGGGACACCAGGAAGACGCCAAACGGTGTGCACGTCGTCAAGATCGAAGGGTCCGATTCGAGAAGCGCGGTCGTGACCTCGAAGTCGATGACGGTGGTGGTCGCCAACCAGGGCGAGCGACTGCCGTCCGCGCAGGTGACCGGGGAACGCGCCGACAAGCTCTGGCAGCGGCTGTGGGCGTGCATGTGCATAAAACCCTCGGCGGCGACTGTCAATTACAATATAGCTCTATGCGCGGGGCGGCGCGGCGACAGGGATGCCGAAAAGGCGGCGCTGGAACGCGTGCTTGCGGCGGATCCGGATCGCACAGACGCGGCGACGCGTCTGTCCGCGCTCTACGGTCCGGCAGCGCACGCCGCTCCGCTATATCGAGGCAGCACGTCGAAAAAGGTCATCGCGCTTACGTTCGATGATGGCCCAAAGAGCGATACCGACAGAATACTGGACATTCTCAAGGCAAAAGATGTGAAGGCGACGTTTTTCGTGGTCGGCAAGCAGGTGGATACGTATCCCGACACTGTGAAGCGTATCGCGGCCGATGGACACCAGATCGGCTGCCACACATACAATCACCGCGATCTTGAGTATCTCACCGAGTCCGAGATCACCCAGGAGTTCTTCAAGACCACGGCGACTGTGCGAATGCTGACCGGGCGCGAGGTGCGCTACCTTCGTCCGCCCGGCGGGCACGAGGGCAAGAAGCTGCCGGCTGTCGCCCGCAGGTTCGGGCTGACCACGGTGTTCTGGACGGCGAACTGCTCACCCTATGAGGGCAAGAGTCAGAAGAAGCTGTTTGAATACGTTGTATCGTCGGCCAAGCCGGGCGGGATCGTGCTGCTGCACAATCTCGAGCTGGTTACCGTCCAGGCTCTGCCGGACATCATAGATGCGCTGCGGCGCAAGGGCTACGAGTTCGTGACGGTGTCAGAGCTGCCGCGTTGAGGGCAGCGTGTCACCCTGGATGCTGAAACAAGTTCAGCATGACACGTTCGGCCCACGCCCGGATGCTGAAACAAGTTCGGCATGACATCTGCTTTGTAGGAGGAATAGAGAGATGCTGAGTGTAAGATGTATTAGATCTTACAGCGCGCGAGGCGCGGAGGAGTTGTGTTCGATGTTCATGTCCCGGAAGGCTTATGCCGTTAGGATAGGAGTGGCGGTCGTGTTGGCGGTGGCGCTGGCCGCGAGCTGCACTGCCGCAAAGAAGGCCGTCACGGCCAGTACGGGCAAGGTTAGGGTTCCGGCCAATATCCTGTCGGGGTCCGTGGTTGCTAAGGACCGCGCGTTCTATGCGCCGAAGCTGCCGGAGGACGCGCTCGCCGGCATCAAGCTGGGCAGAGCCGCCAGAGAAGTCCTTGCCAAGTGGGGCAACCCAAGCCGTATCACTATCGGCATCACGCAGTCCCAGGCCGCACAGCAGAACGCGCCGGTCATTCCGGGCATTCCGTATACGCCGCCGCAGACCAACGTGTTCGGCGGAGGACTTCAGTCGGGTATCGACCAGGCCAGGAGTATGCTCGGCATGAACCAACCTCTCCCCGGCCTGCCCGGTATGAACCCGCCCGGGATCGCGCCGCCCCCAGGAGCCGAGGTTGCGCCGACGGTGCAGGGCGGGCCGAGCACGATCATGTCCGAGGAGATCACCTGGACCTACGACCTGCAGAACGGCATTACGCTGGAGTTCATAATAACCGACGGGCTCGTTACGCAGATCACCGTGGGCGGCCAGGGGCCGTGGGCACTGTCGAAGACTCGCACGGGTCTGCAGCTTGGCGACACCTACAAGCTCGTTCTGTGGGTATGCGGCTATCCCGAGAATCAGAGAACCGTCGGCCGGTTCCTGCGCGCCAGCTACGTCAACAAGAGCCGCGCCCTCTATACATTCCTGAACAAGAAACTCGTCGGGGTCACCATCGCGATGGTGCCGGAGCAGTTGGAGCCGGGCGCGCACTAGACAGCTTCTATTTGCGGCTCAACGCAAACAACGTAGTCTTGCCTCCGTGATAGCTTCGCGGGGGCGAATTCTTTATAGGGTCAGGTCGGTGGACGGTTTCCGCTATCCCCTTGAGGAGATCCGAGAGAAATGCGATCTGGTGGAGATCGTGTCGGCACACGTCGCGCTGCGTAAGACAGGGCGCGACGTTCACCGGCCTGTGCCCGTTTCACAACGAGAAGACGCCATCGTTCCACGTGAACCCTGAGCGGCAGATCTGGAAGTGCTTCGGGTGTGGAGAAGGCGGAGACGTCTTCAAGTTCGTGCAGAAGATGGACAACCTGACGTTCCCGCAGGCGGTCGAGCAGCTCGCGGGAAGGTCGGGGTCACGATCGAGCGGTCGGAGAAGGCCGCACGCGAATACAGCGACCGCGAGCGGATACTGCGCGCCAACAACGTCGCATGCGCGTATTTCCGGAAGTCGCTTGAGGGGTCGAGTAAGGCGAAGGAGTATCTGGACAAGCGCGGGCTGTCGGCGGAGGCGGTGGAGACCTACAAGCTCGGCTACGCGCCCGACGGCTGGGACGGACTGCTTAATCACCTGCAGCAGCAGAGGATCGACATCGCCGATGCCGTGAAGGCCGGGCTCGTTGATCCCGCGCGAGAGCTCGACGGGGTTCTACGACCGTTTTCGGGACAGGCTGATCTTCCCGATACTGGATGTGTCCGACCGGATCATAGCGTTTGGGGGCAGATCGTTCGGCGACGAGCAGCCAAAGTATCTGAATTCGCCCGAAACGGCGCTTTTCGCCAAGAACAAGACCCTCTACGGCCTGAACACGGCGCGCAAGGCGATACCGCGCGAGGACCGCGTCGATAGTGGTCGAGGGTTACATGGACGTGATCACGACGCAGTCGGCGGGCTTTGAGAACGCCGTGGCCACGATGGGAACGGCGCTCACTGACGAACACGTAACTGTTATGGCCGGTTCACGAAGAACGTGGTGCTGGCATTCGATTCGGATTCGGCAGGGATGCAGGCTGCGCTGCGAAGCGCGCCGATTTTTGAACAAGCCGGGTTCCGCGTGCGTATATTGAGTATGCCGAAAGGCGAAGACCCTGATAGCCTTCTGCGCGGCGGTGATGTGTCGAGGTTCACGGAGCTTCTCGACAGAGCGCTGCCGATTCCCGACTACCGGATCAAGTTGGCATTATCGCGGACACGATCTGGCAACTGATGAAGGTAAAACGGGAGCCTTGAGAGAAGCTATCGATGTTCTGGCGGAAGTTGACAGCGCAGTGGAGCGCGAGAGGCTGATACGGTTACTGGCGAGATACCATCCGAACTTCGCCACCGGCACAACGCTCGCGGAAGACCATATCAGGGGCGAGATCACCCGCAAGAGATCGCGTGGTATCAGACAAGAGCCCGCCGGTCAGAACCGCGCCCACTGAGGCAGCGCGGCAGCAACCGGCTCCCGAGCTGAGTCCGGTTCAGAAGTGGGAGCGGTTGCTATTGGGCATAATTCTTTTTTCGCGCGTCGATGCAAGCAAGGTTTTTGACGTGCTTACGCCGAAGGAATTCACGGGCGAGCAGGACAATGGCGCTGGCTGAGGCGTTGAGTAAACAATGCTCGCGAGCTGGGAAAAATAGATCAGGAGGACTTGCAGATGCGAGTCGCCGATACCCCGGCCGAGAGCCTGTTGGTTGACCTGCTGGTGGGATTGGACGAGGAAACGCTTGGAGCAGCCCGTTGACGAGTTGATCCAGAGCCATACTGAGACCATAAGAAAAACGAACGCACGCACCGGATGCGGGAGCTTGCGGAGAGAGATACGCGAAGGGGCTGTTGAAACAGTGGCGACCCAGAGTTTGACGAGTACTCTGGCTGCTCCAGAGTCAGCTATCTGGCAAGCCTCGTGGTAGTAGTTCCTGGTCGCATGATATGAGAGTCAGTTGAGAGTCTTATGAGTGATTATCGCACAAACCGGCTCCGGCAGTTGAAGGGAGATGAGTGCGGTGGCTGTTGAACTGAAGGGAAATGATCGCCTGCAAAGGCTAATAGAGGAAGGCAAGCGGAGCGGCGTTCTGACCTACGATCAGATCAACGACACCCTCAGCCACGAGGACATCAATGCCGAGCAGGTTGATGACATCCTGCAGACATTCGCGGATGAGGGCATTCGCGTCGTCGAGAAGGTCAAGGACGTGTCGGATGAGGTCGAGACCGACCGAGGACGAGTTCGGCGGCAAGGAGAGCCGAGACCAGCCGAAGAGGAACTGACCGAGATGGAGGGGCTGCCGCTGGACGACTCGGTGCGCATGTGGCTCCGCGAGATCGGCAAGACGCCGCTTCTTACGATAGACGAGGAAGTGTCGCTGGCCAAGAAGATCGAGGCGGGCGACGATGAGGCGAAGGCCGTGCTGACCGAGGCGAACCTGAGGCTGGTCGTGAGCATCGCCAAGCGCTATTCCGGGCGCGGCATGAGCTTTCCTGACCTGATTCAGGAAGGCAACATCGGCCTGATACGCGCGGTCGAGAAGTTCGACTACCGAAAGGGCTATAAGTTCAGCACTTATGCGACCTGGTGGATCCGGCAGGCGATTACGCGCGCGATTGCCGACCAGGGCCGCACAATCCGAATACCCGTGCACATGGTCGAGACCATAAACCGGCTCATCAAGACCCAGGGCCAGCTTCTGCAGGACCTGGGCCGCGAGCCGACGCTTGACGAGGTCGCGTCTGAGATGGGCATGGCCGCCGGACCGCGTCAGCGAGATAATGCGGATCGCGCCGGAGCCGCTGTCGCTCGAAACGCCGATCGGCGAGGAAGAGGACAGCCGGCTGGCCGACTTCATCGAGGACGGCGAGGCGATCTCGCCCTCCGAGGCCGCGTCGAACATGATCCTGCGGGAGAAGATCGAGGAGTCGCTGAATAACCTCACTCCTCGCGAGCGCGACGTGCTCAAGATGCGCTTCGGGCTTGACGACGGCTATTCGCGAACCCTCGAGGAAGTCGGACGGCATTTCAAGGTCACCCGCGAGCGCATCCGGCAGATCGAGGCCAAGGCCCTCAAGAAGCTGCGGCATCCGAGCCGGAGCCGGAAGCTGAGGGACTATCTGGAGTAGTTCTCAGTTCTGAGCGTTGAGTGTTGAGCCGGGCCTGTGCACGCGCGCAGGCCCTTGTCGTCTACAGTCCAATGGAGGACTTGATCCAATGACGGACACCAATGACAACTTATGCCCCCTGCCGGCAAGAACAGACTGGACCGCAAAGTGGGTCTGGGTCCCTGACAGCGCCGGCTACGCCCCCCGCAACTCCTACGCGTTCTTTCGAAAGCGATTTGACGCGGCCGGAAGCCTGACCGTCGATGTGGCCGCCGACACTCGCTGCGACCTCTTCCTCGACGGCAAGCGTATCGACAGAGTGACAGCGCCGTCGATGTCGGCCTACAAGACGTTCGATACGCACAGGGTGGTAGTGGAGCCCGGAGAGCACGTCGTCGCCGCAGTCGTGCACCACATCGGAGAGATGTGCGCTACAGCGCAGGTGTCGAGGCCCGGTTTGTTCGTGCAGATACGAGCCCAGTCCGGCGAAGTGATCGGGACGGACTCGACCTGGAAAGTCATTCCGGGCGGAAGTGTGTTCAGGCAAGACCTTCCTGCTATGATGTCACACTTCGGCTTCTGGGAGGAATGTGATTGCCGGGGTATCGCCGAGGACTGGACGGAGTTGGAATACGACGACAGCAGTTGGCTCGACGGTGAGGAGATCGGCAGAGCCGGCTGTGAGCCCTGGCTCCGTATGATCCCAAAGGACATTCCGCATCTTCGGACGACTACCATCGCGGCGCAGAGGACCGTTGCGGTCGGGAGCTACATCCCCGGCGACCTGACGGGTCTTGCCCCGGACATGCTGTTCTGGCGTACTGAATTCCCCGCGAACGAGATGCATTGGCGGAGCCGAGTCATCCATACCGCGGCGCCGGCCGGTTTCCCGATCAAACTGGGCGAATCGGAGAATGGCTTCGCTGCCCTCGACTTTGGTCGGGAGGTCAGCGGACACGTCCGGCTGCTGTTCGACGGCGCGGGCGACGGCCAGCAGATCGATATTGGCTACGATGAGCTGCTCGACGCGCGCGGCCTGCCGGACCCTCGCAGGACGACCGTCAAGTTCACTGACAGGCTCTTTCTGCGCCAAGGTCAACGGCAGTGTGAGGTGTTCGACGCGCGTGGGTTCCGTTACCTGCTGATCGATGTGCCCGCAGGCAAGGGCGGGATTACGCTGATGGGCGCCGAGATCGACGAGCGCACGTATCCGGTCGATTCCACGAGCACGTTCCGCTGCTCCGACTCGACCCTTGAGATGCTCTACCGGGCCGGCATCGAATGCACCAGGCTGTGCATGCTGGACAGCTATGTGGACTGCCCGTCGCGGGAGCGCGTCGCCTGGATGGACAGCTACATTCAGGGCCTGGTCTCGAGCTACGGCATGGGCGTCACCGACCTCTGGCGGCGCATCCTCTACCTCCACGCCCAGGACCTGTGTAAGGAGGGCTGTGCAGCGGGGCTCGTCAAGGGCTACGCCGTCACCGACAGAGAGGCCACAAACGATACCTACGCGATGTACTACGTCTGCTCGGTCGCGGATTACGTCCGACACAGCGGCGACATTGAGACCGGAAGGGCGCTTTCTGATACGGTGATGCAGCAGTTGTGGGTTCTGTACAAGCTCATGACACCGGATGGCATCTACGGTGACACGTTGGGTGGATTCCTGGATTGGTCGGGGATGGACTACGGCGGCGTGTCGGCTGCCGACAACGCGATCCTGCTGGTTGCGCTGCGCAAAGGCGAGTGGCTCGCGCGCCTCCTTGGAATGACAGCCGAAGCCGATCGACTAGCCGCGGTTCGCGGCGATCTGCTGATCGCGTACATCGAGGGCTTTCTGGGCGGAAAAGGAGGGCCTGTTCGTCGATGCGCTGTATGACGGCGTGCCAAGCGAGGTCCGCAGCCAGCTCACGAACGCACTCGCGGTCTGGGCCGGAGTGGTGACCGGTGACGACGCCCGAGAGCTTGTCCGTCGAATCACCGACCCCGCATCGCTGCTGCCCGTCACGCCGGGTGACTATCGTCAGGCCCCCGACTTCACGCCGCCGACCGGAGGAATCGTCCCCATCGGAACACCGGCGCTCGGCACTGTTCTTGCCAAGGTGATGTTCGGACTGGGGATGGGTCAGGACGCGCTCGACTATTTCCGAGAGATGTGGCCGCCGATCGTCATTAACGGAACCCTCGGGGAGCACTTCGTGCCGAGCGATAACTCAAGCATGTGCCACGCCTGGAGCGCCGCGCCGACACTGCTGCTGCCGCGCTGTGTTCTGGGCGTCAAACCGCTGACCCCGGGATGGACGGAAGTGGAGGTCGCTCCACAGCCGTCCGGCCTGGACTGGGCGGAGGGAACGGTCCTCACGCCCCTCGGCGAGTTGGGCGTATCGTGGAAGATGGATGGGGAGAGAGATCTCGGTTCGACGTGCAGCCGCCGGCGGGGATGTCGGTCTCTGCGCGAGACGCAGCGGAACCATTGCCACTGCGCGCCCTCGCTGAGTGATCGCCGCGAGTGTCACCGTGGGCCTGTATTCTCCTAGATCTATCGCGCGATGCGGAAGCCGCCGGAGTACCAGCAGCCTGATGGGAAATAGTTGCCCCTGTAGGTCGTGCGGGTACCTCACTTCGTAGCTATAGAAGCAGCCGCCGCGCATAACACGATACTCGCCGCTGTCCGGGCCGGTAGGGTTGCGATACGGGGATGTCTTGTAGTAGTCGGAGCCGTACCAGTCGGCGCACCACTCCCACACGTTTCCGGCCATGTCCAGGCAGCCGTAGGGACTCGCGCCTTTCGGACAGCTTCCGACAGGGACGGTGGACTTGAGATCGAGCTCGCCGTTCGCGCACATGCTCCTGTCCCACACATTGCCCCAGGGATAGGTGCGCCCATGTGTGCCGCGAGCGGCTTTCTCCACTCGGCCTCCGTGGGAAGCCTTCCGCCGGCCCACTGGCAGTAGGCATTGGCGTCGTCCCAGGTCACGTTCACGATGGGGTAGTCGTCCCGCCAGCCCCAGGACGGGGCCTTGGGCATCTGCCGCCCTGTGGCGGTGCAGAAAGCACGATACTGCGCGACCGTGACCTCGCACTTGCCAATCTCGTAGGCATCGAGATAGACCTTGTGAACCGGCTTCTCTTCGGTGTCACCACAATTGCTGCCCATGATGAACTCACCCGCCGGGATGGATATCATCACAGAGTTGTCTAGCAGAGTGGGCTTTGCCAGGCTTTTCGTGATAGCCGTTTCCGCTGCAAATGCCCCCGAACAAAGGGCAACCAGTACCACCGCGCACATTGGAACACGCCTGCATGGCTGCACCTCCATAGATAGTTCATGTGTATGTTCCACACCCGCCAGGCTGTTTCCTTTGCGCAGTCAGGCCGCTGCGTTCAGGAGCGCTTTTTCATCTGATCCAGGACAACCGCCATCAGTATCACGTAGCCCTTGACGACCATCTGCACGAACCAGTTGATGCCCATCAGTCCGAGGCCGGTGTCGAGCGCAGCCTATGATGACCGCGCCGAGCAGCGTGCCGGGGATCGTGCCGACGCCGCCCATCAGGCTAGTGCCGCCGACCACGACCGCCGCGATGGCGTTGAGCTCGTAGCCCATGCCCGACTTCGGGTCCCCTGCCCCGATACGCCCGGCAAGCAGCAGCCCCGCGATTCCGGCCAGCACGCCGCAGATCACATACACCCAGAACTTCACCCGCGCTACGTTCATACCCGACAGCCGCGCGGCCTGCTCGTTGCCGCCAATCGCGTAGACCGCCCGCCCGAACCGCGTCCATGACAGCAGCACGTAGCCGAGGATCACCGTCGATAGCGCAACAATCGGCATGAGATAGCCCTCGCCCACCATGCTCGTGAACGAACTTGGCAAATTGCCGACCTGCCCGCCGCCGACGTAGATATACGCGAATCCCCGCGCCAGGGAGAACATCGCAAGCGTGGCGATGAACGGCGGCACGCGCAGCTTGACGATGGGGATCGCGTTGTGCGCGCCGCAGATGCCACCCACGACACCCGCCACTATCACCGCCACCGGCAGGCTCGCGGCAAGCGGCCAGATCGGCGTCATCGCCGAATCGGACGGATAAGGGAACGGCATTGGAAAGCCGCGCATGATGACCGCCGTGGATAATACGCCGGCCAATGCCAAGATCGCCCCGACAGAGAGATCGATACCGGCGCTGATGATGACGATTGTCATCCCGACGCCGATGATCGTGGTCACCGACTACTTGCCGAAGGACGTTGGAGAAGTTCTCGGTGGAAAGAAATGTGCCACTGTGTGAGCCAATACCAGCACCCGCCTTCCGGGTTGGCTGTGCGGCCCGTCATGATCTGGAAGAAGATGCACAGCGCCACCAGAAACGCCAGCATGTAGCCGAAGTAGACGAGCTGGCCTACCAGTCCGCTTGCAGGCGTCGATGGGGACTTGCGCACTACTCGCCTCCGGTGGCAAGCTGCATTATGCGTTCCTGGGTCGCTTCGTCGCGGGAAAGCTCGCCGGCGATCTCGCCCTCGTGCATGACGAGGATGCGGTCGCTCATGCCCAGAATCTCCGGAAGCTCCGAGGAGATCATGATGATCGCGACGCCGCTGGCAGCGAGGCGGTTCATAAGCTGGTAGATCTCGGTCTTGGCGCCGACGTCGATCCCGCGGGTGGGCTCGTCGAAGATCAGCACCTTGGACTCGGTGAACAGCCACTTCGCGAGGACGACCTTTTGCTGGTTGCCGCCGGAGAGGTTCTGGACCGCCTGCTCGACCGACGGCGTCTTGATCATCATGTCTTCGACGTATTTGCGCGCGACTTCCCGCTCGCGGCGTCTGCTGACGAATCCCAGCCGCGACAGAATGCCGAGATTGGCAAGCGAGATGTTCTCCCGCACCGCCATCCCCAGGACGAGGCCCAGCGCCTTGCGGTCCTCCGTGACGAGACCGATGCCGAGAGAGATCGCATGCCGCGGCGATCTGATCTTGACGGCCTTGCCGTTGACTCGAATCTCGCCGCTGTCTATCGGGTCCGCGCCGAATATCGCCCGCGCGACCTCCGTTCGCCCCGCGCCGACCAGACCCGCGAGGCCGAGTATCTCTCCGCGCCGAACCTCAAAGCTGATGTCACGCAGCGCACCGGCGCGATTGAGGCCCTTCACTTCCAGCGCGATATCGCCCTGCTCCGTCTCCGCCTTCGGTATGATCTCCTTGAGCTCCCGGCCGACCATCATTTTGATGATGCCGTCGCGGTCGGTGTCGGCGACGTTCTTGGTGGCCACAAGCTCGCCGTCGCGGAGCACGGTCACGCGGTCGGCGATCTCGAATATCTCCTCGAGCCGGTGGGAGATGTAGATGATGCTGACGCCCTCGGCTTTGAGCCGGCGAATGAGCGCGAATAGGTTCTCAAGCTCGTGCTCGGTGAGGGTGGCGGAGGGCTCGTCCATGGCGATGATGCGGGACTTGCGCGACGTGGCCTTTGCGATCTCGACCATCTGCTGCTGGGCGACGGAGAGCGTATTGATTGACGCGCGCACGTCAAGGGCGACGCCCAGTTCGGCGATGATCGCCTCCGCGTCGGCGTACATCTTCCCGAAATCGATCACGCCGGGCACCGCGCTGGCAGGCTCCCTGCCAAGGAAGATGTTCTCGGCAGCGTTCATGTAGGGAACGAGGTTGAACTCCTGGTAGATGATCGAGACGCCCAGGCGCATCGCTTCCTGGGGGCTGTCGATGTGAACCTCAGCGCCGTCGATGACGATCCGGCCGGCGTCTTTGGCGTCCGCGCCGGCGAGTATCTTCATCAGCGTGGATTTGCCCGCGCCGTTCTCGCCCACGAGCGCGTGGACCTCGCCCGGCATTACCGAGAAGTCAACCGCGCTCAGCGCCGTCACACCGGGATAGGTTTTGGAGATCGACTGCATCTCCAGAACCGGCGAGACTTCGGCCGCAACTGCCGCCATTGGCCTATTTGCTCTCTTTCTTCAGTGACGCCTGATCGATGAGCCCGACCTTCACCGGCACTAAGCCGGCACCTTCTTGCCTTCCAGGTAGTCCGCGACCGCGTTCGCTGTTGCCTTGCCGATCTCGCGCGGATACTGCACCGCGTCCGCCTTCAGCGCGGTTCCAGCCTCAATCTTCGCGCGAGCCTCGGGATCGCCGTCGTATCCGATAATGATGACGTTCTTCCGGCCCGACTGCTCTACGGCCGCGAGGGCGCCCAGAGCGCTGCTGTCGTTAATCGCGAATATGCCGTCGAGATCCGGCTGCTTCTGGAGGATGTTCTCAGTCACAGTGACGGCCATGTCGCGCTTGCCATCGGCATTCTGGTCGTCAACGATCTTGATTCCGCCGTGCTTCGCAACGGCCTCCCTGAAGCCCTTGACGCGATCCTGCACGCTCTGCACGGCAGGGTCGTCGATAATCGCGATCTTCACGGTCCGGTTCGCAGCGGGAAATATCATGGCCATGTAGTCGCCGGCCAGCTTGCCGCCCGCGACGTTGTCGGAGGCGATGTGCGATACGACATTGCCGCCCTGGGCTGCGATGTCCGCGGTAAACACCGGTATCTTCGCCTTGTTGGCCTTGCGGACCGCTCCGGCGATTCCGGCCGAATCGGCGGGGCACACCACCATCGCGTCCACTCGCTGGGTGATGAAGTTCTCAACCTGCGAGGTCTGCGTGGGCAGGTCCATGTTGCAGGACTGTATCATCGGCCTGAGGTTGCGCTGTCTTGCACTGCTCGATGAACGCGGACTTCAGCTCACGGTAGAAGGGGTGTTCCTCCGTGAGCAGCGTCACGCCGACCGTGAACTGCTTCTTGGCCGGCTTTGGTCCCGCGGTCTCCTTCTTTGCCGAACACGACCCAAGCACAAGCGCGGCGGTTGCTGCCGCCACAACCAGAAACACAGATCTCCACAAACGCATCTCTGACCTCACAATCTTCCCCCTGGATGCTGAAACGAGTTCAGCATGACGCAGTGCAGGCTATGGTTTCGCCGGGGCGGCGGGGGCCGCGGGTTTGACATCAGTCGCAGGCTCAGCAGGCTTTGCTTCGGGCTTGGCCGCCGGCTGAGTCTCTGCGGGCTTCGCTTCCGGGCTGGCCGCCGGCTGAGTCTCTGCGGGCTTCGCTTCCGGGCTGGCTGCCGGCTGCGGCGCTGCAGGTTTGGCCTCCGGGCTGACTGCAGGCTGCGGTTCGACAGGCTTCGCTTCCGGTTTTGCCTCGGCCGGCTTGGTTTCGGGCTTAGCCTCGCCGGGCTTGGGAGCCTCTTTGAGCGTCGGCAGCTTGCCCGCCTTGAGGTCGTTCACGTACCCGGTCACTTCCTCGTCCTTCGGAATCGACCTCAGATAGGCCTCATACGTCTCCAGTGCCTCGGCCTTCTTGCCAAGCTTGACATACAGATCGCCCAGATCCTTCTCGACCGAGGTGTTGGCGAATATCCCGGATGCTTTGAGCGAAGCGTCATAGCATTGCGCAGCCTCCTCAAGCTTGCCCTCGCCCTTGTACAGATCGCCCAGGCTGTGCTGCATGCTGGACTGAGTCCAGGAATCGCCCTTGTTCTTCTCAATGAGCTTCTTGTACTGCTCGATGGCCTTGTCCTTCGCGCCTGAGTCCGCGTAACTCTGCGCCAGCACGGCTCCTATCGGCAGGCTGTCAGGATGCTTGCCGGCAAGGTCCTCGAGGGTCTTGACAGCCTCATCGGTCTTCTTGGCCTTCTTCATCGTCAGTGCGTAGTACCCGTAGGGCAGCCTATCCGTGCCGGGCTCGATCAGCGACTTCAGATAGGCGTAGAACTCGTCGTTCCGGCTCTTTGCCTCGTATATCTTGCCGATGGCGTCGAGCGCCCTGGTATGAGCGGGCGCGAGTTCGATGCACTTCTTGTACGAAGCCATCGCGTCATCGGTCTTGCCCATCGTCTCCTGAACGCCGCCCGTGAGATAGTAGCCGTTCGCCTTGATGCCGGGGGCATCGTTCTTGACGATCTCGGCGTACTGAGCGAGCGCACCGTCGTAGTCCTTCTTTTTCGCCAGAAACTCGCCGTATTGCTGCCGCGCGCCGGCGTTAGTCGGATTCGCATCCACGATTTGTTTGCTCTCCGCGATGGCGGTATCGAGCTGGTCCATCTTGTCGTAGAGCCTGGGGATGGACATCGCGGTGTTCACATTGGTGGGATCGAGCTTGACGAGCTTGCGATACACGTCGATCTCGCCCTTGTAGTCCTTCTTGGCATCATAGACGTTCGCCAGCCGGCGCAGAGTGTTCTGGTTCTTGGAATCGACCTCCAGCATCTTGTTGTATTGCGCGATGGCGAGATCGTACTTCTTCTGCTGCTCGTAGACGTCGCCCAACGCCTGAAGCGCGGACTGGTTCTTCGGCTCCGCGGCCACGGCCTTCTGGAGCAGCGTCACGGCATCATCGAGCTTGTCCTGCTGCCCGAGGCACGAGGCCGCGCTGATCATGATGGCCACGTCATTGGGCTTCTTGGTCATGGCCTTCTCGGTACTCGGCCATCGCGAGTTCGGGTTTGCTCTGAATCTGGAGATTGCCGGCGATCTTCAGATTGGGCACCGGGTCCTTGGGGTAGTACTCCTCCCACTTTCGCAGTTCGGCAATGGCCTCACCGTACTTGTGTTCCTGGTCCAATACATACGCGTAGACATCGATTGCCTGCGTATCCTTTGGCTTGAACTCAAGAGCTGTCTTGGCCTGGATCTCCGCTTCGTCGAGCTTGCCCAGAGGGACGCTGTTGAGCGCGAGGGCCATGTTGACGAGTTCGTCGGAGTGCGCCTGCTTCGCGGCGAGCAGGTAGGGATGCGCTTCCTTGTATTCCTGCTTGGCGCTCAGCATGCGTCCGAGGGAGAGGTTGTACTCGTAGTCGGTCTTGTCCTTGGCCAGGGCCTTTCTGAGAACCGCGATGGAGATGTCGGGCTTGCCGATGATGGTGTAGAGCTGCGCCAGGCCCATCACGGCGCCGTGAGCCTGGGGAGCGTCCGTCCACGCCACCTTCTGAAGGTGCCCGATCGCGCCCACGTTGTCCTTAGTCTGTTCACACGCCATAGCCGCCAGCATGTGCGCCTGTGGGTCATCAGGAACCAGCTTGAAGAACCTATCGAACGTCTTCCGAGCATCGGCGTACTGCTTCAGGTTGATCTGGCAGTAGGCCAGGTTGTACATCGCACCCTTGTCCTTGGGGTTGATGGCGAGGGTTTTCTTGAATGCCGCCGCTGCCGGATCGAGCTTCTTGTTCTGGAGGTAGATAACGCCGAGCGTGAACTGCGCGCCCGGGTCTTTGGGGTTCGCTGAAGCAGCCTTCTTGGCGTAGGTGAGCGCTTCGGCACTCTTTCCGCGCCTCATCAGCAGTCCTGCCATTTGCCCCAGCGCGGCCGGGTTCTTAGGATCGAGGGCCAGCGCCTGCTTGAACGCGCTCTCGGCGTGACCAAGGTCCTGCTTCTGCATGTAACACAATCCCAGATTGACCAGGACCCCCGCGTTCTTCGGCATCAGCTTCTTGACGACCTGAAACTCGGCGATCGCCTCGTCCATTTTCCCCTGCTGAGCGTACTGCACGGCTTTGGCAAAGTGCTGCTGTGCTTCGCTCGGGGGTTGAGGCTGGGCTTTTGCGGGCGGGCGCTGGTTCTGCTTGTCAAAGGAGAACTGCGCGTGCGCGCAGGCAGAGAACGCAACCAGGCAGGCAACGAGAACTGCAATACGGAAACGAGGAATCAGACGCAACAAAACACACCTCGGCGGCTGGAGTTCATACGTGAATTCTATTGCCGCGGCAGTCAAAAGTCAATGTTGCGCTAAGAGGGCTCCCCGGCGCGGCCGAGGAGCCCTGCGTGAATCAGCCTCTTCGACACCACCCGACTACGGTGAAACGCCGATTATCTCTATATGCTGCGCCGCATAGCCGTCCGTCAAGTTGCCGTATCCGCTCATGTTTATCTTCGTACCAGGCTTGAGGTCGTGGAACGTCTTCTTGATGTCCCTGAACCCGATCACCGTGTTGTCGTCACAGGAAACCACCGCCCACGTACTCCTGCCGGTCATCTTGAACGTTCGCGAAGGGTAGTCGATCTGCAGGATCACGCCGACAACGCTTACGGGCAGGGTCGGAACCGCGTTCTGCGCGTCGGTATAGGTCCTCAGAACGCGGATCATGCGGCCGTCTATCACATTGGGGGCCACCTCGTTGCCGGCGGCCCAGATCGTGTCGCCTCTGTTGAAGCGACCCATCCCCACCCGAACGGTCCCTTGCACGATGACGGCGTTGTCCGTACTGATAGTAAACGGCCCATCGGAAGTCTGAATCTTGACCTGATGGCCGACGTAATCGACATCTGTGACCAGTCCCTTGCCCTGCCAGGTATACTCCAGGCATGTCTGATCGGGCTGTACCGGCGGCGGAGTAATCTGCTCGAGCGGCGGGCACGGCGCCGCCTCAGGCGCCTCCACCGGCTCCTTCTCCACGACTATCTTGACCTCTCTTTCCGGGCCGGAACCCGTCGCCGCGTTACGATAGCCGCCCGTTGTCAGCATCCTGATCCGCGCGGCTTTGACAAGGTTCGACCCAACCAGAGTACCCGAACACCCGTATCTTGTCTCCTGGTCGCACGTTTCCGTCTGCGAGCCTGACGTCACTGACTATCACCGCCCCGCCCGCATCGATGCGAAACACCACGTTGTCCTTGCTCAGGAAGTATATCGTGTTGCCGTCCACCTTGGTGACCGTGCCGGTTGCCAACCAGTCTGGCGCCTTGGCCGCGCACGCAGCCGACGCAACGGTCAGTCCGACGAGCACATATATAAACACCCTTGTGTGCATCCCACTCGCGCCTCCCTTGACCCGAGTATCATTGCGATACCTATATCTGGTGTACCCTGCAAGGACAATGGACAAACTGTGACCGGTGAGCCTGACGCGAAGCCCAGGAAATTCTAGTGCAGAGCTGGTTTCATTCCGCCGCCCAGTGGTATAATAAAGTAGCTTATTCATTAAGGAGCTTAAGTGACTGCCGTGGAAGGCGAGCATGTATCGCGCGATTCAGCCGAATATGCCGAGATACTGGCGGAGATCTTTGTCGAGACGATGCGCAAGTCCGCCGGCAGGCTCATGTGTCCGGATGCGGACGCGGAGATCACGCCCGCGCTGATGGAGTGCCTGCAGTATGTGTATCTCCACGGCGCGTCGCCCATTCGCGAGATCGCGGGCGGACTGGAAGTCAGCCTCTCGGCGGCGAGTCAACTGGTTGACAGGCTCGTAAAGAAGGGGTTGGCCACGCGCAGAGACGACGAACAGGACAGGCGCCTGACCAGCATCGACCTCACTGAGCCAGGCCGGGAGGCAGTCAAACAGATGCGGCGGCGCAAGTCCGAATGGTTCGACGCAATCATTGGGGAGATGCCGTCTTCACAGCGACGGGCGTTTCGCGACGGTCTGGAGAGCTTTCTGAAGATCGCGCTGAGCGATGAGGATAACGTAGACCACGCCTGTGTGCGATGCGGCATGGAGCACGTCGCGTTCTGCGTAGTCAACAAAGTCAAGAACAAGCGGATCGCCGCTGGATAGCCGCGACGAAAGGAGTCCAAGCCATGAACCAGGGCTACAGCACAAAAGTGATGGAACACTTCGCCAATCCGCACAACGTCGGTGAGATCGAGAACGCCGACGGAATCGGCAAGGTTGGCAACCCCGTCTGCGGGGACATCATGAACATGTATATCAAGGTCGAGAACAACGTCATCACCGACGTCAAGTTCAAGACTTTCGGCTGCGGCGCCGCGATCGCCACCAGCAGCATGGCCACGGATCTGATCAAGGGCAAGACCATCGAGGAGGCGTTGAATCTGACAAATGACGCTGTAGCCGAGGCTCTTGGCGGCCTGCCCAAGATAAAGATGCATTGCTCGGTGCTCGCGGAGCAGGCGGTGCGAGGCGCGATAGACGACTACCTGCGCAAGACCACCGGCAAAGGACTCGATCTCAAGTCCGATGAGGAACTGCACGAGCACGAGCATGCCCTCGCGGAAGATTGATCTTAGAAGGGAGAATTACTTTGACCGAACAGACCAAGACCGACCTGCGCAAGCGGGTCGAGGAAGTAATCGACACCATCAGGCCGAACCTCCAGGCCGACGGCGGCGATGTGGAGCTTGTTGACTTCACCGAAGAGGGGATCGCGCGAGTCAGGCTCCAGGGCGCGTGCCACGGCTGTCCCATGGCGGCGATGACCCTGCAGATGGGCATCGAGCGCATCCTGCGCAACGAGATTCCCGAAGTCAAAGGCGTGGAGAACGTCACAGACGAGGAGTAGTCACGGGTCGCCCGCGAAGCCCGCTATGGCCCGCATCGCCCGCGTGACGCCGAGCATTGCGAGGAATCTGCTTCCGGCCAGCCCGGGGAGGCAGATTCCTCACTCCGTTCGGAATGACAGTGCGGCGCCGGCCTGCATTCCTCCTGGACGATTCCCCGGCTACATCTGCTCCGCGTTTGCCACCAGAGAAGATCCGAGTGGCGTCCTCTCCACCCCGACAATGGTAGCGTGTACGGACTCCCCTATTCTGCCTGCCCCACCAACTATCACGACCATCGTCTCATCCGGCAGGTATCCGATTCCCGCGTCATCGGCGAGTCCCTCGCGAGCGATGACGACATCGATCTCGTCACCACGAATGTAGGTCATCCTCCACCTCCGTCATCCTGACATGTTCGCCTAGTCCCCCAATGCCGTCAAGCTGCCGTCCGTTCCCACGACATAAGCCACAGAACCCTTCGCGCCGACGCCTGCCAGCACATACTGCGTCGGCGTGCTGTCATACTGCCACAGAACCTTGCCGTCGGCGGCCGATATCGCGCTCACCGTACCGCCCCCTCCGCATGCGTAGACGATGTTCGCTTCCTCCGTCGGCGCCGCCGGGACGAAGCCGGCCGGCACCGCAGCCGACCAGATTTCCTTGCCCGCCGAATCCACCTTCGATACCTTGCGGTCGTTATGGCGCAGGTTCACGGTCTGTCCATCCGCGGATATGCCCACAGCGGATATGCCGTTGATCGAATCCACGATCTTGCCGGTTGCCTCATCGATGATAGCGCATCGGTACTTTCTGTCGGCAACGAAGACCTTGCCGTTGCACACGACCGGCCCGCAGTCGGCGGGGCTGTAGTAGACGGCCGCCCCACCCTCGGAGCTGCCCTTGCCCTCGCACTTCCACACGAGCTTGCCGTCGGCTGTGTTCAGGCAGTAGACGTAGCGATCCCACGCGCCGTAGTAGACCTTGCCGTTAGCCACAAACGGCGTGATCTCGATGTTGTAGGTCGCGTCCGAGTTCTTCCAGTTCTGATTGCCGGTCCCTGCATCAACGGAGTAGAACGCACCGCTGCCGCACCCGAAGTAGACCGAGGTGCCGTCGGAGACGGGTGAGCAGTAGATCGGCTCCTCGGCCTCGAATTTCCAGACCTGCTTGCCCTTGTCGGCGGTCAGGCAGTATAGATTCGTATCCTCGCTGCCGACGTAGACCTTGTCGCCGAGCAGCAGTATCTGACCGACGATCGCTCCGCCTGTCGTGTAGATCCACCTCAGCTTACCGGAGTTCGCGTTATAGGCTCGCACCGTCCCGTCATAGCCTCCGACGTAGACGTTGGTATCGCCGACCGTTGGGGTGGTCTTGCTTGCGGTGTCCATCAGCACTCGCCACTTCACCTTGGGCAGCGTGGACTCCTTATAGAAGAACGTGGACCGACTGTAGACCTTATCGTCCTGGCCAGTGAAGCTGAGCTTCATACTGTGAGCGCCGCCGCTCACGCCGGCCAGCGGCAGCGCACATTCGAAACTGCCACCCGGATTGAGCGCGAGATCGGCCTTCTTCTCGCCGTCGATCTCCAGAGACGCGCTCTTGACATCACCCTTGCCAAGCGCAATCCATGCCTTGACCGAAATCTGCGCGTCATAGGTCGCTCCCTCGCGCGGCGAGGCGATACTGATCTTGGGGTATCGTTTCGCGGGAGGCGCGAGCGGTTTCTGAAGGATGGCCTTCGTTGCGTTCGGCTGTCCCTGGACCTTATAGGCCACGTAGAGGACGCCGTCCTTCACGCAGTCCACCTCGTAGCCTGCAGGGCCGGGGCCCCAGGTCGAGCCCCCTTGCACCGTGTCAATGCCCTCGAACACGGCGTGATTCGCATTGTGACCGTGACCGTAGAGTACTGCGACAACGTTGTACGGTCGCAGCACGTCCAGCAGCCGGTCAACCTCGTAGCGGCTCGCGAACTCGGAGGTGTAGAGGGGATGGTGCAGGCAAACGAACACCGGCGCGTCCGGACCGACCTTCTCCAAGTCCTTGCTCAGCCACGTGAGCTGCTCCGGCCCAATCGAAGGCAGAGGATGCTGCAGTCCGGCCGAGTCAAGCATCACAAAGTGGCAGCCGAACTTGTCGAACGAGTAGTAGGGCGATCCAAAGAGCTGCCGCACCTCATAGGTGAGTGATCGCCACGTGCCGTCGTGGTTGCCCACGCACATGTAGTGCGGTATGGAGACTCCGTCGAAATAGCCCTGATACTTCAGCCACGACGCGTGCCCGCCGAACTCGGTTACGTCTCCGGTGTCGATTATGAATGAGATCGGCAGCGACGTGACCTTGTAAGGCTCCAGAAGAATGGGCTGGAGGTCCTTGAACTCGGCGATCGTCGTTTCCGCGAGCCTGGCGTTGCCGGCCCCGGTGTGATCGTCGCTGCAATGAGCGAATGTGAAATCTGGAATTGCGGTGCCCGCAGCGTGAACAGCCACCGCCGCCCAACACAGTACCGCCGCGACCATCAGCAGCCGCGCGCAACGATTACTACTCAACATATCACTTTCCCCCTAGATAACTTGCCGCTTACGCGGCACTTTCTACTCCGCAAGCGCGGTCAGGCTTCCGTCCGTGCCGACCACGTATGCCGTCGATCCCGTGCCGCCGACAGACGCTTCGACGTATTCGGAAGGCGTCGCCTGATACTGCCAGAGGACCTTGCCATCCGCCGCCGACACCGCGCACGCAAGTCCTAACCGCCCGCACGTATATACAACTCCGCCGACCTCGGTCGGCGCCGTCGGTTTCGCATCACCCGGCGCGCTTGCGGTCCACAGCGTGTTGCCGGCCGAGTCCACTTTCGCCAGGGCATGGTTGGTCTTGCGCACGTAGACGCTCTGGCCGTCCTGCGAAAGCCCGACGGCGGACGCTCTGCCCAGACTGCCCACGATTTTGCCAGTCGCGTCATCGATAATCGAGCAGAGGTATGCGCGATCCGCGACGAACACCTTGCCGTTGCACACGACCGGCCCGCAGTCGGCGGGGCTGTAGTAACGCGAGCCCTTGTGGTCGGCTGCGCCTTTGCCCATACACTTCCATACGAGCTTGCCGTCGGCCGTGTTCAGGCAGTAGACGTAGGAGCACCACGCGCCATAGTAGACCCTGCCATTGGCCAGGAACGGCTTGACCTCGATGTTGTAGAGCGCGTCCGTGTTCTTCCAGTTCTGGGACCCGGTCGCCGGGTCCACCGAGTAGAACGCGCCGCTCCCGCATCCGAAGTAGACCGCCTTGCCGTCCGAGACCGGAGATGAGTATATGGGACCGTCGGCGTCGAACTTCCAGACTAGAGCGCCTTTGTCTGCCGTGAGGCAATACAGCGTCTTGTCGTCGCTGCCGGCGTATATCTTGTCCGCCAGAAGCAGTATCTGCCCCGTAACAGCGCCACCGGTCTGGTACTGCCACCCAAGCCGGCCGGACCTGGCATCATACGCGCGGATCGTTCCGTCATATCCGCCGACGTAGACGAACCCGTCGCCAACGGTCGGGGCGCTCTTGCTGGCCGTCCCCATCATCACGCGCCAGAGCACCTTCGGATGAACGGACTCGACGTAGAACGCCGTCGAATGCGAATAAGGGCTGTCGTCCTTGCCGACAAACGTCAGCTTCATGTAGTGTGCGCCGGGGCTGATCGAAGCGAGCGGGATGTCGGCCTGGAAGCTGCCGCCCGGCTGAAGGGCCAGGTCGAACGTCTTCTTGGCGTCGCCGTCAATCATCGCGCTGGCTTTGGTGACCTCACCGTTGCGCAGGCCAATCCACGCCTTCACGGGCAGCGTGTCCTTGTAGGTCGCGTTCTCCTCGGGTAGGGTGATCGATATGTGCGGGTAGCGCTTGATGGGCAGCGCGATAGGCTTCTCCAGCATCTTGTCGGTAGCGGCGGCCTGGCCTTCGTGCTTGAAGGCTACGCGGAGTATCCCGCCGGTCACGTTATAGACCGTGTAGCCCGGCCAGCGTCCGTAGGTCGAGCTGCTCTCCACCATGTCCAGCCCTTCGTAGGTCGTGTGCATCGGCCTGTGACCGTGCCCGAACATGATGCACACGACGTTGTACGGCCGCAGAATGTCAACGATCTCGTCGTTCTCGTAGGACGGCAGGGTTCCGAGCTGGTGGTGCATTGCGACGAATACGGGGACCCCCGGCCCTACCTTCTGAAGATCCTTCGTCAGCCACTGCATCTGCTCCGGGCCGATATTCTGCTCGGGATCCTGAACACCCGCGGAGTCGAGCATTACGAAGTGGCAGCCGAACTTGTCGAATGAGTAACAGACCGATCCAAACCGCTGTCTGATCTCACAGGCGAGAGATCGCCACGTCGAATCGTGGTTTCCAAGACAGGCGTACCACGGCATTCCGATCTTGTCGAAGTAGCTGACGAACCTGTTGTACATCCCCATGCTCGGGCCGAACTCGGTCATATCGCCGGTGTGGACCGCGAACGACGGTGTCAGCGACGCTATGCCGAACGGCTCCATCACGATGGGATGCGGAGTGTTGAGTTCCTCGACGATCGGCCATGAGGCGGTCTGGTTGTGGGTGTCACTGATGTGGATGAAACAGAAGTCCTGTGTCGTCGGAGGCCCGGCGACAGCGTTGGCGCCCATAAAGCACAGAGCCAGCACGACAATGTGCAGCCCTGCGATGCGAATACGTCCGAACAATTCCTTGCCTCCTAGATGACCTGCAATAATTCGAGAATCGACAGGGCGAACTTGTCGGCCTTGGTCTGCTTGTAGCGGCCGTTTCGCCCCTCGATGTGATCCAGATAGTGCGAGAACTCGTGCAGGAATATCGCGAGAATCAAGTCCTCGGCACTGTGAAACTTGACCTTTCTGAACTTCTGGTATACGACCTCCTTACCGAACCGGTCCCGCTTCGTGTAGTACTCCGACGTCTTGAACGGTATCTCCAGCGGATACTTGTTGGTACGATTGACGCGAAGCCGGATCAGCTTGCCGTCGTCATATCCGCGAGTCTTGCGATAATACGTGCCCGATATGTAGCGTTTCGTTCCCGCGCGGCAGTACTTCAGTTCGACCGTCAGATCCTCCGTCGGGAACTGCGCCACCGCCTCACCAAGTGCCGTCCTCATGCTGTACTTCGTGGAATTCCTGATTCTCATGCCGACGGAGACCCGGCCAGACGCCCCGCATACTTCCGGGTGGCCCAGTGCGCGCCCGCAAGCGCTATTATGAATACGCATGCAACCTCAACCAACATCCCCGAATCGTACGCCGGGCCGATAACAACCGACGACTGCCCCGTTACCCCCCACGCCACTCTGCACAGGACCATCGTCACGGCCAGATAGGCCGACTGCAGGACGGTCACGCGCATCGCGGTCGGCAGCGACCCGTCCCGCGAACCCAATCTGACCGCAAGTCCGCCGGACAGAAGCACCGCAATCCCTCCGATCAGTCCGCCGATCCATGCGTAGGGCGACGCCGGCCTGCTGCTGATCTTGCCGCCCCCAATAGTTTCGACGCCGCGGTAGAGCCCGAGTTGCACTCCATAAGCCGCATCGGGCATGAGCAGCGGCGTTGCCCTCGCAGTGAACTCCGCACCGTGAAGTAGCGCGTAGCCGGCTCCCGCGGCTGTAGGCAGTATCGCAATGATCTCAGGTTGCGCGAACTGATCCGCCTTACTCGAACGCGATTGCGCGGCAAACCATCCAAGCATCGCGCCGCACATCAGTAACTGCAGCAGCAGTGCGACGATAACGACAGCCTTCGCGCACGACCACCACTTGCCGCGTACGTGTATCTCGGCGCCGATACGAACGGCCAGCAGAGCGCCGAGGTACGAGAATGCCAGTCCGAAAAGCAGGCTGTAGACCAACGTTCCGACTACGGTGGGCATGAACGGAATCTCCGGCGGGCTGAGTCCCCATTCCTGGCTTCCCGCGCGCACGACCGGGATCGCGGTAGATGCAAACTCCGCCGAGACAACTCCCGCAAGTCCCGTCAACACTCCCGCATAGATGATCCCGCCCATTAGCGCGGAGGCCGTCATGCCCCACCTGCCGGCGTCGACCCGCGTCCGAGCGCAGACCCAACCGCCGGCGATCAATGCGAACACCGGAATGGCGGCCCACAGCGTCAGCGGCAGCGTGATGAATGCGCGGATGTGCTGCTCGTCACCCGGCGGCACGCCCGATCCGATGAGGGGAATGTGCTGGCACGCATAGACATTCAGGCCGGCAAGCATGAAAGCGTGGCGGCTGTCCCAGGACACGTGCGCGGACACGATGCCAAGTCGCAGGCAGGTGAACAGATAACTGAGGGCGTAGCAGAGGAGTAACGACACCACAGCGCCGTAAATTGCGGCGACGATGGGATTGGCGGCTTCCCCGTTCCATCGGCTGCCAGGCCTCATGCGGATCCGTGGCCCTCCTCAAACAATGGATAACTAATGCGGACTTCTACTCCTCCCCGCGAGGTTCCTTCATTAGTATCAGCGAAGAGCAATATCCTCGATTCCCCAGGAGCGAACATCGTCGATGGACGTGTACGCCGTCAGGTCAAGATGCACCGGCGTCACCGAGACCCATCCCTCGGAAATTGCGTAGACGTCCGTTCCTTCCTCGAGCGAATCCGTGGGCAGGTCGCCTCCGAGCCAATAGTAATCCCTGCCCATCGGGTCGGTGCGTCTCTCCAACTGCCCGGAATATCGGCGCTTCCCCTGCCTGGTTATAACGACTCCCTTTATCTCAGACGCGGGAAGATCGGGCACATTGACATTGAGCAGTGTGCTCTCCGGGAGGCCGTGCTCGTCGAGCTTCTGTGCCAGATCGACTGCAAACCGCGCCGCCGGGCCGTAGTCCAGGCGGCGCGCATAGCTGGTCACGGAGATCGCAAATGACCGCACCCCCATGATCGCGCCCTCCATCGCGGCCGAGACGGTGCCCGAGTAAGTGAGATCCCAGCCCAGGTTCGGGCCGTGATTGATGCCGGAGACAACGATATCGATGGGCTCGTCAATCATGCCCAGAAGCGCCAGGCTGACGCAGTCGGATGGAGTACCGTTGGAGGAATATGCGACGCTCCCGTCGCGCAGCGCCACTTTCTCCGCGCGCAGCGGCTTGTGCAGGGTAATCGAGTGGCCGCATGCGCTGCGCGGCCTGTCCGGCGCAACCACGAAAACGCGGCCGATCTTGTCGAGTTCTGCTTTGAGGGGTATGAGTCCTTCGGCGTGTACGCCGTCGTCGTTGGTGATCAGTATGTTCATCGATACCAACTTAGCCCTCAGACTCCATTCCACCTTCAGCGGCTATCGAGCCGACGTTCGAAGCCTGGCGGTCAGCAGCGCCGGGAGTTCGCGCTTTTCGATCATACCCACTACGTGGCCGGTCTCGGCAACCGCCACCGCGCCGTCCTGGTCGAGATCGCCCATCCGCTCGACGACCTGCCAGGCGTTCTCGTCTGCGTCAACGATCGCGTCGGATGCCGTTTGTTGTCTCCCGCCGGCGGTCAGCACGTCGCCGGCGTGTGCATGCTCCAGCATCGTCCGAACGCGCTCGCGCTCCCACTCCCTTGCGGCTGCGTCGGCAATATACCAGCCAAGTGCCACGAACCAGACGCCGTTCCAGTCGCCCGTCACAAGCGCCACGGCGCCATAGGCAGCCATAAGCCCGCCGATGCACTCGCCCGCGCCGGTCGCGATTCTGGCGGCTCTGGTCCTGTCGCCGGTGGCCCGCCACAGCAAGGCATGGAACGCGCGGCCGCCGTCCAGAGGATAACCCGGCAGCATGTTCAGCACGGCGAGCACTCCGTTCGCAAACGCGAGATAGAACGCCACCATGGTCAGCAGCGAGCTGTTCTCGGACAGGAGAAGCGGGACCGCACACCCGGCGGCCAGCAGCGCGCTCACCGCGGGACCGGCCGCCGCCACACACAACTCGTCGGCCCAACCGGCCGCGTCGCGCGAAAGCCGAGCCTCTCCCCCAAGCGCGGACAGTGTGATGTCAGTGGTCTTGATGCCATGCCGCCGCGCGACACCCGCGTGAGCGCATTCGTGCGCAAGCAGGCATGCGTAGAGCGCCGCTGCGATCAGCGTACCCACGCCGATCGCGGCCAGTGTCGAGATGCCCTCTGCAGCAAGACACACGAATCCGCGCCCGATGAGGTAAGACAGAAGTGCAAATGCGGCAAACCACGTTACTTTCATGCGAACGGGAACGCCCATAAGTCGCCCAACTCTGAAGCTCATAACCGCCTCCCAAAGGCTGTGCGACCTCCCCGCCCTACAGGTCTGTTTTGCCCAGTCACAGCGCCGTCAAAACATGTGCAGGTCGGGCTATTTCCTGTAGGAGCCGTTTCCAACGGCGACCATCGCGTTTGGAAAACCCTTCTACAACGGTGGGTGGACCCATGTGTGCCAGTCGTCGCCGATGTCGCCGCGGCGGCGGTATCGTTCCATGGACTGGTTGCAGAGACACTGGTTGTCACATGGCGTGGCAAGGGCTTCAAGAGCGATATCGGGCAGAGCAGCGACGGCTGCGTCCACCGCGGACCTCTCATCGGCAGAAAGCAGGCCCTCAAAGAGCTCTCCGGGCCGGTATGGGCGGTCTACGACGCCTTCGGCGTAGTTCGTGACGTAGCAGATCGGGCAGTAGCACATTTCGAGTTCTTTGGCCAGGAACGCCTCGGGCACGAGCGTCATCCCGACGAGAGTCGCGCCATAAGCAGCGAACTTGCGAATCTCCGCGCGTGTTTCGAGGCGCGGGCCCTGGGTGCAGACATAGACGTCATCGGTCCGGCAGTGGCCATAGCGCGATTCGATCACTTCTCGGAGGCGTGACGACAGGCACGGGCAGAAAACGGGGTTCTGTCGGATGAAGCCGATACCAAGACCCTCGAAGAACGTCGTGGCGCGGCCGCGGGTTTCGTCTATGAGATCGCCCGGAACCAGCATGTCGCCGATGGGAATCGACGGATCGATCGCGCCGGGGCCGGACCATGCGACTATCCGGCTGACACCCAATTCTTTGAGCGCCCAGATATTGGCGCGGTAGTTGACGAACGGCGCGGACACCGAGTAACCTTCCTCGCCATGCCTGGAGAGGAAGTAGACCTCGATCGCCACCCGCCGCCAGCTTGTGGATGGGCGGCGAGATGCCGAACGGGGTCTCGACGGGATCAATGGGCTTCGACCGCCTTCGCTCGGTCAGCACCCTATAGCCCTGGCTTCCGCCGATGATGGCTGCCCTGCTCATACGCATTCCTCATTGCGTCTGTGGACCTTGATCGCGTCATAGATGGTCGTGCGCTGGGCGGCGTCGAACCCCGCGCCGTGGATGAGACCGATGAGCGCGTCCTCGCTCATGCGGTGTGACACGCCCGCCGCTGCAACTACGTTCTCCTCGATCATGGTGCTGCCGATGTCGTTTGCGCCGAACCGAAGCGCGAGTTGCGCGATTCGCTCGCCCTGCGTCACCCAGGACGCCTGCATGTTGTCGATGTTGTCGAGGTAGATTCGCGAAACGGCGAGAGTGCGCAGGTAGTCGTGCGCGCCCGCGGCATTGCCGCCCAGAGCCGTGTTGCCCGGCTGGAACGGCCAGGGTATGAACGCGGTGAAGACACGTGTTTCGTCCTGAAGCGAGCGGATGAGATCGAGGTGGGCAGATACGATCGGCCAACGTTTCGCCCATTCCGAAGACCATAGTCGCGGTCGCGCGCATGCCAAGTTCCGATGCGGCTCGCATCACATCTACCCACTCGGCCGATGTGCATTTGCGCGGGCTCACCGACGTTCGCACGCTGTCTACGAGAATCTCCGCCCCACCCCCTGGCAGCGAATCCAATCCGGCGTCTCTGAGCCTGGAGAGCGCATCGCGCACACTGAGACCGGATATGCTCGCGATATGAACGATCTCCGGCGCGGAGAGGCAGTGAAGCTGAACTGCATACTGATCCTTGATCCGCGCAAACAACCGCTCGAAGTAGATCGATCCGCAAGTCCGGATGCAGTCCGCCCTGCATCAGGATCTGAGTCGCCCCGAGTGCCGCGGCCTCCTCGATCTTGCAGAGTATCTGCTCGTCGGTCAGGACATATCCTTCGGGATGTCCCGGCGGGCGGAAGAACGCGCAGAACCGGCAGCCGGAAATGCAGATGTTGGTGTAGTTGATGTTCCGGTCGATGACGTAGGTGCGCAGCGGCTGGGGATGCTTCTCGCGGCAGATCGAATCGGCCAGCCAGCCGAGCTCAGGCAGAGGCATCGCTTCGAGCGCTACACAGGGCCTCGCCTCGACAGATCCTCATTTCCTCACGACCTCACGGCCCAACAAGTCCGTGGCTGCGCGCCTTCTGTCGGAACACCTCAAGGCTCTCGATCTCGCGCTCGCCCATGTCGTAGCTGATGACCTGTGAAAGATACTCATAGCAGGTCTCGAACGACAGCTCCAGCCTCGCCGATTCTTCATGCGCGATTTGATCCAGCATTTCCATGCCCCGGCGCTTGGCCTCCTGCAGCACGGATGCCAGCTCGGGTGTCATGCCGCGGCCCGCCCAGACGGCGAACACGGCCGGCAGCCCGGTGAGCTTCTTCCACTCGCTGGCGAGATCGAGCACGTACAGGCCATCTTTCGGGCACAGCATCGCCGGATCGCCGATCAGCAGTATCGCATCAGCATCGGCTGGGATTCCCTGCCGGAGAGTCTGCGGATCAGACCGCGCGAGATCAGGGCGCAGACCGTAGGATTCGTCCAGGATGATCCGCATCATGCTCGCGCCGGACAGGCTGCTCGTGTCCAACTATCACGCGCTCGATCTTCTCGACGGGTACCTTGCTCAGCACCAGAACGCTCCGCACGGGGCCGTTCGCGGCGATGCAGATCTCCGGGCATATCTTCAAGTCGGGGTTGGCGAGGCATGCGAAGCTAGATACTGGCGCGGCGGCAATCTCGCCGGTCTCAAGCATCCGAGCAAGGCTTGACGGCGGCGCGTAGACGAACTCCCACCCCTCGGGCAGCCCTCCGTGCTCCAGCGTGTAGACCAGCGGCCTCACGTTAAGATATGGCAGGCATCCCAGCTTCACGTGATACCTCGTTGTAGACAGTGTCCCGCTCGACGGGCGCCGTCGCCGTTTCCTCGATAAGCCGGCGGATCTCGGCAACGGTCAGGCCTTCGGGCGTAGTCGCGCCGGCGCGATGCGTGATCTTCTCCTCGACCACGGTCCCGTCGAAATCATCCGCTCCGAAGCTCAGCGCCACCTGCGCGAGCTTGACTCCGAGCATGATCCAGAAGACCTTGATGTGCCGGATGTTGTCCAGCATCAGCCGGGAGACCGCGTAGACCTTCAGGTCGTCCGTCGAGCTCATCGGCGACGCCAGGCCGCCGAGTCGGTATTTGCGGGATGGAACTTGAGCGGGAATGAATGTCATAAACCCGCCCGTCTCGTCCTGCAGCTCGCGCAGGGCGAGCATGTGCTCGACGCGCTCGCGATAGGTCTCGACGTGACCGTAGAGCATGGTCGCGTTGCTCTTGATGCCGAGTTCGTGCGCCTGCCGCATCACCTCGAGCCACTCGCTCCCGGCATCTTCTCCGGGCAGACGAGGGCACGCACCCTCGGACTGAATACCTCCGCGCCGCCGCCGGGCAGCGAACCAAGGCCGGCGTCTCTCAGCGCGATCAGTGTATCGCGGACGCCGATCCCGGCGATCTGCGCGATATGCGCGATCTCGACAGCCGTGAACGCCTGAATGTGGACCGACGGGAATCGCTGCCTCAGCGCGGAGAGCATGTCGGTGTAGTAGCTGAAGGGAAGCGTCGGATGCAGGCCGCCGACGATGTGCAGCTCCGTGAATTTCATTCGCTCCCATTCGGACTCCGCGCGCGCGACGAATCTCGTCAACCGACATCGCGTAGGCGTCGGTCATCGCCCTCCGACCGCGAATATGCGCAGAACCGGCAGCGGTTCTTGCAGATGTCGGTGTAGTTGATGTGCCGGTTCACGACGTAGTAGTGTCCGATTGCCGTTGAGCGCGCGTGCGAATCTCGTTCGCGGCGGCGCCGATGGCGAAGATGTCATCGGACTCGAACAGACGCACGCCGTCGTCGACCGTCAGCCGCTCGCCGTCCAGCGCGCGGCCGAGAACATCCGCGACATCGCTTTGCCGCATATCTGATCGATCATAGAAACACATCCGCAGCCACGAACGCCAGCAGCCCGATGCTGACGAAGCCGTTGAGAGTGAAGAACGCCGTGTTCACCCGGCTGAGGTCCTTTGGCAGAGACCAGGCTCTGCTCATAGATGAGAAACGCCGCGACAAGCGCCACGCCCGCGTAGTAGATCGCGCCCAGCCCAGTCAGCCACGCCGAACCACACCAGCAGCCCGACCATGCACAGCGTGGAAAGCCCGCGATACCAGCAGCGCGCGCGCCGGGCCGATCCTCGCGGGCAGCGAGAACAGGCCCGTCTTCCGGTCGAACTCCAGATCCTGCAGCGAGTAGATGACGTCGAATCCCGCGGTCCACAGCATCACCGCCGCGCTCAGCACCATCGGCGCAACTCGATCTTGCCCGTCACCGCGATCCACGCGCCCACCGGCGCGATCCCCAGGCACAGCCCCAGCCACAGATGCGACAGGCTCGTGAATCGCTTCGAATACGAGTAGCCCAGGACGACCAGCCAGCGCGACCGGCGATAGAGCGAATGCCAGCGGGTTCAGCATATACGCCGCCAGCAACCAGCAGCGCCGAGCGACACAATCACCAACAGCCACGCCGCGCCGATCGACACCATGCCCTTGGGAATCGCGCGGCGACTGCGTGCGGGGATTGGCCGCGTCGATACGCGCGTCGGCGATACGATTGAACGCCATCGCCGCGCTTCTCGCGCCCACCATCGCAACAAGTATCCAGCCGACGACACGCCATCCGGCAGTCCATTTGCGGCCACCAGCATCGAGATCAGCGCGAACGGCAGCGCGAAGACCGTGTGCTCGAACTTGATCATCTCCAGGATGATGCCGATCTTGCGAAGCATCACTCGCCCCAGCCCTTCCATCAGGCGAATGTCGAGATCCGAGCGCGCTGCAGCACGCGGTCCACGACGAAATCGACCAGGTCATCGATCTCTGTCCGGCTTGCCGTAGAACGCAGGCGCGGCGGGCAGGATCATCGCTCCGGCCTCCGTAAGCGCGGTCATATTGCGCAGATGGATCAGACTCAGCGGCGTCTCGCGCACGACCAGAACCAGCTTCCGGCGCTCCTTCAGGCACACATCGGCGGCGCGGGTGACTAGATCGTTGGACACCCCCGAAGCGATCCGCCCGACAAGCCCCATCGAGCACGGAATCGCGACCAGCCCGTCGTAGTCGTGCGAGCCGCTCGCGGGCGGGGCGGAGAGATCGTCATGGATCCAGAATGCACGAACTTGCTCTTCGAGCCGACGCCGGGATCAGGTCGGAGAGGTCGCTGGCGCCGATCTCATCGCGCATTATGCCGAGCGCGTTATCGGAAGCCGTCAGGTAGATCGTGTCGTATGACTCGCGGCAGCGACTTCAAGCAGCCGCCTGGCGTAGATCGCGCCGCTCGCGCCCGATATCGCGACCATAATGCGCCGCTGCTACCCAATGCCGAGCCTCCCCCATATCTCGTCGATCTCGCGAACCACATCCGCGCTCATGCGAATGTCCTCCGGCCACGGTCGGTCGTGGCCCTCGCCCGCGATCTTCCGCGTGGCGTCGATACCCATCTTCGAGCCAAACAGCGGCTGCGGGGCGGCGTGATCGAGCACGTCAACCGGCCCGTCGGCGAACGTGATGTCGCGCCGCGGATCGATGTTGCTGCCCAGCCGCCAGAGGACTTCGCTCATGTCCTGCACGTCGACGTCCTCATCGAACACCACAATGATCTTGGTGAGCATCATCTGCCCGAGGCCCCAGAGCGCCGAGATGACCTTCCGCGCCTGCATCGGGTAGCGCTTGCGGATCGAGACGAACGCCAGGTTGTGGAATATCCCCTCCACCGGCAGGTTCATATCCACGATCTCCGGCAGCTGCGACTTGATCAGCGGCAGGAATATGCGCTCGGTCGCCTTGCCGATGAAGCAGTCCTCCATCGGCGGCCTGCCGACGATCGTCGCCGGGATAGATCGGGTTCTTGCGATGCGTGAGGCAGGTCAGATGGAATACAGGATACTCGTCCGCGGGCGAGTAGTAGCCCGGTGTGGTCGCCGAACGGCCCCTCGATGCGCCGCTCGCCCGGATCGACATAACCCTCAAGCACGATCTCCGCGTCCGCCGGAACCTGCTGATCGATCGTCTTGCACTGCAACCATCTCCACCGGCGCCTGCCGCAGGAACCCGGCGAAGATCATCTCGTCGAAGTCCTCGGGCAGCGGCGCGGTGGCGGCGTAGGTGATCGCCGGATCGCCTCCAAGCGCGACCGCGACCTCCATCCGCTTGCCCTGCTTCTCGTACTCCGCGTAGTGCCGCGCGCCGACCTTGTGAACGTGCCAGTGCATGCCGGTCGTGCGGGAATCGTAGACGTGCATTCGATACATGCCCACGTTGCGCTTGCCCGTTTCGAGGGACTTCGTGAAGACCATCGGCAGCGTGATGAAGCGGCCGCCGTCGTCCGGCCAGCACTTGAGAATGGGCAGCAGAGTCGAGCGATGCATCGTCGCCGGTCATGGACGACCTCCTGGCACGGCGCGCTTCTTGACCGTCTTTGGAAACGCCGACGCAAGCTGTGCCAGCTTGGGCAGCATCATCAGCTTTTCGACAAACGAGCCTGGAGCTTCCGTATTCAGCAGCGATTCCACGCGCGCCCCTATCTCATCCAGGCTATCGACTCCGAGCGCCATCGCCATTCGTCGATAGCTGCCGAAGCCATTGATGAACACGGGAATATCGAACCCATCGACGTTCTCGAACAGCAGCGCCGGTCCGTTGGACTTCATCGTCCTGTCAGCAATCTCCGTGATCTCAAGGTCGCGGCTGACGCGCTCGTGCACGCGCACGAGTTCGCCCTCGCGCTCCAGTCGTGACGCAAAATCCCCGATATCTGAGTAAGCCATCGCTTCAATTATCCTACCACGGCTCAAGGCTAGTCAAGCAGCCACATCCGACCAGGCTACTTTGCGATGCTGTCGTTCGTCTGGGATTATGTCACCCCTAACTCGTCTGGGATTTTGTCACGGCTGGTCTTCTCCAGGGGTGATTGGCCGCTGGCTTGGAGATGGTCTTAGGCTTAGTTTCTATGACAGTGGTTTCCTGCTTCTGCGGGTAGCTCTTTGGCGCAGTCCATTGGCATTCCTCAACGTAGCGGCCGTTGATGGCCTGGACCCGGATCGCGGCGGGCGGGATGACCGGAGGGTTTGTCCTGGCGATGCAGATACCCTTGTAGAAGACCTTCAGGCTGCCGTCGAACCTCTGCTGGACTTCGACGAGGCATCCTGAGTAGCTTCTGCTGGCAGGACCCGGCGGGATACGCAGGATCGTGCCAAACAGCGAGATGGTGTTGTCCTTAGCCACGGTGCGCCTGTATTTGAAGCAGAAGGCGGAGTCCCAGTCCAGCGACGTACCGAGCTTTCGCCATACGCTCTCGGGGTCGCCAGCCTTGCGAGAGAAGCGTCTGTTGTGGTCGGTCACGACTCTATCGAGCACTTCGGTGGCTTGCTCCATGTTGGAGGCCTTGGCCAGCCTCAGTTCGCTTACAAGTCGGTCCTGAAACGTGCCCCACAGTCGCTCGACTCGGCCCTTGGCCTGAGGAGAATGGGCAGCGATCTGACGCACACCCAGCTCTTCCATCAGCCGGCCGAACTGCGTCGGCGCACGTTTTCCATCAAGCTCTTCGAGCAGCGTATCGGGCTCGGCGGCGTCTCGCTCAAAGATGCCGTGACAATCGCGGTATACGGTCTCGGGAATCCCATACTTGCTGGCCACCTTTCGCATCAGCAAGAAGTAGCCTTGGGAATCCTCGTGGCCTCGGAACAGAGCTCCCACCACCTTGCTTGTGGCGTCGTCTATGGCGCCTACAAGGCACATCCTGGGGCCTCTGCCCTCCAGCCAGTCGTGGGGGCTGCCGTCGAGCTGTAGCATCGCTCCCTCGTGGTTCCTCCGTTGGCGGCGAGAGCGGTGCTTGGGCGGTCTGCGCGTCTTTGGGCTCGCGTATCCCGCAACCTTGAGAATGCGATCCACCGACGACGGGCATAGCTGTAGACCTTCCACCTCAGTCAGCTTCTCATGGAAGTGGCTGAAGTTGAAGCCGGCATACTTGCCCTTGTAGAGACTCACGACCTGCTCGGCCAAATCCTCCGGCAGAGCATGGCTCGCCGTCGTGCCTCTGCTGCCGTGGGCCAGCCCGGTCGGGCCTTCGGCCCTCAATCTCTTCTTGAGCCGCTGTACCTGGCGTATGCTCAGGCCCAAGGCCTGAGCAACCTGTGCGTTAGTCCGTCCCCCGAGGCCGGTCGTCGCCAGCACCACCGCCCGGCGGTTCTCTTTCTTAGTCAACCCTATTGTCTCCCTGCTAATGCATCAGATCATGTCACCCAACCCAGCGGGCAGACAAGGGGGGGGTGACATTTTCTCAGAGGAATTAGGGGGTGACAGATTCCCAGACGAAGGACAGGCTACTTTGCGATGCTTGACACTCGACTGTGGCCGTGCTAGACTCGCTCTAGGAGGATTTCGAACATGGAGTCTGGGTCTGTATGTAGCCGCTGCGTTCTTCCCGGCAGTACGCCGGGCATTGAGTTCGACAAGGAAGGCGTGTGCAACTACTGTCGCGACTACGTGCCCGCGGAAGTGCAGGGCGAGGAAAAGCTGCGCGAGATCCTTGACACGTACCGAGGCAAGGGCGAGAAGTATGATTGCATCGTCGGTATCAGCGGCGGCAGAGACAGTGCGTATCTGCTCTGGAAGCTGGTCCACGACTACGATATGCGTGTCCTCTGCACGAACTACCGCAACCCCTTCACCTCGGAACAGGCTCGTCAGAACATGAAGAACGCGCTTGAGATCCTCGGCGTGGAGTGCATAAGCTGGGAGTTCCCGAACGACATCCACAGGCGGGCTACGAAGAAGGCGCTCAAGGCCTGGGCCCACCATCCCTCCTCATCGATGATCCCGATCGTGTGCGCGCACTGCAAGTTCTCCTGGCCGCCTTTCTTCAAGATCGCCAGGGAGCGCAAGATTCCGCTGATGATGATCGGAAGCAATCCTCTTGAAACGGCGTCGTTCAAGAAGGCGGGGATGGGCGGCGCGCGGAGCTACCACCGGCTGTCCAATCTGCCAAAGGTCTTCCGCAAGTCCGTCGGAGAACTCGTGGCCAACCCGCGTTACCTGGTCAGTTGCTCCCCGATCACTGTCGCCAAGATGTATCTGATGTCGAGCCATTCCGCGCCATACATCCGCTGGCGTTACGGGGACATCCCGGTGCTGCGGCTCTACGACTACATCAAATGGAATGAGAAGGAAGTCATCGCCACCATAACCGAGAATCTCCGCTGGAGCAAGGTCCCGGAAGTTGGTTCGTCGTGGAGGTTCGACTGCGAGCTCGACTACGTCAGACGGGCGATGTACGAGATGACCGTCGGCGTCAGCGAACTGCGCGATCTCTTCAGCAAGATGGTCCGAGAAGGCCAGATGACCAGGGAAGAAGCCCTCAAGCGGCTCGAGAACGAGGACCACGTCCCAGCCGAGCTGGTGGACCGCGTCCTGGAAGACCTTGAGCTTACACGCGCTGATCTCGGCTTCGGACCAGCCTAGAAGTCGAAGTAGGTCGGCGTCTTGGGCAGGCTCGCATCGTTCGCGACCGAGATCACCGCGCTTGCGACCGCCTCCCCCACCCGCTCGTTGAACGCGCTGGGGATGATGTAGTCCCTCGCCAGTTCGTCATCGGGAATCACAGAGGCAATGGCGTGCGCGGCCGCCGTCAGCATTTCGCGGGTCACCCGTCTGACACCCGATTCCAGCAGCCCACGGAACAGCCCCGGGAAGCACAGCACGTTGTTGATCTGATTCGGGTAGTCAGACCGCCCCGTCGCGACCACCGCCGCGAAATCGGCCACTTCCTCCGGCGGCACTTCCGGCGTCGGGTTCGACAGCGCGAATATGATCGGATCCTTTGCCATCACGCGCATATCATCGCCGCGCAGCAGGTTCGGACCGGACACGCCGAGGAACAGGTCGGCCCCAGCCAGCACATCCTTGACGCTGCCGGCCTTGTTCTCCTTATTAGTCGTACGCGCGAGCCAGTCTTTAGCGGGGGTAAGCCCCTCGCGGCCGCGATAGATGCTGCCCTTTCGGTCGCACGCGACTACATCGCCGACGCCAAGGTCCAGCAGGGCTCGCGTGCATGCAACTCCAGCCGCGCCCGCGCCGCAGACGACGGCTTTCATCTTCGCGGGGTCCTTTCCTGTCACCTTGACGGCATCGATGAACGCCGCGCCGACGACTACCGCCGTGCCATGCTGGTCATCGTGGAACACGGGAATGTCCACGGCCTCGGTCACTCGCCGCTCGACCTCGAAGCATGCCGGCGCGGCGATGTCCTCGAGGTTGATTCCGCCGAATGTCACCGATACCGCCCGAGCGCACTCCACGAGTGTGTCCGTGTCCGAGGTATCGACGCAGACCGGAAACGCGTTGACGCCGCCGAACTCCTTGAAGAGCACGGCCTTGCCCTCCATGACCGGCAGTGAAGCCAGCGCGCCGATGTTGCCGAGTCCGAGCACAGCGGAGCCGTCCGTAACTATGCCCACCGTGTTGCGCCTTATCGTGTAGTCCCGCGCAAGGGCCGGGTCCTTGTGTATGGCCTGGCAGATTCGCGCGACACCGGGCGTATATGCCATCGAGAGATCGACGTAGTCCTTGAGAGGCGTCTTCGAGACAACATCGAGCTTGCCGCCCTCGTGCAGCTTGAACGTGCAGTCCCAGACGTCGAGAAGCTCAACGTCGGGAGTCGCCTTCGCGGCGGCGGTGATTGCCTCCACGTGCGCGTCACCTGTGGTGTTGACGACGATATCGCGCGTGATGTGCGTCCGGTTGGAGCCGACGACCTCTATCGAGCCTATGCTGCCGCCGGCGTCGGCAATGGCCTTGGCGGCTTCGGCGAGTTTGCCGATGGTGTTCGGGTAACGCAGGCGCAGGCTTATGCTATTTCCGGGACTGGGGGTTGTTTTCATGCAAATCCTCATAGATGTCCGAAGTCCGAGGTCAGAAGTCAGAAGTCAGATCCGCTGACACGGGGCCTCGGTTTGTTATCTCATACGCTGGTTCGCCAAAGCCTCACTCCGTTCCTGCGTCAGAAATGCTTGCGCAGCTCGGACATATAGCGAGTGCCCAGCCAGTCGGCGTTCGATTCGATCCATTCGCTCAGAAGAGCCTTTGCGAGCGGCTCCTGATCTGAGATCAACAGGTTTGCTTCCAGGCCATTCATCTCATCGGGGGTGAGCACAACATCGCCCACGAGCCTGCCCAGCAGGCCGGTCCCAATCAGCGCAAGCGATGGCGGGACGTGCACGATCAGGGCCTTCGAACCAACCGCGCGGGCAATCCACCGCACCAGTTCGTTGAATGTCGGCGCCTCCGGCCCCACGGCATCAAGTACGACGCTCTCCGACTTGTGGCCCGATTCCACGGCGAGATCGGCGAGGTCATCTACAAAGATCGGCTGCAGGCCGTACTCGCCAGATCCCGGAATCGCGAAAACCGGGAGCCTGCGCAGGAACCACGCGATGTTGTTGATCAGAATGCCCTGGTCGCCGAACAGAACCGCCGGCCGCAGAATCGCATAGCTCAACCTCGATTCGGTGATCGCCCTCTCGACCTGGGCCTTGCCCTTGAAGTAGGGCAGCGGCGAGTCGGGCGAAGGGTTCGTGATGCTCACGTGCACGATCCGCTTGACGCCGGCTTCTTCGGCGGCCTTGATCAGCGTTCGGCTGTTCTCCACGGCCTTGTCGAAGGTCATGGAGCCGTGCGCGAACCGAATCCAGTAGGTGTTGTAGAGGGTGCCTACACCACGCAGGCTCTCCGCGAGCTGTCCAGGGTTGTCAAAGTTGAACGGCTTAACCTGGACTCTATCGCCGAACTCGTTGGGCCTGTCCGGGTGGCCGGTGAGCGTCACAACGCTTCTCGCCCATCGCCAGAAGACGTCTGGCAATGCACGCGCCGCTGAACCCGAACGCGCCGGTCACGGCGTTGAGCACGGTCTCAGCCATCAGAACTCCGTCGCGCTGGAGAACCTGAACTTGCCGACCTTGATTGCGGGCGCAAGCACGCGATCCTCCAACTTCTGCTCCCGGCCGATCATCTGCGTGTCGGACAGCGCCTCGAGAATGCTCTGCGTGAAGCGCAGGTTCTTCACCGGCGTGGTGATCTTGCCGTTCTCGATCAGGAACGTGCCGTCGCGGGTCATGCCCGTGAAGCTTGCGCTCATCACGATGGGCGATGTTGGTGTAGTGGAAGCGCGTCACTAGCAGGCCGCGCTTCGTTGACGCGATCATATCGTCCACTGTGGCGTCACCCGGCGCCATAACAAGATTCTGCGGACGACCCCACGGCGCATGGCCGGTGGACTGCTTGCCCTCCTTGTGCGCGGCGTAGGAGTCGTAGAGAATCGCCGTCGCGACGCCGTCCTTGACCAGATCGACCCGCTGCTTGGCGACGCCCTCGTCGTCGAACGGCGACACAATCGTTCTGGGATCGAGGCCGTCGTCCCAGATGTTGACCGAGTCGCTGACGATCTTCGTGCCCGAGCTTCCCGCAGACGAAGCTGCGATCCTCCTGATATTCGCGCGCCCCGAATCCCATCCACGCGAGCATGCTGAGCATGTCCGACGCCGCGTATGGCATCAGAATGCACTCGTATTCGCCCGGCTCGATGCCCACAGGGTTCCGACTCGCGTTCGCGCCCTCCGACGCCTCCTTGCCTATCGCGCTTCCGTCGATCTTGCTGAGGTCGCCCGATGCTCGCCGCCGCGTAGCCGAACCCACCGTCGGGAGCCGTGACCACAGTCAGCAGGTTCGCATAGGTGCTCCGCCAGCGGGCGTCGATGCCCAAGCGTGTTCTTGACGCCGTGCTCGTAGCTCTGCACGGTGAATGAGCCGGCCGCCGTCGCGCCGACTTTGTCCGCTTCGCTGATGACCGCTCGCACCGCCTCGGCCCGCTGCTCCGGCGTGCTCCGGGCGGTCGAATCGTAGTATGCCTCCACGCTCTGAATCGGGACTACCGGCTTCGGCAGCGACACGAAGTCAGGGTTCTCGTCCTGCAGGCGCGCCATCCTGACCACGTCATCGACGAGCGCGCGTACGCCCGCCTCATCAAGCCTGTTTGTCGTGCCGGAAGCGACCTTCTTGCCGAATACGGCGCGGACCTTGAGCACGCCGTTCTCGAAGAGCATGTTCTGGTGGATGGTCGAGTTCGCGAATCGAGTCAGCGCGTATTTGGTGATCCACACCGCTCGCCTCGGTCTGATCGGCCGATGAATGCTCCAGGGCAATGCTCAGCAGCTTGTCGGTGTTCATTTCGCGCCCTCCGTTCTGGCCTTGCGGAACCGCGACGGCGCGACTCCGTGCCCGACGTGCGCGGTCTGCCACGGCTCGCCCTTGCCGCAGTTCGGAATGCCCCACAGCCGCCATTCGTCCTCGCCGCAGATCGCGTCGCAACTGCCCCAGAACTCCGGGGTCATGCCGGAGTAGATCGGGTTCTTGAGCATTCGGCCGAGCGAGCCGTCCTTGATCTCCCAGGCGATCTCCGTGCCGAACTGGAAGTTGAGCCGCTTGTCGTCGATGCTCCAGCTCTTGACGTTCGCCGCGTAGATGCCGTCTTTCGTATCCGCGATCATCTCATCGAACGTCCAGTCGCCGGGCAGAAGGTTGATGTTGGTCATGCGGATCAGAGGGATTCGGTCCCAGCCATCCGCGCGCATCGCGCCGCCGCTCGGCCAGCCCATCTGCGCCGCGGTCTCGCGCGAAGTCAGATAGCCGGAGAATATGCCCTCTTTGACGATATCCACGCTCTGCGCGGGCACGCCCTCGTCGTCGAACGCAAAGCTGCCCAGCCCGCCGGGGAGAGTCGCGTCGGCCGTGATATTGACCTTCTCCGATCCGTATCTGAACTTGCCCAGCTTATCCGTGCGTCAGAAAGCTCGTTCCCGCGAAGGAAGACTCCATCCCAAACACTCGATCGAGCTCGATAGGGTGCCCGCAGGACTCATGCACCTGCAGCGCGAGCATGCTGCCCTCGAGGATCAGCGTGTTCTCGCCCGATGGGCACAGCGGCGCGTCGAGCAACTCCACGGCCTCCCGAGCAGCCTGCTCCGCGTTGTCAAGCAGCCCCAGCGACTCAACAAACTCATATCCCGCCGCCGCATAGTCGCCGCCGAACGAGCAGGGCACCGAGCGTCTCTGCACGTCGCTACCCTCGATCGCGGTCGCGCTCGCCCCGGCGCCGCTCTCGATCTTCTTCTGCTCGATGTACGCGCCCTCGCTGGTGGCGAACACCTCATCGAACTTCCAGAACTCCATCGAGCAGTCCGTGAGCTTGATCTTCTCGTCGTGGCGAAGAACGGCGTCGATATCTTTGAGCATACCGATCTTGTCCTCGAGCGGCACATCGAAGGGATCGATCTTCGAACTGGCTGGTGTACGATGCCCACGTGCGGCTCCACTCGGCGCAAGCTTGATGTCCTTGCGCTTCGTGGTCGCGCTGGCCCTGGCGGTCCTGACGGCTTCCTCCGCCACTCGGTCCGCTTCCTCCAGCGTCACGTTGGGGCTGCACGCAAACCCCCAGGCGCCATCCACGATCACGCGAACGCCGAAACCGAAACTCGAATCGCGGCTGAGCTGCTCCACTTTGCCCGTTCGCAGCCAGATCTCTTCATTCTCGCGCCGCAGAATGCGAACGTCCGCATAGGATGCTCCGCACTGCCTCGCGCGCTCCAGGACCCTCTCGCAGAACTGCCGCGGGTCTATTGACATATCCATGTGTCACCTCGCGTACGCATACATACCCACGAATGGTTATAGGCTGCAGGCGCTTTGTCCTTCTGAGGGATTGCTAACTCTTGCGCTTCTTGCCGAGGAGCTTGGGATCGATGTCGATGATCTTTGAGAGGTCCTCGTAGGGGTTGATGGGGCCGGGCTGCGACTTGGCGGCTTCCTGCTCTTCGCGGTACTCATCGATCCGCTCGTCAAGCGCGCTGGCGCGCTTGCGCGTGTGGATGACCAGCATCACGATTAGCGGTACGGATAGGCCGATCAGCGCCCATTGCAGGATTTCCATGTCGCGCAGTCTCCTGCGATCATGCTAACCCCGCGCGCGGGACGTGTCAAATCGTGGCGTTGGCAAGGGCGGCAAACTCATCTAGGCTGAGCGTCTCGCCGCGCCTGCCGGGGTCGATTCCAGCCGAATCGAGCACATCATGCGCTCGCTGCCTGTCCCACTTGAGGTCAGCGGAGGACGAGAGCGCGTTGAGAAGGGTCTTCCTGCGCTTGCCGAACGCCGCCCGCACTATGGAGAAGAACAGAGCCTCGTCTGCAACGCTTACGGCGGGGACGTCGCGCACAGTAAGCTTCACAAGCTCGGAATCGACGTCCGGTATCGGAAAGAACACGTTGCGCGAGACCCGCATGACGCTCTCGATCTCGCAGTGATACTGGACGAAGACTGAGATCGCGCCGTACTCGTCGCTGCCCGCCACCGCACGAAGTCGCTGAGCTACCTCGCGCTGGACCATCAGCAGAATGGCGCTGAAATGCCGTTTTGCGTCGATCAGCTTTGCCAGGATGGGCGTGGTTATGTAGTAGGGCAGGTTCGCGATCACGGTCCACCTGCCGGGGTCACTACCCAGGACGTCCGCCAGGTCGAGCTTCAGGAAGTCGTCGATCATGACCTCCGCGTTCTCGCAGCCCGACAGGGTTTCCTCAAGGCCAGGCTTCAGATCTCGATCGATCTCGACACACACGACCCTGCCGACCCGCTTCGCCGCTTCAGCAGTCACGACACCCAACCCAGGTCCGACCTCCAGCACACTGGAGTCCGGCGCGAGGTCAGCCGCGTCCAGGAGACGATCGAGGACGTTGCGGTCGATCAGGAAGTTCTGGCCAAGGCGCTTCTTGGGCCGGATACCGTGGCACGCCAGAAGCTCCTTCACCCGCGGGGCGGAAGTAATGTTCATCTCTCACACGTGACCGGGGCCGCCTCAAAGGCGGCCCCGTCCCAAATCTGGATGCTGAAACAAGTTCAGTATGACACTTGCTAGCCGGCGTGTCAGCCGCGTCCTTGATCGAGAACGTGAACTACGACGCGCTTGCTGCCGAAGTTCAGGGCCTCACGAACCGTCTCAAACCCGAGGTCGATGCGCTTGCCCTTGATCGCGCGTCCCTGGTCACCAGCAACTGCGTAGCCGTAGCCCTCAACGTAGAGCTTGGAGCCCAGCGGAATGACCTTGGGATCCACCGCCACGACGCCATATCCGGCACGCAGTCCGCAGGACGTGCGCCCGGTGGCGTATTTGCCGCAGCTTCTGGGTCCCGGCTCATAAGCCGTCGCCCACATGGTGAGCATCCGCCTCGTGTGGAACTCACCGCGGCTCGTATACTCGCCACGGCTTCCGATGCGCACCACCTTGTCCACAGGCTTCTTGGCCACTTCGGACCCGATCGGCGTGCGCTTGACGGGCTTTCCGTCCTCGTAGCACACTACGTAGCGCGTCAGTCTCTCGCCTGGCTTGCCGGCCGAACTCAACCTAACCTGTCCCAGCCGGAGCTCAGTGGTGAATGTCTTTACCGAGTCGAAAGCAATAGGCTGCTTCACGAACTCGACTACGTTCTTGACTCTGACGACCGATATGATCATCCCGTCTTTCGGTCGTACACTCGTCGCAGGAGTGACCTTATCCAAAGGTCCAACCTCAAACCCTGCTTCCTTGAGGGTCTTGCCGATTGTTGTCTGGGCGGTGCGGACATGCCGCTGCGCCCCATCTGCACTTGACGGTAATCGCCACCGTCGCCAGAGCGCTGGGCTTCCACGACGTCATCTCGGTTGGCTGCAACCGCCGCAAATATGGCCAGATCCTATGGCCAATGTGCAGACGGTTCTCGCAAGCCGAAACTCTCGTCTCTGCAAAACATCGCCTCCCTTCCCGCGCCGATTACCCACAAGCCCGCCCACGTAAACGTTCTACTGGGTGGTTTGTGCCTGGGGCATCCTGGCACGGGACGCGCTATGTTAGCACGGTGCCGGCAGGTTTGTCAAATCTGCGATTGACGCCCGGCACACTATCCGACTTATCGGCAGGCCGGCAAGCCATCTTTACCCGCGGGAAACGGCGGCGAGCTTGCGGGAGTGGCCCTGGTCGGTCGAAACGGTGCGACCGCATGCGAGAATTCGCAGCCTCATGCACGAGTCGCAGTGGGCCGGATCTTCCGTCATGCAGCGCTTGTTGGGGTAGATCTCGTAGTGGACACGATACTTCGAGCGGGGTATAGTTGGGCATCACGACGTCCGCGCCCGCCATCAGCGCCATCTCGCGCCCCTGCTCTTCTATCGAGCCGATCGCAGTCGTGGCGGGCAGGAGCGCGTCCCGTGTCACGATCCGCGCCAGCGCGACCATCTTCAGCGTCATCTGCAGCGTGCCCGCCGCACTGCCGGCAAGCGGCGTGTCGGGATGTGGAATATAGGGGCCGATTCCGGCCATATCCGGCTGGAAATCGCGCAGGAACTCGACGTCGTCGGCCATGTGCTCGATGGTCTGGCCCGGCAGGCCGACCATGCAGCCCGCGCCGACCTGATAGCCCAGCTCCCGCAGCACGCGCAGGCATCGCATTCGGTTGTCGAAGTCGCTGTCGGGGTGAAGCTGCTCGTAGAGCTCGCGGCTGGCGGTCTCGTGCCGGAGCAGGTAGCGGTCGGCGCCGGCCTCCTTCCAGAGGCGGTAATCGTCGTCCGGCCTCTCGCCGACGCAGAGCGTCACAGCCATATCCGTCGAGGACTTGATCCGCCGCACGATGTCGGCGATCATCTCGCCCGTGTAGTACGGATCCTCGCCGGACTGAAGCACGATGGTCTTCAGCCCCTTGCCATTGAGCTCCTGAGCGAGTCTGCACGATCTCATCGGGGGACATTCGGTAGCGCTCGATCTTGCCATTGGGCGCGCGGAGACCGCAGTAGTTGCAGTGGCGAGCGCAGATGTTGGAGAACTCGACAAGCGCGCGGATCTGCACCGCCTCGCCACAGCACGCCCTACGGACCGCGTCTCCTGCGTCGAGAAGCCGTCGTATGTCCGCCTCGCTGTCCAAGCTTAGCAGAAAAACTATCTCATCCCTGCACAGATCACCGCTGTCTACGCACTTCTGTATCAGTCTGTCTAGGTTCATGCACTTATGTTGGACATGCGAACCGAGATTCGCCGTCAGAGACGCCTCCTACACGTATACGTCGCGCTCGCCGGCCTCGATCCTCGCCAGCATCTCCATCGTCTTCGCCCGCATCTTGGGATCAAGGTCCTCCAGGCAGTCCGCAAGCACGCGCTCGCCCTCGTCGCGGGTCTCGCCCTGCGCGTAGTCCAGAAGATACTCCTTCAGCGAGAGCAGCGCGTTCGGCGCGCACATGTGATGGATCTCGCCGTGCTTCGCAAGGCCCATGAAGCGCTCGCCCGTGCGGCCGAGCGATAGCACGCCGTGCAAAAGCTGGGAACGTAGTCGTCCTTGCAGAGACTGCACATCACTTCCGAAAGGCTGCGCTCGTCGCCGATGGTGAACTGCTCCGTTTCGGGCTTGTGGGCCTTGGCGTCGTGGTAGCCGCCCGGCGAAGTCCGCGAGCCCGCGCTGATCTGCGATACGCCCAGCGCGATCAGTTCCTTTCTGAACTCGGGCCGCTCTCTAGTGGTCAATATGATCCCAGTGTACGGTACCGCCAGCCTGAAGCATGAGATGACGCGCCGCATATCATCGTCGGTAACGGCGTGCGGCGGCTGGTTGGCGGCCGGCGCGTTCAGGGCGGGCTCCAGTCGCGGCACTGAGATCGTGTGCGGCCCCACCCCGTATTTGCTATCGAGATACTGCGCGTGCATCAGCACGCCCATGACCTCGAACTTGTAGTCCGTCAGCCCGAAGAGCGCGCCGACGCCGATGTCATCGATGCCCGCCTCCATTGCGCGGTCAGGCGCGAGCAGCCGCCATAGATAATCGGATTTCGGCCCGGAGGGATGCATCTTCTTGTAGGTCTCAAGATGATATGTCTCCTGGAAGCACTGATACGTGCCGATCTTGCAGGCTTTCAGACGCCTGAAGTCCTCGACCGAGAGCGGCGCGCAGTTGACGTTGACGCGCCTGATACTGGCGTTTCCCACGTGTGTGTCGTAGATTGTCGCGACCGCTTCCTCGATGTAGTCGATACCTGAACGCACCGGGTGTTCGCCGGCGACCAGCAGCACCCGCTTGTGACCCTCCGCCAGCAGAAGCTCGATCTCGCGGCGCACCTGCTCCTGCGTGAGGACGCGACGCTCCAGTTCCTTGTTGTCCCTGCGGAACGCGCAGTAGAGACAGTTATTCGCGCAGACGTTGCTAACGTACAACGGCGCGAAGAAGACTATCCTGCGACCGTAGATCGCGTTCTTGACGTAGAGTGCGGCCTCGTAGATCGACGCGACCACCTCCGGATCATCAGTCTGAAGGAGGATGGCCAGCTCGGCCAGGTCGAGTCCGTGGCATTCTCTGGCCTTGGCTACGACATCCAGCGCCCGCTGTTTGTCGGCTGACTTGCCGGCCTCCAACAGCGAGAATATCCTCTCATCATCAACGAATCCCACCTGCTCTTGCGAAACGACACCCATAGTACTACCTTTCCTACAGATCTACCTCTGCCATTATCATATCCCAGGCAGGAAGCCACGAAACTTGACCTCGATCAACTTTCGTGAATTCCTGCCCAGTCGCATGGTAGCACTTTTGGGGGAGATGAGGAAGCGGGGCTTGGCAGGCTGGGGCGTCAGCGCGGCCAGTTGAGGATTCTGTCGCCATGCGTGGAATCGGTGAGCTTCACTGCGCCTTTCGAAGCAGCGACTCGGCAGTCAGCGCAGCTACCGGCGCGAACCTGGGGCCGAGCGCGTAACGTATGAGCTCGTCGACGAAGAACGCCGCGCAGGGGTCGTTCGAACGCAGCGCCGCTCGGAAGTCCATAGACGCCACGAGAAGCTTCCCCTTCCCTACCCGCGCCTCGAACAGATACGCCTTGTTCCGCTGCGTCGAGGGCAGGTCGATGCACCGGATGATCGGCTCGATGTGGCCCGGAAAACCATCAAGCAGCACCGCCTTCGACCCAGTGAGCAGATGATACCATTCCAGGTTGCACCAATCGGCCTTCGGCATGCGCGCCAACGCGGGATGCGAGTTATTCAGCACTGTCCCCGCATTGCTGTCGCCATCGGCATTCCCCAGCCACCAATATGGCTTGTACGTAGACGGAACGGCTGGCAACAGCTCCCCGCCGCCGAGCAGCAGGACCTTCCCGCCAGCCGACAGGTAATCCACGCCCGCCTGCGTGAGCTTCGACGCAATCAGCAGACCGCACCTGTCGGGCGTGGCGTTCACGCCGATAGAACGCGCCTTGGGATAGAGATGCGCGACTTCCTCGCAGCCCGCGATGCAGACGCTTGAAGAAACCTTCGCACGGGCTGCCGGGAAGATCCAGAGATCCCAGCTATTGGAGACCGTGCCGTTGGAGTCCGTGATCTGCGCGGAAAGAGTCAGCTTTCGAGCGGCGCCTGACGCAGGCATCTTCAGCGCGACTGACATCAACGGCTGCAGGCCGTCGGCCGTGATCTTGAGGCCGGATTTCTGCCCTTGTCTGACTGCCTTCCCGGAGTCGACCAATTTCCAGGAGAGCTTCGCATCTGTCGACGGCGCATCTTCGTATCGAGAGACGAGCAGCTTGACGGCCGCGGTCTCGCCGAGCCGGTAGCTGCGCCTTGAGGCAGTCCATGAGCAGCACCGTGGGCGCGTTGAACTTCCTGAACTCGGCCGCGCGTGATGCCTTTCTGCCTGAAGAACATGTCCAGCACGCCGTTGGAGCCGGTCCAGTAGTCCTGCAGCAGCCATTGATCGTAGCCGCTGATGCCGGCGCGCGAGTCTCGCGGCTTCGATGTTGGTCTTGAGCGCGACCGCCTGCAGTCGGTCAGAGCTTGTCTTCCACTTCGTGAGCTGCGCCGCGACGCCTTTCTTCTCTGCCAACAATCGCGCGTCTGTCAGCCAGTAGGGCCTGATCCCGCCCGAAAAGAGCTTCTCCTCGCCGAGATTGGGGAACGTGCCGAAGTTGCCCATCTCGTGGATCACGACGGGCTTCTCTGGCTTCCATTTGCCGAGGTCGTATTTGTGATCCTCGAATCCCATCTTGGCCGCCTCGTCGAACTGGACGGAGTAGAAGTCGAGAGTCGGGCCGCATGCGCTCGTCGGCTTCTTGGGCGGAAGAACGCCGTCCGAGTCGACGATCAGCCGCGTCGGATCGATCTGGATAGCCGACATATAAAGGCTCTGGGCAAGGTCGAACCCGCCCCACATCTCGTTGGACATGCTCCAGGTCACGATGGACGGATGGTTCCGGTTCGCCTTGATGACACCCACCCACGTGTCCTTGTAGAACTGCTCCAGCTCAGGTGTGCCGGCGTCATAGAACGGCGCATACGCGATGGGGAGTTCCGGCTGAACCATGATGCCGGCCTCGTCCGCGGCGTCGAGATACTCCTTCGGCGGAATCCAGCTATGACACCGGACGTAGTTGAACCCGTACTCCTTTGCGATCTTGAACCGCGCCTTGTAGACCTCCTTATCGGCGGGAGGAGCGATGGTGTTCGGAAAGACGCAGTCGTCGCCGAAACCTCTGAGGAAGATGGGCTTGCCGTTGAGCATAAACCGGCTGCCGTCCGCCGCAATCTCCCGCATACCAAACCGCTCGGTGATCGAGTCCAGTTCGGTGTCCTCGAAGTAGAGGCGCACGTTGACCTGGTAGAGATGAGGCGATTTCGGCGACCACAGCTTCGGGTTGTCGATCCCGACCGCCATGTAGCTGGGTTCGAGGCCGGGCACCATTGCGGCCCTGTTGCTGCCGACAACCTTGTCGGTTTCGTCGAGCACATCGGCCTCGATGTGAAAGTCCGGCGGGCGTTCGGGCGAGCCGTAGAGCGTGCGGCTGCCGGTCTCGACTGTGACTTCAGCCACCCCCATGCCAACGCGGGGCCTGACGAAGACGTTCTCTATCCACGCCCTCTTCGTCTGCTCGATCCAGACGCTGCCGCATATCCCGCCCCACTCGACGCCGGGCATATCCATGATGTCCATGCAGCCGTAGCAGCGGATCGCTGGCCGGATCACGCCTGCTGTCCACGCGAACGACGATGTCCGCGTGCCAGGTCTTGTAGACTTGCGGGCTGATGTCGAAGTTGAACGGCGTCACATAGCCGAGGTGCTTGCCCTCGTATTCGCCGTTGACCCACACTTCCGCATCCCTGTGAACGCGCTCGAAGCAGAGCCGCACGCGTTCGCCCTTCCACGCAGGCGGCAGATCTATGCGCTTTCGATACCAGGCCGACCCGGCAATAGGACGCGAACATCGCCTTCGACGGCTCGCCGACGCCCTGGGCGTTCCACGCGCCGGGGACATCGATCTTGCGGTCGAACTGCGTTGCCGGATCGAACCATTTCTGGTCCCTGCCGACATCCTGAGGGTCGGTGCGGAACTCCCACTCGCCCGAAAGCGACACCATTTCCTTGGCATGGCTTGGCAGCGACGCCACAGATATCGCCGCTGCGATAACGATCAGTATGAGCGTTCTGAGTTTCATCTCACAGAATCCTTCAACTGCATTCGCAACCACACCTTCACGGTCAGGCTGGGTAAGCTTACCGCGTGGTACCGAGGAGGTGTTTGTGATGCAGATGCCGGGCATCGTGACGACCAAGATCCTTCAGGACGCCCGCAAGCTCAACGAACGGTGGGGCGGATATGTCTGGCCATCACTGACGGTCCTGCTCGGAATAGCGCTCATGCTGTATCGGGAGTGAGCGCAGGAAGCACCTCGGTCGGCGTAGAAGGGAACCGTATAACGTCAGACTGAGGTGTTTTTCGCATGGGGGATAGGCAGGTATCCGTTTCCAGACGTGAGTTTCTGGCGGCGTCGGCGGCGGGGGTCGCTCTCGCGGCGCTGCCGCAGTGGTTTGCCAAGGAGGCCGAAGCGGCGGAGCCGGCGCAGATGTCAACGCGCAAGCGCCGGTTCGGCCCGAACGATCAGATCAACATCGCGGTGATCGGCCCCGGCGGCAGCAAGGGCGGCTACAAGCAGGGCCTGCACGACACGCGCGCCTGCGCCAATCATCCCGGCGTCAAGGTCGTGGCGGCGTGCGACGTCGATCAGCAGCACCTCGACGAAGCTGCTGCGTCGTTTGGCCCGGACTGCCGCAAATACGGCGACTTCCGCGATCTTCTCGCGCAAAAGGACATCGACGCGGTTGTGATAGGCACGCCGGACCACTGGCACTCATTCATCGCCATAGCCGCGATGAAGGCCGGCAAGGATGTCTATTGCGAGAAGCCGCTGACCCTCACCATCGACGAGGGCAAGAAGCTCGTCGCGACGTGGCGAACGACCGGCGCGGTGTTCCAGACCGGCAGCCAGCAGCGCTCGGACGGTCGGTTCAGGCTCGCGTGCGAGCTTGTTCGTAACGGCAGGATTGGTAAGGTCACGAAGGTCGAGGCCCGACTGCCCACCGGACCGACCGGCGGCCCATTCCCGTCCGAGGCCGTCCCTGACGGGTTCAACTGGGATATGTGGCTCGGCCCGGCTTCGTTCACTGAATACGTCAAAGAGCGTACGCACGGCAACTTCCGCTGGTGGCTGGACTACTCCGGGGGCATGCTGACCGACTGGGGCGCGCACCACAACGACATCGCTCAGTGGGGGCTGGGCACCGATCGCACCGGCCCGATCAGCGTCGTCGGCTTCGGCAAAGGTCCCTACATCGGCCACAACTGCTACAACACGTTCCCCGAGTTCGACATCACGTTGACCTATGAGAACGGCATTCCGCTGAGGGTCACCAACCAGGGCGAGAACGGCGTGCGGTTCGACGGCGAGGAGGGCTGGATATTCGTCAGCCGCAGCAGAATCGAGGCAAGCGATCAGAAACTGATCGACGATCCGCTGCCGGCCAACGCGATCAAGCTCTATGAGTCCAACGACCACGCCGGCAACTTCATCGATTGCATGCGCTCCGGCAAGCAGCCGATCTGCGACGCGGAGATTGGCCACCGGTCGGTCTCGATCTGCCACCTCTGCAATATCTGCCTGCGGCTCGGCGGAGACAAGCTCGCGTGGGACCCGGTCAAGGAGGAGTTCAAGGACAGCCCCGCGGCCAACGCGATGCTCGACCAGGCCGATGCGCAAACCGTGGAAGGTATAGTTGCGGAAGGGACAGTCGCGAGAGGGAGAAAGCCAGAAAGGGAGAAACGTCTCTTTTCTAGCTTTCTTCCCTTCTCCATTTCGCGATGGAGATTCCCTTCCGTGTGTCGGTGATCAGGCTTTCATGACCTCGATCTCGTAGCCGTCGGGGTCGTCGATGAAGTAGAAGAGATTGTCCACCGGGCCGGACTCCGGCCAGAACTCGACCCCTGCCGGCTCCCAGCGCTTTCGGAACTCATCCAGGTCGGGAACGTTGAATGCGAAGTGGAAGATGTCCTCGGGCAAGTCAAAGTCGGGCTCGTTGGGCTGGTAGCAGAGCTCGATTAGCGTGTTATTGCCCGGCAGTTCGAGAAACGCAAGCTGGTTGCCCGCGGGTGAGGCGTGCTCGCGTACCTTCCTGAACCCGAACAGGTCGCCGTAGAACTTGACGGATCGCTCGATGTCGCGGACTCGTATCCGGCAGTGCAGGAACCTGGGTTGGAAATCCGCCATATCAATCCTCCTCGAGTATCTTGCGGGCGCGGGCGGCGTCATCCTCGCGAACGACAACGTGCACCCCGCCGTCGGCCCATGCCAGTATCACGTCCGTCTGGGCGATCTTCTCATTCGAGATCTGAGCAGGGACACCGCGCTGGCGCAGTTTGAGCACCGCCTCCTGCGCCTCTATCTCGAATTGGAAACTCGCGATGCGGACGAGGTCCACGGGATCGATGGTCGGCTCGTGTTCGGCAGGAAGCTTATCGACCAACTTGACATTGCAGTCCGGGCACTTTTTGATTTCCGGCCTGTATTCGTATTTACACTTAGGACAGAAAGGCATTTGGCTACACTCCGAGCTTCGGCAATACCGCATTATAGCACTTCAGGTTGAACGCTGTCTCGTGCTGCTGATATACTATTACACGTGAAGCTGCTTAACATCTGCAAAAGCAAAATACATCGCGCGACCGTCACGTGCTGCGACGTCAACTACGTCGGCAGCATTACGATCGACAGCGAACTCATGGATGCCGCGGGGATCATCGACGGCGAATTGGTGCACGTGTGGAATGTTACCAATGGCGAGCGCCTCGAGACCTACGCGATTCCAGCCGAGCCGGGAAGCGGGACCATCTGCCTCAACGGGGCAGCGGCTCATCGCTGCACCGAGGGAGATAAGGTCATCCTGGCGGCGTTTTGCCTGACCGACGAGCCCATCAAGCGCAAGGTCGTGCTCGTGGACGAGAACAACCGCATCACTAATATCATATAGAGGGCATGATGCCACAACCAAGAAAGCTGCCTCAGGTGTTCGGCGAGAGAGTCGTCGTCTTTGACGGTGCTATGGGATCGCTGCTGCACGAGCGCGGCGTCAACCCGTCGCGGCCGTTCGAGGAGCTCAACCTCACCTCTCCGCATCTGATCTGTCAGATCCACGCCGAGTACATCCAGGCCGGCGCCGATGCCATCGAGACCAACACATTCGCCGCAAATCGATTCCGGCTGGCGCGATATGGGCTTGAGGATCAGGTATTTGACCTCAACAGCGCCGGCGCGAGGCTCGCGCGCAACGTCGCGGGGCCGAACGTCGTGGTAGCGGGGTCGATTGGGCCGCTGGGGGTGCGACTCGCGCCGATAGGATCGCTCAGCGTGGATGAGGTCAAGTCCGCGGTTAGCGACCAGGTGAAGGGGCTGGTTGAGGGCGGCGTCGATCTGATCCTGCTTGAGACGCAAGACGACCTCGACCTGGCATGCGCGATTCTGGAGGCCGTGTTCGAGAGCTGCGACCTGCCGGTGATGTGTCAGTTCACAATCGGAGATGACCTGACGACCTCGACGGGTGACACGCTCGACGACATCGTCATCAGACTCTCGGAGTGCCCCATCAGCGCCATAGGTGTGAACTGCGGCGTTGGCCCTGAGGGCGCTCTGCGCGCGGTTCAGGCCCTGGGCGAGATATGCGAGCGTCCGATCTCCGCCCAACCCAACTCCGGCTTCCCGGCCAACGTTGACGGCCGAACGCTCTTCATCTCCGGCGCGGGCTACTTCGGCGACCGCGGCGCCGAAATCGTTCAGGCGGGCGCGAGCATCATCGGTGGATGCTGCGGCACGACTCCCGCTCACATTCACGCCCTGGCGGCTAAGGCGAAGGCGCTGCCGATGCCGGTCCGGGGGCCGATTCGCGCACCGCGTAAGCGAGAGGTCCCGTGCGCCGCGGTCTGCGAGCATAGTCCGCTGCTCAGCAGAATGAACGGCGAGTTCGTGACCGTCGAAGTGACGCCTCCAAAGGATACGAACTATCAGGAACTGGTCGACAAGCTCCGGCCGCTGGTCGACGCCGGCGTATCGGCGATAGACGTGACCGACAACCCGATGGCCTCCATGCACATGAGCGCGATCGCATTTGCCCATCTTGTGAGAGAAGAGCTCGGAATCGCGACTATTCTCCACCTCACCTGCCGCGACCTCAATCTGCTGGGCATGCACTCGGCGCTGCTCGGCGCGGCGGCGCTCGGAATCGACGCGATTCTAGCGCTCACGGGCGATCCGGCGAGCGTGGGCGATTTCCCCGGGGCGACGTCGGTTTTCGACGTTACCTCCGACGGGCTTGCGCGGATCATCAACTCTCTCAACTGCGGCGTGGACTACGTTGGCAAGGAGATCGGCCAGCCGACCAATTTCGCTATAGGCGCGGCGTTCAACCCGTTTGCCGATGACATGGAGAAGGAACTGGGCCGGCTTGCCAAGAAGCGCGAGGCCGGCGCTGACTTCCTCATGACCCAGCCGGTATTCGACATAAACGCGCTGAAGATCGCTGCTAAATCGCTGCCAATCGACTGGAATCCACCAATATTGGTCGGTGTACTGCCGCTGAGAAGCGCCCGCCACGCTGAGTTCCTGCACAACGAGGTGCCAGGAATCACGATTCCTGACGAACTTCGTGCGAAGCTTGCATCGGTTGACGCGGACGCAGCAAGACGCATCGGGGCCGAGTACGCCCGGCAGATTTACCACGCCGCGCGGGAGTCTTTCGGCGGGGTCTACTTCATGCCGCCGTTCAACAACTACGACGCCGTGCGAGAAGTCATGGCCGAGTCCTAGTCATTCTCGGCCAGGGCCAGGTAGTGCGGGCTGATCTCCAGAATGCCCCCGCTGCGGGCGTAGAAGTCGTCGTCGAGGTGGAAGATGCCGTCCACAGGCTCGATCCACGGCGCGCCGTGGCGGGGGTGATATGAGACCATCTCGCGCCAGTTGCGGTAGTTCTGCGCGCCGTTGGATTCAACCACACCTATCTTCACCCCCGGCAGAGGCGCCAGGCGGGTCGCCACGTTGAGATTCCAGCCGACCAGAATGGGATTTACGGTCAGGTCGGCGCAGAAGCACGGAATCCCGTGGTCGGCGGCGAGTTTCGCGATCCGCAGGCTCATGCTCATCGTCTTGGCGATCGGTTTGAGCGCGATTGCCGTGTAGCCCATTTGGATGCGGGCGAGCGCGTCGGCGTCCGAGTGGGCGCTCTCGTCGGCGGCAATGCGGACAGGAACGTCCGAGACGTCGATGTCGGCCTCCTCCGGGAACGGCTCCTCCAGAAGGATGATGCGGTCCAGCGCGCCCATCTTGTCCGCTGCATCGAGCAGGCGGAGAAGGCGGGCTTTCGTGTCATAGCGGCCGTTGGCGTCGAGGTAGTAGAGGATGTGGCCGGTGTCGGTGTAGGGCGTGTCCCGGTCCTTGAGCTCCGCGTGGATCGAGGCCAGGCGAGCGATGTCCCATTGCAGCATCTTGTCGAGGTCGCCGTCCTTGTCGGGGTCGGAGCCGATCTTGATCTTGAGGAGGAAGTAGCCCTGGTCAGCAGCCTGAACGATCTGGTCGAGCGGCACGCCGTAGGACATGAGCGGGATGCACGCGACCTGCTCGTGGCGGACGCTCAACGCCGCGCGGCTCTCCCGCGGGATCATCTCGTCGAAGCCCGCGATGCCGTTCTCGGCGCAGTAGAGCTGCCAGGCGGCGTTATCGACGGCGACGAGCGAGTTCAGCGTGAAGGTGAGACGCAGATCGGGATTCGATGCGATCCTGCAGCCGTGCGCGTGCGCAATCGGGAGCAGATCGTCAAGCAGGCTCATCGGGTCGCCGAACTCTATGTCTTTGGACTTGTTCAGGGCGAAGGCAGTGAGGTCGCGCATGAGGCCGTTTGACTCGGCTTCGGGATGCTCGGCGAAGACCCGCGCGTCCGACCACAGAACGCTCTGCGTACCGAGGCCGAGGCCCTTGCATCCGCTCTGGGACTCCATCAGCGCGGCGGTCTGCCAGATCTCTGTGAGATAGCGGCCCTTGAAGCCGAACGGCGCAATAAGCGGCTCGCGATCGACTCCCAGCGCAGTTCTCGAGATGCGGATGTCGTTCATAGCCCGGCAACCAATTCCTTCGCAGCCGACGCGGAGTCCGCCACCGTCAATCCCTTCGGCGAGCCCGACGCCGCATAGGCGCGCTTAATCCAGTCCGCGGGGAAGCCTTTGCCCGCATTGTAGATCGTGAGCCGGCCGGGCGCAATCATGGCGGCCGCTGTGCGCACGTCCCCTACCCGCCTGATGCAGGGAACGAAGAAGCGCTCGGCGAACGCGTCGTCACTCGCGTCGAAGCCGTCGAGGTCGATGGCCGTTGACCCCGCAATTCCGGCGAAGGCTCGGGCGAAGAGGCAGTCGAGACCCGATCCGGCAACACCGATCAAGTCAACCGCCACGCCCTTCGATCCCTTCGATACGGCCCTATCGGGCCTACTCAGGGCTAGCGGTTGTTGGGGCGTGCTCAGGGCTAGCGGTTGTTGGGGCGTGCTCAGGGCTAGCGGTTGTTGGGGGGTGCTCAGGGCTAGCGGTTGTTGGGGGGTGCTCAGGGCTAGCGGTTCTTGGGCCTGCTGCTGGGCTTGCGGTTGTTGGATCGTCAGTGAGGCGTAGTTGAGGGCGGTGACCACGTCCTGGACGCGTTCTGCGGAGTCAGTGCGATAGAATGTTGTGAAGAAGGTCTGCTTGAGGCGTTCGTCGTCGCGGTCGGTCTCGCCTGTGAGGAACGTGTCGATGGCGAGGACGGCCCGACCTTTGGCGAGGAGCGCGTCGACGACGTCGCCGGGCGCGCCGTCGGCCAGCAGCGCGGACTTGCCCTCGCGATGGACGATCACGACAGGCGCGGCCTTGGCATCGGGCTTGTTGGGCGTGAAGAGCAGCGCAGGGATCGCGTCGCCGGTGCCTCTGCGTCCGATCACGAGCTTGCTCACGCGGCAGTTGGCCAGATCGACCGAGCCGCGATCCTCGATCACTATGTCAGCGGCGGCGGGCGCGGACACGGCAAAGCACGCCCGAAGGGCGGGGCCGAACGTGCGGCGGTATCTGTCCAGACTCGCGCGTGACTTGATCCCGAACCCGTCGATTTGGGACTTGCGCGACGCGATCAGGTCTTCGGTTAGCTTATCGAGCGTGATTGCGTCCTTGGGCGGGGTCTTGTAGACGATGAAGTCGTCGATGTCGCCGATAGCGACGGGCTTCTCGGGAGTGGTCTCGCCCGCCGTCTTGTCACCGAGCAGGAATCGCTGCAGCCAGGGGTAGACGTGCTCGCGCGATTTGGTATTGTAGTTGTGGCCGGTGTCCTGAAGCCAGGCTTTCACGTTCGATTCGGCCCCGTACAGGCGATAGATGCTCCGGGTGAATGGATATTCATGCTCCATCGTCTCTTTGGTCCAGTCGCCGGTCGCGGCGATCATCATCATCGGCCTGGGCGCCATCAGCCCGCCGATCTCCACGCTGTTGCTGTCGATCCTCCACAGCGGGCCGTTCTCGCACACGCATCCGCCCTGCATGATCGCCGAGATCATGCAGACAGGCGCGTTGACCTTGATTCGAGGCTCGACCGCGCTGAGTATGAACGTCTGAGTGCCACCGCCGGACTCGCCCGTGCAGCCGATGCGTTCGGGGTCAACGTCAGGCAGCGAGCTTACGAAGTCCACAGCCCTGATGCTGTTCCACAACTGCAGCGCGCCGGGGCCGATTGCCCACAGCTCCTGGCGCGGGCTGGTCGCGAATCGGTGCTGGATGTGGGTGTTCTCGTTATAGCCGATCATGGAGTAGGAGAACACGACCATGCCCAGCCTGGCGATGCTGATCGCCCTCGCGGGCTGGCAGTAGTCGGATGACAACTCAGGATCTTCCGCCCGCGCCGTGGCCGTGCGGACATAGAACGGCCGGAAGCCGGCCGGTCCTGCCCTTGGGCCGGTAGAGATTGCCCACAACGTAGAATCCGGGATAGCTCTGGAACTGCACTTCTCGATAGTGTAGTCGCCTCGGTCGATCCTGCCGAACACTTTCGCCTTGAGAGGCGTCTTTTCGGGCATGGGGTTCAGGCCGCATCCTGTGAGAATGCGCTCGCGGACGGCATCAGCGTGGGACTGCCATTCCTCGAGGCTGCTGAACTGCCGCAGCTCGAACCGCGTATCGGTGCCACGTTTGACGTGCAGCCGGGCGTCCGTTACCCGCCCGACATCCAATGTGCCCGCGTACACAGACACGCACAACACGACAAGTAAGAGCACGACCAACCACATCTCCACCGCACCGGACCTCCGTAAGATGCAGTTATCTGCCGAGCACGGCTCATCCTCTGTTTGTTTTCCGAGTCGATATTGACAACGCAAATCTATCAGAGCATAATGTTAATAGCGAGGCCAGTGGGGGGCGCCGCTAGACAATGGCATCCGTGCGGTTCATAGAGGCACCGAGCGGAGGACACTATCGGTCCACCCAGGCGAGGACCGCCTGCGGTGGATTTGTTTATATCTGGCCCGGTGATGATGAACGAATCGGCAACGATACAAATCTACTACTGCCGGAACCTGCTTTGCGACGGCGCTATCCCCGCGCCGCTCGCCCGCGTCGAGCGCGATGGTGCACGACTCGAGGCCGTGCCGTGCAGCGGGAAGATCGATCCTCGATATATCCTTAAGGCGTTCGAGTCCGGCGCACGCGCGGTGTGCGTGGTGGCCTGCCCGATGACTGTGTGCAAGTCGATGGAAGGCAGCGCGCGGGCGGGCCGCAGGATCGAGCTGGTCAAGGAGCTCATGGCTGAGGCAGGGCTAGACCCCGAACGCGCTCGGCCTGTTCCGGCCGGAATCGCTCGAATCAAGCGCCGTCAACGCGGCGGCGGATCAGGTTGCTGAGTTTGTCGGGAGCTTGGTGGAGTCTGGGCAAAGGGTGGCGACACGGTGACACGTTCGTTTGCGGATGCAATCAAGTCAGGTGAGTTTGTGGTGACGGCGTGGTGCGCCCCTCCGCGTGGGACCAGCGCGGACGGCATCAAGGCATGCGCGGGTTCAGTCGAAGGATGCTGCGACTGCCATCAACGTCCCCGAATGCGAGGACGGCGTTCGCATGAGCGCGCTGGCGGCGTGCGGGCATCTGATCGCGCGGGCGCGGAGCCGATTCTGCATCTTGCTCACTCGCGACATGAACAGAATCGCGCTCCAGGCCGAGCTGCTCGGCGCGGCCTCGATGGGCGTAAAGAGCGTGCTTTGTGCACTGACTGGCAGGCATCAGGCGCTGACAGATTCCACGGTCGGCGCGTGGCGTGTTCGACGTCGATCCGATTCAGCTTCTCGCGATTGCGGATGCGATGCGAAAGAGCGGCGAGCTTGCCGACGGGCAGCCAGATCGATGGCGATTTCGATATGCTGCTCGGCACGGACACCAATCCGTTCTCCGATCCCGTAGAGCTACAGGTGATGGCGTTGGAGAAGGCCGATAGCGGCAGGGGCGGATTTCGTCGATAACGCAGCCAGTGTTCAGCCTCGACAGGTTCGAAGCGAATGGATGAGACTCGTTCGCGAGCGCAGGTCTTCACGAGCGGGTGTGCATTATCGCTTCGGTTATGCCTCTTGCTTCGGCGCGAGCAGGCACGCGAGCTTGCGGCGAAGTACAGTCACCTCGACATTGGCGAGGACTTCGTCGAGCGACTCTCGCTCTTCATCGGGAGTCCAAATCGCCTCCGAGACTGCGAAGGCTCTTAAGGCAACGGACGGCGTGCGTGGCGTCTGCGTCGTAGCTGACGACTGCGCGCTCGCCAAGGAAGTAATCATATCGCAGCGGGATAGCAGGGAGTTAGCAATGCCCGCGAAATACCATATCCACACGCAGCCTACCCCGCCGCGCAAGAAGCCCATCGGCAAGTACGGCATCATCGACTGGCGCGAGGACTGCTCGGCCTGCCACAACTGCGTGAAGCGCGAGTGCGCCTACAGCGTCTACGACGACGAGCGCGACCGGCTGCAGCGCGCGACCGTCGAGTATGTGGATTACCTCTACGAGTGCAAGGGCTGCCTGTGCTGCGTTCAGAGCTGCACCAAGGGCCTGCTGAGCTGGGACGTGAACCCGCGAATACGAGAGATGGGCGATGAGGTCTGGACACCGGACATCATCTCCAGCACGTGGTATCAGGCCGAAACCGGCAGCATTCCCGTGTCGGGCGCGGGCTATCCGGGGCCGTTCCGAGGGCCGGGGTTCGATTCGATCCTGACGGACATGTCCGAGATCGTCCGCCCCACCCGCGACGGAATCCACGGCCGCGAGTATATCAGCACGTCGGTCGATATCGGCCGCAAGCCGATGAAGCTGGAGTTCGACGCCGGACGGCAAGCTGCTGACGAAGTGCCCGCCGATAATCGAGATTCCGATCCCGATACTCTTCAACGCGCGGCCCTGGCAGAAGCTCGGCGAAAGCATTTCGGCGTTCATTCTGGAGGCGGCGGACGAGCTTGGCACGTTCGCTATCACCGACGAACCGCAGCTCATGCCGCATCGCAGCGGCGCTGCCGCACATCTGACTGCCGAGGCGACAGCGCTGGCCGGAGGAGCGCGCGCATGGCCGAATGGGCCGGATTCGCCTGACGTGGTCGAGCGGATTGCGCGAGCGAAGCAGTCGAACCCGATCCTGATCGCAATCGTGAAGCTGCCGTTCGGACCGAATGCGCCGCAGCGCGCGGTGGAGCTGCGCGAGCCGGCATCGACGCGCTGCACTGTTCGCCGACTGGCACGGATACGTCGGCCTCCGAGCAAGCAGCACATATCGCCTGGCGATTCGCGAAGTGCACCTGGCGTTGGTGAAGGCGGGCATTCGCGACGAGGTCACGCTGATCGCCAGCGGCGGAATATCGCTCGCGGAGCACGTGGTCAAGACGCTGCTCTGCGGCGCTGATCTGGTGTGCATCGATGTGCCGCTGATGATCGCGCTGGAGTGCAGGCTGTGCATGAACTGCCGCAAGGAACTCGCGTGTCCCGTCGACATCGACGCGGTCGAGCACGGCTATGCCGTGCAGCGAATGGTGAATCTGATGGGCGCGTGGCACAGCCAGATGCTTGAGATGATGGGCGCGATGGGGATTCGCGAGGCCGGACGGCTGCGCGGAGAGGTCGGCAGGGCGATGTTCTTCGATGACCTGGAACGCGACTGCTTCGGGCCGATCTTCGGGAAGCGGAGAGAGGAGAGCGCAATGACTCGAAAGAGCCGGAGGGAGAGTGGAGTCCTGATGGCGATACCGTCGACCCACACAGAAGAGCTCGATGCCAGCGTCTCGCGAAATGGGGCTCGGAGATGCCCGTGCGCGAGGTCAAGCCCGCGCCGGACCGGTTCCGCAACTCGCTCGGCAAGTATCGGGTCTGGCGCAGCGAGGACGTGCAAGAAGTGCGGGACGTGCGTGGCCACGTGCTCGCGCGGCGTTCATGTTCGGCCCGAAGGCTACGCCGACTTCGTACGCGGGCTCGATTGGCGCTGCACGGCCGAGCAGTGCAAGGCGAACGGAACCTACTGCGTGGACAAGTGCCCGCAACGGGCGCTGCGCATCGAGGAATCGCCGATCTATAAGTCCATCGGCGACTATCGCTGGACCGCCGATCTGATCCTGAGCACCTGGCACATGGCCGAGACCGGCGAGGTCCCCGACGGCGAGCTCAACTACCAGACCGGCAACTCCGGCGGCGGATTCGACCGCATCGAGTTCGTGTTTCCCGAGGACGGCCCGCGCACGCGATCCCGAGTGAGATCAACACGGCGATCCCGCTCAATCGCCGCGGCGACAACCGGCCGAAGGTGACGATCGATATTCCCGTCTACGGCGGCGGGATGAGCTTCGGGTCGGTGAGCCCGCGTGACGATTCTGTGCCAAGGCTCGCGCGGCGATGGCGTGGAACACGTTTAGCTGCACCGGCGAGGGCGGCTACATCGAGCGGCTGTTCCCATACAAGGATCACATGATCACGCAGGTCGCGACGGGGCTGTTCGGCGTGCGCGAGGAAACGATCCAGATGGCGCCGATAGTCGAGTTCAAATACGCTCAGGGCGCGAAGCCGGGCCTTGGCGGACACCTGCTGGGTGACAAGAACACCCCCGCGGTCGCCGCGATGCGCGAGGCCGTGGCGGGGACGTCGCTGTTCTCGCCGTTCCCGTTCCACAGCGTGTACTCGATCGAGGACCACAAGAAGCACGTCGACTGGATCAAGCATATGAACCCGACGGGCGCTGGTCTCGGCGAAGGTCTCGACGCCGATCGACGTCGACATGGTGGCGGTTGGATCGTATCTACGCGGGCGCGCATATCGTCCACCTCGACGGCAGCTACGGCGGCACCGGCGCTGCTCCCGAGATCGCCAAGAAGAACATCGCGATGCCCATCGAATACGCGATTCCCAAGGTCGCGCGGTTCCTGGAAGCCGAGGGGATTCGCGACCACGTGACGCTGATCGTCGAGCGGCGGCATTCGCACGGCCTACGATGTGGCCAAGGCAATCGCGCTCGGCGCGGACGGGGTCGTGATCGGCACCTCCGAGATGGTGGCGCTGGGCTGCATTCGCTGCGGCAGATGCGAAAGCGGCAAGGGCTGCGCGCGCGGCATCGCAACCACCGACCCCGGACATGGTCGGCAAGATGAACATCGAATGGGGCACGCAGAGGCTGATCAACATGCTCGCCGCGTGGCGGGAGCAGTTGGTGGACATACTGAGCCGGTTCGGCATGCGCGACGTGAAAGAACTCCGCGGCCGGACTGATTTGCTGAGGCATTTGGATTACGAGGGATAGGTCACGGAACTGACCGGGACGACGGGAATGCCCTGACATCCAACATTCGATACCCGCACTTCGGTCGATGAGACATTATGAGCAATTACCGATAAGATAACTGATAGCAGACGATGGATGACGGCGGGATGGGACCCGGCGAACCCGCCGCACACCGAGGAAGAGGGCGGCTGCGGGGTCACGGGCTTCGCGTGCAGCATCCCCGTGGGCGGGCGGCACATCTACGAGCCGTCGGTGCAGATGCACAATCGCGGCAACGGCAAGGGCGGCGGGATCGCGGCCGTCGGGCCTGGTGCCGGAGCAGCTGGGCGTGTCGCGCGAGGTGCTTTCGGACGACTATCTGCTCCAGATCGCGCTGCTGGACCCGACGTGCCGAAACGCGGTCGAGGCCGAGTTCATCACGCCGTTCTACGACATCGATTCAGCGCGAATGCTCGATCATATCGACGACTATCACGACGTCGAGGGTCTGGAAGTCAGCCCGCCGGAGATCGTGCAGTACTTCGTGCGGGTGAAGCCCGACGTGCTGCGAGCGATTCGCCGAAGAGCGCGGGCTTGACGGGCCTGCCCGAGCGCGAGATCGAGGACGAGTTCGTCTATCAGAACACATTCCAGCTGAACTCGAAGTACTACGCGTCGCTGGGCGATAAGCAGGCGTTCGTGCTGTCGCGCGGGACGGGATCAGCTCATACTCAAGATCGTCGGCTACGCCGAGCAGATCGTCACTTACTACAAGCTCGAGGATTTCACGCGCGCACGTGTGGATCGCGCACCAGCGATATCCCACGCGCGGGCCGAGTGTGGCATCCCGGCGGCGCGCACCCGTTCTGCGGGCTCAACGAGGCGCTCGTGCACAACGGCGACTTCGCGAACTATCATTCCGTCACCGAATATCTCGCCGCAGCGCAACATCGTGCCGCTGTTCCTCACGGATACCGAGGTCTCGATTCTGGTGTTCGACCTCTGGAACCGGGTCTACAAGTATCCGCTGGAGTATATCATCGAGGGACTCGCGCCGACCGGCGAGCGCGACTTCGACATGCTCCCCAAGGAGAAGCAGGAGGTCTACCGGCAGATCCAGCGCGCGCACATCCACGCGTCGCCGGACGGCCCGTGGTTCTTCATCATCGCGCAGAACGATGTCGCGCAACGACACGTTCCGCCTGATGGGAATCACCGACACGGCGATGCTTCGGCCTCAGGTCTTCGCGCTGCAGGACGGCGAAGTCCAGATCGGCCTGATCTGCTCCGAGAAGCAGGCCATCGACGCCACTCTCGCCAGCCTTGCGAACGAAGACAGCCGATTCTGCACCATCGCCGACGACTATTGGAACGCCCGCGGCGCCAGCTACACCGACGGCGGCGCGTTCGTGTTCACCCTGACGCAGAATGCGGACGGCGTCGCGAAGACTGACGTGCGCGGATAAGTTCGGGCGAGAGCGGAAAGTGGAGAGTGGAGAGCGGAAAGCGGAGAGCAAGCCGCGAACCGCCGTCAACGGCCCATACTATCCGGCGCTCCTGGCCGATGAGACCGGAATGGCGCTCTTTGAGACGCGCTCAGAGGCGGCTGCCTCGCGACGGATGGTCTGGAGCTCTCTGCTCTCTGCTCTCCGCTCTCAGACTGCTTACGGATGCCGAGCGGACGGCCGCTATCAACGGCCTCACGCTGATGATCGACCGGCGCTACCCGACCGGCGCCAAACAAGCGCGCGCGGATACTCGAAGCCGTCAGCGACTCACTCGCTGTCCGGTGTTCGAGTCGAGTGCCGTCCATTGCATGCGAACGCCGACGCGCAAATACGCCCGAATCGACTGGGAGACCCGCGATGCGCATTCGCGCGCCGCAGGGCGATGAGGACACGCTGGTCATCAACGCGCACGACTTCCCGCCCGAGGGCGACGACTGCGACGCGCGAGCTCGTCGTCAAAGCCTACGAACTCGGCTGGCGCAAGTTCAAGTGCTACGGCTATGTCGGTCAGAGGTTCCTCGGCTGCGGGCTTGGCCCGGATTCGGACGACGTGGTGATCGACGCCTACGGCAGCTCCGGCGACTATCTCGCTTCGGGCCTCGACGGCGCGACCGTGATCGTTCACGGCAACGCGCAGGATCAGGTCGCGCAGATACTCAAGAGCGGCAAGCTGGTCGTGCACGGCGATGTCGGCCAGACATTCATGTATGGCGCGAAGGGCGGCGACGGTCTTCGTCAAGGGCAACGCCGCGGGCCGGCCTCTGATCAACGGCGTCGGCAGGCCCAAGGCCATCATCAACGGCACATGCCTCGACTTCCTGGCGGAGTCGTTCATGGCGGGCGATCCGCTGACGGGCGGCGGGTTTGTGATCCTCAACGGCGTCAGGTTCGACGCGGACGGCAACGTCGTCGACGCTCGACACGCCCTACTCCGGCTCGAACCTGTTCTCGCTGGCATCCGGCGGCGCGATCTATGTCCGCGACCCGCACAAGCAGCTCGACAACGAGCAGCTCAACGGCGGCGAGTATGTCGAGCTTAGCGAAGCCGACTGGAAGCTGATCAAGCCGTATCTTGAAGAGAACGAGCGGCTGTTCGACATTCCCGATCTCGAGTCTGCTGACCGTCGACGGCGTCGAGATGGAGCCACGAGCAGGTCTATCGCAAAGTCGCCCCGATCAAGAAGAAAGCCGCCGCGGCGGTCGCGCGTCGGTCCCGGATGACGACGCGGATCCTGCGAGTGAGGAATCGTATGAGCTAAGCCGGCCACAATCGACAAGACTGGACAGAGCTACTGGTCGAAAGCTCGACCCGGAGGGCAAGCTGAACCTGGCGCGTGCCTGCAGTGCGGGCGGTGCTCCTCGGGCTGCACCATGCGCACCGAGACCGACATCCTCCCGCACCAGCTCAACCGAATGGTCCTGCTGGGGCTGGAGGAGCGGTTGCTGGCGAGCAAGGCGATATGGACCTGCGCGTCGTGCCACACCTGCGTGTCGCGCTGCCCGATGAAGGTGGACACCCCCGCGCTGGTGGACAAGCTGCGCGAGATGGCGACCGACGCCGCTCCGGCCAGGACCTACTGGAAGAACGTATTCGCATCTTCAACGAAGTAATGCTCGGCAATCATGCGCCGATTCGGCCGGGTCTATGAGCTCGGCATGATGGGCATCTACAAGCTGCGCACGCGCGACTTCTTCAGCGACCTGGCCAAGTTCCCGACGATGCTGCGCAAGGGCAAGATGAAGCTCATGCCGCCGTCGGCAAGGGCCGCGGAGCCGTCGCTCGCATATTCGACCGAACGCGCGAGCGGAGGCAGAGCCGATGAAATACGCTTTCTTCCCGGGCTGCTCGATGGAATCGACCGCCGAGGACTTCAAGATGTCCACGCTGGCGGTCGCGAAGGCGCTCGGCATCGAGCTCGAGGAGATTCCGGACTGGACCTGCTGCGGCTCGACTCCCGCGCACTGCGACCGATGCGCCTGCTGGCGGCCTCGCTGCCCGCGCGGAACCTGGCGATAGCGGAGTCGATGGAGCATGGACGTTGTCACGTGCTGCGCGGCGTGCTACAGCCGTCTTGCGGCGGCGAATCTGGCGATTGCCGAAGACGCCAAGCTCCGAGCGGACGTGGCGGAGTCGATCGGCACCGACTATTCGGGCGGCGTGAAGGTGCGGCATTTCCTGCAGGTTCTGAACGAGGATATCGGCGTAGCGGAGATGCGTGACTCGGTCATCAAGAGCCTCGACGGGCTGAAGGTCGCGTGCTACTACGGCTGCCTGCTCACTCGGCCGAAGGAACTCAGCATCCTGCGCCGACCCCGAGGACCCCCAGCTTATGGAGGAAATCCTCGTCGGCGGCGGGCGCGGAGCCTATCGAGTGGCCATACAAGACCGAGTGCTGCGGCGCGAGTTTCTCGATCACGCGCACGGACACCGTGAAGCGGCTTTGCGGCGAGATTCTGCGGATGGCAAAGGCGAGCGGCGCTGAGTGCGTCGCGGTCGCGTGTCCGCTGTGCCAGACGAATCTCGACCTGCGGCAGTCCGATATCGAGGCCGCGACCGGCGAGAAGATCGGCTTGCCGGTGTTCTATCTTCACTCAGCTCCTCGGCCGCGCGCTGGGCATATCCGACAGTGAACTTGGGATCGACAGACTGATGACCGATCCGCGTCGTGGTGTGCGGAGTTTTCTGAGCATGTCCGAGAGTTAGAAAGCAGCAATAGGGAGGGTCCTTACTCACTCTGCTTCTCCGTCAATGCTGAAAGAGCACTATGAGTACGGAACCGATACTGGCGCGGTGATGGTATGCGGAGGCGGAATCGCGGGGATTCAGTCGGCGCTCGACCTCGCCAACTCCGGCTTCAAGGTCTATCTGGTCGAGAAATCGCCGACCATCGGCGGCAAGATGGCGCAGCTCGACAAGACATTCCCCACCGGCGACTGCGCGACATGCATCATCTCGCCGAAGCTGGTCGAGTGCACGCGCAATCTCAACATCGAGATACTCACGCAGTCCGAGATCGAGGAGATGACCGGCGAGCCCGGCGATTTCCACGTCAAGCTGCAGCCGCAAGGCCCGATTCATCGACATATCCAAGTGCAACTCCTGCGGCGACTGCGAGAAGGTCTGCCCGGTGCACGTTCCCGACGAGTTCAACCGCGGCCTCGCCACCACGACCGCCATACACAAGGTAACCGCCCAGGCCGTGCCGAACGCTACGTCATCGACAAGCGCGAGCGGCCGCCGTGCGTGTCCGCGTGCCCGATGGGCCAGAACGCTCAGGCCTATGTCGCCCTGATCGGCGCGGGCAAGTTCGCCGAGGCCGCCGAGATCATCCGGCAAGGACAATCCCCTGCCCCTGATCTGCGGCTACGTCTGCCACAGACCGTGCGAGAGCCGAGTGCCAGCAGGGCCGATACGGCGAGGCGGTGTCGATCCGGGCGCTGAAGACGGTTCGCGATCGAAGTCAGAGAGCGGAGAGCAGAGAGTCAGATAGCCAGAGCCGCAGGCAGACTCGGTCCGAGAAGGTGGCGATCATCGGGTCGGGGCCGGCGGGGCTTGGGCGCGGCTGACTATCTCGCGCGGAAGGGCTATCCAGTAACGATATTCGAGGCGATGTCCGTGCCGGGCGGCATGATGCGCGCGGGCATCCCCGATTTCAGACTGCCGCGCAACGTGCTCGACAGCCAGATCAAGGACATACTCGATCTCGGAGTCGAGCTCAAGACTGAACTCGCCGATCGGCGACGAGCAGAGCATCGACGCGCTGCTTGCAGGCGGCTACAAGGCCGTGTTCGCCGCGGTCGGCGCACAGAAGAGCGCCGGGCTTGGGCATCGAAGGCGAGGACCTGCAGGGAGTACGGCCCGGAATCGAGTTCATCAAGAGCAGGTCAACCTGCGGCGATCGCACAGGATCCTCGAGCGGAATCGGCAGTCGCAGTCGCGGTGATCGGCGCGGGCAATGCCGCGATGGACATCGCGCGCACCGCGATCCGACTCGGCGCGAAAGACGTGACCATCGTCTACCGCCGAACCAAGCGCGAAATGCCCGCGGACCCGGTCGAGGTCGAGGACGCGATCAACGAGGGCGTGAAGTTCGTCTTCCTCACCAACCCCAAGCGGTTCGTCGGCGCGAACGGCAAGCTCACCGGCATCGAGTGCCTGAAGATGAAGCTCTCGGACGAGAAGGACGCCTCCGGCCGCCGCCGGCCGGAGCCCGTCGAGGGCTCCGAGCATATTATCGAGTGCGACGAGGCGATCATCGCGACCGGCCAGGTGCCCGATATGGGCTTCGCCGTCGGGTGTCGAGCTCGAAGTCAACAAGTGGGGGCTGCTCAAGGTCGATCCGGTCACTCTGGCGACCAACAAGCCCGGCGTGTTCGCGGGCGGCGACGTAGTCGCGGGCGCGGGAACGCTCAGCGAGGCCGTCGCGGCCGGCAAGCGCGCGGCGGAGTCGATCGACCGATTCATCAACGGCGAAGACCTGGCCGAGGGCCGATCCGCCGACCCGCGGGTCTGGACCGAGGAGAAGCACGCGCACGCTCGAGAAGGCGCAACTCCGCGAGAAGCGCAACAAGAGCGACGCGCGTTGAGATCGACCACGACACGGGCTACACCGCCGAACAGGCGATAGCAAGAGGCGAAGCCGATGCCTCGCATGCGGCATCTGCTGCGAGTGCGGCGAGTGCGTGAAGGCGTGCCTCGCCAAGGCAATCGACCACAATATGATCGACTCGATCGAGGAGATCGAAGTCGGCGCGGTCGTGCTCGCGCCGGGCTATGAGGAGTTCGACGCGCGCCTGCGAGGCGAGTTCGGCTTCGGTCGCTATGATAACGTCGTCACCAACGTCCAGTTCGAGCGAATGCTCTCCGCCGGCGGGCCGTTCGGCGGGCATCTGCAGCGCCCGTCGCGACGGCAGAGAGCCGAAGAAGATCGCATTCATCCAGTGCGTCGGCTCGCGCGATGCCGCGAACGAGAGGCCCTATTGCTCGTCGGTCTGCTGCATGGCGGCGATCAAGGAGGCGGTGATCGCCGAGGAGCCACTCGCCGGGCCTCGAAACCGACCATCTTCTACACCGACATCCGCGCGTTCGGCAAGGATTTCGACCGCTACTACGAGCGCGCGAAGACCAACGGCGTGCGGTTCGTGCGAAGCATGATCTCCCGCGTGGTCGAGATGCCCGGCACGAAGAACCTGCGGCATTTCCTACATCAAGGACGGCAAGCCGGTCGATGAGGAGTTCGACCTGGTCGATCCTCTCCACCGGCCTGCGGCCCAGCGAAGAGGCGACTGCGCACGGCGTCGGCGGTCGGCGTCGAGCTCAACGAGTGCGGGTTCTGCAAGTCCGACGAGTTCGCGACCGGTCGCGACCTCCCGCGAGGGCGTGTTCGTGGCGGGCGCGTTCCAGGAGCCGAAAGATATTCCCGAGACCGTCACCCAGGCCAGCGCCGCCGCCGCGATGGCGATGGAGATGCTCGCCCCGGCCCGCGGCACGCTGGTCACTGAGAAGATCTATCCGCCGCGAGCACGATTTCACCGACGCCGTCCCGCGCATCGGCGTGCTTCATCTGCCACTGCGGGATCAATATCGCGGGCGTGATCGATGTCGAGCAAGGTGGTCGAGGCGGCGAAGGACATGCCCTACGTGGCTTACGCCGAGAACGCCGTCTACGCCTGCGCGGACAACACGCAGGACCGAATCAAGGAGCTCATCAAAGAGCACAACCTGAACCGGCTGATAGTCGCATCCTGCACGCCGCGAACCCACGAGGCGCTGTTCCGGGACACCGCGCGCGAGTGCGGCCTGAACCCGTTCCTCGTGGATATGGCGAACATCCGCGACCAGTGTTCGTGGGTGCACTCGAACGATCCCGAGGCCGCGACCGAGAAGGCGATCGACCTCGTGCGAATGGCGGTCGGGCAGATCAGCCAGGCTGATCGGCGCTTGCGACCGAGGAACTGCCGGTCGCGCAGTCCGCGCTGGTCATCGGCGGCGGGCCGAGCGGAATGACCGCGGCGCTGTCGCTTGCAAACCAGGGCTTCCCGGTGCATCTGGTCGAGAAGTCGGACCAGCTCGGCGGACGGCTCGCGCCGGGCGAGCTCGTGATCGAGCTCGTCTCGCGGTGGAACAGACACCCGCTGATCTCGGCGCATCTATCCGGCCGAGGTCAGTCGCTCGAAGGGCCACATCGGCAGCTTCACGGCCGAGATCGACGACGCCGACGGCACGACCGAGGTCAACTTCGGCGCGCTGATCGTCGCAACCGGCGGCATCGAGCACAAGCCGACCGAGTATCTCTACGGCACGGACCCGAGCGTCGTGACCCAGCGCGAGCTGGAACGGGCTCGCGTCGGGCGCTGTCGATCTGCCGGAGCGGCGCGACAGTCGCGATGATCCAGTGCGTCGGCTCGCGCAACGACGAGCGACCGTTCTGCAGCCGATCGTGCTGCACCGAGGCCGTCAAGAACGCGATCAAGCATCAAGGAACTTCGGCCCGACGCGAATGTGGTCGTGCTCTATCGAGACATGCGCACATACGGCGCGAACGAGGTGTTACTATCAGAAAGCCCGCGAGATGGGAGTGCTGTTCGTGAGATATGAGCCTGAGCAGCGCGCCCGAGGTGCAGCCGACGGCAAGCTCACGATCGAGTTCATCGAGCCTGAACTCGGCGTGCCGTGTAAGCCTGGAACTCGATCTGCTCGCGCTTTCGACCGGCACATCGCCTGCGATGGATAATCGAGACCATATCCGAGCTCGCGAAGGTCCCGCTCAACAGCCGACGGTTTCTTCCTCGAAGCGCACGTGAAGCTGCGGCCAGTGGACTTCGCGTCCGAAGGCATATTCCTGTGCGGAAGCGCCCACTCGCCGAAGACGACTGCCGAGAACATGCAGCAGGGGCGGGCGGCGGCGGGTCGCGCGGCGACGATCCTGAGCAAGAAGACGATCGCGTCGTCGGCGGCCAGGTGAGCAAGGTGGACGTGCGCAAGTGCGTGTCGTGCCTGACCTGCGTGAAGGTCTGTCCCTACGGCGCGCCGGAGGTCAGCGTCGCAACGGCAAGAACCGAGTGGAGATTCAGGCGGCGAAGTGCATGGGCTGCGGAAGCTGCGCCGCGGAGTGTCCCGCGAAGGCGATCCAGCTTGCAGCACTTCACTGGACACACAGGTCGAAGCGGCAATCGAAGCACTGCTCGAACTGGTAGGGTTGATGGTCTGCGGTTCAGTGAAGTGACGACTTACGAACAGAGATGCTGATGACGTATCGAACCTAAGAATACTGGCTCTGTGCTGCCATTACTGCGCATATGCGGCCGCCGACCTGGCCGGGTCGATGCGGCTGCAGTACCCGCCGAACGTGCGCGTGCTGCGGCTGCCGTGCACGGGCAAGCTCGATGCCGCCTACATTCATGAACGCGTTCGAGCAAGGCGTTGACGGCGTGATAGTCGCCGGCTGCCTGGAAGGCGGATGCCATTTCCAGGAGGGCAACCTGCGGCCAAGAAGCGCACGGCCCTCGTGCGCGAGATGCTCGAAGAAGCCGGACTCGAACCCGAGCAGGCTGGAGATGTTCAACCTCTCCAGCGCGAGGGCCCGACATTCGCGGACATCGTGGACGATGACGGAGAGGATCGGAGCTCGGCCCCAGCCCTTGCGACACAGCGTGAACAGAGTAGAGTTACAAATCGAGTAGTGCTTAGCGGTCTCCAGTATCACGTTCACAACATGAAATCCGCACCAATGGAGGTACCGTAATGATAGTCGCCCATCGGAAGAACATACAGGACATGAAGGCCGATGCTGGCTCAGCACAAGCGGATACTCGTGCTCGGCTGCGGAGGCTGCGTGACCGTATGCCTGGCCGGCGGCGAGCGCGAGGTCGGAATGCTGAGTTCGGCGCTGCGGATCGCATTCAGGCTCGACGGAGACAGAGCACGAGGTCGTCGAGGCGACTATCGAGCGCCAGTGCGAGAACCAGTTCATCGAGGATATACTCGAAGAGGTCAGCAAGGCCGATGCGGTGCTCTCGCTTGCGTGCGGGGCGGGCGTTCAGGCGATCGCCGAGCGCTACCCCGACACGCCCGTCTACCCCGGCCTGGACACCAAGTTCATCGGCATCCTCGAGGAGCAAGGCGTATGGGCGGAGAAGTGCGCGGCATGCGGCAAGTGCGTGCTGGGATCTACGGCGCGGTCTGCCCGCTCACGCGCTGCTCCAAAGGGCTGCTGAGCGGACCGTGCGGCGGCGCGCGCGACGGCAAGTGCGAGGTCTCGCCCGACATCGAATGCGGCTGGCAGCTCATCTACGATCGCCTGAAGGCCCTCGGCCAACTCGACAAGCTCCTCGAACCCGCGCCGCTCACCGACTGGTCGCTCAGCCACGAAGGCGGCTGCCGGAAGGTCGTGCGCGAGGATCAGAGGATCAAGAGCGAGACGTAGCCCAGTCTTCTGAGGTGGGACGTCCGCAGGAACTATCTATGTCGCGTTTCTCGTTTGCCACCGCATCGATCAGCACAGCCCTGCTTGCGCTCTGTGCCGCCTGCGCACTCCCCGCGCCCGCCGAGAGGAAACCCATCGAAATGGACATCTTTGACCTCCCGTCACACCCTCGCCTCTTGCTGAGTGCTGACGGCATCAGCCAAATGAAGGACCGCATCGAGCACTTCGACTGGGCCAGGGCCCGCTGGGAAGCCATCAAGAAGGCGGCCGACGAAGTGCTTGCCGAGGAGATCGTTCTACCGCCGCGCGGAGCGAACTGGTATCACTGGTACGCCTGCCCGGTGCATGGCTGCGGCCTGCAGACCGGGAAGCAGATCGGGCAGTGGCAGTGGGAGCACAAGTGTCCGGTCGGTGGAGAGATCCTACTCGGCGACCCGACGAAACCCAGCACGGATTACGACGGCTGCGTTCTGCACGTGCCTCACAACAAATGGTCGCGCGCGGTCCTGAATCTCGGGCTGGCCTATCAGGTCACCGGCGATACTCGCTACGCCGAGAAAGCCCGCGACATCCTGCTTGCTTATGCCGAGAAGTACCTGACCTATCCTCTGCACAACACGCGCGGCGAAGCCAAGGTCGGCGGAGGACGCGTGGGTTCCCAGAACCTGGACGAATCGACGTGGCTGATTCCGGTCTGCCAGGGCGCCGACTTCGTATGGAACACCCTTTCCGAATCGGACCGCGACGCCATCACCAACAAGCTCCTTATACCCGCGGCAAAGGAAGTGATCCAGCCGGGGCCCAGCGGCATCCACAACATCCAGAACTGGCGCAACAGCGCGATGGGGCTTGTCGGGTTCCTGGTGGGTGACAAGGACCTCATCCGGTATGCAATCGATAACGCCGACACCGGCTATCGATCTCAGATGCAGAAAGGCGTGACCGCTGACGGAGAATGGTGGGAAGGCGCCTGGGGTTATCATTTCTATACGATGTCGGCGATATGGCCGCTTACCGAGGCCGCGCGAAACTGTGGCATAGACCTCTACGTGCCGCAGTATAAGAGCATGTCCGACGCGCCGCTGCTCTTCATGATGCCCAACAAGCGACTTCCCGCATTCAACGACAGCGGCGAGGTCAGCCTTGCGGGAGACTCCCCCCTCTACGAGTTGGCCTACGCGCGATATAGAGACCCAGTCTGCCTGGAAATGCTTGCGTCAAGCAAGAGGGTGAACGATATCGCGCTGTGGTTCGGCGTGCCAACGCTTCCGGCCGCGCCCGTCGAGGAACGCCGCAGCGCCAACCATCCAAAGAGCGGCTATGCGATACTCTGCAAGGGAAAGGGCACCGACGCGACCTGGCTGTGCATGAAGTACGGCCCGCACGGCGGTGGTCACGGCCATCCCGACAAGCTCGGCTTCATACTCTACGCCAAAGGACATGTGCTCGGCCTCGACCCCGGCGCGTGCCGCTACGGCCTGCCGATTCGGTTCGACTGGTATAAGACGACTGCCGCGCACAACACGCTCGTCATCGACCAGGAATCGCAGAATCCCGCCGACGGCCGGTCGATTGCGTTCGGCAGCGAGAAGGATGTTGACTACTCCGTCTGCGACGCCGGCCCAATCCACGACGGTGTCCGCTTCACTCGCACGGCAGCGATGGTCAGCCGGGACCTGATCGTCTTCGTCGATCAGATCACATCGGACGCCGAGCACACTTATGATGTCGTCTATCACGAGCGCGGACAGTGGGCCGGCACTTCCCCCCGGAACTCCGTGGCCGCTGCCGGACGCGCGCGGCTACAAGTGTCTCGAAGACGCGACGACCAGCACCACCAACAAGGGCGTGGCCCTGAGCGCCACCGTATCGGACGATCTCAAGGTCGTGATCGGGCTTGCGGCTGGTGAGCCGACTGAGGTCATAGCCGCTACCGGCATTGGCGCAAACGTCAAGGACCGGGTGCCGGCCGTCATGTTCCGGCGGAAAGCCAAGGACACCGCTTACGTATGGTATCTCTCGCTGAGCGGGAAACCTGCCCAACTCAAGCAGTTGCCGGTAATGGATGAGAGTGGTAGAAAGCTCGATACGTCGACCGCGGCCGCCGTGGCGGTTACCGAACCGGACGGTACTCGGCGAATCCTGATCGCTAATCCGGACAAGAGAGCCGTGCTTGTCTCGCCGCCAGAGGGACCGCAACTGCGGACCAGCGCCGCGTTCGCGGTGAGATAGCGAGATCTCTTGACACAGGCCGCGTTGGCGGCTATAATCGGGTCAAGATCAGGCGGCTCTCGGTATTCGGAGAGCGCGGCTGGGCCTAAGCAAGTAGGCAGCAGGTATTGAGCCCTGTGGGACTGTGCAATGTCCCACAGGGCTTTTGTGGTTTTGGAGGCTGGAATTGTCTAACGTTGCCAGGCGAAAATCCTCGGTAGCGCTGCTATCGGTAATATCGAACGCGACGCTCGTGATCCTCAAGATCGTGGTCGGCGTGACGATGCAATCCGTTTCGGTGATCTCCGAGGCAATACACTCGGGAGTGGATCTGCTCGCGGCTTCGATCGCGCTTTTTGCGGTAAGGTCATCCGCAAAGCCGGCGGATGAGCACCACCCATTCGGCCACGGCAAGATCGAGAATGTCTCAGGCACAATCGAGGCCGCGCTCATCTTCCTTGCGGCGATCTGGATCATCTGGGGAGCAGTCGTCAAGCTTCTGAATCACAGATTGATGGAGCACGCTGGGCTGGGCGTGGGTGTGATGCTTTTTTCGGCCATCGCTAACATAGTCGTCTCGCGGAGGCTGTTCAAGGTCGGCAACGAAACGGACTCGGCCGCGCTGAAGGCCGATGGCTGGCACCTGATGACGGACGTCTACACGTCCGCCGGAGTGATGATCGGCCTCGGCATGATCTGGGTCGGGGCGAAGTTCTTTCCCAAGGAGCACCTGCAGTGGATTGACCCCGTGGCGGCAATCGCGGTGGCGCTTCTGATCCTCAGGGCCGCATACAAGCTCACCATCGAATCCGGCCGCGATCTTCTTGACGCAAGCCTGCCCGCCGACGAAGAGGAGTGGATTCGGGACTACGTCAGCGGCATAGGCGCCCCGGTTCGAGGGTTTCACCACCTGCGCACGCGAAAGGCCGGCGCGCAGCGATTCATCCAGTTCCATCTGCTCGTGACCGCGGATATGTCCGTCGAGGAGTCGCACAAACTCCACGACGACATAGTCGCCGCGATCAAACAGCGCTTCCCCGCCAGCACGGTCACGATCCACGTCGAGCCGTGCGACGCTTCGTGCACACCGGACTGCATCGAAGGCTGCCTGCTGAGCGCCGAACAGCGAAGCGCGCTCAGTGGCACGCAGCGCTAGCAGCCGCCGGACAAAGTGCTGTAGGAGGGGTTTCCAGACCCCGAATGCACAGGCCTCACGCTCGGGAATCGGGGTTTGGAAACCCCTCCTACAACCGAGACGGAGTTTATCCGATTGCTGCTAGGTGCGCGGCAGCCGTGAGTAGTGCTCCACCAGTTCGGGGTACCTGGCCGATCTCAGCTCTGCCTCTGGAAGTCACGGCATAGACTCCGTGGGAGACCCGCTCGAACCACGAGTAGACGTTGTTCCGCAGGATGGCCAGCGTCTTGTCGCCGGTGCCGAGCGCTCTCAGGTCCTTTGGTGACATCGCCCCATGCTCGACAAGGCAGCAGGCGATCTGAACGGCGTTCTCGCGATACGCGGTAACGAGCTTGCGGCGCGTACTGCCACCCTGGTTGAAATCGCCGATCCGGTTCCCGATCTCGGATATCACGGCTCGACGCGCCCTCTTCTGCTTGCGACGAGCGGATTCGATGGGGTGAAACACCACTTCCGCGCCTGGCCGCGCCGGCCCAATCGACACCAGGATCAGCCCCAGTTCGAGCCGTTTGAGCAGCCTTTGGAGCGATCTCGTCCGAGCGTTCCACGTTCGCATGTTCGATGGCCGCGGGACCGCCACATACACCGAGTCCGTGATCTTCTGGCGCTCCACGGCCTGTGTGAGAAGCCCCAACGTGAGGCTCCGTTTCATCTCGATCACGACCAGATCCTCGCCCCGGACGGCGGCGATGTCGCAGTGATGGACCTCAGAGCGCACGGTATACCCCTGCTCGACGAGATAGTCATGCACGGGACGGTAGAGATCGGTCTCCGCTGTTATCTTCTCTGACCGCTTCATCTCGACTATATTCTGCACGCTCCGGCTTGATCGGTCAAGAGGAATGTGCGCCACGCCCGACGAACAACTAGACGCGTGAAGACTCAAGACACATCGCATGCCCTGATGAGCAAGCCCGCCTGGCGGTCGGTTGCAGTGCTGCTGCTCGCTATCGCGTCCGGTATCCTGCTCGCGTTCGCGCTGCCGCCGATGGGAATGGGAATCCTTGGCTGGGTAGCATTTCTGCCGCTGTTGATCGCTGCCCGCATGTGCCGCCCTCTGATAGCAGCCGGGGGCGGATTGCTGGCGGCGCTTACGTGCGCGCTGATTCTATCGGGCAGGATCACCGAGGCGAGCCAGTTCGGCAACCTGTTCGCTGTTTTCGGTGCACTTGCGCTCGCGCTAGCCTTCACTGCCGCATTCGGATCGCTATCGACCCGCCTCCATCCCGCGATTCAGCCGCTGTTCGTCGCGTGTGCCGGCGTGAGTGCCGAGTTGGCGAGCACGTGGGTCTTCCCGGTCAACGTCGCGATCTCCCAATATCAGAACCCCGCGATGCTGAAGCTGGCTTCGTATACCAGCATCTGGGGCGTGAGCTTTCTCGTCTGGTTCGTGCCGGCGGCTATTGTGGCTGCATTCTCGAAGCCCAAAGCCGCGTGGCCGATGCTTGCCATCGCGTCACTGGCCGTCATATCGGGAGCGGTAGTCCAGTTCCCGATGACCCAGCACGGACGCGTCCTGAGGCTCGCGGCTGTTCAGGCCAAGTACGCGTGCGATGCGCGCACGATAACGCGCGGTGTCGCCGACAAAGCGTCGCTGGTCGTCTGGCCCGAGCAGAAACTGAGTCCAGAAGACGGCAATCCCGCCAGGGCAGCGCGAGACAACCGCGTCTACGTAGTGGCTGACGTCATCGAGCCGCGCGCAAATGCGAAGCCTTACAATACCGCATGCCTTTTCTCGCCGAGTGGGCAGGTCATCGGCAAGCAGAACAAGCGGTTTCTGTTCGGCGACGAGAACAGACAATGCTCGCCCGGCACGCGATCCCTTCCCATCGACCGAGGCGGATTCTGTGCGGGAATGGCTGTCTGCTTCGATACGCAGTTCCCCGCGGTCGTGCGCGATCTCGTTCGCGCGGGCGCGGATGTCGTGCTTGTGCCGGTCCACGACCCGGAAATGCCCAGTTCGCTCCTGAACTACTTCCACAGCGCGATTGTGCCGTTCAGAGCGGCGGAGAACGGCGTGCCGATCGTGTGGGCGGATAGCGTGGGGCTTTCGGCCATCGTGGACGGATCGGGACGAATCGCGATGCGCGGTCCGGCCCGAGAGATGGCCACCGTGGTCGGCCGAGTGTGGCTGCGACGCTCAACAACGCTCGCCTCACGCCTGGGCGACTGGTTCGCCTACGTGTGCGCCGGAGGATTCACTCTTGGTCTGCTCGGGCTTCTGCTTCGCAGCAAGCCAGCTTGACCACAGGGCACCGCGCCGCTATAATGTATGCGTTGCCAATCAAGGCCCCTGCTGTAAGACAGGGGCTTTGCGGTATGTACCGGAGGTGTACGTTGCGGGTTCTCGTCACAGGCGCTTGCGGAATGCTGGGATCGCTGGTCTGCGAGGCGCTGAAGGGTAAGCATACGGTCATTCCTACGGACGTGATCCGAGGCTGCGAGATCCTGGACATCACGGACACCGCGCGCGGTGTTCGACGTCATCAATCGCGTCCGGCCGGAGATGGTGATCCACTGCGCCGCGATGACCGACGTTGACGGCTGCGAGCGTGATCCGGACGCCGCGCATAAGATCAACGCCGTCGGCACGTGGAACCTGGCCTGCGCGTGCGCATCGATCGATTGCCCGATTGCATACGTCAGCACGGACTACGTCTTCGACGGCGAGAAGGGCGAGCCGTACACAGAATTCGATTCGCCCAATCCGCTCGGAGCGCTATGGCGCGAGCAAGCTGGCCGGTGAACGCGCGATTCAGAGCATCTGCCGCGAAGCACTACATCGTGCGCACGTCGTGGCTATTCGCGCCGCACGGCAAGAACTTCGCGCTGAGCATACTCAAGGCGGCTGATGTCAAGCCCGAGCTGCGGGTGGTTGCGGACCAGATCGGCTCGCCGACCTATGCGAAGGACCTTGCCGGAGTTTCTCGCGAGGCTGGTCGGTTCGCCGCTGTATGGCGTATATCACTTCACGAACTCGGGGAGCTGCTCCTGGTTCGAGTTTGCAAGCGCGATTCTGAACGCGGCGGGCAAGACGCGAAGTAGAGATAGTACCGATCAAGTCCGAGCAATGGCCCACGCCCACCCGCGGCCGCAAGTATTCGGTCCTGCGGCATTATCGAATGGAGCTTCTGGGCCGCGACAGCGCGAGGCCGTGGCAAGAAGCCGTAGCGGAGTTTGTGTCGGAATGGACTATAGCAAAACAGTAAACCTGCCAAAGACCGATTTCCCGATGAAGGCGGATCTGCCTAATCGGGAGCCGGGGTTCCAGAAGTTCTGGGAGGACCATCAGGTCTACCAGAAGATAGCCGAGCGCGACGCGCCCAAGGGCACGTTCGTGTTCCACGACGGCCCGCCCTACTCCAACGGCGACATCCACATGGGCCACGCGCTCAATAAGTCGCTGAAGGACTTCATCGTCCGCTACAAGGCGATGAGCGGCTATCGCGTGCCGTATATCCCCGGCTGGGACAACCACGGCCTGCCGATCGAGCAGAAGGTCTGCGGAGGAGTTCCGAAAGAAGCACGAAACGCCGACGCAAGCTGGACATGCGCAAGGCGTGCCGCGTCTACGCGGAGAAGTGGGTCAACATACAGCGCGAGCAGCTCAAGCGGCTCGGCCTGATCGAGCGACTGGGAGCACCCGTATCTCACGATGAGCCGGGAGTATGAGGCGACCATCATCAAGGTCTTCGGCGAGATGGTCGAGAAGGGCTACATCTATCGCGGCCTCAAGCCCATCTACTGGTGCATCAACGACGAGACAGCGCTCGCGGAAGCCGAGATCGAATATGCCGATCATACTTCGCACTCGATATTCGTGCGCTTCCCGCTGGTGAGCGACCCGAACGGGCTGTTCGCAACGCACCAGATCGGCAATGTTATACAATCATCTGGACCACTACGCCGTGGACGATCCCGGCGAACCTGGCCGTGGCCGTTCATCCGGACTATGAATACGCATTCGTGGATGCGGATGGTGACCGGTATCTGGTCGCCGCGGAGCTCGTCGGCAGACGATGACCGCCGCCGGCAAGGAGAAGTACTGCGTCGCAAAGACCGTCAAGGGCCGCGAGCTCGAGGGAATGGTCTTCAAGCACCCGATCTATCGACCGCGACTCCGATCCTCGTCGCATGCGAACTATGTCACGCTGGAAGACGGGACCGGCGTCGTTCATACCGCGCCCGGGCACGGTCGCGAGGACTTCGAGACGGGCGCAGAAATATGGCCTCGAAGTGCTGAATCCCGTCGACGGCAAGGGCCGATTCACCCATCTCGCGGGCCAGTTCGAGGGGCTTCACATCATCAAGCAGGGCAACCAGGCCGTTATCGATGCGCTTGCGAGAGAACGGCAGCCTGCTTGCCGAGCAGCACGATCACCCACAGCTATCCGCACTGCTGGCGATGCCACAAGCCGGTGGTGTTCAGGGCGACGGAGCAGTGGTTCGTGACGATCGATCACGACGATCTGCGCAAGCGCATATTGAGTGAGATCGAGGATTCGGTCAGGTGCTTCCCGCCGTCGAGGGCACGCAATCGGCTCTACTGCTATGATCGAGAGCTCGCCGGACTGGTGCCTTTCGCGGCAGAGATCGTGGGGGGTCGCCATCCCGGTGCTGTTCTGCGACGGGTGCAAGGAGCCGATCTTGAGCAAAGACGTGATCGACTTGGTCTACGAGGACGCGCTCGAGAACGGCTCGGACTCGTGGTTCGAGAAAGACGCATCGGCGTTCGTGCCCGAGGGGTTCAAGTGCCCGAAGCTGCGGCGGGACAAGTTCACTAAGGAAGAGGACGTGCTCGACGTGTGGTTCGACTCGGGTTCGAGCTGCCGCGCGGTGACCGAGAGGACTCTACGGCGACTTCGTTTCCGACGTCTACCTCGAAGGCTCGGATCAGCACAGGGGGTGGTTCAATAAGTCGATCATCGTCGGGACCGCCACGAAGGGCGGATCGCCGTTCAAGGATCTGGTGACCCACGGTTACGTGCTCGACGCCGAAGGCAAGAAGATGAGCAAGTCCGGCGGCAACGCCATCGCGCCCAAGGAAGCGATCAAGAACATCGGCGCGGACATGCTGCGGCTGCTATGTCTCATCGCTCAACTATTTCGAGGACGTGCGCTTCGGCCAGGAGATGTTCACGCGAGCGATCGACGCATATCGCCGCATCCGGAACACATTCAGGTTCATACTCGGCAACCTATCGGACTTCGACCCGGCGAAGGACGCCGTGCGCCTACTCTGAGATCGAGGAGCTGGACCGCTTCGCGCTGCATCGGCTGCAGGAGCTGTTGGGCGAGGTCACGAAGCGCTTACGAGGCCTACGAGTTCCACAAGGTGTATCATTCGGCGTGCACAATTACTGCGCGGTGGATTTAAGTGGGTTCTATCTGGATATTCTTAAAGGACAGGCTGTACGCCTCCGCGCAGGGCTCCAAGGAGCGGCGGTCCGCGCAGACGGCGCTGTATGCGATACTGTCCGCGCTGGTGCGGGATGATCGCGCCGATTCTCGTCATACGTCCGAAGAAGTGTGGCAGGCAATGGCGGGCGGAGAGCGGAGAGCGGAGAGTGGAGAGCAAGGAAGGGAATCGGTGCATCTCGCGCGTTTCCTGAGGTGCGCGCGGATTGTATGGACGCCGAACTTGCGGCACGGTGGGCGCGGATACTTGAGGTGCGGGAGCGCGTTCTCGCGGCGCTGGAGGAGGCGCGGCAGGGCGGCAAGATCGGCAAGCCGCTGGAATCGAAGGTTACGCTTGCCGTTCCCGATGAGCTATATGATCTGCTTGCGCCGTACGGGGGCGTGCTGCCGGCCGTGATGATCGTGTCCCAACTGGCGCTGGAGCGGTCGGGAAGCGGCGAAGTATCGGTCTCGGTGGAGCCGCCGCTGGGCGAAAAGTGCGCGCGATGCTGGCTTGTGCTACAATCTGTTGGCAGCAACGCCGACCAACCGCAGCTATGCGAACGATGCGTTGCAGCCATAGGAGAGCAAACGTGAGCAAGAGCTTGGACCTGGAGAAATACCGCAAGCTGCTGATTGCCGAGCACGAAAGACTGACGGCGGAGCATCATGCGGTCAGCAGCGACATTGCCGAGCGGAGTGGTGAGTTGGCGGACTATGACGATCACCATCCGGCTGATGCCGCCAGCGAAACATTCGAGCGCACGAAGGACTACGCGCTCGACGAGAACTATCCAGACATGCTCGAACGTATCGCCGAGGCCCTGCGCAAGATCGACGACGGGAGCTATGGCACGTGCGACCGCTGCGACAGCCCCATCAAGCCCGAAAGACTCAAGGCCATTCCCTACGCCACCCTGTGCGTCGACTGCCAGGAGAGGATGGAGAGACGCTGACTTGGGCCCGCGCAATACCATCTGGTTCTACTCAACCGCGCTTGCCGCAATCGTTCTCGACCAACTCACTAAGGCGCTGGCCCGGCTCTATCTAGCTCCAGAAAGACCCGTGCGCGTCATTCGCGGCGTCTTCGATCTCAGGCTCGTGTTCAACACAGGCGCTGCGTTCGGCATGTTTCCCAACTGGGCGCCGCTGTTCATTCTTGCCGGGCTGGTCGCGATATATGCTATCGTCCGGCTCAGACGTAGTGGCGCGGGATCGCTGTGCCTGTCCATAGGGCTGGGCATGCTGCTCGGCGGCGCGATCGGCAACCTGATCGACCGCATTCTGTTCGCTTCAAGAGGGGTCACCGATTTTCTGGAGTTCCACATCAAGTCGGGGCAGGCGATCCTTGCCTGGCCGACGTTCAACTTCGCGGACGCGGCGATAGTGATCGGTGCGATATTGGTCGTTATCCACGTATATATAATCGACAGGCGGCGCTCCGAGACAGACGAAGAACACGAGGACGAGGGCAACTCCTAACTCCTGATGCGAAGCACACTTTTCACCATATTCGGTCTGCAGATTCGAGCCTACGGCCGATGCTGGCGCTGGGCTTTGCCCTCGGCATCTGGCGGGCGATCCGCATATCCAAAAAGCGCTACGGTATCGAACCCGACCGGATATACGACCTCGCCCTCGTGCTGCTTGTGAGCGGCGTCATCGGCGCGAGGATCGTGTTCATTCTGCTCAATCCAGCCACCGAGCGCTGGCAGGATTTCGTCGCCGTCTGGCAGGGCGGACTCAGCTTCCACGGAGGACTTGCGCTCGCAATGATCGGCGGCTACGTCTATGCGAGGCTCGCGAAACTGCCATACTGGAAATGCGGCGACCTGCTCGCCCCATCGATAGCGATTGCCTACGCGTTCACGCGCATCGGGTGCTTTCTGAACGGCTGCTGCTACGGCTGCCCGACCAGCCTGCCCTGGGGCGTGAGGTTCGTCGACGAGAAGACCGGCCTTCTGACGCCGCCGTCCCATCCCACTCAGCTCTACGCCGTCGTCGCGAACCTGCTCATATTCTGGCTGCTGACAAAGGTGGAGCGAATGGGCCGCAGGCCGGGGTTCGTCTTCGTGGTCTACATAGCGCTCTACTCGATCTACCGCTTCGCTATCGAGTTCCTTCGCAGCGGATGCTCGGCCAAGCTGTGGATGTTCGGACTCACGCAAGCCCAGGGCGCCAGCCTCGCAATGCTCGTGATCGCGCTTCTCCTGATCGCCACCGTCTTTCGCAAGCCGCTCGCTGCCACTTCCTAGCCGTCTCCCCTACCCTATCCTCAACATCGCCGCCCCGTGCTTCGGTACTGCGGTGGTGAATGAGTCAGAGAACACGCCCAGGTCCCTGCGCCGCCACAGGTCGCGCACGCGCCGCGCGCCCTCTACGCCCAAGTCCGCCCATCTCACCGTCACATCCGCCGCATCCCCTCCTCTGTTGAACAACCCAACGGCAATCGCGCCATCGAACAGCGGCCGCGCCCAGACTTCCGTCTGGCCGTCAACGGATTTGCGATCCGCCGCCTTGCCCAGCGGGTCCTGATCGACGTCAATCACTTCGGGGTTCGTCAGCAGCGCGAGCGTGAAGTCGTCGAGCTGCGACATATCGCAGCCGATCAACAGCGGCGCAGCCAGCAGGCTCCAGAGCGTGATGTGGGTGACCTGCTCGTGCGCGGTGAGGCGCGTCGGATGGACGTTCGGCCCCCAACCCAGCTTGCCGACAATCAGCATGTCCGGATCGTTCCAATGGCCGGGGCCGGCGTAGGCGTCGTAGCCGGTATGCCTGAAACCGATGCTCTCCAAGCTCTCCCACGTGTCCACGATGTCGCCGGTCGTCCGCCAGAGATTCCCGCCGACGGCCGGCCCCCAGATGTGGACCTCGCGTTCGCTCCAGCAGATGCTGAACACAATGTCGCGGTCGCACCTGTCCAGCGCCGCGCGCATGATCCTGTAGGGCTTTTCGTGATCGGCCCGGCAGGTCGGAGTCTACGATCTGCTGATACGAACACCAGTCGTATTTGATGTAGTCGAACCCCCACTCCGACCACGTCCGCGCGTCCTGCTCTTCGTGCTGATAGCTGGCCTCCATGCCGCCACACGTTGACGGCCCCGGCGAGGAGTAGATGCCGATCCGCAGCCCCTTGGAATGCACGTAGTCCGCAAGCGCCTTCATATCGCCGAACTTCTCGTTGGCCTGAATCTCGCCTCTTTCGTCGCGAACGCCCGGCCAGCCATCGTCGATGTTGATATACTGGAACCCGACCGCCGCAAGGCCCGATTCGACCATCGCATCCGCGGCCCTGCGCACCTTCTCCGCGCTCACGCTCATCCCCCATGCGTTCCAGGAGTTCCAACCCATCGGAGGCGTCTGCGCGAGCTTGTGATCGCCGGCGATGATCGTCAGAGCGCGGTTCGTGGCCCCATGCGTGTTGCTCACGCTGAGCTCGACCGCGTATCGCCCGGTTGCGCGACACTGCCCGAGATGATCCCCGTCGATCCGTCCAGCGCCAGACCCTCCGGCAAGCCCCGCGCGGAGTAGCTCAGCGGCGCGTCACCTGCGGCCGGAATCAGAAAGAGAAACGGCCTGCCCGGGGTCGTACCGACCACTCTCGGCCCCCGAATCTCCGGCTCGGCCGGCGTTCCATACGCCAGATCGAGCACTGAGATCGTCATCACGCGGCGGGCGGAGTCCAGGGCGTTGCTTACCTCGATCTCAACGTCGAACTCGCCCGGTTCGGCCGTCACGCCGCTGATCGCGCCTGTATCTGCGTCCAGAGCAAGCCCGCGCGGCAGGTTGCGCGCGGCGTAGGTAAGCGGCTCGGCGCCGGTGGCGGCCATCCGAAACTCGAAGCTGCCGCCCACAACCGCGCCAACTCCGCGCGGAATCAGCAGATATGGCTCCGGCGATTCGAGCGAAGCATACGCCCACGCCAGCGTCTCGACCGTCTCGGGCAGCGCGGTCACCGCCGAGTCGAGAGTCAGCCTGGCGTCGGCCCAATCGGCGTGATCGCAGCCGATGCCGTCACCGGCGTCCTTGATGACCAGCACCAGGCGTTCGGCGCCGCTGAGATCGACCGAGATCTCGGCAGTTTCGATGCCGTACAGGATGTCGGTGCGAGCGGCCTTGCGGCCGTCCACCCACACCTCGAAGACGACCGTTCCCCTGCCCTCCACCTCATCATCGATGCCGACCATCGCCTCGAAGCGGGTCGCTGCCTTCTTGAGATCGAGGGCGATCTCGCTCCGCGCGTGACTGCCCACCCCGCGCGCGTAGGTCTTCCCACCCAACCGCAGCGGGTTCCCGTCAACAGACTTGCACGGCTGCGCGCTGCCGTGCTCCTGCAGTGCATTGCTCAGGTCGAGTTCGTCGAGAAATAGATTCACATCTAGCCTCCAGGGACCGCGTCCGGCATCTAGTATACCGGATTGCCGGCCTCATGCATATTCCCATGCGGAGCTGATCGTGGTATCGTAGTGGAGAAACACACGTTTGGGGGGTTAACGTGAAGACGCCACTACTCGTAATTCTGGCAATTCTGTTCCTATCATCTGTTGCAGGCGCCGCCGAGCTTTCGGGGCTTTTGGGCGACATCGCCACGCTCAAGGACTTCCACGCGATGCGGGCGTCCAGTTCTGCCCCGAACTGGAAGAACGGCAACGGTGACGCCCGACCCATCCCACCGGGAGGCAAGCTCACCCTTGCCGAACTGACCGGTCCCGGCAGGATCGTCCACATCTGGTTCACAATCGCCGACAGTGAGCGCTTCTACGGCAAGAAGCTAGTCCTGCGCATGTATTGGGACGGCGAGCCGACTCCGAGTGTCGAGGCGCCTGTCAACGACTTCTTCTGCGAGGGCCACGGCATGGACGTGACTGTGGACTCCCTGCCGTTCCGTGTGACGTCCAACGGCCGCGGGCGCAACTGCTACTTCCCTATGCCATTCGCCAAATCGGCGCGCATCGAAGTCACCAATGAGGGCAAGGAGAGCTGCCGCGCGTTCTACTACTACATCGATTGGCAGAAGCTCGACGAACTACCCAATGACACCGCCTACTTCCACGCGAAGTATCGCCAGGAGTACCCATGCAAGGCCGGCGAGGACTATCTCATTCTCGACGCGAAGGGCAGAGGTCACTACGTCGGCTGCAATCTGTCCGTTCGGACAGACGAGCCGGGCTGGTGGGGAGAGGGCGACGACTTCTTCTACATCGACGGCGAGACGGAGCCCAGCCTGCGCGGCACCGGTTCGGAGGACTACTTCTGCGACGGTTGGGGCCTGCGGAAGCAGGACGGCCTCTTCTATGGCTGCCCGATCATGGAAGGCGACGGCTACAACAAGCGCACCACCGCGTATCGATTCCACCTAACCGATCCCGTGCCGTTTACTAAATCGCTTGAGGTGACCATCGAACACAAGGGCGCGCGCAAGCAGCCGGACGGCCACTGGAACGGGTTCCTCGAGCGCGCGGACGATTTCTCCAGCGTCGCCTACTGGTATCAGATCGAACCGCACAAGGATTTCGCTCCGCTGCCCTCGGCTGAGGAGAGGATGTATCACACAGGCGAGGTCGTCATCGAGGGCGAATCGCTCATCGATACCGCCAAGCCGGAGAACGGGCCGGCGCCGCGCTCCCAGGGGATTGCAGGCTGCAGCGGCGGCTCACAGCTCTTCTTCACGCCGACAGATCAGAAGGCCGCTCTCACACTCAATGGACAGGTAGACAAAGCGGGCAAGTACAATGTGACGCTCAAATGCATGAGTTCCTGGGATTACGGGATATATCAGCCATCTCTGAATGGCAGCCCCATCGGCCGGCCCATCGATCTGTACAACCCAGACGTTGCGCCTGCGCCCGCGGTCGGACTGGGAGTCGTCGATCTGGCCGCGGGACCCCTGCAGATCAAGTTCGAATGCAAGGGCAAGAACCAGGGCTCCAAGGGCGTTTTCTTTGGGCTCGACTCCATCGAGCTGCTTCCTGTGAAGTAGGGCGGCGCGCGCCGCTTGCGTTGCCCCTCGCAGGCGATGAAGCCGTCTTGAGCCACCCTGTGGTCCAAGAGACTTGACTGCAGCCTGAATAACGCCGATAATAGGTATTACTAATCTCGTCTGGCCTCGAGTATCGGCGAACACTTCCAGGACAAGCAGCGTCCAATACATGGAGTGGGTGAGTCGTGTAGCACGCGCAGTGTCGGGCTACGCATTCAGCCCGGGAGTTATCGATGAAAACAAAACGGCCCGCTTTTACCCTTATCGAGCTTCTGGTGGTGATTGCCATCATCGCCATTCTCGCGGCGATCCTGTTTCCGGTCTTCGTCGAGGCCAAGGAGCGCGGCAGACAGGCAAAGTGCCTCAGCAATCTCAAGCAGTTGATGATGGCGGTCAGGGAGTATTGCGATGATCACAACGGCATCATGCCGTTCTGCATTCAGCAACAGAGCGGGAGAGTCCCGGACTGGGCCGGGTGTTATGTCTGCGGCACACTCCTGGACCTGAAGGATGGCGGACTCTGGAGCTACGTTCGCAACAGAGCGGTGTACGCCTGCCCGACCGATATAAACAAGAAGAGACAGGATCTCACCCCAAACCTCTTCCCGCTCTCGTATTCGATGAACTACGTGATGGGCAACAACATGGACACCATCTATCCCTGCCAAAAGAACATCAGGCTCGATGTGGAGAGCGCCGGGCGAGCATCCAGGATCCTGATTCTCATCCACGAATCCCGCAACAGCATAAACGACGGCTATTTCGCCTGGATCAACAACTACGACATCCCCAGCGACGTGCACTGGAGCGGCTCGACCGTGGTCTACGCTGACACTCACGCCAAATACAGCCCCAGATCGCGGCTTATCCAGGACAGGGACAATCACGAGTGGGAGCCCAACACGCTCTACTACAGCGGCCAGCACTGCCACATGTGACCACTAGCCGTATACGTATTGGATCACAATCCCGACCGCGATGCTTATCCCAAGCAGCAGCCCGAGGATTCTCGCCGTGTCGCGGGGGCTGTGGTTCTCCTTCATCAGCACCAGCAGGCCCAGCCCGCCGCTCGCGCATAGGCCCGCGATGGCTGAGCCGTAGCTGATCCCGCCTTTGAGAAACACCTGCGTGATCGCGACCGAGGCGGCGCAGTTCGGAATCAGCCCCACCAGTGCCGTGATGACCGGTTGAAGCGGCGAATGCGCGAGCAGCACCCTGGCAAGGTTGTGTTCGCCGACCTTGTATATCAGGGCGTTGATGCCGGCCGACACGACCAGGATGAAGATGAACACCTTGGCGGTGTGCACCAGCGGATGGATCAACATCCCGCGCTTACGGTCCTCGCCGATCACGTGATGCTCGCAGCAGCCGCGGCCTTCGATCTCCTTGAGACCCTCGGGATCACTAACAGTCACGCCCTTCCTGTAGCTTCGCATAGCCACGTCCACGGCATATCCGCCCACCAGCGCGATTGCGACCTTCGTACAGATGAGCGGCACTATCACCCAAAGCTTGTCCGGCTGCGCGAGCACGACGGGTATCGCCTCGTCAGAAGTAGAGAGATAGACCGCGAGCAGCGTGCCGACCGTGATGAACCGCCGCGTATACATCGCGCTCGCCAGCACCGAGAACCCGCACTGCGGCACGCACCCGAACACCGACCCCGCCAGCGGCCCCGCCTTCGCGCTTCGCTGAATGCGGTAACGGATCGACGCGCCGTACTGATACTCCAGCCATTCCACCACGTAGTAGACGAACAGCAGGAATGGTATCATCCTGACGCTATCTATCAGGGCATCATAGAGGACTTCTTTCACTGAGGCGCCTCCATGCGCAGTGCTAGTAGAGATACGGCGGGTTGGGCGCCGAGATCGGCTCTATCGAGTCCGCCGTGAGCACGACGCCGCGCGCTTCGCGTTTCGCAGTGCCGTTGACCCTTACCCACTGATTGATCTTGGGGACGTATCCGCTCGGGTATTTGAGAACAATGACGACCGGTCGCAAATCCGCGACGCAGCACACCATCTGATAGTGCGCGATGAGGCATTCGTCTGTCGCGCCGTCCGGCCCCGCAAGTAGTTGCCCCACCACGGAAACCTTGCCGCCTTTGATGGTACCTGCCTCCGTGAGTTCCAGGATCGTCGCCTGCTTGTAACCGGACCTGCTGCTCAGGTCGAGCGTGATGGAGCTATTGCCCCGCGAAGACCCCATCAGGCTGGACTGCCTGTTTCCCGCCACAAACGCCCCAAGCCCAACCGGCGGAACTACGAGCGCGATCACGACAGGCATCAGGAACCACGGCGCCAGCGACCAGTCCCTGTGCGCTGACGATCCCGACCCGGCTCGCACACGAACATAGGTCATTGCCGCCAGCATCAACGCGCCGACCACAGGGAGCACTGCGAACTTCGGGTTGATATACAGCGGCAGCCGGCCCGACACGAGTATGAAGACGAAGAACAGCGCCCATCCCCCAAGGACCAGCGCTTCAGTATTGAATGGCTTCTTCCGCGTGCTTCTCATGTTCACAATCCTATCTGCCGCAATATAAGCGCATAGAGCAGCGCCAGCGCCGACGCCAGCCCGAAGATGAACGCAGTTGCCTTTCTGGACAGAAAGCCGTTATACATCGCAAGCAGCTTGATGTCCACCATCGGCCCCATCACCAGAAACGCCATTCTCGATGCGATCGTGAACTGCGAGAATGACGATGCCACGAACGCATCCGCCGCCGAGCACAGCGACAACACGAACGCCAGCGCCATCATCACCAGTGGCGCCAACAGCGGACCATGCCCGATTTTCGCGAGCATGTCCTGGCTCACGAACGTCTGCATCGCCGCCGCAATGAACGCGCCGAAGATGAGATACGTGCCAGTGGAGAGGAAATCGCTGGTCGCGTGACGGAGCACCTGCTCCAGCTTCGACGACGGCGCAGTGTCGCCCTCGCAGCCGCAATCGCAGTGCTCGTCGTGAACGTGGTCGGCGCAGCCGCAGTCGTCGGAGTGCTCGTGCTCCGGCTCATCGAGTATCACGTGCGTCTTCGCCTGCGGCTCCAGGAAGAAGATGGACAGCGTCCCGACGATGACGGCGATGACGTAGCCGCCGATCACGCGCAGCGCCGCCACCTTCCACGACCCCATGAACGCAACCACCGTCGCCCCGAACACTATCGGCTGAACAATCGGCGCGGCGAGCATGTAGGTGATCCCGCACGAAAGCGGCACGCCTTTGCGCAGCAGCCGCCGTATCACCGGCACGATTCCGCACTCGCACACGGGGAAGATGACGCCGATCAGCCCGAACAGCAGCACCGCAGAGAACTTGTTCCGCGGGACCCATCTGGCGAGTATCTCCCTTGGCACGAACACTTCGATCGTGCCGGAGATGATCGAGCCGATCAGCATGAACGGCATTGCTTCGAGCAGGATCGCGGCGAAGAACGTGGCAAAGGTGCTCACCCACGTGGTCACGCCGGCGCCGGATAGCGTCTGAAGCAGAATATAGGCTACGATCAGAGGGACGAACCTCTGGATGGCGATGAATGGACTTGTGCGCTGCACAGAATACCTCCCGGCAAACGATGGCAGTCGTCCGATTCGACGGACACGGATGCGAGGTCAGGCGGTCTAGGTCAGGTACTGGGAGGCGCGCGCGAGGAGACATCGTCGACGACGGGCAGGCACGGGGGTGTTTGTGCGCCGAGCGAAATCGACGAGTCTGCCATAATGCAGTGCATGGCAGGCGCCGGGGTGAACGTCGTCCACGCACTTCCGCTGTAGAACAGCTCGCACGCAGCGCAGTAATGGTGCTGTGCAATAGGTCGGCCGTATGCCGCGCCACGGACGCGGACCTGGCGACAGCCGGCGTGTGCGTGCACGTTGGCGACAACCATCAGCAGCAGGAATGCCACCAGACAGATGATCGCGAATGCTCTTGGTTGTGGCCGCGCGCCTCTTCTCATATTGCAGACCCAATCTCAATTGTAGCACAACAGGCCCGAGACGTGAACGCCTCGGGCCTGTTGTCACGCGTCGAAGCCGTCTACTCCTCGCAGCAGCAACAACAGCAGCAGCACTCGGCCTTCTCCAGCGCGAGCGTGATGGTCGGCGCATCGCAGACCTCGGTTGGGCCGAAGTACTGGATCGGGCCGGGGAAGACGTAGTCGTCGTTCGATCGCCCAGCAGTCGCGGTTGTCGGCGAAGTACTGGAACGGGGCGCCGTCGAGATCGACCAGCGCCTTCTTGATGACCGGCGTCGGCTTGCCCTTGCGCACCTCCATGTTGAGCATCATCGTGACCGGAGTCCCGCCCGCGACCCACTCGTCGGAGTCCTCGGTCAGGTTCTGCACGTTCACCGTGTAGCCGGTCAGGCCGGCGCGCACGAGCTGAGCGGCGGCATAGCCGAGCGAGTAGGTGTAGTCGGCGTCGAAGTTGGACGGCGCGGCGCAGCGGCCCTCGTAGCCGAAGAAGTGCGCGAGCGGGCTGAACTTGGCCTCGCGTCTCGCCGTGCTGCTTCAGCATCCTGATCTTGTCCGAGACCAGATCGATCAGCAGGCGCTCGGTCTCGACCTGCGAGAGCGGCACGTTGCCGTGGCTGTCGCGCTTGAGCAGAACTTCCTGAATGTCGCCGGGCAGCGAGCCGTAGACCCGCGCGCTGTGGTCGGAGAGCTGGTTGCTGACATATACTGCACGCGCTCGGAGTGGTCCTCCAGACTGTGGATGTACTCCTCGTCCTTGCCGAGGATGTTGCTGAGCTCGTCGATCATCGCCTTGATGTCGGAGATGAACTCCGGCAGGCCCTCGGGGACGACCAGAATGCCGTAGTTCTTGCCGGCGGCGGCGCGCTCGCAGATGACGTCGGCGATGTAGTCCACGATCTCCTGCAGCGTCGTGCCCTTGGCCTGGATCTCCTCGCGAGATGAGCGTGATGTTGGGATGCGTCTGAAGCGCGCATTCCAGAGTGACGTGGCTCGCCGCGCGGCCCATCAGCCTGATGAAGTGCCAGTACTTGACCGCCGAGGTCGCGTCGCGGCAGATGTTGCCGATAAGCTCGGAGTAGGTCTTGGCGGCGGTGTCGAAACCGAACGATGCCTCGATCTGCTCGTTCTTCATGTCGCCGTCGATGGTCTTCGGAACGCCGACCACGACCGTTCTTGGAGCCCTCGGCGCGCAGATACTCGGCGAGCACGGCGGCGTTGGTGTTGGAATCGTCGCCGCCGATGATGACCAGGCCGTCCAGGCCCATATCAGCGAAGTTCTTCTTGCAGGCGGCCAGGTCCTCGGGCTTTTCGATCTTGTCGCGGCCGCTCATTATCATATCGAACCCGCCGGTGTTGCGATACGCGTCGATGATCTCGGCGGTCAGTTCCTTGTACTTGCCCTTGATAACGCCGCCCGGGCCTTTGAGGAAGCCGAAGAGCTTGCTGTCCTTGTTGGCGGCCTTGAGCGCGTCGAACAGGCCCGCGATCACGTTGTGTCCGCCCGGCGCCTGTCCGCCCGAGAGAACCACGCCGACCTTGAGCGGTTCGGTCGTCAGCCCGCCGTCGCCCTCGACGATCTTCGCGACCGGCTGGCCGTAGGTGTTGGGAAACAGCTTCTTGATCTCCTCCTGATCGGTCGGAGGATGCGAGGGTTCGCCCAGTTCGACTGATATGCTGCCGCTCCGCAGCGCCTTGGGCAGCTTCGGCTGATACGCGGCTCGCGCTTTCTGCAGCGCGGAGATCTCTTTACTCATCTGAATGCCTTTCCTCGTGTGCTAATCGTCTCGACATATTATACTAGTTGTGAGAGAAGCTGTCAGCTATCGGCTGTATCGGAGGTGACTATGCTACACTTCGCTGAGATCACGGACGCTAATGACGAGCTGCTTCAGAAGTGGCTTGACCTGTACGAGACCGCGTTTCCGCCGGAGGAGCGGGTGCTGGTGTCCTCATTCCTCTGGCTGCTGAACGAGAAGCGAGCAGGCAATCGGCCGCATTCGCACATCCAGGCCGTGCTGGACGAGACCAGTTCGTTCGTTGCACTGCTGCGCTTCGATTTGGGCAAGGAGCCGGGCATCGCCTACCTGTGGTATCTGGCAGTCGATCCTGAAGCAAGAGGCGGCGGAGTCGGGTCGGAGTGCTTCAGGGAGGTAGTCCGTCGCGCCGAAGAGGCGAAACTGCGCGCGGTTGTGTTCGAGGTCGAGGTCCCGGAGCACTTCGGTGATCCAGCTCGCCGTGAGAACGCCCGCAGGCGAATCGAGTTCTACCGGCGGCAGGGCGCCAAAGTCCTGACAGGCATACACTATATCCAGCGCATCTCGAATCAGCCTGAGATCCCGATGCACATACTGGTCCGGCCGATAGAAGCAATCACTGCAGGCGAGGCGTTCGAGATGGCGCGGCTGCTGTTCGACGACGTCACACAAATCGGGGAACTCGACACTCTCCTAGCCCTGCCCCGCATCCGCGCCGGACACAGTCGCATCCAGCCCGTTGAGGTGGCAGGTATCGTTGTAGAGCCTCAGATGCGGGCGCTGGCCGATCTCGATCAGGCTCAGACTCGCGTTCGACACGCTCATTGACACGTGGAAGCTCGGCGGCAGCCCGAAAACAGCACACACAAGCCCTCTGATGGAGCCGCCGTGCGCAATCACGGCCAGCTTCTCGCCGTCAGCACATTCGCCCGATACCTGCTCACTGAACTCGGCGCAGCGCTCGATGATGTCTTCGATCGTCTCCCCGCCGGGTGGCCGATGAACAGCCGGATCGGACTGCCACAACCGGCACTCCTCGGGATAGGACCGGCAGAACTGCTCTCTAGTCAGCCCCTGCGCCACGCCAAGGTGAAACTCACGCAGAAGAGGCGTGGTCTTCACTCCAAGGCCGTGTCTCGATGCAACGAACTCCGCGGTCCGCACGGCACGGCCGAGATCGCTGGAGTATATGGCAGAGAAGCCCTCGGTTGACGAGCCTCTCCGCAATCGCCTCGGCCTGCCGGATGCCAAGCTCGGTCAGGGGCGAGTTGGTCTGCCCCTGAATGCGATTCTCCAGATTGTCCACGGTCTGCCCGTGCCTGATGATGTAGAGGCTGATCATCTCTCTTGCAACTTGCGCACTGAACCCACCAACTCCTTCAAGCAGACGGAAGGGACTGCGACCGCGCGCGTTCAAGAAGCATGGAGTGTCACATCATCGCAATCGGAGTCCTGCACGAATGAATGACTGGGAAAACCCTGAGCTACTGCATCGAAACCGCCTGCCCGCGCGGGCCTACGCGTTCTCGTATCCCGACGCCGAGACGGCGCTGACGTTCGACCCGGCAAGGTCGCCGTGGGTGGAGTCGCTCAACGGCAAGTGGAAGTTCGACTACTCGCCAACGCCCATTGAGGCGCCGGAACGGTTCTACGAGCCGGCTTCGACGCAGCCAAGTGGGACACGATCGACGTGCCGTCCTGCTGGCAGATGAAGGGCTATGGACGGCCGCACTACACCAACGTTCTCTATCCCATTCCCGGTCGATCCGCCGCGCGTGCCGACGGAGAACCCCACGGGCTCGTACCTGCGCGAGTTCGATATCGCCCGCTGACTGGGGCGATAGGCGGATCATCCTGCGCTTCGACGGCGTCGATTCGGCGTTTCACGTCTGGGTCAACGGCAGAGAGGTCGGTTTCAGCAAGGGCAGCAGGATTCCCGCCGAGTTCGACATCACGCGAAGTCGTCGATCCTGGCGCGAACACGCTCGCGGTGCGAGTCTATCAGTGGTCCGACGGCAGCTACTGCGAGGATCAGGACATGTGGTGGCTGAGCGGCATCTTCCGCGACGTGGCGCTCGTCGCAATGCCGAAGACCGGCATCTGGGACGTGCGCGTGCGAACGACGTTCGATGAGGACTATCGCGACGCGTCCTGGCGGTCGAAGCCGATCCTGCAAGGCGACGCCTGCCGGCCTGACACTGTCGAGCCGATCTGTTCTACGGCGACATGGAAGTGGCCGAGGCGAAGGCGTTGCTGGAATCTAACGAGGCTGTCGTCGACATCGAGATGCCGGTCAAGAGCCGCTGCAAGTGGTCCGCCGAAACGCCGTGACCTCTACACCCTGGTCCTGTCAGCTCGCAGATGCGAGCCGGCAAGGTGATCGAGGTAACGCCGCTCAAGGTCGGTTTCCGCCAGGTCGAGATGAAGGGCGGGAACCTGCTCGTCAACGGCATGGCGATCAAGTTCAAGGGCGTCAACCGCCACGAGCATCCACCCCGACCTCGGCCGCACGCTCTCGGTCGAGACGATGATCCAGGACATCCTGCTGATGAAGCGGCACAACATCAACGCCGTGCGCACGTCGCACTACCCCGATGACCCGCGCTGGTACGATCTGTGCGACTACTACGGCATCTATCTCATCGACGAATGCGACCTGGAAACGCACGGGTTCGCTGGCTCAACGAGTTGGAGCGGCAATCCGGCCGGCGATCCGAAGTGGGAGGCGGCGCTGGTGGACCGCATGGTAGCGCATGGTCGAGCGCGACAAGAACCATCCGTCGGTGATCATGTGGTCGCTGGGTAATGAGTCCGAGTTCGGCTGCAATCACGTAGGCGATGGCGAAGCGCACGCGCGAGATCGACCCCACCCGCCCTATTCACTACGAAGGCGACCTGAAGGTCGAAGGTCGCCGACGTGTTCAGCCAGATGTACACGCATCTGGATAAGGTGATCGAGTTCGGCTCCAACGAGCTGACGCCGGGCGCGGAAGACCCCGCGCACCGCGCTGAGATTCCGTTCATCCTCTGCGAATACGCTCACGCGATGGGCAACGGCCCCGGCGGACTGCTCGAATACTGGGACGCGTTCTACAAGTATCCCCGGCTGCAGGGCGGGTTCATCTGGGAGTGGATCGACCACGGCATTCGCAAGCAGACCGCGGACGGCACAGAGTACTTCGCTTACGGCGGCGACTTCGGCGAGTATCCCCACGACGGCAACTTCGTCTGCGACGGGCTGGTCTTCCCGGACCGCACGCCGTCGCCGGGCTTGATCGAGTATAAGAAGGTGATCGAGCCGGTCCACGTGGAGGCTGTCGACCTTGCGTCCGGCACATTCAGGTTCACCAATCGCTACGACTTCCGCACGCTGCAACATCTGAAGCTGTCGTGGAAGGTGGAGGTCGAAGGGAAGCCCTTCGCGAGCGGCGAGGCAGACACGCCTGATGTCGCGCCGGGGGAAGCCGTCGAAGCGAAGGTCGCATACTCGGCTCCGAATCCCGTTCCGCCGCACACCTACCTCACGGTGTCATTCACCCTCAAGGAAGCCGAGTCCTGGGCTGACGTAGGACACGAGGTAGCCTGGGCGCAGTTCGAGTTGCCAGCCTCGCAGACTAAGCAGGTACCCGCGGCGGCGTCACCGGTGGAGTTCGAGGAATCCCCCACCCGTATCGCCGTTGCCGGCTGCGATTTCGAGCTTGCATTCGACCGTGTGCGTGCCGTCATCTCCAAATGGACCGTCAAGGGCCGCGATCTCCTGCTCTCAGGACCCAAACTCGACTTCTTCCGCGCCGCAATCGATAACGACAGGCCGTGGGACCTGGGCGGTGCGTGGCGGAAGGCAGGACTTGAGCACCTCACCCACCGCACTGACGGCGTTCAGGTCGAGAAGCTCGACGAGGCAGTCAGGATCGCAGTCAGGGAGACAATCGGCCTGCCCTCGGTGGACAGGCGCTTCGTGTGCGACTACACATACACGATCAGCGGTGACGGCGCCATCGCCGTGGAGGTGCACGGTGTGCCGGAGGGTGACTGGCCCGACACGCTGCCCAGGATCGGACTTACGATGACCGTCCCGCTCGACCTGAGGCGGGTGACGTGGTTCGGGCGCGGCCCGGGCGAGTCCTACATCGACAGCAAGCAGGCCGGCAGGTACGGGTTGTACTCCATGGACGTGGACGAGATGTACACGCCCTACGTCTTCCCGCAGGAGTTCGGCAACCGAACCGATGTAACCTGGGTCTCGCTAGCCAGCCGTGACGGATCAGGTCTCCTCGCCGAAGGCGATCCAACAATCAACTTCAGCGCGACGCGCTTCACCGCCGCCGATCTCGAACACGCCAGGCACACCTACGACCTGAAACCGCGCGACGAGATCGTCCTCGATCTCGACTACCGGCACAACGGGCTTGGCTCCAATAGCTGCGGACCGCGGGCGTGGGAGAAGTACCTGCTGCACCCGGAGGAGTTCAGCTTCAGCGTGATCTTGCGGCCGATCACATCTCCCCCGGCCTGATTGTGCCCAGCTCGTCGCCTTCCTTGTTCACGCGGATCGAGCCGAACTGGACGATCCGCACGGGCGAGACGGTCTTGATCGGCGAAATCACGAAGAGATACCGGTGCTTGAAGTCGATCGCCTGCAGCAGGCCGACGTTGATCGTGTTCGCGTTCTCATCGGCAAGGCCCACGAGCACGTTCTGGAACGTCGCGCCCGTGACGGCGATGATATTGGCGGTCTTGAATTGCTCCTCCAGGTCCTTTCGGTTGCGCATCGAGCAGGCCCGCTCGCTCACGATGTAGATCCCGCGGCCGGTCACCTCGACGTGCAGCACGGGGCACTTGAGCGTGTCCTCGATGAACTTCACGTATTGCCACTTCATCGGCCTCCCCGTGCCGAGCCAGGTCTTCCAGAGGCTGACGTCGTCGAGGCGAATGAGATGGCCGTGAGAGTCCGCGAAGTGCCTGTAGTAGTTCGACCGCCGGCGCGCCGTCCGGAACTCCACCAGCTTCCGCTTCGCCTCTTCGGAGCTAGTCACGACGTTTGACCTTCATCGACGATACGCGCGAGAACGGGATCAGCAGGTGATCGATCTCGTGCTTCTTCTCGATGCCGATCAGGTAATCCGGCCGCACGAGATCGACTTTGCATGTCTTCGAGCTGCGCCCGATATGGCCGCCTACAAGCCCGGTCGTGTCCACCACGACCAACTTCGCGCCCTAGCGCGAGCGCCGCATCGACCATTCGCTTCGTGCCCACGACGCATTCGAGCATGTGATCGGCCGGAGTTGTCGCGCCGACGAAGTGCAGCCGCTTCGGCTTGAGATCGGACAGCGCCTCGACAGGCCTGTCCACCATCGCCATGCCCACGGTCCCCGGCGCGCCGATCTCGGACTGGCCTACGTCGGCGTCAACGATCGCCGTCGGCACGCCGGCTTCGAGCGCCGCCCTGCATAGCTCCAGGCAGAATCGCGTCTTGCCGGTATCGACCGCCCCCACCACCATCGCCACGCCGGGTGCGGCCACGATCTCCGATATTGTCGGCTGCCAGTCGGGTGTAATCATCGGTTCAGGCTTTAGATTTCGAGCGTTCGGAAACAAATTCCTGCGTCAAGCAGTCTTGCAGGTAGATGATGAAGGGAGGTCAGTGACATGCGAAAGGCGATGTGGATAGCAGTAGGGCTCATAATACTCGTGTACACAGCCGTCGCATACGCAACCCTGGACCGTCGCAGCGATGTCAGAGCAGATAAATGCCCTCGTCCAGCAAGGGACCGAGGCCGTTCAGCACCGCGACGTGACAGCCGCCGTTTCCTGCATCTCGCCGGACTACCACGACGATACCGGCACGAACTACGACCGCCTTCGCATCGGGCTCAACCAGGCGATGAGAAACGAGCCCAACTACGTCCTCACAACCTCCAGACCTGACGTTCGTACCTGACGGCCATCAAGCTACCGTCACACTTCACGTGATCGTCAAGCGCCCCATCGGTGTGGTGATCTACGACCGCGACCTCACACTCGATCTGGCCAAGGAAGACGTCTACCACATGCTGATCATGCCCGACCAAGGCAGTGGCGGGTCGTGGGCACGCGAGAACCTCGGGCTGCCGGCGCAGGAAGCGTCGTTCTGATCAAGTCTAGCGCGTAATCTCAAACACAGTTGCACCCGAGTCGATGTCGATGATGCTCGCGCCGGAGTCCGTGATGAGGCCGGCAGTCGGCACGGGACGCCCATCGACCTCATACTTGGGTATCGCGGGGCTGCCCGGGTTCATCAGAACGCAGCCGCCGACTTCCTCCAGCACGGGCACATGCGTGTGGCCTGAAATGAAGTAGTCCGCTCGGTATCGTTGGGCCAACTCGATCATCGAATCGCGCGTCAGAAGATGCCCGTGATTGACAACTATGTTCAGGTTTCCGGCCGAAATGTATGCATACGGTGACTGCACCGGCATCTCCAGCAGCTCTTCGTACACCTGCGGATCGCAGTTCCCCTGCGCGATCACGACTGGAACCGACAGGCCGTTCAACGCCTCCACAAACGCAGGGATGTCGTAGCCGTCGCCGCACGCGAGCCTGGGTGGATGATAGAGCACGTCTCCGGCGTGCAATATCATCTCCACGCCGGAGAAGTGCTCGAGCGCCTTTCGAAAGGCCGCGATATTGCCGTGCGTGTCGCTGATGACGCCGATCTTCATGGGCTGGCCTACGGCATCCCCGGACCGAACGGGAAGCGGAATCCCTGGTCGGGCTGAGTCGTCTGCCGGCTTCTGGTCCATCAGATCAGCCGGCATCTCTCCGACGCGCGCCCCGATGGTAGTGATCCGACCCGTTCGAGCGTGCCATACCTTCAGCAGAAGTCGAGAGCCGATCTTTGATCTGTTCACTTCGCTTGCTACAGTGACCTTGCCGTTCTCGACCTTTCCGGTGCCGGAGATCGGCTTGCCGTTGATCTTGCAGGATGACGTCATAAGGTTCAAGCTTAGCATCCGCGGCGGGGCTTCCCTCCATGACCTGAAGAACAAGCGCCCCATCCGCTTCGGCAGTCCGGTCGCCCCATGCTGCTGGAGCTTCTTCCGCACATCCGCGTTGTACGGCTGGTAGACAATGCCAAGCCACGGTCGCTTCACCTTGCCCGTCGCGATGAGCTGCTTAGCAACTGCCTCGGCAGTGTTACTCGGCACCGCCCAACCAATGCCTATGTTGCCGCCATCAGGTCCTGACGAGGCGATGGCCGTATTGATGCCGATCAGATCGCCGTTGAGGTCGGCGAGCGCGCCGCCGCTGTTGCCCTTGTTGATGGCCGCGTCAGTCTGGATCACGTTTTCAAGCGTTTCCTGGCCGATGTGAAGCGGCCCGCGCTTGGTCGCGCTGATGATGCCGGCCGTAACCGTCGGGCCCAAGCCGAGCGCGTTACCGACTGCTATCACCCAATCCCCGACCTTGAGCGTGTCGGAATCGCCGAATTTTGCCGATGGAAGCCCCGACTGGGAGATCTTGATAACGGCAATATCTGTCTTGGGATCGCGCCCGACCAGCTTAGCGGTATACTGCTTTCCATTGTAGAGGGTGACCGTGAGATGACTGGCGTTTGCGACTACGTGGTTGTTCGTCAGGATATAGCCGTTGGGGCTGATGACCACACCAGACCCCTTGCCTTCCATCTCCTGCCGCACGGGGAAACCAAAGAAGTCCGTAACGACCGGCCTGACGACCGTATCTATGCTGACTACGTACTTGCCGACGATCGCTGGCGGCATGCGCGATCTCCTCGCTGCCTGCGGTCTTGATCCCTGGATGCGGCGACTTCACGGACGAGCAGTGTCGCCCCACCGCCGCCACCCGATCCGAAGATCGCCCAGAACGCGAACGCGCACACCAGAAAACCCGCCACAAAGACCATTACGTGCGGACACATACTTCTTCATCGACTACCCCATACTCTTGAGCAGATTGGCCATCTCGATCGCGGACTCGGCGGCCTCGAAGCCCTTGTTGCCGGCCTTGGTGCCCGCGCGCTCGATAGCCTGCTCGATATTGTCGGTAGTTATTACCCCGAAGATGGCAGGCACACCCGTCTGTAAGCCCACATGCGCGATGCCCTTCGAGACTTCGGCCGCGACGTAGTCGAAATGCGGCGTAGAGCCCCGAATCACGGCCCCGACGCAGATTACGGCGTCATATTTGCCGCTTTCGGCCATCTTCTTGGCGATCATAGGTATCCTCGAACGCGCCCGGCACCCACGCGACTGCGATGTCCGCGTCGGCGACGCCGTGCCGCTTGAGCGCATCGAGCGCGCCCTCCAGCAGCTTGTTGGTGATGAACTCGTTGAACCTGCTCGCAACAATGCCCGAACTTCAGCCCCTCGGCTACAAGCTGGCCTTCGTATTTCTTCGGCATTTGCATCACCTCCTAGGATCCAATCACTACTCGAAGAGCTCGACTCCGTGATCACTCTTGCGAGTCGCCCTCGCAATGGTCGTCGAAGAGCTGCTCGTCGAGTGCGTGGCCCATCTTCTCCCGTTTTGTATTGAGATAGCGAGCGTTGTCCGCGTTGGGCTCGCAGACCAGCGGCACCCGCTCGACTATTTCCAGATCATATCCCTGCAGCCCCGCCAGCTTGCCCGGATTGTTGGTCATGATGCGAATCTTCTTGAGACCCAGATCCACCAGTACCTGCGCGCCGAGGCCGTAGTCGCGCATATCGCCGGGCAGGCCCAGCATATGATTGGCCTCGACCGTATCCGCGCCGTGGTCCTGCAAGACATAGGCCTTGAGCTTGTTCACCAGCCCGATGCCGCGGCCCTCCTGGTGATAGATATAGAGCAGCACGCCCCTGCCCTCCTCGGCGATCATGCGCATGGCCGCGTGAAGCTGCTCGCCGCAGTCGCATCGCAGCGAGCCGAGCACGTCGCCGGTCAGGCAGCCGGAGTGAATGCGCACCAGCGTCGGCTCGCCGTCGGCAACATCGCCCATCACCAGCGCGATATACGGGCTCGACTCGACCGTCGCCTGATACCCGTGCGCCATAAACTCGCCATACTCCGTCGGAATCCGGCACGTCGCGAACTTGAACACCAGCCGCTCGTTGACTCGGCGATACTTGATGAGGTCGGCGATGGTGACGATCTTCATGTCCCACTTCGCCGCGATCTCGCGCAGCTCGGGAAGCCGCGCCATGGAGCCGTCGTCGCTGAGAATCTCGCACAGAACCCCCGCCGAGCCGAGTCCGCGCCAGCCGCATCAGGTCGACCACCGCCTCCGTGTGCCCGGCGCGCACCAGCACCCCGCCCTCCTCCGCGCGCAGAGGATGGACGTGGCCCGGCCTCGCGAGGTCCTCCGGCTTCGCGCTGGATCGACGAAGGTCTTGATCGTGATCGCGCGGTCGGAGGCGGAAATGCCCGTGGTCGTGCCGTGGACCGCATCCACGCTCACCGTAAACGCCGTGCCGAGCTTGGCGGTGTTGCGATCGACCATATCAGGCAGACCGAGCTCCTCCAGGCGCTCGCGGTGTGGTCGGCACGCAGATCATGCCGCGGCCGTACTTGGTCATGAAGTTGACGGCCTCGGGCGTGATGTGCTCCGCGGCCATTATGAAATCGCCTTCGTTCTCGCGGTCCTCGTCATCGACCACGATGATCATCTTCCCGGCCTGGAGTTCCTCCAGGGCTTCGGTATGGTCGCGAAGGCGGTATCTGACTGCATAAGCTAGTCCTCATGTTGAATCGAATTCTGACATATCTGTCACATGAATCCTGCGTCGCGCAGGAGTTCCTCGGTAACTCGGCCGATGCCTGAGCCGGCCCAGCAGCTTCTCGACGTATTTGCCCAGTATATCGGCCTCAAGGTTCACCTTGTCGCCGGCCTGCTTCGTATGCAGCGTCGTCGCCTCGAGCGTGTGCGGGATCACGGCGATGGTGAAACCCGATCCTGTCGCACGAGGCCACGGTCAGGCTGATGCCGTCGACAGCGATCGAGCCCTTCTCGACCACGTATCTCAGCACGTCGCCGGCGCGTTGATGCTGATCACCTGCGACTCGCCCAGCGAGCGTGAGACTCGATATCGTCCCCACCCCATCGACGTGGCCCTGCACGAAATGGCCGCCAATCGGCGCGCCCGCCTTGAGGCTGGATTCCAGATTCACCTTATCGCCCGGCTTGAGATCGCCAAGCGTCGTCCGCGAGAACGTCTCCGGCACCGCGTCGAACGTCAACTCGCCACCGCTAACCGAAGTCACAGTCAGGCACGCGCCATTGACCGCGACGCTGTCGCCGACCTTCACGTCCCCGGCTATCTCAGGCGCGGCTATGGTGAGCCTGCCGACCGTTCCTCGGCTGAGGCTCTTTACCGTCCCTACTTCTTCTATCAGCCCTGTGAACATAACTCCTCGTTACGGCGGATAGACAACGTATCCTTCGACCGCGAAGTCCTCGCCGAACCGCCTCACGCGCGTGCGATCCAACGTGATCGACGAAGCGATGTCTCGCACACCCAGCGCCGCCAATCGCGCTGACGGCGTCGCGGCCGCCTATGATCTTCGGCGCGTAGAAGAAGACTATCTTATCCACGACGCGCTCTTCAAGCGCCGACGCCGCGATCTCTCCGCCGCCCTCTATCAGCACCGAGAGATGCCCTAGATCAGCCAAGCTGCCGCATAAGGTCGGCAATCGACGCGCGGCCCGCCGTGGTCGCCCAAAGTAAGTATACGCGCGCCCGCCTGCTCAAGTTTCCGAAGCGACTGCAGTATTCGCGCGCTTCGACGCGGCGACGATCGAGATCGCCCGGCTCGGCAGAATAGAGCCGCGTCGCGGCGCAATGTCGCCGCTGTCGGTGACAACCACTCGGGTCGGGTAGATACACCTGCTGCCCAGATCGAGCGGTCAGCCTGGGGTCGTCAACTCGGAGCGTATTCGCCGCCGACCACGATCGCGTCCACCTCCCGCCTTATCCTATGCGCGATAGCTGCGCGATGGTTCACTCGTGATCCACTTCGAGTCGCCCGTCGGCGTCGCGATCTTGCCGTCCAGGCTCATCGCCGACTTCAGGATCACCAGCGGCATCCCGGTCGTGCGATGCTTGATATAGGCTTCGTTAAGCGCCTGCAGCCTCGGCCTCGCACAAGCCGCATTCGACCTCGATCCCGGCCTCGCGCAATCGCCCGAATCCCTTTCCGGCCACGTTCGGATCAGGGTCGGCCATCGCAGCGACGACTCGCGCCATGCCCGACTTGATGATCGCCTCGGTGCACGGCGGCGTGCGGCCTGTATGGCAGCACGGCTCAAGCGTCACATATATCGTCGCGCCTTCGGCTCGATCGCCGGCAGCCTGCAGCGCGAACACCTCCGCGTGCGGTTCGCCTGCGCGAGGGTGATATCCCTTGCCGACAACGACCCCATCCTTAACGACAACCGCCCCAACCATCGGGTTGGGGCTGGTCCTGCCGCGCCTCGCCAATCTGCAGCGCCAGCCGCATGTAGTCCGCTGTCGTTCACTGTTCGCGCCTGTCGTCTTCCCTCGAGATCACGGAACATCTGCCGGTTCAGCGCGCGCATACTGGCCTACGACGATCCTCAAGTCGAGAAGCGCAAGGACGACAACCGTAAGTCCCAAGACCAGACACACGGTCCAGTACAGCAGCGACGTCAGCGGGTGCTTTCGCGACGTTACCGCCGGGCCGATGAGCATCATCACGAACAGCGACCTCGATGAACAGGATCAGCAGCACGCGCAGGATCCGTCTGTCCTCGGGTCATCATCGGGCCCATGCGACCGCCACCGGCGCACCTCCACTGCGAACAGCACGCCGATCCCGACCATACCAAACACCGCTATCCATTGCACGAGGTCGCCCATCAGGACGCCCCCTCACCCCGACCCTCTCCCCCAGGAGAGGGAGTCCCGGTCTCAGCCGCCGCCCTCAGCGCGGCACACGCCTCCACTACACCCGCCGAGTTCCCGAACACAGACGTCCCAGCAATAAGTATATTGGCCCCGGCGCGGACGACTTCGGGCGTCGTGTCCACATCAATTCCGCCATCCACGGCGATGTCCAGATCCGGATTGAGTTCCTCGGCCATCTGCCGCGCGACTCGCGATCTTGGGCAGCATCTCGCGTATGAACGCACTGCCCGCCGAAGCCGGGATTCACCGTCATGACCAGCAGGAAGTCCATATCCGCGTAGACGTTCTCGACCATGCACAGCGGGGTCGAGGGATTCAGCGCGACGCCCGCCCTTACTCCGGTTGCTTTGATCTGCTGAAGCGTGCGATGAAGATGCGGGCACGCCTCGGCGTGTACGGTGATCTCAGCCGCCCCGGCCTCAGCGAACGCCTCGATGTAGTTCTCCGGCTGCACGATCATCAGATGGCAGCACAGAGGCAGCTTCGTATGCGGCTTGATCGCCTTGACTACGAGCGGCCCGAACGTGATGTTGGGCACGAACCGGCCGTCCATGATGTCGCAGTGGATCCCTTCCGCGCCACAGTCGCTTACGCTGGAGAACGGCCTTGCTCAGGTTCGCGAAGTCCGCCGCGAGAAGCGAAGGATGTATCTCGACTCGTTTACTCATCAGTAGCTCTTATCACTCACGACACGCCCGCCTATGTAGATTCGAATACGAACCTTGTCACCATACCCGGCAATGTCCTGGTAAATTTGTCTCCGGGGTCGTGGAACTCCTGTACTTCGGTCGTTTCGCCGCGATCGTCGTCGACCACGATCTTCACTTCCTGCTGCCCCGTGACGTTCGACGGCACCCGCACCGAGACGGCGAAGTTACGCTGCCTGCCCTCAGTCGCGTTCCCATCGTCGGCGGGACGGCGGTTCCTGCTCTTTGGGGCCGATGCTCAACACGAGATTGATCTCGCTGCCGGGCGGCGCCATCATATCCTGTTCCGGGTCCTGCCTGATCACCCGGTTCTCTCGACCTTGTCGCTGTACTCCGTCGTCACCTTGCCCACCATGAACCCCGCGTCCTGGGCGGCCTGGTAGGCGTCGGATTCCGGCTTGCCGGTCAGGTTCGGGACGCGCTTCATACTGGGGCCTTTACTGATCCTGTATTTCAGGACAGCCTTGTCGCGGTCAAGTCTCGCGTGGGCGCCCGGCGAACTGATAGGCGATCTTGCCTTCCTCACAGTCATTACTGAACACCTCGCCGGGCTTATCCTGCTCCAGTGTCAGATTCGCTTCGCGCGCCTTCTCCGTTGCCTCTTCGACAGTCATTCCCACGATCAGGGGCACTTCGATCTTCGTGTTCCGCGTGTTGACGTAGACCGTCAGGGCACTTGCAAGCAACACCGCCAGCACGAACAGCGCAGTCAGCCACACATACGCCGACCGAGACATCAGCCCCGCCGGTTCAGGCTCCTCTTCGCGCTCGACCGGCGCCGACACGGCCGGCTGCGGCACGGTTATCGGCTTTCCGACCCGCAGCGCATCGCGGATGGCGCGAACATCGGCCAGCATCGAGCTAGCGCTGGGGAACCGCTCCTCGGGCGACCTCTCGATAGCCCGCATCACAAGGTCGCTGAGCGATTTGGGCACGGCCGTGTTGACCGCACGCGGGGCGGGGGGAGTTTCCTTCGCCTGCTTGAGCGCCACCGCCACGGCCGTCGGGCCATCGAACGGCAGCGAACCCGGTCAGCATCTCGTAGAGAATCGACGCCCACCGAATACAGATCCGAGCTCACCGACGGCGCCGCGCCCTCGGCAATCTCAGGCGCCTCGTAGTGGACCGACCTGGTTCCCAACCGGTCGGCCACATCAGGGCACGCTCTCAGCGCCGAGGCAAGCCCGAAATCGGTGACCTTGACCTCGCCGTCCGTGCTGACAATCACATCCTGCGCTCCGGAGATCGCCGTGCAGCGATGCGATTCGCGTGCGCATATTCCAGCGCCTCCAGCACCGGAACGATGATGTCCAGCGCCACCGATACCTGCATCGCGCCCGCCCGGCCGATCCGGTCCTTGACGTTGATCCCGCGAACGTATTCGCACGCCACGAACGACTCGTCCGCGCTCGTGTCGGCCTCGAGCACGCGCGCGATGAACGGATGGTCCAGCGACGCGACAGCCTGATAACCCGCCCGCACCGCGGACGCGAAATCGGCGTTGTTCGCATCCGCGGTAGGAACTTGAGCGCGACCAGTCGATTGAGCACCTTGTCGCGCGCCTTGTAGACGGAGAAGATCTCGCCGTCGCCGATCTTCTCCAGCACTTCGTAGCGGTAGTTGATGATCTGGCCTATCAAGCCTTGGTTCTCCCGTAGCTCTTGAACAGCTTGCCCCACTCCGTCTTCAGCATCGCCTTCACCCTCGGCTTACCCACGCACGGATACCAGAACCCGTCGTGGATACAGCCGCGAGGCATAGTATGACCACGGCGCAATGCAGCTCCGCAGCAGGACGTTCTCAAGCGGCTTCAGCGGGCCGTGATAGATCAGCTTCTGGCCTCGGCTCGCGAAAGTCTCCATCTTGCCGTGGAAATGGAAGTTGACGTCCGATATGTCCTCGCCCACGATCTCGATCTCATTCGGGTTCGCGCAGCCCAGGCCCGCGCTCGTGAGCCAGTTTCAGGAACTTCGAGGTCCATCGGGTCGAACCCCATCATCTTCGCGGCGATCGCGTCGATCGCGACCTGGTCCGCGCTGGCCAGGATGTAGTTCTTCACGTGCGGCATCATCGCACGCGGGCCGGGGCCATCACCGGCGATGGTGCCGTCCGTAACGGCGAATATGCCGGGGTGGATCTCTTTCTGTATGGCCAGCAGATCGACCAGCGTCTCATGGATCACCGAATGTGTCCAGTGCCGGTTCTCGCGCAGCAGCCCGCCGAACGCGTTCTTCATCGCGCCCGTCATCGTCGTGAATACGTGCGTCTTGACGGTCGGCAGATGCACGGCGTTCTTGCCCATCAGCGCGTCCGGGATCATGATGCCGTCGGGAAACACTTTATCCAGCACGAGCATCTCCGACTTCGGCTCATACTTGATCCACTTCACGCCGGGCTCGTAGAGATACAGAAACTCCAACCCGTGCTTGGCGATGACAGACTCCAGATGATTACTCTTCGCGCCAAGCTTGGGATCAACGACCACCGTCCGGTTCTGCGCGGGAATGAGGTTGTCGTAACCCGCATCCTTGAGCGCCTGGGTGACCCCGTCGAGCTGCCACGGCGTCGTGGAGCACGCGGGGAAGTAATGATGCCACGAGATGTTGATCTTTAGGATCGTGTCCTTGTCCTTGGGTAGATGCGTCTCGAAGTCCGCGAGCTTCATCAGCTTCGCATAGTCCGAGACCACCGTCTCCGGGGAAGTCTTCAGAACTGCAACTTTTGAATTGCTCATCGTCTGCCTCCATGCGCTCACCGCTGTCAACGCAAGCCCGAGCGCTCCGCCTGCTACAACAACTAAGTATACGTAACTGCCTACCAACTCAAGTTCCGGCCAGTCCACACCCAAAACGATAGGCAGCGCGAACGCCCCGCCTGCAGCCAGCGCCCACACTGCCAGTATCACGTCTGCCAAGTCACAGCTTCACGGATTCCATTCCCTATGCGCGTTGATTGCGCCCGCCAGCGCATCTGGAGCAACCTCGACTACCGAGCACCTGCCGATTCCCTCAGGCAGCGCGAGCCTCAGCGTCCCACCGAGCGTCTTCTTGTCGAGCTCGACCGTGCGCACGATATCCTCGGTCGCCAGCGACGCGTCCATCATAACCGGCAGACGCATCCTGCCCAGCACTCTTGCCACCTCAGCAGCAAGTCCGCGCTCCGAGACGCCAACCCGTTCCGCCAACAGCGCCTCGGTCACCATTCCAATCGACAGCGCCTCGCCGTGCCGGTATCTTGCCGTATCCGCTCAGAACCTCGATCGCGTGCCCGACCGTATGGCCATAGTTCAGTATCGCCCTCAAGCCGGACTCGCGCTCGTCCTGCTTCACAACGTCCCGCTTGATCTCAACCGACCGCCTCACCGCCTCGACCATCGCGCACTCGTATCGGGCAAGCAGTTCCGAGGCGTACCGGTCGAGAAAGGCAAAAAGTCTTGATCGTAGATTATACCATGCTTGACGACCTCCGCCAAGCCGGACCGGAGTTCGCGCGCGGGCAGCGTATCAAGCGTCCTGGTGTCGATGACAACCGATCTGGGCTGGTGAAATGCCCCCACCAGGTTCTTGCCCTGAGGCAGATCGACGCCCACCTTCCCGCCCACGCTTGCATCGACCTGTGCGAGCAGCGTGGTGGGAACCTGGTGGAAGTCGATCCCGCGCAGGTAGCTCGCCGCCGCGAAACCCGGCCATATCCCCGATCACGCCGCCGCCCAGCGCCACCACAGCGCCTTTCCGGTCGATGCGAGCGTCAAGCAGGGCTCGTAGATCCTTCTCACGGTCCCAGCGTCTTGAAACGCTCCCCCGCCGGGACAATCGTGAGTTCAGCCCTGATGCCGGCATTCCGCAGGCTGTCCAGCGCCGCCTCGCCATACAGTCGTGCAACAGTCGGGTTCGAAATGACCAGCACGCCTGTGGGCGCGCCGACTCGCCGCGACCCTCTCGCCAAGCTCGCTCAGCGCGCCCGGCCGATGGTAATAACGTAGGAACGCTCGCCAAAGTTGACATTTACTTCAGCCATAGGACTGTACACGCGCGAGGGGACTGCTTAACCGGCAATCCCCTCGACTAATGGACCAATTGCATCAGGCGGCACTACGGGATCAGATTGCCCCCGACACCCAGTGTACCAGCCGGTGGAGTCAGGAATGATCGTCGGCGTGACGAAGATCAGCAGTTCGCGGTCTTCAGTCGTCTTCGACGTTCCCCGGAACAGGCTGCCGACGATCGGCAGGTCGCCAAGCATCGGAACCTTGGTCACGCTGGTCGAGTCGTTCTTGCGGATGAATCCGCCGACGACAATCGTCTCGCCGTTGGCTACACGCCTCTGAGTGAAGAGTTCCTGGGTGCGCTGCTCGGGAATCTGCGTCCCGTCCGGGCCCGGTGACGACGTTCCCAGTGTCGGCAACGCCCGGCCTCAGGATCATCGTGATCGTCCCGTCGCCGTTGACCCTCGGCAGCACGTCGAGGTGGGTGTCGATGGTGATGAAGTTCGGCTGGGCCTGCTCGATGATCTGCCCTGTCCCCGTAACGGTCTTGTAAGTCGTCCAGTAGGGAATCTGCGTGTTGATCGAGATATACGCGTTCTGGTTGTTGATCGTCGATATGATCGGCGAGTTGATGACGCGGCCCATATCCTGGGTCAACTGCGCGCGCAGAGTGGCCGTCAGGTTGCCCGTGGCGAACCCAACAACCACGTTGCCCGTGCCACCGCTCAACGCGGCAGAGAAACTCTCGTTAAGCTTGTCCAGGCTCCAGTCGATGCCGAAGGACTTCACGTCGTCGGTCTTGACTTCGACAAACTCCGCCTTGATCTGCACCTGCTTCGGCGGCACGTCCAGCATTCGGACGATGTTCTTGAAGTCCTGAATGCCCTGCTCGTCGCCCTTCACGATGATCGAGTTGTCCAGGTCGAAGGGCACGGCATTCTGTATGCCCTCCGGCCACAGGAAATTCTGATTGTTTGTAGTTCGTGGACCGATTCTGCTGGTTCTGCTGATTTGGCTGAGGATACCGCGGAGGGCCTGGAACCTGCGCCGCGCCTGCCGTCGGATCGGCCGCCCTGCCCGCGCCCGAGTTCATTGCGCGCGCATCTATCGTGGGAGCAACAGGCTGATTGCTCGGCAGTAATCCCGCTTCCTCCCACGGGGAGGACTTCCCCGGTCTGACCGTTAAGCACTTGAGTGCCGCCCGGGGCAATGGAATGCTTAGGAGCCCCAACCCCGCTTCGGTCCGGGTAAGTCGGCTCGCAGTTCGGCATTGGGTTTGTGCCTCTGTAACCCATGAGCGCCAGAAGCTCACTCGGCCTGGAATGCATCAGCTTGATCGAGGTCACCTGTATCTTCGGATGCTCCGGCTCATAGACCGGCTCGACCGGCGGCAGCGTGCTCGGAGGCGGTACAATGGCCGTCTCGTCCTCGGTCGGCCCGCCGATGATATAGGTACCGTCGTCCATCTTCTTGTAGGAAACGCCGGCGCCCTTCACCACGTAGTCGAGCGCCTTCTCAAGCGGCATATCCTTGAAGGACAGCGTCACCTTTTGCTCCAGCTTGGACTCGTCGGCGATGAGATGTTGATCCCGCTCTGCTGAGTCAGCATCATGACTACCTCTTTCAGCGGAGCGTCCTTGATCTGCAGCATAATGCCGTTGGCCGCAAACGCACTGCACGCGAACGTCAGCACGAGACACGCGGCCACGAGCCCGGTTACCGAAACGCAGAGCGCCGTGCTGCTCTCTCCTCCACGGCCTCATCGGATATAACATAGATTTCCTCCTCCGGTCACGCATCCTCCTAAGTCCTATCACCACGAGCGGTAGCCGCCGCCGCCGCCGTAGCCGCCGCTGCCGTAGCTGCCGCGGCTAGAGCCGTAACCGCCGCCGTAGCCGCCGCTGCCGTAGCTGCCACGGCTAGAGCCGTAACCACCGCCGTAGCCGCCACCGCCATAGCCGCCGCCGCCATAGCCACCGCCGCCATAGCCACCGCCCATCATACCGCCGCCCATCATACCGCCGCCCATCATGCCGCCGCCCATCATGCCGCCCCCATAGCCGCCATAGCCGCTATTGCCGTTGACTCCGTTGCCCTGCATAATGGCCAGGATCTCACTGGCGCCGGTGTTACTGAGCGGAATCTTGTCGATGATGCTCTCGACGGTCGTGGTCGTATCCACCGCTGCGGTATCGACCGGCGCCACTGCCGACGTATCCACCAGCGCGGCCGCCGACACGTCCGGCTTCTTGCTGATAATATAGACGCTGTTCTCGACCCGATATACCAGGCCGGCCGACTTGAGCAGGCTCTTCAGAGCCTGATCGAACGGCAGCCCCGTTATCGAGCAGCTCGGGATCACCCCCGAGACGTCCTGGGCGATCGAGTAGTTGCGGTTTCTTCCTCTGAACAGGGACTCGATTGCCGACTTGACGTCAGCGTCCTTCAGATCCAGGCTAACGGGCGAGTTGTCCTCCTGGGCCATTACCGCGACCACGCACACAAACCCGGCCAGCAACACTGCAAACATCAGTATGGCTAACAACCTCTTCAGCATTTCAAGAACCTCCTTCGCGAAGCGCACGTTGCGCTCCGCGCTAACTCCCCAAGCTCATGTCATCACGGCACATTTGATCTGACTCATGCCGCGTCAGTAAGGTTCCACAATCTATGGTGCCATGCCCGGTGGAACTTCCGCTCCCGGTGGTGGCCGTGGAACGCCGGGAGGAGTATACCGCGACGGCCCGCCGGGGCTGCTCGGGACTCGGTGAAGCTGAGGGCATCGTAGTCACCGTCGGCGACGCCGCCATCCTCACCGTTACGTACCTCGGCTTCTCGTCCACAGTCTTTAGCACGATCTTGTCCGGCTCTATCTTCTGAACGATGGCCAGCCGGTCTCTCGTATACTCCCCGGGCTGCACGATCTGCGGGCCCTGTGGATCACCGGCGGTATCGAGGATCGCATAGACGCGGTCGCCGAGCAGTATGCCGGCCATCCGCCGCGAAGGCTGCTGGATCTCCGCTACGCGGCCGCCCTTGCCCTTCTTCCGCTGGTGCGGAAACAGTCTCTCAAACGGAAAGTCGCGAATCGGCGGAGTAACCTTAGGCCCCACGCGCGGCTTGTAGCCGATGGGCAGGAACGGGTCACCGCGCCATGTCTCCATGGGCTTGACCATCGCAATCTCTGTTCCCGGTGCGGCCGCTGTGGCTCCAGCTTGGCCGGTCGCGGTCGCAGGAGCACCGAGCTGACCGGGCGCAGCCGGCCCTGGCGTTGGCGTCGAGGCGGGTGCTCCGGGGGCCGCGGGCCCACCCGGAGTCGTAGACCCGGGCGGCGCCATGCCCGGAGCGGTTCCGGAGGCGGCTGCATCCGCCTGCGCCTGCTCTTCAGCGGGCGAAGGCAGCCGGCGGCGCAGGCTTTCTTATGAACATCCACCAGGCGCCAAACAGCACCCCGAGGATGACCACGATGGCTATCGCCGCTACAATCGGCTGATTCTTCTTGTCATTAAGCCAATCCATCTACAGATAGCTCCTGCCGTCACATAGGCGCGCCCGGCGTTCCCGTCGAGCTGCCGGCCATATCTATCGTCGACTGCTGGCTCGCCGTGGCAGCCGGGAACACGTAACAAGTCACATCGTAGGATACCATGAGCTGCGGACTCGTCCCGGCCAACCTCGGCGGCCCAACCATCACCAGCCGCCGGCAGTTGTTCCAGCGCCGGATGTTGTTCATAACCTGCTTGAAGTTCCCCGACACGGTGACCTGACCCAGCGGAAAGACAAGCACATCCTGACTGAAAAGAGGATCGTTGGGATTGGCAGGCGGCGGGGCGATCTTGAAGCCTGCCTGCATGACCCTCACTTTTTCATCGTGCGCGAAGTGCTCCAGCAGAGGTCCCATCACCTTGATCTGCTCTTTCCAGAGAGACAGCATGCCGATGTCGCGCCGGCTGAAGTTCAGATAAGGCATCCGCCGCTTCATCTGCACGTCCAGCAGGGCCTGCGCCTGGTTGAGCGCAAGATTCGCGAGTTCGCGCTGCTGTATCGCCGTTTGCCTGGACTGCTCGTTGCCTTTGACGGACTCCTTCTCGTATTTCTCCTTCGCGGTCTTGAACGCGTCCATCTGTGGCTTGACCTGCAGGAAGAACACGCCCACGCCTGCGATCACAAGCACTACAGCCCCTATTATTATAACGTGCATTCTCTTGAGCTTTGAAAAACTCATATCACTCTCTCAAACAGCCCCGCTACCCTTGCGGTGGCGGTACTTCCGCGCCCGGTGCCGGCGCCGCTCCCGGCGGCGGCATGGGCGCAGGCATCGGTGGAGCCGGCGCGCCCGGCATGGGCGGAGCGCCTGGGGCGCCTGGAGCGCCCGGTGCGCCAGCCGCTGCCGCACCGCCGAACGCAGGCTGGACTATCGGTGTCCTGAGCTTGCAGGTCACCGTGAAACCTATAAACTGAGCCTGCGGACCCTGCTGTACTCCTGATGCAATAGCCCCAATCCCCTCTAAGCTGCCCTGCGGCCCGCCGCCGCCCCACGAACCCAAGCCGATGTCCTGGACCTGCGCCCCACTACCACCTGATTCCATCGGGTAGCCGGGCACCCCGGATATGGCAACCTGGGTGAACAGCTCTCTGGCCTGATACATATTGAGCAGGTACCTGCCGAGATCGTCAAGGCTCCTGGCCCGCGCGGTCATCGTCACATCCGTGCCGTTGCTGAAGGTCAGGCTCGTGTATGCGATCCTCTCGTAGGTCCACTTCGCGATGTCTTCGCACAGCTTCGGATACTTGACATTGTAGTCAAGCACATCCTTGATGAACTTGATCTTCGTATTGATCGGCTCCGTGCGCCCCTTGATACCCGCCGTCTCCTTCTCGATGCCTTCGACTTCTATTCTGAGCCTCTCGGCGGCGTCGGCCTTCGCCTGCATATCCTGAACCTGCTTGACGAGGAACACCTGGGTGTAAAGTATGCCTATGGCAATCACCGCGACAACAAGCACGCCGAACAGGATCGCCGTGTTCTTGACGATCTTACGCTCGTTTATCGTTTTCGGCAGCAGATTGATCTTGATCATAGCATATCCCTGATCGCCAGCCCGATGCAGACAGGCAGCAGCGGCGATATCTCGTTCAGATACTGCGGAGACACTCCCGGCGCGGCCACCGGCACATTCTTGATCGGGTCGGCCACCACAACCGGCAGCCCCAGCTCCCTGCTCAGATACTCATCCAGTTTCGGAATCTTGGCCGTCCCGCCGCAGAGGTACAGACGCTCCGGCGTCTTGGAATACCTGGTGGTGTAGTACTCCAGCGACATTCGCAGCTCATTCGCCAGATCCACCAGCACGCCGGATATCGCCTGAAACACCTGCGACTCGGTAGAACCGTCGCCCGTTTGCGCCGATGCCGCCGGCTGCACAGCCGCGGCCTGCAGATCAGCCTCCTGCCCGTGATCCTGCTCTTTTCCTGCATCGCTCAGGTCGAAGCTGGGCTCGAGAACCTGATCCCCCTCAGGCTGCGGTTCCGGTTCGTCATCGGAGAGATCGAACGTGGGCGCCGCCGGCGCCTGCTCATCACCACCGACATCCCCGCCGAGATCGAACGACGGCCCCGCACTCACGGGCGCCTCATCTTGCGCATCCAGGTCGAACCTGGGCCCCGAAGGTTCCGCCGCATCGCCCGGCTGAGCGGGCTCGGCGGGTGCGGCCGGTTCGGCGCCGGCATCGAATGCCGACCCCATTGCAAGATCCGGTGAATCGAACACCGGGCCGTCGACCGTCGTCGTGAACCCGCCTGCCGGGGCAGTATCTTCCGTCTGCTGCTCGCCGCCAATCGGCTCATCGAGGTCGAATGTGCTTCCCCCCGGCCCAAACGCCGTGTCAAACGCCGTAGGCTCACTCGCGGGCGCGCTGGGCGGAGGCGCGGGGCCTGCGTCAGGCTGCGCGCCGCCAAACCCGTCCAGGTTCACTGCCGCGAACTCTCGCTTGGTGACTTCCGCCTGATCGAGCGTCTGCCCCAGCACTTCAGAAATCTCTCTGGTGAAGTTGATGCCCGCAACCCCGAGCGGAGGGCTTGGGAACGTCAGAAGACCATTCTCGAACACACCGAGATCGGTGCGAGTGGAGCCGATATTGACTATGGCCACCGTCTCGCTCTTCGCGCCGTTCTGGCTGGTCTCAATAAGCGACCTGCTGGCCGCGAGGGGTTCGATATCGATTGCCATCGGCTGCAGCCCGGCCGCAAGCAGCGTTTCGACATGGCTGTCAATAAGCTGCTGCTGCGCAACCGCGAGCAACACTTCCATCTCCGTCGCGTCGGGATCCACGCCGGGCTTATCGAGAGGCTGGAAGTCCATGACGACTTCCTGTGGCGAGAACGGCACGTGCCGCTCGACCTCCCACTTCATCGTCTCCGCGAGCTCGTCGTGCTTCATCTTAGGCACGCTGATGACGCGCACGACGACCTGCGACGCTCCCGACACGGAGCTTACGCACTTCTTGGTCTTGATACCGCTTTCGGCGAGGAGTGCCTTGATAGCATTGCCAAGTCCGGCCGGGTCAACTATGACCTCATTCTCGATCACTCCCTGGGGAGTTCTCGCAATACCTACGCCGGTTATAGTTATGCCATCCCTGGCGATCTTGGCCTCGGCAACCTTGATCGAGTCGGTGCCGATGTCCAAGCCCACGACGGCGGAAGGTCCCGATTTCCGTGACGGACTCAATTGCTATATCTCCATCTGCAGAGCTTAAGCTGCAACTATCGTAACATCAAACACAACCACTGTCAATTGAGAGAAGCCCCTAGTTACGAATTGGGCAACTCGTAACTCGTAATTCGTAGCTCTCTTACCTTGCCCAGAAGTTCGGACTCAGCGTCTCCCAGTACAGATCGGAGTTGCCTCCGCGCGTGCTGGTCCAGAACACCCATATCTTTGAAGAGAGAATACGTGTGGATGTTCCACTTTCTCCCGGATCCGGGTCAGCAAATGCATAAATGCTGCCTTCGTTGACGTTGGAGTCAGCCGCAAACCCGAACAGCGACTGCTCCGGCAGCTCGGTTATCCACGAGACGTCGTTCAGCGGCACGTCGGTGACAGCGGGTCCGCTGGCGGGCGTGTAGGAGACCGTAGGCGGCCCCGGCATCGACAGCGCCGACCCATTATCGGGCGTTATAAGCGATCTGTAGCGCTCGTCCACTTCAGAGAAGTAGATCTTCGTGCCCGTGCGGTCCACTTCGTACGGTCCCATCGCGTTCTCCACCAGCTTCTTGCCCGAAATGAGAGCGCTCGGCGCAACCTTGCCGGTGAGCGGGTCCACGGGAATCGGGGGCAGCCCGACTTTGGCGAGATCGACCCCGATCCTCATCGTCGTGTAGAAGATCGTGCTGCTATCGACGGCGGTGCCGGTCTTCCTCCAGAACACCCACAGCCTGTCAACCGGCGCCGGCTGATCCAGCGGCCAGTTCGTAAGGCCGGGTGTTGTGATGACCGGGTTCCCGTTGCCATCCACTTGCGCGGTCGTCATGCTCAGTGTGCTCGATGAACGCATGCGGGCTGCCGTCGGCGGCTTCGTCGGTCGTAATCCGCCAGGCCTGCGGAGTGTAGTCGGCGTGCACCTCCGGGGTGCTGGTCTTTCCGTCGTCCAGATGCGCTTCCTTGAGCGGCTTTGTGAACCGCACGATACCGGACGAGAAATCGACCAGCATCAGACCGAGCACCTTGTCGGCAAGCGTATCCGGCGTATACTTGTAGGTATATATACCGGTCGCGTCGTCGATCTCCGGCGTGATCGCCGCCGGCGGGTCTGCACCTGTGGTACCGTTCATGCTGCTGCCATCAGTGGCGCTGATCCACGAACCTGGGTCCAGCGTGACTCCGCTCTCGCTGTCCTCGTAACCATCCGGGAAAAACACCCTGATATATGGCAGATTTCTGGTAGGGTTGGCCATGTTGTAGCCGTTCCAGTCGTCCACATCGAACGGCCCGCCAAGCGGCGACCGCATCCACACAAGATGCTGCGACGTGTAGAACCCGAACTTCGGGTCGCGCGCCAGCTCCTCGTTGAAGATCCGGGGCAGCGGCTGGGCGGTCCGGCTTGGCTGCACCCTGCGATTCCCGCCGGGCGGCTCGGCCAAGTAGCGCGACAGGATGATGTCGGAGTTGCGGGTGATCTTGTTCGTCCCCGCGTAGATCACGTCGAACGCCTTCGTCGCGCCGGACAGCGTGCCCCTGTAGGCATCCGGGAAGTCCTGCCAGTCGTCCTGGTTGGCTCCGCGAAGATTGACCCACCAGTGCCTGAGCAGCGCGTTCGGCACGCCCACCGAGGCCATGCAGTCCGGCGTTCTCAGCCTCTGGTCGTCTGACCATGAATCGGCCGGGAAACTGGGCCCGCGGTTCGAGCACGTATAATCGATCGACCACGTGCCTTCGTTGCCGCCCTGCCAGAATATCCACATACTGTTCCCGTCCGGCACGCAGCACGGCGACCGCTTCACCTCGGTCTGATCGTGGTCGATGACCGACGCCTCTCCCCCCAGCCCCTTCGTAACATCGAGATATGAGAGCAGATGCGACTGCGATATCTTATGGGTCTCGTTGTTCTCCAGATCCGCTGTTCCAGCCCAGACGATCCAGTCCCGGTTCGCATCTTCCTTGCGACCCACGGCCAGATTCTCCCCGATACTCGGCGAGAAGTGCTTGACGGAGTAGGTTGACCCACCCGAGTTAGGCCACCGCAGCAGGCTGAATCCATCCGGAATGGTGCCCATTGGCCAGATACTGTCGGGAAGCTGAGTGTCTGACGTCTGCCACCAATGGTAGTTGTCCGCGTTATGCCAGATCGCCGTGTTCGATCCCATGTTATCGTAGCCAAGAGTCGCGTAGTTCAGGAACCACGGCGCGGCGGCAAGCTCCGTCGGAGAGTAGGGGCACGTCTCGCCCGTGAAGTCTCGGTTCAGCGCCCAGGCAAGATTGCTCGACCAGAACAGGTTGATCCTGCCCCCGGCATCTCTGAACGCCGCGGGCGTGGAGTCTCCGACTTTGGGGACCGTATCCGGCGTGGTCGGCGCGGTAGTAATGTGATCGATCTGCGCGAGCGTGGTCGGGGTCGAGCCGCCCGTGAGCTGGTTCTCGCGCACAGCCACCTTCATCTGGAAGCTGGGCATCGCCACCGGATCTCCCACCGCCGGGACGCCCGTCCCCACAAGATCGCTGAACACGGTGATGTATGGAATCTGGTTCACAGCGTCCCAGCTCTGATAGGTTCCTATCGGCTGGGTCAGCGGAACGCGCAGACTCACCAACACCGGCAGCGGCGAGGTCGGGTCGAATCCCGCAGCATCTATCACCGGCTGCGCCGCCAGCTTGGAGTTATAGTCCACGTCCCATTTCCGCCGGTCGGGAATGGTCATGATCGTGGGGTCGGCGTCGCCCACCCTTGGCTTCGACAGCGTGTAGCCGAGGTACATCGTGTTGGCGCTGTTGCTCGGATCGGTGCCGGTGCTCACGAACGGATAGCTGGTGTCGCCGAAGACCTGGTACGGGGGCGGCCCAATCACCGGGTCGAGCGAGCTTGTGATTGCCCCGCCCGGCAGGATCTCGGAGGGGCTTGCCTCATCCCCATAGAGGCCGAGGTTCTGGTTGATTCGGATATTGGGCAGGTTCACGTTGCCGGCGTTCTTGATCGTGATCTGCTTGAACCACTGCTGGATGTCAGGGTTCGAGTTATACGCGCAGAACTCCAGCGGCGACTGCGGCGGCTCGCCAAGGCCGTGAGGCGCGCGCCCGATATCGACAAGCTGCTCGTCGACCTCGATCCTCGGATCGGGCGGAACCTTGACCTGAACTCGGAACTGCCGATACGCCTCTTGCCACGTCGTCGGCGCGCCGCGAACCGTGTTGCCGGTGTCGCACGATCCATTGCCGTTCGAGTCGATAAAGGCGGTCATCGTCCGGCTGTATCCCTCGGACTTATGGTTGCGATCGCTGGCGGTATCGGTCCACACGTTCGCCGGCTGGAACCTCGGCACATCCACCGACACCAGCACCGTATCCGGCTGCAGAATCGCATTGCCGCTCGAATCCTTCGCCACACCATACAGCGGGCAGTTCGTATCTGCCGGGTTGTTGTTGGTGGCAACGTGCTGATAGCTCTGATACTTGCGGTAGATATCCGGGTAGTCAACCGACCCCGCGCCGCCATCCCACGGAAACTGAATGCCGTAATACACATCCTTTATGGGAATGCCTACGCCGTCTACCGCCTGCGCCCTCACGGCCCCCTCAGACCATCCGCGGAACCGCAGATCAGTGTCGTCGATACGGAACCTCTGCAGCGTCTTGTTCACCATGCCTTCGTAGCTGCGGTCCATTACTCCCAGCGGTCCCTCTCGGGAGCTGGTACCGTGAGGGACATACGACAGGTCTATCAGCGGCCGGGGGGCACGTCCCATGTTGACTCCGCCGGCAGAGCCGGAACTGGTCACCCAGGTCGCGTTGCCGTTCATGTGCACGTCCGCGGCTTCCCTGTCGAGAGTCCACCCAATGGCTGTCGGGGTGGCATAGCTGCCTGCGTTGAACCCGTCATCGCGTATGGCCAGCGGATTGTTTATGCCGATGGTCGCTTCCTTCATCTCAGGAACGTTGCTGTTCTGAACCTTAACCGTCCTGGGCTCCAGATGCGCCGGCCCGCCGCTGCCCGTGGCAAGCTGCGCGAGAGGCCATGAGAGGCGCGTCACGGTGCCGCCCACGGTGCCCAGCTTCCTGACCTCCACGGTGACCACCCACCCCGGCCCCGGCGGAGGCGGCAGAGGATTTGTGCTGGTCCCGTCGATGTCGATCGTCGCAAGGGCATAGCTCCGCCTGACGGTCTGATTCGTGTCATTCGTGACCAGTGCGGTGTAGCCGCCGCTGCCATTCGGCTTCACGACGGTGTAGTCCGTGATGCGGCGCACCCTGCCCGTGTACGACACCATCGATCCCGCGCCCGATCCCGAGCTTGTGTTGGTCATGCGGATGGTGATCCCGCCTGTACCTCCGCTGATGAACTTCTTTTCAGGCAGGTTCCACAGCATCAGATAGATGCTCTCGCCCCACTCGAAGTAGATCGTGTTGTTGCTCGCGTCGCGCATCGGCGGCAGGAAGCTTGACTGTCTCTGGTACCTAGCCTGAGTGGCAAGCTCCACGTCGATGCTATGGCCATCCAGGTCGGTACCACTGTAGACCTTCATGTCCCTGCTGACAATGAACGTGTCATTGCCCGTAGGCCACGTGCCGTCGATGTCGGCCGCAGTCGGGGACGCGCCACCGGTTTCCGGATTGGTATTGTAGGACGCGTTGTAGAAAGGCTGGGTGAACATCTCGAACTGGATATCGCCCTCCGGCGCGGCGTCTACCCTGGATTCCTCAGGCCCCTGCTCTGAGAACGGCCAGTCACCGCCCTGCCAGTCGCCGCCCCACGCGCTGTTCATGCCGCGATGCGTGAACGCCAGCAGGTGGCCGTCCTCGCAGCCAATGTAGATCCAACTTATCGGTGTGGTACTGAAGCTGGTATTCGTGATATTGGGCGATGAGAAAAGCATCCCCGGCGTGTTCCAGCCCGCATACTGCCAGTTCTGCTTCGACCCCGTGACGGCGTCCCGCCAATGGAGAGTGCCGTTCATATCTCCGACATACATTATGGGGTTGGGGTTCTCGGCGCCGAACGAGTTGCCTGCGCCGTCCATCGCCAGCGACCCCTGGATAGGCGCGAGCAGAGACGGCTCGTAGTAGTACGGCGCGTTCGGATCGTGCGCGACGGCGTTGCCACTGCCGTCTACGTCCGTATAGAGCCGCTCACCGCTGTCCGCCATGAACGAGTAGATGTGCCCATCACTGCTGCCACACCACACTCGCTCGATTCCGCCCGGGCCTGTGTGGCCGTCCTGAACTCTGGTTACAACCGGCGTCGAGTATCTGATGCCGCCCAGAGGGGCGTCCGTATACGGCGTGTCGTCAGCTCCGGGGTTGGCGGCCTTCTGCGGATACTGCCAGACAGCCTTCCCGTCAACGAGGTTCAGGCAGTAGAACACGCCGTACGTTGAGCCTATGTAGAGCCGGTTCGGACGGGTGCCCGCCGCCAGGTCGCCTCCTCCCAAGGTGGGCGATGACGTGAATCCTCCGAGTACCCCGTCCTGGTTGTCCGAATCCTGGAATTCCCATCCCTGAGAAGGAGACCCGGTCCACGCACCCTCTATGCATCTGACGGTGCCGTCCAGAGTCGCCACGTACAGGCAGTCCTGTGAGTACGCGGGTGAAGCGCCGATATCACCCCAGCCCGGGTCGTCGGATGGATCCCTTCGATCCGTCCGTATTGCCGGAAACACCCAATTGAGGTGCCCGACGTGGTTCCCCATTGGATAGGGCTCAAACGACATAGCCCTGCCGTTCTCGCTGACCGCGAATATCTTCGTGGCGACCGCGCTCGCAGGCACGGTTTCCGAGTCGATCACCGGCGAGCTGTAGCCCAACCCCTCGATGGCATCCGGCACGATCATGACGGCGTCGGCCACCACGCAGTAATCGCTCGGATCCCTGGTTGTGCTGTTGTTCGGATCGGTCGGATCCACCAACTCCCCTGTTGCGGTATTGCTCAGGGTAACGCTCGTAGGCTGCCAGTAGGAGCCGCCGATCTTGACCCAAGTTCCCCACGTGCTGGAATCACCCTGGTCTACCGTGACTGCAGCGCTCCCGCCAGAGAACTCGACCGTATACGTCGCGGTCCTGGATCGCAGCTTGTCGTACGTTCCGCCCGCTTCCGGCATCCACGCGTAGACGGAGTAAGACAGGCCGGAGGACCCGGACGGCTCCGCGTTCGTGTGGTCCGTCCCGCTGAACACCCAGCGGCCCTTTATCGCAGACTGGCTGCCAACCGCCACGCAGGGCGTGTAGTGAAACCTCCCGCCGAACGCATCCGCGCGAACGCAGTCATTGCCGTCGGCGTCCTTGCACTGCTCCCAGGCATCCATGATGGGATCGCTCGTCTCCGACACGGTAATGCCGGGCCCTTTCCAAAGCAGCTCGCCCGTAATGCCGTTGATCGCGTATATCTGTCGGTCACACGCCGAGGCATAGACAATAGACTCCGCCGGCGCCGTGCCGCTCTGTACGTTCGCAACAAGAGGAGAGGAGTAGAACCCGCCCGCTATCGGCCCTTCGAGCTCGTCGCGGCTCCCGATCCAGTCCGCCTTGCCCGAATCGGTGCCATTCCGCGGATACCGCCAGATGGCTGTTCCCAGCTTATCGGCTATTGCGCTGTAGCCGGCCACGTCGCCCGTCGCACCGGGGCTCTGAAGCGCCGCTGTGACGCCGCAGACGCAGTAGATGGCCCCCTGGTCGTATCTCGTGGGATCGCTGGGGTTGGTGGGATCGCTAGGGTTGGTGGGATCGCCGGGAACGCCCTGGCTGTACCGCTCCGGTTCGACGGTCCCGACATACACGCACGTGGTCTCGTTCGGCCAGTGCGGCATCGCGAGTAGATCCGCGAACGCCGGGCTGAGGGAGGCGGCGCTCGCCGTGTCGATGTCCGCGCTCGCCGGCGAAGCGTAGATCGATCCAACGCGGAAGAACCTAACCGCATCAGCCAGCACGTTCGTTGGCAGGTCAGCACCGGCGTCGTCCTTGTTGATCGCCGAGAGCGCTGTCAAGTACACGCCTTCCTCTGGTCCTCCGCTGAACCAGAATGGGGTGCTCGACAACTGCCGCCAGCCGACAGTCGTGTTTCCCGAGGAAGTGCCCGCTACACTCTGGTCAAAGACGATGTCGTGAGTGCCATTGTCGTCAATGACCTTGTAGTGCGCGGTGCGTGTCGCGTTGGTATCCTCGCTCGGATCGCTCGGATTCTGATGGTAAGGAACGTAGATGTATATCAGGTAGCTGCCCCTGGGCAGATCGCTCCCGGACTTCCATGGAGTCCAGGCAGCCATCGGCAGGCCCGCAAACGCAGGGTCTTCCGGGTCGGTTGACGCGCCCGTCCAGAGTGCGAGAAGATCGACATCGTTCACCGCGCTGGCGCTCAACCAATCCGCGCCGGGGAGGCTCCCGCCAGTCGCTGGGTCCGTTGGATAGGGGACACGGTCGCCTGCCGTGGCGCCGGTCCAGATCGTCTTTGTCGTCCATCCACTCGTTGCCGTGAAGGAGGCGCCGGCGTTGTTGGCATTGTCGTTGTCAATCGTTGGCAGCGTGCTGTCGCTCACTCCTGCGCCGTAGTCCAGCCGCGGAAACGCCCAGATCAGGTTCAGAGTGCTGGGGCCGTGACCGGGGTCCGGCGACTGAGTGGCGTTGGGGTCTGGATTGTAGTTGCCCACGCCCTTGATATCGGTGGAGGCAGGGTTCTGCCCAATGTGGTAGAGATCGCGGTGGTACACCGGCCAGATCGGGACGGCCTGAGCGAACACCAGACAGGCAAGCGTCACCATACCAATGACGAGCACAATGGCAAGAAGGATCTGTCTTGCGTCCCTCATTTCTACACTCCTCCGAAAATGCGGAGCATTTTCGTTCCCCTCGTGGCGAACTCGACAGCGCTGCGGAGCAGTCGCGAGAGAGTTCGCCACGATTCCTACAGGCAGACGTGGCCGCGCTAAGTCACTTCATTGACTCCACACGCACGCTATTTGTTCCGCCAAACGGGCCTTTCGCCGGCGAGCTTATTATACCACGCGGCCGACCGGCAGTCAGCAAGCGACAACGCCCACATACATATTATCGGCCCGCACGAATCCAGCCGGCACAGCAAATAGTGAAGGTAACCCTCATCAGCCGATGGAAGTAAGCACAGGCTGACGAGGACCGAGTCTAACTCCGAACCTCTAACCTCGAAAGGATTGCATTCGATGATCTGGGCGAACCTTGTGCACCTGAGCTACAACATGTGGATCGACCGCGAGACCTGCGAGCTCGAAGGCTACGGATCGATCATCACTTACCGTCCGTATCTGCGCTTCGATAGAGCGCTGTGGGACGATCTCCTGCCGAAGATGGCCGAAAACGGCGTCAATATGGTCGTCATCGATCTCGGCGACGCTGTGCAATACGCCTCGCATCCTGAGATAGCGATCGAGGGCGCGTGGTCCGTCGAGCAGCTTCGCGAGGAGCTTGCCAAGATCCGCAAGCTGGGCATGGAGCCGATCCCCAAACTCAACTTCTCCACGACGCACGACGCGTGGCTGGGGCCGTACTCACGAATGGTCTCCACGCCGAAGTACTACGACGTCTGCGCGGACCTCCTCGACGAATGCATTGACATATTCGACCAGCCGCGCCTCTTCCACATCGGCATGGACGAGGAAACCTACGACCACCAGCGCTACCAGGAGTACATCGTCATCCGGCAGTATGATCTCTGGTGGAACGACCTGATGTTTCTCGTAGACAAGGTCGAGAAGAAGGGCTCGCGCGCGTGGGTCTGGTCGGACTTCATCTGGCGCCACAAGGATGAGTTCCTGCAAAAGATGCCCAAGTCCGTGCTTCAGAGCAACTGGTACTACTCCGAGAGCCTGGAACCCGCCGAGGAGCCGAACATCACTTACGTCAACGCCTACGATCAGCTCGAAGCCGCCAGCTACGATCAGATCCCGACCGGCAGCAACCATTCCACCCCGCTCAACTTCGGCAACACGGTCAAGTCGTGCGCCAAACGCATCGCTCCCGAGCGCCTCAAGGGCTTCTTCCAGACCGTCTGGCGGCCGATGACCGAGGAGTTCCGCGACCGGCAGATGCAGGCCGTGGAGCAGATCGGCGAGGCGAGAAAAGAGCTCGAGGCCTCCTCAGGCTAGCGTATCCATACGAACCCGGTAATACTACCGGTTTTCGTGCCAGGCCATTGACAACTCGCCACCGCACGGCTAGAATCCAAGCAGGCGGGCATGTGCGTGCTCGCCGACAAGCATGGTTACAGGGAGTGAAGGAGGGTTCTGATGAGTCTTTCCAGATCAACAGTGGCGGCGCTGCTCATAGTGATGCTCTTGGGCCTTGCTGGCGCGGCGAGCGCCGACCTGCTGTTCGATCGTGGTCTGCCCGCGATCAACATCAACAACGCAGCGGGAACCGCTCGCAGCAATGTGACGTGGGCAAGCACGGAGGACGGTGGGTTCACCGGCGACGACTTCGTAATCGGCACAGCCGGGCAGACCTACAAGATCGACAGCATCACCGTGTGGGGCGCGCAGTTCGATCCGCTCAGCCTCGACATCGACAACATCGCCTTGTACGTGAGCAAGTATGACGATCCGCTTGCGCTCGTATCGAGTGGTTCGGTGACGGGCAACACGAACAGCAATCCGAGCATCGCCCACACATACGTCAGCTACCCCGATGGGACTGACGTCTACGAGGGCAATGGCGGAGTGCTTTACCCCATCTGCCAGACTACGTTCAGCGGGCTCGACATGCTCGTGGAAGGCGGAGTCAAGTACAAGTTCGGAGTCATCGGCGACAAGTACTTGTGGTGGAGCCATGCCTCTAACGCCGACCTCAGCGGCTCGCCGCAGGACGGAGCGGACAACCTGTATCTCGAGTTCAACCTCAACGACCTGAGCCAGATAATCGTCTGGGACAGCAATGGCGACGGTTGGGACAAGTCCAGCGACATCAACATCCAGATCTCGGGCGAGCAGGTTCCGCCGGTCCCCGAACCCATGAGTATCTTCCTCGGCATCATGGGACTCGGCTCCATCGCCGGATTCAAGCGGTTCCGCAGATAGACACGAGCACAACGGCATTCTGTGACAAAGGGCGGAGCGTCAGCTTCGCCCTTTGCGCACTTCTCGCAGCCCTTGGCAGCCCAGTGAACGATGACCCGGTAATATTGCTGGTTTTTCATCCCTCCGATTGACAACCGCCGACTGCTGAGTTAGAATGCACACAGTTCCGCCTCAGCCCAGAAGGGTCCCGCGCGTGCCCGGTTGGCTGGCAGAGACCCCTCCAGGCTCCGGCATTATGAGAAGAAGGGGGAAATCGCATATGAGTAAGTTGCTCGTGGCTACGGCAGTCCTCGCAACACTCTGCATCGGCGGAATCGCCGGTGCCACCGACCTGCCTTACACGACCCCGAGCGTCAACAACGACATCACCACAATGCAGGGCTCGGGGGGCATCTACACGTGGACCGATACAACGTCAGCCGTTGGCGATTGGTCGGCTGAGCTCTACTGGCCTGTGGGTGGTTATGCGCAGGCTCGGGTATTTCCGGGCGTCGCGGGCGTCAGCACAGTAAGCAGTATCAACTCTTGGAGCTACTGGGCGAACGCACCCGCGAGCTATGCTCCCAACATCAGCTTCGTGCTTGACGATCCCGACGTTTCCAACGACGGACCCGTCTACAGCGGCCTTGGTTACGATACCGTGGTGACCATCTGGCCCAGCAATTCCGGCCAAGGCGACACCTGGCTCCAGTTTCTCAGCGGGTCGAGCTTGTCCTACACCGTTTGGACCAACGCCAACCCGGGCGGTGGGCCGGTCATGAAGACCATGACGTGGGACCAGTTCAAGGGCACGTGGTCGCAGTCGGGCATGACCTTCGACTTCTCCAATGCGGACGTGCTGAGAATGAACCTCGGCAAAGGCGTGATCGGCACTAGCCAGAACATCACTGCCTACATCGACGACTTCACGCTCAACGGCTACACTTACGAGTTCGAGCCGCAGTTACAGGTTCCGCCGGTCCCCGAACCCATGTCGATCTTGCTCGGCATCATGGGACTCGGCTCCATCGCCGGATTCCGGCGATTCCGCAAATAGGCGAATCCCGGTACATCAGTAGCAGACAAAGGGCGAAGCACATGCTTCGCCCTTTCTGCCTCAGACCCGAGAACACGGCGTCACACTGACCCTGGCAATATTACTGGTTTTCTGCCCAGGCCGTTGACATGCGCTAAGTGCTGAGCTACAATGCACACGAGCGAGCGTAGTCTCGCACGTGGGAGGGAATCGCCGGCTTTGCAGCACTATCCTCGCTTTACAGGCCGGTCGAGGCGCCATGCCGCAGTGTCCCCCTCACTCGACGCCGATTGCGAAGCGACCGGGCGGGATGCCCGCGTCGCAAACCAAGGTCTTCGCGCGAAGTTTATCTGTATGCTACTCGCTTCGGCGAGTGACATAGCGCGCCGGGTGGATGGGCCTAATCCTGGGCTCGATGGACCCGGAGAGTGAAGGGTTAGAGTAAAAGGGAGGGAATTGGAGAATGAACAGACTATTTCTAGTAACGGCAGTGCTCGCGCTGCTCGTTTCGGGCGGGATGACACAGGCGGATCAATTCTGGGGTTCCGCAAGCGCACCTTGGGGTGGTGCCGGTCCCAGTAATGTTCCAATTGGACACAGCCACTGGAACGGTCGGGACAACCTACGCGTACCCGATTGGAGTTGGATTATGGCTGCCACCTCCGCACCGGGCAACATCCTCTACGCCGTCCATAACGACATAGGGAACCTGTACAACTTCAAACTGGCGAAGGTGAATGCGACTACCGGGGCGGTGCTGTCGGATACGCCGATAGCGAGCTTTAGTGCCACGGATTACCCTCAGTGGAATGCATTGGAGTATTATGACGGTAAGATTTACGCCGTTGAGAACTCCACTGCGGATGCCTACAACGCCACCGCGTACCCTGACTGGACTGGAACGGCGAATGCGAATAGAGGCCACGTCTACGAGGTCGGCCTGGACGGTAGCGGCGACCCGATTTCCGTGACCTTGGGCGCCTACATTGGCGGGTATCCGGCGCCAGACGGCGCACTTGCCTACAAAGACGGCGTGTGGTACGCCTCGGATTGGAACACCAATCATTCCAGTTGGATCAAGACAACCACGGATGTCATGAACATCAATTTCACGGCGAGTGTCGGCACATCTCCTGTTGGGTTGTTCGACGGCTGGGACTTTGAGGCCGACGGGGATATGCTTGGTGTCAGTTGGTGGGCCGATACCGGCACCGCTTCCGACGATTTCAACGTATACAAGATCGATCCACTGACGGGCAGCGCAACGGCGCTCTTCAACATCAAGTCTCAACTGCCTTCGAATATCGAATCGTTGAGCGGACTGAGCGCTGCCGCTCCCGTCCCCGAACCCATGAGCATTTTCCTCGGCATCATGGGCCTCGGCTCCATCGCCGGATTCCGGCGCTTCCGCAAGTAGGCGAACTCCGGTACATCAGTAGTAGACAGAGGGCGAAGCGCACGCTTCGCCCTTTTCTTCGCCGCCTCGCAGCACATACGCAGACTGGCAATATTACCTGTTTTCCACCTCAACCATTGACAGCAGGCAAACGCTGAGTTAGAATCCAAGCAGGCGAGCGTATGGGAGGGAATTGCCGGCTTATCAGCATTCCACGGTAGTCGGCAAGGCGCGATGCCGCAGTGTCCCCAACCCAGTCATCGAACTGCCAAACAGTCGGGCAGGATGCCCACGGTGCCCGCCGCACTCTTCACGGAAGTCCAGCAGTATGTTCATCGCATACGCGAGTGACATAACGCGTCGGGTCGGTGGGCCGTCTCTTGGACCCGATGGACGCGGGAAGACAAGAGACCGGAAGATAAGGAGGAAATGAGGATATGAAGAGAGTGTTATTCTTGATGGCAGTGCTCGCGTTGCTCGGCCTGACCGGCACTGCATACGCCCAGAGTACCGCGACGTTTTATTTCTGGGCGAACTTCAATTACGATCATATGCAGTTTCTCACGGACGCCGCCAATCCGTTTGCCTCTCTGCAAGTATGGTCGACAGACTACAACAAGGAGAACCCCGTCTACACCGACGGCTGGGAAGTAGTGTACTTCGACGGAACGGTCGCTGCGGCGAGCACAGACAGGACAGACTGGCCCTACCTACCTGCTGATGAGGGCGGAGCCCGCCGACTTGCCTGCCAGTTCACATGGGATTCCGACCTGCAGTCCGGATACAGTTTTCTGCTATCTGGATTTCTGGGCGAAGACTGGCGGATGGAGTCACAGCTCGTGTTCAATGGTACAGGCTGGACGATGGGCAATCAGGCATTCGGCGAGATCAACGGACTTCCGCCTAGCGGCACACGCATGTGGGACGCACCCCGCATCGATGCTGTCCCCGAACCGATGTCGATCTTCCTCGGCATAATGGGCCTCGGCTCGATCGCCGGGTTCCGTCGCTTCCGCAAGTAGGCGAACTCCGGTACATCATTAGTAGATAAAGGGCGAAGCGCACGCTTCGCCCTTCTGCTCTTCGCTCTCCACTCTTCGCTCTTCGCTATCCCTCGATGATCTCCACATTCGCCCGCGGAACGATCACCGACTCCCCGTCGTTGAGCTTCGCTTCCAGAATGCGCACGACCGCCCCGGATTCGACCTGCACCAGCTCCGCCGGGAGCTTGGTTACCTCACCGAGCCTGCCGAAATAGGGCTCGCGAATCACGCGGATGTGCGTCCCGACATCGAGAATCTGGCCCTGCGCCCATTCCTCGACCTTATCGGGTTTCACATCCAGCGGCGCGATGATCTCCGGCCGAATCACGCCGGCGCGTATCTGCGTCGCGCCGTTGATCGACACGTCGCGGCCCTCAAGCGACTTCAGCAGTTCGAACGTCCGCGCGGCCATCGCAATCGAGCCAAAGCCCTCGGTCAGAATCAGGGTCGTAGTGATGTCCTCGTGGCCGGTGATCGCGACGCCGATGTCGTGGCCGAGATACTCCACAAGGTCCGTATCGACGATGCGCTCCGACCACTACGCCGAGCACGCCCATACCCGCCGCCTTCGCAGCGCGCCGAGCGTGACTCCCGATCCGCCGATCACAACCGCGCCCGCGTGCTCGTCCGTGATGCAGTCCTCCGTGAGCAGCGCGTCCGGGGTATCGACCGCCATCACAAGCCGGCCCATCCTCTCGCCGCCGACGCCGAATATGCCCTGCACGAGTGCGCCGTAGGTCTCGACCACGACGCCCTCGTCCTCCATCACCTCGGCGACCATGCCGTTGACATAGGCGCTCACCTCGACCGGTTTGGACGGCAGCCGGACGCCGACGTGGCCGGTAGCGCTCGATATAAGCTCCACGGTGCCCGTAAACTGCGTCTTGCACTCGGACCTCAGCAGCCCGAAGAACGACTTCGTCTCCGCGAAGATCTGCCCCGCCGTCACCTCGTCGCCCTCTTTGACCTGAAGCACGGCCAGCGCCTCCTGCGGTTCCAGGCCGAGCGTCTCCGCCACTTTGACGGTCTGGATGATGCCGGGAATGTCCGTGCGTGCGACGACCGTGTCGGCGGTCACCCTGTCGCCCACGTTGACCAGCACCTTGCCCTTGAGCGGAAGCCTTCTCTCTTTCCGAATGACCGTCCCCGGGCTGACTTTGAGCCCCGGAGTATATGCGGTTCCCATCTACTCCACCTCCAATCCCAGCGCAGCGTGCCACTCGCGCAGCTTCTCGATTCGTTGCCGGCGCGCTCGTCGGGCAGGGCCATGGGCCTTCCGCGGCAGTCGATAATCACGCCGACCGCGCCGCCCTCGATCTTCGCCGATCAACTCCCGTCCCCTGCCCGCGCCGACGTCCATCTTGCCACCCGGCTTGATCGTCACTTCACGAACCTCACCTGGCCCCAGCGGAACCAGCTTCGAGCGATCCGAACGGCACGTCTGTGCGTTTCGCCATCGATGGTAACAGAGCACGCGATATCGCCCGGCTTCATCTTGCCAACGGGCGCGATCACGCTGCCGAGTTTGATCAGACAGTCGCGCTCGAAGACCTGCGCCGCCGCTTCGGGATGAACGGTCGAGAGCACGCCGAGCTGCGGCATCATGAAGATCGAGTCGACCGCGAGCATCGTCACGCCCTCGGGCTGATACGCGTCGAGCATCATGTACGCGGCCTCGACCCGCCGTCGGCGCGTGGCTCGAGAACCCCGCCGCTGCCGATGATCATGTCCAGGCTCATCAGATTGACCAGCGTGGCGCCGGTTTCCTTCTGGTCCATGCATCTCGCCGATGGTGCGCACCGTCTGCACGCCCTTGAGCGACCGCGCGAGCGTCTTGTGGTGCTCGAACGCAAGCCGCAGCGCCTCGCGCGAGACGGCCTGCTCGATTCGGAGATCGCGCAGGCTCTGGGGGATCGTCGTCGGGCGGATCATCTTGTTGCGCAGCGTGTTGCGCAGGCTCGCCTCGTCGACCTCGAACGGCGCCCACCGGCTGATGTCCGCCGTGCCGGCCTCGGCAAGCACGTTGCAGATCGAATAGCTCATGCCCAGGTTCGCGCTCACGGTGCGGTTGTAGGTCCCGCCAAAGACGGAGAACACGTCGGTCGTCGCGCCGCCGATGTCCGCCGCGAGCACGTTGATGTGCATCTGCTCGGCCACGGTCTCGATGATCTTGCCCACCGCGTTCGGCGTGGACATGATCCCCGAGCTGACCCAGTCGCTGAGCTTGCCGTAGCCGGGGGCCTGCTGCATGACGTGCTGAAGGAATATCTCGTGGATGGCCTCGCGCGCGGGGTCGAGGTTCTCTCGGTCGAGCGTCGGTCGAAGATTGTCGACTATTCTTGAGATCGACTCTATCACCGAGGACCTCCTTGACCGGCTCGCGGGCCTCCTTGTTGCCCGCGTAGATCACCGGCAGCCTGCAGGCCGATCCCCAGCCTCGGCTTCGGGTCGGCCGAGACGAGCATCTCCGCTAGCTCGACGAGGTGTTTGACCGTCCCGCCGTCGGTGCCGCCCGAGCAGAGGATCATATCCGGCCGAAGCTCGCGGATGCGCTTAACCTTCTCGTAGTCCTTGCGGCCGTCGTCGACCGCGATGACATCGATGATGATCGCGCCCGCGCCCAGCGCCGCACGTTCGGCGCTCTCGGCGCTCATGGCCTTTACGACACCCGCTACGGTCATCTGGAGCCCCCGCCCGCGCTGGAAGTGGACAGATACATATCGACGCCATCCTGGCCTGGCCCGTGATCCGTCGCATTTGCCGCGGATGATGATATGCCCGGTATCATCGAGAATCCTGCGCCCGGCAAGCTCCTCGACTTCGCGCACGGCGTTAACCACCCCGACGGTCACATCATCGAACGGGGCTTCAACGGTGGTCGGAGCTTCTCCGCGAACGACAAGGCGATATTCATCGCCCTGTTTCTCGATGAGAATCGCCTTGGTAGTGGTGCTGCCACAGTCCGTGGCTAGTATGCTGTTGATATCTGCCAACTGATCACCTGATTGTTCAAGTGGTATGTTGGCATTATTCTACCATTCGCCGCAGCACGCGGCAAATCACGCTGCCTCGCTCCTATTCCCTACTCCCTATCCCTGCGTTCACAGCTTGCCGTCCTTGATGAAGATCACATTGAACTTGTCCAGGAACTTGCCCAGCTTGTTTTCGGCAAGAAGAAGGTCCGCGTCGGCGTTGGAGATCACGGGGTCGGAGTGAAACGCGCCACCCGCCAGGGCGGTGGCCTTGATGATCATCGGGTTCGAACCGCACCGGTCGGACTTTTTGGCTTCGTCGAGCGTTTTCGCATAGCCGACGATGCCGTGTTCCTCCACGAAGTCAGGATCGACCTTCACGGTCCCCCACACTTCGCTGCCGTCGGCGCGGCGTATCTTCGGGCTCATGCACCTTTCGAGGCCGAAGCCGGTCGCATCGATGATGACTGACGTGTAGGGCTTCCCAGGTTCGGACGGTTTGGCCGAAGCGGCAGGGGCGGTGGGCGCTGCGTCCTCGCAGAGCGCCGCGCTGATGAGCATAAGAGAGACAATCACGATAGCAGCAGCAAGCCGCATAGCTGTATCCTCCTGGGCGTCTGGTTACACCTCTCAATTGCCTCATTCCGTATGTCCGGCTCGTTGTGGTCACAGCGTATTACCAGTTTTGACCCCTTCGTCTAATGATTGGCAGCCGAGCTTCTGCTATCCTGAAGAGCGCCGGGGAACATGACGGCGACGCTCGGCGTAGATTAAGACAGCGGGTTCGACAGGAGACCGAAATGAGAGTCAGGATTTGGGTGATACTCGCCGCGCTGCTGGTGGCATTCGGAGGGACATCGTTCTGGCTTTCCAGGCAGAGACCTTGGGCCCGAAACGAGTGGACATCAAACCACCGACCCCTCAGCAGATCGAGGCCATAACAAACCCTGAAGCCGCTGCGCCTCAAGCCCGCCACACTCAGCCCGGGCCGATCGTCGTTCTCAACACAGATCGCGGCAGGATCGAGTTCGTCCTCTACGAGAAGGACTGTCCCAAGACCACCGCCCGCATCGTGGATCTCGTAGAATCCGGCGCCTATAACGGAGCGGCAGTTCATGCGCGTCGAGAACTGGGTGATCCAGACCGACCCTGCCAGGAAGGAAGTCCCCATGATGGGCATCGAAGTCGCCAAAGGCCTGCTCTTCGACCAGGGCTCGTCGGAATGGCCCTCCGGGGGTACAATACGAACACCAGCGTGTTCTTCATCGCGATGAAGCCCGCGCACCACCTCGACCTGCGTTCACGGCATTCGGCCGCGTCATCAACGGAATGGATGTCGCGCGCAAGATCACCCCCGGCGATCGCATCGAGACTGCGACCATACGGCCACTAACCAACACCGACCGTAAACGCCTCGACGGCATCCTCAAGACGCACGGTCCGTAGCAACTCTGCAAATTCCTCCACAAATCGGGAAGGTATGCCGGGCACCGACTCGGTAAACTATCCAATAAGAGCGGCCGGCGGCTGGCCTGCGAGGTATGGAGGAACCAATGAGCTCAGAGACCGAACTGCGGCAGAAGGTTCATCATCACAATCGAGTGGTCTCCGGAATCCGACGCGAGAGTGACGGAAGGTGACATCCACGAACTGGTCGAACAACTGGCCCTGGAAGTAGACGAGGACGCGACCGTCGAGGTCGCGGAGACTCTGGATACCAGCGACTGATCCCACGAAAGGCAGCACCCGTGAACGTCCCGCCACACCGCTGCATGGTCGATGTAAGTGGCGCGCGCGCCATGCTCTCACGGTATATGCTTCCCGTCGAGCCTGAACAGGCCGGCATCATAAACGCGTTCGGCAGAACCCTCGCCCAGGACCTGACCGCCGAAACGCCGGTTCCGCCTCGCGATGAGGCTGCCAGAGCCGGCTATGCCGTCATCGCTTCAGATACTGCTCGTGCAACCCGCGAATCACCAAAGAGCCTCAGCGTGCTATCCGCAGCCGCAAGCGCCGCCAAACGGCTGCAGCCGGGAACCGTCATGCGTCTCCGCGAAGGCGACCCGCTCCCGGAAGGCGCGGACGCCGTCATACCCGCCGCCGATTCCTATCGCCCCGAACAAGGCCCTGAAGTGCTGGTCTTCGTCAAAGCCGAGCCGGGCGCAAACGTCATACCCGCCGGCTCCCGCTCGCCCGCGGGCGAAGTCTTCCTCAGGCAGGGAACCGCGATCGGCGCTGTCGAGATGGAGATCATAGCCGCACTCGGCAGACACGGCGTGCCCGTGCGAAGAAAGCCGCGCATCGCCGTGCTCACGACCGGCGCCGCTCTGGTCGACATCGTCGAAGACATCAAGCCAGGCCAGGCGCGTAACGCCGCTCGCTACGCGCTCGTCGGCATGCTTCTCGACTCCGGCTGCGATCTCGGCCGCCTCATCCACATACGCGAGGGCCGAATCGGCCTGGAACGCGCCCTGGCCGAGTGCGCGGGCTGCGACGCCGTCATAGTCGCGCTGGCCTCGCGCGACAAGCACGATACCGCCGTCGATGCGCTCGCCAACGCCGGCACGCGCTGCTTCGACCGCGTCCAGATCGAGCCGGGCGGAGCGTGCGCGTTCGGCATCTCCCGTGACATCCCCGTCTTCATCATCGACGGCGGCGCCGCCCTCGAAGCATTCGAGGCGATGATACGGCCAAGCCTGATGATGATGCTGGGCAGGGAGTCGGCTGACCGCCCGCGTATCAAGGCAACACTCGGCGCCACGCTCAAGCTCAATCCGGGCTGCACGCACTTCATCCGGGCCAGCGCCCGTTTCGAATCCGGCACGTGCACGGCCAAGCCGACTTTGCCGCAGTCAGCCGAGACCAACTCCCTCATAGTCGTCGAGCAGAACGTCGAGATAGCCAAGCGCGGCGAGAGCGCGGATGTCATTCTCCTCGCGTAGCCGCGGGATCAACCGTATCGACCGACCTCCACGCACAGCTTGTTGATCGCGCTGATGTACACCCGCACGCTGGCCTCGATCACGTCCGTGCTTGCGCCGCGACCGGTAACCACGCGCCCGTTGCGCTCCAGCGTCACCTGCGCCTCACCGAGCGCCCCTTTCTCCGCCGTGGCAGCATTGAGACCGTATTCCAGCATCTTGACCGGCATCTGAGTTATCTCGTCCACCGCCTTGAAGCACGCGTCCACCGGCCCATCTCCGCTGCTGCGCTTCTCAACGCGCCCCTTGCCATTCCCGAGGCAGACCACAGCCGACGGGCTTGTCCCAATGCCGCACGTCACCCGCAGCCCTTCGAGCGAGTAGGTTTGCGTGTCCGCGCCGCGCGCATCGGCCATCAGAGCGTGCAGATCGTCGTCGAACACTTCCTTCTTGGCATCCGCCACCGCCAGAAACCGCGCGTGCAGCCTCTCCAGCTCTTCTTGTGAGACGCTGTAGCCCAGTTCGCTCAGCCGATGCCGAACGGCGTGCCGCCCGGAACGCGCCGTCAGCACGATCTGGCTCCCATCCGCGCCTACCTCATCCGGGCTGAATATCTCATAGTTGCTCCGATTCTTCAGCACGCCGTCCTGGTGGATCCCCGATGAATGAGCGAAGGCGTTCGCGCCGACGATGGCCTTATTCCGCGCGACCGCCAGCCCTGTCATCTGGCTGACCAGCCGGCTGCCCCGCAGCAGTTCCTGCGTGACGATCCCGCTCACTGCACCGAAGTACTTGCCGCCGGCCTTCAGCGCCATCACGACCTCCTCCAGCGAGGCGTTTCCGGCGCGCTCGCCGATTCCGTTGACGGTGCACTCCACCTGCTGGGCTCCGGCCTTAACCGCCGCCAGCGAGTTCGCGACCGCCAGTCCCATATCGTTGTGGCAGTGAACGCTCAACACGGCCTCGTCGATATTGGGCACGTTGCGCGGATGTGTGCGATCAGCCGGCCCCATTGCGCGGGAATCGCCCACCCGACCGTATCCGGGATATTCACCACGGTCGCTCCGGCCTCTATCACGGCTTCGATCACCTGGCAGAGATACCGCCGGTTGCTTCTGGAGCCATCCTCGGTCGAGTATTCGACGTCCGGGCATAGCGACTTTGCGTATCGAACGGCCTCTGCTCCCATTCCGCAGCAGATTCCTCGCGGCTCTTGCGGAACTTGTGCTTCGCATGGATGTCCGAGCTGCCCGAGGACGATGTGAATCCGCGGCCGTTCGGCCTCTCGGACGGATTCCCATACCGCATCGATGTCGCCTTCACGGCACGAGCCAGCGCGGTAATGACCGGGCCTCTCACACTCCGTGCGATCTGCCGCACGGCCTCGAAATCGCCCGGCGACGAGCTCGGGAATCCCGCCTCTATCACGTCGACATTCATGTGCGCAAGCTGCCGGGCTATCTCCAGCTTCTCCGGCCCGGTCAGGCTGGCTCCCGGCGACTGCTCGCCGTCACGCAGGGTGGTGTCAAAGATGTAAACCTTTCGTTCCATGTGCTTCTCCTTTTGAATCGTAGTCTAAGGTCATCAAGGTCACTGAGATCACTAAGGTCACTGAGGTCCATCCTCACCACCACCTTTCTTGCGGGCACAATGCAAAAAGCCCCTCGTCGCTGTATGCTCGATACAGAGACGAAGGGCTTAGTCCTCCGCGGTACCACTCTGTTTGACCGCCGCTCTCGCGCACGGCCCACTCGTCCGCTGCGGCCCCTGGCAGACCCAAAGGCGATAGCGTCTTCCGTATAACGGTGGAAGCTTCCGTCCCAGCCTACGGCCGCGAGGGCTGTCGGTGGGCGACTCCGGAGCGAGTTCGGGCGGATCCTGACGACGCCGGTTTCCAGCGGCCCGGCTCTCTGGCAGTCCGGACTCCCGCCTTACTGCTCTCCATCACAGTCTTTGGTGCGTTCTATTCCATTACTACCATTGTGGCGGGCAAGATGTTCACAGTCAAGGGGCAAATTCGACTAGCGTCTGTTCGAGTTCTCCGCGAGTCGTGTACACCGTAAGTGCTGAGTAGGTCGGGTCTGGCGACCGTATCGAAGCACGTGCTCTGACCATGAACCCCATCCGCCGCTGTGCGTCTTCGAGCAGCGCAACGGCAAGCTCCGCCGGCCACCCGGGCGTTGTTCTTCAGAAGCGCGACATTGGCGTTCTGCGACCTGCCGCCCGTAAGCTCCCCTACTCTGCCTGAGCAGCCACGGCGTCAGTTCCTTGCCGCTAATGCCCTGCTCACTCGCCTCTTTCGCAGCCGCCTCGATCTCGTCACCCACATCTACTTCGTCGGCCTCGGGTACCGGGACCGCAACCAGTATCGCCGACCGCACCGCCATCGCGCTAAACGCCATCCGGATCAGTTCGGCAAGGTCGTCCACTTTATCGAAACGCGGGATCGATATGCCAGACCTGCGCGAATAGAACGCCGGCAGCTCCTCGGTCTGATAGCCGTAGACCGGCACGCTGTGCGTTTCCAGCCATTCGGCGGTCGCCGGCACGTCCAGCACCCCCTTCGGCCCCGACGCGACTATCACAACCGGCGTGCGCACCATCTCCCAAAGGTCAGCGGAAACATCGTGCGTCGAGGCGCTGTCCCGATGAACTCCGCCAATCCCGCCCGTCGCCATCACGACGATCCCCGCAGCCGAGCGCGATCCGCGCCGTCGCCGAGACCGTAGTCCCGCCATCGAGCTTGGCCGCAACCGCGTACGGCACATCCCGCGCCGCGACCTTCGCAGCCCCTCCCTTTGCGAGCTTCTCGATCTCCTCTCGCGTCAGCCCGATGCGAACCTTACCCTCGATGACGCCAATGGTCGCAGGCGTCGCGCCGCTCTCGCGCACGCCTCCTCCATAGCAATCGCCGTCTCCACATTCACAGGCGCCGGCAGCCCCTGCGCGATCACCGACGATTCCAGCGCCACAACCGCCGCATTCCGGTTCAGCGCGCTCTGCACCTCGTGCGATATATCCAAAGGGTCTCTCATAGTCGTCAGTCCTCAGTCGTCAGTTGTCAGTCAGCCAGGCATTGATAGCTTATACCCGCAGTCACCACACTCCTGCCGACCACGTTCGCTTCTGTTCCCTGTTCCCTCTTCCCTATTCCCTCCCTCCCGTTGTACAATAGCGCGTTGCATTCGCTAGGCAGGAGGCGGCAATGGCTCTCGACAAATACGGTTACTTCATCGAGGACGGCAGGGAATTCGTCATCACGCGGCCCGATACGCCCGCGCCGTGGGTGAACTACATATCCAACGGCCGCTACACCGGCCTCGTTTCCAACACCGGGGGCGGGTTCAGCTACTGGATGGACCCGCGGGACAGCCGCATCACGCGGTTTCGCTACAATTCGCTGCCCTGGGACCGGCCCGGCCGCTACATCTACCTCAAGGACTCCGACGACGTCTGCTGGAGCCTGAGTTGGCAGCCGACCGGCCACGAGCCGGATGAATACGAGTGCCGCGTCGGCCTTGGCTATCAGACCATCCGCCAGCTCTATCGCGAGGTCCGCAGTGAGGTCACCTACTTCGTCCCACCTGACGACGATGTGGAGATATGGCTCGTTCGCCTGCGCAACGATGGGCTCGAACCAAAGCGCCTGAGCATAGTGAGCTATGTCGAACTCTGTCTAGGGCACGCGCTGCAAGACTTGATTATGCAGCCCAACGACCAGCACTTCAACATCGCCGCGTTCAGCCGCGACGATAACGCCATCTACGCGACCAAGAACTACTGGGTGACGAATCGCGGGGTTTCAGTGGCACAGCCCAACCAGGCGTGGGATCGGTACGTCTTCTTCACGACCGATCTTCAGACGGAGTCCTGGGACTGCCTCAAGGACGCGTTCATCGGCAAGTGGCGCAGCGAGTCCGACCCCATCGGCCTCGAGAACGACCTTCTTTCCAACACCGACATCACCTCCGGCGACGCCTGCGCCGCTCTTCAGACCGAGATCGTGCTCGAACCGGGCCAGGAGATCGAATTCGTGATCCTGATGGGTTGCGTCCCTGCCGGCAACTACCGCGAGAAGTCCATCGCACTGATGTCCAATTACCGCTCACCGTCCTCAGCAAAGACGGCTCTCGCGCAGGTGAATGCGGACTGGGACAGGTACCTATCCTCAGTTCACGTCGATACCCCCGATCCCGACATGAACATCATGCTCAACGTCTGGGGCATGCGGCAGTCCTGGGTCACGTTCAACATGAACCGCAACGCCGGCTACTACCACGGCGGCCTTCTATTCGGCGTCGGGATTCGCGACCAGTCCCAGGACATGATGGGGCCACTTCTCAGCGTTCCGAACGAGGTCGCCGACCGGCTCTGCGAGGTGCTCTCCAAGCAGTTCGCCGACGGCAGCACGCTCCACAACTACTTCAAGCTCACCGGCGTCGGCGAGAAGACCGGCCATTCCGACACCCCGCTCTGGCTGCCGCTCGCCGTCATCAACTACCTCAAGGAAACCGGCGACTGTAGCTTCCTCGGCAGGATCGTGCCGTTCTACGACGAGGGCGAATCGGACATTCTCGACCACGTCATCCGCGCGTGCGACTACGTCCTCTCGCAGCTCACCGAAAACCACCTGCCGAAATTCGGCCCCGGCGACTGGAACGACACCCTCGACTACATCGGCCGCAAAGGCAAGGGCGAGAGCGTTTGGGTGGCGCATTTCCTGTGCTACATCCTCCGCGAGACCGCCGCCCTGCTCGATAACGTCGCCGCGCAGTCCTTCTGCCCGAGCGTCGCCTATATCAAAGAGACCGCCGCCCGCTACCGCACCGAGTACGACCTCGTCAAGGCCGCTCTCAACGACCGCTGCTGGGACGGCGAGTGGTATATCCGCGGCATTCGCGACGACCGCGACGTGATCGGCTCCTCCCGCAACAACGAGGGCCGCATCTTCATGAACGCGCAGAGCTGGGCCGCGATTTCGGGTGTCGCAGAGGGCGATCGGGCGAAGACGGCGATGGCGTCAGCAGACAAGCTGTTGATAACTTCCAGAGGGCCAAAGATTCTATCCCCAAGTTATACACAGGTAGACGCAGGCGTCGGACTCGCCACCCGCTGCGTCCCCGGCAAGAAGGAAAACGGCGCTATTTTCAACCACGTAGCCGCGTGGGCGATCCTGGGCAACTGCGTCATCGGCGAAGGCAACCGTGCGTATAGCTATTACCGAAAAACCTTGCCAATGGTGCAATCCGGCATCGATCCCGACCTGTATAAGATGGAGCCGTATGTCTACTCAGAGTATGTCACCAGCGACGACCATCCCACCTTCGGCCAGGCCAGCCACTCGTGGCTGACCGGCTCCGGAGTCTGGATGTTTCGCGACGGCCTCGACTACATCCTCGGCGTCCGCCCGACCTACGATGGACTCATCATCGACCCGTGCATCCCCGACACGTGGGACGGCTACAAGGTCACCCGCAAATTCCGCGGCGCGACGTATGAGATAGAGGTGCGCAATCCGAACCACGTCCAGCACGGCGTCCAGAAGCTCGAAATCGACGGCAACCCCGTCGAGGGCAACGTGCTCCCAGTGATCGAGAAAGGCCGCACGGCGAAGGTCACGTGCGTGATGGGAGGGAACCGATGACGCAGTTCAGTGCGACTGAACTAACCAATCGCGTGCAGAAGCTGCAGGCATATCTCGCCGGAGACGAGATCGATCTCGCGATCCTGAGCCAAAACTCGGACATCCTCTACTATTCCGGCTCGATGCAGCCGCTCTATCTCTGCGTGCCGGCGGCAGGCGAGCCCTTTGCGCTCGCTCGTAAGGCCACAACTCGCATATCCGCCGACGCTCCCCATCTCGCTCTGGAACCCTTCGCCGGCGGCCGTGACCTTGCAGCCATACTGGCCCGCCGCAGTCTCACTGGCGCGCGCCGTATCGGCCTTACGCTCGACACTCTCTCGCACGCCTCCGCCAACCGCCTTGCCAAGCTCTTCCATGAAGCCGAGCTGACCGACATCGCCTGGGACATCCGCATGCTCCGCATCGTCAAGTCCGAATCGGAGATCGCCATCCAGAGGCGCGCGGGCGAGATCATGGCCAGAGTCCCCGACATAGTTGCGGCCACGCTCGAACCAGGAATGACCGAGCTCGAACTCAGCGCCGTGCTCGAAAGCTACTTCCGCCTTAACGGCCACGGCGTAACCATCCCCTGCCGCCGCGAAGGCGTTGACGCCGTCGCGTTCGGCGTTTGCTCGTCCGGCGCAAACAGCCTGACCGGCACCAAGTTCGAGGGCATCTGCGGCGGCGCTGGGCTCTCACCGGGCACCCCGTACGGCGCGACCCGCGACGTGATTGAGGCCGGCGTCCCCATCATACTCGATTTCGGCTTCAATCTCGACGGCTACATCATCGATCAGACCCGAATGGCATCCATCGGCAAGCCGTCCGACGAGGTTCTCGCAGCGTATGACGCAATGGTACGCATCGAGGACGATCTCGCCGCAATGCTGGTTCCGGGCACGCCGTGGGAGGACATATACCACCGCGCCGTCGAACTGGCAAGTAAGGGGGGATACGCGGAAACGTTCATGGGCCTCGCGCCGGAGAAGGTCGCGTTCGTCGGCCACGGCGTCGGGCTGGAGCTCGACGAGCCTCCGTATCTCGCCCCCGACATGAAGTTCGAGCTTCAAGCGGGCATGGTCGTCGCAATCGAGCCCAAGGTCGCACTTCCCGACACAGGAGTGATCGGCGTCGAGGACACCTATGTCGTCCGCGAACGCAGCCCTGAGCGGCTGACAACTGCCGACCAAGATTTCATAGCAGTCTGAAGGAGTCCAGTTTTGCCATCCAATCCCAAAGTAGCCATCTCAAGAGTATCCGACATCAACAGCGCTGAAGCCATCGACCGCGCCGTCCGCGAGGCGGTCTCGCTCTCATGCGACTTCCCCTCGATCTGCAAGGGCAAGCACGTCGTGCTCAAGCCCAACGTCTACTGCCCCAATCCCGCGCCGACGACGACAGACCCTCGCGTCATCGCCGCGCTGATCCGTCTGGCGAAGGACTCGGGCGCGCACAAGGTCACCGTCGCCGAAGGCCGATCCATATCGACCTCGCTCTTCCGCAAGAACGCCAGCACGACTCGCGCGTGCTTCGAGGCAGTCGGCATGGACAAGGCTGCGACTGAAAACGGCGCCGACATCGCCTATCTCGAAGAGGATGATTTCCTGACCCGATCCAACCCCGATGCGCTCGTCCTCACCGAGGCCCACATCCCCCGCACAATCGCCGAGGCCGAGGTTCTCATCAACGTTCCGGTGTTGAAGAATCACAGCCTAACCCTGACAACCTTAGGCATCAAGAACCTTCACGGCACCATCTCCGATGCCGATAAGCTCTTCGGCCACGACTACCACCGCATCCCGCAAAAGCTCGTGGACATCCTCCGCTACCACATGCCCACCCTCACGGTCATCGACGGCGTTCGCGGCCAGGAGGGCGACCACGCGGATATGGGCAACACTGTCGAGACCGCGATCATCATCTCCGGCGCTGACACGGTCGCCGTTGACGCCGTCGCCGAGTCCGTCATCGGCTTCGACAACCTCGAAATCGACACCACCCGTCTCGCCCACGAGCAGAGGCTGGGCGTCGGCGACATCAACGCGATTGATGTGGCCGGCACGTCCATCGCGGACGTAAAGCGTCCCTTCGCTCGGCCCGACATCGCGATCTCCGAGACACGCTTCCCCGGCTTGCGAATCCGCGCCGGCGAATACTGCAAGGGCTGCGAGGTACTACATCCGCCGCGGCATCGACAGGCTCGTCGAGAACGGCGTCCTCGATCCCAAGGACCCGCTCACCCTCGTTTTCGGCAAGGACCCGGACGTGAACCCTGACATCGAAGGCCGAGTAGTATTGCTTGGAGACTGCGCGCTCGAAAGCAAGTCCGTCAAGCGGCTGCGCGATCATCTGTGGCTCACCGGCCGTCTCAAGATCGTCTACTGCTGTCCGCCGATGGAGTTCCGCATGCGCGCGCTCGAACTCGCGGGAGACTGACTCAAGTGGGAAATGGGGAATGCGGAATGGGGAATAGGCTCCTGCCCGAGGCGGCGGTATTTGACATGGACGGCTTGCTGGTCGATACGGAGCCGCTCCACGCCGAGACGTTCGTCAAGGTCTTCGGCGAATCGGGAATCCAGCTCACGCTCCCGCAGTACCGCGGCGCCGTGACTCTCGGCGGCATGAACACGAGAGACCTCTTCCGCTCGCTGGGCGGCAGCGCCACCGAATGGGACCGTGTCCTCCTCGCCAAGCACGCTGCGTTCGAGCTGATCCTCAGGCAGAAAGGCCGCCTGATGCCCGGCGCTATCCAGCTTCTGCAGACGATTCGGGAAGCGCGCATACCGACAGCAGTCGCAACCTCCGCCAGACGCCGCTCTCTGGAGATCATCACCAACCACTTCGATCTCACCCGATACTTCGACGCGACCGTCGCTTACGAGGACGCCCAGGCAGACAAGCCCGACCCGACGGCGTTCCTTCTCGCCGCCCAGCGACTCGGCGCGGCTCCTTCCGACTGCGTCGTATTCGAGGACTCGCCCAGAGGCGTTCTTGCGGCTCACCGGGCCGGCATGAAGTGCATTGCGGTCCCCAACGCCTCGACCGCCGGCGGCGATTTCTCGCCCGCAACCCTGATCGCAGACACGCTCCAAACCATCGACATCGAGACAATTCGCGCGCTGTGGGACATGCCGACCTGACACGATTGACAAGACGACGGCCCAATGATAGACTTGGCTCGTTCGATCAGCACCCGAGGCCGTGCAGTCTGACTTCTGACTTCGGACCTCTGACTTCCATGGAGGAGTCAGGATGTACGTTGGCCGCATCGTGGCTGTCGGCAAGACCGACAGGCCGTTTGTCGCATATAGAGTGTCTTCGAGATCGTTTCCGAATCGCGTCGCGCGGATCACAGACGTCGGCGTCGCGATTCAACCGCTCGACCCGGAGGACATGAAGCGCAACCCCTACATCGCCTACAACTGCCTCCGCGTTTCCACGGAAGGGCGCCGTGGTATCGAACGGCTCCCAGACCGACCCCATCTTTGATAAGGTGGAAGCCGGAATCCCGCCCGACGTCGCCATCCAGCAGCGTGCTCACGGAAATGGGCTACGAGACGCGACGACTTCAACACCCCTCGCATCGCCGGCAGTCGTCACTGACGCGGTCGGCTTCATCGGAACCGTGCGCGCGGACGGCGTCGAGGTGTCCAGTTTCGAGCTTGGAGGACAACTCCTGCCACGTCATCTGCACCTACGAGCTGGACCGCGTGGAGAGCAAGGGCGTGCCATTCTTGGCCGAGACAGCGGACGAGGCCGCGCAGTTACGTCGTTGACGGCGGGCGTCTTCAAGGACCTGGAGCAGCCGATCTGCTCCGCGGCTTGGATGGGCGAGCTTGCGGTCTACAACCCGCACGAATAGCTCAGGGTCAAGAAAGCGACTTGACATATACGTTAATATCTGAGGCATGCTTGACATGAGCTGATATGCGCTATGCGCATTACCGGTCCCGGAGGAGCCGCCTGCTAAGCTGGCCAGGCACCCTGGGGGAATGGGACCAGTGTTGGATGTCAGGTGGGTACGTTGGGGGGAAGCCTGCCATCCAGCACCCCGGCCCCAGATCCCAACGACCCTCGCTGATTCCCCATTCCCCTTGACATCCACCCTCGTGTGCTATAATCAAGACGCACGCACCCGTAGCTCAGCGGATAGAGCGTCTGCCTCCGGAGCAGAAGGCCGCGCGTTCGAATCGCGCCGGGTGCGCCATGTAACTACGGCCCCGCCACGTCCGTTACCGTCACGCTCGGATTCGCAATATACCGCTCGCCGTCCGCTGTTTCCAGCGTCCCGGTAACGGTAACCACGCTGCCCACCGCAATGCCCGTCTGCGACGGCTGAGCCGGACACGTGAGTCCCGTGCCCGTCGGAATCATCCCACTTGCGCTTCCGGCCCAGGTTGTAGCCCTGGCAGTTCCGTATCCGCCTTCAATATACCATGCTCAGCCTTATCCCATCAGACAGAACTGGATAATCTGCGCGTCGCGTTGTATAATGCTGACGTGCTCTCATCCGGCAGGGGTCCCTCGTGGCGCAATGCATCGCAGCAGGGCGATGCATACGTGCCATGGCCGGCGGTTCGGACCTCGGACCTCTGACTTCGGACTTCTACCTGCACAGGAGGAACGGAATGCGAATGCGCACACTACTGACAGCGGCACTTCTGGCCGCGGCGATATGTAGCAGAGGAGGAGCAAACGTGAACCTCGTCCTTGACGGCACGACCGACTACTGCATCGTTCTCAGCAAAGACGCCTCCCCGTCCGAGCACTGGGCCGCAAGCGAACTCAAGCAGTTCATCTACGAAATGTCCGGCGCCATGATTCCCTACTGCCCCGACAGCACCAACCCGCCTGAGCACGCGATCCTGGTCGGCGAATCCGACGCGTCGCTGTCCGTGCCAGGCACAGGCGAGTCACAACGTGGGCCCGGAGGGGTTTCTCATCAAGACCGCGGGCAGCCGCATATCTGATTCGTAGGCAGCCGCCAGCGCGGGACGATGTACGGCGTACATGCGTTCCTCGAATCGCTCGGCTGCAGGTTCCTGACCGACACCGTCAACAAGATCCCCAAGAAGACCACGATCGTGGTGCCGGACACGGAGACCGTCGAGAAGCCGGCGTTCGAGTATCGCGACGTCTTCATCCGCGAGGCCATGCACCCCGACTACGCCGCCCGCAATCGCTGCAACAGCGCCAACGCCGGCCTCGACGACAAGCGCGGGGGCTGCATTGCCTACTATCCCATTCGTTCACTCGTTCAGCGCTCCTCGTGCCCCTGGACAAGTATTGGGCAACGCATCCCGAGTACTTCTCGATGATCAGGACGGCAAGCGCACAGAAACGAGAACACTCAGCTCTGCATGACCAACCCGGAGGTCGTCAAGATCGCAACGCAGACCGTGCTTGGCTGGATGCACGATCACCCCGAGGCCAAGCTCTACTCCGTCTCGCAGAACGACTGCTACAACAACTGCCAGTGCCCGGAGTGCAAGGCAGATCGATGAGGAAGAGGGCAGCCCGTCGGGCCTTATGCTTGCGATTCGTGAACGCGATCGCGGCCGAGACCGAGAAGGTCTACCCGGACAAGCTCGTCGACACGCTCGCCTACCAGTGGACCGAAAAGCCGCCGAAGATCACCAAGCCGCGCGCGAACGTCCGCGTCAGGCTATGCCCGATCTTCTGCTGCGAGGCGCATCCCTACGAGACCTGCGACGCGCCTGAGAACAAGGCGTTCATGGAGAACCTCGCGAGCTGGGGCAAGATCACCGACAAGCTCTACATCTGGCACTACAACACCAGCTTCGCGCACTATCTCAACCCATTCCCGGACTTCCGCCAGCTCATGGATACAGCAAAGCTCTACAAGCGAAGCGGCGTCAAGGGCATATTCTGGGAGGGGTCGTATCCGACCGGCGGCGGCGGCGAGCTCGCGCAGCTCCGATCCTATCTGCTCTCCAAGATCACATGGAACCCGGACATCGACGGCGAGGCGGTCATGAAGGAGTTCTGCGACGACTACTACGGCAAGGGCGGGCAGATATCATCTGCGCCTATGTGCAACCTCCTCGAGGACAAGGTCACCAAGGACAACATCCACATGAAGATATGGGCCGGCCCGATCGACGCCTACCTCACCCCTGAGATCATCGCCAATTCCGACACGCTCTTCGACAACGCCGAATCTGTCGCAGATTCGCCCGAGATCCTGGACAGAGTTAAGCAGGCGCGGCTCTCGATGGACTACGTCAAGCTGATGCAGCCGATTATGCGCAAGGAGACCAAGGGCAGGGAAGCGGAGCTTCGCAAGCAGCTCGATGACTTCGTGGCCAAGTGCAAGCACTACGGCATGACCCACATCAGCGAAGGCGAGGCGCTCGATCACTTCCACGACCGCGTCAGCAAAGGTCTCGGCGGATAGCCACCGCCACACACATCACGGGTCGGTCACAGATGAACTGGTGGCCGACCCGACATTACAGCCCCCTTACCCTCACCTCGTCATGTCGCCATAATCGTTCGACTTCGTATCGCCAAGATAGGACTTGACAAACGGACTTAAGGAGGCTATACTTCGTTTGTCGTTCCAACTCAGCCAGCGATCGCGGGCGAATTGTGGAGGCTGTGACGCACCGCTGACGCGCAATCTGGTCACCTCAGGCGGTGCAGAGCCAATGGTGAAACCGGCCACTCGAACCGAGAGGCCGGTTTTCGTGTTATTGGGGGAGGTATTGCAGGATGAAGACGTTGGTTTTGATCTGTAGCGTAGTGGCTGTGCTGGCAGCCATCGTCACCCCTGCGTTCTGCGAGGTGATAGCCGAGTATACGGGCGGCGCCACCAACGGGCTGTGGGTCGCCGAGAGAGCCGGAACGCAGTGGCGCCATGCTCAAGCGTTCACTGCTACGGGCAGCCCCACTGTGACCGAGGTCCAGGTGAACATCGTTCGTTGGGCGGGCAGCAACGGCACATTCATCGTGTCATTGGTCCGTGACAACAACGGCGCGCCGACCGGGACTGTCGCCGGCTCGATCTCGAAGAACAACGTGGACATACCGATGAACAACGCGTATGTCTCCTTCAAGTGGAATACCAACCAGCCGGTGCTCTCTCCCGGCAGGTGGTGGATTGTCTGCAGGGTCTCTTCGGACTGCGACGCCGACATCATCTGGCAGGGAAGGCGCTGGATGCCCGGCGATAACTACGGCGGTGGCGACGACGTGATAACGTCGCTGGACAGAGGCGTTACCTGGCCGGTCTTGCAGGGCCAGGACATGAACTTCCGAGTCTTCGGCCAGCGCACGGGCGCGAACACCAACACGACCATTACCGCCAGCCCCGCCTCCGTAACAACTACCGCCGCGGGTGTTACCGGCGTAAGTACCGATCACAGTCACTGTCAGGGACGCCGGCGGCAATCTCGTGCAGGGGCCCGGCCACGTGCTGCTGACCAGGTCCGACGGAACGCTTCTAAGCTCCGACCTGACCCTTGACAACGGGACGCAAACCACCACCTGGACAGCGCCTGGGGCCGTTCCCGCTGGCGGCATCGCCACCGTTATCGCAAACTACCAGGGCCACAGCTACGCGGGAGTGGACTACAATGCCGCCAACCCGGCTCCGGCCAACATCAGTGTCGTCGCCCAGAACCGCGCTACCACCACCACTGGGAGCGTACCCACATCCACCACCACGCGCGCCCAGGTCAACATCTCAGCGACTATCAAGGATGCCACCAACCAGGCCCTCGTCAACGGCGGCACCGTTACGTTTTCGTGCGCCACGGGCAGGTTCTCGAACAACTCCACGTCCCATGCGGTCTCAGTCGCCAACGGCAATGCGTCGGATATATGGACCGCCCCGAACACCTCAGGCACATACGCCATAAAGGCCGACTACTCAGGCTGGAACGCCGGAGCGATCATCTACGGTGCGAGCACGGACTCCGACAACATATTCGTGGACTATACCAACGTCAACACGGCCACAACCGTCACCTGCTCGTCGGACTATCCCTACATCAACGGCTATTCCTACGTGATTGTCGACGTCAAGGACACCTCCAGCAATCCCGTCCCCACGGGATCGGTGGCGTTCTCCGCCCCCAAGGGCTACTTCGACAACAACACCCGCAACATCGCCGGAGGTCGATGCCACACGATATGGCACGCGCCTTCTACCGCCGGCGATGTCACGGTAACTGCGAACTACGCTCAGACCACAGCGGGCGGCAACCGCTACCAGGCAAGTTCAAACACCGGCACCGAGCACGTCGTCCACGATACGGACACAACCGGCGACGGCCTGGCCTGGCAGAGCGACTGGACATCCGATTACTCGACCAACCCCCTCCCTAACGCCAAGGAGCAGAGCCGGGGATTCACCGGCAAACTGACCGGCTCGCTCGGGTGGGCCGGGGCGGAATACTCCAACGACAGCGCCTGGGAAGACGACATGAAGTCCTCGGCACACAACGGCGATGAAGACAAATACCTCGACGTCCACGATCTCCAGTGGTATAACGGCCACGGCAACGGTGATAAGATAACATTCATCACCAACCACGACGACAACGATCTCCTCAGTTCCGAAGTCGAAGATTCGTGGGGCGACAAGGATTGCGAATGGATCGCGCTCAAGACCTGCCTGGCGCTGTCCAAGGAACAGGAATGGGGCAAAGCCCTCAACGGAGCCCACATGATCCTCGGCTTCAGCACCAATGCCCAAAGCAGCACCAAGTTTGGGTCGGCGTTCGCGGGCGCAATGATCCGCGATGCCGTCTGCGCCCCCCCGCACACGGTCGAGCAGTCCTGGTGGTTGGCGGGCGATATGACCCACGGCACGGACAGGAAGCAGCGGATCGTCGCCGAAAATGACGCGATGTTCGACGACTACATCTGGGGCATGGGCAAGGTTGCGCCTGACCCGGTCGTGGACGCCACCAAGGTCGCCCACTCCCACGATGTCACCACGCAGCACAGGCCCGTGGCCAACGCCGGCGGACCGTACCTCAACGTCAAAGCAGGCCAGGTCGTACAGTTGGACGGCTCCAGGACTACGGACGTCGATGTCGGCGACATCATCACCTATGCCTGGGACCTGGACAACACCGCAAACAACGACAACGGCGACTGGGACAACGATGGGTTCGATCAGTCCAATGACGACGCGGACGCCTGGGGGCTGAAGCCTTCGGTCATATTCCCTGTCCCGAAGGTCTATGTTGTGACCCTCACAGCCATCGACCAGACGTGGAAGACTCACCAGGCCCAAGTAGCGATCAGTGTGGCGGCGCCCGGAAAAGCATTTGTAGCCAATGCGGCCCCCGAACAAGTCCCGAAGCCCAACGACGGAGGCGGAGGAGGAGGCGCCATCGAGATAATCGACAACTATCCAGGCCTTCCGCCGGAAGTAGTGATGCCCGTGTTCAACTGCACGAGCGCCCCGATCGGCTACACCGAGCTGTCGCACATCGCGTCCTACTACGGCATTTCCGGCGAGGCGGGACTCGACGATCTGGGCAACTGGCGGATGGTCGGAGGTGAAAACGAGCTGATCGTGAACCAGCATACCTGCGGCGTGACTTATCTCAACAGCGCGCGCGCCTACAGGTGGATGGGCATGCCGTCCAACCTGCCTGATGAGGAGCAGTGCATACAGATCGCCCAGCAGTGGCTCTATCAGAACGAGATCGGCGCCGCCGGCTACGTCTTCAAGGACGTTACCCAGTTGTGCCGCGAGGCGTTTGCCGTCGGCAGCCGGACGCGCACATCCACGCCCTACCAGCGCCGCGTCAACTTCATGCGGACGATGAACGCGTTCGGAACTCCATATCCGGTCGTCGGACCCGGCGGCAGGATCACCGTGATGATCGATGGCTACACGAGCGACCCCAATATGTTCGTCAAGGTCGGGCGCGACGCCCTCGAGGGCGACGAGGTAACGCTCAACCCTCCGGGATCGGCCCTTGCCGACCTGCATCGCATCGGCCTGAGCGCGCTCATCGGCGGGAGCTGCGTGCCGGACTGCGACCAGATCTACATCGACAACGTCTCGGTCGGATACTATGAGGACGACTTCCTGACCCCTCAGTCGAAGATCCTCCCCGTCTACGCGCTCGACCTTACGTGCGTCGACGAAAAGACGTCTCAGCAGGTCCAGGTGTGGCTGCCCGCGACGGATCCGCCGCTGGACGTAGCCATAGCATCGCCTGCCGACGATACGGCCGCTGCCTACGGCCAGAGCGTCACATTCACGGCCACTGTCGCCGGCGGCAAGCTGCCATACACGCTCCAGTGGGATTCCGACAAGGACGGCGTGATCGGGTCCGCTCTCAGTTTCTCCACCGACAGCCTCACGTGCAACCAGCGCTCCAGCGAACCGACCAGACACACGATCACTCTCACCGTGACCGATGCCAACGGCTGGAAGAGCTGCAAGATGGTCACAATTCTCGTGACACCGACTTCCGTCCAGGACGCGAAGAAGTCAGCCGACGACACGACGCTGGCTGTGCTCGGGTCGGTAGTGACCGCGTCGTTCGACGACTACTTCTACGTGGAGACGCCGGATCGGGTGTCCGGGATCGGCGTCCTGAGCACCGCGGCGCCCCCTGAGAACTCCATCGTCGCTGTCTACGGCAAGATGGGCACGCTCGGCCACGAACGACTCATCGATGCCACCACGGTGGAGATTCTGGGCACTACCGATCCGATCCGGCCTTTGTTCATGACCATCGGGAACCTGGGCGGCGGGCCGTTCGGTACCCCGCCGTTGGGTCAGGCCGGCGTCGATGGCGGCCGCGGCCTTAACAACGTTGGCCTGCTGGCGAGGATCGCGGGGAGAGTGGACAACGTGGGCACTGGAGCGCCGCTGAGGTTCGTGATGAGCGACGGCAGTCCCCTTTGCCACACCTACGTCCTCCCGCCCGAGGGCACGACTCTGCCGGCCGCGGGCAACTTCTGCCTGGTAACAGGCGTAAGCTCCATCGGCCAACTACCCAGTGGGGCGCTCTGGCGCGCGGTGATCGTCAGGCGCGCGAGCGACATCGAGGTGCTGTACCTAAGCGGGCATATTTGGTAGTTGACAACCGGGCTGCATCGGGCGATAATGACTTCGACAAATGCCTCGAAGTTCTGGGGCTTCTGAACTGGGAGGACTCAGATGAACCTGTTCGCTCGCTCGCTATTGGTGTTGGCGCTGCTGTTCGGCATGGTCTTCGCGGTTGGCGCCGGTGTGCTCTACTACTACGATTTCCCGCTCAGTTGGGCGCTCGGATTCACCGTCGCGATAGTGGCGCTGCAGTTCCTTATCGGCCCGTATCTGATCGACTGGATTTTCAAGATCAACTGGTGCCAACCCGCGCAGGTCGCGCCGGAATTCGACGAGTTTCTAAGCGCCTTGTGCAAGAAGCGCCGCATTCCCGTCCCGCGCTTCGGCATCATCGAAGATGGCAACCCTAACGCCTTCACCTACGGCCACTTCCCGGGCAACGCGCGGCTCGTGGTCACGCGCGGCATTATCCAGATGCTGGATAAGGACGAATACGAGGCGGTCGTCGCGCATGAGATCGGGCACATCACGCACTACGATTTCGTCGTGATGACGCTGGCTTCTCTCGCGCCGGCCCTGCTCTACATCCTCTATCGCTGGTGCATTCGCCAGAGACGGGGAGGCGGCGCACCGGCCATAGCAGTCGCCGTCGGGGCGTTTATCTGCTACTACATCAGCCAGTACGTCGTTCTGTTTCTGTCCCGGATTCGCGAGGTACTTCGCCGACGAGCACGCCTCGATCAGCATGACCAATCCCAACGCCATCGCCACGGCGCTGGTGAAAATCGGCTACGGCCTCGCGCGAATACAGGACCCCGCCCAGCAGACTGCCGCCAAGGGCAAGAAGGCGCAGCCGTTGTTCAACAAGAGCCAGATGATGGGCAGCCTGGGCATCTGCAGCTTCAGCTCAGCGACGCCGATGGCGCTCTATTCCACGACCGCGACCGGCCAGTTCTCGATGGACCACATGCTGCGGGCGATGCAGTGGGACCTCTGGAACCCGTGGGCGAGGTGGTTCGAGCTTCACAGCACACATCCCTTGATTGCGCGCCGGATTCGCGCCGCGTCGTGGATCGCCAAGCGGCTGGGCATGCAGCCCACGTTCCCGATGACCGCGGTTCCCAAGCAGGTCCCCTGGACGTCGTTTCTGACGGACCTCGGCTTCCTGCTGGCGCCGTGGGCGGGGATCGTGCTCGGCATTCTGTTCGGGCTTGGCCAGGACATCCGCACGCCCGGCAACCTGCTCTTCGGCAGTGCGGTCGTATCGCGCTGGGCTCTGGTTCCACTGCTCGGCGGCATTGGCTGGATCGCGCGGCTGGCATACAGCTTCAAGAAGGGCTTTGGGCCCACGACAGTAGCCGACGTGGTAGGGGAGCTTGAGGTGTCGCACATCAACTGCATTCCGGTCGAACTTAGCGGCCAGATCATCGGCCGCGGCGTGCCCGGACTGTTCTGGAGCAAGGATCTGGTGCTGCAGGACGAATCCGGCTTCGTGACGCTGATCTACCGGCAGCCGCTCGGGTTACTCGAGACGCTGTTCGGCCTGTTCAAGGCCGAGCGCCTCGTTGGCAAGAAGGGCAGAATCAAGGGCTGGTATCGCCGGGGTCCCGCACCCTACGTCGAGCTCTGCAGCGCGCAATTCGAGGATGGCGACGGGGTGCGCTGCGTCTACCGCGAGTTCCTCTGGGTGCTTGCGATTCTAACGACAGTTGCCGGCATTCTGCTCTCATTTGCCAGGTTCTAGGCTTGGCGAATCCGCACGTTTTGCACGGCGGAGAATCCGTTTTTCTGCAGAACAGTTTCACGCTCAATTCGAGCGTGGCCGGAAACTGTTTTGCGGGTTTTGGATTGTTGGGAAGGGAATCGGGAGGGCGGTTTTGATTTTCCTCCCTCATGATTATAAGACGACAAGTAGGCCGTTTTTCACGCAAATTTCCGGGATATTTCAGTTAAATGTTGTTCACAGGTCGTGTCTGAGGCTGCGAGTCGGAAATCAGCACCGTCAGAACTCGTGCCGCACGTCCGTCCGTGACAGGTCCGCAATCGGCAGCACATCGGCGCTGACAGGCTCGCCGGCGCGCGTTAGCCTTGTTCCGTCGGCGAGAACGGCGCCGGTTACGTGCCCGCGTTCGGTACGGACATAGGTAACCAGCGCGTCGCTCTCGAACTCGCCGAACCGCGACTTGCCGGGCCTATCGAGCTGCACGTAGTAGTCAACTCGGCCGTCATCGAACCGGACCGCCATCCCCACGGCCCTCTCGTCGCCATCCGACTTCACGTCCACCGGCTCAACGGCGGAGATGGGGCACTTGCCGCCTTCCGGTGTCGGATAGAACACGTAGGCAAGGTCGCGGCTGGCCGGACTGCGTTTGCGCGAAAGACCGGGGTCGGAATCGGCCTGCACGTGTAGCCGCCGGAGCGCGAATCCAGCCCTGCACGATCGGCTCCTTCTGGCCCGGAGACGATGCGGACACTGAGCCTGTCGTCCGCCATCGGAAGGATCGACAGGTTCGCGCCCTTCGCATCCGTCGTGCTGCACCGACTTCGACGCCGCATCGATCTCGGCGCCGGTCATGTCGAGATGAAATGCGCTGTCATACTTGTGCGGCTTGTCGTCCGACGGGCGTAAGCCGGATCCGACGACGATCCAGTAGTCCGGCTTGACGAAGAACACGCTGCGCTGGTGTGCTTGACCTTGAACGCGAGTTGTCGTGCGCGTAGCCGTCGTCATAGACGCTCAGCGCGTAGTCGAACTTCGTCGTTCGACGCCCACTTGATCGGCATCGGCTTGGACAGCACATATTCCGTCCGCGGCCGGTCCCTGCGATGCTGCTCGCAGCCATCGACCATGATCGTGTTGTGCGCCCGCGTCGCAGAGCACGTACTTGCGCCACTCCGAGCTATCGTAGGGATAGTTGCCGGGATCAACCAGCATATACTTGCCGTAGGCGTAGATCACAAAGCTCAGCGCGTCCTCGTGCTGGTGGCCGTAGCCGAACGGCCCGGCATCGAAGAGCATATACCGATCATCCATGCTCCCACCCCGACCGCATCACAAGATGGCCCGAGAACGGCAGCGCGATCGACCCGACCGCCGGCTTGGTGCCCTCCTTGCCGAGAGTCGAAGCCACTGGTAGTCCTTGCGCTCAGGGAAATACGTCAGGCCCAGCTTCAGCCTGCGGCATCATGTTGGTGCGGTCGGCATCGTTGAGCCCAGGCGCGTAGCCGTTCGGCATCGAGACCTTGAGGTCGTAGTCGAACATCTTCTCCATCTTCGCGACGTAGTCCGCGGGCATCGCGATGCCGTTGATCGTGCGGCAACATCCCAAGCGCCATCGCGAAGTTGAGCAAGGCCACCTGATGGTATCCGGTCGATCAGCTCGATCTGCGCGCCGTCCGGGTAGACCTGCTTGTCCAGCTCCGCATACAGCCGATCCGCAGCCGTCTTGCGCCAGGTCTCGGCCTCCTTGAACTCGGGGAACAGCACCCCGCACGTGCATCAGGCCGTTGCATCTCCATCGTCAGCCAGTTGCCGGTCGTGGGCCACTGCATCAGGTGCCGAGCGTGCTCGGCCATCGGACTTGACCATCGTGACGATCGCATCGTCGGTGAACGAAGGCGAGTGCGAGAAGAGGTAGAACGCGGCGGGCCAGGTCTGCCCCATGCGGATCCCGGCCTCGATGGTGCGCCAGACGTACTCGCTTGTTGCCGCTATCATTCACCGGCACGGGGCACTTGCGTCACCCAGTCCGTCATCTGATACACGAACTCCTGGGCGTATTTCTCCTCGCCGGTCGCCAGGTAGGCGAGCCCCAGAGTCGTCCAGAACTGGTGCCGATTGAGCTGCCACGGCCACTCCCGGTAGTTGATGGGATTCAGGGTCCAGTCGATCGTCGCCATCGAACTTGTGGTAGACTCCGACGCTGGGCAGGTCGCGCTGCAGAATCCGATCGGCCTCGCGCGTGTCGGTCTTGTCGGTGCGCGTCCCGCGCGTGAGCCTCGCCAGCCAATCGGGCTTCCACACCGGCTTCTGTCCGATGCCGCAGATACTCCGCGAACTCGTGCTTAGCCGCAGCCATGATCGCCCGAATCCACGGCCGCCTTCACCTTCTCCAAGCCCCGGATAGTCGAGGTTCAGCGCATCGAAGAACTCCGAATCACGTGATGCTCGGGCCCTCCTCCTTCCCGGCTCCACTGCCAGCGCATTCAACCACGACGACGCCATCAAGGCCAGACACATCGCCACAAGCATTCTCATGTTATCGCCCCATACGCCCTTCTGCGCTCCCATATCTCAAATCATCCGAATGTCTGGCTTCCTCCGCCATCGCGATCACATTCTCCGGCGGCACGTTCGGCAGCAGCGCCTCGTGGCTCGGGCTGACCACAAGATTCGGCCCGAGCGCTCTCTTCACTCTGCGGACATCGGCCCGAATCTGCTCCGGCGTGCCGTGCACGAGCAGATCCTGCGTATCGATCCCTCCGACGAAACGCGATCCTGCCCTTGAAATCTCGCGCGAGCGTCTCGGCGTCCATGTTCGCCGCCTTCGCCTGAAGCGGATGCAGCGCGTCGACGCCGGCGTCGATGAAGCTGGGGATGATCTTGTGGATCGCTCCGCAGCAGTGGTGCATCACCTGGTAGCCGTGCGCGTGGCCCTGCTCCACGAACTTGCGCGTGTAGGGCATGATGAAGCGTTCGAGCTGATCCGGGCTGACCAGCAGATCGAGCTGGGTCCCGAGATCGTTGCCGAAGAACAGCGCGTCGATCTCGCTGCCGGCCTGCTCAAAGAAGCGCTCGTTGGCTTCGAGGTAGAACTCGCAGATATGCCGCGTGACGGCATCCACAACATCCGGGTTCGTGTGCATCTTGATGAAGTAGTTCTCCATCCCGAACATATCCGCCGCGATGTGGAAGAAGCAGCACCACATTCCGCTCGCGCGGTATACCTCGCCCGCGTTGCGCAGGCTCTGCGAGTATCTCGGTGAAGTCAAGATAGTCCGGGTTGGGCCAGTCATGCGCCTCCACCTCGTCCACATCCTCGCAGTCCGCGAACACCGGCTCCGCGCCTCCGCTAATGCCGACTCTGGCCATATTGAACAGCGGCTTGCCCTGCGGGATGCTTATAGGAGTTCCATTCCGCGCATATCCAGCGGATATCGTCGCCGAGCGCCTGCCGGACCTGTTCCTCTTCGGTCGTATCCGAAGTGCTTGAGATAGATCGGCCAAGTATCAGGATGCGGCATTCCCAACCAGAACCCGCACCGGTCGGCCTTCTCACCCGCGAATATCGTCTTGACCGTTCGCGACTTGTCATCTTCAGCTCCAGATCGCACACGACCATTCTGTGGTCGGAGTACTTCGTCCGTATGCCCTTACGGCGAGAACGTGGAACTCCCGGCTCGCCCATATCTGGTCGAATCGCATGACGGGGAAGTCGTTGAGAACGGTGTTCCCCCACCCGATCCCGGACTCTATGAATGTATCCCGCAGTCGAACAGGCAATTCCTTCCGCGCGCCGTCCCAGCCGGGCGCGTTGAAATCTCCGCCAGCGATCACGGGCACGTGTCGGCGCCCGATTATCGAGCCAGTGCGCGACTTCGGAGAGCTCCTGCCGATGCGCGCGCCGCGGTCCCGCCTGCTCTCTCCAGTAACGGGGCGACCAGATGCTGGTGCCGAAACGCGGCGGCGGAAGACTTAGGCTCACCACCTCTACCTCAAAGCCGCGTCTGATCGTGACCCGCACCGCACCGGCACAAGTGGGCGTATCTCGGCTTGGAGCGCGATGGAGTTAGCCGCCGGCCACAACTGAGCAATCGGCGCCCCACGAAACAGCCGCCCGCGCGCCGAACAGCCTGCGCCCAAGAGCTTCGACATCGCGCCTGGCGGGCGACTCCTGCAGCAGCACTACGTCGGGGTGATACCGGGCAACTTCGCCCGCCGCTGCCGCGCTTCCGCCGGCGCAGTTAAGAGAGACTACTCGCAGCACTCGGTGCCGAGGCACGTTCGCGGCACCATGCGCCCGAACCGGCCCAGAAGCACACTTGTCGGCTCCTCGCAGAGAAACAGCAGATAGGCCAGCCACACGCAGCATGCAGCAAGCAGGAACCTCCTGCCTCGACCCCTGCACCCGATCAGCGTGAATGCTATTCCGGGAACGGCCTACGCCCACGCCGGCCACACCGTCACTGCCGCGCACGCGTCTGGCTGCGGCAGCGTAGCATACTCCGGTGAACACCAGCAGCACGGCGCCAAACAGGAGGAAGGCAGTTTGCGCTCTACGTTTGGATGGCAGTAATGCCCATGTACCAACGGCCCCGGTCACACCGGGGCCGGTCCTGTTCCCTATTCCCTGTTCCCTGTCGCTAGTAGATCGCCTTCTCGCGTCTCCTTATCGAACACGTGCGTCTTGGCCATTTCGAGCACCAGCTCGATCTCCTGCTCTCTTTGGCCTGCGTCTCGGCGTCGATGGTGGCGATAACGTCGTGGTCGCCGCAGCTCAGATACATCGTCACGATCGGCCCCATCGGCTCGATCACGTCCACCGCCGGCCTTGATCGTGTTATCAGGCGTGGCTGCGACAAGGTTCGCCAGCGACTTATCGAATATGTCCTCCGGCCGCACGCCGAAGATAACGTCCTTGCCGTCATAAGGGCTTGAGCAGCTCGGCTTTGTCGGCTGGGGCCTTGACCTTGAAGCAGCCCGCGTCGATCGCGTAGCCATCAGCGCCGTCCACGATCTTGGCGTCGAGGAAGTTCATCGACGGCGTGCCGATGAACCCGGCCACGAACATGTTCGCGGGGTGGTTGTAGAGGCCGAGCGGGCATCCACCTGCTGCACGATGCCGTCTTTCATGACGACGATCCGGTCGCCCATGGTCATCGCCTCGACCTGGTCGTGGGTGACGTAGATGGTGGTGATTCCGAGCCTGCGGTGGAGCTTGATGAGCTCGGCGCGGGTCTGGACGCGCAGCTTGGCGTCGAGGTTCGAGAGCGGCTCGTCCATAAGGAAGACCTTCGGCTCGCGCACGATCGCCCTGCCGAGCGCGACGCGCTGCCGCTGGCCGCCCGAAAGCTGCTTGGGCTTGCGATCGAGCAGGTCGGCGAGGCCCAGCAGTTCCGCGGCCTCATCGACGCGCTGCTTGATCTCGCTCTGCGCGGCACTTTCTTGCAGCTTCAGGCCGAACGCCATGTTGTCGTAGACGCTCATGTGCGGGTAGAGAGCGTAGTTCTGGAAGACCATCGCGATGTCGCGGTCCTTGGGCGAGACGTCGTTTACGAGCCTGTCGCCGATGTAGATCTCGCCGTCGGTGGCCTCCTCGAGGCCGGCGATCATACGCAGAGCCGTGGTCTTGCCGCAGCCCGACGGCCCGACGAGCACCAGGAACTCCTTGTCCGCGATCTCGAGGTTCATTTCGTTGACCGCGACGACCGTCTTGAACGTCTTGGTCAGGTCCTTGAGGACGACTTGCGCCATTGTTGGGGAATCCTTTCTTCTCGCCTCGGGCTGGTCCCAACCTTGCCGGGGCGGCTACATAATAAGTGTCCCTGGGACGAGGGTCGGCGATATGGCCCGCCGCGGCCTTACAGACTGATTATATGCAGAGGCGGAACCCGTGTCAAACGAACGCACACGTGTATTGACACTCGGCCCGAAGGCTTGTAGACTGGCACTGGCAGGAGACTGACAATGGCCGAACCCGAGATTGGCAGAGGTTGGATCATCGCGATCATCGCGCTGCTGGCGCTGCTCGTGATAGGCATCGCCGCGTATCTGGGCATGAGCGCGCCTGCGAGAACGGCGCCAAGGCGCGGCGCAATGATCTTGCTGGACGCTAGTCATGAAATGTGCAGCACTTGCGCGATTCCGCCGCCCAGTTGGGTATAAGCGCCATGGAGCGCGGTTACGCGCTCGATTACGAAAGGCTGTAGCGCTTCAAAGCCCCGGGAGTTCATCTTCCGGGGCTTTTTCCACGAAGGTTCAAGCTCAGCGTGAGTCGAAGGGGATATCAATCGCGATGGAAAGGGTCTGTGTTTCTATGAGTGAGGTTCGTTTCGCTTCGGCGAAGATGAAGGCGCTTAAGGGGGATGCCAGCCTGCCCGCGAAGTTCAAGCGGATGCTGGCGGGGTTCCCCATGAACGACATGTTCGATGGCAAGATTGTCGCCATCAAGATGCACCTCGGTGGACATTTCGGTTATTCGACGATTCCGCCGCTGTTCGTAAAGATGCTGGTCACGGCCGTTCGAGAGGCGGGCGGCAGGCCGTTTGTGACCGACGGCAGCTCGGCGATCCCGACTGCGAAGGATCGGGGCTACACCGAGGAGGTCCTCGGCTGCCCGATCGTTCCCGCCGCCGGTCTGCGCAATAAGTATTTCAAGACGGTCCCAATCAACTACGAGACCCTCACGGACGTGCAGATGTGCGGGGAGATCGTGGGCGCGGACGCGATGATCGTGTTCAGCCACGGCAAGGGTCACGGGCAGTGCGGCTGGGGCGGCGCGATTAAGAACATCGCGATGGGCAACGTCACCAACAAGTCTCGCGGCGACATTCACGCGCTCGGCAACACGGAGTTCGAGTGGGACTCCGAAGCCTGCACCCGCTGCTATCTCTGCCGCGACAACTGCCCAACCGGGGCGGTCTCGTTCAAGGAAGACAGGCTCGACATCTTCAGTCACCACTGCCGCTATTGCATGCACTGCGTGACCTCGTGCCCGGCGGAGGCGCTCAAGATCAACGAGACCAGCATGCGGCCGTTCCAGAACGGAATGGCTCGCGTCACCAAGGCCTGCCTCGACCTGTTCGAACCGGGCCGGGTGCTCTACATCAACTACATCATGAACGTGACGCCGTTCTGCGATTGCTGGGGGTTCACTTCGCCGTCGATAGTGCCCGATGTCGGGATCGTTTCGGGGACGGACATCGTGTCGGTCGAGCAGGCGTCGATCGATATGATCAAGACAGAGGACTTCATCGCCGGCTCGCTGCCCCACCCGCTCGAAGTCCGCGACGTAGACGGCCACCTGTTCCAGAAGATCCACGGCAAGGACCCGTATCTGCAGGTGGAGGAAGCGGAGAAGGTGGGGCTGGGAGAGAGGGCGTACGAGATTGTGGGGGTCGAATAGGGCCATTGGCTATTGGCTATTGACTATTGACTATTGACTGTTGACTATTGACTATTGTCTATTGTCTATTGACTATTGGCTATTGGCTGCTCGCGCTGAGCAGTTCCTGTGGAAGGGCATAGGGGATGGATAGTGAACGGATGAAGGCGCGGACCAGAATCGTTTGCCCTTGCGGCGATCCGCTTGGTCGAGTCGCTGCCTCGCACGCAGACGAGCCAGATAGTTGGGCGTCAGTTGCTTCGTTCGGCGACTTCAGTCGGAGCGAACTACCGAGCCGCCTGTTTGGCGCGGTCGAAGGCCGAGTTTGCCGCCAAGCTTGGGATAGTCGCTGAAGAGGCCGACGAATCGCGGTACTGGATGGAACTGCTTGTGGAGAGCAGTGCCACCAGCGCTACTAGTGTTGCTTCGCTAATGGACGAGGCGAAGCAGATCACCTCTATGGTGATCGCTGCCAGGAAAACTGCCAGGAAGCGCGGGCAAGACTCACCGGAAGTGAAAACGACCGCGACAATAGTCAATTGTCAATAGTCCATTGTCAATGAACGTATCCAAAATCCAAAATCCAAAATGCTATCGCGGCTTGACGGTGCGGTCGGGGCTGGTCGGGATCGCCGGCGTGGTGCTGCTGTGCGCGATCACGCCTTATAACGACTACCACCTGCACCAGACGCTGCTTTATGGTAACCACTTCCCGATAGGATGCCTGTTTCTGTTCACGTTTCTGGCGCTGGGGGTCAATACTTTTCTGCGGAGGTTCTTTCCCGGGCGCGAGTTCCGGCAGCAGGAGATGCTCGTCGTGTGGGCGATGCTTATCTGCGGGGCGGGACTGGCGTCCTCGGGCCTGATGCGCTATCTCGCGCCGATGCTGGTCGCGCCGTTCTACTACGCCACCGAATCCAACCACTGGGGCCTGTTCACGCGTTACATACCCGACTGGATGGTCCCCAGCCGCGATCCGACGGGACCGGTCGTCAAGGACTTCTATGAGGGGATACCGCTAGGCCACAGCATTCCCTGGCAGCCGTGGGTGCACGTGTTTTTCTGGTGGGCGGTGCTGTTCGCGTGCGTGGTGGGGTTGTCGCTGTGCATGGCGGCGCTGATGCGGAGGCAGTGGGTGGATAGGGAGCGACTATCGTTCCCGCTCGTGCTCATCCCAATCGAGATGACCCGCGATCCGGTGAAGGGCCTGTTCAACACGTTCTTTTCCAGCCGGATAATGTGGCTTGGGTGCGGCCTGGTCATGGTGATAAGACTCATCAACGGGCTGCATTCATACTACTATTCCATCCCCACGATCACGCTCAACTGGCAGATCTATCAGTGGTTCGCCAATCCGCCCTGGAACGCGATCAACCTGTGGTCGGTGACGGTCTACTTCTCGGTTATCGGAATCGCGTTTCTCCTGCCGACAGAGGTGTCATTCAGCCTGTGGGTGTTCTTCATTGCTTTCAGGCTCATACGGGTGCTGCGCGTGTCGATGGGGCTGCCGGCGGTTGACCCGGTCATGGTTGACCACGAAACCGGCTGGAGCACGGGCGGGTTCATTGCACTGTCGATCTGGATGATGTGGGCGGCAAGGCGGCACCTCTCGGGGATCTGGACGGCGAAATACCAGGATCCGGACGCGAAGTCGTCCAAGGAGCCGATTCCGCTGCAGTACGCCGCGCTCGGGGTGGTTGTGAGCTTCTCGGGGCTGGTGTTGTGGACGGTGAAGGCGGGGGTCGCGCCGCTGTTCGCGATAGGTCTATGGGCGTGTTTCGCGATGATCCTGCTCGTGCTGACCAGGATCGTCGCCGAAGGCGGAATGGTCTTCGTGCAGTCGTCGTTCTTCCCGACCGAGGTGCTCTCCAGCGTGCCCGGCTCGCAGACGTTCAACACCGCCGGCCTCGCCTCCGCGATGGTGATCCAGACCGCGATCATACACGACCCGCGCGAGGCCCTGATGCCCAACCTCATGAACTCGCTCAAACTCAAAGGCGAGGGCGCCGGCAGAGACTTGGTCGCGGCGATACTGCTGGCGGTGGCGGTGGGGTATGTCGTGTCCTTCGTATCGTTTGTCGGCACGTCGTATCGCTACGGAACCGTTACAATGGACCCATACGGCGGGCGGGTCGGGCCGATAGTGTTCCTGAACCAGATCAACGGGTTCGTTACCAACCCGAGCGGGTTCGACTGGGCCGCGTTCGTCCGCCTTGCGACCGGGGCCGGATTCGTCGGCCTGCTGCTGTTCCTGCGCTCCAAGGCGATGCTGGGCATTCCGCACCCGATAGGCTTCCTTCTGCCAACAACGTGGGCGCTGTTGACGTGCTGGTTCTCGATCTTCATAGCATGGGCGCTCAAGTCACTCACGCTGCGGTTCGGCGGCCTCAAGCTTCTGCGAGTCCTGCTTCCGTTCTTCCTGGGACTCGTGGTCGGCGAGGGCATAGCCGCGGCGATCTGGGTGATCGTGGGCATGTTCACGGGCGTGGGAACGCCGACGTTCTTGCCCATTTAGGATTTGGGATTTGGGATTTGGGATCTGCGACTGACGACTGGCCGCGCGCACGGAGGACCGCTGTGACATGCCTCATATTGGTACTGCTGCTTCTCGTTATGCCTTGCCTAGCGCTCGCCTGGGATACGATGCCGGACACGTGGGTCGCGACTGACGCGCTCGGGCGCGTGGTTTCGACGAACGAGAAGGTCGGGGCGCCGCGCAAGGACAAGTTCGTCGGGGTGTTCTATTTCCTGTGGCTGGGCGAGCACGGCACGGGCGGGCCTTACGACATCTCCAAGATCCTCGCCAAGGACCCGAACGCGATCAACGACCCCAACAGCCCGCTGTGGGGGCCGGTGAGCACGTTCCACCACTGGGGCGAGCCGCTGTTCGGCTACTATCTCTCCGACGATCCGTGGGTCTTCGCAAGCACGCGCAGATGCTGTCGGACGCCGGCGTGGACATGGTCATATTCGACGTGACCAACCAGTCCACTTATCCCAAGGACTACACTCGCGCTGTGCGAGGTCTGGACGCAGGTGCGCAAAGAAGGCGGCACGACGCCGCAGATCGCGTTTCTGACGCCGTTCTGGAACCCGACCAAGGTCGTCGCGCACGCTCTACGACGACTTCTACTCCAAAGGGCTCTACAAAGACCTCTGGTTCCAGTGGAAGGGCAAGCCGCTGATACTGGCCGACCCGGCCAAGGTCGATGACGACATCAAGGGCTTCTTCACATTCCGCAAGCCTCAGCCCAGACTACTTCGAGGGGCCGACCGGGCCGGACCAGTGGGGCTGGCTGGAGGTCTACCCGCAGCACGTGTTCAAGAACTCCGCCGGCGAGGCCGAGCAGATGAGCGTGGGCATCGGCCAGAACGGCATCCTGCCCAACCGCTGCGCCGCGTTCACCGAGAAGGGCACGCACGGCCGAAGCTGGCACGACGGCGCGGAGGACACCGACCTCCCAGGCGCGGTGCAACCTTGGGCTGTCAACTGTGCAAGGAGCAGTGGGAGCGCGCGCTCGAGGTCGATCCCGAGTTCATCTTCATCACCGGCTGGAACGAGTGGGTCGCGATGAACCTCAACGAGTTCAACGGCGTCAGCAAGCCGCCGATGTTCGTGGACCAGTTCACGCAGGAATACAGCCGCGACATCGAGCCCATGCGCGGCGGGCACGGGGACGACTACTACTACCAGATGGTGGACTACATCCGCCGGTTCAAGGGCGCGAGCCCGATTCCCAAAGCCGGCGCCGCCGCAAGACCATCAAGATCGACGGCAAGTTCGACGACTGGAAGGACGTCGGCCCGGAATATCGCGACGACCTTGGCGACACCGATGCACCGCGACCATCCCGGCTGGGGATCGCGCCGGTCCAATACACCAACACCACAGGCCGCAACGATTTCGTCGCGCTCAAGGTCGCGCGCGACGACGAAGTTCATCTACTTCTACGCCCGCACCCGCGAGCCGATCACGCCGCACACCGACTCGAACTGGATGATGCTGTTCATCAACACCGATCTCAACGCCTAACACCGGCTGGAACGGCTACAACTTCGTGGTGAACAGGACGGTGCGCGATGGCTCGGCTGACGATGCTCGAGAGCTGGTCCACAGACCGGCCCTGCTCGCAGGCTTGTCGATCCCGGGACGCAGCGGCTGGGATCCGCACGGCGGCGTCCGCTACGCCGTCAAGGGCGCGAGATGGAGCTTGCGGTCCCGCGCGATGTCGCTGGGCTTCGGCGATCCCTCCAAACCCATCCGCTTCGACTTCAAATGGGCGGATAACATCCAGAATCTCGACCCGATCGAGTTCACCGTCAACGGCGATACCGCCCCTAACGGCCGGTTCGCGTATCGATATCGAGGAGTGACCGGTGGATCAGAGAAGAAACGGGCAGAGGCTTCGTGACACACTGACGTTTTGTGGGACGGGAGAAGTCCCGGTATGGGGCGGGTTCTCGGCGGCCACTTGGATGGAATACGGCGACCGTCTGCAGGACGTGCTCGACCGGCACCCCGGCGTGCCGTTCTCACGGCCTCCCAGAGGCGCGGACTACGCGGCGCTCGCGGGACCGGCGTATCGGGCGGGTGAGGAATACGTCGATAACTGGGGCTGCGTGTGGCACAACCTGCGCAGCGGCATGGAGGGCCAGATCAAGCAATACCCCCTGGCCGACATCCGCAACCTGCGCCACTACGAAGCCCCCGATCCGCTTGTCTACAGCGAGCGTGCGAAGCACGACTGGGAGGCAGCCGTCGCCGCGTGCAATGCTGCTCGAGCGAACGGCGATCTCGTGTCGATAGCCGGCGAGCGGTTCTTCGAGCGCGTGCACTTCCTTCGGGGCATGGAGGACGCGCTTGCGGATATGGCCGGACGGGACCCCGGAGATCGACGAGATCGTCGAGTTGGTCCTCGACTACAACCTGAGTTACCTGCGCCACGCCCTGGAGACGTGTGGGCCTGTCGATCTAGTCGCGTTCGGCGATGATTGGGGGTGTCAGGATCGCTGCATCATCAGCCCGCGCACATTCCGGCGCTACTTCAAGCCGGGCTACGCGAAGATGTATGACCTCTGCAAGCAGCACGGCGCGCTTACGATGCAGCACTCCGATGGCTACACCGTCGATCTCTGGGACGAGTTTCTCGAAGCGGGGCTCACCGCGTTCAACCCCCAGGTCAACTGCATGAGCATGGACCTGATCGAGCAGCGTCTCAAAGGCAAGATGTGCATCATCGCCAATGTTGACAGGCAGCACATACTCCCGATAGGGACACCGGCGCAGGTTCGCGAACACATCGAGGAGCTGGTCACGCGGCTGGGCTCGCCGAACGGCGGACTTGATCATCACTCTCGACGTGTATCCCGACGTGCCCCTCGCAAACATCGAGGCGCTGCTCGCGGCGTGCGAGGAGTTCAAGGACTACTGGGTGGGACCGTGAGATACCTATACGCAACCGCACTACTGCTGCCGCTGCTCGGCGCGCAGACGGGAGGATTTGCTATGCCGGAGATTCCGATGAACGCTCCGAATGATGTCCGTCATGGCCAAGCCCGAGGAGATCGCCGCCGTGCGGGCCTGGACTCAGGAAGCATTCGGCGGGGCGAGAATGGCCTCGCAGGAAGCCGATGCGTTTCTCGTGCCGGCCAGCCCGCCGTTTAGCTTCACGTACGGCGGCGAGCCGTCGCCGGCGTTCCTGAACTCGTGGCCGCGCACCGTCGAAGAGAAGCAGGACAAGGACCGCGCTCGCATTACCACGCAGTGGACCGACCCCAAAACCGGCCTACAAGTCACCGCTGAAGTGAGCGTGTTCAAGCAGTATCCGGCGGTCGATTGGGTGCTCCATTTCGAGAATACCGGCTCCAAGGACACTCCGATCATCGAGAACGTCAACGCCTGCGACGTCCGGCTCGCCACGAGCGATGCCGCGAGGGCCGCGGTGCTGCACCGGCTGCACGGGGACGCGTGCGGCGCGACAGTCATTCGAGCCTGTACGATACCGAACTTAAGCCGCGGCGACCGAGCATCGATATGGCGCCGGCGGGCGGTAGATCGTCGAACACAACCGCGTTCCCGTTCTTCAACTTCCAATATGCCGACGAGGGCGTCATCGCCGCTGATTGGCTGGTCGGGGCAGTGGCGCGCGTCGTTCGAGCGCGCCGACTCCCCGACCCGCTTCACGGCCGGCATGGAGCAGACGCATCTGGCGCTCCACCCCGGCGAGCGATTCGCACCCGCGCATCGTGATGATGCGCTGGACCGGCGATCTCACCGACGCACAGAACCGTTTTCGCCGACTTGGTGCTGTTCAACTACATGCCCGAGCATCGACGGCGCGCCGGTGAAGCTACCAATAGCCTTGCAGAACTTCGATCGATACATGAGCAGGCCCGGCTGGGCGACCGAGGAGGGCCAATTGCCTCGGCGAAGGCCGCGGCGGAGATGGGCTGCGACACCTATTGGTTCGACGCAGGCTGGTTCCCCGGCGGTTTCCCCAACGGCGTGGGCAACTGGTACTGCAAACCCGAGGAATTTCCCCAACGGCCTCAAACCGCTCGGCGACGAGTGCCACAAGCTCGGAATGAAGTTCATCATATGGTTCGAGCCGGAGCGCGTCGCTGCCCGGGACCCAGATCGCAAAGGAGCACCCCGCAATGGGTATTCGGAGGAGCCAACGGCGGCCTCTATCAACCTCGGACGATCCTGCGGCCCGACGCTGGCTGACCGACCTGCTCAGCTCACGAATCTCCGAATACGGCATCGACATCTACCGCAACGACTTCAACATCGACCCACTCGGATTCTGGCGGGCCAACGACGCCGCGGACAGGCAGGGGATGACCGAAATCCGCTACGTCGAGGGCCACTACGCAATGTGGGACGAGCTTCGCGCGAAGCACCCCGGCCTGTGGATCGACAACTGCGCCAGCGGCGGCCGGCGGATCGACATCGAGACGCTGATGCGCTCGGTTCCGCTGTGGCGAAGCGACACCTGCTGCTCGCCCGGCCATGCCGAGTGGGACCAGGCCCAGAACTGCGCCATCGCCCAATATGTGCCGCTGTTTACCGGCGCGATGCTGGGACCCCACGCCCTATGAGGCGCGCAGCGTGGCCACCGGTGGCGCGATCTGCGAATGGGGGCTGCATCGACCCCGGCTTCTCGATGAGACTCGCAAAGCAGTCAATTAGCCGAGATCAAGGCCACCCGCAAGTATTGGTACGGTGACATCTACCCGCTAACGCCGATCTCGATCGCGCCGGACCAGATGATCGCTTGGCAGCTTCACCGCGCCGACCTCGACGAGGGCATGGTCGTCGCATTCAGGCGAGAGCAAAGCCCGTATCTCGCGATCAAGCCTAAGCTGCGCGGCCTCGATCCCAACAAGACCTATGAGCTGACATTCATCGACGACGCGCGCAAGAAGACCATGCGCACCATCTCCGGCAAGGAGCTCGTGGATACCGGCCTCGAACTGAGGCTGCCGGAGCAGGAGAGCAGTCTGCTGGTCATCTATCGTTCGAAGGTTTGAGTATTCGAAGGCTGACAGGTTGGCCTGCAGCCCTTGATGGTCACAGGCGATCTTCTTCACCAGCCGCGCTGAGGAATTGCTCGAGCTCGAACGTGTAGATCGCACTGTGGTCCGCGCCGAAGACGCGGCCGTCCCAGATGAAACCGCCCATGCTGTAGGCGATGGGCCTGCCTTTGTAGGTCTCGACAGGCTGCAGCACGTGCGGGTGGTGGCCCAATATCAGATCCGCGCCGTTGTCGATGCAGAGGTGCGCGAGCTTCTTTTGGCGCTCGGTGGGCCGCTTCATATACTCGACGCCCCAGTGGAACGAGACGACGAGCGCGTCGCACTTTGCCTTGGCGGCGCGAATCTGAGCCGGGAGCGAGTCCGAATCGACGCACGCGATAGCCGGCCTGTCCGGCAGGATCACAACTCCGTAGCTGGGCAGGTCGCAATAGGCAAGAAATCCGACGCGCAGGCCGTGCCTGGTCACGATTCGCGGCCGCGACGCGTCGGCCATGTCGGTGCCCGCGCCGACCGGCGTCATGCCGGCCTTTCGCACCGCCTCGACCGTGTCGAGCATCGCGTCGCGGCCGTAGTCGAGAGTGTGGTTATTGGCCAGCGAGATGACGCTCAGGCCGTTGGAATGCAGTTTGAGTGCGAGCGCCGGGTCGGCCCGGAACAGGAACCGCCGCTTCTGGGCGACTCCTCGATCCGACAGCGGGCATTCGAGGTTACAGAAGGCAAGATCGGCGGCCTTGAGCGTGTCGCGCGTGCCGTCAAATAGCCAATCCGACGCCGTGCTTATCGATCTGCTTGCCCACGCCGCGGCACAACAGCACATCGCCCACCGCAACGAGCGTGACCTCGGCAGGTGCCGTCCGAGGCCGTCGGCCCGTCGAGCACCCTGCCAGAGCCAGAATCGCCAGCATCGCAACTACGCGCCTTATCAGCATCCGCCGCCGCCCTGATCGCCTTGGGGCTCGTGTTTCCGCTTGGTGTTGACCAGGAAGTCTTTGATCCAGTCTGCGAGCGGCGGCTGCTTGCCTGACTTGAGCATCTGCTGCCACTGCTCGTCCGTGAGCCTGTTGGAGGACGGCTGCACGAACTGGTACTGCGTATACACCGAGCCCCTCGTCAGGTAGAGTTTGCCTTCGATGGGAACCACGACGTAGATGTTGGCGGCTCGGCCGGTGCCCTCTTCCAGGGCCGTGGACTCATCGGTGTGAACGTCGGCAACGACGGCCATGTCTTGATCCGTGTCGCTCATTACCTCGCCGCCTGCAATGGAAATCTTAAGTTCCGCGAGGTCGGCCCCGTACATGGTCATCTGGTTGTACTCGTCGTCGGTGACCTTCTTGTTGGTCAATTCCTTGATCGTGATATTGCGGCAGAAGTCGATCCAGTCGCCCATCTTGTCGAACTTGTCGCGAAGCTCCGCGCTCAGCAGGCCGCGATTGGCCAGCCCGGCCTTCGTGCTGGAATTCAGCCACAGCAACCGGGTCCAGAACTCGAGGTTGGGCTCCACGTAGCCTTTGGGGGTCTTCAACTCCTCTTCGGCCCCACCACATTCCGACGTGACGCTCTGCTTGGCGTAGAGGATGGTGTCGTGGCGCAGCTCGGTCCACGATCCCAGGCCCGTAAGCAGGCATTTCTCCTGCCAGGCGGTGCTCTGCGTGAAGATGGGGCAGCCCTCGGGAAGCGGGTCCACCAGCGCCTGCAGCGACCATATCCAGCCGTAGTAGAGGTTCGACTGCCACTTCGGAAGTGTGAGCGCCTTGATCTCGCCCCGCATCCTGGTCATCTGCTTTGTGTACGCGGGAAGCTGGCCGCTGTCGCAAGTCTTCTCGGCGAGTTTGAGAGCGCGATCAGAGCCAATGGCAGCAAACGGGTCAAGACCGGTCACATCGCGGCCGAACACCGTTGGGTGTGAGAGTTCCTGAAGTATGCGCGAGTCGGGGATAAACCGCTGGCCCATGAATCGGAACTGCCTGCCGGTTGGGATCTCAGGATCGCCGCCGCCATAGTTCTCGATGCCCGGCCCCGGCAGCTTGTCCACGTCGGCCAGGAAGAGGGTGAGCCTGGTCTTGTCGGCGAAGTCATTGACCGCGAGCCGCGAGCCATACTGCTTGTCCGCGAGCTTCGAGTAGTCCTTGAACGTGTAATCGTCGGCCGTGCCGACATAGAATGCAGTCGGTTCGTAGATGGTGTCCCACAGTGCCGCGGCGGACGTCGCGCCCGCGTTCACCGAGCGCAGGTTCCGGACGATCAGCAGTGCCTGGACTGTCGGCACGGGCCCGATCTGCTCCGACGGCACAGGAAACGGCGTGAGGCCATACCACATCAGTGCCCTGAAGTACTTCTTGAGCTTCTCAGTACGTGTGTAATGCCCGCGCGGGACGAACTGGCTGAAATCGATCTTGAAGCCCATTATCCGTGACTTACCCCAGCCGGCGTGATCCGCGATCAAGCGGAGATCGCGGCTCACCATCGCGCTCACGGCCTTCGGAGGCGGCGTGCCTTTGAGCAGACTGCGCGCCACGGCGAAGTAGGCCAGGTTGCGTAGCGCGGCGTCCTTGATTATAGGCGCTTTGGCGGCGGCGAGGTCTTTCTCGGATGCAGCGAGCATTGCATCGGTCAGCTTCACCGCGGCATCATGCAGCTTCTGCGACTCGACCACACGCAGGGTGTAGTCGTAGAAGATGTGGTAGAAGTGAAGCATCGAGTCAGTCGTGATGAACGCGGGGATGCGATACGGCCGGGCGTACTCGTTCTGCTCGTATACCTCGAACATCTCGATGTTGTCCGTAGGAGTGACGGCGAACAGGTTCTTCGCGATCATCTTCGTCAACGCCGGCTCCAGCAGAGACTTGAACGCCGCCTTGTTCGCGACGTTGGACAGGTCCGGCTTGACCGAATAGGGCGCGACGGCCGGCTTCACGCCCGCGTTCTCCCTCGCCATCTTGTCGTAGCTCACGCTCGACGAAAAGCCGCCTGCCGGCAGCAGCTTCTCGGTGAACCCAGCGGGCTTGCCGTGCTTGGCTGCGCCGCTCGACGCTGTCCTGTGCGAACAGCCGGCGACTACGGCGCACACCAGTACGGCCAAGGTGATATGGATCGCCATCCGCTTTCTCATTTCAGCAACCCCCAAAGTAGTTCTCGAACTCCGGCACCGGCTTCTTCTTCGTCGGAACGAGGAAGCTGCGAGTCCAATCGGCGAAGCCGGGTTCCTTGCCGGTCTTGAGAATCTGCTGCCATTTCTCGTCAGTGAGCCTGTCGGAGGCCGGCCACTGGAACTCATATTGCGTGTAGACCGCGCCCCGCGTGAGATAGAGCTTGCCCTGGATCGGGACCACGACGTAGATCGCCGCCGCGCGGCCGGTGCCCTCCTCGAGGCAGTTGTCGAACGACGTATGCACGTCCGCGATCAGCGCCATATCTTTGTCCGTATCACTGAGTATATCGCCGCCCGCGAAATCGAGCATCAGCGCCTCCAGGTCAGCGCCGTAGGCGTTCATCTGGTAGTTCTCATCCTCGCTGACCCTGGCCCCGGTAAGCTCCTTGATCGTGATACGGCGGCAGAAGTCGATCAGATCGCCGAGTGTGGAGAACTTGTCCTTGAGCTTGTCATCGAGCAGATGGCGGCCCGACAGACCGGCCTCCGTGTAGGCGTTGAGCCATTTGAGGCGAGTCCAGAATTCGAGGTTCGGCTCGACGTAGTTTTTCGGCGGCGCTTCCTCGCCATCGCCCCCGCATTCGGCGCCGCTCTGCTTGGCGTAGAGGATGGTGTCGTGCCGAAGCTCCGTCCATGAGCCGAGCGCGGTGAAGAGCGACTTGTCCTGCCAGGCATCGGTTCGCATCACGGACGGATACCCCTCCGGCAGAGGCGCCGTTATGGACTGCAGCGACCACAGCCAACCGTAGTAGAGGTTCGACTGCCAGCGCGCGAGCGGTGTCGCGGCCATCTCCTTGCGCATCTTGTCCATCTGCGTGGTGAAGCCCGGAACCGTTCTGAGGTCATAGGTCGTGTTCAGGATGTCGAGCGCACGATCCGATCCCATCGCGGCGAAGACGTCGAGGCCCTTGGGGAAGTTGCGGCCGTTGACCTTGGGGTGCGTCAGCTCCTGCAATATGCGCGAGTCGGGAATGAACCGCTGGCCCATCAGCCTGAACTGCCGACCGACCGCCGCGTAAGGATCGGGCTTGCCGTCGGCTCGCGAGACCGCCACGAAGTTTTCGATCCCCGGCCCCGGCAGCTTGCGGACCTGCCCTATGAACGCGTCCAGCTTGCGCTTGTCGGAGAGGTCCTTCATCGATGGGCTCTTGCCGTAGACCTTGTCCATAAGCGCGGCGTACTGATAGTAGGTGTAGTCGTCGGCGGTGCCGACGTAGAACGCCGTCGGCTCGTAGATCGTGTCCCAGAGCTTGAGCGCGGACTTGTCCGACTGCAGGTCGCGCACGATCAGCAGCGCCTGCAGCGTCGCCCTGGAGCCGATCTTGCCCTGCGGGACCGCGAACGCGGTCAGGCCGTACCACATCATCGCGCCGAAGTATTTCTTGAGCTTCTCGCTGCGCGTGTAGTGGCCGCGCGGCACGAACTGGCTGAAGTCCACTTTGCAGCCCATGGCGGCGGACATCGTGCGCCCTTCGTGAGCCTTGATCAGAGCGAGGTCGGCGCCCGCCATCTGCTTCACTTCGGCCGGCGGAGGCGTCCCGACGAGCAGATTCCGCGCGACGGCGAAGTAGGCGAGGTTGCGCCTGGCCGCATCCGCAAGCTCGGGCGTCGTCGCCGCGTAGAGGTCAGCCTGGGCCGCGGCGAGCATCTTGCCGGTCAGGCTGACGGCGGCATCGTAGAGCTTGCCCGACTCCACGCTGCGCAGAGTGTAGTCATAGAACACGTGATAGATGTGGAGCATGGAGTCGGTCGTGATGAACGAGGGATACTTCGGCCTCTGATACTGGTTGTTCTCGTAGACCTGGAACAACTGGATGTAGTTCGTGGGCGTGACCGCGAAGCCGTTTCGAGCGATCATATCCTTGAGCTTGGGTTCCAGAAGCGAGCCGTAGATCTTCCGGTTGACCACGTTCGCAAGTCCAGGCTCGACCTTGTAGGCGGGAACGCTGGCCTTGACCTTGGCGTTCTCCTTTTCCAACGCCTCATAGCTGACGCTCGATGCGAAGTGCAGCTCCGGCGCCGTCTCGCTAACCCTAACGTCAGCAGCGGGTTTGGCAGCCGGATTCGTGCGCTTGGCCGCCCTCTCATGCGAGCAGCCAGCCATCGTCACAAGCAGAATCGCGATCAGCAAACGCTTCATCTCACCAATTCCCTCCATCTCTCGGGTTTCTCTTCACGCAGCCAGTCGAATCCGAACACCCGCCAGCGGTAGATGCCGATCCGTTCGGGTCTGCCGGGCGAGACTTCGCGAGCAAGAAGCTCGGCCCAGCCGTCGTGGTTGATATCCTTGAACTCGAAATCCACGAACCGGCGGCTCAGCCGCGAGCCGAGCCATTTGGGCATCATACGCGTGCCGTTCCAGTTGTACACGAACACGCGCTTGGCCATGATCGGGTCCTTGGGGCTCTTCTTCCAGACGCCGGCGATGATCTCCAGCACACCGTCCCCGTCCACGTCCGCGAGACGCAGCTTCCAGGGGTTGAGGTTGCGCTGCCGCCAGATCGGTTTGCCGCCGTGCAGCACGACGATCTCTCCGCCCATCGGGTGGCCATTTTCGCTCCCCACGCACGTGATCTGGACGGTCTCGACGCGGCCGTCGTTGTCGAGGTCGGCACTGCGGGAGTCCAGCACAACGGGCTTGCCCGACGAGCAACCGGACAATGCGGCAATGACGATAGCAAGTGGCAACACGCTGCGAGTGATCATCGCGTACAATAACGCACGAGCAGGCGGCCGGGATACGGGTCTATTCCCTATTCCCTGTTCCCTATTCCCTACGTATGGTACTCCGCATTGATCTTGACATAGTCGTAGGAGAGGTCGCAGGTGAACGCGGTCGCGCTCGCGGTTCCGATGCCGAGATCGACCGTGATCGTGAGATCGTGCTCCAGCATCGGTCTGCGGGCGGCATCGGCGTCCAGCGCGAGCGGCTCGCCGTTCTCCACGATCTTCACGTCGCCGAAATGCAGCGAGGTCTTCTCGGGCACGACCGTCGCCCCCGATCTGCCCGCCGCGCAAAGCACCCGCCCCCAGTTGGGGTCCTCGCCGAAGATCGCGGTCTTGACGAGGGGGGAGTTCGCGATGGTCATCGCGGCGGATTTGGCCTCGGCGTAGGTGGCGGCGTTGATGACGTGCACCTCGACGTACTTGGTCGCGCCCTCGCCGTCGCGCGCGCATTGGATTGCCAGATCGAGGCAGACCTGCGCAAGTGTCCGCTCGAACTCGTCGTACTCGGGCGTGTTCTCCGCTATCTCAACGCAGTCCGACTGGCCGTTGGCGAGCACGATCACGGAATCGTTCGTGCTCATGTCGCCGTCAACGGTGAGGCTGTTGAAGCTGCACTCGACGCTCGACGCGAGCGCCTCGCGCAGCGCGCCGGCGGATATGGCCGCGTCGGTCGTGATGAAACAGAGCATGGTGGCGATGTTCGGGCAGATCATGCCGGCGCCCTTGCACATTCCGCCGATTCGGACCGTCCTGCCGCCGATTTCGAACTCGTAGGCGGAGGTCTTGGGGACGGTATCGGTGGTCATTATCGCGAGCGACGCCGATTCCCCACCCGACTCGGACAGCGCCGCGACGGCGTCCCTAACGCCCGCCTCGATCTTGTCCATCGGAAGCGGGACGCCTATGATCCCGGTGGAGGCGTTGAGCACGTCGCCCTCGGCGACGTCGAGCAGTCCCGCGGCCAGCTCGCAGATCGAGCGCACGTCACGCAGGCCCTGCTCGCCCGTGCAGGCGTTGGCGTTGCCGCTGTTGACAACTACGGCCTGCGCGCGGCCGAACGTCAGCCGCGCGGTGTTCGCGACGACAGAAGCTGCCTTGAACGCGTTCGTCGTGAACACGCCGGCTGCAGCGCATCGCGAGGTCGAGCAGATCACCGCGAGGTCAGGCCCCGCCTGCTTGATGCCACACCTTACTCCCGCGGCCTTGAATCCCTTCGCCGCCGTCACACCACCTGGGATAGCAATCATAGAGAGACTACCTCCGCGTTACTGCGCCTTGGACACTCGCAGCAGATACAGGAAGAAGGGCGCGCCGAGCATCGCCGTCACGATGCCGACCGGCAGGCCGCTCGGCGGCAGGATCGCGCGCGACACCAGATCGGCCAGCACGGCCAGCGCGGCCCCGCCAAGCGCCGATGTTGGTATGAGAACCCTGTGGTCGGGCCCTAGTATCTTTCGGCAGATATGAGGCACCACCAGCCCCACGAATCCTATGATCCCGCTGACCGCTACCGCCGCCGCCGTGATGAGGGACGTGACCGCGATGATGACGATCTTCAGGTTCTCGGTCTCGATGCCGAGATGTCGCGCCGATTCTTCGCCCATCGAGAACAGGTTCAGGTCGCGCGCGAACGCAAACAGCGCAACGATTCCGAACAGAGCAAATGGCGCCGCAACTCGCACGTAGGTCCACGGATCGGCCTTATCAAAGCTGCCCAGAAGCCACTGAATGATCCTGGCCTGCGCTCCTGAGGTAGAGCCCGCCGAGCGAGCAAGCACGAAGCTCAGCAGCGCCCAGAGAAACGAACCGACTACTATCCCCGCGAGCAGGAACGTGTGTATCGAGACTCGTCCCGCCGATCTCGCGACCGCGTACACGACGAACATCGCGCCAATCGCGAACACGAACGCCACGCACGGGACGCCGTAGCCGCCGAACTTCGCATCGAGGCCGACGACCGTCGCGATCCCCGCGCCAAGCGCCGCGCCGGACGAGACCCCGACCGTGTACGGGTCCGCCAGCGGATTGAGCAGCAATCCCTGCAGCGCCGCACCGGCCACTGCAAGCATCGCCCCAACCAGCACCGCCAGCAGCGCCCGCGGCACGCGAATCTGCCATACGATCAACGCGTCTTGCGGAGAAGGCGTGACGTGGACGAACGGGATGTGCGAGGCGATCACCGTCCACACCCGCCCGACCGGAATACTCGATTCGCCGTACGACACATCGAACGCGACAGCAAGCGCCAAGATGACCAGCAGGACCGCGCAGCCGGCGGCAAGGCGTCGCATGATGTGTGGCGGTTCGTTCTTCATCGCAAGCAAAGTATACGCCAGAGTACGGACAAGTGGCAAGCCGATCTTGACATGCAGGCGGGGGCGTGCTAATCTGAGTGGCAAGCACGCACTGACGGGTATCGCTCATGCCAATGCGCCGCCGGCGTAGACAGCTCACCTCGGTTGCCATCCTCGCCCTTACACTTGCGCTCGCCTGCACGGCATTCGCCGCTGATTCAGACACGATTCGGATCGGGCTGACGCGCTTCAAGGATGTCAAGCAGATCACGGTCCTTGCTTCCGCGGATTACACCGCGGGGGTCGCCTCGTTCTCGAACCTCGAACCCGTCACGATCACTGTCGGCGAGAAGTCGATGGCCATCAACCGCCCGGACGGAACGGCGATCGACGCGGGCGCGGCAGTCTCGATCGTGCCCAAGGACCCGGCGGGAACGATAACCGTGGACTCCCCCGGCAGGCCCGGCAAGCAGTATCACGGAGTGCTCGAAGTCAGCCTGAAATCGGGGCGGCTGCAACTGGTCAACGACGTCCGTATCGAGGACTATCTCGTGGGCGTGCTGGCAGCGGAAATTCCGTCCAGCTACCCCATCGAGGCGCTCAAGGCGCAGGCCGTCGCGGCGCGCACCTACACCTTGCAGTGCCGCCGAAAACACGCGTCCTCCGGCTATGACCTCTGCGACGGCCAGCACTGCCAGGTCTACGACGGCACGCTGCGCGCGACCCCCTCCCAGCAGCGCGCGGTGCTCGATACAGCAGGGCAGGTGCTGACGTACAACGGCCAACTCGCATCGACCATGTACTGCGCGGACTGCGGCGGCGTCACCGAGTGCTTCGGGCCGAATGCGCCTTATCTGGCGTCGGTCGCCGAACCGCCCGAGATCACCCACTCGACGTGGAGCAAGACCTACACACTGGCCGAGCTGTCGGCAAAGCTTCTCGCGGCGGGGCTCAAGCAGGCAGATGGTCTGCAGAAGGTCTCGATCTCGAAAACGAGTCCCTCGGGCCGGGCGCTCTGCGTGCTGTTCACTGGCGCGAAGGGCACGGTTACGATAGCCGGCGCGAAGCTGCGTTCCATCCTGGGATCGAACACCGTTCGCAGCACACTGTTTGCCGTTGACACTGCAGACGATGGGACCGTCACGTTCAGAGGCAGGGGATGCGGACACGGCGTGGGACTGTGTCAAGTCGGAGCGAAGGCACTGGCGAGCCCGCCGTTCAACTACACATTCGATCAGATACTCGCCCACTACTACCCCGGCACGAAGCTTTCGGGCGCGATCGGCTCCACACAACCGGCCAAGACCGCCGCGAAGCCGGGACAGAGCGCCCTGCCGGTGAGGGTGGTTGAGCCGAAGCTGTGATTGGAGATCGGCCGAAGGACCCCTCCCCAACCCTCCCCGCAGCGGGGAGGAGTTCTATTCCCTACACCCTGTTCCCTTGATCTGAAGGGCTTTCGCGTAGACGACCCGCCTCGGCAGCTTGAACTCGACCACGCACTGCCTGATCGCGTCGCGTTCGGATAGTCCTGATGCGGTGAGCTCACGCAGGCGGGAATCCAGCGCGGCTTGGACGGCCTCGGACTCGCCTTCAGACGGCTCGTCATGCCTGACCGCGCCCTCCAGCACGATCACGATCTCCCCGCGCACCTTGCCGGAGAAGTGCTCTATCGCCTCGCTCACCGTTCCCCTGAAGACCTCCTCGAAGAGCTTCGTGACCTCGCGAATTATCGCGACGCGTCTGTCGCCAAGCTCGGCGTGGATGGCCTGCAGAGTCTGATTCAGCCTCAGCGGGGATTCGTAGAGGATGATCGTTCGAGTCTCGGAGGCAATGCTGCGGAAGTAGGCGCGGCGCTCGGTCTGCCTGCGAGGCGGGAAGCCGTCGAAGATGAAGTGCGCGGTCGGCAGCCCCGACACAACCACGGCAGGGATGATCGCGGTCGGTCCCGGCACGCTCTCCATGGGCACGCCCTCGGCGATGCAGAGGCCTATGAGCTCATGGCCGGGGTCGGATATGCCAGGCGTGCCCGCGTCCGATACCAGCGCCACGTTCTTGCCTTCGCGCAGCGCGTCCACGATCTCCTCCGCGCGGCGGCCCTTGCTGTGCTGGTGGTAGGCGGTCATGGGGGTGTGGATGTCGTAGTGGCTCAGAAGCTTGCGGGTGACGCGCGTATCCTCGGCTGCGATCAGATCGACTTCGCGCAGGACGCGCAGCGCCCGCAGGGTTATGTCCTCAAGATTGCCTATCGGCGTGGCGACTATGAACAGCGTTCCGCACATGGCATTAACACCGCGGAGCGAGGAACACGGGTTCCTCGCTCCGCTACGTTTGTCATCCTGAACTTGATTCAGGATCTATCCCTTCGCAGCCTGGATGCTGAATCAAGTTCGAGCATGACACCAGGCTCGCCAAGACTGAGCAGTTATGGGCCGGCAGGCGCAGGGCCTGGAGCGTTCACCGGCGCGCCGCCGGACTTTGCTCTCTCAGCGTTGATAAGCTTCAGGTTCGATTCGATCTCGGCGGCCTTATTCCGCTCCTTGTCGGCAAGGTCGGGGCGACCGATCTCCTTGAACTTGTCCGCCAGTTGATAGTGCGGCGCCGGATCCAGACGCGCGTACTCGCTGGCCTTGACATACTGGTTGATGGCGGCTTCCTTGGCCTTGGCTGCTTCGCCGGGCTTCTTGGCCTTCTCGTCGTCCTTGCTGGACTGCCAGAGCAGGTTGCCGAAGAGGATCCTCAGGTCGGCTCCGTCCGCCCTCGAATCCGGGCTTTCCAGGAGATGGGCAAGCTGCGTAATGGCCTGCTTCGCCTCCCCTGTGTTGGCAAGGACAACGGCGAGCATGGTGGTGGCGTAGGGGTTATTCGGGTTGGCGGCGATCGCCTTCTTGAACGCGGCCTTGACCCTGCCTATCTGCGCCTTCGCCTGTGCGGGATCGGCCCCTGGCTGACTTAACTGAGACAGTTCCCAGTAGCCCAGGCACTCCGGGTCCTTGACTTCGACCGGCAGCTTCTTGCGAACCTGCTGCTCGACGTTGAGGGTCTCCTCCCACATCCGGATGCTCTCGATCATGCTCTTCCGTTCGTCTTTGGCCTTCTTGTCGAACTTGGCGGGCAGCTTGGGCGTCACGCCCTCCAGTTTGAGGATGTAGACCGCCTGATCGGTATCCATTGGACTGCCTACCTCGCCCGGCTTGAGCTTCGACACCTGGTCCCACACATCGAGCGACGACTTGACCATGGGCACATACTGCGCCCCGCCCCTCATGGTCATCATCCATGCTCCGAGCACCTGGTCGAACGACAGCGTATGAGAGCCTGCCTTACCCTTGTCCTGAGAGTATTCCTTTGCAAGCGCCGCGAAGTTCTCCACCGGCGCGGGCCTTCGATATGATCTTGTCTACGCGCGTTTTGAGCTGGTCGGCCGGCATCGAGCCCTTGGGAACGACTATCTCCCGCACCGTGTAGACGTTGTAGCTATCGGTAACATCTTTTGAGGACACCGTGCCCACACGCCGTTTGATCCTGCTCTGGATTCCTTCCTGGGCAAGCTGGCTGCGGACCCCGTCCTCCGATATCTGCGAGCGAATGCTGTCTTCGATCTGTCCCACGGACGAGTTCGCCTGGCTAAGCACCTTGGCGTAACTCGCGATCATAGCGCGGATCGATTTTCTCCTCCGACGCGCTGATCTTGCCCATGGCCTGCCGGCGGGCGTCCCTGAGCCCCATGCTGACGATCTCGTCCATCTTCTTCTGAACTTCGCTGTCGGGGACTTCCACGCCCAGTTCCTTGGCCATGCCGAGGGTGATCCTGTCCGAGATCAGGGCCTGGAACAACTGCATTCTCTTCTGCGCGTGCTGCCAGGTAGAGCGAATGCCCTGCTGATCGGTGAGTACGGGCAGTTCTCTCTCCCATGCGGTCTCAAACTCGCCCCTGGTCACGTCCATTCCACCGACCGTGGCGATTACGTCCGAAGGCGCCGCGCCGCCCTGACGCGCCGACGGCCCGCCACCGAAGCCGGTAAACACGTATAGACCGCCGACCAGGAAGCCGCCCGCGATGATAATGAGCAGCCACTTCATCTGGTGGCCAAACTCCGTTCGCATTTTGTATAGACCCATTAAGTAGTCCTCCGCGTTTCGGCGCGAGCGCCGAACAATGACGCCATATAAGTTTCGGCGCGAAAAGCGAGCGCCGAAAGATCACGCTGTGCATGTTTCGGCGCGAAAAGCGAGCGCCGAAAGATCAGGCTGTGTATGCTTCGGCGCGAAAAGCGAGCGCCGAAAGATCACGCTGTGTATGTTTCGGCGCGAAAAGCGAGCGCCGAAAGATGACGCTGTGCATGTTTCGGCGCGAAAAGCGAGCGCCGAAAGATCAGGCTGTGTTAGCACTCGGATAGCAGCTTCAGCAGGCCCTGCAGTGACAGTCTGGTCCCCTGCTCGGCCGTGCCGCCGTACGGCTTGTAGTGGGTCTCTACGGAGAGATAGCCCTTGTAGCCGTCGGCCTTCAGCGCGGCGAAGTGGCCCTTGTAGTCCACCTCGCCCTCACCCGCGACGATGAAACGATACTTTCCGCTCGCGAGAAGCTCCGCGTCCTTTACGTGCACGTGCGCCACATAGTTCCGAATGGCGTTGTAGCCGTCAGGAAACGGCGTCTCCCCGGCGAAATAACGCGTTGCCGGGGTCCCAGCAGGCCCTCAGCGCGGGCGAGTTCGACCCTGGCAAGGAAACTTGCGGTTTCGACGCCGGTCCCGAGATAGCAGTCGTGCTCGTTTTCCATCAGCAGCACGATGTCGTTGTCCTCGGCATACTTGATCGCATCGGACATGCCGGCAATGATTGCGTCCTCTATCCGCGGAGTCAGCTCGCCCCTTCGCCAGTAAGCAAACGTCCTCATATACTGCGTGCCGAACTGGTTCGCGCGCTTGTGGAGCCGCTTGAGCAGGTCCATCTGCTCGGCGGCGGTGCGCTCGGTGGCCTGATGAACGTTTCCGACCCCGCCGCCCTCGCCCGCACCAAGTTCACACTTGAACAGAGGCGAAGCAAGGCAGCAGACCTCCATCTCGTGCTCTTCCAGCAGTTTCAGCGCCTCATCGGTCTGCTCGTCGGTGAGATCGCCGATGTTCGTTCCCCACAGGCTTCTGATTTCGGCGCCCGTGCAGCCGTATTCCTTCATCGCGCTCAGAGCGTGGGCAAGGTCCATGGACATCTCGTCCGTGATTACCGAAAGCCGCATTATCCGACCCCCTATTGACTATGAGAGAGAATGCCACTCCTGCATTATTCACGAGGAGCGTGAACAATGCTCCCTAGACATTCTCTCCGGTGAGCACCCTTCAATGTTACTAGACGGATGATGAGGTGTCAAGGAAGCGAGGCATTCCACGGCTAAGTAGTACACAGCGATTCCACGCAAGGAGTAGTTATGTCGGACACACCTCTCAGACTCGGCACTTCCACTGCCGGCCTCACCCACACTCTCCCCCAGGACCTGCGAACCAGGATGATCGCCGAACCGGTCCTCTCCGAACAGGATACCGAGCTCATACGAGCAGCCGCCGCAGACTACGCGGACAGGCTGGCGGAGTCGCGGATTCAGTCCCTGGAGATATTCATCAGCCAGGCCATGCTCGACCTCGGACTCGAACATCCCTGGCTGCGGATCGCCGACCGGCGCGGGGACGGCTATGAGGTATGGTCGGCGCACGCCCCGTTCGGGCAAGTCGACCTTGCCTCCCAGGACGAGGAGTTCCGGGCTACGTCGCTGCGGACCGTCATCGCAGCCGCACGGCTGGCGGCCGATCTCGGCGCCGGCATACTCACGCTCCACGCAGGCAAGGAAACCCCCGACCCGAACAACCGCCCGGACCGCCTGAGGCTCTGCGCTCAGAGCATAGCCGCGGTTGCGGACGTCTGTGCGCAGCTCGGCATCACGGTCGCGGTCGAGATGCTGCCTCGCAGGTGCCTTGGCAACACGGTCGAGGAACTGCTCGCGATCCTTGAAGCGGCGGATCGGCCGAACGTCGCATTCTGCCTCGACACGAACCATACGTTCCCAGCCGGCGCGCTGACCGATGTGGTACAGGCCCTCGGGAAGCACTTGATCACGCTTCACGTGTCCGATCACGACGACCTGGGTGAGAAGCATTGGCTGCCGCTGCGCGGAGTGGTGGACTGGACGGCTTTCATCCGGTCGCTTCGCGAGATCGGCTATGCCGGACCGTTCCTCTACGAACTGCCGCTGCGCTGCAACGAGTTCAGCGATGCAGTGGCGACGCTTGAGGGAAACTACCGCCAGTTGATGGAAGCGGCGGCCTAGCCCGCGGGGTCTGCGCCCTACTCCGCGTTCCGCGTTCCGCGATCCGCAATCGCTATCTCTTCGCCGGCTCGGTTTCCTCGAGCAGCGCGTCGAATTCCTTGGGATTCGAGCACTTCATTCCGGCGTCCGCCCTGGTCACCAATCCCTTTTTGACGAGCATCGCAAGGTACTGATCGAGGGTCATCATGCCCTGCTTGGCGCCGGTCTGGATCATCGAGGCGATCTGGAACGTCTTGGCCTCGCGGATGAGGTTACGGATGGACGGCACCGCGACCAGTGACTCGAACGCCGCCACCCTGCCCTTGCCGTCCGCGCGCCGGAGCAGAGTCTGCGATATGACCCCGATCAGGTTCACCGCAAGCTGCATGCGCACTTCCTGCTGCTGGTGCATCGGAAAGACGTCGATGACGCGGTCGATGGTCTGGATCGCATCGGGCGTGTGGAGCGTCCCGAAAACGAGGTGGCCGGTTTCCGCCGCGGTGATGGCGAGGTGGATGGTTTCGAGGTCTCGCATCTCGCCGACCAGGATCACGTCCGGGTCCTGCCGCAGCACGAATTTGAGCGCGTTGGCAAACGAAAGCGTGTCGGTGTCGAGTTCGCGCTGGTTGATCAGGGCCTGTATGTCTTCGTGGACGAACTCGACCGGGTCCTCGACCGTCATTATGTGGCAGGCCTCGCGTTTGTTGATGTAGTCGATCATCGCGGCCTGAGTGGTCGATTTGCCCGAACCCGCCGGGCCTGTCACCAGCACCAGTCCTCTCGGCCTTTCGGCAAAGTAGCGGCACACCGGAGGCAGCATCAGCTCCTCCATCGTCTGAATCCGAATGGGAATGACCCTGAAGACCATGCCCAAGTGCCCGCGCTGGATAAATACGTTGACTCGGAACCGCGCAAGGCCAGCGATAACATAGGCCATGTCCAGTTCCCATTCCTTCTCGAAGCGCTCCCGCTGGAAGTCGGCCATAATGCTGTAGGCAAGGTCGTGCACCTGCTCGTGCGGAAAGCGGATCGACACTCCTCGACGGGCATCAATTCGCCGTAGATGCGGATCAGCGGATGGCTTCCGGCCTTTAGGTGCAGGTCCGAGCCATCGCGCTGCAACGGTCAGTCTGAAGAAGTTCATCTATGCTCGTCACGCTCATTTGGGTGCCCCCTGCTGCCCAACTGGCGAGCAGCCAGCTGCTCGAACTCGCGCGGGTTCGAGGACTTTGCGATCGCGTCTTCGTAGCAGATGCAGTCGCTTCTTGAGCAGGGTGATCAGATACTGATCAAGCGAGATCATCCCGTGCTCCCCACCCGACTGAATGTCCGAGTAGATCTGGTGGGTTTTGCCTTCGCGAACCAGCGTTCGTATCGCCGGCGTCGCGACCATTACCTCGAACGCCGCGATGCGGCCTTCCTGTGTCCTGCCTCTTCAGCAGCGTCTGTGAGATGATGGCCTGGATCGTCACCGAAAGCTGCATCCGGATCTGGTTCTGCTGCTCCGGCGCGAAGACATCGATCACGCGGTCTATGGTCTGCGGGGCGTCCGTGGTGTGCAGGGTGGCGAAGACAAGGTGGCCGGTTTCCGCGGCGGTGATCGCGAGGGAGATGGTCTCCAGGTCGCGCATCTCGCCTACCAGGATCACGTCCGGGTTCTGCCGCATAACGTGCTTCAGGGCGGCGGCGAACGAGTGCGTGTCGATCTCAATCTCGCGCTGGTTGATCTCGCTCATCTTGTCGTCATGGACGAACTCGATGGGGTCCTCGATGGTCATGACGTGGCAGCGGCGGTAGCGGTTGATGTGATCGATCATTGCCGGCGAGCGTGGTGGACTTGCCGGATCCGGTGGGGCCCGTCACGAGCACCAGCCCACGCGGCCTCATGCAAATGTCCTTGGTGATCTGCGGGAAGCATGAGCTCGTCGATGGTCTTGATCCTGACGGGGATCGCCCTCAGCACCGCGCCCATACTGCCCCGCTGCCTGAAGCAGTTCACGCGGAACCGTGAGCACGCCCTCGATCTCGTAGGAGAGGTCGAGCTCCATGTAACTCCGCAAAGCGCTGGCTGCGCTCCTCGTTGAGGATAGGAAACAGATAGTCCTCCACCGCCGTCATAACAGGAAACGTCTGTCCGCGTGAGCTTGCCGTGGATGCGAAACACGGGCGGCTCGCCGACCCTCAAGTGCAGGTCAGAGCCTTCTTTGGCCACCAATTCGCGCAGCAGGTCATCTATATGCAACCAGAACACTCCTTATGGCTATGTAGCAAAAGGAAGGCAACCGCCCGGCTTAGCTCTACTCGCTACCCTGACTGTCTTCTCATCATCTGTCGTAGCTCTGTAACGTTGCCGGCGTTGGCGACGGCTTCTTCCTCGGAGATATATGCCCGCCTTGACAATAGCTTGTCCAGGCACTGGTTCATCGTCTGCATTCCCCAGTAGTCGCCCTCGGCTATCGCCTGGTAGATCTGGCCGGACCGACCCTCTTCTATCAGCTTGCTGATGGTCGGGTTGGCGACCATCACTTCCATCGCCGCGATGCGTCCGCCGGCTTGTCGATCCTTGGGATCAGCTTCTGGGAGACGATGCCCTTAAGCGAGACCGGACAGCCTCATGCACACCATAGGCTTGTCGTGCGGCGGGAACATGTTCATGATTCGGTCCATAGTCTCGGCCGCACTGGTGGTGTGGACCGTCGAGAAAACCAGGTGGCCGGTTTCCGCCGCGGCAAGCGCCACGTTCATGGTCTCCACGTCGCGCATTTCACCGATCAGGATCACGTCCGGGCTCTGCCGCACGACGTATTTGAGCGCGTCGGTGAACGAGTCCGTGTCGATGCCGATCTCGCGCTGGTTGATGATCGCCTTCTTGTCCCGGTGGACGAACTCGATCGGGTCCTCGATTGTCACGATGTTGCAGCGGCGGTTGCGGTTGATCAGGTCGATGATGGCCGCCAGAGTGGTGGACTTTCCGCAGCCGGTGGGGCCCGTAACGAGCACCAGTCCCTGCCGAAGCTTTGCCGAGTTTGCCGATAGTCTCCGGCAGGCCGAGTTGCTCGATGCGAGTAGACCTCCAGAGGAATGACACGAAGAACCAAGCCGATGGTGCCGCGCTGCTTGTAGACGTTGGCGCGGAAACGAGCGACGCCCTCCATCAGTAAAGGCAAAGTCCAGTTCCTGCCTGCGCTCGAAACGGCCGATCTGCTCTGGCGTCATCATGCCGTAGCCAGTAGCCTCGACATTCTCCGGCGTAAGCTCGGGATAATCGCCGAGCATTGTTATCTTGCCGTTCAGGCGCATCATCGGCGGAGCGCCGGCCTTGATGAAGATGTCCGACGCGCGGACTTCCGCCGCCTTCGCGCCATTTCCCTGATATCGTGACTCATCTGTCGTTGCCTTCGGGTCTCGAATGTTCGGAGTTCGAAGTCGGACCACTACCTCCGTCTTGCGAAATACAGTGCTATCAGATAGACGATCATCGCCGCCGGAATGCCGAGGCCCAGCGCCAGACCGAGCCGCGCCCGCGGTGGCATGCGCGGCGCCTCCACGGGCTTAGGCTTCGCGGGCTGCAGAAGGGGCAGATCGAGCTTCACGAAGTCGCTCCTCTTCACCACGACCCGATAGCGATAGGAGTTCCGCCCCGGCATCATCCGCACTGTCACGTATCTGTTCTCGAAGTCCTTCAGCCCACGGAACTGCAAACCCCGACGGGACGATGTAGTCGATCTCGATGAACTTGAACCGCTTCAGCGCCGTCACAAACGGTTCCAGCGGGAGCGTGCCGTTAGCATAGCCGATGATGCCCTCGGACTGCCATGAGATACTCGTCGTAGGCTTCGGACTGGGGCCGCCGGACGACTTCGTCTGGCCTTTCGGATTCGTCACGCGCCAGTTGCCGAGCCTCGCGATAGTATCGAGATCGGCCTGGGCGGTTTCGGTTTGGACAACGGTCGTGTAGTTGATGGCGCACTGATCCAGATGGACCCGATCCCGCCCATCACCAGAACGAGGACGTCAGGCCGCTGGAAGTCAGTCTGCGCGGCGTACGCCGCGGCGCAAGACGCAACTATTGCGACGACGAGCAGTTGCAGTGAGCAGGAGCTTAAGCGGCCCTCGCCTGGCTTCGGATCGAGGCTGCTTGTAAGTATGGACAGGCAGTAGGATCAATGGCGCCGCCCAAACGAAGGATGGTGGAATGGTGGAGCTGAGGGGACTCGAACCCCTGACATCCACACTGCCAGTGTGGTGTTCTCCCAACTGAACTACAGCCCCACGCTGTCCCAGGCCGTATTATAGCATATCGGTCGATCTGTGCGCAAGCGTTAGCGCTCGACCGAGCGGAAGGTATCCGCCCTGCCCTGCTAGAAGCGTTAATATGACATTGCGCACATGAGGTATCTGGAGTGACAAGCAGAGAACGCGTCAAGCGATGCATCACCTATACGAATCCCGACAGGTGTCCGATGAGCCTGCCGGCCCCGTACCCCAATGATTTCCGTGGGGCTGGCATAAAGGCCGATCCCGACTGGAAGCCCTATAGAACGTGGGAACTGCCGGACGGCGTGAGGCAGTGGGAGGATGAATGGCACAACGTCTGGAAGTGCCTCCCGAATACCGTGGCGGGTGAAGTGATCGAGCCGGTCATAAAGGATTGGTCCGATCTGGACACCTATCAGATGCCTCGAATGGACCTTCCGCAGCGCTACGATGCCGCCAGAACAGCCTTTGCGGACAATCCCGACCTCTATCATCTCGCTTCGCTGCCGGGGTTTCCGTTCGCGATAATGCGCTACATGCGCAGCATCGAGGTCTTCCTGGCGGATGTGCTGCTCTATCCCGACGAGGTCAACGCCCTGCAGCGCAGAGTGGTCGATCTGCTCAAACGCTGCCTCGACCAGTGGGCAACGACCGACTGCGACGCCGTCTTCTTCTGCGAAGACTGGGGCACCCAGGAACGCCTGCTCGTGTCGCCTAAGCTCTGGCACGAGATGTTCGAGTGGGGTTTTGTGGAACTCATCGAGCACGCCGCGAAGCACGGGATCGACGTGTGGATGCACTCCTGCGGCTACATCAAGGACATCATCCCGTCGCTCGTCGATATCGGCGTCAAGGTACTGCAATTCGATCAGCCGACTCTGTCCGGCCTCGATTTCCTCGCGGAAACATGCCCGGGCAAGACGGCGATATGGTCGCCGGTCGATATCCAGCGCGACCTGCCGACCGGCGACGGGCATATATCCGCGAGCGGGCGCGGGAACTCATAGACAAGCTGGGCTCGAACGGCGGAGGGTTCATCTGCGGCAACTACGGCAACGTCACGTCCCTGGGCGTCGAGCCTGAATGGCAGATGTGGGCCGCCGACGAGTTTGCGAGTTACAGCAATGGAAGGAATTCATCGGAATGACCAGTAGAGAGCGCGTGAAGCGTTGCATTACGTTCACACACCCGGACCGCTGTCCGATAGGCTTCGAGGTACTCGGAGGTGCGCAGCGATATATGCCACTCGGGGATCACCGGCGACCCTGATTGGAAACCCTGGCGGACATGGGACCTGCCGGAGGGCGTGAGACAGTGGGAAGATGAGTGGCACAACGTGTGGAAGTGCCTGCCCAACACCACCCGCGGAGAGGTGATCGAGGGCGTTATCAAGGACTGGTCGGAAGTCGAAACCTACGAGATGCCTCGTTACGACCTGCCGCTGCGATACGACAGACCGCGCGAGGTGTTCGCCGGCGACCCGGACCGGTATCATCTCGGCAGCCTGCCGGGGTTTCCGTTCGCGATCATGCGGTATATGCGCAGGGTGGAGGAGTTCCTGGCCGACGTGCTGCTGTACCCCGATGAGGTCAACGCGCTGCAGCGCAAGGTGGTCGATATGCTCAAGCGGTGCCTCGATCAGTGGGCGACCACCGACTGCGATGGCGTCATGTTCGCCGAGGACTGGGGCACTCAGGAGCGGCTATTGGTGTCGCCCGCGCTCTGGCACGAGATGTTCGAGTGGGGTTTCCGGGAGATCGTCGGCCACGCGCGCGAATGCGGGATCGACATCTGGATGCACTCCTGCGGCTACATCAAGGACATCATCCCAAGCCTGGCCGATATGGGCGTGAAGGTCCTCCAGCTCGATCAGCCCACGCTTTCCGACCTCGATTTCCTGGCCGAGACCTGCCGCGGCAGGACGGCCGTCTGGTCGCCGGTCGATATTCAACGCGACCTTCCGACAGGCAATGAGACGTATATTCGCGAACGCGCAAGGGAACTGATCGACAAGCTTGGCTCCAACGGCGGCGGGTTCATCTGCGGCAACTACGGCGACGTGAAGTCGCTTGCGGTCGAACCGGAGTGGCAGGAGTGGGCACGGGACGAGTTCGTGCGCTACGCGGAGAAGCAGAGAGCAGAAAGCTGAGAGCAGAGAGCCTCCGCACGACCGCTGTCTAACGTTATTCTGCATGTACGGTCTTGTGCGCAAGCACGCGCAGATATCTGGCGTCCAGGGCGGAGATACCGCGGGGGATGTACGTGTTGTTCTCGACGTTTTCGCCGAATAGGAACTCGAACCACACGCAGCCTGCGAGATAACAGCCGAGCTGACTAAGATGGTGGCCGTCCATCGTGAGCTTGTAGTTCCCTGTGGTCTTGTCCTTGAGCCACACCCAGCCGACGTGCATGGAATGCTTCTGGTCAGGCAAGCTGGGGTATGCGAGCCTGGACTTATCGAACGCGGGCGGCTTGTAGGCCCAGTCCGGGTCGGTTTCGGCGGCGTAGACCGCGTCACCGGCGGGAATCACGCGCACGCCAAGTTCCTTTGCCGTGGTGTGATAGGCTGTCCGAAGGTCCCTGTACATCTTAGCCTGCGAGTCCTTGCCGGTGGCAAATCGAGGGTCGTCCACGCGATAGGTCCACGTCTCGTGGATAAGCACTTCGGCCTGGGGAGCATTCTTCTTGACGAAGTCGCGCAGGCTGCGGGCGTAGGGGCGATAGGTGGACAGGTCCGTGCTGATCATGCTGGCCTGCTGGATCGTGACCACATCCCACTTGTCTGAAACGAGGATCTCCTTGAGGCTGTGTAGCCCCTTCTTTCCGTCAATCGTGACCGAATACGGCCTGCCGGCTGCGGAGTTGGGATCGGCCTCGGCGGCCTCGACGGCCTTCCAGTGCCGTCCCATCGGACAGCCGGGCAGGTCGGCGCGTGTGAGTATGAGCTCGTCGCCGGCCGCCTCCGCGAGCTGGCGGAGATAGCGGGTGGCGTTGCCGGAGAAGCTATTGCCGATCGTGAGAAGCCTGACGGTCGTTGCCCCGCACTGGGCAGAGCAGGCTATAAGCGCAGTTAGGAAAAGTATGCTCTTCATGTCACCTCTTGCGTCATCTCGTCATCGGTATCGAGAAACAGCGCCGCAGTGCCCGTACCGACCGTGAAGCCGCACTTCTCGTAGAACCCGACCTGCTCCTTGTCCGCGATCAGGACCTTGCGGAGGCAGTTGGAGTAGCGGTCCAGCATCCTGCGCAGCAGATCGCGGCCGATCCCCTGCCCCTGGTACTCCGGGCGAACGAGCAGATAGTGGAAGTACGCCGTGAGCGCGCCGTCCGAGAGACAGTTGATCAGGCCGACGAGGACGTCCCCGTCCCACGCAGAGATCACCGAGTCCGAGTTCGCCATCGCCTGCCGCAGTCGCTCGGGGTACCTGGCCGACGTCCAGCCGACCGAGGCAAACAGGTCGCGCAGTTGATTCGATGTGAAGCTTTGCGTAACTCGATAGGTTATCGGCATGGGTTCCTCTGTCGCATTTGGCGTTGGCCGGCAGTGGGCCGGCCAACGCCAAGCGGTATTATAGCATGCGGATGAGTAGTTGTCAACTGGTTGTGGGCAGGCTTTTTGCGATTCGATGGCCTTAACTGGTCGGCGCATCTGTAGTACAATACGGTAGAGCGATGCCAACCCATCGCTCGTGGAGGTAGTTCAGTGATTCTAGTTGCACACAGGGGCGAGTCGTACGTCGCCCCGGAGAATACTCTTGCTTCGTTCAGGCTCGCGTGGGACTGGGGCGCGGAGGCGGTCGAACTCGACGTTCACACGTCAAAGGACGGGCGGATCATGGTCATGCACGACCCCACGACCGCCAGGACGGCGGGCGTGGACCTGGTCATCAAGGAGACTGACTCGTCAGAGCTGAGAAAGCTCGACGTCGGGAAGTGGAAGGGCGAGCAATACGCCGGCGAGAAGATCCCGTTCCTGGAGGAGGCGCTTGAGACGGTGCCGCCGGGCAAGACGCTGTTGATGGAGATCAAGTGCGGAGTCGAGGCGCTGCCGGTGATTCGCGACATCCTCGACGCCAGCGGCAAGCGCTCGCAGGTCATCTCGGTCAGCTTCAACCTGGAGGCTGTGACTGAATCCAAGAAGCTGATGCCGGATCTGGTGACAATCTGGATTCGGTCTTGCCCGAAGGACCCCGTAACAGGGGAGAGACTGCCTTACGGACCTGAGCTGATCCAGACCGCGCTCGACGCGAATCTTGACGGACTGAACCTCCAGTACCATACGATGACGCAGGAGTATGCGGACGCCGTCAGAGCCGCCGGGCTTACGTTCTCGACATGGACTTCGGACGATATCGAGGTCATCAAGCGCCAGATCGAACTCGGCTCGGAGAGGTTCGGCACCAACCGCAGGAAGTGGATGGCGGAGCAGTTGGCTGGGCTGGGGGTCAGGTAGACGAAATTGTATATTTGATATTGAATATTGAGTATTGGCCGTTCATGGCAAGCCGCATCATTTCAGGGCTCTGCCCAGCTTCACGCGGAAGCTCCGCTGGTGGCCCATTACGGGTAGTTCGATCGGTTCGGCGTTGGCGATGTTGAGGTCTTCGGTTCCGAGCGCCTCGCTGCAGACGGCGTAGACCAGGGCGCCAATCGGTGATCGGCGTCAGCTTCCGGCCGATTCGCGCAGCTTCTCGCGGAGGGATGGAAGGGCGCGCGTATCCTGGCTCGTTTGGCAGAGGCAGGCAGGCCGGCGATGGGTTCGTCGGTCGCGTCGATCAGGTAGAATCCGTCATCGCGAAATCTGGACAGCAGTTCACGCTTGTGCGCGCGAATCGACCGCACATCTGAGAGACCGTAGAGGACTCTCATGGTCTCAACGAAGAGGCCGTCTCTATCGTGCACATCCTCGAAGTAGAAGAACCGGCCCGAACCGGTCGCTGATGAACTCCTCGTAGGTCATGCCGGAGACGTACTCGTTGATCCTGTCGATCGACTCGAGGATGTCTTCGAGGTACAACTTGTAGTCCCTAAGCATAGATGACATCCCTGTCTATGTACTGCTTGAGCCGGGGCTTGAGTGCATCCGAGGAGACAAGATCGACCGACACGCCGAACAGCCCCTCCAGATAGAATTTGAGGTCCATGTAGTGGTCAAAGGTGGGGGTATCGAACTCGACGAGGAAGTCGATGTCGCTGGCTTCGACCGCTTCGCCTCGGACATACGAGCCGAACAGGCCAACCCTCTTCACGCCAAAGCGTGAAGCCAGTTCCTTGCGCCGCTTGCGCAGCTCGCCAACGATAGACTCCCTAGCAAGCATAGTAAACACCTCGCCTGTTCATTTTACCACAACCCAGCGGTGCTCTGTCGGAAGTGCCAGCTATTCCGGCAACCCCGCGCTCGTTTCGGGATATCCGTTCCGCCCCGCTCCACTCAGATCCCGGAACACCCAAGAAAGGATGCATAGCAGGGCAGCACTCAGAGCCACTCTACGCTGATCTCGCCCTCAAGCTTGTGAAACTCGGGGTCGCCGGTGAGTACCGGGACACGCCAGTTCGCCGGCAAGGGCTGCAGCGAAGCAGTCGGCAAGCGAGACCGCGTGCCTCGCCTTCAGTTGTACCACCGCCGGCACATGAGGGTCCGCTGAAGCGATGGTCAAAGGCAGAGCTTCCACCACCTGGAGAATCGCCTTGGGGTCGTCGGCGGTGCGCAGTACGCGGTACTGCACCTCAGCGAGATTGATCACCGAGATGTGGAGCTCCTGTTCGCCGCGCGAGGCGGCGTCTATCAGCGCCTCAACTCGCTCCCAGCCCGGCTCCTCCTGGATATGCGCGAGAAGCGCGAAGGAATCGAGGACGATCCTACTCGTGCTCAAGGTCTCTCGCCCTCTCCTCCAGCAACTCACGGGTCATCGACGGCTTGTCCTTGAGAATGCCGCGCAGGAACCTCACTGGATCATCCGGGAGCGGCGCAAGGAAGATGCCGCCGTCCTTTTCGGAGATCGAGAGCTGCTGACCGGCCTTGATGCCGAGTTTGGCGCGAATGCGTTTCGGAATCGCTATCTGATATTTGGATAACGTGCGCACGATTGCCATTTGGATTACACCTGCCGATCGATCAATTGCCGCTTTACTTCACTCATATTATACCACAAACGGCCGTCGCGGTCACCGGTGCCCGTTTCGGGATACTGTTCAGTTCTGCGGGAATCACGTCATGCTGAACCTGATTCAGCATCCAGACCACGAAGGGATGGGTCCTGAATCAAGTTCAGGATGACGCTGGCGTCCGCAGTCGCTCCAGCAGAACTCCTAAGTAACACGCCGCTCTTTGGCGTGTTACTTCCATCGATAACTCGGCGGCCGAGTTGGCCACTGGACTCTCTCCGTTTCGGGATTTCCGTTCGGCCCTGCTCCACTCAGATCCCGAAAACCCTCATAGGGAAGCATCGAAGTCTTGAACCAATCGGTTATTTCTCAGTTACTTCAATCTTCGGATTGTTTGTAGAGAACATAGCGCGATCCCCGATTAGATTCGTTACATTGAGAGCTGCGTCGCCCATATTGCCCATGAATATGGCTCTGGACTTCTCACCCTCCAGCCTGGCGAGATAGCCGCCTTTGTTGAATGTGCATGAGTTCACATTAAGCCTGCCATTGCCGAGAATGAAGCAGGGATCGCCGCTCTTGTCGATGTCCCAGCTTGCGATGTTGCAGTTTGTCAGATTCAGGCTTCCGCTTTGCACTTCGGCTATACACGATGCCGCTGCCCAGAAAGTGCAGTTCGTAAGGTTGAGGTTGCCGGTGTTTGTCTTTTGCAGCCTGACTCCGCGGCTATACGGCCTGGGAAACGGCGCGAACTCGCCGTTGGTCACGCTGACCCCGATGTTGAAGCAGTCCTCGACGTCGATGCCGTAGTTCACGCAGTCGGCCCCGATTCCCACAAAGTTGCCATTGCACACTCCGCCCTTGCCGTACCTGCCGTCGGGCGCTCTGTAGAACCTGTAGCCGACGTTGTAGCCATAGCTGAAGGTATTCAGGCAGTACTGCCAGTCGGTGCGCCCGAACTCGAACGCGACTGCGTGCTCCTGACACCATTTGTAGAGCGGTGACTTGAGGCCGGTGAAGTACACGCTGAGATGCACGTTCTCTATGCGGCATATATCGAGGCAGTAGTCCACCGTGATCCCCGTCTTCAGACACTGGCCGTAGACGTTGCGCACCAACACATTTGGCGAACCCACGATCCGTATTCCCTGATAGGCGTTGAGCAGGAAGATGTCCTCAATGCGCGAGTCTCCGCTTGCAATGATCGCGTAGGGGTATTTGATCGGGTTCGGAGGCATTTGCATCCTGCTCGGGATAGTCGATTCTGAAGCCGCGTATGACGGCCTTGCCCGCAGTCCCCAGACAACAACCGCCTTCCGTCTTGCCCTTGAAGCCGGTGGCGAGTATTATGGTTCCGCCGTCGTGCATCCCGGTGCCGGTGTAGTCGCCCTGCAGAGTGGTGTAGAAGTGCACAGTCACCTGCCCGGCGATGAGGTATTTGCCCCCGGGAGCGTGGACGGTGCTGCCCGGAATCTTTGCGGCGGCGGTGAGGGCTCTGTTGAATGCATCAGTATCGTCGGTCTTGCCGTCTGCCTTGGCGCCGAAATCCATTACGTTGAATGCGTCCGCGATCGATGGCGACAATGTCACACTCAGCATCAGCACCGTGCCCAAGAAAAGCAGGACGCGCCATCGGATATTCACATCTCTCACCCCTTTGGGTTCCTATCCCCCCAGCCGCCCTGGTCAGCTCGTACCCGGACATCGAAGGATTGAGTTGCGGCCGGGGCAGGGAAGCCCCGGCCAGTGTTGTCGGGGAAGGGAAGGACCCCACCCCAACCCTCCCCGCAGCGGGGAGGGAGTATGTTGTCAGCCTATCTTCACCGTCGCCTGGCCGAACGCGGGCACGGTCACGGAGACCGTGTCTCCGGTCATCTTGGCCGTGTTCTTGGCGAGCGGGCGCTCGAGGATGTCGGTTTCGACGGCCTTGGAGTCCGGCTTGACGAGGTCGGAGATTCGGACCTTGGCGGTGGTCTTCTTGCCGGTCCATCTCGAAGAGGCGGATGACGACTGACTTTGCCGTCCTCGGCTTTCTTGATGGTGGAAGGAACACGTTCGGGGTCAGGACCTCGACGAAGCTCTTCTCCGCGGGCAGCGCGCCCTTCTGGACGGTCGTGCTGACGACCGCCATCGGCGAGTTGAACTGCTCGCCCGCGCGGGTGGCGGCGCTGACGTCGCAGGCGCCCCTGTGCGCGATGATCGCGAACTTGATCTCGTGATCGTTGACCTCGGGAAGCGGATCGGGGTCGTAGCTCGAACGGATCAAGCGTCAGCCGCAGCGTGTCGTCCACGCAGCGAGTGGCCGAATTTGGAGTCGTTGACGAGCGTGACGCCGCTATCTTGTCGTCGCTGAGATCGGCCCACTTGAGCGCGGGGATCTCCTGCAGGCTCTGCACGCGCTTCTGAGAGCCGAACGGGATCTCGTAGCGTCGGCAGTGCCGTTGCATGACGTTCACCGGGAACGCCGCGCGAAGCATCGGAACGCCCGTCTCGGGAGTGCCGATCTCGACCCAGCGCATGTTGAGCTTGAAGTCCACCATGCGAGAGCCAGCGTTGAGGCCGATCTCGACGTTGATGCGCGAGTGGTTGTACTTGTGCTCGCTGCGGAACGCGACGCGATTCGGGCCGCGCTGCGAGATCGTCAGCTTGCCGCCCTTGACAAGCGGCTTGACCTTGGCGATCTGGCCGATGGCCCAGGCGCTCATGCCGCGATGGACCTCCTGATACGCCTCGATCACGCCCAGCAGCTTGCCCTCGGGGACGTAGTCGAAGCCGGTCTCCTTGTCGATGAGGTGCTTGATCGCGCCGGAGGGGAAGTCCATCTCGACGCGCAGGAACTCGTTCTCCATCACGCCGGACTCGTTGATCTCGACGATCATGGACTCGGTGCCCTCGGGGAACTGGCGGTCGATCTTCGCGCCCTCGCCCGGCAGTCGGGCATCGGGGCTGTTGTCAATAGCATAGACTTTGTAGCCCAGCGCCGGGACGTTCTCGGCCTTGAATGCGACGGTCGCGAACGCATGGCCCCAGTAGTTGCCGCGGCCAACGACCTGGCCCTTGACTTCCTTGCCGGTCGCGTCCTTGACGACCACGCGGTCGTCGCGCGATCTCCTTGTTCCAGACCTTGGCGAACACGGTCTCGGTGCGCGCCCACGGCTTCTGGTTGTAGATCAGAACCGGCTCCGCGCCGGGAGCGCCGGCGTTCCAGCCGGTGATGCCGCCGGGCACGCCGGGGTCGCCCGCGCCGGCGCCGAGTCCGTCGCCGAATCCGGAGCCGAACGTGCATCGGCGTGCCGGAGCGGCGAAGGACGTGTCGATCTTCGTTGCCGAGCTGCGCAGCGCGCGGGTGCGGATCGTGCCCGCGGCGGCCTGAATCTCCTGGAACAGGCCCTGCGAGTACTCGTAGGTCGCGTGAACGCCGGAGCCCGGCAGGATGTCGTGGAAGTGATTGAACAGCGTGTGCCGCCAGCCCGATGAAGAGCGTGTCGGACGGATAAGGCATCTTCGCGACCGCGCCCGCGATCAGCGCGGTGGCCTCGGCCTCGGGCAGGATGATCTCGCTGACGCGGGTGGCGCGCTTGATGTTGCTCTGCGACGGTGTAGCAGCCCTCGAACGTGAAGTTGAGGTCCGCATCGACAACCGGCAGCTTCGGGTTGGCCTTCTCGACCGCGTCGAAGAACGCGCTGCGTGGAGCTGTGCTTGATGGTCGGGAAGATCGGCCACTCGGCAGACCTCGCGGAACTTGCGGAGGTCGCGTCGGGTCGGGCCGCCGCCGTGGTCGCCGACGCCGTAGATATACATGATAGTCCTTGAGGCCGGTTTCCTTGGTGAAGCTCACGAGCATCTGCGCCATGTCGGCCGGGATCGATCGGGCCGTTGTAGGCGTAGCTTGTCGCGGTCCTTGAACGCGTAGATCTCGGACCCATCCGGCGAGCGCCACTTGAACAGCCACTGGTGCGGGGCCGGTGCGGTGGAAGTAGTAGCGATTGACGCCGCCGCGGGCGAGGATCGACGGCACCGTGTGCGCGTGGCCGAAGGTGTCCGGCGACCAGTCGATCTTGACGTCCTCCGGCTCGAGGTCGAACTTCTCTTTCATGTACTTGCGCGTGTAGAGCAGGTGGCGGCAGAGCGATTCGCCGGAGACGATGTTCTTGTCGCCCTCGACCCACATGCTCGCGGTGATCTCCCAGTTGCCCGACTTCACGCGCTTCTTGATCATCTCGAAGATCTCCGGGCAATACTCCTCCATCGCGAAGTAGGTCGATGCCTGGCTCTGCGAGAAATGGAACTCCGGGAAGTCGTCCATGAGCTTGTCCATCGTGGAGAACGTGTCGTGGGTGACGTTCACGGTCTCCGGCCAGGGCCACATCCAGTTCATGTCGATGTGCGCGTGGCCGCAGACGTGGATGGTGTATGCCTTGGCGGCCTTGCCGATCGGCGCGAGCATCTTCTCCGCCTCGCCGATCGACCTTCGTGGCAGTCGAAGCTAGCCCGTGGTCATGGCCTTCTCGACGTGCTCGACGGCCTTGAGGACGAGCTTCTTCCAGTCCTCTTTGCCGAGCGTCTTTGCGAACTCGGCGGCAAAATCGGTCTCGATCCGGAATCGATCCAGGATCGCCTGCCTGCTTGTCTCTGTGACTTGTTCAGCTTGTGCTTCGCCAGGTCAAAATCTTTTTCGAATGACATAGCTGCATTCCTACCAACGATTAGAATATTTTGGCTGCTGAGAGTGGGACAGTCTGACCGACTGTCCCACTCTCACGCCAACACGTGATATGTTACTTCCGTGCGCAAGGAATCCTGCGGTAATTTGACAAGTAATCGAGCGCGTGAGCTATAGTTTACTTGGTGGTCGCGAAGGCCGCCGCGCCGTGAGACAACGGATAGGGAATAGCGATTGGGCATCGAAGGGAAGTCCGTCTGACCGTCTTCATGGCTTTCGCAACTAAGACGAAGTGTGAAGGGCCACGAAGGTCGAGAGCCTTGTGGCCTTTTGTTTTGAGGTATAGATGCCGGACTATGAGGAATTGGTCGCCACGATAGAGAGATGGGCGGGGTGGTGGTCGGATATTCGGGCGGAGTGGATAGCACCCTGGTCGCGAAGGCCGCAACCGATGCGCTCGGCGAGCGGGCGGTGTGCGTGCTGATCGACTCGTGCCTGATGCCGAGGTCGGAGATCGACGAGGCGGTGCGCGGTTGCCGGTGAGCTCGGACTCAACTTGATGAGAGTCAAAGCTGATGCGCTGGCATGTGCCGAACGTGCCGGAGAACGAGCCGGAACGCTGCTATCACTGCAAGAAGGCGCGTGTTCTCGGCGATGGTCGAGATCGCGAGAGAGCGCGGGCTGGAGTGTCGTGCTCGACGGAACGAACGCGGACGACGAGTCCGACTATCAGGCCCGGCGCCAAGGCGACGCGCGAGCTCGGCGTTAGAAGCCCGCTGAAGGAACTTGGATTCACCAAAGAGCGAGTTCGAGAGATGTCGCGCGAGCTGGGGCTGGCGACGTGGGACAAGCCGGCGTATGCGTGTCTGGCTTCCAGGGTACCCTACGGGACGCCGCTGACGCGGGAGGTCCTGGGGCAGATCGAGGCGGCGGAGTCGATCCTGCACGAGACTGGGGTTCAGGCAGTGCCGGGTGCGCCACCACGGCGACATCGCTCGGATCGAGCTTCTGCCGGAGGACATGGACGCGATGCTTGCTGCCGACGCCAGGAATCTCGTTCTGCACAGGCTGCGGGCTCGTCGGCTATACGGCTACGTCGCGCTCGACCTCGCGGGCTATCGCGCGGGAAGCATGAACGAACCGCTCATCGGCATGGACAGGCGCTAAGAGTGGGGAGTGCAAGGGAATAGCATGGATGTGCGGCTGCTGCGGGAGCTACTGGAAAATGTGAAAGCCGGCGATGTCGATGTGGACGCCGCGATGCAGCGAGGCTGAAGGCGCTGCCCTACGAGGACGTCGGATTCGCCAAGCTGGACAACCATCGGCATCTGCGCAACGGCGTGCCGGAGGTCGTTTTCTGCCAGGGCAAGACCATCGATCAGATCATCGAGATACTGAAGCGGCTCTCGGCGCACAGCAAGTGCATCCTCGCGACTCGCGCGGAGCAAGCAGTGTATGACGCGTGTGCGCTCGAGCTGCCGGACGCGACTTACCACGATGCCGCGCGGATCATAGTCTGTCGGCAAGCTCCGAACGCAGCGAAGATGAGCTTGCGGCCGACAAGAAATACGTGATGGTGCTCTGCGGCGGGACGGCGGATATTCCCGTAGCCGAGGAGGCGGCCGTGACCGCGATGGCGCTGGGCAGCCGCGTCGAGCGGGCGTATGACGTGGGCGTCGCGGGGCTGCATCGGCTGCTCGATCAGAAGGAGAAGATCCTGCGGCGCGAACGTGCTTATCGCCGTCGCGGGGATGGAAGGCGCGCTTGCGAGCGTGGTCGGAGGGCTGGTTGACAGGCCCGTGATCGCGGTTCCCGACGAGCATCGGCTACGGCGCGAGCTTCGGCGGACTTGCGGCGCTGCTTTCGATGCTCAATTCCTGCGCGGCGGGCGTGAGCGTGGTCAATATCGATAACGGGTTCGGCGCGGGGTACCTCGCGCACATGATCAACGTGCCGGAAGTCACAGTTACGCGAAACCCGGAAGGGCGAAACTAACGCGAAAAGGCCCGTTTCGGAATCGGGATCGATTCGATGAGAGACGTGATGATAGCCTACTTCGATTGCTTTGCAGGGATCAGCGGGGATATGACGCTGGGGGCGCTGGTGGATGCCGGGGCGGATTTCGAGGCGCTCGAGAGTCGAACTTGAGAAGCTTGGTGTTGCACGATGAGTTCGAGTTGACGCTGGATCGCGTGACCAAGCGCGGGATATCGGCGGCTGATGTCACCGTCAAGCTGCATCATCACCATCACGGCCATCACGATGGGCACTCCCACGGGCGGGCGTTTCCGAGATCAAGGAGATCATCGAGGAAAGCGGGCTTCCGGAGCGTGTGAAGCGAGAGTCCGTAGCGATCTTCACGAAGCTCGGCGAGGCCGAGGCGAAGATCCACGGCAAGAGCATCGAGGAGATACACTTCCACGAGGTCGGCGCGGTGGACGCGATTGTGGATATCGTCGGCGCGTGCATCTGCCTGGAATTGCTTGGGATCGAGAAGGTCTACTGCAGCCCGATGCCGACGTTCACCGGGATGGTCGAGATCGCGCACGGCAAGTTTCCCCTGCCCGCTCCGGCGACAGTGGAGATCCTCAAGGGCGCGCCGTGGCGGGAGCTTGGGATCGAGGGCGAGATCGTGACCCCGACCGGCGCGGCGATTGTGGCGACGCTTGCGGAGGCTTCGGCGCCGATGCCGGCGATGAGCGTCGAGTCGATCGGCTACGGCGCGGGCAAGAAGGATTTCGGGATACCGAACGTGCTGCGAGTCGTCGTGGGGACGCCCTCCGGCCCCTTCGATACGACTGCTCCGCAGTCTACTCAGGGCCTACGGGCTGACCTCGTTGCGCAACCTGATCAGGGCCTGCGGGCGAAGGCGAAGCGCCGAGGTCGCGGTGATCGAGACCAATATCGACGATCTGAGCCCGCAGGTGTATGAAGTCGTGATGGAGCGGCTGTTCGACGGCGGGCGCGCTGGATGTCTACCTGACTCCGATCCAGATGAAGAAGAACCGCCCGGCGACGCTGCTTTCGGTGATCTGCGAGCCCGATCTGGTCGGCAAGCTCAGCGGGATCATCTTCGAGGAAACCACCTCCATCGGCGTTCGCATCGACACCCGCAAGCGAATCTGCCTGGACAGGCGAGATCGTGAGCGTCGAGACCGAGTTCGGCCCGATCAGCGTCAAGATCGCGCGCAGGACGGCGAAAGTCATCAACATCCAGCCGGAATACGAGGACTGCAAGGCCGCGGCGGCGAAACATGGTGTGCGTTCAAGCGAGTGAGAGACGCGGCGGTGGTGGCGTATCACTCCAGTCGATAGCGTGGAACCTTTTGCGGCAGCCGGACGTTATTAGCAGCGTGAGAAGACGAAGAATCGTCCTGATTGCCGCGCTCGTGGTCGCTGCGGCGGCTGTCGTGCTGCTCAGGCCCTACTGGCACGCGGCGCGGTTCAGGGTCACGCCGCCCGCGGTATCCGACTCCATCATGCTGATCGAGCATCCGAGGACGACCGCCGAGAAGATCGTCAACGGGGCGAAGATGGAGGCGATGCGGGAGGTGCGTTATGACTCCAGCTACGTCCGCATCCCCTACCCCAACGGCGATGTTCCGAAGGATCAGGGCGCGTGCACGGATGTGATCGTGCGGGCGCTGCGGAACGCCGGATGCGACCTCCAGAAGCTCATGCATGAGGATATGACGGCGCATTTCAGCGCGTATCCGCACAACTGGGGTCTGCGGGCGCCGGATTCCAACATCGATCACAGACGTGTGCCGAACCAGATCGCGTTCATGAAACGCCACGGGCTCGAACTCACCAAGTCTACGGATGGCGACGCGGCCAAGACCTGGCAGCCGGGCGATCTTGTGTACTGGAATCTGACGCCCAGTATCACCCACTGCGGGGTGATCAGCAACGATCGCGGCGAGGACGGCCTGCCGATGGTAATCCACAACATCGGACCGTTCACCGCACAGCAGGCTTGCCTCACCTCCTGGCCCATTATCGGACATTTTCGGTATCCGGTTCGCCCTTGACGTCCGCCTCATCAAAATGATACATTCTCCGGGGCGATTGCGCCGAGGAGAGGTCAATGAGAAACAAGCAGGAATTGCTGGACGGAATACTGGAATGCGGGGTTGTGGCGGTGGTCCGGGCGGAATCGGCCGAGCTCGCGCTGAAGGCGGTTGAAGCGGCGCTTGCCGGCGGCATCAATGTCATAGAGGTCACGTTCACGGTGCCAGGCGCGCTTGAGATCATCGCGAAGTTGGCGAAGACCCTTGGCGGCGACACGATCCTCGGCGCGGGGACCGTGCTCGAGCCTGTGACGGCGAGCGATGCGGTCGAGGCCGGGGCGCGGTTCGTCGTCAGCCCGTCGACCAGCCTTGAAGTAATGGAAGCTGCAAAGCTCAAGGGCGCGCTGGTCTTTCCGGGCGCGCTCACGCCGACCGAGGTCGTCACTGCGTGGCAGGCGGGCGCGGATATGGTCAAGATATTCCCCGCGAGTGCTATGGGGCCGGGCTATCTGAAGGACCTGCACGGCCCACTGCCGCAAGTCAAGTTCATCCCCACCGGCGGCGTCCATCTTGAGACTGCGATGGAGTTCCTGAAGTGCGGCGCGGCGGCGCTGGGCGTCGGGGGCGATCTCATTAACAAGAAGCTGATGGCGGAGGGGAACTTCGCGGAGATCACTGAGCGGGCGCGTAAGTTCCGCCGGATCGTGCAGGAGTTCAGGGCGGGGGCCTAAACGCGAGGACAGGTTTCGGGATTGGGCCGTGTGTTGCCACCGGCTCCATGCTCCGTGGCAGCCCCAGTGATCCGCTGAGCGCCGTGGATCCTCGAAATCCCGAAACAGCGCTACAAGGTGCTGAGTGGATGCTGGATCAAGTTCAGCATGACAAGGTCAGATCGTCGGAGGCGGCTTGGTAACCAGGCGGCAGTTAAGGCAAAGAAGGGATCGTAGACGTTGGCGCAGGCGCAGGACTGTGCTGCTGACGATCGCGGCGCTGGTTCTGGCGGGTGCGGTCTACTGCCACTTCGACACCCAGGCGCTGCCCAAGGCGGTCGATGTTGTCAGCGGCATCGTCGGCGACAGAACGATCCTCGCCATTGAGAAGCGCTACTACGGCGTGACGGGATGGTTCAGCGAGACGCTCTACTCCGCCAGGCTCCGGCTTGGGATCGAAAAGCGCCACAGTCTGGCGGTGGCGCCCGTGCCGGTTTCCACGAGAACAACACCCGGCACGCTGGAACTGGGAGCCAGACGGCACGACGGCGAGGGCAGATGGGTGGATAAGGGCTGCTATCTGAGGACCTTCGCGTACCCCGAGACCAAGCTCGACAGCATAGCCGACATCGTCTTCTTCAAGCCTGGTGAGACTTCGCTACATCTCGTGTGCGGCACCCAGGAACCGCTGCCGGGCGGGACCGGAAGAATCCCGTCGTGCGATAGAGGGTCGGTCGTGATGGCGTTCACGGGCGGGTTCAAGTACCGCCACGACCACGGCGGAATGGCGCTGGCGGGGAAGGTCCTGCGGCCCATGAAGAATGGCCTCGGGACGCTGGTAGTGTTCCGCGACGGAAGGATCAAGATCGCCAGATGGGGGCGGGACTGGACACGCGTCACGCCGCAAATGCGCGACGTCCGGCAGGGGTTCATGCTCGTCGATAACGGCTCATTCTGCAGCAATCCCCTCTTCAACATCTATGCGCAGGACAAGGAGACTTATGTTCGGCGGTCAGCACTCGGCGTGACGCGGCAGGGCGCGCTGGTCTATGCCACTGGCAATGATCTCTCGGCGGACGGGCTTGCCAGGGCGATGATCGCGGCGGGGGTCGTGTCGGCCGTCCACCTGGAGATGAACCTGTCGCGGGTGCTGTGCGGGGTTCCCGAGCATCGAAACGGGAAGCTCGTGTTCGAGCCGCTGTCGCAGAGGTGCTGTGATCCGAGGAGCCTGGCGGGAACGCGCGAGCGGGACTTCATGTATGTGACCAGGGCGCGGCAGATTGCGAGAGCGCCGCGCTCGAAGGCCTCAGCCGCGCCGGGGCAGGAATGCCCCGGCGGAACTCATTTCGGATGCCCCGGCGAAACATCATTGGCTACTTCGTCTGCGCGATAAGCGGTGTGATTGCCTTGTCCAGCGAGTCCTCAGTGTCGCCGGCGTTGATCCCCTTGAAGAGATACCAGTGCTCGACGTGCGTCGCGGTCTCGTTGGGCTGGAGCTTCGTCAGCGGCGCGAGGGTCTCGACCTCCATGAAGTCACCGTCCGTGTAGGTTTCGAAGTTGCAGCCGAAGTCCGGATACGTCGCGCCCTCGATGTACGGGAACCGCTTCACAAAAAGTGTGCCGGCGCGCAGATACGCAGCCCAGCCCGGCGTGTCTCCGACGCCGATCTTCTGCGGGCTGTTGGTGATCCTGGAATCGGTATGCAGCCTTACGAAGCGCTTGCCGAAGGTCCAGCGGGGGTCGCTCATGTCCGTGAAGTTCCAGAGCGCCATCGGCCGGGCGGGCAGGATCTTCTCGGCGTGCGGAATGAACGGCTCCTGCGGGATGATCGTGACGCCGCCGCCCTTTACGATCGTCAGCCCCCACGGCGCAAGCTCGATCGGCCAGACGCCCTTGTTCGTCAGCGAGTGCGTGATCGTGACGCGAGTGCCGTCGGGGTCGAGAGCGATCAGCATCTGCTTCTGGATGCCGGTGGAGGTCTCAAGGGCAGGCGTCACGCGGACAGCGTTGCCGCCGACGATCTCCGACTGCACCGGGCCGTTGTCCGGCACGTAGCTGCGCGGCATCACCTCGGGCGCGTGCCAAAGCCTGTGGCCGCCGTAGGGATACCAGGTTGCCGGGTCGATCTTGCCGGTCGGGTAGAGCTCGGCAAATGTGTTCTCGCCGCCGGTGAAGCCGTAGTAGATCACGCGCGGGCCGAGATCGAGCGTGACCATCACGTCAACCTTGCCGTTCGAGAGCTTGTAGCAGGCGCCGTAACTGGAGTACTTCGTCTTCTCAGCGGTGACGGAGCCCGCGGCGAGAGTGCTGCCCGCGAGCGCGATAATAAGGAGCGATATCAGGGCGGTTTCGTGCATGTTCTTCCTCCGGTGGATGCTGAAACGAGTTCAGCATGACAATTAGCGACGTGTGCGCGAGTGTCCTTCTCAGAATCCACAGGTGCCGGTGGGACAGCCACCGTTGTATTCGGAGTCAACGGCGATGTGGCCGGCGCTGCCGGGCTCGACCTGCGCGCCGACGTAGAGAACCTGCTCCGGCTTGCTGCCGTAGCGGTAGACCGTGATCCCCTTGCATTTGAGCTCGTAGGCGAGTTCGTAGATTCGGCGGACGTCCTCGCGCGACGCCTCACGCGGCAGGTTCACGGTCTTGGCGACCGCGTTGTCGCAGTGGCGCTGGAATGCGGCCTGCATTTGGACGTGCCATTCCGGCGCGATGTCCATCGAGGTCACGAAGAGGCGCTTCACGTCCTCCGGCACCGCGTCGATGTGCTGGACGCTGCCCACGCGGGCAATCTCCAGCATGAGGTCCTCGGAATAGAACCCGCGCTCGTGCGCGATTCGCTCGAAGGCGGGGTTTGCCTCCATCAGCCGCGTTCCCTCCAGCACCTCGCGGACATACGCGATCGCGAACAGCGGCTCGATCCCGCTCGAACACGACGCGATGATGCTGATCGTGCCTGTGGGCGCGACTGAGGTCACGGTGGCGTTGCGAAGCGGCAGATTCTGCGCCTGCCAGATGCTTCCCTCGTAGTTCGCGAACGTGCCCCGCTTCTCGGCAAGCTCGGCGGACGCCTTTCGAGCCTCGTCGAGGACGAACGCCATCACGCGGTCGGCGGTCTCGACGGCCTCCCGCGAGTCGTAGGGAATGCCCAACTCGATAAGCATGTCCGCGAAGCCCATTACTCCGAGGCCGATCTTGCGGTTGGCGCGGGTTGTGGCCTCGATCTCCTTGAGCGGGAAGCGGGTGGCGTCGATGACGTTGTCGAGGAAGTGGACACCGGTTCGGACGCGCTGTGCAAGCCTGTCATAGTCCACAGCCGAATCTTTGACCACCCTGCCCAAGTTTATTGAGGCAAGGTTGCACGACTCGTAGGGCAGCAGCGGGACCTCTCCGCAGGGGTTTGTGCTCTCGATCGCGCCGACGGCGGGCGTTGGGTTCGCGCGGTTGATCTCGTCGATGAACGCGAGGCCGGGATCGCCGGTCTGCCAGGCCATTGTCACGATGAGGTCGAAGACCTCGCGCGCGGGAAGGCTCTTCGTAACCTCGCCGCTGCGTGGGTTGATGAGATCGTAGTCGCCGCCGTCTTTGACGGCCTGCATGAATGCGTCAGTGACGGCCACGGAGATGTTGAAGTTGCGCAGGACGCCGGGGTCGGCCTTGCAGGTGATGAAATCCATGATGTCGGGATGATCGACGCGGAGAATTCCCATGTTCGCGCCACGGCGGCGGCCGCCCTGCTTGACGACCTCGGTGGCGGCGTCGTAGATGGTCATAAACGAGATCGGGCCGGATGCGATGCCGCTGGTGGTCTTGACGATGTCGCCTTTGGGGCGCAGTCGCGAGAAGGAGAAGCCCGTTCCCCCGCCCGACTGGTGTATGATCGCCATGTCGCGCAGCGTGCCGAAGATGCCGGACATGGAGTCCTCGACGGGCAGAACGAAGCATGCCGAAAGCTGGCCGAGTTCCGCGCCTGCGTTCATCAGTGTGGGAGAGTTGGGCAGAAACTCAAGCGCACTCATGACCGAGTAGAACTCGTCCGCCGTCGCCTGGAGATCAGCATCGTGATCGTACATCGAGTCGGCGCTGGCGACGGCCTCCGCGACGCGCCGCAGCATCCGGGACGGGGTCTCGACCACCTCCGCCTTCTCGTTCTTGCGGAGGTAACGGCGGCGCAGCACGCTGGCGGCGTTGACTGAGAGCTTGAGGTCGTCCTCGACTCCGATGAACCGCTTGAGCGCGCGGACCTCCGACCGGCGGCGGCGATAGAGGATGTAGGCCTTCGCGACTTCGGAGTAGCCGCGTTCCATGAGCACGCGCTCGACCGTGTCCTGCACGTCCTCCACGCGCGGCGTCCTGTCCGCGAACTCCATGCTCAGGTGCTGCGCGACCTGGCCGACGAGATCGCGCGCCGCCTTGGAATCGGGCTTGCCGACGGCGGCCAGCGCTTTGCCAATGGCCGACGCGATCTTGGACGCGTCGAAGTCCTGTATCCGGCCGTCGCGTTTCTGGACTCTTCCGACCTCGATCATTCGTTGTCCTCCTCCGTACGGGGTTAGTATATGCCGGGCCGACGCGGGAGTCAAGGACATGGGTGTGTTCAGTTTTCCGGGAGACTTGTCGTAGGAGGCGTTTCCAAACGCCGATTCCGCGGGCACAACGCCTGGGCATTCGGGTTTTGGAAAACCCTCCTACAGCGGTGCGATTCCCGGAGAACTGAACTCATTCCAAGGACATCACTCTGAAGAACAACGAACGCTGCCGATAATAGGTAGTGACAATACTGCAGACCGCAAGTGGTGACATGGAACATCCCATTCAGACTCAGAGCCTTCGGAAAGTCTACAAACTCGGCAGGCGCAAGGGCACCCGCACGGCTCTTGACGCGCTGACCATCGACGTGCCGGAGGGCGTCGTTTTCGGGTTCCTCGGACCGAACGGCGCCGGCAAGACGACCACGATCAAGATGCTTCTGGATTTCATGCGTCCGACCTCCGGCAGCGCGACCATATTCGGCAGACCGACGACGCAGGCCTCCACACGCCGTGCCGTCGGTTACCTGCCCGAGCAACCGTACTTCCACAAGTTCCTGCGACCGATGGAAGTGGTAAGCATGCACGCGGCGCTTGCCGGCGTTGACAGGCGCGAGATCCGCCGTCAGGCATTGGGCGCGTTGGAGCGCACCGGTATCGCCGAATACGCCGATACGCCGATCGGCAAGCTCTCCAAGGGACTGACGCAGCGGGTCGGCATCGCACAGGCGATTGTCGGCGATCCCAAGCTGTTGATCCTCGACGAGCCCACCTCCGGCCTCGACCCAATCGGCCGCAGGCACGCGCGCGATCTCATCCTCGAACTGCGAAATGAGGGCAGGACTGTATTCCTGAGTTCCCACCTGCTCAGCGAAGTCGAGAGCACATGCGATACGATTGCCGTTCTGAAGCGGGGAAAGCTGGTGGCCTACGGCACACCGGATGAGGTGCGCGGAGGAGATCAGCGGGTCACGATCCAGGTCTCGGCGCTCGACAAGCAGACCAAGGAATCGCTGAGGTTCGCCGGGGGCGACGTGGAGGAGCGAGCGACGGGAGTCATTGTCAGCGCTCAGCCGGATCGGGTCTACGAGGTGATGCGGGCGCTTGAGAATGCACACGCGAGCATCATCCGAATACAGACCGAGCGGGAGTCGCTGGAAGAGGCGTTTCTGAGGCTGGCGGCATAACAGTCCAAAGTCCAAAGTCGAAAGTCGAAAGTCAGAGAGTGGGCATTATGTCAGGAATCTGGATCATTGCGAAGATGTCTTTGTTGGAGAACAGCCGCAAGCAGGTGTTTCACGTGCTGTGCCTGCTGATGCTGGCTGTGATCGGGAGCTCGACGCTGTTGACGATATTCACGGAGGGCGTGCAGCTAAAGATCCTCAAGGACCTGTGCATGACCTGCATTCTGTTCGGTGGGGCGGCGCTGGCGATTGCGCTGGGCGCGACGGGAATCCCCAACGACGTCGAGTCCAGGACCATACATCCGCTGATCGCGCGCCCGCTCACACGCGCCCAGTACGTGATGGGCAAGTATCTCGGCACGTTCATCACCGTAGCGATGGGCATAGCGGCGATGACGGTCGCGTTCGCCGCGCTGATCTACATGTATCAGCACAGCTTTGACAGATTCCTGGGAATCGCGATCCTGTTTACGCTGCTGGAAGTAGCGATAGTCGCGGCAATCGCGACGACGATCTCCGCTTTCGCCAGCCCGGCGATCGCATCTGTTGTGACATTCATGGCGTATCTGGCGGGCACGATCAAGATCGGGTATATCGGCGGGCTGATCGACAAGACGCAGGCCGGTATCTCCAAATCGCTCTACGCTCTGATCTACCACGCGCTTCCTAATCTGGAGTGCTTCAACCTGAAGACCTCGCTTGTCCACCACGACGTCGTCCCCGCGGGCTACCTCTGGCAGGTGGCGATCTACGGCGTGTGCTACATCGCATTCGTGCTGGTGGTGGGGATGTCGTACTTCTCTGCCAAGGAGGTATAGCAATGCCGCGAGCTGCCCGCCTGGTCTCGACAATCGCATTGCTCGCGCTCCCGATCAGCGCGCTGGCACATGGAGCAGAGGAACTGGGGCATCACTGGGAAGTGCCGGCGTACCGGACCGAAATGCATACGCAGATTGCGCTGATGCTGGGAACGTGCCTGGTCGTAATCGCGGGAATGCTGGTCAGGAATGCCTTCAGACAGAGGAGGGCGCGGCAGTGAACCATCGCATCGTGCTCGCGTTGTCGGCGGCGCTCGTATTCGCCGGCATGTGCTTGATCGAGAACCACGCCGTGCAGTCCAAGCCGGTTGAGCCGCCGGATAATGTATCGGCGGCGTATAGGCTCGCCGGTGAGTTCCGTGTCGTCTTCGCCAACCTGCTGTGGATCAAAGCGGACAAATACCACCACGAATACATCCAGCACGATCCCAATTGGTGCAATAACAAGGAGCTGCTGGGCCTGTTCAATATGATCGTCGCGCTCGACCCCAAGTTCGCCGAGGCTTACTCCAGCGGGACCTACATCCTCTACTACGGCTACCACGACACGCCCAAGGCTGTGGCTTACCTCAGAAACGGGATAACCAACAACCCGAAGTCCATGGAGCTTAACGAGCTTGCGGCGGTGCTGTATGCGCGGAAGCTGGATGATCCGGTGAAGGCTCTGCCCTTCGCGCAGAGAGCGGTCCGCTTCGCGACCGACGACTTCTACCGCACCGTGGCAAGGCGAACGCTGCATTCCGTGGAGCGGATGATCAAAGAGAAAGCCGCTGAGTCCCAGTCCCCTCCATCGCGACCGCAAACGCGCCCATCAGCCCAACCAGATCGCCGTTAGCAGCCGGCACGATCTCCACATCAGCGGCCAGAGCCTCCATCGCGCGCTCGCTGACGACCTCTCGCACAGGCGCGAAGAGCATGTCACCGGCTCTGGTCACGCCGCCGCCAAGGATTACCAGCCGGGGATTGAGCACGTTCACGACGTTGGCGACGCCGATGCCGAGGTGATACATCGCCTGTGACCAGACCCCGGCTGCGAACGGATCGCATTCCGCGGCGGCTTTGGCGACGAGTTCCGCGGTCACTTCATCGCGCGAGGACACCCATTCATCGAGAACGCTTCTCGCGCCGTTGGCAAGGCCCTCGCGGGCGATGCGGGCTATCGATGTGCCGGAGGCCAGGGATTCCAGGCAGCCGTGGTCTCCGCAGTTGCAGAGCGGACCCTCGGGCATTATCTTCGCGTGGCCGAACTCGCCGGCGTTCTCGCCGCATCCTCGATAGGGCTTTCCGTCGATAATGATGCCGCCGCCGATGCCGGTCGAGATCGTGAGATATGCGAAGCAGTCAACTCCCCTGCCCGCTCCGAACATGGCCTCGCCGATCGCCGCGGCGGTCGCGTCGTTGTCGAGGTACGCCGGCGCGCCGAACTCCTCCGAGAAGATCTCTGTAAGGCACAGGCCCTCCCAGCCGGGAAGGTTCGATATCTTGTGAAGCGTGCCGGACTTGCGGTCGAGCGGCCCTCCGCAGCCGATGCCGATGGCCGAGACGCTCGCGCCCGATTCCTCGATGACGTCGCAGGCGACGGGCAGGATCATGCCCAGGTTGATCGTCGGACCGAGCACGTTCGGCGTTAGTATGGTCTTGTGGGAAAGCAGCTTGCCGGAGCTGTCCGCCACGCCGACAGTGCTCTTCGTCCCACCAATGTCGATGCCGAGTATAGCCAACTATGCCCCCGCCAGCTTCGCTACCGCATCGAAGTCGCCCTTGAGCGACTGGTAGAGCGATTGATAGACCGGGTAGAAGCCATCGTAGGACTTCTTCGCCTCGGGGTCGGACTTCGTCGTGGACGCGACCTTGATGACCGAGCGGCACGCGTCGGCAACGCTGGGGTAGACCCCCGTGCCGACTCCCGCCAGGAGCGCGACTCCGAGCGCGGGGCCTTCATCGATGTTGATGGTCACGTGGTCGTGGCCGGTGACGTCGGCCTGTATCTGTCGCCAGACGTCGCTTCGCGCGCCGCCGCCGGATGCGCGGACCTGCGTGATCGGGCACTTTCATCTCCTCCAGAATGCCAAAGGAGTCCCGCAGGCCGTAGGCAACGCCCTCCAGCACGGCCCTGACGAAGTGGGAGCGGTCGCTGCGGAGAGTGATTCCAAAGAACGCCCCGCGAGCGTGAGGGTCGGGATAGGGCGTGCGCTCGCCGGTCAGATAGGGCAGGAAGATCAGGCCCTCGCTGCCCGCCGGGACCTTCGCGGCTTCCTTGCACATCAGATCGTAGGGGTCTTTGCCGAGCGCCTTTGCGACAGCGGTCTCGGTGTCGGCGAAGGTGTCGCGATACCAACGCAGGCTGCCGCCCGCCGAGAGCATCACGCCCATCACATGCCACTTGCCCGGAACCGCGTGGCAGAACGTGTGCACTCGCAGCTTGGGATCGACAACCGGCTTGTCCGCGAACGCGAACACAACGCCGGACGTGCCCACTGTGGACGATATGATTCCCGGCTCGACGATGCCGTTCCCGACCGCGCCCGCCGCCTGATCGCCGCCGCCGCCGACTACGGGCGTGCCCTCGGCAAGGCCTGTAAGCGCGGCGGCTTCTGACGTGACTCGCCCGCTGACTTCCGGGCTTTCGTACGCCTTGGGCATCCAGTCGGCGGGAATGCCGATCTCATCAAGCATCTCGTAGGCCCAATCGCGCTTTGTGACGTTGAAGAGCGCGGTGCCGCTGGCGTCGGAGACTTCCGTTGCGAACTCGCCCGTCAGCCGGAGCCGGATGTAGTCCTTGGGAAGCAGGACCTTCTTGACCTGGGCGTAGACCTCGGGCTCGTTGTTGCGCAGCCAGATGATCTTGCCGGCGGTGAAGCCCGTCAGCACGGGGTTCGATGATGAGCTCGACGGTACTTCTCGCGGCCGACCGTGTCCATTATCCAATCGCACTCGGCCTGCGTGCGCTGATCGCACCAGAGGATCGCGGGGCGCAGGACGGCGTTGTTCGCGTCGAGAAACACCGAGCCGTGCATCTGGCCCGACAGACCGATGCCCTTGATGTGGCGCGAGTCCACGCCGGATTCCTGCAGGACCTCGCGTATCGAGGCTATGGTCGCCTGCCACCAGTCCTCCGGCTCCTGCTCGGCCCAGAGCGGTTTGGGCGTGTAGAGCGGGTAGGTCTTGGTGGATGACGCCACGACCTCGCCGTTCTTGGACGCGTTGATGAGCAGCGTTTTCGTGCCGCTGGTGCCGATATCGATGCCGAGAAGGTAGTTCATACTCGTTCTCCTCGCGTGTTTGGTAAATAGGATAGCTGAAGCTGAGGCGGAAGTCAAAGGTCAGGCGAGCCAATCCTCAGTCTGGAGGTTGGGAACGCGGGCAAAGCCCTTGTCGTGGGTGACAAGGGTCAGACCACGGGACAGAGCAGTGGCGGCGATGAACAGGTCGTTATCCTCAAGAAGCTCACCTTGGGCCGCCAGTTGGGCCTTGAGAACAGCGTATTGTGCTGCAGCCCTAACATCGAGCCGGATGACCAGCAGGTCTCTTAGCAACAGCCACACCTTGACCATTTCGGCCTCTGGGCGGCCGCTGCGAAGCGCGCCGTAGAACAACTCAGCCACGCTCACAGCACTTGTGTACGCCAGGGAGGCATCGAACCGTGCGAGCCGCTCATCCACGCCATTGCGGCCAGCCATGATATCTATACAGATGTTGGTATCAAGCAGGTACATCCGCTATGGAGGAGAAGATCGGCGAGACTCATGAATGATCCGCTTGATCTCTTCTATCTCCTCTGGCGACATGTGCGACCACAGCCCTACCGCTCGACGCAGCCGAGCGACAGTGCCTTTCGGAGGGAGCTTCTCCCGTTTCCTGCGCTTCACTGCCTTGTCTTCGACTTCTCGCATGGCGATCCCCTCTTCCACGGTTATTATAGCACACTCAGCACCGTCCCACGACGGCCGGTTCGATCAGGGCGAAGTAGTTGTCGTCGGGGACGTAGTAGGGAATGCTGTTGCCCGAGCCAAGTCCGAAGCCGCCGCGGTTGGCTGTGCGGTCGAGCATGGCCTGAGCTCGATCGCGAATCTTGTCCGGCGTGGAGCGGCAGACGAAGTCGAGGTCGATTCCGCCCATGATCGCGATTCGGCCGCCCCATCGCTCGTAGGCTTCCTCGACGGGACATATCTTGTCCTCATAGGAGTGCTTGCCGTCGTAGCGCATGCCGTCGATGATGTCGTCCATGAGATCGTCGAGATTGCCGCAGGAGTGCAGGATGGCGGGCTTGCCGGCGGCGTGGATCGTCTCGACGATGCGCTCGTGCCAGGGGAAGACATACTTGCGCATGTCGCCCGGCGAGAGCATCGGCTGTGTGTTGAAGCCCCAGTCGTCGTTGGAGATCACGGCGCCGACGTGAGGGTTCGGCGAACTTAACTCATAGTAGCGAACTAGGCGCGAGCCGACGTCGTCGAAGATGATCTGAACGAGCTCGGGGTCGTCCACCATCATCATGCACAGTCCTTCGTAACCGGCGATCTGCATGACGTTTTCCAGCACTCCGCCCGGCCCGCATACGACGATCTTCATCCCCTCGGGCAGCTCCCCGCCGACGATGCCGAGCTTGGAGTAGTCGAACGAGTCGGGGTCGGGCCAGGAGTAAGCCTCGTAACTCGCTCGGTCGGTGACGATTGCCGTCTCGTTCATGGACCGGCTGGCGAGCTGGCTGACGGAGCTGGTGGGGAACGTCATCGCGGAGGCGTGCAGGGTCACGTAGTCGTAACCTGCGTTCATGAACGCCTTCGCCAGCACTTTATCTCCCTCGATCGTGCCCCAGGCAGGTTCGCTATCCAGACCCGCCAGCCTGGCGTACAGAGGGCCGTTGAGAAAGAACTCGAACAGCGTCGGGCGTGACGGCGGCTCGCGCCGAAGAACGCTGAGCAGGTTGCTGAAATCAGGATCGCTGCAGATGTGCATAAGGAATGCTCCAGTTTGGACTCTCAGAGCATGTTATACATTGGGATGGGCTTGCATGGCAAGTACCGCGCAGAGGAATGTCAGGTACTGGCTCGCCTTAATCCAGTCCACGATGGTCTGGGCCATACGAAGGTGCAGGCGCGCGGACTTACGGTCGTAGTTCTGCGATGGGACGCCGCTGACGGCCTCGGGACTGCGCGTCGCAAGAAACTCCGGGTTGAGCTCCGCGGCCGCGTTCATCACTTCCATAGGCGCTTCGAGGCCGTTACACATCTGGATGAGGTTGTGGCCGCGCGGAATCTTGGCGAGCTTCTGAATGCTGGCCGCCTTCAGCGCCATCTCGGCGGCCTGCTGGGCAAAGAACACGCTGGCGAAGTAGACCCCCGCGTCGAGCAGCGTCACCGCCGCCGCGTAGTCAGCCCTCGCCTGCGACCAGCAGGCCTCGGCGAGCTTCCTTAGTCCAATCCAATTGTCGGGTTGCTGTTCCATATCACGCGAACATCCGAAGATAGTTCTTACCCTTAATGAAGCCTTCTTCCCGGCCAAGGGCGCCATCTTCATGCTCGATTGACAGCACGCCGTTGTAGCCGTTGCGCCTCAGCGCGGCGATATACTCGCCCCACTTGACCTTTCCGAACCCCGGAATCACATACCGCCACCAGCCGCGCTCCTGATTGCCCAGATAGGCCAGCCTGTCCTGCCGAATCTCCGTGTCCTTGGCGTGAGTGTGGAAGATCCGCCTGGCGAATCGGTCAACAGCGGCAAGGTAATCGATCCCCTGCCAGACCAGGTGCGAAGGATCGAAGTTGAGTCCGAAGTTCTCGTGCGGCACGACCTCGAACATCTTATCGAAATGCGCCAGGCCCTGGATGTTGGTGGCGAACCAGTTCTCCAGCGCTACCTTGATACCCTTTGACGCAGCATACTCAACCAGAGGAGGGAAGACCGCGGCGCCGTCCTCCTCGATTGTCTGAAACTTGTTCTTGCCCGGCACGGGCTTGCCGGCGAGGGTGCAGACCACATCAACGCCCAGCTTCTCGGCTGCATCCACCAGCAGCCGGAAATTCGCCATCGTCTGCTCGCGGCCCTCGGGATTGGTCATGTCGGGATACCACGCGAGGCTGGAGATGACGAGATCGTTGGCCTCCAGCAGCTTCTTGATCTCCGAGACACGCGAGTCCGGAAAATCGGTGACGTCTATGTGTTTCGCGCCCGGGCCGCTGGCTATCTCAAGCGCGTCGAAGTCATTTGCCCCGGCGAACGTGATAACGTCTTCCAGCGGCTCATTGCGAAACGGAGCGGTGAGCAAGCCTACCTGCATTTGGTCAGATTCCTTTCTTACACAGAGAGCGGACCCTCGATCGGAGTAGATTCTCGAACTTGTCGACATCTACATCTACGGAAACGTCGAGCGGGCCGTTCGCGTCGGGAGTGAATGCCACCTTGCCGGCGTCGAGCACCTCGGCGGTCATTTTGCGCGTGGTGACAACGGAGCGGTCGATCTCGGTGGCGATTGCGAGCGGATCGTGCATGAACGTATAGTCGCGGCCGATGACGCCGAAGTAGCTGGTCGGTCATTGCGGCAAGGTAATCGCCGAACGGCGTGCCCTTGATCGCCTCGACGTCGTCGCGGCGGATGGTGACCTTGTTGGTTACGTTGAGACCCACGACCGTCGCCGGAATGCCGGATTCCAGCGCGATCTTGGCGGCCAGCGGGTCGCAGCGGATGTTGTGCTCCGGAGCGACGTTCTCCGGGCCGTCGCCCACATACGTAGCGCCCATGACGGCGAACCGCCTAACGCTGCGCATCGTGGAGCGGTCCTTGCGAATCGCTGCGCCGATGTTGGTCATCGGCCCAATCGGCGCGACGACGACCTCGCCGGGGTACTTGCCAACCGTATCGACAATGAAGTCAAGGGCGCCGTCCTTGGCCGAAAGGCCGGCTATGTCGGAGAAGTCCGTGTCGGTGCCCTCGTGGCCGGCCCAGTAACGGCCATGCCCCTCCGTGAGTGGGTCGGAGATGCCCTCGTAGACGGGGACGTCCGTTCGACCAGCCAGTTTGAGCATCTTGAGCGCGACTTTGGCGCGGGTGTCGAGGTCGGCATGAACGAGCGTCACGCCGAGCAGCTCGATCTCCGGCGACGCCAGGCACAGCGCCAGCGCCCACGCGTCGTCGATGTCGGTTCCTATGTCCGTGTCGAGTATCAGCTTGGTGGCCATTCACGCTCCCCTGTTGGATTTCGTAACTTATAGCATAACAAACACCTATTGACAACCCCAGAGGACGCCGAGTATACTGAAATAGTTATGAAGACAGCATCCTACCTGATCATCCATGGAGGGAATCACAAGTGGGGCTGGCATTACTCCAATTAGTGTGGGGTAGCCGCCGTGCCGCCAGGTAGAGATTGAATTTGTACTATGCGCAGGAAGCCGGGGACTACTCTATGGGAGGGGTTCGCGGCTTTTATTTCGAAGTGTGCTGGCAGAAAAACGCAGAAAGGCCGAGGACCCGTGTCCTCGGCCTTTCCGCGTGTCGAGCGTTATTTGGGAGATAGACAGTGAAGAAGAGAATACTTACCGGCGACAGACCTACGGGCAAGCTGCACCTGGGCCACTACGTCGGCTCGCTGAAGCCCAGAGTGGAGCTGCAGCACGAATACGACATGTTCGTGATCATCGCCGACGTTCAGGCGCTCACGACCAATTGGGACCGGCCCGAGCAGCTATCGAGCGATGTTCGCGAGGTAACCAAGGATTATCTGGCCGTCGGGATCGACCCCAGCGTCGCGACGATCTTCGTGCAGTCGATGGTCCCGCAGATCGCCGAGCTGACGATATTCTACTCGATGTTCGTGCCGGTGAACGTGCTGCGCCACAATCCGACCATCAAGACCGAGGCCGCGCAGAAGGGCTATAACGAGATGAACTACGGCTTCCTGGGCTATCCGATCAGCCAGGCCGCCGATATCACGTTCTGCAAGGCGCATCTGGTGCCGGTCGGAAAAGACCAGAAGCCCCGCATCTGGAGCTGACTCGCAAGATCGCGCGGCGGTTCAACGAGCTCTACGGCGAGGTGCTGGTCGAGCCGGAGGCGATGATCCAGCCGCTGCTCAAGGGCCTCGACGGCAACACGAAGATGAGCAAGAGCCTGGACAACGCGATCTACCTTGCCGATCCTGCCGACGAGGTGCTGCGCAAGGTCAAGACCGCCGTCACCGACCCGGCGCGCATCAGAAAAGACGACCCCGGCCATCCCAAGGTCTGCACGGTGTTTGCGTATCACAAGGAGTTCAACCCGGACTTCGTGCCGGAGCTTGAGAAGATGTGCAAGAAGGGCCAGATCGGGTGCGTGGACTGCAAGACCCGGCTCGCGGCGGCGCTCAATGAGATGCTCGACCCGATCCGCGAGAAGCGAGCTTACTACGACTCGCACCTCGATGAGGTCGACGACATCCTCCGCGCCGGAACCGCGCGAGCAGTCGAGGCTGGCGCGCAGACGCTGGCTGAAGTCAAAGATGCAATGAAGATAGACTACTTCGGGAAATGAGGAGCGTGATGCGATGAGCGTCTATTACCCCGACAAACAGGAGTTCATGCGGCGGGCCAAGACAGGCAACATGACGCCGGTCTATCGAGAGATTCTGGCGGACATGGAAACGCCGGTGTAGCGCGTTCAAGAAGATCGCCGACCCGAACGACGAGTACTCTTTCCTTCTCGAAAGCGTCGAGGGCGGCGAGAGGATGGCGCGGTTCTCGTTTCTCGGCAGCGGGACGGACTCTTGTCATCAAGAGCAAGGGACGCGAGGTCGAGATAACGCGAGGTGGCGTCCTGAGCAGATCGAGCTGGACCAGGGCAAGGACGTGCTCGACATCCTCAAGCACGAGCTCGGCAGCCTCAACTACGTGCCGGACCCCGACCTGCCGAGGTTCTGCGGGGGCGCGGTGGGGTTCATCGGCTACGATATGGTGCGGTTCTTCGAGGACCTGCCCGACTCCACCGCCGATGACCTCGACCTGCCCGATTGCACGCTCATCTTCACCGACACACTTCTGATCTTCGACCACGTCCGGCATCGCATTCGCATCGTGTGCAATGCGCGCATCGACGGCGACCCGGAGGCGGCGTATGAGAAGGCACGTCGTCAAGATCGAGGAGCTTGCCCAGCAGCTCAGAGAGCCGGTGCAGTTGACATACGGTCAAGCGCGAGGCGAAGCCGCTGGAGGTCACGTCGAACTTCACTCAGGAGGAATATGAGAAGGCGGTTCTCAGGTGCAAGGAATACATAGCGGCCGGTGACGTGATCCAGGTGGTGCCGTCGCAGCGGTTCTCGACGAAGGTGACGCGCGGACCCGTTCGACGTGTATCGGGCGCTGCGCAGCCTGAACCCGTCGCCGTATATGTATTATCTCTCCTACGGCGACACGAAGCTGATCGGGTCGTCGCCGGAGATTCTGGTCACCGAGGAGCGCGGGAACGTGACCGTGCGGCCCATCGCCGGCACTCGGCCGAGGGGCAAGAGCGTTGAGGAGGACCAGGCGCTCGAGAAGGAGCTTCTCAAGGACGAAAAGGAGCGCGCGGAGCACATAATGCTCGTCGATCTCGGTCGAAACGACATCGGCCGCGTGTGCCGCTACGGCAGCGTGATCGTCGATGAGCTGATGGTGATCGAGCGATACTCGCACGTAATGCACATCGTCTCCAACGTGAGCGGGCGGCTCGAGATGGATCAGGACCAGTTCGACCTGCTGCGCGCGACGTTCCCTGCGGGAACGGTCTCCGGCGCGCCCAAGATTCGCGCGATGGAGATCATCGACGAGGTCGAGCCGACGCGGCGCGGGCACGTACGCCGGCGCCATTGGCTACTTCAGCTATTCCGGCGACATGGACGCCTGTATAACTATTCGCACGATACTTATGCAAGGTGATACAGCCTACGTGCAAGCGGGAGGCGGAGTGGTCGCGGATTCCGACCCGCGCAGCGAGTATCAGGAAACGCAGAACAAGGCCATGGCGATGATCAAAGCGCTCGCAGCCGCCGAGGAGGGACTCGAGTGAGTTACGAATTACGAATTACGAGTTACGAACTACCGGAAGCTGGTGGCGCGCGATGATCCTGATGATCGATAACTACGATAGCTTCACCTATAACCTCGTGCAGTATCTGGGCGAGATGGGGCAGCAGCTCAAGGTGTTCCGGAACGACAAGATCACGATCGAGGAGATCGAGGCGCTGAAGCCGGACCGGCATCGTGATCTCGCCGGGGCCGTGCACGCCGAATCGAAGCAGGGATATCCGTGCGCGGCGATCAAGCACTTCGCGGGCAAGGTCCCGATTCTGGGCGTGTGCCTGGGGCATCAGAGCATCGGGCAGGCGTTCGGCGGGGAGATCGTGCGCGCGGGCCGGCTGATGCACGGCAAGACCTCGATGATCCACCACGACGGCGAGGGCGTCTTCGCAGGGCTGCCAAACCCGTTCGAGGCCACGCGCTACCATTCGCTCGTGATCCGGCGCGAGACCATCCCGGATTGCCTGCAGATCACCGCGGAGACCGATCAGCGCGAGATCATGGGCGTGCGGCACAAGGAATACCCGATCGAGGGTGTGCAGTTCCACCCGGAGTCGATCCTGACGCAAGAAGGCAAGAAGCTGCTGGCGAATTTCGTGGGGTAGGAACGGATCGCGATCGCGAAAGCCGCGAAAGTGGATCGAACCCAACCGCGAAAAGCGGACGAGTTAGAGACTGGACATGATCCGAGAAGCGATTACGGAAGAGTCGTTGAGGGCGGGCATCTCACGCAGGATGAGGCCGTGGCCGCCATGACCGAGATCATGGACGGCGAGGCGACGCCCGCGCAGGTGGCGTCGTTCATCACCGCGCTGCGGATGAAGGGCGAGACGGTCGAGGAGATCACCGGGTTCGTGCGGGTGATGCGGGAGAAGTCCGTGAAGGTGCGGCCGAAGGCCGTCGATCTGCTCGACACGTGCGGCACCGGCGGCGACAAGCTGGACACGTTCAACATCTCGACGACCGCGACGTTCGTGATCGTCGGCGCGGGAGTGACGGTCGCCAAGCACGGCAATCGAGCGGCGTCGAGCAGTTGCGGGAGCGCGGATGTGCTCGAGGCGCTGGGGTGCAAGCTCAATCTGGACGCCGAACGGGTCGCCGCAGTGCATCGACAAGGCGGGGCTGGGGTTCATGTTCGCGCCTGCGATGCATCCCGCGATGAAGCACGCCATCGGGCCTCGCAAAGAGATCGGGTATCCGGACGGTTTTCAACATGCTCGGGCCGATGACGAACCCCGCGGGCGCAAAGCGGCAGGTGATCGGCGTGTTTTCGCCCGAACGTGACCGAGACGATGGCGAACGTGCTCGAAGCGCTCTGGGACGCAGCGCGCGATGGTCTTCCACGGAATGGCGGGGCTGGACGAGATCTCCACGCTCGGCGAGACGAAGATCAGCGAGCTCAAAGACGGCGAAGTGCGAACCTACTCGCTGCAGCCCGTCCGAAGTCGGGCTAGACGTTGGCGAACGCCGAGCGACCTTGCGGCGGGTGAGGGCGGCATAGTGGATAACGTTCGCGCGCTGCTGGCCGTGCTGGAGGGCGAAAAGGGGCCGCGCCGGGACATCGTGCTGCTCAACGCGGCGGCGGCGCTGGTGGTCGCGGACAAGGCTGCTGATCTCAGAGCAGGGCATCGAGCTCGCGGCGAAGTCGATAGACTCGGGCGCGGCGATGAACGCCCTGGAAGCGTTCAAGTCGGTGACACAGGAGTTGGCAGGTTGATACTCGACACGATTCTCGCAGACACAAGAGAGCTGAGGTCGCGGCCAGCGAAGGCGCCAGTGCCGCTGCGCCGAGCTCGAGGCGCGAGTGGCCAAGGATGCGCCGCCCGCGCTGGATTTTGCAGCGGCGCTCGAAGCGAGGCAGCGAACGGGACTGCCGGCGGTGATCGCGGAGGTGAAGAAGGCGTCGCCGTCCAAGGGCTTGATCCGGCCGGATTTCGACCCGGAGGCCATCGCGCGCGCCTATGAGAGCGCGGGCGCGGCGGCGATATCGGTGCTGACCGACGAGAAGTTCTTCCAGGGATCGCTGGCGTATCTGCGGCAGGTGAAGCAGGCGGTCTCGCTGCCGGTGCTGCGCAAGGATTTCATCATAGATCGAGTATCAGGTCTATCGAGGCGCGCGCGGCAGGCGCGGACGCGGTGCTGCTGATCGTGGCGGCGCTGGAGCCGAATCGCTCGCGCAGCTTTGATGAGCTGAGGCGAACGAGATCGGGCTGCAGTGCCTTGTCGAGGTGCACGACGAAGCGCGAGATGGATGTCGCTCTGGACGCTGGCGCGCCGGTGATCGGCATCAACAATCGCAACCTGCAGACTTTCGAGGTGAGCCTGGACACGACGGCCGCGCTATTGCGCGAATGCGATTCCGGACTGCGCGAATGCCAAGACCGTCAGCGAGAGCGGCATATTCACGCGCGAGGACATGGTGAAGCTCGGCGCGATGGGCGTTGATGCCGTGCTGATCGGCGAGGCGCTGATGCGGGAGCGCGACATCGAGGCGAAGCTGAGGGAGTTGATCGGGTGACACTGGTCAAGATATGCGGGATCACGAATATCGAGGACGCGGTCGAGTGCGTGCGGCTCGGCGCGAACATGCTCGGGTTCGTATTCGCCGACAGCCCCAGGCGCGTGGATGTCGACACCGTCAAGCACATCAATCGGATCATCGGCGGCGACGCGAGGACCGTGGGCGTGTTCACTGAGGAGACCGACGAGGTTATCTCGATCATGCGATGACTGCAATCTCACCTATGCTCAGCTTCACGGCGGCCAGAGCGAGGAGTTCGCGCGCAGGCTCGGCGCTGCACGGCGTGATCCGCGTGGCGCAGGGTTCAGGACGAGGCAAGCGTCGATGCGCTCGCGCAATACGAGACGGCGGCGTTCTATCTGCTCGATACGTACAAGAAGGGCGTCCCGGCGGAACCGGGAGAGACGTTCGATTGGGAGCTCGCGGTCGCGCGAAGTCGCTGGGCAAGCCCGTGTATACTATCCGGTGGACTGAGCCCGGAGAACGTAGCCGAGGCGGTCCGCAGTAGTGCAGCCGTACGCGGTGGATGTGTCGAGCGGGGTGGAAGCGTCGCCCCGGCAAGAAGGATCTGGCAAAGGTAAAGGAGTTCATAGAAAATGTCCGCAAAGCAGATAACCGGGCCTGATGCGCTCGGCCACTTCGGGATGTTCGGCGGCCGCTACGTCCCCGAGATTCTGATTCCCGCGCTGGACGAGCTCGCAGAGGCGTATCGGAAGTATAAGACTGATAAAGATTTCGTCGCAGAGTTGGACTACTATCATGCGCGAGTACGTCGGCCGCCCCACCCCGCTCTACTTCGCGGAGAGCATGACCGAGCAGCTCGGCGGCGCGAAGGTCTACCTCAAGCGCGAGGACCTCTGCCACACCGGCGCGCATAAGCTCAACAACGTGATGGGCCAGATTCTGCTCGCGCGGCGGATGGGCAAGCCTCGGATCATCGCCGAGACCGGCGCGGGCCAGCACGGGGTCGCTACGGCCACCGCCTGCGCGCTCTTCGGCCTCAAGTGCCAGGTCTATATGGGCGTCGAGGACATGGAGCGGCAGTCGCTCAACGTCTTTCGAATGCGGCTGCTGGGCGCTGAGGTGATCCCGGTCACCTCCGGGACCCAGACCCTCAAGGACGCGACCAGCGAGGCGATTCGCGACTGGGTCACCAACGTTGCGCGACACGCACTACATCATCGGCTCGGTCGTCGGCCCCCACCCCTACCCCATGATGGTGCGCGATTTCCAGTCCGTGATCGGCAAGGAGACGCGAGACGGCAGATCGTCGAGAAGGAAGGCCGGCTGCCGGACTACGCGATGGCGTGCGTCGGCGGCGGAAGCAACGCGATGGGCATGTTCTATCCGTTCGCGAACGACGAGAGCGTGAAGCTGATCGGGCGTCGAGGCGGCGGGTGAGGGAATCGATACGCCCCGGCACTGCGCGACGCTGAGCATGGGCAGCCCCGGTGTGCTGCACGGCTCGATGAGCTATCTCCTGCAGAACGAAGATGGGCAGGTGCAGCTCACCCATTCGATCTCCGCGGGGCTTGATTACCCCGGCGTCGGACCGGAGCACAGCTATTTCAAGGACACGGGCCGCGCGACTTACGTCTCCGTCACCGACTCCGAGGCGCTGGAGGCATTCCAGTTCCTTTCCGACGGAGGGCATCATTCCCGCGCTGGAATCTGCGCATGCGGTCGCGCATGCGTAATGAGATTTGTCCCCACACTGGGTAAGAACGAGATGGTGGTTATCTGCTTATCCGGTCGCGGCGACAAGGACGTGAACACAGTAGCCAAGAGCCTGGAGGTGTCGCTTTGAACCGGATAGACAGATGTTTTGCAGGAGCTTAAGGCGCGCGGCGACAAGGCGCTGGTTTGTTTTCTGACCAGCGGCGACCCGGATTTCGCGACCACCGAGGAAGCTGGTGAATGAGATCGCGCGATGTGGGGCGGACATAGTGGAGCTGGGCGTGCCGTTCTCCGATCCGCTGGCCGATGGGCCGAGCATTCAGGCATCGAGCTTCCGGGCGCTTGAGCCGGCGCGACGGTGCGAGGCGTGCTTGACAACGTAAGAGCAGATCAGGGCCAGTCCTGCAGATCGTGCCCGATCGTGTTGATGACATACTTCAACCCGGTGCAGAAGTACGGGTTGGAGAGGTTCGCGGCAGGATGCGGCAGACGCAGGCGCGGATGGAGTGATACATGACCGATCTGCCGCCGGAGGAGGCTGCGGACTGGAAAACGGCGGCGAACGAGGCAGGACTTGCAACTATATTCTTGCTCGCTCCGACGAGCACGAAGGAGAGAATCGAGCTTGCGGCGAAGATGGGTAGCGGGTTCATCTACTGCGTGTCTCGAACCGGAGTCACCGGCGCTCGCAGTGAGATGCCGACCGAGCTTGAGGCTCTGGTGAGAGACGATCAAGGCGGCGTCCGACCTGCCCGTGGTGGTCGGATTCGGCATATCGAAGCCGGAGCACGTGAGCTTCGTTACGCAGTTCGCCGACGGAGCGGTGGTCGGAAGCGCGCTGGTCAATGTCATAGCGGATCACGCCGGATCGGACGATCTGGTGCAAGCGCCGGGGAGTTCGTGAGGAGCCTGAAAGCGGGTGTGGCCGCCGGGAGTAACCAGGATGTACTCAAAAGAACAGTTCGCAAAACTGATGGATTCGACGCTGCTGAAGCCGACAGCGACCCATGAGAACATCATCCGCCTGTGCGAGGAAGCCAAGAGCTACCATTTCGCCACGGTGATGGTGCTTCCGTTCTGGCTGCCGATTGTGCGGCGCGAACTGCAGGACTCCGACGTCAAGCCCGCCACGGTGATCGGGTTCCCGTTCGGCGCGAAGCGGGCGGTCCGTGAAGGTCTTCGAGGCCCGTACCGCGATCACCAACGGCGCGAAGGAACTCGACGTCGTGATCAACATAGGCGCGCTGAAGTCCGGCGAGCGCAATATCGTCGAAAGCGAAGTCAAGGAACTTGTGGATACGGCTCGGATGACCGGGATGACCCAGGACGCCAAGCGAACCGTCCTCAAGTTCATCATCGAGTGCTATCTACCTCACCGATGATGAGAAGAAGATCGCCTGCGAGATCATACGCGACGCGGGCGGCGACTTCGTCAAGACCTCCACCGGCACGGCTCCGGGCGGCGCGACGGTCGAGGACATTCGCCTGATCCGTCAGGTCGTCGGGCCCGGACATGGGCGTGAAGGCCGCCGGCGGCATCAGGACGACCGAGCAGGCGATGGAAATGCTCGACGCAGGCGCGAGCCGCATCGGCACCAGCAATGCCGCGGCGATCGTCGAAGGCTACGTCCCCGAGGACTACCTCGAAAGCGCGGGACGGCAGCGGCAGACAGCCACGAATCGAATTGCGAGTTATGAATTATGAATTGGGGATCGCGCACGTCGCCAACTGTGCGCGACTCCGGACTCTCCACTTCGACTTCCGGCTTCCGCTCCATGAGGACCTACTCAGCCAGCGCGATCGTGCTGCGGAGGATCGATCTCGGCGAGAAGGATCGAATTCTGACGCTGTTCTCGCGCGAGCACGGGAAGCTGTCGGCGGTCGCCAAGGGCGCGCGCAGGCCGGGCAGCAAGCTCGCGCGGGGCAAGCGAGCCGTTTACCTACTCAAAGATGCTGCTTTCGTCGGGCCGCGACCTCGACGTTCTCATCCCAGGCCGAGATCAAGGAGTCGTTTCCGAACGTCAAGGCCGACATCGCGGGCGTCGCGCACGGGGTCTACCTGCTCGAACTCGTGAACTCATTCGTCGATCAGCGCCAGCCCAACCCCGACATCTTCGACACGCTGCTGAGCGCGATGTATGTCCTCGAAAGCGGCACGGACCCTGAGATCGACCGCGCGCTACTTCGAGATCCAGCTTCTCTCGATCCTGGGCTACGAGCCGCACTTCGACGCGTGCCTGAGATGCGGACGCGCGCCGGGGCGGGAGAAGGTCTCATTCAGCCCGTCGATGGGCGGGATCGTCGTGCGCGGAATGCGGGAGTCCTCCGAAGGACGCAATCTCGGTTCCGGCAGCCGTCTCGTCCTACGTGAACGCGCTCCGCACCGTCGAGCCGCACAAGATCAAGGACATGAGCTTCCCGAAGGGCGCGAGGCGCGACCTCGCGCGGATGCTGCGGTGGCACATTCGATATAGACTGGAGCACGACCTCAAGAGCACCGATTTCATCGATATGATCTCTGAAGCCGGAGGGTAGATGGATGGTCAGATCAGTCATGCGATTCCTCATTGCGGCTGCAATCCTCGCTTCGTCGGCCGCGGCGCTCGGCAACCCGGCGCCGGCCGTCTACACGCTCGGCGCGCCGCTGGGACAGGTGTCAGATATCGACGTTGACTACTCCGGGCGGCTGATCGTGATGGATAGTGCCCGGCAAGCTGTGCTGCGGTTCGGCATTGACGGGCAGTTGGACCGCCTGTGGCCGTACGACGATTCCCTCCAGACCTATGACTACCCCACACACGGGGGCGTAGCCGTCAGGCCGGACGGCAAGATCTACGTCTCCCCTGGCTACGACGGGAAGACCCCGATCCGCCTGCTGGATCTCGATAGCTGCACTTGCGAGCCGATCGACGACACTACATGGTGGTATGCCAAGCTGGCTGTGGCGCCGGATGATGGGTTCTATGCCATAGTGTATCCGACAGGTGAGGGAGTGAAGCGTCCGAACTACGTGCAGGCGTTCTCCGCGGAAGGCAAGCCTGGCAAGAAGTGGGATGGCGACAAGTGGTGGCGTGGAATCACCGTGGGCGGCGACGGCAGCGCTTACGTAAAGACCGATGACGACAAGTGGACGGTCTTCAGCCCCGACGGCAAGCAACTCAGAACACTCGATCTCGCCGACGTGTTCGCCCCCGGCAAGTGGCAGTCCGGCGGAATGATCATTGACCGCGACGGCAGTCTCTATGCCAACGGCTACGCGATTGGCCCGAGGGGATTCCAGGACGTGATCGTCAGGGTCGGCAGCGACGGGAAGCTGCTCAAGCAGTTCCAGGGGCCTGAGCAGGAGACCTGGCCGCGGAAACGCTTCGGACTGGCCGCCGTGCGCAACGGACTGGTGTATGCGACAGTCTCTCTGGGCAATGAGGACACCGACTACCAGATATGGGTGTTCACCGCAGGCGGACAGTGCGTGGCCAAGTACATTGGGCCGCAGCCGGAGATCAACCTGCCGGGAGCCATAGCGGTCCAGAGCGACGGGAGTTGCGCGGTGCAGCAGCTCGGCTCCCGAAATGTGCTGCTGCTGGACCCTGATCTCAAGCCGTACGGGAAGATCGCCGAGCCCTACTCCGGAAATGTCCTGTCAGGCCCCGACGGCGGCTACTACGTAGTGGACGGCAACAGCCTGGCCTTGGACCGACAAGCAGGGCAAGAAGGCGAAGGAACTGATCAAGGACAGCCAGATTCCGGGCGGGAATGGCCGCTTGAGGGACTGCGTCTCGCATGCCGTATGCGATTCCAATGGCCACGTCTGGGCTAACAGCCACGAACATCCCGTCAATCAGCTCATCGAGTTTGACCGGGACGGCAACCTCCTGAGGCGCATAGCTATGGGCGAGGAGTTCCTGCCGGGCGAGATGGTGGTGGACACCAGAGGATATATCTACTGCAACCTCAAGCCGGACCCCGGCTTTCTTGCGTTCGTGCCTCCCCAGGAAAGCGTCATCGCGCAGTACGGGCTCGACTTCAGGCGGATCAGGACTATCGGCAAGACGGGCAGCGGGATCGGCGAGCTGCGTGGCAACAACGGAATGGCGCTGGACGAGTCCGGCAGGCTTTATGTGGCGGACACGGGCAACTCGCGCATCCAGGTCTTCGACTCCTCCGGCCAATCCCTTGGTGTCTGGTACGGCCCCGCCGACAAGCGGCTCGATCACCCGCTGGGAGTGGCAATGGGCCCGAACCAGACTCTGTGGGTGACCGACACCTACAACAACCGCATCGTCAGGGAGCCTCTCGCAGAGTTCTGGAAGCAGGTCTCGGTGACCGTGTTGGAACCGGTGCGGCAGATTCAGATGAGCGCTCCCGCGCCAGCGGCGGGCAGAACGGCGGTCACCGGCATAGTGATCGCGGGCACGGACGACTTCGCCGACGACATCTACGTCGAGAGCGCGGACCGCGCGTGGGGAGTATGCGTGACTCTGCCAAAGGGCGCCGTACTCAAGCGCGGCGAGACGTGCCGGCTGACGGGCGTTCTGAGCAAAGATCGGTTCCGGTTGTCCGCAAAGACGGTAGAAGTCGCCGGGCAGCCACAGACCGTCGCGCCCTACGGGATGGCAAACCTCTACGTCGGCGACGGCTATCGCTCTTCAAGCGAAAAGAAGGAGATCTCGAATCTCTGCCTGCTCGTGCGGACATGGGGACGCGTAGCGTCCGTGGACAAGACGAAGAACGTGCTCGTGATCGACGACGGCAGCTACTCCGGCGGTGCGGCGGGCCTGGCGGTCTATTTCGGAAGCATCCGAAAGCCGGTGGATGCGCTGCCTAAGCCAGGCCAGTATGTTGCGGTCACGGGTGTCAGCACGACGTGGGTCGATGCGCAGGGCAGGCACGTTCCCGCGGTCCGTATCAGAAACGCGAAGGACGTTCAGGTGCTGTCGGGAGAGTAGACCGGGCCGGAGACGGGTAATCAGGCACAATGCGTGCGTCCAGGCTACCTATGGCAGCTCTGCTCCGAGTGTGCTTGCTCGTGTTGGCTCCCGTGTCGGCGTTTGCGCTCGGCAGCAATCAGCTCTACACCGGCGATGCCTATACGATCCCGCCCGGCAAGACGCAGGCGCTCGGGTTTGTGGACAGCACCTGGCCGGCGCGAACCCGCCGCACCGGTATCCAGCTCAGGCCCGGCATCACCGGCAATGTCGATGCCAAGATCGCCTACAGCTACCTGTGGAACTTCAGCGGTCCCAACTCCCAGCTCGGCCCGAACATCGGATTCAAGTGGCGCTTTGCCGGCAACGGACTCACTAACCCGTCAATGGCGGTGTCCGCCCTCTATGCGGTCAACACCAGCATCGGCGAACGTCCGCACAAGAACGACATCGGCGCGGTCCTGATCGGCACATACCCGGCCAGGCACGGCGCGCTATTGGCCAACTTCGGGCACGTATGGGTTGGAGACAACGTCCCGGATCTGGGATTCCTGAGCTTCGCGGCGGTCCGGCGTGTGGCGAAACAGACGCTGGTCGCGCTGGAATACGGCAGCGTCAGGCGTCTGGGAGGTGGAGGGCCGCATGCGGCAGGCGATCAGGTCGCGGCGGCGGTAGTCTACGGCGACCGGCTCGGATGGACCTACAGCGCCGAGATCGGCTACCTGCCCGACGCCGAACATGTGAGGTGGCACGCTACGCTTGCAGTCGGCGTGGTGTTCTGAGGCCCCGTACACGAAACGGGGGAGCCAAAGGCTCCCCCAGAATGAGGAATCACTGCCGCGCTATCGTCTCTGCCGCCTGAAGCCAGCCAGACCGATAATCCCGGAAAGCAACGCGATGATGCTGCAAGGCTCGGGGATCGGCCCGTAGGTGTCGCCCGACCACCCCAATCCGTCGTGGCACGCCGCCACCACCACTGGGGTGTATGACGGCCCGTACTTCGTCTTGATGGCGAACGTCGCCGTGCCTCCGAGCGCAATTGGGTCGCCGCCGTCGTTCGACCAGTCGATCTGGTTAAACAGCGTCCGCACTTGACCCCACCAGTCATCGGGACCCGAGACAATCGTCACCTTGGAGAGGTCCACCGCCGGCTTGAACGTCAGCTCGAACGATTCAATGTAGGTCTGCGTGGTGTTGTTGGTGAGATCGGTACTGGTAGATGTAGTAGTCGCCCTCGATGCTGCAGGTCGGCATGATGGTGAGTGTCTCATCACTCCCGTAGGCATATAGCTCACTCGACGGCCAGACGGTTGCGGCGCCCGGCGAGACCAGCAGCGCTATAGCAAGCGCCGTCAAACACGCAACGGTGATAACTCGTGTCAACATCTTCTTCTCCTCGAAACTTGGCAATCTCGTTAGCGCGTCGTCTGCGCGACGCCTGTTACTGCTGAGACCTCAGCGGGCCCCTTGCTGTGTTCTGAAAAACGTGGAGTCTATCTTCGGAACCGGCGTCGCAACACCCCTATGCATCCCAATCCGGACATCGCCAGCAGCACGGAGGAGCACTCCGGCACAACCGGCGATTCCGGCGCGGGGCCATAGGCGTATACTTCGCCGTTGAACATACGAATTGCCAGCCCGCTTGCCAGGTCTTTGGCTACGGTCGAAGGCAAATAATCGCTTGTGAATGAGAAGCCCATGCTGTCGCCGGCGCCAAGTCCGCCGCAGTCGCCGAGCGCGCTCCACCTCAGCTTGGCGCTTGAAACGACCTCACCGGTGCCCGGAACATAGTAGTTGGCGATCCGGATATACGGAATCGGCTCCTCATCCGTTCTGATATTGCCCCAGCCGGTCATATCGGGTCCGCGGTCGAATGTAACCACGCCACCGTCAACCACGCGGGTTCCGTCAACCACTTCATATCCGTCGGGCAGGAACCAGGGCGGGTTAATGTCATCGACGCCGACGCAGGTGAAGTAGAAGTCGGACATCGCCGCGGCCGTGTTGTTCGTGACCCAGTAGATATACTCGAACGGGCCGGGCTTGGTGGATGGAGTCACCTGCAGAACGACCTCGATATTGCCGTAGGGATTGCCGGTGCCATCGGCGCCGGGTGTGGTCTTGAGCAGTATGGGAGCATACCAGCGCGTGTTGGTATCGGCGGACAACGGGAGAAGCGCGGAACAGCAGATGACCAGGGCAAGCGAGACGATCACGCCAACCCGCACCGCCTTACCGGTAACCCTCCCACATTCTCTGCTTCTTATCCTCAATCGCTTCGTCCCCCAGAACCCCGGATACGATATCTCGATTCGGAGCCTGTTGACCTTCTCAACCGCATCTGCGTGCGTGTAGTTGTATGTGCGCCGAGCGCCCGCCCACTGACGGTCGGGTCCTCATATCTGACAATCTCACTTACTCGCTCGACGTATACTACCTGAAGCTTAGCATGCAGGCAGGGGGTTGTCAAGGGATCAACCGCAAAAAGCAACCCGGCAAAAATACCGGTTTTTGCCTACGCCCTGCCGCCATGCCGCTCATTCGGGCGCCGCCAGTATCTGCGCAGCCTCCCTGGCGACCAACGCCGGGCCGCCCGGATAGGCCCCGCCCGCCCCCACTACCGCCACAGTCGAGCCGGTTTCCGGCACAGGAATAGCGGTGCGAGCCAGGCTGGTTATCACTCGGAGCTGGGCCGGCGACCCGTCGCTGATCAAGAAACCATCAGCGGTCGGCCCCTGCACCACACGCCCATGTCCTGATCAGAAGCCCGGCCGTGGTCGCGCCCGCGCTCCAAGCCTTGATAGAGCGGTTCGCGACTCCAACAGCCGGCAGCGGCCCGTCGAACTGCCTCGGCCGGGTGGATACGCTGACCGCGGTTATTGCATGCGAGCCGCCGGAAACGTTGTGAGTGCCGACTACCGTTGCGAGCGTGCCGCGAAGAGCAGTCGCGTTCGTCAGAACACATATTCCAGAGCTGCGGTTCGCTTCCTCAACATAGATCCGGCCGACGAGATCGTCCGATCCCGCGGTCACCTCTTTGTCGGTGAGCTTGATGTATGCTCCGTCGGGCGTGCCCGCCGCGTCGGATATCTTCGCCAGAACCTGCGCCACGTGCACGACCCCGGACACGGAATACGACCCGCCGACGGCATTGGTTGCCGTGACCCGCAGCGAATAGTCGCCGGGCGGTACGCCCGTGAGGTTCCATTCGCCAAGCTCGCCGTTCACAATCGAGCTGGTGTGCGCCGGGCCGATCTGGGTCCAGGCGCCGATCCCCGACGCGAGCCTGTACTCCAGCACGTAACTCACAAGGCCGGCGTCGCAAACCGTGCCGTTCATATCGATGGTGTCGCCCGAAGCCCCAACCGACTTCGACAACGACATAGTCACTAGGGGTCGCCCCGCAGCGCCTGCGAGCCAGGTGATCGCGTTGTAGGCAAACCGACGATTGCCGGCGGCGGTCAGCCCGAGCATATCGGCGTAACGGCCGCCGCCTATGTCACGATCCGGGACAGGATCGGCAAGGTACAGCGGGCTGCCGCAGGCTACCACGCGGCCAGTTCCATAGGTCCGTACCTGCGCCACCGCCTTCAGAGGCGGCGACGCGTCGGAATCCGTGCTCGCGAGAGCCGTCACATCGGCTGGCCGGTGAGAGAGTCGAAGTGGAATAGCACTGCAATGTGCCCACTCCGGTCGTCACGGGGTGGCTCGCTATACAGGAGCCGCTCAGCGTGACCCACCGATCGTATCCTTCGGCATTGTGCGTGCTGTCGGTGGCTGTGTCGTCGTCCAACGTGAAACCGAGCGAACTGGTTAGCGGCTGTACCTCCGCCGAGTAGTTGGAGCAGATAAGCACGCCACCGCCGGCATTTGCGAAAGACTGGATGGCGTCGAGCTCGTCAACGTCGTAGTCGCCCGTTGACTGAGGCGTTGTAACAATCAGTACGCAGCAGCCGGACAACTCGGCGGACGATATGGGATCGTCGATCTCGTGCACCGCATAGCCGGCAGCAACGAGTTCGTCGCGCAGCATGGTCATACGCCAAGTAGCAGCAGGATTGAGCAGCAGATAGTTGAGGTGGAACTCATCCACCGCCACCACCGGCTGCTGAGTATCCGCCACGCAACATGCGCACACAGTGCAAAGACATGCTGCAAGCAAAATCGTACGTGCAATATGTACGATGCGGGCGCATTTGGGACCCGACATCTCGCTACCTCCCTTTCGATTCGCCTTTACCTCAGCATATCCCCATATATCGGTTCAGTCAATGGATGGCGGCAAAATCCCGTACTAGTGCCGGGTAGCCTGGGAGGCGTCGGGAACAAATGGCTGCCCGATTCCGTATTCGGTAACGATGAGCTTGTGCGAATATGTATTTGACTCGCGCGCGAGTTGCGGGAATAATGAGATAAGGAGCACATGCGTGTGCGCTCCGGGGTAAGGGAGACTGCTGTCATGGTCAGGTCATCGAAGGTCTGCTGGTTTCTGGCTGCATTGGCTGTGCTTCTCGCGCTCGCGCAGACATCGGCCTGGTGCGACGGCTCAAAGCTCGCGGTAGGCGATGTGATCTCCGTCGCGGTCGATGGCGAGAAGGACTTCACCAAGCCCTACCAGGTAAACAACGACGGCTATATCATCATGTCGATGATCGACCCGGTCAAGGTCATCGGGCTCAATACGTCCGATGCCTCCGCAGTCATCACCAAGGCGCTGGGGAGAGTCCTCGTCAACCCCCAGGTGACCGTTCAGTTTCTCGAGCGCGCGAGAATGCAGGTCTTTGTCGTCGGCCAGGTGCTCAAGAAGGGGCTGGTCGAGGTAGGCGTGGGAGACCGTGTTCTCCAGGCGCTTGCCCAGGCCACATACGACGACACCGCGGACCTTTCACACGTGGACATCCACAGGGGCGATGAGATCATCAGCCTCGATATTACCAAGTACCTCTCCGGCGAGGATCTGACCCTCAACAGGGAACTCCAGTCGGGCGACACGATAGTGGTGGCCCGCGTCGACATGCTGGGGACGGCGCTCGTGACCGGACAGGTCGGAAAGCCGGGCACGCTGCCGATCAAGCGCGGAATGACGTTTCGGGAGGCGATGGGGCTGATCGGCGATGTGACCCTGGATGCCGATATCGAGCGCATTACTATCAAGAGACAGGGCGTCACCGATCCCATCAAAGTCAACTACAACGCGGCAATGGCGGGCGATCCCGCATCCGACATAGCTCTGGAGCCGGGCGACACGATCAACGTTCCGCAGCTCGAAATATCGTTCTTTACCGTGATCGGGGGAGTGAGCAGGCCGGGTCAATACCCCATCAAGGGCAGGCTTACACTGAGCGAAGCCGTCGGCACGGCCGGCGGGGCGATCCCCAACCTCGGCGACCTGCGCTATGTAACGATAATGCACGCCGGCAGCAAGGACCTGGCGTCGGCGGACGCGACCGTCATCGATCTCACCAAGGTCATCGCCGGATCATCCCAAGAGCCCATGGTCAAGCGGGGCGACGTGATCTACGTCAAGGAGCACAAGGGCGGCTTCAACTTCATGGACATAATAAGGACGGTCCTCCCGTTCGGGTGGCTGTTCCGGTAGCGGGGACGTCAATGGTCTCTCTTCTACTTCATCATTCTCTCACCGTGCGTGGGACATTCACACTCTCACCCTGTTAGAAATACCTGTTTTTGTCCCAACCTATTGACACGCCTGCTTGCCTGGGCTATCATCCGTTAGTAGAGCTTGTATCGTCGCGTGTCGTGGGGGTACGGCGGCGGTGGTGCGAAGCTCCCAGTAGTAGGTAGTGACACATAATCCAGAGGGAAGAAGGGAAGTGAGAGAATGCGCGTAGCGTTGGTATTGCTGACTGCAGTAGTAGTAGTGTTCGGCGTCTCGACTCCTGGCTGGGCGTGGCAAATCCCGGGTTCCATCAACGAGCTGGCAAACGGGAACTTCGAACAGATCCTCGGCTACGACAACAATGGTCTGCCGATCTACGGCCCGGGACCCTGGGTGCTTGGACAGTGGATCTCGGTCGAAAAGGATGGTGACATCCATCACATGGCCGCGGACTGCAAGAACGATTCCGCGCCATCCGGACTCTGGATGTATCAGATCGTCGATGAGACAACGAACCCGCTCTGGATGGAGGGTGGGACTCAGAAGTACGTCGATCTGGTGGCTGATATCAGAGTTATGGGCGACCACACCGATTCTACTGTGGTCTTCCAGCTAGGCTGGTGGGACACCATGTTGGATCCTGCGCCTGAGCTACAGCTCAGCGGCGGCGCGCCGGTCTTCCCAACGACCGGTTTCCACCTGAGTGAGGTTGTGCAGATTGGTTTTGCGGAACCGAGCATCTGGTATACCGTCAACCCGTTCGACCGAGTCCTCCTGCCGGATCAGCCCCGGTGGATGGTGGTGTTTGTTGGGTTTGACCAGGCAGAAGGGGAAACGGTATGGGTTGACAACCTCGAACTGACAAGCAAGTGCATACCCGAACCGATGAGCCTGGTGCTGGGAATCATGGGCCTCGGCTCGATTGCCGGGTTCAGGAAGCTTCGAAGGTAGCAGTCTGCAACTGCACTATCTGACGTAGACAGGGCGGGGCCACGAGGCCCCGCCCTTGTTGTTCGTGTGGCAAGTGCGGGGCAACCCGGCAAAAGTACCAGTTTTTGCGTAACGGCCTTGACAAGCCTGCTTGCTTGGGCTACTATTCAACTGTACTAGTGTATCCACAGCACGGCCTCCATCGCGCGGGCGGGCACATGATCCCGCCGCGACGATAAATGGGAAGCGGTCCACAACACCGTAGAGGACGTGTTCTCCGACTAAGGAGGGAGAAAGATGCGTTTTGTCTTGATCGCAGCATTGATTGTCGTCTCCGTATCCGCTTGGGCTACCCCTATAGGCTCATACAATGAAGCCGTCAACGGGGATTTCGAGAATCAGCCGTATGGCGGCGTGCCGTGGGTGCGCGGTGAATGGGTCGCGGTGCAATTGGGTGGTAACGGCCACGCACATGGGGCGAAGTGCATCAACGATGCGGACCCCAGTGGGCTATGGATGTACCAGATAGTCGATGACCGCCTCAATCCACTCTGGCGCGAGAACGGCACCGCCAAGATCGTCGATCTGATGGCCGACATCAGAGTCATTGGCGACCACACCGACTCCACGCTGACGTTCCAACTCGGTTGGTGGGATACGAACGACGATCCGATGCCGACACTCGACCTCGCGGGTGGCAAGCCTGTTTTTCCAACGACCGGCTTTGAGCTATCGGACCCTGTCGTGTGCACCTTCGACGCACCGGGAGTATGGTACACGGTCAATCCGTTCGATCAGATACGCCTTTGGAAGCAGCCCCGCTGGATCGTCGTGTACATCGAGTACGGACAGGCCCCGGGAGAGGCAGTCTGGGTGGATAACGTCATCCTGACGGGCAAGTGCATACCCGAACCGGCAGGCGTTGTCGTGCTCATGTCAGGTCTCGTGTCGATCATGGGATTCGCCAGACTGCGAAGAAGGAAGTAGTCGGCGCTGTGACGACAGATCTTAGGAGGGGCGAGGTCATCGACCTCGCCCCTCTGGCTTGAGGAATCCTTCCTCGCGCTGTAGAGTTACCTCGGCGGGCATGTCACCACGATGTAGCCGTCAGGTGCAAGGCCAGGGAGCCTCTCGGCGGTGAACCCACTGATGGATTCGCAAATCGGAAGTTGCCGTTTCATCTCGCGCAAGCCCCTCTCGACTCTCTCAACAGTCATGTCCTGCTGAGCCGCAATCGTCGAAATGCCGGCCTGGGCAGCAGGGGAAGACGGGTCCTTGAGATAGTCACGCCAGAACTGGTACCGATATATCACGAACCAGGTTTCGGTGGGAGCGTAGTTCGCGCACTCAGGAGTCAGGAGGGCGCTGCGAAGCGGCAGACCTCTCGCGTCGAGCTCATATACGTCGTCATCGTTCCGGGGAAGCCATACGCCAATCCCACTTGTGCGCCAGGCGACCGCCCAAGGAGTATCCGTATACATGATACCGTTGAACGCGTCCTTGAGCAGCATTGTGGATGCCAGCGACTTCGCCTTCTCCGCAACTCCCGCTTTCCAGATCACCGCGCTCAGCGACGTCCACGCCGTTATCACAACAAGCACCGCGATAGCTGTCCTGGAATAAACCGGATGCAGTTTCTTTGCATCGAGGAGCAGGAGGAAATACGCGGACCCAAAGACCGCCGTAACCGGCGCGAGGATCACGATCGCGTGGTGCTCCACGCTGAACAGCGCCACACAGATCACCAGCAGCGTCGCCGCTCCGTCACACGAACCCACGTACAGCATTGGCAGTCGGGGCCCTGAACTTGTACAGAGCGCTCACCAGCGCCAGAGGCAGGGCGACCAGCCCCAGCGTGACGGCCATAGCCTGCGCGACCTCGGACGTGCCCGTCATCAGCTTGGCCGCGAACGACGTGAAATGCTCAACCGGAAACAGCACTGGCCTGAGAACGCTCAGGTTCGCGGAGTCCGTGGACCTGTAGATCACATCGCCGGGGAACGCGGTCGTGTCGGGCCATGATGTCCCATGCGTTCGCGGCGAGAATCGATCCGCCAGTCAGCGATGCGTTCCTATAAGCCCAAGGAGCGACCAGCGCCGCGGCCGTCACTGCAAACACGATCAAGTGAAGCCGTCGCCGCTCGCCCGTCACCGCGAAGTAGACGGCAAGTGGCACGATAAGAAACAGCAAGACATGATCGGTCATGTACAGCAGGGCCAGCAATACCGCGCATCCCGCCGCATAGAACTGCCCAGGCACCCTGCCCTGCCCAATGGTCGATCTATGGTGCCCGGCGACCGACAGGAGCAACAGCGTGAACAGAAACGCGGCCATCGTCCATTCAGTCCCGGACGTGGCGGCTTGAAGCGCGGGCGCGCTCGTACCAACCAGCGCCGCTGACAACAGACCGACGCGCTCGTTGAACAGCGATCTGCCAAGCAAGTATGTGGTCGCGATTGTAGCCGCCAAGAAGAAACAACGACACCCATACAACACCCTGATCACTTGGGCCTCTGAGCCTGAATCCGCAGGCGACGATATACGGGAATGCCGGCGCGCTGTTTATCTCCGCCGACCCAAACTCCGAATCACCAGCCAGTGCCACGTTGGAGGGTCTAATCAGGTGTGTAGTGAATCCCCGACCGGCCGCTACGTTCCTGGCAACCTGAGCCACATCCATAGCGTGCGCGTCCACAAGACCCACGAACGTGGTCTTGTAGTATACAGCCGCGAGCAGCAGTAGGGCGATCAGAAGTCCCATCTTCCAGAGCTGCTCACGCCGGCACGTCCGTCCGATCAGTTTCCGGACCAAGCCCGTCTTGGGACTTTGGGGTTCAACAACTGTGCTCAAGCCGTCCTCCAGTGATCCAACGTCAGCCCGTCAACTGCCGTAGCCGTCTATCGCTTCACGATAAACAGCCTCAAGCATTCCTACGTTTGCGTGCCATGAGAAGTTCCGCAGCACCTCTTCGCGGCCCAACCGGCCTGTCCTGGCGGCCAGTTCGGGATCACCCATCAGCCGCAACAGCTCTTCGGTCATCTTCTTCGCGTCCGCCACCTCGAGAAGGCCAGCGCAGCCTCTGCCGAACGCTCGTGTCGCAATCGGTGTAGCTACTACAGGCAGCCCCATCGCCATGCCTTCCAGCACCTTGTTCTGAATGCCGACCGCCACCTGCATCGGCACGACGGCTATCGAGGACGAGTCCAAATAAGGGCGAAGGTCATCAACGTAACCAGTCACCGTAATGCCGGGCGTGCCGGCGAGTCTTGTCACTTGCGCCGGTGGATCGCTTCCGACGATCACGAACTCCGCGTCGGCATACCGATCTCGCAAGGCGCCAAACACGTTCTCCGCAAACCACAGCGCGGCCTGTGTGTTGGGCTCAAACGCCATCTTGCCACTGAACACCACGCGGTGGGGCATCCTGGCGGCGCCCTGCGGCGCGAAGTAGTCCGTATCAACTCCATTCGGCACTACGTCGATCCGAAGCGCTGGATTGAGTGCAGCCAGCTCCTCGCGTTCAGAGTCGGAGGTTACGACCAGCCGGTCCAATCGAGCAAGCATGCGAGGCTCGTATCGCCGCAGTTTCCAGACTTCTTCCATCATGATAAGCCTGCCGACAGGGTTTCGCTTCGAGCGGGACATCTGATCGAAAAGCCCGCTCAGGCAGTCCACAGCGTCGAACACCACCGGCAGCTCGCGGCATGCCGAGGCGAAGTGTGCCGCGCGGAGATGCTCTATGTGAACGATGTCGAACTTCGCGCCGCACACCGTCTCCTCGACGGCCTTCCGCATCGCTGGTGACCAGCAGAACGCCGCGCACATGGGCGCAGCGGTGGGCAGAGCGGCTGCGGCCTGAGCAAGCCCGCGCAGCTTTGAGTGCGGAACGACCCGGAAGTCTTTGACCAGCCGCGAGAGTTCCTCTACACCGCTCGCCTGCGTGCTGACCTCGCCAAGCGCCAGCACGTAGACCTCGTGCCGGGCAGCCAGTTCCTTAATGAACTGGAACGGCCGGACGCGTATTCTCGAAGGCACGTATGGCGCAATGAAGAGTATCTTCACCGTTCAAACCTGTCATAGAGGGCAAGGAGGCGCTGCCCTACCCGCTCCCACGAGTACCTTCTCGACCACCAGCCTGCGGCCGTTGTCGGCCAGCCCATCCGCCAGTTCGCGTCCACGCAGGGCTCTCACGACCGCTGCGGCGAATTCCGCGGGGCCGTCCGCGATCAGCAGATGCTCTCCGTCCACGACGTCCAGGCCTTCGGCGCCCACGGAGGTCGCGACGACCGGCAGTCCCATTGCCAACGCGTTCAGTATCTTGACCCTTACTCCACTCCCGGACCGCAGCGGCACAACAAAAACACCGCAGTCCTTCGCGATAGCACGATCGTCGTCTACATAGCCCGTGACCGAGATTGCGGGGTCGGATGCGAGCGCACGTATTGCCTCCACCGGACGCTGTCCCGCAATGGTCAGCGCGCAGTCGGGAACCTCTCTCTTTATTAGCGGCAGAATCTCGCGCGCAAAGTAGAGCATCGAGTCAACATTCGGCGGCCAGTACATCGTGCCCATTGAGAGAATGTTATGCGAGTCCGCGATGCGGTCCACCGGCTGGTAGTGCTCCACATCAACGCCGATCGGCACGCACTCTATGTTCGAAAGCGATGGGTCGCACGCGCGGATAGCGGCCTTGTCCTCCTCGCTGACGGTAAGCACCGACATCGCACTTGCGGCAGATGTCCATCTCGTACCTGCGCAGCTTGGGCCATTCAAGCCTCGCATACAGGCGCATGCCCACGCTGCCGGCCGTCTTCCCTACCCGTTTGATGATCATCGACTCGAAGTTGTGGTGGTCAAGGACGACACGGTAGGATCCGTCGAACTCCACGAATCGAGCCATTTGTAGGTGATCGACATGTACTGACATCAGGCTCGAACTGCTCGATGGCCTTGTGCACGGCGTCGCGCATGCTTGCCCTGTAGTCACGCTCAACTATGAACGATCTGCCAGTGAGCAGGCTGCCCACGAGATCGGCGCACCGCCTCGGGCCGCTCCTGGCAAGCGGGACACCCTCCACCGGACAGGTGCTCTCCAACTGAGGCAGCAGCCGGCTTTCCTGATCGGTTCGCAGATAGCAAAGCACGCGGACCTCGTGCGCACTCGCGAGGGATCTGAGCGTATGGTAGGATTTGATCTTGCCCCCGGAGTCGAGAGGCAGCGGGAAGAGATGCTGGAGAGACAGTATCCGCATAGTCAATGACCGACTTTACGTTGGCTTGGACGGGCGCGTCAGCGCCCTGACGAGCGGGCCGGAAGCGGCGCCAAAGAAGTCGCGGATGCTCTTGAGCGCGTCCTCTTCGGAAACGTCAACGTCGGTAGTAACGCGTACGAAGGCCCAGCCATCTTTGGGCGGCCGAATCCTGCTCAGAAGCATCGACCACTGCTGCTTGACGAAGCTCGCCTCCGCGTGATCACCACGGGCGAACGCATACACCGCAATCACCTCAGTGCCGGTGTTGGGGTCCTCAGCCATGAGCTTGACCGCGGGCTGCATACGTCCGGCGTAGGGCACGTGCGTCACGCTCTGACGTACGTTCGATCCCGAGCCGGTGAAGCAGACCTCCGACAGATGCCAGCCGCGGCGATCGAGGCCCTTGTAGACCACCATCAACTCGACCCTGTTGCCTTCGGGGTCGGCGTAGGTGCGCACTAGGAAGTTGCCCTTCGAAACACACCATCCGTCCAGCACTCCGTCGGAAACCTTCGCGTCGGGCCCCGCCCTGTGCCAATGGCCGAGCGTCGTGGGCAGCGAGTGGATGTCCGCGCCGGTGAGCGGGACTGGCGAGCGCACCTTCGCCCAATAGGTCACCGCTGCGGCGGCCACAAGCATGACGAGGATCAGGCGGTAGTTCGGCGTGCGATTAGCCATTCAAACCCCCAGTTGATCGCAAAGAGCAGCAACAGCGCGAACATGAACAGAATCGGGCTCGCGGCCCACTTGTGCAGCGCCATAGCAACATCCCAGTCGTAGAGATGGCCGAGCAGCGCCACAGACGTGATGCGCATTATGTTCGCCGCAATCGCGATCGGCGCCGACAGAGCGAAGAGCATCCATTTGTACGCGTTGGGCAACCGCGTCACGTAGGCGAACACAGCGGTCACCCCGACAAGCGCCACGAGGGAGCTGATCCCGCTGCACGCCTGCGCTACCTCGAAGCCGTACCCATCGACGTTGAGCTGAATCCCTGCTCTGACAACGGGAATGCCGACCAACTGCAGCAGGTGCGCCGTCGCGCCGCTTGCGAAGAGCTGCATCGGAAACCCGACCTTGTCTATCACGCCGCCGGGAACCGGCACCGCAAAGACCGTATAGGCCAATGGGAACCAGAGCAGCCTCACAAGGCCGGCCGAGTGCAGGTAGGCGCATCCACCGATGAGCATGAACACGATTGACAGGCTGGAGAAGCCCGACACGTCCAGGACCGTTCCCACCAGATGCAGCACGAGCGCAATGATGATCAGGACCAGCCCATAGCGTGCGGACGACCTCGGCAGCGCCTTGACCTCAGCCCACTTCTGCCACACGAAATACGCGCTGACACACGGGACGAGATACGCCAGCGAATACTGCGCGTCTTCCATCCACTTGCCCCAGAGGTAGCGGAAGGTGGGGATGTAACATGACGGCCGCGACAACAAGCACGGCAGTTAGCCACCGCCGGTCCCTGATTATCTGCCTCTGCAGTTTGGCTTGAGTTGAATCCATGAGGTTACCTTGCTACTATTCTACCACAGCTCTAAATGACCTTGTTCCTGTGCCGTGAGCCGCGACCGAGTTCACGACCCAGCTCACCTCGCCCTTGACAGGATCATACACTCCGCCGGCATCGGCGCTCCCATCGATGTAAGTCATCCCAACGGGCACCCTGGCGCTCACGGCGACATTGTCTGCCTCGCTCTCGCCTGGATTGGTGTATTCGACGGTCACTGTCACGGCCTGCCCCGATTTGGGCTGCGTCGGCGCTGCGAGTACTCGGATGCCTATGCTGGCGGGTCGAGGCCGGATCTTGCACGCGACATCGGACTGCAGGTCAGCTACGGACAGGACAAGGCTGCCGCCGGCGGAATCGATGAACTCGGTCTTGATGACGGTTCCGGTACTGGTGTCCCACCATTCGACCTGATAAGAACCGTCCTTGAGGCCGGTGAGTGTGATCGTGCCGGAAACTGGCGGCACATTCACACCGTCCACTACGTTCTTCCACGTGTACGGCGCGTTGTCAATCCAGAGATGGGCGCGGTTGTTGGTGAGGTCCTTCTGGCCCCACGCGCGTAGCGCCGAGGCCGACGTAACCGCCTCGGCGTCCTTGTAGTGGCCGTTGGATACAGGAATGCCGGACATGAACGTCTGGAAGGCCTTGAAGTAGTGCCAGAGTCCCTTCTTGGCGATGTTGTCGGTCCACCAGAGCATCATGTAGGGGTTGTCCGGCCCGGCATGCGCCCAGATCATCTTCTTGACGTAGAGCCCGCTGGTGTCATCAACCAGATGCTGGTTCTCTTCGGTGTAGGAGTAGCCTTTGTACGGGTTCCCGAGTTCGTTGGGTCCGCGGATACCGCTCTCGCCCCAGCTCGCTGGCTTACCGACCCTCGCGCCGTAGCTGTTGAGCAGGATGCCGTACTTCTTCACAGCAAGCGCGGTGTCGTAGTCGATCCTGTCTCCCTCGAAACCACCGTCAACAAACAGGTTCTTGCCGGTGGTCTCGTCGATGAATTTCACGTCATCGACCCATAATTGGCCTACCACATCCAGTCTCTGGGAACACTTCAACTGAACGTTGGCTGTATTTGCGCCGCTCGGCAGATGGAGCCCCGTGAACCGGTACAAGCGCCAGTCGTAGGTGCCCAGATCAGCGTTGTAGTCATTGTTGCTAACGTAATCATTCTCATGGTACGCCTTGGACCAGGTGATTTGCACGCCTGGTCTCCTCCATGTTTGTATCTCGGATCCAACATCCTCAGCCTTCGCCCAGAACTCAACTGCGTAGGTGTGTGATGGGTCAATCCCAGCGTGATACTCATTCGGCGTCCAGTATGATCCATTACCATCCGCGCCGGGCAGGGCCGTTATTCTTACAGAACGAGCCCCAGCGTGCCTGGTTCCAAGATCATACCCAGTTGTGCCTACGTCGCTACTGGCAGGAAGCTCCATGAGACCATCTACCCAAGCATACGCGCGCGGGCCATGGCTTCCCGTGCCCGCAGTGGTGGGGCCAATGTACTCGTGGACATCGATGTAGTCGCACGATGAAGCCTTCCAGAATTCCATTGGAATAGAGTGCCAGAACGAGGTCGTGCACATCGCCTTGTTCGGATCCACCGAATGCACGTAAGTGGCAAGCGCATTGGCCGCATTCCAGTGGTTCCCGTTGAACGGATCCCCTTCGTTGCACAGCTCCCAAGAGTGCAGCGAGGTATAGCAGCCCCATCTGGCCGTCATGTAGCGCCACCACGCCTTTTGAAGCCAACGGGAAGGATGATCTCCCGATGCATAGAAGTTGCTGTCCGATCTCGACACAGTGCTGCCGTCGACACCGATGCAGCCGAGCGTGTAGTCCTGTTTCTCACTTATCACCGTCTTGAGATATACGCCATCGGCTCTCGCCGTCTCGAAGATGTGATCCACTTTCCATGCCTCAGCCTGGTCAACGTAGTTCTGAAAGTCGAAATCGCCCTTCGACAGGCACTCCGAGGACCAGGTCTGCCCTCCATCGGCGCTGGACTTGAGAGAGAAGTCATCGACGTAGACAGTCCCGCCAGAGCCCGTGTGCTTGCAGCCGATCCTCAGGCGCCCGCTTTCGGTCGGATTGTAGTCAACCGTCACAGCCTCCCAATCGCGCGTGCCGCTAACGGCAACTGCGTTCGCGGCGCCCAGATAGACAATCGCACCCGTCCCCGGATCCCCGCTCACGTCTTCAGTCCGCATGTAAGCCTTGAGCCTGTAGAGCAACCCAGCGCCCAGATAGACGTTCTGGTGCGTGTTCGCACGCGCCGCTAGCTTCGCGCAGTAGCGGTCGCCCGGCCTGCAGCCGCCCGCGCTCGACATCGTCAGGGAGAAGTCCCACTGAGGATTGCCACCTCCGCCGCCAAACGGGTTCTGCCACTCGCGGTAATCCATCCACCATCTGATCAGCTTTACTCCATTGCTCCCGTATGTGCCCAGCAGCGAATCAGCTTCGTAGGTCGTGTGGAAGTGCGCCCCAATGCCCGGGCCGAGAAGTGGAGTCCCATCGGAAAACTCGAAGTAGCGGGAATCAGTTGCGCTGTTCTGGCAGAATCCGGGGTTGCTGGAAGGCACACACTGGAAACGATATGCGGCTGGATCGGCGGCCTCCGCCGTTCCCGATGAGTCCGTTGCCCTTATCCTAAACTGCCAGTCGCCCGTTTCCTTTGGAGCAAAACGAATCCGCCACCGGGCAGCGCCTACAGGACTCTCGCTTTCACTGCTGTAGCTGGCTGCGTCGCCGCTGAGCCTGCGCTCATATTCCTGGTAGTAGAACGCGGGCACGGTGACCGTTGTCGCCCAGTTGTCCTTGGAAAACAGCCCATCGACCGTAACGCCAACCCCGGCCTGAATTGAGGGCGCCGGGGAAGGATCGTACGGCCAATAGACGTTCGTTGCCACGGTCTGGACGTCGAAGTCAACAGCGAGAATCTCATAACGTCCGATCTGACCGGCCGATGGCGTGACGTTGCTCACCACGGGTGCGGCTTCGCCGCCGCCCCGTTGTAGGACGAGGAGCAGAACCGCCAGAATGAAGAGCCTGGCATAAGCCAATCCAACCAACATCGCATTACGCATCGTTGATATTCCCCCCATTTTCACGGTACGCAGACAGCCCTTTTCGATAAAGCAGCTCAAACCGCGGCACGGTTGCGCACAACCGCCAGTAGCCGCTCAGCATCCTGCGCGCGTGTTCCCGCCCGCTCCTTGCGCCGATCAGCCGGAACGCCCACAGCGCCAGCCTGATAAGTCCGCTCATCATTATAGCAGACTGGAAACCTAGACGGGCCAACCACCCAGACCGCCCATACTTGCGGACGAACCTATAGGCATTTGCGTAGAACTCCACATTCGTCCATTCGGCCGCCTGCATGCTGCTCTGCTGGCCGATATGGACGATGCTTGCGGACGGTACATAGAAGACCTTGCGCCCGGCCTTCCTGATGCGATAGCAGAGGTCGGTCTCTTCGAGATACAGGAAGTATGACTCGTCGAATCCGCCATGCTCGCGCAGCAGGTCGGCTGGCATCATAATGCACGCCCCAAGCAGGTGGCCGACCTCACAAGGCTTATCTGATACTGTTATTCCCGACCCCGCGCGCCGCCCTAACACCTTATCCAGGTAGAGCCCCCTGGCCAAAAGCCAACCAAGCCCGGGAAATCCAGTCCACGCGGATTCCTGCTGAGTCCCATCAGCATTCAAGAGCTTGCATCCGACCGCCCCCGCATCAGGATGCGTCTCCAGGAAATCCAGCATCTCACGGATGGAGTTCGGCATGACAATCGTGTCCGGGTTGAGCAGCAGCACACACGCGCCTGTGGCTTGGGCGATTCCCAGATTGTTCCCGGCAGCGAAGCCGAGGTTCTCGCTACTCGCGATCAGCTTCACGTAGGGGAAGCGCTCTGCCACGGCTTCCACGGAACCATCAGACGAGTCGTTGTCAACCACGACGACCTCATGCGGCACATCCTTGGTGGAGTCCTTGATTGACTGTATGCACTGCAACAGCAGATCGCGCGTATTCCAGTTCACGATTATGATGGATACCATATTGAGGTGCCCTGTGTCCTGCGGGCAATAGCTCCTGCCCACCCTACCGGCCGCCCTTGATGCCACGCCAGAAGCGTCGCGACGCTATGCCTGGAAGCGCTAGCCGCAAGGCAATGCCGAAGCGACTCATAGCTGTCAATGGCGCCAGACCTCTGGTGTGTCGGATACCTGAGCCTATATAGAACCTCACCAGCGAGCCGCGAGTCGCGTTGTTCTTCTGTTCTGCGAGGCTCCGTTGCAGCTCGGGCAGGCACCAGGGCATGGCAAACGCTTTCTCTCGCCTGATGCGACCAAGGTCTTGCGCAAGACTCCAGCGCGTAGTGGTGGCTCCCTGGGGCCCGACACGAATCCGCGCCACCGTGGCCTCCGTGGACTCCACTCTACCGGTTCGAGCAATCTCCTGTAGCAACGCTACGTCCTGACCGGCAAGATACTCCGGAGCAAACCCACCGCTGTCGAAGAAGGAGTCGCGCCTTATCAGAGATGCTTGCAGCGGAATGGCCGCAGCCGCAACGGCCAACGCGAATAAGTTCCCCCTGGCACAAGGTCGCTTCAAGCACGAATACTTCCCGTCATCATCGGCTTCCTCGTATCCGCCATGGGTCCACGCCGCATTCGATGACACGGCGGCTCTGAGCAATGCTACATACGCTCCAGGCAGCAGCATGTCATCGTCATCAAGAAAGTGCAGATAACCCCCCTGCGACAAGGCTGCGCCTGTATTGCGGGCAAAGCATCTCTCCACGTGTCCGGTAGTCACGACGGTTACTCGATGGTCTTGCTGCCAATCCGCGGCTGACAACGGCTCCCCACTATCGTTGACTACGATGACTTCCAGTTCGGCATCAGGTAAGCATTGCGACAGCACACTTCGGACTGCCCTGCCGAGAAGCTGTTCACGCATGTACGTTGGTATGATAGCGGATATCAGCATCGCGTGACCCCCTCCTTGCTGCGAGCACCATCAGCTACCTCAAGGATCTCATTCAGGCGCATAGTTGCCAGCGTTCCCCACCACCATACCTCTGTCTATCTTCTCGCAATCGCTGCCTTGTGATCCCCACGAAGCACCTGATTACGCACTCTCGTGTCGCGACTTCAGGTTCCTGCTCTACGGCCAGCGAAGATCCGCGAAGCGTACCGACTTAGCCGACAGAACAGCATACAAGACGGCACCGACAAACGTGCCGTGATGCTTTGAGAAGTATCTGAGCTTGCTGAATCGCAGATGCCTAGCGCATACGCCGACAGCTTGGATGCTGCTCTGTCCACCAAGATGGATGATCTGAGCAGACGGCTCTACCCACGCCGCCCAGCCATGCCTGCGCAGTCGAAAGCACCAATCGGTCTCCTCGCTATACATAAACAGCGACTCGTCCATGACGCCTATCTGCTCGACCGCATCCCGTCTTATAGCCAGGCAACAGCCGCCGATCCAATCCGCCCGGAATGGCCCGAGATCCCGAGTCTCACCAGCACTCGCAGGCGGGCGCGGCAAGCCCCTAACGCGTCTGTCCAGCCTGCCCATCACCTCACTCCAGAAAGTCGGAAACTTGGCCCAAGAGTACATGCAGCGAGCCGTCCGGGTTCAGCACTAGAGGCCCGACGGCACCGGCTCCATCGTGCTTATCGAGAAACTCAACCAGTTTGCTCGGGGCATTGTCAAGCACCACGGTATCTGGGTTCAGCAGAAGGAAATGCCGTCCAGTGCTTACAGCATACGCCTGATTGCTAGCTCTGGCAAATCCGTGGTTCTCGGCATTCTCAATCAGCTTCACCTGCGGGTACTTCTCGCGGACCATCTGAGCGCTCCCGTCCGATGAGGCGTTGTCGACCATGATAACCTCGTAGTCGATGACGCGAGTGACTTCGACTATCGACTTCAGGCACTGATCCAACACATCCCGCGTGTTCCAGCTAACTATTGCTATCGACAGATCCATTGGCCTCATCCCTGCTGATCCGAACGTGCGCAATCGCCAACCCCCAGATAAGCCAGGAGTAGACTGTGGTCGAAAAGTTCACGACACCCCCGTTGTGGTACGTCGGGATAATGTAGTCCCCAATGATCGCAGCCGCAGCTATCCCCGCCATCTGCCCTGTCGCTGCAAGCAGGAAGGTCTTCGAGAATCCTGGTGGCAGTTTGCGGTACTCAACGAGCATCCACCTGAACCCGGCAGCCAGCAAAACCACGAACAACACCAACCCCGGAATGCCCATCTCGGACAGATGCTGGGAGTAGGTTCCGTGCGCCGACGTGTAGGCCGTCGTCCCCCACTCCTGGCCGTAATGGAACGAGTTGTAACTTCGGTAGTTCCCCAGTCCTACTCCAAGTGGGAATGTGGTTGCGTAACGCAACGCTCCAGCTAACAAGGCAAACCTGTCGTAGTCGCCTTCGGTCTGCGACTTCGCCACCACATTGGAGTAGAGAAACGGCTCTGCCGCGCACACGCACAGTACAGCTACCACCACGCAGACTGCGAATGCTTTCCTGTTCTTGATATAGAGCACGGTCCCAAGACAAGCAAACATCCCCAGCCACCCAGACACCCACGACATCCCACGCACGAAAGTGAGTCCAATCGCCATGCACACACCCACCGCGCCCGTGATGCGGATCATCGGGGTTCGATCACCGTCAAGCGCAACCGTAAGAGCATACGCGGCAGGCAGCAGGAACAGCAGCGAAGCCCAGCGAGCCGCAATCGGGACCAATCCCCCCGTCAACGAGTTGCCCAGATTATAGATGCCCGCCCCCAGCACGGCAATCGTAACATACTTTAGCCATTTGCGGTTGGTCACTGACGTCGCAACCATCACCAACGCCCCCGCGCTGAGAATGTGAAGCCCCAACTCCAATATGTTGACCGATGTATATTGGTAGATGCGTGCCACGTGGTAGTCCCAGAACATGAACGAGCTGACCACGTTGATAAAGCAATAGATCACGTACAGGGCCAGGGGAACATAGAATCCGCTCGGGATGCGGTTCTTCGGCAGCATCCCGGTGACATACTTTCCGAACCATACCACAAGCAGAAATCCGAGCATTATCTCACTGATGCACAGGCTCTTGCCAACCCCGGAACCACCGGTCGCCAGGCCCGGTGTCTGACCCAGGGTCACGAACGCGACCAGAGCGTACAGCCCAAGCGCCCCCTCGAACTGCCACGACACCACTAGCACAACGAGCAGAACGCCGATTGCAGCCGCAACCCAGTAGAGCTGCATCGCCGCCGCAAATATCCCGATCACGATTCCGCCGGCTGCTACGAGTGCCGCGGACCTTCCCACAAGTGCCACGCGCTCCGGCGTCCACTCGGCAGTCTGCGGCAAGCTGGCATTCTCGATTCTCATATTCCGCTCTCTACTCTCATCCATTCCCCAAAGAGACTGACGTGCCGGCTTGTCCCCGGCTTCTCTGGAACTACGTGGGCACTGACTCGACCACATCGACAGAGTCATTGCCGATTGTTGCCCAGCCATACCTCTAGCCCTCGACCTGCCCATCCAAGGTTATCCGCACCCTCCCCGCCCATACCTGGGTTCGTTCTCAACAGTGCAATACGCCTGACTCAATCGTCCAAGCGTCTAAACTCAGTTACATGCTTGGATTTGGACAATCTCAACTCATAGGTTTGGTCTTTGAGCAGCTTGTAGCTGCCGCCGAAATAGCGGTTGAACACGACTCTGAAAGAATTCACGGGGCTGATCGACGGATAGAGAAGCTTGTTCCCACCGTCGGGCAGATAGTAGGCATTGAGAATCTCCCGACTCTGGCTCATGCCTGTCAGATTTGTGGGGTTATCAGATTGAAACCCGTGATCGCCTTGTATGATGATGATGGGCGGCACATCGGAACCAGCCAGGATCCTTTCAACCGCCTCGCATACTTTCTTGTTCACGTACTCCACTTGGGCAGGGTAACTCGCCCTGTAGTAATCCGCCTCGGAAACGCCGCTGGGCCGGTCAGGCAAGTTGCCATCTGAGTCGAAAACGAATGGTCGATGCGGACAGACGATGTGTACCAGAGCGAAACTGGGCTGCCTCATCTTCGGTATCTCGGCAAGCTGTTCAAACGAGTACTTGGTGTGGTGTCGATACGAATTCAGGATAGCAGGCTCCAGTTCCACCAGTGCCGTATCAGACAGCAGCACACGGTCGAACTCATTCATCGCGGAAGGCCGCCTGAGTACGTCGGCATAAGGGTTTCTGTCCGTAACTTGCCATCCCGAGGACACAAAAACGAACCTATACCCCGCGTTCTTGAGCATTCGCGCGACCGTGTTATTGCGAATCATAGAGCCGAACTGCGAGTAATAGCCGACGGACTTCGCGCCCTCCCGGCTCGCGATCACATCGAGGTAGTCCATGTTCAGTGAACAGGACAGGCTTGGGTAGGTTGTAGAGTAGTTGGAAACGCTCTTGTCGGCTACGTAGAAGCCTTTTCGAGCGAGATAACGAGTGAGAGACCTATTATCATAGCCAAACACCTGCTTCAATCTATCCGCTCTTCCATATTCATCGAGGATGATGTAGTAGACATCCCGCGGCGGCTGGCCCGGCTCCGGGTGAAGCATCGCCTGCCTGGCACACCGCGCTGCAACAAAACGATCCCACCTTCGGGCCGTTCGCATGCTGCCGTCTTCACTCACTTGGTAGGCGACGATCCCGGCGAGCGGCATGGCGACAAGCGCCGCGCTGGCGAGGTTCAGGAACCGTGTCAGGCCGTGCAGCGACGAGCGAGTCCGGACGACAGCCGTCACAAGCACCGCCGCAAGCGCGATCCACAAGGTCAAGAACCTCGGTTGCGCAGTGAAGTGGTATCCCCACGGGACGTAGACATAGAGCGCCCGACTGACGTGCCCGCGCGAGAGATAGAAGATCACCGCCAGCGAAACAATGAGCGCCGCCTTCTGCCTATCCTTGACGGCAAGACCGACCAGAACCTGCAGCAGCAGAACCGCCCCCACGCTGATCGCGATCGGGATGACCAGATCGGCTGCGGGAACCTCCGCGGTGTTGTGGGACCACAGATAAAGGATCGGATATACCGCCAGCAGATACGGGTAAACGATGAGGGATCTAGGTTTGTCCGCCTTCATGCCTGTGCACTCCTCCATATTGAGCAGACCATGCCGCAGTCTGCTGCTAAGTGATTCACGCCCGGCAGGTTGTATCATGTCATCCTGAACTTGATCCGGGATGATTCAGGACCCATCCCTTCGTGAATCACTCAGCAACTGTGACGGTCCACCACCGACTCCACAACATCCACGAACTGCGCACCTATACTTGCCCAACTATATCTTTGTTCCACAAGCGCTCGCCCTGCCCCTCTAGGACTCGGCAACCGCGCGGTCGGCAATGATCCACCTGATCGCGGCGGCAAAGCCTTCCAGTGAAGCCCTTCATCCTGGAGCAACCAGCCCCGGCACAACAGGCGTCTCCCGCCCACAAGCAGCCGCCCAGAAGCGACTGTGGGCCACTCCCGGCCCCAACAATGCAAGCCCAGCGCCAATACGACTCAACGCCGCCAATATCCTGCCCTCCTTCGCGTTACGCGAGGCCGACCCAAGATAGTATCGTACCAGAAACCCGCGCAGCGCCGGTGAGCGGTGCTCTCTGAGGCTCTTGACAAGATTGGCGCGGCAATCCGGGTGGCAGAAAGCCTTCTCCCGTTGTCTGCGGCAGGCGTCGGACCCCGCGCCCAGATCGGTAGTGCTCAGTCTGTGACCGCCAGCGCGCCACCTCGCCACGACGGTCTCGATGCCGGCGAACTCGCCCAACATCGACACGCGCTGCAGCAGTTCCATGTCTTCCACAACGGTGAACGACGAGTCAAACCCACCCGCAGCCAGAAAGGCGTCCTGGCGAAGCAAACCAGCCCCAAGGGTGATCCCCATTCCAGCAACCAATACTGCGTATGCGTGACCCACAGCGATTGGCGGAACGACATTCACAACAGCCCCTTCGTCAATCAGTGCTTCGTAACTGCCAAACGCAAACGCCGCGCTCGTTCGCTCAGCCGCCTCCAGTAGCGCGGCATATGCGCCCGGAAGCATCCTATCATCGTCATCCAAGAAATGCAGGTACTTCCCTCGCGCCAGAGCGGCGCCGGTATTTCGCGCCACACACCTCTCCTTTTGGTGCGTATTGACCACAATCACACCAGAGATGTCCTGCCAGTCCGTGTGATGGAGCGCCTCTTCGGCATCGTTGACCACGATGACCTCGGTCTCGACGCCAGGCACATCCTGCGAAAGCACGCTCATTACAGCCTCGCGCAGCAGGTGCTCCCTATTATATGTCGGTATCACAGCGGATATCATCATAGCACATACCCTGCCGCCCGTACGGCCGTCCTCTGTTCACTTCGGAACACGCACTCCGACAGTCTCGAGTATCTCTCGGTCGGAAAGAACACGGTGGCGCGAGTCAAGTATCCTTGCCGCGACGGCCTCCTTCCGGCGGGCGAACGCAGCCCTCCACCCCAGCAAAAACGGAGAATCACGCAAGGCTGCCCGTTTCAGAATCACCAGAGGCAGCCACAGACGATGCTGCCGCAGGAGACGCTCATCCTCGATATTGCGCCAGATGAATAAGAGGCCGTTCCTGGCCTTTATCCTGTCCGTGTACGAGCATCTGAGCCTTGATATGGATGCCGCATGCTGGTGAAAGACTGTGCTCGCAGGCTGATACAGGCTTTTCCATCCTCTCTTCCACGCTCGGTAACCAAGATCCTCATCTTCCCAATAGAAAGGGGAGTAAGCCTCGTCAAATCCGCCGAGCTGCTCTAGCATTGAGCGTCTATAGACGGCCGCGCACCCGCATGTGTACAGCGCCGGGAGCACATCCGTGACGCCCTGCTGTTGGTCCGCATAGAACATCCCGTGATGCCAAAACCCGGTCTTGCACCCCTCGTCGATATTGCCCTTTGTCGGCAAGATGATCTTCGGGCTCACCGCAAACACGGATTCGTCCTCAAACAGCGGCAGTATCGGGTCTAGAAATCCCGGCGTCGCCTCAACATCGTTGTTCAGCAGGACGACGAACTCGCCATCTGTCGCGCGAATGCCATCGTTGGCAGCTGCCGAGAAGCCGCCATTGGCCTGCCGGGCAATCACCCTGGTCGAAGGAAACTCCCTCTTGATGGTGTCTATGCTTCCATCCCCGCTGCAGTCGTCCACTATGATCAGCTCGAATCCAGGCCCGACTTGCTCCATCATACCGGGCACGTACTTCCGCAGCAGTTCAATTCCACGGTAGTTCGGCACCACGATGTCTATTCCTCCTGAGTTGGGCATTTCGCCGCCTTCGCAAGGATGGACTCCAGTTGCTCGATAGACTCGTCCCAGTTCCACTTCGCCATAACATACTCCCTGCCTGCGCGCCCCATATCCGCCGCCAATGCCGGGTTATCCAGTAAGCTCAGGACCGCCTCACCAAATGCGGCAGGGTCTCTTTGAGTCAGCAGCCCCGTGACGCCATCCAGCACGGTCTCACGCGTTCCGCCCTCCGCGACTCCGACGACGGGTGTCGAGCACGCCATGGACTCGAGCGGCACCAACCCCAATGGCTCGAAAATGCTGGGAAACAGCGTCACGCTTGCCGTGGTGTACAACTGGCGCAGCAGTTCGGTCGATGCATTCTCATAGAACCGCAACTTCACCTTCGTCGATTCGGCGAGCGCGGTCAGATAGCTCTTCTCGCCGGGTTCTTCAAAGTGGTGGGCAATCCAAAGCTCAGGCCGCAGCGGTTCGGGAATGGTGGCCAGGCTTCGTATGGAGAAATCGTGCGCCTTGTAGATCGCCAGAGAACCGACCCCGAGAGCAGCTCTCTGCTTCGCGACCCCTTCCTCGGCGTAGAACTTCGCGGTGTCCACCGCCGGATAGTTGACCACCGCATTGACCCGGTACAGGCGGAACAGCTCCTCGCGAGAGAATAACGAGTTGGTCAAGACTGTCCCCACGCTTCTGATCGCCGCCTGCTTCTCTTGCTTGAGACGTCGCTCGCAGACGTAACCGGCGGGGTTGTAGCGTGTTCTCCCTCTGCCAGCGGGAGCATCCGGCCTTGTAATGACCGGGTATGAAGTTGACCTGCTGTAGTATACAACTGGCACCTGCAGATACCGATGTATCGACGGCACATCGAAGAACATGCAGTTGCTGGTGAAGCACAGATCGTATCCACCGGAGTCGATCTCGCGGGCGATCTTGCGTTGAAGAGCCGAAATGCGCTTGAGATCAACCAGCCAGCCTATCGGCACCAGCCTCTTGGGCCATCTGTTCGCGCGGGGACTCATGATCGTACACAACCAGTCTGTCGCATACATCCTGGAAAGCTCGTCCCGAGCCAGCCCCCGTCGAAAGAGTGAAGCAGGTGATCTCGTGCTTCTCCCGCAGGCGCTCCAGGATCGTGGTGGTAGACCGCAGAGCTCCCCCTGTCGGCAAGTTGTTGAACACGGCTATCCTCAAAGCTCCGGACCTCTTCCCCGTGATGCGTCGCTGTTGTCGATGTTCTGCACCAGCAGCTTGACTTTGCCCCGCTGCGTCAGCGGTATCGAATCGATGTAGTCTATTCGTGCGCTCACACCGAACTGGTTGCGAAAGCACGCGAGGAGTTCCTGCTCGTCCTCCTCGTCGTAGTCAGGCTCTTTGACGATCGAGAGCGCGACTTCCCCCGGCACGTCCTGGACTACCTGCCATCTGTACACATGCTTCAACGCATTCAGTTCCGGCATCGCCGAGATCGGAAACTGGTCACCGTCGGCTGTGCGAATATAGTCCACCGCCCTGCCCTGGATACGATCAAGCATCACGAATCCGTTCTCGTTTCCCCGGTACACGGCTATGTCGCCTGTCCTGTAGCGGATAAGCGGCAAGGCGCGGTTGTGCAAACCCGTCACGACCACCTCGCCTGCCTCGCCTTCACCTACATGAATCCCGTCGGAATCGAGAATCTCGGTCATGCCGTAGAAAGGCGAGCAGTAGTACGCGTAGCTTTCGTCCAAGGTATAAGCAAACACACACGATTCAGAATGGCCATACTGCAAGAACACTCGCGCGTTGAACGCTTTGCTCGCGTTGCTGATCTGCCAAGGAAAGACGTCCTCCGATACGAACTGCACTCCCTTGACCTTGAACGGCACCTCGATACCGTTCCTGATCATATACTCCGCGAAGGTGTTTATGAGTGATGGGAACCCTCTAAGAACGGATGGCCGGCTGTCAAGCACGTGTTGGACCAGCATCGGCAGCGTCTTCTCGTTAGTGTAGAACGCCGAGTAGTATCGCTCGCCGTATGGGAACCCGTGGGCGACGGGCACGTCCTCCCATAGCACGCCAAGTGCGATCAAATGGTCGGGAATCACGCGCCCGCTGAACGCCATGATCCTGTCGCCCGGCTCGTAGCCCATGCAGTCATAGGTGAACTCGTAGTGCGCCTGGTCTATCCTGGAGGCAACGTAGGACAACGGAAAGTGCAGCGGCTCGCCAGTACTGCCTCCGGTCTTCCACATCTGATGGTTGATTGCTCTGAGATTGTCGGCAACCAGCTCCGACGCCCTGCTTCTGACCGTGGCTTTGTCCAAGAGGGGAATCTTGCGGAAGTCCTCTGGTTTCCCAGGGCTGAAGCCGACGTCGTCAAAGAGGTTTCTGTAATATCGACAGTGTGTATAGGCGTTCCGCAGTGTTGCGGCCAGTCTGCTAACTTGCCAGCCTCCCGCATCCAGGCGCTCTCCGTTTCTTGCAGACCTGAGCAGAGCCAGAACCTTGCCCGCTTCGCGGCCGTCCCCGTAGGCGGCAGCTCTGCGCGCCCACCACCACGGGTTGACCGCTTTCGCGGCCCGCCGTCCCATCTTCTGCAGAAACGCCTCCACGGCAACCTCCAGTCCCTTTGCACCTGCGCGCGCTGATCGCCGGGCCATTGCGTGAGCCAAGTCAGAGACACGAAATCGAACTCGCCCGATTCCCTCCGGCGGATAGAGGTGGGCACAACAGTGCTCCTCTATCCTGCAAAGCTGGTTCCGCGTTGCACACAGCGCTCCGCCGCCCGGCAGATCGCGAAGAGTCGCGATCTTCAACAGTCGCCTCTGTTCTTCTGGCCATCGCCCACTCGCCTAAGCCGAAACGATCTCCAGAGCACCGACAACACGCCCCGATTCAACAGATACGCCGGCTTGGCTAGCACTGCACGAAGCATCTTTCCCAGAGCCTCTTCATACTCACCTGCCCAGAAGTGCTTGAAGCCGTCCTGTACCCTCTGCCGGCCATACTCGGACGCCGAAGCCCTCTTGAGCGGTCGTAGTTCGCGCTGATGTAGTCCCACGCATCGAAGAAACCACGACAACTTAGCAAGTAAGCGTCGCTTGGCCACCCTGCGTATCCGCCAATTGCGGGACTTGCTATCTGGAACAGTCCTATACTCGGACAGGTGCTCTGGTACAAACACAAAACCCGAGTAGTATGACAAGCGAACCCACAGATCGTAGTCCTCTTGCTGTGGCAGGCATGGAATCAAACACCCCGCTGTAGGCCAGAGCCGTCTTCCTTACCAATGCCGAGGCAGGCATTGACACAAGGTTTCGTTCCAGCATCTTGCCAAACACCCGACCCGACGGCCGCTCGATCCCGGATGTTGCCAGGCGCCTACCATCGACGCCTATCTCGTAGTGACCAGAGTATGCAACCGCGCATTCGGGGTGATGCAGCAGAGCCGCGTGCAAGGACTCGACCATGCGAGGAAGCAGGCGGTCATCGGCGTCCAGGAAAACGAGATAGTCGCCACTCGATTCCAGAATTCCACGGTTCCTCGCGGCGCTGACTCCCGCGTTGGCTTGATGAATACAGCGAATGCGCTTTGCGTACTCGAGCAGAACAGACTCCGTATCATCTGTTGAGCCGTCGTCGACAACAATCACTTCTACATCTGGGTGGGTCTGAGCTAGTGCGCTCTCGATCGCCTCTCTGACGTACGTTCCCTCTATTGTAAGCAGGTATGATGATGCTCACCCCGTCGGGAGCGATGCTCACAGCAGTATCCTCCTTATGGTCGCGCGACGAGGGCAATCCCTCCAACTCCGGTCTGATGCAGCATTACACGCTTTGCGTGTATACGTCAAGCGTCATGCGGGCGATGTCGTCCCATCTCCATTGCTCCGCAACCTGGATGTTATGTTGTCCCATCTCCGCCAGTTCGTCCTTCCTGCGAATCGCTTCACGCATAGCGTCGTGCAGGCCGTTCGGATCGGATGGATCGTACAAGAAACCTCCTGATTCGTCCAGCGTATCGCTCATACAGCCGATGCGTGGTGCAATGCACGCCTTGCCGAACGACATGGCAAGGATCAGACTGCCGGACGTCAGTATATCTCTGTAAGGAAGCACCACGACATCGCTCGCATTCATTAACACCTGAATCTGATCGTCAGGAACAAAGGTCGGAAGAAACCGTATGTTGCTTGACTCGCCAATCCTCGCGGCTACCTCCCGACCGTGGTCTTCCCTGTTCACTCCGCCCGCGATGATGAGCTGGGCATCAGGATGCGAGAGCTCCTTGAACCTCTCCACCAGACCCAGAATGCCCTTGTACGGCCGGACCAGACCAAGGTTGAGCATCGCAATGGCGTCTTTGGGTATGCCGAGAGCCTCTCGCGCCTGGGCGGGTGAGACATCGTTGGGATACGCCCCGATGTAGTGCCCATGTGGGATCACACATACTTTGTCTTTCTGCCCGAACCTCTCAATCACCGCATTCTTCGCTGATTCGGTATGCGCGATGATCCCGTGCGCCTGCCTGGCTACCATCCGCGTACAGAAACGATCCAGCGTCCTGAATCGGTTCTCGTGGTTTTCCAGGTTGTGCGCCGTCCAGACGATGCCGCCTCCTCGCGACCGTATCTGGGACAGCCACCATACCAGCCTGACGCTTCTTCTGATGGCTCCGCGCCATCTGCCGGTCGCAAAGAAGTAGTGGATCCAATGAAAATGCAGGACGTCCCTGCCGCCCGGTTTCAGGAGCGAGGGTAGATGAGCTTCACTGCACCGGTACCCGGGCAGCCCATCGACTTCCACACCGAGTTTCTCCAGAGCTTCGCCCAGCAGGTTCTGGTACTCATTGCCGCTGGTCTGTCTGGGTAGGAATATCGTCCTGATCCCGCTCATCGGGGCCTCCTCCGAGAACAGACCTCGGAATACATCGCTTCCGTGGTCCTGCACTGTCGCGATAGCGAGAACTCGCTCACCGCACGATCCCGTCCGTGCAGACCCATCTGCAGCCGGCAAGCCTCGTCCGAAACAAGAAGCCTGATCGCTGCAGCCAGGTCCGATACAGCCTGAGGCGGCACGAGAAGCCCATCTACTCCGTCTCGCACAGCCTCCGGTATGCCTCCGACATCCGTCGCCACAACCGCAATGCAGGAGCTCATGGCCTCTACGAGCACTCTGCCGAAACCTTCGTTCCGGGAGGGCAGCACCAGAATGTCCAGGTCGGCAATGAGACGCGGCACATCGTCGCTAAACCCCGTGAGGACAACCCTGTCGCCTAGGCCGAGTCTGTCGATGTCCGCGTGCAACTGCGTCATATACTCAGGGATGCCTTCCTCTCCAATGATTGCCAAATGAGTGTGCGGGTCCTGTTCCGCAAAAGCATGAACAAGGTCCAGGACGCCCTTCCCCTCGGTCAGGCGGCCCACGTAACCGATCAGTTGATCCGTGCCATTCAGGCCCATCCGCCTCCGAAGTGAACCATCCTTGTTGTTCGGGCTGAACTCGTCCGTGTCGATGCCATTATAGATCACGCGCGTGTTCCGGTTCAATATTCCGTGGGACTCAAGGCTCCGCCTTGTCCCCTCGGATACATGCACGAGTGCATCAGCCCAACGCAGATACTTGCCGTAGTGCTGCCTCCACCACTGCAGCCCGGGGTTATCCACTGATTCGTTGTGGAAGTGTATGATGATCGGAATGCGACACCAACGCGCGGCCCAGAATGCAATATCGGCGTAGTATTCCGGGTGGTTGACGTGGATTACATCAACCCTGTGCTGTCGAACAATGGATAAATCTCAGATACCGAACGCAAGTATGGCCTGGGATCGCGCTTCCGCCATTGCCCCGGCTCAAAGAAGCTGAATGGCACTCCGCGTGCGGCCAGCTCACTCTCAAACCAGCCCACACTCTCTCCCTCAACAAGCGCTGCTGCAGAGATCACATGGCTTCTCTCCAGTCCCTTTATCAGGCCAAGCCAACTACACTCCGCCCCCCCGATGGTGCTCGTGTCCAGAACATAGAGCACGCGGATAGCCTTGTTCTCCAGGATCACTCTCGCTCATGATTGCGCATCCGCGCCGGCCAACCCAGCATAGGAGCGCGTTCCGCCAAGAAAAGCGTCCAACACCGTCTCATTGAACCGCTCCGCTTCTCTCATCTGCCCGAGTCCCTTGGCAATATCGCTCCTGCGTTGGACACTACCGCCCAGCGCGGCCTCGACTCTGCCCAGGAAGCCGACCCTCGTCATGCTGGCCGGTAGAAGCGGATCGTCATCACCTATGCGCGCCACGAAGCTCTTGATCTTCTCCTGGCGGGCTAGGCCAATGACGGGGGTACCCGCCACCACGGCTAGTATCAGTTCATGCAGCCTGCTCCCGATAAACAGCTCCAGCCTGGACATCGCTGCAGTTAGCTGGGCAGGCGTGAGCCAATGGTGCAATAGCGATACAGACCCCGCAGCTCTCATCCGGTTTCGCACTCTGATGTGCACCCACGCGTCTCGTCCGGGGTTGATAACCGAAGGAATGAACACTATGCCAAATCCCTTCTCGCAGATGGCATCAAGTGCTGACGCCAACATGTCCAGGTCCGGGAGCATCTGCTCCACGTCGCGGTATCCGGCTTCGTAGCAAAGACCGATGCCGATCAAAGGCTTGTCAGTCGCAACACCGAACTCCGTGAACAACTCATCAGCGTCGCTAGTCCGGTATGAGTCAAAGCTTACGGCGGGGTCGGCCGTGGCGAAAATGGGGGTGCGCGAGACTCCCATGGCTCTGAGGCGCTCAGCGCTTTGGGCATCCCGCGTGGTGATCACGTCAGCCCACTCACACGCCTGAGCCATTTCCCGCCGGACGGCCTCGTCACCGAAATCGTTAACCCCGGCAGCCATGACGATAGTCCGCTTTCGATAACGCTTTGCCATCCTTAGCAGCCTGAGTGAGTAGTCCGGCGCCTCTGAGAGCATGGTCGACCCCGAGAAAATGAAGAAGTCTGCCCCGAAGAACGCCCTGACGTAGCGTTTCTGAAAGGCGCCCACATTCCTCACCGGCCACATGTCCCGAGTCCGCGCAAAATCACGGGACACGAGTTTTATCTTTTCGGCGCTTGTTCTCTTGAGCAGGCGTCGGATGAGCACGTCCACAATTGCGTCCTCTCCGACATTGCCATTCCCGCAAGGGGAACCCGCAATCAGCATGCGCGGCTCGCGCTTTCTCAACGACGCTCACCTGGCTCGCGCGACTCGCATTGCTGCCAGTCCGCCCTCAAGAACACGTGGCCCCATTGAGCGCCTGGCTCGCAATCCACAGCGAGATCATCAGGGTGAGTGATCCTGATCTCGCACTGGCACCCGCTATCTTCAAGCACTGCGGTGCCTCCAAGGTTGGTCACAACGCCGACGACGCGGTAGATGTCGGGAATCAGCGGTAGGCTGTCAACCCTGACACGCGCGATGCCGGATCCCGGAAACCGTAGATCCGCGACGAAATCGGTGCTTGCGGTTCGGGCAACCAGTTGATCGTACCTGTTGTAGACGCGAGAGAGCGAAACGCACTCCTGTTTGTAAGCTTGTCTGCGCTGTAGGAGACCAGAAACTCAACGGGCTCGGAGGGTCTGACCGAGTTCCCGTTTGGGCCAACTACCTCGATGCTCTCAATACCCGTGGACTCATGCACCATGTCGCCATCCGGGGACGTGACTGGCTGATAAGAAGGCTCGCGCCGCATCGATCTCTTATACTCCGCCACCGCTTCGCCTGGCTTGCAGCGGGACACGGCCACACCGCGACTCATAAGCAACACCGAATCGCATAGCGAAATAACCGCATTCAGATTGTGGAGACGAACACAATGGTCTTGCCAGCTCTGCGCAGATCCGCCATTCTTGCCCCGCACTTGTCCTGGAACCCCATATCGCCCACACTCAGCACCTCATCAACGATCAATATCTCCGGGTCCACATGCGCCGCTACCGCAAACCCCAACCTCGCATACATCCCGCTCGAATACCGCTTCACCGGCGTGTCGATGAACTTCTCCAGCTCGGCAAACGCCACAATCTCATCGAACTTCCTGTCTATCTCAGCACGAGTCATTCCCAGTATCGAGCCGTTCAGGTAGATGTTCTCTCGCCCGGTCATCTCCGGGTGGAAGCCCGCGCCGACCTCGATCAGAGCCGATACTCGGCCTCGTGTGCGGATGCGGCCCTTGGTCGGGTCCATTATCCGAGTGAGCAGCTTGAGCATCGTGCTCTTGCCGGCGCCGTTGTGGCCGATGATGCCGAGCGCCTCGCCCTGCTCCACCTCGAAGCTCACGTCCTTCAGCGCCCAGAAGTCCTCGCGCTGCTTGCGCTGAAACACCCCCCGCGCCGCGTCAGCCAGGTTTCTCGGTCTGTCGTGCGCCAGTATGAACTTCTTCGATACATTCTCTACCGAGATGACTTTCATAGCGCGCTATATCGTCTCCGCAAACGCCGGTTCCAGTCTCTTGAAAGTGCGATATCCCACGATCAGAAAACCAATCGAAACAGCCGCCGCTATGCCCAGGTAGTTCCAAGTCGGCGCTTGGCCGTCCAGGACCACCTTGCGGAAGCTGTCCATCACCGACGCCATCGGGTTCAGCATATAGAACCCAAGGTATCTCTTCGGCACCAGACTTCAGCCCGTAGATCACCGGCGTCATATACATCCACACCTGCATCAGCAGCGGCATCACGTGCCGGATGTCCCTATAGAACAGGTTCCAGCTCGACAGCAGGAACGTGACCCCAAGCATCAGGCAAATCTGAATCAGCAGCAGCGGGACCACCAGCAGCACCATCCACGTCAGGTGGATGTGGTAGAAGATCAGCAGCGGCACCAGGACCAGCATGCCGAGCCCCAGGTCCACCGTCTTGCCCAGTATCGCCGAGATCGGAAAGACCTCCCGCGGGAAGTATATCTTCGTGATCAGGTTGAAGTTGCTGACCAGACACTCCGACCCGCCCGTCAACCCGCCTTGAAAAACGTCCACGGCAGCATCGCAATGTAGACGAAGATCGGGGCGGGAATCTTCCCCGTATCGATCTTCGCGATGTGCGACATCACGACCGTGAACACCATCGTCATCGCCAGCGGCTGCAGCAGCGCCCACGCGATGCCCAGCACCGACTGCTTGTATCGCGACCGAATGTCACGCCGCGTCAGGCTCAGCACAGCTCCCTGTGCTGCCACAGGATGCGGAGCGCGCCCACTCTCCGCTCTTCCGGCCATGGTTCGTCGAGCTGCTCCACTATGGTTTTTCGACGACCGTCTGCTCCAACTCGCCCTCTCTTACCTACTCCGGAAACGGACTATCTCTGCTTCGTGCTCTGGCTCGGCGTCGCCCGGCTCGGCGACTGCCTCGGCTTCGTCAACCGCCACAGCGGCCGGCGCGGGAATCGCCTTTGGCGCGCTGGGCTTCGGCTTCGGACCATCGCCGCCATCACCATTGCCGCTCAGTTTCGGCTGTGTCGCTTGCATAATACGATGTGTAGAAGTGACAGCTGTCTATATTATCGGAAGCCATGCTGGTTCACGACTACCCCGATTATATTGGCCTTCGCCCGCCTGAGCAGGTCGCGCGTCTGGGCCTCGGTTCCTCTGGCACCTCGTTGGCGGACACCACCATCAGCACCGCATCCATCCAACTCGCAAGCATCGGCCCGTCGCTGAACACGACCGTGCTCGGCGAATCGAACAGCACCAGGTCGCAGTGCTCCTCCAAGCTTGCCCACGAGCTCGTGCATCCGCTCAGAGCCAAGCAGTTCCGACGGGTTCAGCGGCTGCGGACCGGCCGGAATCACTATCAGGTTATCGATCTCGGTCTTCTGCAGCGCATCCGTAAGCGCGCTTGCCCTCTGCAGAAGCGTGCTCAGCCCCGCCTCGTTTGGAACGTCGAAGAACTCGTGCAGGCTCGGCCGCCGCATATCCGCATCGATGAGGATGATCCGTTTGCCGATCTGGGCAAGCGCTATCGCAAGGTTGCATATCGTGGTAGTCGCGCCCTGGCCCGGCCGACCGGTCGCGACCATGAGCGTCTTGAACGGGTTGTCGCGCAGCGTGAACAGTATATTGGTCCGCAGGATCCGGTACGACTCCGCCATCGCCGACAGCGGGTATAGATGCGTCAGCCTCGGAAGGCTTCCGTCCGCGCCCGTAAGCTGCGGCGTCAACCCCATCACCGGCAGTTCCAGCAGCTTCTCGACATCCGCCGCATTGCGCATCCTGTTATCGATGGAATCGAGCCAGACGACCGCAACCACCGCAAAGGCAAGCGACAGGGCCAGGCCGAACAGCAGCAGCAGCTTCCGCGAAGGCCCGATCTGAACCGGCTTGCCGAGAACGTGAGCCCACCCGTAGGGCACGATAGAGCCCGTCTTGGTAAACTCCTGCTCCGCGATCAGCGCCTGATCGTATTTCTCGGACAACGTCCTATACGTGTTTTCCGCCTGAGTGTACTCGGTCATGAGTTCGGCCAACTCAGGCTGCTCCTGCGCCAGCTTGTTGATCTTAGCCTGCGCCTGCACCGATGCTGGCCTCTATCGACGCGCTCCTGGCCCTGGCCTGCGCGAGCGCGTACTCGGCCTCTGATCGCTTCCTGGCCAGATCGAGGTGTATGTCGTTGACCACAGGCGAGTCATAGCTCGCGCCAGCCTTTGCTATGCGGTCCTTGAGTCCCGCAATCCTGGTCTGAGCGGCCTTGTAGAGATCGTGGTCGGGCTTGTAGCGCAAGGACAGCATGCGCATATCGCTCTCCGCCTGTGCGAGTTCCACCTGCAGCTTCTGCACTTCGGGGTTCATCTCCGAGGGCAGCTTCTGTCGAACGACCAACGGCTGCACCGCCAACTGAGCGCCCACATCTCGCAGAGCCGCCTGAGCTTCTTGAATGGACGATTCGGCCGCGCTCTTCGCGGCGTTGAGGCTCGCCAGCGACGAGATCGCGCTGCCTGCCTCCGCATCCACGGACATCACGTTGTGCGTCTGCTTATACTCGGCCATCTTCTGGCGCATCGCATCGAGTTTGCCCTTAGCGTCCTCTTTGCTTGATCGCAGAAATGTCGTGTAGGTCTTTGTGTCTGCGCGGCTCTTGTCGCGGTAGGTCTCCGCAAAGGCCAGCGCTACCGCGTTCGCCAGATAGGGGACTACGTCACCGTTGTGCATTCTGACGGTGATACGAATGATATCGGTAGTCGTGCCCTTCTCGCCCACGCTGAGGTTCTGCATCGGCGCGACGTCGAGCACTTCGGACCATTCCTGCGGGGTCAGAGGCCGGCCGGGTTCGATATCGATCTTGGTTATGGGATTCGCAGGGCACTTGGGCAACTGCGTCTCCGGCGTATCGTCTCCACAAAGTCCCTGATCTCCCGTTCCTGCTCCGCTACAGGTCTCTCCAGAAACGAACGTGCCCTGTCGTAGACTTCTCCCTGCTGAGCAAGAATGATAAGGTTGCTGAGGATGACTTCCCGGTCCGGCACGACGCTGCGGTTGTCTCCCTTGTTGGCAGTCGTCAACCCGCCCTGCATGACCTGGGCCGACGGGGACATATAAGCCGATGCTTCGTAGACGATCCTGGGCTTGGGCGCGGCTATCGCGATCACAAGCACGGTAACCCCGACGATCCCCGAGATCACCCACTTCCTATGCTTCACGACTCGGACTACATGCCAAAATCCCATTCGAGACCGCCTAATGGAGCTCGGCGCGACAGGTCGCCTTCCGTGGCTCACTACTCATGCATTATACCACGTCAGTCTCTGCCGCTTCCCATAGAGAATTGCGCGCACAGGCTCAACCAGCAGCGGTTGAGCTAGACGTATATACGGCTGCACGTTGTGATGAGTTCCGAGGTGAGGTCTGGTATCGCGTAGCGCGCCTGTTAGCAGGCGCCTCGCTTCAGCAGTACCGCGGGAATGGTGTAGGCCAGAATCCAGAGGTCGAGGAGTATGCTTCGCTCGTCGATATACTGCATGTCCATCCGGACACGATCCTCGTATGAGGTATTGCTGCGGCCCCTGGTCTGCCACAGCCCGGTGATGCCGGGAGTGACCGTCTTGAACCGCTCGACGTTGGGGCCATAGATCGCCACTTCGTCGGCGTGTATCGGTCTGGGACCGACGAACGTCATGTGCCCAAGGAACACGTTGATGAGCTGCGGCAACTCATCGAGGCTGGTCTTGCGCAGGAGTCTGCCCACGCTTGTTACGCGCGGGTCATCCTCGATCTTGCAGTTGATGTAATAGACCCTCCTGAGGTGCTCGTCTTCCGCCAGAATCTGCTCCGCGCCCGATACCATCGAGCGGAACTTGAGCATGTCGAAGCTCATGCCGTTTCTGCCGACCACCCGGCGCCGGAACAGTATCGGCCCGGTGCCGCTCAGCCTCACAAGCAGTGCGAGCACTGCAAACACGGGGGCCAGCGCGATAAGCAGGCAGGACGACAGACAGAAATCGACACAGCGCTTGGTGATGAAATAGGCCGTTCCCACGCCGCGGCGCACCGCCGCCAGCTTCCGCCTTCGCCGCTCGACCGCAATCACCGCCCCTACGCCAAGAGGCGCGAGAACGGCGGCTGAGACTTCGGGGACCTGAGGCGTGTGGTTATCGTCGGCCCATGCCAGGCTTGAGCCTAGAATGACCAGGACAGGCACTATGAACAACAGGGCGGTAGTTGCACGCAAACCGCTTCACCCTCTCAAACGCATTCGCACTGAACCTCAGCAGAGCCGGGTCTGCCCACCCGTTCTTCGATGAATGAGAGTCAGCGTTACGATGCGTTGATCTTTACTGCGCAGAATTCGGCCCATCCGTATGAGGTAAACAACAGACCCGCTCTTCCGTTAGCGGGCGAGCAAACACCGATTTCGTTATAGCACACATACGGAACAAAGTCAACCGCAGTCATATCCATCGCGCCAAAAACCGGTAATGGTACCAGCTTGCGACACTCTCCGCGGTACTTGTTCCATGACGCCCCGGCCCGCGTGATACGAACTGCGGACAAGAGGAGCGGATTCGACGCGCGAGAAGCCGAGTTCGAGCGCGATCCGCTTGAGACCCTCGAACTCATCAGGGGTGTAGTAGCGGGCGATTGGGTAATGCTGTTCAGAGGGCGCCAGGTATTGGCCGACGGTGAGCATGTCGCAGCGGGCCGAGCGCAGGTCGCGCATCGTCGCCAGAACCTCATCCCACGTCTCACCGGCGCCTACCATCAGACCGGACTTGGTGCGCAAGCGGCTATCCATCCCCTTCGCCTGACGAAGCAGCTCTATCGAACGGGCGTACACTGCCTGCGGGCGCACCGCCGGATAGCATCTCTCGACCGTTCTCCACGTTGTGATTGAGCACGTCCGGGCCCGCTTCGACCACGCAGCGAAGGGCGCTCTCGTCCCCTTGAAAATCGGGAATCAGCACTTCGATACTGCAGCCGGGCACGCACTCGCGAATGGCATGGATCGTCGCGGCGAAGGCGCTCGCGCCGCCGTCGGCTAGATCGTCGCGCGTGACACTCGTGACCACCGCGTGCTTGAGGCCCAGATGCCTGATCGCCTCCGCGACGCGCCTGGGTTCATCCTCGTCAACAGCCTCCGGCCGGCCGTGATCGACCGCGCAGAACGCACAGTTACGTGTGCAAGTATTTCCCAGAATCATAAACGTAGCTGTACGCTCACGCCAGCACTCGCCTATGTTCGGGCAATGCGCGCTCTGGCAGACAGTGTGCAGTCTCGCCGACTCCACCAGCCGCTTCAGCTCGCGATATTCCGCCCCGTCGGGGGCTTTGGCTCTTATCCAATCGGGACGCTTCATCGGCCAGTGATTCCTAGCACGCTGAGCAGCATGCCGGCGTAGCTCGACACATCTACGTCTTCCTTGGGCAGCTCAAGGGTGATGATAGGCAGGCGCTTGTCGAAGCCGTAGTAGTTGCCCATCGAGCCGGGACAGGGGTAGCCTATGTCGCCGACGACCGGCAGGCCGGTTGCCCTGGATATGCGCCGCGCGAGTCTCACGCACGGACCGTTGTAGTTCACACACGCAAGCGACGAGTGAAACGAAACGATCAGCCGCGGCTTGTAGTCACTCACGATCGCCATGATCGCCTTCGTCTCCGGCTCCGACCCCGCGACCTTCCCGCCGTAGAACTTGCCGGACTTCGTCGCCCGTGCCGAACGTCCTATCGGGGAAATTGCGGTTGATATCGACCCTGTTCGCGTTCTGGCGCTTGTTGGCGGCGTAGCCGTCCGGGTTCGCGCACGGCATGAGCACGATCCGGTGCCCATCGAGTGCATCCGCCGGCGCTTTCGAGAGCACCGCGTGGATCGCGCGAACGATGTCTACGCCACGCTGTTCGTCACCGTGCACACCGGCCATGATCAGCGTGACCTTCGGCCCGGAGCCGAATGCGTAGACCTCTATCGGGCGCTCTTCAATCGAAGTGAATTGGTGCTTGCACATAGCTCAGTTACCCACCCCGCGCAAGTCCTGAGTAGCCCTGAAAGGGCGTATCGAAGGGCGCGGCGCGTACCGCCCGGCACTCACGCGGATGGCGAGCAGACCGCGCGCAGCAGGAAGTCCCGCGAGTCCTTCAGCGTCTGGATCGGATCGCCGTCCGACGTGATCTCCAGACAGATGACGGCGTCGTCGCGCAGTTCGCCGATGGCCTCGATGACGGGCGGCCAGTCGATATTGCCCTGGCCCGGCGGCAGGTGCAGGTCCTTCTCGCCGAGGTTATCATCGACATGCACCTCAAGGATAAGCTCGCCAAACTCCTTCAGGAACGCCTCGGGCCGAATACCGTCCAGCGTGCAGCTTCGGTTCGCGTGACCGACGTCGATGCATATCCCCAGCCCGGTCCGTTCCGGCTCCGCGCCGACCATGTCCAGCGCCCGCCTCAACGAATTGACCCCCGTCTTGCCAAGGTTTTCAAGCGCGAGCATCACGCCGTTATCGAGAGCGAACCTGCACAGGTCCCGCACCTCAGATTCCGCCGGCCGGCAGTCCTCGATGTCCAGCCCGAGTACGTATGGATGAATCACCATCAACGGAATCCCGATCCGCGCAGCCAGCAGCGCTTCCTCCCGAAACGCGTCCGGGTTCCACGTGTTGAGGCACGCGTGCGTGGTCATGATCTTCGCCACCCGGCATATCTCGGTCAAATGCTCGATCGTCTCCTCCGACGGTCGCTCCCTCAGCATCCAATGATCCGCCAGCAGCACCTCGACCCCGAACCCGGCCTCCACCACCCGCCGCGCCGTCTCGGGAATCGAAAGCTCGCAGCTCGACTTCCCCCGAATGCCGTAGAAGACCTCTACAGAGGCGATCATATCGCGTGCCATACTAACAACGACTGCCTCCTGCGATGGCGTCCGCGCCAATTCGTATTTCGTAATTCGTAATTCGTAATTCTATTTGTCGTCCCCTATCTTCAGCACACTCATAAACGCTTCCTGCGGGACTTCGACGCTGCCGATGGACTTCATGCGCTTCTTGCCCTCTTTCTGCTTTTCGAGGAGCTTGCGCTTGCGGGTGATGTCGCCGCCGTAGCATTTGGCCGTGACGTTCTTGCGGATAGGGCTTCACGGTCGCCGCGGCGATGATCTTGCTGGCCGAGCGTCGCCTGGATTCGGACTTCATACTGCTGGCGCGGGATCACTTCCTTGAGCCGTTCGACCAGCACCTTCGCCCGCGAGTAGGCGCGGTCGCGGTGGGTGATGAACGAGAGCGCATCGACCGGATCGCCGTTGAGCATCACGTTCGAGCTTGCTGAAAGCTTGCGAGACCTCGTAGTCGGAGAACTCGTAGTCGAACGAGGCATAGCCGCGCGTGCGGCTCTTGAGCGCGTCGAAGAAGTCCATCACGATCTCGGCGAGCGGCAGCTTGTAGTGGATCATCACCCGATCGGGCGCGGGATACTCCATGTCGACGTAGATCCCCCGCCTCTCCCTGCAAAGCTCGATCGCATACGCCGACGTATTCGCTCGGCACGAGGATCGTCGCGATGCGACGAACGGCTCCTCCACCTCCTCGATCTCGGTCGGAGGCGGGAGATTGTTCGGGATTCTCGATATCGAGATACGTCACCGCTGGTCTTGATCACGCGATAGACCACGCTCGGCGCGGTCGCGATAAGGGTCAGATCGAACTCGCGCTCCAGCCGCTCCTGCACGATGTCCATGTGCAGCAGCCCGAGGAATCCGCATCGAAAGCCGAACCCCAGGGCCGCGGAGCTTTCGGGCTCGTAAGTAAGCGCGGCGTCATTGAGCTGAAGCTTGACCAGAGCGTCGCGCAGAGACGGTATACTGCCCGGAATCGGTCGGGAACAGGCCGCAGAACACCATCGGCTTCACATCGCGATAGCCCGGCAGAGGCTCGGTAGCCGGCCGCGACGGCGTCGGTGACGGTGTCCCCCACCCGCGTATCGCCGACGTTCTTCATGCCCGCCGTGAAGTAGCCGACTTCGCCGGCCCCGAGCGAGCTCGTCGGCTCGACATCTCGGGCTTGAACACACCGACACCCGCTGACCTCGAACTCCTTGCCGCTCGCCATCATGCGAATTCGCATGCCGGGCTTGATCTCGCCGTCCACGACCCGAAGATACGCCACGACGCCCAGGTATTGATCGAAGTGGGAGTCGAATATCAGCGCCCGCAGCGGCTTCGCCGCATCGCCCGATGGCGGCGGGACGCTCTTGACGATCGCCTCAAGGACCTCCTCGGTGCCGATTCCCTGCCTGCGCGCTGGCCAGAATCGCCTCGGAGGCATCCACCGCCACCACGTTCTCGATCTCCTCCCGCACGCGCTCGGGATCGGCCAGTTCGAGATCGATCTTGTTGATGACCGGGATGATCTCCAGATTGGCGGCCATGGCGAGGTTGGTGTTGGCGAGCGTCTGCGCCTCCACGCCCTGGCTCGCATCCACCACGAGAATCGCGCCCTCGCACGCCATCAGCGAGCGCGAGACTTCGTAGTTGAAGTCCACGTGACCGGGGGTGTCGATGAGGTTGAGCTCATAAGTCTGCGCCGTCCTTGGCCGTGTACTCCAGCCGGACGGCGGTCATCTTGATCGTGATGCCGCGCTCGCGCTCCAGGTCCATGCCGTCGAGGACCTGGTCTTTCATCTCTCGGTCGTCGATTGCGCCGGTGAACTGGAGTATGCGGTCGGCAAGCGTGGACTTGCCGTGGTCGATATGGGCTATGATGCAGAAGTTGCGGATATGCGACTGGGTCCTGTTCATTACCTCTATTCTACCAGAGGAAGGGGCGAACACGGAAGCGCGGAGAAGGGGAATCGGCAAAGGGGGAAAGACAGAAAGGGAGAAAGGCAGTTCTGAAGCCCTCTCTTCTACCTTTCTGGTTTTCCCCCTTTCCCGATCAATTCCCATGAGCCGCCTTGGTTCGACGCTATGGCGGCGTCGCAGATGCGCTGGACCGCGGCGCCGTCGTCGAAGCTCGGATCGCCCGGGCGCGACCCGACGACGTTGGACACGAATGAATACAGGCTGGCGATATGGAACCGCATCCAGCCCACAGGCGCCTTGCCGCCCGGCAGAACCGCCGGTTTCGGATAGTTCTGAGTCGTCTCGACCCGCTGCCAGCCGCGCTCGCCGCCGTAAACGCCACCCGCCCTCGTGTCGTCGTAGACCGACAGCCAGTTCGCATCCATCAGGTCGAACGCGATCGACCCGCGCGAGCCGTTGATCTCGAACCGCAGATCGTCGGTCGCGCCGGTCGCGATGCGAGAGACTTCGATACTGCCCAGCGCGCCGTTCGGCAGTTCGACCTGCATCATCGCCATATCATCCACCGTCACCGGCACAAGCTCGGGACTGCCGGCGTGCGTGGGCCGCTCCTTAATGAGCGTGCGGAAGCGTGCGTTGACCTTGCCAAAATCGCCGGCCAGCCAGCGGATGATGTCGATGATGTGCGTCCCGAGATCGAGCAGCGCCCCGGCCCCGCTCGTCTCGCGCCTCATCTTCCAACTGATCGGCCGCTTGGGATCGTTGTAGCCGGTGTGCAGATACACCGCGCGGAACGAGAGCACATCGCCGAGAAAACCGTCCTCCACCAACTGCCTCGCGCGCAGCAATGCCGGACAGAACCGGTTATGGAACGTCACCTGGCAGGTCAGGCCCGACTCGCGCGCCAGGTCGGCCATCTCCTGCGCGTCGGAGCCGGTCATCGCGAGCGGCTTGTCGCAGTAGACGTGCTTGCCCGCGCCAATCGCCGCCATCGCGTGCTCCTTGTGCAGGTAGTTAGGGGTGCAGACGTTGATGATGTGAATGTCCGGTCTTTCGAGAAGGTCTCTGTAGTCGGGCGTCGCAAACTCATAGCCGGCGCTCTCCAATGCGACCGCTCGGCTGGCCTCACTTGGCGCGCACGCGCCCACCAGCTTGATACGAAACGGCAGCGGGTGGTAGACGAACGGCAGCGACGCATATGCGTAGCTGTGCATCTTGCCCATATAGCCGTAGCCAACCATCCCAACGCCAAGAGTCGAAACGTCCTTGCCCACGCTCAGATCTCCTCAATAACACGTCATGAATAACACGTCATGCTCGAACTTGATTCAGCATCCAGACCACCAGCATCCACACTTGGACCCTGAATCAAATCCAGGGTGACGTGCTGCCACACGTATTATATCAGCGGACGCGAATGACCCGCAATGCTCATCTGTGGTATACTGGCGCAAACCAACCCCGCTGGAGACACTACATGAACGTCATTCTGATCCTTATCGATAGCTGCAATCGCCATTATCTCTCCCCTTACGGATGCACCACCGTCTCGACGCCCAATGTATGCGCGCTAGCCGACAGAGGAGTCACGTTCACCAACCACTTCATCGGCTCAGCGCCCTGCATGCCGGCCCGTCGCGAGATGATGACCGGACGCCGGGAGTTCCTCTACAGGGGCTGGGGGCATATCGAACCGTTCGACGCGCCCGTTGCGCGTGAGTGCGCCAGGGCCGGCGCGGTGACGCAGATGGTCACCGACCACTACCACTACTGGGAGAACGGCGCCCACGGCTACATAGAGCACTTCAACGGCTGCGAGATGATCCGCGGCCACGAAAACGACTATTGGAAGACCGAAAAGCAGCCCAACGAGCCCGATTGGGTCGCCGCTATCAACAAACACAGGCCGGGCTGGGGCAGCAGATACTATCGCAACGTCGCTCAATTCAAAAGTGAGGAAGACTTCTTCTCGCCCAGGGTGTTCAAGGCCGCGGCCGAGTGGCTGGAGGCGAACCGAAACCAGGACAAGTTCTTCCTCCAGATCGAGAGCTTCGACGCCCACGAGCCGTTCCACGTGCCGGAGCCATATCGGTCCATGTACACCGATGACCTGAACCCCGAATACACCTGCTGGCCACCATATCAGAACGGCGAGCAGCGGAAGGCGTTCCTGAACCAGACCAGCCTCGAGGAGCTTGCGTACATTAGAGCGCAGTATCAGGGCAAGCTGACCATGGTCGATAAGGCGCTCGGGCAGGTCTGGGCGGTGATGGACAAGCACCATCTATGGGACAACACGATGGTCATCCTCACAGCCGACCACGGTCACGAGCTCGCCGAGGCCATCACCGACCTTAGCGAGATCACGCCGGACGCGCGCGACGCCACCATGCGAATCCCGTTCGGCAAGCAGCACCCGCACTACCTCAGCCACGCCAACATCCCGCTCGTCGTCTGGCATCCGCACCTGACCAACGGCGGCGCGCGAACTGATGCGATCACCTGCTCGGTCGATATGTATGCGACGGTGCTGGACGCACTCGGCGCGAGCGGCGTCAACGCGGTCCACAGCCGCTCAATACTCCCCATTCTTGCGGGCGAGAGCCCCGGAAGGGATTTCGCCTACTGGGGCACGTTCGGCGAGGGCTGCTGCTGCACGGATGGCGAACACGTCCTCTCCCAGGGGGCGAAAAGGGGCGGCGAGCTCTACTGGTACAGCGCTCTGGGCAGTTCGCCGGACGCCGTCGCCGGCAAGTTCATCAAGGGAGTAGATTGCCCGGTCTGGCGAATTCCAAGAGCCGCCAACTTCGAGTTCCCGTCGATCCTCTACAGGCGGGACACGCCATTGTTCAGCGAGACGAATATCATCGAGCAGAATTCCGACGTCGCCGACCGGCTCCGCAAGCGCCTCAAAGATAAACTGGACGAAGAAGGCTGCCCGACCGAGCAGTACGACAGGCTGGGCCTGTAGTCACTGCTCGGCGGTGATGGCGATCAGGAACGGCGATGCCTCCGTGCCTTCCGAAACAAAGTCGATGCTGGCCACCTTCACGTCCGGCCGCCGGTTCTTCCACCGCGTTTCGCTGACGCCGATGAGCCTTCCGTCCTGCGCGCGTGTGCGCCACGCGAACCCGTACGACATCGCCGTGGACTGATCGTCCCAAGCGTGGATGTTCCGGCCGTAGATCAGCCCGATGGTCTCGGTCTTGCCGTCTTCATAGTGAACGATATACTCGCCCACCTTCGCGCCGTTATCGGCCGCGAACGCGCAACCGTGCAGGAAATCCAGCGCGTTCAGCTTCGTGTTCACCTCGATCCCGTCAACGCGTTTGGGGAAGGTGCCGGGTAAGGCTCCGCCGTCGAGCATAATAGCCGCGGGCGAGTTCAGCCTTGCCGGCCGAATTCTGAACGGCGTCCCCTCCATCTCCACAAGTCCCTCGGGCATCTCGCGCAGATCGTTGCCGCGGCCGATTCCCAGCCAACCCATCGCGCGGCCGGAGTCAACGCGGGAGATGTTGCAGTAGCGATCGAGCCTCACTGTCGAAAAGCTGGGGCAGGTGTTTGAGCTCTGCCCATACCAGAGCCTGCCGAACACGCAGTCGGGCCGGTAAGGCAGAGCGTCCACTGCGGGGCGAATCGGGTTCCATGCCCAGGCCGCCGAGAGGACGTAGGCGTAGACCTGGTCGGGCTGGTCGCGCAGTGTTTCCTGCTCGGTCTTCCAGCCGGTCCACGTGGTCTGCAACATGCCCGCGATGCCGCACCGCGCCGCGAAGCTGGAGAACGTGAATATGTTCCTGGGGTCGTACCAGGTGCATCCGACAACGGAAAACCCATGCGCCTGGTAGAACTCAACGGTCGGATACTCCGTGCTGGGGCCGTAGCGCCAATCGTTGATGAGGATGTCCTTGGGCAGTTCGTCTATCATCTCACGATAGCCGGGTCTGGGCAGCACATCGCCCCACACCATCATCTTGCAGCCCTTCGACTTGAGATGCTCGTGTATCTTCAGGATGTCCTGGATGTAGAGCTTCTCCTTGCCAACGGCCTGACAGCGCTCGTCGCACGGCATCCTGCCACGCATGTCGAACTCGTCGTGGCCGGCGTGCAAATACTGCGGATGCCCGAACAGCTCGATTGCCTCGTCCATTATGCTGAAGATGAAGTCATAAGACTTGGGGTTCGTCATGCAATAGCAGTAGGGCGCCTTCGGATCCTCGGCGATGTCGAGATTGGCGCCGTTGCGAAACGCGTATTCCAGGTGGCCCGGCGACTGCACCAGCGGCGTGACGGTAATATGGTGCCGCCGCGCGAACTCGACCAGCTTGGGCACATCCTCGCGCGGCATGAAGTTGGATTTGTCGATCACCTCGGGATGGCTCGCCCACGCGATCTTGTCCGTCTGCAGGACGATGTGGTTGATCTTGAGCGGCGCCAGAACGTTGTCGATAAGCTTGCTGATGTAGCTCAGCGCATCGCGCGACGTGAGCAGATGCACTCCGCGGAACGCAAACCGCGGGAAGTCGCGGACATTGACGGCCGGCACAGTGATAGAGCCGCTCACGCCACGCTTGAGCAGTTGCTTCAGCGTCTGAGCGCCGTAGTACGTGTCCGCCGGCGACGTCCCCGAGACCACGATGCGCTCCGGCAGCACGTCAACGACGTAGGCGCCCGTTCCGTAGCGCGACCGCGGCATCCGCACTGAATCGCGATCGCACACCGCATGCAGCAATCGATTGCGAGCGCTCTCGCCGACTATGATGACGTTGCTCGCCGCTCCCGGTTCGCTCCCGAGTGCGAAGGAATGCACCACGCCGAGCCGCGCCCCGCCGAGCTTCTCGATGGCCGAGTTGATCTCGTCGACCGTCCACATGTCCTCTTCGCCGGCGTCGGCGTCGATGACGATCTGGGTGTCGGCGTTGATGCGGAACGGTTGCTTGCTGAGGCGATGGTGCATTTCTTGCGGCTCGGGGACGATATGGTCGGACGACCTGAGCTGAGCCGCCTGCTCCGAGACCGCTTCAGCGCCTTCCGGGGCGGCGGGGTCGGCTTTCAGCGCAACAGGCGCGCCGCGGAACGTGGCAAACCTGAATGCCGCCTCCGGCGCGACGAGCTTGCCGAAGCGGGAGCACGTCGAAAACCATCTCGGCACAGGCGACCAACTGCTCGTTTCACCGTGCGGGTGCTCGTTGCGGCAGAAGTTGACGCGCCAGCAGCGCTCGTTTCTGCCGAGCGGGCGAAGGGTATCGAACGGGATCGCGATCTCAGCCACCCACTTGCCGGCCAGCCGTGTAGCCGCCGCCTGCCACTTCTCCTGGCTCCGGACCCAGTCCGGCTGGTTGTAGCTCTTGGCGCCAGCGACATTCACCACAAACTGGTGCGTCTTCGCGTGGTCGGCAACCGCGTAGGGCGAGATCCATATCTCGACCGAATCGTCCTGCCAGACCGGCTCACCGTCTTGAGCGAACTCGCTCTTGACCCGGTCCATCTCGTCCTCGAAGCACTCGAACGAAATGTAGAGCGTGGACCGGTCATAGCAGACGCGGACCTTCGTGCGCTGTCCGGCCGGCTCGCCTGAACCAACCAAATGGAACTCGTCCACGCCTGGCGCGCTGGACCAAGCCTGGTCTCCCACCTTGCCGTCAACTTGCGGCGCATATCCTACGTAAGTGGGTACAACTACTGGAACACCGCTCATTGTGCCTCCGTACGCGCCAGAGCGAACCAGTAATGCACAGAGAAGAAGTCCGCATAAGACTACCGCGCGTCCTGCTAACATGCTCCACACGATTGCGTCCTCATGGCCGCTTGAACTTAGTATACCAGACTCGCTTTACACTCGCAAGTCACTTCTTACTCACCAAGCGCGCGCCTGCGCTCGATGAGCTTCTCCCCCTTCTCACGGAGTTCGGTAACGATCCTACGCTCCTTTTCCACAATCTCGGCCGGCGCACGCGAGATGAACTGCTGGTTTGCCAGCTTCGACTCGTGCGGAGCAAGCTCTTTCGAAATCGCGTCAAGTTCAGCATCGATGCGTTCCAGTTCCTTCGCGACGTCGATAAGCCCAGCGACCTCCATATAGAGATCGAGTCCCAGAAAGATGCGCGGCAAGATATTTGCCCTTGTCCGAATCCGCTATGGAATCGGCGAAGCTGAGCCCTCCTATCCGAGCAAGCGACTTGATGCTCTCCGCATTGCGCTCGACCGCGGCTCTTGCGGCGTCCGACCCCACCACAGCACGTCCACCGGCTTGCTCGGCGCCGCGCCCAGCTCGGCCCGGAGGTTCCTCACGGCCCTGACAGCGTCCATCACGGCGTTCATCTCAGCCTCGGCCGCTTCATCGATAAGTGACAAATCGGCCTCAGGGAACGGCGCGGTCATGATGCGACTCGCCCTCGTGCGGCAGCGCCTGCCATATCTCCTCGGTGATGAACGGCATGATCGGGTGCAGCAGGCGCAGGGTCGTCTCCAGCACGTGCATAGCAGCATCGCCTGCGCCTGCGCCTTTGCGTCGCCGCCCGCGCGCAGCCTCGGCTTGGCAAGCTCGATATACCAGTCGCAGAACTCGCTCCACACGAACTCATAGAGCCCGTTCGCGGCATCGTCGATGTCGTAGGTGGTGAAGCTTCTGTTGACCAGCTCGATAGTGCGGTTCAGGCGAGAGAGAATCCAGCGGTCTTCGAGGGCTGCGCCCGAGGACCCCTCCCCGACCCTCCCCGCTCGGAGAGGGCGTATAGCCCTCAAGGTTCATCATCACAAACCGCGAGGCGTTCCAAATCTTGTTGCCGAAGTTGCGCACGTTCTCCACGCGCTTGTCGGAGAACCGAATGTCCTGGTTCTTGCCGGCCTGCTGCATCAGCGCGTAGCGCAGCGCGTCCGCGCCGAATTGCTCGATCAGATCCAGCGGGTCCACGCCGGTCCCGAGCGACTTGCTCATCCGCTTGCCCTCTTCGTTGAGCACGGTGGCGTAGATATACACGTCCTTGAACGGAATCTCGTCGAGATACTCCAGGCTGGAGAAGATCATTCGCGCGACCCAGAGATAGATGATCTCCCGCGCGGTCACGAGCACGTCGGTCGGGTAGAAGTAGTCCAGCTCAGGCGTCTTTGCAGGCCAGCCCAGCGTCGCGAACGGCCACAGCGCCGAGGAGAACCACGTATCGAGCACGTCCGGGTCCTGAGTCACATTCGAGCTGCCGCACTTCGAGCACGGCCTCAAGCTCGGTCTTGGCGGCCGTATACTGCCCGCAGTCCTCGCACTTCCAGACCGGAATCCGATGCCCCCACCAGAGCTGCCGGGAGATGCACCAGTCGCGCACGTTCTCCATCCAGTCGATGTAGATCGCTGCGTAGCGGTCCGGGAAGAACTTCACCTTGCCCTGCTTCACCACGTCGATCGCCGGCTCGGCAAGCTCCTTCATCCTGCAGAACCACTGCTCGCGACAGCAGCGGCTCGATCACGGTGTGGCAGCGCTCGCACGTGCCCACGGAGTGCGTGTAGTCCTCGATCTTCTCGATCAGGCCCTGCGCTTCAAGGTCGGCGACGACCTTCTCTCGCGCCTCGTAGCGATCCAGCCCCTCGTAGCGCGCGCCGGCTTCCTGGGTCATGCGAGCCGTCCGGGCCGATCACGACCACCTGCGGCAGGTTGTGCCGCAGGCCGATCTCGAAGTCGTTGGGGTCGTGCGCGGGCGTCACCTTCACCGCGCCGGTGCCGAACTCCATGTCCACGAACTCGTCGTCAACGATCGGGAATCATGCGGTCCGTCAGCGGCAGCTTCACGTTCTTGCCGAGCATGCCTTGTAGCGCTCGTCGTCGGGATTCACCGCCACCGCCGTATCGCCGAGCATCGTCTCGGGCCGAGTCGTCGCCACCACCACATAGCCCGAACCGTCCTCCAGCGGGTATCGCAGATGCCAGAGGTGGCTGTGCTGCTCCACGTACTCGACCTCGATGTCGGAGATCGCCGTGTGGCAGCGCGGGCACCAGTTGATGACGCGCGCGCCGCGATAGATTAGGCCCTTGTCGAACAGCCGCACGAACGATTCCAGCACCGCGTCGACGTAGCCCTCGTCCATCGTGAACCGCTCGCGCTCCCAGTCGAACGAGAACCCCATCGTCTTGAACTGGTGCAGGATCTGCCCGCCGTATTCCTCCTTCCAGGCCCACACGCGCTTGAGGAACTCCTCGCGGCCGAGGTCGTGCCGGGTGAGACCCTCCTCGGCAAGCTGCTGCTCCACCTTGTTCTGGGTCGCGATCCCGGCGTGGTCCGTGCCGGGCAGGCAGAGCGTTTCGTAGCCCTGCATGCGCTTCCAGCGCGTGAGCACGTCCTGGATCGTGTAGCACAGCGCGTGGCCGATGTGCAGCGAGCCGGTCACGTTCGGCGGCGGGATGGTGATGCAATACTCCGGCTTGCCGGGCTTCGCTTCGGCGTGGAAGTAGTCCTTCTCAAGCCAGAACTCATACCATTTGCTCTCCACCAGGGCCGGATCATACACTGTCGGCAATTGTGCGGTCTTTTCAGTCATGGTTACGCTCCTGTGTAGCGGTTGAGTCTCAAATCCAAAATCCAAAATGCAAAATCCAAAATGCAGAAGCCCCCATCGTCCAACTCAAGGACGACGGGGGCCTATTCCCTCGACGTGGTACCACCTTGATTCCCCCGCGCTGCTCGACGTACTCCGCTAGCCCTGAGTAGCCGCATACTCCGTTAGCCCTGAGTAGCCGCATACTCCGTTAGCCCTGAGTAGCCGCATACTCCGCTAGCCCTGAGTAGCGAGGCACGAGCGTATCGAAGGGCGATGCCTGAAGCACACGCTTCGATACGGCCGCCAGACCCGGCCTACTCAGCACTTACGGTGTTGCTGTTCCAACGCCGACAAGCGCGAGGCTCAAACAGCTATATCGGGCTTACCCGGCGGGTTCTACTCGGCCTCACCTCGTCATGCTCAACTTGATTCAGCATCCACGCTCACGTCATGCTGAACTTGATTCAGCATCCACGCTCATGTCACGCTGAACTTGATTCAGCATCCACGCTCATGTCATGCTGAACTTGATTCAGCATCCACTCCGGATGGGTCCTGAATCAAGTTCAGGATGACGCGCGTGCACACGGCCTTTCTTCCCACGGCATACGGGGCGACGTTCGCGCGGCGGCAACCTGGAAACCTCACACCTCCGGCCCTTCGATACGCTCGTTCCTCGCTAATCAGGGCCTACGGTTTCCTCTCTCTAGGCGCCCACCGCCTACTCTTCCCCGCAATTGCCTTTGAATCAACTACCACCCATTGTAGCGGATGGTTCGGGGGATGTAAAGGTGCAAGGCAACCCTAAGGCCCTCTAGGTCCGTGGTTCACCTCGACAACATCTGCTTTCCAGTACCCGCTTCCACCTTGCCATTGCTTGCCAGTTCGCCGCGGCATGTGCAGACGCTCGCGATGCGAGACCAGTGGGCGCGGCGGAGGGCCAACATACTCGTTGTGCGAGCATGAAGACCACAGCCAGTCGCCCACCCGCCAGAATTGGCTCTGGCCGTATTCGTTCTCGGAAGATGACACAGGCCCTACATCCAGAGCGAGATTCCAATAGCCTCGGCGGCCGCGGTCTACGCGCCCGAGATGCGCCCTCAGATCGCCCGGTAGTTCCTGATCCTTCCATTCGACTGCGAGATAAGACTTGTCGAACGCAAGGAAGTCGTGAAACGGTATCGGAACCCCATCGCGCATTGCGTAACGCGGTATCACGTGGCCGTTGGGGTCATACACACTCGTCCGCTTTTGGATGTCGTTCGTGGCATAGTTCACCACGACGACGTATGGCCGCATCTTCGTCTTTCTGCTTCGAACGACGAACTTGCACGCGCAGCCTTTCGTCTCAACGCACCGGATCACCAGTGTGCGGTAGATAGTGTCGCCCGGTCGAAAGGGCCAGTCTCCGCGCAGTCTGAGTGTAGCCGGAAGGACCTGCGAGAGCCGGATCACGGCCTCGTCCCCGACATGCGGCATCACCGGACCGTAAGAATACTCCTTGTGTGTACGGCACCCGCCAACGCGCACTACTGCAGCCACGACGACCGCAACCAACACGCACAGCGATATGGCAACCGGCTTCGCGTACCTCATAGTGGATGTGACGAGCGGCGCGTCTGCAGGGTTCCCGCATTCCCCATTCGGCATTCCCCATTCCCCATTTGCTACGCCGCCGCCTGCACTTCAAACCGCGGCGTATAGTTCTCGCACTTGTAGGACTGGGAGTTTTCGTCGGGGCTTTCGGCGTCGGACATGAAGACCGCGTAGCCGAGCTTGGTGCACTTCTGGTAGGACTGATCGTAGTGCCCGCAGTCCAGGCACCGCCGCAGCACGCTCCAGCACACGCTGCACCGCAGGCTCCCGATCAGCTCGATGCGGCCGCACAGCGGGCAGTGGATGTAGATCTCCTGGAAGTTGCGGTCGGTCTTCTGCAGCGACTCGCGCATGGCCTTGTTGAAGTTGTTGATCTGCTCGGCAAGGTCGGCAGTCGCGCTGAGCATCTGGTTCATCTGCTCAGAGGAAAGATACTGCGCCACGCGCTCGTCGAGCAGGTCCAGCACCGACGTGCACGCCTTCTGCATCGACTTGAGGTGCTGCTCGGCGGTCTTGGGCTGATACGGCTTCTTGGTCCGCGTCTGCCTGCCGATGCTGCGGAGGATCTCCTCCGTGACGTGCAGCGGCACGCGCAGGAACGCCTCGGTCTTGGTCGGCACTTCGGCGATCGCGGCCATGACTTTCTTGAGGTCGTCCACGCTCATCTTCTCTGCGCGAACCTTCTTCGCGAGCCGAATCTGCAGCTTGAGGTTGTCGTTCAGGGGCCGCAGCGCGTAGGCGTGGCCTTCCAGGAACTCTCCTTCTTTCTCGCCGGGCTTGGCGAGCAGTTCCGTGAGTATCTGCTCGGGGAGGTCGAGAAGATCGAGGTAGCGGCGCATCGTGGAATCGGCCACGCCCAGGGTCTTCAGACACTTCTCCCAGCTCATGAACTCCAGCAGCTTCTTGATCGCGCGAGCGCGCTCGACCGGGTTGAGGTCCTCTCGCTGGAAGTTCTCGACAAGCGCGTCGGCACTGGCGTCTTCGTCTGTGAGTTCGCGGACGATTGCCGGGATCTGCGTGAGGCCGGCCAACTGCGAGGCGCGCCACCGCCGCTCGCCCATCACGATCTCATACTTGCCGTCGGCGACGGGCCGCACGACTATCGGCTCCAGCACGCCGCGCTCGCGGATCGACATCGCCAGTTCGAGAAGCGTTCCCTGGTCGAAGGACTTCCGTGGCTGGTCGGAGGCGGGCGAGATCTTGTCGAGATCGATCATTTCCATTGACAGCAGGCTCCTTGCACGATGTTCTCAGAAATGGGGTGTTCGGAGAGCATCCCATTTCTGACGGCGCGACCCAATCTCCATTATGGGCAGACTGGGCGCACTAGAGGAGACTTCCCGCACAGATTCCAGCACAATTACGAGGGAGAAGGCAATCGCGGATTACGAATCACGAGTTACAGGCTGCCCGCTACCCATGGTCCTTCGTATTTCGTAATTCGTATTTCGTAATTCGTGATCAACGCACCGTATCCACGCGGATGGTCTCGCCGTCCGTCGTGATCGTCACCGCGCCGCACTGGCCCGTTATGTAGGTCCTGGCGCCAGAGGTTCTGAGGCGGTCGAGGGTCAGATGAGAGGGAAAATGGTATTGGCTTCGGCGCGCGCACGAGATCACCGCGATCTGGGGACGCACCGCCCCAAGCCACTCGGAGCTAGTCGCCTGACGCGACCCATGATGTCCCACCTGCAGAACCTGCGCCCGCACGTTCAGGCCGGCTTTGATCATATCCTGCTCCGCCGCGTCGCTTGCATCGGCCGTCAACAGGATCGCAACTTTCTTGTAGGTAAGGCGCAGCACGATGGAGCGGTCGTTGAGGTTCGGGTAGCGCACATCCGACACGGGGTTCAGAACCCGCGCGCGCACGCCGTCACCCATGTCAATCATCTGCCCGCGCCGCGCGACTCGAAACCTCGCGCGACTGTCCTTGACCGCCCCGGTAAACGCCCTGTATTCGGGAGCCCTGCATTTCGCGCCGCAATCGAGAACGAGTTCGGCCGGCTCCGACTTGAACAGGCCGGGGAATCCAACGTCGTGGTCCAGATGAGGGTGGCTCAGCACCGCCACATCGATGGAGTCCAACCCCAGCCGCTGCAGATACGGCGCGACCAGCTTCGATCCGACCTCGGCGTTGTGGTCGCCCCAGCTCGACGTGCCGCAGTCCATCAGAAGCGTGTGGCCGGCGGGCGTGCGCACGACCGTGCACAGCCCGTCGCCGACGTCGAGGAAGGTGACCTGCAAGTTGTGAGGCGCGCCGAGAAGCACGCTCAGCCACAGCCCCGCCGCAACCGCCGCCACAACCCCTAAGACCCGAACGCGGTTATCTCGCAGCAACTTTCGACCTCACAAACCCCGCCACCCCATAGAGCACGACGTAGTAACCCACAATCGCCAGCACGCCCGGCGACTGCACCGACACCGAGCTGTATCTCATCGACCCGAGGTAATCGACCGACGACAGCATCGCGCGAGTCGAGACCGTGCCCAACCCTCCGATCCAGTGCGCGCAGTGCGGAATGTGGGCGGTTATCGGCGAGATGAAGCTGTCGATGAACACCACCGGCACCCCGAACGCCACCGCCAGGTTTGCAGGCACGGACACGAGCGAGATGTAGTTGAAGTAGAACGCCACTATCGGCGCCGTCGCGAGGCTCACGGCCAACGTCGCGATCCCAACCGATGCCAGTTCCCGTGCAAACCACGACGCGCCTGACCCTCGCCGTTCTCGACAGCCACGGCTCATGCGGCCGCCAGCGTGGTCGTCGCCCCACCCCACGCAGCGGCGTCTGTTCGAGCAGCGTCTCCAACACCGGCGCGACCGCGATCAGCCCCAGCACCGCCAGGAACGACAACTGGAACCCGATGTCGAACAGATGCGACGGATTGAACAGCAGCACCAGAAACGCCGCCACGTAGAACAGGTTCTTGTAGTCGGGAACGCGCTTGAACGGCGCTGCGAGCAGCACGAGGATCGCCATCACCGCCGCCCGCAGCATAGACGGCACCGGCCCCACCATCAGCAGATACAGCGCGATCAGCAGCACCATTACGCCCCACCTGTATCGCGGCAGCACTCGCAACAACCTCAACAGCGGCGAAGCAATGATCAGCAACACCAGGCAGTTGTATCCCGACGCCGCCAGCACGTGCAAGGTCCCCGTCCGGGTGAAGTCCCGGAGCGTGTCATCGTCGAGGTACGCGTATGTTCCGAGCACAACGCCGGACATCACCGACGCGACCTCCCGCGAATGAATCCGGTAGATCGACGAGACCAGATACCTCTTCCCCGCGAAAGCCGCCCGCACGATGCTGTGGGAGCTGCTCTTGCTGAGGACAGTCACCCGCGAACGGTCCCGAACCGACGCGCAGCAGTAGATCCCGTGCCGCTCGAGGTAGTTCTTCCAGGAAAACTGGCCGGGGTTCGTCGGCTCGTAGGGGATGTACGGATGCACTGCCAGCCTGAGCCTGTCACCGTATTCCAGCCGGGGAAGGCTCTGTTCGGGCGCAAGATACATCGTGACCATCACGTCCCCGCTCGCGGCACGCCATTTGTCGCCCACCCGCGCCCGGCTCACACGAAAGCTCAATCGCCTGGAATCCGGCGCGCCGCCGATATCCGAGGCGACCGTGCCCTCGATCGCCCTCACCTGCCGGCAGAATCGCGACACGTCATCGGGCGCGACAGACCGGTCCGCGGCGTATCTCAGCGCCCCGCACACGACGACGGCGGCAACCAGCAGCAGCGTCGCGCGGCGCTGGGCCGGCACCATCAGCAGTCCCAGCAGCGCTGCCGACGCCGCCACCAGCGCGCAGCCCGCAAGGCCGAATCGATCGCCCGCCAGTATCCCGGCCGCAAACGCGACGGCCACCACGGCCATGCGTCTCTCCGGCACGCCAAGCCCTCCTCATCCCGGTGTGTGATGCTTCGGCGCTCACTTTTCGCGCCAAAGCTCAACGCTGCCTAATTCTACATGCGATTTGCATGAACGGCAAGGGTTTGCCGGACACCGGCAGGGGTACATACTTGGATGACAAGTTAATAGCTGGTTTCCCTTTGTCCGGGCTGATCCACGAGCCTTCTATATGTAGCCTGCGCTCTTTGGGCGTGGGTGGTGTATAGGAGGTTAGCGGTAGACTCTTGTTGGGTGATTCGACCCATTGTCGTCTTGTTTGATGGGAGTCCTCGCTACGCCGGTCGGTTAATCCCGATCTGTGACCGAGCTAAGGCCCGGGCATTTTGACGTACGAGGTCAGACGAAAACAAACGAAGCCCACTCGTAAGTGGGCTTCGTTTGTTTTAGTGGTCGGGGCGAGAGGATTTGAACCTCCGACCTCTCAGTCCCGAACCGAGCGCTCTACCAAGCTGAGCCACGCCCCGCCGACCTCATTGATTATACCATCCCGCGCACGCGTTACGCAACCAGCCGCGAACGCGCGTATTGCATAGATGAGTCCGTCTTGGTAGAATTGATCTGCCCCCGTGGATGCTGAAACGAGTTCGAGCATGACATGGGATGGAGGACCGCACCGCGTGAAGACAGTAGGCAAGCTCAAGGACGCCGGCGTAACCTGGGTCGCCATCGTTATCGCGCTTCCGCTCATAGTCGTAAACAACCTCTGGATCACCGTGATAGAGGTGCGGTGGTATGCGCTCGACGGCACGTGCCTGCCGCTCTTCATCACGCCGGTCTTCATCCTTTTCGTCCTGTCACTGTGCAACCTCGTAGTCAGGCGAGTCGCGCCTCGGATCGCTCTGTCGAGAGGTGAGCTGCTGACGATCTACATCATGGTCGTGATGGGGGCGTGCCTGGCCTCGCACGACATGATACAGAACCTGTTCGGCACGCTCGGCCATCCCGCGCAGTTCGCCGACGACAGCAACCAGTACCAGAAGCTCTTCTGGCGGTATCTTCCGCACAACGGCAATATGTTCGTGTGGGACAAGGTCGCCCTGAAAGGCTTCTACGGCGGCGGGGTGGACCCGTTTGTCTGGTCCATCCTACGGGTACTGGATCGCGCCGCTTGCGATCTGGGGATCGCTGGTAGTAGTGCTGATCTCCATGATGCTTGCGATCAACGTTCTGATCCGCAAGCAGTGGACCGAGAACGAGAAACTCGTATTCCCGCTCGTTCAACTACCGATCGCCATGACCGCCGAGGATTCCGGGCCGAAGTTCTACGCGAACAAGCTGATGTGGATCGGGTTTGGCATGGCATTCCTGATAGGGCTGATCAATGGTCTTCACGTGCTCTATCCATCGATGCCTGTGATCGAGGGGATCAAAGCGTACGATCTGGCTCCGACGTTCGCGAACCGGCCATGGAACGCGATGAATGTTGGCGGCAACGGGTTCAAGACGGCCGCGTACCCATTCACCATCGGCCTGGTTTACTTCATCCCGCTCGATCTGAGCTTCTCCTGCTGGTTCTTCTATATCGCCCGCAAGCTCTGGCAGGTGTTCGGGGCCACAATGGGATGGGATACCGCCGGCAACACGGGCTTCCCGTATTGGGATGCGCAGTCGTCGGGCGCGTGGCTGGCGTTGAGCATCGTCATCGTCATCGGGACAGTGCCCCACCTCAAGAGCGTCTGGCGGCAGGCATTCCGCCCTGAGGGCACGCCCGAGGAGATCTCGGAGGCGAGCCTCTACCGCAAGTCGTTCTATCGTTCTTGGTTTCGGCAGCCTGTTTCTGATCGCGCTCGGAGTCTACATGCACCTGCCCGTATACCTCGCGATCATATTCTTCGCCCTCTACTTCCTGCTCTCCATCGCCATGACCAGGGTCCGCGCGGAACTCGGCACCCCGCACGAGATCGTGTTCGTCAATCCGCAGCAGATCATGCTCAGCTTGCTCGGGTTCAACTTCATCGGCGTGCAGAGCATGACCATCCTGCAGAGCATGTACTGGTTCAACCGCTGCTATCGCAGCCACCCCATGCCCAACCAACTCGAAGCGATGAAGATGGCCGAGGGAACCAAGATCAGGCTACGACCGCTCATATTCGTGCTCATGCTGTCGGCAGTCGTCGGACTGCTTGCGAGCTACTGGGCAAACCTGCACGTGACGTACGATGCCGGAGCGACGGCGAAATGCCTGGGCTTCAAGCGTGGGTCGGGGCGGAGTCGTTCGACCGCCTCTCCAACTGGATCAAGAACAAGCCGACTACCGACCTGCCCTGGATGCTGCACATGGTCGCGGGAGCGCTGATCGTCGTCGGGCTCAAGTCCATGCGCGGCGCGTTCGTCAACTGGCCGTTCCACCCCGCCGGCTATGCGCTCGCGATCAGCTACGCGATGGACTACTTCTGGTTCGCGTTCTTCGTGGGCTGGCTGGTCAAGCTCATCATCATCCGATACGGCGGCATGAAACTGCACAACACGTTCGTGCCGTTCTTCCTGGGGCTCATACTCGGTGACTTCTCCATCGGCTCGATCTGGGCGATCATCGGCCCCATCATCCACACGCAGTGCTACAAGATATTCATCTAGAGGTCCGAGGTTTGAGGTTCGAGGTCATCGAAGTCCGAAGTCCGAGGTCTAATGGCAGCCTGCTGAACAACTGCGGCGGGCGCGCCACCGGCCTTCGTCGAGGCCGGCCAACTCAGCACCACGGTGACTACACCCAGGCTCAGGAGCCCACCGCGCTCGCCGAAGACCGGCACGTGCTCGGCCAGGCGGCAGGCCGTCGATGTGAGAAGGTAGGCAGAGAAGCGCGGATGCGTCTTGCCCATCTGCGCCGGGAACGCAAGGTCGCCCACACCGCGAATCGGCGACATGATCAGCGCCGTCCCGTACGGCACGTCACGGTGCAAAAGGCCCATGACGGCGCAGAAGAAGAAACGCGCTATCCCGCCCGGCGAGACCAGCAGCACGACCGCCAACGCGGCGACCTTGCCCCAAAGGCTGATGTCGCCTGCGTGCACTTGGTAGTGCTTTGCCAGTTGGATCCCAAACACCCCGAGGAGCAGGTAGACCCACTCGGAACGCACCGTGGCCACGAAGATCAGGCCGGTGACGTACTGCTGGACTGTTTTGTGGCCGGCTATGCGAACGAACTCCTCGGCATCGTCCGGCGTGATCACGCCTCGCTTCACGTCCGCCGCGGTACGGCTGGCTACCCAGTCTTCGTTGACTTGGCGCCGGTAAGCCGACACGAAGATATAGCGAAAGGGACTCGTGAACAGCCGGCGCCAGCAATCCAACTGGTAGCTCCAGTCGGTGAAGAACCGCTGCCACGCCCCGGGCATCCATCCGCAGAGCATGCGGTCGGCGAAGTAGCACGGTAATGAGTCCAGACACTTGCCGGCACGGCGCTCGGTGGTGCGGCCGTCCAGTACCCGGCCTTCACAGCGCCGGTACGCTGCCGGTCGAGGTCCTCGCGCCGATAGGCGCCCTCGCGCCGGAAGCGCGAGACGTGCCGCCGATAGTCAACATTACCGAGCCATTTCTGTAAGCGCAGGCCCAGCAGTGGGATGATGCTCAGCAGGAGGTGACCGGTGTAGCGCGCGGAACTGCGCTCCAGGCGATCGCGAGTCTTGGCGTCGATACGGCCGGAACGGTGCCAATACTCCACCACGCCGGCAGCGATGTCACCGCGCAGGCTGCGGTCGCTCAGAATGCGCAAGCGGTGGGTGCACCAATCCACTTGCGTGCGCCGATAACGCCGGTCGGCGGCTTCCAATCGGTCAGCCAGTTCCTCCCATTCGCCGCGGTTCGGCGCCTTGGGCCACGCCCGGAGCTTGCGGTAGTTGATGCGGTCGAAGGGCGGGATGGACCCGCGCGCGAACGCCCGCGCCAGCAGCGCGAAGTCACCGATGGACAGGAGCAGACCGGGCAAGCCGGGGCGGCGGTCCACCCACACGAAGTCCGGCTCGCCCGCGGGGCCACTTCCATCGCGGCGCGTAAGCACGTTCGGCTGGCTGGCGCCCGTCCACCAGTCGACCTGCCGCAGGAGGTCGTCGAGACCCATCTCCCGGCAGAGCGAGCAGAGACGCGCCATGAAACGCCGCTTGTGAGACATCTCATCGCTCGGCTGCAGCAGGTCGGCTTCGCTGGCAGCTCCACGGCGGATCGCCTTACGAACTCGGCGGTTGTGCGCCCGGCGCAGCAGGATCTGGTCGTCGGGCACCGGCTCCGTCACACCGCCGGATACCCACTCGTTCACCTCGGCGAAAGCGCCGACGTGCTCGTCCCAGAACGTGCCGTAGAACTCGTTGATAGGCCGGGCGCTGCCCATCGTCGCTTGGCAGGCGATCTGGAGCAATCGCGTCAGCGGCAGCCCGGCTCTTACGGAATCCTCGTTGAATTGGTAAGGGAAGGGTGTCAGGAAGCAGAGGCGGTATAGGATATCGCGGAACATGCGTCGCAGCCCGCTGCGCGGCGAGAAGAACTTCAGCGCGACGACCTGCCCAGCGGCCACGGAACCGCCCGCCGTCGCGACGCAGTGCGCTCGATAGACCTGCCCGGCAAACCCCCCGCCGCAGTAACCCTCGATCTCGAACTCGGTGGCGTACTCACGGTCCTCGGCGTCCTTCACCTGGGCCTGTACACGGTCGCCGGCATCGTAACCGCCTGGGCGCAGGATGCCCCGTAACCGCTGCAACAAGCTCGATCGTGGGGGTTCTTCACCCGGTGTCATATTCCGCTGAGAGATCAACTGCATTACCTCAAGACTGCGGGTTGTGCGGGGGCAACGGCCCGGCATTCTCTGGGCCTGATGTCGTACTTCCGAACAAGTTCCCGGCAGATCGCGGCAACGGGTGGCGCAAGGAACATCCCCGCGATCCCAAAGAACTCCGCGCCGATCAGCAGCGCTACTATGATGACAGCGGGATGGAGCTGCAATCTGTACCCGATCAACTGCGGCATAATGAACTTGCTCTCTATGAAGTGCATAGCGATGACGAAGAGCAGCAGGTATACCGGGATGTCGAACCGGCCGGGATACTCAGCGCGCCCACCAGCACGATCGGAACCCCGCTCACGACGGGACCGATAATGGGTATGGCGCGAGTAATGCCGGCGAACAGCGCCAGCACGACAATGAACTTCATGTGCAGCCCGGGAATGCTCAAGACCCCCCCAGTCAGCACTCCCGCGATCACACACAGTATCAACTGCCCGAAGATGTAGTTCTGCAGCATCGCTCCGGCCATGCGACCTATCCTCACCGCCTCGCGGCGCTTGGGGCGCGGTAGGAGCGCGTAGAACTCGCTCGTGACGGATCGATAGTCGAACACGAAATAGAACGCAAGCACCGGCACAAGCACGAGCTCGACGACCACGCGTATGGACGAGCCGGCAAGATGCAGCAGCCATTCCCCGATCCTTGCCGCCAGATCACCATACTTCGACAGGTCCGGCCTCTTCATGAACTCCTGAACGTCCAGATTCGACTGGAACGCCTCCACTACCCGGTTCAAAGGCCCCGCCAGCTTTCCCACATACTGGTTGATCATGTTCGTGAATTCGCCCAGTTCCGATAGGAATGGCACGATGAAGAGGCTGAGCATCGCCGCCAGGAGAGCCACGAAAACGCAGAACACCATGATCGTGGCAACGAGCCGGCGCGCCTTGGGACGAAGCCGCCCGCGCCGCCTCCTGCACAACCATTCGACCCCGGGCAGCAGAATGTATGTCAGCACAACCGCCAGGAACACCGACAGGATGATCGAACGGATCCGGTAGAGTATGTAGCCCAAAAGGACCAGCAGGCCGAGAAACAGCGCCCACCTGGCCACTCGCCGGATGATTTCCCACGTTGACTCGACTCTGCTCAGCGCACTGCTGTCCATCCTTCGATACGCTCGTTTCTCGCTACTCAGGACTTGCGGGGTACAAACCGGGCCCGGATTATCTCCCAGATCCTCTCCGCCGCGTGTCCGTCGCCGTACGGGTTCTCGACCTTCGCCATAGCCTCATACGCCTTATCATCGCTCAGCAGTTTCTGCGTCTCGCGAACGATTGTCTCGACATCCGTCCCCACGAGCTTCAGGTTCCCTGACCCGACGCCCTCGGGCCGCTCGGTAGTCTTGCGAAGCACAAGAACAGGTTTCCCCAGCGATGGGGCTTCCTCCTGCAAACCGCCGGAATCCGTCAGGATCAGATATGACGCCTTCATCAGGTGCACGAACGGCACATAGTCCGGCGGCTCGATCAATATCACGCGCTCGAGGCCGTCCAGTTCCGGATAGACCGTATCGCGCACGATCGGGTTCTTATGCACTGCGTAGACGACGGTCACGTCGGGATTGCGCCTGACGATCTCCTTGACCGCGAGGCAGATATCGCGGATCGGCTCGCCCCAGTTCTCGCGGCGGTGAGCCGTCATCAGGATCACCCTGCCCGACCTGGCGGCCGCCTCGATCCGCTCGTCGGTGAGAGCGTGATCTCGCGCGGCGATGCTCAGCAGCGCGTCGATCACCGTGTTGCCGGTGACGAATACGTTCTCTTCTCTTGCGCCCTCGGCGAGCAGATTCCTTTTGGAGAGCTCCGTCGGCGCGAAGTGCAGGTCCGCCATCACGCTCGTCAGGCGGCGGTTCATCTCCTCCGGGAACGGGTCATACTTATTATCGGTGCGCAGTCCCGCCTCAACATGCCCGAACGGCGTCTTGTTGTAGAACGCGGCCAGGCTTGCCACGAACGTCGTCGTGGTGTCGCCCTGCGCGAGTATCAAGCCGGGCTGAACCTGCCTGATGACGCTATCCAGCCCTTCGAGGGCGCGCGTGGTGATCTGCGAGAGGGTCTGCCGCGCGGACATGATGTTGAGGTCGAAATCGGGGTGCAGGTCGAACGCGTCAAGGACCTGAACGAGCATCTCGCGGTGCTGGCCGGTGACTGCGAGGACCAGTTCTACTTCGTCGGAGTGCCGCTTCAACTCGTTGATGACCGGCGCCATCTTCACCGTGTCGGGCCGCGTGCCACAGACCGCCAGAACCTTGAATGCTGCCATCGGCCTACATCCCCACCCGGCTCAGATGCAGGAATATGAGATAGGCAATCCCGCAAGATATGATGGCCAGCGCGTAGATGCACCAGATCACCTGGCGATGCGAGAGGCCCATCTTGACCAGCCGATGGTGCAGGTGGGTCGTGTCCGCCTCGCCGATCTTCTTGCCCGACGTCGCCCGCCGCAGCACAACGAAAGTCGTATCGAACAACGGCACCGCCAGGATCAGCACCGGCACCGCCACGGCCAGCATCGCGGTGATCTTCATCGTGCCCAGGATCGATATTCCGGCCAGCGTGAAGCCAAGAAACTGAGCGCCCACCGTCCCCATGAACACCTTCGCGGGCGGATAGTTGTATCGCAGGAACCCCACCGCCGCCCCAAACAGCGCCGCCGCCATCACCGCCGACATCTGCCTCGTGGCGAAGTGCGCGGCCATGACCATCAGCGTCAGCGCGGCTATTGCCGAGATTCCCGCCGCGAGACCGTCGAGGCCGTCCATGCAGTCCACGGCCTTCGTCACCATCAACACCCACATCATGGTGATCGGTATGCTCGCCCACGGCGCGAACTTCACGTGAATCGGGCTTGTGATCTCGGTGATCTGCACCCCGAACAGCGACAGGACGAGCGCCGCGCCGAGTATGCTGCCCGCCTGGACCCATCCCGGCAGCTCGAATCTGTCGTCGAGGATACCCATCAGCGCCACCAGCGTTCCGCCCACGAGAATCCCCAGCACCATGTGCCTCTGGACGGCAACAAACTGCTTCTGAGCTTCGGTGACCGGCTGCGGCAGCAGCATATACACGACGCCGACCGCCGCGATGAACGCAACGTACATCGCCAACCCACCCATCAATGGGGTCGGGCGGGCGTGCACGCGTCTGCCGCCGGGGTGCGCGACAATGCCCCGCCTCTCCGCAAAGCGGCGAACAACGGGGGTCAGTATAAATGCAACGACCGCGGCAATCCCCGCGGCTATCAGGTTGAGGACCATAAAGCTTGTGTCATCCTGAACTTGATTCAGGAACCACGCCTGGATGCTGAAACGAGTTCAGCATGACAAGGCACTGCGCTAGTAGACGGGGAAGGCGTCGGCCAGCGCCCGTGCTTCCCTTGCGACCTCCTGTCGCGCGGCGACCGCCGCCGGCGCCTCGCCGAGATTCGTAAGGCAGCGCACGATCAGGCCGGCGATGGTCTGCATGTCGCTCTCGGTCATGCCGCGCGTGGTAACGCAGGGCGTCCCGATGCGGATGCCGCTGGTAACCATCGGCTTTTCCTTATCGAACGGGATCATGTTCTTGTTGACCACGATCCCGACCTCATCCAGCGCCTCCTGGGCGATCTTCCCGGTGATGCCGAGCGGCGTCACGTCGGCCAGCATCAGATGATTGTCCGTGCCGCCGCTGACGAGCCTCAAGCCGCGCTTCGCCAGCCCATCGGCCAGAGCCGCGGCGTTCCGGCGAATCGCGCGCTGGTAGTCGGTAAATGATGGCTCCATCGCTTCCTTGAGGCACACCGCCTTCGCCGCTATCACGTGCATCAGCGGCCCGCCCTGCAGGCCGGGGAACACGGCCTTATCGATTGCCTTTGCGTGCTCGGCCTTGCACAGAATCATACCCGAGCGCGGCCCGCGCAGCGTCTTGTGTGTCGTAAACGTCACCACATCGCAGTAAGGCACGGGAGACGGATGCTCACCCGCCGCCACCAGCCCGGCGATGTGCGCGATATCGGCCATCAGTATCGCTCCGACCGCGTCCGCGATCTTGCGAAAGCGCTCGAAGTCGATGATGCGAGGATAGGCGGTCGCGCCTGTCATGATCACGCGCGGGCGGCACTCCTTTGCCAACCGCTCGATCTCGTCGTAGTCGAACACCTCGGTTGTCGGGCTGACGCCGTAGTAGCACGGCTTGTAGAGAATCCCAGAGAAGTTTACGGCGCTGCCGTGCGTAAGGTGCCCGCCGTGGGCCAGTTCCATCGCCAGGAACGTGTCGCCCGGCTGCATGAACGCGAAATAGGCCGCCATGTTCGCCTGGGAGCCGGCGTGCGGCTGGACGTTAGCGTGATCGGCCCCGAAAAGCTCCTTTGCGCGCTCGATGGCGATCGCTTCCACGACATCGACGTTCTCGCACCCGCCGTAGTAGCGCCTGTTGGGGTAACCTTCGGCGTATTTGTTGGTGAGCACCGAGCCGGTCGCTTCCAACACCGCGCGGCTTACGTAGTTCTCCGATGCGATGAGCAGTATCTTATGGTTCTGCCGGTCGATATCCGCCTGAATCGCTTCCGCGATCTCCGGATCCACCTGCGACAGCGGCAGGTCCAGCCCTTTTGCTATGGCACGCTCGCTAACTCCCAACTCGTTCCTCCCTTGCACTCACAGAGTGCATCGCTCTACCCGCACGCGTCCAGTGCGTTGATCTTATTCACGCGGCGCTCGTGACGGCCGCCCTCGAAATCGGTTTGCAGGAATGCCTCCGCGATCTCATGCGCAAGCCCCGGCCCGACGACGCGTCCGCCCATGCCGAGCACATTTGCGTTATTGTGCGCTCGGGCCATTCGAGCGGAATAGGTGTCTGAAACGGCGGCGGCGCGAATCCCCTTGACCTTGTTGGCGGTGATGGTGACGCCGATACCGGTCCCGCAGATCAGGATCCCTCTATCGAACCGCCCCGCGGCGACCTCACGCGCCACCGCCACGGCAATGTCCGGGTAATCGCATGATTCAGTGGAATACGTGCCCAGGTCTTCGATGTCGTAGCCGTCTTCCCGCAGCGCGTTGGCGACCTCCTCCTTGAGCGGATAGCCCGCGTGATCGGACCCAATCGCCACCCTCAGCTTCCGTGTATTATCAGTCTCGCTCATCTCGCGCCTCCCACGCCATATTATAAACCCGGCAGGAGGCATTGTAAAGCTCGCGCCCCCTGGCTGGGCCTTGCGCGCTTGCGCGCCGTTCTCTTTGACACGCCTGGCGCCGCGGCATATACTGTGGATAACTATGCCGTCAGACGATCTCAAGAGCCGAATCGAGGCCCTCAACAAACGGCCGCTGCGCAACGTGCCCGGCGAAATGGACGGCCTGCGCCGCAAACTCGCCAAGCAGGCCGAAACAAAATCCCGCGCGCCCGTCGAGCCTGCTCCGTCCCCGAACGCATCTCCGGCGGCGTTCGAGCCGGTGGTCTATTCACGCAGCACTCCTCGGGCGTACTCGACCGTCAGCGATCCCTTCGATGATGGAGAGGTCGTCGCGCTGGAGGAGGTCGTGAGCGGAGTTGCGTCGGCGGCGCCGTCGGGGCCGGATTACTATCACATCGAGTACGCGGCGGTGGATGTCGACGAGAGCGCGCTGGAAATGCACGCGTGTTTCCTGCCGCTGATCGGCCATCCCGAAGGGGCGGCGGTCGAGAAGGTCGCCGCGCTGTGCAACTCGAAGCGACTCGCGCCGGAAGACACGCTGTTCATGGACATCGAGACGACCGGACTCGGCAACACGCCCGTCTTTCTGATCGGAACGATGGAATCCGACGCGGACGGATTCGTGTTCAAGCAGTATTTCGCCCGGGATTACTCCGAGGAGATGAGCATACTGTCGGCGTTCTCCAAGCGGCTCGCGGACGCGCGGATGCTGGTGACGTTCAACGGCAAGTCGTTCGACATGCCGTATCTGCGGAACCGTGCCGTGGCGACGGCGGTCAAGCTGTCCCACCCCAGGCATCACCTCGACCTGCTGCACGAGGCGCGGCGGCACTACGGTCATTCGACGCCGAACCACAAGCTGCAGACCCTCGAGCAGCTCGTGTGCGGAAGGTGCCGCGAGGACGATATCCCCGGCGCGCTGATACCGGCGGCGTATCACGAGTTCGTCCGCACCGGCAACGCGCGCAAGATCGGCCTGATACTTCAGCACAACCTCTACGACCTGCTGACCATGGCGGATCTGATGGCGCGGATGTGGGGGTAGTGACGCGCTTCGATAAGGCCGCCAGCCTGAGCGCTTACAGTTAGGACAGCCATGGGCTTTGAGGCGTTTCTCAATAAGCTGCGGGAGTCGCCGGTCTATCGGAACCAGATAGTCCACAGCCATACCGTCGAGGCGCGCGAAGCGCAGTACGCCGAGCCGGAGTCGCCGCTTGCGGAGGCGTGCTCACGCTATCTCGCCTCGATGGGCATCGAGAAGCTCTACTCGCATCAGGTCGAGGCCATCGACGCCGTGCGCGAAGGCAGGGACACGCTCGTTGTCACCGGCACCGCGAGCGGCAAGAGCTTGTGCTACCAGCTTCCCCTGCTGGAGATGCTCGAAACGCAGCCCTCCGCTAGCCCTGAGTGCGAAGCGTATCGAAGGGCGCGCGCGATTCTGCTTCATCCCACCAAGGCGCTCTCCCAGGACCAGTTTCAGGCACTGCAGCGGATGCTGGACGCGGCGGCTCACTCCGCTAGCCCTGAGTGCGAAGCGTATCGAAGGGCGCGCGCGATTCTGCTTCATCCCACCAAGGCGCTCTCCCAGGACCAGTTTCAGGCACTGCAGCGGATGCTGGACGCGGCGGCTCACTCCGCTAGCCCTGAGTGCGAAGCGTATCGAAGGGCGCGCGCGATTCTGCTTCATCCCACCAAGGCGCTCTCCCAGGACCAGTTTCAGGCACTGCAGCGGACGCTGGACGCGGCGGCTCACTCCGCTAGCCCTGAGTGCGAAGCGTATCGAAGGGCGGCCAACTCAGCGCTGGCGGGGTCCAGTTCCCCACAACTGAACTCATTACATTCGACGGCCCCAGGGCGCTCAGTCGTCGGCGTCTTCGACGGCGACACGCCCGCGAACATGCGCCGCAAGCTGCGCGATGAGGCGGCGATCATCCTCACAAACCCCGACATGCTCCACGCCGCGCTGCTGCCCAACCACACCCGCTGGGCCGAGTTCCTGCGCAACCTCAAGTACGTCATAGTCGATGAGATGCACACCTATTCGGGCTTGTTCGGCTCGAACGCGGCCAATCTCTTCCGGCGGTTCGATCGCGTCTGCCGGCACTACGGCGCGAGGCCGCAGTTCATCTTCTGCTCGGCGACTGTCGGCAATCCGCTCGAGGTCGCGAAGAAGCTCACCGGCAGGAATCCCGTCCTGATCGACAACGACGGCAGCCCGCGCGGCCGCAGGACCTACGTGTTCTGGAACCCGCCCAGGATTCGCGAGCGGCGGATTCGGTCGAGAAGAAGCGCGAACGTCGAGGCGCACGAGCTGATGGCCGAGCTGCTCGTGGCCGGCGTTCCGACGATAACGTTCTCCAAGGCGAAGGTGACCGCGGAGCTGATCTATCGATACGTGGTCGAGACGCTGGAGCGCAACGCGCCGCATCTTGCGAGCAAGGTGACGCCGTATCGCGGCGGCTATCTGCCCGAGGAGCGGCGCGAGATCGAGCGCAGGCTGTTCTCGGGCGAGCTGATGGGCGTCAGCACGACGCGCGCGCTGGAGCTTGGAATCGACGTCGGCGGGCTGGATGCGTCGATCATCGTCGGCTATCCCGGCACGCTCGCGGGTTTCTTCCAGCAGGCGGGCCGCGCGGGCCGGCGGGACCGGGAGTCGCTGGCGGTGCTGGTCGGCATCGACACGGCCGTCAACCAATACGTGATGAAGCACCCCGATTATGTCTTCGGCAAGCCCATCGAGCGGATCGTGCTCGATCCCGGACAATCCCTACGTGCTCTCCGGCCAGCTCCGATGCGCGGCATACGAGCTGCCGATCTCGGAGGACGAGGTCGACTTCGTTCGGCGAGTACGCGCGGCTCGTGCTCGATGTGCTCACCGAGCAGCACAAGCTCAACAAGGTCGGCGACAAGTGGTATCACGCCTCGGAGGACATCCCCGCAGCACGAGGTCAGCCTGCGCGACTGACTGCGACGCTAACGTCGCGATCACCGACGTCGACACCGGCCGCGTGATCGGCGAGCTCAACAAATACGACGCGCAGCCGATCATCCACCCGGACGCCATCTACATGCACCAGGGCGAGACGTATCTCGTGCTCGAACTGGACCTGGACCGCAACCTCTGCCTGGTCAAGCGCGTCGAGACGGACTACTACACCCAGCCGCTCGGCGGGACCGACGTGCACCACATCGACCAGCCGCTGCGCGAGCGCGATTTCGGCACGGCGAAGGCGTACTTCGGCGAGGTGACCGTCTACTTCAGCACCGCCGCTCTACGAGCGCATCCACTTCTACAGCCTCGACGCGATCTCCCGGCACGAGGTCGAACCTGCCCACCTATCAGCTCGAAACGATGGCGTTCTGGATCACGCCGCGCGAGGAGATCGATGCGCGAGATGATCGAGGAGGGGCTGGACGTGCACAAGGCGCTGATGGGAATCGGCTACGCGACCCGCATGATCCTGCCGCTGTTCATCCAGTGCGAGACGCTCGATTTCTCGCATTCGTCCTGCACCGCCGATCAACGCGCCCTGGCATACGATGTTCATCTACGAGCGCTATCCGCACGGGCTCGGCTTCACCGAGCAGGCCTTCGAGATGCTGGGCGACCTCCTCCCGGCGGTCTACGACACGATCCTCAAGTGCGGCTGCCGCAACGGCTGCCCGTGCTGCGTGGGCAAGCCGCTGCGCGGATACACGACCTGGAACATCGAGCGCGGCGAGGCGAACGTGCCCAGCAAGCGCGCGGCGCTGCGGCTGCTCAAGGACATCATCGGCGACGGAACCAAACTGCGCGCAAGCAACCGTCCAAGAGCATGGGCAAGACGACGCCGAGCGACAGACTGCTGATCGAGCGTGGCATCCGGCGCAGGCTGGAGCGGATGGGCGACCCCGAGGTATTCCATCCCATCGACCCCAACCCGCAGGTCGGGTTCCCCGAGGTTGAGAAGCCCGCGGCATCGACCGACGCCGACATCGCGCGGCGGGCGTTCAAGCGCGTCATGCTCGAACTCGACTCAGCATCCAGCCGACGATCGAATGCTCGATGCGAAGCATCGATGGCACGACTGGACCGAGCCGCCGGAGCATCTGACGAAGCCCGAGGGCGCGTTCGCCGAGCGGGGTTCTGATGTGGACCGGCGGAGTGTTGGTCCGGAGCAGGCGCCGCCGGGTCAGAGCGTGACCGACGCCAGCCGTGGGGCGCGCGACTTCGACGCGGCTGGCGATCCTGATCTCGCGCACGAGGCAGCGCCGCGCAGCCGCCGCGTGACGTCGAAGGCGCTCAGAGCATTGATGAGGGGAAACGCGGCGGGAGGGCCGCCGTTGGCGACGGGAGGGCCGCCGTCGAGCGATCCGAAGCCTCAGGCGAAGCAGATCGAGCTTGGGGATTCGACGGCAGCGAAAGCCAGAAGGCTGAAAAAGCGCAAGTAACATCCTACGCCGCTCAGCCGCAGGAAGTGTATGGCGAAGGAAGTACCCGGCCATGTCACGGATGCGGAAGGGTTTCACACTAGTAGAACTGCTCACGGTTATCTCAATCATCTCGGTCCTGGCGGCGATGATCTTCCCGGTGTTCCAGCACGCCAAGATGGCAGGACAGCGAGCGTCATGTCTGAACAACCTGAGGCAGTTGGGGACGGCGGTCAGGTTCTACGAGGACGACTACAACAGGTTTCCGGGCGAATGGCCTTACGTCAGCAATGAGGAACACTTCACGGCCTGGGCGGCGAGGATCTACAGATACACAAGGAACGATCGGGTGTACCAATGCCCCAGCGCTATCCAGGTACTGGGTGCTGGACATTCATACGCCGCCGTTTCAGGGCGTTGTGAGGAACTACAAAGTCAACTACAGCTACAACGAATACATCAACTGGCAGTCGCCGACCGATCCCCACTATCAGTTCGAATCCGAGAACAAGCTGCGCAACCCGTCATCGACCGCGCTCATCGCCGACGGCTACCAGCACGCGCTGTTCCACGATTGGAACGACTCCGAGGCCTGGCCGAACAAGGACGGTCTGCCGAGCGGGATGAATCGAATCCGATACTCCGACGGCCCCAGGATCGTCAACGGCGTCAAGCACTGGGAACTCCCACTCGTGCGACATGGCGGCCCGAACATCGTGTTCTGCGACCTGCACGTGGCGAACGTTCTGAAGGACAAATTCCACGCAGCCAACTACCCCGGCGCGAACTACGACAACAACGGCTACTGCACGTGCAAGGAGTACCCGATCGTTTACCCGAACGCCCTGAGGTACTAGAAAAAAGGGGACAGAGCCCTTTTCTGGCACTCTGCCGTTGAGACTGCTGAAAAAGGGATCTGTCCCCTTTTCTACATTGCCTGCTTGACGACCTCGCGGTTTCCCGAGACGCGTTCTTTCACGCTCGATGCGACCTTGCCGACCTTCTCCGTCGCAGACTTCGACGTGTCCGCTATCTTGCGCCGTGTTTCCTCGCCCTTCATAGGAGCAAACAGAAGCGCCGCGCCCGCGCCCACGACTCCACCAACAAGCATCCCGATCAGGAACCCCTTTGCAGTCATCTCGATCCGCCTCCGCAATGGCCTATTTGCTCCTATATACCCTTGCGGTTTCGGGGCGAAAAGGAGAACGGTCAAGAACTTGCCCGTCCAGCACATCCAAGCCCTGGACGCCTGCATCCGGCTCCGGAAGCCTTCCAACGACGATACTTCGGGGCTGCTTTTCGCCCCGAAGGCCCCGCGACTATCCACCAGCCTGCCAATCGCGGACGGCCACGCACTGCGCACCGGCATCGCCCACAGCGGTCTTGCGAACCGCTCCGGGGAAGCCCCCAACGACGATACTTCGGGGCTGCTTTTCGCCCCGAAGGCCCAGCGACTATCCACAAGGCTGCCAGTCGCGGACGGCCACGCACTGCGCACCGGCATCGCCCACAGCGGTCTTGCGAACCGCTCCGGGGAAGCCTCCAACGACGATGCTTCGGGGCTGCTTTTCGCCCCGAAGGCCCAGCGACTATCCACCAGCCTGCCAATCGCGGACCCGCCATCTGGCTTGTGCACTCCCGACAGGTCCGGTGCATTCGGGGCGAAAAGCGAGCCCCGAAAGATCACTCTGTGCTTGACCAGGGCCTTCGGACGGCCAGCCGTCTAGCCCCGAGGCATCGAAAGATCACTCTGTGCCTGACCAGGGCCTCCAGACGGCGGGCCATCCAGCCCCGAGGCATCGAAGTCGCGGCAACGTCCTTCGACAGGCTCATGATGCTCGACAGGCTCACGATGCGCGAAGTCGGCCTGCGCCGACTGGGCGGCGGAGAAGGCCAACACGTAGCGCGCCTCCACCGACTGCCGGCGCTTGGCGGGGTCTTTGCTCCTCGCATTGGAGTCGATGAGTAGCTGGGCGGCGGACTCGGCCTGGCGATACTTGCCGTGGTTGCAGGCGTCCACGATTGGCGCGACGGGGCTGGTGGACTTGCGCTGTAGCTGGTCTGCCCGCTTCAGACCGCCGAATCCCTCGGGCGAGTAGACGGATTTGGTCCCGCGATGCGTCGCCCACCACCAGACCACTCCGCCTGCCACTATCACGATCGCCGCGATCACGGCAATCACGCGCCTACCCGATACAAAACACCTCAAAGCCATCCTCCCATCCCGATCTCAAGACCGCTGGAGCCCCGATGCACCGCAATCCGTGTTCGTCCGTGTGCGGGAAGCGAATCGAACACGGATAACACGGATGAACACGGACCGCCCTATGGCACGGCGCAATCGCGCTGCAGTAGCCCGTGCTCGCCGACGGACATCTGCTTCGGGGCGAAAAACGAGCCCGCGAAGCATCTGTCCTTACGCTTGATCGCCAGTGTCGGGGCCGGGTGGAGCCCCGAGGCATAGAAACTGCAACTATGACACTATGGACGCAGGCGGTACTTGACGCCACTTCTATAGGGAGGCATCGAAGAAACGTACTAATGTCGATCTCTGTATCCGGGCAGAGTTCCGTCAGCCCTGGAGGCAGCTTTCCGCTGGTGGCCCATTCCCTGAACGTGTCCAGACCTCTGCTGTGAAAGCACTGAAAGCCAGCGTCTGCCATCACTGCTAGAGCGGACGACAAGAACGAGCTAAGCTCTAGGCACTTCGAGTAGAAATTGGCGCCTATCACGCAGTTGGCATGTGCACCTGCCATCAGGTAGAATGTGGCCTCGTCTATAACCGAGGGAGCGCTGGCGAAGCTGCTTGGCACATGGCCAATCGGGGCGTATGCGGGCGAGACGAACATGAGATGGATTGCGCTGTCCAGGTCACCTTCAGCAAGCGCCCTATCGAGGCTCTGCCGGTACTTTCCGGCGCGAGACGAGAACGACATGGCTGTTCCGCTCGCGCTCCACCGACCTGGCCACCAGACCTCGCCAGGGAAGTGGCGGGGCGGCACGCGTCTGAAGACATTTCCAGGAACGCCGTCGCGAGACGAACCGACCCATGCCTCCGATGCTGACCATTGTGATACCAGGGCCGCCACGGCGTCTGCAGCCGACACCCCGCAGGTGTAGACAACGTCGTTGTTTCGCGCGATCCCCACCACTATCTGTCTGATCGCCTGCGCCGCGCTCTGCCAGGCAACGTCCGCATCCTCGCCGCTGGCCTCTCGATAGCCATCCAGGATCCCGGCCACCAGATTCACGCGCCACACGCGTGCGCCCGCTTCAGTGTCCGCAAACGGGTGCTCGGCGCTGACAAGGGACTGATTCACTTCTGCAACACGTCCTTCAGACACTCCCACTCCGCGTTCAGGTTGCCAGCATTCGATACTTCGGTGCTTCGCCGCGCACGGTGCTCTCGCGTAACGCACCAAGTGTCCGCGACCCGCTCCGGGAAGCCCCCCAACGACGATGCTTCGGGGCTGCTTTTCGCCCCGAAGGCCCCCGGACTATCCACCAGCCCGCCAAGCGCGGACGGACGAGGCAACGCCCCGGCAGCCTCGTGCTCACCGACGGACAGTTGCTTCGGGGCGAAAAACGAGCCGCCGAAGCATCTGTCCTCACGCTTGATTGCCAATGTCAGGGCCGGGTGTAGCCCCGAGACATACAACCTGGGTCAGGCTGACGGTCCGCGCGCCGACCGCGCCTGAACGCACAGCGCGACCCCCAAAACTAACAACAAGATGCTTACCAGCCTGCCATGGCCCAGGCCCGGGTGTATGAGCCCGAACACCCCGGTGCCAGCCGACAGCAGGCCCAGCAACAGGGGCATCCAGCGTCGCACTAGGGCCAAGCGTCTGTGGTTGTCCTGACTCATCTTCCACCTCTCCGGCGTCAAGTCGTAGGAGGCGAGCTCAGCATCAGTTGGCGGGCGGCTGGTCCATGTCCTCGACCATCATGATGGCGAGACTTGCCAACGCAACCAAGCCCCCAACAAGCCCGGCTACCTCAAAGAGCACGCCGCCGTTCGGGACAGCAATGGCTTCCTGGGCGAGCGAGATGCCGAGTTCAATCCACGGCAGGCCCAAAGGTGGAGCACAGCCCGCATTCGTAAGCATCGACAGTATGGCTCCCCCTACGCAGAGAAGTACCGCATCAAACATCCGGCTGGTCACTACTGCGCACAACACTCCAGTAATCGCCAAGCCGGTACTCGACCTGCCTTAGGGTAAGCTTACCGTCAGGGTCGAGACTGTTAACCGGGTTATCATCGCAGTATGCGTACCAATTCGCCCCATTCCTCCCCGGATCCTCGCTTACGAACCTCCCCAGCTCCGGGTCGTAGTAGCGGGCGCGCATGTAGGTCAGGCCGGTGTCGTCGGCTGTGTGGCCGAGTCCGCCGCAGAACTCGTGCTTCGAGTCGGTCGAGCCCGTCACCGTGTCCGGTCGAGGCGCGCCGTAGACATCATACGCGCGCGTCGCGGTGACGATGGGATGGCCGGTCGCGTTATCGCCCTCGTCGATCTCCGCGAGCACGCTGCCAAGCCCGTCGTAGAGATACCACGACCGCGTCGGCGTCTCCGGTACGTCGTCCTGCCTATATTCTACACCACGCGGGCCCGCAAGGTAAGTCGCCACTGCCGAGCCCTCCACAAGCTCCTGCACCACGTTCTGACCGTCGAGCAGGTAGTCCGTGGTCGTGCTGTTCTCGCCCTCCGTGACCGTCATGCTCCGCCGCAGCCCGTCCGCGCCATACTCGAAGCTCGTCGTCACCCCGCCGACCGTGCACGACACCATCCGGTTCTGGCTGTCCCAGGTGTTCGTCCGCCCCCCGCCGGATGTCGTGTTGCCGGTTGCGCCGCTCCTGCTTCGGGGAAAAAAGCCTCCCGAAGCATCCGCTTACCTGCGTGGTTCGTCCCGAAGCATCGAACGCTTGATTGTCAGTGTGGCGGCCGGGTGCAGCGCCGATCCATGGCACGTCAAGAGCCACCGCCGCGCTTCTTCAGCAGGGCGTATCCACCTTGTTGGACGGCTCCTAGGCAATCGATGCCAAAACCGGCAGAGATCCCCGCTTGGGTAATCCGGGTGGTCAAATCGGCCGAGCTCACACTCGTCGAAGCGAAAAGACAGTCAGTGCCGTGTATCCCGCCTGGCATCTGAACTATTTCGCATTGCTCCAGCATATCCCGATACGTGGGGAAGCACGCAAAGCCCGCGTGCACACTGGCCTTTCTGGAGAAGCAGAGGCGGTCGTTCCAGCCCCAGCAGAGAGAAAGGAACGTACATGGCAGTCCCACGCGCATCACCTCAGAGCTGCTGCAGAACAGCTCGATCATCCCATAACCTTCCAAACGCAGCAGGTCGAGAGAAGCAACGGGATGACCGTCGAGATTCTGCTCGATCTCGTAATAGCCCGCCGCAGCGCGGCGTTCCACGTATGGCCAGAAGGCACGAACGCAGGAGAGCCCCAACTCGCGCAGCACACTCTCCCGGTATGCTTGTTAGTGAAAGTCCACACTCCTATGGCACCCTCAGGCCCGGCGATCGCCGAGATCAGTCGGGAGGCTGCGTCAGCATACAACCCGTGATTGCTGTCAGGCGACAGAATCCGCTCGGCCACGTCGACAAGAGCGACGTCACAATCAAGCAGGTCGCCCTTTGGCAGTAACCACTCAGGCCAGGGCGGTACCATAGCGGCCACCTCCAGCCGCGCGTTGGCATCAGAATTCCTTCCCGTTGAGTGCGTCATATAAATCCCTCCACATCTTCGACCAGCCGCTGACGCTGTTCTGCACGTCGAAATGAGGTTTGCCGTGGGTAAAGAAGTCCACGAACACCTGGCGCGCACCGTTCGTTATGGCAACTCCGGTAGCCTGGCCCGTTCGCTGACTGCGGCATATCTTCGCTGGACATCCTCCGGGCCACCCTCTAGGGCTTGGATGATCCGTATCGCCCAGGGGTAGAGCGCAATCTCCAGTCTCTGGATGACACGAAGCCCCAGCGCCTACAGCGGCAGATGCTGCTGTGACCTCCTGCACCAGCACGTCGTCTGGACCATATACAAGCCCCGTCGCGTCGGTATAGGACACGGGGTCGCCACTACAGTAAGCGTACCAGTTGCTTCCTTGCCCCGCCGGATCCTCGCTTATAAACCTCCCCAGCTCCGGGTCGTAGTAGCGGGCGCGCATGTAGGTCAGGCCGGTCGAGTCGGCTGTGTGGCCGAGGCCGCCGCAGAACTTGTGCTTCGACGCGCTCGCCGAGTCATCGCTTTCCAAGGGGCGAACCGACCCGTAGACATCATACGCGCGCGTCGCGGTGACGATGGGATGGCCGGTCGCGTTATCGCCCTCGTCTACCTCCGCGAGCACACTGCCGAGCCCGTCGTAGAGATACCACGACCGCGTCGGCGTCTCCGGTACGTCGTCCTGCCTATATCCTACACCACGCGGGCCCTTTCCTCTTTCGGGATTTCGGCAGTACGCGCGGTCGAACTGCTATCTTCGGAGTGATGCCCCAGACCCCCGCACCCGCCCGGTCCCTTCCCTTCTACTCCCTATTCCCTACTCCCTATTCCCTAGCCTTCGCGGACTTCATAGCGGACGTGGGTGGAGATGCTCTCCCGCACCCAGATGTAGGACTGATCTATGGAGCAGCGTTGGCGGCGCTTGTAGCCGGCCGGCGGTTCGGCTTCCTGAGTGGCGAGCCAGTCGAGGTAGGGGTCATGCTCCTGACCGCCGCGCCAGATCGTAGTTCCCCAGCCGTAGGTCTTGCGCGCGCGCCGCTCCGGCGTCTCCGGCGTGAGATCGATCTCGTCTATGACCGGGTTCGCAAAGCCGCCGACCGGCAGCGCAACGATGAACGCCTTCCGGCGCCTCGATGTCGATCCGAAAGGCGCCCTCCTCGAACCGCCATCCGACCTCGACGAATCCCGCCGCGGTCTTGATCCTGCCGCTCGCCCACTGCAGATCCCCCACCCGTGGCTGGATCACGCTGCCGCCGCCGGCAACCGACGGTTTCACGCCCAGGATCTCGGCTGCAAGGAAACACGTCGGCGCGCCCGACGAGCCGCAGCACAGCGCGCCGCCTGCGTCGGGAAACGACTGCCACCACGTCGTTGCGCCAAGGCGGAGCATTCCCCCCCACGTCTCACGGACAAGGTCGAGAGCAGCTTTGGTCTGCCCCAGACCCGCCATCACCTGCAGGAGCGGAAGACGCGGGCGAAAACCTCCAACCGCGTCATCGACCTCGTCCGGGATCGCGCACTCGCCCGCACGGTCGTGCCAGGCGAGGGAGTCCTCGGTGTTCGACACGGCCGCCGCCAGCTTGGAGGCGTCGCGCAGGACTCGACAGTCCTGGGCCGTTTCGGCGACATCGCACAGGCGCGGATAGAGCTGGATGACAAGGCCGAGGTCGGCTGTGTGCAGGTAATAGTCGTGCAGCATCACCACCCACTCCGGGTCCGCCTCGGGCGAGTTGGCAAACCGCTCCAGCGCCTGCGCGGCGAGAGGCGAATCGAAGAAGGTGTAGTAGTTGATGAGCGCCTGAAGCCGGGCATCGCCGACGCGCTCCACCGGATCGCCGAGCGGCCACGTCTCATAGCGATCCTGCATGCACGCGCTGAGAGTGTAGACGCCGGTGCGCCATATCTCATTGAGCAGCTCATCCGAACAACTGAACGTCGAAACCAGCTCCGCCGGGTAGCCTACCCGCGTGACGTGCACGGACTCGAATCGAGATCGGGCTGTCCAGGTTTCGGCACGTAAGCTGGACATACCTGAACGCTCGGCGGCCGAATCCCTGCAGTTCCTGACGACCGCCGTGAAGCACGAGCCTGTCGGCCTGGAGAATGCCTCCTCGGGTGGGATCGACGCGGCCGTTCTCATCGAGCGCCTCGCTGTAGCCGATGTCGATCACCGCATGTCCCGCCGCGCGTATCTTGAGCACGGGATAGCCGACGACCTCCATGCCGAAGTCCAAGATTGTGTAGGAATCCCGGCCAGAGTTGATCGCCGCGCACTCGCCCGACGAGTGCAGGAGCTCCTTGGGGTACTTGACCACACCATCGTCAGGCTGGGTCTGCTCGCGATGCATGCGAGTCGCGACGTCGAGCGAGGCATCGTCGATTGGAGTCACGACGCCGCATCCGACCACGGCGCGCGGGTATATGTCCCATTCCTTGAGCGGCGGGATCTGGCGAGGGATGAGGCTCCCGCTGTCCGCTTCGCCGACCATGTGGGCCGGTTCCCAGTCGGCATCGTCGAATCCGACCACGTTCCAGCCCACAGGCTTGCTGCGGGAGTCGTAGACCTCCTGGAAGCCGATGGAGTCTGCCCATGCGGGCGGAGTTGAAGTCCCAGTCGTCGGCGGGCGTGACACTCCAAGTCTCGTCGGTGACGATGACCTGCCTGTCGCCGTTGTGCTCGATATGGAGTTGGAGCAGGAATCCGGCGGAGATGCTTCGAGGGCTTTCTTGCCCGAAGCAGTCTCTACGCCGCAGTTGTAGCAGATCGCGGCGATGACGTTCTTGCCGGGGCGCAGAACGTGGCTGAGATCGTGGGTATCGTAGGTTGAACCGGGGCGGCATGGGCCCGGGCCGCGGCCGATATAGCGGCCGTTGACGTAGAGCTTATACTCCGAGCGAGCACGTGACGCACGCCTCGGCGCTGGGCGCGGCATCGACCTCGAACTCCCGGCGGGCATAGACGTAGCAGTTGGGAGTATCGAGCAGGGACTTGCGCCCATATCCATTTGCTTGCCATCCATCGATCATCGCATACGCCGCAGGATGTCCCAATATGCTCCGCGAGCGCCATCGCGATCGCGCGGACCAGCACAGTGTTATCGTTATAGTTGTAGTTGCTGTCGACCTCCTCATGCGATGGCAGGAAGAAGCGCTTGTCGCCGGCGACCATGTCGCTGACGATTCCCACCATGTCCGCGCCGAGGTCGGGCGCGACGTAGAAGACCGGCCGAAGGAAGTCCGGATTGTCCTCCTTCGCGCCGTAGATGTCCGGGATTCGACGCGATATCGCCCTGCGAGCGCACCCAGTCGGCGGTCGCCGTGCCATCGTAGATGCGAACGCCCATCGACAGACCCACGCAGTCCGCATCGATGTTGCGCATGAGTTCGATTGTCTCACGCACGGTCTCGCGGGTCTCGCCGGGACTGCCGATCAGCAGGTCATACATGAACGGAATTCCGTGCTTGTGACAGAGCTCGGCGGTGCGGGCGAGATCCGTCGGACCGGAACGCGCGGCCCAAGGCGCTTGAGCATATCGTCATTGCCGCTGTCCGCCCCGAAATCGACTCCCGCGCAGCCCGCGCGCTTGAACAGGTCCGCCATTTCCTCGTCAAATGGCGTGATCGAGCAGTAGGCATACCAGCGGATCCGACTCGGCGATGCCGGCGTCGATGATCTCCCGGCAGACGGCTTTCGCGTGATCGCCGGGGACGTTGAACTCGCAGTCGCAGGTGTGGAAGTGGTCAACGCCCTGCGCGAGCAGCGCTTTGAGTCTCGTCAACGACGAGCTTCGGCGAGCGAAGGCGAACGTGGCGGCCTCTTGGAGACGGGATCGGCGCAGTAGACGCAGTTCATGTCGCAGCCGCGCTTGGTCTCGATGCCGGCCTGGCCGCCCTCGCGGAAGTAGAGCGCGTTGTCGACGAACGAGCGCGTGCGGGGGAGATCGTCGAGCGCGGCGTACTGGGTCGGATTGCGCCGCAGCGCGTCCTTGTCCCAGTAGAGCAGGTTCGGGAACGGACTCCAGGCCTGATCGGGTGCAGAAGCGCCTTGGCAAGGCTGCGGGAACGCCTCCTCGCCCTCGCCCGCGATGCCATAGTCGGGCCGGCAGAACCGCATCACCGCCTCAGGCATCACCGAGAACCCCACCCCGCCCATCACAATCGGCGCGTCGGAATGCTTGCGGACGCAGTCTGACGACTTCCTTGACGAACGGCAGGAAGAACGCGCCGCTCATGTAGCACTCGTCGGTGTTGCGCACGGTGAGGCCGATGAGCTGCGGCTCGAAATCGCGCACGGCCGACCTGATGTCGGCCGTGAACATCCTCCGAGAAGCAGAGATCGAGCAGACGCGGCTCATGGCCGGCCTCGATAAGGCTGTCGGCGACGTAGTCGAGGCCGATCGGGGCGCAGGCGGGCTTCATTCGGTTTGTGTTGACGAGCAAGATTCTCATAGTTGCTAAGTTCACAAGTTCTGAATAGTCGAGATTGACCGAGGCTCACTCCGACTCGTAGGCTTGCGTCAAGGACATCGGGCTTGTCGAGAATCGCGCCGCTTGGGGCCGACGCCGTCCACGATCGATGTCGGTCGACGAATTGCAGGCCGAGGTAGTCGAAGCTGAGCTCGAACATGCTGAACCAGCGGTTCGGCGGCGGTCGGGCCCTCTTCTTCGTAGGCGGTCACCAGGATCGCGCGCTTGCCCTCGATCAGCGGCCGGCCCTGCGGTCGATTGAACGGCACGAGGCGGTCGATGAATGCCTTCATGATCGCGGTGGGCGCGTACCAGTAGACCGGCGTGGCGAAGAGCAGCACGTCGGAGCCAGCGATGGTGTCGTAGAGCGGGATCATGTCGTCGTTGATCGCGCACGGCCGGCCCTCGACCTGCCAGCACCTCTCGCAGCCGATGCAGGCGCGGATCTTCAGCGTGCGCAGCGCGACTGATTCGACTTCAAGGCCGGCTTCCCTGGCGCCGTCGAGAACGCGCTCCGCCAGAATGTCCGTATTGCCGCCCTTGCGCGGGCTGCCGAGAAATGCGGTTAGTTTCATGTCGAGTCCTCAGTTATCAGTCATCGGTTGCGGTGAGAAGCGGTCGTGATGGACCCGGCCCTCGGGAATCTTGGCGTCATGCGGGCCGGGGTGGCGGGCGGGTTGGCCGAGAGGAGTGCCTGCCACGACGCCGATGTGCTCGCGGCAGGTTCAGGCCTTGTGCATGATGCCGTCGTCTTCCTCGCTTCAGCATCACCCAGCACGTGCCGAGGCCCATCTCGGTCGCCTGGATCAGCATGTTCTCCATGAACGCCGAGCCGTCCTCGATCCAGAGATCCTGCTGCGTCCGATCGACGCAGACCACGATCACAACCGGCACTCGGGCCAGTATCTTCGACCACTGGTGTATGCCCGCAAGCGCGTCCTTTGTGGCCTGGTCCTTCACAACTACAACGTGCCAGGCGAACGCGGCGTGCCCGGACGGCGCGCAGAAACCGGCCTTGAGCACCTCCTCGATGTCCGCGTCGCTGACGGGATGTGTCGCTGTAGAACCTTACGCTTCTTCTATTCTGTATCGCTTCGAGCATCCGGATCAAGCGCCTCCAATACGTGCTGCACGTGGGTGCCACGCCAGTAGATTCTATCACAACTCGCGCAGTAACCGAACTCCGGCCTGCGTCTGCATAGACATACGGCGGCACGCGGCCCTCGACCTCGGGCTTGCGATAGGGGCGTTATTTCGCCGTTGCAGACCGCGCAGCGGGTGAACAGCTTCTCGCGGTCCACCCTCAGATCAAGCTCGCGCACGACCTGCCGGACCTGCTCACCCGTGCTGCCCCAATCGACGAACACGCACCGTTTGCGCACCATGCGCCTATCGCACAGTCGCCTGTCGCGTGTGAGCAGCATGCCGATCCTCCCGCACCGCGATGCGAACAAGCTCATCATCATCGGCGTCGGGGCATGTAGCTGGTGTCGTAGCCGAGCATCCTCAGCCACTTCGCCAGCTTGCCGAGCATACAGTCCGCGATGAATCTGGCCATGGCCTTATGAAGGGAGAATCGCGAAAGGGAGAAAGCGGAATTCCGCTTCCTTTCGCGAGTCGCCGTTGCTGGGTAATGGTTAGGCGCGGAGGGCCTGGAGTCCTGCCGTGCTGAAACGCAAATGACGCGACTGGGGGGCGAATAGCGCGAATGGGACATGCAGGTGGTAGTGACAGTCCAGCGCCGGCAACGGAATTGCCGGATACACGCGCCCAGCAAACGGAATTGCTGAGCGAACGAGTCGCAGCGTGGGCAACGGCAACAGAGTTGCCGAATACACGCGCCCAGCAAACGGAATTGCTGGGCGAACGACAGCGTGGGCAACGGCAACAGAGTTGCCGGATACACGCGCCCAGCAAATGGAATTGCTGGGCGAACGAGTGGCAGCGTGGGCAACCGCAACAGAGTTGCCGAATACACGCGCCCAGCAAACGGAATTGCTGGGCGAACGAGTAGCAGCGTGGGCAACGGCAACAGAGTTGCCGAATACACGCGCCCAGCAAACGGAATTGCTGGGCGAACGAGTCAGGCCGAGGGGCGCATTCGGGATCTGATCTCCTCGGTCCAGCGCTGGATGTCGCGGACCTGGAAGCCGACTTCTCTGCCGTCGGCGAGTTTGAGGATCATGAACGCGCGGCCGTTGCGGTAGTTGCCGTGGAACCAGGTGTCACTGGAGATATCGACTACGTCCTTGAGAGGATAGATCATATTGCGGCCAAGCGGCGGGATGAAGATGAGTCTGCTGTCGGTGAGGCCCATCGCGCCCATGGTCTTGACCGATACCGACCGCCAGAATCCCTGGTAGAAGCTGTTCTCGGGTGGAATGACCCACGTCTCGCCGGATCGCTCGATCGCTCGCCTGGTGCTAACCGTGCGCCTTGCCCGAAGCCAAAACACGAGGCCCCATACGCCTCCGAAGATGAGTGCGAACAGACCAATGTCTTTCAGCATATCCATGCAGCCTCCGCAAGAGCCACCCTATATGGTTCGCCGTCGTCGAGTGCAGTCCTGCCGGCGTGCCGATGCCAATAGCACTACCTATCTGACCGTGATAGTCTTGTCCTCATTCTCGCCCAAGACAAAACCCTTGCGCACCGAGCAAGTCTTCCATTCAGTGACGGGGCCGCGGCGGACTTGGATCGAGAGATCGTAGGCGCCCGGCGGGAGAGTCATCGAGAACGAGCCGTCCGCCTGAACGCCCACGCCCTGGCCTCCGCCCTTGTGGTCGGCCTCGAACCAGATCGCGTAGTCGGGGTAGCCGCCGGCCTGCGTAGACTGGCCCATGGGAACGTCGATGCCGTTGCGCTGCAGAAACGACTGCTGCACTTTGCCGCTGATCTTGGATCGATACACGAGCTTCACCACGATCGGCTGTGCATAGTTGTCCTGCGCGGCGATGAAGTCCGGACTGAGATTGTAGTCCCACGCACTCAGACGATCCTCGTCGAGCCGCATGCTGAACCCAGGTGTCACCTTGAGCTTGGCGAAAAGCGGGTCGTCGAGCAGCGCGGGCGCCTGAAGTGTCACTCTTCCAGCCTTGTCCGTAGTGCCGGATGCGGGCGCGGCCGCGAGTTCGGACAGTACCATCCCGTCGAAATAGCCAAAATACTCCATGTCCGGAATAGACTGCCTCAGGAACACTTTGCGGTCGGCGAGCGGAGTGCCGTCCGAGAGGGTGAGCTTGAGAGTGATCACCGAGGTGGGCAGCTTTTCGAAGAGGGGCGTGAACGGCTCTGAGGCATCCGCGCTGGCCATCTCGGCGGTCACGATCTTGCAGCCGGGGTAGTAGATGAGCAGCTTGACGGACTTCGTGGCCTCGCCGATCGCGGCCGTGAAGTCCGCCTCGCCCTTTTCCCTTCGCGCCTGCCCGAGTGTGAGCCCCTGCCCGTACTGAGCAGACAGCACAAGCATCCGATCCGCGTCGATTCCCGGCGGGACTTTGATGTGCAGGACCGGAGCGTCCTCAGCCAACGCGCCAACACAGAACGCAGCCATGCAAAGAAACAATATCGAACCAGCTGCCAGCAGCTTCACATTCGGGCCTCCTAGTGTGAGAGAGTCCACACTGTTAGATGCCCCCAGAGCGCAATAGCTTCATGGAGTTTTGATCGCCGGCTCCCTACCGCGACAGGTTCGTCCAGATGACTGCTCGGTTGTTGGATGAGCCAACGATCGTGCCGGCGTTGTTGATGTCGAATGCCTGGCTCCAGTTGCTGCCGGCGGCCCAGGACTCCAATACCGCGCTGCGGATCACCTTCGTTCCCAGCACAGTACCCGGCTTGGGCTGCTCAGGCAGTTCGAGATAGCCGAGGTTGACGATCCCGGCCTTTGCGCTCCAATAGAACGCGCGGCTCTCGGTGTGTGCGCCCGTTGACCAGCCCACGACCTCGGCGGAGTCGTTCATGCCGGCCGGCGCGCTGGACGCAACCGACGGCGGATTGCTGAAGGCGATAGATCTCGGAATGTCGGTCAGCATGCCGATGTCCGTGAGGCCCACCTTTGGGTCCCACAGAAACGCCGTACCGCTGCCCCACTCGTGACCTGACTTGCCCGCGATCTGGCCGCGGTTGTTGATGGCGTAAGCACTGCTCTGGGGAAGATCGGCGCGCTTGCCCAGGTCGGTGACTGTGCCATCGAGCTCCCAGATCACGGCGTGGAGGTAGCCGTCGGAATCGTACGAACAGCCGGCCACGCGCCCTAAGTCGTCAATGGCGGTCGCCATGCTCTCGAACCGGCTCAGGGAGCCGAGGTCGGTCATGCCGGTGTCGGGCTTCCACAGAAACGCGTGGTATCTTCCTTGCTTGCGCGTGGAATGGCCGACAACCCAGCCTCTGCTGTTGATCGCACTGGCTTCGCTGATGTCGCCGCCGAGCGTGCCGAGGTCCTTGATCGAGCCATCAGCCTCCCACAACACGGCATGCTTGTGTCTGTTGCCCACGCCAGCCGACCAGCCGACTGCCTGGCCGGCATTGTTGATGTCCATCGCCCATGCCACCGCATCGCCCGGCAGCACCGCCAGTTCCCTGATCGCGCCCTTGCAGTCCCAGACGACGGCGCGGTCGCACTTGCCCGCGTCGGACATGATCCCGGCGATTTCGCCATTGTTGTTGATCGCTCGCGCCCCTCGACCGCCCGTCGCGCCGGGCAGGCTCGGAAGCTCCTTGATGGTGTAGACGACCGCCCCGGCAGAGGTCGCCGCAAGGGCTAACAAGGCCATTGATGCCGCAAAAACGCGATACTTTCGCACTGCTCAACCTCCGTTCCCGGCACTACAACTTGGTCGGGGTTCTGACAAGACCGCGGAAGCCAGAAGGCGACTCGGCCTTTGCCGGCGGGTCGCCGGGTTGCATTACCACTTCGACGGTATCCGTCCAATCCGCCGAACCCACGACCGGTAGTTCGAGTTGTTCGTCCTGATGGTAGCCTTCCCGCTTGACTGCCAGGGCGTGCCGGTCACCGTCGTAGAAACCCCCAAGCTCCACGCGGCCCGTTGCGTCCGTGGTGACTGGCGCGCTGGAGTGACCGAAACCATCGTGTACGATCAGTGAGACAGCGGCGCGGCCCAGAGGACCCCCGCTCGCGCTCTTCACGACTACGGTCAGCTTGCGAGCGGGACGCGCTGTCACAGTCAGGTTTCCCTTCAGCAGGTCTTCCCGACTCGCTGCCTGATTCGCCCCCGATGCATGGCTCGGCCCATCTACGCGAACGGCGATCTGCCCCGGCTCGATGCCGTTCATGGTCGTAGCTCGCCTTGCCTGGCTCTTGCGGCGGAATGGGAATCTCGAACGCCCCGTGCTCGTCAGTCGAGCAGGACTGGTAGACTCCCGGCGCCTGTAGTTGCACCCGCGCTCGCGCGACCGGCTTGCCGGCCTCATCAACTACCCTTCCCCTGGCAACCTCGGCGCGCTTCACCCGAATATCGGCCCCTTTGAGACCTTTGGCAGGGACGTCAAGGCGGCCTTTGCCGAAACCGAAGTCTGGCAGGTATTGCGGGTTGCCGCCCCGGTAGCGGACGGTAACGTTTCCCGGCAGAACGCGGGCTTCGTAGACTCCTGAAGAATCCGCCTGTACCTCTATCCCTCTCGGCCTCGCCTTCCCCAGAACACTCACGCGCGCATTGCTTATTGGCTTGCCGGTGTCGGCATCCAGGACGCGCCCGCTGATGAATGTTCCGGCAGACGCGACCATATCAGGCACCCTGGCTGTCTGGCCGGCTTTGACGTCGATTTTGCTGATCGTTCGGGCCACCAGATCGGGCGGACCGACAAGAGACACATCGAACCTGTGCGTGCCCAGGCCTCGGATGGTATACGAGCCGTCGGCCTGAGTGGCTGCCTTGCCGGACCCCGCGATGAAGCCTCTGTTGATCAGGGCTCCCGGCTTGTCTCCCGGCTGGCTGTACGATGCGACTGCCTGCACGCTAGCCCCTGAGACCGGCTTCCCGTGCTCATCGACGACTCGGCCCGAGATGCTGCCGCCGGGGATCATGACGACAGTGCTGCCGAACGGCTGCGCCCGGCCCTTGTATGCGAGGCCCTCCTTCTCCGGCCGGACCGAGACAGGCACGAATTCCGGCACGCCATCAAGCTGATAGAACCCATCGGCATCCGTCGTCACGGGCTTCAGCGTGATCACCGTGCGCAGCGCCGCCCCGCTGAGATCGAGCGAGAGGTCCGTCGGGACGACGGTCGCGCCGGGCACGCCTGCGCCACTCTCGTCCACCACCCGACCCCTGACCGAGCCCAGCTTGTGCAGCGTGATCTTGTATGGGTGATCCGCGGGGAATGCAGTCCAGTAGTGAGCCCAGCCGAACAGGCCGTCCGCGGTGTCCGCGACGAAGTAGCAGCGCCACTCCCGGGCAGGCAAGTCCGAAGGTGACCATCGATCGGGAAGAGGCAGCTTTCGGAAACTGAATGAGCCATCGGCGCCGGACAACACCGTAAGCTCCACGGACGCTTGATCAACTTTGGGGTACTCCAGAATGGCTCGCACCCTCGCCCCCTCGACGGGCTTGCCGGACGCGTCAGCAACGGTCCCGTGCACGGTAACGGTGTTCGCCGCGCAGGCAACGGAACTGCACAACAGCGCCAGGACCAGCAGACGGATCGTATTCACGGATGGCCTCCTTATTCAGCAGAACGCGTTCAGCTTCTTCCCCACCCCGTGCGCCTCGGCGATCGCCCTCAGCCTCACGCCAAGGTTCGCGCAGTAGGCCTGGTATTCCTCTTCATCAAAGAAGAGACGGCGGTAGCCGTCGAGATGTTCCGGATGATAGCGTTTCAGAAACGGAACGAGCGAGTTCCAGACGCCGGGGCGGCGGTTGAGCTTGTCGGCGTGGAAGTGCGTGAGCGGAAGCGGCGCGACGGCGGAGATGAGCGCGTCGAGGGCATCGTCGGTATCGGACAGACCGGGCATGAACGGGCCGAGGAATGCTGATGCGGCGATGCCTCGGTTGCACGCCTCCTCCAGCGCGGCGATGCGCTCGCGAGTGGGCGACGCGCCCGGTTCGATACGGAAGCGAAGCTGCTCGTCCATCGTGGTCAGCGTGCAGGAGACGTCGCAGTTGGAGTGGCCCTGGAGTATGTCGAAGTCGCGCGTGACGAGCTTGCTCTTGGTGAGAATGCCGGGGTGGAATCCGGCCTCGATGAGGATGCGCAGGCACTGCCGCGTCAGCTTGTAGCGCATCTCGATGGGCTGATACGCGTCGCAGACCGAGCTTACGAAGACGTGACCGGGCGGCTTGCGTCTGACCTCTCGCGCCAGCACGTCGGCGGCATTGATCTTCACGTCGAGAAACTTGCCCCAGGGCTCTTCGTGGCCGGTGAAGCGCTTCATGAACCGCGCGTAGCAGTAGACGCAGCCGTGCGTGCAGCCGACGTAGCAGTTGACGGAGTAGTCGGTGATGCCCGACTTGCACAGGATCGACTTCGCCGGTATTTCGCGTGGGGAGGGCATGACTCGATTATATCACGGAAGGAAAAGAGCTTCGTCTTGTGCAAGATGGAACGCGGGGTTGGGTTAGATTCGTCTATCAAAGAGCAAGGGATTCTCAATCGCAGGGCACTCGTTGGAGGCAGTATGGACGCAAGAGGTCGGATTCTGATAGGGACGTTGGTTCTGTTGGCAATGTGCGCGGTCTGTGCGCACGCGGAGCCGCCGGGGTTCGCGACCGATTTCACTTATACGCAGCGTGACGGCGCGGTGGACATACTGAAGGGCAGCACGGTCATCGCCAGCTATGTCTACAAGGACACGCCGCGGCCGTATATCTATCCGCTGCTCTCGCCGAGCGGGCTGCAGGTCACGCGCAACTATCCCATGAAGACCGTCGCGGGCGAGCCCACGGATCACGCCCATCATCGTTCGATGTGGATCGGGTTCGGGAACGTCAACGGCATGGACTTCTGGGCCGACACGCGACAAGAGCGGGAAGATCGTTCAGACCAGCATCGACTTCAAGCCCATAACAGTCGGCCCCTACTGGGCGATCCACACCACCGACGACTGGGTCAAACCCGACGGCAATAAGATGTGCGAAGACGAGCGCTACACCGCGTTCTACTCCTGCGACTACGGCACGCTGATCGTAGAGACGATCAAGATCACGGCTTCCCCGGGGCCGATCAAGTTCGGCGACACCAAGGAAGGCTTCGCGGCGATCAGAATGGCGCCCAGCCTCGCGCTCAAGGGCGGCACGGGACACATCCTGAACTCCGAAGGCGACAAGGACGACAAAGCCTGGGGCAAGCGCGCGAAGTGGGTCGACTACACCGGCCAGATGAACGGCAAGACCGTCGGCGTGACCATGTTCGACGCCCATACCAACTACGGCTATCCCACCTACTGGCACGCCCGCGACTATGGCCTTCTCGCCGCGAATCCGTTCGGAGGCAAGGCGTTCACCGGCGATGCCAAGAACGAGGCGCCGCTGGAGGTCAAGATGGGCGATTCCGTCCGCTTCCGCTATATCACGCTTATCCACGACGGCGCTATCGACGCCGCAACGCTCAACGCGCTCGCGGATGAGGTCGCCGGCAGCCCGAAGAAGCCTTATACGCCGCCTGCAGCCGACGGGAAGTCGAAGCCGACAGCGCCGGAACCGGCCGCAAGTCAGGTCGCGCCGGCCGCCGGCAATACCGGCAACACCGGCAGCCCTGGCAGCCCGAAGCCACCTGCGCACGGAGTCTTCCGCACCAATCCGAGCGCGCCCGCGCAACCCAGCGCATCCCCGGACAAGTAGGCATTATTGATGACAGTAGAGCAGTTGGTGGATCAGCTTAACGACTTCTCGCCGCGCGCGCGCGTGTCGGGGTTGATGGAATTGGCCGCGCGGGTCGAGTGCGGCGAGATCGCCGCGCCGCCCACGAAGCAGGAGGTCAACCTCCACTTCCACACGTTCTTCTCCTACAACGCCTATGGCTGGTCGCCGTCACGGATCGCGTGGGAGGCGAAAAAGTACGGGCTTGGCGGTGGCGGGCATAGTCGATTTCGACGTGCTCGACGGCATGGAGGAGTTCCTCTGCGGCGGGGGAAGATCATCGGCCTCAAGACGACCGCCGCGATGGAGACGCGCGTGCTCATACCCGAGTACGCCGACAAGGTGATCAACTCCCAAACGAGCCCGGCATCTGCTATTTCATGGCCGGCGGGTGCTTCAAGCAGCCCGCGATGATGGCACCGCACTCTGCGCAGATGCTGCGCAATCATGCGCGATATGGCGAGGCGGCGCAACGTTGGGGTGATGGAGCGGGTGAACGACTACCTGGACACCGTCCGCCTGGACTATGACACGGACGTGCTGCCGCTGACTCCGTCGGGCAACGCCACCGAAAGGCACATGCTCGCAGCTTATGACGCGAAGGCCAGGGCGGTCATCGGCGAACCCGGTGCTCGCGGCATTCTGGGCGAAGGCGCTGAGCATTGGCGGGACCGAGGCGGCTGCTCTGCTCGCCAACACGCCGGCTCTGCACGAGAAGATGCGCTCGAAGCTGATGAAGTTCGGCGGCGTGGGGTACGTCGCCGCCGGAGTTCCGAGACGTTCCCGACCGTCGACACGGTGATCGAGATGATCAAGGGCATCGACGCGCTGCCGACGATGACCTGGCTGGACGGGACCAGCCCGGGCGAATCCGATATGCCCGCGCTGCTGGGGCTGATGGTCGAGAAGGGCGTGGTCGCGCTCAATATCGTGCCCGACCGCAACTGGAACATCAAGAACGCCGACGAGAAGCGCGTCAAGGTCGAGAACCTGGGCAAGGTCATCGACGCGGCCAGAAAGCTGGACCTGCCGTTGTGCGTCGGCACCGAGCTCAACAAGCTGGGGCTGCCGTTTGTGGACGACTTCTCCGCGCCCGAGCTTGCGCCGTACGTCGCGGACTTCATCGAGGGCGCCCACTTCTTCTGGGGACACACGTTCCTGGCGCGAAAGGCCGGCATTGGGTTCGCAAGCGACTGGGCGGACGCGCATTTCGGCACGGAGCGCGCCGCGGAGAACGCGTTCTACGCGGAAGTCGGCAGGCTGGCCGGTCCGAACGCCGAGATCGATGGGATCGACCTCCCGAACGCATCGCCTCGCGAGATCATCCGCGCGTTGTAGGAGGGCTCTCCAGACCCCGAACGCACGGGGATTCGGGGTCTGGAAGCCCCTCCTACGATCACGACATCCGGGCTAGTAGTACGCCACCTTCGTTATCTTGACCTTCACCGGAAGCCGGCCGGCGTTGATGTCGGAGATCGAGAGCCTCTGCCTGTTCCTGCTGGGCAAAGCCCGTGATCAGCGCCTCGCCCCCCGGAATCGACTGCTTGATGATCGGCGCCGAGACTAATCGGCCGTTGTAGAATACCGCCAGATACTCCCCCGTATTGGCCTTGGTGAACGCGAAGAAAGCCTGGGCGCCCGTCTTGTCGAAGTGCACCCACACCGCCCAGCCGTCTCGCACCTGCCGAAGAGACGCGTTCGGCAGGATATCGCGGCCCGTGAGAATGGGTTTGGACTTGCCCAGGATCTCGTCGCGAAGCTCCGCGGGGTCCTTCCGGCTGTCTATCAGGCGCGCGTTCGGCCCGACGAACAGATACGGGCCGCCCCGCGCGGCTGGAACGGTGATCTTCCACGGGCGGTCAGGATGGCGCGGCGTGGCGACGCTGGTGAGATGGTAGAGCTCGATGCTGTAGGACTGGATCAGCTTCTCCGCACGCGCTTTCGACACTCTCTTCCCAGGCAGCAGCAGAGTGAGCGAATAGCCTGTGTAGCTCTGGACCCTCGGCCCCCTCACATCGAGCACGTGGCGACCTCTGGCAACGAGGTACTTCGATATGGCCGCGAGCTGGTCGCGCCGGATGGGTTTGGGCGTATCGAACGCGACCGTGACCTTGGTGCCGTGCCTGGGTTCCAGCTCCGAGCATCCCTGCGCGAGAAGCGCGATCCCAACCAGGGCGGCAATGATCCACTTTCCCATAGAGCATTTCTTCACGGACTTCAGGAGGTATTCCTGCAGGCGTGGAAGATATAGAGTAGCACTACTTGAGAGCGGCACATGCTGGACCAGTTCGCCAATCCGCCCGAGCAGTATCGCCTCGCCCCGTTCTGGGTCTGGGGACGAGACGCCCGACCCCTCCGAGATCGACCGCCAGGTGCGCGAGATGCACGCCAAGGGATTAGGCGGGTTCATCATCGACGGCAGGGTCGCCGGACGCGCCGACGACTCCGGCGAGGAGCTTCTCCGTCTGACCCGGCGCGCGGCGGACGTGGCGGAACGCCTCGGACTGCGCATCTATCAATACGACGAGCCGCCGCCATCGGAGAACCTGCCCGCAATGGTTGAGATCAAGCTCCGCACGTCGGCGGTTCACTGCGACGGCCGCATTCGCGCTCTCGCGCGGGCGCCTTACGCAGACGACTGGTCGCTCTCGATGGAAGCCATGAAGCGCGACGTTGATCGGCTCGGCGTGCCTCGGAGTGAACTTCTTCTGCCCAGACGCGTTCGACTACAGCTTATCCGGTCTGCAGGCGAACCAGCCGCGCTCGCAGTTCTACCAGGCGACCTACTGGCGCGACTACAAGCACTTCGCCGACTACGCCGCAAGACTGAGTTACGTGCTCTCGCAGGGCAAGCACAAGCCGCAGGCCGCGCTGCTGCGACCGGGCAGTTTCTCTCGATTCGACTGGACAACGAGCTGATCGAGTGGCTGCAGGCGTACTGCGAGTGCCTGCTCGCCGAGCACGTCGACTTCGACATCATCGACGAGCCGTCTCTTGCGCGGGCGACCATCGAGGACGAGCGGCTCGTGCTCGGCGAGGAGGGCTACGAGCTGCTGATACTGCCGCCGATGGCGTCCGTCGACATGGCGGACGGCGGACAAGATCAAGGTGTTTGCCGACGAGGGCGGGAAGCTGATCGGCACGACGTCGCTGCCCGCAGAGGATGCGGCAGGTGATCGGCACGCCGACGTGCGCGAGTCGTTCGCCATCGCGTTCGAGGAGGGCGGCCACGCGCATCTGCTGGAAATCAGCAGGCCGTCCGACCTCGCAGCGGCGCTCGAACCGGCGCTGCGCGGGTCGATAAAGCGGAACGTATCGGTTCGCAGGGACAACACCGAGTGCCCGGACATCGCGTGCGTCCACCGGTCGGCCGAGAAGCTCGACATATTCCTGCTGGCGAACTACTCCGACGATCCCCGCGAGGCGCGCGTTTCGGTCCGATGCGACGGCGCCCCGCACATGCTCAACCTCGAGACCGGCGACTGCACCGCGCTTCCGAACTGCACCCAGCAGGGCAACAGGACCGTCCTGCTGCACCGCTTCGATCCGCACGGGTCGCTCGTGATGGTTTTCGTGAACGAGCCCGCGTTCGCGGTGCTGCCACCGATGGTCGAGCACGGGCAGGAGATCGCCGTTTCGGACGAGTGGGAGTTCGTGCCGGAGCAGCCCAATTGTCTAACTCTGCATGATTGGGCCATTAACACACTTATGCAGAACGACCGCGAAGCTGTTCGAGTACACCACATCGTTTGAGGCCGCGTTCACGCCGGAGCGCCTGCTGCTGGCGTTCCCGGAGAGTGATGGGTTCCGAGTGGGCGACCGGCTCAGGATGTTTGTGAATGACACGGAAGTACCGCCGACCGGCGAGTGGGCGGTCGATATCAGTTTCAAGACCTTTGATGTGACGGCGCTTGCGCGCAAGGGGTCGAATACGGTTCGAATGGTTGTCGAGCGGGAGGGTTGGACCGGCGGCGCGGTCCCATCTCCGGCAAGAGCGAAGCTGATGGGATCGTTTTCGCTTGGCAACGACCGCCCGACCCTGCAGCCGCCCCGAAACTCTCTGCGGAATGGCTCGTGGACCGACCAGGGCTATCCCTACTACTCCGGCACGGCGGCGTATCGGCAGACCATATTCGTACCCGGAGTTCGCGCGCGGCCAGAGGATCATTCTGCGCGCCGACGAACCCGCGGATTCGGTCGAGTTCGTGGTCAACCGGAGGGTAGCCGGCCTCCGAGCCTGGGCGCCGTTTGAAGTTGACATCACGGCCCTGGTCACACCCGGCGCGAACGCGATCGAACTGCGCGTCACGAACAGCCTGGCGAACATGATGTCGGCCGAACCGCGGCCGTCCGGGCTCATTGCCGGCGCAACAGCATTCCTCGCGTAGGAGCCCTCTTCAGACGACGACCGGCGGCAGTGTCGCGGTCGGAGACCCGCTGCTCCACGCCTGCTTGTCACATTGTTTACCTGGTTTGGCCACAGGGTAGTAACATGCCGAGAAAGCTGCCCAGGCCGCGCGCCACTCAGGGAGCAGTGCGCGCTGGGGCTTTCGCGCATACTATCCGGGAGGGGTGACCAGTTATGAACAAGAGGAGCCGAGCAGCAATTGCTCTAGCGGTAGTGATGGCGCTGACGCTGGCGCTGTCGGCGGTGGTGTTTGCGGCGCGCACGAGCGCCGCGAAGCCGAGGTGCCGGGAAGATGCCCACCGCGCGCGCGTCATCCACTACCAGCGACGCCTGGATCTATACGAGCAAGTTCCAGACGTCCACGCCCAAACACATCACCGGCTCGATCCAGTTATCCGCGGTCAAGGCCGCGAGAGTCTCTCAGGACCGGGCGGACGTCGTGGCGAAGTTCAAGTGGAACAACGCCAACTACACAGTCCGCGTGATGTGTCCGTATCCGGTTGCCGGCCAGGACTTCCCCGGGCACGGCGCTGTCCAGTTCATGCGGCCAGTGCTCGGACCGACCGACCTCGGAACGCTCGGTCTGCCGGAAACCCACGCGCACGTGGCGGTCTACGGCCGGGCAACGATCAGCAGAAACGGCAGGATGCTCGTCGACGAATCAGCCGACAATCGCTATGGTAACGCAGGCGATCCACGGCTCGGATCACCAGTTGCTTTCCTCGCCCACCCAGAACCGCAATGAGATCCAGTTGATCGTGCCGGGGCCGCTCGACGGTCAGAAGTTCGTCAAGCCGTTTCCGAACGGCTACTTCTACATTTATTGGCCGGACGTCAAGCTCACGATGAGCGGCAACATGAAGCCGACGCCGATGGTAAGCACGACCCCGTCGAAGATCGGTAGAGGCCCGGTCGCTCCCAGTCTCGGAACCCAGTCGCCACGCGGCACGGTCGAGATCTCGCTAACGAACACCGGAATCAAGAAGACGGTGGGCACCGCGCCGAGCGGGCTGTATGACGTCGCGATCACGAACAACTCGTCGCGGCGTCGAGGGCTGGAGTTGACCGGCGCCGACCTGTGCTGCACGTTCTACACCCGGTTCTCGACGCTCATGGGACCGGGCGGGCATCAGACGTTCAGATGGTACTTCGCCCCCGGCAAGGTCGTGCTCAAGGACTTCCTGAGTGGAAGAAAGACGAGGACGTCATACGCCAATGTGAAGTACGGCGGCCATTCGTCCTCGATAGTGTTTGAGTAGGAAGAAGTCGCTTGTTTCGGGATTTCGGATATGCGCGGCGGCAGGGCTTTCCACTGCGCCCAGAGCCAAGTGGTAGGCCGGCCATTGTGGACGTCCGAAATCCCGAAACAGCGTTTGCGGTTACCTTGTGCTGATCTGACGTAGGCCGCGGAGGAGTTCGACTTCGCCGGTGGTCAGGCCCGACTGGCGGGCGGCGTCCACGGCGGGTTCGTTGGAATCGATCATATCGCACGAATTGGACGTGAGCGCTGCGGTCGGCCCGATAGGCGCCGTGGGACAGACCGTCCCGCTCCGCCTCGATTCCAGCGAGGCGATCCTGCGCTCGGCGTCCGCAAGCGCCAGTTCGACACGTGAGACGCACTCGTCCGCCGCGGCTCGTAGATCGTTCATCAGCCTTGCCGTGCTCTCCTCCAGCACCTTGAGGTCCGTCGGGGAGAGCGGCATCTCGCGTGTCCGGGCGGTCTGTCCGGCCTTGAGCATCCACTTCACGCCCACGTAGGCCGCGTAGCCCATCCCAGCCAGCGTCATCAGAGAGAATAGCACTTCCATATCATCTACACCAATACGTCGAGGCCGCCCTCGCCGTCCGTATCCTCAGGTTCGTCGTTGTCCTGAGCCGATGAGCGCCGCTCCATCTGCCTGCGCCTGCGCTCGCGCTCCTGCAGCAGCCGCGTGCGGCGAAGGAGGTCCGTGCCGTCCGCCTTGATCGGCTTGATGGCGTGGACGAACCGCGCCGCATCCTGATCCTGAGCAATCTCGTTTGCCCTCTGCGTTGCCTTGGGCGACCGCTCGACCTCCAACGACTTCGCAAGTGAACCGGCCAGGTTCGCCGCATCAGGTCCCACAGATCTCACTCCCGAGTTAAGGTTCCGTCGTCACGGGAATTCCCATCGCGAAAGGGAGAAAACCAGAAATGAAGAAAGGAGCCATGTTACGCTGTTTCGGGATTTCGGACGTCCACAGTCGTCACGCTAACCACTTCGTCTCCGCCCATGGCGAAAAACCCGGCCTCTCCGCATATCCGAAATCCCGAAACAGCGTGAAGAGGCAACTCCCGTTTCTTCCTTTCCGGCTTTCTTGCTTTCGCGATTGTCCCGTCCTAAGCTGCCAATGCGTATGAGATCGACGTGCGGGAGAGCTTGGCGGAGAGGCGCAGTATCGCCTTCGTGTGTATCTGGCAGACGCGAGACTCTGTCACGTCCAGCACCGCCGCGATCTCTTTCTGGGTCAGATTCTCATAGTAATAGAGCGCGACAACCGTCCGTTCGCGCTCGGGAAGATCATCGATTGCCTTGGCGAGAAGCCGCTTCTGATCGGCGCGCTCGGCTCGCGATGCGGGATCGTCCTCGTCTTGTTCAGGGCGTCGAACGAACATCACCGCCTGTGGAGATCACTTCGTCCAGCGACAGCAGCGCCGACTGGCCCACGTCCATGAGCATCTTTTCGAGTTCGCGAAAGGTCTATGCCGAGATGACCCGGCCACTTCAGATCGGTGGGCGGACGCTCCAGCTGCATTTCGAGCTGAGCAAATGCATCCCGGAGCTCGGTCTCGTGCTTGCGCACCGAGCGCGGGGTCCAGTCCAATTGCCGGATAACGTCGATGACCTCGCCGCGGATGCGGGTGAGCGCGTAGGTCTCGAACTTGACGTTGCGGTCCAGGTCAAACTTCTCAATGGCATCGATCAGGCCGACGACCGCATGTCCGATCAGGTCTTCATAGCCCATGGCGCCGGACGGGTAGAGGTTCAGCCTGTCGACGGCGTACTTGGCCAGGTAAGGCATACTCGTTGATGAGCTGCTCCCTGGCTTGTTCGCTGCCGTTATACTTGAGATCACGCCATAACTTCGTCCGTTGATCCATAGCCTTCAGTCCTCTACTCCTCGGCCACCGCGCGGCTTTCTTCTTGCCCTTCTTCGTTGTAGCGGCGCATCCGCTTTCCGTGCACGTATTGGCCCTCGACACTCAAGGAAAGCACTCCCGCAAACCAACCGATAACGACCCAGCAGACAATGAACGCCACGAGCGCCTTGCCAACCACCCAGATCAGTTCCTCGCCGCTCATCAGCGCCTGAACGCCGACCGCCAGGAAGCCGCCAGCGCCAGGAAGAGGCTCATCATCTTGAGGACTGCTCTAAGCGGCATTCGTTAAGCCTCCACCGGTTCTGGTATTCGCGCGATATCCGGGTCTGTCCCAACGTTGTTTGGGACAGGGTTCCCATCGTGCTTGCGCGCCCGCTTCGGCCAGCGTTATCGCCAGCCGCCGCAGCCACGATGCCGCGGGAGAGTGAGTGGAGTGAATCGCAAATGGTCGCTGGCACTGTATAGCCAGACCCACCGATGGGTCAAAGGGCACGTATTCGTTCCTTTGGAAGCTTCTGTTTCAGGAAACGTTTGCAGATGCTGTCGAGCCCCTGCGCGACCGCGCCTGCCTGAGGAGGGATTCGGGCAGCAGTTGGAGACCAAAGTGATCTCAGCGCCCGGCACGGCTGAAGTCAAAACCTTAATGGCGGCGTAAGTGTCGGTAATCGAGGTGGGCTCGGGACTGGTCACGACCATCACCTCGTCTACCATGCGAGAGCAGAGACACGACCGACTCGTCGATGCCCGGCGCGGTGTCGATCACTATGATCTCTCCGTCGCAAGCCGAGTCGAGAACCGAGCCCATGACCTCGCATGCCTGTAGAACCGTCAATATTCGCCATCGCCTCGCAGCCCGGATCCGGATGAAAGCAGCTTTATGCCGCCGGGGCAGTCAACCCAGGCGTCGGCAACGTCAACGCGGCCTCGAACTACGTCTTCGAGCGTATAGCTCGGGCGTCACTCCGAGAAGAACCTCGGCGTTGGAGAGGCCGAAGTCGGCATCGATCAAGCCGGACCGATGCGCCTGCGCGAGAAAGGAGAATCGCGAGGTTCACGGCCAGACTCGTCTTGCCTACCCCACCCTTGCCGGATGTTACAGCAACGGTGTAGACCTTGGGCGGACGCGACTCGGCGCGAGTGAAGACGATCCGGTCCCTAACCAGAGTTCTCAGAGCCTCGGCCTGGTCGATCACTGCGCCACCCCCACTACCAGCCGGGCGATGATGCCGGCATCGGCGAAGTCTATATCCTGTGGAACGTTCTGGCCGTTTGTCAGGCACGAGATAGCCAGGCCGGTGCGCAGCGGAAGGTTCACGATGCAGCCGTGGTCCGTGCGACTCATCGAGTTTGGTGACAACAAGCCTCGTGGGAGACAAGGCGGTGAACCTCTCCACGACGTCTCTTTGCACGCTGCCGGAAAGCGAGGCGGCAACGCAGAGATAAGTGTCGGTAGGCTGCGCTGCATCGACGAAGCTCTTGAGCTCGGCCAGGTGCTCATCGCTGCGCTGGCTGCGGCCTACGGTGTCGATCAGGACGATGTCCTTGTCGCTGTGCTTCTCCACGCCCGCCGCCACTTCCTCAGGCGACAGCGCGATCTCCAAAGGAACGCCCATGATTCTTGCATAGGTGCGAAGCTGCTCGACCGCGCCGATTCTGAAAGTGTCCGCAGTGACCAGTGCGACTTTCTTGCCCTGCTCCAAGTGCGAATCGAGCGGCGAGCTTGGCAAGGGTGGTGGTTTTGCCCACACCGGTGGGGCCAACGACTGCTATCACCTGACGACCTTCGATGCGTGGGCGGGGCAGCAAAGCCCTGCATCTTCGCCGGCAAGTGCGGAGGCCATCTCCAGTGGATCGTCTATGGACATAAGATCGGTGAGTATGCCGCGAGCCAGATCTTCGTCCACGCCTAAGCGCAGGATCAGAGGCTCGGTTAGTGACCTGCGCTCTCTATCGTTTGCGAGGCAAGAAGCCTTTGCACAACCGCGCCCAAGGTCTCTAGCTCAGCCTTGAGCTGCGTTAGCTCGGTGCTCGGCGGATCAGCAACGGCGACTGCGCCCGTGCCTGATGGCGTCGAGTATGCCCTGGCGGCGATCGGGGCCATAGCTGGGGCTGCGGAGACTGCAACGCGTGATTCAACATCGTTGGGACAACTCTCGCAGGCTCGGGGCCGCAGTCATCGACCGCTGCCATCAGTTCCACGCGGGTTCCTCCGCGCAGGCCGAGCACTCCTCCAGCCTTTACATGTTTGCTGTTGAGCACGACTGCTTCTTCGCCAAGTTCGGCTCTTGCCAGGGCAAGCGCATCCTGCATAGTGGCGGCTTCAAAAGTCTTGATTCGCATTGCTTAAACAGTCACCAATCCTTCATCCAAGGTAACGAGCCCGATGGACTCAATATTCACATCCGGCGCGATCTCCGCATACGAGAGAACGGCGATCATCGGGAAGCTCTGCTCCACCAGCTTGCGAACGTGCAGTCTGGTCCTCGGTGAGCATAAAGCAATCGGTTCGCGCCCGCGCTGGGCCATGACCTCGATCTGGTCGCGCATGGCTCTTAGCAATTCCTGTACCCGGCTGGGATCGAGTATCAGCCTGGCGCCAAGTTCGGTCTGTCGGACGTTGTCGATTATCATCTGCTCCACGCTGGGGTGCAGGGTGAAGACCGTGAGATTGCCGTCCCGATCCGGCGTAGCGGCGGCAGATGGCGAGGCCAAGCCGCTGGCGGACGTATTCGGTTAGGATGTCGGTGTCCTTGGTGGCGGTCGCATAGTCCGCGAGGGCCTCGAGAATGGAGACGATGTCCTTGACCGACACACGCTCCCGCAGGAGGTTTTGCAGAACCTTCTGAACGTCGCCGAGGGTCATTACCTCGGGAATGAGCTCAGCAACCACGGCTGGAGCTTCCTGCTTGGCGGCCTCGATGAGTTCCTGCGTCTCCTGCCGCGTGAGCAGATCAGCCGCGTGCTTGCGGACGATTTCCGTAAGATGGGTGACCAGCACAGTGGCGGGTTCGACAACGGTATATCCCGCGACCTCGGCGAACATCTTCTGGCCTTCGGAGATCCACGTCGCGGGCAGGCCGAACGCGGGCTCGGTTGTATCGATTCCGGTAAGTTTCTCCGTGGCCCCGCCGGGATTCATGGCGAGGTGCTGTTCGGGGAAGATTTCCCCACGCGAAGTCTCGATGCCGCGGAGTTTGACCACATATTCGTTCGAGCCGAGCTGGACGTTGTCCCGAACGCGGATCGCCGGAACGAGCACGCCCATGTCCATCGCGGCCTGTCTTCGGATGGTCGTGATGCTGTCGAGCAAGTCGCCGCCCTGCTTGGGATCGGCCAGCGGAATGAGACCGTAGCCGATTTCGAGAGTCAGCGGATCGACGCCGATGAGGTCGGTCATAGACTCGGGAGCCTTGGGAGCCTGCGGTCTGCTGCTGCGCGGTGGCATTGGCGGCGGCCTCAACTGCCTGCTTCTCGCTCTGGCGTGATCATGTAGGAGGCGCACCCGGCTATGGCGGAGGCCGAGGAGCAGAGGGAGCTTGGGCATGCCCGGGACAGGTTACCAGCAAGCCAAAGATCACGGCCGTGATCGCCAAGGCCTTGGGCTTGAACAAACCTGGCTCACGAGCTCCAGGCCCAGACTCTTCTCGCCGCCGTTCTTGGTGACCATCAGACCGGTCGCGGTGGAGACCAGCAGCGCGGGAATCTGGGTGACCAGTCCCTCACCGACCGTGAGCAGCGTGTAGGTCTGCAAGTGCGGCGGTCGAGGTCCATTCCGCGCTGGGCAACGCCGACGGCGAACCCGCCGAGCACGTTGACGATGATCATGATGATCGCCGCGATGGCGTCGCCGCGCACGAACTTGGATGCGCCGTCCATAGCTCCGTAGAAGTCTGCTTCGCGAGCTACTTCTTTTCGGCGGCGCTTGAGCTTCGTGGTCGTCGATGATGCCCGGCGCTGAGGTCGGCGTCGATGGCCATCTGCTTGCCGGGCATGGCGTCCAAGGTGAACCTCGCCGCAACTTCGGCGACTCTTCCCGCGCCGCTCGTGATAACCACAAACTGAATGATGACAAGGATCGCAAACACGACAATGCCGACGACGTAGTTTCCTCCCGACCACGACACCGACCGAATGCGGAGATCACCTGTCCGGCGTCCGCGTGCAGCAGGATAAGCCTGGTGGCGGAGATGTTGATGCGCGAGCCGGAACAGAGTGGTCATCAGCAGCATCGATGGGAACGAGCTGAACTCCAGCGGCTGAGAGGTGTACATCGTGACGAGCAGGATCGACAGCGCAAGCGCAATATTGCCGCAGAGCAACATGTCCAGCAGCCAGTGCGGCAGCGGCAGGATCATCATCCCGACGACCATCACCGCCGCGCCCGCGACCATCACGTCGCTGTAGCGACCGAGATGCCCAATGAGGGCATTGGGTTGTGCTGTGGTTACACTCATTTTGCATTTGACTATTTTAGATTGACGATTGACAGATTGGCCAGAAGCCGCCGACGAGTCGCAGCGTCGAACAGTCAATCGTCAATAGTCAATCAGTAGATGTCTATGCTGCTTGCAGCCTGTGGCTCAGCCTGTAGACGTAGGCCAGAATCTCAGCGACTGCCTGATAGAGCTCGGCCGGAATCTCCTGGCCGATCTCCACGGACGCATACAGCGCTCTGGCAAGCTGGACGTTCTCCACGATCGGAACGTTCGCCTCGATCGCGATCTCCTTGATCCGCTGAGCGATCAGCCTCTTGCCTTTGGCAACGACCATCGGAGCGCACGCTTCTCTCGGCATCGTATTTCAGAGCCACGGCGTAGTGCGTCGGGTTCGTGATCACCACGTCGGCCTTCGGCACATCCCCCATCATCCGCTGCTTCGAGAGCTCGCGCTGCTTGCTGCGAATCTTCGACTTGATCAGCGGGTCGCCTTCGGTTCGCTTGTAGTCTTCCTTGACTTCCTGCTTCGTCATCCGCAACTGCTTTTCGAGCTGCATCTTCTGAAACAGGTAGTCAAGGCCGGCTATCACGAACAGGGCCATGCGCCGATCGCAGCAGGAGACCCCACGTGAGCTGGCCGATCACCGAGCACGTGGTGAGATAATCCCCGCCCACCAGGCTCTGGATGTCCGAATACCGCGTCCCGCAGAAACGAGAACACGATATAGCCGATGATCAGAATCTTCGCAATCGACTTCAGCAGCTCGACCGCGGCCCGCACCGAGAACATCCTCGCGATGCCGGAGATCGGGTTGAGCCTCTCGCCTTTGAACTGCAGCGCCTTGCCGGAGAGCACCAGCCCTACCTGCACAGCGCTGCCACGAACCCGACCACGGCCACCCCGATGATCAGGGGCGCAATGGCCGTGCCCGTTTCCAGCAATAACCGTGCCAGGTCCGACGATGACGCGCCCACCGTGAGGTCGCCGTGGGGAAGTGGGTGAAGGAGTTGATGGCCACCTCTCGGAGGTGATTGACGAGAGAGGGGCCGGAGAACTTGATCAGAAGCAGAGCCGCGATCAGACACCATCGCGGAGTTGAGCTCCACACTGCGCGCGACCTGGCCTTCCATGGCGCGCGTCTTGCCGCTTGCGGGGGGTTGGGGCTTCGGTTTTGTCCTCTAAGGGCCATCTCAGCCACCCATATACTTGAGCAGTCTGAACCAGATCGTGCTCAAGCCCGCCGAACAGGCCGTCCATCACGGCAAACGCCATGGGCAAGACCGCAAACACCGCCAGCATACCCACAGTCAGCTTCGCGGGAAGGCCGACAACGAAGACATTGAGCTGAGGGACCGTGCGGGCGAGAATACCCAGCGAGACGTCCGTGAGGAATATCGCCCCAACAACCGGCGCGCCGATCTTCAGCGCCGCCAGAAACAGCACCCCAAACACCTGCATGCATCCCCGAGGTCGCTGCGGGTGACATGGTCATGCCGCCAATCGGCAGCACGGCGAAGCTGTCGGCAAGGCCGCGGATCATCAGGTGATGGCCGTTGAGCGCGAGGAAGAGCAGCGTCGCGGCAGAGGTTGTAGAGCTGGCCGATGACGGCGTTGTGCTGCTTCATCATAGGGTCGACGACGTTCGCGAACCCGAAGCCGATCTGCAGATCGATGAACGCGCCCGCCATCTGTATCGCCGCGAACATCATCGCCGCCAAAAACCCCATCACGATCCCGACCAGCGGCTTCCTTGACGACCACCAGGACAGAAGGTCATGATGTCGAGGTGTGACGCGTCGAAATGGGCCATCGGCAGAAACACGAACGCCAGCACCGCCGCCATGCCCACGCGGACGTAGTGGGCTCACGTTCACGTTGCCGAAAATCGGGCGCGACCGTGAATATCCCCGCCACCCGCACGAGCACGAGCAGGAAAGTCACTATTTGGGATATGCCGAAGCCGAGAATATCCATAGTGGTTCAGTTCACAGTCATTTACTAGTTGCGAAGTTGAAAGATTGCAAATTGCTCAACTGTGCACTGTTGCTGTCAACTTCATCGCGCCAGCGTTGGGTATCGACTGACGAGGAGCTTGGTCGTGAAAGTGATCAGGCTGCGGAGCATCCACGGGCCGAAGAGGACCAACGCGGCCGCGCGCCGGCGAGAATCTTGGGCACGAACGAGAGCGTCATCTCCTGAATCTGAGTGGCGGCCTGGAACACGCTCACGATCAGCCCCACGACCAAACCAAACCCCAGCACCGGAGCGGAGAGCATCAACGCCACAGCCACCGATCGCTGCGCAAGATCGAGAACACTAGAATCTGTCATGGCAAACCTCGCATCAGTCACAGACGTTCGACAATCCGTCCAATTGTCAACTGTACTGTCAATCACATGAAAACTCATGGCAAGCGAACTCGCGAGGAGGTGCCAGCCGTCGACCAGGACGAAAAGCAGTATCTTGAAGGGCAGGCTATGAGCACGGGCGGCAGCATCATCATGCCCATCGACATCAGGGTCACGGACACGACCATATCGATGACCAGGAACGGAATGAAGATCACGAACCCGATGGTGAACGCGGTCTTGAGCTCGCTTATGAGAAACGCCGGGATCAGGACGTGCATCGACGAGGTCGCCGACGGTCTGAGGCCGGGGGCCGTGCGATAGCGAGACGAACAGTCCGATGTCGCTTGGCCGGGTCTGCTTGAGCATGAATCCCTTGAGCGGGCCGGTGGCGTTTGGACTGCCTGGTCGAACGATATCTGATGCTTGACATAAGGCTGAAGCGCGGAGTCGTTGACGCGCTGGAGCACCGGCGCCATCGTGAAGAACGTCAGGAACGAGCCAAGCCCGATCAGGACGGTGTTCGGCGGAACCTGAGGCGAGCCGAGCGCGCTTCGCGTGAATGAGAGCACGATGATGATACGGGTGAACGATGTCAGCATTATCAGCAGCGCGGGCGCGAGCGAGAGCACGGTCAGGATCAGCAGTATCTGGATGCTGCTCGACACCTGCTCGGGGCCTTTCGCCTGCCCGACGCCGATCTCGATCTTGGGCATGGCCACGCCCGACTGCGCCAGGCAGCTCGTACCCAGCGCAACCACGAAGCCGATTGCCAGCAGAGCCACCGACAGCCATTCTATATGCGCGCGCGCTAACCATCTTTGAGCTTCCTTCTCAATCTGCCGAGCTGCATTATCTTCTCCTGCAGAAACGTGCTCGACCCACGGATCATCTGCGCGACGTTGCCGGCCCCATCGCCCGTGTTCGGCCTTGAGCCCATAAAGGACGTGAGCTGCTTGGCAAACCCCGCCGGCTGAGCAGCGTCCGCGTCCCCACTGTCTACCGTCAACTGCCCCGAGCGGCCACCGCCGCTGGCCGGACTGTCAACTTCCTCGACTGCAAGCTCCGTAAGCAGGCTGATCTGGCTCGGAGTCGATGCGACCAGCAGCCTCTTCTGGCCGACCTCGATCAGGTGCAGCGACCGATTCGTGCCCAGGGTCGCGTTCTCAACTACCTTGATCCGCCGCCCTCCCCCGCCGATCGCGCTCCGCAGCCCGGTGAACCGCTTCAGCGCGTAGATGCTTGCGTATGCCAGCCCCAGAACCACCGCCAGCTTGAAGATGAAGCTGCCCACCGTCACCAGAACCGGCTCGTCCTTATCCTTCGCGACCTTGCCGACCTCTGGCAGAGCCGGGGTCGCTGGGGCATCCAGTGCTGGGTCTGTAGGCTCATAGGCTCCCAGGTTCAGCGGCTGCGACTCCGAGCTGCCAACGACGCTGCCAGTGCTGTCCTGAGCGGCCGCTGCCGCTGGCCGGGCCGTCGGACCCGCCGGCTTGTCACCCTTCGAGCCTTCCGGCTGCCCCGCCATGGCCACCGCACACACGAGAATCAGGACTGCCGCCAGCACCGCAACATTCCCCATTCCCCATTCCCCATTCCCCATTCTGCTAGGCCGCTTGCGCATGCGCCTCTTTGCCCCCACGGCCGCCGCTGGCCGATGCGTTGACGATCTCCGTGATCCGCACGCCGAAGTTCTCGTCGATCACCACCACCTCGCCGCGCGCAACGGTCTTGTTGTTCACCACCACCTCCACAGGCTCCCCCGCGTGCTTGTCCAGCTCCACAACCGAACCAGGACCCAGCGCGAGCACGTCACGCACCTGCATCACCGACCGGCCCAACTCCACCGATACCTGCACGTTGACGTCCATGATCAGATCGACCCCGCTCGTCTGCGACCCCTCCGACGGATAACCGAGTTGGCCGAACTCCACCTGACGCACAGCCGGTTCGCTGCTCAGCCGCACGCTCGTCTCTGTAAGCGACGCGTCCTGCTCGGCGGCAGTGGCCCCTTGACCCGCCTGAGGAGCGGTCCCCGCCGACTCGTCAGCGGTCACTTCCGCGGAGTCGTCGGCGGCTCCCTCCGCCGATCAGTGCGTCGGCCTCTTGTTTGGACAGAATCTCATCAGACATAGTGGACCTCCGGTTTGAAGGTTTGAAGGTTCAAAGGTCTGAACGTTGCCAACGTTCCAACCTTGCAACGTTCCAACCCCATCATTGCATCGCGAACTCGTTGAAGTACACGTTCGTGACTTTGGCCTCTTTGAAGTGCTTGTTGCACGCGGCCATCATCTGCGCTTTGAGGGCTTCTTTGCCACCGGGCCGGTTGAGGTCGGCGAAACGCTTCCACTGACAACAGTGATGATCGCGTCACGAAGAGGCGCTTTGTCAGCGTCGCCGCCACCTTCCCCACCGGACGACTCGATCTTGCCGTGCACTTCCAGCACCACGTCCGTCTTTGCGTAGCGGATCTCGTTGGTGTCGGCCAGGTTGACGATCAGTTCGCCGATGCTGACCATGGTCACGGGCCCCTCGGGAATCTTGCCTTTCGGGGCCTTGGCGTGCCCTTTTTTCTTCAGCACAGCCACGCCCGCAACCGAGCACACCACCAGCAGCACCACGACCACTATGATGATCGCGATCTTACCGTCGTTTCTTCGAACCATCAGTCGGTCCTCCTTGTTCTCGATGTTCGATGTCCGACGTTCCGAGTCGACTGTCGGACCTGGTTTCCGGATCAGAATGCCGATAGGCCTGATATCAGGTATCAGCTTGATCTCTTCAAACAGCGGGCCTTGCTTGACCCGCTTCGGGCTCTGGACGGCTGAGCTCGCGGGCCGGCTCGCCGCATATGCGGGGTCCGAGCAGGCGCCGTCACGACGGGGGCCTCCGGGATCGGCCGGATCTTCTCAACCGGCGGCGCGATGGGCTTCATACGGCTTCGGCCGCGGCGGAGGTGTCACGCCCGTCACGATCACGATGTCCACCCTGCGGTTTCTGCGCCGGTTCTCTTCGCACGTGTTCGGCACAAACGGGTGGTAAGCCGGCGATAGCCTGCCGCCGAGAAGCGCCTGTCGTCAAGTCCCTTTCTGTCTGTAAGATATCTCAGCACGTTGTTGGCCCTGGCGGTACGAGAGCTCCCAGTTGGTGGGGTATTTCGCGCCCGGTCGTGGCGGCAGATCGCAGGTATGGCCCTCGATGCTGAATGCTGTTTGCCAGAGCTTGTCGAGCATCTCGGCGATCTTGTCCAGCAGCGGATAGGCGTGCTCGTTGATCTCGGCGCTGCCGGGATCGAAGAGCAGATCGTCGCTGAGCATGCTGATCACAACGCCCCTGGAGTCCTGGCCGACCTGCGTGTTCTTGCGCAGCTTGGCGTCTTTTTCAATGTAGTCCACAAGCGGCTTCATCGACCCGCCAAGTCCGCTCCGGGCGAGTCGCCCGGCTATCGGGGAGGGCTTGGGCGAGAACGATCCGCTGGAGCCGAGGACCGACTTGCCCTGCCCTGTATGATGCCTGCCGAACCCGCTTCGAATGGAAATGGCGGCTTCCTGGAACTTGGCCATGTTCAGCACCGACATCGAATACATCATGATAAAGAACGCCATCAGCAGCGTGATCATGTCTGCGTAGGTAAGCAGCCAACGCTCGCTGTTTTCGTGACCGTCATGTCCTTTCTTCTTTCGCATACTCGATGTGGGGTGGATGCTGAATCAAGTTCGCATGACACCGGGGCGGCTACGCCGCCATTGCTTCCTCTCGTCCGCCCTCGAGCGGGACTGCTCGAGTATCGATCTCTCTGAGCTGAGGAGGCAGGAAAGCCATCATTCGCATCTCAACTATTCGGGCGTTGTCTCCGGCCTGGATGGAGAGCACTCCTTCGATTATCATCTCGCAGCAGACGACTTCTTCCGCCGTCTTGGACTTGAGCTTGCCCGCGATGGGCAGATAGACCAGATTGGCAAGCGAGACGCCATAGAGTGTCGCTATGAACGCCGAGGCGATCGCGTGTCCCATCTTGCCTGGTTCGCTGAGCCTGGCGAGCATGTTGATGAGTCCCATGACGGTGCCGATGATGCCGAGGGTGGGGAGAATCCTCCCAGTGCGGTGAAGACAGTCTCCCCAAGCTTGTGTCGCTCCTGCATGCCGACGACTTCGGTTTCGAGTATCTCGCGGACCATGACCGATGGCGTGCCGTCAACGATGAGCATGATGCCCTTGCGCAGGAACTCGTTATCGATCTCCTGTGAGGCGGCTTCGAGTGAGAGGACTCCCTCTGGCGGCGGGCCTTGCGGGCGAACTCGACCATGGTCTCGATCAGGCCGGCCGGGTCCATGGAGTTGCTCTTGATGCGCGCTGCGCATGATGCGGGGGATGGACGGCGAGGTCTTCATGGAGGTGCCGGTGACGGTCGCGCCGATCGTGCCGAACACGACCAGCACAAACGCCGGAATGTTCACCAACTCCGACTAGCTTGCCGCCCTCCAGCACCAGAGAGGCAAACAGCGCTCCCCATGCCAGGACCAGGCCAAGGATCGTCGCTAAGTCCATGTATCCAAGCCTCTCATCTGTTTTGAGTAGATTGCTCGCTCTGTTGCCGAACAGTCGGTTGACATTCGCGAGATCAGCTCGCCGATAGGCGACGACCTTGCTGACAACGTCCTCGACCGACTCCTTGACCATGACTTTCTTGCCGGTCGTGAGCGAGATCAGCGTGTCGGGCGTGCGCTCGACGGACTCGATCATGTCCGCGTTGACCACAATATCAGCATCGTTATAGAGCGTCAGTCTTATCATTGTCGATTTCCTTACGGCACTGCAGGCTGTCAGCTGCTGGCCGGATTGACGATTGACAACCTCGTCAACCTGACAATCGTCAATCGTTCAATCGTAACTGCCTTTATCGCTTCATCGTGACGAGGTCCTGGAGAACTTCGTCGGAGGCGGTGATGATCCGCGAGTTCGCCTGGAACCCGCGCTGAGCGATGATCATGTTCGCGAACTCCTGGGCGAGGTCCACGTTGGACGCCTCCAGGAATCCCGAAGAGATCAACCCCGTGCCGCCGATTACCGGCGACGCCAAGCTGCGCGGAGCCGGAGTTGGGAGTCTCGGTGACAGTGTTGTTGCCCAGCTTGGAAAGACCCGCCGGGTTCGTGAACTGCGCAACCGCAATCTGGCCGAGCGCGCGAGTCGAGCCGTTGTCGAACGTGCCGGAGATGCATGCCGTCGCGCCGTATCGTGAACGACTCCAGCGTCCCCAGCGCCAGGCCGTCGTGGTTGCGCTGGCTGATCGTGTAGTCGCCTGCAATCGAGCTGATCGCGCTGGTGTCCAGGTCAACTTCAGCGGCTGCACGGACCCGTTGCGGGACGTCGAACGCCAGGGCCACGTCGATGTCGGGCACCTTGCTAGTGGCCGTTGGTGTCGAAGTTGATCGAGCCGGTCTTCACCGGGACAGTCGCCGCTCACATCCGGGCACGTGACCTCATAGTCCCAGACCGGCTCGTTGGTCGCGGCGTTGTTTGCCGGCCTTGGCTGAACGTGATCAGTCACTTTGTGCAGCTCGCCCAGCGAGTCGTAGACCTGGCTCTTGCACGACGCAGGCCTCGCCTACGGTCTCGGTGTTGTTGAGGTTGCCACCGATGTCCACCTGGCTGGTCGGCCTTGGCCGTAGACAGAAGGCCGAGCGGAATGTTGATTCCGGAGCTGCCGGTGATCTGGCCGCTGGTGTCCACTTCGCCGGTGAGCGGGTCGGCCGACCAGCCCAGGACCTTGAGGCCCGTGGAGCTCGACACCAGGTTGTTCTGGGCGTCGAGGCTGAATGCGCCGTCGCGGGTGTAGATACTTCGCTGCCTGCCGTCTGCCGAGAACGAAATAGCCGCTCGCCCTCGATCATCAGGTCGGTCTGTCGGCCCGTCGAAGTGCGGAGAACCGCCGGCCATGTTGTTGTCTATCGCGCCGACGATCACGCCCAGACCGAGCTGGACGGGGTTGGTTCCACCACGTCCCTCCGAAGGGCTGGTCGCGCCGGCCATGCGTCTGCGAGAGCGCTTCCTTGAACGTCACGCGGCCCGCCTTGTAGGAGACGGTGTTGACGTTAGCTATGTTGTTTCCTATGACATCGAGGCTGGACTTGAATGCCTTGAGCCCCGCGATGCCGCTGTACATTGCCTGTATCATTTTGTTTTTGACCTCTGCCGGCCACTGCCGGCTCAGCCGGCCACTGCCGGCTCTCGCCGGCCACTGCCGGCTCCTTTGGCCGCCTCAATCGTTCGGTGGCCACGCACTTCCCGTAAAGGTCCAGTGCGGTTCGACTGTTTGGAGTTAGATAATCACGGCGCTGTCGATGTTGGTGAAGACGCCGTCTTTCGCGCTTGCGGAGTCGAGGGCCGTGATCACCACACGGTTCCTCGCGCTCACAAGCAGCGCAAGATCGTCCATCAGCACCAGCGACTTATCCGCGCCCTTGCTCTCGATCCGGTCAACTGCCGCTTCGAGCCTGGCCTGATCGTTCGCCGAGAACTCGACGTTTCGGTCTGCGAGTCTCTTGGCGGCGTGCGCGGACATCTTGACTTCGCTCTGCTTCGTGACTTCGGTCTGAAGTGCGCCCGCGAAATCGTTCGCGCCGCCGGCCGGTTTGCGCTGGGTCTGTTCCGGCTTGGGAACGCCAACGCCCCTAAGGCGGCCACCGCCGCTGCCCGGTATTGAGTTGTTCAGTCGGACAGGGGTCATATCCACCTCGTCTTTCCGTTCCAGCCCGCCAGGAAGCAATTTCCGTGCCCGGCGCAACTGCGTCATGTCGCTGGGAGAATCGCCCCACCCTGCGGGGGAAACTCCCCACGGCCCTAGAAGACCGCAACCACCTTCCCCAGAGCCACGACCGTGCTGCCGACCAGCAGCTTCGGCACTCCGTTGTCCAGGGACATGCCGTCGACCTTGCCCTCAATCGACTTGGTCAGAGCCGGCGGTGTAGCTGATCGTCCGGCCGACCATGGCCTGGGCTTGCAGGATCGCGTCACCGCTCGATGCGCTGGGCGCCGCGGTCGGTGAGCCTATCACGTTCCGGGCGTCAACGGACACCGAGCCCATGTTGAGCACCGGCCAGCCGCCCGCGAACGAAACGCTATCGACCACGCCGCTCGCGATATTGCCCGACGCATCGATGTAGTCAACGACCTTGCCTATCATCCCGAACGCCTGCTCCGTGAGCTTGCCGGCCCCGATCGACCCGCTGTCCGGGTAGACCGCTACGACGTCGTCCATGTCCACGGAGACATCGCCCAACGCAAGCTTCGGCTTTCCGTCCTCGAAAGACACGCTGCCTACCTTGCCGGTCAGTATCTGTCCGGACTTGGCGTCCGCGTAGTCCACCCACTTGCCGATCAGCGAGTATGCCTGATTCGCAAGCGCGCTGTTGGCGTAGGTCTCGAACCCGCTATTGAGCTCCTGCATCTGCTCCAACGACGAGAACTGTGCAAGCTGCGAGACGAACTGTGTATCGTCCATCGGGCTCATCGGGTCCTGGTACTGGAGCTGCGTGATCAGCAGTTTCAGGAACGCCATCTTGTCCAGCGTCTTGTTCGCCACGCTGGCCACGTCGGTCGCGGCCACTGTTGAGTTAGTAACCGAGCTAACGCTCATTGTTCTTGTTCACCTCCTTATGCCAGCCAACTATGGCCGGCCTGGCTGGACATTGCCCAGCCGGACTGGGAAGCAGCAACGGTCTCAATCCCAAACGGTTCACGCACCGGCACGTACTGCTGTCGGGCGTGACTGGCGTTGGGCTGAGCGTGCTGCTGCTGAGCGTTACCCGCGAACGCGTTGAACGAGGTACCGGTGGACACCGAGACGGAGTCCATCCGCACCCCCGCTTTCGCGAGCGAGTCGATCAGCAGAGGCATGTGCGCCTCGAGGAGACCGCGAACCTGGCTGCTGCCGGACTGGATGTGGGTGGTCATCCCGGTCGAGTCCTGGGTGACCTGCAAACGCAGGGACCCAAGTTCGGGCGGATTGAGCTTGACCACGATGTCGGTCCGGCTAGCCCCGTTGGGGTCAGCCCCGTTGGGATCGCCCACACGATGCAGACTGACTTCCCGAACGACCTGGTCGATAACCCGGGCGTGCATCTCTTGGGCGGGTCCGTCGACACGCTCGGGGCGCACAGGCTGCGCCGCTTCCTGAAGCTGCGCGGCGAAGTGCTGGGCCATCGGCGCCACCGCCTGCTGGCTCGGCATTCCCTGATCGGACGTTTCGCCCGCGTCCTTGCCAGTGGACTTCACGCTCGATCCGGCCACCGACTGAACCGCCGCCTCAACTGCCAGCGCGCCGGTTGTGTTCGGTGCGCCGACCGCAGCCGGCGTTGTCCGCTTGGATGCGTCGTAGCGCCACTGGACCGGCGTCGTCTCGATGCCGACCGCCGACGGCGGCCTCTCGGGCGTCCGCTGGAACGCGGGCGTCGTGGGACGGGTCTCGATGGTCTGAGTCTCCGCCGGCTTGTCCGGCTTCGGCGACTCGCCTTGCATGGGCCGCGCCTTATCGACCAGACCCTGCGCCTGCGCCGTCGGACGATCCGTCCTTGGAGCCGAATCGACGGCCTGGGCCGCATCCGGTCGCGCCGCCGCCGCAGCGACAGGCACGTCAGGCGCGTCGGCCTTGTCAGCCACCGGTACCGACGCCGTTTCCGGAACCGTCGCCGCATCCGGCTTAGCCGAAGCGACCGGCTTCGTGTCCACCGGAATGCCGTCCGTTTGCACCGACGGCGCTTCCGCCGCGTCAACTCCGACGTCCGGCTGCACGGCAGCCTGCACGGCAGGTTCCGCCAGAGCCTCGGATGGCGCATCAACCGGCACGGCGCCCGGCTGGACGGCCGTCGCCTCGGTTGGCGCTGCCGCCGTTGGAACAGCCCCCGCCGGGATGTCGTTGACAGCCACCGACTGCGGCCCCACGGACTGCCCGCCGTTTGACACGACCGGCACTACCGGGTCTCCCTCGGTCGCCTGAGTCGGTCCTTCAACGGCCGCCGGCACGTTGTTCTGTACCGGCATCGCCATTGCGACCTGCACGGCTCCGACCAGCTCCGTAAGCGCCGCGTCGGCCGCTGCCGGCTTGGTCTCAGACTCGTCGTGAGCCGGAGTCGCCGTCGGGGTCGCCGCCGTTTCGTTACCGTCGCCGATCGCGCCGGCCAGGGCGTCAGTAAACGCCAACTCCGGCGAAACAGGCTGCTTTCCGGCCTCGCTCGTCCCCTCGACGGGGACCTGCTGCGGGGCCAGGTTTGCTATTGCGTCTACCATGTATTCACCTCCTTTCCTTTCGATGTTCGAGGTCCGAAGTCCGAAGTCCGAACCGCCGACCTCACTGCTGCGGGGACGCGTATGCGTCCCTATATGAAAGCACTCTCGCTATGTAGTTCTGCGTCTCCCGATACGGCGGGACGCCGTTATAGCGGGCCACCGCGCCCGGGCCGGCGTTATACGCGGCCAGAGCCAGGTTCACATCACCGTAGCGGTCGAGCTGCAGCTTGAGATAGCGCGTGCCCGCGTCGATGTTCTGCGCGGGATCGAACGGATCACTGATGCCCAGAGCGGCCGACGTGCCCGGCATCAACTGCATCAGGCCCTGTGCGCCGGCGGGTGAGCCGGCATTAGGATTGAAGCCGCTCTCGGCCTGAATGACCGCCTTGATCAGCGAGGCATCAACGCCATACTTGCCGGAAGCCTGCTGGATAAGGTCATCGAAAGCCGAGCTCGACGCGCTCCCCGCCTGAGCGGACTTCCTTGCCGCTGCCAGCAGATACTGCGGGAAGAACGGTTTGATCGTGCCGGCGCGCGCGGGCGCCTCGGCAACCGTACGCGGCGTAATGGCCACGGTACCGCCCGTGCTGTTCTGTTCAAATCTCGACTTGATCTCCTGGATTCGGGCCATGACCGATGCCAGTCCCGACTCCCTCAAAGGGTCCATCTACATCCCCCTCGCAAACCGCACCGACGCCATCTCATCGAGCGCGCCCTGCTCCGCCCGCGCAATCGCCGTCAGGTAGTCGCGCTCCTGCTTGTCGCGCAGCGCCTCGATCACCTGTCTCGCCTTCATCGCATCCGTGACCTCGACTCGCTTGGCCTCCAGCCTCTCGCGGACGGCCTCGATAGTCAGACACTGCACTTTGATGTCATCGCGCAGCGCCTGCGCGTACTCGTCCATTCGATGCTCGAAGTCCGCGGTTCGACAGTCCGAGCTTCGAACGTCGAACCTCCAGCTCCGCAGCTTCGAGCACCCAGGTCGGCCAGCCGGGCAAGCTCAGCCGACTCCTCGCGCCTGACCTCCGCCAACTCCACCTCGAGCAGCTCTTCTTTGGACTTACGCTGATCCAGCAGCGTCTGCAGTCTGAACCGAAACCGTTTCATCTTGATGTCCGATGTCCGATGTTCGATGTCCGAATATGCCGGCAAGCCCCGCGCTCGCGCTCTCGAAGTCCGATGGTTCGTCGGTGTCCTGTCGCAGGAATGTGTTCACCTCGTCGATCTTGCTTAGGGCAAAGTCTATCTTGGGGTTGCTGCCGTGCGCGTAAGCGCCGATGTTGATAAGATCCTCCGCCGCCTTGTAGGTCGCGAGCACGTCGCGCATCACGCCCGCGTTCGGCCTGTGCTCACGGCTGGTAACCTCGGGCATGAGCCTGCTCACACTCGAAAGCACGTCAATCGCGGGATAGTGATTGCGCGCGGCAAGATCGCGGCTGAGCACGATATGGCCGTCGAGGATGCCGCGCACCGTGTCGGCAACGGGCTCGTTCATGTCGTCGCCTTCGACCAGCACCGTGTACAGGCCCGTGATCGAGCCCGTTCGCTCGATGTCCCCGACCTTTCCAGCAACTGCGGCAGCACCGCGAACACGGACGGCGTATATCCGCGCGTGGTCGGCGGCTCACCCGACGCCAGCCCGATCTCGCGCTGCGCCCACGCCACCCGGGTAACCGAATCCATCATCAGCAGCACGTCGAGGCCCGAGGTCGCGGAAGTACTCAGCGATGCCGGTCGCCACCTGCGCCCCACGCAGTCGCACCACCGGGACCTGGTCGGACGTCGCCACGACGACCACCGACCTCGCCAGGCCCTCCTCGCCGAGGTCCTTTTCGAGAAAGTCGCGCACCTCGCGGCCGCGTTCGCCGATCAGGGCGATCACGTTCACGTCGGCGGCGGTGTTGCGGGCCATCATGCCCAGCAGCGTGCTCTTGCCGACGCCGCTGCCCGCGAATATGCCGATCCTCTGACCTTGCCCACGGTCAACAGCCCGTCGATGGCCCTCACGCCCAGGGAAAGACTCTCTGTGATCCGGCTGCCGTGCAAGCGGATGCGGCGGCGCCGCGGCGGCGCTGACTTCGGCCTCCGCATCGATCGGGCGCTTTGCCGTCGAGGGGACCGCCGAGTCCATCGAGAACCCGGCCCAACAGCGAATCGCCGACCGCCACGCGAAGCCCCGACCCGGTCGCGATCACCTGGCAGCCAGGGCGGATGTCCGACACCGGGCCAAACGGCATCAGCAGGACTCTGGACTCGCGGAAACCTACCGCCTCGGCGAGTATGTCTCCCTGAGTCCGGCCGCATTCTATCCGGCATATCTCGCCGACCCCGCAGGCGGGACCGTTGGCCTCAACCAGCACTCCCACAACCTGCGCCACGCGGCCGTTGACGCGCACCGTGTCCGTCCGGCTTACGGCCTCTCGATATGGAGCCAAGTCTAGCATTCGCGCCTCGAACCTCGTGCCCCGGACTCAGAACATCGGACTTCGAGCATCGACTCCAGCTTTCTGCGGAGTTGGTCGATCTGGGTCTCGATTCTGGCGTCGAGGTCACCGGAGGCCGTCTCAACAACGCACCCGCCCGGCGAGACCCGCCTGTCGTCCACGACGTTCACGCCTCGAATCCCCTCCGCGGAGGCGAGCAGCTCGTCACGCATCGCCCTGACGTGGGCAATATCCTGCTGGCTCACTCGCACGGTCACCTCGTCGCGGTCGCGAATGCGTCTCAGACACGACTTCACCGCGCGCGCGACGATGGCGGGGTCGGTCTTGACCTCGTGCCTGATTATCTTCTCGGCAACTTCCATGCAAAGCATTAGCACCTGCTCTTCGACCGACCTGACCAGCGCCTCCCGCTCGGCGGCTTCATCGGCGATAGCCTGGTCTATGCAATCGAGCAGTTCGTGGGACCGCCGGCCCGCTTCCTCGATTCCCGCCTGGTAACCGTCGGCGTATGCCTGATCCAACAGCGACCTGGCCTCGGACTGCGCGGTGCGGACTATGATCTCGACCTGCTGTTTGGCGCGGACAACGACGTCCTGGACGTCCGACTCGGCCATGCCGAGCTCCTGGAGTACTTCGCCTGGGTTGAGGACCAGGGGGGCCGACGCGGCGGGTCTGCCGGAGTAGGTGGACTTCACAACCCTATTCAACTGAAGCCTCCCCTGCGATTGCCTCTCGTCCTTCGATAGGCTCGGGCTGCTCTGGAGCCGGCTGTTCGATGGACTCAGGATCTGCGAACGCGCGCGTCACGACTGCAAGGACCCTGGACTGCGCGATCTCGATCTCGCGGATTCGCACCTGCGCCGTCTGTCTCGAGCCGTTCCCGAAGCAGCGCGGCGGTCGTCGGCGGCACGTTGCGCAGGATGGCGGCCCTGAGCCCATCGCTCGCGACCCTGAGGGCAAGGCAGAGATCGTCGAGGTCAACGCCGCCAAGGAGCGCGCGAATGCGCCAGTCCGGCAGTCGCGACAGATCTTCCAGGGAATACAATTGAGCAGGCTGCGGGGCCTGGTCCGGCGAGTGCGGCTTCAGGGCGGACAGCACCGACGCGCGCGCCTTCGAGGTCGCCTCCCCAAGTGCGCTCAATACCGACAACACATCATTGGGCCGCTGCTCCGGCCGGCGGCGGTGACCGCTTGTGCCTGAGAGGATCGGAAGCACGTTTGCGCATGGTCTCCTCGATGGTTGCCACGACGTCGTCGGGGGTCAGACCGCCCTCGGCAAGGCCCGCGGCAACACGGTCCCTCGTCTTCTCGTCAAGCCGCCTCATCACGGCCGCCACCATCCTTGGCGATAGGTATGACAGAATGAGCGCGATTGTGCGCGGCCGCTCGCCCGCAAGCATCCGCATAAGCCGGTCGGGCTCATATTTGTCCAGCCACGCAAACGGCGATCCGCCCTTCTGATGAAGCGCCGCGCCGGAGCGGATAAGCTCGCGCACCTCCTCGAGCACCTGCTCGCGGACAACCGACGTGCCTTTCGACAGGCTCTGAACCGAGCGCATTCTGACCATCTGCGCGCCCAGCACGTCGCGTTCCTCGGGGCTGAGCCGGCTCATCACCTCCTCCGAGGCCTCCGGCCCAAGCGACATCAGCAAAACCGATGCCTTCTCAACTCCGCTCAACTCCAGCGGCACCGACGCTGCCTGCTCTTGCGTTCTCGCCATGCGAATCTCTCCGGGGAAATCGACAATTGTCGACTGTCAATAGTAGATGCTCTACTGCTCCGACATCCACGACCGCACCAGCCGCGCGAGTTCTTCAGGGTTGGATTGAGTAACCTCGGGCGGCAGATCGCCGGGCTGCGGGCCGCCCGACTGCTTTATCTGCTGTTCGGCCTGCTGCTGAGCCGCGGTTGGGGCGGGCTGCGCGGCCCCGCCGGCGGCGGCCGCTTGGGCTGCGGTCTCCGGTTGGCGGATTCCGACAGCCGTCGGCCCGGACGGCGCCTGCACCTTTATCCCTGTACACGATCGAACGCAGCAGAACCAGGAACCCCAGCAGCAGAACAACGGCCCCGCATTCTTTGCCACGGTAGCCGATCAGACTCGTTTCGAGACGCGGCCGCCATCTCCTTGTCGACCTGCTTCTGCGTGCTCTTGTCGAACGCCACAGCCTGGACCGTCACCTGGTCTCCGCGTGCCTGTGTTGACGCCTGCAGCGGCTTCACGGCCTGCCGTATGCTTGCTGATCTGCGAACTCGGCACGGACTTGTCCACCAGAACCGCCACGGACAGCCGGTGATCTGTCCCGGCGCGACCACTGTCTCCTCGGTCTTTTGCTGACCTGGTATTGCGCGGTGGTCGTGGCGCGGTTGTATTTGTCGCCGCCGCGGACGCGGTTTGCTGGCGTGTTGCCCCGATGGCAGGCGGAGGAACCACGCCGCCGTTGTAGGTCTCGGAAGCGGTCTCCTGGAGAGCATCACGCCGGTCTGGCCCGGCTGCGCCCCCAGTGACGGCGGCCGTGGTTGCCGTGGAAGGCGCCGGCTCGAAGGTCTCGGCCTTGGTCTGCTTCTGATCGAAATTCATGTCCGCGCTGACTCGAACAACGGCTTTGTCCGGCCCGACGAATCCTGGTGAGCATGCTCTGGAGGTTCTGCGGCGATCTCGTTCTCGAACTGATGCTTCATCTTGAGTCTGGTTCGCGCTCATCATGCCGCCTCGCCGGACCGAAGCCATCGGACTCGGAGAGAACATTGCCGTCCTGATCGATAACCTCCACATTCTCCGGCTTCAGACCCTCAACCGCGGACGAAACGAGGTGAATATCCCGCCGACCTGCTCGTCGGCAAGCGGCGTCCCACGGCGCAGCTTCAGCGCGACCGACGCCTTTGCCGGCTGCTGCTCGCTGTCGAAAACATTGTCCTGAGGGATCGTATGTGGACTCGAGCGCTAATGACCGGGCGCAACTGGCATATCGTGCGCGCCAGTTCGCCCTGGATCGCACGCTGGTAGTTCATCTTCTCCGTGAACTCGCTCATGCCGAATGTGCTCTTGTCGAACAACTCAAAGCCGGCCGTTCCACCCTGCGGCAGGCCCTGGGTCGCCATCTTCATCCGCAGGTCGTAGACCTTGTCGGCGGGCACTTCGAATCGTGCGGCCGTCGCCGGATAGCTCGATAGGGCACCTTCTCATCGTTGAGCTTCTGAGCGATCGCGCCCGCGTCTTCGCTCTGCAAGCCCTGAGAACAGCACGGCCATCCTCGGCTTGGATGCGATCATCGCCGCGAACGTGCCGACCACGATCGCCAGGGCCGATGAACGCGATCACAACGCCCGCTGCGCGCCGCTCAGATCGTTCCAGAGTCTGCTGAGCGCCGCGAACGGCCCCAGCTTCATAAGTTGATCCATAAGCTTTTCCTCAGTGACCAGTCATGCAGACTTGGTTCAGTTCCAGGCACCGGAAGCGGGATTCTGAACGAGTTCAGAATGACGAACTGCTGCTAGACCTGCATCCTCATGATCTCTTGGTAGGCCTCGATCACCTTGTTGCGCACCTGAATGGTGAAGTCCAACGCCAGCTTGGCTTTCTGCATGGCGATCATGGCCTTGTGAACGTCCTCCACATCGCCCGAAGCGAGATTGACCGCGAGCTTGTCGGCCTCGTTTGGAGAGAATGTGACTTCGCCGACGGCCTTCTTGATCGCCTGCGTGAACGTCGCGGACGGGTCGCCGCCGACGCCCGACATCTGCCCAAGCGGTCTTGAGTCTGATCGAGGGCCGCGTCCGGCGTGACTTCCTTGACGGACACGAGCGGCTTCATCGCCTGGGTCAGATCAATGGGTGGAATTCTCATCTAGGCACCCTAAGCCTTTCCCAGTCTCGATGCCTGAAGACGATCATCGACTTGGTGGCATTCATGGCAGTCACATTGGCCTCATAGGCCCGGGTGGCGGAGATCATATCCACCATCTCCTCCACGACGTTGACGTTTGGCATCTTCACATGCCGTTGCATCCGCGTCGGGATGGCCGGGGTCGTAGACCATCGGTAATCGGTGGGGTCTTGATGTCACACTCTCGGCCACGACGCCCGCCGGCACGGATTTATTGCCCATCGCCTGCTCATAGACGCTCTTGGAACTAACGCGCTGCCGGCGATAGGGCCCGCCCTCGGCAGTGCGCGTGCTGTCCGCGTTGGCGATGTTGTTCGCGATGACGTCCATGCGCGTGCGCTGGGCGGAAATACCCGACGCGCTTATGTCAAATGAGGAAAAACTTCCCATACTATCGCTTGCCCTCCGTTATCGCGGCGCGCAGCATCGCGATCTTGTCCTCGAGAAGCGTCGCGGCGGCCTTGTATTTGAGAGAGGTCTTGGCGAGGTCGGCGATCTCGGCGTCGATGTTGACGTTGTTGCCGTCCGGCCTCGACGGGCTGACCGGTCGACCTGCCGCCTGGGGGTCAGATCGCGCAGCCCCTCGCGAACTGTCGTGGCCGCTCTTGCGCTCCAGGACGCGCCTCAGCTCTTCCTCAAAGGAGACGTAGCTGCGCTTATAGCCCGGCGTCTCGACGTTGGCTATATTGTTCGCGATGGTCTTCTGCCGAGCCGCTGCGGCGTCAAGCGTCTTCGAAAGCACGGTTGACGCGATGTCGGTGAAGAACTCTGATGCCATACGAGTCCTCCTCCGTAGTTCGAGGTCAGAGGTCCGAGGTCCGAACCGCTGGCGCGGCCTTCAATCAGCAATTACCGTGCCAGGGGAGGGAATAGGGAGTAGGGAATAGAAGGGACTGCAAGCGTCCATTTCAGCGTTCAGACCTCGGTTGCTGCGGCATCGGAGAAAGCGCGGAGTATGGAGAGCGCAAAGGGCTGGGAATTCGGCTCATGCTCTATTCCCTATTCCCTACGGCCTAGATCCTGGCGTTGGCGAGCTTGATCTTGCGGCGGGTGTCGAGGTCGCGGAGGGCGTAGTAGACGAAGAGGGTGAAAATGGCGTTGCTGAGGCACTCTCCGGCGACTTTGCGGAAAGCAATCGCGAGTCTGGGAAGGGGGTTAGCCAAGCAGGAACAGCGCTTCGCAGACAACCGTCAGCCACACCGCCGACAGCGCCGGCACCAGCGGGTTTTCGCTGAATAGGCGGGTCGTGACGAGACCGGCGAGAAAACCGGTTATCGTTCGGGTCACGATGAAGCTGCCCAGGCTGAAGCCGACCAGCGAGCCGTGCATCAGGCCCGCGATGAAGCCCAGAGCTCGCCCCAAACGCCGGATCGGCCGCCAGCGAATAGGAGATCAGCACGACCAGCACAGATCCGGCTTCGCGCCCCAGAATCGATATGGCGGTGGGCAGATTGCCCTGCAGTCCCGCCGCGGCGATGAGCGCTACTATCGGCCAGAAGTACCTCACTGTGGCACACTCTGTCCAGGTTTCACTACGAAAACTTGTTCAATCTGATCAATGCGGATGCTCGGACGAACGAGCGCCTTCGTGCTGCCCATGACCTTGCTGCGCACGACCCTGACCACCCGCCCTATGACCAGGCCCTTCGGAATCACCTGGCCCATCCCCGACGAGATGACAACATCGCCGACCTTGACGTCGGCATCCTTGGGCAGATAGGACAGCACGAGGTAGTCGCCCGCCCTGGCCCTGCAGAATCCCGTTGCTTCGCGAGCGCTGCACCATCGCGCCGACCGCGCTGTTCGAGTCCGTGAGCGCGACGATACGCGAGGAGAACGCGTCAGTCTCGACAACCTGGCCGACCAACCGCCACCCCGCGGTGATCACCGCCCAGCCTTTGCGCACACCCGCCCGCGGCCCTAGTCGATGGTCGCCGTGTCGAACCACGTGCTTTCGTTGCGCGAGATGACCTCGGAGGCGATCGTTTCGATCTTGCCCGATTGCTTAGACCGAGCGCCGCTCGCAGCCTCTCGTTTTCCTGCTGGGCTTCGGTCGAGAGCGGCGTTCTCCGCGCGAAGCTGGACGACTTCCTTGCGCAGATCGGCGTTCTCCTTGAGCAGCAGGCGGCGTGGCGAACGCGCCCGCGTTCGGCGATGTTCGCGGCAACGACGGCAATATGGAACACCGAAGCGCTCGGCCTGAGCACGAGCGAGACCACGTCGCTGACGATGAACGAGGAGCCGCGGTCGAGCGCGCGATCGTGACCGGCGCCGATACCGGCGCCCAGAACCATCAGGACGAGCAGAGTGAGAACAGCCTTCTCGCGAAGAATGCTGAGCATAGCTAGCTCTGGCGGAACTGGCGCATCGACTGCCCCAACAGCGCCTTCTTGAGCGCGGGATTGGTCTCGGACTCCTCCAGCGCCTTCGCCGTTCCCATAACGACGCAGCTCAGCGGGTCGGGGGCAATGTGAACCGGCATCGCGGTCTCAGCGGTCAGCAGGGAATCCAGCCCGCGCAGCAGCGCCCCGCCGCCCGCAAGCACGATCCCGCGCTCCATAATGTCCGCGGCAAGTTCGGGCGGGGTCTGTTCGAGAGTGAGCTTGACGGCCTCCACAATTTCGTATACCGGCTCACGGATCGCCTCGCGAATGGACTGGCTGGTGACAGTCGCGCTGCGCGGAAGCCCGGAAATAAGGTCCCTGCCCGCGGACTTCCATCGTCATCTCCTCGGGCAGCTCGTATGCCGACCCGATCTCCAGCTTGACCTCCTCGGCGGTCCGAACGCCGATCAGCAGATTGAACTGCTTGCGTACGAAATTGATGATGGCCTCGTCGATCTCGTCGCCGGCGATACGAATTGAGCGGCTGGTAACGATTCCTCCGAGCGATATGACCGCGACCTCGCTCGTGCCGCCGCCGATGTCAACGATCATGCTGCCCGTCGGCTCACTGACCGGCAGACCGGCGCCGATAGCCGCGGCAAACGGCTCTTCAAGCGTATATGCCTCCGCCGCGCCGGCCTTAATGGTAGCCTCCTTGACGGCGCGCCACTCGACTTCAGTCACGCCGGATGGAATACCGACTACCACGGTCGGCTGGAAAAGGCCGTTATGCCTGTGGACTTTCCGGATGAACCCGCGCAGCATGGACTCGGTCTGGTCGAAGTCGGCGATGACGCCATCCTTGAGCGGCCGGATGGCGACGATGCTGCCCGGGGTGCGCCCAAGCATGCGTTTGGCTTCCTCTCCCACCGCGAGCACCTTCCTGGACTCGGTGTCGAGGGCAATCACGCTCGGTTCGCGCAGGAGAATGCCGCGCCCGCGAACGTGGACCAGCGTGTTTGCCGTGCCCAGATCTATACCGATCGCCCTGGAAAACCTGCTGAAGAGTTTGGATAGGATTCCCATATAAACCTTGTCAACCCGCTCCTTTGAGGCGTCACCCGTCGTCCAATCCCCGGACACCCATGATACCACAAATGCCCCGCCTGTTTCGAGCGCTTTTTGGGCTACCCGAGCCTCTTCTGGAACCTCGCCGCGGCGACGCAGAGTATCCCCACGCCCATCCCCAGCAGTATTAACGATTGGCGCCACAATTCGGACCACCCCGCGCCGCGCAGTATGATCCCGCGCAGGATTTCCAGGAAATACGTGACAGGGATTATCGCCGTGATCGGATAGATCACCCTCGGCATGGACTCCCGCGGGAAGAAGAACCCCGACAGCAGCACCGAGGGCAGTATCACCAGGAACGACAGTTGGAACGCCTGCGGTTGGTTGCGGGCGAACGTCGATATGAGCAGGCCCAGACCAAGTCCCGCGAACAGAAAGATCGGGACAAGCCCCCACAGCAGCAGCAGGCTGCCATTGATGGGGACCGCGAACACCGCCCACATCACAAACAGCACCATCGCTGTCTCGACAACCCCGATCACCGCGTATGGAATCAGCTTGCCGACCATCAATCCCAGCCTGCTCACCGGCGTGACGAGAAGCTGTTCGAGCGTGCCGTTCTCCTTTTCGCGCACGATCGCAAGCGCCGTGAGCATCACGGTCACGAGCTGCATGATGACGCCGAGCAGCCCCGGCACCATGAAATTCGCGCTGCGCATGTCGGGGTTGAACAGCGTTCTTGGCCGAACATCGATCGGCGGATGCGCCATGCGCTCCCCACTGACCTGCCGTATCGAAAGCTGCAGTCCGAGCGAGACGGCCGTGATTGCGCGCGAAACGCCATCTGCGAATCGGACCCGTCCACCAGCACCAGCACCCGCGCATCCTCCCCGCGAGCCACCCTCTCGGAGTAGTCCGGCGGAATCTTGATCCCGACGTGCACCCGCCCGTCCACAATCGCCTGCCTCAGCGCCTCGTCCGAATGGACATATTCTACGACGTCGTAGTATTGCGTCGCCTCGAACCTGTCGATCAGCTCGCGGCTGTCGGCGCGGTGGTCGAGATCGTAGACCGCCGTGCGAATGTGCTTGATGTCGGTGTCGAGCGCGTAGCCGAGGATCGTGAGCTGCACCATCGGAATCATCAGCGCGATGAAGATCGTAACCGGATCGCGCCTGACGTGGATGAACTCCTTTTTGGCAATCGACCACAGTCCCCTAAACAACGGCTGCGCTCCTGTTTCTCGGTCAGGGTCACGAACACGTCCTCCAGCGTCGGCGCCCATCTCGTTGATCCGCTCGACAGCGATCCCCTGCCCCGTCAGCGCCTTCTCCAGATCGGCCGCGGTCACGGTCCGTTCGACCAGCAGGTGGATCGACTCCCCAAAGAACGTTGACGACCTCACGCCTCGCAGCCCTCGCGCGACTCGCAGGGCGCGCGTGGGATTGTCCGGCACGATCTCGAACCGGCGCGTGTCCTCCGGGTTCACGTCGGGCAGCAGCTTGAGATCGGACGGCTTGCCCAGCGCGATCAGCCGCGAAAGGTAGATGTAGCCGACGTCGGTGCAGCGCTCGGCCTCGTCCATATAGTGCGTGGTGACGAATAGCGTCGTCCCGCGCGAGGACAGCTCGAAAAGCAGGTCCCAGAGGTAGCGGCGCGCGACGGGGTCGATGCCGGCGGTAGGTTCGTCGAGGAAAATGATGCCGGGCTCGTGGATCAGCGCGGACGCCAGCGCGAGCCGCTGTTTCCACCCGCCCGAGAGCGTGCCCGCGCGCTGGTTTCGGCGATCGGTGATGCCCACAATCGACATCACCGCGTCCTTGCGCTCGGCAAGCCGCTCGCGATTGAGGCCGTAGATCGAACCGTAGAAGTCCAGGTTCTCCTCCACGGTCAGGTCGCGATAGAGGCTGAACTGCTGCGACATGTAGCCGATCCGCGGCTTGACGTCGTCCGGGTGCGTGACCACGTTGATCCCATCGAGAAACGCCTCTCCGCTGGTCGGCGCGAGCAGCCCGCAGAGAATTCGAATGACAGTGGACTTACCGCTGCCATTCGGCCCAAGAAACCCGAATATCGCGCCGCGCTCGACAGAGAAGCTCACGTCGCTGACCGCCACAATGCTGCCAAAGCGCTTGGTGAGATCGTCGCAGGTGATGGCCGTGTCGCCGTTCATACCGGCCTCAGGCGGACAGTCGCCGACATCCCCGCTCGCAGCTTGAGATCGGGATTTGGAACCCGAATCTTGATCGCGTACTGCTGCAGCGCGCGCTCCTCGGGGGTTTGGACGTTGCGCGGGGTGAACTCCGCCTCGGTCGGAATCTGCTCGACGGTTCCGGTCACGCGCACGCCGGAGTCCGTCACAACCACGAGCCTCGACCCCGTCCCGAGATTACCGAGTTCCTGAGCGGACACGTAGATGCGGATGAAGAGCCTGCGAGGGTCGGCTATTGTCGCCACGGACTGCCCCGGCGACACGATATCGCCCGGCTGGACGTTGAGCACCAGCACCTGCCCGGCCGCCGGCGCGAAGACGTATCGCTCTCGCACATTCGCCTGTGTCTGCTGGACCTGCGCGTGGGCCTGCTTGAGCGCCGCCCCGGCCTGAGCGATCTGATTCACGCGCGTGCCCGCTTCGAGGTTCGCAAGAGCCGCCTGGGACTGCCGGACCGCCGCCTCCGCGGCCGAGATGTCCTCGACGCGCGGCCCCTTCCTGACCAGCGCGTAGTTGGCCTCGGCCTGCTTCACGGCCTGCTCCGCGGCGCGTATGTCCTCCTCACGGCTTCCGGCGAGAAGCTCATCGAGCGCCTGCTGAGCGGCCTTCTCCCGCGCCTGAGCCACCAACGCGGCGTCCCTGGCCTGATCGAGCGCCTGCGTCGCGATCGCGCCTTCGCTGGCCAGCTTCGCCGTGCGGTTGAGGTTCGTGTTGGCGTACGTCAGGTCGGCATCGGCAGCTTCGAGATTCGCTCTGGCCTGTGCGATATCTTCCTTGCGCGGACCGTTCTTGAGCAGCGTCAGCTTCTCGCGCGCCTGACCCAGCCCGGCCTTTGCGGCGGCGATCTCCTCGGGGCGGCTGCCCTTTCGCAGTTTCTCAAGCTGGCTCTGCGTCTGATGTACGGCCGCCCGCGCCTGATCGATCTCCTGTTGACGTGGCCCAAGCTGCAGATCGCGCAGCTTATGCGCGGCCTGCTCTTCGGCGGCCTGCGCGACACTCAAGCTCGCGACGAGTTGATCGTCCTGCAGCTTGACGATCAACTGCCCCTTGCGCACCATGTCGCCTTCCCTGACGGCCGTGCTCACGATCCGCCCGCCGACGGTCGATCCGACCCGCGACTCCTCCGCCTCGATCGTGCCGCTGTAGACGCCGGCTTCCTTCTTCTCCGCCGAATGCCTTCTGGCAGCCAGGAACACCACCAGCACCGCAAGCAGCAGTATTATGACTATCGGGCCGATTCTGCGCATATCAATAATGCATTATCGGCATTGCCAAGCCATTCCTGCCGGCCCGGTACTTCAAGCCGCCGACTTTGATCCGTCGCGGCTCGCTTTTCGCCCCGACGCGCCGAAGCTCTGCACTTGATCCGTCGGGGCTCGCCTTTCGCCCCGACGCGCCGAAGCTCTGCACTTGATCCGTCGGGGCTCGCTTTTCGCCCCGACGCGCCGAAGCCCTGCACTTGATCCGTCGGGGCTCGCCTTTCGCCCCGACGCGCCGAAGCTCTGCACTTGATCCGTCGGGGCTCGCTTTTCGCCCCGACGCGCCGAAGCTCTGCACTTGATCCGTCGGGGCTCGCTTTTCGCCCCGACGCGCCGAAGCTTTGCACTCGATCCGTCGGGGCTCGCTTTTCGCCCCGACGCGCCGAAGCTCTGCACTTGATCCGTCGGGGCTCGCTTTTCGCCCCGACGCGCCGAAGCTCTGCACTTGATCCGTCGGGGCTCGCTTTTCGCCCCGACGCGCCGAAGCCCTGCACTTGATCCGTCGGGGCTCGCTTTTCGCCCCGACGCGCCGAAGCTTTGCACTTCCGGTCTTGCGACTTTGGACTTTTGACTTTCGACTTCTTTTGCTCTATGCTGGAACCGTGAAGACAGTCGTGCTCTGCGATAGCCATGCCTATCATATATCCGACGAGGACTACGAGGTCCTCAAGCGGGTCGCGCCCGGCTACGCGCGGCTCGCGAAGGATGGGGATGGCCAGGCCGTTACGCACTTCGTGTGCGCGAACTGCGGCCAGATCGCGCCGCTCAAGCTGAGGAAGATTCACGATTGCCGGCGTTGACTGCGACTATTCGTTCGCGGTACGCGACGAACAACTCTCCCCGGAAACCGGCCTTCTCTTTCACCTCAGCCGCTTCGCTGAGCACCTCGTCGAGCGTGTAGCGGTCTGATATGTGGCACAGCACAAGCGTCTTGACATCCTCTCGCGCCGCCCACCCCAGCGCGCCTGCCATGGTCGAGTGCCGCGCAGTCTCCCAGGCGTCCGCTTTGGCCGCGTCACGACTCAGAAACGTTGCTTCATGAACCGCCGCGTCACAGCGCCCGTACGGCGAATGCTGCACGTCGTAGCCGTCACCCGTGTATAAGAAGACCGGGTGATACCTGCACACGCCTCCACTGGCGGGCGACGATACAGGGCGCGGTTCTATCACCTTTCGCTCTTCTTCGATCTCGTAACCCAGACTCAGCTCCGCGGCGATGTGTTTCATCGCAAATGCGGTCACGCGTGTCGGCCTGCGCGTATCCTCGAGCTCGATCTCATCGCCGGCATCCAGCGGCTGCACGTACAGCGGGTATCTGATCAGCCCGGACTGCTTGCGCTGGATATAGTCGAGCAGCTCATTGACCCAGCGGTCGTGGCGGGGATAGTAGATCGTCAGAGGTTTCTCGCGGTCGCCCGGCGCGATATTGCGGACGTTGACGAGGTTGGAGACACCCGCGATGTGGTCCTCGTGGCCATGCGATATGAACAGGTGCCGGATCGCGAACACCTTCTTGCCAAGAGTCGTGGCGACGCCCTCCCCCGCATCGAACAAACACCGCGAGGGCTTGTAGTAGAACCACTGGCTATACAGCGCCAGCGAGAATGAGATGAGATTATCGGTTACCAGTGGGGCCACCAGCCATCATTTCCGGCTCAGCAACATCAGCGCCTCAGCGATTCTCTGGAAACACCCGCTACTTCACGCATCTCCCCGCCACCTTATGCACCCTGTCCAGAATCCACTCCGCCGCGCCATCGATCGGCTCGGTCAGAAGCGGCATGAACACGAGATTGCTCACGGCTTCTTCCGTCACCGGCAGGTCACCGGGCTTATACCCGGCGTAGTTCTCAATCAGCGGGCCGCGTCCCCTGGTGAACAGATCGAACCCCTCCGCGAAATAGGGCAGCGTGTGCAGCAGCGGATAGCCGCACGGATGCGCGCCGACCCCCTCCTCCTTGAGCGCCGCAGCAAACTCCGCGCACAACACGGTCGCCTTCTCCGGCAGAAAGTGCACGGGAAACCCATAGTACCCGCCGCGCTCGGCGCCCTCGTAGACATTCACGCGCTTCAGGAACGGTATGTCCGCGATGCCCGCCTCAATCGACTCGACCCACTTCTTGCGCCCTTCGTTAAGCTTACCGAGCTTCCGTAGCTGCACAGACGCGATCCCAATCGCAATCGGATGCGCGCGGAACTTGTTTCCCGTCCCCAGCGGCTGATAGCGCTCGTATCGGTCCGAAGTGAGATCCGTCCCGACCAGCCGGTTGACCTGCCCGAGCAGGCACGCGCGGTCGAAGGCCTCTGGATCATTGGTCGCGATCACGCCGGCCTCGCCGCCGCTGACCGCCTTGCTGCCCTGCATACTCCACGCGCCCGCCGCGCCGATGCTGCCGGTCATCTTACCCTTGCACTTCGCCCCGTGCGAATGAGCGCAGTCCTCTATCACGGGAATCCCCGTCTCCCGGCTGATCGCCATCAGCGCGTCCATATCGCAGACGTTGCCCCACAGATGCACGGCGATGATCGCCCGCGTCTTCGCAGTAACCCTTCTGCGCACGTCCTCCGGGTCGATCAGCAGCGTCTCCCGGTCGCTCTCGCAGAACACCGGCGTCGCCCCAAGAAACGGCACGGGCGAGATGGATCCGATCCACGTAAACGTCGGGCAGATCACCTGATCGCCCGGCCCCACGCCAAGCCCGAACAGCGCCGCGAATATCGCCGCCGTGCCGTTATTGATGGTCATCGCGTACTTCAGGCCGGTGAACTCGCGCCACGCGGCCTCGAACTCCCGCACGACGCCCGTCCCGCCCGAAAGCTCGTTGCGCATCACCATATCGTAGGCCAGCCTGGCCTCTTCCTCGCCGACCTGCACCCAGTTGTCCATCTTCGGCAGGTCGGATTTCGCTGTCTGAACAAACACTTGCCCGGTCTTATCGGTCATGACTCTCTCCTCTAGGATTCCCCCACACATTATAACCCCGAACGCTTGCTCCGTCACCAGCTTTGTGTTAGCTTAGGGAAGTGAAAGTCATCTCCGCGAGCAGACGAACGGACATACCGGCCTATCACGCAGACTGGTTAATGGAACGCATCGAGGAAGGCTTCGTCAAGTGGCGCGGCCCGTTCGGCGGCCGCGAGCTGGAAACGTCGCTCGCGCCGGAGGATGTCTCGGCGATTGTCTTCTGGAGCAAGGACTTTCGGCCGCTGCTGCCGCACCTGCCCGCCCTGCACGACCGCGGCTACCGCTTCCTGTTCCATTTCACCATCACCGGCCTGCCGCAGGTCTTCGAACCCAACGTCGCGCCCGCGGAAGAGATGATACCCGCCGCCAGGCAGCTTGCCCAGCAATTCGGGGCGGAGACGGTGCTCTGGCGCTATGACCCGATCCTGATCTCCACCATCACCCCACCCGACTACCACCGCGCCCGCTTCTCCCAACTCGCCTTGCGACTCGCCGAGTGCACCTCCCGCTGCTACTTCAGCTTCCCCACGTTCTACGGCAAGGTGGTTCGCAACGTGGGCAAGCTCAGGGCGGAGACCGGCATCGAGTGCATCGATCCGCCGATTGACGAGAGGATCGCCCTGGCCGCCGAACTCGCCGAGATCGCCGGCTCAATGCGCATACAAATGCTGACATGCTGCGGGGACTATCTGATCTCGGACCGCATCGCCAAGGCCCACTGCATCGACGCCGAGCTCCTCGCCCGCCTGTACCCCGACCGCGACTTCTCGCTCAAGTTCAAAGGCACCCGCGAGCAATGCGGATGTTTCGAGAGCACCGACATTGGGACCTACGACACGTGCGCGCACAACTGCGTGTACTGCTATGCGAACAGGTCGGCGTGGTGACTACCGTTCCAGCAGCTTGCGGAGCTTTTCGTCGGCGGTGGTGAAGCGGCAGCCTATGATGTGGTCGGACTTCGCGGGATCGCCGTCGCGCCTCGACCTCATCACCTGGGCCGTGAGCGACAGCGTGTCCTTGGCGGACTTGGGCTTGATCTCGACTCGAAGCATCTCCCCGGGCAGCAGTTCCTCGGGCACAACCATACACGTCCCACCGACGCTCAGATCGCGCGTCACGCCCGACTCGAACACCATCTCGGCCTCGTCGTCGGTCAATCGCGCGTATCGCACCGGCATCGCCATCGCATGCCGGGGATGCTCGCGGCGCTGGGCGCGGTAGATGACCCTCGGCTTATCGAGCACGAGCACGGGTTCCGGCTCGTCGGTTGAGGAGATCACGTGGCTGACGAAGCTGTAGTGCGCATCGCGCGCGGCGAGAGCGACCCTGACCGACGTCCTCGGCGCCACGCGAAGCACCCCGTCTTCCGTTCGCGGCGCTGCCAGTGAGAGTGTCTGGTCGTCTTTGTGGCTGATGCAGCTCGGATAGGTCTTCGCACCGCAGCCGTTCTGTATCTCGACCGTCACCGGCTGCCCCTTGGCGAACAGAACGGTAGTCTCGGGCATGACCCGATCCGGGCTGGGAACGCGAGCCTGCGAGGTACACTGAACGAGGGTAACGAGGCTGTCGAGGTCGAATGGCTTGTTGACGTACGCCGACACCCCGTGCGATTTGGCCTCTTCGAGCGCCTCGGCGTTCTCGCAGGCGGTCATCACTATCACGGGTAATCCCCGGCGCATACCCCGGATCTTGGCCAGCGCGGTCAAGCCATCCATCTTAGGAAGGATCAGGTCGAGCAGAACTACGTCGAAGTCCGATTCGCGGACCTTCTCAACTGCCTGCAGACCGTCGTGTACCGACACGACGTCATAACCACTCTTAGCCAGCTTGGCCCCCAGGATGCGGCACAGGTTTATCTCGTCGTCAACAACAAGGACGCTGCCCTTGGTGACCATGTCGTGGAGCCTCCAGCCTCACTGCAACGGGCCACGTGCGCGCTTGGGCAAGCTCAGCGTCTACATCGACAAGCTCAGCATCACACGCGGACCGATTGTCTCAATACCGGTAGTGCAAGAATTATGCCATAAAAAAGCTAGCTCAGCAAAATCTCTCCGAGCGTGGCAAGCAGGCGGCTGAGCGTAGCAAGCAGGCAGGGGCGATCCGACACCGGTCACGCGATTCTCAGACACGACGTGGTTTGGTCGCAATGGGGTGAGTTATGCACAGGCTGTGCGCAAAATGTTGAACACAGCAGTCACCGGAGACCAGGAATTGGCCGCCATCTTGGACAAAGCTGGGCAATCCGAGGCAGCGGCGGTTAGCGCGCTGAGTGAGTCGGAGGTGTGCGCGCCTCGATGATGGGCATGGCTGCCGCCGCAGTCAGCGCCGAACCGATAAGCGTCAACGGCTTGGCCGCCACTTTGGGAGCCCATGGCGCTGGCACCAGCGCGCTCCTCGCCCGTTTGTAGTCCGCCGACTTCGAGTATACGACCAGAACGTTGGTCAATCTGCGGGGAGGATTGGCAAAGAAGCAGCCATTGGCGTAGAAGCCCGTGGACGAACCGCCGTCCAGCGACAGCGCATCCACCGCTCCGAGCGACACCATCACATTCGCCATCTTGCTCAACGACGTCTTCCTGTTGATCGCCACGAGCAGCAGTTTGCCGGCACGCGTGATACCCACGGCGGTGCGTGTGGCGGGCGCGCGCAGCGAGCGGCCGAATCCATCGCGCTCCAGGCACACCGAAGCTTTGCCGTGCGACACCAGCACCGGCCCGCAGCACAGCACAGTCTCATAGCCCGCCCAGTTCTGCTTCCTGCCGGCCGACAGCGGCACGACAGAGGCCTTGTTGTTCCGGTCGATGCACAGAGCGGCGCCGATGCAGCCGGTGTGGACTACGCTGCCGAAGACCGCGATGTCGCCGGTGGGGATCAGCGAGCGCGTGTCGAAGAACGTCCCGGTTATGGCTGCTTTCGGGTGCGTGCGATTGACCATCGACTTGAACGACTCGCTCTTGCCCACGCCACCGCCGGAGAGGGCTACGGAGACGCGCGTCTCCGAGTCGGCCAGGTTCACGGTCACCACGTGCGCGGCGGTTCCGCAGGCCTTTACGCGCGAGTATGCTACGCTTGATCCAAGTGCGGAGGTCGAGATTATCTGCCCGAGAAGAATCGCGATGAGCAGCATTCTTTTTGCCATGGCGTTACCCTCGGGGCTGCAGGATACTGACAGACGCTGCACAACCTGTGCCGAACCGGCTCTCGGCTCCCCGCACGAATACCGGTTTTCGGCAACAACAGGTACAATTACCTGTTTTCCCGCCAGCCTCTTGACTATCGGCGATTGCTGAGGTATTATCCGCTATGGGTGACGTAGCGCAGACTGCGAGCCCAGCACCACGGCATTCGGAAGGAGAGAGAAGATGGCTAAATACACTGTCGTACTAGCCCTCCTTGCAGGCGCTCTAGCATTGACGCTTTGCACCGCAGCTTCAGCACTCAACCCTCTGCCGCCCTCCTGGCTCTCGGACGCGGATACCAACAGTTACCACTGGACCGACTGGGGCGGCATGACTGGACAGACGAGCTTCGTCGTTGGTCCCGATGTTACCGAGGGAACCGGCTCCGCGACCGCGACGGTCACGGTTGCCGACCCCGGCGCGGGCCTCCTGTCGGGAGTTCCCATCGGCAGCAGGGACACCTACATCGACCTGGGCCCGGGCGGGACTATTCACCTCGACATGGCTCCAGATTCACGCGGGATGTACGTCTATCTCACAGTAGTGTACGACGTCGATTTCGCCGCCGCTCCGGTGTCCGTCGCCGGCAACGCAACCCTTGTCAACAGCGCGGCCACACTCGTCGAGGACACCACCCTCGATCCGGACTTCCCGTCGGGCTGGTGGCTTGATGAGTACTTGTGGAAGATCGAGTCGGCCGACATGGGCCTGTTCACGGGTATCGATATCGCGGCCGACGGAGACTTCGGCTCGTTTGTGGAGAACGTGTCTGCTCACACGCATTTCGTGCCTGAGCCGGGCAGTCTGTTGGCTCTGGCAACGGGCCTGGCCGCCATTGCAGGCATGATCCGCCGCCGCCGGGCATAGCAGCCCACGCGAATTGCTACGTTACAGCGCCGGACCTCTCAGAGGCCCGGCGCTCTGTTGTACCTGTGCCGCGAGACGCAGCCACTCTCGTGACATACTGTTCACCATGTTACCACCCCGCGCCGACGAGCCCAACATCCACGCGCAGCCGGCAATGTTGAGTTCAAGCCACGCGTGCGGCGGAGCCTGCTATCCGCGTCCGCTCGCGCATTACGTCTGCCTGCCTGGCCTCGTGTTTATTAGCTAGGGTGTGAACTTGACGACATGCTTGTATGGTAGACGTGTTTATGCCCGCCAGTTTGGGTAACAGAGAAGCGTGCTGATACTTCCACACACAAGGAGGCAACGAAATTGAGAGCACTTCCCTTGCTACTGATCCTTTGTATCGCGGTCGGTAGCCCGGCGCTGGCAGCCCGGGTAACCACCACCCCAGTCTTACACCAGATGACGGTGTACCAGGCTTACCCGGGCAGTTCCCTCCCCCGCGTGACGGACGCAGCCCTGAACGAGTGCTGGCTCGGCTACCTCCCACAGAGCGGCGACGTCATCTCGTCGGTTCCCGGCATTCTGTGTATCGATCCGGGATGCGCAAGCTGGTGCAACTACGTTGCGGCGGGGCAGGAAGACCCGGTGGAGCCTTACACAATCAAGAACACAACCTTTGTGAAGGTCACGCCCAACCACGTTCAGTGCAAGATGGACGGCGACAACGAAATCCTCCCCGCCCACACCATCACCCAGCAGGGCACTGCCAACATCAGGACCTGGTGGCCTCTGATGTATGAGGTGCCGGGAACCACGTTCACTCTGACGATCCTCTACGGCACGCCGAGCCTCTACGACGACGACGGCACCGGCCCCAACCCGCCCTCGTGGGTGCACCTCGAGCAATGGATATGGAGGTCAGCGCCGATTTCGAGAGCCTCGCGGACGTGCTGGAGCTGTTCAGTGAATTGCCGTTCGGGCAGGACGAGGTACCGCTGATCTCCGACAAGACGCTCTACGAGATACTCCAGTTCAAGATTGCCGCGGCCTCGGACGCCTATCTTGCCGGTGATCTGGCGCTGGCTTCCTTCATCCTGGCGGACTTCGAGCTGGAGGTCATGGACGCCTGCATCGACGAATCACCGGCGTTCCCGAACCCGACCGGTCCCGGCACCGGCATAGCAAACACCGATGAGAACCCGGCCTGCTGCAAACTTATGATTGATGTTGAGTATATCTTGCAGGCCACCGGCATCGGGCAGCCGAACAAGGGGAGATAGCACTACGCAGGCGGGGCGCCTGGCCGCGCCCCGCTCGCAGCTTCCCGCACCCTGGAAGACGATGTTGGGCGGGGACCACAAGTCCCCGCCCAACGTCCTTACATGTCATAGCGTGTCATGCTGAACTCGTTTCAGCATCCGCCGCGCCGTATCATGGCGCCAACCTCGCCATCTCTACGCGAAACGCCTCGAAGTAACTCCCAAACGTGCCGATGTCGCGGCGGATCTCGTTCTCGCCGAGCGCCACACACCAGACCTCCCTGCCGTCCGCGAGCATCAGCCCGATCGAGTCCGTGATCTGATGCTCGCCGTTGGCGCCTGGTGGAGTGCGGTCGATGTAGTCGAAGACGGCGGGATCGAACGCGTATCTGCCCGCGATGGCATACTGGCTGGGGGCCTGCTCAGGTGTTGGCTTCTCCACCAGCCCGTCGATCTCGAAGCTGGGCGCCAGTCCCGCTTTGGGCTTGACGATCCCGTAGCGGGAGAACTTCCTGGATCGGGGTCTTCTGCACGACGATGACACCGGCCGCGCGCGTGCTTGCGTATGTGTCGAGCACTCTGCGAAACGGCGGCACGGCCTGGTCGGTATCGATCACCGAGTCCCCAAGCACCACCGCGAACGGATCGTCGCCTGCGAACTCACTTCCGCACCCTATCGCGTCGGCGAGGCCCTTCTGCTCGGTCTGGAACGTATACTCGAACCTGACCCCGCCGATCCCATCGCCGAAATGGGATCGTATCGCCGTCTTCTCCTCGGAGATCACGAACAGCACCTGGGTGATGCCGCAGGCGATGACCTCCTCCACGATGTGCTCGAGCACCGGTTTGGTGCCGAGCGGTATCAACTCCTTGGGAACGGCCTTGGTAAGAGGGAGAAGGCGCGTACCTTTCCCAGCGGCGGGGATGACGGCTTTGGTGATGGTTCTTGACTCGCCCAACGTGGAACTACCTCCGGCGCGAAGAAGGAAACGCGCGCGGCCGGCTTACTCCGCACAACACAACGTCGTCTCCGACGCCGTTGTGTTGTATGGAGCCGACGGAGGGATTCGAACCCACGGCCTGAGCTTTACGAAAGCCCTGCTCTACCACTGAGCTACGTCGGCGGGTTGGTGCCGAGGGTCAGAGTTGAACTGACGACACGTGGATTTTCAGTCCACTGCTCTACCAACTGAGCTACCTCGGCAATTGGCGGGGATGACGAGACTCGAACTCGCGACCTCCTACGTGACAGGCAGGCGCTCTAACCGACTGAGCTACACCCCCGTGTTACCCCAGTTGCAGGTTCAAAGTTGCATGTTGAAAGTTGACGTGTGCCCGACGACTTTCAACTTTGAACTTTCCAACTTTCAACTACTACCTGGTGGGCGAAACAGGACTCGAACCTGTGACTTCTTCCTTGTAAGGGAAGCGCTCTCCCAACTGAGCTATTCGCCCAGATCGCCACGAGGCCTATTCGCCAGGCATCCCAGACGCAGGCAAGAGTATACCAAACCGTGCCTCGCGCTGTCAAATCGGCGGGGCGAAGCAACGCTGAACCACCGCAACAAAAAACGGGCGCTCCGCAAGCACCCGTCCGTCAGGACTGCCACTGTTAGTATACCATCCCCGCTCGAATGCTGTCAACGAATCCTGCACTCGAAAAAACAACGGAACGCACTGCTGATCCGTGCGTCTATTGTTCTGGAAAAGGTCCGCATGACCCTTTCCTCCTTTCGAAAGCGTCCCGTTTCGTGCGTGGGCGCGTGCTCAAAAGCCCACCGGAATCCCTCTGCCGGTGGGCTGTCTCTGTACGGCTGTGAACATGGGAGACTACACCCAGCGCTCGTAGATCTCTTCGAGGCCTTCTTTGCCGTCCTCGCGCACCGGCGAGAACGAAATGATGGATGACGGTATCGAGCGGTGTGACCACGCGGTCGTAGATGCGCGAAAGCAGGGTCATGACGTCTTCGGGGCTGCGGAACTCCAGGTTCTCTTTCTCTACCTCCCGCAGGCTCAGGTCATCGACCTTCTTGACGGTGACGTCGTCGATGATCGCGGCGAACAGCTTCTGCCGCACCTGATACTTGCGGCCGACCGTGATCCAGACGATCTGGCCGGTCTGGTATTTGGCGGATTTGTCGCCAAGCCTTATGGTGGCGCTTTTTCTGCCGCGCATAAGCGCGTCGGCATACAGCTCCGGATAGAAATTGAGCGCGAACAACACTCGGACTCCTCTTTGTCGATGCATCATTGTAGACCCGCTCGCCGGACCTGTCAAGGACTGCTTGCACGAAACTCGGGGCTGTGCTAGACTGCAACCAGCATGAGCTTCTACCTTCAGCATTACGACTACGACCGCCACAACGCCGAAGTGCGCGCGGTTTGGGAAACATCACGCCGGAAAGCCGGCGCGCGTGCCGGTGATCCTGGGCGTCAACCCGCGCATCTTTCTGCTCAATCCCGATCTCAACACCCGGGGCATCACCTTTCGCCAGTACTCTCCGAGGACGCCGGCACGATGGCGCGAGTCCAGCTCCAGAGCCAGCGCTACATCAGATACAACCTGCTCCAGGACGCCGAAATGGGCCCGCCCCGTGACGGCTGGCAGGTCGGCGTCGATCTCCAGAACTACTACGAGGCGGCGTGGTTCGGAGCACAGATCGAGTATCGCGACGGCCAGGTGCCGGACACATCGCCCATTCTGACCGGCGACCGAAAGCACACGCTCTTCGACCAGGGCGTCCCCGATCCATTCACCGGCGGCGTGATGAAGCGCGCTTGGACTCTCTACGATCAGATGATCGCGAATATGCCCAGCTATTCGCTCGACGGCCTGCCCGTCCTGAGCGTCGGGCCGCCCGCCGGCGCGGGAACGGACGGCCCGATGACCGTCGCCTGCTCTCTGCGAGGCGCGACACAGCTCTGCATGGACTTCTACGAGGACCCCGACTACGCGCGCGAGCTGCTCCGGTTCATAACCGAGGCCACGATCCACCGCATCCGCGCGTTCCGGAAGCGACTTGGTCACGATCCGAAGCCCACGGTGTGGGGATTCGCGGATGACAGTATCGAGCTTCTGAGCGTAGATATGTATGTCGAGTTCGTATTGCCATATCACAAGATGCTGCTTTCGGAACTGGCGGGCGAGGGGCCGCACTCCATCCACCTGTGCGGGAACGTGGATCGTCTGATGCCTACGCTCAAGCGCGAGCTCAACCTGAACACCTGGGACGCCGGGTTTCCCGTGGACTACGGTCGCATGCGCGACGCATTGGGCCCGGATTTCCAGATACAGACGGGGCCCAAGGTCAGCACGCTCCTGCACGGCACGCCCGAACACGTCGATGCCGAATGCGCAGCGATACTGGAGTCGGGCATAATGACTGGTGGCAGGTTCATACTGCGCGAGGCCAACAACCTCTCGCCCTGCACGCCCGTCGAAAACCTGACGGCGATGTATTCCGCCGCCCACAAGTACGGAATGTACTGAGCGCGTCTCGTCATCACGAAAGCACGACACCGAGAAGACACGAAATCGGCGCGAAGACAACAGCATTCCCCTTTGGTGCTTTCTTCCTTTCGTGCTTTCGTGATGGGACTTGCTCTGAAACCCGAACCGCGCGATAGCGTCTATAGTAATGAAGTCGTGAATAGAGGTCTGGCATTTGGAGAGGGCCGAAGCTTATGATTTCGCGGTGAGCAACGAGGACCTCCTGGACCTGTGCAAGCGCCAGGATCAGGAAGCCTTGCGCGCGCTTCTGAAACGGCACGAGCGGCCTGTCTACAGCCTTCTCTACAGAATGCTGAGCAGCCACGAAGACGCAGAGGAAGCGCTCGCCGAGGTGTTCGTGAAGGTCTGGCGCGGGGCGGCGTTCTTCAAGGGCGACTCGAAGTTCACGACCTGGCTCTATCGCATCGCCTCGAACACGGCCAGGGACTTCCTGCGCTCGCGAAAAACGCGGCACGAGGTATCCATCGAGGACGTCGTCGTGAACGAGCTCGAGGCGGGCGACCGCGCATCGGGCGATCTGCGCGACCCCGCCGAGCAGATTGTGGAGGCCGAGGGCCGCGCGCAGATACTGCGCGGGATGAAAGAGCTTTCGGAAGATGACCGGCTGCTGATCAGCCTGTATCATCTCCAGGAATGCGACTACGACCAGATCTCGAAAATCACCGGCGTAACAGCCCAATAATCTAAAAGTCAAGCTTTTCAGAGCGCGTCAGAGGCTGCGCAAAGCGTGCGCCGCGCTGGAAGAGGGTGACAACAGTGAACTGCGAACAGATACAACCGAATCTGCTGGACTACGGCAGGAAGCTGCTGACTGGTCCTGAATACGAGCAGGTCAAGGCTCACGTCAGCGAGTGCGCCGACTGCGCCGCGCTGCTTCGGCAGGAGATGGCCACCTTCGCAAAGCTGGCCGACATGCCCGACGAGCAGCCGGCCCACGACGTGTGGATGCTGGTCCGCTCGCAGACTAAGCCGAAGCGCGTCAGGCCGCTGGTCTGGCTGCACGGAATGGTCGCCACCAATGTCCGCAGGGCCGCAACGGCCGCGATAGCCGTGGCGCTGCTGGCGGTCGGCTACTATAACGTCGTGATCACGCCGCCGGAACCGCCCGGTCCGAAACCGCCTGTGGTCGTCACCGTCTATTCCGATGACCCGGTTGGCGGCCACACGGACGCGGTGGTGGCATCGATCGACGACATGTAGGCTCTAGATGAAAACTCGCTTGCGCTGGATTGGAATATGGACGCTCGCAATCGCGATGGCTGCGGGGCTGTGCGCGGGATGCCTTGCCGACGACAAGCCCAACGTCTCCGAGAGCCAGAAGGACCAGCTCAAGGCTCTCGCGGCAAACACGAGAGATCGCACCGGCCGCGAGCGCGAGACGCTCCGTCAGGCCCGAACGGACCTGCTGAAGGCGTATTCGACCTACGACATCGACGATCACAAGGCCAAGGCTGCCGGCGACAAAGTCAGCGCCGCCCAGCTCAGCCTGCTCAACATCCATCTGGACAACGAGATCGCCCTGCGCGACATCTTCACAGAGGGCCAGTTCAAGGCGTTTCGGGAGATGATGAAGAGGCGGATGCGCGATCCGCAGATGCTGGTCCGGGTTCCGCCGGAAGTGGCCGTGCTGGAAGCGCTGCCGGACAAGAAGATGCTGGACTCGCTCGGCATCCCGGACGAGAAGCGCAAGCGCCTCGACATCGCGCAGAACAGCAGGGCGATCGAGGGGCTGAAGACCGCCACCAAGCAGTTGCTGGACATGTCCTCCAGCTACAGCCTCGACTCCGCCGCCGCCCGCAAGCTGATCGAGAACATCCACCGCAAGCAGACCTACCTGCTGATGCTCCAGAGCAAGCGCCAGCACGAGATCCGCCACGTCCTGACCGAGGACCAGTTCAAGAAGCTTCAGGAAGAGATCACCAAGCGAATCTCCGACCGCGCCCCCCGCCCCAACGCCCCCCACCGCGGCCCGGCCTCAGACCACAAGCACTAGCAGCAATCGGATAAACTCCGTCTCGGTTGTAGGAGGGGTTTCCAAACCCCGATTCCCGAGCGTGAGGCCTGTGCATTCGGGGTTTGGAAACCCCTCCTACAGCACTTTGTCCGGCGGCTGCTAGCCAACCTGCCCCCTCTCCCTGAGAGGGAGAGGGCTGGGGTGAGGGTCGCTCCCTCTCCCTGGGAGGGAGAGGGCTGGGGTGAGGGGTCGCTCCCTCTCCCTGGAAGGGAGAGGGCTGGGGTGAGGGTCGCTTCCTCGCCCTGGAAGGGAGAGGGCCGGGGTGAGGGTCGCTCCCTCTCCCTGGAAGGGAGAGGGCTGGGGTGAGGGTCGGATCCGGTGAGCTTGTTTCAGCATCCACACCGATAGCTCGCGGTCTACTGCCCCGCCTCCAGCTTCGCCACGTTCGCCAATTCCTTCTTCGCCTGTGCAATGAACGTCTCGGCGTTGGACTTGGAATCGGGGTTGTTGGTTTCGAGGTAGTCGCGCAGGCTGGTGGCGGCCTGGGTGAGAAGGCCGCAGGCGAGGCTTCGGTGGAGATTGGCGGTCTTCTTGTCATCGGGGCACGGCAGCACATCCAGGAACTTCGCCATCGACTCCAGCCGCAGTCCCAGACCCTTTATGGAGCTGTAGTAGCTCTCACGCGAGATCTTCTTATTCTCATAGTCGCTTGAGTCGCGGTCGAGCTGCTTGAACAGCACGGCGAACCACTGCTCGAACACCTTGCTGAACAACTGATACCGGCTCGTGACCGTCTGGGCCGACGGATCCGGCTGCACCTTCGCAAGCTGCTCGAGGGTCGTCCTGCTCTCGCCGAAAAGCGACATCGACGCATCGACCAGCGCCAGCCGTTCGTAGGCGCGCCAGTCGGAGGGGTTCAGTTTGATCGCCTCTTTGTAGGCGTCGGCGGCATCATCGGGCTGATTCGCCCGCCACAGCTTGTCGCCCTCGCTCATCTTCGAGACAGCAGAGGCCTTGCTCTGGACAGGTTCGGGCGGCGGAGGCGGAGCGGGCTCGGTCGTCGTCGGCTGTTGATCGGTGGTCTGAGGCTCCGCGCCGCTCTTGACCGGCTCGACCTTCCCGCCAGCCTGTCCGCTCTTCATCTTATCGAGCTTATCCCTGGCTGCGGCGACCGCATCCGCGGCCGCGCCCATCTTCTCGGCGCGATTGAGTTCCGCGGCGGCCTCGTCATACATCCCTTTGCGCCCGAAGGCATCGGCAAGCTTGATCCGAATCGAAGGGTTCGTGGGATCGGCATTGACGGCCTGCTGATACTGCTGGATCGCGACCGCCACCTGCCCAGCCTTCAGGCTTGCGTCCGCCTGCCCGGCGTAATCGACCGCCGTGGGCGGGTTTGGCGCCGTAGGCAGATCGCCGGCAAGCGCGGTCGTCTGAGATTGGCTAGAGGGTTCGGTCTCGGCGACCGGCGGCAGCGCCATAAACGCCTGCCGCGCAACGCTGATCACCGACGCGCTCGTCGCGCTCTGCATGGCATTATCGTAGCCACGATCGCCCGTCCCGCCGGTCGAGGCTTGGCTGGATGCCTCCCACCGGTCATTTTTTCCGCCATCGACCTTCGCCAGCCACACTCTGGCGGTAACTATGCCGCTCTTGATCGACAGGTCCGAGCCCGCCGCGTAGTCGTACGCGAGCGCCTTCGCGACCGCGATGCGTTCCTGCTGGCTGGAGTAGCTCGCGACCTGATCGGCGGTGAGCTGCTTGTCCATGATCGCGCGCAGCACCGTCGGCGACTCCCGATCGAACACGATCGCCTCCACGCGCTGAGTATCCCGCAGATACGTGCACACGGCATTCGTCGATGACTTCGCCAGCGCCTTATCAGCGCCCTCGCCCGGCGTTGTCTCGAACACGAGCACAACCGGCCGCGACTCGACCGCCGCGCACGCCGGAACTATCATCGCCCAGATAAGGAGAGCTGCTGCCAACGTGATCGCGATCTTCACAACTACTCCGACGATCTGGCAAGCGCCGCCTGCCAGATCGAGATATACTTGGTCGCCGTGGCGATGCCTCGACTCGCGCTATCCGGGCTCTTGCCCGCACTAACGTCCGCGCGATAGAGATCGATCGCCCGGGTTGCCGCGTCGATTGCCTCGGACGTATCACCCTGATTCCGAAGCCTGATCGCCTTCGCGAGAAGCGAATCGCCGGTCGGATTGCCGGGCGCGGGAGGAGTCTGCTCCACCGCCTTCGGCGGCGGCTTCGGGGCGGCCGATTCCGGCTTGCTGCCGCCGGGTTTCGACTCAGGCACCAGAGTCAGCTCCTGATCGATCTTCGGCAGCTTGATCGGCTTGACTTCATCAGACGGCGGCGGTTTGGCCGCGGTCGGGATCGCCGGAGTCGGCGCCAGCGGAACCGCTACCGACGGATTCCCCGCCTGAGGGAACGTGTAGACACGCAGGCCCGGCTCATTCGGCTCTGACGGCCTCACCGTAGCCACGGGCCTCTCGTGCTGTTCGGAATGGTGGGCCGTCTTCGGCCTGCTGCCGGTAAGGCCCGTCACGGCCACGACGAGGACCACCACCATGACCAGCACCGCCCCAGCCGCCAGTGCGGGCCTCGGGATACTCCTCAGCCGTTCGCTCAGCCCGGCCCGCTTGACGCCCACCCCTGAGCCAAAGCTCACCGGCGGCATCACCGGCGCCTCTTCGCCTGTCCGACGAAGCCGCAGCGACGCGAGCTTCTCTCGATCGGCGGAGCTGTCGGGGTTCAGGTCGATAATGGCTTCGTAGTGTTCGATTGCGCGTCTGAGGAAGTCCCGCGCGAGCTCGGGCTTCCCTTCCGCAAGCGCGGTCTCGGCCTTACGCTCCCAGGCAAGTGCCACAATCGAGTGTGCCGATGCGCTGGCGGGATTGTCCGACACGAGCTTGCTGCCTCTTTGGAGCGCCGCGTCGATCTCGCCGTGCTCGAACAGCTCCAGCACCGCGAACAATTCTTCTCCCAGCGCCACATCATCAGTGGCGTGCGCGGAAGGCGTGGGTATGGGTTCCGGCTCGCGCGATGCCAGCACTTCCAGCCTGGTCCCGCACTGCCGGCAGTATTTATTGGTCTTCGAGTTAACCGTATCGCAATTCGGGCATTTCATGACACATTACAGAATATCGGATTGCTACACTCTTTTGTCGAGTTCCCGGTCACAAGAGTTCCCTCTGCGCCGAACCTTTTGGCACAATGCCGAGATGCTCGTAGGCAAGACGGGTCGCGACCCGGCCCCGCGGCGTGCGGTTGAGAAAGCCGCTCTGGATCAGAAAAGGCTCGTGAACGTCCTCGATTGTATCGCGTTCCTCGCTGATCGCGGCGGCGATTGTCTCGACGCCGACCGGGCCGCCGTCGAACTTCTCAATAATACAACGAAGCAGCCGCCTGTCGGCGTCATCGAGCCCGCTCTCGTCGATTTCGAGCATATCCAGCCCATCGTGGGCGACCTGGCGATCGATGGACCCGTCCGCGCGCACCTGCGCGTAGTCCCGCACGCGCCGCAGGACCCGGTTCGCTATTCGAGGGGTCCCGCGCGACCGGCTGGCGATCTCGTAGGCGCCGTCGTCGCTGATCTTGACCTCCAGAATCCTCGCCGAGCGCCCCACTATCGTCTGCAAGCTCTCGATATCGTAGAACTCGAAGTTGTGCACGATCCCGAACCGCCCCCGCAGCGGCGACGTGATCAGCCCTGCGCGGGTGGTCGCCCCAATAAGCGTGAACTTGGGCAGATCGAGCTTGAGGGTGCGCGCCGACGGCCCCTTGCCGATGATGAGGTCGAGTTGGAAGTCCTCCATCGCGGGGTACAGAATCTCCTCGACGGCGCGGTTGAGGCGGTGGATTTCGTCGATGAACAGCACGCTCATCGGCTCCAGATTCGTCAGGATCGCCGCCAGATCGCCTGGGCGCTCGATAGCGGGACCGGAAGTGGATCGAATCGGCACGTCCATCTCATTTGCGACGATCAGCGCGAGCGTGGTCTTGCCCAGTCCGGGCGGGCCGTAGAGCAGCACGTGATCCAGCGGTTCGGACCGCATCCTCGCCGCCTGAATGAACACGCTCAGGCTATCCTTGATCTTGTCGCGCCCGATGAACTCGTTCAGCCGCCGCGGCCGCAGCGTGTAATCCAGCGCCCGATCCTCATCGCTGATCTCCGGCGAGACGAATCTGTCATCCGTGTCCATGATCCTATCCCTTCACGGCTGTTCGTCAGTACCCCGCTAGCAGCAATCGGATAGACCCCGTCTCGGTTGTAGGAGGGGGTTTCCAAACCCCGATTCCCGAGCGTGAGGCCTGTGCATTCGGGGTCTGGAAGCCCCTCCTACAGCACTGTGTCCGGCGGCTGCTAGCCCTGAGCAGCGAAGGTGTTTCGGGATTTGAGCGTAGCGGAAATCCCGAAACACCGGAGCTACCAAGCTCATCTCCGCTAGCCCTGAGTAGGCCCGGTTTGTGGGCCGTATCGAAGGGCGGCCTACGAAGCGCTAGCCCTTCGCCAGCGATTTGAGCGCGTTCGTCACAATCGCCGCCGTATCCCGCTTATCCGGCACCGATTTGAGCGCACTCTCAGCCGCGGCGCGCGCGTCATTGCGGTTATATCCGAGCGCGACGAGCCCCTCTATCGCGTCGTTGAGCACCTGCTGCTCCGGCGGCATCGTGCCGCGGGCCGCGCGCGTCCACACAAGAGTCGTGACCTTCTCCCTCAACTCCAATACGATACGCTGAGCCGTCTTTGTGCCGACCCCGGGCACGCGGTTGAGGTCGATGAAGCTCTCGGACGAGATCGCGTTGATGATCGACTCGACCGGCAGCACGCTCAGGATATTGAGCGCGACCTTCGGCCCCACCCCGCTCACGCTCAGCAGCATCTCGAACAGCGCCTGCTGCGACTCCTCGGCAAAGCCGTACAGAGTGATGGAGTCCTCCTTGACGATGGTGGAAACCAGCAGCTTGACCTTGCCGCCGACCTGGGGAAGCTGCGCGATGACGGCGAGCGGGAGGCTCACCTTGTAGCCGACGCCGCCGACATCGACCACGGCATAATCAGACTCCACCCTCGCCAACTCGCCGTGCAGATGCGCTATCAAGCTAGTAAATCACCTTCCGTCGCGTCATGCTGAACTTGATTCAGCATCCAGACGTTCAGCGCGTGCCATTCAGTAAATGACCTTGTTCAGCGGGTATTCCACGATCCCCGACGCCCCCGCCCGCTTCAGCCGGGGAATCAGCTCCCGCACGAGATTCTCCTCGACGATGATCTCCGCCGCGACCCAGTCCTTGTCGGAGAGCGGCGAAATCGTGGGATTCTTGAGCGACGGCAGCTCCGAGACGACCTGTTCGAGCACGTGGCGCGGCACGTTCATCTTCAGCCCGACCAACCCGTCGGCGGTCAGCGCCGCCTGCAGCAGCATTGCGATGCTCTCGATCTTGTGCCGCTTCCAATCGTCCGCCCACGCCTCCTTGTTCGCGATCAGACGGGTGGTCGATTCGAGCAGCGTATCGATGATCTCGAGTCCGATGCGCCCTGAGCGTGCTGCCGGTCTCGGTGCCCTCGACAATCGCGTCAACCAACTCCGGCACCTTCACCTCGGTCGCGCCCCAACTGAACTCGACGTTCACGTTCACGCCGTGGCTCTCGAAGTAGCGCTTGGTGACTTGTACAAGCTCCGTCGCGACGCGTTTGCCCTCCAGGTCCTTCGGCCCTCTGATCGGCGAGTCCTTGGGAACCGCCAGCACCCACTTGAACGGCTTCGCGGTCGCCTTGGAATAGACCAGCTCGCAGACCTCGTGAACGTCGGCGTCGCATTCCAGGACGTTATCATATCCCGTGATGCCGACATCCAGCACCCCCGCCTCCACGTAGCGCGCGATCTCCTGCGCCCGCAGAAGCGTGGCCTCGATCTCGTCGTCATCCACGCTCGGGTTATACGACCGCGACCCGACCCGAAAATCCCAGCCCGCCTTCTTGAACAGCGCGAACGTGGCTTCCTGCAAGCTTCCCTTGGGCAATGCGACTTTGAGCTTCAATGCGTCATGCTCCTTGGACGTCCGAGGTCCGAGGTCGGAGGTCAGAACCTCCGCCCCGTAACCTCGACATTATACCCTGAGCGTAGAGGAGGGGTCAAATCGAATGGGGAATGGAGAACGGCGAATGGAGAATGGGGAACGGGGAACGGGGAACGGCGAATGGGGAACGGGGAACACCACCCCGCTAGCCCTGAGTAGCGAGGAACGAGCGTATCGAAGGGCGGCCTCCGAAGCGCGGAGTTACCTATCCCGCCTCCAGACGATATCGCCCGGCTTCTCGCCGTCCCGTTCGGCACCGCCATTGTCCTTGAGGTCCTCGCCGATGCTGTACAGCAGGAAGCCGGCCTTCACTCGCACGAAGAAGGGGTCAAATCGAATGGGGAATGGAGAACGGCGAATGGAGAATGGGGAACGGGGAACGGGGAACGGCGAATGGAGAATGGGGAACGGGGAACGGGGAACGGCGAATGGGGAACGGGGAACACCACCCCGCTAGCCCTGAGTAGCGAGGAACGAGCGTATCGAAGGGCGGCCTCCGAAGCGCGGAGTTACCTATCCCGCCTCCAGACGATATCGCCCGGCTTCTCGCCGTCCCGTTCGGCACCGCCATTGTCCTTGAGGTCCTCGCCGATGCTGTACAGCAGGAAGCCGGCCTTCACTCGCACGAAGAAGGGGTCAAATCGAATGGGGAATGGAGAACGGCGAATGGAGAATGGGGAACGGGGAACGGGGAACGGCGAATGGAGAATGGGGAACGGGGAACGGGGAACGGCGAATGGGGAACGGGGAACACCACCCCGCTAGCCCTGAGTAGCGAGGAACGAGCGTATCGAAGGGCGGCCTCCGAAGCGCGGAGTTACCTATCCCGCCTCCAGACGATATCGCCCGGCTTCTCGCCGTCCCGTTCGGCACCGCCATTGTCCTTGAGGTCCTCGCCGATGCTGTAGAGCACGAACCCCGCGCCCTTCCGGCGATACACCAATGCCTTCCCGCTGAACGGGTCGTTCACCACCCGCCAATCCAGCTTCGACCGCAGCTCGCCCAGCGAGGCCGGATAGGTGCCGAATCGGTCGTGATATGCGAGAAGACCGAGGCGGATCTGCTCGCCCGCAAGCTCTGCCACCGCTCTGTCCCTTGCTGCAGCCAGACGCGGGCCGTTGAGCAGCATGATCGACGAGAGCATAGCGTAGCGGGGCGCGTCCTCGTCATGGGTTCGCGCCGATCGCGGGATCAGCCTGTATGGCTTCTCGACAATGCGTATCTGCTCGCGCATTGTGCGCAGGAAGTAGGCCTCATCGACCTCTACGAATACCCCGAACGGTCCCCGACCGTAGCTCAGAGTTGCATCCTCATCCCCCGCCGGAGGCTTCCTTCCGTGCCTACCGGCGCGCGCTTGTCCGAACACGACCATGCCCATGCCCCTCTCGCCCCGCAGAGCCCTGGTCATGCTGCCCCTGAGATCTAGAGCCGCGAAGGCATCGGACAGCAGCCGCGCCTGGTTCTCGTTGATTCGGCCGGCGTCGCATATCCCTCTCGCCGCGGCCGCGGCCGTGCGGAGAACGGCGTACCTCACGAGCGCGGCTATTACGCCCGGTTCATCCTTCAGCGACTCGCTGATCCGGATCGCCAGTCGGACGCAGTCCACAGCGCCGTCCATATCGCCCGCCCGGGCCAGAAGAAGCGAGCGTGCCAGGCACAGGCGACCCAGGAATCGGAGCTTGCGGAGGTGCGGGAACTCGCAGCGGACTCCCTTCTGCCATTCCGAGTGAAACCGGCACTTGGGCATCTCCGCGGCCTTGTATGCCATTACCAATGCAGGCGCGTAACGGTCCGCTATCGGCTTCACCTGCCCCCACGACTTCGGGTCTTCCGCTCGCTCGGTGTCGTTGCAGAACCTCCCGAGAACCGCCGGCTCGTCTTTCGGCAGCAGCTTGAACGCCTTCTGGTAGATGACCGCCGCGTTCTCGCTGTCGGGAATGTGCTTGCCGGCCAGGTCAGCCGCGCATACAGGTCCGCCCTCCGCCTTGATCCTGGCCGTCTCCCCGCCGAACCTCGCCCGCAGCCCCCGCAAACCGGACCAGATACACCACAGGCACGAGAAGCGACCCCACGATCACCACTGCCGCCGCAATCACAAGCCTCCTGCCCCATCTGCTCATGGCATCCTCCACACGATGTCACCCGGCTTCCGTCCGCTCAGTCGACCGCTCCCATATTCGCCACCCACCCCCACATTCCTGCGTCAGCCAAGCCCCGCCACGCTCTTTCGGGATTTCGTGTATGATCAGGCTCGCAAGTCCGCTCGGCTTGGGATCGGAGCGACGGGCCCGGCATTCGCAGACCAGCCCAAATCCCGAATCCGTCGCTGCTGCCTCAGCAAGGCCCCGCCACGCTCTTTCGGGATTTCGTGTATGATCAGGCTCGCAAGTCCGCTCGGCTTGGGATCGGAGCGACGGGCCCGGCATTCGCAACCAGCCCAAATCCCGAAACCGTCGCTGCCCCCTCCGCGCCTCACCAATCCCCAGTCCGGGCCGCTCTTCGCTCTCGATTCTTCGCTCTCCGCTAGCCGTGAACAACATTTAACTGACATATACCGGATATTTGCGTGAAAAAGGGCCGAGTTGTCGTCCTATAATCATGGAGGGCAAAAATCAAAACGCGCCACCGGAGCCACTGGTTCGCTTCTCTCAACCCTAAACCCTCAACCCTCAACCATGATCAAAACGCGCAAAACAGTTTCCGCCCAAGCACGAACTGAGCGTGAAACTGTTCTGCAGAAAAACCGTTTTTCCCGCGTGAAAAAGCCTGCGGCTAAAGCTTCCAGACGTAGTCCCCGGGTTCGTCGGGATTCTGGACAACGCCGCCCCGCCGCCACGAGTAGCCGCCCTGGCTCGCGCCCCACGGCGTGCCATTGTTGTCTTTGAGGTCGCCCCCGATGCTGTAGAGCACGAAGCTGCTGCCCTGGCGGCGGTAGATGAACGCCTTCCCGCTGAAGGGGTCGAGCGGAACCGTCCAGTTGAGCTTGCTGTGGAGTTGGTCGAGCGAAACCGGATAGGAGCCGAACCGCCCCCGATAGGCCATAAGCCCGAGCAGTATGCGGTCGCCATCCAGCCGCGCAATGGCCTGATCCCGCGCCAGCGCCGCGCACACTCCCATTGTGGCCGTCACCGGCGCATAGAGCGAGTACCTCGGCAAGTTGGCATTGAGCTTCTTGGCCGGTTTTATCTTGCTATACGGGCGGTTGGCGATCTCGATCTGCTTACCGATGTCATGCAGGTAGCAGATCTCGTCGCTGTTGAGCACCCAGCCCGACGGGAGTATGCCGTGAGCTTTGTCGCTGGGGCTATCGGAATCGGTTTGGGTGTAACCGGAGCGAACGCCGCCTCTGCGCATCTCGTCGAACTTCGCAATCCCGGATACGCGCTCGCTCTCCAGATACCTGACCGCGGAGTCGCGCAAGTCTATGCGGGCGAGCCGGTCCGCGAGCCGCCGCGCAGCAGGTTCGTCTATTCGACCGAGCCGAGCCACGTCCAGCAGCGCGTCCGTCCCGGTTCCTATGATGCCGTACCTCGACCTGATGGCGCCGGATGTCCGATCCGCGCGCATCGATTCGCCCATCAGGAAGACCAACTCGACCGATTCCAGCGCGCGGTCCATGCGGCCCTCCTTCGCACGGACGACGGCCTCCGCCCACGCCAGTCGGGGCAATGAGCGAATGAACCCATAGCGCCGCCCCACGTAGTCATGGGATCTGCCCGTTTGGGAAGTGAATCGGCACTTGGGCATCGCCGCCGCCCGGCGGGCCAGCTCGAGCACTCTGGAGTTCCGTGAGACGACGTCCTTGAGCTGCTTCCACGATTCGCGATCCCGTGTGCCCTGATAGGGGTCGAAGAAGCCACGCATGAGGCCCTGGTCCCGCCTGGCCGGCTCAGTGTCCAGGTATCTGAGCGCATTCTCGTATACGACAGCGGCGTTCTCGCTGCTTGGTATGGGCTTGCCCGCGAGGTCGGATTCGGAAACGGGATTCCCTTCATCCTTGATCCGGGCGATCTCGGCGCGTACGGCGCCGGATTTGCTGGCGTATCTGACGAGGAAGGCCACCGGCACGAGAACGCTACCGGCGATGACCAGTACAGCCGATATTACGATGCACTTTCCCCATCTGCCCATGATGGTTGCTTGCACTCCCGCTATTTCTTTCGACAGCCGGGGCCGGATTCCCTGCCGGAGACTACCGCGAAATGAGGGCCGTGGGTTCATCCCCACGGCCCTCATTATTACCCTGACTCGGCCTGTTCCGACTCCCCTACTTGGCAGGGGCGGGAACAGGCGGAGGTGGAGGCGTATTCCCACTCGGTGCAGGCTTCGGCGCAGGAGCCGGCGCCACCTTGGGGGCAGGAGCAGGCTTCGGCGTCACGCTCGGCCTCGGCTGAGGCCGCGCCTGTGCGACCGGCGCCTTCGGCTGAGGACCCGCAAGCTTGTTGTCGATCTTGGCCTTCGCCTGGAGATCGCCGAACCACTTCTGCATCTCCATCGGCACCTTGCGTTCCATGATCATCTTCTTGAGCTCGGCCTTCTCGGCGCCCTTGGCGTCCTTGCCGATGGCCTCGACCTGGATCAGATGATAGCCGTAGAACGTCTTGATGGGCTCGCTGACCTCGCCGACCTGCAGGCCGAATGCGGCCTTCTCGAACTCCTGGACCATCTTGCCCTTGGTGAACCAGCCCAGATCGCCGCCCTTCTTCGATGCCGTCCTCGCCGTGTTGCTCGGATCTTCGGAATACTCATCGGCAAGCTTGGCGAAATCTTCGCCGGCCTTGAGCTTGGCCGCGATCTCGTCGATCTTCTTCTTAGCGGTTTCTTCCTTCTTGGCCTGGTCGTTCTCGTCCTGAGGGAACCGAATCAGGATGTGGCGGGCCTTGATCCACTCGGCGTATTCGGCATCGGTGACCTTGATATTCTTGGTCGCAACTGCCTCAGCCAGCGCGGAGATGCGGATGCTGGAGACAAACCGCATCTCGGAAACGTTGAACTGCTGGAGAAGCTCATCCACGCTGTTGAGCGCATCCGCTTGACCGCCTCCATCTCTTTGTCCTTCAACTGAGCGGGGGTGATCGTGACGCCCGCCCTCTTGGCGGCCTGCTCGATCATCTTCTGATTCAGAAGATCGCCCAGCACCTGGCCGCCGTTCCAGTACAACAGCGCCTTCATAAGCTCGCCCTTGGTGACGGACGCGCCATCGACAGTCCCTACCACGGCGCTGTCCGGCGCCTTCCAATACTTGTCGAGCGCTTCATCCTGGTTAAAAGGCTTTGGCGCCGCAGGCTTGGCTACAGCCTTGGCCGCCGGCTTGGCCGCGGGCTTGGCTGCAGGTTTGGCTGCAGGCTTAGCTGCAGGCTTGGCCGCGGGCTTCGTCGTCTTCGCAGCCGGCTTGGCCTTCGTAGTCGTCGTTGCCGATTTGGCGGCAGGCTTTGCCGTGGCGGTAATCGCGGTTGCGGCAAACGCCAGACAGATCAGCACTGCCAGCACCACAACAAGCGTTCTGTTGCGCATGCGCTCATGCTCCTTTCAATTGTTGAATTGCGATAGAATGTTACTATAACCCAGCCTTGGCGGTCAAGCTGAGACTGAGCTTACACCACTATAATAAAACGGCAAAGACGCGAGCTAGTTCCCGAAAACATACGAATCTACCTCATCGCGCTCTGGCATCGACGGCTGAGCGCCCATTCGGGTCACGGAAATCGCCGCGACACGCGCCGCAAAGTGCGCCGCCTCGACCAGACCGCCCCCCTCCGCCAGCGCGCAGGCAAGCGAGGCCGTGAACGCGTCCCCGGCGGCGGTCGTGTCGACCGGGGTCACCTTCATCGGCTTCACAAACTCGCTTAAGCCCCGGCCGGCCACGTAGGCTCCGTCGCCACCCAGTGTGATGACAACGCTTTCGGAACCGAACGCCAGCAGTTCCCGAGCGGCGGTCTCGGCGTCGATAGCCGCGCCCTCCCCTGCCCGGCCGATAAGCTCCGCGGCCTCGTGCTGGTTCGGCACGAGCACATCCACCTTGCGCAGCAGCTCCTTCGACATCGGCCTTATCGGCGCGGGGTTCAACACGAGCCTCACGCCGAGGCCGTGGGCGAGTTCTATCGTGTGCGCGACGGTCTCGGCGGGGATCTCCAACTGCAGCACAACAGCGTCGGCCGCGCAATCGCGTCGCTGGCGCGGTCAACGTCGTCGGGAGTCAGACTGAGGTTCGCGCCCGGCGCGACGACGATGGCGTTCTCGCCCTTGGCATCGACCACGATAAGCGCGATGCCGCTCGGCGTGGACGGGTCCTTCGTCACGAATCTCGTGTCGATGCCGACGCTGCGTGAAGTTGGCAAGCGAAGTCTCGCCGAACACGTCGTCGCCGATGCGAGCGACCAGCGTGACTTCAGCGCCGAGCTTCGCCGCGCAGACGGCCTGGTTTGCGCCCTTGCCGCCCGGCGACCATCACGAACTCGCCGCCCAGCACGGTCTCTCCCCCGCCGGGGATTCTCTCGGACTTCACGACCATGTCCGTATTCGAGCTTCCTACTACAACAAGCCTGGACACGTCTGACACCTCAGAAGAAGAACAGCACGATCAGCAACTGGACTGTATTATACACGCAATGGCAGACCATCGAGGGCGCCAGCGACCCAGTGCGCTCCCTCATCAGCGCGAACACGCAGCCCAGCGCGAATATCGGCAAGAATCCGCCCGGCAGCGGATGTACAACGGCAAACATCGCCGCGGAGATCGCCATCGCTCCCCACACGCCCATCTTGCCGCGCAGCGTCGTGTAGAGCACGCCCCTGAAGAACGTCTCCTCCACAAACGGCGCGACCACCGACGCCCCGACAAACGTCAGCACAATCGCGAGCACGCCGCCCGAGGAGACTATCCCCTGGAACGGCTGCTCCGGGGTTGGGACGTGCTTGAAGACCGTCTGCCCGAGCGCCCACGTGATCATCGCCGCAACAAACAGGAACGGAAGCGCCGCGATGAATCCACCCAGGCCCGTCAGCACATCGCGCCCGACCGATCTCGTTCGATAGCCGATCTCGCGCCAGTCCAGGCCGGCGCGGCGCGTATTGCCGGTCAGCACCGACATGCCCAGCGCGTAGGCAGCCAACGCGCATGCTATGACCAGCCCCATATATGAGGCATCGACCCATTTCTCGCCGATCCCCTCACCGGCGATGGCCGCGGCAGCACCGAGTCCGATATAGCTGGCGAGGTAGACGACAAACGACGACACGCCCGCCGACCAGATCAGCCAGGCGCGCGGCGCGGTCGCGAACCGAGGCGCGTTCGCTACGAGAAACAGCACCGCGAGCACAAACCCTCCACATGCGGCGAGTGCAAGCAGCCCGAACAGGCCGATCGCGACAGTCAGCGAGGTCCGCTCGCGCGCCCTGGCCGATTCGAGTATCCGTTCGGCCGTCTTGGTCTGACCGGCCTTGCGGTAGACGTCGTAGAGCGCGACGTCCTTAAGCGGCCCGAGGTTGAGCTTGCGTATCCGACTGACGTAACCGGGCAGATCGCGCGCGGGCGGCGATCCGTGGTCGAAGATCGCCAGCCACATCGCCTTCTCGCGTCGCAGCCTGGCGATTTGCTTTGAACTCAGGTCAAGCTTCTTCGCGGCCGAATCGAGCTTCTTGAAGTCCGCTCGACCCGACTCGCCGCGGAACTCCTTCAGCACTCCAAGGCGGCGGTAGGCGCTGGGCCAGGGCAGGGCCTCTTTGTATGACCTCTTCATGCCCGGAATCGAACTCAGGCGAGGGCCAGGCGAGGTCGAATTTGGCATAGAAATCGCCGCTCCTGAGGGCTGCTTCACGCGTGGATTCGCCTGCGGCGGCGTGCTGGGTCCGCACTCCAGCTATCTGCACCGAGACGACGGCCGCGAACAGCGCCACGAGCGCGGCCACGCCCATCCGGAACGACCGCTTCTCGGCCTCTGCGCGGCTGGTGTCGAACTCCAATCAGGCGACCTCGCTGTGCACGAGTTCCTGGCGCCCGCGCCTGTCCAGCCACTCGGTGTAGCAGGACAGCATCGCGCGGAACTCCCCTTCGAACCGGTCCCGCTGCGCCTGCAGAAGCGCGATCTCGCTCCGAAGCTTCTCGGCCTCGGCGTGAACGTCGCAAGTCAGCCTCACGCGCGCCTGCTCGGCCTCCGCAAGGATCAGCTCCGCCTGCTTGTGGGCGTTGGCGCGCAGTTCGTCGGCGTTGCGCTGCGCGACGGCGAGCGCGTCGGCAAGCGTGGTCTTCATCTCGCGGACCTGGTCGATCTCCTCTTCGAGCGAGTCTACCCGGCGGGCAAGGTCGGCCCTATCCTTGAGCGCCGTCTCGAGCGCCTCGCCAACGGCGTCGACGAAGTCATCGACCTGATCGGTATTGTAGCCTCGAAACGAGGACTTGAACTCCGTGTGGAGGATGTCTACGGGTGTAAGCGCCATAATGCTTCTCCTCAGGTGCCGACAAGCACCCTGATAAGCAGGATTCCGATGAACTGGATCCCCAGAATCACGATGACCGGCGACAAGTCCAGCCCCACGTCGCCGATCCTTACGGTTGGAATCAGCTTCCTGATGGGCCGATACATCGGCTCCGTGATGCCACGGATGAGCTTGACGAACGGACTGCGCCTGTCGATGGTCGGGATAAACGTGAGGATCACGTCGATGATCACGATCCACGTCAGTATCTTCACGATCCAGTATATCGCCGTCACAAGCGCCTGCTGGCCCATAATCCCTCCCTGGATGCTGAAACAAGTTCAGCATGACACGGCGCGGCAGTGGCCGCGCGGGATGCTGAAACAAGTTCAGCATGACAATGCGCGCGTGCGCGGTCCCGTCAGGCGAGTTCCTTTGCGCGGTTCGTCGCCGCCTTGACGGCCGCCATAAGCGCGGAGCGGAGACCGGCCTGTTCGAGCACGTCGATCGCGGCGATGGTCGTGCCGGCGGGGCTGGTGACCTGATCCTTGAGGACCGCCGGGTGCTCTCCCGATTCGAGCACCATCTTCGCCGCGCCGTAGACCGTCTGCGCCGCCAGCTTCAGCGCCGAAGACCGCGGCAATCCCACGCTCACTCCGGCGTCCGACAGCGCCTCGATCATCACGATAGACATAAGCCGGACCGCTGCCGGACAGGCCGGTGATGGCGTTCATCAGTCTCTCCGGCACCTCAACGAGATACCCACCGCGTCGAATATCTTCTTCGCGATGTGGAGCTGCTCGCTAGTCGGCCGAGTCGCCGGCGCTGAATCCGATAGCTCCCGCGCCGATCTTGCACGGAGTGTTGGGCATCGCGCGGACGACCCCGACGCCCTCCGGCAGACGCTCTGGATCACCTTCAGCGCCACTCCCGCCGCGATGGAAATCACCAACTGCTTCTTCGTGATCGCCGGCGCTATCTGCTCGACGACTCCCGGCACAAGCGCCGGCTTAATGGCGAGCAGAATTACATCGGCGCTCTTACGGCGGCGAGGTTGTCCGTTGACGTCCTCACGCCAAGCTCTTTTGCGACTTTGGCCAGGCGGTCCTCATCAATGTCGGTGACGGTTATGTCTTTGGCTTTCAGCGTTCCGGACGAGATCACGCCCGCGGCGAACGCCGGCCCCATCGCGCCGCCGCCTATTATGCACAGTCTGGTCACATCACACCACCTTACGCGTAGTGGCGGGGCTTCGTCCCCGCCCAGCCGGCACGGAGGCCGGCCGCTGCGATATTGCGCGAAAACCCGGCGCGTGCCGGGTCTTCGGGCTGCTAGTTCTCGTTGAACGGGCTGTGGACTCTGCGTCCGCCGTCCTCGTTTTCGACTTCGATGCAATAGTTGCGCGGCGTATACAGGTAGACGCTCTCGCCCACTTTCTCGACATACCCGTCGAGCGCGTAGGTTACGCCGTTGAGGAAATCCTTGATGCGGTCGCGGAGCTCCGGCGAGGCCCTCTCGAGGTTCACGATCTGCTGGTGACCCTCTTTGAGACCGTCCGCCGCCTGCTGCGCGTTGTCCAGCGAGAGCAGTGTCCGCCAAACGGAAACGTAGTGCATTCTCGCCTGCTGGACGCGGACCACGGGACTGCTTTCTGGGAGACCCGGGCTCGTCGATGAACTCGTCCTCGTCCTCGTATTCTCCCCAAGCTGAACTTGTCCCTCAGGCGGCCCCAGAACCCCCTCGGTTGCTCGTCATACTCTTCCTGTGGTGCTGCTTTCACGCTCTTGACCCTCCCATTTCGGGTAATGTCGCCAGTCATGGTTGGGTGTTAGGGCGTCCACTCCGAATCCGTGACCAAGCGCACCGGAATACGACAGTCCGTATGTCCAGTGTTTGCTCACTGGCGCATCTAGACTCGCGCCCGACCCGGCACTCCGTGCCGACTGCCTGGCGCTCCGCCACGGTGGATGCGAAACAAGTTCGCTGACGGTGCTCTAGCCGCGTGGCCCGAATATGGCGGTGCCGATCCTCACCATATTCGACCCCTCTTCGACAGCGACCTCGAAATCCGAGGTCATCCCCATCGAGAGGTAGAGCCGCTGCTCATCCGGCAGCTTATCCCAGAGTCTCTTCAAGTCCGCGAAGAAAGGCCGGGTGTCCTCGGGGTCCTCCAGAAACGGAGCCATCCCCATCAGTCCGCACAACCTTATCCCGGAAACTTGAACAATGTTATCCACAAGGCTCAGCGTCGCATCGGGGTCGACCCCGAACTTCGTCGCCTCGCCGGATATCCCGACTTCAAGGAGCACGTCGATCCGTTTGCCGATTGCGTCGGCCCTTCTGCCGATCTCCCTGGCAAGCTCCACGCTGTCCACGCTCTGGATCAGCGAGAAGAACTCGACGGCGTGCCTGGCTTTGTTACGCTGCAGGTGGCCGATCATGTGCCACCGCACGGCATCGCCGATCTGGGCGAACTTGTCCTGCGCTTCCTGAACGTAGTTCTCGCCGAGGTCGGTTGCTCCGCAGGCAATCGCCTCTCGGATCTCATCGACGCCGCGGGTCTTGGTGACGGTAACCAGCGTGATGTCGCTTCGCCGTCTGCCCGACTTCCTCGCCGCCTTGTCGATGCGGTCCTCAACCGACCGCAGGTTCTCACCTATACTAGACATGTATCGCCGCAGGGAAACGCCGCCATATAGTAATCACCGGGTAATCACACGATTACTAGCGGCCGACCCTATACTAGTTTGTCTAGTATTACACCGATCTCCTTCCTTGTCAAGTGCATTCATGCATAAAATTTCGGCCATGTACCATTACACATGTCGTAGCATCTCCAGCCGCCGGTGGGGCACTTATCGCGGTCGCTAATGCAACCAAAGAATTCATCTCTGTTACAACTCAAGCATTGATCGGATACGTTGGCTGCCTTGAGATCAACCAGCCGGAGTCTCAATGAGGGGCGTGCACGCGCCGCAGGCCGTGCATTCGTCCAGGGCGCACGGTCCGGTGAGTTCTCCTCTCAGCGCCCTCCGGTATTCCCGCCAGAGGTAGCTCTTGTGCACGCGGACGTCCACGTGGTCCCACGGCAGCGTTTCGCGCTGCTCGCGGGCGCGATAGAGGTAGTCCGACGCGTCCACGCCGGTTTCTCGCAGCGCGGCGGGATAGTCACCGCCGTTGAGCATCGCCGTTTCGAGCACATCGGCGAGGCGCCGATCACCGCGCGCAAGATAGCCCTGCACCATCGCCAGCCGCGGGCTCTCGCCGGTGAATTTCACCCCGCCGATCGACAGAATCGCCCGCTTGAGCGCGACGAACCTCCGCCGCAGCACACTTTCGCGCTCCATCGGCACCCACTGGAACGGCGTCCACGGCTTGGGTACGAAACAGCTCACGGAGACCTGAAGGCTGATCGCGGGGTAGTCCTTTGCGAGGCGGTGAACCAGGTCGGCGATGGCGGCGACGTCGTCATCGGTCTCGGTGGGCAGGCCGATCATGAAATACATCTTGACGCGCTCCAGCCCTGCTTGATGGGCGGCTGACATCGACGAGCGCATGTCGTCCTCAGTCGAGGGCTTGTTGATGAGCGTTCGCAGGCGCTGAGTGCCGGCTTCGGGGGCGATTGTCAGCGTCTTCTGGCCGCCACGCGCCATCAGCGACGCGACCGTAGGCGTCACCGTTTCCAAGCGCACCGAAGATACGTTGAACTCAGCGCCGGCGTCAACTATCGCCCGGCACAGACCCTCCGCCTCGGGGTGATCGAATATCGCCGCGCCGACGAGGCCGATGCGCCCCCGGTCGGGAACGTCGCCGATCTCGCGCGGCCAGGGCGGTCGCGTGACATAGCCCGCGGCGCAGAAGCGGCAGTGCCGGCCGCATCCGCGCATTACTTCCAGAAGCAGAATCTCGCCAAATTCACCCTCGGACGTGCGGATCGTCGAGCCGGCGGGGTATGAGGCCAGGTTGGCGGTTATCGAACGGAGCACTCTGGGCGGGGCGGGTGTGACGTTCGTGACCCGCAGGAGGCGGCCTGAGTCAGCATACTGAGGGCTGTAGAAGTGCGGGACGTAGATGCCAGGCAACTGCGCAAGCGCGGCGAGAGTCTCCTCGCGAGGGCGGCCGAAGGTCGATTGGACGGCCTGCACGATCCCCGGAATAAGCTCCTCGCTGTCGCCGATGGCGAACGCGTCCACGAACTCGGCGAGCGGCTCGGGGTTGAATGTCGCGCAGGGGCCGCCGGCGATGATGAGAGGGCGGGTCTCGTCACGGTCGCGGCGCCTCAGAGGGATGTTGGCCAGATGCAGCATGCGCAGGACGTTGACGTAGTCGAGTTCGTATGACACGGAGAAGCCGATCGCGTCGAATTCGCACAATGGCGAGAGGGTTTCGAGGGTGAATAGCTCGGTCCGGGAGCGCTCGTGTTCGGCGAGATCGTCGGGGTCGGGCAGGAATACACGCTCGCAGGACGAGTCCGGATTGGTGTTGAGCATCTCGTAGACGAGTTGGTATCCCAGCGACGCCATCCCCAGCGAATACACGTTCGGGAAGGCGAGCGCGAACCTCACCGGCGCGGCCCTGTCGATGCGGACGCCGCCGTGTTCCCGCGCGAGTCTCGCCCTGGCTCTCTCTCGCAGATCAACCGGCATACGATCATGGTAGGCCACCGCACGCTATTGCGCAAGCACGGCAGTAACGCTTGACCGGCGGCTCGCTTCGGAACTATCATGTCGGCGCGCCGCGTACTTCGACATGCTTAGTGTCTGGCTTTGGAGGCCGATTTGATGAGCAGAAACGCGATTGTATTGCTCTTGATCTCTGTCTTGGCGCTCGCGGGCGCGCAGGTATGGGCTGAGGAACCGGCCGACAAGACTCCCGCTGTCGAGAAGGTGTCCATCCCGACCCAGACCGAGCCCAACGAACAGCGCAACTACGACGTGACGGTGAAGATGGCCGGCCGGATGCCCGGCGGCGACAAACAGCCGCCCGTGGACCTCAACGCGACCTACGCGATGCAGATCCGGCACCAATATCGGCCGCAGGGAGGCCGACGGCCTGCTGCCGCTCGAGATATCAGCTACCAAAGCCCAAGCCACGGTCGCCGGACAGAAGCTCGAGCTGCAGGGCGCGGGGTTCCCGAAACTGACGCTGCTGCTCGACAAGTCCTACAAGATCGACAGCGCATTCGGCCTGCCGGACGCGAAGTCGAGCAATCAGGCATTGGGCCTCAACTACGCCAACCTGATCGTGCTCTTCTTCGTGCCGGACGGCGATCAGCCTCACGCAGTCGGAGAGAGCTGGACAAGCAAGGTGAAAATGCCGGGCGCGAAGGACAAGATCGACGTCGTGACGACCATCAAGTCCATCGGTGAAGATAAGGGCGTGAAGACGGCAGTCGTTCATCAGGTCTGGGGCTGGTACGTCCAGAACATGCCGGATGGCTCGCCTGCCTACAGCCAGTTCACGGTCGATTCGACATTCGCGCTGGACACCGGCAAGCTGCTCAAGTCGCACGCCGACGCGCTCGTATACACCAAGAATCCTGCCGTCTACAAGCAGGAACAGCAGCCATATAAGGTGAATACGAAGATCGACATTACATGTGGAACATAGTCGGCATTGTCTGCGCTTCGGCGTGCATATTCGTGGTGCTCTACTGGTGGAGCGAGGGGGCGATAGAGGCCTCCGAAGGGGTCGTGCTGGCGGTCGTCTTCGGCGGCCTGATAATCGGCATGTTCGCCGCGCACAGCGTCGGCCAGTTTCTGCTCGCGTTCATTCCGCTGGCTTCCGCGCTGGGATACGGGATCTACAACTGGAGAATAGGAAGCTGGCGGAACTACTATAAGAAGCGATGCCTGGAGTATGAGTCCGCCATCCGCGCCGATCCGCGCAACCTCGCCGCGCGAGAGTACCTCTGCCGACACCCTCTACAACCTCGGCAGCCTCGACCGGGCAGTCGATGAGATCCAGGCGGCGGTCGATCTCGGCGCTGGCATGGAATGCCAGTATAAGCTGGGAAAGTGGACCAAGGAACGCTACTTGCGTGACACCACCAACCCCGTCTGCCGCTGGTGCCAGACCGAGAATACTCCCGGCGCGCGCACATGCTCCAAGTGCGGGGCCGACCTACCCTACGACAACGCGTTCACCCGCTGGCTGATGGGTGGAAGATCGGCATCGGCACGGTGCTGGCTGCTGGGCATCGCGGGGCTGGCCGTCGCGTGCGTATCGTGGCTCGTGCTGCCGGCAGGGATTGCGTTTGTCCCGTTTGTCTGCTACGCATTTGCGCTCGGCGGGTGGGCGTTGATAAGCTCGGCGAGATCGTGATGACGTAGGCTGACCATTTCCATGGCGGATTTCTCGGCGGATACGAGCTATGATTATCGTGTATAGCTACGACAACACCGGCAAACAGACCGGGCTGACGGTGGAGCCGGTGACGGTCACGTCGGAGACGACGCTGGAGCAGGTCACCGGCGACGACGTGACTCACTTCGTCTACGATCCGACCGCGTCGATCCCGGCGGTGGTCTACGAGCAGGGGCCTGGGATGCTGAATCGAGTTCAGCATGACCGACCTGACAGCCTCAGCATTCGTTTCGTGACTTCGAGGCTGAGGGTAATCTGGTAATGAGTCCGTTGCGGACCGTTCCGCGACAGCTCTTTGCTTGCGAAGGGAGGTAAAGAGCATTGGAGGACAGGACATTCAGATCACCCAAGTCACCCATCCGCATCCGGCGCAACGTCGAGGACTACGGCGACCCCTATATAGACGACGCGTGCCTCGAGGAGAACACAGTGTGCCAGAGATGCGGCTCGGTCTACGCGGGCAGCAGATGGTATCTCAAGGACCAGGCGCCCGACCTGGGGGTGAAGCCGGTCCACGAGGCAGTGTGCCCGGCCTGCAGGAAGCAGCGGGACAAACTGCCGGGCGGGGTTCTGACGCTGACAGGAGCATTCATAGCGAATCATAAAGACGAGATACTCAACCTCGTCCGCAATCAGAGCAATAAGGCGCAGAACACCAACCCGCTCGAACGCATCATCAGCCTGGAGTCCGGTGAGAACGAGATAACCGTCACCACCACCAACGAAAAGCTCGCGCAGCGAATCGGCCGTGCGCTGCACAAGGCCTACAGCGGCACGATTGAGTATCGTTTCGGTGAGGATATAAAGCTCGCAAGGGTAAACTGGCGGCGGGAACTATAGCAGGGGTGCGTGACGTAAGCCTACCTGGTTCGGGTATCTGTTTCGGGATTTGGGTCGTGCACAATCCCAGGCCGGCCGCTTCGCGTTCCAGTTTGTGGAATTCGCGGGCGGCGTGCTGATCCGAAATCCCGAAACAGCGCAATCTGAAGCAAAATGAGAGAGGAGTTTCTGCATTGAGCGTAACTGATGTGGTCAAGAAATCGCTGGCGTTCGGACTGGGCGCGGCGGCGTTGAGCGCCGAGAAGCTCAAGCAACTCACCGACGATATGGTCTCGCGCGGCGAGATGTCCAAGGACGAGGCCCAGCGCTTCGTCGATGACGTGGCGGCACGGTCCGAGGACGAAAAGCGCAAGATTCAGGACTGGGTGTCCGAGCAGGTATCGAGGATGCTTCGGCAGGCCGGCGCCGCCGAGGAGAAGCGTGTCGAACTGCTCGAACACAGGATCGCCGCGCTCGAAGCACGCCTGGCCAAGCTTGCGCCCGACCTCGGCGAGGAACCCCCGGACGAGCAGATTCCTCCGAGTTAGGTTGGCCCGCGTTTGGTCTTCGGCAAGAGTCGCAAGCACTTTCATAGGTATCGCGAGATTGCGGGCGTGCTGGCCAGGCACGGCTGGGGCTGGATGCTGGGCAGGCTGGGATTGTCCGAACACCTCGGCAAGCACGCCGAACTGACGCCCCGCGAGCACGCCCCGGCGCATCTCAGGGAGATGCTGGAGGAGCTGGGGCCGGCGTTCGTCAAGCTGGGGCAACTCCTCTCCACGCGGCGTGACATCGTCCCCGAGCAGTACATCAACGAGCTTACCAAACTCCAGGACACCGCCCCGACTGTCCCGCCTGAGCAGATACGGGCCGTGATCGAGGAGGAGTTCGCCGCGCCGGTGTCAACCGTCTTCGCGGAGTTCGACTATATCCCGCTCGCGGCCGCGTCGCTGGGCCAGGTACACAGAGCGGTGCTCGCGGACGGCACGCCCGTGATCGTGAAGGTGCAGCGGCCGGACATCGTCGATGTTGTGGAGACCGACATCGAGATCCTCTACAAGCGCGCGGCGTTCCTCGAAGACCACTGGGAGCGCGCGCGAACCTACGGCATCTCCGAGGTTGTCGATGAGTTCGCGATGACAATCCGAGAGGAGATGGACTACACCCGCGAGGGCCACAACACCGACCGCCTCCGCGAGGAGATGTCGGGAGAGGCAGGGATCCGTGTGCCGCGAGTCTACTGGCAATACACGACGCGGCGCGTGCTGACTCTGGAGGAGATCGCCGGCATCAAGGTGACCGATGCGGCGGCGGGCGTCTCGCCCGCCGAAGGCAAGCAGCTCGCCGACCGGCTCGCGTCGGCATTCCTGAAGCAGGTGTTCATCGACGGATTCTTCCACTCGGACCCCCACCCCGGCAACATACTGATCACCCCAACGGGAGACATCGGGTTCGTGGACTGCGGGCAGGTGGGCCGGCTGGACTCGGAGAACCGCGCCGGGGCGATTCGAATGCTGATGGCGTTCGAACAGCGCGACATCAGGGTGCTGGCCGATGAGATACTCCACCTCGGCATCGCGCAGTCCGACGTTGACGTGCGCGTCTTCACCAACGACCTGAGCAAGGTCATAAGGGTCTATTACGACTTGCCCTCGCGCTCGGTGAATATGGGGCAACTGCTCCTGACGGGTGCTTGCCGTGTCCGCGAAACACAAGATCAGGCTGCCGGTCAGCTTCGCCGTGCTGGGCAAGGTGCTTGCCGGCCTCGACTCCATCTGCAGCCGGCTCGATCCCGACTTCAACTTCACCGCCATCGCTCGCGGCTACGTCGGCCGCGCCGTTCGCAGCGAGCTTCACGCCGAGAACCTGCTCAACGACATCTACCGCGCTATGGCAACCACGCGCAGCTTCCTGTTCGCGCTGCCGGAGCAGTTGGAGCGGCTGATGCGGAAACTCGTGGAGGGCACGCTGCGCGTCGAGTTCAAGCATCAGGGGCTCGAGGAGGTCGAGGCCTCGGTCGCGCGGTCGGCCAATCGAATCGCCATCGCGCTGATCGTCGCCGCGACCATCATAGGCTCATCGCTGATCGTTTCGGCGGGGCGAGGCAAGCTGGGCTGGCTCGGTCTGCCGGCACTCGGCCTGATCGGCTACATAGTCGCGCTGGTATTCGGCGTGTGGCTGATCGTGTCGATTATGAAGGCGGGAAGGCATCGGTGAGGCAAGCGACGAACTCTGTGTATTGACTACCTTACTCCCGCTCGAAGGAGGGCGCAGAGTTGGCAAACCGGATCGCTTTCGCACTCGTCGCGGTCGTGCTCGTTGGGCTGGTCGTCACGGCGTTTGTATTGCAGAGCAGCCAGACCAGGGCAAACCCGCCCGCCTGGCGGGAGTTCGCTATCCCCAAGGTGAAGGGCGTCGGGGGCCTGTACCGGCTCGATTTCATCGCCACAGGCTGTCACGGCACAGCCTACGCCTCCTTCTGGGGCGAGTTCTTCCGAACGACCGACTACGGCAGAACGTGGCATCCCGCCAAGCCAAGCGATTGCTGGGTCTGCGCCGTCTTCGCGAATAGCAAAGGCACCACGTTCGCTGGCAGCGGCCGCGGCATCCACAGGTCCGAAGACAACGGGAACCTCTGGCGCCTGGCTGATGTGACCGTTGCCCTTCCAGCGGTCTGCAGCTTCGCCGAAGGGCCTGACGGCACGCTCTATGCGGGCGCGAACAATGGTCGGCTCCTCGTCTCGCGAGACGACGGCAGGCACTGGTCCCTTCTTCACAGGTTCGAGGAAGGCAGCGTGAGCGGCCTGGCCGTCGACCGCACTGATCACGTGTTCGCGTTCGTGCGCCCCGGCGGCCAGGACTACTGCACGACTTGCCGATCGGATGACGGCGGGCGGCACTGGAAGCTGTCCCCGCGGTTCACCCACGAGTATTGCAGCGAAGGCAAGATTGCCATCACGCGGTATGGCGTATTGTGCTGCGATGGCTCCGCCATCTGGAAGTCGCCGGACGGTTTGGGAAACTGGGCCAAGACATCGCCTCCCGGCGGCAGGTGCTATAGCTTCGCGGCGGCTCCCGATGGCACGCTGCTTGCGCGCACCGAGAAGAACTGCTATATCTCGGACAGCCGGGGGCAGCATTGGCGTCCCATAGCTATGCCAACATATTCCTCGTGGGGCGGGCTGGTGACGTTCAAGCCGAATATCGCAGGCGCTGCATTCGATAGGGAGGGGCGTATCTACGCAGGAACCCGCACAGGCAGGATGTACGTCAGCAGGGCCACCTACTAGATCGCCCTGACGTACGCATTCCCCGGCACGCGGCGGACGATGTTCTTCATCTCCAGCACGGTAAGCGTCCCCGACACCATCGGCGCGGGGAGGCCGGTCCTCTCGATGATCTCGTCCACAGGCATCGGTTCCAGCGAAAGAAGCGCGGCGATGTCGCGTTCCTGCTCGTTGAGCGACTCGATGGGCAGCGCCATCTGGCGAGCCTCGTCCTCTTCGCCGCCCCCATCGAGGCCGAGTTCACGAAGGATGTCGGAAGCGTTCTGCACGAGCAGCGCGCCGTCCTGGATCAGCTTGTGGCAGCCCCAGTTGCGCTCGTCGTCCACATTGCCCGGCACGGCGTAAGTGTCCTTGCCCTGCTCGGCGGCATAACCGGCGGTGATCAGCGCGCCCGAGGCCTCCGGCGACTGGCACACGAGCACTCCCAGGCTCATCCCGCTGATAAGTCGATTGCGAGGCGGAAAACGCCACGGTTCGGGGTTCGAGCCGAGCGGAAACTCGGATATGACCGCGCCGCTCTCGACCATCGCGTCAAAGAGGTTCTTGTTCTCGGCAGGGTAGCTGACGTCGATCCCGCAGCCCAGAAACGCGATTGTGCGACCGCCCGCGGCAAGCGCGCCTTTGTGCGCGGCAGTATCTATTCCTCGCGCGCCTCCGCTGACGATCGTGAGCCCGCGCTGCGCCAGGTCCGTCGCGATCCGCTCGGCGATGCTCTTGCCGTAGACGGACGCCCTCCGCGAGCCCGACGATCGCAATGGCCAGCTTGTCGGATTCGATAAGGCTGCCCTTGACATAAAGGACTATCGGAGGATCGTAGATCTGCTTCAGGCTTGTCGGGTAGTCAGGCGAAGTGAGCGGGATCACGTGAAACGCCGCTCTCCTCAATCATCTTGAGGTCGCGGTCGATTGCGGCGGGCACGGGCCCGAGCACCTTCGCGACGCCCTTGTCGGTCAGTCGATCGACGCTCTTGAGTTCGCTCTCGGGGGCGTCAAACACGGCTTCAGGGCCGCCAAACCGCTCTACAAGAGCAGCGGCGGCCCTGGGTGATAGCTCCAATCGGCTCAGCCGGAGCCAGGATCTAAGTTCGCGTTCATCCATACGCATACTGGAGGCTGAAACGAGTTCGCATGACACGGCGCGGCGGTAGCCGCGCGGGCTGCTGAAGCAAGTTCAGCCTCACACGGCGCGGCAGTGGCCGCGCGGGATGCTGAAGCAAGTTCAGCCTGACACGGCGCGGCAGTGGCCGCGCGGGCTGCTGAAACAAGTTCGGCATGACAAAGAGTGAAGTCTACCCGCCTCCTGGCGGGCCATAGTTGCCGCGTCCACCGTGATGCCGGCTTGAGTTGCCGTCACTGGGCGGTCCCGGCATACCGCCGCCGGGCGGGCCGGAGGAGATGAGCTGACCCGACTGCCCGCGACTGCCCCACCGCTCGGTCTGCCGTTATTGGTGTTATTGTTATTGTGTTGTTCGCGGCGCCGGGTTCCTTTGTGGTCTTGCCCACCGGCGGCTTGGTAACGCGCCGAGGCGGAGGCAGCGTGGAATCGACCGTGAAGCTCCATTCCTTGATAAGCTGGTTTCCGGCGTAGTCCTTGACCCTTAGTGTGATTAGGTGCACGCCATCCTTGAGCGGCTTGACCGCTCCGCCCTTATCGTCGCCCAAAGGCGTCGTGTATGAGACCGTGCCCGTGGCCGAGATCGGTAGTAAGCTCCACCGACTCGCCGTCGAGCAGCAAAATCGCGCTGCCGAAGTCCACTCCGCTGCCCATGTCATAGAGCGTCGCGGACAACTTGATCGGGGGCGACGCCGGACATTCTCGTGCCGTTGGCCGGCGTCATGTAGTAGCATTCCGGGAGGCGAGGTGTCCGGGCGCGGTCTTGTGTAAAGCAGTGCATCACGCCGTCGTCCGTCAGCACCAGCAGCGCCCGTTCGCAACAACCGGCGAGGAGGAAGCATCGGTGAACACCGACCCCGGGCGTCGTTCTGAGATGATGGCCCGAAAACGTATCGCCACTTAAGCGTCCCGTCCGCAACCGAAAATGCCGCCACGATGCCGTGCGAGGCGGTGACATAGACCAGCTGGTCCGCGACTGTCGGGCTCGACATCGGCGTGCCGCCGATATCGGCGGGCTCCGGTCCATTTCACCGCCGGCTGTCGGCCCGATATCGTTGTAGCAATACAGCTTCTTGTCGTGGCAGGGCACGAACACGTCGGTACCATCGGTCGCCGGCGTCGCGGCGACGTCGCTGGGCAACTGGACCATCCACTTCACCTGTCCGCTGCGCGTCGTCAGCCCGTACATGATGTTGCCGACCGCCATGATCGTGATGTTCTCGGTCATAATCGGCGAGGACTTCACCGGGGCCGCCGGCAGCCGGAACGTCCAGCGCAGCTTGCCGCTCGCGTTGACGCCATACACATTGCCGTCCATGCAGGAGCCAACGACCATGCCCGCGCCGAACGCGATGCCGATCCCGAAGTCATCGCGCGCCGTAAACGGCTTCGTCCAGACCGGATCGCCCGGTCTCGGCGATTGATCGTGTAGATGGAGTTGTCGTCCGAGCCGAAGTACAGAATGCCGTCATCGACAAACGGCGGGCATCTGACCGCGCCGCGCGTCTCGAAGAACCATTCAAACGTGCCGGTCTCGGCGTTGAGGCAGTAGAGCTTGCATCCCCGGTGCCGAAGTAGAGCCTGCCGTCGACGACGGCCGGGGTGGCCTTGACGGTGCCGGTCAGCGCCAGCTCCGTCGGGTATCTCCACTTGAGGTTGCCCGTTTCCATATCCAGGGCGTAGACCCGGTCCCCGCACGCGAAGTAGCAGACTACCGTCGGCCACGACAGGCGCGGCCGGGTTGTCCTTACACCTGTTGGCGGTATACTCCCAGGACAGAGTAAGCGGCGGTTCGAGCTTCTCGGCGGTGAAGCCGGTCTGCATAGGCCCATATCTGCCCATCGTGGCATCATCGCAGAACGCGGCGCTCGACACCACTACCAGCAGGCACGCAAGCAATGCGGCGCGACGAATTGTCATCATCGTTCCTCCAAACCCGTGCGGGCCGATCGCCCGACAACGGGATTATACCTCTCAGGCAGGTTGTCGTCAACAACGCTCAGGCCACAGCGCGTGACCAGCGCCCTTGTCATCCTGAACTCGATTCGGGATCCATCCGGTGGCCGCCTGGATGCTGAATCAGGTTCAGCATGAGCACTGGCACGCGCATGCCCATACGAATGGTTAGACGACCTGGCAAATAGGGAGGTTCCCACTGCCGATCAGAACAGGGAGAACGTGATGCTCACTCCGCCCACGTTCACAGTGCACTGGCCGTTGGAGAGGTCCACGGATGTGTTGGGGATCGTGAACGTGGTGACCTGGCTGCCGACCTTGCTCGTGCGCTCGACGCGGCCGGAGACAGTCCCCGACGCCCTGCCGCCTCCGCTCTGCACGTTCAAGACCCCATCGAACTTGTACGAAGCGACGGCCGTGTCGATCTGAGCTTTGACGGGCGTCGAACCCCTGAAATTGCACGAGGAACCCGACATGGTGAAGTCCACTGATGGACCCAGCCGGCCGAGCTGAAGCACCCCGCTGCCCGACGCTTCGCCGCGCGCGTTGATGCTGATGAAGGCGTTGACGATCGGCCTGGGCGGACAATCGATCATGCCCCGTCCGCGCAGCCCGGTGCTCGAGAGTGAGAAATCGCCGCGCACGCCGCGCATGTCGAACGAGGTCGCGCCGGTTATGTCGCCGCGGGCGGATCGCGCAAGCTTCACGTTCGCGCTGCCCATGTTGGGCACCTGCAGTGTGCCCGTGGCGTTACCGGAACCGTCGGGGGCGACGGTCCCTCGAACGTCGATGATCTGGAACCCGCCGATATTCATCTGCGACGGCCACTGGAAGTCAGCCCCCCAGGCGCCCGCCGCCACAAGTATCACCAAAACCGCGATCAATCCCGTGCTTTTCATTTCAGTGCCTCGACAAAGATAGCATCTTGCCCGGCGAAAGTCAAAACATCACCAAACGCCGTCGCTATCCACTTATTACCAGACGGCGCGCTATTGCCCTATCGCCCATGATCGAAGAAGGACTTTCGACTCAGGCGCCGCAATTGATAACCGTATCATTGAGCATTATCGGCTTTCGTGTTCTCGCCCTTTCGCGTTTTCGCGATGAAAGGGGCAGTTGAGTTTGGGCGTTGTGTGTGATGAGTTCCTGAGCGTGCTGGATGGCAGGCTGCATTTCGACATAAGGCAGCTTGCGTTCTGCACGCATTACTCCTGGTTCGGCGTTGCGAAGAAGGAACGCCTGGGCATCGAGCAGGTCTACGCGTTCTACAACCGCAGCCCCGCGCTGCTGTCGCCGAACCTGCTGACGTTTCATGTAGACGGCCCCGAGGGCGGCAGCGAGTGGCAGAAGAGCCGCACGAATTCCGCGCTGCACGTCGAGGAATCCGACGGGCGCGGGTTCGCCGGCAGGATGGCATTCACCGACTCCGACATCCTCTTCTACTCGGCCGAATCTGGACGAGAACAGCGACGCGGCCGCCGTCCGCGCCAAGTTCCTGCTGCCGGCGTCCGATCCGCCGCTCGAACGGAGCGTTCGGTTCGAGGCTGCTTCGCGCCGGCTGACGATCGAAACGCGAACTCCTCGCACGGACGACCGCGACCCCGATCCGAGTCACCCGCTCACGATATGCCTCATCGTGCCGAAGGCATTCTCGGATGTTCACGCAATCGCCGACGGCGCCGAACTGGAGCGATCTGGCACGAAGATCACGACCCTCGGCGCGCTGGTGCTCAGCTTCGACCGCGCGGCGGGAAGCCTTCGAGGGCGAGCAGACCTTCGTGCTGGGAATCGGCGAGGGGCCGACCGCTGATAAGATCGAGGAGCGCGTCGGCCGCATCCATGCGCCGAGCTTCGAGGCCGCGACGACATCTTCCACCAACTGGCTTTCGAAGGCGTTCGACAAGTTCAGCTTCGATGGCGTCTCGAAGCATCACCGCCTGCACTACGCGAAGGCCGCCTACGAACTGCTCTGCAACACCAAGTCGCCTCGCGGGCAGATCGGCCGGCACGCGGCGTTTCCCAGCCGCGGGACCTACTGCTCCCATTATCTGTGGGACTCGTGCTTCGTCAGCCGCGGCGTGGGGCTGTTCAATGAGCGCCTGGCCGAGGACTTCCTGCTCGCGCTGTGCGAGAATCAGGAGGCCGACGGCAAGATCCCGCAGTTCGTCTGCGCGACCTGGAACCGCCCCGGCGCGTCTCAGCCGCCGCTGATCGCGTGGGCGGCGTGGCGCCTCTACGAGCGCTTCGGCAACGATCAACTGCTGCGCGACATCTACGGGCCGGTGAGTCGCAATATCGAGTGGTGGATTTCGCGGCGCGACGAGGACCGCGACGGGCTGGTCGAATACCTCGACCGCTTCGAATCGGGCTGGGACGATTCACCGCGATTTGATGACGGCCGCATTGCCGGGCGTCGATCTCAACTCCTATCTGAACCGCGAGATGCGGCTGCTGGCCAGAATGGCGCCGATTCTCGCGAAGGACCGCGACGCCGCCGAGTGGGAACGTCGCGCCGAGGACCACGCGAAGCTGATCTACGCCAAGCTATACGACCCAGAGGACAACGTGTTCTACGACCGGCTCGTCGGCGAGGACCGCTTCCACAAGGTGCTGACGCCGGCGTCGTTCATGCCGCTGTGGTGCGAGGTCAAGCTGCCGGCCGACCTGCCTGCGGATATGATCAACAAGTATCTGATCAACCCCAAGCACTTCTTCGGATCGCGGCCGTTCCCGACGGTCGCGTATTCGGACCGCCGCTTCGATCCCGAGCAGTGGTGGCGCGGGCCGGTGTGGCCCAACATCGCGTGGACGATGACCGAGGTCCTCCGAATCCACGGCTTCCACCGCGAGCGCCGCGAAGCCGTCCGCCGCCTGCTCGATATGATGGTCCATGGCGGCGAACTCGGCGAACTCTACAGCGCCTCCACCGGCCGCCCCCTCGGCGCCGCCGGCTATGCCTGGACCTGCGCGGTGCTTATGGAGTTGTGCAGATCCGTGTCATCCTGAACTCGTTCCCGTGTCATCCTGAACTCTCCCCCGCAGTACCGCCTGGAACATCCGCCCGCCCGGTTTCGTCAACAACGTATCGTGCGCTTGTCCTTGATGTATACGCGGTTGCGCCCCCGGCTTTCTGTGCTCAAGCCCTGCCATAAGTTACAGCGTAGATGAGGATCACAACACATGGGTGTGCATAACCACCAGGTCGGATGGAGGGAAGGTCTATGCATTCAAGATTGAAAGATAGGATAGTGGCGCGTGTTGTCAACCGAGCAGGCGTAAGCCTTGCCGCCGCGCTGCTGATACTCGCAGGAAGCGCTCTTCCCGTTCAGGCATTCCTGCCGTTCTGCGGCGGCTGGGGAGCAGGGTCAGGGCAGACCGGTCAGTTCCATGTCGTCGATGCAGGCTTACGATGAGCGCGCGCTTGATACGCTCGACTACCACGACGCTCTGGCAACCGTCTCCGGCTCCGGGTGGACTGGCGGTTCATATCACGTGAACGGGACCAATGGTTGGGACGGTCCTACGGGCTTCTACTCTGATGACCACCGGCGCGGCATACACCGTGGCGAGACAAAGACATGGATGCTCTACATCTGGGCTGCGCCAGAGCACGCGCCGAACGATCTCGCCCTGACCTGGGGCGCGAACGTGAACAGCGACCCACTCGTACTGGCTCGGCTGGAGCTGTTCCAGAAACCAGCGGGTGTCACCGGCGGCCCGGACGTGGGAACGGTGTGGACTGCGCCTCTTTTGTTCACACTGCCCTTTTATTCGACCTCCGACGGCCTGACAGCCTACGGATTCCGGTTCACGCTCTCAATGATCCCCGAACCCTCCTCCCTCACCGCCATCCTCGCCGGCCTGGCCGGCTTCGGCGCGGTGATGCGTAGGCGGAGGCGCGGATGAGCAGACCGCGTGACAATCGATTCGGCCCCGGCGATCCGCCGGGGCTAACGCACCGTCGGATTCGTCGTCCGCCATACGCCAAGGCTCTGCGTTCCCGTGTAAAGATACCCGTCCTGGTCTACGGCGAGCGCGCTGTCGAGAAGGTCCCAGCCGGTGGGAGTCACCTCGGCGCTGATGTTGCCCCACGTATTGCCGCCGTCACCGGACCGCCACACGCCGTGGGGATCGAACCCGAACAGATCGCCGTCCGCGTTGGACGCCGTCGGCGGATGACTGGTGCTGGTCCACGTCCAGTGCTCGCCGTCATCTGAGGAAGCGTAGTACCCACCACTTGTGCACAGAAACAGGCGCCCTGATAAGCCTACGTTTGACCCGTGCGCTGTGACCGAACCGTTCAGAGCGCTCGGAGGAAGCTCGGACCAGGTCACCCCGTCGTCCAGCGAGCGGTACAACACACCGGCGAACACAGTCATCTGGCCTGTCCCACTGACCACCGGGCCGTAGATCATCACGGTTGGACCCGACGCGAAGACGCTGGTCCATGAGTCCCCATTGTCGCCCGTTCGGTAGAGCGCATAGGTCTCCTGACCAGGCCCCGGGGGAAGCCGCAGGTTTGCAATGACGGTGCCGCCCGACACTGGAACCAGCGACTCTATGACACCATGGGAACTCAGAGGCAGGCCATTGGATGCCGGCTGCCAGGTGGCCCCGTCGTCCTCAGACCGGTATACTACGGACGCGCTGTTCTCGGAGCTTGCAGCAAACAGCACTCCATCAGCCGAGGCACGACGTAGTCCTCGGCCAGATATGTCCATGTCGCGCCGCGGTCGGACGTGCGCCAACCATTGGCATAGACCCTGTTCTGCGAATCGACGAATAGATGGTCGGCCTTGCCGCCAAAGGGGCCGTATCCGGCTGGTGGTCCAATAGTGCCCTGCATCGGTCGATCTGTATACACCCGATTTGAGTGTCCCAAGAAGCAGAACTCCATCCGGGCCGGCCCCCAGCGAGTACAGGTCATTAGGGTCCAGGCTGCCCGTTATGTCAGTCCAGGTTTCGGCTTGATCCGTGGAACGGTACAACCCGTAGTTCACAACGCTGGCAAACAGCCGGCCTGCCGGGTCCACAACCGCATCAGTGTACACCGACCAGGGCAGCGTAGTGCTTCGCTTTGCCCACGTGTCTCCGTCATCTGTCGTGACGTACACTCCCGTATCTCCGAAACCCACCAGGTAAACTGTGTTGTTGTACACCAGCAAGCGCCCGGTCGCCCCCACGGCCATGCCGTTGCCGGACGGCAGCCAGGTTATCCCGCCATCGGCCGAGCGATACATTCCGGTGCTGGTTCTCATCAATACGCGGCCGGATGGAAGCGCCGCGAATGCGGTCACGTAGCCCACGCCAAAACTCGGGGCGTTCATCGTCCAGTGATCACCATTGTCCGCAGACAACCACAGGCAGTCTTTCGCGCCCGCGGCATACAGCCTCCCCGCTTGATCGGCCGCCAGAGGCATCTGCGCGATGTGAACCCAGGTCATCCCGCCGTCCGTGGAGCGGTAGTTGCCCTTGTGCAGACCTGCAAACAGGCTGCCGTTTGGAGTAGTGAGCACCGACGTGCCCGCTTGCGGATCGGCCAGAGATGGAACAACAGCCCAGTTCAGGCCGCTGTCCGCGTGACTTGTAGATGTTGCCCGACGCGCCACCACCGAAAACAAGGCCGCCCGCTTCGAATCCATAACTGCCCAGCATCTGCATTCCCGGACCGTTGGTCTGCTGCCACTCCCATAGTGGCGCATCCCCGACGCTCACCGCTAATGGCGCGGAGGTTGCTGAGACCTCGGGATGGCCGAGACTTCGAGCGGTCACCGTAACGAGTTTGGCCCCGGTCGTGGACCATGCGTGATCCGAGTACTTCCAGCTCAGCCATTCGGACGTGGTACCGTCTCCCCAGTCAAACCGATACTCCACCCCGTGACCGTGCAGGTCCGTCGAGCCGGTCGTCCGATACGTGTACAGCAAGTGCGCAAGGGCATTGGTCTCTCCCGTCGGAGTGCCGGGAACGCTCACCGACTCCTGCGGCAGATACGGATCTATCGAGTCAACACTGAGCGAGGGAACGTAACCGCCCGCGGCAGCATCGTAGGTACAGTCCCACCACGCCCGTCACAGTAACCCACTGCCACGCTGCGTCCCACGTAAGCGATCCTGTGACCGTGCACCGGACGTCCCGGCCGGCGCTGTCGGTGAGAGTGAATGTCGTGGAGTTGATGGTGGTGAGCTTGCCCCAGGTCTTGACGTAAAGCCCGACTGTGTTCAGACCACTCCCGCCCGTCACGCCTCGCTGCCCGGCGCCGGTCGCTGGCTCGAAGTGCCAATCGCCCCCACCGACGGATGGGACCGCCACCGGACGAACAGCCTTGTATGCCGTCTTGGAGTAGTAACTCGAGAAGGCGATGTACCGCTCGCCGTTGGCATCGGTATACACGTGCCCACTGCCCACGTCAACGTGCGAACCCGCGAACGGCACGCTGGAGCTGCCTTCGATGCGTATGCCGCTCATTCCTGACCTATCCTGCACGTACGCGGTACGCGTAGCTGGTCTGACTGTGACGACGACTGAGTAGATGGTGGAAGTCGCCGCCCCGTCAGGCAGAAGCTTGATGTCCTGAATAGTAGCGGCGTAACGAACTGAGGCAGAGACCAAACACGAGCACGACTACAGCACTTCTTCGTAGCATGGCGCCCTCCATTGGTGCGCGCGGCGGCACTTTGTCGTCACGCGTTAGTCGGCTATTTCTCTGCGTACGTTATAACTCCTAAAGTGGCAGCCTGTCAAGCTCGTAATTCCAAGATGATTTGTGACAATACCGGTCGCCATTGTGATCAGCCAAGGGCAACTTGGCATGCCGAACGGTTACGGGGGCGCCGTATGACGGTCCTCCAAGCTGACATATCCCTCGCAGAGATCCATCGCCGCAGCCTCGTACATCTTCAGCACGGCCGCGCGCTTCTCGGGCGTCATGTCGGTCTTCGTCGCCGCACGCACGCGGTAGGCTTCGAATGCCTGGAACGCTGCCGAGATGAGAGCCTTGTCGAAGTCGGTCCTGGCGCTGGACTGCCTGCGAAGGAGGCCCGCATAGGCGTCGCGCATCGACGGCGGCAGGCCGATTGCATACGGGCTTACCGGCAGGCTCGAGCCGTTCTTCTGCTTGAGCCATCTGAACTCGATCTTGGGCGGGGTCGGACTGGGCTCTGAAGCGGGCGCGACGGTCTGACCGGCTGGCCATCCGCCCTCCATTACGATCTCGACTTTCGCCTTTTCGGGCAGGGCCTCGTAGGGGAGAGTCACGCTGTCACTAGTGCCGACAGGCAGCTTGCGGCCGTTCACTTTGACGGATGCCACGCGCGGTCCGCCGTTATTGATAGCTGATCGTAATGCGCTTGCTGCCGAAGCGTATGGATTCGGTCTGCGAGTACTCGGAGATCGAAGGCGGTATATGTGGGTATAGGATTAGCCTGTCAGACTTATACACATACTCAAACAGCCCACGAACCGTCGCGGCCGGGATGCCCAATGCATCGTAGCAGAGGTTGGTGATCTGCTGCACGAACCACACGCTTGCCCCGAAGTCTCTCAGCGGCGCGTCCATCTGGTAGTTGGCCGCTAGACGCATGGAGTGGAGATTGGAGCGCCGAATGTCCTCGTATGCGCCGACGCGGTAGTAGGCGAGGATTGTGCGCGCTTCCATCGTTGACCAGACTCCGCCGTTCACCCACGTGCCGTAGGCCCAGAGTCCCTCGTGGTCGCGGCTGCCCCAGTTGTCATACATGTCATCGTAGGACGGGATAGTTGGGGATGAGGAAATCATGCGGGCGGAGCTTGGGCTCGGCGTCGATCTGTGCATAGATCTTCTTGGCTACGGCCTTGTCCACGGCATGGTGGGCGATAGCGTCCACGTTGGCGGCGACGCTGAAGTAGCCGTATTTCTCCTGCCCCAGCACTCCGTGCTTGGTGCCGTCTGTTTCCATTGAGCGGACGAAGTAGCCGTCGTTGGTGAGCAACTGTGGCAGGGAATCTCGCGTGATCTTGCACCTGCGCTCGTATATGGCGAGCTTTGCTTTGTCGCCAGTCAGTTTGTATAGCTCGACCATTCGCTCGGCTGCCGCGAGGTAAGTGATCGACATGCTAGCGAGATACGCCTTGCCGAATGTGCCGTCAGGCTGCTTCGCCCCGCCATATGACGGTGCCAGTAGATCACCAGCCGGGCCTATCAAGAAGAGTCCGTTCTTAGGGTCGCGGCGGGTCTCTATGAACTCGCACGCGCGCTCAAGATTCGGCATATACTTGTTGATCGCATCGAGGTCGCGGCTGATCAGCATAAGCTCGGCCTGCATCAGCACACCCGCCGCTGTGAACTCGATTGCCCAGTCATGCATCGGCCAGTTGCAGTCACCCTGCCGGTAAATCGCGCCGTCTTGGCATAGCGGCGTCGCACAGGCAGCCGTCCGGCCCGACAAGGACCTCGAACTGGTCGTATCCGTGCTTCTTGCCGTCGCCCTGGTTATTGAACCACATGTCCTGCGAGTGCTGGAGGAATGTGAGCCACGGTTCCTGGAGAAATGGCAGCGCGCAATATGTGGGTCCGTAGCTGTTCTGGATCCACCACGCCTGCCAGTTGGCTCCCTCGATCAGACAGTCCCATTCGGGATGGTAGAGCATCGAGATATTCGGCACGTCGGCGCTGGGGTGGAAGAACTCGAACGAGCGGTCGATCATCCGCAGGTACTCAATATCACCCTTGCCGGAGCAGTAGCTGCCGATGATAGTCGGCGCCGGCTCGCGCTCGACGCGGCAGCCAGTAATACAGTCATAGCGATCATCACCTCCTTGCAGAGCTTACATAATAGTGACAGTTTACCACGCAGTGATCGTGATCTACGCAACTCAGCAATTGGAATCCGCTGACATCTCAGCCCGCTGTGCTAGAATTGCGCTAATGGGAACGGGGTGCGTTGCGACTGCTGTTGGTTGTGGCAATACTGGTTGTGTGCGAAGGCGGTTATGGGGGCGGATATGAAGATAGCCATGCTGCGTGATTCGTTTCCGGCGAGGGCTTCGTTCGCGAACCCGGAGAAGCTGCGTGATGCCTGAAAGTGCAGCATGACACCAAGGGGATGGATGCTGAAACAAGTTCAGAATGATGCGGGCTGCGGTTGAGTTCGTCACTGCGGAGCAGTTTGCCGACCCGAAGACGTTCAATGCCGAGAAGTATTGGCTCGTGGTCCTGCCCTATGGTTCGTATTTTCCGATGGAGGCGCGGGAGAATTTCCTGGCGTATCTGCGCGCGGGCGGCGATTTCCTGTCCACCGGCGGCTACGCGTTCGACGATCGCCGGCGATGCGAATGGAAAGGGCAGTGGCTGACGCTCGAAGACGCGCTGCGGCATGAGTTCCGACCTCGGAGGTCCAGGTCGGGACGAGAACAGACGGCGATATGGATCACCTTACCGGCGAGTGGAACGACCCGGAGGATGCTCGGGACGAATGGGGTGATGCGAGCGCCAGGAAGCGATGGACGGGCAAGGGCGCGGGGATTCGAAGCTGACCGTCGATCCGGCCGAGCGCTACACTCTGGAGATCCGCGTATCGGCGAACGCGCTAGCGGCGAGGTTCAAGTGGCATCTGGCGGTCAACGGCAAGCCGTGATGGACATTCCCGCCGGGCGGGCGGACAGGTGATCAAGTTGCCCGGCTCGGCCCGAAGGAGTTCGCCGGCAAGCGCGAGCTGGATATCGGCTTCGACTGCGAGCTCTGGCGGCCGAGCGATCTTTCGAACAGCCCCGACACCAGGGCTTCTCGGCATCGCGGTCGGGCGGCGTGCGGCTGCTGTCCGGACAGGCCCGCAGTGCCCGAGCCTGATCTCGAGCGCGCTGCGCAAACCCATCAATATGCGCCACGGCAAGCCGCAACGATTTCCTGGAGTGGGACAACGAGCAGCTCGGAGTTTTCGACGCCGGGTTACGGCTCACGGGCGGAAGTCGATCTCGCCGGCGGCTGATCAGCACATCGTGCCGGCGGCGCTTCTCGGTCAAGGGCAAGATCGAGGGCTGGGCGGCGGCCGGCACGACCGGTTCCGATTGGTATTGGACCGGCCAAGACCCATCGCAGCCGCTTGATTCCTCTGCTGGAAACCACCGACGAGTTCGGGCGGTTCCGAGGAAACGCGGGATCGTTGATGGTGAACACGCTGGTGCCTTATCGGGGTTCGATTTGGGCTTATTTCGGCGTCGAGGGTCGCGACATCTTCTCGGAGCCCGGCGCGGACAAGATGCTTGTTTCCGTGGTGAACGCGATGAGGCGCGGCGTGTATCTGCACGATCTGCATCCGTCTTATGCGTGCTACCGGCAAGGGCGAAGAGGTCGACGATCTCGGGCAGCGTCAGCAATCTTGGTCGAAGAGGCCGTGTCGTGCGTCGCGCAGATCGACGATAAGTGACGAGCCTGGCTCGCCGGTGCATTTCGACAGCGTATCGACTCGAGCTCGCGCCAGGCGAGACGAAGGAGATCAGCACCACGTGGCATCCGGGGATATTCAAGGACGATTTCTACATAGCCAAGGCCGATCTTGCTGGTCGATGGCGAGCCCGTGGATACGTTGCGGACCGGGTTCTACGCGTGGAATGGACGACCGTCGCCAACGGCATGGCGGCTTTCCTACCCGACAACTACCTCCGCGACGACGGCAAGCCGCGCTATATGCTCGGCGTGGAGGCGTTCTATGATCGGATACTGCCCCGCCGGGAATGGACCCGCTGGACGTTGAGCGCGATTTCCGGGACATGGCGGACATGGGCCTGCACGTCGCGCGCACGTTCACCTACAGCGACACCGAGGAGGACATTGCGGTTCCGGGACGCGCTCGGTGATGGCGGCGCAGCGGCATCATGTGGATTTCTGGCTGAGCGGGACAGTGTTCATGCGCGGCTACCTCGATCATCCCGAACTGATCGTCTTCCGCAGGCGATAGGCAAGCGCTATCGGAGCATCGATGGCATGATGATCGATCTCTTCAACGAGCCCAACTTGCACGAGGTCGAGGATGCGCCGCGCGATGCCAGGTTCAATGACGTATCTGCGAGCGAAGTATGGTTCCGATGAGGCGCTGCGCGCGGCGTGGGGTGACGAGCTGGGCAAGGACGAGAAGCTCGGCTCGATCAAGATGGGCTGGATCAACGAGCGACTGGCTCGAGCATGCGGTCGCGTGACGTATATCGGTTCCTGATGCGAGCAGGGCGGCAAGTGGATAACCGACGTGACCGGCGCGATCAAGGCCAAGGACCCCTCGCGGATAGTTTCGTGCGGGTATCTGCAGTCGTGGAACGGGCATGGTGATGGACCCGGTCGCGACCTCGGATGCGCTGGATTTCACCGACCGGCATTGGTACGGCAAGATCGGCGAGGTTCGTGCATTTCGACGCGGCACTTGCGATGAGCGACCGCCGCTACTGCGGGCAAGGCGCCGTCGATTGGCGAGTTCGGATCAAAGACTTATCCCGACGTTCAAGGAGACCGGCCACAACTACGACACCGTCGAGCAGCAGGAGCTGCGGTATCTGCACGTCGGGCATTACACACTGGCGCTGGGGGGCATATTCGCGAGCAACTGGCACTGGCGCGACCCGCAGGGGCAGCATATTCCCGTATGGGATCGTGCTATTCGGACTTCACGCCCAAGCCGGTGACGAAGGCCTACCGCGCGATGAGCCTGCTGTTCACTGGATGAGGCCGAAGTATGTGGAGCCCGAGGTGTATCTGGTGCTGCCGGACGAATCGAGGATCGGCGGCGGCGTCGGAACGTATAATCGAGGCGACTGAAGCGCGCCGCGAACGGCCTGATCGACGCGCGGCTGAGGTTCGGGACGATCAACGAATGGGACCTCGACCGGCTGCCGAAGGCCGCGAAGTTGCTCGTGCTTCCGACGCCGTTTGCGCTTTCTGAACCGGCGTATGAGAAGCTCAAGGACGTTCGTCAGTGGCGGCGGGGTGCTGTACATCTCCGGGGACATCAGCTACGATGAGAACCGTAAGCGCACGAAGACCAGCCGACTGGAGGAGCTTGCGGGGGCGAAGTTCGTCGAAGGAGCGCTATCCCGACGTGCGGTTCGAAATGGGTGAGCGCGAGCAGATCCGATACGGAGGCGGCATCGCGTATATCGGGTTGGCCGTCGATGGGCTTAAGCCGGCCCTGAGGGCGCACGTGATCGCCTCGAGGAATCAGAGCCGAGCACGCCGTGGCGGTCGTCAACAGGCTCGGCAGGGGCAAGGTTCTGTTCTCCAGCGACCCGGCGGAGTTCAGCGCGGACGCTCCGCTCGGCGCGATCTACCTCCGACGCCGCGAAGAGGCGGGCGTGCAGCCCGAGGCAGTGAGCACCAGACACGAAGGGCATCCAGGTCTTCCGGCTGCCTTGCGAGGACGGCGAGGCGGTGATGGTGGGCAACGCGGGCGAGAAGGCCGTGCGAAGGTGTGCGTGACGGCCGGCGGGCAGGAATATTCGGTCTCCGTCGCCGCGAACCGGCAGGCGATGCTGGTCACCAAGGGGGGCAGACTGACCGGCTTGAAGCGCAGGGAAAAGTCTCCCGCGGCGGCGTGACCATCGCATCAGCAAGGAATCACTTCTTCGCGGTCGCGCTGGATGGCCACGATCTCGCCGAGTCGCGCGAGATCGCGTTGGTCGGTCTGCGCGCGGGCAAATACGCCATCGGCCCGACCGGCCTATTGCCGAGTGCGGAGAGCTGCGCGGCGGGAAGTGGCATACGCTGAAGGCGTCGGTGAAGGCGGGGCCATCACCGTGCCGGAGAGCCTGGCGGGGGATGTTGTCCTGCTCGCCGCCCCGGACACCCTGCCGCGCGCCCGGGAAGCCGCAGCCGCGCTGCTCACTGAGTAGGAAGTCGCACGTCAGCAGAAAGAGGCTAGTTGCAGATGGTCCAAACAATGGTGTCGTGACACCCATGAGCAAGAGAAAGACTACTGACGACGCGCTGGAAATCATAGACATGCAGACCGCTGATGATCGGGGACTGCGCGAGCTTGTGGAGCGGGAGAGGATCAATGCGCGTGTTGCTCAAGCGATATGTGACGCAAGGACGCAGGCCGGCCTTTCGCAGCGAGAGTTGGCGAGGTTGGGGGATTACACCGCCAGTGGTCGGTAGCCGTCCCTCGCCACATTATGATACCGCAGTCCACGCCCGCCCGTTCGACAAGCTCACGGTGGGGGACGCGGCCATGCCGCCGCCGTATTCGACCCAATGGCAGGCAGTTGCATCAGGGTGGCGTCAAAAAAGGGGCGGACCATTCGAACCGCCCCGCCCCTTCCGAGATGAGCTCTGTTCAGATATCGCCTAACACCGCTTGCGAGGAAGAACGAGGGCGCCGAGGCCACAGAATAGGGCTATAAGGGAGGAAGACTCGGGGATCGGCGTCCAGAGCACCGCAGTCTGACGGTAGGCAACTTGATCGATTGCGTATGCCGTTCCCACAATCTGGCCAGCTTCGTTGATGCTCAATGCCGTCGCCCATGTGTATCCGATCGGAGTGGGCAGGATGATGACCGATCCATAGACGTCCCAGAGTGCTGGACTACCTGTATTGGCTGGAATGCCGGGGCCATGAAGGTATATCGCACCAACTGCGATGCCATGGTCATTGAGCCCGTTCACTTCGCCGCCTGAGTAGCCAGACGCCACAGACAGCGTCTGAAGACCGCCGGCCGATGTCCAAAGAAACGGCGAACCCGTGGTTCCCCCAACAATACCGTCGTTGTTGATGGCCCTCGCCTGACCCCAGGGCCCAAGATACCGAATTGAGCCATCCGTGTTCCATACCGCTATCTGATTGCTGTCGAGATTGGTTCCAAGGTAGCCAGCGACCAAGCCGGAATTGTTGATGTCCAGCCCTGCGCCGATCGTGAGGTTACCGTTTCCGACGGCAAGGTCTGTGTGCGATCCAGAAGCACTGTACGTGACTGGGGCGCCCCCGTATGTGCCACACATCACGTCAGATGAGTTGATCCCATAGCATTCGCCCCGTGTCGGAGGGGCCGAGAGATCAACTCGCGTGGTGCTATCACACCAGTAGGCCGCCACTCTGGTGTCCATCGACCCGAAGTAGAACCCAACGATCCGGCCAGAGTCACTTATCGCGTAGGCCGAACCCTGGGTTGGTGGTGGCGGAGTCGATAGTCGCACAGGAACTCCTGCTGAGTCATAGATGCAAGGTCCGAGCCCAACAATCTGGCCCGAGTTGTTGATACAGGTGGCCTTGCGGCCACTGAGAGCCACGGCTTCATACTGCACGGCGCAGACAGGCGCCGCATGCAGAACAAGCAAGAGCGCGCTGAGCGCAAAGCCCATACGGATGTTCATCGTCTTGTCCTCCCTTGCTGTGCCTTAGTAGCAGAAGCAAAGCCCGCTGCAATATCCCAACTGCTCAAGCAGCCCAGGTACTGCAACGGGCCCACGTTCAATATAGCCTGCTTGTCACGGAATGTCAATGGGCTAGTGGCAGGATGCGGGGAAAGAGCTCAGAGGTGATGACGCGTGCGTACGCACGTCATTCCGAACGGATGTGACGAATGTGCTTTTGAGCGCGGCAGAAAGCAGATTCTTCGGCCTCCGACTTCAGAGTGACGGTTCTGCGGCAGATGGTCTCAATAATGGTATCATGTGCACAGAGAGACACCTATGAGCGAGAGAAAGACTACTGACGACGCGCTGGAGATCATCGGCATGCAGATCGGAGATGATCGAGAGCTCCGCGAGCTTGTCGAACGCGAGACGGTCAACGCCCGCGTTGCGCAGGCGATACACGATGCCAGGAAGTGGGCCGGCCTGTCGCAGCGGGAATTGGCCAAGCTGGTTGGCACTTCGCACTCGACGGTCGTCAGGCTTGAGGACGCAGACTACATGGGGCATTCGCTCACCTTGCTCACGAGGATCGCGTCCGCGCTGGGCAAACACGTCCACGTAGATCTGGTTGATGCGGCGTAGGCAATGGGAACGGACAACAACAATAACCTGCGCGAGGCTGCGGATGAGCTGTGCGATTCGATGCTGCCCGTCATCGAGGATGTCGCAGGCCAATTCCTCTGCAAGTTGCCGGAGATCTCAAGAGACGACCTTATCCAGGAATGCTTGATCGGGCTGTTTGCCGCGGCGGATAAGTATGAGGATTCCTCGCGGCTGGATTGGCGCACGTTCGCTGCCGCGTTCATGATAGGCCAGGTATGGAACTACCTCCTGGACAAGGGCATTATCTTCAAGCCTTCGGATGGAATCTCTCAACTGGGAAGCAGAATCGACGAGGCCATTCTCGCCCACACAGCCGAGCACGGCCATTCGCCGTCAATCGGGGATCTGGCCGAAGAACTAGGCATGGACACCAGCGATGCGGCCAACGCCCTTCTGACCTGCCTCGTCAACCGAACCGTGCGGGAATTCCATGTGATGTAGGGCCCGTGTGCATGCGCGGAGGAGCTACCTGCGCACCGGCCTGCGCCGCAAAGCGAGCCCGCTCATACCGCAGAGCAGTGCGAGCAGGCTGGAGGGCTCGGGGACAGGCATCCACAGTAGGGCGCGACCGTCATCGGTGTACCCGACTATCCGTCCGCTGTCATTGATCGCCTGCGCCACGCTCCAGTATGACCCAGTCGGTCTGCCCAGGTCGATGATCTGTCCGTCAGGCATCCAGAGTGTGGCGTCTCCGGCAACATAGGGGTTGTTGTTAGTAGTCCCCAGCGAGTTGCCGACTATGAGGCCGGAATTGTTGATGTCTCTCGCGGCGCCCCACTGGCAGCCTGGCAGCACGCCAAGGTCGCACGTGCCAAGCGCGGATGTCCACCTGAACGGTCGCTCAGATGCGCTGGGACTCGAATATCCCACGACGACGCCGGCGTCATTAATTCCAAGTGCAGCCCCACCGGGAAATCCGGCTAGATCCGGTATAGCAGTCCGGCTGTAATCGACAGGCGACCACATCGCCGCGTGGTAACCGAGCGCGGAAGTTCCCGTCTGCCCCACCATCGTGCCTGATGCGTTGACCTCTACAATGCAACTGGGGCCAGGGTCAACTACCACCACTTGACCGTCAGTTGTCCACTTGACGGCGTAGGAACTGCCGCCGGATGCCGAAGCGTCTCCATAGGCGTTTCCCGCAGAGTCGAGGGCAAAGATCCTGTCACTGGACGCCTCCAGACTGGTTTCGATGGTTCCGTCTGTCTTCCATCGGACCATGCTGCCGCCAAACGGTTGGCCGGCGATCGTGCCGGCATTGTTTATGACATCCGCCTGGCAGCTAGTGAACCCGGTCGGCCGGGAAGATCGCTCCGGACCCCGCTTAGTGTCCACGTGCATGGCGTAGAGGTGCTGTAGCCGCCGTAGAATCCGACGATCTTGCCCCCGTTGTTGATGTCCATTGCCTGTCCGGATCCCAGCACCTGCATCTGATACTGCACCGCATCTGCGCTGGTGACCAACCCCAGAATGAGCAGAACCAACAGGATGACTTGCGAGACGCCTTTTCTCATCGATATATCCTCATCGACGTTCTTTGGAAGCCCGTATTGCTGTGGCCGATACACAAGCCCGCTGCAATATCCCAACTGCTAGAGCAGCCCAGGGTATCTGCAACGGGCTCAACTGCAATATAGCCTGCTTGTTGGCGGATGTCAAGGGTCCGCGGCAAAAAGCGCCCTCACCCCAACCCTCTCCCCCAGGAGAGGGAGTTCTCCACTCTCCGCTAGAACTCCGGCATCCATTCGCCCAGCGCGGCGAACATCTCGTCGCATAGCTTCCAGACCTCATCGGGGGTGCAGACGGCTGATGTCAGCGGGTCGTTGAGGACGGCGAGTTTGGCGAGATGACGGTCGCCGGTCAGGGCGGCGTGGACGGTCATCTCCTGGACGCTGATGCTGGCGCGGCAGAGGGCGGCGCAATGCATCGCTTCTCCCTTTCCGGCTTTCTCACTTTCGCGATAAGGTCTTCGCTATCGCAGCCCGTAGAGACACTTCGCGTTTTCGCTCAGGATGCGCTCGGCGAAGCGACGCGCGCGGGATTCGGTGAGATAACCGGCGGCGGTCTTCTCGGAGAGCGCCTTCTTGAGAACCTGGCGCATGGCGAGCGACGCGGCGTAGCTTTCGGTGACAATCCAGCAGTCTCCGCCCCACGCCACCCTCGACGAATCGCGCCCGGCCTCGATGAGCGAGTGCAGCGCGCGCTCGGCGGCGGAAGTGCAGATGATCGGCAGCCAGCAGAGATCGACGTATACGTTGGCGTAGTTGTGGCTGAGCGCCGCGACCTGCTCGACCCACGGATACCCGCCGTGGAACAGCACGAATTTCGTCTCCGGGTGCCGCTCGATCATGGGGATCAGGTTCATCGGGTTCGAGCCGCCGAGCCTGCCGAGGCCGGTGTGGTTCTGGAACGGAAGGTCATACTTCGCCGCCAGTTCGCAGATGTGGTCGAAGATGAAGTCGCCGAATGTCTTCAACTCGTCCGGTGCGACGTTGGACGGCGGCTTGCCGAATACCTTCTCCGCCGTGCGCCTGCTGTGCGGCTTGAAGTCCAATGAGCGGTCGTACGCAAGCGCCGATTTGAGAGCGACGCAGCCCGCAGCCTTCTTCTCGGCTATCACGCGGTCGATCATCGCGAGGTACTCGTCGAGGCTGTCGCAGCGGCCGTAGAGCGACTGAGCATTGTTGAGGTTGTGGTCGGCGGTCTCCGGGCAACTGCCGAAAAGGAAGCTGTTGATGCGAAAAGCGGGCGAATAGAGGTCGGGGCGGCCGTTGTCCGAGCCGGGGTCCCAGTAGGAATCCTGGATCGCGCGCGTATACCCGCACTTGTTCGCCCAGACGTCGTCGTGGAAGCCGGGAGTGGCCAACGCGGCGTCGATGCGGTCGTTGATCGAATCCCAGTTCTTGACAGTGATCTCACCGCCGAAGTCGAAGAGGTCATCGAGGGCCTTCTCATACCAGACGAAATAGGAGTTGCCGCACATCAGGTCCAGGAAGCGCGCGCGGTCGGACTTGCTCGACGGCGAGGGCTGATGCCAGCGCACGTAGGAGTGATGGAACAGATACTCCAGCCCGCGCAGCCCCTCGCCCGGCGGGTAAGAGGCGTAGTGGTGCTCGTGGGTGCTGAGAATCGGAAGCGAGTCTATGTAGTCGTGCAAGGGTTTCATTCCTAGATTGTAGCACTCAATGCAGCAAGGGAACAATCGCATGCGCGTGGAATATAGACAGGAGTGGGAGGCGTGATATGAACAGCGCAACCAAGGCTCTGATCGGTTGTCTCGTGATCGTGGGGCTGTGGATAGGATTCCAGAGCGTTACCAGCCCAAGCCCAAGCCGGCGTGCAACGTCGTCGCGGGCGGAGGGTGAGGCGTAGGCGCGGCGCAGTTGGCGCCGGCTTACAAGTTTCCGAAGGGCAAGCCCGTGCTGCTGGTGATCTACTCGAAGAAGGATTCGGGTGCGCGTCACAGGTTTGCCGGGATGCCGGCCGTCATCAAGGGCAAGGTCCTGCTGCAGGGGATGGATGGCGACAGTAACGAAGGGCAGCTTACGATGAAGCAGTTCTCGATCGACCGCCTACCCGCGTTCGTCCTGGCCGATGCTAGTGGCAAAGTCGTCGCGAAGCAGGAAGGGCCTGACGGCGCGGACGCGATAGCTGCGAAGCTAGTATCGCTCACAAGCAAGCTCGATAGGCAACCCAGTGGCAGATGAGATCAAGATAGGCGTAGCAGGCGCAGCGGGGAGAGGCGGGAGCTTCTCCGGTGCCTGGCCAGCCAGGTTTCGATAGCGAACGGGTCGGTCTGGACGGACGTGCCCGATCCGAGGGAGTGGTAGGGATGGCAACACCAAGCAGACGCGACGCAAAGAAGAGGCAGGATTGCCGGGTGTTCGTTACAAGATCGGACAAGGAGATTCGCCTAATCAAGCGAGACTGTATAGACGACATAAGAGAGCGGCTCGCCGGACGGGCCGTTGACGTCGTCGTAACCTCTCCACCGTACAACCTAGGCATAAAGTATAAGGAATACGATGACAACATATCGCGCAAGGAGGACCCTAGACTGGATGGGCATTTGGGCAGCAGGGGTCAAGGAAGTCCTTGCCGAGGATGGGTCGCTGTTCCTCAACGTCGGTTCTAAGCCGAGAGACCCTACCGTGCCATTTGATCTGCTTCGGGTAATGCAAGAGCACGATTTCCACCTCCAGAACGTCATACACTGGGTAAAATCGATCGCCGTCATGAGGGAGGAGGTGGGCAACTACCCTGGGATCACACAGGATGTAGTCGTCGGGCACTACAAACCCATCAACAGTAAGCGTTTTCTGAACGATTGCCACGAGTACATCTTCCATCTCACGAAGCACGGCAGCGTGCTGCTCGACCGACTCGCGGTTGGCGTCCCCTACCAGGACAAAAGCAATGTAGACCGCTGGAAGAATGGAGGCAAAGACGTTCACTGCCGGGGCAACACGTGGTTTATCCCCTACAAGACAATACGTGATCGCAACAGAGATCGGCCCCATCCGGCGAGCTTTCCAGTTGAGTTACCCTCCCGGTGCATAAGGCTTCACGGCGTAGACCGGACGCACCTGGTCATGGATCCCTTTCTCGGCATAGGGACGAGCGCAGTAGCTTGCGCGGGGCTTGACATAGGATTCATCGGATACGAGATTGCGCAGTCCTACTTCGACGAAGCGTGCGAACGCGTAAGATTCTCGCCCTACAGGGTCACGGAAAGGGAGGAGGCAGGGTAATGGAATCTGGAGTATTGGGACCACCCGTAATAGTCCACCTGGAGCCTAGCGAAGTCAAGCAACTGGACAAACCTGTAGAGGGATCGGGCGGTTTTCAGTCCCTTCTGCGTAGACTCAACGCACAACGAGCTGACGCCATTCTGACACTCACCCCTGACATCGCGTCACGCGTCGCGCGTTACTACAGGCAGGGCTACGGCTCAGGCGGCTTCCAGGGGCGTTTGCGGAAGCTACCAAGCGTCGTCGAAGCCGCGCTGCAGATGGTGGATGCTGGGCAGTACCTTCCATTTCTTCTCCAGGTCTCAGAGGAAGAGATAACAGATGACCTTGAGATCAGCGTAGAGGATAGCAGGACTGTCGAGATGAGCATACCGCACCCATTCGCTATGCGATTTCCAGCTACGGTGCAGACTACACAGTGGACAGCCTGGTCAAGCGGATGAACGAGAAAGACATATTCATTCCCTCGTTCCAGCGTGGCTTTGTATGGACGCACCGGCAGTCGTCGCGGTTCATCGAATCCTTGTTGCTGGGGCTGCCCGCGCCTGGCATATTCCTCTCGCGCGATGACGAATCGAAGCGCCTCTTGGTCATTGATGGTCAGCAGCGCTTACGGACGCTGCAATACTTCTATAACGGCGTTTTTGGCGAAGCCGGGCCTGACTTCAGGCTGGTCGGAGTTGACCCCGAGTTTGAGGGAACCACGTATTCGCAACTGAAGCCGGCTGATCGTCGGATGCTGGATGACGCGATTCTGCACGCCACGGTCGTGAAGCAAGAGGAGCCTCCCGGGGACGAGAGCAGCATCTACTATATCTTCGAGCGCATAAACACGGGGGGCACTCAGTTGTTTCCTCAGGAGATACGTGCGTGCATCTACCAAGGCAAGCTGAATGATCTGCTGGCACAACTGAACAAGAACCGAGCGTGGCGCGCGATCTTCGGCGCGGCGGCACTCGATCAGCGCAGCAAGGACCAGGAGCTTGTCCTGCGCTTCCTGGCTCTGTATCACGGTGCGGACGGTTACGAGGGACCGATGAACATGTTCCTGAACCGATTCATGAGCCGGAATCGCAACCCGAGGCAAGAGGAGGCTGAGGCTATGGCCCAGCTGTTTGAGTCCACAGTTGGGCTGGTGGCCGACCGATTCGGCAGCGACGCATTCCGCCCGGCTGGGATTCTTAACGCAATGATCTATGACTCCGTGATGGTGGGCCTCGCTCGCCGCATTCAAGAGGGCCCGATCGAGGACGCAAGGCAGCTGCTGACTGGCTTTACGGCTCTCCTCACCAACGCTGAGTTTCTGTCCGCGATTCGCAGCGTAGGCGATGACGACTCAAGTGTTGCGCGGCGGATGAAGCTCGCGACAGCCGCCTTTGCCGGTGCGAGATGAACTGCAAACCCGTGGTGGCTTACAAGCAGCGTCTCGATAGCTTGTTTGCCAAAGTTGGAGGATTCTCGGACGACCCAGAGCTAATGAGCCACTGGGCAAGATACCTATGGTACTGGTGTCCGGGTTCCTCGAGGTCGCTTTGTGTGAGATATACTGCCAGTACGCGGTCGGAAGAGCTGACGGTCGCATTCTCAGCCTTGTGAGGAAGAGGCTAGAGGACGTGAACAACCCCAAGGTGGCGCGGATTCTGGAGGTCAGCGGCTGGTTCTCTGACGAATGGGCAAAGCAGTTGGAGGCAACGATCCAGGACAGACACGCAGCAGCCATCAATGGCATAATGGCCAACCGCCATAAGATTGCGCACGGTGGGAGTAGCGACCTCTCGTTCGCCCGGCTTCGAGACTGGTATAAGGACGCGCTGGAGGTTGTGGAGATGATCGAACGGCAGTGTGGCATCTGACCGCCAGACTTATGACTGATGACTGACAGCTGAGGACTGATGACTACCATGATCGTCGCAATGAAAAACGATGCCACCGACGCCGAAGTCGGGAAGGTGGTGGAGCGAATAGCGGGCTACGGGCTTAACGGCCTCGACCTGCCCGGGGGCGAGCGGCACGCGATCGGCATCGCCAGCGCGATTCCGCCCGATCTGCGCGACACGCTCGCCGAGATACTCGGGGCAATGGCCGGCGTGGATCACGTCACCCACGTCAGCCGCAAGTATAAGCTGGCCTCGCGCGAGTTTCATGAGGCGGACACGGTCGTGTCGATCAAGGGCGTCGAGATCGGCGTCCAATGAGGTGATCGTCGCGGCGGGGCCGTGCGCGATAGAGAGCCGCGAGCAGCTCTTCGCGGCGGCGCGAGGCGGTGAAGTCGGCGGGCGGGAAGATGCTGCGCGGGGGCGCGTTCAAGCCGAGGACGTCGCCCTACGCGTTCCAGGGGCTGGGTCTCGAGGGCCTGAAGCTGCTCAAGGAGGCGGGAGATTCGCTGGGGTTGGTGACCGTCACGGAGCTTATCGACCAGCACGACATCGACCTCGTGATGGAGCACGCGGACATCCTCCAGATCGGCGCGCGCAATATGCAGAACTACCCCCTGCTGACCGCCGTCGGCAAGTCCGGGCACCCGACGCTCGTCAAGCGGGGTCCGAGCGCGACTATCGACGAGTGGCTGCTGGCGGCCGAGTACGTGCTTGCGCAGGGCAACGGCAACGTGATCCTGTGCGAGCGCGGGGTTCATCCGCTCGACCGCGACCACACCCGCTACACGCTCGACCTCTCCGCGGTGCCGGTGGCGAAGTCGCTGAGCCACCTGCCGGTGATAGTCGATCCGTCGCACGCGTGCGGCAACTACCGCTTCGTGTCCGCGATGAGCAAGGCCGCAGTCGCCGCCGGCGCGGACGGCCTGCTGATCGAGATCCACCCCGCGCCATCCGGCGCGCGCTCTGCGACGGCGCGCAGTCGCTGCGGCTGGACGTGTTCGAGAAGCTGATGGAAGAGGTGAAGGCGGTGGCGGGGGCGGTGGGAAGGAGCATGGTATGATGCGTGTGATGGACACCCTCGGTGCCGTATACGAACAGGACGGCGACTGGGTTATGGCGTACATCCAAGAGATCCCAGGCGTGAACACACAAGGCCGCACCGTGGAAGAAGCCCGTGCGAACTTGCGGGACGCCCTGGCCGAGTTCCTCGCAGCCAACCGTGAACTGGCTCGGCGCGAGATCAGAGCGAAGGACAGCGTGATCGAAGAGCCGTTTGCTGTGGTCGAGCACGCGACGTAGAGCGCCGCCCGCCCCTCACCGTCCTGCGCTTCTTCGGCGAGACCCCCGTGCTGTAGCACCGAAACACACCCAGCCATTGCGCCAGCGAGAGATCGATATGCCCCAGCCCCATTGGGAATCCCCATTCGCGCGACAGCCTGTCCAACTGCCTCTTCGTAAAGATCATTCCCAGCCTCTCGCCGATCTGCCGGCCGCGCTGCGCGAATGCAAAGCTCAGGAAGTCCTTGTACGACCGATACTCCGCGTCGGACAGCAGTGGAGCCGGCCTCCTGTGCATGTGCATGAACACGGCGCTGCAGGCGGGCGCGGGCTTGAAGTCGGTGCTGGCAAGCCTGTGGACTATCCGAACCTCGAACCGCGGCTTGAGGAGCAGCGACCGCAGCGACTCCCGCGCGTAGGGCCGCCCGGCGTATCTTCGCGCCGCCTCCTCCTGCATCACGAGATACGCGTCCTCGGGAAGGCTCGGGCCGCTCGTGATGTGCGCCACGATCGCTGACGTGATATTGAACGGTATGCTGGCGAGGATCTTGTACCTGCACCGGGGCAGACGATAGGTCAGGAAGTCCCGGCAGCGGATCGCGACGTTGGAGGACATGCCGAACTCGGCCTGGAGCCGGTCGTACAGGCCGGGGTCGCATTCGATGCCGATCACCTTGCGGCACACGCGCGCAAGCTGCCTGGTAATGATGCCTCTGCCCGGCCCGATCTCGATCGCGAGATCGTCGCGGCGTATGTTGGTCATCTGAATCAGCTTCCTGACCAACGCGGGACTATGCAGGAAGTTTTGCGAATGGGACAATCGCGGGGTGTTCACCTGCGCCTCCTCTGCAAGTCGTCGGAGGCGACAATCCCGGTGTTTGCATCGAGCCGGCGCGACACGCCGGTGGGGTGCGATTCTGTGGTACGAGGCTGGATTCAGGAACGAACGCTCCGACGGGCAGCCGAGCACAATGCGCACGGCGGCCTCAATGAGAACCGTGGGTGGTTCAGATCAGATTGTTCAGTTCCTCAGCTTCAATTCGAGGCTCCCTGGTTGGAGTGTGTCAGGCGCGGTTCTGGCAGCGCCTGACACGTTCTCTGTAGGCCGTGGGGGTCAATCTGCTAAACAGGAGGGTTCTGGACCGTCATCTTCGCCATCCCGCGGAACTCGCTCTCGAACGCAAACAGGCTCGGAGCGCCGCCGGTGTGGATGAAGATGGCCGTGCGGTCGGTGTTGATGAGCTTGCGCCGCGCCATATCCATCAGGCCGGACATGGCCTTGCCGGTGTAGACAGGGTCGAGGATGATCGCCTCGGACTGCGCGGCCTCGATGATCGCGGCGTTGCCCGCCGGGCAGGGAACGCCGTAGCGCTCGCCGTAGTATGCGTCTTCGACCCGAAACTGCGGCGGCGCGAAGGAGTAATCGACTCCCAGCAGCTTCGCGGCGCCGGTTGCGACGCGCGCCGCCCGATCCTGCCACGCCCATGCTTTTCCCGTGACGCTTATCCCGATCACTTGCGCTTCCGGCAGGAACAACTTCACTCCCAATGAGCAGCCTGCCAGAGTTCCGGCCGATCCCACAGCTACAAAGATCAGCGGGTCCCGATCGTCGCCCAACTGCCCTGCAAGCTCGCGTATCGCCGAGACGTAACCCAGCGCGCCGACGGGGCTTGACCCGCCTATGGGGATCACGTAAGGCGTCCGGCCCTCCCCGCGCAGCTTCTCCGCCTCGACGCGCATTGCCTCTTCCATATCGGGCACGGTCGCGTCGGGCATGAAGCGTATCTCCGCGCCGAGCACAACGTCCAGCAGCAGGTTTCCATCGAACCGCTCGAAGCTCGGGCCGCCAAGGAACAGAATGCACCGCTCGATACCGACCTTGCGCGCGGCGGCGACGGTAAGCCTGGCGTGATTCGACTGCGGCCCGCCGTCGGTCATCACGACATCAGCGCCCTGCGCAAGCGCGTCCGCCATGAGAAACTCGAGCTTGCGCACCTTGTTGCCGCCCATTCCGAGCGTGGTGCAGTCGTCGCGTTTGATAAGCAGCCTGCGCAGCCCGAGACGTTCGGCCAGTCGCGGCGCCTCGTCAAGCGGGGTAGGAAGCGGGGTCAGCGGGATTCGCGGGAGTTCATCCAGTTTCATGTTCAATGCCTCAATACACTTTCGTTACGCACATGATACGGTTCGCGAGCGCAGGATGTTTCGGCACGCGGATGCGACAGGCGTACACGCAGGAAAACGGCGGGGTCGAGTGACCCCGCCGACTCCCAAACTTCTTCTCGGCCAGGCCGACTAGGCCTTGCCGATCTTGAACATCGTCGTGCCGCAGCTCGGGCAAACGCCCTTGGTTGCGGGCTTGCCGTTCTTCATCGTGACGGCCTTAGCATCCTTCATCTCTTTCTTGGCTTTGCACTTTACGCAATATCCCTGCATCTACGACTCACCGTCCTTTCCTAGCATTGCGAGCCTGCCTAACAAGCTCAGTTGAGCTCGCTTGGCTGTGTTTTCCACGCTCCCACGCTCAACTCCTTCCCAAACGAGCGTGTACACGAAAAAAAATGTTGGAAAATGCGGCCTTTGACCAAAAACCCGGCTTTCAAAGACCGCCAATTGTCCTGATGGGGCAAAGACATGTCCTTCACCACCGCCGTCCCACGAGTGGCGCCCCGCCACACGGGCGTCACAGTGTTCAACATAGCGCCTTGATAATCGCGGAATTGGGTCGGAGGCGCGGAAGGAAACAAGATGTCCATCCATTCCGCGTTTCTTCGACTTCCGCGTATGGGCGATTCCCCGTTTGACCTTGCCGCTTCCTCACCTTATAATCTGTAAGGAAACGAGGTGACCATTTGCAGCAGCCACTGCTCGACGAAGTCGGGAAAGCAATAGCGCAACTGCCTTCGCGGCCCAACGTGTTCTCGCTGTCAGTTGACGATATCCACGCCCGCGCAGCCGAGTTCGGCACAGCCACGGTCTTCGACAACACCAACTGGGTCTCCACGGTCAAGAACCGCAGCGCGGCACTCACGGTGCACCTCGGCAGTCCCGGCGTGCGCTCCGGCCAACCGACGTCCAGAAAGCGCGACATTCGAAAACACGCCGCGGACACGGTCAGGACGCTTCATCGCTACATCGAGCGCGCCCCGCTGCTGCGAGTTGACTGCCGCGTCGGTGACAACCCGGATTTCGCGCCGGAATGCACGATGTATCTCTCCCAATACCGCCGCGAGACCGTCCGCCTCGCCCACAAGGTGCTGCAGACGTTCTTTGCCAGCCGACGCCCAGACGGCCCCCGGCTCACCGTGGTTTTCGTGCCGGAATGGCAGGAACGCGACCGGCAGATACTGGTCTTCCCGGAAATCGGCGTCACCTACGTGCTCGGCACCGACTACTACGGCGAGGCCAAGAACGCGCTGCTGAGAATGGCGATGTGGCGAGCCAAACAGCAAGCGATGCTCGGCCTTCACGCGGGGACCAAGATCATTCGTGCGGTCGGCCCGGACGGCAGTCTTCGCAGGCTCGGCATGCTGCTGTTTGGAATGGCGGCATCGGGCAAGACCACCCACATCTGCTCGGATCACGGCCTCGACCGGCCAGTCCCTCACCCTAGCCCTCTCCCTCGGGGAGAGGCGATGGTGAGGGACAGCGAGGGCGTCGAGATCGCGCAGGACGAGGTCGTGTTCTGGCGATCGGACGGCGCGGCGCTGGGCAGCGAGCGCGGCTTCTACATCAAGACCGAGGGCCTCAATCCCGACGCCCATCCCCTGCTCTACCGCGCCGCGACGTCGCCGAACGCGATCCTCGATAATGTGATGGTCGATTACCAGGGCAACGTCTACTTCGACGACCGCACCCTCACCGCCAACGGCCGCGCGATCGTCCAGCGCAGCGACCTCGGCGACCTGGCAAGCCCGTCTATCGACCTTCCGCCGCTTGCCGAACTCGACGGCCTGATCGTGGCATTCATGGTGCGGAAGTATACGGTCGTGCCCGTCGCGAGCAGGCTGACGCCCGAGCAGGCGGCGGTCGCGTTCCTGCTCGCCGAGTCAATCGACGCACGGCTCCGATGCAAGAGAGATCGGCGGCAACCCGCTGCTGGTCGGAGAACCCGCCGATGAAGCGAACGCGTTCTACCGACTCGTGAAGTCACACGAGGGCAAGATCGGCTGCTATATGCTCAATACCGGTGGGGCCGGCGAGCTTGTCGAACTGGGCCTCGACGGCGCGCGCAGGGTGCAGAAGAAGGTCACGCGCGTCGAGATTGCCGAGATGGCCACCATTATCCGCGGCATCGCGCGAGACACGATCCGATGGCGCGAGGACGCCGACTGGATGGTCGAAACGCCCGAGTTCGTCGACGGCCTCGATGCCTCCCGATTCGATCTCAACAAGCACTACGACCAATCGAAGCTCGACGCCCTCATCGCCCAAACCCGCCTTGAACGCGCCCAGCAGATCGAGTCCATCCCCGGCCTCGACCCGAGGATCAGGGCGGCGGCGGAATTCTGACCGACCCCACACGCTCCCGTGAAGATTCCACCCCTGCCCGGAATCTAACGCAATAGCGGCGGGGGAACATCGCCCGCTCGCAGAAATTTCTGTTAGTACGTGCATACTGGCCACTGCCGGCTTTGTCTGTGTGTAGATTGCAGATCTCGGCAGGAGAAACACGATGATAAGTGACGCGGCGGTTATCGATGACAGGTCGCTTCTGGAGCTTTATGCCAGGACCCGCGACGGCAAGGCCTTCAATGAGCTGGCGAGGCGGTATCCGGTCTGGTCTATGGCACGTGCCTGCGGGTAACCCGTAACCCGGACGATGCCCAGGACGTCTCGCAGGAATGCTTCCTCGAACTGGCGCGAAGGGCCGGCACAATACGGTCCTCGCTGCCGGGATGGCTGCACAAAGTCGCAAGGACGCGCTCAGTCAACTCCATCAGACGCGACATATCCCGGCGGACCCGCGAACAAAGGGCGTATGAGGAAGTCGATAACGACCCGGCGTCGGCTTGGGATGAGATAGCGCCTTACGTTGATGAGGCCGTGGAAAGTCTGCCGGACAACCTGCGGATTCCGGTCGTCCTTCACTACTTCCAGGGGCTCGATCAGACGCATATCGCCAGCCAGCTTGGCGTGAGCCAATCGACCGTCTCGCGGCATCTCGACAAGGCCGTGACTCTCCTTCGCGAGGACCTGCGCAAGGCGGGCATTATCGTGCCCGTGGCTCTGTTGACCGTGCTTATGGCCGGTAAGGCATCAGTCGCCGCGCCAATGACCCTCACGGCCGCCCTGGGCAAGATGGCAATATCGGGCGTGGGCGCGTCGGCGACGGCAAGCGTCCAGACATCCATACACCTAGCCGCGGAGCGGACGTTCGGCACGCTCGGTGGGAAGCTGACCGCGGGCGCGCTGGCCGTCATCCTCGCCGGCACCCTGGCATACAGGAGCACGGCCCGCGAAACGGCCCCCACCCCTATCCCGACCGCCGTGCCGGCAGCCGGACAGGTGCAAGCCGTGACGCCGGTCCCAGCGTTTGCCGGCAAGCCCGTCACGGTGACCGAAGTGACTCCCACTCCCATGGAATCGCCGCGAAGCGATCCGTTCCAGCCAGCGGGCTTCGTCGCGGCGGCGAGCGCTCCGGCAGTCGCCGCTCCGATTCCCGACCTGCCGACGACTCGCCTCGCACAGACCGTCAATGTCCGCGTCGATGATTTCCGAGGACCCGAACCGCCTCAGCCGGTGCGCCGCATGACGGGCATCGTCAGAGGCCAGGCACTGAGCGCGATCATCGAGTCCAACGGCAAGACGCAGGTCGTCCAGCCCGGAGATATGCTCAACGACGGCCTCGCCGTGGTCGAGAGTATCGAACAGGACAGGATCATACTCAGGTCGACCGGCCGCAACCCTCAGCCGATCACAGTCGCGCTGGCGCCATCGCCAACGCCTCCTCAAGCCAGCCAGCCGACGCCGCCTCCGGGCATGGCGTCACCTCCCGCAGCCGTCGCGCCGCCGGTAGCTGCGCCCAGACCCGTCGGGCGCATGATGCCGGGAGTAGGCATGATGAGGCCCGGGATAGCTGCCGTTCGCCGCGCGAACTAGCCGGACTCAGCCTTTGTGCTGCGGGAACTCCGACTGCGCAAAAGCCCAATGCGTTCCGCGAGCAGACGTTCCCGCAGCACACCTTGTGTTCTGCTCCTGGCTCTGATCTTCGGTCTTCGCTTGCCTTCGACTTTCAACTCGAAAAGTGATAAACTGTACCCGCCGACCAGTGGTCGGCGAAATGGCCCGCTAGGGGTGCCCTGCCGTCAGGCCGGTGCTGAGAAGCTCGACTGAGCTAACCCTTTGAACCTGTCCTTCGAGAATGCGAAGCATTGTCGGATCCCGGGCAGGGAAGCGGAGAGGGAGCTTTGCGGCCGTGAGTCCCGTCTCCGACGGACTCGCGGCCTTTGTCATTTTGGATTTGGGATCTTGGATATGGGATCTGCGCTAAGCGGACTATATGTGATAACGGACGAGGAACTCAGTCCCGGCAGGACGCACGTCGAGATCGCTGCGGCGGCTCTGGCCGGTGGCGCGCGGCTGATCCAGATTCGAGACAAGAACGCGGATGACCGAGCATTCTATGAGGCCGCGTTGGCGATTCGCAAGCTCGCGACTCAGGCCGGCGCGCTGTTCTTCGTCAACGATAGAGCGCATATCGCCGCGGCGGTCGGCGCGGACGGGGTCAACGTCGGCCAGACTGATCTGCCCGTGGCGGCCGCTCGCGCGATGCTCGGCCCAGACGCGATCATTGGCCTGTCATGCGACAGCGTGGAGCAGGCAATCGAGGCGCAGCGACTCGGCGCGGACTACGTCGGGTTCGGGCCGGTCTTCCCGACATCGACCAAGCTCGACGCCGGGCCGGTATCGGGCTTGACAACGCTTGGGCAGGTCTGCAGCCGGGTAACTCTACCTGTGGTTGCTATTGGCGGCATAGGCGCGTCAAACATATCCGAGGTCGCCTCTGCCGGAGCAGCCTGCGCGGCCGTGATCTCAGCCGTCGTCTGCGCACCGGATATGACATCAGCAACCATCGATCTAGTAAGGAGGTTTGGGGCATTCTAGGTTTTGGATTTTGAGATTTCCAGTCCTATGATGCCCGCAGCCCTATGACTCAGCTTGAAGCGGCCCGGAAGGGCAGAATAACACCCGAAATGGAGCGCGTAGCGGACGATGAGCGGATCCCGGTGGATGTGCTTGTCAAGCGCGTCGCCGAAGGCACGGTCGTCATCCCGAAGAACGTGAACCGCGACCTGGAGCGCCCCGGCGGGGTCGGCCTCGGCCTGCGAACCAAGGTCAACGCCAATATCGGCACCTCGGCGACGTTTCCCGACATCAAGGACGAGCTTCTCAAGCTCAAGGCCGCGATCGACGCCGGCACGGACGCGGTCATGGACCTCTCCACCGGCGGCGACCTCACCGGCATCCGCAAGGTCATCATCGAGCGCTGCCCGGTGGCGTTGGGGACGGTGCCGATCTACGAATGCGCGGTGGATATAGCCGACGAGCGCGGCGCGATCACCCGAATCACCGCCGATGACCTCCTCAACACCATCGACCGGCAGGCCAGGCAGGGCGTTGACTTCATGACCCTGCACGCCGGCATCACGATGGAGTCGATCTCGCGCCTGCGCGACCAGGGACGCGTGACTGACGTCGTCAGCCGCGGCGGGGCGTTCTTGGTGAAGTGGATCCTCGCCAATGAGCAAGGAGAACCCACTCTACGAACGGTATAACGATGTCCTGGAAATCGCCAAAAAGTATGACATAACACTCAGCCTCGGCGATGGTTTTCGACCGGGCTGCCTTGCCGATGCGACCGACCGCGCGCAGTTGCAGGAGCTCATCATCCTCGGCGAGCTCGTCAAGCGCGCACGTGACGCGGGCGTTCAGGTGATGGTCGAGGGGCCGGGACACGTTCCACTCGATCAGATCGCGGCCAATATGCAGATTCAGAAGCGGCTCTGCGAAGGCGCGCCGTTCTACGTGCTGGGGCCGCTGGTTACCGACGTCGCGCCCGGCTACGATCACATCACGTCAGCTATCGGCGGCGCAATCGCCGCAATGAACGGCGCGGACTTCATCTGCTACGTCACACCAAGCGAGCACCTGGGGCTGCCGACGGTCGAGGACGTCAAGGAAGGCGTGATCGCCGCTCGGATCGCGGGACATGCCGCGGACATAGTCAAGGGCGTCCCCGGCGCGGCCGAATGGGACCGCGAGATGGCCGTCGCGCGCAAGGCCCGCGATTGGAAGAAGCAGATCGATCTCTCAATCGATCCCGTCAAGGCCCGCGCGGTCCACGACCAGCGCTCCAGCGGCCTCGACGACGCCTGCTCGATGTGCGGCGAGCTGTGCGCGATGAAGGTCGTTGAGGAGTATCTGGGGAAGAGGAGCTGAGGAGAACACTATGGTCTTTGATCGGATCACGATAAACCCTGAGCAAATGAATGGTCAGCCCTGCATTCGGGGAATGCGGATCACGGTGAGGCGTCTGATCGAAGCATTGGCGCTGTACCCAGACCGCAATGAGCTCAAGCGGGAGTACCCCGAGATCGAGGACGACGACATCAAGCAGGCGCTTGAATACGTAGCGACCTATCTTGAAGATCGCATTGTTGACACAGCAGCATGACCAGCCTCCTCATTGACCAGGGACTGCCGCGCGGTGCCGCGGCACTGATGCGCGAGGCAGGCTATGACGCCGTTCACGTAGGTGAGGCGGGCATGGCTCTGGCCTCAGATCGGGAGATCCTGCTGCGCGCGCGCGATGAGAGACAGACGATTGTCACCCTGGATGGCGATTTCCATGCTCTGCTTGCCCAGTCGCAAGCGCTACTCCCTTCGGTGATCCGTATCCGTATTGAGGGACTAAAGCGCTACGAGTGCGCGCGATTGCTGGAACTCATTCTTCCAGCCCTCGAGGATGACCTGGATGCGGGTGCGGTCGTGACCGTGCAGCCAGGCAGAGTACGGGTAAGGCGGCTCCCTCTGGGCTCTGAATGAGCCCAACCCGAAGCTAGCCTCTGCTCGGGCTGAATCTGCAGTGCAGCCCGCTTGGGCAGCCAGCGCATCTCCTATTCGCGATTTGCGCTTCCGCACGCCCGGCATTATAATGACTGCCTAAGACCTTCCAAAGGAGGATGCGCAGTTGGCTATCAAACGATCTGGTTTTCGCAATGAGGCTCTCTTCGACTTCTCCAAACCCGATGTCAAGCAGTCGATGCTGGACGCGTTGGCGCATGTCGAGAGCAGGCTCGGCAATGAGTACAGGATGGTAATCGACGGCAAGCGCGTGGGCGCGGCGAGCACGTTCGCGTCGCGCAACCCGTCGAACTGGGATCAGACGGTCTCCGTCTTCCCGAAAGCCGGGGCAGCGGAGGCGGTGGCGGCAGTCGAGGCGGCGGATGCGGCGTTCAAGACGTGGTCCCGCACGTCGAGTGATGAGCGCGCGGCGCTGGCGTTCAAGGTCGCTGATATGCTTCGCGAGCGGCGTAACATATTCAGCGCGTTGATGGTCTGGGAGGTCGGCAAGTCGTGGGTCGAGGCCGACGCCGACACGGCCGAGGCTGTCGATCTGATCGAATTCTACGCGCACGAGGCGGTCCGCTACGGCGGCGAGCAGCCGATCACGCGAATCCCATCGGAGAACACGGAGCTGCGATACATTCCGCTCGGCGTCGGCGCGGTCATCCCGCCGTGGAACTTCCCCGTTGCGATCATGATGGGGATGACCGTCGCCGCGTGGGTGTGCGGAAACACGGTCGTGCTCAAGCCGTCCAGCGACGCGCCCACCTGCGCCGCGTGGTTCGTCGATCTCCTCGAGGAGGCGGGACTTCCGCCGGGCGTGGTCAATCTGGTGACAGGCCCGGGCGGTGAGTGCGGCGAGGCGCTGGTAGCACACCCACGGACGCGGTTCATCTCGTTCACGGGTTCAATGGAGGTCGGACTGCACATCAACGAGCTGGCCGCCAGACCGCAGCCCAAGCAGATCTGGATCAAGCGCGTCATCGCCGAAATGGGCGGCAAGAACGCGATCATTGTCGATGACGAGGCCGACCTGGACGCGGCGGCGCTGGGCGTGATGGCGTCGGCGTATGGTTTCCAGGGCCAGAAGTGCTCGGCGTGCTCGCGAGCGATAGTGGTCAACAGCGTTCACGATGCATTCATGGAGAAGCTGATCGCGAAGGCGAAGGCGATCAACGTCGGTGTGCCGCGCGGGCCTGAGGTATATATGGGGCCGGTCGTCAACCCCAAGGCGCAGGCGCAGATTCTGAACTACATCGAGATCGGCAAGCGAGAGCACACCCTTGCACTCGGCGGCAACAAGATCGAGGGGCCCGGCTGCTTCATCGAGCCGACGATATTCACCGGCGTCGATCGCGGCGCCACCATCGCGCAGGAGGAGATATTCGGCCCGGTGCTGGCCGTGATCCCGGCGAAGGACTTCCAGGACGCGCTCGACATCGCCAACGGCACGATATACGGCCTGACCGGCTCGGTCTACTCCAAGAACCGCAAGAAGCTCGTGCAGGCCGGGAACGAGTTCCACGTCGGCAATCTGTATTACAATCGCAAGTCCACCGGCGCGCTCGCGGGAGTGCACCCGTTCGGCGGTTTCAACATGTCCGGCACCGACTCCAAAGCCGGCGGGCGGGATTATCTGCTGCTCTTCTCGCAGGCAAAGAGCATTTCGGAGAAGATCGCATGACAGTTCGTCGGGGGCATTCGTGCCCCCGACACCTGGAGACCAATGATGAGCTTTCCACGATGGCTGCCGGTCCCCTTGTTCGCCCTATTGCTCTTCTACCTTGGGCTTGTCTGGGCTTCAGTCAGGTTAGCCAAGCGTACTACTGGGTTGACGCAGTCTCAGCCCCTGGGAAGCACATCGCCGAAGGTGGCTGCGCTGCAGGTCTGCGCCAGCGCAGCGGTCGGCGTGGTCGCTGGGGCTAGTGCGGGCATGCTGGCTGTAGGTGGCGACAGCTTGAGATCCGGCCTTGTGCAGTTCGCCATCGTAGTCCTGGTGGTCACCGCGCCCTACGTGTGGCGTTTTCTGGACGTGCCCGTGCAGACAAGCCCGACCCACAGGTGGCTGGCAATGGCAATTACACTGCCGTTTTTCTGCGGCGCGTTGCTTGGCGCCGCCGCCGTCGCCGCTCTGCGTCTGCTCGTGTAGTCCGCGCTGTCCAGGACATTCATTCGCGGGCGGGGGCCGAATGCCACGAGGCTGCATTTGCGCTTAAGGCACGCTGCGCACTATAATGTCACATTAGCCGCGGGGCTAGGGAGGCCACCTTGAGATTCGACCGAATCACGACTAACCCTAAACAGATGAATGGCCAGCCCTGCATACGGGGAATGCGAATCACGGTAAAGCGTGTGCTTGAGGCCCTCGCAGTCTATCCCGACCGTGACGAGTTCCGACGCAACTATCCGGAGATCGAGGACGAGGACATTAGGCAGGCTCTCGAGTATGCCGCCGCCTATCTTGACGATCTCATAGTGGACTCGGCAACGGCATGATAAGGCTGATACTCGACCAAGGGCTGCCGCGCGATGCCGCCGGGCTGCTGCGTGCGGCCGGTTACGATGCCGTGCATGTTGGCGAAGTCGGGCATGGATCTGGCTGAAGATGAGGGACATCCTCCGCCTGGCTCTGGCCGAAAGCCGTATCGTTGTCACGCTTGATAGCGACTTTCACGCGATACTGGCGCTTTCGCCAGCACCGTCACCGTCCGTCATCCGCATCCGCATCCAAGGGCTTCGCGCGGAAGCATTGGTCCCTATGCTCCTGAACGCAATCGGCCAATTCGAGACCGAGCTTCGCGAGGGCGCAGCTATGAGCATTCAGGAACGGAAGTTGAGAGTCAGGCGCCTGCCTTTGGGCCGCTAGTAGTCGATCTGCAGTGATCCTGACGCCCATCTGATCGCTTACGGCTAGCTTCTTGTGAAAATCTCCGACCTCGGCGGCGAAGCCGCCCTGATCAACTTGATACGCGACAAATACGGCGCGGCCGGCGCGGGCGACCTCGTGCTGGGCATCGGTGACGACGCCGCGCTCATCCGCGCGGGTGAGTCGTTTCTGATCGTCACCGCCGATCTGCTCGTCGAGAACACCCACTTCCGAATGGACATCACCGAGCCGTATCTGCTCGGCTGGAAGAGCGCGGCGGTGAACATATCCGATATCGCCGCGATGGGCGGGACGCCGACCTACTCGTTCGTCTCGATCGGCCTGCCGGATATCGAGGTCGGCGTGGTCGAGTCGATCTACGAGGGGATGCGCGACGTTTCGGCGAAGTACGGCAGCGTGCTCGCGGGCGGGGACACGGTCGCGAGCGACGCGGGGATCGTGATCAACGTAACCCAGCTCGGCACCGTCGAGCCCGATATGGTCGCGCGACGCGACGGCGCGAAAGCCAGGCGACGCGATATTGGTCACAAACACCATCGGCGACTCCCGCGCGGGTCTCGAACTCCTGCTGAAGCTCGGCCTTGCGGAGGCGAAGCGGGCGAGCGAAGCCTGCGTCCTGCGTCATCTCAAACCCGAGCCGCGCGTGAATGAAGCGCGCGCGGCGGTCGCGACGGGCAAGGTCCACTCGATGATGGACCTCAGCGACGGTCTCGCCGCCGATCTTCGCAAGCTCTGCGAGGCATCGCACGTCGGCGCAAGGGTGATCGCTGACGCGCTGCCGATCTCGGAGGACCTGCACATAGCCGCCGCGCGGCTGGATCTCGATCCGGTCCGTCTAGCAGCAGGCGGAGGCGAGGACTACGAGTTGCTGCTCACCTGCGATCCGAAATCCGCGCCGGAGATCGCAAAGGCCATCGCATCGACCGGCTCGACCGCTCGCGTGATCGGCGAGATCATCGAAGGCAGACGACGTGACACTCGTCCTGCCCAGCGGCGAAGAGGAGCCCATCGGAGGAAGCTGGGAAGCATTTCTGAGCTCGTCTTTTCGTGCACTTTGCGAAAGCTCCGAAAGTCAGAAAACCAGAAAAAGGGGATCCCTTTCTGGCTTTCTATCTTCGGGCTTCCATGCCTAGGAAAGCGTTGGACGACCAATGAAGATGACTATCACGACAACAAGCGCTGACGAGACGACCGCCCTCGGCGAGAGGCTCGGCAGGCTGCTCGCGCCGGGTGACGTGGTCGCGCTGTTCGGCGATCTGGGCGCGGGCAAGACCACGCTGACGCGCGGGATCGCCGTGGGACTGGGCCTCGACGCCGACATCCACAGCCCGACTTTCACGCTGATCCACGAGCACCCCGGCCGGGTTCAGCTCTACCACGTCGATCTCTATCGCCTCTCAAGCGAGCAGGAGGTCGAAACCCTCGGCCTGGAGGAGTATATCTACAGCGACGGCGTCACGGTCATCGAGTGGGGCGACCGGATGAAGTCCCTGCTGCCCGCCGAGAGGCTCGACATCACCCTGCGCATGACCGGCGACACCGACCGCGAGCTGACGCTGGAAACGAACTCGGAGCGTCTGTCACAAGCAATACGCGGACTGGGAAGGGAATGATCGGAAAAAGGGGAAAACCAGAAAAGGAGAAAGGGAACCCTCTTTTCTCCCTTTCTGACTTTCCCGTTTTCCCGCTTCCCTTCATGAGGAAGACTTGCTGACTATAGCCATCGACTCATCACAGGACATATGCACGCTCGCGCTCGGGCGAGACGGCTCGCTCGTGGCGGAGTATGCACTTCGCGCACAAGATGAACCTGCTGCGGCGGATGCTGCCGAACATCGAGTCGATGCTGCACCGACGCCGGCCTCGCGAAAAACGACCTCGACGGCGTGATCGTCTCGCTCGGCCCGGGCTCATTCACCGGGTTGCGTATAGGCGTTACAATCGCGAAGTCGCTTGCTTACGTGTTGGGTAAACCCATAGTCGGCATCGGCACGCTGGATGCAATGGCGCGGGGGATCGTCATGCATGACGACGATGCGCTCATCTGCCCCATGATCTTCGCGCGCGCGGATGAGGTCTACTGGTCGCTTTTCGACTCCGACGGGATGACGCGCCTGCGCGATTACGTGGTATCATCCATTGAGGAAGTCCTGGACGATCTGGCGGGCAGGGAGCGTCCTATATGCTTGTGTGGGACCGGCGCGCGACGAAACTGGGAGACGATATCCGCCCGTATGGGCAATCGGGCGACGCTCGCTCCAGCCTGGAACGACTACGCGCGCGGCGCGGCATTGATCGAGCTTGGGACGAAGCGCCTTGCGGTCGGCGAGGACGATAACGCCATGACCCTCGCCCCGCTCTACGTCCGCAAGCCATTCATTAGGGAGCAGGGAACAGAAGGGAAATGACGAATTACGAATTACCAAATACGAATTCGGGTGCGCGACGCCGGGGGGCCTGTTCCCTGTTCACTGTAACCTGCTCCCTGCTCTTCATCGCAGGTTGTGGAGGAATGACGGGTATGGGCAACGGCCAATCCGGCGAACTGGGCTCGACTAACCCCTTCGCGGGCGATCTCACGGCGCAGCGCAAGACCGTCACGTCGCCGCTCGCGTCATCGTTCTGGGAAATCGACAAGCTGCGCGCGCAGCCCAGGATCGAGGCCGCCAAGGAGAGACCGGAGAAGTCCTCGACCGGCGACGTGATCTGCCGCGAGGTCTACTACGACAGCTTCGGCGCGGACGGCAAGTCGCTGCGCATCTTCGCCTACTACGCCTTCCCCGCCGCCAAGAAGAACACGAAGCTGCCGGGGATCGTCTGGGTGCACGGCGGCGCGCATCTTGCCAGCAAGGACGCGGTGGTCGAGTGGGCGTCGCGCGGCTACGCGGCGATCTCGATGGACCTGCCCGGCAAGGGCGGCCCGGCTCGCGAGAAGTCCCGCTCCGACGGGCCGGACATGACCGATCAGAACACGTTCGACGTCACCCCATCGCCGCGAAACTCGTTCCTGTATGCGGCCGTCAACTCCGTCTGCCGCGGCATATCGGCGCTGGCAGCGCAGCCCGAGGTCGATCCGTCACGGATCGGCGTCGTCGGCTACTCCTGGGGCGGCGTGATCACGCTGATCGCCAACGGCATCGACAATCGCATATCAGCGGCGTGCGACGTGTTCGGCGCGGGCTACATCCCCGAGGAAAGCTGCTGGCTTGGCATCACCGGCAAGATGCCCATGAAGGAGCTCCAGTCCTGGCGCGAGCATTTCGATCCATCCAGCTACCTCACCAGCCAGTGCGGCAAGACGCTCTTCGTCGGCGCGACTCAGGACACCTACTATCCGCTACGCCCGTTCCTCAAGACTTATCAGGCCGCGAAGTGCGCGAAGGCGCTGTGCCTGGTTCCGAACAAGAACCACGAGATCGACGACGCAGCCAACGCCGACATTGTGAAGTGGTTCGACTGGGCGCTCCGCAGCGGCCCCGCGCTGCCCACCGCGAAGGTCGACCGGTCCGGCGGCAAGCTCAAGGTGACTGCGTCCGGCACGCGCCCCGTCACGGCGGTCTCGCTTCTTACCGCCGACGGCAGCGACTACACCAAGGCATCGTGGAAAGCCACGACACTCACCGCCAAGGACGGCGCATGGACCGCCGACGCGCCCAAATCGACGACGCCCTACTTCATCACCGCCCGCGACGACGGCGGCGCGCTGATCGCGGCAGAGGTCAAACTGCCGGTGGGCAAGTCCAAGTGATCACCATCGACGGCAGCTTCGGCGAGGGCGGCGGGCAGATATTGAGAACAAGCCTCGCGCTCGCGGCGATCACGGGGCAGCCGGTCACGATCGAGAGCATCCGCGTGAGGCGCCCGAAGCCGGGCCTGAGACCACAGCACCTCACCGGCGCGCTCGCAGTCGCCGAGATATGCGATGCGGAGATGACTGGCGCGAAGGTCGATTCCACCAGGCTGACATTCAAGCCCAACGCGATCAAACCCGGCAGCTATCTCTTCGACGTGTCCAGGATCCGCGCATCGGCCGGATCCGTCAATCTGATCTCGCAGACCGTCCTCTGGCCGCTGACGTTCGCCGGCAAGCCGAGCCGCGTCACGATCAAGGGCGGCACGCACGTCCCCTTCGCGCCCACGAGCAACTACATTGAGGAGACGTTCCTGCCCGCGGTCGCCGCTATGGGCGTGCGCTGCCACTATTCGATGACGAGGGCGGGCTACTATCCCATCGGCGGCGGCGAGGTCACCATCGAGATTCCGGCGGTCGAACAGCTCCGCCCTATCTCGATCTCCGAGCGCGGTGAACCAATCCAGGTCGAGCTCACATCAGCCGTATCGAACCTCCCGACAGCCATCGCCGACCGCCAGCTCGACACCGCGCTGGCACGCATTCGCAGGATGGGCATTGAGCCGAGAAGCAGGATCGAGCAGTACCCCTCGCCCGGCAAGGGCACCATCGTGTTCATCTCTCTCACGGCGGGCAGCGCCCGCGCCGGCTTTCAGTCCTTAGGCGAGATCAAGAAGCGCGCGGAGACCGTCGCCGACGAAGCCTGCGACGACCTCGAAGCCTACGTCTCATCCGGCGCGGCACTCGACAAGCACCTCGCCGACCAGTTGATAATCCCTGTGGCGCTGGCGGACGCTCCGTCTCGCTTCACCACCTGCGAGATCACCCAGCACCTGCTCACCAACATCGCGATCGTCGAGAAGTTCCTGCCGGCGAGGTTCCGTGTCAGCGGCGGCCTCGGCGAACCGGGCCTCGTAGAGCGACCCTAGCGTCCCTGCTCGCCCTGCGCTTTCGTGTTGTACTCCTCGATCGAGCTGCTTCGTGCGCGCCGGTGAGAAGCACGGCACTCCTTGCGCCCCGCGCGCGTGGGCGTAGGCGCGCCAGCCGTCAGCTCCGGCACCGTAGATGGCGAAGTCGTAGCTCATCCCCTCCGTCAGCACCGGCGGGACCTTCTGGCCGGTCGGAACACCGCCCCACGCATAGGTGGGCATCTTGCTCGACTCGATCTTGAGCACGAGCGACGGCCTCACGTCCGGCTGATCGATCGTCGGATCGACGTAGCAGTTGATCTCATGCGGCAGTGAACTTGTGGAGCGCGTCTTGGCATCCGCCAGGAACCGCGCCGCCACGGATTGGTCCAGCTTCGCAAGCGGCAGGCCCGAGTCGGACATCGCCAGCGCGCGGTCCCCGGGGTCGAGACCGGCAATGAACTGAGCGAGCGGGTTCGAACGGTTACCGATGAAGCACCTCATGATCGGCTTGAGGACCTCGGAATCGACTACGTATCGGTAGTATTGATTCTCCCTAAGCATGCAGAGGGGCAGGATGTCGTCGAACGTCGCTCCCGGGCCGTTCATCTTCGCCGTCAGGCCGTCCAGTATCGAGGCCGGGATGAGATTGCGTCGCTCGTCGAGCCAGTTCGGCGCCTGGCACACATACAGCTTGCACGTCGGATCGCGTGTCCAGCCGTATCCGCCCAGCGCTTCGGGGACAGGCAGATCCTCGCGCGACAGGCTCAGCCCGCGATATGGCGCCTGCCTCAGCGCCTCCCAGTCCTCCTTCACAAACGAGACTCCGGCCTGACTCGCAGCCTCCAATGCCACTTCACCCGCGCCGACACCCGGCTTGTCTGATAGCTTCGACATGTCCAGCTTCGGCAGGCCGTCCCAGATACCCGACGAAGACCATGTAGTGAAGAACGCCCAGTGGTCGGACCTCGATCCTATGTTGTATGACGGCGGCGGCGCAATCCCCCACTCCGTCCCATCGGACGGACGGCACTGGGCGGCCGTTCCGAGACTGAGCTGATAACCGCTGCAGCCGCAGCGTATCGTGACATGCGGGTCCGACTCATCGCTGTCCGATCGCCACACCGCCAACACGCCGCGGTCGAGATCGCCGTCGCCGGCGTGCCGTATCTCGGGAGAGGTCGGACGGCTCTGCTGTTGCAGCGAGACCCGCCATTCCTGATCGTACCTGCCTCATCAACTCGCGGATCGCATCCGACGCCGCAGCCGGCGCGTTCTCCGACGACACCTCGAATCCCCCGCACGCCAGCACTCGGTTCATATAATCCGGCCCCAGCGCCGCCAGCGCCGCCGACAGGCGTTTGAAGAGTCCGAGGTTGGTCGCCGCATACTCGGCGCCCCCGTACTCATAGCCTTTGACGTTCGCGGCCGAGTCTGGCACATCCTTGAGGCGCGCCGTGGTCTCCCAATACCACCGCGCCATATCCCGCGCGTGGTTCTCGGTGGCGCCCCACCGTTCGTCGAGGCTGCTGAAGACATCGGGGTCCTGCCGGATGGAGTACAGCCTGCCATTGTCTCCGGGCTGGCTCACGAGCACGCAGTGGGCAGCGTGGGCAAGGCCTCGCAGGACCGTTCCGACCGGCACATCCTTGACTCGCAGCGTCACCGGAAAATCGCGCGTGCGCCAGTCGTTCTTCGACGATCCGCAGGAAACCGAGACTCCGGCCTGCCGGGCGATGGCCGAGACAACCGTGCTCAGCCTCACGCCAAACCCCTCATAGCTGACTTCAGTAGCCATTCGGGTGTCGGAGTCGCTTGCGGGATCGTACGAACCAGGATCGGCCGTAGTATCAGCAGGCCGTGCCTGGTCCACACGCCCGGCGTTTGGATCCACGGTCACTCTATCCGCCGAACAGGAAACGCATGACACGATCAGAAACAGCGCGGCAACAACGGCACACCGAGACATATCGCACCTCGTTTGGACACGTTCCATTGATATTGGAGACGCATGCCTGGGAGCTTCTTACCCGAAGGCACACCCTCCTCCTCTGACTGTCTCGGGGCCGAGTCTGTTCCCCTCCGCGACTCCTCCCTTCCCTCTGACTTGTTCGTCAGGAATTCTTATGACTCGCCCTCACGCTTGCCGTGGTATGATTTCGGCTGAGAGGAACTCTGATGCGGGTACTGGTTGTCGAGGATGAACGCAAGATTGCGGAGGCGGTAAAGGCCGGGCTGACCGAGGAAAACCACGAGGTCACGCTCGCCTTCACCGGCGAGGACGCCTTCTACCTCGCCAGCGCCGACACGTTCGACCTCGTCATCCTGGACATTATGCTGCCCGGCCGCGACGGAATCGAAGTGCTCTCCACCCTGCGCAAGCGCGGCCTTGGCACGCCGGTTCTGATCCTCACAGCGAAGGACGCCGTCGAGGACCGCGTTCTCGGACTGGACACCGGCGCGGACGACTACATGGTCAAACCCTTCGCCCTCCCGGAACTGCTCGCGCGCGTTCGAGCCATCGCCCGCAGGGGCCAGCCCGACCAGCCGCTGAAGCTCAAGGCCGCCGATCTCGAGATCGACCTCGTCGCTCATCGCGTCGTGCGATCTTCTCAACCCATCGAGCTCACGGCCAAGGAGTTCGCGGTGCTGGAGTGCCTGATGCGGCACCAGGGCCACGTCGTCTCCCGCGAGATGCTGGCGCGTGAGGTCTGGAACGAGACCACGTGGATCGCCCCGCTCTACAATGTCATCGACGTTCACATCGCCCGGCTGCGCCGCAAGGTCGATGAACCATTCGCTGCGCGGCTTATCGAGACCGTTCGCGGCGTCGGCTTCATAGTCCGGGAGGACGAGCGATGAGACACTGGAGCATCCGGGCCAAGCTCACGCTCTACTACGCCCTCGCGCTCGCGCTCATCATCCTGGCGTTCTCGACTGGCATCTACTACCTGGTTCGGGCCGACCTGCTCAGGCAGATGGACGCGCAGTTGAACCATGATATGGCCACCGTCGTCGGCGAAACGCGAGGCGACCCCGAAGAGGTCCCGGAGGTAACCGAAGAGGGCCTGGTTGGGCTGTTCGCTATGCGCAGCGGCGGGCGGGAGGTCGCGGCTTCACCTGCCTGGCGTCGCGCCGGTCTGAGTTCGGCCAAACCGATAGGCAATGATATGGTCCGCTCGCCAAAGGGCCGCGTCTACTACACCAGGCACTCACACGTCTCCGCGGAGCACCACCGAAGGCACTATGAGACGGAAATAGTCGTCGCGCGAGACGGCGACTCGCTGCGGCGCACGCTTACGGCATTGGGACTGATCCTGCTTGTCGGTTTGGCCTGCGCGCTCGGGCTGGCGGCGGCGGGAGGCTACATGCTCGCCGGGCGCGTGCTTGCGCCGGTAGGCGCGATGGCGGCCAAGGCGCAGTCGATCACGGCCGACAAGCTCTCCGAGCGCCTTCCCGTCCACAACCCCAACGACGAGCTTGGCACTCTGTCCGCGGCCTTCAACAACGCCCTCACCCGCCTGGAGGACTCATTCGACCGCCTCCGCCGGTTCACAAGCGATGCCTCCCATGAGCTTCGAACGCCGCTTGCCGCGATGCGAAGCGTAGGGGAGGTCGCGATGCGCGACGGCGTTGATGACGCGTCCCGCCGCGAGGCGATCAGCAGCATGCTGGAAGAGGTCGAGCGCCTGACCCTGCTCGTCGATAGCCTTCTCACGCTGACCCGCGCTGACACCGGCGCTACTGCGCTTTCGTTCGCGCCAACGGACGTCTCCGCGCTTGCAAACGACGCAGTCGAGTCCCTGCGCGTGCTCGCCGACGAGAAATCCATAGAACTGACGGCGGAGACAGCCGGCGGCGTAAACGCCCGCGCAGACGCGGCCATATTGAAGCAGGCCATCGTGAACCTGCTGGACAACGCCATCAAATACACGCCTGAGCACGGTCGCGTCGCGATCTCAGTCGCCGAAGAGAAGGGCAACTGCATCGTCGAGGTCACCGACACCGGGCCGGGCATTCCGCGCGAGGATCGCGAGCGGGTGTTCGAGAGATTCTACCGCGGAGACAAATCGCGCGCCCGCGAAACTGGCGGGGTCGGGCTTGGACTCGCAATCGCGAAGTGGGCCGTCGAAGCAAACGGCGGCGCAATCGAGCTTATTGAGCGCACCGGACGCGGATGCGCATTCAGAATAACACTACCGGGCATGCAAGCAGGTTCCCATGGGATTGGCAAAGGAGGTGGCGCGGACTCCGACTCATAATCACGCGGTGACTCCACGATCAACAAACAGCAAAGGAGAACAACCATGAAGACAAAGATTGGCATCGCACTGCTGCTGGTTGCAGCCATCGTCCTGTGTTTCGTTCTGACCACGGCGATAGCCGGCGAAAAGGGCAAGTGCAAGGGCGAATCCAACGAAGTCAAGGTCACCATCGACCAGGTGCCCGCCGCAGTGGCGCAGACCCTGCGCAGTGAGGCCGGTAACGGCACGATCGATGAGATCGCGCAGGAAACCAAGAACGGCGTGGTCACCTACGAGGCCGACATCACCAAAGACGGCAAGGAGTTCGAGGCGAAGGTCGCCGCTGACGGCACGCTGATCAAGATCAAAGAAGAGAAGCAAGACGAAGAGGGCGACGAAGCCGGAGAGAAGGCCGAAGGCAACGAAGCTGGTGAGGTAACGGTCAACTTCGCCGATCTGCCGCCCGCCGCCCAGGCCACGATCAAGCAGTTCGCCGGCGCCGGCACCATCGACGAGGTCGAGAAGGAAGTCAAGGACGGCGCCACCGTCTACTCCGCCGACGTCACCAAGGACGGGCAGACGTTCGACGTCATCGTCGGCGCGGACGGCAAGCTGATCAAGACCGAGATCGACAAGCCCGGCGAAGAGCAGGGCAAGGCGGAAGCCAACGAACCCGACGAGGAAAACGAAGCGGGCGAGTAGCCGGCCCATCGATGCTGGGGCAGGATCCAACCTGCCCCAGCCTCAACGGAGACAACCACCCATGGCAAGAACACTCTGGATCGCCGCGGCCCTGATCCTGGCTGCGATGTGCACTCCGTTGTGGGGCGGCGACTTCGTCACCCCCACCCTGCCCAATAAGGCCGATCTCGCCTCGTCAGGCAGGAATCCGTACTTCGTCCTCGAGCCGGGCTTCAGGCTGACGCTCAAGTCCGATACCGGCTTGCTCATCATCACGGTCCTCAATGAGACCAAGAAGGTGGACGGCGTCGAGACGCGCATCGTCGAAGAGCGCGAATCCGAGAAAGGCAAGCTGGTCGAGGTGTCGCGCAACTACTTCGCCATCTCGAAAAAAGACAAGACCGTCTACTACTTCGGCGAAGACGTGGACATGTACGACAAGACCGGCACGAAGATCACCGGCCACGGCGGCTCCTGGCTCGCAGGCGTGGGCAAGAACAAACCGGGCATCATGATGCCGGGCGATCCCAAGGTCGGGGACAAGTTCTACCAAGAGGTCGCGCCGAAGGTCGCGATGGACCGCGCGGAGATCGTGAGCATGACGGCAACCCTCAAGGTCCCGGCCGGCACGATGAAGAACGTTCTCAAGACGTTCGAGACGTCAGCCGTCGAGACCAACGCCAAGGAGTATAAATACTACGCCAAAGGGATCGGCCTGCTCAAAGACGAGGATTTCGAGCTGGTCTCCTACGGCAAAACGAAGTGAGCATCGTCAACAAGGGATGGCCGCTGTCCGGCGGCCATCCCTTCGCTCTCTGCTCTTCGCTATTCCCTCTCAGCCGTTTCCCCTTCTCGAACTGGTTCATGAACGCCACCAGGGCGCTCACGGCGGCCTTGGGCCCGACCACTCCGCGGCATCCTGGCGGCAAAGGCTTACTGCATTCGCTTATACTTGATCAACGCGGAACCTGGCTTGTCGGTCAGGGTCAGTGTCAGACCTTTGTCCATGAGCTCCTCGCCGGTCATCTCGGTAGGCTTCTTCGTGTCGAAGTCATCCAGCCTGTACCGTGCATTCGGGTCCAGGCCCTTCAACTGGAGGCATGCGGTGACGTAGAAGCTCTTCTGTCTTCTGAAGACCTGGATGAAGCCCTCTCCGGCTTCCGGTCGATCGAACTGCCAGCCCATCCATTCGTAGTCATCTCGGCTATAGGGTGTCAGCGGGTAGTAGTCGCCGTAGTAGTTGTCAGCTACCTGCTTCCATTCAGGCACCATTCGGCGGAGTAAAGCATAATCGACTTTCTTGTCGGCTGGATCGAACTGGGTAACGCTCGACGGGCACATATTGCTTCTGAAAGCATAGACATCGGCTGCACCCAAGCCTGTGCCGAAATACGGGAATCCAAGACGAGATTCCATAGGTCTGGCTCTGCATGCCAGTCGGGTCCAGAATGAAGTCACTGCGCCACATAGGCACCGCCCTTCTCAGGTGCTCAAGGTCGAGCCGTTTGCCCCCCGCCGCGCAGATGTCCATCATCAGGCCGGGATTCTGCTGGAAGATCCCATCGAGATAGGCCAGGTAGCCTACCACATACCGGTTCTCCGATATGCCCGTGCGATCATCGGTATCGGCGGCTTTCCATTTCTCCATAGGGAATGATGCGAAGTCCTGGCGATAGACGTCGATCCCCTGGTCGTGAATGAACTTGCCGATGTAGCCCGTCATCCACTTGCGGGCTTCCGGATTGCCGTAGTCAAAGAGCCTCGTCGTGCCGACCGGGCCAAGCAGCCATTCGGGATGGTTCACATACAGCCAGCTATCCGGCTGCACCCGCTCCGGCTCGAACCACCATGAACTTCATGCCCCCGAGCGCATATAGCCGGCACATCCTTGAGCTCGTCGGCGCCTAGCGAGACTGTCGGGCTGCCACGCTCCGAGCAAGTCCTGTCGATCGACGGTCTTCTTGGGATACCAACCGGCGTCGATCCAAAGAGCATCGGGTTTGAGCTTTTCCTCAAGTACCTTGTAAACGGCGAGCTTGCAGCCTCGCGTTGCTCGTGTCGAGCCCTGGGAACAGACCGCGAAAATAGAACTCGGCTGCTGCCCGCCTGGCCTGGGCATCAGACGCCACGTGGAACCCCGGCAGATGTTCTGCGAGCGGATGCGGTCGTACCGGTCATAACTGAAGCGAGAGCGAAGTGAAACGTGACCGACTGGCCGGGATACGGTTGTTGCCTTGCCCGCCCATCCGGCAATATCGCCCTGAATTCCATACCAGCCGTTGCTTGCTGAGCCGTCGTGCGCTGATCGCGCCGCCGGGTCATACCCACAGCGTAGAAAGCCTGGATCCAATGACCTGATAGGTCTAGAAGCTCCGCCGAGGGTTGTCGTCATGTACGAACAACAGCGAGACGGGTGTAGATCAGCCCCCCTGTCTGAGGAATGGCGGGTCGCTGAGCCAGAGTTGGGAGCCGTCCACAAGGGTGATCTTTGCGTCCGCCCAGGCGGATGGTCGAAGCCGATGCCGTCGAGAGCCGTTGGCATCGAAACGAACTCGGTCGCGCCCGCGAGGTCGACGTTCACGAGCGCCGGGCATGCCCTCTCGGATCGACTTCGAGCGGAAAGCGTCCTTGCTCTCGACCGTACCGAGAACACCGCTGCCACAGCCACTGTCCTGATGCAGTCGATGCTTGCACGTGAACAACTTCCAGGCAGGCGGCTCACTCGGAACCTCGCGTTCGCGTGGCTGAAGATCACTGTGGTGAATTTTGCCGCCGATCCTGAGCGGCTGGCCGTCCCGCCCGTTCCGCTGGAACCCGATATTGGCATTGTCCACGAAGAGCACCGTCAGCCCGGTGCGGAGTTCTCTGGGCTCCTGTACCCGTCTATCCGGGCGGACACAAACCTGTGACATGACGCGTTCCATAATGCACCAGGTTCCACATAGTGCAATGCTCCCGGCACAGGACTGCCGGGAGCACACAAGCCGCGCGTTCGCACGCCAGACTCTCAGCCGTTCTTCTTCTCGAACTCCTTCATGAACGCCACCAGCGCGTCTATGGCCGCTCTCGGCACGGCGTTGTAGATGCTCGCGCGGATGCCGCCGACGGAGCGGTGGCCCTTGAGTCCGACCATCCCGGCCTTCTTGGCCTCGCTGACGAACTGCTCTTCGAGCTCTTCGCTCGGCAGCCGCCAGACCACGTTCATAATCGACCGGCTCTCGTTCTCGACCGGGCAGCGCCAGAAATCGCTGGAATCGATCACGGAATAGAGCGCGCGGCCTTGGCTTCGTTGATCTTCTGGATCGCCGCGATCCCGCCCAGCGAGTCCATCCACTCCATCACGAGCTTGAGCAAGTAGATTCCCCAGGTATTCGGCGTGTTATACAGGCTGCCCTCTTCCGCGTGGGTCTTGTATCGCAGGAAGATCGGCACGGTCTCCGGCGTGCGCTCGATGAGGTCCTTGCTGATGATCACCAGCGCCAGCCCCGACGGCCCGATGTTCTTCTGCGCGCCCGCGTAGATCATGCCGAACTTGCCAACGTCGATCACGCGCGACATGATCTCGCTGGACATGTCGGCGATCAGCGGCGACTCGGTTGCGGGAAACTCAGGAAAGCGAATCCCGCCGATGGTCTCATTCGAGCAGATATGGACATATTCCGCGCCGGGCGTCAGCTTGAGTTCGGCCTGCTTGGGCGTCCGAACGTAGTTCTCTTCCTTGCCGGACCACGCGACGTTCGCCGGCCCGCCGATCTTGCCTTCCTTGATCGCCTTCGAGGCCCAACTGCCCGTATCGACGTAGTCCGCGGTCTTGCCCTCGCGCCGCAGGTTCATCGGGATCATCGCGAACTGCAGACTCGCCCCGCCCTGCAGGAACAGGACCGCATAGTCGTCGGAGACGCCCATGAGCTGGCGAACCTTCGCCTCGGCGTCGTCCACCACGCCCTGGAACTCCTTGGACCGGTGCGATATCTCCATCACGCTCATCCCGGTCCCGGCAAAATCGAGCATCTCGGCCTGAGCTTTCTGCAAAACCTCCAGCGGCAGCGCCGCCGGCCCGGCGTTGAAGTTGAATACACGCGCCATAGCCATCCCCCATCATAGGTTGATTGTTTGTGAAATATTCCACAAGCCCTCTTGAGAATCCTCCATGCAGGCACAAAGTCTTTCAGCATTCACGCTCCACCCGCAGCAGAACCGCTGTCGCATCGTCGGCGAACTGACCCCCGGCGTAGGCCATGACCGAATCGAACACCCCGCCCAGAACCGCGCGAACGTCCTCCACGCCGCGCTCGGCAAGTGTGGCCGTCAGGACTCGAGCGACGCCTTCGGTATCCAGCCGGCCGTTGGGGCCGTTCGCCTCGGTCAGTCCGTCGCTGAGCAGCATCAGCAGATCTCCGTCGCCGAGCGAGAGCCGGGCATCGGCGAAAGTCGAGTCCGGCACCGCCCCGACGAGGTCGCCATTGGGCGGAAGCTCGACGGGCGCGGACTCGCCCGACTTGAGCATGAGCGCCGGCACGTGGCCGCCGGTGCAGTAGACCATCTCCTGAGCGGTCGAATCGACTACCCCGACAAACAGCGTCACGAAGCCCTCGAAGTCGCGGTCGTCAAGCAGCAGGTCATTGAGCTTGGACAGGCACTGAGCCGGCGAATCGATCTCTCGCAGGTAGCTGCGCAGCCCATAGCGCGCCGTCACGGCCTGCCTCGCCGCCTCGATCCCTTTTCCGGAAACGTCCCCAATCGCGATCGCCACGCGGCCGCCCGGAAGTGCGATCACGTCGTAGAAGTCGCCGCCGATCTGGGCTTCCTCGGAACCGGGAACGTAGGCCGCGGCGAGCCAAATTCCGTCTATGCGGTCAGGGACCTGAGGCAGAAACGCTTGCTGAATCGTGCCGGCGATCCGCCGTTCCTGCGCCAGCGTCCGCGCCAACTGCTCCTGCGTGCTCCGCAGATCACGATTGACGCCGGCCAACCGCCTCTGGGCCTGTTGCACCAGCACAACGAGCGCCCCCGCAACAACGCAGGTCACGATGATCGTGATGATCCGCGCGGACTCTTCGGTCAGCCGCGAAACGCTCAGCCTTCCGGGCTCGTAGATGTGTAGCAGCAGCCCATCGGCAGCGATGGAACACACAAGGCAGAGCACCCCCGGCCATAGGCCGAACAGGTAGCACGCCAGCGTGACTCCGATCACAACGCCCAGTCCGTAGTTCGGCGCGCCCAGCGCTTGCCGGAACAACACCGAAAGCCCCGCGGATACGAAGGCCATTATGACCGCGCCCAGGAATCGAGCAGGCACGCTCTTACGCCAGATCATGCGAATCGTCCTCTCTTGAGGCTGATGCCGGCGGGCACAAGCCGGCCTGCAATACGTTACCGCCCCTTCGATAGCTCCGCTCCACATCCCTGCCTGCCTATGCTCTATACCCAGGGGCGCACGACCACTTCACGGACGGCCCATCTACGAAGCTTTACCCAAAGAGGCTGCGCCCGGCACTCGTCGCTCTGCGGCCCGGATTCGCCTCACGCGGAACTACCGGGTCTGTTGTGTCGTATTGGAGTTGGCCCAAGCTCGCGTACCGCAGAACAGTCGCGACGATGCATCAAGGTATCTTGTTATATTGATGTGTAAGGAGGCAGGATTCTCTTGACGACCAAACAACAGACGCCAACCACACGGTGTCCCGGTCACGCCGGATGGAACGTGGACGGGATCGACCATCTCGCCGAGGAGTTCGGCGCGCTGGCTGACACGACCAGGCTGCGCATGGTTCACCTGCTCATGACCATGGCGAGATGTGCGTCTGTGAGTTCATGCCCGCGCTAGGCATGATACAGTCCAACGTTTCGTTCCACCTGAAAACGCTCAAGCAAGCAGGGCTCATCGTGTCAAGAAGAGAGGGGCGCTGGATGCTCTATTCGTTGAACCGGAGAGCTTTCGAGCGTTTCTGTGCCGAGTTTTCGAGTCTGTTCGGTCTGGTCAAGTGGCCGGAGAAGACGGGAGCGGCTGCCGGCAAAGAAGCAGAACGGCGCAGGAAGCTGGCGTGCCAACAGCAATGCAGTTCCGAACCACACCAAGCACTCAATGGAGGCAATGACAATGCGAACCAGTAGAGCAATCTGTGCATTCGCCATCGCGGCGGCGATCGTGGGAACCCTGTGCGCGGCATCCATATCGAGCGCGGCGCCGAACGCGGAGGCGGCAATCAGAGCCGCCGCAAAGCATAGCCGCTACGTTTTCGTGACGTTCGTCAAGGGAAACGACGCCGCCAACAAGGCTATGCTTGCAAGCGTGAAGTCAATCCAGGGCAAGTATGCCAGCCGCGCTGATTTCACAACCGTTGACGTAGCCGACAGTGCGAACAAGGCAGTCGTTTCCCGCTACGGCGCGGACCGCTCTCCGCTGCCGCTTACCATAGTCATCGCGTCCAATGGGGCCGTGACCGCGGGATTCCCCAAGCAGATCAAGACCACCGATATGACGAGTGTGTTCGTCTCCGATGGGACCGCCGCCGTGCTCAAGGTTCTGCAGAGCGGCAAGCTGGCCGCGGTCTGCATAGAAGGCTCAAAGACCAGCCACAACAAGGAATGCCTGGCGACTGCCCGCGGCCTGAAGTCGGACTCCAGGCTTGGCGGCGCGGTAGAGGTATTGACAATCGACCCTCTGGACCGTGCCGAAGCAAAGCTCATGAAGGAGTGGAAGCTTGACGCCGGCGCCTCAGACGCGCAGATCGTCGTCGTGGGCCCTCCCGGCAAGTTCATGGGCAGGTTCGACGCCACGACAAGCAAGGACAGCATAGTGGCAAGCCTGATGAAGTCGATGAGCGGTGGATGCTGCGGCGGCGGAAGCTGCTGCAAGTGACGGGGATGTGGTATGCGTAAACTCGATATCATAGTCAGAGAACTCTGCGAACGCAAAAGCCAACTGGCCACCAGTTTCGTCGCCATCGCGCTTGGGATCACGGTCATCGTCGGGGTCAAGACGGTAACGTTCTACTCAGAGAAGGCAGTGGCGAACGAACTGGACAATCTCGGAGCTAACGTGCTGATCCTGCCGAAGTCGGCCACGGTCAGCGATTACTACAGTGCGGACCTTGCGAACGCACAAGTGCCGGAGTCCTACGTGGATACGATCACCGCCTCCGGCCTGCAGGGAGTGGACAATCTGTCCCCGAAACTGACCGTCCCTATCGTGCTCAAGGACCGGCGTTTCATCCTGACCGGGATACTGCCCAAGGACGAGTTCAGGAGCAAGCCAGCGTGGCAGATCGGGGGCGACATATTCACCAGGCCAACCGGCTGTGGCGCCGTGAGTGTTGCCGGAGTGAAGACCGGTGGCGAAGACTCGGCTCTGGACAAAGCGGCTGTGCGCAAGGAGGTCATCAGGGATCTCGGGCCACGCCAGGCTATTGTCGGCTTCGACGCGGCACGACTTCTCTCATTGAAGAAGGGCAGCTCGGTCAGCGTCAGGAACAGAGACCTCACGGTGCGCAAGGTGCTGCCACAGACCGGGACAGTAGACGACTCCCGCATATTCGCCAACCTTCATACAGTGCAGGATATGTACGGGAAGGGCAGAGTGCTGAGCGCGATTGAGATCGTCGGCTGCTGCAAGGAGATATCCAGGGGTCTCATCGCCGGGCTCAATAAGATCCTTCCCGACGCGCGCGTGGTCACGATATCGCAGATCGCGAGCACCCAGCTCAAGACTAACAACATGATGAGCCAGTTCTCGCTGGTCTTCCTGGTTATCATAGTCCTCGTGGGCGGGGTGAGCATAGCCAACTACATGTTCGCCAACGTCCAGGAACGGCGCAAGGAGATCGGGACTCTGATCGCCATCGGCATGAGCCCGCGCCAGGTGCTGTCGATATTCTACGGCAAGGCGCTCATACTCGGCGTGGCCGGGGGAATAGTAGGCTACATACTCGGTACCGCGCTTGCGATCTGGCTAGGCCCGCGCATAGCACATATTCCCGTGTTGCCGATGCCGGCGCTGCTGGGATGGGCACTGCTGATCTCGGTGCTGCTAACCCTGCTTGCCACCGCGGTTCCAGCAAAGAGGGCCGCCGGGCTCGACCCAGCCGCCACGCTGATGGAGGTATAGCTCATGACTGCCATATCAACACAATCACTGATCAAGCGCTATGGGCGGGGCAGGAAGGAAGTGTCCGGGCTTGCCGGCGTCGATCTCACCGTGAGCAAGGGCGACTACCTGGCCCTGGTCGGCCCCAGCGGAAGCGGCAAGACGACGCTGCTGCTGAGCCTGGGCGGGCTGATACGCCCAACATCGGGCAAGGTCGTCGTGGACGGAACGTCGGTCTACGATCTCAGGCCTGCCGAGCGCATCGAGCTGAGGAGGTCCAGGATCGGGTTTCTGTTCCAGACATTCAATCTGATCCCATATCTGACGGCGATGGAGAACACCCAGATGCCGCTGATGATCGCGGGGAAGGGCCGCGACGAGCAGCGGGCAATCGCGCGGACCACTCTGGAGCGGGTCGGTCTGGGAGATCGCCTCCATCACAAGCCGTCCGAACTCAGCATCGGCCAGCAGCAGCGAGTCGCGCTGGCTCGGACTCTGGCGAACAGTCCGTCGATCATCCTCGCGGACGAACCCACCGGCAATCTCGATCCGGCAACCGCGGACGGCGTCGCCCAGATGCTCCAGCAACTCAACCGAGACGGGATCACGATAGTAATGGTCACCCACGATCCCCGAATGGCCGCTCGCGCTGGGCGGGTGATGAAGCTCGTGGATGGCGCGATAGCCACAGGTTGAAGACCGCGGCATCCGCCGTTCAGCGAACGAGTTCAGTTCTCCGGGAGACTCGTCGTAGGAGGCGTTTCCAAACGCCGATTCCGCGGGCACAACGCCTGGGCATTCGGGTTTTGGAAAACCCTCCTACAGCGGTGCAATTCCCGGAGAACTGAACTCATTCCGTTCAGCTTGTGTGCCACCTTGGGCGCATGATAGACTTGCATTGGTGGGATAGGATCGAGGACGGTTGATGACCACAGTTGTAACACCCACCGACCACCGAACCCGCGAGGTCGGACGGGAGATTCTCCAGCGGGTCCGCAAACACGAGCGGAGCCTCTTCTCAGCCGACGTAGACACCAAGCTCATGCGCTGGGCCATGCGCGACAAGAAGCTCAAGGTCCAGCTCTTCAGATTCGTCGATGTGCTCCCCACGCTCACTTCGGCTGAGGACGTGATGGCGCATCTCAAGGCGTACTTCAGCGCCCCCGGCCAGAGCTTTCCCGTGCTGGGCCAATGGGGAATCAGCCTCGCCTCATCGAGTGGACTGGCCGCGCGAGCCGCGGCGGGCGCCGTACGTCAGAGCGTCGGCGCGATGGCTCGCAACTTCATCGCCGGCTCCAACGCCGCCGAGGCCACAAAGGCCGTCCGCGACCTGCGCAAGAAGCACATGGGCTTCACGATGGACGTGCTCGGCGAGATCGCCGTCAGCGAACTGGAGGCCCAGGCATATCAGCGCACCTATCTCGACCTGATCCACAATCTCTCAGACGACGCAGAACGCTGGCCTCACGAACCAATCCTCGACAAGGCCGACGGCGCGCCAGTGCCGCGGGTCAACGTCTCCGTCAAGCTCTCCGCTATCTACTCGCAGTGGGAGCCGGCCGACCCTCGTGGCAGCGCCGAGGCGATCAAGGATAGACTGCGCCCCATTCTCTCGCTGAGCCGCGAGCTGGGCGCGTTCGTCAACATCGACATGGAGCACTACGCGGTCAAGGACGCCACGCTCCAGATCTTCCGCGAGATCGCGATGGAGCCGGAGTTCCGCGACTGGCCCGACATCGGTATCGTGCTGCAGGCTTATCTGCGCGACGCCGAGTCGGACGCCCGCGATCTCATCGAATGGGTCAAGCAGCGCGGCACGCCGGTCACGGTCCGCCTCGTCCGCGGCGCGTATTGGGACATGGAGACGGCGATGGCCGGCCAGCGCAACTGGCCCGTCCCGGTCTTCACCCGCAAGCACGAGACCGACGCCTGCTACGAGTCCATCACCGGCCTTCTTCTCGCCAACTACCCGCTGATCAAGACCGCCGTCGCCTCGCACAACGTCCGCAGCATCGCGCACGCAATCGCGCTCGCTGAGTCGCTCGGCCTGCCAGGCGACGCGGTCGAGTATCAGATGCTCTACGGCATGGGCGATCCGATCAAGCGCGCGCTCGCGGACCTCAACAGGCGCGTCCGCGTCTACACGCCCTACGGCGAGCTGATCCCCGGCATGGCGTATCTCGTCCGCAGGCTGCTGGAGAACACCTCCAACGAGTCGTTCCTGCGCCAGGGCTTCGAGGAGGGGACCTCGGTCGAGACGCTCCTTCGCAGTCCGGCCGAGGCAGCCGAGGCAGACCACTCCGCGCCGCCCTCCCGCCAGCCGGCCTTTGTCAACGTCCCCGAACGCGACTTCTCCACGTCCGCGCACCGCGAATCCATGAAAACCGCTCTCGACGAGGTCCGCGACGAGTTCGGCCGCGCGTATCCGCTGATCATCGGCGGACGCGAGGTCACCACCGAGGCGAAGATCAAGTCACTGAACCCATCGCGGCCGAGCGAGATCGTCGGCTCAGTCTCATCTGCCACCGCCACCGAGGCCGCGACGGCCATTGAGGCCGCCAAAACCGCCCTGCCCGCCTGGCGCGACACTCCGGCCGAGAAGCGCGCGGAGATTCTCATCCGCGCATCGGACATTATGAATCAGCGCCGTGACGAACTCGCCGCTACCGAGGTCTACGAGGCCGGCAAGAACTGGCGCGAGGCCGACGCGGATGTCTGCGAGACAATCGATTATCTTCGCTATTACGCCCAGGAGGCCGTCCGGCTCTCGAAACCCACCCGACTCGGCTCCGTCCCGGCCGAAACCAACGACTACTTCTACCAGCCCAAAGGCGTCGCGCTGATCATCAGCCCGTGGAACTTCCCGATGGCGATCTGCGCGGGGATGACCACGGCTGCGGTCGCGGTTGGCAACACGGCGGTCGTCAAACCCGCCTCGCAGACACCCATCATCGCCGCGAAGTTCGTCGGGATTCTGCACGAAGCCGGCCTTCCCGGCGGAGTCGTCAACTACCTCTCCGGCCCAGGCCGCGAGATCGGAGACTATCTGGTCACGCATCCCGACGTCAACCTCATCGCATTCACCGGCTCCCGTGAGGTCGGCTGCCGGATCAACCGCCTCGCCGCCGACGTCGCGCCCGGTCAAACGCACCTCAAGAAGGCGATCGCCGAAATGGGCGGCAAGAACGCGATCGTCGTCGATTCCGACGCCGACCTCGACGAGGCCGTGCTCGGCACGATCTCCGCCGCGTTCGGCTACCAGGGCCAGAAGTGCTCGGCGTGCTCGCGAGTGATCGCGCTGGAGTCGGTCCACGACCGCTTCGTCGAGCGCCTCATCGAGGCCGCCCGCAGCATCCATATTGGCCCTGCCGAAGACCCCCGCAACCTGATGGGCCCCATCATCGACAAGCTCGCGATGCAAAGCATCCTCGACTACATCGAGATCGGCAGGACCGAAGCAACACTCGCGTTGGAGCGCGACGTCTCGCATCTGGGGGACGGCTGGTTCATCGGCCCGACGATCTTCACGAACGTCCCGCCCACTGCACGCATCGCGCGGGAGGAGATCTTCGGCCCGGTGCTGAGTGTGATGAAGGCGAAGGACCTCGACGAAGCATTCGAAATCGCGCTCGGCGTCGATTATGGCCTCACCGGCGGCATCTTCTCGCGCAATCCGGGCAACATCGACCGTGCGCGGCGGGAGTTCCGCGTCGGCAACCTCTACATCAACCGCAAGATCACCGGCGCGATCGTCGGCAGGCAGCCGTTTGGCGGGTTCAAGATGTCCGGCATCGGCTCCAAGGCCGGCGGCCCCGACTATCTGCTGCAGTTCGTTGACCCGCGCACCGTCACCGAAAACACCCTCCGCCGCGGCTTCGCCCCGGAAGAGGACGCGTGACACATCAGCCAGCCACCTGCTACAATAGGGCGCGGAGGAACGCGAACCAGTGTCTGACATAGCCCTTGTCGTGATGGCCGCGGGGATCGGAACCCGTTACGGCGGCCTCAAGCAGATCGACCCCGTCGGCCCGAACGGCGAGATAATACTCGACTACTCCGCCTATGACGCGATCCGCGCGGGTTTCAACCGCATCATCTTCATTATCAGACGCGATATCGAGCAGTCATTCCGAGACAAGATCGGCCGCTCGCTGGAGAAACGCATCGACGTCGCCTACGTCCACCAGGAGCTGACCAACCTTCCCGCGGGCTTCTCCGTGCCCGACGGCCGGACCAAGCCCTGGGGCACCGGCCACGCCGTGCTGAGCTGCAGGGGCGCGATCGACACGCCGTTCGCCGTGATCAACGCCGACGATTTCTACGGCGCCACCGCCTACGCCGCGCTCGCGCCATATCTTCGTCAGGCCCACGACCGCGACGGCGTCGGCGACTACGCCATGGTCGGCTACGAGCTCGCCAACACGCTCTCCGACAATGGCTCCGTCGCGCGCGGCATCTGCGACGTGACGCCGGACGGCTTCCTGACGAACGTCACCGAGCGCACCCGCATCGAGCGCGTCGGCGAGGAGATCAAGTACGCCGAGGGCGAGCAGTGGTTCACGCTCGGCCCCAAGACGATCGCGTCCATGAACTTCTGGGGCTTCACGCCGGGCTTTCTCGACGAGCTCGACCGCGGCTTCGCGCCGTTTCTGCGGGCAAACGCGGACAACATCCTCAAGTGCGAGTATTTCCTGCCTGCGGTGGTTGACGCCGCGGTCAAGGCCGGCCGGGCGCGCGCGAAGGTGCTGGAGACCGCCGAGAAATGGTACGGCGTCACGTATCAAGAAGACCGCCCGCTCATCCAGGCGGCAATCCGCGACATGATCGCAGGGGCGATCTACCCCGCCGATCTCTGGGGCGACACTTAGCCACTGAGGATGGATGACATGCGGTCTGGACTCTCCACTCTCCAGTCTCAGCTCTCGACTGTTCCGGACGGAGGCAAGCAGTGACTTCGGCAACCAGGCATGACATACGCGAGATAGCCTCGCATTTCCAGCTCGACGGGCGGTTTCTCGACGCTGTCCCGTACGGCTCCGGCCACATCAACGACACCTACGCAAGCCGATTCGAAACCGGCCCCGGTATAGCTCGCTACATCCACCAGCGCATCAATCACAACGTGTTCAAGGACCCGGAATCGCTGATGGAGAACGTCGAGCGCGTCACGAACTACGCCCGCGAACGCATCATCGCCTCCGGAGGCGACCCCGACCGCGAGTCGCTCACCCTTCTTCCCGCACTCGACGGCAGATCGTTCTACCGCTCGCCCGAGAACGACCGCTGGCGCACGTATATCTTCATCGAAGGCGCACAGACGTACGATCGCGCCGAGAACGTCGGCCAGGTCTACAATGCAGCCAAAGCGTTCGGCCAGTTCCAGAAGCTGCTCAGCACGCTGCCCGGCGCGCGCCTCCACGAGACGATCCCGAACTTCCACCACACCCGCCGCCGGTTCGAGAACTTCGTCCGCGCGCTCGAAGCCGACTCGCGAAACCGCGCCGCGTCGGTCAAGCCGGAGATCGACTTCGCCCTCTCCCGCGAGGCCGAGACATCGCTGCTGATCGACATGCTCCAGCGCGGCGACCTGCCGGAACGCGTCACGCACAACGACACCAAGATCAACAACGTCATGATCGACGACGTCACCGGCGAGGGGATTTGCGTGATCGACCTCGACACCGTCATGCCCGGCTCGGCGCTATACGACTTCGGGGATTCCGTGCGAACGGGCGCGGCCGCCGCCGCCGAGGACGAACTCGATCTGAGCAAGGCCGGCATGGACCTGCAGCTATTCGAGTACCTGGCGCATGGCTACCTCGACACCGCCCGCGAGTTTCTCACGCCGACGGAGATCGAATACATGCCGTTCTCAGCGAAGCTGATGACGCTGGAGTGTGGAATCCGCTTCCTGGCGGACTATCTCGAAGGCGACATCTATTTCAAGATCCACCGCGAGCACCACAACCTCGACCGCGCCCGGACCCAGTTCGCCATGGTCCAGGACATGGACCGCAAGGCCGACCACATGCGCGCAATCGTCAATCGTTACCGCTAACGCAGGTACTTGCTCACAAACGGTGACGTGTCGCCCCTGCGCATGAAGTGGCCGGACGGCCCCTCTCCGAGGAACTCGGAGAACCACGACTCGTGCTCGATCTCCTCGTTGAGGATCGCCGCGGACAGGCCGTAGGTGCGGTGGTCCTTGCCCGCGGTCAGGTTGCAGATGTGCGTGTAGCCCTTCACCGCGCACCGCTCCGCGCCGACCAGCACGGTCAGTATCGCTTGGACGTCTCTGGGATCGGCGGGCAGACTGGCCGGAGGGCATGCGGACATGTCGTGGAAGGCCTTCATGTCGTCCGGCAGCGCCCCGCCGAGCTCGTAGATGCGCGGAACGAGCGCCTCGAAATGGTTCCGATCCTCGATTCGGGCGGTCTCGGCAATCTCTTTGACGCCTTCGCCTTCCAGCCCGATCAGGTTGGCGCGCAGGATCGTGTAGTAGTAGAAGGTCGTCAGCTCCGCCGCCGCGTTCTTGACGAGCAGCTCGACAAGCGCATCGACGTCGACCCCGGCGTTTTCGACCATCTGCCGTGCGACTCTGGCCATAGCTCTTCCTCCAGTGAATCTGTTAGCAGTCTTATTCCCGACCGGCCGAAACCCAAAACGATGCCTAACAGCGCTTGTCATCTGCATTAGAATATGGTAATATACTAATACTGTGCCGCCAGAGACATGGAAGAGTCGTAAGCCTCTGGCTCGCAGCCGGGAACGAGAGCGGGGCCGGGTTCGGACTTCGGACCTCTGACCGCGGACTTCCGTTCCTGAGGAGGCAACGAGCGATAAGTCCACAGCAGCGGGACTTTGGAGCCAGGATATTCGCCGGGCTGGCAAGCCCGGCGCGGCTGAGCATTCTGGAGCGACTAGCTGCGGGCCCGGCATCGGTTAATGACATAGCCGAGTCGGTCGGGCTCAAGCAGTCAATGACATCTCAGCACCTGGCCGTACTTCTCGCCGCCGGGGCCGTAGTATATGAAAGAAACGGCAACTCCCGCGTCTACAGTATTAGAGGCCCGCGCATAGGGCGCATTCTCGAGCTGGTCGAGGAGTTCTACGAAGCACATTTGGACAATCTGCGCCGGGTGGTGGCGCGTCAGCAGGAGGGCATAGCTTAACAGCATACAACCGAACGCCGAATCCCGCGTGCAGCGGGAGCGGGGAAACCAATCAATGGGGCCAGTCTCCGATTGCGGAGAGGGGTCAGTCTTCCGACCCCAGCCCGTCAGCTAACCTCGCAGGCGCGGCAGGAAGAGCCGCCTTCTGTGGCGATGGCGCGAGATGCGCCAGCGCCCATGCTCCCATGGTCCCGCTCCTGTCCGCCTCCGAACAACGCTGAACCCGCGTATCCTGTCATGCTGAACTAGTTTCAGCACCCAGCCTGGTGTCATGCTGAACTCGTCTCAGCACCCAGGCGTGGAAAGGAGCCCTGAAACATGGAAACCGAAGGCATGCCAAGATTCGCTGTCTTGGGAGCCGGTCACGGAGGCACCGCAATGGCGGGCCACCTGTCGCTAATGGGGTTTGACGTCTCGCTCTACAACCGAGGCGAGGGCAGGCTCAGGGCCATTCAATCCGCCGGCGGATTGGAGATCCTGCTCGGATGACGTCAGCGCGATGCCGAGCGGATTTGCACGCCTCAACGTGGTCACCACCGACGCGCGAGAAGCGATCGTGGGCAGGGACATCCTGATGGTGGTGGTGCCGGCAAGCGCGCACCGCTACATCGCGCAGCAGATCGCGCCCCACCTGATCGACGGCCAGATCATCGTGCTCAATCCGGGCAGGACGGGCGGCGCGCTCGAAACGCTCAAGGTCATTCGAGACTGCGGATGCAGGGCGGACATCGTCGTCGCCGAGGCGCAGACGTTCATCTACGCCAGCCGCTCGATGAATCCCGCGCAGACGAAGATTTTCCGATTGAAGAACAGCATCCCGGTGGCCGCTCTGCCGGCCCACCGCACCCCGGAGGTAGTGAAGGCCCTTCGAACGGCATTCCCGCAGTTCGTGCCGGGCGACAACGTGATGAAGACCAGCCTCGACAACATCGGGGCGATATTCCATCCCGCCGTGACGGTCCTCAACGCCGCGCGCATCGAGAGCACCAACGGCGAATTCGACTACTACACCGAGGGCATCACGCCCGCGGTCGCGCTGATTCTGGAGGCTATGGACAAGGAGCGCGTGGCGGTCGCGGAGGCGTTGGGTTTCCGCGCGATGTCGGCGCGGGAGTGGCTCTACATCGCCTATGACGCTGCCGGCCGCACCCTGCACGAGGCAATGCGCGCCAATCGCGGCTATGACGGCATCAAGGCGCCCAAGACCGTCTACCACCGTTACATAAGCGAGGACGTCCCGATGAGCCTGGTGCCCATCTCTTCGCTCGGACAGCTTGTCGGAGTGCCTACTCCGACCATCGACTCGATCATACTCCTCGGCTCGATGCTCCACGAAGTGGACTACCGGGCCGAGGGCAGGACCGCCGACAGCCTGGGACTTGCCGGCATGACCCTCAAACAGATACGCCGTTTTATTCTAGACGGCGAGAACGGCGAAAGCCATGATCAGAAGGAGATAGAGGAGGAACAGCCATGCCAGGAACAATCGTCGCTGGAGCGCTAGGCAATTGCGTTCATGTCGCCGGTGTAGCCGGCTTCCTCGCCATAGCTGAGCAGCTCGGTTACAGGACCGTTTTCCTTGGAGCCGCTGTCCCGCCGGAGAGGTTCGTCGAAGCCGCAAAGAAGTACTCGGCGGACATCGTCGGCATCAGCTACCGGCTCACTCCCGAAGTCGGCAAGAGGCTCCTTGAGGGTCTCAGGCTCAGCTTCCGCGCTCGCGGGACAAAGGGCCTGAAGTTCGTCTTTGGCGGAACGCCACCGATGTGCGAGGCTCGCGGACAAGATGGGATGGTTCGACCGCTGCTTCTCCGGCCTTGAGAACCCCGATGAAGTCTGCGCTTACCTCCGTGGCGAGCCCACGCCGACCCAGCCTCAGGACTTCGGCGACACGCTTCTCGACCGCCTCGAGAGGAAGCACCCATACCCGCTGCTCCGCCACCATTTCGGCCTGCCCAACGTAGCCGAGACAATCCAGGGCGTCCAGAGGATCGCCGAGTCCGGCGTCCTCGACGTCATATCCATCGCCCCCGACCAGAACGCTCAGGAATCGTTCTTCAGACCCGACGAGATGGACCCTGCACTCAACGGGGCCGGAGGCGTCCCCATCCGCAACGCCGACGAACTGGCCGCGATCTACAAGGCCAGCCGCCGCGGCAACTATCCGCTGATGCGAATCTACAGCGGAACGCGCGACCTGCTCAGTTGGGCAGAGCTTGCCAACAGGAAAATCCACAACGCCTGGGCGGCCGTGCCGTTGTGCTGGTACAGCGGCCCTCGACGGTCGCTCCGACCGCACCCCCGAAGACGCGATCCGCGAGAATCAGATGTGCATGCGATGGCACGGGCTGAGGGGCATCCCGGTCGAGGTCAATGAGCCTCACCACTGGGGTCTGCGCGACTCCCACGGCGTTACGTCGGTCGTAATGGCATATCTTGCCGCGCACAACGCCAAGCAGATGGGCGTCAATCACTATGTGGCGCAATATATGTTCAACACGCCGGCCGGCGTATCACCCGAAATGGACCTGGCCAAGGTTCAGGCTCAGATAGAGATGGTCGAGAGCCTGCACGGGTCGGACTTCTTCTCGTTCAGGCAGGTCCGCGCGGGGCTGCTGCATCTGTCGCCGCAGGTCGATAAGGCCAAGGGCCAGCTCGCCGCATCGACCGTGCTCGCGCTCGGCGTGATGCCGCATATCATTCACGTAGTCGGTTACTGCGAGGGCGATCATGCCGCGAGCGCCGACGAGGTGATCGAGAGCTGCAATATCGTGCACGGCGTGCTGCGCAACTGCCTGGGCAAAGTGCACCCGATGATGTCGAGCAACGCAATGCTCGAACGCAAGAGCGAATTGATGAGGGAGGCCGAAGTGACCCTCAACGCGATCCGGGAGCTCGGCGACGGCGATGAAGACCCGCTCACAAGCCCGCAAGTGCTGGCTCGCGCGATCGCAATGGGCATCCTCGACGCTCCCCATCTCAAGGGCAACGCCTATGCCGCCGGAAAGCTCACCACCCGCGTGATCGACGGCGCCGTCTACGCCGTTGACCCCCAGACAGGCCGCATCCTGACCGAAGAGGAGAGAATAGCGGCACTGAAATCGTCTATCGGCCGGAGCGTCGGACTTCTGACCTCCGACCTCTGACCTCGAAGGAGTAAACAATGTGCGGAATTGCCGGAATCCTCGGACCGAAGGCGCGCTGCGGCGACCTCGACCACATGCTGTCGAGGCTCGGCCACCGCGGCCCCGACGAACAGGGAAAGTGCACGCGCGATGGCGTCAGGCTGGGTCATTCCAGACTGTCGATCATCGACGTCGATGGCGGCAGCCAGCCGCTGTTCAACGAGGACGGCTCCGTTTGCATTGTCTTCAACGGCGAGATCTACAACCATCGCGCGCTCAGGAGTTACCTCGAGCCGCTGCACAGATTCAAGACGCGCACCGACACGGAGGTGATCCTGCACCTCTACGAGGAGGTCGGCGAGAAGTGCGTAGTGATGCTCGACGGCATGTTCGCGTTCGCCATCCATGACGCCAATCGCGGCATGTTCCTGGCACGCGACCCGCTGGGCATCAAGCCGCTCTACGTAAGCCAGGACAGCGACTGCCTCTTCTTCGCATCCGAGGTAAAGGCCCTGCAGGACGTCGTAGACGACTACAAGGAATTCCCCGCCGGACACTGCTTCCAGACCGAGTCCGGCCTCTACAACTACTTCGACATACCGGACGAAGCGCGCAAGTCCATCACGGAGGAACGCGCGATCGCCGAGGTCAGATGCCTGCTGGAGAGGGCCGTGATAAAGCGGCTGATGTCCGACGTGCCGCTCGGAGTGTTTCTCAGCGGCGGGCTGGACAGCAGCATTATCGCCGCGGTCGCCGCCCGCCACATGCCCGACCTCAAGACTTTCTACGTAGGAACCGACGATGGCGAGGACAGGGCCTACGCTGAGATGTGCTCGGAATTCCTCGGCACGGACCACTACGAGAGGACTTTCACGCTCGATGATATGCTCGCCGCGCTGCCCAGAGTGATCTACCATCTGGAATCCTACGACGCGGCCCTCGTCAGAAGCGCCGTCCCGAACTACTTCCTGGCGGAGTTGGCCTCCGAGCACGTGAAAGTCGTGCTTTCCGGAGAAGGTGCGGACGAGCTCTTCAGTGGGTATCATTACCTCAAGGAGTTGGACGGCGACGATCTCCGTTCGGAGCTTCTCCACATCACCAACGCGCTGCACAACACGAACCTGCAGCGCTGCGACAGAATGTCGATGGCCCACGGCCTGGAGGCCAGGGTGCCGTTCCTGGACGTGGACCTGGTGCGGTTCGCCTTCGGCCTGCCGAACCGGCTCAAGCTTGGCCCAGACGACTGCGAGAAGTGGATTCTGCGCCAGGCGTTCAGGGACTATTTGCCCGGCGAGATCGCGTTCCGAGACAAGCTCAAGTTCAGCAAGGGATGCGGATCGAGCCAGGCTCTCGCATCAGTCGCGGAGCAGGACATCTCCGACGCGGCGTTCGAGCGCCGCCGCGAACTGCCGGGCGGGACCGTCCTGCTCAACAAAGAGGAGCTGATGTACTATCGCATATTCAAGGAACTCTTCCCGTCCGATTCGGCGCACAGAGTAATAGGCCGCAGCCGCAGTCTGTAGTAGGTTGGTGTTCATGTCAGAGAAAATGCTGCGTCATCTCATAGAGGCCGCTGCAATCCTCCTGGTGGCTATCGTTGCCGCGTTTGTGGCGAAGCGGCTGTTGACCGTCTTCGCCAAGCGGCTCGACAAATCCGAGGCTAACGTCGCGGACGACCTGCTGCGTTCGATGCGAATGCCGGCCGTTGTGTTGATCCTGCTGGCTGGAATCTACGCCGCCATGGCCCGAATTCCGAACCTGCATGGCGTGATCCGTCAACACAAGGACGCGTTCGAAGTCGTTGGCGCGATGGCCGTTCTCATCGGCCTGACCAACGCAGTCAACATCGGTGTATCTGGTATTCCCGCCGCCTTGCCGACGGCGACTACCAGTCTCACACGTCGATCGTCAGGAAGCTCGCGATACTTGCGGTCTGGATACTGGGCTGCACGTGGATGCTATCGATCTGCGGCGTGAAGGTGACCACGGTCCTGGCGAGTTTGGGCATCGCCGGTCTGGCCGTAGGGCTTGCACTGCAGGACACGATGGCGAACCTGTTCGCAGGATTCTGCCTGGTCGCCGACCGCAGCATCAGGGCCGGCGACTACATCAAGCTGGAAAACGGCGACAAGGGCTTCGTGGAAACGGTCGGTTGGCGCAACACCCGCATCCGGCTGTGGGCAAATAACATCGTCCTGATACCGAATGCCAAGCTCACGCAGTCGATAATCACAAACATGGCATTGCCTGATCATGCCCTGAGCGTGTATACTTGGTGTGGCGTAAGTTACGATAGCGATCTGGAGCGGGTAGAAGCCGTCTCCATTGAGGTCGCCGGCCAGGTGCTGAAGGCGTTCGAGGGCAGCGATCTGAGCTACGACCCCGTGCTCCGCTACAAGAAGTTCGCCGACTCCAATATCGAGTTTCTCGTGATATTCAGAGCCGTCGACGTGGGAGCGCAGTATAGACTACAGCACGAATTCATAAAGGCCTTGCACAAGCGTTTCAAAGACGAAGGTATAGAGATCTCATTCCCCGTGCGCAAGCTCGTCTGGGACTCCAAACCCTCCGCCGGCATTGGCGAGACCCCGTTTCCTCACTCCCAATCTGCTACAAAAAACGAATACTGAGCGGAAGGATGCATTGATTGAAACGCTTATGGCGTACCGATCAGGTCCGGTAACGCCGCGACAAGTGCCATGTTCGCCGAGCAGAGCACTCTGTTCGTCAGCGTACTGAAATGGTCGGTGTTAGCTAGCATAACAGGTGTGATAGTAGGAGCGACGACCTCGCTGTTCCTCACCCTTCTCGATATCTTCGTCAACCTCGGCAACAAGTTCCCCTTTGGTCCGTCGTTCTTGCTCCTGCCGGCGATGCTGCCGATAGTGGTCTTGATCATCCGCAAACTCGCGCCCACAGCCGAGGGCCACGGCACGGAGAAAGTGATCGAGGCAGTCCACACCAGGGACGGCGCCACCGGCATCATGGTGGTCCCGGTCAAGCTCTTTGCGACGCTGCTCACCATCGGCGTCGGCGGGTCGGTCGGCAAAGAGGGACCTGCCGCCCAGATCGGCGCCGGTCTGGCCTACACATTCGCAAAGATCATCCAACTCAATCGCAACGACGCGAAGCGCCTCGTTATATGCGGCATCAGCGCGGGATTCGCGGCGGTCTTCGGCACCCCCATATCGGGCGCGATATTCGGCGCGGAGGTCCTCTATCTCGGCTCGATGAGATACGACGTCCTGTTTCCGTGTCTGGTGGCGGGGGTGGTGGCGCACACCGTCTGCCGCGCCGGCAACCCTGTCCCGCGAGAGATCCGGGACCCCAAGATACTCCACACACTCACCCACTCCCACACCGAGAGCGTGCTGATCGCGCTTGCGTCCGGCATATTCTTCGGGCTGGTCGGCCTGCTTCTGATCCAGATGCTCAAGTTCGCCGAGCATCTCAAGGAGAGGATCAATCTCAGTGCGGAACTCATCGGCGCGCTCGGCGGCGCGATCCTGATCGGGATCTTCTACTTGGCGCCGGAGAGCGTCGGCTTGGGCGTTCCGCTCCTGACGACGATCTTCAAGGGACATCCGGTGCCGCTATACGCGGCGTGGTGGAAGATCGCCGCCACATCGGTCACCCTCGGCTTCGGCGGCAGCGGCGGAATCGTAACACCGATGTTCGTGGTCGGCGCTACATCGGGTTACGCGCTTGCGCACATGTTCGGAGCCCCGGCTCCCCTGCTTGGGGCATTCGGAATGGTTGCGTTGGTCTCCGCGGGTGCGGGAACGCCGATCGCGGCGTCGGTAATGGGTCTGGAGCTGTTCGGACCGACGATCGGCACCTACGCGGCCATTGCCTGCTGCGCGGCGTATATCGTGGTCGGACACCGCAGCGTCTATCCCAGCCAGCTTCTCGGCGCGGCGAAGAGCGCGTCGATCGATTTCTCCGAACCAAACGCTCGCGTAGACGCGCTCCCGCACCTCGAGATCACTGCGCGCCGTCACAGTGTTCTCTACCTGCTGGGCAAGATTGGTCGCGCCATCAGGCCCTCAGAAGACCACCTCAAGCAGAAGTGAGCCGACGGCCCTATTGGTGCTCGATCGGATGTCTCGGTCCGCGTGGCGCCGCGGCAGCGAACAGCACTATGATCAGCAGCGCCAGAAAGACCCAGAACAGCGCAAACGCCCACGTCACACCCGCAGGCACGACCGCCCCGAACGCGAATATCGCCGCTGTCACCGTCAGCAGCAGTAGAAAGAACGCCATTACAAACATCGTCATTCTCCATCGGCCTTCGCGCTCCATTACAAGTCTACCCAGCACACACCGATTGCCATTGTGGGTAGCATGACTGCGCGGGGGACAGAGGTTTGCACAAACTCAAGCAACTGATCGCCCAACACTATTCACTCTACCGCACCGCCCTGGGGGTCGGCGTGGTAACGACGATAGCCAACCTCGGCTACGGCATCCTCAACCAGTCCGCCATCCAGCCCTACGCCGCCGCGCTCGGCTGGACCGTCTACCTCGGAGGGTTCTATACCGCCTTCGTCATCGCCGAGACCGCCATGAAAGGGCCGATGGGAGCGCTGGAAGACAGGATCGGCATCCGGCCGGTCTACATCGCTGCGGCGGTCATCGGCAGCTTCTCCGCGCTGATCTGGGTCGCGGTTCACCAGGTCTGGTGGATCTTCCTGGTGCGCGTGATCGACGGCGCCGCGTCGGCCGGTGTGTGGACGGCGGGGGTGGTCGCGATGGGTGGAAGCGTAGGCACAAACGGCCGCACCAGCGCGATGGAGCTCTACATCCTGACGTATATGATCGGGCTCGCGTTCGGACCGCTCGTGGGCGGCTACGCCAACGTCCACAGCGGCTCTCTGGAGACCTCGTTTTTCGTGGCCAGCGGCATGTTTCTGGTAGCGGCGGTGCTCGCGTGGTTCTTGGTACCAAAGCGAGCAGCCGATATGCCCGAGGCCGAGGAGACCCCGCCTCCATCGATGTCGCTGCTCTCCGCGACGCTGCTCGGCATTCGCACCATTCCGAGCTACATGATCATCGCCTTCTTTACGTTCGTCGCAATCGGTCTGATCATGCCGGTCATCAAGCTGTTTGCGATGCAGCAGTTGGGCATGAGCGGCGAGGACTACGGCCTGATCGTCCTGCCCGTGTGCGGCCTGGTCGGCGCGGCCAGCCTCGCGTCCGGGCCGCTGGCCAAGCTCTGGGGCGAGGCGCGCTCTGTTCATTTCGGTCTGGCAGCCGGGTCGGCGGGCCTGCTTGCCATGCCGCTGATCCATACAACCCTCGGGCTCGGCGTCCTGGCGGGCGTGATGGGCCTTGGGTTCGTGATCGCGATGCCCGCCTGGCTTGCGCAGATCATAACCGAGGCCCCTCCGCGGATCCGCGGCTCCGTGATCGGGGCTCTGGGGATCGGACAGGGCCTGGGCGTGATCTTCGGCACCATGTTCAGCTCGATCCTATACGTCTCCGCGCCCCTGGCATTCCTTGGCCTCAACTCCCGCTATACCCCCTTCCTTGGCGCGGCGGCCGCCCTCGCGGTCGCGTTCCTCCTCTCACTCGTCTACGTCCGGACCGCGCATCAGCCCGCCGCCGCGAACGACTCAGCCCCCTCGTCATGATCCCCATTGACTAATCCGCATTAGTGCACCTATAATGCAGTGAGAAACGACGAGCCCGTCGCACGGCTCGCGCACTGGGGGATCAGGCTCGATGAGAGAACTGCTGTTACTGCTCTGCTGCGTCTTTATCGCATCGGCCGCGACTGCCGGCCCTGTCAAGATCGGTATCGAAAAGGACTTGACGCTCACGTTCAACGGCGAGCGATTCCTGCCGCTGGGGGTCGCCCCCGGCCCGCCCTCCGACCTCAAGACACCCGACGGCAAGAACGGCTGGAAGGAACTCGCTGACGGCGGCATCAACTACTTCCGCTCCGGTCCGACCCAGAACAATTGGGACGAGGCGACCATGAAGAAGTTCGAGGCGGACGTCGCGGCAGCCGAAGCGGTCGGAGGGATTGGCGCGTGGGCATTCCTTCGCGAGCTTACCTATCTCACCCCCGACCATCCCGAGCGAGAGGCGATGCTCCGCCAGATGATCACCAAATACAAGGACCGCCCCGGCGTGTTCTTCTGGAAGAACGAGGACGAGCCCGCGTGGGGCAAGAAGGACCCAGCGGCGCTCGACAAGGGCTACAAGGTCATCAAGGAGATCGACCCGGACAGGCCCGTCGTTTGCATCCAGGCGCCGCGCAACACCGTCGAGGAACTGGTGCGCTACAACGATTGCTGCGACATCTCCGGCGCGGACATCTACCCGGTCAGCGTTCCGATGGGCAAGAACTCGCATCTACCCAACAAGAACATCAGCGTCGTCGGCGACTACACCAAGCGCATGGTCGAAGTCGTTCATAACAAGAAGCCCATCTTCATGGTCCTCGGAGTCACCTGGAGCGGCGTCGCGCCCTCGCGAGGCAACGTGCTGATCAGGCCGACCTTCGAGCAGATGCGTTATATGACGTATCAGGCGTTCATCGACGGCGCCAAGGGCATCCACTGGTTCGGCTTCCCCGGCGCATTGAGCGAGAAGGATCAGCCCTACGGCTGGAACTGGACCTACTGGTACAACGTCATGAAGCCCCTGCTCTCGGAGTTCAAGAAGGGCACCGAGCTCAACGGGGTACTGATCGCTCCCAAGAACGACATGACCCTCAAGGTCGAAGGCGCGGACGACGTGGAGTACCTCGCGCGCAAGGTCGGCGACAAGGTCTACGTGCTCGCGGCGAGGCGGGAAAGCCCCGAGTCGTCGGTCAAGTTCTCGGGTCTTGGCGTCACGGGCACGGCCGACGTGATGTTCGAGAACCGCAGCGTCCCGGTCACCGACGGCGTTATCTCCGACAGCTTCAAACCCAACGCCGTCCATATCTACCGCGTCCACGGAGAGTAGGCGGAGGAGCGTCTCGTCACTACCCCGGCCGCGTCCGAAGGCGGAGTCTCAGGCACGAAACCTCGAATGAGTTCAGTTCTCCGGGAATTGCACCGCTGTAGGAGGGTTTTCCAAAACCCGAATGCCCAGGCGTTGTGCCCGCGGAATCGGCGTTTGGAAACGCCTCCTACGACAAGTCTCCCGGAAAACTGAACACATCCGAAACCTCTTGCCAGCCCGCCCGCAATGGGGTATAATCACATCATCACACCTCAAGGAGGCGCAACATGGTCGCTGTGTATGACATATTCCAAATACCGGGATCGGTGTCGCGCTCCGTCGCTTAGCTGGTAGGCTTCTCTTGTCGATCCACCCGTAGTTCCGGCGCACGGCGCTGATCCCTTCGTCACGTTCGCTCTTGGAATATGTTGGAGGACAATGCGTTGTTACCGGAAGAACGGACCCCTATCGACTCGCCGGACGGTATCTCGGCCGGGCGAGTATCGCTTGAATACAGAAGCTACTATGTTGTGATCACCGGGCAGGGCGAAATGCCCGCGGTACCAGTCGGACGGATGTACCACGATCCCGGTCCCGATGGGATGCCGGTGGTTGGCGATATGGTCGAGATCAGGATTCTCGACGAAGACCCGCCGCACGCGATCATAGCATCGATCCTGCCGCGAAAGAGCCTGTTTGTACGCAAGGAGGCGGGAAAGCGGACAGGGATGCAGCCGATCGCGGCGAATATCGACACGGTGTTCATCATCTGCGGACTCGATGCCAACTTCAGCGTGAGGCGGATCGAGCGCTATCTCACCCTGTCACTCGAGAGCGGCGCACAGCCCGTGGTCGTTCTCACGAAAGCGGACATCTGCGATGATGTCGAACGGAAGGTCGAGGCCGTGCGTGCCTCGGTTGCGCGATGGCCCGTCTGCGCGATAAGCACATACACCGGCGTCGGCCTTGACGAGCTCTCAGAACACCTGCGGGCGAACGCGACGGTCGCGCTTCTCGGATCGTCGGGAGTCGGCAAATCGACGCTCACCAACTATCTACTGGGAAACGACGTTCAGCGGGTTCAGGAGGTGCGCGATTTCGACGCAAGAGGCCGCCACACAACCACGTCGCGCCAGCTCTTCGTGCTGCCGTCGGGATGCTGCGTCATCGACACGCCGGGCATGCGCGAGCTGGGCCTTACGGACGCGGGCAGCGGCCTTGCAGGCGCATTCGCCGACATCGAGGAGATGGCGGCAAACTGTCGCTTCACCGACTGCAATCACGAGGGCGAGCCCGGATGCGCGGTCACCCAGGCTCTCGAGGACGGAACGCTCGATCGGAATCGATTCGAAAACTACCTCAAGATGAAACGGGAGCTTCTTTACCTCGAACGCAAGCAGGATACCGGCGCCGCCGTCGCGGAGAGAACTAAGTGGAAGAAGATACACAAGATGGCGCGCGACCTCAACAAGCACGACCGGACATGACACGGATGGTGACGGTCTGAGCCGTCACCATCCACCCAGCGCACCAAGGAGATGACAATGCGAATGATAGCCCTGACAGCCCCACTGGTCCTGCTCGCCGCGAGACGTAAGTGAGGGACGCTGTGAGCAGCTCGCTATCAGGTTTCCTTGTCGGGGGCGCGGGTTGGCAGGGCACGCCGCATGCCCAGGCCATTCCTGCCGTCCGCGCAGCGGGCTTCGGCGGCGTCGAGATCCTCTGCAAGCCCGGCCACTTCGAGCCCGACAACCAGGCTCACGTGAATGAGGTGCGGCAGGCGCTCGCCGACTGGCCGGACGCGATGGTGACCTTCCACGCCCCGTTCCACACGGCCGATCTGGGAACAACCGATTCCGAGGTCTGGCGCAGCGACGTCGCTCAGGTCGCGCAGGCCCTCCGAGCCGCCGCAACGTTCGGCGCCCGTACCGCGACCGTTCACACGCGAGGCCACGGCAAGGGCATGGAATGGGACGACGGCAACTTCGCGGCGTTTCGCCGTGCGCTGGACCAGCTCGCGCCAGTGGCGGCCCAGTGCAACATGACGCTCGCCGTAGAGAACCTCCCGCCGGGACGCTTCACTGCCGAGCCGGAGGACCTGCTCCGGCTGCTGGACGGCTATCCGCCCGATCTCGTCGGCGTCTGCTTCGACACCGGCCATGCGCACAACACCGGCAAACTCATCCACATCGCCGGCGCACTGGCCCCACGGGCGTTCGTCATGCACATCCACGACAACCACGCCGAGGGAAAGGACGAGCACGCCGTCCCCGGCCGGGGCACGATCCCGTGGGACGAGCTTGTCGATGCGCTGCAATCAAGTGGATTCCGGGGACACTGTGTTCTTGAGGTGGTCGCAAAGGAAAACCTGCCCCTCGTCCTGAACTCCATGAAAGACGCGGTTGCCCGGACCGGGCTATCCGCGCTTACAGGAGTCAGACCCAGTGAACGATAGTCATCGCCTCAGAGTCCTCTGCTGCAACGTCCGGAAAAACGTCGCGGACGACGCGAACACCGGCGACAACTGGGAGGCGCGTCGCGACCTCTGCGCAGAGGTCATCGTCGCGCAGGGCGCGGACATCATCTGCTTCCAGGAATGCTTCAACGAACACTTCGAGGACCTTCGCGTCCGCCTGCCCGAGTTCGAGACGTTCGGCCTCTCCAGCCCCGGCACGGAGTTCGACCCAACCAATGCCGTCTTTTTCGCCCGCGACCGCTTCGAGCTCATCACCGCCGGAGGGTTCTGGCTTTCGGAGACGCCGCACATCGCCGGTTCGAAATCGTGGGACTCGGCTAGCGTTCGGTTAGCCAACTGGCTCCAGCTCAAGGATCGCAGCTCCGGTCGTGAGCTGCGCGTCACCAACACCCACCTCGACCACATCGGCCAGACCGCCCGCGAGAACCAGGCCCGGTTGGTGGTTGAGTCCGCGGACGTGTTCGACGGCGGCCTCCCGCAGTTGCTCACCGCTGACTTCAACGCCGACGCTTCCAACCCCGCCATCCACGTGATCAGAATGGGAGGCTGGCTCGACACCTACACCGCCGTCCATGGCCCCGCCGACCCCGGCTTCACCTTCCACGCATTCCTCGGCCCGAAGTTCCCCGAGTCCAGACCGCCGGAGAAGGTCAAGGGCAAGATCGATTTCATCTTCTGCAGGGGGCCGGTCAAGCCGCTGGCCGCCGGCATCATCCGGGACAGCCGCAACGGTCGCTACCCCAGCGACCACTACTTCATATTCGCAGACGTGGAGTTTTGACCATGCCTGAGTCGCGCTCGATCGACGAACCCGCGCGAACCGCGCCTGTCAGCTCCGAGGCGGACGTGCTCGTCGTCGGGGGAGGCCCGTCGGGGATCATCGCCGCGCTTGCCGCCGCACAGGACGGAGCGAAGGTGGCGCTGATCGAGAAGCGCGGATTCGTCGGAGGGAATCTGACCATCGGCCTGCCGGTGCTGGGCTTCCTTAGTCAGAAGGGCGAGCAGATCATCAAGGGCCTGCCGCAGCTCTTCATCGACCGCCTCCGCGCGATCGACGCTGCCGGCCCGCACCAGCCCTGCCCGCTCCACGTCAGCATCACGCTCATCGACCCGGACGCAGTCGATCCCACCGCCCTCGCAATGCTGTCCGAATACGGTGTCAGCATATCCCTCGACACCTTCTGTGCCGGCGTCATTATGGACGGCCCCCGCCTGCGCGGCATAGTCACCGAGGGCAAGTCCGGCCGAGAAGCGATCCTCGCCAAGACTATCGTCGACTGCACCGGCGACGGCGACGCAGCCTTCCGCGCGGGCGTGCAGTGCGAGAAGGGCGACCACCGCGGTCGAATGCAGCCCCCCACCCTCATGTTCCGCATGTCCGGAGTCGATACCGAGAAGCTCAGGGCGAGCATCGCCGCTGACTCCGACGCCTACGACGCCGATTCCATCCCGCCGGACTACTTCGCGCGAAACCGACGCTTCATCGTGGTCGGCCTGCGAAAGCTGATCGCCAAAGCCCGCGCTGACGGCCTCTCGGTCGCCACAGACCGCACGATCCTGATCACCGCCCTGCGCGACGGCGACGTGTGGGTCAATATGACCCGCGTCAAGGGCATCGACGGAACCGACCCGCGCAGCCTCGCCGCCGGCGAGATCGCTGCCGCCGCGCAGATCGACGATATCCGCCGCTATCTGATCACATACGTGCCCGGCTTCGCCAGAGCTGTCCAGACCGCCGTCGCGCCGTTCCTGGGTATTCGCGAGACGCGGCGGATCGTGGGCGAGTATGTGATGACGCGCGAGGACATACTCGGCTGCCGCCGGTTCGACGATGCGATCGCGGTCGGCAGCTATCCGATCGACCTGCACAGCCCGGGCGACGGCGATTGCACGCTCGAATGGTGCGGCGACTGCTACGACGTACCCTATCGCTCGCTCGTGCCCAAGGGTGTGCAGAACCTGCTCGTGGCTGGCCGGTGTATCTCGACTACGCACGAGGCAATGGCCGCGATCAGGGTGATGTCAACGTGCATGGCGATGGGCGAAGCCGCGGGCCGCGCCGCCGCAATCGCCGCCCGCGAGGGCATCTCCCCATCCGCCATAGACATAACCGCGCTCCGGGACCGGCTCCGCACCCGCGGCGCCCTATGACATAGACGAAAGGAGCTGAATATGAAAATGATGATCTTGATTGCAGCACTTATCCTGATCGCCGCCACAATGTGCGCCGCCGACACAGATGGCCTCATTTCCGCGAACGTAACGGCCTTCGGGGCGAACGCCGACGGCAAGGCCGACGACACCGCCGCATTCCAGAAAGCGCTCGACTCCGCCGCCGACAAGGGCGGGATCGTGCTGGCGCCGGCGGGAACGTATCTCATAGCCGGCTCGCTCAACGTTCCCCAGGGCGTCACGCTTATGGGAGTCTGGGAAGCCCCGCACCACGCCGATATTGGCAAGGGAACCGTCATCTACGCCACCGGCGGCGCGGGCGACGAAAACGCAACCCCGCTCATCTCGCTGCATCAGAGCAGTTGCGTCAAGGGAATCACGTTCTTCTACCCCAAGCAGGACATCGACAACGTCACGCCCTATCCCTGGACCATCCGCGGCAGCGGAATGCACTGCAGCGTGATCGACGTGACGCTCGTCAACCCCTACAAGGGCATCGATTTCGGCACCAACTGGAACGAGTTGCACTACATCAGCAACGTCTTCGGCTGCCCGCTCAAGGTTGGAATCTACGTCAATCAGACCACCGACATCGGCCGCATCGAAAACGTCCACTTCAACCCCCATTCCTGGGGCCGGGCAGCCTTTCCAAGCGCGCCGAAGGGCGACAAGTGGCAGAAGCTGGTGGACTATCTGCCGGCAAACCTCATCGGCTTTGTGATCGGCAAAACCGACTGGGAATACATGAACAACTGCTTCGTGATCTTCCCAAAGATCGGCTATCACTTCGTCGCGACCCAGCAGGGCGAGCCCAACGCGGTGCTCACTCAGTGCGGGTCCGATATCTGCCCGGTGGCCGTTCAGGTGGACGCGTCGCAGGGCCACGCGGGGGTCGCATTCTCGAACAGCCAGTTCATGGCGACAGTCGTCGTCGGCCCGAACAACAACGGCCCCGTGAAGTTCTCCAACTGCGGGTTCTGGCCCATCGACTCCACCGACAACCAGGCCGTCATCGAGGGCAAGGGCACGGTCACCTTCACCTCCTGCCACTTCTCCGGCTGGGCCAACAAGGACCCCAAGGCCGCCGCGATTCTCCTCAAGAGCGGCTCCGTGATCGTCAACGGCTGCGAGTTCCTGGCCGCGGGCAAGAAGCAGATCGAGCTCGGCCCCGGCACGCATTCCGCCGCGATCCTCGGCTGCCAGTTCAAGGGCGGCGAGCGCATAACCAACAACGCCCCGACGACCGCCAAGGTGCGGATGGGGCTCAATATCGACTGACGGGCAAGCGTTCGCGCACTCTCGTATCGGGCCCAGCAATAATACCAGTTTTTCACCTGGCTACTTGACAAGGCTGGCTGCCTCGGCTATTATGCCATTGTGTCTGTATCACTTGATTCGCCTGCCGGTAGCAGCAGGCGCCGTTGTGTGCAGGTGAGTCAGGTGCATCACTCGTGTGAGGGTGAGATAGCGCGCCGGGTCGATAGGCCTCAAGGCAGGGCAAGATGGGCGCGGTATATTTTTGAGGGGGAAGGTGAGAATATGAGAAAGACGATTATCTTGGCCTGCTTGCTGATGGCGTTGACCGCCTCGGTCGCCAGCGCAGATACGTGGACGACGCAGTTGGGCGTGTTCGATCACCCTGAAGCCTGGGTCGACGTGCTCACGACAGCTACCGACATGGGCGGCTACTGGAACTGGACATACGCGTTGACTCCCGGGGGAACCGCGACCAACATCCGAGGCCTGACAATCACGTTGGGTGCTATCGACACCGCGCTGGTCACTAATATCACCGGTCCGTTCGGCTGGGACGGTGGGACACCCAGCGGCTCGGCCGTGTACTGGCAAGTAACTGGGAACGATCCTGACACGCTCGACGCAGGCGAAACGTTCACCTTCGGATTTGACAGTCCGCGGGGACCAAGCAGCATTCGCGAGGCATCGTTACAGGATACCTATGGGTATACCGGCCCCGTGCGTGGTCCGGCGCCGGCGCCCGTTCCTGAACCCATGAGTGTTCTACTTGGCATCATGGGTCTGAGCAGCGTTGTCGGATTCAGCAGGCTGCGAAGGAAGTAAACGAGTATCCGTTCTGGAATTTGTAGTGTTGGGGTGAGGCTGGTTCCTCACCCCTTATCTTTGTACTCCATGATGCCTTGCGGCGGCAGAGGCCGGCCTGCGATCCGCAGCCGGGGCTTGGGTGGCCGCAAGTAGGCCGTGATCGAGCTCGATCTGCAGACCGCGCCCGAAACGGAATTCGGGGTCTGTGACCCCAGCGTAGACGAATGGAGATGAACGTGCGAATGCTGATCCTGACCGCATCACTTATCCTGATCGCGGCCGCCGCCTGCGCAGAGGGCGCCACCTACTACGTCAGCGCCACTGGCAAAGACTCCAACGACGGCCTCTCGCCCAGGTCCGCGTGGCAGACACTCGACCGCGTCAACTCCGCCGCCCTCAAGCCCGGCGACTCCGTCCTGTTCAGAAGAGGCGACGTATGGCACGGCCAGCTCAGACCGGTCAGCGGCGACGCGACCGGGCCGGTGACCTACTCCGCCTACGCAAGGGGCGCCAAGCCCCGCATCTACGGCTCCGTCCAGCACAACGCCGAGGCCGACTGGCACGACAAGGGCGGCAGTATCTGGGAGACCGAGGGCATCCCGGTGGACGTGGGCAACATCATCTTCGATAATGAGAAAGCCGTCGGCATCAAGGTCTGGAAGCGTGAGGACGTGAACGGGCCTCGCAAGTTCTGCTACGACCCCGACAAGCACGTCCTCGTCGTCTACTGCGAGCAGAACCCCGCGAAGCGCTACTCCAGCATCGAATGCGCGCTTACTAAGTTCATCATCGACGAGAGCCAGCGCAGCTACGTCACATACACCGACCTAGACCTTCGCTACGGCGGCGCGCACGGCATCGGCGGCTGGAACACGAGCCATATCATCGTGCGGAACTGCGACCTCTCGTTCATCGGAGGCGGCCTGCTGAACTACGACCAGTCCGGCAAGCCCGTCAGATACGGCAATGGCATCGAGTTCTGGATCGGCGCGCAAGACAACCTCGTGGAGGGCTGCCGGCTCTGGGAGATCTACGACGCCGCGCTCACCAATCAGGGCTCGGCCACCAACACCCAGGCCAACATCACCTATCGCAACAACATCATCTGGAACTGCGAGTACCTCATTCGAATACTGGAACCGCCCCGCGGACTCGGTCACGCATGACATCCACTTCGAGAACAACACCTGCGTCAACGCCGGACACGGCTGGGGGCACGCCCAGCGGCCCGACCCAAGCGGCCGCCACCTCATGTTCTACAACAACCCCGCCAAGACGACCTCGGTCTTCGTGCGCAACAACATCTTCTACCAGACCAACCGCGACCGCGAATGCTGCATCGACCTGCACAACGACTGGTCATCAAGCCTGACTCTCGACCACAACTGCTACTACCAGGCGTCCGGCGAGATGATCCGCTGGGTCTCGGACCGCTACACGATGGCCCAGTTTCCAGCCTATCAGGCCAAGACCGGCAAGGACGGCGGCTCGATCACGGCAGACCCGCGCTTCGCCGACGTCGCTCACCAGGACTTCCGCCCCGCCGCCGACAGCCCGGTCTGCCGTCTGGCCAATGGGAGCTTCACCGGCGCGCTTCCGTGCGTGGAGTCTCCGAGCAGATAGCCGGCACGAAGCGCCCAACGCGGCAGGGTACGGTCTGCGCTACTTGGCCGCGTCCTGGGCGGCCTTGATTATCTCGGCCTCGCGCTCCGGCGACCTGGCCGGAAGCGGGACGTTGGGGCCGCCGACGGTCATCTCGCCGTCTTCGCCGTCGATCTTGTAGTCGATCGCCATGCGGTAGTCGAACAGCTTCAGTTCGGGAGGGATTCGCCCGCCCGTCATCATCTCGCGGTCGCCCTGCTTGATGGTGACAATGCGTGTGGATGCGGGCGATTTGCTGATGCGCATCACCATCGTGGAGATGATCTTGGAGTCGGACGTGGCCCGGTCTCTTCGCTTGCGCTCGGCGTCTCGCTGCTGCTTCTCCTGCTCGGTCTGGTGGCCGTACCCGACATAGGCGCTCGCCGTAAGCTTCTCCGCGCGAAAGACGGCCTTTATCCACTCCGGGTCGAACTTGCCGAGCGCCAGGCCGTCGTCGGACTTCGCCGCCGCCCTATCCTCCGGCGCAAGCGACTCGTACAGCTTCCACCACGGCACCTTCTCATCCCCGCCGCGCACCTGGTTCAGACAGGCGAAATCCCTGGAATACCATATCCACTCCTCGAAGGACCGGGACGGCATGGTCATCAGGGGAACGACGTCGTCAAGGTCGAGGCCGGCTCCGTCGAGCTTGTCCTTGAGGCCCTGGAGATACTCCTCGGAAACCAGGTTCCTGTGGTGGTCGCGCCACGTGCGGTCGTGCTGGTCGTCGGCCCACCCCACCAGCAGCTTCTCGCCCTCGTTGAAGAACCACGCGTAGTCGATGACTCTGCCGCTCAGCGGGTACTGGAACCGGTCCGCGATCGACGTGCTCTTGGCAAACATGCGGTCCATCTGCTGGTGGCGGTAGTCCATCTGGCTGAGGAAGTCCTCGACGACCATGTTGCATCCGCTACCCTTGGCCAGCGCCCGGATGAAGTCGGCGAACGTGGGGTTCTTGAGGTCCTTGGGCTTCTCGACGTCGATCGTGGCCTTCAGCAGCCGGTAGTCCATGCTGCTGCGCTTGTTTCGGCTCACCCGGGCCATCGACGGATCGCCCAGATCGTCCAGCAGGCTCGGGGTCTGGGTGTCCTTGGGGTAGTCGGGCAACTTCAGGTCGGTCCCGCACAGCGCCTGCGCGCGGCTCAGCTCGGTGATCCATCCGCTCTCCGCCCTGCCGAACACCATCGGGCTCAGGTTCACCTGAATCTCAGTCTCGCCGGAATCGCCCGTGTCCATAAGCTTGATGGTCAGCTCGGAGCCCTCGGCGTCCTGGGCGGTCGGGGGCGGCGCGGTCTTGCCCTCCTCACGCATGCCCTCGAGCATGTCGTGCCAGGCGATCTGGTAGAGGTCGTTCATGACCTCTTTGGTCGCGGCGTCGGCGCCGTAGAACCGGAAGGCCTCGCCGCTGAGCATCCTATCTCTGGCATCGGGGCCGAGGGTGGCCATCAGCTTCGCAACCGGCCACAGCAGCTTGCCGAATATGGCGTAGTGGTCGTTGAACTTCGTGAGTTCCGGGGACTTGCCGTAGGCCATCATCGCGTCCCACTGCCAGTTCACCCGCGCCATCTTCGCGTCGTGCCTGCTCTGGAGCAGCGAATCGATCTCCGCTTCCTCTTTCTGCCTGCGGCAGACCCGGTAGCCTTTGGCCGAGTTGTCGTTGCCGGTGCGGTAGGTCACCACCCATGTGTGAGTGGCTTCGGTCACGGCATGGAGCACCTTGCCCAGGGGCATATCGGTCACGCAGACCACAACAGGAATATCGCGCACGCGCCAGTCCTTGGCGCTTTGCCCGCAGGCAATCGAGACTCCGCCGAGCCGGGAAAGATCCTCGATCACGGCGTGCAGCCGTTTGTAGCCGCTGTCGTAGGTAATCTTGACCGCCATGCGGGGGTCGGCTTCGTCCTTTGGCACGGCCCTGGCCTGCGCGGCTGGGGTATTCGGGTCAACGGCCACCTTGTCCGCCCGCCCTGCGGCGCCGCACATCGCAACCGCCACCGCGGCGAACGCGGCAATCCATCTCAGTCTGCCCATAGCTGCTCCCTTCGCCCCACACCAGGCTGGAGTATAGCACAGGCCCGCAACACAATCAATGCCGAATGAGTTCAGTTCTCCGGGAACTGCACCGCTGTAGGAGGGTTTTCCAAAGACCGAACGCCCAGGCGTTGTGCCCGGGAATCGGCGTTTGGAAACGCCTCCTACGACAAGTTTCCCGGAAAACTGAAGACACACTCAATGCCGACTTGGCGGCCGGCCTGCGGCGGTATATCGCAGTCAGCGAGCCCGTGGGAGGGCCGAGCACGAGTTCGACGAGCAGGGCAACGCTGGTTCGGTTTTGTTCTGTGGGTCGCTTTTTCACGTCCAAATCCCGAAACAGCGAAGCAGTGCACTCAGGTGGATGGGAATCGCGAGGCCAGCCACAGGAGGCAGCAAAAAGGGCACCCGATGCAGTGCACCGGATGCCCCTAGATTACTACTTTAGCTGGGAGCTTCTACCAGCGACGGCCACCGCCGCCGCCACCACCGTAGCCGCCACCGCCGCCACGACTTCCGCCGCCGCCGCTGCGCTCGGTCTTCGGTCTGGCTTCGTTGACTGTCAGCGTTCTTCCGCCGACTTCCTTGCCGTTGGTAGCTTCGATAGCTGCCGCCATGTTCTCCTCGGGGATCTCCACGAATCCGAATCCCTTGTCTCCGATGATCCGCACGTCAGCGATCGGGCCGTACGGCTCGAACAGAGCGCGAATGTCGCTCTCTGTAGTGTTGTAGGACATGTTTCCTACGTAGAGTGATTTGTTGGCCAATTCTGATGCCACCCTTCGAATGTTTTGAGATTTCCAACGAGAACACGAGGCACAATTGCCGTTGACGGGGAATTCGATCAGTCGTAGAAGATGGTGCAATCCACGGGGGTGACGAAAGCAAACCGGTGCCCAACGTTGTATATCACAGAGTCATTATAGGCGCTCGTCTGCGTTTGTGCAAGTGCTTTCACGAACTTTTTACGGATTATTTACATCACGCGGGTATTCCACCTGAAGGTCCCGCGCTCGGCCGGTTTGGCGGCGCGGCCTGGGGCGGTATATGCGTGACAGCGAATTCACCGGAGAACAAAGATGTCCAAGATCAGGATTCTGGGCTTTGCGGGCAGCCTGCGTAAGGGTTCGTATAACCGCGCCTTGCTGCGAGTGGCGCGGGAGGTGGCGCCTGAAGACGCGGAGTTGGAGGAGTTCGACCTGGCGGGCATACCGCCGTTCAACCAGGACCTCGAAAACGATCCCGCGCCGAAGTTGCGTGAGTTCAAGGAGCGGATTCGGGCTGCGGACGCGCTTCTGATCGTGACGCCGGAGTACAACTACTCCATGCCCGGCGTGCTCAAGAACGCCATCGACGCTGCTTCGAGGCCATACGGCGACAACGCGTTCGACGGCAAGCCGGTCGCGATAATGGGCGCGACAATCGGCAGCATCGGAACCGCACGAGCGCAATACCACCTGCGCCAGACCTGCGTCTTCGTCAACATGATCCCGCTCAACCGCCCCGAGGTCATGGTCGCCTCCGCCGACCACAAGATCGACGAGCAAGGCAACCTCCATGACGCCGGCACCCGCCGCCGCATCCGCGAACTGCTGGAGGCGCTGGTGGAGTGGACGAGGAGGCTTCAGAGATAGGAGCCAATCCGGGGCCGGACTTCGCCCCTTGCTGGACCGCGTAGAAGCCGATAGCATCGAGGCAGTGCACAGGTTTCTTGAGCCCGGCTTCAAGCTGTGTGAGTGAATAATAACCCCAGTCGCCACAATGCCAATGGCAAAGTGAGCCGCGCGGCGCCACCCGCCGCGCGATCCCGGCACCCAGGTTGTGAGTTGGTGGCGGCGCAGTGCACTGGTTAGAGAGCCGTATGCCCCGGGACTCGATCCATCCCGAGGCATACCAGACTTGGCCCGATAGAGTCGTGTTACGGAGGAGGTAACGAGACTATCGCGCTCTGCGACGGATCATTGATCCGGCCATCGCGACGAGCCCCACTCCCAGCACAAACAGGCTGCCGGGCTCGGGTATCACGCCGTCACTGACGATCTTGTAGACCAGCGTGTCGGGGAATTCCGGGGAGAAGCCCGGCATGCCCTGTCCAGGCCGGTAGATGGCTCCGTCATGGCCCTCGACGCCCTGCTCGGGCACATAGACAGTGAGCGGCCAGTTTGCGGTCGGGAAGCCAACGTCGGCAAGGTCCGTGTCACCGGGAACACCAGGGTCTTCGATGTCCGAATAGAAGTAGACTGTATGGAACTCACCGAAGCGCACGACGTCGCTGATGGCGCCGGTGTCATCCATCAGGACCAAATCCCCTACAACGGGCTGGAATGGCAACTGGTACCACAACGCCAGGGGAAGCCCTCCCGGACCGGGGTCGGGCCCCATGCCCGACGGCAGGGGTTTGCCCTGGGCAAAACCGTTGCCGTTCTCGTCAAAGGCGACATTGGGAGCTTGCGCGTATACGGCTCCTCCCAGGAGCGCGAGCGCGCACACCAGGCACAGAAGCGAACGGGTTCTCATCATCTTGTCTCCTTCCGTCTACAGGTCTGGCGCCTCGCGTCCCGCAAACCTTGCGACGGATCTCGCTGATCAGCGGGCGTCTGCACAGACCTTAATGCTGAGTTGGTATTACCCGTGCCGGTCAACCATAAAACTGGTACAATTACCGGTTTCTGATGAGCTTGCTGATATTGGCAGACGCCGGGGTTACTGCTGCTGCTGGGCAGGACTCACTTATCCGGTATGCCTATGACCATCACCGTCGGGCGATGATCGGAAGTCCCATTCGTCAGCTCAGCCGGGATCTTGCGGCCTTCCTTGATGTCGTTTGCGAGCGGCCTGGAAGTCCATATCTGGTCGATTCGCTCTCCGACCGGCGGAGCAATGACAAACCCTGAAGCCCGAAGCGCGTCCGTGCTATCTTTCCGGACCCCATATTGGAAGTTCGCAGTCTCCCATCATCACTCCCAAATCGAACGCATGCGGCTTCATCTGCTCGGCGAGATACCGTATCTCGCTCAACTGGCTGTCTTTATCCCTCAGAAGGTTGAAGTGCGCCACGAAGACATGAAGCGTGCGTCCGTCGGGAAGCTTGAGCTCCGCCTGCAGGGCTGCGCGGCTGAAGTGGTCGGGAAACCCTTTCGCCGATACTATGGGAAGCTTGCTGAACAGCGCGACGTTGAAGCGGCTCTTGCCGGATTTCGCCACGTAATAGTGCATGCCCAGTTCCTTGGCAACCTGCTTTGCCACCGCTTCGTCGTTCTTATCCCACGAGCAGGCCTCTTCGATGCCTAATATGTCCGGGTTCACGTACTTGATGACCGAGATCACCCGATCCAGGCGGTTGCCGGCATACTTGCCCTTAGTGGCTTCGTTCGACGATCCTCGCCTCTGTCGGATCAACCCCCGCCCCATACTCCACATTGTAGGTCATCACGGTGAGCTTCGTGCCGTCAGCAGCGTGTGCCGGGATAGAGAAGAATGAGCATAACCAGAGCAAGATGTCGCACAGTAACGCAATCCTTTCCAGCGGGAGAGGGAGCGGCAGTGGCGATCACCACGTTCGCCGGATCGGCACTCCCGCCTTGGCCAACTCGTCCTTGATCTGGGCGATGGTATACTCGCCGGTGTGGGTCATGGAGGCGATGATGGCCGCGTCGGCCGCGCCCTGGTTGAAGACATCGATGAGGTGCTGAGGCGTGCCCGCGCCGCCGGAGGCGACGGCGGGGATGCTTACGGAGGTGGAGATCATGCGGGTGAGGTTGAGTTCGATAGCCGTCGCGGGTGCCGTCGGCGTCTACCGAGTTGACCACGATCTCCCCCACCCCAAGCTCTTCGGCCCGCTTCGCCCATTCCAAGGCGTCCATGCCGGTGCGCTCGCGGAAGCCGCGGATGGTGATCTCGTAGCCGCTGGGGAAGCGGGGGTCGTCGGTCCGCACGGGGTCCATTCCGAGCACGATGCACTGCGCGCCGAACTGCCGCGAGCCCTCGGCGATGATGGCGGGGTTCTTGACCGCAAGCGAGTTCACGGACACCTTCTCCGCGCCCGCAAGCAGCACGCGATACATGTCATCCAGCGTCTCGATTCCGCCGCCGACCGAGAACGGGATATGAATGACCCTGCGCGACCTCGCGCACCATCTCGATGTCGATGGGCGCCGCTCCGCCGAGGCCGTAATGTCGTAGAAAACCAGCTCGTCGCAGCCGCCGTCGGAATACGCGACCGCCATCTCGATGGGGTCGCCGAGATCGACATTGCCCTGAAACTTGACGCCCTTGGTGACCTTGCTTGTTGCGCACGTCCAGGCAGGGGATGATTCTCTTGGTCAGCATGTTCCGTCCCACCTGCTGAAGTTCTCGAGCAGCTTCAGCCCGATCCTGCCGGAGCGCTCCGGGTGGAACTGCGTGGCGAACAGATTGCCGCGCCCGATTGCCGAGGCGAAACGGACGCCCGCGTATTCGGTCCGGCCGACCACGTAGCGCTCGTCCGACGGCGCGGGATAGTAGCTGTGGACGAAGTAGAACTCGCTGCCGGTCTCGATATGCTCGAATAACGGGTGTGGCCGCATGAACTCGACCGCATTCCAGCCCATCTGAGGAATCTTGCACATGGGGTCCGACGGAGTGAACTTCTTGACCGACCCCGGCACGATGCCCATGCACTGCGTGCCGCCGTCTTCTTCTGAAAACTCGAATATCACCTGCGTTCCTAGGCAAATTCCCAGGAACGGCGTGCCGCTCGCGACCACGTTTTTTATGGTTTCGATAAGCTCAAGCTCCCGCAGGCACTTCATAGCCGCGCCGGCCGCGCCCACGCCCGGGAATATGACCCGCTCGGCCGCCAGCTATGCGCTCCGGCTGATCGGTGATCTCGCACTCGACGCCAATATACTCCAGCGCCAGCTTGACGCTGGTCAGATTGCCCGCTTTGTAATCGATGATTGCTATCATTGCACCCATGGTACTAGATATTCGAGGAACAGACAAGGTGGTTCAAGCATGGAAGCCCGAAAGATAGAAGACCAGAAAGGGGTCCTTTCTCCTTTTCTAGCTTTCGGGATTCCGTGCTGAGGGAAGCCGACAGTCTACCACAACCTCAGAACTCCGCGCTGCGGCCTTTGCTGATGAGGGTAAGGAACTCGCTGCGGGTGGCGACGGAGTCGTGGAAGCTGCCAAGGACGCGAAGACGTGGTCATGAGCGAGTTCTGCTTTTCGACGCCCCTCATCATCATGCACAGGTGCCGGCACTCCATGACCACGCCGACGCCCTCGGCGTTGACCGAGTCCATGATCGCGCGGGCAATCTGCTGGGTGAGGCGCTCCTGGATCTGCAAGCGGCGGGCGTAGGCCTCGACGACGCGCGCGAGCTTGCTCACGCCCAGCACCTTGCCCTTGGATATGTAGCCGATGTGGCAGCGGCCGAAGAACGGCAGCATGTGGTGCTCGCAGAGGCTGTAGACCTCGACGTCGCGGAGCACGATCATGTTGTTGGTGTCCTGCTTGAAGATCGCGCCCGAGGTGATCCGGCCGACGTCCACGCCGTAGCCCTGGGTCAAGGAACTCATACGGCCTTGGCGACGCGCTCCGGGGTGCGCTTGAGACCCTCGCGGTCGGGGTCCTCGCCGATCTCGATAAGCAGCTCCCTGATAAGCTCGGCGACTCTGTCTCGGTTCATTACGGCTTCCTCCGGCGCGAGATCTCGACCGCCACGGTGCGCGCGAAGCGAAGCGCGCCGGGCTTCTCGACGGTCACGTCCACCTGCTCTACTCCGTCGAAGCCAAGGCACGTGTCCGCAATGGACTCCGCGAGCGCCTCGATGAGGTTGAACCCGCTCGGCTCGACCAGCGCGATGATGGCCTTCTTGACGGCCTTGTAGTCCACCGTGTCGGCCATGTCGTCCGACCGGCCGGCGCGGGAGAGATCAGCGTGGAGCGTGACCGTGATGACCACGTCCTGCTTCTCGCGGCGCTCGTCGGGATACGTACCGATGATGCACCGCAGCGCTATGTCGCGAATTACGATCCTATCCAATGCCCGCCTCGCGTACATGCCGGCCGCCGTCAACGAAGATCACCTGGCCGGTGACGAACTCGCTGGTCACCAGATACAGGATCGCGTCGGCCACGAACGCCGGATCGCCGATCCGCTGCAGTGGCAGGCTGTCCTTAAGGCCTTCTATGTAGCTTACAGGCTTTCCTTCGGGCGGGAGAATCAGGCCGGGCGCAACCGCGTTGACGGCGATCCTGGGCGCGAATTTCACGGCCATCATAGTCGTGAACAGGCCGAGCATGTGCTTGGCGGCGTTGTAGGCGAAGTGGTTCCAGTCATAACCGCCGGCGATGCGGGTGTCGAGCATGTTCACGATGTGCCGCGCCTCTGGCTGGACCGCGAAGCTTCTGCCGAGCGCGAACGGCGCCCACGCGTCGATGGTAACACTGGAATGAGCTCGTCGAGGGTGACGGTGTCGAACTCGGATTCCGGGAATGCGGAGGCGTTGTTGATGAGGATGTGGATCGGGCCGGCGCGGTCGGCCGCGCGCGCGACGAGCGACTCGATCTGGCCCTGATCGGAGAGGTCGGCCTGGACGATCCACGCCCCCACCCCGAGGTTCTCGATCTGGCCGGCAAGCCCCTCGGCTTCCTCTGACGACGAGCGGTGGTGCACGACGACGTTCGCGCCGGCTCTCGCTAGCGCAAGAGCGATCTCGCGCCCGATTCTCTTTGCCCCGCCGGTGATGAGAGCGGTCTTTCCCTCGATGCTTGTTGCCATACCGAAGTGCCCCTTCGACGTCGGGTTCGCGCATCCTCCCTTCTGATTACCCAGGCGGCGGCGTATGCGCACGGATTGGAGGACATCGGCCCGAAAAAACCGAAGAGAAGACCTGGGCGTCGAGCACGGGCACCGAGGGGGTATGACGATTGGACACGTTGACAGCCGCGATCAAGACCTACGCGCGGGGGGTCGGGGCCGACCTGATCGGAATAGCGCCGGTCGAGCGATTCGAGGGCGTTCCCGCTGAGCACCATCCCGTTTCGATCATGCCGGAGGCGCGATCGGTCGTCGTGATCGGCAAGCGCATCCCGCGGGGAGCGCTTCGCGGGATCGAGGAAGGCACGCAGTTCGGCCTGTACAACCTCTACGGCGACCAGTGGCTCAGGACACGCGTCCTGGCGACGGTCACGTTCCGCACAGCGGAGCTCATCGAGGACAGCGGATGGGAGGCGATGCCGATCCAGGACCTTCCGGTCGAGACTCCGCCGATGGGGATCGCCGTGAGGGCGGGTCAGCCGGCGCCAAATGTGATGATCGACGTCGATGACGCCGCGGTGCGCGCGGGCGTCGGCGAGATCGGCTACTGCGGCATGTTCCTGACGCCTGAGTTCGGCCCGCGACAGCGCATGCAGTTGATACTCACAACGGCCCAGCTCGAACCTGACGAACTGCTCGAGACCGAGGTGTGCGACCGGTGCAGAGAGCACGCCAGGTTCTGCCCGATGGGCGCGATCGATCCGAAGGGCGAGAAGAAGCTGACGATCTGCGGCAAGGAGATGACGGTGGCGGCCATTGACTACGCTAAGTGCCGGACGTGCAGGAACGGAGCGCAGCCCAACTCCGATTACTCCGCCGGCAAGCCTGACCGTCACGGCGCGCTGTGCACGCGAAGCTGCATCGATTACCTCGAACGCGAAGACCGGCTGGCGAAGACGTTCCGCACTCCGTTCAGGGTCCGGCCTCCATGGGGGATCGTCGAGGAGACGCGCGCGCTGCGACCGGAGGACCTCTGAGATGGAAGCGCTTACCGCGGGCAAGATCAAGGAATTCGCGCATGCACAAGGGCTCGATGTCGTGGGAATCGCGAACATCGAGCGGTTCGAAGGCGCCCGCCGCGCATGCATCCGGCGTCGATATTCCCCGAAGCGCGATCGGTGATCGTGGTCGGGAAGCGCATCCTTCGCGGGGGATGGCGGGGGATCGAGGAAGGGACCTACTGGCCGTCCTATACGACATTCGACTATCACGGTCTGCTGAACGCGCAGTTCATCCAGGTTCCGCTTTTCGAGCTTGCGTGTCTCATCGAGGACCACGGATGGGAGGCGGTCCCCTGCTACTCCGGCGTTCCCGAGACCCAGCCTGACCGGCCTCCGCTGCGCGACGGAGGCGTGGCTCCGGACGTGCACTTCGCGATTCGCATTGCGGCAGTGGCCGCGGGGGTGGGAGAGATCGGCTGGTCGAAGGTGCTCCTCACCAGGAAGTTCGGGCCGCGAGTGCGCGTGCACGCGATCATCACTGACGCGCCCCTCCAGCCCGATCCCCTGCTGGAGCCCGGGTCGATCTGTGACCGCTGCATGCAGTGCGTGAGCGGCTGTCCTGGCGCGATCCCGCACGTCAGAGAGGGACGCGGCGTCAAGATCAGCATCGAGGACAAGACCTACGAGTGGGCGGATGTGGACATGGGCAAGTGCACGCTCATCTACCACGGCGGCGACTCGCGCGTCTCCCCGTTCATCCACAAGGACTTCCCGGGATGGAACATCGACGTCACGCAGCAGGAGATGAGCGAGGAGGCGGCCTACAAGTTCTGCTGGCCGATGTCAACGGGGCAATGGAGGGCGACGGCGGAATTCCCGTCGGGCTGCATCATCGAGGGACGCGCCATGCTGCAGAAGTGGGGAGACGCCGGCAGCTACGGCATCGGGGCATCGCGGGGGTGCATGCGGAGCTGCTTCGACCATCTCGAGAAGCGTGGACTGGTAGAGCAGACCTTCGTGGACGGCCCCTTTGTCAGGCGTCCGCGCTGGCTGCTCCCGTGCAGAGTTACCGGGGCGGCGCGGGACGACTGACAGCGTGGACGGTCGGTCCTAGATCGCCTGCTCGTGCTCCTCGCGGTCCCAGATCTTGTTGATCTTGGCGGCGACGATGAAGTCGTTGGTCGAAAGGCCGCCGATCGAATGTGTGCTGAGCTCGACGCGGACCTTGCCCCAGGAGATGTGCAGGTCGGGGTGATGGTTCTCGGCCTCGGCGATCTCAGTGATCTGGTTTGCGAACTTCATCGCCTCCACGAAGTTGGCGAACCTGAACGTCCGCTCGATCCGGCCGTCCGACTGCTCCCAGCCGGGGGTCTGCGCTAGCAGGTCGGCGATATCATCCTCGGCAAGCAGGGAGACGGCTCCCTCGCAGGAGACGCACTTTTTTTCAGAAAGCTCCATCTTGTGTCCTCCGATCAGCGCTACCCCTTCTTGCCCATGCCGACACGCGGCTAACCCTCTGGACAACAGCTTAGCCATATATTGTGCAGACAAGACAAACCGACGCCGCCCGATGTGAACGGATGCACTACACTATCGCGCATGAATTAGCCTCGTGGTTAAGATAGACGGACTTCGTATATCGAGAAATCTTAAGGATTATTGGTTCTAACTCTGCTTGATATATCGACTGCACTGTCGTATAATAACGATTGAGATCGCGTTCGCGCGGTCTCATGGCCGGAAGGTAGGCCAGGCCTTCCGGCCGCTTTATTGTACAGTTGCAAGTTCAAAGTTGAAAGTTGCAAGTTGCATGGCCGCTACAGCATCACTCTCTGCCCCGTAGCTATGGACTTCTCGATTGCCTCGATCAGCTCGGTAACTCTCAGCCCGTCTTCGCCTGTGACGGACGGTGTCTCGTCGCCGGCCACGCAGTCGATGAAGTGCCGGATGCTCTCGGCCGCGAAACCCATCTGCTTGCCGCGAACGTCGGGCATCACGAGCACGTCCGGGAATGACGCCTTGCCGCCGGCGTAGCGCTCGACCGCGCGGTGGGAGCTGCCGTCCACATACAGCGCGCCCTCGCTGCCCACGATCTCGCACTTGAGGTCGATGATGTTAGGCAGGCTGTTGGGCAGGATCCAGCAGTTCTCGATCACGGCGACCGCGCCGTTGGCGAACTCGAGTATGACCTCGTAGAAGTCGGGCGTGTCGATGCCCTTTGACTTGAGCACGACGCTGCGGGAGACCGCGTAGACGCTTGTGGGCTTGTCCCCGATCAGCCAGGTCACCGTGTCCAGCGAGTGGCTGCCGATGAACCACGCGACTGTGGACTTCGACGCCCAGGAAAGCATCTCCGTGGGCACGTAGATGATGTCGTTGAGGCGGTAGTAGATGAGCCTGACCGAGCCGATGTCGCCCTTATCGATGGTCTTCTTTGCCGACCAGAACGGCGGGCTCCAGCGGGCGTGGAAATCGACCATCAGCTTCACGCCGGCGGCGTTGGCCGCGTCGATGATGCGGCGGCAGTCGGCGCTGTTGGTGGCGAGCGGCTTTTCGCAGAGGACATGCTTGCCGGCCGCGATTGCGGCGAGCGCGATGTCGGTGTGGGCGAAATCAGGCGTGACGATGGAGACCGCGTCGATGTCGTCTCGAGCAAGCATTCTGCCCAGGTCTGCATAACCCTCGACGCCGAATTTGGACGCGAGATCGCGAGCGCGCTGCTCATTGATGTCGCAGACTGCGACCAATCGGGCCTTGTCGGACTCGGAATAGACCCGTGCGTGCAGGCTGCCCCACAGCCCGGAACCTACGATGGCGAAACCTTTCTCACCCATTTGTCTCTCTCCTGTCTAGCCGCTCAGTTCCCTGGCGACCGTTTCGAGCTGCTCCATGATGGGCAGCTTGTTCGGACATTTCGGCTCGCATTCCCCGCATTGCGTGCAGGCGTCGGCGCGCTTGGCGGGTTCCATCTCGGCATATTGCCGGCGGGCCCAATCGGCAAGGCCGTAGACCCTGGCGCGGTTGTAGATATGGAAGTTGCCGGGGATGTCTACGCCGCGCGGGCAGTCCATGCAGTATCTGCACTCGGTGCAGAACTGCTTGCCGAGCGCCGCGAACTCGTCGAGAATCGCGTCCATACGGGCGGAATCCTCGGCGCTCTGACCCGCGAAAGCGTTAGCGGTTTCCACGTTCTCGCGCACCTGCTGCAGATCGCTCATGCCGGAGCACGCGCAGCTCACGTCAGGATTCGCCAGCACGAACTGCAGCGCGGCGGCGGTTGTTGTCTTCGCGCCGCCGGGAATCATTGCCTGCAACTGAGGAGCCGGCTCGGCAAGCACTCCGCCCGCGACGGGACACATCGCGATGACCCCCACCCCAAGCTCGCCCGCGCGCCTGATGGTGGCAGCGTAGCTGCGGTTCAGCAGGCTGTAGGGAATGGTCAGGCTGTCGAATATGCCTGTCTCGATGAGTTTGGTGAAGTTGTCAGGTTTGTCGTGGCCGGTGAAGCCGATGTGGCCGATTATTCCCTCGGATCGGGCCTTGTCTAGGGCCGCGAGCGGGCCGTCGGGCTTGGTGAGCATATCGAGCTTGTCCAGGCTGAACCACCCGACCTGGAAGAACTCGAGGTAGTCCACCCCGAGGATCTCCATCTCAAGGTCGATCTCCTTGCGGTAGGAATCGGCGGTGGTATCGGCTCGTATACCTGACTTGCCCGAAACGATCAGGCCCCGACTGCGGCCCTTGAGGCCGAGAGCGGTCAAGTGCTGGCACTTGCCGTTGATGTAGCCGCGAGCAGTCTCGAAGTAGTTGACTCCCGCCTCGATGCAGGCATCGACGACCTGCCCGGCGAGCTCGGGATCGTTCTCCGGCAACCGCATGCAACCCATCGCCAGCGCCGACACCTGGAGCCCGGTCTTTCCAAGGGGACGATACTTCATGCAACTAGACACCCTTCCAAGGCCTGTCAACCGGCCTACAAAGGATGTCTTGTACGCGCGAGGCGGCGCATCCTGCCGCGTTGCATGACGGGGCGCAAAGCGAGCCCCGACGGATCGGGTTGGCGGACTATGGCTTCACGTTATCCGGCCCTTGAGATCGTCTGGTGTGAACGGCCCTGGTTCGGTGATGAGGTCGCGGGCAGCGGGGACCTTGTCCCAGACGTTCCAGAGCAGCGCGCCTACCACGCGGCTGTCTGAGAGGTAGTAGACGACGCCCTTCTTGAAGGGTTCCTGCCAGTCGGAGAAGGTCTCGTGGTCGGAGCGCAGTTCGCCGACGGCCTCGTAGCCGAGATCGAACATGTCCGAGTAGAAGTAGGGCTGGTGCGTGTAGGGCTTCATGTGGCCGGCCATGGCTTCGCCGGCGTGCTTGCCCATCGTGACGGCGTTGTCCTCGTGCTCGACGCGCGTTCGCTTGTTGAGGCCGTGCTCGTGGAAGTTGGCGACGTCGCCCGCGGCGAAGACGTTCTCGGGGCCGGCGCGGAGGTGCGTATCGACGACGATTCCGTTATCGACCTCGAGGCCGGCGGCCTCGGCGAGCTTGGTGTTGGGCGAGATGCCGATGCCTACTATGACGCCGTCCGCCTCGATCTCGGCGCCTGAGCTGGTCTTGACCTTGTAGGTGTCGCCTGAGCGCTCGACCTGCTCGGCAGTCTCGCCTGGGCGGATGGTCACCCCGCGATCGATGTAGTAGTCCGTCACGTACTTTGCGAGGTCGGCGGGGTAGACGTGCGAGCCGATGGCGTCGCCGGGGAAGATCATGGTCGCGCGCTTCTCGTTCATCGCGAGCGCGGCGGCGATCTCCGAGCCGATGAACCCCGCGCCGATGACCGCGAAGTGCTCGCCGCGGTCGCAGAGGCGGCGCAGTTCGTTGTAGTCGTCGAAGGTGCGGTAGTAGATGATGCCCTCGACGTCGAACGGAAGGCGCCTGGGAGTGCCTCCGGTGGCGATCAGGAGCTTGTCGAAGCCGTACTGCGTGCCCTCGTGGTCGATGACGTGATTGTCGCCGAGGTCGATGGCGGTAACGGTCTTGTCGAGCTCCAGCGTGACGTCGAAGTTGGTTGTCTCGAGCCAGATGCTCTCGACCGGCTTGCCCTTCCAGAGCTGCTTGGTGAGATACGGGCGCTTGTAGGGCGGCACGGGTTCCGAGCCGAGAACGCAGATCTCCCAGTCCTCGTCGATGCCCCGAATGCCCTTGACCGCCGCATCCGCGGACATCCCGCCGCCGATGATGAGGTAAGCATAATGACGCATGGTCGCCTCCATGTCCGAAGTCAGAAATCCGAAGTCGGAAGTCAGAGCCGGCCTGCCAGGGCCTGGCTGCTGCTTGTGCAGTATACCCCAAGACGGGCGCGGAAGCCAAACCTGGGTTTGCCGCATTGTTGCCGCGCTTCGACTCTCGCGATCCTACGGACGCTGTCGTCCGCGGGATACGGCCTGCCGATCCCAGCCTACTCAGCGCCATCGGCACTCGCTTTCGCAAGGCTGAACACGCATTCGGTGTGGGGTGGCTGGACTGAGGCGGGGGGGTTGCTGTAGAATAGTGCGGGTTTGTTTGTGTATGGAGGAAATGATGGACCAACGGACGGCGCTTGGTGAGCTGGTGCGGATGTCGGCATGGCTCGGCAAGCCGGAAAATGACTTTGTGATACTGGGCGAGGGGAACACGTCGGCTCGGGCCGGCGAAGATTTCTTCTACGTCAAGGAAAGCGGCAAGTATCTGTCGCAGTCGGATGAGACGACATTCGTCAAGGTCAAGCACAAGGAGGCGCTGGCGATCCTGGACGCGGGCGGACTCTCCGATGAGGAGGTCAAGGACGCGCTGTTTGCCGTGTGCGCGGAGCCGGAGAACAGGAAGCGGCCGTCGGTAGAGACGACATTCCACGCGTTCCTGCTGAGCCTGCCTGATGTCAACTTCGTCGGGCATACGCACCCGGTGGCGGTCAATTCGCTGCTGTGCAGCGTGAACGCGGAGAAGATCCTGGCGAACAGGGTGTTTCCCGACGAGATCGTGTACTGCGGGATCGAGCCGGTCATTCTGCCGTATTTCGACCCCGGCCTGGGGCTGGCGCAAACGATACGCGAGAAGTGCAACGGCTACATCGGCAAGCACGGGCTGCCGCCGAAGGTGATTGTCGTCCAGAACCACGGTCTGATCGCGCTCGGCAAGACCGCGCACGAGGTCGAAGCCATCACGGCGATGTTGTGCAAGACCTGCCGCGTGCTGCTCGGGGCGACGCAGTTCGGCGGGGTGCACTATTTGTCCAAAGAGAACGTGGACCGGATATATACGCGGCCGGATGAGCACTATCGGAAGCAGCAGTTTCATTGAGCTGCAGAGTGGAGAGTGGAGAGTGGAGAGCTGAGGCTGAAGCAAAGTATACATGAACAGTTGAGCTATGAGATGCCGTCTACGAACCTGGCGTGGCGGATGAAGGAGGCGGGGGTCGAGAACTTCGGCAAGGACGGGCCGGATTCGCTGCCTCTGGTCAAGCCGAAGGACGATGAGGTGCTGGTGAGGGTAGATGCGATCGGCGCTGTGCTTCTCCGACGTCAAACTCATCACCCAGGGCTCGACGCCATCCGCGCATCACCGGCCGCGATCTCGTCAAAGAGCCCGTCACTCCCGGACATGAGGTGTCGCTGACGGTGGTCGAAGCTGGCGCGAAGTGGAAGCGACACGTACAAGCCCGGCAGCCGCTACATAGTGCAGGCCGATGTCTACTTCAAGGGCGTGAACCTGGCCTACGGCTACGCGCTTGCCGGCGGGATGCAGCAATACGGGATCGTGGGCGAGCCGGTGCTTGAACGGCGACGAAGGCTCGTATCTGATCCCGGTGCAAGCCCGAGACGGGCTATGCGGAGGCGGCGCTGGTGGAGCCGTGGACGTGCGTGGTGGCGGCGTATCGGATCATACCCGCGCAAGACGCTCAAGCCGGGCGGCGTGACGCTGATAGTCGGGCGTCGAGGATGGCGACTACGTCATCTCCGGCGCGATCTGTGCGGCGGGCGCGCCCTGCGAAGCTGATTCTGGCGGGGCTGGCGGAGAAGCTGAAGTCGGCGATCTGTGGCTGCGGCGGGTGCAGCGCGGAGGTCGTTGAAGTTGGCAAGCTGGCGGCGGATGCCGTGACTGGCGCTCAGCCAAGAGCGGACCGGTGGGCAAGGGATTCGATGACGTGATCGTGCTCGGGACGCCTGACCCGGAACTGGCTGAGGCGCTGGGAGCGAACCTCGCTAAGCACGCCGTGATGGCAATTGTGGCCGACAAGCCGATGTCGCGACCGGTCAAGATCGATGTCGGTCGGGTGCACTACGACTACATCGATTACGTGGGGACGAAGTCCCGAAAGCGTGGCGGATGCCTACGCGGCCAGCCGGGACAGCGAGCTCAAACCCGGCGGGACGGCGTGGTTCATCGGCGCGGCGGGGCCTATGGGTCAGATGCACGTTCAGCGCGCGGCGATGATGAAGAGCGGCCCAAGAAGATGCTCTGCACGGATGTGGACAACTCGCGAATGGATTATCTGCAGGTCCGGCGTCGAGGCGGCCGCTCGCGCGAAGGGCGTCGAGGTCGAGTTTCTGAACCCGGTCGGACGCGGGCGATGCCGGGCTGTGCAGGGCGATCGGCGAGATGACCGGCGGCAAGGGGTTCGACGACATAGTCGTGCTCGCGCCGGTGGCCGGCGCTGATCGAGGGCGCGGTCGCGCACCTTGCCGATGGCGGCCTGATGAACATATTCGCGGGCGTTCCGAAGGGCACAATCGCGACGATGGACCTGAGCGGGACGTATATGAAGGGCAACAGGTTCGTGGGATCGAGCGGGTCGAGGCCGAAGGATATGGTCGATACGCTCGGGCTGACCGAGTCCGGCGAACTGCCCACACGGGACTCGATGGCGGCGATCGGCGGGATCGACGCGATGGCGGACGGAGTTCGCGGCGGTCAAGGAGGCGCGGTTCCCCGGCAAGACGGTCATATTCCCGCACATCGAGATGCCGCTGACGGCGCTGACCGACCTGGACAAGGTCATGCCGAACGTGTATCGCGAAGCTCAAGGACGGCAAGTTCTGGACGCAGGAAGCCGAAGAGGAGCTGCTGAGCAGCAAGCTGGACATCGCGGATTGAGTATTGGCTATGTGACTATTGACTATTGGAGCGGGAGCATGCGGTTTAATGACAAGGTAATTCTGGTCACGGGCGGCGGCGCAGGGGCTGGGCAAGGCGATTGCGAGCGGTTCGCGAGCGAGGGCGCTGATCGTGATCGTCGCCGACATCAACGAGGACGGCGCCAAGGCGACCGCCGAGGAGATCGCGGGCAAGTACGGCGTCAAGGCGCAGGGCATGCGGATGGACGTGACCGACGACTTCGAGGTCCACACCGCGATGGAGAGCATCGAGCGCGACTTCGGCAGGCTGGACGTGCTCGTCGCGAACGCGGGGATACTCAAGGCCTACGAGCTCACCGAGTTTCCGGTCAGCGAGTGGCGGCAGGTGATCGAGGTCAACCTGATCGGCTACATGATCTGCGCCAAGCACGCCTGCCAGCTTATGAAGAAGCAGAGGCAGCGGCGCGATCATCCAGATCAACTCCAAGTCCGGCAAGAAGGGCAGCTTCCGCAACTCGGCCTACGCCGCGAGCAAGTTCGGCGGGATCGGCCTGACCCAGAGCCTCGCGCTGGAGATGGCGCCCTATGGCGTGCGCGTGAACGCGGTCTGCCCCGGCAATCTGCTCGATGGCACGCTCTGGCAGGACAGCCTCTTCGAGCAATACGCGCGGACGCAGGGGCTGACGGTCGAGCAGGTGCAAGCAGAAGTACCTGGACCAGGTCCCGCTCAACCGGGGATGCACCTACGACGACGTCACCAACGTGGTCGCGTTCCTTGCCTCCGATGATGCGAGCTACATGACCGGCCAGGCGATCAACGTCACCGGCGGGCAGGAGATGCGGTAGAGCAGGGAACAGGGAGTAGGGAATAGGGAGTAGGGAATAGGCCGGAGGCGGTGTGGCGATGATCAAGAAGATCAGATTGCAGGGATTGCTTTCGTTCGAGGACATGGAACTCGAACTGCGGAATCTCAACGTCTTGATCGGCCCGAACGGTTCGGGGAAGTCCAACCTGATCGAGGCGCTGTCGCTGCTGCAGGCGCTGCCGACGGACCTGGGAACATCAATAAGTAGGGGCGGAGGGATACTGGCGTGGTTGAGAGGCCACGGCGCGAAGCAGCGGCCATCTGGGTCGATTGCCATCGACTGGGAGCAATCTGGCGTCTACGCGATGTACCAGCTTCATCTCGCTAGCGAGGACGCGCGGTATACTATCTCTTCCGAAGCCGTCGAATGTGGCACAGTCACCTCAACTGGCAAGAGGACGGCTGACCCCGTTTGTACTCCGATAGAGGCCACTTCTGACCACCGAGAGTCGATACTGGCACACGGCGGGAACCTTGTCAGGGACGTCTCTCCTGGTTTCTGGCTGGTATGGGGAAAGCCTTTGGCAGAATACCTGGATGGTATTGTGTTGTACCGCAGTTGGGCACAGGGGGCGGATTCCGCTCCCCGTCAGCACCAACCTGCCGATCTGCCGCCTGGCTTCCTCTTAGAGGATGCCCGGAACCTTGCCCTGGTGGTCAACGAATTCGACAACATGCGTATCAAGGACGAAGTCGAGGCTGAATTCCGTCGTTTCTACAACCGGTTCGTACGGTTCAGCGTCTCGATATTCGCCAATCGGCTGATCCTAAACATGCACGAAGAAGGATTGAACGATCCGATAATCGCGACTCGCTGGTCGGACGGCATGATCCGCTATCTCTGCCTGCTGGCGATTCTGTGCCATCCGAACCCGCCACCGTTGATCGCGATTGACGAACCGGAGTTGGGTTTCCATCCCGACATTCTGCCGAACCTAGCACGGCTGATCAAAGAAGCCTCGGAGAGGACGCAGATCATCATTACGACGCACTCGAAGAGCTGGTGGATCATTTCTCGACGATCCAGGGTCAGTCGTCGTATGCGAGAGGGATTTCGGCGGCGCGACCCAGATGAAGAGGCAGGACCCCAAGCGGCTGAAGAAGTGGCTGGAGGACTACTCCCTTGGCGAGCTATGGCGAGAGCGGAGAGATCGGAGGTAACCCGATCTAGTGGCGTCCGAGATTCGAGTCTATTTCGACGGTGAGCACAAGATTGAGACCGGGCTTCGATGAGCTGTTCCAGGAACTGCATCGGGCTGCCCGGAGCTGCGGTATCGCGCTGTTCTCATCGGCTGCAAAGCCGAACTGCGCAAGAGCTTCAGATTGCCCTGAAGGACTACCCGGACGCCCTCAATCTGCTCTCTGATGGACGCTGAGTCGCCGGTGTCCACCAGAGACGCGTGGGAGCATCTGCGGAGCCGGCCTGACGACAAGGTGAGCAGACCCAGGGCGCAACAAGCGATCAGGCGCACCTTATGGTCCAGTTGATGGAATCCTGGTTCCTTGCCGACGCCGAGATGCTCAGCCGATTCTACGGTCAGCGCTTTGTGAGAAGCCGCATTCCGGCGCGACCTGACATCGAGAATGTGCAGAAGGCTGAGGTGTTGGTGGGCCTGAAGGAGGCTACGCGGCGCACACAGAAGGGTGGGTACCATAAGACCGCGACATGCCCCCGATCTGCTCGCCCGGCTGGATAGAGAGACAGTCTGCGCCGCCTCGCCGTGGTTCCAACGCTTGTGGTTGACTATCCAGAATGCAGTGGAGGCGGCAAACTGATGCAAGTGCGACGTTTCCCCGAGAACCCGATTGTCACCCAGGCCGACGTGAAGCCGGTGGTTGAGGGATGGGAGGTCATGTCCGTGTTCAATGCGGGCGTGATCGAGTACGGCGATGAGGTGCTGCTGCTGATGCGTACGGCTGAGCGGCCGGTGTCTGGTGACGCCAAAACCGTGCTCATCCCGGTGATGGATTTCAGCAGCGGCGACGGCAGGCTCAAGGTGCTGGAGTTCACAAAGGACGACCCGGATTGGAGCTTCGAGGACCCAAGGGTGATATGGGGACCGAAGGGAGTGTACCTCACATCGATCTCGCATCTGCGGCTTGCCAGAAGCAAGGACGGAAGGCACTTCACCGTCGATGAGAAGCCGGCGCTCTGGCCGGACCGGCCGTATGAGTCGTTCGGGCTGGAAGACCCCCGGATCACGCGGCTGGGCGACACGTACTACGTCGTATATAAGGGCGTGGCCCCCACGGGGATCACGCAATGTCTGGCCAGTACCAAGGACTTCGCGGCGTGGACCAAGCACGGGATCATATTCCCGCCGGAGAATATGGACGCGATGATCTTCCCGGAGAAGGTGCGTGGGAAATACGTCGCGCTGCATCGACCGCAGCCCAAGATGATCGGCGCGCCGAACATGTGGATCGCCTACTCCAACGACCTGATCCACTGGGGCGAGCACAAGCTCCTGATGGCGTGCGCGACTGGTACATGGGAAGGCGGCAGGCTCGGAGGCGGAGCGGTGCCGTTCATGACCGAGCGCGGATGGCTGGAGATATATCACGCCGCGACGCCCGACGATCGATACTGCCTCGGCGGCGTCCTGCTCGACGCCGAGTATCCCGAGAATGTCATCGCGAAGAGCCCCTACCCTATCCTCGAACCCGAAGCCCCCTACGAGACCTCCGGGTTCAAGCCCAACGTCGTGTTCTCATGCGGCGCTATCGTGCGCGGGGATACCGTCACGATCTACTACGGCGCGTCAGACGAGGTGATGGCGGCGGCGGAGATGAGCGTGACCGAGATTCTGGACAGCCTCAAGCCGGTGTGAAGACTGCTCAGCCTTCGGCCGCCCATTCGATACGCTCGTTCCTCGCTACTCAGGGCTAACGGGGTGCCACCGCGACGCCGCCCGATTCGGGCTCTGGAAGGCCCTCCTACAGCCGGGAACGCACATCCGGCGTGCGTCAACGGTTGACTGGTTTGCCGTTGGCGCTGCCATCGCCGAGGTGTGAGTTGAACAGCTTCACGAGCTTGGCACGAGCGGCGGTGATCTCGGACATCGGCTTTCTATCAACCTCCAACTGCCGGACCTCCAGCGCGGCGGCGAGGTAGTCCGGCTGCCACGAGAGGATGCCCACGGCCCACTTCGCTTCGGGCGTGTCGGCTCTGGCGACGGCCTCGGCCATGGCCTTGCGCGCCTCGGCAAGCTGAGGATAGTAGTCCTTCGGTTGCCCCTTGCAGCTCTGAGGGATGAGGCCCTTGAGGCTGATCTGCGTGGCGAGCTTGTAGTAGCTCTTCATCGCGTCGGCTGCCGCGCCGAATCTTAGCTTGAGATACTCGTCGTACCACTTGGCCGCGTCGAAGTCGGGATCCCAGGATGCTCGCGCGAAGGCCAGATGGTGCACCTCGCGCGAGAGCCAGTCGCCGGTCTGGCAGTAGATGTCCGTGCCGACCTCGCCGATCTTGGCCCAGTATTTGCAGTCCGATGCGATCTGCTCCGGCTCGACCACGGGCAGCGAACTCCAGCTCCCCTTGGCGTAGTAGCTGTACTCGACGACCTCGCCGGGGAAGCCCTTCGTCCAGCCGAGCAGAGCGTTGTTGAGCCTGGTGTTCTCGGCGCTGCGCGGGTCGTCCAGCGGCATGGAATAGTCGCGCGAGATCGGGCAGAAATCGACGATGGTATCCTTGTCGAAGGCCATGTTCTTGGGCGGGTCGATGATGCGCTGGTAGGCGATTGTGGCGATGTGCGTCTTCAGGCCGGCGGCCTTGACTGCTTTCTGCACGTGCTGGACCAGCAGCGCCATGCGTTCCGACGGGTCGCCGAGCTTCAGAGACTCAGGGCTCTGCGACCATCTGCAACTGTCCGGCGGCCAGATCTGATAGACGTCCACTTCGGGCTTGTTCTTGAGATAGCCGATGAGGTTCGACGTGAACGTGGCGACGGCGTCGGGGTTGGCGGTCTCAAAGACGACCGTGCCGTCGTTGGTGCGCTTGCCGTCGATCATGCCGAACCAATCGGGGTGGTCGGCGTAGTATCGCTTCTTGGCAAGGAATCGGTTCATCGTTTCGTGCTTACCGATCTCCAGCCACATGCCGCGCTTCGCGAGCTCGGTCTTGATCTGGTCGCGGCAGTCGTCGTAGATGGTCGCGTTGATGGCGATCGTGTTGGCGCGGGTCTTGGCGGCGAAGTCGATGGCGGCGTCCCAGGAGCTGGGGTTGTAGTATGCGCCGGGGTCGCGCTTGCGGTATTTCATGAGCGGCTGTTCGAGTACGTCGATGGGGGCGATGGTCAGGGTCGGGCTGTGCGGGATGTATTCCGAGTGGCCTTTCATCGCCTTGATCTCAGGCGAGAAGAACCAGCAGCCCAGCCGTTCGAGGAAGTCGTAGACCGCGTAGAGCGTGCCGCGCGGGGTTGCGCCCTGGAGGCGGATGTCGGGGGCCTCCGTGCGGATGCGGAAGGCGTCGTCGCCTTCGTAGCGGGAGGGCACGTCCATGCCGGCGATCTTTCCCACGGCGATGAACGGCGCTTTGGTGATTGCCGGCGCAATCGGCAGCTTCGCGCCGGTGATCTTCTCGATGTAGCTCTGAAGCTCCTCGGCGGCGAATCGCTCGGTTGCGCTCGCGTTCTCGTCAAGCAGGATCACGTAGCTCGACCCGCCGTTGTTCGCGAGCTTGAGCGGTTCAGCGATCGCGCAGGATACCGCGAGGCATGCTACTATAACAACCCAGATGATTGCCCTCATCCGACAGCCCTCCCATATCCGACAGCCTGATTCTACACGTGTGTGGGCAACGGGTCAAGGCGCAGCGCGAAGGTCTGGTCGCCCGCTCGGGCGAAGTGGTAGGGGATATGAGTGCAAACAAGAGCTACTTACTCGATATGGATGGCGTGCTGGTGCGGGGGAATCAACCGATACCGGGCGCGCAGGACTTCATAGAGCGGCTTACCACCGCCCAGGCCAAGTTCGCCGTACTGACCAACAACCCGATGTATACTCCGCGCGATCTCCAGCACCGGTTGGCAAACGCAGGACTCCAGCTTCCCCCCGAGCGGCTGTTCACCTCGGCGATGGCAACGGCGCAGTTCCTGCACAGCCAGATGCCGGGCGGGTCGGCGTTCGCGATCGGCGAGTCCGGTCTGACCAGCGCGCTGCACGATGTGGGTTACGTGCTGACGGAGCACGACCCGGACTACGTCGTGCTCGGCGAGACAACCAACTACAGCTTCGAGCGCATATCGAAGGCGGTTCGGCTGGTGGCGGCCGGGGCGCGGTTCATCGCGACGAACCCCGATCCCGTCGGGCCCAGCGACAAGGGAATGGAACCGGCTTGCGGGGCTATGGCCGCGCTGATCGAGACCGCAACAGGCGTGAAGCCCTACTTCGTAGGCAAGCCGAACCCGCTGATGATGCGCAGCGCGCTGCGGTTCATGGGCGCGCACTCGGAAAGCACGGTGATGATCGGCGACCGGATGGATACGGACGTCATCGCCGGCGTCGAGAGCGGATGCGAGACGATACTCGTGCTCACGGGCGTCACGCGAGAGGAAGACGTCGCGCGGTTTTCGTACCGGCCGACGCGGGTCGTGCCGTCGGTGGCGGAGATAGAGGTGGAGTAGGAAGGGAATTCCAAGCGCCAAAGCGCAAAAGTCAGAACACGCGGAAGGGAGAGAGCCTGGCCCTCTCGCGCTCCCTCCTATCCAACCTTCACCTGCTTCGCAAGCCAGAACGTGTGCTCGCCCATGTGCACCTCCACACAGACGGGCACAGACCGGAAGCACGAGTGTTTCCAGAAGTCCTCGTCAAATGATTCTGCGACTGTGACCGGCAGCGCCATGCTCTCGGAGGACCCCGGCGCGACTCGGAGCGAAGCCCATCCCTTGGTGTCGCCGTCCGGCGAGAAGCCCGAAATTCAGGAGCAGCCGGCACGATCCCTCGATCTCAGTCGAGCCGGAGTTCTCGACTGTCAGGTCAATGCCGAACTCACGGCCTTTCGGCACCTCGTTCGGGGCTGAGACATCGGCCCGGAACTGAACCGCGCCGCATCTAAGCTCGAATGCGCCGACGCCCGGCCCGAAGCCATCGCTGTCGGCCTGGCACGAGCCTCCCGCCGGCAGAATCGAAACGCTCTCGTGGCTTGCCACATCCTCCCACTTCATCTCCCACAACGCTCCCGCGTCGTCACGGCGGCTGGTGGGCAGCGCGAGCGGATGCCTGGATAGGTACAACGCAAGCACGGGGTAGTCCAGGAACCGTATCATCTTCATCCGCTGCTCGCCCTGCTGGGCGGGGAGGAAGCCGTGCTTCGCGTACACGGGCATGCGCGACGGTGTTGTCCCTGTCTACCTGCAGATGAATCGCAAGATAACCCAGCTCCGACACTCGCCTGATAGCGTCGGCAACGATGGCGTCGCCCACGCCCTTGCCGCGAGACTGCGGCGCGACCACGAGATTCTGCAGCTCAGCGAACGGGTAGTTCTCGGCTTCGAGGAAGCACCGGCCCGCGCACACGCCATCCAGCGTCGCGATCAGCGGCTCCCTCGACCTCATCGCGCTGAGATCGTCGGAGCTGGGCCATATATGCGCTTCCTGAGGGATGGGAGTCCCATCGTAGCTGTGGACTGCCTCCTCGGCACGCCTCGTGAAGCCATTCCGGAACGCGACATCCAAGTTGCTCACTATGCTTCCTTTCTTGCCCAGAAGATGCCCCGGCTTGATTCGGGCGTGTAGGTGCTGCCGGCGCGGTCGCCGTAGAGGTGTAGGATCAGAAAGCCGTGACGTAGGAGCCATTCCTGCTCTTCGAGGACACTGACGGGGTGTTTCTGAATAACAAACTCGTTCTCGATTATCGAGCCGCTCGGCAGCGTCGCGACCCAGCGCTGGCGCGACTTCCAGAGCCTGAGATGCGCGTCGAACCAGGTGGTCTCGCCGGTGTGTTCGACGCGCACGCCGTCGGGGCTGGTCCAATCGTGGACGCGGCTCACCCCAGGCTTGCGCCACGCCTCGTCGAGGTCGCCCTCCATGTGGTTGTTATCGAGGTAGAGACAGCCGCCGGGCTTGAGCGACTCCGAGGCACGCGCGATGCAGGCCTCCTGCTCCTCGGCGGATGCGAGTTCATAGAAGCAATTGCCGCCGAGGACGACGAGATCGAAGTCCCTCGGCCAGGCGCCGGCCAACGCATCGCCCTGTATCAGCGAAATGCGGGCGCGCACCTCGTCAGGCAGTTGCTCGATCTTGGATCGCGCGCGGTCGAGCATCGCTTTCGAGCGGTCGAGGCCGGTGATCTCGTGACCGTCGGCCGCAAGCGGGATGAGAATTCGACCTGTGCCACAGAACGGCTCGAAGATCCGCAGTGGGCCGCAGTCGCCGATGAGCCGTCGAACAAGCTCGACGTCGTCCGTGTAGGTTTCGTGCTGGTCATACCATTCGGCGCCGTAGCGGTCGACATCGTAGCCGCTGGCTGCGTTTGTGCTCACGCGAAGCCTCCTCTCAGGAACTCATCAGTGCGGGCCGCTCCGAACTGGTCGGAACGGCCCGCGGAGCATTTCACCGGTCCAAACTTTACCGGAGCCCTGCTCCAGGGGCGGGTGTAGTGTCGATCTTCATTTCACCCACCTCCTTCTGGAGGCAAAGTCGGTGTGTGCTTCGGGCCTCGAGATCCCGGTGCACCCCGTTGCGCCTCCATGCGCTTTGTAGAGCGCGCAGGGCGCATTGGTAAACCGGTCGCCGTCGCAGACGCCTCCTACACCCACTCCTCGTACCTCCGGCGGATGTTGCGGACATGGTAGGCGATGTTGGCGGACGCGCAGCCCAGGCGTTCGCCGGCCTCGCGCCAGGTCAGGCCGGAAAGGAGGCATTCGAGGACGTCGCGCTGTGTCGGCTTCAAGCACCGGACGAATCCCGACACCTGCGCGGAGCCGTCGGCCTCGTCCGACACGCATGCGTACACCGTGTCGGCGAGAACGTCGTCCAGCGGCACGCACCGGCGCACGCGCTCGCGTTTGATGAGATCGAGCATCTTCCAGCGGGCGCGAGCGATAAGGTACTGCTCCGGGCGGCCGATGGTCATATCGAGCTCCGGCAGCGCCTCGAGAAGACCCAGCCAGGCCTCCTGCGCGAGGTCGTCTGCATCCTCGCCGCAGCGGCGGGCGTAGTAAGCGGCCATTTTGTATATTCGAGGGCGCAGATCGTTGACGAGTCGTCTGGTGGCTATGGGGTCCCCGTCGCGCGCCCGTTCCAAGCAGCAGTTCAACTGATTCTCCTCCGAAACGCAAATCGGGCCGTGGGCGCAATCGCCCACGACCCGAGAACGTGTCCGGAGGTATCAAAGGCCGAGACAGAAACCGGCCTCTACGATATGCCGCCGGAGTAAGGCGAGCGATGCACCCTGATAGTGTCTGTGTTGTTGTATATCCTGAACCTCATTGCAGTTGCTGCCTCCTTTCCGGCAAGTTGGTTACTCGTCTGTATATTCCCTGTATAGCGCGAGCATACCTCCGTGCTAAGTACTTTTTTTCTGCTATGGATACGAGACTATATCGCTTGACTGGCGCACGCGGACCACGCGGTTCACGTCGCCGGATGATACCTCGCACGAGCTGACGCCGGTCACGGCGACGTAGTCCCAGCCGGGGTCGATCGTCACGCCGTCAGGGACGAGGCACTTCGCGGGGACGGAACCGTCGTCGATGATGAACCACGCGCCCTCGGGGTCGATCTCCGTCACGCGGCCCCACACCCTGACCAGCAGGCCGATGTTGTTGAGCCCGACGCCGCTTTTCACGCCGATCTGGCCGGCGCCGGTGCTCTGGTCGTACTGATAGGACACCCCTCCGAGGGATCTGAGCGGAACACCGATTGGGGCGCAAGACCCCGTACCCGAGTGGGTGGTCGATGACGCCTCGATACAGCGCTCGAAGTCGGAGTTGGTCTCAATGGGACCGGCTATCGTGAGCCTGTCGCCAACAGCGTAGGAGTAGACGGACGAATCGACCCTCAGGCCCCAGAGTCTGCTCGCGGGCTGCACGTACATATAGCCGGCGAACTGCGCCGTGACGATGGCGCCGCCCATGCGTATGATGCCGTCGTCAGGCACGAGCTCGGGATTGTCGACCACCGTGAGCTGCCAGGTCTTGTCGGTCGATCCGGCCTCATTTGTAGCACGGATCGTCACGGTGCAGGGCGAATCCGTCGTGACCGGGTGAGCCCAGCTAACAACACCGTTGCCGAAGCCCGCGCCGGGCGGGCCGGCGATCAGCGACCAGGTAACGCGGGTCATATCGTTGGTTACCTCGGGGGTTGGTCCGATGTACGGCATGCCGGTCACAGCGTAGTGGTTGGGGATATCGGTGATGGCCGGCGCAGTGATCTGGTCGATCACGACAGTGCCGTCTTCGCCGGGGACGTAGCCGTCGCCGCCATTCGCGCTGGCGTTCGCGGTGCTCAGGCTGCTGGTACCCGTGTAGGCGAGACATATCCTGCCGCCTCCTCCGCCGCCCGCGTTCATGCTCGCCGCATCGCCGCCGTTTGCCGAGACCGAGCCGGCTCCGCTGAAGCCGTCCGCGACCACCCAGATGCTGCCGCCGCTGCCACCACCGCCCGTGTAGCCGCCGGTCAGTCCGTTGGCGCTGAGCAGCCCGTCGAGCGTGAAGGCACCGTCCACGGTCATCTTGATCTTTCCGCCGCCTGCCCCGCCTTCGAAAGTAGTCATGCCGTTACCACCCCTGCTGCCGAGATCGACCGGCTTCAGCGCGGAGCCGTAGGGCATACCGCCAAGCACACCGGGATCGGAAGCGTCGCCGCCCCTTCCACCGTAACCGCCGCCTGCCCCGTAGTACGGGCCCGCCAACCCCCACCCGGGGCCGGCCAGCCCATACGCCGCACCGTCCGCAGTGATGGCGCATCCGGATTCGATCACGACGTCCTCATATACGTTGAGCTCGATGCCCGGCTTGTCCTCCGTCTGGAAGATCCGACCTCCGCTGGCAAGTCGGAGCGACTGCAGCGTCGCGGGCACAGTGGGATAGACCGCCGCGTTGCCGGATACGATCAGGTCTATCGGCACGGGCAGAAAATCCAATGGCGACGCTGCGCCCACTCTCGAACCGTTGTCGACAACCAGGCTGTAGGGAGGACCGCCCTCGGCGGGTGTTGAGTATATCGTGCCGGGCCCGCCGGTCCCGTAGCCGATTCCGCCGTACGCTGCCTTGGCGCCGGTGAATGAATCCGTGTCGCAGGCTATGATGATCCTGCCGCCGCCCCCGCCGCCGGCGTAGAGGCTTGCCGCATTGCCGCCGTTGGCGGAGATCACGCCGTCGCCCGCCAGCGCGGAAGCGGCTATCCAGATGCTGCCGCCCGATCCCCCGCCGCCGAATCCGGCGCCGTCATTGCCGTCGGCCGACACAGATCCATTGACCGTAAGAGTGCCGGCTGACATGTTGAGTCCGAGCGATCCGCCGCCCGCGCCGCCGGGGCTCGTGACCGGACTGCCCCCATTGCCGCCGCCGCTTCCGGCCTGCGGATTTGAGGAGACGTAGCCATAGGGAACGCCACCGGGCACACCGTATGAGGCGCCGCCTGCTCCGCCGTAGCCGCCGCCGCTGCCATACCACGATCCCTTACCCTTGCCGTTGCCCGTGCCGGCGGCGCAGCCCTTGCCGGCTACGGTGATAGACCCACCCGGGTCTACGACAACGTCGCCAGACATAAGGAGCAACACGAAGGATACGCCCGAGCCCTGTGTGAGCCGTCCGCCCGACGCCACATGCAGGGAGGCCATGGCGAACGCGCCGCGGACAGCAGCCATGGCTCCTCCGGCTATGGTCAGATGCGTGGCAGCGGCGCCGGAGAGGTCGGTTGTCGCGCCCAAGAGCCCGCCGTTGTCGGCAAGTACCGCAAGGCGTCTGGTCCAGAGCTTTGGTGTATATGGTTCCTGCTCCGCCCGCCATGACGCCCGATCCGCCACAGGCTGTGGTCGCGCCGGAGAAGTCGTTGGTGGTGTAGTTGACGGCGATCCGGCCCCCTCCGCCGCCGCCGGACGCGAACGTGCCCGCACCGCCGTCGGCGGAGATGACGCCGCTGCCCGAGAGGGCGTTAGCCGTGATCAGGATGCCGCCGCCCGATCCGCCGCCCGCGGGATAGGCTGCAGCCTCGCCGTCTGCCGATATTGAACCGTTCACGATGAGCGTGCCGCTGACGTTGAGCTTGACCAGTCCGCCGCCTGCCCCGCCGTTGACGGTAGGCCCGGACGGCAGACTGCCGGCGCCGCCCCCACTCCCGCAGGCCGGGGCGCCGGCCATGTCGTATGCAATTCCGCCGGGCACCGTGCCAACATCGCCGACAACATCACCGCCGCAGCCGCCGTGGCCTGCACCGGTGCCGTAGTACCAATCGCGTGCCCTTGCCTGTCCCCTGTTCAGACCCGTAGCCCATCGCATCCGCCGATATCGATCCACCGGCGTCGATGACTGCATCGGTTTGGATTGCCAGATCGATCGGGTACTGCGGCGCGGCTGTCGCGAACCTGCCGTCGGGCGCCACGTGCAAGCTCGCCAGAGATATCTGGGAACTTGTCATGGGGCACGCCACGGCCTTGCCGAGCACGGTCAGCGAATAAGCAGGTGAGATAGTCATAAACGGGGTCATAGCACCCAAGACGCCGCCGTTATCGGCCACCACAGAGGCGATCCCCTGACCGGCTCTCGTATAGACAGTGCCGGCGCCTCCCGCTTGCGCGCCCGCGCCGCCGTAGGCTGTCATGCTCGCCGGAGAAACCGTTCGTCACGCAGGCGACCGCTACCCTGCCGCCCCCTCCGCCTCCGGACGACGTCGATGCGGCGCCGCCGTTCGCCGAGAGCAGCCCAGCTCCTGCCAGAGTGCCGGCGTTGATGCAGATACTTCCACCCGATCCGCCGCCAGCCGGATACGGCCCGGGGTCGCCATCGGCGGTGATGGAGCCGTTGACGGTGAGGGCGCCGGTCACGTTCATTGTAACGACCCCGCCGCCCGACCCGCCGGGGGTGATCGTGCCCAAGATCGCGCCCCTTCCCCCGCCGCTGCCCAGGCTGTTCGGCGCGTTCAACTGCCCGTAGACCGTGCCGCCCGGCATCACGGCGAAGCCGCCGCCGAACCCGCCGTGGCCAGCGCCGGTGCCGTAAGTGACCCCATTGGATGTATAGTAGTTGCCCCGCCCGCTGCCCAGCTCGGACAGGCTTCCCTTGCCGTCAACTGAGATCCGCCCGCCAGCGTCCACGGTGGCGTCACCCATAACATTGAGAGCAACACTGGACGTGGTGACCGTGGGAGTGAGACGGCCCGTCGCCGCCACGTGCAGCGAGTTGAGCGTGAGTGCGGTATCCAGCGCGGCTGTGGCGCTACCGGACACGCTAAGTCTCCTGCCGATGCAGTTCGAGTCGATTCGGGTAATAGCACCGGATACGCCGGCGTTGTCGATGAGCACCCACGCAACCTGGCCATCCGGGGCGCCGGTGAAGATCGTTCCCGCGCCGCCCGCCATCAGGCCCGCTCCGCCCCGCGCGGACACCGTTCCTGTGAAACCCTCAGTCGAGCGCTGAAAGACGACCCTGCCGCCGCCGCCTCCGCCGGACGCGGGCGAAGCGCCGCCGTCGGCGCTAATCTTTCCCGTGCCGGCGAGCGAAGCGACGTCGAGCCAGACGGTTCCGCCAGAGCCGCCGCCCGCCGGGTGATCCGCGGCATCGCCGTCAGCCGAAACCGCGCCGTTGATCGTCAGCGTGCCCGACACGGTGATCCTGATTGTCCCTCCGCCCGAACCTCCCGGAATGGTGGTGCCGTAGACCGTTCCCGCGCCGCCGCCGCTGCCGAACTCGCCGTACCTGATCGCAATTGCCGTAGGTCGCGCCGCCTGGCGCACTGAAGACATCACCGCCATATCCCGCGTGGCCGGCCCCGCTTCCATACCCGGTTCCTTCCGGGTCAGTGTAGCCTCTGCCATTCCCGTTCCCGTATGAATAGCCTTGGCCGTCGGCGCAGATCGACCCACCGGCATCCACGGTCGCATCGCCGGACACGATGAAGTCTATCAGGTACAGCGGGTCTCTCGGCACCAGTCGTCCGGCCGGACCAATGTGCAGGCCAGTGACATTGCAGCCCGAGTCGAGACAGACAGTCGCGCCGCCGGCGATCGTGACATCGCAACCGGAAGCATTTCCCAGCGGCGTCAGTGCACCAGATCGGCCGCCATTGTCCACGATGGCTACGTCACCGCCGCTGTAGGGAGACTTCGTGACGAGTCCGGCCCCGCCGTTTGCGGCGCCCAGACCGCCATAGGCGGTCATAGATCCGGCAAAGGCCTTGTTGTGGTAGTCGACGTAGATCCGCCCGCCGCCGCCGCCGCCGGAGTTGCGGCTCGAAGCGTTGCCGCCGTTGGCCGAGACCGTGCCATCGCCGGCGAGCGTACCAACCTCCAGCCAGATCGATCCGCCTGAGCCGGCGCCGCCGTCCAGTTGGCCGTCGCCGCCGTCAGCGAGTATGGAGCCGCTGACTGTGAGCGTGCCGCTGACGTCGAGTCGGATCGCGCCGCCGCCTGATCCTCCGGGGCTCGACCCACCTCGTCCGCCGCCGCTGCCGAGAGCCGGGAACGCAGTGTATGCTGAGCCTCCGACCGCCTCGAAGGGGCTTCCGCCCCTGCCTCCATAGCCACCGCCCGCGCCGAAGAACGGGGCCGACTGGCCGGCGCCGGGGCCCTGTTCGGAGGAATACCCCTTGCCGCGGACATCGATCTTGCTGCCGACCATAGCACCATCAGGGCCCTGGATCATCACGTCGAAGGTCACAGTCAGATCGGTGACTCCCGATCCGCCGGTCTGCGTGAGCACGCCGGGAACGTTGGACGGGCTTCGCTGGATGGCCAACGAGTTGAAGTGGTGGCTTCCGTCCACTGTCAGCTCGCAGCCGCGCACGATTATATCGTTGCCGTCGTAGGTAGTGTCGCCGATGCCGATAACAGTGTCGGCTGTGAACACGGTCGTAACGGCGCCTGCCGCAGCCGCAAATGCCAGGAGGCATAGTGATAACGCGAGAAGATACCGAGCTTTCGGCCAGTGATGCATAACCCCACCCATTCCTCTTCCACCGGAGCACGCCTGAATGGCTGCTCGGTTGAGATAAACAGAACACATGAAGTATAGCATGCGTTCACACGAGCGGGGCCTGGTTCGCTGCCATGACCGCAAAACAGGTAGAATTACCGGTCTCGGAGAGGGTCGAGTCGGTTGCGGGTCGAGTTGGGCCTTAGTAGAATGACGGCGTGGGCGCACAACTCCTCGACGCGCGGACCACGCGGACCGTCAAGACACCGGCCAGGACCTACCCCGCGGGCACCACTCCGCTCGGAGCCGCGATGATCAGCGGGAAGAGCAACGTCGCCGATCTTCTGCGGCGGCACGGAGCGAAGTAGCTCCGAGCAGAGCGATCATCGTGACGCATGCATAGACGAACCACTCCCCGTGGCGCGTGTAGAATGTCTTCCTGTGAATGAGCCTTACATCGCCCACCAGCACTTCTTCCTTGAACAGGCCTGCGCGGGCCGAGATGCGACCACACGGGTCCACGATGGACGACGCGCCGGTCGCGGCCGCATGCAGCACGCAGCGCCGGTTCTCAACCGCCCGAAACACCGACGTGGCCATGTGCTGTTCGGCGGCGGAGGTCCGCCCGAACCAGGCGTCGTTAGTGATCACGCACAGGATTCCCGCTCCCGAATCGGTAAGCCGGCGTGAGATCTGCGGAAACGCCGACTCGAAGCAGATCACGGCCCCGATTCGCTTCCCGCCGCCGTTGAGGGGTCTCAATTGCGTGCCTGGTGAGTAGTCGTAGGGCGTGACGCGGTATCTGCCAAGCAGCGGCAGGTAGTCGCGCAGTATCACGAATTCGCCGAACGGCACCAGATGCACCTTGGCGTACTTGCCCAATATGCCGTTCGGCCCTATGAGATAAGCGCAGTTGTAGACGCGGCCCGCATCGTCCTCGTCGCGGCCGCCCACGAGCAGGAGGGCGTTGTTGGAGTCCTTCGACAGACCGGAGAGCTTCTCGAGCAGAAATGGGTCTCGGGATATGCAGCCCGGCACGACGCCCTCCGGCCAGACGATGATCCCAGCGCCGGACTGGGCGGCCATGCGCGTAGAGACGGAGTAGACGCGCCATACGCGATCGATATACGAGGCGCCGTGCGGGACGTTCTGATTGATATTGCCCTGCACGATCGCGGCGCGAAGCGGCGTGCCGGACGGGCTGAATCGAGCGATCGAGACGGCCCCGAACCCCCACACGGCGGCGGCAACCGCGGCGGCAATCACCACCTGCATCCGCGCCGCGCGTCGTTCGGACTTGTGCTCCCGGGCGGCGATCAGGTTCGCGAGCACGGCGTTGGAGAACGCAAGGACGAACGATACGCCCCAGACGCCGGTCACGCTCGCCAGTTGGACGACCGGCAGGGCTTTGTACTGCGAGTAGCCGAGATTGCCCCACGGGAAGCCCGTTATCCAGAGCGAACTCAGCCACTCGAACAGCACCCACACGCACGGCGCCAGAATCAGCCTGCCCCAGGACCCCAGCCGCAGCCCTGTGAGCCTCGCGACTGCCACGAATCCGACAACATACAGCGACTGGATGATCGCCAACAGCACTATGGGCAAGTACCCGAACAGACCTATCCAGTAGAGAAGCCCGGCAAAGAATGCAATCCCGAATGCGAATCCCGAGAGCAGCGCCCGCCGCCACGAGAGCGCGAACGTGTAGTATATCAGGGGCGCGATTGCCAGCCAGGCGATGACGGACGCATTCGCCTTGGGGAATGCAAGCGAGAGGATCAGCCCGCAGGCCGCGCATATCACGATGTGGGAATGCCTGAACAGCCGCATCACTATCTCTTCTACGCTGCGAGTTCCGCACCGGTGCCTGCTAATCCGCCAGGGAGGAACTCGGCGGCAGGTCAGACTTCCCGGATAGTGAACCGGGTCGAGTGCGGAGCCAGTGACGATCCGCCTGCTCACTTCGGTACTGCAGGGCTGGTTCAACGACCCGGGTGTGTGACGGCCACGAATCCCGCTCAGCTTGAGGCTGATCCTACCCGGCTTCAGGCGTACTAGACGAATCTTCCACCTCATCCCGCGGCGATGCGGATGGGCGCTCTGAGCCTGTGCCGGACGCGCAGGATGAGGTCCTGAGGGTAGTTGCCGAAGCTCCGGCCGAAGAGGTTGACGCCGCCGACGTGCGCCGCGTCGGGTTTGTTGCCGATTCGCACGACTATCGGCGACTGGTAGGTGATCTTGAGATCGCCGAGGCGCGCGCCGGTCGCGGGGACGCCGTCCACCTTGCTGCCGAGCTCATCGACTATCCAGGACTTGAGCACGCCGGTACTGGGTGTTGTGCTCCGGCCACCAATCGGGATTGAGGCGGCCGCGCGTCCCGCCGAAGTCGCCGGGCGACAGCCACGTGCCGATCTCGACGCCGTTCATCCAGACGGTGATGTCGGAGGGCCAGCGATTGTTGTATTGAGCCGTTTCCGAGCACAGCTCGCATACGAACTCGACAGCGGTGATTTCGGCGTTGGGCGGCAGATCGGTCGCGAAGGTGTACTCCACCCATCCTTCGCTGAACCAGATGATCTGAGCGGCCGCACGGTCGGCGCGCAGGAATGACTCGGGATTGTCGTTGTAGCCGATCAGGTTCGTCTCACTGGCCATGCCGCAGGGCTGCTTGACCGAGACGGCCGTAAACATGCCAATCGGCATCGGCACCTCCCGCACGATCTCCCGCACAGCCTCCTGCACTACGTCGGTCTCGAATACCAGCTTGCGGAAAGCGATCCGGCAGCGCTTCTCGGAGCCGCGATCCGTGGCCGTGAGTTCGGTATCGATCAGTCCGGCGTCCTGGAGTATGCGGATGTGAATGGAAGCAGTCGGCTGGGAGATCGAAAGCGCGGAGGCGATCTCGTTTACGTTCCTGGGGCCGCGCGTCAGCAGGCTGAGAATTTCTAACGCGCTGCTCGGCGGCGAGTGCCTTGCGGACCGCAGCCGCTTCCCGCGAGTCCAGCTTCAGACTGAGGATCTCGTTGCCGTTCTTCATTCGCGTTCTGCCCCCATCGCCCCGCATTGGGCGTATTTATTGTAGACTATAACCCCCCGGTTCGGCAAGTGCGGGCAGGAATGATGCTGAGCCGGCTGTAAGACATGACTCAGGAGGGCTTATCATGCGAGTGCTGATCGCCATCGTTGTCTGTCTGCTATCGTGTGACGCAGCCGTAGCGGAAGTTGTGTTGACCGGGGATACGTCGCGGCCGGAGATGAGCACGTTCATACCGGGCGAGACGATCACCCTGACCTTTACAGTCAATGGACTGACCGGCGCGGACAGGGGCGTGCGGCTTCTCATCAATATCAAGGATGAGCACGGGAAGTCGATTCGTACGCGCGAGATTCCCGTTCAGGCCGATGCTTCGGGGAGCTGGACTACGTCGATCGCGGCGCCGAACTCGAAGTTGGGGTTCTATCGCGTCAACGCGAGGCTGTCCAACGGCGTCCAGCTCGAGAAGCTCGGCAGCCGGCAGGCGGGCTATCTGACCTACTGCATCGTTCCCGATCCCAAGCTGCGGGTGTTGTATGACAGCAAGGATACGCGCTTTGGGATCGTGGGAGGGTTCAGCTCCAAAGTGAACGTCTGCCCGTATCTGGGAATCCGGTGGATGCTCGGGGGCTACGCCTGGCGTTACAGCGAGCCGGACAGGCCGGGCCAGTTCGCCGAGAAACGTGCGGCCGGCACGGCGCCAAAACTTGCCTCGCCGGTGAGCGACCCGAGTTCGTGGCGGTTCTACCACATCGCAACTCTGTACCAGGTACCGGCGTGGGCGGTGATCCCTGAGACCAGGACCTACGTCTCGGGTGCGCTCACACCTGAAGGAGAGAAGGCCTGGGACAGCTACTGCCGGCAGGCGGCAAAGGCCTTCATCGAGGACGACCCCAACAGCGAGGAGCACATATACCAGATTACGTGGGAGCCGGTTGCGCCATGGGGATACAAGGGAACCGACGACCAGTTGATCCGAATACACCAGATCGCCTACCCTGCCCTGCACGAATCCGATCCGAAGGCGGTCGTGATCAGCCCCGCGGGCGCGGGAATCACCGATAATGCAACCGACTGGGACGCCAGGCTTCTTGAGAAGGGGCTGGGCAAATACATCGACGCCTATTGCATTCACCCATACCATCCGATCCCGCCGGAACCGGAGAATATGGTGCGGCACGTGAGACGCCTGATGGAGATCGTCCGGCGGGGCGTCGGCCGCGACATACCGATGATTGGCACGGAACAGGGCTACGCAACCAAGGACGACCCGTCGAAGGAGCTCGACCAGGCGCGGGGGCTTTTGCGCCAGAATCTGATTATGCTCGGCGAGGGATTCCGGTTCAACCTGGGTTTCTACAACGCCGATTTCCCGAGCGAGCCAGGGTTCGGATACTACTACAATCTCAACCCCAGGATCCCTCACGGGACCGACAAGGTCAGCCCCAAGCCGATAGTTCCAGCATACGCGGCCCAGAGCTTCTTTATCGAGGGGCACAAGTCAGTCGGCGCGATCGAATGGCTTGGCGAGACTACGCTGGGCTACGCATTCGTGCGCAAGGACGATGTGGTTCTCGCCCTCTGGGACTATGGCGACAAGCCCCGGCGGGTGAGTGTCCCGGTCGGCGCGAAGCAGGTCGATGTCTACGACTGGATGGGCAACAAGAGGTCGGTCTCGTCGCCGAACGGCATCCTCGACCTGACCCTTACGCCGGAGCCCACATACGTGAAGGGCGCCTCCGCTCTCCTGTGGAACTCGGGGAAGAAGCCGATAACGACGGCGGTTCTCCTCCCTGTCCTGCCTGCCGGGCCGCAGCACGCCTGTAACCGTCAAGATCACCGCGGCGGCGGGCAAGCTCGGGCCCAGGACCGTCAGCATCGAGCCCGACCCTCGCCTGGGCATGACCAAGGTCGAGAAGCGGATCGGCGCGACCGCCAGGTCGGTTACGCTCGACCTGGCGATCCCGAACGCGTGCAAGCCGGGCACGTATCCGGTGATGGCGACGCTCAGGGACAAGACCGGATTGGTCGGAGCGACGGGCGTCGTCGTCAAGGTAGACCCGTTTGTCCAGATCCTGAGCGCGGTCCCGGTCGACGGAGCCTATGCGGTCACCGTAACCATAAAAGAACCGCGAGGCTGTCGGACATCCGGCACGGTAACGGCGGAGATGAAGGGCGTTCCGGGCAGCCGGTACTGTCAAGAGCTTCACGCTCGCTCCGAACGGCAAGACGTCGCTCGTCATCCCGTGCGACGGCGGAAGCATCGATCCGGGCAAGACCTACCAGCTTGTTGTCACCGCGAAGTCGCCCGGGATGGTCGAGTGCACGACGGAATTCAGAATGGACTTTCTCCAGGCTCAGAGGATGAGCAAGCCGCCCGCAATCGACGGAGACCTTGCCGATTGGGCGGGCGTGCCGGCGGCCTCACTCGAGGGACCGCGGGACATCGTTCGGTCACCCGAATACTACGCCGGCCCAAGCGACCTTGGGGCGGCGGTCCGGCTCGGCTGGGATGAGAACGCGCTCTACCTTGCCGCCGAAGTGACGGACGACGTCTTCTTCCAAAAGGAGACCGGGTTTCTGACCTGGAAAGGAGACTGCCTGCAGCTCGGCATCGATCTCGACCCCGACAGGGCGGGCAAGTCATCGGGCAACCTGCTGGCTGATGCCGGCTCCAGACGGCAGAGCGAGATCGATCTTACGCTCACCACTAACGGCCCCGAGATCTGCCGCACGATCACGTTCGATCACGACAAGTTCCCTATCGAGCTCCTGACCGGAAAGCAGGGACGCCTCGCTGTCGTCGAACGTGACGGCAAGCTCATCTACGAGACCGCCATAGCGTGGAAGTCGCTCGGCGCCACCAGGCCGATGAAGCTGTACGACAGGATCGGCTTCGCATTGACGGTCAATGACATGGACAACGACGCTCCCAAGCAGCTCGACCCCAAAGCGCTCGGTATGTTCGGCGGGATTTCGGGCAGCAAGGACCCGGACAAGTACGGCGTCCTGACGCTGGGCGATCGGTCGAAGTAATAGGTCCCCTCCCCCTCGACAAGCCGTGTGAGCGCAGGGCACATTGGATATACTAACCGAAAGCTATCTCGTGCCCTTGGGAGGGGAACTCGCTTGCTTCGAATCGTGCTCATCACCATCGCGCTGGCCGCGTTCGGGTGGCCGGCCGGCTGCGACGAACCACCCACGTCGATCCCGACGGAAACTCCGGCGGTCACGACAACTACGCCGACTCCGGCATCACCCGCGACGCCGCCGGAGGCCACGAAGCCGATTCCAGATCCAACCCCGGCGCCGCCCACAGCCGCGATGCCAACTACGGAGCCGCCGGCCTGCCCGGTCGCGCAGTTCTTCGAGGGCATAGCGGGCGAATGGGTCGGCGTGTGCAGGCAATCGACGGACGGCGCAGATGCAGATGACAAGTACTTCCACGCGTGCATCCGCCGGCAGAGCAAGAGCTGCTTTGAGGCGCGGTTCGATTACTACCGGCTCGATGACAAGGGCGCGCTTGCGCGGATCGGTGGATCGAACGTGGTCGTCACCGTCGCCGGCGACTGCTCGGCAACCGGGCGGGTCACCGGAGACGGAGAGGTGCTGGTGGACAAGAAATCAAAGAAGCAGGAACACGACCTGACCGAATCGCTGACGTGGCTCGCCGAAAACCAACTACAGGCGCGCGGCTCGGGCAGCCTGAAGGTCTATGGAATGCCACTAGGGCTGGGCAAACTCGGCAAGGTGCGTGAAGATCAGAGCGCCTGGAGGGTGGCCGATGGCGCGCTGAGTATCCAGCAGACTCTCAGCATAGTCTTTCGCGCCCTGTGCTTCAGTAAGTCGTTCAAGATCGAGGCGGACTACTCCGCCGTGCGCGGCAGCGACGTTTCCAGCGTGGTTCCGAAGCCGGCCGAGGAAACCGCAAAGAGCGGCGGATAGCTTGCGGGAGTCCGGTCAATATCGGCGGAAGACGAGGTTGTTGATGTAGGGTGCGAACGCGGTTATCGGCGCTCGGAACAGCCTGCACGCCGTGGAGCGCGTCACCAACTCGAAAACCGCGGCCTTCGTGCTCCTGGACCCGGTATAGAACAAGCGCCGGTTGTGGCCATCGAGCTTGTTCACGCAGGTCAGGCCCGCGTCGCCGAGGCAGCGCTCTATCTCCCAATAGGTAGCGCCCCAGGCCCCTTGCTCCTCGAGGCCGCGCGGCCCGGGGCTGTAGTGTTCGGTCCGGGCATATCGGCCCTTTGCCACGGCTCTATCGTAGGCCCACCGCGAGCCTGGACGGGACCACGGAATCCACCAGAGGCGGGTCGTGTGGGAATCGTGCGGCCAGAGCCTGTTCGGCGTATCGCCTATGAACAGGAAGCCCCCGCTGCGCAGCATGCCGGCGGCCGAACGCAGGACCTCCGTTCTCAGGCCGGACGAAGTAACGGGCAGGTGCTCGATCACGCCGAACATCGTGATCACGTCGAACTCGCCCATCTCGCCGGCAACCTCGCCGGCTCCGTCCGCGCGGAAGAACTCGACGCTGCCGGCCAAGCCAAGCTCGCACAACCTCTGCCTCGCGATCTCGATACTCTCGGGCCAAACGTCGAACGCGGCGACCGACTCGGCGAGCCGGGCAAGCGCGGCAGTAGTCGCCCCTGTACCGCACCCGAAGTCGAGCACCCGCCTGCCGCCGAGTGGGCCGCAGTGGTATTCGATCTCGGGGCAGACGGTGCGGGAGAATGTGACCTGGCGGCTCTGGGGACCGCCGAGGTGGGCTGCTATATATGACGAGTAGAACGGCGAGTGCTCCAGGCCCTTGTGCATATCGCGGATCATCTGCTCGAATCGAGCTGAGAACACAAATTCGTCCACTTCGACGCTCCGTGCGCGGATGTTGATCGCGGCTGGGGTATTGTACCACTCCGCTGCTGGCGGCCAAACGGGGCCGCGCTCGTGAAGGCGGGCAGGCATGTTTCTGCCGGGCGGGCTATGCGCAATAATAACGTGCTGGTGTTGGGTACCGGACGGGCGCCGCGTAGCAGGCAGTCACATAATGCGCAGTCATTGTTACATACCGGGGCACATGTCCGCACACTCTGTGAACAGCCCGATACCTGGTAACATTACCGGGTTGTCTGCTTGACATATTATGCCGATTATTAGAGTATACCAGAGGTAATTCCCGGTTGATGAGGAGAAGACACGATGCACTGTAAGTTCCCCCGCTTCACAATCCTCTGCGCCATGCTGCTGATTGCGTTGGCCGCGTGCTGTTGCTGCGGGTCACCAATCACCCCCAATCTGCCCTCCACTCTCAACTTCCAGTCGCTGAACGAAATCAGCCCACCGAATACCGAGGCCGATTGGAGCTTTGAGTCGTCGAAGCTGGACATGGCGATCTGCTCCACACATCTGGCCGGCCTTCGAGCGAGAAACAGCGATGTATGCCTGCTGAAGTACATGCTGCTCAACTACGTCATCACAACGGACAAAGAGCAGTTGGACGCCCTCAAGGCATGCGCCAAAGCCAATGACTATGACATGGAGAGTGCGTTCCTGCACTACTACGACGATACGACGGCTACCATCAACGGCGAGACGGTGACAACTCCAGGCTACGGCGGCGGAACCGCCAAGAGCCTGTCGGAAGCAAGGATCAAGAACTTCATCTGGATGGACTATGGGTGGCTCTACAACCCCAAAAGCCCGCTGTTCAGGAAGTTCATGGGGGAATTTTACCGCAAGCAGATAACCACCGGCGACAAGCCCGACGGCATATTCGTGGACGCCGTCTCGCCGCTGCGGATGTACGCGCCGGAACCGACCGCCGGCGGACACATAGTCGAGTACGACAACAAGACCAAGAACGAGGCCGACGCGGCGTACATAGTCGATATCGCCGCATCATTCACCGAAGTGAACGCCGCCATGGGCAGCGACGGCAAGTTCGGAGACAGAGTCATACTGCCGAACATATCGTACATCCAGGAGGACATGCCCATCGGACTGGCCGCCGACGGCATTCTCACCGAGTTCTGGATACAGCCCGTCCAGCCGTATTTCCCCTTCGCCTACGACCTCGCAAACGAGCTGGCCGCGGCCGGCAAGATACTGATATTCAGCCAGGCCGCGGCGGGACCGCAGGTCACATCGGCGAGCAACTACAGCTCCGAAATGGACCGCCACCAGATGTTCTCCCTGTCCAACTACTGGATAGCCAGGCAGGGCAAGTCCACCTACTACCAGCAGAAGGCGCCGGACGGCTATCCGCTGCTGACGTCGTTCTGGTCCAAGGCGCGCGAGTACGACGTAGGCGTGCCTACAGATCCACTCTACTCCGTGTGGAAGACCGGCACGGACTCCGCGGGACAGGACTTCACCATCTATAAGCGCGCTTACACGAAGGCCCTGATGCTGTGCAGGCCAAAGATCGGCTGGGCCTACACGGACTACGCGACCCAGACCCAGCTCTATGACCTGGACGGCGCCTACAGGCTGCTTCACTACGATGGGACCCTCGGCCCTGAGATCGGCAAGATCGGCCTTGCGATGGGAGAGGCGGTCACCTTGATCAGAACCGGCGAGGCCCCGCCCCCGGACACTACGCCGCCGATCATCTCCGCGGTCAAGTCGAGCGCAGTGACCTCGGCCTCCGCCACGGTCACCTGGCTGACCGACGAGCCGGCGACGGGAGGCGTCGAATACGGACCGACCACGTCCTACGGCTCCACGGCGCCCTGTCCGAAAGCCGGCACCAGCCACACGGTCATACTGACGGAACTCGCGAACGAGAAAACCTACCACTATCGGGTCTCCTCAATGGACGCGGCCGGGAATCGCGCGTTTTCTGCCGACGACACGTTCACCACGGGGTCGTCGAGCGGCGGATGGCCGTCGCCCACAGGCTACATCAAGCACTGGGCGGCGCTCGGACCGTTCAACTACACCGGCGGGGCGGGTCACAACACGGACTACATCGGCGAGACCACGATGCACCCGTCCGTGGGCGAGACCTTGGCGGCAAAGACGTGGACCGACTACGCTTGCTCCACGGACCAGCTCGATCTTGGCGCGGTCTTCAAGCCGAGCGACTACGCCGTCACCTATCTCAACGTCTACGTCCAGAGCCCCGCGGCGCGCGACTGCCAACTGCGGATCGGGGTAGACGACGCGGCGAAGGCGTTTCTGAACGGCGATCTCGTCTGCGACGATGCCGGCTACCATTCGAGCGATCCCGATTCCAATATATGCAACGTCTCGCTGAGAGCCGGCTGGAACCAGCTTCTCATCAAGGCACAGAACTTCACCGTCGGCTGGACGCTCTACGCCCGCTTCACGGATTCAGCCGGGGAGATAATACCTGACCTGATCTACCGGGTGGACTACCCCACTACTACGGTCACCACAGGCACACCGAAGCTGTCCGTCAGCATTGCCGTGAACAAAAAGACGGCAAAGGTCGGGGAGCAGTTGGTCTACACTGTCACCTACACCAACGCCGGCGACGGAGCCGCCAACTCGGCGACCGTCAAGGCCGACGTCGATCCGCACGTGAAGTTCGTCAGCGCCACGAATGGCGGCGTCTATGACGCGGACGCGAATGCGGTCAAGTGGAACGTAGGTACCGTCCCGCCGGGCGCAAGCCCGTCGGTCACGTATACGGTTGTAGTCAAGTAGCGTCCAGGCGCAGCGTACAGTACGTAAGGCCGGCCGCGGATCACTCCGCGGCCGGCCGAGCATGTACCGGTGCGTGACTGTCCAGGCCGGTTCAGAACCGATACCCGATTTCAATGGCGGTCATGCCGTCTTGACCCGGGTTTTGGCCCGCCAGAAACCGAGCCTGAGCGAACAGATTGTTCGTGAAGTCGATGCCAATCCCCCCGTCCCAACCGAACTGGGTTCCCTGGCCGATCTTCATCACAGGAACGCTGTCTGACGAATATCGTATACCCAATCCCATCACGACAAACACCCGGTATGCGCTCATGATAGCCGACACCTTGTAGTTGACCGTGAAGAAACCCAGGTTGACGTTCCTGCCGTCGTTGTCCTGGAGGCCGACCCAGTCTCCCGACAGACCGAACGCCGCCATGTCGCCAAAAGCCGGCTCGGCCGGCCCGAACCAACTGAAGCCGACCGTCGGACGCGTGCCGTTGTTGACGTTGGAGTTGACGGAAATCGCGGCGCCGGCGGTGAGCGAGTAGTTCAGGCCCATATCCTCGGGCGTTGGCATGGCGTTGTAAGCGAAGGCGGTCGCACAGGCAAAGACGAGAGCGCATGCGAAGATGCCGGATAGAAGCGAATGTATCTTCATGAGAACCCCTCCTGCGAGAACGCGGTGCATTTTCGTCCCTTCGTGGCGAACTCCGTAGCCCTTGGGCGGCAGCGCTCTGGCTGGAAGCCAGAGTCGCGAGAGCCGCTGCGCAGCAGTCGCGAGAGAGTTCATGCCACGATTCCCATCAGCAGCTTGGCGACGATAGTAAGATACCGTTCCAGGCATACGGTGAAACGTGCGGACACATTTTGACACTCCGGCCGCGAGGGTGGTATAATCCCTACGTGGATATGGGGCTGTGGCTCAGCTGGGAGAGCGCTTCCCTCGCACGGAAGAGGTCAGGGGTTCGAATCCCCTCAGCTCCACCAGGAAACGCAGAAACGACGGTTTGTCACCAAACCGTCGTTTCTGCATTTCCAGCCCCACACAACCCCGCCTGGTGTGGTCAGCAATGCGCCGCTCCAGCAAGACCGGTGGTGCCGCCCAGAGAACATGCGCATACGATTCTCAGCCCGTGCAACCGCAAAGCTAAGGTCTTGCGCATTGTGTTGTTAAGGAATGCGGTGTCGTGAACACAGTCGCATTCCTGACAACAAGAGCACGATAAACCTGAGTTCTGGCCGTAGCACAGCCTGCCGGGTTGTGCACGGCGTTGCTGGGCAGCGCCCGCTGCACGCTCTTTGTGCATCGCCATCATAGCATAGGGGCCGCCGCCTCGGAGTTTGGCCGCGCGATGGCCCGGATACATGGATAGTGAAAGTCACCGATCTCCCCGGAGGCTGCCACGGTTCTCGCATACGGCCGAATCGGTTCAGCCGGTCCGGCAAGCGACGCGAGTAAAACCTTCAACAGCGCCGGGGAGTTTGCATCAAGATGGGGCGGGATCGCTGATCCCGCCCCATCTCCTGTACCGAGATCCCGCCCATATTGTCGCGCAGGGTATACCTTTTGTAGGTCTCGCGCGTTATTAGGTACAGAGCGCGGCTTGACACGCGCGAAACCATTCAGCTATACTTGAGCCGACTTAGGCCAGCCGCGCATGGCGCGGCTGGGCAGAGCCGCGCATAGCGCGGCTGAAGAGGCCGCCAGTGAGCGGCTGATGTGCTTGTCGGTGAGCTGACTGAGGTAAGGATTCCGACAGGAGGTCTAGGGAGTTGGGCAAGCTCTTATTAACCGGCGGCGCACGACTGAACGGAACCATACGGTCCAGTGGCAGCAAGAACAGCACTCTTGCCATCATGGCGGGGGCGTTGCTCGGCAAGGGCGAGACTATTCTTCGCAATGTCCCGGAGATCGGCGATGTCCACACGATGATGGACATGCTCAGAGCTCTGGGGGTGGGTTGCGAGGAAGTATCGCGAGGCGTGGTCCATATTGACGCGACCGAGATAGAAGCCACGGAGGCCCCTTACGAACTCGTGAAGAAGATGCGGGCCTCTTTCTGTGTACTCGGTCCGATGCTTGCCAGAAAGGGCTACGCTAAAGTCGCAATGCCGGGCGGCTGCGACATCGGCGCCAGACCGATTGATCTACATGTAAAAGGCATCCAGGCCCTTGGGGCGCTGGTCAATATGGAGCATGGTTTCGTCGAGGCCGAGGGCGAAGGGCTGCAGCGGCGCGCAGGTTTATTTCAATCTCCCCAGCGCGGGAGCGACTCAGCACATTATGACCACCGCGTGCCTCGCGGAGGGCGTGACCACACCATTCACAACGCCGCGATGGAGCCGGAAGTGGTCGAGTTGGCCAACCTGCTGAGCAAGATGGGCGCGCAAGCGTCCAGGGCGCGGGCACTCCGACCGTCCGCATCGAGGGCGTGGACGAACTGCACGGCGCGGAGTATGAGATCGTGCCGGACAGGATGGAAGCGGGAACTTTCGCGGTCGCGGCCACGATAACAATGGGTGACGTGACCATCGAGAACGTTCAGCCCGGAACATATCGAGCCTTTCGTCCTGAAACTGCGTGAAGTCGGCGCGGTTGTGGATATGTATGATAATGCGATGCGGGTCACGATGCAACGCCGGCCGATGGCTACTGATGTAATGACCATGCCGCATCCGGGATTCCCGACCGACCTGCAGCAGCCGTTTGCTTCGATGCTGGCGATTGCTGAGGGCGTATCGGTAGTGACGGAAAACGTCTACGAGCGCCGATTCAAATATGTCAACGAGATCGCGCGGATGGGCGCGGACATCAAGCAGGATGGCCGCAGCGCGGTTATCACCGGCGTGCCGAAGCTGATGGGCGCTCAGGTGACTGCTCCTGACCTTAGAGGCGGTGCTGCGCTGATATGCGCCGGGCTCGCCGCCGAAGGTCAGACCGAGATCAGCGGGCATGGAGCATGTCGAGCGCGGGTATGAAAACATGGCCGAGAAGCTGCAGGGGCTTGGGCGCCGAGGTCGGCGTCGTCCCAAATGACATAGAGAGGGAGACAATCCTTGTTTAATCTGGTGCCTGAACTAGGCATCGACCTTGGAACAGCAAACATCCTGGTCTACCTCAAGGGCAAGGGCATAGTCCTGCGCGAGCCGTCGGTAGTCGCCGTGAACACGACGACCAAGCGGCTCGTTGCCGTCGGTGAGGAAGCCAGGCTGATGCTCGGCCGCACGCCCGGCAACATCGTCGCTATTCGGCCGATGTGCGAGGGCGTGATCGCCGACTACTAGCACCACGCAGAAGATGCTGGAATATCTGATCGCCAAAGGTCTGCGGCAAGCGGCGGATGCTCAAGCCCACCGTGATCGTGGCCGTCCCGCGCAGGTGACTCCGGTCGAGAAGCGCGCGGTCGTTCAGGCCGCGAAGAGCGCCGGCGCGAAGCAGGCATATCCGATCGAGGAGCCGCTTGCGGCTGCTATCGGCGCGGGACTGCCGATCTCCACGCCGGCGGGAATATGATCATCGACGTCGGCGGCGGAACGACGGATATCGCCGTCATCTCGCTTAATGGCATCGTGAGTTCGAAGTCGATCCGCGTCGGCGGAAACAAGATGGACGAGGTCATTCAGCGGCACATCAAGACCAAGTACAGCCTGATGATCGGCGACCGAACCGCTGAAGAGATCAAGATGAAGATCGGCAGCGCATATCCGCTGGAGCAGGAATTGGTGCTCGAAGTTCGCGGGCGCGATCTGGTCGCGGGCCTGCCGAAGACCATCGAAGTCACATCCGAGCGAGAGTCCGCGAGGCGCTGATGGAGCCGATAATGGCGATAGTCGACCGCGTGAAGTCCGTGCTCGAGCAGACCCCGCCGGAGCTTAGCTCGGACATCATCGAGCGCGGAGATGATGCTCACGGGCGGCGTGGCGCTTATCCGCGGGCTTGGACAAGCTGCTCATCCAAGCAGACGGGCATTCCCGTGCACGTCGCCGAGGACCCGCTGAGCTGCGTTGCGCTCGGCTGCGGCCGGGCGCTCGATCAGCTGGAGATAATCCGGGACCAGTTCATCGAGACCGGATTTGAGTCCTGAGATCCGAGGTCGGAGGTCAGAAGTCCGAAGTCCGATCGCGCGCTTCAGATGGAGAGTACCCCATGCGAACTATGCTTCTCACCGGACCAGTCCTTTGCGTCCTGTTCCTGACCCCGGGCTGTGCGCCGAGCAGTTCAAGGACGTTCCCAAGGACCACTGGGCGGCGGATTACGTCCAGGTAGTCGCGGCGGACGGCGTGATGAAGGGCTATCCCGACGCGACCTTCAAGGGCGACAAACCCGTGACGCGGTACGAGCTTGCCGTGGCGCTGGAGCGCATGATCGCCTTCATCGAGGGAAGCCTCAAGCCGGAAGTGGAGAGACAGGGAACAGGGAATAGGGAACAGGGAACAGAAGGGAAGCCGCCGCCCCAGGCTGCGCCCTCACCCCAACCCTCTCCCCCAGGAGAGGGAGTGACTGCGCCCTCACCCCAACCCCCTCCCCCAGGAGAGGGAGCACCGGATGCCAGATCCCAGATCCAAAATCCCAAATCCCAAATGCCCGGGGGCGATCCCGCACAGGCGCTCAAGGCAGGCGGCTTCATTGCAGCGAATTCGCCGCTGCTGACCGATCAGAACAAGACCGTCTCGCCGAAGGAGCTTTCGCAGGCGCTGTCGTCCGTGGCAAGTCGCCTGATCGAGAAATACGTCCCACCGCCAGCGGACTAGCGGCGAACGGTCCGCAAGAGGCTAGAACCCGAGCTTGCCCTGGCGGGGCGTCTTCGGTGTGGAGGGCGGCTTTGCCGCTTTGGGCTTAGGCTTGAGCAGGTTGCCGCGGTGCTTCTCAATCCCCTCGTTTGCCAGCTCGTCGGCGCGTTTGTTGAGTTCGCGGACGACGTGGGAGATCGAGACTCGCTCAAATACCCGCAGCAGCGAGATCGCTTCTTCGAACAGCGGCTTGAGGTTGGCGGCTTTGACCTTGTAGACCCCCGATAGCTGCCGCGCGAGAAGCTCGCTGTCGGTGCGGATTTCGATTCTGGTCGCGCCGAGGTCGGCGGCTTCGCGCAGGCCGCGAATGAGCGCGGAGTACTCGGCGACATTGTTGGTGGTCTTGCCGATGTATTCGGCCACCTCGCGCAGGACCTTGCCCTTGTCGTCTGAGATCACGACGCCGATGCCGGCGTCGCCGGGGTTGCCTTTGGAGGCGCCGTCGGAGTAGATGGTAGCTTGCTTCATCCGAGGTCCAGCATCAGTATGCGGCCGCAGTTCTCGCGGTACTCGATGCCCTTGTCTTCGAACAGGCTGCGGGTGGTGTAGGTGGTAACGGCGACGTGGCAGCCCTCGCACTTGTGGTCGATGATTCTGGCAAGGCCCGCTCCGCCGTTACGCTTGCGGATCGCTTCGTACCGGGAGAGAAGCTGCTTTTCGGTGATCCTGGCTGCGGCTTCGGCGCGGTCGGGCTCGAGACGCGCGACCTCGGCTTCCAACCTCTTTCGCTCGACTGCTTCCTTCTCTATGGCCTCCTTGACCTGGCGGTCGAGATCATCGGCCAGCGCCTTCGCTGCCTTGGACTTGCCACGCAGGGATTCGACGGTGTCGTAAAGCTCCAGCACGCGCTCGTCGAGCTGGCCCTGCTGGCCCTTGAGGTGCTCGACCTCGTGTTCGAGGCTGGTGGCTTCCTTGACACTCATAATGCCGCCGCCGTAGAGCTTCTTTTCGGTCGCGGCGCGTTTTTCGTCAATGGACTTCAGGTTCAGCTCGCTGTCTTTGAGCTCGATTTCCGCGTTGACCAGCGCCTGGTGCGCCGCCTCGGACTGCTTGACCGCCAGCTCGTGCTTCTGCCGCAGCGCCAGTGCGCCGTTCAGCGCGGCCAGCCCGGCATTTGCCCGCGCGATCTGCAGATCGATCTTCTGAAGCTCATACAGCGCCTTTAGCTGCTCTTTCATCCACTGACCTCCGTGACGTTCGCACACAGATTCTACCAGACGCGGAAGGGTTATGCAATGCCGAGGGGCGCTGTAAGCACGGAAGCCCGAAAGTCAGAAACGGAGAAAGGGAATTCGCTTTTCTGGCTCTCTATCCCTCGGGGTTTCGTGCTCGAAGCGGCCTTGTGCTGCGTCGGAGGTCACGTTTACTTCCGCAGCGCAGTGTGCATAATAGGTAAGCTCGGCCGGTTGAAGTGTGGTATCATGACTGCGCCGGATGAACCGGAAGGGGAACTGGGATGATCGAGGAAGCAGTCACGTTCAAAACGTCACGCGGGCTTAAGCTCTCCGGGGCGCTGCTTGCGCCGGACGAGACGCTGCGCGACGTGGTTGTCTTCGCCCACGGCACCGGCAGCAATAAGGCCAGCCCCCGAAATCGGGGCATCGCCGAGCGGCTCCTCGACGCGGGCATCGCGTCGTTCCTGTTCGACTTCACCGGGCACGGCGAAAGCGACGGCCTGCCGGAGCAGTCCACCCAGGACCAGCAGTTCGACGACCTCGAAAGCGCGCTGGACTTCATCAACATTCAGACGTTCTTCCAGACAAGGTTCATCGGCGTCAACGGTTCCTCCACGGGCGGGACCGTGGCGATTCGCGCCGCCGCGGAGGACGAGCGGATCGGGGTCATGGTGCTGCGCGTGCCGCGCAACGTCCAGATACTGCCCCTCGCGCCGATGGTGAAATCCCCTACCCTTGTGGTCCAGGGAAGCGAGGACGAGATCGTGCTGCCGGAGGCCAAGGAAATCTATCAGGCCCTCACGTGCCCCAAGGAACTCCACATCGTCGAGGGCGCGGGACACCTCTTCGACGACCAACCCGCCTACTTCCAGGAGATGACCGACGCCACGTGCGCGTGGTTCGAGAAGTGGTTCGCGGAGCTCGGGGAGGTAGAGTAGTTCGAATTACGAATTACGAGTTACGAGTTACGAATTGGCTCCGTAACACAGGGGCTGTGCGCACTGAGTTTCACGCTGCTCTGAACGGTTTTCCGAAAAACAGTTTCACGCTCAATTCGAGCGTTCGGAAACTGTTTTGCGGGTGCGCTTGCTGCTGGTCTGCTATCAGATGACGATCCCGGTCACCAATACTTCAGTCATAACATAGATGATGAGGCAATCATAGAGGTGAGCTACCGGGAATAGCGTGTCACATGCCGGCAGCGAACATCCGGATGCCCCAGCCCGCGAGAGCCCTGACCCGGGCAACAGAGTTGCCGGACACCCCCGCTGGCAACCGAATTGCCAGGCGAACGCGCAGTGCCCGTTTCAGGGGTTAGCCGCGATCTGCTAACACAGTCGTCTGCCGGACGGCATTCGCGCCGAGTGCTCGACAGGACTCAACGACTGCAGGCATCTGCTTCACTTTGCCTTTCTCATACGCAGAGGCGACACAGAGATCGCCCAGGTAGATTCCATGCAGCCTCTCAACGGCACCCTTCATTGGGCCGGTAACCCAATCTCCATGTTCGTGCTCAGGGCGACCGAATGCGCAGAGGATGAGATATCCTTTTCCACGAAATCGATCCACATAGTCCGGGTGGTTGAAGTAAGAGGATAGCCGGTCGAGAAAGCACTTCGACTGCGCTGACAGACCGAACCAGTAGACCGGGGTCGACCATACGATGATGTCTGCCTCGATGAACTGCGAGAGCAGCGCGGGGAAATCGTCATCCTTGCGCGGATCATCACGCATACGGCTATTGTCCGCCACTTCACCGATCGGTCGAACCTGGTAGTCATCCAGATAGATCTTGGCAACGCCGGCGCCGGCTTCCGCGGCGCCGGCAAGAACGGCATCCGCCATAAGATCGGTGTTTCCTTGTTTTCGCGGGCTGCCAAGCAGAGCTAGCACTTTGAGTTGGTGCGATACGTTCGGTCTGTCGCTTTTCATGGGTCACTCTCCGGCGTTGCTGTAGTTATACGCCACATGACGGCCGGAGTCAAGGCGGGCGGGCGGCGAAGCAGGAGGAATCACGAGTTAGGGTTGAAGGGAGCGGAGGTTGGACGGGCTGCCGGTGTGGTGAGACCTATGGGACCTATAGGACGTATGGACGGGGCCGAACTGAGCGTAGCGGCGCGGTATGACTAGTCCGCCTGCAAAACGCGCTCGGCAAGCTTGAGCGCTGCCGCGTTGCCGACGTCGAGCCAGTCGCCATGCAGATAGGACGGGTAGATGGGGAGGCCGGCTGCGATCATGAGGTTCTGGGCGTCGGCGAGTTCGTATTCGCCGCGCCAAGAGGGCTCGAGCTTCTCCAGGTAGTCGAAGATGACCGGCGAGAAGACGAATATGCCGGAAGCGTTCCAGTTCGAGGGGGATTTGCCCTTGGGAGGCTTCTCGATGATGCGTTCGATCCGGCCGTCGCCGCCAATCACTACCGCCGCGCCGGTGCAGGGGTCATCGACGCGGTTGACCGTCACGACTCCCGCCCCACCCGTCTCGTGAAAGACGCGAAGGGCGTCGGCGTAGGTCGCTGTCGAGGTGATGACATCGGCGAAGGTCAGCATCGACGGCTCGCCGCCGATAAGTTGCTTGGCCGAAAGATAGGCCGCGCCGGTGCCGTATTGGTCGATCTGATCGACGTATTGGATTCGCGCGCCGAGGCGGGAGCCGTCGCCGAAGTGATCCTTGATCGTGTCGGCGAGATACTTGACGACGAGGACGAAGTCCGTGACCCCCGCCGCGATCATGCGGCGCATGATGTGCTCGACAACCGGCTTGCCGAGCACGGGGATCATGGGCTTGGGCAGGTCGCGCGTGAGGCCGCCCATGCGCGTGCCCTTGCCCGCCGCGAGAATGACTGCCTTCACCGCGAGCGTTTCCGATAGGCCGCGCACGCGTCAACGAAGGCCTTGAAAAGCGGGCCGGAGATGGAGTTGATGTAGGCGTCGGCCTGCTTCTCCGGGTGCCACTGCACGCCGACCACGAACGGCACGCCCTTCATCTCCACAGCCTCGACTATCCCGTCCGGGGCCACCGCGGTAATTGTGAACTTTTCGGAAACGAACTCGGGAGTAAGGCCCTGGTGGTGGCGGCTGTTGGTGGTAATCTTCGTGGCGCCGTAGCTGCGTTCGAGGATGCTGCCTGATGTGATCGTGACCTCGTGCGTTTGGCTCGCCTTGTCCTCGTTTGCGCGGTGCGTGAGGGCGCTGGGCATCCAGGTCAGGATGTCGCCGATCAGGTAGCCGCCCACAACCACGTTGAGCACCTGAAACCCGCGACAGACACCCAGAAACGGCTTGCCCCGCGCGAGCGCCTCGCGGAGGCAGCGCATCTCGACCTCGTCGCGCATCGGCTCGGTCTTGATCTTGTACTTGGCCGTGATCTGGTCGAGGGTGAGATCCTCGTCGCCGGGAAGCGGCTTGAGGTACTTCGGGTGGACGTCCCAGCCGCCGGAGACGAAGAGGCCGTCGCACTCGTCGAAGCGGGCGTGGCGGCCGTGGCCGAGCGGGACCGTCCGCGCGCCCTGGTTCTCGACGGCAGCGGCATAGGATCGGTGGGAATCGCCCGTTTTCGACCACTCCTTGCCGAGCCCGCCGGTTATGCCGATAAGAGGCTGCTTATCACTCATTACTACTTCCCTTTGTTCAATTGTACGTAGTCCAGGCCGAACATGTAGGATTTGACGGCCTTGGTATTGGCGCCGGCGATGTCGATCGACAACTGGTGCGTTCCCGCTTTGAGGTCGAACACTCCGAGAGACAGCGGGCCGAACGGAATCACTCCATCGTTATACAGGTCGGCCTCTTTGGGGGGCAGAGAGGCATCGAAGCGGATTTGCACTATGCCGTAATCCACTGCCTTCGTCAACTGTACCAGCACTTCATACTTGCCGCTCTTCTCGACCGGCACGTCCAGAGCAAGCCTGTCGCCGGGCTTCGCGCCGATCCACCAGAGGTGGGTGCCGTTGCTCCACTGCTCGCTGAGCGCCTGGGGCTCGGCGGTCCCGCCGGTCTTGGAGATGATCTTCATCTGCTCGCCTTCGGTGCGACCGGGGATCTTCTTGACGACGGGTCTGTCGTACCAGTTAAGCCGGTCTTTGACGGCGACGCTCTTGTAGGGGTCGTTTCCGCCCGGCGCGAGATACCAGTAGGCGGTCGCGGCGTAGAGAGTGGGGCGGTCGTTGCGATAGTACTTCTCGATGCAGCCCTCGAAAGAGGTCTGGAACGGGATGTTGTCGGTGATCTGCCAGCGGTTCACCGAGACGTGGTCGGTGTTGTTGAGATTGTCGTTGCGAGTCTGGTTGTGATATGCGTTGTGGAAAAGATGGGGGTTGCACCAGGCGTAGCCGAAGTAGTCCTCGGAGCCGGTGCCGATGGTTGACGGGAACTTCTCGCCGTCCACGAACCACTTCTCGTCGCCCTCGCCCCACCAGCCGCCTTTCGGGTTCCATACCTCGAGCGCGACCCCGCAGAACCTGCCCCGGCCCTGGGTCTCGAGGATGGGCCAGTCGATCCAGCGCTCCTTTTCGGTGGGCAGGAAGGCGTCGCGGTGCCACTTCGCGTGGAACCTGCCGAGCTGGTCGATGGGCTTGTCGAGCTTCGCGACGTCGATGAAGATCGTCGTGGAGAACTCGGACTTGCCCTCGTTGACCAGTTCGACCACAGCGCTCTTGGCGAACGGCATATACCAGAAGGAGTATGCGTCGGTCGGCGGTAACGCCCATCGGAAGCGACTTATACTGGCTCAGGCCGGGGCCCGTTCCGAAGAAGTCGCCGATGGGGGCCTCTACGCTCGGAGTCTTCTCGCCGTCCCAGTAGATCTTGAGAAGGACGCTGCGCAGCGACTCCCACGGGTAATCCTTGTCGTTGATCTTCGCGCGGAGGGACGTGATCGCGTTGGGGCCGTCGATGGTGGCGACGGTCATCGTCTCGCCGGGGGCGATATTGACGGGCTTAGCGATCATTGGCATGCTGTAGAAGCGCTCGGCGGGGTCCATGCCGAGGCCCTTTGTGAGGATGCGGCTCGCGCGGTCGAGCGCGAGGAGCTCGCCGGCCCTGAGGTCGCGCGTGAAGGTCGGGACGATGGTGCCCGCAGGGAACGTCGAGTATGTGAACTGGTAGTACGCGCCCCACCCCTGGTCCGCGACGATCTTGCACGACTTCTGGAACGGAATCGGGACATAGTTGTTGCGGCCGCTGGATGCGTCGTGGACGAGGCCGGGGTAGTCGAAGGGCTTGTTCTTGAGATTGAAGTAGCCGTCGAAGGGCAGGTCAACGGCTGGCTCGGTCGCGCCGTCGAAGTACATCTTCACGTGGCCGTCCTTGGCAAGCGCGGACCAGGTGCGCCAGATGCAGCCGGGGCCTTGCAGCTCGGCAATGACGAAGGAGTCGCCCTCCTTGCGGATGTAGCCGCCGCCGTCGCCGTTGGCGTCCCAGGCGACGTATTTGCCGGTCTGTTCGTCGTAGCGGCTGGCCCTGTCGTAACTCGACGCCTGCGCGCATGTCTCGCCCGGCACGGGCAGGATCGAGAGACCTTCGAGATCGGTCAGCCTGCTGACCAGATCGACATAGGTAAGCGTTTCAGCGGCGCATGGCACGGCAGCCAGCAGCGCGGCCAGTGTGGCCAGTATCCAGATCGTCCTCAATGCAACATCCCCCTTTGCTCTTGCTGACAGTTTAGCATTGCGGCGGCGGTAAGCACAAGAGCCGGAATCGCTGAGATCGCTGAAGGAAATGAGGCGCTGAATGGGAACAAAGCCATCTGCGTCATCCCTCAGCGCCTCAGCGATTCTCCGAGGATTGACACGTGAGTGGGCTGCTGGCATAATCGTGCGGGGGACATAGGATGGGATTGCGATGAATCAGAAGGATAGGACGGTCATCCGAGGGCTTGCCGGGCGTGTGGCGGAGATTGCCGAGCTGCCGGTGATGGCGGAGCGGAGGGAGATGTGGAAGCGGCATCACGCGCTGGAGCGAGTGCGGCCAATGGTGCTGGTGGCGCCGGAGGGCAGTTGGCGGGAGCTGGCGCCGGCGGAGTCGCTTCAGTGCCGGGAATGGCCCGCGCGGGGGATCGAGCAAAGCCTGCGGCAGCGCATCTTCCAGCACGAGCACATCGGCGATGACACCGTGATCGAGCGGACGTGGACGGTCGGCAAGGCGGTGTCCAATACCGGCTGGGGGCTGTCGGCGGAGTGGATTCCGAGCGGCGATGCCACCGGCGCGGGGACGTTCAAGCCTGTTATAGAATCGCGCGAAGACTTAGACAAGCTGCGGTTTCCAGAGGTAGTCTATGATGAGGCCGCAACCTTGCACAATCTTGAGCAGGCCCAGGAGTTGTTCGGCGACATCCTCGACGTGCGGCTCAGAGGCGTGCGGACGATCTCATTCCACCTGATGAACCTCTACACCCACCTGCGCGGGCTGGATCAGGTGATGATGGACATGTACGCCGAGCCGGAGATGCTGCATGAGGCGATGTCGTTTCTCGAGCAGGGGCATCACCGGCTGATCGATCAGTATGTCGAGATGAACCTGCTCAGCCTGAACAACGACGACGCGTATATCTACCCGGCCGGCAACGGCTACTCGGACGAGCTTCCGCCCGCGGGTTATGATCCCGAGCATATCAAGCCGACCGACATGTGGGCCTCAGCGGAGGCGCAGGAGTTGACGCTGGTATCGCCGGAGATGACGTGGGAGTTCGCGATCCAGTATGAGAAGCGCCTGCTGGAGCGGTTCGGGCTCGCGGTCTATGGCTGCTGTGAGGACCTGACGCGGAAGCTGGACTACGTGTTCCAGATCGCGAACCTGCGGCAGGTCAACATATCGCCGTTCGCCGACGTCGCCAAATGCGCGGAGCAGTTCGCCGGCAGGGACCTGATATTCTCGTGGAAGCCACACCCCTCGCAGCTTGTGGGCGAGTTCAACGAGGAACAGATTCGCCAGAATATCAAGCACGCGCTGGATGTAACGCGGGGACTGGTGTTCGAGATGGTGCTGAAGGATACGCACACGTGTGAGAATCATCCGGAGCGGTTCACGAGGTGGGTGGAGATTGCGAGGGAGTTGGTCGAGCAATACTAACGCTGACTCCACGCCACCGAGCCGGAATCCGGGATGCCCGAGGTCTTGTAGTACGAAGCCAGGAAGCGGGCCAGCGAACCGGGCCACGTCACCGACTTGATGTTCATCCAGGTGCGCTGGTCGCCTACGGCGAAGTACAGAAGCGTTTTGCCGCTCCACTCGATCAAGTCGGGATCGGATGCGTTGACGCCCTCGTCCAGCCCCTCCGGACTGAGCACGGGATTCGCCGCGCTGAGCTCCCAGTGCTTGAGGTCCTTGGACCTGGTGATGTAGGTCTCGAAGAACCAGCGGGGGGATCGCCGCTCCAGGTACAGCACGTAGTAGTAGCCGCCCGCATAGCGAATGCACGGGCAGGCTGTGTAACGGTTCGTGCCGAATGTCGCCTCCGGCAGCTTCGTCCAGCGCAGGAGGTCTTTCGAGCGCGCGAACTTGATGGTGAACGCCGGGTAGGCCGGGTCGTCGGTCTCATACGCCATGACAAAGCCATTGGGCCCCTTACAGACCGATGTATTGAAGACCCCTTCGTTCGTGCCCTCCAGAACCAGCGCCGATTCCCAGTTCTTCAGGTCTGACGAGTGAAACACGGTCACATCGCGCCAATGACCGTTGTCCCATTTCGACGCGAAAACGTACAACCTGCCGTTATGCACCAGCGCTGAAGCCAGACCATAGCCCTCGGCACACCGGCCCAACACCTTGCCGGTCTTGACATCCTTCAGTGAGACAAAGTAGTCCTTCGCCGTACCGCCGGATGCGGGGCGGATGGACTCCAGCAGGCAGAGGCGCCCCTTCCATTCGATGGGGGTCACCTCGCACATGTCCTTGGTCACAAGCCGGCGTTCGGTGAGCTTGGACGGCCGGTCAAGCGAAGGCGGAGCGATGGACTGGAAGACGTCGGCAGGCCAATGTCCCAGCCTGGTCATGCCTTTCGGCATTTCCTGCTGATACTGCACATAGGCTTTGACATCGCCTTTCGTGGTGTACTGTATGTCACCGGCCGTCTCCGGGTGGACTTTCACACCAAAGACCCTGTAACCCATAAGCACCGAGTCCTCAAGCTCCACGTGCAGCAGCCGTCCCTCCTCCATGCTCTGGATTATGCCGTCGGAGGGCGTACCGACAGGTTGCGAGAAGTTGAGCACGGTCAACCGGCAGCCCTTGACTCGTACTCGCGTGAACGACTTCATGCCGTAGTTGCTCACCTTCAGCGCGCACTGCGGGGAGACCAGCGTGCAGTCCTCCAGCACGGCATCCGGCTGCCTGGGCATGGAGGTGTTCTCGCAGCGGATGTAAGCGGCGGAGGTATCTCCCCACCAGTCGAGCGCGTAGAGGTGGCAGCGCCTGTAGGTAATGGGCTCATTCGGCCGCGACAGACAGCTCGCCACGCCGCCCCCAAAGGCTCGTCCGATGCTGACACAGTCCTCTACGACTACACTGAACGGCTTCACCTGATCGGTGCAGTCGAAGAACAAACCGCCGTCCCCGCCCGTGGCATACAGACCCCTCAGTCGCCATCGGTCCCAAACGATGGCGGAAAATGTGGGTTCCGTGTGCTGCGGCGACCACGCCTGTGAGTATGACCGCACATTGCCCCACCAGTCGTAGCTCTTGAAGCCCTGCTGATCCGGGTCGCCTGAATCCAGGATCACCCAGCCACTGGCGCCGGAGCCCAGCTTGCCGTCGGTGTCGCCGATCAGCTCGTTGTAGTGGCCGGCCGCTCCCTTGTGTGATGGGAAGAGGTTGGCCTCCATGTACGTATCGGGGCGAACGATGACGCGGTGTCCACCGGAGTCGTCGGGGATCGCCGTCAGCGCGGCCTGGACGTTGTTGAAGGCGTGGGCCCACGAGGAACCGTCGGTATTGTCGCCCAGCTTCGAAACGTAGAGCGTCACAGGCCGAGCAGCAGCGGAAGTTGCCATCACCGCAACGGCCATCAGAACCAGTCCCAGTAGTAGCGGGTTCATCCGTTTCCCCTGCTTTCCACTCCCTGCTCTCAGTAGGAGGGGTCTGCTACGCCTTCACCTTCACCCACTGCTCGCTCTCGGCCGACTGCTCGACTGCTTCGAGGACGGCCTGGCACTTGAGGCCGTCGTAGAAGTCGGGGGTCGGGTTCTTGCCGGCGGCGATGCCGTTCATCAGGGTGTAGATCTGGTGAACGAAGGTCTGCTGCCAGCCGATGATATGGCCGGCCGGCCACCAGCCCTTGAGGAACGGGTGGCAGCCGATCGGTAACCAGAATGGTCTTCCAGCCCTGGAGATCCGCTCTTTGTCCTTGCGGCTGTAGTATTCGATCTCGTTGAAGCGCTCGAGGTTGAAGCGAATGGTGCCCTCGCTGCCGTTGAGCTCGAAGTGCACGCCGTTTCGGTTGCCCGCGGCGAAGCGAGTGGCCTCGAATGTGCCGACCGCGCCGTTCTTGAACTTGGCCATAAAGAGCGTCGCGTCATCGACCGTGACCTCGCCCATCTCCTTCGAGACCTTTGCCCTTGGAGAGGCCCGGGCCGGCGTCCTTGGCAACCAGCGGGCGCTTCTTGATGAAGGTCTTCATCATGCCGTTGACAGCCTCGAAATCGCCGCAGAGATAACGGGCGAGATCGATGATGTGAGCGTTCAGGTCGCCATGCGAGCCGGACCCGGCCTTGTCTTTCTGCAGCCGCCAGACCAGCGGGAACTCGGGGTCGACGATCCAGTCCTGAAGGTAGACCGCGCGGAAGTGATACGGCGTGCCCGACCATGCCCTTCTCGACCATCTGCCGCGCGAGCTCCACGGCGGGAACGCGGCGGTAGTTGAAATCGATCATAGCGATCACGCCGGCATTCTCGACCGCCTTGATCATCTCCTTGCACTCGGCGACGTTCATCGCCATCGGCTTCTCGCAGAAGATGTGTTTGCCGTTCTTGGCCGCGGCGACGACGATCTCCTTGTGCATGTCGTTGCCGACGGCGATGTCAACGAGGTCGATGTCATCGGCCTCGACACGTGCTTGTAGCCCTCGCTCGCGCGCTCCCAGCCATATTGCTTGCGCGTAGTGCTCCGCCTCGGACTGCACAAGCCCGCAGATCTCCTTCATCACCGGCTCGGCCTTGACGTCCGGGAAACGCAAACGCGCAGTCGCGATAACCGACGCTGTGCGCCTTGCCCATGAACAGATAGCCGACAAGTCCTACGTTGACCTGTTTCTTTGCCATAGGAATCCCCCCGTTTGAAAGTTAGAAAGTTGCAAGGTTGGAAAGTTGGAAGGTGCTATGCTCGGAAGCCACTTACGCGGTGTACTTAGACAGTCGAACGTTCTAACCTTCTAACTTTCGAACTTTCAAACTGAGCGGAGCTTCTCCGCGTGCGCGTGGCAGATGGCCAGCGCGAGGGCGTCGGCGGCGTCGTCGGGTTTGGGGGTCTCGTCGATGCAGAGGATGCGCTGGATCATGTATTGCACCTGCTTCTTCTCGGCGCCGCCGTAGCCGACCACGGCCAGCTTGACCTCGGGGGGCGTGTATTCGACCACCGGCACGCCCCGCTGCGCCGCGACGAGCTGCAGCACGCCGCACGCCTTGCCCACCGCGATCGCCGTGGTCTGGTTCTTCGCAAAGAAAAGCTGCTCCATGACGATCACGTCCGGCGCGAACTCGTCGATGATCGAGTTGAGCTCGCGGTGCAGCACCAGCAGCCGCTCAGGGGCCGACTGCTTCGGGCTGGTCCTGATCGCACCGTAGCGCACCATTACCGGTGACGCCCCCAGCTTGTCCACCACCCCGTAGCCGACCGTCGCCGTGCCGGGGTCTATTCCGAGTATTCGCAAGTGCGTGGTCTCCGTGCTTTCTTCCTCTTTCTGCATTTCTTGGTTTCTACCTCTTGCGATCTTCCGGTTTCCGGCGCGGGCGAAGGAAGGCAGTGGTCGGGAGCTGAAGTCGATCTAGGGGATTGCAGTCAATGACCGACCTTGAACGATTCATCGCCTTGATGGAATACTCGAATCATGATCGCGTGCCGAACCACGAGCTCGGCGTGTGGCAGCAGACACCGGTGCGCTGGGCGACGGAAGGCATGCCGGAGGGGGAACTCAAGTTCGACTGGTTCTCCAAGGAGCCGTTTCTAGGCCTGGACCGGCGCGAGTATACGCCCGTCAACTTCGAGATGATCCCGCCGTTCGAGAGCAAAGTGATCGAGCGGACCGAGCGATATGAGATCATACAGCACCCGACGGGGATGGTCACGAAGGCGCTTATCGAGGGGCAAGTCGGCTGGATGCGAATGTGCATGGACCAGTATCTGAGCTGGGCGGTCAAGGATCACGACGATTTCCGCAAGCTCAAGAAACGCTTCGTGGCCGCGCTCGACGAACGCTATCCCAAGGACTGGAAGACGACACTGCTGCCGGGCTGGAAGAACCGCGATTACGTGCTCGTGCTGGGCCGCAACTGCTGCCCGGACGGGTTCTATTGGCGCGCGCGTGAGTGGATGGGGACGGAGAACGTGTCCTACGCGTGGTACGACCAGCCCGATCTGATGCACGACATGATGGAGTTCTACGCGGACTTCACCATCGAATGCGCAAAGCCGATCCTGGAAGAGACCACCGTCGAGTACTTCAATCTCAACGAGGACTTCGCGATGAAGACGGGGCCGCTGCTTGGGCCCGATACATTTCGCACGTTCATATTTCCACACTTGAAGCGCCTGGTGGAGTTCTTCAAGAGCCACGGGACGCGTTACGTGACCCTCGACAGCGACGGCAACCCCGAGGCGCTGATCCCGCTGCTGATGGACGCCGGCATCGACTGCATCTGGCCGCTGGAGCGCGCGTCTGATATGGACCCGATGCGCATTAGGAAGAAGTTCGGCAAGAGCCTGCGGCTGATGGGCGGCGTCGATAAGCGCGAGCTTGCGAAGGATAAGGCGGCTATCGAGGCGCATCTGAGATCGCTGGTCCCCATCGTCGAGGACGGCGGGTTCATCCCGACAGTGGATCACACCGTCCCGCCGGACGTCTCCTGGGACAACTTCTGCTACTACATGGAACTCAAGCAGAAGCTGCTGGCGGGAAAGCTCTGACGTCATCCTGAACTGGATTCAGGATCCAGGCCTGGATGCTGAATCGAGTTCAGCATGACGCACGGTCCCTTCGCGAACTGCCCTAACGCGACCGTTCGCGCGTGCCATAATATGGCTGTACGAATTGAGACGGCGCGCGCCTGGTGCAAACATCGCTCATACATCTCTCTCTCCTGGGCGCGATGGTAATCGTGAAGCCGTCCGCCCAAGTCAAGATGGCAAAAGTGAATAGCAAGATGTGAGAAACGGCCCCGCGCCACGCGAGGCCGTTTTTCTGTGCAGAAGCGTGCAGCGGCGCTTATGGCTTTGGGATTCGAATCCAACCCCCGCTGGGACTGGACAGATCGTCACCGTTGACAGTGAACCCAAACCGGAAGCTGGAGCCGCCGGCAACGCCGGCAATGAAGTCGAGGCTGGCATCGTCTCGGAGCGGCGTGGAGAAGCTCTGCCCGAAGTTCCGCGATCCCATCTCGTAGCTCCGGCGCTCTTCACGAGTAAGCCCAGGCGGCAGGGCGGAGAGGCGAACCCTCAGGGACTCGTCCGGGGAGGTCACCTCCCAATAGCGACCGGACAACGAGGCGCTCTGGACCCACCACAGCAGGTAGACCCCGGCGGGAAGCGCAGGCTGCTGCCAGCCGACGTCCGTCGCAACAACGCCCATCAGAACCCGTCCACCCCTCGGCGTCTTGCGCATCCTGGACATCCGCTTGCCGGCTTCGGCGGTGTTCCACAACAGCATTATCCTGTGACGGCGGTCTGGGTCGAGGTAGAGGACTCTGGGGTCGGGATTCTTCAGATCGAGTCCACGCACCAGGCTCGTCTGCTGCAGCACATCGCCAAGCATCGGCTCGTCGTGCGCGCGGGCTTCGGAAAGCGGCACCGCCTTCGTCTTGACGCGAAAAGCGGGTTTGAGCCTGCCCGGCCAGTCGCCGAAGACGATCGTCAGAACGGGCGTGGACCTGTCGTCTCGCGAGCAGGTCGCGAGGACGAAGCCGTCGCCCAGACCGCCGAACGATCCGGCCCCTCGCATCAGCGAGGCCGGTTCTGAATCGACCAGCGCCAGTGGAACGTCGGCGGAACCGCCCTCCGCGTCGGCCAGCCGCCACGCCAGCTTGCCGCCGCTGGACACCAGCCTGACATAGAACGCCTGCCCGCGCAGGTTCGGCTTGTCGGCGATGCCATAGGTGAACAGATAACAGAACGGAATCTCCCAGTCGGCGGTGGTCTTCCCGCCCGCGAGCACCTGCGCAATCTCCTGGAAGTGCGCGCGCAGTGCCTCGCGCGCGCCGGGAGCGAGCGATACACCGAAACGGTAAAATGTTCCCGCGCCAGACGCGCAGGAACCGGACGTGCTCCCCGCAAGCGCCACCCTCGCGTCAGGGAAGCGAGCTGACAGCCTGCGGTATGCTTCCCGCGCATCGAGGTCGTCAGCGGTCGCGGGTTCGTAGCTGCTCGCCGGCTCGTAGAGCGGTCGAGTCGATCCGGCCGATTGACGCGCGGGGGTAGGCGGCGTCGCGGCGAGCCGTTCACCGGCCCTGGCAATCAGCATCCCGCCTTCCGAAACCCGCTTGCTGGTACCGCCGCCCCGGACCAGTACCCGCGCCCTCCTCCACAGTTACCCAGTCGAACTCCGGCGAGGCGCCTACCCTGAACCGCGTGCCTTGATCGTGGACCGAAAAGCGGTTCGTTACGACCGTGAAGCCGAACCCGTGCCGGACGTCGGCGGCAACCCAGCCCTTTGCGAGCTTGATCGATCGGTCATCAATGCGCGCCACCTTCGAGTCCGGGCCGACCGTCAGGTGTACGCTGCTCCCGACGCGGACAGCTTGCTCGACGCGGCGCGTGGCGACCGTGCGGCCGACGGGGAGGATCGGGGGCAGCGTTACCGACCAGTAGGCCGCCAACCCGATGGCGACTACGGCGGCCAGCGCGCCCGCCAACCGCCAATTCCATTTCAGCCGGGGCCATACGCGTATTCTTCCGGTTGTTCTCTGTGCAGCCGCCATCTGTCCATCCTCCAGCTTCACCTCTTCGGGCACTTCGAACGCGCAGGCCCATTCAAGCATCTGCCGGCCGCCCTGCCACTCACCGACGAGCTTGCGGCAGCCGGCGCACTCGGCCAGGTGGCGAGCTGCGATCTCGGCCTCCTCGGGAGTCGCCTCACCGTCGGCGTAGCACGATATCAGCAGAAGTGTCTTTCGATCACAGGCCATGCCTATCACCTCGAACGTCCAACCCGGCTCCATGCAGGACTTCTCTCAGCCGTTCCTTTGCCCTCAGGCACCTCACACGAACCGCTCCCTCGCGAATGCCGAGCGACTCCGCAAGCTCGCGATACGACAGCCCCAGCAGGTACTTGCCTGCCAGGATCTCGCGGTCGGAGGCGGGGATTCGCGTCATCTGGTCGAGGATGATCTCGCGCACCTGAGCTTCGGCGTCGTTTGGGGCAGGTGATTCGGGTTCGAATGCGAGTTCCACTTCCGGCTTGCCGGAGCGGCGGTGGGCTGTCGCCTTGCGGCGGAGGATCGTGTAGAGCCAGGCCCCCACCCTGTCGGGCTCGCGGAGGCCGTCGAAGCCTCTGTAGGCGTCGAGAAGCGTGTCCTGGACGATGTCCTGGGCTGCGTCACGGTCGCCGCAAAGGTGATACGCGGCCGCCGCGAGGGGCTGGCGGTAGCGCTCCACCAGGGAATCGAATGTCAGCTCACCTGAGGGGTCCATGAGACCTCGTGCCTGGAGTTGGTTGGTTTCCAGCGCGTTCACGGTAATGAAGTGGCGATTGCACGAGGAAATGTTACATCAGGTTGCAGTTCAGGCGCAAAAAAGGTGTCTGTCACCTTTTTTAGAGCTTGCAGTCGGTGAGAACACGCTCGCCAGATGCTGCGACGCCGAGCACGCCGAATACTGCGACGGTCTGACCTTCGGAGACCGCGGCGTTGGACTCGACTCTGATGCCGGACGTTCGGTTCGAGTCCTCGATGTAGAAGCAGCCGTAGAATCTCGCGGTCACTACTCCCGTGAGGCGGACCGGTTCGCCGTCGCCAATGCCCTTTCCCGCGACAATGCTGGGCACGCTTCGCGCCACGGTGACGCCGCTCGAGCTCATCGGGGCCGAGGTGAAGCTCGCGCCGTTGACCGCGCGGGCACTGACGTAGTAGGTGTGGCCGATCTGCAGCGAGAGGCCCGATATCACCGCCGACGTAGCCAGGCCGGCGTCGGTCCAGGGCTTCACGTCGGCCATCCCCGGCGCGGTCCCGACGGCGTAGCGATAGCTCGAGATGCCGGACTGCGCGTCGGATGCGCTCCAGGACGCTTGCAGGGTGCTTGTGGAGGTCGTATACTTGTCGTCCGTGACGGAGTTCATTACCGGGGCGGTGACGTCTCCTTTGTACTCGAACCTGACAGCGTCGGCGATCACGGATTTGGGCACAGGGCCGGCCGTGTGGTTGGTCAACGTGACCTTGCCGGACCTGCCGGCTTCGAACTGCAGGCCGGTCGCCAGCGACACCCAGTAGCGGCCGGCGGTCTGATCGACATACGTCGTGACACTTCCTCCCGCGTAGTCGATGATGAACTGAGCATCGACAGGGCGGTTAGATCCCTCGCGGTAATATGTGGAAACGTCGTAAGACCCTGAGCGCGGCAGGGTCGGGGTCCAGGTTGCGGTCGCGGTGGGATTGCCCGTAGTGCACGCGGCGAACTTGTAGCCGTCGTTCCACCCACCGCTGGAACTGCCGGTGCTCCACGAGCCGGACAGCGTGCAATCAGGATCGATTTCATCGACAATGATCGTCGTGGACAACGGCTGGGTGGTGAACGGCTGATCGCTGGAGTAGTTCGTCAGGCCCGCGGCGTTGGTGGACTTCACGCGGAAGTGGTAGCTCGTGGACGGCGTGAGGCCCTGGAGAGTCACGACGTGCGAGGTGATCAGACTTGTATCCTCGGTCGTGGACTGACCGTAGTAGGGCACGAAGTCGTACTCGACCTGGCTGGTCGCGGAATCGTCGGTCGTCCAGGATATTTGAGCGGTGCCGTCGGTGATATTCGAAATCTGCAGATTGCTGATAACCGGCGGAGTCGGGTCCTCGGTCGAGAGGGCGATGTCGCCGTTGGCGATCGCGCCGGCGGTGACGGTGACGGTCTTGTTCGTCTCCAGGCCGCTGAAGTTGGCGCGGATAACGTACTGCCCTGGAGTAAGGTCGATGAACGCGTAGAAGCCGGTGCCGTCGCAGAGCATGGTGCGGTGTTCCGGGCCGGTGATCTCGACGCTCGCTCCATCCGCCCACGCGCCGTTCGGCGGATAGGTGACAGTCCCACCGATGTGGCCCTTTGTCGGGCTGGTCTTCCACGGCATCTGGGGGATATCGGCCCAGGTGGGCGTCACCTGGGACAACAGTCGTGAACTCCAGGTGGACCAGGGGCCGTATACCGGGCTGCTGCCCTTGGTGGTCGAGTAAGGCGATTGGTATGAATAGGCGCCGAAGCCGTTGTTGTAGTTACCGGCGGGAGACGGCTCGCGCGTCATCAGGAGCATGTTGATGGCGTCGTCGAGGTAGTTCATGTAGGTGCCGGCATCGGGCACCATCAGCCGGTTGCCCTTGCGGTCCTTCTGGAAGTTGAGCCAGTTGACGTAGTCGGAGTATCGGGTGGTGAGGTCGAAATAGGTCATGGGCGCGGCGAAGTCGACGATGCCTTCCTGAATCCAACTATCCCAATCGGCGTAGACCTCGTAGTAGGCCCGGGTTTTCATGAACGCGGCGCGAGTGGAGGCTGTCGGCGAGGGCGCCCCGCCGGTGAACGAGCCCGATACCTTGACCCAGGGCTTGGTGGCCTGAACCTCCGCATAGACCTTTCGCACGACCGCCGTCACTTGATCCCGCCGCCATTGCTGGAACCGCTCATCTCCGGCATCGGGCTGACCGGTCGTGCCGTAGCGGGCGTTGTAGCGAGCGATGCTGGTGGGGTTGTAGCCCTGGGTGGGACCGGTGAAGCGTATGTAGTCGAAATGGATACCGTCTATGTCGTAGTGGTTGACCAGGTCCATGCAGACATCGACGGTGTATTGCTCGGCTTTGGGATGGCCCGGATCGAACGCCATGTCGTCCGGCTCGAGGCCGGTATCGTCGAGGGTGACCCAGTAGTTGTCGTGGTCGGCGGGATTATCGTGGAGGGCGTGGACGGGGCCGTCGCCGGTTCGGAACGCGACGATCCAGCAGTGGACCTCGATGCGCTTCTTGCCGCCGGTGGTGTCGTGGGCGGCGTTGATCATTGCCTGAAGGGCGTTGAAGTTGGATGGGCTGAGCCCGGACATGTAGGGCTCGCCGAGCGCGGACGGGTAGCAGACGTCGGCGCGACGCCGGACCTCGGCGATGATCGCGTTGCAGTTGGCGTTGCGAACATCTCCGAGCGAACCCGCCACGCCGGGCACACCGAGCATCTTGTCAACATCGGACTGCCTGAGAAAACCCGCGCTCCAGCCGGTCACGGGAATCATTCGATACTCGTCGGCCACCGCGCAGCAAGCGCACACGAGCACCGCCAGGCCCACCGCGACCAGAGCGTTTCTGTAAAGCCTCAACAAACAGGTCCCCCCACAATGCCCGCCCAATTTCAGGATACCACCGGTTTGGCCGGTTGTCTACTGGCAGAATTGCTGGACGACCCGGTATTAGTACCAGTTTTTGCAGCCCACTACGCATCAGCGCCCAACATTGTGCAGGTCAGCCATTGACATCGGCAGCAAGTGAGCTACAATGAACTTGAACGGCATCTTCGCGCGCCGTACGGCGCGACGGTGCTGCGCAGTAACGATGGAGGAGATGGGACATGAAGAAGATTCTGATGGTGATGGCAGTGCTGGCGCTGCTCTCCTTGAGCGGGATAGCTGGTGCCGTGACGATCAACTACACCGTAGACGGCTGGGGACCGACACAGTATCCCGGGCCTCTCACGCCACCGGCCGACTCAAAGTGGGGTCCCAACGGTTATCCGGGCGACACGCTCGAGCTTCAGACCTACACCGGGACACTGGATCTCACACCCGGCAGCCAGGTTCTGAAGATCAACACGCTTCAGTGGACGATCGACTACACCTACGGAGGATCTCCTGAGCCCTGGCCTGACATGTTCTTCGGCATCGACGCGCCTCGCGATATTGCCATCGGCACGGGAACGGGTTCGCTGGGTCAAACGGGGCTCCTTAGGAGCAACTGGGAAAACGACTACCTCACGTTCTACAACGGAGCCACGACTACGGTGTTCGTCCAGGGCTACAAGATCGATATCACGCCTCTCGGATTCGCGGAAACCGGCGGGTCGGACTTCTCAGGCGGCAATCCCTGGGCACAGCCCTCGATCAATGTTATGGCTAGATTCGATGTCAGTGAGGCCCAGGTCCCCGAACCTATGAGCATCATGCTCGGCATTATGGGACTCGGCTCTGTTGCCGGATTCAGACGACTGCGCAGGAAGTAGACGCGAATCCGCATCTTGATACTGGACACTGGGGCGGGGCGGATGCCTCGCCCTTTCTGTCGCGACTTGCACGACCCGGCAATTATACCGGTTTCTGGACGGTTGTGTGCTCGGACCGCGAGGAACAGCCAAACTGAGCCTTGACAGAACCGAGCTAGCGGGCTACATTGTGTCTGGCTGCAGCCTGACGGACCGGTCCGAGGATCGAGGAGAGTGCGTGCAGAACGGTCGGCGTTCGCTCGGTAGGTGACACGGCGTCGGGCTGGATGTATCCAGCAGACCGAAGAACCACTGTAAATGGGAGGGATGGAATAATGAAGAGAATGTACGTAGTTGTGGCGGTGCTCGCGTTGTTGTGCGTGGCGGGTGCTGCTCAGGCCGATGTGTCGCTGAGTGGGACGCTCAGTGGTGTGGACTCCAATACGACGAAGGATAACGGGGATGGCAACTACGACTACGCCATCGACCGCACGGCCGCAAACACCTTCTACTGGTCGAACGGCTCGCCCGTGACCATCACGGGAACCGTTGATGTGCGTGCGCTAACTTCGGGTTGCTATCTCCAGATAGGGCTTGTCGATAAGGAGCAGGCCGATATGGCTCTGGATGATTACTGGTCTTCGTTGATGTTCAACAACAGCGCCATTGCGACATTCTACGCAGGGACCAAGAACTACGCGAGGCTGGCCGATGACAACGCCCTCTATTCCGGGCAGTTGTTCAATCCCGGCGCGACGGTCGGCGTTTTCGACTTCACGCTCGATATTTCGAGTGACGGAACCATGGCTCTGACACTGCACGGCAGCAGCGATGTCTCGACGACGTATAGCTACGGTCATCGCAACTGGTGGGACGACTGGTCCGGATGGTCCGGCGGCGAACTCCAGAGCGGCTCGTATCTAGTAGCTCAGCTATGGATTGATTCAGGCAATACAGCAAATGTGGTTCAGGCGGATTACGGACATCACGGCTAGCCAGCCCCCGGTCCCGGAGCCGATAAGCATTCTCCTCGGCATTATGGGCCTTGGCTCGGTTGCCGGGTTCAGGCGCCTGCGCAGAAAGTAGGCGCGGATTCGCATCTCGATGTTGGACATTGGGGCGAGGCGATAGCCTCGCCCCTTTTGCTGCGCGCTGGTCGATTTGGATATGCGCTGTCTTGGTGGTAAACTTTTCGTGTACACCAGTCGTTTATACATCAGAGGATCAGGGAACGGGATGACATGCAGCAGACAGGCGCGGTGCATTTCGGAAGATGAAGTCCTTATATCGAGATTCCAGAGCGGCGAGGCCGAGGCGTTTGACCGGCTGATGGCCCTCCACACCGATAAGGTGTTCGCTCTGGCGTGGGGCGTGCTCCAGAACCGCGAGGACGCGATGGACGCGACCCAGGAGGTCTTCATCAAGCTGCACGGCGCATTGTCAGGTTTTCTGCCTCGGACAACCTGAATGCGTGGCTGTATCGGGTGTGCCTGAACCACTGCATCGACCGCAAACGCAGGGCCCGGTGGACATCGGTCGGCGATGAGCGACGAGGACTGGGACCGGCTGCAGGGATCGGAAGACGACGAGCCGGAGTTTCGCGCATATCAGAGCGAAGTCGGCCGGATCATCCGAGCGGCGGTGGACAAACTGCCCGAACGCCAGAGGCTGGTGTTCATCCTGCGCCACTACAAGCTGCTCTCGATCAACGAGATCGGAGAGGCCATAGGATGCACTCCAGGCGCCGTCAAGGCGCACCTGTCGCGCGCAACCGCCCATATGCGCGACAGGCTGAAGGGGACGGTAATACTGGAGTCCTCGGAGGTGGATTGAGATGAAATGCAGGCAAGCACAGGAACTGATGGGAGCTTATCTCTACGGCGATCTTGCGCCGGAGGAAATGCGCGAACTGAGGCTGCACGCCCAGGATTGCGCTCTGTGCCGGGAGGATCTGGCCGCGCGAGGAAGAGTCGTCTCGTCCCTGAGCGACGCGACGCCCGAGCTCAGCGACGAGGACAGGCAGAGGATCGCGTGGTCGGTCAAGGGCGCGGTAAGCAGGCAGCAACTCGAAACCGCCCGCTGATGCTGCGGCTCGCGCCGGCCTTGCGCTCGCGGCGGCGGTGCTGGTTGCGGGGTTCGCGTTGGGTCGGGTTCGCCGCACAAGGCCGGCCGCAACACTGCGCGCATGGGCCGGAGAGGGAAATGGCCGTGCCCGAGGCGAAGGTCGAGATCGAGGAAAGCCTGCCGACACAGCAAGACGACAAGTCTCCGGAAGCCGTTGATCAAGGCGCTCGGAGTTCCTCAATGCGGTGCAGAGCGCCGGCATCACATCTCAATCCGTCGAGACAGAACCCGGCCGCGGCATCTCCGGACTCGTCCGCATCCGACAACGCCGCCGGACAAAGGTGTCAAGATCGACCTCCGAACCCGGGAACGCAGTCGCCAGAACCCGCTGACGCCGGACAAGTCTGTCGGCACGAACGCTTCGCCGAAGGACTCCGGCGAGTCGCCGAAGAAGACTGAGATGGGAACGGACCAGAGAGACAAGCTGCCGAAGGTCACGGATCCCAAAAACGCGGAGACGACACCCTCCGAATCTCAGTAGAGGCAAAAAGTGCGGATGAACAGATCGAGTATCTCATGAGCACGCTCCTGTGCGCGGCGATGCTTCTGTGTATCCGCCGCCTGCCTACCCAGACCGCCCGACCGTCGAAGTCGACCCATCGATTCCGACGCCGGCCAGCGCCCTGATGCTGATCGACGGCAAGCTCGCGGAGATCGGCAACATCGAGGTGACCACCCGAGGCCAGCAGGTGATGGTGTGGCTTCGCGAGTTCGAGAAGCTCGGCTGGGGAACCGTGCAGGCGGGCGATTCGCCCGAGAAGATGGCGCCTCAAGACCAAGACCCTCACGCTCACGTTCTCCAAGGGCCAGAGCGTCGCGCTGGTCAACTCGCTGTCGGTGCAGCTGCCTATCGACAGCTATCTCAGGACGGGAAGCTGATGGTGCCGCTCTCGTTCGTGGCCAAATCACTGGGTTATAGCTTCGAGCTGACGACGCGGCCCGTCGTTTCGATTGTGACCTCGCCTCCGCCGGCCCCCGCTACAAGCAATACCATCCGTGGGCAGTTGCTCTACAACGAGAAGGGGATTTCCGGCATCAGGGTCGTGCTGGTGGACCCTGACTATAACACCGTCAAGGGCTTTATGTCCATCACCGACTCGAACGGCAACTACGTGTTCGGTTCGGTGCCCGACGGCAAGTACCTGGTCTACGTATGGGTCGGCCACAACCCCGATTACTTCAACCGCGTGTCGGAGGAACTCGAAGTAAAGGGCGGCGCGGCCGTCACGGCGAAACCGATCAGCCTGGGGCGGATCGTGCGGCCGGTAAGTCCGAAGGCCGATGAGATCGTATCGACGCCGGGCGGCAAGATCGTGTTTGAATGGAGCCCGTGCCCGGGCGCGACCTCGTACGGACTCGTAGTCTCGCAGGTCGGGACCGATGAGCCGTTGATCTCGCTGGAGACGTCACGGCCGAAGGCGGAAGTGGTCACCAAGAAGCTCACGCCCGGCGTTACCTACGTGGCTGATATCGAGGCCAGAGACCCCAACGGCCGGTTCCTCGGAGGCACGGTCGGCGCCGGCGGCAGGCTGTGGACGTTCGCGGTAAAGTAGGGAATAGAAGGGAAGGGAGGCCGCGGAGGAACGCTGGATTCTGACTTCCGACCTCTGACCTCGAACCCTCTAACCTTCCAACCTTCTAACCGCCATTAGAATCCCGCAGATTGTCTTGGCGTCCTTGATCTGGCCCGTCTCGATGAAGTGCAATGCCTCGTCGATTGGCGCCTCGACGACCTCGATGAACTCGTCGGCGTCGCTGTTCCGCGGTCGCCCTGGTGAGTTTGCGCGCGAGAAACGTGTGCAGCATCTCGGTCGAGTAGCCGGGCGCGAGGTAGGACCGGAACATCAGGGTCAGATCGTCGGATCCGATAGCCGACCTCCTCCTGGATCTCCCTGTGCGCGCACTCGGCGGCGTCCTCGCCGGGTTCGAGCGTGCCGGCGGGGATTTCCATCAGCACCTCGCCGGCGGCCTGCCTGAATTGCCGCACCATCACGACCTTGCCGTCGTCGGTCATCGGAACAACCGCCACCGCGCCGCGATGCACCACCACCTCGCGCGTGGTCTCGCGTCCGTCGGGCAGTCGCACCGTATCGACGCGCAGCTTCACCAGTCGCCCGGTGAAGACTTCGTTGCTCTCGATGGTCTGCTCTTTGAGTTCCATCTGCGTATTCGTCCTCTAGTTGTCCTTCGAATGAATTCGAGGCTGCGCGGTACGAAGTCCACCTTCGTGGACTAAGGGCGTAGTCGGCGCAGACCGACTTTGTCCGCGTTGCCCCGATCTGATCGGACGTGCGCCGGAAGGAAGTATCCTCCGCGCCGGTCAATTATCTATTATGCCGCAGCAGACCGATCCAATCAAGCAATTCCGGCTGGCGCTGATCGCGCTGGTTGCTTTGGTAGTGCTGGGAACGTTCGGCTATCACATTCTGATGGGCTGGACGGTCCTGGATTCGCTCTACATGACCGTCATCACGCTCGCCACCGTGGGCTACAAGGAAGTGCACCCCCTTGACGCCGCCGGCAAGATATTCACGATGGCGATGGTCATCTTCGGCGTGAGCATCGTGTTCTGGGCCGGCGCGAGCCTGATCGAGGCCGTGGTCGGCGAGCAAATCTGGCACGCGCTGCAGAGGAAACGAATGATCAAACACATATCCGACATCAAGGATCACTACATCGTCTGCGGTTATGGTCGAATGGGACAGCAGATCGTCAAGGACCTCATGCGTGAGAAGGTGCCGCACGTCGTCATCGAGATAAACCCGGAGCAGCTGCCGAAACTGATCGCTCAGGATATACCCTTCGTCGAGGGGGACGCGTCCGACGACAAGATCCTCATAGCGGCGGGGATCGAGCGCGCCAAGGGCCTGATCACGGTCGCGCCGACCGATGAGGACAACGTGTTCATCACTCTGAGCGCGCGCGCCCTCAACCCCAAGCTCTACATAGTCGCGCGGTCGATTAATGGAGGAGAACGAGAACAAGCTCAAGATGGCGGGCGCGAACCGGGTAATGTCGCCTTACATTCTCGGCGGGCGTCGAATGGCAGCGGCGGTGCTGAGGCCGAACGTGCTCGATTTCCTCGAGTTTGCATTCCACAACGATGACCTGCAGTTGATGATCGAGGAGCTTGTCGTGGCGCCGAACTCGCGCATTGCGGACAAGAGCTTAGGATTCTGCGACATACGAAACGAGATCGGCGTGACCGTGCTTGCGGTCAAGAAAGCGACCGGCAAGACAATCGCCAACCCATCACCCGACGAGACCAGTCGAGCCCGGCGACATCCTGATCGTGCTCGGCGACCCGAAGCAGCTCGATCGGGCGCAGGCGCTGACGGCAGCGCCCGCGTAGCAACCGCTCGGATCGCAGACCTACGGCTCGACGATGGAGACATCCGACGCACCCGGCAGGATCGGAAGCGAAGCCGTGGTCGCTGTAACAACAGCGGACCCGGCGTCCAGCGCATCCAGATACGTATAGTTGTCATAGGTCGGGTACCGCGACAGCACACCGCCCGCGACGACTGCGGGGTCGCTGCTAGTCAGAGTCACATCGATCGGCTCGTAAGGATAGTTGGACCAGCCCATTAGCGATGGATCGCCAATGCTCAAACCGCAATAGACCTGCTGTCCCACCGCTGCGCTGCCGCAGTCCACACGCAGACGAGACTGTATGACATCAAGAGCATTGACGGCAGAAGTGAACGCGGGCGCTGTAGCCGTCAGCACGGTATTCCCCGCCACCGCACCCGCCTCAGATGCCGCAGCCAACCCCAGGACGTAGAAATACTCCCCGGACGACCCCTCGGGAATGTATAGCTGGAGCGTCTGTGAGGCCGATGACAGAGTGCCGTCCGGGCTGAGCAGAGCCACAGACGGGTCGTCCACGGACAGAGTGACAGTCAGTGGATAAGGCATCCCTCCCGGACCCGGGACGCTGACGAAGTACCAGAAGTTGCAGCCGGTGGAGACCCGGATCGAAGCGGTCGGCGCGACGCTGAAGCTCAGCCAGGGGTCGGTGACCGCCACCGTGTCGCTGGTGCCGTTGAGTATGCTCAGAGATGTCGTGTTCGCGGTCAGGGCGGCGCTGCCCACTGCGATCGTAGGCGCTTGTCCCCAGACGTATTGCGCGTCATTCGGCAAGATCACGGATGTCTCGCCGAGCACCGAGGAGTCGGTGCTCGTGATCGATACTTCGTAGTCGCGAGCGGCCCTCAGGTTGATCCAGCCGAAGCGCCCCATTGACTGAATGGATACGCAGAAATCCGCGGGATGCAGCAGAGTCTGGTCTGCAAGGTAGACGTGGAAGGCCGTCTGATACACGTCACACGAGCGAACCGCGGGGGTCAGGCCGGACGCCGACGCCGTGATGGTCGCCGTTCCACAGAGATCGCCGTCGGCCCCGCCGTAAGCCACGCCGATCACCTCGAATGCCTGGCTGCACGCCTGCCCGGCAGGGATCGTAAGCGTTATGGATGCGGCGCCTGGATCGCCGCTGCCCGCGAATGCGAGCGTCACCACGCTCGCGTTGGATGAACTGAGCGTAATCGCCGTGTTAACCGTGACCGGGTCGGGAGTCGTGACATAGTAGGAGTAGTACCGCTGGCCGGTATAGTCTCCGTTGAAGCGAGCCCCCGTTGGAGCCTCGAACGCACTCGCGGTAAACGACAGGGCCGGCCCTTGCACGACGATGTCCTCACAGACTCCTGGCAATATGTTGGCGCTCCCTGTCGTCGCGGTGACGCTCGCCGTCCCGAGTCCGTTGGTGGGAATGGCGCTGTAATCCCACACCGATCGCTCTCCATTGGCGATGGTCAGCACGGCGCTGCCAAGGACCGCCAGGTCGCTGGATGTAAGCTGGACGACCGTGTCCTGTGCCGCCTCGAGGTCCGTATACCACTCAGGGCCGAGATCGAAGGCAATGCCAGCGTAAGCAGGGGCAAGCGTGGTGGCAGGATTCTTGATCGACACACTGAACGAAGTCTGATAGACATCGATGGTCCCGGTCGCTTCCGCAAAGCCCGGCGCAGTCCCTGCGATGGTAGTGCTGCCGCAGAGCTCGTGGGCGGCATTCCCATGAGCCACTCCGATCACCTCATAGGGCGGGCTGCAGTATTGGCCCTTGGGAATAGTCAGATGGATGCAAGCCGATCCGGGATCGCCGGAGCCTGCCGCGGCGAGCAGAGCGACCGCAGGATCCGCCACGGTAAGCGTCACTTCCGTATCATCAGGCGCCTCGGAGGGCAGCGCGACCATGTATTCGTCTGTACCAGATGTAACTGTTGTTGCTGTGCCGCACGCCGGTTCCTGTCCGCATGGAGTCGTGGGTGAGGCGAAGGAACGGCTCTCGGACTTCGGCCGGGTCTGACGAGCCACTGAGAATCGGTACGCTGGCCGTCGATGCGGTCAGAATCGCCGTGCCCGGCCCGACCGTGGCAACCTTGGGATACGGAGGCGTGGCGTAGGGATTGCCGGGCATTGTGAACGTGGTCGTGCCCAGAACGCTCTCATCGCTGCTGGCAATGTTGACCGCGGTGTCCTGCGCCAACGGGCCTTCCACGGACCCTCCGTGCGCGGAAACGTATACGTCGGCTGGGTTGAGCGTCGTGAGGTCGGGCGGCTGCGGCGACACAGAGACGGTGAACGCGGTCTGGTAGACGCTCGCATCCACAGATCCGCTCGCGAAGCCAGGCGCTGTGGCGATAAGGGTCGTCGTCCCGCAGAGGTCGCCGGCAGCGCCACCGGACGCAACGCCGATGAGCTCGAACTGCTCCGATGTCTGGTAGCCGGCATGACTCTCAGTACCACGGAGTCGGCGGGCGGGTCGCCAAAGCCCGCTGGCGCAACCCTCACCACAGTCGGATCTGCTGGGGTTACCGTGATCAGCACATCCGACGCCGCCGGGCTCGGGAGGCAGACACTGTAGCCGTAATAGTAGTCCGCGTGGCGAATTCCGGTTCCGGTTGTGTAGGTAGATGGGCTGAACGTCAGAGCAGGTCCGCCGACCGTCACTTCCTGGCTGGTTCCAGGCAGAATCGGCGCCGTGGTGGTGGATGCCGTCAGGAACGCAGTCCCGTCCGCCAGCGTGGCGCAATGCGCCTCCGCCAAGGCCTCGTTGTCGGCCCAGACCACGCTCGCGCTGCCGAGGACGGAAGGAGCGCTGCTGGTCACGTCGACCGCAGTGTCCTGCGCGATTCTGTAGCCCCAGCCGAGTACGTTGTCGGCCCCGGCGCTTATGTAGACGTCGGCCGGAGCCATCGTCGTCTGGTTGGCACCGACGGAGACGTCGAAGCGCGTCTGGTAGACTCTGAGCTCCTGAGCGAACTGCGCTGCGCCCGCGCGCATCAGAATGTCGGTCGCTCCGACAAGGTCCCCTGCATTGCCTCCCGAGGCAAGTCCGATAAGCTCGAACTCGTCGCTGCCGACAGAGCCTCTGGGGATCATCACGTTCACTGACGCAGCCGCGGCGTCGCCGGAGTTGTAACGGGCCAGTCCGGCTACTCCGGCATCCCGAGGTGTGAGCACGATCGGAACGTCGTCAGGGGCCACGGCCACATCTTCGGTGTACACTGTATACCCGTTGCCGCGGACCCCTGTTCCTGCGATAAGGTCGTTGGTGCGCAGCGTCGGCTGCGTCACCCTGACGGGGCCGTAAGTCGCGGTCGCGATGCTGGCGCCGGCGGACGCGGTCACCTCGGTGACTCCCACCCCAATAGTCGGTACCGTGCCCTCAATGTAAGTGGTGTTGTCCACTATCGTCATCGAGCTCGACCCGATCACATTCTGATCCACACCGGCCAGATCGACAGTCGTAGGCTGCGCAACGCGGTAACCCCACCCGAGACTCGGGCTGCCGACTTGCACCTTGACCTGTATGGGCGCAAGCGTCCAGTGCAGGTTGCCTGTGTTCCAATTGGGCGTTGTCTGGAAGACATTCACCCGCAGCGAGGCGCTCCGATACCCCGGAGCCGATACCTCTATGGAGCCGGCTGCCGCCGACTGCCCCGGGGCCGCGCCGCCAGCGGCGCCTATCAGATCGAAGCTGTCGCTGCGGGTAGAACCTGCGTGAACGACCACGTGGATGGTCTTTGCCCCGGCGATTTTCTGGTTGTAGGGAGCGAGCAGAACCGGCGTGCCCAACTTGGGCGAGTCCGAGTCCCTGCTGGTCAGCGTCACTATGAGATCCGACGCGACCGGCGAGGGCACCGTAACCTGGAAGCTGCCGTTGCGGACGCCTGTCGCAGCGTAGATCGGCAGGTCGCTTACAAGGCCGAGCTGGGGCCCCGCGCCCTTCACGGCTATATCGCCTTGGATTCTCGGCCTGAGGACTCTGACCGGCTTGTCCGGCAGGCTCAGCTCACACGAGCTGATGCCCGTAATCACGACCCGATCGTAGAGCGCCGGGGCGATTAGCCCGCGGACTATGACCTTCACGCCTGTATGGCCGCTGCCGTCGTCAAGGGCGGAGCCGTCGTCGACGTATGCGAATCGGCCGCCCGGATCCACGTGGCTCACTGTGCCGCAGATTCGGACAAGGAGACCGAGGTTGTTAAGCCCGACCCCGGCCTTCACGCCGACCTGACCCGAATGCTCGGGATCGGCTGCCAAGTGGTCATCGCCGCCTCCGAGGGCCCGCTGGTTTACAAACACAGGCTGGACCGCACAGGGTTCGCCGGAGACCTGGATCACCGGCGGCGATATCGCGCGTTCGCCTTCGACCTCAGACGTTACCCCGTAGACATCGAGCACCTGGCCCTGAGAGAACGGCGGGGGCGCGACGCCGTTCATGTCGATGAGTATACCGGAGGCACGACTGGCGTCCTGAATGTACGCGCGGTCCGCGAAATCGCTGATGGAGGTAGACGCGACCCCGGTGACGTGCACCCACGTATCGAGCGGCCGCTGCTTCGCCGCTACGGGTGAACTCAGGCTCTCCACGGCCTTGATGCCGTCGGACTGCCCCGAATGGACCCAGTTGCCTTCGGCGTCCTCTCCCGCGACGTAGACGTAGTACGTAGCGCCGTTGGCTAGAGCGAGCGGCTCGATCACGGCCTGGGTTGCGCCGCCGCAGGAAGTCCAGGGGACTACGTAGCCGTCGCCCGGATCGGCAGGCGCGGTGCCGACCGCGTAACGATACTCCGAGGCCGTCGAACCGTCCTCCAGCGACCAGTTGACAGCCAGGCTGCCGTTCTGATCGATATACCGGCCGCCATCAAGCACTACTATGGGGGCAGCAAAGCACAGAGAGCCTGTCAAGAGAAAGCATAGCGACGCCAGAGCAGAAAGATACCTGTAAGCCATCGTGTTCCTAATCCGGTAACGCACTTTCAACGCGTTTATAGTCTTGTACGTATTTGCAGTATATATACCGCTTGGCCGGCAGTCAACAGGGTGTGCAAAAAACAGGTAACTCTGCCAGGTAGGCAGGGGAGGTACAAAGCAAATGGCCGGGACAAAGCCCGGCCATTCGTAATTCGTAACTCGTAATTCGTAGTTCCCTACAGCACCGCGGGTTCGCGGATTTCGAACTTGTAGCCGACGCCCCAGATGGTGGTGATGCGGCAGGGGCTGCCGTTGGTCTCGATCTTGCGGCGGAGGCGCTTGATGTGCTGATCGACGGTGCGCTCGTCGCCGTAGAACTCCTGGTAGGCCCAGACCTGCTCGAGAAGCTGCTCGCGGGTGAAGACTCGATTGCGATTGGAGGCCAGATACCAAAGCAGATCGAACTCCTTGGGGGTCAGATCGACCCTCGTGTCGCCCACGATCACCTCGCGCGAAATCCGGCTGATCGCCAGGCCCGGCAGGTTCAGCACCTGCTGCTCGTCGGGACTGGGGACGTAGGCGGCGCGCCTGCAGAACGGCCTTGACACGGGCGAGAAGCTCACGAGGTGAGAACGGCTTGGTCACATAGTCGTCCGCGCCGATCTCCAGGCCCAGCACGCGATCGACTTCGTCGACGCGCGCGGTCAGCATGATCAAGCGGAACGTTGCTGAACTTGCGGATCTCCTTGCACACATCCAGACCGTCCATGCCCGGCAGCATGAGGTCGAGGATAACGATGTCCGGTTTCTGGGTGCGAACCATGTCCGATCCCCTCGTTGCCGTCACCGCTGCAGACCACATCGTAACCCGCTTTTTCGAAGTAGAGAGTGATAAGCTCGCAAACGTTCTCTTCGTCGTCGATGACCAGTACTTTGGGCTTCGAGACGCCGGTTTCGTCATTTTTGAGCACGTTCTGTACGTCCATGTTTCTGGCCTACCTCGTTTCTATTCTATAGTATTTGCGTTGCAGTTAAGCTCAGCAGGTCTCAGTATAGTCGGATTTGGCGACTATGTCAATGGTAAAACAAAACTCCGGCAAGAAAAGGCGTGCTCAGCACACAATGGAACCGATTACCGCGTTGAAGAACCTTCTCCGCAAATGGCGGAACGCAAGCCCGTCGTCGTTATTGCAGACCCGGTTGGTGAGCAGGACCGCAAACATATCATATTCCGGGTCAACAATCAACATGTGCCCGTGAAGCCCGTGTGCCCGATCGCCGACCGTGATGCAAAGTCGGCACCCACCAGCATGTCGTTGGGCCACGTGAACCAGCCCCATGTCTGGCCGCCGATGGACTCAGGTATGGCGTTGGTGAACAATCTGCGTACAACAGACGGATTGAGCGGGAACATCCCGCCGGTCTCGCGGCCGGCCAGCAGGGCTTTGCAGAACCGCGCGATGTCCGATGCGGTCGAGAACAGTCCCGCGTTGCCCGAAACGCCTTCCATCGCGAACGCGTTGCCGTCGTGGACTTCTCCGACGAGCTGGCGCTTGCGGTAAGGGCAGTTGTCGGTTGCGGCGATCTTGCGGCCGGGTTTGGGCTCGGGGTTGTAGCCGGAGTTCTCCATGCCCAGCGGCCCGAAGACGCGGCGCTTCGCGAACGTGTCTATCCGCTCGCCCGCCACGACCTCCAGCACGACCGACAGCATTATGTAGCCCATGCAGGAGTAGACGTGCGTCGTGCCGACGTTGTTGACCAGCGGTATCTCGAATAGCTCGTCGATCATCTGCTCGCGAGTCTGGCCGTTGGAGTACAGATCCCGCCACGCGGGCAGGCCGCTCGTGTGCGTGAGCAGATGGTGCAGCGTGATCCCCTGCAGGTGCGGCAGCTTGCGGTCGGGGAAGAAGCCGGTCAGCGGCCTTACGGATAGATCGACAAGCCCGTCCTGCGCCAGCATCAGTATCGACGTCGCGCACGACACCGCCTTCGTCACGGACGCCATATCGAAGAGGGTGTTCTCATCCACCTTTGACTTACCGGAATAGTCGGTCGTGCCGGCGGAGCACACGAGCGCGTCTGTGCCCTTTCGCCAGACCCACGCCGACCCGCCGGGGTAGAGCTTGCCCTCCACTCCCTCGTTCAGAATCGCTTCCGCCCTCTCAAGGCCCTTCGAGTCGAGCCCCGCCTTGATCGGATCAACATTCATCTTTGCCACTGCTGTTCTCCTTTGGTAACGTCACGGAGATTGTAGCGCGGTATCTGCCTGCAGGTCAACAGACGCCCCTTCGATACACTCGTTCCTCGTTACTCAGGGCTTACGGGTTGTGGTTGACGGGCGCGCGCGCGGGCGCTACAATCGCTGGTATGGCAGATGACCAACCCAAGAGCGTGCTTGCGGCGATGCGCGGATCGGGGTTCTTCGAGAACCTCGACGAGGAGACGCTGCTGCTTATCCGGCCGACGGCGAAACGCGTCCACCAACCAAAGAACACCGTAGTCTTCAACGAGGGCGAGGAGTGCCGCGGGCTGTATATCGTCGAGAGCGGCGCGGTGAAGATCTACAAGGAATCGATGGACGCCAGGGAGCACGTCCTGCACATCGCGATGCCGGGCGATTGCTTTGGCGAGGCGGCGCTGTTTCTGGGGACGGGGTATCCGGCCTCGGCGGCGGCGGTGCGGAACTCGGAACTGATCCTGCTGCGCAAGGACGAGTTCCTGCAGCTTCTGCGCGAGCGGCCCGAGGTGAGCTTCCGGCTGATGGCGTCCATGGCGACCTGGGCGCATAGGCTGGTATCGAGCATCGAGGCGCTGACGTTGAAGGACGCCAGCGCGCGGTTCGCGGCGTATCTGCTGGCGGAGGCCGGCTCGCGGGCCGATGGAGTCGTTGTGGAACTGGGCATGCCTAAGCAGGTGCTGGCTTCGCATCTGGGAATGACGGGAGAGACGCTGTCGCGGCTGCTGGCGAGATTGGAAGCGGACGGGCTGATCGCATCGCGGGGAAGGCGGGTGCAGCTTAAGTCAATAGAAGGGCTTCAGGAACTGGCGGACTACGGCGCGGGGCAAGTGGATCATTGACCGCCCTTCGATACGCGCTGTCGCGCTACTCAGGACTGGACGGTTCTCAGGTGCGAGCCGTGATTCGCTCATAGAGAGGGCCGGGGCTCGGATGCCCCGGCCTATCGATGTCCTCCATACCCCATGCAGCTTGTAGCGCCTAACCGAGCATCTGCGCGACGCGATGCTCGAGATACAGCACCTGAGCGCCGGCCATCTTGGTCAGCGTGAGAAGCTCGTCCGCGCTGGACACCTCCTCCACCTGCTCGTCTACGAACCAGCCGAGGAAGCTGCGGGTGGCGTAGTCTTTCTCCTTGTCCGCGAGCTCGACGAGGTCGTTGATCATGTCGGTGACCTTGATCTCGTGGTCTCGCGCGGCGGTCACGAGCGCCTCGACCTTGTGGTCCGGCAGCTTCGGTTCGGGTAAGCCCTTGATCGTGACCTCGCCGCCCGCGTCCACGATGTACTTATACATCTTCATGGCGTGGCCGGTCTCTTCTTCGGCCTGCTTGACGTAGTAGGCCGCGAAGACCTTCAGGCCCATCTTTTCGAACGCGGCGGCTATCGCAAGGTAGAGTTGGGACGAATACTGCTCGTTCGCGATCTGCTCGCAGAGCTTGTCGTTCATCTTCTGTGAGATGAGCATATCGGGTTTCCTCCAGTCATGGTTGCTGCGCCTGAGTCAGTTTTTCCAACCGGGCAGGCTCCTAAACATGAGTTTGCGTAGAAGCACAGTGTTGCGTGGTATCATCTATCGTGAAGATGCCACAGGAGGGCTTGATATGGTTGATCCCAGAATGAGAAAGCTGGCCGACGTGCTGGTCGGATACTCTACGAAGGTGCAGCCGGGGGAGCGCGTGCTCATCGAGGCTACCGACGCGCCCGCGGAGATGGTGGCGCTGCTGGTGGATCGCGTCGCTCAGGCGGGCGGGCTGCCCTTTGCACAAGTCATCGATCCAAGGGTTTCGCGCGCGCTATACATGAACGCGACAGAAGAGCAGTGCAAGGTCTACGGCAAGCGCGACCTGGAATTCATGCAGCAGATGCAGGCGTATATCGCCCTGCGCGGCGGCATGAACATCAACGAGACATCCGACGTCCCCGACGAGAAACGCCTCATCTACCAGGAGCACTGGACCAAGCCCGTGAGCGACTGGCGGGTGTCGAAGTCGAAGTGGGTCGTGCTGCGCTGGCCGACGCCGTCGATGGCGCAGTTGGCGGGGATGAGCACGGAGCAGTTCGAGAACTTCTATTTCGACGTCTGCAACCTCGACTACGCGAAGATGGCCGAGGCTGAGAAGCCGCTCAAGGAACGGATGGAGCGGGCGGACGTTGTGCACATCGTCGGCCCGAAGGACAACGATCTCACATTCTCCATCAAGGGCATCCCAGCGATCCAGTGCGACGGCGACCGGAACATCCCGGACGGCGAAGTCTTCACCGCGCCGGTGCGGGACAGCATCAACGGCGTCATTCACTACAACGCGGGCACGGTCTATCAGGGCAAGTCGTTCGACGACGTCAGGCTCGTGTTCGAGAAGGGCAAGGTCGTCGAGGCGACCAGTTCCGACACCGAAGTCGCTCAACGAGATACTCGATACGGACGAGGGCGCGAGATACGTCGGCGAGTTCAGCCTGGGGTTCAATCCCTACATCAACAAGGTCATGCGCGACATTCTGTTCGACGAGAAGATCGCCGGCTCCCTGCACTTCACACCGGGCCAGGCCTACAAAGAGGCCGACAACGGCAATCGCTCGAAAATCCATTGGGACCTTGTGCTGATTCAGACGCCGGAGTTCGGCGGCGGGGAGATATGGTTCGACGAGGAGTTGATCCGCAAGGACGGGCGGTTCGTGCCTGGTTACCTGCAGGGGCTGAACCCGGAGAACCTGACCTGAGCGCCGCCTGCTGTTTCGGGATCTCCGCTTCGCTCAAATCCCGGAATACCCTGCAAGCAGGTCTTCGAAGAGCCGCACCTGGCGGTTGAAGGAGAAATCGGCGGCGCGGGTGCGAAGGGCCGCTGCCTGAGCGGCGCGAAGCGCGGGATCGTCGAGCAGGGCTCTGACTGCCTCGGCTATGGCTTGAGGTGAGCGGGAAGCGATGGGTTGGACGCCGGTTCCGTTCAGGACCTCGCCTACCCCGCCGACGTCGGTCGCCACTATGCTTACCCCGCACGCCATCGCCTCAAGGAGCGCGACGGGCAGGTTCTCGCGCAGGGAGGGCAGCACGAGCATGTCCATCGCCTTGATGAGACGGGCTGCGTCGGGCCGGTGGCCAGCGAACGTGATGCAGTCGGATAGTTCAAGAGCTTCCATGCGGCGGTGCAGCTTCGAGCACGAGCAGGCCGTCGCCGATGATGACGAATCGGGCTGCCGGGTGCCTCTTGAGGACTGCCGGCGTGGAGTCGATGAGGTACTCGATGCCCTTTTCGGGGCTGAGGCGGGAGACTGTCCCGATGACGGGCTCGTCGCCGATTCCGAGCTCGGTGCGAGCGGCCCGCCGGGTGCCGTGGGACTCGATATACTCCACATCGACCGCGTTCGGGATCGTGACGACATTGCGCAGGCCAGCCGCGCGCAGCTCCTCGGCCGCGCGCTCGCAGACCGCTATCACAGCCTCGGCGCGGCGCAGGGCGATCATGTCCAGCGCCTCATACAGCCTCACACGCGCGGTGGCGGCTGTGTGGCCGTGGAACCACGCGATCCACGGAACGCGCGCGAGGGCGGCGGTGAAGTCGGCCTTGAATCCCGACGTGATCACGACGCAGTCGCCGGCCTCGCCAACGATCTCCCTCAGTCGCCTTGCCGCCGATAGGGCGGTGAGCTTGCCGTCGGGAAAGGCGGCGGTTCGCATTCCAAGCGCCATCGCCTCCTGAAGGAATGCGTTCGGCTTGCCTCGGACAAACGACGCGACGATCGGCTGGAAGCGCGACCTGTCCAGCCGCGCGCACTGGCCGAGTATCTGCTTCTCAGGGCCGCCGACAAACGGACTGTCGCGGAGGTGGAGGACGGTCATTATACGATGCCCTCACGAATGGGGAATGGGGAATGGCGAATGGGGAATAGAAGGGACTGGCGATTGCGAGCGATCAGCCGGTAGACCACGCAGCCGTTGGAACGAAAGCTGGGGCGGGGGGTGAAGGTGGAGAGGGCGTGCTCGACTTCCGCGCGGGTGAGACCGAGGGCGTGGGCCTCGGAGAGATAGTCGCCGGCGGTGTCGCGGGAACCGTAGAGGCCGATCACGAGCACGCGTCGGCGCCCGGCGAGGGCGGTATTCACCATGTCGGTGAGCTTGCCGAGGCCCTCGCGCTTGCCGTTCTCAAGGATCACATTGACGATGTGCACGCCCTCGACGTGCTTGATCTGGCGCAGGTAGCCTCCCGTGCCGAGGTGGTCGTGCCCCCAGAAGAGCACGAGGTCGGTCGGATCGAGCCGCGGCGCGAGGCGCAAGGCCTCCTGGTAGTACACGCTGCCTGCGCCGGTGTGGGCGGGGTAGACCGCCGATGTCAGATTGAGGCCGAGCAGGACCGCCACGATCCCAACTGCAGCGAGCTTGCCAGTCGCTGTCAGCTTCGGGTGCGCAATCGCCGCCAGCGCCGCGACTGCCGGCATCAGCATTATCCAGCGGTCGTGGTCGGTGGTGAAGAACACGAGCGCGACCAGCGTATAGGGCATAATCCAGACCGCACACAGCCTCGCCGCCCATATCTGATCCGCACTGAGCCTTCGCCTTCGCGCGTATGCAGTCAGTGGAATCGCAAGCATCAGCCCCAGCAGCGCCACCTTGCCTGCAAAGCGCGCGGCGGCCGGGCCTGATAGACTCGCGCCGCCGACTCCGGCGGCGTGGCCTTTGATAATGGTGCCGGCATCGTCGAGGTAGAGCACGGCGTTGGCGAAACCGTAGACCCCGCGCACGAGGTTGAGCGGATCGAACGCCGGGGCGAACCCGTGCGCGCCGCCCGCCGCCCATTTCGCAACAGCCGCCGGCGACAGGCGCCCGGTCGCGGCCGATCCCAGGGCGCCGTACACGACGAGGATCAATGCCAGCGATACCGCGCCGATTTTGACAGCGTTCCGCCAGGGCTTCGGCGCGCCTATGGCGCCCATCATCGCGGCGGGCAGGAATACGAGATTGGACTGATGGATTAGCGTCGCAAGGGCAACCAGCGCGCCCACACCCCAGGCGTGAGGCGGCTTGCCCCGCGCGTGTGCCGAGCACAGAACGTGGAACGAGCATATCAGGCAGAGGGTTGACACGGCGTAGGTCGTGAGGTCGGTGGCGTGGGTCCAGTATGTATAGGTGAACCCCAACGCCAGCCCCGCCGCCATCGCCGCGAACCTGCCGACGGCAAGCCGCCTCAACGCCAAGATGAAGACCCCCACCCCAACCGCCGCGAACAGCGAGTCACACACCTGCATCAAGCGTGCGGCGTCGATGCCGGGTGAGATCGCGTTGGCGAGACGGTAGAGAGAGTGCATCAATGGGCCATAGAGCAGATGGCCCGGGAGCAGCAGTTTGATCGGATCGCCTGACTCGACCCGCCCCGCGTAGCCGAGGCCATCGAGATTGAGCGCCTTCGCGCCGAGCAGAAGATAGATTGCGAGAAGGCCGGCTGAGATGGCGAGGATCGCGGGGTCGATACGGGGTGCTTTTTCGGACCCCTCCCCAACCCTCCCCACCTTGGGGAGGGAGTTTTCCGACGTTTCGGACCCCTCCCCAACCCTCCCCACATTGGGGAGGGAGTTGTTGGAGGCTTTCTCCGACCCCTCCCCAACCCTCCCCACATTGGGGAGGGAGTTTTCCGACGTTTCGGACCCCTCCCCCAGCCCTCCCCACCTTGGGGAGGGGGTTGCTGGCCTTCGCCCCATCAGTCTTGTTCTTCACGTTCCCCACCCTTGGTCGCCCACTCGCGTTCAGAGGTGCCTGGTTTCGCGCCGGGCTGCCTCGTGCGGTGAGCAGCCGGCACACGCGGACGGTTGATCGTCACGAGCTTGAGGTAGCTCGCGATAGTGCGAGTGACCCTCATCTTGCTCGCACCCTCCTTGAGATCGTAGCGCAGCACCAACGGCACCTCGGAGACCTTCGCTCCGAGCGCGCCAAGCTTGACCAGCAGCTCGGCCATGCACACGAAGCCCCTCTGCTCGATGAGTTTGTCGGAGTAGACGTGGAACCCGCTTTCGAGTATGCCGCTGGAGTAGGCCCGGTAGCCGCAGGTGTAGTCGCTCGCGCCACTGATCGGGAATGCGACCTTGAGCAGCGTGCTCGCTCCTCGGCTCAGAATCTTGCGCGTGGGTGCGAGACCGATCTCCTCTCCCCCGTCCGCGTAGCGCGATGCGATCACGATATCGCTGCCGGACTCGACCGCGCGAGCCATCCGCGGAATCAGAGCCGGCGAGTGCGTGTTGTCCGCGTCCATGGCCACGATCACGTCGCTTGCGCCGGACTTGGACACGCAGTGCCTCAGGCCGGTCAGCATCGCCGATCCCAGGCCGAGATTGCGACCGTGGCAGATCACGTCCAGAGGCATATCGTCCCAACGCGCGCGGCAGGCGGGGACGGTCGCGTCGGTGCTGCCGTCATCGACGACCACGACCTTATAGACATCGTCGCGCCACTCGACCCGCCGGATCTCATCCAGCAGGAGCGGCAGCGCGAGCGCCTCGTTGTAGGCGGGAAGCAGGATGTGGATCATGACTGACGCCTCTCGACGTTCGATGTATGAGGTTCGAGGTTCGAGGTCACAGAGCACCAGGCCGCCTCCAGATCCCGTGATACCATGTCCCAGCCGTACTTCGACTCGACGAGGCTGCGCGCGGAGTGGGCGATGGATTGACGCCGGGTGAGGTCGCCGAGCAGGGACAGGCACGCGTGCGCGAAGCCGGCCGGGTCGTCGGCGATGACGATGTCGCGGCCGTTCTGGACCTCAAGGCCCTCCGCACCGATCGACGTGCTCACCACGCACCTGCCCGCAGCCATCGCTTCGAGTATCTTGACCCTTGACCCACCGCCGATTCGCAGCGGGACGATGGCCACGGACGCCCCGGAGAGATAGGGCCGAACGTCGGGCACGTCCGCGTGAAGCGACACGCCCGGCTCCTCGCAGAGGCGCCGCATCCAGGCCGGCGGTCTCCGTCCGACTATCGAAAGGCTCGCGCACGCTATCTCGCGCCGAACCAGCGGCCAGATCGATTCGATCAGCCAGCGGACGGCGTCCTGGTTAGGCATCCAATCCAGCGAGCCGACGTAGGTCAGACCCGGCTCGCTGGGGTCGGGAAGCGGCGCGTAGTAATCCAAATCGACCCCGTTTGGCACGACTCCGACATGCTCCGCCCCATAGCGGCGCTCCATTTCGAGGCGGTCCTCCTGCGAGACCACAACACAGTAATCGAACAGGCTGGGCAGGCGCGATTCGAAGCGCACCACCTTCGCGAGTTGGGAACGGAGCAGCGGCCGCATCCACGGGCGGCGCTCGTTTTCGACGTAGCGCTCCCAGATCACCGCCTCGACGTTGTGCGCGTTGAAGACCTTGCGCAGGCGCGCGTCCGGCGGGACCGCAGTGACGACCGAGATCGAGTCGCAGTGCAGCACGTCAAAGCTACCCGATCGGAGCGCTTGCTCGACCGCGGCGTTCATCGCTGGGTTCGCGTGCGCGGCAGCAATGTAAGGCATGGGGGACGTGAGGCACGCGAGCTTGCGCATCGTGCCCGGATACACTGCCGGCACAGCGATGACGCGAGTCAGGCAGCCGCCGAATGCCGCACGCAGGTCCACGTCGCAGCCCTGCGGCGCGATCAGCGTGATCTCGTGCCGGGAGCATAGCTGCCTGAGCAGGTTATAGGTGCGCACGGTCCCGCCCGAATCCGGCGGATACGGGCAGGCCCCGGCCACAAAAAGCACTCTCATGCCGCCCTCCTCTCGGTCGGCTGCCAGGTCTCGTATCTCTCGCCGCTCAGGTAGCGATACCATCCGGCGAGAGCGGCGGCGGTGGTGGCGCAGAAGAATGCCGGAATGCCCGCCGCGCGCTGCTTCGAAGTCAAGGTCTGCACAACTATTTGCAGCAACCCTATACAAAGCAGCCCCGCCTCAGCGTAGAACAGCCATCTGAACGCCGGGATCGAGAACGCCAGATAGACGGTCGATGCCAGCGCCGCGGCGGCAAACAGCGGCGTCAGATAGCGCACCAGCTTGTGGCTCGCCAGGAAGACCGAGTACAGCCCGGTTCGGAACGGGTTCAACAAGCCGGCGAAATGGCGCAGCGCGCGCAGGCCCGTGACCATCGTCCGGACCTTTCGCTCGAACTCGCGGCCCGCGATGGGCTGGGCGGTCAGTTGTACCCTGGCGCGCTGCTCCACGACGGCGCGATAGCCCTTGCTGACGCAGTTCAGCGCCGAGAACATGTCCGTGGCGACGTCGAGCGGAAACGGCGGGCAGAGCTCGCGCCGCACGAGATAGAACGAGCCGTTGCAGCCGGTTGCGCAGCAGATGGCGCTCTCATATCGCCGGGCGAGCGTGTCGAGCCGCGTATAGAGGCCCTCGCTGGCGCCGACCCCGCCTGTTGGGGCTATCTCGTCCTCGCTGGACACGCAGCCGACGGTCGGGTCGGCGAACCGTTCGACCGCCTCGGCGAGCGATTCGGGATCGAGCATCGCGGCGACGTCGGTGAAGCCGACTACGTCGCCTATCGCGATCCTCAGCCCGACGTTGAGCGCGGCCGCCTTGCCAGACCACTGATGCAGGCGGACCATGCGCATCGGCGGAGCGAGGCGCAGGTCGGAGATCTCGGGTTCGGAGGCACGCGACGAGCACGCGCAGGCGATGCGTGCGAGCGTGGAGTCGGTGGAGCAGTCGTCCACGATGATGATCTCCAGCCGGTCCGGCGGGTAGTCGAGCGCGCACAGGTTTCTGATCTTGCGCGAGATTTGGCAGTCGCCGTTGTGGACCGGCAGGATGAGCGACACGAATGGCCGAATCGGCTCACGCTGCACCGGCCAACGCAATACGCGGGCGAATATGGCGAGCAGCGTCACGTAGCCGATCTGCGCGTAGGTCAGCGCGGCAATCGAAACCCAGAAGACGTACATCATCGCCGTGTTCACGCGGCTACCTCCCCCAAAACCAGTCGAAAGTTCAAAGTCGAAAGTTGAAAGTCCATCTACATGTCGTCTCACGTGTGGTAACGTCCGGGCGCGGACATGCACAGCTCCTCATACAGCCGATCGTAGCGGCCGAGCATGCGGTTGAGAGAGAATGACTCTACCGCGCGGGCCCGGCCGTTTGCGGAGAGGCACTCGCGCAGCCTCGGATCGTTCGCCATTCGAACGAGCGCGTCGGCCATTGCGGGCGCGTCGCACGGAGGAACGACCAGGCCGGTGACCTCGTGAGTCACGATCTCCGTGGGGCCGCCGCAGTCCGTTACGACCACGGGCCGCCCGCGCGTCATTGCCTCTATTGTCGCGATGGAGAGGCCCTCGGTGTGCGACGGCAGCGCGAACACGTCTAGCGCGTCGAGGACGGACGGCACGTCGCCCCGCGCGGAGCAAAATCGCACGGCGCCGTTGAGTTTTCTTGCCTGCGCGCGGCGCTGCAGGTCGTCCTTGCATCGGCCATCGCCGACCAGGAGCAACTTCATCCCAGGAACGCGTCTTCTGGCAACTGCAAGCGCGTCGATCAGATCCGCATGGCCCTTCTCCGGCCGCAGCATTCCGACCGATCCGATCACGAAATCCGACCCGTCCAGCCCGAACTCGTCCCGGATTCGCATCGCCGCGTTCGTGTTCGGTTCGCCGACGGGCACGCCGTTGTAGATGACCTCTATCTTGTCGGCGGGGATGCCGGTCCGCCGGTCCAGCTCGTCGCGCAGGTAGTTGGAGACCGTGACCATGCGCTTGTGGAACCGACCGGCGACCCGATACGCGATCCGCCGAGTGCGCTTGTCGAGGTCGTAGATCGCGCCGTGGACCGTCCCTATGGACGGAACGCCCGCGAGAGCCGAGCCCAGCGCGCCCGCGACGTTCATCGTGAAGCAGTGGCAGTGGACGACGTCGGGATTCGTTCTTTCGATCAGCCTGGCAAGCCTGTAGGCGAGTATGAGATCGGAGCGCGGGTGGTACGATACGGCCTCGCAATGCACGTCGCTTTCTCGCAGACGGTCCCACATCCAGCCGGTGCGAAGCGACGCCACGCGCGCGCGCTCACCCCGCGGGGAGGCCAGGGCGACGACAACCGTCTCGGCCCCGCCTCGCCCGGCGCTCTCGATGAGGTATAGTACTGTTAATGCTACTGCGTCTTTCTTAGACATGTCAGTCTCAGCGAAGCACCCGATCGCGCGCGTCGCGAACTCCGGCCAGCGCATCGCCCGCGGCGAATACGACGTCGCGCACGCCGCCGGCGGGACGTGAATCGAACGAAGCAAACCGGCCTTTGGTGCAGAACCGGCCCGTTTTGAGCTCGGATAGGACCGAGTCGGGCGTCATCTCGCAGTCGCGTGTCAGCACGACCTCGCATCCCCACTCGCGGCCGGAGTGCATATCCAGCCCGCCGATGGCGAGCAGGTTCGGATAGGCGCGCGACCACCGCCGGTATGCCGCGAATCCGCCGCGCGTGGGCAGGAACCGCGTGTGACGGCTCACGTTCCATATTTCCACCGCAGCAAGAATTTCAAGCACCCTCGCCGGAATATCGCTATTGGCGGTGCAGTGTGATGCGACGAGCATGCAGCCGTCGTTGACAATGGCCTCCAGCGTCTCGATCACGCTGGATGCAGCACGGAGCCGTCTCTGGCCGAGCGCGAGAATGTGGACGCGTTCGGAGAGGCGATGTTCCAGTCCGGGTATGAGAGCGAACCCATCGCGCGACTGGCTTTCGCAGGCCGTGACCAGGCGCCGCATCGCGGGTTCGTCGACGTCCTCGGCGTGATCGGCCAGCGCGGCAAACGACAGGCCCCGTTCGATGCAGAGTCGGGCGATCTCGTCGATGGCCAGGAGGCCGTCTGCAGAGAACACGCTGTGGACGTGGACTACCCCTTTGGCGCGCTCAACTTGCCCCATCGCGCGACGCCTCCTTTCCAACGAGCAGCGAACCGGCCGGCGGATGTGCGCAGCCAGACCGCGTATTCGTAGAATGCCGGTTTGAGGTCGCTCAACCGCTCGACCTCGCAGCACGGGCCGTATCGCAGCCCGCGCAGATGTGATCCAAGCTCGGAGATGCGCGACCGGCCCGGCACGCCGCTCAGGAGCGCGGTTAGCAGGCTGTCAAGCTCGCCAAGCACCCAGCGGTTCGCTGCACGGCGCGGCATTGGCGGCTCAACGGCCTCTCCCAGGGCAAGCTGCCAGGCAAGATGTGGAAAGTCCACGCCGGATCTTATCGCAAGCTGCAGCGATCCCCAGAAACGGGGGTTGATCTCCATCAGGCGCGGAACGCCCTGGGAGTCGCGCTTGAACTCGACCATCGCGGGACCCTGCCAGCTCAGTTCCCTGAGCATTGCAAGCGCGAAGTCGAGCGCGTCAGGAGGCGGATCGATGCTGCAGCACAGCGCGCTCACCCCACCCCACGGCGGCTTCTCGATGATCCGCCGGTGCGCGAACGTCACCAGCGGCTTGCCCGAATCGAACAGCGCGAAGATGGCCGTTCCCTCGCCTGAGACGACCTCCTGGACCAGCGCCGCCGGGGAGTCACGCAGGACTTCATCGAGCAAGACTCTCAGTTCGCCTGGATCGCGGGCGTAGGTCGTGGCGCAGCGGTATGGCAGGTCGGACTGCGCGGCCTTGATCGCCACCGGCCAGTCGAGATCGAAGCGAGCATCGTCCACGGCCTCGTCGCGCGCGAGGCGAACCGATCTCGGGAACCGGCACGCCGAGCTTGGCAGCGAGATCGAGCGTGGCAGACTTGTCCAGCGCGACCTCAAGCGACTCCCGCGGCGGCAGCAGCAACCGCGCGAGTCGAGGCAGCCGATCTCGGCACTTGCCCGCGATGGATGCGGTCACGTCGCTCGAGGCGAACAGCACCGCGTCCGGCATCAGAGCGAGCGCGGAGACCAGCCAGGTCTCGAAGAGGTGCGGTGTCGCGCGCGGGCACGGATAGACGAGCCTCTCGGAACACCATCTGGAGCGCCCGGCGAGCGAGGCCCTCTCCTCGGACGCGACGATCACCCGAACCTGCCGCCTGCCCAGCGAGCGGACGATCGCCAGCGCCGCGCGGCTGTCCCCGTCGAGAACGAGAGCATTCATCTCACCCGCCTCCTGTAGCGCCAGGGGATGGTGCCGGCTAGATAGGTCACAAACATCGCCCGCGAGAAGTCACCGCGCGGGGTCGCGCAGACGCCGTCGTGGATGCTCAGGCGAGGCAGGGCGAACCGTGGGATTTGCTGCAACACGAGCCCCTCGTCGGCCGTCAACGCGACCTGGTAACCGGCGTTCTTGACGAGGTCGGCGGCGCGCTCGTCGAACTGGCCGTCGGGATAGGCAAACGACTTCGGAGCGGCTCCCAGGTGGGCTGCAATGTCATCGGCCGCCCCGCGCAGCTCGCTCATTACCTCCTCTTCGGGCTCGCCGGGCAGGATGAGATGGCTGCGGGTATGCGAGCCGAACTCGAAGCCGTGGGCAGCCATTTCCTCGACCTGCGGCCAGGTGAGGTTCGGGGAGTCGTACAGTCGCGGAATGGCCGTTTCGGGATTTGGGCTGTGGGCAGCAGTCGGCTGATCGCTTCGGCCCCACGCGAGCGCATGGGGCAGGCGTTGAGCACTTTCGAAATCCCGAAAGAGCGCGGGCCGCGCGCGGGACGGCATGGCCTTAAGTCGCTCCACTTCGCGCGAGGCGACGTCCGAATCGGCGTGCGCCGCGATAGACTCGTAGGCTGCGTCGGCCCACTGGCGGTCGCTGGTGCCGATCAAACCGGTCGCCAGGAACACGACGCCGGGAACGCCGAGGCGTTTCATCACGGGGAACGCACTCGTGCAGGTATCGGCCCAGCCATCGTCGAACGTGACGATGACCGCTCGCTGCGGAATCTGCCCGCCGCCGTTGAGCCAATCGATGGCCTCGCTGAGCGTGACGGGACGGAACTCGCGGGAGATGATCTCCATCTGCTGCTCGAAGACGTGCTTCGACGTCACCATCGCCGGATGGGTGCGCGGGCGAGCGGGATCGTCCGCGTCGAGCACGCGGTGATAGCACAGCACGGTGAGCGAGTCGCGGCGGCGGGCCAGAGCGGCGGCGTTCACGCCCGTGAATTGCAGCATATTCGAGATCACGTATCTTGCGTTCATCATCCGGGCAGGTGTGCGATCAGCCGCGGTCCGAGAAGGTTGGTCATCGCGCGCGGTGTGCGCCTCCACAAGGCGGACGCGAGTCGAAATCTGGGATTGGCCGAGCCCGTCTCGCCGGGCAGGACGGCGCCCTCGGGCAGGGCGTAGTGCCAGTAGAGCTGCTCGGCGCGCGCGCCCCAGCGCATTTTGAACACGGCCGGGCCGGTGTTCGGGCTGGACCGGCCGAAGTCGAAAAGACGGAATCCATCATCGCACGCGCGCCGCAGTATCTCCCAATACAGCAGGTTGTTCGGGCACTTCTCAAAGTGCGACCGTGAACACGATATCCACGGCGCCTCGACCGTGTCCCGAAACGCGATCAGGATCGCGCCGCCGATCGTCTGCCGGCCGGCCTTGATCGTGACGAGCTGGGCGTAGGGAATAGGGAATAGAGAACAGTGAACAGAAGGAACGGCGTTGCTGAGTCCTAGAGCCGCCTCAAAGAATCGCCGGGGGTGTGCGGGGACACCGAGATCGCGCATGTTTTCGGAGAAGACGCGATAGAAGCCGTCGAGGTCGGTCGAAGCGAACTCGACCGCCAGCCCCTCCCTTTGCGCTCGGCGGACGCGATTGCGAATCTCGCTTCGCAGCGAAGTCCAGAGCTCGCCGGCGCTGCCGGGCAGGTCGAGAACGATCCTCACCTTGTGCTCCCGCGCGGGAAGCCCGCACGGCGGATATGCGCACCGCATCTCGAAGTGTCGCACGCGATACGTGCTCAGCATTCGCCGCGATTCGTCGATCAGCGCCGACCGGCACTGGTCATCAGCGGCGCATATCCCGCCGTAGTTCAGGAATGGGACCGATATGATGTGCCGTCCAAGCAGCGCGCTTGCAACGACGAACGCCGGCAGCACGCCGCATATCCGCCCCTCACGCCGCGCGACCCGATACGCCGGCTCGTAGCCGAAAACGCCGCGGATGAGGTCGCGCCAGGCGATGAGGTGGGCCGGAGTCGCATCGGGCGCCGAGTCGACGAACTCCGTCCACTCGGCGTCATCGAACTCCGAACCTACCTGGATTGATGCGCCAACCGCTTTCTCCATTTTTGCGAACCAACCTCCGGCGTCTCGCGTTCGGCAAGCATCGGCGCGGCGACGTTGTTGAGCGCCACGCCAAGCGCCGCGATGAGATAGATGTGTGGGTAATAGAGCGGCGTCTGGAACGATCCCGACACCAGAAAACCGATCGTCGCCGGGAACAGCGCGGCCGCATAGGCGGCAATAGGCGTGTCACCCAGCCCAGCGCGCACCAGCCTGGCGTTGAGCACGGCGCTGCGGGCAAGCGCACACGCGAGCAGCGCTACGAACGCCACCAGCCCGCAGATCCCGAGTTCGGCGGCGGTCTGGTAGAACACATTGTGGGCGGTCCTGGCCCAGCTATAGGAGCCGCCGTAGCGCCCGACGAACGCCGGCATGAAGTTTCCCGCGCCGATCCCCGTCACGGGGTGGTCCGCGAACATCTCCCGCGCGGCCTGCCACGACACCATGCGGCTCTGCGCGCTGAGGTCGCGTTCGTGCGCCGACGAGATCGTCGCCATGCGGTTCCTGTATGCGCCGGGGGACAGCACCCATACAGCGCCAGCAATGAACACGATCGCCAGCAGTGCGGCCACCCTCTGTCTGCTTCGCAGCACGAGCGTCAGCAGCACCGCCGCCAATCCCACCGCACCGCCGCGCGAGCCCGTCGCCATCACCGAGCACACCATCATCACGACGGCGATCCCGCTCATCACCCGCCAGGCCGGCTTGATCCTGCTCCACGCGAGGTAGTAGACGAACGGGATCGCTACGCACATGGCGAGCGCGAAGTCGCCGTCCTCGCCCAGAAACGATCCCGCCCCGGCCGCTCTCACCAACCCCTCCGATCCGGGCGATGAGGTAGCGTAGTTGACTAGCTGCTCGATACTGACAATCACGTTCAGAAGAACAAACGCCAGCACGAACCCGCCCGCGCGCTTGGGCGTGTTGACGATATTCTCGATCAGTATGAGCACGATCGCCATTCGGGCGACGTCGATTGTCGTATCGAACGCGACCAGCTTCCAGAACGCAAACAGTACCGATATCGCCGCCGCCGCGAGAAACGCCAGCATCGCCGTATTCTCCGGCGCTCGAACCCATAGCCCGAAGCCGTCACGCCGCCGTCTGGTAAGCCAGCCGATGAGTACGAACACGGCCACCACTCTCGTGAGGTGCAGCGGCGCGAAGACCGGGAATCGTTCCGCCGGCCGCAGGTACTCCATGCACAGATACATGATCAGGCCCGCGTACGGCCACCGCACGCTGATGAACGCGAGTATGCCGATGACCGTCAGCCCCAGAACGGCCTCCGGCGGTATCCACGCAAGCGACAGCCCCCCGATGAAGCAGATCGCGCATATTCCCACGCCGACCATCCAGCCGGGCACGGGCGTATCGGCGATCGTCAGGCTCAGGTCCGACCCTCGCTCCCTCATCGCGACCTCCCGCACGCACCCGCCGGCTCGCGCTGCTCGCCGCCGCATACTTCCTCTACCACGCGCGCGAACTCGCGGGCCTGGTTGGGGGCGGAATACTCCTCTATCGCGGGGTTGTCCGGCGCACGCAGCTTGCCGGATTTGTATGCCGAGTGGCAATCGACTATCGCCCGCGCGACCGCCGCGGGATCGTCGCACGGCGCGACCTTGCCGAGATCGAGCCTGCGCACCTCCCGGGCAAGCGGTCCTTCCGGCGTGACGGCGAGAATCGGCCTGCGCGCGGCCATGTATTCATAGAGCTTGCAGGGGACGGTGAACTTCTCGTCCGCCGACGCGGTCAGGAACTCCAGCAGCACGTGCGAGTCATTGAGCTGCCGGGCAAGTTCCGAATGGCCAAGCGGGCCGGGGAACTCGATATCGCCGGGCGCACCCTGGCGAAGCGGGTCGGACTGCGGCGGCCCCGCGAATATGACCCGCATGTCGGCTCGTGTTGACGGGCTGTCGCGCTCGATCAGCGCCAGGGCATCGTAGATCACGCGCGGGTCGTGCATATTGTAGAGCGAGCCGGCGTAGGTGATCGTGAACTTGCCGGAGGGCATGTCCGTGGGGTCGAAGTGGGCGGGATCGAAGCCGTTGGGGTGGACGTAGACCCTGTCGTGCCGCCCCAGGTCTCGCAATGCAGCCGGCAAGTATGTCATCGAGCACGAGGACCGCGTCGGCGCGGCGCACGATCGCGCGGTCGAGCCGCTCGCAGCCGCGCCTGAACCGGGCGGTTTTCCAGTGAATGGAGGGGTTGGCGGTCCAGGGGTTGCCGTAGTGCGCGATCCAGGGTCTGCCCGTGAGCCGTTTCAGCGCCAGTCCCAGCAGATGCGCTCCGAACGGCGGCGCGCTGGTGTAGATGACGTCGATTCGATGTCGCAGCACGAGATAGAGCGCTGGAAGCAGGCTCGCGGCCGCCCAGGGCGCGTCGATGTCGGGGTATTTGGCTAGCTCGGCAAAGAAGGATTTCGGATTTTGGATTTTGGATTTTGGATTTGCCGCGATCGGTGGCTCTGGTGGTTTGGCGCTGGGTCTTGCCGCCGAGGTCTGGCGGCGCTCGTACCAGAGCAGCGGGTTGAGGTTGCGAACTCGCGTGACGCGGACGGACGGCGGGATTTCGTCGGCAAGCTGTGGATCGACCCGGCCCTCGGGATACGACCCCGCGGTCGCGGAGACGACCCAGACCTTATAGCCCAGCCCCGGCAGGTACTTGGCCAGCCTAAGCGGTCTGAACGACGCCGCCACCGTGGAAGGTGGGAAATGATGTGTTACCAGCAGTATTCGTCGAGTCACGAAGTGCTCTCTTTCGGTATTGTCATCCTGAACTTGGTTCAGGATCGGCAGCGCTGGAACAGTGTCGCGACGCATCGCAGCAGCGCGCCGCAGTCGGATCTGTTCCGCCACCAGCCGCGCAGGTAGTCCCGCCGGGCACGCGAGGGCTGGCCCGATTGCCTCAGGTGCCAGGCGGATTCGATATACATCTCCGAGAGCCGCCGGCGCAGGCTCCGCCTATCGTCGGATGACAGGCTCGGATCGTCCTCGAACCGGCGCAGGAGCTTGATTCGCCGCTCGTTTTGCGAGATCACGTCGCAGCTCACGTTCGCGCCGTGTATGCGGCAGGTTACCAGCACTCTGTCGATATACCCAAGCTGGAACCGTCTCGACAGTCGGAGGTAGAATTCGTAGTCCTCGACGCCCTCGGCGGACGGGTCCCACGGGCCGACATCGTCGAACCGCCGCTTGGGGATGATGATCGTCGGGATGGGTATGAAGCGCTCTCGCAGCAGCGCCGGGAATGCGCTCTGGGTGATGATGCGCAGGTCGTCGCCGTCGCGAACTGTCTCCAGCTCCGCCAGCGCCTTGCGCTGCGCAAGAAACGACGGGACGATCGTCTTGCCGTCCTGCTCGACGGCCGCGTCGCCGAAGACCATGCCCAGCTCGGGGTGGCGTTCCATCGCGCGGACCTTCGCCAGCGAGGGTGCTGGGCGCCCAGATATCGTCGGCGTCCTGGAACGCGATCAGCTCGCCTCGCGCGGCGGCGATGCCGGTGTTGCGCGCAACGGCTATCCCTGCGTGGTCCTGCCTGATGTAGCGAAAAAGGTGTCTGTCACCTTTCTTGGCGGTATCGTCAGTCGAGCCGTCGTCGACCACGATCAGCTCGAAGTCGTCGTAGTCCTGGTGGAGCACGGAGTCGATGGACTCGGCGAGCATGTGGCCGTAGTTGTAGGTTGTGATGATAACGCTGACCTTGGGCATCGTCACGCCCTCCCCATCGCCGCGCCGGCCCGCTGCAGGACCGATGTGACGACGCCCTTGACCGCTGATATGTCCTCGCGCGCGAAGTAGCCCGTGACGTAGAGGATCAGAGGAAGGCTCATCACGATGAGCGTTCTTGGCGCGACCAGCGCGATGCCCGCGCCCGGCAGCAGGTGAGTGATCGCATACAGCCCCGCGGCGACGCCGATCAGCAGCGACCCGCGCCGGAGGTCATACGGTATCGGGTAGAGCCGCTGCGAGAACACGTAGGTCGCCGCCGCCATCACGCCGAAGCCGACGACCGTCGCCCACGCAGCCCCCATCGCCCCGTATCGCGGGATGAGAATCATGTAGGCGGCGGTGACCATCGCCGCCGACAGCAGGTGGCCGATGGTGCGATAGTAGGTTCGTTTGGCCAACAGTATGCCCATCTCGAACACGCTCGATGCCGCCCACGCGGTCAGGCCGAGCATGACCACCGGCACGATTCGATATGCCTCCCAGTACGACCGGTCCGCCATCACCTTCACGAGATCGCGCGAGATCGCCGACAGCCACAGCCCCAAGAACACCACGCAGAACATGAACGCGCTGAAATAGCGTGCGTAGATGCGCGGGGCGTCCTCGCGGTCGGCCAGAGTGAACACGACCGCCGACCAGGCCAGCCCCACCGGTTCCATCACCAGCCCCGGCATCACCATACACAGCTTGTAACCCAGCGAATACACCCCCAGCACCCCGAGGCCGCAATACGCCCGCAGGAAGTATCTGTCGCCGAAGTTGAGCACGAACATCGCGAACGAACACGGCACCAGCGGCAGCGAATAGGCCAGCATCGCGCGGAGCAGTCGCGAGTCGATCCGCGGCCGCCATGTTCGATATACGGCCACTACCAGCGCCGCCAGGATCAGCGTCACCCCCACCAGGTTGCTGATCATCACGCCGAGCACTCCCATTCGCAGAAAGACGACCAGATAGATGTTGAGCGACAGCGCAACGATCACCCGGCCGACGATCAGCGACGTGAACAGCGTCGAGCGCTCATGGATGCGCAGGAGCGTCATCGGACCGGCCACGCAGAGCTCCGAGCCCATCGCTATGAGCGCGAGCCGAACGCACAGCGCATATTTCGTCGAGCTGAACATCAGCCCGGAGACGGCTGGTGACATAGCTCCGAGGCCGATCGCCGCCGCAAGCCCGATCCCCCCGGCAAAGGCCAGCGCTGTGTTGGCAATCCGCGCGCGTTCCTTATCGCTCTTGCCCTCGGCATAGAACCGCAGCAGCGCCGACGCGATCCCCATCCCCAGCACGAGCGCGATGACGTCGGTCGTCCTGCTTATCAGCTCCAGCACGCCGTAGTCGGTCGGCCTCAGCGCGCGTGTATACACCGGGATCATCACGAACCCGATCAGCTTCCCCGCCCAGACGCCGGAGCCGTAGACCAACGTGTGCTTCAACAACCTGCGAAAGTCCAACAGATGACCTCTCTGAGAGAGAACACTCAGGAATCGCGGAGTCGCGGAAGTAGAAGAATCAGAGAACTCCCTTCCGCGTCTCCGGGCATTCCGCGCTTCTGCGATTCCGGCTCAACAATGTCCCGAGATAACCCAACCACGCCCGCCGGTAAGTCGGCATGCAGTGGATGGCCGTGGAGAAGTAATGACGCGCGAGCGCCCGGTCGCGCTCAGCGGCCGCGACCGTGCCCGCTTGATACGCCCATTCCCCGAGATTGGAAGCAAAGAGACTGCGAAGCCGCGGATACGCGGCGGAATAGCGCTCGCGGTGCTTCGTCCAGAGCTTGACCGACTCGAACGTCACAAAACGCCGCTTGCGCGTGTTGCTGTCCTCGCGCCTCTCATAGAGCGCCGCTACCTGCCTCGTGAACGCAAACCGGTGGCGCTCCGCGATCCGAAGCCACAGGTCAAGGTCCTCCGCAAACTGCAGGGACTCGTCGAATCCGCCGGCTTCATCCCACACGTCGCGCCTGACGATCACGGTGCTCGTCATCACGAACGATCTAGCAAGCAAGGCAGGAATCGGGTCCGAGACGATCATGTAAGCGTCGTCGCCGATAGATTCGATCTCGATCTCGGAAAGCTCGGTCCTGCCGTCGAAGTACCGGCCCGTTGATCCGCCCGCCTGCGCGTCGATCACCCCGGCATCGGCGAAAACGAGTCCGATATCCGGATCGTGCTCGAACAACTCCATCCGGCGGGAAAGCGAGCCCTCGGTCCACACGTCGTCGGCGTCGAGAAACGCGAGATACTCCGCCGAAGCAGCCGCCGCGGCGACGTTTCTGATGCCGGGAGGGCCGAGGTGTTCGCTCGCGACCAGAGTGACATCATAGGCCGAGAGAGCGTCGATGGTATCATCAGTCGAGCCGTCGTCGGCGACGATTATCTCAACAGGCCGGTAGTCCTGCGCGAGCGCGCTTGCGATGGCGCGCGGCACAATGCCTGCCCGGTTGTAAGTCGGAATGATGACGCCTACGGTATGTGCCATTGGACTCCACCTAGACCAGGAGCCAGCCTTCTCCAGACGCGTGCCTGAGCGTGCGAACGGGCAGATCGTGCTGTCTGAGCGCCTCGCGGACGGGCACGAACTTGAAGTCTTTGAGCAAGGCCGAGAACTTGCGGGCGTTGGCGGCAATGTTCACGTACGATCTCAGACCCCTTGCCAGTCCGAGCTTCATGCGCGGTATGCCCGAGTCCATCTCCCACGGATGGAAGTAGAACACCACCCGCCTGCCGGCGCGGTTCAACGCGCGGGTTATCTGCCGGACGATGCCGTAGGGCAGCAGTCTGAAATATCCCCCTCCGGCGAATGGCACGTTCACGCCCATCGCCGGCCAGACCGTTATCGGCACCTCGACAATCGAGCCCGAATCGGTGATCACGTCGCGAGCTTCCATCCACCGGCTCGACACGCCGTAGCGGTCGTGCCGGATGGGGAACATGCTGGAGTCGTAGGTGATGCCTTCCTGGGCGAGCACGTCGAGTGCCCAGAGGCAATTCTCCGTGATCGAGAACGACGCCGCGCGGTGTCCGCGGACGCGCGTGCCCGCGGCATACTCGATAGCGTCGATGGATCGCCTCAGGTCCTCGCGAAACTCCGCCGGTGTCATGTCGTAGACCAGCCGGTGCTCCCAGCCGTGAGTCGCGATCTCGTGACCGGCGTCGGCAATCTGGCTGATCAGCGACGGGCACTGCTCGGCGTTCCATCCAAGCACGAAGAAGGTCGCCCTGGCGCGGGCGTCCGCTAGCGTCGCGAGAAGGCGCTCGGTATTGCGCCGCAGCCGGAACTCGCAGTGCGGCCAGGCCTCTCGCGGCACGCGTCCTTCGAGATTGGACACCTGGAACCAGTCTTCGAGGTCAATAGTCAGGATATTCATGCGCCCTTTATCATTGCCGGAATGGTCAGTACCAAAACCTTAAGATCAGTCAGTAAGGAGCCGCCGTAGACATAGAGCAAGTCATACTTGAGCTTGATCTCGGCGTCGGTCGTGTAGCCGCCGTAGACCTGCGCGAGACCGGTGATACCGGGCCGGATCCGATGGCGGGCCGAGTAGCCGGGGATCGACTCGCTGAACTGCTCCACAAAACACATCCGCTCCGGCCGCGGCCCCACGACGCTCATGTCGCCGCGCAGCACGTTCCAGAACTGCGGGATCTCGTCCAGTTTGAACCGCCGGAGTGCGCGCCCAATGCCGGTGATCCTGTCGTCGCTCGGTCCCGAGAGCACCGGTCCGGTGTCCGCCTCGGCGTCCGCGACCATGGTGCGGAATTTGACGAGGGTGAACTCCTTGCCGCCGGTACCAACCCTCGTCTGCCTGTAGAGGACCGGGCCGGGGGATGTCAGCTTCATCAGCGCGGCTACCAGCCCCATCAACGGCGCACAGACGGCCAGCGCCGCCGCGGAGAAAACGATATCGAACAGCCGCTTTATAGACCGCGTGTAGGCGGGCCGCTCACTGTTCAGGGTTACGAGCGGCAGGTCCTTGACGCGCGACAGCTTCGGGTTGCAGACCATCGTTTCGTAGACGCTCGGGACGAGTCTGATCCTGGGACGACCGTGTCCGTTTGCCGATATCGCCTCGGCCAGACGTTCGATCCAGCCGGGCATCTGCGCGACGATGATCTCATCGACCCCGGCCTTCTCGGCGATCTCGAACATCTCCGACGCGCTGCCGAGTACGTCCATTCCGCGCTGCGCGTCGGTGTCGTCCTCTGCCAGGAATCCGACTATCTCGTAGACCGGATCGCTTGACGCGCGCAGCATCTCGGCCAGCGACCGTGCCTTCTCCGTAACCCCGACGACTATGACCCGTCTGGAGACGGGGTTGGCCTCCACGGAGCGCGCGCGCGAGCCGCGTTCGCGCTTGGAAGTCGTCCGTCGATCTGGGGCGCGTCCACTGGTAGGCTGACGTATTGCCGGCATATCATGCCCTCCCCTCGTCGTCCAGCGCATAGTCATCCGAATCGCTGGCCGCAAGTCCATCGCGAGCCGCAATGAGTTCCTCGTCCGGCGGCCTGTTCTGCCTGGATTGCTCGGGCTTGAGCAGGCGCGGCGAGGCGTAGTAATGCGCGTAGTAATGGCAGCTATCGACCTCGGCGGGCGCAACCTGCGTCAGCACGACACCGAGGATGTTCGAGTTGGCCTTGTTAAGCAGGCCCTTGATCTGGAATTCGGAGCCGCGCGGCGATTCGTTCGCGCGCACGACAACCACGACCCCGTCCACCGCCGACGCCACCGTCGCCGCATCCGCGAAAACGATCGCGCTCGGCACGTCAACTAGAACGTAGTCGGCGATGTGCTTGAGCTCGTCGATGACCTGCTGCAGCCGGGCGCTGCGCAGGAGCGCCCATGGGTTGTCGATGTCTGTTCCCGCCGTGATGAGCGCCAGACCCTCGACGAACGTGCTCTTCATGCCCCGATCGACCGTCGCGCCGTTGCGCAGGATATTGGCCAGGCCGAAATCGTTAGGCACGCGGAACAGCCTGTGCAGGGTCGGCCTGCGCAGGTCGGCATCGATCAGCACGACCCGCCGCCCGGCCTGCGCGAGTGTGACCGCCAGGTTGCAGATCGTGGATGTGCCGCCCTGGGCGGGCTTAGCCGTTGCGACCATGATGGACCGTATGCCGGTGTCCTTCGTGTCGAGCAGGATCTCGGTGGCCAGGAAGCGGTATGACTCGGCAAAGGGTGACATGGGCGCGGTCTGAGTGATGAGGCCTGGCGAGGACCGCCCGGTGGTAGAAGGAAAGCTTGGTATGATGCCTGAGACGGGCAGTTCCAGAAGCTCGGAGGCGTCGGTGGCGGTGCGCACGCGCGTGTCGAGCGTCTCGACGCTGACCACGATGCCGAGCCCCACTACCAGCCCCAGCACAATCGCACTCGGTACTAGCTGTATCAGCGATGGGCCGGCTCGCATGGGACCGTCGGCGGAACGGGCGGCGTCGATCAGCTTGATCGCGCCTGCTTCGGCTGCAAGGCGCTCGTTGATGCGCGCGGTATGAACCTGCGTGGCGATGGTCTCGAGCCGCTTCGCCGCCTCGTCGTAGGCGCGCCTCCTGCTGGCAAGCCCGATATCGACCGAGGAGTATCCGCCCATCTTCGATTCCTGCTCAGCGATCAGGCTGTCCAGCCGCGCCAATCTCGCCTGTCCGGCCCGCGAATCGGCCTCGAGGTCCTTGATCTCGCCGAGCACCTTCTGGTAGCTGGGATCCACCACCGTCCGCACCACGGGCTCCGTTCGGTTCTGGAGCCCGTCGATCTCCGCCTGCGCCGCCGCAATCTGCTGTTTGAGCTGCTTTATGCGGAAGTACTCGTCGGTATAGGTCTGGCTGAGTTTGAGCAGCTCAGCTCTGGCCTGGCCGATCTGCGCTCTGAGGGAATCGATGGTCGCGGTCGGCGGCTCGCTTGAGTGGACAGAGACTGTCGGCGACAGGGAGCGGGCCTGCGACCTGCGCACGGCAAGCCTGGCGTTGATGTCGGCGACCCGCGCGCGCATCTCATCACGTTCGGAACGCAGCGGAACCAGTTCGCTGAACGCGGCGTCAATCTCCGACGGCAGATCGGAGATCTGTTTCTGCTTGCGGAACGTCGCCAGACTGCTGGCGGCGGCGTCGAGCTGCGCCTTGGTCTTGCCCATGAGGTCTTCGAGGAACTCCCGCGTGCGAACGGCCTCGCGGTGAGAGACTTCTTCCTGAAACCGAATGAACTCGGTCGCCCAGACGTTTGCGATGTCAACGGCCGTGCTGGGGCTCGAGGTTCGCGCGGTGATGGCTATCATGTCCGTTGCGGCGCCGCTTTCCGTATTGAAGACGCGCGCACAACTGATCGAATGCATGAGGGATTCGGGGCTGATGTGGACGCGGGTAGAGACCTTATCGGCGATGGACCTGCTCTTGGCGAGCACCACTAGGTTTGCTACCCTGCTCTCGCGGGGACTTGCCGCAACCTCCGAGACAGTGCCCGCGGCGGCGTCCGCTTGAGGCTGGAGGTTCTGCCGAATGGCGGCCTCGGACGGCAGCAGCGTCGTCGTGGCCACGTAGAACTTGGGCAGGAACAGGCTGACGATCACTGCTCCCGACACCGCCACCAGAACCGACAGCGCCACAAGGTATTTGTGCCTCCGTGCCGCATAGTATATACGCCGTGCGTCCATACTGAATCCCCTATCCCTGTTTGTTCTCGCGGTAGGTTCCGGGTGGCGATCCCACGACCACCACCCGGAACCTGGCGGATGCCTATGCCGAAACGAATCTTCGCCTCAACACGGGCAGCGCCAGCAACGCTCCCGACCCGGCCAGCACGAGTGTACTGGCATCCGGTATCGGCGGCTGGCATGGTCCAGGACCTGCCGCCGCCCAGAACGAGCCAGTCGGCCTTACGACAAGGACGGCAAAGTCCAGGTTCGTGGGCAATATGCCCGACGTCCACTGCATCGTAAAGCCGCCCTTCGACCCCGATGGCGCGACGTTGAAAACGCTGTTCGTGGTTACAAACCCGTCGCGAACGTTTCCAAACGTCGGACCAAGCGAAGTAACGGGACCTTCCCATCCCGTGGCCAACCATCCGGTCGGAGGAACGCCCTCGATCACAGGCACCACTCCAGTGAGTGTAACCGTGGGATACACGGCGAACCCTCCGATCTTGTAACCGGCGGTCGTCTGGTCGTTGAACACGGTAAACGCATACGTGTTCGTGCCGGAATTGTAGGTGTAGTCCACGTGCCCGTAGTCGTTCGCTATGGAGAGGTCACTCCACACAGGAGCGGGGTCGGGATTCGCCATAGCGGCTCCGGCGCAAAGCGCCAGGCTACAGGCCACAGCCAGCACAAGATACTTAGTCTTTCTAGGCACCAAGTTCACCTCCTCAAGTACTGCTGGTTCCGTTGTCATACTACGGGGCCGAACCGTCGGCCCCTATCAGTCGTCTCCCCTACCTAACGAGGAGCACGCCCCCGTCGCGATAAGCACGAGCGACGTGGAAATCATAGCCTGCTCCCTTCCTGGTGAGCAGTCTCGCCAGAGCCACCGGGTCTACCGAAGCAAACGAAGCGGCGTAGCGAGAGAAATACCGCGTCCACCCGCCCGAGTTTCCCCTCCATTGGAGCGAGTTGCCTGGGGTCGAAGGGGAACCAGACGGATGTCCTGCGGCCGTACCACGCCACCGCCCACGGGCAGTCCGAGACCACAATCGCGTCCTTGGGCAGAACCCCGTTCATGTCCGCGAACAGCGTCGGGATGCCGGGTGGAGCTGGCGTGACGTTGCGGGCAAGCGCCAGCCACGTGGGCAGCGCCGCGAAGACCACTATTGCCGCAAGAAGCGCCGTTGCGCGCCCGGGCGACCCGATCAGACGGCTGGTGATACTGACCATGCAGCCGGCCGCGAACACAATCATAATGGGAATCAGGCCGGTCAGGTGCGAGCCTGACTGGTCGCCGAGCGCGACGCTGATCGTCCAGATGGCGATGCACGCAATCAGGAGCCGCCGCACGGCGACGGCGCGCCGGTCCTTGAGCCTGACGAACAATGCCAGCACGAAGAACGGCAGCACGTACAGCCCCACCTGCTGCGGCCACTGGTAGTAGAGCTGGAGCATGCCGCCAAGCGCCTTGGTCGCGAGCAGAGGAACGTGAGTGATCGCAAACCCGAACGGCGACGCCAGGTCGCCGTAGATCCGATGCGCTGCAAAGGCCGGATACATACCGGTGTTGATCATGATGTCGTATTGGGACGCGGTGAAGACCGGACTGCCGGTCACGAGCACGTTGCGCACCATCCACGGCGCCACTACAATCAGGCAGGCCGCCGCAAACAGCACGACTCCCAACCCTTTGCGTTTGGCACAGGCAAACCATACATAGATCAACGCCGCCGGCAGGAGCAGCGCCAGGCCGTAGTGCGTCAGGCATCCGAGTCCGAAAACGGCTCCGGCCTTGGCGTAGTGCCGCGGCCCGCGTTCGCCGGGGGCAGTCAGCACGTACCAGAACCAGACCGTCAGAAACGCCGCCATCATCGCCGAAGACCCGCTCACACCGAGCTTGGCGATCTCGAACTGCGTGGAAAACAGCGCCGCCGCCAGGGCAGCAACACCCAGTGAGAACGATCTCCGAGCCAGCAGGAAGACCATCAATGTGGTCAGCGCAAAGAAGCCCAGCGATGTCGCGATGGCCACCGAGTCCTTCGCGCCGAACGCTGCGAACAGCATCGCGAGCGTTATCGGGTAGAGCGGCGGATTGGTGATGTCGGGTATCGGCGCGGGCGAGCTCGAGGCATACAGCGAGAGCGGCGTGAGCTGGCTGGTCACGAAGCCCTTGCCTTCAGCGATGTTACGCGCCATCTGCGCGGCATCCATCGCCCCCGGATACTGCAACTGCCCGAATCCGAGCGCCGCCCGCAGCGCGATTATCAACGCCAGCGGCGCAAACGCAACTACAATCAGCAGCAGCTTGCGGGTCGCGCTGTCCAGCCGTTCCTGGGCGTTTTCGAGGGGGCGGGAGCCCGTCAGGACATCGGCCACGGCCGCACCTCCTGTCCCGTGTAGTCGAAAGGCCAAAGTCGAAAGTCAGAAGCGTGGGCTTCGGGATTTCCGCTCCGCTCAAATCCCGAAACACCTGCTTGCGAACCTTCCGTCCTGGCGGGGACCGGCCTTCTCGACCCGCCTGCACACCTCTCTGAGCGCCGCGACCGCCAGGTCGCAGACCGGCTGCGCGGCCAGGGGCTTATGGGGATCCAATGGGCCGATGACGCGCACCGCCGCCCCTTTGGGACCCTCTCCGCGAACCCTGCACCAGAGCATGCCGGCGTTGAGTCCCAGCAGGTCGGTCGGATTCCCGCTCGGGCCGACGAACGTGTAGAGCGCGATCCTCGACACGTCGTCTTTGTTGAGCATGAGCGCGTGGAACTGCACCATAGAACCATCAGGCATGGTCAGCACGACGACATGCCGGGCCGCGATTTCTATCCCGGCTCCCGCGAGGCACGAATCGGGCAGGTGGAAGGTACGCTTGCGATGGCCGTAGAGCACGAGCAGATCGGCCGTCTGACCGCCGTGCTTGTACCTGTACCACTGGATCGCGTCCTCCGCGAGCATTCGGTGGACATCGGCGTCCGGCTTGAGTTCGGCGGAGCGCTTCCAGCCGCCAATACGCGCGGGCAGAGGCGTCCGGTCGAACACGACCCTTGCGCCTTGCTCGTCGGCGCGAGACCACATATTGAACGCCCCCGCTCCTGCAAGGAGCGCGAGCGCCGTCAGGTAGCACACTTTCCGTCTCGCCATGTGCCCTCAAACCGCCTTTTCAGCAGTATCACAACAGCCAACGCCATAACAAACACCACCGGTCCGCTGAAATCGTGGAAGCGCATCACGTCGCGCTGGACCGAGTCGATATTGGCCACGATAACCACGATCAGCACCCTCAGAACATTCGCCGCAAACGCCACCGGCACCGCGGCCGCGAATATCGCCATGCGGGCGGTGTTGGATGTCCTCGCAAGATACGCCAGCACCGCCGAGAACGCCGTCAGGCAATTGATGGCCCGAATTCCGCTGCACGGAAGGTCCACTTCGAAGTGCATTCCGTTGGCCTGCAGCATCACACCGTGGCTCTCGCAGTCCAGACCGAACAACCCCCCGATCATCGACGCGTATTGACACGATGCCCTCTGCAGGGGCGCCCCGATCTTCTCGACGAAGAAGTCGGGGGGCGGGGTCATGAACAGCAGGAACGCTATCGGAAACGCCAACTCCCGCAGCATCCGCCAACCGGCGAACGTCCAGACCAGCCCCGCGATCACGATCACCATCGATAGTCCTGCCAGAAACGTCACATCCGACCATCTGCTGAACGCAAAGACCACCACCCCCGCCGCAAGAAGCAGGTTTCCCACCGGGGCGGGCTGGACCGCGGTGTTTGCCAACGTCTTTCGCTTGGCAAAGACTATGGCGAGGGCCACCGGGATGACGACGATCCCGTGGGCGTAGTTGCCATCCGACATCCAGCTTGCGAAAAGCTCGCGCATGGTGCCCGCGTAGAGCCAGATCATCGCGGCGGCGATCAGTATTGCCGGAGCGTATCGCGAAAGGGTCCTAAAAAGCATGTGTATTCTTGACCGGCACCGTAGCTGCCGGAGTGCTGCGCGATCCGCAGCTCTTCCGGATATAGTGGCCTGATGGGGTGCTCTTGCGGGAGCGATTCTGCGCCGCTGGTGTTTGGGGATTTGGGCGGATCGGGAATCCCGAAACACCGGCTCCCGGCCCTCAATCGGATTCAAGGCCGAGCTCGAACGGCACCGCAACTGCCCGACGGCAGTGATACGGGCGGGTATTCAGTTCCCCCAGGCTCTTGGGGATATTACCCCTGAGTGGAACGCGCGTAAACGGCTGCTCGGCATAGTTTTTTAACAATACGTAACTAGCTGTGGCATATAATTGTATGCTCGACCGCTATGTGTCGCTATACTGCACAGTTCGTCACGGTTGGGCTAACAATGCCGGCGCATACGGGGGGGTAGACCAGCGTTGGCGGCCACGCGTTGTCCTTAGGGAGCGCCAAGACCTCGGAAGAAGGCTGCCTGAAGCAGCGGGCGGCGGCCAGCGACCGCCGCCCCTTAGAGATCAGCACTCAGTCTGCTCCGAGCGGGATGATGTCCTCGTCCGAGTGCGGCAGAACGGTCTTGAAGCCGGGGTCGAGCGGGCTGAGCGCCCAGCTCGAGGAAACCCCGGTCGCGGTCACGAAGGTGCCCGGTGCGAGGTCCATGTCGTGAGTAGCCAAGGTCACGGGCGTGCCGCTGCCGTCATCGACCAGATAGGCATGGTTGTAACCAGGCGCATACCCGGGCGGGATCTCGACCGGCCCGGCCACTCTTCCCCAAACGGTCACCGGCAGGCCGGTAGTATCGAGTCCGATGCTCTGAATCAGTCCCGGTCCGCCCAGCCATTTGCCGGACATTCCGAGCGGGGTCGGAACGGAGCCGCCGGTCGAGTAGACCTGAATGTCGTCGGCCTGCAGTATCCTCATCCCGGCGACGGTAGTCATCACGCCGGTCGCAAGCAGCATGTCACCGCGCGCGATGTCCATCATGCCGTTGGTATCGACCGCCAGTCCCGAAGACTTGTTCTCCATGGACATGAACACGTCGAAGAACGAGTCTATCCAGGGGCCGCCAAGCGACTCCACGACCGGAGCAGGAGTGTCCAGCGTGACGGGCGTGCCGTCGGGAACCGTCTTGAGTTCGCCGATACTCGAAAACGCCTGAGGCAGATACAGCAGGGCCTCGTTATAGTAGTATGCATCCCAGTCCGGGTCTGCTATATCCGAGCGGACGCCGTAGGCCAGCACAACGGCCGCCACCTCCGCCGGCAGTTGCGGTATCTCGTATTCCAACGTCTCACCCGGCCCGAGCGGAATCGGCTGCGGATCGATGAGAACGAGCTGGCTCGCGAGCGCACCGTTCTGGGCGTTGAGATCGTCGAGCTGCACGACGCTGGTGAGCACGGCGACGCTGCGCTGCACGGCCACCTGGGCGGTCGCGTTGGCGTTGGTCACGGTCGCAACAAGCCCGCCGTGGTCGCTGATCTTGAAGCCATGAGGTACGGACGGCAGCGTGCCAACCACGACCCCGTCCTTGGTCCAGCTCAGTTGGATGCTCGTCGGGGTCACGCCGGAAGCAAGCGTATAGCCGAAGTGCTCCTTGCCGTTGGGACTCGTCGATCCGCCGTTCCAGGTGACCTTTGTGCCGCCCGTCGTTGTACTCTTGCTTGAGTTGGGATACCCGAGCAGACCGGTGTAGGTCTTCTTCACCTGCCCCGGAGTGACGCCGCCAAGCGTGACCTCGAAATCGTTGGTGGTCACGCCGGTATAGTTCTTCACGTCGAAGTTGCTCGAATCGCCCCAGACTACTCGCGTCTCAGCGACCGCAAAGCTCATCTTGGCGGTGCCGTAGGGGTAGCCCACGATGGTCCCGTCAGGCTTGACGACATACGAGTCCGTCCTTGGCCCGGGGCTCAGAGGGTCGTTGATATAGATGCGCTGGGTGCCGTCGGCAGCGACCGAATAGCCGACGACAGTGACCCAGTGCCCACCATCGCCGGGATACTGAATGCGCATCTCCACATCGGCGCCGTTCTTGAGCTGCTGCTTCATCCAGTCGAACGTGCCGGCGCCGTTCATCGACCCACCGGAAGTAGTTGCGATGGGCAGATGGTTGCGGGCGGTGAACCTGTTCTTGCCCGGCACGAAGTTGGACGGGCTGATGCCGGGATAGGTGCCGCTCGTATAGCCGGGGGCCATGTCCTTCTTGAGCTGATCCAGCGTGTTCGCCGGCGCTGTGAACCCCTGCTGGCCAGCCAACCATTGGACGGAGTTCGTGGCCGAAGTCGGCGCGCATTCGTTGGTCCCCTGGCTGATATCAGGCACTCCGCCTCTCAGGTACCCCTCCGCCGTCGGCGATGTCGTCGGATCCCCGCTCTGCACGGGCGCCGACCCCGATCCCGCGCCCTTGTCCTTGAAGTTGCTGATGCCGTCCACGCGGCCGGTGACATCCTCCAACTGCACGGAAACAAACGAGTCTTCCGTCTCGCCTACGGCAAATCCACCCGCGGGCCCGCTTCCGTCCCAGCCGTTCGGATACACGCTCCCGGCCAGAGGCACATCGGTAAGCGTGGCGCGCATCCATATCGGGTGGGCATCGGCGCTGAGGTCCGGGAAGTAGAAGCTGAAGGCGAGCCGGAAGCCATAGCTGGTTGGCAGGTAGATCAGGGCGTTCTGCAGAATCCACTCGTCCTGCCCGTTGACGCCGTCGTAGAGATACGGCGCCCATGCCCCATCCGCGTTCAGGTCCGCCGCCACGTTGACGTAGAACAGGCCGGGCGGGCTGAACGTCGATGATGCCAGGTCCATGCACGCATAGCCCCACTGCGTCGGTCCCTGGAACCAGACAGTGCGGGAGATGCCGATGTTGCCGTCATCGAGATCACCGTCGGGAACCAGCGCGTCTCCTTCGATCGTGGTCGTTGAGGCGCCCGGAGGCCCGATCCAGTCCTTGGTAACATCGAGGTGGTATGGGCCGGTCAGCCCGCTGGAAGTGTGGAACAGCGACGGATAGGTCGGGTCCGGAGCGTCGCCGAAATCAGCCGGACTCGGCGCCTGCGCAAGAATAGACGCTGGCAGGCACATCAGTGCGAGAACAATCACTGCTGCTCTCATTATGCGTTCCCTCCCCCTCAAGAGGTGCCGGATTCCGGGCGCGCGCGCGCCTACCGGCTACAGGCAGTATATCACACTTTTCCAAGTATGCAAGGGGTCGTAGCTGTGACGCATTTCGATTTCGGCGGGTAGACGCGCGGTTTCGACCGCGGAAATGTTTCGGGATTTCGATACCGACGCCGTTTGACGCCCATGCGGCATCGAAACCCCGAACCATCCGTGCTGAAGGACGGCGCCAGTAGGCGCCGGGAAAGACGGCACCAGTGCGTGCCGGTAAGAACGGCGCCCACTGGTGCCGGGAAGGCAACTCAGTCGAATCTGACGACTCTTCCAGGAACCAACTTGAGCACTGTGACAGGCTGGCTGCCCACCAGCTCACGGCAGAGATTGCCTGTGGCGACAAGATACATGCCTGTCGCTACGGGATCCGCGCCCACTGTCGGCGTACCGTCGCAGCGGACCTCGACACCCGTCACCCCTCTGGCAGAATCGAGCGCGGAGCCATCATCGATCACGAACCAGCCGGAATCAACGGCCGTCACGCGTCCGAACAATGTCACTTCGAGCCCGAGCAGGTCGGGGACGGGGCTGAGCACGCTTCTGCCGACTACACCAACCGGCTTGATGGCCTTGTCGTGGCCGACAAAGGTGTGCGTCGCCTCGGACAAGACGCACTCCCCGTTGATCATCGCGATCGTGCCGGACACATCGACGATATCGCCCGCCTGCAGCGTCGTTGGCGCCTCGACACATCGAATCCCTGCGAACCGGTCCTCTTCCTCGATGAAGAAGCAATCGGCGAACACTCCGGTGACGGTCTTGCCTTCGATGGACGCGGAGGCGCCGTCGGCGTAGGTCTTGAGTCCGGCTATCGTGCCGAATCCGACCGCGGAGACCACCGTCACCCCCTGCGACACACCGACGTCGCTCCATCGCTGGGAGGGATTGCGCGCCTTGACCGAGAGGTAGTAGGTGTGGCCGACTTCGAGGGGCAGGTCGTCGCGGTTCATCGAGGTCTCGATTCCGGCACTGGTCCAGCCTGCGAGATCGGAGCCGCCGGAGGTCGTGCCGATCGCGTAGGTGTACTCGGCGACCATAGTGTCCGGATCGGCCGCTGTCCATGAGGCCATGAATGGGTCGCCGACCACGATGATCGCGCTGGGAACGGTCACCACGGGAGTTGTGGGCGGCGTGAGGTCCTTGGACGTCGTGTCGCGCAGGCAGTAGACCTTGCCGTCGTAGGAGCCGAACACCACGCTCCCGTCAGCGCCGAGTGCCGGCGAACTCGCAACCGAATCGCCGGTCGCGAACTCCCACAGCTTGGTCGGCGGCTCCGTGTCCGAGCTATACGCGTAGACATTCTTATCGGAAGTGCCGAAGTAGACCGTGCCGGACGGATCGACAGCCGGCGAGCCGGTCATGCCGCCGCCGGGCAGATCGATGTGCCAGCGCTCGGTGCCGTCGGGTCGCAGCGCGTAGAGCTGGCCGTCACTCCCGTCGTAGCCGGTTCCAAAGTAGATCGTTCCGTCCGGGCCGATGGCCGCGGAGGAGTCGATGGGCCGACCGGTCTCATAGCGCCACTTGAGAGTGCCGTCGGGGTTGATCGCGTAGAAGTAGCCGTCGCCGCTGCCGATATAGACGACGCCGTTCGAAGTGAGCGCCGGCGCCGGCAGGATGGATGAGTAGGTCGCGTAGCGCCATTTGCGGGTGCCGTCGGGGTTGATGGCATAGACCGCCCCGTCGTCGCTGCCGAAGTAGATGACTCCCGAATCGTCGACGGCAGGTGATGACCACACGCCGCTGCCGGTCGCGTAGGACCAGTTCTTGGTGCCGGCGGCGAGATCGAGCGCGTAGAGCGATTTGTCAAGGCTGCCGACATAGACGACGCCGTCTTTGATGAGCGGCGAAGAGATGACCATGCCGCCGGTCGTGTATGACCACTGCTCTTCGCCGGACTTGTTGAGGCAGTGGACCTTGCCGTCGAATCCGCCGACCAGGATGCTGCCGTCATCGGCTATCGAAGGCGAGCCGCTGACCGGCGAGCCGAGATCGACCGCCCAGCGAATCGTGCCGTTCTGGGTGATGGCGTAGAGCTTGCCGTCGTATGAGCCCACATAGGTCGTGCCGTCGCCCGCGATTGCCGGTGAGGACTCGACGATGCCCTCGGTCACGACCGACCAGGCGACGTCGTTCGTGCGGGTCGCGTCAAACAGGCCTCGTCCCTGGCAGCGCGAGTCGTTGCGGAACCGAGACCAGATCGCCGCGCCCGTTGTGTAGCCTATGCCGTCGCTGCACCCGGTCGCGCTCCAGGCTCCCGATCCGCTCCTGGCCTTCACGCAGAAGTAGTAACGCAGCATCGGATCGATGGTCAAGCCGGTCACGGTCGCGCTCTCGCTGGTACCGGCGCTGGTCCAGCCGGCGACGTCGGTCGCCCCGGGGCTTGTGCCCACGCAGTAGACGTATTCCACGATGCCGGACTCGGGGTCCTCCGAGTGCCAGGTGGCGTGGAGGCTGTCGAGAACGGCGGTCGTGTCGCCGTCGTCGATGACGATTGGCGTGGTAGGTGGCGTGGAGTCGATGACCACTCCGTCGGAACTGCCGATCGCGCTCCAACCGCCTGCGCCGTTGCGGGCTCTGACGTTGTAGTAATACGTCACGCCGTCGCTGAGGTGCAGGCCGGAGATCGTGTATGATGTCACCGACCCCACGCTTTGCCATGCAGCAACGTCCGTCGCGCCCGGCGATGTCCCGGCGGAGACCTCGCACTCAGCAACGCCGGATTCCGGATCGCCGGAAGTCCAGCTCGACCAGAGGCTGGTCCTGTATCCCCAGTAGATTCCCGTATCGGTCACGACCGGCGTGGTTGGCGGCGTGAGATCGGCCTTGATACCGTCCGACGACATCGGCGCGCTCGACGCGCCCGCGCCGCTGATCGCGATAACGGTGATGTAGTAGGTCTGGCCGTTCGCCAGCGCAAGGCCCGTGCGTGTGTGCTCGGCTGCCGCGCCTGCATCGAGCCAATCGGCGGTATCGTTAGCGCCCGGTGTAGTGCCGATGCAGTAGCGATAGCCCGCTATGCCGGACTCGGGGTCGGCCGCGCTCCACGAGCCATGAAGTGATGTTACCGAGGCGGTGAACTCGCCGTCGTCGGTGACGGACTGCATCGCCGGCGGTGTGTTATCGACCTTGATGCCGTCTGAGGCGCCTTCCGGTCCGGCAAGTCCGGCACGGTTGGTGGCGCGCGCGCTTATGTAGTAGGTTTCGCCCGTGGAAAGCGACAGGCCGGTGATCGTAACGTCCGGCCCCGCGCCCGCGGCGCTCCAGTCGGCGATGTCGGCGCCCAGCGGCGTCGTGCCGACCGCGCACTCATACGAAGCCACCCCCGATTCCGAGTCGTTGCACGCGAGTACCGGCGTGAAGCTGCGAGGCGTCGGCCGTGAACGCGCCGTCGTCGGTGACGGTCGGCGCCGGCGGAGGCGTCGTATCGACCGTGATACCGTCCGATGAACCCATCGCGCTCACGAGCCCCACACCGTTTGTCGAGCGAACGTTGACAAAGTAAGTGCCGCCGTTCGTCAGACTAAGGTCGGAGCGGTTGATCGATGTGGTTGTCCCGATGCCGGTCCAGGCGGCCACGTTCGTTCCGCCGGCGGACGTGCCGATGGAGTACTCATACAGCGTGATGCCGGTTTCAGGGTCTGCTGACGTCCACGTCGCGTGCAGAGTCGTCGTAGACAGCGTGAATGCGCCGTCGTCGGTTACAACAGGCGTCGTCGGAGGCGTTGCGTCGACCAGTATCCCGTCGGATGTCCCGACCGCGCTCATAAGCCCCGCGCCGTTTGTCGCCCTCACGCTTATGTAGTACTGCGTGCCTGACACGAGCGACAGGCCGGTGATCGTCTGTTCCGTCGCGACGCCCGCGTTCGTCCAGCCGAGGGTGTCCGTGCCGCCCGCGGTCGTTCCGACGGCGTATTCGTACTTCGCGATGCCGGACTGAGCGTCCGACGACGACCACACCGGCATGAAGCTGAGACCCGCTCGTCGTGAACGCGCCGTCGTCGGTAACCGTAGGCTCGGACGGCGGGCTGAGATCGACCACGACGCCGTCCGACGTCCCGACCTCACTCATAAGCCCCGCCCCGTTGGTCACGCGAACGGAGATGTAGTAGGCGCCGCCGTCAGCAAGCGCCAGCCCGTCGATTGTGATCGACGTCTGGCCGCCCACGCCGGTCCAGTCGCGAACGTCCGTGTCGCCCGACGTCGTTCCAACGGCATATTCGCACAACACTATGCCGGACTCGGGGTCGGTAGTAGTCCAGCTTGCGGTGAGCTGGCTCGCCGACGACGAATACGCGCCCCCATCGACGACGACGGGTGTCGCAGGCGGAGTCGTGTCCACCGTGATCCCGTCCGACGAACCCGCTGCCCCCTCCTTACCGACGCCGTTGATCGCCCGAACGTTGATGAAATACGTCGCGCCGTTAGAAAGCGAGAGGCCGGTCGCCGTGATCTCATTGACGATTCCGGCGTCGGTCCAGCCAACCACGTCGGTCGATCCGGCCGCGGTTCCGATTGAGTATTCGTAAGTCGCGACTCCCGACGGGGACGTTACGGACGTCCACGTCGCGTGCAGTGAATCGAGCGACGAAGTGAACGCGCCGTCGTCGGTGACTGTCGGGGCGGGCGGCGGAGTGGTATCGATCAGGATTCCGTCCGAGGAACCGACCTGGCTGGTCACGCCGACCTTGTTCGTCGCGCGCACACTGATGTAGTATTGCGCCCCCTCGGCGAGATTGAGGCCGGCCCTGGTGACTGACGTGGCAAGCCCGACGTTGGTCCAGCCGACCACGTTGTACTGGCCGGCGCTGGTGCCGATGCAGTACTCGAGCTTGTCGATGCCGGACTCGGGATCGTCGCTGGTCCATGTTGCGTGGAGGGTAGTCAGGCTTGCCTGTGAAATGCCGTCGTCTGTAACCACGGGCTTGGTCGGCGCGGTCGCGTCAACGGTGATGCCGTCTGACGAACCGATGAGCGAGTCGGCCAGCGCGCCGTTTGTCGCAACGACACTGATATAGTAGGTCTGGTTGTGCGCCAGACCCAGGCCGGTGATGGTCGCGGAAGTCCCCGTTCCCGACATCGACCCAGTCGAGGACGTCCGTCTCGCCGGCGGCCGTGCCGACACCGTAATGGTAGGACTTGATCCCGGACTCGCCGTCCTCCGACGACCACGACGCATGCAGCTCGGTCGTGGATGCGGTCCACGCCCCGTCATCTACTACGGTCGGCATGGATGGCCGCGTGGTATCGAGAATGATGCCGTTGCTCGAACCCGTTGCGCTGGTAAGCCCGGCGCCGTTGGTGGCGCGAACGTTGACGTAATACGTCGAGCCATTGTTCAGAACGAGGCCGGATATCGTCGCCTGAGTGGCCATTCCGGCGCTGGTCCACCCCTTCACATTGGTCGCGCCTGCCGACGTGCCCACGGAGTAACTATAGCCCACAATGCCGGATTCGGCGTCGTTGGACGACCACGTGGCGTGAATCGACGTCGACGTGGACATGAACTGGCCGTCATCGGTGACGCTGGGCGCGCCGGGTGGGGTCGCATCCACGATGATGCCATCCGTTGACCCGACCGCGCTGTAAGCTCCCGCTCCGTTGAGCGCCTTGACGTTGATGAAATACGCGCCCCCATTCGTAAGCGAGAGGCCGGCGCGCGTGACCGACGTATTGAGACCGGCGTCGGTCCAGTCGGCCACGTTCGTCGCGCCTGCCGACGTGCCTATGGAGTAGTAATACTTGACAACGCCGGAGTCGGGATCGGACGACGACCACGACGCGTGGAGGCTGGTGGCGTCGGTGGTGAACTGGCCGTCATCGACGACGGAGGGTATGGTTGGGGCGGAAGCATCCACGGTGATGCCGTCCGAGCTGGCGGCCGGGCCGGTTATGCCCGCCCCATTGATCGCGCGCGCGGTTATGTAATAGGTATGCTTGTCCAGAAGCGACAGGCCCGTCCGTGTCTGCGACGTCGCTGAACCCGCGCTCGCCCAAGGCGCAACGTCCGCGAGTCCGGGGGCGGTCCCGACGCAGTACTCATACGCGAATATCCCTGAATCCGGGTCGGACGCGATCCACGTGCCGTGAATTCGGTCGGTCAGGCAGGTGAAGAGGCCATCGTCGGTGACGGCCGTAGCGGTGGGCGGGGTATCGTCGGCGGCGAAGCAATACAGCGTGCCATTCGCCGCGCCGATGAACAGCGCTCCGGCAGGCCCCACGGCGGGAGACGAATAGACCGACGAGCCGGTATGGTACTGCCATCTGAGCGCACCGCCGGAATCGAGCGAGTAGATGACGCCGTCGGTCGAGGCAAAGCACACGCCGCCGTCGCTGCCCGCGGCGGGAGATGAATCGATGTACGAACCTGCGTTGTAGACCCAGAGCTGCGAACCGGTCGTCACGGAAACCGCATGCAGCTTGCCGTCACGGCAGCCAAAGAAGATCGCCGACGACGTGACGGCGGGTGACGATGCGACGACTCCCCCGGCCACGGAGCGCCATCTCTGAGTGCCGGTGCTGCGTATCGCGTAGAAATAGCCCAGCGATGAACCGATGTAGATCGTTCCGTCCGGGCCGATCGCCGGTGATGCGGAGAACCCTCCGCCTTCGGCCGGAGTGAACTTCCACTTGAGCGCACCGGCTGAGCTGAGCGCGTAGACGCCCCCGCTCTGACTGCCGACGTAGACCGTCCCGTCCGAAGCCACCGCCGGCGTCGATAGGACCGTCCCGCCGATCGAGTACGTCCACTTCTGGGTCCCGTCGGCGCCGAACGCGTATACGGTCCCGTTGGAGCAGCCGAAGTAGAGGACGCCGCTCGGCGAGATGTTGATCGAGGACGTGACCCTGGCCGAGATCGACCTCCGCCATCTCTGCGTGCCGTTGGGGTTGAGGGCGTAGACGTAGGGATCTCCGGACGCGACGTAGATCGTGCCGTCGGAGCCTACGGCCGGAGACGACGCGCCCAGGCAGTTGCACGCGAAGCTCCATTCCAGCGATCCACCCCCGGTAAGCGCGTAGAGCTTTCCGTCGTCGCATGTGAAGTAGACGCTTCCGTCCGCGCCCAGTACCGGGCCCGGACGATATTGCGCCTGGGACGGGGTAGGTCCAACTAAGGTCCGAACCCGGTCCTCCGTAGATGCCCTGGCCCGTATTAGCGGCGTCGTGGTGGAATTTCGGCCACGTGGATGACGCAAGCTGGGCCGAGGCGGGCCGCGCAAACAGGGCGGCCGCAAGCACGAGCAAGCAGGCATAGCTTAACGCGGTTCATTTTCCTGTTATCCCTCCCGGTAGTGGAGTGCCCACAGGGTTCCGAGCGGCTAGAAGCGGTTTTCGCTCAATGCCCGCCTGATCGCGGAATCCAGCCGCGGTTCGCGGCAGGAATCAGGCAGGCAGACGTTTAATACCCTGTGCCTGCTTGCTTCAAACCTGTCACACGGCGGCAATACATATTGCTGAGATTGCGGGGCTTGAGGTTGTTTGCGGGCCTCATCAGCACAAACTACCTCGTCATTGTGTGACGACAATGGTAGAGTTGTGGAAACAGGCTCGGCCGCACGCTGGTTGTGCCCCACCTGCCGGTCTGGTATAATGCACGGCGTAAGAACCGCTGGGGGTGCTGGTTGAGCACGGCTGAGATCTCGACACCCGTCGGGAATCCCTTAGAACCTGATCCGGTTAATGCCGGCGTAGGGAACGCGGAAGCCTCTGCAAGAGGCGGCCTCGCAATTGCCAGGGTCCCCCCGAATCTCAAACGTAAGGGGGCAAATCACATGATCGGAACCATCTCCGACCTGGAAGTCTCGCGGCTGATCACGCGCGACTACTTCGACGAACTCACCGACTCGCTGAACTCCGACGTCATCATCGTTGGAGCCGGGCCGAGCGGCCTGGTGGCCGGCTACACGCTCGCGCAGCAGGGGGCCAAAGTCGTCATCATGGAAAAGCGCCTCTCGCCGGGCGGAGGAATCTGGGGCGGAGGCAAGGGCTTCAACCGCGTCGTCCTCGAGCGAGGCCGTAAGCGACATCCTGACCGAGATCGACGTTCGCGCGACGGAGCAGGACGGATATCTGGTCGTCCCGTCGGTCCTGCTTGGCGGCGGCGCTGGTGAAAAAGGCCGTCGAGAGCGGCGTCGAGCCTGCTCAATCTCTTCAGCGTGGAGGACGTCTACTTCAACGCGGACAGAGAGGTTGCCGGAGTTGTCGCCAACGACACCGCCTACAAGATGACCAACCTGCACGTCGATCCGCTCACGTTCACCAGCAAGGTCGTCATGGACAGCACCGGCCACGAAGCGATCGTCCTGAATTGCCTGGCAAAGCGGGGGATCGTCGAGATCAAAGGAGAGGACACGATGAACGCCCAGTGCGGGGAGGAGGGGGTCGTCGAGGGAACCAGGGAGGTCTACCCGGGGCTGATCGTCACGGGGATGGCCTGCGCGCAATACTTCGGCACCCCGCGGATGGGCCCGATCTTCGGCGGAATGCTGCTCTCAGGCAAGAAGGCGGCCGAGATCACCGCGCAGAAGTTGGCCGCAGAGGCCACGCGTTGATCTAGCGAAATACAACCGGAGAGGTATGCTTCGGGAGGCATTCTGACCCGAAGCATACCTCTTCCACATACGCTCACTTCTTGCCGGCCTTTGCCTTCTTTTCGGCCTCCTGCATCTTCTTGATGTACTTCTCAGGATCCTTGAGGAACATCGGCTTGCAGGCCTTGCAGCAGAAGTAGTAGGTCTTGCCCTTGTAGACAGTGCTGCCGCCCGCCGCCTTGCTCACGTCAGGGATCTTCGTTCCCATGACGGGACAGATCGCCGACACGGGCTTCTTCGCCGGGGCGGGTTTCGCGGTCTTCTTGATGTACTTCTCGGGGTCCTTCAGGAACTTGGCCTTACAGTTCTTGCAGCAGAAGTAGTAGGTCTTGCCCTTGTAGACCGCGCTGCCACCCGGCGCTTTGCTCACGTCGGGGATCTTGGTCCCCAGCACCGGGCAGACGGCCGATACGGGCTTCTTGGCCGCAGGCTTTGCCGGCGCGTTCTTGGCCGGCGTCGCGGCAATCGCGGGGACTATGCCGGCGACAAACACGATGAGAACTGCCAGCGCGATAGTCTTCTTTGTCATCGAACTCCTCCAGCAAAAGCGTTATCGAACGTGTATATACCCGAATCAACCTCATCCTATTCGCCGGTTTATTCGCCCGCGCCGGTTGTGATACAATAGACGCGCGGGAGGCTAAGCGCCATGCATTCCTTGGAATTGCTGAAGGGCAAGAGAGATGAGATTCTGCGCATCGCCGCCAGGCATGGCGCCGCGGACATCCGAGTCTTCGGCTCGGCGGCAAGGCAGGAAGACGACGAAGCCAGCGACATAGACATACTGGTGCGACTGAAACCTGGTGTGGGCCTTATCCAGCATGCAGCCCTGATCAGAGAGCTTCAAGAGTTGCTTGGTCGCAAGGTCGATGTTGTTAGCGACAGAGGCCTGCGCGAACGCGTCAGAGATCGAGTCCTCGGAGAGGCAGTGCCGCTGTGAGAGACAACACTGCCTGGCTTCTTGACATCCGCGACGCGATCGAGAGCATCGAGGAGCAGGCCGCGCGAGGACGGGCTGCGCTCGACTCCGACAAGATGATCCAGGTGTGGATGGTCCACCACATCCAGGTCATCGGTGAGGCGGCGAATAGGCTGTCGGAGTCTCTGCTCGCACGCTATCCGCAAATCCCGTGGCCTGACGTCATCGGCATGCGCAACGTCTTAGTCCACCACTACTTCGGGATCGACCTGGACGAAGTCTGGGACACGATCACTAATGACCTGCCGTCACTCAAGGCAGTAGTTCAGCAGATGCTCGAAGACGAGCAGACATAGCGAGAGGTATCACATGAGCGACTCCATACGCGCGGCCGTCGAGAAGCGAGCCGGCCAGGCGCGCGATCTTCTGATCAAACTGATCGGTATGCAGAGCACCTCCGGCAACGAGGCCGAGGCGGTCACATATTGCCACGGCAGATTCGCCGACATCGGCTGCGAGAGCACGCTCGCGCCGATCTCCAACGACATCAAACAGGACCCCGAGTACAGCCACCCGGTCGAACCCGTCTCCTACGACGGCCGCGCGAACCTTCTGGCGTTCCGGGGAGGCAGCGGCAGCGGGCGCAGCATCATCCTGCAGACGCACATCGACACGGTGCCCGCCGGCGATTGGCCGGAGGCGTTCACTCCGCGCGAAGAAGGCGACATCATCTACGGCAGGGGCGCGGGCGACGCAAAGGGCCACATCGCCGCGATCTGGCTTGTGCTGTCGGCCCTACAGGATATGGGCGTCACTCTCAAGGGCGACGTCCAGGCCCAGATCGTGGTCGAGGAGGAGTTCGGCGGCAACGGCGCGCTCGCGCTGATCCGGCAGGGCAACAGAGCCGACGCCGTGCTGGTCTGCGAGAGCAGCGAGATGCAGATCCACCCCGCCAACCGCGGCGCGATATGGTTCCGGATCGAGATCGAGGGCGTCGCCACCCACATGGGCCGCAAACACGAGGGCATCTCAGCGATCGACCTGTCCTACGAAGTGATCCAGGCCCTCTACGAATACGAAAAGCGTATCATCGCGGACAGCGCCAACTACCCCGGCTTCGAGCGATATACCAACCCTGTTCAAGTTAACGTCGGAATGTTGCACTCCGGGGAGTGGCCGTCGATGGTCGCGGCGAAGTCAGTGATCGAGGGCGGAGTCGGCTTCCTGCCGAACAGGTCTATGGAACAGGTCAAGGCTGATGTCAAAGAAGTCATCGAAAACATAGACAATCCTTGGCTCCGCGAGCACTACAGGCTCTCGTTCCCGCGCCTGCACAACGACTCCTACGAAACCGACTACAACCACCCCGCCGTCCTTGCGCTGCAGCAGGCGTGCCGGCAGACCGGCCTGAACTCCGAGGTCCTCGGCTGGAATGTAAGCTGCGACGCGCGCCTCTACGCCAGAGTCGGCGGAATGCCCACATTCGTCTTCGGCGCGGGATCGATCCTCGACGCCCACGCGCGCGACGAGAAGATCGACTTCCGCGACATCGTCAAGGCGTCGGAGGCGGTGGTGAGGTTTGTGATGGACTGGTGCGGATAGAAGGACCCCACCCCAACCCTCCCCGCAGCGGGGAGGGGAAAAGATCACTCCCATGCGTCGGCGAAGCTGGCGAGACGGATGTCGTTGGACTCGATGAACTTGCGGGCCGAATCGGAGGTCATCGCCGCGAGTTCGTCTTCCCACGAGTAGCCCCACCCTTCGAACCGGGCGGCGGTCTCGGGATCGTTGATGCCGGGGTGGCACATGATCTCGTTGACGCCCGGCTGGAGCCGGTCGAGTGTAGCCATTAGGTTGGCCTCGTTCATCTGGCCCGATACGCCAAGCCCCCAGAACCAGTCCGCCGTGCGCAGTCCGACGCGCCTCACTCGGTCGAGCCGCGCTCTGCATATCCGGGAGAGCATCCACGTCTGAAGCGCCCGCATCAATGTCGGGCGCGGACTCGTCCCCGCGCGCCCGCCGCGTTCCAACGGCACGCGAATCACGGGTATGGAGGCTCCGATCGCCGACTCCAGCACGATCTCGAAGATACCGTGGAGCATGTGCAGATGCTGATGCGAGTCGATGTGGGTGGGATGAATCCCCGCGGACAGCACCTTCTCGATCTGCGCGCCGACCTCGACGCGCACCTCGCGGGTGCCGAACCGCTTTGCCATGAACTGCCTGACGAACACGATGTAGGACTGTGGAAGCGAGCCATCCTCGCTTACCATTGAGCGAAGCTCGCCCGCGGGCGCCACGCACTTCTCATCCACAAGGGAAAGATGAACTCCCACGCCCAGCGTCGGCGTTTCGCGCGCGATGCGGACCGCGTCCTCGAACGCCGCGCCGTTTGGCATCAGGCTTGCGCTACGGACGATCCCGTTTTGATGCGCCGACAGGATCCCGCGGTTGATCGACTCGCTCAGCCCAAAGTCGTCCGCGTTCACCACCAAGGTTTTCGCTTGTCCGGCCATACGCCTCCATGCGGTAGCGCAGCATTTCCTTGAGAATCACCAGCACCACTCGATTGCTCGCCAGCGTCGATACACCGGCCACCCGCGGGTAGTAGTCCATCCCGATCTCGGCAAACCGCGCCCCCGCGCGCTGCATCTCGAGTAGAAGCTCGGCATCGATAAACGACCCTTCGGATGTAAGCACGATCCGGTCCAGCAGCTCGCGTCTGAACAGCTTGAACGCGAAGTTGACGTCCTTGACGTGAAGCTTGAATACAAGCCGGATCAGCCGGTTGTAGACCTTGCTCATCGCCTCGCGCCTCCAGCTCTCCGCGCGAGACTTGCGCCAGCCGATCACGATGTCCGCGTCCTGCGTAAGCGGCACGGCATCGAGCGCGTCGTCCATCTTGATCGGCAGGTCGCTGTCCATATACAACACCCACTCCTTGCTTGCCGCTGCAAAGCCCGTCTTGAGCGATCCGCCCAGCTTGCGGTTCCGGTTGTGATGAATGACCCGCACTTCCAGGTGCTGCTCCGCAAGCCTGTCGGCAATCGCGCCGCAGCCGTCCGTGCTGGCGTCGTCCACAACGATGATCTCGAGTTCGGGCGCAATCTTACGCCCAACGCGCAGCGCCTCGGCAACGGCTGTCGGGATGTTGTCCTTCTCGTTATACATCGGGTAAACAACGCTCAAGGAATCGATCATCTGGGCCAGCGCCTTTCTCGGCAAGCAGCCGATTCGTTTGCGATCACCGCGAACCCGCCAGTACGCGATGTTACCACACTGCGCGATGTCTGAAGCAAGGGGACACTTCCATCCTTACATATCACCCAGGCCGGCTCCTTCCCGCGAAGCAGATGTTTCGCCTCATCCACGCTCATCAGGCGCTGCGGCAGAGATCCCACATAGTAAAGCAGGCTGGTCTTGCGCATCCCGTATTCCGCCACGCGGTCGCCCGGCGCGAGCGGGATCGAACGAACGATCTCGCGCGTACTCACGGCAGGCGCGACCCTGGGTACCACGCCGAATATCAGTACCAGCGTGAAGGCCGCCATGCCCGTCCCGATCGTCCACGCCGCGCGGGACGGCCGCTGCCACATCGCCACAAACGCCGCCAGCACCAGTACCGCGCCCAAGCAGATTGCGCCGGCTTCCGCACCCGGATACTTCGAGCGCGCCATCACCGCGATCGCCACGGCGATAAGGACCGACAGGACTGCAACTGCGATAAGCGACCTCTTGACTGCCCTTTTGCATCCCAATTCCCCGGACGTAGCCCGATCCAGCAGAACGCCAACGAAAAGCGCCGCCGCTGGATAAAGCGGAAAGATGTAGGTCACAAGCTGGGTCTTCGAGAGCGAGAAGAAGACAAACACCACGCAGACCCAGATCGCCGCCAGTCGCGCACCCGCGTTCTCCTTTCGGAACCGCAGGATCGCTGATGGCAGAAACACGCTCCACGGAAAGAAGAACAACAGCAGGACCGGGATATTCTGAAAGTACCAGTACCACCCTCCGGTAACCCCGGCATGCTCCGGTCTCGCAAACCTCTTGAGGTTATTCGCCACGATGAAGCCCTGCACGAAGGCGTCGCCATACATCGAGAGCATCGCGATGTACCAAGGCAGCCCCACGATCAACGCCACCGCGATTCCCACGGCAGCATCGACGCCGATCAGCCGCCTGAGCCGCCCACTCGACCAGAGGTGAATGAAAAACGTGACGAACAGCAGAAACGGCGCGACCGGCCCTTTGGCAAGCATTCCCAGGCCGGTCATCACTCCGCACAGCGCCATCCAGCGTAGGGAGTAGGGAATAGGGAATAGGGAATAGAACGGACGGCGATCACCCACTCCCTGCTCTCTGCTCTCCGCTCTCCGCGCTCCGCCTACTTCGTCAAACCATCGCCGATACGCGTATATCGCGCCCATCAGGCAGAAGAGCAGCGTCATGTCCGTGACAACCGCCCGCGCGAGTATGATCTGGTGGAGGCATGTCGCCATCACGAGGGTCGCCAGAACAGCCGTGCGTCTGCCGAAGTCATGCTTCACAAGCAGATAGAGCCACAGCAGCACGCCCAGAGCAAGCACAGCCGAGGGCAGCCGGCACGCGAACTCCGACGGCCCCAGCACTTTGATGCACGAACCGGAGAGCCAATAGATCAGCGGCGGCTTATCAAACCACAGCCTGCCGTTGTAGTGAGGCGTCACCCACCCCTCGCCAGCCGCCATCTCCTTCGCAAACTGCGCGTAGATCGGTTCGTCGGTATCGACCAGCGGATAGCTGCCGAGCCCGGCGAAGTAGAGCGCGTACAGCCCAATCGCCGCGAGTACAACAGCCGCTATGGATAGCTTGCCGGTCTTTGAGTCGGTCATTTCGGCGCCCGGCTAATCATATCACAAAAGACGTTCCGCCGGTTCGCCGCCGCACGGAATTGGCCGAAGTTCAGAGAAAAGTAGGAAATCCGATCCCTCCGGAAGCCGCTTTACAGCCGGCGGCGCACGATGTATATTGTTGACCATGGACCGAAGATCGTTTCTGAGACGCGCTGGGCTGCTCGGCGCCGGCATTCTTGGCGCGCGCGGATGGCTGAGCGCAGCGGAACCCGACGGACATCCCAATATAGTCTTCCTGCTGGCCGACCAGTGGCGCGCGTCCGCAACAGGATACTCGGGCGATCCGAATGTAAAGACCCCGAATCTGGATCGACTGGCGGGCCGCAGCGTAAGCTTCCGCAACGCCGTCTCCGTCTGTCCTGTCTGCACGCCGTATCGTGCCGCGCTGATGACCGGGCGCTACCCGACCAGCACCGGCATGTTCATGAACGACCTCTACCTGCCGGACAATGAACTATGCCTGGCCGAGGTGCTCGCCGGGGCCGGCTACGACACGGCGTATATCGGCAAGTGGCACCTGGACGGTCACGGGCGCGACTCATACATCCCTCCCCAGCGGCGCCAGGGATTCAGCTACTGGAAAGCTGCCGAGTGCGATCACAACTACCCACATTCGCACTACTACACCGGCACATCGGATGAGAAGCATTACTGGGAGGGTTACGACGCCTTCGCTCAGACCAAGGACGCGCAGCGGTATCTGCGCGACCGCGCCGCGTCCGGCAGGCCCTTTGCACTTTTTGTGTCCTACGGCATGCCTCACTTCCCTCATCAGACCGCGCCGGAGGACTACAAGGCGCTCTATCCGCCCGACAAGATCAAGCTGCCACCCAGCGTTCCTGAGAACATGCAGGACAACGCCCGCAGGGAAGCCCAGGGCTACTACGGCCATTGCACCGCCGTAGATAAGTGCGTTGGCGAGGTGATCCGCACGCTCGAGCAGACCGGACTGGCCGACCGCACCATCCTCGTCTTCACATCCGACCACGGCGAAATGCTCGGCTCCCACGGTGTGAGGCCGACGTGCAAGCAGGTCGCATGGGACGAGTCGTGCAGGGTGCCGTTCCTGCTGAGCTGGCCGTCAGAGCTGGGCCGCGAAGGCCGCGCGGTCAGGTCGCCCATCGGCACTGTGGACATCATGCCCACACTGCTCGGCCTCGCCGGGGTGCCGGTCCCGAAGTCAGCACAAGGCGACAATCTCGCTGCCCTGCTTCGCGATCGACGCGAAGAGGACCGAACGGCGCTCTATATGCTCCCGTCGCCGTTCGGGATCGCGTTCCGCGAGCCTGAGTACCGCGCCATCCGCACGAACCGATACACCTACGTCCGCACTATCAAAGGCCCATATCTGCTGTTCGACGACGAGCATGACCCGTATCAGATGGACAACCTTGTCGGCAAATCGGACTCGTTGCAGAAGGAGCTCGATGGCCGTCTCAAGGCAACCCTCAAGCGCGCGGGTGACGATTTCCATCCCCGGCAATACTACCTCGATACCTGGGGCTACACCGTCGATGGCTCGGGCAATGTCCCCTACTCCAAGGGCAGCAAGTGCCAGACGCCCACCAGGAAGAAGTGACTGCCTGGCCTGTGGGCACTTCGGCGCGAAAAGCGAGCGCCGAACGATCAAGTGCAAGACGCCTGTCATGAAGGAGTAACGGCTTGGCCGGTGTGGACTTCGGCGCGAAAAGCGAGCGCCGAACGATCAGCTTCTACTTCACCGGCCAGACGTACAGGCAGATCATCGGGCACGTCCGGAAAGATGCGGCGGTAGTAGGCGGGATCCTTGCGCACGAGGTTCGACTGGTGCGAACGATGGAAATCCGGATCGCCGAGCCACGGCGGCATTTCGGGATCGGACGCATGCGGCATCTTCTCCATGTTGTTGACAAACCCCCGCCGCACCCATTCATCGATGCAGGCGTTCATGTAGGCTTTGAGCGCGTCGTCGTAGCCGCGCCACATCTTCACGGCGGGATGGTGCACCCAGCCGTTGGGCTCACAAGGCAGCGGATGATCGTCAGCGCCTCTGCCCGCTGCTTACCCAGCCGCCTCGAATCCAGCACCCGCGCCGTCTTCTCGAAGTCAGGATATGGCAAGAACGTCTGCATGCGCATAATTCTATCCCAAATCCGAGCACAATGCCGAATGCTGGCAAGGTTTAACTTGCAGGGCCTGGAGCTGGTAATATACATCTGAAACAACCCCAGCAGGAGGCATGTTGCGTGAGCGAAGAGCATTTCCGGCTCTTGTCTATCACACCCGGCAACCCACCGCGGTTCACCGGCCCATTGGCGCGCGTCCTGGGCCCCCGGATGAAGGACAACACGATCCTGAAGGCCCTGGGCTCGTTTTCCAGGCTGTCGTCGGCGGGGAGATGGAGCTTCTCGGCATGACCACCGAGGTCGCGCCCGATGGGACGTTTTCCTGCTCGCGCGACCGGCCCGCTCGGCAGGCTTCCCGAGCGCAAAACGGGCAGTCCAGGGCGTCCAGAACGCCGTTCGGGGCAGGGGCAAGCCGATCATACGCCGCCTCACCCTTACCCTCTCACCGAGGGAGAGGGTAAGGGTGAGGGAGATCTGCTCATATACACGTCCTATCAGCCGCCCATTCCGACCAGGGCATCCATGAAGCTTCTCGGAAGCAGGCTGGCGGTCGAATTCGACGGCCACCCCCAACCGACCGTCTGCACGCTTCAGGTCACCACGCGCTGCCAGGCCAACTGCGTCCACTGCAGCGCCGCCAGGCACAAGCGACCCGGCGAACCGGAGCTCAGCACGGACGACTGGAAACGCGTGATACGCGAGTCGGAGCAGCTCGGCTCGGTCACTGATCATCTTCACGGGCGGCGAGCCGCTGCTGCGGCCGGACATCTTCGAACTGATCGAGTGGGTGGACAAGGACGAGGCCGTCGCGCTGATGTTCTGCAACGGGCTGCTGCTTGACAAAGATCACGTCGCAAAGCTTAGCCAAAGCTGGACTCTGGGCGATACACATCTCCATAGACTCGCCCGACCCCGCCGCCCACGACCAGATGCGCCGCGTGCCCGGCTGCTGCAGAAGGCGATCGACGGCCTCAAGCGGTGCAAGGACGCGGGAATGCTCGCGGGCATATCGACCTACGCCACCCCCGAGCGGCTCCGCAGCGGCCAGGTAGTCGAGATGATCGAGCTTGCGAAGAACGTCGGCGCGGACGAGATCACGGTCTTCGACGTCGTCCCCACAGGCAGGCTGCTTCACGAAGACCGCAAGCATCTGCTGACCGATGAGGACAAAGAGGAGCTGTGCCGCATCGAGGCGCAATACAACGAAGGCCACCCGCTGCCCTCGGTTATCACCCAGGCGCACATCAACGGCCCCACCGGCAACGGCTGCTACGCGGGCTGGTGCCAGTTCTACATGACCGCCTACGGCGAGATGACCCCGTGCGACTTCACGCCGCTTGCGTTCGGCAACGCGCGCGAGGAGAGCCTGGAGGCGATCTGGAACCGCATGGCCCACCATGAGGGCTACTGCTACCACAAGTCGAGCTGCCGGATGCAGGACCAGCACTTCAGGGCGCAGTGGGTCGATAGAATCCCATCGGCCGGCCCATTCCCCTACCCGATCGACAGGCTCGACCAGCTCGACGCCCGCGTCGATGAAGACGAGCCCGCCCCACAAGGCTCCTCCATCGGCATCAAGGGCTGACGCATCAGTAGTGAACAACATTTAACTGACATACCTCTCTCTGTCCTTAACAAATCGCCCGCGTCTTGCGTCTAACCGTAATGTGAGACGCGAGCGCGCGGCGCGTACGCGGTTCTGGATGAACGAAACCCACGGCGCCGCATCGCCGCTCTCGTCTCTGCTCCATAGCTCTTCATTGACTTTTGGCCTTTCGTATGGTAGAGTTTGCCTACATTACGAGCGTAGTACGGGGGTGCTCGATGAAAAGACGCTGGTTAGCTCTGATGGTGGCCGTAGCGATGATGGCGCCGGCGGCGGCTTCGGCCGCTGAGGGCGCGATGGCGACCTGGCTCTCGCCCCAGCCGGGAGAGATCGTCTCGGGCGAGCGGGTCGAGATCGCAATCGGCTACAACACCCAGTCGAACCTCAAAGTCAGCTCGCTGGAGCTGTATGCGGACGGCAAGTTCATCGTACGAAAGGTGCTCCGCGCCCCCGAATCCAGAGGCGTCTGCTCGTTCTACTGGAACACTGCCCGCGTCGAGCAGGGCTCGCACAGCATCGTCGTCAAGGTCTTTGCCGGCGACCAGATGATCTCCAAGGTCTACGGCACCGCTACGGTCGGCCCGGGCCGGGGCAGCAGCGGGCTCATAGACGTCAAGCCGCCCATCGTGACGTTCGCCAACATCAAGGCGGGCGACGTGTTCAAGGGCACGAAGACGGTGAAGATGAACGCCGAGGACGACAGCGGGCAGTCGCCGATGGTCAGCCTGCTCGTCGACGACGTGCTCAAGCTGCTGCGCAACACCCCGCCGTATCAATACGATCTCGACACGACCACCTACGCCGACGGCGACCACTCGCTCAAGACCTACGCCTACGACTCCGCGGGCAACCGCAGCGATCCCGCCGTGATCAAGGTCGCGTTCAGAAACGGCGTCGAGAAACCGGTCATCACGACGATGAGCGTCAATAAGGAGGTCGCGCCGGACGCCTCGTCGGCGAGCATGGCCGAAGTCCCGCCGGCGATTGGCGTTAACGCTCAGTCGTCGATCAGGGAAAGCGGCCGCACGGCGACCCGCGTCGAGCCGTCGCATTCGGTGGCGCCGGTCGTTGCCGAGGCGAAGGTCAAGCCGAAACCGGCCCTGCCCGCACCAAAGCTGGATTCCAAGCTCAGGACGGCGTCCGTCGCCGCTGGCAACGAACTGCGATCGTCGCATGCGGCGCCCAAGCCTGACACTCGAATGGCCGCAGCCGTGCCCGACGTGAAAGTCACGGCCCCGGCTCCGAGACCGGCCGCGGTGACTTCAGAGCCGGTCAAGATGGCCTCGGCGGCAGTCAGCCCCGAACTGCGAAAGACGACCGCCGCACCGTCCGTCAGCGCCAAACCCGCCGCGGCGAAGCCCGCCGTGGTAGATAATCCGAAGTCCAGTGGGGTGCGTTCGGCAAGCGCTTCCCGCCTTCCCGATACAAAGCCGTTGGCGAAGCCGGCTCCGGAGTCCGCGCCGGCTGTGAAGTCAGCAGCGCCGCGCGTGTCCGAGCCGAAGCTTACCGCGGCCGCGCCCAAGCCCGCAGCGCCAAAGCCGGTCGTCACTGCTCCCAAGTCGAGCGAGCCGGTCAGAATGGCGATGGCCCCGCAGTCGCTTTCGCCACGCGCAACCGGCTACAAGCCGGCCCCGAACGCGGCCGTTTCGACGGCTCCGAGTATTATGGACTCACCGCTTAGTTCCAGTGTGAGAAACGCAGCGGTCCAGCACAAGACTACAGGCATCAAGTCAGAGAAGCTCGATTCCGGCAAGGCAAGCGGCGCGGTCTCAGCGGCGCCGAAGACCATCGCCCCGCCGGCGCTTTCGAAGTCCCAGCTCAAGCGAGTTCAGGTCGCAATGGCACCCAACGTGCGCAGCGCGATCGAGCGGACCAGCCCGAGTCCCGCAATCGCCTGCCCACCTGCACCGCCCAAGAACGCAAAAGCCAGGCTCGAGAAGAAGGCTCTGGCAGCAGCATCCGGCAAGGTAAAGGCAAGGACGTTCTTCGAGGACATGGGCGGCGTGCTGTTCTGGGATCCCGCGACGCACACCGTCACCGTCTGCGTCAACGACATGGTGCTGGAGATGCAGATCGGCAGCAAGATCGCCAAGGTCAACGGCCACGAGATGCAGATGAGGTCGGCCCCATATCTCGCTAACGACCGCACCATCTTCGAGGCAGACACCTTCACCCAGGCATGTGCCCTCATGGACGGCCTGCGAACTCAGGGCGTCGCTGAGGTTCGCTGAAACGCGAATTGCGCGAATGCTTGCGAATAACGCGAATACGAAAACAGCCAGGCGCATCGCCTGGCTGTCTGGCTATCTGGGCTTTTGACTTTCGACTCTAGACTTTCGACTCCGTTTTTTCAGTTTTCGCCTCAGTTTTGGCCTCAGGCTTGGACTCAGTTGCACTCTCGGGCTTCTTGCCGTTGCCGGGGGTCGGGCGGGAGCCGGAACTGGGGTAGTCGTTTATGTGGAAGCCCGAGCCCTTGAAGACAATCGCGGGCGGGAAGAGCAATCGCATGACCTCGCCGCCGCACTTCGGGCACTCCTTGACGGGCTCATCGCTTATCTTGTGAACTGTCTCGAACTGGTGCTGGCATTTCTTGCATTCGTATACGTAAGTCGGCACTGTCTTACCTCACTGACATGGGTTAAGGGTTGAGGGTCCGGAACCCTTCTTGATTATAGCTCGGCTCGCAACTGCTTGACAAGGTCGGCCACAGCTATGGCGCCCTTGTCGCCCTCGGCGCGGGACCGAACGGACACCTGTCCGCTCTCCTCTTCACGGTCGCCGACGACGAGCATATAGGGAATCTTGTGAATCTGGGCCTCGCGAATCTTGTAGCCCGTCTTCTCGTTGCGGTCGTCAACTTCGACCCGGAACCCCTCGCCGCGAAGCTCGGCGGCGACCTTGTCGGCATATTCGACGTGTCTGTCGGCAATCGGGATCACCATCGCCTGCACCGGGGCCAGCCACAGCGGAAACGCGCCGGCGTAGTGCTCGATCAGGACCGCCATAGAACCGTTCCAGCGAGCCCAGCAGCGCGCGGTGGATCATGATCGGCCTGTGCTGGGCATTGTCCTGGCCGACGTAGGTCAGATCGAAGCGCTCCGGCTCGTTGAAATCGACCTGGATCGTGCTGCACTGGTCTCACGCGCCCAGCGCGTCTTTGATCTTCACGTCGATCTTGGGGCCGTAGAACGCTCCGCCGCCCTCGTCTACTTTGTAGTCGAGCCCCTTGGCCTCCAGCGCGCTTACGCAGCGCGGCCGTCGCCTTGTCCCAGCCTTCACGGCTCACCGACGTAGTGCTCGGGCCTGGTCGAAAGATAGATGCCGTATTCCGTCGAAGCCGAACCGGCTGAGTATGCTTAGCACGAAATCGAGAACGCGATTGGTCTCGCTGTCGAGCTGCTCGGGCGTAGCAGAGAATGTGAGCGTCGTCCTGGGTGAACCCGCGGACGCGGATCAGGCCGTGGAGCATGCCGGACCGCTCGTACCGATAGACCGTGCCGAGCTCCGCCCACCTGATGGGCATCTCGCGGTAGCTGCGCATTCGCGACTTGTAGATCAGCAGATGGAACGGGCAGTTCATCGGCTTGATGCGATACGGCGCCCCCTCGACGTCCATCGGCTGATACATGTTCCTCGGTGAAGAAGTCGAGGTGGCCGCTGGTGCGCCCAGAGGTCCTGCCGGGCGATGTGCGGCGTGTAGACAAGCTCGTAGCCGCCTTGCGTAAGTGCTCTTCGCCGCCAGTAGTCCTCGATGAGCGTGCGCACCAGAGCGCCTTTGGGATGCCAGAGCACCAGCCCCGGGCCGACTTCGTCGTCGAAGCGAGAACAGATCCAGGTCCTTGCCCAGCTTGCGGTGGTCGCGCTTCTCGGCCTCTTCGAGCATCTTCAGGTAGTCATCAAGCTCCTGCTGGGTAGCGAACGCCGTGCCGTAGATGCGCTGGAGCATCGGCGTTGTGCTCGTCGCCGCGCCAATACGCGCCGGACGTCTTCAGCAGCTTGAACGCCTTGATCTTGCCGGCGTTGCGCGACGTGCGGCCCGCGGCAGAGGTCGACGAAATCGCCCTCTTCGTAGATGCTGATGACCTCGCCCTCGGGCAGGTCCTGGATCAGCTCGACCTTGTAGGGCTCGTCGGCGAACAGCTCCAGCGCCTCGTCGCGGGAGATCTCCTTGCGGACGAAATCGGCCGCCCGGCTTTGATGATCTTGGTCATCTCGGCGGCGATCTTGTCGAGGTCCTCCGGCGTGAACGGCTCCGGCACGTCGAAGTCGTAGTAGAACCCCTCCTCTATCGACGGGCCCGATGGCGATCTTCACGCCCGGGAAGAGGTTCGTGACCGCGTGCGCCATCACGTGCGCCGTGCTGTGCCGGATCGTTTCGAGATCATATTCCGCCATTTGGTTCTCCCAACGAATGCCTTAATGTTGAATTGTTAATGGTTAATACGAGCGGTCGTATTCAACATTCAACATTAACCATGTCAGCATTTCTCGTATCCTTTCGGATGCGCGCTGTGCCAGTTCCACGCACTGCTGTACTATCGTTTCGAGATCGGGATAGTTCGGTTTCCAGCCGAGCTCCTCGCTGATCTTGTCCGAGCTTGCCACCAGCACCGCCGGGTCGCCGGGACTGCGCTCGGCTGGCACGGTCTTAATCGACTTGCCGGTAACCTTCTCCGCCATCATTGACCACTTCCATCACTGAGTAGCCGCTGCCGTTGCCCATATTATAGGCCGTGGTCGCGTTGCCGTTGCGCAGCGCGTCCAGAGACCAGCAGATGCGCTTGCGCGAGATCGCTGACGTGAACGTAGTCCCGCACGCAGGTGCCGTCCGGCGTCGGCCAATCGGTCCCGAACACGCTGACTTATCGCGCTGCCCGAGCGCAACCTGCAGCACGAGCGGCATCAGATGATGCTCCGGCGTGTGGTCCTCGCCGATAAGCCCGGATGGGTCCGCCCCCGAAGCGTTGAAATATCTCAGCCAGATCGAGCGCAGCCCGTAGGCGTGCTCGTATTCCTTCAAAATGTGCTCCAGCATGAGCTTCGAGCGGCCGTAGGGATTGGTCGGGTTCTTGGGATGGTCCTCGGGTATCGGCACGACCTCCGGCTCGCCGAACGTCGCCGCGCTGGAGGAGAAGATCATCATCTTCACATCGAACTCCAGCATCACCTGAAGCATCGCGAGGCTGTTGGAGATGTTGTTGAGGTAGTACTTCTGCGGGTCGGCGACGGACTCGACCGACACGCAAACGCCGCGAAATGCATCACGGAATCGACCTTGTGCGCCGAGAATATGCTGCGCAGCAGCGCCTGATCGCCGATGTCGCCGATCACGACCTCGCTTCCGCAGGCCGCTTCCTTGTGGCCGAAGACGAGGTTATCGAGGCTGATAACCTGCTCTCCCCGATCGACCAACTGCTTTACCGCGTGGCTGCCGACATACCCCAGCCCACCCGTCACAAGAATCGCCATTACGGTCCTCCACAAACGGCAACTGGTAGAGCGGGGCGCTCTACCAGTTCAGCCTCAACCTCGGTCATTATACTATCCCACGCAGAGGTTGGCAACCCGCGAAGCGTGCTCGTTCAGTTCTCCGGGAATTGCACCGCTGTAGGAGGGTTTTCCAAAACCCGAATGCCCAGGCGTTGTGCCCGGGAATCGGCGTCTGGAAACGCCTCCTACGACAAGTTCCCCGGATAACTGAACACACACCGCGAAGCGGGACCGGCACGCACGAGCTACTCGATGCGCTGGTAGATGTCCACGAACGGCTGGTCTTTCGCGGTCCGGAACTGGTGCCAAGCCAGGTCCTCACGGTTCTCGAACGCCAGGTCAGGACTCGCGATGATGATCCTCCGGTATCTGCCATTCGAGGCATATCCGAGCAGCTTCTTGTTGAAGGCCCTCATCCCGGGCGACAGCACATAGTGCCGGGGAATGATGTAGTCCGCGTGTTCCGCCTCAGCCAGACCTTCGCTCGAATACCCGCCTACCACGCGAAGGTGATTGTAGAACCTTACGGGCATGTCTCCGTAGGACATGGCAACGATATCCGTCGGCTTCGCATGCGTGCCCAGAAACCTCACAATCCCGTCTATCGGGCCTTCGTAGTGGTGCGTGAGTTCGTAGGCGTAATCCGTGACCGGCCAGGTCGCAAAGAGCCCGGCAAGGATGAGCGGACCGAAGGCGAAGTGCCTCTGCATCGCATACTCGATAGCCAGTGCGGTCAGGACACATATAACCGGGAGAATCGAGGCCAGATATCGGAAGTGCGGAACGGCGAAGCAGTAGGCCGCGGAGACAACGGTCACGCCACAGAAGAACAACAGCAGACCGACATCACTCCAGGGCACGCCGGATTGGGCAGCCGGCGAGCGCTTCGCCCAGCGCAGCAGGGCGGCCAGCGGGAAGACGAGCAGAACCTGCCAGGGTACCGCGTAGCGCAGCGTTGACCGCAGGAGATCGCCGAGAGATGCTACAAAATGAGGCGACGCCTCACCGGCCGTGAACACGCTCGACTGCCGCCAGAGCAGCACCATCCACGGAAGCACAAACACCAGACTCGCCGCCGTGGCGATCAGCAGCGCCTTGAGTCGATCGCGCCGGAACACAGCCGAGTGCAGCAGAACCGGCGCGAGCAACGCTGGATAGGCTAGATAGTAGGAATGGAAAAGCAGCACGGCCGACGCGACGAACACGATCGAGGCTCTTCGTGACCTGGCCAGCATCAGATGGTAGCTGTAGAGGCACAACATCGAGAACAGCGCATCGCAGACGTAGTATCTGGACTGGCGGGCCAGAAGCAGAAATGGCACGCACAACAACAGCATGATCGCGGCCACAACGCCGGCCCGCCTCGTTCGCCACAGAAACGAGGCGTAGAGGTAGGTGACGACGACTGTGGCGACTCCGCACAGAGCGAACGGCAGCCTGGCAGCAAGCGTGGTGTGCCCGAGGAGTAACATCGAAGCCGCCGTGAGGTAGAACTGAACCCACCCGTGGAACCACCATACGTATCCCCTGCCCCACTCCGTGCCGCCGGCCTGGGAGAACGAGTTCTTACCATCGCAGCCAAGAGGGATGCCGTGGGTGAGCACGGTCTCGCTGATGCAGGCGGTCTGGGCCTCGTCCTGCCACAAGCACTGATCGCCCAGATTCCACGCACACCAGGGGATGGCCAGCACCACGATGACGATCAGCGGGGCGTAATGCCGCAGCGCTCCGTGGCGCTCGACACTCTTGCTCTTGGGGGCGCAGCCCGTGTCCGTCAATCTGATCCTCGCCTGCGAACTCGTCAGGAATGCGTTCCGGGACAACCTCGAACAATGCCCATTATAGTTGGTAGCTGTTGTGGTCGCAAGGCGGTCACGGGTTGATGATGACCTTGTTGCGCTCGGGCGAACCCATCACCTCCACGCGCCTCGTGGATCCGCGCAGAGGGAAGCGATGGGAGATGATCCTCTCGGTATCGATAAGCCCGGTCTCCATCAGCCGGATCGACTTCATCATGGCGACTGTCGTGGTGCCGAAGCTCGCGTCCTGCCTGCCTTCGAGGAAGTGAGTGAGGCCGCCGTCAAGCTCGAACTTCTCGTGGGTGGTGATCCCGAACACGTTCCAGCGCGTGCCTCTGCGGCGGAGGTCCACCATCAACCTGACCGCCTCGATGGGGCCGGCCGCCTCGACTACGACATCCGGCCCATCGGGTATGATCTCGTAGACCCGCTTCTTCGCGTCCTCTCTGGCGGGGTTGACGGCGTGCGTCGCGCCCAGCTCAAGCGCGTTGCGCGAGGGCGTATTCGCTGGTGTCGATTGCGATCAGATTGGCCGCGCCGGCTGCCTTGCGCGACCATCATGCACAGCAGGCCGATGCTGCCCACGCCGATCACCACGACGTCGTCGGCGACTTTCATCTCGCTGTGCGCGATGACGCCCTTCCACGCGCCCGCCAGCGGCTCCGTGACGGCGGCGGCATCGAACGATATCGGAGGCCGGCTTGGGGTAGAGGGTGCTGTCCTTGGTGAGCATATACTCGGCGAACGCGCCGTCGCGAACATCGTCGGGGCCGTCGCCGCCGAGCACGAAGGCGTTCTCGCAGTAGTGCGTCAGACCCAGCCGGCACCATTTGCAGAATCCGCAGTGGCCGAGCGGCTGCACGATCACCTCGTCGCCGACCGCAAAGCGCGACACCCCCGGTCCGACCTCGGAGACGATCCCGCTGGGCTCGTGGCCCTGAATGGATGGGAACGTGACGTTGCGGCGGATGCCCTTGATCGCCTTGTAGTCGGTCGCGCAGAACCCGCAGGACTTGATCCGCACCACCACATCGCCGAAATCGACGGCGCGCGGCGTCGGAACGTCCTCCAACACAAGCTCATCGAAATCGTGCAGAACGGCTGCCAGCACTTGCCCGTCATACCTCCGTTCGGCCTTCCGACGCTACTGCCGGGACCTGATGTCGGCAATCATCGCCATCATCCTGCGGCCATATTCCACATAGTTGTCGTACATGGCCTGTTCTGTCGGCTTGACGGAAGCATCGTGGAAGACCAGCGCCATGTGAGGCTCGATCGATATGCCTCCGTCGTAACCACTTGCGAGCAGGTCGCTCAGGATCAGCTTCACATCGCCTTCGCCATCTCCGGGCCAGATGAATACGTCTTTGCCTGCCGAGTAGTCACGGTAGCCGTCTTTGATATGAACATAGGCGATGTGCTCTTTCACGTGAGCATAGAACTCCCATGACGATTGCCTGGGATAGGGCGTACTCTTGGTCCGGTCTTCGGCAAAGACCGGGTTGCCGGTGTCGTAGACCAGCTTCAGGCCGGGCACGTTCTCGATAAGCCGCAGGCTGTAGGCCCAGCCCATGCCGCCATAGTTCATACAATTCTCGTGCACCGGCTGGATTCCGGCGTCGGAGAACATAGCAACAAGCTCTCGGAGCCTTCTGAACCGCTCCTGCTCCATCTGGTCGTCGGGACCTCGGTCCGGCAGGACAGCGAAGCTTCATGACGCGAATCAGCTTCGTACCGAGCTTCTGCATTCGCGGGATGGCGCGCTTCGCCTCGGCGATGGACGAATCGAACGGCTCATCGATCTTCTTGCCCCAGTTCGCTATTGCGGACCCGAAGCAGTTGACCCCCACTTCCGCCTGCTGGAGCTTGCTATACGCGATATCGAAGTCCTCGTCGCTGATATCGTGGATGTTCTTGCCGTCGATGTTGCGAGCCTCGATCCACTTCCAGCCCAGTTCCTTTGTAGCACTGATCTGGCTGTCGATGCCCTTGGCGGCCTCGTCTGCAAAACCTGTAAGATACATTTCATTGCTCCTTGTGGTGATAGGGGCGGAGCGGCGTCACGCTCGAACTGGGGCTTTGGTGGGCGGTGCTGGAATTGAACCAGCGACCTCTTCGGTGTCAACGAAGCGTTCTCCCCCTGAACTAACCGCCCAGAAAGAAGATTGTTCGCTCAATTGCAGGAAGCGAACGGTGCGAACAGTCTTCCTTGATGCAAGGACCATTATAGCGACGATGCAGCGTCGTTGTCAACCACCCAGAGCAGGTGGCCGGACGTTGGATCTACGCCGTGGACGGGGCACAGATCGGGGTCGGAAGGGCCGTGGAGTGCGAGGGAGAGAGGCTCGGCCTTGCGCGACCCCAGCGCGAGGATGATGACCTGGCGGGCGTGGTTGATGATGGGAAACGTGAGCGTGAGCCGATAGGCGCCGAGCTCGTCGACGTAGTTCGCGACTGCGTGCCGGCCGACCTCGTGCAGCGCGTCGGTCTTTGGGAACAGCGAAGCGACGTGCGTGTTGTCGCCGAGTCCGAGCACGATCAGGTCGAATCTGGGGCTCGGTCCCATCACCTCGCGGATCTCGCGTTCATACGATTCGGCAGCCTGTTCGGGCGGGTCCTCGCCTCGGAAGCGGTGGATGTTGGAAGCAGGGATCGGGACGGTGGCGAGCAGCAGGCGGTGGACCTCACGATAGTTGCTGTCGTCCGATTCCGGCGGAACACAGCGCTCGTCGGTGAAGAACAACTCGGTGAGCTGCCACGGCACGATCTCGACAAACTCGCGCCCCGCAAGGGCTTCGTACATCCCCACTGGATCGCGCCCGCCGCAGACCGCGACGAAGAACTCCCCGCGCTCGGCCACGCTTCGGACCGCCGCGCACGCGAACCGCTCCGCGGCCTCCTGTGAGGCGGCATTCGAGTCCCTGCAGACGAGGATATTGGCGCTGCCTACGTCCATGTCACAACCTGATCCGGGCTGAGCTTTCGTCGGCGAGCAGGAACTGGCTGATGGCCTTCAAAACCACTTCCAGCACGCTGTTGAAGACATGGCCTCCTCGATACGATCGCAGCACTCTCACCACGAGCGCGACGTCGTCTTCGTCCGTCAACTCCGCGGTCGATTCGCCGCGCTCGCCATCGCACTCATCTGTGAGCTGGAGTTGGCCGTCGGAACCGGCGTCGGTGGTGAAGACGGCATCATCTCCGCACTTGATGACGACCGACGAGAGCCGCTGCGTTTCGGCGCTGCTGTCCGAGATGAGCCGCACCGTCGCCTGATGGTCTTCACGGGCCACATCCAGCCTGAAACCCTCGTCGCGCGAGTGAAACGCGCCGTGGATGGTCAGTCCCAGTCGTTCTATCAGCCAGCAGCCGAACAGCAGCGGCAGGCTCTGCGGCAGAGTGGTATCGGCAGGCCCGGAATAGCGCACCGTTATTTCCGTCACGCCCGGAAGGCGCCGGCGGGCTGCGGGAGAGTCGAAGTGGCTTGCCACCGCCTCCCGCCAATCGTGAAGAGACGCCCATGCGAGGTCCTGCACGACGCGCCGTCCGCCGTAGGCGCGCCTGAGCCACTCGATGTCCCTGAACGTATGTCCCAGGTCCACGGCGGCGCGCGAGTCAACGATCACGTGGTTGGCGACCTGGAGCAGATCGGCGGCGTCCTCGTGGCCGGTCGCGATATCGCCGAGCATCCACAGGTAGACGGGCACGTCCGCCAGCAGCAGCGGCATTACGCCGCCGATCATCGACCCCTCCGACGCGTGGACGCGGATCACTTCCCCGCACAGCCGCTTATCGCCGCGTTTGGTGATTCCGCAGACTACCGATACGTTGGCGCCTTCCGGATGCTCCGAAGTCGCACGGTCCGCGACGATAACGCGGCTGGAGACGCTGGTGAGCACGCGCGTGGCATCCTCCTCCGCGGTCTTCTCCAGCGACACGTCGGCGGCGCGTACGACGAGGTTCAGCAGCACGGTCTTGAACGTGGGAACCGCGCCCTCCTGCTCTACCGCGCGTGCGTAGAGGTCCGTAAGGCACGCATCCACGTCCTTCAAGCTGGTGCAGTTCTGGCTGATCGCCGGTTCCTGCGGGATGTCTGGTGTCATAGCCGCCGCCACCTCCTGCCATCGCGCTCGATGAACTCGTCGGCCTCGCGCGGCCCCCAACTGCCGGGCGTGTAGGGATATGCCGGCGTACGTGCTGTCCGCCCAACCGTCCATGATCGGCTGAATCAGCTCCCACGTCGCCTCGACCGCGTCGGCGCGGCTGAACAGGCTGGCGTCGCCGAGCATGGCGTCCATCAGCAGGCGCTCGTAGGCGTCCGGCGGCGGATTCGCCGAACGCCTGGCTGTATCTGAAATCCATCTTCACGGGCTGTATTCGATAGCCCAGCCCGGGCGCTTTCGCCTCGAATACGATGGCGATGCCCTCGTCGGGCTGGATATTGAGGGCAATGACGTTCGGGGACAATGTCCTCGCGAACCGTCCTCGCGGAAGAGCACCTTGGGGATCGATTTGAGCTGAATTCCGATCTCGGTCACGCGTTTGGCAAGACGCTTGCCGGTGCGAACGTAGAACGGCACGCCGGCCCAGCGCCAGTTGTCCACGAAGAACTTGGCGGCGACGAACGTCTCGGTCGTGGAGTCGGGCGCGACGTCCTTCTCCTCGCGATAGGCGTTGACGTGCTCGCCCAGCAGCGTTCCGCCGGAGTATTGCCCGCGGACGGTGAGTTCGTCCATGCGCTGCCGGTCGGGGCATCGCATGCTCTCGAAGACCTTGGTCTTCTCGTCGCGGACGGCGTTCGCGGCCAGCGAGACCGGAGCCTCCATGCAGACCAGCGCGAGCAGTTGCATTATGTGGTTCTGCACGATGTCGCGCAGGGCGCCGGTGCGGTCGTAGAACGCGCCGCGCGACTCGATGCCGATCGACTCCGCCACGGTGATCTGCACCGAGTCCACGTAGCGTCGCGTTCAGAAGCGGCTCCACGAACTCGTTTCGCGAACCGGAAGACGAGGATGTTCTGCACCGTTTCCTTGCCGAGGTAGTGGTCGATGCGGTAGATCTGGTCCTCGTCAAACGAACGCAGCAGGCCCGAGTTGAGCTCCCTCGCCGACTCGAGGTCGGTCCCGAACGGCTTTTCGACGACCAGCCGCCGCCAGCCGCGTCGTCCTTGGCAAGACCCAGCGCGCCCAAGTCTGCTCGGCGGTGTCCTCGAAAGCGGAAGGTGGGATGGCCAGGTAGAACAGATAGTTGCCGCCGGCGCCGACCTTGGAATCGATCTCGGCGAGGCGATCCTTGAGCTTGCTGTAGGGCGGGTCGCCGAACCTGTCCACGTAGTAGATCGGCTTGACGAAGCTCTCCCAGTCCGGGCCGGATGTGGGAAGATATGGGGCCTCGGCCGTGACGGCGTCGCGCACCCAGTCGCGATACTGGTCGTCATCGAGCTTCGAGCTGGCACATCCGACGATCGCGAACGCACGCGGAAGCTCGCCGGCACGATAGAGGTGATACAGCGCCGGCACGAGCTTCTTTCTGGCGAGGTCGCCCGTGCCCCCGAAGATCACGAATATGCACGGGTCCACCACGCGCTCGCGCGCAAGCCCCTCGCGAAGAGGATTGACGCTCAGGTCCACGCTCATTCGTGCTTGACCTCGTGTCCTCCGAACTCGTGGCGCAGCGCGGCGATGACTTTCGCGTCGAACGGATCGTCCTGTCTCGACCGGAAGCGCATCATCAGCGAGAGCGCGATCACCGGCACGGGCACGCGTTCGTCAATGGCCTCGACCACCGTCCAGCGGCCCTCGCCGGAGTCCTCGACCCAGCCGCGAACGTGCTCCAGATCTGCCGGACTGCGCAAAGGCCTTCTCAGCCAGTTCCAGCAGCCACGACCGCACGACGCCGCCGTGGTTCCACAGCTTCGCCAGGGCCTCGAAGTCGTAGTCGTAGCGCGACATCTTGAGGATCTCGAAACCCTCCCCATAGGCCTGGAGCATGCCGTATTCGATACCGTTGTGGACCATTTTGGCGAAGTGACCCGCGCCGGACGGCCCGACGTAGTTGTAGCCATCCTTCACCGAGAGGTCGGCAAAGACCTGCTCCGCGCGGTCGTAAGCGGCCTTGTCGCCGCCGACCATGATGCAGTAGCCTTCCTCCTCGCCCCAGACGCCCCCGCTGATGCCGGCGTCCAGGTAGTCCACGCCCTTGGGCGCGGCGTCCTGCGCGCGGGCGATCGAGTCCTTGAAGCACGAGTTGCCGCCGTCGATAATGATGTCGCCCTTGGACAGGCCCGGCAGAATGCCCTCGATGGCCTTGTCCACGGGATCGCCGTGCGGGACCATTATGATCACGGCTCTTGGGGCCGGAAGCACGTTGGGCATCATGTGCGAGCGAGTCAGTCCAGGTTATGCCCTTCTCACCGGCTTCGGATCGCTTCGCGGGATCGAGATCGAAACCTGCAACGGTATGCCCGGCCTTCGCAAGCCTGGCGCCCATCCCCATCCCCATTTTACCTAGTCCCACGATTCCTACGTTCATAGCACCCTCTCGTTCCTCCAGTCAGTTGCTTGGATAATACCCGGTTTTGGGCAAGCATGGCAATGTTAGCGAATAAGCGCTACAATATGCTATCTAGCCCATCAGTTCGGAGACTAAACATGCCTGAAGCAATTATTGACAAGCAAACTGACGATCTGGCCGTGAACACCATCAAGTTTCTCGCGGTCGACGGCGTCCAGAAGGCAAACTCGGGCCACCCCGGAATGCCAATGGGCGCGGCCGACTACACCTACGCCCTCTGGATGAAGCACCTGCGCTACAACCCGAAAGACCCCGCGTGGCCGAATCGCGACAGATTCATACTCTCCGCCGGACACGGCTCGATGCTGCTCTATTCGATGCTGCACCTCTCGGGCTACGACATGCCGATGGAGCAACTCAAGCAGTTCCGGCAGTGGGGCAGTCACACGCCCGGTCACCCGGAATACGATCTCCAACGAGGCATCGAGACGACGACAGGCCCGCTCGGCCAGGGCATATCCAACGCCGTCGGTATGGCGATGGCCCGGAAGCGACTCGCTGCGCTGTTCAACAAGCCCGGCTACGACATCATCGACCACAGGATCTACGTCATCGCAAGCGACGGCGACCTCGAAGAGGGCATCAGCCACGAGTCCTGCAGCCTCGCCGGTCACCTCGGCCTCGGCAGCCTGATCGTGCTCTACGACGACAACCATATCTCCATCGAGGGCGACACCGAGCTGGCCTACTCCGACAACGTGGCGATGCGGTTCGAGTCATACGGCTGGTACGTCCAGAAGATCGACGGCCACGACCGCGCCGCCGCCGCGCTGGCGCTTACCAAGGCCGGGGAGATGGTGACGGAACCGCCCCAGCATCATCATCGCGCGCACCCACATCGCCAACGGCGCCCCCACCAAGCACGATACGGCCGGCGCGCACGGCGAGCCGCTCGGCGAGGCCGAAGTCAAGGCAGCCAAGGAACTCGCAGGTTGGCCGCTGGAGCCGACATTCTACGTGCCTCGCGAAGTGCGCGATCTGTTTGCGAAGCGGGCCGACGATCTGCTGCCGGAGTACGAGGCGTGGCAGTCTATGTTTGCACAATATCGACAGGAGTATCCTGAACAGGCGGAGCTCTGGGACAAGATGATGGCCAAGGCCGTGCCGTCCAATATTGAGGACAAAATCATAGCAAACATAGACTGCGAGAAGCCGACGGCTACCCGCAGCGCCTCGGGAATGGTCATACAAGAGGCCGCCAAGCTCGTGCCGTCGCTGTGGGGCGGATCGGCCGACCTCGCGCCGAGCACGAAGACCGACATCAAGGGCGCGGGCGATTTCGAGAAGGACAATCCGCTGGGCTGGAACATCCACTTCGGCGTTCGAGAGCACGGGATGGGCGCCGAGGTCAACGGCATCGCGCTCTATGGCGGGTTCATCCCCTATGGCGCGACATTCCTGATCTTCTCGGACTACATGCGCCCACCTATCCGTCTCGCCGCGCTGATGAAGCTGCACGTCATCCACGTGTTCACGCACGACAGCATCTTCCTGGGCGAGGACGGCCCGACCCATCGAGCCCATCGAGCAGCTCGCTTCGCTGAGGACGATCCCGAACGTGAAGGTGATTCGGCCCGCGGACACGGCCGAGACGGCGGTCGCGTGGGCGGTCGCGCTCGAGAACACGTCCGGCCCCACCCTGCTCGCTCTGACAAGGCAGAATCTGCCGGCCTGCAGCGGCGACCCGATGAAGGCCAAGGGCCTGCGCAAAGGAGCCTACGTCGTGCGCGACACCGATAAGATCGACGTCGTGCTCATCGCAACCGGCTCGGAAGTGAGCGCAGCCATCGCTGCACATGACATTCTCAAGGAGAAGGGGATCGGGGCGCGAGTGGTCTCGATGCCGTGCACGGAGCTGTTCGACGAGCAGGACAAGGCCTACCGCGACAGCGTGATCCCGCCGGATGTCAAGAAGCGAGTCTCAATTGAGGCGGCGTCGCCGTTCGGCTGGAGCAAGTATGTGGGCGATGACGGCATTTCCATCGGCATGACCCGTTTCGGAGCTTCCGCGCCGTATAAGGTGCTGGCTGAGCAGTTCGGCTTCACGCCGGAAGCGATCGCGGCGAAGGTGGAAGAATACGTGGGGAATTGACTATTGACTATTGACTATTGACTATTGACTATTGGCCCCGCGCCTTCAGGCGCGGGGCCCTTGTGTTTGGCTATCTGTGCGCATAGAGTACGGCTGATGCTGGGCAGCTTAGCGTTTTTATGTCGTTTGGCATCGATGGGCAATATGCAGCGAAGCCCCTTTTATTAAGTCCGAGTGCTTTGCCCCAGAGTTCGGCTCGAAGCAAAGAGATCACCTGGCCGGTGGTTGCTCGTTTGTCCGAGCGCTGGTTGTGCCATTTGGGCATTGGTAGTGCATCAGAGCAAATGCCCGCGCGAATCGCGGCCAGATGCAGATAGGAGTAGACGGCTGAGATGAACTCGGGGACGCTGGCCACTGAGTTCTCGTTATGGACTTGGGCTTCTCCGAGTCCGAGTAACGTCTTCTGGTCGCGGAAAGTCACCTCGATTTCCCATCTCCACACGTATGCCTGGAGTAGCGTCGGCAAGTCAAGCTCGTTGTCCGTGCATATGAGGTAGGCAGGATTACGGGTAGAGCATGCGTCTGCCTTTGGCTGGACGGTAAGCCAAGGGACGGACGATTACAAGCTTGAGATCGCGGTTTCCTGCTCCTTTCCATCTGACCGGACCGACGACTTTGACATCGAAACAATGCAGTTTTCCTGCGGCGTAAGCTTGCACCTGCTGCCAAGGTATGGATTCGTCCTGACGCATCTGTTCTGGGGTGGGCAGGCTGTTGCCATAGACCCGGGGCCGCCCTCTGCCGCTCTCATTGGACGCGCACGCTGGCTCAAAGAGCCTGGCATCTTTGCGGATCCTGCCAACGATAACGGTTCTGTCCGGTATCTCGCGGAATACGGTGTTGTTGGTAAACGATCCATCCACGGCGGTGACTAGAAGTCGTTTTGAGCCGGCGGCGATGGAATCGAGTCTGCCGCGAAGAGCTTGCAGCCGTTGACGACCTACAACGCTTATGCGTGTGGCAGCCTGCTGAGTCCTATATTCAGCCCACTGGACCTCGGTGGCATGCTTGCTGGGTCGCTTGGGCGTCGGAGCGTGGCGAAACTCTACAGGAATAGCGCGTGCTCTACAAGCAAGCCCGGATTCCGGTATCATACAGGCAACTTGCAGAAATCTCTGAGCCCAGACGAAGTTGGTGGTAAAATGCGGCCCGAGCGGGTCTCGCCGCCAGGAAGCGCCGGCGATCTTGCGTCCGCTCTTGCCGACCAAGGTATCGTCGATGGCCGCGAAAAACGGCATTTGGTCTGGCAGCAGTTCTTGTGCAGTCTGGACAACTGGTTGCCATAGCTTGTCCAGATCGATCCTGTCCTGCGCAAACAGCCGGTAGGCTGCTGACCAATCGGTGAACTGCTGCCCCGACGAAGTCAACATACCAGTAACAGTGTGCCTGCCAAGACACGCCAGAGCGCTCATCGCCAGCATCTGGGCCCTCTGCCAAGTGCGCTCCTCTTTGAAAGCAGGTTTGCTCATCTCCCACAATCGCTCGAAGTGCTCGCTCAATCCGGCAGCGTTTTTTTTAGCGCCGACGGCGGTGTGTGGCGTCGTCTAAGGACTAGCTGGCCCTTGTCCTCTATGATCCACTCGACTGTTTCGCCGCGCGAGAACTCCATGGCCTGAGCAATGGCTGAGGGAAAGTTGATATACCATTGCTCGCTGGCCTTCCTCTTGATGAGTTGGACTCTGGTCGCAAATCCCATATCATCCTCCTGTTTTGCAGGCTCTAGTGATCTAACTAGATACCACAAAACGAAGAAAAAGTCCAGCCCTCTCGGCTGACTGGACCATACAAATGCATTCAATATCTAGTTAATAGCCAAACACGAGGGCCCCGCGCCTTCAGGCGCGGGGCCTTTGTGTCAGGCTTATTCGGCGGCAGCGACCTTCACTTCCGCTTTGACGTCCTTGAAGAAGAGGAGGAAGGCGATTGCGCAGACCACGGTCAGACCGCACGGCACCAGCCAGAATGGGGTCCAGTTGTGCAGATGGTTGGCCGGGTCGAAGTGCTTCATTATGAAGCCTGTGAACTGCACACCCAGCCACGTGCCGACTCCGAGAGTGACGAGTGCCAGCAAGCTCTGCGTAGACGCGCGTATGTCCTTGGGCGAGACCATGTCAACATAGACCTGGCTCGCAACGAAGAAGAACGTGTAGCCCAGTCCATGGAACATCAGCGACGCTATGACAATCGGCTTCATCACCGCAAGTGGACCAATCGGCGCGAGTGCGAAGATGACATAGCGCAGCGGCCAGGCAATGGTTCCAATGACCATAGTCTTGCGCACGCCCCAGTTGCGAAGCGCGTAACTCAGCAGGAACGCCATGGCGAAGAACTCCGCCGCCTGCGCGACCGAGAGCACGATCGGAGTAAACTTGCCGGGTATCTGCAGGGCCGTCTTGAGGAACTGCTCCGTCGGCCCATAGTAGAACTGCAGCTCAGTCGTAACTACAAAAGCGATGAGCATGAAGATGAGGAAGTTCTTGTTCTTCAGCATCACAAACGCTTCGCGGAACGCCAGCGGATCCGCGGCCTCGTCCTTGGCGGGCGGCGTGTGCGGCAGGAAGAAACAGAACAAGCCCATTATGATGCTCAGAGCAGCCGGGAGCATCAGGCAATCTGCCACATTGGGAAGGAGGTGCATCGATCTCCATCCGAACAGAATGAATCCCGCGCAGATCCAGCCGATCGTGCCCAGAACACGAATCTGGCCGAATATCTTCTGGTCCCCAATATGGTGGAAACCGATCGAGTTGGTCAACGCCAGGGTAGGCGCGTAGAGCAGACAGTAGAGCGCCATAAGCGCGGACACCTGCCCGAAACCATGCGCCTTGGCCAGGAAGAACAGCACCACGCCGCCCGCAAGGTGCACCACGCCGAGGAACTTCTCCGTCGATACCCAGCGGTCGGCGATCTGCCCGCCCGTGAACGGCGCCAGAATGCAGGCCAGCGCAAGCATCCCGAAAACGATACCGGCCTGGGGCTGAGTCATCCCAAGGCCGTTCTTTGGATCGACCAGATAGGTCCACAAGAACGGCGCCCACGCGCCCCAGATGGCGTATCCAGGAACATCATCGCGCTGAGACGCCAACGTACACTCCAGTTCATTACCAAGCCTCCTGTTGCGATCGAAGTCCGAGGTCAGAGGTTCGAAGTCCGAACCCCTAACATCTGGGACAATCGCCGACTGTGGATTATACAGCAGCGCTGACTATTCCTGCCAGCTTGTCAGCAAAGGTCGCCGTCGGAGACGCCTCCTACAGCCTCTTGCCCAGCGGCTCGCTTGCGTAGCAGTCCATGTCGAGGCCCGCGGTCTCCCCGCGCTCGTACGCGAAATATGCGGCCGACGCGGCCATGGCGGCGTTGTCCGTGCACAGCACCGGCGGCGGCGCGCTTACTGCGATCCCCATTTCGGCCCCGCGAGCATTTGACTGCCGCCTGCAGTGCGCTGTTCGCCGCAACCCCGCCCGCAAGCAGCACCTGCTTCACACCCGTCTGCTCGACCGCCCGAAACGTATGGTCAACAAGCACGTCAACGACAGCCTGCTGGAAGCTCGCGGCGACATCCTCGACTTTGGACTTTCGACTTTCGACTTTGGACTGCGCCTGAACGTATCGAATCACGGCGGTCTTGAGCCCGCTGAAGCTGAAGTCGAGCGTGTCGCCGACCCTCGCGCGCGGGAACGCAATCGCGTTCGGGTTGCCGTCACGCGCGAGCTTGTCGATCAGCGGCCCGCCGGGGTAGCCCAGCCCCATCGCCCTCGCGCACTTGTCGAACGCCTCGCCCGCGGCATCGTCACGGGTTCGGGCGAGTATGCGGTATTCGCCATGACCCGGTCATGAGCACCAGATCGGAGTGTCCCCCGGACACGATCAGGCACACCAGGGGAAAATGGATCCCAACGGTGTCGGGTGTCGGGTGTTGGGTGTCGGCCCCATCACCTAACACCTGACACCCGACCACCCCCCCCTCACCCCCCCCTACCAGGGAGGGGATGGGGGGGGTCAGGAAGTTGGCGTAGATGTGCGCTTCGATGTGGTGGACAGCGACCAGCGGCAGGCCGGCGCCGTAGGCAATCGTCTTCGCCGAAGCAGCGCCGACGATCAGCGCGCCGATCAGACCCGGTCGGTTGATCGCGCCGATGCAGTCGATGTCGGCAAGCGTGCAGCCGGCCTCATCGAGCGCCTCGGCAATGGTCGGCAGGATCAGTTCGACGTGCCGCCTGCTCGCGACCTCCGGCACGACGCCTCCGAACCTGGCGTGGAGATCTATCTGGGAGGCAATCACGTTGGAGAGGATGCGGGTTCCGTCGTCGACGACCGCCGCGCTGGTCTCGTCGCAGCTTGTCTCAATCCCGAGGATCCTCACTCGTGAGCCCCCGCTTGCTGCGCAAGGTGGCCTTTGAGTTCCTCGAATCTGGAATTGAACGCGATGCCGCCGAGATTGTCCACCCACATCACGATGGCGTTCTCATGATTGTCGGTGTAGTAGCCCCGGCGGATCGCGGCCGGTTGGAAACCATACTTGCGATAGAGGTTCTGGGCGACGGCATTGCTCTCGCGCACCTCGAGCGTAGCACGGCGGGCCTTGTGCCGCATGGCCTCCTCAAGCATAGCGATCAGCACCTGCTCGCCGATCTTATGCCCGCGGCAGTTCTTGGCAACGCCGAGCGTCGTGATGTGGGCCTCGTCCATTATCACCCACATGCCTCCGTAGCCCACGATCTCGTCGCCAATCCACGCAGTTATGTAGTAGGCGGAGCGGTTGGAAAGCTCAGTTATATACGCGCTCTCCCGCCACGGGACGGTGAAGCACTCCCGCTCGATCACCATGACCGCGGGGACGTCCTCCTGCCGCATCCGCCGTATTTCGACCGTTCGTCACCAATGGCCAGACTCCCATCCATCGTGAGAAGTATGCCGTAGTCTAGCACGCTCAAACCGGGCGTGTCAACGGGGTAGAGAGTTTAGGTTGAGGGTACGAGAGAAGGGACCCTGCCGAACCCAATGGTCCGCAACCGAAGTAGCATGAGCGTTGACCATGCAGTGCCGGGCGTGTTACGATATGACAACTCAAGCTGGAGCGAACAAGTGACTGTTGACGAACAATTCGAGGCGATCAAGCGCGGGAACTCTGGAGATCGTCCCCGAGGACGCCCTCAAGGCTAAGTTGCGCGAAGTCCGCCGAGACCGGTAAGCCGCTCAAAATCAAGCTCGGGCTGGACCCGACGGCGCCGTATATCCACATCGGGCACGCGGTCGTGCTGCGCAAGATGAGGCAGTTTCAGGACTTCGGCCACGAGGTCATCATCATAATCGGCGACTTCACGGCCTCCATCGGCGATCCCAGCGGCAAGTCCGTCACTCGACCCCAGCTTACCGAAGAGGAGATCCGCGAGAACGCGAAGACCTACTACGATCAATACTGCCTCATTCTCGATCCCGCCAAGACCAGGGTCGTCTTCAACAGCGAATGGCTCGGCAAGCTGAGCTTCGCGGATGTCATCAAGGTAGCATCGAAACTGACCGTCGCCCGGGTGCTTGAGCGCGACGATTTCGCCACACGACTCGCCGAGGGTCGCCCGATCAGCATGCATGAACTGCTCTATCCCGTCTGCCAGGCGTATGACTCGGTGGTGCTGGAGTCGGACGTGGAAGTCGGCGGCACGCGACCAGAAGTTCAACATCCTCATGGGCCGCGATCTGCAGACCCAGTACGGCCAGGAGGAGCAGGTCGGGCTGTTCATGCCGATCCTGCCGGGCCTGGACGGCGTGCAGAAGATGAGCAAGTCGCTGGACAACTACGTGGGCGTCACCGATGAGCCCAACGATATGTTCGGCAAGCTGATGTCGATCCCGGACGATGTCATGCCGGTCTACTTCGAACTCAGCACCGACGTGCCCCTCGACGAGATCGAGCAGATCAAGCGCGATCTCGCGTCCGGCGCGGCACATCCGATGGACGTCAAGAAGCGCCTCGCGCGCGAGGTAGTCAGCGGTCTACCATTCCGCCGAGGCGGCCGCCGCCGCGCAGGCGGAGTTCGAGAGAGTGTTCAGCTCGCGTGAGGTCCCGCAGGAGATGCCCGAGATCGCCATCGCCAAAGATGAGATGGAGGACGGCTGCATTCGACTGGTCAAGCTGATCGCGACGGCGGGCTTCGCCCCATCGAGCAGTGAGGCAAGGCGGCTGATCCAGAGCGGGGCGGTGTCGATCGACGGCGAGAAGCAGACGGATGTGATGGGAAACGTCGCGATCAAAGACGGCCAGATTCTGAAAGTGGGCAAGCTGAAGTTCGCGAGACTCAGGCTCGGCTGATACGTTCCGCAGCGGCTATCAGCCCGCGCAATACCCTCCAGCGCCAAAACTCTTGGGCTTTTCGAACGCCCGAGAGCTTTACAGCCGCGGGCATAGGGTGGTATAATAATAATCGACGACGCGGGGTGGAGCAGTCTGGTAGCTCGTCGGGCTCATAACCCGAAGGTCAGAGGTTCAAATCCTCTCCCCGCTCCCAGGTTCTGGAGCCGGTCCAAAAGGGTCGGCTCCTTCTCATTCGCGGGGTATCTGTGTCCTTTTCCCAACAGCCCGCTCGAAGCCTATTGCGAACTTCCTGAACCTCCGTACCGCTATCTGCATCTCCAGCGGCAACTCCAGACTCCCAATTCACGCTCATTTGTGGTCTGCAAGGCGCTTGCTGAGAGTCTTGGCACGACATCGAGTTGGTTGACAAAGTGGAGCAATACTATTAGCATTTGTAATGGTATTGATACTCAGGATCAACCGGAAGCAAGCCGGTAGGTGGAGCACCAGTGATGAAGACCAAAGACTTCTTTGCCACGCATCCGGTCTTTACGTATGATGAGTTTGCACGGTATGCTGCCACGTACGGCTCCAGCAACGTCAATACGCTCTGGGCAACGCTCAGACGCTACACACGTTCGGGTGAGATAGTCAGGCTGAGACGGGGATTATTCGCCACTGTTCCGCCGGGTCAGACACCCGAGACAACTGAGCCTGATCCCTACCTGGTTGCCTCTCACCTTGCGCCCGATGCCATTCTCTCATATCACACGGCACTGCAGTTCCGGGGCAGGGCGTATTCGGCATTCAACACGTTTACCTATCTGACTGCCGATAAGGTGCGACCGTTCGATCTCAGAGGCACTTCCTATAGAGCAACCCCTCATCCGAAGCAGCTCTCGGCAAAGTCCCAAGAGGGTTCTGCCGTGGAAGCCGCCGAGGTCGCAGGGCTGGAGGTGCGTGTTACGAGTCTGGAACGAACTCTCGTTGATATGCTGGATCGTCCTGATCTGTCGGGAGGCTGGGAAGAGGTATGGAGATCGCTGGAATCAGTGGAGTACTTCCATCTCGACAAGGTAGTGGATTACGCCCTGCTGCTCGGCAATGCCACTACGACAGCGAAGGTCGGCTTCTTTCTTGAGCAGCACAAGGACTCGCTGATGGTCGGGAACGAGCACCTTGATCGGCTCAAGTCGGCTATCCCACGGCAGCGCCGCTACTTCGACCGACTGCGAAAGCAGGGGCGATTGGTCGAGTCGTGGAACCTGATCGTTCCGTTGGATATCCTGAACCACTCTTGGGAGGAACCGGCTTGAGGATCTCCGCTCAGAGACTGATCGAGTTGACCGCCGAGACCGGATTCCGCAGTGAGATCGTGGAGAAGGCTGTCCAACTACTTGCCATTCTCAAGGAACTTGGTGAACACGAGTACTTGAGGGACAGACTGGTTCTTAAGGGCGGGACTGCACTCAATCTATTCCTCTTCGACTTGCCCCGGCTGTCAGTCGATATTGACGTGAACTACGTGGGATCGCTCGACAGGGAGACGATGCTGGCTGAGCGTCCGAATGTGGAGAGAGCCATAGCGTCGGTGTGCACTCGTCTGGACTTCAACGTCCAAAGGCTCCCCGGTGGACACGCTGGGGGAAAGTGGCACCTTCGTTATCAGACTTCAGCAACCCAAGGAGCAAACCTGGAGCTTGACCTCAACTTTATGCTCAGGCAGCCACTATGGTCGAGCCGTCGGCTTAGCTCCAAACCAATAGGCGGCTATGGCGCTCAGGACATCCAGATATTGGATATACACGAGTTGGCGGCCGGTAAGCTGGCAGCTTTGCTATCGAGACACGCCGGAAGAGACCTGTTCGACGCACACCGGCTGCTGAAAAACGATATGCTGGATATACAGAGACTGCGACTGGCTTTCGTTATGTATGGTGCGATGAACCCGAAAGACTGGAGAACCGTGTCGGCTGGTGATGTCGGCTTCGAGCCTCGGGAACTGCGGGAAATGCTCCTGCCCGTACTTAGAACCGATTTCCTGAAAACGGTCGGCGATTTCGATGGCTGGGGACAGAGGCTCGTGGACGAGTGTCGCTCGGCTCTGGATTCCGTCCTGCCCCTGCATGACAACGAGAATGAGTTCCTGGATCGGATACTGGATCGGGGCGAGATAGTGCCATCCCTGCTCACTTCTGACAGCGAGATGGTGATCCGCATTGAGTCCCAGCCGCTGCTTCAGTGGAAAGCTCAGAACGTGCGGCTGCATAGGAGGATTGGCTAGCTTGGTCGGGTCGTCTCGGGCTTTGCTGGACAAGGCAAGAAGAGATAGCAGTCCAGCCGATCTAAAACTACTTCCATGGACCATCTGACTGGATGAAGTGTGGGTGTCCACGCTTATGGCGGTTGTGCTTCACCTCGACGCCCTGCTCTGGTTCAGGGAGGGGCCTCAGACAAGGCACTTCAGGCCCGACTCAGACCTCTATCAACCCCAAGCGCTCTGGCATGAAATGTCGAGCTTCGAGTGCTGCTATAGTTGGAACGTCTTCCACTCCTGGCAGCTTGGCGATAGGAACAGGTTCCTGGAAGGGATGTACTCGCTGTTCGCGGGAGCCATGTCTCGCCAGACATACTCCGTGTGCGAGTCCCGCGGAGGGATAAGCGGGACAACTCACTGGACTCCAGAAGTCTATCTTGCGCGTCTGGCGGTGATTGACGACGCGATATCGGAGGGTGAACTGCATCTCCTGCGCCTCGTGCCACTTGCGTGGCTGAGGACCGACCGAGAGGCGGTCTTCGAGAGGATACCGACGTATTACGGGCCAGTGAGCCTCAGAGTGAAGCTGGATGATGGCGGCAGGACACTCTACGTGAACTGGCGCCCGGAGTTCAGAACAACGCCGAAACGCACCGTCCTGCACATACCGCCCGTTGACGGCCTCAGCAGAGTGGTGCTCAACGGCAGATCCCTTGACTGGAACGAAACGGCCCGGACTATAGAGATACCAGGCCGATCTCATACGCCTTGATACCGAGGTGGCCCACAGTGTCGAGCACGCCGCAGTTCACGCTGCCGATTGATCTTGCCCTCAGTCCAAGGGGCGTCCGTAGTAGTCGTGCAGTTTGCTTTCGTAGTCGAGGGTGACGGGCTTGTCGGGATCAAACTCAGGGCTGTTCCCGATAGCATCGCGCGTCAGGTCCACGAAGACTTTCGACTCGGCCCAGCTCACGCGCTTGATCCATCGGGGAGACACCAGAACCTTTCTGTCCGGCAACCAGTTGCGCGTGTCTACGAGCAAGTAGCGGATGGCCCATGTCTCATCGTCCACCATGAAGTCCTCGACACGTCCGATATCGCCATCGGTGGCCTCGATGTGGTTGCCGGTTACCTGGGACGTGCTGCGCAGGTGTGTATCGCTCCCAGGCTCCTCCGGCGAAACTTCGTCTTCTTTCACAGTCTCCATTACCATCAGTGGCGAAGCCTCGAACGCGCCGAATGCAGCACCGCCGCCCCAGTAAACGGGCCAGCCGTAATATCCGTGCAACTCGGTCTCATGCTGGCGCGAGACGGGCTTGTCAGTGTCAATGCTCGGGCTGTTTCGCACTTGCTCCTTGGTCAGGTTCACGGGGAGAGTCCCTGATTCCCAGTCGGGCGCGTCAAAGGCGACGGGCGAGATCAGGACTTTGCGTCCTGAAAGCCATCCGCCAGTGTCCACGACGACGTAGCGGATCGTCCAGCCCTCGTCGTCGAAATAGAACTCAGCGACTCTTCCGATGTCACCATCAGTGGCTCGGATGGTATAACCAATCAGATCATTCAGGCTGCTTTTCATAGAGTCTCCATCCCTGCAATCGTCGTTCTTTTATTCCTGGGCTTGTCTGCGATAGTATACCCAAGTATCGCGCGAGCAAACCCATCTGTATCCACGAGCCCCTTCTTGACGTAGAGCCCTCCAACGCAGCAGATGTGGAACGGCCGGGGCAGTTTGGTTCCGGTGGACTCAGGGTATAGTCAAATGCAGAGCTGGGCGGTGTAGGGTTCGCACGATCAGGAGGCTCTGTAGTGATACACGTCGTTACCGTGACTTCATCGTCATTAGTGGAGATGGGCACGGTATGCTGGACTGGCTTCGGGGCCGGGCCGCTTCACAGCCGGATAAGCTCTCGACGGACTTGCACAGGCCGGTCCTGGTCGTTCGGTAAGCAGACGAGTGAGCATCAACAGGGGTTCGCAAGATCACAGTTGCGGTACATGCCGCTAATGCGAAGGATCCCGGAACTGACGAGGGGTGGCCGCACGCACGGCATAAGCACCTCCGCTCTCGTGGAAGGCCTCCGCATCGTCATCTCGGCCAAGCAGATGCCGGACCACACGGGACTGGCTGCCACCAACCGGTATCAAGCCAATCACGATCACAACAGGAGAAAACCATGCAGATCCAAGTCAATACCGACTCTAACATCGAATGTCACGAGGCGCTGGTTGCTCAGGTCAGTGGCGTAGTGGAAAGCGCTCTGAGCCAATTCAGCGATCACATCACGCGAGTGGAGGTCCATCTGAGCGATGAGAACAGCGACAAGAAGGGCGGCAGTGGCGACATGCGCTGCATGATGGAAGCCCGCCTCGAAGGCCGCCAGCCCATCGTGGTCACTGACCAGGCAGAGACCTTGGACCAAGCCATCGATGGTGCTGCAGATAAGCTGACCAGCTTGATCGAGAGCATCATCGGCAAACACCAGCACTCTGGGCCGACATCGAATTCGGCCTGAAGCTCCCGCCGCGCGGCAGAGCGCGCTGCGCTCGATAGACAGAGCCGCCAACACGAACGAGGTAAAGCAATGAAACCATCGCCAGTCGGAGCTCTGCTCCTGGATATCGGCGGAGTGATTCTCACAAAGGGTTGGGACCGTCATGCACGCGCAAGAGCCGCCGAGCGGTTCGAATATGACCACGACGAAGTGGAGGACCGACACGAGATAGTAGTCCAGACCTATGAAGAAGGAGACATGACGCTTGACCAATACCTGGACCATGTAGTCTTCTTCAAGGAGCGCGGATTTTCGCGGGACGACTACAAGACTTTCATGTTCAGCCAGTCCAAACCATATTCGGACATGCTGCGCCTGTTTGCCGGGCTCAAAGCCGGGTACGGAATGAAGGTGATTGCGCTCTCCAATGAGGGGCGCGAACTAACGCTTCACAGGGTCCGCTCATTCGACCTCACTGGGCTCATCGACTTCTTCGTGGTATCGAGCTTTGTCCACTGCCGGAAGCCCGACGCAAAGATATTCCACATGGCGCTTGACCAGGTCCTGCTGCCGCTGGATGCGGTTGTCTACATAGATGACACACCATTGAACGTGGAGGTGGCTCGGGGGCTTGGGATCTCGGCGATAGTCCACGTCGATCACGAGATAACCGTGGCAGCCTTGAGAGAGATGGGATTGTCCATCTGACAGGCTGCATCACGCCAGGGAATGACCGACACACTTGCGAGCCCCTTCCGAATGGAGAGATGACGCTGATGAAAACCATAGACCCGAGCATGTTCAGAGCGTACGACATACGAGGCACATATCCGGACCAGTTCGATGAGGATGTCGCCTATCGTGTCTCCAGGGCCTTCGCGCAGAAGATGAAGCCCGGCCTTGCGGTGGTCGGCCACGATATGAGGAGCAGCGGGCCGGCACTGCTCGACCCCGTGATGCAGGGACTTATGGACGAAGGCAGCGACGTCATCAACATAGGTCTGACGACTACGCCTATGTACTACTATGCCGTCTGCGTTCTGAACGCGGATGTGGGCATTCAGATCACTGCGTCGCATAATCCCGAGCAGTACAACGGCGTGAAGCTGGTCGGCCCCAAGGCTATACCCGCCATCGATTACGTCAGCAACCAGGAGTTATATGACATTGCCAACGCGGGCGATTTCCCCAAGCCGACGCAGGTAGGAAAGGTCCGCGAGACCATATCGATGGTAGACAGGTATGTCCCGGACGTGCTCGCCGCGAGTGGTCTCAAAGACTTCGGCGGTTTGAAGCTGGCCGTCGATAACGGCAATGGAATGGACGGAATCGTTCTGCCCAAGTTGTTCATGAACTCCAACTGTGAGGTCTATCCACTGTTCTGGGACTTGGACGGCCGGTTCCCAAACCATGAGGCGAACCCGCTCAAAGAAGAAACACTGACCAGTCTCAAACAGACAGTAAAGAGTTACGGGGCCGAACTCGGGGTTGCGTATGATGGCGACGCAGACCGCGCCGGATTCGTTGACGAGAACGGCGAGCGCATATCAGGCGATATAGTCACGGCTATTCTTGCAAGGCAGATGCTGAAGGAAAAGCCCGGCGCCACCATCATATACGATGTTCGCAGCAGCCGTGCCGTTCCCGAGGAGATCGAGAAGGCCGGCGGCAAGCCGTTGATGTGGAAAGTGGGACATGCGTTCATCAAGGCGAAGATGCGAGAAACAGGCGCTTACTTCGGCGGTGAATTGTCGTGCCACTACTACTACGACAAGTTCCATATCACCGACAACGGCGACCTTACCATGCTCACGATGATACGCACCCTGCTAAGCGAAGGCAAAGACCTTGTCCGAGCTTGCCAAGCCTATTCAGCGCTACTTCCACAGCCCGGAGATGAACTTCGAAGTATCGGACATTCCGGGGACGATTGCCAAAGTCAAGGCGCACTACCAGGACGGGAAGATCACCGAACTGGACGGCCTCAGAATCGACTACCCCAACTGGTGGTTCAACCTGCGCCCAAGCCAGACCGAGCCGCTTCTTGCGACTGAACGTCGAGGCAAACACCGACGACCAAATGCACCAGAAGACACAAGAGATCGAGGATCTGATCGGAGAAAAGGGTACGTCATGACCCGAACAGACACCGACACCGGCAACGAAAAGGAGCGACCCATGAATGAACCCCTGTCCCCGGAAATGCTGCGAAAGACAAACGCCTATTGGCGCGCCGCCAATTATCTGTCCGTAGGCCAGATATACCTCTACGATAACCCTCTGCTTCGGGAGCCGCTGAAGCTGGAGCACGTGAAACCGCTGGTGGTCGGGCACTGGGGCACGACGCCCGGTCAGAACTTCATCTATGTGCATTTGAACCGGGTCATCAAGAAGTATGACCTGGATATGTTCTACATCGCCGGTCCCGGTCACGGCGGCCCGGCGATTGTGGGCAACGTTTACCTCGAAGGCACCTGGAGTGAAGTATATCCGAACGTCACCCAGGACGAGGCCGGGTTGAAGAAGCTGTTCACGCAGTTCTCGTTCCCAGGTGGGATTTCCAGCCATGTCGCACCGACGACGCCGGGGTCGATTCACGAAGGTGGCGAGCTGGGGTACTCGCTCAGCCATGCATTCGGGGCCGCGTTCGATAATCCCGATCTGGTCGTCGCCTGCGTCATCGGCGACGGCGAAGCGGAAACGGCATCATTGGCGACCTCCTGGCAGTCCAACAAGTTTCTCGACCCAATCACGGACGGGGCCGTGCTGCCGATCCTGCACCTCAATGGCTACAAGATCAGCAACCCAACGGTTCTGGCGCGCATCGAGCACGAGGAGTTGGAGCAGTTTCTGCGAGGCTGTGGCTGGACGCCTTACTTTGTGGAAGGCGATGAACCGGAACAGATGCACCAACTCATGGCCGGTGTCTCTGGAAAAGGCCATCGAGGACATCCGGCAAATCCAGAGCAATGCGCGAGCCAAGAACGACGCCACGCGGCCGCGCTGGCCGATGATCGTCCTCAGGTCACCCAAGGGCTGGACGGGGCCGAAAGTAGTCGATGGCCTACAAGTCGAGGGCACGTTCCGAGCGCACCAGGTGCCGATTCTGGTGGATCCAGAGCATCCTGATCATCTCAAGCAGCTTGAGAGCTGGATGAAGAGCTATAAGGCCGAAGAGCTGTTCGATGAGAATGGCCGGCTCATACCGGAATTGGCGGAGCTCGCGCCAGAGGGCGACCGGAGGATGGGCGCCAATCCGCACGCCAACGGCGGAATCCTGCTGCGCGATCTGCGAATGCCGGATTTCCGCGCCCACGCGGTGAAAGTGCCTTCGCCCGGCGCCGTCAGCGGCGAAGATACGCTCGTGCTGGGTAAGTTCTTGCGTGACGTGGCCAAGCTGAATCAGGATCAGCGCAATTTCCGGATATTCGGTCCCGACGAGACGGTCTCTAATCTCCTGGGCGCGGTCTTTGAAGTCACCAACCGCCAGTGGGACGCCCATAAGGAAGGCAATGATGAATTCCTCGCGCCCGCCGGACGCGTGCTGGACTCGATGCTCAGCGAGAACCAGTGCGAGGGATGGCTCGAGGGCTATCTGCTGACCGGGCGGCATGGGCTGTTCAACAGCTACGAGGCCTTCATTCGGATCATCGACTCGATGTTCAGCCAGCACGCCAAGTGGCTGAAGGTGACGTTGGAACTGCCCTGGCGACGGCCGATCTCGTCGCTGAACTTCCTGCTGGCTTCCCACGTCTGGCAGCAGGACCACAACGGCTTCACGCACCAGGATCCGGGCTTTCTCGATCACGTTATCAACAAGAAGGCCGAGATCGCGCGCGTTTACCTTCCGCCCGACGCCAACTGCCTCTTGTCGGTTTTCGATCACTGTCTGCGCAGCCGAAACTATGTGAACGTGGTGGTTGCGGGGAAACACCCGCTGCCGCAGTGGTTGACCATGGACGAGGCAGTCGTGCATTGCACTGAGGGAATCGGTATCTGGCAGTGGGCCAGCAACGACCAGGGCTCCGAGCCGGACTTGGTAATGGCCTGTTGCGGCGACACGCCGACACTCGAGACCCTGGCGGCCGTTTCTATCCTTCGAGAGCATCTGCCCGATCTGAAGATCAGGGTGATCAACGTCGTCGATCTCATGAAGCTGCTGCCGCAGAGCGAGCATCCGCACGGGCTGAGCGACGAGGATTATGACTCGCTCTTCACGAAAGACAAGCACATCATCTTCAACTTCCACGGATACCCATGGCTGGTCCACCGTTTGACCTACCGCCGGACCAACCACAACCTCCACGTCCGTGGCTACAAGGAAGAAGGCACGATCACGACGGCCTTTGACATAAGGGTGCAGAACGACATAGACCGGTTCCATCTTGTGCAAGACGCGGTCGATCGGCTGCCGGAGTTGGGCGCCAAGGGGGCCTACCTGAAGCAGCAGATGCAGGACAAGCTCATCGAGCACAAGCACTACATCGACGAGCACGGCCAAGACTTGCCGGAAGTCCGGAACTGGAAATGGGGAGGGTGACGCCGCTGATGGCGCTGCGACTGATCGAGATGGTGCTGCGGGAGAACGATGGCGCGGATGTCCGCGAGCTTCTCAAGGACAGCACGGTGATCGAGCACCGGCAGCTCCGACTGTTGGACGGAAAAGTGCTGTTGCGGATCTTGATGGACGCGGAACGGAACGAAGCCGTGCTGGATCTGCTGCAGGAACGGTACGCCGGCGAGGAGGACAGCCGGATAGTGATCCTGCCTGTCGCGGCGACACTGCCGCGCGCCGAACTGGAACCGTCCGCCACTCGCGGACTACCGCCGGAGCGCGTCAGCCGGGAGGAGTTGTACGAGAGCATAAAGAACGCCGCGCGGTGTTCGCGGAGCTATCTCGTGATGGTCGCGCTGTCCACGATTGTAGCGGCCGTCGGTCTGCAGCACAACAGCGCGGCCATCATCATCGGCGCGATGGTGATTGCGCCGTTGCTCGGGCCGAACGTCGCGTTGGCGCTCGGCACGGCATTGGCTGACTTATCACTGATTCGGCGCGCATCTCTGGCTTCGCTGTTCGGGATTGCGATTGCCATGGCGGTATCGGTGATCATCGGCCTGCTGGTGCATGTGGATCCGGCCATGTTCGAGGTGGCGTCGCGCACGGAGGTTAGGCTGGGTGATACCACGTTGGCATTGGCTGCGGGCTGCGCTGGCGCACTGGCGTTCACGAATGGTATGCCCGCATCATCCTTGATCGGGGTGATGGTGGCACTGGCGCTATTACCGCCGCTGGTCGCAGCTGGGCTGCTGATGGGCAACGGGCGTCCCGCGCTGGCAATGGGCGCGTGGACGCTGTTTCTAGTGAACCTGATCTGCACGAACCTCGCCGGCGTGGCAACGTTTCTGGTGCAGGGCATTCACCCGCTCAGTTGGCGGCAAAGAGATCAAGCATTGAGGGACACACACGTCGCCATTGGACTGTGGACGCTGGTTCTGGCGGTGTTGGTTGGCTTGATCCTGCTGTTGCGAAAGGGCTGAATATGAACGTGCGAGAGCTTATAGACACCGCGAGGGCGCTGGTCGCCGGCGACAAGGGCCTGCTGGCGATGGATGAAAGCAATCCAACCTGCAACAAACGATTCGCCGCGTTGGGAATTCCCCAGACCGAGGAGGCTCGGCGCGCGTATCGGGAATTGATTGTGACCACGCCCGGCTTGGGCGAGTTCATCAGCGGCGCGATCCTCTACGATGAGACGATTCGCCAGTCCAAGAAAGATGGCACTCCCTTTGTCAAAGTCATCATCGATGCGGGGATCATTCCCGGCATCAAGGTTGACACCGGCGCAAAAGACATGGCAGGTCATCCCGGAGAGAGAATAACGGAAGGCCTGGACGGATTGCGCGACCGCCTGGCCGAATACTCTCAGATGGGCGCGCGTTTTGCCAAGTGGCGCGCGGTGATCACCATAGGTGATGGCATTCCCAGTCGGGGCTGCATCGAGGCCAACGCGCACGCGCTGGCTCGCTATGCCGCACTGTGCCAGGAAGCCGGACTGGTCCCCGTCGTCGAGCCTGAAGTGCTCATGGACGGCGAGCATGACCTGGAACGGTGCCGCGAGGTGAGTGAGGAAGTCCTGCGAACGGTGTTCGATCAGCTCTATACGCAACGGGTGATGCTGGAGGGTATGATCCTGAAGCCCAACATGGTGCTTCCCGGATTGACCTGCCCCAGGCAAGCACCTGTGGATGAGGTGGCCGACGCCACGGTTGCGTGTCTCTTGCGAGCCGTGCCCGCTGCTGTGCCGGCGAATTGCGTTCTTGTCGGGGGGACAGCCCTACGAACTTGCCTCGGCGCGTCTTAGCGCCATGAATGCTAGATTCAAGTCGCGACTGCCCTGGGCGTTGGCGTTTTCGTTTGCCCGCGCCATCCAGCAACCGGCCATGGAGATTTGGAGAGGCGAGGAAGCCAATGTGCCGGCAGCACAGCAGGCTCTGTATCATCGAGCCAAGTGCAACAGTGCCGCGCGCCGTGGCGAGTACAATGCCGCGATGGAGAAGAACAGGAGCCTCCTATGAGTAAGCACGCAGCCCCGAACAAAGCGGCATCGAAGGACGATTTGAAGTCCATTCCCATGCCCGAACTGCAGGCAAAACTGGAGTCGTCGCCGGACGGCCTCAGTGAAGCCGAGGCGCAGAAACGGCTGACCCAATATGGTCCCAACGAGATTGCCGAGGTGAAAGTCAATCCGTTCCTGAAATTCCTTACCTATTTCTGGGGTCCGATCCCGTGGATGATCGAGGCGGCCGTGGTCCTTTCGGCGATAGCCCGGCATTGGCCGGATTTCTCTATCATCCTCCTTCTGCTTCTCGCCAACGCAGTGGTCGGATTCTGGGAAGAGCACCAGGCGGGCAACGCCATCGCCGCGCTGAAGGCCAGGCTGGCGATCAAGGCCCGTGTCCTACGCGATGGGAAGTGGACCACGCCGGAGGCGCGTGAACTGGTGCCGGGCGACGTCATCCGATTGCGTCTCGGTGACATCGTGCCGGCAGATGCGCGGTTGCTGGACGGTGATCCGGTAGAAGTGGACCAGTCCGCTCTGACGGGAGAGTCATTACCCGCCGAGCGCAAACCTGGCGAGGCGGTGTTCTCGGGTTCGATTATCCGCCAGGGTGAAATCGGCGCAATGGTCTATGCGACGGGTGCGAACACCTACTTCGGCAAGACGGCGCAACTGGTGCAGGAGGCGCACACCGTCAGCCATTTCCAACGCGCGGTGCTGAAGATCGGCGATTATCTGATCATCCTTGCGGTGACTCTCGTAATGCTGATTCTGGGCGTTGCGCTCTGGCGCGGCGACCCGATGCTCACCACGCTTCAGTTCGCATTGGTGCTCACTGTGGCCGCGATTCCAGTGGCGATGCCTACTGTGCTGTCGGTGACAATGGCGGTCGGGGCTCGCCTGCTGGCAAAAAAGGAGGCGATCGTGACCCGGCTGGCGGCCATCGAGGAACTGGCCGGCGTGGACGTGCTGTGCGCGGACAAGACCGGCACCCTGACCGAGAACAAGCTGACGCTGGGCGATCCGTTCAGCGTGAACGATGTTCCCGCCGACGAGGTCATTCTATGCGCCGCGCTGGCTTCTCGCGAGGAAGACAAGGACACCATCGACATGGCGGTGATCGCCGGCCTGAAAAGACGATCAGGCCTTGAAGGGCTATCAGGTGGTCCATTTCCAGCCGTTCGACCCGGTGCATAAGCGCACCGAAGCCACCGTCAAGGGCGCGGACGGAAAAGAGTTCAAGGTGACCAAGGGCGCGCCTCAGGTGATCATGGAGTTGTCGGCCAATGCCGGGCAGGTAAAGCCCGCCGTCGACAAAGCCGTCAATGAATTCGCGGCGCGCGGCTTCCGTTCATTGGGTGTGGCTCGGGCAGATCAGGAAGGCAAATGGCAGTTTGTCGGCGTGCTGCCATTGTTCGATCCGCCGCGCGAGCAAGCCAAAGCAACCATCGCAAGCGCACGGCAGATGGGCGTGGCGGTCAAAATGGTTACGGGCGACCAACTGGCCATCGCCCAGGAAACCGCCAAGAAACTAGGGATGGGCACGAATATCCTCGATGCCGGCGGCTTCGGCGAACACGAAGCATCACGAGACGGCAAAGTTGGCGGAGTCCATCGAGAGAGCGGACGGCTTCGCCCAGGTGTTCCCCGAACACAAGTTCCACATCGTAGACGTCCTGCAGAAACGCGGCCACATCGTCGGCATGACGGGCGACGGGGTGAACGACGCTCCCGCGCTGAAGAAGGCCGACTGCGGCATCGCGGTTTCGGGCGCGACGGATGCGGCGAGGGCGGCGGCGTCCATCGTGCTGTTGACTCCCGGCCTGTCGGTGATCATTGACGCGATCAAGGAGAGCCGGAAGATCTTCCAGCGGATGAACAGCTATGCCATCTACCGCATCGCCGAGACGCTGCGCGTTCTGTTCTTCATGACACTGGCGATCCTGGTGTTCAACTTCTATCCGGTGACCGCGGTGATGATCGTGATGCTGGCGCTGCTCAACGACGGCGCCATCCTGTCCATCGCGTATGACAACGTTCACTACAAGGATAAGCCCGAGGCGTGGAACATGCGCCTGGTGCTGGGGATCGCTACGGTGCTGGGCGTCATCGGGGTTGTAGCCGCCTTCGGCTTGTTCTATCTCGGTGATCGCGTCTTTCATCTCGACCGCGCGCACATCCAGACGCTGATGTATCTGAAGCTGTCCGTGGCCGGACATCTGACGATCTTCCTGACGCGCACGCGCGGCCCGTTCTGGTCCATACGCCCCGCGCGAGTTCTATGGGTAGCGGTGCTCGGCACGCAAATCGTGGCGACGCTGATCGCGGTTTATGGGCTGTTCATGACGCCTCTCGGCTGGGGCTGGGCGCTGTTCGTTTGGGGCTATGCTCTGGCTTGGTTCCTGGTGAATGATCGCGTGAAACTGCTCGCGTATCGGATCTTCGATCCGTCCGAGCCATCGTTGTTGGCTAAGAGATCAGGAGGCCGCTCCCAGGTGTTGAATCCTCGGACCGGTCAATGGGTCGAGCGGGACACCGAAACGGGCCGCTTTGTTGACGTGAAGTCTGATGGCGAGCCGTTCAAGGGCGTAAGGAAAGAGTGAAGGTGAAACGGGACCCATTATGCCTGTGGAGCTGACGGAGAAGAACAACGGCAAGCTGCTGGAGGTGAAGGTCAGTAGGAAGAATGGATGAGCATGTTATGCCGACCATTCACGAAGGCCGAGGTTCGATACTCCGACCGCGAGGCGATTCACGAGGCGCGGCGCGTGAAGGTTCGGCTCATAAGTCAGTGAAAACCTGCCGAGGAGTGGACAAGCGATACGTGACTACTTCCTCCTTCCATTCTTCGCCAACCTATGCACCCTCACCAGCCATGCCGCCAAGAATCGGTGCATAGCGATGGAGAGGGCCCCCGCTCCCATATTGCTGACAACGAACCGCCGCGCTTGCGGTTCGTTCCATCTAGTCCGACACCGTGAACTCCCCCGAATCGAAATCGACCGTCACGATCGTCTCGTCGGAATACGTCGCGCGCTGCTTGCGATATGACGAGTCGAGGAACTCGTGGTTGGTCATCTCGAGCATCCCGACGCGCTTGTGCAGGGCGCACATGATGCGCATGCGGGCGAGTTCGGCCTTGTCGGGGTTCATGGATATGTACGGGATTCCCGCATTGAGCAGACAGTGCAGGTAGCCCTCGTCGGCGTCGGGTATCCCCCACCCGCCCTTTGTGATCGACGCCGTCCACGGCGTCACTATCGCGTCGTGATAGACCAGCTCAAACAGCGGCACGGGGATGCCCATCGCGGGGCCGTTGCCGGGGTTGGGATCGAGCGCGTACGGCGCGTGGTGGACGAGGTCGAGATGCGGCACGGCCCAGTCGGCCGGTTCCTCGGAGCTCACGACTCCAAGCTGCGCCCTCACGATGTCAAAACACTGCGCGCGATACTTCAGGCAGTCCGCCCGCGACACGGGGTGCTCGGGGTTATAGCACTCGTCGGGCGGCACCACCGAGAACACGTCAAGATACGCGCCGCGCAGCTTGATCCCGTGATCGAGCAGCGCCTTATGGTTCCTCTTCACATAACCCGGCGCAAACGACGAGCACAAGATCGACTGCCGCCCACCGTACCAGGTGCTGTCGAACGGCCGGTTGCCGTTCTCGTCGAGGATCGTGTGCCTCTCATCGTACGAGGCGGCGTCGCAGTAGTAGTCGCGATACTGGTCGTGGATCGCGAACACGTAGCCGAGCTTGTCGCAGGTGTCCGCGAGCCGCTTCATACCCTCCCATCCGCCAGCTTCCGGGCACGGCGGCAGGATGTCGGGGTGCAGGTTGTCGTAGCCGCGAAAGCCCCAGCCGTCAAGGTGTACGTATGCCTGTTTGACGCCCTTGGCCGCCAGCTTCTCTAGCTCATCGGCCCTGGCGTCGAAGGTCACAAGTTGATGGTTCTTCGCCGGGTTGTTCTTGTCGTAGTAGCTGGAGTCCGGCTGGACGTGGGAGAGAATGCCCGTGTGCACGACGGGCGTCCCGATCAGCTTGCCAACGATTGGGCACCGCGCGATCTTCTCCTTGAGCGAGACGAACTCGCCCTTCTCGATCACGTACTGCCTGTAGCGCTTGGCGCACGTGACGTAGTTCCCCTCGTCGAAAAACGCCATCCGCGCGCGCCGCGGGTATCCGAGCTTGCCGAGCGAATGCACCCATCTGATCTCCATCAGCGTCGGGCCGCCCGCCGGGTGGTCCATCACGCAGCCGGCATCGCAAGGGGTCTCGATAATCAGCATGGCAGCGGCTTTGCCCTTCTGATAGCCCCACCACGGCATATAGAGCGCGCGGCCGTAGGTCATGCTCTCGTAGAGACTCACCTTCTTGGGCCAATCGGTGGGAACAAGCATCCCCTGCATCGCAGGGATTGCGGCCGCATCGATGGTCTTCGGCTCGAAGGCCTTCGGCCAGCGGAGTTCCTTGATCCGCGCGCTGCCCTCGGTCGGAACGACGTCCCACACGAGCTCCTCGCTCGTCGCCTTCGAGGCACACGAACAACTGCAGCGCGATGTCGAGCGGCTTGCCATCGACCTTGAAGTCGCCCACGTCGATCTTGACCCCGGTCATCCGCCCGGTATCATACCTTGAGAACTCCATCCGGCCAGCGGACGTGAGCGCCAGGGCAGTCCTCTTGCCGTCCGACTCGACCGTCAGCTCGTCCGGCTGCGACGGCCTCATCTGCCACGTATACCTGCCCGACCTGACCCTGACAGCAAGGTCGGTCTCGCTCAAGGTCACTTTGCGGTGCTGCCCCTCGATGACCCAATCACGCCCGTCCTGCCGGACGGAGATCGTCTCGCTTGATAGGAAGTCCTTAGGTGTCATATCCGCTCCCTCCACGGGTGTCTCGGTATCTGAACGCAGTGAAGATCCCGAAACACCTTCCGCTGCTCTGCCTGCCGAATGCCCCTTGAGGTGTCTGTCGAAGAAAGCAACCACAACCGGCCGGAGGTCCTCCGGCAGCGGCTTGTGGGCCCACGTCTGCAGGTCGAATGTGTGGCCGATCTTGTCGATGACGATCAGCTTGTGCTCGACTCCTGCCTCGGTCAGCTTCGTGTCAAGCTCGTGCGACTGATCGATGTCCACGGTCGTATCGGCCGTCCCGTGCAGAATCAGCGTGGGTGGGCTGTCCTTTGAGATGTGATATACCGGCGACGCGAGCTTCCACAGGTCGGGCTTCGTCTCCGGCGACCCTTCGACCAGGTTCGACGCGTAGGCGCGCACGCCGGTCGGCTTACCCGACGCGTCCGTCTTCTGCCGCGTGATCAGGTCGGTGATGCCGTACATATCGACCACCGCCTGCACTCTGTCGGACACACCCGGATAGGGCGATTTCGGCTCCAGCTCGGTCACGTCACTCGTGTAACCGACCATCAGCGCGAGATGCCCGCCGGCCGACCCACCGATGACGCCGATATGCTCCGTATCGACTTGATAACGCTCGGCATTGGCTCTCAAGAACCGCACCGCGTTCTTGCAGTCCATCACGTTCGTCGGCCAGCACTTGCCCTTCTCCAGCGTATAGTTGATGCTGGCGCAGACATAACCCGCATTCGCCAGCGTGGTACCGATGTTGAACTCCCGACCGTTCGCCTTGTCGCCGCCGAGCCACCCTCCGCCATGGATGATCAAGACCGCCGGCGAACGGACGTCCTTCGTCCGATCTGCCGGCAGATACAGATCCAGCCGCTCCTCGCGGTCCGCGGGCAGGTATCTGACGTCCTGCTCTATCACGACGCCCTCCGGCGCAGGCGGAAGCACGGGCTTCGCGGGCTTGGCCGGCATTTGCGCCGACACGGCGATGCTCCCCAGCAAGACGGCTGATATGATGGCTGCGTACAACTGCATTGCTCATCTCCTGACTGTAGCGCGATCATCTCCTACGCATTCTACGCCCACCCGCGTCTCACCTTGTCAAGCGCCAAAATGCTGAGTACAATGCACTCAGCGCGCATTATTTGCGCGGCCCGCCCCCGGATCGTGCTTGGAGAGCATAATCCGGGCCAGCGCATCGGGAGGAACCACTTTGGCCAGACCAGGACTTATCGTCATTGCACTTGCGTTTCTGTTTGCCGCTTCAGTGTCGGCTGATGTGCCGAAGAGCGTGTCGGCTGTCGCTTTCGGAGCCAAGGGCGATGGCGTCACCGACGACACGGCCGCGATCCAGAAAGCGCTCGACAGCCTCGCCTCGACCGGCGGCATAGTGAACCTGCCCGCAGGCCGCTATCTCATATCCGCCGAGCTCAAGGTACCCGGGCCGTGTGACGCTTCTGGGCGAGGGGGCGCGCTGGGAGAACTCCGCCACCGGCCTTGTCGTGCCCAAGAACGGCTATTCGGCGGTGCGGCTGGGCAATGGAAGCGGCGTGAAAGGGCTCGCCCTCAGCTATCCGAACAACAGGAACGTCGAGAACCCCGAGCCTTATCCACCGTCAATCCTGCTGACGGGCACGAACCCGTGCGTCGAAAACATAGCATTCGACTGTGCGTGGATCGGCATATCGACCAAGCCCGGTGGCTGCAACAGCGGGCAGGGAATGTTCCGTGACATCAACGGCTTCGTGCACAGCGTCGGCATGCATCTCTCGGGCTGCCGCGACGTCACCCGCATCGAGGATGTCCATTGGTTCGCGGGAGGCACCGGCGACGCGAGCAAGTCATACTACCTCAAGAACCGCGTCGGCTTTGAATTCGGTGACGTTGACGGAGTATTCATGGACGGGTGCTTCATAATCCGCGGCAAGGCATTCCTTCACCAGCTTCCGTTCAAGGACACTCCGGACGGCAAGGAAACGACCGCCCACTCGCTCGGATTCCAGATAGACAGGTGCTGGACGGAAAACACCGACTACGGGTTCATATTCGAGGGTCTATGCGGGTTTGTGATCTCAAACAGCAACATTCTCATCCGCGAGGGCGGTGTGGGAGTCAAAGTGGTCCCAACCAGCCTCTTCTACAACGCCGCGATCACGACTACGCAGATACGAGGCTACGGCAAGCCTATCGTCGGCATCGAGTACAGCACGCTCAAGCCCCACCCGCGCAGTCGGCTGTCCATCGCGGACTGCCAGATCACCGAGGGCTCCCCGCCGCTGATCCTCGGCCCCGGCGCGATCCGAGCCAACGTGCATGATAATCACTTCGCGTCCGTGCCCGGCCAGCCCGCGATCCGGATCGACAAAGGGGCAAACCTTCTGGTGATCGCCAATAACGTCCTCTCCGCGCAGGAGCCTATAGTGGACAATTCCGGCAAGGACGCGATCAAGAACATATCGGGAAACGTGGTGGAGAAGTAGGGCTAAAACCCGCCCGCGTATGCGTCGCCATAGAGCAGCTTTACGTGCCCGTCGAGATACAGCACATTGCTCGCCGATCCCTCTTTGCCCCAGTTGCTGGATACCTGCTTCTGGCGGCTTCGATGGAACGGCACTGCATCACGCACTATGGGCAACTGACCCGGCGGCATCACTGGCGTGTGCGTGCCATCCGAGCATAATGCGCCGCCGAAGACGTCGCTGAGGGTCTTGCTGGCTATATACGTGGCAGGGTCCACCGGCCCTGAGCGGGTGGAATAGCCGGTCCTGGCGGAATCGAAGGGCAGCCTCCACTGATAACTGGTCTCGAACAACGCCCAGTCGCACAGAGAGCGATTGGGATCGGTTGTGTCGAACACCCCGTTGACCATCCTGGGAGTCACGTTATCGCTCGGGCATCTGAAGATCTCACGCTTGTTGCCGGCATACCTGAGCAGCAAGTAGTGAATCTGGCCATTGTACGCGGCCGTGCCGCTCTTATTCACAGCGGCCACGTCCTCGATGTGCTGGTCCATGCGCGTCCTGACGGTGTAGCAGTGTATCTGAAGGGAGTTCGGCATTCTGCCGCAGTAGGCGTCGGAGTAGTGGCAGAGAGCGTGGTAGATCTGGTGCATGTTGCTCGCGCAGGATGCGGTCCGCGCGCTCTCCTTGGCCTGCATGAACACCGGAAACAATATCGCCGCCAGAATCGCGATTATGGCGATCACGACTAGCAGCTCGATGAGAGTAAAGCCGCGTCCTCGAAACCTACACATAACATCCCCCTTGATGCTACTCGCAGTATACCCCAAGCATGCGGTCAACGTCAATCCCGAAGGAACATGCCCGTTCTCCGCGCAAGGAATATAGTAGGATTATCGGACAGGAGAACATGATACAATGAACGACCGCAGCCGCATTTCCGCGGTGCTCAACTACGGCAAATACGACCGACTGCCGGTCCTGCACTTCGGTTTTTGGAACGAGACCCTCAACAAGTGGGCCGGCCAGGGCCACATCACACCCGAGGAAGCCGCCGGTTGGGGTGACGGCAATGAGGCCGACGCGGCCGTGTCCGCCAAGCTCGGCTTCGACGGCAACTACTACCGCTGCCACCACGTTAACCTCGACATCGTTCCCGGCATCCCCTCCGAAGTCGTCGAGGAGATGCCGGACGGCTCCCGCAAGGTCACCAACAGCCACGGGGTCGTCGTGCTTCAGAGGCCTGGCGCGGGATCGATTCCGGCCGAGGTCGATCACCTTCTCAAGAGCCGCAAGGAGTGGGAGGATGTGTTCCTGCCCAGGCTTGGCTTCGATGAGTCCCGCGCCGGCATCACCGAGGAGGTCGTAGCCAGAGCGCAGGACCCGAACAGGACGCAATGGCTTGGCCTGCACTGCGGCAGCCTGTTCGGAATGATCCGCAACTGGCTCGGGGTCACCGGCTCGGCCTACCTCTACGCCGACGACGAGGAGCTTTTCAAGGAGATCATCGACACGGTAGGCGAGCTGTCCTATCAGTGCGTGAAGACCGCCTTGGAGCAGGCCTCCGGCTGGGACTTCGGACACTTCTGGGAGGACATCTGCTTCAAGAGCGGCCCGCTCATCTCGCCGCGCGTGTTTGACGAGTACGTCGGCCCGCACTACAAGCGCGTCACGGAGCTTCTCAACGCACACGGGATCAACATAGTCTCGCTGGACTGCGACGGAATGATCGACGCGCTGATCCCCACGTGGTTTGCCAACGGCGTCAACACGATGTTTCCAATCGAAGTCGGCACCTGGAACGCCAGCATCGAGCCGTGGAGGAAGCAATATGGCAAGGAACTGCGAGGCGTCGGCGGAATGAACAAGGTCGTGTTCGCGCGGGATCGAGCCGCGGTCGATGCGGAGATCGAGCGACTCAAGCCGCTGGTCGACCTGGGCGGATTCATCCCCTGCCCCGATCATCGGATCGCGCCCGACGCCGAGTGGGACAACGTCGCCTACTACTGCAACCGCATGCGTCAGGCGTTCTCCTAGCGCGCATTATTCACGATCCTCGTGAATAATGCGCGGCCCGACCCCGGATTATGCTCGGAGAGCATGATCCGGGCCAGCGGCCGGCCTGGTCAACGATGACTCAAACGCCGACAGTCGCCAACGTGAAAGGGCAGAGATGAAGTATATCGCAGTCTGTGCGGCCATGTTGAGCCTGGCAGGGGGCTCGGCGCTCGCCATCCCGCCGATCACCGTCGAGACCTCAACGGATTCCGTCTCCGTCATGATCATGGCCAAGTCATGGCTCGCCGCGCCGGGCAGTATCTCCTACGCCATCACCCATTGGCCCGACGGCGCGCCGCTGGCATCCGCGTCAGTACCTCTTGACAAGATCGACCGCAACCGCGCCGGCTTCCCGTCATTCACGATCACCGGCCTGCATCCCAAGCTCTGGTCGCCGCAGGACCCGCAGCTCTACGTCATCTCCATATCCAACGCTTCCGGCGGTGAGATCGCGAATACCCGCTTCGGGTTTCGCACGTTCGAAGTGAAGGACAAGGCGTTCTACCTCAACGGCCGCCCTGTCTTCCTTCGCGGTATGCCCATCAATCCGCCGGGACGCGACATCGATCCGTCGGTCGAGCGCGATCCCGCGTTCATCCGCGGCTATCTCAAGCTGCTCAAGTCGGCGGGCGTGAACATGGTCCGCGTCGATCCCCAGGACTGGCTCGATGCCTGCGATGAGGTCGGACTGATGGTCTTCACCGGCCGCTACGGTCCGGCGCCCGGCGGCAAGGGCGCAATCGCGCCGACCTCCCACGAGGCGTGGCGGTTCTACCGCGAGCTGGTCCTCGGCCTCTGCAATCATCCCAGCGTGATGATCTACATCCTCACAAACGAGGTCGATTACAAGAGCAAAGAAAGCACCTACAAGCAGTTCCTGAGGGGGATCTGGGCCGACGTACGCACGCTCGACCCGACGCGCCCCGTCATCGGCAACGCCGGGTTCGGCCACGGCGAGCCGGGGGAGATCTACGACGTCCATCACTACTACGGCTGGTACGCGGGCAGCGCGGTCGATTGGTACGGCAGCTTCCGCGAGTTCATCGCCGCCGCCGACAAGGCGAACCAGCCGCTCACCCTCACCGAATGCGTCGGCGCATATACGTCCGACGCCGGCGAGTTCGAGACCATGAGCAAGCAGTTGCCCACGATGATGCAGTGGGTCGGTACCGCCGCCGATGTCCGCGCGGCATCTCTGGAGTATCAAGCCGAGCTGACCCGGCAGATAGTCGAGATCGCAAGGCGGTGCAGAACGGACAAGTCGGCAGTCGCGGGAATAATGCCGTTCAGCTACTACCTCGGCTGGGCGCACGCGAAGAAGGCCGACGACATCGTCATCAAGCCCGCGTTCGAGGCGCTCGAGGTCGCATTCCAGCCGATCCTGATCAGCCCCGAATGCTGGCGGCGCAACATCTACACCGGCGACGCCCTCAAACTGCGGCTGTGCGTCGCAAACGACGACGACTCCGGCCGCGATCTCGCCCCGTCACACGCGACGGTCGAGCTGGTCGGCATGGACAGTACGGTCGTGGCGTCGGCCAGGGCCGACTTCCCGGCGATCCCGTACTACTCCAACGCCTGGGCGAGTCTTTCGATCCCAATCCCCACCGATCTCGCGCGCGGTTACTACACCGTCAACTGCAGGCTCATCGAGGACGACAAAGAAACCTCGCACAACAGCTTCTCCATCACCGTCGCCCCGCGCGAATGGGTCCATTGCGACGCGTCGAACGTGACCCTCTTCGATCCGACCGGCGCCACCGCCGCCGCCCTCAAGCAGATCGGTGCCAAGTTCAGCCAAGTCCATGACCTCAAGACTATGCCGAAGAAGGGCGTGCTCGTCATCGGCGAGGCTGCGCTCGGAAACGGCGTCTACCCGGACGGGTCGGCCGTCGCTCGCTTCGTCGAGGCCGGAGGGCGCGTCCTGTGCCTGCGGCAGGATCGCGACAAATGGAACAGCGACTGGCTCCCGGCGAAGTTTGAGATGGGCCAGAACCGGCACCCGTTCACTTACATTCAGCCGATGGGCGGCAACAAAGCGATCTTCGACGGCATCACCGACCGCGACCTGCGCTTCTTCAACGAAGCCGATCCTAAGCCCGGCACAATCCCTGACGTCTATCCGGTGCTCACGCCGCTCAAGCCCACAACCGTCACCGACCTGAGGTCCGCGCGCGTCTGGGCCGCGTGCGATCAACTGCTCGGCGGCGCGGCGATGGTCGAGCTGTATCAGGGCAAGGGCAGCGTTTTGCTCAGCCAGTTCAGGCTGGTCGAGCGAGTCAAGGACGACCCCATCGCCGCGAAGCTGCTCTCGAATCTGATCTCATACTGCGCGTCGGGCAAGAGCCCCGGCATGCTCGATCTCACGAAGCCAATCCGCTGGGACCAGGACGCCTTCCGCGCCGGCGCGTTCGAATCGCCCAAGCAGGGCTTCCTGCCGCACTCGCCCGTGTACAAGCACGACGGCAATAGCAAGGGCCGGCTCGGCGACGACCATCGCATCGACGGCGCGACGCTGGTCGGCGACTACACCATCACCGCGAACGGCTGGCTGCGGCCGGTGCCAGATCCGACCGCGGAGGGCTGGGGGATATTCTACGGCCAACTGAGCCGCCCCGTCACCCGACTCACCGTCAGGCTGCATAATCCCGGCGACACGGCGGCCAAGATTGCCCTCAAGCTCGACGGCAAGCCCATCGGCTCGCCCATATCCGTGGCCCCAGGCGACAATCACTCAATCGAGTGGCCCTGCCCGCGCAAGCCCGGCCCGGTCGAGGTCGAGCTCCGCGGCGACCAGAGGCTCGTGATAACCGAAACGTACTTCGAGTAACCTACTCCCTCCCCGCTGCGGGGAGGGTTGGGGTGGGGTCCGAAGGAGATAAACATGAAACCAATCCTGATAGCTCTGCTCTTCGCCGGCATCCTGTCGCACGCCTCACTGGCCTTCGACGGCCGCAAGTGGCACATCTCCACCGGCAACCTCAGCGTCGGCTACATAGGCGCGTCACCCATCGGCGCGCACCCCGTCCCCGGCACCTACGAGGCCCCACCGTCCGTCGAGTCGCTGGTCAAGATGAAGGAAGCGGGGCTGGTGGCTTACGAAGACTACATCGCCTGGGGCGCGGTCGAGCGTGAGCCGGGCAAGTGGGACTGGACCCAGCACGACCGCGAGTTCGAGGCGGTCAAGAAAGCCGGGCTCGACTACGTCGTATACGATTGGGTCCATTTCGCGCCGGTCTGGCTTCGCGAGGGCAAGGACCGCACGCTGATGCGCTGCGTCGAGCACCATCAGGACACCAACACCCTCTCCATCTTCGACCCAAGAACGCTCGAATACTACGACCGCTTCTACAAGGAGCTGCACGACCACTTCGGCGACCGTCTTGACGGCGTCTACGCGTGCATACTCGGCCCCTACGGCGAGGGCAACTACCCGCTCGACGTAAGCTGGCTTATCGACTGCGGCCACATCCACGAGGGCTACTGGTGCGCCGACCCCTACGCGCTCGCGGCCTTCCGTGACGCCATGCGCGCCAGATACCCCGACGTCTCCGCGCTCAACAAGGCCTGGGGCGCCAGTCTCAAATCGTTCGCCGAGATCCTGCCCCCGCGCGAGATCGCGGACGGCGTCAAGATCACGCCCGCCGCGTTCAAGACGCCCGAGGATCGTCGCCGCTGGCTCGACTTCATAACCTGGTACCACCAGGCCATAATCGACTTCGCCGAGGGCTCCATCAAGATCGTGCTGAATTACTGGCCCGCCGAGAAGGTCCGCCTCAAGCCTGGCGGCAACGCGGGCGGGGTTAACCCCATCGCCTGGGGCACATATTGCCCCGGCTACGCGAAGATGGCCGCGAAATACGGGATCGTCCTGCAGCCCGCCGACTGCCGGGGCGCGGTCTTCGGGGACAAGTGGGTCGGCACGGCATATCGTTTCTACGGCGTCCCGCTTTCGACCGAGCCGGCCGGCGACATCGACAGGAACACGTTCGTGCGCAGGATGTTCTCGGATGCCTCCTGCGGGGCCTCGCAGTTGTTCACCTACAACTTCGACCAGCACACGCCGGAGATTCAGAAATACGTCCACCTGCTGACCGGCGTCCCCGGCGAGACGCGGGTCGCGGTGCTCTGCCCGACCACGCTTTATAGACTCGGCGGCGACCTCCGCCCCACCATCCAGGCCCGCGAGCGACTCCGCGACTTCACCGACTTCGACGTCCTCGATGAGCTCCTCATCCTCGACGGCACGCTCACCAGCCGCTATCGCGCTCTGGTCATCTTCCAAAGCGACTATATGAACCCGGCCGTGCAGGGCAAGATCGACGCGTGGAAACGCGCCGGAGGCAGGGTCATCATCGCGTCCGGCGCCGATCAGGCCCAGTCAGAGCTCGCGCCGTTCGCCACCGACAGCGTAATCGACGGCATCTGGGTCACCAAACGCGGCCACCAGACCCTCCTCTATAACGGCACCGACCACGCGATCAAGACCAAAATCCGCATCGGCGGCGCGGAAAGCGAGGTCGAGATTGCCGCAGACTCGATCCTGGACTTGCCGCCCCGCTAGCCCTGAGTAGGCCTGTCCTGAGTAGCCGAGAGGCGTAGCAAACGATGGGCCGTATCGAAGGGCGTCCGCTTTGTGGTAAAATGCCAACAGGAATACGGTCGAGGAACGCAATGTCCATACGCACGCCCATCCGCCTGATCGCTCTCTGCGCCATCGCTGCTCTGATCGGCGGCGCGGCCCACGCCAAGCCCGGTCGCGCGGTCTCGCTCAACGCGTTAGCCACGGCGATGAAGTCCGGGCAGTTGACGGCGCAGGCCGAGAGCCTGTGCGGGGTCACTCGCGTCACGGGCTACGTCGTAGACAAGAAGTCACGCGACATCGTGCTGGTCGGGGCTGTCGATCCCAGCCTGCCCGCGCTGCACATCGACGACTTCGTAGTGGCGATGCGAAACGCATGGATCATCTACGCCAAGACAAAGGGCAACGTGCGTTACTACTCCGACCCCGGCTGCTCCATCGACCCCGACCCGCGCGTGCTCGCGCAGCTTCGAGACCTGCAGTCCACGCCGGTCGATTTTGCCAGCGAGCAGTCGATGCAGGATGCGTCGGACAGGTGGCGCAGAGGTCGGCCATCAGCCGCAGAGCGTGCGCGTGATGGGAGTGCCGTTCGACTCGCGCTTCGCAAAGACGATGGTGGACGCGGACTACTACATGAAGCGGCTGGTCAACGGCTCCGTCAAGCTCGACATCGATGGCTTTGCGAGCCTTTCCGACCTGCACGCCGACGCGCGCCGCGAGCAAATCCGCGACAGGACCAACCTGAACGACCACATGACCTCGATGAACAGGTTCTGGTTCAGTCCCGGCGAGATCACCTACGAGCAGCAGGACAGCGCCATCGTCCTGCGAAGCTGCCAGGTGAAGTTGCTCACGGAGGAGGAGTTCCTCGACAGCCAGGGCGGTATCTCAGGCAAAGGTCGGCCCGACCCGCTCGCGGGCGAGTTCGCCCAGAGCTTCACCGAGTACTACGATCAGATCGCTGCGCAGCGCCCGGTCTACAAGCAGCTTCAGGGACTGTTCGCATTCGTGGCAATCGCGCGGCTGCTCAACGATGACCGCGCTGATAAGCTCTCACCGGACACGTTCCACTACCTGCTCAAGTCGCATAAGGTGTCGGTCGTGCCGGTAAGCCGCAAGGTCAACGGCCTTACCGACGTCCGCCGCGTCGAGGACGTCGAGGACACGCCCAAAGGCCGGCAGACCATTGTGATGATCCAATCCTCCTGCGGCGGCGTGAGCATGAGCGTGCACCCCAAGCGCGTTAACCCGCCCGAAGGTCGCGGCCGCGACACCCAAGCCAACCCACCCGGCCGTCACCGCGTCGAGCAAGCCGCATCCCACAAACACCACGACCGCGCCCAAGCCGCCGCCAACCACTGCCACCACGAAGCCGGCCCCGCATACAACGGCCACCGCCGCGAAGCCGACGCCGCCCACGAAGACCACCTCGGCGAAACCCGCCGCCAAACCCGCGCCCAGACCCAGTCTGGCCAAAGCCGTCCTCAGCGCCCGCAAATCGACCAAGTCGCTTTCATGGGACGTGCAAGTGGACGTGGACTGACCGGCCAAATCCCATATCCCATATCCAAAATCCAAAATCCAAAATGCCTTCACTGCGCCGTCAGCGCGACCTTCTGCACGCCCAGCCAGGACCAGCCCGTACCGGTGTTGAGGTCGATCAGCTCCAGATGTACCGTCCGCCCGCGCCATCTATCGACCAGCATCCTGCCGTCTCGGAGATCGCAACTGCCCATCACCCGCATCTTTTCGAGCACATCGCCGGTCTTCGAGTCCACCAGCCTCACGCTCAGGCAGCCGGGGCCGTCGTCGGCAAGCGAGTTCCCGCCCTGCATGCGAAAAACGAGCTGGGTATCGTCCGGGCCGACGGTGAAATCGGGTGATATCGCCTTGCCCGTCGCCGATTCGCCGGCCTTCGCAAGCGAGTTCAGGGTCGTCTCCTTGAACAACACAGGCACCGCCGCCACACTGAACGCCTCGCCCTCCGTCCGCCAACCCAGCAGGTCGCCGGGCCGGTCGAACGAGAACAGCATCCTCGGCTCGAGCAGTCTCGGCGGAGGCATCCACTTCGTGCCCCGCAGCGCCTCCTCACCGCCCGTCGTCTCAGCCGACACCGCGACCAACCCGAACGCCGGATCGGCCCCAAGCACGGACAGAGTCACCGATTTCATCCTCGTCGGCCGCCCGAGATCGATCTCGATCACGTTCATCACCGAGCTTGGCGTCTTGAACGGCAGGCACGTCGCCCAATACTCCGGCTGCGGAAACGCTGGAGGCTTCGCTTGGACCCAATCGCTGTCCTTCGCCGCAAGCATCGGCAGCAGCCCGAACCTATCGGGATGGTCCTTTCTGGCTGTGGAGAAGTCCCAAACGACCTCCTGCGGTGACCACCAGTCGAGATCGCCCGGGAACCGCAGGGTTCGCGACACGACCGCCCCGTCCTCGGCGCGCGCATCGACCCGGCCGACCGCCGAGTACGTGTCGTGGTTGTCCAGGAACGGAATCACGAGCAGATAGAGCTTCTTGCACGGCAGCCTCCCGAGATCGACCGTCACCTCCGGCTGCCCGCTCTTCCACGAAACCGGCACATACTTCCGATCCTGCAGCTCGAACGTCACCACCGGCAGCCCCGGCACGCCGATCTCACTCTTGCCCTGCAAGCTCTCCATCGGCGGCCTCGACGACGCCCACGGCTGGTGGCCATAGGACTGATAGTCCCGCGTGTCGCGCCACTGCGTATCGGCCACGAGCTTCTGCCCCGCAAGGCTGACGTGCGCGATCCGGCCCGCCGCAACCTCCTTCAACTTCGGCTCGCCCTCGATCAGCTTCGAAGCGGTCAGCTCGATATCGATCTCACGCGCGCCGGGCAGCACCACCCTCGCCCGATTCGCCCCCGGCGACAGCAGCGAGAGCATATCAGCCGGAATATCGACCGCATACAGCTTCTGCGACCTCGCCGCAACGTCCACATTGAACCGGAACTGGCTCCGCGCGGCCATCAGCACCGCCTCACCGCGCAGCGCATGCGCAGTGTTGTTGCGCACGAGAATTCGCGCGCCATCGGCGACGTCCCCCACCCCGGCGCACTCATATCTCGGCAGGATCGTGATGTTAACCGGCTTCCAGAACCTGACCCCACTTGCGTTCACCAGCAGGAGGAACGTCCGCCGCGAGAAGTTCATCTGCCCCAGCCGCCCAAACCCCATATATGGCGCGAGCAGCCCCTCGCGGACCGTGCCTGCCAGTCGCTTGGGACTCGAACTCACGCTCGCAAGCACTCCGCACCGGTCATCCACCCGCTCGATCTCGCACCCCGACGCGCGCACGTCGATCTCATCGCCCTCCGCAACCGATCCGGCGTGCGCAATCGCGCAGTCCACCGGCACGTACTCCACGCGTATCTTGCTCGACTTCATCTCGGCCGCAGCGAACGTCAGCACGACCCCATCCACATCAGGCGCCGTCTCGAACCGGGCCTTCGCCCCGTTGACCGTCACATCGAGCACCCGGCACGGCGGCAGTTGCCAGCGCACCTCCCGCCGCACGGGTTTGCCAGTGGTGACCGTGTACGTGACGCTGTTCCCCTGCTTCGAATAGACCGCGGTGAGGCCCGGCAGATCGAGCCTCGAACCGCGCCACTTGTCCGGGAAACACGGCGATATCTCCAGGACATCGCCGTGAACGCTCAGCCCGAACACCGCCTCGATGGTTGACTGGATGAACAGTCCCGCCGGAGCGGAGAAATACGCCGGCGTTGCCTCCGACGAGACCTCCGGCCAGGAGCCGCGATGATCCGCGTTCATCGTCCACTTCGCCGCCGCCATCAGCGGCCGGACCGCCTCGTTTCGAAGCCCGACCGCCGCCAATCCCCACGCCGCCCAGGGCTGCTGAGCGACGCCGGTCTGCATCCCCCACGTGCCGGGCCAGTGGCTGGGAAAGAGATTCGAGAGATACGTCTGCCCGTCGGCGTCGATCAGCCTGTCGCGCAGGTGACGGATGCTCGTATACGAGTCCAGTTGATCGAGCACGCCCCAGATCACCGGGTAGATCAGCGTGTGATACTGCCCGTCGATCCGCGCCTCGCCAAAGGGGTCCTTGTAGTATGCAAAGCACCCCAGATCGCTCTGCCACAGCTCCGTTCGCAGCCGCGCAAGCGCCAGATCCGCCCTCGCGTCGTACTCCCGCGCCTTATCGGTCTCACCCAGCGCCCGCGCGATCTCTGCCCCGGTGCGCAGCATGTTGATCCCTTCGACCGACGGCGTGGTGCCGTTGTATGGCGTCGCGACGTAGTCCTCCTGATTGCCGATCTGCTGCCCCCACGCGAGCAGGCCGTCGTGGTCGGGATCGTATTGCTCGAACGTCTGCGCGATCACCTTGTCCAGTGCCGGCGCAAGGCGCTTGATCGTTGCCAGATCGTGCGTGAAACCGAAGTAGTGCCGGAGCTGCCAGGCGAAGAACTGGTTCGAGCCGCCGAAGTCCTTCCTGGTCATCCCATTGGGCATGAACTGCGGCACGGAACCGTCCGACAGCAGATGTTCGGCCAGCGTGACATTGCACAGCCGCGAGCGGTCGGCCTGCCCGATCCATTCGGCCGCGGCGGTGTCCTGCATGTGCCACATCGCCAGCCAGTGATGAATCCCCTCCACCCAGCCATAAGGCGGCAGCCAGTTATATTCGAGATTGACTATCGCCGCCGCAAACGCCTGATCCAGCGTCTTCTCCGGCGTCTGTATCCGCGCCCGCAGGAGCTTGGCATAGTAGTCTGAGGCCTGCTCGGTCCCAAGCGCCGAATCCATGGACGCGATCTCCCTCGCGCGAGCCGCATCAGTCGCGAACGATAGCAGAATCGACCCCTTGCCGCCCGCAAACCGGCTGGTCAACACTTCGCCCGCGTCGCCCTTCTCCACCGACAGCCCGCTCGAACTCGCCACCGCCACTTTCAGCGGATGAACCTTGCTCGCGAGCATACCGACGCCATTCTCGACGCTCGCCGAATCGCCCTCCGCGCCCATCGTATCCTGCCGCAGCCACGCGATCCGCTGCAGGCCCATCCCGCTCACCACAGCCGACCCGCCGCAGCGCACGACCACCGCCGCGCTCGGGCTCGTGCTGACTTCGTAGACGACCGCCCCCTCCTGAGTCTTCGCCTCACGCCCGACCATCAACGGCACGATCCGCGTCGTCACCTTCACGCCGGCAAGCTCGAAATCCGCGCGAACCCCGCCCGGAAAGTCCTCCACGACGATGTTCTTGGCCTCCGACGCCCAATGAACCTTACCGTCGATCTCGATTCCCAGCACGAATCTGGCCAGCCCGAACGAGTCCATATACGTGAAGTGGTCCATCACATACGTGCACACGCACGAGTTCGGCCGGGCCTCGTCGGTCGCGACCATCGCCTGACCCCACGCGGCCATGCGCTCGTTAAGATCGCGAGCGTGAGCGGCCGAGCACAGGCATATCAACAGGATTGCAGCAGCAATGATGCGTCTCATAACAGCACTTTCGACAGGGCTGCGTATCTCTACCTTCAGCGCCTCAGCGATTCGGCGTCCGCATGTGCTACAATGCTAGGTAAGCAGCCAAAGGGGGATTTCCAGTGACGAAAGCGAAGATGGTGAGCGACGGCCGGTCGGACTGGCGCATCGTCAACATGTCCGATTCGAGCAAAGTCAGCGCGTTTGCGGCGGGCGAACTGCGGTGGTATCTGGCGATGATCGGCGGGTTCGAGCTTGGCTTCGCGGACGCGGTAGATGAAACGCCGTCGATCGTGCTGGGGCTGCGAGCCGATATCTGCCCGTCAGAAGCCGAGCTGCTTCCCGCGCCCGCCGAGGGTTTCGACGGCTTCTCACTCGCGGTCACACCGAACCGCATCGTCATCGCGGGCGATAACGACCGCGGCGTGCTCTACGGCGTCTACGAGCTGCTGGAAATGCTCGGCTGCCGGTGGTTCTACCCCACGATGGACCCCGCCGATCCCGAGGTCGTCCCCCGCCTGGACAATATCAAGCTTGAATGCGGCACTTACGCAGTCGCGTCGCCGATCCCGATCCGGGTCTGCAACGCAAGCTCGTTCTTCTTCGAGATCGACCCCCTCGCGATGACCAAGCAGCTCGACGTCGCGATGAAAGCCCGCTACAACTGCATGGGCTGGCAGTGTGACCATCGCACACCCGTGGGCGATCAGTACCGCACGCTGGTCGAATCCGGCGTGATCGGCGCGATCGAGAAGCGCGGCATGATGCTGCACGGCCCCGCGCACAGCTTCCCGCATTTCCTGCCCAACGAGCTTTTCGACGAGCACCCGGAATGGTTCGGTATGAATCGGGAGCGCACCAGTGGCTGCGCGGGTCAGCGCGTCAAGCAGGAGATCGGCGGGCGGCAGTTCTGCTGGTCGAACGCCGAGGCGCGCAAGGCATTCATCGACAACGCCGAGCGGTTCGTGCTCGAAAGCCCCGCCATCAGCATATTCTGCACGCTCGCGTTTGACGGCGGCCCGGCGTGCGAGTGCCCGGAGTGCGCGAAATCGACCCCCGGCGACCTCGTCTTCCAACTGCTCAATGAACTCATCGAACGGCTGCAGGTCAGCGCGCCGCATGTGATGGTCGAGACCTCGGGCGGCTACAACCCCGTCCACGAACCCCCGCAGGTGACCAAAGCCCACGACAAGCTGCGAATCGTATGGGCGCACTGGGGCCGCGGTCACGATATGGGATTCGACGACCCCCGCTACGGCTGGCTGGATAACCTCGAAACCTGGCGCAAGGCAGCCAAGGGCGGTCTAACTCTGTGTATGTATTACACGGACAACTTTGCCACCCCCTGGATCTCCGCGCCTTACGAGCGTGTGATCGAGGGCGATAGAAGGTATATACTCGACAAGGGCGTCGACGCCATCTACATGCTGATGTGGCCGAAGGGCTACTGGTGGAACCACGGCCTCAACCACCACGTCGCCGGCCGATGCTTCTACGACGCATCCGTCACCCCGCGCGAACTGCTCCGTGACTATGCGCTCGCCTACTTCGGCCCCAAGGCCGGCCCGCTGCTGCTGGACTACTACATCGAGTGGGCCGACAACATCGAGCTGCCGTATCGCGTCAAGGACGACTCCCGCCCATCCGACCGCGCCATGATCGCCGATCAGCGCCGCAGGTTCATCGACCCGGCCGTCGCGGCGGTCGAGGATGATGTCGTGCTCTCGCATCGTGTGCGCAAGGTCGCGCTGCTGCACGAGGCCGCCGAGAAGCTCACCGAGGCCCACCGCATGCACGACGAGATCGAAAGACTCCGCGCGGCGGGCGATTTCGACGCCGCCTCGGCCCTCCTCGAAGAGGCGAAGACCTACACGGACAAAGTCATCAAGCACATGGCCTGGCTCGCCGACCTTGACCTCGGCCTCATCGACCGCAATGAGGTCCCGGCGTTCATGACCCTGACAATCAAGCACTGGATCGAAAAGGAGCAGTCCGCCATCGCCGCCCGCGACCGCGAAGTCAAACCCCGCGGCTTCGTCGAGGTCGATCCCATGGAAATGCTGCCGGGAGAGGCGACGGGGCAATGACGGCGGTCTAGTCGCCCTGCGAGTCAAACAGGCCCTGCTCCTTCAGGATCGCGATCACAGGCAGAAGCGACTCCATACCCGGCTCCACCCCCGCTGCTTCGACTGCCCGCAGATATACTCTGAGGATCGCGCCAGCGAGACGGGCAAACGGGGGCGGCATCGCTTGGAGGTGTCCCGTAATTGACTCAAGCGACTGGGCGGCAATCTGCACAGACTCGGCCGGCCGCTCGAGTTCGAGCAGGCACCTGGCTTGCACCGCAAGAGACCGCGCAACATCGGGCAGGAAAGCGTCGGGATTCGACGCGGCAAGCTCGCCGTAGATGCGTACCGCTTCCTGGGCTTTCTCAAGCGCATCGTCACGACGACCAACATCGCTCAGCATGGCTGCCAGGTTGTTCAGAGACCTAGCAAGATCGGGCAGGAAAGCGTCGGGATTCGACGCGGCAAGCTCGCCGTAGATGCGCGCCGCTTCCTGGGCCTTCTCAAGCGCATCCTCGCGACGACCAACATCGCTCAGCATGGTTGCCAGGTTGTTCAGAGACCTAGCAAGATCGGGCAGGAAAGCGTCGGGATTCGACGCGGCAAGCTCGCCGTAGATGCGCGCCGCTTCCTGGGCCTTCTCAAGCGCATCCTCGCGACGACCAACATCGCTCGGCATGGTTGCCAGGTTGTTCAGAGACGTAGCAAGATCGGGCAGGAAAGCGTCGGGATTCGACGCGGCAAGCTCGCCGTAGATGCGCACCGCTTCCTGGGCCTTCTCAAGCGCATCCTCGCGACGACCAACATCGCTCAGCATGGTTGCCAGGTTGTTCAGAGACGCAGCAAGATCGGGCAGGAAAGCGTCGGGATTCGACGCGGCAAGCTCGCCGTAGATGCGCGCCGCTTCCTGGGCCTTCTCAAGCGCATCCTCGCGACGACCAACATCGCTCAGCATGGTTGCCAGGTTGTTCAGAGACGTAGCAAGATCGGGCAGGAAAGCGTCGGGATTCGACGCGGCAAGCTCGCCGTAGATGCGCACCGCTTCCTGGGCCTTCTCAAGCGCATCGTCACGACGGCCAACATCGCTCAGCCTGTTTGCCAGGTTGTTCAGAGACCTAGCAAGATCGGGCAGGAAAGCGTCGGGATTCGACGCGGCAAGCTGCTCCCGTATGCGCACCGCTTCCTGGGCCTTCTCAAGCGCATCGTCACGACGGCCAACATCGCTCAGCCTGTTTGCCAGGTTGTTCAGAGACCTAGCAAGATCGGGCAGGAAAGCGTCGGGATTCGACGCGGCAAGCTCGCCGTGGATGCGCGCCGCTTCCTGGGCTTTCTCAAGCGCATCGTCACGACGACCAACATCGCTCAGCCTGTTTGCCAGGTTGTTCAGAGACATAGCAAGATAGGGCAGGAAAACGTCGGGATTCGAAGCGGCAAGCTCGCCGTGGATGCGCGCCGCTTCCTGGGCTTTCTCAAGCGCATCGTCACGACGACCAACGGCTCTCAGCATGGTTGCCAGGTTGTTCAGAGACATGGCAACATCGGGCAGGAAAGCGTCGGGATTCGACGCGGCAAGCTCGCCGTAGATGCGCGCCGCTTGCTGGGCCTTCTCAAGCGCATCGTCACGACGGCCAACATCGCTCAGCCTCACCGACAGGTTGTTGAGCAGCCGGGACTTGGCAGACAGCAGATCGGCGTCCTCCGCACCCTCGAACCCCAACGCGAGACGGTCCAAGACCAACTGAGTTACCTCGACGGCACGCTCGCGAAGACGGGTCGTTTGTTCAGGCATCGCGGAATCGATCGCGACAAGCAGACCGGGATGGTCGGCTGCGCCGCTTTCAATAAGTGCCTTCAGCCACTCCATCGGCTCGGGCACATCGTCCGCGCTGAGGTCCTGAACGGCGCGTATCACCGAACCCACAACCGCCATCTCTGCTCGCCCAGCAGCCCTCAGGATCGCCCCTTGCGCGGGCTCCGGCAGCTTGCACAGCACCTGCAGCGCCAGCGCCTCACCCACAATGTCCGGCTCGACAAACCCGATGCCGCCGTCCCGGCCCGGCAGGGCATCGTTCAAGGCATCCGCCAGCTTTCCCGGCCCGCCGGGCCACTCCAGGCCGCGCGCGTCAAGCTCCTCTTTGGCGGCAGCGATCCGCTCGTCCGCGGGTATTCCTCGGCAGAGCGTCGCGCGCGCCGCCAAGCCCAACACCGCCTCGGCTGGCCCCCCCACTCCCGAGGCGAATCGCTCCATCCGCCGTACCTCATGCTCCGCTACCTTCATTGCGAGATCGGCTCGGGTCAACGACAGCACGCCCACCACATCCGCTCCACCCGGCGCAAGGGCCGCGAGGGCTGCCATCATGAGATAGAGCGGCTGACCCCATCGCTCGTGGCTCAACTGCTTATCGAACTGCTCATTCTCGCCCGGCTCAGGCAGCCTCGGCGCGGTGGCCTGGCCAAGGTAATGGGCGGCTTCAGTGAGCATGGACTGGAACAGAGTTCGGCGGTCCCCGGCCGACAGCGTGCGCAACGACACTGGCCCGCCGCGATCGGTGTATTCCAGCAGGCGCTCGTGCGATTGGCTCGTGCCAATACGCGCCAGTTCGCCCCACCAGCCGGTATCGGCATTCGCCTCGCGCTCAAGGAGCAATATGCGAAGCTTGCCGTCCGCACCCCTGCTGTCTGCAAGCTGCTCAAACCATTTCTTCAGGTGGCCTGATGCGGTCGCGGCGTAGTCGATGACCGCGAGGGTGTTACCGTATGCTTGGCGCGCCGCAAACTCCTCTATCTTGTCCGCGCTGAGAAACCCAGTGTGCCATGCCCCGTCCGACGGAGTCTCAAGCGCGGTCATCAACTCCAGTGCGATCCGCGTCTTGCCCGAACCCGCTCCGCCCGTGATCACCCGAATTGCGATAGGCTTGTCGGAGTCTACCCATGCGAGAAGGTCGGCCATGTCCTGCTCTCTGCCCACCATATCCGTGCAACGTCTGTACGGGGTGAGCAGATCGGCTTCGCTCCGCAGTTCTCTTCGGGGGACGCGCGCTTGCCACGGAACCAGCAATAGCAGCCAAGCCAGTTCCTCCGCCAGCGCGCGATCAGCGCTCAGTACCTGCATCAGCGCGGCCTCGAAGGCCTTGCGCGCACCATCATTGAGAGGGTCACGCTCGACGGCCTCGATGGCCTGCGCCTGCTCAGGCGTGACAAGCTTGGCTTTGATCAGTTCCCAGACAGCGCTGCCAGCGACGCCTTGCATGACTCCCACCGCGACCGCTGCCAGAGATTGCGAATCAATCATCATCCGCGTCTTCCTTGTGCGCCACCAGACGACCGGCCAGTATCGCATTCATCACTACGCGTCTGCCTTCCTTCCAAAAGCTCCCTCACCGAAACCGCGTCGCGCGCTCGTAGATCTGCAGGATCGTGTAGTCGTACCTGAGCCTGTAGTTGCGCTCGATGTAGTCGATCAGCAGCTTCGGCTGCCTGTCGGGCTCGATGGTGAACCAGCTCTCTCTGCCCCACTCGCATGACCTGACGAACCAGCGCATGTGGCTGCGTTCGATGTCGCGGATGATCGCGCGCTCGACTGCCGGGGTGTCGGTCATGCGCGGGTGAGGTTCGTAGTATCGCGTGACCGGGTCGCGGCCAGCCAGAAAGTAGACCACCGGCGCGCCCGCGAGGATTCGCTCCGACGGACGCGTCAGCTCCCTGATCTTCGCCGACACAGCCGTCAGGCACTCCGCGTGTCCAGCCGCAGCATATACCCCACCCTTGCCGCCGATCACGCTCGGCGCATACTCCCGCTGCGCCCAGATGCTGTAGACCCCGAACGGAACGAACGCCGCCACCGACACCGCCAGCCCCGCTATCGCGCCGAGCCGCAGCAGCTTGTTCCTGTCCGCCACAAGCGCCGCATAGGCAATCACACTCAGCATCGCGCTCGCGACAAGTCGCGCCCCCGACGGCCGCACCCTCACCATCGCAAACGTCACCAGCGCCACGCACAGCACCGCCGCGATCTGCACCTGCCTTGGGTCGCTTCGATCCAATCGACGAACCGAGACCACGCCAAACACAAGCAGCACCGCCGGCATCAGGTAGAACCCGTAGAGCTGATAGAGGAACGCAATCGACGCCGGCGCCGAGTACCTGCCCGATCACCAGCACCTCGTTCCACGGAACCGGATACGGCAGCGGGCGCGAGCCGGGGTACTGCAGGCCGGCGAACCGCACCGCCTGATCGATCATCGCCGGCAGCGCGCCGTTCGCCCCGAAATACGCCGCCGTCGCAGCCAACATCAGCGCGACCACGCCAACGACCCGTGCCACCGCCGCCCATCTGCCCTTCTCACTCGCGACATACACGAACGGCAGCGACGCCACCATCAGGTAGATTCCAGTGTCCTGACGGAACAGCATCGTCAGGCCGATCGACAACCCGCACAAATACGCCCATCCCGGCCGGGGCCGTTCGATGAATCGCACGAGCGCGTAGACCCCGAGCAGGGCCGTGCTCAGCCAGAACGCCATCGTCCCCAGCGGAATTAGCGCCAGAAACACCACGCCCGCAATCACAATCGCGCCCTTCCCGCACCGAACTCGCCCCGCGATCGCGCACACCAGCAGCGCCTGAATCCCGGCCTGCAGCAGCCCCATCATCCGAATGGAGATCAGCCTCTCGCCCAGGACCGCAAGCCCCAGCGCGTTGACGTAGAAAGAACCGGGGGAGTAGATCGTCCAGAAGTCTCTATACGGCAGCTTGCCGTGCAGGATCAGCCTGGCGCCCTCAGCGGCGACCCCGTCGTCGTACGAGGAGAAGTTGCGGTCGAAAACGAGCGCCCCGACCCGTATCGCAACCACGCACAATATGAGCGGCAGGCTCCATCCAGGGATCACCCCCCGCTTCGCTTCGGCAACGTCGCCCTTGGCCATGCCACTATACTACCTAAGCCGGTTCGCAAAGTAAAGCGGCACGTCGGGGCGAAAAACAGCCCCGACGGATCGCGATTCCGATTGACCTTCGCCCGCCTCGCGCCGTACAATAAGGCAACCGATGAAACACAATCTCGCTATGGTCACCGCAACCCTGATTCTGCTCGCCTGCGCATGCGCATTGGCGACCGAACCCGCCACTTCGCCCACGGGCGAGCCGGTGGACTCGAAGATCACGCGCATGTCCACGCCGCCGCAGGTCGACGGCAAGCTGGCGGCGTCGTTCACCGGCAAAGCCGTCGCGCATCGGGTCGAATGCGTGGCGGGGATCGCGGTCGATTGCATCTACGTGAACCTCAACGACCCCCGGGCGCGAGTTGACGTCGAGATGGCCTCGGGCGGGGTCGGATCATCCGAGAGCTGGAGTTCGCTCGTGCACCGCGCGAGCCCCGTCGCGGCCATCAACGGCACATTCTTCGACAAGCATACGCTTCACCCCACCGGCGACATCGTCCGCAAGGGCAAATCCGTCCACTACGGCGGCCACGGCTCCGGGGTGTGCATTACCTCGGACAACAAGGCCTGCGTCGCCTCGGCTGAGTGGGGCAAGCACGTGGATTGGACCTCGTTCGAGACCGTGCTCTCCGGCGGGTTCATGCTGCTGCAGGGCGGCAAGATCGTGGTGGACCCGAAAAAGGAACGCTTCAAGGACTCGCACGTCTTCTCGCGGGCGCGCCGGTCGGCAATCGGCATCACCAACATCAACCGACTCGTGCTCGTCACCACTCGCAAGGGCGCCACCCCGCGCGAGCTCGCGGTCGTGATGAAGGGCCTGCAGTGCCTGGACGCGGTCGGCATCGACGGCGGCGCATCCGCCGCGATGTATTATCGCGGCCAAACCATCTGCAAGCCGGGCCGCGCGCTCACCAACATCCTGGTCGTCTACGAGAACGGCGCGGTCAACAAGCCCGTGGCAGCGCAAGTACCGAAGCCTGAACAGAGCAATACGCCCGCTACGCCGTGAGCGTCACGCCTGGCTTACTCTCCTTTTGGCGGTCTCTCCGCTTTCGCACTGTAGCGATGAGGCTGCCGTCCCGGACTTTCGACTTTTGACTTGCGACTACCCCGCCAGCGGTCTACAATAGCCATGACCGAAACGGAGAGTGCACATGCGCCGAAAAGCGCTGGTCTGGAAGCTGTTTCCGATCTACTTTCTGATAACGCTGGCCTCGGTGGTCGTGGTAAGCCTCTACGCCCTGCAGGCGCAGCGGGAGTTCTACTACTCCCAGGTCGAGTCCGACCTCGAAACCCGCGCGCGTCTCATCGAGCGATCCATCACAACGAACGAGGTCGCCGGCCCCGCCATGCAGCGCGAAGTCAAGTCCCTCGGCGAGTGCTCCAGCACACGCATTACTGTGATCCTGCCCTCCGGCAGAGTCATCGCCGACTCCGAACACGACCCCGCCACAATGCAGAACCATCGCGGTAGGCCGGAGATACGAGAGGCGTTCGCGGGCAGAGTCGGCAGATCGCGCCGGCTGAGTCCCACACTCGGCATAACGATGATCTACGTCGCGATCCCGCTGCGCGAACACGGCGAAGTGGCGGCGGTGGTCAGGACCTCGCTCGCGGCAAGGCGAATCGACGCCGGCCCCGCCGCGCTCTATGACCACGTGCTGCTGGGCACGCTGCTGATCGCAGTCCTGGCCGGCCTGGTGAGCCTGATCGCGGCCCGCCGCATCAGCCGCCCGGTCAAGGCCATAAAGGACGCCGCCGCCAAACTCGCAGGAGGCGATCTGGACTCGCGCGTTCGCCCGCCCGATACCGAGGAGCTGGGCAGCCTCGCGGACACACTCAACACCATGGCCGCGCGCATCGGCAGCCAACTCCGCACCATAACACAGCAGGCCGGCGAGCAGCGAGCGATCCTGGCGAGCATGAGCGAGTGCGTGATCGCGCTCGACAACGACGACCGCGTCATGCTGCTCAATCCCGCAGCGGAGCACCTGCTGGGAGTGACGCTCGACCGGGTCAAGGGAAAGACAATTCAGGAGGCGGTGCGGAATCCAGCTTTGCAGAGGTTTGTCGGCGAATCTTATGCAGACGGGGCGGCGGTCGAGAGCGAAATGGTCTTCCACGGCGCGCAGGACCGCACCATGCAGGCCGTCGGCGCGGGGCTGCTCGATTCGGACGGCAAACGCATCGGCGCGCTGGTCGTGCTCAACGACGTCACGCGGATGCGCAAGCTCGAAAACGTCCGCCGCGACTTCGTGGCCAACGTCTCCCATGAGCTCAAGACACCCATAACCGCCATCCGTGGCTTCGTCGAGACCCTGCGGCAGGGCGCCGACGACCCACAGAAGACCGACGAGTTCCTCGAGATCGTCGAAAAGCAGGCGGGCCGGCTCCAGTCGATCATCGAGGACCTGCTGATGCTGTCCGAGATCGAGCAGACCGAGATCCCCATGCAGCCCACGTCGATCTCGGGCGTGCTCCAATCCGCCGTCGCGCTGTGCCAGGCCAAAGCGAGGGAGAACGAGGTCGATTTGACGCTGACCTGCGAGGACGGCATCGAGATACCGGGCAACAGCCGCCTCCTCGAGCAGGCCGTCGCCAATCTGCTCGACAACGCGATCAAATACAGCCGCGGCGGCAAGGTCGATGTGAGCGCCGAACGGGCGGGCAAGGAGATCGTCATCCGCGTCGCCGACACCGGCATCGGCATCGACGAGGAGCACCTGCCGAGGCTTTTCGAGCGCTTCTACCGCGTCGATAAGGCTCGCAGCCGCAATCTCGGCGGAACCGGCCTGGGCCTCGCCATCGTCAAGCACATCGTGCAGGCGCACGGCGGCCGCATAGAGGTCGAAAGCACACCCGGCCAGGGCAGCACGTTCAGCGTGTTCCTGCCCGCCCACTAGAAGGCGTCTCCAGACGGCGATAACGCTAGATCGACGCGGCGGCCGTCCGCTGTTCGACCGTCCCCGCGAGAGCCTGCTTTGCGACGGCGGCAATCTTCTCCTCATCGGGCAGCGCGGTCAACTCCAGCTCGCGCGAATACGGCATCGGGACATCTTCCTGGGTAACCCGGAGAATCGGGCCGTCGAGGTAATCGAACGCCAGCCGCTGGAGATGATCCGCCACCTGCGCCCCGACCCCGCACTGCGGCCACGCCTCCTCGGCAATGACCGCCCGATGCGTCTTTGCGATCGACGCGACCAACGTCTCGACGTCCATCGGCCGCAGGGTGCGAAGATCGACAACCTCCGCGCTGATCCCATCGCGCGCCAGCGATTCCGCCGCCGCCAGCGACATTCCCACCGTGTGCAGCCAGCAGTAGATCGTGACGTCCGTCCCTTCGCGCTTGACTTCGGCAACGCCGATCGGCACGGTGTAGTCCCCGTCCGGCACCTCACCGCGCTTGGAGTAGAGCAACTGGCCCTCGATGAAGACGACCGGGTTGTCGTCGCGAATGGCGCTCTTGAGCAGGCCCTTGGCATCGTAAGGCGTGCCCGGCGCGACGACCTTCAGCCCCGGCACGTGCGCAAAGTACGACTCGAAGTGCTGCGAGTGCTGCGCGCCGAGCTGCATCCCGGAACCCTCCGGCGCGCGTATCACCATCGGAATCGCGAACTGGCCGTTGGACATGTAGTAGATCTTGGCGGCATGGTTCACGATCTGGTCCATCGCGAGCAGGGAGAAGTTGACCGTCATCAACTCGACGACGGGCCGCAGCCCGAGCATGGCCGCGCCGACTCCGACCCCGACAATGACCTCTTCCGAGATCGGCGTGTCGCGGACGCGTTTCGTCGCCGAACTCAGCCAGAAGCTTCTCGGTGACGCGATACGCGCCCTCGTATTCGCCCACTTCCTCGCCGATGACGAACACATTCTCGTCGCGCTGCATTTCCTCGCGAAGAGCCTGGTTCAGAGCCTGTCGATACATCATCTCGGGCATAGTCTCACCGGCATGCGCTGTTTCGGGATTTCGGCCGTGCACCGCGCCGCGCAGATCTCTTCGTATCAGGCTGTCCGCGGGGCTTGGCCCTACAGATGCACGAAATCCCGAAACAGCAGTAGCTGTCCTCACGCGTATACGTGCTCGTGCAGCGACTCCGGCGACGGCGGTTCGGACGCCTCCGCGAACGCCACCGCCTCATCGATGACCCTCTCGCACTCGGCGGACATGGCCTCGATATCGCCTTTCGAGAGCGTGCCCTCGCTAGCCAGCACGTTGCCGAAGAGCATAATCGGGTCGCGTCGACGCCATTCCTCGACTTCCTCGCGGCTGCGATAGCGCCCCGGGTCGGACATCGAGTGACCGCGATAGCGATAGGTGACTGCCTCCACGAAGATCGGCCTGCGCTCGGTGCGAACGCAGTTGATGCACCGCTCGGCCATATCTATCACGCTGAGCAGGTCCATGCCCATCGACCGTCTGCACTTCCATGCCATAGCACTGCGCCCGCCGGAACAGGTTCGGTACGCGCCGACGCGCGCTCGACCGCCGTGCCCATGCCATAGCGATTGTTCTCGCAGATGAAAAGAATCGGCAGGTTCCAGAGCGAGGCAAGGTTCATCGATTCGTGGAACGAGCCCCTCATTGACCGCGCCGTCGCCGAAGAAGCAGAGGCAGATCGCGTCTTCCTCGCGATAGTTGATCGCAAATCCGGCGCCCACGGCAATCGGCAGCCCGCCGCCGACTATCGCCGTCCCGCCGAGGAACCTGCGCTGTGGCTGAACAGATGCATGGACCCGCCTCTGCCGCCGCACAGGCCGTCGCGCTTGCCGAAGAGCTCGGCCATGATCGCTGCGCGGTTCGGCGCATCGAGCCAGCGCCTGACCGTGCTCGCGATAGGCGCCGATGATGTAGTCCTGCGGCTCGATGGGCCAGGTGAACCCGCTCGCGACGGCTTCCTGTCCGATATAGAGGTGAAGGAACCCGCCGACCTTGCGCGCCTCGTACATCTCCTGCGCCTTCTCCTCGAAATGACGCATCAGCATCATCTCCCGCAGAAGATCGATCTTGTCCTGTTTGGATAGAGCCATCGGCCGCACCTCCGGGCTTGGCCGGTGGTTCTATACCCAAGACGGGTTTGCACCCAACAACAAACCGGGCGGTCTGCAAGCAGACCGCCCGGTCTCGTGTTTGGCTATTAACTAGATATTGAATGCATTTGTATGGTCCAGTCAGCCGAGAGGGCTGGACTTTTTCTTCGTTTTGTGGTATCTAGTTAGATCACTAGAGCCTGCAAAACAGGAGGATGATATGGGATTTGCGACCAGAGTCCAACTCATCAAGAGGAAGGCCAGCGAGCAATGGTATATCAACTTTCCCTCAGCCATTGCTCAGGCCATGGAGTTCTCGCGCGGCGAAACAGTCGAGTGGATCATAGAGGACAAGGGCCAGCTAGTCCTTAGACGACGCCACACACCGCCGTCGGCGCTAAAAAAAACGCTGCCGGATTGAGCGAGCACTTCGAGCGATTGTGGGAGATGAGCAAACCTGCTTTCAAAGAGGAGCGCACTTGGCAGAGGGCCCAGATGCTGGCGATGAGCGCTCTGGCGTGTCTTGGCAGGCACACTGTTACTGGTATGTTGACTTCGTCGGGGCAGCAGTTCACCGATTGGTCAGCAGCCTACCGGCTGTTTGCGCAGGACAGGATCGATCTGGACAAGCTATGGCAACCAGTTGTCCAGACTGCACAAGAACTGCTGCCAGACCAAATGCCGTTTTTCGCGGCCATCGACGATACCTTGGTCGGCAAGAGCGGACGCAAGATCGCCGGCGCTTCCTGGCGGCGAGACCCGCTCGGGCCGCATTTTACCACCAACTTCGTCTGGGCTCAGAGATTTCTGCAAGTTGCCTGTATGATACCGGAATCCGGGCTTGCTTGTAGAGCACGCGCTATTCCTGTAGAGTTTCGCCACGCTCCGACGCCCAAGCGACCCAGCAAGCATGCCACCGAGGTCCAGTGGGCTGAATATAGGACTCAGCAGGCTGCCACACGCATAAGCGTTGTAGGTCGTCAACGGCTGCAAGCTCTTCGCGGCAGACTCGATTCCATCGCCGCCGGCTCAAAACGACTTTTAGTCACCGCCGTGGATGGATCGTTTACCAACAACACCGTATTCCGCGAGATACCGGACAGAACCGTTATCGTTGGCAGGATCCGCAAAGATGCCAGGCTCTTTGAGCCAGCGTGCGCGTCCAATGAGAGCGGCAGAGGGCGGCCCCGGGTCTATGGCAACAGCCTGCCCACCCCAGAACAGATGCGTCAGGACGAATCCATACCTTGGCAGCAGGTGCAAGCTTACGCCGCAGGAAAACTGCATTGTTTCGATGTCAAAGTCGTCGGTCCGGTCAGATGGAAAGGAGCAGGAAACCGCGATCTCAAGCTTGTAATCGTCCGTCCCTTGGCTTACCGTCCAGCCAAAGGCAGACGCATGCTCTACCGTAATCCTGCCTACCTCATATGCACGGACAACGAGCTTGACTTGCCGACGCTACTCCAGGCATACGTGTGGAGATGGGAAATCGAGGTGACTTTCCGCGACCAGAAGACGTTACTCGGACTCGGAGAAGCCCAAGTCCATAACGAGAACTCAGTGGCCAGCGTCCCCGAGTTCATCTCAGCCGTCTACTCCTATCTGCATCTGGCCGCGATTCGCGCGGGCATTTGCTCTGATGCACTACCAATGCCCAAATGGCGCAACCAGCGCTCGGACAAACGAGCAACCACCGGCCAGGTGATCTCTTTGCTTCGAGCCGAACTCTGGGGCAAAGCACTCGGACTTAATAAAAGGGGCTTCGCTGCATATTGCCCATCGATGCCAAACGATATAAAAACGCTAAGCTGCCCAGCATCAGCCGTACTCTATGCGCACAGATAGCCAAACACAAGAACCGGGCGGTCTGCAAGCAGACCGCCCGGTCGTTCAGTTCTGAATATGGCTCGACGCTATTTTCTGCGGCGTATCCGCCAGCCAATCAGCAGACAGTTGCCGAGCACGCCCAACAGAGCCGCCGTCGGCTCCGGCAGGATGCGGGTGTCAACTATCACGCTATCGATCATCGCGCCATCGGGGCCCGTCGCAATATCGATCCCGCTGAACTCCGTCGCGCCCGGCTCAAGCCGCCACAGGCTCATATACGTGATCCATCCTGTCGGCTCGGGGTTCTGAGCCGTTCCTACGTCGCCCGTGCCCTCCACGAGCTGCCGCCATTCCAGCACGCCCGGTTCGAGTTCCACCTGAGTGGCGCCGTTCACGCTGACCGTCGGCAGCCCCGCCCATCCCTGGTAATACGTCACCTGCACCCAGATGTCCATGAACTCCCCGTCATGGAGATCGGACGTAGTATCGATGTGCATCCCGCCGCCGGGACCAAGATCCCAAAACTTGGTCTTGCTGCCGAAGCCGGCTATCGGACCCGCAATCAGATCGGCGCCCGTATCATCAACGGTGACAACCGCGGATGCCGAGCCGCCCGTCGGAGGAACGATCAGGTCGGGCTGCACAGCGTAGGGGTTATCTCCAATGAGCGAGGCCCAGTCGTCCCAGTAGTACGTGACGTTCGGCCCTCGGTCCCACCACGAAGCCCAAATATCGTTGCCGCTTTGCGCCATCGCCGCGGCACATAGGATTACCAACAGAATCCCGGCCACAACGGCTGACCTCATCAACATCTTCACCATCTAACGTCTCCTTTCAGTGTGCCAGTCAGCGGGAACGTTCGTAACCATCCCCGCCCGACACAGTCGTGCCCTACTGGGCGTCACCTTTGCCGTACCAGTTGGCCTCTGGATCACATAATCGGCGTTGCCTGAATAACCATCACCTTTGATACGCCGACCGCGCCAAGGCTCCAAGCACCCCTTAGAACTGAGTAGTCGAGGGCGTTGACCACATTGTCACCGTTGAGGTCGCTGCCGAGCACTGTCCAGCTTCCCGTGAACTCAGCCGAATACTGCCGTCGCTCGCGCTAAGACCGTATACAATCTGCGCAGACCCCAGGCGGCTGTTCCGCTGATCGATCCACACACACCTCGGAGGATCGAGGTGACCGGATCGAACGTGTGGTGTCCCTTCCCCTGATCGTGCGTCCCCCCTCTGCAATGCGTACTCGGAGATGCTCCGTATCTACTTCGCAATTGTACAGCGTGGGCGGACTCCCAGCACTGTATCACTGCTATGTTCAGTGTGCCAGCTTAGCTGCCATAAGTCAAGCCCGTAATTATACCTGTTTTTGCTGAGGTTGTGCAGAAACTGACACAAAGCGAGATAGCAGACGCTGATAATAGCGCCATCGCCGGCAGACTGGGACCCGTGTCCCGTGCGAGGTTGGATTCGAAGTCCGCGAGTCTATCGATCATACCTGCCATACTGCTTGCGAACATCGAGCATCGCCAGATAATTGGCCAGCGGCATGCCCTTGAACGGAGTGTTGCTGGTGCAGAAGAAGAACCCCCCGCCGGGCATCCCGTCACGCAGCGCGCGCTTGGAATCCTCGATGACTTGCTCGACCGTCCCGTTGTGCAGCATCGCGCAGTGGACGTTGCCGCACAGCGCTACCTTATCGCCCACCAGCGCCTTGACTTCTTTGAGGCTCACGTTGGCCTGGGGGTCGATCGAGTGGATGGCGTGTGGGTTGGCCTCGACGAGCTGATCGAGGATCGGCATTATGTTGCCGTCGGTGTGCTTGACTGTGTAACATGCCAAGCTCGCGCAGTCCGGCAACGGACATCGCCAAATACGGGGTCACGAACTCGCGGAACATGGTCGGGGATAGAAACGGACCGACATTGAAGCAGTAGTCCGCGCACATCAGCGCCGTGTCGGCCCCCGCTTCGACAAGCGGTTTCGCGTGTTCGATTGTGTTCTTCACGTTGGCCAGCAGGTTCGCGTGGACTTCATCGGGACGCTCGGCGATGTCCTCGACGACCTGCATCATGTTCTGGCCGTTGGGAATGCTCATCGTGCCGTCGGCCATTATCGCGTAGAGGTAGTTATCGCCGGCGATACCCCGCATTTCCTTGAGCGTGGCGACCATATACTCGCGCCGACCCGGCCCCATATTGAGCGCGACGATGGAGTAGTCGAGGGTCTGGGCTTCCTGGATGTAGAGTTCGGCGTTTGCGCGAAGCAGGCTCTCGCGGGCGTCCGCGGACGGGGCCTCGTCGAGTTCCTTGTCTCCCACGTGCCTCCTGCCCAGCAGTTCCTCGGACAACTGGAACTGAAGCTCGAAAGTCGGCACTATGTCATCGGGCTGCCGCAGCTCGAACGCGGCCACGGCTCTCTCTCTTGGCGTCAACTGGCTCTCCCTCCGCCGAATAGCTGTCGAGGTATACTATAGCACTCGTGAAGGAATGCGTAAAGAAGCTGAGGGTGTGTTCAGCTTTCCGGGAGAACTTGCCGTAGGAGGCGTTTCCAAACGCCGATGCCCGGGCACAACGCCTGGGCATTCGGGTTTTGGAAAACCCTCCTACAGCGGTGCAATTCCTGGAGAAGTGAACTCATTCGAAGCTGAGGGTTGAGAGTCTAGGGAAGGGAGGCGCCCACTGATAGACGCGCCGCTCCCTTCACTGCCGTAGGAGGCGTTTCCAAACGCCGATGCCCGGGCACAACGCCTGGGCATTCGGGTTTTGGAAAACCCTCCTACAGCGGTGCAATTCCCGGAGAAGTGAAATCGTTCGAAGCTGAGGGTTGAGAGTCTAGGGAAGGGAGGCGCCCACTGATAGACGCGCCGCTCCCTTCACTGCCGTAGGAGGCGTTTCCAAACGCCGATTCCCGTACACAACGCCTGGGTATTCGGGTTTTGGAAAACCCTCCTACAGCGGTGCAATTCCCGGAGAAGTGAAATCGTTCGAAGCTGAGGGTTAGAGTCTAGGGAAGGGAGGCGCCCACTGATAGACGCGCCGCTCCCTTCCCAATTCGTAACTCGTAATTCGTAATTCGTAATTCCTCTACGCCGCCGCGGCCTTCGCTCCCGGCATCTGGCTGCTCCACGAGAGGATTTCGCCGCACTGCTGCATCCTCTCGCGAACGGTGTTGACGACGGAGTCCATATCCTCGACCTGCAGCCCGGCTTCGTCGGCGACATCTTTCAGGCTGATCTCGGCGCCGGCGCCCAGGATGTAGCTCCTGGACATTCGCTTGGCCAGCAGGTTGGCTGCGCTGACCGCGCGGGCAATGTCCTCGTTCTCGCAAGCATCCGATGGGCAGTGATGGTAGTCGATGGCATCCCGCAGCCTGTCCGGGAACTGCCAGCCCTCCGCCAGTTCGCCGCCGATCTTGGCGTGGTCGGTGCTGAGCAGGTTCCTCTCAGCCTGCGCCATGCTGAAGTTGCACTCCCGGCACGCTTCCACGACCTGCCTGAAACGCTCCGGCAGCGCGCGGGCCAGTATCAGCTTGCCGACGTCGTGCAGCAGGCCGGCGACGAAAGCGGCTTCGGCGCCGGTCGTGCGCATCATTCGGGCGTGTATGACCTCGGATGCCACGGCGCAGTTGACCGAGTGGATCCACATGTCCTGCCAACTAAATCCCGGAAACATCTGCTTGGGGAACAGCGCGTCCACCACCGAGGCGGACGCGGCGAGGTTTCGTATGGAACTGAAGCCCAGGGTGACCACGGCTTCGGAGATCGTCTCCGCCTTGACTCTTCGCCCATAGAAGGCGGAGTTGGCGATTCGAAGAACCTTGGTAGCGAGAGACTGATCCAGCATCACCACGCCCGCGACGTTGTCCGCTGACGCGTTTGGCGAGTTGGTGATCTGGATTAGGCGCGCAAGCGTGGCAGGCACGCTGGGCAAATCGATCTTGCCAGAAGAACGACCGAACATTGATCCCTCCGTGGATATTAAGCGGGAGCTTGGCAGCACTTACCCGGGTGGTTTGACAAAAGAGTTCTTCCGCGATTACCTCGGTTTGTGAGCGGGTATTTTAACCATGGAGCGCGTTCGGGGTTGAGATGAAACAGATCGATACCGGCAATAATAGTTGTATTGGCGCTTTTCGGGCTGGCCGACTCGAGCTACCTGCTCTGGTCCACTACGGCGCAGTCAGCCCAATGACAATGGAGCATCGGGAGTGTGCCGTCTTGCCGCGCGTTCGTGCGAGAGCGTCATTCTGTCTCCCGAATCGAGTTTCTCGGCATACCGCACGCCTTGCTGGGCGCCGCCTATTTCGCCGTGCTGCTGGGCGCGGCCACTGATACGCCTGGTCGGGCGGTGGTTCGCGCCGTGGGAAATGCTGGGGTTCCTGATCGTGGGTCTGGGGTTCAGCGCGTATCTGACGCAGGAACTGCTGCTGCGCCTGCACGTGCCCTGCGCGTTCTGCCTCACCGCGCACGCGATCAACGTCGTAGTCGTCGCCCTCTACGCGATCTCGCTGCAATGAACCAATTGGCGAGTTCGAAGGTTGGAACGTTGTAACGTTCGAACGTTCCAACGTTCTGGCGGCCGATTGACCGTTCGACAGCTTGTGGTATTCTCTGGAATGGAATGCCATGATTTCATCCCAACCCGAATCCGTAGGAGTCGTAGAAACACAATACTTCACCTTCGCCGAGCCGCCAAACGAGCTCGCGCTCGAATGCGGCAGGAAGCTCGGCCCGATCACGCTCGCCTATGAGACCTACGGCACGCTCAACGAGCGACAAGAGCAATGCCGATACTCATCATCCACGCCTTGACCGGTGACGCGCACGTCGCGGGCAGTCGATCCCAACGACGAGACCCACAGGCCCTGGTGGGACACGATGGTCGGCCCCGGCAAGGCGTTCGACACCGAACGCTACTTCGTCATCTGCTCCAACTGCATCGGCGGCTGCAAGGGCAGCACCGGCCCAGGCTCGATCAACCCGGCGACCGGCAAGCCCTACGCGCTCGACTTCCCCATGCTCACCATCGCGGACATGGTGCGCGCACAGAAGGAGCTGATCGATCATCTCGGCATCGAGCAGCTTCTGTGCGTGGTCGGCGGAAGCATGGGCGGAATGCAGGTGCTGCAGTGGGCGGTATCGTACCCGGAGATGGTCAGGCTGGCGATTCCGATCGCCACGACTGCCCGGCTCTCCCCGCAGGCGATCGCGTTCGACGCCGTCGGCAGGCACGCCATCATGGGCGACCCCGACTGGAACGACGGCGACTACTACGGCGCCGCCGGACCCGGCGCACGGGCTGGCCATGGCGCGTCAGATCGGCCACATCACCTATCTGTCCGACAAGTCCGATGCACGCCAAGTTCGGGCGCGATCTGCAGGACAAGATGCGAGCCGGACTACGATTTCGTGACCGAGTTCAAGGTCGAGAGCTATCTGAGCTACAGGGGGGAGACGTTCGTCAAGCGCTTCGACGCCAACTCCTATCTCTACATCACCAAGGCGATGGACTACTTCGACCTCGCCCAGCCCAGCGGCGAATCTGCGCAAGGAGCTATCGGTGGCCAAGGCCGCGTTCCTGGTGATCTCGTTCTGCTCGGACTGGCTCGTTCCCTCGTATATGTCCAAGGAGATCGTCTCGGCGCTGCGCCGCAACAACGAAGGACGTCAGTCTATGCGGAGATCCAGTCCGACTACGGCCACGACGCGTTCCTGCTCGAGGTCGAGACCCTCAGCCGCCTCATAACCAACTTCCTCGAATACGCCCCGCCTCCGCACCCTGAGCTTGTCGAAGGAGCCGAGCCCGTCAGAGGGAGCGCCGATGACTAGGCGGACCAACCCAAACCACGAACTGCGCCCGGAGTTCGACTACGTCATCGATCTGGTCAAGCCGGGCGCGTCGGTGCTCGACCTGGGATGTGGCGAGGGCGAGCTGATGAAGGCGCTACAGAAGCGCAAGCGCGCGCGGGTGCAGGGCATCGAGCTGTCGGACACGGCCGTCCAGGCGTGCGTCGAGAAGGGCCTATTCGTCTACCACGGCGACCTCGACGAGGGCCTCGCCGACTTCAACGACGACAGCGTGGACTACGTGATACTCACCAGCACCATTCAAGTCCTGCAGCGGCCGGATCTTCTCATACTCGAAGCCGCCCGCGTTGGCAAGAAGTGCATTATCTCCGTACCGAACTTCGGATTCTGGCGGGTGCGGTTCCAGTTGATGTTCGAAGGGGTGATGCCCAAGACCTCGCGGCTGCCCTACGAATGGTATGACACGCCGAACATCCACCTCACAACGATCAGGGACTTCCGACGGTTCTGCCACGAGCACGCGCTGCGAATCGTCAGCGAGACCGACCTGGTCATAGGCGAGCACACCTGCAAGCGCGTACAGAAGACTGCCCAATCTCTTCGCGGATTATGGCATATTCCTATTGGAAAGGGCCTAACGCACATCAAATCGGCATTGACTTGCCTGCCATCCGGTGGTATATTCCAAACAGAGGATAAATCGCTCACAACGGTGTGAGATAATCGAAACCAAGGGAGGTTTCCAGAGGTGAACTGCAGAGCATTTCTACTGGCTGCTACGATGGCGCTCGCCTTGCTGTCATCGGCATGCTCCGCGTATGTACAGGGCGATCCCGAAGTAAGGGGCATGTGGGTCCAGGATGCCGGTTTCATGGATGCCGGCAAAACGACCAATACGGTCAACCAGTTGGCGAGTGGCAACTTCAACGTGATCTGCATGGTCACGCGCTTCTACGGCTTTCTTTTCTTCCCGCCAAGCGCCGCGGACGGCGACTACGAGCCCCAGTACATCTCGTACGACGCCCTCGATGATATGATCGCCAAGGCCCACGCGCGGGGTCTCAAGGTCCACGCCTGGGTCTACACCAACTACATCGCCGCGACCCACTACAGCAACTCGCACCACGTGCAGAACGCGCATCCGGAATGGCTGATGAAGATGAGCAACGGCAGCGTGTCCTACAGGTGGCTGGACCCGGGCGTGCCGGACGCCATGACCTGGAACTACAACGTATGCATGGATATAGTGAAAAACCACGACGTTGACGGTCTGCACTTCGACTACATCCGCTACCCCGATTGGAGCGGCGGCTATAACGACGTAGCCATCGCGCGTTTCAACGAGGAATACGGCCGCACCGGCCTGCCGGCCACCGACGATGCGACGTTCGTCGCCTGGCGGAAGCGTCAGATATCGGATTTTCTGAAGAAAGTCTATGCCAACGCGGCAGCGATCAAGCCGAATGTCTGCATCTCCGCTGCCGTGTACGGCAACCCCGCGACCGCCAATCCCAAGTTGCAGGACTGGCCCACGTGGCTGGCCAAAGGCTACCTCGATATGGCGGTGCCGATGGTCTACGAGCCCGCGGGCGCCAGCTACTGGTATACCTCCCTGAGCCGCGACCGCACCGTCTATAACGCGGACTATAACGCGGACCACCGGAGCGTTGTCATCGGCCAGGGAGGCGGTAACAACTCGCCCAGCGGCACGATTCAGCAGATGAACGAAGTAAGGAGCTACGGCTTCCCAGGAGAGTTTATCTTCTCCTACACGACCAGCAACCACTCGGGAGTGTCGATTGGCGACTTCTGCACCACGCTCGCGTCGGACTCTACCGCTTACCCAACACCGGTCAGTTTTCCCGCCATGCCCTGGAAGACCACTGAGGGCATCATCAAAGGCACCGTGACAGGCCCGGGCGGCGGGATCATCTATAACGCCACGATCACCATCGGCGGTCAGATCGATCGGACCGACGGCACCGGATTCTATGCGGTCATGAAGCTCAATCCGGGAACCTATACGGTGACCTGCCAGGCGGACGGCATGGCCCCCGCCAGCGCTCAGGTTTCGATAGCGGCAGGCGCGGTCACTACCCACGACTTCGCCCTCAACTTTGAGGGCCCGCCGCCGGATATCGTCATTGACAACAACAACGCCAACAACACCGGTGGCTCGACGTCCAGCGCGACGGGAACGTGGACTACTGCAAGCGGTCTCGCGGACATGAACGCCGGCGACTACGCCTACACTACCCGCGTCTCGCCACCGGGCGCCGCCTCGTACAAGTTCACGCCCAACTTCCTCGTGCCGGGCGACTACAACGTGTATGTCTGGTATCCGCAGGACTCCGCGGGCACTCGCTGCACGGGGGTCCCGTATACGGTCTACTACAACGGCGGAAGCCCGAAGTACGCCGTCAACGAGCACGTTAGCTGTGGAACGTGGAACTTGCTGGGCAAGTTCAACTTCGTGGGTGGCACTTCGGGCTATGTTACGGTGGACAACGGGTCCAACGCATCCGGCTCCGTGATCGTGGCCGACGCGGTGAAGTTCGTCTACGTCCCCGACACCACGCGTCCCGCTGCCCCGACCGGCCTGTCCGCGACTGTCACCGGGCCCTACCAGGTCGATCTGTCGTGGACGGCATCGACCGACAACGTCGGTGTCATCGGCTACAATATATACCGCAACGACGTGCGGGTCGGGACCGACGCGATCACCACTTACTCCGACGCGGGGGTCAGTACCGGCGACACTTTCTCCTATCAGGTCTCGGCCTATGACCTTGCGGGCAACGAGTCCTACAGGAGCAACGCGGCCATGGCCACCACGCCACCCATGCTGGACATCATCATAGACAACACCTCGGCGTCGTATATCGGCACGTGGTCAACGGCAGACGACACCGAGACCAGATATGACGACGACTATCGCTACGGCGCATGCTCGCCAAGCACCGGCCGCATCGCCAGATGGACCCCGGACATCGACGTTGCCGGCACGTATCAGGTCTATGTCTGGTACCCTTCGGATGCCAATCGCTCCACAAAGGCCCCCTATACGGTCTACTACAGCGGCGGTTCAACCACTGTGCAGGTGGACCAGACGACCAACGGCGGCCAGTGGAACCCGATTGCTGTGCGGCCGTTCGCCGCGGGCACGGCAGGCTACGTTCAGCTTGGCAACGGCACGGGTGAATCGTCCTCGACCTGCGTATGTGCCGACGCGGTCCGCTTCCTGTATCTAGGGCCCATCGACACTGCCCCGCCCAGCATCAACTCGGTCAGCGTCACTCCGCCGCTGGTTCCAGGCGGAGCGCCTGTCTCGCTAAGTGTATCGGCAACCGACAACATCGGATTGGCAAGCGTGACCGCCTGCGGGATCCCTCTCACAGCGGCCGGCCCCGACACCTATACGGGCAGCGTCACAGCCGATACCGCTCTTGGCGAGCACGTGGTCAGCGTAGTAGCGGCGGACGCCGTGGGCAACCAGACCACGAACACGACGGGCAGCTACATTACCGCGCCGGTCTATGGGATCGCCAACGCCGCCCTTCTGGCAGGAGGCGCGGTGGATACGACGGCGGTCGCGTCCCTGTTCAAGACGTGGGGCTCGGTGTCGGTTCAGGATGCAAACTACTTCAACCTGAACGACGGCTCGCCAACGTCGGTAAGGGTCTACTGCCCTGGGCACGGTTTGACAACAGGCGGGTTCGCCAGCGTCGTGGGCATCTGGAACCGCTCGACTACTCCGCCACAGCTTGAAGCCCGGCCCGAACAGATACGGGCGATTCCTTGAGTATGGTGAGCTGACAATGAACAAGGCACAATACACAGCACTTCTTGTCGCGGTAATGGCCGCGCTGATCCTCTCGTCGGCATGCCTCGCCTACAACCAGGGCGATCCCGAAATAAGAGGCATGTGGGTCCAACCGGGGGGTTTCTGGACTCCCAGCGATACGGCCGCCACGGTGAACAACCTGGCAACCGGCCACTTCAATGTGATCTGCATGAATGCGGCCTGGTATGGCTTCGTCTTCTTCCCGGCAACGCCTCCGGACATCTCGCCCCAGTATGTCGGCACCTACAACGCACTCGATGATATGGTCGCCCAGGCCCACGCGAGGGGCCTCAAGGTCTATGTCTGGATGTTTACCGAACACATTGCCGCAAACGACTACGGTATGGCGACATATCCGAACCACGTGCAGAACAGGCATCCGGACTACCTGGCGAAGAACTACGACGGCGGCGTATCCATCTACTGGCTGGATCCGGGCGTACCGGGAGTCGAGACGTGGAACTACGACGTCTGCATGGACATGATCCAGAATCACGACGTTGACGGCATCAGCTTCGACTACATACGCTATCCCGAAGATCCCAACTCCTACTACTGGGGCTACAACGACACCGCCGTCGCGCGATTCAACAAGGAGTTCGGCCGCACCGGCAAGCCCGATACAGGCGATGCGACGTTCACAACCTGGCGGGAACGCCAGATAACCGATTTTGTGAAGAAGGTCTACGCCAACGCGGCAGCGGTCAAGCCCAATGTCTGCATCTCCGCCGCCGTGTTTCAGACCCCCAACGTCCACTTTTCCGACTGGATAACGTGGATGGACAAAGGCTATCTCGATCTGGTCGTGCCGATGGATTATGAAACCGGAGGAAGCAGCTACTGGTATGCCCTCCTGTCCAGGAACCGCACCATCTGGAACGAACACGGCCGCCATCTGGCGATTGGCCAGGGAGCGGGTCAGAACTCTCCGAGCCAGACAATCGCGCAGATCAATGACATAAGGGGCTACAGTCTTCCGGGAGCGTTTCTCTTCTCCTATTCCGGAAGCAACCACTCGGGAGTGCCGATCGATGAGTTCTGCAGGACACTCGGGACGTCGCCGGACGCCTACCCGACAGCGGTCAGCTTGCCCGACATGCCATGGAAGAGGACCGAGGGAATCCTGAAGGGCACGGTGACCCGGCCCGGCGGCGATATCATCTATAACGCCACCGTCACGCTCGGCACCAAGACTGACCGGACCGACGGTACGGGTTTCTATGCGATCATGAAGCTCAATCCGGGCACCTACACGGCGACCTGCCAGGCACCCGGCTATCAGACCGCCACCGCCCAGGTGACCATAACGGCGGGCGCGGTCACCACCAGGGATTTCGCCCTCAGCTTCGACGGCCCTCCGCCGGACATCATCGTTGACAACAACAACGCCAACAACGAGGAGGGATCGTCGTCCAGCGCATCGGGATCGTGGACGACTGCAAGCGATCTTGCGGACATGTATGCGGGCAACTACGCTTACACCTCGCGCGCCACGCCTCCGGGCAACGCTTCGTACAGGTTCACGCCCAACATACTAGTTCCGGGCGACTACAAGGTGTATGTCCGGTATCCGCAGGACCCGGCCGGCAATCACTGCACCGCGGTGCCGTATACGATCTACTACAACGGCGGAAACCAGAAGTATGCAGTCAACGAGCGCGCCGGCTGCGGAGCGTGGAACCTGCTCGGCACGTTCAGGTTCGCGGGCGGCACTTCCGGCTACGTAACGGTGGAGAACGGTTCCACTGCATCCGGCACGGTGATCGTGGCCGACGCGGTGAAGCTCGTCTACGTCCCGGACACCGTCGCGCCGACGGCGCCCTCCGGTCTGTCCGCGACGGTCGTCGGCCCCTACCAGGTCGATCTCTCCTGGACGGGGTCGACCGATAACATCGGCGTCGCCGGCTACAAGATATACCGCAACGGCGTGCAGGTTGCCGCCAGCGCGACCACCACTTACCCCGACATGGGGGCCAGCTCCGGCGACACGCTCTCATACCAGGTCTCCGCCTACGATGTTGCAGGCAACGAGTCCTCCTGGAGCAACACGGCCACTGTCTCCACGCCCGCCGTGCAGGACATCATTATGGACAACCCATCGGCGGTCTATCTTGGCTCGGGGTGGTCGACGGCGACCGACACCGACACCAAGTACGGCCCCGACTATCGCATGAGCGCGTGCTCTGCGGTCAACGGACGCATCGCGAGATGGATTCCCGACATCGACACCCCGGGCATGTATCAGGTCTATGTCTGGTATCCGTCCGACACCAACCGCTCCACAAAGGCTCCCTACACCATCGCCTACAGCGGCGGCTCGACCACCGTGCGCGTAGACCAGACGGTAAACGGAGGCCAATGGAACCTTCTCGGCCTGCTGCCGTTCGCGGCGGGCACGGCCGGCTACATTCAGCTTGGCAACGGCACGGGCGAGTCGGCTTCGACCTACGTGTGCGCCGACGCGGTCCGTTTCCTGTATATCCGGCCGTTCGACACGACGCCGCCCAGCATCGGCTCGATCAGCGTGGCTCCGCCGATGGTTTCGGCCGGAGCGCCGGTCTCGATAAGCGTATCAGCGACCGACAATGTGGGTGTGGCAAGCGTCATGGCGGGCGGATCCCTGCTCGCTCCCACGGCGACCGACACTTACACGGGCAACATCCTGGCCGACCCAACGTTGGGCACGCACGTTATAAGTGTGGTCGTCAGGGACGCGGACGGCAACCAGACTACGAACACGTCCTATGGCTACATTACCGCACCGGTCTACGGGATCGGCAACGCCGCGCTTCTGGCAGGAGGGGCGGTGGACACGAGGGCGGCGCAGGCCCTGTTCAAAACGTGGGGCACAGTGTCGGTTGACGACGCGAACTACTTCAGCCTTAATGACGGTTCGCCGACCACCGTCAGGGTATACTGCCCCGGACACGGTCTGACGACGGGCCAGTTCGTCAGTGTCGTGGGCATCTGGAACCGCTCGACTACTCCGCCACAGCTTGAAGTCCAGCCTGTACAGATACAGGCGATTCAGTGAGTATGGTGAGCGAAGAATGAGCAAGTCGAAGTGCAACGCGCTGTTCTTGGCCGTAGCGACCGCGCTGCTCCTGACGTCGGCGTGCCTCGCCTACAACCAGGGCGACCCCGAAGTGAGGGGCATGTGGGTCCAGAACACGGGCTACAGCAATTCCACTCAGACGATCAACACCGTCAACACGCTGGCAAGCGGCAACTTCAACGTGGTCTGCATGTACGCGCGCTACTACGGCTTCCTCTTCTTCCCGCCAACACCTCCAGACGCCGAGCCGCAATATATCTCCTACAACGCCCTCGATGATATGATCGCCAAGGCCCACGCGCAGGGCCTCCAGGTCCACGCCTGGTTCTGGGCCGAGCATATCGCCGCGACTCAGTACTCCAGCAAGAGCCACGTGCAGAACAAGCATCCGGAATGGCTGCTCAAGAACAGCACGGGCGGCGTGTCCATCTACTGGCTCGATCCCGGAGTGCCCGACGCGATGACGTGGAACTACAACGTCGCCATGGACATAGTGGCGAACCATGACGTTGACGGCCTCCACTTCGACTACATCCGCTATCCCTACCCGAGTGCTCGCAACTACGGCTACAACGATGTAGCCGTCGCGCGTTTCAACGAGGAGTTCGGCCGCACCGGCGTGCCGGATCCCAACGATTCGACGTGGGTCGCCTGGCGCGAGCGTCAGGTGACGGAATTCGTGAAGAAGGTCTACGCCAATGCGGTGGCGGTCAAGCCAAACGTCATCATCTCGGCCGCCGTGTGGGGCAATCCCTCCTCGGGTCACGCCGTGCTGCAGGACTGGGTCACCTGGCTGCAAAAGGGATACCTCGACATGGCGGTGCCCATGATCTACGAGCCCCAGAGCAGCAACAGCTACTACCAGTCTTGCGTCAACAGTGATGTCTCCGTCGCAAACGGCAGGGCTATGGTCATCGGCCAGGGAGGAGGCGACAACCCCATCGGCAACACGATCTGGCAGATGAACTACGCAAGAAGTCGGGGCTGTCCGGGCGAGTTCATCTTCTCCTGGAAGACCAGCAACAACCAGGGATATTCCGTTGGGGACTTCTGCACCGCGCTCGCGGCCGATCCTACTGCGTATTCGACACCGGTCAGTATGCCCGCCATGCCCTGGAAGACCACCGAGGGCATCATCAAAGGCACCGTAACCCGTCCCGGTGGCGGCATCATCTACAACGCCACGATCACGATCAACAGCAAGACCGATCGGACCGACGGCACCGGTTTCTACGCGGTCATGAGGCTCAATCCCGGAACCTGCACGGTGACCTGCCAGGCAAACGGCTATGCCCCCGCCAGCACTGAAGTCTCAATATCAGCGGGCGCGGTTACCACCCAGGACTTCAGCCTCAGCTTCGATGGCCCGCCGCCGGACATTGTCGTCGACAACAACAACGCCAACAATAGCGGCGGGTCGCTTTCCAGCGTATCGGGTTCCTGGCCGGTCGTGAGCGATCTGCCGGCCATGTACGCGACCGACTATGCCTACACCGCCCGCGTCTCCCCGCCGGGCAACGTGTGGTATAAGTGGACGCCCAACATTCTGGTACCGGGCGACTACAACGTCTACGTCTGGTATCCGCAGGACCCGGCCGGCACTCGCTGCACGGGTGTCCCGTATTCGGTCTACTACAACGGCGGAAGCCAGATGTTCGCGGTCAACGAGCACGTTAGCTGTGGAACCTGGAACCTGCTGGGCAAGTTTAGCTTCGCCGGCGGCACTTCCGGCTACGTGAAGATGGACAACGGGTCCAACGCATCGGGCAATGTGATCGTGGCCGACGCGGTGAAGTTCGTCTACGTCCCCGACACCACTCCTCCATCCGCGCCGACCGGCCTGTCCGCGACCGTCATCGGCCCCTACGAAGTCGATCTCTCGTGGACCCCATCGACTGACAACGTCGGTGTCGCCGGCTACAAGATATACCGCAACAGCGTGCAGGTCGGCACGAGTACCACCACCACCTACGCGGACACGAAAACCAGTTCGGGTGACACATTCTCCTACCAGGTCTCGGCCTATGATGCCGCCGGCAACGAGTCTACCAGGAGCAACACGGCCACCGTGACCACGCCTCCGGTGCAGGACATCATCATAGACAACCCGTCGGCGTCACGTATCGGGACATGGACCACGGCAACGGACGCGCCAACCAAATACGGCGATGACTATCTCCTCGGCGCCTGCTCACCGAGCACGGGCCGCATCGTGAGATGGATCCCGGACATTGATATCCCGGGCCTGTATCAGGTCTCGGTCTGGTATCCGGCAGACACGAACCGATCCACAAAGGCCCCCTACACCATCGTCTACAGCGGCGGTTCGACCACTGTCCAGGTGAACCAAACGACCGGCGGCGGCCAGTGGCATGTGCTCGGCTTGCTGCCGTTCGTGGCCGGCACGTCCGGCTACGTCCAGCTTAGCAATGGGACGGGTGAGTCGGCCTCGACGTATATCTGCGCCGACGCCGCCCGCTTCCAGTATATGAGGCCGCTCGATACGATCCCGCCCAGCATCAGCTCGGTGGCTGTAGCGCCTCCGCTGGTCTCGGGCGGGGTCCCGGTTTCGGTAAGCGTATCGGTGACTGACGACGTCGGAGTGGCAAGCGTAACAGCGTCCGGAACCACTCTCTCGCTGACCGGACCCAATACCTTTACGGGCAGCATTGCGACCGATCCGGCGCTTGGCGAGCACGTGGTCAGCGTACTAGCGGCGGATGCAGCAGGCAACCAGACCACGAGCACGATCGGCAGCTACATTACCGCGCCGGTCTACGGGATCGCCAACGCCGCGCTTCTGTCCGGTGGCCCCGCGGACGCGGCCTCAGTGCAGACCCTGTTCAAGACGTGGGGATCGGTGACGGTCCAGGATGACAACTACTTCACCCTCAGCGACGGCTCTCCGACCGGCGTGAGGGTATACTGCCCCGGCCATGGCTTGACAACGGGCCGGTTCGTCACCGTTGTGGGCATCTGGAATCCGTTGGCGGTTCCGGCCGAGCTCGAAGTCCAACCCGCGCAAATACAGATCATCTACTAGCGCGCGGACTTCTCACGAGTCCGCGTCGTCTCGGCAGCGCAAGAGGTCCGCTCTTCACCCCCCACGAGGAGCGGACCTCTCATTGCGTTCCAGCGGAGCGCTACATGTTCGGATAGAAGATGTATGAAACCTGAGTGGTCGGCTGCATCCCTTCCGCCGGCTGGTTGATCGGCGTCCTGATTGCGATTCCCACGACGACCTTATCCATCGCGACGTAGCGTATGCCCAGATCTAGGTAGAGCAGCGTGCTGTGAGTCGTGGTCGCGGTCAGCGGGAAGGAGTTCACCGGAATCGGGGAGTTCGGGTAGTCGTCGTCGCCCTGGACGCGCATCGTAAGGCCGACGGTCCCCGCCAGGTTCTTGGATATGCCGTAAGTGCCCGTGATCGCCGAGATCAGCAGGTTGCCGACGTGGGCATCCTGGTAGCCGGTACCGTTGATCTTGCCCGCAAGCAGGAATTCCCAACTCAAACGCTTGTAGTAATGGCCGTATGCGAGCGCCATCAGGCCGTTCCAGGTGCCCGTGGATGGCTGCCAGCCGATTGGGACTCGCTGGGACGGGCCATAATAACCGGTGGTCGCAACGTTCGTCGGACCGAAGATCGCGTCGTCCTTGCCGGTGGGCAGCTCGACCGCCCCGGCCGCTATCACCCTCTGGGTCCGACACTTGTCCTGCCAGATGACCTTCTTTCCGCCAAGCTCGATATTACCCCACCCTTCGGCAATCGCGGCCGCCGGGGAGCCATCCACAAACTCGCCCACTACCAGGTTTCGGTAGTAAGGCACGGATATGCCGGCGGCCCATCCGCCTCTGAACCCCCGAAGCGCGCCGACGCGAATCCACCCGAGCTCCAGGTCCAGGCCGGGCTGAGCATTATGTCCGCCCTGGAACCAGTGGTCCGCAGACACGCCCGATACGTCCACATCCGGCACCGTAACACCTGGATCAGGCATGACCACACCCAGGCCGGTCAACGGGAAATACGGTTCATTGGGCACAAACACCGGGGGCCGGTCGAGAAAACCTCGGCCGGGCTCCGGCTGAGCCCACTGTGCCGTGCAGACGCACTGCGTACCGCAGAGCAGGGCAAAGGCGAACAATAGGTATCTCATATTCTCCTCCCGGCGCGTATATACCCACCGGGAGGCAGTGTGCTACTCAACCGGCCAGGTTGGAACGCCGCATTCCGGACACTCGATCTCGATCAGCTCGAGCGCCGATACTGCCTTGTCGAGCACGTCATCCAGATCCTCACCCAGGTCGCTCTGCATCTTCAGCTCGCCGTATCTGTCCGCAACGAACAACATTGCGCCTGCCACGCAGTACGCGCACTGCGCCTCGCTCCGCACATCCGCCAACAGCGCGAACGGCGACCTCAGTGCTTTCGCGCACTCGCTGAAGACCTTTATCGGCCCCGACGCTATTGCCAGCACCTCGGCGTTGTTGTCAGCGAACTCCGCATACCGCCGGCCGACCTCCGCGATCATCGCAAGGTCGCTGCTGTCGCGCGGATTGAAGAAGACGATGACCAGGTTCTTTTTTGCTTTGTAGTCCATCGGCGACACGATGCCACCGTCCGCCGACTCGAGCCTGAAATCAGGAATCGTATGTCCCACCGCCAGCCCCGGCCTGACGTATTGTGCCGTAGCCTCGTTTCCGATGGTTATGTCATCTCTGTGGGCTTCATCGTTTCTCATCTTACCGACCTCCGAGACTCCTCGCGAGATGTCTCACTGTACTATTACCCGCCGACTGGCGCTATCAAAGGAAGGTAGAGCATAAAGCAGCGCTTAACAGGACATTGATGGCCAAATCCCGTATTGCCAACATGCTCGACCTCGCGGGCCGCTACAGAGGCGTGCTCGCGTTCGTGCTCGTGTTCCTGATGGGCGCCATCTTCACACCCGCATTCCTCACCTGGGACACCCAGCGCGCCACCCTCCTCTACTACGCCGAATACGGCATCCTCGCCGCGGGCATGACCGTCGTCATCCTCGCAGCGGGAATCGACCTCTCCGTCGGCGCGGTCCTGGGCTTCTCGGCGACGCTGTTCTCTCTCCTGTTGATGGGCTACGGTTGGCCCACGATCCCGGCGATACTCGTAACGGTCATCGCGGCGGCGGCCATGGGCGCGGTCAGCGGATTCGTGATCGCCCGGTTCCGGATGCAGCCGTTCGTCGCGACTCTCGGAATGATGCTCGTCGCGAGGGGTGCGGCAAAGTGGATATGCGGCGGCCAGAAGGTGCAGCCGGGCGCGCAGCCGTGGTACGCGATGCAGACCGGCAGGCCGCCGATATTCGACTGGATGACCGATCCGATCGGCTCGCTAGGCATCCAGCCGGTTGTATTGCTCTTCTTCGTAACGATAGTCGTGCTGTGGATCGTAGTGAAGTATACGCGGTTCGGGCGGCACATCTACGCCATCGGCGGCAACGAAGAGGCCACGCACCTTTCCGGCGTGAACGTCTTCTGGGTCAAGATCGGCGCTTATGCCCTGTGCGCGATGACGGCCGGCCTCGCGGGCCTCTGCAACGCCAGCCTCAGCGGCTTCGGCGACCCCGAGGCGGGCTTCACCTACGAACTCGACGCCATCGCGGCCGTCGTCATCGGCGGAACGAGCCTGATGGGCGGCAAGGGAGGCATGTTCTTCACCTTCCTTGGCGCCATGATCATCGCGTATATCAACAAGATTCTAAGCCTGAACAACTTCGAGGAGCCGCAGAAGCTGGTGATAAGGGGCGCCCTTATCATCGTCGCGGTGCTCATTCAGCAGACGCTGGAACGCGTCGAAAAACGGAGGATCAAATGAGAAGACTCGCATTGCTCGCGATCATCGTCCCAGCTATCGCCCTCTCCGGTTGCGCAAAGAAGGAAGCGGCCAACGCGCCCGCCGGGGCGAAGCAGTATGTGATCGGCATGTCCCAGTGCAACCTGGGCGAGCCCTGGCGCGTGCAGATGAACGCGGACATCAAAGCCGCCGCCGCAAAGCATCCCGAGATCACGATGATCTTCAAGGATGCTCAGAACAACACGACCACGCAGCAGTCGCAGGTGCAGGAGCTCGTGGACCAGAAGGTCGATCTCATCATCATCAGCCCCAAGGAAGCGCTGCCGCTGACCAAGCCGGTCGCCGACGCGATGGACGCCGGAATCCCCGTTATCGTGCTGGACCGCAAGGTCGAGGGCGACAAGTACACCTGCTTCATCGGCGGGGACAACGTCAAGATCGGCGAGGAAGCGGGCAAGTACATGGTCAAGCTGCTCGGCGGCAAGGGCAACATCGTCGAGCTCAAGGGCCTGATGACCAGCACGCCCGCCGGCGAGCGCCACGAAGGCTTCATGAAGGGCATCAAGGGCTCCCAGATCAAGATCATCTACGCCGCCGACTGCCACTGGCTCGAGCCCGACGCCCGCCGCGAAATGGCGTCGGCATTGACCCGGTTCCCCGGCGCGAACGACATCGTTGCGGTCTACGCACACAACGACCCCAGCGCCCACGGCGCCTACACCGCCGCCAGGCTCGAAGGCAAAGGCCGCGAGAAGACGATCAAGTTCATCGGCATCGACTCGCTCCCGCACGAAGGCGTCACCTACGTCCGGCGACGGCATTATCACGGCCACGTTCCAATACCCGACCGGCGGCGCTGAAGCCATCGACGCCGCCCTGAAGATCCTCAAGGGCGAGAAGGTCCCCAAGAACATCACCCTCGGCACGCGCATCTTCACCAAGGACAACGTCGCCAAGGGCGGAGAAGCGCTGTAGTTCAACTATCGTTCGCAATGGTTGTTCGCCGGAGGCATTCCCGCCTCCGGCTCTTTTTTGTACTATGTCCGACGCCTCTGCAACCTGGCGGAACGCAGGTTCTTGAGTCCCATGAAAAGCGTCTGGTGCAGATGCTTGACAATCAGTGAGTTATGGGCTACATTCATCATGCTTGGCTGGCATCTGTGCCGGGCTGTATCGATCAGATGAGAGAGAGAGAAATGGGATGGGAACCAGATGTACGGCGCTGCTCGCAGCAGCGCTGGTAGCACTGCTGGCGGCGACGGCGATGTCGCAGGCAGACTCTCAAAGGAGGGCAACACGTTGAAGAAGGGATTTACTCCGATTGAGCTTCTGGTGGTGATTACACTTATCGCCACTCTGGCATCAATTATGTTGCCACTGTCGGGTTATGCCAGCGGTACGGACAGTCACGCTACCGCCAATAGCTCGAGCATTCTCAAAGGCTGGGTTTACGGCAAGGACTTCTGGTCCGGCCAGCTCCATAGCCCCATATATCCCTACGGAGAGATAGAGCTTCTATCCCTCGATCGCCTGCAGCAGCTCGCTTCCGGCTTCACGTCGTCGGCAAGCTATCCGGTCACCGTTTCGGCGGTTGACTGGAAGACGCAAACCTGTGTTGTTCGCGCCCACGCCCCGGGTTATAAGCCCTACACCGGCTCTATGACTGTCAAGGCAGGCATTACCTCGGCTTTCATGGCGGAGCTGGAGCTGGACAACTATACTCCGGCTGGGTTGATCTACCAAGACCCGAGCGCTGTCCAATCGCCAAATGGCTCGGTACCTCGCGGCGCCAAGGCCTATTCGCCCGACGGGACTATGTATGCAATGGAGGCGGAGCCGTACGGTGAGGGCAATATCGGCATCTACCGCAAGAGCGATGATACTCTCATAGGGCAAATCGATGTCCTGCCGGGAACGAACTACAACGACTTGAAAGCGCTCGCTTGGTCACGCGATTCGGGACATATTGCCGTGATGTACCACGGCGGTATGGCGTGGTACGGTATCAATCTGTGGAAAGTGGACGGCGCTTTTGAACGCTACATCGGTCCCGGCTGGGGCGATAGCGGCTTCTATCACAGCGTCGTCTTTTCCAAAGACAATGCCTGGATCTTTGCCGGAGGCGAAGCTCAATTCCCTTCAGGCCTTGCCCCGCGATACGGCAGCTTCATTGCCTCAAGCGGTGTCAATTTGCCCTGGGGCCAAAGTAGCCACGGCTACTCGCTATACGGCTGGAGCCCCGGCCGCAATCCTTGGGGCGGCGCACATGAGGGATACTCCGATCCGGCAACTATGGCCGTGTTGGAGGCAAGCTTTGCCGATTGTGCCTCCCACGGCATCAAGTTGATAAGGGTCATCGTCTTTGGTGACGGTCGGAGCGGGATTCTCTGGGACGAGAACGATACACCGACCAACTTTGACCAGTGGGTCTATCCCGACATGGATGTTCTGATCAAGATGGCAGAGAAGTATGACATCAAGTTGATCCTTTGCCTTCTGGATTACAAGATTGCCGACGGCATCCAGTACGAGGGAAGCAATCTTGTCGGAGAGCATCCAACGTGGTTGGCCGACCCGGAAAAACGCAGTGCGCTTCTGGGCAAATTCAATAGTTTGGCGTTCCGTTACTGTAGGACGCCGAACATCTACGCTTGGGAGCCGATCAACGAACCCGAACTGATTCACCGGGACCTTGTCTCCCTTGCTGACACCAAGCAGTTCATCAAGGATTGCTTCTCGACGACAACGGCATACAACCCGATAGCCAAGTCGACGGTCGGCTACCTTTCGTTAAGTTCGTTGACTGACCCGGACTGGTCGGATATCAAGCCGGATCTCTACCAGGCCCACTATTACGGAAACGGGCCCAATCCGTTTGAGACACCGGCTTCGACATTCGGACTGGACAAACCGATCTTGATCGGTGAGTGTGAGCCAACCGACATTGCCAACAGGCTCGATCAGGCTTATGCCATGGGCTATCACGGCATTCTGTTCTGGAGCTACAACGCTGACTACTCGTCGGCGCTTCGCGCCGGCCTCGGAACCTACTCCTGGTGGACAACTTCGCACTAGGCAGAACCCGACCCGGCCCGGCCGCTTCACGCGGCCGGGCTTTCTTTTTCCATGACACCAATTGCACTGGCCAGATGATCTCATTAGCAATGAAGCAATGTGACACTAAAGCAGCAGATCTCCGCTTGTTGAGCAGGCGCTGGATTTGACTTTTCTCAATATACTATCTGCTACGCTCCTCTTGCGCTTGCGTGAAGTCAATTGTTGGCGCAAATCAAGAGCGCAGATGCTTGATTCCAGTCTCACAAAACCAAACATATGGAAAACAATCTGAAAGCGGCGTTCCCGCCTCCGGCTTCCGTATGCCGGGCATTCCTGCCCGCGCCCCGATCTATCCTTTCGCGATCCTCCAGCATCTATATCTTTGGAGGCTGCGGACTTGCCTGGAAGCGACGCACAACTGGTTAGAGACACCCTTAAGGGAAGCAACTCAGCGTTCGATGAGCTCGTCGAACGCTACCGCGGTCGCGTGATCCGCGCGGCTCGGAGCAGGGTTGGCATCAGGGATGAGGCAGTAGACATCGCTCAAGAGGCTTTCGTACGCGCATACATGTCGCTGCACACCCTCAGAGACCCCGATCAGTTCGCCCCCTGGCTGATGGTGATCGCGGGCAATCTCTGCAAGATGCGCCTGCGCGGCACGCGAGAGGCGATTGTGCCGCTGGAGTTCGTCGAGAGCGCAGGAGTAACCGTCACCGACCGCGACTCGGCTGGCGTCCGAGACGCGCTGGACAGCCTTCCCGCCGGAACCCGCGCCGCCGCGAAGCTCTTCTTCCTCGACGGTCTCGCCCAGTCCGACATCGCCGCCCGCTTGGGCATATCCATCCCGGCTGTCAAAGCAAGAATCCGCCACGCAAAAACGCGCCTCCGAGAGGAGATGACCGATATGGTTGAACGCACTGCCAAGAAAGACGAGTCGGGGGCCGAGTTCGCTTCGGACCTGAAGTACAAGCTGGAGCTGGCACGCTGGTTCCGGACCATTGCCGATCACTGCGGCTCTGGCGGCGACATGATGACCGGCCTGCAGGCTATCCGCAAGGCCGACTACTCCGCGCCGCTACTGGAAGCCACCGACAGAATGATCGAAGCGGTCAGAACCGGCCGGTCCGTGACAGACGCAATGGCCGGGATTCCGGCGCTTGCCAGCCCCGAGGCGCTGGGAATGGTTCGTGCCGGCGAGCTGTTCGGCAGCCTTCACGTTGCCGGCCGTATCCTCGCGGACTGGCTGGAGGTCCAGGGCGCTCAGCGGAGGATCGAGTTGGCCTTCTGGTGCCGGACGTTCGGATTCCTGCTGTCGGCGGGCGCTCCAATGACAGAAACGCTCAGCCACGGCGTCGACATCGCTCACAGCAAGGCTCTGCAGCACGCGACACGCGAGATGATCCAGGCCCTCAACGAACTCGGAGACAGGCAGCCGACCGATAGCCCGCTTCGTCCCGTGCTGGACAGGTACCCCGACGTGTTCCCTCCTCTCCTGAAGGTCGCTGTTGTGGCGGGAGAACGCCTTGGCAAGCTCGATCTGGCGCTGTTCTGGGCGGCGGACGAGATGTCCGACGATCTCGCTCTGGACATCGCCAGCGGCCTTCTGGGGGAGAACCGTGAGCTCACGCCCAGGCTCCCCAGCATCATCGTCACCGAGAAGCTCCTCCCCGCGCCATGTATCGAGCTGCTCTCGGACTCCGCCCCGGACATCCGCGCGGCCGCCATCGACGCGCTCGGCCGCCTGGACTGGAAGGACGCAGCCCACGAGGTAGCGGAGCTTCTTGCAGACGACTCCGCCTGCGTGCGCGAGGCGGCGGCGCGCGTAGTCGCCAGACTCGGCTACAAGGACGCGCAGGACTCGCTCGTGAGATGTCTCAGAGACGATGACCCCGTCGTCCGCAGGACCGCCATCGAGTCGCTAGTGGCGCTCGACCTCCACGACTCCGCCCAAGCGCTCGCTGAGGCGATCAGGGACACGGACCACAGGGTGATAATGGCGGCCATCGAATCCCTGGTGGACCTCCACGAGACCGAAGTGATGAAGCAGAAGGCGCTCAAGATGCTGCAAAGCGAAGTCTGGGAGGACCAGAAGCGCGCGGCATACTTGCTTCGGTATTTCCTGCCGCAGGACGTCGTGGAAGGCCTGATCGACGCACTTCCCGGCGACCTCTCGCTTCAGCAGATGAACGCCGTAATCGCACTCGGACTATACGGATGCGTTCAGGCCCGCGCGATCCTCAACCGAATAGTCCGCAACCCCGAGGTCTCCGAACTCGCCGCGAGAGCCCTGCGAGACATAGGCGACGCGTCATCAGCCGCGGCGATAAGGTCCGCCATCAAAGCCGGAACCCTCGACCCCCGCTTCTCCGAGACGGCTGACGCGATGGACGAGAGATAGCGCGCGGATCCCGCTGAGCGTCCTGACTCAGCCGTGCAGGAATGTCGCCAACGAGCGGAGAAGGGTAACTCCGGTCTGTCGGCTCAGGTTACGATATCACTCGCAAAGGGGGGCCACCGGCATGACGAAACGTGACGCCGCCGTGCTTGCAACGAAGGATTCTCGCCGGATACCTGATGGTGACGGCGCTCGTGTCCGTGATCTGGCTGGGCCTGGCGCTGCCGGGTTCGCTGAAGTACGCCTCGTCCGCGCATGTGAGTCTCACTCCTGCGCTTGTTGCAGTCGGCAAGGCCCTCCCCACCGCTTGGGATCTGCTGCTGGTGGTGCCGCTGTGGCTGCTGGCCCCGCGAATCGGCGGCAGGATCTTCTCCGATCGCGAGTCGCGCTTCGAGGCGCCGGATACGCGCGGCTGGCTGGCCACCGCCGCTCTGCTGGTCGGACTCCGTCTTGTCTTTGCCGCACTGCCCGGGCTCTGCGTGGCCGGAATCGCGTTGCACAAGCTGGGCACCTCCCTCTTTATGTCGACCGCGCTCCGTGAAGACATGCTGGACACAACGAGCTACCTTTCCGCGAGTGTGGCTCGCTTTGTGGTTGGCCTGCTCCTCGTCCTGCTGGCCGCTAGGTTGGCTGCCCGGCTGGATCGCCGAAAGGGCGTCAGCGACGGCACGAGCGATGACGCCGCCGTTCTGGGAATCCGTCCCCTTGCCCTCTACTTCGGCTATTGGGCAATGAGCGCGATACTCACGAGCATTCAGCCCGCGTGGCTGCAATATGCGATGAGGGGGCGTCTCAGCCCGTTCGATTGGACCGACCCTCTGATCGCGGGGGCGGCATGTCTGGCGCAAGTAATACCGGCGCTTCTAATGTGGCGGTTCGCCGGCCCCGTCTCCACCCTCATCAACCGCGGATGTTGGGCGGACGAGCCGGAGGAACAGGGCCCGCTGGAATCCATGTAGATCGCCCGTTCGCAGAAAGCATTCCTGCCTGCAGAAACCCCAAAACCTCTCTGAACCCTTCCCGCCCCAACGCGATATAACCATCTGCGCGTCATTTTGCCGTCCGGCTTGCCCTCTCCGCGCTTCGCCCGCGAGGGCCGTTGGACGAGGGTTACCTTGGCAAAGCCACCACGGTGGCGAGCGGCTTCGAAACCCGCAGCCGGACGGCATCTCAATAACGTCGTGGTCCCGTAGCTCAGTGGCAGAGCACCTTCCCTGCCACCTACTTGCCCGCAAGGGCCGACCGGTAGGGTTACCGCTAAAGACGGGGTTGTCGCTGGTTCGAATCCAGCCGGGACCACAGCCGAGCATTCTCAACGCGAACAGGAAAGGAGGGTCGAAATGAGATACGTCCGGCATATATCAACGAAGCAGACTCCTCAGTCTGCGCCGATTCCTGGCGAAAACCAGGTGCCCAACAGCGCGGGCGGGTTCGCCTACGCCGTGGACAACTGGGCACGCCTGCGCAGGTTCCTGATTCTGGGCTGCGAGGGCAATACTTACTACGCGTCCGAGCGCGAACTGACGCGCGAGAACGCGGAGGCCGTCGTCGCCTGCATCCGGGAGGACGGCGCGCGAGCAATCAACCAGATCGTCGAGATCAGCAACGCGGGCCGGGCGCCGAAAAACGACCCTGCCGTGTTCGCTCTCGCGCTCTGTGTGGCGCTCGGCGACGAGGACACGAAGCGTGCCGCTTCGGAGGCGCTGCCGCGCGTCTGCCGGATTGGGACTCACCTGTTCCACTTCGCCGACGCGGTCAACGATCTCCGCGGCTGGGGCAAGCTGCTCCGTCAGGCGATCTCGGGCTGGTATAACAGCAAGAGCGCCCGCGAGCTTGCGTTTCAGGCCCTGAAGTACAAGCAGCGGGACGGCTGGAGCCATCGGGACCTGCTCCGGCTCGCGCACGTCCGGCCGCAAACCGAGCTTCACGACCGCATCTTCAACTGGATCGCCAGGGATGATGCGGACGCGGCCGGTCTCAAGGACACGGACGCTGAGCTGATCTGGGCAGGCGATGAGGCCCAGCGCGCCGGCAAGGCCGAGCTTCTCGACATGATCGTCAAGTACCGATCTGCCGAGGGAGGTACTGCCGACGCAGTTCCTGTCCGACCCGGACGTCTGGGCTGCGATGCTGCCCTCGATGGGGCTGACCGCGCTCATTCGAAACCTGGCCAACATGACCCGGTCGGGCCTGATCGAGCAGGGCATGTCCGATGCGGTCCGGCTGATTGTGGACCGGCTCTCGGACGCCGAAGCTCTCAAGCGGGCGCGGATTCACCCGATCCAGGCGCTCTCCGCGCTCACGACCTACTCGTCCGGTTCCGGCGCGCGCAGCCGGGGCGCGTCGTGGAAGCCGAACCAGAACATCGTCGATGCCCTGGACGCGGCCTTCTACCGCTGCTTCGGCAACGTCGAACCGACCGGCTGGCGGCACTTGCTCGCGCTGGACGTTTCCGGCTCGATGACATCGGGCAGCATCGCCGGCGTGCCGGGCCTGACTCCGAGGGTGGCCTCCGCCGCGATGGCGATGGTTACTCTCGCGGTCGAGGACGACACGCAGACCGTTGCGTTCACCTGCGCGGGCAGGAACGCGTACAAGTCGTCGAACGGAAACCAGTACCGGGTACAGAACGGCGTCTCGCCGATCGACCTTGGCAAGCGCCGGAGGCTCGACGATGTCGTCAAGTATCTGGATGCGATGGACTTCGGCGGCACCGACTGCGCTCTGCCGATGCTGTATGCGATGAACAGGCGGATTGTCGTCGATGTCTTTGTGATCTACACCGACAGCGAGACCTGGGCGGGCGAGATCCACCCGGTCCAGGCGCTGCGTCGGTATCGGGAGAAGTTTAACCCGAACGCGAAACTGATAGTGGTCGGGATGGTCAGCAACGGTTTCTCGATTGCGGACCCCAACGACCGTGGCATGCTGGACGTGGTCGGCTTCGACGCCGCCGCGCCCGCCCTCATGGCGGACTTCGCCAGAGGGGATCTATAGTACGTTCGCCGGAGGCGTTCCCGCCTCCGGCTCTCCTCAGTATGCTCGGATATCCAGACCCGACCTCGGCCTCACGGTGACCACGCCCGGCAACGCGAATCCCGCCAGCCCAGTCACCTCGACATAGTCATCCGCATCCGGCAGAGTCGCTATGGGATTGGCAAGCCTGCTGACATCAACAGCAACGGGCCTTCCGCCGCCGTCATCGACGACAAACGAACCTGCTCCCTCGCTCGTGACCTTTCCCCAGACCCTCACCAGCAGCCCCGACGCGGTTACAGCCTTATTGGACAGCCCAAGCGTCATCACGGGGTCCATCGGAGACTTGCTGTCGATGCTCGACACCTCAAGCATCTTCTCGCCGTTGGCATCGGTCGCGACCGTGCCGGTCAACGTCACCCCATCCCACAGCGCCACGCTCCCACCGACAGCCTTCAATCCCGCCGTCCTGTCGGGCTCCTCTACGTAGTAACAGCCATCGGAGAAGGTGCTCGATGCAGCAGTCACCACTTTCGGGCTGGTGATCGAGACCGACGAGCCGTCCGTCAGCGCTCTGGCGTCCGAGATCCTGTCCTTTGCGGCCGGCTGAGCCGGAAAGAAGTAGACGTAGAACATATCCGACTGCGCGACGACGCCGGCGCTATCCACCGCCCGAGCTGTCACGGCGTGCACCGTGCCGGGCTGCACATCCGCCCAGTTCACGGAGTAAGGCGCCGCCGTGCTCGTGCCGACCAACGCCCCATCGCTGTAGAACCCGACGCTGGAGATCGTCTTGGCGGAGGCCGCCTGCGCGCTGGCCGACAGCGTTACGTCGCAGGGCGCGGCAAAGCACTGTCCGTCAATCACGCTCGTGAGCGCGACGGTCGGCGGAGTGCTGCCCGCGGGGTTCACAGTCACGTTCATCGTGTTCGTCCCCACTACCCCCAGGAGATCGGTTACCCTGGCTGTGAGGACGTGCTGCCCCGGCGAGGACGGAACCCAGGTCGCGATCCTCGCCATTCCGGGTGTACCGATCAGCGTCGCGCCGTCATAGAAAGCGATATTGGTGAACAGGCTGTCCGCGGAATCCGGCTTCTCGATCTGTACCGTGACGCTCGACCCCACCGCAAACGCGTCGCCTTCGTATGGGTTCCTCCACTTGACCTCCGGCGGCAGCGGCGGCGAGGTCGCACTGACATCCGCGAACGCAGCCACAATCGACGAACTGGACGAACCGCTCCACACGGCCAGTCCGACCTCCGGGTTGGCTCCCATCGCAATCGTGACCGCGGCCCCGACCTGCACCCATGTAGCGCCATTGTCAGTCGATCGGTACGCGGCAATCGTATCCCCGGAACGAGTGAGCTTCAGCCAGCAGGGCAGAGCGATTGCCGAGGAATCGGTATCCGTCCCCGCACTCGCCAAAGCAGTGAGACGCTTGGAAAACGTCACGGTTCCGGCCGAGCTGACGGACAGGATCGCCCCCCGCGAACCGGCCGTCACATTCTCGCGAATGAACACCCCCGCGCTTCCAGGGCTCTGCACGGAGGTGACCTTCGCCTGAATAGTCCCGTTCACGTCGAGCGGCTGGTATACGGTGTGAAAAGCATCCGCCGAACCGCACGCTCCGGTCCCGGCGCCGGTGATGGTGAAGTTATGGCTGACGATCGTTGCGCTTCCCTGCAGTCCCGTCGCGCCGACATCCGCCTGGAGCCACGGCGCGGGCAACTCGTCCGGAAGCGATGCAACGGAAATGCTCACCGGCTCGGACACAGTCGTTCCGCCCGCATTGGCAGCCTGTGCCGTAAGGACGTAGCTCCCAGCCGGCACGTTGTTCCACTGATAGGTATATGGAGCCGACGCGGCCGTCCCGAGTTTCGTCGCGCCATTATAGAAGTCCACACTCCCCGAGTACCCGGGCCCAACACTCGCCCTGATGACCACGCTCGCCGGAGCCAGGTACCCGGCATGATCGAGCGGGCTCGTGATGGCAACCGCCGGCCCACCGGAACCCACGTTCACGGTAGCGAATATCCCCTGGCTGGGATTGTAGTAGGTGCCGCTGCCGTTCGTCTCCAGCTTGACCGCGCGAACCATATACGTGTAGGTTCCCGCGCTTGCCACCGAATCGGCGTATGACGTTCCCGCTATCGGCATGCGTGTAAGCCTCTGGAACGACCCGAACCCCCGGGCGCGATACACGAGGTAACCCTGGATGCTGCTGTCCGTCGAGGCCGTCCAGCTCAGATCGACCGTCGTGCCGCCCGCCGCGCTTGCGGCAAGCCCGGACGGCGGGATCACCGGGTTAAGGCGCAAGCTCGGATCACCCATCCAGTCCACCCAGACCTCTCGCTCAAAGCCACAGTCGCGCAGATCGTCCGTCCGGTCGTGATCCTGGTACACGAACCCGTCCTGGTTCTGCATCAGCCACACGCCCGATCCGATCGTGTCCCCCAGCGCGATCACGTGGAAGAATGGGGGAGGATCGACCACAATACACCCCAGCCCGTAGGTTGACGTGCACAGCGGCGCCCTCAAGAGATCGTCTGAGTGGTCCCAGTCTCCAAGGTAGCTGCCCGACGCGAGCGTGAACACGACTCTGGGATCGGCAGTGTTGAAGTTGCTCGTCGTGCCCATGACGCTGTTCGACGTAAAACTGCCTGTCCCCGTGACGCTGCCGCACAGATAGGGAGTGGTCGGAGGGAACCATGAGGGGGCCGTGCTGATATTGGCCGCGCCGAAGAATGCCGAAAAGAGCCGATAGCCTACTTGCGTATGGCCGGCGTCATCCACGATCTTCCCCGCGCGCGGCGCCTGAAGAATGGCCTGCCTGAAGTTGTGGTCCTTGTCCAGGTACTGCTTGAGCAAAGCCTGCTCGCCCTGGGTAAACGTCGGCATCGACGACAGATCGACCCGACCTATCTGCAACTCGGTATCCGACGGTATCTGCGACTGATCGTATCTGCCGTCGCCGGGAACGTTGTTCAGCCTGGCAGGGTCGAACGACGTGCCGGTGTGGTTGACCAGCGTATCGGTCCAGACACCGTCCATATCCGCATAGAACACGTCGGCCTCGGCGGCGCCGATGTTGTCCTCGTGCTTGACGTTCGCACAGTTCCCGGAATACGGCACGGGAATCCTGCCGAACAGGAACACCGCCTTGACGTTTGCCGGATCAGCGAAGTAGTCTGCCTGGATCAGTCGCTTGATGCTGGTGACGGTCTGGGCGCGCGACACGTCATGCCGGATCACCGTCCATCCATCGCCGATCAGGTCTTGCTGTAGACGAGAGAGTTCGCTATCCAGGGCGGCCGCGTAGGTATTGTCAACCATGAGGATCAGTTTGCCCCGCTGATCGATCATGGGGACATCTGTGCCGGCATAGATGAAGCCGTGGCTCGCGTATGCCTGCTGGTCCGGCGTGGTCGCGGAGCCGACGAGCATGTATTCGTATGCGCCTCCGACCGCCACGTTCGTATCGGCATAGCTGGTGCTCGATCCTGGCAGTGTGGCGACGGGATCGCCCCAGCTCTTCCAGGCTCGCAGCTTCCGGTAGACCAGCACCTTCTGCATCTGCGGCTGGCTCGGCCAGCTAAGTGTGATGGCGGGAGGAGTCCGAGACACCGTGGCGCTCACACGAATGCAGTAGTTGACGAGGGAAACAGCAGCGCACGACGATGACGCCATGAAGAGGCCGAGCAGAATGCACGGAACGAGGCTCTTTCGCGGCAACTCCGTATGCCTCCGTCTCAGATAAGATCACCTGCTCGGATTATACCACATCAGCATGAACATCGGATAAGCGTAGTGCGCCGCTGCTGCGGCGGGCCTCCGAGCCGCGGAGTTCGGCCCGGAGGTTCGATCACCACGTCACTTCTTCGCCGACGCCTCCGTCGCAGCGTCGATCAACCCGCGCAGACGAGCGGCGGCGCGTTCGACGTCGAAGTGCTTATACTGCCCCGCCCTTGATTCCGCGGAGATCACCCCGCCGCGATGCACGTTCTCGAAGTCTCCGTATGGGAATTTGTACCTGCCCTTGGTATCCTCGCTTTTGTCGGTGTTGATGCCCAGATACCACAGGCTGTATTCGTCCCAACCGCGCTCGTCGAGATACACGTTCTCGTCGTCCGCCGACGGCTCGTCCACGCTCCATGCATCCCTGTCATCGGACACGTAGTGCCCCTGCTCGATAAGCTCCTCGGCGTGCTTGAGCGCCCTCTCGTTGAGTTCGATCGCCATGGCTGCGTCATTCCTTTCCAATGGGGTTTCGAAATGACCTTACCCGGCAATCGTTGACCATACGCGAGGCAGGCGCTTGGATCTGTCAGCGCTTCGCGACCTCATTGAGCAGAATCCCGTGCAGCTTCCGGTTCGCGCAGATGACCTCGATGTCCTTGTGTCGCAGATCGATCGGGCGGCCCTTCAGATCCGTAATGAGCCCGCCGGCTTCCGTCACCAGCAGCGCGCCCGCCGCCATATCCCACGGGTTCAGCCCGCCCTGCAGATACGCATGCACCCGCCCGCATGCCACGTACGCCGTCACCAGCGCCGCCGAGCCAAACCGCCGGAAATACGACGTTTCCCTGCTAAGATCGTCGATCAGCCGCAGAAACCGCGTCCGGTCCACCTTGCGTCGCACCCACGCCACCGACACGATCGCGTCCTCCAGCGAATCCCACTCCGACACATGGATCGGCTCGCCGTTGACGAACGCGCCCCCGCCCTTGCGCGCGAAGAACATCTCGTCGTGGATGGGATCGTAGATCGCGCCGATCTCAGGCACTCCCTGCCGCACGAGCGCGATCGACACGCAGAAGAACGGAATCCCCATGGTGAAGTTGCGAGTGCCGTCGAGCGGGTCGATCACCCAGACCGGCCGGTCCTGTTCGACTCCGATCGCGCCGGCCTCTTCGGATAGTATCGGATCATCGGGATATGAGGCGCGGATGCGATCGATGATAACCCTCTCGCACGCCTCATCGACCTCGGTTACGATGTCCCCGCGCCCAGTCTTCGTGCGCCAGGCGTAGGTCTTGTGGAAAGCGTCTTTCTGGATGCGGCCGGCATCGCGAGCCATCTCCTGGATGAACTGATCGATGCCCATCAGTGCCTGGCCATTCTCTTGAGGGTATCTTTGGGGGGCAGCTTGATCCGCTGGCCGACCTGCAGGCACGGGTTCGACTTCAGGTGGTTATACCGCATCAGATACGGCCCAAGCTCACCGTCGCCATAGACCCGGTTGCATATCCGCCACGGGTTATCGTTCTTCTTGATCGCATAGACCGTATCCCCGCGCGGAGGCAGTTCCCTTGTCTCGACCACGTCCCGAACAGGTGGCGCCGCCGGTTTGCGGGTCTCATGCCTGTGAAACGGCGACGCAAACGCCAGGTACAGCGCCGCCAGCACAAGCGCGCCGATCACGATGTTACGTATGTCGAACCTCCGCCGCTTCGAAGCAACTGCCGCCCCTTCAGCGGGATCAGCCCGGCTCACGGCAGGCTCGACGTGCTTGGGTTTCGCCCGCGGCCTGTGATGCGGCTTGAGATCGCGCGGGGCGCCGACCAGCCCGTAGCTCGGGCACAGGCCGATCTTGCCGTCGTGCCAATAGAAGAACCCATCGCGGCCCGATTGCGGATCGAGCACGTAGGCGACCATGTTCGGGTGCGGGAAGAAGTGGCGGTGGATGAAGACGTCCGCGTCGGACATGAACACGCCCCACCCCGCGTGCGTATGAAACCAGCCGAGGATTCGCAGATCGTCGTAGTCGAAGTCTCGGACGCGCAGCATCTCCTCCCACGCGCCGAGCGGAATACGCACGCTGGCCTTGGTCCCGACGGCGCTCTCTGCCGGAATCGCCGCCGTGATGTGAATGATCCGGCCCCTGCCCTCCGAATCCACCGATCCCAGCAGCAGCCCCGCGCACTCCCTGTTTCGATTGGCAAGCGCGAACGCCTCGATTTGCTTGTGGACTTCGGCGTCGATTCGAACGTCGGGCCGCCGATCAAGTTCCGTATCGTGAACCAGCGCCACCGGCTCCCCGACCACAATCTCCGCGGAATCTCCCGGCCCGCGACACGCTGTCCCAGCCTCATCGTCCGGCTCGACCTCCTCGGGCGACTGCACCTCATCCGCGCCCGCGGAGATCTCCGGCACCAATCTCATCGTCAGAGGGCACGGCAGGTTGAGCTCGGCAAGCGTGGCGTCGGGATCGAGCAGCGACCCGCCCTTGGGTATGAGGCCATAGTTCACGGGGCGGCCGTCCGGGCCGATAGTTGGAAGGTGTATCAGGTCGGCCAGACGCGCCGCAACCTCCGAAAGCGTCTCGCCATCCGGCAGCAGGCATTCATACGCCCGAATATCCACCGCATCTATGACCGTAGCCGCAATCCGTGCCAACCAGCCCCACCTCCCCGCCATGAATACAGCATTTCCGCTCTGGTGTCAAGAGATTGATGATTTCGATAGGCTGGCTCAGCACGAAAGCCCGAAAGATGGATAAGCAGAAAGGAAACACACAAAGCCGAACCGGCAGCGTCCCTCCTCTCATTTCCCATCCTCCCCTTTTCTCCCTTTCTGACTTTCGGGCTTTCGTGCTTGAAGCAGCCCCGCGAACGCCACGGCGCTTGAACGAGCGGGCGGGTTCTGATAGAATGACGGGGATGGCGAAGACGAAGACACAAACCAGATACGTCTGCCAATCGTGCGGATACGAGTCGCCGAAATGGCTGGGGCGGTGCCCGGACTGCAGCGAGTGGGCGTCGCTGGTGGAGGAAGTGGTGACGGCGGCCAAATCCGCCAAGCCGCTTCCCAGTACTGCGTCTATCCCCACGTCCATCACCGACATAACCGCCACCGGCGCTTCGCGCACTTCCAGCGGCATCGGCGAGTTCGATAGAGTACTGGGCGGCGGCGTGGTGGCGGGTTCGCTGGTGCTGGTCGGCGGCGATCCCGGCATCGGCAAATCGACCATTCTGATCCAGGCCGCGAACCATCTGAGCATGAGCGCGGGTAAGGTATTGTACGTGTCCGGCGAGGAGTCCGCCGAGCAGATCAAGCTTCGCTCGAACCGCCTGGGCATCGCGTCGGCGAACCTGCTGGTCGTTTCGGAGACGGACATCACGACAATCGAGCAGCACATCGGCGGGACCGGCGCGGGCTGCGTGTTCATCGACTCCATCCAGACGATGTATGACCCGGAGTTGAGTTCGGCGGCGGGGACGGTCAGCCAGGTGCGAACCTGCACCGGCGCGCTCGTGCGGATCGCCAAGGAGTCGGGCATCCCCGTCTTCATCGTCGGTCACGTCACGAAGGAGGGCTCGCTCGCCGGGCCGAGGGTGCTGGAGCACATGGTCGATACGGTGCTCTATTTCGAGGGCGACCGGCATCAGACCTACCGCATCCTCCGCGCGGTCAAGAACCGATTCGGCTCGACCGACGAGCTCGGCATATTCGAGATGCGCGAGGAGGGACTCGTGGAGGTGACCAATCCCTCCGAGGCGCTGCTTTCCGAGCGGCCCGCGCACGGCATCGGCAGCGTGGTAACTGCCACAATCGAGGGTTCGAGGCCGATTCTGGTCGAGATACAAGCGCTCGTTGCGCCCACGTATTTCCCCGCGCCGCGCCGCACCTGCACCGGGGTAGACTACAACCGGATGCTGATGATCCTGGCCGTGCTCGAAAAGCGCGTTGGGCTCTCACTCGGCAACAAGGACGTATTCGTGAATGTGGCCGGCGGGATCAAGATCGTCGAACCCGCCGCCGACCTGGCGATTGCCCTGGCGGTCGCTTCGAGCCTGATGGACAGAGGTGTGGATTCGGATATGATTGCGCTCGGCGAGATCGGCCTTTCCGGCGAGGTGCGGTCCGTCGGCCAGTCCGACCGCCGCCTGCGCGAGGCTGCAAGGCTCGGCTTTGCCAGGTCGATCATGACCGGCCGCGGCGCGGACAAACTGGCCGAATCGACCGGCATCAAGGCGCTTTGTGCATCGTCCGTCCGCGCCGCAATCGACCAAGCCTTCAGCCCGGAGGCTGATCGCGAAGAAACAATCGCGAAAGGCAGAAGACTAGAAAGCGAGAAAGCGATACTTCGGGAGGCTTTCTCCCCGGAAGCTGAGCGTCGATAGCCGAGATATGCTTCGGTGAAGGAAGCCTTCCGAAGCATATCTCTCAGTCCCTTTTCTCCCTTTCTGGCTTTCGGGCTTCCATGCTTAGAATCAGGTAACTATGAGCACTGAGTTAGCACAACAGATAGCCAAGCTGAAAACCGACCGCGGGGCGGTGATCCTCGCGCACAACTACCAGTTGTCCGAGGTCCAGGACATCGCCGACTTCACCGGCGACTCCCTGGAGCTCTCCCGCAAGGCCGCCGCCACCGATGCTAAGGTCATCGTCTTCTGCGGCGTCCATTTCATGGCAGAGACCGCCAAGATCCTCTCGCCCGACAAGATCGTGCTGATCCCCGACCCGAACGCCGGCTGTCCGATGGCGGACATGATCACCGCCGATGAGCTCCGCGAGTTCAAGGCGATGCATCCCGGCGTGCCCGTAGTCGCGTATGTCAACACCTCAGCCGAGGTCAAAGCCGAGAGCACCATCTGCTGCACGTCCGCAAACGCCGTCCGCGTGGTCGAGTCCCTCGACTCCGACACGGTCCTCTTCGTCCCGGACAAGTCGCTCGGGGCGTATGTCGCCTCCAAGACGAGCAAGAAGGTGATCCCCTACTCAGGCTTCTGCCCGACGCACCATCGCATTCTCGCGCGGGACGTGATCAGCGCGAAGCGTGAACATCCCTATGCAGTGGTGGTGGCGCATCCGGAGTGCACACCCGACGTTCTCGCGCTCGCCGACGGCATCGAGAGCACTTCGGGCATGCTGCAGATGGGTAAAGGAGAGCGACGCGAAGGAGTTCATAGTCTGCACCGAGCGCGGCCTCCTTCACCGTCTCAGAACGGACAACCCGGACAAGACGTTCTACAACCCCAGCGCGCTCAACATCTGTCCGAACATGAAGAAGATCACGCTCGAAAAGGTACTCTGGAGTCTCGAGGACATGAAATTCGAGATCGAGATCGACCCGGACATCATCGCCAGGGCTCGGTCTGCCATAGAAGGGATGATTGCGATATGATTTCGCTTAGCAGGTCCTACGTGGAACGAGTCGTGCGGGCCGCGCTCGACGAGGATATCGGCAGCGGCGACATCACCACGCTGCTGACCGTCCCCGTGGACACCACCGCGTCCGCGAATATCGTCGCCAAAAGCTCCGGTATCATCGCGGGAATCGGCGTGGCGCGGACGGCATTCGCGATGCTGGACCCCAAGATCGCCTTTCAGGTGGACATGACCGACGGCTCGGTCGTCGAGCACGGCGACCACATCGCCGGGGTCTCAGGTGACGCGCACCCCATCCTGTCGGCGGAGCGCGTCGCGCTGAACTTCCTCCAGCGAATGTCCGGCATCGCCACTCTTACCGCCACCTACGTCAGCCTGGTCGCGCACACCCACGCGAAGATCATCGATACGCGCAAGACCACCCCCGGCCTGCGGCTGCTCGAGAAATACGCCGTCACCGTCGGCGGTGGAGCGAACCACCGTTTCAACCTCTCCGACGGCATCCTGATCAAGGACAACCACATCGCCGCCGCGGGCGGAATCAAGAACGCGGTAACCGCGGCCAAGGCCAACGCGCCTCACACGCTCAAGATCGAGGTCGAGGTCGATGACTCTGAACCAGCTCGAACAGGCCATATCCGCCGGCGCCGACGCCGTGCTGCTCGACAACATGACCCCTGAAACACTGCAGCAGGCGGTCGAGATCGCCGCGGGGCGGGTGATCACCGAGGCGTCCGGCGGCATCAACGAGCAGACCGTCGCCGCCGTGGCTTCGACCGGCGTCGATCTGATCTCGGCAGGCGCGCTGACTCATTCCGCGCCCGCACTGGACATCAGCCTGGAGTTCAAATGATCAAGCCAGCCATCTATCGTTTTGAGGAGGTCGGATCCACCAATGACGTCGCGCTCGGCATGGCCCGCAGCGGCGCGTCGGAGGGGACCGTCGTGATTGCGCGCAGCCAGACCAAGGGCCGCGGCAGGCGCGGGCGCGCGTGGTTCGCGAGGCCCGGCGAAAGCCTCACCATGAGCGTGCTGCTGCGGCCCGACATTCCGCCGAACCGCTACTCCGAGCTGGCGTTCGCGGCGGGCATCGCGGTCGCGGAGTGTCTGGAAAAGAAGTGCGGACTGGCGCCGGCGCTCAAGTGGCCCAACGACGTGCTGGTCGCTGATCGCAAGATCGCGGGCATTCTCGTCGAACGCGAGCGCGGCGCGGCGGTCATCGGAATCGGAGTCAACGTCATGCAGGGCTCGTTCCCGCCCGATCTAGCCAAAATGGCGACATCAGTCGCTCTCGAACAGGGCAAGTGCACCGACGTCGAAACGCTCGCGGCGGTGATTCTGGAGCGCCTTTTTGCGGCTTGCATTCTCGGGTTCGAGGAGATTCGGGAACGCTGGCAGAAGTATATATGGGGAGTCGGCCGCCTGGTTGAGGTAGTAACGGAAGCCGCGACGTTTCCCGGCACGATCACCGGAATCGACACCGACGGCGCGCTCCTCATCGACCGCGGCGGCATCATCCGCCGCGTAATCGCGGCGGATACAATCAACGTGCGAACGACGTAGCGGCCGGCCTCCGTGCCGGCCAGACACGGTGAACAACTCAACAACCCGTAAGCCCTGAGTAGCGAGGAACGAGCGTATCGAAGGGCGTACCGGTCAACAGGAGGAACACGTTTTGGCAAAGGCACTGCTTCTGATCGCCGACGGACTCGGCGACAGACCAATAACCGAACTCGGCAACAAAACGCCGCTCGAGGCGACCGAGAAACCGAACCTGGACAAGCTCGCCGCCGAGGGCGAATGCGGCATAATGGACCCGATCGCGGCCGGCGTTCGCGCGGGCAGCGACACATCTCATCTCGCGATCCTCGGCTATGATCCATATAAGTACTACACCGGCCGGGGGCCGTTCGAGGCCGCCGGCATCGGGATGGACGTGCGCAAGGGCGACATCGCATTCCGCTGCAACTTCACCACAGTCGATGACAACATGGTCGTCACCGACCGACGCGCCGGCCGCATCACCGAGGGTACCGACCAGCTCGCCGCCGCCGTCAACGGCATGGAAATCGAGGGCGTTGAGGTCATCTTCAAGGAATCCGTCGCGCATCGCGGCGCGCTGGTGCTCAGGGCGCCCGGCCTGGGTGGAAACGTCTCCGACACCGACCCCCACCACGAAGGGGCCGCTGTCGCGAAATGCGAACCGATCGATCCCAACGACGAGGCCGCCGCCAAGACCGCGCGAGTCGTCAACGAGTTCGTCCAGCGCTCGTATCGTATCCTCAAGGACCATCCCGTCAACCGCGAGCGCATCGCAAAGGGCCTGAACCCCGCCAACATCATCCTGCCGCGCGGCGCGGGAATCGGCCCGCACATGGAGAGCTTCGAGACCGAGCACGGCCTCAAGGCCGCGTGCGTCGCCGAGACCGGCCTGATCGACGGCGTCGCGAGATACGTCGGAATGGAAGTCACCCACGTTCCCGGCGCGACCGGCGGCGCGGACTCCAACCTTATTAACATGGCCAAGGCCATAGTCGAGCGCCTACAGACGTTCGATTTCGTGCTCTGCAACGTCAAGGGCGCGGACGTCGGCGGGCATGACGACGCCCCGCAGGTCAAGATCGACATGATCCGCAAGCTCGACGAGATGATCGCCTACCTTCGCGCGAACCTGCCCAAGGACACCTATATCGTGCTCACCGCCGATCACTCGACCCCGTGCGCGGTCAAAGACCACTCCGGCGATCCTGTCCCGATCGTCTTCTGGGGCGACGGCGTCCGCACGGACTCCTGCACCCACTTCGACGAGCGCTCCTGCGCCCTCGGCGGCGCGAATCGCATCCGCGGCATCGACGTAATGAAGATCCTGACCCAGCTAATGGCAATCCAGGAAAAATTCGGCGCGTAGCGAACCGGCTATCAGGTATCAGCATTCAGCCGTCCGCGAGCGTCACGCGCCAGTGCTGAGTGGGAGCGACCGCCCCGCTAGTCCTGAGTAGCGAGGAACGAGCGTATCGAAGGGCGGTGGGTCGGGAAACGCGCTTCGATGCCTCGGGGCTGCGCCCAGCCCCGACATTGACGATCAAGCGTGAGGCCCGATGCTTCGGCGGCTCGCTTTTCGCCCCGAAGCATCCGGCCCGGCGGCGAGCACCAGGCGACCACAGCCAACTCCACTGCGCTGTCCGGGCGCACCACTCGTGAACAACCATTAACGGAAATACCACAGCCCGTTCCTTGATATTCCCGCGCGAGTGTCGTCTAATAGTAGTGGACACGCAAGGAGCGGCCATGCAACAGCACTTCCGGCATTCATCGACAAGCACTCGCCTTTCTCTGGGCTTTCGACTTTGGACGTTGGACTTTCGACTCGTTCTCTAATCAAAAACGCGCAAAACAGTTTCCGCCCACGCACGAATTGAGCACGAAACTGTTTCGCCGAAAAACGGAAAATGCAGCGTGCAGTTAGGTCCCGGAGGAGAACCGCGCGCGCGCGTCTAATCAGCTATCGGCTGATGGCCAACTCGGAGAGATGTATGACTGCTGACAAACGATTCCTTGCCTTCGACTTCGGCGCCGAAAGCGGGCGCGCGCTGCTGGGGACGATCTCCGGCGGACGGATCGCGCTCGACGAGATCCACCGCTTTCCAAACACGCCCGTCAAGACCCTCGGAGCGATGCACTGGGACGCGCTGAGGCTGTTCGGCGACATAAAGCACGGCCTACGTCAGGCGCTCAACGAGACCGATGGCACAATCGACGGCATCGGGATCGACACCTGGGGCGTTGACTTCGGGCTGATCGGCGCCGACGGCGAGCTGCTCGGCAACCCCTTCCACTACCGCGACACCCGCACCGAAGGCATGATGGACGAAGCCTTCGCCGTCGTCGGCCGCGAGCGCGTCTTCGACCGCACCGGCATCCAGTTCCTGCCGTTCAACACTCTCTTCCAGCTCGTGGCGATGGCGAAGTCCGGCTCTCCCGCGCTCGCCAACGCCACCCGGCTCCTGATGATGCCCGACCTATTCAACTACTGGCTCACCGGCAAGCAACTGAGCGAGTTCTCCATCGCCACCACCACCCAGTGCTACGACCCGCGCAAGGGCGACTGGGCTCGCGACATGCTCACCACGCTCGGCATTCCGACGAAGATGCTGCCGGAGATCGTCCAGCCCGGCGCCACAATCGGCCCGCTGGCACAGAGCCTGGTCGATGAACTCGGCGCGGGCGACGGCGTGCCCGTGATCGCTCCCGCCACCCACGACACGGGCAGCGCGGTCGCGGCGGTCCCGGCGTCCGGCACGGGCCACGCCTACATCAGCTCCGGCACCTGGTCGCTCATGGGCGTCGAGATCGACAAGCCGCTCATCAACGAGGACTCCCTGGCCGCGAACTTCACCAACGAGGGCGGCGTCGCGGGCACGTTCCGCTTCCTCAAGAACATAATGGGCCTCTGGCTCGTGCAGGAGTGCCGGCGCGACGTGGATGGCGGCGGGCGAGGAAGCGTCCTACGCCGACCTCACACAGATGGCCGCGCGAAGCCGAGGGCTTCGCCAGTCGATCATCGATCCCGACTCCGCCATCTTCCTCGCGCACGGCGACATGCCCCAGCGCATCAAGGACTTCTGCGCCAACACCGACCAGCGCGTCCCGCAAACCAAGGGCGAGATCGTCCGATGCGCGCTCGACAGCCTCGCGCTTCGCTATCGCTCGACCATCGAGCGCCTCGACGCGCTCTTCGGCATCCGCCACGACCCGATCCACATCGTCGGCGGCGGCACGCAGAACAAGCTGCTCTGCCAACTTGCCGCGGACGCGACCGGCCGGACCGTGATTGCGGGGCCCATCGAGGCGACCGCCATCGGCAACGTGCTCGGTACAGGCGATGGGCCTGGGGCTCATAGCAGACCTTGACGAAGCACGACAGATCGTCAGAAACTCTTCCGATCTTGTGCAGTATCAGCCCCGTCTGGACCCCGCCATAGACCGGGCATACAGCCTCTTCCGAGATCTCGCGGGCTAATCCCAAGCGTGGGAGCATTAAGTTCACCCCGCGTACTCATTCTGCGTACCCCACCAATTATGGCCTATTGATGTGCTCTTGGCACACAATAATCACTCAGATGATGCGTGAACCCCCTCCAAGACTGTTTCCTTAGCCGGTTGATATGGGTATCTCACTGCCAGATACGCAGGTAACTGTGACAATTCCGGCATAGCTTAGCGTCACGGCGCGTAACGAGACGCTAAACGGGACGCTAAGGACATTCTCTGGGAGGGGGTGTGACCTCATGGCGGACGATAAACCCGGACCTCAGCCGGGGTCTGCGGGCGCCCGAAAAATCGCCGAGGCCCACCGAGGGTCTCATGAACACGACCGTGAAGGCGGGTTTGCCGCCAATCCCGAATTGGCCAAGGAGGCCGGACGCAAGGGCGGAGAGGCCGTCAAGCGTAAGTACGGACCGCAGTTCTATCGCGAGATCGGTAAAAAGGGTGGAGAAACCGTCAAGCAGGAACGCGGATCGGAGTTCTACGCTGAAATCGGTCGCCGCGGCGGCGAGATGCGCAGCACCAGGATGAAGGAGAAGATGGCCAAGGAAAAAGAAGAAGTAGCGTTCCCGGCCATCGATCCTTTGGGTTCGCGAGGAAACTCGCGCCACGCGGGGAGAGTGCGTGATCCGGATCGTGCGCTCTCCCTACTGGTCCGCGTGCTCGCCCATCGCCGGTAGTACTTCCGATAGCCGATCACCTGGACTCCCACGCTCGCAAAGATCGTCACCGCCGATATCACGAACACCGCCTGCATGCTCAGCAAGGTGATACTGCAGCACCAGCCCGCCCAGCAGGGGCGCGAGCACGCCTCGTATCCCCATCAGCGTCGTGAACACGGCATGGTACTGCGAGACGCGGTCCGTCGGGGCGAAGTAGATGACGCCGGTGAAGTAGACCAGATCGACCCCGGCGTTGATGAACCCGAGCCACGCCTTGGCCGGCAGCAGCATCCACCATTCGGCGCGCGAAGAGGTAGGCCAGCGGAATGAACGCCCACGCAAACATCTGCCACGCGACCGCCTTGTCGGGCTTGCGCCTGTCCAGGTGGCTGCCCCAGTAGAAGTAGCCCAGCGTGGTGAGGACCAGGACCGCCAACGTATAGATGCTCTGCCGGAACTCGTGGACGCCAAGCTTGTCCACCTCATAGAGCAAACAGGCAGGCGTGGCGAAGAAGTTGGCAAAGCCGAATATGAACACCGCCGAGCAGAACCACAAGTACGCCCTTATCCTCGACAAGCAGCCGCGCCGAGTCGGCAATGAAGCGGTGAATGCGAACCCCCGGCGCTCCGGCGGCTTCCTTCGCGTTGATGCGATTGAAGACCAGCGCCGATATAATCCCGAACACTGCCGCCACCGGAAACACGTAGCGGTAGCTCACGTTCTCCATGATCTTGCCGGCGACCAGCGTCATGACGATCATCGCCGAGACGGTGCAGACCCTGGCGTAGCCCATGATCCTCGCGCGGTCGCTGTCGGGGTAGACTTCCTTCATCAACTGCGTATAGGCGGGCGAGGCTATCGAGCTGATAATCCAGAATAGCACGACTATGGCCACGAACACCTTCGAGCACGTCGCAAACAGCACGAGGAAGAACAGCGACCGCGCGATCACCCACGGCCACACCGCGAACGGCATCTTCCGCCGCCCCTGCATCATGTTCGCCCATACCAGCGAGAGCAGATACCCCGCCACCGGCGCCATGCTCGAGAAACGCGATCTCCAGGTCGCTCGCGCGCAGCCTGTATCTGGCGATGACGACGACGAACGAGAGCGTCGTCCCGCTCATTACCGCTCCCAACATCCCGGACATCGCGTCCTTCGAATAAGCGTCCCGCGCCTCCCGCGGCACGCGCCTCGCGAAAAACATCGCTCTCTCCCACGCAGAACCCGCACGCGCTCAAAAGGGGCGCGATCCCCGATCGCGCCCCATTGTGTCTTACGTAGACAAGTTATACGAACGTTCGCCGTTTCCCTCCCGCGCCGTCCGACCTCAGTTTCGCCTGCGCCTGCGCATCACCGCCCCGAACCCGGCCAGGCCGGCGAGGAGGGCGGCGAGGGAGGAGGGCTCGGGAATCGGCACCGGAATGGGCAGTGGCGTATCATCGCTGTAGCGGTAGTGCCGACCATCAGGTGGGTAGACGTTGACAGTCCAGCCGGTGATCCACTGCGTGGCCGCCGGTGACGACGTGTAGATCTCGAACACTCCGGACTGCCCGAATCCTATCATGTACTGCTGGTCGGAGGTTGACCAGTAGAACTCGCCCCAGGGCACGTTCACCGCGGTGGCGTACCAGTACGTCCAGCCTGAGGGCTCCGCGTGCCCCGTTGGAAGGATGCTGCCGTCTGGAACGGTCATGTCATAGAACCCGCCTACGTATGACCCAGGAGAGATTGTATTGGTCAGGGTGTAGGCGTACCTTGTCACGTCTCCGTCGACCGTCACCTGCCCGGCGATAAGCGGCGTATCAGCGTGGGCGGTTGTCAGCGCGATCAGCACCGTTACTACGATACAGAAGCAGATGTTGCCTCGCGTGTTCATCTTCTTCCTCCCTATGGGGTTTGTTCGAGACCGAAGAGCGTTCCTATGCCATCGCCACGGCCGTCGTCACCGCGCGAAGTGAAGAATATCCAACGACCAGGCTGGCTGCTGCCCGCCACATACGAGATAGCCGGTGACGATGCAACCACACCTGCAGTGTACCGACGTTGCGTGCCGGGGACGGGGAGATCGGGGCGAACGAGCTTGTAGAAGTAGCCATTGTCGTTGCCGACGTAGACGAAGCCGGCTGACATGATGGCCGGCGAGCCCACGAAGTAGTTCCCGGCATCATACTCACACCTATCGGAACCATCCGGCGCAAGCATTGAGTAGAACTTCGTTCCGGTGTCAACCCCGACGTACACCCTGTTATCCGCACATGCCGCTGTACCCCTTGCCTCGTCATTCAGCCCCTGCGTCCACAGCAGCTTGCCGGTTTCTGCATCGAGCGCGAGGAAGTCGAGGTCGCAGTTCGACGTTCCAACGTACACGTTCCCGGCGTAGACGGTCGGGGACGACTCGATGCAGCCCAGGCCCGGCGTGTTCTCATCGTCGGGGTACGTCCAGATCACGCGATCCTGCGGATTGTCTTCGAGCGACAGGCAATACACATGGCCGTTGTCGCTGCCCACGTAGGCCCTCGTCTCGCCGCTCACCGTCGGGCCGATCGCGACGGAACTCAGGCCGGTTCGGTCCTTCCAAGTTCCCTCGATGGGCAAGTCATCGTCGCTGGTTTTCCACATCAGGTCGCCGTCCGGGTCGTTCGTCGTGCCGTCCAGGCAGTAGAGCCAGGAACTCTCGTTGCCGATATACACCCGTCCGTCATAGACTACCGGCGACGCCAGTATGGCCCCGTTTCCGTCCTCGTCCCTGTTTCGCGTCTGATACGACCATATCAGGCTGCCCGCCGCGTCAGATCCTTCGGCGAACACTCGCAGGCAGTAGACCTTGCCGTCCATCGAGCCGAACACCACGCGCTTCTGCTCGCCCACGGAGAAGATCGCCGGTGTCGAGGCCACGCCGCCGATGAACTCCTCATCATCAGAAGGGAACCGCCACTCATTCACACCCGTCGTGGGATCGAACGCCTTCACATAGCCGGTGGAGGAGAAGTAGTCGCCGATGTATCCGCCCACTATCACCGGACACCCCGCCGCATGCACGGGACTCGAATCTATGTACGGGTGCTGGAATATGACGAGAGGAGACGGGCCGCCCTGCGGATGCTGGTCGCCCCACGTTTCGTAGTGATCGGCGCTGGTCACGTCCACATCGACGTGCCACGCTTCGGTAAGATCCTCGGTATTCACCGTGTCGTAGAACCGGCTGTAGCCCTGGTGGCGGGGGTCGTGCATGAACATCGGCCAGTCGTCGGCATCTTCTTGCAGGAAGTCGACCTGGATACGCTGCTTGATGGTCTGGCCGCACACGGTGATGCTCGCTTCCACGATAGCGAACCCGCCGTCATCGTTGCGATAGATTCGGCTGTCGGTCCAGCCCGCGATCGCAAGGTCGGGATCGCCGTCGTTGTCGTAGTCTCCCCAGGCAAGAGCGCTGTACGATAGTCCCGCCCCAGTATCGGTAGAATCCCCCAGACACGGCGGGGTTGCCGTTGCTGAGCAAATCGCAGCCGCAGCAACAGCCATCAGCGCAATACCTAGACGCCTCATAGCAGCAACTCCTTCGCGCCCCGGGTGGGATTCCCAACAATGAACAAGACTGCCATCGGGCGGTAGATGTTCCATTTCTTCGGCGCGCTTTCTCACGAACGGCGGCAGGGGCACAAAAACAGGGAGGGGCCAAAGTCCCCTCCCTGCTAGTCTCCTCATGGAGCGCGAGCCTACAACTGCACCTGCTTCACATTATCGATCCCTGGAATCTGGACGATCTTGTCGATCACGTAGGCGGGCACTTCGCCATCGACTCCGAGGACCATGATCGCGTGCTCGCCGGGCTTGTTGCGACCGACGTACATGCTGGCGATGTTGATGTTCTCGTTGCCCAGCAGCGTGCCGACGTGCCCGATGACGCCGGGCCTGTCGTGGTGCTCGGTAACCAGCACGACCCCCTCCGGCACGAAGTCCATTGGGAACCCGCCCATCTGCACGACCCGCATCTCGCGGCCCTCGAAGAGCGTCCCACTGACCTCGAACTCGCCCTTGTCGGTCTTCACCTTGACCGTCAGCAGCGCGGAGTAGTCGTCGAAATCGGGGTTCCGGCTCTCGACCACATCGATCCCGCGCGATTTCGCGATCACGGGCGCGTTGACGAAGTTCACCGTCTCCCCAACCACCGGCGCGAGCATGCCCACGAGCACGGCACGCGTGATCGGGCCGCCCTCGATATCGGCAAGCTCGCCGAGCAGCCTCACTTCGACCTGCGAGCACCGCCCGTCCATCGTGCCGACCGCCAGCGCCGCCATCCGCTGCGCGAGCGGCAGATAGGGTTGGACCGCCGCGAGCACTTCGGGCGAGAGCGCGGGCATATTCACCGCCGCGCGCGCCGATCTGCCTGCAAACACGTCCACAATCTGCTCCGCCACATCGATGGCGACGTTGGTCTGAGCCTCCTCGGTAGACGCGCCCAGGTGCGGCGTCGTAATGACGCTGGGCAGCTCGAACATCTCGTTCGAGAAGTCCGGCGGCTCCTTTTCGTAGACGTCGATGGCCGCGCCGCCCACCTTTCCGCTCTTGATCGCCGCGATCAGCGCGTAGTCCTCGATGATCCCGCCGCGCGCGACGTTGACGACCCTCACGCCGTCCTTCATCTTCTCGAACTGCGCCGTCCCGATCATGCCCAGCGTCTCCTTGTTCTTGGGCAGATGCAGGGTCAGGTAGTCGCTGCGGGAAAGGCACTCGTCCAGATCGACCAGCTCGACTCCCACGGCGGCCGCGGCTTCCGACGTAATGAACGGATCGTAGGCGATGGTCTTCATACCGAACGACTGGCACCGCTTCGCCACTTCCTGGCCGATCTTGCCCAGGCCGAGAACGCCGAGCGTCTTCTTATAGACCTCGTTGCCGGTGAACTGGCTGCGGTTCCACTGCTTCGCGCGCATCGACTCATAAGCCTGCGGGATATTGCGGGAAAGCGCCAGCAGCATCGCGACGGTGTGTTCGGCGGCGGCGATTGTGTTTCCGCCGGGGCTGTTGACCACGATCACCCCGCGCTCGGTCGCGACGGGCACGTCAACGTTGTCCACGCCCACTCCCGCGCGGCCTACTATCTGAAGCTTCTTCGCGGCTTCGAGGACCTTCGCGGTCACCTGGGTGCCGCTGCGGACGACGAGCGCGTCGTAGTCGCCGATGATGTCGCACAACTGCGTGCTCGGACAGTCCCGTGTTGACATCGACCTCCGCGACCTCCTTCAGAATGTCTATCCCCTCCTGCGCAAGCTTATCACTGACCAGAACCTTCGGCATTCCAACATCCTCCTCATCTGTTGTCATTCTGAGCGAAGCGAAGAACCTCCGGGATTCTTCGCTTCGCTCAGAATGACATCCACACGTTAGCCTGAGACCTCAGTTGCCTTTCTCTTCAAGCTGCTTGAGTTCATTCTCCGCCGCTTCGTACCCTGGGTCTATCTCAAGCGTCTTGGAAAACATAGCCTTCGCCGCCGAGTGGTTCTGTTCCTTCAGATAACAGCGGCCAAGCCTAAAATAAGCGTCCGCGTAGTTCGGGATCGAGCTCGATCGCCTTCTTGAACTTCGCCTCGCCTCCGGCAGCTTCCACTTGACGGCAAGCTCGATCCCCACGTCATAGATCCGCCGCGCCGTCGATCGCGTTCGAGCGGCTCATTGACCGGCAGCTTCGGCGCGGGCCCAAGTCCGGCGCCGAGCTCAGCGACGATCGCATCGCGATGCTTTCCGGCATTGAACTCGAACAGCACGAACCCCGTCTGCCCGGCCTTGCGGCAATACTCAATCTGCGTGAGCATGTCCGCCGCGGACTGATTATCGGCGTCGATGCCCTGATAGACGACGCCCCTGCCCCGCCACTTGCCCGAGTTATCTGTCCACTCCCTGAACGACTTCTTCATCGAGTCCGTGGTCTCCGGCTTGTAGTTCATCGGAATATTGATGTCGATCAGGCCCTCGCGCCATCCACTTCTTCCAGTCCTGGCAGACGTCTCCGCATAGGCGCTGGTCTTGGTGAAATCGTCGGGTTGCAGCCGCCGTAGCAGATGGTCGAGGCCGATATGGCGATCTTCGGGATTCGCCGCCTTGATGCGGTCGTGCGAGAGCTTGCACAAACGCCGTCACCTGATCGCGCTTCCACTGCAGCCATTTCGGGTCCTTGGTCGCGGGTTTGGCGTTCGCGCCGGTGTCGGCGTAGTAGCGCTTGAGCGCCGCCGAGGAGTAGCCCCAGTCGCGGCCGGGGTAGCGAACGTAGTCGTATTGAATGCCGTCCACGTTGTAGCGCTTGGCGATATCCTCGAAGCACCGACACGATATACTCGCGCGCCTCGGGCACGCCGGGGTCGAGGTACATCCCCTCGCCCGCCCAGTTCTTGCCGTCCTTGCTGAGCACAACCCAGTCGGGATGCTTGTTGACGATATGGTTGGGATCGTTCGGGCCCGGATTTTGCCCCGCACCACGCGCGATACACCACCACCCACGCGTGGACCTGAATACCTTCGGCGTGCGCCTTCTTGATCGTGTAAGCCAGCGGATCGAAATCGGCCGCAATATTGCTCCCATGCGGCTCGATCTTGGAATCGTAGTAGGCGTCGGCGAACTTGCGGACCTCGATGAACAGCGCGTTCATGCCGGCCTTCTTGGTCGCGGCGATGGTCGCATCGACCTCGCCGGCAGTGAAAAACCCCTGCCCCACGAGGTAATCCACGCGCCCCGCAGCTCCGCCCCCGCGCAGCTTGCGCCAATGCGTCATTACGAGCGCGACAGCGAAGCAAACACCGATCTCCGTAAGGCCAAGAAACTACTCCTTCGTCATACTGCACGCCGGCGGCTCATTGACGGGCAGCTTGGGGGCAGGGCCGAGCGCGGCGCCATAGGCCTCGGCGTTCGAGCTCCGCCGCCTGCCCTGATTGAAATGCGAATATGACAAACCCTTCCTGGCCTGCTTCCCTCGTGGCACTCTATCTGCTTCAGGAGGTCGGCCGGCGGGTTATCGGACGCATAGATGCCCTGATAAACCGGCTCTGCCCCCGCTCCACTGTCTCCGAATTGATCGATCCACGTCCCTGAAACGCCTTGCGCGGCGGACTCTCTTCTCGCTCCGATGATAGTTCATCGGGATATTGATGTCGATGTAGCCCTCTCGCATCCACAAATACCAATCCTGCATCACGCTCGCGTATGGCTCGGTCTTCGTCCAATCGCTTGGAGCATTGCCGTAGCATATCGTGGACGCGGAGATCTGCAGGTTCGGGTTCGCGGCCTTGATCTTATCGTGCGCGAGCTTGACGAGCGCGGTCACCTGATCGCTCCGCCACTGGCCAGCCACTTCGGGTCATCGGAAGCGGGCCGTTCGCTGTCGCGCCAGTATCGGCGTAGTAGTGCTTGAGCGCGACTCGGAGTAGCCCCAGTTCTTGCCGGGGTAACGAACGTAGTCGTACTGCAATCCATCCACGTTGTATCGCTTGGCAATGTCCTCGAAGACCGTCGCGATGTACTCCCTGCGCCTCGGGGACTCCGGGGTCGAGGTAGATCCCCTCGCCTGCCTAGTTCTTTCCCGTATCGCTGAGCATGACCCAGTCGCGATGCTTATTGACGATATTGTCAGGATCGGTCGGGCCTGAGCTTGCGACCCCGAACACGCCCGATACACCACAACCCAAGCGTGCACCTGCATCCCTTCGGCGTGCGCCTTCTTGATCGTATAGCCGAGCGGATCGAACCCCGGCTCGAATCTCCGTCGCGCGTGGCTCGATATGCGAGTAGTAGTAAGCGTCCGCACACTTGCGCACCTCGATGAACAGCGCGTTCATCCCGGCTTTCTTTGCGGCGGCGACGGTATGCGTCAACCTGCTCGGGCGTGATGAACCCCGACTGCTCCACGACGTAACCCACACGCCCCGCACCTCGGCCGCGGCGCATGTCGTCGCCAGCGCGATCAGCAAGACCCCCACCAGAACCACTCTCTGCATACTTGCCCCCTCTGTTTCGCGCGCAAAGGACGAGGTGCGCCTTGCTGGCATGGTAAGGGCTCCCGACAACCCATGTCAAGCTCCCAGCCACACCCAAGTCCTTGTCATGCTGAACTCGTTTCAGCATCCACATCCGTCAGTATATGACGCGCCCCACCGCATCCAGGTGACACCACTGCCATTTCTTCTGCTTTTCTGCCTTTCGGGCTTCCGTGCCCGAGACGCCGCTTGCGGATGCGCCATCACCGAATGAGTTCAGTTCTCCGGGAATTGCACCGCTGTAGGAGGGTTTTCCAAAACCCGAGTGCCCGGGAATCGGCGTTTGGAAACGCCTCCTACGACAGGTCTCCCGGAAAACTGAACACACCCATCACCGGCCCAGGTTGACAGCCTGCGCCTCGAATGCTAGAATCAGCCGTCGAGATGGACTTCAAAGAGGCGTCACAACAGGATAGACAGCGCTTCAACGACTTCATCGCCCGTTTCGAGACGGGCGATTTGCTTCAGTCGTTCGAGTGGGGCGAGCTGAAGGCGCGAAGCGGCTGGTCGCCGGTTCGCGTGATGGCCGAGCGCGACGGCGAGATCGTCGCTGCGGCATCTCTGCTCAAGCGCGCCATCCCCAACACTGGCCGCTGCATCATGTACGCCCCGCGCGGCCCGGTGCTCGACACGCGCGACGGCGACCTCGTCAGAGCGTTCTGCGCGTATCTAAGCCAGACCGCAGTCAAGCACCGAGCGATCCTGCTCAAGATCGACCCGCCCGTTCCGATCGAGGACACCGACAGCGAGGCGAATCTGCGCGACGCCGGCTTCGGCCGCTCAACGCCGAGGGATTCGGCGGCACGCAGCCCAAGTGCGTGATGCAGCTCGACCTGGACAAGCCCGTCGACGAGCTGATGGCCTCGTTCAAGGAGAAATGGCGCTACAACATCCGCCTCGCCGAGCGCAAGGGCGTCACCGTCAACCTCGACTGCCACCCGCGAGGACCTCCCCGCCTTCTACGCGCTGCTCAAGGAAACCGCCGCGCGCGACGGCTTTCTGGTGCGCAGATCTCAGGTATTTCGAGGACATGTGGGACCTGCTCGTTCCGCGCGGGCTATATGCGCCTCGCGCTCACGCTACTACGAAGGCAAGCCCGTCGCCGGCGCGATGGCGTATCTCTTCGGCGACAAGGCGATGTACACCTACGGCGCATCCTCCAACGAGCACCGCAACGTGATGCCCAACCACCTTATGCAGTGGACGGCTGATCCGATGGGCGAAGGAGTCCGGCTGCAAGTGGTACGACTTCCGAGGCGTCAGCCCGCGCAGGCAGCCCGACGGAAGACGATCACCTCGCCGGCCTGAACCGATTCAAGGAGGGCTTCTCGCCGCGATTCGTCGAGTACATCGGCGAGTATGACATGGTCCTGTCGCCAAGCTGGTACTGGCTCTGGAACGTCGCCCGGCCCTGGGTGTCGAAGCTGCTCAAGTCGCGCGGTCGGTAAGAGCAGAGCCGTGACGAGATGTTGATGATGCACGATGCTGGGTCGAGGTCGATCTCGGCGCTCTCAAGCACAACCTCGCCCAGGTGCGAGGCATTCTGTCCCCCCCTGAGAGGGGGGACGGGGGGGTCGGAACCACCACGCGCCTGATGGCTGTCATCAAGGGCAATGGCTACGGCCACGGATATATTGAACCCGCTCGAAGGCGTTCATCGAGGCCGGCGCGGACGCGCTCGCTGTCACGCGTCTCGACGAGGCCTCGCCGATGCGGCAGCGCGGGGATCATCGCGCCGATCCTGCTCTTCGCCCCGATCCAGCGCGAGAACGCCGAGATCGCAATCGAGGCCGGCCTCGACCTCACGATCTGCTCGATCCCGCTCGCGCGGGCCATCTCCGAAGCCGCCGCCAAGATGGGCAAGACCGCGCGCGTGTGGATCAAGATCGACACCGGCATGGGCCGCCTCGGCGTGCTTCCGGACGATGCCCTCGCTCTCTTCCAGACCGTCACCGCGCTGCCCGGAATCCAGATCGCCGGCACATACACCCACTTCGCCCGCGCATGCGAACCCGATCTCGCACCAACTCGCGCCCAACTCGGCCGGTTCGAGACCGCGCTCGCCTCACTCCAATCCGCCGGAATCGACCACGGCCTCGCATCCGCCGCGAACAGCGCCGCTGCGCTCCGGCTCCCCGACATCGCACTTCGACATGGTCCGCGCTCGGCACGCTTCTCTACGGCCAGTATCCCTCCTCCGACGTCCCCCACTCCCTCGATCTGAAGCCGACCTGGAAGCTCAAGGCGCGAGTCTGCGAGGTGCGCGATCTGCCGAAGGGCAGCGCGATCGGCTACGGCGCGGAATACGTGACCACTCGCCCGACCCGCACCGCCGTCGTGCCCATCGGCTACGGTGACGGCTTCACCCTCGCCCCGGAGGGCCCGATCTACCGTTGGAGCGTGTTTGAAGTTCGCCGCGCGGAAGATGAAGCGCCAGCCGTGGATGGAGACAAATGGAGTCAAAGCGCCGGTTCTGGGCCGCGTCGCGATGCAGCTAACGGTGCTCGACGTAACCGGCATTGCCGGTGTCGAGATTGGAGCCGAGGTCACGATCCCCGCGCTGAGGATCCCGACGAATCCCCTGATCCCTCGCGTCTACGTCTGATCATGATCCGTCGGCGCTCGCTTCTCGCGCCGACGCCTGGGAGGCTTCTCGACAGGCTTCGCCACCTGCCCATCGGGTCCAACCCTGTCCAGAATCCTTGGACAAAGCTGCCCCAGCGCCACCTGCAGCGCCGCCGCCACCGGCACCGCGATGATCATCCCCACTACGCCAAGCATCTGCGCGCCCAGCGCCAGCGAGAACAGCATCAGCAGCGGATGAACCCCCACGCTCCTGCCCACGACCTTCGGGGTCACCAGGTAGTCGAACAGCAGGTTCTGCGCGATCAGGTAGACTACCAGCCCTACGATATAGGCCACCCCGTGCCCTGACTGAACCAGCGCCGCCAGCGCCGTTAGAAGACACAGGACCGACAGCCCCACATAGGGCACAATGTAGAACAGGCCCGCCACCGACCCGATTATTAGCCCGTAGTCCAGCCCGGCCAGCGTCAACACCAGCATCGCAAGCAGGCTGAACAGAATCGAGACCACGAGCATCCCCCTGACGTAGTTCCCGAACACTCCGCCAACCGCCGCCGACATGCTCACCAGCCGGTCGCGATGGCGATCGGGCGTGAGATGCACGATCTTGGCTTTGATGTAATCGAAATCGTTCAGCAGCCAGAGCGTAAACAGGGGTATGATCACCAGCCAGAGCAGCTTGGAGAGTATCCCCTGCAGCACGTCTGCGAGGATCGACACGGCGCGCTCTGCGATCCCTTTGAACTGCTCCGAGAATCGCGACCCCCAGTCCTGGACCGTGGTGGGCAGGTGCAGCCTTTTGAGCAGCGCCGAATTGCGACTCAGAAAGCCCTCGACCTGCTCCTGCACCTCCCTGGCGTAGGTATTGTAGTTCTTGACGAGCTGGTTAGCCTGGTCCGCGATCATCGGCACGAGAAACACCACCGCCGCCGCAAACACGATCACAAACGACAGCCCCACGATCGCAACCGCGAACCCGCGCGACAGGCCGGTCTTCTGGATCTTGTCGATAAGTGGATCGAGCAGGTAGGCGAGGACGATGGCGATGACAAACGGCGGCAGGGTCAGCAGGATCGGTCTGATGACCGGATCGTAGATCAGCGCCGCGCCGTACATACCGGCGGCGACCGCGACAAAAAACGCCGCGACGAGCACAACGCGAGGCCACGGTTGGTTAGCCATCCTCTAGAATCGCCCCTTGGGATTCACGCGCTCAGCAGTTCCTTCAGCCTCTTGACCGCCTTCTGCTGCAGGCGCGACACGTGCATCTGAGAGATATTCAGCCGCTTGGCGACTTCGGTTTGGGACATGTCCCGGAAGAATCGGTAGTAGATAATTGCTTTTTCGCGCGGCTCCAGGCACTCTATCGCCTGCTTGAGGTCGCCGTAGGTCTCGATGCTCTGCAGCGAGCCGTCCACGTCGCCCACGAACTCGGCCAGCGTCAGCGGCGCGGACTCGCCCTCATAGGCGAGCTTACTGTCCAGAGACACGGTATCGTAGGCGTTTCCGAGTTCGATGGCCTCCAGGGTCTCTTCCTCGGAAGCGCCGATCTCCGTGGCGATCTCCTGAATTGTGGGCGGGTGGCCGAGCCGCTGGCTGAGCTCGTCGGCGGCCTTATTGGCGGCGAGATTGAGCTCTTGCAGCCGTCTCGGCACCTTCAGGCTCCACGCCTTATCGCGAAAGTGCCGCCGTATCTCGCCGACTATGGTAGGAGTCGCGTAGGTGGAGAACTTGGTTCCCCTGGTCGGATCGAACCTGTCGATGGCATTGATGAGACCTATCACCCCCACCTGAACCAGGTCCTCCAGCGGCTCGCCGCGATTGGCAAACTTGCCCGCAAGGAACCGCACGAGGTTCTGGTGCATCATCACGAGGTGATCGCGAACCTTACGATCCCGGGTCTCTATATACCGCCTGAACAGTTCCTCCGTCTCTTCTTCCGTCCACTCCGCCACATTGCTCTTCTTACGGACCTGCCCGCTATCGCTGTCGCGCATACTTAACCATCCGGACATGGGTGCCTCCGTCGTGGGGCACTACCGTAACCTCGTCAACAAGCAGTGTTATCAGCAGGGCCCCAAGATTCTCGGACTCCTGCTCAGACTCGCCGGCGCGACTGTCATCTCCTCTGTCACCGGCCCGGTCGAATATATCCACAACCAGCTTTTCCTGCCCGATCTCGCTGCGAAGGACGATCTCCGATTCGGACTTGCCGTTGCGTTCGGCCCATTCGACCGACGTAGTGCACGCTTCTCCAACGGCAAGCCGCACGTCCTCCACCTCATCGTATGAAAACTTCATCCGGCTCGCAACACCCAGTATAGCAAGGCGGGCGACGCCGACGTACTCCGGCCTGCAAGGGAACTTCAGTTCCACACAGGCGCCGCTATTAGTCTCGGCCACGTCTAACCCGTCTCCTTTCCCATCGACTCCGATGCCTCCGACTGGGTGTTGTATATATCGAATATCTTATCCAATCCGGTGATTTCGAACACCCGGCGAATCCGCGGACTTGGGCACACCAGGACCATATTGCCCTCTCTCTCGCGCAGGCGCTTGAGCCCGCCTATCAGCACGCCCAGCGCAGTGCTGTCGAGATACTCGACTTTGGTCAAGTCCACGATCAGCGCCGTTGCACCACCTTCCAACAAACTGATCATCTGCTGTTTGAGCTGCGGCGCGGTGTAGACATCGACCTCTCCCTCAAGCTCGATTATGGGAGGTTTGCTCTCTACTGCCCGTGTTTCCATTTTGAAATTCACGTTACCCTCACCTCGTTTTCCCGGACGCTGTGCCCCCGTCCCGTATGTGCTGAGTAGGCCCGGTCTGTGGGCCGTATCGAAGCACGCGCCCCGCTTCGCCGCTCGCTAACAGTCACCCCACCAATCGACAATTGACAATTGTCAATTGTCAATTGTCAATTGCAAATGGCTCTATCCGTCCAACTGCTCCGCTTCCTCGCTGCCCTCTCTCCTCCGAGCCAGGCCTGCTTGCCGGTGTCGATAGCCTGCTGGACCTTCGACTTGGTGGACTCCAGTATCTCCTTGCTCTTCTTCACCAGTTCGTCGCTGGATTCGGAGATATCGTGCATCACCTTGTCCGCTTTGGTCTTGAGGTCTTCCGCGGCGCACTTGATGTCGTCGCGGGTTTCCCTGCCCGATTTCGGCGCGAGCAGCAGGGCCGCCACTGCACCGATAAGCGCCCCAACGCCCATCCCGGCAAGGAAATTCAAACCAACATTTCTGTCCTCGCCATTCTCGCTCATTTCCCGAATCCTCCCAATCTTGTTATCCGAAGTCGAATGCCAAGCATCCAACCACCCCTGCCTACCCGCCAGGGGTAAGCGGTACTTCTACGCGCCCCCCAAACCATCCTCCACAACATTACCCGTTCCCACGAAAAGCAAGCCTTACGGCACAGTATGTTTCGCGATTTCGATCATGCACAAGCCGAAAGTCCGGCGTTGTCAATCGCTAATGCCCTTCCCTTCCGCGCCTCTCAGGATTCCGCGTTTCCGCGATTCCCTGGGTCTCAGCCTCCGGTTTGGTCTTGCCCCGCAGTTGCTCGAGCCTGCGCTTGAACTTGGCCTCGTGGCCATGCTCGGTCGGCTCGTAGTAGACGCCGCTCTTGGCATCATCAGGCACGTATTCCTGCTCGACGTAGTGCTCTGGAAAGTCGTGCGGATAGAGATAGCCGTCGCCGTGCCCAAGCTGCTTTGGCCCCGGGGTAGCCGGTACCCCGCAGGTGCTTCGGGACTGGTGGTGCCTTTCTCTCCGTCACGTCTTTGTTCGCCCGGTTTATGGCAACGTAGCTCGCGTTGCTCTTTGGAGCGCAGGCCAGGTAGATCGCGGCTTGCGCCAGGGGGATCTGCGCCTCCGGGAGTCCGACAAACTGAACCGCGTCCGCGGCGGCCGTCGCGACAACCAGCGCCATGGGGTCCGCGTTGCCTACGTCTTCCGCCGCCTGGATCACGATTCTGCGCGCGATGAACTTAGGGTCCTCACCCGCCGCCAGCATCCTTGCCAGCCAATAGACCGCCGCATCCGGGTCCGATCCCCGCATCGACTTGATAAATGCCGAGATTGTATCGTAGTGGTTATCCCCACTTTTGTCGTACTTCAACACTCGTTTCTGAATTGCTTGTTCGGCGGTTTTCAGGTCGATTGTCCGCGCGCCGGACTCATCCGGCCGGCGCGACCTTCGCCGCCAGTTCCAAGCGCATTCAGCGCATTGCGCGCATCGCCGCCCGCGACGTCCACGATGTGATCGAGCGCATCCTCATCGATCCGCGCATTCCGCCCGCCAAGCCCCCGCTCCTCATCGGCCAGTGCGCGCTCGACCAGCACCCGAACCTGCTCGTCCGTCAGCGGCTCGAACCGAAACAGCCGCGATCGCGAAAGCAGCGGGGTGTTGACTTCGAAGTAGGGATTCTCCGTAGTCGCGCCGATGAGAATGACGGTCCCGTCCTCGACGTGCGGCAGCAGCGCGTCCTGCTGGGCCTTGTTGAAGCGGTGGATTTCATCGACGAAGAGGATGGTCCTGCGGCCGGTCGCCCTGCGAAGCTCCTTGGAGCGCTGGATCACCTTCCGCATCTCCGGCACGCCCGAGACTGACAGCGCTGAACGGCTCGAAGCTGCATTTTGTGTGCTCTGCGATCACCGCCGCGAGCGTGCTCTTCCCGCATCCCGCCGGCCCCCAGAAGATCATCGAGGTAAGGTCGTCGTTCTCGATAGCCGTTCGCAGCGCCGTTCCCGGCCCGATGATCTGCTCCTGGCCGACGAACTCATCCAGGCTCCGCGGCCTCATCCGCGCCGCCAGCGGCTGGCCCGACTTAGCGTCCGAACCTGTTTCCTGGAATAGCTCCGGCATAGCGGGCCTCATCTCTCTAGGGTAGCTAGATTGTATGCAAGCCCCGCCCGGCTGTCAAGCTGGACCGGCACAGGCGGCCCTGGACCGTGACTCGCTGCTGACTCTGAGCGATCCTGTTCTACGGCGCGACCGCGATACCGCAGTCGTGCGTCTTGAGCGACACCCCCGGCCCGAACACCGTGAAACGCTTCTTCAACGCGACGCACACGCGGAAGAGCATCTCCAGGGCGCTGCCGTCATAGTCGGCGTTCTCCACTTTGGAGATGACCTCCTGGGTTGTGCCCACCATCTCTCCAAGCTGTGTCTGAGTCAAGCCCGCATCGGACCGAAGAGCATACACCACCTGGCCGATCCGGGCCTTCACCTCTTCCTCCATGCACTTGCGCTCCCAGTCAGGATCGCCCGCCCCGAAGATCCGGTCCATGATCTCAACCGCGTCTCTAGTCGCTCGCTTCCTCTTTGTACTCATAGCCATATCTCTCCCGACGGAACCTGGCGAGATCAGCAGTCTAGACCAGTCACCCTGACATGCAGCTCCTTGAGCTGCTTCTCATCCACCGTCGACGGCGCCTCGGTCATCGGGTCGATGCCGCTCGCGGTCTTCGGGAACGCCATGACCTGGCGAATGTTGTCATCGTCGGTAAGCAGCATGATCAAGCCGGTCGATGCCGGGCGCGACGCCGCCGTGCGGCGGCGCGCCGTATTCGAACGCATCCAGCATGTGCCCGAACCGCGCCTGAATCTCCTCATCCGGACAGGTTCAGCAGCTGGAACACCTTGTTCTGAATATCGCGCCGATGGATTCGGATACTGCCGCTCGCCAGCTCGTGACCGTTGCACACGAAGTCATAAGCCTGCGACCGCACCTTGCCCGGATCGGTATCGAGCAGCTCGAAATCGCTCCTCGTGCGGCATCGTAAACGGATGATGCTCGGCATCCCAGCGCTTCCCGTCCTCATCCCACTTGAACAGAGGGAAATCGGTGACCCATGCGAACGCGAGCACGCTGTCGTCGCGCAGCCCCAGCCGGCGTGCCCATCTCGTTGCGCAGGTTTGCCAAGCGATTGAGCGACCAGCTTCGGCGTATCGGCCACGATCATCAGCAGGTCGCCGGTCTTCGCGCCCGCGCGCTCGATGATGGCCTTCATCTCCTCTTCCTTGAGGAACTTGGCAATCGGGCGACTTCACGCCATCCTCGGTCAGCGCGATAGTGACAAGCCCCTTCGCGCCAAACTTCTTCGCAAGCTCGGTGATATCGTCGATCTGCCCGCGGCTGTATCCCGCGCAGCCCTGCGCGCATATCCCCTTGACCTGCTTCGCGCTCTGGAACACCTTGAACTCGGTCGCGTTCGCGATGTCGGTAATGTCGAAAAGCTCCATCCCGAACCGAATGTCCGGCTTATCGATGCCGTACCGCTCCATCGCCTCCGCGTAGCTCATCCGCGGGAACGGCTTGGTGAGCAGCTTTTTGTCCGAAAGCTGCTCAACTATGGACTCGAACAGCGGGTCACACAGGTCGAATATATCCTCCTGCTTGACGAACGACATCTCCAGGTCGAGCTGCGTGAACTCCGGCTGCCGGTCCGCGCGCGGGTCCTCGTCGCGGAAGCACTTCGCGATCTGATAGTATCTATCGAACCCCGACACCATCAGAAGCTGCTTGAGCTGCTGAGGGCTCTGCGGCAGCGCGTAGAAATGCCCGGGATAAAGCCGCGCCGGCACGAGATAGTCGCGCGCGCCTTCGGGTGTGCTCTTGATAAGGATTGGCGTCTCAACTTCGACAAACCCCTGCGCGTCCATGTAGTCGCGGATCAGCTTGATGACCTTCGCCCGCAGGAACATCCTCTGCTGCATTTCGGGCCGCCGCAGGTCGAGGTAACGATACTTGAGCCGCACCATTTCATCGGTCGTGATCCCATCCTCGATAGGAAACGGCGGCGTCTCTGCGGCGTTGAGGATTTCCAGTCTGTCGATCTGAACTTCGACGTCGCCCGTCGGCAAGGTTCGGATTCTCGGTGCCTTCCGGCCTGCGGGAAACGACCCCCTCGACCTCAAGCACGAACTCGCTCCGCACGGTCTCCGCCGGCTTGAACGCATCCGGCGCGGCATTGGGGTCGAACACGCACTGCACCACGCCCACGCGGTCCCGCAGGTCGATGAATATCAGCCCGCCGTGGTCGCGTACGCGCTGCGCCCAGCCCTGCAGCACCAAACGCTGCCCAACATCCTCAACGGCAACCTCGCCGCAATACTTCGACCTTCGTTCCATATACTCCTCCAACACTGATCCGTCGGGGCTCGCTTTTCGCCCCGACGACGGCCCACTCACCGCAGCCGCCCCGCCAGTTCAGCCAACGGCACGCTCTCCTGCTCAGAGGACCGCATATCCCGCACGGTGGCGACGCCGTTGGCGATCTCGTCCTCGCCGAGGATGACGCACGAACCGCGCGCCGAGCTTATTCGCGATCTTCATCTGCGCCTTCAGGCTCCTGCCAGTATAATCCATATCCGCCGCCACGCCCTGCCTGCGCAAATCGAACGTCGATCTTCACCGCCGCCTCATGGCCGGCCTCGCCAAGCCCCGCCACGAACACCTTACCGCCTTCGTCACGCCGGCAGGCTCGACGCCCATCGCTTCGAGCGTAAGCATCAGCCTGTCCAATCCCAGCCCGAACCCGATTGCGGGCGTAGGCGGGCCGCCGATCTCCTCTACGAGGTTATCATATCGCCCGCCGCCGCCGATCGCGTTCTGCGCGCCAAGCTCTCCCGACACGAACTCGAACGCGGTCTTGGTGTAGTAATCGAACCCCCGCACCAGCGTCGGATCGAGCACAAAATCGATGCCCATCTCCGCCAGATAGGACTGCACGCTCGCGAAGTGCCCCGCGCATTCCTCGCACAGAGTGATCCACCATCCTCGGCGCGTTCGCAAGCACCGCCTTGCAGCCCGGATTCCTTGCAGTCCAGCATCCGCAGCGGGTTGCTGCTCGTAGCGCATCCTTGCACGTCGCGCACAGATCGCCGAGCCTGTCCTCAACGCAACTCCACCAGCGCCTGCCTGTGCGCCGGCCGGCAGTCCGGGCATCCAATGGAATTCAACTTCAGCTCGAACTTCTCGAACTCCAACCACGCTGAAGAACTTCGCCGCAAGCGAGATCACTTCCGCGTCGAGCGCCGGATCGAGCGACCCAACGCCTCCACTCCGAGCTGAGTGTGCTCTCGATACCGCCCCGCCTGGGGCCGTTCATATCGGAAGATCCTGCCGATATAGTAGAGCTTAGTGACCGGCAGGTTCGCGCCGAGATTGTGCTGGACATAGGCGCGAACAGTCGGCGCCGTCCCTTCCGGGCGCAGGGTCAGGCTCTTGCCGCCCCTGGCTCGGAAAGTATACATCTCCTTGGAAACCACATCGGTCGTCTCGCCCAGATTGCGCGTGAACAGCTCCGTATGCTCGAACGTAGGCGTGCGTATCTCGCCAAAGCCGTGCAGGCCGCAAGTCTCTCGAAATTGCGACTCGAGATATTGCCACTTCGGCGTCTCCGAGGGAAGCACATCCCTGGTCCCGCGAGGCGCAACATATTCGGCCATCGCTAGCCTCTCCAAACTGACTCATAAGCAGGTAAAGCTCGACCGCGTCCCCCGCTCAAACCCACATTTGCAATGCCTCAGCGGGTCGTTAAACTCGTGCGCGCTCCAGGCCAGCCGGTTCGAGCCATGACGGGACCCATCACTCGCGCATACTCAGCTTTCTCGCGATAGCCAGGCGCGGCGTTCGATTATCAGAGCGCCGAGTACGCCGTCGCACGCGTCCGCCTGACACCCGACAGCGCCGCCTACTATCAACGTCTCCCGCATTCTCGCCGCCGACAAGGGCTTCGTTAACAACACTCGAAGTGCACGGCTTCAATCCTGCTCATCCTGAGCTATCCCGAAGGATCGGCAGGGACAATCACGCCACTCCGCCATATCCGACTGGCCCCCCGCCTACCCCCTATTCTCCGCACTCGTTCTCAAATGCGGAGGCGAATGATCGCTCCCTGCAGGTCGCGAACGCGCTGCTGGTTTCGATCTGCGCGGGACTGGTCTTCCTGATCGGGGCCCGGCTGTTCGGGGCTCGTGAGGGGCTGATCGCGGGTGCAGCGGCCGTGCTTGCGCCGAATCTGTTCCGAGCAGGCAGGTCGCCCTATCCGACGCCCTCGGCCTAATCCTCGCCCTACCGCGATAGCGTCATCGCACTTCACGACCACCGCCCGTGGAAATGGCTATGCCGTAGGAGCTCCTGCAGGCGCGGCAACGCTGACCCGCTTCCCAATGCGCGATCGTAGCGGTAGCGTTGATCGTCTGGTCGCTGACCGACCCAAAGAGCCGAAGATGCGCCATAGCCTGCGCAACCGGCTTCGCCTGCGCAGTCGCGCCCATAGCAATCGGCCCTGGCTGACCGCGGAATCCGCCCCCTGCCGCCTGCAGACAATACACTATGCGTCGGATCATTCCACACGTGCTCTGGAACGCCCACACGACCATCGATCCGCACTACGCCCTGCATCACCCCGGTGCCGTGACCGCGCAGTGCCTCCACAACACAGTATCCGCTACGCATCGACCTTCTCATCGGCCTCCGTGGATTATTCCTGCTCGGTCTGGGATTGATCGTGTGGAACTCCGACGAGCGTCCCGCTGAGCGCGCGAACGCAAACTGATCCTGATCATCGCCGCGTTGAACTTCACTGTTCACGCGCTGACATGGTCGATCCCCGCGGTCAAAGGCTCGCGCTTCATGCTTCTGCCCTATTGCCTGCTGCTGCCATTCGCCGCCGCCGGCCTGAGGGCAACAAAACAGGCGGCAATAGGCCCAACACTCCGCCGCCATCGCGTATCGCCTCACTGCGGATAGTATACATCTGGGGCTGCTGCACAGCTGCCGCATACAGCCGGGACCGAATGCGCCCTGCCGCCAACGAAGCCCGCGCGATAATCGACTCGTTGCCGCCAGCCGGAACCTAACGCTCCGACAACCCCTGGGTGGTGAATTACTCCACCAACGTCCCGACCGCGCTATTCCCTCGCGATCTGGACCCCGAGCAGCTCTCCCGCTTCACCCACAAGCTCAACATCGGCCGCATCGTCCTCCTGGGCAAGCACCGCCGCACGGCCAATTGTCAATTGTCAATTGACAATTGTCAATGCTACGGCCAGAACGCGTACGACGGCGACTGGAAAATGATCCCCCAGATCGTCCAGAAACTGCCCACCACGCACTCGCCCAGGATCACCCCCAGGAAGAACGGCAGCGCGCTGCCTGTAGAGCTTCAGCCCGCCATAGCGAAGCATCACCAGCTTGATCACCCACGCCGATGAACATCGGCAGCCACAGCAGGCCCATCGACCAACTGCTGGACACCGCGAAACCGACCGGATGGAACGGGAACCAGCCCATCTTCATGCGCAGCGAGTTGAGCAGAATCGTCATCGCGAACCCGACCACAATCGCGATCGCCGCATTGATGTCGGGCGGAGCCGGCGATCTTGACCCACGACTCCATCCGATTCCACGGCTCCCGCCCGAAGATCAGCGGCACGTTCGGCGGCCCCAGCGATGACGACGCCGCGCCGCACTTATACAACAGCGAAAGGATCACATAGAACGCCACGAACGTCCCGAACACCGTCGCGATCGCGATCGCGACGAACAACCCTCGATAGCTCGTCCGCGTCCGCTCGGCCATCTTGAAGCCCTTCCAACTGGAACGGCATCGGATGCGACCGATACGCCCGATTGAACCAGAAATACATCGAGAACACGCTCTGGCTCGACGACGTGTCGATCGTCCTCGGCCCGAGCAGAGACGTGATTATCCTATCAGGGCCGCCATTGTGCAGGTCGTGCGCCGGCGGACCCAGCTCCGCCCTCATTCGAGTGACAGCAATGCTCATCGCGAAGAAGATCAGGAAGAACGGCGGGATCAGCCACGGCGACAGCCCCGCCGCCCGCGAGAACATCGTCAGGAACACTGCCCCAAACAGCATGAACCACATCGCGGACTTGTAACGAATCGGCTCGTCCGCGTCGTCCATATCCTTCTTGCGCCCGATGAAGTGCTTGCCGAGATCGATGAAGTGCCGCCGCGCGACCATTAGCGCAAACACGCAGATCCCCATATACGCGCCAAACGACTGCTCGTTGACAAACGGCATGTTCGGGATCGAGTCATAGCCCAGCCACGCCGTCACGATCCTCTCGGTCTTCCAGAACCAGTAGAAGAACCAGCACGAGAACAGCAGGTCCACAGGCAGCAGCATCCCCAGCCCGATCCCGAACGGGTAGAACATGAACGGCACCACCCCGATGTTGTTGAATGGCCGCGAGGCGCCCGCAAAGGACATGATCCACTGAGCTTGATCGGGACTGCCGGAATCGAGCGGGTAGAGCATGCTCAGGCCGTTGATGATGTCGATAGCGGCCACGATACCGAAGCCCGTACCACAGCAGCTTATCCTTGAACAGCGGCGCGCCTTCGACGGTCATGTCCAGCGGAAGCTGCACCAGCGGATAGCTGAGCTTCTCCCGCTCCGTCCACTGCTTCCGCAGCAGCACGTTCATGCACAGGAACATCCCGCCGAGCACGACGATGAACGCCGACCACCACAGCACCGGCACGATCCACGCCTGGAAGTTCTCCGGCGCTCAGGAAGCTCTGCCCGCCGTGCGTAGAAGTGCTTGATCGCGACGGGGTCCTTCACCATCAGCCAGTCCGGCAGCCTGTCCGCAAAAAGCGTGCCCCCACTTGTTGTCCGGCGGTCTGGCAATTGGCCGCGTAGGGCATCAACGAGACGAGTATCTGTATCGAGTCGTGCCCCACCAGCGCCGCGCCGATGTTGAGCATCACGTAGATCGTGATAAGCTCGCTCTGGCTGAACACCCACCTGCGGCGCAAACCGCCGCAGCAGGCCGTTGAGAGGATCAGAACGACAAGGTTGAAGATCGAGCTGTAGAAAAGCGAGATCGTTGTCGGGTGGCCCTGATAGCGGATGATCTCGCGTCATGAAGATCCAGTAGCTGTTGATAGGTATCAGGATCAGTGCGACAATGATAGCCCGCGGCGTGACGCCCGTTCTTTTCTTCTCAGGGGAGGACGTTTCCAAATGCGTTGGTCCTGTGTGGTATCAGGGTCTGGTCCTATATCAGGCTCTACTATACATGACCATGCCCCCACCGGTCAAGCAGGCGCTGATCAACCATCCTAACCCAGCGCCTGCCTCCTGCCGATACTCATTACTGTGATGATTATACGACCTCAAGGCGGTACGAATCAGCAGATACCCTACGCCGCGGGCAGGTTCGGCGAACGCGACGCCTTTCTGATCAACCAGATCGGCGCAGCCAGCCCGTTCGGCAGCTTGTTATGCAGTCTCGGATCGGACTACGCCCTGGAGGTGCTGCCGGACGGCGGGGGGTGCAGTTGGTATGCGGGCACCGCGCTCACGCCTGCCGCGCGCCTGGGCAAGGCCTGGTATATCCGCGACAAGGAAAGCGGCGCGGTCTGGTCGGCGTTTTTTAGTCCGGTCGGCGAGCGCAGCGACGAATACGAGGTCGCCTACCGCCCGGGGCAGGCGACGGCGTTCACGCTCAAAAACAAGATCGCATCGGAGCTGACCATCGCCTCCATCCCGAACTTCCCCTGCGAGGTCTGGAATGTAAGGCTGGAAAACCGATCCGCCGCGACGCGCGTCCTTGAGTTCACCACCTACGTCGAGCCCGCCACCGACTCCGGCATGGAGGCTCTCTTCCGTGACAAGGAACGGGCGCTGGTGATGAGACGCGCGCTCAGCGCGGGCGACTCGATCGACTCGCAGGGCCCGCTCGACGGCCTCGTCCTCTTCCACGGATCCACGCTCATGCCGACCCGCTTCGCCGTCGAAAAGACCGACTTCATCGGCGACGGCCGCACCCTACAAAACCCGATCTTTTTGGAAAACGAGGACATCTGCGGCGACAGCGGCTCCGTGCGCAACCCGATCGCATCCTTCACTATCGAAATCGAGCTCCCCATCGAGGGCGAGGCGCAGTTCGGATTCTGCTTCGGAGTCGCGCCAAATCCTGAAGTCGCGATCCGCGCGGCGCACGCGCTCTCCAGCCACGAGGCGGTGCAGACCGCGGTGGCCGGCTCGCTTACGCGGTGGGACGAGCTCTGCGGCGGGCTTCGAGTCGAGACGTCGGACCATGTCTGCGACGCGCTCATCAACACATGGCTGCCGTATGAGACCTATTCCGGCTGGATTCGCGAGCGCAACGCGCCCACCTATCTCGATCCGTCCAAGGTCGCCGACGTGCTCCGCTGCCTTTATCCGCTCTCGACTATCGCGCACGACGCCGTCCGCGAGTCTCTTCTCAGCTTCGCCGCCGGCCTCTCCCTTCTCGGCTCCTACTCGCCCGACAAGCAATCATTGGTCAGCCTGCCATCCACCGAGCTGCTCTGGCTCCCCATCGCTACGGCCAGATACGTCGCCGAAACGGGCGACCGCGCCGTACTCGCCGAGAGCATCGCCCTCCGTGACGGCCCCGCGATGCCTCTCAAAGAGCACTGCGAGCGCATCATCAAAATGGGACTCAACGCCACGGAGTCCAATCGCAATCCGGGCGACGACCGCCTCCTCGCGCAGACGATCCGTCTCTGGTCGCTCGTCTGTGGCGAGTCGCTGTTTCGGGATTTCGGATCTCCACAGCAGCCGGGGACTGCACCGGCTTCTCATCGAAGCGGTAAGACAGGGGCCCCGCACAGCCCAGATCCCGAAACATCCGTAGACCTTTGCATGGAGGCAGAATCCCGCAGGCGCACCGACCGCCCCGAGCACGCCGAGCAGCGCTCGCTGCCGAGGCGGGTACGGTATCTCCAGTCGATCACGCCCACGCTGTCCGACAAGACGCTGCTGAGCGACCTTCGGGACTACCTGGGATCGGACGAGATGGGCACCGGGGACGTGGACGCGACCTGCTCGCTCTATTCGGCGCTGGTGGAATGGACTCTGGGGCTGAACTCGACGCTTGAGGGACTCACGCTGAATCCAAAGCTGCCGGATTCCTGGTTCGAATGCGAGATCACCCGCCGGTTCCGCGGCGACACCTACAACATATCGATCCGCCGCAACGCGGGCAGTCCAATCGGGGGTGCATCGATCATAGTGGACGGCGAGCCGGTGCTGGGCAGCATGCTCCCACTCTTCGGGGACGGCAAACCCCACCGCGTCGAGGTCACGGTCAGCTAACGCCGCGCGCAGCCATCGGTCCTATAGGTCCCATACGTCCTATACGTCCTATTCGCCGCTAATACGCCACGATGTCGTCGCTCGTCCTCGGCAGCAGGTAAGGCAGCGTATCCGCGCCCGACGAGACCACGCTGGAAATCCCGATCACGGTGACGTAGTCTCCTTCATTGGGCAGACTCGCCAGCCCCGCGACGTTGACCCGCACGTTGTCGCCGGACCCGTCGGTTATAAGCATATCCGACCCGGCAACGGCGCTGACGTAGCCCCAGGTCGTGACCAGCAGCCCGACGTTATTGAGGCCCTTGCCGTTCTTGACCGCCGGCCCTGCAGGCACGCCTCCGCCTCCCAGGCTCTTGTTGGTCATTCCCAGCGGGGCGAGGGGTGCGTGGGAGGTGATGACAATCACGAGCGGCCCGGCCAACTGCCTCTCTCCCGCGTCGGTCGTGCCCATAGTCCCGATGACGTTGACCACCGACCCCCGCGCCAGCCCGGCAATCGGCCCGGGCGCGGCATCGACACGGATCGCGCTGTAGCGGTCTTGCTCTTCGACGTAGAAGAAGTTGGAAAAATCGGACGCCTCGGTGGTTACGATGCGGCCGGCGATGCTGACGTAGGCGCCGTCGGACATCAGCTTTGCCGCCTGGATGCTTTCGACCACTGTGGGAACGGGAAGATCGCCGGCCCAGAAGCCGATCCAATGGAGATGGCTCGTGCTGGACACAAACCCCGCCACCGGCTGCCCCACGGTCGCGTTGATGCTATAGCTCGCCGAGGACGCGGCGCCCCCGCCGGAATTGATCGAATACCAGTCGATGCTGTAGGCCAGGCCCGCGCTCGACGCAAGCGCCGCCAGGGCAAGCGACAAACCCAGCAATCTGATCGCGCTCATAGCTTCCCTCCCCATCCACACATGCATCATTCCGTACTCGCAGCATACCCCAACAATGCTCGCTTGTCAACCACCGTTCCATGCTGCGCGAGCGCCTGTTTTCGCGGAGCAACCACAACCCCAAGCGCTGAGTAGGCCGTCCCATACGTCCCATACGTCCTATCCGTCCTATCCGTCCTATCTCTACCCCAGCTTCGCCTTCACCTCACCATCCGACATCCCCGCAATCCGAACCGTCTTCTCCCTGCTCTTCTCCCCCGAAACGATCTCCACCTGGCTCTTCCGCACGCCAAGCGCGCCGGCGATGAACTTGACCACAGCCTCATTGGCCGCGCCTTCGACCGGAGGGGCGGTGATCTTGACGCACAGGACATCGCCCCGGCGGCCGGTGATCTCGTTTCGTGAACCGCGGGGGGTAATGTGAAGCTTGAGTAGCGCGTCTGCCACGGCGTTACCTTCTGGTCAGCCGCTCGTACGCGGCATCGGCGTGACGCCTGCGGTGGTGGTGGTGTGAATGGAAGTCGAGGACGTGCGGCCCCTGGAACGTGAGCGTGCCGGTATCGCCTTCTTCGGTGGCATCCCAGACCGCCTCGGCAACGTCGAAGTTGCGCTCTTCGCCATCCTCGCACTCGAAGACGATAATGTGCTGGACGGTGCCTATCTGCCAATCGACGCCGTGGAACCCCTGGGCATCGACCTTATGCTTGACCTTGGCCCGCAGGGAGACCTTCTCCTGCCGCTTATGGTGCAGGTGCATGAGCAGGCCTCGCCTGATGATCCAGACCATCGCCCCCACCGCCAACACGATGTAGAGCGATGCCATTATGATAATGATCCAGTACCTAATCATTCACGTCCAAAGCCTTGTCATGCTGAACTCGTTTCAGCATCTAGTCGCCGGCGGTTACGTTTACGCCGATGATCTTGTAGCCATCCGCCGGGACCTCGATCTCGAGCTTCTCATCGGCCTTCCTTACACCGAGATCGGAGGGCTTATCGAGCTCCGTCCAATCAGACAGTTTCAGCTCCCCCGAAAGCCCCAGCGTCTTCTCAGACAGCGGCAGCACGGCATTCCTTGCGTCCGCGGTCGGATTGAACAGCAGCACGAACCCCTTCCCGCCCGCGGCGTGTCCTTCCGCATCCACGGAGCCGTCGGCCGAGCACGGCGGCACATATTGGCACGCCGCGAAGCACTCCTTATACTGCTTGCGCAGCGCCGCCAGCTTCGCATTCTTCGCCAGCGCCGGGTAACGGCTCTCCAGCAGCGTCTGCCGGTAGTTGGCGAACGCCGCATCAGGCTTGCCGTAGACCGCCCCGAGCGTCAGTCGCTCGGTCTTGAACCCCTTCTCCAGCGGCACGTTCGCCTCGACGTAGGCAGTCAACCAGTGCCTGCTCGAATACGCGATCAGGCCCGAGGGGAAATCCCAGCACAGTCCACTGCCCGACTTCGGCTCCACCGCCGCGAAAGCCGACTTCGCCTCGTTGACAAACCCCGACTCCGACGCCGCCACCGGTACGGCAGCATCCACGAGCCGCAGCGACGCCACCGTGATTCGCCTGATAACGGCGCCGGCGGGCAGTCTGGACGGGGTGACTGTGATCGATTTCTGCTGATACTGGTTCCGTTCGTCGTTCCAGTAATCGACATAAACCGTGATCGGATATCCCCACAGATGGCTTCGCAGCTCGATCCCGGTCTGCCTCTCTTTGTTCTTGGAGGCGTGATTGATGTCCTTGATATCGAAGTCGCTGGGCACCATCGTTATACGCTCGCCGTTGACTTCGAGTTCGAGCATGACCTCGACGCTGGGCTGATCGAGCAGTTGAGTCTCGCCCACGGTCAGTCCGGTCGTCTTGAGGATATTGAGCGTCCCCGAGACGGTCCTGGTAAGCCCGGCGGTCTCGAGCTTCATTTCCTCGAACTCGCCCGCCCCCGCCGTCACCGCCGCCACGAGCATGGCAAACACAGCAATCGCAACTCCGCAAACCCGCATCTCTCGCCTCCTGTCCACATGCTATCACATCCATCCCCCCGCGCAAAGTGCGCGCCTCCCCCCCGCGGAAAGTGCGCGCCCATCGGTCTCAGCACGCCCTCTCGCCACTGCACATCAACCAGAGACGGGAGAACCCCGTGCGTACGGCACACCCCGACCCACAGGCTGTCCAGGCGGCGCCGGAAGCCCGAAACCGAACCACCTCGCAACCAGGCACAGCCTTCGATCTCACATGCTATTGACACGTAGCGTGGTTTTCCGCTATACTTACGAAGTCGTACCGGCGCAACTGCTCGCCCGGACGGCTAATTCTGCCAGAGGTGATGTAGCGATAGTAAAAGACCTCAGGGTTAATGAGCGCATTCGAGCGCGGGAAGTCCGGTTGATCGACGAGAACGGTGCGCAGGTTGGTGTCGTGTCGTTCAGAGAGGCGTTCGAGACCGCGAGAGAGCGTGGGCTGGACCTCATAGAGGTCTCGCCGACCGCCAATCCGCCCGTCTGCCGGATCATGGACTACGGCAAATACAAATACGAACTCGGCAAGCGTGAACGCGAGGCCCAGAAGAAGCAGAGGATGACCGAGATTAAGGGCATCCGAATGCGGCCGGGCACCGATGAGCATGATTTCCAGTTCAAGCTTCGAAATGCGCTGAAGTTCCTTAAGGAGGGTCACAAGGTCAAGGTGACGGTGATATTCCGTAGCAGGGAGTTTACGCATCCGGAGTTCGCCAGAGAGTCGCTCGGGCGAATGGCCGAGGAGGTCAAGGAGCAGAATCTGGGGACCGTCGAAAAGCCCGCCTCGATGGAAGGCAGGACCATGACGATGATCCTCGCTCCGATAGTCGAAAAGACCTGACGCAGCCGGCCCAACCGCCCGTCTCCGTCTCGGACTTTCAACTTTCAACTTTGATCTTTCGACTCTCAACGAGGTATTGATAGTGCCGAAACTCAAGACATGCAAAACAGCGGCCAAGCGGTTCGAATCGACCGGCCGGGAAAGATTCGCCGCGGCAACACCGGCATGAACCATCTCAAGATGAGCAAGTCGGCCGCAGCCAAGCGCAGGCTGAACATGAAGAGCGGTTTGTGCAAGGGCGAGAAGCGCGTCATCCGCAGGCTCGTGCCAGGATTGTAGACCACGGGGTTCGAACCGCGAACCTCTTACATCGAACATAAGGGAGAGTGAAATGCCACGCGTTAAACGCGGGACTATGACGCACAAGCGTCACCATAAGATACTCAAGGCCGCAAGCGGTTACTGGGGCGGAAAGCACCGCCTCTTCAAGACTGCCAAGAGCAGCTCATGAAGTCCGGGAAGTATGCATATCGCGACAGGCGGAACAAGAAGCGCGAGTTCCGCCGACTCTGGATAACGCGGATCAGCGCGGGCTGCCGTGCTTGTGGGATGCCCTACGGAGATTTATCGAGGCCTTGACAAAGGCCGGAATCGAACTGGATCGTAAGGTGCTCGCGGATATGGCAATCGCAGACGCGGACGGCTTCGCCGCTCTCGTGGAGCAGGCGAAGAGCCAATTGGCGACCGCGTAGGACATAATAGTAGAACCGGCTGAGTGTCATGCTGAACTTGTCTCAGCATCCAAGCGCGGATCGCTAAGACTGACAATTTCGCCCAGCGTCCAATAGCTCTAAGCTCGAAGCACCTGCCCTGTGTAGGAGCGATCTCCAGATCGCGAAGCAGGCATTCGATCTCAGGCAATTGGACGCTGGTGTTTTGAGGGGTTCCTCGGCTTGGCGCCGGTGTAGGAGCGATCTCCGAATCGCGAAGCTTGGCGCCGTATGACAAGCCGAGAGACTCCGCCCCGCTAGCCCTGAGTAGCCGGAGGCGTATCGAAGGGCGGTGGAGGACCACGGTGTTCTGACATGACCGAACAACAGAACTAGACAGACTTAGGCAACGCCGCCCTTGCGAGGGTGTCGGCGGCGAAATCGACCGCCGACCTCGACGCTCTGGAAACGGAGTATCTCGGCCGGAAGGGAGAGCTCACGTCACAGCTCCGCAAGATCGGATCGCTGCCGGCAGAGGAGCGCAAGGACTTCGGCGCAGGCGGTCAACGATCTCAAAGTGAAGCTGACCGCCGCCATCGAGGACCGCCGCGCCGCGCTCGCCGGGGGCGAGGTCGACGCGAAGCTCGCGGGCGAGGCCCTGGACGTCACCATGCCCGGCCGGTTCTATCGCATCGGCCGGCCGCATATGCTCGTCGAGACGCTCGAAAAGGTCAAGGACATCTTCATCAGGATGGGCTACGAGATACCGAGAACCCCGAGATGGAGTCCTATCACTACAACTTCGAGGCCCTCAACTATCCCGAAGACCACCCGGCGATCGACGAGCAGATGAGCTTCTACATCACCGAGGACAGGCTGCTGCGCACGCATACCACCGCCTATCAGCACAGGCAGATGGAGAACCGCAAGCCGCCGATCAAGGTCTGCACGACTCGGAAAGTGCTATCGAGTGGATGCGGTGGACGCGACCCACGGCCACACGTTCCATCAGGTCGATTGCTTCTGCGTTGACCACGGCATCTACAATGGCCGATCTCAAGGGAACGCTGCACCAGTTCGCGGTAGAGATGTTTGGGCCGGGGGCTAACGTGCGCTTCAGGCCGGACTTCTTCCCATTCGTCGAGCCCGGCGCGGAAGTTGCTGTGACATGTTCGATCTGCTCGGGCAAGCGGCTGCAACGTCTGCAAGGGCAGCGGCTGGCTGGAGCTTGCCGGCGCGGGGATGATCCATCCCAACATTCTGGAGGGCGCCGGGATCGACTCCGAGGAATATACAGGCTTTGCATTCGGGTTCGGTATCGAGCGGATGCCCATGCTCCAGCACGGCATCGACGACCTGCGGCTGTTCATGGAGAACGACCTTAGATTCCTGAGGCAACTGTAGCATATAGCGAGGGCACATCTTGCCCCCTCCCCGATGCGGGGAGGGTTGGGTGGGGTCCTCCTTCCCCTCTCCTGGGGTGAGGGCGACCGTCGTCGCATTGTCATGCTGAATCGCAGCATCGTACGATTGTCATGCTGAACTCGTTTCAGCATCCATAGGTTGACCAATGAAAGTACCCATCGCCTGGCTAAGAGAATATCTGAGCTTCAGTTGCCGCTTGATGAGCTTGCGGAAAAGCTCACGATGGCCGGGCTGGAAGTCGAGGAGATTGCCGAGGTCGATGGCGATCCGGTCTTCGATGTCAAGGTGACGCCCAATCGAGGCGACTGGCTCTCGATGATCGGCGTTGCCCGCGAAGCGGCGCCGCTCGTGGGCAGCAAGGTGCGCATGCCCGAGCCCAAGATCGAGGGCTACCGGGCCCGGACGTCTCGCATCCATCAAGATCGACATCGAAGATCCCGATCTCTGCGGCCGTTACGTCGGCGTAGTCGTCCGCGGCGCTGAAGATCGGGACTCGCCCGAGTGGATGTGCAAGCGCCTGATTGCCGCCGGCATGCGGCCGATCAACAACATTGTGGACATCACGAACTACGTGATGCTCGAGCTCGGTCAGCCGCTGCACGCATTCGATCTCGGCCTGCTTCGCGGCGCTCGGATCATCGTCCGCAAGAGCAAGGCCGGGCGAGAAGATCGTCTCGATCGATAACACCGAGCGAAACCTCGACCCGGATATGCTCGTTATAGCGGATAGTGAGCGCCCGGTTGCGATTGCGGGCGTAATGGGCGGATTTGATTCAGAGATTAGCGAGCGGACGCAGGATATTCTGATTGAATCGGCGAACTTTACTAGTACAAGCATTCGTCGCACCTCAAAACGCTTGGGCATGGTAACAGAATCCTCGTACCGGTTCGAGCGCGGAGTCGATCCATCAATAACGGCAGTGGCAGCATGTAGAGCTGCCAGCTGATGGCTGAGCTTGCTGGAGGCGAAGTGGCCCGGCGAATCGTCGATGTGCGGCCCCGGCCGGTCGAGCCTTTGATTGTCGAGGCCAGGCCGGAGACGGGTCAACGCGGTCCTCGGGACCGACATCGACGCCGAGGCCATGGCCGGCTATCTGAACGGTCTCGATATCGAAACGTCCCTGCGGGACGGCATCCTGATCTCCAGAGTGCCGACATTCCGCCAGGACATCACCCGTGAGATTGACCTGGTCGAGGAGGTCGGCAGGGCGCTACGGCTACCAGAACCTGCCGATGACGCTGCCGGAAGCAGCGCAGCAGGGCAAGGACAGCCCGGAGGGGCTGTTCAAGGACAGACTCAGACGTATACTCATGTCGTGCGGCGCGCAGGAAGTCCTGACGCACAGCCTGGTCGACAGCAGACTTGCTGAGCTGGCCGGCCGGTCCGAGCAGTGTGTCAGGCTGCGCAACCCGCTGAGCGAGGACCTCGATGCGATGCGCGCACGCTGATCGTGCCGAACCTGCTCGGTGTAATCGAGCGCAACCAGGCCTACGGCACGAACGACGTTGCATGTTCGAGATAGGCAAGGTCTACCATCAAGACCAGATGGCGAGCTTCGACGAGAAGCTCGCGCGTTGCCGGCGCGATGGCCGGCGAGCATGTGGCGAAGCGCGTGGGGGCTGCCCGAAGAGGCATGGCACGTGATTTCTATCTCTGCAAGGGCGTGGTCGAGAGCCTGCTGGACGCGTTGGGAATCGCAAGCGTGCGATATATGCCGAGGTAAGCGATCCTCTCCTGCACCCGACGCGCGCGGCAAAGGTGCTCGTAGGCGGAGCGAGAGATTGGGATCTTGGGCGAAGCGGCTCCGGCTATGAGGGAATCGCTCGATCTCAAGGAGCGGCCGTGCGTATATGAGCTCGATTTTGCGGCTCTTATGGAGTCTGTGCCGGAGGTGCTGAAGTATCGGCAGTTGCCCAGCGTATCCGGCTCTGCACAGGCATATAGCCGTGGTCGTTCCGGATAAGATGAAATATGAGCAGCTTGCCGGCGTTGTGGCAGAGTCCGGCAAGGGGTTCATCGAAGATATAGATCTGTTGGACGTCTACAGGGGCGAGCAGATCGGCATCGGGACGGAGCAGCCTGACGGTATCGATGGTGTTCCGTTCTCTGGAGAAGACTCTCACGGATGAGGAAGTGAATGCGGTGCTGGACGAGGTGAAGGAAGCTCTTAGTCCAGAAGTTGGGAGCGAGTTTCCGGTCAGTAGCGAAGCGCGTTGTTCCGAGACGTAATGCGCCGTCGGCAGATCGGCTGCTGACACGGGCAGGTAAGCAAGGGGAAGGAGGGCCAATAAGGATGGCCGTAGAACGGCAGGTTAACGTAAACGACATTGAGTCGGTCGTGTGTCGTCTGAAGGGTATTATTGCTGTAAGCGTCGTCCCCGACGGCAACGGTGATGTATCTCGAAGTCCATGTGTTGGCCGGCTCGTCAAGATCACCCAAGCAGGTGGTCAGAGACGTGGAATCCGCCGTGATGGCACGCTTGGGCGTGGCAATCGACCACAAGAAGATTAGCGTGGCCCAGGTAGAGGACGGCGCGGTTCGCTACGATCACTCCAGACTGAAGTTCTCGGATGTCTCGATCGCATTCAACGGCAGCAGGACCGAAGCCACGGTTCGGCTGACCAAGGACGCCATCGTCTTCTCGGGACTCGGCCAGCGGCACCAATTCCCCAACTGCGCAGATGAAGCTCATCGCGAGCGCGACTCTGCGCGCCATAGAAGAGTCCGGGCCTCTGCCGACGCCCGGTCAGTCTGGAGGACGTCAACGAGGTCGCGATGGGCGGCAAGAGGATCGCGGTTGTGCTGGTGAGCCTGGCAGGCGGACCGCGGCGAGGAGTTCTTTCAGGCTCGGCCGTTATGAAGCAGGATGTTTGGAAAGGTGTGGTGAACGCAACGTTAGACGCAGTCAACCGTAGACTGTGTCTGGCGCAGGAAAACTCGATAGCGTGTGATTTGAGCCAACGGCGATAGCGAATATGGCAGAAAGCGAGTTTCCATTCAACCCGAGCGAAGCGGTTCATGGCAGCCTGCAGAGCGATGCGGGCTAGTTAACAAACCGAAAGGGGTTGAGATACATGAGTCGCCTGTTCAAGGTTCTGTTGGCACTGGCTACGCTGGCAGCAACCGCCGGCGCGCCGTTCAAGTGGCCACCGCCCTAGTCGCTATTGCAGCGAACGAGGCATGTTGGGAATGACTGAAAGTCTGCCCGCCGTTGGCTCATTATAGCGATTCTGCGCGTAGCTCATCGAGGAACGGGATTGCCTCGCTTAGGTCAGGGATACCTCGTAATGCGACTGTACAGAATTCTTCTATGGGCCTGCATTCTGTGCGCGATTGTCATTACCGTCGTTGTTTGGAGAGAAGTCCCTGTTCAGGCAGACCTCTGGCCGTCGGTGGCATGGTTCGTATTCTTCGCGACCTTGGCCGAACTGTTTGTCGGTCAACCTGGCTGACGACAGCCAGGTCGAAGTCACGCCAAGTTCTCCCATATACTGGGCCGCCGCCTGTCGTGATCGGGCCACTTCCTTCCATCTGCGTCTGCGTGGTTAGCTCGCTGGGCGCTGAGTTCATCGCACTGATGGCATATCACTATTGCGCGGGTGCGCGCAAAACGGTTCTGCTCAGTCCCGAAGACGGCAGTCACGATCAGGCTGTCCAGGAGGATCGGTTCAGAAAGTCGCTGAACGTGATCGGGCGGGTCTGGGAGCCCAAGGCCGGCACGGAGCGTTTCAGCGCGCTTTCGTGTCTACCGTGAACTATCGCTTCGGTGCTGGTGCTGATTGTGGGTTTGTCGGCGCTGATCTATCGCTACATCGGCGGGCACTTCTTGCTGGCAGCGTGACGGAATGCCGCAGGGCGCTCGCGCATTTCGTGCTGCCGTTTCTCGGACTTGCGCAGTGGCGATTATGGTGGATCACGGCCTAGTATACTGATGGCGATGGTCGTGCTAGGATCCGATACCGGGCGCAAAGGGATCTACGGGCGCGTTTGCTGAGGATGCAGATCGTGGTGATCGAGACTGCTTTGCCCTGTGAGCGCGCGCAGATCGTTCCTGGTGGTGGTCTCGCTGATGTTGTCGTATCTCTACGTGCGCCTGGGGCCTTGGGCGTTCGTGCTGACCGGGCTGCCGCTGGTGGCGCTGAGGGATTTCTACGACAGTGGGTGAGGAGCAGTCCGCGTATCTCGACACAATCACCACGCTGGCCACATATATGCAGCACTACCATCCATACACGCGAGGCCATCTCAAGCGAGTCGCGGAGATGTCCGAGAGGCTGGCAAGGGAGCTCAGGCTGCCGGCGGAGAGCATCAGGCACATCAGCCACGCCGGTCTGCTTCACGACATCGGCAAGATCGGGGTCAGCGAGGAGATACTCGACAAGACCAGCAAGCTTGAGCCCGAGGAGTGGGAGAAGATCAAAGAGCATCCGACCAAGGGCGCGGAGATCATCAGCCATCTGGAATTTCTGGAGGGAATAGTCGACTGGATCCGATATCATCACAAGTGGCACGATGGCCGCGGCTATCCGGACACAAATGGCGACCGGCGATGATCCCGATGGAGGCAGCGATAATCGCAGTGGCGGACTCGTTCGACGCGATGACCGACGACCGGGAGCTTTCGCTGGATTGGGTCTGCGACTCTTGCGGATACAAGCCCGAGGACGGCGGCCGTCCGGAGGTATGTCCGTCGTGCGGAGCCGCCAAGCGGCCGAACATACCGGCAGCCAAAAACGCTCGATCAGGCCATCGACGAGCTTCGCAGAGGTGCCGGATCGCAGTTCCACCCGGCAGTCGTAAAGGCATTTCTTGCGATGGTCGCAAGAGATGGGGTGCGTCTGGATGTCGGATAGCATGTATCAGTCCGGGCATACTGGCGATCACGATGGCCGCGCTTTCCGTTTCGGTGTTCAGCATGTACGTCTCGCGCGTGTTCTTGCCCGGCGAAGATGAAGCGAGCATACCAGAAGTCGATCACGGCGCTTGCCGCCGCCGTGGAGACCAAGGACTCGGGGACCGTCGGTCACGCCCAGCGAGTAGCCGAACTGACCAAAGCGGTCGCCCGGAACATGGGCATTGCTGGGCAAAGAGCTGGAGCGGATCGAGTATGCGGCGCTTGCTGCGCGACATCGGCAAGGCGAACGTCCCGCAGGCGATTCTGAACAAGACCGGCGCCGCTGACCGAGAAGGAGTGGGCCGTGGTGCAAGAGCCACGCGTGCATGGGCGCGGAATGGTCGCGGCGGTGCCGTTTCTGGCCGACTGCGCTGCCTACGTGCGCCACCATCACGAGTACTGGGATGGATCGGGCTATCCCGACGGCCTCAAAGGAGAGCAGATACCGCTGGGCAGCCGGATACTGGCCGCGACGTCGGACTACGACGCCATGATCTCCGAAAGGCCATATCATGCCCAGCCGATGAACACGCGGCAGGCCATCGAGGAAATTCGCGCCGGCAGCGGAACCAGATACGATCCCGTCGTCGTCCAAATCCTCACCGATCTGCTCGCATCCGAACTAACCAGAGCACCATAATCGATCTCGGAGGGCCGGAGGCCCTCCGAGCCTGACCATCCGGGGCCTCCGGCCCCTCTGCGGCGTCGAGCATGTTGGGGTCAGATTTGCAATCTGACCCCCAGGGGCAACCCGGCGATCTGTGATCGCCAACTCGTAATTCGTATTTCGTATTTCGTAATTCATAATTGTGCCATGATACTCGAAGCCATACTAACCGCGTTGTTACTGGGATGGGCGCTGAAGGGCAAGTTCGGACGCCTGGCGGATGCTCCCATCAAATACGGCTGGATGATATTCGTGCCGCTGGGACTCGCCGTCGCCACCAACCTGCTGAACCGCCCCCAGGCGATCCTGTTTACCTCGCCCATGTTCGCCGTCGTGCATATCCTGGGACTGGTCACGTGGATCGTGTTTACGACCGCCAACCATGCCATACCGGGCGCCAAGCTCATTCTAGCCGGGCTTGTCGTCAATCTGATCGCGGTCGCGGCAAATGGCGGGACAATGCCTGTCAGCCACGAAGCGCAGATCATCGCCTATGGCGAAAAGAGCGCGAAGCATGTGCTGGCGGCATACCCGTTCGTAAAGGGCATGCTCATCGACCACACCACGAAGCTGAGGCTCCTGTGCGATGTCGTGCCCGATCCCGCGTCCGTTTCCATGGGCTGCGTCTACAGCGCTGGCGACATCATCACCTCGATCGGCGGGTTTATCGCCATCGTCGCGCTGATGCGAGCGCCCTCCCGTTCGGAGCGCAAAGCGGCCAATGGAGCGGCCCGAGCATGAAGGCAGGGTGGCGGACCAACCTGCTCATTGCCGTCATACTCGCAATCGCCGCCGCGCTCCGCTTCTGGGGCCTGCGCTGGGGCCTTCCGAACTCGCTGCACTCATACTCCTACCACCCCGATGAGTTCCTGACCATCGGCGCGGCGGTGATCGTTCTCTCATCGCTCTTCCCGCGCTTCTACAACTACCCGTCTCTCTACATCTATCTCGCCGCTCTGGCAATCGCGGTCGGCTCCGGCTACGGCCTGACCAACAACCTCGCCGGCCCCTATCTCTGCGCGAGGGTCGTCACCGCCCTCATGGGCATCGCCGCGGTCTGGGTCACCTACTGGGCCGCGTCATGTCATCCGCGTTCCCCATTCCCCATTCCCCATTCCCCATTCTCCAATCCGCAGTCCGCTAATCGCCGCCCTCATCCTCTGCATCGCGCCGCTTCACGTCCAGCACTCGCACTTCGCGACTGTCGATGTGCCCAGCACACTCTTCGTCGCCGCCTGCCTCGGGTTCGCGGGACTGGTGCTGCAGCGAGGCGACTGGCGCGACTACATCCGATGCGGCGTCATGGCCGGATTGGCCGCCGGCACCAAGTATAACGCCGGCCTGGTCATCCTCGCTCTCATCGCCGCCCACGTTTTCGGGATCATCCGACGAGGACCGCAGCCCCCTCCACCCCGCTAGCCCTGAGTGGCCGCAGGCCGTATCGAGGGCGGCAAACTGCTCGCGGCCTCGGCTGCGCAGTCGCGGCGTTCGTGATATCCACGCCCGGCATCATCTTCCAGTGGAGCGCATTCAAGCACGGCTTTCTCTACGAGGTCATCCACTCCCGACCGGCCACGGACTCGTCTTCGCCGGCACCGGCAACGGCTTCCTGTTCACGTTCACATCCAGCGCTCTGGTACGGCCTCGGCCCCGCGCTGGCGATCCTGTTCGCATCGCGGCGATCTACGGCCTCGTGCAGACTCGACCGCCGAGCCCTGACCATCCTGGCCTTCGCCCTGCCCTACTACGCCCTGATCTCGCTCTCGCAGGTCCGATTCGCCCGCTACTCGCTGCCGCTATTCCCCGCCGCCGCGCTGCTCATCGCCTGGATGGCGGTCGATCTCTGGCAGCGCTTCTCGAAGGGCCTCCGATGGGCCTGGCCGGTCATGCTCGCCGCCTCCCTCATCGGCACGCTTCTCTACGCAATCGCCCTCGACCGCCTCTTCGTCCAGCCGCCCCCGCAGGACCGCGCCGCCCGCTGGATATTCGCCAACATCCCGAAGGGCAGCCGCATCGGCGTCTTCGAAGTGCCCGTGGTTCTATTCTCCGCCGTATTCCAAGACCATCGGCTTCGGTACGCTCCAGCAGCGGAGACCGACGCTGTCGCATCCCCGTATAGGCTTCGAGGTGTTCCGCGATGCCCGATTCGGTCGCCATGGCAGATCGTCGGTCCTGAGCCGCAGTGGACCGTCTTCAGCGACTATGAGACCCCGACGCGCTGCGGATCTGAGGCAACGCACGACTCCCATCTCTGCGGCGACTGGAAGCGCGGCTGATCGCACGCCGTATGATCAGGAGACTTGTTGCACGAGGACTGCTACGTCTGCGACAGGACATTCTCCGACTCCCTCTCCGCCCTCGGCATCTCCTTCGGCAGCACGCAATCCCTCCCGCACGACATGCGCTACCCCGCCCCCACTATCTGGATATACAAGCTGAAGCAGTCCTCAGCGCCTCATCCCCCTCAGCGTCTCAGCGATTCCCCGGAGCGCACGCCATGATCGACTACCACATCCAACGCTTCCTCGACCACACCGCGCTCGAACGAGGGCTGGCAATCAAGACCCTCGAAGCCTACGGCCGCGACCTCTCCCAGTTCGCCGCTTATCTCGCCGACCGAGACACCACCGACCCCGCCTCCATCGACGAACCCTGCCTGATCGGCTTTCTCGACCGCACTGACCAAGGCCAAACTCGCCCCCGCCAGCATCGCCCGCAAAATGACCGCCGTGCGCTGCTTCATCAAGTATCTGATCTCACAGGGCGAAATCCGCAAGAGCCCACTCGACGCGATCCCCGCGACGCGCCCGCCCAAGCGCCTGCCCAAGACCCTCGACGTTGACGAGATCGCGCGCATTCTCAAGGCGCCCCGACCTCACCGACGACCTCGGCCTGCGCGACCGCGCGATGCTCGAAACGCTCTACGCGACCGGCCTCCGCGTCAGCGAGCTTATCGGCCTCAAGACCGACGACGTGAACCTCAAGATGGGCTTCGTCCGCTGCATCGGCAAGGGGTCGAAAAGAGCGCGTCGTCCCCATCGGCGAGATCGCTGCTCATCTCATCACAGCCTACATCGACCGCGCTCGCGGGCAATCTCTCAAAGGGCGAGCGCAGCGAATATCTCTTCCTATCCAAGCTCGGCAGACCCATGTCCCGGGTGAGGTTCTGGATGATCGTCAAGAAGCACGCCGCGACCGCCGGCATCCGCAAGCCGATCACCCCGCACACCCTGCGCCACTCCTTCGCCACGCATCTCCTCGAACGCGGCGCCGACCTGCGCAGCATGCAGGAAATGCTCGGCCACGCCTGCATCGCCACCACGGAGGTCTACACCCACGTCACCCGCGACCACCTCCGCGAAATCTACAGGGAGGCCCACCCACGCGCATGAACACACCTTGTCATCCTGAACTTGTTTCAGGACCCATCCCTTGTCATCCTGAACTTGTTTCAGGACCCATCCCTTCACAAGGTGTTTCGGGATTTGAGCGGAGCGGAAATCCCGAAACACCGGATGCCCACCACCCCGCTAGCCCTGAGTGGCCGAAGGCCGTATCGAAGGGCGGTGCGCGGGGCACGGGGTTTCGGGATTTGAGCGGAGCGGAAATCCCGAAACACCGGATGCCCACCACCCCGCTAGCCCTGAGTGGCCGAAGGCCGTATCGAAGGGCGGTGCGCGGGGCACGGGGTTCGATATGACCGCACCCATCACCCGCGCGATTGTAATCGTCCTAGACTCCGTCGGCATCGGAGCGCTCCCCGACGCAGCCGACTACGGCGACGCCGGCTCCAACACCCTCGCCCACATCGCCGCTCAAAAAAGGGGACAGACACCTTCTTTGCCCAACCTGGCCGCAATGGGCCTGGGCAACATCTCTCCGCTGCACAACATCGGCCCCGTGGAGCATCCAACCGCCTGCTACGGCAAAATGGCCGAGGCATCGCGCGGCAAGGACACCGACACCGGCCACTGGGAGCTCATGGGCATCATCACCGACCGCCCTTTCCCCACCTATCCCAACGGCTTCCCCGCCGAGATCATCTCCGAGTTCGAGCGCCGCATCGGCCGCAGAGTCCTCGGCAACAAACCCGCCTCCGGCACAGTCATAATCGAAGAACTCGGCGAGGAGCACGTCCGCACGGGCCGCCCAATCGTCTACACCTCCGCTGACAGCGTCTTCCAGATCGCCGCGCACGAGGACGTGGTCCCGGTCGAACAGCTCTACGACATCTGCCGCATCGCCCGCGAGATGCTAACCTACCCCCACAACGTCCAGCGCGTCATCGCCCGCCCATTCATCAACAACCCACAATCACGGCCAGCGGAGGACGATGCTTCGGGGCTCGCTTTTCGCCCCGAAGCATCGCCGTGGCACCCAAGTACTCGCGCACCCCCGCCCGCCGCGACTTCTCGCTGCCCCCACCCTCCGACACGCTGCTGGACTACATCCTCCGCGCCGGCCGCGAGGTGCTCGCCATCGGCAAGATCGAGGACATCTTCTCCGGCCGAGGCATCTCGATCTCCAACCACACCACCAACAACCCCGACTCCATCGACGCCACCATCTCCGCCATCACCTCCGGCCGCGGCGCGCTGATCTTCACCAATCTCGTCGATTTCGACATGCTCTACGGCCACCGCAACGACGTCGAGGGCTACGCCCGCGCGCTTGCCGACTTCGACGCCGCCCTCCCCCGCATCATCTCCGCCATGCGCGAATCGGACGTGCTGTTCATCACCGCCGACCACGGCTGCGATCCCACCACCCCAAGCACCGACCACTCCCGCGAATACGTCCCGCTCCTCGTCTACGGCCACCGCATCGCCCACGGCATCGACCTCGGCATCCGCGCCACCTTCGCCGACCTCGCCGCCACCCTCGCCGACCTCCTCTCCATCCCCACCGACCACCTCCCCGGCACAAGCTTCGCAGAGGCCCTCAATCGCTGAGGCCTAGAGATCCAGCAAAGAAGAGGCCGGCATGCGATGCCTCCTTTCTCCCTTTCTGATTTTCCCCCTTTCCGCGATTCCCTTCCCTTCCGCGTTTGACCACCAGCCTCCAACTCTGCTATACTACAGCCGGATTTCTTCTATCGGAGGGAACAGGATGAAGGTTATCTGCGCGAGAAAGGATCTCAACGAGGGCGTTCAGACCGCTGCAAGGGCTGTAAGCGCCAGAACTTCGCTGCCGATCCTGGGTCACCTGCTTATCACTGCTGAAGAGGACAAGCTCCGTATCGCTGCAACCGATCTGGAGATCGGGATGGAGTGCGTCGTGGAGGCGAACGTGCAGGAGCCCGGCTCATTGACCGTACCCGCCCGCGTACATGGCCGAGGTGCTCAATGCGCTGCCCGAAACGGACGTTGCGCTGTCGGTGGACGAGAACTATGCGGTCGGCATCAAGTGCGCGACCTCCGATTTTTCGATTTTGGGACTGCCGCCCGAGGAGTTCCCGATGCTGCCCGAGGTACGCGAGGAGGTCAGCTTCACGATCGACCGCGACACTCTCCGCGAGGGCATCCGGAGAACGTCTTTCGCAATCGGCCTCGACGAGAGCCGCGCGATACTCACGGGCATCCTGATGCAGATCACGGAGGCCGGCCTGAAGCTGGTCGCGACCGACACCCACCGCCTCTGCGTGCTCGATTGCCCGCTGACCGACGTGCGGGGCGAGGTGAACGCGATCGTGCCGGGCCGCGCGATGAACGAGCTGCCCAGGATCGTGCCCGAGGGTGAGGGCACCGTATCCGTAGGCATCTCATCGAGCCAGGTCAAGTTCAAAGTGGGCGAGACCATGCTCATCAGCCGCCTGATCGAAGGTCAGTTCCCCAACTTCGAGAAAGTCGTCCCGACCGAGTTCACCAAGAAGCTCATCATCCCGCGCGAGCAGTTCGAGGCCAGCCTGAAGCGCGTGGCCATCGTCGCGAGGGAGAACTCCAACAAGGCGATCGTCGAAACCGACGACGGCAAGCTCACCATCACCGCCGAGAGCGGCACGGTCGGCAAGGCGCACGAGGAGGTCGAGATCGTCAAGGAGGGCGAGGACACCAAGATGGCATTCTCCGCCCGCTACCTGCTCGACATGCTCGCGGTCGTGGACACGGAGGCGGTCGAAATGGAACTGACCGGCGAGGTTAACCAGGCGCTGCTCCGCCCCCAGGGCAACGACGAGTATCTCTACGTCGTAATGCCAATGCAGGTCAGTTAGAAAGTTACAAGTTCCAAGTTGCAGGTTTCGATGCTTCGGGGCTCGTTCTCGGCCCCGAAGCATACCCCGCACACAGGCCCAATACTCGATATGAAATACTCAATACTCATTCTTCTTGCTCTTCTCGCTTGCTCCGCAACCGCCGCCCCGCGCGAGGTCGTGGGCTGGTACTTCGGCAGCGGATCGGGGCCGTGGGACACCGTGAACGCGAACTCCGACGCGATCACCATGCTCTGCCCCACGTGGATGGGGATCCGCGGCTCTCACGGCGAGATCTCCTGCAAGGAGGACCCCAAGGTCACCGCGTTCGCCAAGGAGCACTCAATCAAGCTCGTGCCCCTCATCTGGGGTTCGGACCGCAAGTCCATGCACGAGCTTTTCAACTCGATCGAGTATCGCACGCGGCTGGTTCGCAACATCGTGGCGGCGCTGGACTCGATCAGCTACTGCCAGGGGATCAATCTCGACTTCGAGGGAATGGACCCCAAGGACCGCTACGTCTACGACTTCTTCCTCATCGAGTTGGCCGCCAAGCTCAAGCCCAAGGGTTATCTGCTGACCATCGACGTTCCAGCGAAGTTCTCCGACAGCCTGACCAACGGCTGGGCGGGCGCGTTCGACTACGCCGAGATCGGCCGCTACTGCGACTTCGTCATGATCATGACCTACGACGAGCACTGGTCCACCAGCCGCCCCGGCCCGGTCGCGTCGGTCCAGCTCGACGACGGCACTCTGGCCTACGCCACCACGGTGATCCCAAAGGAAAAGGTCCTCATGGGCCTGCCGTTCTACGGCTACGACTGGCCCGAAAAGGGCCGCGCATCGAGCTATCTCTACTCCCGCACCGCCCGCAAGCTCGAGGAAACCCAGGCCAGGCTCAACTGGGACCGCGACGCCAAGACACCCTGGTTCACCTACACCGACTCCGACGGCGCCAAACGCACGACCTACTTCGAGAACGGCCGCTCCATCGCCGCCAAGCTCGTCATCGCCCACAAATGGGACGTCGGCGGCATCTGCATCTGGTCGCTGGGCAACGAAGACCCCGCAATGTGGGACGCAATCCGCGCCTACCGCAAGCGGTAGCCGAGGAACTACGAGTTACGAATTACGAGTTACGAATCCCCCCACCGCACCCCGCAGCCATAGGTCCCATCCGGCCCGCGCGCCCGTGTCATGGTGAACTTGTTTCAGCATCCACCGCCTGCCACCGTGCCCGTGTCATGCTGAACTTGTTTCAGCATCCACGGCGGACGGCGGTTTTTTCGCGTGTCTGCACGGTCAGCGAACCGTTTTTTGGCGAAACAGTTTCACGCTCAATTCGAGCGTGGCTGGAAACTGTTTTGCGCGTTTTGACTTATTGTGGAAGGGAAGCGAGTTCAATCGCGAAAGGCAGAAAGGACAGAAAGCCAGAAAAGGGAGGACAAGGGACGGGCACGGAAAGACCTCCTCTGTGATGCGGTGGCGGCGTTTGATTTTTCCCTCTCATGATTATAAGACGGCGAGGAGGCCGTTTTTCACGCAAATTTCCGGTATATTTCAGTTAAATGTTGTTCACGGGTTGCGGGGAGGCGGAGAGTTGAGAGTGGAGAGTGGAGAACCGAAGGGCCTTGGAGTGCGGCGGGGGAGTATGACTGATCGACCGAGATTTGGAATCGCGGATGCTGTTCTCGGGGTCTGCGACCCCCAGCCGCACACTTACACGGATCGCGTGCTGTGCAGAATCGCTGAGGCGCGGAAGGAAATCTGAGACGCTGAAACGGGAGGGGATTCAGCGGTTCAGCGGGTTCAGCGTTTTAGCGATTCGGAGGCTGTGGAGTGCGGCGGCGGTGATGGGCTGATCGACCGGGATTTGGAATCCCGGATGCTGTTCGCGGGGTCTGCGACCCGCAGGCGCACACTTACACGCATCGCGTGCTGTGCAGAATCGCTGAGGCGCGGAAGGAATCTGAGACGCTGAAACGGGAGGGGATTCAGCGGTTCAGCGGGTTCAGCGTTTTAGCGATTCGGAGGCTGTGGAGTGCGGCGGCGGTGATGGGCTGATCGACCGGGATTTGGAATCGCGGATGCTGTTCCCGGGGGTCTGCGACCCGCAGGCGCACATCTACACGGATCGCGTGCTGTGCAGAATCGCTGAGGCGCGGAATGAATCTGAGACGCTGAAACGGGAGGGGATTCAGCGATTCAGCGGGTTCAGCGTTTCAGCGATTCGGAGGCTGTGGAGTGCGGCGGCGGAGTAGGACTGATCGTCCGGGATTTGGAATCCCGGATGCTGTTCTCGGGGTCTGCGACCCCCAGGCGCACACCTACGCGGATCGCGTGCTGTGCAGAATCGCTGAGGCGCGGAAGGAATCTGAGACGCTGAAACGGGAGGGGGTTCAGCGGACTCAGCGTCTCAGCGATTCGGAGGCTGTGGAGTGCGGCGGCGGAGTAGGACTGATCGTCCGGGATTTGGAATCCCGGATGCTGTTCTCGGGGTCTGCGGCCCGCAGCCGCACATCTACGCGGATCACAGATCCGGGGAACGTGGTCCGGGATGGCAGGTCCCGGACCATCGAGATAACCCTGTGCTCGCCAGATGGAGGCGCTGGTGAGAGGATAACTCTTGTCGAAGGGAATGGACGAGAACCAGAGTTTCCAGTACAAAGCTGGCACGCATTGCCTTGACGTGAAGTCTAAGCAGCCGTTCAAGATCACGGTGTCGAGTAAGAGAAACACCGCTCCGTTGCCTTCGGTACCCCAAACGCGAGCAGGTCGAGATTCAGGCTAAGTGAACTCGCGGGCCGGTCTTTGTGTGCTTCGCAAACCTCCTACTCCGAAACATAAACACCAGCCATGAGGGCAGGTGCCAGAATGAAGAGTCCCCCGCCTACCTGCCCATTGATCGGCCTTGCCCACACCGGGCTGGCAAGCAACATGCAATCACCCTGAGCTATTGACCAGATGCCACATGTAAGTGTACACTATGATGGTTGACGCGATATATAGTGCAATTGCTGACAAATCAGTGTTCTCATACGCTCTCATGGCGAGGGGGTCAGCCACCGGACCCCGAAATGGGCCGTCCTCACGCCAACAAACATAACAGCTTACGCAGGAGGACTAGGTCCGATGACACACCACGAGCAGTTTGAAGACATTCGGATAATGGGGCTGGACGAGCAGCGCTCCCACAAGTCGGATTCCACAGAGCTCTACAACATGTACCTGCAGCTCTCCAGCCAGCCACCTGTAGAGTGGCGGAGGATATTCCACGACGAATGGCGTGGCCATCTCCACAGCAACTGGAGGGAAGCACGGGTCGAAGGTGGCTACGTAGTTATCCACTGCGTCCCGGACGAACTGGAAAAGCACCACCTCAGCCTCTTGCAGACCGCTGTGGGGAAAGCGAATACCAGGTACAGGTGCCGCCTCGCAGACTTGGACAGGGCCGAAGCGGACGAGCGGGAAAGGCAGCAAGCGGAGCACGATGAGATCGCAGCAATCAAGTCGCGCCTCCGTTTCTAGGCAGTGTTCTATGCTGCGGCACAGAACGCATCATCGCCTTGCTTGCTTCCGGATCGCGGCTAGCGATGTGCTGTCTTCTCGAGCAAGTCTGCTGCCCATGAAACAGCTTATGAATCGGTTACACATTGATGTCGAGGGCATCGCGGCGCAGGCCGGCGTCAGTGTGCACAAGATCAACTTTCGTGGAGCCAATGTGAGGCACATTGTTGCAAGAGCATGCGGATGCCCTGTATCGGAATTGTCAGGGTCTGGCGTTGATTGCGCACTCTTGGAAAAGAACGTCGGACTCGTCACGGCCTCAGACGGAGTTCCACATATCTTCATTCATCGCTGTGCGGTGGCGGATCGACGGTGGGTATGCGCCCACGAGTTGGGCCACTACCTGTTAGGACACGTCGGAAAAGACCCACCACCGGAGGAATTGAAAACAACGCCCGCGAGGCAGCAGCCGACTGGGTCGCAGCACAGCTACTCATACCAACACCTCTGCTGGAACAGGCCGTGTCTGAGCATGGCAAAGATATAGGGACGCTCGCCAGGTTATTCGGTGTGCATTCGGGACTCGTGTCCAGTCGGCTAGCAGAGCTTGGTATTGTCGAATGGGGGACGCCCAAGTCAGAATCGTATACTGAACTGTCAATGTACCGCTGGTGACCGGCTAACCAGGTCTTCGTGGGCTCGCTTTTCGCCCCGAAGCATAACCACCAACCCCGGCGCCCTCAGCGCGCGACGACACAGACCTTGCCTGCGTGGTCCACCCGCCGCACCGAAATCTCGACCTCGTTACCCAGCGCCGCCAGGAATCTCAGCAGCCGCGCGGCAGAGAAGCCGCGAATCTTGCAGTTCTTCAGTTTGGACACTTCGGACTGATCTATCCCCAGAAGCTTGGCCACATCCTTCTGGGTAAGCTGTCGGTCTTCAATAACGCCCAGAATGCTGACGAGAATGTCCGACTTAAGCAGCATCTCATCAGAGTCCGGCAGACCCAGATCGGCAAACACATTGCCGCTGGAGACATGAACCTCACATGTTTCCTTGCTGTTCTCCATCGCCTTTGTACCCAATCCAGATCAGGGGTTTGTCGAGTTGCACCCGCCGCTCTTTCATGATATGCGCATGTTATCATATTCCATATACCCCGTCAATACCCAATACCACACCAACCGAGTGGCGCTCCCCCCATTCCCCACTCCCCATTCGAACGCGCGCCCCGTTGTTGATGTTTCGGGATTCCGACCGTGCCCGGATGGCACCCCCAAAGCTGTGGCTCACACAGCAGTCCAAAATGGGGCTGGTGGGCGGCCGGATCGCGTGCGGAGGTCTTTGAGGGGCACGGGGTTGCCGTATGTGACTCTGACGCGAGCAGAGGGTGCGGGAGGATGTGGCGCGGGGGGAGGGCGTGGGGTGTGGGGATAGGCGATGGGGCGCGATTTGGGATCGCGCCCCATCGAGGGAATGTGAGGCGGTCTACTTCTGGTAGATGACCCTCGTAGTGCCGAAGCCGACGGCTCCGGTCACTATCACGAAGTCTCCGTCGGTGACGGTGGGCGTCGTCTTGGTGATTACCTTGATCTCCGTGTCGGCGCCGCCCGTGGTAAGCACGTAGGAATCAGCGGTCACGGAACCTTCCTTGACCAGTCCCCAGGTCGTGACGTAGAGACCATCCAGCAGGCTGAACTGGAACGTCCGGCTGTTGGTTCCCCACGGCGCCACGGTTCCCGGTCCGTTCGGCGTCATCTGAGCGACCGATACCATCGGCTCGCCCTCGGCGGTCTGGGCCCTGGTGCCGGTCAGGGAGACCAACTGGCCTTCGTCGCCATTGATCGCGCCCTCGATCCGGATGCCGCATATGCGGTCGGGCTCCTCGATGTAACCGAAACTGCCGCTCTTCAGATACAGCACCTTGTTGCCGAGCGCGATCGGCGTGTCCAGCGCGGCCTGCTTCGCCTCCGCAATAGATCTCGGGCGGAACGCCGGCATACTTGAATATGAACAGCGTCGCCGCATCGGACTGGTTGAGCGCGTAGTCCACCGTGGCTACGCGTAGATAGTATGTTCCGCCGGTCTGGGTTCCAGGAGCGAGCGCGGCGGCTGTCTGGAATGTGCTCGGAAGCCCGCGGGATCGGATCCGAAGTAGACCATGTATCCGCGGACGCCCGACACGCCCTCGTCGGTCCCTTGCGGATCAGCCGCGCCGGACCAGGTGAAGCTCGGAGCCGAGACCGCACTCTGCATGACGTCGCTTATAGCTCCGCCAGCCTCAGCGCAAGCCGTTGGGTTCGTGGGCGCGGTGGCGTCAGACGTGTAGATGGTGAGGACAGCCAGCGTCGGTGCGGTCGATATTGCCAAAGCGACATAGAGCCCATAACCGCCGGTGCCGTTCTCGACCTTAACCAAGAGCCGGTTCCAGCCGCTCGTTAATGGTCATCGGCCCGTAGATAGTCTTGTCCGCGACAGCTCCGCGACCGGAAGCGCCAAGTCCAACTGCCCACCAGAGTACCGTTGAGTAGACTTTGACATCGTCATCTGAGCCAAGCCGATATAGACGTTGCTAACAGCCGCACCACTGTTGATAGACGTATGCAGGCTGCGTATGTGGTGCCATTATCTTTGGCCGTCACGTCGTAGAACGGTGCGGACAGCAGGTTGACTACGTCGTTCATCGCAGTAGCCGTCTGCCACTTGAATGCTCCGTAGCTGTTGCCGAAGTTCGGTCCGGCAGACGCCGTCGGCTGCGCCCGGAGCGATATTGGCTTCCGTGACCGGCACGCCATTGTAGGTTCCCGGCAACATGGTCGGTATTGATCCGAGTGACGTGATCCGCGGCGACGCCCTGAGCATAATGTCCCAGGTAGGCCCAAGTGCGGATCGTGGGCGTCGGAGGCGTGTAGTTGACGGTCAGCGTCGGGTCGGGCTGGTGGTAATGAACTTCTTCCTGTAGCTTATGCTAGCTCTCGACGTCTCCCTTCATCATTACGCCGTAGGGGAACCACCCGTTGGTGCCAGCCGGGGTAAACGTATATACGTATCCCTCCGCCGGATAGACGCAAGCCTGAGAAGCAGTACCCACACCGCGTAGTTTCCTCCTGCTGCCCACGGGGCGTTCCAAAGCACGCTTGCCGCAGTCCCACGTCTGGCCGACTCTGTAGATATTGAGCGGGTTGTTGGCTTGGAGCTGTAGGTGCCACTGCGCGTGAACGCGACCGTGAACGTGGCGCCCGAGATAATCGCCTGAGCAGGCATCGTGCCCATTTGCGCATCCGTCGCCTTGAGCACGCTTCGAGCGGCGCCCAGTGCCGGCCGTGGTTGTATACCAACCTGTCGTCAGCGAGGCGTTCGGTTGCTTGGATAGTATATGGTTCGATACTGAGTCAGTGTATACGGCCCCCACGTCGCCTGGATCGGCGTGTCCACGGTAACAGGAGCGCTCTTGGCCGAGTGGTTAGCGGCCTCATCATAGGCATCGACCTCGTATGTGTAGGTCGTGCTCTGAGCCACGGATGTGTCGTTGTACGTCGTCCCCGTGGTCGTGGTGATGGACGTACCGTTGCGGTAGACAGTGTATCCCGTAAGCCCGATATTATCAGTTGACGCGTCCCACGCAATAGCAACGTTCTTGTATGTAACCGCCGTCGTGTGCAGGTTCTGCGGAACGGTGGGAGGCTCAGCGTCGGGCGAGGTGGCGACGACGGCAGGAGCGCTCTTGGCCGACCGATTGTTGACGATATCGAACGCGTCTACCTCGTATGTATATGACGTGTTCTGAGTACAGGCCCGTGTCGGTAAACGTGGTTCCGGTAACCGTATCGATAGAGCGTTCCGTCGCGATACACGGTGTATCCCGCGACCGAGGTCATGCTATCGGATGATGCGTCCCAGGCCAGAGATATAGTGGAAGTCGTGACCCCGGTCGAGTGCAGGTTCTGCGGAACGGTGGGAGGATCAGCGTCGTTTACTGTGCTTACGACAAGAGGATCGCTCTTGGCCGACCGGTTGTTGAATGCGTCGAACGCGTCTACCTCGTAGGTGTAGGACGTGTTCATAGTCAGGCCCGTATCGTTATAGGTAGTGGTAGTTCCGCTGAACGTGCCGATAGGGACGCCGTCGCGATACAGCGTGTATCCCTCGACTTCGCGTCCCTGTGTCGGTTGATGCGTCCCAGGCCAGAGATATGCTGGTAATCGTCGCTCGACGTCATGCGCAGGTTCTCCGGCACGGTGGGCGGGTCATTATCAACGACCATTCCCGCGTCCACTGACTTGGTTACAGTCGGTCCGAATCCCGAGCTGAAACCGTCGCGCACCATCCGCCACTCGGTCGTGCGAACTCCGCCGACGATCGGGCCGGTCAACTGGAAGTTGAAAGTGCACGTGTCTCCGGGTTTCGTTCCGTCGGCAACGCTGACGCTCGATACGCTCTTGAACCAGGAGTCATTGTTCGAGGTCGCGGCAAGGTGGAAACCCCTGCCGTTGTACCAGCACACGCCCCTGTTTCGAAGCGTGATGCTGCAGTTGTAGACCTGTCCGGGCGTCATAGTGGTGGGAATCGTGTCTGACACGTACTCGCAGGAGTACTTGTCCCACGTCGGGGTGTTGCCGAAGTAAGCGCAGACTCCCTTATATAGCCCCCACTCCGCCACCGACTTGAAGAAGTCATCCTGTGTCATATAGAGGGCGTCTCTGGTGCAGTCGTCATGGAACGCAAGCTCGATCAAGATCGCGGGCCTGCTCGGAATTCGTATCTCGCCAAAGCCGGCGGCTGAGTCCTTGACCCCCCGGCTGGCCCACGAGGGCTCTTCGTCGAACGTCGTCCGAATCGCATCTACCACGTTGTTCTGCACCTGGGTTGCGAGGGTAAGGCTGCCGGCCTCGTACTCGGGGTGGTCCATCTGACTGTCGCGGTAGGTCTCGGTCCCCGTAGCCGTTCCGGACCCACCCGCGTTGGTGTGGCACGCGATGTAGATGTCAGTATTGTTGTAGTCCGCCCACAGAGGCCGGGCGCGGATGTCGTCACTGGAGCGGTCCGTCGCATTATCAGCGCCGCAGTTGCCCGACGAGTTTGCCCAGACGCTGCACGGCGCACCAGCGTGATGCAGCCAGGATTCCGCGCACATCTTCCACCATGGCAGGCCGGTATCCGGATCGTTGCCGTAGCCGTCATCGAGCTGCCTGGGGGCCACGAATGTCGCCCCATCCTGCGTCAGGTACTGCCTAAGGAACTTCACCAGTTTGATGCTGAGTAAGTCCTCGAGCGCTGCTTCGCCCCACCCGCAGGTAAGCGATCTCTGCCAGTACCAACCGCTGCCATTCCAGAACTTTCCGTGGGATGGCCCGATAGCATATATTCCTGCCGGCCAGACCAACCCCATTGATGACAGGCTCCTGGGTCTGAGCGCGCGGCAGGCTAGGTACTTGGCCGACAGGCTTCAGGTATGAGGCCAGCGGATTGCCGCCCGACGTGAGCTTGACGGCCGAGATCGACGGAAAATCGCCGAGCGTTGTCCTGAACTGATCGAAGATAGCAGTCAGGCCCGCCTCGTCAAGTCCGGCAAGCACCTCGGCCGACAGGTCCACTTCAGCCGAATCATCCGAGATAGTGAGTTGGTTGATGGAAACCCCGGCGGGAATCCGCGAGGTCAGGCCAGCGGCCAACTCAGCCTGAGTCGGACCAGCGACAAGCGCACGCACCGCTGCTTCCGCGGGCGACATTCCGGTCGGAACGGTGCGGTCCACCAGCACAAACTGCCCTTGCAGCCAGAACCGCACCTGGACGATATCGGCAGCGGCTGTTGCTCCCAGAGCCAGGACAGCCAGGACAATAATCGCCAGTGTTTTCCAGAAGACCTGAGATCCGCGCATTTCCATTCCCCAGTGTACAGAGTTGATCGGGAACTCACGGGATAGCCGTGATCCCGCGGGAGATCCTGTTTCCCGTTGAAGATCGTGCTTTTCACTCTTCTGGAGTATACGTCCGCTCTCACGCCACGTCAACTCCGTAGAATTACTGGGCTTTGCGTTGTTTCGGGATTTCGTAGGTCCACAGCGCCCAGCTAAGCGCAAAGCCCCGGCCGAAGCGACGGGCCGGCGACCGCGAAAAGCCCAAATCCCGAAACCCCCCGGGGCCGCCCCCTACTCTTCCGTCCACTGAGGCATGAGGTTGCGGTAGGGGTAGACGTAGTGGTGGATGAGCTTCGAGTGGCCGTCGACGAATGTGAAGATGCCCACGTTCTTGCCATGCCCGGTCTGGCCGTGGTTGTAGGTAACCCCGCTGCCGTAGCACGAGAGCAGGATACGCCTGGTGCTGCCGGTCTGTGAGACCCGAGCGCCGGCCCAGCCCTCGCTGGCGTAGTAGTAGTACCCGATGCTCATGAAACGCGGGTTGGAGATGGTGGCCTGGTAGTTGTAGCCGTAGGTCTTGTCGAAAAAGTCCACCGCCGGGCAGTAATACACCAGCTTGTTGGTGATATAGGGCCGCAGCAGGTGCATAAGCTCGCCGGAAGTGTCTGTGTTGGTACTGGTGAAAGCGTAGCTGGGGAACAGAGCCTGCGTGCCGGCTCTGGAGGGATATGGGTACCAGCCGTTGTTGGAGTCCGCATACAGGCATGATGCGATGCCCAACTGCCGCTGATTGCTCAAGCAGGTGGACCGCCTGGCCGCCTCTTTGGCGCGGAGGAATACGGGAAATAGAATGGCTGCAAGTATGGCGATGATTGCGATGACCACAAGCAGCTCGATGAGCGTGAACCCCTTTGTTCGACGGACCATAGCGCCCTCACTTCCGTTCCGGGCCGCGAACCGCACTGTTCGCGCCCGACAACAGCAGTCTACCATGCCGCCAGCCCGCGGTCAAGAGCGAGTCAGCGGTGCGCTTCGATGAGCGCCGCGATTGCGGCCATGATGCGCCGGCCGGCTTCCTCGACCGCCTCCCGGCCGGATTGGTCGTAGAGGTCTTCGAGGGGCACGGGCTTGCCATAGATGACTCTGACGCGGGTGAAGTGGAAGAGCATGCTGTGCGGGGGCAGCAGCTTGTCCGTGTTGATGAGCGCGGCTGGGATTACTGGGGCCTTGGCACGCAGCGCGATCATGCCGACGCCGGGCAGCGGCTCGCCGAGCTTGCCGTCGAGCATGCGGCTGCCCTCGGGGAACATGGCCACGCACTCGCCCTTGCTGAGGTAGTCGATTGCGGTCTTGAGCGCGATGCGGTCGGCTGTCCGCTGCTGCACAGGGAACGCCCCGACGTGCTTGATAAGAAACCCCAGCACGGGGATCTGGAACAGCTCGATTTTGGCCATGTAGTGGAACGGCCGCGGCGCGCCGGCGCCGAGCACGGGCGGGTCGGCGTAGCTGACATGGTTCGCGCAGATCAAGCGCCCCGCCCTTGCGCGGGATGTTCTCGCGACCGATGACTTCGAGCCTGCCGAAGACTTGGCGAACAGCCAGCTTAGCGATTTGCCGATTGTGTAGAGCATTGCTTCATCCTGATCGGGTTTCGGGATTTCCGTTCCATTGCATTCCACTCAAATCCCGAAACACCTCGCAGTTCGATTGTCAATTGACAATCGACAATTGGAACTGCCTACCTCGTCTTCTCGTCGTGTATGCGAATATTGCGTCGATGACCTGGTCGATGGACATGCCGTCGGTGTCGAGAAGGACGGCGTCCGGCGCCTGCACGAGCGGCGCGGCGGCGCGGGAGCAGTCTCGCAGGTCGCGCTCGCGCATCTCGGCGGCGATCTTGGCGGGGTCGCGCCTCGACTCCCATTTTCTTCATCTGCTCGACCCGGCGGCGGGCGCGCTCCTCGGCGGAGGCGGTGAGAAAGACTTTGACCTCCGCGTTCGGGAATACGACCGTGCCGATGTCTCGACCTTCCATGACTACGCCGCCGGCCGCGGCCATGTTCCGCTGAAGCTCGACCAGCCGCTTGCGGACCCCGGGAATCGCGCTGACCGGCGAAGAGGCGCGCGTGGCCTCGGGGCTGCGAATGGCCTGGGTGACGTCTTCGCCGTCGGCGTAGACATGCTGCTCGCCGTCGATGTTGGCGAGCGTGACTTCCGTGCGCATGGCGAGCGCGACCACCGCCTTCTGGTCGGAGATCGGCTATTCCGGCCTGCAGGGCCTTCTATGCGACCGCGCGATACATGGCGCCGGTGTCGATGTAGAGGTAGCCCAGTCTCGTCCGCTACGCCTTTGGCGACAGTGCTCTTGCCCGCGCCCGGCGGGACCGTCTATTGCTACTATAGGGTTCATAGGTGTTCTAGGCATGGAAGCCCGAAAGATAGAAAACCAGAAAGTGAATTCAAATCGGGCCGATTACTAGCTTCTGTTCGCTGAGATCTGCGCAAATACACTTCTCGGACTTGTTTTGACTGCTCGAAGAAGTGCTGGATGGCGTCGGGTCGCGGGATTCCAGCGCTGATTTGAGCTGGTCGAGCACTTCTTCGAGGTTGGTAATGGCTTCGGCGAGGGGGTCGGCATTGGTAAGGCAAATGTCGCGCCAGAGCTCGGGGCTGGAGTCGGCGATTCGGGTAAGATCGCGGAAACTGCCCGCCGCAAGCGCGAAGGTCTTGCCCGTCGGCGCTGGGAATCCTCCGCAAGCTGCATCAGCGCGCTAGCGATTGCGTGCGGCAGGTGGCTGATGACCGCGACGGCCTCGTCGTGCTCCTCGGCAGATAGAATTTCGACCCGCGCGCCCAGCGCGCCCGCGAACTCGGTCATGTGGCCGAGCGCGGTGAGGTCGGTGTCGCGCCGGGGGTGAGGACATAGGTCGCGCCGACGAAAAGGTCCGCGCGGGCGGCGTCAACCCCGGTTTGCTCGGAACCGGCCATCGGGTGGCCGCCGACAAAGAAGCAGCCCGTCGGGAATAACCGCGTCGCAGGCGGCGACGATCTCGCGCTTGGTGCAGCCGGCGTCGGTGACGATCGCGCCCGGTCTTGAGCGAGGCGGCCATGCGCTCCAAGGTCGGGGCGACGAGCTTGACCGGAGTGCAGATGACGAGCAGATCGGCCTCGGCGGCGGCGTTTTCGATGTCGAGGGAGTAGTCGTCGATTGCGCCGAGGATTTTGGCGCGCATGAGCTTGTGCCTCGGTGCGGCCGATGCCGATGCACGCGCCTCGCGACGCCCCTGCGCCTGGCTGCCATGCCGAGCGAGCCGCCGATAAGCCCCACGCCGACGATGGCAACGTTCTCGAAGATCACCTCGCCCTGCCTCTGACGCGCCGTCACCTGGGCCTGCTCCCAATTCGTAGTTCGTAATTCGCAATTCGTAATTCCATTACAGATATCTGCCGACCGCGCGCGCGACCGCGGCGGTTTCTTGTCATCATCGGCGTCGAAGTTGTCGGGGGTCAGCGACTGAGCGCCGTCCTTGAGGGCCTTTTCCGGGGTGCGGATGGACCTCGATCATCAGGCCGTCCGCGCCGGCGGCTACGGCGGCCTTGGCGACCGGCGGCACGAGCTGCGAAGCGGCCGGTGCCGTGGCTGGGGTCGGCGATGATGGGCAGGTGGCTGAGCTCGAGCACGGCCGGGATCGCGCTGATGTCGAAGGTATTGCGCGTGTAGGTCTCGAACGTGCGCAGGCCGCGCTCGCAGAGGATGATATTCGTAGTTGCCGCGGTTGGCGATGTACTCGGCCGCCTGCAGCCATTCCTCGATGGTCGATGACATGCCGCGCTTGAGCATTACGGGCTTCTTGGAGATGCCGACCTCTTGAAGCAGCGCGAAGTTGGTCATGTTGCGCGTGCCGACCTGGAGAATGTCGGCGTAGTCGCGCGACCAGCTCGACGTCGCGGGTGTCCATGACCTCGGTGATGATGGGCATGCCGGTGACTTCGCGGGCGGTGGCGAGAATCTTGAGCGCGTCCTCGCCGAGGCCGTGGAAGCTGTAGGGCGAGGTGCTGGGCTTGAATGCGCCGCCGCGCAGGATGCTACGCGCCGGCGGCCTTGACCGCTCTTGGCGACCTCGATGCGTCTGCTCCTCGCGACTCGACCGAGCACGGCCCGGCCATTACGACGATCTTCTGGCCGCCGATGTCCACCCCCCCGACTTTGATGATGGTCTTGTCCGGGTGGAACTCGCGGCTGACGACCTTGTAGGGCTTGAGGATGGGCACGACTCGCTCGACGTAGGCCAGCGACGAAAGCTGCTCGGCGATCAGGAGCTTGTCGTCGTCGTGCGCGCCGATGACGCCCACGACGGTCTTTTCGACGCCTTTGGAGACGTGGACGCCGTAGCCTCGGTCCTTGAGATTGGTTACGAGCTCGTCGAGATCGGAATCGGCTGCCTGTGGCGACAGGATTATGATCATACTGTTATCCTATTGACTATTGACTATTAGATTGATTTGGCCGTGGAGCGAAGCGCAACTAGTCAATAGCAAATCGTCAATCGTCAATACTCCTCTTCAAGCGCTTCTATGAAGCGCGGCGTTCTGTTCGTCGGTGCCGGTGGTGACGCGGATGTGCGTCGGGCAGCCGAAGATGTCGCCGGTGCGCACGATCACGCCCGGCGCAGGAGCTTGCCGAAGACCTCCTTGCAGTCGCGCAGGGTGTCGACCCAGAGGAAGTTCGCCTGGGTGGGCGTGTATGGGATGCCCATCTTGTCGAGCTCGCTGTAGAGATACTCCTTGGACGCGGCGGTTCTGCTCGCGGCTGCGCGTGACCTGGTCGGGATCGGCTAGGCTGGCGAGCGCGCCGGCCTGCGCGATGCTGTTGACGTTGAACGGCGCTCGGACGCGCTCCAGGTGGTCGATGATGCGCTTGGGGGCGACGCCGTAGCCGACTCGCGTGCCGGCGAGCGCGTAAATCTTCGAAAATGTCCGCAGCGCGATCACGTTGCGGCCCTGCCTGATCCACTCGATCGAGCGGGTGTAGGCGGGGTCGTCGGCGTATTCGTAGTAGGCCTCGTCGAGCACCAGCAGGCAGCGCTCGGGGAGCGTGTCGAGCACGCGCCTCGATCTCGATCCGCGCCGACGATGGTGCCGGTCGGGTTGTTCGGGTTGGTGATGAAGAACATCTTGGTGCGCTCGTTGACGCTGGCGAGCATGGCCTTGAGGTCGTGCGTCCAGTCCTTGAGCGGGACCATGTGGGCCCTGCAGTCCATCAGCGTGGAGGCGGCCTTATACTGCACGAAGCTGGGGTCGGCCTGGACGATCTCGTCGCCGTCCTCGAGAAGCGCGATGCCAAGGTAGTGAATGACCTCGTCCGCTCCGCAGCCGAAGATGAGCATGTCGCGGCTCGACGCCGAGGCTCTTCGCGACGGCCTTGCCGCAGCTCGAAGCAGCTTCCCTCGGGATACTGCGCGACGTTATCGAGCGCGGCCTTCATCGCCTCGAGCGCCAGCGGCGATGGGCCGAGCGGGTTTTCGTTGGAGGCGAGCTTGACGACATCGTCCAGCCCAAGCTCGCGCTTGACCTCCTCGATCGGCTTGCCCGGAACGTAGGGCGTGAGATTCAGTATGCACTTTCTGCAGAGATCAGCTCCCATTACAGACCTCCTGAGCCTTAGAAAGGATAACACATGGCAGCTCTACTTTGGCAAAAGGACGCGCGTTCGAATGGGGAATGGGGAATGGGGAGTGGGGAATGGCGGTGGGCTGGTGGCTCGGGTTCGGGGGTGAATGCGGACGGTTGCTACGCCGGTTGGGCAACGGAATTGCCGGATACCTTCGCCCGGCAACGGAATTGCCGGGCGAACGGAATCGCTTGGCGAACGGTTCCATCTGGGCATCAGTAGGAGACTATATCGTCCTGGGTGCGGACGCGAATGAGGGGGCTGAGGCCCGTCGCGCCCGACATGAGAGACGAGATGCCGGTGACGGAGATGCGCTCCCAGGTTGGGTTGATGGCGACGCCGACGGGAACAGTGCACAGGATCGCGTGGCCGCCGCCGTCGTCGAGGCAGAGCCAGTTTGTGCCGCCCGCGATGAATCGACCGGCGACTCGCACGAGCAGGCCAGTGCTGGATAGGCCGCAGCCGTCCGTAACGCCCTGCTGGCCCGCGCCGGTGCTCAAGTCGTATGCCCAGTCCGCACCGGCCAGACTCCTGGTGTTGAGCCCCAACGGCTTGACCGTAAGTGGGCCCAGGTCGATTGCTGAGAAGCCGTAAATGTAGCGCTCGCCGTTGAGGTCGGTCATCAGCCTGCCGGTGACCGAGACTCTGCGGTCTCGGGCGATCGCGTGGCCAGGCAGATCGACACGGATGCCGTTCGAACGGTCGGCGTCCTCGATGTAGAACGAGCTGCCCAAGACGGCAGTTGATGACTGGTCATTAAGAGAGACAAGATCGCAGTTGGGAAGCCTCTTGGCCGAGCCGGCGTCAACGGCCGCAGGCGCGGGCTCGCAGCTCCAGCGCGCGATGAACGTGGACCGGTGGCCGTCGGCGCTGATGAACCCGCCCCCCACAAAGAGAGCGCCGTCACATACGCATAGCGTACTCACGCTGCTGGCCGGCAGACCGGGCACTGCATGCCACTCGCCGTCCCTCCACATCGCGATGCAGTTCGTGCTGACTCCGCCCGTCTTGCTGAACGGGCCTCCGGCGTAGAGAGCGGGCCCGTTACCGTCGTCGTAGGCGCACAGTGCGTAGACGAAGTTGTTGGTTCCGCTGCCGAGGGGCACCCAGACACCGTTCTGCCATTTGAGCACGTAGTTGACATGCAGGTCGAAGAGGCCGGCCGCATACAGAGCGGGGCCGGTCCCGTCGTCATACACGCAGAGCGCGTAGACTGCCCCCATGCCGTCTCCGAGCGGCTGCCAGGCGCCGTCCTTCCATCGAGCAATGTTGTTGGCGGGAAGGCCGCCAGCGGTCGTAAAAGTGCCGCCGGCAATGAGGGCAGGGCCGCTGCCGTCGTCGTAGACGCACATTGCCCTTACGAGTGTGGGGTTTACTCCGCCTATACCGGTTCCGAGAGCCTGCCATGTCGAGCCCGTCCATTTGGCGACGCGGCCGAGCGCGGAAAATGCGCCGCCGGCGTAGAGAGCAGCTCCGCCGCCGTCGTCGTAGACGCACAGCGAGTACACGCCGGCACTGAGCGTGGGGAGAGACGCCCAGGCGCCGCTCTTCCACTTGCGAACGATGCCCGAGTCGGGACTGCCCGTGTAGAGAGCGGGACCGCTGCCATCGTTGAATGCGCAGAGCCCCTGAAGCTTGGTCACTGAGCCGGCTCCAAGCGCCCGCCACCTGCCGCTTCGCCAGGCGGCGATCTTGTTGGCTTCGACTCCGCCTGCCATGGTAAACTCGCCGGCCGCAACGAGAGCGGGCCCGCTGCCGTCGTCGTAGACACACAGGCGGTCAATCATCCAGTCGAGCTCGCGGCCTATGGGCTGCCAGGCGGAGTTCTTCCACCTCGCAAAGCTCATGGTCAACTGCGATCCGCCGGTGAGCGGCAGTTGCGAATACAGTGCGGGGCCGGAACCATCGTCGTAGGCGCAGAGGGACTCGACCGAGTACGGGGAGGCGGAGGAGAACGTTCGAGCCGACCGCCTGCCACGCGCCGTTCTTCCATCTGGCGGCGTCGTTGGCGGTAACCGAGCCTGCCTTGGTGAACTGGCCGACCGCGTAGAGCGCCACGCCGGTGCCGTCGTCGAACGCGCACATCGAGGCGACCCATGGATAGGAAAAGTACGTGCCGTAGCTCTGCTGCATACCGCCGCCTACGGCCTGCCAGGCTCCGCTGCGCCACCTTGCGATGGCGGCCGCCGCGACGCCGCCGGCGGTCGTGAACGTTCCCCCGGCGTAGAGCGCCGAGCCGGAGCCGTCGTTGTATGAGTACAAGCATCCGACGCCGTCGTTCGCGCCCGCGCCCAGAGCCTGCCAGGTCCCACCGCGCCACTTTGCGATGTTGCTGGCGCTGACGCCGCCGGCGGTTGTGAAGTAGCCTCCCGCATAGAGGGCGGGGCCACCGCCGTCGTCGTGCACACACAGGCAATAGACGGATCCGTAGCTCGGAAACATGCCGCCGCCGACAGCCTGCCACGTTCCGTTCTTCCATCTGGCGATGTGCGAAGCCGGAACGCTGCCCGCCCACATGAAACTGCCGCAAGCGTAGAGCGCAGAGCCGGAACCGTCATCGTAGACGCAGAGGCCGACCACGTCGCTGTTCGTCCCGCTGCCGACCGCCTCCCAGGCGCCGTTCTTCCATCTGGCTATGTTGCCGGCGGCGACGCCCCCGGCGCTGGTGAAACTGCCGCCCGCATATAGGGCAGGGCCGGAACCGTCGTCGTAGACGCAGAGCGCGCAGACATCGCCGTTGATGCCGGAACCGAGCTGCTGCCAGTCGCCGTCCTTCCATCGGACGATGTTGGATATGTCCAGGTTGCCCGCGGCCGTTCCGCTGCCGGCGATATACAGCGCGGGTCCGGAGCCGTCGTCATACACGCACTGGCACTTGACCGAAACATAGAGCCGGTCGGATGGGAAGAGCCCTTGTGCCCAGTGGGGGGTGCAGGGGTCGGCAGAGGAAATGCCGGAAACCAGGAGGACCAGAGCGACCGACATCATCGTCGGCAAGAGATAGACACACTCCAACATCGAGCGTCTGCGCATCGAGGATCTCCTTGGGCCGCTGTGAACGCCGATGTTCCCGCCCCACAGACAGGCGCATGTTTTGTATAGGTACAAGCTAGCATGAGGATGTCAGGTTGTCAATGGGCATGTGGGCGCTGGGAGCGGCCAGGGCGCTTGGATCGCGGGGGCCGGCCTCTCCGCACGGGTGAGCGGCGGTGCAGGGCGGTGTCGGGCTTGGTGATCTCGGTGATCTGGTCGGGCTCGATGTGGGTGACGACAGTCGTGCGCGGGAAGCGGCGGCGGATCGCGTCCTCGATGGTCTCGGTGAGCTTGTGGGCCTCCACGACGGGCATTGACCCGGGGACGATCAGGTGGTAGTCGATCTGGCGAGTTGGGCCGCTGCGGCGGGTGCGGAGCTTGTGGAAACCGACTACCTTGGGCGTTTTCATTACGATCTGCTCGAGTTCGCGTAGCTCGTCCTCGGGGAGACGGGCGTCGATGAGAACGCCGGCGGCTTCGAGGGTGAGGGTGACTGCTACGCGGATGATCGCGGCGGCTACGATGAGCGCTACGATCGGGTCGAAGAGGCGGATGCCGGTGAGCTCGACCAGACCCAGCGCGACGAATACGCCGGAGGCGGTCCAGACGTCGGTGGTCAGGTGGTAGGCGTCGGCGCGGATGGCGGAGGAGTCGGTCTCGCGCGCGACTTCGAGCAGGTAGCGCGATACGATCAGGTCGAGGACCGCCGTCACCACCATCACGACCATGCCCCAGACCGGCGCGACGAGCGGCTCGGGCGTGACGATACGGGTGATGGCCTCATAGATGATGTAGATCGCGGCGGCGAAGATCAGGATCGCCTGCGCGGCGGCGGAGACGTTCTCGATCTTGCCGTGGCCGAACGGGTGCTCCACGTCGGCCGGTTGGGCGGATGCGCGGACGCTGAGAAGCGCGATGATCGAGGCCATGAGGTCGTTGAGCGAGTCGGCGGCGGCCGACAGCACGCCCACCGATCCCGTCAACAGCCCCACGACCGTCTTGAGGATCAGCAGCGATGTGTTCGACGCCACAGAGATCGATGCGGCCTTGACCGTGCGCGTCATCGCGGTGCCTCCTGTGTGTATTTACCCCTGGGGTGTTCTTCAGCACGGAAGCCCGAAAGTCAGAAAGGGAGAAATAAGGCAATCGCGGCGACGCGGAAGGGGCGGAAGCGCGGAAGGGGGCCAGAGGCCCCGGATCAGTGATTGTCAATTGTCAATTGTCAATTCGCTAGGGTGTGATGGCGATGGTATGCGCCTGGTCGCCGGACAGGCAGTTCCACCACTGGGCGGTGTTGGGGTCCCAGTTGTGGGCGCGGGTGAGGTGGGTTGGGAAGTAGTTCGGGCCGAAGCGCTTGACGTGGCCGTCGGCGAAGAGGATGTTCTGACCTGTGCCGTGGCGGTTGGGGTTCGTGGCACCGAGGCGGGAGTCGTGGGTGGTGAGGAAGGGCGAGTCGGGCGGGCAGTCGGGTCGGCCGCAGGAGTAGTTGGTGGGGCGGAGCTCGGAGTCAACGAGGCGGTCGAGCTCGCGGACGGCCATCAGGCTGGCGGCTGTTCTGACCACTCTCTCGGGATGCTCGATCAGGTTGCGGTTGAAGGCGTAGCTGACGCGGGCGGTTCGGGAGTCCGAGGGGTACCTCCTGTCCCCGACTAGCTGGCAGCGCATGGCAAAGGCGCTGTCCTTGGTGATCGCCTCCATATACGGCCGGATCGCGTCCACCCAGCCCGCGCCGTACTTGTAGCGGAAAGGCTTGTCGTCGATGGAGGTCGCGTCGAGAGGGGTGAGCTTGACGCGGATGCATATCGGGCCGAGCTTGCCGTTGGGAAGGAAGCGGCGGTTGGTGGGATAGAAGTCGTGGTTGTCCTGGGCGTGCATTCGCAGGGCGGTGCCGATCTGCTTGAGGTTGGAGTAGCAGTCGGAGGGGAAACCGTCCCGCGGTCTGAAGACGGCAGGCGCGATCAGGAAGAGCGTTACGACTGCGATCGCGCAGCAGCCGAGAATGGCGAGTGGGGAGATGCGGCCTGCCTTGTCCATGTCACGCCTCCGGTCGGTCGGTTGGTACTGGTTGGACAGCGCAAGGCGACAGAAGGTTCCGCGGCCCTTCGAATGAATTCGAGGCAACGCGACGCGAAGTCCACCTTCGTGGACTGGGGCCGTAGTCCCTCCGAAATCGTTCATTGAAGAGGAAAAGCGCTGGGCCGCGCGTAAGATGCCAGTACACATGTGGGATAACGGAGGATGCTGGGATGGGTCAGATGAGTCGGAGAGAGTTTTTGGGGAAGAGCGGGGCGGCGATTGGGGCCGTGGCTGTGGGAAGCGTGCTTGCTGGGCCGATTCTGGCCGCGCCTCGCGAGGTCAGTGCGAATGATAAGATCGTGATGGGCTGCATCGGCATGGGCGGGATGGGGATGGCCAATATGGGCCATTTCCTCGGCATGCCCGATGTCGAGGTGGCGGCGGTGTGCGATGTGGACGAGAATCGGCTGAACTCGGCTGCGGCTGAGGTCGAGAAGCGGAAGAACAAGGCGCCGGAGAAGATTCACGATTTCCGCAAGCTGCTGGAGCGCAAGGACATCGATGCCGTGCTCATAGCCACGCCGGACCATTGGCACGCGCTGCCGATGATCCTGGCGTGCGAGGCCGGTAAGGATGTCTACGTCGAGAAGCCGATCGGGCACGATATCGTCGAGGGCAAGGCGATGGTCGGCGCGGCGAAGAAGTACGGATCGGTCGTGCAGGTGGGCACGTGGCAGCGCAGCGTGCAGCACTACGATGACGCGATGCGGTTCGTTCAGGCCGGCAAGCTCGGCAAGATCCACCTCGTCCGGGCGTGGACGGTCAGCGGCGTCACGCCCGGCAATCCGAAGGCCTGCGCCGCGCCGAAGGAGCTGGATTGGGACCTGTGGGTCGGGCCGGCGAAGTGGGAGCCGTTCAGACCCTGCTACCATCCCGGGCATTTCAGATGGTTCTACAACTACGCCGCGGGACTGACCGGCGACTGGGGCGTGCACATGCTCGATACCGTGGGCACGTTCATGGGCGAGTGGCATCCGCAGGAGGTCGCGTCCTACGGCGGCAAGCTCGCGTGCGCGCCGGATGACATTCGCACGACCCCCGACACCCAGATCGCGATCTACAAGTTCCCGGACTGGATCCTGCAGTGGGAGATCCACGTTAATGGGGCCGGATTGGATGGCGGCGGCGGTCACGGGGCGGAGTTCATCGGCTCAGACGGCACCCTGCGGATCGATCGCGATGGGTGGAACTTCGATAAGGGCAAGGAGAACGGCCCGACGACCGTGCAGAAGCTGCCGACCGACCATTGGCAGAACTTCATCGAGTGCATTCGAACGCGTCAGAAGCCGCGGTCCGATATCGAGTCCATGCACTACTCGACGTGCCTGTGCCACCTGGCGAACGCGGCTTACCTGATGGGACGGTCGATCAAGTGGGACGGCGCGAAGGGCGAGATGGTCGGCGACAAGGCGGGGATGCAGTGCCAGAGCTATCAGCGGGAGTATCGGAAGCCGTGGGTGCTGCCGAGGCATGACGTGTGATTGTCAATTGACAATTGACAATTGACAATTGACAATTCGCTAGGGTGTGATGGCGATGGATTGGGATTTGGGGTCCGTGGGGGAGACGATGTTCCACCATTGGCCGGTCTTGGGGTCCCAGTTGTGGGTGCGGGTGAGGCGGGTTGGGAAGTAGTCGGCGCTGAAGCGCTTGACGTGGCCGTCGGCGAAGAGGATGTTGGAGCGGACGCCGTGGAGCTTGGAGTTGGTTGCGCCGATTCGGGAGTCGCGCTTGGTCAGGAAGGGCGAGTCCGGTGGAAGGTCGGGGCGGCCGGAGGAGTAGTTGGTGGGGCGGAGTTCGGCGTCAAGGAGGCGGTCCGATTCGCGGACGATCATCAGGTTGGCTGACTGCCGGACGATGCCCGCAGGCTGCTCGATCAAGTTTCGGTTGAAGACGTAACTGACCCGGGCGGTTTTCGAGTCCGAAGGGTACGTCTTGTTTCCGGCTGCCGCGCAGCGCAGTGCGCCGGCGCTGTCCTGGGTGATCGCCTCCGTATACGGCCTGAGCGCGTCCACCCAGCCAACGCCATACTTGTAGCGCATAGGCTTGCCGGCCTTTTCGGTAGCGTCGATGGGCGTGAGCTTGACGCGGATGCAGATCGGCCCGAGCTTGCCGTTTGGCAGGAGGCGGCGATTGGTCGGGTACATGTCGTGGTTGTCCTGGGCGTACATTCTCAGGGCGGTGCCGATCTGGCGCAGGTTGGACTGGCAATCGGAAGTTCCGCAGTGGGTCCCGTGCGGAAGAAAGGCCGGCGCAATCAGGAAAAGGGTCACGCCGGCTATTGCACAGCATGTGAGAACGGTCAATGGGGTGATGCGGCCTGATTTGTCCATGTCACGCCTCCGGCTCGGTTGGTTAGTACTCGTTGGACAGTGGGATGGGGCGGAAGGTTCCCCTCCTTCGATTGAAATCGAGGCAACGCAGCACGAAGTCCACCTTCGTGGACTGGGGCTGGGGACCAGCGAAGCCCGCAGGCTGTGTACCTCCGGGCTTGTGTGTTACTGAGTCCGAGTCTTCAACCCTCACCCCAACCCTCTCCCTTCCAGGGAGAGGGAGTAGGTGGTGCCGTCGTCCACCCGCTAGCGGATATAATCGTTCAGCACGTTTTCGATCAATTCCTGCCTGCCGGATTTGGGGATGGGTTCGGCGTTGGTGAGCGTGTAATGCTCGAGTTCGGTGAAGCCGGCCTTGCCGGATTCGATGTCCTTGCCGAGGGGTGAGTCCCAGCCGGCGTAGCGCTCGGAGACGAACAGCTCCAGCGCCTTGTCCTCGATCAGCTTCGCGGCGATTTTGAGGCCGCGGGCGAAGGCGTCCATGCCGCCGATGTGGGCGTGGAAGAGGTCCTCCAGGTCGATCGACTGGCGGCGCACCTTGGCGTCGAAATTGAGACCGCCGGTGGTGAACCCGCCCGCGCGCAGGATCGTATACATCGCGAGCGCCGTGTCGTAGAGGTTGGTCGGGAACTGGTCGGTGTCCCAGCCGAGCAGCTCGTCGCCGCGGTTCGCATCGACGGAGCCGAAGATGCCGTTCGCCACGGCGAATTCAAGCTCGTGGATGAACGTGTGGCCGGCCAGGGTGGCATGGTTGGCCTCGATGTTGAGCTTGAAGTCTTTGTCGAGGCCGTTTGCGATCAGGAAGCCATGCACGCCGGCAGCGTCGAAGTCGTATTGGTGCTTGGTCGGCTCCTTGGGCTTGGGCTCGATGTAGAACTGGCCGGTAAAGCCGATCTTGCGCTTGTAATCGACCGCCATGTGAAGGAAGCGGGCGAGGTGGTCGAGCTCGCGCTTGAGGTCGGTGTTGAGGAGCGTTTCATAGCCCTCGCGGCCGCCCCAGAAAACGTAGCCCTGGCCGCCGAGGCGGTGTGTGACTTCCATCGCTTTCTTGACCTGACTTGCGGCGTAGGCGAACATCGCGGGGTCGGGGTTGGTCGACGCGCCCGCGAGGTAGCGGCGATGCGAAAACAGATTCGCCGTGCCCCAGAGGAGCTTGACGCCGGTGTCGGATTGCAGCCTCTCGGCGAGATCGACCATCTTATCAAGGCGCTTGTTGGACTCGGCGAGCGTGCCGGCCTCGGGCGCGATGTCGTGGTCGTGGAAGCACCAGAACCCTACGCCGAGCTTGGTGAAGAACTCGAAGGCGGCGCGCAGGGTCATCTCCGCGACTTCCATCTCATCCGAGGAGTCGTTCCAAGGGCGAAGCATCGTCCCGCCGCCGAAGGGGTCCGATCCTAGCCCCTTGAAAGTATGCCAGTAGCACACGGCGAAGCGCAAGTGGTCGCGCATCGTCTTGCCCAGAACCTTCTCGTCAGGATTGTAGTATTTGAACGAGAAAGGGTTCTTGGAGTCTGGGCCTTCGTAGTTGATCTTTGGGACACTCGTGAAGAAGTCAGGCATCGCTTTTCTCCTGCGGCGGTTTTGAATGTTTAATGTTTAATGTTTAATGTTGAATGTTGAATGTTTAATAGGGACCGTCACTTGCGAGGTCTTTACTATTGCCGTTAGAAGCCTTATCAGCTCATCACATTGGGCAATAAGCGGGTCCGCTACACTTGCCTTGAGGTATTCCGAATCGCGAATGACACGCAGCCAATACTTCGCTTCCCTGGCTTCCTTCGAAGCTATGCTCATTTTGGTCGTGAAGTCCTTCTTCGTCTGACCGGCCGTTGCTTCCTCGACATTCGCTCCAACGCTGGTACCGGCCCGAACCAACTGCCTGGAGAGCACGTACCTCGTGCATGTCGATCTGAAGATGCCGGCAGATCTTGGTGATCCGTACGGCGAACAGATAGCTTTTCTCCCTTACAGGGTTGGGCTTGGCAGGCTGCATTGGACTCGCCTATTCAACATTCACCATTAACCATTAAGAATTCATGCCCCCAGCATCTCCGGGTCCATGATGATGGTCTGGTCTCGCCGTGGGCCGATGCCGATGAGGCAGACGGGGGTTTCGACAAGATCGGCGAGGCGGCTGACGTAGCGCTGGGCGTTGGCGGGGAGATCGTCGAATGAACGTACCCCGGTGATGTCGTCGGACCAGCCCGGCAGCTCCTCGTAGACCGGTTCCGCCTTGGCGAGAATCTCGGCGTCGGCGGGGAAGTCGCTGGTCTGCCTGCCGTTGATCGAGTAGCCCGTGCAGATCTTGAGCGTGTCGAACGTGCTGAGCACGTCGAGCAGCGTGACGGCGATTGCCGTGGCGCCGTTGACACGAGCGGCGTAACGCCCCGCGACCGCGTCGAACCATCCGCAGCGGCGCGGGCGGCCGGTGGTGGTGCCGTATTCCTTGCCGCGCTCGCGGATCTTCTCGCCGGTCGCATCGGTAAGCTCGGTTGGGCAAGGGCCAGCGCCGACGCGGGTCGTGTAGGCCTTCGCAACGGCGACCACGCGGTCGATTGCCGTGGGAGGGACGCCGGTGCCGATGGTGGCGCCCCCGGCGACGCAGTGAGAGCTTGTTACGAACGGATAGGTGCCATAGTCGATGTCGAGAAGCGTGGCATGCGCGCCCTCGAAGACGATGCCGCGGTCGGACCGGACGGCCTCGGAGAGGATCGCGTCCGTGTCGGCGACGAACGGCGCGATGGCCTTGCCGTAGCCGGAGTATTCCTCGAATATGGCGGACTCATCGAGCGGCTCCGCGCCGAAGACCTTGGTGATGATCGCGTTCTTGAGCTTCAGGCACTCGGCCAGCCGTGCGCGGAAGCGGGCCGAGTCGATGAGATCGCCCACGCGGATGCCGATTCGGGACATCTTGTCCGCGTAGCAGGGGCCGATGCCGCGGCCGGTGGTGCCGACCTTGCGGTCGCCCTTGAGCGTCTCCTCAAGCGCATCGAGCAGCCTGTGCCAGGGCATGATCACCTGCGCGCTGCCGCTGACCTTGAGCCTGACCGTGCTGATGCCGCGCTTGGCAAGCTGCGCAAGCTCACCTGTGAAGACCTTGGGGTCCAGCACGACCCCATCAGCTACGACCGGCGTGACGTGATCGTAGAGCACCCCGACCGGGACCGTGTGGAACTTGTAGGTCTCATCGCCCACCACGACCGTGTGACCGGCGTTGTTGCCGCCGTTATATCTGACAACGTAGTCGGCGTGCTGCGCGAGGCAGTCCACGACCTTACCCTTGGCCTCGTCCCCCCAGTGCATTCCGACTACAACAGTGTTCGCCATTCCCTTAGTTTCCTCGTCGGTACATAAAATGAGCGCCTCGATTAGCGCCGTCAATAGGATAGCAGAAGGGCAAGGCTTTGTCAAACCAAAGAGGCTTGAGGTAGCGTCAAGCCCTCTGTGTAGTTTGCTTTGGCCGGTAAGCCTTATCCCACTGTTCATTCTGGTAGGCCAGGACTGCGTAGAGCATCCTGTCTACGCTTCGGCGGTTCGTAAAGCATGAAGATGGTCCTGGTACGTCGGCGGACTTCCCTGAAGACTCTCTCTATGGGATTGGTGGTCCTCACAGTCTTCTGCATTCGCTCCGGCACATAGAAGAACTCAAGCAACTCCTCGATGTCGGCCTCCAGGCAAGCGACTGCCTTGGGCTCCAGCTCGATCCACCTCGCCCGCCAGGCCCGGAAGCGCTTTGCCGCCTCGGTGCGGTTCGGAGCAAGGTAGATCAACTTAGCACCATCTAAGCAGGCTTTCTCATTGCGCTTCCTGACCTTGCTGGCCACGTTGCGCAACTTGTGCGCCCAACATCTCTGACGTGGCACGTGCGGCCAAACACCCTCCACCCCCGCGATCAGTCCAGCCCCGCCGTCTGTGGATATCAGCCTCAGATTCTTCCCCTCAAGGCCGCGCCTCACCAGATCCAAAAGAAACGACGTGCAGCACACCTCCGACTCGGACTCCACCTGCCTGAAAGATAGGATCTGTTTCCTGCCCGATTTCGAAATGCCCATCGCCACTAATACGCAGCGCTTCTCGCTGCCTACAACAGACCGGTTCTTTACCACCACGCCATCTAAAAGCAGATACTCCCATTCGTCGGTGATCGGCGAAGACCAGTATCGCCTTACCAGATCATCAAGACCCTTGCAGATCGCCGATACCGTGCCAGCGGAGACTTCATAGCCCAGAACTTCGCCAAGCACCTTGCCTACCCTGCGTGTTGACGGACCCGATAGATAGGTCTGCAGTATCAACTCCCGAGCCTGCTCTGTCATAAGCCCGTGGCTGTCCCACAGATCGTGCTCATAGGCCCCTTCCCGCAGCCGCGGAACCTCGACCTCCACAGTCCCATACCGAGTTACAATAGTCCGCAAGTAGGTGCCATTTCGATAGCCCCGACGACCATCCGAGCGCTGATACTTCAATGCACCAATCTTGCGAGCAATCGCTTCCCGCAGGCTCGACTCCACGAAATGCTTCAGACCCGCCACCTGAAACTCAGCATAACGACCCCAAGAACAATCCTCACCACGAACCTCTCCCCACGCAGCTATTGATTCCTCCAACTCCTCGACGTATACTTCTCTCACGGCGCGTTCCTCCTTCTGCGTTACTGATCAATCGCATCTTAGAAAGAGGGATGCGCCTTACCTACCTCAGCCGATTTTACACAGAGGATTGTACACTACCGAGGCTTGACGCTGCCCAAGAGCCCAGTCCCCGTGGGTGCCTTGGCGGCCAGGCGAAGAGCTCGGCTAGGCAAAGAGCTCCGGTAAGTGCTGGCGGAGGTGGTCGGTGGTGATGTGGGAGTTGGCGGCGTCCCAGCGGCGGGCGCTCCATATTTCGACTCGGCTGCGCAAGCCCACGATGGCGACTTCGTCTCCCGGGCGGATGTCTGCGTGCCGCCTCAGCGCGTCCGGGATCAGGAAGCGGCCGCGTTCGCCGGGCTCGCACTCGTGCGCGGAGGCGACGAAGAAGCGCTCGATGTCGGCGGAGAGGTCTGGGCGCTGGAGAACCGCGTTCCAGGTTCCGTCAGGCAGCGCCCAGAGGCAGCCGTCCGGGCCTTTGGTGAGCACGAATACGGCGGGCAGCTCACGCCTGAGCCTGGCGGGAAGACTGATCCTGCATTTTTCGTCTACGCTGTGTATGAAACATCCTGAGAGCATGCGACCTCCGCGGGGAAGGGTTCGTCCCACTACGTCCCACTTTATGTCTGCCAGGTATACCCAGTTTCACTTAAATTCCTAACATCCCCTGAGCTAATGGTTCGGCTGACTGCTGAGTGGGTATAGAACAGGTGCGAATGCCTGGGGTGGGTGGCCGTGTATACGGTCAACAGGGATCAGGCTTCGCGGCGGTTTCCCCCAGTGATCCGTGCTGTGGCGCGCGCGGAAGCTGCGAAACTGACTCAGGATAGTCTCCGCAGCACGGATCTTGCATAATACGTTAGCCGTAGCCAGCAATCCCCGTCCGGGAAAGCACGGGGCGGACGATAATCCTCCAGCGTCCGCCCCGCATTCTTGTACGTTTTGGATCTGCCGTGTTTCGGGATTTGGGCTGTTCGAATACGTCCAGCCCGTCACTTCGTATCGGTGCCGCCGTAGTCCCTAAGCGCTGGGCACGTCCGAAATCCCGAAACAGCGCCGCCGCTGGATGCTGAAACAAGTTCAGCATGACACGAGGCGTGGTCAGTGGGTAGGGACGAGGAGGTAGATGGCGGCGAGGCCGCAGATGATGCCGAGCCATTGGCGGGGAGTCACTCTCTCCCGCCAGGCGATAAAGGAGACGACGGCCGTCAGCGATGTGTTTCCGCAGCTTCTGATCGGGAACGCCACCACGCCGGGGACGGTCTTGAGCGCGAGCAGCAGAAGAACCATCGAGACCGCGCCCGATGCGCCCATCAGAATGCCGATGCCGGCGTCGATTCGGCGGGTGCCGTGTTTGCTGACAGCGGCATTGATCGCTCCGAGCACCAGGCCGGTACCCCAGAACCCGAGGCCGTAGAGACCCATGTATCGGTCCAGGCCAAGCGGGTGGATGGCCTTGTTGGAGATCGAGTTCAAGCCCGTGAACACGAACGCGGCAAACAGAAGCAGCAGGCTGATGTGTTGGCGGACAAATCGCGCGGCGGCATTTCTCATTCGTCAGCCGCCTTGCCGCGTGACGGAGTGCAGAGTATAAAGGCGATCGGTATCAGCGCGAGGCCGATCTGCTGCCGCAGCGTGGGATGCTCGCCCCACAGGATGATCGATGCCGCGACCGGGAATCCCAGCGCCAGCCCGATCACCGTCCACGAGACCGTCAGCACGCCGGTGCGGATGTGGTAGAAGAACGTGAGCGTGGCGAAGTAGCAGCTAACACCCGTGCCGAAGCCGAGAAGCGCCGCCGTGGGCGAGTAGTGGTGGCCGGTGGCGATGAAGTAGGCGAACATCGTCGTCGCTGAGCCGACGTAGAGCCACAGGTTCACCGACCTCTGCTCGCAGCCGCACCGTGCCGCGACCTTGTAGGACAGCGCCCAGAATACCACGAGAAGCGTTGATAGCGCGAGATAGAGATAGCCCATATTGGTTACGAGTTACAAGTTACAAGTTACAAGTTCAAAGTTCAAAGTTGGAAGGCGCTGCGCCCCCACCCCAACCCTCTCCCAGGAGAGGGCGAAGGGAAGGACCCCACCCCGGCCCTCTCCCCCAGGAAAGGGCGAAGGGAAGGACCCCACCCCAACCCTCCCCCAGGAGAGGCGAAGGGAATGACCCCACCCCGGCCCTCCCCGCAGCGGGGAGGGAGTTCGGCCTCATCGCAGTATTTTGAATGTCTTGATCTCGTATTTGCCGACGGAGCAGGTGAATTGCTTGTCTGCGAGCGGGAATTGCCTGCCGGTCGGCCTTTCGAGAATATCGGTCTCGACGACGGCTTTGGCGGGCATGTCGACTGTGACTGTCGCCTCGCACGGCTTGCCGTCGGTCTCGTAGAAGCGCAATATGAGTGAATCGTCGTCCTCGGCCTGCTTGAGCGCGGTTGCGATCAGGTTCGGCGCGGAGATCGATACGTAGGAACGCGTCGAGGCGAGGCTGCCCGAGTGAGCTGTGACCACGCGGGCGATGAGAGGCTCGTTGAGTTCGTAGCCGCGGCGAACGGTGCCCGCCGTGCGCCAGTCGCCTGCGTGCGGGTAGATCGAGTAGGTCATATCGTGAACGCCCTTGTCGGGCACGGGATCGGGGCGGAACGACGAGCGCAGAAGGGTCATGCGCAGCACGTTGTCCTTGACGTCGCAGCCGTATTTGCAGTCGTTGAGTATGCTGACGCCGTAGTCCGGGCCGGAGAGGTCGATCCACTTCTGGGTGACGACCTCAGCGCCGTTGGTGGGGCGCTCGATGCTGCCATAAGGTATCTCGAATGTTGCCTTGCCGTTGGTGATCGCGGTCTGGAATGCGACCTTGAGAAGCGGGGTCGGGTTCTTCTTGTCGCAGACCTCCTGCCAGTCGGCGCGCATGTGAATGTCGATGCGCGGGACGCCGTCGTAGAGCGTGATCTCCTGCCTGAATGTGGACGTGTTGTAGCCATGCTCGACGGCGACGGTCGCCCTCGATGGGCCGCTGCCCATAAGCGTTATGGCCTTGACCGCGTTGAGATCGCGCTGGCCGGTAAGCGAGGCAAGGCTCCACGCGCTGCCGCCCTTTGGGGATTCCATCAAGATTTGCAGCAGGGAGGCAGATCCGCCACGCGCGAGGACCTCGCGGCCCGCCTTCTTGTCGAGGATGCTTCGGATCGCGCCGGTCGCCGGGTCGATCATCACGCGGAAAAACTGGTTCTCGAGCGTGCCTTTGTCACCGCTGACGGCGTTGCCCACCGGCGCGCTGACCTGACTCGCCCAGAAGACGCGGTAGCCCGTCGCGGGCACGTCATGGGCGGTGAAGCAGAGCTTGCCGTTCGAAATCTGGGCGGGGTACGCCTTGCCCTTCTCGTCCACTACTTTGGCATAGGCGCCGCCGCCGGTGAACGGCGAAGGCACGCTGACCGCATCCGTACGGGTCCAGGAGAGCGGGTTGAACACAAGAATCGGCACGCCCCTGCCGGCGGTGTTGATGCCGGGTTCGATCGCGTTCAGAGCGCCATTGAGAGCCGCGTCGGCTTGGTTGATCGCCGAGTCGCGCAGGGTCTTTGAGTACTCGTAGGAGCCGTGGATGGCGGTGCCGCAGAGGATGTCGTGGAACTGGTTGAAACAGGTCTTGCGCCAGGAGTCCTCGAAGGCGGCGGTCGGATAGGTGAACTTGCAGTTGGTCGCGATGGCGGCGGCTGTCTCGGCGGCAGCGAGCGCGTTCTCACACTCGCGGTTCCAGAGCTTGATGTCCGAATGCGAGGTGTAGCAGCCCTCGAAGATGGGGTTGATCTCGCTGGACCATACGGGGAAGTCCTGTTTGGATTTGAGAACGGTGTCGAAGGACTGCGCGGCGCCGGCGAACTCGATCTTCGGGAAGCCCGCCCTCTTCTGGAGCGCGACGGCGTTGTCGAGCATGGCGCGGGTCGGGCCGCCGCCGTGGTCGCCGACACCATAGACGTGCATGTAGTCCGGCACGCCGGTCTTGGTGGTGAAGTCCTTTGCGCGGTCGAGCAATTGATTCTCGTCGATCTTGCCGGAGTACTTCCCGTAGTTGAACGCGAGCACGCGGGAGCCGTCGGGCGATTGCCACCAGAAGAGCGGGTTGCCCGGGTTCTTGCCTTTGCCCCAGCGCATGAAGTAGTAGGTACTTGATGCCGCTTTTGGCGAGGATCTGCGGAAGGGTCCACGAGTGGCCGAACGTGTCCGGCTCCCAGCAGACGGTCGGCTCGATGCCGAACTGCTTCATCATGTAGCGCTTGCCGTAGAGGATCGAGCGCGCGATGGCCTCGCCGCTGGGCATGTTGACGTCGCCCTCGACCCAGGTGCAGGCGGTGGAGACGTCCCACTGGCCCGTTTTGACCTTGTCCTTGATCTTGGCGAAGAGGTCGGGGGCGGTCTCCTGCATCGTGAAATACGTCTGCGGCTGGCTCTGGGAGAACTTGAACGCGGGGTACTCGTCCATCAGCTTGACCATCGTGCCGAACGTGTTCTTGCACACATCAACCGTCTCCGGCCAGAGCCAGAGCCAGTTCATGTCGATGTGCGCGTGGCCTACCAGGTCGATGGTGACCGGCTGGGAGGCCTGCTCGGCGGCGAACGCCGGCAGGCACAGCGCGGCGATCGCGCAGCAGATGGCGAGAATGCGGTTCATTTTCGACTCCTATGGCCCCCAGGGCGCAGGTCAATTACGAATTACGAATTACGAAATACGAGATACGAGTTACGGGCTGCGCCCTCAGCCCAGCCCTCTCCCCCACGAGAGGGGGAAGGGAAGGTTACCCCACCCCAACCCTCCCCTCAGAGGGGAGGGGGTAGGCTGTGCGCTCGACCAGCAGAAGGACCCCACCCCAACCCTCCCCGCAGCGGGGAGGGGGTCGCTTCGCGCACGCCCTATTCTGTAAACAGCTTGTAGGTCTTGATCTCGTATTTGCCGGTTGGGACGGTGAATGCGCCGGATTTGATGGGCAGTTTGGGGCCGGTTTGGCGCTCCATCAGGTCGGTTTCGGCGTAGTATTTGACCGGCAGGCTGGTGCGAACGGTCACGTTGCCGGGCTGGCCGTGCGCTTCGTAGAATCTGAGGATGAGGTTACCATCATCCGCGGATTTCTTCAATGCCGTGACCACGATGTTGGCGGCCGAAACGGAGAGATAGGACCTCGACGCGGGAAGCGGCCCGGCGTGCGATGCGACGACGCGCGCGACGAGCGGCTCGTTGAGATCATAGCCCCTGCGGGCCGTGCCGGCGGCGCGCCAGTCGCCTTTGTGCGGGTAGAGCGAGTATGTCACCTCGTGAACGCCTTCGTCGGGGTTCGGGTCGGGATCGTGCGAGGAGCGCAGCAGAGAGATGCGCATCGTGTTGTCCTTGACGTCGAAGCCGTATTTGCAGTCGTTGAGCAGGCTGAGGCCGTAGCCGGCATCCGAGAGATCGATCCACTTCTGCGCGACGACCTCATGGCCGTCGCGGGGCCGCTCAATGCTGCCGAACGGGATGTCGAAGGTCGCTTTGGGGTCCTTGAGATTGGCGGAGAAGGCGGCCTTGAGCATCGGGGTCGGCTCCTTGCCACCCCAGGGCTCGTGCCAGTCGGCGGTGAGCCTGATATCGATGCGCGGGACGGCGTCGTAGAGCGTGATCTCCTGCGTGAATATGGACTTGTCGTAGCTGTGATCAAAGACGACCGATGCCCTGGCCGGGCCGGCGTCAACCCGCACGACCTCGCTGTCGCTGAGCAGGTCCTTAGTGCTCTCGATCCGGCCGAGGTTCCAGGCGGACATGCCGCCGGAGTTCTCGGTGAGGATCTGCAGCAGGTCGCAGTACTGCTTGGGGACCATCACGTTGCGCTTGTTGACCTTGTCGTAGATGCCGGTGATCACGCCGAGCTTGGGGTCGATCCGGACGCGGAAGAACTGGTTCGCGATGACGGGGCCGTCGAAGGAGACGCCGGTGGTGACGGGCTAGGGCACTGCTATTCGCCCAGAACACCTTGTAGCCGAGGGCGGGAACGTCGCGGGCGGTGAAGTTGAGCTTGTCGCCGAGGGTGCGGCCGGGATAGGCGCTGCCGGAGGCGTCGGTGATCTTGACGTCGGTGTTCTGGCCGGGGAACGGCGAGCTGACACTGACCGGCTCGGTGCGGTCCCACGCGAGCGGGTTGAAGACGACGATCGGGATGCCGGGACCTTTGGTGTCGATCTTGGCGGCAATGGCGGTCAGCGCGGCGCGTTCGGCGGCGTTGGCCTGGGCTATGGCCTGGTCGTGGTCCTTCTTGGCGTCGTCATAGACGGCGTGGATGCCGCTGCCGCAGAGGATATCGTGGAACTCGTTGAAGCAGGTCTTCTTCCACGACCAATCGAACTGCGCGGCCGGGTAATCGACGCCGTAGGCCATCGCGATGGACGAGAACGCCTCGGCGGCGGCGAGCGCGTTCTCGGAGTCGCGGTTGCCGCGCTTGACGTCGGCGTGCGAGGTGTAGCAGCCCTCGAAGATGGAGTTGAGCTCGCTTGAATGGACGGGGAAGGTGCGGCCGGACTCGATGAGGCCGTTGATGTAGTCCAGCGCCGAAGTGAACTCGACCTTGGGGTAGTCGGCGCGCTTCTGCAGCGCGGTGGCCGCTTCGAGCATCTCGCGGGTCGGGCCGCCGCCGTGGTCGCCGCAGGCCGAACGGCTTCATCCAGTCGCGGATGCCGGTCTGCCGTGCGAAGCCAATCGCGCCGGCGGCGATGGCGTTGCCGTCGATGCCGCCGTTGTAGTCGGGGAAGTTGTAGGCGAGGATGCGAGAGCCGTCCGGTGCTTGCCACCAGAACACGGGCTTGCCGATGCCGCAGCGCATGAAGCAGATCGACTTGACGCCGCCTCTTGGCGAAGATCTGCGGGAGCTGCCAGGTGTGGCCGAAGTTGTCGGGCAGCCAGCCGACGGTCGGCTCGACGCCGAACTCGCGCTTGATGAAACGGTTGGCGAGCAGCATCGAGCGGACAATGCCCTCGCCGGAGGACATGTTCGTGTCGCCCTCGCTCCACATCATCGCGGTGGAAACGTCCCACTGGCCGCGCTTGACGCGCTCCTTGATCCGCGCGTAGAGATCGGGGTAGCTGCGTTTCATTTCGTCGTAGGTCGCGACCTGGCTCTGGGCGAAGATGAGCGGGTATTGGTCCATCAGGTCGCAGGCGGTCGTGAACGTGTTTTTGCAGACCTGAACGGTCTCGGGATACGTCCAGAGCCATGCGAGGTCGATGTGGGCGTGACCGAGCAGGGAAATGGTCAAGCCGCGGCTGATCTCGGCAGAGATCTCGCGGAGTTGGGCCTCGCCGGTCTTGGCTGAGGCCAGGAATGCCGGCTTGTCGCCGGATTCGAGCGCCGTTGTGTCCACTTCGTTGAGCGCGCGAGCGATCTGGGCCGAATGGGACGAGGCGGCGGCGTTCTGAAGCGCGCGGGCGCCGTTGTAGGCGTCGAGAAGCGAGGCGGCGGCCGCGCGGACATCATCGAGGGCGGAGAAACCGAGATTGGCGAGCAGAAGCCTGCCGGGGCCGCCGGTGTTGATGCACTTGATGGCGATTGAGAGCCTGTCGCCGGGGACTGCGCTATCGGAGATCACGAAGCTGCCGCGGTCCCAGTCGAACGGGCCGGCTTCCTTGCCGTTGACGTAGAGGACGCCGGAGTCGTCGATGCCGATCTTGAGCGTGACCTTGCTGCCCGCGATGGAGATGCCGCTGATCTTCTCCGGGATGACGACGGTCGTGCGGAGCCAGGCGGCGGGCTGGTCGCCCCAGGTGAACTCGCCGTTGGACTTGTCCACCTTCCAGGCGGAATCGTCGAGGGCGGGATCCTGGGCATTGGGGATGTCGCCCTGTTTGTAGCGCCACTCCAATTGGACAGGCTTGATGATTGCATTGAGCGCGGCTACTGTGTCGGCGCAGTGGGCCGCGGGTGCAAGTATGCATAGGATAAGAGCTAGAACTACGACTCTACGTGAGACCATGGAAATACCTCGCTATCTCGTCACGGGTGAAGGACGGCAGGGGTGAGCCGTCGGTGAAACGGGTTCCGTCTTGTTTGTCGGTCACGACGCCGATTTGGGCGGCTGTGATGCCCTCGCGCTCGAAGGCAGTGAGCTGGGCGGCGGCGGAGTTGGGGTCAACGGCGATCAGAAGGCTGCCCGACGCGAGCAGGCCGAGCGGGTCGAGGCCGAGCACGTGGCACATCGCCTTGCAGGGCAGGCGGCACATATCGTCAAGCGCCTCGCGGTCGATCGAGAAGCCGCAGTCGCCTGCGGCGGCCATTTCGTGGATGGCGGTGGCGATGCCGCCCTCGGTGGGATCGTGCATCGCGGTGACACCGCCGGCCTGCATCGCGGTTCGGGCGTGGCGAAGAATGCAGATGCCGGGGTCGTCGAGGTAGGCCATTGCTCGCAGGACGGGCTCATCGGTGAGGCCCTTGCGGCGGAGATCGTCGGCTGCATCGCGGGCAAGGATCGCGGCGCCCTCGATTGCGTAACCGCCGGCGAGGATGAGCGCGTCCCCCACCCTCGCGCCTGATGTGCGGATCAGGCTGGATTCGTCCGCTTCGCCGAGCATGCAGCCGGAAACGACGGTCTGGGTGACGGCCGATGTGATCTCGGTGTGGCCGCCGATGAGGGTGACGTCGATCGCGCGGCAGGCCTGCTCGATCTCGTTGAAGACGGACTCGGCATCGGATTCCGCGCTGCCCGGCGGAAGCAGGATGGTCGCCAGGAAGTAGCGCGGGGTCGCGCCGAGGACGGCGATGTCGTTTGCGTTGACGCTGACCGCGTAGCGACCGATGCGGTCGGTGTGTAAAGGTGATCGGGTCGGCTGCGGTGACGAGTACCTTGCCCTCGAAGTGCACGGCGGCCGCGTCCTCGCCGTAGGCCGGGCCGATGATGACGCTGGGGTCGGTGCGCGCGCGGGATAGGAGCGCGGTGAGAATCTCGGGCGAGAGTTTGCCGGTGTTCATTTCCCTCTCCTCGTGAAAGGCCGGTCCGTCAGCAACAGGCACAGGGAACACGCGCCGAAGGCCGATGCTAGATACGGCGTGTAGGACTGAAGTTGGGCGTAGGGACACAAGACCGCTGCGCCAATCGCTTGAAACACTGGTGCAAGCAAGCACAAGGTGCTCAGCCCCACCAAAACGTCACCAGCCCGCTTTCTGCCACAGCAAGAGCAGAAACGCCGGGACGATGAACGCGAACAGGCCGTATCCGGCGACAAGTCCGTAGCCGCCGTAGGTGCCATCGGCAAGGGCAAGCCTGCGGGAGGCGTACATCAGGACAGCGCCTGACATGGCCCATAAGGCGACCAGCACCTTGCTCTGAGGTTTCATTACTTGTCCTCCGGCCTGGGCCATCGGCTGGGATGGTCAGCCGAGAGAAGCGCCAAGCACACAGCGCCGAACGCCGCGACAGCTGCAAGTGGCTCACTGAACGTATGGTGGATGCCGCTTCCGATGATGCCGCTGACGGAGCCGAGCAGGAAGCACCCGTTCAGCGCCACCAGGAGAAACCAGCCGGCCGTGTGCCACACCAAGAAGATGATGCCTGGAATCAGGAACAGAAAGAGCCCAGCCACCACAAGAGCGATGAACGCGAGAAACAAGGCGTGAACATTAGGCACGTCACCAGGGGTCATCCACACGTGGACTGCGGCGGCTATCAGCAGCATGCCGATCACCAGCCAAACGATCCCCAGCACACGAGTCCTCAGCTTCACCGCTTGTAGACCTCCCCATTCCTGAACGCGGTCCAGGCGAGTTCGAAGGCGTCGTCGCGCTCAGGGATCGGGCGGACGCGGACGCGGGTGATCTTGAAGGTCGCATCGTCGGCCGATGTGAGCGAGACCTCTGCGATTGTTGTACGCAAGTCCAGGTTTTCCGGGACAAACTTGAACGGTTCGCCAGTGGCGGGGTTGGTGAGATCGGGAGAGATCACGTCGCCGTCCTCGCGGATGACTATGAATGAGCCGCGACTGCCGCCGCCGGATTGGATGATACTCGATGATTGCTTCAAGGAATGCGACCTGAGCGAGCGCAAGGTGCTCGGCGCGCATGGCTTGAATGAGATCGCTGCGGTTGGCGAGCTTGATCTCGCCTCGGCGGAGCTTGTTGTATAAGTTGACTGCCTTTTCTTTAGCAGAGTTGGCCGTTTCGAGCTGGCGTATGTGGCCGGCGTAGAGGGACATGTTGTGCTGGATGGTCGAGATGGCTTCGTCGGGTGAGACGCCGTGGGCTGCTTGCCAGCTGAGGCGATTGCTTTCTCGTGGAGCGGCGGATACTGGTCGGCCAAGGCGGATCGGCAGATGCACTCGACGGGAAGTTCGGCGCCGTAGACGTTGGCGATATACTCGGCGGCGCGGAGGCCGCCGGCCTGGCCCGCGTTGAGGGCCGATCCGCCGGGGCGCTTGACGCCGTGCGTGCCCGCCATTTCGCCGATGACGAACGTGTGCGGGATGCTCGACTGCCACCACTTGTCCACGACGAACCCGCCGTTGTGGTGCTGCGCGCAGACGTTGATCTCCAGCGGCTCGGTGCGGATGTCGATGCCGTGCTCGGAGTAGATGTCGATTGCGAGCGGGTTCATGTGCGCAAGCCGCTCGATGGGCGTCGGTTGCAGCGCCTCGTTGCGCTGGAGGTAGGTGAGAGCCTCCTCGTCCATCGCGAGCAGGTCGAACGGTTCCCGCCGTCGCCGGGGATGGGGTTCTGCGTGAAGTCCATGAACACGCGGCGGCTCAGCACCTGCGTCTCGTAGTAGACGAGCACGTCGATCAGCGAGGACTGCTGGTTGAGCGATGCGCTGCGGGTCGAACGGCCACTGGTAGCCCTTGAGGAAGATGTTGGTGGCCATCTTCGCGGTGGAATCGAAGTGCGGGGCGAGGAACTCGCGCTCGTCGCCGCCGTCGGCCTTCGGTGGAGAAGATGCGCGGCACGACCTGCATATACGTGCCGGAGACGTTCCAGCGGAACTTGGTCGATGCGAGGCCGAACTGGGACTCGGTCAGGTTGTGCGCCTTCAGCCCGGCCGCGAGCGCGAGGCCGTGGATGCCGGTCTGGCCCTCGGGGTAGACGCTGACCTCGTAGAGCCCGCCCGGCCCGCCCGCGGCCAGCACCAGGTTCTCGCAGAGGAAGACCGTGAGGCCGAAGCTGGGATCGTCGAGGCGGGATTGGTCGATGGTGACGATGCCGGCGAGTCGGCCCTTGTTCGCCTCTGAGCAGATGCGCAGCTTCCTGCTTGTCGAAGATGCGGATGCCGTAGCGGTCGGTCTGGGCTTGGAGGCACTCGCTCATGTACTTCGGAAGTCTTGGGGCCGGCGGAGGTCGCACGCTCGAAGGGGTCGTGGTCGGTCTTGTAGCCGATATACGCGCCCTCGGGATCGTGCGGGAACGGAACGCCCGCCTGCACGAGGTGGTAGAACTCCCGCAGCGAGCTCTCGCCCTCGGCAAGCGCGACATCGCCGTGGCAGCAGCCGAACGCGGTCAGCGTTCTCGCGAAGTCCATCGCGGAGTCGGCGACGGTGGGGCTGGTGCCCATCTTGTAGTAGGTCTGCTTGTCTGAGCCGCTCATTCGAGACGCGCCGAGCTGCGCGCCGGCGGTGACGATGGCGATGCGGTCCTCGGGGTGATCGACGCCGTTTGACCTGCATGAACTCGTAGAGGTGCACGGCGCAGTTCATCCCCGCCGCGCCCGCGCCGACGATGACGGTGTTGTATGCGTGGATCGGGACCTCGGCCCCGTTGGGAAGCATGAAAGACTCCATCTCGTATATTCTAGCTGAAGCGCCGGGATCGGGCAAGGCGAACGGGGAACGAGGTGTCTATTCAGTCTTGCGGAAAAGAAGACCGCTAGCGCTGAGTAGACGTGAGGGAACGAACGCCGTATCGAAGCACGGTGGAGACCCGACCGCCCTTCGATACGGCGCACAGACCGCGCCTACTCAGGACTAGCGGGGTGGAATTCCCGCAGAACTGAACTCATTCGGAACGAGAATCTAGAGCTTCACCTCTGCAGGCACCTTGTCAAGGGCATAGAACTGGGTCTCGATGCGGTCGGGGTAGACTCGCCAGATGCGGAGGCCGACGACGGGCGGTTTGGCGACGGATTTGCTGAGCGGTTCGCATGTGATGAGCGTCAGGCCGTTGTACTTCGCGGTCTGCTCGTGGTGGAGGTGGCCGGAGATGGCGTACTGGACGCCGTAGCGGGTCATCAGGTCGAGGTAGTCCGTGCGCTGGGCGAGCGGGACGTTCTGATACTTGTCAGGCTCGTCGGGCGTGGTCAGGAAGAACGGGTGGTGCGTGCAAACGAAGATGTGCGCGGCTTTGGCGGCCTGCGCGGAGGCGAGCTCGGATTCGAACCATTTGCGCTGGGCGTCGCGAAGGGTCGTATCGGCGCCGTCACGAAGCAAGCTCGAGTCGAGGACGATGAACGATGTGCCGTTGACGCAGAAGCTGTAGTGGTCCGGGCCGAAAAGCCTGTCGTAGGAGCGGATGTCGGCAGCGGTGGGAGTGTTGGTAACGTCATGATTGCCCGGCAGAAGGTGGAGCGGGATCGACGGGCTGATATCGCGCGCGATGTTCCAGAACTCACGGACCTGCTTGGGATCGCGCGTGGAGTGGGTCATATCGCCGGAGATGAGCACAAACGCGGGCTTGAGGCGGTTGATGTCGGCGACTGCCTTTGTGAAGTGGTCGATCTCCGCAACCATGTCTTTGTTACCGGTCGTGAAACCGAGCTGCGGGTCGGCGAGCTGGACGAAGAAGAACGGGGCGTTGGCGGCCAGAGCGGCGGGCATGCCAGTATCGCCAGCAGGATGAGTGCGGTTGAGAGTGTTCGTAGATACTTCAATTGGTCCTCCAGTAGTTTGTTGTGCGCGGTCGCGCTTCGATACGGCCTGCCACTCCCGGCCTACTCAGCGCTAGCGGGGTGGGTCCGTTGCGGGATTTGGGCTGGTCGCGAGTCACGGATCGTCGCTTCGACGTCAGGCAGTGCAGACTCGCAAGGCAGATCACACACGAAATCCCGAAAGAGCGCACTGACAGCCCACTCAGCACGAGCCGTGTGCGTCCGTTTCGGGATTCAGGCTGGTCGCGAGTGCCGGCCCGGCGCTTCGACCACAAGCCGAGCAGATCCGCAGGCATGATCACACACGAAATCCCGAAACAGCGTGTGATTTCCTCCTATTTGCCACCCATGCCTGAGAGCTTGATGCCCTCGACGAAGTAGCGCTGGTTAAAGATGAACAGCAGCAGGACGGGGATTATGGCGATCATCGAGCCGGCCATGAGCTGCGTGTAGTTGGTGGCGTGCTGGCCGACAAAGTAACGCAGGCCGATCGGCAGCGTGCGAAGCGGCTCGGTGATCGTGACGACCAACGGCCACATGTAGCTGCCCCAGAAGCCCATGAACGTGAACGTCGTGAGCGTGGCGAGCGCGGGTTTGGACAGCGGCAGGATCACCCTCAGCCAGATGCCGAAGTAGCCGGAGCCGTCGATCTTGGCGGCGTCCTCAAGCTCGCTCGGCAGGCCCATGAAGAACTGCCGCAGCATGAACGTGCCATACGCGCTGAACAGGCCCGGTATGATCAGCGCCTGGTAGGTGTCGATCCAGTGGAAGCGCTTCATGATGACGAACACCGGGATCATCGTCACCGAGCCGGGGATCATCATCGTGGCCAGATACGCAAAGAACAGCTTGTCGCGGCCGGGGAAGCGCAGCCTCGCGAACGCATACGCCGCCAGCGAGCTCGTCAGCACCTGGCCGAACGTGCCCACCACCGCGACGAAGAAGCTGGAGAGATACAGCCGTGAGGATGTTGATCTCGTTCCACGCATCGGGGTAGTTGCCCCACCACGCGCGGATCTTCTCGCCGCCGATCACCGCGTCGCGCCAGAGGAAGTGCTCCGGCAGCCACTTGATGCCGCCGCCGGCCTCGAACACCTCGCCGGGCTGCTTGATCGACGTGACCGCCATCCACAGGAACGGCACGAGCATCGTGATCGCGCCGATGCTGAGCAAGCGCAGAACGCGATGTCGGCGGCGCGGCGCTTTCTATTCATACGTCACCACCCTTCCGCCGAGCTTCCACGTGGCGAGTGTGAATACAAGAATGACCGCGAACAGGAACCACGCGACAGCGGACGCATAGCCCATGTTGAACTTCTCAAAGGCGGTCTGGTAGAGGTAGTATTCGATGGTCGTGGTGCTGCCCGCGGGGCCGCCGCCGGTCATCACGTTCGCGGTCATGAACCCGGTCTGGAAGCCGCCGATGATGCTCATGATCGAGGATGAAGAACGTGGTCGGGCTGATCATCGGCCACGTTACGGCCCAGAACTTGGCCCACGGCCCCGCGCCGTCGATCTCGGCGGCCTCGTAGTATGAGCTCGGCACGCCCTGCAGCGCCGCGAGGTAGAGGATCATGTTGAATCCGCCAAGCCCACCCCAAAGCCCCATCAGAATCAGCGCGGGCTTGGCCCATCGCACGGTCCCGAGCCAGTCGGGCGGGTTCGCGATGCCGATAGCGCGAAAGGTGGAGTTGATCAGGCCGATGTCGGGGTTGTAGAGGTAATTCCAGAGGATCAGCAGCGCTACGCCGGAGCAGATCGTCGGCAGGAAGTAGATCGTGCGAAAGACGACGATGCCTCTGAGCTTGCGGTTCATCATCAGCGCCACGATCAGGCTGCCGGCCATGCCGATGGGAATGCCGATCATCAGGAAGAGCGTGTTGTAGACGTATTGCCAGAAGAAGGGATCGTTGGGGACGAGCCGGCCGTGCTCGTGATGGAACCAGAGCAGGCTGCGGAAGTTCTCGATGCCGACCAACGTCGGGCGATCTGAAGATGTTCCAGTGCGTGAACGACATCACCAGTGAGATGATCACCGGGATCGACGTGAACGCGAGAAACCCGAGGAAGTTCGGCGCCAGGAAGCCGTACGCCGCCAATGCCTCGCGTCTTCGCGCCGATGTTCCTTTTCCAGCAGTCTGCCTTTCATCAGGCCCTCTTCATCACGAAAGCACGGAGCGGGAAAACACGAAAAGGGAAATCCGGAGTCTTTTCGGTTTTCCTTTCGTGTTTTCGTGATGGTATCCTAGTCCAGAAAGTTCGGATTGGCCAGATTGCGTCAAATAATCGAGTTGATACGGTCGGCGATCGCGTCGCAAGCCTGATCCGGCGTCTGGTCTCCCAGCCACATCTTGTCGAGTTCCACGCCCATTATCGCGTAGACGTCGAGATTGTTGATATACGGCGAGAACTCCTGCACGCGCGCATATTTCATCTCGTCCAGGTGCAGCCTGGTTGTTCTTCTCGTTGGGATATCGGGTTGTAAGCAAACGCCTTGGTTGATGGCGGGATCGGAGATGGTCGGGATGCCGTCGCCGTAGTTGGCGACCAGGAGCTGGTTATCCTTGCCCAACAGGTGCTTGATGAACGTGAGGGAGGCATCGATGCTCTGGCACGTCTTCGGAACGGCGTAGGCCTTGCTGGCGAGCAGGGTGACTCGGTTCGGGCCGTGCGGAACGCTCACTACGTCCCAGTCCAGATCCTTCTGCTCGCGGTATTGGATGCACATCCATCGCCCGGAGATATTCATCGCGACCATGGACGACCTGAACAGCAGAGCATCGCTGCCCCACGCGCCAGTCGGCGCCATGCTCTGGGACTCGCTGGTCGTGGGCATCACGTGATACTTCAGCCGAAGATCGGCCCAGTAGCGAACGCCCTTCTTGACCTCGGGCGAGTTCATCAGGCACGCTTGCCGTCAGGGCTGAACAGGTGCCCGTTATACATCCAGATAAAGAACCACCAGTCGGTGTTGTTGACGAACAGTCCCTTTTGGTCAGCGACCTGGCGGCCGTTGATGGTCTTGTATTTCGTCAGCTTCTGAGCTGTCGCAAGGCACTCGTCCCAGGTCCAGTCGGGCTTGGGATACGGCAAGCCCGCCTCGCGGAAGAGCTTCTTGTTGTAGAAGAGGACGTAGGGTCCGCAGTTTTCGGGGATGCCGACGATCTTCTTGCCGATAGTCAGATATACGGGGCGAGGCCGGGGTAGAGCTTGTCAACGGGGATCTGATACTTCGCTTACGTAGGGCGTGAGATCGAGCAGGACATCGTTCTTAGCGAAAAGTCGGATGGCTCTGCGGATCGTAGAGCGCCATCACGTCCGGCGGCACATCGCCCGCAAGCTGAGTCAGCAGCCGCTGCGCGTCCGCGCCTGGATCGTTGATCACATCGATTTTGGGGTGCTCGCGCTCGAAGAGCTTGATCTGTTCCTTGCGGATGGGGTTGGGGTCGACGCACCAGCGGATGACCGTCTTGCCTTTGACAGTGGGTTTGGCGGTGGCAACTAGATACACGCCCAGAAGCAACAATCAGCGCGAGCCGAAAGGGCCACGCCGACGATGCCGAGTATTCGAGCTCCCCTACTACCGTCTTCCAACGATACTATTCTAGCTGAACTGGATGCGACGGCAAGGAGAATTAGGAGGCAGATCAGGGATTGGAGGCACGATGTTGTCGATCAGGCGGGTGGCGCCGACGCGAACGGCGAGGAGAACGACCGCGGGGCGCTCGATCGTCTCGATAGGCAGCAGCGTTTCGGAATCGACCACGACGGCGTAGTCGGTCTGCGCGAGCGGCTCGGAGTCGAGCTGGGCATGCACGATTGCTGGATGGCCAGCGGCGTCTCGTTCGCCGGAATGGAACTCCGACTTCGCGGCGGCATAGCGCGTGGCTGAGAATCAGGGCGGCTCTGCGTTCGTCGGGGTCAGATAGCGGTTGCGAGAGGACATGCGCCAGGCCGTCGGGCTCGCGGACGATCTCCACCGGCACGATCTCCAGCGGCACGTTCGAGGTCGCGCACCATCTTCGTGATCACCTGAAGCTGCTGGTAGTCCTTTCGGCCGAAGTAGGCGCGGTCGGGCTGGAAGATGTTGAAGAGCTTCAGGCAGACGGTCGTGACGCCCGCGAAAATGGCCGGGCCTGGACGCGCCCTCGAGCATCTCGCGTGACTCCGCCGACCTCGACCGCAGCTGTCGAAGCCCTCGGGATACATCTCCTGGGCGTTCGGGGCGAAGACCAGATCGACGCCGGCCTCGCGGCACATCTCCGAGTCGGCTTCGAGCGTGCGGGGGTAGCGGGTGAAGTCCTCCGACGGGCCGAACTGGGTCGGGTTGACGAAGATGCTGACGCCGACCAATCCGCACTCCTGCGCGGGCGCGGCGAACGAGCGCGATGTGGCCCTCGTGCAGCGCGCCCATCGTGGGCACGAGGCCGATGGTCTTGCCGTCGCCCCGGGCGGCGGCTGATTCGCGGACTTCAGAGATGGTGTGGACAATCATCATAGCAAGTGGGTTCGACACGAGGGGCCTATTCTCCTCGTGGGCAGCGGTCCGGCGGAGTCTGGAGGTCACGAAGCCGTCTTCGTCCGTCTTGAGCAGGCCCTTGGAGCTGTCCAGAAGCACGTGCTGATTGCCCCAGGGGTCCTGGACGACGACGCACTTGCCTATCGTGATGTCAAACGGACCGGCAATGATCGAGCCGCCGGACGGCCTGGAACCGAATCGGCAGCCTCCACCGCCGATTCCACCTTGATATCCATCTCCTTAGTCTTGCCGAGCACGATCTCGGTGACGCCATCACCGAAAGCCAGCCCGGCAGCGGCGTCGGTCCGCCAGACGAGCTTGTGGCCCAGCTTATCGCGGTAGAACTCCAGCGCGGCTTCCAGATCGTCCACCGCGAGCATGACGCAGTCCACGCTACGAAACAGCGCTTCGGCCATGTGCTACCTGTGTCCTTTCCGACCCCACCCGCAACCTTCCCCACGATGGGGAGGGAGTTGCCGACCCCACCCCAGCCCTCCCCACGATGGGGAGGGGGTCACGTCTTGCGCTCCGGGTAGCGGCGTTCCTTGATGTCGGAATTGTAGGCCTTGAATGCGTCGAGCGTGACCTGCCAAGGTCGGCATATTGCTTGACGAACGACGGAACGTGAGCCGTCGTAGAGGCCGAGGATGTCGTGAGGTACGAGCACGTGGCCGTCGCAGTCGGGCCGGCGCCGATGCCGATGGTCGGGATCGGCCAGGCTCGCGGTGATCTCCTTGGCGAGCGCGGCTGGTATCGCTTCCAACACTACGGCGAACGCGCCGGCTTCCTGCAGGGCCTGCGCTTCGAGGCGGATCCGCTCGGCGTTGTGCCGCGTCCTTGCCCTGCATCTTGTAGCCGCCGAACTGGTGGACCGACTGCGGGGTCAGGCCGACGTGACCCATCACAGGGATGCCGATATCGACGATGCGCTGATCTGCTTGAGCGATGTGGTCGCTGCCCTCGAGTTTGACGGCCTGCGCGCCCGCTTCGCGGACCAGCCGGCCGGCGTTGCGCACGGCCTCTTCCTCGTTGACCTGGAACGACAGAAACGGCATGTCCGACACGACCAGCGCGCGCTTCGCGCCGCGCGCCACGGCGGCCGTGTGGCGGATCATGTCCTCCATCGTGACCTGGCAGGGTATTCTCGTAGCCGAGCACGACCATGCCCAGCGAATCGCCGACAAGCAGGACGTCGATGCCGGCCTCGTCGGCAAGCTGCCCCACGCGTAGTCATACGCGGTCAGAACCGATATCTTCTCGCCGCGAGCCTTCATCTCCATCAGGCCCGGCGCGGTGACCCTCTTTTCCATAGTCCACTCCCTGGGTCATTTGCTATTGAGTATTGACTATTGACTATTGACTATTGGCCCGTCGGCGCGAGCCTGGCGGTTAGTGGCGAATTGTCAATTGGAAATTGACAATTGTAAATGCTCTACTCTGCGCTTAGTGGCTTGAGTGCCGCTCCAGTATACCACCCAAACAGGCTTGAGAGAAATGCCACGTTGCCGCCGAAGAGCAATACCTGCTTCATCGCACGGGGTTCATACATCAGCGCAGCAAGGAAAACCACGCCGATCACGAGGCCGAATACCGTCAGCACGGACTTCGAGAGCGACCCCTGCAGCGCACCGAATATCATATAGAACCCCGCCGCGCCGAGGAAGAAGAAGCCGGAGCCGATCAGCAGAATGAACCCGACCGGCACAATCGCCCAACTGCCGCCCGAGCTGTCGAAAACGAGCTCGTCGTCGGGGTTTCGCAGGAGGCCATTCACGCTCAGCAGCGCGCCCGCGAGAGCCGATGCGAGCGCGATGAATACCACGAGGTTCCAGCTCCACATCGATATCCGCGGGATGTAGGCATTCAGCCACGGGATCGGCGTGCCGGGATAGACCCTGATGAGGAAGATCAGGAGGAACGCAATGGTCCACCAGACCGCGTTGACCACGCGCGCCCTCATCGGGTCGGGCACGGAACCATACCGCTGCTGCGCCCTCACGCGCTTGCCCATAAGATTGAGCAGCTTGCGCTGGCTCTCGGAGTCGGTCGGGTCGAACTGGATGGCGTAGGTGTAGTGCTTGATGGCGGCGTCGGTCTTGCCCTGGGCGCGGTAGATGTCGCCGAGCATCGCGTTTGCGCGTGCGTTCCTGGGGTCCATCGCGAGCGCCTGCTTGCACAGCTCGGCGGCGCTGTTGAGACGCCTATGGATGAATGCGAACTGCGCGTCTTTGAGAAGCTGCGACGATGTTGCGCGGAGCGTGTGGGATGGACGCCGCGGCGGTAGTCCGGGGGCCGGCCGGCCCAGCGGACTGCGTGGATCGCTGGGCGGCGCGCTTGGCGCGGATCATCTCGTCGAGGTCGAGGGTTTCGTCGTAGGACTTGCGGCGCGCGGGATCTCTGAGGACTTCGTATGCCTCGTTGATCTGAAGAAAGAGCCGGTGGGAGGTGATCTTGTCCACTGCCACGTCGGGGTGGAACTTGCGCACAAGCTCACGATAGCGGCGCTTGATCTGGGCGGGGGTCGCGTTTCTGGGAAGCCCGAGCACTTCGTAGTGGGTGCGAGTGGTTCTCATCCGCCGTGAGACCCCAGAAGCCCGCCGTAGAGCTTCATCCAGAATGTGATCACGATGTATCCGACGATAGCACCGGCCGCGAGCAGCATCAGGACGAACAGGGCGATGCCGAGCTTGTGAATGCTGGCATCGATCTCCTCGTCCATGTACTCGGCGACTTTCTCGAGCACCGCGTCCATGCTGCCCGATCGCTCGCCGACCGCGAGCATGTCCAGCACCATAGGCGAGACGCGCGGGTGCGGGTGAGCGATTCGGTCAGCCCCTGGCCGGACTGCAGCGCGGGAATGGCGTACTTGATCGCGCGGCCCATGAACAGATTGCCGCAGTCGCGTCGGCGGCGATGTCAATGCTTTCAGCCAACGACATCCCGGCGGCGTAGAGGACCGCCAGAGCGCGGCTGAAACGCGACATAGCGATCTTGCGGGCGTTGCCGCCGACGATCGGGATATTGACCTTCAGGCAGTCCCAGATCAACCGCGGCGTGTGGAACTGAAATACGAGCTTGAGGCCACGATGAGTCCTATAGCAACGGCGATCCAGATTCGGAGCGGCGGCCAGATCAGGGCCAAGAACGGAGCGAAACCGTCGTTCACCAGCACGAATAGGTGCGGAACACACACCCAGGCCAGGAGCGCGAGGATCAAGATCATGACCGGGTAGATGAGCGCTTTGGCGATCAGCGCGCGCACCTTCATCTCGTATTCGAGATACGAGGCGATGCGCTCGACCATGCTGGTCCAGCAGGCCGCCACCCTCTCCCGCGTGGACAGCGCGATCTGCAGGCGGCTGAAGACCTTGGGATAGCGGCGCATCGTGTCCGAGAGCGGCCCGCCGGAGACGCGTTCCGCGCATCTCGGCGATGATGACGCCGAACCGGCCCCGGGTGCGGTTCCCCTGGCTTCGCAGCGCCTCGGACAGCGACATGCCCGGCCGCGAGCATCGTGGCAAGCTGGCGGTAGAACAGCGCGAGCATCTTGATGTTGACGCCGGTCCAGAGGGATAGATCAGATAGCGAGCGAAGGCGTTGCCGGCCTCGGCGCTGGGCTCCACCTGGACGCAGGCCACGCGCGGGCGCGGATCTCCATCGGCAGATGACCCATCTCGCGGATCGTGCCGGCAGCGGCGTGCTCGTTGCGGCTTCGACGGTGCCCGTCACCGTGTTTCCTGCTTTGTCCTTTGCCTTGTAGTTGAAAGTCGGCATGACTATCCGCTAGTGGCCTCCAAGTGCTTCATCGAGAAACGGCGTCCAGGAACGAGCGATAGCTCGGCGGCCATGCATGATCATCGCAATACGCGCTCAGCAGGAGCTGGCTGAGGAAGAGCGCGTGAATGGAGCAGACGCGGCCCCACATGCGGAGGCTCGGAGATCCTGTCCTCGTACATGGCGGAGAGATTGCCCAGTGCCTCGGGCAGGCGGCCGGCTCTTCTCGCCCGCCATCGCCGTCCCGACGTCCTCCGGCTCGAATATGCCCGCGGTCTGGAAGAGGTCCGAGACTCGCTCGGCATTCGGCGACCTCTGCCTCGCGTTTCGGAGCTTCGTGGCCATTTCGTTATTCCTGGCCGTGAGGCTGGCGGCGTCCCACGCGGTCTCGGGACTGATGCCTGCGGCGTAGAGCATATCGAGCACATGCAGGAAGCGCGCGTTAGCAGCGATATCGATGCAGCTTGCCCCACAGAGGCGCGTGCAGCACGAGGCTGTCGAGGACTCGCCTAACCGCGGGCACGTGCTTGGCTCGGCCCCACGCAAGAAAGGCCAATCATCACGATCATGCCCGCCGGAATCGCGACTTTGAGAACGTTGAGACCAGTTGGATAAGCTACTGCTGCGCCTGGCCCGTGCTGGTGGCCCAGGCGGCGTTCAGGATCTTCTTCATATCGAAGAACGGGAATGCGAACAGGCAGAAGACGGCGTCAGCCTTCGTGATGCCCCAGCCGATCATCCCAAAAGTCGTCTCGGACGCCTCCCGCTCCAGGTCGGCCGCCACCTCTTCGAGGGCGATGTCCACGTTGCCGCAGAGCTCCCCCGCCCAGACCGATGCGGTCGCGTGGACAGGGAATATGTGCGGATATTTCGCCATCGCCCCGGAGAGCTTCTGGCCGCCCTGGACCGCCGTCGCCATCTCCCCGCACGCCATCCGCAGGCGCCTGTTGTGGGTCACCGTGGACAAGTCCACGAAGGCCTGGTAGACGGAAATCCCGGACCTGACCAGCGTAGCCAACTGCCTGAAGAAAGCCGCAAGCGATCGCATCGACACGCAGGATTTGACCGAGACCGGCACGCCGCGCGTAGGTGGCGCGGCCGGCTGCGCGACACGCGCGGCGGCGGTCTGGACGGTGGTCTGCGGCGCACCGCCGGCAGGATAGACCGCTCGCGCCTGGTAACCCATCGCTGCGAGTTTGCCGGCGACCTGGCGCTCGTCCGAAGCGTCCATCGCTCCGTGAAGCACCCGGCCGGTCTTGTCTACGGCTTCGTATCTGAAAAGACCCATGGCATTGAGTATTGAGTATTGAATATTGACTATTGAACAGTGGCCGTCGGCCACGATGGGTCGGCGACGCGTCGAACCCCTGATCGGTCGGTGCTATTTGCCGCGTGGCGGGCGGTGACGCCGGGGCCTATCTCGACTGTCGGCGCGATCTCGGCCAGCGGGACCAGCACGAACGCCCTATCGGGTATACGCGGATGCGGGATGACGAGTTCGTCCTCGCTCGATTCCGCGCCCTCGTAGAGAAGTATATCTATATCTATGACTCTCGGACCATAGCGAAGTGTTCTCACCCGGCCCATCTCCTGCTCGATTCTTCGGCAGGTCGCAAGAAGATCGCGAGGATTCAGAGCGGTTCTCACCCGAATGACGGCGTTGAGGAAGTCCGGCTGGTCGGCGATTCCGACCGGTTTCGTCTCGTATAGCGACGAAGCGGCGGTCAAATCGCAGCCGCGCTCGCGCAGCATCCGCACCGCCGCGCGCAGATTGGACTCCCTGTCGCCGAGGTTGGCGCCCAGACCAAGATAGACAGTGCGCTCCATGCCGTGCACATTATAGCAGAAATGCCGGCCTTGGGTGTTGGGTGTCAGGTGTCCGACACCTGACACCCAACACCTGAGACCTTTCGGCCGCCGCCGGGTACACTCACTATGTAGACGCATTGGGAGGCGTTATTATGTGGCGGTTTGGAAAGCGTTTCGCAAAAACGATAACACCAGCCGCAGCGCTGGTGATTGGCATATTGAGTCTTGCGGGAGTGGCGGCGGCACAGCACTGCCCCATAGGGGGCTACGCGATCCCTGCATGCCCTATCGAATCCGACCAGGTGATACAGGATCAAGTGATCTCGCGGCTGTCGGGGTCGGTGTCCTCGACGCAGTATCCGATCATGGTCAGTGTGTGCGACGGCGTCGTGACGCTGTGGGGCATGGTCCAGACATCCGGCAAGCGCGACCTCGCCATCCTGTTCGCATGGAGCGTGCGGGGCGTGACCGACGTGCGGAACTGTCTCAACGTTGATCCGAAGACTGCTGACGATATCATACTGGTCGGCGAGGTCAGGCGCGCGTTCAACAAGTCGGCGATCAACGCGAAGCGGATTCAGGTTCGCGCTTCCCAGGGAGTGGTCGAGTTGGACGGGACGGTCACAACCGATGTCGATAGGGAAAACGCGACCGGCGTGGCGGCGTCAGTGCCCGGAGTGGCGGCGGTCCACAACAACATAAGCGTGTATGGACCGAGCGGGTCGCCGTTTTAGAGGTTAGAGGTTAGAGGTTAGAGCCCCGGCTCCGCGATGGAGCCGGGGCTTGTGAAGTTAGTCTTCGTCTGACGAGTCGGGCTCGGATTCGTCCGATTCGGAGTCGCCGGGATCGGCGGCGGTGTCGTCGTCGGATAGCGCGTCGGCGGCTACCGCTTCGTCCTCCGGCTCGATCACCGGTTCCTCGTCGGGCTCCTCGTCCGATTCGTCCTCGGCTTCATCACCGGATTCGTCCTCGGACTCGGACTCCTCCGCGTCAACGTCGCCGAGGGCGGCGTCGAGGCTCTTGACGATGTCGCTTTCGTCGATCTCGTCATCCGACCCGCCGGGGCCGTCACCCTCGTCTTCCTCGGGCACAATCTCATCGATGTCGAGGTCAGCGGCGAGCAGCGCCTCCTCCCCCTCGTCGTAGGTGGGCCGGAAGAGCTCGCGGGCAGTGGTGATGATCTCGCCGCCCTGGTCGGTGACCTCCAGCGCGCGGTACCTCGGAAGGCCGGTGCCGGCCGGGATCAGCCGTCCGATGATGACGTTCTCCTTGAGGCCGACCAGGTTGTCCCGCTTGCCCTTGACGGCGGCGTCGGTGAGCACCCTGGTGGTCTTCTGGAACGACGCCGCGCTCAGGAAGCTGTCGGTCGCGAGCGACGCCTCGGTGATGCCCAGCAGCACCCACTCGGCGGTCGCTTCGGTCCCGCCAAGATCGCGAACGCGAGCGTTCTCATCCTCGAAGTCGAACTTGTCCGACGATCTGGCCCGGCAGGAAGCGCGCAGTCGCCGGCCTCCAGTACTTTGCGCTTCTTGAGCATCTGGCGGACGATGATCTCGACGTGCTTATCGTTGATGTCAACGCCCTGGGACTTGTAGACGCTCTGGATCTCGCGCACGAGATACTCCATAACGCCGCGCACGCCCTGCAGCTCAAGCACCTTGTGCGGATCGAGCGGGCCTTCAGTCAAGCGGTCGCCCGCCTGGACTTCCTGGCCCACCTGAACCTCGAGGTTGCCTCGGTAAGGAACCAGGTGGGTCTTGCGAAGCTTGACGATCTCGACGCCCGCGTCCTTGATCTTGCGAGCCAGCTTCTCGGTAAGATCGGTGCCGGCCTCGATGAGAGTCTCGCCGTTCTTCGGGATTGATCACGTCATCGACGGTGATCTCTCCGGCCAACATGGACGTATCGTAGGTCGGCATCTCAGTATGAATGACCACGCGCTTGAGACCGCGGGTTTCGATGTCGGTGACCTTGCCGGCGACTTCGGTGATGATCGCCTGTCCCTTGGGCTTTCGGGCCTCGAACAGCTCGACGACCCGCAGCAGACCTCTCACCTGGTCTTCAAGCACCTTCAGAACAGCCTGGACCGCCCGAACGCGCTCGCGCTCCATGCCCTCGACGCCGTCTTCAATGGAGACCAGACCGCGGCGGATGTCTTCGTGAAGGTCGCGCAGGGATTCCTGCTTCTTCTTCTTGACTTCCGCGACTCCGGTCAGATACTTGCCCGCGACGCCTCCGGTGTGGAATGTTCTCATCGTAAGCTGGGTTCCCGGCTCACCGATCGACTGCGCCGCGATGATGCCGACGGCAGTCCCGGATTCGACCGACCTCCCGAGCGCCATGTCGCGGCCGTAGCACTTGCGCAGATCCCCTGCCGCAGTTCGCAGGTCAGCGGCGAGCGGATGCCGACCTTGGTGATGCCCGGCTGCGTCGATCTGCTCCGCGGCCTCCTCGGTGATCACCTCGCCGGCAGGGACAATCGGCTCGTCCTGGCCCGGCAGGAATGATGTCTTCGAGAGCGGTACGGCCCTTGATCCGGTCGGCGACGGTCTCGATGACGTCGCCGCCTTCCTCGATCATCGACACATAGACGCCGTTGGCGGTGCCGCAGTCCACGTCCGCGAACGATCACATCCTGCGCCACGTCCACCAGCCTCCGGGTCAGATATCCGGCGTCAGCGGTTCGCAGAGCGGTGTCCGCAAGACCCTTTCGCGCGCCGTGCGTTGAGATGAAGTATTCGAGGACGCTCAGTCCCTCGTGGAAGTTCGACTTGATAGGCAGGTCCTCGATGAGGTTGCCGAACGGGTCGCTCATCAGACCTCGCATACCGGCGAGCTGGGTGATCTGCCTGGTGCTGCCTCTCGCTCCCGAAGTCGTGATGATCGAGATCGGGTTGAACGGCTCGAGCCCGTCAAGGAGCGAGTCCGCGACATCCTCGGCGGCGCGCGTCCACAGTTCAAGACCTGCTGTTTGCGTTCGGACTGGGTGATAAGTCCTCTGGTGTATGCGCGGTTCTTCTTCGCGACCTCGTCCTGGGTGTGCTCGATGATCTCGTCGCGCTTGGACGGGATGTCCATGTCGGTCATGGAGATGGTCATGCCGGCGAAGGTCGCGTAGCGGAACCCGATGTCCTTGAGATCATCGAGCAAGCTGGACGGTGCGCTCGTGACCGTTGGTATCGTAGCACTCGGTGACGAGCCAGGACATGGTCTTCTTGTCGATCGGCTTGTCGATGTAGCGCATGTTCGCGCGGCAGCGACGTTGTTGAAGAGCAATCGCCCGACCGTGATCTCGCGCATCTCGAGCTCTTCCGTGTCATGCGATTTCGGCAGGCGCACGCTGGATCGGCTCGTGCAGGTCCACAAGCGCCGCTGCGATACGCCAGCAGCGCGTCCTCCTCGTCGGCGAACGATCTTCGGCTTGAAGCTCTTCGGGCAGGTCCTCTCGCTTCATCGTCATGATAGTAACGCACCGAGAACGATGTCCTGAATCGGCGCGACGATCGGCCGGCCGTCCGCGGGCGAGAACAGGTTGTGCGTCGAGAGCATCAGAATGCGCGCTTCCGCCTGCGCCGACGCCGACAGCGGCACGTGAACCGCCATCTGGTCGCCGTCGAAGTCCGCGTTGAACGCGTGGCAGACCAGCGGGTGAAGCTGGATCGCCTTGCCATCGACCAGTATCGGCTCGAACGCCTGGATGCCGAGCCTGTGCAGGGTCGGGGCGCGGTTGAGCATAACCGGATGCTCGCTGATGACCTCCTCCAGCGCGTCCCAGACCTCGGGCTTCATCCGGTCGATCATGCGCTTGGCGGTCTTGATGTTGGAGGTGTATTTCTTCTCGACAAGCGTCTTCATAACGAACGGCTTGAAGAGCTCCAGCGCCATCTCCTTGCGGCAGACCGCACTGGTGCAGCTTGAGGTACGGGCCGACCACGATAACCGAGCGTCCCGAGTAGTCAACGCGCTTGCCGAGCAGGTTCTTGCGGAACCGGCCTTCCTTGCCCTTGAGCATGTCCGAAAGCGACTTCAGCGGCCTGTTGTTGGAGCCGACGACCGGCCTGCGTGCGCCTGCCGTTGTCGATCAGCGCATCCACGGCTTCCTGAAGCAGCCGCTTCTCGTGGTTGATGATCGACTCCGGCGCGCGGATCTCGGTGATCTTCTTCAGCCGGTTGTTGCGGTTGATGATGCGCCGGTAGAGATCGTTGAGGTCGGAAGTCGCGAACCGGCCGCCGTCGAGCTGGACCATCGGCCTCAGCTCCGGCGAGATGACCGGGATGCAGTCCAGAATCATCCACTCCGGCCGGCTCTTGGAGATGATGAACGCCTCGGCCACTTCGAGCCGCTTGATCGCGCGGGCGCGCTTCGGGCCCGGTGGTCTGCGATATCTCCTTTCGCAGCTCGCGGGCGAGCTTCTCGAGGTCGATCTCGGCGAGCAGCTCCTTGATCGCGCTGCCGCCGAGTCCCGCCCGGAAGCAGCTTGCGCAGATCGACGTCCAGCCGGTCGGAAAGCACCTCCAGCAGTCGCTCGATGCGCGCGATACTGGTCTTCGGTGACAAGCTCCTGCTTCTGAACGGTCTCCAGCAGCTTGAGCGTGGCATGAAGCTCGTCGACGTGATCGGTGGCATCGCGCTCTTCGCCCTTGATGCGCTCGTTGAGCTTCTTCTCGTGATCCTTGCGCTTCTTGTCGTCCCAGTCCGGCGTTCTCTTTCTCTTCTTTGGCGGCTTCCTTGCGCGATGGTGGCAATGTTGGCGTCGCGCTGATTGACGACGTCCTCGGCCGCGGCCGCAACCGCCGTCGCGAATCTCCTCCAGGTGCTCGTTGATCTTGGGCCGATCAACGAAGGTCACGATGTAGGAGGCGAAGTAGAGCACTCGCTCCAGCGGCCTGGGCGACATGTTCGAGCAGCAGGCTCATCGGGCTGGGAACGCCCTTGAGATACCAGATGTGCGAGACGGGCGCGGCAAGCTCGATGTGGCCCATGCGCTCGCGGCGCACTTTGGAGCGAGTGACCTCGACTCCGCACCTGTCGCAGACTATGCCCTTGAACTTGACCTTCTTGTATCGGCCGCAGTGGCACTCCCAGTCCTTGACCGGACCGAAGATCCTCTCGCAGAACAGCCCGTCGCGCTCGGGCTTGAATGTCCTGTAGTTGATTGTCTCCGGCTTCTTGACTTCGCCGCAGGACCAGGAACGTATTTCGTCCGGGGAAGCGATCCCTATGCGTATTTTGTCAAAGGTACTAGCATCAGCCATCTTAGAGATCCTCCCTCAGTTCCAGCACTCTCTTGCGGCGCTTCTGCCGAGCCATCACCGACCTTCGTGGCCTTCCGACGAGCTCGTCTTCGGTATCCTTGAGGTCGATCACCCTGTCTCGGTCGTCCTCGACGGTGACCTTAAGCCCCAGGCTCTGGAGCTCGTTAATGAGAATCTTGAACGACTCCGGCACGCCCGGTTCGAGTATGCTCTCGCCCTTGACGATGGACTCGTAGGTCTTGACGCGGCCCTGAACGTCGTCGCTCTTGATGGTCAGGATCTCCTGCAGCGTATACGCCGCGCCGTAGGCCTCCAGCGCCCAGACTTCCATCTCACCGAACCGCTGCCCGCCGAACTGCGCCTTGCCGCCGAGCGGCTGCTGCGTGACCAGCGAGTAAGGTCCGGTGGAGCGGGCGTGGATCTTGTCCTCGACCAGGTGGGCCAGCTTCAGCATGTAGATCTGGCCGATGGTCACATCCTGGCTGAACTGCTGACCCGTACGGCCATCGAAGAGTGTGCACTTGCCTGTGTGCTCGTCGTAGCCCATCCGCTTCTGGACGTTTGCCTCGAACGCGGCGATCAGAGCATCATAGTCGTATTTCTTGGGCGGCTTTGCGCCCACGAACGGAATCTCGACGGACTCCGGATCGAGCGATTCGGTCCTCGTCGCCTCTTCGGCTCGATCCTCGGCTTCATGCCTCGTCCACGGCCTCATCTCGGCCTCGTCAGCCGCGAGCCTCGCCTCGTTGGTGATGCGGAGCCGCTCGGAAAGCGCCTCTCGGATCGCCATCAGGATCATCCACCGCGACCGGCCCGCTGAGCTTGACGCTCAGCGTTTCCAGCGCAGCGGCATCGAGCTGCCCTGACGTGCTCGCGAACCGCCTGAATGCTCTCGTCGTAGAGGTCCTTGATAGGCTGAACCTCGGCGTCGAGTTCCTCGCCGTCATCTCGCCGATCTTGGCCAGGATGTGCCGGACAACCGACTCGACTTTCTCTCGCTCGCGATCTCGACATCCAGGCCCAGTTCCTTCGCATACTGCCTGGCGACACCGATTCGGAGCTTCCAGGCGAGCACGCTCATGTCGGCGAGGATCTCTGTCTCGGTCGCGCCCTGGAAGATCGGGTTGCGGAACGCGCAGCCCAGATGGTGCGCGACCAGGCCCTGATGCGTCTCCAGAATCTGGCCGATGTTCATTCGGCTCGGAACGCCGAGCGGGTTGAGCACGATGTCAACCGGCGTCCCGTCGGGCAGATACGGCATGTCTTCCTCGGGCAGAATCTGGAGATGACACCCTTGTTGCCGTGCCGGCCCGCCATCTTGTCGCCTTCCATGACCTTGCGCTTCTGCGCGATGTAGACGCGCACGAGCTGATTAACGCCGGCGGCAGTTCGTCGCCGGCCTCGCGGTCGAGTTCGCCGTCGCACCGCTCGCACAGCATCCGCTCCGGCTTCTTCGAGAAGTCGAAGACCGCCTCGCAGCGGCTGCACTTATACTTGAACCGGGAGAAGACCTTCACGTCCACGACCGTGCCGCTCTCGCCGTGCGGCACCCGCAGCGAAACGTCGCGGGTCTCCTCGGCCTTCTTGCCGAAGATCGCGATGATCAGGCTCTCCTCGGCGGTCAGCTCGCCCTGTCCCTTCGGCGCGACCTTGCCGACCAGAATGTCCTCCGGCCGGACTTCGGCGCCGACGCGGATGATGCCGTTGGAGTCCAAGTCCTTCAGCACGTCCTCGCCGACGTTGGGAATGTCGCGAGTGATCTCTTCAGGGCCGAGCTTGGTGTCGCGCGCCTCGGTCTCATACTTCTCGATGTGTATCGAGGTGAACATGTCGTCCTTCACCATCCTCTGGGAGAGCAGCACGGCGTCTTCGTAGTTGTAGCCGTTCCACGGCATGAACGCGACCAGCATGTTCTGCCCGAGCGCCAGCTGTCCGTTGGCGGTGCATGGCCCGTCGGCGATCACGTCGCCCTGCTCTAACCCGCTTGCCTATCTTGACAATCGGCTTCTGCGTGATGCAGGTGGCCTGGTTGGAGCGCAGCAGGTTGATGAGATTGTAGGTATCGATCGTGCCGTCCTCGGCCTCGACCAGAATCTGCTCGGCAGTCGCGCTTGCGGACGATGCCCGATCCGCTTGCGATCACGATACAGCGCCCGAGTCGCGCGCCGCGCGCTCCTCGATGCCGGTCTTGACCAACGGCGCATCGCCCCGCAGCAGCGGCACCGCCTGCCTCTGCATGTTCGAGCCCATCAGAGCGCGGTTCGCGTCGTCGTTCTCAAGGAACGGGATCAGCGACGTCGCGACGGACATGATCTGCATCGGCGACACGTCCACGTAGGTGACCTTGTTCGAGGCTACCTGCGGATAGGTGTTCTCGTGCCGGACGATGACCGTCGGTTCGAGTGAACTCGCGCGTCACCGGGTCGATCGGCGTGTTCGCCGGAGCGATATACTCCTGGCTCTCCTCGTCGGCCGACATGTAGACGATCTCGTCGGTCACCTTGCCGCCCTTGACGATTCGATACGGACTTCTGCAGGAAGCCGTAGTCGTCGATTCTGGCGTGGATCGCCATCGAACCGATCAGGCCGATGTTCGGGCCTTCAGGGGTCTCGATCGGACAGATTCGGCCGTAGTGCGAGTGGTGAACGTCGCGGACTTCCAGTTTCGCGCTCTGCCTCGCTAGACCGCCCGGCCCCAACGCCGACAGCCTGCGCTTATGCGTAAGCTCGGCGAGCGGGTTGGTCTGGTCCATAAACTGCGACAACTGGCTCGATCCGAAGAAGCTCTTGATGCTCGCGGAGATCGGCTTGACGGAGAGGATAACCTGCGGGATCACGTTCTCCGGGATCGAGGCTGGTCATGCGCTCCTTGGCGACCTTCTCCATTCGCAGGAAGCCCATTCGGAGCTGGTCCTGCAGAAGCTCGCCGACCGACCGCACGCGCTTGTTTTCCAGGTGGTCGATGTCGTCCGTCGAGCACGCGACGAGCCTGATGGCGGTCTCGGCATAGAGCTCGGCGGGCGTGTCGGAGACCAGTCGATTGCCGTTGGGTATCAGATCGAGAAGCTCGCGGGTGTCCTTGAGCGTGGCCTCCGTGAAGAGATCGCCCAGGCGGACGTTGTGCAGCTTGTCGAGGTTCTGCTTGAACTTGTAGACCCGTCCTCCGGGCGCAAGCTCTTCCTCGTCGCGCATTCTTCGCGGCTGCCTTGACGGCCTTGTCCAGCTCCGGCAGGCGCTTTTCGAGGTTGGCGGAGTTGAGATGCGTCACCAGCGCGCCTGCCTCGGAAAGACCGATAATGTAGTGGATGATCTTGATCAGGTCTTCGCGAGTGACCGCGCGGACGTGCTCGGGCAGGTTCAGGCCGAGCTTCTTGTTGAGCTTGTAGCGGCCGACCCTTGCCAGGTCGTAACGGCGGGTGTCGAAGAAGTAGGAGTTCATCAAGCTCCGCGCGCTCTCCTGAGTCGCCGGGTCGCCGGGCCGGATTCGGTGGTAGATGTCGATCAGGGCCTCGTCCATATCGTGGGTCGGGTCCTGTTCGAGGGTCGCGTCAACGTAGTGGTTGACGATGTAGACCTCCAGCGACGGCAGCTTCATCTTCTCGATCTTCTTGGCCGCGTCGTCGCTGATCTTCTCGCCGGCCTTCACGAGAACCTTAGCGCCGTCCTTGATGTCGCCGACGGGCCGCAGTCCGCGGACGCCGGCGGCGGTCGTGTCGGTACCGCACTTCCTTGGTGCTGAAGAGCTCGAGGATCTCGGGGGTCGTGGAGCAGCGGTGGCCCTCCATATCGACTTCGACGCCGTTGATGTGGAGGCCGTGCAGCTTCTTGACCATCTTCTCGTCAACGGTCGCGCCGGCCTCGTAGACGACCTCGCCGGTCTCCCTGTTGACCACGTCGGCCGCGATCTGGCGGCCCATCACATCGTTCGGCGAGTGGACTTCAGTCATCGGGCACGCCGGCTCGAAGATGTTGAGCGCGCGAAGAAGGCTGGTAAGCGGGAATTTCTTTGTCTGTGCGACGCGAACGCTGATGACGTCGTTGGCATCGGTTTCTATGTCGATCCAGGCTCCGGGGCTTGGAATGATAGTCGCATAGTAGAGGACGCGTCCCGAGAAGTCGAGCGTGTCCTTGAAGTAGACGCCGGGAGATCGAGCGAGCTGGCTGACAACCACGCGCTCGGCTCCGTTGATAACGAAGGTTCCTTTTTCGGTCATAAGCGGCAGGTCGCCCAGATAGACCTCCGACTCGATGACTTCCTTGCCGGCCGCTGTGAGCCTTACGCGCACCTTGATCGGCGCTTCGTAGGTGGTCATGTCGCGGTAGCGGCACTCTTCGACTGAATACTTTGGATCGCCAAGTGTGTAATCCAGCAGTTCCAGGGAAAGATTGCCCGTGAAATCGTAGATGGGCGAGAAGCTGTGGAAAAGCTCTCTCAGCCCTTCCTGGAGAAACCACTTGTAGGAGTTAAGCTGAATCTCGACCAGGTTGGGAAGGTCGATCACCTCAGGGGTGCGCTTGGTCCGATGCTGGATTTCCTTCATCTAGCCCTCCTGATTGGGTAAAAACGCGAAGACACGCGAAGACACGCAAAGAGTAATTATATCAGAATGAGCAAGTCGGGTCAACGAAATCAGGGAAATATTTCCCAAGTACGTACGCACGCCCTGGGCGCGACCGGCTCCTAGCGGCCGCACCCAGGGCTAAAATGCACGCAGATTTGAGATGCTATTTGATCTCGACTGTCGCGCCGACGGCCTCGAGTTCGGACTTGATCTTGTCGGCACTCTTCCTTGTTGGCGCCTTCCTTGATCGCTTGGGAGCGCTGTCAACAAGGTCCTTGGCTTCTTTCAGGCCGAGGCTGGTGAGCTGGCGGACGACCTTGATGACCTGGATCTTCTCGGCGCCAGCGGCGGTAAGGATCACGTCGAACGTCGTCTTCTCCTCGACTTCCTCAGCGGCGGGCAGCTCCGCCCGCGGCGGCCGGCGCGGCCATCGCCATCGCCGACACGCCAAACTCCTCCTGGAGAGCCTTCACGAAGTCGTTGAGCTCCAGGACGGTCATGTTCTTTACTGTCTCAATCAGTTCAGGTATGTTAGCCATTTCCGAATATGCACCCTTTCGTTATTGTTGTAGGAGGCGTCTCCGATCGCTGATTTCGGGTTCTGGAGAACCCTGCCTATCACTATGCGGCTTTCTGGTCAGCAACAGCCTGCAGCGTGAAGACCACCTGACTGATCATCTGCTGCAGCGTGCCGACAAGGCCGGTGATCGGGCTCTGCAGTCCGCCGACCACCATGGCGTAGAGTTGCTGCTTGCCAGGAATCTTCGCCAGCTCGCCGATCTGAGCCGCGGACATCAGATCTGGCCATCAACCACCCCCGCCTTGATCTTGATCGGCTGCGGGCCCTTGGCAAACTCCTGAAGCGCTTTTGCGGCCGCTACCGGATCGTCCTCTGTGTAGACAATCGCCGTCGGGCCAACCAGGCCCTCCGCGAGCTTCTCAGCCGCCGAGCCGACCGCGGCAAGCTCGAAGAGGCTGTTCTTCACGACCCGATAGCCGCTGCCGGCCTCCCGAAGCTTCTTGCGGACGGCGGATAATGCCCTTGACATCCAGTCCCTGGTAGTCCGTCAGAATCACCGTTGCCGCACCCAGGACTATCCTTCAGCTCGGCGACCTCCGCCACCTTGTCCGCTCTTGGCTCTCTCTCAAACTTCGGCAATACGTCTCACCTCCTTCTTCGGTTGCAAGTTGCCAGTCAAGCCCTAAGATGCAAAAAGGGCTGTCTTGTGCAGACAGCCCTCGATTCCATCGATTGCACCTCGCCGCGCGTGCGGCTGGCAATTGGTCAACTGAGCCTCGGTCGGCGCTCCATTCGGAGCATTACACCCTTTCGGGTACCCACTGTCTACGGCACTCTTCATTCAATTACGAATGACGAAATACGAAATACCAATTTCGAAATACGAGTCACGAATCAGAGCACACACCAATTCGTAATTCATAACTCATAATTCGTCACTTCGCGCTGAGGCGCGCGGCCTCGTTGGCGATCGATCTCGAACGCCGGGCCCCATCGTGGAGCTGACGACGATCTTCTGCAGATAGCGGCCTTTCGCCGATGACGGCTTGGCCTTCACCAGCGCATCGACCAGCGCGCCGAGGTTCTCGGTCAGCTGCTCGGCCTCGAACGACACCTTCCCGATCGGGCAGTGAACGATGCCTTCCTTCTCGACGCGGTATTCGACACGCGACGCGGTCTTGATCTCTTTGACAACGTTGCCGATCTGAGCGACCGGCGCGACCGTCCCGGCCTTCTTGCTCGGCATCTTGGCTCGCAGAATGCTGCCGAGTCTTCCGACCAGCCCCATCACGTCCTCGGTCGCGAGCAGGACCTCGAAGTCCATCCAGCCGCCCTGGATTTCCTTGACCAGCTCCTCGCCGCCGACCGTGTCCGCTCCGGCCTCCTGCGCCGCCGCAATCGCCATCGCCCTTGGTGATGACCGCAACCTTGCGCACCTTGCCGGTGCCGTGCGGCAGCGTCGTGTTGCCACGAACCATCTGGTCGCCGTGCCTGGGGTCAACGCCCAGCTTGATGGCTACATCGACCGTTTCATCAAACTTCGCGCTGGCCGCCTTCTTGACCAGTTCCATCGCCTCTTGCGGCGACTTCGGCTCCGCCGTTGCCAACGGTCTTGGCTGCTTCGGCGTAACGCTTTCCTCTCGTCGGCATTACATTCCTCCGATTCGTGATTTCGCAGGTCCCATTCGGGATAATGGCTTTCGCCTGCCGCCTGCGCCAAGAGAGTATCAGGTTCAGTAATCAGTCCGATTCACGTATCACCATTCTAACTCTGAAAGCCGACTACACTAGTCTACTATTTCGATTCCCGCTGAGCGGGCGGTGCCTTCGATCTCTCTCATCGCCTGCTCGATGGAGTTGGCATTGAGGTCGGGCATCTTGTCTGGGCGATCTGCCTGACCTGTCGCGGGTCACCTTCCGACCTTCACCCGGTTGGGCTCGCCGGACGCGGTATCGATCCCCGCAGCTTTCTTGAGCAGCTCAGCCGCCGGCGGGGTCTTGAGAACAAAGGTGAACGAGCGATCCTCGATAGATCGTCACGTCGACCGGGATGACGCTACCGACCTGGTCAGCGGTCTTCTCGTTATACGACTTCACGAACTCCATCACGTTGATATACTGGCTCAAAGCCGGTCCAACGGGCGGAGCGGGAGTCGCTTTTCCGGCGTTGATCTGCAACTTGACCACCGCCAGCACTTTCTTCGCCATCTGAATCTTTCCTCCGAATCGGCCTCACGGGACCGCGAGATCGAATCTAGAGTCTTTCGACCTGCCCGAAGTCAAGCTCAACGGGAGTGTCTCTACCGAAGATAGAGATCAGCACCTTGAGCTTTTCTTTTTCAACGTTGACTTCCTCAATTTTGCCGGTGAAGTCGGTGAACGGCCCGGTCGTCACGCGAACGACCTCGTCCTTGGACCACTTCACCTTCGGCCTGCGGTCAGGAGCCTCGATCGCGTCGAGAATCGCCTGAATCTCTTTGTCCTGAAGCGGGACCGGCTTGTTGCCCGAGCTCACAAACCCGGTGACACCGGTCGTGCTCTTGACCAGATACCAGGTCTGATCGTCCAGAACCATCTCGATAAGCACGTAGCCAGGGAAGACCTTCCGCTGGACTTCCTGCTTCTTGCCGCCGCGAGTCCTGAGCTCGGCCTCAGTCGGAACCAGAATCCTGAAGATCTCTGTCCTTCAGGTTCATCGACTCCGCGCGGCGCTCGATGTTGGTCTTGACCTTATTCTCGTGACCCGAGTATGTGTGTACCGTGTACCACTGTTTTTCAGTCATCTACAGTCTAACGCCCCAGAGTACCCTGAGTGATCATGCCTAAAGAAGATGTCTAGAGCCGCCGATCCACAACCGCGACCACCAGCGACCGCAAAGATCACGACAATCGTGAACTGCCTCAGCTCCGGCCCACGTCGGCCATGCCGACTTATAGCGAGTCTCGATGTAGCTCTCCCGGATAAACTTCCAAATCTCTGGCGAAGATGCCTTCGCCTTTCGGCCTTCGGGGCCGTCTTCGCCGCAGCACTGTTGGCCATTATTCCTCCGAAAACCCAAAAAATGGCAGGGGCTGCCGGGATCGAACCCACGACACCCGGTTTTGGAGACCGGTGCTCTACCAGCTGAGCTAAGCCCCTGCGCGTTGCAGGTTGCATCACACAACTTCGCGGCCGTTCAAGCCGCACACGCGCTATTATACCACACGCCAGCCGAGTCGCTCGCAAAGAGCGATTGGCAGGCCTACTTGGCCTCCTTGTGCACGGTATGCTTGCGATCCCAAGGGCAGTACTTCTTCAGTTCCAGCCGATCGGGATCGTTTCGCTTGTTCTTATACGTCGTGTAGTTCCGGCGCTTGCATTCTTCGCACGCCAGGTTGATCGTTACGCGGACTTCTCCGCCGCCCTTTTTCGCCATTGCATTCTCCACAAATCAAACGCCGGGCACGGTTGACCGCGCTCCGGTGCACACGACTATTCTATTCGATAACCTCGGAAACGACGCCCGCGCCAACGGTGTGGCCGCCCTCGCGGATAGCGAAGTTCAACCCCTGCTCCAGAGCGATCGGCACGATCAACTCAGCGCTAATCGTAACGTTGTCGCCAGGCATAACCATCTCCATGCCCTCAGGCAGCTCCATCGAGCCAGTCACGTCGGTCGTTCGGAAGTAGAACTGAGGTCGATAGCCCTTGAAGAACGGAGTGTGTCGACCGCCCTCTTCCTTCGTCAGAACGTAGATCTCAGCCTTGAACTTCGTGTGCGGCTTCACCGAACCCGGCTTCGCGATAACCTGACCGCGCTCGATGTCCTTGCGGTCAACGCCGCGAAGCAGCAGACCAACGTTGTCGCCGGCCTGGCACTCGTCCATCATCTTGCGGAACATCTCGATTCCGGTGCACGACCGTCTTTCGAGTCTCCTTGATTCCGACGATCTCCACTTCAGTGCTCAGCTTCAGAGTCCCGCGCTCCGCGCGGCCCGTCGCAACAGTCCCACGACCAGTGATCGTGAACACGTCTTCAACCGGCATCAGGAACGGCTTGTCAACGTCGCGCTCCGGAGTCGGAATGTAGCTGTCGATAGCATCGAGCAGATCCCAGATCGACTTCACGGCATCCGTGTCCGCCTTGCTCTGGTCCAAATCCTGCAGAGCGTTCAGCGAAGAACCAGTGATCACAGGCAGATCGTCGCCAGGGAAGCCATACTTCGTGAGCAGCTCGCGAACCTCAAGCTCGACCAGCTCCAGCAGCTCCGGATCGTCGACCATGTCAGACTTGTTCAGGAAAACCACGATGTAAGGCACGTTTACCTGTCGCGCAAGCAGAATGTGCTCGCGAGTCTGAGGCATCGGACCGTCAGCCGCGCTCACCACCAGCACCGCGCCGTCCATCTGAGCGGCGCCAGTGATCATGTTCTTGATGTAGTCGGCGTGACCAGGGCAGTCCACGTGAGCATAGTGACGCTTCTCCGTCTCATACTCCGCATGGAAAATGTTGATCGTAACGCCGCGCTCCCGCTCTTCGGGAGCGCAGTCGATCTGATCGTAAGGCGTATACTTCGCCAAACCCTTCGTCGCCAGCGCTGCCGTGATAGCAGCGGTTAGCGTCGTCTTGCCATGGTCCACGTGACCAATAGTGCCGATGTTTACGTGCGGCTTAGTTCTCTCAAACCGCTGCTTAGCCATCTTTGTTAGCCTCCCTCGAAAATAGTCCAAGTCTAGGGTCCAAAGTCCGGGTTCAAGCCGCACGACTTCTGACTTTCGACTTCTGACTTTCGACTCCTCGAAAATGGAGCCCACGATGGGATTCGGACCCATGACCTCCTCTTTACCAAAGAGGTGCGCTACCCCTGCGCCACGTGGGCAAGCCAACAGTCCGGCACCGCATTCCGAGGGGCGGGATTGAAATCCCGCCCCATCGAAGAAGCCGGACTGTTCTTAATATGGTGGGGAGAGGTGGATTCGAACCACCGTAGCCTTCGGCCAACAGATTTACAGTCTGCCCCCTTTAACCACTCGGGCATCCCCCCACGTGGAGGCGATTGCCTCCAAACTATATAAAAATCTGGAGCCGACGATGGGACTCGAACCCGTAACCTGAGGTTTACAAAACCCCTGCTCTACCAACTGAGCTACGTCGGCCCACATCGGTTGGCCAACCGTTCCGCCGCACCGGCCCTAGATCACTTCCGCAAGCATACGACCGGCCTTGCGTTTTGCGCGCTGCAGCGCGTTATCCACAGCTTTCAGCGGCCGTCCGAAGCGCCGGCCATCGCGTCATAGCTTCTGCCGTCCAGATAGCCCTGCAGGACCCCGTATTCAAAATCGCTCAGGTCTTCGAGTCGCCTCTACCGGCCAGGCATTCGGCCAATCTCCCGCTCGAGCAGTATCTCGTTCGGGATCGACGCCGCGCTCATCAGCAGAAGATCGGCAAGGCAGCCCTCGCCTTCCTCGCCGATGCCCTCTGCAGCGACACGATAGTCACTCAGCGGCGCATGCTTGTGTGCGGGTGGCGGACTTGACGGCAGATATGATCTGCCTGCGTCACGCACAAGCTCCGCAAACGACCTGAAATGCGCCTGCCTGCCGTCCCGGTAGTCACGAATGGCCTTATACAGGCCAATCATGCCTTCCTGGACAACATCCTCCTGCTCAGCACCGGTCAGAAAGTAGGACCTCGCCTTGACTTCCACAAAGCCCCGGTATTTCCTGAGCAGAAATTCCGTCGCTCCGAGGGCACCCGGCCCTCGCGCGCCGCACAATCTGTTCGTCCTCCATGCGCGAAAGCCGGGAGGTCGAGGACACTTCAAGCAGCCCCATTGGAGACATTTTGCCCTCCGTTCCATCTCAAAAGATGGAACAGACAGGCTCGCGCTCACCCCCACAGGGTTGGCTGCATCGGCATATCCGCTATATTATATTGGCCCGGCGCCAGGCTGTCAATAGCCTGACGAATCGGGCGATCTATTGCGCGATCGGCCTATTCGGCTAGGCGGCTGCCGGGCCGACCGCCAAAACTGCATGCTGCGGCGCATATCGCGATTTCATGGCTGCCGCGACCGCGACGTGCCGTCAGGCGCATAGTCTCGACGATACGGACACGTGCATCCGTCGTGCCTTCTCGACCGCGGGCTTAGTCATCTTGCGCTAGAGCACCGCGTCGACAACCGTCTTGCTTCCGGCACATGCGCGTAATCCTGCCGACGTAGACCTTGACTTGCTTCTTGTCGCCTGCGGAACCGTAGATGCGCTGTCAGGCGGGAGCCCTTGACCGTAGCGCAATGCCGACCGGCGAGGAGTTCGAATTGTCAAACCTGAAGTCGCGAAGCCCGTAGGCGACCGTCGCGTCTCGGCCCGGCTGTGACATAAGGCACAGTCTGCGAATGCGGGCTGCGCTCCTTGATGTTCAGCCCGGCGAGCAGCACCGCGTTGAAGAGCGTGCTGGAAACCTGGCATACTCCGCCGCCGATGCCGTCCTCAAGCTTGCCCTTGACGATAGATCTGCGCGATCTGATACCCTCTCTTCGCCAGCCGCGGCCCGACGGCATTGTTGACGGAGAACTCCTGGCCCGGCTTGAGAACCGTGCCGTCAACGCAACTCGAGCGGCCAGCATGAGATTGTGAGTTCGCCCGCGCAGACCGCGGTTGAAAGAGGTCGTGTAGCTCGAGAGGAGCGTATTGATGGCGGCGCAGTCGCGCGCGGTGACCTCGGGAGGGTCGGTCACGATGGGCAGCTGGATGACGTTCTGACCCGACCGCGCCCCAGCGGCGATGACGGACGCGGCCTGGTCTTCGTCGAGCTTGATCCCGCAGCTATCCTGCGTGATCTCGAGCCGCGAATCGACTACCTGGATGCGCGCGTCCTTGTGGGGCCGGTTGACCGCGTCGGCGACCTTGCGAAGCGTCCGCTGCAGGACGAGGCGGTCAACGCGCAGCCTGGCAGTGATGTGCTTGCCTCTGCCGGATCGAAGTCGAGCACGCAGATCACGCGAGTCGAACAGGCCCCCGTGCGGCCGGCCGCGAAAGCGCGATCGGCGGCGTCGTGCCAGTCCGACGCTCAGCCCCAGGCTGGCCAGCGGCCCGTTCCAGCGGCGGTCCATGGCGGTGAGGGTGATGTCGCGATGCGCCTGCTTGGCGGCCCAGGATTGCACCGTGTGCTCGGCCTGGTCGCGAGGCATACGGCCGAGTTCGATGCCGGAGACCACGACGCCCTTGGCGATCCTGTCACCAGCGGCGAAGTGCGAGGTGACGCCATACGCGGCCACCAGCAGCACCGCGGCAACCACCGCGATAATCGAAGCGAATCTAAGTAACTTCGTTCTCACCCAAGATCACCGAAAACAAGTCATCATTCGTCAGTCATCAGTCGTCAGTCACCGCGAGTCGTTAGCCGGTCCTGCGCCAGAGGGTGCCGGAGGGCGTATCCTCCAGCGCGATCTCCTGCTCGCTCAACTGCTTTCGTATCTCATCCGCGCGGGCCCAGTTCTTGTCGGCCCGCGCCTGCTCGCGTTCCTTTATCAGCGCCTCGATCTCCGCGTCCGCGCTCGTCGCTCGCTCGGCGGATTCGTGCAACTTCAGGCCCAGAACCTTGTCAAAGTCATACAGCGCGTCGAGCACGCCGAACTCACCGCGGCGCTCGGCCTCGCGAATAAGCTCGTTAACGGCCGCCATCGCCTGCGGCATGTTGAGGTCGTCCGCGATCGCCTCCTCGAACTTGCGCCGATGCTCGGCTACCCAGGGCTGCTCCTCGCCGCCGATCTGCTTCGCGCGCGCGACGAAGTCCTTGAGGTTCTGATACCCCGACGGCCGCCGAGTCCAACGCCTCCCACGTGAACTTCAGCTTCGCGCGGTAGTGCGCGGAGAAGCACATGATAGCGATACGCAAGCGGATCGTAACCCTTATCTATCAACGTCTGAAGACGCAAAAAGTTGCCCGGATTTGCCCATCTTGGTCTCATCGGTTGCTGTCCTGGAGAGCTGCCGACCACGAGAAACGCCCCATGCATCCAGTAGCGCACGAACTTCTTGCCGGTCGCGCCCTCGCTCTGAGCGATCTCGTTGGGATGATGAACCCAGATGTGATCCTCGCCGCCGGTGTGGATGTCGAGCGTTTCGCCGAGGTACTTCATCGACATCGCCGAGCACTCGACGTGCCAGCCGGGAAAACCCACGCCCCACGGCGAGTCCCAGCGCATGATGTGGTTCTCGAATCGTCCAACAGCCTTGAACCACAGCGCGAAATCCGGCGGGTTGCGCTTCTCGGGGTCCTCCTGGACCTCATCGCGCGCGGCGGTCATCTTGTCTTCGAGCGACTGCCGGGAGAGCTCGGTGTACTTGGGGAATGTGGCAACGTCGAAATAGACGGCCTGCGCGGTCTCGTAGGCGTGGCCGTCGCTCGAAAAGCTTCTCGACCAGCGCGATCATGTCCGGACACGTGCTCGGTCGCGCGGCGACTTGACGGCGGGCGGCTCGATGTTGAGCGTGTTCGATGTCTTCGAAGAAGATCTCCTCGAAGTATCGCGCGATCTCCCAGATGTCGCGGCCCTCTTTGCGGGCCTCGAGTTCCATCTTGTCCTCGCCGGAGTCCGCATCGCCCGTGAGGTGGCCGACATCGGTGACGTTCATCACCTGCGGGACCTCATAGCCGAAGTACTCCAGCGTCCGGCGGAGCACGTCGGCGAAGATATATGAGCGAAGGTTGCCGATGTGCGCGTAGTTGTAGACCGTTGGCCCGCAGGTATACAGCCTCACCTTGCCGGGCTCGATGGAGGTAAACTCCTCCTTACGGCGGGTCAGCGTGTTGTAGAAGCTAAGAGCCATCCCCCTTCCCTTTCTCGACTTTGCCGACCCTCTTCTCAAGCTCCTCGATCTTGTGGAGCATGCACTTGATCATCTCCATCTCCGGGTCGAGGTCGCGGCCGTGGTTGAGCGGGCGCTTGCTTCTCGACGCGACGGCCATCCTGGACGACCACGCGCCCCGGGATGCCGACCACGACCGAGTTCGGCGGAACGTCCTTGAGCACGACGGCATTCGCGCCGACCTGCACGTTGTCTCCCAGCGTGATGGCGCCGAGAATCTTCGCGCCCGCGCCGATGACGACGTTGTTGCCGAGCGTGGGATGGCGCTTCTTCTTTTCGAGGCTGACCCCGCCGAGCGTCACGCCGTGATAGAGCAGGCAGTTGTCGCCGACCTCGGCTGTCTCGCCGATCACCACGCCCATGCCGTGGTCGATGAAGAACCCCTTGCCGATCTGCGCGCCGGGGTGGATCTCGATGCCGGTCAAGAATCTATTGGTCTGCGATATGACGCGAGCCAGGAACTTGAGATTGTGCCGCCAGAAGAAGTGCGCCACGCGGTGCCAGATGATCGCATGCAGGCCGGCGTACGTAAGGACCTCCCACGCGTTTCTCGCTGCGGGATCGTTGCGAAAGACCGCGTTCCAATCAGCTCGAAAGTTGCCTGCATTTCGCACTCAGTATATCACGGCTCAGGTTCGCCAAACAAGGCTCGACTAACAGTTGAGATAGTGCTACAATACCCAGAGTTCCGTATATGCTATACACTCCTCGGAGGGATATGGTTTGATGCGCGCTCTGCTAACGATCCTCACAGCCATCATCTTCGCCTCGCCCGCGTCCGCTGCCGCTCTCAGGCTCGGCGGGCCGGTCCCCAAGGTCACCGTCTACAAGCCCTGCGAGACGCAGGTCGTGGTCTACGACGCCAGGCCGGAGATGGGGGTCAGCTTCTGGGATGAACGAGCCCGATGTCGCGGCACTGGCGTCCGTGGGGGTTCGGATCGTGCGGGTGAACCTCGACATCAACACGCTCGAACCGACCGCCAAGCCGGGCCTGTATGACTCGGTCTACCTCGCGAAGCTCGATCAGCTCGCGAATGACTGCCGGCAGCAGAGCGTCTGCCTGGATATGGCAATCAAGGGCGATCCGGCGCTGAGCGATTCGAACTCGCAGATCGCGGCGCCCCCGGATCGTCTCGCGCGGCTGGTGGGCGACCTGGCGGCCCGATGGCCGAGCGTGCTGTATTGGGAGATCGGCGAGGACATGAACGGCGGCGTTTCGACGAAGCTCGAAGGCGTCTCTCCCGCGGCCGCCGGAAAGACCATCTCCTCGCTGCTCAAGGCGCTCTATCCGGCGGCAAAGGCCGCGAATTCGGTCGCGCAGGTCGTGTGCATCGCGCGGTCCGATGCGCTGCTGCAGGCTGTCTATGAGGACGGCGCCGGCAAGTGCTTCGACGTCGCCTGCGGCAAGACCGACACCAAAGGCTTCACAAGCAACTCAGTGGCCCTCAGAAAGGTCATGACGGCGAACGGCGACGAGTCCAAGCCGCTGTGGTGCGTCGTTGAGGACGGATTCGATCAGGAGAAGCTCGAGCCGGTGTTTACGGCGAACAACAACGCCCTGCTCTACGCGAAGGTGCTCGTGCAGAAGGCGAAGCCGGGCGAGTCGCTGGCCTGGCTCAAGGACGCCCGGCTCAACGGCGACATTCTGGCCAAGCCCCGCAGTTCTGTGAACGTGCTTGTGGCCACCGAGAAGCCCATGCTCGCGGTGGGCTATGATTCGAAAGAAGTCGAGGGCGGAATCCAGATTCAGCGCGTCATGCTCGACAGCCTCGTGCCCACGGTCATTCAGCTTCGATACGCGCCCGAGCCGCCGCCGCCCGCCACACCCAGCGGCAAGCCGGCCAAGCCGAGTAAGCCTAAGATCGACCCGAGGCACGTGCCGGACCCCTGGGATATATGAGTTGAGAGTCCGTGTCTGGATGCTGAACCAAGTTCAGCATGACACACGATAGGGAGATCAGGATGGGTGGGTTGGAGTTCACACGGAACCAGAAGCTGGCGCTGATTGCGATCATCGGGCTGATCGTGATCGCCGTCTCAATCAAGCTCGCGCGTAACGCCAACTCCGCCCGCTACCACGGCGTCGTGCTCAATGAGGCCGGGTCGGATAGTGTGGGAGTGGCGACCACCGATTCCGACCCCATGCAGGCCTCCGGCAAGCCGGGCAAGGTCGTGTTTCAGGTGGCGGGCTGCGTAAAATCCCCCGACGTCTACACCCTGCCCGGCGGAAGCCGCATCATCGACGGAATAAGGGCCGCCGGCGGCGCGACGTCCAGCGCCGACCTGCAGTCACTCAACCTGGCCGCGCCGATCGTGGACGGCAGCAAGATAGTCGTGGCGCCGCTGCCGCAGGCTCGCGCTTCGACGAGCGTTGCGCAGCCCAAGGCAGAAGCTTCGACGGCCGCCAAGCCCTCATCGAGGTCGTCATCATCGGGTACCGAGAAGCTGCGCAACCCTGGCGACGGCGTGGTCCACATCAACAGCGCGGATGAAAACGAGCTTCAGCGCCTGCCGGGAGTCGGTCCATCGACGGCCCAGAGCATCGTGGAGCATCGCTCCAAGATCGGGCGGTTTTCGAGCGTGGACCAGCTCGACGACGTCAAAGGGATCGGGCCGAAGAAGCTGGAGAAGATGCGGCCGTTTCTCGCGCTGTAGGAGGCGTCTGGCTCTCCCGCCCCGCCAGCCCTGGGTAGGCCCGGTTTGTGGGCCGCACCGAAGGGCGGCCTCCGCAGCACGCGCTTCGATACGATGGCCAAGCCAGACAGCGCAAATCACGCCGCATTGACGGGCGACCTACTCAGCGCTTACGGTGTTGAACTCCCCGAGGAATGCTACTTGTCCTTGTCTTTCGGCTTCTCAGGGAAGCCGGTAAAGACCACGCCGCTCGTGAGCTTGAACGTGACCGCGGGGTCGCTGTCGTTCGGATGGAAGGTGAACGTATACGTCAGCTCCACCGCGTCCGGAGGCGACTGCGTGAACTGCACGATCTGACTCCCCTTCTGCACGCCGGCGTAGGCCGCGCCCTTCGTCGCCAGCGCCGTCTTGAGCGTGTTCCAGACGTCGTCCGAGAGCGATCCCACGCTGAGTCCGCTGCCGGACATCTGCTTGCGCTGATCGGCGGTGAGGGCTGAGTAGAACCGGAGGATCTGCCGGTTTCGGGCGGCCTCACCCGCGCCGAGGCGGGCCATCATGGGATCGGCCATGATCGTGTGGTCGATCTGCTCGTCGCGCAGGTTGCCGATCTGCGCCATGTCGTCTATGAGCAGACCGTTGTTGAGCTTGCCGCGGTCGGTCCAGTACTTCATCCACACCTCGGGCACGGCATAGGCGCGCTTGACGAACCACTCCTTGTCCCGGAATGTGACGACATTGCCGGATTTGGTCCAGTTCGTGCCGTAGAGCTCGCGAATGGTTTCCAGGTGCTGGCCGATGGTCTTCTCCAGGCCGTCGAGAGCCGGCGCGCCGCCGGGGAAGTAGTCGGAAATCACGTTCAGGCCGGTCTTGAGCGCCAGGACTTTGAGCGCGACGGGCAGCGTGGCCGTGGTCGAGCCGGTGAACAGCTTCACCTTCTCGCGAAGCTCAGGATCGGAGGTGATGTCCCTGTTGGAGGAGGTCGCGGTCTGGGTGATGACCTTGACCGCCTCGGTCATGTCGGTCTGGAGCTGCTTGCCCACTTCCTCCTTCGGCGTTCCGCCCTTGAGGCTGATAATCGCCTTGCCGAGCGCCTTGCCGACGGGGCTTGCCGGGTCGAAGAGCGGAATATCGAACGAACTAGCGCCCGTCCCGATGGTAATCCGTCCGAGCATGCTCTGGTCGATAACGCCCTCGGAGAGCCGGGGGCGGCGGTTGATGGTGATTTGCAGCTTTTCGAACCTGTTGAGCAGGTCGGAGTGGTCCTCGGTTGCGCCTATGTCCTTTGTTAGCGTGTCGTAGGACTCGGCGATCCGCCTCACGGTGTCCTGCAGCGCCGGAGGAAGCTCGGCCACGGGGAATGTCGCCTGGGTGCCCTGAACGAACGCGTTCCGGGCCTCCGGGAAGCTGGTCAACAGGTCGGCGACATCGCGCCCGAGCGGCTCCGTGGCCAGGACGTAGCGCCAGGGATCGCTCGACTTGAGGTTGGCGGCGTCCGTGGCGGACAGCGATCCCAGATCGACCATGTCAGCCAGGCCGTTCTCGCGTTTCTCGCGGGCTTGCTTGGTCAGCTCGGTATTCTCGGCAGAGCGAAGCGACTCCTCTTCCTGCAGCTCGATCTTGTCCTGCCAGAGCCTGTAGGTGTATTTGCCGGCATCGCCGCCGCGGCTCCAGTGGAAATGGAATGTCGAGCCGATCTGGCGCATCAGGTCGCCGAGCCGCATGTCCTTGACGTGCACTATGATCTTGCGGTCGCGGACGCTCCAGTCGTCGTCATTGAGTCCGGCAACGACCGTGACATTGGTCGCCTGGCTAAGCTGTTCGAGCGCGGCGTGAAGGGCGATGCCTTCGGCATCCAGGGTAACCTTGGAATCGAGGCGCGGGTCGTCGCCCTTGGCAAGAACGTCCTCGGCGGACCATGCGGTTGGACACAGCGCGCAGAGCAGAGCCAGAATCGCAGTGGGAAGAAGCAATCGACGTAGAGTCATAAGCCAGCCTGTCATCCTCAGCATCTCTTTTCTGATACGACTTTGCCCGGCCGGATGTTCCACCCGGCCGGCTCGCGCCGTGTAGGAGGGCTCTCCAGAGCCCGAGCCATCGCCGTCAGGAGACGCCTCCTACGGTCGCCCGGTTCGTCGCCGTCAGGAGACGCCTCCTACGGTGGGCTGGGGCGGCCTGAGGGCCGCGTACATCACCGCGCACCCGAGCGCGATCCGGACGGTCCCGCTGATCCACAGGATCATAAGCTGGAATCCCGGCCCCCGCCTCAGAAGCAGGGCATATATCAGGTCGCGCACAAGCTCGGGGCCGGAAAGCGTCACCAGGCCGGCGACCACAACGTAGATACCCAGTATCAGCATGAAAAGCCGCAATCCAACGAGCCGTTTCGCCCACGCGATAAGCAGGATCACGCCGATCACCAGGCCGACCGCGCCGGTTACGCGCAGCGCCAGCGGGTGCGCCAGTGACCTCGTGAGCGAGACGGAGAAGACGGGCAGAGCAATCTCCATCAAGCCCACCAGCAGAATCACGAGTCCAAGAATCCCCACTATTCGCCTGATGATCATGGATGGCACCTCGATCAGAGCGCGAGCGACTTCCAGACCGAGTCGTCCGCGATGCGCGCGCCAACGTCAACGCCGAAGAAATCGCCGATGGGAGCCAGCACCTCGGGATTGTGGTTCCAGACCTGGCCTACAGCGGTCCTGACCGCCTCCACGCCCGCATCGGTCATTCTGCCGAGCGGCTTTCTGCAGAAACCCGCCGGCATCCCCAGTCCCGCCATCAGCGTCTTGACCGGCAGCGGGTTGCGATAGCGGTCGTTGACCTTCACGGTCTCGCCGTTGGGCAGCTTGCGGTCGTTATCGACCTTGACGGTCACGATCCCCAGCAGCGGCGCGATCGAGTCTCGCGCGGCCTGAGCAGACACGAGGTCGCCGGACATGACGGACTTCGCCATCCTCGATATCGCGCCCGGTACGACGTTGGACATCACCGAGATCACCCCGTTGGCGCGGATGCCGGGCTCGGTCATCATTGTGTAGGTGATGTCGTCGTCGCCGCTGATGATCGAGAAGTCATCACCGATCAGCGAGCGAGTCCTCGCCATGCGCTCCAGGTCGCCGGTTGCTTCCTTGACCGCGCTGATGTTTGGGTACTTGCCGGCCAGTATCGCAAGGTCCTCGACGGCGAGCGCCGTGCCGGACCTGCCGGGGATCACGTAGGGAACCACGGTCACCCGCGGGAATTTCGCCGCAACGGCCGCGTAATACTCGTCGCGCAGTTCCTGCGAGGAAGGGCCGTTGTAGTAGCAGTCCACCATGAGCACGGCGTGCGCGCCGGCCTCAGCGACGATGTGCGTACTCTCTATGGTCTCGGCGGTGGAGTTGCTGCCGGTGCCGGCTATGACACCGCATCGGTTCCTGCATCGTCTCAGCGCGTGCAGGATGACCATGTTATGCTCGGTCCAGTTCAGAGTCGGCGATTCACCGGTGGTCCCGGTCGGCACGACCCCGTCAACCCCCTGCGATATCTGGAACTCGATGTTGCGCTCCAGTCCATCCATATCGAGCGCCAGGTCCGGATCGAACGGGCTCACAAGCGCGGTCCACACACCTTGGATCTTCACGATTGGCTCCTCCCCACGACGCGCCAGGCAGACGCGTCGGGCTGTTGTCTGTATATTCTAGTCGAGAAGCGAGCGTTTGGCAATCTATGAGGCGAGTGCCTGGCGGGGCTCTTCGCGGGCGGGCCTGGTCGATTCGAGCGTGCGCAGGATCCAGTCGGCAAGTTCGGAGCGCGAGTAGCGGCTATCATCGATCACTAGCAGGCGCTTCTTGCCTATCCAGTGTATACAGCACTCCGGCACATCGGGTGGATCGATGGCGGCGACTCCTCTGATGACGCGGCCCACCGATCCCGCGGCCAGCGCCGCCGCCGCTCCGAATCCCCACCCGACCAGCAGCACGTCGTATATTCCCTCGTCGTCGAGATACTGGCAGGCCAGAAGCGCATCGATGGCGCATTGCGCGCGGTCGCCCGGGTATCGATAGTCCAGCCGGATCGAGCCGATGCCGTGCCGGCCGATCTCCCTGGCAAGTTGATCGAACTCGGAATCGGCTTTGGAATCGCTGGCGCCGGGGTCGAGCAAGATGACGGCCTGTCGAGACGCGCGCAGCAGGTGTGCGTAGGCGGTCAGGTCGCGGCGTGTCGTAAAGAAGGTAACCCGGGTGCATTCGTCGGTAACGGCCTGCTCCCGAACGCCGATCAGATAAAGCTGGTCGCTGCGGTGGCTGGTGATCATCGCCCGTCCATCCCATTGGGACAATCCCGCTGTCTCGGCACACCGAAACAGTGATCCTACTGATTCAAGCATGCGTGGTATAGGGCAGGTTACCCCCGCTCGCTGCAAGGTCAAACCAGGGGATTGTGTACTTGTATGACGAGGTTTGCCCGCGAATGTTTCCGCTCGCTAGGCATCTTTGTTCGCACCTGAAGCGCGCATCAGTCGCTCGACAATGTCGAATGAGACGGTCACCCCTCCGACCGTCGTCATCTTGCCGCCCTGGATGCAGTGCGCGTCGGAGCCGCCGGTAGGGATCAGATCGTGTTTGGCGGCGAACCGCTCGTAGTATTTGGTGCCGGCGGGGCCGTGGTCGGGATGGCGGACCTCGATGCCACGCATTCCCTCTCGCATGAGCTCGATCAGAAGCTCATCGCGGTTGAGCTTGGCGACGTGCGCGCAGCAGGCCACTCCACCGGCCTGCAGGATCATCGTCACTGCCTCCGACGGGCTGACCTTGTGTCGCGACACATAGCCAGGCCCGCCCTCCTGCAGGAATCGGCCGAACGCGGAGTCGATCGTTGACGCCGCTCCTATCTCGACCAGCGCCCTCGCGACGTGCGGCCTGCCGACCGCGCCGCCCTGGGCGATCTCAGACACCCGCTCGAACGAGATCTGTACCCCCACGGCGTTGAGGCGCTCGACCATCTTGCGGCCACGCAGGGTGCGCGCGTCGCGAAGGACGTCGAGTTGGCCGAGCAGGGTGGGATCGTGATGATCGATGAAGTAGCCAAGCACGTGGACTTCGGTGTTGTGGCCGTGGATCGCGCTGATCTCGACCCCCGGCACGACGACTAACCCGGCCGACTTGCCCGCTTCGAGCGCCTCATCGATGCCGGCGACCGTGTCGTGGTCGGTGATTCCGACCGCCGCAAGTCCCGCGTCGGCGGCCATGCGTACGATCTGGGCCGGCGTGAGTGCGCCGTCGGAGGCGGTCGTATGAACGTGCAGATCGGCCAATCGCTCCATACTACCGGACTTACTCATCCGTCCCACCGACTCCTGCGCAGGAAACGCGAACACGAATTACCAATTACGAGTTACGAGTTACGAACTAAGGCGGCTGCGCTGTTTCGGGATTTCGGCCGTGCGAAGACCGAGCGCCAGTCCCTTCGTTGCGGGCTATCGGAAGACGTGGCTGCAGTGCATATCCGAAATCCCGAAACAGCGTGCACCAATGATTCGTGATTGAGAGATGATACCTACTGACAGATTTGCCGCGGTGCTGATACTCGCGGGGTTGATGATCGGGTCTTCGGGGTGGTTCGCGCCGCTGATGTCGGCGGGGATCGTGCTCGCGGGGCTGGCGGTCGTGCTGGCCGCATCCGATTGGCTCAAGCTCGCGGGGCTCGGCACGCCCGAGGTGTCCCGGACGGTGGACGAGAAGCTCTCGCTGGGCGCGGAGAACCTCGTCACGCTGCACGTTCGCAACTCCGCTTATGGCCGGCTCGCGGGCACGCTGCGAGACGAGTTCCCGGAGGATTTCGTCGCACACGGCAACATGACGGATGTGAACATCGCCGCGCGCTCGGAAACCGAGCTTTCGTATCACGTCACGCCACCGCACCGCGGCGATTTCGAGTTCGGCGAGGCGTATATGCGTCTGCGCGGCCCGCTGGGGATGCTCAGTCGGCAGATCAAGTTCCCGATCGGGCAAGCGGTCAAGGTCTACCCGAACATACTCGACCTAAGGCGTTACGAGATCAGCCTGCGCAGGGAGCGCGTCGTGCAGCCCGGCCAGAAGCTGACGCGCGTCCATGGCCGCGGCACGGACTTCGAATCTCTGCGCGAATACATGCCCGACGACGAGTTCCGCGCCATCGACTGGAAAGCCAGCGCGCGCAAAGGCAGGATGATCTCGCGGCAGTACCAGGAGGAGAAGTCGCAGAACGTGATGATCCTGCTGGACTGCGGGCGCGTGATGGGGCCGGTGATCGACGGCCTGAGCCGGCTGGACTGGAGCATCAACGCGGCGATGATGCTCGCGCACGTGGCGGCGATCAAGGGCGACAAGGTCGGGCTGATGGCGTTCGGCGAGGAGATTCTCTCTTTCACGCCTCCCAAGGCAGGCCGCAGCCAGACTCTGAGCCTGCTTCGAATGACCTACAACCTGCGCAGCGCCTCAGGCGACTCCGACTACTACCGCGCATTCCCGTTCTTCGCGCGCAAGTGGACGCGCCGCAGCCTGGCGGTCGTGTTCACCGAGCTTGACGACCCGGAGGCGTCGAAACCGCTCATCTCCCAAATCAGCAGCCTCACGAGAAAGCATCTCGTGATGGTAGTCGCAATGGCGGACCCGGCGGTGGTGAGTGCATCCAGGGGCGAACCCGAGAATGCCGAGGACGCGTTCAAGGCAGCCGCTGCGAGGCAGGTCATACAGGCGAGAAAGCACGCCGCGGCCCAACTCGTCCGCGCGGGCGCGATCGTGCTCGACGTGCCACCCAGCGCGTTCACCCCGGCGGTCGTCAATCAATACCTCAGGATCAAAAGCACCGCCCGGCTCTAGCCCCCAGTTCGGGTCAGATCTGCGATCAGACCCGCAGGGGCAACCAGGGGATCTGCGATCCCCGCGCTCCAGTCGCGATCACAGATCGCTGGATTGCCACCCGGGGCTGGATTGCAAATCCGCCCCAACAGGGGTACGACCTGCGAAGCCGAGGTAGAGGATCAGGGCGATCGCGGTCAGGCCGCCGAATGCGAGCTTGAACCGGTCCGGCAGCCCCGACGGCGTGACAAACCCCTCGATGGTCCCGGCAATCACGAAGAACAGCACCGCCCCCGCAAACAGCTTGAGCGCGGTGACGGCGGCGATTCGGATCGAGTCGACGCGCCGCAGGTTGCCGGGGGCGATCATCGACGCCCCGATCATCAGCCCCGCCCCGCCGCAGATGAATATCGCCAGAAGCTCGATGAAGCCGTGCGGCAGGAGCAGCGACCAGAGTCGGAGTGGGCCGAGCGCGGGCGCCGCCTTGGTCGCAATCGCGCCGATTACCAGCCCGTTCTGGCCCATCTGATAGACCGTGTAGATGCCCGCCGTCGCGCCTCCGGCAAACGCGTGGATCCCGACCGAGATATTGTTGGTCATGATGAAGCTCGATATGGTCGAAGGATCGACGTAGCTCAGCGGATTCGCCTGTTTCTCGCCCTTGGGCGGAGTGGGGATATTAGAGGGAAAGGCTGCGTCTCGGATTTCGGGGCTGGTCGCCGACGCGGCCCAGCCCATGAAGAATATCATCGCCGCGACGAGCGTGTAGTTGACCGTCCGGCGGAATAGCGCGGGGAACTCGGAGAAGATGAACGTCTTGATCCCGCGCAGGCGGGCCGGCTTGGAGGCGTAGATCACGCCGTGGGCGCGCCCGGCAAGCTCGTTGAGGTAAGTGATAAGCCCGTCGCTCGCGCCCTGCGTGCGCGCAAATGACAGATCCGAGACGAGAGTGCGGTATTGCGAGCCCAGCGTGCGCAGTTCGTCACGGGAAAGCGATCTCGCGCCGGTCAACCGCATCCGGTTCAGCGCGGCGCCAAGCTGCTCCCACGATTGCTTCTTCGACTCCACAAACGACCGCTCGTCCACGACGCGATTATAGCACATCGGGAATTGCATATTGAATATTGATTATTGAATATTGACTTCGGCGCACCCACGGCGACACAGGAGTATTGAGCATCCGGCCAGAACAGGTAAGTTGAGGAAACGAGATTGCCAAGACGAATCGAGACAGTCACGCCTGAAAACGTGCGAATAGAGCATGAGCTTGCCGGGATCGCATCGCGGTGTGGGGCGGCAGTAGTCGATCTGCTGCTGCAGGCGCTGGCGGTGCTGGTCATCATGCTCGCGTTCATGGTGGTGGAGCTTGTCGGGCATCTGTCGGTGACCGGCTGGCCGACCAGCGTTCTGATCGTATCGACGTTTCTGCTCTGGTGGGGATACTACGTGTTCTTCGAGACCATCTGGAACGGCCAGACGCCCGGCAAACGGCTGCTGCGGCTGCGGGCGGTCAAATACGGCGGCACTCCCATAGACCTGCCCTCCGCGGCCATTCGCGGGCTGATACGGGTGATCGACCTCGCGATCATCGGTGTCATCGTCATGTTCTTCACCCCCAAAAACCAGCGGCTCGGCGACCTGGCGGCGGGAACGCTGGTCGTGAAGGAGCGCAGCGAGTGGACGGGCCACATCGCGCAGCCCAAGGCGGCCCCCGCCAACATAACCCCCGAATCCGCGCTCGTTAAAAACATAGAACTGGTCACGCCGGACCAGTTCGATGCGGTGAAGCGATTCGTTGAGCGCGGCGACGAACTCGCGCCCCAGACCCGCGAGCAGCTCGCCGCCCGAATCGCGCGGCCGCTGATGCTGCACCTCGGAATCGAGGACGCGACCGGCATCAACCATACCAACCTGCTGCGCGCCATCCACTCACGCTGCGTCAGCGAGCGGGGCATGCAGTGATCGTAAGGGCGATGAACGTCGAGCTCGACGCGCACTACTTCAACCGGCTGCTGACCGCGCGGGGCGATCTCGATACGCGCAGCGGCGTCGTGATGGTGCTGCCAAGGGCCGGCAATCGAGTGCTCGTGCTGACCAAGAGCTTCTTCCCCGCCCGCATCTATAATCTTCCCACCGGCGGCATCCACCCCGGCGAGACCCCGGAGCAGGCGTTTGCGCGCGAGGTGATCGAGGAGACCGGGCTGGATTCGAAACCGCAGTCGATGATCGGCCGGCTCGACCAACACTGCACATTCGAAGATCAGAGCCTCGACTTCACGCACTACTTCATCCTGGGAACCGAGACCTCCGACCCACCCCACCCCACCGAGGACAGCGAGTCCATCAGCGGGTATCTCGACGCGACCGCCGATGACCTGCGCCGATTCGCCTGTCGAATGCGCGATCTGACCGGGATCTGGCTCGGCTTCGGCCGATTCCGCGCGCCCGCCATTGACTTCGTGGCTCGTGTCATCCTGAACTTGTTTCAGGATCCATCCCTTGGCAGCCTAGATGCTGAATCGGGTTCAGCATGACACTGTGCCTGGATGCTGAATCAAGTTCAGTGCCATCCCATAATTCCGGAAAGGGGCCGATTTGCGGTCGCTTTCACGCTTGGCGTCGGCGGTTTTGTCGGACCCCCAGTTTGCGTTTTTCTCGGTTAGCCGGGCGAGAACCCCGGCAGGTAACACTGGTCTGGCGCTGCCCGCAGCCTCGGTGCGCCGGATGCTGTCCCACAGCAGCTCAGCACACTGAACATATCCAGGTAGTTCCACAATACGCTGCGCAGAAGAGTGAACAGGCGCGTGAATGTATGCTTCCAGCTGGCCTGCCAGGCAATGAAGCGCAGCAGGACGTATACCAGAAGAGCAGTCCATATCTGCCAACGCACTGCGTTCTCGTTGTATCCCATGAAATCTGCTAGCTGCAGAGTCTGCTTTATCTCCTTGAAGAACACCTCTATGCCCCAGCGTGACTTATACAGCGCGCAGATCGAACTGGCCGCCCACTCCAAGTTGTTCGTCAGAAACGCCATCTGCTTGGGCTCGCCATCTACCTCAACTACCGCCTCTACCAGCCTCAGAAAACCAGGATACTTCTTGGAAGTCTTGGGGTCAGTGAGCCTGATGAGCACGTCGCGGATGACCGGTCCTTTACATCCGCTGTGCTGTCCCACAACTTCATACTGCGTGTTCTCCTTGAGACGAGTCACCCAGAATACGCCCCGCTCAGCTAAGAGCCAAAGATGCTCATAACCCACGTAAGCCTTATCGAACACCACAATCTCGCCTGCCCTTACAGCGGCACATACCTCGTAAGACTGCGTGAGATCATTGGTGCTTGCCGACTTCACCAGCACGAACTTGGGCAGAAAAGATCCCAGGTCCAACCGCAAGTGCATCTTCGCGGCCGCCTTGCGGCGTCTATGCTTCGCCCAGCCCATACAATTGGCTACCAGCTTCAGAGTCGTCGAATCCACAACGTTTATCGTCCGCCTGAAGCGCCGAGGAAGACCGCCATACCGCCGGCTCTGAATGCCAAACTTCGGATAGGTCTGCCTCAGATAGTCAAGAACATCCCAAAACAGGGCCTCCGCCATGTCCGCATTTCTTACACGGTTCGCGTTCGACAAAGCATTCCTGCTTGGCGCCACCGAGTGACGCATCCCAACCAAAGCACCCTTGTGGTTGCGCAAGCTATCGCACACATCATTCAGACTGATCGAATGCGATAACTGAGCATACATCAGCGCCAAAACATGGCTCGTCGCCGTGAACTGACGACACTTCTTTGCCACGCCATGCTCATTTGCCAGCTTCGGAATCAGGTTCCGAGGGATCAGTTTGAAAAGCTGGCCCAATACTGCTAAACTGTGCTTTGACGGGTTCATCAGGCGTATCCTCGCTTTCTTGGTCGAAAACTAAGGATACAACGAACCCGTCATTCTATCAATCCACCCCCGGCCTGTGGGACGGTAGTGAATCAAGTTCAGCATGACAAGCCCGCGCATGGAACAATCCCTACGGGACTCGTGCGCCTGCGTTATTATCTCTGCTTATGCGGGTAGAATAGCGGCGTGCAGGCATAATGTCGCCTGTCCCGGTCAGCTAGAGCAGGTTGCTCGCCATATAAGTGTCATAAACTCTGCAGTTTCATACAGCCCGTATCGACTCGCGTGGTATAATGTGGGTGTTGGAAAGGATGAGGTCTCGCCCCCTGTGGACGTGATGGTGGATCACGCAAGCAGAAGGGCAGGAGTGCAAGGAGATGCCGCTCTCGTCGTCGAACGTCTCCGCGCTGCAACGCATCGCGGAACTGGCCGGCTCGCCTGAGCCGGCGGACGAAAGGCTGAGGCAGGTTCTCGCCACGGCCCGGGAAGCGCTGGGACTAAGCGCGCTATATGCGGTCGTCACCGACGGCGTGTCCGACGGCCTCCGAAGCTGGCACAGCGGCGGAAAGACGATCAGCTCCTCAGCTATGAAGACTGCCGCCCGCGACGCTGTCAAGGCGGGCGCAAAGCCCATCCTGTCCAAGGACCGCATCTTCGTTCCGATTCCGCCTGTCAACGGCTTCCGCGGGGCACTCGTGGGCACGGGACCTGAGTGCACGGAGGCTGAGCTTGCGCTCCTGCAGGTCGTCTCCACCTACGTTTCCATTCTCATCGAAAACGCCGGCCTTTCCGACGCGCTCGACGCCTCAAATAGGCTCGCGCGGCGGCGCATGGCCGAGATCGCGGCCATCTACGAGATCGGCAGGGCCATCGACGCGCGCGAAAACACCCGGCTGCTGGACATGATCGTCGCGAAGGCGGCCGCCGTGATGGATGGCCAGGCGTGCTCGCTGATGCTGCGCGATCCGCACGACGGCGCGCTCGTGATCGCCGCGAGCTACGGGCTGGCCGACGACATCGTCAAAGGCGCGCGGATCAACGTCGGCGAGGGCATCGCGGGCACGGTCGCCGCAACCGGCGAACCCATGCTCATACTCGACGTCGGCTCCGATCCGAGGTTCCGCGAGGGAGTCGTGCCGCGCTCGGACGTCAGCGCCTCGATGTGCGTGCCGCTGCGGGATCAGGAGGGCGGCGTGATCGGCGTGCTCAGCATCCGGCGTCACGTGCCCAAGCCGCCGTTCGACTCGGACGATCTCAAGCTTTTCGGCGTCTTCGCCACGCACGCCGCGCTGGCCATTGCGAACCGCGACCTCTACGCGCAGTTGCACCAGAAGATCCAGGAGATGTCCACGATCTCCGACGTGCTGCGCGCGATAAACTCCACGCTCGACATCGAGGAAGTGCTCGATCAGATCCTCGACAGCATCACGGCGGTGGTCGGCTTCGACCGGTGTTCCGTCTATCTGCTCGACGCGCGCACGAGCGAGTTCGTGCTTCAGGCGCAGCGCGGATATCAGCGACAGGATCAGACCCCCGAGAGGATCAAGCTCGACGAGGGTGTGGTCGGCCTCGCGGCCAGGGAACGCATTCCGATCTTCTCGAACGGGGCGCCGTCCGAGTTCGGCGACGCCTCGCGCCAGGGCGAATACCTCGTCGCGCCGATTGTGGTGAGGGAGGAGTCCATCGGCGTGGTCGTCGTGGACAACTGCCTCCACGGCAGGCCGGTCGAGCCACAGCACGTCGATCTGCTGGCCACGTTCGTCAGCCAGGCGGGGATCGCGGTCGAAAACGCGCGGCTTTACGAGGCGATGGAGGAGAAATACGCCGAGCTCAACGTCCTTTACGAGCAATCGAAGAGCATCAGCGCGACCTGCGGGCTCGAAAGCGCCGCGGAGATGCTGGTGACAACCGCCTGCCGGATCGTTCAATGCGACGGCGCGGGGCTGCTGCTTCTCGATACCCGGCGCGGCAAGCTGAAGCTACAGACCGCCACCGGCGCGATGACGCGGGCCGCCGACCAGATCGGCCCCGCCGCGCGAAAGGACGAATGCGTCGAGTTCGCCCGCAACCAGCGCAACCCGATCGCGCTCGCGGCCGACAGCGCCGAGCGAACATCCGGGTCTGTGGCGGATATGCTCAACGCGCTGGCCCCCGCGGGCGGGAACCTGATACTGGTGCCACTCATCGCCGAGGACACGCCGATCGGCGCGCTGGTATTGAGCCGGAGCCGAGCCGAGGCGTTCCTGCCGGGCGAGTTCAAACTCGTCTCCATCGTCGCATCGCACGCGGCCACGGTCCTCAAAAACGCCGCCACCTACGAGCAGAAGATGCAGCAGAGGGTGCTCGAGCTTTCAGCCCTCTACGAGTTCTCCAAGCGCATCAGTTCCGCCGCCAGCCTCGAACAGGCACTGGACTCGATACTCGGGATCGTGGCCGATCTCGTTGACTACGATGAGTCGTTCATATTCGCCGTCGATCATGAGACCGGCACCGCCACCGTTCGCGCCGCCCGCTTCAGAGGCAAACCCGAACCCATCCCGCAGCAGGAGATGCTCGACGGAAGCAGCGTCACGAGCTGGGCGATCAGCGAACGCATGGCGCTGGTCTCGCCCGACATCAAACAGGACCCGCGATTCGACGACTTCAACACCGGCGACAGGCCCGTGCGGTCGCTGATGTCGATCCCGCTGATCGTGCAGGACGAGGTCGTCGGCGTGCTCAACGTCTGCAGCTACAGCCCGAACCTCTACACCGAGGACAACGTCCGCGTGCTCTCGATCATCGCCAGCCAGGGCGCGGCAATCTATAAAGAGCTCGAAGCGCTGTCCGCCCTGACGAGCTATACGGACAACATATTGAGCAGCATCGCGGCGGGCGTCGTGACGCTGGACTCGGACGGTTTCGTGCTCACCTGGAACGGCGCGGCGGAACGGATCGTGCGCCTGCGGGCGAATCGGGTCGAAGGGCTGCACTACGAGAGCGTGCTCGACCGACTCAAGATCGCGGAAGACGACAAGAACACGCTGCGCGGCGCGATCGCAAGCGTCTCCGAGACCGGCGAGACATACCAGGCCTACAAGCTCGTGTTCAGACGCGAGGGCCGCGACGAGGCCTACATCAACCTCAGCATCTCCCAGCTTCTCAACAGCGCCGGAGAGCAGCTCGGGCTGGTGTTGATCTTCGAGGACATCACCCGCGAGATCAAGATGGAGAACGAGTTTAGGCGGATGGGCGAGCTCGCGGCGGTCGGCCAGCTTGCGGCAAGCATCGCGCATGAATTGCGCAACCCGCTCAGCTCGATCAAAGGCGCGGCGCAGTTCCTCCAGAAGGAATACGAGGACCACAGCGCGATCGTCGAGTTCCTGGGCATCATCATCGACGAGGTCAACGGCCTCAATAAGCTTACCACCGAGTTCCTGGACTTCGCGCGGCCGATGCAGCTCGAGATGAAGCCGACCTCGGTAAACGACGTTGTTGACAAGACTCTCCAGCTTATGAGCGTGCACATCACGGACAGCAACGTCGTGGTCAAGGAAGATCTCGACGGGGCCTTGCCCGACATCCAGGCCGACGAGGACCAGCTCGAGCAGGTGCTGCGCAACATATTCATCAACGCGCTGCAGGCGATGCCCGGCGGCGGAGTGCTGACGGTCTCGACAGGCCGCGCCCCGGCCGGCGGCGCGTATATGTCGGTCGCCGACACCGGGACCGGCATCGCCAGGGAAAACGTCGAGCGCATCTTCCAGCCGTTCATAACGACCAAAACCAAGGGCACCGGGCTCGGGCTGAGCGTGGTGCAGAAGATCGTGGAGAACCACGGCGGCCGGATCGAGGTCGCCAGCGAGGTCGGCAAGGGATCGACGTTCACCGTCTTCCTGCCGCAGAGCGGAATCCCGGCCGCGATAACCGGCGAGGTCGATCAGACGCTCGAACGCCGCGTCTCCGGCGAGCTCCGCGGCAGCTAGCGCGGCGCGCCCGACGCATGTGGTATCCGCGAGCTGGTTTGAAGCGCGAGATCCCGAAAACCAGAAACCCAGAAAGGGGCACGGGGATCATCGGCGCCGTAAGCTCTTTTCTGCCTTTCTATCTCCTGGGCTTCCATGCTTAGGGCAGCCTTGGCACTCGCCTGTCTGCTTCAGTAATAGGCCCATGTATGGTAATATCAGTATATGAGCAAGAAGACTGGTAAAATTCTGGTTGTCGATGACGAGCCCAACATCCGGCGGGTGTTGGAGGCGGTCCTTTCCAAGGAAGGCCACAAGGTCAAGACAACCGAAAACGGCGCCAAAGGCCAGGAAGTTCTTGCCGGAGACGGCTCCATTGACGTCCTCATCACCGACCTCATAATGCCGGGCATGAACGGCGTCGAACTGCTTCAGGCCGCCAAGGAGCATAACCCGAACCTCGCGGTGCTGATGATTACCGCCCACGGCACTATCAAGAGCGCGGTGGACGCGATGAAGCTCGGCGCGCTCGACTACATCACCAAGCCGTTCGATCTCGATGAGATCAAGCAGGTCGTCCGCAACGCCCTCGACCGCAAGAGACTCGACGAGACGCGGTCGGCGGCGGTCGAAGCGTCGCGCGGATCGACAACCATCGCCCACTGCAACGATATGGTAGGGTCTGCGCCTTCGATGCTGGAAGTGTTCAGCATGGTCGAGCGCATCAAGGACAGCCGCGCGTCGGTGCTGATACGCGGCGAGAGCGGCACCGGCAAGGAAGGCATCGCGCGCGCGCTTCACTTCAGCTCGGTACGCGCGGACAAGGCGTTCGTGCCGGTCGCCTGCGTCGCTCTCTCGGAGCAACTGCTCCAAAGCGAGCTGTTCGGCCACGAAAAGGGCTCGTTCACAGGCGCGATCGGCCAGAAGAAGGGCCGGTTCGAGCTTGCCAACCACGGCACGCTGTTCCTCGACGAGATCGGCGACATCCCCCCGACCGTGCAGATGATGCTGCTAAGGGTCATTCAGGAGCGGGAGTTCGAGCGCGTGGGCGGCGGCGAGACGATCAGGGTGGACGTGCGCATGATAACCGCCACAAATCAGAACCTGGAGAAGCTCGTCGAAGACGGCAAGTTCCGCGAGGACCTGTTCTACCGGCTCCAGGTCATCACGATCAGTATGCCCCCACTGCGAGAGCGCACCGAGGACATCCCCGCGCTGGTGGAGCATTTCGTGGGCAAATACAGCCCCGACAATGGTAAGCGGATCGAGTTCGCCGACCCCGAAACGCTGGAGCTGTTCACACACTACCGCTGGCCCGGCAACGTGCGCGAGTTGGAGAACGCCATCGAGCGCGCGGTCGTGCTGGCGGAGCCTGAAGCGAAGCTGATCACTCCCGATCTGCTTACCCCCGAGGTTCGCAGCGCCGGCGCAGTAAAGGCATAAGCGAGCCCAGCAGCCCCAATCCCCATGCGAGGGCCATCGCAGAATCCGGTTCCGGCACGTAGTACCCGTCAATGCGAACGCACACCGGCCACGTCTGCTCGGCCCAGTTCAGGCCGCCGTCGGTGGATCTCCAACTGCGATAGGTGCCGGGCTTGGTCCCCCACGATATGCTGCCCACGAGGTTCGGTGTGTTGGGAATCAGCACCAGCGCGTAGGCGACGCCTTTCCTGAGAGAGACCGGCTCAGGCAGCGCGCCGTCGTAGTAGACCCATTGGGTGGTCAGCGGAACGAGCGGCAGGGGCAGCTTCGCGATGGCTGTCGCCGGCAGGCCGGCGAACGTCGTCGTCAGGTAGACGTCGTAACCGGCGCCGGTCGGGCCCATCCCCCGAGCTACCGCGGCGCCGAACGTAGTCGCATAGCAGTCGGATGGAACCGTGAACGGAGCCGCGATCCACGCGCCGTTTGAGAGATCAGCGCCCAGGTGCTGGGTGGGACCAGCGTCATAGAGCCACGCGAACGCCGGCGCGTACGCTGTTGCAAGGATCAGAAGGACCAGTAAGCAAGTTGCGAGGGCATGCGTTCTCACATACGCATTATGCGTACACGATAGCCCGTTTGTCAATTGCAAATGCAATCCCGTTGACATGGGCGCGAATGACATGGGCGCTGACGATGGCATCCATGAATGCCGATCTGCTATCCGCAGATCTGCCTCATCAGCTCGATGAACCGGCAGTAGTTGGCAAACGGCACGTCCGGCGGGACGGCGTGATCGACCGACGGAATGAATCCGCCCGTTTCCATCAGCTTCGGCACCTTCTTCATCACCTCGCGCTCGACCGCGTCCAGGTCCCTGGCGAGCTCGCGCTTGTCGATCCCGCCCCAGATGACCAGCTTATCGCCGTATTTCTCGCGGATCGGCAGCGGGTCCATGCCCGCCGCGATCTCGAAGGGCATGAAGAAGTTGACTCCGGACTCGACGAACATGTCCAGGATGGGGCGGTTGTCGCCATCGGAATCCACCATTATCATCTTGACGCCGAGCGATCGCAGGTGCGAGTTGAGCTCAGTGTAATACGGCAGCATGAACTCGGCAAAGAGCTTTGGCGAGATCAGCGGGCCGTTCTTGAACGCCATGTCCTCCCAGATGTAGACGTAGTCGAGGCGTGCGTGTTCGAGTGTGCGGGTGAACAGGGGGCAGTAGAAGTCGGTCCAATGGCGCTGGATGTCGTGGAGCAGGTCGGGCTGGTCGTAGTAGGCGTAGGCGAGCCGCTCCTCGCCGAAGAGGTTGCGGGGCGTGCCGTAGGCGCCGCAGATGTGTATCATGACGGGCAGGTCGGGGCTGGCAAGATAGTCGATCTCGCCCCAGTTGGGATAACGCTCCGGCGTATCGGGGTCGAGCCGCCACTTGATGTCCTCCCAGTCCGCGCGGTCCTTGACGGGGAAATCGAGAAACTGCGACATCGAGACGCCGAACTCGGGCTTGCGGTCGCGCTTGACTATGCCCTGCGCGTCGCGAAACACGATCGACTCGCCCTCATCCGCAAGGACTTCGTGCTCAAACCCGGGCCGAAGCGGCACGTGGCAGAACCCCGAATCGACCGGCAGCCGGTGCGCGCCCTCCATGCCAAAGTAAGCGCCCGGATCGACGCCCTCAGGCAGCCCTTCGCCGCGCCATCGCTGGACCGTCTCTCCCCAGAACCCGAGCGTATCCCAATGCGGCGGCGCAACGCCCTTCTCAAAGCTGCAGATCCGTAGAAACCTCTCGCGTACGTTGATGACACTGCCCTCCGATCGAGATCACGTTGCAGCGCTAGTTTAGCACAAGCGAGAGGAGTAGTCGAGGCGGCCAAGTCCCAAATCCCAAATCCAGAATCCCAAATCCAAAATGAAAAATGGCCCGTACGCGCTGAGAGCCTGCGGAGAGGAATCCACAGGCCCCCAGGCAGGATGACTTGGGCGAGTCTGTTTAGTCTATACCCCTGGCCGCTAGAGCTTAAACAGGCAACCGCGAAAAAAAGAGGAAAATTTCTCTGAGCGGTTTGCGACCCTTTGTAGGAGGGCTTTCCAAAGCCCGATGCGCAGGCCAGCCCGTTGTAGGAGGCTTTCCAAAGCCCGATGCAGTCGCCGTCGGAGACGCCTCCTACGCCGGACACGCGGGCTTGGCTTCGCCGGTCAGGGTGATGGTGACCACCTCGATCGGGATCGACTTGCCGCTTTGTGCTACCGCGTGTTCCGCCAGCCGCTGCATTCCCGAACAGCACGGCACTTCCATCTGAAGAACCGTGATGCTCTTGATGTTGTTGAGAGCGACGATCTCCGCCAGCTTCCCGGCGTAGAGATCGACATCATCGAACTTGGGGCATCCGGTGACCAGCACCTTGCCGCGCAGGAAGTCCGGGTGAAGGCCGCCGTAGGCGAACGGCACGCAGTCCGCGGAGATCAGAAGGTCCGCGTTCTCGAAATAGGACGCGCTCGGATTGACCAGATACAGCTTCACAGGCCACTGCCTCAGCTCGCTCGCGATTCCACCGATCACAGTTGGCCGATGGCCTGCCGAGTCTTGCGTGCGGTCGATTGTCTTTGCCGACGGGCAGACAAACCCGTCGTGCGAATGCGCCGCGTGATGATCGTGCGGATGCGCGCCGGCGGCGCGTTCCGTCGCGGCGGCTTCATCGAACTCATCGGCCTCTCGCGTCTCGAACGAGATCGCGCCCTGCGGGCATTCGCCCAGGCACGCGCCCAATCCGTCGCAATACGTCTCCGAAACCAGCCGGGCCTTGCCGTCGATGACCTGCAGGGCGCCCTCGACGCACGCCGGCACACACGCCCCGCAGCCGTTGCATTTCTCTTCGTCGATCCTAATGATCTGTCGGATCTGCTTAGCCATTGTCGGACCTCCTCGCACGGGTCTTACAATGGCATTCTACCGGCAACGGGTGCCGCTTTCTTTGACCGAGGTCAAAGCGGGCAATTACGAGTTACGAATTACGAAATACGCATCGGAGAAGGGCATGCCATGAGCTGTGGGACGCTGGCGCGAATTCGTAACTCGTAACTCGTAACTCGTAACTCGCGATTACTCTCTGCTTCCGATGACCTTCGCGGGAGCGCCGACGGCTATAGCGTATTCGGGGATGTCCTTAGTGACGACGCTGTTGGCTCCGATGACCGCTCCCTTGCCGATTGTGACGCCGGGGGAGATCACGACGTTGATGCCGATCCAGCAGTCCTCGCCGATGGTGATGTCGGCTCCGTGCGTCCCCTGTTGGGAGATGGTGAGGTCGCGGCGCTTGAAGGAGTGGGTGGTCGGGACGATGTAGGCGTTCGGCGCGACCCACGTGTCGCTGCCGATGGTGACCTTATGCAGACTGCTGCCTCCGATCCTGCACGGGCTCATGAGGTTGACCCTGTCGCCAATTGTCAGTGTGCCCTCTATATCCCCGCCGAGAATGCCGCACTCGTCGCCTGCGGTGATCGGTCCGATCCACGCATTGAACCGCACGCGAGAGAAGTCGATGCGCGGCAGTCGCCCGATCTTCAGGCCGGGGTTTCGAAGCTGGACAAGCCATATCCGGAACCGCACCCACGCGCGCCTGGCCAGCCGCGTGCCGATCCATGGCGTGGGGCGATACGCGGCCCGGTCCTTGGTCGGGTCAGGTGGGTTGTACTTCGGCATAGCTGCATCCTCAAACGGGGCAGGAGAGCGATCTCCCCTGCCCCGCTATCCATTATCGTCTATCCCTGAGGTAATCTCAAGCCACTACGGCTTGCTTGTCCTCCTCAGGGACTGAAGGAGGGTTTGCGTCACCGCCATTCTCGGCCCCGATGCCGCCGCGCTTGCTCCACAGAGTCGCGCCCGCGAGCAAGAGCACCGCAACCACCACAATCACCGTCCTCACGGTATTCGAGATGGGCGAGATCGCGATGGGCGCGATCAGGATCGCGACAAGGTTCATGACCTTGATCATCGGGTTAAGGGCGGGGCCGGCCGTATCCTTGAACGGATCGCCCACCGTATCGCCGACGACGGCTGCCTTGTGCTCGGGCGTACCCTTGCCGCCGAACATGCCGTCCTCGATCTTCTTCTTGGCGTTATCCCAGAGGCCGCCCGCGTTGGAAAGAAGAACCGCCATCAACTGGCCGGTCAGAATCGCCCCGGCGAGGAATCCTCCGAGCGCCGCGGCGCCCTTGAGCGGATCGCCGTAACCAAGTCCAAACGCCACCATTACCGGCGCGCTCACCGCCAACACAGCCGGGCTCATAAGCTCTTTCTGAGCGGCGGCAGTCGAGATCGCCACGCAGCGCTGATAGTCGGGCTTGCCCTTATCGGAACCGGAGCGCGGATCGTAGTCCATAATTCCCACGATCTCACGGAACTGCCTTCGCACTTCCTCAACCAACTGGAACGCCGCCCGGTTGACCGCGTTGATCGCAAACGAGCAGAACAGGAACGGAACCGCGCCACCGATCAATAGGCCAACGAAGACCTCTGTCCACTCGATGTGAATTCCGGTCGTGCTCAGCGCCGTCCTGAGCTGATCCGCGGTCATCTTAGCCGCTTCCACCACGTTCGGTGGCAGCAGGCCCGCGTCCGCCATGAACGATCTGAACAGCGCCGTCGCCGCGATGACCGCGGTCGCTATTGCGAGGCCCTTGGTGAGGGCTTTGGTCGTATTGCCGACCGCGTCGAGCTTGGCAACGATCTTGTGAGCATCGGAACCCTCGCCCAAATCCTTCAGCGCGCCGGACATCTCGAAGATGCCGTTGGCGTTGTCGGAAATCGGGCCGTAGGTGTCCATCGCGAGCATGAATCCGGTAGTTGCAAGCAGGCCCAATCCGGAGAGCGCAATGCCATAAGCCGCGAGCGCGGGACTGCCCGGGAACAGCAGCATCGCTCCGAGAATCGCCAGACAGATCGCGAGTATGCCCCAGACGCTCGACTCCAGCCCCGCCGCGAAACCGCTCAGGATGATCGTCGCCGGGCCGGTCTTGGCAGCTTTGGCGCACTCGGTGACCGGTTTCTTGTCGATCGCCGTGAAGTGCTCGGTCATCTTGTCGATGACCAGCGCAAGCAGGATGCCCATGAGGTTGGCAGCCGCGAACCGCCACCAGTCATAACCCGGAATCTTGACCTGCGTGAAAACGTAGTAGCTGACCACGAAGAAGCCGATTGTCGCCAACCCCGCCGACACGAAGAAGCCGACATTGATCGGCTGCATCGGGTTCATGTCCATGTCGTCCGTGCCGCGGACGAAGTAGATGCCGATGATAGCGGCCACGACTCCGACCGCCCTGATGATCAACGGATAGACCACCATCGCAAGAACAGCGAGCGTAGCCATCTTCGCGCTCATTATGCTCTTGAGGAACGGGAAAGCCGCCGCGCCGAGGATGATCGCGGCGACCAGTGTGACTTCATAGCTCTCGAAAATGTCCGCAGCCATACCCGCGCAGTCGCCGACGTTGTCACCGACGTTATCGGCGATAGTCGCGGCGTTGCGGGGATCGTCCTCGGGAATGCCCTGCTCGACCTTACCGACCAGGTCGGCGCCCACGTCGGCGGCCTTGGTGTAGATTCCGCCGCCGATTCTCATAAACAGCGCAGCCAGACACCCACCAAAACCGAACCCGATGAGCACCTTCATCGACTGGTTCCCGAACAGGATGAACACGATGCATGCGCCCAGCAGGCCGAGGCCGACCGTCGCCATACCCGAGACGCCGCCCGCGCGGAACGCCACGTAGAGCGACCGCTTGAAGCTGGTCAGAGCGGCGTTGGCCGCCCTCACGTTAGCTCGCACGGCCATCATCATGCCGATCAGGCCCGCCGCATACGACGCCGCCACGCCCATCACAAAGGCGATGGCAACGCCCACGTAGACGGGAATTCCGAAGCTGCCATGCTCGCCGCCCCGCATGACGCCGTTCGCGTCGGTCCAGGTCGCGCCGAACCCGTGCACGTTCCTATACATGAACAGCAGCCCGACAGCGATGATGATCACGAACCAGATCATCGTCTTGATCTGCCGCTTCAGATACGCCCACGCGCCTTCCTGCACCGCGCGGGCAACCTCGATCATTCCCCGCGAACCGGGGGCTTCCTTCATGATCGCGGCAAACCACTTCGCCCCGAACAGCAGGCCGACGATCGCGCACGCAAAGACGATCCGAATCGACCACCACATACCCGGCAATCTGCCGAACCCCGGCAGCTCGATTGCTTCGCTGGCATGAGCCGCGCTGGGCAGCAGTGTCATAGCAAGACCCGCCACCGCGAGCCCCATGACCTTGCCCGCGCGGCGGGTCCACTTTTGCTCACCAAGCATCCTGTAGCATTCTCCCTTCAAATCACTCGATAGCGCACGAATATGCTTCGGAATTCCTCTTGCGCCGAAGCATACTCGTACGGGAAAGGTATGCGCCGGCGCAAGAAACCGCCCGGCGCATACCTTTCCCGGAAATGCCCCTTCCGGAGCCGAGAAGATTATACGGCGCAGGCTCGACCGTGTCAAGGAAAGGGCCGGAGCACCCTGCCCCAGCCCTTCGCCAAATCCAAAATCCCAAATCCCAAATCCTAGATGCCTACTTCTCCTCGTCCTCCATAATGCCGACCTGGAGCTGGACGTCCTCCCTTTCCTCGACGCGCTCGATGGAGCCGTCGCGGATCCACACGATGCGGTCGGAAATGTCGAGCATTTTGAGGTCGTGGGTTGCGGAGATGATCGTGACGTTGTTCTCCTTGTTAAGCCGCTTGAGCAGGTCGATGATCTCCTTGCCGGTCTTGAGGTCGAGGTTGCCGGTGGGCTCGTCGGCGAGGATGATCGACGGGTTGTTCGCCAGGGCGCGCGCGCACGCGACGCGCTGCTGCTGGCCGCCTGAAAGCTCGGTGGGCTTGTGGTGGTAGCGATCTCCCAGCCCGACCATTTTGAGCAGCTCCATCCCCCGCTCGACTGCCCTCGTCCTGCGGCACGCCCGCGAAGACCATCGGCAGCGTCACGTTCTCCAGAGCCGTCATGACCGGGATCAGGTTGAAGCTCTGGAAGATATATCCGATCGTGCGGCACCGCAGATACGCGAGCTCCTGCGCGTCGAGCTGGGCCATGTCCACGTCGTTGATGAACACAGTCCCCTGCGTCGGCTTGTCCAGCCCGCCGACCATGTTGAACAGCGTGGACTTGCCCGACCCGGACGGCCCCATGATCGATATATACTCACCTCGATAGATGTCGAGCTGGATTCCCTTCAAGGCCTGCAGAGTCTGCCCGCCCATCGTGAACTCCTTCACGAGATCCTTGGTGCGTACTACGTATTCTCTCTTTTCTTCACTCATCATCTCACCTCGCGAAGCAAAATCGCTATATCTCCGAACGCAGCGCCATAGCCGCGGGCATCTTGGCCGCCTGCCGGGCCGGCCACGATGTTGCAACCATAGTCAGGAACATCCCCGCGCCGATGCAGATCCCAAGTGTGGCAAGCACGCCCCAGATGCTCATTGTGGCAACCATGTCCCAGCCCTTGCTCATACCGGCGATCAGCACCATCGCGACGAACCCGAGCATCCAGCCCAACACCGATGCGCAGATTCCCATCATTCCACTTCCAGCAGGAACAGCAGGACGACGAAGCTGTCCAGCGCGCCCAGGCACTTCATCGTCCCGATCTCCTTGAACCGCTCCGTCACCGCCATGAGCATGCTGTTTGTGATGCCGACGGTGCACACCAGCAGCGACATCACCACCAGCCAGATCATACGGTAGAAGCTATTGCGGTCGGGGATGAGTATGTAGTCGCCGTTTTCGAGCTTGATGGAGCCGGCGCGCTTGAACTTGAGCGGGTCTGCCGGAACACTGCGACCCTTGGCGTCCACCTTCATCCCTCCGAAGTTGGCGGCGATCTTTCGGCCGTTCATGTTGACTATCTTGATCCCGCCCATGTCGGCGGTGTGCTCGTCCGGGTGCTTGCCGAGCACAAGGGCTTCGTCAAGCGTGATTGCATATTCCTTGCCGAGCTTGTCGATCGCCGACTGCTTGGCTTCATTGAACACGGCGTAGCGCTTGACGCGTGATTTCCAGATCTTGATCCACGTGGGATGCACTTTGATCGCGTCGTTGAGCGCGGTTCCCTTGAACGCCTTCCCGCTGCCGGCGAGCATCTTCGCGATGGAATGCGGCACGCCCGCGCGCTCGGCGTCGGAGACCGTAATGTCCTGATCGAGCGCGGCGGCGGCGTAGATAGGCTTGATGGCGCTGGAATCCTCACGCAGAAGATCGACCATATCCGAGCCCTTGAACCTGGGATACGTCTTCTCCAGCTTGCGCGCGACGCTCTTGGGAATCCCGGCCTTGATCGCGTCCTCGGCCTTGACGTCCTTGCCGTCCGCGAGGTCGGCGTAGACCGACAGATGCTTCCGCAGCTTCGTAACGACCTTGTCCTCGGTCCACAGATCGGGGTTGTCCCTGAGCACGGTGTTGAGGAATGTCCCCCTGAACGTTCCCGGGGCGGGCGGAGCTTCGGCGGGAGCCGCGGGTTCGGCTGCGGCGGGAGCCTCAGCGTCTGCGGTCGTTTCGGCGGGTTCCGGTGGGGCGGGAACGGAGGCCTCCACCGCCTTCGCGATAAGATCGGCTGGAATACCGGCGGCCGCGGCCTGCGCGGTCGTAATATCTTTCTTGAGCGCGGTGGCGATGTAGATCGGGGTGATCTTGCCGGGATGGGTCTTGATATGATCGATGAGCGCCGCTCCGCTGCACGATGCGCTCACCGCCGCGGCCTTCTTCGCAAGACTCTCGGGTATGCCGGCCTTCACCGCGTCCTTGATCGCGATGTCCTTGCCGCCGAGAATGTCCAGATACAGCGGCAGGTCCTTCTCAAAGCGCTTGAGGCCCTTCCACTCCTTGTTTACGCGCGCCCGGTTCCTGATTGCGCGCTTTTCCTGGAACTGGCCCGTCAGCACCGACGTGAGGCTGAACTTGGTCTTGTCGGTCAGGAGCAGCGATTTGTTGATGACCGCCTCGGGAATGCCCGCCGCCAGGCCGACCTTGACCGGTATCGGCCTGTAAGCTTCCTGCGGCCCCGGACCATTGATCTGGCCATCGAGCTGCACGAAGCCGGGATCGACCTTCGGCGCGACCGGCCACTGCATCAGATACTGCGTGAGCACCGTCGCCAGAAACGCGATGCCGAGGAAGATCCCGCCGGCCGTAACCATCGACCGCCAGAACCGAATCTTCAGGCTGTTCATCGAAATCTTGAACGCGCGGTGGAAGGGGAGCTGAGCTTGCCTGCCCACCACCGACTTATTTGCGCTTTTTACTGACACTGGACTTGCCTCCCCGAGACATAAGGCCGATAAGGTTGCGCTTCGCGAGCGTCTGCAGGAACGTTGTCACCGACGCCTCCGCCTCGCGGCGAGTCAGCTTATACTGCCGCACGAGGCTCTGCACCAGACAGTCGATGTTGCGCTCGCCGTCACAGAGCTCCCAGACAAACGAGCCGACCTCGTCGAGAGCGAGTTGGCGGCTTTCCGGAAGCTCCCTGGCCATCCTGAGAGATGTGATCATCTTCTTGATCGTTCGCGCGACCTTATCCTCGCGCAGCGGGATCGAGAGCACGACCTCGCTGCCGGTGCTCTCCCACGTGACGAGCGGGTGCCGCACCGGGATCATCGCCAATGCGTCCTTGCGCTCGATCTTCGGCTTCCGCCGCACTAATGGAATGTATCTGCCTATCGTATCGCTTAATGCGCTCATATTCAGCCGTCAGTCATCATGTCATGCTGAACTTGATTCAGCATCCAGACACGCCCATGTCATGCTGAACTTGATTCAGCATCCAGGCGTGGATCCTGAAACGAGTTCAGGATGACAACCAGTCGCTCAGTGACATTCGATCAGGTCTCTGATCTTCTCCGCGGTATCCTCGCCCTCGCTGTGCGTCACGCGGACGCTGAACAGCCTGTTCGACTCCTCGCAGTGCCAAACGTAGCCCGACAGCGCCGCCGGGAACTGGTGCAGCGTCAGCGAATACGCCGCCGCCTTGGCGATCTGCTTCAGTCCCGCGCGGCGGCCTGTGATCATCAGTCCCTCGTGGCCGGCGACGGCCTCGGGCCGAAACTCGACCCTGTAGCCCTTGATGTCCGGCACCGCGTCCTTGCGATACCATTTCTCCATGTCGTCCTTGGCCAGCAGCGTGTTCGCAAGTCCCCAGCGCTCGACTACGATCGTGCGCGGCCCTTTCTTGAAAAACAGGGCCAGGTAGCCCGACATCAGCTTCTGTTTGTCGATCGCATAGCCCGGCGGCACCGCGAACGCCAGCTCGTAACATGCCCCAGTTGACCCAGCCGTCCTCGCGGTGGTCGGATATCGACTCCAGCATATCGGACGCGACGCTTGCGATGTTCTCGTCACGGGTCGCAATCGCCTGGGCGATGATCACCCGACTGCACTTCTCGCAGTAGAGAATCCGCCCCTGACCGAGCCTGTCCGAGCGCCACAGGAACCTCACCGAGTTGGCGTCGCCCTTATCGGCCTTGATGTCCCTGGTAAACCTGAGCTTCTTCTTGCGGACCGACTTCTCGATGGTGGCCAGGTATTCGCGCGCCTTGGCCATCAGGTCCGGCTTCTTGGCCGCCGCCTGTTCCCATTTCACTTCCAACGCCGACGCGACGGGGCTGTCCACTCGGAAATAGCCCTTCTTCGCGTCTCCGTTGACTCCGACCAGGCTCCAGTCCGCGGGGGCCTCGACGGTTATTCCTTGCCAACCAACCAGGGTGGTCTTTTCAGGCATGCAGTTCTATGTTCTCAGTTCTAAGTTCTCAGTTCCATTGAACCATGCGTCATCGGCCCGCGCAAGGAAGCGCTCTTGGTTAGCGGTTCAATCTCAGATCCAGAATCTCAAATCCAAAATGCCTAGTACCCCAGATAGTTGACCGACTTTGTTATCAACGCGAAGGCGATGCCGGTCATAGCCGTCAGTCCCGTTCCGCAGCCAAAGCCCGCCGCCAGGACCGGAGCGAACTGACCCCATCGCACCTCGCCGAACCGCTTCCTGAAGTAGAACCGCCCCAGACACGCTCCTGCAAACAGCGGGATCGTGTTCATTGGCGCGGCCTGTATTCCACCCATGAAGCCGTAGAAGAACAGTATCGGCAGCTTGAACAGGCTCGATATTCCGAACAGCAGGAACGTCCCCAGTCCCGCGCCGATTATCACCGACGGCCTCAGTGCCCTGAACAGCCAGTTGTCCGCCAGGCTCTGCTTGTTTGCGGTCCACCAGATCGAGGCCATGGTCGCATTGATCGGCCACATCCTCTGCACGAACGGATACTGCGCGGACGGGATCGGGCTCGTCTTCCAGAAGAAGCTCCAGAACGCGAAGCTGGCCGGCAGAACAATCACGCAGCTTGAGTATCTCCGCATAGATGATGTTGTTGAACCGCACGCCGACAAGCTCCAGCTCGCGGAAGAACTGCGCCTGCATGCCGACGTCGTGCATCGGGATACCGGCGAACCAGATGTCAGACCCCTTGTATCCGCTCTTGATGATGGTCGCCTCACGTATGAACGGGAAGCCGACGCCCTGTTCCCGTGAGACCGATCAGTCGGCCGGACACGTAGGATATGACCGGTGTATAGATCAGGCCGTAGAAGCAGAATATCCACCACGGGAATCCCGGCACCAGGATAGTGCGACACACAGATCTGCGCAAGGACCGCGAACGCCCCAGACTGCCATGGACCACTTGATGGCTCCAGTCTCCTCTGTTGACCGCGATCGACCGGTTCCCATTGTTGGCCTCGCGGCTTGCGCTGCGAACCTTGTAGCCATGTCCAGATGACGCTCGCCAAGACCGATAACGCCAATGCCCAACGCCGTTCCGATCCCGACGCTCATCCAGAAGTCGATCGACGTGGTCATCTGGGTCTGCGGATACGGCGTGCCCGGCGTCCAGTCCGGGAACATCCCCAGGTGATACAGGATCGGGTTCAGGCCGATCTGGCACGTTATCGAGCTGATAAACGACCCCAGCAGGATCGGGAACGGAATAACAAACCCGACTATCACCTGCGCCGATATCGCCCGACAGCGCGCTCCACGCCGCAGGCAGCACGCGACTCCGTGTTGGACGTAAAGTCGATGAACGGAATCGGGATCAACTGCACCGGCTTCGGGAAGAGCACACCGGTCACGACCGGTATGAAGACGTAGATCAAGCCGAACAGCAGGCCGATGACCGTGCCGGTCGAGAAGACCTGCCATCTCCAGGACTCCTCCTTGGTTCCGGCTTCGGCAAGTGCGGTCGCGCCCGCAGCGGCGATCGGCGCCATCGGGAACGGCAGTCGCTCGACGTCGGAGGTGATCTTGAATATGCAGTAAGCCGCCGCCGATCGGTGATCAGCCTGGTCATGACTTCATTGAAGACCATCAGCGCAGATCGGAATGACCCAGGCGTGCGTCAGGAACGTCCTCTGCGCAAGCGAGGGATCGTTGGCGTGCGGCGCGACCCACGTCGGGATCAGCTTGGCAAGCTCGCCGATCTGCGGGCACTGAACCAGATACTGGTTCCAGATCATGCCCGACACGCCGCCCACGCCGCCCGCGACGCCGCCGGCCATGTAGCATCGAGCATGTAGAGCTCTTGCCGCTTGAGGGGCTGGAACGACCGCCGCGCAAGCTCGGCGAACAACACGACCGTCACCCACTGCGCCGCAGGGCCAAGGCCGCTGCCCGCGACCAGACCCAGATACATCGCGCCCGGCATCATGATCAGGCCCGACGAACAGCGCCCCGATCACCGTTCGAATCGTAAACCCGTCCTCAAACTTGCTGGTGCTGGACGTCGTCCCCGGACGCCTCCTCCAGCATCTCACGCGCTTGCTCGATTGTTTGTGTTATCAGCCAATGAGTCATGCCCCTCGAAGTCATCAGTCTATCGGTTGCCAGCCGTCAATGCCGGCAGGACTGCTGAACGTGAATAACTGATGACTCTGTTATGCCGGAGCCGGCTCCGGGCCGCCGGCCGCGGTCTGTCGCCGTGCCGTTTGCCGCGGCGGCCGCCTCGGTCAGATACTTCTCTCTCGGTCCTCGACTCGCAGCGTTCTCCAGATAAGGAACTGCTTGCGCAGAGTGTTGAGGAAGCGGCGGTTGACGCGCTTCCAGTTCGATATGTCTCCGCTCTCGCGGGTGATTCGTCAGCTTGACCTCGAACACATCTTCCATGGCCGTCGGCTCGGTGCGCAGCATGACCATCTGGCTGACGCCCAGGTCGAACGGCGCGAGCCACGCCTTGCAGGTGATCGTGTGGGCCCTGCCGAACTCGGTCTCCATCTCCCCTGCTTTCACATCCTGCGTCACGAAGTCGCCGATGGAGTACTCCTCGTAAGCGCCGAACCACTCCTTCAGGAAGCCGTTCACACCCGCCGCCTGCGCGCCCGTAACGGCGAACGGCAGCAGTGATATCCCAGTTGTCTCCCACCGGCTCCGGCACTTTCCACGAGCGGTCGATGGCCGGAGTGGCCACTTCGGAGGCCTTGCGCGCGGGATACAGCGTGCTCAGCAGCACGACCGCGACCACAATGACCGTCGAGCTCACCGCCGACATCGACGAGAAGTTCAGATACAGCCCCGGCAGCCAGGTGCGTGGCCGTGAGCAGCTTGCTTATGACTTGCCCGATCACATAGCCCGCCACCGCGCCCAGGTTCGCATACACCATCGACTCCGCGATGAACAGGATCGCGATGTGGTTGGGCGCAAGGCCGATGGAGCTGAAGATGCCGATCTCGCTTGACCCGCTCGAAGACCGAGCCAAGCATCGTGTTCAGAACGATCAGCGCGGCGATCAGCACCGGGATAAACACGTTGCGAGAAGCCCTTGCCGGAACTCGATCCGATGGAGCTGTAGCGGTAGATCGAGTTGCCGACGCCCGCATAGAGGTTAAGTCCGAGCCTGGGCATCAGCGCATCGAGCTGGTCCTGCACTTCCGTCGGCCGTCGCATACTTGATAGCGATCGACTTCAGCTCGCCGCCCATCCCCATCAGAGTCTCGTAACGGCACGATGAAGCAGTTTGCCGGCTCGTGGTGGACGTACTCCCTGAACCCTGCCTCGCCCCGCGACTGCTGCTGCGCGCTCTGCTTGCTCATTAGGATGAAGTCGACCGGCGTAGTCGGTTCGTTATCCAGGTCCTTGATCTTCTTGAAGACGTCGTTCTTGATGATCGCGACGACGGTGTACTTGCGCCCGCCGAACTCGACCTGCGCCTTGCCGACGTCCTCCGGCTTGATCTCGAGCTTATCGGCGATCGCGTCCGGAATGATCATCGTGTATGGGTTGACCGTGCCCGGCACGCGCTTGCCGTTCTTGTAGCCGAACCAATCCCCCGCCACGAACGCGCGCTTGTTGGTCGTCTCGTAGTCCATTATCTCGGCTTCGTCCGGCATCATGCCCGACCGCCGCGCGGGCATCGTAGCTGAGGTTGCCCTTGCGAACGGTCAGGAACGACTGCTCGCCGAGCATCGTGCCGAAGAACCACGCCCTCGGCGCGACCGGATAGACCTTGCCGCGCTTGCCCTCGTTGCCGAACTCGTCCTTGAGCAGTCGATATGCGATCTCCTGCTGCGACTCCCACATCGCGCCGCGGATCATGATGCCGTCGTAGATATGCGTGTCGGCATCCTTGCGGGCGGGGACTTTGTTGAACCGCAGCGTCGAGACGATCGATGTGAACGAGAGCACCGTGAACGTCAGCAGCACGAGCGTCGTGCACGTCAGGACCGTTCTCGCCTTGCGCCGCCTCATGTTGGAGATACCCAGCGAGAACGCCGCCGCCGCGACGCTCATACGGCCGATATCGGCCTTGTGGATGCCGCTGACGCTGCGATTGAACTGCTTGAGCTGTTCCTCGAACTTGCTGGTGACGATGAAGATCACGAGGATGCTCAGCGCGAGCATGATGAAGGCGATCAGGATGATGAACGAGTTGCCGAGCAGCTGGAACGCCGGGTGCACGAACCAGAAGATCACGAATATCGCGACGAATATCAGCGAAGAACGCCAGGATCTGCTTCCACAGGTCCGGGAATGCGAAGAACAGCCTCTCGCATGAAGAACGCGAACGGCAGGATCAGGAAGAGGTAGAAGATGACGCCGTTGACGACGTCCTGCGCGGTGCTGTACACGCCCGGATATGCCCTGGCTTCGTAACCCCACGATGCGCGGCAATAGGAATCGAACACGCTGTAGTTCAGGCTGCCCTTGGCCGCTTCGGCGTTGTCGAGCAGCTTTCGCGCCTTGCCGTGAAGGTCGCTGCAGGCCCTCGTTTATGATTCCCTTGGACTCCAGATTGCCGCAGCCGGGACTGGTCGAGCTTCCACATGTCGTTGGCGACTTTGTAGGCGGTCTCGTCGAGCGTGCCGCCGTCGCTGACGTCATAGCCGATGCCCTCGGGCTGCGGCCAGCGGCTTGACGTAGATCTGCTTGGTGTCTCTCGGGCAGAGGCGATGTAAGCTGAATCTCGCCGCGCAGAAGCGATGGGCTGTTGTAGGCAAGCTTGGTCTGGCAGTAGTTCTTGCCCTTGCACTTCTCGTTCGTATAGACGCCCTTGACGAAGACCTGCATCGGGTCGCCGGTGGCGACAAACTGCGCACGGCTGCGCCTGGACGGTGCGGGCTGATTGGTCTTGATACAGACTGACTTAGACCTGCGGTAGGCAATCGTCGGACGACAAGCATCGGGCCGCCGCCCGCGAACGGATCGGCCAGGCCGGGCTGCATGTAGTTGCGTCCAGTGCAGTCTCGGTTATCGTAGACGCCGGCGACTTCGACCTTGAACGGATTGCCCTCGGTCTCGGCCTTAACCGCCACGTTGACCACGCCCGCGGGCACGATTTTGCCGTCATGCGGTGCGGATATAGACGGTGCCTCCGATGTCCGGACTTGCACAGGGACGCCATCTTCGGCCTCGTGGCGGTCGTAGGTCACGACGTACTTGGCGTCGGGGAAGTCCGCCGGCACGCAGACATCGCCGGATCCGAGGCTGTTGGCCAGCTGCGCGTTGAGCGAGGCCAGATAATAGTCCTTGCCCCTGCATCTTTGTCCAGGTACACGCCCTGGCACGTGACATACCACGGCTTGTCGAGCGTGACGATCTTGAACGGCTTGGCGGCACCATCTGTTCCTGGCTGGTGCGCACGTAGACCGTGTCGACAGCCGCGGTTTGTAGACCTTGCCGACGGTGCTATGGCCTCGTCGGGCCTCGGCGGCGCGGGATCGAAAACGTGCCGGTCCAGGCTGACCACGCCGATTGTCCTGCATCGCTTGTCCGCGCCCGTGAGGTCCTTGAGGTAGAAGCTCTTGGACTTGATCTTTGACATACCTCGACTCGGGTACACGCCCTCGATTGTGGGCTGCCAGTCGGATGTCAGCGGCAAAGCGCGCGCGAACGTGCCCGCCACCGGCTCCGGTATCACCTCGTCGGGCAGCGTCGAGTTCAGAAGCAGCAGCCTGTTGGCCGCCGGGCCCGCCGCCATGATCATCTTGAGGTGAATGCGCTTGGTGTCTGTCGGACTGAGCGGCCTTCTGAGCCGCTCTTGACGGTATCCTCGGTGAAGATGACGGCCATGTCCTCGACGTGCGGGTTCTGCGGCTCGGGAACGGCAACGGCAACGCCGAACTGCTTCGGGCACGGCGTTGGTGTCGCCCTCGTAGATCGACATTCCGCTCAGCGCGCGAAGCGACTGCGGGTCGATCAGGTCATAGACCGACGTCGCCTTGCAGTTGAAGACGATGATCGGCATGTCCTTGTAGCCGGTCGTGATCGGGAAGCTCGTTGAGGTAGAACTCGCCGTAGCTGCCCTGGTCCGGCGCGCAGATGATGTCGCCGTTGACCGGATCGAGCTTGTAGGCGCCGATGGAGGTCAGTCTCTGGCCAGCCGTAGGCGGTCAGCGGCGCGACGCCCGGAATCTCGAAGTAGCCCTGGTCGCGGGAGGGATTGCTCGCGTCGAAGACCGGCGTGGTCTTGTCGATGATGTTGGCGCGAACGCCCATAAACGACTTATGCGGGCTGCGCACGACCGCCAGGCAGTCCCCCACCCTCAGGTTCGGAACGAAGCTCTTGCGCGGGTCATACTCGACCACGTTCCCGCTCAGCCTCGCGAATCCGCCCTGCAGACCCATTCGGGTGAACTTGCACGGCTCGGACGAGCCGAACTTGGTGATCGGCTTGTGGAGGACATAGACCTTCTTGGCATTCGCGGGCAGCGCCTCGGTGAGCTTGATGATACCCTTGGCGTCGGCGGCGAGCTGCTTTTCGTCCTTGGGCTTGTAGTAGCTGTGGCCCTTGGCGGACCTGCTCGCGGAACACGCCCTGAACGTAGCCGAGCGTCAGCGGGTCTTTGACTCGGACCGTCTTGGGGCCGACCACATCGGCGGCCATCACTTCCTCGTCGATGGTCGAGTTGGAATCGTGGAACCACTGGTCGATGATGCAGCCGAGCATCGTGACCTGCTTGGCGAGGTTGTCGATGTTGATCTTGTCGCGCGTATCGAACGGCGTATCGACCATCTGCCGGCCGTCGTCTGTCGAGACGAACGAGACGCCCTTGCCGCCCGCGAGCGTAACGACTTCGCTGTCGAGCGCGAACTTGCCCGGCACGAAGTTGCGCCAGTTCTTGCCGCTGATCGGGTTGACGCCGTCGGCGAAGCGCGACGGCCCTGTCGGGGAAGAAGCCGAGCGTGTCGGCGATGCGCTCGGAGTTCTCGCGGCTGCGGCTGGCGATGTCGGAGAACTTGCCCTGAATATCCTCGCGGTAGTCGTAGAAGTAGCCCTTGTAGAATATGCCGACGCCCTGCGTCTGGCTGCTGAGGTCGAGCCCGCACCAAAGGTAGAAATCCTGAGGCGTTGGCGCCGGCTTGAAGCCCATGATACAGCTTCGCGAACAGGCCGCCCGATATCGCCAACGATGCAAGAACGAGTATGATCGCGAACAGCGAGCACCCACGTGCGCTTCGCTGGCCGTAGGGCCTGAGCTTGCCAGACACGGCGCTCACGATCCACAGCAGGATCAGCAGCACGAACAGCGGCACGGCAAACGTGAGCGCCCACGACTGCCACCCGCGGCCTTCTCGGGCCAGGTCTTGCCGAGCCAGACCGCTAAGGCCGCCGGGCATCACATAGGAGTCGATGTGCTTCTCCATGAACGCCCGCATGCCCGCCAGCCCCTGGAAGTGGCCGCTGGTGGCGATGAACACGCACGGAACGCTTCGGCGCAAACCGAGGGTCCTTATAGAGCCGCGCAAGTTCGAAGAGGCCCGCGATTCCGCAGGTGGACTCGGCGCTCGGCGCGAGCGACGGGACCACGGAGGTGCCGTCATAGGAGGCGTGAAGCACGATCCACTGCTTCTTGAGCTTCGGGATCGGTGCCCTCGATCTCGCCGACGATATTCTTTGCCTCGACCTTTTCCCACGGCATCTTGCAGAAGACGCGGGCCTCGAGCTGCGGCCGCTTGGCCGGGGGCACGTTCGCGTATTTCGCGTCGAGCTCGGCAAGCATCGCGCGGATCTCGGCGGCGTCTGTCTTGGAGACCCAGAACCGCGGCATCGAGACCGGGATGGCGCTGAACTTGGCCTCGGCCTCGCCGCGCATCGTTGCGTCCGGCTCCACGAAGAGCAGGACCTTCGCGCCGAGCCTCGGGCGCGTTGAGCCATTCGGTGCCGGAGTTGAAATCGACCAGCGCCGCGCTGCCCGCCACGACCTTGTCGTCAAAATCGGGCAGCCGGCCGCTGCCGCCGTCGATGACATGGACCGTCAAGCCCACCGGGCGGCAGGTGGGACGTGCGAACGAGGTTCGGCCACAGAGCGTAGATCGGGAACTCCTGGCCGTTGACGACGATCTTGGAGCCCTCGTCGATCGGGACCGTGACCTTGAACTTCTCGACCTTGACATTGGAAAGGCCGATTGAGCGGAACTGCTTCTCGACGTAGTCGGCAGCCTTCGCGCAGCCCGGATAGCCGACGATTCGCGACGGATACGCCGACAGCGCGCTCACATCGGTCGCGAGGCGAGCTGGATCGATAGATGCGGCGATTGCCTTGTAGCGGTCTTTGACAGCGGGTGCGCAGTCCGGTGTGGGTTCGGCTGGAGCGGCGGCCGACTGTCGCCTTTGCGGTTTCGGGCTTGCCCCTTCCGGAAGAGCAATTCCAGAAACATAGAACCAGAAATGTGATGAACGATTACCGCCAGGATGGCAATGTTGGAGGCCCTATACTTACTGATCGCCATACTCCCTTCCCCTTCGTGAGATGGAAAAGGATTCCGTCCGATGGTGACTCGCCCTGTAGCGAAGAAACATGCGGGAAATCGAAAAACGTCTTCACGCGAGCGCCGAAGTGGAGGTCGCCCCAGTCGCAGTCCCGCGTGAGAAATTATAGCACAGCAATATCCAGCAACGCAACAAGCTGGCAATACGCTGAGGCACAATCCGAAGCACGAAACCCGGAAAGGCAGAAAGCCGAAAACGGACAACCACGACCAGTCTATTGCTGCCGGCTCCTGCTCCCTTTTCGGGGTTTCTGACTTTCGGCATCCCATGCTGAGAGCCGGCCCGCCGGTCTCGGATTGCCCCCTATGATACTACGGCTTCGCCGCCTCCGCCGGCTGCTTATAGGTCGGGTCCGCCCCGAACACCGCCGCCCTCACACCCCTCCTAAGAGAATTGACGTTGGTGGAGTCGTCCGGATAAACACGGTTGTCCAGGATGACTATGAACGTACCCGAATACCTGTCGATCTCGACCGACGTCCCCGTGTAGCCGGAGTGCGAGATGGTCGCCGTCTTGGGCGTCAGCTTCACCGATCTCGGAGCGCGGTAGTTCTTCGAGAGGCCCCACCCCATCCCCCACGACTCCTTCGGCTGAGCGAGGATCTGGTTCGTAAACAGCATATCGACCGTCTCCGGCGTGAATATCTGCTTGCCTTCCCACTTGCCGTCCGAAAGGATCATCCGGCAGAACTTGGCGAGATCGTTCCCCGTCGTGAACAGGCCCGCGTTGCCGGGGCAGTGATAGCCGTCGCGATAGTAGTTGGCCAGCGGGTCGTGGACGTTTCCCTGGCTGTCTCGCTTGAGCGAGGTCGGCGGGCAGAGCAGCTTCTTGGCGCTGCTGAGATAGTAGCCGCTGTTGGTCATCCCCAGCGGCTCGAAGACCCTCTCGCGAAGCAGCTGTCTCCTGCGAAACGCCGGCGGCCTGCTCGTTGACCCGCGCCAGCGTCAGGAAGTTGAGGCAGGAGTATACGTGGCCCTTGTTGGTCTCGTACTTGAGCGGCATCGAGGCGATGTACTTGATCAGCGCGTCCGCATGGGTCTCGTCCTTGGTGCGGGTCTCTTCCGCATTGGCGGAGCTGGTATACGACGCCAGCCCTGACGTGTGGGTAATGAGATTGCGCACGGTGATCGTTCGCTTATCGTCGCGGTCCCACGACGGCAGATACTTCGATACCGGGTCTTCAAGCTTGAGTTTGCCGTCCTGCAGCAGAAGCGCGGTCGTGGTGGCCGTGCCGACCGCCTTCGAGCACGAGGCCATATCATACAGCGTGTCGAGCGTGACCAGCGGCGAGTTGACGTCGTAGGTGAAGTGGCCGTAGGCCTTGGCGAACAGCACCTTGTCCTTCGAGCCGATCACAACCACGCAGCTCGGGGTAACGTGATTCGCAATCGACTCCTGAACCACCCTGTCGATTGCCTTTCGAGCGGCAGCGTCGAACACGGGAACCGCGCACGCGGGTCGCAGCGCGCACACGAGCAGCACAAGGAACGCGAGAGCCAGTCGAGTATCCATAATCACCTCTGTGGTAATCCCCCCAACTGTCTCTTCGCCGCACCGCCGGCTGAATCCTCGGGACTCTTCCGCTTGCCGCGCACACAGCGGCGACCGACTGCTATGGTATAATAGAATCGGAGGCGACCGACATGTCGATCGTGATAAGAGCACATTTCGATGGCAGGACGATAGTCCCTGACGAGCCCGTGGAACTGCCCGTGGATGAGCCACTCGAGGCGTCGCTGACAGTCGTGGCCGAACGCAAAGGACGGTCCCCAGAACGCGAGGCCGCCTGGCAGCGTCTGAAGGCCCGTCGGATCAGGGGCGTTAGCATACCCGAAGAAGCCCTGAGACGCGAGAACATGTACCAGGATCGGCTTTGAGCTACCTGGTAGACACCAATGTGCTTCTCCGGTTCTTCGAACTCGACGACCCGCTCAACGATGAGATCGCAGAAACTATCGACGTGCTGACGGGCTCGACTGACGATGTGTTCATCTGTGCCCAGATCGTCATCGAATACTGGGCGGTTGCAACCAGGCCGGCCGGGTCAAAAAACGGACTCGGGCTCAGCACCGAGGAAGCCAATACGAACATCACCGAGATTCGCACGCTCATGAGTTGCCTACCCGAACCGGCCGACATGGCAGATCGTTGGCAAGCTGTAGTCAACAAGCACTCGGTCCAGGGCAAGCAGTCTCACGATGCCCGCATCGCCGCCTTGATGCTAGCCCACGGCGTCACGCACCTTCTCACGCTGAACCCCGACGACTTCGTTCGCTACGACGGGGTAGCGCCCGTCACCCCGCACGAGGTCCTGCAGCAGTCCGCCTAACCTACCCCACCCGCACCGCCTTCCCCGTCCTTGCCGACTCATCCGATGCAAAGCATATATCGTGGACATGCTTCGACCGCGGGATCGACAGCATCGGCTCCGTGTCGTTCAGAATGCAGTCCACAAGGTGATTGATCTCGCCGAAGAACGGATGGTGCTTGACATCACCGCTGTCCGGGAGGATAGTCGGCCACGTCACCCAACCCGTCTGGCCCTGTCCGATCTCGGAGTGACCGAACGTCCCCAGGCACTTCTCTCCGTAGTACTGGTTGTTCTTGATGGTCCCCTTGTCGCCCATCAGAAGAATGTTGAACATGTAGGGCGCGTTGGCCTCCAGCGAGCACGTGACCTTGCCCACCGCGCCGCCCTTGAATCTGCAGATCGTGACTGACGTCGGATCGTACTCGTAAGGCGCGAACGCCTCCTGAGCGCTCTTGACCGAGTAGGCCGAGACCTCAACAACCTCATCATCCACGAAATACAGCATCCCATCCACCGCGTGGCAGCCGGCCGACAGCAGCGTATTCCCGCCGACGGCTCTCTTCGTGTTCCACGCAAACTGCCCGTACCACGGCCCGATCGCGTGAAAGTAATCCACTTCGGCGTAGAATACCTTCCCAACGGCCCCATCGGCAAGCTGCGCGTGGACGATATTGAACAGCGGGTTCCACCGCAGGACAAAGCTCACAATGGTCTTCCCCGGCGATCTCTTCGCGACGGCCACGAGCTTATCGGCGTCCTGCGGGTTCACGGCAATCGGCTTCTCCATCACCACGTGCTTCCCCGCTTCGAGCGCGCGAATGCCCAACTCGACGTGTGTATCATTGGGGGTAGTAATCGAGATGATCTGAACCGCCGGGTCCGCGAGCAGCTCATCGAAGCTGGTGGTGGTCTTGCAGTCCAATCCGCACTCCGCCGCGACGCGTTTCGCGCTCTCGATGCTCCTGCTGCCGACCGCCACCACCTCGCAGCGCGGATTCTGTTGATATGCCGCGATGTGCTCGGTGCTCACCCATCCCGCTCCAAACACCGCGGCGCCAAACCTGGATGCCGTCATGTCCCGTTCCCTCCCTCAACTGATGCGTATTACTTCACCGCCGCGACGCCCGATCACTTCCGCCAGCTTGCGTCCGGCAGGAATTTGCGCAGGTTGGCGATCTCATCCCGCAATTGGGCTGCGCGCTCGAAGTCGAGATCCTTGGCGGCCTTCTTCATATCCCGCTCCATGCCGGTGATGTGCGACAACAGCTCATCGAGCGCCAGCGTTTCGGGCTTGACGGCCTTCACGGGCTTGCCGGTCCGCGGATCGAGCTTTTCGGTCTCGATCACGTCACGGATCGCCTTGGCGATGGTCGTTGGCGTGATGCCGTGCGCTTCGTTATACTCCATCTGGACGCCGCGCCGGCGATTGGTCTCGTCGATCGCGCGCCGCATCGAGTCGGTCACGTTGTCCGCGTACATGATGACTTTGCCGGACACGTTGCGCGCCGCGCGGCCCATCGTCTGGATCAGCGAGCGTTCGTCGCGCAGGAAGCCCTCCTTGTCCGCGTCGAGCACCGCCACAAGCGAGACCTCCGGCAAGTCCAGCCCCTCTCGCAGCAGGTTGATCCCGACTATCGCGTCATACACGCCCAGCCGCAGGTCGCGCAGGATTTCCGTGCGCTCCAGCGTCTTGATCTCGGAGTGGAGGTAGTTGACCTTGAGGTTCGAGATCGAGCAGATACTCGCTCAGATCCTCCGCCATCTTCTTGGTCAGCGTCGTCACGAGCACCCGCTCGCCGGCATCCGCGCGACGCTTGATCTCATCTATGAGGTCATCGATCTGACCGGCGGTCGGCTTGACCTCTACCTCGGGATCGATTAGCCCCGTCGGCCGAATGAGCTGCTCAGCGACCTGCGCACTGTGCTCTCGTTCGAACGGCCCCGGCGTCGCCGACACGAACACCGCCTGATTCACCAGCTTCTCGAATTCGGGAAATCGCAGCGGTCGATTATCCAGCGCGGACGGCAGCCGGAACCCGTACTCGACCAGCACTTCCTTGCGCGACCGATCCCCCGCATACATCCCGTGTAGCTGCGGAATGGTCTGATGGGACTCGTCGATGAACAGCAGGAAGTCCTACGGGAAATACTCCACCAGCGTATGCGGAGTGCTGCCCGGCGGGGCGGCCGTCGATGATCCGGGAGTAGTTCTCGATCCCGTTGCAGTAGCCCAGTTCGCGCATCATCTCCATATCGAACCGCGTGCGCTGCTCGATCCGCTGCGCCTCGATCAGCTTGCCCTGATTCTGGAACGTTCGGACTCGCTCGTCAAGCTCCTGCTCGATCTCACCCAGCGCGCGCTCTATGTTCTCGGTAGACGAGACGAAATGCGTCGCCGGGAACACGGTCAGGTCCTGCTGGCTGCCGATGACCTCGCCGGTAATCGGGTCGATCACGCTGATCTTCTCGACCTCGTCGCCGAAGAAGCCCACCCGGGTGACGACCTCCTCATCCACCGGCTGGATCTCCAGCACGTCGCCGCGCACGCGAAACGTCCCCCGCCCGAGCGCGATGTCGTTGCGGGTGAACTGCATGCCGATCAGCCTGCGCAGGATGTCCTCGCGCTCGTAGACGTCGCCGACGTGCAGCGGAAGGATCGTCTCCGAGTAGCTCTCCTTGCTGCCGATCCCGAATATGCAGCTCACGCTCGCGACCACCAGCACGTCGCGCCGCTCGATGACGGCCTGTGTGGCCGAGTGCCGCAGCCGGTCGATCTCATCGTTGATCGACGAGTCCTTCTCGATGTAGGTATCGGTCTGTGGGATATAGGCCTCGGGCAGGTAGTAGTCGTAGTAGCTCACGAAGTACTCGACCGCGTTATCGGGGAAGAAATCTCGAAACTCCGAGCAGAGCTGCGCCGCCAGCGTCTTGTTGTGCGCGAGCACGAGCGTCGGCTTCTGGACGGCCTGCACGACGTTCGCCATCGTGAAGGTCTTACCGGAGCCCGTCACGCCCAGCAGCGTCTGGTACTTGTGCCCCGCCCGCACGCCCTCGACCAGCTTCTCGATCGCCTGAGGCTGATCGCCGGTGGGTTTGAAATCCGCCCTGATCTTGAAGTCCGGCATTGGTTCATGATAGGGCTGAGGAGAGTGCCGGTCAAGCGCTGCACTGTCCTTCGCACGAATCCGAGGCAACGCAGAAGCAGGTCCGCGTGCGCGGACCGGTCCGTGAAAAGCCGGGGCGGGATTGACCCGCCCCGACCTGTTTGATGTCTGCCGGGTAGGAATCCCCCGGACGATCAGTCTCTTGTGCTACCGGCGTCTGTACGTGTTACTGCGCGCCGCCTATTGTCATGGTAATCTTCGACGGGAGCCCGGCCAGCGTCTCGGCTTGCGCATCGCCATACCAGGTGTCTGCGCCGATGGTTGCATTGGCGCCGACCATGTAGAACCCGGCGCCGCTCGGCAATTGGATTGTCACCGTGCCGTCGGCGGCCGTAGTGCCATTGAACGGAATGAAGCCGCCCCCACCTTCGGCACCCGCTTGCACCCCGGCGCCGGCTACCGGCGTTTCCACATCACCCACCATGCGGACAAAGGTGATGACCTTGCTCAGCAACCTTACCAGGGTCACAGTCATCGTCGCCTCACCGCCAGCGACGTCATATCCATAGCCCCTCCCGTCTAGATCGCCGTAGTTGACCGTCACCTGGACAGTTCCTTGCGGAATCTCCGGGAAGCGGTAGGTGCCGTCCGCGCCTGTGATGCCTCGGCCTTCCCATACCGCGCCGGCCGCGCTGGTCGATACCACCACGACGGACGCACCGGATCTGTTCAATTCTCCGTCTTTTACGGTTACGGTAAGCGGAATCGCATCCTGAATCGGACTGTCGAGGTTATAAGTCGAGAAGTGCGTCACGTGCGCGCGGTAGACCACAGGCACCCCGGTGGCATCGCGGGTCGCCAAGCCTTCAGACACCCATTTGCCCGTTGTCTCGTCCAACGACCAGAGTGGGATGGTGGGCGTGCCCGGATCAGCCGCGGGGTCAACGGGGATGGCAATATCGGCTCCAGCCGGGCCCAGCGTGCACGCGCCCCCGCCGCTGGTTATGTCAACGGTGACGAAGCCGAAGCTTTCGATCGCCATGTCGTCCCCGATGAACAGTCCGGGGAAGCTCTCCGAATAGTTGGCATCGGTGGGCAGGCCCGTCGTCACGTCCACGTTCGCCGTAACCACCGGGTTGCCCGCCGCATCCAACACGCTGCCAGCCGGGAAATCCACTTCCGCGCCGCGCGCGGCCGGGGCGTTCGTCGCATCCACGGATGTAGCCGTGGTCGACATTAGCGCCAGGGCAGTGCTGCTCGCGACAGCGGACATGGTGAAGTTCACGTTCGCGGTCTGGCCGGCAGCCACCGTCGCGACGTCGAGGCCATCGACATAGGTGGCAGCCGCCGCCCTAACTACGACGGTGCCGGGCGCCACGCCCAGCGTGTATTTACCGTCCGCTCCGGTCGTTGTGGTTGCCGCGCCAACGCTTACAGTGACACCGGCGATCGGCGCCGCCGCCGCATTTTGTACTCAGCCCTGTAATCGCGGCTAATCCGCCTCCGCCCCCGCCTCCACCGCAACCGCTGAGCATCAGCACGGCAACGATGGATGACAGTCCCACTGCGACACCGATCCATCCCATCCCTCTTGACTGTTTCATCCCTCTGTTCTCCTTTCGAGGCTAATCCTGTAGCACGACAGGCTTAATGATCGGTTTCGCCAACACTAAGCCGCACTCCTCCAGTGTTTCGCCGAATAGTTGAATCCGGTGACGGGCGAACGGGCCGGCGTAGCATGGGAAGCCGCCGGCCACACGGCCCACGGCTCAAACGGCGTCGGCGTTTCAGGATTTGAGCGCTGGATCACAGGCTGACGTCCGCACCACCGGGTCAGCAACCCAACACGGAAATCCCCAAACCAAGAGCCCGCCTGCACTACCTCAAACTGCAACCAGGCGGTCCGCAGATACTGCACGCGGGCTCTGGGGAAGTACATCTCAGCAGGTAGCCGATGTCAAACCGGAGGCCAGAGGTCGGCCGGCCCCGCTCTCCATTGCATCACCCCGCCGACCCACTGCGCCCGCCCCCGAACCGACTTCGTATCGCGTAGCCTCGAATTCATTCGAAGGGGCCCGGCAGTGGCGCGAGCATGCGACTGAGCGTGGACTGAGCGTGAAGCGAGGAGGGGTTTCGTTTCCCCAGAACCGGCAAATTCCCTCGTGAGACCTGTGCTAGAACCTCAGCGCCGAGAACTCCACCCGGAACCGCCGCGTCGAGTTCGACCAGATGAGGTCCACTTCCTGCTTGCCGATGCCCTTGGCGAGCACGAACTCGGCGTCCGGGTACCTGTAGGTCCCGAACTTCTGATAGGTGCCCAGCAGTCCGAGCCGCCAGGTGGAGGCCACGTTGTAGCTCATCGAGCCGAACGCGCTCACGCTGTGGTCGGTGATCCCGGCTGTGGCATAGGCGTAGGCGCTCCACTTGCTCGACGGGAACAGGCTGAAGTTCGCGCTGAGGCGGTGTTGGGAGTAGGTCGATATGCCCCCACTGCCCCACGCGTAGGAGTAGTCCAGCCCGAACCCGCCCGCGTTGCTGAACGTGCGATAGAGGCCCATATTCGCGGTCAGAGTCGAGCCGTCGTACGGGCCCCAGTTGCGAGCCGCGATCAGCGAGGTGTTCATACTGCCCAGCGCGCCCATCTTGACCGGCTTGCCGAAGAGCTGCAGCCCGGCGCCCGTTCCGAAGCTGTTTCGCGAGTCCATGCTGACCTTGGACGTGACCGAGTAGCTCAGCGCGCCGCCCATAAGCGGCTTCGGCCGCGACTGAATGTAGGCATCGCTGGCGATCGAGCCGGGCACGCCCACCAGCTTGTTCGCGCGTCCGTTGACAGACAGCGTGTAGTGCGGCATCGAGCGGCTGTAGTTCATGCTGCCGTAGAGGCTGCGATGGGAAGGAAAGTCCACGTATGTATAGACTTGCGAGTTATTGTTGAACTCCTTGCGGTTCGTCCACCTCGCCCCCCAGTCATCGGCCGACGTGATCCGATTGAGCACAAACGCGCCCTCGGTCGAGCCGCCGGAGTTGTAGTCCTGTTCGAGGTCGAGCTGCCAACCCGGCCTGCCCGAGTAGTAGCCCCATCCGCCCGGCTCACTCCGCCGCAGCCGAACCGCGCCGGTGCTGGTCGGCGTGAGGGAATAGTAGAACGGCAGGTCCATCCGGATGCCGTCGGTGCCGTAGCTGAGCATCTGGCTGGTTCCGCTGCTTCCGCCCTTGAGATTCATGACGTAGAGCGGCACGCTAAGCATCTTCGTGCCGTCCATGTAGAAGACCGCCCGCTTGAACTTGATCTCCTCGCCCGGCCTGATCACCAGGCTGGCGCACTTCACAAACATCGAGCACTCCGTCACGGGCTTGTAGTCCATCGAGCGCCTCTGATCGATGTCCTCCGTCGCGGGCTGCACGAACAGGTCCCTGCCCCGGAACGTCATTCGCTGGGCGCCCTCGGAGGCGGGGGTCAGCAGCACTCCGGTCATGGAGTTGAAGTCGTAGTAGACCGCGCTGGCTTCCACGCGCTTGGACTCCCGGCGGATGACGATGTTGGACACGCCCATCTTGCACTTGGCGCGCATGACGTTGGACTTGACGTCGATCTGGGCTTCCTCGGCGATGATGGTCAGCCCGCGGTGCGCAATCACCACGCCGCCCGCCGAGTCCACCACGCCGCCCCCGGCGTCGTAGCCGAGATACTTCTTGGAGGAGACCGTGATGAACGACTCGTCGAACATCTCCGTCCCAGGTTCGAGGAAATCGACGCGAAGCTGCGCGACCGCGTTTCCAGTGGTCGCAACCGCCGAGACCATCGCCGTGCCGACGGTCACCGTGCTCTGCAGACGCGCCCGCGCCACACCCGCGACCGTGCGCGCCGTGCGTTCGATGGTGCCGATGCTTGAGGTGAAATCGACCGTGGTGCCGTCGGGAACGGACTGCCCGTTGGCGTCCCGTACCTCGGCGGATATCGTGGTTTCGCTGCGGCCATCCGCCACAATCGCCTGCGGATGCGCCTTGAGCCACATGGTGTAAGTCGAGGGCGCGCCTGCCACCGGAATGCAGGAGGCCAGCAGAATCACAGCCAGGGATATGGATAGGGCACGCATCAGCTAAATGATACTCTTCGGCTTGTCTGTGGTCAAACTGCTGCCCCACCCCGGCGAAAGATGCTTCGCGGGCTCGCCTCTCACCCCGAAGCATCCTCTCGCACAGAAACCTACTTCGTCCTGATCCGTCGGGGCTCGCTTTTCGCCCCCGACGATACCTGCTTGATCCGTCGAGGCTCGCTTTTCGCCCCGACGCAGGCTATTTGGTCTTCTTAGGCTGCGTAGCCGCTTTGGCGTCGGCGGGCGACGTGGATAGGATCTTCTCGCTGAGCGCCTCCACGGCCTTCCCGGCCGCTATGGCGCACAGCTCATCTTCGTCCATCGTCTGCGTGCCGGCCGAAGCCGAGCCGCCGACCATAAACTCCTGTATTACCTTGCCCGTTCTGGCTAGGATAAGGTCGGCCTTGAGCGCGATATCCGCCTTCTTCGCACTCTTCTCGTAGGTGTAGCTCTCCACGGAGCCGATCACGTAGTAGTCGGTCGCCAGGATATCGGCGAGCTTGTCAGCCTTAGCCCTGTCCGTGAAGAACGGTCCCTTCATGTCCGGATCTTTGACGACGTTGTCCGTCTTGGCCCTCTGCACAGGCATCAGGCGGTCGTCATAGAGCAGCGCGGCGTAGCCCTTGCTGTTGGCAAGCGAGGTGCGGAGATACTCCGCCACGCTCTGGCCGAAGTCGTCGGGCACGTTTGCAGCCACGTCGGGATCCTGATCGAACGGGAAGATCACCAACGACTGCCTGGCCACCGCGTGCGCTTTGCTCCTGGACTTGATAAGCCCGAACAGCGCCGCATCGGAACATGCGGCAAACACGAGAACAAGCATGGCGCACAGAACCACGCATGCCCAAAGTTTCCTCTTCCCTATGTTCAGCATTCTCTCAGATCCCTCCATATACTCGCTAATGCCCGCGGCAGCCGGCAGTCAGACAAACCGATCCTGGCAGCGATCACTGGTCTTTCGAGGCCGTCTTCCGCCCCAGAATCTCAGACCGGTAATGCGCGGCCCGGCCTGGCCGGGCCGCGCTTTCTCATCTCTAGTTCGGCGGCGCAGGCGGCATCTCCACTTCATCGGAATACGTCACCGCGTCCGGTCCCTCATTCTTCAACGAGAAGACCCCGGCGCTGCCGGAACTCGTAGGATTCGGGTTGATCTCGAGCTGGCAGTTGACGTAGGCCCTGATCCAGTAACCGGACCACGCCTTCAGGACTCTCTCCGCTCCCGAAGCGGTCGCCGAGACCATCACGTAGTTGCGTGCAACCGGATCGAACCGCCACGCGTAGTCCGTGATCCATCCCGCCGCCTTCGCATCGGCAAGCGACTTGGTCTGCCCGATGTAGGTCACCTTCACATCCTTGATCGGCAGCCCGGCGTCCTCCTTCGGATACGCCTCGTATCGCAGGTACGCCGTGTTTGTCCCCGCCGGCATGGGTGTGGTCAGGAAGACCACGCCGTCTGCTCTGTGATACGGCGTCGTCGCCAGGCCAGGCTTGTAGTAGTTGGTAGCCGTCCGTACGTCGACATCCGGTGATGCATAGACGCCGAGCAGCTTGCCTATCACGTCCGGCGCGACCGGAGCCACCGTGCCAACGGCGCCTCCAGGCGGTGGAGCCGGGAACGGCGTCGCGGTACCCCACTCCTTCCGCCAGTTGAAGAAGATGTTGCCGATCTGGTTCCAGCCCGCGCCCAGATTGATCTTGCACGTCTGGAGCAGCGGCAGTTGCGTAGCCGAATCGAGGATCGGCGAGCCGTTGGTTCCAACCTGGAGAGGATATGCAGTCGAGAGCACCTTGATCAGCCTGTAGCTCGTATGCATGTACCTCGGATCGCCTCCGACGATCGCCCTCTGCACGGTCGGATTGTCCAGAGCGACCCAGCCATCGTCCACCGCGGCCTGCGAGCCGACGTAGTCCACCCAAACCTGGGTCGTTCCCGCCGGCAGCGCGGTCGTCAACACTACCTGGGTATCGCCTTCCTTGAACGGAATCGACGCCAGGCTGTGCACGTAGTAGTTGGCTCCCGTCTCGGCCACAGTGAGATAGACGCCGTTGATGTGCGAGGCGTAGAACCCGATGGGAACCAGCGATGTCGTCGTTGGAGCTGCCGTCCCCACGTTGATCGGGCCGAGCGGCTCCGCGGCCGGATATCCCGACCCCGGTATCTTGGCGTCAGGCAGCTTCGGCTTGATCCACACCGCGTCGCCCGGTTTGAGGGCCGGGAACACCCCGCCGACGTTATACCAGAAGTACTGCCCCGAACCCGGGATCCACTTTACTATCTGCATCGGCAGCGCTCGGTCGTAGCCGAATATGCCGCCGGGGTTAGTCGCGCCGATCAGCATCGGCGGACAGATCATGTTGGCCAGCGGCGCGGACGTCCCTGGCAGAAGCGGATCCTGCACCGCCACCGTCATCGCCGGTCCGTTCACGTCAACGCGCACTTCGTCGTTGTGTCCGTCGATAACCGCATCGGTAGCCGCCCCGTCGTAGGTCCCGTTTCCGGGCCAACCGGCATTGATCTTCCACTGGCCGCTGGCGGTAAGCGTCACGCTGTTACCTGTCACCAGCGTCGGATCGGCGCTGCTGTAGTAGTAGACCGTGAGCGGGCCGACCCAGTTGTCACCGATGTGCCTCACTTCACCCATGCTCGCATTCAGCGAGAGAGTAGTGGAGTCGGGCTTGGTGATCGTTATCGTGATGTCGTCGATCGACGATGGCGGCGCGCTGGGATCGGTGTATGGGAAGTAGATCCTGCTGCCGTACACGACGTCATCGGCCTGACTGGGCGTGCCATAGTCCTCTATGCCGCCGCCAACCACAATCTCCGCTCCGACAACGTTGCGACCTGAGATCGGCTGCCCATCCTTACCGTATGCTTCGAGCTTGAAATACGGGATCATCAATACAGGCCCATACTTAACCTCGGGCACGCCCGCGCCGTATACGGACGGGTCTGTGCCGTCGCTCGCTATCACCGTGTATGAATGGTTGCCGGGACCCAGCTTCTTGCCGGTCACGTTCACCTGCCACTCCGGCCAGACATGCCAGTCACCACCGTTTGGATCAGCGGGACGCTGGTCGTTGCCATCGTAGGCCGGAACGGACTTCCGCGGCGGCGCCGGCGGATCCGGCTGAGGCGTGGGAACCGGCAGCGGCACCATTGTCATCGGGAATCGTTGTTCGGTCGACTGGCCGGGATCCACGATCAGCGTCAAGGCACGCTGGCGCACGCCATTGAAGTAAGCCACAGGGGCATCGTCATCCGCGTCGGTATACCGCGCGCTATATACGAACGTGTCCGTCGTCTTGCCGGCTGCCCCGCCCAGGCTGCCGTCCGGCTCAAGCCGCGCGACGCTGTAGTCCGAGATCTCCGGTGGGTTATTGCTGTCCCTAACCGTGATCGTTATTCCCGTCAGAGCAGTCGCGTCCTGAGTGCCGTCATTGGCCGTGAACGTGGCATCGTAGACGCCCACCGGCAGGTCCCTGGACCCACCCGGCTTCTCTGAAGCATCTATCTGGCCGGAGAAGTGTACGCCGGTGATCCAGTTCTTCACCACGTCGGTGGCCGCCATTTCAACCGTATAGGTCAGGGTCGGGTCGGCCTCGTTGGTCAGCAGCACGTTTACGGCGTGCGCCGGCGGAGCCACGTTGTCCTGGTCCGAATACGTGACCGTGAACGTGAACATCGCCGCTCCCGACACCTTGTCCACACCGGCATTCCGCAGAACCGGCTTGTAGTTGACCTGTACTTTCTCGTCCTTTGCGCCTGACGGGTCATCCCAGGTACCTGCTCGGAACGGTAATGTAGCCGTCCGATGCCTCGAAGTGATACGCATGCGTACCTTCGGGCACGTCGGTCAGCGTCACCGAGAACGGCACTCCGGCCACGTAGTTGGTGGCCGAACTCGCCGGCAGCAACTGCGCCGTGCGCCCGCTGTCATTGAACACGACCTTGACGTAGCCCTGTACCCCGTCGTGATAAGTCGGCGGATCGCCGTTAGCGTCGCTATACAGGATCTTGAATGTGAGCGGTTCGCCGGCTGTGAATATCCCGTGAGTCTTCGGCGTACCCGACCCCGCCGTGTCAGGCTCGGAGGCGAAGTACTTGAGATACACCGGCGGCCACGGCACGTACTCGATGCTCAGCGTCGTTCCTGGCGCCAGCGCGCCTCCTCCCAGCAGAGGGAGGACAGGCGAGCCGGGACCGCCCCAACTGGCCCTGTCGAACAGATTGTCGGTGCCCGGGGGCAGGGTAACGCTCACCACATACGCGATCTTAGCCGCATCCTCGGGCGTGAGTATGACGTTGTCTCCCGTGTTATCCGCCACGCCGGTCGTAGTCGCCTTAGCGGGCGTATACTTGACGAAGACGTCCGTCGTTCCAGTCGGCAGCGCGCTCGGCGGCGGCAATGTTATCGTGCCGTCCGGGTTGACAGCGGCATTCGCAGTGTACCCGGCAGTCAGCGTTGTGTCGCTCGCCAGATATACCCCAACCACGGATCCGATCGACTGCGGCTTGTCCGGGATCACCGTTACCAGGTTATCGCCCACCACACCATGCTCAACCAGCTCCTCTGTGTCCGGAGTGACCGGCAGGTTGGTCGTGAGCACGAACGGGTCCGGGAACGTGGGCGGAGCCGCTGTCGTGCAGTAGTTGATCCGCTGGTCCTCGGGCAGGTGAGCGCCGAAGTTGGCGTTCCGGTAGATTCCCAGAACGCTGACCATGGATGTGAAGCTGCCCCACGCGACCTCGTTCGGAGCCGCTGGCATTCCGTACTGCGATTCTGGGTCCCCGATACAGAGTGCTGCCTCCGGACTTCGCCAGCACAGGCGGCACATTGTTTGGATCTGGAACGACTATGACGGTCGGGCCCGTGACATCGCCCAGGCTCGGGAATCTCGCCACTACCGAGTAAGGCGCCTTGTTCGTGTAGCTGGCCATGTTCAGCAGCCACGCCGGCTTGGTCTCCCGGGTCCGCGCGGTGAAGTGATACTTATGGACGCCGACCGCGAGTCTTGGAACCGTGATCTTATAGTCGATACCCAGCGCGTAGTTCTGCTGGCTCGGATCGACCTTGCTCATAAGGAGCCCGTTGACCCTGAACTTCACGTATCTCGCCGCTCCGGTCCCCGGATCCGCTGACACGACCAGGTTGTCGGTTTCGAGAGTATCGGTCGCAACGACGAGCTTGTTGGATGTGTTCGACTGGATCAGATACACTCGCAGGTAGGGAGAACGGGTAGACGTCGCTCCACGTGTCTCCGTTGCTGATCTGCATCAGCTTGCCCGCGAACTGATCCGTCGTCCAGTTCGGATCGGTCAGGTTACCATTGCCGTCGTCGAGCTTGGCGACTATGACTCTCTTCTTGGACGGCACCAAAGGATCGGATTCGATGCCCACGATTGCCCCGATCATCGGGGTGGCCGAGTCATCGTTGAGTCCGGCATCCACCCAGAGTCTCGGCGAGCCGGTGACGTCCTTGCCCGTGCTGTCCTTGAGTCGATCGTAGACATACGGCGGATCGTTGTCCAGGTCCTTAAGGTTGACGAAGTAGTCAACGCTGTCCGTGGTACTAATGCCACCAGTCGGGTCGGGCGAGATCAGCCCGTTTGCGAGCACCGGCGGATCGTTGACCCACGGACCGTCCATATCCAGGACCTCAACGGTGTTGAGGCCGCGCTCAGTCTGGTGTCCTCCGTTCTTGTCGAACCACGCAATCGCGGCTCCGTCGGAGGCCTCGAAGTGATAGGTGTGCGAACCACCGGTCAGGCCGTTGGTCGGCGTATACGTATACACCGCCCCCACCCTGTAGACCGGCGTACCTTCCACGGCCGACGTCATATCGTAAGGAACGCCGTCGATGTAAACCCGCACATACGCGGGCATCTGGCCGTTGGGACCATCTGTATCGGTGTACTTCACCGAGTAGACGTAACCGGTATTGCGCGAGCCGGAGAGCGGCTCCACCTTGCCCTCCGACAGTGACGGCAGCGTGTTGGCAACCAGCACCTTCGGCATCCTGGTGCCGAAGAAGTAGCTGACCTTCACCTTGTCCGTGACCACAAGCGGAGTCGTGAGCTCGTTCGTGTCGAACCGCAGGTTCCGGTTCCAGCGATCGATGAAGTAGAAGCCCTTCTGATACGCCTGGGCGTAGAGAGCACTCGTCCCCGTCGGCGCTTCCGTAGACAATCTTACCGCGTCCTTATAGCCGACAGGCAGGTTGCGAAGGACATCCTGATAGCGCGCCACCTTCCTGGGATCGTGGTAGTTTGTGCCCGACATGTCCGGCTTTTCCCAGATGCCCACGATGCCGCCGTCAACCTCGCGAATCGTCGGGTTGAGCGGGTCGGGGCTGTTCGGGTCGTCCCAAGTACCCGTGATCTTCGGAATCGCGTAGTCCGGTGAGAAATGCGTAGTCCCAGTGGTCACGTAGCCGTTGAGACCATCGCTGTTTATCCCGATGTCCCCGTCATTGGTATAGGTCACGTCAATGATCTGAGCGGCAGTTCCGCCTATCTGGTGAGTGAACCGGATGTTGTCATACAGTACGGCAACCTCGCGCTCCCTGGGCACGTAGGTGATGACGATCTTGTCGCTGGCCCCGAGCGCCGGCAGCGCCTTGCCGAGGCTGATCGCGGTGTCCCCGGCGCCCGTGGTCTCCCACGGCTTGAACGGGTTAAGGGTACCCGTGTAGTAGTTCGGCCGCTGGTAGGCAATGACGATCTGGCCGCCCAACGGGTCAGGCAAAGGCTGGCCGAGAGTGATCTGGGCATCGCCCGACTGGAACGCGGTAGGAGTTGACGCATAGTAGTTGGTCAGCGCGGGATCGATGCGGTTCGCATCGAAGTTGGCGCAGTCAGCGGCTATGTAGACCCCTCTCACCGTGCAGCCTCTCAGTATGGACGGGTCGTTCGCCGCGACCGTAGTCGGGCCGACGACCGTGCCGCACGTGGACTGGCCCAGACGCTCGGGATTGAGGTTCGTCGTATCGAAGTTGGAGCAGTCCGAGACTATGTAGACGCCCGTCACTTCACCGATCTGCCGCAGCACGTCGCTGTCGCTCGGTGTGACCGTAGTCGAGTTCACGAAGTCCCCGCACACTGGCATGTCGGGCAGCCTCTTCGTCAGCTTGATATACGCGTTGCCGGGGTTGAACGCCTTCGGCCATATCTTCACGTAGGCAGGCTTCGACGTATCCGGGAATGCGATCGGCAGCGCTATGTGCTTGTTGACGTCAAGATCCCCCGGAGGATAGTAGGCAATGTAGACCTTGGGCTCCTGAGGGAACACCGGCGCGGGATTCAGCCTCAGGAGCTTCTTCATCGCCACAAACTCGGCAACGCGCATCCCGAAGTCGAACGCGGGCACGTACTTGACGTATACGACGGCCCCGTTCGCCGGCGTCCGACCGGCGTTCGGCACAATCAGATCGCCCTCGTTATAGGCATCACCCGCCGGATCGACCGACGAGTAGTATATCGTGCCGGGATTGCCGGTGCTCGGGTCCAGCTGCGAGACCTGCAGGATAGCCTGGATCGCCTTTGCGTCGTTGTAGCCGAAAGGAATCGTGATCCCACCAGCCGCCGCGGAGTAAGCTCCCTCGACCACGTAGGGCACGGAGGGGTCCGGATTCAGGAAGTTGCCCTGAGCATCGGCGACGTTGATCGTGGCGAACACGCCCTTGATCGAGGCGATCCTGTTGGGCAATACGGGCCAAATCACGTTCGGGCCGAACGCCCAGTCGGGATAGGCCGCGCCTGTGTCATCCGTTCCAAGCACCCAGGCCTCCTGCCACTGGTAGTTGTCCTGTCCTGTGGACGGCGAATAGCCGGCTCCCACAAAGTAGTTCCTGCCTCTCAGCTCGGGATTATCATACACCCCGACGACCTTATCGACCTCGTCCGGATCGGCCAGCGACACGAGGTTCGGATTTGCAAGACCCGTGACCGGATTGGTCACGAAGTCGCCCATCCGCACGACAGGCGTCTCCAGCGCGCTTCGATCGTAGTAGTTGAACGACGCGCGAGCCGGATCAGGATCGTCGGGCCAGTAGACGCCCTGAACCGATGCCACGCTCTCAGGGTTCGCCGGCTGCACGAACTCCGCGCTCGGCTTGCCCTGATAGGCGCCTACCCCATCCATCTCCAGCCACGCGCGGTCCGGAGTCTCTCCGGGCTGCAGCTCGGCGAGATCCTGAATGTAGCCGTTTCTCTGGTCGGTGATAGGCACCGGCGTCCCGCCGGTACCCGGGTTTACATAGACTTCGGCGTCGGGCAATACCCCGGCCGGCGCCGGGTTCTGCACGGGAAGCGGGCCGATGATCGGCGTATCCGCCTCCACCAGCACCCACACGTCCCCGGCCGGAACCGTCGCACTCAGAGGAATCGTGCCCCCGGCATAGTCCGGCGGAACGACCCCGCCCGAATCGAAGTAGTTCGTCCCTGTGAGGTCTTCGTTTCTGTAGACCCCCCATACTCTCAGGACGTCGCCGACGTTGTCGGGATCAGGATTGAGTTGATTCGTGGCGGCCGCCAGGGTCAACTGCTTCACGATCTTGGGTCTGATCTTGAAGTGCGTGATGTCGCCGGATGTCTCCAGCGGCACGGCGTCCTGGAGTATGAAGCAGCCCGCCGCGTTCGATCGGTTCTCGCCGAGCGATGAGCTCTTGTAGGTCGCGTAGTCGATGCCGTCATACGCCTCGAATGCGTAGTAGTATTGCTTGTTGGCGGCGCCGATGTCGGGACCTCCGAGCCTGGTCTGGAAGTAGAAGTCCGCTCCGTCGCTGTAGACGGTGTCTGTCGGATCGGACTGAAGCATCGTATGCCCCGAATCCCACAGAATCGTCTTCACATTAGAGCCGGCAACCCCCGGCAGTCTCGGATCGAGCGTCTGCAACTGGCCGATGAACAGCTTGATCAACCCCGGCGCGTCGTTGTTGACGTCGCGGTAGTTGACGCCGAACGTCCACAAGGTAGCCGCATTGGACGTCTGGTCCACTGAGTCTACCGAGCCGTTGCTGAGAGTCGGCGGCGTGTTGCCGGAAATGACCGGCCCCGATATCCAGTTGCCGTCACCGGCGGGGTAACGCACGGTCTCACCCGGACGCAGGTCGTTCAGGTCGTCCTGGTGTCCCCAGTCGTCGGTGAACTGCATATAGAAACGCCGCGTACCCTTCTGAAGAACAAGGTCGTTGAGAGTGCCTGTATCCAGAATGTACTTCACGCCGGCCTTGTAGCGCGCGGAGTTGTCCGCATTCAAGTCGAGGTTCTCTGCGGGATCGGGGACCATCGTCAACGTCTGCGTGTCTCCGCGGTCATTGATCTCAATGGTGATCGTCGCGCCTGACGACCGCGGCGGATCTCCCTTGGAGATGCGCTGTCCGTCGGCGTCGGTATACGTCGCTCTGTATATGAACCGCGAGCCTTCCTTGCCGGTGCCGGGCGTGACAGACACGTTGCTGATGACCGGGGGATGGTTCACGAACGGCCCCGGCGCATAGTCGTTGTCATAGTAGTCGGCGTTCCTGTGCTCGCTGAAGCGACTCCTTGTAGGCACCCATTCATCTATCCACCACGTCGTGCCGGGGTCGACACCGATGGGGTTGGGAGTGGGAACTTCGGTGGAGTAGTAGTCGGGCCGCACAGGCCAGCGAGCCGTATGCTCGCCGTCATACGCTGTGAAGTAATAGGTATGCGGTCCCAGCGGAAGATCGGCACTCCCGCTCTGCAGCTTATACTCGTACCAGCAGCCGTCCTTATATATGTTCGGGTGCGTTATCGGATCCTGACCCGCCCGCCGCTGCATCGTGAACGCCCGGTAAGTATGGGCTGCATCGCTCCCCGACTTCTCATTGGCGTTGTTGATCCACAGCTTGATCGACATCGGCGGCTTGTTGTCGATCTGCCTATACAGGATCTGGAACACGTTGGTGTCCTTGCTGGTACGAACCCGACGTTTCCGCCAAAGCCGCCTGGTCCCCACGCAGATACCTGCCCGGATGCGCCGGGTTCACCGCGGTGCGATACGGGAACAGCGTGCCGAAGAACCGACCGAACCCATACGTGTAATCGTCGTAATACGTCCCGAACTCATCAGTCGCCGGCATGTGCAGCTCGCAGCTCACCCTCGGATGCGACGCAGCCGCCCATGGATAGTTCGGCTGGGGCTCGAACAGACCCGGCACACGGTTCCTTCTATCGACATACAGCGTCCCATCGAACGCCGCCAACTGATCCGAGCTGTAGCGTCTGTGCGGCGCTCGATCGATCTCTCGATATCCCGCAACCGACCTCGCCGTTGTCGGATCCAGACCCGTGCTGGCATACGTCCCGCCGGTCTGGCCCCATTCGGCGAGGTTGGCCGCCGATCCCTGGTGCGTAAACAGCAGGCTGTCGTTGTCAAAGGTCAGCGAGTCATCCGAACACGCAAAGAAGTAGTCATACGTGCCTATGCCCAGCGAGGTGTACAGGTCGCTGTCGTCTATCAGGCCCTGCCGCGGGAACGGGTACCCCACGCCGCCCATTCCCAGAGTATTGTGAGGCATTATCCGGTAGTACCAGCTCTGCCCGCTGGTAGGAAGGAAGGTCCTGTCCGGCTCGTAGTCCGGCTTCATAAAGTGCGGCTGATAGTCGCCAGTGCCGTTGAGGTCCAGATACAGCACCACGCCACTGGCCGAACCACCCCATGGATCCGCGCCCGACGGCAGCCACGCCTTGGGATTCAAGCCGTCGCGGTTGTAGTAGTGTATTCTGAACACGAACTGCGTCGAGCTCGATCCATCGTCCGGCGCGCCCGGATTCGCCTCCTCCAGAGGCTCAACCGCCAGTGGGTCGACATCCTGGCCGTATGGCATATTCCCGTCCGAGTAGCACCACAGATAATCAAGGGTTCCGCCGCCGCCGTAGTCCATCATCGGCGTCTCCAGGCTGCTGCTGTGGACCGTCACCGGGATATTGTCGATGCGGTACTCCACAAGCTGTCCCTTCTTGACCGTCCAGCCAATGCAACTCAGGGACCCTGGTTGCCGGGTTGATCCCATTCGGCACCAGACCGGACAGGAGGTACATCGGGTAGCTGAACCGGTCGTAGAGCAGTTTGTTGTTCAGCGCCGGCAGGTTCAGGTCGCGATCTCTGTTGGGCTGCTGTTTCGGGTTGGACATGTTCAGCCCGGCGCTAACCGAAACGCGGAATTCCGCTCCCTGCCGCGCGCTATACTGGATGTAGTTCATCGGAATGGAACCGTTTAACCACACCGTCGGCTTCGCACAGCTCCTGTAGTAGGTCGCTCTCGCGGCATAGGTCCCGAAAGGAGGCATGGCGGCCGTGATAGCGAATTTGCCGCCAGTGCCAATGACCGTCTTAACCGGATCATACACGATCGCGCATTGGTCCGAATTGGCGCAGTAGCTGGCCGCCGGACGCAGACTGTCCACGTTGGTGACATATCCCAGGTTCGGGGTTCGGCCGATCGTATATGTCCCGCTGCTGAGGTAGCGATACCGAGGATAGGCCCGCTTCCCGGTGAGCCAGGTGTGCGAGTCCGCGTCCATGTCGGCGGGATCGAGCAGATGCGAGCCATCGCCCTGCGTCCAGGCGAACGTCTTCACGACATCGATGGACGGATCGTCGCCAAAAACGACAGTCTGCTTGTCCGTGTCGCTGACTGCGGGACTGCCGTCTGCCGGCGTGCCCCCGGCGGTGGCCGTGTTCGTCACCCAGCGGGCGTTGAGCAGCGTCTGGTTGAGAACCAGCGTAGCCGTTCCTGTGGTAGAAGCTCCGGGCGCCAGAGTCGCGGCGCCCAGGGCCACGGGACCAAGCTGGTCATCGCTTACCGTGACCGAGTCCAGCTCTACCGGACCGGTGTTCGTAACCGTATAGGTATAGGTCAGCACATCGCCCGGCTGCGTGCCGTTGCCGGTGGTCCAGGCGAAAGTCTTGCTGACGTCAATCGACGGCGCGGCGCCGAACGTGACCGTCTGTTGATCCTTGTCGGTCACCGGGTCGGCAAGCACGCCGATGACCGTGGCTGTATTCGTCACCGCGGCCGCATCAAGCATGCTCTGCGTGATGGTAAGCGTCGCGGTCCCGGTGGTGGTGGCTCCCGGCGCCAAAACGCTCGCCTCCAGCGTGATGGGGCCAAGCACGTCGTCGGTCACAGTGACGGGATTGAGGATCACCTGTCCGGTGTTCCTGACCGTGTAGGTATAGGTCGCCACATCGCCGACGTTCATACCGTCTCCCTGGGTCCAGGCAACGGTCTTGACGATGTCAACGGACGGGCCGCCGTCGAACTTGACCGTCTGGCTGTCCACGTCGGTCACCGGGGCGCCGACGGGAGGAGTACCGGTGGCTGTGGCGGTGTTGGTCTGCGGGGCGCCGTTGAACAATGCTTCAGTGGTGGTGAGCGCGTAGGTGCCCGTCGTAGACTGCCCGGGCGCCAGCGACGTGCTGTCCAGCGGTATATCACCCAGCACATCGTCGTGCACAGTCACCGGGTCCAATATTGTCTTGCCGGTGTTGGTAACGGTGTAGGTGTAGGTCACCACGTCACCCACCTGCGTGCCGTTGCCGGTGGTCCACTCGAGGGTCTTCTCGATGTCGATGGACGGCCTGCCGACCATGATCATCTGGACGGCTGTGTCGGTCACGGTGCCGCCGCCCGCCAGCGTGCCGGTGGCGGTGGCGGTATTGGTCTGCCCGCCATTGTCAAACAGGTCCTGCGTGACGGTCAGACTCTTGGTCCCGGTGGTAGAGGCCCCCGGCGCCAGACTCGTGGCGGCCAGGGTTATGTCACCAAGCTTATCATCAACGACCGTCACGGGATTCAAAGTCGCGCTGCCGGTGTTCCTGACCGTGTAGGTGAATGTCACGACATCTCCAAGATGCGTGCCGTTGCCCATAGTCCAGGCGAAGTTCTTCACAACGTCGATGGACGGCGGATTGCCAAACTGGATAGTCTGGCTGTCGGTATCGGTTGCGGGTGCTCCGCTCGGCGACGCGCCGGTGGCCGTGGCCGTGTCGGTCTGCGACCCGGCTGCCAGCATGCCCGCCGTGAGAGTAACCCTCATCGTCCCGGTCGTGGAGGCTCCCGGCGCCAAACGCGTCGCAGGCAGAGCGATGGGCAGGCCGGCGGGATCGCCGCCGGTCACGACGTCATTCACCGTGATCCCGTCAAGCGTCACGAGGCCGGCGTTCTTCACATTGTAGGTGAACGTCACCTGATCGCCGACGTGCGCGCCATTGCCTCTCGTCCAGGCAAACGTCTTAACGACGTCGATGGCCGGTCTGGCGCCCAGCTCGATCGTCTGGCTGTCCCTGTCAACCGCGCTCGGGGTGCCGGTGGCGATCGCTGTGTTGGTTTGGCTACCCTGGTTGAGCAGCGTCTCCGTGAGGCTCATCGATGCGGTGCCGGTCGTGGACTCGCCCGGCATCAGAACCGACTGGCCCAGGCTGACAGGGCCAAGCACGGTGTCAGCCAACGAGACCGAACTCAGCGGCACGAGGCTCGTGTTTCTGACGGTGTAGTTGTAGGTAACGATATCCCCGCCGGGCAGTGGCGTGCCCAGGCGAATGATACCGCCGTGCCCGCAGTAGCCGCGGATATTGTCGCGAGCCAGGTTGTTGGTCCCGTCTCGCGTGTAGTAGTTGTAGTCGTCAGGCGCCGGCTGCGTGGTCGTCCATACGCCGTCAACCGCGTTTGTTGACACCTTGACATAAAACGTCTGTCCGGCGTTGTTGAGTGCGGCGGGCAGAGCCTTCGGGAAATACAGTTTGCCAAAGCCGTTAGTCAGCTGATAGCGCATCACGCCAGGCTCGAACTGCGAGATGTCATAGTAGTTCGTGGGGTCCGTGGCGGACTGATCGAGCTGATTGGTCGAATACACGCCCATCAGCGTGCAATCATCATTCGTCGCGGCCGAACTCGGGTTGGAAAGCCGGCCCGGATCAAAATGCAGGATCGAATCATTGATGTTGAGGTATGTGTCGTCCTTGTATGCCAGGTTGACGGTGTAGACGGTGTAGGGCAGAGGCAGCGGGTTATGCTGCGTCATAACATACTGGCTGCCAGGGAAATAGCACGATATGTAGAGTCGGGGCCACCGAGCCCTGAGTCCGTTTGCCGCCCTGGTATCCGTGATCTCGATGACGTTGTATTTCAGCGGGGCCGTTTTTGGCAGATCCACGTTCCACCAGTAGCGCGCCACGCCCCCAGCATCGGTCACCGCCGTGTTGGCCAGGTACACAGGCGTGAGCTTTGCCTTCACCCGATAGGCGGCCGTGCGCGAGGCATCGCTCCATACGCCGACCAGCGCAACCGGCGAGTACTTCAGCAGGATGCAGGGGTTGTTCTTCACATCCACTTCGTGGGAATCATCGGGCGGCGTTCCGATGTCTACCTTATCCTTATACGCATCGACCCACATGTCCGTGTAGTAGCCGGCGGTCGGGTCAGCGGGGTCCTTCTGAATACGGATCAAACCGTTGCTGTCGTCCGGGACCGGCACCGGTCCCGTAGGATCGAGCATGTTCGCGTCGTCGAGCAGCACGCCGGACTTCCCGTCAACAGACGAGATGACATCGTCGCAATAATCGAGGCCGCGGTCGAAGAGGCGGTCGTAGATCGGGTCGCCGCCGCTGCCGGCGCTGCCGCTTTCTATGCCGTTGCCCGAAATGCTGACCGGATCGGGCTGAATCGTCGCATAGGCCGGCTCCTGATATTCCTCGCCGGGCAGGATGGCGCTCCAATTCGTGTCCGGATCGAGCGGTGGCGGTTCGAACCCGGCAAAGCCATCAGGCGGGCTCAGTTGGGGCCACCACGTGAGGGCATCGTCGTATGTGACCGGAATAGGCTGCCTGATCGTGCCGATCGTGTGGCTGACCCACGTGCCGCCCGTGCCGCCCAACTGCCCGTAGTCCAGCATGCCTTCCTGGTCCGAAGTGATCTCCAGGTTGGGCATGTAGTCGTCACTGTCCGTCCATACGGCAAACATGTTCCAGATCGAGTTCGACGTAGCGTTGTTCGGACTAGGCGTTAGGGACAGCCCAGCGTACGCGCCTACGCACGCGCAGCCGACCAGCCACGCTCCAATAGCGAGGATGAAGAGCAATCGCTCGATTTTGATTTTCATCTGCGTTCTTCCTTCCACACTCCATCCGATGGAGCGACCTTCCACCTATTACCCTCTAGCTCTGCGTGCGATCTCCATCTCGCGCCGCCTACGATCCGCCCGGATTCGCCGTCACGTCGCCGCTTGGCAGCACCGGCGGCCGGATTATCAGGGTGACAGGATACCTTGCGTTGACCCAGTAGCCCTGCCACGGAACCAGCATCGCATCCACATCCCTCAGTATGTCGTAGTCCCACTTGTCCGTATTCCACGCAAACAGCGTGCTGTCCAGCCATCCCTTGGAGACGGCCTCTTGCATTGGCACGGTCACGTTTGAGTTGGCATACCACACGAGAACCTGTCCCCAATACAAGGGGTAGACGAACGGATTGCCGATCATGTTCCAGCCCCTGTTAAGCTTGATGCGCTGTTCGAGCACCTGTCTGCCCGTACCCTCCGCCTCGCCGACGATCAGGCCGTCCGGGGCGTAGAACGTCTGCGGATGCTGCCATGTCGGACCGTCTTTGAGCTTCTTCATCCAGAATCCCTGGCCGGGCGTGAACTTCGTGAGCGGCACGTTGTTGTAACCGTTCCAATACTGCGCGCTGAACGTCCCCGGCTTCAGACCAAGGACGTTCCCGGTCGCGAAGCTCACCGTAGGATTGCTGAACGTGAACGGCACACTCATTAGCTGCCACCCATAGAAAAACTGGCTTCTCTTCACCGCGGGCACCGTGATCGTGCGAGTGACCGATTGCTGCCAATAGACGCCGTACTGATCGCTGTCCACCGCCGTTACATATATCGGCAGCTCGCCCGCGCGCTCTCCTGTAGCATAGACTACCCATTCGACCGGTATGGCTTCCGTGTTGAGCGGTACCATTCCTATCTCTTTGGTCGGCTCATTGTCCGCCACGCCGTCGTGGTCGTAGTCCGGAAGATAGAGTCCGGCGGGCAGATGGATCGTCGCGGTGACGTCGCGGGGGTCATACGGGCCCGGATCGGTAGCCAGGTTATAGACCCACGCCTTTACCGCGAACGCGTTCCCATTATGACCAAACTCCGGCTCCGGGTATATGGTGTTGGTGCTGTTATACTTCAGCGACTGGGGCGCCTGCACTGCAAGCGCTGCGGCGTCGCGGGTCGGTGTCTTGCCAACCAGATATGTCCAGCGGGTCGTCGCCGCCCCCACTCCGTAGTAGGTCACGAGCGTCCGGGTGGCGTTGGGCGCCAGCGGCTTCTGGTTCCAGCACAACACCCAGCACATATCCAATATGGTGTGCATGTTGTCGGGAACGTAGTCGGTCGGCGGCCACATGTCCTTGTGAAACAGATCGTTATACTCGCCGATGGCGACGTAGTCGGGCCTGGTGGCATCTTCCAGGCCGAGGATGTTGGTAGTCACGTTGGTGGGAGTTGTCACATCGTCGTAGACCCGGAACATGTCAGGGACGGACTGCCCCGTAAACTGCATGGCCCTACCCTTTCCAAACGGCTGAGCAGCTCCCGTCCCCGCCACATACGCGTAGTTGGAGTTGTCATAGGGTCCATACACCCCGCCGTTACCTGCCATGCTATACATGGGATCGCCTACCTCGACATCCCCGTTCTGACAGAAGCCCACGTTCTCGGACACTGTGCCCTTGTTCGTGATCCTGTATTCGAACCGCACCATATCCCGCACGAGATGGACGCGGATCTCCACCAGTATCGTCGATCCGTTCCCACCAGTCGTCCGCCAGATGGCGCGAATGAACGGGCCCGTCCGGCCCAGCGACGGTTCCTTGTTGAGCAGGTCGGGAGGGGGGACCGAATACAGCGTCGGGCCCATTTCCGGAGACCAGAGGTTTTCCTGATACCAACTGCCGGTCGCGCCGTCGCCGATCATGCGCATGTCGGTGCCGATCCGCAGCTTCCAGTAGCCGAAGTAGTGGCACGGATACATCCCCATGAACGTCAGCGGCCTGTCGTCATCCGCGGGCACATCCGGGTCGCCGCCCACCGCCACCACGCCGTAGCGGCCGGACACGGCCCAATCGTGCGTTGATGAATCGGGCACCTTGTCGCCGCGGAAGCTCTTATTTCCGCCGTCGTCGGCATCGTCGCACTCGGCGTACATGTGCATCGTGCCCGCCTGGCCCACGTTGCACTGGATGTACTCATTCTCCACCGTCGCCACCAGGCAAGTGCTGCCCGGGCCGATGGCGGGATAGGTTATCGGATAATACACAAGCTGTGCACCGGCCGTCGCCGCCAGAAGCAGCGCCGCCGCAATACAACACAGTCCAACCACAGCATATCTCATCGTTCGCACCTTTCTATACTCCCGCCTCCGACTCCGGCCCTACTGAACCGTCATAGTCAGTGAATCGTGCGGCGATATGCCGCCGACGTTTGCCCTCACCCAATAGCCGTGATATGGCTCAAGAAGCCGTTTCCAACCAGGCACTCTCACATACCCCTGGCTGGCCTCGTAGCCGTAGATCGAGGCGTCCAGCCACGGATTTCGCATAAGCTGGTCCTGGTCGAACGACCTCTCTTCCCCGTGGTACCTCAGGATTATGCTCGACAGCGGTACGTCGCGCGTGAAAGGATTCCCTATCAGGTTCCATCCCTTGTAGAGATAGATGCTGAACCCATACGGGTCGGTGATCTCGGGAAGGTTGCCCGATATCACCGCGTCTCGTTGCAGGGTCAACCAGAACCCCGTGCCCGCTGGATACTGCAGGTCCCTGTTCGAATCGTTCACGAGGAATCCGCCCCCTGTAGGCACGGCTTGTATGGTGCCGTCGGCCAACAGCATCTGCATAACCGGATTGAGCCACGCTCGATCGTCCTCCTTGGGCACGTTCTGTCCCGGGTAGCTTGGATTCAGACCGGTCACGTAGGGCACGTAATACGACTGCGCGGCGTTCCAGCGGATCAGCCGAGCCCTATCGCCTGATGTCACACGAAAATCGAGCGGCTGCGATGTCGTCGCGTCGAGCAGCACGTCCGAGGGCAGCGCGGTCATCGCGAACGTCCCGTCCGGGTACGTATGCATCAAACCGAATGGGAACGCGTAGAGATACTGCCCGGCAGGTATGATCCTGGAGGCGACGGTAAACGTGCCCCAATCGGACACCTTGTCGCCGCCAATCTTGGTCAGACCCTCTATGTAGATGAAGTGCAGCCCGGAGTCCAGAGGCGTCACCGATACATCGGAGTAGTTGAGCGAGAACGTGGTCTCGGTTGTGTTAACGTACTGGCTCGCCGTCACGCCCGATACCACCGGCGTCTCGATCAAGAGGTTGTCCGGTATGCCGTTCCCGTCACCGTCGGCGTAGTCGATGTAGACCGCTATGCTCGAGGCGGTTATGCCTCTCAAGGATGCCTTGATCGTCGGGAAACCGGTCGGAACCGTCGAGCCCTTGGCCGGCTTGGTGAGCAGGATTGATCCGTTCGAGATCGCCGCGCTCACATCGAGGATGCCCGCACCATACCTCTGCTTGTCCATCGCGCCGGTTCGAGGCTTCCGCGCTGTACCTCACCAGCCTGGTCCTTACGTCTGACGGCGGCACGCCCGCGCTCAGCAGCAGAGCCGCCGCTCCCGCAACGTGTGGGCACGCCATCGACGTGCCGTCCCAAGCCGCATAGCCAGGTATGCCGATGTTGCTCTCGACATCGAAAGGGATCGTGCTCACTATGCTCCCGGCCTCGGAATCACTGCCATCCCCCCCGGGCGCCGCGATATCGACTTCGTATCCCGGCCCGTGGCTCGAGTACACCGCGATAGCGTCGGTGGGACCGATGGAAGCAACCGCAATGCACTCCGGATACTTCGCGGGCGCGGTCACGTAAGGGGGGAATCGCGGATCGCTGTTGCCGGCGGCAGCGCAGAGGATAATCCCGGCATCGTCCAGCTTCTGAATCTCTGCTTGCTCGAACGGGTCCGATACCGCCGGATCAGCTGGACCGAAACTCATGCTCACCACATCGGCGCCGTGCTGAAGAGCGTATTCCAGCCCCAGGATCTCGTCGCCTGTCGTTCCCCCGGCCGGTCCCATGAAACGCAGCGGCATGATCTGCACATTGTCCCAACACACGCCGCACACCCCCTCGGCGTTGTTTCCCTGAGCCGCGACGATGCCGGAGCAGTGCGTGCCATGGCCGATACGTCATTGCTGGGATCGGCATCGTTGTCGACGAAATCGTATCCGGGCCCTACTCTGCCCACCAGATCAGGGTGGTCCGCCACACCGGTGTCCAGGACCGCGACCGTCACTGACGTACTGCCCTTCTCCACATTCCAAGCCTGCGGCATGTTGATCGACGTCATGCCCCATTGCTTTGGCCAGAGGGCATCGTCCGGCGTCGCCGTCGGATAGCGCATGTAGTTCGGTGAAAACGTTCGAATCACCCACGGAGTGTAGACTGCGCCCATTGCCACGCGCATGGCGCCGCCTGCGCTGGAACCGCTCGTACCTATCCGTATGACGTATACATCAGGCAGCGGCAGAGTCTTGACCACCGTGCCATTAATCAGCGCCGCCGATTGCTGCACCGCGCTCAGAGACGCGCCCGGCGTAGCCTGGATGATATACTCGTTGGGCACGTATGCAAGCGAGTTCGTGGGGCTAACCGCCAGCGTCGCAAACGCGTGCGATAGGCTCAGCAATACGAGACACGTCACTATCAGACCGACTCGCTCACATCGGCTTACGCGCAGTTTCATCTTGAGACCTCCTGTTTTCCTCCGAGATCCAGCAAATCTTACGGGTGGCCGCCGGGTGTGCTGCCGATACGGAACACCACCTGGCTGCCTTCCACCCAGGCCGGACTCGTGTCGCCGCCGTGCCTGGTGTCAACACGCCAGTACATCTCCTTGTCCACGAACCTCGGGTCAGAAAGCGCACCCGCCAACGACTGCCTGTCGACATCAGAAAGTGACATCTCCGCGCCGCTGCCGTAGTAGATCACGTTGCTCGCCCAAGTCGGCCCTGTTCCCGGCTGCACCGGCCAGACCCTCACCATATACTGATCGCCGCCCATGTGAGTCACCGGGTCCACCGACGGCAGCCACGTCAGATTGGCATCGCCGGTCAGAAGCTGACTGATATACAGCGATTCGCCATTGAGCGGCGCCACGATGGACACCGTCGATACGGGCTGCAGGGCGGTCGCCACGATGTAGTTGCCGAACTTCGTGAACTCGTAGCCATACACAGGCGCTCCGTCCTGATCCACGCCGGTCTGCGTCCGCAGCAGCGCCCGAAGCTGATACCTGTGTGGCACGTTGTAGCCTTCGTCGTTGTAGGGCTGCGTGGCGGATGTTGGAGTAGTGCTGCCCAGGGGCATCTGATAGTAGGTAACCGTATACGCCCCTCTGCCGTAGAGGGTGCTCAAGTCGCTGTAACCGGCGTTCCACTGTCCGTTGTCACGTATTGCACGCACGGGAATCGCGCCCGCTGTCTCCCGCGTCCTGATCGCGTATGACCTGCAGTTCCGCCACGCCCTGACCGTGGCTATAGAGCTTGGGATCCCACCGTATGACGAGCGGACCGATAGCGCTCGCCGTAGGAGCGTCCTCGGTTCCGGTCCCGCCCTTAAATATCGCGATCAGACCTCCCACTATCAGCAGTCCCACCAGGAACTTGCCTATCTTCGATGCGGCGCTGCCCCCCATCCGACCGTGAGACGGCGCGCCGGTGGGCAATGGCTCTGACTTGAGCGCCATCGAGACCGTAGGCATCTCGAATATCGCCCTCACCTTGTCCTCGGGCTGTATGCCACGCATCGACTTGGCAACCCTGGCGTATGAGTCCGTGGGATCGGCGCTGGTGATGTCGATGTAGCCGATGATCTCCTTCTGGCGCAGAACAATCATCCGCATGCCCGGCTTGATGCCGTCCCGCGAGCCCTTGTTGAGCATAACCTGGCTCGCGCCGATGTTCATCATGACCGTGGCTTCCGGGATCACGTAGTCGATCATCGTCTTGACCGCCAGGAACGCCGCGTTGTTGATGGCCTCGGTGATGAGCGAGTTATCATCCGCCGTATAACCAACTCGCGCGCTCGAATGACCGGTCTGCACCGCGCCGTTGATGATCTCGCCGGAGGCCTGATCGATCATCTGGACAACGATCGACACGCTTGCGCGCCTGGTCGGCCCCGATCCCGCGATCTGAACGGACTTGATCGCGCCTTCCAGCATCGCGTCGGCCTCCAGATACTCGCCCAGCCTCACCAGGCCCAGCTTGGTGAGCGGCGGCCGAAGACCAAGGTCCTCCATCCCTTTCCTGATCATCGTTCGGGTGATGCTGACGTCGTAGCGATTGGTCTTACTCATCTCGACCACAACCGCGTCCGTCGCCAGTCGCGCCAGCAGGTCCCCCTGTACTCCCGATTCGTTGACGAAGTCAACCACGCCCACTGAGTACTGGGGCATAAGCTGCGCGCAGGCCGGCCTAACAAACGGGGGCAATAGGGTTGCCAATAGTGCCATCACCAGTGAGTAGCACAGGCTGCGAACGGCTCTGGATTGCATAAGCTGCCTCAACGGTCCAATCCCTCCTTGAAAATGCAGAGCATTTTCGATTCCTAGCTCGATTCCATCAGATCACGCGATCCCGCTGCAATTCTCATCTTTCGATCCGTACCCGCCTCGCCAGGTGCCGTCCGTCAACTCGGGCCGGCTTGCCGTTTATGGGGAAATCGAAGCGGCACGCGGCTGAAGTGGCACAGACGGTCGGAACGCGGGCACAACGTGACAACGTCCCTGTAATCCCGCCTCCCAACCTGAGGTAGTAACATGTCGTGCAGCAGCACTCTTCAGCCGCGAACTCATGAGCTTCTCAACTATAGCACAACTGCTCATGCTAGAGCAAGCAAATTCCAGCACAGTTACGGTCAGTCCGATTGATTAGTCCAGCCCTGATCCGCCGGGTCGCTAACAAGCGTTCATCCTCCGGCAAATATCTTCCCACGCATCCCCGACCGATCTCCGCAACTCCTCCATCGTCCCCTCGTTGGCGATCACCCGGTCGGCGCGTTCGACCTTCTGTCCGATAGGGATTTGGGCCGCGAGCCTGCGTCGGGCTTCCTCGTCGCGCATGCAACTCCTGGTTGTCAGACGACTTACCTGGGTCTCATGTTCCGCCGAAACCACCACAACCTCATCAACCATTCCTTCCAACCCGCATTCAACCAGCAGAGGTATCTCCACCGCCAGCACCGAGCCGGGCTCCGGGGGGTCGGATCGAAAGCTGTCGATGCGGCGCTGCATGGCCGCGATGATGCGGGGATGGGTGATCTGATTGAGGGCCTGCCTGGCCGCGTCGTCCGAAAACACGATGGCCCCCAGCGCGGCGCGATCGATCTCACCGTCGGGCTGAAGAATATCTCTGCCGAAGCGTTCGACGGTCTCGGCGTACCCTTCGGTGCCCCTGGCCAGCGTCTCGCGCGCGAGATCGTCTGCGCTGAGCGTTTCGGCACCCAGTTCTCCCAACATGCGAAGAACAGTGGTTTTTCCGGTGGCGATCCCACCTGTTATTCCTATGACTCTGGGCATCTCACACCGTGTCATGCTGAACTTGTTTCAGCATCCAGCACAGTGACACAAAGTATCCGCGCGAAACAAGGCCCGGCGCCCAACAAGCGCCGGGCCGTTCATTCAACTCCGACGTCCGGCAAGCCTTTCAGATGCTTCGGCGGTCGCTTCTCGCGCCGAAGCAGCCCACCAAGCCCGATCAGCTCTCCTTGGTCTTCCTGCTCCGCCTCTTGGGCTTCTCAGGCTTCTCCTCGGCAGGCTCTCCTCGGCAGGCTTCTCCTCTTCGGCAGGCGCCTCTTCGGCGGCAGGCTCTTCGGCAGCAGGCTCTTCGGCAGCAGCTTCGGCCGCCGGTTCCTCACTCGCGGGTTCCGCCTCCGCTTCGTCGACAGCGGCCGCGGTCTCCTCGACCGTCTTCTCGGCCACCTCGATTAGTTCCTCGACCTCGACGGTCAGCTCCTGGGCCTCGGCAACCTGCTCTGCAACTTCCTCGGCAGCCGCCTCGGGCTGAGGCACAGGCTCCTCGAGCTCGAACTCCTCGACTTCAGCCAGCGCATCGGCCTCTTCCATCGCGGCCTTCTTCGCCCTGGCTCGGCTCTTCTTCTTCGCGGGCTTCTCGGTAGTTCCCTGCACGGCAGAGGCAAACTCACCGAGCTGCTCGCCGATAAGATCGCCTATTGTGGTCCGCGACTCGCCGCTGCTCTGCGCAAACGACCGCATCTCCGGCTCTTCGCGCCGCTCCGGCGGAGGCAGAAGCTGGCGCAGCGACATGGTCATTCGTCGCTCTTCCGGGCGAAGATCGATCACCTTGACCTCGACCTCCTGGCCGGCGCTGACCACGTCTTCCGGCTTATTGATCCGCTTATGGGCGAGTTCGGCATTGGGGATAATCCCCTCCACGCCGCCCTCTACCGCCGCAAACGCGCCGAACGGAACCAGCCGCGTGATAGTTACGGTGATGGTGTCACCCACTCTATGCAGCCGCTGCACTTCCACCCACGGATCGGGCAGAATCTGCCTCAGGCCCAACGATACGCGCCCCTGCGCCAGATTGAGCTTCAGTATCATCACCTGAATCCTCTGGCCGACTTTGACGGCCTCGGAGGGATGATTGATCCTGGTCCAGGACATCTCGCTGACGTGCAGCAGTCCGTCCACGCCGCCGAGATCGACGAACGCGCCGTAGTCGGTTATCCTCCGCACGATGCCGTCGCGAATCTGGCCTTCCGCAAGCGAGGCGAGCGTCTGCCTGCGCACTTCCTCGTGCTCCTCTTCGGCGGCAAGCCGGTTAGAGAGCACGACTTTGCGGCGCTCCCGGTCGACCTCGATCACCTTGAACGGCATGGACTGCCCGATGAACTTGTCGAGGTTCTTCAGTTTGCCGCTGCCCACGTGCGAAGCGGGCACGAACCCACGTATCCCCAGATCGACCACAAGCCCGCCTTTGACGCGGTCGGAGACCATCGCCTTGATGACTTCCTTCTCGCGATAGGCTTTCTCCACGCGGTCCCAGGCGTTCTCAAAATCGGCCCTCTTTTTGGACAGGATCGGGCCACCTTCCTGGCTGTCGGCCTGGACCACGTAGACCCGGATTTTCTCTCCTACACTAACCACGTCTTCCGGATTGGCGCTGGGGTCGCGGGAAAGCTCGTTCGGCTTTATGGACCCTTCGCTCTTCGTGCCGACGTCCACCAGGACGCCTTCCCGGTCGATGTGAACCACCACCCCGTCAACAACTTCGCCTTCTTTGAGGGCCTTAAACGCGCCACCGTATTCCTCGCCGGCCTCGGCGGCCATGGCGGCTTCCATGGTCATCGGCTTCTCTTCGACGGCGGGCGCGGCTTCGGCGACAGGCTCCTCGACAGCAGGCTCTTCGGCGACAGGCTCTTCGGCCGCAGGCTCTTGGGCTGCAGGCTCGGCAGGCGTCTCCGGCTCGGGAGTTTCCTGCGACGCTGGGGGCTCATCTGACGCCGGATGGCTGCCGCCAAACGGGGTCTCGGACATCTCGTGGTAAGGACCAGACTTCTGCTCCTGCTCGATCTTCTCGTCGGACATTGAAAAACACTCCTTATCGCGAAGGCCGAAGCCCTCGCGGGTTAGTCATCCCAGGCCATTACTCCGCTGGCCCCGGGAACTCGGGTCGTGCCGGCATATCGTCGAGGCCAGGGAACCCGCCGGCGAGGCTGTAAGCGGAATCCAGCCAATCCTGATTCCCTGCCTAACACACTATAATAATCGGTTCATCAGTACACGTCAAATTCTCCGCGAAACGGCGATCCCAGAAGGACTCCAACCTCCTGAGCATGGCCATCTGCCGCCTCTGGCGGACTTCCGGCCCACGATGCCACACTCCCTACGTCCGCGATTCCCCGGTCATTGGCCGATACAGCGCTGATCCCATTTCTTTGACAACACAATGCGAAAAACCTCGACGTTGGCGTGTCCACGGCGACAAGCCTGCACGTATCAGCTTGGCAATCAGCACGTGGCAGCAAGAACGGCAAACGCCCCCGGCATCCCGCCGGGGGCGTTTGATGCAATCGCAAATCCAAAATCTGAAATCTGAAATCTAAAACGCTCTTCCCGCGTTCCCGCGTATCCGCGCGATCTGCTCGTCGGTGACGGCCTTCTCGAAGCTTCGGAATCCGGCGAGCTTGAACCCGTGCTTGGCGGCAAGCCCGGTGATCTCCCGAACCTGCTCGACCGACACGTCCTTGCCCAGCGTGTAGCTCTCGTAGCGGCCTTCGAGCGCGAGCATCATGGTCTCGCTCATGCACGCGTAGGCGGTCTTGGGAGGAAAGCCGAAGTTGAAGTTGAACTCCACGTCGCCCGGGACCTCGATCACTCCGCCCTCGATGATGAGCACGTCGTTGCGCTCCTTGGCGACCGCCTCGCTCACGTCTCGTCGGCCTGGCCACGTCGCACACCACCGCCCCGGGCTTGATGAAACTCGGCTGGATGATCGCCTCGACCGCGCTCGAGACGGTCACAACAATATCCGCGTCGCGAATCCCGCGACTCGACATCGGTGCTGATGCGAGACCGGCGTCGAGTTCTTCTCGGTCAGCTTCCGCCTGCAGCGCTTCGAGCTGATCGGTGAACAGTCCCACAAGGGTGATCGACGCGCACTTCTCGGCCAGAAGGTGAGTGCAGGTCTTTCCTATCGAACCCGTCGCTCCGACCACCGCCGCCTGCGCCTTGCCCGGATCGATTCCCATCAACTCCGCGCCCGCGAATCGCCCCTTCGACCGCCGTCGCAACGGTATAGCTGTTGCCCGTTGTGACCGCAATGTTTGAGCGTTTCGCGACCGTTATGCCCTGATCGCCCACCACGGACGTAAACGCGCCCAGCCCGACCATCTTCGCGCCGAGATCCTCGGCAATGCGTATCGCGCCGATGATCTTCTCATAGACCTCCTCCACCGGCAGACTCACGATCTGCTTGGACGCGAGCGGACAGCCGACCAACCATCCCTCCGCCTCCGCGCCGGTAAGCGAGCGTACGCCGGTGATATGGCTAGACCATCATCGGGCTCTTATGCTTCATGCCCCCACTCGACCCACGACTCCGGCATCAGCTTGACGAACGGATACTTCCGCGCAATGTCCTTCTTCGCGGAAAGCGGGTGTATAACGAATGCAAATCTTTCCAAGTTGCCTAGTGCCCTTCCGTCCATTCGGCTTTCGACTTTGGACTTTCGACTTTCGACTCGGGTACTAACGGTCGGTTTCCAGTCCATCCGCCCGAGCAGCGACTCATAATCCTCGGCCGTCACATCCTCCGGCCTCTTGCCCAGCAGCGTCACGAGCACGCCCTCGAACACGTTGGTCGCGTAGTATCGCCCGTCCGGCGACTTCATCTGCTCCGGCATTGCAGTCACAATCATCCCGAGACCCCGCTCGGCGAGCATCTCCGTGTCCGCGGGAGTCAGGGTATTGGTGATCAGAGTCTTGCCCTTGAGCAGCCCCGATTCGGCAGTCGGCAGCGTCTTGCGGATAAGATGATAGTCGCCCGCTATGACGTCGGCCCACTTGTAGTATTTCTCATACTTCGGCTCTGTCTTCTCCTGCTTGGACCCGGTCGGGTAGAACCACTTGAACGGCAGCTTTACGATAATAGGCAGCAGCAGCGAGCCGAGCACCCGCACGGTCGCGTAGGATCGCATGGGAATCGGGATGCCCATTGTGAACATCAAGTCGCCGTAGACCACCTCGCCCGCAAGCTTGTCGATGGTCTGCGCCATGCCAAAACGATCCACGGCGGCGACGAGCAGCACCTTTCTTCGGCCGAAGTCGACAATCCCGTTGTCCTGAAGATACTGAATAGTCTTGCGTTCGAGAGTGTTCTTGACTCCGCTCCCGTCCACAACGGGCGTCACCCTTGCGTTGCGCGCGAGCCGGTCGGCGTCGCGAACGGTGTAGCGCCGCGCGTCAACCCAGTAGTAGCGGTCGATCCCGCCCAGGCCGATGGCGTCCACTTTTCCGTCGAGTTCGCGGATCATCTCGGCATACCGAGCTCATGTCGCCGTCGGTGCCGATCCGGGAGACTTCAAAGTGCTCGCCGAGTATCTCGACCTCCGACCTGCTATCGCGCTTCGACGATCCCAGGCTGATGCTCACTACCCGCTTCATCAAGTACCTTCCTGTATCTCTTCTATCGACTTAGTCGTCATGAGCCGCGCTCGCAGTTTGGGCGCGCCGGGCATTCCTTTGATATACCAGACCAAATGCCCACGCATCTCCTTGGCCGCGCGAGTCTCGCCCAGAATCTCCCTCAAAAGCAGCGCGTGCTGCCTCGCCGCCGCAAGCTTCTGCTTGACAGTCGGCCCCGGCAGGACCCGCCCCGTTTCGAGATACTCAGCGATCCTGCCAAACACCCACGGATCGCCCAGCGCGCCCCGGCCGATCATGATCCCATCGCAGCCCGTCCGCTCGAAGACAAGCTTCGCATCCTCGGGGCTCGGCACATCGCCGTTCGCGATCACCGGCACGCGCACCGACGCCTTGACCTCGGCTATTATATCCCAATCCGCGCGTCCCGAATATCCCTGCGCCGCGACGCGCCCGTGCACGGTGATCGCATCCACGCCGCATATCTCGGCCGTCTTGGCAAGATCGAGCACCTGCTTGTCGCCGATTCCCCACCCCACGCGCGTCTTGATCGTCAGGGGAACCGTCACCGCATGCCGCGCCGCGATAAGAATCTCCCGCGCCTTGTCGATGTCCTTCAGCAGAGTCGCCCCCGACCCGCTCTTCGCGACTTTGGGCACAGGGCAGCCGAAGTTGAGGTCGATGATATCCGCGCCCGCATCCTGCAACTGCCCGGCCGCAATCGCGACCGTCTCCGGATCGCCCCCGAACACCTGCACCGCCACCGGCCGCTCCTCATCGGTCCAATCGATCATCGTATTCGTGCCGGGATCGCGGAACTTGACCGCGTACGCGCTGAACATCTCCGTCGTAACAAGCCCGACCCCACCCGCGCGCTTACACATCACCCGAAACGCGCGATTGGTCACCCCCGCCATGGGAGCGAGGACGAGGGGAGGATCAACTAGGATGTTGGCTATGTGGAAAGGACAAACCATAGGTCGCAAATGTTGAATGTTGAATGTTGAATGCTCAATAGCCGCAGGCCGACCCGGTATTAACCATTCAACATTCAACATTAAGAATTTCGCTGTGCCCGCCCGTAGATAATCCGCAGCCCTTCCAGCGTCAGCAGCTCGTCGCAGCACTCAATCGTCCGGCTGTGATCCGCGATAACGTCGGCAAGGCCGCCCGTGGCAACCACCTTCGCCCCGCCGCCCATCTCGGCTTGAAACTTATCGACCAGCGCGTCCACCATCCCCGCGAACCCGAAGATGATGCCGGACTGCAGGCTGCCCGATGTCGTATTGCCAATGGCTTTATCCGGCGCGATCAGCGTTACGCCCCTCAGCTTCGCGGCCTTGGCAAACAGCGCTTCCATCGAGATCTGAATGCCGGGAGCGATTGCGCCACCGAGATACTCGCATTCCTCGGATACGGCATCGAGGGTGGTGCCCGTTCCTAGATCGACCACTATCACCTTCCCGCCGTACTTCGCGTGCGCCGCGATAGCGTTGGCAATCCTATCCGCCCCGACATCGGCCTTGGGATGATAGTTGACCTTGATCCCCAGGTCCATCTCCGCCGTCAGAACCATCGGGCTCTCGATTCGCAGATGCTTGCGTGAAAAGCGCGTAAGCGCATCGACCGCCGCCGGCACCACGCTCGATATGACGATCCCATCGATGTCGCTGAGCCGCAAGCCGCGCTCCGCCATCAGGCTGATCAGCAGCCCGGCGTATTCATCGCCCGTCCGCCGCACGACTGTCCCGATCCGCCAGTCGGCCCGCACAGTCTCCCCATCAAACACTGCGAACGTGATATTCGTGTTTCCGACATCGATTGCAAGAAGCATAAGTACACCAGAAAGGGAGCAGCCTCTCGGCCGCTCCCTCATTATCTCTCGTTTCGCACACGAGGTCAAACCTCGGTTCGCTTCTATTCCCTACTGCCTAATCTATCTGCGCCAGGAACATCTCCGTCACCCAGAACCTGCCGTCCGGCGACTCATACACCCCCACGCCAACATCGCTGAACTCGGGCGTGAGTATATTGCGCCTGTGTGGCGCGCTGCGCATCAGACTTCTGTGTCCCAGATCGGGATCGATGATGGAACTATAGAGTAGGTTCTCGGACAGGCACGCCCACGTCGGCATACGTCCAAGCGCCCGGATGTAGCGGTCCATGGGAGTTCGCTGCCCTGGTGTGGGAGAAACGTGATCGAAGTAACCCTTCTCGTACATCTCGCGGCTGTGCTGTCGCGCGACCTGAACCAGCAGCGTGTTGACCTTCACGACGCTGAGGCCCACGGCTGATCGCTCGGCGTTGACCAGGTCAATTATTCTCTGCTCCTCATACGACATCTGCACCTGCACAACTATGGCAGTCGGAGGAGCGGCGAGAGTTACGGACTGACCCGGAACGTGGGTGCCAAGCAGAAGAGTTGCCAAATACAATGAAACACCAGTCATGCGAAACCTCCTCGCATGACAGTACTTCCGTACGAAATAGCGGCATCTACCAACATTGCCCGCAAACCATCCCAAAACCGGTATTTGTGCCAGGCAAGCATAATGCAATAGTTGTGCCAAACTCTGCTGTTTCGATTACCTGTTTTTACGCCGCGCCCAAACAACGCGCACTCATTCCGCGGCAATACCGTCGCATAACTCGCGACTGGGATTAGTAGGAGCGCGGTGCTATAATGTACTTAGCAATGCTACCCGCACGACCCATTAGGATACTCGCGGCAGCGGTCATCGCCCTGGCGTTGGCGACCGGCACGGGGGCTTATGCCGTCTCCGTGCCCCCGGAACTCGGCGCCAACGAAATCAAGATGGGCGAGGCCGAAGCCGCCAAGGTGGCAAAGGAGAACAAGCTCAGCGACAATGCCGCTGACCTCAAGCGCGTGCGGGAGATCGGCGCCCGACTGGTCGGAGCAATCGACAAGACCGTGACAACCGACGCCAAGGGCAATCCAACGACCCCGCCCACCTATGAATTCGACATCTCCTACGGCAGCCCCATCGTTACACCGTTCGAATACAAATTCGACATCATCGAGGACAAGGACGTCAACGCGTTCTGCGTGCCGGGCGGGCACATCTACGTCTACCGCGGGCTGCTGGACTTCGTGCAGTCCGACGACGAGCTCGCGCTCGTACTCGCCCACGAATGCACCCACGCCGCCCACCATCACATGGTCTATCTGCTCAAGAAACAGGCCACGATGGAAAACGCCGAGGCGATTGCGCTGCTGGCGACGATGGCAGGCGGAGCAAGGGCCTCGGACGTCTACAACATTCAGAACGCGATGACGCTGCTGGAGATCGCGAAGGTCAACGGCTACGGGGTACAGGCCGAACGCGACGCCGACGCCGGGGCAATACGCTACGCGATGGCGGCGGGCTACAATCCCGTCGGGCTGTTGACGTTCATGGAGCGTATGGCACACCAGCCCGATTATATCGACTGGGGCATCTACCGCTCCCACCCACTCGACGCGGAGCGCGTCGCGGCAGCCAGGAAGCTGCTCGATCAACTCGGGGTGCCCATCAATCGCCGCGCCGTCACCAACGCCATCTGTGCCGAGGTAAAGACGGAGAAGATCGACGGCGGCGACGTGCCCGGGGTGGTGATTCAGGACAAGCTTATCTACCGGCCCGCGCCGGTCGAGGGCAAGACATCAGCCCAACTCGCCCAGGAAGCCGCCGATCGAATCAATGCCGCCCTCGATGCTGATGTCAAGATCTACGAGCTCAGGGCGGACCTATCGGCAACGGCGGTCAGCGCGAAGGGGACGGTTCTGATTCAGGTCTCGGACGCGGATGCCAGGCTGATGAACTCGACGCCGTCTCAGGTCGCCCAGTCAATCGCCACGGCCATCCGAAACGTAATCCTCATGCAGATGGTCGACACCGTCCATTGACTATTGGCTATTGACTATTGGCGGTGCCAGCTCGCACTCCACTCTTCGCTCTCAGCTTCCGACCTTCAACACGTAGATCATCATGAACGTGTTGCTCTCGTCGTAGGGAATAAGCTCGACCGCCGCGATATACCGGCTGTTCGGCGACCAAGCCAGCCTGCATACGTAGCGGCCGTCGCCGGCTTGCTCGGAGTTTGAGAACCTTGCCACGGTGACGATCTTGTGATCGGAGGGGTCGAGCAGCCTGACCTCATCAGCCTCGGCGAACGCGACGGTTTTGCCGTCCGGCGACCACGCAACCGCCCCGAGGCTGTTTTCCACGATGGTCTTGGCTTTGAACTCCTCGCCGGGGCGGGCGATGCGAAGCTGCCGCGCTTCGCCGGTCAGATCGCCCAGGATCACGGCTTCCCGGCCGCCTTTGGGATCGCTGCTTCGGTCGAGGATTCCCCCGCCGGTAGTGCGTGTGACCGGGCCGAGGCGTTTGCCGGTCAGATCGGCTTCCTCGCAGCCGGGCTCGTAGTAGCGAGTGAGCTTGGCGAGCCGCAGTGCGAGGGTCTTGTGGACGGGGTCGTAGCCAAACCCCATGAACTCCCGCCACAGGTCCCATTTGACCAGTTCCCGCGCGATGGGACGCTCTCTCCTGGTCGCGAGGTTGTGTTCTACGATCGACCTGGGGCTCGCCTTGTAGTAGAGGATCGTGTCATTGCTGACGTAGTTCGGACAGGATCCCTCGATCAGCCGTGTGACCTTCTTATCTCCAACGTGCCACTGGTAGAGGAAGTTCCGGTAGAACTGCGCGCCGATACCGGTGAACAGCAGCGATTTCGAGTCCGGCGACCAGGAGACTATCGGGTCAACGAGCCCGTTGCTGTCATAGGTCCTGGCCGACGTAAGCTGCCACGCGGGCACGAGCCGGGTAGGCTCCCCCCCGCGTCCGCTCATCACGGCCCAGACGCCGGCCCCGATGGCCACGATAACGATTGCCAGAACTGCTGTTTTGATCTTCAATTCTATCTCCCAAGTACGATGCCGGAGGCTTGCTAGTACGCGCGTGTCTCGTGTCTATTGTAGAGTATGATGCAGTGAACAGCAAGTGCCGGCGCCTGCGCAGGTCCGTTCCGCAATCCGCAATCCGCGATCGAAAGGAGCCTACTCGATCCCGTGCCTGACCCCATCGAAATCGGTATACGACGACATATCGCCGTCCCAGAACTCCAGCGGCACCGGAATCTTCCCGCTGCCGTCGGGCGCGTCGATGACGTAGGTCGGGTAGGCCAGCCCGGAAAGGCTCCGGCGCAGCTCGGTCATTATCCGGCGTTCCTTCTCGAACTCCACCTGGAAGTGGCTTGCGCCCGGCACGGGATCGCAGCGGTAGATATAGTAGGGCCGCACGCCGATCTCCAGCAGCCCCGCGAACAGCTCGCGCAGCGTCTCGAAATCGTCGTTCACACCCTTGAGGAATACGCTCTGGGAATACAGAATAGCTCCCGCGCAGATCAGGCTTTTCACGCAGCAGATGGTCGGCCGGGCTATCTCCGAGGGGTGCTCGAAGTGAATGCCGACATAGACCGGCTTCTCGATCCGCCGGATCGCGTCCAGCTTCCGGCAGGTGACCTGAGTCGGATCGCTGACCGGCGCCCGCGTCCCGATCCGCATCACCTTGATCGAGCTCAGCGACGATATCTCATCGAGCGCGTACTCGAACAGAACGTCATCGGCCATGAACGGGTCCCCGCCGGATATGATGACTTCGGTGATACCGGGGTTCTCACGCAGGTATCTGACCCACCGGTCCACGTGGGAATGATCGATCCCGCCCTGATCGGCGTCCGAAACCAGCCGCCTGCGCGTGCAGAACCGGCAGTAGGCCGCGCAATCCAGCGTCAGAAGGCACAGCACGCGGTTGCCGTATTTGTTGATCATTGCCGGCACGACCTCGTGCTCTTTCTCGCGCAGCGGATCGGCGTTGCCCTCCAGCTCGCTATCGAGTTCGAGCGCGCTGACCTCGAACTGCCGCCGTATCGCCGCCTCGCACACCATCAGGCTCTCGATATGTTCAGACGTCTTCTGCTGCATGCTCAACACTCATTCCCTAATTGTCAATTGTCAATTGACAATTGACAATGAACATGGCGCCATCACCGCGTCCACCATGCCGTGGATCAGCTTCTTATCCTTTGGACACGCCGCCGCCAGCACGCCCCCAAGCTCCGCCCTGCCGTCGATAGCGAAGTAGTAAGGGCACAGCCGCACCCTCGCCTGCACGTCGCGAATCTCGCCGGCGTCATCTTGATACTTTACCCCGATAAGCGAGGTGTCTCGGAACGGTTGGATCACGTAGGGCATCTTATCGAAGCTCGCCTGCGCCTCATCGACCGCCGCCGCCCACTCCTCGGCCGGCATATCCTGTCCGACCTTGACCCCACGGCTCCCCCACGCCAGCGGCGAGAACCCGCTCGGTTTGAGCACGAGCCTGCGTTCTTTCTGGGTGCCCTCACATATCGCATGCCAGTCGCGTATCGGCCCGCCGCGCCATTCGAACCCATCGATCCGCGCGTGCGGCGGCACCGGCCGGTTATCCATTATGTAGGTCTCGGCAATCGTGTCCCTGAGCAGCGAGAACCGTTCCCTCCCCGATCGCCTCCCGCCAGTAGCCCTCCAGCGCCGGGTGATGGACCAGCGCCAGCAGCATCTTCTCTTCCAGAAACGGCTTGTAGGGCGGCGTCACGGCCACCAGCTTCTTCCGCGCCGCGTAGGAGATCAGCTCCGCCTTGGGGATATTGAGCAGATCGAACAGCTCGAAGAACCGATACAGCACATCGACCCTGACCCGCTCCCCTTCCGGCTCGATGAACAGCCCGTCCTCGGTGAACGCCACCTCTCGGGGATGTACGGCATACGCCCTCATCCCCGCCGCGCGCAGCTCCCCCGCAAGGTAACTCATCTCCGGCAGATAATCCACCGACTCGTCCGACACCACAATCGCCACCACGGGTGTTTCGGGATTTGAGTGGAGCGAAGCGGAACGAAAATCCCGAAACACCCGCACCATCTCCCCAAACCTATCCCGAATCCCCCTTCCACCCCCAACAATCTCGAACCCCGCCTTCTCGTAAGCCGCCGAGAGGCAATCGAGGTGTCCGAACCCACCCGGCACGCTGTCGAGCTCGGTGATCGCAAATCCTTCATCGGTGATGAGTATATCCGGCCGGATGATGCGGGGAAGCGCGTACTTCTGATACTTCATCCGCGCGTGCCGCAGCAGCTCCTCGGGCTTGCCGATGTCGAGGGTACTCGTTGACCCAATCGTATCCGCCGCGAAGATAGAGCTCGTCTGCCGCGGAGTACAGCGCCAGGAGCGCGTCGCCGAGCTTATGAAGCTGCTCGACCTGCTCCGAGGACAATGCAAAAGGTTCGGGGGAAACGCGATGGATGCGAGGCGAATCGACGTGCTCGCCTGGTATGCGCCAAAGTCCCGCCGACCTGATGCTCTCCAGCACCAGCCCGCACACATCCTGCTCGATCACACAACAGCCCGCCCGCTCAATCACTGCGGCAACCCCAGCCCAAACAAGCTCAACTTGCTTATTCATACCCGCCATCGCGCCCCGCGCAAACACCAGCCGGGCGGGCGTAAGCTCAGTTTAGCCCAACCCGCCCCAAAGGTCAACAGCGAAAATGGGGCCTGTCCTTCGTCTGGGAATCTGTCACCCCCTAATTCCTCTGAGAAAATGTCACCCCCCCCTTGTCTGCCCGCTGGGTTGGGTGACATGATCTATGCATGAGCAGGGAGACAATAGGGTTGACTAAGAAAGAGAACCGCCGGGCGGTGGTGCTGGCGACGACCGGCCTCGGGGGACGGACTAACGCACAGGTTGCTCAGGCCTTGGGCCTGAGCATACGCCAGGTACAGCGGCTCAAGAAGAGATTGAGGGCCGAAGGCCCGACCGGGCTGGCCCACGGCAGCAGAGGCACGACGGCGAGCCATGCTCTGCCGGAGGATCTGGCCGAGCAGGTCGTGAGTCTCTACAAGGGCAAGTATGCCGGCTTCAACTTCAGCCACTTCCATGAGAAGCTGACTGAGGTGGAAGGTCTACAGCTATGCCCGTCGTCGGTGGATCGCATTCTCAAGGTTGCGGGATACGCGAGCCCAAAGACGCGCAGACCGCCCAAGCACCGCTCTCGCCGCCAACGGAGGAACCACGAGGGAGCGATGCTACAGCTCGACGGCAGCCCCCACGACTGGCTGGAGGGCAGAGGCCCCAGGATGTGCCTTGTAGGCGCCATAGACGACGCCACAAGCAAGGTGGTGGGAGCTCTGTTCCGAGGCCACGAGGATTCCCAAGGCTACTTCTTGCTGATGCGAAAGGTGGCCAGCAAGTATGGGATTCCCGAGACCGTATACCGCGATCGTCACGGCATCTTTGAGCGAGACGCCGCCGAGCCCGATACGCTGCTCGAAGAGCTTGATGGAAAACGTGCGCCGACGCAGTTCGGCCGGCTGATGGAAGAGCTGGGTGTGCGTCAAATCGCTGCCCATTCTCCTCAGGCCAAGGGCCGAGTCGAGCGACTGTGGGGCACGTTTCAGGACCGACTTGTAAGCGAACTGAGGCTGGCCAAGGCCTCCAACATGGAGCAAGCCACCGAAGTGCTCGATAGAGTCGTGACCGACCACAACAGACGCTTCTCTCGCAAGGCTGGCGACCCCGAGAGCGTATGGCGAAAGCTCGGTACGTCGCTGGACTGGGACTCCGCCTTCTGCTTCAAATACAGGCGCACCGTGGCTAAGGACAACACCATCTCGCTGTTTGGCACGATCCTGCGTATCCCGCCGGGTCCTGCCAGCAGAAGCTACTCAGGATGCCTCGTCGAAGTCCAGCAGAGGTTCGACGGCAGCCTGAAGGTCTTCTACAAGGGTATCTGCATCGCCAGGACAAACCCTCCGGTCATCCCGCCCGCCGCGATCCGGGTCCAGGCCATCAACGGCCGCTACGTTGAGGAATGCCAATGGACTGCGCCAAAGAGCTACCCGCAGAAGCAGGAAACCACTGTCATAGAAACTAAGCCTAAGACCATCTCCAAGCCAGCGGCCAATCACCCCTGGAGAAGACCAGCCGTGACAAAATCCCAGACGAGTTAGGGGTGACATAATCCCAGACGAACGACACAGCGAAAATGGGGCCTATCCGAAGCGCAGCGGGCGGACTGTCCCCGTTTTCTTACGGCGTTTCGAATCGGGTCTCAAGCGGAACAATAAGCCAACCCGAGCCGTAATGATATAATCGTATAGGGCCGATAATGGACGTGTTCGGAGGAGGCATTCCTGGTGACGGACTCGATTCAACAGCTTGAGACTCTCAAAGACAAGCTCAACCGCGCCCTGCGTCGCGTCGCGGCGCTGCGCGAAAAGAGCAAGATACTTGAGATGCAGTATCACGACGCCCGCGACCGCGAGGGCAACACCAACGATCTCGTGATGGAGCTGCTCGAAAGGCAGCGCGAGCTCAATGTGATGCTCAACCGAGCCAACATAATGCTCAACCGCACCCAGGAGGCGATGGCGCTGAGCTCGATGGAGCTCAACGAGATGGCGAAGGCGCTGCCCGAGCCAAAGAAGGCCGAGTGGGCGGACCGAGTCGCCCGCGTCAACGAGCTTTTCAAGCAGACCGGCGTGCAGGACGCCGAGTTGGGCGCGCTCGACAGCGGCTCAGCCAGGACCGAACCATCCCTCGACACGGACGAGCTCAAGCGCGAGTCGGAAGAAGCGTTCGGCCGGAAGCAGTCGATCTGGGAACGCAAGGAACGCCACGAGCCGCCGCGCGTCCAGGCGGAGGTGGTCGAGGACGAGCCGCAGCCCGAATCCCCCAACGAGACCGTCCGCCTCGTAGGCGAGGACTCCTCACCCGAGCACGCCACTGCAGCAACCGCCGTCGCCACCGAGCACAAACACTACGCGCGGGCATTCGACGAACAGCAACCCAGCGCGCAGCGCTCCGCCCCCCCCAGCGCGCAGCATGCCGAGCAGCCCGGCGAGCAGTCTTCGGAGCGGGACGAGGAGGAATCCTCCGAAGCGTCAGATTCAGACGGCCCCCGCCGCCGATCCTGGTGGCGCCGCCTCGCCTGATCCGCGTCACCGTGTCATCGTGTCATGCTGAACTTGTTTCAGCATCCCACGCTCCCCTATTCAACATTCAACATTCAACATTCAACATTCGCCCCCGCTCTCCGCTCTTCGCTCCCTTCATTCGCCATTCCCCGTTCGGCTTGACTCCTCTCCCTTCGCCGCCTACAATATCAATGGTGATGAGGCGTCACCTGCGTTACTCAGGGGAAAAGGCCATGAGAGGGCTTTTTCCCATTTTGTATGTCTGCGGGGTAGGTTGGGATGACTTATCGGCGGGGTATCGGGGCGACTCTGACGGCACTCTTCGTGCTCGCGTGTCTTGCGACGGCCGCGCGGGCCGAGTTCGCACCGAGGGTAAGCTACGGCGCGTATGGCAATGCCGCGGCGCTGCTGATCAACGGCCGCAACGCGGTCAAGTTCCTGGCGTCGAACGGCAACCTCTCGCCTCTGCAGCGCGCGAAGATCACGAACGACAGGCTCGTCGCGCTTGTCGCGAGCAAGTTCGACCCGAACGCGCTGAGCGTGAAGGGCGACAAGTATTCGGCTCGGATCTACGCGGGCACGCAGCTCATCTGCATCGCCACCAGCCGCGACGCGAAGGCCAACAACACCACGCCCGTCGGCCTCGCCAACGTCTGGGCCGCGGGCATAAAGAGTCTGCTGCTGATGCCGGCGGTGGTGATCGAGCCGAACGAGATCACGATCCCCATAGGTGAGAACCGCCAGGTGGACGTCGGCGGCGCCGCGACCGGCATGATCTATGCCAAGATCGACAACACCGACGTCGCGACCGTCGTCGCGGAACCCGCCGGCCGCTGCCTCACCATATCCGGCAAGGACCTCGGCAGGGCCTCAATCGAGGTCAGTTGTGAGGGCGAAAAGGCGACTCTGGTCGTCTATGTAAAGAAGTATGCCGGCAAGCTGCCGGGCGTATCGTTCGGCCAGGTCACGGGCAACCCGTGCCCTGCGTCGCTGGTCTGCTATTGCGCGAGGCAGACGATCGCCCAGAGCGCGTATCTCGAACCGGGTTCACGGCTGGAGATCGGCGCCGCGGACTGCCCGAGCCAGTCGCTCGGTCAGGGCAAGAGCCGGCAGATCAAGGTTGACGTGAAGATGCTCGGGCCGGACTACATACCCGTCAGGGCGCGCGCGACGGCGGAGGTGCGCAACGTCGTCATGCCCCGCCGCGATCCAGTGCAGCTCTTCTACTCAAACAACCCCGAGAGCATCACGAAGTATCAGTCGCTGTTCGCGGGCAGGCTCGACCTGGACACACCAACCCGCGTGCTCTACCACCACCAGAACGCGATGCGCAGCCGCGTGCATCTCATCGTCGAGCTGGTCAACCCCAACGACACGCCGGCCACGATCCGCGTCTACCGCGGAATCGCGCCGCCTTCGACGAACACCGTGACCGTGGGCCATGTCGCGGGCTGCGAGTTCCTGAAGGAGTGCGCGGGCGACGTAAGCGTGCTGGAGGCAATCCCAGCGCAATCGCGGGTCGTGCTGGTCTCGGACATGCTGGCCCACAACGATACGTCCAGCGGCATATTGCAGGTCAACCAGCTCGCGGGCGATCCGGCGTATGTCCGCATCACCGCCGCCCAGCCCAACGTCGATATGGTCTCGCGCGGCACGATCGCGCGGGCGTCCGACTCCCGCCACTACCAGCTCTCCGACCAGATCTACCTTCGCCGGTCAAGAACATGGAGTTCGAATACATCGTGGGCCAACGCTGGGCGTTCATTCCGATAGGCAAGCACGAGATCGGCGACACCAACGGCCAGAAGAAGCTGTATGGCAACTATGGCGTGACGTATAATATCACGGTGCGGATATCCAACCCCAGCGGCGAAACCAAGAAGATCAGCTTCATATTCGACCCCACCGCCGGCCCGGCCTCGGGCGTGTTCTCAATCGACGGCAAGATGGCGACTGTGAAATACGCCCAGCCGCCCAAGGAGATCACCCTGCACACGATCACCCTCGCCCCCGGCCAGTCCCAGATCTGCCACATCACCACCGTCCCCCTCGCCGGCTCCAACTACCCGGCAACGCTCATAGTCAGATCATAGCTCCGCCGGTTCGGGGTTTGAACCCCCGACCCACATTCCCCGGATTTGAATCCGCAGTCCACGCAGGTGGACTTCGTCCGCGTCGCCTCGATTTCAATCGAAGGATCACTCCGCACTCGCGCCTAACCCAACAACATGGACCACTACCTACCCTCATCCGCCGTCACCGCCAGCCTCGCCACCACTCTCGCCCGCGAGCACCGCGCCGAGGCCCGCATAATGTGGTTCGACGCCGAGGCCAACATGTGGGCGCTCTCCACCCGCGAAGGCGTCCGCGAGACCATCGCCAAATGCAAGGCCGCCAACATCAACACAATCGTCGTCGATGTCAAGCCCCTCGCGGGACTGGTGCTCTATAAGAGCGATCTCGCCCCGCGCATCACTTCGTTCAAGGGCAGGCCCTACCCCAGCGACTACGACCTTCTCGCGACCGTCGTCGAGGAATCACACCGCGCCGGCATCCCCGTCTACGCGGCAATCAACGTCTTCTCCGAGGGCTCCCGCAAGCTCCCCGGCGGCCCCGCGCTGACCAATCCCGACTGGCAGTGCGTCCAACTCGACACCGACAACACGCTTGTCCGCGCCGGTGACATCGGCGATATGCACCACGCCATCTTCGTAAACCCGCTCGATCCCGTGGTCCGCGCCTACGCCCTCGGCATCATATCCGAGATCTGCGCCAACTACGCAATCGACGGTCTCGTCCTCGACCGCATGCGCTACCCCAACCTCTTCACCGACTTCAGCGACCTATCCCGCGCCGCATTCGAATCGCAGATCGGCCGCGCGGTCGAAGACTGGCCCACGGACATCCTCCAGCGCACCGCGGACGACGCCAATCCAGCAGAGGGCCCTCTCTTCAAGCCCTGGCTCAGGTTCCGCGCGCAGGTGATGCATGACTTCCTCGTCGAGGCGCGCCGCGCGATCAAGTCGATCAAACCCGACGCCCACCTCGGCATCTACGTCGGCTCCTGGTATCCGGCCTACTACGACGTCGGCGTCAACTGGGGCAGCTCCGCCAACGTCGCCGACTACGAATGGTGGCCCGAGGGCTACGAGACCACCGGATACGCTGACGAAGTTGACTTCATGTGCACGGGCTGCTACTACGTCCATCCCAGCCGGCAGAACGCGATCGACGCCGGCGATCCTGAATGGATGAGCGTCGAGGCCGCCGCGCAGGAGTCCGTAAATGCGGTCAAGGACGCAACACTCGTCTACGCCAGCCTCTATCTCATTCAGTATCACGACCAACCAGACCGTTTCGTCGAGGCCATCAACCAATGCCTCTCCAACACCCAGGGCTGCATGCTCTTCGACCTCGTCTACGCCCGCGACTACGACTGGTGGGAGCTCATCCGCTCCGCCTTCCCCAACCAGGCCAAAGCCCCACATCAGATAAGCGACCTCCTCGCCAAGCTCCGCTCCACCGCCGCCCGCCAGGCCCGCCTGTAGTCACATTACTGCATCAAATTCCCCTCCAGCATGCACCCCCAAGTCCTGATAATACATGTGAGTATTGCTAACGGCCGAGGGGGCCTATGACCGAAAGCAAAGTAAGACTGAGCTTGAAGTACCGCCTGCTGTTCTACACGGGCGGCATGTTGTTTGCGACTGTCTCCTACATAGCGGGTATCTGGGCCTATGGCGTCGAATCGGCGAGTTGGGGAGACGTGCTGACGTACCGCAGCCTGATGCGCAACCTGGAGTGGTGCTTCGGCTCGCACATGATCACGTTATTCTTGTGGGAGCTGCTCTGCGTCGGGATCTCGGCGTTCATCGCGTATCTGTTCGACCGCGAGGTCTACTACCGCATGAAAGCCGAGCAGCGCGCCAACATCGACGGCGTCACAGAGGTCTACAATCACCGCTACTTCCAGGAGCGGCTCAACGCCGAGATCGAGCGAGCCAACCGCTACGACCGCACGCTCTCGATCATCATGCTCGACCTGGACCACTTCAAGGCGTTCAATGACACGTGGGGCCACCAGGAGGGCGACAAGCTGCTCAAGTGGTTCGCGCAGACGTGCGGCCGGTGCGTGCGAAACATCGACGTTCTGGCTCGCTACGGCGGGGAGGAGTTCGTGGCAATACTGCCCGAGACCGACCTGGCGGAGGCGATGACCGTCGCCGAGCGCATCCGCGAGTCCACCGAGAAGCAGAGCCTGATGGCGTTCGGGAAGAACCGCGGGGTCACCGTGAGCGCGGGTCTGGCCACGTTTCCTCGGCATGCCCGTACGCGGCACTCTCTGATCTTGAGCGCGGACGCGGCGCTGTATTCGGCCAAGAACAAGGGCCGCAACCGCTGCGTCGCCTACGATGAGAGCTGCAACCGCCTGTGCCACAACTCCACCACGCACGTCAAGGCGCTGCTGGCGTCCGAGGATCTCGAGGCTATCGAGGCGCTGGCCGCCGTAATCGACGGTCGCGACGCGCACGCACGCGGCCACTCGCACGCGGTGATGGAGATGTCGGTCGCTATGGGCGAGAAGCTGGGAATGTCGGCCGAGGAGATCGACAGTCTGCGGTCCGCGGCGCTGCTGCATGACGTCGGCAAGATCGGAACGCCCGAGGAAGTGCTCGGCAAGACCGCCCCGCTCGATCCTGAGGAGCGCGCGCAGATCGAAAACCATGCGGGTCTGGGTTCGCTCATACTCAAACGCGTCCAGCAGATGCAGTCGATCCTGCCGGGCGTCAAGCACCACCACGAGCGATTCGACGGCAAGGGCTATCCCAGCGGGCTATCGGGCCGCAACATCCCGATCCTGGCCAGGGTCATCGCGATAGCGGACGCCTACGACGCTATGACCAGCAGCAGGTCGTACCGCAAGCCGCTGGCTCACACCGAGGCTATAGCCGAAATCCGCCGCTGCGCCGGCTCCCAGTTCGACCCGGAACTCGTCGAGGCCTTCGTGCAGGCCATGGAGCAGCGCGAGAGCGAAGCGGCATAGCCTGCCCCCTCCCCGCTGCGGGGAGGGTTGGGGAGGGGTCCTTCCGGCTCCCTCTACCGAGGGAGAGGGTCGGGCTGAGGGCGGTATGTCGTGCTAAACTTGTTTCAGCATCCAGTCTCTAGCTCGGAACGAACTGCGAGTTCCGAGTTACGAGTTACGAATTGCGGGCGGGCACAAAAGCACCGGGACACAGCCGGTTTCCGCCGGCTGTGTCCCGACACTCAGACGATCCATCGCGCAAGCGTCTAGAAGCTGAAAGCGATGCCTGCATTTGCCGTGGCGGAGGAACTGCTCGAGAAGCCCGCGCCAATGGCCAGAGATATGTTGCTCTGCGGCAGGTTAGCCTTCAATCCAACTGCAACCGCGCTTTCTCCATTGTAGTTGCCGTAGCCGAGACCAGCGGAGTAGTTCTTGCAACCGACAGGCCCAGGAATGGCAGCCAGGGCCGCGACGGAAGCGATACCCGAACTCATCCTGGTCTCCAGCCCATCGAGCTGCCTGACGTTCACGGCATCGAACGGTGCGATACCATCCGCTACGCCGTGCACTCCCGCCGGGCCGCCCGTAACTGTATTCTGGAACGTCGCTCCCGCATTATTGAGGGTCAATGTGGTGGAGTTGGTGCCGCCGGACAGCACTGTCTGGGTCTGGTCGATATAGAGGCCGTGCGGCGCACCGCCAACGGCATCGACCGAGAGAACGGCTACCGTCCCGGCATCATTGATCGAAAGCCCGGCATTCGCATTGCCGAGACCGATTCCCCCGGCATTGTTGACAGTAAGCCCGGCATTCGCATTACTTAGATCGATGTTCCCGGTATTATCGACAAGAAGCCCGCCAATCGCATTACCGGCGAAAACACCGCCGTCATTCACTTCCACGCTCTGCGTGCCGTCAGCGCTGACAAACCGCGCACTTGCCGCATCGACGGTCATCTGGTTGCCTATCCCGGCGCCGGACCAAATGGTCGAACCATTGTTGATCGTTTCTCCGCCGTTTGCGGTCAGAGCCCCGGTCAGAGTTGTCGTTCCGGTGACGCCCAAGGTACCGCCGAGAGCCGTGTTTCCGGCAACGCCCAGGGTGCCGGCGACAGCCGTGTTGCCGGTACCGGCAGCAATCGTGGTGCCATTGATATTCGTCACGCCGTTGATACTCGCGCCACCGTTTGCGGTCAGCAGTCCGGTCAGAGTTGTCGCCCCGGTAACGTCCAATGCACCGCCAATAGCTGTGTCACCGGTGCCGGCAGCGACCGTAAACTGGGTCCCCGCGGCGCCGCCGGTATTAAGCGTTGTCCCTCCGACAACGCTCAGGTCGTTTCCGACGATATAGTCGCCGGGGGTGACGGTGCTGGCGCCGTTGATAGACGTGACTCCGTTCCATACCCCACCCGTCAGATTGGCGGTTCCGTCCGTAATGGTCCCGCCAGTGATCGTGCCGCTGGCATTGATCGTCGTAGCACCAGTCAGTGCACCACCATTGAGAGAGGCGGTTCCGTCCGTAATGGTCCCGCCAGTGATCGTGCCGCTGGCATCGATCGTCGTAGCGCCGGTCAGCGCCCCACCATTTAGAGAGGCGATGCCGTCGGTAATGGTTGTGGCGGTAATGGAGCCGGTGGCGGTGGTGTCGCCCACAATCGTAATACCAGCCGTGCCGGTAGTGACTCCGACCGCGGGGCCTGTCGATGTGTAGTCTTCTGCATTAGTACCATCATCGACTGTAACAGTCTGCGCCTGCACCATGAGTTGGGATAGGGCCACAAAGCAGGCCAGAGCAACTGCGATACACAACACTCGATTCATGATAATCTCCTTCTCAGTTTCGTTCTGTGGCATTGGGTAGCGTGAACAGTTACCTCAAGTTGCCTGTCCGGCTCCCTTGCCCGGATACCTGGATACGGTTATGGCTTGTGCCGCTGACAAACCGCAAGACCCATACGCATTCACCTCCACGCAGGACTTCATTTAAACACTTCCTTCTTGATGACAATGCGCTATTAAGGCAGACGTTGACCTCAACATGAGCTTATCGCGTGCCATTCGAGAGATAGTATCCTTTGTTGCCTGGTTTTCAAACAGTTGTTGCGTCTGAGGTGTTTCGGGATCTGGGGGTTTGGGCACTGAGGTGTCTCGGCATCTGACGCAGGTGGACTTCGCGCCGTCCTGAGACTTGTCAAAGGATTCTCGATTTCAGCGCACGATTCTACCAAATCCCCGCTACCATCCTCCCAGACACCGACGCCAATCCGAGTGTAAAATGCATACTGGAGGACGCCGATGGAGTCTGGCAATCATCACGATGCTTACCCCCCATTCGAGATGGCCGGCAGGGCTGTTGACGCGGGTGCAAGTAAGGCGCAACGTGCTTTCCCCCGCACGTTCGCCTTGGGCGTGCTGGCAGGCGCGTTCATCGCGCTCGGCGCGTGCTTCTACACGACCGTCGTGACCGGAATCCCTCCCGCGCTCATCGGCCCGGCCAAGCTCATCGGCGGCCTTGCATTCAGCCTGGGCCTGATCCTGGTCATAGTCGGCGGAGCGGAGCTCTTCACCGGCAACATTCTCGATCGTAATGGCCGTCCTCAGCGGCAAGGCGAGGCTCGCCCATCTCGCCCGCAACTGGGCAATCGTATACGCGGGCAACTTCGTCGGCTCGCTGCTCATCGCGGTGCTCGCCTACTACGCCTGGCAATGGAAGCTGGGCGACAGCGCCGTCGGCGCGACCGCCTACTCGATCGCCGCGAAGAAGCTGAGCCTGCCGTTCGTGACGGCGTTCTGCTCGGGCATCCTCTGCAACTTCCTCGTCTGCCTGGCCGTATGGCTGTGCTACGCGGGCCGCACCGTCGCCGACAAGGTCCTCGCCATAATCTTCCCCATCACCGCATTCGTGGCCCTCGGCTTCGAGCACAGCGTTGCGAACATGTACTTCATCCCCTACGGCATGATGCTCTCCCGCACCCCCGAGTTCACCGCCGCCCACCGCCGCTCGCCGTCACCGCCAAGCACTCCCCCTCGCCTTACCATGCACAGCTTTTCGTAAGCAATCTGCTGCCCGTCACCCTCGGCAACATCGTCGGCGGCGGCGTCCTCGTGGGCGCGATCTACTGGTTCATCTACCTCCGCGGCGAGCCGACCAGCCCACCGAACCACTACATCCTCGCCCGTGACGAATCACCCGACCCTCTACACTCCCAGTCGGCGTAGGCCGACTTCGTGCATTGGTTGCCGCGATTTCAATCGCCGGTCCCCGCCGAACCGGGCTCGCCACATCCAAAATCCCAAATCCCAAATCCAAAATCCGTTGACCTAGCCCGCCTGTAATGCTATGCTTTTACATTCCTCTTCGGACTCATAGCTCATGTTCATCAAATCAATCGAACTCCTCGGCTTCAAGACATTTGCCGAGAAGACGGAGATCAACTCAGCACGGGCATCACCGGCGTCGTCGGGCCCAACGGCTGCGGCAAGACCAACATCGCCGACGCGCTGATGTGGGTGTTGGGCGAGTCCAACGTCCGCAACATGCGCGGCCAAAAGGCGATCGACGTCATCTTCAACGGCAGCGACAAGAAGCGCGCGCTGGGCATGGCGGAGGTCTCGCTCACGCTGGACAACACCTGCGGCACGCTGCCCGTCAGCTTCAACGAGGTCACCGTCACCCGCCGCGCCTTTCGCTCCGGCGAGGGCGAGTATCTTCATCAACAAGAGCCGCTGCCGCCTCAAGGACATCTACGAGCTGTTCCTGGACACCGGCATCGGGCGCGAGGCGTACTCATTCGTCACCCAGGGCGAGATCGACGCGATCCTCTCCGCCAAACCCGAGGATCGCCGCGAGCTCATCGAGGAAGCCGCCGGCATCAAGAAATACCGCTACCGCCGCGAGGAGGCCCTGCGCAAGCTCGACAAGACGCAGAGTCAACCTCCACCGCGTCTGCGACATCATGTCCGAGATCAGCGGCCAACTCGAACCGCTCGCCGAGCAGGCCGAGCAGGCCCGCCAATATAACGAGATTAGCAGACGCGCCTCAACGAGATCGAGATCGGGCTCCTCATCCGCGACCTGCGCAAGTTCACCGAGTCGCTCGATGAAGTCCGCCGCTCCAAGGAGGGCTCCGCCGGCAAGATCGAGGAATATGACCGCCTCGTAGCCGAACTGGAGGCCGAGCGCGAGAAGCAGTCCGCCGAGCTGGCAAAGCTCGAAGAGCAGGTCGAGGCCGCCCGGCGGGTGCAGATCGAACCTCTCCGCCAACGTGCAGCGCCTCGACAGCAAGGCCGCGCTGCTCGACGAGCGCCTCAAGTCGGCGCAGTCCGAGATCACCCGCACCGACGAGGAGATCGCCGCGCTCGACCGCCGTCAATCGAGCAGACCAAGGCCCGCATCGCCCAGCTCGAATCGGACGAGCGCGCCTGCGCCGAGGCCTGCGACCGCGCCCGAGCCGAGGTCGACTCCAAGACGCGAACCCTCGCCGACCTCGACAAGCTCTTCGAGGACGCATCCCGCGCGGTGAACGACCAAAAGGCCAGCTATCTCGAGCTTGCCAAGGAGATCGCCGCCAAGCGCAACGCCCTGGCACGAACTCCCGCCAGCGCGTGGCCCAGCTCGAAGCCGCGCTCGCCAAGCACGCTGCCGAGATCGCCGCGCTGCGAGTCGCCAGCAGGCCGAAGCGGCCAAAACCGCGCGAAGCAATCCGCCGCGCAGGCCAGCCGAGCTCGAAAAGTCCATCGCCGAACTGGCCGCCAAGATCGCCAAGCTCGCCGATCGACCGCAAGGCCGCTCAATCCGAGCTCGCCGAGCTCAATCTCAAGTACGCCGACCTCACCCGCGAGATCGCCGCCAAGTCCTCTCGACTCGGCACGCTGCGCGAGATGGCCGAATCGCACGAGGGCTTCTTCGAGGGCGTCCGAAGCGTAATGGCGGCCGCCAAGTCCGGGCAAGCTCGCGGGCGGGTTCGCGGTGGTCGCGGACGTGATATCCGTCCCCAAGGGCTACGAGGTCGCAATCGAGATCGCGCTCGGCGCCAACGTGCAAGACATCATCGCCGACACCGTCGAGCAGGCCAAAGACGCCATCGCGTTCCTCAAGCGCACCGAAACAGGTCGCGCGACATTCCTGCCGCTGGACGGCATCCGCTCGCCTGCTGGGCCGCACCGGAAGTCGCGCCGGCAAATCAGTTGCAGGCCCAACATGCGGCGCGCTCGGCATCGCGGCCGACCTGATCGCCTACGACGCCAAATACGACCCCGCCATCCGCTCGCTTGCTCGGCCGCGCGGTGGTCGCGAAGACGATCGACGACGCGGTCGCGCTCTCTCGCGAGCTCGACGGCTGGAACAGAATCGTCACTCTCGAAGGCGAGCTGATCGTGCCCAGCGGCGCGATCACCGGCGGCTCCCGCAAGTCCAAGGGCCCGGGCCTGCTCGTCCGCAAGCAGGAGATCGACTCCCTGACTGCGGAGCTTACCGCCCTCGACAAGGACGCGGCCAAACTCGCCAAGTCCGCCGAATCCGCCGAGCAGCGCCTGTCAGACCTCACCGCTTCCATCACGGCGCTCGAGGGCGAGCTTGCCCAAGCTCGAACCTCCAACATCGAACTCACAAACGCCGCCGCGCTTCGCCGCCCAGTCGAGTCCGAGCGCTTCGCAAAGCAGCTCGAAACCGCCGAGATCGAGAAGTCCGAGGCGGAACTCATGCTCGAAGACGAATCCAAAACCGCCGCGGAACTCCACCAACTCCTCGACACCGTCGGCCAGGAGAACGAGGACCTCGACCAAAAGGTCGCCGGCGCGGAGCAGGACATAGAGGCCCTCCAGCAGCGCCGCTCGCAGGCACGCGAGGAGCTTATGCGGCTCAACGTCGAGCTGGCCGGCTCTGTCGAGCGCGCCTCGGCTATGCGAACCAGCCTGGATGAATCCCGCGCGAGCCTCGACCGCATGACCGTCGATCTCGCCGCGAGGCGAAGCGCAATCGGCGACGCATCCACTGGCGCGGACGCGCTCACTGCCGAATCGGACGCGGTCGACGGCGAGATCAAGCTCCAGCGCGAGCTTCTCACCGCCGCCGAGGCCAATCTCAACACGCTTTCAATCGAGCGCACCACCCAGCACACCTCGGCCACTCACACCGAAACCCGACTCCGCGACGCCTCCGCCGCCCGCAACAGGCTCATCAGCCGAATCGCATGACGCCGACGTCCGCGAGGCTCGCCTCGAAGTTCAGGTAGGCTCCGCCGCCGAGCGCCTGCTGGAGGAATACTCGATCACGCATGGAGCAGGCGATGGACTGGCCGGAAGACATCGAGATCGAGCGCGGCACGGCCACCGAGGTCGCCCGGCTGCGTCGCGAGATCAAGGAAATGGGGCCGGTCAACACGGGCGCGGTCGCCGAATACGAGCGAATCAAGGAGCGATGGGACTTCCTGACCGCGCAGCGCGCCGATCTCGAGGAAGCCCGCGACCAGATCAACGCCGCCATCCGCGAGATCGACGCCAACACCCGAGGCATGTTCACCGAGACATTCAACACCGTCGCGGCCAACTTCGACCTGATGTTCAAGCGGCTCTTCGGCGGCGGCAAGCACCGAGCTTACGCTCACCGACCCCAACGACCTCCTCGAAACCGGCCTCGACGTCATAGTCCAGCCGCCCGGCAAGAAGCTTCAGGACATGGCGCTTCTCTCGGGCGGCGAGAGGGCACTCACGGCGTCGGCATTCATCTTCGCGCTGCTCATGGCCAAGCCCAGCCCGTTCGTGCTCATGGACGAGGTAGACGCGCCCCTCGACGAATGCAACGTCGAGCGCTTCGTCGAGGTCCTGCAAGACTTCGCCTCGACTTCACAATTCATAGTCATCACCCACAACCGCGCCACCATGGAAGCCGCCGACAACCTCTACGGCGTCACCATGCAAGACCCCGGCATCTCCAAAATCATCTCCGTGCGGCTGGCGAGCGAAGACCAACCCGCCTCCACACAGCCTGACCTCCCCTCTAACCTCCAACCTCTAACATCTAACCTCTAAACAGTGGTAGAATGTTAGTGGAGCGAAGAGCATGAAGAAAGTCCAAGTTGAGCTAAACGACAAACTGGCAGGCGAACTTGACGCACTCCTCCGGGACGGGTTCTTCAATACCGAGGAGGAAGCGATCCGTTTCGCGCTCATCAAGTTCATCGAGAGCCGCGAACCCGCCCTTGCCGAACGCTTCCAGCGCGAGGACATCGCCTGGGCGCTCTCGCAGAGAAGGTCAGCCGGATAAGGCTCGTGGTCTGCGACACCGGGCCCCTGCTTCACCTTTCGGAGATTAGTCGCATCGATCTACTGAGTTCTGCGGGCGATGTTGTGATCCCGGCTGCCGTTTTTGACGAGTTGGACAGCCACTTCCCCGGATGGGGTCTGAGCAAACCGGGCTGGATTCGCATCGGTGCTCCTGACTCCGCGGCCGCTGCCCAAGCAATTGCCTGGGAGGCATCCGGCATACTCCACACCGGCGAGGCCGAGTCCCTGGCGTTGGCGCGGTTCCTCAAATGCGACTGGTATCTCACCGACGATGCCGCCGCCCGCATCTTCGCCTCCTCTCTTGAGCTCGAGGTTCACGGTCATATCGGCGTAGTGCTGTGGGCCGCGGCGAATGCAGTCACCAGCCGGCCGGAGACAGAATCTCTCCTGGACCGGCTGGTCGGTGAATCGTCGCTGTGGATATCTCCCCGCGTAGTAGCTGAGGCCAAGTCTGCCTTGGACAAGTTGTGCTCTCGGTAGCCATGCCCAGACCACTGTCCGACGAGAAGAAGCTCAGCAAACACGTTCGCCGCCTCCCAGCCCGCGACGAACGAACCGAATGATCGCGCAACACACCCAGTCCGTGCAGACGGACTTCGCCGGCGTTGCCGCCCCCGGTTTCAAGGCAGCCTCAGCTTGACTCGCGCCGGCTCGCTGGGTATAATGGAGTTAACAACATAACAATAGGGTCGCCGAATTTCAGAAATGAAAACGGGGGAACCAGAGTTTCTTTGGGGCGCATCGCGGTAATCCGCGTAGGGCAACATCTTCCTGTCCGAGCCCGACAGCTAACTCCGTAGGCGTGGCGTGAAGAGGGCATTGGCTGCATGCAGATCTGGGGCCGACCCAGACTCGTTGCATTGCTGCTTCTAGACCCCACGGAACCCAACTCCGTGGCTTTTTTGTTTGTGGCCTCTTGGGGATGCGGCTGTCGGTTGGCGGTTTCGTGCCCCATTACTCTCTCATCATTACCGTTACAGCGCCGGCTCCTGTCGCGGTACCTATTGGGCGGCTCTCCAGGGCACAACCCTAAGGAGAAAGCATGATCGCGTGGACCCAACGTCAAGAGGAGATCGCCCGGAGGATTCGTCCTGACACGAACGAAGCCGACTGGTGTGACTGGAAATGGCAGTGTGAGCACACTGTCAGGGACATCGACACGTTCGAGCGAGTGGTCGGTGTCGAGTTTGCGGCGGATCAGCGCGCCCAACTCGAGGAGACCATCGCGGTCTTCCCTCTGGCCATCACGCCGTACTACCTCTCGCTCATCGACCCCAGGGACATCCACAACGACCCGGTGTTTAAGCAGTCGTTCTGCTCCGAAAAGGAGCTTCTCAGAGACGACTGCGATATGGAAGACCCGTTGGCGGAGGATACCGACAGCCCGACTCCGCTGATCACGCACCGCTACCCCGACAGGGTGCTGCTCCACGCCAGCAACGTCTGCGCTATGTACTGCCGGCATTGCACCAGAAAACGCAAGGTCGGCGACCAGGAACACAGCCCGTCCGAGAGGGAGATGCTCGACGCCATCAGCTACATAAGGAACACGCCGGTCATCCGCGACGTTCTCGTTTCCGGCGGCGATCCGCTGATGCTATCGGACGGATATCTCGATTGGCTGCTCTCGGAACTGAGGTCGATTCCTCACGTGGAGATAGTGCGGATCGGCAGTCGCGTGCCGGTCGTGCTGCCCTACAGGATCACAGACAACCTGCTCAGTGTTCTTCGCAAGTACCATCCGCTGTGGCTGAACACGCATTTCAACCACCCCAGGGAGATCACCAAGGCCTCCCAGCAGGCTCTGGCCCGGCTGGCGGACGCGGGAATCCCGTTGGGCAACCAGTCCGTGCTGCTCGCGGGTGTCAACGACTGCCCGCGCATTATGAAGGCGCTCGTCCAGAAGCTGGCGGCCAATCGCGTTCGCCCCTACTACCTCTACCAGTGCGACCTGGCGGAAGGGCTTTCGCACTTCCGAACTCCTGTTGGGAAGGGGATCGAGATTATAGAAAGCCTCATCGGCCACACGAGTGGGATGTGCGTCCCAACTTATGTTATCGATGCGCCGGGCGGAGGCGGCAAGATTCCGCTGCAGCCCAACTACCTCATCTCCTGGTCGGCCAACAAGGTAGTGCTCCGAAACTACGAAGGCGTGATCACCACCTACAAGGAGCCGGACAGCTATGAACCGGTGTTCTGCGACCGCAACTGCGCGGACTGCAAGCTCCAGCTCAAACTCAGCGGAGCAGACGAGTGCATCAGCGTCGGAGTGGACAAGCTGCTGTCGGACTATGCCTCCTCGATAGCCCTTGTCCCCGAGTGTAACGAGCGACTGGCCAGAAGGGAGCAGCCGGATTCTGAGCCGCAGGAAGCGGAGCAAGTGATGCCGGCGTCCGGGAAATGAACAACCGTACTGGTTCGGCACTCAAGATCGCGGGGTTCGTGGTCGCAGCGCTTGTCGCGGTATGGCTGGTACTGGGCATGCATAAGCCCGGCACGTCGGCGAAGCGCTCCGACCAGCTCAGAATCGCGATGAGCGGGCAGTACGCGCCGTTCAACTTCTTCGATGAGCAGAACCGGCTCGTCGGGTTCGACGTGGACATATCGCGTGAGATCGCACGTCGTCTGGGGCGATCTCCCAAGCTGATCACTACGGCCTGGGACGGCATCATCGCCGGGCTTCTCGCGGATAAGTTCGACCTCATCGTAGGAAGCATGGCGATTACACCCGAGCGCCTCAAGTCCGTCGATTTCTCGGACCCCTACTACACATCCGGCGCGCAGATGTTCGTTCCGAAGGGCTCTCGAATACACAAGCGCGGCGATCTCAGAGGCAAGGTCGTGGGCGTGACCCTCGGCACTACGTACGAGACCGAGGTCCGCAAGATCAAGGGTCTCAGAGATGTCGTCACCTATCAGGGCCCGCCCACGATGTATAATGGAGATGTCCAACCATCGAATCGACGCCCTGGTGACCGACCGGCTGGTCGGCCTCTACAGCATCAAGAAGGCCAAGCTCGACTTCCGAACTGCCGGCGCGCCACTCTATCGCGAGAACATGGGAATCGCCGCAAAGAAGGGCAACGACAAGCTCATTAAGGCCGTCAACAAGGCCCTCGCCGATATGAAGGCCGACGGGACCTACGCGAAGATCAGCTCGAAGTGGTTCGGGCGAGACGTATCCAAGGACGAGTGACCTGGTATGGACTTCCGACTGATGCTCCACGAGGCTCCGTTTTTCGTGCGCGCGTTGGGAATCACCGCGCTGCTGACCGCTGCGGCGGGCCTGATGGGCACTGTGCTGGCGGCGTTTCTCGCGCTGATGCGTCTGAGCCACAACAGGATGGTCAGCAACATCGCGCGGGCTTACGTCGAGTTCATGCGCGGGACGCCGCTGCTGGTGCAGTTGTTCGTGATCTACTTCGGCGGCCCGCAGGTAGGTATCAACCTGTCGCCGATTACCGCGGCGATCCTTGGCCTCGGCCTGAATGCGGCGGCGTATATATCGGAGATATTTCGCGGGACCATTCTCAGCATCCCCAGGGGACAGATGGAGGCGGCCAGGTCGCTCGGGATGGGGCATTGGCTTGCGATGCGGCGCGTGGTAATGCCTCAGGCGCTCAGACATGCTCTGCCCGCGCTGGGCAGCAGCTTTGCCGCGCTCGTTAAGGACACGTCGCTGGTGTCGGTTATCACCGTCAGCGAGCTGCTGCTCGTCGCCAGGAACCGCGTGAGCGCGACCTACCGGCCGTTGGAGATCTTCCTCATGGTAGGCGTGCTGTATTTCGCATTGACAACTGTCATCACCTGCGGTGTGCGATGGTGGGAACGCAGATACAGGTGGAGCATCTAGATGACCCAGGAACCGATAATCAGCGTCCGAGATCTGACCGTTTCGTTCGGGGATACGGTGGTCCTGGACCGGATAGCGTTCGAAGTCGATGCCGGGGAAGTGGTGTCGATCATAGGCCCGAGCGGAGCCGGCAAGAGCACCCTGCTGCGCAGCCTGAACGGGCTGCAGCGCCTCGATAAGGGGACCGTGCGGGTTGCGGGGGCCGAGCTTCACGGGGGACATCGCTTCTCTCTCCACGGCGAGCACCACCTCAACGAGATCCGCAAGAACGTGGGGATGGTCTTCCAGCACTTCAACCTGTTCCCGCACATGACGGTGCTGCAGAACGTCATCGAAGCGCCCATTCACGTGCGTCACGCGAGCAGAGAAAAGGCCGTCCGCGACGCGCTCGGGCTGCTCGATCAAGTGGGGCTCGTTGATTTCGCGGATGCCTACCCGAACTCGCTCTCCGGCGGTCAGAAGCAGCGGGTGGCGATCGTGCGGGCGCTGGCCATGCAGCCGCAGGTCATGCTTTTTGATGAGGTGACCTCCGCGCTGGACCCGGAGCTGGTGTCGGAAGTGCTGGGGGTAATGACTCAGCTCGCGCGGGATGGGATGACCATGCTTGTGGTGACTCACGAGATGGGGTTCGCCAGAGAAGTCTCTGACACGATCCTGTTCATGACCGAGGGGCACATCATAGAGCGGTCGAGCGCGTGCTCGTTCTTCGAAAGCCCCCAGAACAAACGGGCGCAGGATTTTCTGTGTCAGGTATTGGCCTAGGAGGCCAGGTCAATGAGCGACGTAATACAACTGATCAACGGCTGCGTTGTGCACCACGGAAAGCATAACGACCGCACATATCTTATGAAACTGGGTACCGGCAGCGTCGGCAAGACGATCGATCTGCTTGAGGACATGGTGAAACGTAACGGCTACAGCAAAGCCGTCGCCAAGATCCCGCAGCCGGCAGCCGAGGAATTCAGGCGGCACGGCTACGTCTTCGAGGCTAAGGTCCCGGGGCTCTATAAGGGCGCCGTGGACGGCTACTTCGCCGCCAAGTACCTCTCAACCGACAGGCGGGAGCGCAGTCACGCGAAGAAGATCACGGATGTTCTCGCGGCGGCTCATGAGAAGGCCGTCGTGGACTCCATTCCGGCTCTGCCGCCGGAGTTCACCTGCGCCGAAGCGGATGAGAGCGACGCGCCGGAGATCAGTGCGGTCTACCGCGAGGTTTTCGCGTCGTACCCGTTCCCCATCCACGAGCCGGACTACATTCTCAAAACGATGAGGGAAAACGTCGTCTACTTCTGCGTGAGGAGCCACGGCCGGATCGTGTCGGTCGCATCGTCGGAGATGGATGTGGACTCGCAGAACGTGGAGATGACCGATTTCGCCACCCTATCCGATTACAGGGGGAACGGCTTCGCGGTCCACCTGCTTCACGCGATGGAGGACGCGATGAGTCGCCGCGGCATCAAAACGGCCTACACAATCGCTCGAGCGGTGTCGTATGGCATGAACATGACATTCGCCAAACTCGGTTACGAGTACCGACGGCACCCTCGCCAACAACACCAACATCTGCGGCGATATGGAGAGTATGAACGTCTGGCATAAGCCCATCAGCGCCCAACTCTCCTGACACCATGCCCGACGGTCGGCGCACGCCAATTCGTAATTCGTAACTCGCAATTCGTAATCGCTCTGCCCGCCCGCTCGTCTATAAACCCAGGAGGATGATGGTATGACTTTTCGCCGATTCGCGATAGTACTTGCCCTGCTTGCCATGTGCGCCTGCGCGTTTGCCCAGGCCGGGCGAAATGCCGCGCCGCCTGGCTGCAAGGCCATTAGCGATGTGGTCTACGGCAAGGCTGGGACCCGGGAACTCCACCTGGATATTGTAATTCCCAAGGACGGGACCGACAAGCCCCACCCCTGCGTGGTCTGGATTCACGGCGGCGGCTGGAGCAAGGGCACCCATAAGCAGAACCGCGCCGCCTGGCTCGCGGGCAAGGGTTATGTGGCCGCAAGCGTGGAGGTACCGGCTCTCCGGAGAGGCCAGGTTCCCCGCCCAGATAACCGACTGCAAGGCCGCCATTCGCTTCCTGCGCGCCCACGCCGAGGACTACGGCATTGACCCCAAGCGCATTGGCGGCTGGGGCGGCTCCGCCGGCGGCCACCTGGTCGCGCTGCTCGGAACCACCGCCGGCGTAAAGGAACTGGAGGGCGATGCGGGCAACCCCAGCCAGTCGAGCGCGGTGCAGGCCGTATGCGACTTCTTCGGCCCCACCAACCTCACGCCCCAGTCCGGCTGGACGAAGACTCCGCCGCAGGTAGCCCAGCTTCTGGGCGGAGAAGTGACCGACAAGCCCGAGTTCGCGAAGCTGGCCAGCCCCGTCAAGTTCGTGGACGCCAAGGACCCGCCGTTTCTGATAATACACGGCGAGCAGGACAGGCTGGTCCCGATTGCCCAGAGCGAGCAGCTCTACGAGGCCCTGCGCAAAGCCGGCGTGGACGCGACCTTCGTCCGGGTCAAGAATGCCGCCCACGGCTTCGTGGGCAAGAACATAAGCCCCACCCTCGCCGAGATAGACTCCCAAGTGCTCGCCTTCTTCGACAAGAAGCTCAAGTGATTGGGAGTTCTAAGTGTTGAGTTCTAAGTGCTAAGTTCGGCCGACGGCAACTTAGCACTTAGAACTTAGAACTCAAAACTTCGGAATTAGGCTTCCGGTTCGAACATGGACTCCGCCATGCTCTCCGCCGTGACTTCGCCCAGCGACTGCGCGAGTTCCTCCGGGTCGGTTACGCGAGTGCGGCAGACCGCGCCCAGGCACACGCTCGCGGCGGGTTCCTCGCCCTCCGTGGGCACGGTGCGGATGGTGCAGTTCGCGCCGCACGCGCCCAGCGAGGCTTGAATGAAGGCGTCCGCCTCTTCGGTTCCGGGGTCCGCATGAATGGTGACCAGCAGCGGCGTGGAGTTGAGGACCTCGAGCACGGTAGCGTAGCCGGCGCCCATGATGCCGTAGTTCTCGAACTGCCCCGCGAGCGCGTCGAGCACCCGCCTGGCCGACAGCCGGTAGGCTTCGTCCTCCGTAAGGTCCGCGAGCTTCACGAACGCCATTGCCAGCGCCGCGTTCTCTTCCAGCGGCGTGGAGTAGCGGGTGAGGCCACGCGCTTCGGCGCGGGCTTCGCTCACGTCGTAGAACGCGCCCCGCTCCGACCCGAACGCGTCGAAGACCGATTCGAGAAGCTCCTGCGCCGCTCGAATGTAGGTGTCATCCCCGGTCGCCTCCGCGCAGGCCGCGTTCGTGAGGATAAGCTCGGCCGAGTCTGAGAGGATGCCGTGCGCGTGCGGCGCGCCGCCCTCGACGAAGTGCGGCACGGTCCCGCAGTCTGAGCGCTCCAGCCGATTGAGCTGCCCCACGATGCGCAGCGCCTTGTCACGGGCGTCTATGACCCTGCCGATGCCGTAGAGCTTGAGATACGCGCGGGCGAGGACGGCATTGGCGTCGGCGTAGAAGGCCGTGTCGATGCGAGGCGGGGTGAGCGACTTGCGCGCCTCCTCGTCGGCTGAGTAGTATTCCTCGCCGGCGTCCTGGCTGCCGTAGAAAAGCCCCGTCTCGGGGTCCATGAGGTTGGTTTCGAGATACTCGAACAGGCCGCGCGCGGCTTCGAGGTACTCGGGGTGATCCGAGACCCGATAGGCGTCCAGCAGCACCGACGCCATGCGGGCGTTGTCCGAGAGCAGCTTCTCGGTGTGCGAGGCGGTCCAGTCCGGGCGGGTCGCGTAGCGATACATGCCGCCGTCGACAGGATCGAACATCTCGCCCGCGAGCATAGCGTCGAGCGTCTCCGTCACCATCCGCAGATCCTGTTCGTCGCCTCGGGATTCGTAGGCGGCCAGAAGGAACTCGAGCGCGGAGGTGTGCGGAAACTTCTGGGATGCGCCGAACCCGCCGTGCTCGGAGTCGAACGAAGATCCGCAGCAGGTCCAGCGCCTTCTCGACGTCCTCCGCTCGCGAGGCGACGCCGCCCGCGCTGCGGAAGGCTTCCTCGGTGTCGATTCGAGCCTGTTTGGCCTTGTCTTTGAGCTCGTCCACCTGGTCGGCATACGCGGAGGAGACGCGTTCGAGCACGATGAGCATCTGGTCGGGTGGCATGTAGGTCGCGCCCGTGAGAACGTCGCGGTCGGCGGTCAGGAAGACCGTCGAGGGCCACCCACCCATGTTGTAGCGCGTGTTGATGTCCGGCTCACGGTCGGCATCCGCGCGAACCGGGATGAAATGCTTATTGATCGTATCGATGACCTTTGGGTCGGCATACGTTCGCTGATCCATTACGTGGCACCAGTGGCACCACACCGCGCCGATCGCGAGCAAGACCGGCTTGCCCGACTCCGCCGCTTCTTCGAAGGCCGATTCGCCCCAGTTGCGCCATTCTATGTTAGCCATTGCTGTTACCGCCCTTCACCCTTACTGGTCTCTTGACAATCATCCCCAAAAACAAGGCGGGTTCTAACCGGGAATAGCTGAGCATTTTGGATTTTGGATTTGGGATTTTCGATCCGGCGTTCTGGTCAGTGGTAGGTAACCCTGGACTTCTTGTACTCTTTCACCGAGCGCAGGACGAGGAAGGTAGTGAGGTTGGCGGAGGCGGCGAGGTCGGAGATTGTGCGCTTGAGCTCGGCTTCGTCGCGGCAGTGGACCATGGTGTAGAGCGGATAAGGCCATTCGGGCGATGCGGGGCGCTGGTAGCAGTGGCTGACCGCGGGATGGCTGGCGAGAGCCTCGCCGGCTTCATCGATGCGTTCAAGAGCGACCTGCCAGCAGATCATGGCGTTGGCTCGATAGCCCGCGCGCCGGTGCCGCAGCACGGCGGCATATCTGCGCATGACCCCGGATTCGAGGAAGGCTTTGGCGCGGGCGAGTAGTTCGGCCTCGGACATGTCGGCCTCGCTAGCGAGATCGGCGAAGGGCGATTCGGTGATGGGAAGGTCCTTCTGCAGGACGCGGATTGCGGCACGGTCGAGGTCGTCGCCTTTGAATGAACTCGAGGCCACGGGATACGAAGTCCGCCTTCGCGGACTGGGGGTGCCGCCGACGTCGAGGAACACGCCGATTTTGTAGACCTTGAGCGCGGGGAGGGCGAGGTGGGACTGAACGCCGTCGAGTGCGGCGAGCCCGGCGATCTCGGCGTCGAGGTCGTCGGTGGGCGGGAGGGTAAGCGTGAACCAGAGGTTGTAGCCGGCGTCGCGGGCGTAGCAGTGGCTGACGCCGTCGTGTTCGGAGACGCGCTCGGCGACCTTATCGAGCCACTCCGGGGCGACCCGAAACGCGACCAGCGCGCCTACGTAGCCGAGCGCGGCGGAGTCGAATATAGCGCTGATCTGCCTGATGACGCCCTCGCGCTTGAGCCTCGCGACGCGCTCGATGACTTCAGCCGGCGCGATGCCGAGCGCGCCGGCAACAGCGTGGAACGGCCGCGCCACGAGCGGGAACTCTCGCTGCAGGATGTTCAGCAGGCGGGCGTCGGTTTTGTCGAAGTCATGATTCGGCATACGGCTATTATAGCTGGCCGGACCCGCCGCCGCCAGTTCTCAGGGGCGCGCCGCTTTGGCCGGCCCCAGCCGATCACCTGCCGTCGCCTCTGCCACGCAGACCCGTGGACGGCTGTCTCTGCAAGACGCACTGTACCCGGCGCTGTGTGCCCGCTACACACGTTGGCTTGCCTCGACCAGAACCAAAGCCATCGCCGTTAGGCACACCGGCCCTCCACCGAGAGGGTAAGATGCAGAAGGGGCCGCCGATATGCAACTCAAGTGGGATACTGCGCGTGACAGGCTGACACGATTCGGATCGTACCCGCTCCAGACGCTGGGTTGGCTTGCGGTCGTCCTGGGGGCGGGCTGCCTTCTGTTTGTGGGTTGGGCACATCGTTTTCCCCCCGGGCTTGAGCCTGGGCTTGCAGTGATCGTTTGCATTGCGGTCGCCGGTTTCGCGCTCGTGGGTGCCGGCGCATACGCATATACACTGGGCAAGTCGCTCAGAGCCGTATCGGCAGATGAGCTACTGAGTCGCGACAGGCGCCCGCCCGTGCTCTATCTGTGTTCGACGGCGGGATCACGGGAGATACCAGGGTTCATGGACAAAGCCCCCGTCTGCCTGGTTACCGAAGAAGAACAACTGGCCGAAGTGCTGAACAAGATAGGTCCCTGCGTCGCACTTGGAAGTCCCGGTCAGAAAGCCCATCCTCTTGGAATGGGGGGCGAATCCGCCTCGGGAGAGGAGTGGCAGCGCAGGGCCGCGGACTACGTGGACAAGTCAAGGCTAATAGTGATACGGGCGGGTGCCACCGGAGGTGCGGAGTGGGCTATCGAGCGAACCTTCGCAACTGCTGCGCCACAGAAGATCATCATAATCGTTCCTGAGGACAAGGAGGCGATGCAGGCGTTCTGCGGCCTTGCAAACGGACTCCTGCCGAGACCGATTCCTGAGATAGGCACGGCTTCTTGGAGCAACTCCAAGGTCAGCGGGTATGTCTGCTTCTCCTCGGACTGGACACCCCATTACGTGCAGTTGCGGTTCCCGGGGATCTTGCGCGCGACCTACAAGCCGCTGGTGGTGTCGTTGTATCGAGAGATGGGGCCCGTGTACGACGGGCTCGGGATGCCCTACACGCGGCTTCCGTTCTACTCCGCGTTCCAGCACCCTCTCGGTTGGCTGGTGCTGGCGATCCTGAGTCCACTGATTGTGACGCTTGCTCTCTTTGCTTGGCCGGTGTGGATACCGGCGTGGTTGCTGGTCAGAAGTGCGAGAACTCGCAGCCGGCGCGGTCCCTGATCCGACCGGCATTCCGCGTTCTCGCGAGAGCATTTCCAATACGGGACGCAGTCATCAAGGGCCACAAGCTCGCGGCTGTCCACGCGAAAAGGCCCGCCGGCGGATCGGCGGGCCCTTGGGCTTGGTTCGAGAATACCTGGAGTTACGCGGCTTTCTTGCGGCCGCGTGTTGCTAGTCGTTTCTGGATGATTTCTTCATCCATGTGAAGCGCGACGCGCTTCGGAGCTGTATTGCTGCACTCCTGGCACACCCATTGCACGAGACTGGCCAGGTGCTCGGGCACGTGACGTATTTCGTTTCCGCATTTGCTGCAACGCATCGCCTTTGCCTCTTTCTACTGCCTATGGCCGACCGGGTCGCCCCGGCTGAGGCCGCCCGCTGCAGTCCGGTAGTCCGGGATTGACCTGCCGTTTGCCTGCAAGCCCATCCTTAGTGGTACATACCCCAAACCGGCATCTGCTTAATATACGCAGTGGGTATTTTGCCCGTTCCTGGTATTAGTGCGGGGGGAAGGGAGATAGGAATTACGAATTATGAATTACGAACGACGGATTGCCGAGATGCAAGCTGAGAGTTGACGGGCGAGGGTTGAGGGCGCGGCGGGCGCCGCGCCCCGATGGTATGCCTCCGGTATTCGTGTGTCTACCGCCTCCGCCGGCACATCACCGCCCCGAAGCCCGCCAGGCCGGCGAGGATGGCGGCGAGGGAGGAGGGTTCGGGGATGGGGAGATACTCCTTGCTGTATGCAACGTACTCCCAATAGGAACTGCAGGAACCTGAGCCGAAGCTGATGCCGCCGGGCGGGCCGGATGCCATACTCCAGAACGACGGTTCCCATCTCATAGCCAGATCGCCATCAACCCAGATACTTGCCTGCGACAATCCATCGTAGGCGAGACGCACCGTGTGGAACGTGGTGAAGTCTCCCCAGTATGTGTGCGTTTGGCCATGACGGTCAACTTCCCATATATGGTCCGAGCGGATGCCAGGGAGGATCTCGGCGCCATAAGTGCTTATGTGCAATTCCGCCATTGCGCTTGACGTCGAGACCACCCGCATTCGGGTTTCCATTGTCACCGGCACACCGGCCGAGATGGCTGCCGCCTCACGACGGTAGCCTGCGCCGCCGTTATCGCCGATACTAAGAACGCCGCTCAGGGCCGAGACTGTCGCGCCGTAGTCCTTGAACTGCCATGGATCCGAGGACTCGCTCGGAAGCATGCCCTTTGCAGCAACGTACTCCACCTCCCAGGCGTGGGCTGTGGTACCAAGGCCGAGCACCAGCATAACGATGGTTGTCAGAGCAATCTGTTTCATTGTTGCAGTTCTCCCTTCCTATCCACAGGGGATCGTCCCAGAAGCCGCTACGGGAATTTGGTGCACAGGTTATAGGTGAACAAGAAGTTCATCTCTGGCACCGTATCCCATTCGTCGATGTAATCTCTCCCGAACATGCAGCTGTCATGAATGAGCACTACGCTGCCAGCCGCCGATGTGTCCTCTTCGAGAATCCAAGGCAGCGTTGGGGCGGAGTATATGTAGGCGATTGGTCGTGCGTACGCTTCCCATCCAGCCTGGAACGTGTCCGTGGCAGCCATGCACAGCCCGGGGTCGGCCATGCCTGCGGTAATGTAGTGATCGGTGTTCACATGGCACTTACGCAGTCTGTCGTAGTCCACATCATAGCACGAACCGCCGGTGTATTGGGTCCTGAATCGAGCGCCTACATTGAGATACTCGGCGGTATCGTCCAATATGTCGTTGAGCTCCTCGTTATGAGCCGAGAAGTTGGGGTTAAACTCTCCCACCAATACCAGGCGCTTGTTGCAGCCTGACTGGACGAAAGACGAGAGCGCCTCGATCTCCGACTCCTGCAGAGCCCGTGTGGGCATTGCGAGGAACACCACGTTGAACGAGCTGTCTATCGTGAAGGGAGTTCCCGTGATCTTCTGGTACACCACATCGGAGTACGCTGCGTCAATACGCGTGAGGTACTCGTCCTCCTCGTCCGCTATGTACCATATAGGGTCCTCGTTAAGGCACAGGTCGTAGAGCAAACCGACCTTGGTCTGCTGGTTGGCCCCGTGGAAGTAGGTCTTGCGGGTCACTGCGACGGTTCCGCGTGGAGTGACAACGGAAGCCTGAACCGTGACAGGTCCAACTGTCGTGCCGGTCAGCGTAGTGTGAGCCTCGCCGCTTGCGTCCGTATCGTCCGATGTTGGGTCCAAAGTCCCGGTGCCCTCGGTTATGCTGAACGTTACTGTCTGGCCGGTGACCGGCGCGCCGCCAGTCAGCGTCGCGGTGATCGCGATGGGGTCTCCGAGCAGAGCGTAAGCCGGCTCCGCCTTGATTGCCAAGCTCCAACAGACGAACTCGACTGCGACCGAGCTTTCCAAGGTGTCGCTGCACTCATCGACGATCGACGCCTTGACGGTGACCGGCCCTTCGACTGAGCTGGTCAGATCCGTGCAAGCTTTCCCGGTGGAATCAGTCTCGTCCGAGGTCGGATCGAGGGTCCCGTTGCCATCCACCACCTCGAACGTAACCGTCTTCCCAGACACCGCGTCGCCCTCATCATCCACTAGCGTTGCCGTGATCCTTGCCGGATCGGCGTCGACGGGCGCGACAGCAGAGGATGCGCGAACTGACAGGTGCCAGCCGCAGTTCTCCGACTCATCCGCGCCGATATCCACGCGACCATTCGTGGGCTTTATCCGCGGCTCGCCGTCGATGTCCTGGTCCCCCTCGGACACGTAGTCATTGCACCCTGCCCCTGCACACGGGGAGCCCGTGCCGATGTGGAAGCCGTCGGGAGCGAACCCCGGATCGGCCTCGATGTTGCCGTTGGCTGGAGTTGGGTCGTCGATGCCGGAGTAGCCCGTTGTGTTGCCGTATACGTCGTTGCTGACAAGGGCGAGCGTGCCGGAACCGGCTACCTGCAGTCCGTACTCCGAACAGGCCGCAATGTTGTTCCCCACGACGGAGGAACTGCTGTCAACGCTGATTGCGGCTGCGTGATGCGTGATGGTATTATTGGCGACGAGCGGTGAGCAGTTCGACAAGTCAATGCCGGCGATGCTGCCGCACGTCGGGTTTGGGTTAGTGACAAAGTTGTTCTTGATCGAACCCGTGGCCGCGTTGAAATACACGCCCCTCGCGCAGTTTGATATGCGGTTGCGCGAGACCGCCGCGTCCGCGCTGTCGTGGCAGTAGACGGCGGCCTGGTAGCAGTTGGTGATCGTGTTGTCGGAGATGGCGGCCGTCGAGCCGGAACAGTCGATCCCCCACGGGCCACCGCCGTATCCACCGAGCGACGGGTCAAGCGTGTTGCCGGTGATCACCGGGCTGCCGCCGCTGGTGTAGATCAGAGTCCCGGAGTTCTCGCCGACCGTGTTGCCCGAGATCAGCGGCGATGAGTTCACGCAGTGTATCTCCTCGTAGGAGTTACCGTGTATATCGTTGCCGACAACAGTCGGCGAGGCGTTGATGCAGTACACCGCGGCGCAGTTGTTGTAGGTGATGTCGTTGTTCGCGATCGCCGGCGAAGAGCCGGTGCAGTATACCGCGCCGGTATTCTCGCCTTCGGCGCCGCAGTACGTGATTGTGAAACCGTCTATCCGCGCGCCGTGCCCGACACCTGTCCCGGCGGTGACGACGGGGTAGTAGCCCCAGTCTCCCGATAGGGTCGTGATATTGGCCTCGACGTCCCGTCCATCGCGCGCTGACTCAGTGCCCGCGAACCCACCATATACGGCTACGCCATCGGCAAGCGTGAGCGTCGAGGCAAGATCGTACCCGCCCGCTGCCACCCAGACTTCGCCCTCTGGCTGCATGGCCGCCGCCTCGTCTATCCCCGCCTGCACGGTCCCCAGTGCGGTACTCCAACTCAGCCCGTCGTTGGAATCGCTTCCGCTGAGCTTCACATGAATGACGCCCGACGGCACGCGCACCACCGGCACCGGCACATCGTTCACCTTCTCGGCCCCCAGTACGCCGGTAATACCCTCCGACACATCGTAGCCAACCTCGAATGCGAGCAGGCATCGATGTGCGGCTGAGTAGAGCACCTGCACGCCTCTGATGCTGCCGTTTGAGTCGGAGATCAGTGCCGATCCATCGTCGATGCAGCACTTAGTTCTGTCGCCCCCCACCCAGGTGACACGCCCGCACACCCTAACCCGGCAGCCGACCGGACCGACGCCTCTGCCCTCCACCAAGGGGCCGGAGGTAGGGTCGGGAGTCAGAGACGGCTGAATTCCGTACGCGCCGCACGCCGTCGCGCGTTGGTTCAGCCAAACCGGGGCAGGAATCGTTGAGCTGCCGGTGACAGTGATACTCGTAGCCGTTATGTTGGCCTCGCCGCCGCTATCGACCGCCGCCGTGCCGCTGACCGAGACCACATCCCCGGCTTTCACATCCGCTGTCACGCCAGTGCCTGGCGTCACCTTGATCCCTCCTACCGGACCAGGGGTCCTGAATCCGCCCGGCTCCTGGATGTAGAAGTAAGCCACATTCGTGCTGGCTGAGGCAAGAAACACCGCGGACACGAGCTTCCCGGTCACCGCGCGCGAGCCTCCGTACCATTTCGCGTACGCAATTGAGTTCTCGTCAGTCGGCGGGGTGGGTGGCTGCGGTTCCTGCTCCTCTTCCTCGGGAACTGGCGGCAGTTCCTCTTCCATCAGAGCCAGCCCGAGCGGAACCTCGTGCATGTAGGGCCAAGCTTGCGGTTCGGTGGGCTTGGGCATCAGGATAAACGGCCTGCCGTTGGCGCACATATAGAGCCACAGGCGCGTCGCAACGACGATCCGCCGCTCACGCACAGTGCGCGTATAGCCGTCGATCAATACCGACCACCACTGCTGAATAGCCGCACCGGGAGCGTAGACGGGCAGCGTGTCTTCGCCGGACCAGGGGTCCTTGACAAAGATGTACCCGCGGGCAACGCGCGTGACTATCATCGAGTCTAGCTCCACCGGCGCGCGGTCGGGAAGGGACTTCGTGTAGGCTACCGTGCCGGGGCGGGTCTGCCAGGCGTTAGCGGCGTGTGACGGGGGGGGGGTACAGCAATGACGGCGAGCGTAACGACAGTGGAGAGAAAAAACGCGCGAATACCATTCCGGGGTAAGCCGCCTCCCAAAGCGTAGAGGAGGGGTACTGCTTGGTTTCGGGTCATCGACTTCTCCTTCGTTGAGATAGCGCCCCAAAACTGCAGGCTCTATTGCATTACTACCATGCTGGCAGACGATTGTCAAGCGCGTTTTGTTCCGTTCGGGCCGGTCAGAGCGCGACGCCTTCGATGCAGCGCTCGCCGTCGGGGGTGGTGGATAGGACGCCTGCCACGGTGACCACGCTGCCGGGGGAGAAGGCGGCCGTGGGCAGGAGCAGCTTGACCCTTATCGCCGAGGCGCGGTCGGACTGCTGGATGTAGAGGCAGTCGGAGAAGACCGCGCTGACGGTCTGGCCGGTGAGGTATGCGTCGTCACCGTCGGCAAGGGCTTTGGCCTGGGAGATCGTGATCGGCGGGTCGGACTCGCGGAATACGGTGAGCGTGCAGGAGTTCGTGTTGCCGCCGGAATCGTGGGCGGTGAAGATCAGGACGTTTTTGCCCATCTGCAGGGAGATAGAGGCGGCGGTCCAACTTGTGGTTCCGCTGCATGTGCCGCTGCCGCCCCGGTCGTTGATCCAGGTGACGCTTGCGACCGTGGCGTCATCGGAGGCGGTGCCCTGAACGCGGACGGTCGAGTACGTGGTGATGTACGACGGCGCCGTGGTCGGACTGGTGATCGCGATGGAGGGCGCATAGCACGTTACGATGATCGAGTCGCTCGAGTACGTGCCGTAGCCGTCGGATGCCGTTACGGTCAGCGAGTTGGCGCCGGGCTTGAGAGGAATGCCGGCCGCGGTCGTCCAGCTCGTGGTTCCGACGCACTGACCCGATCCGCCGCGGTTGTTGGACCACGAGAGGCCGTTGGGCGCAACCGCGGTCCCACCGAGGGTGATCGTCGGGCTGGACGTGGAGTAGGTCGCCGCGCTGGTGGGCGAGGTTATCGTGACGCTCACGCCGGGGACCTTCACGAACTTGAGCACGCGGTGGTTCCCGGTGTCGGCGACGTAGAGGCTGCCCTGCCCGTCCACCGCAACGGCCTCCGGATCGCTGAACTGGAACTTGCCGTAACCAAAGGAGCCAAGCTGGGCCGAATAGGCGCCGGCTGAGGTGAACTTCTGTATGCGGTTGTTGCCGGAGTCGGCGACGTAGACGTAGTCGGCCGAATCGACGCAGATCCCGGCCGGGCCCTGGAACTGCGAGGTCCCCGTGCCGGTCGTGCCCCACTTGGTCAGGAACGCGCCATTGTTGAACTTCTGAATGCGGTTGTTGCCGTAGTCGGAGACGAACGCGTAGCCGTGCGATTCGACCGCGATGCCGACCGGCGTCTGGACCTGGCCGTTGCCGGCGCCGGCGGAGAGCCAGGAGTTCACAAACGCGCCGCTCGAATCGAGCGTATTGACAATATTGCGGCTGCTGTCGATGGCATAGAACACGTTGAGCGGGCCGTTTCGAACGATGCCAAACGGCGCGGGGATGGTGCTGTCGGGTGATGAGGGCAGTGGCCAGTTGGAGACAAGCGAACCGCTGCTGTTGAAGCCCAGGATGCGGTTGGCGATGGAGTCCGAGGTGTAGATATTGCCGCCGGCGTCCATCGTCAGGCCGCCGGAACAGGCGAAGGCGCTGTCGCACTGCCGCTTCGACGCAAGCTCGCGGATGAACGCGCCGTTCGTGTCGAACTCCTGGACCCTGTGGTTGCCCGTGTCGGAAACGCAGAGATGGCCGGCGGAGTCAGCAAGAATGCCCGATGGGTACTTGAACTGGCCCTTTTCACCGCCCGAGGAGCACCATGCGCCCAGAAACTGGCCTGTCGAATCGAAGATCTGGATGCGGTTGTTGCCTTTGTCGGCGACGTAGAGCTTGCCGGTGGCATCGAGAGCGATGCCCGCGGCGCCGTCGAACGAGCCGATCTCGCGTCCGAAGCAGCCCCATTCGGAGGACGACTCGTAGTCGCCGGCGGGCAGTCTGGCGTACCTGGTGATCGTGTTGCCCGACAACATATAGAAGTTGTTGCTGTCAGAGATTGCAGTCGGGAATGAATACGGCAACCTCAGGAATTGGGGCATGACGCCCTGGCGGGTTCCGCTGCCCATGCTGTCGTATTGCCAGAGCTCGGTGCGTCCGTCGAAATCCTGGCCGCCGGCCACCACGACCCAGAGGCTGTCCGTAAGGTCGACCCCAATCGCGGCAGGCGGGACAGTGTACGACGGATAAAGGTACAGATGGGTTGTCCACGACCTGAGATAGGCGCCGCTCGAATCGAATACCTGAACTCTACAGGTCGAGCCGTCCGAGACGTAGACCAGGCCCGTGGAATCGACCGCCATATCACTGAGTTCGACGAACTGGCCGTTTCCAGTGCCGGGGCCGCCGAACTGGGTGACGAAGGTGCCCGATGAATCGTACTTGCGAATGAGACATGAGGCGGGATCGGCAACATACATGGCGCCGGCCGAAGACACGCCGAGAAGCCCAGTTGAGCCAATGGTGAAATTGAGCTTGAACTGAGCCAGGAAATGGCCGGTCGAGTCGAACTTGTTGATCGCATTGGCGGACTGGCTGATGACGTAAACGTTTCCGGCTCCGTCGAAGGCGATGTCCATCGGGCTGTCGTACATGCCCGCTGACAGGCTGCCGATGCTGCGCTCCAGTCCGTAGCCGGCTTGCTGCTGGCCGGAGTAGACTTCGACGTTCGCGGTCGCGCTGATGCCGCCACTGACCGATGCGGTAATGGCGGCGCTGTATTTGCCTGCCGTCGAGCCGGCCGTGAACAGGCCGGCGGATGAGACCGACCCGGCGGCGGAGTTGACGGTCCACGACACAGGGCCGGTGGGGACCTCGTTGCCGTCAGCATCCTCGCCGATGGCTGAGAACTGCTGGGTGAGGCCGGTTCGGACGCCGACGTCCCGCGGCGCGATGTAGATGCGCGCAAGCGGCCCGGCACAGGCCGGCAGGCAGAACGCCGCCGCGGCGCAGATCATTACGAGTCTTCTCATTGATCGGCTCATCGTTGAGTCCTCGCTTAGGGCATGTCGTAGCACGTGCTTGGGTCGATGAAGTCTGCTGGGTCGTGGATCGTGTTGGGACCTGGATCGTTGACCCTGACGTCGAAGTACATCGGCTCGCCCAGGCGGGCGGACGCTCCGGTACGCTCGTCGGCCGCTGGCGTATAGCCGGCCGGCCCGTGCGCCACGGTGATGGTGGCCGTGTGGGTGTCCATGTAGCTGACGTTGATCTTGACGCCGTTCTTGATACCCGCGGCATCGCCCACGTGCCAGCCCGCGTGCTCGTAGAAGGCGATCTGATCGTGCTCGTAGCCGTAGTCGGATGCCTTGCGCCGCCTCAGAGTGGAGTCGCGCCAGGCGAGATCATTGGCATACTTGTACCAGTAGGAGACCCGCGTGCGGACATTGGCGTCTGACGGGCAGAACACGCAGGACTTGTTGGGCAGGTCGTCCTGCAGGATCTGGGGCCAGGTATGGCGCTTCGCGGCGGGTGGCTGCGGGAAGGTGCCCTTTCCGGTCAGGAACTCGACGACCTGCGCCTGGGTTGGTGACGCGGCCACCACGGCGGAGTGAGGGCATGGTGTTATCCCAGTCGTCGCAGTACATCTTCAGCGCCTGGGCGCACTGCTTCAGATTGGACAGGCACGCAGTCGATCTGTCGCGCTCCCTGGCCGCTTCAATGGCGGGCAGCAGCAGCGCAATCGTGGTGGCGAGTATGACTATAGCGAACAGAAGCTCGAACGCAGCAAAGCCTTCAATCCGGCGGGTACGCAATCCCATACCTCCTGGGCGCACACGAAGAGTAAGGGGCAGCCTTCTCGATCCGCAGGCAATGCCCCCACACTGGCATTGTAGAAGGGAAAAGGCTGGCTGTCAATCAGCAATTACGCCGGATTTGCGCGAACTCCTAGTGGAGTTCCTCTTTGAACCCGCGGGTCATGAGGTCGAGGACGCCTTGCTGGGGGGACTTGCCCTCGAAGAGAATTGCGTGGATCTGCTCGGTGATGGGCATAGAGATGCCGAGCTTGCGGCTGAGGTTGTAGGCGGCCTCGCAGGTGGGCATGCCCTCGGCGACCTGGCCGAGCGCGGCAAGGCTTTCTTCGATTCCTCTCCCCTGCCCCAGCATCAGGCCGAGGCGGAGGTTGCGGGAGAGTCGGCTGGCACTGGTCGCCATCAGGTCGCCGACGCCGGAGAGGCCGGTGAAGGTCATCGCGTCCGCGCCGAGTGCGACGCCGAGACGGGTCATCTCGACAAGACCGCGCGTGACCAGAGTCGCCTTGGTGTTGTCGCCGTAGCCGAGGCCGTCGGAGATCCCCGCGCCGATTGCCAGCACGTTCTTTAGCGCGCCTCCGAGCTCGACCCCGGCGATGTCCGTGCTGCGATAGACGCGAAGGCTCGGCGATGAGAACAGCGACTGCGCCTGCGGCGGCGTTGTCGGCATTGCGAGAGGCGACGACGGTGGCGGTGGGGACGTCGTTGGCAAGCTCGACGGCCAGATTCGGCCCGGAAAGCGCGACACACGCCCGGCCGGCGGCATCTCCGAGCACCTGCGAGATGACCTCGGAACCGCGGAGGCCGGTGTCGGATTCGAGACCTTTGCCGGCGTGGATGATGAGCGCGCCGGGCGACAGATGGGCTTTGATCAGCGCGAGGGACTCCCGCACGCCGCCGCTTGGGACGGCGAGAACGATCGCGTCGCATGCCTGCAAGCGATTCGGCGATGTCGGAGGTCGGCGAGACCGTGTCCGGCAGCATGACGCCGGGCAGGTATTGCGCGTTGTCGCGGTCGCGCTCGATAGCGTGGGCGAGCTCGTCGCGCCTGGCCCAGAGCTTGACCGAGCAGCCCTTCTTGCCGAGCAATACGGCGAGCGCCGTGCCCCAACTGCCGGAACCGATAATCGCGGTGGTCATCTCAGCCGTTCACTCCGTCTCGATGATGTCCTTGAGAATCTGCACGCTTATAGAGCTGAGCGACTTGAATGCCAGGTCGTTCGTGAGGAAGAGGTCGCAATTGACAGCGGCCGCCGATGCAGCGTGTATGGCGTCGGGTGTGCGAAGCGCCGTCTCTGCGCGCAGTCTGGCAGCGGCCTGCAGGATCTGCAGGTCGATTGGTGTGAGGCGTATCTCCGTCCCCATCAGCAGTTCGTTATAGGCATGTATCAGCTGCTGATCCCCCGTCTTCAACGGCCCAACCATCACTTCGAGGACCGACAACTCACTTACGACGACCTCCAGCCTGCCCGCTCGCGAAGCTTCCCAGAGCGGCAGCAGCACGTCGATGTAGTCTGGGAACTTCTCGACCGTGTAGATCAGAACCTGGGAGTCTACATAGACCAAGCCCGGCTGGGGGAGAGTCAGCGATCCCAAGAGTCACGCTCCCCCTGGAGATACTGGTCTGCCTGTTCGGCCGTCTTGAAGACCTGCGGAGGCGGCGTGGTCTCCACAATGTCGAGAACACTTCTGCGGCGACCGCGAGTGGCGGTAGGGAATACTATGATGACTTCTACCTGCTCGCCTTCGACGAGACTCGGCGATGTGACCTCGATCTTGCTGCCCGGCAGCACCCTTGTCTTGACATGCATCGCTGATTCCATAGACGTATCCTCTACAGTCATTATACCGCCGATTACGCCGAGTAACAAACAGCCTTGCGCCGGGCCTCAGGCGTTCACGTAAACCCTCGGCACACGGGCGGTGATGGCGCAGAAGGTCTCGTCGGAGATCGTGCCGGCCTTGTCGGCGACCTCGTTGGCCATCAGGTAGCTATAGCCGCCGCCGAGCAGGATCACCTCATCGCCAAGCTCAACGCCGGGGACTTCGGTGACATCGACTATGATCTGGTCCATGCACACCCGGCCGATCACCGGCACGCGAACGCCTCGCACGGCGGCCTCGCCGCAGTTGGAGAGCGCGCGCTGGTAGCCGTCCGCGTAGCCGATCGGCAGCGTGGCAACCCTGGAGCGGCGCTTGAGCGTGTGCGTGCGGCCGTAGCTGACGGCGACGCCGGCTTCGGCTTCCTTGAGAAAGATGATGTGCGTCTTGAGCGTCATCGCCTCACGGATCGGAATGCTTTGGACAACTTCGACGGACGGATAGCTGCCATAGATCATGATGCCGGGGCGGACGGCATCGAAATCGGCCTCGGGATACGCGAGCACGCCGCCGCTGTTGGACGCGTGGGCGGGGATCGACAGGCCGTGGCGTTTCAGCGCGTCGATGACCTTGTTGAACGTGGCGATCTGGGCGGTGGTGAAGGCGCGGTCGGTCTCGTCGGCGCTGGGGAAGTGCGTGAAGACGCCGTCCACGCTCAGCCCCGGCAGCGACTTGAGCGCGAGCACGAAGTCCAGCGCCTCCTCCGGCTGAACGCCGATCCGGCCCATGCCGGTATCGACCTTCACGTGAACCGAGGCGGTCTTGTCCAGTTTGACGGCAGCCTCGCGAAAGCGCGCGCGCATAGGGCAGGTCGCAGGCCGCGCTTGCCAGGTTGAATCGCATGATCTCGCTCGCGGAGTCAGGGGTCGAGCAGCCCAGGATGAGTATTGGGACCTCGAACCCGGCCTCGCGCAGCTCGATTCCCTCCTCCGGCATCGCGACCGAAAGCACCTGCGCGCCAGCTTGCAGCACCGCGCGGCTGACCTCGACTGCGCCGTGGCCGTAGCCGTTGGCCTTGACCGCGGGCATGATCTTCACCCTCGGGCCGACTCGCGCGCGGATGGCTCTTATGTTGTCTCGTATGGCGGAAAGATCGATCTCGGCGTAGGTTGGTCTTAACATAGTTGCAAGTTGAAGGTTAAAGTTGAAAGTCCAGACAGCTACTCCTGCACCACCGGGTTGCGCAGGACGCCGATGCGCTCGACATAGACTTCCATCATGTCACCAGGGACTACGGGTTTCATGCCCTCCGGCGTGCCGGTCGAGATCACGTCGCCGGGATACAGCGTGTGATAGCGCGATATCCAGCTTATCAGATAAGGCACACTGAATGTCAAGCTGCGCGTATTGTCGGACTGCCTGACCTCGCCGTTGACGCGCATTTCCACGTCGATTTCGAGCGGGTCGGGCATCTCGTCGGGCAGCGTGAGGTTCGGCCCCATCGGGCAGAACGTGTCGATGCCCTTGCTGCGCAGCCAGGGGTGCGCGTTGCCCAGATCGATCTTCTGCAGATCGCGCGCGGTCACGTCGTTGAGGCAGGTGTAGCCGGCAATGTAGGAGGGCGCGTCCTCTTCGGATATGTTGGAGCCGCGGCGCGAGATCACCACCGCCAGCTCAGCCTCGGGATCGACGCGGGTCAGCCACTTGCGGTAGATCACGGGCTCGTCCGGGCCGATCACGGCGGTCACGGCCTTGCCGAAGACCACCGGCTCCTTGGGGGGCTCGAGCCCGCTTTCTTTGGCATGCGCGGGGTAGTTCCGGCCGAGCGCGTAGATGGCGCCAGGGCGGGCGATGGGTGCAAGTACGGTATAGTTTTTGTCCAAAAGCTCGTCAGTCAAGTTATGCTTTTCGACAAAATCCTGGACTTCCTTGAGCGGATCGGCTTCTGCCAGCCCGTAGGCGATCAGGTCGAAGAGGTCCGTTATCATCGGCGTGCACTCGTCGGCGACGGTCGAGTAGACGGCGAGCGCGCGGATAAGGTCGATCGCGCCGCCGAGGTCATCGCGCAGTATGCCGACGGATTCGGTTTCGTCTTCGCGGCGGTAGCTGATAAGCTTCATCATTCCTCCAATCTATCGTGCGGGAATACCCATCGCCAAAGGGAGAGAGTAAGAAAAGCAGAAAGGGACGTTTCTCAGTTTCTAGCTTTCTCCCTCTCGCGATTCTCCCTTCCGTTTCTCATATCCCGAAAAGACGCTTCGCGTTGTCGGCCAGGACTAGCCGGAGTTGGTCGTCGTTGAGTTTCGAGAATGCCATTCTGCCGATTTGCATGCGGCAGTCGATGAAGGGCAGGTCGGTGCCGTAGAGCACACGGTCCGCGCCGATGCCATCGACGAGCATCTCGACCAGGCCGAGGTCGGTCGTGGACGCAGTTATGTCGAAGTATGTGTTCGGAACCCTTGTGCCAACTTCGACACATGCGCGCGCGCCGACATATCCGAAGCCGGAGTGGCCGAGCAGCACTTTGGCGTTCGGGTAGCGCTCGGCGCACCGGCCGACCTGGGCGACACCGCAGGTAGAGTCGTTGACGGCGGTATGTGTGAGCACGACCAGGCCGTGCTCGTCGGCGTAGTCCCAGGCCGGGCGGTAGTTGTCGCCGTCGATGGGGTACTTATGCACCGACGGGTGGAACTTGATCGCGATCATGCCGGCCTCGAAGCAGCGGTCGATCTCGGCGGGCATCTCATCGGGGTAGTTCGGGTTAACGCAGCAATAGCCGAGAATCCTGCCGGGGAACTCGCGCATGGCCTCGATCATCTCAGTGTTGCCAGAGCGGTAGTCGGTGCTGATGCCGGCGTGCGCGCCCGCGACGATGCAGCGCGCCCCCACCCTGTCCATCGCGTGGACCATGTCGGCGGCGGTGCGCTCCGGGTTATAGAAGTTGTGCCAGTAGCCGAGGTGGCCGTGGGCGTCGATGATCTCGAACGCGGTCACGGGCGTTCCCGCGAGTACCTCTTCGGTTAGTCTGCTCTTAGTCATTAGCCGTTGGTCATTAGTCGTTAGCCGTTAGCCGTTAGCGTCTGGGTGCTGAAACAAGTTCAGCATGACACGCGGCTCTCGGCCTTTCGCTCTTCACTCCTCGCTCTTCGCTCTCCACTATTCGCTCTCCGCTCTCTGCTACCACGGCAGCGCCATTTGCGACGGTTCGCTCGAATAGAGCTGCCAGGCGATTGTCTCGATCGCCGCTCGGAGCAGTTCCAGGCGGCGAGTGGCGTCGGCGTCCGGCGACTTTCGGTTCGCGCGCGTCAGCGAGACCAGTCTCGCGGCCGAGGTGCACAAGCACGTCGTGGACCACGTCGGAGCGTTCCGGGATGCCCGTCAGGCAGGCCACGGCGAAGTTCGCCAGCTCGGCAAAGTCCGCGCTATGTAGGGATTCGCTCTCGAACACACCGATACCTCGCGCGGTTTCGGCCTCGCGCTCGGAAATGTGCGTGGTGAAGCCGATGCGGCGGATCGGCAGCGCGCGGATGTCCTCCAGTTCGAGCTGCGGCTGAAGGAGCTTGTAGCCGGTGACGGTGCGGCGGATGTATTCGTTGAGCACGCGCGAGTTGAGCAGGCAGAGCAGGTAGAGCGGGTCCATGCCCTGCTCGGTCAAGCTCGACCGCGTAGACGGACTGCGGAAAGACGTAGCCGGGATGACGCTTTGAGACGCGGTCGAGCGCGGCGATGAGGTGCGCGGAGCTTTTCTGGATCAGGATCTTGGTGCTGTGATAGCGCTCCAGCGGCTTTCGAATCCAGGAATCGCTCGCCTTGCGGCCCTCCCAGATGATCTCATAGGGCTGGATGCTCTGGCCGCCGAGCAGGATCGGCTGATCACCGGTCTCGCTTCGAATCGCCGACTTGCCGACCTCCTCGCCGCGGTAGATCGCCTTGATGTTGAGTCTGCGCAGCGGCGCGAAGGGCTCGTTGTAGTGAGAGAGGGCGCAGTCGGGGCCGTGGATGCGCCTGATAATCTCGCCGAACGGGCCCTGTTCGAGTAAGTATAAGAATTCGCAGCGATCCTGAGCTAATATGGACTCCAGTCGCACTGGATCGGCGAGTTCTGTCGCGGTTTGTCCAGGTCTGGCAAGAAAACTATGACGGTCGCCCGCGTGCTCGATTCGGGATGCGGGGAAGGCGATCGGTCGGCGGGGCGTTGCGGAGGATGGGAACGACATTGGCGACCAGCGCGTCCGGAAACGCCTCGGAGATGTGCAGCAGCGATACGATCGACCACTCGGTCGCGATCTTGCGGCGGACGGCGGCGGCGTTCTCGCGGACGAGCATGGGATCGGGCAGCACCATCGAGAGCAGGCCGCCGGGCTTGACGAGATTGCTTTCCATGATCTCGGAAAGGAACAGCAGATATGAGTCCGACTGGCCGGCGCTCGCGCTCTGCAGGCCGTTCTTTGCGGCGATGTAGGGCGGGTTGCCGATGACGGCGTCGAATCCGCCCTCGGCGAAGACCTCGGGGAACGCCTCGGCCCAACCGAAGGGCGGCTCGCCGGCATGGCGTGCGCCGAGTGCGTTCGCGCAGATCAGGTGGGCGTTTAGGGAGTCGGTGATGCCGTCGGCGAAGCTGGCGCTCGCCCAAACGCCGAATCGGGCGATCTCTACGGCGCGGGGGTCAACGTCCACGCCGTAGACGGCGGAGTAGGGAACGGGGAGTAGGGAATAGGGAATAGAAGGGACGCGGTCGTCTGTGGGCTCTGCCGTGGGAAGGGAAGGACCCCTCCCCAACCCTCCCCGCCGCGGGGAGGGAGTTTCGATGACGCGGGTGAGGAAGTCGCCGCCGCCCATGGCCGGGTCGAGGATGGTGATGCGCGGGGGCGCGTCGTGGATCATGCGCGGGCGGGATTCGATTATCGGTGTGAGCACGCCCTCGACTACGTAGCTGACCAGGCTGGGCGGGGTGAAGAAGACGCCGCGTTTCTTTCGGTACGATTTGTTGGATTCGAGCTTGTCGCCGGTTTCGTCGGGATGGAATGCCAGCAGGGCCTGGTATGCGCTGCCGAGCCAGGAGATGGGCATGGTCTCGAAGTAGATGCGTTCGATTGGCGCGTCGGGATGGGGGCGGGTGAGCGTTCGAGCCGTAATCGCGAATGCTTCGGGGCCGAATCGGACTTGTCTCGGTTTCGCGAATATGCCAAGCCCGCTCGATTTCCGTGCCGACGCGCAGGCTTTGTCGTATGTGTAAGCATCATCGCCGTCGTTGACCGCGCGGGCGGCGCGCTGGATCGCCTTGTGAGGAGATCGATCGGGCGGAATTCGCTCTGCTGCGATGAGAATCGCGAGCATGCGGATGATGTAGCTGACGCAGGCGGAGTAGGCGCGCGCGGGGGTCGCGTTGGAGGTCGGCTGGACGGCTGAATAGAGCGAATCGAGGCAGGCCGCGCACCGGGCCGCGAGCGCGTCGAAAGACTCGCCGTCCGGCCGTGAGCGCGGGGGGGCGCTAGCCACCGGCCTCACCCGCCCACGCGAGGAGTTTGTCGAGATTGCCACCCGCGATTGCCTGCTTGTCGGAGTCGTCGATCTCGGCGTAGGTGATCGGCGAGACCGCCGCGCCCGGCTCGAAAAACGGCAGGCCCGTGCCGAAGATCAGCCGCGAGCTGCCGAACCGCCTGCAGACCGCCTCGATCGCGCCGCTGCCGGCGTAGTTCGAGGTCTCGATGCAGAGGTGCTCGAAACGCTCCATCAGCGGATAGAGCATTCGGTCCGCGCGATAGGACGGCCGGATGACGATCAGCCGGAGCCTGGGGAACGTCTCGAGCACGGCTGCAATCTGGTCGAAGCTGGTCTGCTGAATCTCGATGAGGACCGGGACGCGGCTTGCCTCCAGCGCCTCGAGCATCGGCCCCATGCACCACTTGCTGAAGCTATACGAGTGCAACGCCGGGTAAAGCCGGACCGCGCCCACGCCGTTTTCGCGCATGTTAGCGATGAACTCCTCGGGTGATCCCAACTCGCCGGTCGATGACGGCAGCCCGACCCAGCACGGCACGAGCGGGGATCCCTTTACGTCCTCGAACACGGCGGGGTTGCCCTCGGCGGGATGGAGTTCCGAGGCGATCGCCGAGTAGACCAGCGCGCGGCGAATGCCCATCGGTTTAAGCCTATCGACGATCTCGGACGCAGTGACGGGCCCGCCCTCCACGGGCGTGCCAGAGCGACCTATGCGGCAGTTGCAGTCGAAGAAGTCGAGCACGCTACCCCCTCAGTTCGGCGATGTTGGTCATCACTTTCTCGAATGCGTCGGCGATGGCGTCCATGTCCTGGCGCGTGCCGAGCAGGATCGTCTGAGTGAGCCACAGCGCCTCGCTGTCGCAGAGCTTCTCGCAGTTCGGCAGGCTCAGGCTCGCGTAGTCCATCTTACTGCCGTAGAACCCGCAGCCGAGCGGGCAGGAGGATTCGTCCATCTCGAACATGCCTGATCTATACAGCGGCAGGTATCCGACCGAGAGCGGGACGCCCTCCGCGACCATCGCCTTTATGAACTTCTCGCGCGGCACACCGGTCTGCGCCTCGGCGGTGTAGCGGGAGATGAAGAGATGGTAGGCGTGCGTGGTGACGCGCTCGTCGCGCTTCTGCGGCTCGATCCCGTCGATCTTTGCGAGCCTCTCGGCGAGATAGAGGCCGTTTTCGTTGCGGCGGGCGGTTTCCGCGTCGAGTTTGCGCAACTGATTGAGCAGAATCGCGGCCTGGAACTCGGTCATGCGGTAGTTGCAGCCCATGACGGGGTGCTCATACCATTCCCCGCCCTTGACGCGGCCCACGTTGTGGATCGACCACGCTATATCGCCGATCTTGTCATCGCACGTGACGACGATCCCGCCCTCGCCCGACGTGAGATTCTTGGACGCCTGGAAGCTGAATGTGCCCGCGTCGCCGATCGAGCCGACCCCTTTGCCCCGCCAACGCGCGCCGTGGGCCTGGGCGGCATCCTCGATGACCTTGAGGTCGTGGGCACGTGCGATGTCCATGATCGCGTCCATGTCGGCGGGCATTCCGCCGATGTGGACGGCCATGATCGCGGCGGTCTTGTCGGTTATCGCTGCTTCGATGGCGGCCGGGGAGACGTTCATCGTTTCGAGATCGATGTCCGCAAAGACCGGGATCGCGTTGCACTGCACGATCGCGCTGGCGGAGGCGATGAAGGTGTAAGGCGTGACGATCACCTCATCGCCCGCCTTCACTCCGGCGGCCTGCAGCGCGACGACGAGGGCGATGGTGCCGTTCGGGACGCAGATCCCGTGCTTCGCGCCCTGATACGCCGCGAACGCCTGCTCGAACTGCTTGACCTTCGTTCCGCCGACGCTCCACCACTGGCCGCTGCGCACGACATCGACCACCGCCTGGCAGTCGGACTCATCCCACATCGGCCAACTCGGCCACGATCCCTCGCGGACCTTCGGCCCGCCGTTGATAGCAAGAATGCTCATAGATTGCTCCCGCAATAGAGGTCCGGGGTCGCAGGTCAGAAGTCCGACCGGACCCACGTGTTTCACTTACACTCTACTCTAGATGCTTCCTGCCACAAAAGCAAGCCCGCTTTGGAAGTGGTCGCTGAGGAGCAGAAGGTAGCGCGATCGCGGATCGCCTGCAGGGCGCCTCGAATCGAACTACGTACCTCAAAACGCAAACTGGTATTTCGCACAGCATCTCTTGCCGGGTGCGCGCGGCATAACTACAGTGACAACACATTCAGCGCCCGGCGGATGCAGAGAGGTGTGCTGGGCTTCCGATGAGCGGTGTTGCCACTGGCCAGGATCCGCCTGGCGGCCAGCAGCCCTCATGGTGACTCCAATGGGCGCGGCTCCCAGGCGGGCCCTGACCAGCGGCAATAGCTCCTCCCGGTAGCCCTGCGACCTGATCGGGCGCACCAGAGGCCGCACCAGTGCGGCCGGGCTACCACGGAGGAGGCCGGAATACATGCAGATACCTGAAGCGAAGCAGTATCTTGGACGACACTGCGCAGTGACGTTTCGAGACAGACGCGGTGATGAGATCACGAAGAACTTGCACGTGCACGACGTTCAATTCGTGCCGCTATACGGCGCATATCTGATCGGCGACATCGAAGATGTGTGCCTGGACCGGGTGACGAGCATTAACACTCTTGAATAGCGCGCAAGCGCGCTGGAGTAGTACCGCACCCTCCCGTCCCCGTCCGACAGGCCAGCGGGTCTTGGGCTTCCGCGACCGCAACGCGGCAGGACAAGGCCCGCTGACCGCGTACCCGGGGGAATCGCTGAGGCGCTGAGAAGGGATAAGACGCTGAAGGGAACGGGAAGTATCCGCTTCGTCCGTTCAGCGCCTCAGTCTGTTCAGCGTCTCAGCGATTCCGGTTCCGCGCCCGTACATGTACCGGCTGGTTATAATACCGGATTTTTCATAATAGGCAGGAATAGCGGGCAAGCCGGGGCGAAAGGACATGTGGAAAGCAATTCACAGGGAAGGACCCCCGTACAAGTGGAAAAGATCAGATTCGGCATCATCGGATGCGGGGTAATATCGCCCCACCACGCACGTGGAATCGCCAGCACCCCCGAAGCGGAACTCGTGGCGGTCTGTGACGTCATAGAAGAGAGAGCCGCCAAGCTGTCGGCGGACTTCGGCGGTCCGGCGGTGTATCTGGACTACAATAAGATGCTCGCGGAGGGCGGCGTGGACGCGGTGTGCGTGTGCGTTCCCAGCGGGCTGCACGGCCAGGTGACCATCGACGCGGCCAAGGCCGGTAAGCACGTCATGTGCGAGAAGCCTGTCGAGATCAAGCTGCCGAAGATCGACGCAGATGATCGCGGCGTGCGATGAGGCAAAGGTGAAGCTCGCCGTCATATTCCAGCGGCGCACCTCGCCGATGTGGCACAAGGTCAAGAAGACCGTCGAGGCGGGCAAGCTGGGAAAGATGGTGCTCGGAGACGCGTATCTGAAGTACTTCCGCTCGCAGGAATACTACGATAGCGGCGACTGGCGCGGAACCTGGGAACTCGATGGCGGCGGCGCGCTGATGAACCAGGGCGTGCACATGCATCGACCTGCAGCGGTGGATAATGGGGCCGGTCAAGACGATCTACGCCAAGGCCGACCACCTCGTGCGCAATATCGAGGTCGAGGATACCTGCCTGCGCGGTGATGGAGTTTGCCAGCGGAGCGTTCGGGGTACTCCAGGGAACGACCTCGGTGGTCGAGATGAATCACAGGATGGAGCTCCACGGTGAGATCGGGCACGATCGTCGTGCAGGGCGAGAAGATCACCAAGTGGGAAGTGCCCGGCGATGAGAGCGGCGGCGAGCCCGATGAGACCGACCAGATCGGGTCGGCGGCAAGCGATCCGACGGCCATCTCCAGCGGCGGCCATGGCGATACAGATCCAGTGATCTCGCGCAGGCCATCATCGAGGACCGAGATCCGATGATTGTCGGCGCGGAAGCTCGGAAGGCGGTCGAGGTCATACTCGCGATGTACGAGTCGGCAAGGACTGGCAAGCCGGTTCGGATGAGTTGAAAGTTCGAAGTTGAAGGTTGAAAGCTAGAAAGACTAGAAAGAGATGAACGAGACGAATGGCGCAGCGGAGCAGCCGGGAAAGGCAAGGGCGGGGTCAGGCTTTCGAGCCTGATGCGGCGGGCGAACTCGCTCGCCCAGCGCGGGCTCTATGACGAAGCCATCGCGCAGGTGAAGCAGGCCATGCTGATCTCTCCGCTCGATCCGAGGTGCAGCCTACAGCTCGCCACCCTCTATCGCGCGCAGAATAAGATCGGACCGGCTATCGAGGCGATGAAGAACGCCGTGGCGCTCGATCCCAGAGACTCAGGCACCCAGGAGCAGCTTCTGCAGGCCTTGATCGAGCTTGGTCGATATGACGAGGCGATCAACCTCAGCCGGAAGATGCTGGCGATGTTTCCACGCAGCCTGTTCGCCAGGGACGTGCTGGGAATAGCGTATCTGCAGCAGGGCAAGATCGACCAGTCGCTTCAGGTGACCAACGAGCTGATACGGCTCGCGCCCGCCGATCCCGCGCACCATTTCAAGAAGGCCGTCCTGCTGCAGCAGAAGGGCGAGATCGCGCAGGCGATGAACGCGTTCACACGCGCGCTCGAAATGGACCCCGCGGGGACATGGCCGACGACGCCCGCGAGGCAATCGCCGCGCTGGACAGCTATCAGCTCCGGCAGATACTCACGATCGCCGTCGAGGACGTCGTATTTCGCACCAAGCTGCAGATAGACCCGGAGATCGGCGGCGATGGAGCGCGGTTTCCTGCTCAGCCCGAGCGGGATCATGACTCTGCGGCAGATCGACCTCGAATCGCTGCCCGGCGATTCGCAGAATCGGTATTACCACTGACTTCACTTGAGGCCCGCGCCTCTCAGAACTCCACCACGTCTTCCTGCGCCCTGGGCTTGACGATGCGCTGCAGAGTGGCTCCGACTGACCGCGTCGCCGCGACGCCCGTGACACACACGGTCTTGCCGGCGGCCGGCGCGGCAAACGACCTGCCGGGAGACAGGTCGAGCAAGCTCACCCACACACCGTTTCCACCGCTCACCCGCGAGCCGTCGTCAATGTAGAACCCGGTGGAGTCACCCCATCCCACCGTGCCCCATACCGTGACCAGCAGGCCGGAGCTGTTGAGTCCTTTTCCGTCAGCGGCGCCAGGGGTATAGGCGCCGAACTGCCCGCCGACAAGCGATTTGTTCGTCGTCCCCAGCGGCCATGTGTCGATGTTGTCCACCTGCACGTCCATGCTGTAGGGCTGGATGACCCTCTCTCCATTGATTGTGCTCAGCCGGCCGATGACATGCACCATATTGCCTTCCAGCACGGGAGTCGCGGTGTCCACTCTGATGCCCGCGGACCGATCCTCTTCCTCGATGTAGAAGCTTCCTGCAAACGTGGCCGACACGATCTCATAAGGAAGATCGACCGACCACCCGTCCGGCCTGAGGCGAGCCTGGGCAATCGAGGACAGGGTCTCGCCCTCTTTGGTGCCGCTGAAGTCGGCGGTCGATGTAGCGCCGGACGATACCGTGACGCCTATCGAGACCGGGTCGAAGATCCAGCCGGTTAGAGCAGGAGTGAGGGTATACGATCCCGGAACCAGGTCGTTCACGAGATATGATCCGTCGGCTCCCGTCACCGTCGTCCGCCCGCCCGGCGTTATCGTGACTGTGACACCCGGAATGCCCGCGGCGGTTACGTCCGTTCCGTATCTGTCGATCAGGAATCCGTAGGCGGTCACCGAGCTGTTGGAGACGAGCTGAATCTTGACTACGTTTCCCGTCACCCATGGGCTCCAGATGTCGTAGAACGTGCCGTGGTAGTCGGCAATGACATTGCCCGCGTTGTCCTTTACATAGATATGGTCGGTGCCGTACTCCATATCGATCTTCTCGAAGTGAACGCGAGTCTTGGTCCCGCCTGTCGAGGTGATCGTCGAGGTCGTGTTCTCGTTGTTGGCGTAGGGATGCGCCGATTCCAGAACCGGCAGCAGCGCCGTGCCGCCCACTCGCACGTAGCCGGTGACAGCCGCCGCGGGCAGGATCGTGGCGCTTGCGGTGACCGCGTATCTCTGCGCGGTGTCGGATCTGTGGACCCGAAGCTCATACGCGTCGGGAGCCTGGACCACTCCGCCGTCGTTCTTTGCGTCCCAAATCGCCGTATACGCGCCGCCATTCCACGCCAGAGGAATCGTGCGGACGACTGTGCCTGCAGGGTTCACTATCCTGAGCTCAAGCGGAAGCCCGGAAGCGCCGCTGACGGTGATTGTCGTTGTCTGACCCGCCGTTCCGTAGAACGATGCAGGAGACGCCGAGATCGCCGTTGCGGTGTTGACCGTGAGCGCGGCGGTCTGAGTGAACGGATCGCCCTGCGCGTTGTAGACGTTAACGCTGAAGCTGTTTGTCGGTGTGATCCTCGGATCGGCGGTGCTGGTATCGAGGCCGTCCCAGTCAGCCGTGTAGCTGCCGGGCGTGGTTTCGGACATAGGTATCAGTTTTTCGATAGCCCCGCCCAACACTCTGGCGACCAGGCCCGACTCGCCGGTTCGTCCCGATCCGGTGATCGTGACCGCGTTCGTGCCTGACGGCGCGTACGGGTTCGGGGCGCACGATAGATCCGTCAGCCAATCCTCCCAGCCCTCGAAGTCAGCCGTCGTTGTCAGCCCTGCCGATAGAATCACGCTCGGCGCGGCGGGTGAGAACCGCCAGCCCACAAGCGTAGGTGTCGCAGTATAGGTTCCCGGCACGAAGTCGGTCATGGAGTAGTTGCCGCCCGCATCGGTCGGTGTGTTCCTGCCGCCGGGGGTCATGGTGACCGTCACGTCCGGCACCGGCGTGAGGACATCCGTTGCGCACCTATCGATCAAGAACCCATATCTCTGCTGGGAATAGTCGGATGTGAAGACAATCTTGACGGTGTTGCCCGGCACCCAGGGACTCCAGACGTCATATCTGTCGGCCCCTGTGTAGGAGATGATGGTGTTGCCTTCTCCGTCCTGCACTCTGATGAAGTCGTAGCTGTTCTCGGTCTCGATCCTGTCGAAGTGTATTCGGGTCTTGGTGCCGCCGGTGGAAGTGATCGTGAATGTGCGGTTCTCGTTGGGGTTGTAAGGATGCCCCGTCTGAACAAACGGCCGCACCGGCGTTGACCCTATCCAAGCTTGGCCCGCAATGGCAGGGGCCGCGCCGAGCACGAGCGTCACCGTGGCGGCATACCTGGCCCCAGTGTCGGACCTGTGGATGTACACTTGGTAGCTTCCCGCAGGCGCATAGGCCGCCCCTTCGTCTTTGCCGTCCCAGGTCGCCGTATATGTCGTGCCTACCCCCGAAAGTGGCAGCGTTCTGACGACAGTGCCGCCCGCGTCCGCTATGCGGGCTTCCAACGGCAGCCCAGCGGCCCCGGTTACGGATATGGCTGTGCTCTGTCCCGCGGTCGGATAGAACGGGTTAGGCGAAGCGGACACTGTGTTCACCGAGTTCGTGGCCAGCGTCAGACTGATCGGGAACCTGTCCGAGGCCTTGTTGTAGACCGTTACGGCGAAGTCTGTGCTGACGGGGATCAGCGGCTCGGCCCCGCTGTGATCCAGGCCGTCCCACTCGACGGTGTAGTTGCCCGAAGAGGTCTCGGTTAGATCATGCCTTTGGAGCAAGCCCGCGCCGCTCACCTGCGCGTAGATTCCTGTCTCACCCGGATTCCCGACCGCCGTGATGATGGTCGAGTTTGCTCCCGACGGCTCGAACGGGTTCGGCGCGGCGGTCAGAGAGGTGATATGGTTGTCGAACCCCTCGAAGTCCGCGACTCCTCCCACAGTGGAGGAAACGCTCACGCTCAGCGATGCCGGGGAAAACGCCCAGCCCGCCAGCGATGGTGTGGCGGTATAGGTTCCCGGAGCAAGGTCTGGTATGTTGTATGCTCCGTCCGTTCCGGTCACCGCGGTAAGGCCGCCTGGGCTGAGTGTTACCGTTACACCGGCAATACCGGCGGAGCCCGCGTCCGTGGTATATCTATCGAGCAGGAACCCGTAGCCCTGAATGCTATGGTCGGATGTGAAGACTATATTGACGGTGTTACCCGGCACCCAGGGGCTCCAGATATCCGTCATTCCCCATCCCGCATAGGTGGCGTAGGTGTTGCCTGCGGCATCCTGCACCTTCACGAAGTCATAGCCCGGCTCGGTGTCGATTCTGTCGAAATGGACCCTGGTCTTGGTTCCTTCGGTCGAGGTCAGCGTCCAGGAGCTGTTCTCGAAGGGGGCGTAGGGATGCGCGGACTCGATCTGCGGAAGAACCGCGGTTGCGCCCACCCATACTGTGCCTGAGACCCCGCCGGCTTGCCCGATCGTGACAGTGCCGGATATGAGATACCCGGTCCCAGTGTCCGACCTGTATATCCCAAGAGCGTGGTCTCCGGGAGCCTGAACGACTCCGCCCGTGTCCTTGCCGTCCCAGATCGCGGTGTATGAGGAGGTTCCCCAGGTCAAAGGCAGGGTTCTGATGACCGTGCCGCCCGAGTCGGCCACGCGCACTTCGAGCGGCAGACCGGATGAGCCGTAGACCGTGATAGTCGTGGTCTGTCCCGACGCCGCGTAGAACGGGTTGGGCGAAGCCGATACTGCGGTGATGCTGTTCAGGGTGAGTGTCGTGTTAGCCGTGAACCTGTCAGAGGCTTTGTTGTAGACCGCTATGCCATAGACGGCTCCGGCGCCGATCACCGGTGGCGCCACGCTCGTATCGAGCCCATCCCAGGTCGCCGTGTAGTTGCCGGAGGAGGTCTCGGTGAGATCGAGCGTCTCGAGTGTGCTTCCGGCGTTCACCTTGACGTAGATGCCGGTCTCGCCCGGTCGCCCGACGGCCGTTATGGTGGTCGAGTTGACCCCGGACGGAGCGAACGGATCAGGGGAGGCTGTCAGAGACGTGATGTGGTTGTCGAACCCCTCGAATTCAGCAAAACCTCCCACTGTGGACGAAACGGCGACGCTAAGCGAGGCGGGAGAGAACGCCCAGCCCGTCATCGAGGGCGTCACGGTGTATGTCCCAGGGGTGAGACTCGGTATGCTATATGCTCCGTCCGCTCCGGTCGTCCCTGTTCGCCCGCCCGGGCTGAGCGTCACGGTGACCCCTGCAAGCGGCGGAGACGCGTCTGTTGTGTATCTGTCGAGCAGAAATCCGTAGCCTTGAATGGAGCGATCCGAGGTAAAGACTATCTTAACGGTGTTGCCGGGCACCCACGGGCTCCAGATATCGGTCATGCCCCATCCCGCATACGATGCATATGTATTGCCCGCCGAATCCTGCACGCTGACGAAGTCGTAGTTAGGCTCGGTATCGATTCTGTCGAAGTGCACTCTGGTCTTGGTTCCCTCTGTGGAGGTGAGAGTCCAGGTCTGGTTCTCGAAGGGAGCGTAGGGATGCGCGGACTCGATCTGCGGCACAACTGCTGTGGCTCCGCTCCATACGTAGCCCGACACTCCGCCCGCCACGCCTATGGTAACGCTGGACGTGGCGGTGTATCTCGCGCCGGTGTCGGCCCTGTGAACGCGGAGCTCATAGTTGCCCAGCGGCTGCGTGGAGGCGCTCTCGTTCTTTCCGTCCCACACAGCCGTATATGTGCCGGTTCCCACAAGCGGGAGAGTTCGAACCACGGTTCCGGACGAGTTCACTACTCTGAGTTCGAGCGGCAGCCCGGATACGCCGATCACGGTGACGGTGGTGGTCTGCCCGGTAGTCGGATAGAAGGTGGCCGGCGACGCGCTAACGGAGTCCACGCTGTTGATTGTCACGACCCCGACTAATGCAAAAGGATCGGCTTGGTCGTTGTAGATACGCACGCTGTAGCTGCCGCTGACCGGGATCATCGGCGCTACACCTCTGTGATCGAACCCGTCCCAGGTTCCCGTATAGCTGCCTGCCAAGGGCTCACTCAGGTTCACTATCTCATCCACTACGCCGCCAACCACCCGCGCGAACAAGCCGGTGTGTCCCGGCTCTCCCGTGGCCACTATCGTGGCCGCATCCGTTCCAGTCGGCGTATATGGGTTGGGAGAAACATTGACCACGCTGATATGATCCTGCCAGCCCTCGAAGCTCGCCGTGGCGCCGACCGTCGCTGTGACGGTAACGCTCGACGAAGCAGGCGTAAATGCCCATCCGGCCAGCGCAGCGGTCGCCGTATAAGCTCCTGCCGGGACATCGGGAATCGTGTAGATGCCGTAAGCGCCTGTCGTATCAGACAGCCCGCCCGGAGACAGGCTGACCTGCACGTTGGGAACGCCCGTGACCAGGTCGTCCGTTATGTACCTGTCAACATAAAACCCGTAGCCCTGCACGGAGTGATCCGAGGTCAGGCGTATCTTGACTACATTGCCCGGCACCCAGGGCGTCCAGATGTCCGGCTTGTCCCACCCGGCATAAGACGCGATGATATTGTCCGCACCGTCCATGACCGTGACGTAGTCGTAGCCTGTCTCGGTATCTATTCTGTCAAAGTGGATTCGAGTGTTGGCGCCGCTGGGTGACGTGAACGTCCACGTCTGATCCGCGTAGGCGGCATAGGGATGGGCCGATTCGATTGGCGGAGACATCGGCGTTGCCCCGTTCCAGACCTGGCCGGTTACGTCTACGGCGTGTGAAACTGTTGCCGGCAATATGAGTAGTGCAAATAAAGCGTACAAGCGGATTCCGCGCAGGTTCAGCATAGCATTCCCTCACCCTCTCGTCTCGCCCTGTCATATAGGGATGGCGACCGTGCTCAAACCTCAGTTTGCCTTATAATACCGCGGATGTCAAGGGGACTTTGAGTTGGGCGGACATGCCCCCGTACCAGGAGACTGCCGCGGGGGAGGACTACCCGCGGCAGCACGGCGAAGAGATCGGACGCGGTATGGGGAGAATCAGGTGAAGACGGGTTGACGGTCGAGGCTGCGCAGCGCGGCCTTGACGTTTTTCTCCTTATACGGCTTCGCGCAGAATCCGGAGGCGCCCGCGCTGAATGCCTGCGAGACAACGCTCTTCTGGCCACTCGAAGCGCAGATGACGGCGACCACCGACGGGTCGTCGCGCCGCATCCACTCGATGGCCTTCGCTCCGTCCATGTCCCTGGCGTTCGCATCCACCATCACTACATCGGGCTGGAGCTTCTTGTATGCCTCGATGGCCTGAGCGCCCGTGGAGGCCTCGCACACGGCATATCCGATGCAGGAGAGCATATCCCGCAGGATAATGCGTGAGTAGAGGCTGGGATCAACTACAAGTACTCTCTTGCGCATAGCAGCGGACTCCTCATATTACGATTATTGGGCCGCCACGGCTGCGGCATGACTCGCAGTATTACGGGTTTTGGGCTGCACTCGATGTGTCGGCCGTTTGATGGGGGTCAGGCATGGGAATGGATTACATGTCCGTACGTTTGCCGCGGACATCGAACGTCTATGCGAAGGAGTGAGTCTGATGGCAGAACAGGAACCCGAGGAAGGACGCAAAGGCGGATCCGCCGAGCATCAACTGACCGGGCACTACGTGCGCGAGCAGGCCACAGGCATCGTGGCTCAGATCGGCCGGGTGCAGTGGGGGCCGGTATTCGCCGGCTATGCGGTGGCGGTTGCGACCGCGCTGCTGTTGTTTGCACTGGGAATGGCCATTGGATTGAGACCGGCTGGGCTGATGTTCTGGGCGGCCGGATTTGCGTGTGTAGGAGCGTTCATAGGAGGCATAGTCGCGGCCAGGACCGCAAAAGCGCCGGTCGGGCCGGCGGTCCTGCACGGCGCGGTACTGTGGGCGCTGTTTATGTTCACCGACGTGCTGACCTTCGGCGGGGCGGTTCGCGGGACGGTGCTGTCGGCGGTCGGAATGCTTGGCACTGGTCCAGCGGAGACGGCCACGGTGACTATGGCCGCGGTGCGAACTGTGGGGTGGTGGTTCTTCGGCACGTATCTGGTCCTGTTGGCGTCAGCCATTCTGGGCAGCCTTGTCGGGGCGGTAGCGCCGGCCGAAGAGAGACGTGAGGAGGGACAGTAGCCCCGGAGCTGCACACGATGTGTCTATTGTTTGCGCCCATGTGTGCGCGGGAAAGTAACCAATGTATGAGCATCGAACAAACTACGCTCTTACAGGCGCCTTGGAGCGATAAGGAGGTGTCAGGATGGCAGAACGACAGGAGCCGGAGGAGGGCCGCAAAGGTGGTTCGCTTGAGGGCGGAATGGCCTATCCTCGCTACTATGAACCTACAGTGACAGCAGTCACCGATATGGTAGTGCCGGCTACGCGAGTCCAGTGGGGCCCGGTTATCGCGGGTGTCATTGTCACACTTGCGTTTTCCTTGTTGCTGATGAGCCTTGGCGTCGCCGTCGGACTTGGCAGCTATGGCCTTGCGTTCTGGGCTGTTGCGTTTACGTCAATAGGTCTGTTCCTGGGGAACATACTGACGGCCCGGACAGCAAAGGCCGATCTGGTGCCGGCCGTGGTGCACGCCATTATAGTGTGGGGTATCGTGCTATTGCTGCACGCGATCACACTTGGCAATCTCGGCAGCGTACTGGCTTCCCGAGCGCCTACTGGCAGCGCTGAAGCGCTTTCCAGAGGCTTCGGGTGGTGGTTCTTCATCGGGTTCGTCATCATGCTTGCGGCATCCATTGCCGGAGCAATGTTTGGCAGGAACCGGGAGCATCACGAAGAGACGACTGCCACGCAGTCGTAGCGCGACGGAACAATGGAGGGGCCGGTCCTTCGACCAGCCCCTCTTTTCTTTGTCAGAAGTCGGTACTGATCCACGTTATCCTTGGTGAACACCACGCCCGGCATTATGACGACGCCGTCCTTGACCTTGAGCTTGCCGATACCTTTGACTTCCATGCCGTCGGTGGGCTTGATGCCGTCGAGGTAATCGTTGACGAGCTTGGCGGTCAGGAAAGTCAGCTTGGCGGGGTCCCATAGGATCAGGCCGTTGACCGCGCCGCTCTTGAGGTACTTCCTGTTCTCGGACGGCAGGCTCAGACCCCATACTTTCACCTTGCCGACCTTTCCCGCGGCGATCAGCGCGCTTGCGGCGCCGGGCGGGCCGGGGGAGTTGACGCAGGCGATCCCGGCGAGGTCGGGGTTGGCCTGAAGCAGACCCGCGACGCCCGATTGCGCCTGCTGGGGCTGTTCGTTGTTGTAGATGATCGGCTTGGCGAGCGGAATGTTCGGGTACTTCTTGAGGCCCTTCATGACGCCATCGACGTGCAGGTTGAGATTGAGCGCGCCCTGCCCGCCGGACATGATTCCTACCTTACCCTTGTCGCCCATGTCCTTTGCGAGGCGGTCCATGATGTCCTCGCCGATGCCCACGTCATCCGCCGCGGCCACGTAGAAGATGCGCTTGGTGTCGGGGGCGTCGGAGTCCCAAGTGAAGACCTTGATGCCGCGCTGCATGGCTTTCGTCGATGGCCGGCTTGACTGAGTTGGGGTCGTTGGGCGAGATGACAATAGCGTCCACGCCGCGCGAGATCTGGTTTTCTATAATGCGAATCTGGCCGGCGACGTCGCCGCCGGTGGTCGGGCCGGTGAACTCGACGTTGACGCCAAGTTCCTTCGCCGCCTGCTTCGCGCCGCGCTCGCAGACGTTGGCGTAGGGTATCCCGACCTCCTTGAAGACGAACACGATCGTCCGCTTGCCGCCCGACGACGCCGACTGCTTCGGGCCGCTCTTGCCGCAGCCCGACACGACGATCGCGATCGCCAGGAATGTAGTGCAGATCAAAGCTAGTCTAGTTGACATTGGGAACCTCCGTACCCGGATCACGATCCCGCAATTCGCAGCTCGTAACTCTTCCTGAGCCTGTCGAGCAGGACCGAGGCAATGAGAATCAATCCGAGGAACAACTTCTGCCAGTGCTCGCTGATTGCCATCAGGCCGAACCCACGGCTCAGCACCGCGATGGCGGCCACGCCGAACACGCTGCCCACAACGCTGGCTTCTCCACCGGTGATGCTGGTTCCTCCGATCAGCACGGCCGTGATGGCCTCGAACTCGTAGCCCTTTCCGGCCTCGGTGGAGGCGGTGTTCATCCAGCCCGCGGTCACCAACGCCGCAAGCCCGGCCATTGCACCGGCAAATGTATACAACCTCAGCTTGACTCCGTGCCACGCCGATGCCCGAGAACCGAGCGGCTTCTTCGCTGCTGCCGATGGCAAGTATCGCCCGGCCGAGCGCGGTGGTATGCAGGATCAGCGCGCCTGCTACCACTACTGCAATCGCGAGTAGGATGGTGGCCGGCGACGCGTAGAGTCACCGGCAAGCGCCGCGGGCGGCGTCATAGACGTGTTCTGGCCTGCCAACACGTAGCAAAGCCCGCGCGCCGCGCCCCACGTGCTCAGCGTTACAACAACCGGCTGCAGCTTCAGTTTCGCGACGGCCAGCCCATTGAAGGCGCCGATCATACAGCCGGTCGCCAGCGCGGCCAGACATGCGGACACCGGGCCGCCGCCTCGCAGCACCACCACGCCCAGCACGACGGTCGAAAGCCCCAGCACCGAGCCGACGGATATGTCGATCCCGCCGCTGCCGATGATGAGCGTCATTGCGACCGCGAGCATGCACTGGGGAACGTATTGGCGGAAGCGGTCGGCGAGGTCGGCCGGATCCGTGAACCCGGGCGCGCGCAGGGCGAAGTATGCGAACAGGCCGGCGAACAGGACTATCGACGGCAGTTCTCGGATGGCGAATATCCGGGCAGCCAGGCTGGATCTGGTCTTCTTCATCGGCGCCTCAACTTGTCCACCGTCACAGCGACGAGAATCGCCGCGCCAACCACCGCGTCGGCCCACTTCGCCTCGAGTCCGGTCAGGATCGCGCCATTCCGCAGGACAGTGCTGATGCCCACGCCGATCATCGTGCCCAGGACCGACCCTTCGCCGCCCATGATGCTCGTGCCGCCGATCACCACGGCCGCGATCGCCGCAAGCTCGTAGCCGACGACGTCGTTGGCCTGGAAGAGGTCGTTGACGCCCATTGTAACGAGCGCGGCAAGCGCGCACAACAGCCCGCTGGCGATGTAGACCACCATCTTGACGCGCGCGGGACTGATGCCGGCGAGCCGCGCCGACTCCTCGTTGCCGCCTACAGCATAGACATGCCGGCCGATACGCGTGAAGCGCATCACCGCGTAGCCAGCCGCAAAGACGACAAGCATGATCGCGAGCGGCGCGTAGCCGCTGCCGAGCAGCGACAGGCGGCCCAGAACGTAGACGACGTTGCCGCCGCTGTAGATGGTCGCGGCGGACTGGAGTATGTAGAGCGTGCCGAGCGTCGCGATGATGGGCGGCATTCGGGCGATTGTGATCAGGCCGCCATTGAGCGCGCCGCAGCCGAGGCCGGTCGCGAGCGTGGCCGTGCACCCCAACAGCACACTGCCGTGCGATATCAATCCGCCGCCCACCAGCGCCGACAGCGCCAGTATCGCCGCAACCGACAGATCGATCCCGCCCGTGATGATCACCGCCGTCATCCCCACCGAGATGATGCCGATGGCGGCGGCGTCCGTGCCCATGTTTCGCAGGTTGCCGGCGGCGAGGAAGTTGCGGTTGGCAAGCGCAAGCCCCGCGCACAGCGCGACCAGGAACAGGAATATAGGAAGTTCCCTCGGAACAATGCTTATACGGCGCTTTCGCATGGAGATCATACGATGAGTATTATAGTATACTCAGCGGTGCGCGGGAAGGGAGATCGCGAAAACGCGAAACCGAGGTGCGCAAGGCTGCGCAAGAGTGGGTACGAGCGCCGGCACGCACACGCATCTGTTGCTTACGATTCGTTCTGTCCCTCTTCTTCTACCTGGCCGGAGACGATCTGCTCGACGTTGTGGGAGATGCGTTGTTCTTCGCCCGCTTCCCTTGGACCGAAGTAGAGCTCCTGCATGAGCACCTTGACCGCCGCGAGCAGAGGGACCGCTAGGAATACTCCAACCAGCCCAAACAGCACGGCCATTATCAGCACCGCGAAGATCACGCTGACCGGATGAAGCTGCACACCTCGCCCGAGGATCAGCGGGATGATGAGGTGGTTCTCGATCTGCTGGATCACCACAAAGCCGACCACGACCCAGATCGCTTTGGCCGGGTCCTGCGCAAGCGCGATCAGAGTGGGCAGCGCGCCGCCGAGGATCGGCCCGAGCGTTGGGATGAACTCCAGCACGGCGGCGATGACCGCGAACAGAAACGCGTAGTCCAGGTGCAGTATCGGACCCAGCAGAAGGTAGACGAGCACGAACACGGCAAGCATACTGGCCACCACCGAGAAAGCCCATCTGCGCTCTTGGTCGGCGACCATCTGCAGTACGTCCGTGACTCGCTGACGCTGTTCGGGCTTGAACAGCCGAAGGAATCCTCCGGCGATGGACCTGGGGCTTGCGAGACTGTAGATGACGCTGATGAAAACGACAAACACGCTGACGACGGCCTCGGCGGCGGTGATGGTATACGTGCCGATACGCGATAGTATCGGCCAGGCCTGCTGGGAGAGCATCTCACTGACGTGCGACGGCTTCACGACCGCGGGTCGGGCGTGTCCGGACGAGAGTCTGGCCGCGAGCCAACTCTGGGCCCGGTCGATGTACCCGGGGATGCTGCCGACAAGGGACTGCAGTTCCTTCGCGGCTGGCGGGGCTGCCAGCCAGACGAGCAGCCCCGCCAGCCCGAGGACGAGGAACGCCATAAGCGCGGCGGATGCGGGCCGGGGTATCCAGTGCCGCTCGAGCCAGCCGACGGCTGGGTTGAGCACAATCACGATCAGCGCCACGAGGCTGAAGAGGACGATGATCCCGATCACAGCCTCGATGAACACGAAGCACGCGTAGATCACCGCCGCCAGCAGTACGCCGTAGGTGACGACGCTCTTGATCTGCTCTCTGGACAATGCCTGGCTTTTCACAGCACGCCTCCCGTGCGCCCATTGAGTCTACCCAAAAGAGGACTCCGCGCGCCCCTGTCGAAATGGCAACTGAACATGCGCTCCACGCTCACAATCCTGACCTGTATTGCCCTGGCAGTGGCTGCCGGCCCGGCGTGCACTGCGGCGGCCAGGCTGATGGTCGGTCTGCTGCCGTTTGAGGGGCCGAGGGACGCCTTCTTGCTCTCAGTTCCGGTGCTGATCGACTGGGAGGACGGCTTCGTGCCGGGCAAAGGGATGGCGAGCGCCGGGGTCATGTCCGCGTGCATCGATCTCAACAAGCTGACTGTGCCCAAGGACCTCCATGACCGATCCGGGTTCCACCGCCTCGCGAGGGACACCGGAGTCGATTACCTGGTCGCCGGCAGGATCGAGCGGCAGGACCGGTCGAACATGAGGTTCCGCGTCGTGGTCTACTCGGCGAAGGACGCCGGCTTTGCCAGGGAGCGTTCGTTCGACTGCAGGATCGATGAACTGCCCGCCACGGCTGTGGAGGCGGCGAAGTTCATGGAGGCAAGCGTAGGAGCACCGGCGCGCCGCACGACCCGCTTCGACACTCACAGGATCAATGCCGGAGCCCTGGCGAAACTCGAGGAAGCCCTGCGGGCCTATCCCAAGTCAGGCGGGGACATGGCCGACCTCTATCGGGGCAGCAGGCTTTCGGATGAGGCGAGTTCGATGTGCCCGGACAGCCCGGCGCTGAAAGCGCACGCGCTGTCGTTCGAGGGACCGTCGAACGAGACTCTGCATGCGTATCTGGCGCTGCATAGCAGAGTACCGGGCAATACCGGGGTCCTGCACCGGACCGTCACGCTGTGCCGCGCGATGGGCATGCCCAATCACGCCAGGCAGTACACGCTGGAATGGCTGAAGCTGGACCCCAACTCATGGTCGGCGCGCGTGGCTGCCGGGCAGCCGGTGACAGTTGCGCCGGCCCGGTCCTGGCAGCGTCAGATCGGGGTCGCAGACTCCTACGCCTCGGCCGGTCGTAAGGACGACGCGGTCAAGGAGATCAAGCGGCTCAATGCGCTGTACCCTGAGAATGCGTATCTATGGCACGAGGCCGGGAAACTATACCACCGGTACGGGATGCAGGCAGAGACGATCGTCGCGCACGATCGGGCATACCGCCTGAACCCGGACGCCTTTCGGCTGGCGATGGACCGCGGTTGGGATCTGATACGGGCGAGCCAGACGGAGAAGGCCGGCGCTATCGCAACCAGGGCGGTCAAGCGGTGGCCGAAGAGCAGTGAGGCCCACAACCTGATGGCGCGCGTCTACGAGGACAGGAAGCAGTGGGACAAGGCGACCCACGAGATGGAGACGGCCGCGCGGCTGTGCCCCGACTACATGCCATACCACAGGTGGCTGGCCGGGGACTACAGGCGCTCAGGCAGGCCGCTTGGCGAACTGCGCGAGCGCCTCAGATACGACGACCCGGCGAGAACAGCGCTGACTGTCGTGCTGGTCGTCCTCGGCGTGGGATTCCTGCTGGCGCTGCTCATCCTGGCCGTCATCATCTGCCGGGTACTGCGACGAGACGATCCCCCAAAGGCCGTCAGGCAGCGTTGAGATTCTCCGCCAGAAACGCCTGTACGTCGACAACCTTGCCGGTGTGGGCGGACTCGATTGCCGCAAAAAGCAGCGCCGCGCAGTGGATGTTGTCGTCGATGTTGTTCGCGAGGCTCCGGGCCGCCGAGGAGCCAGTTGCAGAACAGCTCCGCGAGCCAGGGGTTGAGCCACGCCGGCTGCTCCAGCAGTGGGATCTCCTCGGTCTCGCGGCCCTCCCACTTGTCGACATCGAACCTGCAGCTTGCGCGCGTCGAGTTCGAGCGTGCCGTTCTCGCACTCCGCGCGGAGGTAGTCGTGCAGCCAGCCGTTCAGGGTGGTCGCGTTGGCCTTGGCGCCTTCGTAGAGCACGCGGACGCCGTTCTCCATGTCGATGACGATCATGCCCGGTGGAGTCGCCCGCGTATTCGCCCCACGGCGGGTTCCACGTGAGCGCGTAGACGGTCTTCGCGTTGGAGCCGGAGAGCGCGCGGTGGATGTCGAAGTGATGGACGGTGCCCTCGATCAGCAGCGGATCGGGGATCTCGTGGCGGAACTTGCCCCAGCTCGCGAACTTGCGGCAGGCGTGGGTGAAGCGATGCACGATGTAGTTGAGGCGGCCGTACTTGCCGCTCTTGATCTCGGCCTTCAAGCGTCTGCTTGTCCTGGTCGAACCGGTGGCTCATCGTGACCGCCATCTTGAGGTTCGCGGCCTTGACCTTCTTGATAGATCCGGCAGCAGGCGTCCATCGTGTCCGCGATCGGCTTCTCGGAGAGAATATGGCAGCCGTTGCGCGACGGCGAGGTCGACCATCTGCTCGTGGAACGCAGGCGGCACGACGATGTTGACGAAGTCGGCCTTGTTCTCGGCAAACGCCTGCTCGGCGGAGGCGTAGAGCTTGCTTTCGTCGAGGCCGAGCTGGTCCTTGGCGAGCGCGAGCGCTTCGGGGTTGATATCAACCGCGGCGACGGCCTCCGCGAGGCCGAGTTCCTTGAGGCGCGGGAGCACGGCGGTGCACCAGTGCTGGCCGAACCCGCCGACGCCGATCTGGATGTACTTCAGCGGCTTGTTCAGCTCCTGCGGAAATCCTCGAGGAAGGGCTTGACGTCGTGGGCCCTTGGCGTCTTCTTCGGTCCGGTGAAGATGGCCGACGCGGCCGCCGGGCGGGGTTGCAGTCCTCGAACCAGAACCCGCAGAGGTCTTCGTAGATTTCGAGCACGTCGTGATCGTCGCCGGCCTTCGTGCAGACGATGTCGCCGCGACTTGACGTAGATACTCCTTGCCCTCCGACTTCACCTTGGCCTTGCCCTTGAAGATGAGCCAGTACTCGTGGCAGTCGTGATAGTGGTTGTCGAATCGGCCGTCCTTTCGCGGCCACCCAGAAGATACCCGCGCTGGTGACGCCGCTCCATTCGGGGCGGTTATCGGCGTTCATTGCTCCTCTTACTACTGGCATGTGTTCCCCCTTGTCATCTGCCCCGCCCGCTATGGGCGTAACAGCCAAACGTCGTATCTGCCGTCGTCTCGCATCTCCACCGTGATGTTGCCATCGTCGGGTGTGATGAAATGGGTCCGCGAGCCGTCCGGAAACTTCACGCCCTGCGCGTTCTTCTTGTATCTGGCATCCGGTCGCTCACCGCCCACGCGCGAGCACGAGATGTTCGCGATGGGCTTGCCCACGGCCTCGAACACCTCTGCGCAGAATCCGCGCTCCTCGCCGTGGCAGGAGGTGACGAAGAAGTCCGCGTCCTTGATCTCGGCGGCAAACTCCGGATTCGCAAGCAGGGCTTCCCATCCCTCGGTCTGGTTATCGCCCGCGACGACGACTTTCCACGAGTAGCCCTCGGCGGAGCTGTAGCTGACGACGGTGACCATGCTGCGATTGTTGACCGTTTCTATGGCATTCCCGCCCAAACGCTCGGCTTCCTGCCGGTTCAGCGAGAAGCAGCGCACGGTTGCGCCGAAGTCCGGCAGCGGCTGCTGACGGGGCTGCGATGACAGCCAGGAGCGGTACGATTCGACGTTCGGGATAGCGGCCCAATCGAAGTCGGCGTCGCAGCAGAGCGCCGTGGGCCGAAGCAGGCGTGCCACCGTGTCGATGTCCCTGACGTGGTTCTCGTGCGGGTGCGTCACGATCAGAGAGACAGCCGAATCGCCCTGCTTTGCGAGCGACGGCGCCTCATTGTCCGCCAGCCACTGCGCCGGGGAAGCCGTCTCGCCCGAGCCGCTGATGCCACAATCGATGAGGACGCCATAGTCGTTTGGGGTCCGAATATAGGCGCACAGGCCCTGTTCGACAGCGAACACGATCAGCTTCATCATTTCGGTTGCCTCCGCCACCATTTGCTTGCCAATCTCTAGCACGGCACTATTGCTTCGTGATCGTCACCTTGTTTCCCTTTGTCACAGCCAGATCGAACGTCTTGCCGTGCCATTGGAGGCCGGTGATCCTGAGGCTCTTCCATTGCTTGGGCAGGCAGGGCTTGTATGTCAGCTCGGCCTTGGACGGGTCGGCCGGGAAGTAGTCCATCTTGATGCCGCCGAGGCCGAAGATGGCGGCCTGGACCGGGCCGGCGCAGCCGGTGAGGAAGCAGTAGTTCTCGCGGAACTCGCTGGAGCGTCTCGTTGAAGTAGTTGAACGGCCCGCGCAGGTAGGGCTTGTAGCTGCGGAGGAAGTCCGCGTAGGCGCGGTCGCACTGGCCGAGCCGCGCGCGGATCACCGAGTGCGCCGAGTAGCTCATGGCCGGCCCTTTGGGCATGACCTTGGGCGCGTAGTAGTCGAGCGTGTTGCTGATAGATCTCTGATCAGTATCTTGTCCGGCAAAGCTGCAAACTGCAGTGGATAGGCGAGGAGTTCCGTGTCGGCCTGCTTGGCCTTGTAGCCCTTGTAGCCGTCGAAGGCGATGAACCGCTTGGCCTTGGCGTCGAACGGAATGTACATCTTCTCGGCGACGGCCTGCCATTTGGGATTCGCGGACTGATGCGTGAGCTGCGCGGCGCGGACAGCAATCTCCAAGTTCATCTTGGCGATGGCGTTCGTGTAGACGCTGTTATCGACCATCTCGGCGCTTTCGTCCGGTGGGACGACGCGCTTGATCTCGTAGCGGCCATTGTTGAGCATGGCGCGGCTGGCCCAATAGTCGGCGGTGGCTTTGATTACGGGGTAGCCGCGAGTCTTGAGCCAGTTGAGGTCGCCCGTGGCGAGGTAGTACTGCCACTGCGCGAGGGCGACGTCACCGTCGATGTGGCGTTCGTGGCGGTAGGTCAGCCCCGGCGGTGTGTCCTCCTTGCCGGTGTAGCCGCTCTCCCAGGCGTATTCGGCGCCCTTATAGCCACTGGCTTTCGCGTTCGCGATCGCGCCGGGGAGGGTGTTGTATCGATAATCGACGATGGCGCGGGCGAGTTCGGGATGCTGCAGGATCAGCGCGGGAAACATCCACGTGTCGGCGTCCCAGAAGACGTGGCCGGAGAACGAGTCGCCCGACAGCCCCAGCGGAGGAATGCTCCACTGGCTCCCCTCGCGGACGCTCTGCAGAAGGTAGAACATGCAGGAGTGTATGGCCTGCTGATCCTTGCGGGGGCCGTCGATGATGATGTCGCGCTGCCAGAGCTTCGCCATGGCCTGCTGCTGTGAACGTAAGAAGTGTGCGTGGTCGTGGATAATCTGGGTACGGCGCACCATCTCTCTCTCGGCCGCTTCCAAGGCACCGCCATCGTCACTCTTGGCGATGATAACATGCGTACGGCTAGCAATAATGGCCGGGGTCTTTGGCCATACGTATATGTTGAGGTTCAAGTTCCGGTTGGTCGAGGACCACGACACGCCATACTGAGGCGACAGGAGCCAGCGTGTCAGTATGAACGACACATTGCTGTGCCTCGTGCCATAGAACCCCTGAGATTCGATCTGGTTCCCGTTACTGCCGCCCGTCAGGCCGTCTGCTGGTTTCCCCAACTCGCTGACAGCCGAGATCTGGCCCTTGAAATTCGGATACAACTCAGCATAGATCAGCGCCAGGTTCGGCTTTGCCCGCGAGACGATCACTTCGATCTTGCCTTTGAGGGTCTTGTCGCCTGCGCGCCAGGTGGCGTAGGTAGTGAGAATGCCGGTCTTCATGTTGAGGACCTGCCTGTAGGGCGCGTCCTTGTCGATCTTGAACTGCTTCTTGCCGTCGTAGAAGCGCAGGTCGCTCCACGTCGGGATCGGGATCAGCTTCTCATCGTCGTATAGCCCCGCCATGAAGCACGGCAGCGGCTTGCCGTCCTGGCTGCCGACGCCGTCGCCCATGATGCGCGTGGAGATAAAGCCGTTGCCCAGATACGTGCCGTACTTGGTGTTCGGGATCGTACGAGACGAGTAGCCAGGGATCGTCGTTCGGCGGGTGGACAGCGGTCTTCTTGTGATGCTTGGGGACGAGCAGTATCACGGCGATCGCGATTACCGCGACCGCTGCTATGGCGAGTCCCCTTTTGATGCTTCTATCCATCAGTCATCTCCATCGGGTTTCTCGACCCAAAACCCGCTAGTGCTGAGTAGGCCGGTCTGTGGCCGTATCGAAGCACGGCCGCTCCGTAGACCGCCCTTCGATACGGCACTCGTTCCTCGTGCCTACTCAGGGCTAGCGGGGTGATCTCCGCTTTCCACTTTCCACTCTCCGCTTCGCAGCTTCTTCGCTACGTAGAACACCCTGTCGGTGCGCCGCGTGGGTTTGCGGAAGCGATACGCATGGAATACGTCAACGATCTCGAATCCGGCGTCAAGGAGCATTTGCGAGAGCTCCTCAAGCGTGTGACCGCGCTGGTAGTGGGTCTCCACAAACTGCCGCGACTCGCCGTTCTCGATCACCTCGAAGGTCATATTGATAGTGCAGATGCGCGTCGCGTGGTCGTACTCGCTGGACCAGATGTAGTGCGGGTAGTGGTCCGAGGCGAGGTTGGCCTGGTCGAAGAAATGATGCGCCAGAGCGTAGATCGTGTTCACGTCGAATATGAAATAGCCGCCCTCGACAACGTGCTCCCCCACCCGCTTGATCGCGCGCGCGAGGTGGTCGGGGTCGGTGATGTAGTTCAGGCTGTCGAACAGGCTGATCGCGAGGTCGAACTCTCGCACCGCGTCATGCTGAACTGGTTTCAGCATCCCTGTGGATCCTGAATCAAGTTCAGGATGACGTGTAGGTTCAGGATGACGTGTCAGATGGAGATCGGCCATGTCCGAGACGTGATACTCGACGCGGCTGTGCTTGGCTTTCGCGGCCTCGATCATTCCCGGCGAGATATCCGCGCCCACGACCTCGTAGCCGCGGTCGGCCAGAATCTCGCTGACGTTGCCGGTCCCACAGGCGACGTCGAGGATCGTGCGCGGCCTGAACTCGACGCGCTCCAGCAAGTCCATCAGATACTCGACCCACAGCCGATATGGCACGCCTGCCATCAGCTCGTCGTAGTATCTCGTGATCTCCGTAAACTGAGCGTGGTCCATGTCCGCTCAAGTATAGCAGAGGGAAGGGACAATTACGAATTACGAAATACAGCTGCGTTGTTTCGGGATTTCGGACGTGTGTTGCAGCCAGGCCTTCGGACAGCCAATGCCGAAGTGATATGCCAGGGATCGAGGATAGCCGAAATCCCGAAACAGCGAATACGAGATACAGCTCACCGCGGACTGGTATTTGGTGTTTTGTATTTGCGTATTTCGTAACTTCCTTCCCCCCGTACACGACGAGGGCCCTGGTTTTATCCAGGGCCCCCGCACACTGAAAGGAAGGAGAGGAAAATGCTTAGCCGGCGCCGGGCTTGCCCAGTATTGCTGCGGCGTGCTGGCAGGTCACAAATCGCGATTGGACTCGTCCGGTCCGGGTTTGATTCTGCGGGCAGGCAGTTTTGGGAAATCTCCCCCGGAATGGCTTTATGGCCTCAGGTACTCCGCCTCAGTCCTTACGGCCATACTGTCCACTCGCCGGCTATACATAGTCTACCCCCATACTCAATCCTCTACAATTAGCTTTAGGCCGTATTTTTCGGTGGAACCGAGGGACTAAGCACGATAGGTCGAAAGTATTACGGAAGGAAAGTCGTCAGTTGTCAGTTATCAGTTGTCAGTTCGGAGCGGCCCGACTGAGAACTGATGACTCAAAACTGGCAACTAGTATGAGCAATCACACCTTTCATACAACGTCTACTGAATATATCACGGAGGCGTGAGATGGATCCCGAAGCGAATGCAAAGCACTTAATAGTCGGAACGGCGGGGCATGTGGACCACGGCAAGACAACCCTGATCCAGGCCATGACCGGCATCAATACCGACCGCCTCAAGGAAGAGCAGGAGCGCGGGCTGACGATCGATCTCGGGTTCGCATCGCTGGCGCTGCCGAGCGGGCGAACGGTCGGCATCGTTGACGTGCCCGGCCACGAGCGGTTTCTCAAGAACATGCTCGCCGGGGCCGGCGGGGTCGATATCGCGCTGCTCGTGGTCGCCGCCGACGAAGGCGTCATGCCTCAGACGCGGGAGCACATCGAGATACTCGAACTGCTCGAGAGCAGGCAGGGAGTCGTCGCGCTCACCAAGTGCGACGCGGTCGAGGCCGATTGGCTGGACGTAGTCGAGGACGACCTGCGCGAGTATCTGGCGGACACGTTCCTGCGAGATGCGACGATTGTGCGGGTTTCCGGGGTGACCGGAGAAGGTGTCGACGCGCTGGTCGGCGAGATCGACCGGCTGGCCGAGATCGCCGAAGCGCGGCCCGCCACGGGGCCGTTCCGGCTGCCCATCGATAGAGTTTTCACCATGACCGGGTTCGGGACGGTGGTCACCGGCACGCTGGTGTCCGGCACGATGAAGATCGGCGACGCGGTGCGGGTCCTGCCCGCGGGCATCGACACCCGCGTGCGAGGGATTCAGGTCCACGGCAAGAAGCAGGACTCCGCGCAGGCCGGGAGCCGAGTGGCGGTGAACCTGGCCGGCGTGGAAGTGGCCGACATCGAGCGCGGGGACGTGCTCCTGCCGCCGGGCTACCTGCAGGCGTCGGACGCGATCGATGCGTCCGTGAGGGTGCTTGAAAACGCTCCCAGGCCGCTCGCGACGCGCACGCGCGTCCGGCTTCATATAGGAACCGCCGAGGTGATCGGTCGCGCGACCGTGCTCGGTGCAAGAGAGATTGCGCCCGGCAAGCAGGGGTTTGTGCAGCTAAGGCTCGAGAGTCCGGTGGTCGCGGCACGGGGCGACAGATTCGTGCTGCGGTTCTACTCGCCGATGCGGCTGCTGGGCGGCGGGACCGTGCTCGACCCGGCCGCGCCGAAGCATAGGGCCAGCGAGCGCATTGTCGAGCGGCTCGAAAAGAAGCTGGCGGGTGATCCGATCGATATGGTCGAGGACGCGCTCTCGATGCGCGATGCCGGGCTGAGCATTGACGAACTGGCTCGGGCCTCGTCGCTTTCGGTCGATGATGCGAAGGCGGCGCTGGAGGATTTGGCTCGCGATGGGCGCGTTGTGAAGGTCGGCGGCAGGTATATGGGCCGGGCGACCGTTGGCAAGCTGACCGGGGCCGCGAAGGCGGCGCTGGCCGCGTATTTCGGGGCAAACCCAATGAAGAGCGGGATGCCCAAGGAGAAGCTTCGGCAGTCGCTCGGCGCGGCGGACGCCAAGGACTTCCAGTCGCTGCTGGCGGCGATGGCCTCGGCGGGGGAGATTGAGGTGTGCGAAGCAACGATCAACCTGCCGGGCCGCGCGCCCGAACTCGGTGAGAAGGAACTACGGCTTGCGGAGTCCATCGAGAAGGCGTATAGGGACGGCGGGGTGAACCCGCCGCTGCCGGCTGATGTCGAGAAGGACTACGGGCCGGCCTCTAGAGATATTGTCGCGCTGCTTGTTGAGCGCGGCGAACTGGTCAGGGTTTCGGTCGATCTGCTGTTCCACGCAGACGCGCTCGCGCAGGCCGAGGCCGCGCTGAGAGCGTATCTGCGGGAGCATGAGCGGATGACGGTCGCGGAGTTTCGCGATCTGATAGGCTCCAGTCGCAAGTATGTCGTGCCGCTGCTCGAATACTTCGACAAACAGAGAGTCACGCGCCGCATGGGAGATCAGAGGGTGCTCGGGAAGTGAGTGTCATGCTGAACTCGTTTCAGCATCCAGGCACCCGTGTCATGCTGAACTCGTTTCAGCATCCAGTGGATCCTGAATCAAGTTCAGGATGACGAGTCTAAGTGGAGGTGAGTAAGATGAAAGGCCTGAGGTTTGCAGCAGCAATTGTCCCTCTCCTGTATGTGCTCTTTGTGCTGACCGGATGCGGCGGCGGAGGGGAGGTCACGCACGAGGTGGCGTCGCCCTGGTACGGCGACCTCTACGGCGTCGCGACCCAGCCGAGCGACGGCGAGCGCAACATCGAGACTTCTCGCGCGGACTCGTGGATACATGTCTACTGGCCGGACCCTCACCATCCGCCGCCCCCGAGCTTCACGGTGACGGTCGAGAAGGAAGAGCATCCGGACGACTGGGGCGGGATTCATACGACCCTGAGCGTCGCCGATTCCGACCCGGGCGGCGGGAGCTGGTGGTTCCAGCCTGAGAACGATTTCTCGCCCGGCACGTGGTATCGGATCACGATCAGCGTCCCCGGCCTGAGGTATCCGGCAGTCGCCTACTTCCAGACAGCCGGCACTCGCGACGGAGCGGTCAGCGCGCTAAGCACGACACCGGAACCGGGCAAGTCCTATCGCCCAGCGGGCAAGGCCGACGCACAGGGCACGTCTGAGACCGTCCATACGATTACGAAGTAGCTTCAGTCCACGGTGTTTCGGGGCTTGCCTCTCCTCAGGTCCCGAAACACCTTCCCGCGCCTCCCAACACCCTCCGGAATCACCTCGTCAGGTCAAGCTCCCGTTAGCTCCCGCGCTGATCTCCCTGAGTGCCCGGCTCAATTCCCCCGAAACCGGCTCCGGCTGATGCGTCGAGAGAATCTCGGCCTTGCGGGCGGCGCAGCGCTGTTCCATGGTCTGCGCGCCGTCGTCGAGCCACTGCTGGTAGTAGCGGCGGTCGAGGAGTTCGGGGAAGTGGAGCTCGCGGCGGAAGTGGGAGGCGGTGTGGTCGCGGTCGATGAAGGTGCCGCCGGGGCCGACGGATTCGATCTCATCGAGGCCGAGGGCTTCGTCGCTGAAACCGATCTCGCGCATCGCGCTCTCGACGTAGGAGATCAGCTCGTTCTGCAGAACCAGCATGTCCAGTGACGACGCCTGATCGACGCCGCTGATCCCCATGTGGCCGAATATGTCCGCGCCGGCGGCGGCCCCGAGGGCGAGAGTGGCCGCGGCTTCGAGGCCGGCCTGCGCGTCGGGGCGCTTGGCATCGGTCATGCCGACGTTGATGTAGACCGGCAGGCCGTAGCTCTTGCCCATCTGCGTCATCGCGACGCCGAATATCGCCTGCTCCGGCCCGGCGAAGATCAACTGGGTCGTGCGCATGTCGAACGCGTGGCAGATGCCGCCGTAGCAGACCGGCATGCCCGGCCGAATGAGCTGCGTGATGCAGATCCCCGCCAGGATCTCGGCGTTTTCCTGCGCCATCGTGCCGGCGAGGGTCGAGGGCGCGGAAAGGCCCATCTGCGCCATCGGGCCGATGTGGACGGGCATGTTCAGCCGCGCGGTCTCGAAGAGCAGGTCGATGCCGTTGAATGGGAACCTCAGCGGGCTGATCGGCTCCATCAGCGGGTAGCAGAGCGGGTAATCCGTCGCCGCGGACTCGCTGCCGCGCACGGCGACGATCATCTCGTTGATGAACCGAACCGAGGCGCGGTCGTGGAACCAGAAGGTGATGGGCTTGGTCGTATTGCGAATAAGCTCCGCGGCAACCTCGACGCAGCGGTAGGCGACGGGGATCTCGTACGGGTCTGACATCGCGCCGGGGATCGTGATCCGGTCCAGCGCGTCGGCGAAACGGGCAGCGGTGCGGACATCATCGAGCGTTGCGTAACGTCGCGCCCCGCCGGGTTCATCGACGAAGTGCGCCTCGCCGGCGGTGGAGTTGTAGTTACGCTTGCCGACGCCGAACTCAGCGCGCTTGCCAAGATCGCGGCCGTAGATAGTGAACTGCTTGCCCGCGCCATCGACAAGTCGCATCACCAACTCCGGCGGGATTCGCACGCGCTGGGCAGCGAAGTCGACCGAAGCGCCTGAATCAGCAAACCTGCGCAGCATCTCCTCGTGCGGGACGACGACTCCGACGCGCTCCAATATCGCGAGCGACGCATTTGAGATTCGGTGGATCTGGTCCTGACTCAGTATTCGGGCTTCCATAGCCAACCTCCCCTACCCCCTGTTCGGTGACGAGGGGTTGGACCTCACTTGGCCTTAGTCGTCGAACCGGCTGAGAGGCTAAGGTTCCTCTGAATCCGCAGCTTCGCATACGACTTCGCATCGGCGACCTTGACGGTGACCAGCGCCGACAGCGTCGAGGGCACCGGCCGATTCTTGATGGTTCGGCCCAGCCGGAGCGTGCATGTACACGTCGCGCCGGACTTGACGCCGGCGAAGCTGCCCTGCTTGGGCTGGGTCTTCCAACCCTCTGGCACACTGACGTCGATCGTGCCGCTCGCGGTGAGATTGCAGTTGTTGGTGATCTCGACTGTCACGAATGGGATGCTCTTCTCGCCCATGTAGTAGCGAACGTTCACCTCGACCGGAGTGAGCGCTTCGACTACGGTCTCTCGAAGGACTGGATCCTTGAGGTTGTCGTACATCCTCACGCGCGCTTCCTGAAGCAGCGAGCACGCATTCGCGACCGCGTCCTGCGTTCCGCTGGCGGTGTATCTCGTGCGCCCTCCCATTTCCCTGGGCTCGACTCCCGCAGGGACGACAAGAAGCTGCACAGACCGGTAGGCCTCATCCACGCCTATAGCGGAGCGGACCCAGCCGTCGGCCTGCGACAGAGTATAGCGGGCGCGGCCAGGGTCGCCCGTGCTGCTGCCTTTCAAGCCGTCATACGCGCTCTTGATGCCGGCCTGCGCCGACTCGACGCAGCGCATGAGCGCGGCGGGCACGACGCGGCCGGGTATCTCGAACTCAAGCCCATTCGCGAGTTCGGCAGCCGTCTTCTCGCGAATAACGTAACCCGGCTCGATGGGAGGCGTCTCGAGCGGCTGTTTGGACGCCTCGGATATCTCCTTGGCCCGTTTGACGGCGAAGGCGCCCCAGTTGACGTAGACGTCGTAGCGGTCCTGCGTAAGGCCCGGTATCTTGACCGTCACGCTCTGGGCTTTCAGGCTCTTGCTCTGGATGTAAACGCCCAACTGGTCGCCTATCGACGTGACGCGCTCCGGCTCGATCGACGCGGTGTCGCTGGTCGCCTTCTTCGTCGCGGCGTCGAGTGTGACCGTGGCACAGCGTGCCGCGCTGAAGCCGGCCACGAAGATGCCAACTACTGCCAGGACAATCGTTGAACGGCGCATATATGACCTCTGACCTCCATGCGGAATCCGTGTAGAGTGTACCAGTTTGGCCGGCGCTATTGCAAGTGCCGCCCCACGGGTACATACAAATTGTGAGAACATCATGTGAACCAACCCAACAGCCGCGCTGGGCCGCCGCTCCTTCGATACGGCCGACAGACCCGGCCTACTCGGGACCTGCGGCGTGCCCGGCGTGGCGGCAAGGGTAGGAGGAATCCCAGATGTCCGGAAGACGATTGCTCCGGTGTGCTGGGGTGGCGGCGGCGGTCCTCGCGGTGGCGATACCGACGTGGGCCGCTGCGCCCAAACCCGCAGCCACACCAAAGATAGACCCCAAGGCCGTGCAGACGCTTCGGCAGATGAGCGAGTATCTCAAGAGCCTGCAGGCCTTTTCAGTTCATGTGACGACCACGCGGGACGTTGTTCTCGCGTCCGGTCAGGTGCTGGACTCCGACCTGGCCTATGACTTGATGGTGAGGCAGCCGGACGGACTGCGGGTCGATATGACCAGCGCGGCCGGCGGGGCTCAGGTCTTCTATGACGGGAAGGCCCTTGTGGTCTACACGCCCGCGAAGAACTACTACGCGGTCATGCCCGCTCCGCCGACGATTCGGGAGACCATAGCGGCGGCGCTCAAGAAGGGCATCTCCATGCCCCTGGCGGACTTCCTCAGCAGAGAGGCCGGCAAGAGGCTCCTGCAGAGCACGACATCGGCCACGTTCGTGGGCACGAGCATGGTGAACGGCATCATGACCAACCAGCTCGCGTTCCGGCAGAAGAACCTCGACTGGCAGATATGGATCGAGGACAGCTCGACGCCGCTGCCCGTGAGGCTGGTGATCGTCGATAGGAACGCGAAGGATTCGCCGAGGTTTGCGGCGACGATGAGCGATTGGAACGTCAATCCGGTATTTGAAGCGGGTACGTTCACGTTCACCGCACCGCCGGGCGCGACCAAGATCAACTTCAGAGAGCTGCCGAAGCTGCGGTCGCCGTCGGAGACGCCTCCTGCGCGGCCCGCGCCGGCCAAGTAGGAATGGAGGTCAGCAAATGTACGACACGCTGAAATCGAGAACATATATCTCGGCCACCGTGGCCGTGTTTACCGCACTGGCGCTGACGCTCCTGTTCGCGGCGCCGGTGCTGGCCAGGGGCCGGGGCGGTGGCGGCGGATTCAGAGGCGGCGGCGGATTCGGAGGAGGAGGCGGGTTCTCCCGGCCCTCCGCGCCGAGTTTCAGACCACCCACGCCTGCGCCTTCGCCCGGCTTCAGACCCGGCGGACCCGGCATGGGTCCTGGTCAGCCGGGCAGGCCGGGCCAGCCAAACAGGCCGCCCTGGCATACCGGCAATAACAACATCAACACGGGCAATATCAACGTCAACTCCAACAACGGAGGTTGGGGCTATGGTTGGGGCAGCGGGGCCGGGTTGGCGGTCGGGGCCGCGGCTGCGACGGGAGCTGCAATCGGCTCGGCCTCGTCAGGCGGTTACTACGACAGCGGCTACTCGTCTCCGTCGGTGGTCTACAGCCTGCCGCCTAGCTGCACGCCGGTTGTTGTGGACGGCACTACCTATCAGAACTGCAATGGCTCGGTACTACGTGCCTTCGTATAACGGGACGAGCGTCGTCTACCAGGCAGTGCCCGCGCCCTACTAGCGTTTGCGATTGACGATTGACGATTTGCGATTTGGTCAATCGCAAATCGTCAATCCCAAATCGTCAATACTTAGAGTGGGCGGACCCAGACGTTGCGGAAGCGAACATCGTTGTGGTGCCACTGGAGTTCGATGGGACCTGGCTCCTTTGGCTCGGTCATGTTGTGGTCCGGGGTCGCGCTGGGGATCTCGAAGTTGTCGTGAACCAGCACGCCGTTCCAGCAGAGCGTAATGCGCGCGTTGGCGATCTTCTTGCCATCGGCGTCGAACTTGGGCGCGTGGAAGACGGCATCGTAGGTCTGCCAGGTCTCGGGCGGCCGGGCGGCGTTCACGTCCGGCGGCTTGATCGAGTATACCGCCGCGCAGTCACCAACGCCGGGCGTGAGGCCGTATGAATCCAGCACCTGGATCTCGTATACGAAACCCATGAAAAACACGCCGCTGTTGGCGCGCGCCTGGCCGGTCACATCGTCAGCCATCTTCGGCAGCCAGAACTCCACGTGGAGCTGGCAGTCCTTGAACTTCTGCTTGGAGCAGATGTCGCCGTCGCGCGGGATCGTGTAGCCGTTCTCGATTATCCACGTCGGGGCTTTGTCCGATCCGCACATGGTGAACTTGGAGAGGTCCTTGCCGTCGAAGAGAACGATCGCATCGGCGGGGACGGGTTCGGCCCCCTTGAACAGCGGCTCGGCGGCGGAAGCCGCGCAGCAGAGGGCCAGCAACGCGGCCACGCAGCAGCCTACGGACGGAAGGCTTTCGATCAGTGAGAAGGTCATCGCTTACCTCCGATTGATATTAGCAACTCAGCTATTATAGAACTTTCCGGCGCGGCATGGAACCCGGCGTTGACAGCGCGGTGCAAACCTGCCAAAATACCTCCGGTTTTCGCCTGTCGGCGCGAAAGGCAACCGCGGACCGATCGGCGGTGATTCATGTCATTCTTCGCTCCGCTCAGAATGACAAAGCATGAGGTAGGAATGGACGCAAGAGCAGGATTCATCGACAGCGATAAGACCAGGCTGAGATTCGTGCCGATTGGCGCGGTAAAGATGAAGGGCGGGTTCTGGAAGGCCCGGATGGATCACAACTTGGAGCGTGGGATTCCGAGGCTGCTGGAACACCTCGATAGTCACGGGGTGATCGAGGCGTTCAAGCTCGTCTCGGGGCGCGCGACCGGTCAGCGGCAGGGGCCTTACTTCTCGGATTCGGACCTCTATAAGTGGATGGAGGGCGCGGCGCTCGCGCTTCAGAGCTATGATGACCCGAAGCTGAAGGCCACGCTGGATGCGGTGATAGACGAGGTCGTCGCGGCGCAGGGCGAGGACGGTTACCTCAACACGTTCTTCACGGGAGAGCTGTTCGGGCAGCGGTTCAGGAATCTTGACCACGAGCACGAGCTCTACTGCGCAGGGCATCTGTTCCAGGCGGCTGTGGCGCACTATCGCGCGACGCGCGATGATAAGCTGCTTTCATGCGCCTGCAGGTTTGCCGATCACCTGGCCGGCTACTTCGGACACGACAAGCATCGGGGCGTGGATGGTCATCCTGAGGTCGAGATGGCGCTGGTGGAGCTGTATCGAACGACCGGCAAGCGCAGCTATCTCGACCTCGCGGAATATTTCCTGAGCCAGTGGAAGTTCAAGGATAAGCAGGAGGTCGATGGCCACGCGGTGCGGGCGCTGTATCTGTGCTGCGGGGGAGTTGACTACTTCGCGGAAACGGGCGACAAGGAATACGGCGCGGCGGTGGAAAGGCTGTGGAACGATCTGACGCTGCGGAAGATGTATGTGACGGGCGGGGTCGGGTCGTACTACGCCGGTGAGGCCATCGGGTGGCCCTACGATCTGCCGAATGAGCGGGCATACGCGGAGACCTGCGCGGCTATTGCGAGCGCGATGTTCAGCTATCGAATGCTGGGCGTCACGGGCGATTCGAAATACGCGGACGAGATGGAGCGGGCGTTCTACAACGGCGTAATCTCGGGCGTGTCGGTGGACGGCGTGTCGTATTTCTACATGAACCCGCTGGCGTGCTATCGCAACTATCAGCGGCAGGAGTGGTTCGGATGCACTTGCTGCCCCACGAATATGGTGCGGACGCTGGCGTCGATTCCGGGCTATATGTATTCGACCAGCGACGAAGGCGTGTGGGTGCATCTTTTCGACAACTCGGAGGTGCGTTGGAAGCTCGCGGATGGGACGCCGTTCAGGCTGAAGGTCGAGACGATGTATCCGTGGGATGGCAAGGTCGAGATCACGGTAAGGCTGGATGCGCCGAAGGAGTTCACGCTGTTTGTTCGTATACCGAACTGGAGTCCGGACGGCGAGAGCAATCCCAACGTCGAGAACGGGTATCTCAAGCTGCATCAGGTGTGGAAACCGGGCGACAAGGCCGAGATCACGAAGCGGCTGTCTGTGAGCCTGATTGGGAGCGATCCGCGCGTGCGAAGCAACGCCAGGCAGGTGGCGGTGCAGCGCGGGCCGATTGTCTACTGCGCCGAGAGTATCGACAATCCGGGCGTTGCGATAAGGGATTTGGGTCTTGGGGCCGGCGATTTCGAGGCTGCGTTCGAGCCGGGATTGCTCGGCGGCGTAGTGACGCTGACCGGGGAAGGCGTCGTCGCGGAGGAGTTGGAAGATCGCGGGCCGCTGTATCAGCCGGCCGGGGCGTGGAAGGGCATCGCAAAGCGTGAGGCGCAGGTGAAGCTGATACCCTACTACGCGTGGGCGAATAGAGGACCGTCGGAAATGGCCGTGTGGATGCGGCGGCGCTGACGCGAACTACGAATTACGGATCACGCATTACGAATTGGAGAGTGGCCATGAGTAGAGACATAAGGGTTCGAGTCTGGGGCGAGTACCGGCACGAGAGGAAGCCGGGGAAGCCTCAGGAGATCTATCCGAACGGCATGCATAATGCCATCGCGGACTACCTGAAAAAGCAGCCGGGGATGGACGTGAGCACGGCTGTCCTCGACGATCCGGAACACGGCCTTACCGAAGAAGCGCTGGCGAATACCGACGTGCTGACCTGGTGGGGACACACCGCGCACGGCGAAGTCAAGGACGAGGTCGTTGACCGCGTGAAGTGGGCGGTGCTTGGCGGCATGGGGCTGATCGTGCTGCATTCCGGGCACTTCTCGAAGATATTCAAGGCGCTGATGGGAACGGGCTGCGACCTGCGGTGGCGTGAGATCTCGGAGAAGGAGCGTGTGTGGGTAATCGACCCATCGCACCCGATCACCGACGGCCTCCCGGAATACTTCGAAATCCCGCACGAGGAGATGTATGGGGAGCGGTTCGACATCCCCGCGCCGGATGAGCTGGTGCTGGTGAGCTGGTTTGCGGGCGGAGAGGTCTTCCGAAGCGGCTGCTGCTGGCATCGCGGGCGGGGCAAAGTGTTCTACTTCCAGCCGGGCCACGAGACGTATCCGATCTACTACCAGGAAGAGGTCCTCAAGGTGATCGCGAACGCCGTCCGATGGGCCGCGCCGCTCGACACGCCCAAGCCCATGACCGGCCACAAACCGGAACCGCTGGAGGATGTCAAGCCGAGCGAGTGATCACCGGCCGTGCTTCGATACGGCCCGTCGTGGGTTGCCTCAGGCATCCCACGACGGGCCTACTCAGCACTTACGGGTACAACTGGGCCCGAGTCATCCTCTCCCGTGCTCGCGGTAGTGCCTCAGCCCGTCCCAGAATGTCTGCATGTTCTCCCACGGAACACCGGGGGTGACGGAGCTTGAGGCGGTGAGGAACAGCCCGGTCCTGGGGCCGTGCTCGACCAGCCACGCCATCTGCCGCTTCACGTCGGCGGGAGTGCCGTGCGGGAGCGTCGTGCTTACCGAGACCCCGCCCATTATGATCAAGTCGTCGCCGTCGCGGGTCTTCATGCGGCATATCTTCTCGTAGTCCATCCCGGCCTCGTACTGAAAGCCCTGGAAACCCCTGATCCCGCAGTCGATCAGGCGCGGGACCATCTCCATGAGATTGCCGTCGCAGTGCCAGATCAGCCTGACGTCGGTCGCGAGCATCGGCTCGATCGCGCGCGAGAAGTGCGGGAACCAGATCTCGTCGAGGCTGGCTGATGCTGACCAGCGTCGCGCGGGAGTCGGCCATATCGTGGTCGAGTCGGTTGATGGGCGGCAGGTTGCCCTCGACGTGCGCGCGAGCGGCGGCGCGGTTGTTGCGAACGCAGACGTCGGCCTGCAGCGAGAAGTGCTTCTCCATCACTTCGGGGTAGAGCGCGTAGGCGGAGAAGTAGTTCACGTAGCCGTAGGTGCCGTAGGCCAGGGCTGGAAAGCTCACCGATGCGTAGCCGCCCTTGAGGATGTCCGGTCCGAGCTTGCCCTGAATGCGCTGATGGTCTTCGATGATCTGCCGCGTTCGGGCGTCCTCATCGAATGCCCCGGCTCGCTCGATAAGGCGCGGGAAGACGAACCGTCTCCATGTGCTCGACCACAGCCTCTGGGCTGTCGATGGTCATGCCATCAATGACGATTTCCTCCGCGCCGGTGGTCGCGCCGTGCGCCTTGCCTTCGTAGCCCGCGCTGCCCATCGTGAGCGGGTTGTTCCAGATATACTGGTCCAGCAGGCAGACGCCGAGGTTCCGCTGCATCGCTATGTAGGTCTCCTCGGGCTTCTCGCGATACGTGCCCGGCGGGACCCCGGCGATGCGGTCGATGTGGTCGTGCTCCATTACGTTGCAGAAGAACGCCGGGATCCCCCGCGTCGGCTTCTGCAGGATCGTGTCGAGTGCAAGTTGCGCGTTGTCTGTCATAGAGCCACCCCAGCAGATAGCAGAGAAGCAGAGGAGCGAAGAAGCTACCGCCCCTCCTCGGGCATCGTCTTCCAGTTGCCCAGGGCGTTCCTGAGAGCGGTAAGCATAACGGCTACTTCCTCTGCGTCCTTGTAAAGCCGCTTACAGTCATCGGCGGCAATGAAATCCCGCGAGCGGGCGATTAACAGGTTCGATACAGTCTCGCAGAGAGAGCCATAGGCGATCTCAACAAAGCGGGAGAAGTCCCTGTCCGAGCTGCGAGAGCTACCTTCTGCAATGTTGGCGCTGATGGACACGGAAGATCGCCGCAATTGCGATGTCAGTCCGAACAACTCCTTCCTCGGGAATGCCTCCGTGGCCTCATACACCTTGTCGGCAAACGCCGCGCTCTTCCGCCACACATCAAGCTTCTGAAACCTAAACACGTACCTAGCCTCCTCAGCTTCTCTGCTTCTCTGCTCTCTGCTTCTCTGCTCTCTGCTCTCTGCTTCTCTGCTCTCTGCTATCTGCTTCTCTGCTCTCTGCTTCTCTGCTCTCTGCTCTCTGCTTCTCTGCTATCTGCTTCTCTGCTCTCTGCTCTCTGCTCTCTGCTTCTCTGCTCTCTGCTCTCTGCTCTCTGCTCTCTGCTTCTCTGCTCTCTGCTTCTCTGCTCTCTGCTCTCTGCTCTCTGCTTCTCTGCTCTCTGCTATCTGCTATCTGAACTCCGGGATCGTCATCTGGGCGCCGCCGCGCTCGGCGGACATGTGGGCGATGATGCCTGGGATAGTGTAGGCGAGCGCCTCGTGTATATCGATTGCCGGCTTGCGGTCGTGGACGAGCGCGTCGATGAACTCGTGCGTCAGGAACGGCTCCGCGCCCTCGTGGCCGACGTTGAGCCTCATCGGCTCGGGCAGGAGTTCGGCCTTCCAGTCGGGTATCTGATACTGCTCGAATGTCGCCTCCTCGCGCGCGAATCCCGCGCCGTCGGCGCCCATCACGTGCGTCGATCGGCGGATCACCGGCCCCGACCCCGTTGGGATGCGGCTCGAAGAGGCTCATCCTGCTGCCATACCACTGCGCGCGCTCGCAGCCGCCGAACGCGCCCCGCCAGTAGATCGCTACCCGGAACGCGTGGCCCTGATCGGTCTTGAACAGCGCGGTCTCGCTCCAGAATCTGTTGTTGTAGGCATTGCCGTCCATGACCGGGTCGCCGTCGCCCCAGCCGATGCAGCTCACCTCAGTCAGCCGCTCGCCGGTGACACCGACCAGGAACGCGGTGCAGTGGGTCGGGTAGAGCATGGGCGGAAAACCGTGGCGCCAGGTGGGCTTGCCGTCCTTGTCCCGCCAGAGCGATACTCCATCCCGGAGTGGTGGTATTCGGCTTCGGTGTAGAAGAGCTCGCCGAACTCGCCCTCGGAGTAGAGCTTGCGCGCGGAGATGGAGAGCGGATGGTAGTAGCTGGTCTCGGCCATCATGTAGGTCATGCCGGTGCGTCTTCTGGCATTCGAGCAGCACAACCGCCTGCTCCAGCGAGACGCACGCCGGCACCGCGGATATCACGTGCTTGCCGGCCTCCATGCACATCACCGCGTGCTTGACGTGGTCGGGCGCGCCCGAGAACACCGCGACCGCATCGACATCGCGGTCCTTGATCATCTCGTCGAGCGAGTTGTAGGTCTTGGAGCACTTGTAGGTTTCCGCCGCTCGCTTGCGACGCTCTTCGTTCAGGTCGCAGACGGCCTCGACCTTGCAGTTGGGGTCCAGATGCCACTGGAACGCGCCGCCAAACCCTCCGCCCAATATCCCCATCCTTACGATCTTCGATGACGTCATGAGGTCTCAACTCCTTGGGACAGTCCCCATTTTCGAAGGTTGCTCGCCCGATAATGCCACAGGATTGTGGGTATGTCAAGCCGTTCCGCGCGATCTGCGACGGTTATCGGCAAGGCGTAGAATGTCACCGGAAAGCTAAGCCGGGCGTCTAATAGGAAGATAGCCAGAGGGGACGCCGAACTCGGGAAGTGGCTCAAGAATGTCGGGGACGACTTCGCCTTGCCGGACGGATGGCGAAAGTGCATCAAGGGCCACGCCAGCCCGAGGCTGATGCGAGGGATTGAGGAATAGCAGGAGCTACCAGAGACCGATCTCGGCGAGACGCCGCTCGATAACCCCTGTGGAAACCTGAAAGCGCCTAGCCACAGCCCCGGCAATATGCGACCGCGAGCGAACAGATAGCAGGTTCACGTCAACCGTCGCAGCCTTGGCTTTCTCCAGAGCAGTGTGGTACTCCGCAATGCAGGCATCCTCGGGCACAAGGACAGCACCCGCGAACCAGTATGCCTGGCGCTCTAGCCAACCGTAGTCGTCATCGGGAATCGCGTGGTAGAAATCGACCCAATCTTTGGGGGTGCGAACATCGACTGACTCAAAGACTTCCCTATGCAGTACCATGTGCCCCAGTTCGTGAGCTACAGTGAACCGGTACCTCGACGGGTGACCTCTGAAGATGGCTTCGTCCACTGTGATCTCAGCCATCTTTAGTGAGAGGAAGCCGTCAACGCCGAATCGTTCCTGCAGGCCTCTCACCGGGATAACCGTTATTCCCATGTCGAGCTCGACGATGGCTTCAATGTCCACAGGAACGCAATCGCCCTGGCCGTACTGCTTCAGAAGAGCACCAGCACGGGAATTCACGTCATCGTACGTGAGGAACGGTGCCTTGATCGGATCCACCAGGCTACGCTCTCCTTATCGTCTCTATGAACTCATCCAACTGCTTCGATGAGAGCTTCTTTCCACTCACAGTGCGAAGCAGCGCCGGTAACTTGGCGACCAGTTCCTCATCCTGCATGACATCCGCCGGTATCTGTCCGCTGCACGCCAGACCAAGATCGACAAACTCGGCATACTCGGCACTCTTCGCGGACAGGCCGAGGGCCAGCGCGTATTCGCCAAGCTTATCCGGCGACTGAGGCGGAGCCAGCAACCCGCGCTCCATCTTGCTCACATTGCCCGGGTCGAAACCGTGGACCTGGCAGAACCCTCTCAGTGTCTGACCGCCCCCAATCCGAAGACTCTTGAACAATTCGCCAAACGCTCTTGCCATCGAACACACCCCTTACGGACCTTGACTGTTGTATTCATTATACAACACTATCGACTGATGTCAAGCAGCACTCGACTACTTCTCCACAAGCTTCTTCGCCCACTCGGAGTGGTGTTTTTCGGCCCAGCTCCTCTTCACGCGGCCGGTGAGGATGCTCATTATCGTGCCGGGGTTGGCGAAGATCCCCAGATAGATGTGCCCCAGGATGCCCGCGATCAACGCGATGGCGGCAATGTCGTGCAGCGTGTAGACCCACGATGCAGCGAAGCCCTTGCCCGCGAGCAGGGCGATCCCCGTGCCGCTGATCACCAGCCCGCCCAGCACCGCCACCAGCCAGAAGAACGCCTTCTGGCCCGCGTTGAACTTGCCTGCGGGGCAGTCGGTCCTGATCCAGAGGTAACCGCCCAGCTTGCAGATCCATTCCTTGTCGCACTGTGTGAATACCGCGTGCCTCCACCAGGTCATCACCAGCGCGATCAGCACGAGCACGAAAGCACAGCCGACCTGGCCGTGGACCGTCCTCATCGCGCTCATCGGCGATTCTCTGTGAAGCAGGAACGCTATCCCGCTCAGGGACAGAAACGCGAAGCACAGCATCGCGAGCCAGTGGATCGCTCGCTCGTATAGCGTGAACCGCTGGACCTCGGGGTCACCCTCGGAGGCATGCACCCTGTGCGGGCCAAAGATGAGATAATGCAGCACCGTCATCGCGAGTACCAGCACGAAGAGCCATCCGCCGTAGCGCTTGATGAAGTCTTCGCGCGCGAAGCTGATCTCAAGCTCGCGATAGTTCAGGCCCATTGATTTGTAGTTCGGCTTGCGGACGGTCTTGCCGTCGGGGCCTGTCGTTACGGTCGTGCCGAAGAAGAACTTCGAGCCGGGAGAGTGGCAGTCGGCACAGCCGGTCTTGCCCCAGCAGCCGAGCTTGAAGTCAACGCCGTGGTGAAGCAGCGCGCCGGACTCGTCCACCGGCACGATCTTGCCGGCCTTCACAACGTAGCCGGGGGCCTTGCCGGAAGGTGTGCGCGCTATGTGGCAGCTCTCGCAGGCGATGCGCTTGAGGTGCAGGGCAGGCAGGCCGGGATGCGTGGGAATCGTGGCCTTAGCCCCAATGGGAGTCGTGGCCTTCGCCCCGATGGGAGTCACAGCCTTGCCCCCAAGGTGGCAGCCCTTGCACGAGGGGGCTCCGGAGGTCTTGTGGCCCGCGTTCTTATGGCAATCTATGCACGGCCATGCCCTCGTGGCTCGCGCCGGGATGACCGGGCCGGAGTCCGACGTCAGGATGGCAGCCTAGGCAGGTCTGGTCGTCTACCGCAGTAGTCATCTTCTTGACCGTCCCGTCGGCGTTGAACGCGTCCTTGAGCGGCATGTGGCAGCCCAGGCAGCTTGCCGACTCGGGATCGGAGTCGTGCGATTTGCGGTTGAAGTGGACGGATCCGGCATTGGCCGCTACGTCGTGGCAGTCCCCACAGCTCTTGGTGATGCTGACGCTGTCGAGCCGGTCGGGCTTGATGGGATTGCCGTTGGCGTCAAGCAACTGAACGTCCGTGCCTGCGAGCGCGGCCGTCGCAAGGAGTGCGAAGAAGGGCATGCATAGCGCGAAAAGCTTCTGGCGTGAAATCATGACTCTACCATAACCGAAACAAGCCCTGCGGTCAAGTGGGCGCGGGGAAAACTCTGTGCCGATGGGCACCAAGCTATTGACATAAGCCCGGCAGTAGGCGATAATGAGTGTGGTGAAAGGTGGAGGTAGTGGAGTTGAGCAAGCGCAGGTCCCTTGTCGCTACGGTCGGCTGCGTCTGTCTGGCCATTGCGTGGATGTGGTTCGCTTCGAGTAGGGGCTCGGCTGAGGAGCCGGCGAAGTACGTGGGCACCGATGTCTGCCTGAAGTGTCACGCCAAGATGTCGAAGAACTGGGCGATGACCGTCCACCGGCGGACCCTGTTCAACACGGAGCAGTCGAAGAGAGGCTGCGAGGCGTGTCACGGCCCCGGCAGCGCGCACGTGGCGGGCGGCGGCGATCCGACGATGATCGTCCGGCCCGAAAGGCTCAAGCCAGATCAGACCGCTTCGATCTGCATGAAGTGCCATACCCAGGAGTACGTCACGCTGTGGCGCACGAGCGCGCACGCGAGGGCGAAGGTCTCGTGCATCAACTGCCACGACCTGCACAGCCCCGACACCGAGAACCTCTCCAAGGACATCGAGGACGCCAAGCTGCAACTCGACGGCCTCTCCAGATCGATCCATCAGGCGGAGCTGTCCTACCAGACGGCGCCGAAGGACTCCGCGGAGAAGGCGGACGCGTGGGAGAAGGTCGTCGAGCTCAAAGCAAAGCGCGATAAGCTGCTTACGGAGCTCAAGGGCAACGAGACGCTATTCCAGCGCACATCGGAGCCCTACATGTGCTATACCTGCCACAAGTCGAAGCAGGCGCAGGGCAATCTACCGTCCCACCACCCGATTCGAGAGGGCAAGATGAAGTGCAGCGACTGCCACAACCCGCACGGCGGGCCGTCTGGCATGCTGCGCGCGGAATCGGTGAATGAGACCTGCTTCAAGTGCCATGCCGAGAAGCTGGGGCCGTATGTCTATGACCACCCGCCGGTGACCGAGGACTGCACGATCTGCCACAACCCTCACGGCACCGTCAACAACAACCTGCTCGTGCAGCCGGAGTCGTTCCTGTGTCTGAAGTGCCATCCAAGCCCGCACTCAAGAAGCACGAGCCTCGACCCTGCCACCAGCACCTTCGAGAAGTTTGCGGAGCGCGGTAAGTGTCTGAGCTGCCACGAGCAGATACATGGCCCGGATGAGCACCGGAGGTTCATGAACTGAACGCTTTTCGTGTCACCCTGGACAGGTCTGGATGCTGAAACAAGTTCAGCATGACACGAACTGGGAGTGGAATGTGAGAGGACTGACAGTTGCATCAATGGTGTGCGCCCTTGTGGCGGTCGCGTGCTGGCCGGCGGGCGCCGCTCTGGACATTCTGCACGGCAATGCGCAGGAACATAGGATCCAGATTGGGTTCTACCACCCGACCGGCGTGGGCAGCATGGACGACGTCCGCGAGTTCGATGGGCGCACGCTGAACCTGTCGTCGCTGGAGTATTTGCGCTCGTTCGGTTACAGCGGGCCGTGGCAGTATAACGTGCTCGGTCGGTATCTGTTCGCCCACGATATCGACGCGGCGGTGGACCTGGCCTACAGGAACCGCTTCGGGCTGTCGTTCACGAACTCCGTGCTTACCCACAGGCTCCAGGCGATCCGCGTCGGCGACATATCATTGGTGGCGCCCACCCCGGGGGTAGATGACAGCCCCAACCAACTCTTCTCGGTCGTGCGCACGGTCAATGCGGTCGGCGTGCGGGCCGTGCCGGACAGCTATCAAGCGCTCCGGCTCGTGGCGGGTTCCTGGATGCAGTCGAAGGACGGCGCCCGTCAGCAGGGCGGTCGATGGAACGACGGCAGCGGCACCAGGAAACACGTGATCGCCGAGCCGGTGCACAACGACACGACCCAGGCAACCCTGGGCGGCGATCTGCGGCTCGGACAGGCGGCAGTGGTCAACTACCGCTACGACGACACCAAGTTCGGCGAGGGCGGGAACCTCGCGTCGGGCGTGGCCCTGCTGAACGACATGACCCGGATCGACAGCGACACCAAGAGCTCGACGTTCAAGGCCCGCGCCACGATAAACAAGCGGCTCTACTTCACCGGCGTCCAGATCACCAGGAAGCGTGAGAACACGCGGGCGTCGTTCGTTGAGTCGAACCCGGCCGGGATGACCATCAACTCGGTCAACGCGGCGCTGACCTATCTGGCAACCGACGCGCTGACATTCACCGCCCGCTATCGGACTCTCGACCAGTCCAGCCACGTCGTCCCCGTCATAAGCGGTGGGAACGTTGTCAATAACGCGCTCTCCACGAAGCAGAGATCGTCGTTGTTCGAGGCCACCTACTCGGGCATACCGCGGGCGTTCATGAAGCTGGGATATGAGCGGCGTGACGTCTCCAGATCGACTCAGTTCACCAGCGAACAGTGGGCCGGGACAGAGGGTTCGACCAAGGCGAACATCGTCACGGGCTCCATTCGCTACTATCCGACGACCAGCCTGAGCCTGTCGGCCAACGCGCAGTCATACAACGCGGATACGGCCGGGTTCGCCGGCGTCCCCGACCAACGCAATCAGGTCAATGCGAATGCGACCTATATGCTGCGAGACAACTTCGCTCTGTTCGGTGACCTCAGCAGCGTCAACGAGCGCAACAGCCTGATCCGGGTCGGCTGGGCGGACATTCCCGTCGCGGCCACCAACGCCACCGAGGAAGAACTGCGCAAGGAGGCCGCCGGCCAGGGATACAAGAACGAAATGACGACGGGGACGGTCGGCGCGTGGTATGCGTTCAACTCGAGACTCGTTCTGGACGCCAACTACGCGCGCATCAGCACGGACGCGGTGAACCTCTGGATTCTGGGTGTCGATCCCGGGTACTTGCCGCACACGGCGCCCAACATGGTGCCCTACAAGACCGAGAACAACCAGTGGTCCACCGGTCTGACCTGCTACCTGACGCCGAAGCTAAGGATCTATGGACGCTACATTCTCTCGAAGTCCGACGGCGGGGCCCAGCTCAACCCCACGCTGTATCCGCCGGGTGTCGGGCCAACGTGGCTGCCGGTTGACCTGCGCCAGCACACGTATGAAGTCGGATTCGCGCATGAGTTGTCCTCGCGCGATCGCCTGTTGTTGGACTTCTCGGTCTCTGAATACGTGGACTTCCTGAACTCCGCGAACACCGGCACGTATAGCATCTGGCGCGTCGCCTGGGCGCGCACCTACTGATTGCCTGCCTGACATGCCCGGTCCCCATTCGGGGACAAACGGACCCGGACGAATCGCCCACCCGTCCGGGTCCTTTTCTTTGATCAGGCGGCGCAGATGAAGTCGCGGGACTCGGCGAAGCCCAGTTCACAGAGCTGCGCCCGAATGAGTTCGCGCGCGCCGTGGGAGCTTACGGCGGCGATGACGAAGGGGGTCGTCTCGCCCGACAGGGTACTCGACGCCGACTATGGGCTTGCCCCGCAGGGTCCGGCCGATTTTGGCGGGGTCGATGTCGATGACGGCCTGGAAATCGACGCCCTCGCGCAGCAGGTGTTTGCTCAGCCGCCTGCCGGTCTTGCCCGCGCCCCAGAGGATGATGACTCGCCCACTCCCTCCCCGCGGCGGGGAGGGTTGGGGTGGGGTCCGACTACCCCCTCCCCTCTGAGGGGAGGGTTGGGGTGGGGTCCGACTACTCCCTCCCCTCTGAGGGGAGGGTTGGGGTGGGGTCTGACTACTCCCTCCCCGCGGCGGGGAGGGTTGGGGTGGGGTCCGACTACTCCCTCCCCGCTCCGGGGAGGGTTGGGGTGGGGTCCGACTGCTCCCTCCCCGCGGCGGGGAGGGTTGGGGTGGGGTCCGACTGCTCCCTCCCCTCTGAGGGGAGGGTTGGGGTGGGGTCCGAGCGGACGAAGGACCTCCCCCTAACCCCCTCCGCAGCGGAGGGGGAACTATCTGCGCAAGGTAGTGGGCTTTTGCGCGGAGGAAGTTCTCGACGGAGTAGCGGGGGTCGGTGAATGTGAGGCGGCCCTCGCTCTGGCGCCAGAATGTGAGCGTTATGGGGACCTTGGCGAAGCGCTTGCCGGCAATATGATAGCGCAGCCAGAGGTCGTAGTCCTCCGCCCAGCCGTGATCCTGATAGCCGCCGATCTCAATAAGCTCCTCGCGCCGCATCATAACGCTGGGGTGCGCGAGAGGGCTTTCGACGAAGACGTCACGGGCGATCTCGTCGTGCGTGACAAGCGAGTTGAGCCACTGCTCGTAGCGCACCAGCCCGCCGAGGAGTTGCCACCGCGGGAACATGCGCACGAGCGTGCCGCAGACGCTGACTTCGGGGTGCTCGTCCATCAGCGCAACCTGCATTTCGAGCCGGCGCGGATGCGAGATGTCGTCGGCGTCCATCCGGGCGATCAACTCGCCGCGGCACTCGGCGATGCCCGTGTTGAGCGCGCCTATGATGCCGTGCCGCTCGGTGTGGATCACGCGAACGCGCGGGTCGCGGGTGGCGATCGAGTCGAGCATGAGCGGCGTTGAGTCGGTCGAGCCGTCATCGACGGCCACGATCTCGATGTCATCCAGCGTCTGGCGCAGCATGCTCGCGACCGCCGCTTCGACCGTCGCTTCGGCGTTATAGGCGGGAATGAGGACCGAGACGTTCGGACCGCACATGGCCCTTTCTCCTTCGGAACGGAAGTCCGAACCCGGATCGGGAGGAGTTGGCTGCAGAGGTAGTTTACTTGCGGTGGGAGTCTGTGTCAAGCAGGACGGAGAGAGTTGGTCACTCAGGACGGAAAGAGTTCAGTTCTGCTGGAGCGACTGCGGACGCCAGCGTCATCCTGAACTTGATTCAGGACCCATCCCTTCGTGGTCTGGATGCTGAATCAAGTTCAGCACGACGTGATTCCCGCAGAACTGAACAGTATCGCAGGACGAGCAGACGCGCGCCGACCGTTATCCGGACTGCCGCCGGGATACGGCCGGTTGGTCCGCCCGCACGCTGCAACCACATGGTCTACTCGAACTTGAGCTGAAGCGAGCGCTTAGCCCAGTCGCTGTCGGGATATGCCTCCTGGAGCTTCCTCCAACCGGCCATGAGGTCGTCGGCGGTGCCGGTGCTGCTCTCATACTTCGCCGCGGCGATCCAGTAGAGGTTCTCCGCGTGGCGAACGGGGTCGTACTTGGTGTATTCCTGCGCCTGCTCGAAGAGCTCCACGCTGCGGTCGAACTGCCCGCCGTGGTAGAATCGCAGCGCATGCGCCAGCGCGAACTCCGCCAGGAACTGGTCGGGATTGAGCGATCCGAACGACCGCCGGTATTCGTTTCCCTCGAAGTCATACCACATGATGGCCGGCGTCCACTGGGCGTGGTAACGAAACGGCGCGCCCACGTCTTCTTTGATGTTGAACTGCACGGGAACGGAATGCTCGTTTATGAACCGCGACACGCGCGGGTCCGGATAGGTGTTGGCACCCATATACCGGCAGCCGTATCACCCAGGGTTGAACAGATCGATAAGCAGGTCCTTATGCTCCGCGCGCGCTTCGATACGAGCCTCTTCAAGCGAGGACCGCCACGTCACCACCTCAATCACGTCTCGCATGTCTCGCACCTCCAGTACCAATGCGTAATACCCATATCGCACAGTACTACGTCATGCTGAACACTACGTCACGCTGAACACTGCGTCATGCTGAACTTGATTCAGCATCCACAGTGCCCTTGACAATCAGGCGGTTCTCGACGCATACTCCAGTGTGGAGGTGGGAGATGAGATTGCCTCGGCTGACACTCTTCGTCCTGGCCCTTACGCTCGCGGGCGCCTGTGTGCTGCCCGCCTACGCGCTCGATATGCGCGGCGACACGATATATATGATCATGGTGGATCGCTTCATGGACGGCGATCCCGCTAACAACACCGCCGTCAACCCCAACCAGTACTCCCCCGATCACACCGAGTGGGGCAAGTACTTTGGCGGCGACCTGGAGGGCATTCGGCAGAAGCTTGACTACCTAAAGACCGTCGGCGCGACCGCGATCTGGGTCACGCCGTGCTGCCAGAACGACCCCTACCTACTCGCCAACGGCACGCCCTACCACGGCTACGATATGAACGACCTCTACCGCGTCGAGCCGCATTTCGGCGACTGGGCGACATTCGACGCGGTCACCGACGGCCTGCACTCGCGCGGCATGAGGCTCGTGCTCGACGTGAACCTCAACAACGGCGGCTACACGGGCAGCGGGAACCTGTGCCGGGTCTACAAGGACGGGACGATCAAGGCTCAGTATAACCGCGACTATCAGAACTTCTACCACCACCTCGGCACGATGCCCGACGACAAGTGGAACGACCCCTACTGGATGCTCAACGCCAACATATTCGGCATGGCCGACCTCAACCAGGACGAGTTCATCGTGCGCAAGGTACCTGCTCAGCGCGGTGGCGAAGTGGGTCTGGCACGGGACGGACGCGTTCAGGCTCGATGCCGCCAAGCACGTGCCGGTGACGTTCATGCGCGCAGTTCACCGACGAAATGAACGCATTCGCGGGCTGGCTCGGCAGGCCGGGCGCCTACGCCTTTGCGGAGTACTGACGGCGGCGGCGGATGGGACTCCGGCAGCGTGGACTGGTCGCATCAAGCAGGAACCGCGCTCTTCGACTTCCAGATGTCCGACGGCATCCGCAAGGTCGCGCAGGAGGAGGAGACGTTCTGGGACTTCTGGAGCATGGTCGCCTCCAGGCAGACCGCGTTCGGCGCCGACGGCGAGGGCGGCCCGAACTCCAACTGGCAGGTCATCTGGTTCGATAGCCAGGACACTCAGCGGCTGATGACGTCGCTTTACTGGAAATACGGCCAGGACAACACCGCCGCGCACAATCGCATCGACCAGTGCATGGTGCTGCTCGAGACCCTGCCCGGCATACCCTGCATCTACTACGGCACCGAGCAGTATCTCCACAACGACACGCCCGGCACCGGTGGAGTGTGGGGCGCCGATCCCTACAACAGGCCGATGATGGAGTCATGGGACACTAATACGAACGCGGCGCGCACGCTCTCGGTGCTGTCGGCCGTGCGCAAGAACAACCCCGCCCTGCAGTTCGGCGACATCCAGCAGCGCTACGTGACCAGCAGCGTATTCGTGTATTCTCGACAGTACGTGGACTCGGCGGTCGTGGTCGCGCTCAACAACAGCGGCGTCGCGCAGGACGTGGACGTTTCGGGCCTGCCGCTGCCGAATGGTTCATATCGAGGACATGCTGCACACGGACACATACATCGACGTCAATAACGGCGGCGCGCATTTCCATCTCGAACCGACTTCGTCGTGCGTGCTCGTGCGGGGCGCGACGGGGCAGAGCGCGGCAGTGGAAAGTGGAAAGTGGAGAGTGGAGAGTCCAGACTCGCTATCCTCGGCTGCAATGGCAAACCAGCCCGCACCCAGCAGTTCGGGAATCACAGTTGACGGGCGCGGTATACCGAGCGATTTCGCCGGCAAGCTGGTCGCGACGCAGGACAACTTCACGTGGTTCGGCGACGCGGGAGCTTCGGGCGGCGGATCAGAGCTCGACCAGCTCTTCGTGACCAACGACGCTTCGTCGCTCAAGATCGGCATCACCGGCAACCTGGAGACCAACGGCAACTACTGGCTGGTCTTCCTGCAGACACAGCCGGAGGGGACCGGCACGCTGACGGCCACAAACGGGCCGCCATCGGGCGTGATCGGGACGATCTACGGCACGATGATGGATGAGGGGTTCGAGCCGAACTGGTGCCTGTGCCTGAACACCTCCGGCGGGGTGCTCTACGTCGATCTGGTGGATCTCGTCAACAACACCTGCAGGTACATGGGAGCCGCAGCCGTTAACTCCGGCAGCGGCGTGCTGACCGGCGGAACGAACCCCAACGGCGCGCTGGCGGCATTCGATAACACGAACACGGCGGGCGTGACGTCCGATTCGGGGCGCTCGATCGAGCAGACCGGAATCGACGCAGCGACGGCAACGACCGGAGCCGAGATCTCGCTGCCGTTTGCGGACATCGGCCTCTCGACATCGCAGGTCGGCGTGATGGCGCTGCTGACGGGGAACGCGGGTTACATCTCCGACCAGAGCCTGCCGGGTTTCGGTGGCAAGTTCTACAATCCGGGCACGCCGCCGATCGATTTCGACCGCATTCCCGCGACGCAGTATGCCGAGGTGACGCTCAGTGGGCTGCAGTTTGCCCCGCAGCCGTCGATTGCGGCGGCCAGGGCGCTGCCCTATGGAACCGCGGTCAGTCTCCCGGCGAGCGTGGTTACGGGCCAGTACTACCCGCTCTGGAGCTACTACATCGAAGACCCCCAGCGCATATCGGGCGTGAGGGTGAAAGATACCGTCACGGGCTATCTGCCGGACAAGGGGCAGACGGTGACCGTGCAGGGCTTCGTCACATACGAAGGCGGGGAGAAGGTGATCAACGCCGTCAGCGCGTCGGTCGGGTCGACCGGGACGCTACCCAAGCCGCTTGCGATGCCGAATCAGACCGTCGGTGGCAGCGCGGGTGGCTTATCGATCCCGGCGCGGCCGGGCTGACGAACACGGGGCTTCTGGTCACGATATGGGGCCGCGTGACCGATCAGGGCACGGATGAAACGGGCCAGGACTTCTTCTACGTTGACGACGGCTCCGGGGTGTGGGACGGATCGTATAAGGGCGACGGCCAGCGGCGGCTTGGCGTGCGGGTCACGATTTCCTACGTCTACCCGGGCGTCGGGAACTACGTGAAGGTTACGGGCGTTTCGAGCGTGCAGATGATCGATGGGGCGCCTCAGAGACGGCTGCTGCCGCGGGTCGCGTCCGATGTAAGAACCCTGTAAAAACAGGTATGTCGTTGGTCTGGGATTATGTCACCCCTAACTGGTCTGGGATTATGTCACGGCTGGTCTTCTCCAGGGGTGATTGGCTGCTGGCTTGGAGATGGTGTTAGGCTTAGGCTCTGGTGCTTGTGTTTCCTGCTTTGTTGTGTAGTCCCTTGGGGCGGTCCAAGGGCACTCCTCGGTATAGCGCCCGTTGATGGCCTGCACCCGGATTGCTGCGGGCGGGACCGCCGGCGGATCGGTTCTGGCGATGCAGTTGTGTTTGTAGAAGACCTTGAGGCTGCCGTCGAACCGCTGTTGGGCCTCTACTAGGCATCCTGAGTAGCTTCTGCTGGCCGGACCGGCGGGATGTGCAGAATTGTATTGAACAGTGAGACCGTGTTGTCCTTGGCCACGGTGCGCTTGTATTTGAAGCAGAACAGGGAGTCCCAATCCAGCGTCGTGCCAAGCTTGCGCCATACGCTGTTGGGATCGTCGGCTTTGCGGCAGAAGCGCCTATTGTGGTCGCGTCACGACTTTGTCGAGCACTTCGGTGGCTTGCTCCATGTTGCAGGCGTTGGCCAGTCTCAGTTCGCTTACAAGCCGGTCTTGGAATGTGGCCCACAGACGCTCTATCCGGCCCTTTGCCTGAGGAGAATGTGCGGCGATCTGGCGCACGCCAAGCTCTTCCATCAGCCGTCCGAACTGTGTCGGCTCGCGCCTGCCCTCAAGCTCTTCGAGGATCGTATCGGGTTCGCCGGCGTCTCGCTCGAAGATACCGTGGCGGTCACGGTATATGGTCTCGGGCAACCCATACTTGCTGGCCACCTTTCGCATAAGCAGAAAGTAGCCCTGCGAATCCTCGTGGCCTCGGAATAGAGCTCCTACTACCTTGCTCGTGGCGTCATCTATGGCTCCCACAAGACACATTCTGCTGGCCTCTGCCCTCCAACCAGTCGTGAGGGCTGCCGTCAAGCTGAAGCATCGCGCCCTCGCAGCTCCTTCGTTCGCGGCGAGAACGGTGCTTGGGAGCTCTGCGCTTCCTCGGACTTGCGTATCCCGCAGCCTTGAGGATCCTGCTCACTGACGATCAGGCATAGCTCCAGACCCTCCAGCTCAGTGAGCTTCTCGTGGAAGTGACTGAAGTTGAAGCCCGCATACTTGCCCTTGTAAAGCTCCACCACCTGCCCGATCAAGCCCTCCGGCAGAGCATGGCTCGCTGTGATCCCTCTGTTGCCGTGCGCCAAGCCGGTCGGGCCTTCGGCCCTCAACGTCTTCTTGAGTCGCTGCACCTGGCGTATGCTCAGGCCCAAGGCCCGAGCGATCTGTTCGTTGGTCCGTCCTCCGAGCCCGGCTGTCGCCAGTACCAACGCCCGGCGGTTCTCTTCTCTGCTCAATCCTACTGTCTCCCTGCTCATGCTTAGATGATGGCATCCAACCACCAGGCAGCCAAAGGGGGTGACATTTTCTCAGACGAATTAGGGGGTGACAGATTCTCAGACCAAAGACACCCTGTAAAAACAGGTATTGACAAACGCCTGAGCCGGAGATATATTGCACATGCTTGCTTCAGCGGACGAATTCGCCTCACAGAAGGCGGGCATTACAGCATAGCTTATGGAGGATGGAGATGAGAAAGATTCTGCTAGTAATGGCCATCGCTCTGGTGGCCGCACCTGCAATGGCCGACTACCACGTAGCCGGCGACTTCAACGGCTGGGACGCCGCGGCTAATGTCATGACCGACCTTGGCGGCGGCATCTGGACCGTGGATCTGAGCAGCGTCGGTGGGCGCCACGAGTTCAAGGTCACCGACGGCACCTGGGACAACAACTGGCCCGGCAGCGGGAACAGTTGGTTCCTTGGCGACGGCGACGGCAACATTACCATCACGTTCAACGCCAATGTTATTGACGACGGTTGGAACGGGAACTGGGGCCGGATAGGCACAAGCACAGACCCCGGCACCTGGACCGCGGTCGGCGACTGGCAGGGCTGGGACAATACCGGCAATTCGATGACCGCGCTGGGCGGCGGCATCTACCAGTATAAGCAGGCGCTCGCGCCGGGCTGGTATCAGGTACAAAGCGGTCGTTACGGGAACATGGGACGCAATCGGCAATGACTTCCGCGGAATCAATTCCGACCTTACCTGGTTCGAGGTCACGGCAGCAAACCCGGTGGCGGTCTTTGAAGTCAACGGACTTGCCGGAGTCGAGAGAGTCTACACGATCCCGGAACCATCGAGCCTGTTGGCCCTGTTCGCGGGCCTGCCGATGCTGGCGATCTTCAGGAGGAAGCGGTAGTCCGCTAACACCAAACACACTGGCCGAATCTTTGACGCCGCCGGCAGGCTGTGCTCGACTTGGGCTGGCCCTCGGCGGCGCTTCGTTTTTGAGGGTGAACGAGTTTACTAACACTTAGGGGGTGCTTTCTATGAGACTGGCTTTGTTTCTGGCGTTAGTGGTCATGTTTGCGTCCGCCGGCGCATTTGCCGTCACGTTCGACGGCACGGGTATTCCGACGGATTTCTCAGGTTCGCTGAAGGCCACGCAGATCAATCCGACCAGTTTTGGGGACACGTGGGGGAATGGAGCAGGTTCTGAGTTGGACCAGGTCTTTGTGGCCGCCGGCAACCGAAACGGTCTCGACGGCCTCTACATCGCGATCACCGGCAATCTGGAACCTAAGGTCAGTGGCGATGCCAATGCCTACGTCATCCTGATCGAGGCGGCGCCCGGCGGCAGCAACGTGCTGACTCCGAAGCCCGGCGATCCCGGCGTGCCTGGAACCGTCGCTAATCTCAACGGCACGACTCTGGATGTCGGCTTCAATCCGACCAGGGCGATCGCTTTCAACAACTGGGCGAACACCGTATATGTAGACTCCGTGGATCTGATCGGGAACACGGGAACGTATCTAGGATCGCGTCCGGTCAACGGCGGCGGGGCGTTCCTCGAGAACTCCCTGAACAGTGAGTTTGCATACAACAACACCAACACCGTGGGGGTAACCGGCGACGATACGAAGACACCCGAGCAGAACGCTATCGACGCCGCAACCGCCGGATCGGGAATGGAAGCGTTCTTCTGCTGGGCCGACCTCGGCGTCAATCCCTGGGACGCGCCCACGAGCGTCAAGATCATGGTGCTTCTCGACAGCGCTACGGGCTACATGTCCAACCAGACACTTCCCGGCCTGGGCGGAGGACAGGGCAACCTCGGATTCCTGGGCGGCCCGGAGGGCGGACCGGGGTCGATGGTCGATTACACGAACGTCGGAGGCAACCAGTTCGCCGTTGTGGATGTCGGTAACCCGATCGCCACGACTCCTGTGCTGGACGGCGCTGCCATACCCACCGACTTCACGGGCCACCTCGTCGCCACGCAGGACAACCATACCGGTTTTGGCGACCGCAGCGGCGATGAGGGCTCCGAGCTGGACCAGTTGTTCGCCACGCAGTCGGATAACGGCCTCGACTTCGGCATCACCGGCAACCTCGAGAACGGCGGCAACTTCTGGCTGGTATTCCTGCAGGTCGGTCCCGGCGGGACGCAGGTGCTCGACGTGCCCGAAGGCGTCGGGCCGATGTCCGGAGTGCTGAGCTCGCTAAGCGGCAGCACGTTCAACAATGGCTTCGCGCCGACTCACGTGCTGTGCATGAACATCTTCGATGGCTCGCTGCACGCCGACCTCACCGACCTCAAGAACCTCACCAACCGCTACCTCGGCCACGCTCCGGTGAACGGAGGGACCGGCGAGCTTACCGACGGCGACAATCCCAACGGCGTCCAGGTCGCGTTCGACAACACGAACCACCTGGGCGTAACAGGCGACGACGCAAGCGGGGCCGCCACGGCCACGACCGGCGCCGAGATACACCTGACATGGGCGGACCTGGGCGGAATGTCGTGCAGCGTAGAGGCGATGGTCCTGCTGACCGGCAATCACGGGTTTGTCTCCAACCAGGCTCTCGCGCCGTTCAGCCTGGACACGCCTGCGTATGGCGATCCGCCGGTCGATTTCAGCGGGCAGACGGTCGATCAGTTCGTGTCGCTGCCCATCACGCTTCCGCCCTATACGCCGATGACTCTCCAGCAGGTTCGGACCGCGCCCAATGGTTCGCAGGTGACTCTTGCGAACGTGCGGGTGTCGGCGGCGTTCCCCGATGAGGGCAAGTTCTACGTGCAGGAGGACAACTCGCCGCTTTCGATAGTGGTCTACGACCCGGTGACATCGCCGGGCGAGGGAGCCAAGGTCACCATCGACGGGTTCGCGACGTTGATCGGCGGCCGCGGCGCCATCGCGGCGTGTCAGACGACGATAGTGGAGCCGCCGGGAACCACGTTCATCAAGCCCTACGCCATGAGCACAAAGGCCGTGGGCGGACACGATAGCGGCTCCATAGCCGGGCTCGTCGACGGAAAGGGCGCGCCGAACCTCGGCTGCCTGGTCTGCGTCTGCGGTCGAGTTACCTGGGCCGACCCCTATGAGATGTACTACTATCTCGACGACGGGGCCGGGCTTCAGGACGGGACGATGCACTTCGATTTCTCCCTCAATGAAGTCCCCAACGTCGGCATCAAGCTGACGGGACCGCATAACATGTGGGGTGGAGAGATGGTGCGAGCGGTAGGCATAGCCGCAACCTACACCATCACCGATGACGAGGGCAACACGACCGTGCATCCGATGGTGAAACTGCGAAAGACAGAGGACACGCAGACCATTCCTTAGCCGTAGACTACAGGCATCCTGCGGATTCACAGGAGCATAAACGAAGCGGGCCGCCGATATGGCGGCCCGCTTTTTCTTGCGCTTGACAGTCAGACTACCGCGTTGCCTTCGCCACGTCGAACTCCACACGGAACGCGCCTCGCGCTGACGAGATGTCCACGGCGCCGGTCTTATCCACACGCAGCGGCGTCTTGCCTGCGTGGGCAGCCATGATCTTGTATCCCCGCGGAAGCCGGATGCGAAGCAGCGTCTTCGCCGGGGCGCGCTCCGGGGCCTTGACATCGGCAAGGACTCTGCCCTTGCTCAGCCGCGATCTGATGAGAAGTGATACCTCGCCAAACGCGGTTGGCGCGTGCTGGAGTCTGATGGACTTGCCGTCGGCAAGCCATGCGGTCGGGGTCGCGTAGGCCAGCCGGAGAGTCTCCGGGCGGCCGTCGTCATCGAGGTCCCAGTCCTGGACGAGAATGTAGCGCAGCATCCAGAGGAAGTATGCGTTGGAGGCGCTGTTGGGCGGAAGGTAGAACTGGCGGCCGAACTTGTCATAGGGGAGCAGGCAGTTGCTCTCGCCCCCGATGAAGGTCGCGCGTGAGGCCCTGGGACAGATGACCGTAGAAGCCGGCCAGCGATCGTTCGACCTCTTCGTCGCGGCGCAGCAGCGTGACGGTATAGCCAAGGGTGTAGAGCGGGTTGTTGCCCTGCTTGACCACGTAGAACGCGGTACCGGGATGCGTGCGGACGATGCCCATGCACAGCCCGCCATGTGTCCGCAGGTACTGGAAGATCCAGTCCTCGCGCGGGGTGCCCTTGAACAGGTTCGATCTCAGAATGTAGGGCGCCATCAGGTCCCAGTAGCCGCCGAGGCGCAAGTCGCTCATGCGCTCGTAAGGCTTCTCTTCGCCGAAGAGCGCGTTGGGAATGAAGACCGGCCTGACGTCCTTGAACTCGCTCTCTGCAACCGCCTTGAGGGTCGCGTGGCGCAGCTCAGCAGCCGCCCTGGCGCACCTGGCAGCCTGTTCGTGCTCGCCCATGTCATCGAGCGCGGCCGCGAAGTCGCGCAGGCTGCCGGCGCCGGTCGCGTTGACATTGAGCGAGTAGACCGGGGTTTCGATGTCGGCGCAGTAGCGTTCGCGCGGCAGGAGCCCGTTGCCGGGCTCGCGGTCGTCGATGAGGCGGTCGATCTGCTTTATCCATCGGTCGCGGTTCTCATCGAACCAGGTCTTGTCGCGCGTGAGCTGCCAGTAGTGCGCGAGGAATGCGACTTTCTTGCCGGCCTGGTTATACCAGAGGCCGTCGCGCTGGTTGTCCATGATCGGGTTCAGCGTGCGGCGCATATCCGCGCCGCGACCCCAGAGCCCGAGCGCGCGGATGGCGTCGCCGCCCTCCGATACGTAGACATGGGCGTATTGGTTGCCGGCGCTGTAGCACATATCGTCGCCGTTGACCATCTCATACATCCCGACCATAAGCCCGCGCCACGCATTGTTGACGTATTTCTGGGGCGTCTCGACCTGCATGCCCTCGGAGAGCAGCGATTTCCAGGTGGCGATGCACTTCTCGCGCTCGGCGTTGAAGGTGGCGGCGTCGAGTTTCGGAAGCGGCACGTTGGCCGGTTCCGTGAAGACGGCGATGTAGAGCGGTTTGTCCGGCTTGAGCCACGCATAGACTCGCTGGCCGCCGGTTTGGTACTCCCAGCCGTCGCTGATCCAGAGGCGGACGTTGCCGTCGGCGTCCGCGATCTTGCCGTCCTCCACGTTGAAGGGCTCGGTGATCATCTCCTGCATTCGAGCGACGATCTTGCCCTTGCCGGAAAGGCGGACGAAGACGACCGCATGGTCGGAATAGGGGCTTTCGGCGCCGCAGAACACCTCCTGAGAGATCAGGGCGTCGTTGTGGCGGTATCTGTTGCTGACGATGGGGAGGTAGCCGTCGGCCAGATGAGGCCCGTCGAGATGGGCGAGATCGGCGCCGTAGCTCTGCTCGTCCTCACCGATCAGAAACTGAACGGGTATGCCGGGCTCGAATCGCCAGTTATACTGCCGGGCAAGCTCATTGACGGCGCTGCCGTTGCTGACGTAGCGGGCCTTGACTCTGGCGTTTGGCGCGCTCAGAGCGATGGGATAGTGGTGGAAGCAAGCATCGACGTAGCGCAGCGGCGGCATCAGGTCCGCCATGAACTCGTAGCTGGCGCCGCCCGGCTGGCGCATGGCGAGATCGCCGAGGCAGTCGGTCAGGGACTCGATGGCCTTGTCCGAGTTCGGCCATTTGCCTGCAAGACTCGGCTTCACGTGCGATTCCGCGACCTGCTCGGCCACGTTCTGCGCATAGAGCGAGAGCGGGAGGAGCAGGAGAACCAGAGCGAGTATTGAGCAGCGCATCGGAATTCTCCTTCGTGTGACTCGAAGTCCGCCTATATAGACTGAGCCTGGATGCTAAAACGAGTTCAGCACTGACACGCTATATGAATGCCTCGGCCAGCAGTCTGGTCGTCGCTTCGACGATTCTGACCCCCGCGTCATGCGATAGCTTGCTGGTCGGGCAGGCCCAGGTTGTGTAGCCGCCGCGGGTGAAGGCGAGACGCGTCGGAATGTAGCCGCAGTAGCCGTCGGTAAGCTGGCTGATGAGCGTAACTCGCGCCGGGCTGGCCTTGCGGATCGCGAGCGCGAATTCGCTGTAGAACTCGGCGGGATTGGTGCAGATCACCGTATCGCCGATTCGAATGACGTTCAGCCGGACCTCGACCGGGCTTTCCTCGCGCCATCATTCGCGGCCAGTCGGCCTCGGCTGCGCGGTAGAACTTCTCGGAATCGCCGCCCCAGGAGTTCGGGTAGGCACGCTCGTCCGGCTTGGGATACGGCCTGATCGGGAATCTGGGCCGCGATGTGCTTGACGGCGAGCGTCGGCGACTCGATGGGATCGATTGCCTGCGCGATTATCTTGCTGATCTCGCCGGCCAGCAAAAGGCCCGCGCGCTCCAGGCCCTCCTCGCCCATCCAAGGCTCCACGGTCACACCCGGCTTATGCATCAGTGGCGATACGTTGCCCGCCGCGCCGGTGAGGTAGACCACCCCGGTCTCCGCGCCAAGCATCGATTTCATGAGTCGCCGGACCTCGCCGGGGATATCGGCGCTGTAGTAGCACTCGTTCTCCACACAATTGGGATGGGTGGCAAAGTTAGCGATCACGCCTGTGATGTTGCCCTCCGCGTTGCGAAAGAAGATCACACTCAGATTCGGGTCGCGGGTCCCCTCGGTGCCGATGTACCCAGGCTTGTCCGCGGAACCGTGCATCACGGAACTGCCATCGTCATACATCGCCATGCGGTTCCAATTGAGATGGTCGAGTTCCCGGACCCGCTGAAGACGCTCACCGGCTCCAGCCTTGCGAGAGCTTTCTGTGCCTGCGGATGCTCTCCCTGAGCGCCTCCACAAAGCCGGGTCGGGATCGCCGCAGAACTTCGACAGTCGCGGGCGCGACATGCGAGTGCGTCGCGTGGATCAGCAACCGACCTGCGGGCAGCCCGGTCCGCTCCGCGAAGCCACCTGAATCTGGCCACGAAATCCGGCGGAAGAAAGCAGATGTCATGGAAACGATCACGACGGTCTCGTCGCCGCTGGCGCATAGCGACGGCGTTTGCCATAAGCGGATCTTGCGTGCGCTCTGCTATGCGCACGTGATGCTGGCCGATCACCGCCAGACCCGGCGCGGGGGTGTAGTCGATTTCGGCGAATCCAGCAAGAAAATCGCTCATCTGGTAATTCCTTTCAGCGTGGCCTTCGCCCGCCTTTGCGGACTGGGACCCCACCCCAACCCTCCCCTCAAAGGGGAGGGAGTCCGGACCCCACCCCAACCCTTCCCTCAGAGGGGAGGGAGAAGGTTTGTTGTGCCTTCGATATGATGGTTCCGGCTTCGGGGACCAGCTTGCTGGTACCGCTCGGCCAGGTTTCGTAGCCGCCGCGGGTGAACGCCTCTGGGTCGGCATGTAGCCGACGTAGCCGTCGGTCAACTGGCTGATCAGCACGACCCGCGCGGGGCAGCCCGCGTATCGCAAGCGCGAAATCGGAGAAGAGCTCCGCGGGATTGGTGCAGATAACCGTGTCGCCGATTCGGATCACGTTCACCCGCACCTCGACCGGGCTCTCCTCGCGCAGCTTCCGGGGCCAATCGGCCTCGATCGACCTGGTAATGCGCCTTGGATTCATCGGTCCAATAGTCGGGATAGCACCGGTCGCCCTTCTTGGGATACGGCCTCATCGGGATCCGAAGCGGCGGCGTGCCGAAGCCAACCGTCGGAGATTCGATGGGCGTGAATGCCTGGGCTATGATCTTGCCAATGCTCGCCGGTCATATAGAGGTCCGGCCCTGGAAGACCCTCCTCGCCCATCCAAGGCTGCTCGGGTATTGCGGCCCGGCTCGCGGATGATCGGGCGACACATTGCCCGGCCGCGCCGGTCAGATAGACCACGCCCGTCTCCGCGCCAAGATCGACTTCAGCAGCCGCCTTATTTCGCCGGGCAGGTCGGCGCTGTAGAAGCGCCCGTTCTCGACGCAGTTGGGATGGGTGCCGAAATTGGGGATCACGCCCGATGACGTTGCCCTCGGAATTGCGGAAGAACAGCACGCTGAGATTGGGGTCGCGCGTCCTTCCGGTGCCGATGAAACCCGCTCTATCCGCGGAGCCGTGCATCGTCGAGCGTGCCGTCGGCGTACATCGAGCGCCGGTTCCAATTGAGGCAATCGAGCTCTTGTGCCCCGCTGAAGACCTCACCGGCTCCAGGTTCGTCCAAGGCCGACATCGCCGCGCTGAGTATGTCGTTTTGAAGCTCTTGCGAGGAATGCGGGGTCGGCTTCGGCCCAGTGGTAGGCTACCGCTGCGGGCGCTACATGGCTGTGGGTCGTGTGTACGAGAAGCCGTTCGCCCGGCAACGCACGTTCGCTGCTCGAAGGCTCCTGGATTTCGGTAACGAACTCCGTCGCCATGAAACAGATGTCCACCGAGACCATCACGATGGTCTCGCCACCGCGAGCGCATGGCAACGGCGTTCGCCAGCAGCGGGTCGCGCACTCGCTCGGCAATGCGCTGATACTGCTGACCGCGCAGCTGCAGGCCAGGCGGCGGCGTATAATCCACCTCTGCGAATCCGCTGCAAACTCACTCACTGAAGCGCCTGTCCTTTCCATCCTCGCTCGTAGAGGCTGACGTCGCACGACAGGCGAGTTCGTCGATATTGATCTGAGTCAAGATTCTCGAAAACCTTGCGGACACCGTCGGCGATCATCTCGGCGGTCTTCGACGGTGTTGGGCAGGCGCAGCGAGCCGATGATGAAGTAGCTGTCCGAATGGGCAAGCGCGACGGGAAACTGCCGGGGGTCATAGTTCACATCTGACCCGTGCTCGCGCCAGGGGCTGCCGTTGCCGTAGGCGTTCTTCGCGGCGACCGCCGCCATCTCCGGCAGGATTCTGCGCTGCCAGACCGATGCGGGGACTCCCTCGGCCGCGAGAGCCGACTATCATCGCCTCGCGGAACTTGCGTTCACGGGCCCTGTGTAGCCGACGGCCTCGGCATCGACGTGGCAGACGAAGTTGTAGCCGTTCTCGGTGACGCCTTCAGGCTCGACCGGCAGGATCAGGCCCGGGAGGCCCGGCAAGGCGCTCGCGCAGCACCGCGAACAGCGAGCGGGCGTGGGCGATCGATCTCGTCGAGCCGCGTAAGCTGCGCCCGCGCCCAGGCCGCGCAGAGCTCGTTGTAGCGATACATGTAGCCGAGGCCGTAGAAGTGGTAGTCGGGATCATCCGAGCGGCGCGCGGAAGTCGCCGAAGAGCACCAGCGAGCGGGCGCGCTCCAGCGGGTCGTCGTCATCGGTCACGAACAGGCCGCCCTCGCCCGCGGAGAGCATCTTGTTCTGATTGAGGCTGAAGGCGGCGCAGTCGCCGATCGTGCCGACCTTGCGGCCCTTGTGCAGCGCGCCGTGGGCCTGGCAGGCGTCCTCGATGACGGATAGATTGCGGCGCAGGGCGATGTCCATGATCGCGTCCATATCCGCCGGGATGCCGTGCAAGTGGACGGCGATGATCGCCTTCGTGCGCGGGGTGATCGCTTCCTCGATACGGGCGGGGTCGATGTTATACGAAACGGGCTCGACATCCACAAACACCGGGATGCAGTTGGCGTGAATAATGCAGCTCACAGACGAGGTCCACGAGTACGCCGGCGTGATGACCTCATCGCCCGCGGACAGCCCGCACGCAAGCATGCTGGCGTGCAGCGCCGCCGTGCCGCTGGTAAGAGCGAGGCAGTGCCTGTTGCCGTTCCAGTCGGCGAACTCGTGCTGAAGCGACTCGCAGTTCTCGCCCCAGGCGTGGTTCCAGTTCCGAAGAGAGGCCAGCACCATCTCCTCGTCGAGCGCCGTGATGGGCGGCGTCGAGTGCAGTGTTCCTTTCGGAACGGCGGGCGGCCCGCCATTGACTGCTAGTTGCATTTCAATGCTCAATGTTGAATGGTTAATGGTTAATGGTCAATACCGACCTCGGACCCCACCCCGACCCTCCCCGCAGCGGGGAGGGAGCTAAAGCGGAAGCTGTACCGGCTTGCCGGTCTGGGACGAGCGATAGATGCCTGCTATGATCTCGATTGCCTTGCGGGCTTCGCGGCCGTCTACTATCGGCGGGCGATCCTCGTTGATGGCATTCACCATGTCCGCTGATCTGGGCCTGGTGGCCGTGAGAGCTGATCGCCATCGGATTGGTGGCGCCGCTGCCGGTGTCGGCTCTCTCCGCCACGAAGTCTTCCTCGCCCTCGACGTCCCAGAGGATCACGTTGCCGTCCTCGACGATGACCGTGCCCTTCTCGCCGCGAATCTCCAGCCGCGCGGGCTGGCCCTTGTGGCGGAGGTGCATGCCTCGATACGCGCCGAGCGCGCCGTTGGCGAATCGCAGGCAGGCGACGGCCGTGTCCTCGACCTCGATGCGCTGCCTAACCAGGGTGTCCGTGTGGCCGAATATGCGACTCGACCGGGCCCATCGCCCACTGCAGCAGATCGACGTAGTGGATGGCCTGGTTCATCAGCACCCCGCCGCCGTCGAACGCCCACGTGCCGCGCCAGGTGGCGGAATCGTAGTAGTCCTGGGAGCGGTGCCACTTGACGTAGGCGTCGCCGAGTATCAGTTTGCCCAGCCGGCCTTCGACGGCCCTTGTGCAGCCGCGTGCGCGCCGGGCAGGAACCGCATCTGGAATATCACCGCCAGCTTGACGCCGGCCTTGTCACACTCATCTATGATCGAATCGACGCTCTCCAGCGTCACTTCCAGCGGCTTCTCGGCGATGACGTGCTTGCCCGCGCGGGCGGCGTCGATGCACACCGGCGCGCGCATGCCGCTGGGCGTCAGCGCGCAGACCACGTCAACGTCGGGATTGCGCAGAAGCTCGCTGTGGTCGGCATACCACGCAATGCCCTTCTCCTCGCCGATGGCTCTCGCGCGGTCGGCTGAGACGTCCGCAATCGCCACCAAGCGCGCCGCCGTCGCTCGCCTCAATGGCCGATATGTGCAGCGGGCAGATCGCGCCCGCGCCGATGATTCCGAATCCTATCTCCTCCAATTGATCTCCCGCCTCCTCGTTGAGGTGTAGTATTTGTATTATTCGGTCCAGAAAGCGCGGTGACCTTCTCCGCGCTGCGCCCCTCGATGCACGCTCCGCGTTACTCAGGACTGCCGCGGGTCAGCAGCATCACTTGACCCATGGCCCTCCGTCGTTTTCGGAAAGCAGGTTGCGCTGGGATGAGAAGTGTGCGGCGATGTCGATGCCGGAGGTGAGGTCCCAGACGTTCGTGCCCTTGAGACGGAGGCCGAGGACGGTCGTTATCCAGGCCGGGCCCCAGCCGGATTCTGCGCTCCACGCGCCCCACCCCGCGTCGGCGGAGCTTGCCCAGTAGTCCCAGCGCCTGTAGTCGAACGCGCGGAACCACGTTCCGTTGAGATATGGAAGGTCCTTCGATCGGACCTGAATTCGGCACAGATAGGCAGCGAGCTTGTCCTCGGCAGACTCTGAGCCTGGCGTCACCGGTCGCGGCAACTGCTTCGTGAAGGCCGAAAAGCGCGAAGCCGGTGGTGTAGAGCTGGTCCGTGACGGGGTCGCCGTTTTGCTGGATCAGCGGTGTTTCGCTCGTGCCGTAGGCCTCATTCGATTGGGGAATATGATAGCCGTCGCCGCTCTGACCGTAGCTGAGCTCGGGGATCGCGCCGCAGGGCTGCTGGTGCGTAAGCAGATCGTCGGCGATGGTCTTGAGCCACGCGCGGTGCTCGGGCGTGTCCTCGACGCGGATCAGCCACGCCAGCGCGAGCAGCATCCGGGCGCGCTCGATCGAGTCGTTCCAGCGCCAGCCGGTCGGGTAGGCCTCCATCGTCATCTTGATCGCGTTCTTCGTACCCTCCAGGAACGGCTTATAGCCGGTCTGGCGGTAGGCCCAGAGGTTGCACGCCCAGAGGTACGCGCTGTGGTGTGGGGAGTAGTTCACGTTTTCGGCGTCGGCGTACGCCCGCCAGCCGTTAGCCTCGATTGGGCCGATATCAACGCGATCCTGTCGGAACCCGAGCTTGCCGGTCGTGCGGAGGTTCGCAAGCAGCGCGCGCATGACGTAGGGGTTCCATTCATCGATACCCAGGCAGGATTCGGCGATGATCGTGCCGAGGATGCCGCGGGCGTTGTCGTCGCTGTAGTTGGCGCACGTCCACGCCGGCGCGACCGCGCCCCAGGCGATGTGACCGAACGCGGGATGCCTGGGATCGCCGCGTACGCCGCCGCACATTCCTGACGTGACGTAGATGTATCGAAGCAGATTGGCGGCGATTCCGCGCGTGCGAGGACTGCCGTCCAGCGCGAGGGCCATCGCAACCTCGGCGTTGCAGTCGTCGCGCAGCGGCAGGCGCTGGAGCTGGCTGCCGTCGAGGTCGGTCGCGGCGGCGTAACCTTCCAGGATGCCGTGGGAGCCATCGCCGGTCGGCTCGCTTGCAGGGGGCACGTGACGCGTCTCCGCGCCGGAAAGAAGCAGCTTCTCGACCTCTGCGTTCTCCTTCTCACTCACGAGAAGCCGGCCGTGCAGATACCAGCCAATGCCCTCCGCGAACGCGCGGCGTTCCGCGTCGGCGGGAAGCTTCTCGTTTTCCGAGTAGGCGGGATGGACGGTCGGCGTCCACTTGAGCGATACATCGCCTGATGGGTCGAGCATGGTCAGGATGCGCTGCCAAAGCAGGCCCCAGTCTCTCGAAGGCGCGTAACGGCCTGTTACGAACCCGCTGAGCCTGGTCGTGGCGACGTAGACCTCGCGGTCGGGCAGCTTGAACAGGATCGGCGAGGCGGTTTCGGGGATGCCGAAGACGGCGGTGTCGAAGCCCGCCACGCGCGCTACCACCACCATCGGGTCGGCGGCTCTCATCGGAAGATACCGGCACCCGGAGATCGACAGAATGCGCAGCTTGGGCAGCTCGTCGCCGAACTCGCCGCACGAGACGACCGCGCGCTCCCAGACGGTAGCCTGGGGCTTGCCAGGCTCCATGCCCGGTACCATCTCGGGATACTCGATATAGAGGCGCAGGTTCTTGCGCGCGGCGGCGGCGTAGATGGCGGCGTCTGCTTTCGTGAGCGCGTTGGGGTAGCCGTCCGCAAGGACCAGCACGGCCGATCCCGGCCCGGCGCGATCGACGGCCTCGCGCGCGGTATCGAATCTGGCGCACTTGCAGCCCGATTGCGCTGCGACTCTGAACAGATCATTGCTTGGCGAACAGGCGAACGATAGATGCAACGGCACAGCCTCCACACCCGGTCCACACGCGGCCAGACCGGCTAGGAATATGAACATAGACACAAAAGACGCGGTGTTGCCCAACAGCCCCCTCTAGCGACCTCTTCTGCTTATTATAGCACACGTGTAAAGAGGAGCTTGGGCGGGTATTAGTAAATAATTTAGTAGAAAGTTGGGCGTAGGCTCTTGACTTGGGGTTGATTCGGTGGTATTCTGCCAGTGGGATTCTACTAATACGCATTGGGGTCCAGCGTCGGAGGTCTTGCTATGAAGATCAGGCACGGCGGTTTCACTCTGATCGAGCTGCTTGTGGTGATCGCGATCATCGCGATCCTGGCGGCAATGCTGTTTCCGGTATTTATGGCGGCCCAGGAAGCGGGTCGGAGATCGATGTGCGCAAGCAATGAGGGTGAGATGGCCCGGGCACTGCTGCTCTATGCGGACGCGAACGCCAACAAGCTGCCGCCCTACGACTGGAATGCGACGAGTTCGCAGTTGACAAGGGTTATGTGGTATATGGCTGCATTCCCCTATCTCAAGACGAACCGGGTCCTGGAATGCCCCACTCTGAAGTATAACACGAAGGCGTTCGACAACATCGCCAGTAACAAGGTTCCACCGTTTAACCGGGTCGCCGGTTTCGGCGTGCCCACCCCACACGTCTTCTGGGGATGCGGCAACCCAAATACCGCGGGACACCCCGATGGCGGCCTCATGCTCTCCGCCGTATCAAGGCCCACAAAGGTTATGATGCTGTGCGAGACCTACTACCAGCATGACAGGGACTACATGGCCGGGAGATTCCTATCAGGAAACGGGGTTCCCGTGCTGCTACTGCAAGGGCTGCTGGCCGGACGGGCCGACAAGCTACGACAGGGTCTACAACAACGTTTCCGACCGGCATCGCGGATATGCCAACGTGGCGTTCATCGACGGCCACGTGAAGGCGATCAAGAGATCCGAAATACTGAAGCCGCCGGGCACGAACCAGGCTCTGGCGCCGCTGGACGACATCTGGGGACACCTCGAGAATCCGCCGCTCGGAATGCCCAGATAACGGAAGAAGCATTTCCCCGCCGTAAGTTACTCCCCCTCTTGTGCAAACACAGGCTCGGTCTTGCTGACCGAGCCTCTTGTGTTTGGCTATCTGTGCGCATAAGTACGGCTGATGCTGGGCAGCTTAGCGTTTTTATATCGTTTGGCATCGATGGGCAATGTGCAGCGAAGCCCCTTTTATTAAGTCCGAGTGCTTTGCCCCAGAGTTCGGCTCGAAGCAAAGAGATCACCTGGCCGGTGGTTGCTCGTTTGTCCGAGCGCTGGTTGTGCCATTTGGGCATTGGTAGTGCATCAGAGCAAATGCCCGCGCGAATCGCGGCCAGATGCAGATAGGAGTAGACGGCTGAGATGAACTCGGGGACGCTGGCCACTGAGTTCTCGTTATGGACTTGGGCTTCTCCGAGTCCGAGTAACGTCTTCTGGTCGCGGAAAGTCACCTCGATTTCCCATCTCCACACGTATGCCTGGAGTAGCGTCGGCAAGTCAAGCTCGTTGTCCGTGCATATGAGGTAGGCAGGATTACGGTAGAGCATGCGTCTGCCTTTGGCTGGACGGTAAGCCAAGGGACGGACGATTACAAGCTTGAGATCGCGGTTTCCTGCTCCTTTCCATCTGACCGGACCGACGACTTTGACATCGAAACAATGCAGTTTTCCTGCGGCGTAAGCTTGCACCTGCTGCCAAGGTATGGATTCGTCCTGACGCATCTGTTCTGGGGTGGGCAGGCTGTTGCCATAGACCCGGGGCCGCCCTCTGCCGCTCTCATTGGACGCGCACGCTGGCTCAAAGAGCCTGGCATCTTTGCGGATCCTGCCAACGATAACGGTTCTGTCCGGTATCTCGCGGAATACGGTGTTGTTGGTAAACGATCCATCCACGGCGGTGACTAGAAGTCGTTTTGAGCCGGCGGCGATGGAATCGAGTCTGCCGCGAAGAGCTTGCAGCCGTTGACGACCTACAACGCTTATGCGTGTGGCAGCCTGCTGAGTCCTATATTCAGCCCACTGGACCTCGGTGGCATGCTTGCTGGGTCGCTTGGGCGTCGGAGCGTGGCGAAACTCTACAGGAATAGCGCGTGCTCTACAAGCAAGCCCGGATTCCGGTATCATACAGGCAACTTGCAGAAATCTCTGAGCCCAGACGAAGTTGGTGGTAAAATGCGGCCCGAGCGGGTCTCGCCGCCAGGAAGCGCCGGCGATCTTGCGTCCGCTCTTGCCGACCAAGGTATCGTCGATGGCCGCGAAAAACGGCATTTGGTCTGGCAGCAGTTCTTGTGCAGTCTGGACAACTGGTTGCCATAGCTTGTCCAGATCGATCCTGTCCTGCGCAAACAGCCGGTAGGCTGCTGACCAATCGGTGAACTGCTGCCCCGACGAAGTCAACATACCAGTAACAGTGTGCCTGCCAAGACACGCCAGAGCGCTCATCGCCAGCATCTGGGCCCTCTGCCAAGTGCGCTCCTCTTTGAAAGCAGGTTTGCTCATCTCCCACAATCGCTCGAAGTGCTCGCTCAATCCGGCAGCGTTTTTTTTAGCGCCGACGGCGGTGTGTGGCGTCGTCTAAGGACTAGCTGGCCCTTGTCCTCTATGATCCACTCGACTGTTTCGCCGCGCGAGAACTCCATGGCCTGAGCAATGGCTGAGGGAAAGTTGATATACCATTGCTCGCTGGCCTTCCTCTTGATGAGTTGGACTCTGGTCGCAAATCCCATATCATCCTCCTGTTTTGCAGGCTCTAGTGATATAACTAGATACCACAAAACGAAGAAAAAGTCCAGCCCTCTCGGCTGACTGGACCATACAAATGCATTCAATATCTAGTTAATAGCCAAACACGAGAGGCTCGGTCTTGCTGACCGAGCCTGTTGTATTCCGCCTGTCCTCGAACGACTTGCCCAAGGTCATGGGGGCAGCCGCCGTTCTCGTAGGCGGACGTTTCCTCGACGGGGCGTATGACGCGGCAGTTGCAGCAGTACCAGCGGAACAGGAATGCATCTCTCGCTGTTGGTCGGCTTCCACCTCCCATAAAACCGCGGGCCCGGTCCTGGGAGACCGGGCCCGCGGTTCTTGCCTGTGTCTGACGTGTTCTTCTACGGCAGGAAGATCATGCCGTCCCAGATACCGTTGCCGTTGGTGTCTTCGAACGGCTCGCCCAGGTTATAGGTGTAGTCGCCGTTGGTGTCGGTGAACGTTTCCTCAACGGGCCGTATAACGCGGCAGTTGCAGTAGTACCAGGTCGAGTTGCCGGTATGGATAGGCGAGTCGCTGGCGCCTATCGCTCCAACGATGCCGGTGACTATGGCGTATTTGCCCTCGACGTCCATCAGTCTCCACAGTGCGTCGCTCTTGGGGTGTATCCGCAGACCAACCTGATTGGTTCCGGGCGGGTCATCGGGACCCCATGTCGGGAAGTGCGAGCCGTCGCTGATGTGGGACCCGTCGTCGATGTAGAAGAACGAGCCTGCCTCGTAGTGCTGCGGGTCGGAGTAGAGGACCCTTCCGCACACTCTGACATAGCGGCCGATGTTGCACAGACCGGCCTCGGTCTGCTGCACGGGATCGGTACCGTCGGCTGCATAGACACCCGGCTGCGAAGGGAACCCGTCACTGTCCGGCGCCGCGGGCTCCATTCCGAAGTCTCCTCCGCCCACGGTCTTGTTGGTCATGAACAAGGGCTTGGGAAGCGGGAATGGGCCGGGGGTGACAGTGATCTGGGTCATTCCCTGAATTTCCTTCTCGCCGACGTACTTGACGTAGTCGCCGCCTTCGGAAGCTCGCTTGAGTGTGCCGGTCACGGTGATCTTGTCGCCCTGTTTCGCGTCCACCGGCGGAAACGGCCTGATCCTTATGCCGCCTGTGTCGTCCTGGATGTAGATCAGGTCGCCAGTGAGCTGGCCGGCGCCGGCGGTCACGATCTTGTCCGTCAACTGGACGATCTTGCCAAGGATTGTGGTCTTGGCTTCGGCTACGGTGTTGCACGCAACGAAGTCGGCGTCGCCGTTCACGTCGACATTGTCGAGATAGAACGTGCCTTCGGACTCAGGAGTCGTGCCGTTCTTCTTGACGGACGAGTTGATGCCGAACCTGTTGAGCTGGACTTTCGGCGTCGCCAACGGTATCCCGCCGGGCTCGGTGTTGTTGCCGATATCGACGAGGGTTCCGCCCTTGGGGCCGAGGAAGGCATGATACCTGCCCGTGTTGAGGTTGGCCTCGACTCTGAGCGTATACCAGGTGTTGGCGGTGTAGGTGATCGGGGCGCCGTATTCGTCCTTGAAAGTGACCAGGGTGTAAGGACTGGTTGCTCCCGTGAGGTAGCTTATCGTGCCCGCGCCGCCGTCGGACGCCCACTTGACGTTGCCCTCGAATATGATGCGCACGGGGCAGTTGCCCGCCATGGTCGGAGCACCGTCTGCGAGGTTGATCAGGTAGCCGGCGCCGGTCTGGGCGAGCATGAGATCCATCTGCATCGTGACGGTCCCGCTTCCAGTGCCGCTAGTCCCGCTCACGTTGGCAAACGTCCTGATCAGAGCGTTGTTGCCGGTGGTGTCGTTTGCGTCGTAGAGCCCGACGTACTTATCGGGCGGGCTGTCTTCGTAGATGGAGCAGAACGGCGGTGTCCAGGTCTGGGACTGCGTCCACCCGGTGGGCACGACACCCGCACCCACAGCGTTGGAGTTGAAGTCGTCGTAGATGAGTAGGACGGCCCCCGCGGTCGTGCCTATCAGGCACAGCACGATCACCAGAACCGAGATGCATAGCACGCGAATTCGCATTTCGCTCTACCTCCCCTTTCGCAGCAGAATGGCCGAAGCGTGACGATCCGGTCGGTGGCTGGCTCAAGACTCGCCCACGCTCGGGCTTCAACACGTGATTCCGGCCACTATGGTGACGTCCCTTGTCTCGCGCGCGGACGAGTCCAGTCCAGCCTGATGATTATTCGTTACTAATACGCTTTATATACCAAGACGGCCGGTTTGTCAAGGCGGCTCAGGAGAGCGAAGCAGAATTCAGGTAGTTTTACCAGGTGCGGCCCCGATCCCACCCCAAGCTAAGTGATTTACGCCGTTCAACTTGCACAGCACGTCATGTTGCACAGCACGTCATGCTGAACAGCACGTCATGCGAACAGCACGTCATGCTGAACTTGATTCAGCATCCACGCCTGGGCCCTGAATCAAGTTCAGGGTGACGTGATACAACTCACTGAGCGTAAATCACTTAGTCGCCTTTGTGGGCTTTGCCGACCCAGCGGATCGGGTGGGTTCGGAGGCATTCGAGATCGGGAAGGGAGACTGCGCCCTCGCCACCCGGAGCCGGGGCACCGACAGCGCGCGCGTTCAGCTCATCGATGAAACTCCACGGCAAAGCGGCGCTGGAGGGTCAGCTCGCGGATGATGGACGGGGCCATGTAGCGGCAGATCGGTCTCGATCTGAAGGATCGCGGCGTCCATTTCGTCGATGGCAGCCTGAATCTCGGCGGCGCGTGACTGAAGCGCTTCAGCGTTGATCTCGCCGTCCTCCTGCATCGTCGCGGTAGGCGGCGGTGGCCTGCGAGAGGCGCAGGAAGATGTGCGCGGACGCGGCGGTGCGGGCCATTTCGGCGGAGTACGCCTTCGCAAGATTGGCGGGATTGCGCCGCCAGAGGTCCTCGCGGTCGAAGATGCGTTTCGCGGCGCGCGCGTTCTCGCAGATCATGCCCAGGTTGTGCTGGATCGAGCCGGGGTTGTCGGCAAGGCTGCTCGACGATCGATCGCGGGTAGTTCTCGCGAATGAACTGACGCGCGGCGGTTGAGGCCGTAGGCGTTGGAGTAGTAATAGATCGACCAGCTCGTGGGGCCCATCGGGCCGGTGGCGAAATCGAATCGCTTGAACGCCTCGCGTCCCTCCGGAGCGTCGTCGAACAGGAAGCGCGTATATTTGTCGCGGAAAGCATCCACATCGCCGGCATCTGGGTTCCAGGAGAACTCGGCCAGGCAGGCGTAGTTGCGGAAGTAGGCGTTGTAGTAGACGGTGTAGGATTCCGCGCCCTCGGCGTTCTCCTCGGCGGCCTTCTTGGCGGCCAGGTAGATGTTGGAGAGATGGTCCATGAGCGGGGTGAAGTAGTAGTAGCCGGTCATCGGCACGACCCACGACGCGATGCCAAGCTCGGGGTGGATCGTGTCGAAGAAACCGCCGTAGCGCCACCAGTGCAGCGCGACCTTGTCGAATATGCCCTCGCGGCGGAAGCGGTCGGCAAGCTCGTCGTTCATCGGCCGCCGCGGACGAAGCTGTCGTGCCACAATCCGATCTTGTCGATGCCCTTGTCGGCCAGATGCTTGCACATCGCGACCACGTAGTCAACGAACTGATCGTACCACTCCCGGCCCTTGCACTCCGGGCACTGGCAGTAAGGCGAGACGACTCGTGTGGGCTCATCCTCGTCCATGCCCAAGATCGGCCAGACTTCATCCAGGCCGAGATGGAAGAACGTCACGCCGTTTGGCAGCAGGTAGCGGTCGGCGATCTCATCGACGATGTTGAACATGACCTCGTAGGTCTTGGGGTTGGACAGGCAGAAGCCGTAGCCGACGGGGTTGCCGTTCTCATCTTTCGCGCTGATCTCTGGGATCTTGTGCGGGATCAGGGTGTTGTGACCGGGGGTGTTGAAGTGCGGGTAGACGGTCACCCCGCGGGACGCGCCGTAGGCGACCACGTCGCCGAAGAAGTCCTCGGTGAACATCAGCGGCAGATACTCCGCGCGGACGTAGTCGCCCGCCTTGGCGGAGTAGTATTCGATGGACTGCGGAGCCTGCAGTTCGGGATGCTTGCGGATCGGCAGCAGGAAGAACTCGGAGCGCTTGTGCTCGTATTGGATCATCCAGTTGTTGGCGACGCCGACGTCGAGCACGTTGAGCTTCAGGCTCGCGAGCAGGTCGATGGCGTCTTTCCAGTCCTGAAGCGTCATCAGCTCCGAGCACCACCGGCTCTCGGCGAAGATGCCGCGATATCTGCGCTCCGGCCAGTCGATGATACGGCCCTCGGGGACGGTGCCGTCCGGCTCGATCATCTGAACGAGCGTCTGGGCCGCGTAGAGCACGCCGACGGGCTCGTTTGCGGCGAGGATGATCTCGTTTGCAGATGATGAGATCACGTAGCCCTGGTCGGCGTTGGGCTTACCGGCGAGGCTACTGAGAAGCGCGGCCGGCACGCGGCATTCGACTTCGGCGTGCCGAGCACGATCCTGACGCCGTCGCCCATGCCTGCGGTTTTCTCTACCAAAGACGCGGCGTGCCGTTCGAGTTCGGTCGCGTCGTCGCCGAGTATGATGCGCGGCGCGTTGATCTTGAACGTTGCGCCCGCGAGTTCGCTTATCTGCGGTTCGGGAAAGATAGTCATCTGCAAGTCCCCCATTGCGGTAATGGTAGCGGGTAGAGGCGGCAAGTGTCAACGCCCGCTGCCCGGAGGCCGCCGGTCCGATGCGCCGCGCCACCTGTGAACAACATTTAACTGAAATATACCGGAAATTTGCGTGAAAAACGGCCTACTTGTCGTCTTGTAATTATGGAAGGGAAAAATCAAACGAGCCATCCTGAGCTCGGCTAAGGGCTGAGGCTGCTGGCGCGTACCCCGTCCCTCGGATTCCTGACCTCGGACCTCGGACATCCAATCAAAAACCCGCAAAACAGTTTCCGCCCACGCTCGGATTGAGCGTGAAACTGTTTGGCAAAAAAACGGGATTTCCGCCGTGCAAAACATGTGAGTTCGCCAGGTGTTTCGGGGTCTGTGTGCGGCAGTAATCCGCATTAGGCAGGGGATTGGCGGACGGGCGTGGAAGTGTCTGGTGGTTTGATGGTTCAACGGAGGATGCTGAAATGGCAGAGAAGCTGGCGATAGATGGCGGGCAGGCGGTCTGCACGGAGAAGTTTCCGCCCTGGCCGTGGTTCACCGATGAGATCGTGCAGGCGGCGATGGAGCCGCTCAAGACCGGGCGGGTGAACTACTGGACCGGCGAACTGGGGATGAAGTTCGAGCAGGCGTTCGCGGACTGGAACGGGGCGAAGTTCGGCATATCCACCTCGAACGGCACCTCGGCGCTGCACATCGGCGCTGGCCGGGCTTGGAATCGGGCCGGGCGACGAGGTGATCGTGCCGTCGTACACGTTCATCGCGACGTCGTTTGCAGTGTGCCAGGCGGGCGCGGTGCCGGTGTTCGCGGATGTCGAGAAGCTCGGGCACACGATACTGGCTTCGGACATCGAGGCCAAGGTGTCGGACAAGACACGCGCGATCATCCCCGTGCACCTCTACGGCGAAGTCTGCGATATGGACGCGATTCTGGCCGTGGCACGCAAGCACTCGCTGAAGATCGTCGAGGACTGCGCGCAGGCGCACGGCGCGACGCTACAAGGGCAAGAAGGTCGGCACCATCGGCGACGTGGGCGCGTTCAGCTTCTGCCAGTCGAAGACGTTCACCACGGGCGGCGAGGGAGGATGCGTCATCACAGACGACGAAGATGTCGCGTGGAACTGCCGGTCGTTCAGAGACCACGGCTACGACGTGGCCGAGCGGCTCCGGCTGCTCGAACTCGAAGCGAAGCTGCCATACATTCACAACTGCGTCGGGTTCAACTTCAGAATGACCGAAATGCAGTCGGCGATCGGCCTCAAGGAGCTCGAGAGGCTGGACAACTGGAACCTCGCGAACCGCAGGCGGAACGGCGAGATGCTGCTCGCGGCGCTTGCGGACTGCCCACAGATCCAGCGGCTGCCGATCCATACCGCCGAGCGCCGCAACGGGTTCTGGCTGTTCCCGATCATCGTGGACGTGGACGCTCTCTCGACCGACATAGGCGGCATCACCAAGGCGCTTGGGGCGGAAGGAATCCCGTGCGGGCCGGTGCATGTGGCCGCAGTGCTACAAGGAGAACGCCTTCCAGCTCAAGCGCGGGTTCGGCAAGCTGGGATATCCGTTCGGCGACCCGAACGCGCGGCCGGAGGCGGTCGATTACTCGAAGGTATTCTGCCCGAACGCGGCGGAGGTGGAGACGCGGTGCTTCTTCGTGCCGGTCCATCCGACCTATGAGCCGCGGCATATCGAGATGATCGCCGAGGCGATACGGAAGGTCATGGCAGGGTACGGCAGCTAGAGCAAATTGTCAATTGTCAATTGACAATTGACAATTGTGCAACTGACAATCTGCGGCGAGGTTGGATGAACATGCAGGATGTGAGATGCGAGAACGGCGCGGTGGCATGCGCCAATGGAATTGTGTCTGGTGTGGGTGCGGACGTGCTGCGCCGGGGTGGAAACGCCGTCGATGCGGCCGTTGCGGCTGCGCTGGCTGAGTGTGTCGTGGCGCTTGCCAGCACCGGCATAGGCGGTTACGGCGGAGCGGCGGTCGTCTATACGAAGAAGGAAGGCAAGGCGGTCGCGCTCGACTACGACGGCTGCGCGCCGCTGGCCTCGACGCCGGATATGTTCGTTGGTAAGGAAGCGGAGGCCGAGCGCGGCTATCTGTCGGTGGTCGCGCCTCCGATCATCAAGGGCTTGTCCGCGCTTCTGGCGCGATACGGCACGATGAGTTTTGCCGAGGTCGCCGAGGGCGCGCACAGGCTGGCGGATGAAGGGGTTCCCCATGCCGCCATCACTGGCGAACGGGTTCGGGCTGTTTCTGGAAAACGCGGACCACGACAGCATCCGCGCACTGTTCCCGGACGGAGTCGTGCCCAAGGAGGGCGAGCTTTTCGTTCAAAAAGACCTCGCCGCACTGATTGCGAAGCTCCGGAAAGACGGCCCGGAGGCGTTTTATTCGGGCGAGATACCGCGCGCGATCGCCTCGGCCATACGCAAGCACGGCGGCATACTCGACGAGGCCGACTTCGCAGTCCCGGAGCCGCGGTTCGAGGAGCCGCTCGCGGCGCGCAGCGGCGAGTATGAGGTCCTGACACCGCAGCCGCCGGCAGGCGGGCTGAGCTCGCTGGAGATTCTGAACGCGGTGAATGCCGCCGAAAAAGGTGACAGACACCTTTTTGATTCGTGCTCAGAAAAGGTGTCTGTCACCTTTTTCTACAGGCTCTTCATCGAGAGCGCCAGGCACGTGTGGGCGGACCGGCTGACGCTGCTGGGCGATCCGGAGTTCGTTGATGTGCCGATTGCCGACCTGCTCTCTGAGCGGCGCGCGAGGGAGATAGCGGCGCGCGTCCAGGCAGGTACGGCGGCTGATTTCGGCCCGCCGGCCGTGCCGGGCGGCGGCCATACGATCCATCTGGTCGCGGCAGACAAGGAAGGCAACGTGGTCTCGCTTACACAGACCCACGGCCTGTGGCTGGGATCGTGGGTCGCGATCCCGGGGCTGGGCCTTGTGCTCGGCAACGGCGTGTCGCGGTTCGATCTGGAGCCGGGCCACGCGAACTCGATTGCGCCGCGCAAACGCGTGCTGCACAATATGTGCCCGCTGCTGATCACGCGCGACGGCCGTCCCTACTGCGCCGTCGGCCTGCCGGGCGGGCGGAAGATCGTCAACATCGCCGCGCTGCTCTCGTATTTGATCACCAGGAAGGGCATGACCGTCGGCGAGGCGATAGACCAGCCCAGGGTCCACGTGGAAGGCCCGGAAGAGGCGCTGGTCACCTCCGAAGAACTCGTCGCCCGGATGAAGGGCGAGTTTGGTGAGGACTATCCCGTGGCGTACGCGAAGTCCCTGGGCAACGTGATCGCGGGCCTGATAGTCGATCCCAAGACCGGCGACATGCTCGCGGCCTCGAGTAACGGGCCTGAGTGCGTGGCGGGGGCCTAACACCAACGAAGGAGTCCGGCGTGTTCATCGACGTGCACGGCCACGCCTATCGCGATCCCTATCCGGGACCGGACGGCAAGCCTGTCTTCTGCCGCCCGGAGCAACTGCTCGCGCGCTATGATGAGCTTGGCGTCGAGAAAGGCGCGCTGCTGCCAATCGTCAACCCCGAGGTCTATCTGCCGCAGTCCAATGAGGAGATACTGACCATCGCGCGCGAGCACCCCGACCGGTTCATACCATACTGCAACATCGACCCGCGCGCGGTAACCAACAGCAGCGACGCGCCGTTGGGTACCTCCTCGATCACTACAAGAACGCGGGCTGCAAGGGCATCGGCGAGGTAATGCCGAACCTGCCTTTCACGGACCCGCTGGTCTGGAACCTGTTCAGACACGCGCAGGCAGCCGGGCTACCGCTCACTTTCGATATATCGGCGCGGATCGGCGGAGCGTACGGGCTCTACGACGAGCCCGGCCTGCCGCAGTTGGGAGCGTCTCTGGAAGCGTTCCCCGACCTTGTGATTGTCTGCCACGGGCCCGCGTTCTGGGCGGAGATCGCGGAGTTGAGATCGCCCGACGACAGAGCAGGCTATCCGAGCTACCCGGTGGGTCGCGAGGGGGCGGTGCCGAGGCTGCTGCGCAGTTTCGCCAATATGCGGTGCGATCTGTCGGCGTTCAGCGGCTATAACGCGCTGGCAAGAGACCCGGACTATGCCGTGTCCTTCCTCGATGAGTTCGCCGGCCGGCTGCTGTTCGGCCTCGACATCTGCGCGCACGACGATCCCGCGCCGATTGTTGGGCTTCTGACAGATATGAGAGCCGCCGGCAAGCTGGGCGAGGACGCGTTCGAGGCAATCGCCCGCCGGAACGCGATCGAGCTGCTCGGCCTGGAAGGGTCCTAGATCGAGCCCGTGGAAGGCGGCTCTATGGGTATTCATCGTTCACTATTCTTCATCGTATTGGCAGGTGTTGTGATGGCTGCAACTGTCTCGGCCGCAGTGCCGAGTCCCTATACGCCCGTCAAGGCGTCGCCCACACAGTTCGCGTGCCTGGGGCGGACCATCGCCCTCGGGCCGCTGCTTCTACCGGCGCGGATCATCTCCGCCGGAAAGCCCGTCCTCGCCGGTCCGATACGTCTCGTGTCGGAGCCTGACGTGATCTCGAATGCCGCGGGCGAGGCCAGGGTAGTCGAGAATAACGGCGACGCCGCGCGATGGGAATGGACGGGCGAGACATCCAGTCTGAGCGTTCGAAGCACGATGACGGGCGAATGCGACGGCTTCATGTGGTATGAGATCGTCCTGACCCCGAAAAAACCTCTTAAGCTGAGCTCGCTGCGGCTCGAGATACCCAGGCTCCGCGATACCGCGAGGTACCTGCACACGGCGGACTTCTCCTGGGGACGCCTCTCGCAAGGGCTGCCCGAACTCGGCGGCAAGTGGAGCGGCAAGTTCATGCCCTACATCTGGCTGGGCGACGAAGAGCGCGGCTTGGCCTGGTGTGCCGAGTCCGACCAGGGCTGGATGCTCAACGATCCCGCGAGCGCGCTGAAGGTGAGCACGGCGGCGAACGTCGTGCGGTTCACCGCCACGATTCTGGATCACGAGCAGACGATAGACTCGCCGATCACGCTTCGATTCGGCCTGCAGGCTTCGCCGGTCAAGCCGGTGTCGCGCGCTTGGCGGGCCAAAGCTCGCATTGTGCACGGCATCACCTACGACGCGTGCAAGCCGGACAAGGACGGCCGGACGCTTCTGGACACGCTTCGCGCCGCGGGCGCGCGGACGGTGGTGTATCACCAGATGTGGTGCGACTACTACGGGCAGACCTCGACATCGCGCGGTGATGACCTTCGCAAACTCATTGCCCAGTGCCACAAACGCGGCATGAAGCTGATCGTGTATATCGGCTACGGCGTCGCCCGCAACGCCCCGGAACTGCAGGGGCGGCACGATGAATGGTCGGTGGTGCCGCTGATCCCATGGAACACCGACTACGAGCCTGAGCGTGAGAGATTCGACGCCACCTGCGCCAACAGCGGCTGGTCCGACTGGCTGGCCAAAGGCATAGACAAGCTCTTCACCGATTACGAACTGGACGGAATCTACTTCGACGGCACGTCGGAGGCGTTCAGGTGCCGCAATGAGTCACACGGCTGCGGATGGCGCGACGCCAAGGGTAATGTGCACGCGACATACCCCATCCTCGCCGTGCGCAATATGATGCGCCGGATTGCCGATACCGTGCACCGACATCGTCCGAACGCCATTCTCGACGCCCACATGTCCGGCAGCCTGACACTGCCCACACTCTCCTTCTGCGACAGCTATTGGGACGGGGAGCAGTTCGAAACCCTGACCGCTAAGGACAAGTTCGAGCTGCCGCTGCACGCGTTTCGCACCGAGTTCATGGGCTATGCGCACGGCCTGAACGCCGAATTCCTCTGCTACACGGACAGGCCGTTCTCACTTCCAGAGGCGATAGCTCTGGCGTGGCTGCACGGCGTGGAGGTGCGGCCTTATCCGAGCACCATCGACCAGATCGCCCCGATATGGCGCGCAATGGACGCGTTCGGCGCGGAGAAGGCGAAGTGGCTGCCCTATTGGGCCGACTCGGGAGTCACCGCGGAGGACGAGTCAACGAAGGCCAGCTCGTACGTCAAGAACGGCGAAGCGCTTCTGTTTGTGAGCCATCTCAAGCGTGAACCGGCGGCGACCGCCATCCGGCTCGACCGTTCGACGCTCGGCCTGGGACCGGGAAGACTCGCCGCGAGAGACGCGATATCCGGCGCCGGTCTGAATGTGATAGAGGACCGTATCGCGCTGTCGTTCGACGGAATGACCTGCAAGCTCATCGAGATCGAGCCTGCGGAGGATTGACTCTGACTGATCCGCGCTGGATGCTGAATCAAGTTCAGCATGACGCGCTTACCGCAGGAGATGGTAGCTTTTCAGGGTCTCGACGACGTGGATGGTCGTGTTCGGAGCGGAGGGGCTGGTGATGTAGGCGTCGGTCTTGATGCCGAGCGGAAACTCCGGCCGGATCCAGACGTAACCGGACATTTTAGCGCCGTTCGTCCTCGTCGCTCGCCACTGGGTCTTATAGGCCGTTAAGACTCCAGCGGGCGTGTCTACCTTCTCCACACCAACGATCTTGTAGCTGATCGTCTCCTGCCGGCCGTTTGCCAGGCGGGACGTGTAGCCCCAGGACGAGGCCTTACTCAGGACAGGCGGCACGTCCTGGCACTGGGTCGGGTTCCTGGCCATCGCCCAGTCCCCGCCGGATTCGCGCCGGCCCAGAAAGTAGAGCGCTCCGGAAGGGTTCTGGCCATACCAATGGGTCACACGGCTGCGCACGCCGGTCGAGTATCTCGTCGTCATGAATGACATGGACGGTCTGCGCGATTGCGCCTGCAAAAGAGGAGCCGTGTTCGCCGCTCCGCTCAACGGTCTTGGTGATTGTGCCGTAGTCGGAGTTGCTGGCGTTGGCACTGGTCTCGTCCATATCAACGCTGAAGACCATCCTGTCTCCGGGAACCATGCAGCGGGTCTGGCAGCCGGCAGTCAGAGTCCTGGGGACGACAACCGTGCGCGGGCCGCAGCCAGGGGCCGCCAGCAGCGCGAGCAGTAGTATAGCAGTTGCAAACCTCACCCGTAGGTCTCCTGAAGAACACTATGCCTACTACTCAAGAGTTCACCGTAAGGCAGCCGGCTTCCTGCATGGAGTCGGTACGTGCGAGGGGAGCGCGAGGATGACACCCCGCCCAGGGGTGCTGGCCAGGCCCATTTCACGCTCAGATTGGGGTCCAAGGGGCGTGACGTAAAAATGGAGCGGGAGACGAGGCTCGAACTCGCGACATCCAGCTTGGAAGGCTAGCGCTCTACCAACTGAGCTACTCCCGCACCGCGCATCATCATATTAGCATCGAACCGCCTCGCTGTCAACGCGTGCGTCCTCGTCGGGCCGCTTCCTTCTGGTAGAACTGGGGCATGTCGCGCCATTTCCAGCCGTAGCCCATCGCCACGAGTCCGTCGCTGACGGAAGGGTCCCTGGCCAAGCGCGACGCAGCCTGCAACTGCTCTACTGTGAGTCCATCTCCGATCATCGGACGGTTCTTCTCTACGGCGATACGATTGTGGTCGTCTCGAACGAGAGTAGCTTCGAGAACATTCTTGATGGACCTCAGCTCCATGTCCGGCAGCGAGACTGTCTTACCCGGCTTCACGGTGATGTCGCCTTCGCATGCCTTGTTCAGAAGGTCCTTCGTGAAACCAGGCTTGGCGACGCTGTAGTGATACACCTTGTCGCTCCCGTCGTGTCCGGGATCGAGCCTGATCGTTCTCTCAACGGCGCCGGAGGCGTCATTCGCCACGACCTTGTCGCCCGCGGCGATCTCGACAATGGCGTCCCTCGGCACAACGTCGAACTTCACAATACACGGCAGCGGCTTCATAGCCACCGTCAAGGACTTGCTCTCGCCGGGGCGAAAGCTCAGTTCGAGGAGCGAGCAGTCTTCGAACCCTTCGGCCTTGCACACCAGCTTGTGCGGAGTGTCGGGAGTGAGCAGATACTCCCCGCTGTTGCTCAAGACCAAGCGGCGGTTCGACTCGGACACGGTGGCCGGCACAACAGGCTTCGGCTCGAAAGACAACTTCAGGCTGCCCTCATTCTTGACCAACTCGACCCGGACGGAGGCATCCTCATGGTCCCTCACGGTGACGGTCGATCCGGGGTTCTTCTCGCGGTAGTTCAGAGCCTCGGCCTTGACTGTGTACTCTCCGGGGGAAAGACGCTGGCCTTTCGGCTGTGCTGTGATCGGATGCGAGACGCCTTTCGTATCAACAAGCACAACTTGGCACCCCGACGCGTCAGGCGGCTTGAGAGTCAGGGTCGCGGTCCCATAGACCAGCCTGGCAAGCTTGATGTCGAGCGTCCGCGTCTCCTTCCGCTTCACTTCGCTGTCCATGCTCCATGGTTTGTAGTCTTCTGCCTCAGCGTTTGCAGTGACCTTCACCGAGCCTGCGCTGCCCTCAGGCATTATCTCAATGGTCGTGCCTGGCCCGATGGTCTCCCCTTTATACGTGGTCCTGCCGTTCAGCGTGATCTTCGCCCCGGGCGGATCAACTGTCGCGATGGTCACAGTGGCAGGGGCGTTGTCGGGCACTGTGATCAGCGGGATAGTCTTCGACTCTCCCAGGTCGATCTTGAACTGATAGGGCTTCCCATAGGGATCCTCAAGGTACCCGCTCTGGGACTGGCCCGTGATCGAGTGCGGGCCGGGCGTCACTGGGATCCACTTGCCTGCCTTGACCGGCCGCCCATCGTCCAGGAACAGAACGGCATCGGGCGGTGTGATCTCTTTGACGAACATCTGAGTGACCGAGCTACCGGTTGGCGGGACGTTGTGGGGCGTCATCTTCGTCCGGCTCTGAACCGGCGTGGCGGCGCACAGCAACACCGCGCACGCGGACACTACGAGCGGCGCAAGTCGGAGAACACGCGTGCTTGCCGTTTTCGTCGGCGCGCCGCCGCCGACGCGCCGTCTAGTGCTTGCTTGCCGTTTCGGCCGGGCCGATCTCATCATCCAGTTCCTCCAACCATGTGTTCGCTCGGCTGCCTGACCCGAATCGGTCGCCCCGCCGATCTCCTCCACTCCATTTCCCCGTACGCCCCACTGGACACCAGCTTGAGTGTCACCCGTTGGCGAGCGTGACCTCCAGGATCGATCCGGCCTCCAGCCGCAGACCGGGCTCGAACGTCAGCGCGGCCGTCCTGTTTGCCGGGCTCAATCCGCAGCCTACCGGCTTGCCGTTGAGCGATGCGCTTGCCTTTGCTGGGCCCACGTGGCCGATCTCCAAGGTCGAGAGGCCGAGTTCGCCGGATGCGAGCTCGATCTTGGCGGTCGTAGACGAGTCGGACTCGGCGAACGTGAGCTGGCCCCACCCCAGCGGGGTGATGAGCGGCGAGACGTGCTTCTCCCGGCGAATCCGAGGGTCCATCACGACTTTCCCCTCGATCGCCGAGTAGTGGAAGCCCTGCGCGGCGAAGAGGATGGTGAGCACGATCATCGCGCGGTAGTAGTGGTCGCCGCACTCGTAGTGGTCCCAGGGCCTGCCGAGCTTCAGATAGCGGTCGTATACGGCTTTGGCTACACCCATTCCCTCGTCAATCAATCCCTCGTAGATCATGTGCGAGGCCAGCATATACTCCGTCCCGGACCACACCGCGGTCCACTGGCCGCCGTGATCCGGCGGGTTCTCCTTCCAGTGGCCGTTGTATACGCAATCCGGGCCGCGGTTGTACTTGAAAACGGAGGAGAGCGATGACCTGACGCGATCCTGCGGAAGGAACTCACCCAGCTCCAGAACGTTGGCATACCACGCCCCGTTCATCTGATCGGCCATGCAGCATCTATCACGCGTGCCGGTCGTGATGTCGTAGAAAAGATCGTAGAACTCGCCATTCCAGAGCATGTCGGTCCAGCGACGCGGCGCCGATGGAGGCGAGCGTCTCGTATTGCCGGGCCAGATCGTGCTCGCCCTCGATAGCAGCCATCTCGGAGGCTGCCTTGAACCCCGCCGCATTGATCAGTCCGACGTAGATCGACGCGCCCTCGAACTCCCAGCCGTCGTAGGTCTGGTCGATGCCGTGATTGTCGCAGACGAAGTCACCATTGCGATCGAGCGCTCTGTTGTGTTCCATCGCGGCGCGGACGTGCGGCCACATCTCGTCGAGATAGCCCCGGTCGCCGGTCCAGAGATAGTCTCGCCAGACCATCAGCGTGAACTTGGGCATCAGGTCTATCATGTGGTAGGCGTCGGGGTACTGGAATGTGCCGGGGAAGAAGTGCGGTATCCTCCCCGAGGGGTTCTGGAACCTGGCCGTCAGCCTCATTGCCTGCTTGGCGAGATCGGGGAAGAGCGCGATCACAGAGTATGAGCCGTAGTATGCCACATCGGCCGTCTGGCAGCCGCAGCAGCTCATCCCCTCCCAGATGGCGAAGGTGCCGTCTTTCGTCCACCATGAGGTCTTGAAGAGCGTGGTGAACTGGGCGTTCACCGCCCTGATCAGCCAGCGCGGCAGATTCGAGCGATAGAACACATCGTGGAACTTCCATGTGCGGCTGGACAGGTCCCAAAGCGATTCGACCAGATACGCCGCGGCGCTCTCGGCGGAGTCGAACCAGTTGGCGTACATCCGGCCGATGTCGAGGTGCTCGGCGTCCAGGAAGAACGGGAAATGCCAGGTGACAAAGAACGTCAGCTTCTTTGTCTCGTGCGGCTTGAGCGTAACCGATGACGACACCGCGCCCGCGACCGGCTTCGTGGGGTCGCCGCAGGCACTTGCCCTATCATCGACCGCCCCGCGCGCCGCGAACGAGCTCATCATTTCACGCGTGTCGGCCCCGGCGTTGATCTCTGCGCTCTCGGAGATCGCGCCGAGGACCATCGTTCCGTTGGACGGGACTCCCCCGGGCACATCTTGGCACGACATGCCGATACCGCTCCAGCCCGCCCCCCGGATCGACCGGCTCACCGCGCGCGCGCCGGGATGGGTGTAGCCGACGACGTTGCCGAGACACGCCGCTATTGCCGCTTTGCAGGGCTTACTGTCACGGTTCGTGAGCTCAAACTCGAACACCGCGCCCGGGAACCCGGAGTTTCTCGAATCGTGGGGAATGAACGGCGAGAATGCGGTCAGGCGGACCGCGCAGGGCGACCCGCCCAGGTCGTAGTCCAGCGTGGCAAACGGGAACTCGCCACGGTAGGCGATGTCGCTGACCGTCGGCAGCCCCGCGCGCGGCTCATCCGCGAGCACATGGCACGCCGCGCTGCCGCCTTCCACCTGCGTATACAGCGCGAAGAAGGCGTCCTCGATTCGGAAGCGCAGATCGTCCGGATGCCAGTTGCCGAAGATCTGCCATTCGTGAAAGAGGCCGTCGTCGCGTAACTCAACTGTCCCGGCGCCTATTCCGCCGAGCGGAATCCCGGATTTCAAGATGTGCTGTCCTTTCTCGTCGCGTTCCGCTGCGCTGACGGGCGCCTTTGCGTTTGCGTCGAAGGCGAGTCTCGTCGCCAGGATGCCGGCGGCGCTGGACTTGAGGAACGTCCTGCGGGTAATCCCACGCCGCCTCGTCATTTCGACGCCTCCAGCTCGGGCAGTTTCGCCGAAGCCAGAATGCGCCCGAACTCATCGCTCTGGTGATCCAGCGCGAGCCGCAGCAGTTCGGCACACGTCTGCGCAGCCGCGACGGCGTCCGCGTCGTTCATAGGAAACCGGCCGACAAGCCCCGCCAGGTAACGTCGCAGGCCGGGCGGGTCGATGAGCATGTAGCACCCTCTGTCGTCGCGGGCGAACTCAGACCAGCCAAACCCGCGCAGGACGGCCGGAATCTCGGCGGATACGGAGTCGGGCACAAGAAAGGGCGCGAACAGGTCGCGAAGAAGACGCGAATGGTCGCTCAGGGTAACGACCGTTTCCACGGCACCGCCGCCCGATGTCGCGGCGACCTTGCCCTGCATCACCGCCGGAATCGATTCGAACGGCAGAGTCGCTCTCACGATGCGCGTCTCACCCGGCTTGATGTCGCCCACGGGCACGTCTCGGACGCCGCCGATCCGAAGCGCGACGCCATCGCACTTCTCGGAACCGGTGGCGCCGACCTCGAACTGCACATCGCGCCGGAACGCGCCGTCGGAGAAGTCGTACGTCTCGACGTCGAACCTGACCCTGACCCCGACCTGCCGCGCGGGAGCAGCAGAATACGGGCAATCAGCTTCGCGAGCAGACTCCAGGCCGGGGATCTCGCGCCCATCGCTATCGAGAAGCTGCGCGCAGAACTGCCAGTGGGACATCCCCTGGCGAACCTTGACGAGAAGCGAGTTCCACCCGGCGTTGAGGTGGATATCGGCCTTGTCATCGCCGGGAACGGCCGCCCTGTTGACGTCGTTTCTCAGCACGACCCTGCCGTTGAGCCAGACCTTTATGCCGTCGTCACTCCCGGTGAGAAGAACCGCATCCATATCGGCCGGCGCCCTGACGTAGGTGTGCGCGTAGCCGGTGACAAACAGAGTGTGCGCAAACGGGGCAAACAGGAACTGCAAGAAGTGATCGGCGGTATCGAACTCGATCCACGTATGCCCGAATGTCGCGGCGCCCTTCTTCGGGCGGACGCGAGCCTCGCCGAACAGGTAGTCTTCGTCGAGCGTGGCCCAGCCTCTATCGCTAAAGAAAGGCCCGCATATAAGCCAGTGGTCAAGAAACCCCTTCAAAACGCTGTCCTCCAGACGCCGCAGCGGCGGCTGTCTATATTTACCTTCATGCCGCGATAGCCGCACTCCTTCACGATACACGAAGCGGGCGGAGTGGACGAACCTTCGAACCGGATGTCGAATCCCCCAGTCCTCAATTCAGTCGTTTCACCTTACCCGCCTGCGCTCGTGCGCGACCAATCGTGTAGTCAACTCGCTAGTTACAGGAGTCACTCGTGACCCGGGCTGGCTCGCGCGTAAGCCGCGCGATGCCGTTCGCAACGCCCCATCCTCGGGCGCGGCTCGGCAGAGGTCTAGTATGGCTGACATGGACATGTCGGAGGGCCGTACGTCGTGCCAATAACACGGGCTTAGCGTCGGCTTTTCCTGGCGACCACCCAGAGCCAGCGCGGCTCCTCTCCGCGCTCGAACAGGTCGCCCTCCATCGTCCGCACTTCGACGTCTCGGAATCCGACTCGGCTTCCTCGCGCTGGGTTTGCTCGTCGTGGAAACCCCAGTTGAGGTAGTCTCTATCCCAGTCGGCCTCTCCGTATCGGAACATGGGCATGGTCTTGCGCTGCATCGGAACCTCCAGTTGCTCGCTGGCGGGCAGTCCTGCATTCGCCGCACGGCGCGGGATTACCTGCAGGTCGGGGGCGGGCGGGCGGAGAAGTGTAACGGAGGGCAGTGATGATGAGTAGTAACGTCAACTGGACCAATCCATACGCGAGTCGCGGCGGGCGGTGGTTGAAGGGCAACCTGCACACGCATACGTCGCCGGCGAGCGCGTGCGGGCGGATAAGCGTGGAGGACTGCGTGGAGCGCTACGTGGAGCGCGGGTACGACTTCCTCGTGATCTCGGACCACTGCACCTACACGCGCCACACCGACAAGCGGTTCACGCTCATACCCGGCGTCGAATGGAACGACGCGGCGGGCGGGTCTCACACAGGCGTCTATACGGTCAACGTGTCCGATATCGAGGCTGCGATCGCCGTGTCGGACCACGACGTCCTGCTCAATAACCTGGCGGATTCCGACGCGCTCGTGGTGCTCAATCACCCGAACTGGCAGTTCACTCCGCACTACCGCCGCGAGGGACTCGAAGCCAAACAGCACTACGACGGCATCGAGATCTACAACGCGGTGATCGAGCGGCTCGAAGGATATGCGATCGCGACGGACAAGTGGGACTACCTGCTCGCGCGCGGCAGGAGGGTGCTCGGATTCGCGAGCGATGACTCGCACTGCGACACCGACATCGGCCACGCGGCGATCTACGTGAGAAGCAGGAGCCGCACCCCGAATGCCATCATGGCAGCCGTCAAAGCCGGCAACTTCTACTGCTCCAGCGGCGCGCTGATCGACGACATACGCTGCCGCAGCGGCGTCATCGAGATCGAGACGGCCGACGCGCAGCAGATCGAGGCGCGCGTGGACGGCGGGATGCGAATCGCAAGCGTGAACGACAGGTCCATGCGCCTCGACACGCGCGAGCTCAACAGCCGCTACGTGCGGTTCGAGGTCTATGGAGAAGGCTCCACGATGGCCTGGACGCAGCCGTTCTTCCTCTTGTCATCCTGAACTCGATTCAGGATCCATCGCGCCGTGGACTGGATGCTGAATCAGGTTCAGCATGGCACGCTGGCGGCGCTACATCGCCGCCTTGACCTCCTCGCCCTCGACGGTAACTGCGACCGGGACGCCATGGGTCACGATGTCGTAGACCGGCGAGAAGCGCTGCCCCAGCTCGACGAGTTCGCGAAGCTTGCTTGCGGGCGCGTCGCCGCTGATGTGGCAGTTCATACGGATGTTCTGGAAGCCGTTTCGCACGTCCGGATCGACTGTGACTCGTTTTACCCAGGCGGATCTAGTCCTGCGCCGCCGCGGCGAGGAAGATCATAGCGAGTTTGCTAATGCGGCTGGCGGTGGGAGCCCATTTGGAGTCGGGGTGTTTGTAGCGGTAAGTATCGAGCGCGGTCGGGACGAGTATCAGCGCGCCGACCCAGGCCTCGTTCCAACCCAGCGAATCGGCCATGCCCTTGGTGTCGCGCTCGTCGGGGCCGGTCTGCGCGAAGGCGGACGCGGCGTAGCCGACGTTGCACCAGAAGTTGAACGACGCGATGCCCTTCAGCAGCGGCTTGTCCTCCTGGGAGAGCCGGGGGTGCGCGGTGAGCAGCCATTCGTCGATCAGGTTCTCCGCGTTGAAGCCGGCCGAGGCCGTGATGTAGTGCTGGCGGTTGGTGAGCGGCTTGCCCGGCTGGATCGTGAAGAACGGGATGGGGCCGTTGTGGATGCCCATCAGGTACGGATCGGTTCCCAGCGCCCAGTTCGCGATGAGATGCCCGCTTTCATGCCCGACAAACGCCCCCAACGCGCCCGTGAAGAACTTGGTCGGATTGCCCGCCCACATTCCCTGGTCTCTGAGCGGAGGCTGCTCGGGAGGATCCGCTTGCTGAGGAGCGGGGCTGTTGACAGCCGCGTCCGCGAGCAGCGACGTGCCGAACTGGGTCGGCGTCGATGCGAGCACGTGAAGCGCAGGCCCCTGCTGAGCGACAGCGATACGACCGAGCGACACCAGAGCAACAAGCAGGATCGCGAACCTTGGCATAGTGGACTCCCAGACGATATTCTAGCTCTGCAGGGCGCGCGCGGTCAAACAGCCATTGCGCATGCCCAGATCGCATGCTAGAATGCGAGAGGGGATGTGCCGAGCGGACAATCGGTAATGAGAATCGCTGGTGGGTATGGTTATGCTTGCAAGAAGACTCGTGATTGCCGTCGCACTCCTCTCAGCAGTTCTGCTTTTGCTGAATGCGAGCGTCGCGGCCGTCACGCTGAGCATCGCCGACACCAGCGTTTCCGAGACCCAGACGCGCGACGGCCGCACTCTCACGCTCGGTTACAGGATCACCAGCGACGGCGCGACCGACGCCCAGTTGACCGCAACACTTGTCGGACCGGTATCCAGCAATGACACCGTGATCGACACGATCCCAGGCGGCGTCACGGTCCACGTCACCCAGGGCACGCATTGGTATTATCGCGACTACCTCATCAACCTGGGCCCGGGCGCGTCGCAGGGGTCGAGCAAGCACTACGACGTCACCTACACGCTCAACTGGGGCTCCGGCCAGACGACTTCGCTGTCCAGATCGAACATCCTCACGATGCAGTCCCCCATATCGATCCGCATACCCATCCTCATGTATCACAAGGTCTACCCGATCAGCTACTCGACCTACTACGTGCCGACTGCCGAGTTCCGCGCGCAGTTGGCGATGCTGCGTGCCTACGGATATGAGACGGTCACGTTCGACGAACTCAGAAACGCGCGGGCCGGCATCGAAACGCTGCCGGACAAGCCGATCATGCTCACGTTCGACGACGGCTACGAGAACTTCTACACCGACGCCGCCCCTGCATTGCGTGAGGCCGGCTACAATTCGGTTCCGTTCGTGCCGACGGGCAAGATCGGCGGAACGAACGCCTGGGACACCGGTGACAACAACCCGGTCATCAATCATCTGACGTGGGACGAGGTCGCGCTCCTTGATGAGGACCCGCTGGTCGATGTCGAGTCGCACACGGTCAATCACCCCAGCCTGACCAGCGTGAGCAGCACCCAGCTCAAACACGAACTGGAGGACTCCAGGCAGACGCTGATGACCACCGTCGGTGGCGACCAGTTCTTCTTCTGCTATCCCTATGGCGCGGGCGCGAGCAGCACCACCGTGCGGAAGGCGGTTCGTAGCGCCGGCTACTTCGCGGCGGTGGCGGCGGGCGGCGGCGTCGAACCGAACTGCGCCGACAAGTTCGCGTGGAAGCGAGTGGGAGTATACGCGGGCGCGTCCGTCAACTACGACACCAGCCAGCCCGGCAACTTCTTCCCTGCCCTCATCGGAGAAAGCGTGGCGACACCGTCGGTCAGCGTGACCCCCACGCTGTTCTTCGATCCCGCCGCGGACACGCCGGTGCGCGAGCTGCACTGGGGCCAGACGGTGTTGGTGACATTGACCGCCGCCAACAACGCGGGCTCCGTGGATGCGACGGTGTGCCTTGCGCTGGACAACGACTCGGACACGTCGAACGGCGTCGTATTCGACAGCCACAAGGCAAGCCCAATCGCGGACATTGCCCTGACGGGCTGGACGGGAGAGCGGGCGCTGCGGTGGCTGTGGACGGCTCCCATCGACACGCCCACCGGCCCCTACTACGCGGTCGTGAACTTCCGCGACCCGCTCTGTGTTCTGAGTTTCCGCAGAGGGACCACCGCGGGACTCAGCGTCCAATCCGGGCTCGCGCCGCTTGCCGCCGCCAAGACCCTGGCGGACAACACGTGGGCCACGTTCAAAGGCGCTGTTGTGACGGCGGCCTGGCCGGACTGCTTCTACATCGAAACGGATGACCGTGCGACGGGACTGCGCGTCGAGAGGATCGGGCACGGAATCACCGCCGGATCGCGCGTGGATGTGGCCGGGCAGGTATCGACGAACGCCTCCGGCGAGCGCCGGCTGGTCGCGACGATCGCGAACGTCGTCGGCACGGGATCGATCAAACCCCTGGCGCTTGCGAACCGGGCCGTCGGCGGCGGAGCGAGCGGCCACCAGGACACCGTCGGCGGCGCCGGCTTGAACAACACGGGGCTGCTCGTGCGTGTATGGGGGAGGGTCAGATCGATCGACACGGGCGGCCGCGTTCTCGTCATCGACGATGGATCGGGCATTGACCTGAAGTGCGCGTGGGGGAACGGCGTCACGGTCGATCCTGGCTGGACGTTCGTGAAGCTCACGGGCATATCGTCGTGCGAGAAGATGCCCGACGGTTCGCTGCGCCGGCTGCTGCTGATCGCATCGGCGGACGGCAGTTAGGTGAAACGCATGATGTTCCCTCGGATGGCAAGATCGGCTGCGGTACTATTGCTCGTGCTGGCCTGCGGCGCGGCGGGGGCGGTGACGCTGACGGTATCGGACACCAGCGTGTCGGAGACCCTCACGCGCGACGGCCGCACGCTCACGCTCGGCTATCAGATCACCAGCGACGGCGAAACCGACGCGCAGTTGGCGGCGGCGCTGGTTGGGCCGGTCGCGTCGAACGACACCGTGACCGACATGATCCCCGCGGGCGTGACGGTCCACGTTCACCCCGGCACGGACTGGTATTACCGCGACTTCCCGATCAACCTCGGGCCGGGCGCGTCGCAGGGGTCGAACAAGGTACTATGACGTCACCTACACGGTCAATTGGGGCACGGACCAGACCGCCTATGTGACGCGATCCGGGATCCTCACGATGCAGTCGCCGATACCGGTCCGCATTCCCTGCCTGATGTACCACAAGATCGGCGACGCCCTCTACTCGCAATACTGGAACACGACCGATATGTTGCGCAGGCAGATGGCGGCGTTGAAGGCCTACGGCTACACGTCGGTCACCTGCCGCGAGTTGATGGACTACCGCGCGGGAATCGCCGCTCCGCCCGCAAAGCCGATCATGATCACCTTCGACGGCGGATACGAGAACTTCTATCTCGACGCCGTGCCGATCATTAGCAGCTTCGGGTTCAAGCCGGTGCTGTTCCTGCTGACGGGCGTGATGGGCCAGGACAACTCGTGGGACGGCGACAACAACCCCGTGATCATGTTCATGACCTGGGAGGAGGTCGCGGCATGCTACGGCAATCACAACCTGCAGCGCATCGACCTGCAGAGCCATACGGTCACCCACCCCAACCTCACCACGGCCTCAACCGCGACCCGCGACTACGAATGCACGCACTCCAGGGAACTCATCCAGCAGCATTTCCCCGATGATCCGGTCGATTTCTTCTGCTATCCCTACGGCGCCTATAGCACGGCCGTGGAGAAGTCAGCCAGGGCGAACGGCTACTTCGCCTCGTGGGCAGCGTGGGGAGGAGTCGAGACCACCTGCTCCGACAAGTGGGCGATCAAGCGCGTGCCCGTCTACTGGGACGTCGTCACCGACTACGACCCGGCGAAGCCGTCCTCGTTCTTCTTCACCATGATCGGCGACCCGATGCCAATCCCGTCGATCACGATCGACTCCATCGCGTATCTCGACCCCATCACCGACACCCCCATCACCCAGCTCAAATGGGGCCAGACCGTGAAGGTGAGGGTGATCGCCACCAACAGCGCCGCCGCTGCCGACGCGGGGGTTAGCCTGACGCTGGATGACAATGCCAATCCATCGGACGGCGTGGTCTACGACAGCCACGCGGCCGATCCCGCGCGGGACGTTGTGGTCGCGTCGTGGACCGGTCAGCGCGCGTTCGAGTGGCTGTGGACGGCGCCGGTCGACGCCCCAACGACGCAGTATACGGCGACGGTCGCGTTCGACGACAGGTGCTTCGTGATGGGCTTCGCGCACGGCAGCTACACGGCGTTCACCATCAAGAGCGATCTGGCCTACTTCGGCAACGCCAAGACGCTGTGGGACGGCACCTGGGTGGCGTTCAAGGGCGCGGCGGTGTCCGCGGCGTGGCAGGACTGCTTCTACATCGAGCTCGACTCACGCACGATGGGGCTGCGCGTCGAGAAAGCCGGGCACGGCATCGCGGCGGGGTCGAGGGTGAACGTGGCAGGCCAGCTCGTTACGAATGAGTGCGGTGAACGGGCTCTGATCGCGGGCTACGTCGCAGCGGCGGGAACGTCGGCTATCGCGCCGGTTGCCATGACCAATCGGGCTATCGGCGGCGCGGCGTTCGGGCTGCAGAGCGGCGTGGAGGGGTCCCACGGCCTCAACAACATCGGAATGCTCGTGCGTGTGTGGGGCAGGGTCAAGTCGATTGACACCGTGGACCGCACGATGGTCATCGACGACGGCTCCGGCGTGGACCTCAGGTGCGCGTGGTGGGACGGGGTCACTATCAACCCGGACTGGGATTACGTGACCCTGACAGGCGTTTCCTCGTGCGAGTGGACCCGCGGGCAGTTGACCAGGCTGCTGCTGACCGTGTCCGCCGCGGCGCAGTAGGCCGGAACTGCTCCGCTTCCCTCGCGCGGGATCCCGCAAGCAACCGCTGTGTGCAAACGAAGCGAAGAACCCTCGGGTTCTTCGCTTCGCTTCGTGTGAAATGTATGATTTCAATGATCGCATTTCGGGTACACTATATTGTGAGTGACTGAAATAGCGTGGGGCTGTGTGCCGGCTCGCCCCGCAAGGTACCGCATCATACGGTCTACCCCCAGGATTCTGGCTGCACGGCCCCACCTCTCCGAGGTGCCACGATGTTAGGATCAAGACGCCAAGTCTTCAATACAGCGAGATCGATTCTTCTGGCCGGGGCGATGGTGTTCACCATGTCGTTTGCTCCAGTCGCGGCAGCCCGCGGCGGGGGCGGAGGTGGCGGCGGGTTCCACGGAGGCGGTGGAATGAGAGGCGGCGGGTTCAGCGGAGGTGGATTCCGCGGAGGAGGGTCTAGCGGCGGAGGCTTCAGGGCTCCGGCCATGCCCAGCATGAGAGGGCCGAGCTTCTCTGCGCCGCGCTCGTTCTCTTCGCCTGGCTTCTCCACGCCGCGGATGACACCGAGCATGCCGTCGTTCAACAGAGGCATCACGCCGTCGGCTCCGTCCTTCAACAGGGGCATTACCCCCTCGGCGCCGTCCTTCAACAGGGGCATTACGCCCTCGGCACCGTCCTTCAACAGGGGCATTACCCCCTCGGCACCATCCTTCAACAGGGGCATTACCCCCTCGGCGCCATCGTTCAATAGAGGCATGACACCTGGCGGCTTCAATAGAGGGACCGTGCCCGGCGTTGGAACGCAGCCAGGAACCCGGCCTGGATTCCAGCCCGGCACGATTCCACGCACGACTCCCGGCACTCCCGGCATGGTGCCGGGCGCTGGACCGGGTAGAGGCGCTCCCGGCATGATCCCAGGCGCCACGCCAGGTAGAGGCGGCGCTCCGGGCATGATCCCAGGCGCCACGCCAGGTAGAGGCGGCGCTCCCGGCATGATCCCGGGCGTTACGCCGGGTAGAGGCGCTCCTGGAACGACACCCGGCGCAGGACCTGGACGAACCCCCGGCGCGACCCCGGGTGGACCGGGTAGAGGCGCGCCAGGCATGGTCCCGGGCGGTCCCGGCAGGGGCGCTCCGGGGATGGTTCCAGGCGGCCCGGGCAGGGGCGCTCCCGGCACGGTTCCAGGCGGTCCCGGCAGGGGCGCTCCGGGGATGGTTCCCGGAACTCGACCCGGCGGAGGCGCTCCCGGCATGAGGCCAGGCGGCGGTCGAGGTGGTGTCCCCGGTCAACCGGGGCGCGTGCCCGGCAGACCGGGCGGTCCAGGGTATGGTCCCGGACAGGCCCGCAACCAGGCTCAGTGGAGCCAGCAATGGGGCCGCCAGCATGGCTGGGGCCACAATGGGAACTGGAATAACAACAACAACTGGAACTGGAACAACTCGTCGTTCTGGTACGGTTTCTTCACCTACCCCTTGTTCACCGGGTTGTTCAACTACGGCTACTGGGGCTTTGACTGCTGGCCATACTGCAGCTATTCGCCGTTCTACTCCTACGGCCTGCCTTATGTCTACTCGCCGAGAGTGGAGGTAGTCGAGGTGCCGACCTACACCTACGTGCAGGTGCCGGCCTACGACTACAACAATGGTTATTACCTGAGCCAGGGTCAATATACGGGCCTCGACGCCGCGCTCAACGATATCAAGGGCGCATGGGTCAACGGCCGCGCCGACCTGATGCTGGCTCATATCGACTCGGCAACCCAGATAGCGATCTATCTGGACGGCAACTACTCCTATTCGATTCCAGGCAGCGACTACTCCAGCATGGTGCGCGACGCGATCTCGCGCGTGCGGACAGTCAGCCTGGACTTCAGCAACGTCGAGCAAAGATCGGACGGCGCCTATACCGCCACGGGTACGCACCAGTTCTACGACGTGAACGGGAACCTCAAGACCGTCAGCATCAGCTTCACGCTCGCGCAGAACAATGGGCAGTGGATCATCGTAGCGGCGGGCTCGTCCACGAGCACATAGCGTTTCATCCGCACGCGAGAGCCTGGGCCCTGAGCTTCCCGGCAGACGACCTGCGGGACCCGGCTCTCGTGTGCACGTCTGTGTGGCGCGGGCGTTGCTCCAAAGCAGGGAATCGCGCATGAGATGTTGTATTAGCTCAGAGCAGGAGGTCTGCAATGATCTTGTGTTGCGATCCGCCACGTCACGCTTTTCTGATTCATTTTGGCAAACGGCAGCAGTCGGGACCGATCGAAACGCTCGAATACAGCAGCCGGGGCGCGCGGGTGGAGATCGCGGTGAGTACCCAGTCTGTGCCGCCATCCCTCGTGGCCATTCACTTCGCCAGGCATGGATTCCGGCTGCCGTTTGTCGGACCACAACACCAGCTCTCGACGAGCTTCTTACGGCTCGAGTCCGGCAGCCACGGGAACCGCTACTTCTTCCATTTCTCTTACGAGGCTCAAGACTGCCAGGAGTGGGAAGTCCATCCCGGGCTGACCGTCCTTGTCCGGGAGCTTTCCGGGTCTGGGTCGGCCGCGCCGGGCAGCATCGAGGGTCGCCCGGTCCTGCAGGGGTTCGTTGTGAACCAGGACGTTCTCGCGGTTGACGTAGACATGAGCGAGTTTGTCTTCGAGTTCGCTGTAGATAGCCTGAAAGATGTGCCGGTGACACTGTTCGTAGAGAGGGCAGACGCCTAGTCGCCTATAGACGAAGCCGCCGCATCGCTACGGGAGCCGTCTCCAGACCGCGTTGCACGAGCGTGGCGTCTCTGCGTGGCGTCCGAGCGGGAGGTGCGCTGAGCATTCCCATCGATGGCCGGTATACGGGCGTGCTATCCCAGACCGATGTGGCAACGATGTAGAACAGTCCCGCCGCCACCGCGAAGAACACCAGAATCGCGACGAACCTCGTCACCCACAGCGGGCAGGGACCGTCGCACGCGTAGACCGGGGCGATGGGCGCGGTCGCGGCGCGCGTCGAATCATAGCGGCGCCTGCTGTCGGGGTCGCGCAGGACCCGATATGCCTCGATCACGTCGCGTGCGCGGTCGGACGCGATTGCGTCGGTGGGATGAAGGTCGGGATGGACCTCGCGGATGCGGGCGCGGTAGGCGCGCTTGATGGCCTGCCGAGATGCAAACCGATTCACACCCAGTATCGAATAGTGATCGCGCTCCATGCCTGCCTCGCGCGGGACTCGCCCTACCTGCATTATATCCCCATTTGCGGAATATGCAAGCACGATTGTCTGGTGGAGCAATACTGCGTGTTTGACAGGCAGGGGGACGGAACATATAATGCGATAGCTGGGCGCAAGGAGAGGTAGCCTATGACTATCGAATACCTGGGACACGCTTCATTTCTGCTGACGACCGCCGCCGGGACGCGGATCGTGACTGACCCGTTCGACGCGGAGGCTTACAAGGACAGGCTCAAATACGGCGCTTTTCGCGGGACGGCGGATATCGTGACCCTCAGCCACGATCACGGCGACCACAACGCCGCGCACACTGTCGCGGGCAGCCCGATCGTCATCAAGGGCAATGGCAAGTTCATCGCCAGGGAAGTCGAGTTTCTGGGCGTGGGGACCTACCATGATAGCGAGCGCGGCGCCAGGCGCGGGCCCAATACGGTGTTCATCATAAGCGTAGACGACATGAGAATCGCGCACATGGGCGATCTGGGGCACGTGCTGACGGCCGATCAGGCGGCGCAGATTGGAGACGTGGACATCGCGCTGATTCCGGTCGGCGGGTTCTACACGATCGACGCGGCTCAGGCGTGGGAAGTGGCGGGTCAGATCGACGCGCAGATAGTGATCCCCATGCACTACCGCAGCGAGAAATGCGATTTCCCGATCGCGGGCGTCGAGGAGTTCATCAAGGCAAAGCCGCTTGTGATAAGGGAGGGCACGTCGACGTTCGAGACCGACCGGGCACACCTGCCGGTGGAACGTACAGTCGTAGTCCTGGAGCCGAGTCTCTAGGCGTCGAGGCTCTCGACGCGGGCCCTCAGCATCTCGACGCAGGTCTGCAGCACGGTGATCATCGTCCGCCGGACGGCTTCGATCAGGCCGCCGACCTTGCTGAGATAATCTCCCTTGGTGACCACATCGACCGCCGCGAGATACGTGCCTATCAGCTCGTGCGACGGCAGGCTCATGTCGCACACCTTGGAGCAGAAGGCCCGCATTGCGGCGTCGAACGAATCGGCGGCCTCGCCCATGTTGGACGCGCTGAGGCGGACGTAGTCCGCGACAAGCTCCGCACGAAGGACCTGGCGCTCGGAGGCGGTCAGCATGGCAAACCGGCCCTGCGACAGATCGATGCCCTTGGCGCGCGCGGCGGTTTCATACTCGAGCATGACGCCGATCAGGTCGCAGGCATCCGTGAGCGTGGGATGCTGGATCACCGCGGCGGCGACCGCGGAGTTCCTGCGAGGTTTTGTCGGAACCTTGGTCTTTGTAGCTTGCGGCACGTTAATACACCATCCCGTGTATGCGCTATTCGGTAGGATTATCGGGTCAAACGATTGAGAACTGAAGGAACCCGCGTGAGTTCTTGCGCAAACCGGCGCGGTTGTATCGGATGTCCGCTTGTGCTAAACTATCGCAGATGGCAGCTAATCGCATATCACACAGCCTGCGCGTCGCGCTCGCGCAGATCAATACGACGGTCGGCGATCTGGAGGGCAACGCCTCCAAGATCATAGCCAACATCGCCGCCGCTCGCGAGGCGGGCGCCGACATTGTCGTCTTCCCGGAGCTGGCCGTAACGGGCTATCCGCCCGAGGACCTGCTGCTCAAGCGGACGTTTGTCGAGGCTAACGCCGCCGCGCTGGAGCGGATCGCGGGCGAGACGAAGGGCATCACGGCCATCGTCGGGTTCGTCGATATCAACTCCGACATCTTCAACGCAGCCGCGGTCCTTCACGACGGCGAGATCGCCGGCATCCAGCACAAGTTCTTCCTGCCCAACTACGGCGTTTTTGACGAGGACCGCTACTTCCAGGTGGGCACGTCCACGAACGTCTACAAACTCGGGCACATCGTGTTCGGGGTCGAGGTGTGCGAGGACGTGTGGTATGCCGAGGGGCCGCACCGGCTGCAGTCGCTGGTGGGCGGCGCGCATATCGTGTTCGACATCAACTCCTCGCCGTTTCATGCGGGCAAGTGGCGCTATCGCGAGCGGATGCTGGGCACGCGCGCGGCTGATAACTCCTGCGCGATGGTGTATCTGAATGCCGTGGGCGGACAGGACGAGCTCGTTTTCGACGGGAACTCGCTCGTCGCAGGGCCGGAAGGCGAGGTGCTGTTCAGGTGCAAGGCGTTCGAAGAGCAGCTTGCGATTGTCGATATCGACCTCGCGCCTGTGGAGCACGCGCGGCTGGTCGATCCGCGTCGGCGCAAGGCGAAGATCGCCACCGCCGGCAAGGCCGACACGCCCGTTATCGAGCTTAGGCCAATCCACAAGCCCCACACGCCGCTAGCGCTGAGTAGCGAAGCGTATCGAAGCGTGAGTAGCGAAGCGTATCGAAGCGTGAGTAGCGAAGCGTATCGAAGCGCGGAACCGCTCGACGAAGTGGAAGAAGTCTACAAGGCGCTGGTGCTCGGCACGCGGGATTATGTCAATAAGAACGGTTTCAAGGAAGTCGTGCTGGGAATGAGCGGCGGGATCGATTCGGCGCTGACCGCGTGCGTGGCGGTCGATGCGCTCGGCGCCGACCGCGTGAGGGTGCTGGTTATGCCCTCGGAGTTCTCGTCGAACGAGACGCAGTCCGATGCCGAGCTTATCGCGGCCAACCTGGGCATCAAGTGCGACCGCGTCCCGATCGGCGAGGTGTACGAGGCGTATAAGAGCACGCTTTCGGGGCTGTTCGCGGGGACGCAGCCAGGGACAGCCGAGGAAAACCTGCAGGCGCGGATTCGCGGAAACCTGCTGATGGCGGTCTCGAACAAGTTCGGGCTGCTCGTGCTCACGACCGGCAACAAGAGCGAGCTTGCGTGCGGCTATTCGACGCTCTACGGCGACATGGCCGGCGGGTTCGCGGTGATCAAGGACTGCCCGAAGACGCTGGTCTATAGGCTCAGCCGCTATCGCAACACGGTCTCGCCCGTGATCCCCGAATCGATCATCGAGCGCCCGCCCTCGGCCGAGCTTCGCCCCGATCAAAAGGACACCGACACGCTGCCGCCCTACGACACGCTCGACCCGATCATCGAGGCCTACGTCGAGGAGGACCGCGGGATCAAGGAGATCGTCGCGATGGGCTTCGACGAACCCACCGTCGCCCGCGTGATCCGAATGATCGACCGCAACGAATACAAACGCCGCCAGGCCGCCCCCGGCGTCAAGATCACGCCTAAGGCGTTCGGCAGGGATAGACGGCTGCCGATTACGAACGGGTATCGGGAGTAACGCCCAAGCTTCGCGGTCTCGCGCAAACACATCTTGACGAAAGACAGCACGCCTGCTATTCTATTCAAAAGCAGCAGAACTCCTCAGGCGATTGCAGGAAGGGGGCGGGTACTGTGAGATCACGCGATCTTCATTCAGCGCTGAAATCAAGCGTCGTACAGGAAGTCAACGATGGCGGCGTCCACTACAAACATGTGCGGCTTCAGCATGCTAAGGACGAATTTGAGGGAACGTTACATGCTCGACCGGTAGCGTTTTCGACGTCAGGGCCCCGCGTGGAGGACCTCCTCACCCTGCTTGGTTTCGCGTCGTCCCATTGCGCTTTCCACGAAGGACAGGGGTGGTGCCGCCGAATGCCCGAGCAACTCGATCTTTCGTCCTTCGCGGCCGCCTTCGGGCGCGCGCTCCAGAAGATTACGCAAGCGGAAGTGGAACTGGGCAAATGCGGCCTGAGAGCGCTGACCTCCCCGACTGCGGGGGCGGGCCGCACCTGGCCATCTGGAGAGGGGCATGTGGCCGCTGTATCGAATCATCGCGACCGGAATGAGGACGACGTCTTTGAGTTCGCGCTGACATGGATTGAGGCAGGTCCGCAGAGAGGATGGACAGTGCACTGCCGTCCAAAGCACCGACCGCTCCCGCCGGATCTCAAGTCTGCGATGGATTTCATCCACAGCTTCTCCCGATTTGAGCAATGCCCGGAGTTTGACTTCGGGGAATGCTTCTGGTACTTCACCCAGTGTTCCATGAATGAACCTGCCAACCGCGATCAGGCAGGTCGTGTCCAGACCTATTTTGGGAACATGCCAACGCACTTCGTGAGGGGGCTGCAGGAGCTGGTTGCGGCTGATGCAGAGCTTGAGCCGCATGGCTTCAGGCTCTTGCCGAAGACGTACGGGGCACAACCGCAGTAGGCTAACCCTCCCTGCGGTAAGCGGCCGGGCCACCGCACACCAGGCCCGCTCATCTTGGCGCTTTGCCGGGCGGTGACACTGCAGTATGCCGCACAATGTCGCTTCGGTCAGCCGCGCGGTGGATGTGGAGCGTCGTTCCGTAGACCATGAGCAGAAGGTACGGGATGGCAAGGACCAGAGGAACCCACCGCTCCACCGTCGTAAGCCCGGGGTAACCGCCTCTAGCCTTGATCCTCTGCCATTCGGTGTCTCGGGAAGCGGCCTAGGCGACCGAGGCACCAATACCGGAGCTAGGTCTATCTGCAAGCGTCAAGCCGACTTGGCAAAGGAGTGTATTCTGTGAGCCAACGTGAGAAGGACAACAGCTACAACCGAGTCCTCAGCATACTGGTGCGAAAGCGATGCGAGACGCTGGGGCAAGAACCGACGGAGTCGGAGACGAGAGTGATCGGCGATCTGGTCAGTGAGCTAGAAGTCGCTCGTGCTTGGCACGCCGCACTGCATGCAGGGAAGGAGGTCAGCGAGACATGCGATCTCGGGATCCAGACGCGCGACGATCTGGTCGCGCAACTGGAGGTCGCCCAAGCAATCTACGATACTCTGGCTGCGGAGTCCAAGCAGGAGAGGGAGATACATGACGATCTTTTGAAACTCTTGATCTGTTTGCGGGACTCGTACATGGCATCCATGACGGATGCAGAACATGAGGAGTGGTATGAGGAGCGCTTCGGACATCCTATGCCACCGGTAGAGGCGAGAGATCCAAACCACCCAGACTATGGGAAATACAACACCGTCTTCACCATAGAGGTGGCCGAGGAGGCCCTCAGAGGTTATCTTGGGAGGAGGTTCCTTCACCGCCGCTTCTGGATGCTCCTTACCGCTATCAGTGTGGCCGGTGCCATCGGAGTTCTGGCCTGGCGCATGAGGTGGATATGACCAAGTGGGTGGTTCGTGACCTGGGAAACGCGTTCCCGGGCACAGAATCCGCACCGGGAGTCTGCGGCGGCGAGGCCCGAATCGTGCGCACGCGAATACCGGTGTGGGTGCTGGAGCAGGCTCGTCGGCTTGGCACGAGCGAGGCTGACCTCCTCAAGTCCTATCCCGCCCTGAGAGCTGAAGAGATCGTACAGGCCCGCGCCTACGCCCGCTCGCGTCGCGAGGAGATCGAGAACGACATCCGCGAAAACGAGGCAGCCTGAACACCCCCTGAGCTCGCCCTGCACACAGCGCACCGGTAATAGCGGCCAGTTTCCCCCGCCCCTCCGCCCGACGCCCCCCAAATAACCGTTGACAGACCCACAAGGCGGGGGTACACTGAATTGCGCCGGCCTCAACCATCGGAACCGTCACTTGGGGAGTCATCCGATATGAACGCATCCAGGGCAGTTGCTTGTGCAGATCGCCATCCGCAGATTTCAGCACTGATTCTGATTCCTCTGGTCGTCGTGCTGGCTTCCCTCGCCCAGCCCGCCATGTCGGCTTACCTCGCGAACGTACCCCAGGAGGTCACGCAGCCGGACGGCATCGTGCTGCACTGCTTCGCGACCGGCGACGAGCACTACAACTGGATGCACGACTCAGACGGCTACGTCATCATCCAGGACCACAACACCGGCTTCTACACCTACGCGATCCAAGTTGACGGCGAGCTGCTGCCCTCGCAGTACATCGCCGGCCGGATCGATCCCGCCTCGGTGGGACTGGTTCCCAACATCAAGCCCTCTCCGCAGAAGCTGCGGCAGATCCGCGCGGCCTCCCAGGCGATGTTCGAGGAATCGCCGCCCTCGCCCGCGCCCAACACCGGCGCGCTCAACAACCTCGCCGTCTTCATCCGCTTTTCCGGCGAGTCCGAGTTCACCGACCAGGTCAGCACCTACAACAACATGTTCAACTTGGCCACCTCCGGCGCCAACTCGATGACCAACTACTTCGCCGAGGCTTCCTACAACACGCTGGCCGTGACTACGGGCTTCTACCCCACCCCGCCCGGCGCGACGGTGGTCTCATATCAGGACGCGCAGCCCCGCGGCTACTATCAGCCCTACGACGCCACCACCAACCCGATCGGCTACCAGGGCGGCGACGACGGCAGCGAGCGGACCAGCCGCGAGCACACGCTGCTCAAAAACGCAGTCAACGCCATTGCGAGCCAGGTGCCTGCCGGCTTGAACCTTGACGGCGACAACGACGGCCACGTCGATAACGTCTGCTTCATCATCAGGGGTTCAGCAACCGGCTGGGCATCGCTGCTGTGGCCACACATGTGGGCGCTCTACAGCCAGACTGCCTACATAAACAGCAAACGCGTCTATACCTACAACTTCCAACTCCAGAACAGCCTGTCATCGAGCGGGGTCGGAGTCCTGTGTCACGAGATGATGCACTCCCTGGGCGCACCCGACTTGTATCACTACTCCTACGACGGCCTGAACCCCGTGGGCACCTGGGACATCATGGAATACAACCAGAACCCACCGCAGCACTCAAGCGCCTATATCAAGTATCGCTACACACACTGGATCTCATCCATTCCCACTATCAGCACTCCCGGCGTCTACACGCTCGGTCCGTTGGGGACCAGCGCCACCAACAACTGCTACAAGATACCGTCGCCCAACTCCGCGACCGAATACTACGTCGTCGAATACCGCAAGAAGACCGGCACCTTCGAGAACTCCATCCCCGGCTCCGGCCTTCTGGTCTACCGCGTCAACACCGCAAGGGACGGATCGGGCAACTCCGACGGCCCCCCCGACGAGCTCTATCTCTACCGCCCGGGCGGGACCTGCACGTCCAACGGCAGCTACAGCACCGCGAACTTCTCCAGCGACGTCGGCAGGACCACGATCAACGACTCGACCAATCCCGCCCCGTTCCTGTCGAACTGCACGGCCGGCGGGCTGAGCATATCGGAAGTCGGTTCAAGCGGCGGCACGATCTCGTTCCGCCTCGGCAGCTCGACGGACTCATTGGAGCCGGACGACACCTGCGCGACCGCCAATGTGATCCAGCCGGGCGTTCCGCAGTCGCACACGATTCTTCCGGTGGGCGACGTGGACTGGGTGAAGTTCACGCTCACGGAGCTATCGTCGGTCGTCATTGAGACCTCAGGCGCGAGCGGCGATACGGAGATGTGGCTCTACAGCGACTGCGGCGGGTCTCTCATCGAGTACAACGACAACGGCGGTTCGGGCGGATTCTCGAAGATAGACCGGTTATGCGGCGTCGATGCGCTGCCTGCCGGTACCTACTACGTCAAGGTCGGAGAAAAAGGAAACGATGCCGAGATCGGCAGCTACACGCTGGAGCATGACGACTATCGGCTGCCAGTGGGAGTGCTCGACCGACGTGCCGCAGCCGATAGACGACTTCACAACGACCTACTCCGACCTGCCAATCACGGCCGGGCCCGGGCAGACGGTTACCGATGTCAACGTGCGCCTTAGCATCACGCACACCTACGACGGGGACCTCGAGGCCTATCTCGAGCACCCGGACGGGACATCGGTCGAGCTGTTCAACAACGTGGGCGGCGCGGGAGACAACTTCGCCGACACCGTTTTTGATGACGACTGCGCCACCTCGATCGCGTCTGGAACCGCGCCGTTTGAGGGCTGCTACCACCCCGAAGGGCTGCTGTCGGCGCTGAACGGCAAACCCGCGGCGGGAACCTGGCGACTGAGAGTCTACGACCACGGCGGCCTCGACGTCGGCTCGGTGACATCATGGTGCCTGCGGCTTACCACATCGGGCTGCGCTCCGCCGAACCCGCCGACCGGCGGCACGGCCGCGGCAGTCTCGCTGACGGAGATCACCTGGGGCTGGACGCGAGCGGCCGCCGCCAGCGGCGAGACGTATCTGGCGTACGACACATCCACAGACGGCACCCTGCAGTGGACTTCCTCTTCGGAAGCTTCGTCCTACACCGAGAGCGGCCTGTCCGCGAACACGCTATACGGTTCCGGAGGACTGGGCCGATATCTGGCCACGTACACGGGCTGCGAGAGCGCCACTCGCCTACCGCTGCCGGCGCGCTACACCTTGGCCGGGCCGCCGTCCTACGGCAACAACGTGACCTGCGACAAGTCCACGGGCGTCTGGTATCCCAAGGACACGTGCTTCGTCTTCACCAACCCCGCAGGTTTCGGCACGGGCGGCCAATACAAGGTAAGCAAGTTCAAGTATGCTTGGGACACCAGCCCGGCCTACGTCTGGACGGGCTCCGAGTCCGACTGGAGCGGCGGGGACCTCTCACTCTGCCCGAGCCTTACCGGCAGCTACTACCTGCACCTGCAATCGTGCAACGGCGACGGCCTCGCGAACCCGGCATCCCTCGATCTCGGTCCCTACAAGGCCGATACGAACCCGCCGTCAGCGCCGGCGGTCACCGATGACGGAGCATTCCAGCTTGACAGCACCCAACTTCACGCCGCATGGACACCGTCCACAGACGCCGAATCCGGCATGTGCGGCGGATACGAATACGCAATAGGCGCCTCACCAACCGACCCGGAGAGCGGTCAGATTGTCCCATGGACGTCAGCCGGGGCGGCCACTGAAGCGACCGCAATCGGGCTCTCGCTCCAATACGGCGTCGTCTACTACTGGCACGTGCGCGCGACCGACTGCGCGGGCAACATCTCTATCGGGACTTCCGACGGCATCACGGCCGTTCAGACCCCCACGAGCAGCATAGCCGCCGCGAAGATTCTGCCGGACGGTTCGCCGGTCGGTCTGGCTTCGAGGGTCGTCACGGCGGCGCTCGGAAGCGCCTTCTACATCCAGGACCCGGACGGCGCCGCGGGAATCCGCGTGGAACCTGGCGTCGCGCCGGCAGGACTGCGGCGGGGCGATCTCGTAGACATCGGCGGAAAGATAAAGACCAGCCCCGACGGCGAGCGGTTCATCGACGGCTGCATCTACGGCACAGGCGGCACGCACGCCGTCTTGCCGGTCGGAATGACCAACAGCAGCCTCGGCGGGGCTGACTGGAACTACGATGCAGGCACCGGCGCCGGCCAGAAGGGCATCGCCGGCGCGATTGGGCTCAACAACATCGGCCTACTGGTGAGGGTCTGGGGCAACGTGACCGGCAGCGGCGACACGGCCACGCAATCGTGGGGCCTCGGCGCCGATCCCGGATGGGCCCGCGAGGGCCAGTGGGCCTATGGAGTCCCCACAGGCAGCGGCGGCGCTTCTCACGGCAAGCCGGACCCGTCGAGCGGTCACACGGGCGGCAGCGTGTTCGGCGTCAACCTGTCCGGTGACTACAGCCTCACCACCGGCGGGCCGTGGTATCTGACCGCCGGGCCGATCGACTGCGCCGGCTGGTCGAATACCCAGCTCAGGTTCTGGCGATGGCTCAACACCGATTATCAGCCCTACGTCTACGCCACCCTTCAGGTCTCCTCCGACGGATCGTCGTGGACCACGATCTTCAGCAACGGTTCCAGTGCGACAACCGCCACCGCCTGGACCCAGTATACCTACGACATCAGCTCCGTGGCCGACGGCAGTCCGACCGTCTACGTCCGGTGGGGCTATCAGATAGCCTCCGGCGCGTGGGCCTACTCCGGCTGGAACATCGACGACATAGAGCTCGCGGGGCAGCAGGAGTCGCACACGATCACCATCGACGACGGCTCCGGCGCGGACGTAACCGTCATCTACCCCGAGGGCGAGGCGGTGCCCGCCGGCGGATCGTTCGCGGTCGTGACGGGAATCAGCTCCTGCATCAGAGACCCCGGCGGAGACCTGCACCGGCTGGTGCTTGCGGTACCCTGGCCGTAGCATGCGCACTGCCCGTGTCGAGCGCAGACCGGGCTTGACATCTACGTGGGATGAGTGCATGCTGCATACAGGACAGCGTCGTCCTGAGGGGGTAAGACAGATGATGAAGTCTCTCGGTTGCCGACCGGTGCTGCTTGTTTGCGCGCTGGTCCTGCTCGCGGCCGGCACAGCCGCCGGATCCGGCACAGTGTATGTGCGCTTCTTCTCCAATGGGGAGCTCGTCCCCGTCGAACGAACCATTCCAGACGACATGGCGATCGCCGAGGCCGCCGTTCGCGCGCTCGTTGCCGGGCCGACCCAGGCCGAGCTGGCAGCCGGGCTAACCTCGATGATCCCCATGGGGACGTCGATAAGCGCGCTGTCGATCACGAACAATGCGGTCCATGTCCGACATGTCGTCCGATATTCTCGATGGATTGACCGCGTCGAGGCTGGACGCAATCTGCGACCAGTTCAGGGTAGCCACCGAGCGCTTCCCGTGGATCACCTCGTTTAAGCCCACGTGCAACGGCAAGCCTCTGACTGCCTACCTGTCACGGGATGGTGATTATATGGGAACACCACCGGCGTTCCTGCCGGGCAAGCCCTTGATGACGACTATGGGCGTGGGTCTGAGCGGCAGATCCATCGCCATCGCGCCGTCTCATGGGGAAATATTCAACGGCAGCTACTGGGCAATGGAACGGTCCGACCCCTGCGGTCTGGGTGTCCTTGAGGACTTGAACAGTGTCAGGATATGCGAGCACATTAAGACGTTTCTTATCAATGACGGAGCCACATTGCACTGCTGCCGTGACCTGGTCGAGAGCGACTGCTGCCACTCGATTACCGAAAACCCATGGTGGGAGTTGTGCGCGCAGTCGTGGCTGAAGTACAACGGGATTCCCTGTAATGTGTGGGGATACTACACGGGCAACTGCGGCGCCGATGACGCGGTCAACCGCATAACCGATGACCTCTATGCCCGCCCTCGGTATTCAAACTACAGGGGCACTGATGTCAATATCGCGGTCCACACCAATGCATCCACCGGGAGCTGGTCTGGAACCTATGCCTACTATAGCACCGTGGCAGGGATGCCATCGACCCCCTACATAGCCCAGAGCCTATCGCTGGCGAACTACCTGCGGACTGGCGTGGCAGGTGCCGTTCAGGGCTTGTACGACTCCACTTGGAATGCCCGCTCGACTGGCGACTACGACTACGCCGAGGTTACCCTGGCCTCCCGGCCGGCGACCCTGATCGAGCTTGCGTACCACGATAACTGCTCAAGGGATGCGATCTATCTAGCCGATGACTACTTCCGGTCCGTGCTGGCGTGGGGGTTGTATAACAACCTGTGCGCCTACTTTGGAAGTACCCCGACGTGGGATTCCAGGTCGTGTCAGTATGTATCGGACACGATTCCGTCCACGATGGCGCCTGGCGGGAACTACCCTGTGAGCATCACTTATAGGAATATGGGCGTGGGCTGGAAGGAATCCGACAGCTCGTGTCCGCAATTCAAGCCGTTTCGATTGGGAGCGGTTGGCGATAGTGATCCGTTTGCGGCGTTCACTCGCGTAGCAGTCTCCGGCTACGTAAGGCCGGGCGACGCCTACACGTTCAACTTCACGCTAACCGCGCCGAGCACGACCGGAACCTACACGACCGAGTGGCAGATGTTGCGTGAGAACGACACGTGGTTCGGCCCGATTGTGGCTAAGCAGATAGAGGTATCGGGACCTCCTCCGCCCTGTTATACCCTCACATTGACCGCGCAGCCAGCCGGGGCCGGCAATCTCGGCGGCGGCGGCAGCTATCCCGGCGGATCTGTGAGCCTGAGCGAGACCCCGAACGCCGGTTTCTGTTTCATGAACTGGTCGTCTGACTCGGGCGGATCAACCATACTGACCAGAAAAGGGTCGTGGACATACACTATGCCCTCGGCCGATACCATCCTCTACGCCAACTTCACCAAGGCGGTCTTCTACGAGGGCTTCGAAGGGCTGAACGCCAGCGACGCCACCACTTCTTACGTACGCCTGGCAATGAACGACACCGGCAACCCGGGGACAAATGGCGACAAGAACAGCGGCAACCCGTGGTGGGGACAGTTCGGAATAACGGGAGGATATACGTACAACCAAAACGTCGTCACCTCAGGCAGAACCGGAACCAGGGCGTTGTATTCCGGCAACTATACTGGCTACTCGCCGATATACTATGGCAACGAGCTTGACTATGTCAACGTTGCCTACCGGTTCAACAATGGTTCTGCATACACCGGCAACGTGTACTTCGACTGGTGGTTCTACGATCGGACTGGGACAGCCTATAGCCTCGGCTCGCACTTCCATTTCTGCGAAGACCCGGCATCGCTGGTCTATACATCCAACACCAACATAATCCCGACTACCGCGGACTATGTTGCCCTTACTCCGCCCGCCAAGTTCGTGGAGACGTCTGTTGCTCCGTCCGTATTCTCCCAGAAGCTCTCTCTGGGCATGGGGAACCTGATCACCGTGTCCCCTGTGGGGGCCATAGACTTTACCAAGTATCAAGTGAGGCTCATGGCCGGCAGCCAGACCGGAGGCAGCGCAACACCATATACTGGTCAAGGCACGGGCTGGTACAACACGACTGTTGCTCGATCCGTAGCCTGGCATCATGGTCGAATCACGGTCGGTCCTGCCAGCAGCGGCGGCAACGCTGTGGCGTTCTTCCTTGATGACATGAACACCGCTGTGTTGACAGGAACAGCGACCGGGGCCCTATACAACGCGCTTGAGTTGAGTTCCGGAAGATCGCGAACTGGTATACCAGCCAATGACTATTCAGGCTTGGGCCCGAACTATGACGACGTGTCATTCGGCACTCTGCCGGTGGTCACCGCCGCTCCGGCGAGCAATATCACTACGAGCGCAATCCAGTGGAACTGGACGGTAGACGCAGCGGATAGCTACAACGTCTGGACGGCTGCGACGGGTGGGACTTCGACTGCGCGGTCAGCGACCAACTATCCTGAGTCCGGTCTGACCGCCAATACGCAGTATTCGCGATGGGTTGAGGGGATCAAGACGCAGCAAGCGGGGAATATCAGCACCGTAACTCGCACTGCGCTTGCTCCCAGGTACACTCTGGCCAACGCCCCGACTCATGGGACGAGCGGAAACGTCACGATTCAGTGCGACAAAGGCCAGAGCAGCACTATTCCTGCCGGCTCAAATGTGACGTTCACGTTCAACAACGCGTTTGGGACCGGCGCCGCCAACGTCGGCCAGTTCGGGTACCTCTGGGACACCAACCCCGGCAATCCGTCGAGTTGGGCCGGCGAGACGCTATGGACGAGCGGCGCGATGCTCGTAAAGCAGGTCGGCGCGAGCGGGAGCTGCTACCTGCACATCCGCTCGTATAACAACGGCAGCCCCAAGCTCACCGGCGGCACGGTCCTCAACCTGGGGCCGTATACCGTGGCGACGCCGGTCGCCAGGATCAGCGACCTGTGGGCGCTTGCCAATGGGCCCGCCTATGCGCTGTCGGGCAAGACGGTCACCGGCGTGGTAGGCGGCGAATTCTGGATCGAGGAAAACGACCGGACGGCGGCGATCAAGGTCGTCTACGGCGGCCCGATGCCTGCCGGGAATCACTCGGTAGACGTGACCGGCGTGCTGGACTCGTCGAGCGGGCAGCGCGTGCTCAACGCAAGCTACATCAAGGACAACGGGCCGGCCGCCCCGATCGAGCCGCTCGGCATGGTCGAGCGAAGCGCGGGCGGCGGCGCGGTCAATGCGGCCACGCCGGGCATTGTGTCGGGCTCGGGGCTGTATAACGTCGGAATGCTGGTGAGGATCGCCGGGACGGCCGGCGGCGCGGACACGTCCGATCCCGCGAACAAGTTCTTCTACCTCGATGACGGAAGCGGCCTTGCTGACGGGCCGATCGCCGGGATCAAGGTGCTGTGCGGAAGCGTGACGCCTCCATCATCGGGCAGCGTGGTCGTGACGGGGCTGGTAGGAATCGCCGAAGGCAAGCCGGTGATTGTGATCCGGGACTCGGACGATATCCGAGCCCCGTAGACCTACTCCCGCACCTTCATTGCGTCCCTGAGCTTGCGGATCTTCCTGCACAGCGACCATGTGAGGCGCCCGAGCAGCAGGGCAACCAGGGCGTTGAACGCTCCGAGGTACGGACTCACGATCACCGAGTCATACGCGAAGACCGCCGCGTTGACTATCGCGCCGATACCCGCTACCGCCGCGATGCGCTGGTAGTGCCTGATCTTCGAGGTGTTGTCCGTGTACAGCTTCGAAGGGACCGTCGGCGGTCTTCTTGCGGAAGTACGCCCAGCGCCAGAACGTATCGACGCACTCGACGCCGGCATCCTCCATGAACCGGATGTACGCCTGCCCCTCGGCGTTGTGCGGGCTGGTTTCCATCAGCTCGAGCCGATAGGTGTATTCGCCCGGCGTGCCCTGCTCGAACACGTAGTTGCCGAACCAGTAGCTGGAGAACTGCAGCCCCTTGGCCGACATCTCGTTGAGCCAGCGCTCCTCCTTCTCGAAGTCCACAAACAGCTTGAAAACCTTGTGTTTCATCGTCCGTCACCTCCCACTATCGCCCTGCCCGTCTCGATCAGTTCCTGCAGCCGCGCGAGCTCCTCTTTGACAATGCCGCGGCCCTTGGGCGTGATCTCATATTCCTTCTTTCGACTGTCCGCGCCGTTCTCAACGGCCTCGATCCAGCCCTTCTCAAGCAGCGTGTTGATCGCGCCATACAGTGTCCCCGGCCCCAGGTTCACACGATCGTTGCTCAGCTCCCGCACGTATTGCATGATGCCGTAGCCGTGCATGGGCCTGTAAAGAGCCACAAGTATGTAGAACACCGCCTCGGTCAGCGCGCCGCGATCTGTGCTCTCAGGCATGAGCGTTCACCTCCGTAGCATCGCCGTATGGAGACGCCTCCTACGGCCTAGTATCGTTAGCCGTTATATCGGCTTGCGTTATATCCAGTATATCGGCAGCCGATACAGTTGTCAATACCCCGCGGCAAGGATTCGCAGGAAATATCGACTTACTCGTCGGCGGCGTTGGCGTTGGCCACTCCCACGACTGGCGCGCGCCCGCTGCAACCGCCCCTCATCCGTCGCGTCTGTCAGGGTGACTGCTCATCTGCGGAAGGTCTGAAAGCCCAGGACATCGTAGACAGAGATGGTGGAGTTCGACCTGTGGCCGAGAAAGGTCGATCTGTCCAAGCCGGGAGCGAAGCAGTATCCCGGCTGGCCGATCACGGTCAACCAGCTCGACAACTACGGCCGGAAGGCTGTCGCGTATCTGCCGATGATCGGCGTCAAGTCGCTGCCGGCAAGCAGCAAGCAGGTGTTGGTTGATCGTGATCGCGTCGGATGTAATGGCAGACCTGGTAATAGTACGGATAGACAAACAGCCAACTGCTGTGGTATCTGTGCATGTGCTGGGGCGACCGCGTCGCTAACGCACGGGTCAGCCCGACATTGTGGCCGGGAACTGACCCTCAGTATCACCCTCTCCCTGATGCGTGGCGCCACAATCTTGAGGGTCTCGGCGCCGCGCAGCCCACTAATAGTGTGGCTGCTAGTTTGATAAGTGGTGTCGTGTATGCGCACCCACATGCCGATACCGAAAATGTACGTGTCAACTTAACCAAAGGAGGTAAGTTGAAAGTGCGGGCAATATCTTGCAAGTATGCTTTCCGGTCATCTCAGTTCACGAGGATGTGGATGGCAACTCTTCTTTGCGTGGCCATGGCGGCCACGCTATGTTCGATGGCGACAGCAGATACGGGCTACTCAAGAGGTTGCACCTACGGGTGCGACGGCTCGGAGGTCAGTTACAGCAGTTGGGGAGTGAAAACTGGCTGGTATAGTGACGCCAGAGTCTCGGACGGCACCTGCGCATACACGGGATGCTTGTACCGTACAAAGGGCTACACTGGCGGATCGTGCACATACAAGCCGAACCTGACCTACTCCGGCTGGTATAGGCTCCAGACCACGTGGGCTGGGGTCAGCAGCAATGCCAAGGTCGTCAGATACACCATCTATCACAAGGACGGCCCCAGTCTATACAACGATATGAACCAGAGCATCAACGGCGAGCAGTGGAACGACCTCAACGGCGGTGGTGCTCTGCAGTTCGATTCCGGCGGCGACAACAACAACTGCAGAGTGGTCGTCACGCACCCGACGGTGGAATCGGGCAGCGGCAATGCTCTTGCGGATTCGATCAAGTGGATCTGGGTTCACCCAAACGATCCAACCGGCCTGATCGTGATAAGAGAGAGCGAGACTCAGATCGACCTCTTCTGGGATGCCACAAGCATGCCTGGTGACGGCTACTACGTGATCGAGCGCAAGGACGGAGTTGAAGGCACGTATGCCCAGATCGCCACGGGCGTCGTCGGCACTACCTACCAGGACACGACCGTAGGCTCAGGCACTACATACTACTACCGCATTCTCGCTCACGAGACCGGAGACTCCGGCTACTCGAACGAGGCTTCCACGACGCCCGACCCGCCGAGCGATCCGACCCCGGCGGACAACGCCACCAGCATACTTACCGACGCAACGCTGAGTTGGGTAGATAACATGGCCCTCGCGGGTACGATGTCTACTTCGGAACGGACAACCCTCCGTTGACCAAAGTCAGCACCGACCTGAGCGACAAGACTTACACCCCGGCAGGAATGGACACAGACACAGACTACTACTGGCAGGTGGTTGCCAAGAACTTCGACAAGACCGAGACCGCGTCCTCGCCTGTCTGGACATTCAAGACCGCGGCAGTGCTCCTTACTCTGGTGGCTTCCCCGAGCGAGGGCGGCACGTGCAGCGGCGACGGCACATATAGCGTCGGACAGACCGTCGAGATCTCGGCGACTGCCAACGCCGGCTACGCGTTCTCGAAGTGGTCCAGCGACTCAGCCGGCAGCGACACGGTGTCCACCGATAATCCTTACAGCTACACTGTGCCGTCGTCCGACACGACTCTCTACGCGATCTTCACGCACAACGAGCACGCTCTGACCGTGGCTGCAAATCCGAGTGGAGGCGGCACTGCGGAGGCGACGGGTTCCAACCCGCGCTACTACAACGATTCGATCACCGTTTCCCAGACGACGAACGCGGATTACTGCTTCGTGAACTGGACGGACGCGGGCGACGTGGTGAAGTCTCGCCGACCGAGCTACACGTTCACGATGCCCGACAGCGATCTCGCCCTGACCGCGAACTACGTCAAGGCTGTTTTCTACGACGGCTTCGAAGGCATGGAAACCGCCACCAGCAGGCCCTGCTCCCCGACCGTCGGCATAGTCGACATGAATTGGGCGACGGGCAACGCGGCCGCCAACGGCGACTTGACCAGCGGCAATCCGTGGTGGGGAGATGACTATCCCACCATGAACGTCGGGCACCTCAGCGGCATAGACGCCTACGCCGGCAGCAACGCTCTGTGGGATGGACAAGGGACTGCAAGCGGGTGCCAGCGTCTTCAGGAGATGACCTACCTGAACCTTGCCTACCGGTTCAACGGTGGCTCGGCGTTCACGGGCAACCTCTACCTCGACTGGCGCTTCTACGATCCGCGCGGAACGGTCCATACCGCCAGTGGCGGCGCGTTCTGCGACGACCCGGCATCCCTGTGCTACACGTCGAACACCGACTACATGCCGACGGATGCCGACTACAATCCCGCCACCACGGGCACCGACTACATCAGCGACGATGTGAACTATGCCCAGAAGCTCTCTCTTGGGTGCACCGACGCCTCCGCCGGATCGGCGGCCTACTACCAGGCCCGGATCAAGGCCGGCAGCAAGATCAGTGGCGCCGCCACGGCTTACGCACCGGCCGCTGTCAACAAGTGGTCCGGCGCCGCCGGCTGGTATAACTTGACCAACACTGCCCGAACCGTCGGTTGGCATCATTGCCGGATCGTGGTTGGTCCCGCGGATGGCGACAGCAACACGGTAGCATTCTACATCGACGACATGGACACGGCTCAGTTGGTTGGCACCGCCACCGGCACCCTCTACAGCGCAATGCAGCTCAAAGCGAGAGGCGAATACAGCACGGGAGGCTGGTGGGGCGCCATAGGCCCGATGTATGACGAGGTCTCCTTCGGCGTATTGCCCGCGCCACCCGAGGCCGCCGCGGCAACCGACATAACGGACAGCTCGATCACCTGGAACTGGACCGAGGCGGGTGCGGCTGACGGCTTCCACGTGTGGACGGAGGATGTCGGTGGCACTTCGGCCACGGCGTCGGGAACGAGCTATGTCGAGTCCGCCACCGCAAACACCGCGGTCTCGCGCTGGGTATCGGCATACCTGAACCAGTATGCGGGTGACATCGACACAGTGCTGACTGCTCTGGGACCGGTGTACACTCTGGCCGCGAACCCGACCTACGGCGAGAGCGGTGACGTTACGATTCAGTGTGACGCGGGATCCAGCAATGGTGCATTGGCCCCCGGCGGGAGCGTGACGTTCACATTCAACAATGAGTTCGGCGACGGCGCGGCCAACGTTGGGCAGTTCGGCTATATCTGGGACACCAATGCCGGTGATCCGTCAAGCTGGGCCGGCGAGCAGTTCTGGACCAGCGGCGCCACGTTGGAGCAGACGCTCGGCGCGAGCGGGAGTTACTATCTACACATCCGCTCGTATAACAACGACTCTACCAAGGTTGCCGGCGGCGGCGTCCTGAACCTGGGGCCGTATGAGGCGGTCAGTTGCACGCCTGTTGGCAAGATCAGCGACCTCTGGCCGTTGAGCAACGGACCTTATTATTGCCTTACAGGCAAGACAGTCACTGGTGTTGTCGGCGACTCGTTCTGGATCGAGGAAACCGATCGCTGCGCTGCTGTCAAGGTTGCGTGGACTGGCACAATGCCTGTTCAGGACCACACGGTTGACGTCACGGGCGCGCTGGGGCTGGATTCCGACGGCCAGCGTGTACTCACCGCGAGCGCCGTGACTGACCTTGGCGCCGGGACTCCGATCAAGCCTCTGGGCGTGGTCGAGAAATCGGCCGGCGGAAGCGCCGTGAACGGAGACACCCCGAGCATCTCCGGCGGCAAGGGCCTGTATAACATAGGCATGCTGGTCAGGATCGCTGGAGCGGCCGGCGGCGCCGACACATCCGATCCAAACAACCAGTTCTTCTATCTCGACGATGGAAGCGGTCTGACTGACGGACCGAACAATGGCATCAAGGTGCTGTGCGGAAGCGTTACGCCTCCGTCTTACGGCGACAAGACAGTAACGGGTCTGGTAGGTGTAGTCGGCGGCAAGCCGGTGATCGTGATACGAGACGTGAACGACCTACTCTAGCAAACCCAGATTCGCGAATAGCCTATGGTCCGGGATCACAGATTCCGGACCATAGGCATGTACAACGGGAAGGTGAGACACGCCCAAGCAGCGAACGAGCGCATGAGCGCATTATCTGAGGCATTGATATGATGGCAGTTGCAGCAGTGGCCGCGGTGTGCGCGGTGGCATCACTGGGGAGCGCAAAGACTATGTCCGCGACAATTCCCGAACCGTATTCGACGATCGTCTGTCCGGCGACGGCGGAGCATCCTCGCAACGGCGAGGCGGACATGATCCGTCTGCGCAACGGCGATCTGCTGCTCGCCTACGGCAGGTGGAACAAAGGATACAGCGACTTCGATACCGCTGAGGTCTGGTGCAGGACATCGTCGGATGGCGGGAAGACGTGGGGCAATGATAGAGTGCTCGTGCCCAACGAGGGCAAGCTCACTACGTTCTCCGTCTCGCTGCTGCGGCTGGCGAACGGCGACATCCTGATGGCGTATCTCACGAAGGACTCTCGCGAGAACTGCAGCATCTTCTTCCGCACGTCCAAAGACGAGTGCAAGACATGGAGCGCGCGGCGCGGGTTCGAGATGCCGCCGGGCTACTCAGGCTACACGGGAATGAACAACAACCGCATGATCCAGCTCAAGGACGGGCGTGTGCTCGCCGCTGCCTGGGAGGGTCACGCGAAGGGCCGGATCATCATCGGCTTCACGCTGTACTCGGACGATAACGGACAGACCTGGCGCAAGAGCACCGACGTCGATATGCGCGTGCTCAAGGCCGATGACAAGGTCGGCGCGCAGGAGCCGGCGGTGGTCGAACTCAAGGACGGCCGCGTAATGATGCTGATCCGAAACGACTTCGGCTGCATTGCGAAGTCATATTCCAGTGATCGTGGGCAAACGTGGTCCAAGCCGGAGCTGATCAAAGAGCTTGAGGCGCCGGTCTCGCCCGCGAGCATCATCCGCCTGCCGCGGACCGGCGACCTGCTGCTGATCTGGAACAGGGACCCCAAGGTCCGCAACCCGCTCAACTCGGCGATTTCCCGCGACGACGGCAAGACCTGGGAGCACATTCGCGTCGTTGACAGCCAGCCCGACGCCCCGCCCTGGCCCGGCCTCGCCTACACCTCGATCACGCCCGTGGGCGACAACGTCATCCTGACCCACTGGTATCACGAGCCGGCGGGAATAAGTCTGAAGCTGCAGTCGATGGACTACAGGTGGTTCTACGAGAAATGAGAGCTAGACAGATACTGGAGCACTTCAGGAGCGTCGGCACTTGGGTGGACTGGAACAACACCTGCGATGAATTCCTGCACGGCGATCCTGACATCGACGTGGCGGGGATCGCGGTAGCGTGGATACCGACCAATGACGCGATTCGGCACGCGGCGGAGATGGGGCTCGATCTGTTCATCACGCACGAGCCCGCGTTCTATCAGGGCTTCGAGCGCACGCCGACGGCGCAGGAGCTCATACGAGAGAAGAAGGATCTGCTCGACAGGCACGGCATCACGCTCATGCGCTGCCACGATACGTGGGACCGCATGCCCGAATACGGCATACCGGACGCGTGGGCCTCGTATCTGGGGTTCGAGAGCGAGCCGAGGCCGGTGGCGTCCTACTACAAGACCTGCCTCGTTGATGACCTGACGGTCGAGGACACCGCGCGGCATATACTCAGCAAGGTCCGCAGCCTGGGGCAGGATACGGTGCTGGTGTTCGGCGACAGGACGAAGCGCGTCAAACGGCTGGCCGTCGGCACCGGCGCGATCACCCACCTGCCGGATATGTATGAGCTGAACCCGGACGCGATCCTGGCAACCGACGATGGTATGAACTTCTGGGACGGCGGGCTGTGGGCGGCCGACCTCGACGTTCCCCTCCTCATCGTCAACCATTCCACGGCCGAAAAGCCGGGGATGATGGCCATGGCCGGGTATCTGCGGGAGGTCTTCCCCGGCATTCGGGCGGAGTACATAGACGTCTGCTTCCCCTACTCATCGGTGCATGGAGGAACTCAATGAACGTGCTTCTCGTCAACGGCAGCCCTCGCGGCGCGCAGGGCAATACGGCGATACTCGACCGCGCGTTTCTGGAGGGCGCGGCCGAAGAGGGCGCGGCGTGCGAGACCGTCTACCTCAAGGACAAGACCATCAACTACTGCACCGGCTGCTACACCTGCTGGATGAAGACGCCGGGGGTGTGCATCCACCGCGACGACATGCCCGAACTGCTCGACAAGATGCGCACGGCGAACGTGATGGTCTTCTCGACGCCGCTCTACATCTACACCGTCAGCGGCCTCATGAAGGACTTCCTGGACAGGATACTGCCGCTCGTGCACCCGTTCATCGACATCCGCGACGGCCTGTGCGGACATCCGGCGCGCGATCGAGATCTCGCGCCCGACGGCGAGCGTGCTGATCTCGAACTGCGGATTCCCTGAGCAGGAGCACTTCTCGGCGCTGCGGGAAACGTTCAGGCAACTCTTCAGGGCATCCGACCGCTTCGGACTTGCGGGCATGATCTGCTGCTCGGGCGGGCCGATGCTGAGCCATCCGGATCTGAAGGATATGGTCGCGTGGTATATCGAAGCCACGAAGCAGGCCGGCCGCGAGGTCGCTCGAAATCTGAAGATCTCCGCCGATACCCAGGCCGTGCTCGACCGCCCGCTGACGACGGACGCCAGGGGTTACGCCGACGCGGCCAACGCCTAATTCCGCACGCGCGCAAGGCGGCCGGCATTGACAATTGATCTCACGCACGGCGTCTCTGAGTCAACGCTCTGAAGGTGACAAGGCTTGCCAAAGGTCAAGACCCAGGAGAGTTCGGGCGTGAACACGGTGACGTGCATACGAGTTACCTGCGTCGGCTCGTAAGGGTTGTCCGTCCACGGGACGGGCAATAGCGAGGATTCGCCGCGCAGGTTCATGGCGAACTCCATCGGGCCGCCCCAGTTGAGGTCGTCGGGCACGTAGTCCAAGACGATCCGAGCCCAGTAATCCGCAGGAGCACCTCCCATCTCCGGCGTGAAAGCTACAGACACGCAGGCGCCTGGCAGCCGAACCGTGCCTTGTGACCAGAGGTACAGGTCGGCCCACGTCTCGCTGCTTGTCTGGGGCACGGAGGAATGAAAGACCCGCTCATAGAACCCTGTCTGGCCATTCCAGTCAGAACCCGTCGCTCGCCAGGCCAAGAGGGCGGTCATGTCGAGGCCAGAGACTGGGACCGGGTTTTGACTGTCCCAGCCGCCAGAACTTCCGGGACTGGCCCCAAGATAGAGCCCGTACCCGTTCGCTTCCGGGGACGGCGCCATCAAGACGTGCCATGAGACCGGGGCGGAAGCGGCGCGGGCGAGGCCGAATGCCAGTAGCCCGCCCGTCCAGAGGAGAAGCATTGTGTGTGGTCGCTGGGATTGAACCTGGAGCAAGCATTCTGATACTCAGCCTGGGCCTCGTAAACCCCATATCGCAGGCACCCTGGATCTTTCGGGTACGCTGCCGAGCCCATTTTGAACGCTCGGAATGAACCGGTGAGTTTGGCCGTCGCGGTCGACGCTCGAACCTTATCGAGGGCGCAAGGCCAACGTTGTGACCCTGGTTGATGGGCGTGGCCGTTCCCGGAGCGGGCACGGTGAGCCGATAATCTCCGCCCGTTTGTTCAGAAACAGGGGATCGATGTAGAGACAACCGGGCCCGGGCGAAGCGCCGAGGTTGCAATGGTATGAGCCGTGTTGGGCATCCGAATGGATCGCAGACGCCGATCGCGCGCGGCGGAGACCGTAGCCCGCCTCGGAAGTGCGTTCTTGCCGTGCGATTGTGCCATTCAGGCCGAGTTTGCAGGAGCGGGAGTTACAGTAGACAGCTGAGCCGTCACCCCGCACCAGGACAGCACCACCGTAGCCGTAAGGTACGAGCTGTCGGCTTGGTTCAGGGCAAACTGTACAGTTGGTGATGGAGATAGGCGAGGACAAAGGGTTTGACGCCGTCTCCGTATCGGATGGAGGCTCAGGCTGGCGCCGCGACGCCCATTCCTTGAGCTGCTCGGTCCGGCTTCGCGCCGACGACGAACACGAGAGGGCCCAGGCGGTCGAAGACGCGTCGCGGTGCGGCCATTGTGTTGGCGCTGATGATGTCCTGTAGAGCGTAGGCGATCCGCCTTCACACTCGATGGCGCCTCCGAAAACAGTGGAGCTGTTACCCGTAACAAGTGAGTAGAGACCGAGGAGCCGTGCAGCGCAGGCGGCCCATAGGTGCGCGGTGGGTTGGTACTGAATATGTTTGTGCCATGACCACCCAAGATGATGAAGCCGTCTATTCCGCAGCAAGGGCTTCCCATAATCTACACCACACTCGCTGACAGCCCGCTCCCGTCAATGGTTGTGGGGTACATATTCCAGTCTCTGTTGACCCACCCGGGCGAGCCGGCTGGAAAGCCACCGTACAGGTACACAAACCCAGGAAAGGAGGTGTGCTCGGAGTAGCCCTGCGAGCTTGGCATCACCCAGACCTGCCCGCCGCTCCGGGCAGCTGCTTCAAGCCCGCTGCATTGACCTTCGCGTGCTCCCACGGAGTCCATGCAGCGACTCGCGCGCTGGACTACGAGACGCCGCAGGGCTCGCCGGGAGCTAGAACCCATCGCACTCTCAGCACCCATCAGAGGCCCCGCACTTACGCGCAGGCCGCCGCGAACTCGACGTCCCTGCGCTGCGTCATCCAGGACCGCTCCCGCAGCCGGGTGGGGCTTGTGAACTCCCGCATGCGACGGCAAATCGACCTCACCGCCGCCGCGCACTGTCCGCAGAAGATCGCGTGGTCGTCGATTTTGCCTGACACTGCGGGCACACTCCGGCTGCGACGGGAGCCGCGCTGGGGGAAAACGGGTTGGCGTCGCCGGACGCCCAAGCGAGAGGGTGCCTCCGCCGCGGCCTTGAATGCGGCTTCGTCGTGGGGTGCGAGAGGCCGTGGTCCCGGCGGTGCAGAACATGCCAGCACCCCGCGACGCGCTATTCCACATGATCGCATTATTGGCTATTATTGGGGCTCCGCCCGAGCAAGAGACCCCGCCGCCGTCACTGCCCCGCGAGTTGCCGTATATGCGATTGCAGACAATCGTCGGAGAGCAACCGGTGCAGTAGATGCCAGCACCAGGGGCTCTGCTACTCCAAGAGTTTGTGTCAAAACTGGCGTTCTGGCCTATGTCATTGTTCGATATGAGCGCCGCGGTGCCATTGCACAGTACACCCCGCCGCCGCCGTTCACGGAGCCACCACCGCTGTTGGTGTAGCAGAGGTTGGAGTTATCCGACGTTGAGGATGACAGGGACGCACCGGAAAGTAGACGCGCGCGGAGTCGGTGTCCCAGGCGGGCTCAGGCAAGCGAGATCGATGGCTATGCCAGCCCGACTCGGAGGAGAATGCTTTGTCTGCCTCACATTGTTGTTGGCCAAGACCGGGCATGAACCGTCGGTGCACCGTATGCCGACGCCCACGCCAAACCCCGACGGGTTGTGTACGGTGAAGCCGTCGAGCCTTGTAGCTGATGTCACGCCGTCCAGCAAGGACTACCGGATAGCCGCTTAATCCAGACCCATCTAGCGTCGTCACGTTCTGCGTCCACTTCCGCTGCTCACGAGTTGCTTCCGTTGCGCCAAAGCCTCCGTACAGAGACACCCCTTCTTTGAGGGTAACGAGAGGAATGGTTGCGGAGGTCTTCGCGTACGTCCCCGCCGCTACCCAAACCTCGTCTCCGGCTCGAGCGCAGTGGTAACCGCCTTCTGCACAGTCGCAAAGACCTGGCTCCAACTGGTCCCATCGTGCGTCGGGTCGCTGCCACTTGGCGAGGGTCGCACGTACCACGTGTGAGATGTCGCCGGTCGTGCCCGTGGTCCGCGAAGTACTGGTCCCGGCTGTGGCGTTGTGTCCTCCGACATGTCGGCACCACGAATACCCGTAATCCCCTGGACATAGTCGTCGGCTTGATAGGTCGTCGGCTGATCCCCGGGAAAGATGACCCGCACACCGACGCGCTCGCCGCCCCCGTAGTCGGACTTGAGGCGACATCATAGACGAAAGACGGGTACGTCCCGCTCAACCGGGTCCAGGCCGACAGCGAGCTCGCGTGCCCACGTCGCTCAGCCCAGCCCCTGCAGCCGCGGAGCTGGGAGGGATGGCGGACTGAGTCTTCCGTCTGCAGGTAGAGCGCCTGCTGACACCCAAAGACTCCACCTGCCGTAGACCGTCCACAGACTCCGACCGCATTGGGCAAAAGAGAGGAACCGTTACATTTGACGCTACCCGCGCTTACGTAACACTCTGCAACCGACGTGCTGGATGGCACGACTGAGCCAGAAACATCCACGAGGTTGCCGGGCTCGACAGGCACTGCTATCTGCGGCACAACCTTGATGCCGTTGCCGCCAGCGTTGGCTCCTGACGTAGAAAGAATTGGCAGTTTGCATCCCGGTGGCGTAGAAGACGGCGGTGACCACCTTGCCCGAGAGCTGAACGGTTCCAGTGGAAAGCTGCGGAGGAGTGCTGCTCAGCGCATGAGCAACGGACGCCGAACGGACCCTTGAGGTTTTAGGCGCGGCTGAACCGATCTTGGCCGCAGCCACAGACCCAGCCAGAGCCGTCAGCGGGGAACCGAAATCAGGTAACGCTGAGTTGGGGTCGGGAGGAGCCGGAATACTGCTGCCGGGCAGCACGTTGGCACAGGGAATATCGATCGTGGACCGGCGACTGCTCGGCGGCCCTCAGCGGAGGAGGCGGTGGAGCACTTCGGCCTCGCGAATCAGCGTAGAGCCCAACTCGCTGGGCGACCGTCACAGGGGTTCCTTGGGCAGCTTGAACATGGCCCTGGATATCCAGTGTCCAGCCCGCGTCCACTGCGGCGTTGGTGAAGACTGGAATGCGGGGACCGCCCGCCCATACGCTCCGCACAAAAACATTATCCGTCGATCACGCAGTGACGATCACACCGCGCAGTGTAACCGGCTCGCCGACGGCAAGAGGCCAATCAGCCTCGGACACTGCCCACGCTGCGGTAGCAGCGAGAATGAACACCGCTAGCGGCTAGGCCAGCAATTCGCCCGCTAACACGAACAATCATCCTTTCCTCCACCTCGGCCCTTGTACCTGGCAGGCTATCATGTTTCCCGCGCCCGACAACCGCACCCTTACCGGTTTTTCGTCGGCTTTTACATGCTCAGACGGCGGAATACGGCACTGTGTTCCGAGCTTAGAGATAATGCATTGTAGACATGAGAACCACGATGAGTGCAAGTGGCATTTGCAATCGGTTCTGGCATTGCCGACATTCAGGCATTACGCTGTAGTGATGAGCGAACAAGAAACATCAGGAAACTGCTGCAGGAAATGGCATTGCGAATCAAGGCACTGCGCAGATCTGCTGGCCTTACACAAGAACAGCTATCTGAAAAGGCAGATATTGCGACGCAGTACTTTTCGCGATTGGAGAACGCTCATCAGGTGCCCTCGATCTACATCGTTGTGGACCTGGCAGGCGCACTGAACACAACACCGTCCGCGCTGTTGGGTGATCTGCGACAAGGACCGCGGGTAGACCGCGCAGATAGATTGAGCGCAATGTTGGGCACGCTTACCGAAGAAGACGCTGAAATTCCTCGAATCTGAGACCGCCAACTGGATAGCGCACCTACGGAGCGCGCGAGCAGCGAAATAACCACGCTTTCGCTCCACGGTGGCTAAGAATTACGAACTGCCAATTCGTAGTTCACCATTCCTAGCTGTCCGCGCCGGCTTCGGCGTGTTCGGCCTCGAACTGCGGCGGGCACTTGGGAAGCTCGAATATGAACGAGGAGCCCTTGCCCACTTCGCTCTCGACCCAGATCTTGCCGCCGTGCGCCTCGACGAGGTGCTTGACCAGATAAAGCCCGATGCCGGTGCCGCCCACCTTGCGGGTGTCGCGGTTATCTATTCGATGGAAACGGTCGAACACCTTGTCCAGATGTTCCTTGGGAATGCCCATGCCCTGATCGCTGACGGCCATCCTGATCACGCCATCGGAGCGTTTGCCGCTGACGGTGATGGTCGCCGCCGTTGGGCGAGTACTTGACCGCGTTGTTGGTGAGGTTGGTGAGAATCTGATCGACCTTGTCCATGTCGGCGACGATGGTGGGCAGGTCGGGTTCCATGTCGATCGAGAATTCGTGCTTGCTGGTATAGGACTTCTGCGCCGCCACGACCTTGTCCACGACGTCCGTAATCTGGACCGGCTGCGGGTTGAGATCGAGCGCGCGGCCCGCCTCGATGCGGCTGACGTTGAGCAGGTCGCTGATGAGCCGGGTCAGGCGGTCGCATTCCTGATCGATAATCGTATAGAACTCGTGGACGGTGTCCTTGTCGTAGAAGTTATCGACGTCCTGGAGCAGAGTCGAGATGAAGCCCTTGATGGAGGTCAGCGGCGTGCGGAGCTCGTGGGAGACGGTCGAGACGAACGCCGTCTTCATGCGCTCGATGCTGCGGATCTCGGTGATGTCGTTGAAGATGGCGACGACGCCGATGATGGCCTGATCCTCGCCCTTGACCATCGCCGTCTGCACCTGGTAGATGCGCTCTTCTTCCTCGTCCTCCGACGACGGCAGCGAGATCTCCTCCTGGAGTTCCTCTGCTTGCTCAAGGGATCTCTTGAGCACGAGTTGGACCGATTCGTGCTTGATGATGGTCGCGTAGTCGCCGGCGAGGCGCTCGTTCTGATCCACGCCGAGCATGGTGCGCGCGGAGGAGTTCATCTGCATGATGCGACCGTTGGTGTGCACCATCACGATGCCCGCGTAGACGCTCTCGATGACGTGCTCGAGCTCTTCCTTCTCCTCGATGATCTCGCGATACATCTTCGCGGACGCGACCACCGAGGCCAGGTTTCCGGCCATGCGGGTCAGCAGGTTGACGTCTTCCTGGATGAACACGTTGCCGAAGCGCTTGTTGAACACCCACAGGACGCCGATAACCCTGCGGTCGGTGACCTTGTTGGTGTCCTCGTCGCGCTTCTCGACCACGAGCGGCACGCACACGCCGTTGGAGATCTTGAGCAGGGCCACGTTCTCGCGGACGGTGCGGGAGTCGGAGATAGCGTCGTAGAGGATGATCGGCTTCTGGTCTCGAAAGACCTCGCCGGAGATGCCGTGGGCGGCGGGGACGCGGAACGCCTTGACTTCCTGGTCCGAGAACCCCAGAGCAGGCTTGGCTGCAATAAGCTCGCCGTCTTCCTCGTCGAAGAGCATGAACACGGCCTTCTCGCCCTGAAGGAGCATGCTCGTGCGAATCATGAGGCGCTTGATCATCTCCTCAAGCTCGGTCAGCGAGGTAGGCTGCGACTCACGTTCATCCACGCGCTCCTGGAGTTCCCTTATGCGGCCTTCCAGGCGCTTATTGGCCTGCTCCAGCGCGGAAACCGCGACGTCTTTCTCGGACAGGAGCTTTTCAAGCTCCTCGATTTTCGCCTGAAGAGACTTGGCGTCGGCGCTCAATCTTACACCTCATCCTACGGTCAAACAAAACGGCGCTCGCGCGCCGTTGAGAGCTTCAACTCCGCTATATGTTACCTACGCGGATTATATCATGTCGCGCGCAGGCGGGTCAAACGCAGCGCGCAATAGGACACCGACGAACACGGACTGTACGGATCCACACGGAGCCTGCTCTCTGGCCGATACCCACCACATGCCGAGCTTCTTCAGTGTCCATCCGTCTGATCCGTGTTCATCCGTGTTCCGTTCCCTTCATGAGACTGCCGGCAGCGCGCGGCGGTTCCGGGGCTGGTTGGCACTCTGAAAAGATCGGGTTTATACTGGAGGCGCATGCAGCATCAAAGTTGCTGGGAAGGACAGAGGTTGCCGGCGTTGGCGATATGCGAGGAAGAACTGGTTGCACGGGCGCAGTCGGGCGACGCGCACGCCTTCGATGCGCTCATCGCCACCCACCAGGCTCGGGTGTTCGCGCTTGCATACAGAATGCTGGGCAACGCCGAAGATGCGGCCGACGTCCAGCAGGAGACCTTCGTTCGAGCGTGGCGAAACCTGAGCAGATTCCGAGGAGAGGCGGCGTTCTCGACCTGGCTGCACCGGATCACGGTCAACCTCTGCCTCGGACGCAAGCGCCGCAGGCGTGTCGAATCACTGGATCCCGTGCATCGAGGCGAACGTTGGCGATGAAGGACATTCGAGCGGGACAGCCTGCCTGATCCGAGCCGAGAGGGCCGCGGCCGTGCGGAAGGTAATCGCGGGGCTGCCGGCGCACTATCGAGCCCTGATCGTGCTCAGGGAGATCGAGGAGCGGCCATTCGAGGAGATCGCGTCGATACTCGGCTGCTCCGTGCAGAGCGCGAGAGTGAGGGCGAGTAGGGCGAGGAAGATGCTCAAGGAGAGACTCGAGCAAGTCCTCGCGGAGGAACTGCAATGAACGAGGATAGAGTATCCGAACTGCTGCGCGAGGCAGACTGCGTACCGCAAGCGCCGGACTGCCGGGCGGCGGTAATGGAGCGAATACGCGCGCCCAGACGGCGCTCGCTCGCGTGGGCCTATGTCTGCGCGGCGATTGCGGTCGCGATTGTCGGAACGTGGGCGCTGGTACCTTGCGGCGAACAGCGGCCAGCCGTGCCGAAAATCGTAAAGAAGGCATTGGTGCAGCCGAAGGCGATTGCACGGGATGTGGCGCCGGACGCAGGGCGTTTCGGGGCGAAAAACAGCCCCGGAAGACCGGATAGGGTGAAGTCCATTGCGAAGGTGATGCCGTCCCACCGCAGGCACGCCACGTATGCCGTGTATGCGCCTCCGAAGAGGACTGCGCCGCCAAAGAAGGTTGTGGTCGCGCCGGAACCCGTGGTCGTGCGGGTTGGGCCCTCTGTCTCCGCCACGAACATTCCCGTGGCGATTGCCATCGTGACGTGGCCGTCGCGGGCCGATCAGCAGTCAGATTCCCAGAGCTATAGCTACACCGACCGCGACACTCGAACGGGCACAACTACGGAGTGCCGGGTGAAGCGGTCGGGAGATTCAGTTGAGATATATATGGAATCGAAACCGGAGGCCAAGCAGCCGCCGGTGAAAGGGAGTACGGGATATGAAACGAAACCTAGTGCTTAGCTTCCTGTGTCTGGCAGTGCTTCTGTCCACAGGCTGTGCGTTTGCCGCGGAGAAGACGGCGAGCGTGCCGTCGGACGCGCCCGTCAGCCTGGACATCAAGGACGCCAATGTCAGACAGGCCATCGAGGCGCTCTTCCGGGGTCGAGGCCTCAACTACTCGATCAGCCAGGACGTTGGGGGAGTCATCCCCTCGATGTCGATTAGCGGCGTGCCGTTCGAGCAAGCACTGAACTCGCTGCTCAAGGCAGCCGGGCTCACGTTCCGAACGGAGAACGGCGTCTATCTCATTGATTTGGCCAAGCCGTGGTCGAACAGGATCACCGTGGACTTCGAAGGACACTCCTCTGCGGGATGCGCTGAGCACGGTGGCGAAGCTGGGTGGTGTTCCGGCGTGGACCGTGGCGAAGAATGTGCCCAACCCCAACATCACGTATTCAGGCAAAGACGAGTCATTGATCCGCGTCTTTCGCGCCGTCCTCAGCCTTTCCAACACGAAGGAGGGACCCCAGCATACAATCGTCCCCGGTCTTCCTTCGGACAAGCCGATCGATATGGAGTTCAAGGACGTGCCGCTGGGCGAAGCGATCGCTGCTCTGTTCAAGGACACCGGGGTAAGCTACACCATTGACGCCAATATCCAAGAACTCAAGGTGACTGCCGTGCTTAAGAACGTAACGCTCGATCAGGCCCTCAAGGGAGTGCTGAGGGCGGCAGGGGGGGTCTACCGCGTCGAGAACGGCATGTATATCATAAGCGCACGCCCAGCCGTGTCGCCCGAACCCGTGGGCCAGCCGAGCGCAATTCTCGGCCCGCCCGGCGCCGCACCGGGCATGGCATCGCAGCCCGGAGGTGACGTTGTCACACAGATAGTCGGTCTCAATTACGTCAGCGCGGGGGATGTCGCGCCGATGATCGCCGGCAGGGGAGTTACGGTCTCGACAACGAACGGCAACAAGCTGATCCTGACCGGGAGTTCGCAAGCCGTGAACCAGGTGATGGCTCTGATCCGCGCCGTAGACGACGAGACCGCGCTCGCCCGCACCATCCGTCTCAAGATGACCGCGAAGGTCACCGTGCAGACCGCCAAAGGCCCCAAGACCTACGACGCCAGCACGGAAAGCATCGGCGCCGAGCAGACCCCATCGCTGCTCAATCTCCAGACCCAGATGCCCTACTATACCGAGTACAGCGCCGTCGCGAAGGATGGCAAGACGGTCAAGCAAAGGCAACCCAACTTCCAACAGGCCAAGCTCGTCGACGCGACAATCGTGCCGACGATGACCGCGGACGGGCGGATCGGCCTGGCGGGACGCGGGCATTTCTCGTTCATACTCGGCACGCCGCCCGGCACTGAGATCTCGAAAGACTTCGATATCGCGGCGTCCGCGGAGCCAGGTAAACCCACCGTTGTCGCGGCGGGGTCGGCGACGCTCGATGTAGGCAAGGTGGAGTTCAGCGTATCCGTGACGGCGACGCCTGAGGCAGGACGCGTTCACTTCGCTCCGCCGCAAGGTTCGCCAACACCCGGCATGCAGCCGGGCGCATACGGCGGCGGATACGGTGGGCGCGGCGGCTGGAATGATGACAACTACGGACGGAGCTACGGCCAACCCAGCGCGGGGGGCGGGGGACGGTCCTGGTAGCGTTCGCATCACATCCGGGCGCGGCTGTCAGGCCGTGCCCTCTTCCCGAAGAAGGACCCCTCCCCAACCCTCCCCGCCGCGGGGAGGGAGTTCCTTCGCCCCCCCACTCCCCACTCTCCACTCCCCACTCCCCACTCTCCACTCCCCACTCCCCACTCCCCACTCCCCACTCCCCACTCCCCACTCCCCACTCCCCACTCTCCACTCCCCACTCCCCACTCTCCACTCCCCACTCTCCACTCCCCACTCCCCACTCCCCACTCCCCACTCCCCACTCCCCACTCCCCACTCCCCACTCTCCACTCCCCACTCCCCACTCTCCACTCTCCCACTCCCCACTCCCCACTCCCTCCCCACTCCCCACTCCCCACTCCCCACTCCCCACTCTCCCCACTCCCCACTCTCCACTCCCCACTCTCCACTCCCCACTCCCCACTCCCCACTCCCCACTCCCCACTCCCCATTCCCCACTCCCCACTCTCCACTCTCCACTCTCCACTCTCCACTCTCCACTCTCCACTCTCCCCACTCTCCACTCTCCACTCTCCACTCTCCACTCCCCACTCCCCACTCTCCACTCTCCACTCTCCACTCTCCACTCTCCACTCCCCACTCTCCGCCCCACTCCCCCATTTGCCCGCATTACAGGCTTATGCTATAATTCGAGCGTCAATGACGGGAGGATAAGTCTGCGTAATGGATACCAGTGATTTCAAGAATGGGATCTCCATCATCGTCGATGGCGACATATTCACGATAGTCGATTTCCAGCACGTCAAGCCCGGCAAGGGCGGCGCGTTCGTGCGGAGCAAGCTCAAGAACGTCCGAACCGGCGGCGTCATCGAAAAGACCTGGCGCGCGGGTGAGAAGATGGACCAGGCGATACTGGACCGCTACCCGCTGCAGTTCAGCTACTCACAGGACGGCGAGTACTTCTTCATGGACACCGAGTCCTACGAGATCAACCCCGTCGCCAAAGAGAAGATCGGCGACGGCGTCAAATACCTCAAAGAGGGGCTCGAAGTGACCGCGCTTGCGCACGCGGGCGAGATCATCAACATCGAGCTGCCTATCACCATCGAGGCGGAGATCACCGAGACGGAGCCCGGCGAGAGAGGCAACACCGCCTCCGGCGGAGGCAAGCCCGCGACAATCGAGTCCGGGGCCGTGATTCAGGTGCCGTTTTTCATCAATATCGGCGACAGGGTCAAGGTGGATACCCGGTCCGGCGAGTATCTGGAGAGGGTCAAGGAGTAGCTCTCATGTCATTCTGAGCGCAGCGAAGAATCTCCGGGATTCTTCGCTGCGCTCAGAATGGCAGTTTGGGTGTGTTTCGGGAATGACAGTTTGGGATTCCCAGGACTGGAATAAGCCATGAGCAGCGATACCCGCACTTCCGTCAATAACGCCCTGGACAGCTTCGCGGGGTTCGGCCTGAGGGTCGGCGCCGTGATCGCAGGTCTGGGGCTTGTTTATCTGCTATACGTGGTCTTCGGGCCCAAGCTCACCGCGATGAAGGGCATGAATGCGGCCGATAGGGACACGCTGGTACAGAGCGTGGGCTGGGGGCGGACGATGCTTACGTGGGGCGGTGGCCTTCTCGTCCTGTCGACGTGCATCCGGTTCTTCTACGAGGAAACGATCGGCATGATCCTGACTCTGGTGGGGGCGGCGCTGTATTTCCTGACCCCCAGCGGTCTGGCCAGCCTTACGATGGGCAGTTTCGCGACAAGCGCCGCTTCCAAAGGTAAGATCGATCCGGCTGCGGGAATGTATCACGACATAATCCACGCCATCACGCTGGTCGGGCTGTTCTGCCTTGCGCCGGGCTGCGTGCTGCTGGTGCGGGACGTGATCTGGAGTATAACGAGACGCGTTAGTCCCAAACACGAGTTGCAGACCGAAGAAGAGAAAGCTCGCGAGGAGAGGCTCAGCAAGCACCACAAGCCCTACGAGATGTGCTGGGATATGTCCGTGTGCAACGAGCGAGCGCGGCGGTTCTGCCCGGCATGGGAGAAGCACAAGCCCTGCTGGCGCGTCAAATCCGGCTGCCTGTGCGACGAGAACATTATGAAGCAGGCGCTTCTGGACCGCGACCGCGAGGCCGGCATCGTCCAACAGACGGCGGCGGTCGATACGCGGCCGAAGGTCGTTCTGACGCCAGAGCAGAAGAAGGCGCGCTGCAGGAACTGCACGATCTATCTCGAACACCAGCGGCAGTTGTTCCGAATAGCGACGCCGGCCGCGCTGGTCGCCGCAGTCATCGCGTACGCGGCGCTCTACACCACGATCTCGGGCGCGCTCTATGGATTGCTGGAACGCACGGACAAGTTCATGAGCTTCCTGACCTACCACAAAGACCATAGTTCGTCGTTCGCCAGCCAGGGCCACACGGTAACGACGCTGGCGATGATCTGCCTTGGGATTGTGCTGCTGAGCTTCACTCTGAGAGCGGTGGAGTGGCTGACAGTCGGAAGGAGATGACCGGCAAACTTTGAAAATCAGCACCGGGTTGCGGAGTAGGGCTGCGGGTTTCATAGAGAAAGCCACGCGAACAGGCCTGAAGTTTGGCATCCCCGTCGCGGCGCTCGGACTGGCGTACCTGCTGTACGTCATGTTCGTGATGACGTTCAGAGTGACGGGCGTTGACCTGGTGTATTTGACGGACACGGTGGAGTTCGCCCGGGGGATGCTGCGCTGGGGATGCATCGTGGTCGTAGCATCCCTGAGCCTGCGGTTTGTGTATGAGCCGCTCGTGGGGCAGTTGCTGGCGGCAGTCGGCGGTATCCTGTATTTCTACGGCCCCGCGATACTGGGCTACCTGACCGACGATATATACGGCAAGATCACGATGTATCAAGGCATCGTGGGCGACGTGGTGTTTGTCGGGCTGATCGCCCTGATCCCTGGCGTCGTGCTTGTGGTGCGCGACCTGCAGGCCCGCGTTCAGCGCGGGCTGGCAATGAGGAGATTTTCGGACGTCGCGTGGGGCGACGAGGAGCAGAGAGCGAGGCGCCGCAGGAAGCGTAAGCTCTACGAGAAGTGCTGGGACATGCAGTACTGCCGCGATTTCGTGCGGAAAGTCTGCCCGGCCTGGCACAAACGAAAGCCCTGCTGGCGGATCAAGTGCGGGTGCTACTGCGACGAACACGTGATCCTGGCCGCGATGACATCGGGCGCTGTCGAGAGTCATCATGGGAAGGCCATATTGCAGAGCCTCGAAGCGGACAGGAGGATGCGCCAGGAGCTGACGCCCGGCCAGAAGCGCGCCCGCTGCAGGCGGTGCACGGTCTATGCGGAGCATCAGCGGCAGAAGTATCAGATCGCGAGCGCGCTGGCGTTTCCGTTCGTGGTGCTGGTGTTCTGGCTATACTACGCTCCGATAGCGGCGTGGGCGTGGAGTGTTATGGAGAAGGCCGACCGGTTCCTGAGTTTCCTGACCTATCGGTCGGTCAAGTCTTATGTGCCGGTCAACGAGCACATCATGACCGCGTTGGCGGTGCTGTGGCTGGCGTTTATGGCGCTGAACTACACCATTCGCGCGATTGAATACTGGATCTTCGATTTGCAGCTTTAGGCGGGATACTCAAAGAATGGATGTCAATAAGATAGAGGAACTGATCCGCGTGCTGGAGGGATCCCCGAACGAGGAGCTCTGCGTGCAGAAGGGCGACTACCGGGTCTGTATCAAGAAAGGCACAAAGCCGGCGCCCGCGCCCGTAGAGAAGACGGCGAAGCCGGCGCCCGTGCCCGCTCCGCCCACTCCACCCCAGCCCGAGGAGCGGTTCATCACCGCGCCGATGGTCGGGATATTCCACGTGACAGAAGGGATCGCCGCGGTCGGCGCAACCGTCACCGAAGGCCAGGTGGTCGGCTCGATTGAGTCGGTCAAACTCGCAAACGACATCAAGTCGAACGTCGCGGGGACAGTCGTGGAAGTGATGGTCGAGGACGGCATGCCCGTCGAATACGGCCAGCAGTTGTTCAAAGTGGAGCCTGGTCGAGTATGAAACTGAACAATAGGGGCAGTTGGAGCCTGATCGGACTGCTTGTGGCGGTGGCGATCGTCATAGTCGTGGCGGCCATTATGATGGGCGGCGGCAAGAACGGACCGGTCCCGTCCACGGTCGGCAAGAAGAATGCAGGAATGCTCGACTCCAAGAGCACGAAGCAGACCGTGTTCGGCCGGTCGATGGACACCGCGAAAGCGACGGACTGTCGCGAGAGGCTCAACCAGATCCGGCTGGGAATCCAGAACTGGAAAGCGATGGAGGCGACCGAGGCGAATCCGCGCACGCTCAAGGACATCGGGCTGGGCGTCGGCTCGGACTATTTCCAGTGCCCGATGTCGGGGAAGGCCTACACCTACGATCCGACGACGGGCATAGTCAAGTGCCCAACGCACGACAATTTCTAGTTGCGAACTACGAGTTACGAAACACGAATCGGGACAAGCTGCCCGCAATTCGTAACTCGTAATTCGTAACTCGTAACTCTCTTCTGGGGGTTGTATTGTTCAAGAAGGTTCTTATAGCGAATCGGGGTGAGATAGCGCTGCGGGTGATTCGGGCCTGCAAAGAGATGAAGATCGCGACCGTGGCGATCTACTCGGAGGCGGACAAGGACTCGCTTCACGTCCGGATGGCGGACGAAGCGATCTGCGTCGGCCCGGCCCAGAGCAAGGACAGCTATCTCAATATGCCCAATATCATCTCGGCGGCGGTCATCACAGGCGCGGAGGCGATCCATCCCGGCTACGGCTACTTCTCCGAAAAGCCGAGCTTCGCGGAGGCCTGCGAGCAATGCAACATCAAGTTCATCGGGCCGTCGGCCGCCGCGATCGAGCTCATGGGCGACAAGGCTCGCGCAAAGGAAACCGCAGCCAAGGCCGGCGTGCCGTGCATACCCGGCAGCAAGGGCACGATCCACAGCGAGCAGGAGGCGTTCAAGACGGCCTCGAAGATGGGCTATCCGATCCGGCTCAAGGCGACGGCGGGCGGAGGCGGGCGAGGGATCCGCGTGGTCGCAAGCCGCGATGAGCTCGCTAGCCAGCTTAAGATCGCGACCGCCGAGGCCGAGTCCGCGTTCGGCAACGGCGAACTCTACATCGAGAAGGAGATCGAGGAGCCCCGGCACGTCGAGGTACAGATACTCGCCGATGAGCACGGGCACTGCGTCCACCTCGGCGAGCGCGAGTGCTCGATCCAGCGCCGGAACCAGAAGCTCATCGAGGAAGCGCCGTCGGTGGCCGTCACGCCCACAATCCGCAACAAGATGGGCGAGGCGGCGGTCCGGCTTGCGAAGGCGGTCGGTTACACCAATGCGGGGACGATCGAGTATCTGCTCGACAAGCACGGCCACTTCTACTTCATGGAGATGAACACGCGCGTGCAGGTCGAGCACCCGGTGACGGAGGCCGTGACCGGCGTGGACATCGTCAAGGAGCAGATCCGGATCGCGGCAGGCGAGCCGCTCGACATCACCCAGAAAGACGTCAAGATCCACGGCCACTCGATCGAGTGCCGCATCATCGCCGAGGATCCCGCGAACAACTTCGCGCCGTCCGTGGGCACGATCAGCCACTTCGTGGCACCGGGCGGGATCGGCGTGCGGCTCGACACACACATTTTCGCGGGCTATGAGATCCCGCCGTACTACGACGCTATGCTGGCCAAGTTGATCGTGTGGGGCGCGGACCGTAACGAGGCCATCGCCAGGATGTCGCGCTGCCTGGGCGAGTTCGAGTTCGACGGTCTCAAGACCAACATCGACTACCAGCAGCAGATCCTCGCCAACCAGTATTTCCGCAAGGGCGAGCTTTCGACGGCGTTCATCACGAAGCGGATGAACCACAATGGGCAGCAATGATGAGGACCCCCGCTAGCCCCTCTGCAGCGGGGGGAAAGAAGAGATGAGAAGGGCAAGGCGAGCGGCAAGGGAGTTGGCGCTGAATGTGCTCTATCAGGCGGATGCGGCCGGCGTGCCGTTCGACGAGGCCCTCCAAACCGCGCTGGAGTTCTCCGATCTCTCGGGGCTGGAGTCCAGGAGCTTCGACAAGGCCGAAGAGGCGCGGCAATACGCCGCACTGATCGCGAAGGGCGCGCGAGAGCACATCAAGGAACTGGACGGCTATATCAGCGAGCTGTCCGAAGGATGGCCGCTCGAACGCCAGCCCGCGGTCGACCGAAACATACTGCGGCTGGCGATATATGAGATGAGATACGTCGAATCCGTGCCGGAGATCGTGGCGGTGGATGAGGCGGTCGAGCTGGCCAAAAAGTATAGCACGGCGGAGTCCGGCAAGTTCGTAAACGGAGTGTTGGCAGGCTATCTCAAGAAGTATGGTGAAACGTAGTTCCGAGTCTTGAGCGTTGAGTTCTGAGTGTTGAGTGTTGAGTGTTGAGTTGAAGAGGAGGCGACCCACCCAGTGGCACAGAGTCCCACCCGAGAGAAGAGCTACGCTTTCGCTCTGCGGATAATAGACGTCGTAAAGCACGTGAAACAAGATACTGGCTTCGCCTCCTAAGAGACTCAGGCTATGTGGAGGCAGAGACCGCAGGTTCTCTGCTGCTTGATTGTGAGGAGTTGGTACGGATGCTGACCTCAAGCGTTAAGTCGCTGCAGGAGTCGGAGGCAACTCAAAACTCAAGACTCATAACTCACAACTTCCCGGAGGAACGCGTTGGCAGCAAAGATTCTTGACGGATCGGCAACAGCAAAACAGATCAGGGCCGGGCTTGCGGAGCGAGTCGAAAGACTCAAGGCCGAGAGGGGGATTACCCCCAGGCTGGCGGTGATTCTCGTCGGCGAGGACCCCGCGTCGGTCACCTACACCCGAATGAAGAAGAAGGCCTGCGAGGCCACGGGGATGATCTCCGACCTCATCGAGCTTCCCGCGGACAGCACCCAGGAGCAGGTCAAGAGCGTCATCAACACCCTCAACGCGGACCCGGCGGTGCACGGCATGCTCGTGCAGCACCCGGTGCCCAAGCATCTCGACGAAATGGACATTCTCTCCACCGTCGCGCCCGAAAAGGACGTTGACGGAATATCCGCGATCAGCCTCGGCAAGCTCGTGCTCGGGACCGCCGATTACGTGTCCTGTACGCCGCTGGGCATCGTGACACTGCTTGAAACCTACGACATCCCCATCAAGGGCAAGGAGGCGGTCGTGGTCGGGCGGAGCATCATACTCGGCAAGCCGGTCGCGCTCGCGCTGCTCGAACGGCACGCGACGGTCACGATCTGCCATTCGCGAACTGTTGACCTGCCTGGTGTCGTAAATAGAGCTGATATACTCGTCGCCGCGATCGGCAAGCCGGAGTTCATCAAGGGCGACTGGATCAAGGAAGGCGCGGTTGTGATCGACGCCGGCTACAATAGGGTCGAGGGGCGCGATAAGGACGTCGGGGATGTGGAGTTTGAGACGGCCGCCGAGCGCGCGAGCTGGATCACGCCGGTGCCGGGCGGAGTCGGCCCGATGACCATCGCCATGCTCCTCGCACAGACGGTAAAGAGCGCGGAGAAATAGTCAATTGTCAATTGACAATTGGCAATTGGCAATACTATGCATCGCTGTAAGGACTGCCGGATAGTGCTGGACGATGACGTGAGGTTCTGCCCCAAGTGCGGCAGGGACCTTGCCCCGGATGCGCGCGTGTCCAAACGTGACGGGGCCAACGTCGAGTCACTGCTGGCCTCGGCGAACCTGCACAAGATCAGGTCCGAATGGGAGGAGGCGATTGCCGACACCACTGACGCGCTTCGCCTCGATCCTCGCAACCCCGACATCGCCTCACTGCTCGGCGACATCTACGTGGAACGGGAGATGCCCGATGAGGCCCTGGTCTGGTATCAGATGGCCCTGGACCTCAATCCCGACAGCGAGCCGGACAGGCAGCGCCTGGACAAGCTCAGTAGAGAGATGACCGCGAGGCGCCGCGAGGAAGGCACCGGCTCGTTCAAGGCGTTCGAGAGGCAGACGAAGGTCTGGACGATGTCGCTGGCGGCGGCCTTCGTGCTGCTGGTTGTGCTCGCGCTTGCGGTCACGCTTCTCAAGGGCAAGGCCCACGAGGCGCCCGTGCCCAAGCCTACGGGTTCGAGAGGTACTCGAATCTCGTCGCCAACCGGCAGTGCCCTGCCCTACGGCCCAAGAGTAGCGCCGGAGTCCTCGAATCCCAGCGCCGGACCGACGGACAGCTCCTCCATGCGAACTCCCGCCGAGGCCGGCGTGCGGACGGGGCTTTCGGCGACACAGAGCGTATCCGATATGGGCATCACGATCGACGACGTCATCGCCGACCCGCGATCGGGCGTGGTGATTGTGACATTCAGTGTGCCGTATAAGGGATTCGTCTCAAAGGAGCAGATAACACGAGCGGCGGTGGCGGTTGCGCGGGGTGTGTTTGCGCTGCGGCAGGACGCCAGCTTCGTCACCGCGAGATGCATGGTGCAGCCCGGCGGGTCCAAGCCTCAGATCGCCTTCGTGGGCGATACAGCGCGCCAGAGCATCGAAGCCCTCGGTGAAAACGCGACCGATCAGCAGCTCGCCGCCGCATTCACCCGCCCCTGGTGGCACCCGGAGATGAGGGAACAGGGAGCAGGGAACAGGGAATAGAAGGGAAGCGTTCCTCGGAGGCATTCCTGCCTCCGAGACCCGTCTCGCCGGCATTCCTGCCGGTCCGGCCTGTCGTGTTCCTCGCTCCGCCGCACCCGTCGTATTTGGTATCCGTGTATTTCGTATTTCCGTATTTGCGTATTCCCTGGTTCGTTCCTGGGGTATTATGACTAGACCAAGCCCACGGGAGGGGACTGCGATGCCCAAGGACCCTGTTTGCGGGAACTACGTCAGCAAGGATACGCCCTACAAACGCGATATGGAAGGCCGCACCTACTACTTCTGCAGCGGCGAATGCGCGGAGGAGTTCGAGATCAACTACGAAGAGTACCTCGAAGTTGAGGAAGAGATCAAGCACACGGGAGAGTAGTTACCAAATACGGAAATACGAAATACCGGCTGCAGGGATACCAACGCGCAACCTGCACGCTCAGCTCCCGGCCGCCCACGGATCCCAATTCGTATTTCGTATTTCGTATTTCGTATTTCGTAACTCCCTTCCCTTCTGCACGAGTTACAGGATGCCAACATGCACACTCGGCTTCCGGCCGCCCACGGATCCCAATTCGTATTTCGTAATTGGTAATTGGCAATTCCCTTCCCTTCCGTGCCCCTGGTTTTGCGCGGTAAGCCGCCGGGTATATACCGACTGCCTACGGGACGGTGCCGACCTGGCAAGATAGCCGTCCTCTATTGCCCCAAGCAGGTGGTATCCTGACCATACCACCTGCTTCAATATGTACGGCCCCAGTAGAATCTGCCGAGCTGCAGGCTGCAAGTTGCGGCGGTTCCCAACTCTCAACTTTCAACTTTCAACTTTCCAACTTGTAACTGAAGCGAAGCTACTTCATCTTCGCCAGCCTCAGAATCCAGCTTCTGCATATCCACAGCGGTATGATCCCGAAGACGCCAAACGCGCAGTCGATGAGGCGGTGATAGAATGGGATGTCGCGAATCGGCCCGCAGATCATCGCGAGCGGGATCACGCCGACGCACGCGATAATGCCCCATTCGATGACCCAGATGTTGCGCACGGGATCGCGAAGCGGGCCGATGAACGCCAGCGCGATCACGATGTGGCCGAACGCGAGCCAGTCGGTGCCGTAGGCGAGGAACGGATATCGCCCGTAGCCGTCGTTGAGCCCCTCGCGAACGCGCACGACCCACTGCAGCAGCCCGTGAGTGGTCGCGACGGTGTCGGCGGGCGTCGCGCCCATGAACCGCGCGAGGCTGTTGATCTCCCACCGCAGCGGAAACGCCGTCAGCCCCGATAGCAGCAGGCCGACGATGAACACGAGCAGCATCAGGCGGATGTATAGTCTCAGTTTGGCTTCACTCATTGCAGTCTCGCCTCCGTCTGATTGTTCGACGGCTCCGGCATATCTCCTGCCGGCGGGAAGGCATAGTGCGGCGGGATGGATAAGCTGTGTCAGTGAGAGAGTTCAGTGGCCAACTCGGCGCGCCGAGTTATCGATGGAAGTAACACGCCAAAGAGCGGCGTGTTACTTAGGAGTTCAGTGGCCAACTCGGCCGCCGAGTTATCGATGGAAGTAACACGCCAAAGAGCGGCGTGTTACTTAGGAGTTCAGTGGCCAACTCGGCCGCCGAGTTATCGATGGAAGTAACACGCCAAAGAGCGGCGTGTTACTTAGGAGTTCTACGGGAACCCCACCCGCTAGCCCTGAGTAGGCCCGGTTTGTGGGCCGTATCGAAGGGCGGTCGGATTTCCACGGCGCTTCGACTCTCGCGGCCCTGCGAGCGCTGTCGTCCGAGGGATACGAGGCTCGTTCCTCGTGTCTACTCAGCGCTGGCGGTGTTCTCTGAACACTGAAGCAGGTTCAGCACGACGAACAACGAGACCTTAGGCATCAAGGAGCACGAAGATGGAACTGACACCAGAACTCAAGCATTTCGGCCCGTACCGCGTCATCGGCATGAGCTGCACCGACCGAAAGTACTCCGAGGTTTTCACCAGGTTCCTGGCTCGGAAAGGCGAGATCAAGTCACCTGCTGGAGACGGCGCATTCTTCGGCCTGAGCAGGTGCCTGCCCGACGGCGGCCAGGAATACACCGCCGCGATCGCCGTCACAGCCGACTGCCCCGTGCCCGACGGGATGATCGAAATGCCCGTTGCAGACGCGACCTACGCGGTATGGACACTCAAGGGCATCAGCCAGATCAGCCCCGGCTGGAGCGCGGTCCACCAATGGCTCACCAGCAACGGCGAGTGGCAGAGCTACTGCGTCCCCGACTCAAACGGCGTCTGCGGCTGCCACGACCACCCCTGTTTCGAGCTCTATCCCGCCGACCACGAGCAGACCGACGCCGTCTACATCTATCTCCCGGTCAGGCGGAAGGCTTGAGGTCACGACGGCAGCTCCTGTCTACCGGCGCGCAATTCGAGCGTGACGGCGCCGTGTTTCAACGTGCCCGTGACGCCGTCCGGCAGTTCGATACCGCCCCTGAGCACGCCGTCCGCCACGCGCAGATCAGCCTTGATGAACCCCTTCGGATGCGGTAGGGAGCCGGTGGCGTGGGTAAGCGGGCCCAGTTGGGGCTCGATTCGGACGGTCGCGAAGCCGGGTGACGCCGGGCGGATGCCGAGGATGGTCGCGAATGCGTGGTAGATCGGGTGCGTCGCCCAGGCATGGCAGTCGGAGCGGCTCGGTTCCGGCATCTCGAGCGTGGTCTTGAACCCGAGCTTTTCAAGCTCGAACCACAGCCCCAGCCTCTCGAACAACTTGTCCATCCGCCCCAGCACACGATAGGTCTCGAACAGATAGTGCGTAAACGAGATCGTCGTGCGTTCGAGGTTCGGGTCGGCAAGGAGGCCTTCCGCAATCCGGTCTCGCTTCGACTGATCGTCGATTTGCCTGCTCAGTAGGGCCATGCACTGCGTGTGCTCGGAGAAGTGCTGGTGGGTGAGGTCATCGGCCATCAGACCGCGCTCATCATCCCAAAACGCCTCAGTGCATGCACCTACGAGTCGCTCCGCCGCGTCATAGCAGGTCATCGCTCTAGAATCGTCGAGGAAGATCTCTAGCTGCTCTGCAAGACCGAGGGCGTAGACGAAGTGCCAGTTGATCAGGCCGCTGACGCCCTTGTCGGCGTCGGGGGGCAGGCCCCAGGTCCAGGACGGGACCCAGTCCATGAAGTTCCAGCCGTTCGGAGCCTCGATCAGGCCGTCGGCGTTGCGGAAGGAGAGGTAGAAATCGATCACCGCCCGCACGCCCGGCATCAGTTCCCGCACGAACGCCTCGTCATCCCGCCAGAGCAGGTAGTCGTGAACCATCCCGATCCACCACAGCGAGAACGGCGGGATCACTTGAGTGACTCGGCTGGGATAGCGGGACTCGTTGATCCCGGAGGTGTGGCCGGACGCATGAAAGGCGCGCAGGGCCTGGCGGGGGAGGCGGTGATCGTGGGTGAGGCAGTAGGTGGTCAGGATCTGGATGCGGGTGTCGCCGGCGTACTGGAGCTGTTCGTAGGTACGGGCAGTCCATGTAGGTCTCATGGGAGCACATCTGGAGGCAGCGCTTGGCGAGGCGGAAAACCCCGTCGAATTTCGACTCGTCCGAGGCCCATGTGCTATCCATTTCAAGCGGATATCGCGTCTCATGGAGCCTGAATCGCTCGATTGTGAGCGGTTCCGGACCGGTCTCCACGAGTAACTCCAGGTACCGACCGGCCTGAAACCATAGCAGATCGAACACCCGCCACGCTCCGCCATCGGGTCTAAAAACGTCCCCCACCCCGACGAAGGTCTTGCCCTCTATCCCATCCCGGTTGCCTTTGGTACCAAATCCCTCGGTATTTTCATAAAGCGATTCCGCCCACAGGATTCGGATGGAACTGCCCTTGCCTCCGGTGGTGGTGAGTTCCGGGTAGGCGCAGTAGTAGTCGTCGAGGTCGATGATGACGCGGCGGGTGGTGTCGGCGGGGAGGGTGATCGAGCCTTTGCCCTTGATCAGGTCCCAGGAATCGTGCTCAGAGGGCAGATCGTCGGCGGTTTGCACGGTCGGTTCGACCTTGTCCGAAACGAACCGGACCGTGCCGGCGTTGACCTCGCGCTCGATCATCGCGGGCAGCGCGGCGGGCTTCATGCAGGTGCAGCGGAGGGTACTCGTTGCGGATGAAGCCGTTCGCGCCCGGGTCGCGCGATTCGACCGGCCCCCAACCGTCGCCCTCGCCGCGCTCGAATCCCCAATCGAACGAATCGCCGTGGACTATGAGATTGGCGCCGGTGCCCCAGGCCGGCATGGGGTCCGTAAACTCGTATCCCGCAAGCTTCTTGCATTCCCACTCGGCGACGCCGGTCCCGAGCTTGTCGATGAACTCGCCCTCAGGCGCGAAGATGAAGCCGGGGTAGACGGTCATCTGAGCATAAGGCGCGCGCGAGCCCATCGACCAGACCCGCGCGACCAGGACATGGTCGCCCTTTGCGACGGGGATGTCGTAGGTTTCGTAGTGCCAGTTATTGCGATCACCGCGCTCGCTGCCGCGGCCGATGCGCTGGCCGTCGAGGAAGAGTTCGTAGCGCTCGTCGGCGCTGACGTGGGCGCGGACGGTCGCGTCGGATTCCATCGCCAAGCGCTTGCGATAGGCCGTCACGAAGGGCGGCTCTCCGGCGTCCTTGCAGCAGATCCATTTGCACGGCCAGATGCCGCGCCGAATCCAGTCCTTGCCCTCGTCGAATGAGGTGAAGGGGTCGTTGGTGATCGATACGCGCATGGTTGGTCCTCCAGTAGGATTACTTAGGGGACGGGCGGCTTCATACCTCGGAATACGAAATACGGAAATACGAAATACGAATGGGGAGGGAGTTACGAGTTACAAGTTGGCAAAGGGAGACCCAGTCCGCGGAGGTGGACTTTGTGTTGTTGCAGCCGCGGTTTCAACCGCAGGGAAGGACGTTATCCTGGCGACGGGCCGGATGGCCTAATAGGGCGCACGGCACTCCGCTGCCGACGGGACGTATTCGGTCTGCGCCAAGTTTCCTGCCCCGGTTAAAACCGGGGGCTACGCAATACAAAGTCCGTCTTCACGGACTGGGTGTAGATGGGGTCGGGGTTGTTGGGGCGCTGCCGCCCCTTCGATACGGCGCACAGACCGCGCCTACTCAGGGCTAGCGGGGGGGGGCGATGGGGCGAAAGGGACCTATGGGACATATAGGACCAATGGGGAGCGGGGATGGATGCTGAATCAAGTTCAGCATGACAAGGGGCGGGGACTGGAAACGCGGCGCCCTTCGACAGGCTCAGGATGACGCCGCAGTCCGAAGGCGCTTCGCTTGAGAGTTGGGAGGCCTGTGGTCGCTGCGCCCCTTCGATACGGCGCACAGACCGCGCCTACTCAGGGCTAGCGGGGGGGGCGATGGGGCGAAAGGGACCTATGGGGAGCGGGGATGGATGCTGAATCAAGTTCAGCATGACAAGGGGCGGGGACTGGAAACGCGGCGCCCTTCGACAGGCTCAGGATGACGCCGCAGTCCGAAGGCGCTTCGCTTGAGAGTTGGGAGGCCTGTGGTCGCTGCGCCCCTTCGATACGGCGCACAGACCGCGCCTACTCAGGGCTAGCGGGGGGGGCGATGGGACAGGGCGGAATGGGATGGGGAGGGCGGGTTATTCGCGGGGTTTGGGCACGGCGATGCGCTGTTCGGTGACCTGCTCGTCGGATTCGAGGAGGCCGTCGCGGAAGCGGAGGATGCGCTTGGCGTGCTCCGCGATCTCGGGCTCATGGGTGACGATGATAACGGTCTTGCCTTCCTTGTTGAGGCGCTGGAAGATCGCCATTATCTCGACGCCGGTGGTGCTGTCGAGGTTGCCGGTCGGCTCGTCGCCGAACACGACGGGCGGGTCGTTGATAAGCGCGCGGGCTATCGCGACACGCTGCTGTTCGCCGCCGGAAAGCTGCATCGGGGTGTGATGGAACCGGTGCCCCAGCCCGACCGATTCCAGCGCGTGCTTGGCGGCCTTGACGTTCTTGCCCTGGTTGGCGTAGAGCATCGGCAGCAGCGTGTTGCGCAGCGCGGTCTGGCGCGGCAAGAGGTTGAAGCTCTGAAAGACGAAGCCTATCTTGCGATTGCGAATGGCGGCGCGCGCGGAGTCGCTGAGCTTGGCTGCATTGACGCCGTCCAGCGTATACTTGCCCGACGTGGGCCGGTCCAGGCAGCCGATCAGGTTCATCAGCGTCGTCTTGCCCGACCCCGACGGCCCCATAATCGCGACGAATTCGCCCGCATCGACCGCGAACGACACCCCGTTAAGAGCAGGGATGTCCACGCTGCCGATTCGATAGGCCTTCTTCAGATCTTTGACTTCGATAAGTGGCATAGTTTTCTAATTACGAATTACGAAATACGAAATACGAATTACGGATTGGGAGTGGCAGACCGCAATTCATCTCCGTTATCCGTATCTGAGAGCCTCAATCGGGTCTACGAGCGCGGCGCGGATGGCCGGGTACATGCCGAATATGACCCCGACCATCGCCGACACTCCAAACGACACTATGACCGCCTGCATCGACACGACGGTCCGCCAGTCCGCATACTCGGAGATCGCCCTTGCACCGCCTACTCCGGCCACGACCCCGATCAGCCCGCCCACGCACGTGATGACCAGCGCCTCGAGCATGAACTGCCGCACGATGTCCCACCGCGTCGCGCCCACGCACCGCCGCACCCCGATCTCGCGCGTGCGCTGGGTGACCGTGGCGAGCATGATGTTCATAATGCCGATTCCACCCACGAGCAGCGATATGCTCGCGATGGCGGCCATGACGATGTTGAATATCTTCTGCGTCTGCTGGCTCTGCTTGAGCAGCTCGGCGGGAATTATGATCTCGTAGTCCCGGATGCCGCGATGGGTGCGGTTCAGCACGGAGCGAATCACAGACGCGGTCGGGATGGTGGCGGCATCGCTATCGACCTGCACGATCACTTCGCTCAAGGAGCTGTTTCCAAGGCTCGACTTGCTCATAAGCCGGCGCGCGATCTGTCGAAGCTGCCTAAAATCAGCAGGAAGCGCCTGCTGGCTGGCGATCTTGAAGTCGGTTATCGAGACGTTGATGGGAATGTAGATGTCCGAGTTGAGGTCCCTTAGCGCCGAGAATGCCTTCGCCGAGCCGACCTCCTTGGCCTTCATAAGGCCGACCACGCGAAACAGCCTCGCGCCGATCTTGATCTCCTTGCCGATAGGGTCGTCGAAGCCAAAAAGCTCTCGTTTGGCGGCGGCGCCCAGCACGCAGACGGCTTTGTGCTGGCGTATGTCATCGGGGAGCAGGAACCGTCCTCTCAGGAGTTCGGACCGGCTCACTGCCGTGTATCCGGGCGCCGTTCCGACGATCTTGACCGACACCGGCTTCTCGCCGATCTTGACGTCCGCGAAGACCTCCCGCAGCGGGATCACGCGCTTCGCGAAGGTACACTCCTGATGTATGGCATCCTCATCGGAGAGTTTCAAGCCGTAGGGGCTGCGTTCCTCGGCCTTGGATGCGAGTTCGCCGGTAATCGACGCGCGCTTGACGTGCACAACGTCGTTGCCCATCTGCCGGATCTGCTCCAGCGCCTCCTGCTTGGCGCCCTCGCCGATGCTGACCATCGCGATCACGGCGGCGACGCCGAAGATCACGCCCAGCATCGTGAGCGTGGAACGCATCTTGTGGGAAAGCAGTTCGCTCAGCCCGGTTTGAATCGCGTCGAGAATTCCCATGCTACTTCTTCTTCACCGGCGCGGTTGGGATCGGGGCGGCCTGCTTCTCAGGTGTCTTCTTCTCGTTGCCCGCGAAGCTGGCCCCGGCCTCCTGCTGATCCATCGGCTTGGTGGGGTCGCGCAGCGCGATCTTCTGACCGGCCTTCAGGCCCTTCGTGATGATCACGAAGTTGTCGTTGGACTTGCCCGTGACTACCGGTGTCCGCTCGTAGCGTTTGCCGTTCTGGACGTAGACGTAAGTCTTTCCGTCGCGCTCGATGACCGACTCGATGGGCACGTAGATCGCCTTGGGCACGGAGTCGCAGATGAATTCGGCGTCGGCGGTCATACCCGGCTTGAGGACCTTTGGATCGGCTTCCTTGAGGGCTATGGTGACTTCGAAGTTCTTGCGACCCGGGGTCGAACCGGACTCCCACGGGCTGGCTTCGGTAGCCAGGCTCGCGATGTCCTTGACCGCGCCGTGGAAAACTCTGTTCGGGACGGCCTCAAGTCGGGCGAGCACGGCCATGCCGACCCTCACCCGCGGCGCATCCGCTTCACCCACGTTCACCTTAACCAACATGCTCAGTCAGGTCGGGCAGTGTACAGAGCGTCTGCCTGGGGCGAACGGAGTCGCCCTCCTGAAGCCTGCGGCGGCCCTCCGGCGTCCAGTCCTTGGAGATGACGACCATGCCGGGCGCCGGCGCCGTGACTATGCTGTTCTTGAGCCGGCCGCGGATTTCCTCGAGATTGGATTTCTGGATACTGTCGGCAAACTCGACTTTCCTGACCTCGGCCTCCTTCTGCCTCTCCTTGGACTCTATGTCCTTATCCTTGAGAACCAGGTCTTTGTCGGCCTTAGTGAGTGAGAGCTGCTTGGACTGAACATCCAGATCGGCCTGCTCCACTTGATCGCCGGGTATGAGCTTCTGTTCCGCGAGCCGCTTCTTGCGCTCCAGTGTCTTCTGCGCCATCTCGAACTGCTTGTCGGCGAAATCGCGGTCGGCCTGCTGCTTGTCCCGCTCAGTCTTGTTGCTCTCCTTGAGCATGGTTTGCTCAGCCCTGACGCGGAGCACGTCGGCATCGGCGTTCTTGACCTGGAGTTCCTGGTTGCGCAGCTCGCGCTGGGTGTCGGTATCGTCCAGCTCGACCAGCTTGTCACCGGCCTTGACGACGGTCCCCTCATTGATCATCGAGATGATCTTGCCGCCGGCTCCCGCCTCGACCTGAACGGAGCGTTCCGCATCCAGCGCGCCGATCTCGTGGAAGCTGACCGTGAAGTCGCCCGCCCGCACCTTGGTGGCCGGCACGAACACCTCGGTTTTCTTGGGGCTGAAGTATGTCTTGTAGAGGGGCAGGCCCCATTTCTGCGTGGCGATAACCACGAGCGCGATCATGAGCGCCCTCGTTCCCCAAAGCTGAATCTGACGTTTCATTTGATCTCCAGAATGGATTCTGAATCAAGTTCAGAATGACATTGTCGTAAGGTCCTCGCCCATCACGCGCCTGAGGTCTATGACGGCGAGATAGAGATCGGTCTGGGCCGATAGCAGGCTGGTTTGAGCCTCGGTAAGAGCCTGCTGCGCCTCGACGACGTCGCGGCTTGAGCCTTCGCCCTCCTGCATCATCATGTTGGCGTATCCGATGTTTCTTCTCAGCGATGTCCTTGTTCTTGGTAAGAATCTCTATCGACGAGCGCGCGCTGTCCACTCTGCGATAGGCGTCTCTCACCTGCTCCACGATCTGGTCAGTCTGGAATGACCGCAGTTCGCGGAGCACGTCGAGCTGGCGCGTAGCGATGTCGCGCCGTTCCTGCACGACGCGGCGGTCAAGCGGAATGTTGTATTCCAGGCCCGCACTCAGCGCGCCCTGGTTGAAGATCGAGCGCGACAGGAAGCCGTTGGAGTCATTGGACCCGTTGAAACCCGCCACCAGGTCGAGCTGCGGTCGAAGCGCATCCTTTGCGAGCGCGACCTGCCGCTCCTGCTCCGAGAGGCGCTCGTCGTAGATCGTAAGCTCGCCCCGGTTGTCGAGCGCGGTCTTGATGGCGTCAGCAAGCGGCGGAATCTGCGGCTCGACCTGCGGGACTGTATCTGTAAGCTCAGGTGTCGCCCCGATCCCGCCGCCAATAGCGATCATGAGTCTGTCGAGAGCGTTGCGGGCGCTGCGCTGCTGGGAGTTCAGGGAGTTCTTCGACTGCTCGACCTGAAGCTCCGCGCGAGATACGTCGATGCCCGCCACCATCAGCGCCTCTTCGCGTTTGCGCAGATCCTCGGCCGCCTTCTCCGCATTTGCAACCGCCTGCTCCTGGACCTTGACCTGCTCTCTGGCCAGAACCGCCCCGTAATACGCTTCGATAACGCCCTGCACGGTGGCCTGCCTGGTGATGAAGAGCTGCTTGGACTCGACGGTAGCGTTGGACTGAGCGGACTTCCGCGCCATGCTCTTGCTGGACAGCCCACCGAAGCCCTTGCGGAGCGCCTGTCGCAGCGTGGCGCCAAGGCCGCCATACTTGTTTCCCATGCCGAGTGGCGACACGTCCAGCGAGGCACGAGTGCCCAGCGGACTTTCCATGCTCAGCGAGCTTGTGACCAGGCTCGACATATCCGAACTGCTGCCGACCCTGCTCAGGTTGGTGGTCGTGCCGAAGTCGAGCGTGGTGCCGTAGTTGGCGATTCTGAGATTGGCGAGAGCGGTGCGTTTGCTTTCCTCAGCCTGCTTGAGATTGGCGTTCATGCCCAGTGACATGGAGACCGCGTCGGCCAGGCTGAGCTTGTCCGCGACGGTATTTTCCGACCGGCACGGAGCTGTACACACAAAAAATGCCGCCACTACCGCGACAACGTTAAGATAACGCATCTGCCGTTCCCTCAGTATTTCATTCGACGCGCGTCCGGCGCGCCCCTTCCCGTATAGTATAGACGCTCAAACTCAGCCATTTGTTGCATGCCGCTTCACTTTGAGCAGTTCCGGCACCGTGACGAACCGATAGCCGCGCTCCTGCAGTTCCTTGATGATCAGGGGCGTTGCGGCCACGTCCTTCCAGCGGATGCCGGTCTCGCCGTCGTGGAGCAGGATGATCCCGCCAGGCCTGATGTTGTCGAGCACGCGCTTTGCCATCAGTACCGGAGTCGGCGCATCGTGATGATCGGCGCAGATGCTCCAGAGGACGGTCGTGTAGCCTTCCTCGCTGGCGATGGTGAAGACGCTGCCGTCAATGAGTCCGCGTGGCGGACGGAAGAGATGGCCGCGACTGCCGGTGAGCCGTTCTATGACCTGCTCGCAGCTATCGAGTTCGCGGATCACCTGCGCCTGTGTGTCGCGCTCGATGTTGTGAGGGTGGGTATATGTGTGATTCCCGACCGCATGGCCGCGCCTGACCACGTCCCTGGCTACATCGGGATACTCATTCATCTTCTTCCCGATCATGAAGAACGTCGCCTTGACGTGGTACTTGTCCAGCACATCCAGTATTTTGGGCGTGAAGGTCGGATGAGGGCCGTCGTCGATGGTAAGCGCCACGACCTTCTCGTCGGTTGGGACGCAGCCGACGATGCGATCCCGCCACCGCGTCCCATCCTGCGGCCGACTGACTATAAGCAGGGCGATCGCGGCTATCAGGCCGAACTCAAAAAACGTGCGGGCAACGCCAATCCGCCTCATGCGCCTGACTCTCCCTTGCATTCTTCTATAGTTCAGGTTATCAGAATGCAACGAAAAACACCAGCGTTGACACGCGAGCGGGCCGGCTGTAGACTGAATCTGTGCTCGCGATTTCCGCCGGAGGGCAGAGAGATGGTCAGGATCATGAGGACATTGCTGCTGTTGGCCGCATTGGCGGCGCTGCTGGGCGCCGGTCCGCAAGCGCGGGCCGACGGGGTTCAGCAGTATTGGGAACGCGCTCAGCAGGAGGAATACAAGTCGCCGGAGGAGCTTCGGGCTCAGCACGAGCGCGAGTTGCGCAAGGGCGAAGTCTATCGCAAGCTGATGCGGGGCGACCCGGGCGTGAAGGCGGTGGCGCTGACGTTCGACGACGGCCCTCATCCTGAGTTCACGCGCCAGATACTCGCGATCCTCAAGAGATACGACGTCAAGGCGACGTTCTTTGTAGTGGGCAAGATGGCCGCGCGGTATCCCGATCTGGTCAAACAGGAAGCCGCGGCAGGCCATCTGGTCGGCAACCACACCTACGACCACGTCAACCTGACCAGAGTCCCCCTCGGCGAGATCGGCGTCGAGTGGCAGAAGGGCAACGACGTGATCAAGCACATCCTGGGAAAGGCGCCTGCTTTCTGCCGCCCTCCGGGAGGCGACTACGACAAGGACGTCATCAGCGCCGCCGCCGCGGACGGCCTGACGACCGTGCTCTGGACCGACGACCCCGGCGACTACGCCAAGCCCGGCGATAAGGTGATCGAGGATCGTGTTCTCGAGCGAATAGACAACGGCGGCATAGTGCTCATACACGACGGCATTCAGCAGACAATCGACGTGCTCCCGCAGATCATCGAGCAACTGCGGAGGCGCGGGTTCAAGTTCCAGACGGTCGCGGAGATGATGCAGCGCCGCGCGGAGGCCGTTCCCACGCCGCAGCCCCAGGCCAGCCATAGCGCGCCGACACCCAAAACTCGCTAGATACGGCACTCCCGATGGCTTCCATGCGTATCACCTGTAGAAGGTGAGTAGCATGGCTGTGCCAGAGAGTGAGATCACAAGACTGCCGGTCCCGAACGCCGATGAGGCTCCCAAAGATGAGCCGGCGCCCGAACCGGAACCTCTGTCCAAACCGAAGACTGCGCGCCTGCTTTCGCTGGACGCATTCCGCGGCCTGACGATCATGTTGATGCTGCTGGTCAACAACATCGCACTGGATATCTACACCCCAAAGCATCTCATGCACGCCCCGTGGAACGGCGGAGTGCACCTTGCCGACCTCGTCGCGCCGTGGTTCCTGTTCTGCGTGGGTGTGGCGATTCCGTTTTCGGCGGCATCGTTTGCCAGGTCGGGCAAGCCCGCATGGCAGTACGACCTGAAGGTGCTCAAGCGCGGCGCGATACTGATCCTGCTGGGCTGCGTGATCGACAGCAGCCTCGCGAATCGACCGGTGTTCTGTCTGGACGTTCTGCAGCTCATCGGGCTGGCATACATGGTCGGGGCGCTGCTCCATGACCTGCCGCTGAGCAGGCGGGTAGGGATTGCGGGGCTGATGCTGGTCGGCTATTGGGCCGCGATCAAGTTTGTGCCTGTCCCGGGCACTGGCGCGGGCATATTCGAGGAAAACCAGAACTTCATCGCGCACCTGAACCAGACGTATCTGGCGCCGTTCAACCTGAACGGCCTGCCGTCGGTCGTGCCGACGGCGGCGCTGGTGATGATCGGGGCGATGATCGGCGACATCCTGCGGCGAAAGGACCGCGAGCCGATGTGGACGGTCGCGTGGCTGATGGCAGCCGGCCTGGCGATGACCATCGGCGGGATCGCCTGGAACGCGAGCCTTGCGTTCAACAAGCCGGTGTGGACGCCTTCGTATATCCTGCTGTCGGCCGGAACGGGGACTCTCGCTCTGGGAGTGCTCTATCTGATAATCGACGCGCAGAAGTGGGCGAAGTGGTCTTATCCGCTGGTCGTGTTCGGCGCGAACGCGATTGTGGCTTATGTGGCGCCGATCCTGGTCAAGCTGTGGGTATTGCAGCGATGGCACGTGGGCGGCCCGGACCATTCGGTGCCCGTGCAGCAGTGGTGGCTCGACCTGCTCAAGGCCCATCTCGGCCCGGTTCCGGGCGGGTGGTTCTACACGGTCGTCTACATGGCGGTCTGGTGGGTCGTGCTTTGGCAGATGTATCGGAAGAAGCTGTTTGTGAGGGTGTGAGCTACCGAAGCGTTCCCACCAGCGTCACCACACTTCTCGGCGGGAGGTGGATGTCAGTCGCGCTGGTCGAGCCCTTCCCCAGATCGCTGCTATCCGACGTAGTGTAGGTGTCGAACTTGCCGCCGCGGACCGCGATGCCGGAGAGCTTCACGGCCTGCTCGTCCTTGGTCACGTTGATCAGCACGACTACGAGACGTTTGGCCTTCTTGTCGAGGTAGGCGGAGGCCATGACGGTTGAGGCGGCATCTGCAAGCGAGCGGTGGTCGTCGTAGGTCGCCCCCACCCTCACCATGCCGGGGCGAACGAAGCGGGAGAAGTTGCCCATCGCCCAGAGGGTCTTGGAGGAGAGTACGCGGCCGTCGCGCTGCAGAGGATCGCCCTCGGATGGCTCGCCCGGCAGCCGCTCGATATAGACCAGCCCGTCCTTGAAATCGCTGCCGAAACCGCCAGCCACCAGCACCACTGCGAGGCGTCGGCGATGGTCAGGTCCGAGTGGATCACGCGCGCCACGTATAGCGCGGTGTTCATGCCCGAGATCGCGCCCGCCGCCGCCGGTGGTCTCGTCGTTGCGTTCCAGTATGCAGAACTCGGTCTGCCAGAACGCCAGCTTAGGATCGATCTGTTCGATTCGCTTGTGGAGATTCTCGCGGACCTTGATCTGCTCGGAGATCGGCCAGGTGGTGAAGTAGCTGTGCCCGGAGAGGATGCGCGCGACGTTCGGCGTCCTGCCAAGGTACTGCGGGGAGGAAGGGTCCCAGAACGCCTCGATCTGGTCCGAGGCCCTGTTGTGTCCTCTCGCGTACGTGAGATAGTGCGGGCTGCCCGCCTCGGCGATCGCGGCTTTCGCGGACAGACCCCTGTCGTGGAGGGCCTGTCCGAGAAGGCGCGTGACCTCGAAGATGTCCGAGTTGCTCGCGGGCGAACCCTCCTGTTTGTCGGTGTTCCAGGCGTGCTGGGGCTCGTTTATCGGGCTGATGTAGTCGATGGGAATGCCGGCCTTGTCGAAGTGCGCGGCGACGTCCGCCAGGAACCCGGCGAACTTGGGCAGCGCGTCTTTTCGGATGTTGAGCGCGGCTTGCCCGGCGCTCGCGTGCGCGATCCCGTTGAGCGTGTAATGCACGGGCGGCGAGTTCGTGAATGCAAGGAGATAGCGTACGCCGCGGGCTCTCGCGGCCTTGGCGAACCACTGCTGGCCCTGCTGTTTGGACCAATCATAGCTGCCGTCGGCGTTCAGGAAGCACTCGGCCCTGTGCCACACCGACCCGATGCCGGACTTGTCCCCCTGCTCCGCGCTGCCGGCGCCCACGTTGAACCGCCACATCGAGAGGCCGATGCCCTTGGGGTTGCCGTTGGGGTCGGTTTCGGTGCTGAAGAGGAGGTCGGCGATGGCGTCGCGCTTTGCGAGCGGCCAGTTCCTGCCGACGAACTGGCACGTCCAGCAGTCCGACGCGCCGAAACTGTGGATGACCTGGTGCTGGTCGCTAGTGTCGATTGTGATGCTCGTCGTGCTGCTCCAGGCGGGCGCCGCGCCGCCGGCCAGCATCCAGAGCAGGAACAAGCCGGCCAGCAATGGATAAGGCAACCTCTGCGATCTCATACTGCCGTGATTGTATCTCCGATACGCGGCCGCCGTCAACCTCCCCGGCCCGGCACGGGATGATACGCCTCGTAGCCCTCGGCGGGCGGTTGGGCGTTGCGCATTCGGATTATCGAGAAGCCGAGGCTGGAGTGGATCACGGCCTCGCGCAGCTTCCAGAGCGACGGCATCACTCGCAGTTCGACGTCGTGCCGGGTCAGCTCGACGAGGATGTCCTCGATGGGCGTCTCGGAGATGGGCGTGACGGCTGCTTCGGACGTGTAGTAGCCGGCGATGTCGTCGTTGAGCGTAAAGCCTGCCGGGTCGAACTCGTAGCGGTAGAGGCGCTCCTCGCGCAGCTTAGGCAGCCAGGCGGATTCGATTGCGATGACGCGCGCCGCGCTCGCGCCGCAGAGGTGGCGGTCGATGTCCGCCGGGTCGGTGTCGGGGCGAGCGTAGAACGTCACCCTCGGACAGTCGCGCGGGAGGAGGTAGTTGGGAAGATGCTCCAGGTCGATTGCCCAGACGACGGGCGTTGCGCCGCCGTTGGGTTCGCGCGGCTCGAAGAGCGTTATGCCGGGTTGGTCGCTGATGTGGTAGAGCCTGTTGGTCATTTGTATGCCTCCCGGAAGGACCCCTCCCCAACCCTCCCCGCGGCGGGGAGGGGGTATTTCTCGCCCGAAGGACCCCTCCCCAACCCTCCCCGCAGCGGGGAGGGGGTGTGTTCTCGCCCGAGGACCCCCCCCAACCCTCCCCGCGGCGGGGAGGGGGTATCTTCTCGCCCGAGGACCCCTCCCCAACCCTCCCCGCAACGGGGAGGGGGTATCCCCTCCCCAACACTCGCCGCGGCGGGGAGGGGGTTACTTGTCCCACAGGAACGTTGCGCATTTGGTCGGTAGTTTCGGCTTGCCGGCTTCGCGCCAGGCGGCGATCCAGGCGCCGGCGAGGCGCTCGGAGGCGTGGTCGAGCTGGTCGATCATCATCGGGCCGGTGGCGTCCCACATGCGACTGGTAGTAGCGATAGCCCATGACGGGATCGATCTTGCGGGCGGCTTCATCGGCAGCGAAGATCGCGTCGCATCTGCCGAACGACTCGATGCACCACTCGAACGCCGACTTCAGTATCGGGCCGCACTTCGCCGGCTCGGTCGCGTTGACCATCTCCGGCTTGAGCGCGATCAGCAGCAGCGTCTGCTCCCAGCGGAAGTGGATGCCCTTCTGCTCGGGAGTCTTGCCGTCGTAGTCCTTGCAGTTCGTGCAGCGGCACGTGCGCATCGCCGATGTAGTGCGCCAGCAGCGCCGATTGCAGCGCGATCTGCACGGAATCGCCCGACTTCATCGCCTTCACGAGCTTGTTGTAGCAGTCCTCTATCGCCCACGGCAGCACGCCCGCCTTGAGCAGCTTGTCCTTGCCGAACCGCTTCTCGGCAGTCGCGCGGTCAACGATCAGGTCGGCAAACGGCGGCTTGGAGAGCAGATCGAGGTCGATGAAGTGGTTCGGGCCGATCTCGTCACGATAAGTCTCCCGCCAATCGTCCGGCAGCGTGCAGAACGCGACGATATAACGCGAGTTCGCGTCGTAGAACGGCTTCATCTCCTTGGGCACGAGCGCCAGGGCGTGCTCGGTGATCAGCGTGTGGCCGGTCGGTTCCCAGGCGCAGGCCGGCGCGGCCAGGACGGCGCAGAGCAGCGCGAATGCGAACAAGCGTGTCTTCATGGTCTGGACTCCTCAGCGGATCGCCTCACGGTCAACAGGCACCGGGCCTCATCGCAATGCGACAGGTCGATGGAGGTACTCATAGCCGAGCGGCTCGAGCACACGGCGATAGAGCACGTCGCAGTGGCGGCAGTAGTCGGCGTAAGGCTCGATATTCGGGCAGTCGGCCAGCCGGCCTTTGGACGGGCAGCGGTGCATTTCGATGCGGAATTCGCCCGCGTCTTCGTCGAGCTCGATGGTGAAGTCGGCGGCTTCCTCGTTGAGGGTGCGGGTCCAGTAGAGCCAGCAGCCGCGGAGGCCGTGCTTGGCGACGAGGCCCCTCAGTTCATCGAGGTAGTTGTCGGCGAGATGCTCCCAGAACGCGACGACGGCCTGACTCGCCGCCCCGCGCGTCGAGATACTTGAACAGCTCGCTGTAGGCCGGGATGAAGTCGGTGCAGGGGATCATCGCGCGCGCCTCCGGAATCTCTCCCGGCTGCGGCCGGTCGCGGCGTCGTATTCGAGAAGCTCATACTCGAACAGCGTGCCCTCGACCAGCGCCGCGTTGACGGTCCGCGTCGTTTCGACAAACAGCCTGGAGATGGGGAATCCGCGCTCGCGCATGTGGCTTATCGCCGGACACTCGTTGACCTCGATGGACAGCTCATCCTCGTCCAGGCTGATGCTGACTGAGCCGCCCTCTATCTCATAGATTCGCTCGAAGTGCTCCTTGAGGGCGATCAGCCCGCGCTCGACGATCTGTTCGGTGACATCGGTGTAGTACGAGCGCGTAAACCGGCGCAAGTAGTCGCGCACGGCGTCCTCGCCGTAGCTGCGGTCGAGGTAGTCGATTGCCAGGCTGAGCGCGCCGTGGAAGTCCTTGTGCAGGTATACGTTGTCGGCGGCCCGCCGGGTCATTACTTCCTTGGACATGTGCTGTTCCCTCGCAGGAATGTGTTCACCGCGGCCGGGCGCGGTTCCTGCCGGGCCGGTCTTGCGAGATGAAGTGAAGAATTCCGGCTCACAGACCGTCTAACAAGAGGGCGCCGAGCGTCCCTTAGAGAACACTTTCCACGGGAGAACTGCAGATGACAAGGATCGCTGCCGCAATACTGACGCTCGCCGCGCTCACGATCGCGCCCTGCTCAGCGGATAGGGTCACAACCGATCCCAACACCGCCTCCGCGAGGGCGGCTCAGGTCGATACGAGCGACGTTGACGCGCGGCTCGCGCAGAAGATCACCTACGACAGCGGTTACAAGCGGCTGCACTATATGCTCGAAGAGATCAGCGCGAAGACGGGCGTAACGGTCCGATGCGGTTCGAGTAAGAATGACTGGCCCGTGCGCGATATGCCGCTGGCGATCTCCGTTCACGAGTTGCCGCTGGGCAAGCTGCTGGAGGCCATCGCGAGCGCGGCCGATCTCGACCTGACCTCGGAGAAGATCGCGACCGACAACGGCGCGGGGCAGAAGGTCTACCGGCTGTCGTTTTCGATGCGGTCCCGCGTGGCGTTGGACAACTACGTGAACAGCAGGCATCAGACTACAGTCGATATGTGCGATCAGCTCTGGGACGCGCTTGTGGCGAGCGCGGACATCCCGGATTCGGACATTGACCTCGGCAACAGCGACCGGGCGAAGTCGGCAAGGGCCATGGCCGAGGTCCTCAAGGAACTCGGGCCTGACGCCAAGGCGAGAGCATTCGCAGGGGAGACGATCACTCTCCATACGGGCAGCTTCAGCAAACCGGATCTGCTGCGCAAGTGGTATCAGGCGGAGTTCGATCAGTCCAAGCAGTACAACAAGGAGGGCGCGCCTCCGACCGGCGAACAACTCGACGCGGCCACGTTCAGTATCATACCGACCACGAATCCGACCACTGGCGAGTTCCGCATAGGCATGTCCGTGCCGGTGCGTTACGACATGAGCACCATCAGCCGGACCGCCGACCTGCGCCAGACCACGAGAGACATTTGGCAGCGGACCAAAGGACACAAGAGCCCGTCCGTGCTGAGAGCCAGACTGCCGGCCTATACACCACCGCCGGACCACATGGCCAGGGACCTGGCCGCCATCCGGATAGATGCCAACGACAACCAGCCGCCGGCGTTTCTGGCCGAGAAGGTCAAGCTCGATCTGCCCAAGGACAAAGACGTCAGCTATGCGGAGGCGTTGGCGGCGCTGGCGAGGGCAACCGGGCTGACGATCGTCACCGAAGACTACCTCGATCACAAGCACAAGTGCAATCTGTCGCAGCAGCCGAGCGACCATCGGCTGTATACGGGCTTGGGCCAGCAGATGCCGACCAATCTGCCGCCGTTCTCGCCTGTCGGCACGGTCTCCGAAGACGCCACCGTCGGCGACTTCCTGCGCGCGCTGACCAAGGGCAGGTACGGCAGCAAACAGTTCGAGTGGTTCTACAACGAACAGGCCAAGCTGCTCGTGGGAAGATCGCCGGACTGGATGCGGCGAGCACCACGAACATAATGCCGGAGTGGCTGCTGGTCTTCCTGCGGGACAAGGCGAACAGCAGCGGCATCGAGCTCGACGACCTTTCCAAGGTGACGAGCTACTCCCTGAGCCAGCAGAGCGAATGGATACAGCAGTCGAAGTACCTCTACTTCGTGCCGACTGTCGCACCGGGCAGCTCCACATCCGACGTTTTCTGGCGATTCTACGAGAAGCTGCCGCTCGAGGACCGAGCCGCCGCGAAGTCCGACGCGGGGCTGCCGCTGGCGAAGTACGAGGCGGCGTGGGTGGCGGATTTCACCGCCGTAGGCTCCGGATCCGAACCGCTGCGGTACATCTACGCGGATCCGGAGATGCAGCGCAAGCACGACGAAGAGGTCAAGAAACAATCCGAGCAGCTCACCAACCCGGAGATCGTGCGCAACCTGACGCTCAAGATCGCCAAGAGGAACGTGCAGCATTACATCACGTTCGCGAGCGTGTCCGGGCCCGCGGCTGACCCGGCGGCGAAGCCGACGACTGTCGAGGGTTACGGCTACTACGCCGGCGTGGAGGGACAGTACGGCGGCGAGAAGATCAACCTCACGTTCAATCCGCTCTCGTTCAGATTCCCGATCTACTCGCCCGAGCGAGAGGCGGAGCTGAACGCCCAGAATGACAGAAAGAGTAGGGGATCCGGCGGTTAGTTCGCACCACAGGCCATGCTCACCGATGCGGTGGTTCAGAGCGCCGAGGCGGGCCGCGAGTGCCTCGACGAGCTCCTGGCCGTGCACAGAGCGTATCTGCCGCGGTTCGGGTAGTTGAAAGCTAACGAGCAGTATCAGGGCTAAGCGCTGCCACGGCTCCTCCGCGCGCGGAAGCCGAATCCCGCTATCGAGATCGCGCCGCTAAGCAGCGTCAGCATTCCCGTCGGCTCCGGAACAGCCACCGCCGGCCTGTACTCAGCCACGAAGGTGTGGCTCTCGGGTAAGTAGAGGTTGTACTCCGCTCCCCAGATGCTGGGATGAGTGTTCAATGCCAGCGTCGCCGTGGCCTCGCCGATCGGCATTCGCCACTGACCCGTATACGTCGAACCACCGTCGCCCGTGAACGAGCCGCCGAGTATCAACTGCGTGGCGTAGCCTGACGGAGTGTCCGCATTCCACTCGATGGAGCCGCCCTGGCCGTCCGCCTTGAAGCTCGCGTACGGATCGGGCGTGTAGTTGCCCGAATCATCTATCGTTCCACACACGCCCCAGTTTCCCGAGAACAGCAGTGTCCACGTCATCGAACTGGAGCCGCCCACGGTCACGATCCGGGAGGAGTTCAGGCTGAGACGCGTGTTGTCAAAGGTAAACGTTATGTCGCTCGGCAGTCCGGACGCAACTGGATTGTCCCCATCGTAGGCGAAGACGGTCCACGCGCTTGCGCGCGCCTCGCCGGATGAGACGACTGCACAGAACACGAGGATTAGCATGGATAGCTGGATTGGCCTGTTCAATCTCTTCTCCCTGCCCATCTTGGAGTCATTCTCGCTCTACCGCAGCAAGCTGGGCTCACATGACCACCTGCAATATCTATGCCGGAAAATGCTGTTCTGACAAGTCCGGCATTCCTACCAGTTCTTGCGCCGGCGGTCCCCACAGCGGTCGAGACTCGAGGGCAAGCGTGACCACGCGCCGGGCGTGTTTGGGGCGCCACGGGCTGGGTGCCCGTGGCGCTCTTGGTTAAACACGTCGCAGCTCTTGCTACGAAGGAGTTGTCGCAGGATGCTCGGCGACCCAGCGGTCGAGGCGCATACCCCAGTTCGCTTCCTTGCCGGACAGGAACTGGGCCTGCTGCCTCATAGGCGCGGTCACCGCCTGCTGTCCGCCGATCACGTCGGCGGCGTAGGACTGATGGACCAGTTGCGACAGAGTCGTGGCGTAGACTGCATCGAAGCAGTTCGTAGGAACCGTCGCAAGCTGGTTGATAATCGCTTGAGCCCTCGCGCAATCGGGCGAGGCTGCTCCGCACGCGACCGCTCCATACCAACTCTGGAGCTTGCCGTTCGCGCTGGTGAGATAACTGTTGATCTCATAGGAAATGTCGCGCAGGTTGCCGTCGTGAGCCCTCTGCCTGCCGTACTGCGTGACAGCGATGATGACGCTGTTCTGAGCGTACAATGCTGGCCGCGTAGGTAGGATCGAAGTTGCACCCCGTCAGGCACTGCAGGTTAGCCGCCGGGCCTGCCCCAAGCGATGCCGGCACTGCCGCCGGGCAAGGGCACGTGCACACGGGACAAGGCGGTGGGCACGGAACCTGCATCGTGCATGGGCACGACTGCGCCCAGGCGACCGACGCGACGAGAACCAAAGCAACGGTCAGTAAGGTCCATTGTGCGTATCTCATCTTCATGCCTCCTTTAAGACATGAACGATCTCATGGACTATGTACCCTGCACAATGGCCGAATGAATCGTGTAGTTATTGTGACGTGCCGGTCAACGGCTCAGTAGCGGCCATAGGTGCGCGCGGTGCGGATCATTGCTTCGATGTTCTCGAAAGGAGTGTCGCGGCCGCACTGGTCGCCTGTGGAGAGGATGAACCCTCCCCCCGAGGCAGCATCATCGATGGCCCGTCTGCTGGCATCGGCAACAGCTTCCGGAGTGCCCCTCAGCATCACGTCGGTCGTGTGGAGGTTGCCCATCAGGCTGATCTTGCTTCCGAACTCGCGCTTCAACTGCGCCAGGTCGCAATCTCCCATCGGGGGCACCTCGAGCGGGTTGATCGAGTTCAAGTCGCTTTCCTGGGCGGCCATCTTGACCAGCGAGCACTCGGGCCCGCAGCAGTGAATCTGGCTCGGGACGCCCGCTTCCTTGCAGGCCTTTGTGATCGCCTGCAGCGCCGCCAGCGAAAGGCGCCTGAAGATCGGCTCGGGGTTGGAGATCATGAAGCCAGAGATGCCTATCAAGATGAAATCGGGCTTCAGGGCGGCGAGTTCCCGTGTGCGATTGGTGATCGATTCGGTCTGCTTCTCACAGCGCGCCACGACCGCGTCCTGGTTGTCATAGTACTCGTAAATCGACTCCCGACTCAGCCCCAGGCCGGGGAGGTGGACGCCCAGCCCGACGACACCCCTGTCGCCCATCAGCTCGTCCGCGGCATGCCAAGCATCCAGGCCGGTATAGCGGGTGCGGGGCTCGACATCCTCCCACTCCGTAGGCGGCTCCGATGACAGGCCGATCTTCTCCGGCGGGATACTGCGCGTCGGCGGGTTGTCGATGTAGTAGGCGGTGAGGTTCCTGCTCCAATCCTGCTTGCCATCGATCTCCCTGTGGCTCCGGGTGTAGATACGGTCGGGAGTGCGAGCCACTATTGCCTCGGTCCACTTCGGCCTCGACTCGCGCCAGGATATGTCGCGCTCCAACTCGACGGGAAGACCGGGAAGCCAGCCGTCGAAGCCGAAGTATTTGACCGCGTCGATATATGCCTTCCACAGCGGCGGATCCCGGTAGAGATAGATGTCCCAGAACGGCTTGCCAGTCAGTTTGCAGGGGATCATGTTCGACATATCAGGCGCGACCGGCACCATGTCGGGCTGACCGTTGGTCATCGCCACCAGCATTCGCTGCTTGGATGTCATTGGCTGTCCCGCACGGATGCGAAGGCGTCCATCGCCTTGTCGAGGTCTTCCCGGGTGTGGGCGGCGGAGATCTGCACGCGGATGCGCGCCTTGCCCTTGGGCACGACCGGGTAGCTGAAGCCGATCACGTAGATGCCCTCGTCCAGCATCATCGACGGCCATCTTGCGTGGCCAGCGCGGCGTCGCCGAGCATGATCGGGCACGATCGGGTGGTCGCCCTCGGGAATGTCGAAGCCCCGCGCGCTCATGCCGTCGCGGAAGTAGCTTCGTGTTGGCCTCCAGCCTGTCGCGCAGCTCGGTGGACTGCGCTCGAGCATGTCGAGCACGCGCAAGCGTCGTGGCGGCGATGGCCGGGGCGAGGGTGTTGCGAGAACAGGTACGGCCGGCTCCGCTGGCGCAGCAGCTCGACGATCTCCGCGCGGCCGGTCGTGTAGCCGCCGGACGCGCCGCCCAGCGCCTTGCCGAACGTGCTGGTGAGGATGTCCACGCGGCCCATCACGCCGTGGTACTCGTGGCGTGCCGCGGCCGGTGCGGCCCGATGAAGCCGGTCGCGTGGGAGTCGTCGACCATCACGGCGGCGTCGTAGCGGTCGGCCAGGTCGCAGATGCCGTCGAGCGGGGCGATCGTGCCGTCCATCGAGAAGACGCCGTCGGTGGCGATCAGCCGCAGCGCGGGCGCCGGCGGCCTCCTTGAGACTGCGCCTCCAGGTCGGCCATGTCGCGGTTCTTGTAGCGCAGCCGCTGCGCCTTGCAGAGCCGGATGCCGTCGATGATGCTGGCGTGGTTCAGCTCGTCGCTGATGATCGCGTCCTCGGGCCCGAGCAGCGTCTCGAAGAGCCCGCCGTTGGCGTCGAAGCAGGAGCTGTAGAGGATCGTGTCCTCCGTGCCCAGGAACTCGATGAGCGTGGCTTCGAGCTGCTTGTGCAGCTCCTGCGTGCCGCAGATGAACCGCACGCTGCTGACAGGCCGAAGCCCCAGCGGTCGTAGCTGGCCTTGGCGGCGGCGATGAGGCGGGGGTCGTTGGCCAGGCCGAGGTAGTTGTTCGCGCAGAAGTTCAGCACCTCGCGCCCGCCGCCACGGCGATCTGCGCGCCCTGCGGCGTGGCGATGCACGCGCTCCGCCTTGTACAGCCCGGCCTCGCGGATCTCGCGCAGCTCGTTCGCCAGGCGATCTTTGAGTGAATCGTACATGCTTGCCTTCCAGCGATTGAAATCGCGGCTACGATGGCACGAAGTCTCCCTCCGGGGACTGGCAATGCGACTCAGCGTCGGCCCAGGTCAGCACGACCTTGCCGGACTGGCCCGAGCGCATGACCTCGAAGCGCTTCTCGAACTCGGTGTAGTGGAAGCGGTGGGTGATGATGGGCGTGATGTCCAGCCCGCACTGGATCATCATGGTCATCTTGTACCAGGTCTCGTACATCTCGCGGCCGTAGATGCCCTTGATGGTCAGGCTGTTGAAGACCACGGTGTCCCAGTCGATCTCGGTCTTGGGCAGGATGCCCAGCAGGGCGATCTTGCCGCCGTGGCACATGTTGGCGAGCATCTCGCGGAAGGCGTCCGGGTTGCCGGACATCTCCATGCCCACGTCGAAGCCCTCCTTCATGCCCAGCTGCTTCTGGACGTCCGTGTCGATCTGCTCGGTCCGCGCGTCGACGGCCAGGGTGGCGCCCATCTTGCGCGCCAGTTCGAGCCGGTAGGGGTTGACGTCGGTGACGACGATGTGCCGCGCGCCGCAGTGCCGGGCGATGGCGGCGGCCATGATGCCGATGGGCCCGGCGCCGGTGATCAGCACGTCCTCGCCGAGCACGTCGAACGAGCAGCGCCGTGTGGGTGGCGTTGCCCAGCGGGTCGAAGCAGCTCGAGCACCTCCAGCGGGATGCTTCGGGTCGCACGGCCAGACGTTCGTCACCGGGATGCGACAGGTACTCGGCGAAGGCGCCGTCGCGGTTGACGCCGACGCCGCTGGTGTTGGGGCAGAGGTGCCGCCGGCCGGCCAGGCAGTTGCGGCAGCGGCCGCAGACCAGGTGGCCCTCGCCGCTGACCAGGTCGCCCTTGTGGTAGTCGTGGACGTTGTCGCCGACGTCCTCGATCACGCCGACGAACTCGTGGCCGACGACCATGCGGCACGCGGGATCGTCTTGCGGGCCCAGTCGTCCCAGTTCCAGATGTGGACGTCCGTGCCGCAGATGCTGGTCTTGAGGATGCGGATCAGCACGTCGTTGATGCCCGACCTCGGGCACCGGGACGTCCTGGAGCCAGAGCCCTTCTTCGGCCTTTGCCTTGACCAGTGCTTTCATCGTTGAATGCCTCTCCGATATTCATCACCGAGCGCTTCGCAGAAAGCCGAGGCGCGCAGTGATGTTACGCGTCCCGGCCCGTATAGGTTACTACGATTGGCGCGGCGTGTCCAGAGCGACTACTCTCGCCAGATGCAGCGGTAGTTGAACCGCCTGTTCGGGGCGCTGTCGCCGTTGACGCAGAGCGAGATCGGGTCAGTCAGATCCGTGGGATTGTCGCACCAGTGGAAATCGAACGCGAAGCTCCCGCCGTCCAGCCCCAGGAGCTTGCGCGGCACGGCCAGCTCGAGACCGTTGCCCCTGCAGCGGTAGCTCAGCCTGGCGGCTTCGTCCCACTTGGCGTCCGTGGAGTCGTATCGCATGATCGTGGTGGTCTTGTCGTCGATCACGTTCTTGTTGATCAGGTAGTCATAGCCAAACCAGCCGGTCTCGGGGTTCTTGTCGGCGTCGATCAGCAGAAGCATCCAGTTCGTGATCGGTGTGCGGCGTCAGCGGCGCTGTCGGTCTCGGCGTAGAAGTAGACGTTGTCGCCGTCCACCGCGACCTTGCAGGTGATGATGTCGTTGCGACCGGAGTCGTTGGTGTAGTGCAGCCCGCCGTAGCCGTTGTAGTCCCGGTGGGCCGTGTCGCCGATGGTGTCGCGATACTCGACGCTTGACGCTTGTTCCAGTCCGCGAAGTCGCCGTCTATCTTGATCGAGCCGCAGCCGTGCAGCACGGGGATCGGCCGGACGCCCTTGTAGCGCCGGATATTCTCGGCCATCTGCATGTAGTAGTTGTCGGTGTATCCGCCCTTCATCGGCGAGATGGCGCGGTTGAACTCGGCGTTGTACTGATCGATGAAGACGTATGGGCTGTTGCGACGCATGAAGTCGTTGGACGCCGCCCAGTACTTGCCGGCCGTCCATTCGTTCCAGTCGTTGATGTAGAGGAACTGCGGGTTGGCCTTGATCGCCTCGTCCCATCGGCTGCTGGAAGTAGATACCGTAGCCCTCGGGATGCTCGACCGTCTTGTGCAGCCAGGGCACGTAGGTGGGCACGGGAAGATCCTGATCGTTGAGTTCGGGCTCACCGTGCTCGCGTGTCCAGCATTTGCCTGTCAGAGACGAGGGGTGCTGGGCCGGCGTGACGGCGGCTTCTTCTTTCACTCCGTCGTGGGGCGACACCAGCTTGTCCGGGTCCATGGATCGAGACGCGCTTGTCGCCCATATCGTAGCCGAAGCTCCAGTTGTCCTCGGTGCCGACGAAGCGTTTGCCCGCCCACTCGTAGTAACCCCACCACATCGTGCGCAACGTGAAGGTGTTCTTCACCTCTTGCGTGTAGTCTTGTAGAACTGTCGGTGTATCTGGGGTCGCCATAGTGCGGATTCTTGTCGTCGGCGGCTGGCGTCATAGTGCGGGTTCGGATTCTGACCGTTGGCGTCGACCTGCGGTTGCGTTGTAGAGCAGAGCGGCTTGCCATCCCACATGAACCAGAGGTCCTTGTACTTCGCGGCCTTGTATATCTTCTCATAGAGGTCCTGCACGACCGTGATAACCGGGCCGTTGAACGCCCAGAAGCAGAACTGGGGCACCTTGTTGCCCTCGGCCTTCATCTTCTCCATCACGGGGAAGACTACGTCCCACTCGTCCCAATAGCGCACGGCATTGGTGACGTCCATGACGAGCACATCCACGCCCGCATCGGCAAGCATGGACATGTCCCTGCGGATCATCCATTCGTCCTTGCTCAGGAAGTAGCCGCACTCGGGCTCGCCCCAGTGGTACGATCCCTCGGTCCACAATGGATGCGTGGCGTCGAGGCGCGCGCTGGGGTCCTTGGCGAGGATCTTCGAGACATCGGCGGCGTAGGGGCTCTTCAGCGTGCCCAGCGAGTCGCGGTGCCACGTGATGTAGAAGATGCCCACGACGCGGCGCTGGTCGTGCTTCACCGGCCCGACGTCAGTTGATGTGGGCATCTTCCTGCCTAGCGCGTCACTGCCGACCCACGTGTCGGCGTAGATGTCGCGAACGGGCTGAGGGGCCGAACAGGCTCCGCAGGCAAGGATCAGGCACAGCGCAAGGGCAGATGCGATGCGATGCATTGTATACTCCAGTCTTAGGTCAATCTAGTTGGGCCGAAGGACCCCTCCCCAACCCTCCCCGCAGCGGGGAGGGAGTGCCCTTCGCTCTCAACTCTTCGCTCTCAACTCTTCGCTCTCCACTCTCAACTCTCCGCTCTCAACTGAACTTCGGCAGCCAGTCGCCGTGCTCGGCTATCAGGTCGTCGCACATGGCGATTGTCTCGTCCATCGTGAGGTTCACCGAGGTCAGCGGGTCGAGCAAGGCCGCGCGGTAGACGTCCTCTTTCTCAGCGTCACGGACGCCTTCTGCGTGAGCAGATGGACGTTGACGTTGGTCATCGTGACCGCCGCGCACTGGGCCGGCATCGCTCCGACGACCGTCCCCTGAACGCCGTTGCGGTCCACCAGGCACGGAACCTCCACGCACGCGCCGTTGGGCAGGTTGGTGATGTGGTCCCGGTTGAGAATGTTGCCGTAGATCACGCGCGGCGTGCCGGTCTCGATGGAGTGGATGATCAGCGAGCCGTATTCGTGGCTGCGGCGAATCTCGCCGATGTCCTCGTTGGGATCCTCGAACTTGCGGGCCATATCGTGCCAGGCGTTGTCGCCGTTGATGCAGCGGCGGATGTATTCGTCAATCGGCACGCCGAAGCGGTCGATCAGCTCCGGGTGGTCCTTGCGGATGAAGTACGGCACGTATTCGGCCATGTGCTCGCTGGACTCGCCGCCGTAGTAGCCGAACTTCGCAGCATCTCGAAGCGGACCTTGTCGGCTTGGCGATCAAATCCGCGTCCTCGTTGACCAGCTTGCGCAGCTTGGGATAGAGATCGTCGCCCTTGTGCTCGAGCTTGATGAACCAGGCGCAGTGGTTGGTGCCGGCGGCGATGAAGGTCAGCTCGTTCGGCGGGACCCCGAGGCAGTGGGAGAGCCAGTGGTGCGCGCCCTGGATTCCGTGGCAGAGGCCGACGCGCCTTGATGTTGGTCTGCTGCAGCACCGCGCCGGTGTTGATCGCCATCGGGTTGGTGTAGTTGAGCAGCCACGCGTCCGGGCAGAGCTCCTCCATCTCGCGGCAGAAGCCGACCATCACCGGGATGGTCCGCAAGCCCCGGAATATGCCGCCGATGCCGAGAGTGTCGGCGATGGTCTGCTTGAGGCCGTACTTCTTCGGCATCTCGAAGTCGGTGACGGTGCAGGGCTTGTAGAGGCCGACTTGGATGGTGTTGATGACGTAGTTGGCGCCCTCGAGCGCTTTCTTGCGGTCCGATTGTCGCCGATGATCTTCGCGGGCGCGCCGAGCTTGTCGGCGACCTTGTGCGCGAGGATCTCGGCCGTGCGGAGACGCTCGGGGTCGATGTCCATCAGGGCGATCTCCGAGTCCGCAAGTTCCGGGAACTGGAGAATGTCGCCGAGCAGGTTGCGTGTGAAGACGCAGCTACCCGCGCCTATGAATGTGATCTTCGGCAAGAGACGATCCTCCTGGTCTGATGATCGCGAAATCGCGAAAGGGCGAAATCGCGAAAGAAAAGCCCATGGCAGTGCCATGGGCTGGTTAGGTCGTCGAATAAGGATTATCCTTGCGGATTCTTCCGGAAATCAGTCACGGAGCTGATCCGCTTCAGCATTTCTGCGAATCGACGAAGCCGACGATGCGCGCGGAGGTGATCTCGTTGCCGGAGGCGTCGATGAAGATCACCGTCGGGAAGCCCTGGACTTCGAACTTGCGCTCGGCGGCCTTGACGTTGGGATCGGACTGGTCGGTGCCGTCAACGCGGAAGCGCTCGACACCGTCGATTGCTTTGAGCACTTTGGAATCGCTGAACGGTCTTGCTCTCCAACTCGCGACAGATGCCGCACCATTTGGCCGTAAAGTCGATCATTACGGGCTTGTGCGACCTGGCGGCGGCGGCGACGGCGGCGGGCTCATAGGGCTGCCACTGGAGCGAATGTTGGTCGGCTTGGGAACGACATCGCGACCGCCACGACTGATCGCGGCCATGCCTGTAGCCTTTCCCAGCGACGCCCCCACTCGGCTCGCGCGGATCGATTTCTCGAAGAACCCGAGATACACTCCGCCCGCGACAAGAACCGCCGGGATGGCGTATCGCGCGAGCAGATCAGGCAGAATCGGGGTCAGGAAGTACGCCGCCGCGCCAAGAAGCAGGAATCCCGCCGCTTTCTTTACCGCCACCATCCACATCCCCGGCACGGGAAGCTTCGCCGAGAATGTTGCCAGCGCGAACAGCGGAGTGCCGAGTCCCAGCGACAAGCGTGAAGAACATCAGGAATCCCATCAGCGGGCTGCCGAGGTGCGCGACGTAGGTCATCAGATCCCAGCACGACCGGCCCCACGCACGGCGCCGCGACGATGCCGAAGATCAGCCCCATGAACAGCGCGCCCGCGACTCCGCTCTTTCCGGACGCCTCGTTCTGGATGAACGCCGGAGCCTGGAGCTCGTAGAGGCCGAACATCGAAAGCGCCAGCGCGACAAGAATTGCAGCTATCCCGATCAGCCGGGCGGCTCTGCATAGCCGCTCCGAACACGCCGCCCGCGCTCGCCGCACCGCGCCCGAGCAGTGGAGTAGGTCAGCGCGAGGCCCAGCACATACATTCCCGCAAGCAGCACGATTCGCCTGGTCCGCGAATCATTCTGCGTGCTGAAATAGCCAACGGTCACCGGCACCATCGGGTAGACGCACGGCGTAAACGCAAGCAGCAGCCCGAGGCCGTAGAGCATCAGCAGCTCGCAGGAACAACGGCGTGCGCGCGAGCCTGCCTTCGAGGTCATTGCCACCGCTCGTAGTGGCGCCGAATATGCCCCTTATTGGCGGGCTTGACCGGCGTCTTCTTGGCGACAATCGCGGTCTTGACGCTGATCTGACGATCTCCGGCGGGGAGCACTGCTCGCCCTTGCACGCCTGCGTGTCGAGCTTGGCCTTGATCGTCACCGGGCCGGGTTTCGCCTTGGCGTCAACGCGGCCGTCCACGAAGATGGTGAAAGTGCCTTCGTAGACCGGCAGTTTCTTGTCCGGCGCGAAGGGCAGGGTCTATGCGCTGGGCCTTGGGATAGGCCGGCTTGGAGAACGTGATGCCCTTTGGCGCGGTGATGGTCAGCTTGGCCGGGTAGAGCGAGTCCTTGTCGTGCGCGCCGATGTGGTAGCCATCCTTGACCGTCGCCCTTACGGCGAGCTTGAAGTCGTCGCCTGGCCTGAGCTTATCGACGGAGAGATAGACCTTCGCCGAGACGATCTTCTCCGCGGACCCGCTCGCAAAGGACTGCGCCAGAGCCGCGTTGGACACGACCAAAACTGCGATAAGAGCGATAATGCAGAGCATGTATTTACGCATATCATCTCTAATTGTACCAGATCAGCCGCGCCACGTCACGGTAAAGTCAGATGTTTTTTGCGTGGGGCATCACCGGCGCGGCGGTTCCGGAGATTCTTCGCCGCGCGCGGAATGACAGGGCACAAAAACACGCCCGGGAAGAGTCTTCCCGGGCGATCATAACCGGGGGCGATGCCCTCGGACATAGGGGTACAGCCGTCGGTCTCTACTCCGGCGTCGATTCCCACGTGGCGTAGATGACGCGCGAAGCGCCTCCGCCCGCCGCGCCGTTGACGCACGTGAACTCGCCCGGTTTGACGGGGCAGTCGCCGTAGACGAGAATGCCGTCGTCCTCACTACCGGCATCGGAGATGACGTAGCTGGGCGTTTCGAAATCTACCGATTTGACGACGCCCCATACCCGCACCTTGAGGCCGGTGATCACGCTGGCCTTGACCGCCTTGCTGTTGGCGCCGAACGGGGCGATCCATTCGTAGTAGTAGTCGGTCCAGTAGTCCTCCAGATCGATGTAGGGCTCGCCGTCCTCGGTGGTCTGCTTTGTGCCGTAGACGTATACGATCACGTCCTGCGAGTCCTCCCCGTAGAGGCCTTCGACGCGGATGCCCGAGGAGCGGTCGGGCTCCTCGATGTAGCCGATATCGCCGTAGACACAGTACATGACCTTGTCGTCCAACTCCACGGCCTCGCCGTCCGGGATGCTCTTGAGGTCGCTTACGAGATTGCGGCCGGTAGTGAAGCTCCAGACGTAGTCCGATTCGAGCGTGGCGCCGTCGTAGGTCTCGATGCCCGTGGTGAGGGTTGCGGTATACGTGGCGCCGGGATCGAGAGGATCGCTGGGCTCGAACACCACCAGGAAGCCCTCATCTGACCTCACGTTCACCTCCGGACCACTTCCCGCTGTGAACGCCTCGCCGGGAACCAGGTTGCCCTCCGAATCCTGCAGGAAGAACGTAGACTCGTTCACAGTGTCAGGATTGGGCTGTTTGTCCAGGTACGCGATGATTGTGAAATCCGTCGGGGCGCAGCGCGCTCCGTCGGTAGGCGAAGTCGATAGCACGTGGATCGGGCCGGACTGCAAGAAGAAGTTGATGTCGTCCAGCGTCTGGCCTGCAACCACCTGGATCGGGGTCGCGGCGTCGAACCTTTGGGCGTCGGCGTACCACTGCGGATCCAGGTTCGACCACTCATAGGGCAGGAATCTGGCGAGATAGGTCCCCGGCGGCAGGTAGGACACGACGTACTCGCCGCTCCAGGCGTCAATCTCGCGCTCCAGCACCTTCTCGCCGGCGGTGTCATAGAGCTCGAACGTGCCGCTGACCTCCTGCTGCTGGGGCATCGACCCGCCCAGGCTGTAGACACGCCCTTTGACCTGGCCTCGGCTCGGATCGTTGACAACGGTCAGCAGCGTCGGCCGGAATGGGTAGGCGTATGAGCCGGGGCCGGAGAAGAACATATAATCGCCCGGCGCAGTTCCCTCCTGGAGAGTCCCGTGACAGGTGAACGTGTAGCCGTCAGGGCTCCAGTCGCCGTCGGACGAGTCGAAGCCGGAGAAATACCAGCCGACGCTCTGATACGGGTTGGTGGTCGTGGCAGTGAAGGTGATCTCCGTGACGCCGTCGTTGGTTACCGGCGAAGGCGTGGCACTGATGAAGCTGCAGCTCGGAACGCTGGGGAAGCTGGTGTGGACCGTGACCGCCGCCGAGTGGCCGTCCGGGGTCGACGCGGTGAGGTCAGCGTCACCGTTTTCCATCGCGTAGAAGCTGTATCCGCCCCACTCCTCCTCGAAGGCGAGCAGTTTGCTGGGATCCGACGGCGTAATGGACAGGAAGCTTGGCATGCGTGTCCAGCCGTCCGAGTCGGTCACAACGCAGTCCAGGTATACGGCGCCCTGCTGGGTGGCGTTGACTTCAGTCACCGGCTCGTATTCGCCCGAACCGGGATTCCACATCTGCCATTCGATGCCGGCAACCGTCACTACATATAGTGCAATGAACGCCCGCCGCGTGGCGTGCACACCGTCATCGGCATCGACCTGCCAGGAATAGAACCCCGGAGTGAGCGTGGACGTATCGATGGTCAGTTCCGTGCCGCCGGCCCAATGAACGGGAACCGGCGTGAACGACGCCACACCGGACGGCGCTCCGGTAAGCGAGAATGAGATGCCGCCGGGGGAACTGAACCCGTTGAACATGTTGACCCACACGCAGTAGCGAACGATCTCGCCCTGGCAGGCCTCCATATAGCTGTCCGGGATGCTGATGGTGTAGTAGGGTGAGGTCACCGTATAGGTAGAATCGCCCTCGGCGACCACGAAATCGACGTCGACGTCCACTTTCCCCGTCATCACCGGATCGTTCACGCCGACCTGGATCGACGTATCGGCCCAGTCGAGCACGGTTATGCCGTGCGGGCTGCTGCCTATGAGGACCTCGCATCCGGTCGACGTTGAGCCGAAGTCGGTGCCCTCGATGGTGACGGTGGTCCCGTAGGGCCCGGAGTCCGGGCTGACGCCGGTGATCACGGGGACCATCCCCAGTGTTACGCCGCTTGCGAAGAGCTGCACGTTGTCGGCATAGAAGTAGGCGTAGCCGGTGGATTCCACGGTGATCCCGATCACCTTGCGCGCGTCGCTGGGAAGGGTGACCGAGCCCGTCACCGTCGTCCAATCATCAGTGCTGTAGGTTCCGCCCGCGGAAGTCAGCACTCTGATCGACTGGCGGTAGCCGCTGGTATCGACGTACTGGATGTGGACTTCCGCGTCGTCCTCCGTCCACCAGGAACTCTGCTTGAGGTCGATGGAGCCGGTGAACTGCTTGTCGGCTACGTCGGAGATATTGAGGCTCTGGATCAATACCGGCCCTACGCAGTAGTCCGGAGTCGACAGGTCGACACACTGGTTGTCTCCCGTCTCGGAAAAGAGCGGGTACCAGTCGAAGGTACCTGAGTGGCGATGCGCCAGTGATCCAGACCCTCACTGAAATCGCCGTTCCGCACAAGCGGGGCCTGCATTGCCGAGGCTGCGAGACCGCAACTCAGCAATAGGCACAAAAGCAGCAAGACACAAAGAATCCTCGGTGTAGATCGCATTTCCCATCCTCCCCCTGAACGCACCGTATGACGCACAATGCACAATACTGGATACTATGATGATAGCCGCTAAATGCCTGCTTGGCAACCCGGCAAATGTACGGGAATTACGACTCGCTTGACAATGCCGCGCGGGCGGGCTATCGTATTGCGTAACAGGCCGGCGGCCAGAGAGGGGTTCACTCGATGAGCGATAACGTGAGCATTCGATCCTACGAACCGGAAGACATAGCGGAGGTGTTGGGCGTTCTCAACAGAAGCCTGACAGCCGATCCGCTCACTAGCGAGTTGTTTCAGCGAAGGGTGCTGCTGGACGCGAACTACGATCCGCGGGGGTCGCTGGTGGCGTGCGTGGACGGCAGGGTCGTGGGTTACGCGCTGGGAATGACGCGCAGGTTTGTGTTGGAGGACGCCGCGCCGGATTTCGAGCGGTCGTGGATATCGCTTTTCGCGGTGGACGAGCCCTATCGCCGGCGCGGAATCGGGACGAAGCTGTATGCGGGACTGGAGGACTACTTCAGGGCGCGCGAGTGCAAGGCGACACTCATCTCAGGTTACGCGCCGAACTACTTCGTGCCCGGGATCGATCCGGTCGAGTATCCCGGGGCGCTGGAGTTTTTCGGCAAGATGGGATTTGCCGAGATAGACCGCCCGCTTTCTATGGACTCGGATCTGGTGCGGCTGCGCACGCCGGACTGGGTACCGGCAAAGGAACAGGCGCTGATCGAGGCGGGGGTGGTGTTCGAGCCGTACCGGCCCGAGCTGATACTGCCACTGCTGGACTTCCTGAAGGCGGAGTTTGCCGGCGACTGGCAGCGGTTCCTGCGCGACGCCATGACTCGGATAACCACCGGCGAGTATCACCCCACCAACGTGTGGGTCGCTCACGTGAACTACAAGGTGCTGGGATTTGCCATGTATGGCGCGGATTGCAGGTTCGGGCCGTTTGGTGTCGCCAAGAGCGAGCGCGGGCGTGGGCTTGGGGTCGTGCTGCTGCTGAGGGTGCTGTTTTCGATGAAGGCCAGAGGACTCCACAACGCCTGGTTCCTGTGGACCAGCGACAAGGCCGCGCGGGTCTACGACGCGGGCGGGTTCACGGAGACGCGGCGGTTTGCTTACATGAAGAAGGCGCTGTGACCTGCGTTTCGGGATTTGGGCGGTGCGCAGATAGCAGCCTGCCGCTTCGTAGTAAGGTGGGCGAGTCGTCCAAGCGCACTGGGTGTTCGAAATCCCGAAGCAACGCGCCCGCCGTCTGGAGACGCCTTCCGCACGAACTGCGGAGAATGTGTCGGAGTATGGTTTACGCAGCGTTCGATCCGCCGATAATAATACTGTAGTTATCCGGGTGGGCGGTGTTTCCGATTCCACCGGGTTGGGGCAGTAGAGGCAACGACACGGTGATGACATAAGACGAAGACAGTGCTGGATACTTCAGGCCTCGCACCATTGTTAGTGCGAGGCCTTTGTTTTCGTCTGCTACTGCCCGGGCTGATCGTATTCGTTGGGTGGAGGCGACTGGTTGTTGTTGGGCTGAGCCGGAGCCGGACGCGGTGGGGTCCTTGGCACGGCGCCGCCACCCGGGCGCGGAACCATCCTCGTGTTGGCCTGAGGCGCGGTATAGTTCGGGTTTGCCTGCTGCTGCGGCTGCCTGCCGAATACGAGCCAGTAGGCGATGAGGATCATCAGGACGGCCGCCGCGGCGACGATGATGATGGCGATCCTGCGATCTGTCTCCTTCGTCGCGGTCTTGCGGTCCTTGGCGGCATCAGACGCTTTGCGCTGCTTGACCTCCTCGGTCGCTGCCTTCACGTCGTTGAGCAGGTCGCCCGAGAGCTTCTTCAGGTCTCCATCGAGATCGAGTCTGTTATCATCAGGCATGGCGTTTACCTCTATTGTCGGCGCCGAGTCCGTCGGCGCCCCGAGCTTGTCGAACGACGCACACCTGATATTCTACCCTATCTTCGGGCGAACCTCAAGCGCGGATTACCCAATTGCTCGACGATGCCCCGGGGCATCATGCGTCCCGAAGCATCGTCTAGGGGGAACTAGGGCCCACTAGTTCTACGACGACGCGACGGGCGGATAAGTTCGCTGGTTGCTGAAACAAGTTCAGCATGACACGAGGTGCGCTGGTTCGGGATTTCACCTCGTTTGTCTCGCGAGGCCGGTGCTTCGTATCAAGGCCCGTGGCGAATCTGGGCCAGTGGATATCCGAAATCCCGAAGGAGCGCATGGGTTGTGTGCGCGTCCGTTGACCGGGGGATGCTGACGAGGTAGACTATAGCCAGACGTGAGTTGGCGGACGGGGGAGATGCGATGCGGATAGCTGTTGTTGTGGCGCTCGGCATGCTGGTCGGTTCGGCCTGCTGGGCGGAGCCGGTTGCGGTCTACACGCCGGACAAGGCTGACGGGCTCGACATTGTGACGGTCAGCGACGGGCAGTGGGAGTATAAGGTCGTCGGCGGCAGGAAGTGCGTCAGGCTGAAGGCCGGCGCGGGGCCGACGAACTGGTATATGTATTTCAAGCTCGATCCGGCGATTCGGAGCAAGATCGGGTCGGATGTCTGGCTGGCGGTGGATTTCTATGATGCGCCGACCGGCGTGGTCGCAACGCATTTCAACTGCGACAACAACCCCTACGCCGCCGCGACCGGCTTCCTGCTGCTGGACACGAACACGTGGCAGCGGGCGCTGGTGCATCTGCCGGAAGCCAAACTCGCCGGCCTGCAGAACGAGGGCGCCGACTTTCGGTTCATGAATGCGGGGGGTCTCGCGATCTCGCGCGTGGAAGTCTACGACTCGAAACCCAATCTCAAGATTCCAACCGACAAGGAGCGTGTCATGGAGAACGTTTCGCGGATTCCCAGACCAAAGGGCATGTTCTACACGTTCGGAAACGACGCTGATGAGGCGACGGCCGCCCTGTATCGCTCGCTGGGCGTGACCAGCATCGAAAGCTACGTCACGTGGGAGACCTGCGAGCGCGATGGTAAGGGCAAGTGGGACTGGTCGCACTGGGACAAGCAGGTGCAGATCCTCAAGGACAACGACCTCAAGTGGGTGCCGTTCATCATCCTCGGGCCGGCGTATTCGACCCCGAACTGGTTCCGCGCGTCGAAAGACCACGTCCCCTGCCGGTGCCTGGAGCACGAGATCGACTCCAAGATCGAATCGCGCTGGAACCCGAACCTGCCCAAATACATCGAGCGGTTCATTTCGGAGTTCGCCAAACGCTACGGCAAGACCGGCGTGATCGAGAGCGTGCTGCTGGGCATTCAGGGCGACTACGGCGAGGCGATCTACTCGGTGACCGGCGGCGGGTGGACGTTCAACGTGCCGGGCGAATACCACAACCATCCCGGCTACTGGTGCGGCGACCCCTACGCGCTCGCGAGTTTCCGCAAGTACGCCGAGGCCAAGTACGGCTCCGCGGACGCGATCAACAAGGCGTGGGGAACGTCGTTTACGAGCCTCGCCAGGGTGGATTTCCCCGGCCGCAAGGATGATCTGTCCGCGTTTGAGGCGAAGATCGATTCCGGCGATCCGCAGGTACGAAGGCGGTGGCTTGATTTCATCGACTGGTATCGCGCTGAGATGACGGACTGGTCGGACTGGTGGATCGAGACCACGCGCAAGCACTTCCCCAAGACGCCCATTTATCTATGCACCGGCGGTGACGCCGAGCCGCGCCACGGCTCGAACTTCGCGGAGCAATGCCGGGTCGCTGCCAAGCATGACGCGGGCGTGCGCATCACCAACGAGGCCTCGAACTACGCAACTAACTTCGTCATCACGCGCTGGGTCGCGTCGGCGGGAAAGCAATACGGCGCGTATTTCGGCTTCGAACCCGCGGGCGCCGAGGATGAACGGGGAATCGTCGCGCGAATCTACAACGCGACCGCTTCGGGCGCGAACCAGCTTCACGACTACAACCCCAATGTCGTATCGTCGCAGACCCGCATCGACGCGCAGCGCGCGCACATCAAGTGGCTGTTTCACGTGCCAAAGCCGGTGGCGCCGGTGGCGCTGTGGTACCCGAACGTCGATATGACGCTGCACTGGGGCGGGTATTTCCCCAGCGCGGGGATGCTGCGCGATCTCGTCGATTACGACTACGTCGACGAGACGATGCTTCGCAACGGCGCGCTTGCGACGCATAAGGTGCTCGTGATCCTGCACGGGGCTGTCATGGAGAAAGGCGACGCCGAGATGATCGCCAAGTGGATCGCCGACGGCGGCCGCGCGATCGTTATGGGCGTGGACAGGTTCGAGAGTGTGGAGGGCACGTCCGAGCCGGAGACGCTGCTGTTCGGCGATACGCCCGCGGGCCGGTCGCTCGGCAAGGGCAGGATCGCACGCGTCAAGACCGAAGATGACCTCGCCGCGCGCCTCACCGCAGACCTGCGTGAGCTTGGACTCAGCGTGTGCGAGGTCCGCAAGGACGGCATCTACTCGACCGAGATCGAGCCGGGCAGGTTTCTGTTCCTCAACGTAGGCCCCGGATCGGCGAAGGTCAGGATCGAGTGCGGCGGGAAGACCATCGAGCCGAGGATCGAGGGCGGGACGATCAGCGAGGTGGAAGTGAAGTAGCTACCAATCGCCGTTGTTGCGTTCGGCGAGCAGCGCCTTTCGCGGCTTCCAGACGGCGTGCAGGTCCAGGTAGGACAGAGTAGTACCGCTGTAGTGGACGCCGCCCGGCACGTCGTGTCCGACGGGAACGAACGTGCCATCGTTGATGGCGAAGTCGGGATTGTAGTCCGTGAGTCCGCGGTTCTCGTGAATGAGCAGCATGCGCCTGGTGGCGTTGCTGAAGACGTCCACGTTCTTGTCGCCCAGGTTGTGATTCATCGAGTACGACAGGGGATAGTCCCTGGGTGTCAGACCCGATGGGCAGGCGCTTTGAGGTATCAAATCGGCTTTGCGGCCGATGTCGGATGGACACTCGTAGACCTTGCGGTTCCTGACGTAGCTCCAGAGCTGCCCTCTCTCGGGGTAGACCCATTCCTCTGCCGCGACCGACCCGCACCAGTTGGGCACCTTCGGGTCGGTGCATGTGCCGGGAGGCGGCCAGTCGTGCGGCATGAGCCATGATGATCGTCGGCGTAGCTGCGCATTGCTTGGCTGAGTTGTTTGAGATTGCTCAGACACGTTGACGTCTGGGCGCGCTTCTTCGCTGACAGAAAGACCGGGAAGAGTATCGCCGCGAGGATGGCGATGATGGCGATCACCACGAGCAGCTCGATCAGAGTGAAACCACGTCTGTGGTCAGACATTGGGTCAGCACCTCTTGCGCCAGGCTAGCCGGCACCCATTGGATTGTACCCTAGACTCGCAGAATGTCAAGGGGGGTATCGGCTCAGTTCCGACGAGTGCCGTTACGCGCGTCGATGTATGGAGGCTAGATATGAGGGCTGGGGGTCTTGTCCAGGTAGTCGGGGGTTTCAGCGTGCGCGTGCCCGTTGCCGATGTACTCAGCGGCCCAGATGTCGTCAGTCAGCTCCGCCATTTCGCGGCCGTAGTCGATCATGCCCTTGGCGTAGGCCGGATCGGAGAATGCCTGCCTGGCTTCGTCGTTGATGGGACGCGCGCCGCAGGCCGTGGCGATTCTGGCGAACACGTCGAAATGGTCACGGATCGCGCACGGGCAGAGCCAGTTGCCTGTTTCCTGAGCCGGCCCGTGGAAGCCATAGGCGTGCTGCCACTCCTGAATCCGTGTGAAGAATGGCAGGGACAGCACGTCCGTGAGGTTCCCGCCGGCGCCGTAGACCTCGTGGATGTTGCCGGCGGCATACGGCGTGAAGACGCAGGGCATTATGTCGCCGTCCCAGTTGATGTGGAAATAGCCACCCGGCCTGCCCGCCGCTATGCAGCCCATGCTCACGGTGGCAGAGTTCCAGAAATCGACCATCAGTATCTTGTGCTCGCGCACCAGCCGCCACATTCTGCGCGCCATCTCGACGCGCGCGTCGGGCGGCACGACGAGGCCCATGGTCTGGCCGCGGCCCATGGGCATGTATTGGAATATCCAGCCGTAGAGGGCGCCCTGGTTGATGAAGTAGAAGTCGGCGAAATCGTCGCAGGTGATGGCTTTCCAGTTGTCTCTGGTTGCGGTCGCCGATATGCCGAACGGGACACCATGCTTCCGCAGGTGCTCGAAAGCCTGGAGGATCTTCGCGTAGACGCCGTCTCCCCGGCGCTGGTCCGTCTGGACCTTGAAGCCCTCAACCGATATGGCGGGAGTTATGTTGCCGGCGTCGGCGAGACGCGCGGCGAGCTCGTCATCGACGAGTGTTCCGTTGGTATAGACCATGAACACGTCAGTGGGGTGACGGGCGGCAAGCTTGATGATGTCCCAATCACCGTCCCTCCACAAAAACGGCTCGCCTCCGGAGATGACCGTCCAATGGGAGCCCCAGAGCTCGCGTTTCTCGCGAAGAACTCGGTCGAACGTCTCGAAGTCCAGGCTTCGTCCGTGCAGGGCGGCGTCAGCGGCGTAGCAGCCCTCGCATCTGAGGTTGCATTTGCCGGTCGGGCTGATGGTGACAAATGACGGTGGGTCTACGCTTCCCTCGCGCTCCACTCTCCTCGCGTCTGCGTTGAGAATGACGTTGCCGAGGAACGCCTCGAGCATGCTGTCGATCACGCGCGGCGATACCATCTCGCGACCAAGAGCACGGTCGAGCCCGGCCAGAAGTCCAGCGATGCAGTCCATTCTGTCGAGCTTCGCCCTGACGGGGCCCTGACCAGGCTGGCCGTCGCGAACGCTGTCTTTGTAGAGCTGAGAAGCCACGCGGCCGAACAGCAGACGCCTGACCGCCCTGTGCTTCACCAGCGCACGCACGCCGGTCCTTAGAGATCCTCGAACCAGAGCTTCCCTAATGTCCACACGCCCACCCCGCGTAATCTACGCTCTACCCCTCTGTTACCCCATTTGCTCTCGCGTCAAAATACCAGACTGCTACGCTGTCTTCCTGCTGCGTGTCTCCGTATTGTCATTCCCGCCTGCCGGGTCTACCCCTTCACGCCGGAGATCACCACGCCCTGGATGAAGTATCTGCTGGCCGGCGAAGAAGAGGATCAGCAGCGGCAGCATCACGACTGCCGAGGCGGCCATCAGGTAGTTCCAGTCGGTCGAATACTGGCCCTGGAACGCGTAGAGGCCGAGGGCCAGGGTGCGCTTGGCTGGGCTTGAGAGATAGATCAGCGGGCCGAGGAAATCGTTCCAGTTGGCCATGAACGAGAAGATCGCCAAGGTCGCGAGCGCGGGCTTGATCTGCGGCAGCAGCACCTTGTAGAAGACCTGCCACGTGCTGGCGCCGTCGATGCGCGCGGCCTCGTCCATCTCGTGCGGGACGGTCATGTAGTACTGCCGCAGCAGGAAGATGAAGAACGCCGAGCCGCAGAACGACGGCAGCACCAGCGGCAGGATCGTGTCGTACGAACCCGAGCGTCGGACAGATCTTGAAGACCGGGATCATCGTGACCTGCGCGGGCAGCATCATCGTCGCGAGCAGAATGACGAAGAGAAGTTTCTGCCGGGGAAGCGCATCCTCGCGAAGCCGAACGCAACCAGCGAGCAACGACAGCATCTGGCCGAGCATCGATATCGCCGTGATGCGGCAGGTGTTGAACGTATACAGCGCGAACGGCAGCTTCGAGAACGCCTGACCGTAGTTGCTCCACAGCCAGGGCTTCGGCCATATCTGGGTAGGGTCGGCGAACACGTTCGCCGGGTCCTTGAACGAGGTGCCCAGCATCCATAGGAATGGGATCAGCGAGAGCGATCGAGCCCAGTATCAGGGCCGTATAGGCGACTGTTCTCCACGTCTTCTTCTTCGCCGCTGCCCGGCTTGGCATTTGGCTGACAACCGTTGTGCTCATCTCTTCAACTCCGCTTCGTAGTAGACCCACGCCTTGGAGACTTGATCAGACGAACAGCGTGAGCGCGAGGATAATCGCAAACAGTATCCAGGCCAGCGCGCAGGCGTAGCCCATTTGCAGATACTTGAACGCTTTCTGGTAGAGATACAGCACGTAGAACAGCGATGCGTTACGCCGGGCCCGCCCTGAGTCATAATGAACGAACTCGTAAAGACCTGGAAGCTGCCGATGATGCCCATTATGAGGTTGAAGAACAGCGTGGGCGAGATCATCGGAAGCGTCACGTTGCGGAACTTCTGCCAACTTCCGGCGCCGTCTATCTCGGCGGCTTCATAGAGCTGGGTCGGCACGCTCTGCAGCCCGGCGAGGTAGATGATCATGCCGCCGCCGACGCCCCAGAGGCTCATAATGATGAACGATTTGAGCACCCAGTCCGGGCTGGTCAGCCAGGGATCGGCATGACTATGTGCAACGAGCGCCGCAGGATAGCGTTGAAGATGCCGCTGGGCTGCGGCCTCAGGACCATCTGCCACACCATCGCGACCGCCGCTCCGGGCAGGATCGCCGGGATGTAGAAGATGGACCGGAAGCCCTGCATGCCCTTGACGTTGAGGTTCAGCAGCATCGCCAGCGCCAGCGAGCAGACCATCCCATCGGAACCGCGCAGCCGGCGTAGATCGCCGTCACCTTGAGCGACTGCCGGAACCGGTAGTCGTCGAAGAGAATCGTGCGCGTAGTTGCCGAGCGCCCACGAACTTGGCAGGGTTGATCATGTCCCACTTGGTGAGACTCATTACAGAACGAGAATATGACCGCGCCGAGCGTGAGGCAGGTGAAGCCGATGAGCCAGGGCGCGATGCAGAGATAGCCCTCGATCGCCTCTTTGCGTTGGAGTCTTGATGTGATGCTTCTTTGCCATATCGCCTACTCCCTGTGCCTCAGTAACTGGTCGACTTCGGCGTGACTTTCTCGCAGCCAACCTTTGCCGATTCTGCTGCCGAGACGGACCAGATCGAGCTCGCTCTGGATAATCTGGGTCATCTCGGGCGCGCAAGAGACCGGCGGAACCGCCTTGCCGAACGGGATCATATAGAGAAACGCCTGCCGGTTCTTCGGGTCGGCGTTCAGGTGCAGATATGCGCCGGATTCGGCTACTGACCTGCGGCTAGGGATGATCTGCGAGCGCATCGCGGCGGACGCGCTGGTATTCCTTGCCGGTCATGAACTTGACCAGCTCCCAGGCCGCCTCCTTGTGCGTGCGAACGCGATCAGGATCGCGTACGCCGCGCCGCAGATGATCGAGACCCGCGCTTTGGGCCCCTTGGGTATCGGCGCGACGTCGTATTTGAACGTCTTGATCTCTTTCTTGTAGATCAGCTCCGCCGCCCAGCTTCCCGATATGTTCATCCCGATCTTGCCGGTGGTGAACAGCTTGCTCATGCCCAGGTTCGCGGATTCCTCGGCGCGTGGGAGCAACGTGGTACTTGTTCATGAGATCGCGCCATGAACTGCGATCCTCGTAGGCGGCGGGCTGATCGAGGGTGCAGACGACGTCGCCGGTCTTGGGATCGTTGCCGACGATCGTGCCGCCGTTGGCGTATACATAGTCCTGCCACCACATGTCTAGGGTAGTGCCCCACTGATCGATCTTGCCGTCGCCATCGGTGTCCTGGGTGAGCTTCTTCGCGACCTCGAGGTACTTGTTCCAGTCCCAGGTCTCGTCGGGATACGGGATATGGTTCTTGTCGAACATATCCTTGTTGTAGTACATCGCGTAGATGTCGATGTCGGTGGGGATCTCGAGCAGCTTGCCCTTCCACATGCCCCAGCCGTTGATCGACTCGAGGGTAGAAGTCGTCGAGGTCGTAGTTGTCGCGCTTGACGTAGTTGTCCAGCGGCTCCAGCAGGCCCTTTGCCGCGATCGGCGGGAACCACTCGGAGCTGATGCGGGTCACGTCCGGCGGACGGCCGCCCGCGCTGGAGATCATCAGCTTGTCGAGCATTCTCGCCCAGGGCGTGATCTCGATCTCGACTTGATCTTCGGGTTGCGCTTCTCGAACTCGGCGATCAGCGCGCGGAGGTTCTGTTCCTCGACGTCGTTGCCCCACGAGGTGAAGCGGATCGTCGTGACGCCGGGATTTCTGTTGCCGCATCCCACGACAAACAGCGCAGGGCCAGCATTAGCCCCGCAATGCAGATCAACAGTATTCTTGATTTCATATCCCCACCAAGGTAGCTGAGGCGGTCAGCTATGATCGCATCAGCGCAAGACTGAGCTGATCAGCGGCCAAAGGACATGCCATCACCAACGAGTAGGACAACACATTGGCCTGCCAGGCCCAACGCAGGACCGCCAGCCGGTCTTCTTTCTCGAAGAACCTTCTGGCCACCAGGTTCTCGACCATGACGGACATGAAGAAAAACGGCACGCACAACACGGCCGCCGCTGCCGGCACCATCCAGTCGTAACTCCGACTCGTAAGGAATCAGCCACGGGCTCTGCAGAGTCACCGCGAAGATCTTCTGGCCCAGCGTATCCTATGCCCCACGCATTGCCTCCCCGTGGGGAACAGGCACTCCAACAGCGCCAGCAAACCCCACGTAACTGGAACCCGGCAAACGTCGAAACCAGATTGGCCGATGCCTGCCACCTTAAGACCGCGCGAGAAGTGGCACTTCATCACTCCGAACAGCGACCGCCGCCTCAACTAAGACGACGGGCAGCAGCAGCAACCAGGAATATGGCCACACGACGGCGAGCATCGGAACACCTACATCGGCGCGCGCAGGAACCGCCAGCCCAACCAGCCAGCACGCCGCAAGAACGCCAATCCGACCGCACGCGCGACTTGATTCCAGCATCCAATAGGGCTATTGTCAAAGCAGACTCGTCACGCGCCTGGCTCTTGCTCCGCTCGGCAGTTCCAGCGTCACCGCGTAGGGCATGTACTTCTCGATCCCGCGGATGCGCGCGAGTTTCTCGTAGTACTCTACGTAGGGGAAGGCCACAACCTCACCGCGGAACAGCGCGTGCTTGACGCCATCTCTCGCCAGAGCGCGATGTCGGCCTCAGTGACCTCAAGATATACATCAGGCGCATAGTCCTCTTTATCCTCCCAGTTCTCGGCGAAATAGAGCGTCGGGCAGTAGTGCGGCTCCTTATCGGTCTTGACCGTGCCGAGCCCGGCGAAGAACATCGCGTCAGGGACATTGAGGCTGCAGTTGATATGATCCTTGTGAATGGACTTCGCAGTGATGCGTGATGATGACGCTGGGCTTGCAGTCGCGGATGACGTCGGCGATTGCGAGCTTCACTTCATCGCTGACGGGCAGCTCGGCATCGCAGCCAGGGCAGCACGTATAGCTCCGCGCCGAACACATCGGCCGATGCCTTCACTTCCTCGCGCCGCTGGGCGGTGTAGGTCGGCGATGTCCATCTTCGGATTGCCCTTTTCGCCGAGCGTGAGATGGCACATTGCGACCTTGCTTGCCCGTTGTTCACTGCATTCGCAAGCGCGATCCCGGACGCGATCTCCACGTCGCCGGCATGCGCGCCTATAGAGAGGATGTCAACTTTGCTCATTCATCACTCCATTGCGAATGGATCTCCATCGCGAAAGGAAGAAGACCAGAAACGCGAACAAGGGAACGTTTCTCCGTTTCTGCCTTTCTCGCACTTTCAGCGATTCGGTTTCCCTTCGTCTATCTCAAACGGGTTCTCGCCCTGGTAGAGCGCTCCGGCCGGTTTTGGCGCGTTGATGTCGTCCACGCCCAGCAGCTTCACAGCGTCGAAGAGCGCCTTGCCACAGTGATCGAACGCGACCGCGCCGTGGTGCGGGAAGCGCTTGCCGATCAGCACGTGGCGGTAGAACCGCGCGAAGTTCGGAATCGCGAAGACGCCGATTCCGCCGAAACTGCGCGGGTCGACGTCGAGTATGCTGCCCTCGCCGGCATAGCTCACGAGCTTGCTGTCGGCGTTGCCCTGCAGGCGGAAGAACGTGGTCGGGCCGGGCTTGATCTGGCCTTCGAGCGTGCCGCGCGTGATGTCCGGCGGCTGGGCGGGGTCCTCCATCAGCCGGTTCATGATGAGCTGATACTTGCATCGAGCAGCCCTTCATGTGGCAGCTCGGCGTGTTGCCGCAGTGGAAGCCCATGAACAGGTCCTCGGGCGCCGCGCCCTTGAGGTCGCTGATCTCGGCGACCATATCCGGCGGGACGGTGTTGTTGATGTCCAGCAGCGTCGCGGGCTGGTCGCTCGCGAGCTGGCACGAGATACTCGCTCAGCGCGCCGTAGATGTCGACTTCGCAGGCGACGGGAATGCCCTTGGTCGCCAGCCGCGAGTTCACATAGCACGGCACGAAGCCGAACGCGCTTCTCGAACGCCGGCCAGCACTTGTCCGCGAATACGCCGTACTGCGCGGGAGCCGAGGTTGTGCTCGTGGAAGCGCATCAGGGCAAGCTCGAATCGGGCGAGCTTGGGCAGCAGGTCAGGGTAGGCGTTGCCCTGGCCCAGCTCGGCTGCCATGTCTTTGGCGATCGGCGCGATCTCGGGGTCGTTGGCGATCGACGGCGTTGAAGAGCGCGAGCAGGTCGAGTTCGCTGTTCTCCATCACCTCGACGCCGAGGTCATACAGCGGCTTGATCGGCGCGTTGCAGGCGAAGAAGTCCTGCGGCCGCGGGCCGAAGCGCGAATATCTTCAGGCTGCTTGCACGCCGATGACGACGCGGGCGACTGTGGCGAAGTGCTTGATCTTGGCGGCCAGCTCGTCGGGCAGCCCGACCGGCATCTGCGGGATGTAGACCTGCAGGCCGCGCAGGCCGAAGTTGTAGGACGCGTTGAGCATGCCGCAATACGCGTCGCCACGGCCGCCGATGAGGTCGTTCTTGGTCTCCTCGGCGGCGGCGCAGGCCATCACGGGGCCGTCGAAGCGCTGCGCGAAAATCGAAAGCGGGCCCTCGGGGCCGAAGTTGCCGAGGTAGATCACGGCGGCGTTCGCGCCGGCTTCGGCGGCTTCGCTCGAGCGCGGCGAGGGCGTCGTTTTCGTTCTCGATGATCGTCTTGCAGGCGTAGACGCGTCTGCCCAGCCGCCTTGCAGGCATCGGCGAGCTTGCCGAGCCTGGTCCGAGTAAGCTCGATCGGGAAACAGTCTCGGCTGACGCCGACGATTGCGAGTTTGACTTCGGGTGAGTTAAGTAAGGGCATCTTTTTACCTCCCAAGCCCTCAAGCGCTAGAGGGCGAAAACGCGAAAGCTAATCGGGCAACCTGTCGTACCACGCGGCGTAGCTGAAGAAGTAGGCGACGGCGAACCCCAGAAAGCCAGAGAAGAAACCCGGCATCTCGCCGCACAGGGGCCAGCGCAGACCCAGGATGTGCCGCAGAACCCATCCCGCGCCGCTAGACACAATGACCGAGCCAAAAAACGCGGCCGGTAACGTAAGGTCGAACTGCGGTCGCACGAGCCAGAACCTGTCCCCGTGCATCCGAGCGAATTGCCTTTCCCACGCTGCCGCCAGACGGCCGACGAGCAGCCGGATTACAAGCACGCCCAAGGCAGCACCTACGATTCCATCTACAATGCCCGGACGCGGTTCACGGAACTCGGGATCGGTGAATGCGCCGTACAACATAGATAGTACTGCAACCGTCACAACCACCCTGGCCGCCGTGCCTGACCAAATGAACGACAAGTCACTCTTTCGCAACACAGGACCATCTTCCATCGGTCCACTGAGCCTCCGCTCGGGATGACTGACGACGGATGACTGATGACTAATAGTCAACCAGCGCGCAGGTCAGCTCGCCGCGGCAGACGAGATCGCCCTCGACACGCGACTCCGCGCTGATCTTCCATATCCCGCGCCTGCCGCTGAGAAGCTTTACGGTGGTCACGACCGTGTCCCCGGGCACCGCCGCGCGCTTGAATCGAACGCCGTCCATCGCCGCGAAATACGCAAGCTTGCCCTTGGACTCGGGCTTGGTCATCAGTAGATAGCAGCCGACCTGCGCCATGTGCTCCACGAGCAACGCGCCGGGGAATACCGCCTGGCCGGGCAGGTGCCCCTGCAGGATCTTCTCGTTGGCGGTGATGTTCTTGATGCCGACGCAGTAGTCGCAGTTCTCGGAGACCTCGATGATCCTGTCCACGAGCAGGAACGGATATCTGTGCGGGATGGTGTCTCGGATTTGCTCTATGTCGATCATGGGAGTCGTCAGTCCTTGGTTATTGGCGGGCAGCCGCCGCCGTGCGCGCATACGATTATAGCACAAATGGGGTCGAGGGAAGGGAGTTACGAGTTACGAATTACGAGTTACCAATCGGCTCTGCGGGGTCCCACAACTCGTAGTTCGTAACTACTCTATCACGTCGGCCTGGGTCTTGCCCCAGGCGATGAGCTCGGCGGTCAACTCCCCGAACGCGTTCTGGATCTGCTCCTGGGCGGCAGCCAGCTTGCCGAGGTATTTGAAGCCCTCGCTGTTGGGGTCCATCGTCGAGATGGCCTGCTCGGCGAGCTGCACCATTCGCGCCTCCTCGTCGGGGAGGAACAGCGCCAGCTTGCAGAAGGCCTCCTGGAGGATCATATACTCCTCGGCCATCTTGGAGGTGTGAGCGAGGACCGTCTCGATCGCCAGTTTGATCGTCGCGGGATCGCCGGGCAGCTTCGACTGAGGCACGCCCGAGACCATCATCGCCGTCTCTGTGAGTACGGCCTGGTAGCGCTCGACTATATCCGCCGCTCTCTTGCGGTCCATAGAATCTGTGGCACTTGCCATTACGAGCATCCAAAGAGGAATAACGTTCTCATGTGGATTATATCACATGCGCGCGTTGGCCTGGGAGATGGCGTCGAGTTGGTAGGCGCGGGTGGCCGCGCTGACGTTGTAGGTGTCCCGCTGGCCGTCGAAATCGTAGACCCAGAGCGCGGCCATCGTCACGTGCGTCTTCTCGATTGCTGACAGCATCCTCTCGAACTCAGCGCGAGCCGCCTCGGACCCGGTCTTCTCATCCGTGCCGAACTCCTCCACAAAGAGCGGCTTGCCGGCTTTGGCGGCGATGTCGAGCGCGGGGCGAAGTAGTTCCGCGTATGTGAGCTTGCGGTCGAACCTGGCCGGTCGCGTCCGGATACATGTGGATGCAGATCGTGTCGATGGGGTCGGCGTTGTCGGCGAGAAGCGACTCGGCGAACTGCTCGCGCGTGTCCTGCGTCCAGGTGTGGCCGTGTGACAAGTGCCAGGCTGCGGCGCGGGGGCACGCGTTGCCGCTGAGGATGATTCGGGACTTGTCGTACTTGCGCACCTCCTCGGCGAAGGCGGTCTGCGCATAGCGTGCGGCTTCCGACGTGATCTCGTCGCGCTCGGTGCGAGAGGCGGGCGTGCCCAGGTTCAGCCAGACAGGCGGTCTGTGCTGTGGCATGTGCAGGTCGGCGGCGAGCATGATCTCGTTTCCGAACTCCCAGCCCCAGATCGCGGGCGAGTCCTTGTAGCGGGTGACGACCTCGCGCGTATACTGGCGCATGAACGCGATGGTCTTGCTCTTGAGGGATTCCCCCACTCCATCATCGGCTCGCCGACGATGTCCGGGACAGTGGAATAACACCAGAAAAACGACGGTATCAGCCCGATTCCGTGCTTCTCCGCCGACTTCACCACGCCGTCCATCAGCTTGAAGTAGGCGTCCTTGTCCTTGACGTAGAGCTCGTTTTCCTTCGGCCAGTAGCCGCAAGCCATGAAGCGCACGAAGGGGATCTTGCGCTCGGCAAGTACCTCGAAGCCGGCGTCGTAACTGGTGTCATTCGGGTCTTTGAGCGTGCGGTAGAAGCAATCGAAGTAGTTGACCCCGATTCCGCGAAACGGCTTGCCGTCCTTGATGAGAAGGCCGTTCTTGACCTGAAGGCCGAGCGGCGCGCCTGCGTGGCAGGAGGTGGCAAAACATAGAAGCGCTGCAGTGATGGCCATTCTCATTCGCGCACCTTCGTCCAGTATATCGCCCAGCAGGCTATCAACAGCAGCCGCTGGAAAACGCCGATGGCGATCATCGCGATCCCGACCAGAACCATCCACAGCGGCACCATCTGGCTGGTCACGTCGATCATCCACCAGACGAAGAGCAGCAGGACGCTTAGCAGCCACAGACCCACGCCAGCGCTCGACGAGAACACGACGAACGGCAGGAGCAGGGCCAGCGCGAAGAGCGCCCACCCGATGTATGGCCAGGACCCGCCCGCCGCCTGGACCACGTTCATGCAGAGGACTCTCATCGCTGGAGGATGTCCGTCAGTAACCCGGCTACGTACTCCCGAAGTGCACGGCTCGTGTACAGGGTGCTGCCATTGAGCAGTTGGCCGAGGGCTGCTTCCAACCCCGGCTTGGTCAGCCGACCCAAGGCATGCGCGCGAACGAGGATTCCAATGCTGCCGACAGCAGTCAAGCCGTGCTCCTCTGCTCGCCTGCGAAGTGCAAGGTCGTCGGTTAGTACCACATCGGGCTGCAATCGGACCGCCAAGGCCAACGTGCTCAGATCGGCATGATGCAGTCCTGTCTTCCCGGATGCCTGACCCGCGCTCTCTAGCTCCTCGGGCCGAACAGTGCTGACCTGCAACCTGTCACCCAGAACCTCAGCGAGAGGGCGCAGAACGCCTCGACGTCGCAGTTCGGACCTGACCTGCTGTGAAATGCCTACGCGCCCGAAGATGAGGTACTGCGCGATTGTCCGATCTCAGCCAGATGCAGGACCGGTCCGGTGTCGCTGACAGCGGACTCAGGCATCGCGCGCGCCCCACTTGACGTCAGCTTCCACCGCCGCACGCGCGTAATCCAGTTCCTCGACTACGTCGGGCCAAGCTCCGCAACCGCCTTGTGGCGGTCCGCGTCGCCCCTGAGGTAAGCATCCGCAAGCTGCTGGCGGTAGAGATCGTCCAAACCCTTCTCGACGGCCAGCGCGACTATGTCGGCCTCGGTGCGCCCGGTGTGGCGAACCAGGTATTCGAGCTTGTTGCGCATGCTCTTCCGTTGACATCTCAGGGACCCCCTGGGTCATTCGGCTTGATGCAGTAGATTATATCACGATCTCTGCCCGTATTTCTCCTGATACCGCTTGTAGCCCCGGCGGACTTCCTCCTCGGGGATGGGGATGGGAGTGCCGCGGAGCTTGGCGAGGTGGACGGTCTTGGCAACGTCCTCGACCATCACCGCGGCCTTGAACGCGGCAGGCAGCGTTGCGCCGACGGTGAAGACGCCGTGGTTCTGGAGCAGCAGCGCGACCGAATCGCCGATGTGCTCGACCACAGCCCTGCCGATCTCCTCCTCGCCTATCTGGCAATACGGCCCGCAAGGGATCGGCCCGCCGAACTCGTCGGCGATGGCGGTCAGCACCGCGGGTATCGGCTCACCGAGCGCGGCGAAGCTGGTGGCGTAGTTCGAATGCGTGTGGACGATGCCGTTTACGTCGGGCCTATGGCGGTAGATGTAGACGTGGGTGAGGGCGTCGGTCGAAGGGTTCATGTCGCCCTCGACCACCTCGCACTGCAGGTCCACGACCACCATCATCTCCGGGGTCAGATCCTCGAACGCGACGCCGCTCGGCTTGACGACGATATAGCCCGATTCGGGATCGCGGCCGCTGGCGTTGCCGCTGGTCATCGTCACGAGGCCCTTGCGGGGCAGTTCCTTATTGAGTTCGCAGACCAGTGCTCTGAGTTCGGGTAACAGCAAGGTTCAGTGCTCCTTCTTCATCGGGAAAAGGGGAAAATCAGAAAAGGAGAAAACAGAACGAGGGCCTCCGGCTGATTCTGTTTCTACCTTTCTATCTTTCCCCTTTTCCCGATTGTCTTTTCTCTCAGCTCTCGTTACCGCACCTTCCGCGCGGCGAGGATGGCCTCGGCGAGCTGGTGGCGCTTGGCGAGCAGCGCGTCGGGTGATTTGGTGAAGCTGGACATGCTCTTGACCAGGTCGTCGCCGATTGCGAGGGCCTTGTCGGCCTGCGCGAGGGCCTTCGCAGCCTGTGGGCCGGATACGCCGCGCAGTCGCTTGACTTCCTCGCGCAGCAGCCAGAAGTATTCGTTGTCCTCGATTCCGTCGCGGATGTTCTCCAATCGAATGGTCGCCAGCGGGCCGTCCGGGCCGGCGCAGATGATGCTGCCGTCGCCGTTGCAGTCATTATAGCTTGCCGGCGGCCAGTCCGTATATGGGCCGCCGGTGATCGGCTTCTTGGTGAGCGGCCAGCGCATCATCGCGTAGTAGAGGTACCCGTCCGGCTGGTATTTCGCGGTCTGCAGGCCCATGAGAACACGCGCGTCGATGGCGTCGTATTCGATCAGCCAGTTGGCGTATGGCTCCTTGGGGCCGATGCATGTATACCACCACACCTGCTTGCCGCGCGCGCGGGCCTTTGCGACGCGATCCATATCGTAATACGGCGTCAACGGAACCCACGCGTCCACCGCGTCGATCCCGCTTGCCTCGCCGTAGGTGTGGTCGCGGCCGGTGGTCATGTATCGGCAGGTCGGGGTACTTCGCCTTGATCGCGCCGAAGATGTCCTTCATCGCCGCATAAGACTCCGGCCCGATCTCGTCGAAGCCGTAGACGTAGGCCCTGGAGTAGAGCCCGTTCTCCTTGAGCTGGGGGACGATCGCGTCGATCTTGTCGAGAATGGCCTGTTTCTGGTCGGCCGGATACGGATCGCCCGCCTTGAGGTCAGCGGGCTTGCGGACGTAGACGATGTTGAACGCGTTCAGGCCCTCGCGGTCCCATCGCAGAGGCTTTCGATTGGCGGAGGATCGGGGCGATAGATATTGTCCGGGTTGATGCGATAGGAGAGCACGAAGTCCTCGTATTTCGCGCGCATCGGCTCGGTGACGGTCCCGTAGGCTTTTGCGAGGTAAGTGGTCATAGAGCGACATCGCGGTGCGGAGATGGGTTTCCTTGGGCAGGTCGAAGCCCCAGACGCGGACCTTGAGATTGAGCCTGGTTGCAGGCGCGTTGGCGGGGCTGACGGTGATCTGCGCCGCGATAGTCCCCCGGCGGCGTCCCGGCGGGCGCCTTCACCCGAATCCAGACCGGCTGGATTTCGCCCTTCTTGACATCGAACGTCTTGAGGAAATCGAGAATAGGGTCCGGGTGCCAGCCGACGTAGCGCACCGGATACGGCGGCTTCTTCGTCTCCACAAACCCGACTGGCGACGCTTCGACCGCAGGCCGTATAAGCCCAGCCTTGCCGCCGGCCATCGTCAGCGGCCCGATCTCCAGATGCGCGCCCTTGAGATCCTTAGCGAACGCATAGATCAGGAGCTGGATCGACTCGGTCTCGTTGCCGGCCAGCTCGATGGTCGCGTCGCGCGCGGTGCTGCAGGTGAACGGGACGTCCTTCGGAAAGACCTTCTCCATGCTCGAAGCGAACCCGCAGGCATACTGCGACTTGGCAGAGAGCTTGCGGGCGGCGGTCCGAAGGCGCGCTTCGGCAATCGCGCGGGCGGCCTGAGCTTTCAGCCTCGTTTCGAGCGCCACGATCTCCGGTCGCAGCTTGCGCAGCGCGGCCGCATCGGCTGCTCGGGACGCTCGATAGCAGAGGTCGGCGTAGGTCCCGTCCAGTTCATTGAGGAGCGGAGCCATCTCGCCGGCGCAGTCCTTGGAGTCCGTGCGCAGCTTTTCGAGCGAGTCGCCGATTCGTGTTAGCCGGGGGATCACGTCGCTTTCGAGTCGAATATCGTCCACGAAGACCGAGATCGCGTCCGGCGGGCGCGTGGTGAAGAGGTGGAGTTCCTTGACGTGCTTGAGGTCGAAGTCGGCGGGAAGGGCGTCCAGAGCCATCCGCATGGTGCGCGACTCGCCGGGCGCCAATGCAGAATGTTCACTGGCGCGTTTGCCGGCTGCGTCGCTGACGAAGAAAGCCAGGTCTATCTCAGCGGCGGAAGCGTTGAAGACCTCGCAGGCGAGGGAGTCATAACCGCTCCAGTCGCCCGGCAGTCCGTTGGCGGTGGATAGTATCACCGCCGGCCACTGCTGGGAGCCTTCCTGCCACTTCGGGAACGAGATCGAGCCGGCGTGCGTGCCGCTGGTGGCGTGCTCGGTCGTGATGGTGAGCGTGGAAGGCGGCGTGGTTGTGCGCACGACAAACCGCGCGGCGTCCGAGTCCTTCTCAAAACCACAGATCACGAGCTTCTCGACCGGCGCGCAAAACGCCGCGGATGCCAGCAGCAGAACGGCCGCTGTGATGCAAACCAGCTTCAGCATGCGATCAGACTCCTCTACGGCGCGGTGACGGCGCCGGTGGCGGCCCACTGCGTGCCGCGGATCAGGGTGCGCTTGAAGCCGTCATCGTCGAGCGCGGTCATGTCGCCGCCTTCCCACACGTGGCCGAGGACGTGGTGGTAGACGCGGCCCGCGCCGTATTGAGTTACGATCATCACGGGCTCATCGTTGCCGGTGCCGCCGTCCTTGGGGTCGGAATAGGCCACGGCGAGGACGTGGTAGGGCACGTCGTGCATGTGGACGAGCCTGTGATATAGCTCCTCGCGCTTGCGGAAGTCCGAAAGGCCCTTGGTTATCGGGTGGTCGTGGTCCACTATGCGGCAGTCGATCTCGACGAACCCGCCGTGACCGCTGCCATCGCGCCAGAGCACCCCGACCATCTTCTCATACTCGACCCAGCCGGGGAAGGCGTTGTCGGCGGCGTGCATCACGACCAGGCCCATCCCGCCGCGGATCGCGGCCTCGAAGTTGGCCTTGGCCTTGTCCGACCATTCGGGGCCGTAGTAGTCGGAGAAGATCACATCGTAGTTGCAGAGGCCCTCGGCGTCTTCGAGGACGTCCGAGGGGTTCTCGGTCAGCGTGACCTCAAACAGGCCGCTGTCTTCGAGGGCTTGCTTGATGAACGGCGAACTCCGCCGCCAGTCATGGTTGTTCGCACCGGATAGAAGTAAGCATTTGATCACTTGGTGTCCCTCCCATTTCTCCCTTTCTAGTTTTCTGCCTTTCGCGATTGTCCCTTCACAAGATTAGCTAAGCAGAGGGAGCACCTTTCTCCTCCGCATCGCGGATCTGGAGCAGCACGTCGCAGTAGGGCCGCAGCTTCTCCTTGTCGCCGAACATATCGCCTGCGGAGAAGTCCTGCGGGATGATCCGGCCCAGCTCCGCGCAGAGCGCGGCTATCTGCTCATAGGCGTCGGCCAGGTCGGCTCTGTCGTTGTCGCGGAAGAACGGCACGGCGAACTTGCGGTCGAGGTACTGCTTGTAGTCGCACATCACGTTGAGGTACACGTTGAAGTTGTCATCCCAGGTGCGGGTCAGCAGCGCATCGGCGAGGGCTGCGTGCGCGGCGAGGCCGTTGTGGTAGCCCGGCACGAGGCTTGGTTCGCGGATCAGGCGGGAGATCAGCTTCAGCGTTTCCGCGAGCACGGTTTCTTTGTCGGGTTTCTCGGACTTGCCTTCGATGATGAGAATTCGGCCTTTGCAGTCCGGGAAGTAGCCGGTGTGCCAGTCCGGTTGCCTGAAGTAACCGGTTTCGTCCGGCGGTTATGGGTGGTCGTCCTCGATATACTGAAACGGGCTCCACCCGAGCAGCACTCGGCCGTCGTCGTCGTAGCCTGCGATCACGCAGGCGTCAGCGTGAACGACCACGCCATCGATCGTGACGACGGGAACACCCTTGTCTATGCTGTCCATGACAAGCCTGCGATCGGCGTCGTAGTCGCTGCAGACGTGCTGCGACATGTTGTATCCCAGCATCCTGAATGTGTGTGGGATGATCGGCGGCGCGTTCTTAACGTGGTAGTTGCCGTGGTCCCAGCCCTCTACCGAGAACGCGGTGCGGAACGCGCTTCCCGAAACCGCGCAGACGTAGTCGTAGTCCAGGTTCTCTCCGAGCGCATTGAGCGCCGAAACAACGCTGCCGACGTACTCGCTCTGCCTGCTGGTGTCGGACCAATCGACTCTTTGCAGGTCTGGTATCACGTTCCGTTTCACGTTGAAGGCCTCCTACAGGGCAATAGCATGTCATCTATCATAGCACGGCTGACTGTTCTACGCACATGGTCGAGGATGGCGGGGCAGGTGTTGGTGAGCCGGATGGGCAACGGAGTTGCCGGATACCTGCGGCCAGCAACGGAATTGCTGGCCGAACGGGCGGAATTGCGGTTGCCGAACGGTGGTTGAGGGCTGAGGGAAGGGAGGCTCGGCGTGATGGCGAGTGGGATGGGCAACTGAGTTGCCGGAGACCCGCGCCCGGCAAACGGAATTGCCGGGCGAACGGGCCCTCGAACCAACCTCGCCGAGGGGGGTCGCAAACCCGGTCATTCCTTTGGCAGAACCCAGGACCTGAGCAGACCACGAGGACTATGCGCTTGGTGATTTGGACAGGATAGAGCCGCACTTGCGGCACCGTGTCACCACGAAAACGCCCAGGTCCTCCGGGCGCGTCCCCGCAGATACGCGACGGAACTCCTCGACCGCAGGCTGGTCAGGCTCATGGCAGGTCGCTTCGCACCGTCGGCACTTACATCCCTGCCACTCGTGCTCGCGCGGAGTCCCGCAACGTTGGCAGACACACCCGCGCCAGTCGTGCCCGAGAATTCCCACATTTCAGTGCCATCACGATTCCCCCATCCTCATTGCATCGGGATCCGAGCAGATCGGAGATCCCAAGACCAAGTTCATCGAGCGGGGTCGCAAACCCCGGTGATTCCTTTGCCGGCGTGATGCCCAGTCACGCCCGAGCATTCCCCGTCCATATCGCGTCTCAGCGTTTTGGGCGCCTCGGCGATTCTTGTTTCGGGATTTTGGCTGTCCGCAAACCCAGGCATTCCGCTTCGTATTGAACACCGCGCGACACGGCAAACCGAGCACATCCGAAATCCCGAAACAACTGAACGTCCGCATCGACCGCCTCGCGTGCGTAGTCCAGGTCGTCAACCGCATCCTTGCCGAGTTCGTCCACAGCCTTGGCGCGGTCGATCGTGCCGGCGAGATACCCGTCGGCGACGTGCCGCCGGAGATCTCCGTCAGGCCTTGCTCGACGGCCTCCGCGACAATATCGGCCTGGGCTCGACCCGTTGTACGAACAAGATAGTCCAGTTTCCCGCGCATGCTCTTTGTGGTTGTCATATCGTCGCCATCCCTGCCGTGCTTGCTGCCGGCACGATATTATACCACGTGGCTCTCTCCCTCTCGCGTCTTCGCCCTTTCATCCCTCTGTACGGGAACCAGGGCTCAGATGGTGACGACAGAGGGGCGGCTCTCTTCTGTTGAGCTTGGGAAGCAGATCGAGCCATACTTTCCACTCGTTGCACAACCCACACTCGCAATCCACCAGCCACCCTATGTAGAGCTGCCGTGGGTTTATCCCGTTCTCCCTGCAATACTGGAAGATGCTCTGCCCTCCGCTGTGGTGTCCCCTCTCGGCACTGAAGAAGCCGAACATATCGGCTATGAGGCTGCCAAGTCGCGTCACGAACAGGCGCGGATTGGTGGCGTTGCTACCAACGTATAGCGGCTGGCAAGCCGCAGTGGGCGCGCCCTCCCAGGGCAGTTGCGTGACCAGATACACGCTTTCGCTCTCCGGCGGACAAGGCAACCCGTTCCCGAAGAAGCAATCGATCAGCCTGTCTACGGTGACTGGACCAGCCCATTTCAATTGTTGCTCACCTCGCATTGGCCCCGTCCGCTAGAGGGACACCATCACGCCGGGACTGGATCGGTCTCGGCACCTTCTTAACCTTAAGTCTCACCAGATCAGTCTGCCATTCCTCGGGGAGCATCGGCAGCAAGCCGCCTTCGGAGTCAAAAAGCGACCTGTCGATCCGAATGTGACGCCCTCCGCGGAGGTTGGAAAGCCAGTAGGCGGACTCGTCGTCCTTAGTGGTATCCTTGAATCCCACCTTGGCCGCTTCAGCAACAAGCTCGGGCCAACTGACGAATGAAACAGAATCGCTCAAACGGAGCAGCTTCCTGATCTGCGGGTACGCTGGGTGGTTCTTGACCACCGCATCCCAATGTCGGGTTACGAGGCTTCGTAGCCCGTCGAGATCGGCACCATCCGCCGACCAGACAGGCTTGTCAGGACGCTCTGTTGCCCAGACCTCCATCCTAAGTGTGGCAGGGTCGGCGCCCGCGGCAAGTCGCATCATTTCTCGTGCGTGAGCAGGCACAGCCCCGTGAAGTATGTAGTGACGCTGCCAGGGAGGCGGGTGGTCGTGCGCGTTAATGGGTTTCTTGGGGACGATCAGGCCGTCAGCTGCATCACGCGGGAGAGGCGTTAGGACTGCACGAACAGGCATTGTGTGGTCAGCGTCATAGCGCGCTGTGAACAGCAGCACAACCTGGCGTATGTGAAGTTCGGTCTCACCGCTATCTGTGATCCCGATGGCGATGCGCATTCCGCCTTGCCACTCCACGCTTTCCATCAGGCTGAACTGGACTTCTATTCGGTCCGTTGGCTTGGCAGGAGAAGCCTGCTCCCGGCCCACGATAGAGCCTTCTGGATGCTCAGGGGCAGTGTGCTCTGACGGACTCGGCGGGAGTCTGTCGGCGAGCCACTTCGCCAGAGCCGCTCCAATGGTCCTGCTCGCGTGCTGCGGGTCAAACGGCTTGTAGAGCTTGCCCATCAGGTCGGTGTGTAGAGCCTTGAGGGTCTTGTCCTTGAGCAGACATACTCGCTTGCCCAATCCGAACATATGACCAACCTCGAGCGAGACGTTCGGGTTAAATGCATCACTTTCCAGGCGCTCGAAAACGGCCACTCCAAAACCGCAGCCATGCATGTACGTCAGAACGTTGTACCATACGTCGTCGTGGAATGTCTTGTCGTCCGCTCGGATTCCGATCAGCCCATGCGCGTTAAGTGTGCGCTTGATAGCATCGGCTATCTTTTGGTGCGCGTCGGTGTTGCCAAACTCCATCATGATGAAAGCGACGCGGACCGGATCCGGATACTCCTGCCGAAACTGCTTAAGGCTCTCTGTTATCTCGGAAGGGATCATAGCACGTTGTCCGCCTCTCAGCTTTCCGCTCTCAGCTCCTTCAGCCTCTTCATCACGTCATTCTCGCCGCGGCCGAAGTAGTCGTGGAGCTTCTTGTATTCGGCGAAGAGCTTGGCGTAGACGGCGTGGGCTTCGGGGTTGGGTTTGAAGGTCTTGTCCTTGACGCGGGCCATCTTGGCGGCGGCGTCGTTGATGTCGTCGTAGCCGCCGCGCGGACTTGCCCGCCGCGACCGCGCCCCACATCGCCGAGCCCAGCGCGCAGGTCTGGGCGGATGCGGCGACCTTGAACTCGCGGTTGGTGACGTCGGCGTAGATCTGCATCAGCATCTCGTTGCGCTCGGGCAGGCCGCCGCAGGCGACGATCTCGTTGACCGCGACGCCGTTGGAGTCGAACGCGTCGATGATGATGTTGGTGCCGTAGGCCGTGGCCTCGATCAGCGCGCGGTAGATCTCCTCGGGCTTGGTCGCGAGCGTCATGCCGAGCATCATGCCGGTGAGATCGACATCCACCAGCACGCTGCGGTTGCCGTTCCACCAGTCCAGCGCCAGCAGGCCGCTCTGGCCGGGCTTGAGCTTGGAGGCCTTCTCGGTCAGCAGCTCGTGGACGCTGATCCCGCGCGACTTCGGCCTCGTCGTGATACGACGCGGGCACGCAGTTCTCGGTGAACCACGCGAAGTGATCGCCCACGCAGCTCTGGCCCGCCTCGAAACCGAAGAAACCGGGCAGGATGCCGTCCTCGACGTAGCCGCACATGCCCTCGACGATCTTCGGGGCCTTGCCGAGCACCATGTGGCAGGTGCTGGTGCCCATGATCGCGACCATGATCCCCTCTTTGGTGACCGTGGCGGCGGGGACGGCGACGTGCGCGTCGACGTTTGCGACCGCGACCGCGATTCCCGGCACGAGGCCCATCTTCGCGGCCATTTCGGGCGGTCAGCTCGCCGGCCTTGGCGCCGATGGGAGAGATATCGCGGTTCATCTTCTCGTCCACGACGTGCTCGAAGCGCGGGTCGAGGGCCTTGAAGTAGTCGTTGGACGGGAAGCCCGACGCCTTCTCCCACATCGCCTTGTAACCGGCGGTGCAGGCGTTGCGGGTCTCGACGCCGGTCATCTGGAGGATGACCCAGTCGGCGGCCTCGATGAGACTGGTCGGCGGCCGCGTAGACCTCCGGGGCCTCGTCGAGGATCTGCAGGGCCTTGGCAAAGAACCACTCCGAGCTGATCTTGCCGCCGTAGCGCTGCAGGAACTTCTCGCCCGCGCGCCTCGGCGACCTCGTTGATCTTGTTGGCCTCGGGCTGGGCGGCGTGGTGCTTCCAGAGCTTGACCCACGCGTGCGGGTTGCGCTGCCCACTTCGGGTCGAAGCAGAGCGGGTCGCCCGTTCGCGTCGATGGGCAGCATCGTGCAGGCGGTGAAGTCGATGCCGATGCCGATCACGTCCTCCGGGCTTGACGCCCGACTGCTTGAGCACGGCGGGGACGGTCTTCTCGAGCGCCGTCAGATAGTCGCGCGGGTCCTGCAGCGCCCAGTCCGGCGGCAGCTTCTCGCCCGAAGTCGGCAGGCGCTCGTCGATCACGCCGTTTGCGTATTCGTAGACCTCCGACGCGACCTCGTTGCCGGTCGTCCACCTCGACCAGCACCGCTCGCGCGCTCAGAGTTCCGAAATCGATTCCGAGAGAATACTTTCATAGTTGTCAGTCCTCAGTTGTCAGTTATCAGTTCTCACTCACTGGAAGGCCAACCTGATTACCTTGGGCTGCGAGATACTGAGTTCGTATGCGTCGCCGCTGCGTTTCAGGTCGAGCTCGGTCGACGGGTGCCACTTATCCCCGACGTACACGCCTTCCTCCGCGGACCTGACCGGGGGTCCCGATATGATCAGATCGGCCCCGGCGGTGGCGATGACGAGCACGTTCGGCTCCGGGCTCGCGACTATCCCCGCCGTGCTTCCTCCGACGGTGATGCGATGCCGGCCCAGCGACGCCGTGAACGTGATGCCGTCCACCGTCCGGGTCTGCCGGCCCTCGCGCACGAACATCTTCTCGCCGACTACGGTGGGGTCCTGGCGCTTCTCGTCGGCTTCGAAATCCCTGATCAGGTACCAGCCGACCACGTTTTCGGTCCCGCGTGACTGAGCGATCGCCCACTGCGCGTTCCTGATGGGATACATGGCGTCGGCATAGAGCTTGCGAGGCTCAGGGTTGCGGCTGACCGTCAACGGCATACCGCATTCCCACAGCAGGGTACCTATCCCCATCCGCCCGATGATCGTGTAGTAGGGCAGCACGTCGAGGTTCGCCCTGCACCTGGGGTTGGGCGTCGCGCACTCGGCGGCGAACGTGATATTCCGGCCCTGCACATACCTAGAGATCATGTTGGGTTCAGCCGGACTCGTCAGGCAGTCGCAGCCGACCAAGTCGAGGTTGGGGCAGCCATCGAGAAACATCGGGACGGACCAGTCCGGCCAGCCGGGACTGTTCACGTAGAGCGGGATGTCATAGACGTCGGCGATGGCGTCGGTGAGCACCCTGGTGTAGTCCACGAAGCTGTGAAACATGAATTCCTTGGGGTCTTTGTACTTGGCGGGGTCGTATTTCGCGTTGCAGTAGGGGCACTGGCAGCGGACGTTTCCATCGTAGGCGTGGTTAACCCACTGCTGGAAGTAGTACTCGTTATTCACCTGCAGCATGATCACGGTGTGATCGGCATCGGTGTCGCGGAGGTGCTCGGCAACCTTGACTACGTAATGGCGCTCGCGGTCCAGCGTGTCCGGGTCGTTTGGACACATGGGCGGGCCGCTGGGCTTGTATTCGTAGGGCAGCACCATGCGCTGATACTTCTCCGGCGCGGACAGCATGTAGGCCGGCGTGTAAGTCCAGTTCTTGGAGTCCGTTATGCCGCCGCAGACGTTGGTGTCGAAGAGGTGCAGGATCAGCTTGAGGTGGCGCGATCTCGCCTGGTTGACGAACCAGTCGAGGAAGGTGAAGTCGTAGTGGCCCTGCACGTGCTCGCATTTGTCCCAGAGCACGTCGAGGCCGACGGTGGTCGCGTTCATGTCGCGGTATGAGTCGAAGAACTCTACGGTCTTCGCGTCCTGTGGAGTGCTGCGCCAGACGTCGCACTGCGCTCCCACGATCAAGAATGGCTGGCCGTCCACGATGAGGGTCGGAATGCCGCTGATGTTGCTGAGGGTGGAGTGCTGTTTCGCCGTCGCGGCGGGTGCTGTACTCGCCGACGTGGCGATCAGGCAGATTCCGAACGCGATCGTTGTCCGTAAGGTCATCAACTGCTCTTGACACTCGCCTTCGATCTCGTTTCCTGCAGCGCGACGGTGCTGGCGCGGCGCTCCAGGATCGAGAGCGATAGATCGATCAGTTCCTTGGCCTCGTCGGGCGTGAGCGTGCCGACGGTGACCATGTCGCAGTCGCGCAGCGTGTTCCAGACGAAGTTGAGCGCCTGGAACGGGCGAATCTGGCCGGCGGCCATGGGCTTGATTGTCATCACGGGCTTTCTGGCCTTTTGGATGATGCCGGCGACCCAATCGACCTCGACCTGCATGAGGAAGCCCATCGCGTTGTAGAGCGAGATGTAGGTATCGACGTCGAGCCGGTCTCGTCGGCATAGACGATGCTTTCGGGCATGTGCGTGCTCAAGCCGGGCCTTAGGCCGCGGGCGCGGATCGCCTTGCAGAGCTGCGGGAACTGGCCGAATCTCGCGGGCGCAGCGGTCGACCATCGCGTCGGTCGTGCACTGGTGCGGGAGCACGAAGTGCGCGCCGTGCTTGACCTGCGTGTCCAGCACCGCTCGACCCCGGCGGGATCGAAGCCCTTGGCGGGGGTTTCCTTGTTCTAGGGAAACTGCGGGGTCGAGACGACGATGGCCTTGACGCCGGTGCGGTCCTCGGCGTCGTGGATCGCGTCCGTCATCGGCTCGCGCTCGATGAGGCCCATGATCGTGTCCACGCCGGCGTTGAAAGAATACCTCGAGGATGTCCGCCATCGCCTTGCGCTGCCCGGCAAGCTCCTTGATCAGCTTGTCTTTGGCCGGCGTGCAGTGGCTGAAGCCGAGCATCCAGTTCGTGCCGATGATCATCCGGGAGAGTGACAGCCCTCCGACGTGGTTCTTGGAAACATGATACGCTCCTTTATCGCGAAAGCACGAAGACTGCGAAAGCCCGGAAGGAGGCAATACTATACTCAATATACAACATTCAATGCTCTTTTCCTACGCCATCAGGTGATAGTAGCCACCGCGCTCCATCACTTCCGCGGGCATCGCGAAAAGCTCGGAGAGATTCGCGGAGGTGAGCACCTCGGTGTTTGGGGCCGTCGGCAAAGAGGCGGCCTGCCTGGAGCATGATCACGCGCGATATCTCAGGAATAATGTCCGGCAGGTGATGCGTGACCAATATAACGCTCTTTCCCGCGCGAGCGATCTTGCGGAGGGAATCGCCGAACTTGCGGGCGGCGTGGGGGTCGAGGCCATCGGAGGGCTCGTCGAGGATCAGCGCCTTCGGGCTGTGCACTAGCGCGCGTGCGATAAGCATACGGCGCGCCTCGCCGGTGGACATCTCGGTCATGGCCTTGGACGCGAGGTGCTCGACCTCCAAGAGCTTCAGCAGCTCATCGGCGCGAGTCTGCATTCTCGGGGTGATGTCATAGTGCGGATACAGCCCCACGCTCCCGAAGAATCCGGAGAGCATGACCTCCCGCCCGGAAAGCGGTCGACGGAAGAAGTCCTGCAAGTCGCCGGAGACGATCCCCAACAGCGAACGCAGCCGGAAGATATCCCACGTGCTCTCGCCCAGATATCCGCACCGGCGGCTCGCCGTTCACCGCCAGCGGGTAGAGCTCGCGGGTGATAAGTTTGATGAGCGTGGACTTGCCGGAGCCGTTGGGCCCGATGATCGCAACGTTCTCGCCGGCGTGTATCGTCGCTGTAAGCGAGTCGAGCGCGCGGCACTCCGCCAAGGACAACACTTGCGTCATGAAAGTCCAGCAGCGGCGCATCGCGCGGAATTGGTCTTGCTGTTGGCATCACGCAACACTCAGTGCGATCATCTGATGGCAGGTGAACTCGTCTACTGTCAGCTTGATCCGATCTTTCTCGATGGTGAAGGTATCTGCATGCCCTGCGGCTCGAGCGTGACCGACTTCACCTTTTCTGAGAGCTTCACGGCGATCTCGAGCGTCCCGCAGCGGCAGCAGGTCCTCGATCACCTCGACCGGCTTGCTGTCCCGCACGTAGCCCTCGGGCGAGAGCTTAACCGCGCTCCCGCGCAGGATCGTGTTGGCGTGAAGCAGATGCAGCACGTAGCGGTTCTGCTTCGGCTGCCGCATGAGCGAGACGCGCGCGGTGGAGGGCAGGTTGGTCGTGATGGTCAGCTCGTCGCCGAGCATCAGACTTGATCGCGTTCGCGGCGTATTCGCGATACGCGACAGCGCCCTGCGCCGCATAGATCGCGAAGATCGGGTGTGCGAGGTAGAGAATGTTGTCCTTGCGATCGCGGCCGCATAATCGGACAGCTCCGCGTCGGGCGCGTGCTGGTGGCTGCAGAAATGCTCCCATGTGCGGTTGAAGTACGGGATTGCGAATGCCCGCCAGCTCTCGCCGGTGGTCGGCTTGACCTGCTGGGAGTGCATGATACATCACCAGCGGCGAGCCGACGAAGCGAGCGGCGAAAGCGCTGAGTCCTGCTTCGCAGATAATCGGGCTGGAACGGGCTCTCGCCGACGATAGTCACGCGCCGATGTCGAATGCGAACTCCTCTGCGGTCCTTCCAGAGTCCGCTCTTGCCGGTCAGAAGCAGCTTTCCGCCTTGTTCAGATACGCGTCGATTCCTGCACTGAGCTCATCATCGATTCGATCGTCGTCCGGCAGAATGAGCAACTTGTAGGCCGAAAGCTCTACATTCCGGTCGATCAGGTCGAAGAGCATGTGGCTCTCGAACAGAACCCGGCCCGACGCCGACGTCCGCGCTTGCGACTGGTGCCCGTGCCTCGGCCTCGCTGGAGAGAACGGCTATGTCCGCGACGTTCTTGACCCCGTCGCACCACGGCTCCTTGGACTTCCACCTCTGCATAAGCTTCGCCGATGATCTTGTACGTCGTTTCGTCCATGCTGGCCGTTGGGATGGAGCTGGTCGCCGACCGAGCACTTCGCGCCGTTCGCCAGCATCAGCGCGCACTCGTAGCGCAGCGCGTTCGGGTGCTTGTAGCCGCCGAACTCGCCCCAGGTCGTGTGGAACTTGCCGGTCATGCCCATGTAGTCGAGCCCGAGCTTGGCGACGTAGCGCGCGGACAGCGGGAAGTGATCGTAGCCCCACCCGCCCGTGGGCAGGGATTCGAGCTCCAGGTGGCTGAAGTAGCTGCAGGATGCCGCGTGTCGCCCTTGGTGATGTGGCCGCTGTTGTGGAAGACGGGCATGTTCGGGTCGTCGCAGCGGCAGGCGGCGGTGGTCTCGCTGATAGTAGCGATCGAGCGAGGCATCCGCTGCAGGCCTGGCGGTCCTCCGGCTTGCTCGCGTCGAGGCCGTGCTCCTTCATGTAGGCCAGGCACGCCTTGCAGCAGCACTCGCCCTGGGAGATGATGTCGAGGAATACTGCCGTCGCACTCGGGGAACATCCGCACGGCTTCGCCTGATCTGCTCGCAGAGGTAGTCCAGATAACGGCGAGCCGAAGCACATCGTGTGGAAGCCCGGCGTTGGTGATCGGGGCGCGTCCACCCGCCGTATCTGCCCTCGACCGTCACCTCCCGCCACTCGGGATGCTCGGCGGCCATGACGTCGTCCAGCCCGGCGGAGATGTAGATCGGGCACGTTGACGTCGATCTGCCTTCGCGGCGTCGATTTGCGCGCGGAGCAGGTCGAAGCTCAGATGCGGGTGCATCTTGCCGACCTTGGTGGGATGATAGCTCCAGCCGTGGTGGCACTTCGAGAAGCACGTGATCGAGTTCACGTGGCCGAGCTTCAGCGCGTCCTGCCACTGCTTCTCGTCGAACTGCATTCCCCGATGCCGGGGATGTGCGGGGACGTGTGGAAATCGAGATGGATCTGGCGGAAACGGAGATGTATGCTGGGACAAGGCACACCTCGTTGATTGCGAGTTACGGAGTTACGAATTACGAGTTGCAAGTTGAAAGTTGGAAGCTACGAGTTGACGGTCATGACCGCGCGGATCACGCCGTCGGACTTGGCGATGGCGAGGTTCATGGCCTCCTCGGCCTGTTCGAGAGAGAAACGATGGGTGGCCATGCACGCGGCGTCGATCTTGCCTTCGGCGACCCACTGGATGGCGGTCTCGGCGGCAAGATTGCTGCGGCGGCAGAAGATCACCGTCAGCTCCTTACGACGGCTCGGCGACGCCTCGAAGGAGTAGTCGTCGCTGTCGGGTATGCCGATGATCACGACCCGTCCCAGCACCCGGACGATCCGGCAGGAGTCCCGCACGGGGCCGTCCTCGCCGGTGCACTCGATCACGATGTCGGCGCCGCGGCCGTCAGTCAGTCGAGCGAACTCCTCGGCGTCGGCACTGCGACGAGATCGATGACCTCGCTTCGCGCCTCTTCGCCAGCTCACGGCGTTCTTTGACGGGTTCGCTGACGATGATGCGCTCCGCGCCGGCTATCTTCGCCGCCTGCAGGACCGACAGCCCAATCGCGCCCGCGCCGAGCACGGCGACCGTGTCGCCGGGCTTGACTTCGGCGAGACGCACAGCGTGTACGCCGACCGCCAGCGGCTCGATCATCGCTGCCTCGTCGAGGCTCATCGAATCGGGGATCTTGATCGCAAGCTCGGCCGGCCAGCAGAGGTATTCGCGGAAGCAGCCGTCGATCGGGCGGTGTGCCGAAGAACTCGACGTTCGGGCAGACGTTGAAGCGCCTCTCGCGGCAGAATTCGCACTCGCCGCACGGCTTGGTAGGCTCAATCGCCACCCTGTCGCCGACCGCAAGCCCCGTCACGCCGTCGCCGAGCGCATCGACGACGCCCGAAGCCTCGTGGCCCAGCACGAGCGGCTCCGTGACGACCGTGGTGCCGATGCGGCCGTCGCGATAGTAGTGCAGGTCGGACGCGCAGATGCCCACGGAGGCGATCTTGAGCCTCACCTCACCCGGCCCGGGCTGCGGGATGGGCTCTTCGTGCATTCTGAGGTCACTGGGACCGTGTAGACGTAGGACATGCATGGCTGTTGTCACTCCCAAGTCGTCAGTCATCGGTCCTGGCCCGGATCGCGCTCTCCGAGCAATTATTCACGATCCTCGTGGATAATGCGCGCTAGGACTGACGACTGACGACTGATAACTGTTGACTCCTATTCGACGGTGACTGTCTTTGCCAGGTTTCGCGGCTGGTCGATGGCCGGGCAGCGGTCCTTGGCCACGTAATAGGCCAGCAACTGCAGCGGCAGCGCCACCAGCACAGGCGAGACCAAAGCTCCTCGGTTTCGGGGATGCGCAGGACGTGGTCGGCGTAGTCGTCGATGACGTGATCGCCGTGGTTGGCAATCGCGATGACCTCGCCGGCGCGGGCCTTGATCTCCCGGATGTTGCCCAGCATCTTGTCGTAGGTGGCCGACTGCGGCGTCATCGCGATCGTGGCGAAGCACGGGTCGATCATGGCAATCGGGCCGTGTTTCATCTCGCCTGCCGCGTAACCTTCGGCGTGCATGTAGGAGATCTCCTTGATCTTCAGCGCGCCCTCGAGCGCGCTCGCCAGATTGATCCCGCGCGCCATGAGCAGGAAGCCGTTGAATGTGTGGTAGCGCTCGCGCGATGGCCAGCAGGTCGCGGTAGTCCTTGAGAATCTCCTCGGCCTGCTCGGGCAGCTTGCGCAGTGCGGCGCGGAGTTGGGCGGCGCGCTCGGGCGTGATCGTGTCCGCGGACCTGGGCGAAGTGCAGCGCCATGAGATTGAGCACCATGATCTGGGTCGTGTAGGCCTTGGTGCTCGCAACGGCGATCTCCGGGCCGGCGTAGGTGTAGAGCGTCCCGTCCGCCTCGCGTGACGCCAGGCTGCCGACCACGTTGGTTATCGTGACCACCTTCGCGCCCTTTGCGCGGGCTTCGCGCAGGCCGACTATGGTGTCGATCGTCTCGCCTGACTGGGTGATGACGATGGCAAGCACTCGGTCGTCGATGACGGGGTCGCGGTAGCGCAGCTCACTGGCCACGTCCAGCTCGACCGGTATCCGGCACAGCGCTCGAACACGTATTTGCCGGCCACCGACGCGTGATATGCCGTTCCGCACGCGACCATCACGATGCGTTCGATCTTCTTGATCTCCTCGTCGGTCAGATTGAGGCCGGGCAGCTCGACCGGCTCGTCGTCGCCCATGAGCCTGCCGCGCATGGTCTCTCGCAGGGCGCGCGGCTGCTCGTGGATCTCCTTGATCATGAAGTGATCGTAGCCGCCGCGCTCAGCCATCGCCGCGTCCCAGTCGATCTCGGTGATCTTGGCGTCGATCGGGTTGCCGTCCATATCGTAGACCTTGACCGCATCGCGCGTGATCGTCGGCGATGTTGTCGTCCTCGACGTAGATGACCCTCTTGGAGTGTTTGAGGAACGCGCTCACGTCGGAGCCGAGTAGTTCTCGCCGTCGCCCAGGCCGACCGCCAGCGGGCTGTGGCGCCGCGCGGCGACTATCCGGTCCGGTTGGTCCTGGCAGGCGACCACGAGCGCGAACGAACCCTCAAGCTGCTTGCAGCCTCGCTGACGGCCTTGAGCAGATCGCCCTTGTAGTAGCGACTCGATCAGGTGCGCGGCGACCTCCGTGTCGGTTTCGGAGGTGAACTTGTGTCCCTGCTCGATAAGCTCGTTCTTGAGAGTAAGGTAGTTCTCGATGATGCCGTTATGGACAACGGCGATTCGGCCGCGTGCAGTCCGAATGTGGATGTGAATTCGCGTTGGAGGGTGGCCCGTGCGTGGCCCACCGCGTGTGACCGATCCCCAGCGCTCCCACCGGCTGCTTACCGTCCAGCGAAGTCTCGAGCGCCTTCAGATTGCCCACGCTCTTATGATATCTGGATGTCGCCGTCGATCCAGGATCGCGATTCCCGCTGAATCGTATCCTCGATACTCCAGCCGCTTCAGCCCGTCAACGAGAATCTGAGCAGGCCTGCTTCTCACCAATATAGCCAACTATTCCACACATGCGGCTCCCCTCGTGCAGTCTATTAGGGCTTGCAAAGCAAAGCCCGGACACTATTGTAACTCAAAACCTGCCAAACATGCCAGAGGGAGGGGAATCGCGAGGCACTGAATGCGCGGAGACGGCGAAGGGAACAAGGAGCGGAGGGAAAGATGCTTCGGTGAGAAGAGCCGTCCGAAGCATCTTTCCAGAGTTGCTGACTACTGGTTCTCTGCGGCGGGAGGTGCGGGGTTTGGGGCCTCAGGCGCTTCCTCGGTCGCTTCGTCGGGCGCTTCCTCCGTGGTGGACCGAGACTGGGCGCCAATCATCTTGGCCACGTTGCCGGCCCACTTGATCAGCTTCGGCACGTCGAGCCCGCCGACTATGCGTGCCGCGTAGACCGTGCGCTGGCCGGGATCGTAAGCAAACGCCAATGCATCCGGCATTATCCGGCAGCGCATACAGGCCGGCGGCTCCTCCTGAGAATCCGAAGTCGGTCATAATCCTGTTGAACCGGCCGGCTTTCGCGACCCCCATGTTGAACTCCTTGAGAAACCGCTCCGGCGAGATCCTTGGGGGGTACTTCGCGATAAGAATGCGGACGTTGTTGATGCCGCTGATCGCGTCCATAAGCCCCGTGACGTCGATCGCGTTCACGATTGCCTCGGCAGCCTCGGGACTCGCGCCCATCTTGAGAGGCAGCAGTTCCTTGGCCACATCGGCCAGAGCCGGGATCGACTCCTTGATGATGCCCAGCACGTCCTCATCGCTGAGGTTGATCTCCGTAACGACCTTGCCTCCGGCAGGCAAATAGATCGCCGGCGGCGACGCCACGTCGTCCTGGGCGGCACACGGCGTCAGGAGCGCCAGAACCAGCGCCGACGCCAGAATCAGTGTTAACGTTGTCTTCATGCTCGCCTCCGCGGAAATAGAAAAAGCCCTCGGATTGCTCCGAGGGCTTTAGGTTCAGGTTAGAGCTTAGAAGCTCACACCGAACTGAACAACGCCAAACCACCGCGGTAGTCGCCCAAGTACGGGCCAGGGCCCGTTCCGGGAACGCCAGCCACAACCGGCTTGCCGTCGTCATAGTTGATGAACTGATAGCCGACCTTGAAGCCGGCGTTCGGGCACACCTGATGCGCCCAACCGATGGTCAGGTAGGTCTCCTGGGCGCTGTCAAGGCCGCCCTTGTCAGGCGAGTACTGGACCCACTCGTAACCGAGGTCGAGGGAGTTGCTCTTGGAGATGCCCCACTTCACACCGGCCTCAGCCTTGGTGATAGTGTCGTCCTTGCGGCCCCAGCGTGCGGTGCCGGCAGCGGTCCGGCAGGTGTCCTTCATGTTGAGGAACTCACCGTTCAGCGCGATCTTCAACTTCCGAGCGATCGGATAGTCGAAGTCAACATACGGACCCTGAATGTCAACCGGGTTGGTCCAGCGGCCGATCTTGTCCCAAGCGCCCGCGGCCGCGAAGTTGCGGCCGATGCTCTTGTAACCGGCATCAGCGCTCAGCTTGCCGAACGAACCGTTGACCTTGCGCGTCCCAAGCGGTGTTGTCATCCGTCACGTCGGGAATCCCAGCCGGAGCCAGGTCACTGGCGAGCGTATCGCTCTGAGTCCAGCTGCCAGCGACGCCCCAGTTGCCGAACGGAACGGCGAGGTCAGCTCCGAAGACTCGGAGCCTGATCGTAGCCGTTGCCAAGCACAGCACCCGGCGCGAACTCCCAGGCCGGCTCAGACCACGCCTGGTAGTAGGTAGACCGATGTTGCCCTTCCACGGTGTGCCGAATGCCACGCGGCCGCCAGCGGTCTGGCTGACGGCATCGTCCAAGTTTCCAGCCACGTGAGTGCTGGCGATCGCCGAAGGGCCTGTAACCGGCTTGAAGAACGCGAAGCCCTGATTGTGTCCGCCATTCGCATCGAACAGACCAGCATTCGGCTGGCCGGTCAGACCGTTGATCAGGAAGCTGTTCTCGTCGTTCTTGACTGCGAACAGGGTAACATCAACGCCACCGAAGTTGTAGCCGGCCTTGATGCCGTCCACCGGGTAGTTGCCGTCATCCGTCTTCAGGATAGTCGTGTAGCTGTCCACGTCGATCTTCTTCAACGTGTACGGAGTGAACTGCAGCGGGAACCGACCGACCTCGAAGCTGCCCTTGCCGAGACCGGTAGTCGATGTACAGGTAGTACGGGAAGAACGTGTCTGCGAGGCTCGAGAACTGTCCACGCCTCGGAAGGCCTGACCGACGACCGGGGTCTTGCTCGTGGCCCTGAAGCCGTCAACGTAGTCGTCCACGAACGCGATGTAGTTCGAGGTAGTCGCCGTAGTTGATCGTCGCGCTGAGCGGTAGTTGTCTGGCTGACTCGACCAACGATGTTGAGATCGAAGTCCTTGACAACGCCGATGTTGCGGATGAGGGTGTCCCTCTTTGCCGCGCTGCCAGTGGCGTTGGCGCCGCTTGTCAGACGCTCGTCGAGGTCGAACGGCACGCCCTGCTCAGTCGCGGTCGCGATGCCGAATACGTTCACGTCACCGGTGATTCGAACGCGCCTCTGCTCTGCTTCCAGGGCATCAACGCGAGCGCACAGCGCCGCAACGTCTCTCTTGAGAGCATCAACATCCACGCCCAGAGCCGCGATCTCATCGCGGAACTCGTCCACGAGCTTCTTGATCGCATCCACGTCGGCCTTCGTCGCGTACTTGCTCAGGTCCGGCATCTCCGGATCATCGCTTCGACACCGGCGATGGCGTTCTGGCAAGTTCGGACTTGGTGACGTAGTTGCTCAGGTCTACCTGCTGGCTGATCAGCGGGAGCATTCTCGCGATAGCCGTAGCGAACTCGTAGCGGCTCATCGCTCGCTTCCCACCGAACGTTCCGTCGGGATAGCCAATGACGATCCCGTCCTTCTGCAGCTGGTTCACTGCATCGTATGCCCAATGATCTGTGGGCACATCGTTGAACGGTCCCTGCGCGAATGCACGGAGCCGCGAGCAGAAGAACCACTGCAATCAGTAAGTGTCTTCTTCATGGTTAATCCTCCTTGATTGTCTGAAACCAGACAGGAGGACGCTTCTCGCTCGGACGGGACCGAATCAGTCTCCATGTTACCTGACCCACCCATCTTCGCAATCGAGCAAATCCTTCCTGCCTATGCTATCACCTGCGGCACTCACGGGCGCTTATCGAGGATTGCACCTCCTTTCTGGCCCGCGCCACAATCAGTGTGATAGCCAGCTAATCACGGCATCTTAGCACAGCAGTAATACCGTGTCAATACATCCAGACGGATTATTCCAGGTAATATTACCAGTGCCGCGTGTTTTTTGGCCGCGGCTGGCAAGCATACAGGCTCAGCCGCTAGAGTATGTTCCCATATCCACGGAAAGTGAAACCAGGGTCGAGGTCCGAAGTCCGAGGTCCGAGGCGAGAGAACTAGGTCTGAAGGTAGCGTTCGGCGAGGATGATGGCCACGTAGTCGTCGATTGGTTGGCTTGGGGTCTGGAGGGATACTGGGATCAGGCGCCGCAGGCCGCGCGGCGGGTTCTCCACGAAGTAGCGCTTGCGTGCCTCGACGGATGTGAGACGCTCGTCAACGACCTTGACGGGCGCGCCCGCCTGCTCCGCCGCTTTCGCGGCTTCGGAGGCGGTTGTTCCGTCGCCGACGAGGATTGCCTCGGGGCGGTGGCGAGCGGTGAGTTCGGAGACGGCCTGCCGGAGATGATCGGTGGGCACGACCGCGCGGTGCAGCACTTCCGCTTCGGCCCCATCGGCCACCACGGCTATTCCGCACTTGGACCGACCCGGATCGATGGCGAGGACTATTCTTCGCTCGGCCATTACCGCGCCTTGGTCACTGCGAAGCGGACGTTTGACATACTAAGCGTGTCCGCCGCGTGGATGTCGTCGGTGGCATTGGCGCTGATCCTGGCGGTTCCGTTGACAGACTTGATCTCCGATACCAGCCGCAGAAGCTCATCGGCCTGAGCCTCGCGATTGGCGCCGAGCGCGTCTCGGGGGTCCTGCCCGGTCACCGGCACCACCCCCGCCTCGGCCGCGGCTTTGGCGACATCGGCCTGCAGGAAGTCGTTGACAGCCAACAGAACCGCGCCCTGGGACTGGCTGCCGTCGATTCTCGCCTGAGCGATCCTGTCGCCGGTCGAATAGACAGGCCGGTTCAGGTAGAGGCGAATCGCGACCGGGACCTGCGCGTCCGGAAGCGAACTCATGCCGCAGACGATCTGCACGAGCACCTCGGAGTCGCTGGACATGATCTTATCGACCGCGAGGCTGATGTATTTGTCCTCGTTGAACATGAACAGGACGTTCTCGTTGCCCTCGATGTCACGATAGACGACGTTGACCGCGCGGCCGTTGTCGCCGACCTTGGCGCCGTTCTCGATCACCTTCTTGCTGGCAAGATCGAGCAGGCGTTCGAGATCGCGCGTGATCTCGTATCTCGAGCGAGTCGGATCGATCTTGCCCCTGACGATCTCATCGCCCTGGCGGAATGGTATGTCGCTGGTGCGGAGTCTGACGAGGTAGTTCAATGCTTTCCTGCTATCCTCGTCGTAGGCGTTCAGGGCGGCCAAGGTCCCGTTGAGATCGGCCTGGGTTGCCTGCAACTGGGCCTGGGTCGTCGTCAGTCGCGTCTGTGCAACCTCCAGTTGGGCCTGAGTCTCCTTGACAGCCTCGTTGGCCCGCGCAAGCGAATCCTGGGCGACTCGCAAGTCTTGCTGGACGAGCTTGATGTCGCTCCTGCGCTGTTCGAGCTCGTCCTGGGCGGCATTCGCTCGCTTGCTGAGCTCGACGAGCTCCTTCTGGCGCTGGGCTATCTCCTTGCGGAGCCGGGCAACCACGGCCTGCGCCTTGTCGCGCTGCGCCTTGGCGAGGGAGGCGTCCTGGCGGGCGCCCGCGACTTCGTTGCGCTGCTTGGCGACCTCGGCGCGGAGCTGCTTACCGCGAAGGGCCAGTTCGCCGTTTTCCTTGGCAAGCTGCCGTCTGCTCTTGAGGATCTGCTCATACTGCGTGACGCCCTTGCGAAACTCCGCGTTGAATGACAGGGCCGCGCCCAGAACCAGTGCCGAGATGATCATGCCCGTGATGGTAGTGACCACGATCGCGGTATAGCGCGGGCGGAGGTTAAAAAGCGTGAGGCGCTTCTTGCCCATGCGCCTACCGAGAATGTCGCCCCAATAGGCGATAAACCCGGAGGCCAGTATCAATACTATTACAACCAGGATTGTGTAGGTCATGACGACTGTCTATCTATCGGGTCATTTCGCCGCGCGCCTCAGGAGCACGAACGCGGCGGCGAGCCCGATAATGTTCGGGGCAAAGGCGCCGACCATCGGCGCGACGTTGCCCTGCACGGCCAGGGAGATCGTATAGCGTCCGACTATATAGTATAGGAAAATGACCAGTATGCTCAAGCCCAGCCCGACCGAAGACGAGCTTCTGTGGGGCCGTATACCCAGCGGGGCGGCGAGCATTGCGAAGACCAGGCTGGTGAGCGGCACCGAGAGTTTGTTCCATCTGTCTACGTCGATCTGCCGTATCTCGTTGATCGGCCGGTCGGGATACATCCGCAGGATCCTGACCATGCGGCTCAGGTCCGCAAAGCTCATCTGCTCCGGATTGAGGTTCTGATACATGGCCATCTCCTTTGGCGTCTTCTGAATCTCGACCTCCCGCGTCTGGGCTCCCGTGAAAGTCACCGTGCTGATCGAATTGGGATCGCGCGGATCGATTGCCTGCGTATACCCGTCATACAGCTTCCATCTGTAGCGCTTCTTCGGGTCATTCATGCCGGCCCACTGCGCTCGCGACGCGTAGAGATAGAGAATCGGCCTGCTCCGGTAGCCGCTGTCCAGTCCGAACACCACAATCGTCACGCCGCGAAGAACGCCCGCGTCCTTGTCCATACCTCCTCTGACCATGATCTGCGAATTGGTGCCGGTGTCCTGCAGCGTGAACGGCTGATCGGCTGAAGCGGTCGTCTTGAGCACGGCCGCTTTGAGGTCGGTCATCCGCGTGGCGGCCATCGGCGCGACCCTATCGTTAAGGAACCACGAGAATACACTGACGGCGATCCCCAGCCCCATTATCGGCAGCGCGACTCGATAGAAGCTGACCCCGCCCGCAAAAAGGGCGACCACCTCGCTCTCGCCGGACAGCCGCCCCACCCCGATCAGCACCGCGAGCAGCGTGCTCATGGGCAGCGTCCAGAACATCGTTGACGGCAGAGAGTATAGCACGATTTCCAGCGCCGTCAAGACCGGCATGCCGTTCATCAGCCAGTTTGTAAGGTCGATCAGTATCTTTCCGGCGAAGAACACCGTGGTGAACATCGCCACTCCGAAGGCAAACGGCCCGATCAGCTCGCGAAGCACCTGTCTATCGACCAGCTTCATACGCGCCTCACATCTCGAACCTGTCGCCGAGGTAGAACTTGCGCGCGATCGGGTCGTCCGGCAGCTTCGAAGACGGCCCGGAGGTCTTGATCTCACCCTCGGACATGATGTAGGCGCGGTCGGTGATAGCGAGCGTCTCGCGGACGTTGTGGTCGGTTATGACGATGCCGATTCCCTTGTCTTTGAGGTGCTGGACGATATCCTGGATGTCACCTATGGCAATGGGATCGACACCCGTGAACGGTTCGTCGAGGAGGATGAACTGGGGGTCGGTGGCAAGCGACCGAGCGATTTCGACCCGCCGGCGCTCTCCGCCCGAAAGAACCTGGCCCTTTTCGCCGCGGACGCGGGTCAGGCCGAACTCCTCCAGGAGCGAGTCGGTCTTGACAAGGCGTTCCTTGCGGCTGACGCCGTTCATCTCCATCACGAGCAGGAGGTTTTCGGCGACGGTGAGCTTGCGGAAGATGGACGGCTCCTGCGCGAGATAGCCCAGCCCCAGCCGGGCGCGCTGATACATCGGCTTGTTCGTGATGTCCTTGCCTTCGAGCAACACGCGGCCGTCGTCCGGCCTGACGAGCCCGACCATCATATAGAACGTCGTGGTCTTGCCCGCGCCGTTAGGCCCCAGAAGGCCGACGATCTCGCCGGTATCGAGCCCGAGGCTGACGTCGCTGACCACGCGCCGCCCTTTGTATATCTTGACCAGGTTTTTGACTTCTAGATTCATCAGTTGCAGGTTGGAAAGTTGGAAGTTGAAAGTTCAGGACAGCAGGATGCTTCGTGGGCTGCTTTTCGCCCCGAAGCAGACTGCGGCCGGGCTACTGAGACTCCTTCGGTTTCGGTGTCACTGTGATCGTGCTCACGCCGGGTGAGCTTTCGACCCGGAAGCGGAAGCCCTCCGGGCCGGGATTGGGCGAGAGATTGACCGTCGCCTTGTCTCCGACCATCACCGCCGGCTCCGCGAATATCGCCGGGTTCTCGTTGACAATCTTCACGTGGCCGGTGAGATGCGCCATGCTGGTCGCGCCGTCGAAATCGGCGTTGTCAGCCGTGGCGGTGAACTTGGAGATGCCCCCGCTTGAATCAGGAAACGTATAGACCATCGTGACCGGGCCGGCCATGTTCGCGCTCTTGAGCGAGGCCCCGCCGGTCGCGGCCTTGCCGGACTTCGCGTTCTTGGCCCAGTTGACGACGACCGTCATCTTCTCGGCGTCCGCTTCGAGCGAGGTCCCGGCGGTCGGATCTTTGACGAGAACGTGCGCCTTGCCGGTCGCGACGAACGTGTCGGTCTTCCCGTTCACATCTATCGTGCGCGCGCTCAGGAACAGCGTGCCATCCGGAGATTTATACGTAGCCGCAAGCCCGGGTGTTACCATCGTCAGCACAGCCGCAGCCAGGAGTATCAGCCTCATCATGTTCACTCCACCTTTATCGTTTTGAGAGCCGTGTCCGCCTCGAATTTCGTGCCCTCCATGCTGCCGTTCGTGGACTTGATCGAGACTCCGCCGTTGCCGATGACCTTGTCCGACCCGGCATTCCACTTGATCCACTGGGCCTGCACAACCGTGTCTGCGCTCCAGCGATCTCATGACGACGCCGCCGGATGCGACGATCACTCGCTTGGCCGTGTCCGCGGTGGCGACCGGCGCCCGGATGGCAGCGGTCAACTTGCCATTTTCGTATAGCTGAGCGGAAAAGTCAACAAGGCCGCCGACCTGTGTGACCTCGTTGAAATCGGCGGACTTTGCCGAGCACGTCATCTTCGTGCCGTTCTTGCCGGCCCACTTGATCGTTACGCTGTGCCGCGCGCCGTCGCCTTTGGGCGGAGCGAACTCGACCTCGATCTTCGGGCGCCCGGAATCGTCTTTGCCTGGAATGGCGGCTTGCGCGTTCGGTTTCGGCTGGCCGCCGATCAGCAGGGGCCTGGGTTTGACAGGCGCGGCAGCATTCTCGTGCGCGCATCCGGCCGTCAGCGCCAGGCCCGCGCACAGTGCGACAAGCATAAAGAATCGAAACATGGGGCAGAACTTGGATCGCATACAGCATTCCCTGACGGGAGCGGGACACCGAACTCGCCAGGCAAAGTGTACCACAATATGAGGCGGCGCGCAAAGGAGATCCGTCAGTTGTCAGTCGTCAGTCATCAGTTCGGGCCTCGGACATCGCACTTCGCACATCGAGCCAAAGGAATCCCCATGCCGCGCGCCGAAAGCTTAGTTGGAGGGGTTAATGTTCGACTATATCATCCGCAATGCACTCATCATGGACGGCAGCGGCGAGCCCGCCTATCGAGGCCGACGTCGCGATCACAAACGGCAAGATCGCGGCAGTGGGCGTCGTGGAAGGCGAGGCGGCACGCGTCATCGACGGCACCGACCTGGTCCTGGCTCCCGGCTTCATCGATATGCACTCGCACACCGACGGCGGGCTGTTCGTCGATCCGCAGCGCCGAGAGCAAGATCACCCAAGGCGTCACGCTGGAGGTCTGCGGCAACTGCGGGTTTTCGTCCGCGCCAGTGCCTGGACGAGCCCGGCCGCGCTGAACTCGAAAGCTGGCGGAAGCGCCACGGCATCGAGGAGGATTGGTGCACGATGGGCGAGTTCCTGTCGGCCTTCGAAAAGCGGCGGATAGGAATCAACGTCGCTCACGCTGGTCGGGCCACTGCAACCTGCGGGCGGCCGTGGTCGGGCTTGCGGACCGCGAGGCGACGCCGTGACGAAATCGCACGGATGCAGGCAGTTGGCGGCGGAATCGATGCGAGGAGGGCGCGTTCGGCATATCCACGGGCCTTATCTACGCCCCCGGGTGCTTCGCCGATACGGCCGAGCTTATCGAGATCACCAAAGGCGTTCAGCCCTACGGCGGCATCTACGCCAGCCACATCCGCAGACGAGCGTGCGCAACTGATCGAAGAGGCGGTCGATGAGGCCATTACGGTCGGCAGAGGCGCGGGTGTGCCCGTGCAGATCGCGCACCATAAGGCCTGCGGCAGCAGCAACTGGGGCAAGGTCAAGGGAACCCTTGAGATGATCCGCGAGGCGCGCGGCGAAGGCATCGACGTGACGGCGGACCAGTATCCCTACACCGCCTCCGCGACCTCGCTTTCGATCCTGCTTCCGCACTGGGCGCACGATGGCGGCGATAAGGCGCTGCTGGAGCGGATCAAGACACGCAGCGCGACGAGCTGCTGGCCTACCTCCAAAGATCCAGCAACGGCGGGGAGTTCGGCAGCCACGGCGACTGGTCGAGCGTGCTCATCAGCAGCGTCCGCACCGACAAGAACCGAAGCTGCGAGGGCAAGACGATTCGACAGATCGCCGAGCAGCGCAGTCGCCCCGCGCCGAGACCGTGCTCGACCTGCTCGAAGAGGAGGAAACCGGCGTGTCGATGGTGCAGTTCGCCATGTGCGAGGAGGATATCGAGACGGTCATGCAGAGCGCGAACACGATGGTCGGCAGCGACGCCTCCGCGCGCGCGATCACCGGCGAGCACGTCTCCGGCAAGCCGCATCCGAGGGCGTTCGGCACGTTCACGCGTGTGCTGGGCCACTACGTCCGCGAGAAGCACGTGATTCCGCTGGAGACCGCGATCCGCAAGATGACCTCGATGGCCGCGAGGAAGCTCGGGATTAAGGACCGGGGGTCGATAAGCGTGGGCAACTGGGCGCGACATCGTCGTCTTCGACGCCGACAAGGTCAAGGATACCGCAACCTACGGAAACCCTCACCAGAAATCAACTGGTATAGAATACGTGTTCGTGAACGGCAAGCTCGCGGTCGAACACGGCGAACTGACCGGCGAACTCGCGGGCAAGGTGCTGAGAAGGAAGGGAACGAGATAATGTTTAATATTGAATTCTTAATGTTGAATAGAAGCAACCCTATTCAACATTCAACATTGAACATTAAACATTCAATGAGACTCATCCGCAATCCTGAACTCAAGGGAATACTCGGCATACTGCTGATCGCGCTCGTGCTGGGCGTGATGCTCGCCGGAATGAGCGGCAAGCTGGAGCAGTGGGGGCTGCCGTGGTTCACCGGCGCGAAGGCGTTCGACAAGATCATCTTCGTCTCGGACGCCTCCGGCACGCGCGAGATCTACTCGATGAACCTGGACGGCTCCGGCCGCAAGCAGATAACCAAAGGCGCGCGCGTCCTGTCGGCGCCGGCGATCACACCTGCGGGCAACAGGATCGCGTTCATCGGAATGTGCGGATCGGTCAGCCACGTGATGGCGGTCGGCGTCAATGGAGGCACTCCTTACGCCCTCACGACCTCCACCGGCTCCAAGCGCCAGCCGGGTTCAGCCCCGACGGCAAGAAGCTCTCCTATATCGAGACGGGAAGGGTCTACGTCGCCGAGCTGAACGGCAGCAATCCCGACCCGCTGCTGCCGACACACCAGGAAATGGTCATGGCAATGAGCGATCCCGAACACAGAGACGCGATCCCTCTGTATTCAGCGTATTCCTGGGCGCCGGACAGCGAGGGCCTGGCGGGTGTCTCAAGCCAGGACCGGATGACGGACTCGCTCGACGTATCTGCCCAAGCCGGACGGTGAAGCGGTGCCGGTGATCTCAAATAGCGCTAGTGCGAGCGAATCGCAGGCTGCGCAGTCAGTGATGCACATCGGCGGCATAGCGTGGGCGGCGGATGAAGCGATGCTGGTGGCGACGGTTCAGCTGCGGACACGATGACCTGGTCGTCGCCTTCTACCCCGAAGAGAAGCGTCTGGACCCGCTGACCTGCGCGAAGGACGTCACGTTTGGCAGCGCCGGCGGTGTCGCCGGACGGGGCGGTCGTCGTGGTGCCGGTTGAAGGGCCGCAGGGCAAGCAGGAACCGGGGCTGGTGCGGGTCGACGCTGCAACGAAGGGCGGCGGAATCCTCGCGAAGGGCGATTCGAAAGCCCGGTGTTCTCGGCGGACGGCGGCACGATACTCGCCGCGCAGCTCGATGCGAAGACCCACAAGCGCAGCATCGTGACGATCGATCCGGAGTCGGGCAAGGTGACCCAGCTCACGCACAAGGGCGACTGCTTCGACGCGGTGTTCTCGCCGGCGTCCAAACACTGATGGACTACCTCACCGACCAGCTCATCCCCTACATCGGCAACAAGCGCAAACTCCTGCCACTCATCCGCCAGGCGATAGAACTAGCCGAAAACGGGACAGTCCCTTTTTCACGCTCGGAAAAAAGGGATCTGTCCCCTTTTCTTATTCTTCGACCTGTTCGCCGGCAGCGGAGTCGTATCGAGGCTCGCGAAGACGATGGGGTTTCGCGTGATCGCAAACGATTGGGAGCCCTACTCCGAGATCATAAACAAGGCCTATATCGCGCCAACGCGCCGCCGGCGTTCGCCAGGCTCGGCGGGATGGACGAGCGCCTTCGACGCGCTGAACGCGCTGGCGGGCGAGCGTGGCTACATCGCGACGCACTACTGCCCCGCCGACGATGAGAACTACGACATCGCCCGCGAGAGAATGTTCTACACCCAGACGCAACGGCCGCAGGATCGACGCCATGCGCGAGCAGATCTGCGAGATGGCGCGCAGGACGGAGAGATCGATTCGACCGAGGAAGCGGTCCTGCTCGCGCCGCTGATCTACCAGGCGTCGTATTGCAGCAACACCTCGGGCGTGTTCAAGGGATTCCACAACGGCTGGGGCGGCTCGACGAAGACGGCGTGGTATCGCATTCGCAGCTTGCTCACGCTCCGGCCGCCGTGCTGTTCGATAACGGCGTCGAGAACCTCGTCTCACGCGAGGACGCGTCCGCGCTGGCCGCGCGGATCGAGTGCGATATCGCCTACTCGATCCGCCGTATAACCAGCACCAGTACGGCTCCAACTACCATCTGCTGAACACCGTCGCGCTGTGGGACAAGCCGCCGATCACCGAGTTCATCTCCGGCAACGGCGCGCGGGACAAGGCCGCCATCCGGAACGACTGGCGGACGCTGCGCCGCAGCCCGTACTGCTACAAATCGACCGCTCTGGAGGCGTTTCGAGGGCCTGCTGATCGCGCGTCCGGGCGAAATACGTGCTGGTCAGCTACTCGACTGATGGTATAATAGGGGTCGAGCGAACTGCTGAGGTCGCTGGCCGAGCGCGGCTCGCTGAGCGTTGTCAGGCGGCGATATAAGCGCTATCGGGTCAGCAGCCAGAGGCCGTCGCCGAGGCCGCATACGGTCGAGTTCGTGGCGGTTGTGGATACGAGCAGGCCGTGCGGGCGGGACGATGTGACCACGGCAATCACCCAGATAGCAGAAAGCGGAGAGCAATGGTCAAGTGGCTTGTTATACCGATTCTGATCCTGGCCATCGTGTCGGCTGGGTTGGCGAACCCGCTCATACTCGCGCCGACCGCGACCACGCTTACGACCGGGCAGGTTCGCGCGGAGGCGGCGCTTAGTTCGGGCAATAACAGCGGGCACTACTACTGGTTCGGGACCGGACTGCAGCAGTATGAGCTGAACGCGATCGGGTTCCAGCCACGCGGGGAGGACCTGCAGCCGATGGTCGGCATGCAGGCGAGCTTCCTGCCGGAGACGTCGCTGTCGCCCGCGATCGCGTTTGGTGTGAACGATCTGGCCTCGCAGTCCGACGGCATCGGGCTGTATGCGGTCGTGACGCGGCACCTGCCCGTGGGGGAGGCGTCGGTTGTGATACGCGACTTCGCCGCGACTGTCGGCATCGGCGTTCTCGGAATCAAGGGACCGTTCGGCGGGTTCGAGGCGAAGCTGCCGGCCAACCTGTTCGTGGAAGGCGAGTGGGACAGCCACAACCTCAACGCCGCAGCCGGATGGCAGCCCGACGAGCCTGTTCCGCATCAAAGCTTACACCATCCGCGGCGACACCTACTACGGCGCGGAACTCGTGCCGGTGACTTTTTAGCAGAGAGCAGAGAAGCAGAGAGCAGAGAGCCGGAAGGGACCTAGCTCCGGACTCTCGACTCTCGACTCTCAGCTCTCGGCTCTCAGCTTATGGAATCAAAGACTAACCGTACCGTTTTCATACTCCTTGGCATCGGCCTGACCGCGGGCATCATGGGCGGGCTGCTGGGGATCGGCGGGGGCGTGCTGCTCGTGCCGGCGCTGGTGTTCTTCCTTGCGTTCGACCAGCACCGCGCGCACGGCACCAGCCTGGCGATAGTCATGATGCTCAGTTGCGTGGCGGTGGTCACCTATTTCCGGCATCATAACGTCGATGTGATCTTCGCCGTGGGGATCGCGGTCGGGGGCATGGCGGGCGCGGTCATCGGCGGCTGCATCGTCCAGCACATAAAGAGCAGGGCGCTGCGGCGGATGTTCTGCGTGTTTTTGATCCTGACCGCCGCAAGAATGATCTACGACGGATGCGTGGCCAAGCACGGGATTACGCCCGATCCGATGCAGTTCTCCGCTCACGCGGCGCTGCTGGCAGTGGGAACAGGCGTGCTGACCGGCCTTCTGAGCGCGATACTCGGGGTCGGCGGCGGAATCGTGATGGTGCCGACGCTCACATTGCTGCTCGGCTTTGCTCAGACCATTGCTCAGGGGACCTCTCTCGCAGCGATGCTGCCGATCGCGATCACGGGCATGCTCAAGCATAGAACGCTCGGCAATGTTGACGGCCGGGTCGCGGTGTGGGTGGGACTGGGAGCGGCGGTGGGGGCATTCGGCGGGTCGCAGTTTGCGCACGCCCTCCAGGCCTGCCACCTCAAGCTCATATTCGGCGTATTTCTGGCTCTCATGGCGCTGCTGATGGCGGCCAAGAAGTAGTCAGTCGGCACGGGCAAACGCTTCCGGCCACCGGGCGCACTCCCAATAATCCCTGCATTGTCCTTCAACGATTTCGGCGTCTTCACCATCTAACCCATTGATGGACCGGGAAGGGGAACAGCGGACAAGTGAACCAGCGGGCACAGCGTGCATCGGACGAGGAACTCATCACCCGATGCGCTTCCGGCGACAGGAGCGGCATGGATGTGCTGGTGTCGCGGTATCACGGGAAGCTGCTGGACCTCGCGATGAGGCACCTTCGAGATCGAGAATCCTCTGCGGATGTCGCGCAGACGGCGCTGGTGAGGGTGTTTCAGTCCGCCGCGAGCTTCCGTGGGCAGTCCACGTTCCGCACCTGGCTGTATGCCATCGCACTCAACCTGATCAGGGAAGAAGCGCGGAGGCGAGGACGGCGCGGGGAGCTTCCCCTCACAGACGTCGCCGAAGACGGCGAACCGGCCGACGAGGAGCAGTCCGTCGAGGATGCGGCGCTGGGCAAGGTCGAGTCCGTGGCGCTCTGGCGGGCGGTCGAGGGGCTATCGCAACAGCATCGCGGCGCGGTCGTCCTCAAATTCCGCATGGGCCTGACATACGACGAGATCGCCGAGGTAATGGACGCGCCCAGCGGGACCGTGAAGTCGTGGATACACCACGCTCTAAAGGCGTTGAGAAAGTCACTTGCCAACCTGTCATGCTGAACTTGATTCAGCATCCATAGGAAACCGAGAATGAACTGCGAGCAATACGAGGCATCCATCATAGCCTGCGCGGCGGGCGAGCTTGACGAAAACGAAGCGGCGGAGTGCCGCGCCCATATCGGGTCCTGCGATTCGTGCCGCGCGATCTACGAGAGCTACGTCTGTGTCATCGAATCCGTCGCGGGCGAGCCGGCGCCGGTTCCCACGCGGGCCGAGTCCGCGGCGCTCTCGCGCGCACTGGCCCGGGTGGAGACCGCGTCGCCTCGCGAGCCGCTCGCAGAGGGCCTGCCTGCAATGATATGGGCATCGCTGCTGGCGTTCGCGGTGGTGGCATGTGTTCTGGGACTGCACGTAGCGGGATGCTTCAGCTTGGTCGCAGCGGCCCGCGCGATCGGCCCCGCTCCCATCGCTGTGGCTGTAGTTATGACTGTGTTCATCACGTCGTTTGTGCCGATCGCGGTCGCGTCCAGGCGCAGGCCGCTGAACGGCGCGACTTTTAGAAGATGATTGCACCGGAGGAACTGCGATGAGAAAGCTCGTCGGCTGGCTGTGTCTTGTATCATTTCTCGCAACTATGGTCTTCGTCGCCTGCTACGCCTATGCTGTTCTGGCGCCGTTCTACAGGGGCGGCGAACTGCGAGTCCTCTACCCTCTTGAAGACTACTACAACAGCGAGGGGCACGGGTGGTCGTTCTTGCGCAGCCTGGCGGCGAACAAACTGGACAGGTCTGACGCCGCCCTGCTTCGCGGGTTCGTGTCGGGCTACGTCCGCAGCGGCAATGTCCGCCGCTCGGATGAAACGCTGTCTCAGATAGTGGACACGTGGAATACGCCAACGTTCGGCAGCCTGAGCGACTCAAGGATCGCGTGGGCGGCGGTCGCGGACTCCTCGGGCAAAGTGGTCGCTTATTTCCCCGAGTCTATCTACGGCGGATTCGGCCAGGTTCGAGCGCCCAATGGCGAGGGATGGCGCGGAGCACTGCCGGCCGGGCCGCTCGCGCCGCTGGCAAAGGTCGAGTTGATCAAGGATGCGCAGGGCAGAACGATCGGCAGTGCTGCTTTCGGCAGCATGGGCGCCTACCGCGAGTTCGCTGTGATACCGTCCTGGGCGGAGCTGCAGGTGCCGCCGAGCTTTGCGGCGTGGGCGGCGGCGATCAGCCTCGTCATTTTCATCATCAGCCTGCCGTTCTGGGTAGCGATGGATGCCGATTGGCGGGGGATGCGCGGCGGCGCGTGGGCGGTGCTGGTTGTGGTCACGGGGCTGATAGGCTTCGCGGCATATCTCATCGCTCGGCTGGCTCCGCCGAAGGTCTGCCCGAACTGCGGGGAGATGGTCCACTCCGGCTACAAGCGCTGCCCGGCGTGCGGCGTGACGCTGCTCGCCAGATGCCCGAAGTGCGGCAGGAAACTCAGGCCCGGCTGGCAGTTCTGCCCGCGCTGCACCGAGGAATGGAAGCAGGAGACCCCGGAGCCGGAGAACGTTCAACAGCCGGAAGAAACTGAGCCGAAGCCGCCTGAACCGGAACCCGTCACGATCCGGCCGCAGTCAGTCGCCGAGGCTACCCAACTTCCAACGGAGGCGGTTCAGGTCGAGCCGGCGCTGCCCGCGCTGTCTCATTCCACGCTGACCGTGACCGTCCGAGACGCCTCGACCGGCGCGCCCGTCGCGGAAGCATCGGTCACGATCTCGGGTCCGACCAGCCGCGAGGGCCGAACCGGCGCCGCGGGCACGTTCGAGGCGAAGTCGCTCGTGACAGGGCCTTACGACGTATCCGCGATCGCGAAGGGCTATCGCGCGGCGCAGGCGTCGGTGAAGTTGGAGCCTGACGCCAGCACCCCGCTGCAGCTTGCGATACAACCGCTTGCGGGGGCGATCGACGGGCGCGTGCTCGACAGGGCGGCGCTGCAGCCGGTGGCGGACGCGGAGGTGTTCATCGATTCCGCTCGACTCGACCGCTCCACGCGCACCGACGCGGAAGGGTTCTTCGTGCTCGCCGACATTCCGCCGGGGCCGTTTACGGTCTGCGCGAAGGCCGACGGCTGCCTGACGCAGACCAGGCTGGCAGAGGTCGCGCCGGGGCAGCGGGTGACGCTGGGGTTCGCGCTCGAAGCGACCCTGGCAGAAGAAGAGGAGACAACGGATGCAGTCCAATAGCCTGGTATTGCATCGCCGCAAAGAGATCGTCGGAACGCTCGCGTGGATCGCCTGGGCTGGCGGGCTGTTGGAAATGCAGTGCTCCAGTGCGGGCGCGCTGGGCGCTTTTCTCATCTTCGCGGGATGGGCGCTCACGGCGGTGTGGGTGGCGCTGGACGATTGTATCAGGCGCGGGCACTACTCCGCCTGGCCGGTGCTGGCACTACTGACGGGCCCCGTGGGATTCGTGCTCTACTACGTGGCGCGGCGGCCGGCGCCGAGGATATGCTCGCGCTGCGGATCGGTTGCCCCGGCCCCAGCGGCGCCATGCCCGATGTGCGGCCATGCGGCCCCACTGGTACGAGGCAGACTTGCGCTCTCAACGGTCTACACAAGCCTTTCCGACTCGCTGGTGCGCAGGCCGGTCGAACACGCCAAGGAGACCGCCAGGAATCTCGCGTTCGCTCTGGCCGCGGCGGCGATCGTGGCGGCGGCGCTTACGCAGTTCACTCATCGATTCGATTCGCTGCTGGGGCTGATATGGGTGCTGACCGCCGCCGCTTACTGGGTGCTCGTTGCGTGGTGGGTGTATCTGGACTCGGCGTGGCGCAAGATGGACGGGATGCCGTGGGCGGTGCTGACACTCGTCACCAATGTCGTCGGGCTGGTAACATATCTCGTGATTCGCTACCCTGATCCCAGGCTGTGCGCGTTCTGCGGACAGAGCGTCCCTGTCGGCCTCAAGTACTGCCCGCACTGCGGGTCCGAAGCCGAACCGATGTGTCCGCACTGCCAGGCCGCGATCAAGCCGGAATGGCAGTTCTGCCCGGTCTGCGCCGCGCGGCTGAGCGCCGCCGATGCCGAACCTGCGCGAACAACTCCCGGCGTCACGCTGACCGGCAGCGTGCTGGACGCGATCGAGGGAACGCCGATCGAGGGAGCGCTCGTGCAGATCGATTCGGCTGCGGACAAGGAGTCGGCCACAACGGATTCGCTTGGCAGATTCGAGCTGGCCGGCCTCGATGAGCGGCCTTATGTGCTGGTGGCATCGCGCGACGGCTACGCGTCTCAGGCAAGACCGTATTCTCCGGGCACGAAAGACCGGCATATACGTTTCAGCCTGTACCGTGATCCTTCGATTGAAGTCGAGACTTCGCAAACGAAGTCCACCTTCGTGGACTGATTGACACCCCGCTCGCACGCCCTTATACTTTCCCATAGCGACAGCTAAGGGGATTTGCGCATGCAACTCAACAAGAATGCCAACTATGTCATAGGCGTCGATCTCGGCGGGACAAACGTCCGAGCGGCGGTCGTGGACAAGACCGGAAAGATCGTCGGCGAGGGCCGGACCGACTCCAAGGCGATGGAGGGTCTGGAAGCGACAATCGTCCAGATCGTGCAGGCGATCCGGATGGCCGTGGCGGACGCGTCGGTTCACATGTCCGACGTCGCCGGCGTGGGGATGGGCGTGCCGGGGACTCACAAGAGTGAGGAAGGCATCGTCGTCTGGTCGCCGAACTTCAAGGACTGGAACGATGTGCAGCTCCTCGCGCCGATTGTCGAGGAGGTCGGAGTGCCTGCGTATATGGGCAACGACGCAAACGTCGCGGCGCTGGGTGAATACGCGTTCGGCGCGGGGCGCGGCGCGAAGATAATGGTCATGTTCACTCTCGGAACGGGAATCGGCAGCGGGCTGGTCATCAACGGCCATAACTTCGTCGGCGTCACCGAGACCGCCCCGGAGATGGGACATCACATCATCCTCGCCGACGGTCCGCGGTGCAGTTGCGGGCGCTACGGCTGCGTGGAGTCGCTGTGCAGGCGGGATGCGATAGTCGATCGCGCCGCGCGCAAGGCCCATCAGGGCCGCCACACCTCGCTGATCGAGAAGTCCGACCACGACCTGCGCTACATCACCCCCGCGATGATCGCCGAGGCGGCGTCCGAGGGCGATCCGGTCTCGATCGAGACGCTCGACGAGGTCGGCTACTACATGGGCATCGCGATCGCGAACGCGATCAACATCCTCAATCCCGACAAGGTCGTCATCGGCGGCGGGATCGCGCAGGCAGGCGATCTGTTCTTCGCCCCGATCCGCCGCAGCGTCGAAGTCAACGCCCTCTACGCGCCGCTGCAGGTCTGCCAGATACTGCCCGCCGAACTCGGCGACGACGCGGGCGTGCTCGGCGGCGCGGCGATGGTGCTGCAGAGGATGGACGAATAGACGCACAAGCAAGGAGGACCACCGTGCCCGAGACTGTTCCCTGCCGTAGATGCAAACTTCAGCTAAGCCCAGACATCGAGCGCAGTTGCCCCGGGTGCGGTGAGCCCAACCCGTTCGTGTGCGCTGAGTGCGGCAACCCCACCAGCCGACTACTGGAACAGGCTGTTTCCAAAGCGTCAGTGTGCATACGATGCAAGCGATCGTGGTGCCAGAAGCATCAAGTCATCTACTACGTTTCCTGCCCCGGCTGCCAAGAGGAACAGCAGCGCGAGAGGCAGAAGGATTACCAACTTCAGGAAGCGGCGCGTGAGGAGGCTCGGAAACTGAGCGCGCTGAAGGAAGCGGAGCGGCGAAGACAGAAAACGCTCACCGGCCTCTCATACGCCGCAGTCTTGGGCGCCATCAACCTCGGAGTCGCCGTCACCGTGGGTCTGAGCAACCACAGCATTGGCTGGGGCATAGCGACGTTCCTTGGCGGCGGATGGCTCTGCTGGATAGTCTGGCAGTTCATGTACAACAGCCTCTCCGGGTGAAGCAGCCTCAGATTCGGGAGAGATAGCACTGTGGCTCGAGCCAACACACATCAGACATGCCCGAGGAGTTCGAGTCCGAACGGCTGATCATACGCGCGCCCAAGCCCGGCGACGGCGCCGAGCTGAACGCCGCCATCCGTGAGTCCATCGACGACCTGCGGCCGTGGATGCCGTGGGCCGATCATGTTCCCGACGTCGCCGAGACGGAAGCCAACGTGATCAGCGCCTACCAGCGATACAAAGAGGCAACCGATCTCCGCCTGCATCTGTTTTCGAAGACCACGGGCCGTCTGGTCGGCTCTTCGGGGCTGCATCGCATCGACTGGAGCGTGCCCAAGTTCGAGATCGGCTACTGGGTACGCTCGTCGTGCGCCGGGCAGGGCTACATAACCGAGGCGGTGAATGCGATAGCCGAGTTCGCATTCACCAAGCTTGGCGCGAAGCGTGTCTCGATCTGCATGGACTCCCTCAACACCCGCAGCCGCCTTGTCGCCGAGCGCGCCGGTTTCGAGTTCGAGGGCACGCTTCGCAACGACTCCCGCGAACCGGACGGAAGGTTGCGGGATACGCTGGTGTATGCGAAGGTCAGGCGGTAGGCAAGACAGCTTGTTTGCGGCGGGCAAGAGCGCTATTGTGGTATAGTGATCGCGGGAGACACTGAGATGAGTGTAGTCATTACAGATGACATCCTCGAAAGCGCCCGGATGACCCCGGAAGAGCTAAAGCTGGAGTTAGCCGTGCTTCTCTACAAGCTAGGCCGATTCACGTTGGCTCAAGCAAGCCGCTTCTGCGGCATGAGCCGAATCCGATTCCAACACGTCTTGGCTTCCCGTGAAATCCCGGTCAACTATGATATCGCCGAGCTGGAAGCGGACCTCAAAGCTCTGGAACATCTGGCGCAATGACAATTGTTCTCCAACACCTCGCCCATCACCAACCTGCCGTGTTCGAGGCTGTTGCTAGATTCCAACAGCCACGTCAGCCTATGCTGCTGATGATGGCGTGCACTTGCAGGAGCATAACCGTGCTGAAGCCTGTGGCAAACAGGCACTCAAGCGCCGTTTTCCAGAAGAGGGTCGGTCTGCTTAGGCAGACGACTATCAGCCCACCTGCCAGTGCCACCGCTGATGGAATGTAAGCCATTAACAGCGATCCCTGGGATGGTGTGCCGCCCGGGGTGGACAAGACCCAGTACACAGCGCAGCTGTGAGAAAATAGCTCAGTAGTGTATATAGCATGAGCAAATGCCCAGCAAACCTGATCCTTTGGCTATCTACTCTCACATCGTCACCTCGGTTGCTTGCCCACGGCGCATCACCGGAGGCTATTGGGGAACTCCCGGTAGTGCATTTCCACATGCCTGAGCTGGTTACGGGCCTAGCTGTCCACCGCGAACTCCCCCCCATCATACGGCTCGAACGACCCCAGAAACCCCCGTATCTTCGACACGCTCTTGGTGCCCTTGCAGCGGGGAAGATATTTGAGAAACTCCTTGCCGTAGAACTTCTTGTGGATGCGCGAGTCGAGGATGGCGACGACGCCGTAGTCGCGTCTTCGTGCGGATCAGGCGGCCGAAGCCCTGCTTGAGGCGAATCTGCGCCTGGGGGACGGCGTATTCGGCGAACCAGTTCCCGCCCTCGCGCTCGATGCGTTCGCAGCGGGCCTTGTTGGTGGGCGTGTCGGGGACGGCGAAGGGAAGCTTGTCGATGATCACGCAGGTCAGCCGCTCGCCCTTGACGTCCACGCCCTCCCAGAAGCTGTGAACGCCCATCAGGCACGCCTGTGGGTCCTCGCGGAACTCCTTGATGAAGCCGCTCGTTGGACATGTCGCCCTGCACGAGCAGCCGGAACGGCACCGCGTTCACGAGCCGGTCGAACACCGGAGTGCATCATCCGATACGAAGTGAACAGCATGAACGCGCGGCCGTTGGTGGCGAGCAGTATCTCGCGGATGCGATCGGCGACCGAGTCGGCGTAGTCCTCGCTTGGCGGACGGGAATTCGAGGTCGTCGGGCACGTATAGCAGCGACTGGCTCATGAAATCGAACGGCGAGCCGAGGATCAGTTCGTTGGTATCCTCGGCGCCGAGGCGGTTCTTGATGTAGCAGAACGTGCCGGAGTTCGAGAGCGTCGCGGAGGTGCAGACGATTGTGTCGGTCCTGTCCCAAAGCGCGTCCTTGAACAGCTCGGCGACGTTGATCGGCGTGAAGTGCAGGTAGCAGTTGACGAACTTGCGAGCCCGACGGCCTCTCCGCCCACCTGAAGTAGTCCGCCTGCTCGCCGAAGAAGACGCTGTGCAGCTCCCCGCGCATTCGAGAGACCATGTTCCTGTAGCCGTCGATGCGGTCCTTGAGCTCCTTGTCGCCCACGGTGTCCTGGCCGGCAAGCTGCGTGCTCGAGGCTGTCGAGCGTTGTGAGCAGGTCGGTGGCGACGTTTTCCACGCTCGATCTTGCTCTCGGACTCATACAGCTCATCGAAGAAGAACTCCGACTTGCCCATTCTGCCAAACGCGTCGAAGAGCTGATTGTTGACGCTTGCGATGAACTCCAGCTCGCCCGGCTGGATGTTGATGTCGCGGCGCTTCTTGATGCGGTTGAGCACGTGCGGCACGCGATAGTTGGAGAACTCGATGCCGAAGGAGTCGGTCGCGACGTCTTCGAGGTGATGGGCCTCGTCGAAGATCACCGCGCCGTAGTCCGGCAGCATCGCCCTCGCGCGGATTGACCATCTGCAGGCTCAGGTCGGCGAAGAACAGCGCGTGGTTGGCGACGATGATGTCCGCGGAGTTCGCCTCGCGCCGCATCTTGTAGTAGAAGCAGCGCTCGGCAGTTATACGGGCACTCCTGGCCCCTGCAGGTGTCGACGTTGCAGCAGACCTCGGCCCAGTCGCGGAAGGCGAAGTCGAGCTCGGACACGTCGCCGGTCTCGGTCTCGGCGACCCACTTCTGCAGCCGCTCGAAGTCGGAGTCCTCGTAGGGCAGCCCCGCCTGCGTAGTGGTCGATTTCCTGCAGGCAGACGAAGTTGGAGCGGCCCTTCATCAGCACCGCCTTGAATGGGTGCTCGTCCATCACCTCGGCCATCATCGGGATGTCCTTGTTGACGAGCTGGCTCTGGAGGTTGATCGTGTGCGTGGAGACGATCACGGGCCTGCCGCCGGTCGCGTGGAGCACGGCGGGCGTGAGGTAAGCGACGGTCTTTCCGACCCCGGTCCCGGCCTCGACGAGCAGGTGTTCCTTGTGCAGCAGCGCGTCGGCGACGGCCTCCGCCATCTCGACCTGCTCGTCGCGATGCTCATAGCCCTCGCACAGCTTGGCGAACCGCCCGCCCGGCCCCAGCAGCTTGGCAATACTGTCCCGCATGACCCGATTATTGTAGGCGAACCTGCGTTCGGCAGTCAAGAAATCTTTACGGATGGGTTTGTTTTTGAGCGATTCTGGGAATACGGAAGAGTTGCCCGGTTTGGGCCGGCGGCCCGCGGGGAAACGTTCACTACGTACGTATACCAGAGCACATCAATGGCACGACGCAATATGAGCCACAGAACAAAGCAAGACGACGCTGCGGATAGCGCCAACTGCCGATCTGGCGAGCCGGAGTAGCAAAGGCAGTCCGAGCCCACTCGCCTGGCTGCCCCTGCCCGTCTTGCTTACAGCCTTACTCGTGCTGTGGGCAGTGAACCTGAGAACTGCTTACGAGTCGGTGCCCCTGCTGTTCGCGGCCAACATCGTCTTTTCGGTGTTCGCATCGCTCGTTGTCGCCTACCTCATCGGGCGCAGTGTTCTGGCAAGCGGCAGGCTGGGGCCGCTGCTGCTCGGCTGCGGGGTCATCATCTGGGGCGCGGCGGCCGTAGTGGCGATCGCGGGCGGCAAGGGTAACATCAACGCCCTCATATCCACGCACAATATATGCGCGTGGCTCTCCGGCCTGTGTCACCTGATCGGCGTGACGCTGACGATCCGGTCCTCGCGCGCCCTGCGCAACCCCGGGGTGTGGCTTGCGGCCGGATATGCGGCCGCCCTGGGCGCGGTGGCGCTGGTTATGCTGGCGGTCAGGGCTGGCTGGACGCCGACGTTCTTCGTCGAGGGACAGGGCGGAACGCTGGTTCGCGATGTCGTGCTCGGCTCGGCCACGGCCATGTTCGCCATCGCCGCGCTGCTGCTCAGGACGGTAAACCGCGGGTAGTTGTCGGCGTTCGCGTATTGGTATGCGCTTGCCCTCGGAATGATCGCGGTCGGGCTGTTCGGGATTATGATAGAATCCGTGCACGCCAGCATTCTGAGCTGGACCGGTCGGGCGGCACAGTTCGCCGGCGGGGTTTATATGGTCATCGCGGCGACTGCGTCCGTGCGCGAGACGGGAGCCTGGCGGATAGCGCTGGACGCAGCTAGCTGGGATCGACGATTCGCCACATGGGACGGCAGGCTGCAAGGGTTGCTCGCGCCTGGGAGCCTGGTTCGCCTTTCACCGGCTTGGCGCTACGGCCTGGCGGTACTCGATTGCTGTTGCGGCTACGGTACTCCGTCGGGCGGCGCTCCCGTGGATCGGTGTTGTTGTCCCATACAATATCGCAATGATCTCGGTAGTAGCGGTAACGGTGCTGCTCGGGATCGGACCCGGACTGGTTACAGTGCTGGTCGGCGACCTGGGCGTTGAGGCGTTCGTCATCGGATCCCTGTGGCCCAGGTTGGATCCGTCCGCTCCCGGCCGGCTGGCGGTATCCCTGTCCATTGGGGTCTTTGTATGCTACGTCCTGCACGCCGTTCGCGTGTCGCAACAGAAGGCTCAGGAGCACGCGGCGACCGTGGTTGCCGAGGTGGCGGAGCGCAGACGCGCGGAGGCGGCGCTGTGCGAACTCGAAGCCCACAAGCGCGATTTCTACCGCCGCACCATCCTCGCCGCCACCGAAGGCAAACTGCTGGTCTGCGAGAGACAGGAGATCGAGCAGATCGCCGGACCCGCCGCGCGGTCATGGGATTTCCGCGGCAGAGACGAGGCGGCGGCGGCGCTCGACGAGGTAACCGAACTGATCCGCGAGGCCGGCATGGAGGAGCAGAGGTTCTACGAATACCTGGGTTGCATCACGGAGGCCCTCGCCAACGCTTTCAAGCACGCCGGCGGCGGGCGCCTATCGCTGCACGCGACCGACGATGGCCTGATCTGCGTGGTCTCGGACTCAGGCCCCGGCATAGGCACGATGGCGCTGCCCGATGTGGCACTGACAAAGCACTACAGCACATCGGGAACCCTCGGCATGGGTTACAAGCTGATGATTCATTTCGCGGACAGGGTCTATCTTGCGACCGGGCCCGAGGGCACGACGGTCGCAGTCGAAATGGGGCTGCGGCAGAGTCCTTACGGCATTTCTTGATTTCTTGCGAGCCCCTCGACCCCGCGTCATAACTGTGTTATAATCCTTTTGGGATCGATGCAATTTGTAACACAAGCATAATCCGTGTACTGGCTGAGTCGGACGTCATTGAAGCGTCCGCATGTTTACGTGTTGCATGGAGGCGGCATGAGAGGCCACGGCCCAGAGAAGCCGGCGCAACTCAGGAACAGCGGCATTGACATGATCGGTGATGTGCCCTGGGGGACTCACTTCTGCCAGTTCTACGGCAGCGACCAGGACCTCATCGAGACGCTGGTCCCGTATTTCCGCGCCGGCCTGGAAGCCAACGAATTCTGTATGTGGGTGACCGCCGAGCCCCTCGGCGTCGAGCATGCTACAAAAGCGCTTCGCAAGGCTGTGCCTGATCTCGATCGAAGAATCAAAAGTGGTCAGATAGAGATCATACCCTACACCGAATGGTACCTCATCGACGGCGAATTCGACCAACAGCGCGTCCTGAACGGATGGGTCCTCAAGCTCAACGAGGCGCTTGGCAGAGGGTTCGTCGGCCTGCGGCTAACCGGCAACACGTTCTGGCTGGAGAAGCGGGATTGGCAGACCTTCACTGACTACGAAGAGGCCGTCAACTCCGTTATCGGCAACTACCGCATGATCGCACTGTGCACCTACTCGACCGCAAAGTGCGGCGCGGGAGAGGTCGCTGACGTGCTCGCCAACCACGAGTTCGCCCTCATCAGGCGCGACGGCAAGTGGATTATGATGGAGAACTCGACGGTCAAGCAGGCCAAGCAGGCTCTGCAGAACGCCAATGAGCAACTGGCAGCCGGCGCGGAAGAGCTCGAGGCGATGAACGAGGAGCTGCGGACCGCCGAGGAGGAACTCCGAAGTCAGATCGAGGAGCAGAAGCGCGTCGAAGAGGCGCTGCGCGTAAGCGAGGAGCGGTATCGCGGGCTGTTCGACAGCATGAACGAGGGCTTCGCGCTGCACGAGATCATCTGCAACAACCACGGGGTGCCCGTTGACTACCGCTTCCTGGAGATCAACGACGCATTCGAACGGCTGACCGGACTCGAGCGCGCAGACGTGATCGGGAGGACGGTTCTGGACGTGCTGCCCGACAATGACCCGCACTGGGTCGAAGCCTACGGCAGGGTAGCGCTGACCGGCGAGCCCGTCAGGTTCGAGAACCATTCCACCCCACTTGGCAAGTGGTATGAGGTGTACGCATTCAGTCCCGTTCGTGGGCAGTTCGCCGTCGTGTTCACTGACGTTACGGGGCGCAAGAGACGCGAACAGGAACTCAGCAGGCTCAACAGAACGCTGGCCGCTCACAACCGCAGCAGCCACGTCATGATGCGCGCCACAACCGAGCAGGAATACCTCGACGAGGCCTGCCGGATTATCATCGAAGACTGCGGCCACGCGATGGTGTGGATCGGCTACGCCGAGAACGACGAATACAAGTCCGTCCGACCCGTTGCCTATTCCGGTTTTGAGGAAGGCTATCTCGAAACGCTGGGCATAACGTGGGCGGACACCGAGCGCGGCCGCGGCCCCACCGGCACGGCCATCCGCACCGGCGAGCCGAGCATGTGCCGCAATATGCTCAACGACCCCAAGTTCAAGCCCTGGCGTGCCGAAGCCGTCAAACGAGGCTATGCCTCTTCCGTCGTCCTTCCTCTGATGGCCGACGGCAGGGCATTCGGCGCGATCACGATCTACTCGCGAGACCCCGACCCCTTTACCGAAGACGAAGTAGCCCTGCTCTCGGACCTGGCCGATGATCTGGCCTACGGCATCACGGCGCTGCGGCTGCGCGACGAACGCACGCTGGCAGAAAACGCGCTGCGCGAGAGCGAGCAGCGGCTCAAGCGCTCGCAGGAGATTGCGCATCTCGGCAGTTGGGAACTCGATCTGGCCACGAACCATCTGTCCTGGTCGGACGAGGTCTACCGCATCTTCGGCCTTGAGCCGCAGGAGTTCGCCGCGACATACGAGGCATTCCTCGAGGCCGTTTATCCCGATGACCGCAACGCCGTCGATGAGGCTGTACTTCAGCTCCGTGCGCGGAGGAAGAGACTCCTACGAGATCGAGCACCGGGTCATCAGGCAATCGGACGGCGAGACCCGCATCGTCCACGAACGCTGCCAGCACTTCCGCAACGAGTTCGGCGAGATTATACGCTCGGTCGGAATGGTGCACGACATCACCGAACGGAAGCGCGCCGAGCGCGAACTGGCCGAAGCTCACACCCACGCCGAGCAGCACGCCGCCGAGATGGAGTCGTTCATCTCCAGCGTGTCCGACGGTGTGGTATTGCACGACCCGAACGGCAACGCAATTCTCGCCAATGCCGCCGCGCGGGAGATTCTTGGATCAGATCCGCTCACCTCTGTCGAGGAGCGGGTGGAGCAGTATCGGGTGTGCACGCTCGACGGTGGGCCTATGGAGCCTGAGGACACGGCCACCGGCCGGGCGTTGCGCGGCGAGATGGTCAAGGACTTGCGTTACAGGGTGACTGCTCCCGGAGGACCGGAGAAGGTCATAACCGTCAGCTCTTCGCCGGTTCGCGGGTCTGACGGTCGGGTACTGGGCGCAACGACGATCTTCCGTGACATCACCGACCAGTATGAGTTCGAGCAACACAGGCAGGAGCTCTTCGAGCGCGAGCATCACATCGCCGATATGCTCCAGCAGGCCCTTATTCCGCCGCAGATTCCGAGGGAGATCGGCGGGTTCAGGATCGGTGTGCGGTATCAGCCGGCGCTGCGCGAGGCCGAGGTCGGCGGGGACTTCTACGACGTCTTCGATCTCGGCGATTGCAAGCTGGCCGTCCTGATCGGCGATGTTGTGGGCAAGGGACTTGCCGCGGCGATGCGCGTAGCGGCGGCCCGGCATGCGATACGCAGCTACGCGTTCATCGACCCCAGACCGTCGCACGTCCTGACGCTGGCCAACGAGGCCCTCTGCAAGGACAGCGCTGACGCAAGCGGCATGCTTACGGCCTTCTTCGCGGTCATCGACACGGCGACGGGCAGAGTCGCCTACACCAGCGCTGGTCACGAACCTCCGCTGGTATGCCGGGCGTCGGGCACGATCGAGGAGCTGTGGTTCGCCGGCATGCCGCTCGGGGTGGATGGGTCGTCAACCTATACCGAGGCGGGCACTACCCTTACTCCCGGCGACACGCTGGTGATCGTGACCGACGGTATAACCGAAGCCCGCACGTCAGGCACCGTTCTCTTCGAGAAAAAGGGCATGATCGAGTATCTCTCCCACCACCCGCTCGACTCGCCGGACGACGCCGCATCGGGACTGCTCGTCGCCGCCACGGAGCACGCTGGCGGCGAGTTGCAGGACGACGCGGCGGTCGTCGTGGTCAGGCTCGAATCCGAGAGCGCCGTCAACTAGACACGCAGTTCCTAGAGTACGTCCGCGTCGCCTCGTGGCAGGACGAGCCTCAGCGTCTCGCCGGTGCGCTTGTAGACGCTCGATATGCCGATCACGCTCACGTAGTCTCCATATTCTGGCTGAGAGGCAAGCGCCGATGTGTCCACTCTCACTGGGCCGGAGCCGTCGTCGATGTCCACGTAGCCGTCACCGCTCGCCGTAACCAGCCCCCACACGCACACGAGCAGGCCGACATTGTTGAGCCCGGTCCCGCCGGTGACGCCCACCTGCCCGTCGGGCGGCGAACCCAGTGACTTGCCGCCGAGCGCCTTGTTGGTCATTCCGAGCGGCGCCAGAGGCGTCGTGGACGACGTGATGATGACCATCGGGCCCTCGATCTGTCGTTCGCCGGCCAGCGTCGTGCCCATAGTACCGATGACGTTGGCCACACTGCCTCGTGCAAGCTCAGCCAGCGCAGGCGCGTCGACACGGATGCCCGACGTCCGCTTGGCCTCTTCGATGTAGAAGTAACCCGCGAAGTCTCCCGCCGCGCTCGTGGCGACCTTGCCCGCGACCGATACGAACGCGCCGTCGGGCAGCAGTTTCGCCGCCGCCATGGTAGCGCACACGGTCGGTGTGGGCACATCTCCCGACCAGAAGCCGATCCAGTGCAGGCGTTCGGAGTTGCTCGCGAAGCCCGCAGCCGGCTGGCCCACAGTGGCGTTGAGTCTATAGACCGCCCCGCTCGCCACTCCGCCGCCGGAACTGATGCAGGACCAGTCTATGCGATAGCTGTCGGCTGCCTGCACGGCAACCGCGAAGGCCAGAATCATGAGGATTGCAGTCGTGATTCTCATGTGCACACCTTACCTCTCGTTCTCCAGTTGCGCGACGCGTTTCTCCAACTCGTCAATGCGCTTGTTCTGCTCCTTGATCGCCTCGATCAGCACGGGTACCAGGGAGCCATACGCGACCGAGCGCGTGCCCTGATCATCTGCCGAGACGACCTCCGGCACTACCTTCTCCACTTCCTGCGCGATCAGGCCGATCTGCCTGCCGTCGGGCAGATCGAGTTCCGGGTGCTGGTCCTTCTTCCAATCGAACGACACTCCGCGCAGCGACTCGACCTTGCCAAGCGCGCCGGAAATGGCTCGGATGTTGGTCTTGAAGCGGGCATCGGAGAGATTCTGGTAAGCTCCGATACCGGCCACGCTGCCGTTGACGTGCAGCTTGTACGTGGGTGTGGTCGTGCCGATGCCCACGTTGCCGTAGTAAGCGAGAGTAATCCCATCGACATTGTAGTAAGTGCCAAGCCTTAGCCCGCCGCCTCGAAGCGCCTTGATGTAGTTGGACGTATTGCCGAGGCTCAAGACCGCTTCATCGCCGTCGGCCGCGAAGTTGTTCGTGCCGGTGATGATGGCGTCGCCCGAAGCGACATGAAGCGCCTTCTGGGGAGAGCTGGTGTTCACGCCGACCCCGCCGGACGCGCGGACGAGGAACTGGTTGGTATTGGTGGATTCGAATGCGCCTTCTTGGCCGTCCGACCAAACGAATGTGCCGGCGTCCTCATCCCGTGCGCGCGCGTAGTGGCCGGCGGCAAAGCTATAGTCGCCACCGGCACAATTCGAGTACCCGCCTGGGACGGTGGCGCAGTTGCCCTCGGCAGTGTTGCCTACGCCACCGCCAACGATCGAGCACGGCCCGGACGCGGTGTTGTAGGCCCCTCCGCCTACGAACGCGGAGGCGCTGTTCTGGGTGTCGGCGTCGTTGCCGCCGGCTCTATTGAACAGACCACCCACAACGACGCCGAACCGGTCGGTGACACGGTTAAGGCAAGGACCACCTGGTTGCCCGGGAATCCAACCGCCTCCCCCTCCACCAATGAATGCGCCGACCACCCCCGACGACACCTCGTTGACACGCCCACCGATGATGTTGGGGCATAAGCCGTAGTCGTCATACGCCGGTTCTATCGTTAGCGCACCCTCGTTGTTGACCCTCAGCTCAAGAGGCTGATTGTCCGTCGTCCCAAGGAAGCTTGTGCCCGGAGTCGTGCCGGCGTTGCCGGTCATCGACCAGCCGGGAGTGGTCTGCGCTGCGCCGCCGCCGGCAAACTGAAGGCTCTGAACCCGGACAGGCCCATTCACATCGAGCGCGGTGCCCGCGGCGGGAGCATTGGTGTTGATGCCCACTCCGCCCGCCGCGCGGATGAGGAACTGGTTGGGGCCGGTGGATTCGAAGATATCGTCATGGGCGTCAGCCCAGACGAATGTGCCGGCGTCCTCATCACGCGTCCTGGCATAGAAGCCGGCCGCAAAGCTGAAGTCACCGCGGGCGGCGTTGCATGCCCCTCCGGGTACCGTCGCATACTCGCCTCCTGCGTAGTTGTTCGTACCGCCGCCAACGGTTGAGCAACGTCCCTTCTGGGAATCAATATCACCGTCGCCTGCACCGTTGCCGGACCCTCCAACTACCGTGGCATAGTTGTCCCACGCGCCGTTATCTTGCCCTCCCCCGACAAAAGAGCCAGCTCCCACTGCGCAGTTGTGATAACCCCCGGAAACGGTCGAGGAGAAACCGGCTGCCGAGTTGCCGTTGCCGCCGCCCACGGTAGCGCACACGGCACTGCTCGGGTCGGAATCATCGTCGCCCGCCCTGTTGCACAGGCCGCCGGCCACCACACCGAACGAATCAGTAACCCTGCATATAAGGGCAGACTCGTAGACATCCGAGCCGCCCGCTCCTATGAATGCGCCCACGACGCCGGGTGTGATGGCGTTTCCGCCGTAGCCGCCGATGATATTCGGCGAGGAGCCGTAGTCGAGGTCGCTTGCGGGCTCTATTCTCAGAGCGCGTGCGCCATCCACCTTCACTTCAACGGCCTGATTGTCGGTCGTTCCTATGAAATGTGTGCCGGGGGTCGTTCCGGCGTTGCCCGTGAGGCTCCAGGCGTTTGCCGCCTGCCACGACACCTGCACCCCATCCGAGCCCAGCACGGTTCCCGCCGGCGGCACGGGATCGAACGCTATCGCGCCCAGAGTCGCCGTGCCCGTGACGTTGACATTGCCCTGAAACTGACCAGCCGGTCCGATGCCGGTGGTCTTGGCGTATATGGCCGGACTGGTACTCGCAGGATTGAGTATCTGGAAGTAACCCGCCCTGCCACTACCGCTGACGGTCCCTTTGATCGCGTCCCCCAACCCGGTACTGACGATGTCGATCGCTGGATTGAGGTTGTTCGAACTGCCCCAGAACGGCAGGATCAAGCCCTGCGCCGTGATCGCGTATGGCGCGGCAGCAATCTTCGTCCTCGGCGAAAGCACCTCCGCGCCGACAACGGTCTCAAGCCACCGGTCAGCCCCGCTGAACGCGCTCGCGCCGAAATCCAACTGCGCCGTGAACAAGCCGTTTGAGACGTTCACGCCCGGCAGAACTACATTCGACCCGACCTGGCTTCCTCCCGTTTCGGCATCAAACAGCTTGAATGTCAAGTCGTAGGGGCCCGTCATCGGCGCTCCCACCGAATCCGTCAGCTTTCCCTGGTAAGTGAAAGCTGTTGAGGCCGCGCAGGCATGCGCAACTGCCACAACTGTAAGCACGGTCATCAGATATACTGCAGACTTTGCCATTCGTCTTTCTCCCTTTCTGGAATCTACAGCACTAGCTCCACGGAATCGAACACGATCTTGTACTCCTCAATCGGCAGGCCATCATCCGCCAGCTTGAGGGTATATGAGTAAGGCCAGGCAAAAAGGTATCGGATGATCGGAACGGAATCACCTCCCGTGGAAACAGACAGCTCGACGGTCTTTCTCGGCGGCAGGGAGCCGGCGGCCAGGACCTGTGCCCACCAGCCATAGAGGTCGGGGTCTGCGCACGGCGATTGTCTCAGCGTCACGGAATGACACCCCCAAAGGCCGGGCAGCTTTGTCACCAGCGGCACCCCATCCGGGCCGACTTGGATGTGCTCGCTTATCTGGAACTGGCCGCCGCTGTCGGATGCCACGGCCACGCCGGGATACGACGTGCCATCGATCTTGATATTGAATGTGGACCCGGCGGGTTGGCCGGAGACGAAGCCCACCTGCACTCCCGAGCCCTCAGGTGCGCTCCCCTCTCGGTTGTTTGCCTCACGTTGTGGAAAGGAGCGGCCGTCGAACTCGAGGGTGATTTGCTCCACAGGCAAGCCGTCGTCCGCAAGCCTCACCTGATAGCTGGACGCCCAGGCGTCGCTTCCGTCCCATTGGCACACAACGCCGCTATGGGGAATGCCGAGCGTGATCCTGACGTCGGCCCTCTGCGGGAGGCCGCCGAGTTCGTCAACCGATCCGTACAGGCTTTGGAACAGGTCGTCCCCACTTGTGATGGGGCGCCTGATCGTCAGAGGAGTGCTTCTGGAGAGTACCCGGACGATAGTCGTGGACGCCCGGCTGAGGCCTGTACCTCGTCCAGATCGAACTCGACTGTCATCGGGGCGGCGAGCACCGCGCCTGACACATGATGAGCGAGGCCGATCTCGAAAGTGGAATTCCAAGGCAGCCCAGACTTCACACCCGCGAGGAAGGGAGCGCGCGCCGCGCCGCCCGACAGCTTCTCGTATGTCAGAGAGCCGTCCGGCACGGTGTCGGCCGTGGCCGCCCTGAAAGCAAACGGGGCGGAGTTCAACTTGACTCTCGGCGTGACCGGCGTCCCCGCGACCTGCGTCTCAAGCCAGAGGCTCGAATAGGTAGAAAGCGAATCCGCGGAGGGCGCTATTGTAGTAGTGAACAACCCTCCTTTGGCGGTGACCGTGGTCGGCGAAGAGGTCCAGACGGATGTGCCGCCCGCGGCGGTGGCGCAGAGCGCGAACGTGAGCTGATAGTCACCGTCAGCCACCGGCTGGCCGGTGGAATCCGTCAGTTTGCCCTGGTAGGTGAAGCTGGTCGAAACCGCCAGCGCAGGTATAGCGGCAAATGCCGCAAGTACGATCGCCAGATATGCCGCAAATCTTGTCATATTCCGCCTCCGTCAGTCAGTTCTTCTCTGTCTGTCGCTTGATCATCGCCCGCAGCTCGTCGATCTGCTTCTGCAGGTCATCGATTCGGGCATCCTTGCTCTCTATCTGCTTCTGCTGCTCCTTGACAGCTTCGATCAGGACCGGAACCAGGGAGCCATACGCGACAGATCGCGTGCCGTTCTCGTCCGACGAAACGACCTCCGGCACTACCTTCTCCACCTCCTGCGCGATCAGGCCGATCTGCCTGCCGCTGGGGAGGTCGAGTTCCGGGTGCTGGTCCTTCTTCCAATCGAACGATACTCCGCGCAACGACTCGACCTTGCCCAGCGCGCCGGAGAGCTCGCTGATGTTGGTCTTGAATCGTGCGTCGGAGAGATCGTGATAGCCTCCAATGCCGGCCACGCTGCCGTTGACCTGCAGCTTGTACGTGGGTGTGGTCGTGCCAATGCCGACATTGCCGTAGTAGGCCAGAGTGATTCCATCGACGTTGTAGTAGGTGCCGAGCCGCAGCCCGCCGCCTCGGACCGCCTTGATGTAGTTGGATGTATTGCCCAGGCTCAGGACGGCTTCATTGCCATCTGCCGCGAAGTTGTTCGTGCCGGTGATGATGGCGTCGCCTGATGCGACATGAAGCGCCTTCAGAGGCGAGTTGGTGTTGATGCCTACCCCGCCTGCCGTGCCTGGATCAGAAACTGGTTGTCGGCGGTGGACGCGAAGAAGTCGGGATCCGCAGTGGTCATCCGCCCAGACGAAGTGCCGGCGTCGTCATCGCGCATTCGCGCGTTGGCCCGCCGCGAAACTGTAGTTGCCGAGAGCCTGGTTGTTGGACGCCTCCGGCAATAGTCGAGCTCTCCCCACCTGCTACGTTGGAGAGTCCCCCTCCCACGGACGCGAATAGCTGAGTTGCCCTGTTGGAGTTACCTCCCGCCACCGTGGACATTTCCGCGGTTGCCTGATTGTCGTGCCCACCCGACACCGTCGTGTACCACTCGCTTGCTACACCTGCGCTTCCACCTGCAACCGTCGAGTAGGTTCCGCTCGCGGTGTTGCTAGCTCCCCCGGACACGATGGAGTAGTCCCCAGTTGCTGCGTTAGTCGACCCGCCCGCAACGGCGGAAGACTCTCCGGATGCTTCATTGCGATCGCCCCCAGCCACGGCAGAATGCGAGCCCGCCGTGTTCCCGTGGCCGCCGCCGACCGAACCGTACTCACCCGTCACGGAGTTGGGCAGCCCTTCGCATCCTCCCCAGACCACGGCTCCCGAGACCCCGGCGTCTACACTGTTGGCGGCGCATCCACCGATCGTGTTTGGCGCGGGACCCTCGCAGTGCATATCGTCCGCATACTCGATCCGCAGCGCGCGGGTGTTGTTGACTCTGAACAGCAGCGGCTGCAGGTCGGTGGTTCCGACGAAGTGGGTGGCGGGGTTGGTGCCGGCGTTGCCGGTAAGGCTCCAGAGGTCAGAGCCGGATGCTATAGTCTGCCACGTCCCCGCGCCCGTTGCGTCCGACGTAAGCACCTTGCCGGCGCCGGCTCCCGTGGGCAACGCGAATCCACTCATTCGAGCGGTTCCGCTCACATCCAGCGCCGTTCCCGCGGCCGGCGCGTTGGTGTTTATGCCAACGCCACCAGCGGCGCGGATGAGGAACTGGTTCGCGCCCGTGGATGCGAAGAAGTCGGGATCCGCTGTGGTCGAATCAGACCACACGAAGCTGCCGGCGTGCTGCGCCTTAGCGCGTTGGCCCGCTGCGAGACTGTAGTCGCCCGAAGCCTGGTTGCTGAGCCCTCCGGGGACGGTCGAGTATTGCCCTGTTGCGAGATCGGAGTACCCCCCGCCGACCGACGCGTAGAAGCCCGCCATGTTGGCCGTCCCTCCCGCAACAACGGCCCCTTGCCCGGTCGCCTGACTGTTATGTCCGCCGGACACGGTCGCGTACCAACCGCCTGCAACGTTCGCGTCGCCTCCCGCCACGACCGAATAGTCCTGACTCGCCGTGTTGTTGGCCCCCCCGGACACAGTGGAGCATTGCCAGATGGCCTGGTTGTGAAGGCCTCCCGCGACGGTTAAGCCGACAGTCATTGCCAGGTTGGTGCTGCCTCCACCTACGGTGGCGTAGGAATCCTCTGAGGTATATCCGTCGTCGTTGCCGGCGATGTTGCCGCTGCCGCCTGCCACCACGCAGAAAGAATCGTATACGCGGTTCGCATGGTCATCGGCGGGGGTCGGGTACACGTACCCTCCGCCGCCGATGAAGGAGCCTACCACTCCCGGCGCCATCTCATTCTCACAGCCCCCCAGGATGTTAGTACAGAAGCCGAATCCGGGATCGCAAGGTGTGCTGATCGTCAGAGCGGGCTTGCTGTTGGCCCTCAGCTCAAGCGGCTGATCGTCGGTCGTGCCGAGGAAGTCGGTGCCTGGCGTTGTTCCACTGTTGCCTCTAAGCAGCCAACCCAGCGGCACAGGCTGCCAGGTTACCTGCATCCCATCCGAGCCCAGCACGGTCCCGGCCGGAGGCACGGGGTCGAACGCTATCCCGCCCAGAGTCGCCGTGCCCGTGACGTTGACATTGCCCTGAAACTGACCGGCCGGCCCTATGCCGGTAGTCTTGGCGTATATGGCCGGACTGGTACTCGCAGGATTCAGTATCTGGAAGTAACCCGCCCTGCCGCTGCCGCTGACGGTCCCTTTGATCGCATCGCCTGGCCCGGTACTGACGATGTCGATTGCGGGATTGACGTTGCTTGTGCTCCCCCAGAACGGCAGGATCAAGCCCTGCGCCGTGATCGCATAAGGCACGGCGGTTATCTTCGTCCTCGGCGAAAGCACTTCCGGGCCGACCACGGTCTCCAGCCACCGATCGCCGCCAGTGAAGGCACTTGCGCCGAAATCAAGCAGCACCGTAAACAGCCCACTTGTAACACTCACGCCAGGCAGAACCGCGTCCGATCCGACCTGGCTTCCTCCCGTTTCAGCGTCAAACAGCCTGAGTGTCAGGTCGTAGGAGCCCGTCAATGGCGCTCCCGCCGAGTTGGTGAGCTTTCCCTGATAGGTGAAAGCTGTTGTCGCGGCGCCCGCCGGCGTGGTTGCCAACGCGAGCAAGACGGCAGCAAAACACACCATGTATCTTCCCATAGCCTGTTTCCTCCTTGGCTCAGCCTGCTACCTGTCGTAGGTCGCGGTAAGCAGGGCCTTCAGCTCATCTATCTCTCTCTGCTGCTCCTTGATGGCCTCGATCAGCAGCGGCACCAGGTTGGCGTAATGCACTCCAAGATACCCATCTTGGTTCTTGCTAACGAGTTCGGGGGTCACTTTCCGCACTTCCTGGGCGACCAGCCCTACCTGCGGACCTTCGCCGAACTTGTCCTGTTTCCAGTCGAAGCCGACGCCGCGCAGCTTCAGCACTTTGTCCAGCGAGCCGGAAAGCGTGTGGATGTTGGTCTTGAGGGCCGCGTCGGAGGTGAGAACGACGCCGTTCGCCGCGACGGTGCCGGAGAAGTTGCCGGTGCCCGCGACGTTGAGCCCGTTGCTCACGGAGAGGTTGCCCGCGACGCTGGCGTCACCCCTGACCTGCAGATTGCCCGCCTCCAGCGTGTGGGCGGTCACGGCGGTGCTCTCGATGCCGGAAATCTCCACCACGTGGATGCTGCCGGGGAACTGCACTCCGACCACGGCGTGCTTGCCCGACACGGCAACACAGTACGAGTGCTCCCCCGTTGTCAATGAACCGACTTCGGTGTAGCTGCCGGGGACGGAAACGTCGAACACCTGCAGGTTGTTCTCCGTAGCGATCGAGCATACAACATAGGCATACCTGCCGGCAACGGCTACGCATTGAGTGCCGGCTTCGGTTGCCACCCAACTGGCGGCCATCGAGGTCGGGTTCTTGATGTCGAGTATGTATAGCTGGCCGTTTCCCGAGCAAGCCACGTAAGCATATCTGCCCTGGATCGCTATGGAAAGAGGATGCGCGCCAACCGGGCAGGTACCGACGACGGACAAGCTCGCCGGGTTGCTTATGTCGACCACTTTGACGTTGTTACTGGTGTAGCATGCCACGAACGCGTATTTGCCGGATATAGCGACAGCCATAGGATCGCTCGTGACGGCAAGCGTGCCGGCGATCGTCGGGTTCGTGGGGTTAGAGACGTCGATAACCTGTACGCTGTCGGCGCCCATGTTGGCAACCACCGCGTATCTTCCCGACACAGCGACGGATTCAGGGTAGACCCCAGTTGGCGTCTCGCCCACTACGGCCGGGCTTGCCGGATTGGCGATGTCGATCACTTGCAGCTTGCTTCCACCGCTGCAGGTGACGTAGGCATACCGGCCGCTCACCGCAATGCTCGAGGGGCTGTCCGCCGTAGTCACGGTACCTACCACCACGGGATTGGCCGGGTTGGAGATATCCATCACCTGCATATTGTCGCCGATGACGTTGGCGACATAGGCGTATCTGCCCGAAATCGCAACCGAGACCGGACCGTCGGTGTCCGCTATCGTGTGAAGGATCGTCGGGTTCGCGTCCGTGCTCGCCAGATTGGTGATATCGCCCACGTAGTCGGAGAGCGCATCGGCGGCAATCGTGGGCGGCTGCCAGGTGCCGGTACCCGTGCCGTTCGAGGTCAGAACGCAGCCCGCCGCGGCGCCGGTCGTAAGCTTGAAGCCGGTCATCTTGACCATGCCGTCAACGTCGAGCTTGGTAGTCGGATTCGCGACGCCGATGCCGACCTGGCCGAGGTTGTAGTGGATATCGCTGCCCGAACTGACCCACGGCGCCTGCGAGAACATCGCCAGTGGAACCGACGTGATCTTCGTCCTCGGCGACAACGTCACAGCCTTGACGGCGGTCTCGAGCCACCGGTCGGCTCCCGAGATGAATACCAGCCCGCCGAAGTCGAGTTCCACCGTGAACAGGCCCTGCGACACCGGAACCTGCGGCAGTAGAATGGAGCTGCCGACCTGGTTTCCGCCTGTTTCGGCGTCGAACAGCTTGAATGTGAGGTCGTAGTTGCCCGCCAGAGGGGTTCCGGCGGTATCAGTCAGCTTCCCCTGATAGGTGAAAGCGGTTGTCGTGGCGCCCGCCGATGCTGTCACAGCGAGGACGAGCGCAAGCGCTGCCCAGAGTGCAGACCTTCCCACTTGATCATCTCCCTCTGTTGCTGCCCGCCGAAACGCGCCGGGCGGAGGATTGCTCAAGTCCAGCATCCGACCAGTCGGCGACAAAGCTCAGCAGTTGACCTGCAAAAACTGTGCCAACCAGTCGCTGTCAAGCAGGCAGGCAGCTAAAGTCGCGATACGATTGGGGTCAAATCGCGGTTTGGAAGGGACGGTTTCTTAAGAGATGGGCAGCCCGACGGCTGCTCTACGTGCCCTCGCCGCCCGGCAGGCCGACGCCGGGCTTCTCCGGGCTGGCTTTCGGCAGGATTGAGCGCAGGCGCTGGGCCCACACCTCCGCCAGCCGTTCGGGCGTGGTGCCGTTGGCTTTCGCGTCGGCGGGGGTGACGGTTATGAAGAGCTTGCCGCCCGCGAATATGACCGCGTCTCTGCCGGCCGTTGTGACGGTGACCACCGGGACGCTCTGGCCCAACCGCAGCAGGTTGTTCGCTCTCGCCTGTATCGCGTTGACCCGCTCCTCGACCGAGTAACCCCCGGCGGCAGTCCTGATCCTGAGCAGAAGGTAGCCGCTCAGCCATATATCCCCACGCTCCTGCGACCATGCAAGCGAGCCGGCGAATGCCGCGAGCAGCGCCGTAACGACAGTGATGATAACGACTCTCCTCATCGTAGTCTCCTTGACGATTGCGCGTTCCCATCCTGTGTGCCCCGGTTGGCGCGGGGTCCAAACATCAGCCGAACCGCCCGTGCAGAGCAGGCAGACATGTGATATACCGCGGTCAGGAACAGAAACAGCATATTGAGGCCCGCGTAGGTCCGAGGGCTGCGGAGTGCAGTACCAGGATGTGCGCGGGCTTTCGTATTGGTGAGGAAGGCTGCTATGGGAAGGGTTGCCTCGATCATCACATTTGCGGGCGTGCTTCTCGCGGCGTGCGGGGCGGTGTACGGCATGGACATTGCCGACGCGAAACGGCTGCCGGACAACTCATCGGTGAGTTTGCCGGCCAAAGTAGTCACGTATGCCGCGACTGACTTCTTCTACATCGAGGAAGACTCCCGGTGCATGGGCATCAGGGTTGAGAAGACTGCCCACGGCCTGACGGTTGGCATGAGGGCTGATGTCGCCGGGATCATGAAGACCAAGACCAGCCGGGAGAGATACATCCTGGCGTCCGGCGCGGCGCAGACGCCTGCACCCAACGCGTACGGCACTGTTGCTCCGGTCGGTATGAACAACATGGTCCTCGGAGGGGGTAATTGGCATGTCGTCGGAACTGGGGGCCAGTTTGGGGTTGCAGAAACCATCGGCCTGAACAACATCGGCTTGCTGGTAAAGACCTGGGGCAAGTATCAGCAGGTTAATGCGACATCATTCACCCTGGATGACGGCACGGGATATTTCATAAAATGCACGGTTCCCGCCGGCACGTTTCTCTACTCCGGGTGGCAGTATGTGGTTGTAACCGGCATAAGCTCCCTCTACGAGCTAGGCCAATATCCTTATCCGACCGTCTACCCTCCCGTGATTCTGGTGTGCGATATCCAGACAGTGCCCGGAGAGACCGTCTCCGGCCCCAACACGCCCTCCGGCAACACAAGTCCTGCCGGGACTGTCAGCTACACATACTCAACGAGCGCATCGACATGCAACTGGGGACACACGGTCGAGTCCAGCTTCAACTGGGGCGACGGCACGAGTTCCGCGTGGTCAATATCCACAAGCGCTTCGCACTCGTGGATCGCGGCAGGCACATATGCCTTGACGGTCACTGCACGGTGCCAGGTGCACACGAGCGTTGCGGCAACATCGGCTGGACTGGCGATCAACGTACCTGCGGAGGTCGTTTCCGTCCCCGGCACGCCGACCGGCAACACCAGTCCTATTGTGAATGTCAGCAATACATACTCAACCACTGGATCGACGTGCAATTGGGGACACGCGGTAGAGGTACAGCTTCAACTGGGCTGATAGCACGTCCTCACCGTGGTCCACTTCCACTAGCGCTTCGCATTCGTGGAGCGCGGCAGGCCCCGTCACGGTTGCCGTCAGCGCCAGATGCCAGGCGCATCCCGACATGTCGGCGACATCGGCTGGGCTGCCGGCGAATGTAGTCAACGGTCCCGAGATGATCTACATCGCCCCCGGGACTTTCTTGATGGGCAACAACGGCAGCGAGCCGCATACATGGCCAGATGAACGCCCTCAGCACTCAGTCACTCTGTCCGGTTACTATGTCGGCAGATACGAGGTGACTCGCGGCGAGTATCGCGCGTTTATGAATGCAGACGGGTATTCCACCCAGTCCTACTGGTCTACTGCCGGTTGGTCCTGGAAAGTGAGCAATGGCCGCACCGAGCCTGATTATTGGGCTGCGGATCAGGATTGGGGGTCAGGGACGTTTACTCAAACAGACAACCACCCTGTTGTGGGCGTGTGCTATTATGAGGCCGAGGCGTTCTGCAAGTGGGCCGGAGGGCATCTTCCCACGGAAGCACAGTGGGAAAAGGCCGCCCGGTGGACGGGCACGCATCCTGGCGTCTACCCCTGGGGTGATGGGTGGGACGCGGAGAAGTGCAACAACCACGATGATAGCAATGCGGCGGGGGGCGGGTATCAGGGTTACCAGACTGCCCCTGTGGGCAGTTATCCATCCGGGGCGAGTCCTTTTGGATGTCAGGATATGGCTGGCAATGCCTATGAATGGTGCAAGGACTGGTATCAGGAGCACTACTATTCTGCAAGCCCTGCAAGCGACCCACAGGGGCCTGCAAGCGGCACCTACCGGGTCCTGCGGGGCGGTAGCTGGGACGACACCGGCGACGAGGGCTTCCGTTGCGCTCAACGCGGCATGGACAGACCGGGCAACGATAACGGCTCCCTTTATGGGTTCCGCTTGGCCCGCTAGTCCGGAAGTCCGAAACGCACCGGCATGTTGGGTTTCAGGATTTCCGGGTTGGGCTTGGGGTTGCCGTTGACGCGCCGGCTGGGCGCTCCAGCCCTCAACAGGCTGTCTCAGAAGTGCGGAAGACGGGCATAGAGCCCGAATTCGGGACATCTCGGGAGCCGGAAAGTTGGCGAGACGCCGCTTCTGGGCCATTCTCGTAATGACGATTTGATGACAGCCTCTGGCTACCGAGTTTTGAGACAGCCTGTCAAATCCTGAAACACCTAATGTGGTGATGCCGATAAGGTAAGATCGCCTCTGCCACGGTCCCAAGCAGTAACAGCCGGATCATCGCCGCATATAGCTACTGACCGTTCAAACAGGTCCACTGTTGCATTGTAGTGCTGTTCCCGCCGTCCCTGCTTTTCCTCCGATCCCACGTAGAACTGCTCCTTGCATTTGGCGAGCGGATTGAGGAATGAGCAGTTGCCATCCGCGATCACTGCACATGGCCAAGCTAGTTCCACAAGGTTGAGGCCAGTCTTGCCCACATCACCCGCCGGCACGTCAAGCAACCGCAGCTCTCTCTCACCAGACGCAATCTTGTAGTGCGGCGGGTTTGCCACTTGCGTCGACGAACACCGGCTGAGCAAATCGCGCTTCAGGAAGCATCTCATGCCGGAAATTCCCTGCTTCTCTGTTAGCAGTTTCTCTGTCAACAGGTGTGCCTCAGCAACGGCAGGCCCCACGGGATTCCGAAAGACTTCCGGTTGGGGAACCTTGTTGAGCGTCGGGTCCCTGAAGCTCACGGCCCAACCTTCCACGATTCCAGAACGGACGAATGGTATCCAGTTGTCCTGGTCCTTGTGGTAGCTCGGACTCTGATACAGGTAGGTGTTCGCGAAGACTCTCTCAACGAAGCTTAGTAGCCGGGGAAGGTCTTTGCTGGAAAAATAGTAAGAGTCGCTGAAGTGGACGGCCTCCACAGCCCCCACCGCTGCATCATGCTCATCGTCGCGCAACGTCTTGAGGACAGCCCCTCCGACGTTCTCAAAGATGGAGTGGAGACGGTGCGCTTTGCGGATGTCCGGGATGTCATCCGAGACGATGTTGCGATAGCCCAGGACATCCATAAAGGCAACAAAGCGAGTATTCCTACTCAGAAACTCCTCGTTGTCCACAAGCATTCCTCCTGACCTAGCGCCCGCCTGGTGCTTAGGCGCTGGTGTTTCGGGATTTCGGACTTGCACGGCAGTCGGGCTTTGTGTCCAGTTCAATGCGCAGTGGCGAGCCAGAGATTGTGCACGGCCAAAATCCCGAGACATCTGTGCGCCCTGACGTCGAACATGAACACCCCAAATCCAGGGTTGTGACCTGGCGGCGGCAGGACAACCAACCCAGATCACCGTTCTGTCCCGCGGGAACGGCGGGGGCCACAGAGTGAGCGGATTTCACAGCGCCGAGTTACCGCAGCATACGAACAGCCAAATCAGCGCGGTCCGCACGGTCAGCCGATCGTGACGTGCAACTTCTTGCCGAGGCCCTTCGCCACCTTTTTGAGCATGGCGATGGACACATTCTGCTGGCCGCCCTCCATTCGGCTGATGTTGCTTTGCCTGGTCCCGATCCTTGCAGCAAGCTCCTTTTGGCTCAGGCCAGACTCAAGTCGAGCTTGTATCAACTGGCGCGCCACTTCGTATTCTGGGGCCGACTCCTCTAGCGCCGCCGCAAATTCGGGATCCTCGTCGATCATCTGCTGTCGTATCTTCTTCCAGGGAACGCTGGCAGGTCTATCCATTTCCGGTCCTCCGAAGGTAGTCGTCCATGTAGCTCCTTGCGATCTCCAACTCGCGAATGTCCAGCTTGTCGTCTTTCTTGACATATCCGTGGAGCAGCACAAAGCGATTGCCAATCGCGAGGAAGTAGAATATGCGTGAGATATCGCTTGCGAATCTGGTCCGCAACTCCCACATGCCCCTGTATCTTCTGCCCCTCACGGCTTTGGCGTAGGGTTCCCGTAGGCTCGTGCCAAACTCGGCAAGCAGATCCATGTCATGGGTCGATTTGACTCGATGCTTGGCGGGCAGACTCCGCTGAAACTCTCGTACGGGAACCTCACCGTTTCCCTTTGCGTACAGCTCTACTTCCCAGTTTCATGTTACCCATCCCATTATATCACACCTGATATGCCTGTCAAGCCGGCCGAACAGGCCCGAAGGAGCTAGTTCTTGACAATAAGCCCACATGCGCTCCCTACCGCATCCGGATCTTGCCGCTCGGCTCGTCGAACTCCGCTGCCTTGCCTTCGCGGTAGGACATTATGCCCATGCTGAGCGCGGCCATGACGCGGTAACCGAGTTCCTCGTTGCTGCGTGGCTTTCTGTCGCGGGTGCGGGCGCACTCCATCAGGTCCTTGTAGTGCTCCTCGAGTGAGCCGCCGCGCTTGCGCTCTATCGACTCTTCCTTGCGGTCGTGGGTTACCGCGCCCTGTGGGCGGATGATCGCGCCGGGTCCCTCGAAGCTTACTGTCGCCTCGTGGCCGCGGATGCCCCGCCCGCCGGATCCTGCAAGGCCCGAAGGACATCCGCGCTGCGCGCGATAAGTGGCAACGGAGGCCGGTCTGACTTCGGACCTCCGGCCTCTGACTGCCATTTCAAAGGAGTATGCGAGCGAATGAAACTCGGTGTAAGCAGCTATAGCTGGTCGAGATACATGAGAGAGGGAAAGCTCGACCTGTTCGGAGTCATAAAGGCGACCGCGGAGATCGGGTTCGAGGGGATCGAGTTCTCGGGGTTCGGTCCCACGGGCGAGGGCAAGGACCCGATGGAGTTCGCAAAGCAGGTGAAAGACGCCTGCGCCGAGGCGAACCTGACGATCATGAGCTGGACCCTTGGCGCGGACTTCCTGAAGAACCCCGTCGATGAAGAGATCAAGCGCCTCAAGGGGCAGGTCGACATCGCCGCCGCCCTCGGCGCGCCCGCGATGCGCCACGACGCCACCGGCGGTTTCCCCGACCGCACGAACGGCCTCGCGGAGTTTTTCGAGGCGCTGCCGATTGTCGCCAAGGGTTACGCGGGCGTGACCGAGTATGCCGCGACCAAAGGAGTCAGGACGATGATCGAGAACCACGGCTTCTTCTTCCAGGACTCCGAACGCGTGGAGATGCTGATCAACAAGGTCGGCAACCCCAATTTCGGCGCGCTGATCGATATCGGCAACTTCCTGTGCGCCGACGAGGAACCGATGCGCGCGGTCAAGCGCATGGCCCCTTACGCGTTCCACGTCCACGCCAAGGACTTCCATGTCAAGTCCTCCTGCGCCGACCCCGGCCAGGGCTGGTTCAGATCGCGCGGAGGAACCCCGCTGCGCGGGGCGATAGTTGGTCACGGCAACGTCAACGTGCCCGGCTGCCTGAAGCTTCTCAAGGACGCCGGCTACGACGGCTGGCTCTCCATCGAGTTCGAGGGCATGGAGGACAACCGCCGCGCACTGGAGATCGGGTTCGACAACCTCAAACGCTATACCGAGGCGCTGTAGGAGGGGTCTCCAGACCCCTATTCGCGAGCGTGAAGTCTGTGCATTCGGGGACGCTGCTATAATAGAACCATGAGCGATGAGCAGAGCACACGCGGCCGGGCAAGCCTCGGCAGAGCACTGAAGCACGGATTTCGCGCGGCGTATGACTCGATGGGCTACGTGGTCGGGGCATCGTTTGCCACGTTCGCGATCACCGGTGTCGTGCTCGCGCTGATGGGGCTGCTGTCGGCGCATGTGAAGCAGCTTCACGCGTTCGGAATGCTGCTGGGACTGGCGGCGACGCCGGTGTCGTGGCTGTGCGCGGTCGGCCTGTCCTACTACGCCTGGAAGACGATCTCCCACCAGCGCCCCACCCCCTCCGACACGTTCAAAGGCATCCGCGGGCTGTTCTGGCCGGCGATCGCGCTCTTCGCGGTCGATCTTGTCATAAGCACGGTGCTGTTCGGCGACGCGGTGTTCTTCGCGCTGGCGTTCAGAGCCAAAGGCGGGGCGATAGCAGCGGGGCTGGCGATGGTGTGCGCGTATCTGGCGTTGATGTGGTCGCTGATGTGCGTGTGGCACCTGCCGCTGCTGGTGGCGCAGTTGGAGATGGAGAGCGGGCCGAGGGTGTGGGTGATCCTGCGGAAGTCGTTCCTGCTCACGGCGGACAACCCCGGCTTTACAGTCGGTCTGTTTGTTGTTATAATCGCCTTCGCGGTCCTGTGTGTGATCTCCGCTTTCGGGATGGCTCTGGTGTTTGCGGGCACGCTCGCGTTCCTCCTCACCTGCTCCCTGCGTGAACTGTTCATCAAGTACGGGATCGTCGAAGAGGAACCGGAGGTCGTCGAGGACCGGCCCTGGCGGTTACCTGACGGCAATTGAGTGTTTAGTATTGATTATTGAGTATTGCACGTCGGCGCGAGCGTCCAGTCAATACTCAATCGAACGGAGTGAGACGATGGTTGACGTAACCTGTCTGGGGATTCTCGTAGCTGACGTTATCGGCAAGCCGGTCGAGCAGTTGCCCGAGCGCGGCAAACTCGCGCTGGTGGACCGAATGGAGCTTCACATCGGCGGATGCGCGTCGAATACGGGCACAGGCCTCGCTAAAATCGGCGTGAAGACCGCGGTGATCGGCAAGGTCGGCGACGACGGCTTCGGCGACTTCCTGATCAACGCGCTCTCACGCAGCGGCGTGGACTGCACCGGAGTCGTGCGCGACAAAGAGAGTCTGACCTCGTCCACGATGGTGATGGTGCATGGCGACGGCGAGCGCAGCTTCCTGCACTACATCGGCGCGAACGCGACCCTGCGCGAGTCCGACGTGGACTACGATGTAGTCAAATCCAGCAAGATCCTGCACGTCGCGGGCGCGTTTCTTATGCCTGGCTTCGACGGCGAGCCGACCGCGCGCGTGCTTAAGAAGGCCAAGGAGCTCGGCGTGACGACCTCGCTCGATACGGCCTGGGACTCGCGCGGCAACTGGATGAAGCTGCTGGAGCCGTGCCTGCCCTACGTAGACTACGCCGTGCCCAGCATCGAGGAAGCGCGGATGTGCACGGGCAAATACGACCCGCCCGATGTCGCGAAGGCGCTGATGGACAGGGGAGTGGGCGTGGTCGCGCTCAAGATGGGCGATGCGGGCTGCTACATCCGAAGCAAGGACTTCGAGATCAGCATCCCGATCTACAGCGTGGACGCGGTTGACGCCTGCGGCGCGGGGGACGCGTTCGCGGCGGGCTTCCTGGCGGGCATAGTGAACGGCTGGGACCTGGAGCGAACGGGCAAGTTCGCGAACGCATCGGGTGCGCTGTGCGTAACAGCTATTGGGGCAACAACGGGTATAACCGATCAGACAACCATCGAGGCGTTCATAGCGCTGCAGGAATCCGGCCCGTCTCCCAAGCCCCAATGCGGCTGAAAGCGCTAGAACCCCGGGCGGTCGCCCGGGAACTGAGGACTCACATTGCCTGAAGTAACACTTAGAGACGTAGACAAAACCAACTGGGAGGACTGCTGCAGCCTGAAGCTCTCGACGAAGCAGGGCGGGCTGGTGGCGCCTCACAACTACACGATAATGGAAGCCGAGGAGGAGCCGACGTTCGTGCCGCTCGCGATCTACTCGAACAGCCACGTCGTGGGCTTCGCGATGTACGGCCTCGACCCGGACGATGGAAAATACTGGATCTACCGGCTGATGATCGATGTTGACCATCAGGGCCAGGGCTTCGGCAAGGCCGCGCTCGAGGAACTCATCAAGCGCCTCAGCCAGTTGCCGGACTGCGACGAGATATTCGCCGGCTACAAGCCCTGGAACAACGTCGCCGCGTCGCTCTTCGGCGAGATGGGCTTCGAACGCACCGGCGAGATGCTCTCGGGCGAGTTCATCACCCGCCTCGATCTCAAGAAGAAGGGCTACAGGAACTGACAATTGACGATTGTCGATCGACTATTGGCCCGGAAGCGTCACCCGAGTGGTGCTTCCGGGCTTTGCTGTTTGCGCCAGCATGGTCTTGCCTGAACACTCCACTTCGAGCGTGAGTTCTTCGTCCTTTCTCGTAACCTCAACATCGAACACGCTCCCGAACGCGTGCGCCTTCCGCAGCGCCATACGGTCCCAGTCATTCGGCAGTCGTGGCGTGATGTCGAACGATCGCAGTCCGGTCGGTCGGATTCCGAACAGACCCTCGGTGATGACGCGGCAGTAGAGCGCGCTCTCGGCCGAAAGATGCCGCTGGCCGCCCTCGGGATACGCCTCGACCGGATACGGCACGTGCTCCCCGAGCAGCCTTCGGCGGGAGTAGCTCTGCAGATGACCCAGCCCCCGCTCGACATCGCCCGCCGCGAACACGCCACGCAGGGCGTACAGCGTCGAGCGGTCCCAGAACGTCTCCTTGCCCGCTTCTGTCGCCAGCCCATCTTCCGTCCAGAGCCGGGGCGAGAAGAGCGCATCGATGGTGCCGGCGGCGCGGTCGAAGATGCCCATCGTGAGCGGGATGCAGATCCACGCGCGCAGAACCGTGTTGCCGGCGTAGTAGCGATACGTATCGAACCCCTCGACATTCGCCCCAAAGTGCTTCTCGATGGCCGCGCGCAGCGCATCGGCTCGCAAGCTGGTACTCATCGAACATGCTCTGAGGCTTGCCGAGGTCTTTGGCGAGATATGCGGCCGAGCGAAGGGCGTCGTACGTCAGAGATGACGTGCACAGGTTGGCGTCACCGGCCGGGAACCGGCCCTCCAGTTCGTCGGAATCGGACGCGACCACGCCGTCTGAGTTGGTCTTCCGGCGGCAGTATTCCAGGCACCACTCCACCAGCGGCCACATCTCCTTCGCGATCTTGCGATCGCCCGACGCCAGCGCGAACCGCGCAGCGCCGTATGCGACCATCGCGCCGTCGCCGCGATCACCCGCACACGACCAGAAGTCGGTCGCCTCGGCGATGATCGAGCTTGGGATGGCCTTGTAGTCCGGGTTGGTGTAGCGGGCGAAGAGGCGGTAGGCATTGAGGGCCGACTCGTTGCCGGTGGCGTCGCCCAGGAACGGGAAGAAGGGGTTGGCGTATTCGGCCTGATCGTTCGCCCAGATTGCGGCGTAGTAGGCGCCGCCGCCGGGCGCGTGCATCAGGCCGCCCTTGGTCTCGAAGATGCTCTCCGCCGCGCGGACCTTGGCAAAGGCGAACTCCCGCTCCAGCACCGGATCGGGGCACTCGAATACGAGCTTGTCCCAGAGGCTCTGGACGTAGTCGCGCCGCGCTTGCTGCTCCGCTTTCGGATCGAGAGTGATTTCGGGATCGGTCGCCTTGCGCCCGCTGAACATCATGCTGAACTCGATTGACTCCCCCGGTTCGAGCTTGTATGTGCCGTCGCCGGCCACGCGGGCGGTGAGCACGTACTCGCCATAGACGCCCTTCTCCTCATCGGTCCTATATGTCCTATGGGTCTCATCGATCTGCCCTATCTCGACCGTCACAGCCCTATCCGTCGTATTGCGCAGCATGCAGTTCTCGATGACGGCGGGCTTAGTCGTCGATGGGAAGATCGCGCGCATGACCTCGACGCCGGACACCGTGCGGCTCTTTATCGTGAGCATGCCGCGCAGAATGAACTCCTCAGGCAGCTCATCGCCGATGGGCTGCCCGTCAACCGTGATCTTCGGGAAGAACTCGAACCCGAAGTCGTGCGCGAGGCTGCCGTGGGTGTTGTTCGGGATCGTGCGTAGCGCCGGCCAGACCAGTATCCGATGCACGACCAGCGCCCCACCCTCCTTGATCGCATAGCCCAATATGAGCGAGACCCTCCGCCCGCTCATCTCGATGTGATCGTCATGGGCCTTGTCGCCCGCGCGGACGGTCCAGCTTATCCCGCCGTCCTTATCGATCGCCCAACGGGAAGGCGGCTGAGCATTGACGCCGGCCAGCGACATAGCAAGCAGAGTTATCATTCGGGTACGCTCCTCACGAACTTCCAACGTTCTCAGGCGGTATGATACAATATGTGGGCGCTATGGACAACTACCTGACAACCAATCAGCGGCACTGGAACGACGTAACGTCTCAGCACGTCGCGTCGGAGTCGTACGATACGGCGAGTTTCAAGGCCGGGCGCAACACGCTGCGCGGCGTTGAATTGGATGAGCTCGGCGACGTGACCGGCAAGAGCCTGCTTCACCTGCAGTGCCATTTCGGGCAGGATACGCTGTCGTGGGCGCGGCTCGGCGCGGATGTGACCGGGGTTGACTTCGCTCAAGAGGCTGTTGAGACGGCGCGGTCGCTGGCGTCTGAGCTGGGCATTCCGGCAAGGTTCGTCTGCTCGAACGTCTACGACCTGCCGCGGGCGCTGGACGGGCAGTTCGACATCGTGTTCACGTCATACGGCGTACTCGCGTGGCTGCCGGACCTGACGAAGTGGGCGGAGGTGGTCGCGCACTTCTTGAAATCGGGCGGGGTGTTCTTCGTCGCCGAGTCGCATCCCTACACGGACTGCTTCGAGATCGGCGGCGACGGCAAGCTTGTCTGGACCTACCCTTACTTCGCGGACGGCAAGCCGCAGTCGTTCGATTGCGATTGCACCTACGCCGGCGCGGTGCCCACCGCCACGGCCACCTACGAGTGGAGCCACGGCCTGGGCGAGGTGATCGACTCGCTGATAGCCGCGGGGCTGCGAATCGAGCACGTACATGAGTTCCCGTTCTGCATGTATCGCAGGTTCGAGTGCATGACCCGCGGCGAGGACGGCTGGTGGCGCTTGCCCGAACCGTACGGCGATATGCCGATGCTGTTTTCGGTGAAGGCGGTTAAGGAGTGAATCCTGGGAGGCCGAGATATGGACTACAGAGACTACATAGTGCGTGACCGCCGCATCTGTGGCGGAGCGCCGGTGATAAAGGGCACACGAGTCCTGCTGCGCACGATTCTGGCGAGCCTGGCTGAAGGCGCGTCAGACGAAGAGATACTCGCTGACTTTCCGACTCTGACGGAAGAGGCCTTGCGCGCGGTCGTGCAGTACGCGGCGACCTCGGCACAGGAGGATCTGCCAGCAGTTGACCTCCGTGATGTCGCATGAAGATCAAGCTCGACGAGAACCTGCCCATCAGACTCGTTGCCGGCCTCGCGGCGCTCGGGCACGATGTGGACAGCGTCAAGGGAGAGGGCGCAACTGGCTGGGATGACAAGAGTGTGTTTCGACTGGCGTGCGAAGCAGGCAGGTTCTTCGTGACGCAGGACCTGGATTTCGCCGATGTTCGCGCGCTGGCTCCCGGCACACATCCTGGCATCATGGTGGTGAGGCTGGCCGAGGGCGGCAGAAGTGCCCTGTATAACCGCATCCTGGCGATCTTCCGGGACGAGGATGCCGACGGCTGGCGAGGCTGTCTGGTAGTGGCGACGGAGCACAAGACCCGGGTGCGGCGACCGCGCTAGTGTACAAGTGCTTCAGTGGCGAGCGCGGCCGCTCAGCTCGTAACTGATGATCTGTAACTCGTAACTTCAGTAGGATGACTTATGCTCACAAGCAAAGACCTTAGAACCAAGTATCTGCAATTCTTCGAGAGCAAGGGGCACCTCATCATGCCCAGCGATTCGCTGGTGCCGGATGACCCGAGCCTGCTCTACACGTCGGCGGGGATGGTGCAGTTCAAGCCGTATTTCCTCGGCGAGCGCGTGCCGCCCGCGACCCGGATCGCGACCTCGCAGAAGTGCATGCGCACGGACGATATCGACGAGGTCGGGGACGCCGTCCACCACACCTTCTTCGAGATGCTCGGCAACTTCAGCTTCGGAGACTATTTCAAGCGCGACGCGATCACGTGGGGCTGGGAGTTTCTGACAGACGTGCTGGGGATCAATCCCGATCACCTCTGGACCAGCATCTACCTCGACGATGACGAAGCCTACGACATCTGGGTCAACGAGGTCAAGTTCCCGCCGGAGCGCATCGTCCGGCTCGGAGAGGACAAGAACTACTGGCCCGCCAACGCGCCCTCCCAAGGCCCCAACGGCGTCTGCGGCCCCTGCAACGAGATCTTCCTGGACGTCGCGCCCGAAAAGGGCATGCCCGAGGACCCGGCGTGGTCGATCGCGCACGATTCCAACCGCTTCGTCGAGATATGGAACCTCGTCTTCACCCAGTTCGATAGACAAGAAGGCGGCAAGCTCGTCCCGCTGCCCAAGAAGAATATCGACACCGGCATGGGGCTGGAGCGCACAATCGCGGTACTGCAGGGCACTCCCACGAACTACGAGACCGACCTGTTCATGCCGATCATCGAGCGCATCGAGGAGCTTTCCGGCGCGAAGTACGGCAGCGATGAGGATACGAATCGCTCGATACGCGTGATTGCCGATCATATCCGCTCGGCGGTGTTCTGCATCGCCGACGGCGTGATGCCATCCAATATCGGCCGCGGCTACGTTCTGAGAAGGCTGATACGAAACTCGGTCGTCAAAGCGCGGCAGTTGGGACTCACCAAGCCGTTCATGGTCGGGGATCGTGCCGGTTGTGGTCGAGATAATGGGCGACGTGTATCCTGAAATCGCGGACAGGCGGGGCTATATCGAGAAGGTCATAGGCTCGGAGGAGGACAAGTTCCGCGCTACGTTTGCATGCAGGGCTTCAGAGGCTCGAGGACACTATAGCGTCAGTGAAAGAGTGTCACCTAGAGGCCACTGGTCGTGCCGGTGGCGCCCAGATGTCGGGTGAAGCAGCATTCACTCTATACGATACTTACGGATTCCCTGTCGAACTGACGCGAGACATTGCTGCGGCTGCAGGCGTGTCGATCGATATGGATGGTTTCGCGGCGGCAATGGAAGAGCAGCGCAAGCGCGCCAAAGACGCCAGCGATTTCGGCAGCGTGATGGTGATCGGCGGCGATACGGCGCTGCTTGAGCTTGAAAAGACCATCCCGGCTACCAAGTTCGTCGGATACGAGGCCCTGGAATCGGATGCGACGGTGCTGGCGATTCTCAAGGCCGGCGAACTCTCATCTACCGCAGACGCGGGCGATAAGGTGGAGCTTGTGCTCGATGTCACACCCTTCTACGCGGAAACCGGCGGACAGGTCGGTGACACTGGAGAAATAGCATCCGAGGGCTGCTCTGCAGACGTAACGGACACAGTCAAGGCCTCGCATTTCGCGCTGCACGTAGCGGAGGTGAAGTCGGGGTCTGTTTCCGTCGGCGACAAGGTTCATGCCGAGAGTCGATGTCGAACGCAGGCTTGCTATCCAGCGCAATCACACCGCGACCCATCTGCTGCACGCGGCCCTGCACAAGATACTCGGCGAGCACGCGCTGCAGAAGGGGTCCGTCGTCGATCCCGACAGGCTGCGGTTCGACTTCTCGCACTTCCAGGCCGTGACGCCCGAAGAGCTTCGCGCGATAGAGGACGAGGTCAACTCGATGATCCTGGCCGATGTGGAGGCGAGCACGGTCGAGGCAAGCGTCGATGAGGCCCGAAAGATGGGCGCGATGGCGCTGTTCGGCGAGAAATACGGCGATGTTGTGCGCGTGGTGAAGATGGGCGATGTGTCCACCGAGCTTTGCGGCGGAACGCACCTCAAGCACACCTCGCAGGTCGGGTTGTTCAAGATCACCGGGGAATCCAGCATCGGTTCCGGCCTCAGACGAATTGAGGCAGTCACCGGCAAAGGTGTTCTCGACTATTGGCGAAGCACTGAGCAACCGATCAGAGAGACCGCCCGCGTATTCAGTGTTCCATCCTACACCCACATCAACATAAGAGAGGTCGCGGCCGGGACGGCAGCGGCTTCCGGCACGGCTATGAGAATGTATGAGCTGACCAAGAGGGAACTCGAGCAACTGAAGTCTAGGGGTGCAGCTGACGACGCAGAGAAATGGGCCGATTCGCCTCCGATTACAAACGGCGTGAAGTTCGTGGTCAAGCGCGTGGATGACACGGACATGGCCACGCTTCAGTTGCTTGCTGACAAGACCGCCGACAAGTTCTCAGCGCGGAAGGAGCCTTTCGTTGTCGTGTTCGGCGGTGTGAAGAACGGCAGGGTCCAATTCGTGTGCAAGGTCACCCCCGATCTCCTGCCCAGGGGTTTCCACGCTGGGAGGATCGTGAATGAAGTCGCCGGTGTCGCGGGCGGAGGCGGTGGCGGCAAGCCCGAATTCGCCCAGGCCGGCGGGAAAGACCCTTCGAAGGTCGATGAGGCGCTGGTGAAGGCGCGCGAGCTGATCGCAGATCAGGCGGGAGGATAGCATAGGGAACAGGGAACAGGGAACAGGGAACAGAATGGGCGCGCGCGTAGTGCTGGCGTTGCTCGCGCTTCTGCTCCCGTGTACGGCCCAATCCGCACGCCCCATTCCCCATTCCCCATTCCCCATTCCCCATTCGAGAGTCATCGTCGTCGTCGCCAACCGGCTGCTGCTCTCGGACCTCGTGGATGCAAAGCTTCCCACGATTTCGAGGATGCTGCGCGAGGGCGCGGTGGGATTGGTGTGCCCGAATTGCGCGGGTCCAAAGAGTGAGTATTCGGTCGTGGCGACCGCCAATGCCGGCTCGCCGTGCCGAACCGGCGGCTACATCAGGGAGTTCTACGACTCCGATGAACTGCTGCCGGACGGAACGACCGCGGGTGACGCATACACCGTCAGAACGGGGCGAAAAGCGCAGCCCGGCTCCGCGGTCTTCCCGGCGATTGGGCAGGCGCTGCGTGATGGCGCGAGGTTGAACCCCGTCCCGGTGACGTTGGGCGCGCTCGGAGACGAACTGCACGCGGCGGGCCTGAGGACGGCAGTTACGGGGAATGCCGACTTGCCGCCGGATGTTATCGACCGATCGGCGGCGATGCTCGCGATGGACTCTAGGGGAATGGTCAACACAGGGCACTTGGAAGGACCCCTCCCCCAACCCTCCCCACAGTGGGGAGGGAGTGACTGTGATCTGCTTCGGCGCATCAACGCAGTTGGACGAAATGAAGCCTGGCATGTCCGACACAGCGTACGCCACACACAGGAGCGAGATCCTTCGGCAGCTCGACCGGACGCTGCACGGGCTTATGGCCAGGATCGAGACACAACGCGCTACGCTCATTCTGGTCTCGTTTTCGCCTCCCAAAAGCCCGTCTTGGGACCAGCTCACTCCGATTGTCATCTATCCCGCCGCGAAGGCCGGACTGCTCAACTCGCCGACCACTCGCACGCCGGGGCTTATCGCCGCGTCGGACTTCGCGCCGACCGTGCTCGACCTGATGCATCTGCATTCGTCGGACGACATGGTCGGCAGGGCAGCGCACACCGTGCCGGACGGGCGCGCGGTCGCCAGACTGAAGAGCCTGAGCGAGCGCGTGACGGCCGACCAGAGGCTGCTCTTGCCCACAGCGGTTGCCATAGCTGCCCTCACCGTGCTCTCGTTCACCGGCGCGGCGCTGCTGATAGCGTTCCGAAAGCGCTCGCTGACACGACTCGCCGCCCTGTGCAAGATCGGCATGCTGATCGTCGCATGCTATCCCGCGGCAATGCTGTTGGCCGTGCTCGCGCCAACGGGAGCGGGCGGCTATCTCGGCGGCGCGGCCCTCGCGCTGGCCGTGCTCGTGGTGGCATGCCTGGCTATCGCAAGGGCATTCGGGGCCGGAAGGCCAGTCGCCCCGGTCGTCGCGGCGTATGTCATCACGTCCGTCGTCATGCTCATCGACGCCCTGACCGGCTGCGGCATGTGCAAGTTTTCGGCGCTGAGCTCGTATCAGATAGCGGGGATGCGGTTCTACGGGATCGGCAACGAATACGCGGCCCTGCTGATCGCGATGGCAGCGCTCGCCACGGTGTGGCTGATGTCGGATGTCAGAGGCCCGAAGTCAGAGTCCGCGTGGCCGGGGCTGGTCGTGCTGGCAGTTGGCGCGGTGGTCGTGTTGACATTTGGATTGGGGGGTCTGGGGGCGAACTACGGGGCGACGGCCGCGGCCGTGGTAACGTTCGGGCTGCTGTGGAGAGCGGTTCGCAAGGGCGGGTTCGGCGCACGGCATGTCGTGATTGCATTCGCGGCAGCGATTGCCGCGGTAGTGTTGTTCGCGGTGCTGGACTGGAAGCTGGCGGGTGGCGCCGGGTCGCACGCCGCTCGGGCGACCGGCCTCACCGAGAAGCTCGGCGGCGGGTATCTGGGGTCGATCGCTCTGCGCAAGGTCGCATTCAACTTGAAGACCACTCTCTCCGTCAAAGGTATAGCACCTATGGTAGCGTTCACGCCGTTTGTCGCGCTGTGGTTCTGGGGCGTGCAGGGGAAGGTGAGAGAGGGAATAGGGAACAGGGAACAGGGAACAGAAGGCAAGCTGGCCGGAATCAAAGCCGTGCTGGTCGGGGCGGCGGCAGCGTATATGCTCAACGATTCCGGGATAGTGTTCGGGGCCGTGATGGTAGGCATGACGGTGCTTGTGCTGTTATACTCTGTGTTGGGGGAGCGGAAGGACCCCACCCCAACCCTCCCCACAGTGGGGAGGGAGTAGTGGCGCCCTCACCCCAGCCCTCCCCACAGTGGGGAGGGGGTAGTGGCGCCCTCACCCCAGCGCTCTCCCCACAGGTAGTGGCCGGGTTGAAGGCGGTGATGGTTGGCGCAGTGGCGGCGTATCTGCTCAACGATTCGGGGATAGTGTTCGGGGCCGTGATGGTAGGCATGACGGTGCTTGGGCTGTTATACTCTGTGGTGGAGGCAGGAGGGGAAGGACCCCACCCCAACCCTCCCCACAGTGGGGAGGGGGTAGTGGCGCCCTCACCCCAGCGCTCTCCCCACAGTGGGGAGGGGGTAGGTGCGCCCTCACCCCAGCGCTCTCCCCACAGTGGGGAGGGGGTAGTGGCGCCCTCACCCGAGCCGTCTCGCCACAGTGGGGAGGGGGTAGTGGCGCCCTCACCCGAGCCGTCTCGCCCAGGGGAGGGAGTGGTATGAGGATCGTAGCGCTCGATGTGGGTGACGCGACCATAGGCGTGGCGGCCACCGACGAATTGGGGCTGACGGTCAACCCCGTGAAGACGATCCGCCGGACCGCCGGCATCAAGGCCGATCTGAAGACGGTCGAGGACCTGCTGGCAGAGCTTGGCGCGACCCAGGTCGTGGTCGGGCTGCCGCTGCTGGCATCCGGCGAGGAAGGAACTCAGGCGGCAAAGGTTCGGGATTTCTTCGAACGGCTCAAGCGGCGGCTGCGCATCCCAGCAGAGCTGTTCGACGAGAGTCTGAGCACAGTCGAGGCTGAGGAACTGCTCCTGGAAGCCGACGTATCGCGCGCCAAGCGCCGGAAGGTGATCGATCAGATGGCGGCGGTAGTCATCTTGCGGGGCTATCTGCACGAGCACGGCGCGTGACCCCAACGCGCTGTTTCGGGCCGGACGGTCGTGGATAGCCGAAATCCCGAAACAGCGGACACTGGACCTGTGAATTGCGAAGCGTAATCGCCAGAACAAAACTCTATATCGTGCTGATGCTTGCGGCGCTGGTGGTCGTGACGTGCGGGCTGGCGCTCGGCTCGCGGCCGGTGTCCCGTGACAGATCGCCGGTGCGGGCGGTTATCGTTCAGGGATCGTCCGCGCGCGACATCGCCACCACGCTGCACGACCAGGGCCTGATCAGAAGCCCGTTCGTGTTCGTGCTGACGTGCACGATGAGCGGGTCGAGCGAGAGGCTCAAACCCGGCGTCTACGAGCTGAGCCGCGCGATGAGCACCCCCGAGGTGATCAGGAGCCTCGTGGAGGGCAAGACGCTGGAATCGTGGGTCACGATCCCAGAGGGCAAGACCCTCCGCGAGATCGCCGACATCCTCCAGGCAAAGCAGCTTGCGGACCCGGACGCGTTCCTGGCGCTGACTATCGACTCCTCGTTCGGCCTTGCAAGAACGACGTTCGTCGAGGGAGACGACCTGGAAGGTTATCTGTTTCCCGACACCTACCTCGTCGAGCGCGGGGCTGGCGCGGATGAGATCGTGCGAATGATGCTGGACACATTCGCAAAGAAGGTCGTCGATCCCAACAGGGCCGAGATCGAGCGAGTGATCAGACGGCGGTTCGGGCTGGGTGACGATGACTTCGCGCTCGGCCTTCACAAGCTGCTGACGGTCGCCTCGCTGATCGAGCGCGAGGCCAAGGTCCCCGCCGACAGGCCCAAAATCTCCGCGGTGATCTGGAACCGGCTGGCCAAGGGCATGAACCTGGAGATCGATGCGACCGTGAGCTACGTGCTCGGGGAAAGCCGCGCGAACAAGCCGGGTCTGTCTCACGCGGATTTGGTCAGCGATTCGCCTTACAACACCTACGTCCACGCCGGGCTTCCGCCCGCGCCGATATGCAATCCGGGCCTCGCATCGATCAAAGCCGCCCTCGAACCGGCCTCGATGGACGCCCTCTACTACGTCGCGAAGCCCGACGGCAGCCACGTGTTCAGCAAGACACTCGAACAGCACAACGCCGCCAAGCAGGCGATCAAGGATGGGAGGCTGTAGATGGGCCTACTCGAACGATTCCGCCCAGACGAGCGCGTCGAGTCCGTGACGCAGATCGACGCCGAATCGCTGCGAAAGCAGGGCTTCGAGGCGCTGTTTGTGGATCTGGACAACACACTGCTGCCGTGGAAGTCTTCGGACCTGCCGGAGTCGTCGAAGCAGTGGATAGAGTCGGCGAAGAAAGCGGGACTCAAGCCGGCGCTGGTCTCGAACACGCACTATCCGAAGCGCCTGAACCGCATAGCGTCCGAACTCGACATTCCCGCCATTCCGCACTCGCTCAAGCCGCGCAGACACGGCTTCGAGGCGGCGGCGGCGCTGGTTGGCTGCGAGCTCGACCACGCCGTAGTAGTGGGAGACCAGCTTCTGACCGATACATGGGGTGGAAACCGAGTGGGCGCACACACGATTCTCGTCAATCCCGTGCACCCAAGAGAGTTCGTGGGCACGAAGGTGAGCCGGATGGTCGAACGGATCATTTTCAAGTTGCTCGGACTGCCCGCCAGAATGGGAACAAACACGCGGGCGATCAAGTCAGAGAATAGGGATACCAAGTGAACATGCTCGGGCATGCAGAGGCGCGGGGTAGCACGAAAGTCCTCGGGGTCTTCGGGCATCCGATCTCGCACACCCTGTCGCCGGTTATGCACAACGCGGCGATCCGAGCCCTGAACATTGACTATATCTATGTGCCGTTCCACGTTCTGCCGGAGGACCTGCCGAGGGCGGTCGATGGCATTCGAGCGCTTGGTATCGCGGGCGTCAACGTGACGATCCCGCACAAGGAGCGCGTGATCGAATGCCTCGACGAGGTCTCCGAATACTCGAAGCAGATCCGCTCCGTCAACACGATTGTCAACGTGGACGGCCATCTGAAAGGCGATACGACCGACGGGCCGGGGTTCGTGCGGTCCGCGGAGGCGGCCTGGGGAAAGATCGATGGCTGCAGGACGCTGATTCTGGGCGCGGGAGGCTCGGCGAAGGCCGTGGCGTTCGCGCTGGCCCGGATCGGCTGCAGGATCGCCATCGCCAACAGGACGCACGAACGCGCGGTGGAACTGGCCGGGTGTTTGGGTAAGGTCTACGAGACGGGGACGTTCCGGGTCGTGGAACTCGACGGGCAGGCGCTCGGCGAGGAGATCGCAGAGACCGATCTGCTGGTCAACACGACGTCGGTCGGAATGCACCCGGACGTGGACTCAATCCCGATTCCGCCCGATCTGCTGCGCGGTAACCTGATGGTCTATGATCTCGTCTACAACCCAGGCAGGACACGGCTGGTCGTGGAGGCCGAGAGACGCGGCGCGAGCGCGGTGACCGGGCTGAAGATGCTGGTCTATCAGGGCGCGCTGTCGTTTGAAATGTGGACTGGAATCGAGGCGCCCGTGGACGTGATGGAAGAGGCGGCGCGGCAGGTGTTGGGTGATGGGTGTTAGGTGTTAGGGTGTTAGGGGTTAGGTGTCAGGTGTAGGGGTTAGGTGTCAGGGTCTTGCGCCCGCTAGCCCTGAGTAGGCCCGGTTTGTGGGCTGTATCGAAGGGCGGTCGGATGTCCACCGCGCTTCGATATGACGCTCGTTCCTCGCGTCTACTCAGCGCTAGCGGAGTCTATTCCCGCAAGACCGAACAAACACCCCCAACACCCAAGACCTGAAACCCAAGACCCAAGTATGATATAATCTCTTGTTGTCCCGGCATTGTGGGGCGGTGTGGGAGTGGAGATAGATGGCTAGAAGAGATCTAGGCGAGGCTCTGGTGGCGAAAAGCGTAGTCACCGCGGAGCAGCTCGGCCAGGCGCAGGAAGCCCAGCGCAACGCGCCGGGCGACATCGGGCGGATAATAATCGATCTTGGATTTGCTGAAGAGAAGGCTGTAACGCAGGTTCGCGCGGAAACGATGAACCTGCAGTTCGTGGACCTTGCAACCCAGAAGATCGATCAGGCCGCCGTCAACTCCGTGCCCGAACACATAGCCAAGCGACACAAGATCCTCCCCATAGCGAAGAACGGGAACCGGCTGATCGTGGCCGTGGTGAACCCCGGCGACCTCATGGCCAAGCAGGACATCAAACTTGCCAGCGGAGTGCAGGACGTAGTGATGGCGCTTGCGACCGAGGACGACGTGATGGACGCGATCGACCGCGTCTATAAGGGCAGCGACGGAAACGGCTCGTCGCCCGCGGCAATGGCAACCGCCGACATCGCGCCGGTCGCTAGCGGCGGGGATCCGGGTTCGTCGGGTGGCGGCGGCACATCGGGGCTGTCGGCCGACATCAGGCAGGCGATTGCGGGCTACGGCGCGCGCGAGGACATCCCGGACGAAGATACGGAGACCATCACCAAGCAGGCCGAAGAAGCCCCGATCATCAGGATCGCCTTCACCATCATCCAGCAGGCCATCAAGGACGGCGCCAGTGACATCCACGTCGAGCCGGACAAGCGGACGGTAAGGGTGCGATATCGAATCGACGGCGTCCTTCACGAAGTCATGCCGCTGCCGAAGTATATCGAGAAGCCGCTGGTGTCGCGCTTCAAGATCATGTCCGACATGAATATCGCCGAGCGGCGGCTGCCCCAGGACGGCCGCATCCCTATTTCCTGGTCCGGCAAGGACTATGACCTCCGCGTCTCCGATCTTCCCACTGTCAACGGCGAGAAGATCGTCATGAGAATCCTGGACAAGTCCAGCGTATTGCTGGGCCTCAATAAGCTGGGATTCAGCCAGGAGGTGCAGTCGCAGGTCGAGGAGCTCGTCGCTCAGCCGAACGGAATGTTCCTCTCCACGGGACCGACCGGTTCCGGCAAGACCACGACGCAATACTCAGTTCTTCATAAGCTCAACTCGGTCGAAAAGAACATCATCACGATCGAGGACCCGGTCGAGTACCAGCTCAGCGGCATCGCGCAGACTCAGGTCAACAAGAAGGCCGGCCTGAACTTCGCAAACGCGCTGGCAAGCTTCCTGCGACAGGACCCGGACATAATCATGGTCGGTGAGATGCGTAACCTGGAGACAGGCGAGATCGCTATCGAGGCGTCGCTCACCGGCCACCTTGTCTTATCAACTTTGCATACAAATGACGCCCCCAGCGCCGTCACACGTATGGTAGACATGGGAATCGAGCCCTACTTGATCTCGGCTACGGTGATCGGGGTTCTTGCGCAGAGGCTGGCAAGAAAGGTCTGTCAGAAGTGTAAACAGCCCTATCAGGTACCAGCCAGCGATCTGCGCAGGTTCGGTTTCAAGCCCAACGATCCGGACGAGATGGTGACGCTCTACAGGGGCGAGGGCTGCGATGCCTGCAGGCATACAGGATTCAAGGGCAGGCTCGGCATCTACGAGCTGATGAGGATCAACGACGAGATCCGCGAGCTGGTCGTCAGACGCGCGCCGCTCGCCGATGTTCGCGAAGCGGCGAAAGCCAACGGCATGCACGAACTCAAAGAGGACGGTCTGGACAAGGTCTTGCAGGGGATCACGACCCCGGACGAGGTTATGAGAGTCGTATTCACCGCCGGCGCGTAGGCGGATTTGAGGGACCAGGAATATGGAACAGCGCGTAGAAGAGGCCGCGGTAGGCGCTATAGCCAATATCAAGGCCGACCAGGGAAAGAAGACCACCGAGCCGCTAAGGCTCGATGAGACGCACATCGACGACCTTCTGATGGAAATGGTGGAGAGGGGAGCGTCGGACGTGCACATCTGCGTCGGGGTGCCGCCCATCATCCGCGTGGACGGCCAGTTGCTGGCGCTCAACTATGAGAAGTTCGACGCCATGCAGACCCAGAGGATGATGTATGACATCCTCTCTGACGAGCAGATCCAGCGCTTCGAGGAGACGTGGGAGCTGGACTTCTCCTATTCCCTGCGGAACGTCTCGCGGTTCAGGGTCAACATATTCAGAGACAAGGGCACCGTCGCCGGCGCGTTCCGACTGATCCCGATGAAGATCCCGACGATTCGCGAGCTCGGCCTGCCGCTGGTGCTGGAGGCGATCACCCGCAGGCCGCGCGGACTCGTATTGGTGACCGGCCCGACGGGAAGCGGCAAGTCCACTTCACTGGCGGCGATGGTGAACCAGATCAACACCGAGCGCAGCCTGCATGTGATCACCATCGAGGACCCCATCGAATACCTGCATCAGCACAGGTTCAGCATCATCAATCAGCGCGAGGTCGGCCAGGATACCAAGGAGTTCGCCAACGCTCTGAGAGCGGCCCTGCGCGAAGACCCGGACGTGATCCTTGTCGGTGAGATGCGAGACCTCGAGACGATGTCCAACGCGATTCGAGCGGCGGAAACGGGCCACCTCGTATTCGCCACGCTGCACACCAACTCGGCCGCGTCCACGGTTGACCGTGTTGTCGACAGCTTCCCGGCCTCTCAGCAGGAACAGATCAGGCTGATGCTTTCAAACAGCATCGAGGCGGTGCTCTGCCAGCAGCTTCTTCCGAGGGCGGGTATGCCGGGAAGAGTCTGCTGCATGGAGGTAATGATCGCGACGCCGGCTATCCGAAACCTCATCCGCGAGGCCAAGAGCCATCAGCTAACATCTATCATACAGACCAGCGCGAACGTCGGAATGCAGACGATGGACCAGCACCTGCGCGATCTGTATCAGAAGGGCGTCATCACATACGACGAAGCCATGGCCCGCGCAATGAGCCAGGAAGAACTCAAGAACATGATCACGTCCGCGATGGGAACAGCGGGCGGACCGGGGGCCAGAAGGTAGGAAGCATTGAATATTGATTATTGAATATTGTATACCCCACTGCGCAGGGCTGGCCGCAATACTCAATACGAGATACTCAATAATCAATCCGTCCGGGAGGAGTCAGGATGCCGAACTACTCATACACGGTGCGGGACGCGACGGGACAGGTGATCCCGGGCACATCTGAGGCCGAAAACGAGGACATACTTCGTAAGAGGCTGACCGAGAACAACTTCACGGTCGTCGAGATCAAGCAGATCAAGAGCACCCAGAAGAGGGTCGGCGGGTTCGGCGGCGTCAAGAAGACCGACCTGTCCGTGATGTGCCGGCAGTTCTCGACTATGATCGACGCGGGCGTGACTCTGGTGCGCTGCATCAACGTCCTCATGGAGCAGGCGACCAACCCCAAACTCAAGGCCATCCTCAACGACGTCCAGAACGAGGTCGAGGCCGGCAACACGCTGTCCAGAGCGCTGGAAAAGTATCCCAACGTGTTCGACCGGCTGTTTATCGGTCTTGTCAACGCGGGTGAGATCGGCGGTGCGCTCGAAGAGAGCCTCCAGAGGCTGTCGCAGTTCCTCGAAAAGGACGTCGAGCTGAGGCGCAAGGTCAAGAGCGCCATGACCTACCCGGTCATCATCATGTGCTTTGCGACGATGGTCGTCGTGGGGCTGATGACGTTTGTTCTACCCAAGTTCATGGGCCTGTTCAAGGACCTGGGCATCAAGGAACTGCCCGGGCCGACCGCGATCCTGCAGGGCTGCAGCAACTTCCTGTTGGCCAAGTGGTATTGGATGATCATCTTCGTGATCGTCTTCATCGTGTCGATCAGGCTGTTTTCGCGAACCAAAGTCGGCCGCAGGGTGATGGATCGTGTCAAGCTCAAAGCGCCCGTGTTCGGCAAGCTCAATCACAAGATTGCGCTTGCCAGGTTCTCTCGCACGCTCTCCACGCTGCTCTCCAGCGGCGTTGGAATCCTGCAGGCGATGGAGACCGTGGCGGGCGCCGTCTCCAACGACATCATCTCCGACGCGATCCTCGAAGCCAGGGCAAGGATACGAGAAGGCGACAAGATCGGCGAGCCGCTCGCGCGGAGCAAGCTGTTCCCGCCGATGGTCGTGCAGATGATAACCATCGGAGAGGAATCCGGCTCGCTGGACCCGATGCTCAGCAAGGTCGCGGACTTCTACGAGGACGAAGTGGACGCCGCGCTGGCCAGCCTTACGAGTCGCGATCGAGCCGGTGCTGATCGTGGGTCTGGGGTTCGTGGTGGGATTCATCGTCATCAGCTTGTTCCTGCCGTTGGTGGCGGTTATCCAGAACCTGGCGGGAGGCGGCGGAAACTAGAATTACGAATTACGAATTACGAATGCCAGTTCCCACTCAGACATTCGCTGTCAGGCATCTCGTAATTCGTAACTAGCGATTGCCCTTCTCGAGTTCAGGAGAGTTATTAGTAGGATAAGCGGGCTTGGAAGTTGGACTTGGAAGTCTGATAGCGTTCGTATACGGGACGGTCGTAGGGAGCTTTCTGAACGTATGCATCTACCGGCTGCCCGCTGAGCAGTCGATAGTGAAACCGCCGTCGCACTGCCCTAAGTGCAACACGAAGCTGCGGGGCTGGGACAACATCCCGCTGGTAAGCTTCCTGCTCCTTGGCAGAAAGTGCAGATACTGCGGAGAGCCGATAAGCTGGCGCTACTTCTCGGTGGAGATGCTGACAGGGCTGCTGTTTGTGGCGACGTATCTGAGATACGGCTACACCATCGACTTCTTCGCGTATGTGCTTTTCATATCGGCGCTGTTGATCGCGTTCTTCGTCGATCTGGACCACTTCATCATACCGGATCTGGTCCCGATAGCGGCGGTTGTTATTGGCATCGGCAAGGACGTGGCGCACTGGATCGCGGGCGACCTGGGCTGGACCAGGATTTCGGTTCCGTTTACGGACTACAGCATGCGGATGCTGCCCAGCCTGGTCGGAGCGGTGGCCTGCTTCGCGCTGTTCTATGTGATAGCGTATGTAGGTTTCTATGTCTTCCGGCCGCGCGACAAAGAGTCGCGAGAGGAATACGAAGGCGCGATGGGCGGCGGCGACGTGATGTTGGCCGGCGGGATCGGCGCGGTGCTGGGATTGGCGCCGGCGCTGGTGTCGTTCTTTCTGGCCGTCGTGCTGGGCACGTTCGTGGGCGTGACGATCGTGCTTCTGAAGGCGCGGGCCGAGAAGCGGGGGGTGCCGTGGAGAACGGAGATCCCGTTTGGGCCGTATATGGTAGCGGGTGCGGTCGCGGTTGTTTTGGCCTATCCGCAGCTCGAGGCGATCTGGGAGGCGTGGATACGCTTCGTCACGCCGAGCTAGGGCATTTTGGATTTGGGATTTTGGATTTTAGATTTGGCTTGCGCGGGCCGGATGGGAACATCGGGCCGGTTGGAGCCGACTAACAACTGGCAGCAGGCTTCGGGGCGAGAAACGAGCGCCGAAGCACCAAGCCATCTGTTTCGGGATTTGGGATTTGCACGGCGGTCCGGCGCGGTGGGTTCTTGATGCGAGGTGGCAGTCCGACACGCCTTGCACGACCGAAATCCCGAAACAGCGGTAAGCATCGAACTTTGAACTTGCAACTTGGAACTTACAACTCGCTCCAGGAGGTGTCTTGGAAATGAGAGTATTGGCAGGCAGGAAGGGTTTTTCGCTGGTCGAGCTTCTGACCGTCATCGCGATCATCGCGATACTGGCGTCGATCATCTTCCCGGTGATGGGCGTGGTCGGCAACAAGGCGCGAATGAACAAATGCATCACGCAGCTCCATGAGATCGGGGTCGCGGTGCAGTTGTTCAAACAGGACAACCGGCAGTATCCCGATATGCTGTTCATACCGGTGCAGAAAGACCCCCAAAGCGGCGCCGTGATCCCGTGCGACCAGATCCACTCGAACGACGCCACGCTGACCGGGCTTTACCCGGAATACGTGAAGTCGTGCAAGCTGTATCACTGCCCGATGTCGAACAAGACCGACACTGCGCAGATCGCGCACGACCCCATCCTCGACCGCGACATCTACACGTACAACAGCTATGACTACTATACGCCACCGGGGAATGCGGATCCTGAGTTGCACTACGTGAGAAACGGTTGGGCGACCAGTCCCGACAGCCTCGGACTTCCGGGGCCAGGCCTTCCGGCGCACGACTACGAGCGGCAGCTCAAGTTCAGGAACCCTCCGGACGACACGGTAATAACGTGGTGCTCATGGCACGCGGTCGCGAGCGGGGGCAGCGTATCGGGAAGAACGCCGGTACTGTTCCTGGACGGTCACGCTGACGCGCTCCCCGCCAACCTGGTCGCTGCCCAGCAGTGGCGAGTGCAGCCTAAGAAGGAATAACCTATGCGGTATTGACCGCCCTTCGATACGCCCCGACTTCCGTCGAGGCTACTCAGGGCTAGCGGACGAAGGGCGGGTTTGGCGTTGGGACAGAGCGTTCTGTCCCAACGGTCGTTTATGGTAGAATTACCTATTGCGCGCGGGTCTGAAAGCTCCGATGGTACAGACGGAACAATCAGGCGAGTAAGGTAGTCGTACCATCGAGAGGGTACGCCCTTCGATACGCCCCCTTCGGGGCCACTCAGGGCTTACGGAGTTGCGAGCGGCTCCGGCGCGATCAGGGCTTACGGAGTTGCGAGCGGCTCCGGCGCGATCAGGGCTTACGGAGTTGCGAGCGGCTCCGGCGCGATCAGGGCTTACGGAGTTGCGAGCGGCTCCGGCGCGATCAGGGCTTACGGAGTCCGGCGAACGGCTGTCTGGGGAATCAGGGCTTACGGGAACCTAACATGATAAGCATCTGGAACAACAGGAGAGGTACCACGCTGGTGGAGATCCTCGTGGTGATGTTGATCCTGCTGGTGGGGATCATGATCATCATCCAGATGTTTCCCGTCGGGTTCAGGGTCGTCAGGGCGGCCGAGAGCCAGACCATCGCCACCAAGCTTGCTCAGGCAGAGATCGAGCGATGGAAGAACATGCCCGGCAACCTGCCGGACGGCATCCTTCCGATCATAGTCAACCCCGAGAAGCCTGAGGTCAACGACATACTCAATGACCAGGAGCCGGGGCCACCGTTCCACGGAATCGAGGGGCCCGCGGGCGGTCCGTTCACCATCGGCAACGCGCTCAACTTCCGCTATGTGCGCAACGAGGTCGCCACGCTTCCCATCGGCAGCTACTTCTCCACCGGCGGCGGGGCGGTCTTCGGGTCCCGATACGTGCTGGCGTTCAGCCCGATCGAGGCATTCGCTGATCCGGCCAATCCGAACCTGTATATCGGGCTTACAGTGAAGAGCGGCGACCTGCGGCGCCGGCGAGGCGACGCGGACTCCGATCCGCCCTACCTGCGCGCGGGCCGGTATGCGATAGACTACACAATCTCCAACGGCGCATTCCACATGGCGCTTGCGGACCGCGATCCGAACCACGCCTACGCCATCAGCTACTCGTACTGGGTAAGCAAGAGCAGCGGAGGGGACTCGCAGTATCTCAGCCGCACCGACCAGGCGATAGCTCCGAGGGCCGACGGCGGATGGATAGAGGTGCCGGTGAGCGTGCCGGCCGACTACGATGTTGATCAGATCGAGCCCAACTCCGACTCCTGCGCAAGGATGTTCCAAAGCGTAACGACCGGCAGTTGGTCCGACGACCCCTACGAATACGCTCTGGCGGACGCGGTGATGGGAGTGCTGGCGTTTAACCCGCGCGCGCGCAACATGAGCGAATACACGGCGCGCGGGGTGCGTGCGATCACCGCCCGCATCGACTATCGAATCTACGATCCCCGCATTATCCGCGAGGACAAGGTCGTGCCTCCGCCAAACGAGAGCTCGACCGGCACCACCACAAACGACCGCATCGCGATCAAGCTCGCGCTCAGGTTCATTCTCAGCGCGGGCCAGCCGGACGACGTCCACGATGGTGACGCGACCGACAACCCCGACGAGCCGACTTTCGAAGGGCTGGTGAGACAGCATCTCGGAATGGTCGTCACCAGCCCGAACAATCTCTGGGTCAAGGACTCCATCCTCATCATCGACCTGCAGACCGGCCTGAGGGTAAGCATGGTCGGCGTCAATATCGATTTCAAGGGCGGCGTGGTTCACCTGCCGGCGACGACGAACCTCGTGGACTGGAGCGGGGGCACGGCGGGCAGCAGCACCAGCATCTCGCTTGTCGGGCGGCACCTGCGGTTCTTCTACCGCGCGGACGGCGACTGGTCGGTGCAGTGCCAGAAGGCATACTCGAACTACACGCGCGAATACGGCACGCCCAGGCTCGACTACTGCCACTTCAGACTGCAAGGCAACCAACTGCTCTTCCCCATGTGCGATGCCGGCAAGAACGTGACGGTCGATTACACGTGGATAAGCGACAGGGGAGGCGCCCCGCACAGGGTGGTCGGCAAGACCTTCCGCATATCGGACTCCTACACGGTAGACACGACAGGCCAGCATTGCCCGTTCATCACCCTCGACGTGCCGGACTACGAAAAGGACGCGTATATCGACCCCGACGCGCGCATCATGGTCGTGGGATCGTCGTATAGGGCCAGGGTGGTCTGGCGCGACGGAACGCATTGGAGGTTCGTGGATATCGATACGAACCTGACGAGGAGCTCGACGCCATGAGAGCAGGGAATAGGGAACAGGGAATAGGTGTCAGGTATCAGGTGTCAGGGACGATCGCCCGTGACACCCGACACCTGACACCCGGCACCCGGAGAGGCTTTACGCTCGTCGAGCTGCTGGTGGCGATGGCGGTGTCCAGTATTCTGCTGATCCTGGTGCTCGGGCCGGTCGTGCAGTCGCTGCGTATGACCCGGCAGGCGCAGGCGATGGTGGACGCCCAGGACGCCGCGCGAATGACGCTTCTCACCATCAGCCGCGAGCTGGGACAGGCGATGTTCGTCTACGACAACGCACAAGCCCCCTGCGCCATTGACACAAGCGATGTGCCCAGCCCACCCGAGGCCAAGTTCATCCAACAGCCGATCATGCTTCCGGTCTCGCAGATGAACGGAAACACCGAGTGGTTCGTGCTTCCCTACGCTAAGATCGATTTCATCCTGCCCAAGGTCTACATGCACTGCAACAATCCGGCTCACACCGGCGGCCCGCGCGACTATCCCAGAAGCAGGGACATCACGACGGGCGGCTCCACCCGCACCGAGCTGTATGCCTGGGAAAACTGCCCGTACTGCGGATCGAGCGACGTCGAGGCAAGGCCGAAGCTGCCACTGGAGCAGGATGTCACTATCGTTCGCTATTTTCTCGGGCTGAGGTATAACAACGTCGGGCAGATCATAGACCCAGTCAAGGTCCCAGTTTCAAACGACGGCTGGGTGTCGCCGTGGGGCAAGAATGTGATCGACGGAACCGAGAACGGCGTGGTGCTGTATCGGGTCGAGTTCAACCCCTATGACGATTCGCTCTTTCCGCCCAACATGACCATCTCGGAGCGCCTCGCCGACCCGTTCTTCTTCTATCGAACCGGCACTCGCGACAAATGGGCGGCGATCGTGCGCGTGATGGGAGTCGCGAAGTTCGAGGATCTCGTGACGGCGACATACGACCCTGCCGGCCACGTGACCTCCGTCGCGCCGACTGTGACCTTCCGTACCGCCTCCGTGGAGAACGACGCGTTCAATCCCGCGTTCTCCGCCGACATCAAGAGCGAGTATCCGGACGCGACCCCCACCGTGCTCTCCGGCAGCTACGGCTACTGGACGCCGGATTACCGGGTGGACGTGATGCGCGGCGACTACTGCGACGACCCGCCCGGCGGCGTCGATTACTACACGACTATCTTCAATGGCGGCGAGGTCGTTATGCGGCGGGCGCCCGGCCCAGGCAACACGTGGGACGAGAGGGTCGAGTTCAACATCCCGCAGTACTCCGCCGAAGGCTTCGTTCCGCCGGATTCGGCGGGCGACCAGCCCACGGAGATGGCGTATACCGTCGACGTGAACAGGGGAACGGTGAATTTCGCGCTGCAGCCGCCGAGACCCAAGGTCAACGGCAAAACGCCGACGGCGGCGGAGGTGGCGGCAGAGCCCGTGGCGGTCTTCAGCCCGGCAGATGTCAATGATGATTTCCTGGCCGACTATGCGACCGATCCCGGCGGAGCGACGCGGCGCTGGTGGCTGCCGACTTTCGCGATTAGATCGGGCGGATCGCCGGCGCATGCGGACCAGTATCTGCTCAACGCACGCATCGTGCCCGGCAGCGAGAGAGTCATCGGGCCGGATATGACGTTCGGGCAGCACTTCGGGCTGCCGGTCCGCTACAACCGCGTGCCGCTGGCGCTGGGTGATCCGCAGCAGAACCAGTATAAGATCGACTACGACACAGGCTGGCTGTATTTCAGCCGCGACCCCAGCCTCGACCTGCCCGAACAGGACCATTCTGGCAATGCGTGCAGCATACAGGTCTACTATCTGATCTATTTCAACGCCAAGGACGACGTCGTTCGGGGCGATTATCTCACAAAGAGCCTCATCAACGTTCGCCTGGGAATGAGGATGTTCGATCCCGATTCCGGCAAGCCGTATCCGATGGAGCTCACCGACAGCGTGAAGATACGAAACGCGATCAGATAGTTGAAAGTCGAAAGTTGAAAGTGGAAAGTCCGGAAGGCATACCGTAAGGGCTGAGTAGCAAGCGGAGCGCGGCGTATCGAAGCCCGTGCGCAAGTGATATGAGTACTATGAGCCTACATAGCAGCAAGATCGGAAACAGGCGGGGACAGACGCTGATCATCGCGATTATGGTCATGTTCGTTCTGGCGATAGTCGCGACGGTCTTCATCCTGCTCGTGGCGCGGAACCTGCAGCGGTCGGCGCGAATGTCGTCCACGGACGCGGTCGCCGCCATCGCAGAGGCGGGAATTCGCTACGCCGACGAGATGCTGACCGCCTCCGAAGACGGGGCCGACTGGCGGCCCGCTCCCGACAACATTCCGCCTGCGCAAGCAGGCGACCCGCGCGACCCGGACTTCGAGTGGCTGCGGCCCTATTTCCCCACGGAGTCGGGTGATGCCGGCCCGACGGGCGGCTACACGCGGTTCAACTACGGCCAGGGGCGCTTCCTGCTGCGGGTCTCCTACAACCCCGATCCGACCGTGGCCATGTCCAAGTATATCAAGATCGAAGCGATCGGCAGATGGGGGACTATCGATCCCGCCGACCCGACCACCTACGGCGCGGCAAGCGAGAAACAGCGGCGCGAGATCACGGCGTTCAAGCCCATTGGCCTCACCGACTACGGCCGCTTCATCACTAACAAGGACAATCGCTCCATGGACGTGGCGCTCGGCGTGCCGGGATTCGTGACCGACTACGGCCGGTCGGACTCCAGCAGGTATGGCATCCGCGGCGGTCCCATTCGAGTCAACGCCAACCTGCTCTGGTACGGCCTCTATGGCGGCAATCCCAGCATAAACATATACCTGCGCGGAATACAGGCCGATTCGCCGCTCGACGATCCGACGTCCAACAATCACACCGACTTGATTCCTATCGACGGCGTGGCGGTGGCGGGCGATATCAAAGTCGATTCCGATCCAAGCAACGACGCGAACCGTGTCAGGGTCGATATCCACAAACTGATACGAGATGCCGCGGGAACGTACTCGGCGCAGCCCATAGTCACGGCCCTCCCAAGCGACGACCCCGGATTCACGACGGCCGACGGCTTCTACCGCGACGGCAGCCCCCTTGTCGATGCCTCCACAGACTCCAACGGAATAGCCAGGCAGCGGCCCAGAGGCGTCAAGCGCATCGAGCCGCCTCTGATCGACCAGCCCGACCCGACCAACACGTCCACCCGCTACCGCGTGCTCACCCTCAACTCGGGCGAGCGGTTCCACAGAAGCGGCGGCGGATGGGTGAACCTTGGCGCGCTCGGCTGGGGCAAGGGCGTCTACATCGGCAACTCCGGCGACAAACAGGATGAGTCCGAGACCATCTTCGGAGGCACCACTGTCCGCTCGGACATCATGGAAGAGGGCAATCCGAGAACGACGAACTGGAAAGGGCCCTACTACATTCCTCCCGCCGTGATCATCACGCTCGAGCCGAACGACAAGGACGCTCAAGGCAACTACTGCTTCCTCATCACGCGCACCGACTCGCCAGGCGGCCGAAGACCGGTCTGGTACGACGCCGCGGGCTATCCCAGGCGGGACTGGGGCGCGACGGTCCGAATGCCCTACCCCGACCCGGAGCACGGGCGAGTCCTGGCCGACTACATGGGCGGCGGCGACACGAGAATCGAGGGTAACGGCGTGATCTTCGCCGAGGGCAACATCCGCATCCGCGGCATGCTGCCCCCTGGAATGAAGCTGACCGTAGTGTCCGACCAGAACATCTACATCGACGGCAACGTGCTCAAGTATCGCGACCCGAACTGGAAGGCCACCGATACCGACCCGTATCGCGGGGCCGACCCAACCGGCGGGCTGGCGCTGCTGGCGCGGCAGAACGTGATCGTCAACACGACTCAGTTCATCTCCCCGCTCAACACGATCGGCTCGGGCGACTACGGCACGGACTCGCTCACGGGCGGCAACTCCTCGCACGTAGTGGTACGGAACTCGCCGGACAGCCGGGTGAGGTGGGAGTTCGAGTTCGGTCCCTACGAATCGGAGACGGGCAGGGCGCCGTCGGACTGGTATTGGTTCGTGCGGCACGCTGGCGAGTATGGCCCGGCGTATATCAATGCGTGGCTCAACCGCGCGCCAACGACAAATGCGAACTGGGGGCTGTTGATGCTGAATCCGGCGTTGTTCGGCAATCTTCCGCCCTACCTATGGGGCGTGGGCGACCCGCGCTACGGAAGCCTGCTTCCGCCCGGGGCGGGCGTGGGCAGCGCGTTTGCGTGCAACGTGTTCGACCTGGATGTCGTTCACGCCGCTGTGTTCAGCGGGCCGGGCGTGCCGAATGTGCTTGAGATCGCGCTCGACCAGGGCACGTATTCACGCAGCAACTACTGGATGGGCGGGATGGCCGTGATGCCGATGGACGTCCGCGTCGAGGCGATCATCTACGCGCAGGAAGGCTCATTCTTCGTAATCCCCGGCTACTGGCTGAATCCGGATTCCGGCGATACCGATCCGGACCATCGCCCGCCGGGCGTCGATCCGGACTTCCCGCTGTATGGTCAGCCGGGCGATATTCGAATCATCGTTGACGGCGCGGTGAGCGAGAACCTGCCGGCGTCGGTTGGCGATGTCGAGAAGTGGATGGCGAAGTGGGGACGGATCCCCGAGAGGTTGGGCTACCCTGACGGCAGGGGCGACAAGCCCACCTCCGCGCATCCGGGCGAGGGGATAACGTTCCTCTATGACGATCACGTGGGCTGGCCGCTCGACGACGCGGGGCATCCTCTGCGGGTGGACGACTACGGCCGGGCACTGCCGCTCACACCCAAGCTGCCGGTGAGCGGGAGTCTGGTCTACTTCGGCGACGTAATGTGATTGTCATGCTGAACTCGATTCAGCATCCAATGGGTCCTGAATCAAGTTCAGGATGACATGATGCTCATCGAAAGTGAGATGTCACATTGTCAATTGTCCATTGACAATTGACAATTGACAATTGTCCATTGTCAATGTCCTGAGGTGGCAGGATGAAGGCGATCAGACGAATACTGCCGGTTATCATAGCCATTAGCGCTCTGGCGGGGCTTTGCGTACCGGCCGATGCCGGGGCGTATCGGTACTCCGGCAAGCGCAAGAAGGTCTACTGCGGAATAGTGCTGAGCGGTAACTCGGGCGACATCCCCGCGGTAGCGCTCCTGTTCGCCAAGCTCGATGCGCTCAACGGCATGAAGCCCGCCGGCTGGACGTTCGAGAACCCGCTCGCGCTGACTCAGAACAAATACGACGCCAACTACTGGGTCGTCAACGCGAGGTCGGCGCGGAACCTCTCGCGCATGAACGTCCTCTATCTGCCGGGGTCAGGCAAGATAGCGCTTGACGACGAGGCCCGCGAGAACCTGCGCAGGTTCGTGGACAACGGCGGCGTGCTGTGGGTAGATAACGTGGGACAGGGCTCACCGCTGGAGTTCGACGAGAGCCAGCCTCTATTCGTCCAGCAGCTCAACTTCGCGGCCGGCGCCAGCGGCCCGGACGCGTCTGTGTCCCGCCATCATCCACTGCTCTGCAGCCCCTACTGGTTGACCGACGTCGATATAATGAACCTCGGGATGGTCGCCACGAGCGGCTGGTCCCGATGTTACTGCGGACATGGGCGTAAGCAGCAGCGTCAGCACGAGCCCGCCGACCTCGTTCGACATCCTGTACCCGGTCGTGGACACCATCAGCGCAACCAACGGCGCGCTGGGCGGCCAACCGAGCATCGTCGCCAACACCTACGGCAGCGGGCGCGTCGTAGCAACCGCGAACGCCGTGGGCCGGGCGTGTCTGCTGGATCAGCCCTACTCCCTGCCGAGCTTGAAGCTGGCGTATAACATAATGGCCTATGCTTCGACGTGGACCGACATCCGCAAGAACCCCCGGCACTCCGGGGTCTCCATCGACACGCTCGGCTCGAACAGACTGGTCGAGAAATGGTCGTTGAAGGAGCCCGGCGGGAACAACCCAAAGGAAAACGCCCCGCTGCTCTACAAGGATACCGTCTTCTACACCGCGGGCGACATGCTCTTTGCGCTCGACGCCAATGGTGACACGCACGGCGGCATGTGGCCGCGCACCGATGACGGGGCCGTTATCATCTGGACATGGACATCGCCGGGCGGAGTTGAGCTGAGCGCGCCGACCATCGCCACGATGCAGAATCCGGACCAGAATGTAAAGGAGTGCTCGCCGGTCGAGGCGCTGTTGGTGCAGGACGCCCGTGGAACGGTGTGGGTCCTGCCGGCATTCCCCCTGAACCCTGACGGCTCGCCCATAGCGCCGGTCAAGGACCTCTACAGGATAGAGCCCGATTGCGCCCCGCTCGCCGGCGGCGCATGCAGCAAGTGGCCCAGCCCCCCGATTTACATAAACGGCTGGATCTACGCGCTCCGCGGTGACGGCCGGATATATGCCTGCAATCCGTGCCTCGAGAAGTGGACCAGCGAGCAGCCGGGCCAACGCAGTCTCGCACCCAACTGGATAATGCCGGCCATTACGGACCTGGGTAACACGGCGGAGCCGAAGTGCGGCCCCACATTCGGCTTCATCAAGAACCAGTCAAGCGGCGCCGTCGTTGGTATGGTCTACTGGTGGACCTCGCAATCGACGAACAGCACCGGCTCGGACTACAACGACCGCATGTGGGGAGTGCCGGTCTGCGTAAGCATGAACAGGATCCGGCTGCAGAACATCAGCAGCGGCCGAACGGTCTGCGAAGCGGTAGTCAACCCCATCGGCTGGCTGACCGCGCCCGATCCCAACGACGACAATAGCGCGATCAGCATGTTCCTGAACGACGGTGTGACTCCGGTCAATAAGGCGAACTACGAAGTCCACCTCAACACAAACGCGAGTGGAATGCTGAATTCGGCCCCCGGCCACATACAGATAGTGATGACCGTCGGGCAACTGCCGGCGAGCCCCCTGGTCTACGCCAGCTACTCGCTCTCCTATGATGACACGCTTCCGGCGCAGACTCTATACCGCGAGATCGAGCCGACAAGCCCGGACAAGAGCACAGGCTACGATCACAACGACACCTGTGTCGCCGGCACTCCCGCGATGGGGCCGGACAACATGATGTATATCTGCGGCGCTCGCGAGTCCAAAGGCGAGCCGGCGGGCGGCTCCATACTGGCCTACAGGACCGACGGAATCCGCGACAACTGGACGCTGAGGTGGCACTACTTCCTGCATTCAGGCGCCGACTCGTCCTGGCTGCAGGGCGCGAATGTCGAGCTGCCCGGAGTCGTGCACTACGAATCGCTTTCGATGATCGAGCCGGAGCCGTGCGCGTCGCCGGCCGTCGTGGGCGACAAGGTGTTTGTGACCGTGTCGGGAAAGGCGGCCGGCCCGAGCGGCTCGAAGGCGCCGAGGGCGGCGCTGATGTGCTTCAAGGCGAACCCCGAGTTCGTCGTCCGCATCACGGAGAACGGGGGCTTCGACTCGAGCGGCAAACCCGTCAAGCGGCCCAAGAGCCTGTGGCGCACCGGCGGCCACGGCCACTATGACGTGAAGATCTGGCAGCCCAACCTCATAACCGCCGCAACCGGCACGCCGCCGCTGATGGACGCGATCACCCCCACCACGGGCAGCGGCATGAACATTGACTACGACAACGGAACGATCACATTCACCGACTTTGGGAACCAAAAGGCCAAGCTCTCGGCACGCGGCGCCGGCAGCCCGTGGGCGACGAACACATTTTCGCCATCGCTGCCTGTGTGGGTCTTTCTCGACAACATCGAGGTGCCCATAGACTGGTCCACCTGGATGTCAGGGGTCCTGACCGGCAACGTCACGCCCGCCACCAGCGACGCCGTCGATCTCAGCGGCTGGAACAACCTGCTGTGGTACTACATCGTGCCGGACGATCCCGGCCAGCCCTGTACCGGAGCGCACTCGCCGCCGGTCGTGATCGGCAACACGGTCTATTTCGTCACCGACGAAGGCATGCTCTATGCGTTCGACACGGAAACCGGCGATTCCAACGGCCAGTTGACGAAGAAAAAGCCTATTTGGTCCCGGCAGGTGGGAACCAAGCTGAGCAACCCCATTGATACGCCTGTCTCTGTGGCGGGGTCAAACGGGGTCCTGCTGGTTCCGTCGGGTGACGGCCTGCACGCGTTTTCCAACACGACTACTCTGGTCGCGGACAACAATCGGATAGTGGAGCTCGACGGTGACGGCGAGGTGACCTGGTCGGTCGATTCGATCGCGTGGCCCGCGACAGTGCCCACGACAGCCGGAAGTCAGATGGCGATCAAACAGGGCCCGATCAACAAGCCCGGTCGCGCCCGCTATGCCAGCACCGGCGAGGTCCTGTTTGCCAACTCCGGCGCGAACCAGGTCTGCAAGATCGACAAGGGTGGAATGGTCGGGTTCGAGGGAGTCTCGTATACCGACAGTGACGGCAACACGAAGCAGCAGTACGCGCGCTGGATCTACGACAAGTTCGTCGATGCCAAGCACATGCTGCGGTCCGGCCAGCCGACCTCGCTCCGCGGCCCGACCGATGCGATTATGTGGCAGGAGATGGAGCCGCCGCCCAGCTCGACCGGAGGCGTGTCTTCCTCGGCGGGGACCTCGGTGGTGCACTGCCTGATCGCGGACTCGGGCAACTCGCGGGTACTCGACCTCGTCTATCGCGTGAAGGCGGGCAGGTTCGTCGATTACCAAGGCAAGGACATTCCCGGCGCCTACGTCGACCCCGACAGCGGGTTCGTGATGCCGGAGCTTAACTGGGTCACCAAGACCGACTCGCTCAACGAGCGCTACGCGTTCGACTGCCTGCAGCTCGTGTCAGTGCCACCGTCGGAGGACAACCCCAAGGCAGCGTTCAGGCAAGACAACCCCAGGGCATCGTCCGGGGGGGGCAACACCGGCGCACCGTTCAGGCAGGACATCTGGGTCGCAAGCTCCAACTACACCGCGAACGGAACCACCCGCGAGCCGGACCCGGTGTTGGGAAGCGCGGGGCTTGGCGGCGCGATATTGCAGATCAGCTATCGGACGGCCAAGGGGCCGGGTGTCTGGGACTACAATACGCCGACGTCAGGCACGATCACAGCGCGGCTGGACCATGTGACGATGAACGGCAGGATCATCCCGGTAGCGAACCCCAGGTTCTTCGACGTGGTCTACGGAGTTGGTGGCGTTGCGGGACTGATAATATGCGACAACTACGGCGTCTATCATGTCACGCTGGACAACTCGCCGGCCCCGCCCGTGATCGCCAAGCTGCTGGAACAGGACTATCGCGCTATCCCCAGAAAGCTTGCCGCCGATCCGGCCGCGCCCGACGTGACGCCGCCGACCATGGATCTCCAGGTCCCGCTTCAGGCCACCAGCGTTCAGTTGCTGCCCAACAATCACTGGCTGATCACCAACAGCTACGCCGGGTCGAACACAGCCGGCACGATGAAATTCGGCGGAGAGGCGTTCGAGTTCGACCCAACAGGGGGCGCCGCCGATCCCATACCGTGGTGCTCGCCACGCCTGCAGTGGGTCCAGGCCACTGATGCCTGGAAACAGGTGACAACCAACACCTACAACCTCAAGCAGCCCAAATCGGCGTACAGGCAGCTCTGAGCGGAAGCGATAGTTGCGAGTTACGAGTTACGAATTGCGGCCACAGGCCGGGCAGATCCAACTCGTGACTCGTAACTCGTAGCTAATCCTCACTTCTTCGACCGCCCGATCAGCTTGATGATCATCCCCGTCGTGCAGCCGACCACGCAGATCGACGCCAGGATCACCCTGGTCATATCGATGATCGGAATGACGCGCGTCTGCTCCTCGGTGACTTCGAGCACGGCGAGCGGCTTCGCGCCACCGCCTCCCCCACCTCCGCCGCCTTCCTGCTCGGCTTCGGCCTCCTTGCCGCACTTGCCGGCTCCGGCGCCGAACCCCATTCCTGCGGCCGCGATGGGAATGATGGTCTTGCTGCCGACGACGCGCGGCTCTCCGAACACCGAGTTCACGTGAACGGCGCAGCCGAGCTTCTCGGCGATGGTCGCGATCATATCCTGTGCGCTCATTGGGCTCCTCCTGGGCTATGCATACCAGAGGATTATGCCCCAAATCGCGCAACTTGCTTTGCTCGTCACCACTGCGGCTGCAGGACCCGGGTCAGCGAGAACACGAACCGCCGAACCCTCGCGCCGTAGCGGTCGTAGAGCTCATCGAAGGCCGAATAGTCTCCGTCCTTGATAAGAATCATCAGTTCCGGGTCGGTTAGCCAAACGCCTGGATGCTGAAACAAGTTCAGCATGACATTGCGCGTTACTCACAATTGGTAGAATGCTTTTCCGGCCAAAAGGTTCGCTTGACCGTGGGTGCGAAACCAGGTAGCATTTTATCACGATGAGAATAATGATCTGCTTGCTGTTGATCGCGCTGTCGGCTGCCGGAACCAGCCGCGCCGCTGGAAAAGTGCTGCAGAGCTGGGATTTTGCGAAGGCGTCGGACACGCTGGGCTGGACGTCCGTTTCGGGAATCGAGGGCTTCGGCGTGCACGGCGGCGCGCTGTCGGGAACGCTCGACTCGGACGTCTTCAGGCTCGTAAGCCCGCTCTTCGAGATCGAGGCCCGGCCGTCGCAGTACGTCGAGGTCGAGCTCATGACCGACGGGGATGGTAACGGCCAGATGTATTTCTCCAACACCACCGACCCGCCCTACGGTGGCTTCAGGCCGCCGCTTCACCTCGATTTCGGCGTGACCGGTGACGGCAGGTACCACACCTATACGCTCCTGCCGTTCTGGCAGCAGCAGGGCAAGATCATCCATATCCGCCTCGACCCGCCCGGCAAGCACTTCGCGATCAGAAGCGTTCGTATACGCCAGCGAGAGGATGCCGACGACGCCTCCTCGTGGGAGTTCTCGAATACGCTTGACGGCTGGCTCGTCGCGGGGGGCAAGGATCCCGTCACCGCCGCGACCGCCGCCGGCGCCCGAGTCCGCGGCACACGCGACACCGTCCTCATCTCGCCCGTACTCGACCTCGATCCCACCGACTGGCCGTGGGTGACCGTGCGAATCCAGTCCAGCACGACTCAGACGGCTGAATTGCGATGGGCAGCGCCCCAGTTCAGCGGCTTCAAAGCCATGCCGATCCAGCTCACCGGCGACGGCCGCATGCACAACTACGCGTTCGACCTCGGCGAATCCGGCGACTGGTCCGGCAGGATCGTCGCGCTCGCGGTTTCGCCCACGGAAGGATCGGACCCCGCCTCGATAGTGCTCCAGTCGATCAGACTCGGTCAGACTCCGCTGGGGCCGCCGGAACTGAAGGTGAAGTCGTGCGCGCTCGAGGACCCCTACCCGCGCGCCGGCGGACCGTCGTCAAAGATAATCACTGAGGTCGCCAATATCGGCGGGACAACGCTCAAGCGCGTGAAGGTAACGCTCAAGGCAGCAGGGAACATGTTCGGCGGCGAGATCGGAGACCTTGCGCCGGGCAAGTCGGCGTCGCCCGGCGACTGGAAGATGGCAAGGACCTCGCCGGGTACCGCGCGCGTCGTCTGCACCGTCACCGCCGAGGGCGCCGAGCCGGCTTCGTACGGGACAACGTGGCGCTTCTATCCCGAGATGGATAAGAAGAGCGTCGCCGGCCTCAAATACGTTCCCGAACCCAAGCCCGCCGACACCGGCGACTATCTCGTCGGCTGCTACAACTTCCCCGGCTGGCGCGACTACGCCGCCTGGTCGGTGCTGGACGCATTTCCCAACCGCAGGCCGCTGCTCGGCTACTATAACGACGGCGACCCCGAGGTCAACGACTGGCAGATCACCTGGGCGCTCGATCACGGCATCGGCTTCTTGATCTACGACTGGTATTGGCAGCAGGGCCACCGTCACCACGAAGAGGGCCTGCACGACGGCTTTCTCAAGGCGCGCTACTGCGACAGGATGAAGTTCTGCCTGCTTTGGGCGAACCACAACCAGCCCAAGACTTCATCGTACGATGACCTGATGAACGTAACCAAATACTGGATCGACAACTACTTCAAGCTGCCCAACTACCTTAAGCTCGGCGGCAGGAACGTGATGGTCATCTTTGCGCCGCAACGCCTGACCGAGGACATGGGCAAGGACGAGGTCAAGCGCGCGTTCGCCGATATGAACAAGGTGTGCGTAGCCGCGGGAGTCGGCGGGCTCTACATGGTGGCCTGCGGCAACCCCAACCAGGCGGCGGTGGACACTCTGGAATACGAGGGCTACAGCGCGCTCTCCGGCTACAACTACCCCGCCGCCGGTGACAGGGGCCAGTCGGTCGCGCCGTATAGCTGGATGGTGGACGGCTACAAGCAGATATGGGACGACATTGCCGGCAGGGCCACGATTCCGTACATCCCTCTCTGCGAGGCGGGTTGGGACTCAAGGCCCTGGCATGGGACGCAGTCGCGCGTGCGCACCGGAAAGACCCCCGAACTTTGGCAGAAGATGCTCTCAAACGCCAAAGCGTTCGATGACGACCCCACCCACAAGCTGCCTGAGGGCAAGAAGCTGGTCTTTCTGGAAGCGTGGAACGAATACGGCGAGGGCGACTACATCGAACCCCATCGCGAGTTCGGCTTCGACTATCTGGAGGCGATTCGGAAGGTCTTCGCGCCCGGCAGCAAGCCGCCGGTGATCGTGCTGCCAAAGGACATCGGCCTCGGCCCCTACGACCTGCCCAAGCCCGTGCCCGTAACGTCGTGGGACTTCAGCGATCCCAACGCCCGCACCTGGACGCTCGATACCAGTCACGGAACGGTCAGCTACCCGGGCGGCGTGATGCATCTCGATATCGCGTCCAACGATCCATCGATCTGGAGCCCGGTCTCGGAAATCGACGCATCCAGGCTCAGAACGCTCGAAATCAAGATGAGAATGGATGTCGCCGACACCGCGCAGCTTTTCTTCGGGGCGTCGAGACACGGCTTCTCCGAGGCAAGCAGCGTGCAGTTCCCCACGTTCGGCGATAACAAGTTCCACGTCTACGAAATCGATCTCGGCGCGAACCCGCTCTGGCGCGGCACGATCGGCGCGCTCCGCTTCGACCCGAACAGCCGGCCAAGTTCGAAAGTCGAGATCGCCTACATCAAGATCAGGGAATAACAGACTCGCAGAGCGCAGCCTGCCCGTTGCCGGCTTGCTTGCATCCGATTTGCCTGCTACAATCAGTGCATTAGGAAGAGGAACAGCCTCCGATGAGTCTCAGGCTCAACATCGACCTCGAACACATAGCTGACTTCTGCGCGAGGTGGAAAACAGTGGAGTTCGCGGTCTTCGGGTCCGTCCTGCGCGACGATTTCGGGCCTGGCAGCGACGTGGACGTGCTGGTGACGTTCGCTGCCGACGCCCAGTGGACGTTGTTCGACCATGTTGATATGCAGGACGAGCTCGAAGGCATTCTCGGCAGGAGCGTGGACCTCGTGAGCAGGCGCGGTATCGAGCGCAGCGCCAATTTCGTTCGACGCAAGGCTATCCTGGCGTCCGCTGAGGTACTGTATGCTGCGTGACGCTCATTCTGCTCACCTTGCCGGCATGTCCGAGTGCTTCGGGCGCGAGTGTTTGAGCACAACGTGCGATCCGGAAGGCCGGGCATGAGACCAAGAGCGGGCGTCCTGGAACCGATCAGCACTTGGGGTACTGATATGACCTACACCGGCACCCCTCGCAACTACTCATACAATGAGAACGGTATCGCGGGCGACAGCAAGAACATGACTCGCGCCGACCTCGCGGGCGGGGATTACAGGACGATGCAGTGGGACGCCTTCGATGCGTCGGGGCCAGGAGCCTGGAAGCCTTGGATAAGCACAAAGTGATCTTTCGGGCTCGCTTTGCTATGTCTCGGGGCTACGTCCGGCCCCGAAATCGACAATCAAGCGTAAGGACAGATGCTTCGGCGGCTCGTTTTTCGCCCCGAAGCAGATGTCCGTCGGTGAGCACAAGGGTGAGGCAGTCGCACGCACAGCGTGACAGGCGTCGGATCGATTGGCCGGCTTACCGGGCAGTGAAGGTCTTGCGATCGGCGTCGATTGGCAGCCTGAAGGATAGTCGTCAGGCCTTCGGGGCGAAAAGCAGCCCCGAAGAATCGTCGTCGAGGGCTGTCCCCGGATCGAGTCGCGGTCACTCGGTGCGCGATGCGGCGGCGATCTGCGAGGCCAAGCGCCGAGGCAAAGAATGATTGCCTTCTATCTTGCCGTATGCGTTGCGTTAGCAGAGGATGAAAACAACTAGAATGAATGAACGAGCGTTGCAGGTGTGCCCTCTGATGTGGGCAGGACATGAGTTGTGGACGGTGCGTTTGCTGAACGGTTCGGGAGGCCATGCATGCGTGTGATCATCTGGATAGCGGCGGGTTCTGCAATCCTGCTATGGTGCACTGCTGGTGATGTTGCGCTTGTCTTTGCGGGCGTGTTCGGCCATAGGTGGTTTATCGGAGGCCAGGCCCTGTTCAACTATATTATGAGCACCGCCGTGCTGGCGTTGTGGCTTTTCATCCTTTCGTGGACAGGCTGGTTTGGCATCAAGGTGTTCCTAAGGTGGCAGACCTGGGCTGCTATACTCATACTCATCTGCGCAGCTTTTCCGGTCACCTTCACCTCATATCTGGTGGCCGGGCGCTTGGCCCAGACGCAGCAGTTGCAGGATGCTCGACTGATCAGAGCACTCCAAGGCGCCGTTGTCGCTCTTGCAGTGGTCGCAAAGGTTCTCGCGTGGTTCGGCTGGTGGAGGATCATGGTCCCACAGGCGCGGCGCATGTCCTAGCTTAGTGAAGCGTGACTTGGGGGCGCATCTCTTGATCCTTCTATGCCTCGGGGCTGCGCCCAGCCCGAAATCGACGATGAAGCGTAAGGACAGATGCTTCGGCGGCTCGTTTTTCGCCCCGAAGCAGATGTCCGTCGGTGAGCACAAGGGTGAGGCAGTCGCACGCACAGCGTGACAGGCGTCGGATCGATTGGCCGGCTTACCGGGCAGTGAAGGTCTTGCGATCGGCGTCGATTGGCAGCCTGAAGGATAGTCGTCAGGCCTTCGGGGCGAAAAGCAGCCCCGAAGAATCGTCGTCGAGGGCTGTCCCCGGATCGAGTCGCGGTCACTCGGTGCGCGATGCGGCGGCGATCTGCGAGGCCATGCGCCGAGGCAAAGAATGGTATTGCCTGGGTCGCGATCGCGGCCGTAAGCGCTGAGGCCTTGGCGCAGATCGGAGTGCTTGTCTCGATCGGCCTTGACACCGGTCGTGGCTCGACCGTGTGGTACTAGCCACACGGGTGTGCCAGATATTGCGCGGTGCAGTCGGGGGATGGCCCCGAGACTCCTGGAGGCTTGCATGCTGACACTTGTAGACGGGGTAGTAGTCGGAGTCGTTCTCGTGGTGATGGTTTGGGGCATCCGCCTTGTAGCGCGAGAGGGATGGCGGCAGTTGCCGATAGGCTGCAAGGTGGCCGCCCCCGTGTTGATTGTCGGTACGCTGGGTCTCTGTGCTGCCATAGCTCTCCACGTGCCCACACTCATGGCCTGTGCGACGCTAGTGCTCATGATCGGCGGGGCAATCTCAGCGGTGGCGTCACGCGGTTCGTGAAGCAGCAACGGAGAGGGCGAACCGGAGTGGTCGATCGGCGCGGACATGCGGTGCGTCTCGGTGTTATGTCGCTCCCTGAGTTCGGGTGGATCGGGGTTTCTATGCCTCGGGGCTACGTCCGGCCCCGAAATCGACGATGAAGCGTAAGGACAGATGCTTCGGCGGCTCGTTTTTCGCCCCGAAGCAGATGTCCGTCGGTGAGCACAAGGGTGAGGCAATCGCACGCACAGCGTGACAGGCGTCGGATCGATTGGCCGGCTTACCGGGCAGTGAAGGTCCTGCGATCGGCGTCGATTGGCAGCCTGAAGGATAGTCGTCAGGCCTTCGGGGCGAAAAGCAGCCCCGAAGAATCGTCGTCGAGGGCTGTCCCCGGATCGAGTCGCGGTCACTCGGTGCGCGATGCGGCGGCGATCTGCGAGGCCAAGCGCCGAGGCAAAGAAGATCTTGGGTTCAAGGCCACACTCATGAACGCGGTCTGCCCCATAGCTTCGGGCCTACTCGTCGTCGCAACTGCCCTGGTTGCTCTCGCCGCCATGACGCGGATGATTGCGGGGATGTTTATCATGATCGATATGTCGCTCCCTGAGTTGGGGCTCTTGCAGGGGCCCAGGTAGACGGAGGGCAGAATTGAACTGCGAAATGCGGAGAAGGCCCGATAGCGGCCGTCGGAGTGAGAATGGGTGCCTGTTCTGGTGGCTGGTCAGGATAATGGCGCTGGTCGTGTATCCCGGCTACGCGATCTGGCGCCTTCGCAGCGGGCATCTCCGTATGGATATTGCAGGCGTCCTAAGCCTGTGTATTATCTCTTGTGGCGCTGTGGGTTGGTGCGCGATCGGAATCGCGTGTATCCGGCGGTTGCGAAGACGACCGTGATCCGTGCACCTAGCACCGTTTCTATGCCTCGGGGCTGCGCCCAGCCCTGACATCGACGATGAAGCGTAAGGACAGATGCTTCGGCGGCTCGTTTTTCGCCCCGAAGCAGATGTCCGTCGGTGAGCACAAGGGTGAGGCAATCGCACGCACAGCGTGACAGGCGTCGGATCGATTGGCCGGCTTACCGAGCAGTGAATGTCTTGCGATCGGCGTCGATTGGCAGCCTGAAGGATAGTCGTCAGGCCTTCGGGGCGAAAAGCAGCCCCGAAGAATCGTCGTCGAGGGCTGTCCCCGGATCGAGTCGCGGTCACTCGGTGCGCGATGCGGCGGCGATCTGCGAGGCCATGCGCCGAGGCAAAGAGACTCCGACCTGTATCAGCCTTCTTTTTCTGGCTTTCTGTCTCTCGGCCTTCCATGCTCGAGACAGCTCAGCTTGCCTGTGTGACCCGCGATCTGGTAGAATCGAATCAGCGCTACTTCGAGGATGGGCGAAATGTACGACGTTGCGATACTGGGTGGCGGGCCGGCGGGGCTGAGCGCCGCGATCTACGCCTCAAGGGCGAGGCTGTCCACGGTGATGATCGAGAGGAACTACCCCGGCGGGCAGGTTGCGATGTGTGAGCGCATCGAGAACTACCCCGGCTACGCTGCCTCAAACTCCGGCTACGAGCTGGGCATGTCCATGAGAGAGCAGGCCGAGAAGTTCGGGGCCGAGATCAAGCTCACCGAGGTCATCAAGCTCGATCTGGAGGCCACCGACAAGGTCCTGCACGCGGCTGACGGCGAGCAGATCCTTGCCCGCACGGTCATTCTCAGCCTCGGCGCGAACCCGCGCAAGCTGGGCGTGCCGGGCGAGATGGAGTTCGTGGGCCGGGGCGTTTCGTACTGCGCGGTCTGCGACGCCGCGTTCTTCAAGGACAAGACAATCGTGGTGGTCGGCGGCGGCGACACGGCCGTTGAGGACTCCAACTTCCTCGCGCGCTACGCGTCCAGCGTCGTGATCGTCCATCGTCGCGACAAGTTCCGCGCCCAGCGCATCATACAGGAACGCACCCTCGAAAACCCGCTCGTCGCCGTCCGTTGGGACAGCGTCGTCAAGTCGATCGGAGGCAAGGACTCGGTCGATCACGTCGTGCTCCAGAACGTGCACTCCAAAGAGGAAACCCAACTGCCCACCGACGGCGTCTTCGTGCTGATCGGCCTCGATCCCAACACCAGGTTCCTCGACGGCCGCGTTAACCTCGACGAGCTCGGCTACATCGTCACCGACGAGAACATGCGCACCAACATCCCCGGCGTGTTCGCCGCCGGCGATGTCCGCCACAAGCTCCTGCGGCAGATCGTGACCGCCTGCGCCGATGGCGCCATTGCCGCCACCGCCGCCGAGAAGTACATCGAAGACGAGCAGTGGTCCATCGCCCACGCAGCGCGCTGAGTGATTCGCGCTCAATGAGCAGCACCACGTATGCAAGCCCGCTAGACACTGCACACTTCTTTACAGCCTGGTGGCTTTACTTGGGCCAAAGTGTGTGCTATCATAGCTCATGTTTGTGGGCAACTCATGCATCCCACAAGCTCGGAGGAGGCCCGCAGAGCCTCCCTGTTTCGATTCGAACTTCGAACATCGAGAGGAAGTGACGCCGCAGCCGGCAACCGCCCGGCCTGGACCATGAAGGCCCAACAGGCGTGGTGGGAAGGAATCCAACCGGGAGGAAGCGCCATTGCGAAACCGCATCACGTGGGCCGCGGCAGCAGCGTTATTGCTGTTCGCGCTGCCCGTCCTTGTCGCGGCCGACCAGCCCGACACCTCTACCCAACAGCCTCGGGAGATAGTCCTCAAGCTCGATGCCAATGACCCCGGCGACGTTGATCCCAGCATCGCTCTGTCCGCGAAGGGCTCGCTGCTGGACAACGTCTGCGACCTCGCCGAGAGCTTTCTGGGAACCCCTTACCGCTGGGGCGGAACCACCCCCAAGGCTTTCGACTGTTCCGGGTTCACGCGGTATGTCTACGCCAAGCTGGGCGTCAAGCTGCCCAGGACCGCGCGGCAGCAGATCAAGGTCGGCCGGAAGGTGAGCGGGGCGATGCTGCAGGCCGGAGACCTGGTCTTCTTCGACATGATGAAGGGCTACGTCAGCCACGTGGGAATGTATCTGGGCAACGGGGAGTTCATCCACGCATGCACGCCCCGAACCGGTGTCAGGATCGACCCGCTTTCCAAGTACGGCAGGCACCTGGTCGGCGCGCGCCGCTACCTGTCCGACCCGGCCGCCTAAGGCCCGTCTGCCCCGCGGATGTACACGTCAAATCGGCCCGCCTCGAATCGGGGCAGGCCGATTTCGCATCACTAGTGTAGGTGAGCCTACGCCGGCGCGGCGTGCCAGCTAAAGGGGCTCTCCTTGATGACCATCTTGCCCGGCTCTTTGCTCGTGTTCTCCACGAGAATCAGCTCGCTCGCCTCTTCTTTGGCCACGACGTAGCGCGGCGAATCGCCCTCGGCGAGCGCGGGTCTGATGACCGCCGCCGCATCGGCGAACTGGCCCTTGTTGATGATGATCGGATGACCCGAGCTCAGGTTCTGGAAGCCGATCTTCGCTTCGCCAAGCAGCTTCTTGACCTCGACGAAGACCTTTCCCTTGGAGCTATCGTTTTCCAGGACCAGCGCCTGCGTCGCGCCCTTGCCGAAATGGGTGGACGCTCGCGCGGTCTTACTAAGCTTGCCTCTCTCAGCCACTAAAATCCTCCGTTACGGTTGCTTGCACGGGTGCTTCTGCTCGTGCCAACAAGGCACGCAAGGTAAATTATACCACTTCAGCTCCGTCGCCCGCAACAGGTTTTTGCGCGCAGCAGCTACGCAAACGCCCGCATGCTTCGGAGTAACAAACAGGCCCCGAAACACGCGGGCGCGCGAGTCAAACCGTCTCCAGCGGCCTATCTGACCGTGCTGAAGACCAGATTCACGAATAGATTTCGGCCTGTAGTCGTCATCTTGTCCGGGGCACTACAGAACCCCCACTGGTAGAACCTGTCCGACTCCCTGGTCAGCACGAAATGGGTCTGATCGTTGTACTGCCCGAGGATGTGCGACGTCTGCCCAGTCGGATCGTACAGACCCAGATGATCAACCCCCGGCCCGGAGTAGATCGGTAGGTTCTGGCCCGGCGAATACGGTATCAGATACGGATACGAATAGACATCGCCGCCGGCCGCCGTCCCCAGCATCGCGTTGGAGCCGGTCCAACTATGCAGCCATCCCGAATAGAGATCGGGAGTCGTTACCGCATCCAGGAACCAACCGCCGCCCTCGCCGATCGCGATCACCGGGGCGTTCGCGCTCAGCACGTAGTCCACGTTGGCCGGTGTTGGCCACGAACCGGTATCGCTGCCGATCATGACCACGTGATACTTCGACCAATCGACGCTCGCAAGTGTCTTGATATAGATCAGGTCGGTCTTCACGCCGTTGGCGCCGAGCAGGCTCTTGAAGCTCTGCCCGTCGGCGGGGTTGTCGTAGTAGACATAGGCCGCGTTCAGCCCGGTGATCTGGATGTCGTCGTCGTCGCGCGGCCGCAGGACTCGCATTGGCATGCCGCTCAGAGGTACTCGCGCCACTGATCCCGGTAATGGCCACATAAGACCCCACCGGCGGCTGGTAGAGCGACGGCACGGGATAGACGAGCAAGGACGGAACGCCGGACGTGTTATCGACGACAGTGCTGCTTCCGTCCGTGATGAAGTAGAGCCCGCCGCCGGCGTGCTGGATGACCTTGCCGGTAGTGCGGACCAGCAACCCGATGTTGTAGAGATCGTTGGCTGTCTCAGGCACGGATCGCGTGCAGAGGTCCGGCGACTTGCCGCCCAAGACCCCGTTTCTGAGGCCGAGCGGGCTGAGCCAGACTCCCTCGTCGGTGTACTCCTGGTAATACGGGACGATCTGCCGTTCCGCATAGCTCGTGCCGAGGATGCCGGCAACGGTCTTGGCATAGCCGGGCCCGTAGTCTCCCGATCCAGCCACGCGAATACCCGAGGTCCGGTTCGGCTCCTCGATGTAGTAGTAGGCCGGGAACGCGCCGGTGGATATCTTGCCGTGCACCGCGACCCAGCTTCCGTCGGGGTTCGCTCGCGCCTGGCTGATCGTGTCGTAGAAGTCGGCGCACACGATGCGGAACGTGTCCTCGTCCCACAAGTCGCCTTCGTCGGTCGCGCGGATGGTCACGTCGCTGTAGCCCGTCCAGCCTGAGACCGGGTTGATGTCAACGAAGCCGGATGTGTCGACGACGGCCCCGCAGTTCGGGTCGGTGTTTCCGGTGATCGTGTAGACCAGGTTCCAGTCGGTTGTCTCTTCGTCGTCCGCGAACAACCAGAGATCGATCACGTTGTTATTGGACGAGTCGGTCGCCACGAGCTTGTCCGGCAGATACGCGAGGGTCGGCGGGTCGTTGACCGCGTAGACGGTGATCCGGAACGTGTCTTCGACCCACAAGTCCCCGGTGTCGGTCGCGCGAATGGTCACGTCGCTGTAACCGTTCCAGTCCGCGGTCGGGTGAATGTCTATATACCGGTTCGAGTCGATCGTGACGCCGCAGTTCGTATTCGTGTTGCCGGTGATCGTGAACACCAGGTCGGCGTCAGGATCCTCGTCGGTGACGTAGCTCCACAGGTTGATCGCGTTGTCCCAGACCGCATCCTCGTTCATGTACTTGTCGGGCAGCGGCGTGCTGAACACGGGCGTGTCGTTCACGGACGTAACGGTAATCCTGAACACGTCGGTATCCCAATCGCCGCTGGGGTCATGGACATGCACGGTCACGTCGCTATAGCCGTTCCAGCCGGCGGTCGGGTTGATGTTGATGTACTGGTTCGATTCGATGGACACGCCGCAGTGGGAGTCGGTGTTGCCCGTGATCGTGTAGGTCAGACCGGAATCACCGGTCTCGGGATCGGACGTGTAGGACCACAAGTTGATCGCGTGCGTCCAAGTGTGATCCTCAAGCAGGGTCCTGTCCGGCAGTCCGGCTATCACCGGTGCGTCGTTGATCGCATAGACCGTGATCAGGAACGAATCAGTGCGGCTGCGAATTCCATCACTGCATCTGACGGTGACCGTGCTCGTGCCATACCAGTTGTTGGCAGGGTCGATGTCCACGTAGTGGTTCGAGTCGATCGAGGCCCCACAGTTCGAGTTGGTGTTGCCGGTGATCGTGTAGGTAAGCTCGGAATCGGAACTCTCGGCATCGGACGCATACGACCAAAGGTTGATCGCGTTATCCCACGTCACGTCCTCGTTCATCGTTCTGTCAGGCAGGCCGGAGAACGTGGGGTAGGTGTTGTAGTCGATGGTGCACTGGTAGAGCGCCTTGGTCGGGTTGTGCTTCGGATTGCCGGCGTTCTTCCAGCGGTTCCAGAACGCGGAGAACGTGCTGTCGCGATGCGCGCTGCCATAGAACGTATCCCAGATATACTCCCAACTGAGATTGCAGGTGTCGTAGCCGTCGGCGTTGGAGTCGCCGATGTCCCACATTGCGCCGGCCACGCGCCCCTCGACGCAGTCGCCGTCGTCCCAGTAGTTCCCCCACGTCGAGTTCTCGCAGTCGAGGGTGCCGCCGCCGGGCCAGTGATAGATCGGATCGTTGCTGACGGCGAACTTATACCAGTTCGCAAACCCCTCATACCACGCGCAGTGGGACCCCTCCGTCGTCTCGAAGTAGTGAGGCGAAGGACAGTCCGACGACGGCATCCACTGGCCGTAGCCGTCCCACATCACCTCGTGACCGTATTCGTGGGTGACGACGTCGCAGACTTCCGCCGCGTCCGCCGTCAGATGGATGTTGCCGCCATCGTCGTCGCGATGGTTGTGGTTGCCGTGCGTGCTTGTGGAGGACCACTCGACGGTAACACCGCCGTTCATCGTATTATGGCTGTTCCACGCGTAGGGCCACCAGAAAGCCTTGACCAGGTCCATCATCAGCCACCAGGCCGGCTCATTCGTGGAGTCGTTGATGACGTTCCACCTGCCCATGTCGTAGGTTGCGTCCGAACTTGTGCGGACGCCCGTCTGGATGGAATAGCACGGGCTGACCGAGTTGCCGCCGTCCGTCCGTCCATCGCCTACGTCCACAATCCTCAGTGCTTTGCCATCGGACGAGTAGGTGCTGCTGTAGTAGCACCAGGCCCTGACGCGGAACCCGGCGGCGCCGGGGTTAGTAACTGCCGGGAACGTGTACTGCCCGTCGTCATCGTGTACCCAGGCGCTCGTGAGGACGTTGTCATTGTCGCCGCGTCGAAGCTCGACAAACACCCACTCCAGGGGTCTGTGTACGTCGTCGCGGTCGTAGTACCACCATTTGCCCGAAACCGTAACTGTCGCACTCGGCTGCGGTCCGCTCTCCTGAATCTTGGCCTGGGCCTCACCAGGGCCGGCTGTGCATGGCGCGGGCGTGACGGGAGCCTGCAGCGGGGCATTCATCGCCTCGGCAAGGGTCACGGACTGCGAGACCTCGCCGGTTTCCAGGCAAACGGCCCCGTCCAGGTTAGGCACGAACTGGCTCAGGTGCCCCGCCGTGGCGCCGCCCGGCTCCGAGTAGAAGAAGACCTGGCTGACGTCGCTGAAGGCCGTGTAATCATCGTAACGGCAGAAGACCGTGGCTCTAATGGTCTTGTTGCCCTGCGTGCCCACCTTGATGGTGAGCTGAAGAGGAATCGTTTCGTGGGCGCTGATATCGCCGGTCCACGTCTTGCTCCCACTGACCAGAGCCACCCCCTCCGGCAGGTCAATGGTAAGCGACACGTCCTCGAGCGACATTCGCGAGATGATCTTGCAGTCGAGTGTCCCCTGCTCATTCACAGCCGGAAAGTCAGGCATACTCAGCTCGACTTGCAGCGGACTGATCACATCCGCGGACACAGCGCCCGCGAGGCAGATGACGCCCAGCGTCATCCAGATTGCAGAACAAAGCATTCTGCGCGGCATAATCCCTTTCCCCCTTTCCTCTCGGCGGGTACGCCTCTGAACCGGAGACGGGGGACTACTGCCCCATACCGCCTCGGATGCAGCCGCGCTGCCCCCGAGCTTTCACCTATCCATTATGCCGGACAACCGCTTAATTGTCAACGGAATTGAGGAAAGTATGCGACGCGGATTTAAGGTTGGCTACTGCAGGCCGTGATTGTGCTCGTGGGTCAGCGAGTGATCGTGCGGGTGGCTGTGGACCAGAGAGCCGTGCGAATGCGAATGCGCGTGGATGAGATTGACCGAGAGAAGCAGATCGGTATCTTGCAGAACGTCGTGCACGGGCGCGTCGGCGGCGATTCGGTGGTCCTCGCCAAGCACGATCGCCCGGTCGGCAATGTGATCGAGCAGCGCGAGCTCGTGGGTGGCCGTGATCATCGTCATGCCCGCCTCGTGCAGCGAGAGCAGTATCTCCAGCAGTATCGACTGGCTGCGCGGATCGAGGCCGGCGGTCGGCTCATCGAGCAGCAGCACCGAAGGCCCAACCACGAGCACCGACGCGAGCGCGACGCGCTTTTTCTCGCCGGAACTCAGCGCCTGTGGGGTTCGGTCTCGCAGATGGGCTATCTCAAGCAGATCGAGCGTTTCGGTGATGCGGCGGTCGATCTGTTCGCGCGGCCATCTAAGCTGAAGCGGCGCGAAGGCCAGTTCCTGCTCGACTGTCGCGCAGAATAGCTGCGCGTCGGAGTTGGCGAACACGAACCCGACCTCCTTTCGAAACCGCGGCCCGAACGGCGGCGTCTCGACGAGGTGCTCGGTCAGCGTCTCGCTCATCACGGTGACCGATCCGGAATCGGCGAAGTAGAGGCCGTCGAGCAGGTGCAGCAGCGTGGACTTGCCGCTGCCGTTCGCCCCGATCAGCGCGACTCGCTCCCCACGCCCGACATCGAACGAGACATCGCACAGACACGACTCATGCCCTGCATAGGCGAACGTGAGGTCGCGAACGGAGTAGACGTCACTTCTCATTCCCAATGCCCCATTCCGCTGTATCCTCGCGAGATCATAGCAAGATAGACCTCATGCCCGAGGGCGCGCGTCCTTCGAAACAGCGACCCCATTCCCGCGGCAACCCAGGCGTGCTCGTCGCGCAGGCTGCCGTGCGAAATCGACCGGCTCGCCTTCGCCAGATATATCTCCTCGGCGGCGCGCGCCAAGCACCCACAGATACCGCTCCATCATACTCAGCAGGGTCACGAACACCCTCGGCACTCCCAGCGCCCGCAGGCCCGAAAAGAGCCGGTCCGGACGCGTGGTCGACGTCAGAAGCATCACGAGCGTTACGCAGACCGCCACCCTCAGCACAAATCGCCCCGCCACGATCAGCCCCGCGTCGGTAACGATTAGCGCCGGATTCGCGTGCCGCAGCGTTAGAACCGGCGAACCGGGCGTGACGACGCTCAGCGTCGCCGGAAGGACCATCGCCGCCGAGAACAGCGGCACAACGAGCCAGACCCGCGCGATACGCCCAACCGGCACGCGCGACAACTGCCGCAAGCGCCACGCACGCGCCGTACAGCGCCGCGAGAACGACCACGCTTCGAACCAGTGTGGCCGCGACCACCAGCGCGAGCACGGCAACCACCTTCACTCGCGGATCGGTCCGCTGGAGAATGCCGGGCCGCGCGGCGGTCTCTTCATTCGAGAGCATATCCGCCAGCAGCCCGGCGAACGCGCACGCCGCCCTGCGAGCCGCGCCCGATCGGCCCCGAGCCGAGTGCGCCGGCAGGGGCGAGGTGCGCCAGTCGTCGGGCGTCGTCACCGGACGCATCCAATCAGGGATCGGCCTCAAGTTTCTTCCTCCAGATCAGCTTCCTGAGAACGAACGCGCACAGCCCGATCGCGACAACTCCAGCGACAGCCGCCAGCACGTAGGTCACGCCCTGGGCCGCGAGCGATGCGGATTCCCGCCCCGGCAGCGAGTAGTCGGGCATGGGGGCATTCCATGCCTCGTGACGCATTCCCGCCGGCACGTAGCCCGTCAGCTTCGCGATCTCATCAGCGCTCCATTCGCCCCACGCGGTCCCCGCGCCGAACCTGGCCGGCAGATACAGCCCCAGAGGGGACAGAACGATCAGCACCAGAACGACCAGCGCCGCGCGCGCCCAGGGACGACGGCGCCACAGACCGCCCTTCGATACGGCCTCCTGCGGAGGCCTACTCAGGGCTAGCGGTTCGTACCGTGGCTTACCGTAGAGGATCAACTCCGGCTCGACCCGCTGCAGATACGCAACAACCAGCCCCGTCACCGCCGCCTCAACAAACCCGAACAACAGCAGATGGCTCCCGCACATCGCCGGAATTGCGACCCTCAGGCCGTACGGGCAATAGAGCGCATGGCCGGCGGCGTCGTGAGCGATCAGCGGCTGAATACCGAACATCAGCCCCGCGGAGAGCGCGGCAACGTTGAGCCCGACATATCCGCCAACCGCCGCCCCGATCCATTGCCTCCGCGAATCGGCTGGCGCGCCGCGAGCGATCAGCCGATACACACCCCACCCCGCAAACGGCATCAGCACGGCCATATTCAGGCAGTTCGCGCCCAGCGCCGTGACGCCTCCGTCGCCGAACATCAACGCCTGAACGACCAGCGCCAGCGTCACCGCCACCACCGCCGCCCACGGCCCCAACAGAATCGCAACCAACACCCCACCCACGGCATGCCCCGTGCTCCCGCCCGGTATCGGCACGTTGAACATCATGATGACGAAGCTGAACGCCGCCCCCAGCGCAAGGATCGGCACCTGCCGGTTGCGCAGCGTCCTTCGAAGCACCGCCGACGCCCGCCACCACACCGGCGCCATGACGGCATACGCCGGCGCGTAGGTCTGGGGACTGAGATATCCGTCGGGTATGTGCATTGCTCAGGTTCTCGCTGCCAGTCCGATTGCGTGCTACTGTCAGCAGGATTGTACCACATCCCAGGCAGAGGAGCAACTCGGACCGCCTCATCTTTCCTGCGAATACTGCTTGACGGGCGGCCGAGTGTGTGCTACGATTGCGCCATTGGTGCTACCGGCGGCGTGTTTCGCACCTTGCGACCAGCTCGCGCCGGGCACTTTGGCAGGGTAGGAGGGAAGCTGGATGATCAAGCTCGGGCGAGTTCTGGTTTGGGCACTGGCGTGCCTGGCGGCCACATGCTTGTGCGCCGCCGACACGATCTGGGACTACGAGGCCGTCAACGCATACGGCCTGGGCAGCCATCCGCTGGTGGATGCCGCGCCGACGTCGGGAAATCGTGTCACGGTCGAAGGCGTCGCCCTCGCGGGGATGAACGACCTCTGGAACGCGGAAAGCCCAACCAGCGGGCAGTACGTGATGTTCGTGCAGGACGATGCGAGCGCGCGCGGCGGCATGGAAATCTGGTCGGGATGCTTCTGGTTCGACGACTGGCGGCCCGCGCAATACGTGAGCTTCAGCGCGGGCGACAAGGTGAGGATCAACGGGCTGCTCGGCAATCATGCCGGCAAGGTCTTCATCAACGACCGCCACACCGACGACCCCAGCGTCATCTTCTCGGTCGAGGTCATCGGCCATCCGGGAATGCCGGACCCGGAGTTGATCCCGGCCGTGGCCAACTGCAACTACTTCGATCAGACGCGCGCGGACGGCGGAGAGCGATATCAGACCCGGTGGACGATGCTGCATGGCGTGCAGATCACCGGCGGCGCGTGGACCAATAACGGCACGCTCACGATAGCCGACGCGACCGGCTCGGTTGCGATGTATCTCCCGCCCGCCGCCAACGTAGCCGCCAACCCCCAGCCGGCAGGCAAGCTGAACCTGGTGGGCATATTCGATCAGGAGGACGCCGGCTCGGGCACGCCGGTGGCGTATCGGCAGAACTATCGGCTGATAGTCAAGAGCTACGACGACATCGCCGCCGCGCTCGACGCATGCAGAGACGTGCGTGATGCATAGCGACGGCGACCGCGTGGCGCTCGCAAACAAGGTCGTTTCGCGAACCTACGGCAGTTACTTCTACGTGCAAGACGCAGACAGGGCCGGCGGAGTCAGGATAGTCAGCAATCGGATCGTCGCTCCGGGCGACGTGCTGAGCGTTCAGGGCCTGGTTTCGACGGTCGACGGCGAGAAGGCCATCACGCCAAGCTACATCGCGATGAGCGGAACCGCTCCGAAACCGGTGTATGTCAACAGCGCGGCGCTGCACGGACAGGCCGGCCTCGACGTCTTCGGCTTGCTTGTGCGCACGGTCGGGGTCGTCGGCGCCAATCTCGGCGGCGGAGTGTACCGGTTCACCGACGATGCGGGGCAGACGATCCAGCTCGTCGCCGGCGGCATCGCGGTTCCCCCCGCAGGCACGCGGGTGAGCGTCACCGCCGTCGCCGCCGGAGATTCGACCGCGCCCAAGCTGCTGCTCTCCAACGCGCGCGACATCGCACCCGTGCCATAGAGGAAATCCAATGTCCCTTCAGAGGCGAGCGGGATTCAGCCTGGTGGAGCTGCTCGTGGTGATAGCCATAATCGCGATCATCGCGAGCATCCTCTACCCCGTCCTTCTGCGCGCTAAGATTCGGGCGAAGGTCGCTCGGGTTCATACGGAGCTCAACCAGGTCGCGGCGGCGGTTCAGATGTATTGCGACGACAACAACGGCAAGCCGCCTCTCGCGAGCGAGTCGTGCGAGAAGGTGAGCGTACAGGACTACTACGAGCTCCCGCCGCCGCTCTACAAATACATATCGGCAAAGCGCTACTACGACCCGTTCAACCCGGGGCGGACGTATAAGTACCTGGCGCCGGGCGTCGGGTTCGTCAACAACAGCCTGTCCACGATCAAGCTCTACGTGCCGGCGGATTATCCCGTCAGCAGCCGGCCGTGCGTTCCCTACTACAGCCAGGAGACGTCGCCGGTCAAGTGGGTGGTCTGGAGCGTCGGGCCGAGCGGCGGATTCGACCTGTTCGAGTTCCAGGACAAGCCGGCTCGCCGGTTCCCGTGCAGCCGCGCCGGCTGGTATCCGCATTATGAGAAAGGCATCATCGTGAAACTGAGCGACGGGAGGTCGTCACCCTAAAATGAGATACTCCGCGCGCGACATAGCCATAGGGGGCCTGTTCGGCGCCCTCGGGGTTGCGCTGCCGATGGTCTTCCACCTGGTGGGCCTGGGGCGAGTCTTTCTCCCGATGCATCTGCCCGTGCTGGTATGCGGGCTGCTGGTGTCGCCTGTCGTGGCGCTTGCCGTGGGCATCGTGACTCCGCTCGCGTCATCGGCGCTGACCGGCATGCCTCCGATCGTGCCCACGGGCCTGATAATGACCCTTGAACTCGGCGCGCTGGCCCTGATCGCGAGCATGGCACGCCGCTGGCTGAGACTGCCCGTCATGCTATCCGTGATTGCGGCGATGGCCGCCGCGAGGATAGTCACCGGACTCGAAATGCTCGCCCTTGCGCCGCTGATGGGGCTGAAGCAGAGCCCGATAGCGTATCTGGCAGCGACCGCAATATCGAGCTGGCCCGGGCTGGTCCTGCAGTTGGTGGTCGCACCGCTTGCCGTGGCCTCTCTGGGCCGAATATCGACCCGCACCACCGCGGAAAAGGAGTTGCAATGAAACCGTTCACCGATCTCGACGCCGCCGCGGCGTTTCACGGCCATCTCGGCCCCAACCTGATCATCGGCATGAAGATGGGCAATCACGCGATTACCGCGCTGCAGCCCGAGAACTGCTTCAAGCTGCAGACCGAGGTGCACTGCCCTGCCAGACCGCCCGTCTCCTGCGTCATCGACGGCCTCCAGCTCTCGACCGGCTGCACGATGGGCAAGAAGAGCATTACCCACATCGTCTCAGACGGCCCGGTCAAGGTCATAGTGACCAACACCTCCACCGGAGACTCGGTCGCGATGCAGGTCGTGGACGGCTTCATCGAAAAGGCCGGCGGCTGGATGAAGGAGATCGGCGAGGTCGAGGCCTCACAGCGGACCTGGGCCACGCACGATGCGCAGGTCTTCACGGTCGTGAAATGATCGGACGAGTTGGGCCGAGCGCCCGAGTCTACTGCGCGATGCTCCTGGCGGCGCCGCTGATCCTTGCGCCGACGGCGCCGAAGCTGGCCGCGTTCGGGCTGATCGTCGTGATCTTCGCGCTGACGGCCGGGGTCGGGCTGCGGAAATGGCTGTTCGGGATCGTGCCGGCGCTGACGCTGGTGGGCGGAATGGCGCTCCTGTCGCTTGCGGCGGGAATGCGGCTCTCGGACGCGAGGCTCGCCCCGGCCTGCCTGTTCGTCGGAAGGTGCTATTTGATGTATCTGCTGGTGGCCTCGCTGCTGACCACAACCGACTACGTGGACTGCGTCAGGGCGCTGGAGCGCATCAGGGCGCCGCTCATCTTCACCACCCTCGCCGCGCAGATATTCCGCTGGTTCCACCTCATCTACTCCGAGGCGCTGACGTTGAACAACGCCCGGCTGCTCCGCGGCGGGGATCGCGCGGGCGTGACCCGCAAGACGCGCCATCTTGCGCTGATGTCGAGCTCGCTTATCACTCATTCCTACTTCAGAGCGGAAAGGGTGGCGGAGGCGATGGAGTGTCGGGGATTCACCGGCAGGCTCACGCCGATGTCACGCGAGCGAATCCGCATCAGCGATCTTCTCGCAGTCGCCGTTCTTGCGGCGGCATTGGCGGCAATATGGATTGTCACAGCATGATCTCACAGCACGCGGTCAGAGTCGAAAACCTGCGAGTCGCCTATCCCGACGGGCGGGTCGCGCTGGACGGCATCTCCTTCTCGGTCGCGGGCGGCGACTCTCTCGCCATCCTCGGCGCAAACGGCGCGGGCAAGAGCACGCTGCTGCTGGCGCTGGTGGGAATACTCCGCGGAACCGGCGATGTGCACATAGGCCACCTCCCGCTGTGCAACCGCAACCTGGCCGAAATACGCCGGGCCGCGCAGCTTGTCTTTCAGGAACCGGACGACCAGTTGTTCTCGCCGACGGTGCGAGACGACATCGCCTTCGGCCCGATCAACTTCGGCACGCCCCGCGAGGCGATAGACGGCCTGGTCGAACGTCATCTCACAGAAGTCGGCCTTGAAGGCTTCGGGAAGCGCAAGCCTCACAATCTCAGCCTCGGCGAGCGCAAGCGGGTTGCTCTGGCGGCGGCTCTTGCGTGTGAACCGGAGGTGCTGCTGCTGGACGAGCCAACGGCCGGCCTCGACCCGCGCGGCAGGCGTGAGCTGATCGGCCTGATCAACAGCCTCGCCGCGACGAAGCTGGTCGCCACGCACGATATCGCCTTCGCCGGTCACATCTGCCGTGACGCGATCGTGCTGCAGCAAGGGAGGATCGTCGCGGCCGGAGACCTGCAGTCCCTCACGAACAATGAGCCCGCCCTGCGCGAATGGGGTCTTGCGTAGGAGGCGTCAGCCCAGCATCTGGCCCGTTGTCGTGCAGCACAGATCGCCGTGTTTGACGCCGCGCGTGCTGATAAGCGAGTTGGCGATGTAGCGGATTCGCGCGCTCGGCCCGCGCACGATGATGACCTCAAGGCAGTTGTGAGGATCGAGGTGAACGTGGGTGCTGCAGATGATCGCTTCGTGATACTGGTGCTGAAGCTCCGCGAGCACATTGGCCAATTCGTGCTCGTGGTGCTCGTAGACGATCGTGACCGTCCCGATCACTTCCGCGCTCGGGTCCGCCCACTCTTCCTTCACAAGCTCCTGCCGCACAAGATCGCGAAAAGCCTCCGACCGCGACGCATATCCGCGCTTGGCGATAAGCTCATCGAACCGACCCAGCAGGTCGTTCTCCATCGACACCCCGAAACGTTCCAGAACGGACATATCCGCCTCCGTGCCACGAACTTCCCCAATCGTAGCACGGAGGCGGTCATCTCGTCAAGGAATGAGTTCAGTTCTCCGGGAACTGCACCGCTGTAGGAGGGTTTTCCAAAACCCGAATGCCCAGGCGTTGTGCCCGCGGAATCGGCGTTTGGAAACGCCTCCTACGACAAGTTTCCCGGAGAACTGAACACATCCTCGTCAAGCTCTCATTGGCAACACGGCACGCACTGTCCGTCCGCAACCGACACCGTTATCCCGCACCAGCATGCGAGCCAGCCCTGGAGCCGCGCGATGTCGAGCGATCGCGTCCTTATCACATCGGACGCCGCCCGCCCTATCCTGCCGTGCACCGACTGCGCCCTCGCCTGACGGGCTATCGCCACCGCCCCGGCATCGTGTCTGATCATGGCCAGCATGTAGCCGGCGTCGAACCCCTGATTACACAGCGCGAACCTGCGGACCACGGCCGAATCATCAGGCATCAGCTTCGTCGCCGAGTAGATTCCGTCTCCATACAGGTCGAGTATCCAGTTCAGAAGCTTATCCTGTTCGGTCCCCCGCCGGCTGATGACATCGCGCGCAAACTGACGCAGTTCGGGATGCATCGCCTGCATGACAGCCTGACGCGACATGGCCGTCGCCCCCAGATCCAGGCTGATCATGGTCCGCATGAAGGTCAATTCCGCACCATCCGCCGACATCCGCTGCATGCTATCGGCGATCAGAGCGGCGTCCGTCTGTATCGCCACGCACGTGCACTGCGCCGCACAGCACGCGCTGCCCACGCAGCCGACGCCGAGCACCGCCAGAAGTATAAGCGTCGTTCTCATCCTATTGCCCCCTGTGATCGCAAACGCCTTACTATCACACTTCCCGCACCCGAATCGCTCCCAAACCGCGGTAGACCAGCTCATCAGCATGTGGTATAATCGCGTTGATCTGGGAGCAGCAAACGGCGATGCGCAAGTCAGCACGACAGCAACAAGAGCACCGTAGACCGGCCGCCCTGGTATGCCTGGTGGCGCTGCTGCTGTTGAACGCCATCAGCGTCGCGCACACCCACCCCCACCATCCCGCCACCGCCTGCCCGAACCTCGCCTTCGCACCCGCGCCGCAAGCAGATCACTGCGTGGCCTGCGAGATGCTGGCCAACGGCACGGGCAGCACGACCATGACCCCGGTCTTCGTGCTCACCGAGTGCCGCTCCATCGCCTTCGAGATCCACTCGACCGCGAGCGCGCTCCGCTTCGCAACGATCCTCACAACCTCTCCAAGAGCCCCGCCCATCGGATAAGCGTTTCTCAAACACATCATCCACCACATCTGCCGCGTGGAAGCCCGTCCGTACACGTCTGATCGTGACTTCCCGCGTGCACACAATCGAAAGGACCCGTAGTAATGAAACGCTTCATCACGATCGCGGCGATTGCGCTGCTGGTCGCACTGCCCGCCTGGGCTGAAGATGGCGGCAACGCGCCCGACGGCGGTTCGCAGTCCACCGTGACCATATCGAGAGAGGAATTCGACGCGCTCAAGGCCAGGCTGGATCAGTTGGAACAGGAGGTCCAGCAACTGAAGTCCGGCCAGGCGCCCACTGAGGCGGTGGAAGCCCCGCCCACCGCAGCCGAGCCATCAACCGCGCCCGCCGGCGGCAGGCAGCTCCAACTGCCCGACATCAGCCTGATAGTCCAGGCCAAAGGACTGGCCACCGACGACCGCAACGACCCCGCCAAACAGAAGCTCCAGCTCACGGAAGCCGAGCTCGGCATCCAGGGCTATGTATATCCCAACGTCAAGGCCGACGCGTTCATCGCGGCGAGTCCATCCGAAGATGAGGCCGCCCAGGTCGAGGAGGCCTACCTCACCTACCTCGGCGCGCTCAAGGGACTCAACATCAACGTCGGCGAGAAGCACGTCCCATTCGGCAGGACGAACCTGCTTCACAACCACTCCTGGCTCTATGTCCGCCAGCCGTACGTCCTCGCCAACTTCGTGGCTCCCGAGAGCCTCGCCGGTCAGGGCGCCAACTTCAGCTACCTGCTGCCGACCAACAGCGACCTCTTTGCTCAGCTCGACCTCGGCGTGTGGGCCAACGGCACCGAAGGGGAACCCTCGGACCTGCCGGACATCGTAAACGGCCCCGGGGCCAACGTGACCGATCGCTTCAACACAGCCCGGCTGTGGGCCAGCTATCCCGTCGCCGAGAACAGCGAGTTGGAGGTCGGCGGGTCCTATCTCGATGGTCAGTCCAACCGCGAACTGGACCCCGTATCCGGCGCGCTTCTTCCGGCCGACTACGTCCACATCAAGGGCGTAGATCTGAGCTTCCGGCATTTCGGCCAGGGATCGAGCCGTCTGCTGTTCCGTGGAGAGCATTTCTGGCGGACCGGCACCACCGACTCCAACGACGCCCTCGCCAGGGGCTATTATCTCTTCGGCAACTACCGCTGGAACAAATACGGCAGCCTGGGACTGCTCTACGACTGGTCCGAGTTCCCGCAGGACGTCACCCAGCACGAGTCGGCGATGTCGCTGATTCTGACGAAGCAGTTCTCGGAGCAGTACCTACATGCGCCTTCAGGCCATACACGGCAGCCGGCCGGACTGCGGCCTGTTCAACGAGGTATGGCTGCAGTGGTGCTGGGGCATCGGCCCGCATACGCACAACCTTGAGTAACCGAAAGGACCTACGAAAGTGAAAACGCTTGTACTTGCACTGACCGTGGCACTGACCATCGCCGCCCTTCCTGCAATCGCGGCCATCAACGTAGTCGCGGCAACCCCCGAGCTGGCCGACATCGCCAAACAGGTCGGAGGCGACAAGGTCTCCGTCTACTCGATAGCCAAGCCGAACCAGGACTATCACATGATCGAGCCGCGCCCCAGCGACGTCTCGCGGATCGCGCGGGCGGACATGGTCGTCCGGGTCGGCCTGGATCTCGATATGTGGCTCGATGCACTCTCCAACGCCGCCGGCAACCCCAAGGTTCGCAAGGGCGCGCCCGGCTACGTGGACGCCTCGGTCGGAATAGCGCAGCTCGAGGTACCGAAGGAGTCGATCACGGGCGCTTCCGGCGACATACACGTCTTCGGCAACCCCCACTACTTCTATGACCCCGAAAACGGCAAGATCATCGCGCACAACATCCTCGACGGCCTGACTCGCATCTCACCGGCCAACAAGAAGACGTTTCAGGCCAACTACGACAGGTTCGCCGGGGAGATCGACCGCCGTACGGCCGAATGGAAGCGCGAGCTTGCGCCTTACAAGGGCGAGAGCGTGGTCACATATCATCAGAGCGCGATCTACTTCCTGCGCCGCTTCGGCCTGAAGCAGTTCGGCACACTGGAGGTCAAGCCCGGCATTCCGCCGTCCGCGTCGCACATCGCCGATCTGATCAACAGAATGAAGGACCGGAAGGTGACGGCGGTGGCGGTCGAGTCGGTCTATCCCAAGCGCTTCCCGGACCTGATCAAGCGCGAGACGGGCGTCAATTATGTAGTCCGTGCCCTATTCCGTGGGCTCGCTGGGCACGAAGAGCTACATCGACCTGATCGACATGTGGGTCACGCGCTACAAGCAGGCGCTCCAGCATTGACAATTGACTATTGACGATTTGCGATTTGCTGCCGGTCCTGCTGCCTGCCACGCGGCAAATCGCAAATCGGAGATCGATAATAGGAAAGGCAATCATGGACAGTCACCCAATACTTGAATTCGACCACGCCGACCTCGGCTACGGCAGGCGCGAGGTTCTGGCTGACGTGAATATGGTGTTGGAGGCCGGCGATTTCCTGGGAATCGTCGGCCCCAACGGCGCCGGCAAAACGACCCTGCTGCGCGCCATGATCGGGATCCTGAAGCCGAAGGCCGGTCAGGTCCGCAGGGCCGCGGACGTCCGATTCGGCTACGTCCCCCAGCGGCAGTTCATCGACGAAGTCTTCCCGCTTAACGTAATGGAAGTCGCGCTGATGGGCAGATACCCGCTCCTCGGCCCCTTCGCGCGGCCGTCCAAGCGCGATCGGGACTTCGTCATCCAGTGCCTGGACCACGTCGGCATAGCCGACCTCGCCCGAAGGCCCTATCGCGAACTCAGCGGCGGCCAGAAACAGCGCACGCTGATCGCCCGGGCACTCGCCGCGGAGCCCCAGGTCCTGATCCTCGACGAACCCACCAACGACATGGACATCGCCAGCGAGCACGCGATCATGGAGCTGATCAAGGCACTGCACGACCAGGACAAGCTCACCATCGTCATGGTCAGCCACCTGCTCAACGTCGTGGTCAACTACGCCCACAAGCTCGCCCTGATCGACGGCGGCCTGCGGATGGTCGGCCCGACCGCTGACGTGCTGACCTCGGAGAACCTCACCGGCATCTACGAAGCGCCGGTGCGGATCGCACAATGCGGCGACCGCAAAGTCGTGCTCACGGGAGGCCAAGATGCTTAGCGTGTTCAAGGCGCCATTCATGCAGATCGCGCTCCTCGGCGGGCTGATAGTGGGCGTGGTGTGCGCATATATCGGCGTGTAGGTGGTGCTGCGCCGCATCGTGTTCGTGGGAGCGGCGCTGGCTCAGGTCTCCAGCGCGGGCGTCGGACTGGCGATGTGCATGGGCTGGAATCCGTCGCTGATCTCGCTCGCGATGACCCTCGGCGGAGTGGCGGCGTTCTCCGTCAAGACAAAGGACCGCGGCACGACGCAGGAGAGCGTGATCGGCGTCGGATACGCGGTCGCGTCCGCGTTGGCGGTGCTCTTCGTCGCCAAGAGCGCGCAGGGCGAGGGCCACATGCTCGACGTGCTCTCCGGCAACATCCTGACCGTCACTCCCGCCCAGGTCTGGTGGATGGCAGGGACGGCGGTCGTGGCAATAGCACTGATGGCGCTGCTCGGCAAACAGTTCTTGTTCTCCATGTTCGATCCGGAGACCGCGCAGGCCGCGGGCGTTCGCGTGGGACTGTGGGACCTTGCGTTCTTCCTGATGCTGGGCGTGATCATATCGCTTGCGATCAGGCTGGCGGGAACGCTGCTGGTCTTTGCGTTCCTGGTGCTGCCGGCGGTAACAGGATTGCTGCTCAGCAAGCGGCTGGACAGGGTTCGAGCAGTCGCGATGGCCTCCGCGTGCATCGCAACGGTAGCGGGCCTCTACGCATCCGTGAAGATGGACCTGCCCTCCGGCCCGGCCATCGTAGCGTGCTCATTCGCGCTCTTGGCGCTCGCGTGGGTAGTCTCGCGCTTCCGGTAACGTGATGCTGAATCTACCAATAGAACACGGATGACACGGATGAGACGGATGGACACTGAAGGGAATTCGGGATATGGCCGAGCCCGCTCTGGTTGGAAGCGGCTGGTAGTGTGATTCGAGGAGCCCAAGCGATTCTCATCCGTGTGAATCCGCCCAATCCGTGTTCGTCCGTGTTCCGTTCTGTCAGGCGACGACTAGAACCCTATCCCGCTCAGCTCCAGCCAGAGATGCTTGCCCTGGTTCAGGCCGTAGAGCTGTCCATCAGGCGACCAGACCAGCCCGACCTCGTACATTCCCACCGGGCGGTAGAGGCCGATCTGCAGATAGGAGGTCGTGTAGGTATAGGAGCCGGAGTTCATCTGATAGGAATACCGATAGAGGTCGTAGCTGGACTTGACCTGCCAGTTCCTGGTCACGTGGTATCCGAGTGTGGAGAACATGCTCAGCCGTTTCGAGTCCAGCCCGAAATCGACCGTCGAGCTGCAGTTGAGCTTGTTGCCGAGGTTGAGGAATAGCGTCGTCCCGATCTGGTGCATGCCCTGAGCCCAGACGGTGTTGTTGAGCCCGCTTCTCAGGTTCAGGGTGTAGTGGAGCGACACGTTCCCACCCGGCCAGTTCGTCCTTAGAGACGGGCGAAGCCGCATCTCCGCGCCCGCATCGCCTTCGGCCGTCATCGTGAGCCCGACCGACGAATCAAGACCGGAGCTGATATGCCTGCTGATCGGCCTGGTACGGTTCGCGTTCAGCCCAAGTGTCTGGTAGAGGCAGGACGAAAACGACCCGCTCGGCATCCCGTAGCCGACAGTAAGGCTGGGGATCAGGTTCCCGACAAAGCTTTTGGCAAGCGCTCTCTTCGACCTGATGACCGTCCTTAAGGACCAGTTCGACTGGTCGAGATACCCGCCGGGAAGCAGAGGCGCTCTGATCCTGCTTCCGCCGTAGTAACCCAGGACCGAGTAGGTGTATTTCGGCAGGCTGCCGAACACGTTGAGAGACGTGTTGTAGATGCCCTGCGCGTAGCTCGACGACGGTTGATAGCGCGCGGATATGTCGGCGCGCCCGTTGTTCAGGGCCGAACCGAACTCGAGATGATGCGCCAGCTCATAAGCCATGCTGGAGCTTCCCACGGAATCAACGAACAGCACGCCCCTGCCCGCGTCGCCCACGAGGTAGTCGTGTTCCAGGCCGATGCTCGGGCCTTTGCGGGGCCGCTGGTAACCGCCGATCTCGCTTCCGCTGCCAGCATAGCGCAGCTTGATCGCGCTCGCGCCGTTCTCGGTGAGCCGGTAGTAGAACGGCAGATTGACGAGCATCCCGTCGTTAGAAGTATAGTGGACCTGCTGCAGGATCGCCTGCCGGTCCTTGTAGCTGTAGCAGTAGTAGGGCATCGATATGACCTTGGAATCCCCCACGTATATCGATACCTTGTAGAACAGTATCTTCTCAGTCGGAATCAGCACCAGCCGCCGCGAGACGATCCACGTTCTGCCGTTGATGTTGAGCAGAGGGTTGAACCCGACCGCGTTCTTCTTCGCGGACTCCGCGTCGGCCGGCTCCAGCGTGCCGGCGTCGAACACGGACACGTCTTTGCGGTCATCTGACCGCAGCAGGAAGATCCATTCGCCGCGCATATCACACGCAAGCTCGTTGGCGGCCAGGGCCCTATCGCCCTTTCGAACGATCACGTCCCCCTGCGCGCGGATCTGACGGGACGACTGGTTGACCTGAATGCTTGCCGCGGAGATCTTCAGCCCCCTGTAGTCCATCGTCACGGCGTCGCTGCCAACCACGGTGTCCTGTTCCACGCAGTAGGCCAGGGAGCCGCCGGTCATGCGGATGGTCTTTTCGCCGGAGGATGCCTCTTCCTCACCTGACGGGGTCGTGTATTCGACCTGCGTCGAACCCGATATGCCGTTGACGATCGCGTTGACGGTTGCGATCTGAGGACATGTGGAGGAGGTCAGAATGCCGACCGCCCGGCCGCCGGCGGTGTAGACTGCAGGGGTGACGTCGCCCGCGGAGGTGGTGAGCCGCACTTCCGTGCCATCCGACACGGTCGCGCCGCCTTGATCGATAACCGTGACCAGAATCTGAGCGTAGCTCTTGCCGTCGGCGGGAATCGAGGGCGTATTGGTGTCAACAGAGACCAGAATCCCCGCATCGGCTGTTGTGGCGATAAGTATCAACAGCCCGAGCAGTATGGAGTGCGCTCTGGCGGATGTCATGCTCTGCTTACGCTCCTCGGAGAACAGCTATCAGCAGCCAGCTTGGGAAAGCTGACCGCTGATAGCTGATGGCTAGTCTGTCTACGGTGAAACCGTGAACGGGACCTGAAGCGTCACGTTGGAACCGGCCCCACCCGCGGGTATCGTAACGGTCACCGTTCCCGCGCCGGGATCTGTCGGGTTGAGGGCATCCGTGCTCGTCAACAGAGTGAACGTCGCTGTGCCATCGCTCGTCTGGGCGCTCGACGTCAACAGGGTTCCCTTGCTCGTAACCGCCGTGACCGTGGTGCCATCGACGAGCGCATGGTCATTGACGTCGTGCGCGGTGATCGTGATGGTCGCCTGTCCGCCGGACTTGGCAAGCACTGCCGGGTTCGGATCGGTCACGTATGAGCAGTTGGCGGCGAACGGCCCGCCGGAGAAGACGATCGCCAGCGGGGCGCTCGTGACAGTGCCCGCGGTAGCCGTTACGGTAACGTTTCCGTTTCCGCCGGAAGCATCCGACGTCAACGTTACGGTTGCTCTACCGTTGGAGGTAGCTACGTGGCTGCTGGAAAGCTGTCCGGCCGTCGTCGTGAATGCGACGTCGGTTCCGTCAGGGACGGCGCTGCCGCCCGTGGCTGACACCAGGGCCGTTATCGTAGTCGTGTTGCCAACGATATCCAGCCCTCTGATGTTCGTCTTAGTCGCGCCAAGGCTGACGGTGCCGACATCACTCGGCGTGAACTGCACCGGCGTCGTGGCCTCCAGATCGGTCGCGGGTGCGGGGACCGTTGCCGGCTGGCCTGCAACCAGGACCTGGGCCTTTACTGTCGCCGTTCCCGGCAGGCTCTTCGTGCCGCCCGCATCCCTGGTGAGCAGGTAGGCGGTCGCGACGCCGTTCGATGTTACAGCCTGAGCCGCGATCGCGCCGTTGCCGCCGCCGCCGCCATCGGGCGTGACCGAGAAGTTCACGACCGTGCCGTCGGTAGCCAGGTTGCCGCCGGAATCGCGTACGGTTGCGGTGATTCTCGACGACGAGTTGCCGTCGCAAGGAACCGAGCTGGGACTGCTGGCGATCGTAAGCAGGAAGGGCGGTCCCGCGGTGACGGTGAGCAGAGCGAGCGCCTGGCTGTTAGACCAGGTTGCCATTATGTTGGCCTTACCGGCCTGAGTGCTTGTGAATGTTGCCGTCGCCACTCCACTGCCGTCTATGGGAGCGGAAGTCGGGTTTATCGTCCCGAAACTGGCGCTGAAATGGACGGTCCCGCTGGTCACGGGCGTGCCTGTAACGTCCGTGCAGATCGCTGTAATGGCCGATTGGGTCACGGCGCCGCCGCTGCCCACGATCTGGATCGTGGTAGGGTTCGCTACGAGGTCTATGCTGGACGTAAACGACACGGTAGTCTTGGCCGTCTGCCCGGCACATTTGACGGTTATCGTCGCCGTGTCGGGATCGGTCGCCGAGTTGTAGGTCAGCACGGCGCTTGACGTGCCGGCCACCGCGTACGTCTGCGTATGGTTCAGGGTCCCCGCAGTCGTGGAGAATACAACCGGAGTGCCGTCCGGCACGGCGTCGCCGCTCGCCAGATTGATCTTCGCCGTGATCGTGACGGTGCATGTGACGTCACCGTCGCCGTTGACCGAGCTGGTCTTGCTCGTGGTAAGGGTAATCGCGCTGGCTGTCGTGCCTCCGCCTCCCCCGCCGCTGTGGCCTTTGACCAGAACGGCGATGAGTGCTACCGCCGCTACGATGCCCAGAGCTTTGAGGACCGTAGATTTGGAGTTGCCCGAGGAAGGGTTGGTCAGCACAGGCGCTCTGTCGCCCGGGCGAGCGGTGTATCCATCCTGGACGTCATACAGATCGATCCTGGAGATTCCCCAGTTCACCTGAATGACCTTATACTTCGCGATCTCCTTGCCGTCTCGCAGGACCGAGCCCGTCGCACCGACATTGACGCCTTCGCCTTTGCCGGCATTGATGTAGGTGCTGCCGATCACATCCGTGAAGCTGGAAATCGTGGCCGCCTCAAGCTTCGAGTTGTCACTGGCATACGCCGGGACAATCATCGACACCAGCATCGCCGCCACCAACACCACCGACAATCCGCGAGAAAGCCTCGTAATCATCGCTGCCATCGTGCTGAATCTTCCTCCTTAGAACGGTAACCACAGCCATTTGTCGTTACTTGTTACGCGCGCGGAAAGTTCCGCCGCACGCACCAAGCGTGAGTGAGCCTTACCATTATCGGTTGAGCCAATACTCAGCATTACCCTTCGGCCCGCTCAGTTAGTTCCCAGATCCCACCATACTACCGCATCAATTGTACACGCCATAGCTCATCGGGCACAAGCAAACGCTCGAGGCTCACACCCGTTTGGCATTTCAGGTTGCAAAAGGGCCTCAATTGTGGTAGATTGAGATTGAGCATGAATACAGGCAGTGGTTTGAAAGCCCTGCAGTGTGCGTGGTTGTCGAGGAAGTTTTGAGCCGACACTCAAAATTAGTGGAGTCTTGCTTGATTTGTCCAAGTGGCAGCCCCGAGTAATGGGGAATCGCGCGGGCAGACAGGAGACACCGCCCTGGTTAGCTAGGGTTCAAAAACTCGGTAGACACACGGCACAGGCGGGGCTTTAACATATCATCCCGAAGTTGGGGATGTCATCCTGAACTTGTTTCAGGACCCAGCCCCCCGCGCCATTGAGGATAGGGGGCGAGTGCAATGACGCGCTCGGAACTTGCGGGAGCCATCGTGAGGATGCGGACCCGCGATGAGTATAACGGTATGCTCGGCAAGATCTGCGGCGTGGAGGATGGAGGAGAGATGCTGGTGGTCAAGCACAGGCCCATCGTGTTCCCCCACCGGCGCACCAACACCCTTCACTGCTTCAGAAAAGAGGAGCTTGAGATAGTCAAGAGCTAAGCCGTCGGGCATAGCATCTGGGGTAGACGAAGCGCCCGGACCCAACTCCGGGCGCTTTCTGCGCGTTAGCAGTCAGCTTGCCTTCGCGTCCGAGTGCACATTGACAGTCGCCTTCTGGGTATGCTAAACTTTGACCGGCTCCCAGCAAGGAGCCGGCGAAAGGAGTCCCCCTGTAGATGTTGATCCATGTTAAGGGCAAGCACGTCGAGGTTACCGACGCCCTTAAGAGCTATATAGAGAAGAAACTCGCCAGGCTCGAGAAGTACTTCCACGACATCCGTGAGGCCACCGTGTCTCTGAGCGTGCAGCGCGGACTGCAGATGGTGGAAGTGCAGCTTGAAGGCGACGGCGTGCTGCTGCGCGGCGAGGAGCGGCGCGGCAACGACATGTACACCTCCATCGACGAGGTCGTCGAGAAGCTCGAGACCCGCGTCAAGAAGTTCAAGGGCAAGCGCGCCGGCAAGGCGTTAGACGAGGGGCCCAAAGAGAAGAACGCCATTAAGGACCAGGCGATGGTCGATGCTTACGGACCCGAGGAAGCGGAGCCGGTTGACATGCCGACCCTGGTCCGCAGCAAGCGGTTTGCGCTCAAACCAATGACCCCCGAAGAAGCCGCTCAACAGATGGAGCTTCTCCACCACGATTTCTTCGTCTTCCGCAACTCGGATACCGAAGAGGTCAACGTGGTCTACAAGCGCGAGGACGGCAACTACGGCCTTATCGAGCCGGCATAGAGAATGCTTAATGTTGAATGTTGAATGGTCAATAGCGCCACCAACTGCCGGGGCTGTTTATTCAACATTAAGCATTAAGCATTGAGAATTCCAAAGGAGACTTAGGGACTCATGATCGTCACGACCAAGCAGCTTTTCGGGCAGGCCTACGGCAAGTATGCGCTCGGGGCCTACAACATCAACAACGCCGAGCAGACCATGGGCCTGTTCCGCGGCAACATGGACTCCAAGGCCCCGTTCATCATTCAGATCTCCAAGGGCGCGCGGGCCTACACCAACAAGCTTATGCTCGAAGCGATGATCCGCGCGGCGGACGAGATATTCCCGGACGCGGTATTCGCCATCCATCTCGACCATGGCGATGAGGAAACCTGCTACGACTGCATCGACAGCGGGTTCTACTCCTCTGTCATGATCGACGCCAGCCACGAGTCCTTCGACGAGAATATCGCCACCACCAGGCGCGTGGTCGATAGGGCGCATGCGAAGGGCATCAGCGTCGAGGCCGAACTCGGCCAGCTCGGCGGAGTGGAGGAAGACATCAGCGTCTCCGAGGATCAGGCCCACCTGACCGATCCCAATCAGGCCGCCGAGTTCATCAAGCGGTCGGGCTGCGACAGCCTGGCCTGCGCCATCGGCACCAGCCACGGCGCGTTCAAGTTCTCCGGCAGCCAGGGGCTTCATTTCGAGGTTATCGAGGCGATCCAGAAGCTGGTTCCCGGGTTCCCGCTGGTGATGCACGGATCGAGCTCGGTCCCGCAGGACGAGGTCGAGCGCATCAACGCCGCCGGCGGCGCGCTCAAGGGCGCCAAGGGAGTCGATCCCACGCAGTATCTGCCCGCGGCGAAGAAGGGCGTCTGCAAGATCAACATCGACACCGACGGCCGCCTGGTCTGGACGCGGGTCCACCGCGAGTTCTTCCGCGACCAGCCGGACAAGTTCGACTTCCGACCGGTTGGCAAGATCTTCATGGATGAGTATGCGAAGTTCATCGCCAGCCGCAACGAGCTCCTCGGCTCCGCCGGACATCTGGACGAGGTAAGAGCCGCACTTAGCAAATAGGAGATTGAGTATTTCGTATTGAGTATTGAGTGTTTGCCACCAGCGCAACGCAGGCGGCGGGTATCTCAATACTCAATACTCAATAATCAATATGCAATCGAAATGATCTCTACCATCACTCTGAACCCCTCTCTCGACAGGACCGTCTACGTCAACAAGCTGGTCTGCAACGACACGAACCGCATCGCCAGAGTCGAGGTCGATGCGGGCGGCAAGGGCATCAACTGCTCGCGGATGCTGGCCGAGCTTGGCGCCCAAACCAGCGCGCTCGCGCTGCTGGGCGGCGAGACGGGCGACTACATCCGCTTCGTGCTCGAACGCGACGGGGTCGCTCTTGAGATCGTGACCACCCAGAAGCCAACACGCACCAATATCTGCATCGAGGACCTCTCCGGCGCGCCTCCCACTACGCTCAACGAGCGCGGCGGGCCGGTCGACCACAAGGAGCTCGTCGAGCTCTTCGAGAGGGCAAAGGACCTCGGCCGCTGCAGCAGCTTCGTCGTGGTTGGCGGCAGCATACCGCTCGGCGTCAACCCCGACGTCCACAAGGTGCTGGTGCAGATAGGCATGGCGGGCGGCGCGAAGGTCGTGCTCGATGCCGATGGTGAAGCGTTCGAGGAAGGCCTCAAGGCCAAACCGTTCATGATCAAGCCCAACCGCGACGAAGCCGAGCGTCTGCTGGGCACGCAGTTCGAGTCCAAGACCGACGTGGCGCGCGCGGCGGTGGAGCTGTCGAAGCGCGGAGTCGAGCTGGTGATCATATCGCTGGGCAAGCAGGGCGCGATCGCCTGCTACGACGGCGCCATCTACGACGCCGTCGCGCCCGACGTGGTGCCGAAAAGCACGATAGGATCTGGCGATTCATTGATCGCGGGCGTCATCTTCGGCCTCGAGCAGGGCCAGTCAATCGAGGAGTCGCTGGCTCTCGGCTGCGCGGCCGGGGCTGCGACGGCACTCAGCGACGGCACCTGCATCGGCGCCAGAGCCGACGTCGATCGACTGCTTGCGGACGCGAAGGTGACCGGGATCGCCCTGGCCGATGACGCGTGATCGCCCGTTCCCCAGGATGCCTATGAGATGCTTCGGTGCTGCTTTTCGCGCCGAAGCTGCGTGCACTGGTCAAAACTGGCATTATTACCAGCACTTCTACCCAGGAGGATCTGGCATCGAGTGGCAATGTGTGGTATACTGATGCCGCGCGATGACGCGCCGATTCACGATGGAGTGACTGGAGATGAGCATTAAGCCCACTATGTCGGGAACAGGTCTTGAGGGCCGCACCTCGCCCAGCTACCTGAAGGTCCGCAACTGGCTGCTGGACTACATCACCCAGGAGAAGCTCGAACCGGGCGACAGGATTCCATCCGAGCGCATTCTCGCCAAAGCGCTCGGTCTGAGCCGGCCCACGGTCGCGCGCGCGGTGGCCGAGCTTGTCAACGAGAGCATTCTGATGCGCGAACAGCGCAGCGGCACGTTCGTCGGAGATCGAGCCGGAGCGCGCAGAAGGAGCGGGATCCGCTCCATCGGCGTCATCATGCCGTGGCTGACGCAGGATGCCATGGGCCAGGTGACCGCCCGCATGGAACACGACAAGATAAGGCTTCCATACTGGCGCGAGAGCATGAGCCTGGAGATCCTGCAGGGCGCGGTCTCCGTGCTCAATCAGCACGGCTGCCGGTTCCTCGTGCTGCCCAACAACACCGTCAAGGATGAGGCGGAGGTCATCGACCGGCTGCCGCGGGAGGCGCTGGATGGCGCGCTGGTGATACCGATCGACAGCCAGGCCAATGAGGCGTCGTTCGCCGGAGTCGCGGATGACGGGCTGCCGATAGTATTCGTCGATCGCTACTGCCCGAAGGTCAGCGCCGACCGGGTGACGAGCGACAACATCGGCGGCGCCAAACGCGCGGTGCAGCATCTAGTCTCGAAGGGACATCGCCGGATCGCGTTCTTCACCGATTTCGCCACGCTGACCTCAGCCGACGATCGGCTTGCGGGCTATAAGGCCGGGCTTGAGGAAGCCGGCATACCCTACGACGAGAACATAGTCTGCGGGCCGCAGATAGCGCGGTTCGGCTGGTGGCGGCTCGATTTCGCGCTGGAGCACTGCCTGGGTCTGCCCGATCCCATCACCGCGGTGTTCTGCATGAACGACACCAGCGTGCTTGCCACCCTCGAAGCCGCCGACAGGCTCGGGCTGTCGATGCCGAACGCTCTCGAAATGATCGGGTTCTTCGACGATCACTTCTCCCACGACATGCGCACCTGCTTCGCCCGTATGAAGCAGCCGACCACGCAGATGGGCCAGGTCGCGGCGCAGTTGCTGATGGACAGGATCGCCGGCAATGCCCCCGCGGATCCCCAGCATATCGTGCTTCCGGCCGAACTGGTGACCTGCGAAGAGTAGGTAGTTCACGTTCATACCCCTCTATCCCGCTGCCCTGAGTAGCGCGCCGTTGCAGTTGCCGTGAGTGCGTCGGCACATGCTTCGCGCCGCGTATCGAAGGTCCGTGCACGGTTGGCCGTCCTTCGATACGCGCTGCGCGCTACTCAGGACTGGGCGGTTATTGCCCGTCGGAGCGACAGAGAACCTACAGCGGCAAAAGCCCCACGAACAGCCTGCTATCGAGATCGGTGAGCGGATCGGCTTCACCCGCTGCCGCCGCCCTCGCAAACACCCGGCCCGGATTGGACGCGCGCATCGCCCTGGCGAGCACGCCGAAGCCCTTAGGCGAGCCGGCGGCCGCCACCCCGTAGGGGTTCCGGGTCATCTCGTAGTTGATGTTGGCGAGCCCCTCGCGAGCGCCGGCAACGCACGCGAACATCTCCTCCGGCGTAAGGCCCTCGCGCAGACCATGCGTGACGGGGACAGGCGTGCCGACAGCATCCGTCACGAGCTTTCCGGAGAACAGCCTCGCGAGATGCCGGGCGGAGCCTCGCGCCTGCGACTTGATCGCAAGAAGCTGTGGGCCGAGATCGGGCGAGCCGTAGCCCGAGCGGCTCATGATGATGTCGTCCACGTCCTCAGTGTAGGCGTCCCACACCGCCGGGTCGGTGCCGTCGGGCATAGGCGGAAGGGCAAGCCCGGAGCCGATGAACGGGTCTATCGAAGCACCCGATCCCTTGGCCACCCGCAGGCCGAGCTCGAAAAGCCGCTCAACTGCTTCCATCACGGCGTCAACGCCCTTCCCGCTCATGATCTCCCTAAGCGCATCGGCGAGCGAGTCCTTGTCAACGATCCCGCCCTTTGCCGTCACGCTCGTTCCGGCGGCCTTGTCGATCTCGGCCATCCTTCGGGAGCTAGACTGAGCCGCGCCAGACCCCAGGCCGCCTCTTGCGTGATGAGGCGCATGCCGTAGAGGTTCGGGTCGCGTCGGAGATGGCCAGATAGCGAGAGCTTCTCGCCGGCTTCGCGCTGAGCGTCTTCCGTGACAGGAAGGAAGACAGCCGCCTGATCGCCGTCGAAATCGCCGTTCATCAGATAGGTGACCGCGGGATGGATTCGAATGACGTCCTCGGGGATCCGCACCGGATGGAACGCGATCATCGCGGTCGGGATCAGCACGGGCGCGCGAGTGAGGATAACCCACGACCGGGCCATGATCGCGTCGAGCGCGCGTGCCGCTGCGTCTGTCCGCTTCTCCACTTGCTCCATGTCGCCGATCTCGCGTATGACGAGCGGGCCGAAGATGGTCCAGGCGATCTTCTCGGCCAGCCCGATCTGGTCGAGCCGCAGGTCCCAGCCAGGCGCGAGCACCGTTCGCCCGCTGAACATGACACGGTTTCCGAACCGCAGTTCGGCGGCCTGCCAGTCGCGGACATAGAGATCGGCCGGTGGAACGAGCATCGCGTGGAAGTACTCGTTCAGGCGCGCCTGCAGGTTGGCGGCGGCGGTGTCGGCGAGCGAAGCCGGAGCGCCGCTCTCGATTGCGCGCTGCAAGGCCGCGTTGGCCTCGACGAAGGGCTTGTAGTGCGGAATGTCCTCGAACACGCCGACTTCCGAGATCGCAGCGCCCGGCAGCCAGGGATGCGACACAGGTCGTGCGAGCTTGAGGCCGTCGCAAGGACCCGCCAGCGAGAACGACAGTCCCCGATCGCCAAGCTCAGCGCGAATGCCGGCCGCGCCGAGACGCTCGATCAGCCGTTCCATTCTCGGACTCGGCGCGCCGCGCTGCTCGACCGGTCCCGATGCGACCGCCCTCGCAAAGTCCTCCGCGTCCTCGCGCTCACTTGAGCAAGTGTTGAAGTATCCGGCGATGTTGGCAAAGCAGCCCATGTCACGAAGCGTCTGGTATTCGAGCTGCCCCTGCCGGTTGCAGCCATCATAGACCACGCCGGCGTGTACCTTGTCCTCGGCCTTGTGATTCGTCAGGCCCCAGTAGACCCAACCGACCACGCTGGGATAGTCGAGCCGGTTGCCGTGCAGCGTGAGATGCTCCATGCCGTCCTCCGGCAGGCTGGCCTTGCGGAGGCGCTCTTTGATCTCGTCATCGCCGGGCGCGTGGAAGGGCCGCACAATCGCAGGCTCGCCTTCCGCACGCGCGATCCGGCTGATCAACGCCTCCCTGATCTGGCCGAAGTTGAGCCGGGTGTGCAGCGCGATTGAGCTGTAGACGAGTTCGACCGGCGTGCCCTCAGCCAGCTTCGGCATCTCGTCGTCAGGCACGATGCGCCCGATCACGCCTTTGGCGCCATGCCGGTTGCTGATCTTGTCGCCCGGCCTGACGTTGAGCCTTTTTGCGCCCGACTCGCTGATCAACATCGCATCTTCGAACGTCTCGAACCCCTGCGAGACGAACGCCGTGAGCAGGTCGCGCCCACACCAGACGCCCTCGCCAGCCGGTTCATTGCCGGTCTGGACCAGCGCCGGCTCGGGCGTATCTGGAATCAGCCACTGCCGCATCATATTGACGGCAAATAGCAGGCGGTTGGGATCGTTGTGCTCCAGAAACGGGACCATCGAGGCTGTCAGCCCGAGCGCGGCCTCGGGGCAATCGTCGACGATCTCTGTCCTGCCGTTGACTATCGTCGCGCCGAGCGAGATGCTGAATACATGCCCAATGTTTGGGCCCTCCGGAGTCTCAAAGGGACAGACTCGCCCGAACTGGCCCGGCGCGATGGGCTTCTCGATGTCGATGATCTTCAGGCTCCTCAAGTGCTTCCGCGCGGCGATGCCGTTGGTCGCATCAAGCCACTGCCCCGTGGACCAGCGTGGGTCGGGGTCAGTGAGGCCGGACTTGATGACTGCCGTCACCCACTGCTCCAGCGGCAGCCATGCGCGGATGAGGGCTTCATCCCACGGCAGGTCGCCGTTCGCCTTGCCGAGCCGCGCCGCGACGTAGTCGTACAACTGCTCGCCCACGCACTTGACTTCCGCCGTGTCGAGATTCTCGTCGGATGCCAATGGGACGACAACGTATAGCCCGTCGTCGATTCGGAACAGCCCCTCCGCACTCGGAGACGGCATCGTGTAGCTGAACTCCACGCCGCCGACTCCGACATCGACGCGGCAGGAGTACTCGTCTTCGGGCGTGGCCTTATAACCGGTCAGAGGCAGGCGCTCTGCGAGCAGCCTGGGAAGATCTTCGTTGATGAACCTGTCGAACGACTCGCGATGCCACGGGGCACCCGCGTGCAGTGTCGAGAGATCGAAGTCACACATTGTCCTGGTCCCTCCATCTGCGAGCGAGGTAGCGGGCGGAATAATGGAGCCGCGACTTTGCCGTGCCCTCGGGGATTCCGAGCGCCTCGGCGGCTTGCCGGACCTCCATCTCCGCGTCGTATACCATTCTGATCAGCTCGCGTTTCTCTTCGGGCAGCTCGTCCACGAGCTTGCGGACCGCCGCCGCGCGCTCGGCGTCTTCGAGAGCGTCGGCCGGGGTCGGCGAGAGAGTGTCGATCATCCACGCAGGAATGTGGGAGTCGTCGTCTTCAGAGGTTTCCAGGCGCGCTTCACGACGGCGACGGATGGTGCGCACCGAGTTCAAGGCGAGGTTGGTCGCGATGCGGAAGATCCAGCTCTTGACCGCCCCGTGCCCGTCCCATTGCCCGGCGCTGACCCAGACCCTCAAGAAGACTTCCTGCAGCAGATCATCGGCCGCGTCCCGATCGTGGACGATTGACCGCAGGTGACGGAGAATGGCAGGCTCGTGGCGCAGCCGAAGCGCGTCGAATGCGTCCGCTTCGCGCGACTGTACCAGACTCATAAGCTCCGCGTCGGTGTGCTCCAAGCCGCTCATTTCCCTCCACCAAAGGTAAGGACACCGCGCGAACTGCGCGAGTTCAATGCACGTTCATGCCTTCTTCGAGGACGCCGATGTAGTTGGCGACGGGCATGTAGTCGGTGAGCGAGTTGCCGGTGCCCAGCGCCCAGAAGCCGTCGGGCAGCGGCAGTCGCGGGGCGATCTCCGTCGGGACGCAGTCGTAGCCCATACCGAGCCAGAAGTCCACGTAGATGCGCCAGTCCTCCGGCGTGCCGCCGGGCATACGGTCGAAATCGGGTTGTCTGGTTAGCTTCATGGCGTGTTCATTGTAGCATGCCGAGGCGGCGGCGGTTCCGCAACTTTTCATCTCACAGAACGAAACCCGGGCCGTGCTCAATTGAGCGTGGGTTCTGTTCACTAGAAACCGCGAATTTGCCGCGTGGAACGGTCCTTCGACAAGCTCAGGATGCCTCGGTGATGCATTCACTACTACTAGACGACAATGCGGCGCGAATGTCAACGAACGGGGTGTGGTATTACAGTTAACTGTTGCTCACGGGTTATGTTGCAGGAGGCGGGTGGGCGGATGAGGATAGCAGAGCTATTCTGTGGCCGGTCCGCCGGGACTTGACATTGGGTGGCGCACGGGGTATAACTTCAGCAGCCAGACAGGAGATCGGGGTCGAGATGAAGACGGACTGGACGCGAACCTGGCAGTACCGACTACGACGCGAACAACTGTCTGACCACGGCCACGCCTCCGAACCCGGTTCCGGGGCAGCCGGCGGGCGGGCCGTATGATTACCACTGGGTGGCCAATCGCATCCATCCGCCCGCAGGCTCGAACCCGATGACGTACAACAACGCCGATCAGCTTCTGACCTGGCCCGGCATGCACACCTACACCTACTATCCCGACGGCAGCCTGCAATATGAAAAGAACGCCGCCGGAACGACCACGATGAAGTCCTACACCTACACGCCGGATGGCTTGCTCGATGAAGCGGACTTCGACTTCTCGACTCCTACGACCAGCAGATACCTGGCAAACACCTGGGACGCGGACAAGAACCGCGTCCAGTATGAATCCGGAACAAAGGTCAGCGGGAACCCAACGGCCGAACACACCCACACCCTCGTCTACGACCCCACCGCCGGAATCCCCGCCGTGATCGCCGAGGATGCCGCCGTCCCCGCGAATGGTGTATACTATATCCGCGAGCCCGGTGGCGAACTGCTCGGCCATGATCGATCCCGTCGCGGGCATCAGATACTATCACTTCGACCAGCTCGGCTCGACGCGGCTGCTGACGAAGAGCACCGGCGATGTCACGGACGACTACGCCTACGACGCCTACGGCGCCCTCCTCGCGCACAACCGCCACGCGGACTCGGTGGATCAGCCGTATCAGTACGTGGGGCAGTTGGGGTACTACGCACATTGGCAGGAGCCGGGGTTTGGGCTGATGCACCTCGGACGTAGGTTCTGCGCCCCGAGTCTCGGACGGTTTACACAACGGGATCCCATAAGAGCCGACGTGAACGACTATGGATATGTGTCCTGTGATCCGTTGCGGGGAGTGGACCCGAGCGGACTCTGCAATAGGAAAGGCTGTTGTGCTGACGATACAGCGGACTTCAGGCACTGGATCATCGATCCAAACGGGCGCAGGATTACAGGTACCGTTCAGCCCGAAAGAGTGTGGGGAGTGGCGCAACAGCCGTACCTCGCGATGCTACACTGATTACTTTGCGGAGCTGAACAGAATCAATCAGGCCGAGAAGGGGTTCGAGCTTGGCTGCAAGGTAAACAGGCCGAAGCCGCGGATTATTGTTCCCCCCGATAGTCCGCCGTACACGGATGATTCTGCGGGACAGCTGTGTGACGCTGTGCAGAAGTGGGTCGACAAGGACTTCGACAAAGATCGCAAGCAGGCCGAGCGGGATAAGGATGCTTGCTTGAGGCAAGTGGACTATGACTACAACCGTTGCTTGAAGCACTCGCACGATGGTCCAGGTATCTGGTGGCCTATACTGCCTCCTGATTATTGAGCTGCGCTTGGCGAGGAGAGGATAGTAGTGCCATGGGTCTGGCTAGCGAATCGAGTATGACTCCCGCTGGGATGTGGTGGCGTTTTGGTATCGCCGTCTTCATCCTGTGCCCCGTCATAGTGGGTTCGATGGGTTGTTCACGCGTTTCCGGTGTGAAAGACCCCGCGTCTTTCGTACGGCTCTGTGGTTCCGGTACCGCTGCGGACGTTTCAGCCGTTTTGAAGAGCCGCCCTGAGTTGGCAAACGCCACAAACGGCGAAGGCGAGAGTGCGCTTCATCGTGCGGCGTCTTGTGGAAACGTTGAGACGGTTGAGGTTCTCATAAAGCACGGCGCGACTGTGGACGGGGCCGATCCCGTCGACAAGACGACTCCGCTTGTTGAGGCGATAGTTATGCGTCACCCCAGAGTAGTGTGGGCTCTCCTGGACGCGGGTGCGAATCCTAACAAGCACGTCGGGTCGACAACGCCCTTGAACACCGCAATAAGAAGAGGAGATCTCGAAGTAGTGAGAGCGCTGGTGCAACACGGAGCAGATGTGGATGCCGCGGAATGCACAAATGGACGAATGACTCCGTTGTTCGTGGCGGAATGCGAGCGTCGCAGAGACATCTCGGCCCTTCTTCGAGCGCACGGAGCGAAAGTCAACCGCTAACAGCGGTCTTCGATGTCTCGGCGCTACGCCCGGCCCCGACATTGACGGCACAGCGTAAGGACAGATGCGTCGTGGGCTCGCTTGTCGCCCCGACGCAGATGTCCGCCGGCTATCCACGGGGCGAGCAAAGAAGCGATCCGAGGTATCTCCTGGACTCAATGACGCACAAGCAGGGCGTGACGACCCTGGCGACCATCGGCTACCCGTCGCGGGACGATGCCGGCAATCCGCTGTCGATGACGGATCCGACCGGGACGTGGACGTATCACTACGATGCTAACAACCGCCTGGACAACGCCACGCCTCCGAACCCGGTGCCGGGGCAGCCGGCGGGTGGGCCGTATGACTACGACTGGGTGGGCAATCGCATCCATCCGCCCGCCGAGCCGAATCCGATGACCTACAACGCCGCCGACCAGCTCCTGACCTGGCCCGGCATGCACACCTACGCCTACTACCCCGACGGCAGCCTGCAATACGAAAAGAACGCCGATGGGTCTGAGGTGATGAAGTCCTACACCTACACGCCGGACGGCTTGCTCGATGAAGCGGAGTTCGACTTCTATGTGTCGGTGCTTGACTCAGCCTCCGTTAGACGATCAAGCGTAAGGACAGATGCGTCGTGGGCTCGCTTTTCGCCCCGACGCAGATGTCCGTCGGTGAGCACAGGCTGCTGCACCCGAACGCGCCGGAGCTATCGGGGGGGCACGCCGGGCCGATTCAGCATCGACTGGTTCGACGAGTAGCCGGGGCGCAGTGCTGGCCGTCCGCGATTGGCAGGCTGGTGCATAGTCCCCGGGTCTTCGGGGCGAAAAGCAGCCCCGAAGTATCGTCGTTTGGGGGCTTCCCGGACCCAGTAGTGATCACTCGGTGCGTCACGCGATGGCACCGTGCGCGGCGAAGCGCTGAGACATAGAACGCCCCCGACAAGATCCACTACGACGGCACGACGGTCAGCTATGTGGACGGCCACGCGATCTGGCGCAACAACCGGATGCTGGCCGAGGATATGAAGCGCGGCGACTGGAACCCCGATCAGCTCTGACCAGCAGCCAGATCACACGGCAGTGCCTGGCTACTTCATCGGCAGCTTCCTGAAGCACATGAACCAGTCCAGGCAGTAGTAGCCGTCACCGGCTTTGTCGACGCGCTCCTTGGCGACGCCACAGGAGCCTGGAGGAGGAACGATCACATCGTCACCGGGCCACCAGTCCGCCGGCGTGGCGCACTGCTCGGTGTCGGCGGTCTGCATTGCGATCAACAGCCGCTTGATCTCCTCGAAGTTCCTGCCGCTGGAAGACGGGTAGTAGAAGAGCGCTCTGATCTTGGCGTCAGGGTCGATGAAGAACACAGCCCTAACCGCGTGGGTGTCGCTAGAGGATGGCTGCACCATCCCGTATTTGCGCGCGACGTCCATTTTGATGTCGCTGATCACGGGATAGTTGACCTCCATGCCCTCCATGTCCTTGTACTTGATCTTCTCCTTGATCGTCCGCAGCCAAGCGATGTGGCTGTAGGTGCTGTCGATGGACAGGCCGATCAGCTCACAGTTGAGCGCCTTCAGCTCGGGCTCGATCTTGGCGAAGGTCATGAACTCGGTCGTGCAGACGGGGGTGAAGTCGGCGGGGTGGCCGAACAGGATCACCCACTTGCCCTTGTAGTCGTCGGGGAACTTGATCTTCCCCTGTGTGGTCTCGGCCTCGAACGCCGGCGCGTCCTCTCCGATGAGCGGGACGCGAAACTCTTCTGTCCTGGATACTACGAACTCGGTCATGCTTGCCTCCTTCGCATCAGACTCATCTTTTCCCAAAGCTGAGCTTAACCAAACCTGCGGCCACCGTCTGGTTGGCAAACGGCTACCTGTTCTTTTCAGCCAGGCCGTAGGAATGCCGGAGGAGCAGGGACTCGTTCGGGATTGTCTGCTCGCCGCTTGCCTTTGGGGGATCGGTGTAGTCGGAGGGGACAAGGTAGGCTCGGATAATGGTCGCCTGCTTGTCGTTCGGGGCGGGCAGATCGCATTGCCAGGTACCGTCGTTCTGAACGGCGGTCAGACGGTTCGTCCACGTCGGCTTGTTATACCAGCCGTTGACATAGATGTAGACGGCAATTCTGGCGCTGGACGGGGTCACGCCCCACACGCGGCCTTTGACCGGACCCACGGTCCCGAGGGGCGGCGCGGAAGTGATCTGCACCCGGAAGATGCCCCAGAACCCCTCCTGCGGCGGGTTTGGCGGGTCGGCCTTCCACTTCTCATCGAACGCTTCGAATGTAAAGTAGTCCACCGAGTTCGCGCGCGCCCAGCTTACGAAGTCGCGGATGTACCGGCTCTGGTTCTCCGGCGAGGGCACGGCGCCACCCACGGTAGCGCCGGCGGCGGGCCAGCCTGTTTCAGAGACTACGAGCTTCTTGCCCGGATATGCGACGCTCAGCGCGCGCCAGTGGGTCGCGAAGTCGTCCACGGCCTTGGCGATCGTCACGCCCTGCCAGAAGGGGTAGTAGTTGGCGAAGACCACGTCGCACTCGGCAACCAGCGCCGGATTGGCGAGCAGCGTATCGAGCGGCTCGGCGGTTGTGACGGGAACGTCGGTGTGCAGGTCGTCGGCGACATATCGCTTTATCTCCCGTATGTAGACGAGCACTTGTTGGGGAGTCAGATGGCCGGCGTAGACCGCTTCATTGCCGACTATAGCGATATCGACGTCGCCGTTCGCCAGCGCCGTCTTGAGGTTATTGATCTGCTCGAGGTTCGGATCGCCCGCCTGCAGAGGCTGCCGGCCGCCGGGGAGATCGCCAAGCCAGGCGGTGACGGCTGCTTTGAGACCGAGTCTGTGAGCGATTCCGCCCGCCTGCTCAAAACCCGAGACGCAGCCGTAGGTCCGCACCCACTGCGTGTAGGGCGCGGCCAGCTCCAGTCGGGTCTGGAGTTGATCGTGAGAGACCGCGTCGGGGGGAGATTGTCCGTTGACGTAGGGGCCGACGTCGATGCCATGCATCTTCTGGGGCGGCTGGGCAGACGAACCGCACCCGGCGCACCCGCTCATTGCGAACGCTACCAGCAAGCCCGACAGCAGCTTGAGTCTATGGCGCATCGACCGTCACCTCGTCAGCCACATTATGCCACCCACCCGCACGAGGGTCAAGCACATGAAGCGTATAATGTCCATGGATTGCCTGCCGCAGCGTTCTAATGTCATGAAGGAGCCAAGTGCGGAGTTGCCTTTGCAATGCTCGGATGCGGACCTGGTGTGGGCGGCCCAGGCCGGGGACGCCGTGGCGTTCGACCGGCTTATCGCACAGCATCAGGAGCGGGTGTTCGCGCTCGCTTATCACATACTCGGCAATGCCGACGATGCCGCGGATGCTGCTCAGGAGACGTTTGTCCGAGCGTGGACCAACCTGGGCGGCTTTCGGGGCCAGGCGGCGTTCGCGACGTGGCTGCACAGGATTGCGGTCAACGTCTGCACCGGTGGAAAGCGGCGGCCGCGGCCCGAGGTGAGTTTGGATCAGGACCGGACTGCCGCGATTGCGGACCCGGCGGATTGCCAGGAGCGGGTCGTGAACGCGGTGGTGGTTCGGGAGGTGCTGGCCGGGATTCCGGTGCGCCATCGGGCCCTGCTCGTGCTTCGAGAGGTCGATGGGATGTCGATTGCGGAGATCGCGGAGGTGACGGGGTCGTCGGTCGAGGCGGTGCGCAAGCAGTTGTGGCGGGTCAGGAAGCTGTTCGGCGAACGTCTGCGGCAGCACCTGACGGAGAATGAGCGATGAGCGTAGATTGCACAAAGGTTTCGGATTCCATCTGGGACAATGCGCGTGATGGAGCTGAGCTTTCCGATGAGGAGCTGGCGCACATCGAGGTCTGCGACTCCTGCGCGAAGACTCTGGCCGAGGCGAGATCCTGCGTCGCGGCGCTGCGCTGCATAGAGCCGTATCCGGCTGGTTTCGACTGCCGCTCAGCCGTTATTGAGCGCATTCGCCCGCGCCGCCGCAGGCTTGTTGCCGCGTGGGCGTGTGCCTTCGCTCTCGTGGTTGCGGGGATGGCGATTGGCGGCCTGCTGCTGCACCGCGGCAATCGATGCCAGAACTCGGCGACGAATCTGCGAGGCATAGGAACTGCCATGCGGATGTATTCTGGGCCGGAGAACGCATGTGACGCCGTCCGCGCCCAAGACCCTATGGATTGCGAAGTCGCCGAAGCCGGCGCCGCATGCGGCTGTCAACAAGCCCACAATCAAGCGGCCACATCGCACGCGCCGCCCGCACAAGCCGGCGCCTTCGAAGAGCGTGCCGCCGAACGAGCCCAAGCCTGCGATAGAGACCCCCGAACCGGAGGTCAGTCCGCCGGCGGAGGACAGCGTCGGGCTGGCCTACGTCACGTGGCCGTCGGCGAACCAGCCGAAGGACTCATACCAATACAGCTATACCAAGACCGATCCGACAACAGGCGAGGTCACGAAGTGCTCGGTGAAGCGGTCGGGGAACTCGATACAGATCGAAATGGAATCGGAGCCGGCGAAGCCCGACAACAGGCCGGCAAGGGAGAGCGACAGCAGTGAGACAATCCGTGCGGCATAGTGCAATCATCATCATCCTACTTGCGGCGACGGCGGCGTTCGGCGCCGAGACTGCCGAGATGCGGCTGAATCTCGACCTCAAGGACGTGCCGTTCCCGGAGGTGATCCGGCAGGTGTTCGATGGATCAGCAGAGAGCTACTCGGTCGATCCGGCGCTCAATGATATGAAGGTCAGCGCCACGCTCAAGAATGTGACCAAATCCGAGGCTATAAGGGTCATCACGCGGACCGCCGGCATCGACTACTTCGTGGACGCGAGCAACACCTACGTGTTCAAACCCAATCCCCAGGCCGCGGCCGCGCCGCCGGTCACCGTGCCCACAGCCGTCACGCCAGGCTCACCGACCACATCACAGATCATCACGCTCAAATACTTGCGCGCGGGCGATGCGGCTTCGATGCTGTCGGCCTCGCCCCCGGACGGGCTCGTTGGGGTGATCGCTACAAGCGCCAACACGCTGCTCGTGAAGGGCAGCGAGGCCGCGACAAAGCAGGCTCAGTCCCTGATCGCGGCGTTTGACGTCGAAGACGTGCTGCCGCATTCCATCCGGCTTGCCCTTTCGCTCAAGATCAGCGGCCCCGGACTCAAGAGCCCGCTGAGTCTTTCGACCGAGAGCGTCGGCACGGAAGGCAGCCCGATGCCGCTCAATCTGAACTCGACCGGCACCCACGTCTGCATGCTCGACGCGAAGCTTACTCCCAACGTAATGCCCGATGGCTCGGTCAGCCTTACCGGTTCAGGGGCAATCGACTGCAATCTCTCCGAGGCCCAGGCCTCCGTTCGGCGAACCCAGCGGTTGTCCAAGGCCTTCGAAGTGGCGGCGCCGGCGACCGCCGGGACACCGGTCGTAGTCGCGTCCGGGTCGGTCGATGATGCTTCGGGGAAGTTGGAGTTCAGAGTGTCCGTAACCGCAACGGTCGAGAAGGGCAGGATCGCCGCGCCTAGAGCCGCCGCCAGGCCCCCGACGGTCGCCGTGAGCAAGCCCGACGAAGCCCATCGCAAGGCCGCGGACGCGGTGCTCGAACAGATTTGGAAGGCGGCGCCAGGTCAGGCGAAGTTCGATGCCATCGACGACGTGGTAAGCAAGTATCGCGAGAGCGACATCGCCGCGCAAAACGCCATCGGATGGATGTGCGTGACCTACATGAGCGACTGGAGCGCGGATTTCCAGAAGCGGTGGCCATGCCGCTACGTCATCGGCCGCAGCAACTGTGAGCTTGGGCTGCCGGCTCTAGTCCAGATACTCCTGCACGACCAGATGGAGATGATGCGCGCCGTTGCGGCCGAGGCGTTGGGCGGCCTGCCGGATAATGCCGAGGCCCACGACGCGCTGGTGCAGTCCTCGCGCACGGAAGACAAGCCAGCGAGTCAAAGACGTGCTCGCCAAGTATTTGGGCAGTGATGCTCGATAGGAAGCCTCAAGGGAAAGGAGCGCTTGTTATGAATCGGAACTGCTATCTGACCATGCTGGTGGCTGCCGCAATCCTGCTGACATGCCCGGCCCTTGCCGGCGCCGCGCTGAGTCCGCCAGATGACGCCCACCGGCAGGCTGCGGACGCCGTCCTCGCGCAGATCTGGAAGGCGGACCCGGGTCAGCCGAAGTTCGACGCCATCGACGCGGTCGTCGCCGAATACAAGACCAGCGACGAAGCGACCAGGAACGCGATCGTCTACGTCTGCCTGAGGGTACATGAAGGATACGAGCCGCGCCGTGCTGGACCGCTGGCCGTGCTGCTACGTGATCAGCCGCGCCGGCTACGAACAGGGCGTGCCGGATCTGATCGACATCTTGTTCCACGACCAGGTCGAGGCGATGCGCGCGGTGGCGGCGGAGGCCCTGGGCGGGATGTCCTCCACCAACTCCGCGGCGCGTGATGCGCTTGTGGGGGCCGCCAAGACGGAGACCAGCCAGTGGGTGCTGGACACGATCGCCCGCTACATCGGGAAGGATATGATCGCTCCCGGCCCAGGCGCGCCCGATGATGCCCATCGCAAGGCAGCCGACGCCCTGCTCCAGCGGATCTGGCGGGCGGAGCCGGGTGCGCCCAAGTTCGACGCCATCAACGCCGTGGTTGCGGAGTATAAGAAGAGTGACGCCGCAACCAAGAGCGCGGTGATTCTGGCTCTCGCTGGTGACGATCAAGGACAAGGGCCGCGCGGTGCTGGACCGCTGGCCGTGCTGCTACGTGATCAGCGGCGTCAGATACGACAAGGGCGTGCCCGACCTGACGAATGTGCTGTTTCACGACGAAGTCGAGGCCATGCGCGCGGTGGCGGCGGAGGCGCTGGGCGGGATGTCGTCCACCAACGCAGCGGCCCGCGCTGCCCTGGTTCAGGCCGCAAAGACCGAGACCAGTCAGTGGGTGCTGGACACGATTGCCAGATACCTGGGAAAGGACATGCCTGCTCGCAGTTCAGGCTCCTAATAGCGGGCACGCCTGCCCGATCGCGAAAATGGGGACAGTCCACCCGCTGACGCTTGGGACTGTCCCCATTTCGGCTGTGTGACGCTCGGCACTAAGCTTGCCGGGCCGCAGCCTTGACGAGGCACGGCGCGGGCTGTATAATTGGGCTGATGGACTCGAAGCGCGGTCTAGCATTCGGACTGCGCTTTAATCTTGTCGGCTGGCCGGTGCAATCGGCGTTTGGAGACGCCTCCTACAACGTGGCTGGTGCAATCGGCGTTTGGAGACGCCTCCTACAACGTGGCGGGGGTATCGGCGTTTGGAGACGCCTCCTACAACGTGGCGGGGTATCGGCGTCTGGAGACGCCTCCCACAACCGAACCTACATAAATGGATTTGCTTGGGCTGGTAAAAGAACTCGGAATCATAGTGGCGATCGCGGTGGCCGTGCTGCTGTTCATGATGGTCGCCGTGCTGTATATCATCCTCAAGCTGCGGTGGGTGATCGCGCGGGTTCAGTCACGGTTGGGGCCGAATCGGACGGGACCGTGGGGTGTCGCGCAGACCGTCGCCGACGCGCTGAAGCTGTTTCAGAAGGAAGACATCATCCCTTGCGGGGCGGATAAGTGGCTGTTCACCATCGCCCCGGCGCTCGTGTTCATACCAGCTTACCTCGTCTACGTCGTGATCCCGTTCGGCGCGGGGGCGACGCCGCACGCGCTCAACGTCGGCGCGATCTACATCAGCGCGATTTCGAGCGTAGGGCTGATCGGGATTGTGGTCGCGGGGTGGGCTTCGAACAACAAATGGTCGCTGCTGGGCGCGTTTCGCGGCGCGAGCCAGCTCATCGCTTATGAGGTGCCGATCATACTCGCGCTGGCGGTGCCGGTGCTGGTGGCGGGCACGCTGGACCTCGACAGGATCGTGACCTCGCAGGCGGGCGGATTCTGGCACTGGAACCTGCTCAACTTCCATCAGTGGCCTATGCTGCCGCTGGCGTTTCTGCTAATGCTGATCGCCGGGCTGGCTGAGATCAACGTGACGCCGTTCGATATTATGGAAGCCGAAAGCGAGCTTGTGGCGGGGTTCAACACCGAGTATTCGGGGATGAAGTTCGCGCTGTTCTTTCTGGCTGAGTTTGCGGCGGGGTTTACGCTGGCGGCGGTGATCGTGACGCTGTTTCTGGGCGGATATCAGCCACCGCTGCATATACTGGGCGCACAGGTCAAGGGCAGCCTGTTTGGCGTGATCCCGTGGTTCACGCTGATCTCGCTGGGATGGTTTATGGCCAAGTGCTGGGTGGTGGTGCTGGGGATCATGTGGATCCGCTCGACGCTGCCGCGCGTGCGCGTTGACCAGCTTATGAACCTTAGCTGGAAGGTCCTGATCCCGGCGGGGCTTGCGAACATGCTCCTGACCGGCGCCTACGTGATATTCTGGATGCCTAAGTGAAATCGACGTACTTCAAGGATTTCATAAACTCGTTTGTGAGCATAGCCAAGGGGCTGTGGGTGACGGTGACGCACTGGAGCATCGCCCGGCCGTCGGTGACCGAGCTTTACCCGGAGATCAAGCCAAATCTGCCCGAGAACTATCGAGGCATGCCCACACTGCCGGTGAAGCCCGAGACGGGGAGGTCGCCGTGCATCGCGTGCGGAGCGTGCGCGAGGATTTGCCCGCAGCATATCATCAAGATAGAGGTCGATGCATCCGATCCCAAGAACCGCAAACCGGCCAGCTTCGAGATAGACATCTCACGGTGCATGTGGTGCGGGCTGTGCACGGAAGTCTGCCCCAAGAACTGCATCCGCCCCGGCCGCGATTTCGAGCTCGCCTGCTATGACCGAAAGGGCATGCTCTACAGCCTCGACAAGCTCCAGTCCATGGGCGGCGAACTGCCGGTGGAGGAGCAGGAGACTGTGGAGGGTGATCAGTGATCTCAAGCACGGAAGCCCGAAAGGTGGAAAGCGAGAAAGGGGATTGGAATGGGAAGGGAGTTCGATGATCTATCGGGCCGGGTCATCGCAGCCGCAATAGACGTGCATAAGCGGCTCGGGCCCGGATTCGTGGAGCAGATCTACGAGAACGCGCTGAGGATCGAACTCGTCAAGCACAGGATACCGTTCGAATCACAGAAGAGAATAGAGATCAAGTACGATGGCGTCGTGGTCGGAAGACATACTCTGGACTTGCTCGTGGCAGGGGAGCTCATCGTGGAACTCAAGGCGGTTCTGGCATTCGAGCAGATCCACCTGGTGCAGGTGAAGTCGTATCTCAGGGCTATCGGCCCGAACACGGGCCTGCTGCTCAACTTTGGAACAACGACCTTGGATATAAGGCGCGTGGTAGTGCATTTCGAGCAGAGTACTGGTGTGAGGACACAGCGCCAATAGGAATCCTTATCTGGCTTTCTGACTTTCGGGCTTTCGTGCTAAGAGCAGCTTATGAATATACTCGGGCTTACAATAACCGGTTACCAGGTGGCGTTTGTGGCGTGCGCGGGGGTGGCGGTCGGCGCGGCGGTTGGGGTCGTGCTGATGCCCAATATCCTGCGCGCGGCGCTGTTTCTGGGCCTGACGCTCGTGGGAGTGGCGGGGCTTTTCGTGCTGATGAACGCGCCGTTTCTTGCGGCGGTGCAGATAATGGTCTACGTCGGCGCGATCACGACCATGATCATCCTCGCGATATTCCTGTCGAACAGGGTGATGAAAATCGGCTTCGGACAGGCGATCTATAACCCGATTCTCGCGGCGGGCGCGGCGGGGACGATGTTCCTGTTTCTGTTCGTTACGGTCGTGAACTCGGTCTGGATCAAGAACGCGGTCAACCTCGAGCCGAACAAGAGCGGGGTCGGAGTGGAGGCGGTCGCGCAGGCGCTGCTGCAGCCCTATGTGTTCCCATTCGAGCTGGCGTCGGTCGTGCTGCTGGCGGTGCTGGTCGGGGCGGTCGTGATTGCCAAGGAGGACCCGCCGCAGGAGCCTTCCCAGGAGGACGCGAGCGATGCATGAGAGCGTATATGGGATTCCGATATCGTGGTATCTGCTGGTCGGCGCGATGCTGTTCTGCATCGGGCTGTTCGGCATGATGATCCGCCGCAGCGCGATTGGTATGCTGCTTTCAATCGAACTGATGCTCAACGCGGCCAATATCAACCTGGTCGCGTTCGGGTCGTATCTCAAGCTGCCCACAATCGCGGGGCAGGTGTTCACGATCTTCGTCATCACCCTCGCCGCCGCGGAGGCGGCGATTGGGCTGGCGATAGTGATCAATATCTACCGGCTGGAGCAGCATATAGACGCCGATAAGATCACGGCGATGAAGATGTAGCATCTTGGATTTTGGATTTTGGATTTTGGATTAGACCGTGAGCGAGGACACTGTGGTCGAGATCGAAGGGATCTGCACGGAGGATGAGATCAGGTTCTTCAAACCGCGCCGCCTCTCAGGGATGGCATGAGGGTGATCATCAAGTTCCTTGATGTCGAGGAGACCGACGAGGCAGACGCGGAGCCTGAGGTTGAATGCAAGGAATGGTGTCTGAAGATAGTGTGGTGAGCAGGGAGCACACTGTGGACTACGCGCAGTATATAGTTCGTGATCCGAAGATATGCGGCGGGCAGCCGGTGATCAAGGGAACGCGGGTGACGGTGCTGACGGTGCTTGCGAGCCTGGCCGAAGGCGCGGATGTAAGCGAGATTCTCGCGGACTTTCCGAGCCTGACTGAGGAGGCCGTGCAGGCGGTGATCGCGTTCGCGGCGGCTACCGCCCAGGAGTGTCTGCGCCAGAAGGCAGTGAAGAAGGTGCTGGAAGATATGCGCAAGGGCCTTGATCTTGGTGGTCCGCCCTATCCGACGCGCGAGGAGATATACGAAGACCGCACCAGGGAGCTTGAAGAGAGGCGCAATAGACAGCGCTAAGAGCATCGGATGAGAGACTATCACATCAACATCTTCTACAGCGACGAGGACGGCGGTTACATCGCCGATATTCCCGATCTGCGGGCGTGCTCTGCGTTCGGAAAAACAGCGGCGGAAGCGCTCGCCGAGGTGGAGATAGCAAAGGCGGCCTGGCTTGAGGCCGCGAAGGCTGAGGGAAAGCCGATTGTGAGGCCGAGATACAGACCGGTGATTTGCAGCGCGGCATTGTGGGCTGCGGAAATGAGGGTGTTGAGTACCTGCGGGACAGCGAAAAACGCGACTCCCGCAGCATAGAAAGCTCTTACTTGGAGGGGAAACTATGGGTCTTGGGGATGTTCCCGTTGGTCTACTTCCTGTCGGCGTCCTAGCGATTGTGTTCGCCGTGTATCTCATCTTCAAGTGCGTCGACTTCATACTCGTCGCTGCTAATCTGTACCGGAGGATGGCATATCAGCAGGATGCCATCATAACCCTGTTGCTTGATATCCGGGATCACATAACCCTGTTGCTTGATATCCGGGATCACACCAGTCGATTTGACGCTAATGAGATGGGAAAATGGGAGTCTGTGACGCCGCGAGTAAAGCATCACTGAGGCAGCCGTTTCGAGTGTTCCGCCGAAGGCCGGACCTGGACACGATTGTGTGTGACAACTGCGCTGCTATGTCGCCGGACTTCCTGTACCGAGACTGGGGAAGTGGTAAGGAAGTTTACGTCGGCGGCGTAGAGGAGAGGCTTATGGACCACAGTCAGGTACATATCACGTGATCCGAAGATATGCGGTGTGATCAAAGGAACGCGGGTGACCCTCCGGACGGTGCTGGCGAGCCTGACGGAGGGCGCAGAGGTCAGTGAGATTCTGGCCGACTTCCCGAGCTTGACTGAAGAAGCCGTGCGCGCGGTGATCGCGTTTGCGAAGGAGGGCAAGCGATGTCGTGGCTAGATACGCACTCAGGTTCAGTTACGAGCATTGCCACCCATCGTGCTAGTCATAGTGACGATTCGGTACGTATTGTTGACCAGAGGAATGGTCGACGAGATGAGAGAGCAGCGGCGCGCGATGGCCTTGCCTTGTGTGACGGGACGGTGGGCCAACACTGGAAATGGACAACAAGAGAGCTACTGGACACTCACAGTAGACAATGTAGGCAGCGGTCCAGCACTCGATCTGGAGGTCGAAATCGGCCTGGTCTCAGGTAAAACTGAATTCGCAGGTTTACCTGCTCTCGGTGCAGGGTTGCGAGGTCAGCACGTGGGCAGTGTGGCAGTCCAGCCGACGGCGAATGTCACGGTGACATGCCGCGATGGCTGCAGGCGGAGATTCTGGCACAAGCACGTGCTTGAGCATAAGTGCGAGGCGCAGAGTCCGCTATTCTTTCGCCTCGAAGAAAGGAAATAAACGTCGGAAGAGCAGATTCTTCGCTGCGCTCAGAATGACTGACTCAGGGGTGTTTCGCTCTTCTCCCCCTTCGGGTTCCCGCGTCTAAGGGGCTTTGGGATTTGGATAACTTGGCAATATGACTGAATACGCTTGGCTCATACCGTTAATACCGGTTCTGGCGTTCGGGGCGATCATCGCATTCGGGCGGAGGCTGCCGGGCGAGGGGGCTTATGTCGCTATTGCGGCTATGCTCACGTCGCTTGGGATGTCGATCGTGCTCGCGGGGCAGTGGTTCGCGCGCGTCGCGGGGATGGAACACGTCGCGCCGTTCAGCCGGTCGGCGAACTGGATGCCGGGGACCAGCATCAACATGGGCTACAGCATCGATAGCCTGAGCGTGATCATGCTGCTGGTGGTCACGATCGTGGCGTCGATGGTGATGATCTACTCCATCGGCTATATGCACGGCGACAAGCGGTATCCGCGATATTACGCCTACCTCTCGCTTTTCTCCGCGTCGATGCTGGCGCTGGTAATCGCGAACAATATGCTGCTGATGTTCATGAGCTGGGAGATCGTGGGGCTGACCAGCTACCTGCTGATCGGGTTCTGGTTCGAGAAGCCCTCGGCGATGCGCGCGGCGAAGAAGGCGTTCTTGGTGACGAGGGTCGGCGACGTCGGGTTCCTGGCGGGCATGATATTGCTGTTCCTGTATACCAAGTCGTTCGATCTGTTCGGGACACACGGCGTATTCGAGAACCTGAACAAGCTCCAGGGCTTTGTGCACTTCGGGCCGTGGATGATACCGATGGCCGCGATGGCGGGCCTGCTGCTTTTCTGCGGGGCGGTGGGAAAGAGCGCGCAGTTCCCGCTGCACGTCTGGCTGCCGGACGCGATGGAGGGCCCCACCCCGGTGTCAGCCCTGATCCACGCTGCTACGATGGTCGCGGCGGGCGTGTATCTGGTAGCGAGGATGTATCCGGTCTATCTCGCCGACACCAGCCACATCGCGCTGCACGTCGTGGCTTATGTGGGCGCGTTCACGGCGTTGTTCGCGGCGACGATAGGCATCGCGCAGAACGATATCAAGCGCGTGCTGGCATACTCGACCGTCAGCCAGCTCGGATACATGATTATGTCGCTGGGCGTGTTCGGCTACGCGGCGGCGATGTTCCACCTGATGACGCACGCATTCTTCAAGTCGCAGCTCTTCCTGGGGTCGGGCAGCGTCATTCACGGGACGGGCACGCAGGACATCCGCGAGATGGGCGGCCTGAAGCGCAAGATGCCGTGGACGTATTGGACGTTCCTGATCTCCACGCTCTCACTGTGCGGCATTCCGTTCATCACTGCCGGCGGATGGAGCAAAGAGGAGATTCTCGGCGTCGCGTTCCACACCAACCCGATCGTGTTCTGGGCGGGCGCGGTGGGAGCGTTCATAACCAGTTTCTACATGTTCCGATTGGTCTACAAGACCTTTCACGGCGAGCCGCGCAAACCTGAGATTCACGCGCATGAATCGCCGAGGGTGATGCTGGCGCCGCTCGTGATTCTATCCACGCTCGCGGTCGTGGCAGGGTTCGTGGGAACGCCGTTCAAGAACCTGTTCGAGCACGGCATGGCGCCGGTGCTGGGCAGTTTCGAGAAGATGCTGCCCGAACTGCCGCACGGCTTCTCGATTGTGACGTTCGCCATCGGCACGACCGCGGCGCTGGGCGGGATCGGGCTTGCGACGATCATCTGGTATAAGCCCATACTCAAGATAGAGAAGCTGGAGCCGGCGTTCGGCTGGCTGGCGAAGATAGTGGAGAACAAGTATTATATCGACGAGATCTACAACGCCACGATCATCCGTGGGATGATGCTTGCAGCGGCGATGATGTACTGGTTCGACAGGTGGGTGATCGACTACACGATCGTGAACGGCGTCGCTTATCTGACGGTGCTTGCGTCGAGCGCGTGGGGCTGGTTCGACAGGACGATCATAGACGGCGTCGTGAACCTGGTGGGTTGGGTGACCGGGTTCGCGGGGCGGTGCGTGAGGCATCTCCAGACCGGCGTCGCGCAGCAGTATGTGTTCCTGCTGGTGGCGGCGCTGGTGTTCATCAGCCTGGCGGTGCTGGGCGTGACGTATGTAACGGGCAATAATCCGGAGGCAGCATGGGTTCCGCATATATCCTTCCGATTCTAACGTTTTTTCCGCTTCTCGGTGCGGCGGCAATAATGTTCATCCCAAAGGAGAAGCCGGCGGCGATCAAGGCGGCGGCGATCGCGATCAGCCTGGTGCCGCTCGCGATGTCGGTCTGGCTGTGGTTCGCGTACAGCGCATCCGGCGGGCAGTTTCCCAAGGGCACGCAGTTCGAGAGCATCGCGCAGTGGATACCGGCGCTCGGCGTGACGTTCCACATGGGGGTGGACGGCCTGTCCGTGCCGCTGGTGTTTCTCACGACGCTGCTGACCACGCTCAGCTTGATCTACTCGGTGTTCATCGAGACGCGGCCCAAGGAATACTTCTGGATGTTTCTGCGTGCTCGAGACGGGGATGCTCGGGGTGTTCACGGCGCTGGACTTCGTGCTGTTCTTCGTGTTCTGGGAGGTGTCGCTGGTGCCGATGTATTTCCTGATCGGCATCTGGGGCGGCCCGCGCAGGGAATACGCGGCGATCAAGTTCTTCCTGTACACCATGGTCGCGAGTATGGCGATGCTGCTTGCGATCCTGGCGATGTACTTCTCGCCGGAGGTCCTGCGAATCACCGGCGGCCACCGCACGTTCGATATGATGGTCATCGCGCAGGCGCTGCCTTATGCAAAGAACGTGATCGTGGGCGCGCTGGTGTTCTGGGGACTGTTCTTCGGGTTTGCGGTCAAGGTGCCGATGTTCCCGTTCCATACATGGCTGCCCGACGCCCACGTCGAGGCGCCGACGGCCGGCTCCGTGATACTTGCCGGCGTCTTGCTGAAGATGGGGACCTACGGGTTCATGCGAGTCCTGATGCCGATGATGCCGGTGCAGTTCGCGAGGTACTGGTTGATCATCGCCATCGTCTCGATTATCGCGATCATCTACGGCGCGTTCGTTGCGATGGCGCAGACCGACCTCAAGAAGCTGATCGCATACTCGTCCGTGAACCACATGGGCTACGTGACGCTGGGCTGCGCGGTGGCGGGAGCGGCGGGCTATGGCATCCACATGAGCCATTCCGCGCGGACGCTTGCGCTGAACGGCGCGCAGATGCAGGTATTCAGCCACGGGCTTATCACGGGCGCATTGTTCTTCCTTGTGGGCGTTGTATATGAGCGCGCTCACACGCGCAATCTCGCCGATTTCGGCGGGCTTGGCGCGAGGGTGCCGGTATACGCGGGGATGCTGGCGTTTTGCAGCTTCGGCTCGCTGGGGCTGCCGGGTATGACGGGGTTCATCGCGGAGCTTTCCGTGCTGACGGGCACATATAACGCGAGCGCGCTGCTTACAGGGCTGGCGTTGATAGGGATCGTGGTGACGGCGGCGTATATGCTTTGGATGCTGCAGCGGGTGCTGCTCGGCCCGCTGAACCCGAAATGGGACAAGATGCCGGACGCCAACGGCCGCGAGATCCTGAGCCTCGCGCCGCTGATGACGCTGATGCTGCTGTTCGGCGTCTACCCCGGCCCGGTGTGGACGTTCTTTACGAACGCGTCGAATGCTATACTAGGAGTGATCCACTGATGATTTACGCCGTTCAACTTGCACAGCACGTCGTGCTGAACTTGATTCAGCATCCACGCCTGGGCCCTGAATCAAGTTCAGGGTGACGTGATACAACTCACTGAGCGCAAATCACTTAGCCTACGAAGCGGAGGCAGATCATGAGGCGATTTCATCTGGATATATCGCTCGATAGTGTTGCAGAGATCGCAAAGAGATATCCTGTGAAGGAGCTTGCTCTGTTCGGATCCGTGCTGCGCGACGATTTCACGCCGGATAGCGACGTAGATGTATTGGTCGAGTTCGAGCCGGATGCTACGATCGGCTTTCTTGGCATGGCCGCATTGGCGCGCGAACTCTCCGCCGTCACCGGACGACAGGTCGATCTAGTTCCCAAAGCGGGGCTGAAACCCAGGATCAGGAAGCCGATACTCGACAGCGCACAGGTGATCTATGCGAGATGAGGCCCTGTATCTACAGACATCGTTGACGCGGCCGACCAGATCGCTGAGATCCTGAAGGACAGCGGCAAGGACGACTATGACGCGTCAGATACCGTCCGCAGCGCTGTTCTGCTCAAACTGCTATTCATCGGCGAGGCGGCGGCGAATCTATCGAGCGATTTTCGGTCGAGACATCCAGAGATCGAGTGGTCGGATGTCGTGGCGTTCAGGAACTACACCATCCACGCGTACTTCTCTGTGGACTGGAGGAGAGTCTGGGACGCGGCAACGCAAGATGCTCCACTGCTGCGAGAGAAGGTCTCGGATATCATGTTCTGGGAGTTCCCAGAGACGCAGACCAACGACTGATAACTAACGACTATGCACATAGGCAATCTTATACTCATATCACCGGCTATCTACCTCATCGTCGCGGCGGTGGTGGTGCTGATCGTGGGGGTCATTGCGTCGCGCAAGCCCGAGGGTAGGCTGGAGCACTTCTTCTCGGCGCACTATCTCGCGCCCGCGCTGACGGTCCCGGCGCTTGCCATGGCCGGTGCGCTCATAGCAGCGTGGCTCAAGTATGATATTCAGCCCGAGAACGTGCGCTTGTTCGTCACGCCTGGCGGCTATGCCCAGCTCACCGTCGATCCGTTTGCGATGATGCTGTCGTTCATCGCGATAGCAGGGACCCTGATCGTGATGCTGCTCTCCATCGACCACTTCGGCGAGTTCCAGATCCACAAGGCCGAGTACTACGCGCTGCTGATGCTCGCGACCGCGGCGGCATCGCTTGCGGCGGCGGCATCGGACCTGATCGCGATCTACCTCTGCATCGAATTCCTGAGCCTGGTGAGCTATGTGCTGGCGGCCTACGCGAAGAATGACAGGCGGTCGGGTGAGGCTGGGCTGAAGTATTTCCTCTACGGCGCGGCGTGCTCGGCGATAATGCTCTACGGCATGTCGATCCTGTTTGGCGTAACGGGCGGCAACACGTCGCTCGCGGCAATCGCGCGGGGGTTCGCCGTAACGTCGCCTGATCTGGGCTTCGGCGCGGCCGCGACCGGCGCGGGCTGGGTCGGGATCATGTTCGTGCTGGTGGGGCTTGGGTTCAAGCTCGCGCTGGTGCCGTTCCAGTTCTGGGCGCCCGATGTCTACGAGGGCGCGCCGACGCCGATCACCGCGTTTCTGTCGATTGTGAGCAAGGCGGCGGGGCTGGCGGTGCTGGTGCGGTTCGTGATGGTCGTTGCGGACCCGGCGGCGAGCCCGGCGTCACTGAGCTGGTATTGGATACTGGTCGTGATGAGCGCGCTGAGCATGCTGTGGGGCAATCTCGTTGCGATTTCCCAGACCAACATCAAGCGAATGCTGGCGTATTCGAGCATCGCGCAGGTCGGGTATATGATGGTCGGCGTGCTTGCGGAGATGCATCTGTTCGCGGCGCCCCTCCGGCAAACTCACGACGCGGCGGTTCGGGCGAGCGTGCCGACCGGCACTCCGCTGCCGTGGGGTCTGCAGGGCGTGCTGATATTCCTGGCGGCGTATCTGCTGATGAACCTGGGCGCGTTCGCGGTCGTGGTGGCGGTCGGGAAGCGGCAGGGCTCCGACAAGATCGAGTGCTACGCGGGCCTGATGCGGCGGGCGCCGTTTTATGCGGCATCGCTGACCATCTTTTTCGCATCGCTTGCGGGAATACCGCCGACGGCCGGCTTCCTGGGCAAGTTCTTCGTGTTCGGAAGCGCGATCAAGGTGGGAATCGCCGGACATCCGGAGCTTATCGCGCTTGCGGCGCTGGGTGTGGCGAACAGCGTCATATCGGTGTATTATTACTTCAACGTCGTTCGACTGATGTTCTTTGCGCCGGGAAAAACGAAGCCGGCGATCCATGGCACACTGGCCGTCAGGACGGCGGTGGTCGTTACGCTGGTGCTGACCTTGGGGCTGCTCGTGCTCGCGAGCCCTGCGTCGAGGATTGCATCGGATGCGGTATACGCGGCCGGCCCGACTATGGTTCATACGGTGGGGAGATAACCATTGAGTGAGATAACACCCAAACAGGCTCATCAGATATGGATGCAGGCGGCGGAGAAGGTCAAGGACCGCGTCATCGCGCCGACGCTCTACCGCGCCGTGGAACTGGCAGTGGGAATCACGGTTGACGGCGACGAGTTCATCCTCGGCTTCGCCAATCCGGACCTTCCAATGGCCGGCCACCTTCGTTCCGCGCAGCACCACGCGATCATCGACCAGTGCGTCAGCGAGGTTCTCAAGCACAAAGTGCGCGTGCGGATCATCGAGGGGACGACACCCGAGGACTACGAGCACTACAAGCAGCAGGTGCAGGCGCGCGCGGCAGTGCAGACGACCGTCAGCGCCAAGCGCGAAAAGGAACGGCAGGTCATCGCGGCGTGGGACGAGGTCGGCGAGCAGATAACGCGCCTCTACGCGCGGCTCCACCTGCGCAATCTACCCCAGATGCGCGCGGAGTTCATGTGGGCCGCGTTCAAGATCATCAGCGATGCCGTGGACGCGATGGACTACAGCGAAGACGCCGACGAGATCCAGAAGCGGGCGCTCGCCAGGGTGTTCGAGAAGTTCGCCACCGTGGTCGAGATCCCTTCAACGATGCTCGCGTTCGAGTTTTTCAGGCTGCGCAAGGAAGGAAAGCTGCAGTAGAAGGGAATCGGGAAAGGAAGAAAGATAGAAAGCGGAAAACTCGCTTTCTCCGTTTCTGGTTTTCTCCCTTTGCCGAGAATTCCCTTCTCCGATCAGTTCCCAAGGAGGGTTTGCAGGTGCGATATGGGCGGGGGAGAGGCTTCACGCTTGTGGAGCTGCTTGTTGTGATAGCTGTTATCGCGATACTGGCGTCGATTCTGTTTCCGGTGTTGGTCAACGCTAAGCAGGCGGCGCAGCGGGCACGGTGCCAGTCGAACCTCTCGCAGATCGGCAAGGCGTTCGAGTCTTACACCAGCGACTACAACGGCTGCTATCCGAACCTCGGACAATCCGAGTGCACTCTGTGGATGGGGCGGTATTGGCGTGACCTGAAGCGCGAACCGGTGCACAAGTACGTGGTAGCGCTCGCAGTGCGGCGCGAATCAGACACGCGGGGATCAGATTCTGCGTGCCCCGCCGATCCTACGCCGCCCGGCATCTACTCGGGGACGTCCTACGCATATTCCGACGTGTTTCTATCATGACACCAGATCAGATCAATGCGATCAGCGACAGCAACTGCATCCGCAGCAAGTATGCGGCTACCAATCCCAAACTGCCGTGCGCGACGATCAGGACCTCCGACGCCAGGCATACGACGAAGAAGGCGCTGGTGACGGAGTACTGGACGCTGCACAGCGCGAAGCCCACGGTCGGCTGGTACGACGATCCAGCCGAGACCGGAAACGATCCCTGGAGCGGATCGCGGAACTATCTGTTCGCTGACGGGCACGTTGTGAATCTGCCCACGCGCAGGATCCATCCGGCGAGCAGCCCCGTCGTTTCGAGATCCCGGCTGCTGCCCGATATCAACCTGACCACCGACGGCATCGAGGGCAAGGACATCGACTGAAATGCGCGACATACAGGCCGAGAAGATCACCGAAGGCGTCAAGCAGGCGTGCATCGATGCATGCCGCAACCTGCCTGATGACGTGCTCGACGCGCTGAAGCGGTCTCTTGAGATCGAGGACTCGCCCGCGGGCCGCGATGTGCTTGAACAGCTCATCGAAAACGCTCGCATAGCGCGCGAGGAGCAGATCCCGCTCTGTCAGGACACGGGCATCGCGGTCGTGTTCGTCGAGATCGGCCAGGACGCACACATCGCCGACGGCGATCTGCGCGAGGCCATCAATGAGGGCGTGCGCCGCGGCTACGTCGAGGGCTACCTGCGCAAGTCCGTCGTACCGGCATCCCCTGGACCGCGTCAACACCGAGGATAACACCCCCGCCGTCATCTACACCGAGATCGTGCCGGGAGACGGCCTCAAGATCGACGTCTGCCCGAAGGGCGGCGGATGCGAGAATATGAGCGCGCTGAAGATGCTTACTCCGGCGCACGGTCGCGAGGGCGTGAAGCGGTTCGTCGTGGATACCGTGCGCGAAGCCGGGCCGAACCCCTGCCCTCCGACTATCGTGGGCGTGGGCCTCGGCGGCACGCTCGAAAAGGCCGCGCTCCTATCGAAGAAGGCAATCCTGAGGCGCGTGGGTGAACCCAGCGCGAACCCGATCGACGCCGAGTTGGAGCGCGAGCTTCTCGAGGCGATAAACGAGACCGGCGTCGGGCCCGCAGGCTACGGTGGCCGCGTGACGTCGCTGGCGGTGCACGTCGAGTCATACCCGTGCCACATCGCCAGCCTGCCGGTGGCGATTACGATCCAGTGCCACGCGGCGAGACACAAGACATTCGAGATTTGAGATTGCCAATTGTCGATTGACAATTGGCAATTGGCCGTCGATTCGAGGCTGATGATCAAGCTTACGACACCACTGGCTGATTCGGATACCGAGCCGCTGCGCGCGGGGGACAGCGTGCTGCTGTCGGGCGTCGTGTATACGGCGCGGGATGCCGCCCACGCACGGCTGGTGCGATTGCTGGAGGAAGGCGAACCGCTGCCGATTGACCTCGCGGGCCAGGTGATCTACTACGTCGGGCCGACCCCCGCGCCGCCCGGACATGTCATCGGCGCGGCAGGACCGACCACGGCCGGCAGGATGGACTCGTTCACGCCCGCACTGCTCGAAGCGGGACTCAAGGGCATGATCGGCAAGGGCCTGCGCTCGCAGGAAGTCAGAGACGCCATCGTCAAGCACAAGGCCGTCTACTTCGCCGCGACCGGCGGCGCCGCCGCGCTGCTCGCCAAGCGCATCGTCTCCTGCGAGGTCGTCGCCTACGAAGACCTCGGCTGCGAGGCAATCCACCGCCTCGAAGTCCGCGACCTGCCGCTCGTAGTCATCAATGATTGCATGGGTGGGGATTTCTATCGGAGAGAGTTTGAAGGTTAGAAGGTTGCAGGGTTAGAAGGTTTCCCGCGACTCTGTGCACTTGACAGACGGGCAAACATGTATACAATAGTCTGTATATACCTCATGCGGAAAGGGCCTGGGCTTGGCAGACACGAAGAGACCGTTGGGGTTTGGTGGTGACTGGACGGCGGAGAAGTTGGGGCGAGTGCGCAAGTACCTGAGCGCATACGCGACTGCACTGAAGAACCAGCCGTTTAGGCTTACCTATATCGACGCGTTCGCAGGAACCGGATATTGCGGCAGAGGTCCCGAGGTAGCTCTTGATGCTCAACCGATTCCGGAACTGGCAGACAGCGAAACGCAAGCATTCCTCAAGGGTTCCGCCAGGATTGCTCTTGAGGTCGATCCGCCATTCCACGAGTTCATCTTCATTGACCGCGACCCCGCGAACTGCGCCGAACTTGGCAGCTTGAGTGACGAGTACCCAACCCTCAAGGACCGCATATCAGTCGTGAAGGCTGATGCCAACGCTTACCTACAGAACCTGGCCGCGCACGACTGGATAGCGCGGCGGGAGCGTGCCGTGCTATTCCTAGACCCTTATGCCATGCAGGTTGACTGGGCTACGATCCAAGCGGTCGCAAGGACCCGCGCGATCGATATGTGGTATCTGTTTCCTCTTGCCGCCGTGAACCGGCTACTGCGCAGGGACGCCAAGATAGACGAGGCATGGAGAGATCGCCTGAATCGCATCTTCGGAACCAGCGATTGGGAGGCGGCGTTCTATCAGCGCAGGGAAATGCAGACGCTGTTCGAGCAAGTCGAGTCGGTGGAGAAAGTTGCCACATTCGGGCGCATCAAAGAGTTCCTGCTGGAACGCCTGAGAGACGAGTTCGCTGATGTGGCTCAGAACCCGCTCGTACTGGAGAACAGCCGCGCGCCGCTCTTTCTCCTCTGCTTCGCCGTTGGCAACGAGAGAGGCGCAGCGCTGGCAGTGAAGATCGCTCAGCACATCCTGCGGAGATAGAGCAATGGCAACCAACACCTTGATAGAATGGACCGAATCGACATGGAACCCTGTAACGGGCTGCACCAAGGTCAGCGCGGGCTGTGCAAACTGCTACGCCGAGCGCATGGCAATGCGCCTGCAGGCAATGGGGCAGGCGAACTACCGCAACGGGTTCGCTGTCACGATGCACGAGCACGCGCTTGACCTGCCGCTGCGGTGGCGGAAGCCTCAGATGATCTTTGTGAACTCCATGAGCGATCTGTTCCACGAGGACGTGCCGGTCGAGTTCATTCTGCGAGTGTTTGAAGTAATGAGGCAAGCACACTGGCATCGATTTCAGATTCTGACAAAGCGATCCGCCCGGCTCGCCGAACTCGATCCGATACTGCCCTGGGCAGCAAACATCTGGATGGGCGTCACCGTCGAGAACCAGGACTGCATGGCCCGCATCGGCGAACTCAAGAAATGCGGCGCTGCGGTCAAGTTCCTTTCACTTGAGCCGCTCCTCGGGCCGCTGCCGGACCTGCCCCTCGACGGCATCGATTGGGTGATAGTGGGCGGCGAGTCCGGCGTGGGCGCGCGGCCGATCTTGTCTGAATGGGTGACGGATATCCGGGACCAGTGCATCGAATCCGACACGCCGTTCTTCTTTAAGCAGTGGGGCGGGGTCAACAAGAAGGCCGCCGGGCGCAAGCTCGACGACCGCGAATGGGACGAGATGCCGGACCTCGCCGCCGGCTGAGCACATGAACACGATAGAAGGCACTGCCAAACAGCCTGGAATCGCGATCGCGGTGGCGGCGGTGGTTGATGCGAGAAGAGGCATCAACGCGGTGTCTCCCGCCCTGCTGCAGGAGGGCATATCGGCGCTGATGCGGGCGGCCAAGCCTGCCGACTACCCCGAGGCGATAATCGCGTGCGACAGCCTCGCCGTTGGCACAATCACGAGAATTCCGGGGATCAGCACGGCCGGCATCGCGGCGGAATCCGACACGGACGTGCCGGGAATCGACATCGAAACGCCGTGCGTGATCGGCCTGACGGACCTGCTGAGATCGATCTCCGAGGGCGACATTCTGATCGTGGACGGTTACAGAGGCGAGGTTCACATCGACCCCGACCCTCAAACGGTAATGCACTACCAGCAGGCGCAGGAGCGCCGCAACATGCGCGAGAAGGTCTTCATCACCTCCGAGCACATTCCCGCGCGCACGCAGTCTGGGGAGACGGTGCTGGTCTACGCTCAGCTATCCAAAAAAGGTGACAGACACCTTTTAGATTCGTGCTCAGAAAAGGTGTCTGTCACCTTTTTGGAGACGGCGCTTGAGGCGGGCGCGGACGGGCTGCTGGTGGATGCGCGCGGAATGGCGGACGTGGGCGGCGTTTCGGGTGAGATCCTGCGCGAGGCGGCCGGGAAGCCGGTGGTGTTGGTGGTGGATATGCACGTTATGGACGTGCTGCGCGCGGCGATGGCGTACTGCGCGCCGGGACAGGTGACGCTCGTCGGCGATGACTCTGAGCATCTGGCATCGCAGGTCGAGTCGGCGATGGACATTATCGTGCTCGAAGCACTGCAGCTGGACATCGAAGCGCCCGATGTCAAAGTCGGCGGCATCGCGCACGCGGGCATGTGCGATCCCAACGACCCGTCGCTGATCGCGATCGACGCGGCCGACTGCGGCATTGAGGACTTGCCCCAAATGCGTGAGGAAAGAATAGTCATAATCGGCGGCCGGCTCAAGGCAATCGAGCCGCTGGTGAAGGCCGGCGTCAGGCGGATCGCGGTCGAGCCCGAACTCGTAGGCGACGCCAAGTACGCGATACGTTCGATAGCACCCGAGGGCTGATCACGAAGGGAGAATCGGGAAAGGGAGAAAATCAGAAATGGAGAAAGGGCTTTCTCCCTTTCTAGTTTTCCCCTTTTTCCGATGAAAGAGAACCGGAGGACCGAACTTGAAGTTTGCTGCGTGGATGGCGTATCACATGGAATCGCGGGAGATCGTGGACGACTACATCAGGCGGGCCGCGGTCGCCCTGCGCGGGCACGAGTTCGTGATATGCGAGAATGAGGAGTCGATCAAGCGCGAGATCGCCGACGCCGATGCGGTCATCTGCTGGAAGATGACGCCGGAGGTGTTCGCGTGCGCGCGGAAGCTGAAGTGGATTCAGTTCGGCAGCGCCGGCATCGACCACACGATCTTCCCCGAGCTGCTCGCCAGCGACGTGATCCTCACAACAATGAGCGGCATCCACGCCATTCCCGTCTCCGAGCACGTGCTTGCGCTGATGCTCGCGATGACCCGCCGTCTCGATCTCGCGCACAGGCTTCAACTCGAACACCGCTTCGAGCGCACGGAGTTGGCATGGACCGCGGGGGAATTGGCCGGCAAGACCCTCGGCATCATCGGCCTGGGCAATATCGGCCTGGCAATCGCGCACCTGGCGCGGGCGTTCGGGATGCGGGTGGTCGGCACGAAGCGGACCGCTGATGGTGACCTGCCCGGCGTGGATCGCGTCTACGCGCCCGACGAGCTCGACGACATGCTGCCGGAAGTGGACTGCCTGGTGATGGTCGTGCCCCTGACGGAGGCCACCCGCGCGCTGATCGGGAGGCGCGAAATCGAGCTGATGAAGCCGGGCTCGTATCTGGTAAACGTCGCGCGCGGCGCGATGCTCGACCACGATGCGCTCGGTGACGCCATTCGATCGGGCCAACTCGCCGGCGCGGCACTCGACGTCTTCCCGGAGGAGCCGCTGCCGCCCGACAGCCCGATCTACGACCTGCCCAACCTCATTATGACCCCACACACCGGCAGCTCCGGCAGGCGCTACGGCGAGCGCGCCGCGCAGGTCTTCGAGCGCAACCTCTCCTCGTTTGCCGCCGGCCACGAGATGATGAACGTGTACGACAGGGGAAGGGGATATTAGTTACGAGTTACGAAATACGGAAATACGAATCCGGGAGACGGTTGCAGCAACCTTGTTTCGTATTTCGTAATTCGTAATTCGTCATTGCTCTTCCGCCCACGCGTGCGCCGCCCGCCGCTCCTCCCACGGCGGCGGTTCGGGGATGCCGAAGGTCTCGCGCTTGCGCTTGAGGTAGTAGAGGTAGTTCTCGTAGGTTACGTCCGGCGGGACGCGGTGGTCCACGTGCGGGACGCAGCCGCCCTGCTCCACCAGCGGCCTTATCCGCTCGATCTCTCTGTCGATCGCGTCCTTTCCGGCGATGAGCTGGGTCTTGTCCACGCCACCGGCAAGCAGCACCCTCCGGCCGAACTGCTCCCGCATCCAGTAGGGGTCCGTGCCGCCGCGAATCTCCAGCGGGAACATGATGTTGACACCTCCGTCCAGCCAGCAATCGACCACGCAGTTGATGTTGCCGTCGCAATCGACTATCGCGAACTCGCAGCCGTTCGCGCGAAAGAGGTCGGTAAGCCTCTTGTAGTGCGGGGTCAGCCACCTGCGGAACATCGACGGCGATATGATCGGGCCGTGGTTGAACGCCATGTCCTCCCAGAAGGTCAGCAGATCGAACTGCACCTCGGTCGCGGCGCGCTTGAGAAGCTGGTATTGGAACTCGGTGAGATAGTCGATCATCTCCTCGACCCACGCCGGGGTCGTCCATGCACGCGATTGCTATGTTCTCGAACCCCATCCAGTCGCGAATCCAGCCGAACAGGCTGCCCGCGCCTATGCACAACGACGCGCTCCGGATTGCGTACCCGCTGCTTCCACGCCTCCCAGTCCGCGTCACTGGGATAGCGGCTGGGATCGGCGGGATCGAACTTCGTCTTGAACTCGTCCCAATCCTGGCGGGTCTCGATCGGGAACTTGAGGTAGAGCGGGATCGAGGAGGAGCCGTCCGTGTAGATCATCTTGGTGGCGCCGTCGTGGTCGATGATCTTGCGGTAGCGGTCGCCTTCCTCAAGGACCTTGTACTCGAATCCGGGAATGGCGCCGTTGCGCACCGGCGCGCCCATCTTGCCCTCAAACCGAAGAAGACGTCGGCCCTGCCGTTGTTGTTGACGTATTCCGGCAGGCCCTGTTTGTGCCACTCGGGGAAGGTCTCGTTCCAGTAGCCGAACTCCTCGTCCGGCACGTGGTCCACGGGCTGGAAGCGCATGCACGCCAGCCACCGTTCTCTGCTGTTCATCGATCGCCCTCAATTCCGAGAGTTGGTTATAGAGAACAGCTTAGAGGCGAGGTTGGGGATTCCTTCCGCCGAGTCGCGACCCCTCCCCAACCCACCCCGCCGCAGGGAGGGGGTTACAGCGCGCGGATTGCGAGCAGGGCGGCATCGTCGGCGAGCACGCCGCCAGCGAACTGCTGGGCCTCGCGCACGATCACATTGACCAGATCGACGAGCGGGACGTCGGCGTGTGACCTCAGCAGATCCATCAATCGGTCCTGTCCGAGGCGGTCTGCGCCCGATCCGGCGTCGGTGATGCCGTCGGTGTAGAGCACGACCACATCGCCCGCCGCAAGCTCGACAGACTGAGTGGTGTATTCCGAGCCCTCCATCAGCGCGAGCGCGCGACCGGTCACCTCCAGCATGCAGACGTCTCCCTTGCACGCGCTTCGCAGGAGAGGGTGTTCATGTCCGGCATTGGAATAGGTGAACACCCGCTTGCTTGTGTCCAAGGTGCCGTAGGCCAGCGTGACGAACACCTCACTGGGCGTGCATGCGGATAGCGCGTCGTTAAGGCGGGCCAGGACCTTGCATGGATCGCTCTCTTCGAGCGCGTAGGCGCGGAGTATGTATTTGGTCATCGCCGTGTAGACGGCGGACTTGAGGCCCTTGCCGGCAACGTCTGCCATCACGATCGCGAACTCGTCCTTGCCGACGCGGAAGATGTCGCAGAAATCGCCGCCGACCATGGACGCGTCCTTCGCGGGATGATACGCCTGCTCGTATTCGAAGCCGTCCATCTGGGGCAGGTCGAACGCGAGAAACGTCTCCTGCAGTTTGACGGCGATGGCGTGTTCGCGCTCATAGCTTTCCTGGATCTGCTCCTGCGCACGCATCTCCTGAGTGATATCCGAAAGGGCGGCGACAACGCCCATGATGTCTCCGTTGGCGTCAGTAAGTGGCGCCGAGTCTACACGAAGCGTAATCCTCATCCCCTGCTGCAAGCAGCACACGTCCAGGACTTCATTTCTGCAGGTTTCGCCTTTGAGCGACCGCGGCACGGGCAGTCGGTCGACGGGTATCGCGCGATCCTCGGCGTCGCGCAGCCGGACGGTCGGCGGCAGCGACCCTACCGTCGGGCTCGCGCCGAGCCAGTCCGGCAAGCCTGCCGAACCGAAGAGCTGCTGCGCCGCGGAGTTGAATGCGGTAACCGTGCGGTTCGCGTCGAATACCAGCAGAGGCACGGGAACAGCCTCGATAACGGCATTGAGTTTGGACCTTTCCAATTCCGTTTCCGCCGCGCGGCGCTCGGCAAGCACGGCGAAGTTGGCAAGCTGCTCGCGAGCCAGCACTTCATCGGTCACCTCAAGCGCGACCATCGCGACGGCGTCGTGAGGGCCATCGCCGGACGACAGCCTTACGGGGATCGCTGAACCGCTCCAGTAAGTTACGCCCTTTGAGAACCCATCGTAGCGGAAGTTCTTGACGCGGACAGCCCTGCCCTTATCGAGCGCGCGGCGCAGGATCGGGGCTATACCGCACTCATCGGCGTTTGGGAGAAGCTCGTGGACAGGGGTGCCGAGCGAGAACTCGATGGCGGCATCGAAGAACTCCTTATAGGCCCTGTTTGCCCCAAGAAGACGCAGATCGGCGTCCAAAAGCAGGACACCGAACGGCACGTTGTGCATCAGCAGCTCGAGCGCCGGATGCCGCTGTTTTATGTCCGAAAGTCGGGTGAGCGATTCGACTACGGCGTCGAGTCCTTCGACTTCCAGCCCAACACGATCCTCAACGCGCAACGCCTGTCTTCTTGCTCGCGTCTTTCCGATACTCATCTTCTTCACATACCTCCAACCTGGAGAGTGATAAGGCCAGACTATCGGCAGACCAAAGCGGCGGAACCACCCTAGAGCAAGCCACCGCCCAGAGTTGCAGAATGGCAATATAGCACATCAAGATTTCGTTGTCAAGAGTCACCAAAAAGAAAGTTTGTGTTACATGCGACAAACTAGCCCATCGTGTCACCCGATGGGCTGTCGGCGCGTGGCGCGGAGATGTCCTCGACAAATACCGCTCCGCAAAGGTGAAAAAACGGCAGAGTAATGCAGCCTTGACCATGCAGCATCGAGGTGCGGCGCCGCCTTGACCGGGCGGTGCAGGATATGATAGACTTCCACCTGTAATCGAGCGTGGAGGTGCGTATGGCTGTCGATTCCGGCGCCCAGGTCGGTCTGGAAGAGAAAGTGCGACGAGCGGTGACGTGGTGGCGCGTGCCGCTGATGGCTGTCGCTGCGGCTGCGCTGGTCGCGTTCATGCACGACGCGCGGGCGTTCTGGTATGGGGCGCCGGTGGCTGTGCTGGGCGAGCTCATCCAGATGTGGGCCGGCTCGCAGCTTCACAAGGACAAGCACCTCACCATTTCCGGCCCGTATTCCCACGTCCGCAATCCCATGTATATCGGACGGTTCGTGCTCGGCATGGGGTTCTTCATAATGACCCTCAATCCTTATCTGATAGCCGGCTACGTCGTGCTTTTCGCGGCCTACGCCCACATGCGGGTCAATCGCGAGGAAAGCCGGCTGAGGGTAATATTCGAGCCGGACTATCAGCACTACTGCTCCGAAATCCGCCGCTGGCTGCCCCGGCTTCGTCCGTATTCGCGGTCGGAGGCCAAGAACGCGAGCTGGGCGCAGGTGTGCGCCAACCACGAGAACATCAACATGCTGGGCTTGCTCGCCGTGCTCGCGGCGGTCTACGCCCGCATCATTGCCTGGCCGCACTGGTTTCCTCGCTTCTAGGTCCGTGGGTCCGTCCACCGCTGGTTTAGACTGCCGCTTAAGCTGGTATAGCGTACGCTAGAGGGCCAAAGACCGTGATGACCAGTGCGAACGAAGAGATCTTCACCACATGGACAAAGGAACTCGGCGACTCTGTGTCAGTCGCGTATCTCTGTGGCGAACTGGACGCGTCGAGCGTTCCACTGCTGCTGGACTACCTGCATCCGCTGATGAGCGGGAACGGTAACATTGTCGTGGACGCCCATCTGCTCTCGTACATCGACAGCACCGGCCTGAGCGCGTTGCTGTCGATCAAGCAGGCGTTGGAACGTTCCGGCCGCAGCCTGTGTATCGTGGGAGCGCACGGATTGCTGACCAAGATCCTTCAGCTGACGCGCGCTGATCACGAGTTCCAGTGTTACGAGACGATGGATGAGGCGTTGGCCGAGGTCGGTCAGCCTTCGTGATCGCGGCCGACTACGCCGGCCCGGCGGACGCTTTCTGCTTGATCATCCTGACCTTTATGCCCTGATCGGTGCGGCAGTCCTCGCATTCGTCCATAAGCGCGCGCATCATCAGAACGCCCCGCCCGCGTTCCTCGTGCGCCGATGGCTCGCGGCCCTCCGGGATCGATTCGGCTGGGCTCTCGCCTTCGACTTCGACGACGAGCAGGTCGTCGAATCCGCGGCACTTGACCACAACCGCCGGCTCCCCATCCAGCGCCGACCCGTGCTCGACGGAGTTCGTGACAGCCTCGGAGACGGCCAACTCGACGTCGGCCACGTCCTCGCGCGCGAAGCCCATCGATTCCGCCAGGTTCCTGACGCCGCGCCGAACGACGGACAGATAGCGCGTATCCGCCGGTATGTGCATCTCCAAGGCTCTGAAGCGACCTTCGTTCATCCCCGCACCCGTCCCCATGATGTAGCAGGCAGGCGGTATGATGGACATTACCCCATCCGAAGGGCAGTCAAACTCACCCGCGCGACGTAGTCCTGCCAGTGCGTCTTGCGCTTCGTGGACCCGGTCGTCATGCAGCGGACCTTGCCGAACACGGGCCGCTCGGCGAACGGCCGGTCGTGCTTGCCGAGGATGCACCAGGCGATGTTGGTATAGCCGTTGGGGTCGCGGCCATCGAGGGCGTATTTGTCGTTGAGGTAGATCGCGCGATAGAGAGCCTCCTCGGGCGTGGGCGACCATTCCAGGAGCTTCTTCGCCCACACCATCCGCATGTATGGGTGGATCTTGCCCGAGGACACAAGCTCCGCCTGCGCGGCGTTCCAGAGGTCGTCGTGCGTGGAGGCCGACTCCAGCTCGTCGAGTGCGTAGAGCTCGGGGCGCGGGTCAGAGGCGTGTTTGGCGAGCGTGTCGGCGGCCCAGTTGGGCGCGGCGGCGAGGGTATCGTAGAGCGGATTATGCAGGCAGAAGTTGATCGCCAGCTCTCGGCGGACGATCAGTTGCTCGATAAAGGCGTCCATGCAGTCGTCGGGCGCATCCGATTCGCGGACGATCAGCGCGATCCGCTCCGACGCGATCTGGCCGAAGTGCAGATACGGGCTGAGTTCGCTTGAGACCGAGACGCCGATATCGTTGCGCTCGGCGGCGTATCTCGGGAGGCCGGTCTCGATGAAGCGCGACAGCCGCTCGTAAGCCTGCGAGGCGCCGCCGACGAAATGAGGCGTGGGCGGGACGTCCTGATCCACGCGCAGGCCCAACGCCATCTTCGGTGGATCGAGATCCGCCATGTCGATGCAATCCGGCGCGCCTGCGGTCCACTTGCGCCTAAGTTCGACCTCGGGTGCATCGCCCAGGCATTCGTCAAGGACCCTCAGTATCTTCGGCCGCAGGGTGTATGCGCCCCACTCTTCGTGGTCGGAGATGCGCGCCGGCACGACGGTTCTCCGAGTCCACCTGCACGAAGCACACCTCGAGCGTTCGCGCAGCATCCGCGCGCCATGACCGGCCCACATTGAGATAGTCCTCGTCTACGACCACCGCGCACGCCCCAAACTCCTTCGCCGCACGCGCGATTCCCTCCCAGGGTCGTTCCCGCCTCATGGCAAACCCGATTCCGCGCTCCTCCAACGCCCGCGCGGTTTCCTTGAGCCCCTCCAGCATGAACTTGAACGCTCTCACGCTCGCCATTGTATACTCATCATAGAGTCCGAAGTAGGCCAGAAGCGGCTTCGACAGATCGTTGGCCAGGCCGGCGGCAAAGCTGAGCGCGGGGTTGTCGAACGCGCGCTGAGACCGCTGCATCCAGTAGATGACACAATCGCCCGACGGGTCCGCAAGACGCGTGTTGAGTTCGACGACTCTCTTTTCGAGCATGGCGTTCATATACCCGGTTCTTGACAGATCGGCCTCAACCACCGATAATGTGACTGGAATACTGATCTGGTCATTAGTACACGCGCCATGCGAACGGAAACCGCAAAGATCGACATCAAAGACGCCATACTCGACGCCGCCGAGCGGCTGCTAGGACTCTACGGCTACGCCAAGACGACCGTGGACGACATCGCGCACGAGGCCGGCATCGGTAAGGGCACGATCTACCTGCACTTCCACAGCAAGGAGGAGATCGCGGTCTCGTGGATCGGCCGTATTAACGAGCGGGTGCGCGCGCGGCTGTCGCAGATCGCCGAGTCGGATGGATCGCCCGCCCAGCGCCTGCGCGAGATGCTCGTGGCGCGCGTGATGGTCCGGTTCGACAACGCGCGCAATCATGACGAAGAGCATCGACGATCTGCTGGCGGCGGTCCGCCCGATCATCGAGGCCGCCCGCGAGCGGTGGCGCGAGGCGGAAGCCGAGGTATTCGCGCGGGTGCTGGAGGACGGAAAGCGGACAGGCGTATTCGGAGATGAAGACAGCATGCAGACAGCACAGATACTGCTGCTGGCTACGAATTCGATGCTGCCCTATAACCTGTGCCCGAGGCAGCTCGGCGAACGCGACGAGATCGCCGCTACGGCGGACCGTGTGGCCCGCCTGCTTGTCAATGGAGTATTAGCGAGGTAGACCGTGAGTGTAGAAGAAGCTGAGAAGACGAAGCTGGATTCGAACGGCGGTGCGCCGCCCAATGGCGCAGATGGTATCAATGGCCGGCCCGGTGTGAAGATCGCGCTGAGGGTGATTCTTGCGGTGGCGGTCGTCGTCGGGCTGGTGATCGGAATACGCTATCTGGCCTGGGCGCGCGGCCACGCCTCCACGGACGACGCCTACATAACGAGCAACGTGATTCAGATATCGCCGCAAGTGACCGGTACCGTGCAGGCCGTGCCCGTAAAGGACAACCGCCTCGTTAAGAAGGGCCAGTTGCTTGTCTCGCTCGACGATGCGACCTACCGCGCCGAAGTCGCGAAGGCGCGCGCGGATCTGGCAGTGGCCACCGCGCAGGCTCAGGGGGCCGGCGTTAGCGTCAATCTCGCCCAGCAGACGGGCAGTGCGCAGATCACGCAGGCTCAGGGCGGGCTTGGACAGGCCCAGAGCGGCATCGGGACCGCAAAGGCGTCGGTGAGCCAGGCCCAGGCGGCTGTCTCATCCGCAACAGCGAATCACCAGCGCTCCAAAGCAGCCGTGAGCTCGGCGCAGGCGGCCATTGCGACGGCCAACGCGAACGTGCAGGCGGCGAAGGCGGCCGTCGTCGCGGCCCAGGCGAACTACGATAACGCCGCGCGCGACGCCCGCCGATATGACAATCTTGCCAAGCAGGGCGCGGGCAGCAGACAGGCGGCGGACAACGCCGAAACCGCCGCCGACTCGGCCAAGGCAGGCCTCGACAGCGCCAAAGAACAGGTCGCGGCCGCACAGGCCGTCGTTGAGGCCAGAAAGGCGGACCTCAACGCGGCGCGCGAGCAGGTTCGGGCCGCGGAAGCCGCCGTCGGACAGGCCAAGGCCCAGCTCGGTGCGGCCCAACAGGGCGTGGGTCAGGCCGTCGCTCGCCAGCAGCAGGCGCAGGGCCAACTCAGCCAGGCAAACACCGCCCCGGCTCAGGTCGCGGTAAGCAGGACGGCCGAAGCACAAGCCGAGGCCAAAGTCGAGCAGGCCAGGGCCGCGCTGCAAGCTGCCTTGCTTCAGCTCAGCTACTGCCGCATCTACGCGCCGTGCGATGGCCGCGTGAGCGCGAAATCGGTGCAGGTCGGGGAGTTCGTGCAGCCGGGAACCCCGCTGATGGCGCTGATCCCGTCATTTGACGCGTGGGTTGTTGCGAACTTCAAGGAGACGCAACTGAGGGGCGTGAAACCGGGCCGCAAGGCTCAGATCTACGTGGACGCGGTCCCCGGACACAGCCTGCGCGGGCGCGTTGACAGCATTTCCGCGGGCACCGGCTCAACGTTCGCGCTGCTGCCCCCTGAAAACGCTACCGGCAACTTCGTCAAGGTCGTTCAGCGCGTGCCGGTCAAGATATCCTTCGACGCCGGGCAGCCCGGTCTCGACAAGCTGCGCGCGGGGATGTCCGTGGTGGCAGTCGTCGAGACAAGGTAACAGCTTTGGCAACGCAATCCCCAACCCCCGGAACAGCCGAATATGCCGAGTACAGCCAGTACCACGCGTTGGATCATCCTTATCGCGGTGATGCTGGGCACGCTGATGCAGGTGATCGACACCAGCATCGTCAACGTGGCGATCCCGCAGATGATGGGCAACCTCGGCGCGACTCTGGACCAGATCGGCTGGGTTTCAACCGGCTACATCATCGCAAACGTGATCGTTCTGCCGCTGACCGGCTGGCTTTCGTCTACGTTCGGCCGTAAGCGCTACCTGGCCGCGTCGATGATGATCTTCACGGCAGCTTCATTCCTGTGCGGCACATCCCACAGTCTGACCGAGCTTATCGTCTATCGCATCCTGCAGGGCGCAGGCGGCGCGGCGCTGCTCTCGACCGCACAGGCCACGATGATGGAGATATTCCCGCCGCAGTTGCTGGGGATGGTGCAGGCGATCTACGGCATCGGCATAATGGTGGGGCCGACTGTCGGCCCGACGCTGGGCGGCTGGATAACCGACAACTACTCCTGGCCGTGGATATTCTTCATCAACGTCCCCATAGGCATTCTGGCGTCCGTGATGACGTGGGTCTACGTCCACGATTCGCGGCATGAGCGGGCAAGGGCGGGCATAGATGCTATCGGCATCGGCTTCCTCGCGCTAGGTCTGGGATCGCTGCAGACGGTGCTGGAGAAGGGCAACCGCGAGGACTGGTTCCACTCGAACTTCATCGCAACGCTGGCGTTCTTGGCTGTTGCCGGCCTGATCGCGTTCGTCACATGGGAACTGCGGATCAAACACCCAGCGGTAAACCTGCGCATTCTCAAGGATCGAGGGTTCGCGGCGGGCACAATCATCGCCACCGTCGTGGGGTTCGGCTTGTATGGCGGCATATTCATCCTCCCGGTATATCTGCAGCAGCTCAGGGGTTACTCGGCCTGGCAAACCGGGTGGATCGTCTTCCCAGGCGCGGCAGCTACCGCCGTAGTCATGCCGTTCATAGGGCACATCGTAAGCAGGTTCTCGCCGAGGAGGCTGGTGGGAGTGGGCGTGATCGCGTTCATCGTGTCAATGTACTGGCTCAGGACGCTGACTCTGAGCACCGGCCCGGAGCACATGTTCTGGCCGCTGGTGGTTCGCGGCGCCGCGATGGGATTCCTGTTCGTGCCGCTCACACTGGCCACCCTGCTCAGCATATCCCCAAAGAACATGGCCGATGGAACAGGGCTTTTCAACCTCTTCCGGCAGCTTGGCGGCAGCGCGGGGATAGCGTTTCTGGCGACTTTTGTCGATCACCGCGCCGATATGCATCGCACCACCCTTGTCGAGCATATCAGCGCCTACAATCCGGTCGCGATGCAGCGGCTGAGCAGCGCGCAGCACTGGTTGATGACCAAGGGGTATACCGCGCCAATGGCAAAGCAGAAGGCGCTCGGGCTGTTCGACCGAATGGTCCAGGGGCAGGCAATGGTGATGTCGTTTGGGGACGCGTTCCTCATGACCGGGATCATTTTCGCGTGCGTGCTCCCGCTGCTTCTGCTGTTCAAGAAGGGCCGTATCAAAGCGATGTCCGGCCCCCCGGCCGCGGAGTAACGCATTGACAATTTCCGATTGACGATCTACGATTTACCAAGCCAACCACGGGTCACAAGTCGTCAATCGTCAATAGCAAATGAGCAAACCTGCTGCCGACAAGCCCGCATCCGTTCCGCGTCCGCGTTCGCTGGACACTGAGGTCCAGTATGTGAAGGGCGTCGGGCCGCGGATCGCCGGCATGCTCGTCAAGCTCAACATTGGCACCGCCGGCGACCTGCTCCACCACTTCCCCCGCCGCTACGAGGATCGCACCCACTTCGCCAGGGTCGCAAGCCTCCAGCACGGCGAGACCGCAACCGTTCGCGGCACCGTACTTGGCGCCGACAACGTCTCCACCCGAGGGCGACTCGTTCTCACGAAGGTGGTCATCGATGACGGAACCGGCTCGCTTGTGCTAACGTGGTTCAACCAGAAGTTCCGCAAGGAGCAGTTCACCAAGCTGCGCGGACGCGAGATCGTCGCGTATGGGACCGTGCAGGCGGGTAGGTGGGGCGTGGAGATGCCCTCGCCTGAGGTCGAGATCTTCTCAGAACAGGGCGACCCGCTGTCAACGGGGCGCGTGGTACCGGTCTATCCGCTCACGGAAGGCCTTTTCCAGATCACGCTGCGCAAGGTCATCTACGGCATGCTGGACGCGTATCTCCCGCTCATCGAGGAGACGCTGCCGGAGGACCTGCGCAACCGGCTCGACCTGATGGACGCGCAGGAGGCGATCCGCAACATACATTTCCCCGAGAGCGATGAGGCTCGTCTGGCGGCGCGGAAGCGATTGGTGTTCGAAGAGCTGTTCCTGCTGCAGCTTGCGCTCGCGATGAGAAAGCGCGGGATCGAGGCGCCCGGGCAGGGGATTGCGTTCAACATCCCGCCCGATCTCAAGGATCAACTGCGAAAGATACTGCCGTTCGAGCTCACGAACGCGCAGAAGAAGGTGATCAAGGAGATCGCCAACGATATGGCGCGGCCGGTGTGCATGAACCGGCTCCTGCAGGGCGACGTCGGCTCGGGCAAGACCGCGGTCGCGCTGGCGGCGATGCTGATCGCCGCGGCGAACGGCTACCAGTCCGCGCTGATGGCCCCGACCGAGATCCTCGCCGAGCAGCATTATATGGGCATTTCGCGATTGCTGGCACGCGCGGAAAATGGGGACAGTCCACCCGCTCCGCTTGGGACAGTCCCCATTTTCCCGAGCATTCGCGTCGATCTGCTTACCGGCAGCCTGCGCAGCGCGCACCGGCGGCAGGTCAACGAACGCATCGCGTCCGGCCAGACGCAGATCGTCATAGGCACGCACGCGCTGATTCAGGAGGGCGTGGAGTTCCACAAGCTGGGGCTGGTGATCGTTGACGAGCAGCACCGCTTCGGCGTGATGCAGCGGGCGGCGCTCATGGAAAAGGGCCTGATGCCCGACATGCTGGTCATGACCGCCACGCCGATCCCGCGCACGCTCACATTGACCGTCTACGGCGACCTCGACGTCTCGGTCATCGACGAGCTTCCGCCCGGCCGAAAGCCGATCAAGACCCACTGGAAGCAGATCGGCGAGCGGCGAAAGGTCTACGCGGCGCTGCGGACGCTGATCGACCAGGGCAGGCAGGCCTACGTCGTCTGCCCGCTGATCGAGGAGAGCGACAAGCTGCAGGTGCAGGCCGCAACCGAGCTTGCCGAATTCCTGCAGACCGAGGTCTTCCCCGACATCAAGATCGGCCTGCTGCACGGCGGCATGAAGTCGGATGAGAAGGACGCCGTGATGACCGCGTTCAGAAGCGGCGAGGTGAATATCCTCGTCTCGACCACGGTGATCGAGGTGGGCGTTGACGTAGCGAACGCCACAGTGATGGTGATCGAGGACGCCGACAGATTCGGGCTCGCTCAATTGCATCAACTCAGAGGAAGAGTCGGGCGCGGTGACGAACAGTCATATTGCGTGATGATCTGCGAGGGCAACAGCCAGGACTCGATCAAGCGCATGACGACGATGGCGCAGACCAACGACGGGTTCGTCATCGCCGAGAAGGATCTCGAACTGCGTGGCCCCGGCGAGTTCTACGGGACCAAGCAGAGCGGAATGCCCGAGCTGACGCTGGCGGACATCTTACACGACATACCGATACTCGAACTCGCCCGCAAAGAGGCGTTCGCGATAATCGACAAGGACCCGAATCTTTCGGCGGAGGCGTTCGGCAGGCTCCGCCGCGATCTGATCAAGAAGTACGAGGCGTTTGAGCTGGTGACGGTGAGCTGAGCCTCAGAACATGCGCAGGAGAAGCGAGATTGAAGAACAACCCACTCCCGCGGTTGGATATTGATAGCGAGACAAGGGACAAGTTGCTGCCGTTGTGCAGGCTAGAGCCAGGCGATATCTGGACGGATCCAGAAGAACGCCACAAGGTAGCCTGCGTGGACGCGGGTGACTCCGAAGCGATTCTGCGGTTGATGCAAGGTGATCTCGCGCAACTCGCCGTACAGGATCCACCCTACAACCTTGTGGCATTCGAGGAGAGACACATCCGCGAGTTCATCAACTGGTGTGAGACGTGGGTACGTAACTCATCCCGTGTTCTTGCACTAGACTCATCATTCTATGTGTGGCTAGGCGCGGATCAGAACAATGCTTTCCAGCCGCTGCCTGACTTCATGATTATGATGCGGGACTTCGATGAGTTTTCTTCTCGATCGTTCATGACCATGCGTAACCAAAGGGGATATGGAACACAGCGCAACTGGATGGCTGTGCGCCAAGAGCTCCTGTATTACACAAAAGGGAACCCCCCTTTCGAGGTCCAGTATACAGACATACCAAAGATACTGCGCGGTTACTACAAGGATGTAAACGGAAACACCACGGAGAATCTCGAGCGCAGCAAGTCGGAGAATATACGCGCCGGAAACGTCTGGGTCGATATACAGCAGGTCTTCTACCGCCTGGAGGAAAACGTATCAGGCTGCTACGCGCAGAAGCCGCTCAAAGCCATTGAGCGAGTTGTTCTTGCGAGTTCCAGCCCCGGTGATCTCGTTGTCGATTTCTTCGCGCATTCCGGCACGACGCTGCTGGCTTGCGAGAGGCTGAAGCGGCGCTGCTATACCGGAGACATTGATCCTGTCTATTGCGAGATCGCGATACGGCGGCTTGAACGCTATCGACACTTCGGCCGTACGGGATGGCAGAATGGCCACCCGTTCGAAGATGAGTTCACTAGCATATTGGGGCGTGAAGCGTCGAGCCTGGATCCCGTTGGCAGAGACGTGAGTCCTCAGACAGCACTATTCTAGGAGCGAGATGGAGAAGCTACGCGCTAAGCTCAACGACCTGATATCCGAGCTGGAGGATGCCAACGACATCTTGGAACGGCTTGCCGAGTTGACATCCGTCTACCCGTTCAACGAGTACGAGTATATGATCTCCACTCTCCTGGGTAGGGGCAAGCTCTGCCTTGACGACTACTATGAACTGAGAGATGACTATATTGCTCGCAACCTGTACCTCTATGTATTTGAGATTAGCGCGCCTCGCGGTTTCGGGGAGGCGTGGGCACAGGGGCATCTCAAGGAACTAGTGCCCGAACTCGTAAAGCCCTCGAAGAAGCTCGATCCCGACTATTCCGGTGACTATGATTTCTACCTCGACAATCACATACGGATTGAAGTGAAGGCATCGCGGGCCGTGGCGTTCAGAACGGACGAGCCGCTGTACGTCAAGGCGTTGGCCTCTGACTCAGGTGAGCAGTTCGACATGAACTTCCAGCAGGTGAAGTGCCGCTGTTGCGATGTGTTCGTGTGGATCGCCGTGTGGCGCGATCTGATTCGATACTGGGTACTGAACTGCCGAGAGCTGGAATCCAACCGCTACTTCTCCAACGGTCAGCACCGTGGCAATGTAGGCGAGGGCCAGCTCCATCTGAACCGCGATAATATCGATCACTTCTCGGAATACGAGGCTCGCCCGCGGGATCTACTAGACGCGATAAGAGCGGCCCATGGACGTTTGAACGCAAATGAAAGCAATCTATCCCGGCAGCTTTGACCCCGTTACCAACGGGCACATGGACATAATCGAGCGCGCGGCCAAGGTCTTCGACGAGGTCGTAGTGGCGGTTGCCGTCAACCTCGAAAAGGAGCCGATGTTTTCGGCCGAAGAAAGAGTCGAACTTCTCCAAAAAGCATGTAGACACTTAGCCAATGTTAGAGTAGACTATTTCCACGGCCTGACAGTCAGTTACGCCCGCAAGGAAGGGGCGGATATTGTCATCAAGGGCCTGAGGGCGGTTTCGGACTTCGAGATCGAGCTTCAGCAGGCGCTCATGAACAAGCGCCTCGACGGCAGCGTGGAGACGATGTTCATGATGACCAGCGCGGAGCACCTGTTCCTGAGCTCCAGCATGGTCAAGCAGCTTGCGGAGTTCCGCGCATCGATAACCGGCCTGGTCCCGCCCGTGGTGGAAGAAAGCTTACTCGCAAAGATCAAAGGGAGTTGATGGTATGGGGTCCCTCAACCCTAGACCATCAACCCTCAACCAGCAGGGAGAGCACGAAAATGAGTGACGAACGGATTGTGGTGCAGAGACCATCTTTCATGAGCGGCAGGGGTTCTCAGGAGGACATCCTGAAACTGCTTGACGGTCTGGAAGAACTGGCGGAAAACGCATACTCGTTCTTCGGCAAAGCGTGGGGCATCGACCTCGAAGAGTTCCACATGCACACCAACAAGATTCGCGCGTCCCTGCCGGATGAAGTGCGCAGGGCCAGTCGCGTCGCAAACGACAGCGACAAGATCGTCTCCGCCGCAAAGGAAGAGGCGGCGGTGATCACCGAGCGCGCCAGCGAGGAGGCGAACCGCGTCGTCGAAGAAGCCCGTCAGATGGCGGCAAAGCTGATAGATACGAGCGAGATCAATAAGCTTGCAAAGACCCAGGCGCAGGACATTCTCTCCCATGCCGACGCCTCCGCCCGCGAAGTCCGCCGTGGCGCGGACGAGTATGCCCGCGAAGTCCTTGCCACCATCGAGAATCATCTGGCCACCGTTATGGGTACCCTGCAGAAGGGCCGCGAGAAGCTGGAAGTGCGAATAACCACGCAGCAGACGGCCGAACCCGTCATTCCGACCGGACGCGGCGTCAGAAGGTAATTGCGAATTACGAATTACTAGTTGCGAGTTACGAATCGCCTAGTGTCATGCTGAACTTGATTCAGCATCCAGGCCTGGATCCCGAAACCAGTTCAGGATGACACGATTCGTAACTCGTAACTGTGAGTACAGGGGGAAGTGATATGCCGAATGTGATGGAGACGATCTACGCCAAGGCCAGGGCCGCCACAAAGCGCGTTGTGCTGCCGGAGGCTGATGATGTGAGGACCGTCGCCGCGGCCCAGAAGATAGTTGAGCGCGGTCTGGCCCAGGTGGTACTGGTCAGCGAGGAGGACAAGATCGCGGCTGCGTGCAAGGCGTCCGGCGCGGACGTGTCCGGCTGCAGAATCGTCGATCCGGTCAAGTCGCCACTGCGAGACGAATACGCTAAGGCGTTCTACGAACTTCGAAAGGCAAAGGGCATCACAGAGCAGCAGGCGCACGAGATCGTCGCCGACCCGCTCTATTTCGGCTGCATGATGGTCTACTCCGACGAGGCCGACGGGCAGGTCTCCGGCGCGACGCACGCGACCTCCGACACGGTCCGCCCCGCGCTGCAGATCCTCAAGACCGCGCCGGGGTGCAAGATCGCGTCGAGCTTCTTCGTAATGATCGTCCCGGACTGCGAATACGGCGAGAACGGCGTCTTCATCTACGCGGACTCCGGCCTCGTCATCAACCCCAACGCCGACGAACTCGCCGAGATCGCCATCCAGAGCGCGAAGACGATGCGCACACTGCTCGGCTTCGAGCCGCGAGTGGCGATGCTGTGCTTCTCGACCAAGGGCAGCGCGTCCGATCCGATCGCGGACAAGGTGATCGAGGCCACCAGGATCGCCAAGGAGCGCGCGCCGGAGCTGCTCATCGACGGCGAGCTTCAGGGCGACGCGGCCCTGGTCGATTGGATCGGCAAGAAGAAGGCGCCCGGAAGTCCTGTCGCGGGCAGAGCGAACGTTCTGATTTTCCCTGACCTCAATGCAGGTAATATATGCTACAAGCTGACGGAGAGGCTGGCGAAGGCCGAGGCCTACGGCCCGGTCCTTCAGGGCATCCGCAGGCCCGTCAATGACCTCTCCAGAGGCTGCGATGTGGAAGACATAGTCAACGTCGCCGCGATTACCGCGGTGCAAGCGATAGAATGAGTTACGAAATACGAACTACGAAATACGAATTGGGAAGCGTGCGTCCTCATTCGTATTTCGTATTTCGTAACTCGTAACTGGAAACACCAGGTAACCCAGTCGATGAAGATTCTTGTATTGAACAGTGGTAGTTCGTCTCTCAAGTATCAATTGATCGACTCCGAGACCGAGGAGGTGCTGGCCAAAGGCCTTGCCGAACGGATCGGGGTCGTGGGCGGTGGAGGCAAGATCAAGCACGAGGGGAAGTGCACCAAAGAAGTCGATGTGGACATGCCCGACCACGATAAGGCGATGGACCACGTCTTCGCGCTTCTTACCGACCCCGAATGCGGCGCGATATCGAGCGTTGATGAGATCGCGGCGGTCGGACACCGCGTGGTGCACGGCGGCGAGAAGTTCGTTCAGCCGACGCTGATGACCGAAGAAACCGTCGATGAGATCGACAAGCTCAGCGAGCTCGCGCCCCTGCACAATCCGCCGAACCTCAAGGGCATCCGGGCCTGTATGCGGTTGATGCCGAATGTGCCGCAGGTCGCCGTTTTCGACACGGCGTTCCACGCGACCATCCCCGACTACGCCTACACCTACGCCCTGCCCTATAAGTCCTACACCGACTACGGCGTGCGGCGCTACGGCTTCCACGGCACCTCGCACAAATACGTCACCGGTCAGGCCCAGAAGATGCTCGCGGCCGTCGGGCACGACCCGGCCTCCACGAAGATCATCACCTGCCACCTCGGCAACGGCTGCAGCATGGCGGCGGTCGTGGGCGGCAAGGTGATCGACACGAGCATGGGCATGACGCCCGCCGAAGGGCTCGTGATGGGCACGCGCGGGGGCGACATGGACCCGGCTATTCTCGTCTACCTCGCCAAGGAGCTTCACGCACGCGCCGACGAGATCGACAACATCATCAACAAGAAAAGCGGATTGCTCGGGGTGTCGGGCGTGTCGAGCGATATGCGCGACGTCGAACAGGCCGCCAACGACGGCAATAACCGCGCCAGGCTGGCGCTCGAGATATTCTGCTATCGCATAAAGAAATACATCGGCGCCTACGCGGCGGCGATGGGTGGCCTGGACGCGATTGTCTTTACCGGCGGGATCGGAGAGAACAGCGCGCCGGTGCGCTCGCGGGTGTGCAAGGGGCTGGGGTTCCTGGGCGTCGATCTCGATGAAGCCAGGAATGACTCCCTGCGCGGCCCGGCCGATATCAGCAAACCGTCGGGCTCCGTGCGAATCCTGCTCGTTCCGACCAACGAGGAGCGCATGATCGCACGCGAGACGGCGGAATTGATCGGGAAGAGCTGATCCCTGTCATAGCGGCATCCCTTGATGCTTCGGTGCTCGTTTTTCGCACCGAAGCATCGTCGTGTATGAGCCTGTTCGGCGGCTTTTACGAATGTGCCGGGATTGTGGTAACATGGGTGGGCGTTTGTCGCCACGAGCCTGGAGTGGGAGGGCACTATGAAGCTGGACCTAAGCGAGATCGCTGCCCACCTGGGCAAGCGCATCAAGTACCGAGATAGACGAAGAACCGATCGAGGATGACGCCGGCGGCCTAAAGTGCGTCGAGCGGGTCACGGGCAGCCTGGCGTTCTCCAACACCGGCCGCACTGTCGACGTTCGCGGCAAGTGCCGGACGGTGGTCGAGCTGGAATGCGCGAGGTGTCTGAGGACCTATCGGCTGCCCGTCGAGCTCAACATCGAGGAGGAGCTTCCGCTCGAGGGGCATCCCTGGGCGCCGGAGAGCGACGAAGAGGAAGAGGAACTGCCGGAAGAGGAACGCGACCCTCTGTTCGTGGACAACGTCTTCGATCTGGAGGAGTATCTGCGGCAGGCGATACTGGTGAACGTGCCGATCAAGCCGCTGTGCGAGGAGGCCTGCAAGGGCCTCTGCCCGCACTGCGGCGCTAACTTGAATGATGGACAGTGCGATTGCCGGCCGGATTCGACCGAATCACCATTCGGCGCGCTGGCATCGCTGATCGAAGAAGGGGAGTTGGAAAGTTAGAAAGTTGAAAGTCCAAAGTTCAGGAGACCCTTTGCTGAGGACGACTCCCAACTTTCAACTTGCAGCTTTCGACTTTCAACTAGGAGAATACGAATGCCTTTACCAAAAAGACGACATTCCAACCAGAGGACGCGGCTTCGCAGAACGCACTATAAGCTGGCCATGCCGGGCATCTCCGAGTGCCCGCGCTGTCACGCGCCCGCGCTTTCCCATCACGCATGCCCTTCATGCGGCTACTACAAAGGACGACTTGTGGTTACGATCAAGGAGAAGCAGAAGAAGGGCGAGGACTAACATTGCAGAGTGACGGCGCGAGAAGGATGCGCGCATGATAATAGCCGTCGATGCAATGGGGGGCGACTTCGCGCCGGGCGAGATTGTTAGGGGCGCGGCTCAGGGCGGCAAACTCCACGGAGCAGACGTGATACTGGTCGGAGACGAGGCCAGAATCAAGCCCTGTCTGCCGCCTGAGTTCGCCAGGTCCGGCCACGTGACCATTCGCCACGCCGCCGACACCATAGCGATGGACGAGCACGCCGCGGCCGTCCGCACCAAGAAGGACGCGTCGGTGGTGGTCGCCGCGTCGCTCGTCAAGGAAGGCGAGGCGGACGCGATGGTCAGCGTCGGCAATACGGCCGCCGCGATGGCCGTAGCCACGCTTCGCCTCGGACGCATCCCAGGCATCGACCGCCCCGCCATAGCTGCCGTAATGCCCAGCGCGAGCGGCGCGAGTGTTCTGCTCGACGCGGGCGCGGTAGTCGATTGCTCGGTCGAGAATCTCAAGCAGTTCGCGGTGATGGGAAGCGTCTACGCCGAGAACGCGCTTGGAATCGCACGGCCTCGCGTAGGATTGCTCTCCGTCGGCGAGGAACGCAGCAAGGGCAGCGATCTGATAAAGGCCGCGCACGAGGAGCTGGTCGCGATGCCGATCAACTTCATCGGCAACGTCGAGGGCCGCGATCTTTTCTCCGGCGCGGCGGATGTGATCGTGGCGGATGGGTTCGCGGGGAATGTGGCGCTGAAGGCCGCCGAGGGGCTCGCGGAGTTCATCACAGACATCCTTCAAGGAGCAGGTCTATTCCCATCCGCTGGCTAAGATTCCGCTGGCGCTGCTTCTGCCCTATCTGCTGAAGTTCAAGAGGAAACTCGACTACAGCGAATACGGCGGCGCGCCGCTGCTGGGCCTCAATGGCGTGTGCATAATAGGCCACGGGCGTAGTAAGGCCCGTGCGGTGGCAAGCGCGGTGAGGGCGGCCAAAGAGGCCGTCAACGGCGGCGTCGTAGCAGCGATCCGCGATCGTCTCGCGGAGCCCGCAGCCGCTGAGAAACAGGCATAGAGGTTGGTTGATACGATGGGTGAGTTGAAAAACGCAGGAATCATAAGCATGGGCTCGGCAGTGCCCGAGAAGGTGCTGACGAACGCCGATCTGGAGAAGATTGTCGATACATCAGACGAGTGGATTCGCAACATGACCGGCATATCCGAGCGCCGGATTGCCGCTGACGGCGAAGCATGTTCGGACTACGCTGTGAAGGCGGCGAGAGTTGCGCTCGAAAGAGCGGGGCTGGAGCCCAAAGATATCGATCTTATCATAGTGGCGACGTTCACCGGGGACCAGCCGTTGCCATCTACTGCCTGCCTCGTACAGCAGGAGCTTGGGTGTGTAGGTACGCCGGCATTCGATCTTGCAGCCGCCTGCTCTGGCTTCGTATACTCGCTTGCCTCGGCCGACGCGTTTATCCGAAGCGGCATGTATGAGCGCATTCTAGTCATTGGGGCCGACCTGCTCACTAGGGTCACCAACTGGACCGACCGCGGCACGTGCGTGGTGTTTGGCGACGGCGCGGGCGCGGCCGTAGTGGCGCCGGTCGAGCAGGGTCAGGGACTGTTGGCGTTCGACCTCGGCGCCGACGGCACCGGGTCGCAGTATCTCAGGATCGAGGCGGGCGGCAGCCGCATGCCTTGCACCCCTGAAAATCTGGCGGAGCACAGGGACAAGATAAGCATGGAGGGGCGGGAGGTCTTCAAGTTCGCGGTCAAGATCCAGGGCGAGGCAACCGAACGGGTGCTTGCGAAGTGCGGGATGACGACGGCAGACGTGGATATGGTGATCCCACACCAGGCAAACATTCGCATCATCGACTCAGCCGTGAACCGATTGGGACTCCCGCCGGAGAAGCTGTTCGTGAACATACACAAATACGGCAATACCTCGGCTGCGTCGATACCACTCGCCCTTAACGAGGCGATCGCCGAGGGCAAGGTCAAGAAGGACGACGTGGTCGTGATGGTCGGGTTCGGAGGCGGACTGACCTGGGCTGCGGGAGCGATGAAGTGGGCCTACTAGATACGGGAATGGGGAATGCGCAATGGGGAGTAGGAAGGTTGCGTTCGTATTCCCCGGCCAGGGGTCGCAGTGCGTCGGGATGGGCAAGGAGCTTGCGGAGAACTATGCCGTGGCGGCGGACGTGTTCAAGCGCGCCGACGCTGCACTGGGCTACTCGATCTCGGAGCTGTGCTTCAACGGCCCTGAAGACGAGCTGAAGCAGACCATCAACGCGCAGCCCGCGCTCTTTGTGACCAGCGCGGCGGCGTATGAAGTCGCGCTTGAGAATGGCCTCCTGCCGGCGTTTGCCGCGGGTCACAGCATCGGCGAATACGCGGCGCTCTATGCGGCGGGCACATACACGCTCGAAGAGGGATTGAGGCTGGTTCGGACCCGCGCGCGGTTGATGCAGGACGCTGCCGAAGCCAATCCGGGCACGATGGCCGCGATTCTCGGCCTGTCGCCCGAACAGGCCACCGAAGCGGTCGAGAAATCGGCCGACGCCGGGATCGTCACCGCGGCCAACTTCAACAGCCCGATCCAGACGGTGATATCGGGCGAGGCGGCGGCGGTCGCGAAGGCGTCCGAGATCGCTTCCGAGATGGGCGCGAAGCGCGTCGTGCCGCTCAACGTCAGTGGCGCGTTTCACTCGCCTCTTATGCAGTCGGCGGCGGAAGCGCTCTATGAAGCGCTGAAGGGTGCTGAGATGTGCGATCCCATGACGCCCGTGGTCGCGAACTATACCGCCGACTTCGAAACTACCGCCGCCGAAGTGCGCGCCAATCTAGCCAAACAGCTCACCGGCAGCGTGCGGTGGGTCGAGTCCGTACGCAGGATGCTTGACGCGGGGGCCGAAGCTTTCATAGAATTGGGGTCGGGTAACGTGCTGGCGGGGCTGATCAAGCGGATCGCGCCGGAAGCAGAGATCATTGAGTATTGATTATTGAGTATTGAGTATTTCCACCGAGTCCACGACTGCGTGGGCAATACTCAATACTCAATACGAAATACTCAGTCCGGAGGATTGAGGTTGCTACTTCAAGATCAGATAGCATTGGTGACCGGCGCAGGCCGGGCGGGAAAGGGCATCGGAAGATCGATCGCGCTGCGGCTCGCCAAAGAAGGCGCGAAGATCGCTATTGCCGACTTCGTCGCCGAGGCGGCGGACGCGGTCGCAAAAGAGGTCGCCGATATGGGGGGAGAGGCGCTGGCGGTCTACGGCAGCGTCGCCAACACCGAAGACGTCGAGAAGATGGTGCAGGCAACTGTTGACAGGTTCGGCAGAATCGATATACTAGTCAACAATGCCGGCATCACTCGCGATAACCTGATCGTGCGTATGAGCGAGCAGGAATGGGACATGGTGCTGGACACGAACCTCAAGGGCGTGTTCAACTGCACCAGGACCGTTGCCAGGTTGATGATGCGCGAGCGCAAGGGCAAAATCGTCAACATGGCATCGGTGATGGGCATGATGGGAAACGCGGGGCAGGCCAATTACTCTGCCTCAAAGGGCGGCGTGATCGCGCTAACGAAGACTACCGCCAAGGAGCTTGGCTCGCGCGGGGTCAACGTCAACGCGGTCGCTCCGGGGTTCATCCAGACCGTGATGACCGAAGAAATGCCCGAGGACGCGAAGGCGGGTATCGCTCAACAGATACCCCTGAAGCGGCTTGGGACACCGGAGGATGTGGCGGAGGTCGTGCTGTTTTTGTGCAGCGAGGCGTCCAGCTACGTCACCGGACAAGTTATCGCCGTGGACGGCGGAATGGTTATGTAGGACGGAATTGCACAGGAGGATATGGGATGTCTACTCTGGACAGAGTCAAGAAAGTTGTTGTTGACAGGCTGAAAGTGAGCGCGGATGAGGTTACCGAGTCGGCGTCGTTCGTGGACGATCTGGGCGCGGATTCGCTGGACGTGGTCGATCTGGTGATCGGCTTCGAGGACGAGTTCGAGGTTCAGATTCCCGACGAGGACGCGGAGAAGATCACCACCGTCAAGCAGGCCGTCGAATACATCGACGCCAAGGCCGGCTAAGCCGTCCCGAGCACGGAAGCCCGAAACATAGAGAGCCAGAAACGGAAGTACCCTTTCTGCTTTTCTGGTTTTTGGGGATTCCATGCTCAGGCGATGCCGCCAACCAGCACAGTGTAGGCGGGGTACGATTCGCCATTTGCAGAGGTTCAAAGGCCTCAAGAGGCCTTTGAACCTTTGGGCATAGGTAGGGGTTAATGCAGGAAAGAAGAGTTGTAGTAACCGGCCTTGGGGCGATCACTCCCCTGGGCAACACCGTTGATGAGTTCTGGGCGTCGGTAAAGGCGGGCAAGAACGGTATCGGACCGATAACGCATTTCGACGCCTCCCAGCACGCCACGCAGATAGCGGCGGAGGTTAAGGGCTTCGATCCGACCGAGTTCGTCGATGCAAAGTCCGCGCGGCAGATGGACACGTTCGTCCAATACGCGACCGCGGCGGCGCTCACCGCGATGAAGGACAGCGGACTCGAAGTCACCGAGGAAAACGGCCCTCGCGTCGGCGTGCTGATCGGATCGGGCATCGGCGGGGTCGAGACCTGGGAAGTGCAGCATATCAATTTGCTCAACAACGGCCCGAGGCGCGTCAGCCCGTTCTTTGTCCCGATGCTGATCGCGAATATGGCCAGCGGGATGGTGGCGATCCTTACCGGCGCCAAGGGACCGAACATGGCCGTGGTGACCGCGTGCGCGACCGCCAGCCACTCCACCGGCGAGGCCTGGCACATGATCCGGCGCGGCGATGCCGACGCGATGATCGTCGGCGGCGCCGAGGCAGCGATTCGACCGCTGAGTTGCGCCGGTTTCTGCACCATGAAGGCGATGACCACCCGCAACGACGATCCCGAGCACGCCAGCCGGCCGTTCGACAAAGATAGAGATGGGTTCGTAATGGGCGAGGGCGCGGGCGTTCTCATCATCGAAGAACTCGAGCACGCCAAGGCCCGCGGCGCGCACATCTACGCCGAGATCGTCGGCTACGGCTGCTCGGCGGACGCGTATCACATGGTCGTTATCGACCATCACGGCGCGGCGCGAAGCATGCAGAACTCGCTCGATAGCGCCGGCATTACCGCCGACAAGATCGACTACATCAACGCGCACGGCACATCGACGCCGGTCGGCGATCCCGAGGAGTGCAAGGCGATCAAGCTGACGTTTGGCGACGCCGCGAAGAACGTGATGGTCAGCTCGACGAAGTCCATGCACGGCCACCTGCTCGGCGCGGCGGGTGCGGTCGAGAGCATCGTGTGCATCAAGGCGATCAACGAGGGCATTGTCCCGCCGACCCGCAACCTGGTCGAGCCCGATACCGAGTGCACTCTCGATCTCATTCCGAACGAGGCGCGCGAAGCGAAGGTAGAATATGCGATGAACAACTCCTTCGGCTTCGGCGGCCAGAACGCGACGCTGATTTTCAGAAGGTTTGATGGTTAGTGGAAAGCTGAGAGTGGAAAGTGGAAAGCGGCCGGGCCGCTCGCAGCTTTCCACTTTCCGCTTTCCACTTTCCACCCGGAGGTCTGCATGTCACTCATATCCCGAAGAGCACGTAATGTAAGCCCGTCCGCCACCCTCGCCATCACTGCGAAGGCCAAGGCGATGCAGGCGGAAGGCATCGACGTCGTCAACTTCGGCGCCGGCGAGCCCGATTTCGACACGCCCCAGCACATCAAGGACGCGGCGGCGAAGTCGATGCAGTCCGGGTTCACGAAATACACGCCCACCTCCGGCACGCCCGACCTCAGAAAGGCGATCTGCGAGAAGCTCGCGCGCGACAACGGCCTCGAATACAAGCCCGGCGAGATCATCGTGTCGCTCGGCGCGAAGCATTCGATCTACAACGCGGCGTTGGCCGTGGTCGATCCCGGCGATGAGGTCATCATTCCCGCGCCGTATTGGGTCAGCTACCCGGAGATCGTGGGCCTCGCGGACGGCAAGCCGGTCTGCGTCGAGACCGACGAATCCACCGGCTTCACCGCGCCCATCGACAAGCTGCGCGCGGCAGTCACGCCCAAAACGCGAATGCTGATCCTCAACAGCCCAGCAAACCCAACCGGCGCCATCTATAGTGGCAAGCAGATCGAGCAGATCGCGGAGCTGGCGGTCGAAAAGGGCTTCTACGTGCTCAGCGACGAGATCTACGAGAAGATCATCTACGACGGCAACGAGCACGTGAGCATCGCCTCGCTCGGCGACGAGATCAAGAAGCTCACGATCACCGTCAACGGCTTCTCCAAGGCGTTTTCCATGACCGGCTGGCGGCTGGGCTACGCCGCCGCCGAACGCGACATCGTTGACGCGATGTCGGCGATCCAGAGCCACAGCGCGTCGAATTTGGTCTCGTTCACGCAGCCCGCGGCGGTCGCGGCGCTAGACGGCCCGCAGGAAACGGTCGATGACATGGTTGCGGAGTTCGACAAGCGGAGGCGTTACATCGTCGGCCGCCTCAACGCGATCGACGGAATCACGTGCACGATGCCCGGCGGCGCGTTTTACGTGTTCCCGAACGTGGGCAAGCTGTACGGCGGGGCATTCGACGGCAAGAAGATCGCCAACTCAGATGAGTTCGCCGACTTCTTGCTCGCCGAGGCGAAGGTGGCCGTCGTCGCCGGCAGCGGGTTCGGCGCGGACAACTACGTCCGGCTCTCCTATGCCACATCGATGGCAAACATAGAAAAGGGCCTGGACAGGATAGACGAGGCGGTGGCGAAGCTGGGATAGCCGTCAGTCATCGGTCGTCGGTCAAGAATCGCGGTTAGCAGATGGCAAGCATCGAAGAACTCAGAGCACGCCTTAGCAGGGCGGCGGGCATGAGCGATCCAGTGGAGCGCCGGCTCTGGGTTCTCGCCGTCATCACTGAATGCCTGAGTCCGACCGGCATCCAGCCCGTGCTCGTGGGCGGAGCGGCTGTCGAGTTCTACACGTCGGGTGGGTACACGACGCTGGATGTGGATGTCGTCTGTGACAGCCAGGTGCTGGACGGCCCGATGTCCGATCTCGGCTTCGTCAAGGAGGGGCGCCACTGGATTCGCGAGGATCTTTCAATGGCGATAGAGGCCCCGTCGAGCAGCCTTCCGGTCGTTGAGCGTGAACGTGTGCTCGCCGTGCGCGTGGATGGCATGACGGCCTACGTGCTCGGCGTCGAGGACCTCATAATCGACCGCCTCAACGCGTTCGTGCACTGGCAGTCGAAGGAAGACGGGCGTTGGGCGGCCCACCTAATCGCGGAGAACCGTGATCAGATCGATTGGGACTACCTCAAGCGGCGCGCGGTCGAAGAGAAGTGCGACGCCGCGTTGAATGACATCCTCAAGGACTTGCAGCCAGTGAAAAGCGTGGACTATCAGGACTGGAAAAAGCAGCGACGAAGCAAGTTTGCCACCGCTGTCCGGGTTGAGAATTCGCTGGACAAGCAAAGGTCGGGCGGACGGCCGCGCGACCCGGAGAAAGAAACGCGTGCTCATCCGCCTTGAGAAAGCCCGCCGCCAGCGTCTGATCGAGTCGGGGAAGCTGACAATCCTCGGCCCGAGACTCTGGCAATGGCGCATCGACTTCCCGACTGAAGACTGACGACTGAGAACTGATGACTAACAACTGATGACTCCCTTCGACACCAAGACACTTAAGAAGATCGCTCGCAAGCTGCAGGTGGACATAACCGACTTCGCCCTGCTGCAGCAGTCGCTGACGCACAGGTCGTATCTGGGCGAGGCGGGCGAGGCGATGTCCAACGAGCGGCTGGAGTTCATGGGCGACTCGGTTCTCGGAATGGTCGTGGCCGAGTATCTCTATGCGCAGTTCCCTGAGCGATCCGAGGGCGATCTTGCCAAAGCCAAGGCGGTCGCGGTGAGCGAGCCGGTGCTGGCCGAGAGCGCGAAGCTCCTGGGCCTGGCCGATATGATCCTGATGAGCACCGGCGAGGAAGCCAGCGGCGGCAGGAGGCGGCTGTCGATCCTTTCGGACTCGTTCGAGGCGCTGGTAGCGGTGGTCTACCTCGACTGCGGCATGGACGCGGCGCGGCAGTTCGTGCTGCGAGCGCTGGAGTCGATACTGCTCGATATCGAGCGAAAAGAGCATATTCGCGATTACAAATCACTGCTCCAGGAGCACACCCAGGGGCTGTATAAAGAAGCGCCCAAGTACATCGTCATCGCTGAAGAGGGAGCGGACCATGACAAGACCTTCACGATCGAGGTGACGCTCAGAGACGCCCCGATGGGACGGGGAACGGGCAAGAGCAAGAAACAGGCCGAGCAAGCGGCGGCGCTCCAGGCGCTGGAGTTCGTTGAGAAAGCTATGCCAAGCATTCGGGAGGGCGATGAATGAGCCAGTATAAGGCTGAGATCGGGGTATTCGGAGGCTCCGGGTTCTATTCACTGATGGACTCGTTCGAGGAGATCAAGGTCGAGACGCCCTATGGCGCGCCCAGCGATATGGTCACCATCGGCGCCATCGGCGGCCGCAAGGTCGCGTTTCTGCCCCGGCATGGCAAGCACCACCAACTCCCGCCGCACATGATCCCCTACCGCGCCAACATCGCCGCAATGAAACAGCTCGGCGTGACGCGCATCATCGGGCCCAACTGCGTCGGCAGCCTGCAGGCCGAGATCAAGCCCGGCGATTTCGTGGTGTGCGATCAGTTCATCGACCGCACCACCGGCCGCAAGGACACATTCTACGACGGCCCGGTCGCCACGCACGTCTCCTCCGCCGAGCCCTACTGCCCCACCCTGCGCAAGCTCGCCGTGCAAGATCGGCCGCGAGCAGGGCATCACGATGCACGACGGCGGCACGACGGTCGTCATCCAGGGCCCGCGATTCTCCACGCGCGCCGAGAGCCTGTGGTTCACCAAAATGGGCTGGGCGACGGTCGAACATGACCCAGTATCCCGAGTGCATCCTCGCGCTCGAACAGGAGATCTGCTACGTCAACATCGCGCTGATCACGGACTACGACGTCGGCATAGTCGCCGAAGGCGGCGCGGAACCCGTGAACGCCAGCGAGGTTATCAAGGTCCTGCACTCCAACAACGAGCGCGTGAAATCGCTGATCCTCGAGATGATCAAGCGCATCCCCGACACCCGCGACTGCCCCTGCGCGAGCGCGCTGAAGTTCGCGAGGCTGGGATAGCAGGCTATCAGGAGTGACAATGGGCATCGGGGAGGATCTCTCAATGAATGATGGGGGCATTCTGAAATGGCAGGTGGGGGCCGTAACCGCCCCCGTGTTCTTGATGATCGGCTTCGGCGGTCCGATTGCCAGCCTAATCGCCAAGATCAGCGGATCGAGTCGCGACTGTGCCGACATTGCCCTCTTGGGTTTGACGTTTGTCGGTATCGCCGCAGGGGTCAGCACTTGGCGCGTCAGAGTCTCACCCGTGAGGCGCGCGGCCCTTGTCTTGCTGTGGCTGCTTCCGCTTTTCGTTCTTCAGTGTACCCTGCTGGTATACGGATTGAGGTGGAGCGAGTTTGCCGCAAATCTGGTACAACAGGGTCGCAGTATATCCGCCATCTTCTTCGCGTTCTCCTTCCTGCTAGGCGCCGTGCCTGTCTACATAGCGCGACCCCGCGAAGCAGACGACAGCAAGTCTGGGGAATCCGATTAGCAGTGCGTTGTGTTGTGTTATGTGGTATACTGATATTTAGAGGTGTACTGCGATGGCGCATATTCTTACCGTAGAACAAGCTGCCAAGATGCTCCAGCTCAATCCGCAAGTCGTCAGGCAATACCTGCGCAAGCGTAAGCTCCCAGGCTGCAAAATAGGCAGACATTGGCGCGTGAGCGAGGAAGAGGTTGATAGGTTCGTGCGCGAGGGCAGATGGAACGCGCGGACCGAGCAGGAGGTCCAGAATGCCCGCGTCGCGGAGTGGCGCAGTTTGTCGTCGGAGGAGAGGCAAAAACGCTTGGACGCCGTAGCAGGCAAGTTTCCGAGCAGTGGTCACGCCGTGAATGATTTCCTGCGAGAAAAGCACGCAGAGACTGCGGAGGAGAACGCAAACTCATGCGCCGCCAATGGCGCTACCTGGACAGAGACGAGAAACGCAGGCGTATTCGTTCTGTGATGGGCAAGTTCGCCGATGTGCCGTTCTCGAGTGAAGACCTGATCCGCGAGCGGCGGGAGGAAGTCGAGCGCGAAGAGCAGCGCTGGCAGGAGCGCGATAGGGAATGAGGCTGGTTATGGACTCCAGTGCCATGTTGGCGCTTCTGCGGCTGGAAGAGGGAGCGAGCAACGTCGAGGCACTGCTTACCGATAACGAATGCTCTGTGCATGCCGTGAATCTGTGCGAAGTCTACTACGGGTTCCGTCGCGAGAAGGGGCATGAAGCAGCGGAGGCTGCCCTAGATGCCTTTGCCCTCACAGGCCTTGAAACCCGCGAGGACTTGGACCCGGCTTTCTGGCAACTGGCCGCTATCTACAAGTGCGATCACCGTCGCGTTTCACTTGCCGATTGCTTCGGTCTGGCGCTGGCGAACAGAATGAACGCGGAGTTCGTTACCACAGACCACCACGAGATTGACGCGCTGGTGGAACTCGGCCTCTGCCGCGTTCGATTCATCCGCTGACAACCAAGGACTGACAACTCCTATGCAGCGAACAGTAGACTACTCAAACGGCAAAGTGACAATGATCGACCAGACCCGCATTCCGGCGGAGTTGGTCAGTATCGAGCTGACGACCCCCGAGCAGGTCGCGGACGCGATCACAACTATGAGGGTCCGTGGCGCGCCAGCGATCGGCGTGGCGGCGGCGGTCGGAGTGGCGCTCGCGGCGCGAAACGCGTCGGCCGACGGCAAGGACGAATTCCTCGGCGAGGTCGAGCGCGCCGCGCACCTGCTCCGCAACACCCGCCCCACCGCGGTCAATCTCTTCTGGGGCATCGAGCGAATGCTGTGCACCGCCAGGGCCGCGCTCGCGGACGGCCTATCCGTCGATGAAGCGAAGCACGTCGTTGACGAATGCGCCATCTCGATGGTCCAGGAGGACGAGGACGTATGCCGCGCGATCGGCGCGCACGGCGCTGAGCTGATGCCCGACGAGGGCCACGTGCTCACCCATTGCAACGCCGGCGCGCTCGCGTGCGTCTCTTACGGCACCGCGCTCGGCGTGATCCGCGCGGCTATCGAGACCGGCAAGCGAATCCACGTCTACTCCGACGAGACCCGCCCGCGCCTCCAGGGCATGAAACTGACCTGCTTCGAGCTGTTGGCCGACAACATCCCCGTAACGGTGATCTCGGACAGCATGGCCGGCTCGCTGATGCGCAAGGGACATATCGACTGCGTCGTCGTGGGCGCGGACCGCATCGCCGCGAGCGGCGACGTCGCGAACAAGATCGGCACGTATTCGGTCGCGGTGCTGGCGCACCACCACGGAATCCCGTTCTACGTTGCCGCGCCGACCTCGACCATCGACCATTCCCTGCACTCCGGCGACGACATCCCCATCGAGGAGCGTTCCCACGAGGAAGTCACCCACATCGACGGTCACCGCATCGCGCCAATCGGAGTCGATGTCATCAACCCCAGCTTCGACGTCACTCCCGCGGCGCTCGTGACCGCGATCATCACCGAGAAGGGCATCGCACACCCGCCGTATAAGCAGTCGTTGAAGTGATCAGTTGACAACTGATGACTGTTGGAGGGTCGCTATGCTCAGTGAAGCCTTGATGAAGCAGCTCATCCGCGACGTGCCCGACTTCCCCGCGCCGGGCGTGATGTTTCGCGACATAACCCCCGTCCTACAGGACGCGAAGGCGTTCAAGGAAGTGATCGACTCGATGGTCGAGTGCGTCGCGCCCATGAAACCAGACGTCATCGTCGGCATCGAGAGCCGCGGATTCATCCTGGGAACGCCCATCGCGCTCCAACTCGGCGTCGGGTTCGTGCCGGTGCGCAAGGCAGGCAAGCTGCCCGCCGACACGATCAAGGCCGAATATGCGCTCGAATACGGCACCAACGCGGTCGAGATACATCGCGACGCGCTCGAACCGGGCATGCGGGTGGCCATAGTTGATGATCTCCTCGCCACCGGCGGCACCGCCAGAGCGGCGATTCAGCTCGTGGAGGAACTCGGCGCCAAGATCGTCGGCCTGACATTCCTGATCGAGCTCGACTTCCTGCACGGCAGAAACGTGCTCGAAGGCTACGAGGTCTGTACGCTTGTAAGGTACTCAGGAGACTCCAGAGTGATGCTGAACCGCATCTTCAAGCTCAAGGAGAACAAGACAACCGCATTGACGGAGGCCCTGGCCGGCCTGATCGCCTACACAACAATCAAGCTCTTCCGCGGCAAGTTCAGGCAGATCCACCCGCTGATGGCCATCGTCAGCATTCTCTTCGCCGTCAGCTTCGCCCTGAGCTGACTTCGAACCTCGAACTTCGGACCCCGAACCTCGTGTCACCAAATGTTAAGCTCCATTTCTCTTGACATCAAACCAGCCCGCCGATATTATGTATTAGTATGATTTGTATGACTGCGCGCACTAATAGAAAAGAGGTGACTGGCCTTGAAGAAGCCATCCCTTGAGGAGAATTTCTTCGGCTCTGCTACTGTCGGCGAACGCGGACAGATCGTTATCCCCGCGGAAGCGAGGAAACGTTACAACATCAACCCCGGCGACAAGGTGCTCGTGATCGGGCACCCGACCGCCAGCGGTGTGTGGGTGTGCAAGATCGATGCGATGCGGCAGGTCTTCTCCAGCATGCTCTCCGAGATCGAGAGGCTCGAGTCGAAGATTGCCGAATCACCAGAGGAAGAATAGATCGCCTTGGCGCCAATCATCGCTGCTTCCAACCTGACCAAACGGTTCCGGCGCGTACTCGCCGTGGACGGGCTTGATCTCCAAGTCGAGCGCGGGGAGGTGTTCGGCTTCCTCGGGCCCAACGGCGCGGGCAAGTCCACCACCCTGCGGATGATGGTCGGATTGATCCGGCCCACCCGCGGGACCGTGCGCCTGTTTGGGCATGATGCCTGGCGGGAACACTGCGCGGCGCTGCGAAACGTGGGCGCGATGATCGAGGCGCCGGCGTTCTACAAGTATCTGAGCGGGCGCGACAACCTGCGGGTGCTCTACAACACCGGCGGCAACTGCACTCGCAAGCAGATCGACGAGGCCCTGGACATCGTCGGCCTGCTTGGGCGTGCAGAGGACAAGGTGAAATCGTACTCGCAGGGAATGCGGCAGAGGCTGGGGATCGCGCTTGCCATACTGGGCAAGCCGGACCTGGTGCTCATGGACGAGCCGACCAACGGCCTCGACCCGCAGGGCATGAAAGAGGTCCGCGACCTGATCTCGCGTCTCTCGAGCGAACTTGGCCTGACGGTGTTTCTTTCGAGCCATCTGTTGCACGAAGTCGAGCAGATATGCACACGGATCGCCGTCGTCAACAAGGGCCGCGTCATCGAGACCGGCAAGGTCAGCGACCTGCTGAGGCAATCGGAGACTTATGACGTTCACGCTCACCCGGCCGACGCCGCCGCGCAGGCGATTGAGCGGCTGGGATGGGCGTCGATCCAGGCGACGCTGGACGGCATGATCAACGTAAAGCTTACCGGCGGCAGCGCGGCGGAGCTCAACAAGGCGCTTGTGGAACAGGGAGTCGCGGTATCGGCGCTGATCCCCCGCCAACCGTCACTCGAAGAGCTCTACTTGAGATTGATGCAGGAACAATGAACTGGGGGCTATACCCCGTTAGCCCTGAGTAGCGAGGAACGAGCGTATCGAAGGGCGGTGGCGGAAGCACGTGCTTCGATAAGGCCCACAAACCGGGCCTACTCAGCACTAACGGTGTTGGAAAACGAGACGCCGCCAGAGCAACGATATGATCAGACAGATCGGTTTTGAGCTATACAAGATGTCACAGCGGCCGAGGACCTACCTCGGCTTCGCGGCGTTCCTGCTCATCAACTTCTTCGTGATGATCGGTCTCAAATACGGCCACCTGGCATGGGGAACCCACCGGGCTATCCACTCCGGCTACGCCGTGACCGGGTCACCCGCGAACGCGGAGTTCATGGCGTGGCTGGCCGTCGGCTCGCCGCTCTCGGGCATGATTCTGATCATGTTCATGCCGTTCTTCGTGTGCCTGGTGTTCGGCGAGATAGTGAGCGGAGAGGTGGCGGAGGGGACGCTGCGGACGGTGCTCTGCAGGCCGATCCGCAGGAGCAGTTTCTTCACCGCCAAGGTCGTGGCGAGCGCGATCTACTCGATATGTCTGGTATTGTTTCTCGGAATCTCGGCGTATATTCTCGGCTGGGTGTTCTTCGGGCGCGGCGGGCTGCTGGCAAGCGGCACGTTCGAGCACCCGATGGTGGCTTGGTATGCGCACGGTCCGGCGTTGGCGCGGCTGTGTTTGTCGTATATACTGGTGTGCGCGGGCGCGGTCACGGTCGGTATGATCGCGTTTTTCATCAGCAACTGGCTGCACAACTCATTGGGCGCGATCGGCGGAGCGATAATGCTGCTCTTTACGGCGCTGGTTATCGGCGAGATACCGTATTTCAAGCCGATCAAGGACTATCTCTTCAGCACGCATTTGCTGATGGGCCAGAAGGCGTTTGCCGACCCGATACCGTGGCAGGAGATCGCGTTCTCCCTGAAGTGCCTGGCGCTCTACATCGCGGCGCTGTTCGCCGTGTCGCTGGCCATATTCCGAAGAAAGGATGTGCTGGCATGAGGCTGCGGCTTGGCTTCATTGTTGCGTTGACCGCGATTCTTGCGCTTGCCGCGGTCGCGGCGACAACCGAGAAACCCTCGGGGAAGCGATCCTTGCCGCCTTGAAGAAGGGCTTCGCGGGCGTCAACGACTGCACCGCCACCGTCTCGCTCACCGTGAAGGGCCCGCAGATGAGCATCAACGGCATGCGAATGACGCTCTACTACAAGAAGCCCAACAAGATACACGTAGAAGCTGAACAGGGGATGGCAATGTTCCCGCGCGGTGACTTCTTCGGAAACCCCATACAGGAACTCGCCAACGGCGCCCGCGCGGTCTACGTGAAGTCCGAACGCAAGCTCGGCGTGGATTGCCACGTGCTCAAGCTGACCCGGACCAACGCGGGGCCGGATGCGCCCGCGATGACCGTCTGGGTGGACAAGAAGCACATGGTGGCAGTGGCCGTGGAGAGCACGGGAACGGCCGCGTTGAAGAGCTCGTGGCGCTACGAGACTATCGGCGGCAAGTATTACCTTCCGGTTGAGATGATAGCCGAATTGCGGCCCCCCGGCGGGCCCAATGCCGGCAAGCCGGTCAAGTCCACGATCAAGTTCAGCAACTACAAGGTGAACAAAGGGATAAGCGACAAGATATTCGAGTCGAAACCCCCAGCCAAGGACAGCGGTTGGCACCCGCGACGGAGGTATCGAAAGTGAAGCTGCTCTCTCGCTTAACTGCCCTGGCGGCGGCTCTGGCCATAGCGTCCGCCTCGTGGGCACAGACTACGGCTCCCGCAACAACGAACCAGGCACTGACGATCGACCAGGCGCTCGAAATCGCGTTCTGCAACAACCCCGGCCTGCGCATCGCCACGGACGCGGTGAACAAGTCCAGGGGAGTGGTGGAGGAGGCGCGTGCCAGGTTCAACCCCGCGTTCAACTCGCAGATGGTGCAGTTGTATCAGGGGCCGGCGGTCGAGTTCATCGAATCCGACCACCAACACGTCTGTCCCGATCATCCCGCCCTCGCAGAACTCGGCGCAGATCAGCATTTTCCTGCCGCTGGACATATTCGGCAAACTGCGTTACGGCCACGACATCGCAACCGATCAGTTCCAGATCAGCTATCTCGAGCCTGCTGACCACGTCCGAGCAGTTGATCTCACAGGTCAAGCGCGACTACTACGAGCTTCTCCGCGCCTGCGGACAGGCGGACACGGCGCAGGCGGCGGTTGACGTCGCGGCGGTCCGCCTCAAGAACACCCAGGCGCGCTACACGGAGGGGACCGTGCCGAAGTTCGACCTGACCACGGCCCAGGTGGATCTCGCAAACCTCGATCAGAACCTGATCGCCGCCCAGAGCAGGGTGAATATCGCCCAGGCTAACCTCAACAACGTGTTGGGAATCCCCGCCGACACGCCCACGCAGGCAGCCAAGAGCCCGATTCCGGTGGAAACGTTTGAGGTGAATATCCCCAAGGCCACCGAGACGGCCAAGGAGCAGCGGCCCGAGATCAAGGTGCAGAAGACGAGCGTGGCGTTGAACAAGACCAATATCGCCCTGCAGCGCACCGGCGCGAAGCCGACGCTCGGCATCTCCGGCCACTACGACTACGTTTCAGCCCAGTCGTTCTCCACGAGCAATTTCTCTTACACAGCCGCGGCGACCCTGTCGATCCCGATCTGGGACGGCGGCGTCACCAAGGCCAGAGTGGACCAGGCCTATGCCGATCTCTACTCCGCCAAGGACACGCTGCAGCAGACCGAGCTGCGCGTCAGCCAGGAGGTCAGCAACGCCGCGCTGGTCCTGGTGGAGGCGGCCAAACGAACGAAGACGACCGCCGAGAGCGTCAAGCTGGCCGAGGAAGCCCTTCGGCTGGCGAACGTTCGCTACGACGCGGGGATCGCGGTCCTGGTCGAGGTAACCAATGCCGAGTCCCAGTTGACCCAGGCGCGGTTCAACGAGGTCAACGCTCTATACGACTACGCAATCGCGCTGGCCGAGTTGCAGCGCGTCACGGCAACGCAGCCCGAGATCGCCAAGCTCTGCCTGCTCGACTACAAACCAACGCTGAATCTATCCGCGCCGCCGACACAATGACAGGGGGGGTCGGTTTGCGATCTGCGTGCCGCGCCGAGGCCGCTCCAAATCGAAACCCAGAATCGTGAATCGCGGATGCTGGAGGTAGCATTGTGAGAAAAAGCCTGACAATTGTCTTGATAATAGTGATCGTGGTCGGCGGGCTTTTCGCCGCGATGATAGCGCGCGCTCCGAAGAAGGCCCAGCCAACGACCGCGCAGCGGTGGGCAACGGAGGGCATACCCGTGGAGACGGCGGTGCTCTCGCGCGGCGACATGGAGCAGCACCGTCGAGGTCACTGGCGACATCAACGCCCTCGACAAGGTCACTCTATCGGCCAAGGTCCCCGGGCGCGTGGTGAGTGTCACGGCTCGCGAGGGCGATAGGGTCACGTGCGGCGAAGCGATGATCGTGCTGGATCAGGCGGATATGAGAAGCCATCTCCTCTCAGCACAGGGCGGTCTCCAGACGGCTGTGGCGCGGCTCTCGCAGGCAAAGACCAACCAGGCCGTCACGAAGATACAGACCGACTCCGCAATCGAGCAGGCTCAGGCACAACTGGACGCCGCAAGGGCCAGGCTCGCGGTCGCAAAGAAGCCGAGTCGCTCTCAGGAGCGAATGGTGGCCGAGAACGCCGTCGCCGAGGCCAAGGCCAACCTCGACCGCGCCGCCGCCGACTACAAGCGCAACAAGAACCTGCTTGCCCAGGGCGCCATCTCGCAGTCGGCGTTCGACGTTGCCGACACGGCGTACAAGGTCACGCAGGCGCAGTATAAGTCCGCAACCGATCGGCTCTCGATGATAAAGGAAGGCGGACGAACCGAAGAGATTGCGCAAGCGGAGGCGCAGGTTCAAGTCGCGCAGGAAGCCCTGCGCACGGCCAGGGCCAACGCGTCGCAGAACATGCTCCGCAAGGAGGACGTCAGGCAGGCCCAGGCGGCGCTGGAACAGGCGAAGGCCGCCGTCGCGATCGCCCAGCAGCAGCTATCATACTGCTACGTCAACGCGCCTCTATCCGGCGTGCTATCGGCAAGGCAGACCGAGCCCGGCCAGGTGGTCTCGGCGGGCCAGCCGCTGGGTGAGGTCGTGAACCTCGGCTCGATCTACTTCAAGGGCGACGTGTCCGAGAAGGAGATCGTCAACGTCCACGCCGGCCAGCATGTGCGCGTGAAGGTGGACGCGATTCGTGGACGGACGTTTGCCGGACACGTTGACAAGGTCTTCCCTGCCGGCTCGACGACGAGCAGGAACTTCTCCGTGCGCGTCAGAATCGACGACCCCGGCCACAAGATCAGGCCGGGCATGTTCGCGCGAGGCCGGATCGTGACCGGAATCGAGCACGACGTGATCCTGATTCCCAAGGACGCCATCGACGAACGCAAAGGCACGGATTCGGTGTTCACCATCGGCGCGAAAAGCAAAGTCGCACGGCATATCGTCACCGTTCTGCGGGAAAACCCGGACTACGTGCAGATTGACCTGCCCACGGACCTCAAACCAGGCGATGTCGTGGTCACGACAGGCCGTCAGAGCCTGCAGCCAGGCTCCAAGGTCCTGGTCGAGAAGAGGTAGTTACGAATTACGAATTACGAATTGCGGGCAGCGTGTCATGCTGAACTTGTTTCAGCATCCAGGCGCCAACCTGTCATGCTGAACTTGTTTCAGCATCCAGGCGCTAACGGGTCATGCTGAACTTGTTTCAGCATCCAGGCGGGCTGTCGTGGATCCTGAATCAAGTTCAGGATGACATGCCATTGACTGACGACCGATGACTGACAACTGATGACTGACGACCGATGACTGATGACTGACAACTGATGACTGACGACTGATGACTGATGACTGACAACTGACAACCGACGGCTTCTGGAGCGTTTCTATGTGGTTAACTAGTGTATCCATACGGCGGCCGATCTTCATCATAATGTTCGTGCTCGCTCTGGTCGTGCTGGGTCTGGTATCGAGATCCAAGATGCCGCGCGAACTCGAACCCAAGATCGACATCCCGTATGTGACTGTAATGACGACGTATGCCGGCGCCGGGCCGAACGAGATGGAGACGCTCATAAGCAAGCCCATCGAGAAGGCCGTCACGTCGGCCGGCAACCTCAAGAACGTGACGTCCAGCTCGCAGGACGGCGTCTCCACGGTCGTGCTGGAGTTCGAGTTGGGAACCGACCTCGAAGCAGCGGCAGCCGACGTGAGGGACAAGGTCTCCGCCATCCGCCAGCAGCTTCCGAAGGACGCCGACGAGCCCAAGATACTCAAGCTCGACATCGCCTCCATGCCCATCATGACCGTCGCCCTCGAAGGTCCGCTCTCGCCCAAGGAGATGCGGATTCTCGCCGACGACATCGTGTCCGAGAGGCTGTCCAAGGTCGGAGGCGTGGCTGGCGTCAACCCATCGGGCGGCGACGAGCGCGAGATATCCGTAGCGGTCGATAAGGACCGGCTCGACGCCTACGGCATAGGCATCGACAAGGTGCTGACCGCCGTCAGGAGCGCCAACCTCAACGTTCCGGCCGGCTCCATCAAAGAAGGCGCGCGCGACTATTCCATCAGAACCGTGGGCGAATACAGCAGCGCCAAGCAGATCGCCGACACCCGGATCTACGTCGGCGCCAGCGGCGGCAAGCCCGCGTTCATGGCCCGCATCGGCGATATTGCCGACGTCAAGGACACCGTCGCCGAACCGGACGTGCTCACACGCCTCAACGGCAAGCCCGCGGTCGTGTTCAACATCCAGAAGCAGTCGGACGCCAACACGGTCGATGTCGCGGACGGGGTCAAGCGGGAACTCGCGGACATGCAGCCGATCCTGCCGGCGGGCGTGCATCCCGTGATCGCCATCGACACCTCCAAGTTCGTCAAGGACGCCCTCAACGACGTGAACCATAGCCTGCTCGAAGGCGTGCTGCTGGTCGTTCTGATCGTTTTCCTGTTCCTGCACACCGCCAGGGCAACGTTCATCGTCGCGCTTGCCATCCCGACCTCGCTGATGGCGACGTTCATCCCCATAAGCGGCTTCGGGTTCACCCAGAACGAGATGGTGCTGCTGGCATTATCCCTTGTCGTCGGAATTCTCGTGGACGACTCCATCGTTGTCCTCGAAAACATCGAACGGCACCTCCGCCTGCGCGAGCAGCCCAAAGAGGCCGCCGTCAACGGACGATCCGAGATCGGCCTGGCCGCGATTACGATCACTATGGTGGACGTGGTCGTGTTCCTGCCCATCGCGTTTATGGGCGGGATCGTGGGGCAGTTCTTCCGCCAGTTCGGCGTGACGGTGGCGGTCGCAACCGCATTCTCGCTGTTCGTATCGTTCACCCTGACTCCCATGCTGGCCTCCCGCTGGATGCGCAGCGAAGCCGCCAAGGAAGCCAACGAAGAGGAGATCCACAAGCGCTTCCGGGAAGGCCGCCCGCGGCTCAAGGACCGTGTAGACCTGCGCGCTGGATGGCTCTTCGACGTTCTGGAGCGGTTCCTGCGGGGCCTCGACCGCCGCTACAGAGGCGTGCTCGAATGGGCGCTGCACAACCGGTTCCTGACCATCGTCATCGGGTTCGTGACGCTGCTGACGGTCTTCGTGATGGTAGTTCCGCATCCGCCGCCAGGAGCGGGACCCAAGGGCATGGCGCTGCTCGCTCCGCGCATCGTTGTTGCCCTGCTAGCCCTGATGCTGTGCGGGATCGCGGCCGCCGTGGATCGCAGGAGCAAGGGACTCGCGATCGGCTTCGGCGCTGGTGATGGCGTTCATCGCCATCGCCATCTACTTGCCGTTCGGCTTCGATTTCTTCCCGCAAGTCGATCAGGGCCAGATTCGGCATCACTATCAGGACCGCCCCCGGCACGTCGCTCGTGCAGACGGACAGGGTCGTTCGAAAGGTGGAGGCGATTGTCGCGGGCCTGCCGGAGATAAAGCCGGTTCGGGTCCGCGAGGGCTTGTTCGGAGGCCACGAGACCCAGCACGGCTACTACATGACCCTCGTCGGCACCGGCTCCCAAAGCGTGCTCAGCGGCTCCGATAACGGCCCGCAATACGCGGTCATCAGCGTCAAGGTGGTCGATAAGAAGTATCGCAAGCGCAGCGTCCAGCAGATCGTCCAGGAAATCGCCCGCAAAGCTGCGACGATACCTGGCGCCGGAGTTGATCAGCGTCGCCGTCACCCAGGGCATGGGCGGCGGACCGGGCAACAACATCCAGAAGGAAGTCCAGGGCCAGAACCTGGCCGACATTCTCAAGGAAGCCAATAGCCTCGCCGCGGTCATGCGCAAGGTGCCCGGCGCCGTCGATGTCGATATTTCCTACAAACCCAGCCGGCCCGAGCGCAGGGTCGCCGTGGACAGGTTGAAGGCAAGCCAGTTCGATCTGACAGTGCAGCAGGTGGCGATAGCGGCCAGGACTGCCATCGACGGCGATGATACGGTCAAGTTCCGCGACGCCGGCACCGAATACCCCATCCGCGTCCACTATCTGCGGTCCGAGCGCGACAAGACATCAGACGTCGAGAGTCTGGTCGTCGGCACGAAGGACGGTGCGCCGATCTACCTCGGCGATGTGGCGTCTGTCACCGACGACGCCGCTCCCACCAAGATCGACCGCAAAAACCAGCAGCGCGTCGTCTACGTCACCGCCAACCTCGCCCAGGGCGCGGCGATGGGCAACGTGAACACGGCGATCGAAGCCGCGGCGAAGAAGATGCATCACGTGCCGGGCACGACTATCGACACCGGCGGCTCGACGAGGATGATGAACGAGAGCAACGCCTACATCGGCCAGTCGCTGATACTGGCGATCGTGCTCGTCTACATGCTGATGGGCGCGCTGTTCGAGAGCTTCCTGACGCCGTTCGTGATCATGTTCACCCTGCCCCAGGCGCTGGTCGGAGGGCTGCTTGCCCTGCTGGTCACCGGCAACACGATGAGCATCGTGGCGATGGTCGGCATCATCATGCTCATGGGCCTCGTGACCAAGAACGCCATTCTGCTCATCGACTACACCAACACGCTCATGGGCCGCGGAAAGAACCGCCACGACGCGATCCTCGAAGCGGGTCCCACGCGACTCCGCCCCATCCTGATGACCACGTTCGCGATGATCGGCGGCATGCTGCCGACCGCGCTCGCCGTCACCGAGGGATCGGAGACCCGTTCGCCGATGGCGATCTGCGTGATCGGCGGTCTGATTCTCTCCACTATGCTTACTCTGATCATCATACCGGTCACATACACGATAGTCGACGACGCCTGGCAGTGGTTCAAGCGGCTGATCTTCCCGAAGGGTACCAAACCCGCCGCGCCTAATGAAGATGTATCCGTCGAGCCAGTGGAGGCGCAATGAACTTCATCTACATCAACTCGGACTCATTCAGGCGGGACAACCTCGGCTGTTATGGCAACAAGCACATCCAGACGCCCAACATAGACAGGTTCGCGGACCGCTCGCTCGTTTTCGACCGGGCATACACCGGCTCGTTCCCTACCGTGCCCAACCGCCGCGACCTGTTCACCGGCAAATACACGCTCACCTACACCGACTGGGCCGCGCTCTCCCCGCAGGAAGTCGTGCTCTCGGAAGTGCTCGGAAAGGCCGGCTACACGAGCTACATGGTGCTCGACACGCCCCACATCGTCGCCAAGGGATTCTACTACGACCGCGGCTTTAGTGGCTGGAAGTGGATTCGCGGCCAGGAAGGCGACCCCTACAAGACCGATCCCACTGCAGGTCAAACTGCCCTGCGCGGTGGAAAAACTCCGGGGCGGCGCCCGCACTACGACGCAGTACCTCCGCAACGTCCACGACCGCAAGTCCGAGGCGGACTACTTCGCGCCCATGACCATGGCCGACGCATGCGACTGGCTCGACCGCAACCACGACGCGCGACAAGTTCTTCCTCTACGTGGACACGTTCGACCCACACGAGCCCTGGGACCCGCCGAAGAAGTATTCGGATCTCTACGACCCCAACTACGACGGCGAGGAAGTGATCTACCCGCTATACGCCCCGTCGCGCGTTCCTTTCCGACCCGGAGATGGCGCACATCAAGGCGCTGTATGCGGGCGAGGTCACGATGGTGGACGAGTGGGTCGGCAAGCTGCTGGAGAAGATCGAGGAGCTGGGGCTGTTCGAGAACACGCTGGTTATCTTTACCACCGACCACGGCTTCTACTTCGGCGAGCACGGCGTCGTCGGCAAGTTCGGCCAGCTCTACGACGAGATGAACCACATCCCGCTGATAATGCACATGCCCGGCGTCAAGCCCGGCCGCCGCTCGCAGTTCGTCCAGCCCTGCGACCACATGCCCACGTTCCTCGACCTGGCCGGAATCGAGCATCCCGAGCACATGCAGGGCAAGTCGCTGGTGGACATCATCACAAACGACGGCGCGCCCGTTCGCGACTACGCGCTGAACTCCTGGACCGTCATCTACCCACCCGCGACCGAGACGCCCGTCACGCTCGACGCGTCGAACTGGGACCAGTATTGCCGCAAGCTCAAGCCCAGCACGGTGATCTTCGACAAATGGACGCTCGTCACCTCGGCAGGGGACATGTTCTCTGAGCTCTACAATAACGCCGACGACCCGCACCAGACGCGCAACGTCATCAAGCAGCACCCGGACGTAGCAAAGGAGCTTCACGCGAAGTATATCGGCCTGCTGGAGTCGCTGGCCGTCGAAGAGAAGTTCATCGCGCCGAGGCGGAAGCTGGTGTAGGGGCGAAGGGATTGAGGGTCGTCATCCGGCACGCTTGGCTGACTTGGCGGCCTTGATAAGCATACGCAGAGCTTCGTTCACCGCATCGGCGTCCGGGAACACCTCGGCAACGTCCGGGGCCAAGAGGACGATGTTGGACCCTTCCTTGCAGCGTTCGGCGTACTTCCCACGAACGCCGCCCTCCATCTTGGACAGGTCGTATTCCTCTCGAAGCTCGTCTTCGATCTCTGGCTTAGCCGTTCTCTTCATAGTAGTGTCTTTCGCCGCGAGTCATCTCTCGGGCGCTGATCAGGCGGAGCCTATCTCCTCGGCGTGAGCAACAACCAGAAAGCGCCCCTCGTCGGAAACGCCAAACGTCAGAAGAACAGAGCCACAAGCAGTCTCCCGTATGCTCAGTTTACCCCTCAGCGAAGGAAGTGTCAACGAGGGTGATTCAGTCCGGCTACGGCAGCTCTACGTCAATACACGATCGGCATGGTACGGCACCCAGTAGTTGCCCCTCCTCTCCGCCAGGAGCTCCCTGTACGAATCCCACTTGGCGTGGTAGTCCTCGTAGAGGACTGTCGTGCCGTCATAGTGGATGTTGCTCGGCAGGTCGGTGCTCCACATCGAGTACTTCGCGTCGTTGATCGTATTGCGCCCCTCGTGGAGGAGCAGCATCATTCTCGACCTGTTCCTGACCTGGGTGGCATCAACGTTGATAAGGCTGAGATACGAGTTCATCGAATAGGAGAGCGCGTAGTCCTTGCCGTGGTAGGCGGTGGACGAGGTGGGGGCGATGTTGCGGTCGGTCGGGCACAGGTAGACCGCCTTATTCCTGACGTACGGCCATATCTGCCCATTCTCTGGATAACACTGGCTCGTGTAGACAGAGCCCGCCCAGTCGTCCCGAACGTAGATGACGGCGGGCAGCCCGGGCGTATTGGTTGACCGGGTTGCGGCGGGGAAGCGGCCGTGGTTCTCGTCCGCATAGAGCGAGAACGCGTTGCCAAGCTGCTTGAGATTGCTCACGCAGGAAATCATCCTGCCGTGCTCTCTGGCGTTCAGAAAGACGGGAAAGAGGATCGCCGCCAGTATGGCGATTATGGCGATCACTACGAGCAGTTCTATCAGCGTGAAGCCCGAACGGCATCTCTTCATCGACATGCCAAATACCTCCGTGGTTTCTCCTTTGAAACCGATGTAGCGCGCTGTGCGCGTTACTTGCATTCTACCATGCTCCCGCGGTGTTGTCACGACCGTTTGAGCCGCAACCCTGCAATCTGGGTATAATCAACCAGGCGACCAGCCTGCGGTTTTTCGGGCTCAGGTCTATTGACCGGTGGCCAAACTGATGATAATGTACGATGGGTCTGCGCTGGGCACATCGACGTAACATGACTGCACAGACCGACTCCCAGCGAATTTGGCACTTGACAACAGGGCCAAGAAAATGGTAAAAAGCGGGTAGAATACACTGTTACCCAGAGGGGGAATAACCATGCCGCGTAGAACAAAGGGGTTCACGCTTATCGAGCTGCTCGTCGTGATCGCGATTATCGCGATACTGGCGGCCATTCTGCTGCCTGTCTTCCTGCGCGCCAAACAAGCCTCCAAACGCACGGTCTGTCTCGGCAACCAGCGCCAGCTCGGACTCGCGTGCACGCTATATGCGGACGCAAACGGGGATCTTCCCGTTCCTGCAGCATTCCGGCAGGTCATCCGGGTTCAGCACGACCAGCAACGACGACATTTCCGGTGAGTTGATCATCTTGCTGAGGCCGTATGTCAGCAACAGGAAGGTCTTCTATTGCCCTGTGGTGGACGTATACAATAAGTATCTCACTTACGAATACCAGAGCGAAAAACAGAATCCGCGTTACACCTACATTGGCTACTACTACTACTGCTGTGACGACTGGAGCCATGTTCGCGTCAGCCAGAGCGGCAGCACCAGGCGAATTCTGATGTCGTGCATCGGAGGCGGAGTGACTAACGGCAAGGGCTGGTGTGGGCACGGGTATAACGTAGGCATCTACACGTTCACCGATGGACACTGCAAGTACATCCATCACTACAACTATCCCGACCGCGATCTGAATCCCACATTCCCTCTCGACTAACAGGAACGAGTTCAGACCAGGTGCAAGGGGGCCGCGGCCATCAAGTTCGACATCCTGGCCCAGGATAGGATCACGCGCGCCCGCCGCGGACGGCTTCACCTGCGGTCGGGCACAGTCGAGACTCCCGTCTTCATGCCGGTCGGCACGCAGGGGACCGTCAAGGCGATGAGCCAGGAAGAGCTCGCCGCGATGGGCTTCGAGATCATCCTGGGCAACACCTACCACCTCTACCTCCGGCCCGGCACCGAGCTCATCGAGCGCGCCGGCGGGCTGCACAAGTTCATCAACTGGGGCGGCTCGATCCTCACCGACAGCGGCGGGTTCCAGGTCTTCAGCCTCGAGCACATCCGCAAGATCGGCGAGGACGGCGTCGTCTTTCGTTCCTATGTGGACGGCTCCTACCACGAGTTCACCCCCGAGCGCGTAATGCAGATTCAAAGCGAGCTTGGCGCCGACATCGTGATGGCGTTCGACGAATGCGCCCCCTACCCCTGCGAAAAGGACTACGCCGCCGAGGCCATGACCCGCACCCACGAGTGGGCCAGACGATCCCAGGCGGCCGCCGACCCCAGCCAGTCTTTCTTCGGCATCGTCCAGGGCAGCGTCTACGCCGACCTGCGCGAGCGGAGCGCCAAGTTCATCGCGTCGCTCGACACCGATGGCATCGCGATCGGCGGCGTGTCGGTCGGCGAGGGCAAGGAACTGATGATGAATGCGGTGGAGTGGACCGTGCCCCACCTGCCCGAGAGCAAGCCGCGCTATCTGATGGGGGTCGGGACCCCCGAGGACCTGCATCGACGCCGTAATGCGCGGGATCGACATGTTCGACTGCGTGCTGCCGACCCGGCTCGGCCGAAACGGCTCCCTCTACACCACCTACGGCCGCGTCAACATCAAGAACAACCGCTTCATCGGCGACCTCGCCCCGATCGACCCCGAATGCGACTGCTGGGCGTGCCGGAACTATTCCGCGGCCTATCTGCGTCATCTCTATAAGTGCGACGAGATCCTTGCCTCGCGACTTGCGACCTTCCATAACCTGCACTTCTATGGAATGCTTATGCAGAGGATTCGACAGTCAATCGAGCAGGGAAGGCTAACCCAGTACCGAAAGGAATTCCTTGCCAAATACCGCAAGCACGCCGCGGCAGTGCACGACGACGTAACGCGGAACGAGATGGATTCTCGATCGCGGAAGCGCGGAAGAATCGAAGACGCGGAAGGAAGGGAGAATCGGCAAAGGTAGAAAACCAGAAAAGGAGAAAAGGAACCAGAACCTTCTCTTTTTCTGCTTTTCTGATTTTCCCCTTTTTCCGCTTCCCTTCCCGCGGAGCATCGACATGGAAGAGAATGTAGTCACGCTGGACACCGTTCGGCGGGACCCTAAGGTCAAGACATTCATAGAGGCGGCAAACGAGCAGATGGACGCGCTCGGTTACACTGAGCACGGCTTCCGCCACGCCAGCATCGTCGCCGAGACCGCCCACAGCATCATCGCGAGCATGGGCCAGGGCGCGCGCCAGGCCGAGCTTGCCTCGATATCGGGCTACCTGCATGACATCGGCAACGCCGTCAACCGCCTCGGTCACCCGGACACGTCGGCGATTATGGCGTTCACGCTGCTGAACGAGATCGGTATGCCCGCAAACGAGATCGCGCAGGTCATCGCCGCGATAGGCAATCATGAGGAGGAGCTCGGCGCGCCGGTCAGTGCGATTTCCGCCGCGCTGATCATCGCCGACAAGTCCGACGTCCACCACTCCCGCGTCCAGAACCAGAACCCGCTCACATTCGACATCCACGACCGCGTCAACTTCTCCGTGCAGAAGTCCGCGCTGCGGGTGGATACCGACAACAAATCCATCAACCTGGAGCTGACCACCGACGAGCAGTCGGCGTCGGTGATGGAGTATTTCGAGATATTCCTGTCCCGAATGCTGATGTGCCGCCGCGCCGCCGACTTCTTCGGCTACAAGTTCAAGCTGATCATCAACGATGTGGAGATGTAGTCGTTATCCTGACAACGCAGTGGGGTCGTCATGACAACGCAGTCGTGTCATCATGACAACGCAGTCGTGTCGTAATGACAACGCAGTCGTGTCATCCTGAACTCGTTTCAGGATCCATCTCAGGTTGATGGCCAATCGTTGGAAGACCCGCCAGCGCTGAGTAGCCGCGGCCTGGGCGACGTATGAAGGAAGGCCGCCGGAGCGCGCTGTTTCGGGATTTCGCACATGCACGGCGCCACTCTCACCACGAGCCTGCTGCGAAGCGCCTGGGTTGGGGACGCGTGCAGCCCAAATCCCGAAACCGTTACACGCTCGGCTCCACATCGTGCTCCGACAGCGACTCCAACGCGGCTTCGACATTATCGGTAACGACCACACTCGGGAGCGACTGCAGCCCGATAAGCTCGAGCACCCGCCGCACGGCCGGGGACGTCGGCCTGACTATGCCCAGCACCCCACCCACCTTGCTGATCCGCCGATACGCGGAGATCACGACAGCCACGCCCGCGCTGTCTATGTAGCTTATGTCGGTGAAGTCGACAATGAAGGCCTTGGGCGAGCGCGAGATCGCCGCGTCGAACGCCGATCGAAGCTCGTCGATATTGGACAGGTCGATCTCGCCGGCGGCCTTCACCACCGGCCACGCGCCCTCTATGGTCTCTACACTCATCTTGACAGTTTCCCCGCTTCGCGTCCTACAAGCACTGAATCCTACCGATATGCGGGGGCGGTTCAAACACCAAGTTCGCTTGGCTTTGCAGCAAATGATGGGGTATAATTCCAGTGTCATGTTCTCTATGAGCAGTATACGACAGTTCAGCAGGCGCGTCGCAGCCGAGTTCAAGCCCGAGCGCATAGTACCTCTTTGGCTGGTCCGCGACGGGCAAGCCCACGCCTGACTCAGACGTGGATCTCTTGATCGTGATGCCGTTCGAGGGCAGGCCGGTCAACCAATCGGTACAGATGCGCCTGAAGCTGCGCCCGCCGTTCCCGGTCGATCTGATCGTGCGCACGCCCGAGTCCGTGCAGCAGCGCCTTGAGATGGGCGACACATTCATGCGAGACATCCTGCGAGAGGGGAAGGTCCTCTATGAAGCCCATCACGAGTGAGTGGGTTACCTCTTCGCGCCCGCTTTCTTCAGCAGCCGGACGACTTCTCGTTGGTCATCTGCCTTGGCGGCCGCCAGCGCTGTGAGCCCATCATCAGCCTCTGCGTTGACATCTGCCCCGTGCTCGATCAGCACTTGCACTATCTCGGTACGCCCAGCCGACGCAGCCAGGACGATGGCGGGATAGGCATCGACGGTCGCGTTTGGGCTTGCGCCGCGCGCCAGCAGAGACCTCACCTCACTGACATCGCCGTGGCTTGCTGCACGGGCCAACGGCTTGTCCAGAAACAGCTCCTTGCCCGTGGCGAGACCGAGAAACAGGGCCAGCGCCAGCCAGGCGGCAATCCCAAGGTTGCGCGCGATCCGCGCAGGGCGGCCCCACTTGCGCACAGCAAACCACCCGGCCACCAGCCACGCTGCCAGCGCCGCCGCCCAGAACACCGCCAGAGCCATCAGACCAAAGGGCACCATCCCGTCCATTCTCGATCCCTTTCTCTCGCGCTTTCGCCCTTTCGCGATCTCGCGAGTACAGCCCTTCACAAACTCCCTCATCGCCTTCTCGCCCGCTCGATCTTGAGTTCCTTGCGCATCTTCTTCGGGTGCTTCCCGGCGATCTCCGGCAGGATGCCGAAGTTGGAGTTCATCGGCTGGAAGTCCTTGATGGGGCAGTTCGCAACGTAGTCGCAGAGCGCACCGATCATGGTCTCCTTCGGCGGAACCACCGGCTCCTCCCCCATCGCCACCCGCGCCGCGTTGATCCCCGCGATGATCCCCGACGCCGCCGACTCCATGTAGCCCTCCACGCCCACAAGCTGCCCCGCGAAGAACAGCAAACTCCCCCCCGCTGCGCCGCCGGGCACATCACTACTCCCCCCCGAGGCGGGGGGCTGGGGGGGGTCGGAACATCCGGCCCCGTGCACAGCAAACTCCCCGCCGCGGGCTGGGGGGGGTCGGAACATCCGGCCCTGTGCACAGCAAACTCCCCCCCGCTGCGGGGGGGCTGGGGGGGTCGGCTAGGATTGTTCGGGCGGGATCTGCAATCCCGCCCGAACAACCAGCGCCGCCGTCAGCACATTCGGCGAATCGATATACGTATTGCGATGCACCGCCCCGTATCGCACGAACTCGGCCCGCTCCAGCCCCGGAATCATCCGAAACACCCGATCCTGCTCCGACGGCCTAAGCTGCGTCTGGAACCCGACCAGCCCGTAGACGCTCCCCTCCGCATTCTCCTGCCGCAAGCTGCACGACCGCATAGGGCCGCCGCCCGTCCTCGGATCACTGAGTCCCACCGGCTTCATCGTGCCATACGCCAGCGTATCCCGCCCCCTTCGCGCGATCACCTCCACCGGCAGGCACCCCTCGAAATACCGCGCGTCGCGCTCCTCCTCCAGGTGCAGGTGCGCGATCTTCGCCTCCAGCAGCGCATCGACAAACGCCTCATACTCCTCGCGCGTCATCGGGCAGTTCAGATACGCCGGCTCACCCTTGTCATACCGCGACTGCCTGAACACCTTCCCCATATCGATCGACTCCGCCTCGACCGACGGCGCAATCGCATCGAAGAAGTGCAGATGCTTCGCCCCCGTCAGCTCAGCAATGGTCTCGCACATCGCCCCCGAAGTCAGCGGCCCCGTCGCCACGACACACGGCCTATTGCCGACATCTCCCTTCCCTTCATTCGTAGTTCGTAATTCGGTAATTGCGTAATGCGGGTGATCTCGCCCCGCACCACCTCGATCATCGGATGTGACTCGATGCCCTCCGTCACAAGCCCCGCAAAGGCCTCTCTGTCCACGCACAGGGCGTCTCCGCCCGGCACCGCGGCTCCTTGGGCACACTCCAGCGTAATCGATCCCAGCGCGCGCATTTCCTCCTTGAGCAGCCCGTGCGCGGTCGATGGCGAATCAGACTTGAGCGACGACGAGCACACAAGCTCGGCAAGCTTGCCCGTTCGATGCGCCGGCGTCATCACGGCCGGCCTCATCTCATACAGCCGCACGCGAACCCCGCGCCGCGCCACCTGCATCGCCGCCTCGCATCCCGCCAATCCGCCGCCTATCACAATCACTCCGTCCACCATCTCTCGCATTATATCAAAAAACCGCCGGTCCGCCGGAACAAACCCCACCGCTCAGTCGTATACTACATAAAGCACTTTATAGACCAAAGTTTTCGAGGTGGAACATGGACAGAGCATCTGCCGAGGAAAACCTGCAGTTGATCCGCGAGATAATGGAGAAATCCGCCCGCTACACTCATTTCTCCGGGCTTTCCGGGGTATTGTCGGGCATTCTCGCCCTGATCGGCTGCGGCGTCACCTACTGGATCAACGACAAGGTGCCGGCGGCGTCCCAGGACACTTACTACATCGTCACCTGGTGCTCGGTGCTCGTGCTTGCGATCGTCGAGGACTTCGCGCTCGCGCAGCGCAAGGCGCGGGCGGCAGGCCAGACCATCTGGAACCCCGCCACTTACCAGGTCCTCAAGGCCGTGTTCCCGGGCGTCTTCGTCGCTGCGGTGATCTCGTTTGTCGCGCTCTACGAAGGCGCCATCGACGCGATCCCCGCCGTCTGGGCCCTGGGATTCGGGGCCGCGCTCTGCGCCGCCGGGCTGTTCACGACGAAGGAGGTCTGGCGCTACGGCATCCTCCAGCTCGCGACCGGCGCGGCCGGCATCTTTCTGATATCGAGGCCGCCATACAGCCTCTATCTGCTGGCGCTGACATTCGGGCTCTACCAGATCGCGTTCGGTATCTGGATGAGCAGAAAGCATCAATAGGCCCATGCCCGCAGGAATAGACGAGACAATCCATCAGAAGACCCGGCTGGCGATAATGGCCCACCTGGCCGCGCGCGGCGAAAGCGACTTCCTGACCATCAGGAGCACGCTCGGCCTCACCGACGGCAACATCGCAGTGCACACGAACATCCTGGCGGAGAAAGGCTACATCGAGACCGAGCGGTCGATTGTCGGCAAGAAGACGCGCACGGTATATCGCATCACCAACGAGGGCAGGAAGGCGTTCGAGCAATACGTGACCGATCTCGAGCACGTGCTGCGTGGATGCTGAACTCGTTTCAGCATCCACGCGAGGCAAGGAGGAACGCCATGAACGTCAAGATGATCCTGCCCGCCCTCACCGAAGCAAGAGGGCCGTACTGGCGATCTATCAAGTATTCCCTGTTCCCGCCGCTGGGCCTGGCCACTCTGGCAGGCTACCTGGACGCCGAGGACGACGTGGCCATCACCGATGAGCACGTCGAACCGGTCGAGACGAATGACGAGCCCGATCTGGTCGTCATTCAGGTCTACATCACCTCCGCCTATCGGGCCTACGAACTGGCTGACCATCTACCGCGCAAAGGGCGTCCACGTCGCGCTCGGCGGACTGCACGTGACCGCTCTGCCTGACGAAGCCGCCCGGCACGCCGACACGATCTTCCTCGGCCCCGGAGAGGACACCTGGCCGGAATTCCTCGCCGACTTCCGCTCCGGCAGACCCGGCAGGCTCTACCGCTCGACAAGACGCACCCTCGTCGGCCAGCCGCCCGTCCGCAGAGACCTGATAAAGCGGGAGCTCTACCTGACGCCCAACTCCATAGTCGTCTCCCGCGGCTGCCCTCACAACTGCGACTTCTGCTACAAGCGCAGCTTCTATGCCGGCGGCAAGTCCTACTACACGAAGCCCGTCGAAGACGCCCTCGCCGAGATCGACCAACTCCCCGGCCGGCATCTCTTCTTCCTCGACGACCACCTCTTCGGCAATCCGGCCTTCGCCTCGGCCCTGTTCGACGGAATGCGCGGAATGAACCGCGTATGGCAGGCCGCATCGACCGTGCAGGCCGTGATGCAGCCGGGCCTGTTGGAGAAGGCCGTGGGATCAGGCCTGCGGAGCCTGTTCATCGGCTTCGAGACGCTCAGCGAGCGCAACCTCCGCGACCAGGGCAAGCTGCACAACGTTGGCAGCGACTACGCCGCCGCGATCCGCCGGCTGCACGACCTCGGCGTCATGATCAACGCCAGTTTTGTGTTCGGACTCGACGGCGATGACGGATCGGTATTCGACCGCACCGTCGAATGGTCTATAGCGCAGGGCATCGAGACCGCCACATTCCACATCCTCACGCCCTACCCCGGCACGACCCTCCACGAGCGACTGGAAGCCCAGGGCCGCATCACAAGTTCCGACTGGAACCTCTACGACACCCGCCACGCCGTCTACCGACCGGCCGGAATGACCGCCGAAGCGCTGGAAGCCGGCTACTGGCGCGCCTACAAGCAGTTCTACTCCTGGGGCTCGATCATGAAGAGCGCCGCAACCAAGGACGGCCTTCCCGCTCAGCTCCGCCATCTCGCCTACACCGCCGGCTGGAAGAAGGCCGAGCCGGTCTGGAACTGGGTGATCCGCCACCACCTGCTGCCGAGGATCAAGCCCCTGCTCGAAACGGTGCTGGACGGAACGACGCGCCGAAATGGGGAATGGAGAATGGGGAATGGGGAATCACCGTTGCCCACGCGCGGTCTTGATCGAGGCAACGGTAATGGCGCGCCGAAATGGGGAATGGAGAATGGGGAATGGGGAATCACCGTTGCCCACGCGCGGTCTTGATCGAGGCAACGGTAATGGCAACAAGCTGGTTCGCCTCGGAGAGCAGCGGGTCCGCTGACTCTGGCTGCACCAGCTTGGACTCCACCAGCAGCTCGAGCCAGTACACCGACTCGTCGCCCTCCTCCTCAACGATTCGCATCTTGGCGATGAAGTCGGCCTTCGACTTCGCACGGCACGCAGCACGATAGTTGGCGCCGACGGATGTGCCGCAGCGCAGGAGCTGCAGTCCCATCACGTTCGCTGTCCGCCTTCGCGGCAATGAGTCCACAAGCTTGACGATCCCAAGCGCAAACGCCTTCGTTCTCGCCCTCAGATCACACAGCTCCCGCGCGCCCGTCCCCATTCCCCATTCCCCATTCTCCATTCTCCATTCCCCATTCTCCATTCCCCATTCCCCATTCCCCATTCCCCATTCCCCATTCATTCCTCCGCCTGCTCTTCGCTCTTTGCTTCCTCGCCCTCAGCTTCCTTGGCTTTCTCCCGCAGCGTCTGATAGTCGCAATCGGGGTTCGTGCAGCGGTATCCGATCATGCGGCCGCGGAAGCGGCGTTCGCCGAGCAGGCCGTTGCACTGGGGGCAGTGCTTGTTGGTGGGTTTGTCCCACGTGACGAAATTGCAGTCGGGGTAGCGGTTGCAGCCGTAGAAGACCTTGCCCTTGCGCGACTTCTTCTCGACCACGTCTCCCTCGCCGCACACCGGGCACTTCACGTCCAGCGGCTTACTCAGCGGCATCGCGGTCTTGCATTCGGGGTAGCCGGAGCAGCCCAGGAACTCGCCGAACCGTCCCTCGCGAATCGCCATCGGCTTCCCGCAGTTCGGGCACATCTGATCGGTCATCTTCGGCTCGATCTTGACGCGCTCCATGTTCTCCTGCGCGGCTTCGAGGTCCTTGGAGAACGGCCCATAGAAGTCGGAAAGCAGCCTCACCCAATCGAGCTGTCCTTCCTCGACGGTATCGAGCTTGGTCTCGACGCCCGCCGTGAACTGCACGTCCATGATGTCCGGAAAGTGCTTGACGAGCTGATCGGTCACGATGAAGCCAAGCTCCGTCGGGTGGAACTTCTTCTCGGTAAGCTCCACGTATTTCCGGTCCTGTATAGTCGAGATAATGGACGCATACGTACTCGGCCGGCCAATGCCCTTCTCTTCCAGCGCGCGGACCAGCGTCGCTTCGGAATAGCGCGGCGGCGGCTCGGTGAAGTGCTGCTCGGGGTTAAGCTTGCGCAGATCGAGCGGCTGCCCCTCCTTGAGGTCAGGCAGCGGAGGCATATCCTCATCGGCGGTGACGGTGCTCTCGTCTTTGCCCTCGGTATAGACCTTCATGAACCCCTGGAACTTGACGGTCGATCCGGTCGCGCGGAAGATCATATCCCGCGCGACGATGTCCACGCTGACCACATCGAACACGGCCGGCTTCATCTGGCTCGCCAGAAAGCGCTGCCAGATCAGCCGGTAGAGCCGGTATTGATCGTTTGAAAGAAGCTGCTTGATCTCATCGGGGTGGCGGCGGACCGACGTGGGCCGGATGGCCTCGTGCGCGTCCTGCGCGCCCTTGCGGACCACCTGACGCGGCTTGTCGGGCGCGTAGGACTCCCCGAACCGGTCGATGATGTAGCCGCGCGCTTCCTCCTGGGCTTCGGCGGCGACGCGGGTGGAGTCGGTTCGCATGTAGGTGATGAGGCCGACGTGCCCCTCGGAGCCGAGTTCGATGCCCTCATAGAGCTGCTGCGCAACCTGCATCGTGCGCTTGGCCCCGAACCCGAGCTTGCGCGACGCCTCCTGCTGAAGGGTGCTGGTAATGAACGGCGCGGCGGGATTGCGGCGCTTCTCACTCTTCTTGACGCTCTTGACGACGTAATCCGCGCCCTCCAGCGCCGCAAGCAGCGCATCGGACTCGGCCTGGTTATGTATTTCGAGCTTCTCGCCGTTGCGGGAGAGGAATTTGGCGTCAAACAGGTGCTCTTTGTCCTTGGGCGTAAGCGTCGCGACGATCGACCAGTACTCCACCGGCACGAACGCCGTTATCTCGCGCTCGCGGTCGCATATCAGCCGCACCGCGACCGACTGCACCCTGCCCGCGCTGAGGTTCTTCTTGACCTTGCGCCACAGCAGCGGGCTGAGCATGTATCCGACGAGTCTATCCAGCACGCGGCGCGCCTGCTGGGCGTTGACGAGGTCGTGATTGATCTGGTGCGGGTTCTGCAGGGCCTCGGTGACGGCGGATCTGGTGATCTCATTGAACTGGATCCGGCGCGGGTCCTTGAGGTCGAGCGCCTCCTGCAGGTGCCACGCGATGGCCTCCCCCTCGCGGTCGGGGTCGGAGGCAAGGTAGACCACATCGGCCTTCGCGACGGCGTCCTTGAGCTTCTTGATAACATCTTTGCGCTCGGGGATGGTGATGTACTTCGGCTCGAACTCGTGCTCGACATCGACCCCGAGCCTGCTCTTGGGCAGGTCCCGAACGTGGCCCATACTGGCCTCGATGCTGTAACCCGCCCCCAGGAAGTTCTTCAACGTCCGGGTCTTTGCGGGGGATTCTACTATGATAAGTGCTTTGGGCATTTGTTGCTTTCCTCGCGTGGTGGTGGCACGGAGAGTGATGATAGCACACCGCTGCAAGGAGTGTCAAACATTCCGCGCCTGCGCACGGAATTCCGCGGAACAAACTCGCCTCCTCCCACGCTCAGCCCCACACCCGCCCACGCTCGAATCCGACCCGCCAATGAGTCCGTTTTACGATTTGTCATATCTGCCCCGCCCGCCTGTTTCCTGATTGCATTCTGGGGACATTGTAGCAGGTTCGAGGAGTGTTGTCAACTAGTAGTGATGGAGCATTTGCGATTTGCGGCTCCGGGCTGGCAGGCGGGATTCCCGGGTCAGGAGGAGCTAAGCACAAGTGCGGTGAATGCTACCGTACATTAGCCAGCTTGGGAGAAGGGATGATTGTAGATGGGAACCTCCGACATAGCTATCGCGATCTTGGGGAGCACAGTTATGAGCACCATCGTTGCCAAGGCAATGGACATTGCCTCAACTCGTAGGTCAAGCAGAGCAGCCCGACTCAGGGAGCAGATGGAACGCCTCTACGGTCCCCTCTACTTCTTCGTCTCCCAGAACGAAGCTCTATTGCGACTGAACCGCCAGTTCCACGAGGCTTACGGTGAAGAATACTGCGGCAAGACCTTCTCCCGCGACGAAGGCACACAGGAGCAGCTTAACAAGGACACGCAGCGAACACTCGACGCGGCCAACGCCTATGTCGCGATGATAGTCCCCAACAACGACAGGATCTATGAGATAATGCGGGACAACTACGCCTACATTGACCGGCGGGACATTGAGACGTTCAGCCAGTTCATGATTGACCACGTACGTCTGAAGACGGAGTTCGGTGCAGAGGCCACCCACAACGTTCCTCATGAGGTCTATCTGCGGGTGGGCGAGGTGTCGTTCATCCGTCCAGCGTTCATTGACGCAGTGCGTGGCAGGTTCCTAGCAATCAATAAGGAACTCGGAAAACTCACTCCGTAGACCGTGGACCGCGCTCTGCCTCCAGGCGCAATCTGATCTGCTGAAGAATCTCAGTTCCATCGACCCACGCTGACCGATCAGCCAGATAGACGCAGTCCTCTCCCGCGTGAACCACCATGCATAGTTCAGCTCGCAGTGCGCTGGCTGCGGCGGGCCTGGTTCTGGCCAACTCGTCTATCTGCTCCTTCATAGCGATCACCCTATGTGTTGTGGTTACAGCCAGCTCTATGGCGGCGGGGAGCTTGTACAGAGCATCGGCGAGGGCATCGTCACCGAGATCCCCCGACAAGACAAACTCGGCCCGCCCTCCAGCCTCGAACTCCAGCATTATGGACATGCCCGGAACGGGTTTGCCAATGCTTCCCAGCAGCTCCTGATCGGGTTCCCTGTGCTCCTTCGCTGCCGCCTGCCGCTCTCGAATGCAGGCTTCCAGCTCATCCTGATTTCTGTAGCGCAGTCGCCTCTTCCTGAGCCTGCGGTAGGTTGATGCCAACGCCGCCTGCAGTCCACTAGCGCTATCGGTGCCAAGCTTAGCTAGGAACGCATCCGTGTATGGCTTGATGATCCATATTGCGAGTGCCGCAGGGAGTGCCCACTCAAGCGCGTTGTAGAGGCTAGGCGCGCGTGGTACCACCGCCAGATCGGGCGCGATCAGCCGAAGCTCCGCCTCGACCTCAGCCATCTCTGATCTAGGTAGCTGCTCCGCGTAGCTCAGCACGATGGTGCTCAAGACCCCTTCAGGTTCGCGCATGGGCGTCCTTGCTCCTCACATCTCCAGCTTCCCCTGCTCCTTCTCCCGCACGAGTCTCTTTCCGGACGCGCTCTTGAGAGAGTAGCCTTCGGGGAAGGCGAAGTCGTTGCCTTTGTCGAGAAGCTCGCGGATGGTACGGATCTGGAGCTTGGGAATCTTGCGGCGGCCTACGGTGAAGAAGCCGAGTTCCTCCGCCTCGTTATACATCCCCTTGGTGGGCGTTTCCAGGCAGATGAAGTAGCCCATCGCGGCCTTTTCCCGCTCGATGACGTGCGCGAAGTCGCGGATGAGGCTGGGAGTTAGATGCCCGCCCTTGACCTGGCAGACGGCGCACTGCAGGCTGCCCTCAAGGTCCTGGAAGTAGACCTTGCCGTCGATTCCCTTGTCGCCGCTCTTTTCGGGCTGAGGGACGCCACCGACAAGCCCGACCGCCCATATCTCGAACTGCTTGGGACTCTGCTCGAACAGCTTAGTTGCGGTGTACGCGTCCTTGGGATCGCCCTTCACGTCGTAGTCCAAGCCGCGCTTTAGCTCGAAGTCGCCCGCGAGCCGGCTGATCATCAGATCAAGCGCGATGTAGGTAATATCGATGCCTATCCATTGCCTGCCAAACTTCTCGGCGGCAACCACAGCGGTCCCGCAGCCACAGAACGGGTCCAGCACGACATCGCCGGGATTCGAGGACGCGTTGATAATGCGTTCGAGAAGCGCGAGGGGCTTCTGCGTCGGATAGCCCATCCGTTCGGCGGCGTGCGCCGCGACTGGCGGTATGTCGTCGAATATGTCCTGCAGCGATATGCCCCGCATTTCGTCAAGATAGCGTTTGTACCGAGGGACGCCACCTTTGGGAGGCCAGTGTATTCGCCCCGCGGCGTCAAGCTCGTCAAGCGTCGCCGTGGCAAACTTCCAGTGGTTCCCACGCGCGCTCGGGTCGATGCCTCGCCAGACTTGCCCCGACGAACCCCGACGAGTCCCTGCAGCCATAAGGTCGCTCAGGGTGTACCTGCGTCCGGTCTCCGGCTCAACGTGACGATAGAACTTGTCCGTGTAATCCTCAGAGTAGCCGGTATACTGCGCGTTCCAGGCAAACTCGTCCGACTTGGTGTAGAAGAAGATCGTGTCATGGATGGGCCCGTAGCGCTTGGCTGAGCTGTGAGCGCTTGTCCGCTTCCAGATGACTTCGTTGCGGAACCTCGTCGCCCCGAGTACCACGTCAAGCACCATCTTGAGATAGTGGCTCGCCACTGGATCACAGTGGAGATAGAGACTCCCGGTGGGCTTCATGACCCGGTGGAGTTCCAGCAGCCTCGGGGCCATCATCAGCAGATACGCCATCATCTCGCTCTGGCCGAGTATCTCGTGCAGCGCCTTCATCAGGTCGTAGAGCCGGGCGTTGCGGGGATCGTCGAAGAACTCGTCATAGTGCCGTTTGCTCCACTGCCAGGTGTCCGTGAATGCGGTTATCTGGGCCTGGTTTTCGTCGCTCTTGGCCTGCTTGAACAGCACGTTGTAGTCGCGGGCGGAGTTGAACGGCGGGTCGAGGTAGACCAGGTCCACTGACTCATCCGGGATGAACTCGCGCATTACTTCGAGGTTGTCGCCGTAATACAGAGTGTTGCGGAACATAGCCAAACTATATCACAAACGGCTGAGCGTGTGAAGAGGCGAAAAGCAGCCCGCATCCAGGCCCTTCCCTGCTCTCCACTCGCCACTCTCCGCTTTCCACTAGCAGTGAACAACCTTTAACCGAAATACCACACCCCGTTCCGAAACAATTCCGCGCGGCTGTCGTCTAATAGTAGTGAATAGTCGGCGCGCGACCCGTGCGCGAGGCGTACATTGGCAAGCCTATTTCACGCGGCAGATTACGGATTTCCGCAAAACAGTTTCGTGCTCAGCGCGAGCGTGGGGGGAAACTGTTTTGCATTGTCAATTGTCAATCGTCAATTGACAATTGATCCGTTCTATTCCCTACGCGATCTCGACCAGCTCGATGTCGAAGTTGAGGTCCTCGCCCGCGAGGGGGTGGTTGGCGTCGAGGGTGACTTTGGCGTCCTTCACGTCGGTCACGGTCACCGTTATCACCTGCCCGGTCTCGTGGCGCATCTGGAACTGATCGCCGAGCTGCGGGGCTACGTCGGCCGGGAACTCGCCTCGGTCCACTTCCACGACCATCTCATCGTGGTGCGGGCCGTAGGCCTGGTCGGAGGGAATCTTGACGGTCTTGGTCTCGCCGACGCTCATCCCGTCAACTCCCGCCTCGAAACCGGGGATCATTTGGCCTTCGCCGAGCGTGAACTCCAGTGGCTCGCGGCCCTTGGAGCTGTCGAACTCCGTCCCGTCGTCGAGTTTGCCGGTGTAGTGAACCTTGACTTTGTCGCCTTTGTTTGCCTGTGCCATGTCTACTCCCTTGGTGCAAGAACACTGATGATACATGTTCTTACCCATAGAGTCAAGGCACCGGTGTTTCGGGTGTGTTCAGTTTTCCGGGAAACCTGTCGTAGGAGGCGTTTCCAAACGCCGATTCCGCGGGCACAACGCCTGGGCATTCGGGTTTTGGAAAACCCTCCTACAGCGGTGCAATTCCCGGAGAACTGAACTCATTCGGTGTTTCGGGATTTCGAATTCGCACTGCATCGGCGATTGGCGGCAAGTCTAATACGAAGCTGGCCCAGAGATCATGCACGACCAAAATCCCGAAACACCGGCATACTGGCGGTTGGGACCGCGCGGCTCCCTTCTATTCCCTATTTCCTCATCTAGGGAAGCGCACGAGGGAATGGGTGCGGCCGTTGTCGGTGGTGATCGAAAACTCGCCCATGAGGTTGTCGCGAACGAGGCTCTCGACGATCTTGAGACCCAGGTTCCGGCTCTCGTGCAGATCGAAATCGGCGGCCAGCGGGGCGCCGTCGTTGGTGACGTCGATGGTCACGGAATCCTCGTCGCGGCTGATGTTGACGATAAGCTCCGTGCCCGCCTCTCCGCCAAGGCCGTGCTCGAACGCATTCTGAATAAGCTCATTGAGAATCAGCGCCACATAAGTCGCCTGCCCGCTGGGAAGCAGGAAATCGTCGCCGCGCACCTCGGTGTGCACCCGGCGCGCGTCGGGCAGCAGACCGCGAGCGCTGGCCGAAAGGATGTTTTCGGCGAGCTTGCGCACGGCAACGTCGTCGAGGCTCTCGCCGGAAAGCATCTCGTGCACCTGCGCGATGCTCTGGATACGGTTGATGGACTGGTTCAGGGCCTCATGCGGCGAATCGAACTTGCCCACGCGGAGCTGCAGTCGCAGCAGGCTCGCGATGGTCTGAAGGCTGTTCTTGACGCGATGGTGCATCTCCTGCAGCACCGCCGTCTGCACCATCAGCTTCGAGTTCTGGATCGAGAGCGCGACCTGGTTGGCCAGCGCCATCAGCAGGTTGATCTCCTCGTCGCTGAACCGCTGCGGGGTGCCCGTATAGCAGTTGAGAACGCCGATGATCTCCTTCTTGACCGTCAGCGGGAGCGCGATCAGCGAGCACAGGCCTTCCGTCCTGGCGATGTCCGGGTACTGATACTCGGGCGTCTTGCGGACGTCGAGGACGATGATCGGCTTGCCCTCGGTGACCGCCCGCCCCGCCACGGTGTCGGCGAGCTTGATGTTGGGCTTCTTGGCGGAATCGCGGGCCTGGGACTGAGTGGCCTTGATAACGAGCGCCTGCTTATCGGCGTCGAGCATCATGATCGAGCATACCCTGAAGTTCATCGTCTCGGCGGTCATCGCGACGATGAGCTGGAGGATCTCTTCGAGGTAGAGGTCCGAGGTGATGGTGCGGCTGATCTCGGAGAGCGCGCTGAGCTGAGTCGCGCGCTGTTCCATGCGGCGGAGTTGGTTGTAGTTTTCGACGGCGCCGCCGACCTGCCGGGCGATGCTGTCGAGCAGGCTGATCTGGTTTTCCGTATACTCGTGCGGCTCATTGGTGCGGATGTTGACCACGCCCATCAGCCCGCCGCGGCCCCGCAGTGGGACGGAGAGCATCGACTCATAGAGATCTTCATCGATGCCGGGGATCCGGTTTGAAGCGCTTGTCGAGCCAGGACTCTCGCGGTGGATGACGGCCGGGGTCCTGTTCTGCGCGACCCAGCCTTGACGCCCTCGCCGACCTTCATGCGAATCTTGCCAACGACATTCATCGGCCTGCTGTTCGCGCCGCGCAGCACGAGTCTCCTTGCCGGCCTCGTCAAGCAGGTAGATGAGGCAGAGGTCGGTGTCCGTGACCTTGGCGACGATCTCGGCCACCTGCTTGAGCATCTCGTCGATGTTGAGCATCGAGCCGATGGCCTGCCCGACCTCTCGCAGCGCATCGGCCTCGAGGTTCTTCTCGGCCAGTCGCGTTTCGAGCTCGGCGATCCGGGCCTGAAGATCGTCGGAAGCAGGTGTGTTGTCTGCAGGTTCTGTGGAACGCATAGGCGTATTGACTATTTCCGATTGGCTACTGACTCTTGGCTCAATAGCCAATCGTCAATAGCCAATCCCTAGATCTCGTGGGCGATGATGAGCGCTTCGGCGATCTCTTTCATCGTGCGGCGCTGGTTCATGCTACTGCTGCTGGATGCTGCGGAAGGCCTCGGCCTCGTTCATCTGGTATTTGTCCATCAGAATGCCCTTGGCGCGATCGACGAGCTTGCGGGTTTCGAGCTTCTCTTCGAGGTCGCCGAGCTGGCTCTTCGAGGTCCTGCTGTTCGAGATACCGCGAAACGGCGATCTCGATCGCGGGCAGCAGGTCGGACTCCTGGAACGGCTTGACCAGATACGCGAACACGCCCGCCTCCTTCGCGCGCTCGATGAGGTCCTGCTGGCTGAATAGGCCGTCAGCAGCACGACCGGCGCGATCTTTTCCTCGGCGATGATCTTCGCCGCGTCGAGGCCGTCCATCACGGGCATTTTGATGTCCATGATGACCACGTCCGGCTTGAGACTTCGCGCAACCTCCAGCGCGCGCTCGCCATCGGCTGCCTCGCCGACGACCATATGCCCCATCTCTTCGAGGAGCGTTTTGAGATCGAGCCGTATGATCGACTCATCATCCGCTATAACAACCTTCATCTGGCTCATTATCGCCTCTTTCGTCGCTTCTGTAATGTCAATTCTACAGCGTGCTATAATGGCTTGTCAAAGTCTGAGGTGGCCAATTGACTCGCAAATCGCCGATCTGGTATCTTTTGGCCAGCCTGCTGGCCTATTTCGCGCTGTGGACAGCCATTCCCAGGGCGCGGTTTCTGCCGACGATCCTGAGCGCTATGGACCGCGGCATCGCGCACCACCACGGGTTCGTGCCGGGTGTGCTGGCCGTGTGCGGGATCATCCTGATGTGTCATCCCGACGGTCGCGTTCATGGCCGCGCAGATATGGTGGTCTATAACTTCGCCAGGATGCGGCCGGGGCTGAAGGCGGGTTTGCTGTGGCTGGGCGGATGCGTGGTCGCATTGGCGGCAATCAACGCGTGGATGGTAACGCATCCCGATTTGCCGGCCAGACTGCTGACCCAGTTCCACAGCTTGCCGGCCGGCAGACAGCTTCCGTTGCCGTGGCGACCTATCACCCCGGCGTGCTCAAGATGCTGATGTATGCGGTGATACTGCTGACGGCGGCAAGTGTCGGCTAGCCTGGTGTCGCTGCGGATCACGGACAGGAATCTGCTGCTGCCGGTTGTGATGTTCGCGGCGTCCATCGATTTCTGGACAGTCACGAGCGGGCCGGTCTCGCAGATGCTGATCAAGCACCCGGAGATAGCGAAAGCGGTCAGCGCGCCGATCCCCAAGGCGGGAACGGGGGCGTTCGTGCCGGCGGCTATGATGGGAATGGGCGACCCGCTGTTCATGGCACTGGTGTTCGCGGCGGTACATCGCCTTGGAATGAACGGCCGGCGCAACTTCGTGTTCGTGTTCAGCGCTGATGACCGTCGCGATGATTCGCTGTCCTGACGGGCGTGCTGGACTATCTGCCTGCGCTGGTCGCGCTTGCGCTCGCTGTAGTGGCGGCGAACTGGAGGCAGTTCAAGCTGTCAAAGCAGGAGAAGATATCGACCGCGATCGTGGGCGCGGTGCTTGATCGCGAGCCTGCCGCTGGTATGGCATATCGTCAGACCGCACGAGGTCCCTAAGAAGACGCCTGCGCCGCCGGTTTCCGCGCCCAGATCGCGCCCGTAGCGAACGTGCTCGCGCCCGCCAGGCCCGCCAGCGCCAGCCACGGCGCGACCACGCTGAAGTTCTGGGCGACAACGCCACCGATCAGGCAACCCAACACGCTGCCGGACGCCACCAGCGTCTCGTGGATGCCGGTGTTGGTGCCCTTGCCTTTGCGGCTGGAGAGGCCGTAGTAGAGCGCGCCGGTGTAGGAAATGCTCTGCGCCATCCCAAAGGCGAAGAACAGCGCGCCGATCACGCTCGGCGCCCGCAGCGCGACAAACGCCTGTGAGCACACAAGCGCGACGCCGATCGCGGCTGCCATCATCACGAGTTGCGCGACCGAACTGCGGCCAGAGCTTGCCTCGCCACCACGGGGAGACGTTCGCTATGAGGATTCCGACCCCCAGCCCCCACAGGAAGACCGCGACCAGCTTCGCGACCGTCGCCTCACTCCAGCCGAACGCCGGTGATCCCGAGCTTCAGGAAGAGAATCCTAACTATGGAAAAGCCGAAGAAGCCGACGAAGTGGCCCATTCGCGCGATGAGAAGCAGCGGGCCGAAGTCGTCGCCGACTACCAGCTGCGGCGGCACAACCGCCCCGCAAGAAGCGGTTCCGTCGGGTGTGGCACGCGCTTGGCGCGCCAGGTGAGAATGAGTATCGCCGCCATCGATGCAGAAGCCCGCGCCGGCATAGAAGAGCTTATTCAGGCCGAATCCGACCAGCAGCCCCGCGGCCGCGCGGCCACCGCGCCGCCGACGCACCAGCCCACGTTGAACATGCCCAGGTTCTTGCGAAGCTGGCCGAGATCGGAGGCATCACCGATCATCGCCTGCAGCGGCGGGTAGAATGCGCCGATCGCGGCCAGTGCGACGACGATACAGCGCCATGACCTGCCAGATCGCCTGCGCGCGGCTGAGCGTGGAGATCATAACCGCGCAGATGAGCGCGGCGGGGACGTTGATGGTTGGCCGGCCAACACGCTCCGAGAGGTGGCCCGATGTGAAGCAGATCGGCGTTCGGATCGCCTGCGCGACCCAGCCGATCGTGCCCAGCATTATCCAACTGCGCTCCCAGCCGCACAGCCAGCAGCGGCATGGCGGACTGCAGCATCACCAGCCCGCTTTCCATGCACCATGGAACAATGAGAGAGTAGACCCGAGCCTTGATCACACCTCAGTTTACCAGAAAACGCCGCGCGCGTATAATGTGAGGAAGGCTGCTTTGACTGAACGATCCGGAATCGCGGAGACGCGGAAGGGATAGATGCTGAATCGAGTTCAGCATGACGTTTCGGCGCTTCCGCGATTCCCAAAGGAGATAGCGATGACCGAAGTGACGACAGTCGCCTGGGACCTCGGCGATCTGTTCAGGGATCGATGATCCCGCGATTGACGAGACGCTCGACACGGCGCTTGCGCGCGCAAAGGAGTTCGCCAAGCGCTACAGAGGCAGGATCGACAGCGACGATCTCACCGCCGACGACGCTGCTGGCGGCGATCAGGGAGCTTGAGGAAATCGGCGTTGCCAGACCAAAGTCGGCAGTTACGCGGCAATGGTGTTCTTCGCCGACACGTCGCAAGCCCGAACACGGCGCGCTGATGCAGCACGTGCAGGAGCGCGGCACCGAGATCTCGCTTGGAGCTGATCTTCTTCGATCTCGAACTGATGGCCGCCAAGCCGGAGATCATCGACAGGCTGCTGGAGGACGAGAGCCTCGCCAACTACCGCCACTTCATCCACGCCGCGCGGCTGTTCAGGGACCACAAGCTGCCCGAGGGCGAGGAGAAGATACTGGAGGAGAAGGCCAACACCGGCGGGCGGGCGTTCGAGCGGCTTTTCGAGGAGTCGCGTGACCGCTATCGAGTTCAAGATCACCATCGACGGCGAGGAGCAAGTCGCTGTCCGAGCCGGAGGTGCTCGCGCTGCTCAAGGAGCCGGACCGGGAAGTGCGCAAGGCGGCGGCGGAGTCGCTGACCCGCGGGCTGGTCGAGCACGGCAGGCTGCTCACGTTCATATTCAACACGCTGGTCTACGACAAGGCCGTCGACGACCGCCTGCGCCGCTACGATCATCCCGAGCAGGCGCGGAATCTGTCCAACGAGCTGGACGGAGAAACCGTCGAGACAGTGATTTCGACCTGCGTCGAGGGCTACCCGCTGGTCGCGCGCTACTATCGAGCTGAAGCGCGAGGCGCTGGGCTACGACAAGCTCTATCACTACGACCGCTACGCGCCGCTGTTCGAGTCCAAGGAAGACCGTGCCGTTCGAGCAGGCGCGGGAGATAGTGCTGGAGTCGTTCGGCAAGTTTTCCAGCGAGATGCGCGACGCTGCCGCGGAGTTCTTCGAGAAGGGTTGGATCGACGCCGAACCGCGCAAGGCTAAGCGCGGCGGCGCGTTCTGCATGTCCGTGACCCCGGACCTGCACCCCTACATGCTGATGAGCTACCTCAACCGCAAGGACGACATCACCACCCTCGGCCACGAGCTTGGGCACGGGGTGCACTTCGTCTCTGGCGCGCTGCCAGACGCTGGTCAACTTCTCCAGCGCGCTGCCGGTCGCGGAGCTTGCGAGCACGTTCGGGGAGATGCTGGTGTTCGAGAGCCTGGTGTCGAAATCGAACCTGGAGGAGAAGCTCGCGCTGTACGCGGAGAAGATCGAGGAGGTTTTCGCCACGATCTTCCGCCAGGCCGCGATGTATCGGTTCGAGCAGGACCTTCACAAGGGTCGCAGGGAACTCGGCGAGCTGACCACCGAGCAGATCGGCGAGATGGTGGCAGAACAACATCCAGGCGATGTTCGGCGACTCGGTGGAGCTCGGCGAGGAGCACGCCAACTGGTGGATGTATGTGAGCCACTTCATCGGCTCGCCGTTCTACGTGTATGCGTATTCGTTCGGCGAGCTGCTGGTGATGGCGCTGTACTCGATGTATAAGCGCGAGGGCGAGGCGTTCGTGCCGAAGTATCTGGACATGCTGCAAAGCCGGCGGTTCGTGCTCGCCGGAGGAGCTGCTGGGCCGGGTCGGCATCGACATCCGCGACCCCGAGTTCTGGCGCGGCGGCATGAAGGTCGTCGAGCAGCCTGGTGGCGGATTTCGAGAAGCTGTACGCCGAGTGGAAGGAAAGCGACATTGACTATTGATTATTGAATATTGAAGGAGGCGGCGTGGCGCAGCGGGGGCAATTCGACACGATACTCAATCGGCAGAACGGCTGAGAGGAAGTAGATGACCAACCGCGAACGTTCGCGACGGGTGTTCAACTTCGAGCCGGTCGACCGGCTGCCGGTGATCGAGTGGGCGGCGTGGTGGGACAAGACCATCGCGCGGTGGAGAGACCGAAGGGTTGCCCGATGAGCTCCAAGACGCGGGCGATATACGCGATTACTTCGGCCAGGACTGCCATCGGCAGTATTGGATCGGGCCGACCAGGAACGCGAACAAGGCAATGCATATCAGCAATCGTGAGGACTACCTCGCGCATGAAGCCGCAGCTCTATCCGGAGAACGCGTTCGACAAGGCGTCGGTCGAGCGGCTGGGCTGAAACGTCAGAAGACCGGGCGAGATGGTCGTGTGGCTCACGCTGGAGGGCTGCTTCTGGTATCCGCGGACGCTGTTCGGCATCGAGGACCACCTCTACGCGTTCTACGATCAGCCGGACCTGATGAAGGAGATGAACGAGGACCTGCTCGCGTTCAACCAGCGCATCTACGACGAGTTCTGCGAGATATGCGTGCCGGACTTCATGACATTCGCCGAGGATATGTCCTACAACCACGGCCCGATGCTCTCGAAAGGCCAGTTCGACGAGTTCATGGCGCCGTTCTACCGCGCGAATCGTGCCGACGATGCTGCGAGCGAGGGACGATCGTTCTGGTGGACACCGACGGAGACATCACCGAGCCCGCCGCGTGGTTCCTCGAAGTCGGCTGCCAGGGCCTGCTGCCGCTGGAGCGAATGGCGGGAGTGGACGTGTCCGAGCTGAGGCGGCGCCACCCGCAGATTCGGCTGCTCGGCGCGTTCGACAAGACCGTAATGCACCTCGGCGAAGCGCGCATGCGCCAGGAGTTCGAGCGCCTGCTGCCCGTAATGAAACAAGGCGGCTTCATCCCCTCCTGCGACCACCAAACCCCGCCAGGCGTGTCGCTTGAGGACTATCGGCTCTACATGCGGCTGCTGAAGGAGTACTGCGAGGCGGCGGCGAAGCACGCTGGATAAGGTATAATGTCGATGAGAAAAGCGATCGGGTCCACTGAGAAGTGAACGTAGACACGAGTGTGCTTGGCGCTGCCTTCGATGAGGAGTTCAGCGAGGCGACGCGTGCGTTCTTTGAGCAGGCGCGCGAGGGCCGCTTCAGCATTGTGTTGTCCGCTCTGATCGAGGACGAGATCGAAGATGCGCCGGAGGACGTGCGCGGTTTCTACAACGACGTTGTGCAGTACGCAGAAACGGTCGCGCCGTCCCGATCAGCGGTCCTGCTCCAGCAAGCCTACCTGGACGCAGGCGTGGTCACCGAGAAGTGGGCCGGTGATGCTCTGCACGTCGCCACTGCAACTGTGGCCGAGTGCGACATGATCGTGAGCTGGAACTTCCGGCACATCGTGCACTACGAGAAGAAGCGCAAGTACAATGCCGTGAACGCGCTGCGAGGATACAGCAGTATCGATATACTGACACCGGCGGAAGTGATCGAATATGAAGAAGACGTTTGATTGCGTTGAACTACAGCATCGCGGCGGGCAAAAGGTCCAGGCCAAGCTGGCCGAGATGACCCTTGACGAGCAGGTAGCTTACTGGGAACGCCGTGGCAGAGAACTCCGTAGGCGCAAGGCGGCGCTGCTTCAGCAACGCAAGGCATCCTAGCGTACAGTCGTTACAGCGTGCGCTTATGCCTCGCTCTCCTCTTCCTCTTCCCGCCTCGGCGCGTTCTCCATCTGGCGGTTGACGGCGGCGAGGACGGCGGCGGCGGCGGCTCGGAACTGGTCGCCGCGGCTGATGAATGCGCTGCCGGCGCAGCGGGTGGTGAGCGCGGGGTGATGAACCCGGCGGTGACGGTCACGATCTGCTCGCCCGTCGCGCCGGCCTGAACGAAGACCTCATCGATCACGATCCCGTGCTCCTCGGCCAGCGCGCTCGAGGCGGCGGCGGCGGTCGCTTCGGCGACGAGCCTCAGCGCGTTGCCGCCGTCGATCAGATAACCGCTCGACTGCCGCACAAACTCCTGCTCGCCGGACACGAGCGTCACGGTCACGTTGGCTTCCGCGCCGCTGGACGAAAAGTTGATCGTATGGATCTTCAGGCGCGCGGCCGGCGAGACCGGCAATGGGCGGTAGGCGGCGCGGACGGCGCTGGGCGGCGTCGGTTCGGCGGTACGGCGGACGGCTTCCTCGCGCTCGGGCTTGGCGAGCGTGCAGTTCTTGGACGCACGCGTGACGAGGTCGTCGAGAGTGGCGGCGTAGTGGATCTCGCGGCGCTCGTTGGTGCGGCGGCCGCCGAAGATGCCGTAGCTGCCCGACACGCTGATGGGAACGTCGGGTATAGTTATCCGAGAGATGCCCTGCTTGATCGCTTCGGCAAGCTGCGACGGCCTCGTCGGCGTTCCGAAGGCTCACGACCGCGAACTCGTCCCCGCCGTAGCGGCAGGCGAAGCTCTCCTCGGGATCGGTGCTGGCTCGAAAGACCTCGGCGACCTCCTTGAGGACGGTGTCACCGACCACGTGGCCGTGCTGCTTGTTGAAGAGGCCGTATTTGTCCAGGTCAAAAAAGATGACGCTGATTTCCTGGCCGCGCTTGAGCGCCTCGATCGCCCACTCGCGGAACTGGTCCGACCACGGCATGCCGGTGAGCGGGTCGTAGCTCTTGCCGAGTTCGGGGATGATGTCGCCGTGCGGAGACGATGCCCTTGAGCTGTTTGTCCTGCGAGGACCAACAGGCAGCCGGTGCGGGCCTCGGTCATCAGCTCGGCGGCGTCGGCGATGGTTGTATCGGGGGTTACCGAGCGGAAATCGCGGGTCATGACGTCGGCTATGGGCGAATCGGCGGGCTGGCCGAGCACGTCGTGATACGTGACTATGCCCGCCACCTCGCTCGTTGGCTTGAACCACGGGCAGCGCGCCGATATTGTGCCCTTTCATGAGAATGACGGCGGTTTTTACTCGCGCGGACGGGCTCACCCACACGACATCCGACGCCATTACCTCGCCCACAGTCTTCATACATGCCTCAGGGATCGTAGCAGCATAGATCGTACCCGGCGTGCTGGTGCGATTACCTGTTTTTCTGGGTGCGGTGATGCGGAGCGCGGCTTGCGTGTGGCGCCGAGTTCCGCCGGTGAGGCTTCCTGCCTGTTCCCTACAAAGCCGTTCCGTCGGCTCGGTCACGTAATTCTAGCGTTGGGGGGCGGGTTTGTCAATCGACCTTGGCGGCGGGGCGGTAGGCGTTCCATGCGACCGCAAACAGCAGCGAGGAGACCAGGGCGGACCCCACAAACAGCGCGAACACCGGCTCCCAGCCGTGCGCATCGACGATCCTCCCAATCCCCCAGCCGGTCAGGACACTGCTTGCGTATCCGAAGAGCCCGGTCAGGCCGATGGCGGTCGCGGCGGCGCGGCGGGTCGCCAGATTGGCCGCAATCACCCCGACCAGAGCCTGCGGACCGTAGACGAACAGCCCCGTGCCGCACAGCAGAGCGCCGTTCACAATCACTGAGTGCGAGTTCAGCTTCCAGAACGCGAGCAGGCAGGCGGTGCAGAAGATCATGCCGATGACGCACGCGCGCCCGCCGCGGCCCCGGAATATGCGATCGGCAAGCCACCCGGACAGCAGCATGCCGGCGACACCGCTCAGTTCGTAGGAGGCGGTGACCCAGCTCGCGTGCTTGAGATCGACGCCGCGGGTCTCAGTCAGAAAGGTCGGCGCCCAGTCCACGACGGAGTAGCGCACGGTGTAGATGAAGAAGTTGGCGACGGCCACGACCCAGATCATCGGGTTGCCGAACACATAGCGCAGCACGAACCGCCCGAAGCCGGACTCGTTCTCGCCTTCGGAGCATTCGGGTTTGTCGGCGGCGTACTGCTCGACCGGCGGTAGCCCCATCGACTCGGGCGTGTCGCGCAATCGCCACAGCAGAAACGCCGCGCAGATCACCGCGAGCGCGCCCGGCACAAAGAAGGCCAGCCGCCAGTTGATCGTCACCAGATAGCCGCACAGGACCAGTACCGCCGCCGCGCCGATGGAATGCGACGTGTTCCAAACGGAGAACTTGAGCCCGCGCTCGCGTGGAGAGAACCAGTGGGTGAGCGCGCGTGCGCACGGCGGGAATCCCATCCCCTGGAACCATCCGTTGGCCAGCCAGAACAGCCCGAACGCGAGCGCGGTCCCGCTCATGCCGAACCCGAAGTTCATGATCGCCGAGAGAATCAGTCCGGCGGGCATGAAGTAGCGGACGTTGGCGCGGTCGCCGAGGAACCCGTTTGCGAACTTGGAGAGGCCGTAGAGCACGCCATGCAGCGTCAGGAACAGGCCGAGCAGAGCCTTGTTGTAGCCAAGGTCATGCTGCATCACGGGTATCGCGAGCGAGATGTTCTTGCGGACGAAGTAGAAGAGCGCATAGCCGATGAGCGTGGAGTAGAGAATGCGGAACCGCCACTGCCGGTAGAGATGGTGTACCTGCTCGGGGTCCTCGATGCGCTTCGCCGGCGGGGCGGCCTTGAAGAAGTCGAATATCAACGGTCTCTCCTTTGGCTACTCGGATTTGTGCTCTCGCATTACTTCGAGCGTCACGAGCGGGTCGTCGGTTGCAAACGATTCGGCGCCGAGGTCCATCAGCTTGCGGTAGGCGCGGGGGTCGTCGGAGCCGATCACCAGCACCTGGAAGAGAATGCCCCTGGCCTTCACCTCGCGGCCGACTTCGCGTAGGAACGCCGAACTCGGCGCGAAGGGGTCGTCCGTGGACAGATTCCCCACCCGCACGTGGATCTGCAGTTGCGTGAGGTCCGCGAAACCGGTCTTGCGCAGCTCGGCCATGCGTTCTTTGAGTCGGGGTTCGTTCTCGCCCATCCAGAGCAGCGTGTTGGAGTCCGGCAGCAGCTTCTTCCAGGTGCGCAGATCGTCGTATTTCGTGGATGCGAGCACGACCTGCCTGTCGACGCCGCGTTCGCGCACGAGATCCGCGAGCTTGTCAAGGGGCAGCTTCTTGACGTCCATGTAGAGCCAGCGTTCGGGTTGGCCACGCATCTGGTCGAGCACTTCGGCAATCTTGGGAATGTGCAGATCCTTGTACTTCGTGCCCTTGTAGCAGCCGACGTCCAGCGATGAGACCACGCTCCAGTCGAGGTCGTTGACGCTCTTGTCGAGGATCGCCGGATCGGCCTCGGGGGCGAGTCGCTTGAGGTTGTTGTCGTGGAAGGCGACGATGACGCCGTCGGCGGTCGCGCGCACGTCGGCCTCGGGCACGGTGCCGATGTGCCAGGCCAGCTTGAACGACATCAGGGTGTTCTCCGGCACGAGGTTGCCGGCGCCACGATGGGATTGGATAACGAACTGGGCGCCCTCTGGCCGGTTCGCCGCCAGCAGACACACGGCGGCAAGTGGAATCGCGTAGATCATAGGTCACGTTCTCCCTGGGCTTATTATAGCTGAGCTGGAGGCTATCGGCAATCGGCTTTGAGCCTGCGCCGCACGGGGCCGGCCAGGCCGGCCAGGCCAGAGAGGAGAATGGGCAAAGTGGCTGGCTCGGGCACTGGCTGCAGGACAAACCCATGCCAGATACCCGCGGAATCGGTCGCAGATCCGATGATCCAGCCGTTGTCGTTGATGCCCACAGCGAAAGCCAGTGTCAGGCCGCAGGGCTCGGCGACAAGGCCCTGCAGTTCGACGCTGCCCGTCGCGGATTCCCATATGAACGCTCGTTCCCCGGTGGATCCCACGACTTGGTTCCTATTGTTTATGGCTAGTGCTGTACCGTCGCATAGAGAGAGCGAGTCGTAATGCGACGACCAGATTCTGGCATGCTGGACAACGCTGCCTGCGATTGTCTGATTTGTCCAGCCCACGATAACGCCTGAGTCATTTATCGAGGAAAGAATGACAGCATCCTGGGAATCACCCGAATAGTAGTAGGTAGGCCCGTCCGCTCGGCGCCAGGAAGCCCCTGACTTCTGCTCCACGCTGCCCACGCTCACTGCCTCGTCGGCTGGCCGGTTGTTTATGTCCATTACCAGTGACCGCAGCAGGTTCGGCTTGCTCATGAAGCGGAACTCACCGCGGTACCACCACCAGGCTTCGCTGCCATTGGTACCAACTACCACACCGGCGTCGTTGATATCCACGGCTGATCCCTGCAGCGGGCGTAGCGGGTCTGGGACCGTCAGGATGTGCACGCCGTCGGTTGGGTCCCAGTAAGCGGCATTCTCACCTTCACGCCCGGCCACTTGGCCAAGGTTATTGATCCCAACCGCACAGATGCCAATTGGCGTCCACCCCGTGGAGGCCTCCCATATCCCTGAGTCGCCGCCCGCGATCTGGCCCCGGTTGTTGATGCTACAGGGTGTATGACTTGTTCCCAAGCCCTGAGGGCTTGTTCCCAGATCCGTTAGCCGGTATCTTGCCTGGCCGACAACCGGAATGGCTAACAGCACAGAGAGAGCGACGGCAAAGCGCAGAGTACCATTCATCTTCTTCTCCCACGCAGCGCAGTGTCCACCATCGCGGGCCGCTCTGTTGACGGCTTCCGCAACAGCTATGATGGCAGAGCTGTTGTGGAGTCAGTTTACCCCCGTCATGTCTGCTTGTCAACTGCCAGTCGCTCGTGCCCGACTGATTACTGACAACTGGCGACTGACAACTGCTATAATAGAATCGTGACACGCAACTACGACATAATCGTCGTCGGAGGGGGGCATGCCGGGTGCGAGGCGGCGCTGGCCTCGGCTCGGATGGGGTTCGATACGCTCCTTCTGACGATCAATATCGAGACCATCGGCCACATGGCCCTGCAACTGCAGCATCGGCGGGCCCGCGAAGGGTCACCTCGTGCGCGAGATCGACGCGCTCGGAGGCGAGCAGGCCCTGGCGACCGACGCCACCCACACCCACATCCGCATGCTCAACACCGGCAAGGGTCCCGCCGTCCGCGCGCTGCGCGCGCAGGTCGATAAGCGGCTCTATGAGGCGTACATGCGGCGGGCGCTGATGGACCAGCCCGGCTTGGAAGTCAAGCAGGCGATGGTAGAGGGAATTGCGGAATGGGGAACTGGGGAATGGGGAACTGGGGAATCGCTCGTCGGCGTTCGACGCAGACCGGCATGGAGTACGGCGCGAAGTGCGTGATCGTGACAACCGGCACGTTTCTGAAGGGCCTGATCCACATCGGCGAGACGCAGTTTTCGGCGGGGCGGGCGGGCGAGTTTGCGGCTGAGAAGCTTTCGGGCAGCCTGCGAGGGCTGGGCTTTGAGCTCGGCAGGCTCAAGACCGGCACCACCGCCCGCATCGACAAGCGCACCATCGATCTGTCGAAGTGCGAGAGGCAGGAGTCCGAGCCGGTGGGGCCGTTTTCCTTCATGGCGGAGAGTGGAACGTGGAGAGTGGAGAGTGCGGGCCGTGCATCGGCGCTCCCCTCCCTTCTGTTCCCTATTCCCTATTCCCTGCTCCCTTGCCCTGCTGGCTGACGTACACAAATGACGCCACCCGCGACGTGATCTGCCGCAACCTCGAACGTTCCGCGATGTATGGCGGGCGGATCGAGGGCGTCGGGCCGAGATACTGCCCCTCCATTGAGGACAAGATCGTCAAGTTCCCCGACAAGCGCCGGCACCAGGTGTTTCTGGAGCAGGAGGGATGGGACACGGACGAGATCTACGTCCAGGGGATGTCCACCAGCCTGCCGGAGGAGGTCCAGATCGAGTTCCTGCGCACCATCCCCGGCCTGGAGGACGTGCCGCATGATCCGGCCCGGCTACGCGATCGAATACGACTTCGCGCCGCCGACGCAGCTCAAGCCGTCGCTGGAGACAAAGCTCGTGCGCGGGCCTGTTCTTCGCGGGGCAGATCAACGGCACTTCGGGCTACGAGGAAGCCGCCGCGCAGGGGCTGATGGCGGCGATCAACGCCGGGCAGCTGATCAAAGGCGAGGAGCCGGTCGTGGTCCGGCGCGATCAGGGCTACGTCGGGCGTGCTGATCGACGATCTCGTCACCAAGGGCGTCAGCGATCCCTATCGGCTGCTGACCTCCCGCGCGGAGTATCGGCTGCTGCTGCGGCAGGACAACGCCGACCGCGGCTTACACCCATCGGCAGGCAGGTCGGACTGGTCACGGACGAGCGCTGGTCCCGCTTCGAGGCCAAGCAGCGGATGATCGAGACGGGAGCGCGAGAGGCTCGCGAGCACGTTCGTGCGGCCGTCGGACACTGAAGCCGTCGAAGCGCTGGGCATGGACATCATCGGGCCGCAGCTATCGTCTGGAGGAGATCCTGCGCAGGCCGGAGATCACCTATGCCGACATCGCGCGCGCGGTACCCAACGGCGGCGTTCCCGCCGGACGTGGCGGAGCAGGTGGAAATTGGCGATCAAATACAGCGGCTACATCGAGCGGCAGCACATTCAGGTAAGGCAGGCGCGTAAGATGGAGGAGAAGCCAATACCCGCCGCGGTCGATTATCCGGCGATACGCGCGCTTTCCCGCGAGGCCGCGGAGAAGCTGGCGCGAGTGCGCCCGGCGACTCTCGGCCAGGCGTCGCGCGTGCCGGGCGTGACTCCGTCTGATGTCGCGATCCTCGCGGTCCACATCGAAACGATCTACAGGGTTAATCGTCTACACAAATGGATATACTAAGAACGAAGAAGTGAATACCGGCACAACTGAATACGGCTTGACAGAACAATCAAATACCGGCTCGAAGCTACGCAGACCGCCTTGGAGCAATCTGAGGACGGTTTGCTTGCCGTACGGGGAGTTGAAAGTGGAGAGTCGAAAGTCGAAAGCCCGGAGGGGATGGTTCCTGCCGGCAGAGCTTCTGCGGGATGGCGCGAAGGAGTTGGGCATCGGAACTCTCAGACGAGCAGATCGAGCAGCTGGATCGGTTCGCTGTCACTGCTTGTCGAGACAAACAAGACACTGAACCTCACGCGCATCACCGAACCCCAGGAGATCGTCACCGGGCACTATCTCGACTCGCTGCACGTGCCTCGCCGCTCATGATATTGCCCAAGGCGCGCGCGTGATCGACGTCGGAACCGGCGCGGGGTTCCCGGGCATGCCGCATCAAGATCGCGCGGCCCGATATCGACCTCACGCTGCTGGATTCGTCGCGAAAGAAGCTGAGGTTCGTCGAGCGACGCGGCTGCGGAGATCGGCGTCGAGGCGTGACCGTCGTCCACGCCCGCGCGGAGGATGCCGGTCGCGATCCGGCGCATAGAGAGTCCTACGACGTCGCCGTCACTCGCGCTCTCGCGGACATGAAGACGCTCGCGGAGCTGTGCCTGCCGCTGGTGAAGGTCGGCGGCGTGCTGATCGCGCAAAAGAGCGAGGGCGCCGACGCCGAGATCGACTCCGCGCGCCCCATCATCGGCCAACTCGGCGGCAGGATTGACGAGATCGCGCAAGTAACGCATTCCCTACACGGACATCACCCGCCGGCTGGTCGTCATCTCGAAGATCAAAGCCCACCCCGCCGGAGTTTCCAAGGCCGTATTCGAAGATCTCAAAGAAGAGGAGAACCGAATGACCGCAAAGATCATCGGCACGCCGCTGCCGAACATACCTTGGGAGGACAAGCCCGCAGGGCATAAGGACGTCCTGTGGCGCTACAGCAAAAACCCAATCATACCAAGGGACCTCATCCCAACGTCCAACAGCATATTCAACAGCGCGGTTGTGCCGTTCGAGGGCGGGTTCGCGGGGGTGTTTCGGTGCGACGACACCCGACGCAAGATGCAGCTTCACGCCGGGCGAAGCAGGGACGGCCTCACGTGGACAATCGAGCCGGAGCGCATACACTTCCAGTGCGATGATCCCGACATCGGCGAGTGGGGCGAGGGCTATGACCCGCGCGTGTGCTGGATCGAGGACCGCTACTACGTCACCTGGTGCAACAAGTATCACGGGCCGACGATCGGCGTGGCGTATACGCACGACTTCGTGACCTTCCATCAGCTCGAAAACGCGCTGCTGCCGTTCAATCGCAACGGCGTGCTGTTCCCGCGCAAGATCAACGGCAAGTACGCGATGCTCAGCCGCCCGTCAGATAACGGCCACACGCCGTTTGGCGACATATTCTACTCCGAAAGCCCCGATCTTACGCACTGGGGGCGGCATCGATGGGTGATGGGACGAAGGGGCGCGTGGGAGTCCACAAAGGTCGGCGCGGGGCCGGTTCCCATCGAGACAACCGAAGGCTGGCTGCTGATCTATCACGGCGTGCTGACCTCGTGCAACGGCTACGTCTACCACGCGGGCGCGGCGATCCTGGACATCGACGAGCCCTGGAAGGTGCTCTATCGCGCCGAGCCGTATATACTCAACCCGCGAACGCTCTACGAATGCGTCGGCGACGTCCCCAATGTCACATTCCCCTGCGCGGCGCTCACCGACGCCGACACCGGACGAATCGCGATCTACTACGGCGCGGCGGACACCGTCACTGCGCTTGCGTTTGCGCAAGTCGATGAGTTGGTCGAGTGGGTGAAGGCGAACTCGGCGGTCTAGACGGGCAGGTCAGGCTCTTCCGGCGGGCGATGGGCTCGGAAGCTTCGATACAATAGCAGGTCGTAGACGATTTTGAGGCCGCCGGACAGAAAGAACGGTACGCTCAGCAGACCGGGCACCGCTATGAGCAGGCCTGCCAGCGAGGGCGACGCGGCCGCGCCTACGCTGCGCGCCACACTCGTGACCCCTGCGGCGGCGGAGCGCTCATCGGGAGTTACTACCGCCATCGTGTAGGACTGCCGCGTCGGCACGTCCATTTGCGAGATGCTGAACCGCAGCAACAGCATCAGGATCGCAAGCGGCAGGTTGGGCATCAGAGGGACCAGGATCAGGAGCACGTTGGAGGGAATGTGCGTGAAGACCATCGTGTTGATAAGGCCGAACTTCGCGGCGACCCGCGCCGCCACCAGCGCCGAAAACCCGGACAGCACGTTCGCGCCGAAGAAGATGCTGCCCAAAACCACCGGCTCGACCCCGAAGCGCACGTAGAACCAATACGCGACGATGCTCTGAACAACAAACCCGCCCGCGAACGCATCGAGTGAGAACAGCGCGGACAGGCGCAGAACAACGCCGTGCGACTTGTGCAATCCCAAGCGATTGGCCTTGGGCCGCGAGTCCGACGGCGCCTTATTGGCCGGAGCTACCTCCACTGCCGGCGAGATGCGAAGAAACATCAGCCCCAGCGCCAGTCCAAGTCCCGCGTAGACCCACACCAGCGCCCTGTAACTCGCCAGCCCGGACATCCCCTCCGCCTGCAGCAATTGCGCCAACGCGCCTCCACCGAGCGCGCCGAGCGCTGTCGCGAACGAGCCGACGAGCGCATACCAGGCGAATACGCCCGTGCGCCTCTTGTCCGGGATGGTCTGCGACAGCGCGGCCTGCTCGATGGACAGAAATGGCCCGATCTCGTTTCCGCTGGGACTGATGATTCCGGCAAAGGCAGCAATGAAGAGCAAAGGCAGGAAGGTCGTTGAGGCAAGCACCGCACCCGCGAACAGCATCAGCCCCGCGCCGACCAGCAGCATCTTCCGCCTGCCGATTCGATCCGCGCGGGTCGTTATGATCAGCGACACCACGATGTCACCCGCAAGCGTCGCTGTCAGCAGCAGGCCGATCTCGCGCTCACCCAGCCCCGCCTTGGTCAGGTAGAGCACGAGAATGACCGAGAGCAGGCCGTACGCGAACAGCCTCAGCACGCGCGTGCCGAAGAGCATCCGGCCGTCCCGGCTCAGATCGCTCAGAACGCGGGTCGTGCTCATTGACAACGCCAATCGCGCGAATGTAACATGCCTTACATTTAGCAGAAAGTGAGCAATGCGTCAAGATGAAGTGGATTACAAGAGAGCACGTCAAAGTGGACCGAGTTGCCTGCCCGTGGCTGATCAAGAAGCTCATCGACCCCGAAGCTGAGTTCATATTCGTTCCCCGCGAACAGGTGATGGAGGTCGCCGAGCGAGAGGGCGCAATCCCGTTCGACGTGGGTGGAGTGGAACTGGGTCACAAAGGCCCGATGTGCAGCTTCAACGCTATCGTGGAGAAGTATCAGATCGACGACCCGGCAGTCAAGCTGCTTGCCGAGATAGTGAACGGCGCGGACGCCGACCTCGCGACCTACAATCGCCCCGAAGCCCCCGGTCTCGAAGCGATTGCGGAAGGCTTCAGACATCTTGGGTTTGCCGACGACCATGAGATTCTCGCGCACGAGTTCATCATCTATGACGCGCTCTATGCCTACTGCCGGAAGCTGCTGCCTTGACAACCGCCCGTCCAGCACCCTAGAATTACGTTCGTGTCCGGCTCATTGCTGAGCTGGGACGAGAAGCATAGAGAGGTAATCGGATGAAGGAACTAGCCAAACTGGCAAAACCGCAATTCGTGCCGCCGCTGCAGCCGACTTTCGCGCCCGCGTCGCTGGCCGACCAGGAATTCCTGCGAATGGTCAACGAGTCCGAGCGCGGGGTTCCGCTCGTGTTCGCGGTGGAGCGCGGAGGCGGACAGATATCGGTGTATTCAGACCCGCTGCTTCGATGAGGGTGCGAGGCACTCCCGCCTGAACCTGCCCTATGCGGAGCGCGTCGTCAAGATGCTGCTCTGGCAGCGCGGCGGGTGGCGGGTTGATGGTCGGCGGCCCGCGCAGCGTCGGCGAGCACATCAAGCGGGTCTACTCAGCGCGACGGCGCGCGCAAGTTCGATTTCGACTTCATGGCCGGCGTCTACGAGCACCCGTTCACGGTCGAGGTCACCACGCCGGATAAGATCCCCGGCGCGCAGGAGGGCACCGTCAAGCTCGGCGGCCACCTCGAAGGCTGCCGGATAGGGTTCGACCTCGGCGCATCGCGACCGCAAAGTCTCTGCCGTGATCGACGGCGAGGCCGTCTACACCGAGGAGGTCAACTGGGACCCGCGAGGCAACTCCGACCCGACCTATCACTACAACGAGATCAACAAGGCGCTCAAGTCCGCCGCGAAGCATATGCCGCGCGTGGACGCAATCGGCGGCAGCGCCGCGGGGATATATCTCAACAATCGCGTGCGCATGGCGTCGCTGTTCCGAGGCGTGCCCAAGGAGCTTTACGACACGAAGCTCGCGACGCTGTTCTATGACCTGCAGAAGGAATGGGGCGGCGTGCCGCTGGACGTGGTCAACGACGGCGAAGTGACGGCCCTCGCGGCGGCGCTTGGGCTTAACGATACGGCCGTGCTCGGCATCGCGCTCGGTTCGAGCGAGGCCGGCGGTTATGTGACGCTCGACGGCGAGATCACGACGTGGCTCAACGAGCTTGCGTTCTGCCCGGTCGATTACGATTCCGTGGGCGGCGGCGTGGACGAATGGTCCCGCGACGTCGGTACCGGCGCGACGTATTTCTCGCAGCAGGCCGTGTTCAGACTCGCGCCCAACGGCTGGGATCCCGATCGACGAGTCGCTGGGGCTGGCCGAAAAGCTCAAGAGCGTTCAGGACTTGCTGGCGAAGAACGACGAGCGCGCGCTCAAGATCTGGGAGTGCATCGGGATCTATATGGGCTACGGGGTCGCGCACTATGCTCGGTACTACTCGATCAAGCACGTGCTGATACTCGGCCGCGTGACCAGCGGCGAGGGCGGCAATCTCATTATTGCCAAGGCAAACGAGGTGCTCGAGGCCGAGTTCCCCGAACTAGCCGAGCGCATCACGCTTCACCTGCCGGACGAGAAGACGCGCCGCATCGGCCAGGCCGTGGCAGCCGCCAGCCTGCCGGAGATCAAGAAGGGATAGCAATCACGAAAAAGAAGGAAGAGAATCCCTTTCGTGTTTTCCGGATTTCGTGCTTTCGCGATGAAGAGAGGCTATGATGAGATTCCATATAGATACAGCAACAATCTACGTGCCCGATGGGACGCCGGTCGATGCCGCGGTCGCGAAGACCACCCACATGGCGATCGGCGCGCATCAGGACGATCTGGAGATAATGGCGTATCAGGGCGTGGTCGAGTGCTTCGGCAAGGCTGATAAGCACTTTATGGGCGTCGTCGTCACTAACGGCAGCGGCAGCCCGCGCGATGACCTCTACGCCGACTACACCGACGACGAGATGCAGCGCGTGCGCCGGGTCGAGCAGATGAAGGCGGCGTTCGTGGGCGAGTATTGCGCGCAGGCGCTGCTGGATTTCCCGTCCAGCGCGGTCAAGGACGGCGCCCGCACGGACGTGATCGAGGACATCAAGGCGGTGCTGGTCGCGGCGAAGCCGAAGGTCGTCTACACGCACAATCTAGCGGACAAGCACGACACGCACGTCTCGGTCGTGCTGCGAACGCTCTCGGCAATCCGCTCGCTGCCGAAAGACGCCCGCCCCGAGAAGCTCTATAGCTGCGAGGTGTGGCGCAACCTCGACTGGACCATCGACTCCGACAAGGTTGCCGTTCGATGTCGGCGCGCACGAGAACCTCGCCTCGGCGCTGCTGGGCATTTTCGATTCACAGGTATGCGGCGGCAAGCGCTACGACCTTGCGGCGATGGGCAGGAGGCGCGCGAACGCGACGTTCTTCGCCAGCCACGGCGTGGACGAGACCCAGGGCCTGATCTTCGGAATCGACCTGACGCCGCTGATCGAGGATGACACCATCGACCCGCTGACCTACATCACCGGCTACATCGAGCGCTTCGCCGCGGAGGTGACCGAGCGGCTGAAGAAGATGTCGTAGGGTACAGGGTACAGTGAACAGGGTGCAGCGGCCACGCTCGGCGTGCGCGGCCATCGCTGCATGGAGGTGGCTGGAATGATCGAACTGCCGGAAGCTGTGACTATCGCTCGCCAGATCGACGCGGAACTCAAGGGAAGGCGAATCGTGCGGGGCGACCAGGGCAATTCGCCGCACAAGTTCGCGTTCTGCAGCGGCACGCCGGAGGAGTATGAGTCGATTCTGGCCGGAAAGACCATCTCCGGCGCGGAGGCGCAGGGCATGGCGATCGTGGTCTCGCTGGAGCCGGACTACGCGCTCGTGCTGGGCACCGGCGGCGAACGCATACTGCTTCACGAGAACGAGACGACCTTGCCCGCCAAGCGGCAGTTGCTTCTGGAGTTCGACGACGGCACGTTCCTCACGGTCTCGATCTCCGGCTGGGGCCTGACGCTGCTCCTGCCCAGTTCCGAAGCCCCGGCGCACTGGGCGCTCCAGCGGCGGTCAGCCTCTCCGATCAGCGACGAGTTCACTCCTGAGCATTTCCTCTCGCTGTTCGGCGAGTTGCGCGAAGACAGCAGAGACCGTGCGAAGAGCAGCGTCAAGTACTTCGCAGTCAACAGGCCCGGGATCTGGGGGTTGGGCAACGGCTATCTGCAGGACGTGCTATTCCGCGCGAGGATTCATCCGCAGAGGCGCGCGCTCGACCTGAGCGGCGACGAGAGGCGGGCGCTCTACGACGCAATCAGGATCACACTGACACAGGCCGTCTCACTCAACGGCCGCGACACCGAGCGCGACCTCCACAACCGGCCAGGCAGCTACACGAGAATCCTCGACAGCAAGGCGGTCGGCCGGCCGTGCCCGAACTGCGCAACGCCGATCGAGAAGATCTCGTTTCTGGGCGGCGCATCGTATTTCTGCCCCAAGTGCCAGGTGTAGGGCTACTGCTCACGCTTGTCGGTCAGGTCCGCCACCAGCTTCTCCAGCCTGTCGATCTGCTTCTGCTGCTGCTTGATCGCCTCGACCAGCAGAGCGTTGACGCGCGCGTAGTCCATACCCGAGGCGTTCTTGCCGTCGGCGTCCATCGATACTACTTCCGGTAGGACCTTCTCCACGTCCTCTGCAATGAATCCGATATCGTGCTTTCCGCCCTGCTCGGGCTTCCAATCGTAGTAGACCCCTTGCAGCTTCTCCACCTTGGAGACGGCATCTTCTATGGGAGTGATGTTGGTCTTCCATCTCGCGGAGGAGTAAGTCAGCCACTCGCTGGCCTGGGCCTGTCCCCCGGCATCGGCGGTGTTGGGCAACTGGAGGCGATGGGTGATGGATGCGTTCGGCACGCCTATTCCCACGTAGCCGCTGCCCTTTATCCGCATCGTTTCCGTGAAGTTGGCGCTCTGGCCGTAGCCGAACGCGATGTCGGAGGCGCTGGAATTGGTGTATAGCTGCAGCAGGTTGTTCCCGATGCCTATGCCGTAGTGGTAGCCGTACTGTCCGTAGAGAGCTATCTTATCCCCAGGCACGTCGGGGAAGGTCAGTGGATAGCCAGGCATGTTTGCGCCGATGCCGATATTCCCCGTCCCCCGCTGGACTTTGAAAGCTGTGCTTGACGTCCCGGTTGCGACGAACGTCCGGAATGTGTAGTCAGCCGAGGCAGACTGACTCGACCTGCCTCCCGCGTAGACATCCGACGTAGTCATCATCCAGGCCGTGCCCGAATCGGTGACTATCCGCATGGTATACTTCCCTCCGGCGGTCACGGGAGCCGGGCTCTGAATGACAAACACGCGGACCACAATGCTGGAATCCCCTGAAATGCTCTGAGAAGAAAGCAACGTTCCCGATACGCCTTCTCCTGAGTAGACAGAAAGCGTGCCCGTCCAATTGCACGATCCGCCCATGACAACCGACACTGCCGTTAGTGCACCGCTCATTCCAGCAGTGAAGGACTGCCATTGATCGGCGAGTAAGGGGTGCGTAGACCATTGGAGCTGCTCCTGGTCTGCACTCGCCTGGGCTCCGCCCACTTCCAGGAGCCTTGATTCCATCCCGTACGCCGGTATGGTCACGCCATCGGAGGTCGCGGTCATTAGACCCCCCGAAACCTTCGCCAAAGAGCCCGTGTCGGACGCAAGCTTCGTGTTGTCGATCTTGTCCGCTCCGACCGTCGGGTCCGGGTAAGTTCCGGCCAGGTCGCCGCCTGCCGATCCGGACGGAGGCAGTGACGTGGGTGGAGCCGGCAGAGCCTGCCAGGCGCCGACGCCGCTCGCGTTGGCGGTGAGGACCTGTCCGGCGGTGGCGCTCGTCCCGAGTTGGAAGCCGCTCATCTTCGCCGTGCCGTTGACGTCAAGTTTGGAGGCGGGAGCGGTAGTGCCGATTCCCACGTTTCCGGTTCCCTTGATACGCATGGTCTCGGTCATGGCGCTGCTCGATCCATAGCCAAAGACGATATCGGAGGTGGATTCGCCCGTGTACATCTGGAGAGTAGCGTAACCTACTCCGAGACCGTGGTGATGGCTGAGATCGGAGCTGTAGAGACTGATCTTGTCACCCAGCGTTTTTGAGAAAGACAGTGGGCAATAGGGGTCGGAGTTGCCTATGCCGACGTTCAGGTTCAGGGGATTCACCGTCAGCGCGGGGTAGCTGCTCCCCGTGTCCACGGTGGTAGCGAACTGCAGGTCCTTGTCGGTGTCACCCAGGTACTCGCCGCCGGAATACGGACTGCCGGTAGCGTAACGCACCATGAAGAAGTCATCGCTGGCCAGCGAGAACGTGTATACGCTTCCCGCGGTGACGGGGACCGGGGTCTGCAGGATGATACTGTCTACTGCCGACTCGAAAGGACCGCTCACGGTCGTTGAGCCGAGCAACGCGCCCGCTGTTCCTTCTCCAGCCCTGACCTGAAGAGTCAGCGTGCTGCCGTGACACCAATACACAAAGGGGCGTATCGCGACCAGGGCGCCGGTGACCCTTGCGGTGAAAGATTGCCAGCAAGAGGTGGCGTAATCGTCTTCCGAGCCGATCAACTGTTGCTGGTCCAACCTGCGTGCGGAGGCGTTCACCTGGAATGGCGCCCCGGGGGTTAGGTCGGAACCCACAGCTATCCCACTGCCGGAGGTCTTCATGAGACCGCCGGAGACCTTGTTGAGAGAAGCGGCGTCGGATGCGAGCTTGGTATTGTCGATCTTGTCGCCACCAACCGTCGGGTTCGGGTATGTCCCCGTCAGGTCTCCTCCAGCCGTTCCGGATGGAGGCAGAGACGCGGGAACCCCGGTCACTCCGCTCCACGGGACGGACTGAGCGTAGACGGCTGTCGGGACATTTGTGATCGTGACTCGGGGCGAAAGAACAGTCGTTCCAACCATGGTCTCAATCCATCTGGCGGCGCCGGTGGTGAATGCACTGGAGCCGAAGTCGAGGGTGACACTAAACAGCCCTCCTGATACGGAGACCCCGGTGAGCGCGACGGTGCTCCCGATCTGGTTCCCTGCGGTGAGAGCATCGTAGAGCTTGAAGGTCATGTCGTAGGAGCCAGATAGCGGGACTCCACCTGAGTCGGTGAGCTTCCCCTGATAGGTGAAGCTCGTGCCAAGGGGCGCTGACACCACGAGTGCATTGGCCAGCAGAATGATGAGCGAGATAAGAACGAATAGACGCATCGACGTTTTTCCTCTGCTGAATCGATAGTGGAAGACGGCCCGAACCGCGCAGCGAGCTCAGCCGGACCTCCCTCTGCAGTGTAGCCCCAGGCTTAGCAGGTGTCAAGCTGGTAGAACTACCGGCCTGGGCGTCTTGATCACCAGAAACGCCGTGTTGACGGCACTGGGGTTCGTGATCTGCATGGGCGTGCCCATGCAGTGGCGTCCGCCATCTCGTGCACTGCGAGCTCGACGGTCTCTCCGGCGAGATCCACCGTCAGCTCCCTGCAGCACGAGCAGCCGCACGTTGGAGTTCGCGTTGTGCGCCGGCAGCGACTGCCCCGCGGGCGAGCGTCACGAGGTTGAGTTCCAGCTCGGGTATGTCCGCCAGGTTCTTTCTGACGAACGTATCCCCGAACTCGATAAGCGAGTCTATGCTGATCTTTGCCATGTCGGTGCCCTCCAGAGGTCAGAAGTCGGAGGTCGGAAGTCAGAACCGGCCTGCCGCGTAGTAATGCTACCTTGTCGGCCTGTCCGATTCCTTGACGCCGGTCAAGTCTTTGTGCCTTTCTTGCTTTCGGGCTTCCATGCCGAAAACGCCGTCGGACAAAGCAGGACTGCCGCCCTGCCGCAGGGTATTATGGCATATAACACTTGCGGCACGGAGGCGCATCGAATGGCGGACAAGAAGGGCATTGGAATAATCGGCTACGGCGGGTTTGGGGAGTTCATTCACAAGGCGTGGAACCGGATGGACAACGCGCACGTGGTGGCGGTCTGCGACGCGGACCCCAAGCGCGCGCCCGGCGGCGACGCGGCGTTCTACTCCGACGATGACGCGCTGCTGAAGGATCCCAACGTCGATATCGTGTCGGTCGCGACTCCTCCCAACACCCACAAGGACCTCGCCATTCGAGCGATGCGCGCGGGCAAGCACGTGCTGGTCGAGAAGCCGCTCGCGCTGAGTGAATCGGATGCCCGCGAGATCAAGCGCGTCGCTAAGGAGACCGGGCGCGTGGCGACGGTCAACTTCGTGCTGCGATACAATCGCATAGTCGAGATACTGCGCGAGATCATTCAGGGCGAGGTGCTCGGCAAGCCGCGTCGCTGCGACCTGCGCAACTACGCGATGCAGGATACGGTGCCGGAGGGGCACTGGTTCTGGAACCCGGAGATCAGCGGCGGGATTCTGCTCGAACACGGCGTCCACTTCTTCGATCTGGCGGAATGGGTGCTCGACACGAAAGGCGTCGGCACGTGCTCGATGGGCGTCGAGCGCAAGCCGGGGATGGAGGATCGCGTGTTCGCGGCGATTCGTTACGAAGACGACGTCATCGGCACCTACTGGCACTCGTTCTCCCGCCCGCGCGAGCTTGAGACCACCACTTTCCACTTGGCGTTCGACCTCGGCGAGATCGAGATGATCGGCTGGATTCCGCTGGAGCTGCGAATCTGGGGCTGGACCGACAAGCGCGGGCTGGACCAACTCAACGGCATCCGCGAGCTCGCGCACATCGACACCAAGCGCATGGAGCCGACCAAGGCGCACTCCTCGGAGTTCTTCTACGACGTCGAATACGAGATCAACGCCCGCATCGAGCTCTCCGAACCCAAGCTCGAAGTCTACTCCGACGACCTCGTCGCCATCATGTCCGACCTCATCGCCGCCATCGACAACCCCGTCCACAAGCTCCGCGTCACCCTCGACGACGCAATCGAGGCCGTGAGAGTGGCGGAGATGGCGACGAAGGGGAAGTGCTGTTGATAAGACTCTGCCCAGGCCCAAAGAATCATGGGCTGGTGCTGTGTTCACTGATGTGATCAATCAGTTCATCGGCACTGTCGATGCACTCTTGCGCCTTGTTTCCGATATCATACCTGATGGGGCGGTCGTAATCGCAGTCTTCACGCGCGACTTTGAGCTCGTTGGCATCTTGCCCCCAGTCTTTGTTGATCTGCCGCAACCACGCGATGACGTCCCCGTGGCGATTGTCGTCATCGATGCCCCGTGCGAACTTCGCGTGTAGGAAGACTGCATAGTATGCCCTGCTGATCGCCGAGCGCAGCTTTGCTTGATACTGCTCATCGTTGGGCGGGCAGACGAGAAGCTCCCTAGCCAGGGCGAGATAGGATCTATGCTCAAAGCCGGGGATCAGCATAGCCAGGCTCCACACCCACGACGACCCTTGCGTCCACGCTCTCGCTCACCTTTCGCCGCCACCAATCCGCCCGGAACGCCTTCAGCCTGTGGCGAGTCTCCGGGTGGCGAAGCCCAGTTCCTATGCGAAGCGCTAGGAGCTCGAAGCCCGCATCGTCGTGATCACGATAAACATCCAAGAAGAGCTGGGCGTCTGGAACAGTACTTCCGTATAATATCCGGTGCCAACGCCAAGGTGCTGATGATGTCGGAGTCGCCCCGAATGAAGTTGCGAACGGCACGCGGGTCTCGGAACACATAGAACTCCTCAAGAATTTCGATTCGCGGATACATGTAGTCATCTTTCCACGGCAGTGGTGGACACGTCAACGTCTCATCGTTGAACGGACAGAACGCGATGCCGCGCCCGGAAATCGGCCCTATTGGCCCAGCCGGCTGGTCTGTTGCGGACCCAGTAGTCGGCAAGTGCTGTCGGGCATCAGGGGCGTAATCGGACACTCTATGCCTCCCATCCCAGCAAGGCACGGGTCTTGCCCGTAATCGCATTGCTGAAAACAACATCAAGTTCGGTGTGAGCCTTGTCCACCCACTCAATGGCCTGATCAAGCGTGACGCTTTCCGAGAATAAGTCGAGGTCCAGTATCGTGGACGGGACTTCGGGATGCTCTGAATCGGCGCGCAACTGAAGGATGAGAAAACCGCCGAGTTCAGCGAAAGGGATAACTACCGAGCAGGCAAAGCCGGCAAGATGCTGTGGCAGTCCCGCTTCAAGATGCGGGTAGAACCCGAAATACTCCTCCATCTTGATCGTCTGACCTGGTATCTTGATCTTGTTGATGAAGCGAAGACCGACCCGGCGAAGCCCTATTGGCTTTGCGATCTCCACATAGGCCGCGAGGGCAGTCTTCATGCTCGGCAAGAATGCTTCCCATTTGGTGTAAGGGGCAAGCCTGTTGACTGTAAGGAGATGCTGGTTCACCTGAACAAGGGAGAGCCGGTCTTCGCTGAACATCTGCATACGCTCGATGATGTTAACGGTCTGCCGCGGCCCTTCCGCCACCATCTCAACACGTTGGTTGATCAGTCGCTTCTGTTCGCGGTTCGGAAACTGAGCCTCCAACTCCTTGTACAGCAGACCCGGGATGGTCATATCCCAAGGTGACGCGGGATCGAACTGGAATTCGACGAGTGCCTCGACAATGGGGTATTGCTTCTGCTGTGCGTTCATCGGTGCTCCGTTCATGTCAGCATTCGGTACCGTGGCCACTGGCCCCATCATACCCGCAAACGTGGCCGGCGCGACTTGGCGAGCACGCGCCATGTCTTATACTCCCGAGTGCTGGCGGTGGTTCCATCGGATGTGGGCGCCAGTCGATACAAGCCAAGTTCCTACTGACTATAGTTAGCTTGCTCGGTCGGAGTATCCTCCCAGACTTCGCGAAAAGGTGTCGTGCAGGCGTTCTGCAATTCCACGACCTCTCTGACTCTCGCGTTAGGGAGAGCCTACCCCCCCTTCATCGCCTTCACCATCGCCCCTATATTCTCCGGTGGGACGTCGCCGGGGATGGCGTGCGTGGGGGCGGCTATTTGCAGAGCGTGATTGACTTAGCCGGGGGCCGGCTGGATGATCCCAATATCCTGGCTGGAGCGCGGCAGCACTTCCCTGACTATGCCGCTCAACGGATTCTGGGTGCAGCTCGATATGCCGGTGACCGACACGTAGGCTCCCATCGACAGGCCGGATGGCAGGGCTATGCCCGAGCTGTCCACCATCACTCCGGTGTGCGGAACGTCGATCGTGATGTTCGAACCGTCGTCCACCCAGAAAGCGGCCGGCGCTACCTCGGTCACTCTGCCATAGACGACGGACCAGCAAGCCGATGTTGTTCAGGCCGGTCGCGCCGGAAACTCCCATCTGCAGACCCAGGCCGGCCCCGCCCAGGCTCTTGCCGGTAACGCCCAGCGGCGCAACCGCTGCGGTTCCAACCCCCTGCGCGGCGGAAGCGTCGATGTACCTTCCGTACGACCCCGTGGCCATCAAGCCGCCCACGTTGAGCAAAGAGGCAGCATCGTAAGCCCCCTGCGCCTGTATCCCCGCCGAGCGGTCGGTCTCCTCAACATAGTAGATGGGAGCCGCCGCGCCGAACACGCCCGTGACGACCTTGCCGCCCAGGTATACGCTGGTACTGTCGGGCTGCTGCTTTGCCTCGCCGACTCTCATCACCTGGCCACCGGACAAGCGCGGGGCGGACACATCGGATGTAACGTTCGTAAGAGACACGTGGTCCGGAACGAAACCGTAACCGGGAGCAGTGGCGAATATGTCGCCCGACCATCCGTCCGGCACTGGAAGCTGGTAGAAACCGTCCACGTTCGAGCTTGCCTTTCCCCTGCCATTGGTGCCGGTGAGCGTAGTGGATGGAATCACGTCGTTGCGGTAACTCAGTGCAAAGCCTCTGGCGTATCGAGTGAGCGTGTTGTCTACGCTGAGCGCGTAGCTTCCCACATCCGCGTTTTCGTGCACAACCACTATGCACTGCCAGCCGGTCTGAGTCACCGTGAAGGTGAATGTCTCGTCACCACCCGGGCCGGCGGCGTTCGCCGCATCGTCGTAGTCCAACTGGGTCCCGCTGTTTCTTGCGGGGGAATACAGGAACAGCGCGAGGTCGGGAGTCCCACTTGTCACGTGCGCGAGGACCTTGAACGACGCGTCCTTGTATACGTATACCTGGTAGACGTCGATCACGTCCGCGATTCCGAAGCTGCTCGACTGGGGCACCCCAAGGACCAGTTCCCGCGCATTCTGGGCGACTGTCCAATATGGCGGCTGATTGTTCGGATCAACGGACGTAACTCGTGCGTAGTGCGTGGCCGCTCCGAAGCTAAGCCCGTTGGCGACCACGAAGCCGCGATAGTTCAGCTCACTGACGGCTTCGTTGTACTCGGCGCTGAAGTCGTTGTGGCTGTCGAGTTCTACCCTGTCCGCGACCGCGCCGGCGTTCACGCCCACCCCGACCCAGTGGTTACCATCTAGGTCGAAGGAGAAGTAGCCGGGGTAGGTCGAACCCAGGTCGATCGTGCCGAGATCCAGAGGGTAGGGCAGGTCGCGTCCTCGGCCAAACCAGACGAATCTCGGCTCGGCATTGCCATTTCCCATTCCGCCGACCAACGAGTAGACACCGGCTATCCATGATTCCCCTCCGAACCCAGGGTGTGCCCGCGTGGAGAAGTAGTCTCCCCAGCGGTTCCCCGACGGGCCGTTGGTGGCGTTGGTGACAGTGACGTTCTCGAATGAATAGTTGTTCACATCGTCGGCGATAAACACCGCGGCGTTGGGATAGTAGGCGCCGCCGCCCCAGCACGCAGTGCCGCCCCATCTTCCCAGGGTGTTGGGGCAGATCGAGGGGTACAGCCACGCGTGGTTCTGGTTCCATATCTGATCCTGGCGAATAACGCTCTTGTTATAGTCGAGTTCGACCGTGGCTATATATGGATATGGGAACCCGCCCCCCTGTTTCGCATTCCACATGAACCCGATGTTGTGCCCGTCGGTCCATGCGCCCAGACAGCGGCTGTCCGCAAAAGCGGCCCAGTCCGACCCATCGGGGGATGGGGCGGTCCCATCCTGGTTCAGGAAGTTGAAGCTGTTGATCCCGATGTTGTCCGTGGAAACGGTGTTGGAGGAGTCCGGCCAGGTGAACAGCTTGAGGTTGCTTGAAGAGTTGATCTCACCCAGGTACATGATCTGCTGGGCGCCTTTCGTGAGCCGCCCATTCCAGCCATCGTTAGCCGAGAAGTGGTTCCAGGTGATGCTGCCTTCGGCTTTCAACTGAGACAGGGGGATCCGCCAGACGGTCCATCCGCTTTCCGTGCTTGCACCGGTAGCTCCCGCGTTCGACGTGATGTAAAGGAAGTTCTTGCTGACGGCCATATCGGGAAAATCGAGCGACCAGTTACTCGGCCACCCAAAGCTCTGAGGTGTGAAGTCATAGTAATGCCATGTTCCGTTTCGCAGGTCATCGGCTGAAGCGACTGCCAGCCGCTGGATATTTGTCCCCCCGGCGGAGCCGTATTGGAGGAACCAGAATACCATGTCATTCTTCGGGTCGTACTCCACGATCTGATCGCAGCAGAATCCGCCCGCGCTGGCCGGAAATGTGGTGTAGGGGTCGATGAAGCTGAACGTCTGGCCTGCGTCGAACGAAACAGAAGCGTACCAGTTGCCGGTCAGGAACACGATATCCTCGTGGTTCATGCCCAGGCTGGGTTCGCCTGTGCTGGCGAGCTGATTGTTGGTGGCCCCCGCGCCGAGAATCGTGTTGCGCTGCACGATAAAGTCTGACGTGCCATAGGACTGGATGGCCGCGAAGTGGGGGTGGTCGGCTTGTGTCTGAGGAGTAGTCTGGATGCCGGGCAGCGCACGCCCGGTCTGAACGTCGAGCGGCTCGGCAATCCTCATAGGAGGAGGCGGAGACCAGCCATCAATATCGGCCCTCTTCTGAGGAGGACTCGACAGGAGCACCGCATGCGCCACATTCGGCTCCGAGACACCGCTGAGAGCCTGGATCGTATCTGAACCCGCAGTGGAGTTCGAAGAGAGAGCCGCAATCAACCACAGGCACCAAAGCGCCATGGCGGCAGATGAATTCGACACCCGATTACTCACCAACCCAACACCGCCTTCGCCAGCTCTATAGCCGAGCTGGACTCCCTACGATGATACCCTGTTGAGCTTGTCAGCAAACGAGGTACTGATGAGGTGAATGTGTCCCGGAGCTTCTGCTCCAAAACGCGGGCATGGACGGCAGGCCTATTGCCCCTTCATCGCCTCCACCATCGCCACTATGTTCTCGGGTGGGACGTCGCCGGGGATGGCGTGGGTGGGCGCGGCGATGTAGCCGCCGCCGGGGCGCATGGTCGAGATCATGTCGCGGGTGACTTGCTTGACCTGATCGGGCGTCAGGAACGGCAGCGCGCGCTGGGTGGAGATGCCTCCCCAGAAGGTAAGGTCGCGGCCGAACTCGCGCTTGACCGCGGGCACGTCGTAGATCTCGGGCTGGAAGGTCTGGTGGACGTCGAGGCCGATCTCGATAAGGTCGGGATAGAGCTCGATTATGTCGCCGCAGGAGTGCTGGCTGACGAACTTGCCCCCGCGCTTCGCCCGCTCATACATCCGCGCGATTCTCGGCTTGATGAACCGCCGCCAATGGATCGGGCCCATTATCAGGCCCTTCTGCTGGCCCCAGTCGTCGCCGAAGTGCATGCCGTCGATGGGATACTCCAGCGCGATCTCCATCACCCTCAAGTTGAACTCGCACAGCGCGTCGAGAAGCTCATCGACGAAGTCCGGCTCCGCGACCATATCGACCAGCAGGTTCTCCATCCCTCTCAGCGACCACGCCCTCTCGAACAGCGCGAACCCGATGCTGGTCATCACGTAGCGGCCGTCGGCTTCAGCGATCGCCTGCTCGATCTGCGCCCGCCAGGCGGCTTCCTCGATCTCGGGCAGCTTCCAGTTCGCCAGGGTCGGTTCGGGGATCAGGTACGTCTCGACTACCCCGATGTCCTTATCCACGCCGGTGCGGTTCCAGACGATGCCGAACCGATCCTTGAAATAGCCCGGCCGGATCTGCTCGGCCTGACGGTAGCGCGCGGCGGAGACGTGTGTGCCGATGCGGTCCACGTAGCCGGGATCGCCGACATACGCCAGCAGGCGGTCCAGCGACTGCTGCGTGAACTCCACCGTATACGGGACCCTCTCGGTCTCCTGATGCCGGATCGCGGCGATAACTCGTTCTCTGCGGGTCATGTCGTGTTCCCCATTCCCCATTCCCCAATCTCCATTCCCCATTCCCCATTTGGAGGAACCAGGCTGCCATACCGCGTAGCAGCTCACTGGAACGGTCCCTTCTATTCCCTATTCCCTGTTCCCTATTCCCTCTCCTGCGGGTATAAGGAGGTGCTATGGTGTTACGAAGGATATGGGTAGTGCCGATTCTGCTCACGCTGGTTTGCTCGTGTTCGAGCAGGAACGCGTATACGGAATCGAAAGGCAAGGCATCGAAGATGTCGATCCAGGTGACAAGCAGCGCGTTTGCCGAGGGTGGGTCGATCCCATGGAAGTATGGTTGCGACGGGGCCAACGTCTCCCCGCCGCTTGGCTGGGCGTCGGTTCCCGATACGACCAAGAGCATCGCGCTTATAGTCGATGATCCCGACGCGCCGGCCAAGACGTGGGTCCACTGGGTGGTCTACGACCTGCCCGCGAGCCTGCGAGAGCTGCCGGAGAAGGTGCGCCCCGACGAGAAGATACTCGGCAACGGCGGCCGCCAGGGTACAAACGACTTCGGCAAGATCGGCTACGGCGGCCCGTGCCCGCCATCCGGCTCGCACCGCTACTTCTTCAAGGTCTACGCGCTCGACAAGGTGCTCGACCTTGCGCCCGGCGCGACCAAAGCCCAACTCCTCAAGGCGATGGAAGGGCACGTGCTGGCCGAGGGGCAGTTGATGGGCAAATACGCAAGAGTCTAAATGATCGGCTTGTTTGTGCATAATCCGCGCGTTTTGTTGGTAAGATACCCAAGCTGAGCAGTGACTCGGCAGGTTACCACACGGAGGATGATGTATGCCAGTAAGAACAGCAACAGCGCGATGGAACGGCGGCCTGAGAGACGGCGCGGGCACTATGAGGCTGGGGGGCGGCGCCTACGAAGGCGCCTACTCGTTCTCATCTCGCTTCGAGGACGGCCCCGGCACGAACCCCGAGGAACTCATCGCCGCAGCCCACGCCGGCTGCTTCAGCATGGCGCTGTCGGCGATCCTGAGCGAGGCCGGATTCGAGCCTAAGAGCGTCGCGACGACCGCGAAGGTCAGCATCGACAAGTCGGACGGCGGCTTCGCGATCACCCACATCGCGCTCTCGACTGAGGCCGTCGTCCCCGGCATCGACGAGTCCGCGTTCAGAGAGAAAGCCGAGCAGGCCAAGGCAGGCTGCCCGGTCTCCAAGGCCCTCGCGGCGGTCGATAGCATCACCCTGGAGGCGAAGCTGGTGTGACTGAACAAACCGGACTGCCCCGCGCTATATAGTGCTAGCGAATGCAAAGGAGGACAGTCCGATGGCAAGAAGACAACTCAATCCCAGACGCGATCTCGAGTTCGAGGCGAACTCCCACTGCCTTTGAGCCTATGAGCAAGCGCCGACGCGGGTATCCGTCCGAGACCAAGGTTGGCAGAGGGTTCAGAGTAGTCCACGGCGACAAAGACCTCACCGAAAAGCTTGGCAACAACGACCTCTGCCCGTGCGGCTCCGGACGCCGCTTTCAAGGGCTGCTGCCGCAACAGCGGCCGCTATGACGGCGCCGGACGACATCACTACTTTCAGGGAATAGACCACTGCCGGGGCGCTCGCCCCGGCAGTACCTGCTTTGGTATCAGTGACGGCGCTCCCTACTCGATCTTATCCCTCTTGGCTAGGTTGTGGCGAGCGCAACTCAGCCAATGCCGTTACAGCGCCGCTATCCCCGCCTTCGCCAGCGCCTCGCGGCGCTTCAGTTCGCCACGACCCGGGCGTCGGTCGCGATCAGAACCGGCACGACCTTGCCGGACAACTTGAGGCATGACACGACACCGGTGACGTTGAGCATCTGTCCTTCCTGCAGACCGGCCGTGCTCAACTGAACAAGCACACCGACGTTGTCTAGGACGCGGAAATCGCCGCCATCCCACATGTAGTATTGGGTCCCGTCGCGCCGGGCCGAGCCGTCGTCTATGTAGCAGTTGCCGTAGCTGTCAACGTGCGTTATTCGCCCCCAGATCCTGACCAGCAGGCCGATATTACTCAATCCGGCGTCGGCACGCCATTCCAACAGCTCGTCCGGGTCTGGGCGCTTCGCCTGCCACGTGGCTGCCTGAAGTCCGAATGCGCCGCCGCCCAGATCAGCACACGACAGCCCGAGGGGCCCGACGGCTGCGCCCGGGCGCGGGGTTGCCGCAATCGCCTCGATGCAGCACTCGCCATACTCATTAGTGTGAACGACTCCCTCCACATCGACCTCCATCCCGGCTTCGACACTGCACGGCGCGTGCTCGACCCGAATGCCGCAAGCGCGTGTGGCCGACTCGATGTAGAACGGGCCGCCGAAGGCCGCGGTCACGGCTTGTCCTGCCAGAAGGACCCAGGTGTGCCGAGGAGACTTCTTAACGACTGTGAGATCCGTCAGAGGCGGCGGAAGGTCCGGGACTTCGTAGACCCCGATGTCCACCGCGCCGCACAGCAGGCGCGGCCGGCCTTCCGCATCCGTGGCGGGCAGGCCCTGATAGTGGCTGTCACCGGCATTGATGCACGGCGAACCGGCGGCCAGGTGGTAGTCGCCCGCCGCTCTGTCGGCGAGCATCGGTTCCTCAAGAACGCAGTCTCGGCCATGCACCGCTCCTGCTTCGTCAGCGTTGCCGTATACGCAGTTGTTTGCGATGTCGGCACCGCCGCGGATACTGGAGCCATTGAACGCGAGGATGTTGTTATAGACAGCGCAGGAGCCTACATCGACCGCCGTGCCCTGATTGTCTACTATGGTGTTGTTCGCCACAAGCTGCGGGACGCCTGCGATCACGCTTTCGCCGCCATGATTGCCGGCGATGACGTTGTTCGCAATCAGAACAGATGAGGCCGAGGCTATCGCGCTCCCGCCATTGGCCGCGTTGTCCACAATGCGGTTGCAGGTGATCGAATCGCTTGCGGAGTAGACGTCGCAGCAGATGCCGCCGCCGCTATAGGCTGAGTTGGACGATATGACGTTGTCACGGATCTCCGCCGAGGCCAGCCAGCACCAGATACCGCCGCCGTACCAGCGGGCCGAGTTTGCAGTGATCGCATTGCCCGCTATTGTGACCGCGCCCTGGTCGCAGCAAAGTCCGCCGCCGTTGCCGGCTGAGACGTTTCCCGTCACCACGTTGTTCGCAATCACGGGCTGGCCGTCGCGGCAGTGGATTCCTGAGCCGCCGACGTCGCCGCCCCCATGCTGGATCGTGAACCCGTCTATTCTGGAGAACCGTGTCACGGCGTGTCGTTATCTGGATGACGTCGCCGTCCGAACTGCCGTCGATGACGGATTGGTTGGCTCCGAAGTCGCGGGAGTCCACGAAGTCCTCGGTCCCCGCGAAGCCGCCATAGAGCGACACGCCTTCGAACAGACTGAGATGCTCGGCGTAGGTTCCGGCAGCGACCCAGATTTGGTCGCCGGAAACGGCCGCATCTATGGCCGCCTGCACGGTCTGCTTCGCATCGCCCCACGAGGAACCGTCATTGGCGTCGTTCCCACCGGGCCTGACCCTGATTGTCATCGCCGCAGGCCCGACCGGCCAGAGGGCGCCGTCGGACTCATCGGCTCCGATGTCAATCGTACCGTCCGCGGGCTGAATGCGCGGCTGGCCATCGATGTCCATCGATCCAGCGGCAACCACAGTGTTGTCGCCGCTGCCCATGCATGGCGAGTTGGGCTGGATATGTGTGTTTCTACGGTGCAGATCGGCCAGTCCGGGATCAACGAACAGGTTGGCGTAGGTCCTGGCGGGATCGGTCGGCCCTGTTATGTCGAGGTCGCCGTTGTCGAACAGGCAGTTGTGATGAAGCGCGGGCGGCGTGCCCGCGCCGTATATGTCGATTCCGGAGGAGTTGGAGGCCACTATGTTGTTCACGATCGTAGAGGGCGGCCCCAGCGCCTGGCAACTGACGGCCGCGCCGTGTGCTGTAGAGAGGTTGTCAACGATCGTATTGCCGATCACCGTGGCCGTGCATCCGGTCAGGACGATGCCGCCTCCCTGGCTGCCGGTGAATCCGCCATTCGAGCGGATCACGTTGCCCGTTATCTCCGCTGAGGTGCAGCTCATGTAGAGGGCTATGCCGTTCTGAGCGATCAGATTGCGTGTGACCACGGGAGATGAGGTCGTCAGGAAGCGCAGCCCAAGCCCGTTGCGAATGATCGTATTGCCCGCTATGCGCGGGAACGCGGGCATATTGGCATAGATGCCGGTGTCGTTGCCGGAAATGATGTTGTTGACGATGTTGGCCGTGGTCTTGTTGTTGCAGACGATACCCTGGCGGTAACCGGAGATCGTGTTACCTGAGATGGTAACGGTATTCTGGCACCATATTCCAGTACCGCCCAGCGGCTGCTGGATCAGGACGTTGTTGGAAATCGTTGCGCTGGACATGAACCCGCTCTCGATGGCGCAGTTCTCGCCGGAATGGCGCAGCGTGAAGCCGTCGATTACTGTGGCGGATGTGGCGTTGTCCGCGATCTGCACGGTGTTGTGGTATTCGCTGCCGCCGCCGTCGAGCACGGTAACGTTGCTCTTCGGGTCCCTCTCCTCGCGGGTCGGTTCGCCGCCTGCGAACCCGCCATACAGGCCGACGCCCGACTTCAGCGTTATCTTCTCGACGTATACCCCTGCCGCAACCCACACCTCGTCGCCGGCTGCCGAGGCGTCCATCGCCGCCCCTACCGTCTTCTTGGCGTAATCCCAGCCGACGCCGGAGTCGGAGTCGTTGCCTGTGGTCTTCACACAGATGATCGTTGCGTGCGCCGCGGTCGCCAGACACACCAGGCACGCCACATTGAGCGCCAAGCGCTTCACCATAGCCCATCCATCCTTTGGTTGACGATGACTGCATCGTCAGGCATACGACCCTCATGCCTCAGGTCTGCTCAGCACTGGCGGAGTTCTATCGCGCAAGACTGAATACACAAGCGCATAACCTACAGCGCGAGCAGCCGCTCCACGACCTTCACGTAGAGCTCCGCCGCCTTGTGCACCTCGGAGATCTTCACGAACTCGTTGGACGTGTGCGCCTGCGCCATGTCTGCCGGGCCCGCACACGAGCGCGTCGATGCCGAGGCCTGACCTGAACGACTCCGCCTCCGTCCAGCCGCGCCCGCCGACGATCTTGCTTGTGACGCCGAGCTCCTTCGCGCATGCCAGCACTGCCTTCACCAGCGGCGAGTCGAGCGGCGTGCTGAGAGCCTCGCGGTCCTTCCCACTCTCGCACGTCAGCCAGTCCCTGGATTCGAGCACCGGCCGCACCGCCTCGCGGACTTGCTCGAGCCTTGTCGGCGGCGTGAGCCGGATGTCCACCACGGCCTCGCAGCGCTCCGGCACGCGATTGGGCAGATCGCCCGCCTTAATGATGCCCAGGTTCAGGCTCATCGGGCCGGTCAGATCGTTGGGCGGAAACACGCTGACGGCGTTTCGAAGCTCCTCGACAACCTCCATCATCCGCTCGATCGCATTCACGCCCGCCCACGGCGCCGAGCCGTGCGCCGCGACGCCGCGAGAGGTCAGATAGAGCCACAGCAGGCCATTGTGCGCGGGGACGACGTCGAGGTCGGACGGCTCGCCGACGATCGCGTAGTCGCATTTGTAGCCCTTCTCGATCGCGGTTCTCCACTCCGCAGCCGCCGTCCTCTTCATCCACCGAGACCATCACGTCCACCCCGCCCGCGAACTCATCGGCGCGCGAGGCGATCTCCAGCCCGGCCGAGATGATCGCGGCAATCGACGCCTTATCGTCGCACGCGCCGAGGCCATAGAGCGTGTCGCCGTCGATGCGCGCGCCGGGCGTGGATTCGCCGTTTGCGGGGACGGTGTCCGAGTGAGCGTTGAGGCAGATGCGAGGCGAGCCGGACCCGATCCGGCACAGCAGGTGAAACCTGCCCTCGAAGACCTCGATTCGCTCCGGTTTGAGGCCGAGGGTCGCCAGTTCGCGCTCCAGGAACAGCATCACTTCCTCTTCGTTGGGAAAGACGCTGTCGATGTCCACGAGCCTGGCGAGCAGGTCGGCGCAGTATCGTTTGCCCGTTGGCGAGTTTGCTTTCATGGCACTAGTATATCGCAACCGGCCTGACATAACAATTGCAGGCGCTGTGCGCATCGCAGGGCTGCCTCAAGCACGAAAGCCCGAGAGATAGAAAACGAGAGAGGGAAAAGACCCAGAGATTCCTTTTCTCCCTTTCTGACTTTCGGGATTCCATGCTCAGAACCGCCTGGCAAGTCTGCACTGCGCCGGGTGCTATAATGGACGGGTGAACGGTGTGATTCCCGGCCGCCCGAGCACGAAAGCCCGAAAGATAGAAAACGAGAGAGGGAAAAGACCCAGAGATTCCTTTTCTCCCTTTCTGACTTTCGGGATTCCATGCTCAGAACCGCCTGGCAAGTCTGCACTGCGCTGGATGCTATAATGGACGGGTGAACGGTGTGATTCCCGGCCGCCCGAGCACCAAAGCCCGAAAGATAGAAAACGAGAGAGGGAAAAGACCCAGAGATTCCTTTTCTCCCTTTCTGACTTTCGGGATTCCATGCTCAGAACCGCCTGGCAAGTCTGCACTGCGCCGGGTGCTATAATGGACGGGTGAACGGTGTGATTCCCGGCCGCCCGAGCACGAAAGCCCGAAAGATAGAATACGAGAGAGGGAAAAGACCCAGAGATTCCTTTTCTCCCTTTCTGACTTTCGGGATTCCATGCTCAGAACCGCCTGGCAAGTCTGCACTGCGCTGGATGCTATAATGGACGGGTGAACGGTGTGATTCCCGGCCGCCCGAGCACGAAAGCCCGAAAGATAGAAAACGAGAGAGGGAAAAGACCCAGAGATTCCTTTTCTCCCTTTCTGACTTTCGGGATTCCATGCTCAGAACCGCCTGGCAAGTCTGCACTGCGCTGGATGCTATAATGGACGTATGAACGGTGTGATTGCGTTATTGGCGGCGGGAATGGCGCTGGGGATCGCGGCGAGCGGGTCGGCGGATCGCAGCTTCTGCGAGCTCAAGTCCGGCAAGCTCAGTGCGAGCTTCAATTGCGGCCCGGACGGGCTCAGCGTCAGCTACGGCGGCGTTCAGATCATCCGCGACTCCTCGATGTGGGTGCACAACCCATCCTGGACATTCAACTACTACGGCCTGCCGCACATGAAGGACGCCGCGCAGGTGAGCGACGTCGAGGGCGGCAGGCAGGCCGTTCTCACCCACCGCTGCGCCGAGTTTGAGGCCGACGAGCGCGTTACCGTCAAGGGAAACCAGCTCATCCACGAGCTGCAATTCAGGCTCACCAAAGACGTCAAGGACGCCGACCTGGAATACTGCTTCGGCACGATCTGCGCCGCGCCTATCCTGGGCAGGCCCTACAGTGCGGTGCTCAGCAGCGGGAAGCCCTTCGCGGGAACGGTCCCAATCCACTGCAAGACCCGAATCCCGTGGAACGCCCAGCTCACGCCCGACCCGCTCAAGAGCATCGCAATCGACTCCCGCATCGGCAAGATCACCATCGAGGTCTCCGGCGACCCCGGCACGATCACGATGATGGACTACCGGCTCAGCCAGTACGAGTCCGCTGACGTGCGCCCGGTGTTCTGGGCGGGAATGAACCAGCACCTCGATTACGGCAAACAGTACAGCCAGACCATCACCCTCACCATCGATCCCCTGCCCGACAGGCCGGAGCGCGCGCCCGCCGACGCAGTAGAGGCCGTCGCGACCGAGAAGCCCGACCTCCGCGCGCCGTTCGCCGGGCAGGTCCACGTGATCCCCGAACCCCAGCAGATGAAGCTCACCGACGCCGATTTCCCGCTCGATAGAAACACGCCGATCGTCGTCGGCGAATACGCGTTCTCGGAGGACTATCGTGGAGCGCAGTCGTTTGCCGAAGAAGTCAAGCTGCTCTACGGATTCGAGCCGAAGATAATCCGTGAGGGCGAAGCCAAGCCAGGCGCGCCGATGATCCTCGTCGGCGAAGCGGCGCTGAACAAGACACTCGCCGAGGCAGCGAAGCAGGAAGGCGTCAGCGCGCCGGACAAAGACGAAGGCTACGCGCTGAAGGTGACGCCGAATCGCGTGCTCGTGCTCGGCCACGATCGCGCGGGATCGTTCTATGGCATGCAGACCCTCAAGCAGCTTGTGAAGGCGTCGGACAAGGGGGTCGCGATCCAGGGCTGCGAGATCTCAGACTGGCCCAGCCTGCGGTTCCGCGGGGTGCATCTGTTCACCGGCAACCGCGCCTACGACTTTCACCGCAAGCTCATCGACCGCATCCTCACGCGCTACAAGATGAACAACATCATCCTCGAGGTCGATTTCATGAAGTGGCACAGCGCGCCCGAGATCGCCGTGCCGTTCTCCGAGGACCAGGCCGACGTCAAGCGCGAGATCGACTACGCCCGCCGCAACTTCATCGAGGTCAACCCGCTGCTGCAGTCGCTCGGCCACTGCGATCATCTCTTCATGGCCGGCAAGAACCGCGACATCGCCGAAAACCCCGACCGGCCCTACGCCTACTGCCCCTCGAACCCCAGGACGTATCCCTACGTCTTCAAGCTCTACGACGAGGCCGTCAAGCTGTTCGACAACCCCAAGTTCGTACACATCGGCCACGACGAAGTGACGGAGCCGGGCGGGTTCCCGCGCGACGCCGAGTGCAAGAAGCGCACCGCGGAGCAGATATTTGTCGATGACACGCTGAAGGTCCGCGAACACCTGGCCAAATCCGGCGCGAGGGTGATGATGTGGGGCGATATGATGCTCTCACGCGGCGACAGCCCCGACGCCACCAACGCCAAGTCGCCCGAAACAGCGAAGTGGATTCGGGATCAACTGCCGAAGGACGTCGTCATCACCGACTGGCACTACGCCGCCGCCAAGCCGGAAGCATATAAGTCCCTGGGCATCTTCATGGGCGAGGGCCACGATACCATCGCCGCGACGTGGTATACGCCGGCCAACATCGAGGCGTTCGCGAACGAGGCGAAGGCGGTCGGCGCGATGGGACTGCTGCAGACGACCTGGTCGGGGTTCAACAGCACCGAGGATAACCTCAAGGGCTGCTTCAACCAATTCTCCGCGATCATTCTCGCCGCCGAATACGCCTGGAACAGCGGCAGGACCGACCTCGAACACCTGCCCTACAGCGCCGATGAGGAGTTCCGCCGCGCGTGGAATCCCGGACCCATCGACGTCACCCCCCGCAAGGGCTTCACGCTCGATCTCTCGCCGGCATACAACACGAGCCTCGCGGACACGCCCGAACACATCGGCTGGATGGGACTCGGTCCCGACCACGACCTCTCCGCGGCGCCCACGGGCGAAACGCGCATTCGCGGCGACCTGTTCAAGCTCGCCGGCGCGACCACCGATCTCTCCTGCATCCGCCTCGCCAGCGCGCTGGACACGGACGCCTCCTGCCCGTCCTCAGTCACGATCGCTGTGAACCGCAAGGCCAAATCGCTCCTGTTCCTGCATACCTGCGAGTGGCGCGACGCGGCGAAGCGCAAGGTCGGATCGTATAAGATCGACTACGCGGACGGTTCGAGCGTGACCATCGATCTCGCCTACGGCGTCAATATCGTCTCGTGGAATGACCAGCGCTCGCTCGCCGGCGCGGAGCGGGTCTGGGGCGGCCGCACACGCGACGACGAGCGCGTCTCGCTCGTTCGCATGCAGTGGGACAACCCCCACCCCGAAAAGCCGATCAAGTCCATCGAGTTCACTTCGGCTCGCACGGAGGCTGGGCCGGTGTTGGTCGCGATAAGCGGGTTGAACTGACGCACGGTCTGTGGTATACTGCGAATGTAGCAAATTCGCAATTTCGGAGTTTCACATGCTATTGAGAATCAGAAAGAACAAGCAGATAACGCTTCCGACCAGACTCTGCAAGCAGTATCACCTTGAGGATGGCGACTTTCTGGAAGCAGAGCCCAACGATGACGGCACGATCCTTCTCAGACCCCAGAAGCTGGTCGACGCGAGCCAGGCATGGTATTGGACGGAGGCGTGGCAGGCAGGCGAAAGAGAAGCCCAGGCGCAGATCGACCGTGGCGAAGTTGAGAAGTTCGAATCGCTGGAGGATCTGCTTCGCGATCTGCACGAGGGCGAGGAATGACGTTCTTCCGCACTCCTCGGTTCAAGGAAGCTTTCGGCCGACTTGACCTCATCACTCGCGCCAAAACTGATAAGGCTCTCGGGCTGTTGCTGTCCAATCCGCGCCATCCGTCTCTCCACCTTAAGCGAATGCGAGGCGCGCCTGGCGTATGGGAAGCGAGAGTCGATCGCGACCACAGGATCACGCTTGAGATCAGGCACGACTGCTACCTTCTCCGCAACATCGGCAAGCACGACGAGACCCTCGACAGTCCTTAGCGCGCCGCGCCTCGCCGTTTGACAACTCCCCCGCCAGCCGGGTATCATACCTCTGCCGTGAAACATCATTTCATCTCAGAACTCCGCGAGGGCGCCCGCATCGAGGACGTGTTCCTCGTGCTCTCAAAGACCGTCCTGCACACAAAGGCCGGCCAGCCGTATATCAAGATGCAGTTGGCCGACCGCACCGGCTCGCTCGACTCAGTCAAGTGGCACGCCACCCCGCACGAGCTCGAAGGGCTTGCCGAGATGGGATTCATTCTCGCGCGCGGAACGATGGGCGAGTATAACGGCCAGCCGCAGTTCAACGTCGAATCGTTCCGATTGCACACCGACAAGGTCGATCCGGCCGACTTCCTGGCCACCACCTCGCGCGACATCAATCAGATGTGGGCCGAGCTTCGCGAGCTCCTGGCCGAGGTCACCAACCCTGATCTGGTCAAGCTGCTCGCGCTGTTCTTCGACGACGATGAGACTGCCAGGCTGTTCCGCGAGGCGCCGGCTGCGTCGAAGGTGCATCACGCGTGCATCGGCGGGCTGCTGGAGCACACGTTGGGCGTGGTCAAGACTTGCGCCGCGCTCGCCGACCTCTACCCCGACGCCGACCGCGACCTCCTTCTCACAGCCGCCGCGCTTCACGACATCGGCAAGATCGAGGAGTTCGACTGGTCGCTGGCGATCACCTACACCGACGCGGGGCAGTTCGTGGGGCACGTGGTCGGCGGAGCGATGATGGTCAAGCAGGCCGCCGAGCGCATCGAGGGATTCGACCCGCTGCTCAGCCTTGCGCTGCAGCACGCGGTCCTGGCTCACCACGGCAGGCACGAATACGGCTCGCCGCAGTTGCCCAAGAGCATCGAGGCGATGATCGTGCACATGGCCGACATGCTCGACGCCGACATCACGATGCTTCGCGCCGCCATCGCCGAATCCCACCGCGACGGCAGCGGCGATCTCTTCACCAAGCGCCACCACTGGCTCGACCGCCACCTCTTCAAAGGCATCCCCAAGCCCGACGGCCTTCTGGAGCCCTCCGTCCCCACCGAACAGGTCTTCGACGCGGACTCTCTCTCCGCCGAGACGGACTATGATCCGTTCGGGGAGGAATGAGGCCTGAACCCCCTCAGCCTCAGCGCGTTGCTCACCACCGAAAGCGAGCTTGCGGCCATGGCGGCGGCGGCGATCATGGGGTTCAGGAGAGACCGAACGCGGGGTAGAGCACGCCCGCGGCTATCGGGATGCCCAGCGTGTTGTAGATGAACGCGAAGAACAGGTTCTGCTTGATGTTGGCGACGGTCGCCCGCGAGAGGTCGATCGCGGTCACGACGCCGCTCAGTTCGCCGGAGATCAGCGTGATGTCGGCCGATTCGATGGCGATGTCCGTGCCGGTGCCGATCGCGATGCCCAGGTCGGCCTCGACCAGCGCGGGCGCATCGTTGATCCCATCACCGACCATTGCGACGCGGCGACCCTGACTCCTGAGCTCCTTCACGCGCGCCGCTTTGTCGCCCGGCAGGACCTCCGCGAGCACGTCATCGATTCCCACCTCACGCGCGACCGCCCGCGCCGTGCGCTCATTGTCACCCGTGATCATCACGACGCGCAGGCCCATTCGCTTGAGCGCCGCGATCGCGTCTTTCGAGCCGGGCTTGACCGTATCCGCGACCGCGATCACACCCAAGCGCCGACCCATCGGCCGCGACGACCACGACGGTCTTCCCTTGCGACTCCAGCTCCTCGATCCGGCCGTCCAGCGCGGTCGTATCGATGCCGTTCTCGCGCATGAGCTTCGCTGTCCCAACCAGAACGGCCTTGCCCGACACATTCGCCCGAACTCCGCCGCCCGGCAACGCCTGGAAATCCGTCGGTTCGTCAAGCGACAGCCCCCGCTCCTGAGCAGCCCTCACTATGGCCTCCGCTATCGGGTGCTCGCTTGCGCGCTCACATGATGCCGCGAGATGGAGCAATTCGCCATTCCCCATTCCCCATTCCCCATTCGGAAGGGGCAGCGCGTCCGTCACTGACGGCTTCCCGCGCGTGATCGTGCCGGTCTTATCGAGCACGACGGTATCGATCTTGCCCGCCGTTTCGAGGGCATCGGCGCTCCGGATCAGCACCCCGTTCTCGGCGCCCCGGCCCGTGCCGACCGTCACCGCCGTGGGCGTCGCCAGCCCCAGCGCGCACGGACACGCGATGATCAGCACCGCCACCGCCGCCGTAACCGCCGCGCTGACGGTCCCGAAGATGAACCACACCACGAACGTCGCCACCGCGACGCTCACCACGACCGGCACGAAGTATCCCGCCACCACATCGGCCAGCCGCTGAATCGGGGCCTTGGACGCCTGCGCCTGCCGCACCATCCGCACGATCTGCGCGAGCATGGTGTCCTTGCCGACCTTGGTGGCCTCAAATATGAAGCTGCCGGAGCCGTTGACCGTCGCGCCGATCACCTCGTCGCCCGACTGCTTATCGACTGGAATCGACTCGCCGGTGATCATCGACTCATCGACCGACGATGCGCCCTCTCTGACGACCCCGTCAACAGCCACCTTCTCACCGGGCCGCACGCGGACCATATCCCCCACCCGCACGTCCTCGATTGGAACGTCGATCTCCTCGCCGTTTCGAACCACGCGAGCAGTGCGAGCCTGCAGGTCGAGCAGCTTTCGGATGGCGTCGGAGGTGTGGCTGCGCGCGCGGGCTTCGAGCAGCCTCCCGATCAGGATCAGCGTGATGATGACGGCGGTGGACTCGAAGTAGACGTGCGGCAGCGCCAGCGCCGCCGCGATCGTGCTGTAGACGAACGCCGCGAGGGTGCCGGTCGCGATCAGCACGTTCATATCGCTCGCGCGATTGCGGGCCGCTCCCCAAGCGCTGCGCAGTATGCGCCAACCCGCCCAGAACAGCACGACGCCGGTCAGCGCGAACTCCACCCACACCAGCGGGTCCGGCGGCTTCACCCGCAGCACCATCGCGAGCACGAGCACGGGGATGGTTAGGACAATGGACACGATCAGCCGCAAACGCAGGTAGGCAACCTCATCCTCCATCTCATGCCCGGCGTGCGCGTCGCCCTCGCCCGTAACCGGCGACGCGGTATACCCGAGGTCCTCGACCTTCTTGACCAGCGTATCGACCGCAACCGAGTTGGCATCGTAAGCGACCGTCGCCCGCCCCGTATCGAAGTTCCCGCTGACCTCCAGCACGCCCTCGGTCCGCTTCCAGTTGCGCTCGATAGCCAGCATGCAGCTCGGGCAGTGCAGCCCGCCGAGCGCAAGTTCTACTTCGCGCCGTGCGACGCCGTGCTCGTGTACGTGCTCCTGGCTGCCGGCCTTGCCGCCCGAGGAAGTACCACAATATGAACACTATCAGCGCCGCGCCACCGGCGGCAACCGCGTAATCGGCGGGAGTCATGATCCAACCTCTACGGTTATTGTACCCCTTATCGCCAAAGCGGAATCCACGCTGCCCCACACGCAGGAAGCGTGCCGGTGACCACGCCACTCGCGCACTTCCACCGCTCCCCGCTGAGCATATCCAACAGATCGCCGGATGGAGCCGGAACCGCGACCGAGACTCGAACCGGCGCGTTCGCGCTGTTCGCCAGCACGAGATGCAGCCGCCCGCGCGCATCCTTCATCAGCGTCCGAAACACATCATTCTCGCCCGACCGCGTCGAGGGCTTGACGCCCGCCTTGGCCAGTGCCTCGCGCACAGCCTGTTCGTTGCCGGACAAGTGCGTCGGATCGGTCAGCGCGATGCTGCCGCGAACCCCGCCGAGGTAGCAGTTGTCCAGTATCCGCAGCGCGATCACGTTATCTGCACCCGGCTTCAGCAGCTTCGTGACATCCACCTTCCACGCTTCGTCCCACGAGGTCGTATGCTTCACCAGCGTCCCATTCACGTAGATCCACGCGTTGTCATCGAGCATACTGCCCGAAAGCACGGCTCTCTTGACGACACGCGGCGTGAAATGCCTGCGATACCAGCCGTAGCCGTCGAGATCGGCAAACCCGTTCTCCTCCCACACTCCCGGAACCTTGATCGACGCCCAGCCCGAGTCGTCCAGCTTAGGATCGAACCACCGGCCGCCCATGCCCTCATCGACGTGCCCCTCTTCGCTGGTGCGTCCCATATTCGCCGCTTGCGGCCATTTCGCCCCGAACCGGAACTTCCACTCGCCCGACAGATCCGCCAGCGGCGCTCCTTCCGACCAATCGGCCTTGAACGCCGCCGACGTGGCAATGACGTTCGCGCCCTTGAGCGCCTCTGTCAGCGGCGTCTGCGGGTGTCTGTACTCATCGAAAGCTCCCGGATTCGGCCCAACGAAGATCAGTTTCCCACCGCGCCTCGCGAAATCGGCCAGCTTCTCGCGCATCTCATTCTGGATATATGGCGCGGGCGGCACGATCAGCGCCTTCAGCGTCGGCGCGACCTTGTCGAAATCCACTGCCGACACCGGCCGAAGCTGGTAGCCCATCTGCGTCAGAAAGACATACAGCCTCTGATAATCCGCCGTCTCGCCGCCATCCGACTGCACGAACGTCGCCCGCGGGTAATAGTAGCCAGCGTCGACAACCGGCTTGAGCTGCGCAAGCTCATCTCCGCCCGGCTGGAAGTCCTGATTCGCCAGCGCGGCCTGCAGCCCGAAATCGGTCAGGGCGGCGTCCCAGTCCAGCACGGCGTACTCCTCCGTCGAGGACCACGTCCAGTAGTGCGACCCGATCAACCCGTGCTGGAACAGCGCCCACGCGCGGCTGCGAGCGCTCGCGTCGGGGTAGAAGTTGAAGTGGTAGGTCCGCTCGGGCGGCCGCGTCGTACGTCCGATCTCCGGCGAGATCACGGGATTCCCGCCGCCGGAATGGTACAGCTCGTACACGCGCAGCGCGGTCTCCCAGAGGTCGTCTGCATACAGGTCGGTCAGGCTCATTCCGCGCTGAGGCGGAGAGGACAGCCACGGGTCCACCGCCCACCCCACGCGCGCCCCGCTGGGCGCAAGCACCACCGCCACATACTTCGCACCGGTTCGCTGGCACGCCCCATTCTCCCTCAGCAGATCGCTCTCCCAATTGAGCTCGCCCGCCAGGCATTCGGCCTTGAACGTCATCACGTCCCACCACGCGGCGCGGTTTTCCTCCCATTTGTCCGGGGCTCTGACATCCGCGAGGGTCGCGAAGCTGGTCCCCCAGTTGGCGTTGAGCTGTTTCACGTCAGGATAGCGCTTCGCAAGCCAGTTGTGCCACGCCTCCGTCATCAGGTCGCCCTTGATCCCGCCCTGTGAATAGTAAGCAGGCTCATTGTGCAGGCTCCAGCCGATCAAAGCGGGGTTGCCGCCGAATCGCTTGGCGATTTGCTTGATATACTCCCCGTATGGCTCCATGAACGGCGGGACCCGCCCCAGCATCTCCGGCGAGACGAATCCGTCCCCACCCACCGACCCCGGCGGCTGTCCCGGCACGGGCTTGGGCCCCTCGAACTTCGCCTTATACCACCTGGGCGGATTAAAGTCCGCAAGCGCGATCAGCTTCATCTTCGAGCTATTGGCGGACTGGAACACGCCGTCCATCGGGCCGTAGTTCCACACGCCCTCGCTCGGCTCGGTCTCGAACTGCTCGAACCACGCGCCCCAGGGCACCCACGTGTGGCCGACCGTCAGCCCCAGTGCCGCCATCTTCGGGCCCGTGGTCTCGGAGAACGTCACGTACGGCTTGACCCACGCGGCCGACGCGGGACCGAGCACCCGCCCGGGCGCGCGCGCCATGTACTGCTTCGCCTGCGCGACGAACCCGCGTGCCATCTCGACCCGTTCGGACCCACGCGCGGCGCGGTCCAGATTGAAGTCCCACTCAGCCGCGGTGCAGCAGGCCTTGGCCTTGCCGAGCAGCACCTCAGTCGGGATCATCTCGCGCTTGTCGGACGCCGCCGCATTCTCAAGCCGCGCGATCTCCGAGCGCAGGCCGGCGAAGATGGGGACTGTCCCAAGCGCCGGCGGGTGGACTGTCCCCGTTTGCGCGGTCGAAACCACGGGCGAAACTCGCACCTGCCGATCGAGCCGCTTGAATTCCTCCATTCCGCCGGAATGCGGCACGAGCCACACTTCCTGAACGTGCGGCTTGCCGGGTTTGATCTGAATCGGCGGCCGCCATCCGAACGCCAGCCCGCAGTGCATATACTTATGCCAGCCGACCAACCCGGCCGCGGGCACGTAGTCGGGCTGCTGCCTCAGCGAGACCATGATGCTGAGCGGCTGCATGGCGAGGTCGATTGCGGCGGGCGTCGCCGGAAGTGGGCTGAGGTCCTCGACGGGCTTCTTTCCCGTCGCCGAGAAGCCCTCCGCGGAGCGCACTCGCAAATTCGTGACGCGCTCAAGCTGCGGCAGGTCGATATGGAAACCTCCGCAGTTCCCTACCAGCGCGGGCGACTTCCCGTCCTGCGAACTGACCGAGTTGGTCATCTTCACAGCCGACGGCGTCACCTGGACCCGCCTTCTGAGAACGCCGTTCTTCTCCACGGGGCTTTCGGACAGGATCAGCACGCGCGCCGGGCCGCAGATGAACCGCGTCGTGTTCTTGTCGGCAACGGGCCTGCAGGCGAGAAACGCCGAGTCGAGGCCTTTGAGCTCAAACGTCCACCGCCCGTTGTTGTCCGACCCGACCGTGAACGAATCACATTCGACCTTCACGCCGGACTTGGTCACGCTCGAATGCATCTTGGAGATCGCGGCCGGAGCGGACTCCCCGACCCGAATATCATATACCGCGCCCCCTCCCGCCGGCAGATTCACCAGAAACGCGATCTCGTCGTTCGGACTGACCGTCCCATCGCCGTCGAGATCGTCCAACTGCGCCGGCACGGCGCGACGCGTCCGCTTCTCGACAACCGACACCTCGGGCAGCGTCTGCCCTTCGACAAGCCCGAGCTGCTTCGTGGTCAGAACGACGAGCCGGTTGAGATCGGGATATGGCAGCGGGTTCGCGACCTGGGCTTCGTGATGAGGTGAATCGCCCCAGACCGCGCCCGGCAGCACTGCCGCGGCGGCGACACGAGGAGCGCAGCGAGGACTCTCATACGCATGGGATGCTATCTCCAATCAAACACGACGTTGTGTTCCTCAATCATACCACCTCAGCCTGCCCGATGCCAGCACTCCCACGCGTGCGTCTCCCCTTCCATTCCCCACTCTCTATTACCTTGCCTTTTGGCCGCTGCTGAGTTATCCTTGACTCTGGATGCTGAATCAAGTTCAGCATGACATGTCGAAAGGAGCCTCGCGTTGATCAAAGCCCTTTCTCACATCGCCGTTCGCGTGACGGATATCGATAAGTCGCTCGACTTCTACTGCCGAATACTCGGCCTTGAGGAGCAATTCCGGCTCACGCGGGAAGACGGCGGCGTTCGCCTCGTCTATCTGAAAGTAGCGGAGCGGCAGTTCATCGAGCTGTTTCCGGGCGCCGAAGGCGCCTATGTCCGGCCGGACACGCCCGCGATGGTGCATATCTGCATCGAAGTCGAGGACATTCAGGCGGCCTATAAGGAGCTCAGTTCCCGCGGGCTGGTTCCGCACAAGGAACCCATCCAGGGCGACTGCGGCGCGTGGCAGTTCTGGACCAGCGATCCCGACGGCGTCCCGATCGAGTTCCACCAGTTCGTTCCGGGCGAATCGAAGCAGTTGGAAGGCTAGAAGGTTACTATGCTGAAAAAGCTCTCTATCATACTCATAGCGCTGCTCACCCTCGCCGTGGCGGGTTCGGCCTATGCGGCGGCGATCACGTCATCGGCCATCCTCGCCAAGGTCAAGGCGGCGGAGGCGGGCGTGAAGGACATGCGCGCGGAGATGGTCATCGAGTCCGCGAACAAGGGCAACGTCTCCGACATGGGCTCGGGCTATTCGGACATCCTCAAGCTCCAAAAGGGCGTCATATCGTGGAAGTCGCCGGATAAGTTCCGGATGGACGGCTACGCGCGCGGCATCAAGGCGTCGTTCGTGCAGAACGGCTACAAAAAGCTCATCCTGGCGGCAATGATCCGGCAGACCGAGGACTCACCAACAAGCCCGGCAAGCGCCTCGACTCGCTCGATTTCGGCTTCCTTTCCAGCCGGCTGTGGATGGATAACACGGTCACCGTCGTCTCCACCGCCAAGAACGGCATCGTCGAGCTGAAGCTCGACCCCAAAATCCGGCGGCGCGGACAAGCGGCATGACTTCGTCTGGATCGATCCCAAGACCCTGCGCGTGACCAAGCGCGAGAAATACACAGGCGACGGTAAGCTGCGGGTCAGGTACGTCTACTCCGAGTTCCAGACGCTCGCCGGCAAGCTGCCCATCGCGACCACCTCGACGCTGTATGACCCCAGCGGGGACAAACTCGGCACCGTGGCCTATTCGAACGTCAAAGCCAACGTCGGCCTGGCGGAATCGCTGTTCTCCATTGAGCCAGCGGTAGGCGAATCGCGGCTCACGGCACAAACGAGCAGCCGGCTTCCCGGTCCGCTGTTTAGTCCGTTGTACCATTGGTAACACGAATCATGTAGACCCGTTCACGGGATGTGCAGAGAGCCGCACAATGCGGCTGAGGTGGTCAATATGCGTGTTACCGGCTATGCCTCACTTAGCATATTCATCGCTCTTCTGCTGACGGCGGCGCCTGCCGCGTGGTCGCAGACCGACTACTCGCCGGCGGAACTCGACGAACTGCTGGCCCCAATCGCACTCTATCCGGACCCGCTGCTGGCGCAGATCCTGCCCGCGGCGACGTACCCGGACCAACTCGCTTTGGCTTCGGCCTATCTCGCCTCCTACGGATCCTCGGGCATAGACTCGCAGCCGTGGGAAGTGAGCGTGAGATCGGTCGCCCACTATCCCGAAGTGCTGAACATGATGGTGGGCAGCCCGGACTGGACAACCGCCATCGGGCAGGCTTACGTGAATCAGCCGGATGGCGTGCTGAAGTCCATCCAGCGCCTGCGCGGCAAAGCCAGGCTTATGGGCTATCTCAACTCGAACTCCTATCAGACGGTGTCGGTCAGCGGCGGCTACATCAGCATCGTGCCGGCACAGCCGCAGTATATGTATGTGCCCACCTACAATCCGCAGGTGGTCTATACTCAGAGCTATGTGCCGAACGCGGTCGCGTTCGGCGTGGGGCTGCTTATCGGAGCATGGCTCAATAACGCCATCAACTGGAACAATGACCAAGTGTACTGCCACGGCTGGAGCGGCGGCGGGTGGGTCGCGCGGTCGAGGCCGTACGTGCGGTCGGGCATTCCCTACTACAACAAGCCGTTCAAGGTGAACCGGGGCATCACGCGGCGCGCTATTCCGCCAAGCTACAGGCAGGACCTGAAGCGCAGCGCGGGAAGCTATCGAACGCCGGGGCTGGTCAGGCCGCCGGTAACCGCGCCGCCAACCAGGCCTGCCGCGCCTATGGTCCGGCCAACGCCTCGGCCTTTCCCCGCTCCGACGCCCAGACCCGCGCCTACGCCCAGGCCAACTCCAAAACCGGGGCCGCGCGTGGTTCCGTCGGGTCCGGGTAAGGGCCCAAGCGCGCCGGCGGTTCAACCAACGCCTACGCCCGCGCCTACGCCGGCACCCAGGCCGGGTCCGAGGCCGGGTCGCGTAACTCCATCGGCGCCGGGCAAGGGGCCAAGCGCGCCGGCGGTTCAGCCAACGCCTACGCCCGCGCCTACGCCGGCACCCAGGCCGGGTCCGAGGCCAGGTCGCGTAACTCCATCGGCGCCGGGCAAGGGGCCAAGCGCGCCGCCGGCGCCGCTTGTTCCCAGGCGCAGCCCGAGCTTCCGGCCGCCCGCTGTCCATCCTGCTCAGCCGGAAACCGGAGTCAGCCGGCCAGCGCCAAGGCCAAGCTTCACGCCAAGGGCGCCACAGCCGGCTGCTCGGCCTGCTCGGCCCAGCTTCACTCGGCCGGCGCCTGCCAAACCTGCCGCGCCACCTGCTCGCGTCGCGCCGCCGAGGCCCGCAGCCCCGGAGAAGCCGCAGCCGAAGTAGCCTGGCTCAGGCTTGGGCTCTGTCAAACGAACGGGCCGGGAACACCCCGGCCCGTTCGGCGTCGGTTGCGGCGCACATTTCACGCGGGAATTCACCGGTTTTGGCGAAACAGTTTCACGCTCAATTCGAGCGTGGCCTGAAACTGTTTTGCGTGTTTTGACTTGTTGGGGAGGCAATCCCCATCGCGAAGACGCCCTTCGACAGGCTCAGGACGCCAAAGCGCGAGAAGGGAGTCCGGGCGGGGCGGGTGGGTCATTTGATTTTTGCCCTCCATAATCACAGATACGACAAGTAGGGCGTTTTTCACGCAAATTTCCGGTATATTTCAGTTAAATGTTGTTCACAGGCAGTGGAGAGTGGAGAGTTGAGAGCGAAGAGCAGGGAATAGGGAACAGAAGGGAGCGGCGCGGGCCGTGGTGAAGCGCGAATGGCGCGCAGTGGCGGGGCCGCAGTTTCGGGATTTGGATGGAGGGAATGCCGGGCTCTTCGCTTCGTACCGGAGGCGCATCAGGCTCCCAGGGTTGTGGATATCAGAGATCGCGGAATATCGAGAGGCCGGAGAACCAGCGGCAGGAACACATATCGCCACCGATCGACTAGTCAGACCGATGGGACGTAAAGAGGTATTCCTTCACCAATCTGCGCCCTGATGCGGAAGCGCTTATGCACGAGGTCCTGGACAAGACCCCGATGGCGTCGAAGTCCGGATAAAGCGCACGCACGTCGTCGTGGTAGGCGTTGCTGACCATAACGCACACCCCTCGTGCTACAAGCTGCCGTGATACCCATGCCAATCGCTCCTGGTCGCTCCAAGAGAAAAGTGCTTCGTGTACGACGGAATCCGTTGGAGCAGTGGCTGCCTGCGGTATACGGCGGGTCAAATAGACTAGGTCCTTGTAGCTTGCATCGCTTACCGCCTGCTCGAAATCAAGGCAGAGTGTTCTGGTCGAGATGAGGATCTGGGAGGCCATACGTAGCCGCGCGTGGTCGCACAGGATTGTGTTCGGCCTGCATCCGAAAGGAACATTGAACTCACCTTTGCGGTTCACGCGGTATATTCCGTTGAATGCCGTCTTGCTCAATAACAGGAGGCGGACGGCCACGTCCCAACGGGTATCTCGGCCGAAGAAGGCGCTGCTGTAGGAATGTCTCACGAGAGATCTGCATCCCGCTTAGCTTCTCGATGACCTGCTCCACATTGTCTCTTATAACTTCATACGTAGTTATCAGGTCCCTGTTGACGTTCGAAAACTGTTGCTTCGCGGGGCCGCAGTGCGAAGAACACAGCCCCGCCGCCCAAGAAAGGCTCGGTAATAGCGGCCAAAATCGACTGGCACATGTTCGACAATCGCACTCGCTAGGGGGTGACGCTTCCCGCCAGGCCATTTCAGAAACGGCCCATAGGAGTCATCTGCCTCACCCAGTGACCGACGGGTCATTGATGCGATATGTCCAGTCCCTGCCCACGGCAACTGACTGGTAGAAACCAAAAGCCTGTGGTGCCGGATATGCAAAGCAGTATCGCGGGTTGGTGAGCGCGACCATTACCATTGCCAATGCGTGTGGTTTTGTGCCGCACGGCACTAGTGTCCAGTTCGTGTCGGGATGGCCCCACACGCCCATCTCCAGTCCGCTCAACAGGGCTTCAAAGGCCCCTGACGCGTCAGCTGCGCCCGCTCGCATTCCAGCACTGTCCAGATAGTCTTTGGAAGCTCTTCCTCCGAACTCGAGCACCTGTTGGCCGGCCCGCTTTGCCTTCCGAGCATACTGGGAGTTGAAGCCGGGATGGTCTTCCGAGAGAACGATGCGGTGTGGCCAATATCGGCTTACAGGTCTTTGACTTTCGGACTCTCAAAGCCGACGGAGATAACGAGGCCCCGTCCGTGAGAGGGGTCAAAGCTGCCAGCCAAGTCCAGGCACGTCCCTCAAGACCCACTCCGACTGCGTCAACTTGCACGGACGCTTGCCCAGCGGACGGCCGGAGCCTTCCTTGCGCATAGAAGAACGTGTAGTCACTTACGAGAACCCGCTGAAGAACAACTGAGAGAGCAGTGAGCTGCGAAATAGTACTTCGGACAAGTCGTGATATCGACAAAGACCTTGGCTCGATGGCTCTGGCTTCAGCTCGAGCGAACTCCCCCAGAATCGCTCTGGTCGTGCATTCGTAGTCCGTGACACTAGGCACAAGGCACACGTGGTTGCCCGCTCTTTCTATGGTTCGCTTGATGATCCTGTCGTTCTTGCCGCCGTGTCTTGTCTTCAGCGCTTCTGTAGAAAAACACACCTATGGCATTGCGAAAACTGAAGACTGTCATATAAGACCGATCTGGTGCTGCGCGACTCGAAGCTAGACACGAACAGACCTACGTCGTATTCCTCAGACAAACTGCTCGGCGTGACGCAAGCCGACGAGATCGAGTAGCCTCATAGTCGATTTCATTGCTGCACCTTGTCCACGTTTGTGAAAAGGCTCTGCTGGTTGTCTTCATCGATGTGCAGTATCCTCTGGGCTAGCGTGCGGTCATACTGCAACGTCAAGAAGCCATGCGCCGTTGCCAGATCTGCCACGAGATGGTAATGGGGCGTCTGGTGGCAGGTGTACCGCGGATTGAGTTTATGTTGTGCAATCGAATCCTTGTGCGTGTTCGCTCGATCTCCGCATGCAGCAGGCCGCAGACCTAGCCTCCCTTATCACGTTCAACAGCAAGCGCAGCCGTTCGTCGTCTTTATCTGCGCGGGGATAATCTACGCGAGTCTCTCCTCTTATCGGCCTCAAGCATCTGTCCGCTGTGTTGATAGGTTCGGAACAGCTGCCCTAGATTACTCAAGAACCAGCATCTGAACCGCCATCGGGTCTGCGACGACCTCCTCCTGAATTTTTCTGTTGACTTTCTTATCCTCGGTTGCGCGTCGTATAGCGATCCCCTGTATTGTCGGACTGACCGGCCATATTCTAGCAACCCCAGGCCGAGCCAACGCTTCCTTAATCCCTCTGGGGAGGACGTACATGGGAATGGAGCATCCGGAGTAGGTCGCGACACACTGATTCTGGACAGACCAATGACAGCATCCACACCCGCGTATGGGGGAGCATCCCGAACTGGTTGCAGATACAGTGTACACCGCCAGATGCTTCTTTCGAAACGTTCCGCTCGCCACCCTGCGTCTTGCTCGCCGAGCAAGAGCCATAGACGCGTGCAGATCCGGAATCCTGCTCTGCGTCAGGTCCAGTACCTATATTCAGCGCCGAGGAGCCGCATCGGGAACGCCAAACAACTAACGATTACCTTCCGCCCTAGCCAACAGCGACACCGCGTCATCCTTGGTGGACTCCGCAAGGACGCAGCAGGAGTTGCTCGTCCCACTCCTACTTTCCCCAGCAACCACCCTAGCGATGCGCCGTCGGAGGGTAGTCCCGATTCCTTGGTGCGTGTTGCTATGATCCCGTCAGCAAAACGAACAAAGTCTCGCCTGGGCAGGTCGTCCAGGACGATGACCGTGCGATCGTCGGCTCCAAGAGACTGGTTTGGGGTGGCCGTGGTGGATAGCTCAAACGATTGTGCAACTGAAGCGATCAGATAGCTCCCGGGGACCTACAGCGCGAACGAACGTGTTGATAATGCGCTGCTGCCAGTCGGCGAACACCTCCGCCTCGTCTAAGCAGATGAAGAAGCGCCAGCCATTATTTCGGGCACATATCGTGCCACCAGGTCTGTGAACAGGCGCAGCAACTCCAGGTAAGGCCGGATCAGAGCAGCGGGAATATCATCGGTTGACTGCCCCACCATCGCCGCATCGTGCACCCGATCAAGCAGGCTTCTCATTACCCTGCGGACTGAGGAAAATGTTGGCTGGTAAGCAATGCCCTCTGCGAGTTCGCATAAGGCAGGAAACTGATCGTACACGACTCTATGCGAACTCCACCTCGCTGGCTGATGCTATGTCAAAGGGGTACTTCCGAGAGCGCAAAGCGCCAAGTGCGTCGCAAAGCAGATGGCAGTGGGCGATATTCGAAGTACGTGCCGAAGAGGAAATCGCGTATCTGCCGTTCCCGTTCGCCGTGCATAAGCCATTCGAAGCTTGGCAATTGAAAGTCGGCCACACGTGTATACAGGCCAACGATCGGATCATGCTGAAACTCCTCTGGGGAAGAAGAGAACGCAGATCCGCTCGTCCGATATCCCGCCAGGAAACCGACGAAGTATGGCTGTCTTGTTCCGCCGGGTTCCCCAGGATATAGTAGTTGTTGCCGTTAAGGAAGGTGGTACCTCTCCGGCATATATATAACCGGATGCTGCTCGTGCTCAAAACGGCCGAATGAGAAGGGATCGGCCGTTGGCCTGCGCTTATCTATTCGTTCCACTCGATCATCCACTCATTCGCCTCATAGTCAGGGTTCACCACCCGCGCATACTCCAGTGCACACAACACGTCGATACTGTGCTCTATGTCGCTGCCCGTGCACTCTGGCACCATTCACGGATCCTCTGAAAACCGTAGCATCTGTCGAAACGATTGCGCCTGCGCTTTGATGATCTTCTTCCCCACATCGCCTACATATGCCCTGCGTGCAGACGGGGGTAGCAAGCACACCTGCACAGTCTCCAGCCTGTTGTAGCTCAGGCTGTCGCTAGATTGACCGTGCTGCTCAACTCTCAAGGATATCGGTGCGCCGTCTCGCTCATCAGCAAATCTACGATGTTGAACGCCGCGGGGAAATACCCCACTCCGATCGTGACTACCACCGATCTTGGCTGCTCAGGTGCTCTGATGACCTCCACCAGGGGCATATGTGTGTGGCCGTGGAAATAAACCACGGGCTTTCCCAGGGACAACAGTTTCCGCCGGAGATAGCCGCCTGTCACAATCTCAGGAGCTACAGCTAGACGTGCTATCACCTGTGGGAGCAGGTTGTGATGTGCATGGACAAAGACGACTTGGTGGTTCCTTCCCTCATGGCCAATCCTGTCTATGTCCGCTGTGGAGAAGCGGCACGTCTAAGGAAATCGTAAATGGTGCGCTCAATGAGTTTGGCTGCATCATCGTCACAGATCCTCACGTCCGCAATCAGCTCTCGTATCTTGGCGTCTGCTTCGGGAGGTACTTGATGCACCTCGCCTGACGCGCTGCAGCTGTTGAGATTCGGAGACTGGGTTCCTGAAAGCGCCCTTCGCATATACCCGCAGCTCGGGTTGTTAACCGCCAGTGAGTAGCCGCTGCCGGTCCACGCCTGCTGTATCGGAGCAAACTTTCCATCGGGGTTGCCGCGGCTCACATCCTGGTTCCCGATGACCGGCGCAGTAGCGCCTTGGCTATGCCGGATGCTGTCCAGAGATCGACGAGATACCCGCATCCGGCCAGAAGAGCATCGGCAAACTTGGCCGCCCCGTCTGTCACGTCGTCGGACAACGGCACGCCGTCCGTCACATCGCCAGAGAACAACGTGTGATCTGGCTTATACTCCTTGACCAGGTCCCGGAGGCCCGCCTTGCCCGCGCGCAACGGGTCGGATGTCACATCGTCACTCTCGCCTCGGACAGAAGTTTCCGTTTGTTATCCACTCGCAGGCTTCTGGAAGAGTGATGCAAGTCTGCCATATGAAGTGTTCGGAACGATAGCATATAACAGTGTCCTTCTTGCCCGGTTGCCAGCGCGGAGTATCAGCACGGCCGACTAGCGCGTAGATTGTAAGGCTTGCCGGTGGGATGTGTCAACAGCTGAGCTGGTTTCCAATGGTTCGGGATCCGCCATTTATCCCCCTTCACCCACTTGCGCGCCTCAGCGATTCCGAGCCGTTTTCGGTCTTTCGGAATCTGAGGTTGGAGCACAGAGTGATGGCTTGACCACAGGGCTGACAGCCCAACCCGGAAATCAAGATACTGCACGCGGGCTTGTGGGTGAAGTATATCATGGCAGCCGGGCGGAAACAAGTGGACGATTCGGGGTCGCCGGAACACCTCCAAACGTGTGTGGCGCTGCGGCCGCCCTTCGACTCTCGCGATCGTGCGGACGCTGCCGTCCGAGGGATACGCTCGTTCCTCGCTACTCAGGGCTAGCGGGGTGGAGGGTTGGGGCGAAGGGGATGACGGGACACATGGGACCCATGGGACGGATGGGACTGAGGCGGCCGGGCGGCGGGGGATTCGTGGGGGCTAGTGGCCCATTCTCTCGGCGATTTCTTTGGCGGCGATGACGCCGGAGGCGGAGGCTTGGGCGAGGCCGCGGGTGACGCCGGCGCCGTCGCCGATGGCGAAGAAGTTGGCAATTGGGGTTTCGAGCTTGTCGGAGAGCTCGAGGCGGCTGGAGTAGAACTTGACCTCCACGCCATACAGCAGCGTGTGGCGGCTGGCGATGCCGGGGGCGAGTTTGTCGAGCGCCTCCAGCATTTCGAGAATGCCCGATAAGTAGCGATAGGGCAGCACGAAGCTGAGATCGCCCGGGACGGCGGTGCGCAGCGTCGGCTCCGTAAGGCCGCGCTCGATGCGGGCGCCCGTGCTGCGGCGGCCGGACTGCAGGTCGCCCAGCCTCTGCACGATCACGCCCTCGCTGAGAAGGTTCGCAAGGCTCGCGACATACTTGCCGTAGGTGATCGGTTCGTGGAACGGCTCCGTGAACGAAGTCGAGACCAGCAGCGCGAAGTTGGTGTTGGGGGTCTGCTTGCGGGCGTAGCTGTGGCCGTTGACGCTGGTGACCCCGTTGTGGCGCTCGATCACGACCTCGCCGTTCGGGCAGACGCAGAAGGAGCGCACGCGGTCATCGAAGGACTTCGAATAATAGACCAGCTTGGGCTCGTAGACGACGTCGGTGATGTCCTTGAGCACGGCGGCGGGAACCTCGACGCGGACGCCGATATCGACCGGGTTGACCATGGTCTTGATTCCGAGCCGCTCGGCTTCGTGGGCGAGCCAGTCGGACCCGACGCGGCCCGGCGCGACAATGACGTAGTCGGCTTCGATTTGCTCGCCGGACTCGGTTACGACGCCGCGGACCTTGCCGCCATCGACCAGCGATCTCGGCGACGGGGGTGTCCATGCGCACGTCGATCTTCTCGCGGAGGTGGTCGCGCATGCGCGTAAGCACCTGCGGGCAGATCTCGGTGCCCAGATGCCGCACCTCGCTGGGGATCAGCCTCATACCCGCGACCTGCGCCTTCTGGGCGATGGCCGCGACTTCATCGGAGTCCGCGCCGTAGACCTTGAGCGGCCCGCTGTATTCGAGCCACATCTCGTCCATCTGCCGCAGCAGCTTGCGGACCTCGGACTCGGGCATGAGGCTGGCGAGCTGGCCGCCGACCTCGGGCGAGAGCGTGATCTTGCCGTCCGAAAACGCCCCCGCGCCGCCCCAGCCGGACAGCATGCCGGCCTTGCGGTCGCGCTGGTCGATGTCCGGGCCGCTGTCGATGATGCAGATGCGCGCGCCCTTACGCTTCACAAGCTGAAGGGCGGCGAATATGCCCGCGGGACCGGCTCCGACGATGACGACATCGTAGTGCATATTGAGTATTGAGTATTGAGTATTGACTATTTACTATTGACTATTGACGATCTGACTGTAGTCAACAGCAAATATCAATGCCTCAATTGTCCTCGACTTTCTGCTTGATTGCGGCGAGCATGTTGTCCACGTTTTCCTGCATTTTCCTGGCGATCAGGCCCTTGATGAGCGCGCCGATGAGCGGGACGTCGTATTCGACCTCGATCTCGGAGTCGAAGCGCGTGCGGCCGCCGAGGTCGGTGAACTTCCATTCGCCGCCGTATTTGGAATAGTCGCCCTTGACCAGCGAGAACGTGCAGGTGTGGGCGTCGTCGTCCCAGATGTCCTCCTCCGTCCACTTGATCTGGGTGTTGAACTCCTTGACGATCCCGACCCAGTCGCTGACGATGCGTCTGCCGTCCTCGCTGCGCTCGACGACCTTGACGCTCTTGAGGTCGGGCATGAACTCCGGGAACGACTCAATGTCCTTCGCCAAAGCGTATACCCGCTCCAGCGGACCGTCTATCTCGATGCTGCTGCTTACTACTGCCAAAACTGCCCTCCGGGAATGTTTAATGTTTAATGTTGAATGTTTAATAGGGTCTCGTATTCAACATTAAACATTAAGCATTCAACATTCTCTCTTATTGCATTCTTCTGACGAGGCCGACGACTTTGCCGACGATGTCGATGGTGTCGAAGAACATGGGCTCATGGACTGGTTCGCGGGCTGGAGTCTGACGCGGCCGTTGTCCTTGTAGAAGCGCTTGACGGTGGCCTCGTCCTCGACCATTGCGACGATCGTGTCGCCGTTGTCGGCGACGTTCTGCCGGCGCACGATTACGTAGTCGCCGCTGTGGATGCCGTCGTCGATCATGCTGTCGCCCTTGACGCACAGCATGAAGCCGTCGCCGCCCGCCAGGAAATCGCGCGGCACCGGGAACGTGTCCCCGACTTCCTCGAACGCAAGGGTCGGCGTTCCCGCCGCCACCCGCCCGACCAGCGGAAGGTTGACGACCAGTTTGGGCCTGGCCGGCTCGGCGCCGCCCGTGACCACGCGGATCGCGCGGGTAAGCACGGCGTCGCGGCGGATCAGCCCGAGCTGCTCAAGGTTCTTGAGGTGCGCGTGCACGGTCGAACTCGAGCTCAGGCCCGACCGCCTCGCCGATCTCGCGCACGGTGGGCGGGTAGCCGTGGGCATCCGTGTGCTGGACGATGCACTGCAGGATCTGGCGCTGTCTCGGGCTTAGTTCTTTGTTCATTTCGGCCTCCGGGAAGTTGCAAGTTCAAAGTTGAAAGTTGAAAGTCGTCACACGTCGAATATCGCTCTGGCGAACCATTCGTCGGCTTCGTTCCAGACGGCCATCTGATGCCAGGTGACGGCTTTGATGGTCGGGCCGAGCCATTCTATGTCGTCGGCGATGGGCCGCGCGTCTATCCAGCAGACCAGTCGGCCCATCGAGATCTCGGTTATCTCGAAGTCCAGAGGAAGGAGGCGGTCGCCGTCGAATATGACCAGCATCGACGACAGGAACCGCTCCAGCAGGGCGACGTCCTCCGTTCCGGCGACGGCGATCTGCTTCTGCTTGGTGGGCCGGTATTTGCCGAGGTCGGCGACGATCGAGAACATGCCGTAGGCGGCGGCCTCAAAGGCGTCGGCCATCGTGCGTCCCCTGCCGATTACGCCGACATCAGCGGTGTGCTCTATAAGTTCGAACTTATGTTCGCGGTTCATCGGGTAGAGTTTCGACACCTGCGGAGTGCATTCCTTCGACATTTTGGATTTTGGATTCTGGATTTGGGATCGTGGGTGCGCCGGGACCCCGGTGGGCCGGCGAAACAGGGTAACCTTCGGTTGGGTTGCGGGAGCAGGTAGATGCGTGTGCGCGTGGTAGTGGTGGGACTGGTGGCGGTTGGTCTGGCGTGCCTGGTGGGCGCCAAGCCCCTGCGCGCGAGCGAGACCCGCCGTGTGCTGGTGATCAGCTCGCACCAGCGGGGCGTGCCGTGGACGTATAAGCTCACATCGGCGGTGGAGACCAGCCTGCTCAGCGCGAAGACACCGACGAGCGTGGAAGTCCACATAATGCACACCCGGCCGGGCTCGCCGGGCGACCCGCCGAATCAAGTCCGCGAGGCCGAGTATGCACGCGAGATCGGCGCGCTTGAGGCCGACGTGATAGTTGGCGTAGGTGAGGGCGCGTTTGCCTACATCACCAGATACCGCACCCGCTTCTTCAGCAACACTCCCGTCATCTTCTCCGGGATAGGCAACACAACCGCCAGGCAAGCTCGGCGACAGCCGGAAGCGGCAGTCATCGCCTCGGACTCGAACCTGCGCCGGAACATCGAGATCATGCTGCGGCTCAAGCCAGGTATCAGGCGAGTGGTCCTGGTTCACGATCAGACGGGAGAGGGCCGCGCGATGGCCGCGGATGCAAGAGAGCTCAAGGCCGGCTTTGCCAAGCTGGATGTCGAGTTTCTGACGGACATGAATATGAGTGAACTGCTCGGGCGCATTCGGCGTTTGCCCGCGGATTCGGTGCTCGTGCCACTGGCGTTCACAGTCGAGAAGTCCGGCAGGTCGTATTCGCCGGACGAGGCCGTCAGAATGATGGCGAAGGCGCTCGAAGGTGCCGGTCGTGGCGCTGTGGGGTTTCGAACTGCACGATGGGGCGACCGGCGGGCTGGTGCTGGATGAGAATGAGTACGGCAAACACGTGGCTGACGCGGCGCTGAAGGTTGCCCTGGGCGCCGATGTCCGGAAGATCAGCATCGACAAGAGAGGGCTTACGCACGACGTATTCGACCACAGGAAGCTTGAGGAGGCCGGCATTTCCGAGGACCAGCTTCCCGGCGGCTCCGTGGTGACTCACATGCCCGTCAGCATTATGGACCAGCACCGTGCGTTTGTGATCGCCGTGCTGATCGCGATCGTGTTTCTGGTGGCAGCAATCGTCCTGCTGGCCGTCAACGCAATTCATCGCAGGAACGCCGAACAGGCGCGTCTGCGGATCGAGCGCGACGCGCGCGAGCAGATGCAGCGGTTCTACCAAGAGACTATCCTGAGCGTCACCGGTGGGAGATTGGGGATGTGCGATGCGGCACAGCTCGAACCGCTGCTGAACAGTGCCGTCGTACGGGCCGTGGTCAGCGAGCCGGATGACGTGCCGGTCGCACGAGGGGCGGTTCGGAGGTTCTGCGGCAGTGAGGGGCTGGTTGGCAGAGAGCTGGACGGGTTCGTCGTCGGCGTTGGCGAGGCGATAAACAACGCGGTCAAGCACGCTCCGCGGGGAGTTGTGCGCGCGGGGAGAGACGACAGCGAAGTGTGGGCAGCCGTCTCAGATAGCGGACCGGGCATCGACTCACTGCTGCTGCCTCGGGTGGCCGTGGAGCCCGGGTTCACGACCAAGGGCTCGCTGGGTATGGGGTATACGATCATGCTCTGACATGGCGGACCGTGTGCTTCTCGCGACCGACGAGCAGGGGACGACGGTGGTGCTGGTCAAACGGATTGGCGAGTAGTGGCGGGGACTCGTGCTTCGATACGGCCCCTCGTTCCTCGGGCCTACTCAGCACTTACGGTGTTCTCAGTCCTACGGCCGGACTCACGCCGCCCTGAACCTGATTCAGGGCCCAGCCCTCACCGGATGGTTGCGCAAACAAGTTCAGCATGACACGTTTCGGGGCCGCCCGGCCAGTTGACGCTGCGCGGCACAGGAGTATAATAGAGTTGAAAGGGCCCGCGAGATGCTTGATGATTATAGATACAGCATAGGACGGCTCGTCGTTTACAAACACCTCGAACCAAAGCTTCCAAAGCAGAGCTACGGGCATCACGGTTCCGAACGGACCGTCGGCGAGATACTCGATGTAGATATCGTCCCCACCCCGAGACCGCACTGGGTCTATACGATCCAGAACGCGCGGAACGGCGAGGTGTGCCGTGTACGCGAGCTTGACATATTGTTTGCGACGGGTATGGGCGGAAAGCCCACGCGCAAGGCCGTCGAACGGAAGGCTGAGGACGGCGCGCTTGCGGAGATGATCGCGAGGGCACTGTCGAACCCCGACCGGGGCGGCCTGCTGCGCTCGACCCTGCGAGACCTGCTGCGACGTGAGGAAGCCGAGACCAAGGCGCGCACCGAAGGTCCCAACCTGCCGATCGGGGTCGGGGATTACATTCGCGTGCGCGGCGATCTTCGGCGCGAGACCCAAGACATGCACAATCACTACGCCAAGGTGGTCTCGGTCGAGGATTCGGACATCGCCGGGATCGAGAACCCCTCGCCACGGCCCGGCCAACGGACGATGTTTCGCACGCAGCGCAAGTATGAGGTCGTCAGCTCGGAAGGCGTCGGGGCTACGATTTACGACGCCGAAGTCAAGCTGTTCTATACGGCCAACTCGCGGTCAACGATCCTGAACTGGCGCGCGGCGACGCTGCTCGCGGAGGCGTTCAAGGATGATCCGCCGTATAACCTCGAATATGAGTATCTGTCCGATCACGTGTTTACGCGGGAGGAGATCCGGCGCAAACCGCGCGCGGAACTGGCCCAGACCCTGGCGACGCTTCTGTATGTGAAAGGCAGGATGGGCTGGCGGGATTATCAGCGCCGCAACGCGTTCTTTGCCGGGACCCCCAAAAGTCACCTCATCGACAGCATTCTGCTAGTGTCGCGGTTCGATTCCAAACGCAATCGCGCGATGACCTCCGAGGAGATCGCCAAGCGTCAGCAGGAGGCGTTCAAGCTGCGGCGACTTCTGAAGGGATGAGGGAATAGGGAACAGGGAATAGGGAATAGAAGGGACCCAGGCTTGGGTCCCTTGTTTCTTGTCAGGCGCGCTTGGCGGCCATTTCCTCGTAGTAGGCGCGGTAGGACATGATGCGAAGGCCGCGAGTGCGGGCGTGGGCGAGGATGCCGGAGATGATGGTCATGTCGGGGTCCTCGCGGATGGCGCTCCAGTCGTGGGCGCAGAGGCTGAGTACGCAGTCGCGGGCGGCGGCTTCGTCGATGAGCCCGCACTGATAGTCCAGAAACCCCTTCGTGTCCTGCCAACCGCGCTCGTCCCGCCAGATGCAGTCCTGCCAGCCGTGGACGGGGATTTCCAGCATGTCACCGAAGCCCTGGGGCTCGTACCAGAACGGCTGCACGGGATCGGGTTCTGGAAAACCCTCCTACAGAACCCTCCTACAGCACTACGGCGCCGGGCCGGAGGATTTGCGCGGGATCAGGCGGAAGCCGACCAGCTCGCGGCGCGACGCCGGCCGCCCCTCGAGCATGGCAATCAGTCTGCCGGCGGCAAGGGCGCCGAGCTTGGTGAAGTCGAGCTCGAACGTGGTCAGGAAGTCGCGATCTATGCCCGCCGAGTGGTCATCGTTGCAGCCGACCACGGAGATATCTTTTGGAACGGTCAGCCCGGCCTCTCGGATCGCCGCGATCGCTCCGTAGGCCATCGAGTCGTCGGTGGCGCAGATCCCGGTTGCGCCCAACCCGGAGCTGATAGCTTCATTCATGGCGGCGTAGCCGCCGGCCCTGGAATGCTGGGCCCGGACGACATTGGAACGCTCGGGCGCGATGCCGGCCTCCGCACAGGCGAGCAGGAAGCCCTCGGCGCGGTCGTTGCCGTGCGTGATGCTGTCGGGCGGGGCGATGTAGAGCAGGTTGGAGTGCCCGAGTTCGATGAGATGCCGGGCCATGGCGGCTCCCAGACCGACGTTGTCGATATCTACGCTTGCGACGCCGGTGACGTTGGGATTGCCTATCACGACGAACTTCGCGCCGTAGTCCCTGAGCCAGCCGATGATCGGTCTCTGACTCGGCGCCGTGAGTATCAGGCCCTCGACAAGGCGGGCGCCGAGCAGCTCCGCAACTCTGCCTGTCTCGGAGCCATCGTCAGGCGACACTACCACCTGCAAGAGGTCCTGGTTATGCCTGGCCGCCTCCGCGGCGATGCCGGCCTCGACCTGGCAGCGGGTGTAGCAGTGTGTCGATTCTCCGCTCGATTCGACTATCAGCCCGAGGAGCCTCGACTTGCCGGTTCGGAGGCTCTGCGCTATTGGGTTGGGCCTGAATCCAAGCTCCTTTGCCGCCTTTGTAACCCTCTCAACCGTTTCCTTCGAGAACCCTCCACGCGTCTTTCCCAGGATGTATGAAACCGTAGTGCGCGATACTCCCGCTTTTTCGGCAACATCCGACAAGGTTACGTTCCTTGCTCTGTTTATCCCCATGTTGCGTACCTGTGCTGCACTTGCTTACCGTCCCTCTCTTGACGTTTCGTGTTGGTTTCTGTGTTCGCTTGTTAAGCGCCTGATTGTACTACGCGACTGGCCGGTTTGTAAAGCGGGCGCAAACACAGCAATATTACATGTATTTGGTCATCCTCGCTCCAAACTGTCGCCATAAATACCCGGTACGCTGTCAGGTATCAAGGTCGCGCCGCAGCATTTTGTATAGAAATCCGCCGGCCCGACGCCTCCGATGATACAGTAAGCATAGCCCATCTCCAGAAGCGCCTTCAGGCACTCGATCAGCAGCACCTTGCCGATGTCGCGCCCGCGGTATTCCTTGAGCACGCCGGTCGGGCCGAAGTAGTTCTTGCAGGTCGTCTCGTAGCAGCCGAACCCGATGATCTTCTTTTCATGTGTTGCCACGAAACAGGACGCGGGCTCGTGAGTAAACGCTGACAGGACCTCATCGCCCCACGCCTCGCTGAAGTTCGCCATCACGAACCTGTGCAGCACGGAGCGCTCGTAGGGTCGAATCCTGCGAATGTTGATTCCCTCGGACTTGAGCCTGGCGACGTCGGCGGTATCGTCGGGGAGCTCGAGAAGCTTGACAAACATGTCGGGCACTTGGGTTACCTCCACAAGAATTGCACTAGAGTCAACTTATCAGTCCGACCGGCAGTGACCTTCCGGCGAATGGGGAATGCCGTAGGGCGGAGTTGCGTTTGGATGGGGTAACAGTGTAATCTTGAGCGGGGAGAAAGATCGAGGTGGCAGGATTGGCTCTGGACAGACGGCGATGGATCGTGATTGCGGCGGGGGTGCTGGCGGACGCCTGCATGGGGGCGGGCTACGCGTTCAGCGTGTTCAAGGCCGGGCTGATCGAGGCCCTGCACTGCACGCCGCAGCAGGCCCTGATGGGCTATCGGCTGAGCTTTCTCTTTCTGCCCGTGGGCATGCTGCTCGGAGGCGTGATTTCAAGAAGGCTCAGCCCGAGGGTGGCCGTGGTCATTGGCGGGGTCATGTTCGGCGTCGGTGTGATGGGAGCCGGGCTTGTCCAGTCGGTGCACATGCTGTGGGTCACCTACGGCGTGCTGGTCTCGGTGGGGAATGGGATTGTGTATGCGACGGTGATCGCGGTCTCGGTGAGATGGTTTCCTGACAGGAAGGGAATGGCGAGCGGGACGGTTGTGGCGGCGCTGGGCGTTGGGACGCTGGTGATCGCGCTTGTTGGGCAGAGACTGGTGGGGGCACTGGGCGCACAGGAGGCGCTGCGGTATCTGGGCGCGGCGTTTCTGGCGGCCTCGCTGATCGCTTCAAGGTTCATCGCCGACCCACCAAAGGACTACTCGCCCGCGGGGTGGACGGCGCCGGCCGGCCAGTCGGGATCGAAGGGCAATGACGCGACGTGGCGGGAGATGCTGGCCACACCGGTGTTCTGGGTAATGTTCGCGACGTATATCTGCGGCGCCGCGCCGGGGCTGCTGGTCATCGGGGAAGCGAAGGACGTGGCAGTCGATCTGACGAAGCTGGGGGCGATGTTGGCGGCGACGATGGTCGGAATGATGGGGGCGGCGAACTCGGCGGGAAGGCTGCTGTGGGGCGCGGTCTCCGATCGCATGGGCCGGCTGAACGTGCTGTGCGCGATAATGATTCTGAACGCGATCGTGATGTCGCTGCTGGGCGTTCTGATGCGGACGGAGGCGGGGCTGGTTGCCGGGTTTGTCGTCACGGGACTGTGCTACGGGGGGTGCCTGGGGACGTTTCCGTCACTGTGCGCGGACAGGTTCGGCAGCCGGAACATGGAAGTCAACTACGCGCTTCTGTTTTGCGCTTTCGGGCTTGCGGCGATGGTGACGTGGTTCGCACCGGCGCCCGTCGCCGGCAATGCCTCCCTGCAAGCCTATCAGAGCGGGTTCGATTTGTGCGCGGGGCTGGCGGTGGCGGGCGTAGTGCTCTCAATCGGAATGAGACTGGTGCGGAGATCGCCTTGACCTTCCGTGCGTGATGTGGCAAAATGAAGCATCCCGCGCGAGAGGTGTTGCCCAGTAATGAACGAGAACAGCTACGAATCTACAGATTTCATCCGCGAGTTCGTCAAGGAGGATTTGGCGAACGGGCGGTTCGACCGCGTGCACACTCGATTTCCCCCGGAGCCGAACGCGTATCTCCACATCGGTCACGCGAAGGCGATCTGGATCGATTACGGGATCGCGCAGGAGTTCGGCGGGCTCTTCAACCTGCGGTTCGATGACACCAATCCCGTCAAAGAAGAGCAGGAGTACGTTGACGCGATCATCGAGGACGTGCGCTGGCTCGGGGCGGATTGGGGCGACCGGCTTTTCTTCGGGTCGGACTATTTCGAGCAGACTGTATGAATGGGCCATCGAGCTTATCAAGAAGGGCGCGGCCTATGTCTGCGACCTCACGCCTGAACAGATGATCGAGACGCGCGGGACTCCGACGACGCCGGGCACCGACAGCCCCTATCGAAACCGGCCCGTAGAGGAGAGCCTGGACCTGTTCCAGAGGATGCGCGCGGGCGAGTTCCCGGACGGCGCGCGCACGCTTCGCGCCAAGATGGACATGGCGTCGCCGAACATACTGATGCGCGATCCGGTGATGTATCGTATCCGTCACATCGACCATCACCGGCAGGGCGATAAGTGGTGCATCTATCCGATGTACGACTTCGCGCACCCGCTGCAGGACTCCATCGAGGGCATCACGCACTCGCTGTGCTCGCTGGAATACGAGAACCACCGGCCCCTCTACGACTGGTTCCCGGACCAACTCGGTATCTATCATCCGCGGCAGATCGAGTTCGCGCGGCTCAACATTACCTACACCGTGATGAGCAAGCGGCGGTTCATCGAGCTGATCCAAGGCGGCTACCTGAAGGACTTCGATGACCCGCGGCTGCCCACGCTTGCGGGGCTGCGTCGGCGGGGCTATACGCCGGAGGCGATAAAGGACTTCTGCGGGAAGATCGGCGTGGCGAAGATCGAGAGCACGGTCGATGTCGCGATGCTTGAGGACTGCGTTCGCGATGACCTCAACCGGCGCTCGCCGCGCGTGATGGCGGTTATGGACCCGGTCAGGGTGGTGCTCACGAACTACCCGGAGGGTCAGACCGAAGAGCTCGACGTTGTCAATAATCCCGAAGACCCCGATGCGGGGACGCGCAAGGTGCCGTTCGGGCGGGAGCTCTATATCGAGCGCGACGATTTTCGCGAGGACCCGCCGCCGAAGTTCTTCCGGCTCGCGCCGGGCAGAGAAGTGCGGCTGCGCAACGCTTACTTCATCAAGTGCGAGGATGTGGTCAAGGACGCGAGCGGGGAGATTGTCGAGCTGCACTGCACATACGATCCCGCGACACGCGGCGGAGATGCGCCGGATGGGCGGAAGGTCAAGGCGACGCTGCACTGGGTCGCGGCGAAGCAGGCGATTGCAGCCGAGGCGCGGATCTACGATCATCTGTTCATAAAGCCGGACCCGGATGACGTAGAACCGGGCCAGGACTTCATCGTCCAACCTGAATCCGGACTCGCTGGTGGTGACGACGTGCTTCGTCGAGCCGAGCGTGGTTGGCGCGGAACCGGGGACTCGCTATCAGTTCGAGCGGCAGGGGTATTTCTGCGTCGATCCCGACTCCACGCCGGGTAAGCTCGTGTTCAATCGAACGGTGACGCTGCGGGACACGTGGGCGAAGATCGAGAAGGCGATGGGAAAGGGCGCTTGATTGCCGAAGCGCGATCTTGACAACTCGCCGGAAAACGGGTAATCTGATAGCACGTTGCCGGATAGCTCAGTTGGGAGAGCGACTGACTCTGGATCAGTAGGTCCTAGGTTCGAGCCCTAGTCCGGCAGCCAATTCTATGTACGAAAACGTCCTCTGCGCAAGATAGCCCCGTCGATGTAATCGGCGGGGCCTGTTCGTTGCGAGTTCGGCTGTGGCCGAGCGCTATCCCGGGCATGGGAATGACGGCGGCGACGCTGCCGTCGGCGAGGCTGAACCTTGTGATCCGGCTGTCGCCTCTCAAGGCGCGTATCACGCTTGAACCGAGCTTCCTGGCCGCTGGGTCGTTGGTATCCCTGGGCAGCGAGACGCAGAGGTGGATGCCTCCGTGAATCGTTATCTGCGAGGTCACCGTTTCGACGCGGACCCCGCCGGGCACGCGCTTGCGGGAGACGGTCTCATTCTGTCTGGTCACATTGGCGGCGCTCACGATCACAGGCGTCTTGACCGAGACCAGCGCTTTGTCGAGCCACTCGCGATCGATAGAGACCCCCTGATCCACCAGGAACTTCGCCAGCGCGTACGCAGCGGCGAGCTGCTTGACCCTCTGGTACTCGGCCGGCAGATCGGAGTAGTGCGACGTGAGGAACTCGGCTATCCACAACGCGTCCGGGTCCTCGCGGCCAGTTGACTGGATTCCCAAGCGGGATGCGACCATGTTCTCGGTCTTGACGCGCATCACGGCGTCGTCGATCACCACGGCGTTGCCGGACCTGCGGATGTTTACGCGCTCAGTCTCGTTCCACATCCGGCAGAGCCGGGCCGGTTGGCGACCCGCATGCGCAAACCCCAGTTGGAACAAGTTCTTGAACCGCGGCACACCGGGACTCTCCAGTCCAAGCGCCTCACGTTTCATCCTGATATCGCAGGCGTACATTCCCATCCCGACAGGCGTGCCGGCCAGCGACTCGGGCATGTAACGACAGCGCAGGAGCGGACCGTTGGGATTGCTCGGGTTGGCGGGATCGAGGGAGAACCCCGGATCGGTTCCGTCCAGCGCGCACTTGAGCAGCACGGCCCATTCGGCTTCGGTAATCGGAGGCAGCTTCTGCCTGGCCGCGCCAACCACGACCAGTGAGTGGGTATCCGGGTCATAAACCGCTCCCTTGAGATTCCCCAGGTTGCCGAGCGCGGCCTGGCTCAGCAAGATGCCCCCGGCCTTCTGCCGATGCGCTAAGTGCGTGGGCTCGGGCTCAGGTAACGGATAGCCATGGATCGATTCGTTCGGATCGGGATCGGCCAGCGGAAAGACCAGCAGGCCCGGCCAAGGATCGTTGACGGCAGCCATCGTGTTGTGGCGTTGTCTGATAGGTTTGCCGTCGGAATCTATGGGAGTTCCGGGGCCGGGGAGCCGATGTCCGGGCCTGTTCGGGTCCGGCGGATGCAGGTGATAGGGCGAGTCCACACCCGTGTGGCCTCTGCCTTCGTGCAACTGCGCCCCGGAAGGGTCCACCCATATCCGACCGGTGTGCCTGCCATCGCGGCTGGGCGGCAGGGTGATGTCCGGCGGCCTCCCCGGCTCACCGCCGGAGGCGAAGAAGGCCGTCTGGGTCGTTCGCGACCCGGCCCGATGCAGGAAGCTTCCGAGAATCGTCTGCCGTGACGACGGCACGAGCATGGACGCGACGACAGCCGCGCACACTGCTCCGAGCAAGTAGAGTCTCCATCTGCGTCCGATCATTTGGTCTGTCCTCCTTCTCGATGTCATAGGTAGACTAGCCCCGCCGGATGTGGTCGGACGTTTCACGCCCCACACCGACGACGTTGGTTGTCAGCCGGAAAGAGAAGCGCGGTGCTGCCAGGATCAGCACGGTCACGGCAACTGTGAGACCTATGGCGAATCCCACGATCCAGATCCCGGCGCCGCGACCCCAGACGTCCGGCGTCGCGCGAGTGATCAGCTCGAACAGCACACCTCCCATCAGTCCGCCTATCGCCCCGGCGAGGGATGCGCGCGCTTTGCACAGGTTTGGAATGCAGGCTCCTGCCGCGGCGCCAAGCAGGCTGCCGAGCACCATCCAGCCGAGCGATCTGCTGATCTGCGGGTTCGTGCATCGCTGCGCGAGAAGCCCGTAGAACAACTGCGCTATACCTCCCGAGACAAACCCCGCGACGGCAAACCCGACAATCGAGCGCACGAGCGTCCTTGCAGGCGCGATGAGCTTTCGGGCATAGCCGCTCTGAGCGCCGATCAGCAGCAGAGCCAGCCCGCTCGCGATCATGGAGGCCCAGGCCGCCACAACCAGCGCCGATCTCCAGAACGGCATGCCCATCTTGAGGGGGCCGCCGGTGGTGAGGCGCCGCTCGATTCGCTCGCGGTCGATCCGTTCCGTGCGGGTGGTGACAGTCGGGTCAGAGCTCTGCGACCTCGGTCTCCTCGGCAAAGGGCCGGCAAGCGGCCCCACCCCGTTTCGTCCGTAGTTGAATCCCCAGACGAGCTTCTTGTGGTCGCCGTGCTTCGTCGATCCCTCGAACAGGTGCATCCGGCCGTTGATCACAACCCTCACTTTGTAGGCGGTAGGGTCGGGGCTGCCGTGGTTGGCGAAATGATGAACGAACACGCGATAGTCGCCGTAGGGAGCGTTGCCGCGCCACACGATGTTCTCGACGGGCGTGTCGGACTCAGGGCCCGAGGCATTCATGTCCACGTCGAGCCATCCGTGGCAGGCGGACCTCTTGTGTGAATACCAGATCGTCTCGCCGGAAGGCGGCATCACGTGCAGATCGAGGTCGTTGCCGTTCCGCCACATCAGAGAGACCTGAATGCTCCCGCTGTGCGCGCCCTGCCGACGCAGCCTGTCTACGAACTCCCGGCGCACTCCGTGGGTCACCGCAATCTCCCGCGCGGAGGTCTCTACTGTCGTCGCCGAGGCGTCACTGGGATCGGGAACGTGCCTCTCGGTCACGTCACGAGTCACGACCTCGTTGTGATACGGCAGGCCGGGGACCTCGTTGTTCAGCCGGAACACTCCAGACCGTGCGAGCAGCCATTCGCCTGGATACCGGGATGCCAGCAGGCATCCGGAACCAGCCAGGACGGCAAACATCAGCACCACAACGGCCTTCTTGAGGTTGAACCGATTCTGATGGCTGTTCATCGCGCCGCCCCCTCTCAAGCCTTTGCAGCCTGCGGAGCCGGCTCGCAGGCGTCCACAAGTTTATGGACCTCGTCAAAGAAGCGAGCCGCTTCCGCCGCGGCCACGGAATACAGGTAGTCCAGGCGCTCCTGCGTGGACTCGTCGAACCCGGTCCGAGGCGTCAGCTCGTCGCACTGCTTCTCGAGTCCGGCTATGTTCTCGTCGAGAGACCCCAGTTTGCCGTCGAGCACGCGTATCGTCTCGGCAAGCGCGAACGCCAGCCGGACCGGAGGCTCATTGCGCTTTGACTCCAGCCACTCACGGCGGCGGCTCGCCTGCCAATTGTCCTGCAGCGCGATCTGACACTTCCGCCAGGTCCGTCCGGCCTTGCAGGCGACGTAGGATCCACTTGCGATCGTCCCCATGAGGACGTAGGCCCACCAGGGCAGAAGGCTGACCCGCGCGTCGGGGTTAAGTCGCTGGATCTCGGCATTGCGCTGTTCGTGAAGCGAGCGGAGGCCTTCGGACTCGGTCTTGATCTCGCAAGTAACGACCAAGAGCAGCACGGCGCACAGACAAGCGGCGATTACTAGCGACCAACGATAGGACGGGCTGCCCCCCTGCCGGCGGTTCTGGAGCCCGTCGGCGGCGGATTCGACGGTATACTGAGCGAGGTGCCCGACCGCGAAGACTATGATGAAGCCAAGCGCGCCGCAGCCCAGAAGCACACCCATTCTGTCACCCTTCGTGATGTCGTTCAGGGTAACGAAGCCGGCCAGGGTGCCGAATGTGACGGCAAGCACGAAGCCCGCGAGCAGCGGCGCGATCCCCTCGAAAAGGGTCAGGAGCACCTGCTCTCCCATCGAAGGGGCCTCCAGCCGTCCCTCGCCATAGTCGCCGCTGATCTCGTTGGCCTCCGGCGCGGAATCATCGATCAGGCTTTCAACAAGCTCGGGGCTGGGCGATTCGTCCGAGCCCTTGAGTCCCGCGGTGGAGATGGCCGCGGCGCAGTCGGTGCGAGCCTTGGCGCGCTGTTCCTCGATCTCATCGCGCTTCGCCCGCTTCTCGGCGAGGCACTGACCCAGCTCCGCCTTGCGCTGCTGGATCTCGGCGTTGCGCTCAGCGAGCCGCCTGTGCGCCTCGGAGTCGGCGAACCGCCAGGCTTCTGTCGCCTGCGCTGCCTGGACGCGGAACCGGCAGATTAGCTCCCACGCCCGGAACGGCAGGTTCTTGAGCAGGTCGGCCAGAGAATGCAGCATCTCGTCCATCTTCTCGGCGGTAAGGGGTCCCAGGCTCGGAACCGGCTGCTCGGGGACGTTGATGCTCTTCTTCATCTCCAGCGGTTTGTAGAGCGCCGGAGGCTTCGCCGGGTCGGGCGCGTGCTTTCCATTGCCGCCGATTTTGTCTTTCGGCAAGGTCTCAAGCATCTGATCCATCATTGCACCACCTTTCGATAGCGATTCTGATCTCCTTGGTGATCCTGGCGGCGTCGGCCCGCTTCGCGGCGTCGCCTCCGGCTGCCCTCGACAACAGAGAGGCAAGCTTGTTGAGAGCGTAGGGAATCTCGGCGTCGACGGTGTTTCCCGTGACTATGAGCCTGTCTCCGAGCGGTGCAAACAGCTTCTCGACATCGGCCCTGGTCCGGTCGGTCGCCGACACGCCCGCGATCCAGACCACGGTCGGACGTCCCACAGCGACAAGCCGCTGAATGGCTGCGCGCATGCCGGCTGCGTTGGTGACCTCGCCGTCGGTAAAGAGAAGCAGCACGGTCGAGCGTCGGCCGCGGGCGGCCCGCATCTTGGGAATTGCGGACTCGATGAACGCATCCGGCCTGGTACCGGGCCTGCGGCACTTCCAGCCACGGAGCGCTTCAAGCAGCGGGTAGAGATCAGCCGCGGCGGCCGGCCGAGTGGTTGCGATCGGGTAGGAGTCGTCGCCGTAGAAGCTCGTGTGGATCAGGCAGCGCGTCGGCAGCGCGACATCGTAGATGTGAAAACCGAGGCGACACGAGCTCTCCTTGGCCTGCAGCGGCACGCTGCCGCTGGCGTCGAATCCGAACCACGCTTCGCAGGTCGGTCCTGACGGCCCGGAGAGCAGCTTGTAGGCCAACCCAATCGCCGCAATGATGACGAGCGCCGACAGCCAGCCGAATGTTCTCTTGCGGGCTTGCTCGGCTTCCCGCTTCTGAGAGCGAGTCATTCTTGTCCTCTTTTCCATTGCAGATCCCTCCTCTGACAGACTCATCGCAGTGCTCATCACTGCCAATCACCACTCGTGTAGGGACGCGGGATAGATATGTCGCGCATGCTTTGGAGGAAGCAAGTCACACCCCGGAGAAAACGTTAGTGGTGGGTAAGGCTAGACCCCTCCGGGGAGACCGATCCATGTCAGCAAAAGTGTCGCGGCCTGCTATGCTCAGGATGCACGCGTTCACGCCCGGCAGCCGGGCAAACGGGCCGGGAAGGCGGGCCGTGGTATGGGTGCAGGGATGCTCGATAGGCTGCCCCGGCTGCTATAATCCGGCTACGCATTCGCGGCGCGGAGGCAGGTTGGTCAGCGTTCAGGAACTGGCCGAGCGGATTGCGGCGCTGGCCGGCGGGATCGAGGGAGTGACCATCAGCGGTGGAGAGCCGCTGCAGCAGCACGAGCCCGTGCTGGACCTGCTGCGACGCATCCGGCCGGAGACGAGTCTATCTATAGTAGTGTTCACGGGCTACACCTGGGAGCAGGTCTGTGGTATGCGGGAGGCCGGGGAAGTTCTTTCCTACATCGACGTGCTGATCGCAGGTCCGTACGACCGAACTAAGCGCGTGGCGCGGGGTCTGCGCGGTTCGGCGAATCAGACAATTCATTTCGTCACAAACCGCTACAGCGAATCCGATATGTGGAGGATTACACCCGCTGAAATATGTATTACAAATGTGGGAGAGGTGACCGCGAGCGGTATTGACCCTGTGAACCTGGCGGCTGTTTGATCAGGCGCGGCCCACACTACTGAGGCAAGAGCGAATGACAAATGCACAGGCTGCAAAGCACACCGATTTCGTTCGTTCGTATCTTCGCGGGTACATCATCAATGTCCGCAGTGAAGACCACTTCGAGCGAATGGTCGACTACGTAAGGGATCGAGGCGGGCCAGGCTGCGACAAGGATGATCTTCGAGTCTGCGCCGCCATGTCTCTCCTTGGGCCCGGTTCACTTGGCGAGACCAACGCGCTGGAGACCAAGGTAGACCGGTTCTACGGCGCTGCGACTTGCCCTCCCGAGGTGCTCCGCAACCAACTCCTCGGTATCCTCCGCGACACTATCCCCGATGACTCCGAACGCAATGCCTGCGTACGCGAGTTCGCCATCGCCTTCGGCTGCGGCAAGTGGCGGAAGCCGGCGAAGGACCGGGACACCTGGGAAGCGCGTTGGCAGGGCGCTTTCAGGGCTCTGATCGGCCTTGTGAACTCGGGCGTGGCCAAGTCCAACGACTGGATGGGGCAGCCGGGTAAGGTCGTCGGTTACCCGGAAAGGGATCCGGACGACTTCGCCTCGGATTCGTGCAGGCTGGCGTGGCGGGTGGTGCATCCACTCGCGTCCCTACACATCAAGCAGGATGACAATCTGCGCGTATCCCGCGACACAATCGGGACACGCGCGGCGGCGTCGGGTTTCAAGTGCCGGATTCCGGCAGGCGTCAAGCTGGTGTTCTCGGCGGACAGGCCGGCTCTTGTGCGGGGCTCTCGTGACCGGGCGATTCAGATCGACCTGAAGGACCGGGTCATTGTGTTGGCGCTGGACGATGGGGTAACCGTGTCGGTAGACAAGGGAAAGAAGAGGCCGAGGCTGGAGTTGTCGGCCGGCGAGTCGGCCAGTATCGACGGGCCGGTCAGGCTCATATTCTCGCGGTGCGGCTGCGGAAACGTCAATTGCGAGAACCGTCACTCGCTTGCCCATTGGGACCCCACGGCGAGATCAAAGAAAGGCGAGAGAATAACGCTCGCGAGCTTCATTGCGTCGGCAGTCGTTGGACCTGAAGTCAACATCAAGACCGGTTCATTTGTAGCAGGTATGTACTATCCTCTGCTCTGCTGGGAGGGGTTCTAGGAAATGCGACTTCGGTTGGCAAACGTCGAGTATAGGGTCTGCCCAGAGTGTTCGGGCACGCACGTGGGGCCGCACGCAGGATACTATGAGGGCGGCCAGTGCATCTGCCGGAGTTCATTCAACGACCAGACCACCAGGAAAACCACCGAGAAACGCCTGATACTGGTAGATGCGGAACCGCCGATCTACGAATCCGAGAGCAGATACGCGTGCGGGAACTGTGGGAACCTCTACGAGACGCCCCCGTGCCCTTTGTGCGACTGCGAGGACGTGCCGAGAGACAAGAAGACTGTCTGGGTCAGAACGTTCCATCGCGTCGAGTCTTTCGAGGAGATGCAGAGCCGAGAACTCCTTGGCAGCGACGAAGGTGACCCCTGGAAAATGATACCCGACGACGGTTTCGAGGAGGAGGTCGATGATGATGAATGAGCACGACTCCGACAAGTTTCTGGATCGATCGAAACCGGTGGAAGGTGAAGAGACCCTCGAAGAAGCCGCGGGATTCCTGAATGGAATGCTGTTCAGCGAGAACGTAGGAGCATTTCTGGAGGGAGAGCGGGTCGCGGTATGCGCCGACCCGCACCCGCAGGAGGCGGGCAGGTTTGTGGTCACGGTGAGCTGTCTCGCCTGCGGGCTTGAGAACGTGAGTTGGGAAGGGCTGCCGGTCTCGCTGAGGCACAGAGACGACTCCGGGGACATGAGGCTGGGTTTCCTGAATTCCAGGGGACAGGCGCGATTTTCGGGACTGGAGCGGGGGGTGTATTCGCTCACCAGTTCGGCCGAGTACGTGCGGGTCGAGGTGGCTGCGGAAGCTCCCACCGAAGAGACGAGGCCCGTACGGGCAATGCGCGGAGCGGAAGAGCAAGAGCGCGAAACGACCTCGCATAAGGTTGGCGAAGGGCTTGTCTACCTGACCAAGGTCCGCGAGAAGACCGGCAAGTCTGTGCTGTGCTTCGAGACCGATCACGAGCCGTTTGCCGGGGCGCGCATCCGATTCTGCTATGTCGATGCCTCGGGTGATGTGGTGTGCAGCGGCGAGGTAGAGCTGACGCGCATCAGACGTTCGGAATCGCCGCAGCAGGAACTGCCAAAGCAGTGCACCTCCAGGCGAGCGGTTCGTTGGAGAGGCGTCTGGACGGGCCAACTGGAATTGCCGAAGTCGTATGAGCTCGTGCTCCAGATCATGCGGCCCCGCTAGCAGCTTGTGGACAGAGTGGTGTAGGACAGCTCTCTAGAACCCGAATCCGCTGGCCTCACGCTCGGAGATCGCCGTCTGGAGACGCCTCCTACGCTGAGTTCGGAGATCGCCGTCTGGAGACGCCTCCTACAACGAAGAACGGAGTCGCAGGAAAACCCCCAGGAAGGTTGGCCAGAGAATGGACGAACAACCGACAGTGCTCGATGTCATCAGGGTCGGCACAAGCATCTATCGATACCAGCTTGTGAAGCCGGGGCCATTCGGCTCGATGTCGCAGGTCTGGCAGGTGAACGTGCAGCCGAACGTTCTGCAAGGCTTCTGCACTAACATCGACGAATCCATGAGGCAGGCCTATCTTCACCGCGGCGAGCCGGATTCCGCGGCCTACGATGGCGCGACGCGGAGGCTGGCCTCGTCCGGCCAGGGCCTCTATGACACGCTATTCCCCGCCACGGATCTGCACATCCAGAGCCTGCGCCGGGAACTGGCCGAACTGACAACGCCTCTGCTCATATCCACCGGCGACCCGCAGGTACATTGGGAGTTGATCAACGATCGACTGGAAGAAGGCTACATCGGCCTGAAGCAGAGCGTGGGCCGCAGGCTCCAGACCAGAGGGATCCCTCGCGGCGTCCCCATGCGGGAGGGCGAGTGGCGCTGTCTGGTGGTGGCCAACCCGAACTCCGACGAGGAGGAGGACGACCTGCCGGAAGCAGCGGAAGAAGCCCGGAAGTTCAAGCTGTGGCTGGAACAGAACAAGGTCGGCAGCGTTGACTACCTCGAGGGCCTGGAGGCTACGCTGGGCGCCCTGCTGGACCGTCTGCCCGCTCAGGAATACGACGTCATCTACTACGCCGGGCACATCGTGCCGGACGCCCAGTCGGGGGAGTATGCGCTCAGGCTCAATGGCGGTGAGCTTCTCTGCTCCAGCAGCATCAGGAATCTGGTCAAGGGGTCGCCAATCGTGTTCCTCAACGGATGTTGGGGAGGGTGCTCCAGGGGGCTCGATGACGGGCCGGGCAGTCTGGTGGGGCTGACCGACGGCTTCCTGGAGGCGGGCGCTCAGATCGTGATCGGTTCTGTATTCCCGGTCTCGGATGACGGCGCGCGCGCGTTCGCGGAGAAGTTCTTCGAGCTGGCGCTGGGCGGCGAGCCGGTCGGCACGGCTATGCGGAGCGCTCGCGCTCACGTAATGGAAACCAAGAGCTACGGGACCGCGTGGGCGGGATTCGTGCTATACGGCAATCCCTGTCTGCAGATCCGCCCGCCGACGAACGGTGAGGACGACATCGAGCGGCTGCTGCACTCGGTCGGGCTTGACAAGGATGATTTCGACGAGTCGTGCCTGGACGTGGTCGAGCGGGCGGCGTCGTTCGGGAAGCAGGTGGGCCTGGTCGGCACGGCTCACCTGTTCGCGGCGATGGTGGGCGGAGAGGACCCGTCGCTGCGGACCAGGTTGAACCAGCTAGGCATACCCGCGGACCGTCTGCGCAGCGCCTGCGAGGACGCGTTCAATCAAGACGCCGCGGAATCCGAGCCGGCGACCACATTGGAGCTTTCGCCCAACGCGCGGAACATCATCAGCCAGTCGAAGCAGATCGCCGGCAAGGCGGGGCACGACAGGATCGGCGAACCGGACCTGGTGGTGAGTTTCGTCGAGACAGGCGGAGGAGGAATGGGACACGCCCTGACCAAGCTCGGCGTGGAGCTCTCCGCTCTGATTTTGCCCGACCCGTGGAACCCGGAGGACTTCACTCCCGAGGCATGGGAGGCGCTCTGCTACTCGGCTGCGTGTAATGAGGGCCCTGGAAGCGAACTTCATCAGCTCGCACGTGCTCTTCACTGGCATGCTGTGCTGCGAGAACGGCGCCCTGGCAAGAGCGCTCGGCAGGATGGGCGTCTACGACGCGATACGACAGGGCTTAGGAATCGGCCGGGCGGCAGCTGTGCCGGAGGTAAGCCCGACGGAGATCGCCGGGGTGCAGACTTCCCAGAGCGTCACCCACATAGTGCAGTTGGCAAAGGCCATCGCCGAGGTCGATCAGCGAAAACAGATCAGCGATTCGGACCTGCTCGCGGCGTTTGCCCAGCAGGGCGGCGGCCAGATGGGAAGGGTTCTCAACGATCGCGGCATCCCGCTGGAAGCGCTCACGAGCGAGGTCATCCTCGAAGGCGGCGAGCTGGATTTGTCGAAGTTCAGCGAACCCGTCAGGGACATTATCAACCGCGGAGTCACCTGCGCGCGGGACAAGTCCTATGAGGTGTTCGGCCGCCGTCACCTGGTGTATGCGATGCTGTCCCTGGAAGACGGGGAGATGGCCATCAGGATGCAGAGGCAGGGCAAAGAGCCGGCCTATCTGGCAGAGAAGCTCTACGTGGAGATGCCGCCCGGGCGCGCAACGGACTCGCGAGTGGCGGCGAGCGTCGGCTGCACGGCTACGCCGCTTCTGAAGATCCTCCTGGGAGCGGAAGCCGATCTGAAGGGAAGGCCCGACGGACTGATCGGCGAACTGCAGGTGCTGCGGGCGCTGATCAAGGACGGCGGCGGCTGGGCCGGCAGGTTTCTGGTGGAGAACGGAGTCAATGTGGAGCCGGCTGCTCGATTGATCGCCAACTCTTGCGGCCCTACAGATATATCGAGAGCATGTGAAAGGATACGTCGATCATGCCGGATGGACGAGAGGCAGCATATCCCGAATCGTATCAGCCGAGTCCTCCCAAGGGCGGGGCCGCCGTCAAGATCGGCTGGCTTTTTTCCGCGGTGGGCCGAGGCAGGCTCAGACTGGGCAAGGCCTGCCGCCTGCCGGAAGACGCGAGATGCCGCAGTTCGCTTGCCGCCGCGGTTCCGGGCCTACTGAGTAGGGCAGAGCGCGGCGATCAGCGGGCCCGTGACGTCGCCGCCCAGGCGATGATGTTTCTCACGTGGGCCTGCACGCGTGCCGGCGAGTATGACGACGCCGGGCAGATGGCTTGCGTCGCTTCAGGAACGCTTCCCAGGCCAACAGGAACGTGTCTCGCTGCGCTGGGAGCTGATGACCCGGCTGCTCGCGGCAGAGGCGCTGGACCGATATGCCGAGCAGGCCGGGGCGTTTGTCGCCGACCCGATGGTGACGCGCGAGAGGTTCGCAATCCCCGTGCTTGAGGCGATTGCGACGACATACGAGCGGCTCTCGCCGAATGCGTGCGAGGCCGTCGCCGCCTCCGCTCACGAGGAGTTTGCGCGCACTAACCAGTTGCAGACGTCGCTTGCGCTGTGCCGCTGCCCGGCGAGGTTCGATTCCGCCGAAGAGGCGGCCTCCGTGGCCCAGTCCACCAACCCCGAATACCTCCAATTCTCACCCGTGATGCGCGCGGACGCTCACATCGTCGCCGCGCGGGCCAGTGAGTGGTCCGGCGACTTCGATGCGATGAGCGCGAATGCGTCACGGGCGCTTGAGGTCGCGCCGGATCACGCGCCGGCGGTCTACTGGCTGGTTCGCGCGAGGCTGCATGCGGCAGGCGGCGACCCGTGCGAAGGGCTCGCGCTCGATTCGCTGCCCGATTCGCCCGAACGCTTCAGGCTGCTGCGCCAGATCGACCTGCGAAATGCGCCGACATTCGAGCACGCCGAGGCCGTGATCGAATCGCTTGCCGGCAGCGAACTCGAAGAAGTCGAAACAAACCTTGCACTGGACCTTCTTTCAACGGCGCTGTCGGCCGATGGATCATGGCCGGACGAGCGCGTCGCGGAGTGCGCAAGACTCTGCAGGGCCTTGGAGGCAAGCGCCGGGCCGGCTGCCGTGGGTGCAGATCGGCATTGCCCTTGCCGAGGTCAAAGTGGAGCGCGATTACCTCTCCGCGATCCGGCGGCTGGAGGAAGCGGACGTTTTGGCTGCCGAGGGCGCGTCGATATTGGCTAGGTCGGCACGCGTTCTTGCGGGCGCTCCGGCAGACGCGGATGCCGGCGATGCCCTCGGCGCGATCGAGACCGCGATGCGCGGGCTGCTTCGTGATGCCGGGCCCGTCGAGACCGCCGTGCTTCGGAAGAGACTCGCCGATGCGCGAGGCGATGGGCTGTGCGCGGACATTCCGATGCTGGCATCGGCGATCGATGCGCTCGACTATGCCCTGGCCGCCGTTGAGTCGGTCGAGGCGCAGGATTGCGGTCTGCCGGATGGCGCATCGCCATGGATGGTATGGCTCAGAGCGCGAACGGCTCTACTGGAGTCGCGCGGCAGGCCCAGCGAGCGATGTTCGGCATATTCGGAAGGCGAAGGGCCGGCATTGGCGTGGTGCATGGGAAATTGGCAGGCCCTGTATGGACTTCCCGGTTCCCCGCGGGAGGATGTTCCCGCCGGCGACGCCGAGGCGTGGGGCCTGGGTGAGCTGGCGTGCGCGCTGGTTCAGAGTGAGACGGAGTTAGAGGCGTCGTATCAAAGCGCGCGCCGGACGCTGACGGATATGGACCAAGTCGCTGCCCGGATGGAGAGCCTGCCCGTCCTTGCGGCGGCCTGGTGGAGGCCGGCGGTTGCGTATTGGTGCGCGGTCTCGATGGCCCGGACCAGCCCGGAGGAGGCCGCGGCGGCGTTCGAGCGACTGCTGGAAGGCCCGAATGCCGAGCAGGCGCGGGCGCAGTTGTCGCTTCTCGCATTGCTGCGGGGAGATTCGGATGCGGCGGAGCGCTGTCTGTCGGGCGTCGAGAGGTCGTTTCCGGCGGCAACCTACGCTCGCGCGCTGCTCGCCGAGCGCAAAGGCGAGCCAGATGCCGCGTGTGAGCTTCTGGATCTCTACGATGCCGAGTTCGGCGCTGTTCCCTCCCCTTACAACGGGGCTGCGAGGAGGCTGCGCGCGGCTATCGAGGAGCGCGCCGGGCGGATGGACGAAGCAGAGAGGCTGAACCGAGATATCATATCCGCGGACCCGAATGACGCGATCTCCTCCGCGCGCCTGGCGAGAGCTTCGCTGCGCACGGTCTACGACCGAGTTTTGCGGGGTGACGAGCCCGGCGGCGACGACCTCGGCCCGATCTTTGTGGCGGGGAGCGCAGTCGGCTGGTCGGCTCCCCAGGAAGCGCTTTTCCAACTGCTGACCTCTGCGCCAGAGCAGATCGCGGACCTGCGCGACAAGGCGCTGGCATCGTCCTCGGAAGAAGGGGCCATTCCGCTCCTGCAGATCGCGGCGCGGCGGCTGCTTGCCGCGAGTTGTCCTGAGAAGGCGCTTGCGGTGATCGATGTGGAGGGATCATATCCCGGCATCGCGTGGCACCACCGCACGCGAAATGTGCTGAGAGCGTGGCGGCTGCTTGCGACCGTCTGGTCACCGTATCGAGCGCCGGACCAGGCGGCTGTCCGGGCCGAGGTGGAGAGACTGCGCTCCGCCGGACAATCCGACGACGACGTGTGGGGTACGGCGGAAGCGTCTCTGCGCAGGAATGCCGCCGAAGCCAGCATCTCGCAGAGCGCGCTGCGCGAGATCGAGGCGTGCGCGAGCGAACTGGCAGGCCTCGGCGCGCAGGAGAGCGACACGGTCGTGCGGGATTGGCAGTTCCTGCTGACGAGGGCCATCGAACTCGGCAAGCCGGACGCGATGGTGGGATCCGAGGACTGGCGGGGCCTGGGTGACAATGTCCTCTCAAGCGTGCCGGGGCTCTGGTCGCCGCAGCCCGATTCTCGCGCCGCGGCCGCGGCGGTCCTGATGGCGGCAGTCGAGCGGCCGGACCTGAACTGGAGCGAATTGCAGCGAACACTGCTGGCGGCGCTGTGCGGCTGGGCCACGGAGGATGATGAGGCGTTTCTTGACCGCTATCGGTTCCTGGAACCCGCAATCGAGGATCTGCCCGTCGATGGTCCGGGGTTGTGGTTCGGAGCGGCGAGTATATGGTTCCGGCAGAAGAGCTGGAAGCGACTGCTGGAAGGAGACCTGCCTGATTGCGTGGCAGACCTCTCCGATCCTCAGGTGCGGCTGCTGATGGGCCTGGCCTATGCGCGCGCGGCCGCAGACGATGGGCCGAGCAAATCGCGGGAAGCGCTGCTGAAGATCAGGCAGGCCAGGACCACACTGGAGCCGCTGGTGGAAGCTGCTCGTTAGTCGTAGTGGAGATCATCAGACGAGGAACAAAGATGCTGATAAACGAGAACAACCTGGACATGAGCGCATTCGAGCCGGAGTTGGCCGAGGTGATCGGCAACGCGGCGGGCGAAGAGGGCTTCAACGTCCTCAAGCAGACAAGGGACCACGATCATGCCCGTATCGAGCTGAGGGACTGGCTCTACTGCCTCGCGATGTCGCCCGGCACGATGGTTCGGCGATATCTGATCGATGACATGGGCAAGCAGGCCGACCGATTCGTCTCCGGCGTCGAAAGCGCCGTAGACAACGGCGATGAGCCCGAAGGTGAGCCGCCCGACGTCCTGGCCAAGGACACCGTCGCGCCGGCTGTGATATCGATGCTCGAGGCTGCCGAGCGCACGTCTCAAGAGCAGGACGGCAAGCCCGTCAGTGACGCCATGCTGACGCTCGCGCTGCTGAAGACGGCCGACGAGGACCTGCTCGACCTACTGAACACGTGGGCTTCCGAGGACAGGATGCGCATATTCACCGCGCGGGTTAAAGAGGCGGCCCTGCCGCCGGTCGAGTTCAAGCTGTTCCGGGAAGATGGGACGTTGGATTTGAGGGGATTCGCTCCGAGCGGCCGGAAGTTCTGCCAGCGGCTCCGCGAGGACGCTCAGAGCCTCGGCGCCAAGAAGGTCACCACGCGGCACATGCTCTATGCTCTGCTCGGCGACGAAGGCAGCTTGCTCTCGCTCGCACTCTCCATGAGCGGCGCCGAGGTCAAAAAGGGACTCCACTCGGCGCTATCGCGGGAACTGGTCAGGTTCGGCGCTAAGCGCAATGACGATTTCGAGTTGACCGGCCTGACGCTTTTCGAGGCGGCGGCGCAGGTGTTCGAGGAGGCGCACAAGCAGGCCAGGAGCGACGGTCGAACGGCGATCACGGAGTTCGACATCAGCCGCGCGTTCGTGAGGCGGCAGCCGGGCGAGCTGGCGAGATTGAATCGGGGACGACGCCCGTTGACGTGCAGGCGGTGGCGAGCTATGTCGAAGCGGCGGAGTATGCCGGGGACGAAGAAGAGAGCCCCATACATCGCTACACCATCCTTGAGATCGAACAGAACATCAGCGAGCGGATCTGCGGTCAGGATGGGGCGGTGGCCAAGGTCATCCCGTGGATCAAGAGGCTGCGGTTCGGGATTCCGCGCGACGGCAGGCCGGCGGCGGTCTTTCTGTTCCTCGGGCCGACCGGATCAGGCAAGACCCAGCTTGCCAAGGAACTTGCGCGCTACGTCTACGGTGACGAGGACATGATGACATTCCTGGAGATGGGCCAGTTCAAGACCAAGGAATCGATGAGCATGTTCATCGGGGCCGCCCCGGGTTACGTCGGCTACGGTGACGGCAAGCTCACCAATGGACTGCGCGATAAGCCCGAGAGCGTGGTGCTGTTCGACGAGATCGAGAAAGCCGACACGCAGGTCTTCGACACGGTTCTTCGGTTCGCCGACGAGGGGGTTATCTCCGATCCCGCCGGACCGGTGCGCGACGGGCGGAAGTGCATCATCGTCATGACGACCAACGCCGGCCAGAAGTGGCTGAGAGACTACCTCAGGACCAACCCCAGCAGCCGTGACGATCCCGATTCGCTCAGCGAGCAGCTTTTCGATGCCGCGATGAAGGAGCTCGAGGAGAAAGGCTTCCGGCCTGAGTTCCTCGGCCGAGTTGACGAGCGGATTGTTTTCCTGCCATTCACCGTTGAGGTCTGTCGAGCAATCGTGGATCAAGTGTTGAACCGCGAGCTGGAGAAGTTCAGGAAGATCAAGGGAATCACGATCGAGGTCGGCGACAAGGTGCGCAACGTGCTGGCGAATCAGTCGTTCAAACGCAGCCTGGAGGAGGGCGCGCGCGGCGCGCCAAGGGCGATCAACGAGTGCATAGTCACGCCGGTGATCGACGTGCTGGCGGAAACCGAAGGCGAAGGCAAGGCGCCAACGCACCTGGAGGCTGTCGTGGAGGGTCTGAGCGTGATCAAGCTGGAGGTCCGCAGATGAACTCCGCGCCCGCGAAGAAGCCTCCGATCCAGGCCGGACGCGTGCTCGACGATCGGTTCAAGATACTCGGGCATCTGGGCGGAGGAGGCTTTGCCGAAGTCTATCGGGCAAACCAGCTCGCGTTCGGTCACGCGATGCGCGAAGTTGCGCTGAAGGTGTTCGCGGCGGAAAGCGTGACACCCGCCAACGTGGCACAAGTGTTCAACGACGCGATCCAGCTCATACGGCTCCAGGGCGCCGAGCCGAGACCGGAAGTCACCGAGCATCTCATAAAGATCTATGACGTAGGAACGCTCAACGCTCCCGAACCCATGGCCTACATGTCGATGGAACTGATCCCCGAAGGCAGGACGCTGAGGAGCCTGGTCTCACGCTGGAAGAACGCCGGCGGGATGCCAGTGAGCGAGACGCTGGTCTTTATCAGACAGATCCTGATCCCGCTGACATGGATGCACACGCTGGAATACCCGTACGAACCGATAGCGCACGGCGACCTGAAGCCGGAGAACGTACTGCTGGATGCGCGGCAGAACGTTGTGCTCTCGGATTTCGGCCTTACGGAGTATGTCAGCATGGGAGTATCGGGAGGCACGCTTCCGTATCAATCGCCGGAATTGCTGGAAGGACTGCCCGGCGGATTGGAAGCGGACATCTATGCGCTGGGGGCGATGTGGTACGAACTGCTCACCGGGCGAAGGCTGTTCGAGGATGTGGGATGGGAGGCCCGGGCAGCAAACGATCGAGAAGCTGAAATACGGGCCCACCTGGCGGCGCGCAGACAGGGAATGCGGCCGGCAACAGGCGATCGCGCGCGCGACGAGGGGCGAATCCCACCTGCGTCGGAGATCAACGCCGAGCTTCGAGACCATCCGAGGGTCGAGGCGCATGCTGAACAGGTGCCTGTGCTACAGGGAATCGGATCGCTATCCCAACGCCGGGCTCCTTCTCAAGGAAGTCGATGCCTACATGCAGGGCAACTCGATAGACTCGCCCGCGGCGAGTGAAGAGCCGAGCGCGGCCGTCGGGTCCTCCAAGAGCGTCGATCAACTGGTCCAGGATGCAGAGTTGCTGCTGCGGAATGGACGAAACGCGGAGGCCCTGAAGGCAGCCGATGAAGCGCTGAGGCAAGACCCGAACTACCTGCCGGCAAGGCTGGCGCGGATAAGCGCGCTGATCCGCCTCGGCGAACTCGATCAGGCCGACCTGGAGCTGCGGTCGGCAAAGAAGGAGTTGCCAAAGGACCCCGATTTCCTGGATGCAATGGCGGACTATTTCGACGCCCGAGAGAGGCGCGCAATGGCCGAGGCATATCGCGAAGATGCACGTAAGGAGCGGCTGAAGGCCGGGAGGTAGCATAGTGTCTCCAGTGTTTCAGGCGGCTGAGGAGTATTCGGACCTGGCCCTCAAGGTCGACCAGGTGTTGGAGGGTCTGCAGGGTGAGCTGGATGCATCGATGAATCCGCATCAGGTTGCTCTGCAGGGCCTCGGCTGGACACACAGCCTCGGCTATACGCCCACTCCCTACAACGATGCCGCGTTCGAGCTGATGTCCGAGCTGATTTCCCGCAACGGGGGCGACCTCGAGGCCCTGCATCGCCTTGCCCTTATGCACCACGCCCGCGCCATCGATCTCGAAACCGGCGAGGACCCTTCGCAGTCGGACCCGGACTGGCAGGCGGCGGAGCGCTACTGGTATGAGCTGTGGAAGTCCGATGCGTTCTGGGACCGGATTGCCGAACTGGCCTGTAAGAACGCGAGCCGGGCCGCGGTGGATTTGCTGCGCGAGCGCTTCCCGGAACTGTTCCTGCACGTTCGGTATGATGTGGCATTCCACGAGGCAACCAAGACCGGCCGCGCGCGCCGTCACATCGACAGCGTCATCGGATCGCCGTTCCCCGAGGACTCGAAGTCCAGCGTCCGCCGCGACGTGTATGAGAAACACATCGGTGAGCTGCCGCACAGCGTGTGGCGCGAGGACATGCTGGAACCCGGCATCATAGAAGATGCAATGCAGGTCATCCAGCAGTTCCTCAACCTCGACCCCGGCTGCGTGCCGGCGTTGGCGGACGCGCTGCGGCTGCAGGTGCGGCTGCTGCTGACCCACTACCATGAACTGCAGGCCCTGTCGGAGGACAATGAGGCCGAGCGGACGCGGCTGCTCAACACGCTGCGGGAATCGGCGGAGCATTGGATGGAGTACTTCGAGCAGTTGGTCGATGTTTCCGACGCGCTGGAAGAAGACGTCAGGCACAAGCTCTGCCATTGGTACCGGGTAATGGGTGAGGTGCTGTGCGCCCTGGACCGCGAAGAAGAGGCGATTGCATTCTACGAGTGGGGCGTCAAGGCAGGCTGCGAGGAGGACGACGAGAAGCAGCGCTGCGTCAACGCCGTGGGCCGGACCTATGCATTCGTTGCACGGGAACGGGTCCACAACGGGCAAGCCGGCGCGGCTGAGGACCTGTGGACAGGTAAGTCGGCGGGAAGACCTCTGCGTGAGCGCGCATTTCCTCCTGGCCAACGCCTACACGCTGCTGAACGATTACGATGCGGCGGAGGAGATCTGTCGAAAGGGCCTGGCGATAGAGCCGGATATGATCGACGTGGATGCGATCGAGAGCAACGAGCGGGACCGCCTCCGTCTGCGTGAGATGCTCGACACGGTGAACCGCGAGCGGAAGCAATATCAGGTCCGTCAGCTTCTCGAGAAGGCCACCGATCACATGAGAGCCGATCGCTTCGCCCAGGCGCTCCCGCTGCTCAACGAAGCCGCCGGGATAGATCCCGACCAGGAGGCGATCTACTTCCTGAGATGCCAGTGTAACCTGGCGCAGGATAACGTGCACGCGGCTCAGCAGGATCTGGAAGCGTTCAAGCAGCACGCGAGCAACCTCGACGAGGCCAGGGAGACCGTGGAATCGCTGGAAAAGACCGTGCAGGAGAGGAGCGAACTGATTTCGAAGTTCGGCAGCGAAGCCCTCAAGCTGCGCGCGGAGGCGAACGAGGCGTTCGGCAGCGATCGGTTCGACGACGCCGCCGGCCTTCTGCGCCGCGCACGAGAATGCTGCGCCCCGGCAGGCAGGCCGGAACTGGAACGCGAGCTCGCAATCGTTCTCACGAACTGGTCGGTCAGGGAAGTAGACAAGGTGATGCAGAATCCGCTGGCCTCCGAAGCCACAAAGCTCAAGGCGTGTCGCAACGCCCTGACTCGTCTGGAAGAGGCGCACAGAGCAGACCCGAGCAGTTCGCACGCGAAGCAGAACCTGGACTCGCTGAGGGAACTGATCGGAAACATGAGCCAGAGGACACAGATGGTCGCGGAGTTCGGCGGGGAGCACGTCCTCGAGATACGTTCGAAGGCTATCGAAGCGTTCAACAATAACAGGTTCGACGAAGCGATCGATTGCCTCCGGCAGGCGTTGGCCGCCGCGAGCTTCGCCGCCGGAAGGAGCAAGCTCGAATCGGAGCTGAGCAGGGCGCTGTCCGCGGCGGCCGTAACCATGATCAATGACGCAGGCACGCACGTTACACCGGCGCTGATTGCAAAGGCCCGCGCCACGCTCGAGGAAGCTCTGCAGCTCGATCCGACGAATCAGCAGGCCAGCACTAATCTTATGATCTTGAAACGCATGATGCTCTAGCGAGGGGTGAAGTTCAGATGCCATTGAGATGGGAACCAGGGAAGAATCCTTACGTTTTCAACTACTTCAGTAAGCTCGAAGTTGGGCCGAGCGCGGTTCCGGTGCAGATAACGCAGCAGGCGGACAATCGCGCCAAGTCGGTGAACCAGAGGCCGATCATGCTGTGCGGTGTTGAGTTGGACGAGCATGCCATACGGGAGGCGTCCACTGCCCTGCGTCAACCTGACAGTCATGCGGAGGAACTGCTTCTCGTTCACCCGCACACGCGGCGCGAGCGGACGAAGCTGAAGGGCCTCATCGAAGAACTGAACCGTCTCGCAGTCCTGCCCGAGCGGCCGGCGCAGATACCGCTGCACCATCCGCTTGCGGTCTTCTGGTTCGTGCCCGAACCGGGTCCGGAATCGGCGGAGATGCCTGAGTGGCGCGAGTTCGGCTTCGTGGAGCCGGGCGATGACATGGACAGGGAACTCGATATCGTATTCGACTGCTGAATTGGAAAGGAAAGCAAATGGACATAGGAATAGATCTGGGCACGACGTATAGTGTCATAGCGGTAAAGGGCGAGCAGCAGCTTGTGGCCGGCTACCCTCAGCCGTGGTATCTGCCCGAGTGCGACGTGACGATCATCCCAACCCCCAACGGGGACTTCACGTTCCCGTCCGTGTTCTGGGCCGATCCCGACGACCCCGAGAACATCCTCGTGGGCGTGGAAGCGAGAAAGAAGGCCGAAGATGGCGCCGCGCCAATCATGTTCTCCAAGCGCTCGATCGGCAGCGATGACCGGCTGCCGATGAACGGCCGCGAGTATGCGGCCAAGGAGGTGGCGGTCCATATTCTCAGGTACCTGAAGTCGTCCGCCGAGAGAGCCCTGGGACAGCCCGTCAACAGGGCCGTCGTAACTCACCCGGCCTACTTCAACCTGGTGCAGGTCCAAGAGACCAGGGAGGCGGCGATCGAGGCAGGGCTCAACATGTCCGATGAGAAGCAGATGATGATGGAGCCGGATGCGGCGGCGCTGGCCTATCTCCAGGGCAACGACACCGACCCGCTCAGGGTCCTGGTCTATGACCTTGGCGGCGGGACGTTCGACGTGACGGTCATGGAGCGAAGCCAGGGCGTGATCGACCACAAGGGGTTCGACGGCAATCATCTGCTCGGCGGCTATAACTTCGACCGGAAGCTGGTCCAGTGGACTCTGGACAGGCTCAGGGACAGTGGGCGGGTCATCCCTTACGATGACAATGATCCGGACGACCGCGGCCGCACGCCAAGCTGCTGCGACTGGCGGAGAACATCAAGATAGACCTTGCGGAGCAGCGCAGCAGCAAGATGTTCGTGAATGTGAAGATCTCCGACGTGCTCGTGGACGACCAGGGCCTCAACGTGCAGGTCATCGACCGGATCACGCGCGAGGAGTTCACCGAGCTGATAAAGGACGAGCTTGACGAGACCATCACACGCTGCCACAGCGCTCTGGCAAAGGCGGGGATGGAGCCTGGCGATATCGACTCGGTCCTGCTCGTCGGCGGATCGACCTATGCGAAGTGGGTCAAAGAGGCGGTGGGCGCGGCGTTCGACATGGATGTGGAGCCAGTACAATCCCGACGTCTGCGTAGCCGCGGGGGCCGCAATCGCGGCTTCGCAGCTTGGGGCCGAGGGGGTCGGCTCCGGGGTTAGAGTAACCCTGGATGTGAAGCCGAAGTGGTCCTTGCTGAACTACACCATCGCCGGAACCGTGACGGCGGACGATGGCGAGAAGCTCGACGAGGACACGCGGTCGGGTCTCAGCGTCATGCTCACCACTCCCGCGGGCCAGACGCTGGACCCGTGCCCATTGACCGATGAGGGCAAGTTTTGCTTCGAGCAGGTCGAGCTTCTTGAGGACGATGTGAGCCGGTTCAGGCTGCAGGTCGTGGACGGCGGCGGACTTGAACGCTACTCCGTCGAGTTCAGCGTGGAATACTCGCCGGACGGCGCCGGGACGATTGATATCGGGAGGCCCTTTTCAAAATCCTACTATCTGAAGACCCACGAAGGACTGGTGCTCCTGGCGGCGGAAGGCGCTGAGGTGCCGGCTAAGTGCGAGGCCAAGCTGAAGCGTCTCTGGAGCGGCAGCCAACTGAGCATCGACGTCTACGAAGAGCAGGACAAGATCGGGACCGTGAGCATAACCGGCATTCCCGAAGATGCCGGGGAGGGCGCGCCGGTCGAGCTGTCCGCGGAGATCAATGCGAGAAGCGAGATCAAAGGCACCGCAAGGGTTCGCACGCGCGGTGGGACCGTGGCTGTGGAATGCCCGGGACGCGTGCAGATACCGGCGGCGCAGATTCCACCGATGCCGGAACTCCGAGCGCGTTTCGACATCCTCAGGGCCGAGTGCGAGCAGCAGCAACAACTCAGCGACGACCCGGAGCATCGCCTCGTCCTCAGGGGACAGGGCAGAAAGCTGATCGGGAAGGTGCAGAGCCTGCTTGGCGAGCAACAGCCGGACAAGCAGGAGGTCGATGCGGCGCTCAAGAAGTCTCGATTGAGTGGTGCATCCGCCGCCAGAGGATATGGATCCACCGAGGTCGGAGTTCAGGGATCGATTGGAGGAATGCTCCAGTCTGCTCCAAACGCTTGGTACCGACCCGCAGGTTCAACGCCTCAGCGAGACGCTGAAGCAGATACAGAACCGGGCGGACGACGCATACGCAACCAAGAACCAGAGGAACTGGTCTATCGTCAACGACAACATCGCCAAGCTCAGGGCCAAACTCGAGAACATAGGAACCGGCGGAGATGGCGGCCAGAAACGCGAACTGCCGCCGGTATGGCAGTTGAAGGATCACTTCGAACTCGAGGTGGACCAGCTCCGAGCAGCGCTCAAATCGAAACGCTCGGACCTGGAGCGAAGCCCGGACTACGACGGCATGTGGCGGGGGCTGTGCGACGATATAGACAGGACGCTCGATCAGATGGAGATCGCCATCAGCAAAGTGGACGAGGAGATCGAGTCGAGTCAGGCCATGGCGCAGTTGCAGTTGGCAACGCGTCGTAAAGACAAGCTTGCGGGCGACATAAGAAAACTCGGCGAGCAGTTGGGCAAAGGGTAGCCCGGAGAGCAACTGACAATGGATATAGGAATCGATCTGGGAACGACGTTCAGCGTGATCGCGGTCGATGGCAGGGTCGAGCTCACGCCCGACTACCCGCCGGGTATCTACCTCGAGGAATGCGACGTAACCGTAATACCGACGCCGTTCGGAGAGAACACTTTTCCGTCGGTCGTTTGGGGAGACCCGGAGAACCCGGGGGCCTATCTGTTCGGGTCGGAGGCCGCGCAGAAGGCCGATGAGGGTCATGCGCCTGCGATGTTCACGAAGCGCAAGATCGGCACTCGGGAGAACCATCTCGTTCGGTGACGGGACGGTCGTAGCGAAAGACGTGGCGCGGGAGTTCCTGCGGTATCTCAAGCTGTGCGCGGAGCAGGCGCTTGGAAAGACGGTCACGAGGGCAGTCGTCACACACCCGGCGTATTTCGACCGCGGGGCCGTGGAAGAGACCAGGGAAGCGGCGATCGAGGCCGGTTTCGACATGTCTCTGCCGGAGCAAATGCTGATGGAACCCGTCGCCGCGGCTCTGGCCTACACCCGTACCGACAAGCGTGATCCGCTCCGAGTCCTGACCTACGACCTCGGCGGCGGAACGTTCGACGTGACCTATCTCGAACGCAACAGCGGCGTCATCGACATGAAGGCGTTCGACGGCAATCACCTGCTGGGAGGCTACAACTTCGACCGGGAACTGGTTCACTGGGTCCGCAAGCGCCTGGAAGAGCAGGGCCGGCGGATCGTGCTCGATGAGACCTCGGCAGAGGATCGTGGACGGCTTGCCCGTCTGCTTCGCATCGCCGAGAACGTCAAGATCGCACTGGCCGAAGCTCGGACCGACTCCACAATGGTAGACTTCCGCGCGCGTGATGTGTTGGTGGACACCGACGGCCTGCCGGTCCAGATCAACGAGCGCATCTCGCGGGAGCAGTTCGTGGAGATGATCCGACCTCACCTCAAGGAAACCATCGAATGCTGCAGGCGCGCGCTGGCGAAGGCGAAGGCCGACCCGGGCGAACTCGATCAGGTCCTGCTCGTCGGCGGATCGACCTTTGGGCCGTGGGTGTCCGACAGCGTGGCCGCCGAGCTGAGCCGGACGGAGCCGGTGCTATTCCATCCTGAGTGGTGCGTAGGCGCCGGGGCCGCGATTCACGCGAAGATGGTCCTGCCGCCGGTTGCAGGCGACGACTACAAGCTCACGCTCAACGTGCCGGAGACGAGCGCCATCGACCAGATCAACGTCGGCGGCCGCGTCACGGACGCCGGCGGGGCGGCTCCCGGGGAAGGGTTCACCGTCACTCTTCGACTGCCGGACGCAGGCGTGATGGGGCCGGCAGCGCTGGACCAGAACGGTGAATTCCTCTTCGAGGATGTCGAACTCCTGGAGAACCGAGCCGAGTTCGTTCACGCTGGCGGTCGATACGGACAGTGCCGTCAGGGTGCTGGAACATCCATTTCGGGTGACCTACTCCCCCGAAATATCGGACGTCTCGGGGATGACGACCGTCTTCCGAGGCCGCTCTACGTGGAGACCGTGGACGGGCTGGTACCGCTCGCCGCCGAGGGCGTCACGCTTCCAAGCCGCTGCGAGGCCACATTCCAGCGCGAGAACGATAATCCAAACATATCCCTCAGGCTGTTCCAGGAGAAAGACCGGATCGGCGAGATCCGCATCGAGGACATCCCTCCCGAAGGCGGAAGAGGCTCCTACGTGGACCTGTCGCTCGAGATCACGGAGAAGAACCAGATCCGCGGGCTCGCCAAGGTCAGGACGCGCCTCGGCCAGGTCGTGGCGCAGACGAACGTGCGAGTGAGATTCGAGCCGCCGGACATACCGATGGAGCCGGAGCTGAGGGAGCGGTTCGAGTCACTGAAGGCGGACTGGGCCATGGTCTGTCTTCGGGATGAGGATCAGCAGCCCGATGAAGGCGAATGCGAGCGGGCCGCGGAATCAATAGTTACCGTCGAGCGCCTGCTCGAACAGCAGCCGCTTGAGCGCCAGGAGGTCTTTGTCGCGCTGAGGCGGCTCAATGACCTGATCAACCCGCCCGAGGACGACATGAACCCGACCCGCCGCAGGTTCTGTGAGGTCATCGCGGAATGCCGCGAGGCGCTGGACGGGATGGCCCAGAAGGCAGACGATATCCTCGCGGAAGCCAGCGGGAACGGTTCCACCGACCAGGGCCTCATCACGGGCGCCCAGCGGAACCTTCGCAAGGCCGAGCACTATCGCCCCGCGATCGACGCGCTCGAACAGCAGGGGCTGGCCGCTCACGAGAGGAAGGACCGCCGGAGTTGGTCGCGCATCTTCGATGCGGTAACCGACATACTTGTCCAGGTCCGCGAGCGCCCCGACATCGGCGAACTGCCGACGTTCCTTCACAAAGTGCTGTCCTCGTTCGAGGTGATGCGCCTGATGAACGAACTCGACGAGCGCGAGGAACGTCTGTCCGGGGAAGGCCGCCTGGGCGATTGGCAGGGCGAGGTCTCCCGCCTGCGAGCGGTGCTCACCAACGCACTGGCGCAGATCGACAAGATCGACGGCGATATGGCGAGTGAGCAGGGACGGGCGCGCGTAAGGCTGGTTCTCTCGCGCAGTGTCGATCCGTTCAGAAAGGACCTGGACCAACTAGGCGTCGGCGACGTCAGAAAACTCGGCCGCAAGTAGATCACGATCCGCCTTCAGCGGAGAAAGCAGGGCCTATGTCGCACGTGACTCGCATCAAGACACAACTCAAGAATCTGAACGCTGTCCAGGCTGCACTCAAGAGACTGGGCTATCAGTCGCAAGTGGACGGAACCATACAAGACTACTACGGCAAGCAGCAGAAGGTAGACCTGGCTGTCGAGATTCCCGGCCAGCGGGGGGTCGGCTTCAACCGCAAGAAGTCGGGCGAGATCGAGCTTGTGGGCGACTGGTACGGCGGGCGAGTCGGCCGGCAGGAGTTCCTGGACAGCCTGAAATGCAACTATGCACGTGAGCAGGTGCTCCAGAGCCTGGAACGTCAGGGGATCGACCTTTCGAAGCTCAAGGAGACCGAGGAACCGGACGGCACGGTGGTCTTCGAACTCCCGCTCGACACGCAGGAAATGGAAATGCTTGCCGCGGGATCATAGAGTGGAGGGAATATGGGAGCCAAGCTGATCATTCGCGTCACGCCCGACGACAACGTGGAGGTCAAAGTCGAGGGCCTTACCGAACCCGACAGGCCCAAACCCAAGGGCCAAAAGCTCTGCGAGAAGGTAACCAGAGTCATCGAGCAGGATCTGGGAGTCGTCGATGGGCGCGACTACGCGGAGGACGCAGTAGGCGACTTCGGCGTCCTGGATGAAGAGCAACTGAGACTGGGCGAAAACTGAACCGGGAGCGTGACCAGTGCTTGCAGAAATACTCGATCGCAAAGAGCCAATCATATACCTGCTGACCCCGGAAGAAGGCCGCGCGGAGAGGGAGATCATCCGCTACTGCGATGCCTCCTCGCCGCCCAAGCCGCTCTACCGCTGGAGCTGCACGCGCGGACTCGAAAAGCTGCAGGGCGGGGTCGTCGAGACGATCAACCTGCACAGCGAGTCCCAATCTCCTTTGGCGCCCGTGATCAGCTACGCCGTGCGCGACTGCCCCGACGACGGCGTCTTTCTGTTCAAGGACGCCCACCAGTTCCTCCGAGGTTCGGGATCGGGCTACAATCCTGTCAGCACGCTGACGGTTCGCGCGCTCCGAGATGCATTCTATGAGCTTCGTGACCTCGGCAAGCCGCGCAAGATCGTGCTGCTGTCCCCCGAGCTGGTGGTGCCGCCGGATCTGGAGAAAGAGGTCCGCATCCACGACTATCCCCTGCCCGACAAGAACGACCTGGCGGTCACCGTCCGCAGCGCGCTGCGCCGGGCACAGACGATCAAGCAGAAGGACAACACGTTCGTCTACGAGGTGGACGACCCGGAGCGATTCGCCGCAAGCCTCGTGGACGCGGCGGTCGGGCTGACGCAGGTGGAGGTCGAGTGCGTGCTGGAGAACATGCTCTACTCCAGTCGCGCCGTTACCCAAGAGGCGGCCCGCGTGATGATGAAAGAGAAGCAGCAGATCATCCGTAAGAGCGGGGTGCTGGAGTTCGTCTCGGCCGAGGAGCTTCGCGGCCTGGAGGTGGGAGGACTGGAATCCATGCTCCACTGGCTGCGGCTGCGAAGGCACATTCTCGAAAACAGAGACAAAGCCCGTGAGGACTACGGTATCGACCAGGTTCCGCGCGGAGTGCTTCTGGTCGGAATCTCCGGCTGCGGCAAGAGCCTGGTCTGCAAGAAGATCGCCAGCGACTGGGGGCTTCCCCTGCTCCGGCTGGACGTGGGCGCTATCTTCGACAAGTGGGTGGGCGCGTCCGAGGAGCGCATACGCAGGGCGCTTTCGGTGGCGGAGTCGGTCGCGCCGTGCATCCTGTGGGTCGATGAGATCGAAAAGGGCTTCAACACCGGGATCGGCGGCGACGGCGGCACGAGCTCGCGGGTGCTTGGTACGTTCCTCGTTTGGATGGCGGAGAAGAAATCGCCGGTGTTCATTGCCGCGACCGCAAACGACATCGGCGCGCTGCCTCCCGAGCTCCTGCGGTCGGGGCGGTTCGACAACAGGTTCTTCGTCGGCTGCCCGGGCGATGAGTCGAGGAAAACGATCTTCGAGATTCACCTCCGCGCGCGCAAGCTGGATCCCGCTCAGTTCGATACGGACAAGCTCGTGGAGGCCACTTTCGGATTCACAGGCGCGGAGATCGAACAGGCGGTCCTCGACGGCGTCTACGACGCGTTCTTCGAGAACAGGCGGGCCACGACGGAGGACGTCGTCAGAAACGTGAAGCGCAGCCGCCCGCTCGTCAAGAGCCTGGGGCATCAGATGAGCAAGATACTGGAGATGCTCGAAAACGGCAGGATGGAGCTGGCCTCGGAGGACACGGTCCCCGTCCAGCAATTGGTGCAGCGGCTCCAGATAAACTACAGTTGAGGCGCGTTCGCGTATGGCACAGAGCATCAGCTTGATCTTGGGTGCGACATCCCAACTGCGGTCGGCGGACTACGTTCAGAACTGGGAGAGCGATAACCCGAGCGTGGCCTCGGTTACCAATGAGCAGCTCGACGGCAGGCACGGCGGCCTGGTCACGGCTATCTCAACCGGTCGCGCCCGCATAAGGGCGTTCGGCGAGAACGACTCGTGCGTGCTCGAAGTCGAGGTCAGAGTCGAGGGCAGCCCGACCGTCACGCTGGGAGCCGGCGAGACGGCGCAGTTGCAGAGCCCGGCCGGAGGATCGAGATGGAGCGCCGGCAACGACATAGTCGCTGAGGTAAGCGCCGACGGCACGGTGCGCGGCATGTCTCCGGGAATCGTGATGGCAGAGTGTAATGGCTCCACCAGCCGGATCAGTGTTACCGGGACCCTCCGGCTGGAGGTCGGCGAGACAGCGGCGCTGGCGGAGCGGTTCGGCGTGCCGGTGCGATCCTGGCAAGTCGGGTCGAGCGCGGCAAGCGTGGACGAGAGCGGGGTCCTCGTCGCTGGGGACAGCCCTCGCAGGGTCGAAGTCACCGCGATCCTGGATGGCGGCGAGGCTTTCTCGTTCGAGTTGCAGATCGTCCGCTCCGAGGCGGCAGCTCCGTCGCCTGTCCATGAGACGCGACAGGAGCAGCCTGAGGCGCCTCCTACCGTTCCGGCATCGATTATCGGTCCAGACGATCCTGCCGCAGAGCAGCGCCGGCAGGTTGAGAATCATCTGGCAGCGGCGGAGGTCTACGCGGGCCAGGGCAACCTGGCGGCAGCAGGAAGCGAGCTGACCGCCGCTCGCATTGTCGCCAGTGGATATGACGAGCTTGCCGAGGCCGTGGAAAGAAGGGAAGCGCGTCTCAGGCAGTCGATACTCGCCGAGTCGGCGGCGGTGTGCGCGGGCGTCGCCGCCCTGATACGAAGAGGGCGATGCGCTGACGCCTCGCGGGCGATCGAGACCGCTCGCGTGCCGAACGAGGCTCAGCAGGTGCTTGCCGCGCTTGAGAACCTGTGCGGAGTCATGCGGTCCCTCGACCCGGGCCAGGGCTTCGCGGCGGAGCTTGAGACGAGGGTCAACGCTTGTTTGGCCCAGGCGTGGGATGCCGCCGTTGCGGCGAGTATGCCCACGGTGCTTCCGGATCTGGCTCAGATCGCCGCGACCCACCGGCTCGGCGCAATGGCGGACAAGATCGTCCAGACGCTCGGCGGAACGACACTCTCGGGAAACGACATGCCGGTGCGGCAGTCGCTCGAAGCCTGCCTGAAGGCTCTGGATGCCGAAGCATTGGAGGCCGTGCTTTCGGAACTGGCGGCTACGGATACGGGCAAGCCCGCGGGGAACTGGCTTCTGGACGTGCTCGTCGGGATCAATCCGGGCAAGCGGGCGGCGGGTATCGTGAGCTTCTATGCTCGTCAGACCGCGGCGTCGCAGTCCCGAATCGCGTTTTGGCTCTCGCGGATGGGCAACCAGTCCTGCCCGGCACTGATGGACCTGCTGGCGGGCGTCTACCGGAGGTCGCCGCTTGATGCCAGGCTGGCATTTGCTATACGCGATCAGTTGGGACCGGACAGGTTGGAGAAAGAGGCCCTCAGGCTGGCAGCGGACGGCCACGCAGGAGCGCAGACAGTTCTGAAGCGGCTGTTCGGCTACTGATCGGAATAGGCAGAGGAGGAAGGTTCTTATGATCTGGCCAGGGAGACCCAGGACCCCGTCCTATCGTCGGTTCGGTATCGGCGAGCCGCCCGCACAGACCACCTGGTGGCTTAGCAAAGGCGACCCGCAGTCCCCGATCCATATCCAGCTTGGTGATGAGGGTCACGCCTGGATTCTGGGCTGGTTCACGTATAAGGCCAAGAACCAGCAGCCAAACATGCTGAGCCTGAGGGTAAAGTGCGGGCGGAAGCAGTATTGTGACGCCGACGCCCAGGATGCCATCCCTGACGACTGCTTTGAGCTCTGGGGAGAGATAACCGTCATCTGCAGGCCGGCATCGGTCGCGGAAGACATCGCTCTTCTCAAGCGCGAGATCAGAAAACGAATCCACACCATCATTGCCGAATGGCTCGCCGATCACCCGGAGGGAATTCCACCCCATTCTGCGGGAAATCGCCCCTCACTCGGAGCGCCTGGGAGCGCTTATCAGAGATAACCCCGCCTATCGCGAGCTGGCCTCCATGTATCTGGAGGTCAGGACCTCCGAAGGACCCAGGACCCTGCCCCAGCTCGCGAAAATGATGGACGCCGGGAAAGTGTGGGCTACCTCCACTCTGCACCCTGAGAACCTTGCCCAATGCTGCGGTCCGGATGGCCTGGTTATCGATCTCAGGAACTTCAACGAGCGGTCGATGGTCCTGTTCCTCCTTGGCAGAGAAGGAATCGGCGTCACGTTTGCGGATGAGGCCGGCCCTGAGTTCGGGGGGGCCGAATGGTCGATTCCGCCTCCGCCAGTGGACAATCAATCGCTGGGTCGGATCGCGTGGCTTGAGTGGTTCTTCAACGAAGGGCTGCAGGGATCGCTCGAGCACGCGCATGTTGCGCCGAGCGTGAATACGAACGTCTGGATGCGATCTCTTCCGGCCCTGGTTTTCCCGGAGACCGCCCTGGGATGCCAGGGAACTCCGTTCACCGTCGAGGACGCGTTCTCCGTATACCACATTCCGGCCATCCTCCACATCAACTTCAGGTCGGAGCTTGTGTCCTCGATCCTGAGGCTGGACCGCGAGACGCCGTTGGCTCGTCACATCCCGCCGCTGGTCTATGACCTCGCGCTGCTCTTCTCGCTCTCCGCCGTGTCGGATGAGATGCAACTGCGCCACTGGCAGAACATGGTGAACCTGATCGATGAGTATCAGAGGCTGGAATCGCAACAGAATGACCTGTCGCCATCCGACCCGGACCGCTCGCGACTCGCGAAGCTGGTCGCTGAGAAGGGAAGACAGATAGAGAACCTGGAGGAGGCGGTCAGAACGCTGAGCCAGGGCCACGCGGTTGTGAAGCCTACGACCAGGCGCCGGGGGAGCAGCAGCCCATGAGCATCCTGCGCTTCACCATCGAAGACGGCAAGGACGGAGCAGTCGTGTATGCAAGCTGCGAAGGCCAAACGATCGGTCCCGCGCCGCTGGGACTGGACCCAGAGCTGATCGACGATCTGCTGCGCCGGCACGATAGCATGAAGCGTACGACCCATGAATGGCTGAGCTTCCGTAGAGCCGCAAAGGAACTAGGCGGGTCGTTGTTCGAGGCCCTCATCTCCTGCAGCAAGCCCATCGAGAGCATCTACCGGGATGCCGTCGCGAGCTGCCCGTTTGTTGATCTGCAGCTCGATCTTCGTTCCGCTCGCCTGCGGAGTCTTCCATGGGAGCTCATGTTCGATCTCACAAACGACGATTTTGCCGTTACGCTTCCGCATGTCTCCGTCATGCGGTTCGAGCCCCAGGTCGCGTTCCGCTCCGGGGCCGATCGCGCGGCCGGCTGGCGGCCCCCGCTGCGTGTTCTGGCAGTGGTGGCCGCGCCGAAGTGGGTCTTGCTGCCGGACGTATCGAGGAAACCGCTGGCGCCGATAGACACGCTCTCAGCAACCACGGCTTTGGACTGCGTGCGCAACCGGATCGGCCCCAGCTTGTTCGACTATGATCTGCTGCGCTACAATTCGCCGGATGGCGCCCCGCCTACCCCGGATGAGCTGCAGGCCAGGCTCAGCCGAGGCGGAGAGGACCAGGTCCTCTACTTCGCGGGACACTGCATGGCGGTTGACGGCGAATCGCACCTCATTCTGGAGGACGGAAGCGAGAAACGACGCGGTGTCATGGTGAACGGCTCGGATCTGGCGGCATGGCTGGAACGTTCGGGGGTGTTCGCGGCGGTGTTCTCGACTTGCGACTCAATCCATGCCGCCCAGAGAGCGGTTAGCCGTGGAGGTCTTTCCGCGGTCGTGGCAATGCAGATGCCGATGTTCGACGCGATCGCGGACGGGTTTCAGCAGGCGGCACTCAGTGCTCTGGCGGCCTGGCATTCGCCTTCGCGCTGGCTGCTGGATGCTCGCTGCTGCGTCGTGAAGCACCTTCAGGTCTACATGAGCGATGACCCGGTGCGCAAGACATCGGACGGCGAGAATGTGTCGGACGGCTGGCACTATCACCACAGGCCGGATTGGGCGGCGCCGGTCGTCGTGACCGATGAGTCCGGCTGCCCGCCGTGGTTCTGCCCGGTTGATGCCGGGGATTATGCTCTGGGCATCAGCGAGAACGGTCTCCGGCAGGTCGCTCGCAGCACAGGGTGCCCGAATGAGGCGATTCCGGGCCTGCTGATAATGGTAAGGCAGCCGGGTCCGGCAAGGCTGAAGGGCTTCCGTATCGGCCGGTGGCCCGTCACCAACCACCAATATCGCTACTACCTGGAGCAGATCGGTGACGCTCCCAAAGGCCGCCTGGCCGAGATCACGCGCCTTGACCCGAGCGCGCCGGTGGTGGGCGTGTCGTGGCATGAGGCGAATGCGTTCTGCAAGTGGGCCGGATGCCGTCTGCCGACGGCTGACGAGTGGGAAGCGGCGGCGCGCGGAGATGATGGCAGGCTCTTTCCGTGGGGAGACGACTTCGAAGACACATTGTGCCGCGCGAACGGCAGAGCCAGGCGACCGGAATCTGTGCTCAAACGCCCCGGCGGCGCAAGCCCGTGCGGAGCAGAGGGCATGTGTGGAAACGTCTATGAATGGACCGCGTGCACAGAGTCTACCGTGAACGGACTGGAGGCCGTCGTAGCCGGAGGCGCATATAATCACGCGCGAATTCTGACTCTGCCGAGTTTCCGCTTCTGTCGCCCGATCGAAGAGCGCTATGGCAACGTGGGGTTTCGATGCGCTATCTAGGAGCCTATCTCACCACCGGGCGAAGGCGCGTCTTCGCCGTCCTGATCGTGCTCGCTGTGGCCGGCGTGATCTGCGACGGCTGGCACGCGGGGGCCGATTGGTGGCTGCGGCTGAGGAAGCCATCGGCGATCTATAGGCAGGGGTTTCGCAACGGCATAGCAGTCTCGCTGAACTCGCTGGAGAAGGACCACCGACCGGGCAGGACCCTGCCGGGATTCGACATACGCGGAGTGCTGATCGATCGCCCGAACTGCGATTGGATCATATTCGGAGAGGCGGACCCGCACAGGCCCCGCGTGCCGGTGGCGGCGCTCGCGGTGGCCATCAGGGCCCTGCACGGGTCGATCGAGCCGCCGGGCATCGATATCCGCGCCGCGAGCCCCGGCAGCCCTACACAGAAGGTGAAGTACTTCGGCGGAGTGGAGAACACGGTCGTCGGCGTATGGTTCTTCACATTCGACTCGTGGATGAAGCGCGTGTCGATGGGGCGCGAACGCCCGCCGGTTCCGGGGATGATATCCTACTGGGACCTGGCCGTCGAGGATTTCAGCCACAAGGTCGCCGAGCAGGGACTGAGCGACGGGGCGGGAGAACATCCAGACCTGGAACCGCTACTGGTTGTGTCTGACGGGATTCGAGGGCATCGAGGACGGCGATACGCTCGTTCTGAACAAGACGCCAATGAATGTGCAGGTGGAAGGCGGGGCGGGAGCGATGATCTCGGATACTCGTCGTAACCGCAAGTCGCACGGAACCGACGACCGTTCGGCGGCGCAGTTCGCCCGCGACCTGACTCGCAACCTGCGGCGCCTGACCGGAACCGTTCCGGTCTCGCAGATCGAGGACTTTGCCAAGCTTCAGGCCGGCTTTAGCTGGCTTATCAGGTCCGATCCCTATCGGGATCTCGACCCCTGGCTTCATGCGCGACTGGCGAGAGCGGCGACGCCGACCCAAGTGCAGGGCCTGGCGCGGTCGGCCGAGGTCGGCCCCGCGATCGGGGCGCATAGATACGAACTGCGGCTCTCCGGCGGAGTGATGGTCAAGCCCGGCCTGAAGTGCTCGCGATCGGGCGACGACGCGCTCATGCGGCTTCGACGCGCGATACTGTCGGCAAGACCGGCGCGCCGCCCGCTGATATGGAAGTTCACTATCGAACCGGATACGGACTGAGGCGAGAGGAGAATACTTCCGATGGTGGAACGTCGCACACGCATTCGGCTGATAGCGGTCGCGGCTATCTCCGCGATCATCCTGACCGGGGTCTACGCCTGGTATCTGCGGATCGGGAGACATCGGCCGCCCTCGCGGGAGATCGGGGCGGCCATCGCGGCGAGCGACTGGACCAGGATCGATGCCGCAGCCTCCGCCTGGTACCGCAAGGCAGGCTTCGAGCCCGAAGGCGCGGTGATGCGGGCGTATCCAGCCCTGGTCGAGGGAGACGCCGCGGCAGCCGCCAAGCACTTCCTGTGCGCTCAGCATGTGTGGCACGAGGGAAAGGAGGCGTTGTGGGCGGAGTCGCTTGGAAGCCGGTATCCCCGCAGTGCCGCCGCCCAATTGCTTGCCGGAGACGCCCTGGCGCGCAACGGCAGAGGGCAGGAAGCCATCAAGCGGTTCAACGCGGCGCTGCGACTGGATTCGCATCTTTATCCGGCTCGCGTCGCGCGAGCGCTGCTGTCGGCAATGAAGGGTGACAACAGATCGGCCGCTATCGACCTGCGGTCCGTTCGGCCCACCGACGCGTCCGCAGCCGATGCGCTGGTTGCGCGAGCGCTCATTCGGCTCCAGATCGGCGACCGACGAGGCAGCCTCGAGGACCTCGAACGCGCGCTCAAGATCGCTCCGGAATACGCCATCGCCTATAACACGCGCGGAATCCTGCGGTCGCAGCAGGGCGACTGGGCATCCGCCGCGGCAGACTTCGCAAAGGCATTCAGCTTGACGCCGGAGTTGGTCGAGGCCAGACAGAACTACCAGATCGTCCGCTCAGCGAAAGAGCGAGGCGCGGCGGTGTCGGCGAGCTATCGGCTTGGGGTGCTCGCCACGGGAATCAACAGCGAGGCAGACTTCAACTACGCGGTCTCCCACGCTCGATATCTCACGCCGGGACGCGAGCCGGACTACCTCTACGTAGCTGTGAAGGGCGCGCTGCCCCCGGCGGGGGTGGACAAGATGCGGGACCGCGGAATCAGCACGGTCGTGATCGACCCCAAGGATCCCGGCGCTGCTTCCGTTGAAGCGGATCGGTTCATAAGATCCTCGGTGGCCGCCGGCAGGAACCCCGTGGTTCTGGTAGACGTCAACAAGTGGATTCCGAAACAACTGGGCAACAACAAGCCCGAGGCGCTCCAGACGCCCGCCGATTTCTGCGTGCGGGCGAACCAGTCGTTCGTGCGAGCCGTCCGTGAGCGCGGCGGAACCTCTGAATCGACAATCGCCGGGCACAGCGACGGGAGCTGGATCGTCTCGCTGGCGAGTAAGATGTCATCGCAGATGAACACGCCGGTACTGCAACGTGGTCCTGGAATCACCGCGCGCCGAGCAGCAGGTACGCGACACCGTCGCATCGTCACCGCTCTCGCAGGTCACCGTAGTGCAGCCGGTCAAGGGCGATCTGTTCACCTCGGAGGCTCAATGGCGGTTCGTGGGCGGTCAGGGGAAGGCCTACGACCAGACGATAGACGTCTACAAGAACATCGGCGCCGACAACTACCGGCTGATGCTCATCGAGAACCCCAGCACCAAGTCGCCGAGCCTGCTCAACCCGGCGGGAGCGCACAGTGACCCGGCGAACTACGACCGGCCCTCAGAGGTCAGCCTGTGGCGCGGCGGCGAGAAATTCGACAGCGGCACGGACAGGTTGGGAAACCTGATCGCCAGCTCCAGGGGACTGCCCGAGCCGCCGACGGCGGCCCACATCACGCCCGACGAAAGAGGCGGGGTCTGGGTGGGATCGGTGGACCTGGCTCGTGGCGCGGGCGGGCGAGTGCGCTTCAAGTCCGGCGGAGACCGCGAACTGAAGCTCATCTACCCCATATTCGTAAGGAAGGTCCCGTAGATGTGGTTTCGGAACTTCCTGTTTGGCCTATGGAGGTCGGCTGCCGGGAGCATCTCGGCGCTGATCGTGTTCGTGTGCCTGGGTCTGTTCCTCGGCATCACGTGCTTGAGCCTGCTGCACGTCGTTAGCTGGGATCAGGCGATTTCGCTGCTGGGCCTGTCCTACGAGGGACTGATCGGGCACAGGCGCCTGTATCAGCTTCTGACGGCGCCCTTTGTTCACGCGGGCCTGACTCACCTGGCGTTCAACATGCTCGCTCTGTGGGTGCTGGGACCGGACATCGAGTATGCGCTCGGACGGCTTCGCTACGTGGCGTTCTCGCTGGTCTGCGCCACGTTCGCGTCTATCGGCTTCCTCATCCTGGACAGAGGAATGGGAGGTATCTGCTTCGGCTACTCGGGGGTGATATTCGGCATCCTCGTTGCCCAGGCGGTGCTGTATCCCGACCGGCAGATCTTCATATACATGTTCTTCCCGGTCAAGATGAAGTATGCCGTCCTGGTGATGGGCGCGGTCGAGCTCTATCTCACCATCTCACCGACACAGCCGGGCATCGCGCACAGCGCTCACGTGTTCGGGGCTCTGGGAGCGCTGGTGTGGCTGCCCGTGCTGCTGGGAATAGCCAGACGTGGGCCGCTGACGAGCCGCAGACCCGCGATCAGGCCCGGACGGACCAGGCACGCGACGCCGGGCGAGCATTCACCTCGACCCGTGGTGCAGCAGGAGCCGGCGTGGCTGAGGCCGGTGACAGGCGCGGCGAGGACCGTGGGCACCAGCGACTTCGCCGCCGCGCGAGCGGATCTGCGCAGCCTTCGCGCCCCGAGGCAAGTGCGGGCGCTGGCGGGCCGCCTGATCGAGCTCGGCGACCTGCTCGATGGACTCGACTCGCGCGGATGCACGGCGGAACAGGCGGAGCAGTTGATGATGGCAGCGCGGGCGGCCTGGGATTCGGCTGCGCGCGCGCGTCTGCCGGACGCCCTCGCCGAAGTGGCCCGCGTCGCCGCCGAGTGGGAAATGACCGGCATGGCGGCCCGGATCGCTGGCGTCATCGGCAGCCCGGCCATGACAGGCTGCTCGGTAGCATCGAGGGAGCGCCTGGAGTCGGCAATGCGCGCGATGGGAGAAGATGGGATGCTGGCGGTGCTGAGCCTCTTGGCTGAAGCGGAAGCGGGCGATCCGAAAGGGACCTGGCTTCTGGATTTCCTTGTCGGTATCCAGCCGGCCGGCCGGATTCGCTGCCTGATGGGGTTCTATCGCGAGGCGGATCGTGCGCGGCGTAAGCGCCTGGTGGAGCGCCTCTGCGAGCTTGCCGGGCGATCCTCCGGGGCATTGATGGAGATCATCGCGGCGGTCCTGCGGACCGCGCCGGCGGACCACAGCCTGGCCCTGGCCGTGCGGGACCAGCTCGGAGCATCCAGGCTGAGGGAGGAAGCTGTCAAGTGGGCCGCGCGCGACCACGCAGGCTCGATGGTAGTGCTGGAGATGCTGTTGGACGCCGATTCAGCGGGGCCTGTGCGCGCTCGAAGGGATGAACCGTAGAGCAGTGTGCAGGCGTGCGGCAGCGAATCATGCCCGGCGATCAGCGCTCCAGAGGACCATGCGGCTGCCCTGGTGTTCGAAGCCGATGGTGGTCAGAAGGTCCTCGACGGGGCTGCCCGCGATGGGGCCGGATCCGAGGCTGGTAAGCTCGATCCTGCGGTAGGGTCTGACCGGCCAGGGGGCGTCGAGGAGATGCTTGAGGGTCGGGATCGCGATCGCGGCGTCGTCTGGACTGAGGTCGTCGCGGACGGCCAGCGTTCCCGATCCGAGCTCGATGGTCAGGGCGGGGTGGCCGTCGATGAGCACGGCATAGTTGGACGGCAGCCTGGTGACCCTGCCGAAGCCGACGTCGAACGGGCCGGCCGACGAGTAGAGATACGCGGGGTCGCAGGCGTTGACGAGTATCGGATGCCTGTCGGGTTCGCGGCGCATCGATCCCATCCGGGACCTGTCCATCAGGTCATCGACCGCCTCCGGCAGGCCGAACTGCGCCCCGGCCAAGCCGTCCACGAAGTAGCCGCGCTCGATCTCCCCGGATAGCTCCATCCGTTGATAGACCTCGTAGAGATCGCCCCAGACCACGCCGGGTTCGCCCGTTCGCTGGACAAGGTCCTTCGCGACGACGCCGTATCGCTCCAGCAGAATGCGAGCGTAGATCTCCAGCGACTCCTGCTCATCCGCCTCGTGCGGCGCGAGCGGTGATAGCAGTGTCCACCGGCCGGGACCGGAAAATGGGGACAGTCCACCCGCTGGCGCTTGGGACAGTCCCCATTTTCCGAACGTCTTCGCAATGCGGGTGCGGTCGCGGTAGAATCGGCGTCTATCGGTCGGATAGCGCAGGGCCGGCGGCGACTTGGGCTCTCGAACGACCGGCGGTTTGCCCGAACGCAGGAGTTTGAAGTAGTCGTGGGTTACCTCGCCGGACCAGATCATCTCCCAGAGAATGCGCTGCACGACGCGGGAGTCAAGGCCGGTCTGCGCGACGATGTCGATCAGGAACGATGCGCCCCGGCTTTCAAGACAGCGGCGGACGGCGTCCTTGCGCTCGGAGGTTCCGCTATCAGGCTGCGCTGGCCGCAACAGCGGATAGAGCGGTGCGAGGCCCTCTCTGGCGAGAAACGCGATGCTGCCGGGCTTGTCGGAGTCAGCCGATTGGCCGATCCAGATGAACTCGGCGGAGAGCGAAAGGTTGTCTATCTGCTCGGCCCCGAAAGTCGGTCATGCGGCGGGCGAGTATGTCCGGCTCCCAGATGGAATAGGGCAGCCACAGCGCCTCCAGTTGACTCAGAACGGCTCGAAGGCCGTCCTGGCCCTGCAGCCGTTGTTCGGGATGCAGGTGCTGCCAGCGGGTGAGGAACTCGGCGTAGCGCTGCGGCGTCGCCGGCTTCGCTTCAAGCTTGGCGAGCGCGAGGGTGCGGCGGTAGATGATCTCCAGGTTGTCCGGGCTGACGTAACGCGGCGAATCCGAACCCGGCGCGGGAGCGATCTCCACCCAAGCTGAGATAAGACTCCCAACAGACTCCGCCGGGAAACCGTAGTCGGCGGCGATGTCCCGACCCACTATGGCGCTTCTGTTGGATATGTGCCTGTCGAGGACACTTTCGATTGCTTCGCGGTCGCCGGATGCCGCGCGGAGATACTCGTCGAGGTGATCGCAGGCCACGAGGCGGTTTGGGCGGCCTGCGTTCGGGAACTCGACGCGCACCAGTCTGCCTTCCGCCAATAGGGCGGCGACGAACTCGGGGTCGGCGCATCTCGATGCGGCGTCTTGTTCGGGCACGTCGCCCAGACGCCTGACCAGCTCGTAGAACTCCGCCGCGGTGCGCGCCCGATAGCGCTCCCCCACCCCCTGGAGGAGGTCGTCGAGGTCGGATATGGCGCGCTCATCGAGTGCGCGGCCGAGCTTGCCGTCCACGAGCTCATCGACCAGCCTGCGTTCGGTTAGGGCGGACCTGCGCTTGCCGGCGCCCTTGGGCTGGTCCCATTGGTACTGGTAGACCATCTGAAAGTCGAAGAGCATGGTGGAGGCGAGAGGGGACGGTGCCAGGCGCTCGACGACGCTGACTTCCATCTCACCGGACTGGACCTGACGGAGAATCTCGCGCAGTTCGTCGAGTTCGAGGTAGTCCTGCAGACACTCGCGGAAGGTCTCGACGACGATCGGGAACCCGTCGAACGACTTCGCGATCTGCAGGAGGTCCTTTGCCTTCAGGCGCTGGAGCCAGAGCGGAGTGCGTTTGCCAGGGCCCGCGCCGGGCAGCAACAGCGCCCTTGCCGCGTTCTGCCTGAACCGCAGCCCGAAGAGAGCGGTGTTGGGAAGCTCCTCGGTTATGAGATCGTAGGCAAGCTCGGGGGTGAGCATGCGAAGCAGGCCGGACGGCGGGGGCGCATCGCCCTCGGGCAGCCGGAAGAGCACGCCGTTGTCGCCCACAATCGTCTCCGGCTCGACGCCGAGCTCGCGTCTCGTCAGCGCGGACAGGGCTATGCGCAGGGCGTGGTGGACGCGTCCGCCAAAGACGGTTATCAGGGCCAGCCGCCTGCAGCCGATGTCGTCGGGGAAGCTTTCGAGCACGATTCGCTTGTCGGTGGGCAGGCCTGAGCTTTCGCTGCTGCCGCTCTGGGTTGCGACGAAGCCGCAGAGGTTGCCGGCGGCCCTCGAATCGACGGGCAGGGTGTCGAGCACCCATTGCTCGGCGCCCTCGCCCTTGTCGGCGATTCGGCGCATCAGTTCGCCCATACGGCGGCCAGCCCTTGCCGATCTGGGAACGCTTTCGCCGCGCCAGAACGGCATGCGGGCCTGCATGGGCGAGCCATGCGATACCACGATCCTGTCCGCGTCGATCTTGACGATCTTCCAGTTGCTGGTGCCGAGCGAGAATGTGTCGCCCTCGCGGGATTCGTAGACGAACTCCTCGTCCAGCTCGCCGATTTTGAGGTTGGAATCCGAGAGATAGACGCCGTATTGGCCGGTGTCGGGAATGGCCCCGCCGTTCGCGATTACCAGGCGCTGAGAGCCAGGCAGAGGCGATATCCGGCCCGAAACCCTGTCCAGCGATACCCTCGGCCTCAGGTCCTTGAAGGCCCGCGCGGGATACCTGCCGGAGACCAGTTGCAGCGTGAGGTTAAATGCTTCCTCTGAGAGATCGTGGAATGAGCAGGTCCGGCGCATGGTCTGGTAGACGTCCGACCAGCTTGTGTCGCCCAGGGCGGCCATCGCGACGATCTGCTGGGCGAGAACGTCGAGGCAGTTTCGCGGGACGGTTATCGGCTCGACGTCGCCCTCCACCATTCCCTCTGCCACGCTGACGGCTTCGGCAAGATCGGGGTTGGTCTTGGCGATGATCCTGCCCTTGCTGATCGCGGTGTGCACGTGACCGGCGCGCCCGACGCGCTGCAGGCCCCTCGACACCTCCTTGGGCGACTCCACCTGGCAGACCAGCTCCACCGCGCCCATGTCGATCCCCAGTTCCAGAGTCCCGGTGGCGATGACGCCCTTGACGGTACCGTTCTTGAGGGCGGTTTCGGTCGCGCGGCGAAGAGGAGCCGAGACGCTGCCGTGGTGCGGGCGCACAAGCTCCTCGCCGGCGAGATCGTTGATCCCGACCGTCAGCTTCTCGACGATGCGGCGGGTGTTGGCGAAGACTATCGTGGACTTATGGGCCTGGATCAGGTGGAGCAGCCTGCGGAATATCGACGGCCAGACGGAGCCTTCGTCCGGGTGGCGGAGGTCGTCGGACGTGCAGATCACCTTCAGGTCCATCTGCCGGCGAACACCGACATCCACTATCTCGACGGGGCGGGGCCGGCCGGAATCGTCGAACCCGCCGAGGAAGCCGGCGACCTCCGAGAGCGGCTTCTGCGTGGCCGAAGGCCCAATGCGGACGGGAGAATTCTGACAGATGTTTTCGAGCCGCTCCAGCAGCACCGCGAGGAACACTCCACGCTTGTTCGGGCTGAGCGAGTGGATCTCGTCTACGATCACGTAACGGACCGTTTCCAGCACGGATCGGGCAGCGGACGTGAGGATGATATGCAGGGACTCGGGCGTGGTGATCAGTATGTGCGGGGGCTTTCGCGCCATCTTGCGGCGCTCGTTGGCGGGGGTGTCGCCCGTGCGGACGGCCGTTGTGATCTCTGGAAGTGGACGACCCATATCGCGCGCGGTCTGCTGGATGCCCGATAGCGGCTCCATGAGGTTGCGCTCGATGTCGTAGTTGAGGGCCTTGAGAGGAGATATGTAGAGTATCTCGACGCCATTTCGCGCCCCGCTGCCGGATTCGAGATCGCAGAGCACGCGATTGATACCGGCCAGAAACGCGGCAAGGGTCTTTCCCGATCCTGTTGGCGCAAGGATAAGGGTGTTCCTGCCCTGGCTGATAAGCGGCCATCCCAGCTTCTGGGGCTGGGTCGGCCTGCCGAGCCTGTGCTTGAACCACTGTGTGATCGCCGGATGGAAATCGGCAGGAAAGTACTGGGGCATGAGTCGCACCGCGATTCGTCGTAGTAGTCGTCTACGGTATTATACTCCTGACGCGACGAGAGTTGATACCCGGCCGCGCGCGCGCGCGGTTTGATACGGCGGGCCGCCGTGACGGGTAATAACAGAGTGTAGCCGGATGCATTGCTGCGTGTTGTGGTAGTTCAATGACGAGAAGAAGCATAGCATACGTCTGGGGCGGCGTGGCCCTGTTTATAGTGGTGCTGTACGTAGTTCTGCACACAGTGGTTGTGCGGAGCTTCGTCGAGCTGGAGAGCCAGAACACGAGCAGAAATGTCGAACGTGTGCTGGACGCCATGGCGGAACAGGAGACGAGCATTAGCGCCAAAGCGTCCGACTGGTCGGCCTGGGATGACGCCTACGAGTTCATGCAGGACGGCAACGCCCGGTTCATCCGCTCCAACTTCGCGCTTTCGGCATTCACGGGTATCAACCTGAACCTGATCGCATACGTGCACAACTCGGGAGAGATCGCGTATGCAAGATGGTACTATCCGGGAAGCGACAGGATGGCGCCGCTGCCCGCCGAGGTGCGCCAGGTCATCGATCTAGGAAGTCCTCTGACCACCCACCGGGATGTTCACAGCTCGGTCCGGGGAATCGTCATGCTCAAGCAGGGACCAATGCTGGTTGCATCGAGACCCGTGGTCACCTCTAACGAGGAAGGCCCTGTGCGCGGCTCGCTTATCTTCGGGCAGTTGTTCGGTCCCGAGCAAGTGACGAAGCGTCTCACGTATCACTCACGTTCACGTAGCCATCAAGCGACTTGATGTCGGCCGTCTGCCCGCGGACTTCGCCAAGGCCCGCAAATACATTTCGAGGAGCGGGCAAGCGGTGGTGGAACCGGTCAGCAGGCGCGTGGTGGCCGGGTATGCGATTCTCGACGATATCTACGGCCGGCCGGCGCTGATGGTGAGGGTGCAGGTGCCAAGAACGATCTACGCCCGCGGACTCGCTCTGAGCCGCTACGCCCTGGCCGCGCTTGTGGCGCTGAGCGTGGCATTCGGCTTGCTTGTGACTCTGCTGCTCGTCCGCACCGTGCGGAAGGAGCACGAATTCGATCTCAACACCCTCGAGTTCTACCGGCGGACGGTAACCGCCGCAACGGGTGGCAAACTGGTCATCACCGACCGCTCGGAGATAGAGCGACTGTGCGGAACGCCTGTCGCTCAGTGGAAGGTGCGCGTCGCGACGGACATAGCCGAGGTCAGGAACAAGGTGATGGAGGTGGCAAGCTCGTCGGGCATGGACGGGGACAGAGCGTGGACGTTCGCCACCTGCGTCGGAGAGGCGCTCACGAACGCGATCAAGCACGCGGGCGGCGGGACCGCGTCTCTGCATCGCCTGCCCGAGGGGCTGTTGTTCGTTATCACCGATCAGGGCCCCGGAATCTCAGCCCTGACTATTCCCGACGTGGCGCTTCGCAGAGGCTACTCGACGGCGGGCACACTGGGCATGGGCTACAAGGTCATGGTATCGTTCGGGGACAGGGTCTATCTTGCCACAGGCCCGGACGGGACTACTGTTGCCGTTGAGATGAGGCTCAAACCGGCGGAACTGTCGGTGGCAGAGCAAGGCTGGATGGGTTCTCCTCACTGAGCCGGCGCGCTGCGAAGCCGGTTGGAGGCGCTGGTTTGACAACAGGGCGGGTGATGGTATATGATGGGGTGTATATCGGCATATTGCGATATTTCGAGAGAGTGATATATGAAGCAAGCTAAGACTGGTCCGGAGATGATGACGATGGGCGCGCTCGGTGAGGCGGCGGCGTGCCTGAAGGTAATGGCGCATCCGGCGCGGCTGCGGATGGTGGAGATCCTGATGCAGGGTGAGTTTCAGGTGCGCGAGATCGCCGAGATGTGCGGGATAAGGCAGCACCAGGCGTGCGAGCACCTGCGGCTGATGCAGAGCTGCGGGCTGCTCACAAGCGAGCGGCGCGCGCAGTCGGTGTTCTACAGGATCGTGTCTCCGCGGCTGCCGTCGCTTATCAACTGCATCCGGCAGCACTGCGGCAGCTCGGAATCCGATGAGGTCGAAGCGGGGAGTATCCAATGAGTGATAGGAGTCGGGTCGTGATCGTGGGAGGAGTGGCGGGCGGGGCCTCTGCGGCGGCGCGGGCCAGGCGTCTTTCAGAAGACGCGGAGATCATACTTATCGAGCGCGGGGAACACGTCTCGTTCGCCAACTGCGGGCTGCCGTATCACATCGGCGGGACTATCGCCGACCGAAAGCGGCTGCTCGTGCAGACACCCGCGATGCTGTATGCCAACCTGCGGATCGACGTGCGGACGCGGACCGAGGCGACGGCGATCGACCGCGATCGCAAGGAGATCACCGTTCGCGGCACGGCTGACGGCTCCGAGCAGAAGATCGCCTACGACAAGCTCATTCTCAGCCCGGGCGCGGAGGCCGATCCGGCCACCGATACCGGGCGCGGACGACCCGCGGGTGCTCACCTTGCGGTCGATGTCCGACATGGACGCAATAATGCAACTGCTCGACGAGCGGAAACCGGCGCATTCGGTCATCGTCGGCGGGGGCTATATCGGCCTCGAGATGGCTGAAGCGCTGCGGCAGCGCGAGGTCGGAGTGACGCTGGTCGAGTTGACGCCGCAGGTGATGGGGCCGGTGGACTTCGAGATCGCGGCGCCGCTGCACCAGCAGTTGACACTTCACGGGGTCGATCTGCGTCTGGAGACCTCGGTGACGGCGTTCTCCGACGCCGGCGATACACTCCAGGCGCATCTCAGCACGGGCGAGACCGTGGAGTGCGGGCTCGCGATCCTGGCGGTCGGCGTCAAACCGGAAGTCAAGCTCGCGCGCGAGGCGGGCATTGCGATCGGCGAGCGGGGCGGGATCGCAGTGGACGATCACATGCGGACCAACGACCCGGACATCTACGCGGTCGGCGATGCGGTCGAGGTAAAAGACTTCGTGGGAGGGTTCGCCACCCTCGTCCCGCTTGCAGGGCCGGCGAACCGGCAGGGACGCATCGCAGCCGACAACGCGCTCGGAAGGGACACTGTCTACAAGGACACGCAGGGGACCGGTATATGCAAGGTGTTCGACCTGGCGGTCGGGATGACGGGAATGAGCGAGAAGTCGCTCAAGCGTGCCGGGATGGCCTACGAGAAGGTCTACGTGCATCCGGCAAGCCACGCGAGCTACTACCCGGGCGCAAGCCTTATGAGCCTGAAACTGCTCTTCGACCCCGGTGACGGAAGGATTCTCGGTGCGCAGGCGGTGGGCGCGGACGGCGTGGATAAGCGGATCGACGTGCTGGCGGTCGCGATCAGGGCGGGGATGACGGTCTACGATCTCGAGGAGATGGAGCTCTCCTACGCACCGCCTTACGGGTCGGCGAAGGACCCCGTGAACTACGCTGGATTCGTGGCGGCGAACGTGCTGCGGGGTGATGTGCAGATATGCCATACGGATGAGATGGTCGATCCGCGCGAAGATCAGCTCATACTCGATGTCAGGAAGCCTTTTGAAGTTGCGACGGGCATGATACCAGGGGCGGTGCACATCCCGATCGAGGAGCTAAGGGATAGGATCGGCGAGCTGCCGAAGGACAAGGAGATCCTCGTCTACTGCCAGGTGGGGCTGCGAGGCTATCTGGCTTGCCGGATGCTGAGCCAGAAGGGCTATCGGTGCCGCAACTACACCGGCGGCATCAAGACCTACGCGGCCGTGACCGGCAAGGCTCCACGCATCCCCGACGCGCCCAAGGCCGAGCCCTGCGACGATTCGGGCGTGATTGTGTGCCATCCTGAACCCCAGCGTCATCCTGAACCCCAGCGTCATCCTGAACTTGATTCAGGATCCAAGCCGCAGCCGGCGGTGGTAAAGGCCATCGATGCGCGCGGGCTGCAGTGTCCGGGGCCGATCATGCAGGTTGCCGAGGCGCTGGCGGGGATGAATGAGGGCGAGGCGATCGTGGTCACGGCCTCCGATCCGGGGTTCGTGTCGGATGTGGGCGCGTGGTGCCACAGCACGGGCAACCGGCTGCTCGACGCAGGTTCGGAGAACGGCCACTACAAGGCGACCATTGCCAAGGGACGCGCGGATGCGGCGGCGGTGTGCGCATCGGCGGAGACGTGTAAGCGCAAGTCCATCGTCGTGTTCAGCGGCGATTTCGACAAGCTCATGGCGGCGTTCGTCATCGCGAACGGGGCCGCATCGATGGGGAGCGAGGTCACGATGTTCTTCACGTTCTGGGGCCTGAACGCGCTGCGGAGGCCGAAGCACGTGGCGGTCTCCAAGAACCTGATCGAGAGGATGTTCGGGTGGATGATGCCCCGCGGGGCGGACAGGCTCAAGCTCTCGCAGATGAACATGGGCGGTATGGGCCTGGCGATGATCAAGGGGATCATGCGCCGCAAGAACGTGGCGTCGCTGCCGGAACTGATCGCGTCGGCGCGGAAGGCGGGCGTGCGGCTGGTGGCGTGCACGATGTCGATGGACCTGATGGGAATCAAGCGCGAGGAGCTCATAGACGGCGTCGAGGAAGGCGGCGTGGCGATGTATCTCGACCGCGCCGAGGCGGGGAACGTGAACCTGTTCATCTGAGTAGGCTCTCTGTACCGGATGGCAGGTACGAGATCATATCTCCCGATAGAACAACAGCACGATGCCGATAAGCGTGAGGCAGACCGGCCAGATGATGCCCGCGATGCGGCCCTCGCGGTCGGGCAGCTTCAGTTGTATCCACGCGCCCGCGCCCGCAAATACGGCCAATACGCCGATGGCGTTGTGCGAGACCTCGATCAGAAACGCCCAGGTGATCGAGAAGACCGAATGCGAGTGCGTCAGCAGCAGCCCGCCACCGGCCAGCAGCAGGATCGGAAAGACGTAACTCCAGCGGGTGGACGCCAGCCCGCCGGCCGTCACCCTCCACTCGACCAAGCCGAGCACGACGACGAGCAGCGTCGCGAGCCTGTGCTGCAGGACTTCCGGCGCGATCAGCGTTCCCCAGAACGGCTCCGGGCCGAGCGGCCAGCCGTTCGGCTCCCCGGCCGCGACCAGAAACAGAGCGAACGGAATGAATATCAGCGGCCAGTGGCGTGCCCAACGCCATCGGGTAACCGCGCTGGTGAACGCGCCGAGGCCGATCAGGATCACGAAGATGCCGGAGATGTTGTGGTTGAAGTCGCTCTGGAGCTCGGAGATCCTGTTCGGCAGCGCGAAGGGGTCGGTCGAGGAGGTCGCTTCGGCCAGCATCTCCGCGCGGGGAGGCGGAACGAGCTGGGGCATTTTGGCGGCGAACACGTGCAGAACCTGCGCCGGGGTGGCCTGCTGGGTGACGGTATCGATGGCGGGCGGCTGGGCGGTGAGCGCGGCGGCGGCCATGAGCACGATCACCCCGATCCCGGCCTCGACCTCGGCAAAGACCGGCACGCGCCTCAGAAGCTCGGAGTTGCTCCCGGTCATTTTCCAACCGCGGATGGTGAGGTTATTGATGCCGCCGAGCAAGAGCAGGCCGAACATGAGCGCGATCTTTGTCAGGAGCATCGTGCCGTAGGCGGTCCCGACGAGGCCGTTGAACCCGCGGATATACTCCCACGAGAGATAGAACCCGGCCGCCACGAGAACAACCACCGACCCCAGCGCCAGCGGAGAGAACCGGCCGACTATCCGGGACCACATATCGCCGCCACGGGGCTGTCGTCTGAGGAGCCGCCATTGAGCGGTCAGGGCGATCGTTCCGCCGATCCAGGTGACGGCGGCGAGCTGGTGGATTACCGTGACCGCCATCAAGGGGGCGGCGTTGGTGAGGCGGCTGGAGCCGTGGGTGGGCCATGCTCCGCCGACCATCACCAGCGCGCCGAGGCCGGCCCCGATGCCCCAGGCGGCAGCCGATCTGACGTGCTTTCGCAGGAAAAGGGCGGCGGTGCCGAGTGCGAGCGCGAGGGTCGCATGGACAGTGCCCGCGCGGGCGAAGTCGGTCTGGGCAAAGGCGGCGATGGGCCAGCCTGACGGGCCGGCCATCGTCGACAGCGAAGTCAATACCGCCGCGAACTGCGATATGGCGACCGTGAACGCGCCGACGGCGATCATGGTCGCGGTGCGATGCAGGATGGCGTCGCTCGGCCTGAGTGGACGCAGAACGGCGTAGTAGAACACTATCCCGCCGACGCCCAGCGCCAGCCCCACGAAGACCAGCGCGCGAAACAGGACGTCGAGAAAGCCCGACAGCAGGATCACGGCGATTTGCCTCCCGCGATCGTGAACCGGATCAGGCCGGGCGTGACGTGGCCGTCGGTCGCCATGACCTCATATTCCAGCCGATACGTGCCGGGCTTGAGCGTCGGCAAGGGCACGATCAAGTCGGCGGGCTTGCCGGCTGTGTAGCCGTTTTTCGGCGTCGTAAGCGCTATCTTGTGGCCCTTGGCGTCGAGAAGCGTGACCTTGGTGACCTTCTTGTCGATCTTGGCGTTGAAGTGAAGGACCGCCTGCTTGGGCGCGGCCTTGACGGTCGCGCCGTCCTTTGGCGTCGAGCTGACGAGCACGGCGTGCGCGCTCGCGGATGTCGCGATGACCGCGGCTAGAACCGCCGCGAGGGTAATCCGTACGCAAACTGACCTCATATCCCACCTCCGGAGCCGTTTGTCTCGAAGTACCCGTTCCCAGCCGGGGTGAGGGCGAAACGCGGGGGAATCGCGGTAGGCTCCGGTCGAGTTCCAGCTTACGGGGTCGTAGCCGCCGATGATCCAGGTCTCTCCGTCGCGAGTGGCCTCCATCACCACGAATGTGGCGCCCTTGCCGTTGGCGGGCTTGGCGCCCGTGTCGAAGCACGGCTCCGAAGCACCGGCCCTTCGATACGGCCCACAGACCGGGCCTACTCAGGGCCTACGGGGTGCCGATTCCCGCGAAACTCCCAAGTAACACGCCGCTCTTTGGCGTGTTACTTCCATCGATAACTCGGCGCGCCGAGTTGGCCACTGAACACTCTCTCGCTCGTCTGCCGGGGTCAGGTCTGGCCGGGCTTCGGGTGGAAGAACTCGAAGAAGCAGCTACCGTATCTCATGTGGCCGTCTTTGTCGGTCACGATGTAGCTCATACGGTCGCGCTCGTAGCCGTCGGAGACGCGGTAGTGCATCCAACCCAGCCTGATGTCGCCGTCTTTGTCGGGAAGCTGCCTGCCCTCGGCCTGGAGTCTGGCGATGAGCTGCTTCTGAAGATTGGGGTCGAGTTCGTGGATCGAGATGCCCTTGCCTCCGGCAAAGGGATCGTGGTTCGGGCCGGGGTCGAAGTCGATCTTCATTCGCTGCTTCTGGTCGGCGGTGAGCTGCCGCCAGATGTCGAAGGCGTGCTCGCGGTCGCGGCAGATAAGCCGCATGTACTGGTCCATCGGCGCGTTGTTGCCGCTGTCCTGCCACCCGCGCTTCTGCTTGACCGTCAGCTCTGCGGCGGCGGCGGCGAGATCGTCGATGGACAGATAGCCCTCGGGCGAGCGCTTCGCGGAGAGCCGTTCGAGGAACGAATTCGGTATGCAGCGGTCGCGCTTGAGCGGCCAGTCCCTCTCGCGGAAGAGAATGGCGCCGTTGACGCGCTCCCAATTCGCGTCGAGCGCGCCGGCCGTCCCCTCGATCAGCCAGCCGCGCATCTGCGGGCCGTTGTAGGTGGACATACCCTCGCGGTCCACGTAACGCGTGGCGAGGTATTCGATGCCGATCTTGTCGTGGAGGGCGGCCAGGAGCCCATCGCGCGGCAGGCCACTGCTCGCTTTGGGCAACTGCGGCCACTGCAAGCTGCCCATCTTCTCGAAGAACCAATCGTCGTCGTGAACCGCCTCGGCCGTGTCGGCGTCCGGCGCGACGTTGAGGTAGTGCTGCATCGTCTGCCTGCCGTTTCTGCCGATCATCACCACGTGCCAGAACGTGTGGTCCATCGGGAAGTTGCGTCCGACCGGGATGTCGCTGAAGTTGGGATAGCCACGGGTCAGTATCATCACGCCGAACGAAGTCCAGCGGCCGAGCCAGTCGGGCTGAAGCCTGAATCGGAGTTTGCCCTTGCCCGATTCCAGTGCCTCGGCGGCGAGCTGTCTGTCCTCAAACTTCGGCCAGTACTCCTTGCGGTCGCCCCGGCCGGGCAGTGGGGTCGGGCCACCGGAGATGATCTCCGCGAGGGCCTTGCGGTCAGCTTCCGCGAACCCGGCGATCGGGAGATCGACGCCGTCAGAATCCTTGGCCGCCTCCCATGTATCGTCGGGAAGGGCAGCGACAAGCTTGTAGAGCGCATGCCTGTAAGGAGAGGACAGGGACTCCCCTATCACGACATCGTCGGGAAGGACGAATCCGGCGGGCGGCTTGATCGGCTTCGAGTCCGGCGCACGAAACACGGTATCCGACTCGATCAGCTTGTCCGTGATGGCCACCCAGTCCTGCTGGGTTACCGCCAGGCCCGCTCTGATGCGTTTGAGGCGCTCGGAGACCGTCCAGTCACGTTTGGCCCGGATCTCGGCTTCCTTGTCCGCGCCGAGTTTGGAGACGGTTAGGCGGTAGCCGTCGCGGTCGGGAACCCACTCGGCAAGGAGCAGGTCGGCGACAAGCTGGAGGGCGTCACGCGCGGGGCGGGGGTTGAGGCGGGCGGTAATGGGACTGTTCGCAAGAACAGGGTCCGCGGTGAGATGGACGCCCAAGGGCGGCAGGCCGGCGAGAACGTCGCTGACGGTCTTGCTGTTCGCCTGAAGGGTCACTTCGGCCGCGAGACGGGCGTCAGATGCAAATGCCCAGGGCGCACAGCGGGCGGGCAACGCATACGCCAGGAGTGCCACGATTGCGAATGCAGTGAAGGCTGTCGATCGCTTTGGCTTCATACGCTCCTACCTCCCCTGATATCCAGACGCTATATGATAGGACTGCTGACCCGGGGCTGCAAGTTCCCGGCAGCGGCCGTCACGCCGGGAGGACCCCACCCCAACCCGCTCCCCAGCGGGAAGGGCCAAGTTGGGCGCGACAGTCAGCAGGAATCGCGCCGGGATTGGCGAATAAGTAGCGGATAGCTCACTGATGAGCTAGAAAGGACAAAGCCATGCCAGCCGATACACAAGCGTTAGCGGGGATCGGGTACCTGATCTTCGCGATCATCGTCATTCTGATTCTGCCTTCGATACGGATCATCGGGCCGACCGAGGTCGGTTTGGTGATGAAACGGTTCGGGTTCAAGAAGCTTTCCGAGGACAACCCAATCGCGTTCCACGGCGAGGCGGGTTTCCAGGCGGACCTGCTGATGCCAGGGCTGCGGTTCAAGTTATGGCTGCTCTATAAGGTCGCCAAGTTCCCGTGGGTGCAGATACCGGCGGGTGAGATCGGCGTGGTGATCGCGCAGGTGGGATCGCCTCTGCCGATCGGCGCGAAGTCCGCCGTCTACAAGCCGATATTCGGCAACTTCACCGATCTGCTCACAGTTCATCGGCAATGGCGGCCAGAAGGGCGTGCAGAGGCCGGTGCTTCCTCCGGGAACACTGGTCCCGATCCATCCGGTCGGGTTCCTGGTCATCACCAGGCGCGAGGTATATGGCCTGCCGGTCTCGCCTGAGCTGCAGGGGATCGCCCCCGGCACGCGCAGGCTTACCCCCGATGTCTTCGGTCTGAGGCCGGAGCAGCTCGAACTCGTCCGAATCCAGCCGCAGTCCCAGCGGACCCGAGGGCAAGACCGTGGACATGGTCGGGATCGTGACGACCTACGAAGGCGATCCGCTGCCGTCCGGGGACATCGCCGGCCGGCTGGGCGGTTTCGCCGACGTCGATAAGATGGGCAAGTCGGAAGATTACCGATGCCGAGATCATCGAGACGCTGCTGGGCAGCAAGAACGATCTGCATAACAACTATCAGGACTATCAGGAGTTTCTCGACAACGGTGGCAAGATCGGGCTTCAGCACGATCCGCTGCTCTACGGCGCGTATGCGCTCAACCCGTTCCTGGTCAGCGTGGAGCTTGTGCCGATGCTGGTCGTCGAGCAGGGGCAGGTGGCGGTCATCAAGGCTTACGTCGGCCTGGTGACGCAGGATACGTCCGGGCCGGACTTCAAGTTCGGCAGCCTGGTCCGCCCGGGCCACCGGGGGATCTGGCAGGAGCCGCTGCGCACGGGCAAGTATCCGATCAATCCGCGCTGCTATCAGGCGGAGGTCGTGCCCACGGCGATTCTCACGCTGAACTGGGCCAACGTCGTCTCGCTAGGCGCACAACCTGGATCAGCGGCTCGAGCAGATCGAGGCCAAGAGCCGGGAAGGGTTCATCTTCAAGATCGATCTGCAGGTGCAGATACACGTGCCGGACACGAAGGCCCCGAGGGTGATCTCCAGCGTCGGCACGATGGCGAATCTCGTCAACGAAGTGCTGCAGGCGGCGGTCGGGAACCACTTCCGCGACAAGCTGCAGAGCATGCCGGCGGTCACGTTCATCGAGACCCGGCAGGCCGTCCAGCAGGAAGCGTTCGCGCACATCAGCCAGCAGCTGGGCGAATATCAGGTCGAGACGAAGGGCGTCTACATCCAGGACGTCGTGCTGCCCGCCAGCCTTGGTGGAGGTGCTGACCCAGACGGGAAATCGCCAACCAGGAGATCCAGACGTTCGAGAAGCAGCGAGCCGCGCAGGAGCAGAGAATCTCCATGGAGCAGGCCAAGGGAACGGCCGATATGCAGGGCCAGCTCGCGCAGTCGAAGGTCAACGTCGACATCGCGTACCAACAACGCCAACGCTCGGATAGCCAAAGCGGACGGCGAAGCGACCTACATCCGCGAGACGGGTAAGGCCAAGGGCGCGGAGGTCGAGGCGGTCGGTCTGGCGCGAGCGAAGGCGTTCCAGGCGCAGGTCCAGGCGCTGGGTCAGAATCCGACGGCGCTGGTCAATGCGGTGACCGTGCTTGCCGAGCGCAACGCCAAGTTCGTCCCCGAGATTCTGGTGATGGGCGGCAACGGCGGAACGGGTTCGATCGACGGCGTCGCCGCGTCGCTGATGAAGTTCCTCGGCGGCATGGGCGGAGGATCGGCGGTGCCCGTTCCTGAGGCTCCGACCGAGACTCCAGCCGACCCGTCGAGCGCGGGCGCGGCTATCGCTGATATGATGGCGGAGTCGAAGCAGGTTGTGCGGGATGCGGTGGAGAAGCCGGAACCTGCTGAGCCACCGGCCGATGCACCGCAGTAGCCGGACGGGCCCACGCAGGCTGAGTAGTTGACAGCTTCCTGAAAGTCGAGCAGAGCGCGCGCAGGCGTGCTCTGCTTTTTTCGCCTTAAGCTGTCCCGGTAATTCTACTCGTTTTGTTCAAGCTGCCTTGACAAACCGCCGCCGGCAGAGCAAGATTACAATGTAACTGCAGTATGCTACGTGCCTCGACAAGCACCGCTGGGAGGGCCTGTCATGCGAAAACGACTTCTGATCCCCATTGCGCTCGGCGCAATGCTGAGTTTGTGCTCGTGCGGGTGGGCCGCGCAGGTCGTCGCGGTGTCGGCCGGCCTCCAACACACGGTGGCGCTCAAGAGCGACGGCACCGTGTGGGCGTGGGGGGCCAACAACTACGGCCAGCTCGGGGACGGGACCACGACTGATCGCCACACTCCCGTGCAGGTCCCCGGCCTCACGAAAGTGACCCAAATAGCGGCAAGCGGCCTTTTCACTGTCGCGCTCAAGAGCGACGGCACGGTGTGGGCATGGGGATTCAACACCGACGGCGAGATAGGCGATGGCACCACGACGCACCGCCATTCACCGGTTCATGTTTCCGGCCTTCCGGCAATAGTGGCGATAGCATCCCACTCCGCTCATACTTTGGCGATCGCCGGCGATGGCACGGTGTGGGCATGGGGATGGAACTACTTCGGCCAGTTGGGTGATGGGACGACAAACAACCGCGCTACTCCGATTCACGTCAGCGGCGTCACGAATGTGGTGGCGGCGGCAGTGGGAGAGGGAAGTAGTGTGGTGCTGAAGAGCGACGGCACGGCGTGGGCGTGGGGACACAACAACAACGGCCAGCTTAGCGATGGAACCAAGACAGATCGCCATCATCCGGTTCTGGTTTCCGGCCTCACGGGTGTAACCGGCCTGTCTGAGGGCGCCCATCACACAGCGTTACTGAAAAGTGACGGCACGGCGTGGGGGGTAGGATATAACCTCCAGGGCGAACTCGGGGACGGCACTACTACGGAGCGCCACACCCCGGTTCAGGCATCAGGGCTCACCGGAGCGATAGCAATGTCGTCGGGTTCCTTGTTCAGTGCTGCGCTCAGAAGTGATGGCACGGTTTGGACGTGGGGATACAACGACGACGGTCAGCTTGGTGACGGAAGCAGGAACGACCGCCACAGCCCTGTTGAGGTCTTGGGGCTCACGAACGTGGTGGGACTGGCGGCAGGATTTGAGCATTGCGTTGCGCTCGCAAGCGATGGCACGGTGTGGGCATGGGGGGACAACGGCGCCGGCGAGCTTGGCGACGGGACCACGACCCAGCGCCGCACTCCGGTTCAGGTCTCGGGCCTTACAGGCACGGCAGGTGTGAAGGACATAGCCGCAGGCAGCTATGTCAGCGCGGCGCTGTTGAGCGACGGCACGGCCCGCGCATGGGGACTCAATGATCACGGGCAACTCGGGGATGGAACTACGACAAACCGCACCCATCCCCGCCAGGTATCCGGCTTGAATGACGCGAAGGCGCTATTGACGAGTGGCGGACAGACTCTTGCCCTCGGCGACGACGGCTCGATGTGGGCGTGGGGATCCAACTCCAATGGCCAGCTCGGCGATGGGACCACCACCGAGCGTGACACGCCGGCTCAAGTCCCGGGCATCGCCGCGGTAGAAGCAATGGTTCCAGGGGCTGTGCACAGTCTGGCGGTGAAGTCCGATGGCACGGTCTGGTCGTGGGGAGGCAACTCCCACGGCCAGCTTGGCGACGGAACTACCACTGATCATCACACTCCAGCTCAGGTGCCCGCTCTCTCGGGCATGAGGGCTATATCGGCAGGTGGAGGCAGCAGCAGCCTCACGCTTGCCGACGACGGCACGGTCTGGGCCTGGGGCTACAACTTCTACGGCGGACTGGGCGATGGGACTACCACGGATCGGCCTACTCCCGCTCAGGTTCCCGGCCTGACTGATGTCAAAGCGATAGCGGCCAGCCCCGCGCACACGCTGGCTCTCAAGTCTGACGGCACGGTCTGGGCCTGGGGCCGCAATACCCTCGGCGAACTCGGCGATGGCACCACGGAGGAGCGTCACGCGCCGGTGCAGGTTTCGGGTCTCACCGGTATCACGGCGATAGCGGCTGGCTCCAATCACAGCGCTGCTCTTCGGAGTGACGGTACGGTGTGGACCTGGGGTAACAACACCAGCGGCCAGCTCGGCGACGGGACTACTACAAACCGCCTGACGCCGGTCCAGGTCTCGGGGCTGGCGAACGTCAGAGCTATAGCGGCGGGCGGCAGCCATACGCTGGCGCTGGACGGCGACGGCGAGATGTGGGCATGGGGCTATAACCTGTTCGGCGCCCTTGGCGATGGAAGCACCGGCGACTCACACGTGCCCATTCAGGTGACCGCCGATCTCATCGCTCCAACCATTCTCTCAGTAACGGTAAGTCCGGCTTTGGTGTCGCAACGAGACGCGGTGACCGTGCAGGCGGAGGTCACCGATGATCATGGCGTGGGCTCAGTGAGGTGCAACGGCATCGCGATGACGCACGCGGAAGGCAACCTCTGGACCCGGCCGATCAAGGCTCTGTCCGGTCTTGGAGAATACACCATCACCATCGAGGCGATTGACTACTCGGAGAATTCCACGACCGACACCAGCGCGAGCTACAAGATCGTGCCGCTGGTCGGAACTTCAGGCAGAGCGCTCTCGGACCCGATCATGTCCAGCGTCTGCGGTGATTACGTGTTCAAGGTCTGGGGCAGAGTAACGATCATTGATTCATCGAGCTTCAGCGTTGATGACGGGTCGGGAACTCCAGTCACTATCGTCGCGCCGGGCTACGAGGTCACGGACGGCGACTACATCACTACGAAGGGCATGTTGGATGTTTCCGCTGGTCCGACTGTCACGTGCAGGTATGGCCTGATCAGGAAGCTCAGTGAGTAGATCGCCGTGGATGCTGAAACAAGTTCAGCATGACAACATGGATGCTGGAACAAGTCCGGCATGACACGTTACGGGCTTGCGGAATCGGCGGATTGGCGGCACAATAGATGGCATGCAATCACAATCCACGAATTCGCTCACTCAAGTCCTGCCGGGGGTGTGGAGATACACCCTCGGCAAGCCCGAACCTCGCACCCCTTCGTCCGTCTTCAGTTATCAGCCGGCCGAGGCAGCCATTCGCGAACTGCCGGAGGTCGCTGATTGCCCCTTACCCGTCGATCTGATAACCGGTGAGTGGACCGCGCGCGGGTTCAGAGTCACGATTCCGCTCGGCGATGACGAGCAGGTGTACGGCCTGGGGCTGCAGTTGTACTCCGCCAACCAGCGCGGGAAGAAGAAGACCCTGCGCGTGAACAGCGATCCCCTTTCCGACACGGGCGATTCCCACGCGCCCGTACCTTTCTACGCAACGACGGGCGGCTACGGCGTCCTGATCGACACTCTGCGCTACGCCACCATCTACTGCGGATCGGCCAAGAGGAAGTCCGACCTGGTCGCGACCTCGACGGAACAGGCCGGCGAGGGCCGGCGAGGCCGCCGCGGGCGCGGAGGAGCTGTATGCGGCGAAGGCGCGGGGCGGCGACGCGGACATGATCGTCGAGATCCCCGGCGCGCAAGGAGTCGATCTGTATATCTTCGCGGGGCCGGGCATGCGGGAGGCCGTGCAGCGATACAACCTGTTCTCCGGCGGCGGGTGCCTTCCGCCGATGTGGGGGCTGGGCGTGTGGTATCGGTGCAAGTCCGACTTCAGCCAGGCCGACGTCCTCGCGATGGCGGAGAAGTTCAGGAGCGACCGCATTCCGTGCGACGTGATCGGTCTGGAGCCGAAGTGGCAGACCCACGCGTATTCGTGCTCGTTTGTGTGGAGCGACAAGTTTCCGCAGCCGGAGCGTATGATGGATGAGCTTGCCGGGAAGGGCTTCCACGTGAACCTGTGGACACACGCATTCACGCACCCCTCGTCGCCAATCCATGAGCAACTGCGGTCGCGGTCCGGTGACTATCTCGTGTGGGGCGGGCTCGTTCCCGACCTCGCCGATCCGGAGGCAAGGCGCGTGTTCGCCGAGTTCCATCGAGAACGAGCATGTCGAGCGTGGCGCGTCGGGCTACAAGATGGACGAGTGCGACAACTCGGACTTCATCCGCAGCCCGTGGTCGTTTCCCGAGATCAGCAGCTTCCCGTCGGGGCTGGACGGCGAGCAGATGCACTGCGCGTTCGGCCGGCTCTATCAGCAGACCCTTCAGGGTGTCTTCGATGAGAGGGACCAGCGGACATACGGGCAGGTGCGATCTTCATGGTCGCTCGCGGCGGCGCTGCCTTACGTGCTCTACAGCGACCTCTACGATCATAAGAGCTTCATCCGCGGGGTGGTGACGTCGGGATTCTCGGGACTGCTGTGGTGCCCGGAGGTGAGGCACGCGGTATCGGCCGAGGACTTGATCCGGCGAATTCAGGCCGTGGTGTTCTCGCCCCAGGCGCTGGTCAACGCGTGGTATATCAAGAACCCGCCGTGGGAGCAGTGGATCAGGGATGAGAATAACGCCGACCGGCTACACGAGGACCGCGAGCGCGTTACGGAGATCGTGCGGCGGCTGTTCGAGCTGAGGATGCGGTTCCTGCCGTATCTCTATTCGTCGTTCGTGACGTATCACCGAACCGGACTGCCGCCGTTTCGGGCGCTGGTGATGGACGATCCGGCGGATGCGAACTTGTGGAACGTCGGCGACGCGTATATGATGGGCGACCGGGTGCTGGTGGCGCCGGTGGTGGCGGGCGTCACGGAGCGCGACCTCTATCTGCCAAAGGGCGCGTGGCGGGATTTCGAGACCGGCGAGCGCTATGAAGGCGGGCAGAGCCATCATTTCGACGTGCCGCTGGAGAAGGCGCTGGTGTTCGTCAAAGACAACTCGATCCTGCCGCTTGCCGGGCTCGCGCGGAACGCTGATGATCCGAAGCTGCGCGAGTTGACCGTGAACGTCTACGGATCGGGCGAGCTTGGGTTCGATCTGTATGAGGACGACTGGCGGACCGGCGCGCACAGGCGCGGCGAGATGAATACGGTGACGCTGGCGTGGGATGGCGCGCGCGGGTCGGTCGTGCTGACGCGGACGGGCGATGCGAGAGTGGCGCGGTACCAAGTGGTTGACTGGGCGCGGATGGAAAACAGGGCCGAGCGTCGAAGTGGGCGGTGAGGATTGCCAATGAACAGCCAGCCAAATGTACTTTTCGTTTTCGCGGACCAGCTTCGCGGGTCGTCGGTGGGACACGTCGGGCAGGAGCCGGTGATTACACCGAATATCGACCGGTTTGCGACGCAGGGCGTGCGGTTTTCGCGGGCGGTGGCGAACTTCCCGCTGTGCTCGCCGATGCGCGCGTCGATGATCACGGGACAGCACCCGCTGAAGCACGGCATGCTCGCCAACGACATTATGCTGCGGGAGGACGCGCCGTGCATCGCCAAGTCGCTTGCGGCCGCGGGATATCGCACCGGCTACGTCGGCAAGTGGCATCTCGACGGCCCCGAGCGCGCCGGCTTCACCCCGCCAGGCTCGCGGCGGCAGGGGTTCGACTACTGGGCGGCCAATAACTGCAACCACAACTACAAGGTGTTCTATCACTACGAGGATTCGCCGGAGCCGATCTGGGGCGAGGGCTATGAGCCGGACGATCAGACCGACATCGCGCTGCGATACCTCGCCGATGCAAGCGCGGATTCGCGGCCGTTCTGCCTGTTCGTGTCGTGGGAGCCGCCGCATTGTCCGTATGACCAGGCGCCGGAGCGGTTCAAGGCGATGTACGATCCCGACGCGATTCCGCCGCGGCCGAATGCCGTCAATCCGGACATGCGCAAGATCGCGGACTACTACGCTCACGTGACCGCGCTGGACTGGAACTTCGGCAGGCTGCTGGATGGCCTCGATCGAGTACGGTTTGACCGAAAACACGCTGGTCGTCTTCACCAGCGATCACGGGGATATGCTCTGGTCGCAGGACCGCGGTTGGAAGTGCAAGCCGTGGGCGGAGTCGGTGATTGTGCCGTTCATCGCGAGGTGGCCGGGCGTCATACCAGAGGGCGCGGTGGAGGATGCGCCGTTCGGGCTGGTGGACACCATGCCGACGCTGCTGGCGATGTGCGGGGTGGACGTTCCGCCGGAAGTCGAGGGCGATGCCCTGCCCCATCTGCTCACGCAGAGCGAAGGCCCCAGGCCCGATTCGACCCCGATCTACCTATACATGAAGGCGACCAAGCCCTCGCCGGACGTGTGGCGCGGGATCGTCACGAAGACCCACACCTATGCGCGGTTCGCCAATGAGCCGTGGATCCTCTACGACGACGCGGCCGACCCGTATCAGATGAACAACCTCGTGGACGACGCGAAGCTGCGGGAGTCCATGGAGGCGCAGCTTGGGGACTGGCTGGCACGGATGGGAGACGACTTCGCATCGGACCTGGAGCTAGCCAGGCGATACGGGATCGAGCTTGACGAGCGCGGCATCCCGCCGTATCGCTACGACCAGAACGTGATGAAGGAGATGTGGCGAAGGGTACGCGGAGAAGGAGCTTGAGGACAGCGCGCCGAATAGGGTAGGCGGATATACATACAGAGGGAAGTGCCGAGCAACAAATGATCAAGACAAAGACGTCACGAGATCGGCAGTGGGCGGCTGAACGAACTGGCACAAGCATCCTGCGCTACATAGTGGATCATCCGTTGGCAACGCGGCGGTCGGTGTCGGAAGACCTGAAGCTGAGTTTTCCAAACGTATGCCGGCTCGTCGCCGGCTTTGAGGACAGCGGCATCGTCACCGAGCACGAGATGAGACAGGTCGGCAAGCGCGGTCCGATGTCCAAAACCCTCGCGCTTCGCGGTGACATCGGCTGCACGATCGGCGTGGACATCGAGGCGACGCAACTGCGCGTGGTGGCACTCGACTACGCCAATGAGGTAGTGGCCGTGCTGCGGAAGCCTGTCCCGGCGGACGCAACTCCTCAGGCGCTTGTCGCGCTGGTCGCCACGATGGCAGGCGATATGATCGATGTCGTCAAGAAGAAGGCGCTTCGCGGACAGGCCATAGGTCTAGCGCTGCCGGGTCCCATAGTCGACAGATCGACCGGCAGGGTGCTGACCGAATTGCAGGTCGGCTTGTCGGACGTGGAGTTCGGCCCGGAAGCCGAGCAGGCCACCGGACTGCCCACCTTCTGTGCGGGTAACGCGCTCTGCTTCGCGATGGGCCACCACAGGTTCCACCATCCGCGCCAGCGCGAAACGGAGATGGTGATTCTCAACAGGTTCGGGGTCGGGGTGTGCGTGATGAAGGGAGATCAGGTGTTCTCCGGCGAGATGGGGCTGCTGCCTTTCAGCGCCGGCCCGGAGATGACCCGCTACCACGACGTCTGCACCGGCGCCTCGCTTCTCCGGCGTGCGCGCGCATCGGGCGACTCGCGCGACCTGCAGGCGATCCTGTCCTCCCCCGACGATCCGCTGCTCACCGAATGGCTTGGCACGGCAACCCCGGCGTTCGCGCAGGCTATCTATAGCGGCATTGTGATGTATAGCCCCGGCCGGGTGATCATCGAGGGCATATTCAGCAGTGTGCCGGAACACGTCCGCGCCGAGATAGCCCGAATGGTGACGGACAGACTCGCGTCGGTGGGGCTCTCCGCGCCGTCGATCGGCCTGTTCGAGGGTGACGACCTGATGGGCGCGAGGGGAGCCGCGATGATGGCGCGCGACCACGTCGCGGACGACATCCTCATCGAGCTTGTGCGCGCAATGCGGTCGTAGGCGCCCTTCGACTCTCGCGACCCTACGGGCGCTGTCGTCCGAGGGATACGCTCGTTCGTCGCTACTCAGGATTTGCGGGGAACGCCCTTCGATACCCGCCGCGCGCTACTCAGGGCTTACGGTTGATTGCGGCTGAGTGGGGAGCACGAAGTCGTCCGTTCTGAACGGCGAGGCGGGCAAGCCGGCCTTGTTGAACAGGTTCGCCACGGGATACGACGACCAGCCGTAACGCACCGCCGCCGGGTTTTCGACCTCCGGGCTGCTTACGACGACCTTGTCCCCGACAATCGACGCCCGCGCGCCGCGGAACCCGCCGTCGCTGCCGGCGATTGTGAAGCCGGTCAGCTCGCCGCCATTGGCAACAAGTCCGCCGAATGTGTCGGTGAAGGTCAGCACGGCACGATTGCCCTTGAACTCCACGCCGCTGTATGCGGGGCCCCTATACGTCACATCCTTGCCGTAGGCGACCGCCTCTGCGGCGAGCGCGAGCCTGTGGCCGACGGGCGCCTTTTTCGTCGGATGGATGGTCAGGTGGCCGCAGTCGGTGATGACGGCCATGGCGGTGTTTGGGACGGTTTGAGATGTGATCAGTTGGGACTCGCGCAGCACGGGTACGTTGAGTTCCTCGGGGGTGTCCGGCCTGGGGCCATAGGGCGCGAGCTGGACGAACAGGAATGGAAGATCCGGCCGGCCCCAGTCGTGCCGCCAGTTGTCGATCAGCGCGGGGAAGACCTTGCGGTAGCGGTAGGCGTCGGTGCGGTTGGCCTCGCCCTGGTACCATATCACGCCCTTGATGGCGTAGGGCATCAGCGGATGGACCATTGCATTATAGAGCCTGCCGGGGTTGCTGGGGCCCGTTTTTCCCGTGGGCTGGTAGGCGGCGGTGAAGTCGGGGTTCGCATCCACAACCTCTTCTCGCATCCAGCCCTGCGCGCGGGTGCCTCCGTAGGAGGAGTTGATCAGCCCTACCGGCACGCCGAGCGCCTTACGCAGCTCGCGGCCGAAGAAATAGGCGACGGCGGAGAAGTCGGCTATCGTTTCGGGCCCACACTCGCACCACTGCGCGCCGGCGTCATCAATGGGCACATTGGTGTGCTTGCGGGGCACCGTATAGAGCCGCAGCAGCGGATCGGCCGAGCCCGCGATAGCCTCTTTGGCGTTCTCCGCTTTGGAGAGCAGGAACACCATGTTCGATTGCCCGGAACAGACCCAGACCTCGCCAACGAGGATGTTGCTGATCTGGACGGAATTCTGCCCCGAGATGGTCATACTACTGGGGCCGCCGGACTTGAGCGGCCCCAGTCTGACTGCCCACTTGCCATCCCGAGCAGTGGTAGAAACCTTCTGCCCCTGGAACTCGACCGTTACGCGCTCGCCGTCCGCGGCAGTTCCCCAGACGGGCACAGGCACGCCCTGCTGCAGAACCGCGTTGTCCGAGAACAGCGAGACAGGCTTGACCATCGCGAGCAATGCGGTCGAAGACAGGGCAAGCATGAGTGCGACAAGCAATACTATGGCGGACATTTCGGTTTCTCCCCTTGACATCAATACTCTTATTAGATACACTAACAATAGATTCCTCCCTGGAGTTACAGAGATGAAGTTTTGCACGGCATCATCACTCGCACAGCGCGCCCGCGAGGAAAACTACGCCATCCCGGCGTTCAACACCAACGGCGCGACCTACGACATAGCGCGGGCCGCGATAGAGGCCGCGGATGAGCTTGCTTCCCCACTCATTATACAATCATACGAGCCAAACCTGGCATACAGGGGATTCGAGTTCGCCGCGACGCAGACGGAGTTTCTGGCACGCGGAGTGAGTATCCCCATCGCGATGCATCTGGATCACGGCTCAAGCATCGAGTCGGCGATGGCGGCGATTGAGGCGGGGTTCTCATCGGTGATGATCGATGGCTCGCACTTACCTCTGGATGAGAATATCCGGCTGACCAAGCAGGTGATCGAGGCGGCGCGGCCGCTGGGAGTGACGGTTGAGGCGGAAGTCGGGCACGTCACGGGCGGGGTTCACTCGCACGGAAGCGGGGCGGCGGTTACCGATCCCGACGAGGCGGTCAGGCTCGTCGAGGAAACCGGCGTGGATATGCTCGCAATCGCCAACGGCACCAAACACGGCGTGATCGAGCTGCAGGACCAGATCGATTTGCAGCTTGTAAAGGCGCTGCGGGAGCGGATCGGCGTGCCGCTGGTTCAGCATGGCACCAGCGGGATACCCCTGCGATTGATCTCGGTCCTGGCGAAGGCTGGGATGGCGAAGTTCAACTTCGGGGAGCCGTTCAGAGCCAACTACATCAAGTACTTCAAGGAATACGCCAGGACCCTCGATCACAGCGATCACGCCTGGAAGATCGCGCAGGCCGTCAAGGACAGACTCAAGCAGGACATGAAGGAGCTGATCGTGGCGCTGGGTTCGGAGGGCAAGGCGCGCTGATATGTGGACCTACAGGCAGCCAACTGAGATCCGATTCGGCGCAGGGTCGCGCAAGGAACTGCCGGAACTGGTCGCGCGCTTCGGGGCCAGACCCATTCTGGTCACCGACTCCGCCCTGCGCGACACCGCGATGGTCAGGGATGCGCTGGCAAGTCTCGGGCCGGACGCGCGGCTGTTCTCAGACGTCGAGCCGAATCCGACGGTCGGCTCGGTGGACAGCGCGGTGCGCGAGATCAGCGGCGAACGGCTGCGAGGTCGTGGTTGCGATGGGCGGCGGAAGCTCGCTGGACTGCGCGAAGGCCGCGGCGGCGGTCGCGGTGCAGGGCGGGTCGGTCGAGAGACTATCATTCCGAGGGGACAGCCGATGGGCGCCGCGAGGCTGCCGCTGATCGCGATGCCCACAACGGCGGGCACAGGCAGCGAGGTCACGCCGATAGCCGTGCTCGATGATCCCGAAAAGGGCATGAAGGCGCCGATGGCCCACGACAGCTTTTCCCGAAGGTGGCGCTGGTCGATCCGGAGCTTACGGTGACCCTGCCGCGATACGTCACGGCCTGCACGGGACTGGACGCGCTCGCGCACGCCGTTGAAGGGCTACTGGTCGAACAATCATCAGCCGATATGCGATTTGTTCGCGCTGAAGGCGGCTGGAGCTGGTCGTTCGCAACCTGCCGGTTGTGCTCGACGGACGGCGCGAATATCGAGGCCAGGGCGGGGATGAGCTGAGGCGGCGATGCTGGCGGGGCTGGCGTTCCAGCTGCCCAAGAACGCGGCCGTGCACGCGTGCTCCTATCCGCTGTCCAGCGATCTACCACCTGCCGCACGGCGCGGGCTGCGCGATGACGCTGGACCATTTCATGCGGTTCAACGCCGCGGTAATGGGCGAGCGAGGCGATGCGCTTGCGCGCGCGGCGGGCTGTGCCGAACATGGACGGCGCTGGCCGACGTCGTGGCCGAGCTGAAGGCAGCAGGCGGGACTGCCGGCGAGGCTTTCGGAGATCGGCGTTACGATGGAATCAATGGACGAGCTGGTGGAGGCCAGTTTCCATCCGCTTATGAACAACAACCCCAGGGAGGTCACTGCGTCCGACCTGAGGTCGCTGTAATTGGAGATGCTATAGGATGAGAATGATGCAGGATACGTTCAAGCGAAGAGGAAATCGACCGGCTGGCCGGCGAGCTGCGCTACGTGATGACGGACATGATCTGCCGCGCCGGCTCCGGCCACCTTGGCGGGGCGCTGAGCCTGGTGGAGACCGTCGTATCCCTCTATTGGCGGGAATGCTGAAGATCGATCCGAAGAACCCGCAATGGGACGGATCGCGACAGGGTGATGCTGTCCAAGGGACACGGCGGCCCGGTGCTCTACATGGCGCTGGCCTACCGCGGGTACTTCCCGAAAGAGCATGCTTTCGAGCCTCAACGCCGACGGCACCAATCTGCCCAGCCACGTGGACCGCATCCGAACGCCCGGCATCGATATGACCGCCGGCTCGCTCGGCCAGGGACTGTCCTGCGCGTGCGGGATGGCGCTGGCGGCGCAGGATTGACGGCCGCAAGCACAAGGTGTTCTGCATCATCGGCGACGGCGAGAGCGACGAGGGCCAGATATGGGAGGCCGCAATGTTCGCCGGGCACACAAGCTCGACAATCTGATCGCGATCACGCGACTACAACAAGCTGCAGATCGACGGCTTCACCGATGACGTGCTCACCCTGGAGCCGCTCGCGGATAAGTGGAAAGCGTTCAACTGGGAAGTGCTGGAGATGGACGGCCACGATTGGGACGACATCTACGCCACGATCAACAAGGCCAAAGCAGATCAAGGGCAAGCCGGTGATGATCATCGCTCACACGATCAAGGCCAAGGACTGCTCCGTCGGTCGAGAACAAGCCGGAAAGCCATAACATCAAAGATCAACAGCCCGGAGGACCACCAGAAGTATCTGGCGCGCTGAGGTGCAAGGACTACGTGCCTGCCGTACTAGCAGATCGCCGGATAAAGTGCTGTAGGAGGGGTTTCCAAACCCCGAATGCACAGGCCTCACGCTCGGAAATCGGGGTTTGGAAACCCCTCCTACAACCGGGCCGCAAGCAACTCAGGACTGGCGGGGCAGAAGATGAGGAAGCTGATATGCAATGATGCAAGAGAACCTACACGAACTCGAGATGAGAAACGTCTACGCCAGGACGCTGATCGAGCTGGCGGATGAGAACCCGAACGATCCTACGTGCTTGAGGCGGACCTGAGCAAGGCGTCGGGCACCAATCCGACGTTTGTCGAGGAGCAGCCGGACAGGTTCATCAACTGCGGGGTGGCCGAGGCGGACATGATCTGCATCGCGGCGGGGCTGGCCGTGGAGGGCAAGATCCCGTTCTGCGCGAGCTTCACGCCGTTCGCCAGCCGCCGAGTCTACGACCAGGTGACGATATCGGTCGCCTACGCCAACACCAACGTCAAGATCGTCGGCACCGCGCCGGGCATCACGGCCGGCCCCAACGGCGGCACGCACATGTGCTTCCAGGATCTGGCGATCATGCGCGCGATGCCCGAACATGGCCGTGCTCTCGCCGTGCGATTGCTACGAGCTTCGGGAATGCCTGCAGTGGATGGCGGGGCACGAGGGGCCTGTCTACATGCAGCTGATCCGAATGAAGCAGCCGAAGGTGTTCGATGATTCCTACAAGTTCGATCCGAACGCGGCTGTGAAGCTCGCGCGAAGGCTCCGATGTGACGCTGGTCAGCACGGGTTACATGACGCCCTTCGCGATTCAGGCCGCGGATGAACTCGCGCCAAGGAGGGTGTCGCGGTCGATCTGCTGCACTATCCCTGCGTGAAGCCGTTCGACGCGAAGAGCCTGGTCGCGTCGGCGAAGAAGACGGGCAGGGTCGTCACGGTCGAGAACCAGAGCATCATCGGCGGGCTTGGCGGGGCCGTATGCGAGGTGCTTTCCGAGGTCTGCCCCACCCCGGTCAAGCGGCTGGGTGTGCCGGACAGGTTTGGCGAGGTCGCGACGGAGGAGTATCTGTTCAATAAGCACGGGTTCGGCATCGAGCAGATCAAGGAGGCATGCAGGGGTGAGCGTACCCCGTAAGTGCTGAGTAGGCCGGGTCTGTCGGCCGTACCGAAGCACGTCCTGAGCTTGTCGAATGGCACGTGTTCCGAGCACCGCCCTTCGATACGCTCGTTCCTCGCTACTCAGGGCTGGCGGTGTACTCCGCAATATAGGATTGGTGGGTTATGAGAGTCGTTATTGGTTCGGTGGTCAAGGGGTTTGCGCTGAAGAGCGCGGTGAAGCAGTATCTGGAGAAGCAACGGACATGAGGTCATCGACGTGGGCTGCTATGACACGACTGTGTTCGCCAAGTTTCCGTCGATAGCCGAGCGGGCGGCGCGCGTGCTGCAGAAGGGCGAGGCCGAACTCGGCGTTCTCTGCTGCGGAAGCGGCACGGGAATGGCGCTGGGCGCGGGCAAGTTCGAGGGGATCTGCGCGATCTCGGCGGAGAGCCCGTTGGCAGCCGAGTTCGGTAGGAAAGTCAACGACGCGAACGTGCTGTGCATGGGCGAGAGCCTCGTCGCTCCTGATGTGGCGGCGAAGATAGTCGAGGTGTTCCTCAGCAGCAACTTCCAGGATGCGCCCGCGATATCGCCGAAGGTGCGCGATTTCTGGGCGGAGGCGCGTGATGAGATAGCGGCGCGAGGCCCACGGGCGGCGGATCGCGAGATCGGGACGCTGGAGTAGGCAATGCCCGAGGTCTACAGGTACCTGCTGGTCGGGCTGATCGTGTGCTTCACGTCGTTTCAGGAGGGCGTGACGGGGTTCGGCGCGACGGTGCTCGCGCTGCCGTTTGTGACGCTGCTGCTGGGACTCGAGGTCGCGGTGCCGGCGCTGGTGATGCAGGCGTGGATTCTCGCGGGGCTGATCGTGCTGGAGGCCAGAAGGAACATCGTCTGGCGCGAGTATCTGCACATAGCGCTGCTGGTGGGACTGGGGCTGCCGTTCGGAATATGGATGCGGCACTCCATAGATCCGGACTATCTCAAGTGGATACTGGCCGGGTTCATGATCGTCGTGGGCACGCAGGGCCTGATCCGGCTGTTGATGGGCACGCCGCATTCCAAGATGACCCCCAGCAAGAAGCTGTTCACGAGCTCATTCCTGCCGCTGGGCGGGGTTATACATGGCGCGTTCGGCACCGGCGGGCCGCTCGTGGTGATCTACGCTACCCGCGCCATCACCAATAAGCTGCTCTTCCGCGTGACTATGTGCATGATGTGGTTCACGATGAACACGATCCTGACCACACAGTGGCTGCTCAGCAAAGGGCCGCACATGCCTATCATCAAGATCGTCGCAGTGTGCCTGCCGTTCACGCTTACCGGACTGTACATAGGCAACAAGGCGCACTATCGGATCAACGAGCAAGCGTTCAGGAAGGTCGTCTACTCCGTCCTGATCGCATCCGGCCTGGTGCTTATATGCTCGCTGGAGAAATGGCTGTAACGGGTTCAGAGTCGAGCCCAAGAAAGGATGTCACTGATGGACTACTACTCGATCCCACTGGAAGATTTCGCCAAGCACAGGAACTGGCCCTTTCATTTCGTCAAGGACACCGCCGAGCTCAACAAGCACGCGGCGCGGATCATGGTCGATCTGATCAAACGCAACAACGAGGCGGGCAAACCCACTTCGTTTCATCCTGCCGACCGGCCCGCTCGGCTTTGAGCCGTGGGCGGCGCTTTCCAACAAGGAGAAAGTGTCGCTGGAGAATGTGACGCGTCTACCTGATGGACGAGTATATCGACGACAACGACAATCCCATCCCCGAGAACCACCCGCTCAGCTTCCAGGCGAGCTTCCGGCGGACGTTCGCCAGCCGCCTGGAGCCTGAGCGGGGGTTCAGCTTCGACCGCGTGAAGACGCCGACTCCACAGAACGCTCAGGCGATCAGCGATGAGATTCTCGGGATGGGCGGGGCGGACCTGTGCTTCTGCGGGATCGGGATATCCGGCCATCTCGCGTTCAACGATCCGCCTGAGCCTGGCGATGACTCCAAGGGACCTCGACTGGGTGCGGAACTGCACGACGCGGATCGTCGACACCAACCGCGAGACCCAGACGCAGATGGCGATTCTCGGCACGCACGGCAACTGGGCGCTGATCCCGCGGCGCGCGGTGACGATCGGTGTGAAGGAACTCCTCGCAACAAAGACGTATCACATGACGTTCATGCGCTCGTGGCATTCGGGGATGATGCGGCGGGCGTGCTTCGGGCCGATAACAAAGGACTGCCCGGCGTCGCTGATCCAGGAACACCCGAATGTCGAGGTGACGTGTACGGCCGCCGCCGCGGCTCTGCCGATCATCAACGTGACACTGGATACGGACGACTAGCCATTGTCAATTGTCAATTGTCAATTGACAATTCGGGACCCGCCAGATAGGGAGACCATGAGGATAGACTACCACAACCACATCCCGGCCGCTGGCGACTTCGTGGAGGACTGGATTCGCGAGATGGACCGGCTCGGGTTCGACAAGACCGTGTTCTGCGGCCTGCCGGAGTATTTCGAGTTCGGCCTGAACTCGTGGACGCTCGATGCGATGAAGAAGCACCCGGACAGAATACTCGGCTTCGCGTGGTTCGACCTTGGCGTCGATGAGCCGGAGATGGTGGATAGATACGCCGAGCAGGGGTTCGCGGGTATCAAGTTCACGATGCCGCACTTCTGCTACAACGACCCCCGCGCATTCCCGGTCTACGCGCGCATCGAAGCGCTCGGCCTGACGACGCTGTTCCACACGGGGATCGTGATGGTCAACGGACCGCATGCGCGGGCAGGACTGCGACAGCTCACGAATGCGGCCGGTCTATCTCGACGGCCCCGCGCGCGAGTTCCCCAACCTCAACTTCCATATCGCCCACCTCGGCGTCCCCTGGCACGACGAAGCCGCGATGATGGTTCGCATGCTCCCCAACGTCACCGCCGACATCACCGGCCGCGTCTGGCGCGACCAAAAGGGCGTGGACTGGTTCCGAAACCTGCTGTGGTTCGAGGACGCGTGGGACAAGATCCTTTTCGGTACGGACTGTACGCGCGGGGTCGAGGAGTTCGAGCCGCAGTACAACAAGCAGCTCTACATCGTCGAGGGCCTCGGCCTCGACGAAGCCACCCAGCGCAAGTTCTTCGGCGACAACGCGGCACGGTTGCTGAAGCTGCAGGACGCTACCGCACTCCCCGCACGTTCCGTATCAGCACCGCGCCGAGAAGCAGGAAGATCGCCGCGAGGCTGAATATCGCCGTGTAGCCGTTGTGGGTGTAGTGGGTGACAAGGCCGGCGGGGCCGTGAGTCGTGTGGTGGCCGAACGCTCCAAGCAGCGCGCCGGCGACTGGCAGCGCGACCGACTGCGGCAGCACCATCGAGATGTGCCATACGGCCATGTCCTTGCCGGCGTCCTCTTTGTTCGGCAGCACGTCGCAGCCCAGCGCCCAGTCCACGCTGTAGTACGCCCCAAATCCCAGGCCGAAGATGCACGCGACCACGTAAGCGTAGACGATGGACGGCGAGAGCAGAAAGGCGAAGCACGCTACGGCTATCGTTGCGTTCGCGATGTAGACGACGCGCTTGCGTCCGATGCGGTCGGATACCGCGCCGCCGATAAGGCCGGTGATCGTGGCGCAGATAAGGCTGAGCACGAGTATCTTGCCCGCGACGAGCTCCTTGCCCGCTTCCGGCACGCCTATCACATCGACGAGATAGAACTGCATATACTCCTGAACCGTCCATAGTCCCATCACGACCAGCGCCCGCGTGATCCAGACCCACGCGAAATCGGGGTACTTGCGGGGATCGATCCAGAGGCCCTTGATGAACCCGGTCAGATTCAGCCTGCCGGACGGAAAGGCTCTTGGGCGCTCCCTCACGCCGAACACGGTGAACGCAAGAAACAGGACCAGGCTCAGACCGACGACGATCAGGCTCTCAGCCGGCCGGCCCGCGTTCATAAGCAGCGCCGCGGACAGCACGCCGAGAACCGTTCCCAACTGGCTCATCGCCGCCATCCATCCGCTCGCCACGCCGCGCTCGTCCACGGGGACGACGTCCGGTATCACGCCGTTATACGCGCCCGAGGCGATGTTGTTGCCGATGTTGGTCACCAGATAGCCGACGAAATACAACGGAAGAAGCAGACGCAGACCCGCAATCCAGACAAGCGCCAGACCGACGAGGTTGATAGCCGTCCCGACGATCATGTAGGGTCTTCGCCGGCCCAGTTTCGAACGGCAGCGGTCGCTGAACGGCCCGACGATGAGCGGCACGAGCAGCGCGGGGATCGCTCCGACGCCGAGCAGCAGGCCGGTCGTCTCCGCGGGCCTTTCGGGCGCGACCTGCTTCATCTGGCTGGGAATGATGATGATCAGCAGCGCACCCCACAGCAGGTTGATCCCGAACCAGAATGCGGCGACGGAAAAGTGATCTCTCGCGCGCATCCCGCCGGGGAAGACCGGCTTTGGGACATCGGCTTGCTTAGTCGGTCGCATCGGGCCTCACGATGTCCTTGAGCCTGACGAGGAATCGCACCGTGCTCAGCGCGATAGCGGCGGTCAACAGCGCGAATATGACGATGTTGGCGATCTCTACGGCGTGGCTCGGCGGAATGACCTCGCACGCGATCAGAAACAGCAGGTATGTATACTGCAGCGCGCCGGCGATCTTGCCGGTGACGGTGCGAACCACGCCCGTCGGCCTTCCCGCTGCCCATCGATCCCAACTGCAGCAGCAGGTTCGACAGCATCGCGACGTAGAGCACGATGAACTGGTACGTCGCCAGCCGTCCGGCGGCGTAGAGCGCGATGAACAGCGAGTAGATCAGCACGAAGTCGATGGTGCTGTCGAGGGTCGCGCCGAACTGCGACGCCTGCCCGAGCCTGCGGGAGATGCGGCCGTCGAGCAGGTCGGTCACGAGCGCCGCGCCCATTCCCGCGACGGCCAGCCAGCCGTTATGAAGCGTGATACCCGCGACTATGACCGGCAGCAGCACGAGCCGCATCGCGGTCAGACCGTTGCCGATAGTGACGAACTTGACGGGAGCCTGTGGTTGGCCCAACTAATCCCTCCGGAAGAACGCGCAGCAGCGGACGCAGACCGGGAAATCCTCAGCCGCAGCCAGCCGCCGGCGAAACTTGCGATACGGGAAACTGTTCCATATCGCCGACAGCGGCTCCTCCTTCACGCTTCCGCAGACGATGCCGTAGCAGGGCTCAACGTCGCCCGTCGGGCCGACCTCGGTGTTTATCCAGGCACACGCGGCAGGTCGGCGCCGCACCCAGATATGCGGGTCGGCATACCAATCGCGGACCTCGGCGTCATCGAGTTCGGGGTGGAAGGTGACGATCGGCTCCATACTCTCACGCGCGCGTTCGCGAATCCGGCTGACGACTCCCACGATCCTCTCGAGATCGACCGGCGGCGGATCGGACGCGCCCAGGTCGGCGGCACACAGGGAATGCATCTTCCCGTACTTCGCGTTGTGCTCGTCGATCATTCGCGTCGTGATCGACCACTGGTGCTGGAAGTTGAGCGCGTCCACGCCGAGCTCGCGGGCCACGTCAACCATCTCCTCGACGTGTTCGTAGCTCCACGGCGTGATGGAGCAGTTGATCGCAAGCAGCGGGGCCTTGACGCCGCGCTCGATGCGAAGCTGCTGGACGGCTCTTATTCCCTCGACCGCGCGCTCGAAGACCCTTGGCTGGCCGCGGATCTCGTTGTGGACCGCCGGCGGCCCATCGACCGAGACTACCACCAGATCCGGCGGGCTGTCCATGAAGTCCGGCGCGCGCTTGGCGAGAAGGGTGCCGTTGGTGGTGAGCGTGCAGCGCATGTCCTGGCTGGTGATGTGGGTGATCAGGTCGCCGATCCAGGGGCAGATCAGCGGCTCGCCGCCGGTGAGCGTGAAGTAGGGGCGGAAGTGCGCGACGTCGTCCACTATCGACTTCCACGCCTCCAGAGGCAGGCTGTCCTTGAGGCCGGTGGCGACCTCGCCGCTTTCGACGAACCGGCACATCTTGCAGCGCAGGTTGCAGCCGTTGGTCAGGCGAAACGTGATGCCGCGGGTGAACCGGCTGACGCCTTCGAGGTGGTCGCGCTCGAACGGGACGGTCGCGACGCGGAGCTTGTTGCGAACATACCAGCCGATCAGCGCTGGGTGGTCGGCCAGCAGCGCCGCGCCGTGTTTGATGCGATGTGCGAGGGTCATTCCTGCCTCCCGGTTGCGTAGCGGTAGTCGGCCAGGTGGTCGAGGTCGAATGCGAGTTCAGGCGGGCTGCCGGCGACGCCCTTCCCTGAACAGCCCAGCATGTCGCAGCATCGGCGCTCGATGTCGGAGACCGTGAGCCGCCGGGCCAGGAACTTGACTATGAACGGCAGTCCGAGCAGCCGCGCCATGCCGACCTGGCTCTTGCGCTGGGCGAATACGCGCTCGATGTGGTCGCGATTGGCCTCGATCGCCGTGGGATTCACGAGAAAGCCGCAGCCGATGGTCCACCGGCCGTCCGCGAGCGGCACGAAGAAGCCCTGCGTGCCCGGGAAGCGCGCGTCGAACTGCTCCTTGGTGACCAGCGGCGCGCAGAGGTCGATGCCGGCGGGGCAGGAGTCGATGAAGGCGCGGATCGACTCGGGCGTGACGAAGGGAAGGTCCGTTGTCACGATCAGGACCTTGTCCGAGGAGGCGCCGTCCGTGTCGCGGAGCCACTTGATGCCCTTGATGATGTTGGCGGGACCGGAGTCGCCGCCCTCGCTCAGCACCGCGTCCGCGCAGCCCGCGCAGGCGTGCTCGGCGATCTCGCTGGGGCCGATCACGACCGCCCGCCCAACCCGGCCGGTGGCCCGCAGCGCGTCGATTGTGCGTTCGAGGACCGTCCGCCCGCCGATCTCTATCAGCGCCTTGACGCTGACACCCGTCTCCTCGGCAAACTCGCCCGAGATCCGGCCGCCGGCTGGAAGAATCGCGTCGATCATACCGCATCACCTCCTGACGGTAGGGTATTCGACAGGCGAAGGCGGAGTCCTGCAGCCGGAGTGCGATTGACGGTCGGCCGCAAGTGGCCTATCATACGCCTATGCGGTTTGTCCAGTGGAACGATCAACACGTGAGCGTGGAGCCGTCGGCCTACCGGCTCGCGAACGAGAAGCAGGAGTATCTCGTGCGGGCGACAAACGAGCTTCGGCCGGACTTCGTCATATCCATCGGCGACATGGCGAACGCGCCGGGCGATCTGGAGCTCTTCAGGGAACTGGTCTGCAAGCTCGAATGCCCACTCTATCCGGTCGCCGGCAACCACGAGACAGTGCAGACCGAGGGCGACCCCGAGAGGCAGAAGCCCTACAACGACGTCTTCGGCCCGAGGCGGTGGAACTACACATTCGAGGCCGGCGGGATCGTGTTCGTCGCGCTGGATAACAGCGGCGCGCCTGCATCCAACTCCACCGGATGCGGGAAGCTGCGCAACGACTGGCTGCGCGCGATGCTGGAATCGGCGGCAGACAGGCCGGTGATCGTCTGCTGCCACATTCCGATCGTGCCGGTGCGAGAGGCGTCGGTTCTTGCCGAGAGCTTCGGATTTGCGAGCGACTACGCGCACGACGGCGCGCTTCTGGACATAGTCAGCGCCCACGCGGATAGCGTGATCGCCGTTCTGTCGGGCCACATCCATCTGACCGGGGCTGTAGAGATCGGCGGCGTGCACCACATCGTGACGTCAGGCTCCGCGAGCTACCCGGCGGACTACTCGGTGTTCGACGTGTTCGACGACCACATCCACGTCCAGACGATAACGCTGCCCGACCACCTCCAGACCCCCGACACCGACATCCACGGCAGACCGAGATGGAAGACCGACTACACGGACGCACAGCACCCGACACACGAGCTTTACATCAAAGGGAATGCGTGGGAGAGGGAGTTCGATGTCTGGCCAATCGCATGATCCTTGACAGACGACAGTCTGCCGACTAGAATGCTGAGGTAGTTTGGTTGATGACCCCGGAGGATTGCCTTGCTCAAGCTTGAGAATGAGGTCAGGGATGCCGTGCATGGCTTCGTGCGCTTCAACTCTCTTGAGAAAGCCGTGATAGACACGAGGCCATTCCAGCGGCTCCGGCACATTCATCAACTTGCCCTGACATCCTATGTGTATCCGGGCGCCACACACAAACGGTTTGAGCACAGCATCGGAGTGATGGACCTTGCAGGCCGCGTCTTTGACGCGGTAGCCAGAGCGTGCTCGAGCGACTCAGCCGTAGCCGAGCGTCTGGGACGCGATCTTCTCGACCCGGCAACGAAGGACTACTGGAGACGGGTTCTGCGGGTCGCGGCTCTGCTGCACGACATAGGACACCTGCCATTCTCACATGCCGCTGAGAAGGAACTGCTACCCGACGGTTGGAATCACGAACGGATAACCGCGGACATCATCAGGCAGAGCGAGATTGCCGAACTCCTGCGTGAGACCAGGCCGCAGGTAGACCCGGAGGACGTTGTGAAGCTCGCCTGGGACAGGAAGAAACGACCAAGTGACGAGCCGCACCTTAGTGAGTGGGAGACTGTGCTCAATGAGATCATCACGGGCGATACATTCGGGGTCGACAGAATCGACTACCTTCTTCGCGACTCACACCATGCTGGAGTCTCGTACGGCAGGTTCGATCCTCTGCGGTTGATAGACAACCTGACTGTTGTCGTTGACCCTGCGAGCGACCTTTGTTCACTTGCCATCGAAGAGGGCGCTATGCACGCAGCCGAGGCGTTGCTGCTGGCTCGGTACTTCATGTATACTCAGGTCTACTATCACGACGTAAGGCGAGCCTATGACAAGCGTCTGCAGCAGTTCCTCACTGGCTGGCTGCCGGCGGGAAGATTCCCCACAGACTGAGCGATTACGTTCTCCTTACTGACAACGAGGTCTGGGCCGCAGAACAGGCGAGCTGCAGTGATTCAGGCTCTCCGACACATCGGCAAGCACAGCGCATAGTAATGCGAGAGCACTATCGAACGGCATATACATGGAACCGGTAGAAGACATGAACTTCCCGGGGCTGTGGGAGAAGCTCGACGCCGAGCTAGAGGCTGCCTACGGCGACCTCGTGTTCAGCGACAAGCACATACCAGCCGCGGATGCCGCCAACTTCCCAGTAAGGACTGAGAATGGGGATATTGTGAACAGCCTGGATATGTCAGGGGTGCTCGCGAAACTACCGCCTGCCGAGTTTGGCTACATCTTCGCCGACCGGAGTGTGTTCAAAGAGGTCGATGCACTTGTGAAGGAGAAGCGCGCCGGGAGAACCGAAATCGAAGAGGAGGAGAGAATAGACGTGCAATTCCAGGAGAGGCAGACAGCGGTTCTTGACGTGGTGCGAAGCCTGCGGCGCGCGGGCAGTTGGGCCGGCAGGACGCACATTCAGAAGGCCGTTTTCCTGCTGAGGGAGCATTCGGCGTTGACCTTGGCTACGAACACACGCTGTACAAGCATGGACCATACTCCTTCGATCTGGATGCGGAGATCGAGGGGTTGCGGATTGCTGGGGCGCTCAGCTATGAGATCACCCCTGGCCGCTACGGTCCGCGATACAAGGTTGGGCCCAGCGCGAGGGGCACGAAGCGTTTTCTGGATGCCAAGATAGCGGCTGCCATTGATCGAGTCGCCGGGTTTACAGGCAACCGAGATGTGAGGGGACTGGAATGCATCTCCACCCTGGTCTGGTGTGCCCGCAGTAGCGCAGAGATGGCCTCCGATCCCGGCAAGCTCAAAGCATGCGTGAAGGCCCTGAAGCCCCATTTGTCCGACGAAGACATCGATCGAGGCTGGTCCGAATTGAGCCTGTTCGCAGATGCACTGCGAAAACGAGGCGAGGAAGTGGGCTATGTCACGTACTATTGTCACTGACTCCAGATAGAGAGCAACTGGAGTCGCATGAGACTCCGACGTCCATCCTCATGCCGCAATGAGCTTATCCGCGTAGGGCAGCAGCACCTCGACCGGTTGCGCCATGGTGTCGATTTCGAGGGCGGGATCGGTGTTGGTCGATAGGTCGATGGTTTCAGGCTCGGTTCCGAGCGGGCGGGTGTTGGTGACCACGCGAAGGGTCGGGCGGCGGGGGTGCTTGTGGCTGCCGCCGATCACCACCGCGTAGTCGCCCTTCTTCAGTCTCACCAGCGATCCTATCGGATACAGCCTCGCGCGGGAGGCGAATCGCGCCATCAACTGCCTGTCGTATTGCGCCGCCGCCTCGTAGAGCATCCACGCGATCGCCTGCTGCGGGGTCCATCGCTCGCGGTAGGGACGGTCGGTGGTGAGCGCGTCGTAGGCGTCCACAACCGCCACCAGCCTGCTCAGCAGGTGCGGCCTCTGCGCCACCGGCAGCGACGGATAGCCCGAGCCGTCGCAGCGTGAGTGATGCTCCAGCGCGATGGTCGAAGCAAGCGCGGGCAGGTCGGGCAACCCCGCGAGCGCACGCGCGCCCTCAGCCGGATGCCTGCGAATCTGCTCCCATTCCTCCTCGCTGAGCTTGCCGGGCTTACGCACGATGTCGGACGGGACGAAGACCTTGCCCACGTCGTGCAGCAGCGCCGACAGGCCGAGCTCGAGCGTGGAGGCCGGGTCGAGGCCGAGGTCCTTGCCCAACACCATCGAGAGAATGCACACGTTGACGCTGTGCTCGGATAGGTAGCGATCATAGCTGCGAATGCCGGCGAGAGCGAGCAGGGCGCTGTCGTCGGTGATGAGGCTGCGAAGCGAATCGGCGACGACGGAGCGTATCTCCGGTATCGGTATCGCCAATCCCGACTGCACCGCCTTCATCGCCTCCTCGACGAGCACGAGCGCCTCCTCGTAGATGTCCGCCGGGTCCTTTGCCTCGCGCGACTCGACCGGCAGCACGCCGGAGCGCGTCTGGATGTTGACGACACCGCGGTTCTTCAGCTCGCCGGCCATCCCGCCGCGGAGTGTGAGGTCCTCGGGGATCATGGTGATCGCCTCGGCGAATTCGAGCGCCTCCTGACGAGTCACGCCCGCGCTGAACTTGATCTCGGAGACCTTGCGGTCGTGAAGCTGCGCGGCCAGAGCTGCAAGACAGCCCGTGGCGTCCTCGATGGGGAAGCTGTCGAGCGCGAGATATGAGTCCCCCACCGCCACGACGAGCGACGGCTGCACCACCATCAGCTCGGCCAGCGTCTGGTGGGCGTTTTGGACCATCTCGTCGACGAGCGGATGGCTGCGGCCGTATTGGCCGACCGTTCGGGCCGTCGCGCTGATCTTTGCGAGCGCGTCGGCGATTCTTGCGTGCATATCTGCTGTGTTGTTCGTAGTCATCGGTCGTCGGTCCTCGGTCGTCTGTCGGAAGGTTAGGCTGCTCTGGATTCGGCTTCTGGCTGGCGCGAGCAGGCCCCAAAGTAAGCTCGTTCTGCGGCGAGTCTGATCGGTTCGTACTTGGCGCGGCCCAAAAGCGGGCGGCGGTGGGCCATTCGATGGAGGCAGTCGAGCGCCTCGGGGCTGCCGATCCTGCCCAGGGCCTGAACTGCCTGGATCTTGTCGGCGGCATCATCCGCCTTGAGACTCTTTCGTGCCGCCACCCGCGCGATCACGGGCACGGCGCTCGGGTCGGCCAGTTCACCAAGGGCGCCCAGCGCCGCGCAGCGCACCTCAGTTGATGGATGGTCAACGTGCGCGATGCACAGATCGGTTACCTGCGGGATGCGCACGGCGGGCAGCAGCTTGAGCGCGCCGACGATGAACTCGGGATCGGCCCCGGCCAGCACCTGGGCGACCTCGCGTATCGCCGCCGCGCCGTTCATGCCGATCAGCACCTCGAGCGCCATCTCACGCGACGCGCCAAGCCCTTCCCGAAGCAGCCTGCCGAGCGGGACTATCGCCGCGGGCCCCGACGCGACAATCGCGCGCTTGAGCGACTCGTTGAACGCCGGAATCCTGCACGAACCCAGCGACCCCACCATCTCCAGCGCAAGCTCCGGCAGGATTTCGACCAGCGCCGAGGCGGTATCGCACGCGGACGAATCGCCCGATTCCAGCGCGGCCTCGACGACGGGCTTGAGCGCCTTCGTTTCCACGCCGGCAAGCGCGGCTCTCGCGTTGGTCGAGCGCCAGTTGAGCGGCTCGTCGCGCCTCATCTCGGCGATCAGAGCAGCGGCGATCATTCGCGCGGAGGCGGTGTCGCCCATCTCGACCGAGCGTGGTATCAGTCCGGCAAGCGCGCGTGCGATGCGCTCGTGCTCGACAGCGCGCGTTCTCCCAGTTCATAAGCGTCTCAAGCGTTCGGCCCGATGATTCCATGACCGATCCCGGCTGCAGCTCCGTTCGCCAGGTGGAGAGAAGCCCATCGGCTTTGGCGCCGAATAGCGAACCGAACGCGTCCGGCGCGGGGAAGTGCTCCGGCTTGGCCAGGTTCTGTATCTCACGCAGCACAGCAGCGACTCTCTCCTCCACTTCGCCGATGTCCGCCGTCCGCCTGGCAGAAACAGGCACGGCATCGGAGTCGGGATCTTCTTCCTCATTGAAGCCCCTGATCTCGGGGCGGATGCCCTTGGGCAACTTGGATATGGCCTTGCGTATTTGCGGGGTAGAGTTGTCCCATTCGTTCTCCATCTGAGCGGGCGAGGTCCTTGAGGTCGTGAACGACCTCGCTGGCAAGCTCGCCGGGCGTCTCCTGGCGGCGGGACGCGTGCAGCTTGGTGACGGCCTCGCGTATAAGCTTGGCGGCCTGATCCGGGCGGGAGAGAATATCTGTGATCGGAAGTCGAGGCGGCTGCTCCTCGGCGTCTTCATCCTGCCTCGAGAGCCAGTCGATTGCTGCGCCGACCGCGCGGTCCATGGCGTCCTCGGTCCAGTCGGCGCGGCTGGTGGAGTCGTCGTCCTCGAAGCCGTCGCCGCTGGTGTAGACGGCGTCGGTGGCGACGATCCTGCTGACGGCGTGCTTTCTCAGATATGAGCTGGCGCCGCCGTCGGCGCGTATTGCGGCGGGTTCAGTATTGAGGAACGCCAGAAACGCGGCGGCCTGCTCTGGGCCGGGCGATCCGGCCAGAGTGATCGCCATCACTCCGCGGGCCCTGAGCCTCTCAAAAAGCTCCTGACTGTCGGCGGATGCGAAGCAACTGCGGTCGTTGACTATGACGGCCTTGCGTGTGAACACGAGCGTGGCGCGGTCGAAGCTGGCGGCGAACTCGTCGATCGTGTTCGAAAGCTCGCCCGCGGCGCTGAGCGTGTTGGGATGATCCGCGCCGTAGAGGCTGGACTGCCTCCGCGCGGCGTTTATTGCCGATAGCATGTCCCGAAGAACGGGCGGCTGCTTTTCGAGCGGAATGGGATCGGTTGTCTTGTCGTCATCGGGTCGGGTCATGCGAGGCGCACCTCTGGCATGTATCGTATTCCACAAAACGTGCTTGTAAGGCAGAGGTTTATGCCACAGCCGCCTTGGGAAACACCTCCAAGACGCAACGACACTGGGAGGTGACCAAATGCCGATCGATCCCGTATGCGGAATGGTTGTGCCGGAGGAGCACGCCGCTGTGTGCACCGACTTCAAGGGCAAACACTTCTGCTTCTGCAGCGAGGAGTGCAAGGAAGAGTTCGACATGGACCCCGAGATGTATTCGCAGGAAGGCGAAGAGAGCCTCGAGGAGGAGGAAGCGTTCTAGATGTGATCCCTCGGCGCTCGCATTTCGCGCCGAGGTGGTTCGGGGCGCAGAGCAGCCCCGAACGATCAACCGTGACGATCATCGACAAACCAGATATGTATGAGCGCCCCGGCCCGCGTCAAAGCCGGCCGAGGCGCTCTTTTTAGGCTCGTCGATAGACGGCGAACTTGTATGGGTTGTTCGCGCTCTGAATGAACAGCACCGAGTTCGGCGCGCTGGTATTGGCGACCGCAAACAGCTTGCGGCCGTCGAGAAGCCGGTAGCCGGTCGGAGTCAGGTCGGCCTGCATTGCCGTTACGAACCTGCCCGTCGCCATCCACAGGCCGCCGTCATACTCGAAGCTCGGAAACAGCTCGGCTATCTTTCTGTAGGGATGGGCGAACACGGGCGTGTTCTGCGCGATACTGCCGACCGGGAACATATCCTTCGGCGTCACCGGCCTGGGCTTGTTGATAACGCGCGGCGCGCACGCTGGTTTCGATCGTCTGGGGTCGGGCGGAATGGCGGTCACGGACGTGTCCGAAGGCGCGACCCTCACCAGCCCCGCGCTCGGACCGGTCGGCTGTGGAGTCCCGTGGGCCTCATCGGCCGTCGTGTTCGGCAGCGCGGGCTTGTTCACCTCGGCCTCACTGCGCACGCCTCCGCCCAGCGAAGACGCGAACCATACGACCCCGAAAACCAGCGCGAACGCCGCTGCCGTTACGATCAGTGTCTGCATTGAGACGGGTAATCTGTTATTCATGGCAGGACGCCCCCGCGAAAGTGCGTTTCCTATCATGAGGTACCGGTACCCTGAGGCGTGTGAGGACAAACGGCAACGCAGAGGTTTGAGGTTGGAAGTCCGAGGTCAGAAGTCAGAAGCCAGAAGGGAAGGACCCCACCCCAACCCTCCCCGCAGCGGGGAGGGAGTTCCTATTCCCTACTCCCTATTCCCTATTCCCTGTCTTCTCGGGGACGACAACGGTGATCTCGCCGGGCATCACGAAGCCGAGTTTTCTGGCTTCGCGCTCGACTCCGCGGGGGGTTTGGAGGTCATGGAGCTGGCGGCGGAGGTCCTGGTTCTCCCTGGCGAGCCCCTTATACTCGGCAACGACGCGGTCCCGCTCGCGCTGCTCATTGCTGACCAGCCTGATCGGCCGGAGCACCTTGCCGACGAGCCACATCCCGATCGCGAGGGCGACCGCGACCACGGCAATCATGGTCACCAAACGCCTGGTCGATCTCCTGAGGACGAAGAACCGCCGTCTGTCCTTCACACCGGACTTGCGCCGCATCCTTGTTTGACTGGTAACACTCACCTTACGCCGACCTCCCTGTCAGGTGATGACCAATCTTACGCCAGTTATGCCGGCTTGTCAACCGTCCGCATCACCCCGCCAGAGCAGGGGCGAACGCATCTTCTCTCTGCAGGAAAGGTGTGCTTCGGGAGGCTTTCTGACCCGAAGCATACCTCTCCTGCAGAGGCTGTGGTATAATGGGAAAAACCGCTGATTGCCGAGGGTGGACACACGATATGCGGGAGGTCTTGGACTTTCTACAGGGCAATGAGGCCTACTTCGTACTTGGCCTTTGTATCCTGACTCTATTGCTTCTCGTCAGCACGATCACGTTAGCCAGGAAACTGGCCCGGCTGAGCCGGCGCCGGAACGCGAGACTCGAAGAAGGACAGCTCGGTGACATCGTGGATTGCCTTACGGACAACTCGAAAGCGCTATCGGATGTCCATGCGCGGCTGGAAGACACCAGGACCGCGCTCTGCAGAGCATGGCGAGACATTGGAAGGTTGCCTCAAGAGGGTGGGAATAGTGCGCTTCAACGCGTTCGACGATGTCGGCGGCGAGCAGAGCTTCGCTGTCGTGTTGCTGGACTCGGAAGCGAACGGAGTGGCGCTTAGCGGCCTGTATGGACGGCAGGACTCGCGGGTCTATGCCAAGGCCATCTTCAAAGGGCAGGGCGAACGACCTCTTTCCGACGAAGAACAGCAAGCGCTCGTGAAAGCGCTGAGTTAGCCTGGATTGTGCTCTCCAGGCACGATCCGGCGTCGGGCCGCGCATTATTCACGATCCTGGGCAATAATGCGCGCTCGGCCGATCTGAGGATGTCGAGTGGTTTTCAAAGCCTCCAAATCAGGCGTGGACAGGGAGAGTGAGCGCGCGGGCGAGCGCGCCCTGATCCAGCGCTGCAAGAACGGCGACATCGGCGCGTTCGACGAGCTCTACGGCCGCTACGAAAAGCGCGTCTTCAACTGCGCCTACCACATCTCCGGCAACTACCACGACGCCAGCGACATCACCCAGGAAGCGTTCATTCGGGTCTACAACTCCATCCAGACGTTCAGGGGCGATGCGAACTTCCTGACGTGGATATATCGCATCGTGACCAACGTCTTTCTTGATGAGCGCAAGAAGTCCAAGGCGCACAGGCAGACCTCGCTGGACGAGTTCATCGAACTCGACGAGAACTCGGTCACCCGGCAGATAGAAGACGAGAACCCGCTGCCGTCGGAAGTGGTGGAGAGCAAGGAGCGGGCGGAGGTCGTTCGGGCGGCGATCAACTCCCTGCCGGAGTATCAACGGGCTATCGTAACGCTCTATCATGTGGAAGACTTGAGTTATGACGAGATAGCGGACATTCTGCAGCTTCCGATAGGCACCGTGAAGTCGCGGCTGAACAGGGCCCGACTGGCACTTGCAGATATTCTTGCAACAAGACCGGAACTTTTTGGATAAATGCCAAGTCTACAAACTGGGACTACAAGCAAGCACAGGAGCACGCTGTTCGGGCGGAGAGCGCGAATAGTCACTCTGTGACTGTACGTGTATGCGCCGCGAAGCGGTTGGGGACTAACAACTCGGTTCGTCGCGCCAGGAAGCGTGAGTGGCTGACACTGGAAGTCGGCGGAAGACGGAGCACTGTGTAAAATGAAATGCGGCAAAGCCCAGGAGTTGTTTTCGAGCTACCTGGAGAAGACAATTCAACCGCCTATGGGTGTGGCATTCGAGCAGCATTTGGCAGAATGCGCTCGGTGCAAAGCGGCATACGATCGTTTCCATGCGACCACGATTGTGCTGGATGAGCTGCCGGTGGTGGAACCGCCGCCGGATATGCACGCGGTCATCATGCGTCGAGTCGAACAGGCTCGGCGCGAAGCCGGCGGTCGCGTGAAGTGGCTGCAGTTCGACTGGCAGAGCGTATTCACCCTCAGGGTGCCCGTCAAGGCTGTTGCCGCGGCGTGCGCGCTGCTGCTGGTGTTTGCGATGGTGATACAGATCACTCCGCTGCACTCGTATATGGCGGGGCTGTTCGGCCTGCAGCGTGTGACCACGCATCTGCCGAACGAGACAGAATACGCCCCGCTTCCTGAGCCGCCGGGCCTCACTACGCATTCGGGCGTGAAGTATACCGATGTCGGGGCTGGGCTGAGCATAGGAGTGACCATCGATCAAGCCGATCAGGCTGGGACCCTCTATGACATCAGGCTGGCGGCAGCCCGGGATGCGTCGGTGCAGGTCCGGGTCTACGAACTGCCGCAAGGCTCCGTTGGCGGCTCGGTGAGCTCGGGCGATTTGACGAGCGTGCGATATATCGGCACGGTGTCCGGCGACAAAGAGGCGACCGCGCGGATAGTGCAGCCTGCATCCGGCACGAAGACCAAGGTCGCCATGATCATTTGGAAAGGCCCAGACGGGTCGGTAAGCGAACTCGTTTACCTGCCGCCTAAGTTCGGCGAGCCGGAGAGCGGGAGCGTGTCGCTGCAGGGCGCAGATGCCTGCGAGGTGTTCGATCAGCTTTCCGCGGCCTACGGCGCGGTGATACTCGCTCCGGGCGGGTGCGCCGAGAAGGCCGCATCGGTGAACTTGACGGCCTCGTCGGCCAGGCAGGCAATCGCATCGGCCGCCCAGCAGACAGGGCTGGGTCTGCGAGTGCTACAGCCATCGGTCTACGTGGTCAGATAGCTGTAGACTGCCGGTAGTTTTCAGGAGCAAAGGCACGGAGTCCACTGGACTGCGTGCCTTTTGACATGTCCGGATGCTAGGCGGCTTTGCGGGCGTCTCTGGCCAGCCTCGTGACGCGGAGCCCGAGCTTCCTGCCGGAGCGGCCCGGAATGGCGAACGCGGTCCGCTTGTCTCCGACCCAGAACTCGACTTCGGAGTCGGGGCCGGATTCCAGGCGGATGATATCGCCTTCGCGGAGGTTGACGATGTCGCCCATTGTGAGCGTCGTTCGACCGAGGATTGCCAGGCACTCCATCCGCACCTCCTCCAGCGACGTCTGCAGCGCATCGACCACGGCGGGAGTTTGTCGGGACGATGTGTTGACCTGTCTGCCGGCCGACAGGCTGGGCAGGATCGCCTCGACGGCGCTGGCCGGTATGCACACACTCGCCATCCCCGAGGTCTGGCCGATGCGCACCTCGTAGGCACACACCAGCACGGGTTCGGTGGGCAGGAACACCTGGTTGAACGAACCCCGCAGGTCGGCTTCGCGGACCGTCGCCTGGATACCGATATACGGCCCCCACGCCTCTTCGTATTTCTTCATCAGCACTTCGACCACTTTGGCGGTTATCGCGCGGTCGATCTCGGTGAGGTCGGCCTCGTGAGAGAACGCGATCGCGCTGCCGCCGGTCAGCCCGTCGATGCACGCCCCGGCTACGGAGGGATTGAACTCAAATATGGCCGTGGAGGTCAGCGGCTCCAGGCTGACGTCGCAGAACAGCGTGTTCTCCGGCACCGAGGAGCAGTATTCCCGGTAGGCGACCTGATCCACCGAAAGCAGGTCCGCACCGGCCGCAAGGTGCAGCAGTCCGGCGAGCGCGATGGCAAAGCTGGTGGCGTATTTGTTGTGGATGGAGTAGAGTGTCCTGATGTGATCGCGGGAGAACTTGTCCGGGCGGGCGAAGTCGTAGAGCCTGACCTGCTGGTCGGCCTGCTTTTCGCGGGATGTCTTGCCCAGGTTCTCCGCTGCCCTGTATGCGCTGAGTAAGGCGCTGATTTCCTCGTTTGACAGGATGTCCGACATATTATCTCCCGCGCCGCGTCCCACAAGCCGTCCGCCCGCGGGTCCTGACTAGGCCGTGAGGCCGTCTTGCGTGGCGCTATACGATCACGTCTTCGCCAGTGTCGCGTATGCTTATCTCACCGGCCTCATCGAGGGCCCTGGCAATGGATGCAATCCGGCCCTGCGCCGCGTCCACGTCCCGCAGCCTGACCGGCCCGCTCGCTTCGAGGTCCTCCTTGAGCGTTTCGGCCGCCCGTTGCGACATGTTCCGGAAGAACACTTCCTTGACGTTCTCCGGAGAGCCCTTGAGGGCGAGTCGCAGGTCGTCCTGGGGCACGTCGCGCAGGATGACCTGAATGGAGCGGTCGTCGAGGTTGAGTATGTCCTCGAAGATGAACATCATCTCTTTGATGGAATCGGCGGTTTCCTTGTCCGCATCGGACAGGAACTCCATTATCTTCTTCTCGGTGCCGCGGTCGACGTTGTTGAGTATGTTGACCACAGCCTCGTTTCCACCCACCTCGGTAAACGCGGCGTTTTCGGATGTTGAAAGGCGCTGGAGGAGGACTTCGTCCACGCCTCGCACGACCTCGGGATCGGTGGGCTGCATGGCGGTCAGACGAAGAGCGACCTCGCCCTGCATCTGCTCGGGAAGCACCGCCAACACCTGCGCGGCCTGATCGGCGGGCAGATGGCCCAGCACGAGCGCGGCAACCTGCGGCCTTTCGCTGCGGATGCACTGCGCGAGCTGCGGTGGCGGTACGGCGCGAAGCCACCGGAAACTGCCCGCCCCGCCGCCTGTGCTCAGGCGCGTGAGCAGTTCCTTGGCCTTGGCGCCGCCGACGACCTGTTCGAGCAGGGCGCGCGCGTATTCGGCGCCGCCCCCGACACTCTGCTTGCCGAGCGACTCCCTGCACTCGTCGAGAACCTGATCGCGCAGGCCCTGATCGACGCGCTTGAGCATGACGATCTCGGCCGTCAGGCGCTCGATCTCCTCGGGCGTGAGCTGCTGCAGGACGCTCGATGAGATGTCCGAGCCCAACGAGATGAGCAGCACCGAAGCCTTCTCGACTCCCGACAGGGATATCGCCGACTTCTGGGACTCATTATCAGCCAATGGTGGTCCTCGTAGTCATCTTCTATGGGAATAATCGGAAGCGCGCGGGCAACTCCTTAGCCTTCGGTGAGGGTAGAATCCGAATGGGAGGGACCAACATGAGCATTGAACTGACCGTAACCAGCCAGGCAAAACTGGAGGACATCCTCGAGCAGTTCTACGTGCGATACGGGATGGAGGACCTGACCGCCGAGGAGCTAATAGACGCGTTGTTGGACATCGGCGTGGACATGATCGTCACGGAGACGGCCTCGCCCTCGGTTCTGCGGGACAGGCTTATCAGCCTCTGCGGACTCAAGCTCGCATCGAGAGGCTAACCGCCTTCATAATCAGCAAGCACGGACAATTTCGCGTCCGACGCGCAGTGAGGACACAAGATCTCCTCGCGCTCGTAGTCGTCGCTGGTGACTTTCACGGGCCTGCCGCACCGCTCGCACTGAGGTCTGTCCTTCAGACCTCCACCCGGCTTCGTCTGGGATCCGAATCTGAAGCTCTTCTCCACGATCAGCACCTCCGATAAGTACCTCGGACAGGTAATGCATCTATACCCCGGCTGAAACAGACTCCAACCACATGAGCTTGTCGCGGAATGTAACCTCTGCAGAAATGTACACCATGTTCGGCGAAATGGCAAGAGGCAAGCATAGATTTGCGGTCCGAAGGCAAAGCTGAGCTGTTTGCCGAAGCGGATACTGGGCGAGGGACGCCCAGGGGGGTATGATGCGGTTTCTGGCTATTGGGTTGGGTCTTTTGCTGCTTCTCGGCACGGTCGCGTTCGCGGCGGAGGCGCGGGCGGTGCGGCCGCCCGATCTGAAGCAGACCGACGTATCCGGCGAGCTGGGCAAGGAGTTGGACTACCTGTGCCTGAGGCAGCTTGGCGCCGACTGTCGAGACAGGCTTGTATTCGGGCAGGAGAGCTATCTCAAAGAGCACCTTCACTAAGGCCACGCCCGGCCAGCGCATGGGAGAACACCAGATACGGCCGCTGGCGAGCATCGCGTTTGCCGGCTCGGCCTTGCTCACGTTCGGCAGCTACGATGAGGCCGCTTCAGGCTTCTCGCGCAGGGATATGAGCCGGATGATGATATCGCTGATTCGCGGACTCGCGTCGCATCACGTATCGAACACGGACAAGTCGAGCTGGTGGTGGGGTAACGAGTGGCAGTCGGCCTACTGGACCGCGCTCGCCGGCCAGGGCGCGTGGCTGATGTGGGACCGACTGCCCGCCGACACCGGCCGGCAGGTGGCGAATATGGTCGAGTTCGAGGCCAACCGGTTCCTCAACACGACCCCGCCCCACAACGAGTTCAGCGACACCAAGGCCGAGGAGAACGCGTGGAACTCGGAGGTGATGGTCCTCGCGGCGTGCATGATGCCGGATCATCCGAACCGCGCCGCATGGGAGCAGAAGGCGAAGGAGTACATCATCACCTCGTTTGCCACCCCGGAGGACTGCAAGAGCGATCGTGTGGTTGACGGCAAGCCTCTCACGGACTGGCTCAAGGGGCCGAACATTCACTCTGACTTCACCGCCGAGAACCACGGCTTCTTCCATCCCGACTACACGGTGTCCTACTACCTCGCCATCGAGAGCTGGCCGTTCTACAAGCTCGCCGGCATCGCTCCACCGGACGCGCTTCTCTACAACGTCCCGGGGATGCACGACATCCTGACGTTCCTCACGCTTCCCAACGGCTGGACATACTACCCGCAGTGCACGGACTGGAACAACTACCGCCACGACGTCACGATCATGGCCCAGATCACCAACCCCATAATGCCCGACCCCGAAGGCGCGCGGTGCCTGCGATGGGGGCTGGATGCGATCACGTACGCCGACAGCCTCGACGCGGGCAAGACCTCGCGGAACCTGTTCAGGGGCTTGAACTTCAACTGCTGCCCGCTCGACACGATGACCCACGTCTATCTCATGCACTATCTGTTCGGTCCGGGCGCGAACGCCGGACTCGGACGAGGAGGCGCGCGATAAGCTGAGCGGGACTCGGCGTTTCGAGCAGGGCAAGTGCGTGGTGTGCCGCTCGCGCGACGCGATGGCGTCGTTCTCATGGTTCGACTCGGCCCGGCGGCTGATGGCGTGCGTGACGCCGATGGAGCCGGACTGCATAATGCTGCCGAAGTTCAGAAGCCTGATAGGGACGATCGGCGGCAAGATCGATGACGCGAAGATCACGAGGCGCGAGGTCGAACTGCTCGACGGCGGCGGATATATCGTTCGCGCGGAGATGCAGCGCGGGCCGGAGTTCGACCTCAACGAGAAGGTCGCAATGGTCGCGTTGCCGGACGGACGAGTTATCTGGGCGGAGTGGTTCACGGAGAAAAGGGGACTGTCCCAGAGCGACAGCGGCGTGGACTGTCCCCTTTCTTCCGCGGCACTGGAGGTCCGAACCGGCCTGGTGTTCTACGAGAACAACCCCATGTGGCTGCAGGGCGCAACGCCACACATCTACTATCCCGGCGGGACCTGGGAACTCACCGACAAGCCTCTGACGCTCCCCGACTGCAAATGGCTCAACGTATCGGACAAGTTCGGAATCGTCGTGCGCGGTTCGAAGTCAGTGCTGATCGAAAACGGCCAGCTCTCGCTCAACTATCGGCCCGCGAACGGTGGCGAGCTCGCGCCTTGCTGCGTGATCGTCTTCCTACCGAGCGCCGACCGCGCGGCAACGGCCAAAGCCGCCGAAACGATCCGGGTAGAGGGAAACGGCGCCGTTGTCGATCTGGGAGACAGGCGGGTCGTGCTGGACTCGAAAGCAAATCCGTGAAGCGTTCGCGGCCGACGCGGGTCTAACTGCCGAGAGACAGATTCCGTGAGGAGGACGTGAATGCGCACGATTCGGTTTGTGGCAGTATTCGCCGCACTGCTGGACCGCAAGCTGGCGGGCGAATAGTCGCCGTCCGGAGACGGCTCCTACACAACCAGCACCCCCGCGCCGGTGATGCGGCCATCTCGGAGGGCGCTGAGGGCTTCGTTTGCCTGGGTCAGCGGGAACGTTTCCACATGCGTCCTCACCGGCACCTCCGGCGCTATCGCGAGAAGTTCATCGCCGTCGCGCCGCGTCAGATTGGCAACGGACTTGATCGACCGCTCGCCCCATAGAATGTCGTAGGGGAACGATGGGATGTCGCTCATGTGGATGCCCGCGCAGACCACGATCCCGCCCTTCGCCACCGCCCGCAGACACACGGGCACGAGCGATCCGACCGGCGCGAAGATGATCGCCGCGTCTAGCTGCTCGGGCGGTGGTTCGTCCGAGCCGCCCGCCCATACGGCCCCCAGATCGAGCGCGAACAGCTTGGTCTGCAGATCGCCGGGTTTTGTGAACGCGTAGACCTCGCGGCCCTGATGGACCGCCACCTGCGCGATTATGTGCGCGGACGCGCCGAAGCCGTAGAGCCCGAGCCGGTGCGCGTCGCCGGTCATCGAAAGCGACCTGTAGCCGATCAGGCCGGCGCAGAGCAGCGGCGCCGCCTGGGCGTCGGGGTAGTCGCCGGGGATGCGGAAGCAGTAGCGCTCGTCGGCGACGGTGTATTCCGCGTAGCCGCCGTCGATGGTGTAGCCGGTGAACCTGGCGTTGTCGCAGAGGTTCTCGCGGCCGCTTGCGCAGTAGCGGCAGGCGCCATCGGTCCATCCCAGCCACGGAACCCCCACCCGCTCGCCGAGTCCGAACCCCTGCACGCCCTCGCCGAGCTTATCCACCTTGCCGACGATCTCGTGGCCAAGAATGAGCGGCAGCTTGGGGTCGGGCAGCTCGCCGTCCACGACGTGAAGGTCCGTCCGGCACACCCCGCACGCGCTGACCCGAATTCTGATCTGACCCGCGCCCGGTTCCGGCACGGGGACATCGAGCAGCCGCAGCGGTTCGCCGGGCTTCGCCAAGACCATCGCCAACATTTGCCGGCCTCCCTGGATGCTGAATCGAGTTCGAAGCGCATTGAGCTGAATAGGCATGACATGCGCGTCACGCGCTCTTGTCTTCTTCGACCACGGCCAGCCCGTAGAGCGTCGCGAGCCTGATAAGCTGCTTGCGATAGTCGCCGTAGACCGTCACCCGGTGCCAGCCGAAATCCCAGTTCTTGAGTATACCCTCCGCGTTGGTCTTTGCGGCGAGTTTGGTCCGGCACGCCTTATCTTCGCTCACATTGCGCGTGGTTCGGGCCGAGTGAATGACCATCCGCTTCGTGCCGAGTTCGAACTTGGAGCTGGTCACGTCCTGGTTGGCGGGCATCAGCGACTGCACCGACGCGCCCTTGTCATCCTCGGCATGCGAGCGGATGATGTAGGGGTTCGTGTCACCCTTGGGGCCGAAGACGCGGTTGGTCGCGACGCAGTGGGCATAGATGATCTCGTTCGTGGAGGTATCGATGACGGGATCGGACACATAGCCCGGCCTGCCGGTGAGGTATCTGATCATAAGCTGGGTAGTGGTCGAGTCGATGTCGGCCTCGCAGACGCCGGTCCCACCGTCGTTGTTCATCTGGAAATGCGACAGACAGGGATACGCCGTCACGCGCCCGGAGTAGAACATCCCCAGGCAGTCCATCGTCACCGCATCGACCTTCTTCTCCGACGCGGCCCGGCTCAGCGCGAGATACATCCGGCCGGATTTGATAAGCTCATCGCGGGTCGGCTCGACTACCTTCTTCGCGCTGCCCGCCCAATAGTCCGCCCACTGCGCGGCCTCGCGCTCGTCGGTCTTGTCGTAGTAGCCGGCAAGCTCCGGCGACTTCATCGGCACGATGGTCGCGCCATATAGGTTCTTGACTGCGTCGGTGACGCCGGTAAGGTCACGGTCGCAGATAACGAGTATCCGGCTATCCTTCATCGCGCGCATGACCGCAAACAGATTGACGGCCTCGGCCATGTCCTTGATCTGCGAGGAAGACACCGTCACCACCGGCAGGTTCTCCTTGCGGATCGCGACCTGCGAGATCAGGGCCTCGCCGGAACCGGCGAAGAGATCGTCCAGCAGCACGACCGGCTTGCCGCTGTGGGCGAAGACGTTCGGCGCGCCGGTCCACAGGCCGATGCACCACACCGCGAACCCGTCAACACCCGGCGACGCCTTGATGATGTCGGCTGCCTGGGTCGTGTCCAGCGCGGTGCTGACCGTGAACTCAACGTTCGGGCACGCGGACGTAAGCTTCGCGGCGAGTTCCTTGGCGCGGGCGTCGTAGTCGTAGTCCTTGCTCGGCCACGTCGGCTGGCCTGACGGCCTGTGGGTGAACACGAGCGCGACGCGGGCCTTGCCCTTCGGGTAAACTGTGGTGCGGCTCACGGGCTCCGCGGCTAACGCCGACTCCGCGAGAGGCAGAAGCGCGCAGCACGCAGCGGCTCCACCCGCCAATCCAATAAACCGCCGCCTGCTCATCCGACACGAACAATTCTCGGCCATCGAACCATCCCCCCATGACTCGTTTACCTGAGACTGCGACACGCCTCGCGGGTTCTCCTTCCGCCCCAGCCGGGAATCGCGGAGACGCGGTAGCCAATAAGGCGCGGAATGATGCGAGTATGGCGTTGTTCCAGCGGTTCCTCCGCGCCTCCGCACTCTCCGCGTTTCCGCAATTCCCCAGAACGGCACACCGGCGGAATGAGTTCACTTCTCCGGGAATTGCACCGCTGTAGGAGGGTTTTCCAAAACCCGAATGCCCAGGCGTTGTGCCCGGGAATCGGCGTTTGGAAACGCCTCCTACGACAAGTTTCCCGGAAAACTGAACACACCCCACCGGCGGGGATGTGGCAGTGGAGCGGGAGATTGTGGTATAATACCGCGAGGCCGTTTCCAGGGCCTCGATTTGTCGTACAGTGCTAGGAGGGAAAGGCCTCTCGCACGAGAGGAGCAGCAAGTATGTCCGAAGTGAAAGTACCGTTCTACGGCCACGTCAGGCAGTATCACAACCTGAGGGCCGAAATCGACGAGGCCATCGTTGACGTGCTCGAAAGCGGCGTCTACACGCTTGGCCCCGCAATGAAGAAGTTCGAAGGCGAACTAGCCGCATATACGGGAATCAAGCACGCGCTCGGCCTCAACTCAGGCACCGACGCGCTCTGGCTCGCATTCCTGGCGCTCGGTCTCGGCAAGGGCGACGAGATCATCACGACTTCCAACACGTTCTTCGCGACCGCCGAGGCGATCTGGCTCATCGGCGCGACTCCGGTCTTCGTCGACTGCGAAGCGGACACCCGCAACATCGACGTCTCCCAGATCGAAGCCAAGATCACCGAGAAGACGAAGGCTATCGTGCCCGTGCACCTCTACGGCCAGCCGGCGAACATGACCGCGATCGCCGAGATCGCTCGCAAGCACGGCCTGTTCGTAATCGAGGACTGCGCGCAGGCGTTCGGGTCGCGCGGCGATTCGTTTGCCATCGGGGAGCTTTCCGACGCGGTGTGCACGAGCTTCATCACCGCAAAGAACCTCGGCACGTTCGGCGACGGCGGGGCCGTGTTCACCAACCGCGACGACCTCGTCGAGCCGATCACCAAGATGCGCAACCACGGCTCCAACAAGCGCTCCCACCACAGCGTTGGCTGGAACAGCCGTCTCGACGACATCCACGCCGCGATCCTGAGCGTGAAACTGCAGCACATCGATGAGTTCAACGACGCCCGCATCAAGTGGGCCAAGCTCTACGATCAGCTGCTCGCCGGATCCAAGATCAAGCTGCCCTTCGCCAAGCCGGGCTACAGACACGTGTACCATCTCTACGTGATCGAGACCACCGGCCGAGACGACCTGCAGGCGTTCCTCAAGGACAGGGGCATCATCGCGCTCACCAACTACCCGATCGCGATCCATGAGCAGGAGGGGTTCCCGTTCGGCCCGGAGCAGGGCTGGCCCTACGCGGGCGGCGACCCGAAGCCGGTGCTGCCGGAGTGCGAGGCCAACGCGGCCAACTGCCTCTCGCTGCCGATCTATCCCGAACTGACAGAGGACGAGGCGCGCTACGTCGCCGAATCCGTCTTGGAATGGGAGAACGGCCCGGGAGCGAAGCACTTCGGCTAGTCGCCTTACCCATCACGAAAGCACGAAAGTACGAAAACACGAAGAAGGGATCCTGGCTCCTTTCATGCTTTCTCCCTTTCGTGTTTTCGTGATGAAAAGACCCTTGGAGGGCAGCCATGTCACAGATTTACACCGTCGCCATCGCAGGACTCGGCAAGCGCGGCAAGGTGCACGCGGACGTTTTCCATCGCAACCCGCGCTTCGAGGTCGTGGGGCTAAGCGATGTGGACAAGGACCGCTATAGCGATGCCGCCGCGCTTTCCGGCGATCCGCCGTTCTTCGCGGACGTAAAGGAGATGCTCGCCGCCACCAAACCGGACGTGTTCTGCTTCTGCACGCCGCCCACCGTGCGACTGCCGCTGGTCAAACTCGGAGTCGAGGCGGGCGTAGGGCTGATCGCCTACGAAAAGCCGATGGCGACCAGCATGACCGAGGCCATCGAGATCCACAAGCTGCTGCACGAGTCCGGCGTCAAGTCCGTGCAGAGCCACCAGCGCAAGTACAACATCCAGTTCAAGCAGTGCAAGGAAGTCGTGGACTCAGGCGCGCTCGGGCGCATTCACACGATCTACGGCACGGGCACCGGCTGGATGATGCACCTCGCCACCCACATCGCCGACTACATCCGCTGGTTCAATCATGACGCTGAGGCCGAGTGGGCAATCGCCCAGGCTCGCGGCCGCGAGAAGCTGACCGATAACCATCCCAGCCCTGACTACATCGGCGGGTTCGTGCAGTTTGCCAACGGCGTGCGCGGGATCATCGAGGTCGGCGATCTCGCGCCTGACGTGCCCGAGGTCGAGTATTGGTGGCGCAAGGTCCGCTTCATCATCCAGGGAACCGAGGGCTTCGCGGAGGTCCACGTCGGCGACGGCTGGCGGGCAGTGACGAAGTCCCGCGGCGCGGAAGGCTCGAATGAGGGCACGTGGGACAACGAGTCCGAGCAGGTCCCCTACATCGAGGACATCGCGCTCTGGCTGGACGGCACGCAGCACCACCCCTGCGACGGCGAGGGCGGGTTCAAGGACCAGGAGATCATGTGCGCGCTGATGCGCTCCGCCGCGCAGTCCACCAAGATCGACTTCCCCCTCGCCCCCGGCGAACCGGAGTTGGAGGCGCTGGCGAAGGTGCTGAAAGATTAGCACAGCCTACCCCCTCCCCGCAGCGGGGAGGGTCGGGGTGGGGTCCTTCGGATCTAGGGTTTCGAGTTAAGAGAAGGGACGCTTCGCAAGGAGCGGCCATTCTGCGTGTGGAACGGATAAGCATGCAAGAAGTCGACGGCGGCCAAGCCGCCCTTCTCGACCAACTCAAGCTCGCCCTTCCCAGCCTGCCCGGCTTTCGTTCGCTCTCGCTGTTCGGCTCGATTGCGGAGGGCCGCGCGGACGCGTGGTCGGACATTGATATGATCGTCACGACCGACGACCTGCCGCGGGCCAAGTCGAGCGTGCTGGGGCTGCTGGAAGAATGCATCGGGCCGGTGGAGTTCTGCTGGGCGATCAACCTCCGGCCGGACGAGTGGAATCCGATGATCGTCTTCCGCGAGCACGGCTACTACCGCAGGCTCGAACTCGGCCTAGCCGCGACTAACGCCGTCAATCGCACGATCCCGCCGGAGCAGACCGTCCTGCTCATCGACACGCCCGGGGTCGCCACGGCACCGCGTCAGAGCGGGGCGTACGTGCCGGAGTCGGGGTCAATAGGGCATTTCCTGCTCAGCCAGTACATCGGCGGCATTCGCTACTGCAAGGCCCGTCATCGCGCACAGCCGATTACCTGCTATAGGTTCGCGGCGGCTGCGGCCGATTGGTGCGCCCGCGCGCTCTACGATCGCCTGACGGGCAAGCCGTCGCTCGATCGCAAGCTCTCGACCAGCGAGTACATCGAACTGGACAGGCTGGCATCGCCTGAACATAAATCGGCGCTGCTGGCGGACGTGGACTTCTCCAACCCCTCGGCGATGGACCGTGCGATCTACGCGCTCCTCTGCCGCATCACCGACCACGCCCAATCGCTCGCGAGCTCAGCAGGCGAGCAACTTCCTGACGCCGTGATCGAGCGGTTCCTGCATTTTGTGCGGGACGAGGTCGAGGTCGGCGCGGATTGAAGAACACGCACCGCTCGGGGGTCAAAGTCACAGGAAGCAGTTCCTTCGGAGGCGGACACGTGCGCAGATTCGCAGCACTGGCAGCACTACTGATAGCAGCAAGCTCCATCGCCGGCGCCGCGCAGTTGACCGTGCGACAGCGCCTGCAGGAAGCCCTCGACAAGACCCTCGAACTGCGGGCCAAGGCGGTTTCTGCAGACCCCGACGTGCTTGGACAGCTCGCGCTGATGTACGGCGAGAGCCCGCGGCATGGAGAGGGCCGCGAGGCGATATCCGGCGTGGTCTTCCCGACCGTGGACGAGATCAAGGCATACGCCGCGGTCAGGCCGGCCGCGACGCTCTACATGCCTCTGCGCTGCAGCCGCGTGTCGTACGTCAAGGACCGCGTCTATCTGCCGACATCGGCCGCGCTGCCGTTCAGCCTGATCGACGAGCGGGAGCTTTGCAGGCTGCTCCGCGACAGCGACCCCGCGATACGGTCACTTGCCATCGAGTCGCTGGCCGCGCTGGGGTACCCCGAGGACATACCGCGGATCGCAGCCCTGCTCGACGATCCCGCCCCGGGCGCGCCCTCCATCGAGTGCAACCAGCAGATGTCCGCCCAGTATGTCGGGGCCGCAAGGACGACCGACGACGCCACGTCCCCCGTGTTCGAGCGCAGTTGGCGGACGAAGACCGTCGGCGACTATGCGTCGCGCGCGATCTACTACACGACCGGCCAGCCGACCGCATTCATGGCCGGCAACCGGCTCGACGCGAAGTCCTTCGCCTCATGGTGGGCGGCCAACAACGACCCCGGGCAGTGCCTGTGGTACTGGCAGCGCCGCATCTCACTGGCGCTACGCACCATCGAAGCGCGCCGTGACGAAGCCATACTGAAGCTCTATCGTTCGGATCTGACTCCGGACGCCCTCCGCAAGGCCGAGTCGAACCTGCGAGAGGACTGCGACCGGCGGAAGCGCGCGGTCATCGACGCGCTCTGCCGCGAGCTTGCACGGGAGTCGCCCGACGTCGAGGCCAAGGTGCAACTGCTCGCGATCTGGGACGAGGACCCGCTCAACGGCCCAGCAAACGGCAGCGGAATCGCCGCGCCCGTGCTGAAGCTCCGCCTCACGCCCGAGAGGCTGCTCGAGCTGCTCGAGCAGAAGAACGTGTGGCCGGACGTGGATTGGAGCGCCGTCTACGGCAGGCTCGTCGAACGGATCGCGCTCAACACGCATATCCTGCGCCGCTGCGACGTGCCGCGTCTACGCACCGTATATGCGAAGAACGGCAGCGTCGCAATGCTGATCTGCATATCGCGGCTGCTGCCTGCCGCCAAGGCATACATCCTGGACGCTTTCGACACGCGCGACGGCTGCCTGCGGGCCGGTATAAGATCGCAGACCGACAGCTATGCTCAGGGCCGGCTCGCGGCCGAACTGGTCAGCGTCGGTCTGCCCGCGAACTGGCCGTTTCTCAAGGACCGCTTCTTCGCCGAAACCGGAACGGATTGCTGCATCCCGAACCTGCGCGACTCGATCATTGCGGCCCTGGGGCAAGGACCGCTCACGAGCGCGAAGCGCGCTGCACTCGTGGACCTCGTGACCGACGAGCGCTTCCGCCCGCTCTGGACGCAGTACAACACCGACATGGGCGACGACCGCTACCGCGAGGGCGCGGCCGCGGCAATCAACGCCCACGCGGGCAAGGAACTCATCACATATCAAGAAAAGCAGGCGATGGTGGACCCGGCGACGTCGGAGAAGACCCTGGCGGAGGTCCTGGAGAAGGCTCGGTCGCTTGCCAGTGTCGAGGCCACGGGCAGTCACTAGCCGCCTGCGCCGACTTGCACAACGCCCCCCTCCAATGCTAAACTTCGGTATACTTCAGCACGGGGGGACACGCGATGCCGACTGACAGGCCCAACATCATCTGCTTTCTGACCGACCAGCAGCGGGCGGACCATCTGGGGGCCTACGGCAACCGGCAGATTCGCACGCCTAATATCGACCGGCTCGCCGCGGAGGGCGTGACGTTCACCGAGTCCTACGTCGCCAACCCCGTCTGCATGCCCAACCGCGCCTCGATGTGGACGGGCAGGTATCCCAAGGCTCACGGCGTCCGCGAAAACGGCATCGCACTGCGGCCGACCGAGACTGTGCTGCCCGACGTGCTTCGGCGCGGCGGCTATCAGACCGCATCCGTGGGCAAGCTCCACCTCGCGCCGTTCCAGATCAAGACGCCTCTCCCGCCATCGCAGACTGAGTGGGACAAGCCGACCGAGGAATGGGAGCTCTACGAAAGCGGCGAGTATTGGGCCAATCACACCAGCATTCCCACGCCGCACTACGGCATCGAGGAGTTCTGCTTCGTGGGCGGGCACGGCCCCTACACCTCCGGCCAGTACAAGCAGTGGCTCGAAGCCGAGCATCCAGGCGAGTATGAGAAGCTCCAGCGCGAGTTCGCCGCCGAGCCGCCAAGCGGCGCTCGCCAGTGCTGGAAAGCCGCCATCGACAGCCGGTTCCACTACAACACGTTCGTCGGCGACCGCTCCATCGATTTCCTGCGCGCGCGCGACACCGGCCGGCCGTTCTTCCTGTGGTGCTCCTTCCCCGACCCGCACCACCCGTTCTCCCCGCCGCGGCCCTACTGCGACATGTACGACCCCGCCTCAATCGACTTCGACCCGCCCCGCCGGGAGGGCGAGTTCGACGACCTCCCCGCCTACTTCCGCACCTGCTACGAGGGCGGCATGACGACCGGCGGCCTCGCGGGCGACCTGAGAGGCGTGACCGACGACCACTACCGCGAGATTCACGCGCTCACCTACGGCATGATCTCGATGGTGGACGACCAGATCGGGCGCGTCGTGGCCGAAGTGGAGCGGCTCGGCCTCAAAGAAGACACGATCATGGTCTTCTTCAGCGACCACGGCGATCTCATGGGCGACCACTGGCTGATCAACAAGGGGCCGTTCCTGTTCCGAGGGCTGGTGCGCGTGCCAACGATCTGGCGCGTGCCGGGCGCGAAGCGCGGGGGCGAGTCGCCGGCCCTCGTATCGACCGTCGATCTCATGCCCACTCTGCTCGACTTCGCCGGCCTTGCGATTCCCAACGGCGTCCAGGGCTTCTCCTGCAAGGACATCCTGACCGGCGACGCAGAGAGCGTCCGCGACTGGGCCTACGTCGAATACGACGAGAGCTACCTCAGCGACCGCCTCCGCCAGATTCGCTCGCACGACTGGGCGCTCACCGCCTACGCCAACGCCCCTCACGGCCTCCTGTTCGATCTCCGCGAAACGACCCCGACGAGCTCCACAACCTCTGGAACTCGCCCGCGCACCAGTCGATCAAGCACGAACTCCTCGCCGAGCTCTTCACCCAGACATCCCGCGCGGACGACTGGCTCCCACCCAAGAAGTGCCACGCTTAAGCGCCAGCTACACTTTCGTCATCGACCTGCGATCTTTGCACTGACAATCTCCCGTTTGCATGCTACAATGCGGGTACTGGCCGAAACAGAACTTCCGCATCGAGTTGGGAACTGGGGAGGGTGCAAAATGGTGCTCATCGTCCGTGACCGCGGCGCTCGCGCAAAGGCCGCCGCGTATGCGTTACTCGCCGCCATTGTGCTGATGGCGTCCCTGCCGGCGGGGGCGCAGTATGTCCCGTCATCGGTCGGCTACCAGGGCAGGCTGACGGATTCCACGGGTCAGCCGGTCCCAAACGGGACCTACCAGGTGCAGTTCACGCTGTACTCGGCGGAGATCGGCGGGATGTCGCTATGGACATCATCTTCGCAGAGCGTGACCACAACGAACGGCATGTTCGCCGCCACCCTGCAGCCGCTCGCATCCGGCAGCCTGGCCGGCCTGACGGACGTGTGGCTGGAAACGGTCGTCGGCGGAACCGCGCTCGCGCCTCGAACCAAGCTCACCTCGGTACCATTCGCGCTGAGGGCGGGCAGCATCGATGACGGCGCGGTCACCGCGGCCAAGCTGTCGTGCGGAGCGGGCATTTCGGGCGCGTTCCTGACGACCGACGGCACGATGCTCTCCTGGGGCAGTCCGCCGGGCGGCTTTGCGCTGCCCTATTCGGGGACCGCGTCCAGCGAGACACCGGCCTTCTGCATAACCCAGACTGGGGCGGGGCTGGCAGCCGAGTTCACGGGTAAGGTCAAGATGGACTACTTCCAGCTCGGCACGTCCACCACGCCGGGCTATGTCCTGACGGCAAACTCCCAGGGCCAGGGCAGATGGCAGCCGCCCACGGGCGGCGGTGGCGGAATAACCGGCAGCGGCACCGACGGCTATGTCCCGCTCTGGAGCGGCACGAGCGCAATCGGAGACTCCCATCTCTTCCAGACCGCAGACGGCGCAATAAGCGTCAATTCCACCCAGGCCGGCCCCGGCATCGCGTTCCAGGTCGATTCCGGCAACGTCGGCGTTCGAGGAACCAACAACTTCCAGGCAGCAGGCGACGAGGCGACCGTGTATCTCGGCGACATCTTCAACTTCGTGAAGTGCGTCAACGGCTCGGGCGTCAGGATCGGAACGTTCCTGTCTCCCAATGCGCTCGCGGTTGCCAACGGCGGCTCCGTCGGAATTGGCACCACAGCGCCACAGAACCTGCTGCACGTTACGGGAAGCAGTTCCTCGTCCATCGTCAAAGCGGAAAACGCCGACGGCCCGGCCATACTTGGGCGGCACAGCGGCACCAGCAACTACACCGAGATCGCGACCAGCGGGGCCGCCGTTCACGCGGTCGCGTTCGGCCCGAGCAGCCTGGGCGTGTATGCGCAATCGACCAACGCCGACGGCGTGCGCGCCGAATCCGCCGCCAGCGGAAGGTATGGCGTCGTTGGGACCAGCACCGTCAGCGGCGGGTACGGCGTCTGGGGAGAGAACAGTCCATCCGGCAACTACGGCTATCTCGGCTCCGGCGCCTTCGGAGTATACGGCAGAGGAGCCGGTTCGTCCGGCAAGGGCGTCTGCGGAGAAGCGCTGGGGCTGTATGGAGTTGGCGTGCAGGGCCATTCAGCCGGCGACTCCAGCATCAGCTACGGCGGATACTTCTCCGCGTCCGGCGCGCACGGAGTCGGGCTCTACGCCGAGGGCGGCGCCTCCGGCTACGGCGCGGTCATCAAGGGCAACATGCAGATCATCAACCACAGCGACGGCACCGTCGCCCTGGAAATGGGCGAGGGGCTGGACTACGCCGAGGGGTTCGATGTCTCCTCACAACCCGACGACCTCGGCCCAGGCAGCGTGCTCGTCATCGACGAAGACAACCCCGGCAAGCTCAGGATCAGCACCGAACCGTATGACAGCAAGGTCGCGGGCATAGTCGCGGGCGCAAAGGACCTCGGCTCCGGCGTCCGATTGGGCGTGGGCAGCTTCGATCACAACGTGGCGCTCGCCGGGCGGGTCTACTGCAACGTCGACGCGACCGCGAACGGCGTCAGGCCCGGCGATCTGCTGACGACCTCGCCCACTCCCGGCCATGCCATGAAAGCCGTGGATCGTGGACAAGCCCAGGGCGCGATCCTCGGCAAGGCGATGGAGCGGCTCGAAAAGGGCCACAGGGGACAGATCCTCGTCCTCGTGACGCTGCAATAGGAGGAGGCAGATGAGACTACACGTTAAGTTGTTTGCATTCCTGCTCTGCCTGTGCGTGATCTCGCCTGCGCTTGCCACGCCGGTCAGCCGGGACGATGCCCGAACCGTCGCCGCCAACTGGATCGCCCTCATGACCGCCAACAAGGGCAACTGGTGCGGCGAGAAGCACGCCCGCATCAACGACGTGACGGAGATCAAGCGCAAGGGCAGGACCATCGGCTACTTCTGCAGCGTCTGGCCCGCGGGCTACATCGTCGTCTCGGCCTACAAGGAACTGGCCCCCGTCAAGGCCTACTGCGAGGACGAGGACATCGATCCGGCGTCGAACACCGAAATGGCCGGCTTCCTCAAGGACTCCCTGGAGCATAACTGCGACTCAATCGAGCGCAAGTTCGGCAAGGCCCGTATGACCGATCCCAAGGGCCTCAGGGCAGCGCCGGCGGTCGATTACCGCAAGTCGTGGGCGCAGCTCGGAGCGAAAGTGGACGGTTTGGCGACCCAGTCGATCACGCCCCAGACCGGCTACGAGGGTGGCCACGTTCTCGTGTCCACCGAGTGGCATCAGAACGATCCCTACAACCAGCAGTGCCCGCCCGGCGACGGCTGCGCGCACACGATCGTCGGCTGCACCGGCACGGCCACCGCTCAGATCATGAGATACTGGAACTGGCCGCCCTACGGAGTGGGCAGCCCCTACACCGACTCCTATGACTGGGCCAACATGCTGGATTCCTATGCGCCCGGCACGTGGAACAATCCGACCGCGACGCAGAAGAGCGCCGTGGCCGAGCTGAGCTACGAAGCCGCGCTGGCGGCAGACACTGACTTCGGCTGCGACGGATCCTCAGCGGATTTCAGCGATGCCAGAGACGGATTCAGAGACCACCTCAGGTTCTACGCCACCCGGGTCGACAGAGACGACTACACCGCCGACGGCTGGTTCAGCTACATCAAAAGCCAGCTAAGCGACTGTAACATGCCGATGGAGTACCGGATCAAAGCATCGGACATCGGGCATGTGATCGTCTGTGACGGATGGGAGGAGGTCGGCAGCCCACCGTCTCGCTACATGCACATCAACTACGGCTGGCCCGACCAATACTACAGCGCGTGGTACGAGCTGGACGATCCCGCTCTCGGCCCTCTGGACGAGCAGATCATGCTGGTCTACGTCTACCCGCAGGTCGGTCTTGTCAGCACCGATCTGCTGAGCAGCTACCCGCGCGACGCCTCGTTCCCATATCGCTACGTGACGCGGGACATCGCCAACTCGCCATACCAGAGCACGGCATTCGCGGCGGGACAGAACATCCAGTTCCTGCCGGGAGTCACGCTGAGCGGAGCCGGTTCGTCGAGCGTCGGCGCCACGATCTACGGGTCCACGTCGAACGTGACGCGCCTCTACACGGAAGCCAACGCGTCCAAGGGCATCCGCATCGACAACGGCGCCATTCGGCTCAGCAACAACGGCGGCGTATCAATCAAGCCCTTTGGCCGGCCCACGCACGTCCGGGTGTGGAACAAGTCCACCCCGCAGCAGTATCAGGTGTATGTGCACTGGGACCACGGTATCGGCGACCGCGACGGGTTCACCATACAGAAGCAGACCAGCGACTGGCCGATCTGGGCCGATCTGGCCACGGTAGGCCCCGATGAAGAGGCCTACTGGGATTTCGACATCCAGCCGTGGGTCTGGCACGCCTACCGCATACGTTCGTTCAAGGGTCAGGCGGTGTCGGACTGGAGCGACACAAAGGACGTGTTCGTCCTGGTGGAAAACGCCCCGACCGGCGGCTAGTAGCCGCCGGACAAAGTTGTGTAGAAGGGTTCTCCAGAACCCGAATCCGCTGGCCTCACCCTCGGGGGTCGCCGTCTGGAGACGCCTCCTGCGACGAGGACGGAGTCTATCCGGTGGCTGCTAGTCGAGCTTCACCACCGTCGCCGCCGGGGCGCTGAGCGTCGGCGGGCTCGCGGCGGGGTCGAGGATTCCGTAGGCGAAGGCGTAGTCGCCGGTGGCGATCCCGCTGTATCCCGGCGCCACGACCTTGACCGGGCAGCCCGACCCGTCGTCAAGACGGAAGCTGTGGGAATCGATCGTGGTCACCCGGCCCCAGAGCTTGAAGAGCAGAGTGGTGCGGGCCAGACTGATAACGGGTTCGTCTGCGTGCTCTCCGCCGAGGCCGAGGACCGCGGCGGTCCGGTAATCAGCGCTCGTGTCTGATGTCGAATGCCCACCGACGTCGCGGGCCGTCACGCTCACCCAGTGAACGCCAATAGGCGAGATGGCGGTTACCTGTCCCGTCCAGGATCCGATGGTCGATCTGATCAGATCGACGCCGTCGGCAGAAACCGACGCCACCCCGCCCCCATCGACCACGTCCACCCGCATATCCAAAGCGTCGCCGACTGCAGCCATAGCCGGAGTGACCGTGACCGACTGGATGACCGGCGGTAGCGTGTCGAGGTCGATCATCGCGGCTACCGTGTCTGACACGTTTCCGGACGGATCTCGAAACCGCGCGTAGACGGTCTTGAGCCCGTCGTCACCGGCCAGCGTCCAGGCGGCCGTTGCGCTGAACGGTTCCCACGGCTCCGCGTCAAAGACGCCGTCACCGCTGATCTGCATGTCGCAAACCGTGCCGCTGTCGTCGTCGGCAGCCAGCGAAATGGTGACCGATGGGCCGGTCGTGTACTCGGCCCCGCCGTCGATGGCGACCGAGCCGGTCGGAGGACTCGTATCGATGAGCGTCGGTATCGCGAGCATGTTGATGGCGCTGTAGCCGTTGCCCAACTGGCCGGAGGAATTGCTGCCCCACGCCCAGACCGTGCCGTCGCTTCTGAGCGCGACCGACGACACATATCCCGCCGATATCGCCGTGACGCCGTTCAGCCCGGTCACCTGCACCGGCACGTGACTGTCCGTCATCGAGCCATCGCCAAGCTGGCCGAAGTAGTTGTAGCCCCACGCCCAGACGGTACCGTCGCTCTTGAGCGCCAGCGTATGGTTGCCACCCGCCGAAACATCGATCACTCCAGTGAGACCCGAGATCGCCACCGGGCTCAACCTTCCGGTCGTCGTGCCGTCGCCGAGCTGGCCGTAGGAGTTCGCCCCCCACGAATACACGATCCCACTGCTCGTGACCGCCGCGCTGTGCGACCATCCCGCTCCGACGCCGATCACGCCGGAAAGGCCGCTTAGCACCGTCGGCGTCGTGCGGTTGGTGGTCGTGCCGTCGCCAAGCTGCCCGGAGCCGTTGTACCCCCAGGTCGAGACCGACCCGGCGATGTTGACGGCAAGACTGTGGTCCTGGCCCACCGAAACCGCGCGCCCCCCGACAGGCCCGGAAGCCTGAACCGGGCTTGTGCTGTAGTACCTCCATCGCGCCATCACCAAGCTGGCCGGAGTCGTTGAGACCCCAACAATAGACCGAGCCGCCGCTGGTGCGGGCGGCGGTATGATGACCGCCGCTGGAAACCGAGCTGATTCCCGTCAGACCCGTCACCTGGACCGGCGTATTGCGCTGAGTGGTCGTGCCGTCGCCGAGTTCGCCCCAGCCGTTTTCTCCCCAAGTTCGCACGGTCCCGTCGGTCTTGACCGCAGCGGAATGATAGTAACCAGCCGAGATCGAACCTGCCGCGCTGCTGACCCCGGTGACGCCCGACACCTGCGCGGGAGTCGATCGCCAGGTCGTTGTGCCGTCGCCAAGCTGGCCGTAGTCGTTCGCGCCCCAGGATCGCACGGTCCCGTCCGTCTTGACCGCGAGCGTATACGCGCAGCCCGACGAGATCCCGCACACACCCGTCAGTCCCGGAACCTGCACCGGCCACGGCATCCTGCCCGAGGTACCATTGCCGAGTTGCCCGCTGCTGTTACCTCCCCAGCCGCGAACGCTGCCGTCGGTCCGTATGGCGACGGTGTGCGCCGAGTACTCGGTGCTTCCTGCGGCGGCCCCGACCGCCCCGGTCACACCCGTCGCCTGTACCGGCGCCGAACTGCCGGTCGTCGTGCCGTTGCCGAGCTCGCCGTAGCTGTTATCGCCCCAGTCCCAGACGGTCCCGTCGTTTCGCACCGCGACGGAGTGGACAGTGCTGGCAGCGACCCCGATGACGTTCGAGATCCCCGTGACCGAGACCGGGCTCTTGCGCATGGTCCTGGTCCCATCGCCGAGCTGACCGTCGTAGTTTGCCCCCCATGCGGCGAGCGACGCGTCGTTCTTGAGGACCAGTGTATGCGTTCCGCCCGCCGCGACGGCCTTCACGCCTGACAGGCCCGGCACGGCCGCGGGGCTGTGATTGTCGGTCGTGGTGCCGTCACCGAGCTGCCCGAAGGCGTTGTAGCCCCAGGTCGAGACGGTCCCGTCACCTAACAGCGCCGCCGTATGCCAACCGCCCGCCGCAATGCCGATCGCTGTGGGCAGCCCCGGAACCGGCGTGGGACTCAGGCGGTTGGTCGTCGTCCCGTCGCCGAGTTGGCCGCGATTGTTGCTTCCCCATGCCCACACAGTGCCGTCGCTTCGCAGGGCCAGGGTGTGGCATGCGCCGCCGGCGGCGGCTATGGCCATTATGTTCGCCAGGCCCGGAACCTGCGCGGGCGCAAGTCGGTTGGTGGTCGTGCCGTCGCCGAGTTGACCGTAGGAGTTGCCGCCCCATGTCCAGACGGTGCCGTCGGCCATAAGTGCGACGGTATGGAAGCTGCCGGCGGCTATGGCGACCACGTTCGCAAGGCCGGGGACCTGGGTCGGATTCGGCCTGGGCGTGGTTGTGCCGTCACCGAGCTGGCCGGAGTCGTTGTTGCCCCATGCCCAGACGGTTCCATTACCCCTGAGCGCCACAGTGAACTGAGGCCCCGCCGCCACCGCGAGCTTGTTCTGACTGCTGATGACGTAGACCGTCACGCTCACACACGAGCTGACCCTTCCGGTCGCGATTTCTCTGGCGCGAGCATAGTAGGTGGCCGTCGCGCCCGGGCTGACCGTCAGAGACGAACCCGAGCCGATCAGCGTCCCGCCGCAGCTTCCCGCATACCAGTCCACGATCTGACCCGCGCCCACCGTCGCGGACAGCACCGATGACCCGCCCGGCCAGATCAGCATCGGCGTGGCGGTGACGTTGGCAGGAGGCGCGACCGGAGACGCGTGTAGATCCAGCACGGTCACCCCATAATGCTGCATCCAGCAATAGGTCCCGCCCCAGGTCATGTAGTGATCGGCATTGTCCCAGGTGTCGTGAATATAGACCAGGCTGACCGAGGTATTGTAGCCGAAACCCACCATCGAGTGTCCCGCGACCTGTATCATCACCGGGTGCCCGGCGTCGATCTCGGCCTTGAAGTCATCGAAGGCAAAGCCCTGGGTGTTGCCCCGGTAGCCATAGATGTACTGCGAGTAGTTGGTATCGACCGTGTAGCCGCGCGACTCGACGAACAGCCTCATCCCGTGGCAGCCGTCGCGATCCGTCGGCTCGCACAACGTGTAATCGTACAGCCGTGATCCGTTGACGGCAAAGAAGAAGCTCGTGGCGCCGTCCCCATTGTCGGTACTTCGATTGGTTGGTGCCCATATAGTCGGCGGTGCAGTCGCCGGCGGCGTGCTCCGCCCAGCCATTGGCGATGTATGGATCGGGACCCTCGTTCTGGTAGTCTATCCAGTAGTCATCGACGTGGCCCCGGACGGCCCGGCCGTCTACTCCCTGACGCGTGGCGCTCAAGGGACACTCGCCGACATTGCCCGCGGCTGGATAGTGAGTATGCCCCCAGGTGGTCTCGTTATTCATCGGACACAAGCCGCCGCCGGCAGGACCGGCGTACATGTTGGGATAGTCCTGGTTATCGTAGTAGCCCATGATCATAGCGGCGGATGTGGCGGAGCAGCCGTAGACCCATGTGAAGGCCGGAACCGAACTCAGCACGTTCACGCCGGCCGATGGGTCCGCCGCCGGCACGCTGACCGGGGGCATCTTGACATCGGGCGGGCGGCCCGGCACTATGACCTTGTCGTAGAGCTGGCCGTCGCGCGAGAACGTCTCGACCGTATATGGGTTGCGGTAGTTCGGGTCGGGAACTTGAGCGAGTGCGGCGCAAGCTCCAAGCAGGACGGACAGCGCCACAATGACTGCCGCGAGACGGAACGAAACGCCGGTCTTCCCGATCATGGCCAGTCCTCCGAGGTGAGCGTCGCGTGTGGGCATAGTCCCAAAACGCCGGTGCACTATACCCTCCGGCGTCTTTCCAAACACGTGATCAATGGAGGCCGTTCGCATACAAGGGACGGAACCGGAGAGCCCCGGATCAGGGGTGGCAGACCGTCGCCCGTTGCGGAAGCTATCTCGGCGGCAGCGCCGCTTGCCAGCCGGCCTTTAGCTTGCGTGAGAGCTCCGCCACCACGGCCTTGCTCGCCGGCAGGTCGGCGGTGTTGACGTTCTCCTCCGGATCGAGCTTGTGATCGTAGAGCTCGCGCGCGGCCGGTTCCTTGCCGGGCTCCGCCCACTCGGCGTACCGATAGCGGTCCGTGCGGATCGAGTGACCCATTATGTTGCCGGGGCGCGGATACTGGCTGAACGCCGCCGACTTCCACGGCCGCTTCGGGTCCGCCATGAGCGGTTTCAGGGACGTGCCCTCGAGTTCCTTGGGCGCGGGCAGCCCGCAGAGATCGCACAGCGTCGGATAGATGTCCACGAACTCCGCGAATCGCGTCGTTTGAACTCCCGGCTTCATGCCCGGCGCGCTGATGATGAGCGGCGCGTGGGTGGCGACCTCGAAGTTGGTATGCTTGCACCATTCGCTGTGCTCGCCGAGCTGCCAGCCATGGTCGCCCCAGAGCACGATCACGGTGTTATCGCGCAGGCCGAGCTTGTCCAATTCGCCGATCACGCGCCCGATCTGGGCGTCGGTGAAGCTGGCGGCGGCGTAGTAGGCCCTCCGAAGCTCGCGCGCTTCCTTGTCGGGCATATCGCCCTTCTTGGGCATGCCTTTGTAGTTGCGCAGCTCGCCCCAGTGCGCGAGCGAGAACTCCGTGCAGTCCTTGGGCGGGTGCGGATTGTCCGCCAGCTTGACCTTATCCAGCGGATACTCGTCGAAGTACTTCTTCGGCGCGACGAACGGCAGGTGCGGCTTGAGGAACCCTACCGCGAGGAAGAACGGCTTGTCCTTGATCTGGCGCATTACTTCGATGGCGTGGTCGGCGGTGGCGCCGTCGATAAGCGCGTTATCAGGCACATCGGCACACTCCCAGGGCGGCCCATTGACGCGAATCTTCGGCCGCGCGACCTTGAGCGGTATCCCGGTCTTGGGATCGCGCTGCAGGACATGCGCGGTCACGTCCTCGCTCTGGGTCTGCGCTTCCTTGAGGCGCTTGGCAATGTCGTCGCGTATCCCCGCGCTTGCATACTGCGGGGTTTTGGGCTTCCAGTGAGGCACGCTCCACGACTGCGGATCATCCAGCCCGCCGTGGAATATCTTGCTCAGGCCCTGGGTGTGATAGCCGTGCTGTTTGAAGTATTCGGGCAGCGTGACCGCGTTCGGGATGGTCAGTCTGAAGTGGGTCTGCAGGTCGTAGATGCGCGTGGTGTCCGGCCTCAGCCCAGTCAGCAGCGACGTCCGCGACGGGCTGCACACCGCCTGCTGGCAATAAGCGCGCTCGAACAACGTCCCGCGCGCGGCGAGCGCATCGATGTTGGGCGTTTTCATGTCCTTGACGCCGTAGCAGCCCAACTCCGGCCGCAGGTCATCGACCGCGATGAACAAAACGTTGAGCTTGCGCTTCTCCGCCCCGGCAAGCGTAGCCAAAGCGCTCGGCACGAGCGCGCACGCGGCGGCCGCAATCCCCGCCCTCAGAAACTGTCTCCGCGAGATCATTCGAGTCCCCCCAGGTAAGCCGTTTAGTAATGGACTTCGCGAGTGGCTGAGGGCATTCCTGCCTGCGGCTGCCTTGTCAGGCTGAACTCGATTCAGCATCCAATCCCCCTTCCCTCGTAAGAGCTCACTCTTCCTGAGCATCTAAAAAAAAGTTTGCTTGTTCGCTGTGTGTGAACAGGTACGCGGCTATGGGTTGTCGAAGTAGTATGCGTGGACGAACTGACTCGGGAAGAACTGATATCGATCATCCTTGAGCTTAGGGAGCGTGTTGCGGCTCTTGAGAAAGAGAACGCGGAGCTTCGGTGCAAGCTGGGAATGGGCGGCGGTTCAAAGCCGTCGACTCCCGAATGGGTAAAGCCGAATCGTGCCCAGCGGAGGGCTGCCGAGCGGGCTGAGCGCAAGAAACGCAAGCAATCGTTCGTGCGCAAGCGGGATATTGCGACTCGTGAAGTAAGGCATGCAGTGGAGAAGTGTCCCGACTGTGGCAGAAAGCTGTGCGGTGGCCTGGAGCATTCCCGTCGTCAGGTGATCGAGATTCCGCAGACTCCCATTGAGATAATCGACCACGTGCTGATCGCCCGGAGATGTGGAGCGTGCGGCAAGGTCCACTTGCCCAAGCTGGGAGCCCAGGACGGTGTAGTCGGCAAGGGGCGAATGGGGCCTCGGCTGATGAGCCTTATCTGCACTCTGGCGATAGCGAAAAGGATGCCTCACAGGTCGATTCAGAAGCTTCTGGAGAGCCTTTACGGGGTGCATATTTCGCTTGGGGAGATAACTGAGATTCTTCATAGGGTTGCGGGCTTTGCCAGGGAGACTGTGCAATGGATTTTGCGCCGGATTCGGGGCAGTCCCCATGCTCACTGCGATGAAACAGGATGGCGTGAAGACGGCATCAACGGTTATCTGTGGAGTTTGTCGACGGCAGGGCTGAGATACTTTCACTTCGAGTGCTCCCGCGCGGGTGCTGTCGCGCGGAAGTTGCTGGGGTTGTGCTTTGGCGGTGTGCTTGTCTGCGACTTCTACGCGGGTTACAACTGGTATGGCGGACCGATCCAGCGCTGCTGGGTTCATTTCCTGCGGGATTTGAAGAAGCTCGTTGAAGCTAACCCAGGCAATGAGGATGTGCGGAAGTGGGTGGAGTCAATAAAGTCCATCTACACGTTTGCTAAGAAGATAGCCCGGCGTGGTTTCGCCGAGAGCCTGCGGGTAAGACTGCGCCAGGAGTTGGAGACGAAGCTGCTTGCGATAGCCGAGCCTTACATAAAGAATGACTCGGTACCGCAGCGCGTGCTGGCGGAGAGGATTGAGAAGCACTTGGGAGAGCTGTTCACTTTCGTGCAGTATCCCGGCTGCCCGTCCGGCAACAACGCTGCTGAAAGAGCCATAAGACCGGCCGTGACAGCCCGAAAGGTCAGCGGCGGCACCAGGTCGGAGAACGGGTCGAAGACAAGAACAGCACTGATGAGCATCTTTGGCACATGGACACTTCAGGGCAAGGACCTACTCAAGGCCTGCACCAATATGATACTCCACCCCGAAATGCCAGCCCCATCCTACGCACAATAAGTATGTACTCAGGGAGAGTGAGCTCTTACCTTCCCTCAACCCTCAACCATAAACCCTCAACCATCTGTTATAATAGCTCCATGCCTGACGTGATCCCGATAGTGATGGTCCGCGAGACACTCGATGACCTGCCCGACTACCCGCTGCCGGACGGCTACTCGATTCGCACGTTCCGGCGCGGAGAGGGACCGTTGTGGGCTGAGATCGGCTTTGCGGCCGGCAACTTCACGAGTCTCGATGCGGCGGCGGGCCAGTTCGAGAATGAGTTCGAGCGGCCGGTCGAGGACATGGAGAGCCGGTGCTTCTTCGTCGTCCACGACGCGACCAATCGCGCGGTCGGCACGGCAATGGCGTGGTACGATCCCGGTTTCGTCGAGGGCGCCAACTACGGCCGCGTTCACTGGGTCGCGATCGTCCCCGAGCATCAGGGCAAGGGCCTCGCGAAGCCGCTGATGTGCGCGGTGCTGCGGCGGCTGGCCGAATCGCACCCCAGAGCCGTGCTCGGCACGCAGACCTTCCGCAAGCCCGCGGTCAACCTCTACCTCGACCTCGGCTTCGTGCCGTATCTTTGAGCGCGACACCTGCCCGCAGGCCTGGGCCGACCTCGCCGCCGAGCTCAAACATCCGGCGCTGGCAGGCTTCGTGCGTGAAGGCGGCTAGGAATCGCGGACACGCGGAAGGACCGGAAGCGCCGAATTCGGAACGGGGAACTCCCCTCCGCGTCTCCGCGCGTTCCGCGCTTCCGCGATTCCCTTGGGACGGGTTGGCCGCCGGCCAGATCCAAAATCTAAAATCCAAAATCCAAAATGTCCAGCACCTTCCGCATCTGTTCCCCAAGCGCGAAGTGCTGCTCGACTCGCGCGCGGCCCTTGGTACCCATTTCGGCGGCGAGGTCGGGGTCGGCGAGCAGTTCGCAGGTCGCGTCGGCGAGCGCCTCGGGATCGTTGGGCGGCACGAGCAGGCCCGTCTCGCCCGGCACGACGATCTCCGGCAGCCCGCCCTGCTCGCTCGCGACTACGGCGCGTTTCAGTGCCATTGCCTCGACCGCAACCAGGCCGAACCCTTCTCCTCGCGACGACGGCACCAGCACGACGTCGCACGCGCTCATCATCTCGCGCACGTCCTGGACGAATCCGGTGAAGATCACGTTGCCGCGAATGCCAAGCGCCTCGACGGATGCTTCGAGGTCCGGTCGGTCATCGCCTTCGCCAACGAGCGCCAATCGCGCGTCCGGATGGTCCTTCACGATCAAGAACATCGCCTCGACCGCCACCCGCTGGCCTTTCTCGCTCGAAAGCCGGCCGAAAACGCCGAGAAGCGGCTCATCGGGGTCATAACCGAGCTTGATCTTCGCGTCGCGGGCGTCCATCGGCTGAAATCGCACCAGATCGACGCCGTTGTGCACGACATGCACCTTGCTCTCTTTGAGCCCCTGCTGCGACCAGATGGCGACTTAACCTTCTCCGAGACTGCGATGACGGCGTCGGAGTATCGGAAGCACGTCGCGGTGTTGAGGCCGTGCACATGCGCGACCGAGCGCCTCCGCGCGAGTTTGGCCGCGAACGCGCCCAGCAGGCTTGCAGTCGAGAGGTGGGTATGGATCACATCGATACGATGGCGCTTCATGAGCCGCGCGAGGCGGATCACGGTCAGCGGGTCGAACTTGCCGAAGGTGCGCCAGGTGACCGGCTCGATACCGCGCGCTTTCGCATAGTCGACAAACGGCCTTCCCGCCGGGCAGAACACTTCCACGTGCGCGCCAAGCTCGGCAAAGCTGCGATAGAGCTCGGTGACGAAGACCTCGGCGCCGCCGATTCGTGAGGGCGTGATCGCTTCCAGAACGCTCGGGGCGCTCACTCGACGCCATGCTCCCGCTCGCGCGCTTCGCCCGCCCGATCTTTCGCCTGAGCTGCCAGCCAAACCCGTTCCAGCGCACGTTGACCCGTGGGATCTCGAAAAGGCCCGTGCCGGGGACGACGGCCCCCAGCTTCGTCGAAACGGCGTTGGCATAGCCCGCCGACGCCGCCGCGGCGAGCACGCGGGTATCGAAGTCGCCGTAGGGGTAGTGAACGAAGTCACTTCGCGCCCGATAAGGTCCTCCAGCTTGTGCTTGGAATCGGCAATCTCGGCGCGAAGCTGGTCGTCATCGAGGCCGGGAAGGTGCGGATGCGTGAGCGTATGCGAGCCGATCTCGAAGCCGGCCTCGGCAAGCTCGCGGGCCTGCCCGGCGGACATCATCCTCTCCTCGCGATCGCCGGCGCGCTTGTCCCATTCATTGACCCCGCCCAGCGAGTCCACTACGACATAGACCGTGGCGGTCATGTCGCGCTCGGCAAGCATGGGGCAGGCATGCTCGTAGACGCTCAAATATCCGTCGTCGAAGGTGATCGCGAATGTGTCACCCTCGCCGGCTTCGCCGCGGCCCAGTTCGATGCAGTGTTCCAGCGAGGCGCACTGCCACCCTCGCCCGCGCAGCCCGTCGATCCCCCACCGCAGCACGCGCGGGCTTACATACTGGCCCGCCACGTGCGAGCTCAGCTTTATCGGGCCGATGCGGTGGTAGAGAAGCACCACCGACGTGCCCCGCCCTGTCACATCCTTGTTCAACAGAATCCCTCTTGGATTTACTATTGAGTATTGAGTATTGCCCAAACGCTCCAGCCAGACCGCACGGTCAATATACAATACTCAATAATCAATACTCAATCGCTTCCTTATGCCGCTCCCCTGAGGCGCATTGGCATTTCCTGGAGGGTGATGGTCACGTTCTGACGTTTTCCCTCCCGGATAGATCGCCACCTGTATCTTGTCGCCGACGTTCTTGCTCTGCATAACCCTCTGCAGGTCGCCGCCGTCGGTGATCTTCTTGCCGTCCACGTCAACGATTATATCGCCTTTCTTGAGTCCGGCAAGCGCCGCGGGGCCTTTCGGCTCAACTTCGGCAACCAATACCCCTTCTTTGACGGGCAGCTTGAATACCTTCGCGATTTCAGCAGTAATGTCGCCGTAGGAGATCCCCATCCAGGGAGATCTGAACGTGACCGACGTGCGAACGTCGTTCATCGCGCGCCGGGCGGTGTTTATGGGGATCGCAAATCCAAGCACCCCGACGTCGCCGCCGACAACGGCCGTGTTCACCCCGATCACCTGCCCACTGCTGTTGAGCAGAGGCCCGCCGCTGTTGCCGGGGTAGATTTTGGCGTCGGTCTGAATGAGATTGCTCAGCGACGCTCCCCCGCCGGGAATGCTGCGGCCCAGCGCACTGATCACGCCGACCGTGACGGTGCGCTCGAAACCGTAGGGGTTGCCGATCGCAATCGCCGCCTGGCCGACCTGCAGGGTGTCCGAGTCACCGAGCGGAGCCGTGGGCAGGCCGGTCTCGTTGACCTTGATAACCGCCACGTCGATTAGCGGATCGCCTCCGAGGCTCTTGGCGTCGAGTTCGCGGCCGTCCGCGAGCGTGACCACGAGCCTGTTGGCCCCTGAAACCACGTGGTTGTTGGTCAGAATGTCGCCGTCCGGCGAGATTATGAACCCGGACGCCAGCCCTTCTTTGCTGCCGTCCTTGTAACTGACGACCTGAACAACCGCCGGGGATATGCGTTTGACGATGTCGATTATGCGTGTTTCCTCATTGAGGAGAACGCCCGTCGGCCCCGCGCCGGTCCCCGCCGGCGCCTGGGCGTTGATCGGCGCAAACGCCGGCCATATCACCAGCGTGAACACAACAAGCAGTGCCCAGGCAAACAGATATGCTGATGCTCGTCCGCGCATTCTTCTACCTCCCAAGAGCCACACTACTCTTCACACACTAGGTATGGTCATTTGGGAGGTCGATGCAAACATGGCCGGCGGGGCGTACCAAATGCAAGCAGGTTTGCATTTGGTCGCACTATTCGCCAGGTGCTTCGGCGCTTGGCGCCCGCATAAGGCCCGCCTTGCACGCGGGTTTGACATGTGTGGCGCTGTTCTGTTAAGCTACGGGGCGCTCTGGCGGAGGGTCGGTGGGTATGGGGCCGGACGCACTCGTGCGTGCGGAGCGGTGCCGCACGCCTGCTGTAGAGGTCATGTGCGGCGAACTGACCTCCAGTATCACAATCTATTGTAGTTCATCAGCGGACGGAATGTCAAGTTTGTCCGGCATGGCAAGCAGCAAAGGAGCAAGCGAATGAGTTCAGGCAGCGAAGCGACGCCCGTTTTCGGGCAGACGAGGGAGCAACTTTGGCCGATAGTCGAGGAGGCGGCGGGCGAGGCGGTGGCGTCGTTCGAGATCAGCATGGAACACGACCCGCCGGAGCCGTATGGCGCGGCGGGAGAAAAGGAGATACCCACGTTTGGTTACGTGACCAGTGCCGGGCGGGCGGGACGCATTACGGTCTTCGTGAAGCGCTACAACAGAACAGGCCCGGCGGAGGCGCGGCAATACCGGTTCCTGGTCGAACACCAGGCGCCGGTGCCGCGGCTCTACGGCGTGCTCACCGATCCCGAAGGCCGCGAGACGCTGTTCATCGAGTACCTCGACGCTGGCAGGGCGGCGCGTTCGGCCGCCTATCGGGGCGACGGACTGCTCGGTTTCCTGGCGCTGCAGGCGCGGTTCCAGGCCATCGAGCCATCGCCGGAGTTCGCGGCCTGGCTGGAAGACAACGGCGTCGCGATGCGCGACCGGCTGGCCGGAGCAGAGCCTGCCCTGCAGCAAATCTGGGAGCACTCGGTGAACGGCGAGCTGGGACACGACCTGCAGGATTTCTGCTCGTCTTCCGGCAGCGCTCTGCGCCAGATCCGAAGGCTGGTGAGGCACGTGATCGAGCCGGTGTTCGGATATGCCGCTGGCTCTGATCCACAGCGACTTCTCCATCGAGAACACCGGGCTGCGCGAGAGCGGTGAGCGGCTAGTGATGGACGTGGGATCGATCTGCCTTGGTCCGCGCTTCTTCGATGTGGCCGGAATTCTGGGAATTCCATCGGAGCGCTGGTATCGGGACCTGAGCCGGAAGGAGCTGGCGCGGCACTATCTGGACGAGTACGCGCGCTCCGGCGGCACGCCTCCGCCGATGGACGCGTTTCTCGCGGACATGGGAATCCTGTGGCTCGCAGGCGACCTTCGCTATCTCGGGCTGAACCTGGAGCGGGCATTCGGCCGCAACTGGGGCACGACCCCCGCAACTGAAGACGACTACCGAGCCTGCCGCACTCACCTCTACAGAACCCTGCACCTGCTGCTTGCGCAGTACCTGATGCGCGGCACGAGGTGCTCTGTGCTGAAGCGGTAGGCAGGGCACTGGGGCCAGCGGGGGCGCACCAAACGCAAACACTTTTGCATTTGGTCGCGCTATTTGCTATCATGTTGGCGTATGGTACTGCGACACTACTGGATAGACCTTATAGAGAACACTTGGACACGCCGCTCGGTGGTCTGGCTTTCGGGGGTTCGGAGGGCAGGCAAGACCTATCTCTGCCACAGCCTGGGGAATGTGGACTACTTCGACTGCGAGCTGCCACGCACTCGGCAGGCGCTTGTCGATCCACAGGCGTTTCTCGACGACCATAAGGGACGGCGAGTGGTCATTGACGAGATTCACAGGCTCGACCGCCCATCCGAACTGCTCAAGATCGCAGCGGACTACTATCCAGACACACAGGTGATCGCCACTGGATCGTCAACGCTCGGCGCGTCGGCAAAGTTCAGGGATACACTTGCTGGCAGAAAATCCGAGATATGGCTGACACCGATGATCCTGGCTGACCTTGACGATTTCGGGCAGACCGACTTGTCGTACAGGTTCTTGAGGGGAGGTCTCCCCCCGTTCTTCCTCGATCCCGAGCTGCCGGAGAGGGAGTTCCAGGAGTGGGTAGACGCGTACTGGGCCAAGGACATCCAGCAGTTATTCAGGCTGGAACGGAGGCAGTCGTTCGCCAAGTTCGCGGAACTGTTGATGGTTCACAGCGGCAGCATATTCGAGGCTACCAGATACGCGACGCCATGCGAGGTAAGCCGGGGCACCATCTCTAACTACCTTGCGGTGATGGAGGCCACATTCCTCGCGCACGTAGTAAGGCCGTTCTCATCGCACCGGCCAAGTGAGATCGTGCTCGCGCCGAAGGTCTATGCGTTCGACACGGGGTTCGTGTGCTACCACCGTGGAATCACGAGCTTGCGCAGCGAGGACTTCGGAATGCTATGGGAGCACTTCGTCCTCAACGAACTGCAGGCCAGGCTCCAGACGCGCGACATTCATTACTGGCGAGACAAGCGCGGCCACGAGGTGGACTTCGTGCTGGCCAGGCGTAACCGGCCGCCAGCAGCAATCGAGTGTAAGTGGTCGGCGGGCACGTTCGACCCGGCCAGCCTGAAGGCGTTCCGTCGTGTCCATCCCGAAGGCGAGAACCTGGTCGTTGCTCACGACGCACCCGAGCCGTTCACCAGGGACTACGACGGCATCAAGGCGAGGTTCGTGAACCTGCCCGCTCTGATCGATGCCCTGATTGCAGCAGCCCTTTGACCTGGCCCTACTTCTTCTCCTCGTAAGGCCCCGCGATCACCAGCGTCGCCGATTCCGGCTTCAGAGTACTTCTTCGCTGCGGCGTTGGCCTGTTCGAGCGTGACGGCGCGGTAGATCTTGGCGTAGTCGCGGATGAAGTCCATTCCAAGGCCGTAGAACTCCGCGCTGAGCAGCGCCCGCGCCACGCCGGAGTTGGTCTCAAGCGCGATCGGAAACACGCCGATCACGAACTCCCGCGCGCGCTGGAACTGCTCCTTGGTCGCGCCGTTCCTGGCGAACTTGCGCGACGTCCTTGCGCAGCAGGTCGATGGCCTTGTCCACATTCGCCGGGCTCGAGCCAAGCGCGGCATACCACGGTCCCGCGCCAAGGCCGGCGTCGAAGCGTCGAATAGACGTCATAGACGTAACCGCTCTTCTCCCGGATATCCTCGCCCAGCATGCTCACCAGAGCGCCGGACCCGCCCAGGATCTGGTTGGCGATCCGCATCGCGTAGTAGTCGGGATTGGAGCGCTTCATGCCCATCGGGTAGCCGAAGTAGACGTCCACCTCGGTCTTGTCCATCATCGGGATCACGACCTTGGCGCCCTGCTTCGGCGGCTCGACCGTCGGAATGTCCACGATCGGCTTCGGACCCTCGGCCTGCCAGTCGCCGAAGTACTTCTTGACAAGCTCGACCGCCTGCTTGGGATCGACGTCGCCCGCGATGACGATGATCGCGGTGTCGGAGCGGTAGTATTCCGAGTGGAATGCGACCAGATCGTCGCGAGTGATGCCCTTGAGCGATTCGGTGGCCTGCTCGACGGTCAGCCGGTGATAGGGATGGCCCGCTGGGAAGATCGGCGTTGTAGAACATCCGCGCGGCCTGCGACTGCGGCGATTCCTTGCTCTGAGCGAGCCGGGAGAGCATCTCGCCCGCGCCTTTTCGAACTGGTCCGCGGGGAAGTTGGCGTTGCGAAGCTCGTCTGCGAGCAGGTCGAGAGTGAGCGAAAAGTCCTTCGTGAGCGACTTGCCGCTGAAGCTGGCGTATTCGACGCTCGACGACGTGTCCACCTCCGCGCCGACCGACTCAGGCTCCTGCGCAAGCTGCAGGGCCGTGCGTGTCTTCGTTCCCCTGCCCAGCATCTCGGACAGTCAAGCCCGGCGACGCCGTCCTTGCCCTCGGGATCGAAGCAGCTTCCCGGCCTTGACATTGCCGGAGATCGCGACGGTCGGGTTCGAATGGTTCTCCTGCACGATCACGACCATGCCGTTGTCGAGGAACGGTTGCTTGAACGGCTTGCACCAGCTCGCTCGCAGTCGGCGCAGGCCGACTCTGTGCCTTCGCAGCCGCGGCTTCAACCGCCGGGCCGCCCGTGGCTGCGGTAGTAGCTGATCCCGCAGCTTGTCGCGCAGTGGTCCGCCGCCGGAACCGGCCGGCATGCCGCCTCCGGTGGACGGGCCGGTGGGGATGAACGTGCTGACGGTCAGGTTGTCGGCGGTCAGGTATCTCTTCGCGACATCCTGAACCTGCTGGGGAGTAACGGCCTTGAGCTTGCCGATCAGCTTGTCGAGATAATGCCAGGTCGTGACGGTGTTATAGTACCCGAGCTGCTCGCCCTGGTCGGAGACGCTGTCGTTCTGGTAGACGAAATAGGCCTCGAGCTGGTTCTTGGCGGCCGCATCTCGTCATCGGACGGCACGCCGGACTTGGCCTTCTCGACCTGCTCCAGAAGCGCCTTTTCGAGCTGTTCGGCCTTGACGCCCTGCCGCGCGGTCGCGCCGAGCATGAACAGCGACGGCTGCTTCGCGGCTGCCCGCGCTCGACCACGCCGAGGTCGCCATTGCCCGTCTCGACCAGCGCCTGATAGAGCCTGCTGGAGCGGCCCCCGCTGAGGATCTGATCCAGGACCATCAACGGATAGGTGTCGGGGTCGGTGAGGCTGGGAACGTGATAGCCCATCATCACCCGCTCGGCGGTGCCCTCGCGTCCGAATCAGTCATCCTGCGCTCGCCGTGCTGCGGCGGCTCGGTCGTGTAGGGCGCGCGCGGCAGCGTTGCGGCGGGAATCGAGCCGAGATACTTCTTGACCAGCGCGCAGCGCTTCTCGGAGTCGAAGTCGCCGACCAGCACCAGCGTGGCGTTGTTGGGGTGATAGTAGGCGTGGTAGTAGCTCAGAAGCTGCGTAGCGGTCGATGTTCTCACGTCCGACCGCCAGCCGATAGTGGGCCACTGGTATGAACTGGCCGTGAACGCGGTCGCCATCAGGCCCTGGTAGAGCAGCGTGTCGGGGTCGTTTTCGTCGCCCTCGAGCTCGGAGAGGACCACGGTGCGCTCCTTCGGCGAACTCGTCGTTGAGCAGAGCGCGTTGCCGACCTTCTCGGCCAGGGTCTTGATCGCGAATTCGAGGTTCTCGCTGGAGAGCAGGTCCCAGTAGTAGGTGAAATCGGTCCATGTGGCGGCGTTATCGATCCCGCCGCGCTCGTGGACCATCTTGGATATCTCGCCCTTCTTGTAGTTCTTGGACGCGTTGAACTGCATGTGCTCCAGAATGTGCGAGATGCCGGTGATGCCGGTGTGCTCGTTGCGCGACCCGACCCGGAACCATATCTGCGCCGTGAAGACCGGCGCGGCATGCGACTCCTTGAGCAGCACGTCAAGCCCGTTGGGCAGCTTGACCTCGCGGACTTTCTCCGCGAACGCGCCCGCCGCAATCAGCAGCACGATCAGAATCGAGAGGGCAATACTTCGCCTTAGCAGCTTGTTCATATCCGCCTCCATGCCAGCGTTATACCCACATTACACGCAAATGGGCTTTAGCGGGCGAGTGGGGTTTTTCCTGCGAGGAGAAGGGAATCTCAACGCGAGAAGAAGAAGGGCAGAGAAGGACGGACTCAACCAGAGCCGATAGTCAGCGATACACAATCAGCCCGGTGGCAGCGTCTGTACGAGCGGGCGGATTCGCGATATGTGGGAGATCTGCATGAGAAGGACATGGGCCATCACGGGCATTGGCTGTGCGCTCCTCGCTGCAATGCTGCTGGCTGGCTGCTCCGGCCACGTCCGCAAGAGCGCCAAACACGGCCTGACCGCGTCGGCGTGGCCCGAAATTCGGCGGGAACGCCGGGAACACCGGCCTCGGCGTCGGATGCGGAGCGACCGGAAAGCGCCTGTGGACGTTCAAGGCAGGTAAGACCGTCGAGGGCTCTCCGGTCATCGGCCGCGACGGTAAGGTCTACGTCTGGTCGTACGACGGTTACCTCTACGCGCTCGATCACCGCACGGGCAAGCAGAAGTGGCGGACTTGCACTCGCAACTTCTCGATCCTGGCTAGAGTCGCCGGCCACACACGCGAAGGAATCGACTTCATGTCCCCCACTCCAGCGATCGGCGCGAACGGGCTGATCTACATCGCCTCGCAAGACGGCGGCCTGTACGCGCTCGACGCCAAGACCGGCGGTCGGGCGTGGAGGTTCGCAACCGGAGATTGGATAAGAGACCTCACCAAGCATAGGCCCTGACGGCACGGTCTATATCGTCTCGAGGGACGAGAACCTCTACGCCGTGCAGATGGCGACACCGGCCGGGTAAGGTGGAAGCATCAGGTCGGGCCTGTCCAGTGCTATCCGGCAGTCGGGCCGGACGGGACGGTATACACCGTGGACGGGGGACTGAACGTGTCCGCGTTCGATGGTAGAGCCGGGTGGACGAAGTGGACGTGCCCCGGCGTAAAGGGGCAACTCGCACTCAGTCCCGGGTGGGACCCTGTAAGTCGCGGGCGATCAGAACATGTACGCGGTCGATGCCAAGACGGGCATCCGCAAGTGGACATCCCGATGCACGGCACTGTCGTATCCACGCCCGCGATCGGCAGCGACAAGACGGTCTACGTCAAGTCGACAAAGGGCTTCATGTGCGCGCTCGACGGAGTTGGCGGCCGCCCTCGCTGGAGGTTCCGGTTGTACGGAATGCTCCTGCCTCCTGCAGGCATCCATTGCCTCGGACGGAACGGTCTACGTCGCCGGCCAGAACGGGAAGCTGCACCATCTCTACGCGCTCGACCCGCAAACCGGGCACGTCAAGTGGCAGGCCGATGTCGGCGCCGGTGCGAACCGCGCAGCCGCAATCGGCGCCGACGGCACGATCTACGTCGGATCGTGGGAAGGCACGGTCTACGCGATACGCTAGGTAGCCTGGCGGCCGCCACATCGATCCCACCCAAAAAACGTCCCAAAAACCTCTTGACAAGCTACGCGCGTCGGGATATACTACGCGTGTAGTTGACGAGCCGCGAAGCGTCAAAGCGTGTCATGCTGAACTCGTTTCAGCATCCAGGAGTGGAGGGAAGTCGATGTCGGAGATCAGGGATATGCCGCAGGCGGAGTTCGAGGTGATGGAGGTCCTGTGGAAGGTGGGAGAGGCGACGGTCAAGCAGGTGCAGAAGGCGCTGTCGCGCAAAAAGAAGCCCGCGTATACGACCGTCGCCACGCTGCTCAATCGGCTGCGCGAGCGGGGTTATGTGGACGCCGAGGAGCGCAACTTCGCTTATGTGTTCAGACCGCTGGTGGAGCGGGAGCAGGTCGTGCGGCGCAAGGTCGATGACCTGGTCAAGAAGGTGCTTGGCGGGGATGTCGCGCCGCTGGCCGCGTATATCGCGGAGAATCGCAATCTGTCGGCCGAGCAGCTTGCGGCACTTGAAGAGATGGTGAAGTCGGGCTCTGAGAAGGAGGGTTCGGACGATGAGCGGCGTTCTTGAGACACTCTGGAAGATGTCCTGGCAGTCGGCCGCGCTTGCGGGTGTCGCGTGGCTGATCTGCAGGTATGCGCGGAAGGCGCCGGCTTCGTGGCGGTGTGCGCTGTGGGTGCTGGTAACGATCAAGCTCTTCGTGCCGCCGTTGGCGATGCTGCCCTCGCAGATGGCGGTTGGGCAGCGTCTGGAACCCGTCGCCCGGGTGACCGTCGCCGCGAACGTGGTCGAACAGCCTCCGGCCGCGGTCATCCCAGCGGGGCCAATGCGCGAGGAGGCGCGTGAGACCGCCCCGGCGAGTCCGCCTCCGGCTGAGCCTGTACTTGCGCCGTCTGATGCTGTCATGTTGCTGTTGCTCGTAGGCGTGCTGGTGATGTCCGTCATGCTCGCGCGAAAGTATGGCGCGCAGAGAAGGCTGGTCGGCGGATCGGCGCGGGCGGGGGAGCAGTTGGCCTGCATGCTCTGTCGGTGCGCGAGGATGCTTGGCGTGCGGCGGATACCGGAGGTCATGCTGTCCGGCGCGATCCAGACACCGATGCTGGTCGGCGCGATCCGGCCGGTGATACTGCTGCCGGAGGGGATAATGGACTCGTGCGGCGAGGGCGACCTTCGCGCGATGCTGCTACACGAGCTTGCGCACGTCAGGCGGTTCGATATGGCCTTGCTGTGGCTGCAGCAGTTGGCGCAGGTGTTGTTCTTCTTCAATCCCGCGGTGTGGCTGGCGGGCCGGGAGATGCGCAGGGAGCGAGAATTGGCGTGTGACGAGATGGTGCTTTCGCGCGCGGGGATTGCTCCGAAGGAGTACGCCTCGGGTTACGTGTCCGCGCTCAAGCTCGCGAACGCGCGGCCCGCAGTCGCGACCTCGCTTGCGATGGCGGAGCCGTTCGAAGTGGAGAGGGCGCGGCTGGATCGCATTATGCGGGCGGTTGTGCCGAGGCTGTCGGTGGGATGGGTGGTCGCGCTCGTGCTGGCGGTGGCGGTGGGACTGCCGACATTCTCCGGCTGCGCGAAGCCGGTAGCGGCAAAACCAGATATCAGGGCCCTGGCCGGTCTGACGCCGGTAACGGGGCCGGGGTTGGTCGTGACACTGCAGGACAGCCCGAAGCCGCCGAAGGAAGCGCGGCCGGATGTGATCAGCAGCTGCCTCGTCCATGACAGAGACGTTCGCGACGTCGTGAATGAGCTGTGGGCGGCGGGCGCGAAGGCGATCTCGGTAAACGGGCAGCGGATGGTGGCGACTTCCAGCATCAGGTGCGTCGGCCCAGTTCTGCTGGTCAACACGACGCAGATCGGCACGCCCGTCGTGATCAAGGCCGTCGGCGAACCCGAAGCGATGAAGGATGGCCTGACGGCTGGCGGAGGAGTGGCCGAGGGCCTCGGGGCGCTTGGGATGATCACGATCACGCGCGCGAGTCGCGTGCAGGTTCGGGCATATCAGGGCAGCAAGGCGGACGCGGAGGTGCTGGCGGGGGTCACGGCAGTCAAGGGCGCCGGCGTGATCGTCACCCTTCAGGACAGCCCGAAACGTCCGAGCGGCGCCAAGCCACGTGAGATACTCGACTACGTCGTCCACGACCGGGACATCCGCGACGTTGTGAACGAGCTGTGGAGTTCTGGGGCGACGGCGATCTCGGTGAACGGGGAGCGCCTTGTGACGGGATCCGCCATTCAGGGCCGCGACGGCGTCGTGACGATCAACTCCGCCAAGCTGACGCAGCCGTTCACGATCAACGCCATCGGCGACAGGCCGGACACGTTGGAGAACGGGCTGAAGGTCCCCGGAGGCATCTACGACGACTTGACCGCGTGGGATATGATCGAGATCAATAAGGATGCGCACGCGGTGGTGCCAGCTTACAGCGGCCCCAGAGTGAGCCCTAAGTAGACGCGCGCACCGTGATCTCCTCCGCGCCCGGATTCAGCCACACGATCTCTCTCTCCGCGTCCCATTCCCCGCCGGTCACCTTGGTGATCGGCTTGCCGTCCGCGCGGCGGAGGCGCAGGGCGAGCTTGGCGGGTGGGTTGCGGCGCGGCGGTCTGATATGGGCCTCGATTGAATCGTCGGTGACGGTGATCGTGTAGGAGACCGGGCCGAACCAGGTCGCGGCGTCGCAGACTTCGATCTTCTCGCCCGGCCTGAACCACGAAACCGGCGCGGCCTTAGCGAGATACAGAGTGTCACCCTCCTCGATCACCATGCACGCGCGAAGCAGGTTGAGGAATCCGCACTCGTCCGGGGTCTTGTAATACGGCCCGGTGCCGCGGCCGAGCTGGACGACCGGGTGCTCGGTGAACACGAGCACGTCGTCGTAGATGCTCGCGGCGAAGTCGTTGAAGAGCGCGCGGACGGCGTGTCTGGGCTGGTCGCGCCGCACATACGCGAGGCCGTTATTGAGCAGGTTCGCCTGGATCGTGACGCCGGCCTGGCTGAACCACCGCTTTTCGACGTCGATCGGCCGCCCCCAGTCGCGCGAGGGGAACGCCACGTCCTCCAGATACTTCAGCATCCACGTGACCATCTCGTCGTCAGGTTCGAACGCGCCACCGTCAACGAGATGCAGCGCTCCATACGCGACCTCGCGAATCCAACCCCACTCCCGCCCGCGGATGTCCGTGCGCGCGGGGACGTGCGGAACCGCGGTGTTGTCCGACAGCCGCACGACCGGCGACTCGACCCGCGCCCGCTCGACCGCCGCCAGAATGTCCGCTCGGTATGCGTCGGCCTCGCCTGCAAGGCGCTCCGCGTCAGGATGATCTATCTCGGCAAGCGCCATCGCCGACCATTCGATGCCCAAGTGCGCGTGGGCATTGACTGCGAACCACTGCCGCCACTCGTCGTTGTCTTCGAGGTGGCCGGCAGGAAGTAAGCCGTTCTCGGTGTCCGAACGCTCGCGGATCACGAAATCGCACCCGGCAACGATGTTGGGGGCGACACGCCGCAGCCAGCCGGCGTCGCGGGTGAGGAAGTAGTGCTCGGCGAGCGATTGCAGGATGAAGCCGTGGTCGGAGTTGTAGGCAAACGGCGCGCCCAGCGATCTGCCGTAGTAGAACGATGCGCCAACCAGCGCGCCCTCCTTGGACTGAAAGGCGCCGTCGAGGCCGTCCGCGCCCTGCACGAGCAGGAAACCGTCGAGGTAGCGCTCCGCCTGTCTGTGCAGCCCGCGGTAGTCGAGCTGGCGGGTTTGTATGCACGCCTCGTTCCCGCATGCGCCGTAGAGCAGCGTTGCGGCGGGGAGCACGTACTCGCCCAAGCCGGGGTCTTTGGTGGCGGTGATCGCGACGTGGACGGGCACGTTTCGATAGAACCGCTCGATCTTCTTGTCGGGGATCTCAAGTCTCGCGCTGGAGTCGATATAGCGCGTCCAGAACTCGCGAACATCGCGCAGCTTGGCGTTGTAGTCCACGGGACCGAGCAAGTGCATGCCGTCTTCGCCCATCAGCGTGCAGTATGGAACGGCGAACGTTACCACATCGCGCTCGCCGGCGGCGAGGTCGGCCTGATAGTGGAACGCAGTGGTGATCGCCGCGGGGCCCTCGCGATCCATCGAAAGCGGCGACGCATAGCCGCACCCCTTGCCGAGATCGATCCGACAGCGGATCAGCGATCTATCGTAGTCGCGAGCGGTCCAGTTGAACGTGTGCGGCAGATCGGGCCGGTCCGCGCGCGCGGCGAGTTCATCGGACTGCATCAGCTCGGTCTTGATCAGCCTGCCGTGCGCCATCAGCAGCCCCGAATCATACTCCACGCACTCGAACGGGCTCGACTGCATCCACAGATGCGCCGTCCGCGCGTCCCTTGACGTGTTTCGCATCTCGAACTGCAGGAACAGGATGATGTCTTCGTCCCCGCGCCTGCCGAGGAACTCACCCATGTCGTCGCGCAGATACGCGGCGAAGGCGGTCTGGGTGAACTCGATCTCGCGGTCCGTCCAGACGGACGTGATCACGGGCGCGCCGTCATCGCTCCAGCTCTGCTGGACCGCGCCCTCGCGCTCGCGGAAGTCGGCGAAGTCGCCGGTGGCGAAGCGGTAGTTCATCTCGACCCCGCTCCAGAGCAGGTTGACCAGGTCGCGGCCCATCGCCTTATTCTCGGCCTTGTTGACGAACACGCTGCCGTTGTAGCGCAGGCCGAACCGCTGCCGGCCGCCCTCGCAGCCCAGCGGCACGTATCTCCCTCTCGGCGCGTGCTGGAAGGCGGGCCGCAGCCGGGGCGTCTCGGCCATCGCGCGCTCAAAGGTCTGCTCGGGCTCGTCGAAGACCCCGTCATAGAGCGACTTGTGCCCCGACGCGACCAGCGCGTCCACGATCTGCTCAGGTTCGCGTGTGTCGATCTCGGGCCGAACGACGATGCCGAAGTCCTCGATATAGAGCGGCTCGTTGATGACGTCCGCGGCGCGGAATGAGAACGGGTGGTCCGCGTCGTCGATTGTAATCACCGTGTGCCTGTGCGCCAGATCAAACGCGGGCGGCGGCATGTGGAGGTACGTCACGTGCAGCGAGTCGTCGCGGCGGTTGACTTCCGTGATGTGCCCGTTCCAGGCTCGAACAGGCGCATCGCCGACGCCGAACACGTCCACTTCGCCGGCCTGCCACTCGCCGCGCGCAAACGCCTCGATGCGCTTCACGCGCGGGTTCGCGCCCTCGGCAAACAGCAGCCGGAACTGCAGCGCGCAGCGGAACTCGGCGTTGAGGTCCTCCGCCGCCTCCAGCCCACCCGGGTCCCAGATCTCGGCGAGGTCGAGATGGGCGAAGTCGTAGGTCACGCGGCTGCCGTCTACGCTCACGTCCGAGATCGCTGTGATCCACTTGCCCCGGTAGTGGTCATCGCGACCGATCCAGCCGCGGTGGGCGCCGCGACAGAGGTCCCTGTCGGCAAACGGCCACTTCCGCTGCCAGGTACCTGGACTTCGGCTTCGGCGGGCGGGCCGTCATAAGTGATCGCGACCGAGCAGATGTCCCTCGGCTCCGCCCACTGCAGTACCAGATGCCGCCTGCCTGTCGAGTCCGGCTCGGAGGGCACGTAAGCGCCGCCCTCGACCGCCGCGTCGGTGAACCGCCGCGCGCGCGGCTCGTCGCCCTCGAAGTGTATAATCCTGCCGAACGGCGCAAGGTCTATTGCCGCGCCTGCTCTCGGTAGCTGACTCAATTCGAACCTCCAGCCGCCCAAGTGTCAAGTGATGATATACGATATGCGCCGGACTCCGCAAGTGTGAGGCCCGCGATGGCAGTCGGATGCGATCACAATAGCCCGCCCGGTGAGATTGGCGGCATCCCTGGGTAAAAGCGAAGCACGAACATAGCGTGACGTATGGTGCCCGTTGCGCGCAATGATGTAAATGGGGGTTCAACTCAATGCGTGCTATCTTTGTGGCGGGCATCTGCGCCTTCGCGCTGACCTGCACGGCAGCCAACGGCGCCAACCTCGGGGTTGCTAACGACTATAACGGGTTCATCCTCGGCTCCGACACCCAGTTCGACACCGACACGGAAGGGCGGCTGGCCTGCGGGGGAGCCGCATCGCTGAACAACTACGCTGTCACCAGCGCACTGACCGGGTTTGCGGGCCCGGCGCTAGTGACCGCCGGCACACTCAACTACACCAATGGTGAGGTCTACTGGGGCGACGTCTACGTCGGCGGGACCGCAAACCTCACCAGCGTAATCATCGCAAACGGACAGCTCTTCAACCCGGCCAATCCGATCGATTTCGTGACTGCCTCGGCTTATCTCGATCAGCAGTCGGCCGCGTGGGGCGCGCTCGCACCAAACGGCACGACGCTGGTTCAGTTCGGAGGGATCACGCTCACGGGCCTCGACCCAAGCCTCAACATATTCTCGGTCAACGGCAGCGATCTGTCGTCGGCGAACTCGCTGACGATCTCCGCACCCGCGAGCTCCACCATTCTGGTGAACGTCAACGGGACATCGAACACGATGCAGAACTTCGGGACGACGTTCGCGGGCGGCGCGGCCAAGCAGTATACCCTCTATAACTTCTACCAGACCTCTGCACTCGGCATCAGCGGCATAAGCGTTGAGGGAAGCGTCCTTGCGCCTGGAGCGGGCGTGACGTTTGACAACGGAAACACCGAAGGGACCCTTGTGGCCGCGACGCTATACGGCAACGGCGAACTGCACAACTATCCGTTCGAGGGCGACTTGCCGTCGCCCGTTCCGGACGCCTCGACGCTGACACTTGCGCTGGTCTCAGGGATGACACTAACGGCGCAGGCGCTGTGCAGGAGGCGGCGCGGACCGGCCGAGCGATAGGCAGGCGTTTACTTCGACATGCCGGGGTGCTATAATTGGGAGGTTTTGGCCGGCAAATCCACATAGAGGTGATATATGTACATCGATGAGATCAGAGCCCGCGAGATACTTGACTCCCGCGGCAATCCGACTGTCGAGGTCGAAGTCTACCTCGAAGACGGCACGATGGGACGGGCAGCGGTCCCGTCGGGCGCATCGACCGGCGCTCACGAGGCGGTCGAGCTTCGAGACGGCGACGCGAGCCGTTTTCTCGGCAAGGGCGTCCAGCAGGCCGTTCACAACGTGAATGGAGCTTATCGCTCCCGAACTTATCAATCGACCGGTCATCGAGCAGGCATTCATCGACCAGACCATGATCGAGCTCGACGGCACACCCAACAAGGGCAAGCTCGGCGCGAACGCGATATTGGGCGTGAGCCTGGCGTGCGCGAAGGCGGCGGCGGAGTCGGTTGGGCTGCCGCTGTATCGCTACCTCGGCGGCGCCAACGCGCGGGACCTGCCCGTGCCGATGATGAACATACTCAACGGCGGCAAGCACGCGGACAATACGGTCGATATTCAGGAGTTCATGGTCATGCCCACCGGCGCGACGCTGCTGGGCCGACGCGCTGCGGATGTGCTCGGAGGTCTACCATAATCTCGCCAAAGTGCTCAAGAGCAAGGGGCTTTCGACGGCGATCGGCGACGAGGGCGGGTTCGCTCCCAAACCTCAAGACCTCCGAGGAGACCATCGAGGCCATACTGGAGGCGATCGACAAGGCCGGTTACAAGCCCGGCGAGCAGTTCCACATAGCGCTCGATCCCGCCGCGACGGAGATGTTCGAGGACGGCAAATACGTCTTCAAGGGCGAGGGCAAGACTCGCACCAGCGCGGAGATGGTAGACTACTACGAGTCGCTGTGCAGCAAGTTCCCGATCATCTCGATCGAGGACGGCATGGCCGAGGACGACTGGGACGGGTTCAAGATGCTCACCGACCGCATCGGCGAGCAGAGTGCAGATAATGGGCGACGACCTCTACGTCACCAACGTCGAGCGGCTCAAGCGGGGCATCGAGATGGGCGCATCCAACTCGGTTCTCATCAAGCTCAACCAGATCGGCACGCTCACGGAGACCCTCGACACCATCGAGACCGCCAAGCGCGCGGGCTGGACAGCCGTGGTCAGCCACCGCTCCGGCGAGACCGAGGACACCTTCATCGCCGACCTCGTGGTCGCCACCAACGGCGGCCAGATCAAGACCGGCGCCCCCGCCCGCAGCGAGCGCGTCGCCAAATACAACCAGCTCCTGCGCATCGAGGACGACCTCGACACAGCGGCGCGGTATCCGGGGATCAAGGCGTTCTATAACATCAAGAGATAGTTGCAGGTTGAAGGTTCAACGTTGAAAGTTGAGAGAGGGCCGGGGCGTGCGCGCTCTGGCCCTTTTTCTGCTATCCAGGGCAACCATTGCAGCACTCGCTGCGTTTGATACACTGGCGACATGGTCAAGTTCAGACCCATCAACCGAACAAGAATGCTCCGGCTCGCGCTGCTTGCGCTTCTCATAGGGCTTGTGGCAGTGCCTGTTGCCGCAAGGCTATGGCTGCACTGGACCGCCAGCGATCGAGTCCACGCGAACGTGGCCGGAGTCCCAGTCCACCGAGTTGCGCTCGTGCTCGGCACTCAGGTCTACGCCAGCGGCAGACTATCGCCGCGACTCGCCAGCCGCTGCAACAAGGCGATCGAGCTCTACAAGGCGGGTAGAGTTGAGAAGCTTCTGATGTCAGGCGATGGACGAAGAGTAAGCAATCGTGAGCCTGAGAGCATGTGCGACTACGCCGTCCGTCACGGCGTTCCCGTTGATGACATCACCATCGATGACCAGGGCTTTCGCACCTACGACTCGATCTACCGGGCAAAGCATGTGTTCGGTCTGCGCAGATTCATAATCGTCACTCAGGGATTCCATCTGGACCGGTCGCTGTATCTGTGCAGCGCGATAGGCGTCGAGGCCGATGGGGTTCCCGCTGCGATGCCCGGCGAGATCGGAGACAGAGTGCGAGAGCCGATGGCGTGCGTGTTGGCGATTGTTGATACGCACTTCCGCCAACCGCATCCGGTCCTGGGACCGAAGAGGCCGATCTAGGACGCTGACCTTCGCCCGACCTGCACCAGCGGAACATGCTGACGCGTTTGGGAGTCTGGCATGTGGGCGTGCGCTGTAGCGATCCGCCCACACCGCGGGGGGAGAGACCAATGACCAAGCTGGAGATCGAGACGGTAGAGCGAACTTGCCCAACGCTCTCGCGCTGGGCGAAGTGCGTCAAGTCCATGGGGCTGCCTCGACCGGTGGCCGTCCCCGTCCGGATACTGGCCACGGCTGCCGGAGGTTTCCACGGCACTGCGATCTGCTTTGGTGTGCTATCTTCGACGGTTCGGGTTGACATGGCCAGCGGGGATGCAGTCCATGCGGTGGAGGCTCTCGGCATGGTGATCACCATTGGCGTGACGTGCGCGGTTGCCACAAGTACGTTGCTTGTTCTTCGAGCCGCGCTCGGAGCGATAGCCCTTGTGGGTGCCGCGGCTGCGACATGCGCGCTCGCTTACGTCCTCTTCGCGGGCGACTCGTGGCCGCTATCAGAGTACCTGTGTTACAGCTGGCAGTGGCGCGCGGCGACTCTGTGGTGCATCGCGGTGGGAGCAGGACTCGGTGCGGCACTGGTTGGTCGGCGGCGAGGCGCGAGGTCTCTCTGGATCCCCCTCTATGAACTCGCAGCCGGGTTCGTGACTATCTGGGTCGTCCTCGAGCCCGTACACAGATCAGTCTCGCAAGCCGCGTTGAAATAAGCTTGCGTTCGAGGCGTCTGCCAGCGATAATGATCAGGCAGCGCGAGCTCTCCGCCCGCAGGTAAGTACGAGCTAATGAGCAAACAGAAGACAACCCACCGCAGAACAAGTTCACATCATCCGGCCAAGAGGCCGGCTGCCGTCGGTCGCGCGAAGAGAGCGATACAGAAGCGCGCGAGGGTGTCGGCGCTGTGGAAGAAGCGGCTGCTGGTTGCGGCGGTGGTCGTGCTGTGTTCGCCTGCGTTGGCGAGGGCGTATATCCACCTTGCGGTGCATGGGCAGGTATACTCCAGCATCGGCGACGTGCCGCGGTGCAGGGTGGCGCTGGTGCTGGGGGCGCTGGTGCATCGCGACGGCAGCCTCTCGACGACGCTTGCCAGCCGGGTTGACAAGGCCATCGAGCTCTACAAGGCCGGCAAGTGCGAGAAGCTGCTGATGTCCGGCGACAATCGGTTCAATTACTACAACGAGCCCGCGCGAATGAAGGACTACGCCGTCGCGCACGGCGTTCCCGCCGAGGCAATCGCGCTCGACTACGCCGGCCGGCGCACCTACGACTCCGTCTATCGCGCCAGGCACATATTCGGCCTGACGAGGCTGATCGTGGTGACGCAATCGTTCCACGTGAACCGCGCGGTCTTCCTGGCCAACCACATCGGCGTCAAGGCCTACGGCGTGAGGGCTCACGACCCCGGCAGCTTCCGTGCGACCGTCCGTGAGATGCCCGCGTGCCTCGGCGCGCTCGCGGACGTGTATCTCCTGCACCCTCACCCCGTGATGGGGAAGAAGGAGACTATCTGAGCTTGACAGGACGCTGCCTCGCTTAGTAGGCCACTATGTCGCCCTGCGTTCGCACGCGCAGCAGGCTGTGGAGTTCCGTGCTGACTATCTCGCACGATGAGATGCCTGTAACGGTGACATAGCTCCAAGCAGGATTGACGGTCACCCCGTCCGGCACGACGCACTTCACGTTGACCCCGCTGCCGTCGTCTATTGTGAACCACGCCGGCGGGCTGGCGGTGTCGATACCCACGACCTTGCCGGTAGTGCGGACAAGGAGGCCGATGTTGTTGAGGCCTTCGACGTCGGTGATGCCCTGCTGCAGGCCGAATGCGCCGCCGCCCAGCGCACTATTGCTCAAGAACAGCGGCTCCGGAACCGGGGCACTCACAAGCGTCCCCGGCACAACCTGCGCGTTAGTCAGCGTGCGCTCTCCACCCACAGTCGCCATCGTGCCATAGATGACGGCGCGCTGTCCTTGATGCGGCGGGGCGGATGCGTTGCACCGAATTCCAAAAACCCGATCCGGGGATTCGACGTAGAAGAAACCTGTCCATGCAGCAGTGACAATCCCGTCGATACAGACTTGTGATCCGTCATCGGCAAGCTTGACGCCCTCGGAACCTGCCCAGTACTCGTCCGAGCCGATGTCGACCACGCCGTTCAGGCGCGCCTGCCCGTCGATATCGCAGACGCCAATCCCAACGGCGTCGCTCCACCCGGCGTTCACGCACGGCGAAGCAGGGAGCAGATGATAGTCGCTCGTGAGCAGCGGATCAAGGGAAATGTCGCCGGCGCCGGCGGGCAGGCCGGAATAGTCGTAACCGTCCGGGTTGTACACGCAGTTGTTCCTGAGGATGGGAACAGCCGGCCCGGTCCAATACACGCCCGATGAATTGAACGAGACTATGTTGTTGGAAACAATAGCGGGTGAGCAGGAGGAGCAGCGTATCGCGCCGGCGGTATCTGCAGTGTTCGATGTGATTGTATTGTTCAAGATATGCGCCGAGCCATACAAGCAGTCTATCCCGCCAGCGGTGTACCACGCACTGTTTTGCGCGATGACGTTGTTTGCAATCGTCGCGGAATCGTAATAACAGTAGATCCCACCACCGGCGTTGTATGACGTGTTTCCTACGATACGGTTGTACACTATCGTCGGCGAGCCGTACTCGGAGTAGATCCCCGCACCATCGCCACGGTTTCCCGTTAGGATGTTGTGCGAGATCGTGAGCGACGAATTGGAGCAGAATATCCCCGCTCCTTGATAGTAGTTGCCATTCCGAATGGTGAAGCCATCGATCACGGTGTTAGCCGTGGCGAAATCGGCTGCCACTATTCCGCCGCATTCATCGTTGCCGTCAAGCACGGTAACATTTGTCCGCCAGTCACGCTGTTCGCGGGATACCTCATTGCCGCAGAATCCGCCGTAGAGCCCGGTTCCACGCTTCAGAGCGACATGCCCAAAGTACGGATGTGCGGAATTACCCGCCACCCAGATCTCGCCTCCTTCCGGACTGGCCGCGTCGATACCGGCCTGCACTGTCCGCTTGGCCGATTCCCAACTGGTGCCGTCATTGCCGTCGTCACCTGACGGGGCCACGTGGATTGGCGTCAGGGTGAATGTCCAGGTTGTGCCATCGGACTCATCAGCGCCAATATCCACGTGCAAGCCCTGGATCCTCGCCTGGCCGTCCATGTCAACCCAGCCGGCTTGGACCACTGCGTCATCGCCGGCGTCCTTGCACGGGGAGTCCGGCTGGATATGCACTTGCCCGTACTGCGCTGCCACAAGCTCGGGATCAGCCTGAATGTCTGTTGCGCCTGCTGGAATGCCCTGATAGTCGTATCCTGCGGGGTTGTGCAGGCAGTTGTTCACGAGGACCGGAGTGCCTGATGTTGAATCGTTGTATAGGCCGGATGAGTTGAAGGCCACTATGTTGTTCGATATCGTCGGCGACGAACCGGTGCAGTATATCCCACCGCCTTCGTCTGCCGTGTTCGGCGCAATAGTATTGTTGACGATCGTCGGCGAGGAGTTGGAGCAGTATATCCCGCCTCCGTTGGTTGCCGTGTTTGAAGTGATGGCGTTGTTGTAGATCGTCGGCGACGAGTCGGTGCAGCATATTCCACCGCCGTCGTCTGCTACGTTCGAGATAATCCTGTTGTTGCAGATTGTGGCACAGCTATTACTGGTGCAGCAGATCCCGCTGCGGTCGTTTAGAGTGACGGTATTGTTGGAGACGAGAGGCGCGCCGCCTCCGCAGTATATGCCACAGTAGTTACTCCCAGTAACTGTGTTACTGGATACGTTCGCCGATGAGTATATGCAGCTCACTCCACAGCCGCAGTCCGCAATAGTATTGTTCGATAGGGTCGGAGACGAATAGGTGCAGCTTATTCCGGCGCTGGTTGTGTGTCTTATGGTGAAGCCATCGATGCCGCTGCGCATTGCGGCAGATCCTGTGATTGCCCAGACGATGTCGGCCACTCCGCTACCGTCGATGATCGTGCGGTTAGCCGCGCAATCCCTATCGTCGCGCGAACTCTCGTTGCCGGCAAAGCCGCCATATACGAATGTACAGGCTCGCAAGGTCACTCGCTCGTTGTAGGGTACCGGCTGCCACCCAGACCTCGAGCCCTCGCAGGCCGGCCGCATCTATGCCCGCCTGTATTGTCCGCTTGGCAGAGGTCCAACTCGTGCCGGAGTTGGCATCGTTGCCCGCTGAACTGACGTGTATGACCAGAGGACTGGGCGTGTACGTCCAGGTGGTTCCGTCGGATTCGTCCACGCCGATGTCCACGTGTGCTCCCTGAATCCTTGCCTGGCCGTCCATGTCGACCCAACCGGCCTGCACGGCGGTGTCGTCACCGGCGTCCTTGCACGGCGAGTCCGGCTGGATGTGCACTTGACCGTAGCCTATCGCCTCGAACTTCGGATCAGCCTGAATGTCGGTGGGGCCGGCACCGAGTCCCGAATAGTCGTACCCTTCGGGGTTGTAGACGCAGTTGTTGTTGAGGGCCGGAGTGCCCGGCGCTGAGTCCTTGTATATTCCAGACGAGTTGAAGGCCGCGATGTTGTTGGATATCACAGGCGAGGAGTCCGAGCAGTATATAGCCCCCCCATGCGATCCTGAGCTATTGCCCGCAATCGTGTTGTTGATAATGGTCGGCGACGAGTCGGTGCAGTATACTCCGCCACCGTCATAGCCCACGTTCGCTATCATCGTGTTGTTGGAGATTGCGGGTGAGGAGTTGGAGCAGTAGATCCCGCCACCCGCGTATGCGTAGTTCGCCGCGATCGCGTTGTTGGAGATCGCCGGCGATGAGTCGCGGCAGCAGATCCCGCCGCCGTAGTCGGCGTTGTTTGCCCTGATGGTGTTATTTGCGATGGTCGGTGAGGAATTGGCGCAGTAGATTCCGCCGCCGTAGTATTCGTCGATAGTGAAGCCGCCGTAGTCAACCTTAACCGCCGTGCCAGTCCCGCCCTGAATGACAAAGCCATCAATCACGGTGGTGTGGGTGGCGCCAGGCGGCGAGGTCACGACGCTGCCGCCGCCGTTCCCATTGATCGCGGTCCTGTGCGTTCGCCAGTTGCGTTGGTCCCTTGAATACTCAATCATTCCCAGGAAACCACCGTACAGTGCCACGCCGTTCTTGAGGGTTATGCGCTCCGTGTATGGATGCGTTTCCATGCCGGCTACCCATATCTCGTCGCCCGGCTTGGCCGCGTTCAGGCCGGCGGTGACGGTGTGGTACGCATGGTTCCAGTCGTATCCGGGGCCGTTGTAAGGTGAGCTGTACAGGACGTAGACAACCGCGCCCAGGGCGCTGCCGGCACAACAGACTACTACAAAGACAACCACTGCAGCAAGTACGCATACGCGTCTTCCCATTTCCTTTGCCTCCATAATGCCTGGCTGGTTTCATATTCAGCCCTGCTCCGGCCAGGAATAATAGCAGACTGCCACTGGATTATACCATGAGAATCATTGATGCGGTCTGGCGGCGACGAGTTGTTGGTGGTTTAGCCCGCTCGGTTGACGGCAATCATCAGTGATGTGGAGTCCACGGAAGCAAGACAGATCGACCTCGACCACGCGCTCGACCTGCTCCGACGCGTCTTCGACGACTTCGATCGCGAGATCGCCGGGCGACGCGTGCTCGACTTCGGCTGCGGGGCCGGGCTGCAGGCGTGCGCGATGGCGAGACTCGGCGGCGAGTTCGTGCTTGGGCTGGACACCAACCCCAGAACACTCGCTAGGGCCGTGGAACTCGCGTCAAGCCTGAGACTGGGCCAGCGGGTTCGGTTCGCCGGCGCTATTGGCGACGGCGACGCGGGCCGGTTCGACATCGTGATCTCCCAAAACAGCATGGAGCACTTCCCGAACCCCGCGGGCGTTCTCGACGAGATGAAGCGCGCGCTTGCGCCGGGCGGGAAGCTGTTCGTCACCTTCGGCCCGCCCTGGCTTGCGCCCTATGGCAGCCACATGCGGTTCATGACGAGCGTGCCGTGGGTGAACGTGCTCTTCCCGGAGACCGCGGTTATGAAGGTCCGCTCGCGATACATCGCCGACGGAGCGCGGCGCTACCAAGATGTCGAGGGCGGGCTCAACAAGATGACCGTGGGCAGGTTCGAAGAGCTGGCGAGCGAGTCAGGGCTGCAGGTCGCCTATCGCCGTTACGATTGCGTCAAGGGGCTGAGCTTCCTGGGGCGAATCCCACTAGCACGGGAGTTGTTCATCAATCATGTAAGCTGCGTGCTTACAGCCAGTGATCCAGCACCCGTTTCTCCGTCAGGCCGTGAAGCTTCATGGCCGACCTCGCCGCTTCTATGAGCGAGTCCTCACGGATCGCGCCGATAAGCTCCGATTCGAGCACCTCCACGCCCGTCGCCCGCGCTTCTCTCTCCACAAACGCGTAGACATCATAGATCGAGACCTGGTGCGGATGCGTGATGTTGGTCGAAACCTGGACGATCCCGCGCGACTTCAGCCGCACGGCGATGGCCTTCACCCCCGGCAGCGACTCGCCTGAGTCCCTGACCTTCCGAATCTTGCTCGCTATCTCCCGCGCGACGCGCAGGTCATCGGTGGCGAGGTTCACGTTGAACGCGATCAGAGGCCCGCGCGCGCCGACAACCACCACCCCCGCAGTCGGATGAAGCTCTGGTGGACCGAGGTCGGGTTCGCGGCCATTGACCAGGCCCGTCTGCGAGAGCGCCTCGAAGCCGCCTTTGCGCACTTCGGCCAGGTTCGTTCGATGGCGCATGACTGCCGAGCGCTCGTAGAAGTAGACGGGGATGTGAAGTTGGTCGGCGATGTCCTTTCCGATCTCATACGATAGCGCGACCGCGTCCGCCATCGTCATCTCGTGGATTGGCACGAGCGGGATCACGTCGATTGCACCAACGCGCGGGTGCCCGCCCTTGTGCTTCGTGAGGTCGATACGCTCTACGGCCACTCTCGCGCCGGCGAGCATAGACACATGCACGTCCTCCGGCTCGCCGATGAACGTGACGACGGCGCGGTTGTGATCGACATCCATCGACCAATCGACCACCCGCGCAGCAGACGCACCATCGATTGCGTCCACGATGGCTCTGACGACCTCCTCGCGCCGCCCTTCGCTGAAGTTGGGTATGCATTGAACTAGCTTTGCCATGAGGTCAGTGGTGTTTGGCGGGCTTGATCGTCCAGTGGCCCGGCACGCGCTTGCCGTTGATCGTGTAGCCGTGCTGATAGTGAAGCGTCGGCCGCGATGGGGGACGCGGCGCGCTGCGGGTGTTGCGACGGACGGAAGAAGCGGGGGCCTTACGCGTGGACGAGTTCTTCCTGGGAGCGGTTAACGTGTTGGTCTTGGGCGTCGCCGACGCACTGGCTTTGCTCTTGAGCTTGGTCGTCGCAGCCGACTTCGTCTCTGGTTTCGTCGTGGTTGCGGCGGCGGCAGGAGGCGTAGTAGTGGTCTCCTTGGTTGCAGCTATATCGGTTGTTGGAGCCGTCGTCTTCGGCTCGGGCGCTGGCGGCTTCGCGGCCAGCTTCTTGAGCTCGGCGATCTCGGTGGCTTTCGCCGTCAGGCACGCCGGGACCTTGCCGTCTGGCTTGTAGGCGCTCGCGAGCGACAACTCCGCCTCGGCTTCATCGATCTTGCCCTGGCGCTGCAGCTCGGTCAGGTTCACGAAGTGGGCGTAGGCCTCCTTGCCTTCGGGGGTGAGCTTCCTGGCCGCCGCGAGCAGGCATTTCGCGGTGAACTCGCTGGTCGGCTTGAGCGTGAGCGCCGTCTGCCACTCGACGATCGCGGTGAGCAGATCGCCGGACTTGTTCGCGGACTCGCCCGCGAGGTAGTGCAGGCTTGCCTTCTGCTCGTTGTCCTGAGCGATGGTGGTCGGCTGATCGTCGCACGGCGCCGCCAGAGGCAGACCTATGAGTATCAGGCTCAGCACGCAGATAACGGCGGTCGGCTTAGTCGCCTTCACGATCCACTCCCCCTTTTCGGCCGTCATTGAGAACCTTCCACATGGAGCAGCGTTTTCCTCTTACCCACGGCCGTTCGAGCTGTCTGTACAGACGAGAGGCCGGACGGTCAGGTTTCTCGCGTCATATTGCGGACAAACGCCTGAAGTCGGTATTCGCTAGCTGAGTAGCCGAAGGCGCATCGAAGGGCGGTCGCCATCCTGGGACGCCTCCTACGGCGCAGGGGTACCGAGCATGTGCTCTTTGAGCTTGTTCTCCTCGTCAGGCGACGCGAGGTGGCCGTCGCCGCTGAGCAGTCTCGGGGTGATCAGGATCACGAGGTCGCTGTCGGTGGTGTTCTTGCTTCGGCTGCGGAACAGCCCGCCAATGAGCGGGATGTCTCCGAGCAGCGGGATGCGTCGATGCGTGAAGTAGTCCTGCCGCTGGGTGAGTCCGCCGATCACGACCGTCTCCCCGTCCTTGACCCGAACGGTCGTCGCGGCGCGGCGGGTGCTGACCGTGGGCAGGCCGGTCGCCTGCTCCAGTTCGACGATGTTGCTGACCTCGGGGGAGATCTTGACGGTGATCTCGCCGTTTCCGCCGGTCCACGGGGTGACGGAGATCGTAGTGCCGACATCCACGCTCTGGATGTACTCGTTCGTGACCACGCCGTAGGGATACTGCACACGGATGAACCGCTGCGCGCCGATGAAGATGTCGGCGGTCTGGCCGTTGACGACCGACATTCGCGGCCGCGCATCGACCTTCGCCTTGTGCTCGGAGACCAGCGCGCTGACCCTCGCCTTGAAGTCCGTGGGCAGCATTCCGACCGTTGTGTAGGTGACACCCCCGGTGGCGGTGTCCAGTGACGCCTGCGAATGGCCGTTGTTGCCCGTCAGCCCGAGGGACAGGCTGAGGTCGTTGACGGAGGACGACTCCACCACGACCGCCTCGATCATCACCTGCGGCGGTGCGATGTCGATCTTGGAGAGGTCCTTTCCGATCTTGTCGAGCATCTGCGTCGGAGCCGAAACGACCAGCGCGTTCTGCTCGTTGTTGACGTGCAGGTAGCTGTAGAGGAAGGTCGGCAGCAGGCCGGAAGCGGTCTGCGCGCGAACGTATTTCATCGGGAACGACTCCGTGCCGCTCATTCGATAGGTGGCGAGGTCGGTGGGCACGCCCTCGGTGACCATGTACACGTCGTCGCGCTTGGCTATGGCCAGGCCATACGCGCCGGCAATCGACTGCAGCACCGTTTCCGGCTCCATATTGTCCAGCGACAGGCTGACGACGCGCTTGCCCACGGCGTCATCGACCGCGATGTTGACGCCCGATGCCTTGGCAGTCTCGGCCAGGACCTTGAGCATGTCGGCCTTGACTGTGTGCACGGTGATCAGCCCGTCCTTGCACGAGCACTCGAACTCCTTCTTCTGCTCGTCGCCGCCTGCGCCGGCCGAACGATTGACCGTCTCGAGGGTGCGCGGGCTTTTCACCGTAATGATGAGCGACTGGCCGTCCGGGCTGCGCGAGATCTGATACTCCGACTTCTCGAAGAGCTTGATGGCGACCGTGAGGCCCACGCCGTCCTTCGCGCCCTGCGGAATCGACGCCTGGATGTAGCTGACCGGGAACTTGCTGATGTCCGTGAATGTGGCGATGGTCGAGCGCGCGCCCGGCAGGGAGACGTCTACCTCGCCACCCTGGCCCGAGGCGCCGTCGCCTCCGCCGGCGCTCCATTCCAGAAAGCCGTCGGCCTTGATCGTGATCTGCACGGCGTTCGTGAGCGTGACAGCGTCGATTCCGGTCACGTTGGCGTAGGTGATCGCCCAGCCCGCGCCGGACGCCGTCAGGAGCAGCCCCACCGCAATCAGAATGCTACAGACTATGTGCCGCAATTCCAGTCCTCCACAATTCTCGGTGTCAACAGCAGCATCAGCCGCGTATTGCTGTGCTGCTTCACGGTCGTGCGAAACAGGCCGCCGATGATCGGCAGGTAACCCAGTATGGGTATTCTGCGCCGCGTCGCCTGCTGCTGGATCTGGTCCATACCGCCGACTACTATGCACTCGCCCGACCGCACCTGCAGCGTGCTGCTGATCTTGCGCGTGTCGATCACGGGCAGCCTTGTAGCGGGATCGACCACGCTGACCCTGCTGACCTCGGCCGAAAGCGCGATCTGCACCCCCGCGCCGGTCACCAGCGGCATTATCGTCAGGTTCGTCCCGGCTTTGACCGGAATTGCCTTGTCGCGCTCGTACATGAGGTCGTTCACCTGGATATACTTGTCAACTCCCACGAAGAGCGTCCCCTGCTCGCCCGAGAGCGCCGTCAGATTCGCGTTGTTCACCGCGCGCGCCGCACCGGACGCTATCATAGCATCGAGTTTCGCGTCGAACTCCGCCGGCGACAGCGCGCTCTTCGCTACTCCAAACTGCACCGAGGGCGGCTCGACCGCCGCGTCCAAGTCCGAGTTGCGATACGTCAGCGCGAGCGCGGTATTCACATCGACGGTCGATGACACCTCCACAAGCGTCGCCTCGACATTGACGCTTCTGGGCGGCTGATCGACCACCGCCACATCCGCCGCGAGCTTGTCGGCGAACTCCGGCGAACCCGCCACGACGAGCTGATTGTTATCCCTGTCGACCCGCACGCAGCTCAGCAGGAAGTTCGGCAGCAGCCCCAGCGCCTTGTCCGCGCGAAGCCACTTCAGCGGTATGCGGCGGGTCTCGTGGCCGTCATACTGCGTGTTGGATGACGCCGCGGCCTCCGAGAGCACAGTCTCACTCTCAGGCGAGCCCGCCGAGGTCAGCCCATAGCACCGGCACATGTCGGCGACGAGGTCATCGAAAGACGCGCCGGGGATCTCGGCGGTGACCACGCGCTCCGCTGCCCCCTCCATTTTCACTCGCCGGCCCGAGGCCGACTGCAGCTCGCGCACGAAGTCCGAGAGCGGCGCGTTCTTCGCATGGATGTCGAAGCGCTCCCCGTCGCGCGTGACGCTCAACTCCGTCGCATCGTCCTCCAGGTCATCCACGCTTCGATGCTCGGGCGCGTCGGGGAGGCGGTCGCTGATGACCGTCACTATCAGGCTCTGCTGATCCTCGGCCAGCGCTACGTCGAGCCGCACCACGTCGCCCCAATCGACTCCGGTGCTGCGATCGTCCCACCACTGACTCCTGACACGGCTGACGTAGGCGGTCGTATACAGGCACACTTTCAGGTCCACCTGCGGCGAGTTCGCGGCGCCGGTGGCGGTCGAGAACTCCAGATGGCTGACCGGATACTTGTCCACCGGCGCCAGCCCGTTCACCAGCAGCCGCGCGCCGCTGAAATGGACGTGCAGGCTCTCGACGGGCCTGGATACCTCCTTGTTGTATCGCCAGCCCGCCTCCATCAGCTTGTTATAGTCAGCATGCTCCTGCTCGACGAGGTCCATGTTGGGCGCCATAACGCCGTCGCCGGCTATGACGATCTGGACCGCGTTGTTCATCTGCGTGACCTCGGCGGAGGTGATGTTATAGAACGAATCATCCTCCTGGGCGCACGCCGTCCGCGCCGTGCAGATCGCTAACACCATCGTTAGGATGAGAATCCGGCTGGACATGCGATCACTGCTTCTCCGTGGTGATGCCGAGCGGCTTGAGCAGCTCGGACTCGCGCTCAGGCGCAAGGTGGCCGGTCTGGCTCATTATGCGGGGCGTGATCAGGAAGACCATCTCCGTCTGCGCCTCGCTGCGCTCGGTCTTGGCAAAGAGACTACCGATCAGCGGGAGCTGCCCCAGGATCGGAATGCGGGTGCGGGTCCTGGTTTGCTCGATCTGGGTCAGGCCGCCGATGATGATCGTGTCGCCGTCCTTGACGCGAACGACGGTGTTCGCGCGCCGCGTGCTCTTTTCGGGCAGCTTCGTGATCGGATCGGGCGCGCTCATGACGCTGACTTCGGGATGGACCTCGGTGATGATCTCACCGTTGCCACCGGTCCATGGCGTCATACTGAGCGTGATGCCCGCGTCGATGTAGTTCTTGTTATCCACCGTCTGGCTGACGTATCTCTGCCGCCCGACGAAGATGGAGGCGGACTGCCCGCTCACCGTGGCGATTCTGGGGTTGGCATTGACGCGCGCCTCGCCGTTGCACACCAGCGCCTTGAGCTTGGCCGTGAACTCATTGGACAGCGTGCCGAGCGTCTCGAAGGTCAGCTCGCCGGCCCCTGGCGAAATCGAGCCGGACTTGCCCGCGTTGCTCCACAGCCAGTCGAAGCCCAGTTCCTTGGAGGCGGAGTCGGTCAGCTCGACCATGATCACATCGATCATGATCTGCGCCGCGGGAACGTCGAACTGCTTCACGTCCTCCCGGAACTTGGCGAGCACCTCCTTGGGCGCCGAGAGGATGACAGCGTTCTGGCCCTCGTTGACCTTGACGTGGTCCTGGAGGAAGACCGGCAGCAGCGATTTGGCGCGCGAGGATACGACGTACTCGGTCGTCACCGAGTCGATATCGCTCATCAGATACGAGGACGGGTTCTTGGGAATGCCCTCGCTGATCATGAACACGTCGCCCGTGCGCGAATACGAAAGCCCGTAGGCCGTGCATATCTTCTCGATGATCTCGCTGACCTTCTTGTTGGTCAGATTGACCGTGATCACGCGGCTGGTGAACTTGCCGTTGTCGCGCCGGCCGACGGTGTCGTCGATGATGATGCCGATGCCGGTCTGCCGGGCGAGTTTGGTGAACAGCTCGTCGGCCTGCGTGTTCATCGCATAGACGGAGACGCCGTTGGCGTTCACCGTTATCTCCAGCGCGGTCTCGGGCGGCGCAGGTTTGGCGGGCGCCTCGGATTCGGCCGCCTGGCAGGCGCACCCAAACAACAGGCACAGCAATATCGCTGCAATGCAAACGCGGAGATGATGAGCCATTGTGATCCTTCGCTTATCCGGCGGAATGCCGCCCCTTTGCGGCGGGGTTTCCAGATTCTCTATAGAGCATGACGCCCTGCATACAACAAGTATGATGCAGCAAACGGGCAAAAAGTTCGGTTTGTCGGAGAAATAGGCTGATGAATATCGCCCCTATGCCGTCATCCAGGGCGTCTCACGGTCCCATCGCAGGACGCGCTCGCGCAGGCCATCCGCGAGGGTGCTCGGTTCGGCCGCCGCGTTATGCTCCTGCATGGGATCGCCGGCGATGTCGAAGAACATGAAGCGCTCGTCGGTAATGTTCGACGTGGGATGGTTGTCGTCCTTTTTGCTGTTGACGCCGTAGAGGTGGGTGAGCGTTCTGATGCCCACGGGACCCCGTGTGGTTTCGATGAACGCGGCGTTCTCGCCGACGCTTGTCTTCTCTGCGCGCAGCACCGGCGATACATCCGTACCCTGCACCGACTCCGGCACGTCCACTCCCGCCAGCGAGAGCAGCGTCGGCATCACGTCGACGAGCGATGCAACCTGCGTCTTGATCTCGCGCGACGCAAGCCCTTTCGGCCAGCGATACATCATCGGGATGCGAATCGACTCCTCATACAGCCGGCCCTTGTTGAAGAGATGGTGGCTGCCGAGGTTGTCGCCGTGGTCGGCACTGAACACGACCAGCGTGTTCTCGTCCAGCCCGGCTGAGGCGAGTTGGCGCATCAGCTCGCCGAGCTGATCGTCGGCCCAGGTGATGGAGCCGTGGTAGAGCGACGTCAGATGCCTGATGTTGAAGCACTTGGGCAGCTTCGCCGTGTAGGGCAGATGCTTGTCGTAGTAGAGGTAGTCCCAGAGATAGACAGCGAACCAGTGTGCATCATACGCGGGATCACCATCGACAAACACGTTCTGGCGCAGCGACACGTCGGCGGGCGAGTACATCAGCGTGTAGCGTTCCGGCATATCGCCCACCGGCATGTGCGGCTGCGATATGTTGTAGTAGAGAAAGAACGGCTTGCCGGAGTCGGCTTTGAGAAAGCGAGAGAGTTCGTCCGCCTCGGCTTCCGGCGCGAAGCCGTCGATCACGCGCGATTTGCCGTCGTTTTCGAAGTAGGTCTGGCCGGTATAGCGATGGCTGTGGTGCGGGAAGAACGCCGAGTCGAAGCCGACGGTGCGCGGGTGCGGCCGCATGTGCCACTTGCCGATCAGTCCGGTCCGATAGCCGGCGGCTTTGAATGCCTCGGCGATGGTTGTATTCGGAAAGATGTTCCGCTGCGCTTCCGGCTCGCCGCAGTTGCCCAGCGCTCCCGCGCAGGTGCGGCTATACTGCCCCGAGAGCAGTATCGAACGAGCAGGCGTGCAGACGGGGTTGTTCGTACACGCGGTCTCGAACCGCACGCCCTGCGCGGCGAAGGCGTCCATGTTCGGCGTCTTCACGAATTCGCTGCCGTAGCAGCCGACATCGAACGGCCGTAGCTGGTCGCAGAAGCAGATGATCACATTGGGCTTGCTTGCCATTTTCTCACCATTCCATCGGATACTCGAACCGCTCGTAGTAGCCGAGCAGAGAGCCGTCGAAGTCGCGCACGGCGCGCATGTAGATTCGGCGCTGCGGCGTGTCGGAGATCAGGCGCTCATCGAGGCCGGATTGCATCTCGCCCAGGATCTTACGTATCGTTGCTTGAGACTGCTCGTTGTGGCAGTCCATCACGGACGTCCCGATCAACGCCTCCCCACCCCGCTTGGCATACTGCGCAACGGCCGCTGCGTTCATGTAGCGGATGATGTGATCTACGTCCACGAAGGTGATCGGCGTCGTAAGGCTGTCCGCTATCGCGGCGATGGTCTTGAGGTCAATCATAGGTCGCGATCTCCTCGATTCGCATGCGGAACTTGCCGTCCGCGTCGGCCGAGAGCCTGTAGGCGAGCATTCGGAAGTACGCCGCCTTGATCGTACGGCCGAATGCGAGCTTGCAGGGCTTGCTGGAACTCGCGTAGTCCTCGAACGACTTGATGTCCGCCCAGGACTTGCCGTCGTTCGAATACTGCATCTTGAAGCTCGTTGGGAATCCGCTCGCGGCCGGCGTGACGATCAGCCCGGCGGTGGGATACGCCGCGCCGAGCCAGACGTAGGCCCACTCCTCGGCATCGGCCGTGTCGTGCTCCTTGCTGCTCCAGGCGGTCTTCGGGTCGCCGTCGATCGCGCGCGGGCCGGAGCAGTCCCAATTCGGGGCCGAGCTGACCTCGATATGCACGGGTTGGCCGGGCGCGCTCGTATCGATCTTGACGGGGTCGATATACGTCGCCCAGTTCGCCCAGCCGAAGTCCGCGCCGGTCCAGTCCTTGCCGGGCCAGCCGTAGGAATACGAGATGAACGGCTTGATCTTGCCGTCGATGTGGCCGGTCTCGCTGCCGCTGATGCCGATGTTGTGCGCGCCCGACTGCACGCGAGCCCCTCGAAACGGCGCGCGCGTCCAGGTGATGCCGTCCGGCGACTGCCACACCGAGACCGTGGAGTTCACGTTGAATATCCGATTGTAGGTTGCGACGGCGACGAAGCGCTTGAGCGAATCGACATACTTCACGTCGAGCGAGTCCTCGGCGTGGGTGTCGTGCCGGACGACGTGACCCTTGAGAACCATGTGCGAGGGCCAATCGTCGGCGGTGGGATCGTTGCAGACGGCGAGGTTGGTGTAGAGCTTGCCGTCGTTCCAGGTGTAGAAGACGTAGAGCTTGCCGTTCACCAGCACGAACGACGGCTCCCCGCAGCCCCACTGCTTCGGGTCGCCGGTGTATCTCAGGAACGGCTCCGGCGCGCCGCCCCAGCCCTTGCCGTTCCATTTCTCGTAGGGCCCGCGAGGCGATCTCGCCCGCGCGAGGAAGACGTGGTTCGACATGCCAGGCTGATTGTCAACGGACGTGTAGCCGACGTAGTAGTAGCCGCCGAACCTGATCGCGCCGGGGTCGCAGCAGGAGTATCTGTCCGGGCTGTCGTCGGTCGGCGTGAGCACAACTTCATCGTCCGGCTTCTCCCACGTGCGGCCGCCGTCGGGCGAGTGCCGATACCTGATCTGGTCCCAGTGCTTGCCATCGTAGCACGACGCCGCGAACCACATATCGACGCTGCCGTTGGGGCTCGCGATGATGCTGGGCCCGTAGCGATACCCCTGCCCAGGGTATATCTGCCAGCCTCCGGGCAGGTTGGTGATCCGGACGACGTCCGTCGAAGCGGCGCGGCGGCGAGTGCGAGTAACATGGCTGCCATCAGGAGCTTCACGGCTGTTCCTTAGCGTCGGGAGTCTGGGCCGTCTTGTCGGGCTGCTTGCGGAATCCTACGAGGCAGGCGTTGCCGAAGTCGCGCATGGCCTTCTCGAACTCCGCGCGGTCGTAGTGCATGTTCTTGCCCTTGTGATCGGGGGATTTGTCGTCGGGGTCGTTGACGATCACCGACTTCTCGTCCGCGCCGACCAGCACCAGCGTATGGCCGCCGGTGCAGTGCTTGTCCCAGCGCGTCGAGATGTCTCCGTAGATGATTCCGACCACGACCGGCCCGCCGGCGGCGACTTCCTTGAGCGCGCCGTCCAGACCCATCCGCTTATACTCGATTGGGAGCTTATAGAGCTTCTGTCCGGCGGCGCGAGCTTCGCTGTGCTTGGTCGGCCCGCCCTTGATCGGGTCCTTGCGGCCCATCAGCTTGTTGAGCTCGACGACGTTATCGATCTTCGCCTGCCTGCCCTGGGCGTAGGCCGCGCACATCTCGACCGCCGTCGGGGCGCAATTGGAGTTGCGCTGGCTCGCCGGGATCGTGTCCGTCGCCGCCCAGAACTGGCTCAGGAAAGGCACGTCCAGCGGCTTGGCCGAATCGTCCGCGCAGGCGATTCCGGCCAGCATCGATAGCGCAAGCAGATACACAGCGGCCTTTGCTATTGGTCTCATTCATCCACCTCTCCATCATACTAGCGGAATAGCTCGCTCGTGTCCATAGGCAGGAAGATCGGGCCGGCGTCTGTAACCGGTAACTGATACAAACCGACTAATGGAGATGTAGATGCGATTCCTGAAGTACACCGCTTTACTGCTCATTCTCGCCTGCCTCGTCACGTCCGCGTATGCCGCGGACACGAAACCGGCGCCGCTGCCGTTCGTGGAAGGCTAATGGACGCTCGTCCTGCTCCCGGACACCCAGCACTACGCCGAGAGATACCCCAAGACATTCATCAGCCAGACCCAGTGGATAGCCGATCATGCCGCCGAGCGCAACATCGCCTTTGTGATCAGCGAGGGCGACGTTACGAACAAGAACACTGCCGAGCAGTGGGAAGTCGCTAGAGCCGCTTACAAGTTGCTCGACGGCAAAGTCCCTTACGCCCTCCAGCTTGGCAATCATGACTACAAACCCAAGCCTCTGGCCGAGCGTGCCACACTCGCGAACGAGTATTTCCCGCCTGAACTGATTCAGAAGCTGCCAGGGTATGGCGGCGTGTATGAGAGAGGCAAGCTCGACAACGCGTATTATCTCTTTTCGGCCGGCGGGCGCGATTGGATTGCGCTGTCGCTGGAGTTCGCGCCGCGCGACGGCGTGCTGAAGTGGGCGAACGAGGTGTTGGATGCATATTCGAGTCGCAGCGCCATGATATGCACGCACGGCTACATCGACCTGGACGGTCGGCGCTTCGACTACCTCGGCCCAAAGAAGCGAAAGATGGTCGGTGGGGTCGGCGACGGCCTCAACGACGGCGAGATGATGTGGAACAAACTGGCCTCCAAGCACGCCAACGTGGTATTCGTGTTCTGCGGGCACATGCACGTGCCGGCGGCGAGGCTGGCCAGCAAAGGCGACGCTGGGAATACGGTCCACGAGATTCTGTCTGACTACCAGGACTCCAAAAACGGCGGCGACGGCTACTTGCGGCTCATGGAGTTCCTGCCGGACGGCAGGACCGTGCAGGTGAAGACCTATTCGACAACCAAAGACGACTACCTGACCGATCCCGAGAACCAGTTCACGCTCCAGATCGCCCCGGCTGTGGCAAAGCAGAAAGCCGTGGCAGTGCCGTAGTGAGGAACCCATCAGTGACGATTGGAGACCGCCATGAGACCCGCTAAGTTCCTGGCCCTGTTGCTTGTTGTTGCCTGTGTGCTCTCGTCCGCGTACGCCGCGGATACGAAACCCGCGCCGCTGCCGTTCGTGCCGGGATCATGGACGCTCGTCCTGCTCCCGGACACCCAGCACTACGCCAGGGCCTATCCGAAGACGTTCATTAGCCAGACAAAATGGATAGCCGATCACGCCGCCGAGCGCAGCATCGCGTTCGTGATGAGCGAGGGCGACGTCACTAACGACAACACGCCGGAGCAGTGGGCGGTTGCCAAGTCGGCGTTCAGTCTGCTGGACGGCAAGGTCCCCTATGCGCTCCAACTCGGCAACCACGACTACCATTCCAAGGCCCTGTCGAAGCGCGCCACGCTCGCAAACGAGTACTTCCCGCCTGAACTGCTCCAGAAGTCGCCGGCCTACGGCGGAGTGTATGAGAAGGGCAAGCTGGACAACGCGTATTATCTGTTCAGCGCTGGCGGGCGCGATTGGATCGCGCTGTCGCTGGAGTTCGCGCCGCGCGACGGCGTGTTGGCGTGGGCGAACAAGGTGCTGGACACATATCCCGACCGTTCGGCGATCATCTGCACGCACGCCTATCTCTGGTGTGACGGGTCGCGCTTCGACCACCAGCACGGCCTGCTCCAGCCTAAGATGGTCGCCGGCGTGGACAAGGACCTCAACGACGGCGAGAAGATGTGGAAGAAGTTGGTTTCCAAGCACGCGAACGTGCTATTCGTGTTCTGCGGGCACGTCTCGTTTATCGGCGTCGCGAGGCATTCGAGCAAGGGCGACGCGGGCAACACCGTCCACGAGGTCCTCTCCGACTACCAGCGCGGCCCCAAAGGCGGCGACGGCTACCTGCGCCTCGTCGAGTTCCTGCCGGACGGCAAAACCGTGCAGATCAAGACCTACTCCACCACCAGAAACGACTACAAGACCGACGACGCCAACCAGTTCACGCTCGAAATCGCGCCGGTCCCAAAGAAAGCGAACACCGCCCCCGTGCCATAGGGTAATAGAGCCGCGCTATTGCAGCCTCAGCACCTGGCTGCCCTCGCACGTCAGCGTCGCGCCGGACGGCGAATGGACAACTTGGCCGGTCGCCGACGCATAGTTCCCCTCGACGAGCACCGGATGGCCCGGCGCGGTCACGGTGACGGGTTTGCCTGATGCATCGTCTAGCACTATTGTCGTATCGTCAACGCTCTGGACTTTGCCCCATATCCTGAACGTCCAGTTCGCCGGAACGAGCGCCATTACCGGGTCGGACAGCGCCCGATTGCTGATCCCCAGCGGTCTCGGCGTAACCGTGATCGATAGGTTGTCGATGTCAGCCGACAGGATGTAGCCGGGGTGAAAGAAGTCCGTTGAGTTGGCGGCGATGTAGCCGAAGGTGATTGGCAGAGCGCCGACGGAGAAATCAGGGGTCGGGCGAGGCGTGCCGCTCAGGACCTTGTACACGGCGAAGTCACTCGCTCGCAGGCCGGTGAATCCGCTTGCGGGAGGGTACTGCACATACGGTGTGGACACCCAGAAGCCTTGGTAATCAATGAAGTGGCCTCCGCCGCCGTAGATGCATTCACCCTGCTTCAAGACGATCCCCATACCGATGCCGAGGCTGCGAACATCCAGGCTGCAGCTTATCGTGCCTATCGCGCCATACACAGCGGGATCGTAGACCCAGTCCGGCCTGAAATAGAAGCCCTGGATCGAGGGGAAAGTCCTGCGGATTGACTGCGTCGTCACTTGGTTCGTGGTCCTCCGGAAGACGTCGTGCCCGCCGCCGGCGCCCGGCTCGGTCGCCTGGCCCGCGGATACGATCCGGCCTCCGGAGCCGCCCGTGGACGAGTAAGCCTCCGTCCAGTCCGAGTCGCTGAAAGTGCCGTCGAAAAACCCGACCGCGCCCAGACTGCAAGTCGCAAACAACAATACGCCCATCAGCGCCGGTCCCGCGCATGCGTGTGTTCTCATATCCAAGCATCCCTTCTCACCAAGACAATACAATTTGCAGGATACCCTCTGAATGGATGCTTGTCAAGGGACATGCGGGTGTGATTGTCTTTGGTCTGGGAATCTGGGAATCGCTGAGACGCGAGAGTGGTGAGACCGGAACGGCGAACCGGCCTACGCGCTCTTACGCTTTTTGGGGATCAGGTCGATAAGCGAGCGCAGGGCCTTGTTGACGGACTCGGAGTCGGGAAAGAACCGGCGAACGTCCGCGTCGAGGATTACCACGCCTTCCTCTCCTGGGTAGACGCGCTCCTCAGTCGAGCCGTCGGCATTGTGGATGATGACCTTGTGACCCCGGCGAAAGGCCTCGGCGTGCTTGCCACGCACTGCGCCGGTGAAGTCGTACTCCGGCCTCATCTCGTCGTTGTCGGTATCATGCTTTCTAGGCTTCATCTTCGTGTTTCCGGCATTCAGACTTAATGCCCTGTTTCTGAAGATCGCGGGCATTCCCCGGCTCCTTTGCACTGCCGTGTCCCGTGTGATCGGTCAGTGGCTCTTCGCATTCGTGCATTACTTCACCGCTACCCCAGTCCTCTACGCGCTCCGAGTAGCAATTCGCCTGGCGGTCGATAGTGCGTTTCCTACGAACGATCTTGCTCAGCCTGCGGCAGTCCTCGGGAACGTTGAGCGTCTCGATGAAGGGCTTCTTGGAACCCAAACGCTTGCCTCTCACCCTGGTCCCGTCGTAGATCGCGAGCTTCACGAACGCAGCCCGTTCGTACCGCCTGGCCATAGAGCCGCACTTCTGGCAGGGCGTTCGAGCTTGCGGATCGCAGCCAGCCTCCTCATCGAGCCAGAGGCCGCAAACACATTGTGCCTTTTCATTCACCATGTTGGACCACCACAGCCCCAGTCTAGCATATGTCTCAGGACACGCCAAGCGGCTATCCACGTCCACGTGCTACCCCGCCACAATATTAACCAGCTTGCCCTTCACCACGATCACCTTCCGCACGGTCTTGCCTTCCAGGTCGGCTTTGATCTTTTCGGAGGCTAGGGCCAGGGCCTCCATGGCGGCCTCGTCGGCGTCGGCGGGGATGGTGAGTTTGTCGCGGATCTTGCCGATGATCTGGACGACGATCTCGACCTCGTCGGCTTTTGCGACTTCGGGGTCGAAGCTCGGCCACTGGCTCCAGCAGCGTGAATCCTTCTTGCCCGGCTTCGGCAGCATCGACCATAGCTCGTCGGCGATGTGCGGGGTCATCGGCGAAAGGAGCAGGATCAGGCTTTCGATGGCCTCGCTCATTGTTGATTTTGGATTGTAGATTTCAGATTGCAGATTGGCAGAACGCCTGCATCTCGTTCATTAGCTCCATCAGCGCGGCGACGGCGGTGTTGAAGGCGAACTTCTCGATGTCCTCGCCGACCTTGCGGATGGTCTGGTGGACCTTTCGGCGCAGGGCCTTGGCCTTCGGGTCGGCAGCGGCTTCATCGGCGACCTTGATGCGGCCCAGTTCGGGTCGAAGCGCTCAGCCCAGTCGCTCACCAGCCGCCACACCCGCCCCATGAACCGATACGCGCCGTTCATGCCGTCCTCGTTCCACTGGACCGCGTCCTCGAACGGGGCGACGAACAGCTCATAGGTGCGCAGCGAGTCCGCGCCGAACTTCTCCGCCATCGCGTCCGGCGTGACGACGTTGCGCTTGGACTTGCTCATCTTCACGAACTTCCAGATGATCTTGTCCGCCGGGTCATTTCTCGACTTCCTCCGGGAACGAGCGGGATCAGGTCGCGGGTCTCGTCGTCATCGCGCTCATCCTCGCCTCTCCCCGGAGAGGAGTCCTCGCCGGCCTCCATCGTCCGGTGCGGCGTGTGCGCGAGCACCATCCCCTGGTTCATCAGCTTCGCGAACGGCTCCACGAACGGCACCAGGCCCTCGTCGTGCAGCACCTTGGTCCAGAACCGGGCGTAGAGCAGGTGCATCACCGCGTGCTCCGCGCCGCCGACGTACAGGTCGACCGGCAGCCAATACGCCGCCAGGTCCTTATCGAACGGAGCGGTGTCCAGATGCGGGCTGACGAACCGCAGGAAATACCAGCTCGAACACGCGAAGCCGCCCATGGTGTCGGTCTCGCGCTTGGCGGGGCCGCCGCAGGTCGGGCAGGTCGTGTCTGACGAACTCGGGGATATTCGCCAGAGGCGATTCGCCCGAGCCGGTGGGCTCGTAGTTGTCCACATCGGGCAGCACGACGGGCAGTTGATCTTCGGGGACAGCCACCTCGCCGCAGTTCTCGCAGTGGATGATCGGGATCGGCGCGCCCCAGTAGCGCTGGCGGGAGATCAGCCAGTCGCGCAGCTTGTAGTTGACCGCGCCCTTGCCCCTGCCGGTCTCCGCCAGCCAGCCCGTGACCTTCTTCTTCGCGCAGCCGTTCGCGCCGAGGGTGCCGGTGAACTCGCCGGAGTTGAACATATCGCCGTATTCGGGATGGAACGTCAGGCCGCCGAAGTCCTCGGTCTCATCGGGGACATAGTCCGCCGGAGCCTCGGGATGCCGGATGACCGGAATGATCTTGATGCCGAACTTGCGCGCGAACTCGAAGTCGCGCTCGTCGTGCGCGGGAACGGCCATGATCGCGCCGGTGCCGTAGCCCATCATGACGTAGTCCGCGATCCAGATCGGGACCTTCTCGTCGTTGACGGGGTTGATGGCATACGCGCCGGTGAAGACGCCGGTCTTCTCTTTCTCGGTCGATCTGCCGCTCGATCGCGCTCTCGCGCTGCGCGAGCTTGCGGTATGCCTCGACCTCGGCTCTTCTTGTCCGGCGCTGGTCAGCTTCTCGACCAGCGGATGCTCCGGCGCGAGGACCATGAACGTCGCGCCCCAGAGCGTGTCGGGCCGGGTGGTGTAGACCACGATGTCGTCGCCCTGCTCGGACTTGAACGTGACCTCCGCGCCCTCGCTGCGGCCGATCCAGTTGCGCTGCATGGACTTGATCGACTCCGGCCAATCGATGGTGTCGAGGTCGTCGATCAGCCGGTCGGCGTAGGCCGTGATCTTGAAGAACCACTGCGGCAGGTCTTTCTTCTCTATGATAGGAATCGCACCGCCAGCAGCGGCCGTCCTTGACTTCCTCGTTTGCCAGCACCGTCGCGCACTGCGGGCACCAGTTCGCGGGCGCCATCGACCGATACGCCAGCCCGCGCTTGTAGAGCAGCAGGAATATCCACTGGGTCCACTTGTAGTAGTCGGGGTGCGAGGAGTTGATCTCGCGGGACCAATCGTAGCCGATGCCGACCAGGTCCATCTGCCGCTTGTAGGTCGCGACGTATTCGGGCACGGTCTTCTTGGGATGGCTCTTCTTCTTGATGGCCTCGTTCTCGGCGGGCAGGCCGAACGCGTCCCAGCCCATCGGGTGCAGCACGTTGAAGCCCTTCATCCGCCGATAGCGGCAGGCCACATCCGTGGGGATGTAGTTGCGGCAGTGCCCGACCGACAGCCCCGCGCCGCTGGGATATGGGAAGAAGTCGAGGCCGTAGAACTTCGGCTTGTCGGTCGAGTCCTCGGTGCGGAAGAGGTCGGCTTCTTTCCACTTGCTTCTGCCACTTCTTCTCTATCTCAGCGAAATCATACTTACGTTCGGCCATTGCTATCTCCCAGTTCGAACGTTGGAACGTTCGAATGTCGTAACGTTCAAACCCAGATACTCACAAGCGTGATTATAGGTTCGACGCGGAGGGAGTGTCAAGGCGAGCCAAGCAGGGAACCTTCTCGTGGACGGAGTCGGTATGGTGAAGCAAGCGCGCCTGCTGGAGGTCAAACATCAGGAAGCCGCGAGGGCGCCGTCGGTGAAAGTGAGGAGACTCAGATGCGCATGAGAGCCAGACTCGTGTTGACCGCGGTACTGCTTGGCATGTGTGTTGCGGAGCAGGCGACCGCGAACGGTGGGCCGTTCCGAGACTACTACTCCGGCGGAGTGGTTTCGCCGTCCGGGGCGCCGGCCAGGGTGGACCCGCAGCTTCGACCCCGTCGAGAGACACGCCTGCGGGTGGTCAAGGAAGACCTCTCGTTCGGACATGCCCCTGCCCAAGCCCAACCTCTACCCCGGCTCGCCACGCCCGACGGTGAAGGTCACCGCGGCCTACACCATCGAGAACCCGACCGACAAGAAGATCGAGGTCGATTTCGGTTTTCCCGTGCTGCGCGATCCGGGACTCAGCGCCGCAGTTGACGTGGACGGACACAGCATCCGGCACGAGCTCCTCTGGCCCGGGAAGGTGTTTGGCGCCATCCGCCACAGCGCGCTGCAGATCGTTCACAACGCCATCGTCGCCGACCCGCAGCTAGGCAAGCTGACGATGGCGGTCAGGAAGTCACCGAGTGCGAAGTCCAGGGCCGCGCTGATGAAGTACCTGACCGGCACGCTCAAGTGGAACGAGCGCGACGCGGCGCTGATGACCGAGTATCCGCTTGTGGACTTCAGCGACGCGGCCGCCGGCCTCAAGAACGTTCTCCCGCAGGAGCGCGGCATCGTCGGCGATATGGGATCGCTGACCGCCATCGGCTCCCAGAAGGCCACGCAGTGCACATCGCGCAGCTCGCGCACTGCCTGAACCCCAAGGACGCTTACACCTACCGAGAACCTGTTCTCGGACTGGGGCGGCGACGTCAGGGAACGCGTGCTGGACATCAAGACCGGCAAGCTGCGGCCGCGGGAATACGTCGCGCCGCAGTTCGGCGGGGCGCCGGCGCAGACCGTATATGCCCGGGTGGACTACCTCGACCCGCGCATCAAGCTGTCGCCTCAGAGAACAGCTTCCCTGAAGACGATCCTGAAGAACCTGCCCGTCGTCTTCACCTACGCTCCGATGAGCCTGCTGAGCTACCACGTCAGCTTCCCGCCGAACTCGACGCAGGTCGTGCGGGTGCGCTACACCCAGAGCGCGTTCTCCGACACCCGCGCCCCTGCGAGCCATCAGGTCGCGTATGTCCTTCACCCGGCCTCGAAGTGGAAGGACTTCGGCCCGATCAACCTCAAGGTAACCGTGCCGCAGGGAGTGGAGCTTCACGCCTCCGTTCCCGTCAAGAGAAGCGGCTCCGAACGGTCGGCGGATGTGACATACGCCGTCTACCGATCAACCGTCCGTCAGAAGACCGGCGAGCTCTATCTCGCCGTATCGGCAGAAGACTGGGCGAAGGCAACCGCGCCCAAGAAGCAGGCAGCGTTACCGTAGATGGCAGGCATCAGCCGAAGGCGGTTCCTACTCGGCACGATTGGCGCGGGCGTTCTCGCGGCCGCGCCCGAGCTGCTGCTCGCGGCAGGCAGACCGGATCGCAAGTTGATCGTAGTCCTGTTCGGCGGCGGCACGCGCTACAGCGAGTCGGTCGGCGATCCCAGGCACGAGTACATCCCTCACCTCTGGAACGAGATGGTCCCGCACGGAACGCTGTTTACCGACATGCGCGTCGAGCACAAGGTCGTCCACCCCAACAGCGCCGGCTCCATCGTCACCGGCCACTGGGAGTGGGACGACATCGACTGGACCAGGCCGGTCGCGCATCCTACTCTCTTCGAGATCTATCGCAAAGCACGAAGCGCGCCGGATACGAAGGCCTGGGCGTTCGTCTACGCCTCGATTCTCGCTCAGGCCGGACTCAGCCGCGATCCGGCCTACGGCGCCCGATTTGCGGCCAACGTGGTCGAACCGCCCACCATCCCGCGTTCGGCGGCCGATCGAATGGACAAGCTGATACAGGACGCGGCCAAAGGATCGGACGAAGACGGCCTCAAGGCGGTGGCAGAGTGTGCCAGACTCGCGCGATCAACAAGCAGGATCAGTCTGGCCGGACTGCGGTCGGATGCCGCGCGCAAGTGGATGCAGGCCGAATACGCCGCGTGGAAGTCATCGACCGGCAGCACCAGCCACGACCTGTTTCTGACCGACCGCGCCGTCAACTGCATGCGCAAGTTCGCACCGGACGTGATGGCGGTGATGTATGGCGAGATCGACTGCGCCCACTACGGCTCCTGGTCGCGCTACGTCGAGGCCATAGAACGCACCGACGAACTCACCTGCCGCCTCTGGAAAACGGTTCAGGAACTGCCGGCCTACCGCGACAAGACCCTCTTCCTGATCCTGCCCGACCACGGCCGCGAACTCGAGACACCTGGCGGGACGGGGTTCATCCATCACAGCGATTTCTACACCGGCAAGGATGCCGACGAGGGCTGCCGCCGGGTCTGGATGCTCGCACTGGGCCCGGGCGTCGCGCCCGGCCGCAAGATCGCCAGGCCCACTCCGATCACGTCGGTCGCCGCAACCGGCCTGGAGTATCTCGGCCTCAAGCCATCGGCAGGCGCGGCCCGCTCGGTGTTCGGTTCGACCCGCGAGTGAGTTGACTTCTACGGGAACCGCCACCCCGCTAGCCGTGAGTAGGCCCGGTTTGTGGGCCGTATCGAAGGGCGGTCGACGGTTGCCCCCCGGCATTCTCATGATACCGTTCAGGCAGGTCGCACCACTTGCTTCCTATCTGGCAAAAGGACGTATGGCGCGTGCAGGTTGCGCCGAGCTGGCTGCTTGCGGGGGTGCCGCATGTATGGCAACCCGCCGCCCCATTCCCTTCTATTCCCTACTCCCTATCCCCGTATGCTTCACGTTTAGTGCCCACACGCCACAGGGAAGAAGGAACTGCCAGTCCGACCGCCTTCGCGGTTAGTCTTCTCTTGGGAGGGATCGTCTGTGCGCTCTGTTATTCGACTTGGGTTTCTCTGTCTCTTGCTCATCTGCATGCTGTCAGTTCCCGGATGGTCTGAGCGCGTCTACGGCAAAGTCACCTCCGTTCTCGGCAAGGCCATCACCGCCAGCTTCCCGACGCCGGTATCGCCCAACTCCATTATGGTAGTACTTACCGGCGAGGGGGAATCCGTCGCCGGAACCGCGGTGTCCAGAAGGTGCACCGGCGCGGGACCTTATGAGGTAAGCGGCGGACTACTCTTCGTGAGCGACTCGCTCAACCTCAGCGCGGGCAAGCAGATCTACGTCAACTCGCTCGATACGCTGCCCGCGCCGAGCCGGATCGACCCGCCGGCGGTGCCTCACCGGTCGCTCAAAACGCCCGACCACGACCTCAAGCTCTACTACTACGCCGCCGGCCAGACCGTCGGCTACGGCACCCTCGGCCTGGGCTACGAAAGAACGGTGCGCGTAACCCGCGGGGTAGGATTGGAGCTTGACGGAGGCATCACCGCTGTCGGCAACGTCAGCGGGGGCAGCGCGGACGTCATCAACACCGACCAGATCATCAAGAGCCTCAACGGCCGCGTTCGGTTCGACTGCAGCGATTTCTGCGGGTTCTACGGCGCGTATCGCTGGAGCGAGGCTCGCGGCGACGACGACCACTGGACCGAGATGATCGGCAAGCTCCAGGGCAAGGACTTCGTCGCCCCTTCGCAATTCGACAGCCAGCAGGTAATGATGCAGGGCCTCGAATACGGCATCACGCTTCGGCCGATGGGGACCATGTCGCTATCGTTCGGCTTCATACCGCAGTATCGAGCCGACTACGGCGGCATTGGTGTTCGGACCGCCCCCGGCTACACCGGAGAACTCCGGTTCGGCACGCATCACGGCGCCCTGCGCCTGCGCGGGATAACGTCCGACGACTACTGGCAGGCGGATCTGGGGGTAACCATCCGTTAGCAGGAACTACCTCCGCCCATTCATAAGCTGGAAATGGGATGGAGGTAGCTTCGCACATGCGGATGGTGGTTCTGTTTGCGGTCTTGCTCGTGTGCCTGTCCACGCGACAGAGCCTGGGCAAGACCGCCCGCACGCTTATGACCGACGAGCAGCTCCGGCAGGCCCGCGCCAACGTCGCCAACTACGACTGGGCCGCCAAGTCGCTCGCCAACACCTGCAAAGCGGTCGAGTGGGTGCTCGAAATGCCCGACGACGAGCTCTGGGACTTCATCCCGCCCGCAGATCAGCCGCGCGCCCTCAACGTGCGGTTCGGCGACGGATGCCCCATCCACGGCAAGGAGATATTCAAGGTCGGCGGCCACTACCCCTGGATCATCGACCGCGAGCACCCATTCAAGGTCAAGTGCCCCATCGGAGGCGAGGTCTACCCGTCCAACGACTTCGTCCCCTGGTCCAACTCGCACAAAGACAAGCTCGACACGCACGCGAAGTACGTCGATGACGGCTCCGGCTGGATCGACACCGAGAGAGTTCAGTTCTCTGGGAATGTGCACCCGCTAGCCCTGAGTAGGCCCGGTCTGTGGGCCGTATCGAAGGGCGGCCGGGTCTCCACCGCGCTTCGATACGACCTTCGTTCCTCAGGTCTACTCAGCGCTAGCGGTGTTCAGTCCCGCAAGACTGAACAGAGACTCGACACCGACGGCAACCGCTACTGGTTCGTCGCCTACTACATCTTCTGGCAGCGATGGCGGCGCGACATCCTGCCTGTGATCCCTAAGCTCGCCTACGCCTACGCGCTCACCGGCGACACGCGCTACTCCCACAAGGCCGCCGTCATGCTCGCGCGCATCGCCTCGGAGTATCCCGAGATGGACTACGCAAAGCAGGCCTATCACAACGGCGCGTGGCCCTCGGGCTGCGCCGGAAAGATACTCGATCACGACTGGGAGGGCGACTCCACCATCGAACCGCTGGCCGTCGCCTACGACGAGATCTACGACGGCCTCGACAGCGATTCCGCCCTCTCCACATTCCTGTCCGGCAAGGGCATCGACCACCCCAAGGACTTCATCGAAGCCAACTTCCTCCAGGAAGCCGCCAAAGCGATCGAGACCGGCGTCGTCCACGGCAACATGAACTACCAGGAGCAGCTTGCCGTGGTCGCGCGCGTGCTGGACAACTCCGATCCGGCCAGGGGATACACGACCGATCAGATGATCGAGTGGATAACCAACGGCCCCGGCGAGATGAACACGCTGTTCTATAACGGGGTCACCCGCGACGGCGCCGCCTCCGAGGAGTCCATCGGCTACACGTCGATATGGACCAACTCGTTTCTCGGCCTGGGCGAGCGACTCAAGCCGCTGGGCTACGACCTCCTGTCGAATCCGCGCCTCAAGAAGATGGTGGACTTCTACATCCAGACCACGGTCGCGGATCGTTTCAGCCCGTGCATAGGCGATGCCGGCGGCGATATGACCGGCGGGGCCGCGCCGGTTCTGAATCGGTACATCTTCGGCAAAGCCTACGATATATGGGGCGACCCACTCTACGCGAAGGTCCTGAACCGCGTCGGCTGGCCGAATCCCGAAGTCTCCGAGAAGCCCGAAGCTCTGGAGGCGGCAAAGGAGAAGGCGAAATCGCTGGGCACTGATCTCGGCCTGAAGACCCGTGACCTCGGCGGCTACGGGCTTGCCGTTCTTGAGACGGGCGAGGGCGAGAACCGCCGCGCGGCGAGCATCTACTACGGCTCCGCGGGCGCGTGGCACGGCCACTTCGACCGGCTCAACATCTCCATGTGGTCGCACGGTCGCTGCATGCTTCCCGAAATGGGCTATCCCGCCCACTGGGGCACTCAGGCCGACCTCTGGACGCGCGGCACGCCCACCCACTACTGCGTCCAGATCGATGAGAACCGGCAGGCGAAGAAGAGAGAAGGCCACCTGAACCTGCTGGCGTCCGGGCCGGGCGTTCAGGTGATGGACGCATCCGGCGAGAACGCATACGCCGGGGTCGCGTCGCTCTACCGGCGGACGGTCGCGATGGTGGACATTTCCGATGAGGATTCGTATCTGCTCGACATCTTCCGCGTCAAGGGCGGCAAGGTCCACGACTACATCTTCCACGGCCTGCCCTTCGGCGAGTTCACCATGACCGGCGTCGATCTCGGCGAGCCGCAAGCAAAGGGCACGCTGATGGGCGAGGATGTCGAGTTCGGCAAGACATTCAACGGCATGAAGACCGGCGGCTATCAGTACCTCACCAGCGTCCGCCGAGGCAAACCCGACCGCGAATGGAGCGCCAACTGGCTGCTCAAGGACAAGGACCTCGGCCTGAAGATGACCATGCTGCCGGGGTCGGCGCGCGGGGTGATCGTGGCCGATGGCCCCGCCGAACCCTCGCCCGGCAACCCGGACAAGATGGAGTATGTGCTTGCGCGAAACGATACCGGCGCGAGCGCGTTCGTCTCCGTCATAGAGCCGTATAAGGACAAGCATTCCATCCGCCGCGTTCAGCCGCTCAAGCCGGACGGCGATGCGACCCGCGACGATCTTGCCGCGGTCAAGGTAGACGTCGTGGGCCGTCGGGACTACCTCTTCAGCGCGCTCGATCCAGCCCGCGCGACGTTCGATTCGGGCGATATCGAGTTCGCGGGCGAGTTCGGCGCGATTTCAGAAGACGACTCCGGCGTGATCTCCATGTTCCTGGTCAACGGCTCGGTCCTGCGCAAGGGCGACTGCGCGATACGCATCCACCGCGAAGTCCTGAGTAGCCGCAAAGCGGGCGTATCGAAGGGCGGAGCGGATGGTGTTTCGGGATTTGAGCGCAGCGGAAATCCCGAGACACCGCATGCGAAGGTCGCCTCGGTTGACTACAAAGCCAACACCATCACCCTCGACCGCGCCGTTCCAATGCCCGACGCGTTCGTCGGGCAAGTGGTCGTGATCTCGAACCCCATGCACAGCGCCAGCTTCACCGTCAAGTCCGTCGCGACGAAGTCCGAGCGCACGGTGTTGGGCTTCGGCGACATATCTATGATCGAGGGCATCGGGACGCTCAAGTCAGTCGATGACGCGGCCAAAGTCGTGCAGTCGAGCAACCGTCTGGGTGGCTACGGCATGAAATGGGAGGGCAAGCTCATACCGGGCCGGGCGCTGGTCAACCAGTCGCTCACCGACTCCTGGCTCATCACGAACTACGACAGCGGAGTCTGGCACGTGGCCGCCTCCGCACCCATCTCCGGCAAGATCAACACCACCGACGGCAAGCCCAGCCGCTTCTTCTACGTCGGTGAGGTCAACGCCGGCGATGACGTGATGCTGCCGGCAATCGTGAGCGTACGCCGAGACGGCAAGGGTGGCTACGAAGTGCGGGCGACCGCGCCCTACGAGCTGTCGCTGCCTGGCAGGGATTGAACCCGCGGGTTATGCCGCGCGGCCTATCTGCTGCCCTGACGTTCCCTCGATGAAAGCCTCGACCATAGAAGCATCGAACTGCTTCCCGGCTCCGGTGCGCAGCTCGTTGAGCGCCTCTTCGAACGACAGGGCAGGTCTGTAGGGCCTGTCGGTTGTCATCGCGTCGAAGGCGTCGGCCACGCCGATCATCCGGGCCAACAGAGGGATGTCCTCGCCCGCAAGGCCGTGCGGATAGCCTCGGCCGTCCCATCGTTCGTGATGATAGAGCACGGCGGGGATGACCTGCTCCAGTTGATGCGCGCGCCGCAGGATGCTTTCGCCGAGTGTCGGGTGGTCTCGAACGACGACCTGCTCCTCCGCGGTCAGGGCGGCGGGCTTGCTGAGTATCGCGTCCGGTATTCCGAGTTTGCCCAGGTCGTGCACGAGTCCCGCCACTGTCACCCTGTGAACCATCTCCGCGTCGCCCTCCATCGCATGCACGATCAGTGCCGCATAGTGCGCCACCCGCTCGGAGTGGCCCTGCGTATAGCGGTCCCTCGCGTCGACGGCCGCGGCCAGCGACTGCAGGGCGGCGGTGCTGGGATCTCGGAGCGTCTGGTAGAGGTTCGCGGGGTCGATCCCCTCGTTCATCGTGGCCCCGGGATCGAAAACACATACGGCGTTATGTGTCGAGCGCTGCGCCTGACACAGCGCGATATCGGCCGCCATCACGATCCCGTCCTTCGTCGAATGGTGCGCGGGATACGCCGCCATGCCGATGGTGATGGTCAGGTGGACCGATCCTTCGTTGCCCTCGGATGCATGGATAGGCATTATGTTCACCGGTACGTTCTGAAACGCGTGCCCATCGATCTTGGCTCGCAGACGTTCGGCCATCTCCTCGCCTTCCGCAAGCCCCGTACCCGGCAGTATGACCGCAAAATCATCGCCGCCGTAGCGCGCCACTATGTCGGTCTTGCGCACGTTCCGGCTCAGCACATTGGCAACCTGCTGCACCAGACCATCTCCGACATCATGGCCGAAGGCCTCGTTGATCAGCGTGAACTTATCGATGTCCGCCAGCAGGACGCAGACGCTGCTGCCCTCCAGCGCGGCGCGCTCGATCTCATATTCGAGGCGTTCGTGGAAGTAGACGTGGTTGGCCAGTCCGGTCATCAGGTCTACCGCGGTGGAATCCTTGAGCCGTTCGCGGCTCTGCCGCAGCCCGACGATCATCTGGTTGAACGTCTCGGCGAACCTGCCGATCTCATCCGAACGGCGGACGTCCAGTTGGAAGTCGAGGTCGCCTTTGCTGACGCGCTCCGCCGCCTGGCCGAGCGCGCGCAGCACCCCGGCCCCCGCCCGAGTCGTCACTACGCCCAGCCCGACTGCAAGAATCGTGCACACCAGCACGTTGGTCGCTTGCGCACGCTCGAGCCCGGCCTGAACAGCGTGCAGTTGCGCCGTGGACATATCAACTCCGACAATCCCCTCCGCTCGTCCGCTGCGGTCTCTGATCGGCGCGTAGCCGGAAAGCCATACGCCTGATCGGTTGCTCGAAGGCGTGCGGGCAGCGGACGGTGTCAACAGAGCGGCGGCCATCACAGAGGAGTCTGTGGCATCGTAGCGGGCGCCCACGTGCGCCTTGAGCTTCGGATCTGTCTGCGAGTCAACGACAAGGCGCCATGTCCTGCCGTCGCTGGTCGGGCGCATCGTGTAGACGCTGCGGATGTCGGGGTTCGCGAGTCGAGCTCTGCGCAGCACGGTCTCCACACGCCGATACGCCGCCGAACCCTCGTCCGCGCCGTCGCGGATCAGAGAGTGCAGATCGGGACTCACCTGAGAGGCGATTGTGCTCGCTACGGCCGACAGGCGCTGCCTGACTTGTTCGCCAAGGCAGTCGCTTGCCTCGCGATAGAAAAGTAGATTGCCGACAGAGGAGGCGGCCAACGCAAGGAACGCGCACACCACGAACATCTTTGCCGCCAGGGGAAGGCGGGACCACAGGCCGGTCATAGTACCCTCCATGGTACGAGACGTGCTCAGGATTAACGATCCACAAGGCTCGCGGGTATTGACGGGCCGTGGTACTACAGGACTATTGTCGGCTGTGTGCTCGCCTGCCTGGAGGGGTTACGTTGCGACCTTGGCGGCTTCCGGCTTCTTCTTGACCTCGACATTTGCCGGCACCTTAACCTTGCCCAACTGCACTGTGCCCGGCCAGAGTGCGATAGACACCGATTCCTTGCCGCCCTTGATGCCCGGAAGATAGTGCACCAGCGCCCAATCGTAGCGGATCTCGTTATACTCCACCGGCTTGCCGTCGCATCTGGAGCCTGGCTTCTGGACTCTCACGACAGGCTTGTGATCGTCATCTTCCTTCATAACGATGATCGTCAGCGGCGGGTGATTGAGCTTGGAGTAGCTGTCGACAAACGCCTGGAACGCCTTGGTGTCGCCCGCGAAGTAGAGCGACTCGGTGGTACCGATGCCCGACCAGATCACTCTGTCGCCATAGACGCGTCCGGACGAGTTCCCAAGCGCGCCCAGCGCCTCGTCCAGCGGCAGCTTCATCCCGTTCGGGTGATAGGTGCCTGTGATCGACTCGGTCATCATCATCGCCATCGCTGGCACGGCGACGAGTATCAGAATGCATATTGCTGCGGTTCTCACTCTGGTTCTCCCATCCAATGATCCGTCGGCGGTTGCGCGCCCATCATGTCATCTGACCCATCGCTGGTTCGGTATCTTCAAAGGAACCGTCGCCGCGCGGCTCCGGTTTCGCGCGCCGGGGCTTGAGCCGCCAGGTCAGCGCAAGCAGCACTATGGCGAGAAACGTGCAGCCGACGATGCAGGCGATGACTATATCCCACGCCGCCCGCTTGCCGTAGATCGGGGTGAAGTGGTCGAGCATCCAGCCGAACCCCTTGGATTCGGCCGTCTTGCCGGCATAGCCCATCATCCCGATGAACCCCGCGACCGTTCCGATAGCCTTCTTGGACGTAAGGTCGAGGCCGAGTATCACTATCAGGTTGATGACCGGATAGATGAAGAACCCTACCGCTCCGAGCATCAGCATGTCGAGCCAGAGCATGCCGCTCGGCGTGCGCAGCATCGTGACAAACGCGGCCAATATCGGGACCATGCACAGTGCCGCGACCATCCCCCGGCGGCCCCCCGCCCGGTCGGATATCCAACCGAAGAATATGGTCGGCGGAATGCCGGCAAACTCCGTGATCATCACGGCAAGCCCGCCGCCCGCGATGGTCGCGCCCTTCATCTCGCGAAGATACATCGGCCCCCAATCGAGCATGCTGTAGCGAGAGACATACGCGAAAAAGTTCGCCATCGCCAGCAGCCAGACATACTTGTTGAGCAGCACATGCTCGACGAACAGCTCCCTGGTCGATAGTTCCCGCTCGGGATCATCGCCCGGTTTGAGCTGAGCGGTGAAATCGTTCTTGTGCTCCTCGATCGGGGGCAGCCCAACGGACTGCGGCGTATCGACCAATCTGATGAACAGGTAGACGGACCCGGCCAGGGCGACAACGCCAGGTACGATGAAAGCGTACTGCCAGCCGCCGAACTGAATCACCGCCCAGGCCGCGAGCATCCCCGCCACTCCGCCGCCCACGTTGTGCGCCGTGTTCCAGATGCTGAACGTCAGCCCACGCTCGCGTTCGCTGAACCAGTGCCCCATCGAACGCCCGCAGGGCGGCCAACCCATGCCCTGGAAGAACCCGTTCAGCGCCCACAGCAGCAAGTGGACCTGGAACACCCGCGTCCAGCCGAACGCGAAGTTGCACAGCGCGGTCAGCAGCAGCCCCAGGGCCATGAACTTGCGCGGGTTGCTGCGATCGGAGATCGAGCCCATCAGAAACTTGCCTATCCCGTAAGCGGCTGCGGAGATCGCCAGGATGCTGCCGATATCGGACTTGGAGTAGTGCAGCGCGTTCTGCACGTCCTTGGCCACGACGGAGAGATTGTTGCTGCGTACAAGATAGAAGACCGCGTAGCCGATGAACGTCGATTCCATCACGCGCCACCGGTAGATCGGATAGCGGCGCTTCACTTCGTCATCCGGCAGCCGTTTGGCGTGCGGAGCCGGCCCGAGCGGGTTACGAATTGCCATGATTCCCCCCAGAATGCGGCGTGTATAATCACTGTGTTAGCGAGAGGTGATGTATGTCATTCTGAGCGAAGCGAAGAATCTCCGAGATTATTGGCTTCGCTCAGAATGACATGGGCGTCGGAGGCGCGCTGAGGTATAATGGCAGCAATTATGCGACGACTCGCTATTCACCTGATACTACTTGTCCTCCTGTCCGGCGCATGCGCGTCAGGCGCGCTCAAGGATCTGAGCGTGGACTCGTGGATGAACGTGCAGGTTGGCTCAGTCAAGGTCGGCTATCAGCACATCTCCATCGCGCCGGACAAGCTCGACGGCGGCGACGTCTACCGGTTGTCCGAGGTGTTCTCGATAGACGTGCTGCGCGACGGCGTCTCGCGCAGGACGACGATCTCGCAGACGCTCTACCTCGACGAGACTTTTCACCCCATCAAGGGCGCAAGCGAGAAAGACGATGACGGCGTAGTGACCCGAGCCGAAGCGCGCTTCCTCACCGACCGGATAGAGTGCACGGTGACGGCGGGGGGCAAAACCTCCGCGGCCTCGATTCCGATCCCATCCGGCGTGGATCTCTCCGTTGCCCCGGCCTATCTCGCCGGCCGAATCGTCCCCGATCCGGAGAAGAGCATCGCGGCGTGGTCGCTGGACTTCTTCAAACCGGCGATGATCCGCGGTGAGTTGCGCGCGGATGGCCGGAAACTGGTCGAATGGAACGGCGCGAAGCACGGCGTGCTGATCGTCCGCCGGCGGGAAGGCGAAGAGGAAATGATCGACTGGCGGCTCGACAGCGGCCAGACCATCAGGACCGAACTGCCCAGACTGAGCACTGTCATGACCTCAACGACGCGCAGCGACGCGCTCTCGGCGCCCCCCAGGCAGGACCTTGGCCGGGTCGCGGCCGACAGGCCGATACGCGACCCGCGGCGCGCCTCCGAGCTCTCAGTTCGCCTCACCGGCATGCCCGACAGCACGATGGCGTTGAGCGACTCGCGCCAGACCGCGGTCTACCACGCCAGGGACCGCTTCGCCAGCTACGTGATCCACGCGGCCGCGTTCGACCCGGCGCGGTCGGCAAAGCTGCCGATTGGACGCAAGGACCTCGCGGCGTATCTTGCGCCCGCCAAAGGCATCGAGTCCGAACGATCCCGCCATCATCAAGCAGGCACGGACCATAGCCGGCGGCGAGAAGAACGCCTACAAGGCCGCGTGCAAGCTGCGGTCGTGGGTGAAGGCCAACGTGAAGCCGTCCGCGTCGGCCTCAGCGAACCCGTCAGCCATCGCTACCCTTGCGAAGCGGTCCGGCGAGTGCCGGCACAACGCCGCGCTCTACGCAGCGATGGCGCGCGCAATCGGCATCCCGACCAGGCTTGCTGCGGGCCTGATCTACGACCAGGATGCGTTTGCCTTCCATGTCTGGGCGGAGAGCTGGGTCGGCCAGTGGGTCGCGCTTGACCCCACCTATCCCGGCGAGTTCGTCGACGCCACCCACATCAAGCTAGTCCAGGGCGAGATCGACGACCTCTACGCGGTCACGGGCATATTAGGACGGCTGCGAGCCGAGATCACACCCGCGCCCTGACCGTCACCACGCAAAGGCCTCCGGCGCGGGACCGCCCGGGCCGGGGAAGATCTCGTCCAGCTTCTTCATCGTCTCATCCGACAGCTTGATCTCCAGCGCGCGCAGGGAGCCGTCCAACTGCTCCGTCGTGCGCGGGCCGATGATCGGCGCGGTCACGACGGGATTCGCCAGCAGCCACGCGAGCGCGACATCAGCCGGGTGCTCGCCGAGCTCATCGCAAAGCGCCTCGTACTTGACGAGCCTATCGTGGTTTTTCTCGATCCGCTCCTGCACGCCCGGCTCGGCCCGCCTGCCCTCGCGGTACTTCTTCAGCGCGCCCGCCAGAAACGCCGCTTCCGAGCGGGCTCCACGGGATCACGCCCAGGCCGTAGTAATCGCACGCGGGCAGCACGTCCATCTCCACCATGCGGGCGTTGAGGTTATACAGACACTGCTCGGATACCAGGCCCAGGAAATGACGACGTGCCGCCACCTCGTTGGCACGCGCGATGTGCCAGCCCGCGAAGTTGCTCGACCCGACGTAGATCACTTTGCCCTGGTGGACCAGCGTCTCCATCGCCTGCCAGATCTCGTCGACGGGGTTGTCGCGGTCGATATGGTGCATCTGGTAGAGGTCGATTCGGTCGGTCTGCAGCCGCCGCAGGCTGTCCTCGCAGCGCGCGGATGATGTTGAGCGCGGAGAGGCCGGACTGGTTCGGCCAGTCGCCCATCTTGCCGTAGACCTTGGTCGCGATGACGGTCTTCTCGCGGCGTCCGCCGCCCTGCGCGAACCATCGCCCCACGATCTGCTCCGTGACTCCCTTCGCCGATCTTCCAGCCGTAGACGTTGGCGGTATCGAAGAAGTTGATGCCGTGTTCGTGCGCCTTGTCCATGATCGCGAAGCTGTCCGGCTCGGTGGTATGCGGGCCGAAGTTCATGGTGCCGAGGCAGAGGCGGCTGACCGACAGCCCCGACCGTCCCAGGTGCGTGTAGTTCATGGCGATTCATCCTCCAGTTGTATGGCTGAGCCGTTGTCTGTTTTTCCCGAACAGCCGCATGCCCCAAACGCCCAGAGAGGCTTCGGGAAGCCATTTTCACAGAAGCTTCTTCTGCGTGGGTCTGCCAATACACTCCCGAGGCAGTCAACATTGAGTAAGGCAGACCGGCAGGTTTTTCGGCCTTGACACGCTATGCTTCATGCGATATACTGCGATTGTCAAGCTGGAGCGATCAGCTTCTCATCCACGCAAGACAGAGGCAGAGGATAGGTCTCGGAAAACCTCGGTCCGCCAGGGATTAGCGGGAAAAGGCCGGGGTTTGGAAGTTGGGGGTTCGGTGTTACTGACGGGCCTGGCAGACCGTCACTGCGAACTACAATCAACTGCTTTGACAACATTCTAGGGTCTCACCGGCTGTCGCAGCGCCCAATGCTGATAGCCTCCTCGAAGTTGAGTTCTGTTAACCACGAGTTTTGCCGCGCGATCTATCACCGGCGGCAATCTCGGCACCATTGTCAGCGCTGCGTAGCCCGCGTCCCTAGAGAGGGGATCGATTCACTTTGAGTCGGTCCGGAGGGATTGAAAGGAGAAGCACCGTGGCAGCCGAGTTGCCTGAAGGCATCCAGGAAGAACGGGTGGTCAGACTGACCAAGCGCGAAATCGAGGTCCTGAGCCTCGTATTAGAGGGCAAGAGCTCTCGTGAAGTCGCCAACTCGCTATACTGCAGCAAGCGCACCGTCGATTTCCACCTTGCAAGGATCTACGAGAAACTGCAGGTGTCGAATCGCGTGCAAGCTATGCGCCGCGCAGCAATGCTGGGCCTCGTTGATATGAGGCACGCGGAACCCAGCGCCAGCTAATTTCCGCAAACCGCGCGAGCTGGACTTCGCCGCCGGAAGTCCGAGGAAGTTGCTCGCGTCACGTACATACCCGGGCGGGTAGTTTGCGATGTACCGTGCCGGTCATCTCCGACTGTGAGTTCACCTGCTAAGGCTAGTGGACCTTCCGCCACTTGGAGAAGACGTCGCTGTCGATCTCCTCGAACGGCTTGCCCTTGGTCTTATCGTCGCGTTCGAGATACGCGATGCCGTCGCACACGCCCAGGAAGGTGAACTGCTCTCCCTGCGGCGACCTGACCTTATCGTTTCGCTGAATCCCGTAGATGCTGGGGCCTGTGCCCGCAACTATGTCCCTGCGGACCACGGCAACCGGTTTCTGCAACTTCGATCCTCCCGAGAAAAGGTGACAGACACCTTTTTTACTGCTTCTCTATGCCCACAGTATACTCTGCCGGATTATCCGTGTCGAGCACCTCGAAGATCACGGTCTGCTCCTTGGTCAGCACGAGCTGCTTTTCCTGACGCGCTTCCTTGGCGGCGACGGTCACGTCCACCTTCCACAACGGCACGCGGAATCCGTATGAGTCCAGCCTCTGCAGCGACCCGAACAGCGTGTCGGACTTGTCCTCGAGCTGCTTCATATACAGCGACACATCGTACTTGCCGGGTTTGAGCGTGATGCTGTGAAACGCATACTCGTTCTTGGCGAGCTGGCCGCCCTTGCCCTCATTCGTGCCAACGCCCAGCGGCTTCAACTCCGCGTTCGCAAACCCGAACGGGATGAACTTCATCTTCGCCGCCGGGATCACCGTCACCCACATATCCACCGGTTCGTCCCTATTGAGCACGCGAATCCGCGCCGCGAACGTCTTGGACGCCACAAACTTGCTTCCGACCCGCAGCACCGGCCCCATCTCCGCGATCCGCAGCAGCCCGTCGTTGACCATCGCCCCGTTCGACTTGAGCAACTGCACCGTCCCGATGATCGTATCGGTCCTACCGTCCACCCGCGCCAGATCGCACACGATGTAATACGACCCCTTCGCAAGCTGGATCGCGAGGTCCTTGTCCTCGTTCTTATCCAGCGTGAAATGCGTCGTCTGGCCGACGGCCACCTTGGTCGCCGGCTTCATATCCGCCTGCGCGCCGCTCACAAGCAGCACCGCGCACATCAAAGCAACGCATACTCTCATCACTTACCTCCTGCGCCAAATCCAAAATCCAAAATGCTAGATTTCCAGCGTATCCGCATAGACCAGCCGCCGGTCGGTCGGCTTCTCCGACTGCAGATTGACTATAAGCATAGACTTCTGCTCCTCCGGCGGTTTATCCACCGCGTATCGCTCGTATTCCTTGACGACGACCCGATACTTGCCCGGCGTCGCGTCGGGCACGGTCACGTCCCCGGTCCACGCCGTCATCAGCGCGGTATAGGGCTGCGGCGGGAGCGTCACGGTGCTGTCCGGAACCGGCCTCCACGCCAGTTCATCGCTGCTGCCGGGCAATCGTTGTTCGATCGACGCCTCCACTTCGCTGGTCTGCTGTCCGAGCCACGTCCCCGTAAACACGCCCGCCCCCCTGATCGATACCTTCACCGAGGTCGGACTCGTTTTCACGACAACGAACGTCCGATCCGGCGCCAACTGCGCAAACTCCGCCAACACGATTCGCGACAGATGCGCGTTCAGAACCGACTTCGGCTGGTATCGCGCGAGCGCGAGCCGAATGAACGGATAATACGCGCCGCGCGGGTCGATGTCGATGTCGCAATACCACAACTGCCGCCCCTCGTCGTATTCGACCTTATGACCGGCGACCGCCACCTTGGGACCTTGGGGGGCCGCGGTCGCGGGTATCTCGCAGATGCTCAGGTTCTTGCCGACGTTTGTGGCCTTTGTGAACTGCTCCGCAAGCGGCACGCTGGTCATCAGGTCGGGCGCGTTCCATATCGGGTCGATCCCCCACATTGTGACGTAGGGCTTGAACGCATCATTCGGTGGCGCGGGCTGCTGATTGGCCATCCCGCCCTGCGGAACCAGCACCACCCCCAGCAGTTCCCCATCGCCCGACGAGAACCACGGCCGATCCAGATACACCCTCAGCCCCCCGCCCTTGCGGTCGCGAACGATCCCGTTACCCTCCTGCTTGGGCTCGCCCCAGGCAAACGTCGGGATGGTATAGAGCACCTTGGGAGCCGCGGGCCGGGCCGAGTTGAGCACGTCCACCTCCACTTCCGCCCCGCTTCGCGTTATGTTCGCCGCATCCGACGTGATAATCGCCGGGAAATACTCCCTGAACCGCGTCGTCGCGACGGAATGATAGCGCACCTTGCGATACTTGGTGTCGTGGAACTCGTGCCACTTGCCCTTATACGCCGGCTCCGGCTGATCGGGCTCGGTCGCCTGCTCGAACACCTGCGCCTGGCCGGAGATCGTCTTCCACTTCTTCTCGGAGATGGGATCGACCGGCTCATCCCACTCCGCGACCACCTCCACCTTCGACGTGCTCTTGGGATGAATCGCGATCTTGCCGTCCAGATACGCGCCCGTGTCGCCGATGCCGCGCCGCGGCGCGATCTGAAGCTCCGGCTGCTTGAGCGGCTGCTGCACGGCGTGAACGAGCGTGATCGTCCGGTGCGGCGTGATCATCCAATGCCGCCCCTCACCGGCAACGACCTTCAGGCCCTCCAGCGCGGCTTTCGAGATCGTCACCCGCTGCAGGCCGCCCTGAATGGCCAGCGATGACGCCGAATGCGCGACCTCGTTGCTCGCCGTAACCGGCGCGGGGCCGCGTCCGACAGGCAGCCGCACCTTCGGCTTGGCGCCGGACGGGATCGCCACCGGGGCCGCGCCGCCCGAAGCCGCCTCCTCGAGCCAGTTCCAGACCGCTGTCCTGGCAAGCTGCTGCTGGGGCACTCGACTGCTCAGGTCGAAAGTGACGATCTCCGCCTTCGGCAGGAACACCGTCAGCACCCGCGCCGCCTCGTCCCACTGCGGCTGACCGCTGCCCTCCATAAGCTTCAGCCGGAACGGTTTCGCCTCCGGCCACTCCGGCTGCGCGTAGAAATCGATGATCTTGGTGGCGTTCGTGCCGGGAAGTCCGGCCAGCGCCGCCCCTATCGCGAGCGGATCGGGCAGATACGGCAGGTGCAGGTTCTCCGACGGCTCCACGTCCTTGAGAGAGCCGTCGTGATCGACTATGATCGAGTAGCTGGCCTTGCTGACGCCGGCGGCCTCGTCGAACATGCCGTGCGTTTCGGCGGCGAGCTGAGAGGTCTTAGGCGGCGCGACGTGGCGGTCCGTCGTCTGCGTCGTGACCATGCCGTCCATATCCGGCCCCTTATTGAAGCTGCGGATCACCAGCCGCTCGACGGACTCCCCCGGCGAGCCATAGTTGGGGACCACGACCTGTTGCGCGGTGCTCGACGGACTCAACGGAGCGGGGCCTTTGCCGGCCGCCGCTGGATTCACAGGGCTCTTCGGATCGGCCCTCTGCACAACCACCGGCGACCCGACCGGCTCGAACCGGCCGTATAGCTTGGGCCTGGTCGCGTGGGAGAAATCCTTGGGGTCGGGCTCATCGTAGCGGAAGCTGTTTCCGGCAAGATCGACCGCCCGCGCGCGCAGGCGATAAGTGCTGCCGAATCTCAGCCTCGGCAGCGACCCCTTCGGGGCCGCAAACGACGTCTTGAGCTTGAACTCCACGCCGGGGTCGTTTGCGACATCGCCGGGCTGATCGTCGAGCGTAATCGTCTTACCCGGCCGCGCCGCGCACAGACTCCAGCCGTTCCACGTGAACATCGACTGGTGCTGCCGCAGCGTGGTGTCCGACGATCCGCTGCCATCCGGCGCCTTGGTCAGCGCCGAGGAAACGAACCCCTCGTCGTCGATGGTCAGCTCCTTGCCCGTCTCGAGGAACTTATACGTCCCCGTCCTGCGGCACAGCGGGTTCCACTTCCCGCTCTTGTCGTCCCACACGTCCACCCGGAACCCGCGCGTCACGTCGTCCGCGTAGAGCACCGAGTCACCACCGCCGTTCGCTGAATTGTACATCGTATACGCAGCCATGACCGCCTGATGCGTCTTCTCGGCGCGGCCGTTGCGCACCAGCGACAACCCGCCCGTCCGCAGCGCCGGCAGCCCCGTCTGCTCGTTGGCCTTAGCGCTGTTCGGCAGGTGGATCGCGGCCGTAACCTTGTTCGCGAGCTCCATAGTCTTCATCGCCGCGCCGTCCACGTCGAGCGTGATCACCTCGAACTTGTCCGAATCGAGCCTGAGCATGCCGCCCTCGACGTCGGGGTCCTTCGGGTTGGGCGCGGCGGTGAACCTGGCGCCGCTGAGTATGTAAGCCGTCTTCGGACTGCGCGACACGGCCGGGGTCTTGATTCCGCCCCAGTCCGGCATTACTTTGACGGTCGAGTCCGCCGGCACACCCGCCGCATCGACTTCGAGATCGATCACCAGCCCCATCATCTTCATCAGGTCGGGATACTTCGCCAGCGATGACAGCGCCGAGTGGAAATCCAGATCGGGGACAGTGATCGCGATCTTAGCGTTCACGAACGGCTCGTGCATCATCGCGACCCGCGCGAAGTCCATCTCGGGGCTGGCCGTGAGGCTGTGCGCGAACGCCTTGTTGACCGCAAGCTCCTGGGCGACTTGCGCCCTGAGTTGGGCCCCTCTGTTGGGCGAAACCACCCCCGCGATATCCCGCGCGGCGACCAGCGTCTCGTGCGGCGCAAACGCGATCCTGCCGAGCGCGTCCTCATGCGCCAACTGACTCATCATCGGCAGGGTCACAGCCGTAATCGGATCGCCGCCCACGCCCTGATACTTGGTCTTGATGAACTCCTGCACGTGCACGACGGGATAATCGAGAATCGGGCGTTGAACGTAGTCCGGCAGTGTGAACGATTCCACCTTGGTGGTCTTCTTGAACAGCGCGGTCCAGAGTTCGCTCTGCGGGTCATCGCTGACCTTATCCGCCCGAACCTTGGGCTGATTGTCGAACTGCACGTCGAACTGCATCGCCCTGACCCGCGCCGGCCAATCGACGAAATCGTCAAACGACGAAAGCCGGGGCTGAATCGCCGAGTTTGCGACCCTCAGCCGCGGCGCCACGAACACGGATATCCTCAGACGATCGCCGGTCGCGGCCTTCTTCACGCCGTTCGGAAGCGCGGTCCAGACGATCTCCTCCGACGGCTGCCCCGCCGCAACCGTCACCTTCGCGGCCGTCCTCTCGCCTGCCTTGATCGCCGGTTTATTGCTTGTAACAGGCATGGTAAGCTCCTTACGCGGCAAACGCGTCGCAGTAGTCGTTCCAGTTGACCTCGGTCATCATGTCCTTGAAGAGCGGATCGCCGCCGCCGCCGAACTCGCGCTGCACGGTCAGATCCACGCTCTTGCTGAAGAAGGCGATCTCGATCTCGACCGTCAACGTCGCGGTCCCATACAGCCGGCTGGGGTTGCTGTAGTGATCCAGCGCCATCACAAACTCCAACGAAACGCAGATCAGCCCCAGCACCTCCAGCGCGCCGCCGCACCGCAGATACCCGCCCAGCTTCGTCTCGAGCTCCGTGTGAGCGTAGGCGACGCCCGCCATCAGATGCACGCCGCCGCTCGCAACCCCAAGATTGATCGAGAAGCATCCGCCGAACTCCAGCGATCCCTCGACCTTCTTGACGCCCTTCGGATCGACCTCCAGCGCGAAGTAACCGCCGCCTCCGAACAACGAGACCGTGAGCATGAACGGGTTGTGCAGCTCGCAGAACGCAAACTTCATGCTCACCGGGTCGCCGATGAACGGCACGCGCAGCGCGGCGTCGAGGTTGATATTCTGCATGCTGAACACGCCCACCCCGACGCTCGGTATCGGCAGCGTGAACCCCGCCGTGACGCCGTCCGCGGCAACGTCGAGATACGGCGGATCGCTGAATCCGCTCCCGCCCAGGAACTCCTCCAGCGGGTTGATGAACTCCAGCGGCCCCTTGAAAACGACCTTGTCGATATCGACTTTCACATCCGGCTTCTTGCCGTTCTCGCTTGAGAACCGGATGTAGTTGAACCGCACGTCGGCCAGGTGCATTATCTTCGGCACAAGTTGGATGGTGAAGTCGCGAAGCTCGCCGGTGATCGTCGACGTGGATTGCCCGCCGTCCAGCGCCGTCCGCTTCACCGCACTGATCGCTAGCGAGGCCTGCCGGCCGTTCATACTCGCCACAAACGTCTCCGTGACCGTGTCGTTATGAAGCTCGGAGGTCTCCCAGCTCAGCGTGGTCTCCATCGCCGAGGGCAGCGACTCACCGCTCTTATACACCGGCACGCTCGCCATCTTGGGAACCTTCGCGCCCAACTGCGCCAGATTGCCGAAGTCGGCCAGCGAGTTGAGGATGTCTTTGAGCGAGATCGATCCGAGAATGCGCGCGTCGCCGAAGAACGTGGTCGGATCGAAGTTGCCGGCGGCCATCTTGTCCGCCGACCCGCCAACCGGCCCCAGCCCGCGCGAGATCCCGCCGATGCTCATGTTCGGCGACGCCACCCCGCAGGACTTGTCCGCCGTCCCACCAAACTCCAGATCGATCGGGTCTTTGATCTTCGCCCACACCTCGCCCTTGTTCTGGACCTGAGAGAAACCGTTCATCTGATATGCCGCGTGGTAGCTGACCGTTACGGGCGAATTGTTGCCCACCAGGCTCTTCAACTGCGGCAGCGTGACGTCGGCGCTGAAGAGCGTGGGGTAGAACGGCGGGACGTCGTCCTCTTTCATCTGCTCGATCTCGGAGGCGATGACGGTGAAGTTGTCCATGTTGCCTTCGAGGTAGGCCTCGTAGGTCTCATAGCTCGTATCGCCGGGTTTGCCACTGCCGGCGAACGCTATCTGCTGGCCGCGGAAATCGGTCTTGCGGCGGTCCTTGTTGGTGGCCTTGGCGTATTCGACGTTGACCTTGCTTAGCTTGGCCGAATCGAACGCCGCGCTGAACATCGTGAATATGACCGGCGCCTCGAACTCGACGTGCCGCCCGTCCCAATCCTCACCAACAAAGTGGAACCTGTATGGCTGGTTCACATACATCGGCCAGTAGGCCTCGCCGTTCGTGCCGTCAACCGGACTCGACTCCGGCTTGTCGAGGTTCGGGGTAACCGTGGTCGTACACTGCACGCGCCTGAACGGGAACTTGTTGGTGCACGCGCCGCCGCCGGGTATCGGATACTCCACAACCGGCTTGAGCACGGTTATGAACGTGACCTGCCGGTTGTAGGCGCCGATCCGGCTGCCGACCTTCTCGAACTGCCGCTGGGTAATCGTCGTCCGCACGGCCAGGTGCCCGAACGGGTAGAGATATCCGATGACGACGACCTTGACGTAGTGGTCGCGGCCCATCGTGGCCGTATGCTTCCACTCGCAGGTGTTATACATCAGCTTCTTGGGGTCCCACAGGCCCTTCGTATCCATCCACGCGCCGAGGCTGGTCATCATGAACCTGTTCGCGTGAACCGGCATCGGCTCATAGCCCGACACCTGGAAATTCGAGCACAGTCCGACTATCTCGCACCGGTCGCGCTTGCAGAGGCTGGTCCTGAACGGCTGGATGTCGTTGTAGCTCGGCGGGGTCTGCGCGTTGTAGTCCGGCGACCATATCGCCCGCAGCGTCCTGAGCGGCGAATCATCTTCGTCGACCCCGTTCCCCGCGCGCACGCCCAATCGCGTGTGCCAAAGCTCCGTCCGGCCCTGCTCGGTGACCGCCGGGATCGAGTGCGCCCAGCCCTCACCCGCGTGCGGCGAGAGCATCACCCGATACGGCGCCTCGATCGAGGTCTGCGTCGCATCCGGCTCTTTGATGATCATCATGGCATTCGCGGCGGTTGCCAGCCCGGCGGCGCTCAGGTTGACCTTGCGCACCTGCGGCGAGTTGCTCGACGCGGCCATTCCCATCACAACCAGCCTCTTCTCCAGCCTGGCCGTCTGTCTGGTCATGATCGAGACCCTCTGCGCGAACCCGCCCGGCGGAGGCTGCGCGACCGCCACCAGGCTCGGCTCATACCGTCCCCAATCCAGCAAAGCCGCCAGCGTATACGGCACCGAGTTCATATTGCCCGGCACGCGGAACGCCAGCCTGCTCGGACCGGACATCCAGCTCGGGATCGGCGGAGCCGCGGGCGGCTCGTTGCCCGATGAGCCGGGATCCGCCTGATAGAATGCACGCTCCGCGATGTTCTGAGGCGGGAAGTGAACGATGATATACGCCGGAGCACCGGCGTTCTTGCGCGTCAGCGACGGCGGGGTGCCATTCTCAAACTGCAGGTTCACGAACTCGAACTCCAGGCTGAGCAGGTCCGCGGGCCGCAGCACCGATAGCTTCAGATTGAACGGCATCATCACAACCGGCGGCTTCTTTTGCTCCGGCTTCTTCAGCACCCTGCCCACGTCGGGCTTTATCACCCTCACCGGCGGTCTGGCGGGCGCAATCGTTGGCGGGGCCTTATCCGGCGCGGCAGGCGTCTCGCGCGAAGGCGTTTCGCGGGCCGGCGCTTCACTGGGGTTTTCGGCGTCTCACGGCTCGGGGCTGTGCGCGTAGGAGCGGGGGTCTTGCGTCCCGACACATCGACGTTCGTGGGCTTGGTCGGCTTCGCGGTCGATGTGACCGCCCCGACCAGCGGCGCGACGAACGCCAGCAGCGCGGGCACGCACGTCACATTATGCTGCCTCTGACCGACGCGGGATACTTCAAAGTCGGGCGTCTCCGGCGAGTCGCCAAGCTGCATCGAGCAGCCGTCGAGCTCCATCCACGCCGGCTCGTCGCCGAACCGCGCCAGCAGCGCCCGGTGGTTCTGTGCCTTGCCGAACGTCGTCGAGTATCGCGCCTGCTTGAGCGGCAGCCGTAGATCGTTCCAATCCAGCGGCTGGACTTGGAACCGCGTATCGTCGCCGATCGACTCCGCAAGCAGCGTTCTCTTGGGAATACCGGTCTTGTGCTCGCCAAGCTCCAGGCTGATCGCGTCGAACGCGCACCTGTCCGCCGAAATGCGCCAGTCCTCGGGCACATCTCTCACAAACAGCCGCGGCGCCCATCGCGCCGTCCCGCGCCTCATCACGACCAGCGTCCGCTTCGGCGCGGGTTTCGTTATCAGGCTCGGCTCCCCGCCGCGCATCAGCGAGATCGAGATGGAATCCGAGTTGACCTGCTCACCGTCGGCGCGCAGCCGGGCAATGTCGCGCCCATTGAGCGACAGCGTCCAATCCGACCCGAATTCCGCCTCAGCCGCGCCCTCCAGCACCAGATCGCTTTCGGCCTCAAGCTCGCACACTCGCCCGTCGATGCGCACACTCGACCGCGCCGTCTCGCGCCCGACCAGCCACCGTTCGAACGGCACGGTCGCCTCGAACCCGCCCAGCTTCATCTTCAGCGTCATCTGCCAGCCGGCGAGTCCGCGCCGGACCTCGCAGGCCATATCCGCGGGCAGGTCCGTGCCGGGGTATCGCGCGTTCACGAGCCGAAACTTGATGAGGCCGTCGGCTTTCTCGACCTGCAGGTCGGGCGAGCCGGCGAACCGATTCGCGTCGATCACCCATCGGTCAACGCCGCCCATCGCAAACGCCACGCGCCCCCGCCGCGCCGTGCATTCCATCGGCCCCAATACGCTCGATTCGACCGCCCTCGCGACCGGCAACAGCCCGATCGCTGCCACACCCGCCATTCCCAGCATCTCCCGGCGCGACATTGCCGGCGATGGTTGACGAGCGTGGGGGTGCATAGCTTGAGGGTCACGCGTGCGGCGGAGCGCGGAGAGGTTAAGTCGGTAAGTGCCCATAAGATCAACCCTACCTACGGTAAGCAGTGACAGCACGCATTATTCACGAGGATCGTGAATAACGCGTGGTCCAACCCCGGATCAGGCTTGGAGAGCATAATCCGGGCCAGCCGGCAGCCAGCGGCGGCTATAGGACAGCCTTAATGCTCACCCCGCCCGTTTCCTTCTGCAATTCTTCAAGGAAACATAAGGGAGCGGCTGCCGCAGGCTCCACGTCCGCCTCGTCGCTAAGCGTCGCACGGCCTGGAACGAATGCAATGCCTTGTTGCAAAGCCGAGCCGAGCATACTATACTAGGTCATCGATGTGCCTCGCGGCCCATCTCCGTAAGGGCTGAGTAGCGAGGGAAACGAGCGTATCGAAGCCGGGTGTGGGAGGTTCTGCTATGAGACTACGAGTTGCCCTGATCTGTCTGATCGCTGCGTGCGCGAGTGCCGGCTGGTGCTTGCCTTCGCTCACCGGTTTCGCCGAGCCGCAGGCCGTCACGGTCGCCGCGGGCCAGCAGGTCGGCGTGAGTTACCTCATACGCAACCTCACCGCGCAGCAGTTGACCATAGTCACGTCCACCGCCGATTTCGTGGTCGGCGGGGTCACCGTCGCGACCGTCGCGCTGCCCGTCAACACCGTAATCCGCGCGCACGGCTCCGCAATCATACCGTCCAACGTCTCAATCAGCCAACAGGTCGCAAACGCCGCCAGAACCGCCAGAACCGACCAGGTAGTCGTCAATCGCACGTTCACCTGCGCACCCGTCCCGCCCGCGGGCGGTGCGCCATCGGTGATCGTCCCGGTCGCGGTCAGGATCGGCAGCAGCCTTGCAGGCCCGGTGAGCGTCACCGAGATCCTCCTCGACGCGCCTCAGAACGGCCGCACGGTCGGCCTCTCGGAGGAAATCCGCGGGCACGCGTTCATCCGCGGCACGGGCACCGGCGCGATTGTCGGCGCCTGGTATGTGGACAACCAGCCCACCGAGACATTCCAGGTCAACATGACCGCCGGCTTTACAAAGGAGGTGCGCACCCGCCTGACCCTGCCCACCACCCAGCTCGGCCCGCACAACGTAACGCTGCAGATAACCCGCCCCGCGCCGGTCAGCTCGAACACACAGTCCTACATGGTCGTAAGCGGCGGCGATTCGAACCACACCATCTCCGTAACCGCCCCCGCCGACGAAATCTCGTTCACTCCGGCATCCGCTCACACCGATTTCCGCTGGCTGCCGATGCCGGGCGCGGCCGGTTACGAGATCGCGTTCGCAAAGGACCTGGCGGACCTCGGCCTCGACGCGAAAGGCAAGCCGATCTCTCCGCTGCTCGCCGCCCAGGCGTGGGACCGCGGCAAGCTGATATGTCTCGCCAAGCTGCCATCGGACGCGTCGTCGTTCACGCCGTCCGATGACGAATTCGCGCGGCTCGCCTCATCGCCGACCGGCAAGGTCGTGTGGGCCGTGCGCGCCATCTACCCCGCCCAGGACCACGGCGACCCGTCGACAACATCGAAGCCGCACACCCTCAACCTCCCACCCAAACCCACGGCGCTGGGCGCGCCAACTTCTTCAACAACCGCGCCAACCCATTCATCCCCGCTAGCCCTGAGTAGGCGACCGCAGGAAGCCGTATCGAAGGGCGGCGCGGTCCTGTTCGCTGGAAACCTGATCGGCGCGCTCCCCGGCGCAACCTCCGAGCTGACCCTATCCCCCGCCGACGGCGCCTCGATCACCAACCAGCAGCCGGTCATATCCGCGACCTACCCGGAGGCCAAGAGCGCAATGCTCACCCTCAACGGCGTTGACGTGACCGCGCTCGCCGACGTGAAGCCGACCGGCCTCACCCTCCCGCCCCCCGGCGTGTTCAACGCGGGCTCGCACACCGTCGGCCTCACGATCGAGACAACCGATGGCCGCACGCTCGAATCGACTAGCAAGTTCACGATCACACCCGAGTCGCAGCCCGGCCATGCACTCGAATCGCTCCCCAACATCCCCCTCCAGCTCAATCTCGACTGGAACTGGGACACGAATACCAACACCGCGGCCAACGACGCGCTCACAATCGACGCCAACATCCGAGGGCAGCACTCCTGGCCCGGCGCCAACGCCGCGCTCAACGCGCAGTTGACACGTCCCATCGGCGAGAAGATGGACCTCTCCAGCTTCATCGCGACCGGCGCGACTTCAAACGGCGCCTATAAGGCGATGGCCGGCGACGTCGGCTCCGACGGCAGCGAGTTCACCACCCAGGGCTCCACCTACCGCGCGCTCAATCTGACAAGCGACGCCGGGCCGGTCAAGGTCAGCGTCGCGCACACCCTCGGTCAGACACTGCAGATGTCCAGCACCGGCAGCGCGCCGGACATGTTCCTCATGACCGCCGAGTCGGCCAAATCCACCGCCGACAAGAACTTCAGAATGAGCTACGTGGACAGCAGCACCAACAACTCCTCGACCAGCGGCTTCGACGGCCAGACCAAGTCGAAAGTGATCTCACTCGGCGGATGTGCGCCCATCGGCAAGACCGGCCTCAACGCCACCGCCGAGCTTGCCCGCAGCGACTCCACATTCAGCTCGACTCTCGGCACGCAGTCCCAGACCGACAACGCCGTCAACGCCTCACTCGGGGGCACGTTCGCCGGCATCGGCCTATCGACCACCTATCAAATGGTCGGCAGCGGCTACGCCAGCCCCGGCTCCAGCACGCTCACCAGCAACATCAGAGGCTGGACGTTTGCCGCAAGCAGGCCCTTCGGCCAATACCTGACCGCCGGCCTCAACTACTCCCTGCTCGACAACGCGGCCAACTCGTCCGCTCCATCATCGTCGCTGATCTCCAAGTCGCTGGACATCGCGCTGACCTATCCGAACCTGCCCGTCATCACCCTTCAATTCGCCCGCAACGACGCCTCCGCCGACCCCTTCACCAACGGCACGACCGGCTCGCACACGCAGGACAGCACGTGGTCCATCGGCGCGAACTACGCCAAATCCATCTGGGACACGTATCTCAACTACTCCAGATCGAGCTTCACCGACTTCCTGGACTTCTTCAACCCGCTCACCGACACCCCCAACGACACCGCGAGCGGCACGTGGGCCTACGGCTTCGGCGTGAACCCCACCAGCGCGCTGCGGCTGCGATTCGACTGGGGCGCCAACGACTGCAACCGCTGGTTCCGGCCGCAATTCTCACCCAACGCCATCTCCGGCACGGATACCGCCGACCAGTTCCGCGCGCAGTTGGACTATCTGATCAGCACCAAGCTCTCATCCACGCTGACCCTGTCGAACTCAGACTACGCCGACGCGTTGGGCACGTTCTACAGCAACACGCGCAACCTCAGCTTCAGGGTCAACTACCTGCTTAGGGCGGGCAAGAACGGCGGCGGGCTGACGCTCACCGGCGAGCTGCTCCACAGCGACTTCCTCGGCGCCGCCTTCGGTGACAACGGCAACACCTACAGCATCCTGGTCAACGACAACCGGCTGATGAGCTTCTAGCGAGCAAGGAGGATACAAGCAGACATGTCCACACTTCCCAAGGGCGATACCGGTTGGTTCGTCAGAGACAGGTTCGGCATGTTCATCCACTGGGGGCTCTATGCCCTGCCCGCCCGGCACGAGTGGGTGAAGCACCAGGAGCAGATCCCCGACGATGTCTACGAAAAGTACTTCAAGCACTTCGACCCCGATCTCTACGATCCTGAGCTGTGGGCTAAGGCGGCGTCGAATGCCGGCATGAAGTACTTCGTCATCACCACCAAGCATCACGAGGGCTTCTGCCTCTGGGACACCAAGCTCACCGACTACAAGGCGACCAACACGCCCTGCGGCAAGGACCTGCTGCACCCGATGGTCGACGCCTTCCGCGCTCGAGAACATGCGCGTGGGCTTCTACCACTCGCTGATCGACTGGCACCATCCCGATTTCCTCGTCGATGATCTTCACCCCATGCGCAACTCGCCCGACCGCGACAAGATGAACGAGGGCCGCGACCAGATGAAATACGCCGACTACCTGCACGGCCAGGTGCGCGAGCTGCTGACCGAGTTCGGCAAGGTCGACATCCTATGGTTCGACTTCAGCTATCCAAGACCGGACGACCCGCAGGGCCTCAAGGGCAAGGGACGCGCCGACTGGCGCAGCGAGGAACTGCTCAAGATGGTCCGCGAGCTGCAGCCGGGCATCATCCTCGATGACCGCCTGGACCTGCGACATGGCTGGGACATCAAGACGCCCGAGCAGTACCAGCCGCGCGAGTGGGTCAAAGTCGACGGCAAGCCCGTGGTGTGGGAGGCCTGCCAGACCTTCTCCGGCTCGTGGGGCTACCATCGCGACGAGCAGACCTGGAAGAGCGTCGATCAGCTGGTCCAGATGCTCATCGACACGGTGAGCAAGGGCGGCAACCTGCTCCTGAACGTCGGTCCGACCGGCCGCGGCGAGTTCGACGAGAGGGCTCTTGACCGCCTCAACGGCATGGGCGAGTGGATGAAGACGTCACAGCCGCTCGATCTACGGCTGCACGCAGGCCCCGGAGGAATTCAAGTGCCCCACCGACTGCCGTCTCACCTACAATCCCAAGACTAACCGGCTGTATCTTCACGTGTTCGCCTGGCCGTTCGGACGGATCTACCTCGACGGGTTGGCTGGCAAGGTGGAATACGCTCAGCTCCTGCACGACGCCTCCGAGGTGGGTATCAGCGGGCCGCCGGCTCATGAGGTGTCAGCCGAGGGCTGCCCGAACACGCTATCACTGTCGATCCCGGTGAAGAAGCCGAACGTCACTGTGCCGGTGATCGAGTTGTTCCTCAAATAGACGCGCTCTTCGTACGCAAAGGTGTTGAGAGGTGTTTCGGGATCTGAGCGCAGCGGAGATCCCGAAACACTGTGCTCACTTCGTACGCGCCTCCACGATGCTGTCGAATCCGAGCCTGTTGACCGGCCACACGCTCGTGGACCAGTGCAGCCTGACGTTGGCGCGGATCTTCGGCAGCACGAAACCGTAGTAATACCCCGTCAGCCGCGTCACTTCGAACCCGTTCCGGCGAAGAAGCCCTAGAAAGGACCCCACGTCGAACAGGCTCACGTGCGAGTCGTCCCACGCCGTGTACGCGATGCCGTCGCGCGCGCCCAGAAACCGCCCCATCACCGCCTCGGGGCTGCGCGTATTTGGCGCGGAGATCAGCAGCCTGCCACCGCTCTTCAGACACCGCCTGATCTGCCGGACGAACCTCTCCGGCGACTCCAGGTGCTCGATAACCTCCAGGGCGACGGCTGCGTCGAACCGCCCCCACAGCCGCTCCGGCAGATCACAGTTGAGGTCGAGCTGCACGCACTCGACCCCCGCCGTCCCCACCCTCTCCGCCGCCTGCCGCACGAGGCCGGCGTCATAGTCGATCGCGACCACGCTCTCGAACGCGCCCGCAAACTGCTCGGTCATCTCCCCGGCATTGCACCCGAACTCGATCAGGCTACCGCCTTCGGCCGCTATCCGCTCCACGCACCTATCGATGACCTTCAACCGCTCGACCTCAAACGGCCGCGAATAGTCGTGGGGTTTCGTCTTTTCCAGCAGCACTTGGGCACCTCCACCCGGCAGCCAGCCGCTGCCCGCCGGGCGTATTATACCCACACCAGCGCCTTGTCATGATGGACCTGACCCAGCATCCCCCGCAGCCACCGGCGCGCCCTTCCCCGCTCACCCTGAGTAGCGCGGCATATCGAACGGCGGTACATAGGTCCCATAGGTGCCCCACATCCGTCTCATCCGTCTAATTCCCCCCCATCCCGCCGAAACCCCAGGCGATGGCCCCGGCGGATCGCCGGGGCCGAATCGATTGTCATGCGAGCCGTTCATCCGCGCCTCCGCCTACGCATCACTGCCCCCAACCCCGCCAGGCCGGCGAGGAGGGCGGCGGCAGACGAGGGTTCGGGGACGAATGTGACGGTGATGTCGTCCGCGCAGAAGTGTGCCAGCGCGTCAGTTGTCACTGGCCTGAATTCCACCTCGTTGATCCCCTCAGAAGAGCTGATGTGCACGTAGACGTTGTCCCAGGCTCCCACGCTGTCACCGATGGTAGCCCAGGCGACCGGATTGTCGAGGCTCATGTGGTATCCGATCATTTGCAGCACCACGCCAGGCTGCGTGCTGAAGTACCCGCCAATCGCGTACGCGTTGTGTACTCCATTGCATCCGAAATCCATGCCATAGCAGTTGCTCGGGAATCCGTCGCTCCACGCGAGCACATTGCTGCCGGAATGCGGCGGTCCCCAGGTCGAAGCTGTGTGGTCTGCGGCGTAGAATCCACGGTTGAACCCAATGCCGTACTCGGTACCGTACTTCGTCCAATACTGTGGTACTACTTCCGGCGGCACATCGTCGAATGTCAGCGTGACAGCACGCCCCGCCTGACTCAGCAAGGCAAACAGAACCAAACACACTACAAGTTCCATAGTTCTCATGTTCGTTCCTCCTATTGACCAAGACAGTAAAGGCGACGCCCGTTGCTGTTTCCGACGACAACAAACAGGCAGTCTTCGGCAGCGGCCGGCGACGACTTGATCGACGGGTACGTAAGATCCTGGCTGAAGTCATAGACCAGAGTCTCGGCCCCGTCCTCGATATCGAGGGCATACAGAGCACCGTTCTCTGTTGCCGCAAACAACGTCCCGGTCGGGACACTTAGCAGCGGCGAGCTCCATACGGGCGCGGCACCCAGGTTGGTGATCCAAGCCTCCGATGTGAAGGTGGTCCGGGATTTGGAATCCCGGACCGTGTTCTCCGGGTCTGCGACCCGTTCACCGCGCCCTCCGCCGGCGTAAGACCGCCCCAAACCCCACCAGCCCGGCGAGGATGGCGGCGAGGGAGGAGGGTTCGGGGATGGGCGTCCAGAGTAGCAGATGCCACATTCCGTCCGCACCACGGGCCGTACCTGCTATCAGGCCGCGGTCGTTGATCGCCCCGGCACTGCTCTGCGAGAAGCCGGAGGGCAGCGGCAGGGCCTGAATGCCATTAGTGAAATCCCAGACGAACGCCTTCTGATTGGAATCACCGACTACCTGTCCGAGGTTGTTGATGTCCCGTGCCTCGATGCCGTGGGGGGATGGACCCGGAAGCGCCCCGAGGTCGATAAGGTCGTGCCCTTCCTGCCAGAGATAAGCAGGTCCGCTTAGTGCAGGTTCGATTGCCTGCAACACGACCAGGCCTGCGTTGTTGATATCGACCGCCGAGATATACAGGCCGGGCACGCTGATGTCGCGCATGCCCGCAGCTCTGGTCCAGATGAAGCCGTTCAAGCCGTTTCGGCCGACCACTGTGCCATCGTCACTGATCGCACTGGCGTTTGTGCCATTCGCGTCGTCCGCTCCGTTGAGATCCTCCATGCCCGTGCTGCTGCTCCACAGAAATGCGTGCGAGTGGCCGGTGCTTGACGTGGAAGGCCCCACAACCTGGCCGCTGTTGTTGATGCCGATGGCGGCGCTTGATGGCGAATACTGGCAGCTCGGCAGCGCGCCCAGGTCAAGAGCCGGTTTACCCTCTTCCCACAGGCAGGCATAAGTCGGGGACGGGTACGCCGAAGTGGAGGCGCCGGCAACCTGCCCACTGTCGTTTATCCCATAAGCATACGATTTCGTATCGCCCGATAGAGGGCTCAGGTACACCAGGCCTGTGGACACACTCCAGGCGAAGGACTGCGATATGCCCGACATGCATCCGACCACCGTCCCTGAGTTGTTCATGCCCTTCACCAGTGGCCCCTGCCCATAGGGCCCGATGTCGGCCACCTGATAGGGCGCCGCCATAGTATTCGAGATCAGCCACGCTGCCATGCTGATGGCAACGAAGGACAGGTGCAATGTGCGTTTCATGTGTTGCTCCTTTCTCATGCGCTCACTACGGAAACTTCGTGCATAGGTTGTAGACGAACCGGAAGTTCTTGTTCAGGTCGATGTCATGTGTATCGTTGTACATCTGATGGAACAGGGTTGAGTCGTGTATGGCGACCCTGCTGCCCTGGCTTTGCGTATCTTCGACAAGAATCCACGGCTTGGGCGAAGGAGGCTGGAGGTTGTCGAAGTAGTTGATGTAGGCCACCGGAACCGCGCTGCCGAGGGATGCGAACGTGTCTGTTTCCGCGTCCCACAGGTTCACCACGCCCTCCATCAGGTAGTGGTTGGGCTCCACGCGGCACAGAGTATTGGGATTGCTGTCGTACACGTATGGTCCCCACTCGGTGTGGAACGCGCACGTCATGTCCAGTCCGTCTGCAACGACGTTGAGCCGCGCATTCCACCCACTCCACCATCCCTCTTCGTTGATGTATTCGCCGACCAGGATCACCCGTTTCTGCCTGCCCGAGTTCACGAAGTCGGACAGCGCGTCACCCAGAGCTTCTAGCTGGAGAGTCGTCAGAGTGTCAACCGGCATCGCCACGAAGATGACATTATAGTCGGACAGCGATGAAGACAGATCGACCCTGTCATAAGTTGCTGCGTCAGGGTAGCGGGCTGCGATACGCTCGAAGTATTCGTCCATGTAGCCCTGCACACGCCAATCGCACAGATCATAGGCAAAGCCGACCGCGCTGTATATCGGAATGCTCGATTGGCACGACATTTCGTCGTCACATTCAGAGGTGGCGAAAGCTGTCAGAGCGATGGTCGTCACCACGCTGGTGTCCGGGGAGACCGTCACGGTGACCTTTCCGTCAACCCCGGTGATGCCCCACGGAGGGGTGTCTTCTGTGTGCCCGTTAGGTGAGATGGAGACGACTTCACCTGACGTGATCGCGAAGCACACATCGCGACCGACGACCGGGGCGTGAGTGAGAGAGTCATATACGCCGACGGTGAAGACCACCTCGTCATCGGAGCCGACACGGACGGGCACCTTATCAGGATACAGGGCGATATGCTCGCAAGACTCATCGGCGATCTCGACCTCATCTGCCCCTACGTCGATCACACCAAGGGCAGGCTGGATGCGCTTTTGCCCGTCAATGTCCAGGTCCTCCGGCAGGGCGGCGTCGTTGTCCCCTGCTGCTACGCAGGGGGAAATGCCTGAGATGTGGAAGCCATCTGACTGGAACACGGGATCGACGCTGACGTTGCCGTTCTCGCCGGTCCGATCCTCGTCTAGCGGATAGTTGCTGTCGTTCGTGTTGCCCCAGACGTCGTTGTGGGAGATGACAGGCGATGCAGCCTCCGCCCACCAGATGCCATCCGAGTTGCGGACTACTATGTTGTTGAAGAGGTCCGGCGAGCCGTCCGCGACGTATACTCCGCCGCCGCTCGAAGCCGTGTTGCCGGTAATGGTGTTGTTGACGACGTCAGCGTCGTCGGACTCGGTGAGGTAGACTCCGCCGCCGTTGCCGCTGGCGGCAGTGTTGTCTCTGATGACGTTGTCGGCGATACGCGCTGAAGAGGAGTCGCAGTATATGCCTCCGCCAGCGGTGCCGGCTTCACTGCCGAGGATCATGTTGCGCGTGATAGCGGGGGAACCCCCGGTGACGTAGATGCCGCCTCCGTAACCATCGGCCAGGCACGGGGCGGGGGTGCCAGACTGGGTGGGGGTGATTGTGTTGTCCGAAATCGAGGCGGACGAGTCCTCGCAGTAGATTGCGCCTCCCTGCCCCCCAGTCGAGCAGCCTCGGAGGATGTTCTGGTGGACAATGGGCCCGCTGCCGTCGTTGTCGCCCGATATGTAGATGCCGCCCCCGGCGTACCAGGCGCAGGCTTCTATGATCGTGTTGTTGGCTATGGTGAGCGACGAATCGGTGCAATACACGCCGCCGCCGTAGTAACCCATACCCAGCACCAGCGCGAAGCCATCAAGGACAGTGCCCGCGCCAACTCCGTCGGCTGTCACAACGGGCGTCATCCAGTCGCCGCTCAGCGAGGTCGTATTCGCCGCCCAGTCTCGCTGCTCGCGGCAGGTTTCGGTTCCGGCGAAGCCGCCGTAGAGGGCTACGCCGTCGCCGGCTTGCGAGTCAAGGACGATGTGCGGATAAGGTTGTTCACTGGCCGCGACCCATATTTCTTGGCCGCAGGATGCAGCGTCGAATGGCTCCTTGCACCGTCTTCTTGGGGTATTCCCAGCTATCGCCGTCATTCTCATCGTCGGCGTCCTCGCTGTCGCCGTCCACGTAGATGACGCTGGGCGCGCCGCCGGGGTTAACGTAGACGCGCACCGGCTTCGTGCTTTCGTTGCCGGCGTTGTCGGTGGCCGTTATGTAGATGGTGTGCTGCTCTGGAACGGACGACCAACTGTATTCGTATATCCACGTTCCGTTAGTGATATTAGTAATGTCGTCTTCGCCCGAGCCCGTGTCGATCTTCATCGAAGCGAGGCCCGACAGAGGATCGGTGACGGTTCCCCGGAGCACGAACGAGTCCGGCCCGCCGGCTATGTGAAGCTCACCGGTGGCAGGGCTGGTTACCGCTATTGCGGGCGCGGTAAGGTCCACGAGAATGTGAACGTCATTCTCCAAATCCCACGCACTGCAGTTGCCGGCGAGGTCGACGGCTCTAACGTGCACCACGTGGTCGCCGTCGCCACAACCCCCGCCGTTTTTCAGAATGCCGCCGAAGGACGTTGGCGGGCTGGTAATGTTGGCATCGTTTTCGACGCTGGTTGCGCGCAGGCAATCCAGCCTAGCGGCCAGGCCTTCCGGTGCGTATAGGGGGCCGATGTAGAAGCTGCCGGAAGTGTCGGTATACTCAGTGGTGCAGTTGGGCAGACTATCGACCAACTCACCATTGAGGTACAGGTACGCTCCGCTACCGCCATAGCTGATGGCGACGTAGTCCCAGCCCTCGCGGTGAAGCGGCGTCATGAGCGGATCGCTGTCTTCCTGGTTTTCCGCATCCCACATGTCAAACCACAGGAAGGCGTGGGCATTGGCCGACGGGTCGCTGTCTAGTGCGATGCTCGGACCGCTGTAGGCTTGTTCATTGGTTGTGTCCAGGAGCAGACCGTAGGCGTTGGCGGAACTGAGCCAGAATCCCACCGTTCCTGTCTCTGGCAGGTAACAAGCCGGGTACTCGATGTAGCCCGAGTCAAGCAACGTCGCACACTCGCCGTCGCAACCTGCCTGGCTATAGGCCACGTTCTCGCTGTACCCCGAGCAGCCGCCGTCGAACGATTCATCCAGCGTACAGTTCCTGGGGGAGGCGTAGCCGAATGTGAAGTACTCGCCGTCCTCGATGGCAATCTCGCAGTGCCCGAGGGCGGCCGGAGGTGACGGGGAGGGATCGGCCGCAGTGAACTCCACTATGGGGTCGCAGGTGTAGTACGGGGTCGCGGCTACATCGGTGACCACGGGCGCCGCATTGTCGATGAGCAGGGCCTGGCTGAACTCCCATGTTCCCCCTTGCGTTTCGATCCCAACAGTTGCCCAGCCGTCGGAGTCGAGGCTGGTGACATCATACGTGCAGGACCCGCATCCGGTCTGCTGGTCGTAGGTGAAGTTGTCGCAGGCGTTGTCGTTGACAGTTGCACCGGTTGGCGCGTATCCATGTGAGCGAAAGCTAATGATGACTGTGTCGCCTTCCTTAGCTGCCACCGGATCGGTCACGAGGCTTGTAATGAAGGACGCCGAGCGGATCCCGGCACAGGCGGGCATCGCCGCCAGAGTAAAGCAGAGCGCAAGCAGGCACATTAGCGCGGTCGCCTGCCTGGTCGGATCAGCGTTGAACACATTCCAGGTGTGGCTCTTCAAGTCCGTTTTCCCCCTTCTTCGCGGTAACGTGTTAGATGGTGTGATCGCTACTGCGACCGGGGGACCGCGGTGATGATGCGGGATATGTGACGGGGGGGGGTACGAAGGTGAACATGGGCGCAACCGCGCCGTGCGGAAGCCGGAGATCGATGCTCCGGGTACTGCTCGCTGCCATGCCATGAAACCACCTCCAAGCCGAGAGAGGTCGCTCCGGTAGTGCCGAGCTTACTTCATTATTACCATGCAGGCAGACGACCGTCAAGGGCGTTTTGTTCCCGCGCCTTGAGCATCCGCCCCCTCAACTCCCCGCTCTACACCGCCGGTGAACAACATTTAACTGAAATATACCGGAAATTTGCGTGAAAAACGGCCCAGTTGTCGTACTGTGATTATGGAGGGCGAAAATCAAATGACCCACCAGCCACAGCCCAGAGTCCCTTTTCGCGCTTTCCCTTTTGCGATGGGAGCCCCTGCCCCAATAAGTCAAAACGAGCAAAGATCCTGTTCCCTACGGCTTGTACACCACGAACTGGAAGTCTTGCGCCACCGTCCCGCCTGAGAGATTGTAGAGCGTGACCTTCAGGTCTCCGCCGGCGGTTTCGTGGACCGTGGGCACGGCCGGCCCGGTGCCGAAAGGAGTGACTACCGTGATGTAGTGCGAACCCGAATAGGAAACCCCGTTGATGTGGATCTGGTAGTAGCCGCCGGTATAGGTGACTGTGCCGACATTCGACGTGCACGCGCCCTTGCCGCCGCTGCCCTTGATGTAGCCGTATGCAACCGGCAGCGACGGTTCGCCCGACGGCCTGCTAAACGAGCCGTTCACGGTCAAATCTTGCACGTTGCTGGCGGCCGCAGGGTCCACGTAGTAGCCCGGGTCGTCGCGGTCGTACACGACGGGCGTCTGAATGCTGCCCGGGACGTGCACGGGATTGGACTGGCCGATGTAGATGTTGGAGGTCGAGTCCGGGCCGTAGTAGTAGGGGCCTGAGAAGACCTGCGTCGAGATGCAGCCCGTGGTGGCGGCGATGGGATTTCTGTAGTTGCCACCCGACGTGTTGATAAGGTCGCCGTTGAAGGTCTGTTCAGCGCCGGTCCTGAGGATATACCGGGAATCGAACTGCGACGGGTTGATAGTGCCGGTGATGCTGCCGTTTACTATGAGGTTCCCGCCGACCGTGGCGTTGGAGCTGACGGTGAGCTGGCCGGTTGTGGTCTGGCCGACGACGCTCAGCGAGCCGGCCGGGCCTACGTTTACCACGCCTGCCACGTCGAGCGCACTGTCCAGCGTTGCGCCGCCGTTGACCCTGAGATTCCCGCCGACTGTGGTCGCGCCCGAAAGCGTCGTGGAGCCGCCGGCTACGTTGAGCCCGCCGTCGACCGTCATCCCGCCGCCCGCCATGACCTTCACCTTGTCGGAAGGCTGCGACCCGCCCTCGACATACAGGCTGGAGCCGGGACCTTCGTCCACAAGCCGGATTCGCGCCACATCCGAGCCACTGATGGCTATTCCGCCCTCGGTTCCGGCGGACGGATAGACCACGCCCGCGACCGCCAGGTCGCCCGTTGTTCCCGTGCTCTGGTCGGGCGCATGAACTGCGTGCCGGTGATGCCGGCGAGGGTCTGCGCGTCCGTGGATGGGTCTGCCCAGACCACAGCCGTGCCGTTGCTCGTAAGCACCTGCCCCGCCGAGCCTCCGAACGCGCTGATCTTTCTGGCTGTGACCGCGCCGTCCGCAAAGTCGCACGTAGCCAGAGAGGCATCGACAACATTGCACGACTGGATGCAGTTTTGTGGGATCATGTCGGGAAACACGACTGGCTCGTGCCAGAATGCGCTGGTACCGTCGCTCATGAGCACCTGAAGAAACGAATCCGCCGGCACACTGATGCCGCTGGCTGTGACCGAGTGCGGCGCCACGCTCAGAGCCATAGCGGCCATGCTGGCGGCGAAGGTCGGCTCGAGTTTGATGCGCGGGGACAGCACCTCCGACCCAACGCTGGTTTCCAGCCACAACTCCATCTCGTCAGTGAGGCAGTCACTTCAGGAGGTTATTGGGGATCGATGCCAGGCGCGTCATGAATAGACCGCCATGTGTTTGGACCGACTCACTGCCCGCCCAACCATACGGGTAACCGCCAGTGGCGGCGGTGTAGAGCGCGAATCTCACGTTGTAGGAGCCATCCGGAACAGGCAGTCCCGTGGAAGATGTGAGCTTGCCCTGATACTGGATGTCGCTGGTTCCGGTCAGGTCATCACTAGCCGGGGCCGCACTCTGTAGCAGACAGGCCAACAACGCCAACATAACGATAGACTTTTTCATCGCAATCCCTCCCAAACACGAGGCAGACGACAAGGCGCGCGGCAGCGCGTGCCGCGCGCCGGAATTGACCAGTGGGTGTATAACTGAAGTGTAGCCCGTGGCAGGCGGACTGTCAACTCGCAGGAATACGGGGTTCGAAGTCCCGAAGACTAGAAGGTTGGAAGGTTGCGAGACGCTCCCTTCCCTTCTATTCCCTATTCCCTATTCGCTGCTACTTCGCGAACTTATGCGAGCCGTCGGGCATGTGGCAGGTCGCGCAGGTTGCATCGGCGGGCGCGTCGGGGGCGTGCTCCTTCAGGCTGCCGATGGCCGGTTCGTGGCAGACCAGGCACAGGTCGTTGACCGGCTGCCTGAGCTGCGGCGCGGCCTTGGACTTGTCGCCGTGCGGGTCATGGCAGCTTATGCAGGACATGCCGCCCTCGTAGTGCTTGGAGGTGATGAAGGTAGTTGTACTGCGAGTTGCGCGAGGCCTTGCCGGACTTCGGTGAGCTTGAAGTGCTTGTCGAGATCGTCGCCCGGCAGGAATGTGGTCGGGAATGCGTATTTGCCGGTGGGGTCGGTTCCGACCGAGTGGCACTGCCCGCAGACCATGTCTTTGTGCTTCGAGTCGAGCTTCTTGAGGCTGTTGATGTCCGCCGGCGTCCATGCTGTCCGCGTGGTCGCCTCCGGGGCCGTGGCAGTCCTCGCAGCCGACTCCGAGCTCGGTCCAGGTCTTGGCTGTCGGGGTCGAAGTTGGTGGCGTGGCAGCCGACGCACTGCGTCGCGCCGTCAACCGATTCGATGGCGACCCATTTCTGCTCTTTGACCCGCCACTCGCCCGGCAGGACCTTCAGGTCCTTATCGAGATAGTTCTGATAGACCTTGCCCCTGCCCAGCACATACTTGATGTCGGCCTTCTTGACGGGCGAATTGGCGTCGAACTTGGCGACGATCGCGTCCGGTTTTTTGGTCGCGTCGGCCATGGCCGCGTGGTGGGCGGTTTTCTGATAGCCGGCGATAAGCGCGGCGTGCATGTCCTTGTGACATGTCGATGCACTTCGCCGAGCCGATGTAGTTGCCTTTTTTGGCGGCCCATGCGGCCAGACCCGCGCATACGGCGACCGCCAGGATTATGCTTATCGCGATGATTCGGTTTCGTGCCAATGGACGATCTCCTTTGGAAACACAAGTTCGAGGTCGGAGGTTGGAAGTCCGACCGACCCCTCCCCAGCCCTCCCCGCAGCGGGGAGCGAATGGTTACATGCTTCTTATAGACGACTGCGCGAGTTCCCTCTGCCCTTTGCTTTCGTTTCCAAGAGCGGTCGGCGGGGGTATTAACCCATCGTGGATGATCATTTCGAGGCCGAACATCGAAGCCTATACGTCGGGGCGCTGGACGCGCTGTGCAAGTCCGGCGTGCCGTTCATGGTGGGCGGGGCGTTTGCGGTCTGGCACTACACGGGCCTGTGGCGCAATACCCACGACATCGACGTCTACGTCACCCACGACGACGTCGCCCGCGCGGCCGAAGCGCTCGACTCGGCAGGCTTCATCGACATCGGCGAGCAGGCGCCAGGCGACGACCAGTGGATCTACCACTCCGGCAGAGGCGACCTGATCATGGACGTGATCTGGCGGTTCGCCAATCTGGTCAACTTCGTCAAGCCGGACTGGCTCGAGCGCGCGTCCGCGGGTGAGTTTCTGGGGCTCGACTCTGAAGTTCCTGCCGCTCGAGGAGCTGATGTGGATCAAGGTGTTCGTCATCAACCGCCACCGCTGCGACTGGCCCGACGTCATGCACGATCATCCAGGCGCAGTGCCGGCGCATCGACTGGGACCGCCTGATCGGGCTTCTCGGCGAGAACTGGCTGCTGATGGCGGCCCTGATCGACGTTTTCGACTGGCAGCGTTCCGGACTCGATGGGCTGCGTTCCGAACACCGTGCGCGAGGAACTGGCGCGGAAGCGGCTCGAAGTACCCGAGAACACCCTCCGGCACGCGTCAGCCGCGAACACCTGCTGGACCCATGGCTGCATCAGAGGGCGGATGGATATGCGATTCGGCGCGATGAATAACCCCATGATCGATGTGGTCGAGGAGATCAACTCCTTCGCGGAGATGGGCTTCGACTTCATCGATCTCACACTCGAACCCGACCAGACCTACTCCGCGCGTGTGGATACGGGCAAAGTGACTAGAGCGCTGGAGCGCGCGGGGGTGTTCGCTGTCGGGCATACGGCGTGGTATCTGCCGATAGCCTCGCCCTTTCCCGAGTTTCGCGAGCTTGCGATCCGCGAACTGCAGCGGTGCATGAAGGTGCTCAGCGATCTCGGCGTCCACAAGATGAACGTCCATCCGCATCTGCGCGCCCCACTGCACGACGAGGAGTGGGTGATCGCGCAGAACACCGAGGCAATCGCGCGGCTCGTCGATCTCGGCGCGGAGATGGATATGACGATACTGGTCGAGAACATGCCCGGGGTTCAGCCGCGTCTCGCAGCTCAAGCCGATGATGGAGGCGGTGCCGGCAGCGCAGTTCCTGCTGGACTGCGGCCACGCCAACCTCGACAGCCCCTACAATCGCGCCGAGGAGCTTCTGGCCAACTTCGGGCACCGGCTGGGACACGTCCACGTCTCCGACAACCGCGGCGGCCACGACGACCTCCACCTGCCGCTGGGAGTCGGCAACATCAACTGGATGCAGACCGTCCGCCTCATCAAGAACACCGGCTACGACGACACGATCACGGTCGAAGTCTTCGGCGACGACGACGACTACCTCAAAATGAGCCTGCGCAAGATCAAGTTCCTCTGGGAGAATACCGAGGCCGGCGAGGAAATAGCGAGCAGAGAGTAGGCGTTGCACGGTTAGCAGGCAAGCGGGCTGGGTAGAGTTGAGCAGAGCTCATGTGCAGTTTCCGGGCTCAATTCGCCTGTGAACGGCGACCGGAAAGGACACAGCGACCATGAAACCCCTTCCCGCAGTGCCTGTGCTGCTTGCCGTCTGCGTGCTGCTGGCTTGCTCGACCGTGGCCCATTGCGCGATCATCCACGTCAGGACGGACGGCGACGACTCGCTCGACGGCCTCTCGTGGGCAGCCGCAAAGAAGACCGTCCAGGCCGGCATCGATACGGCCTCCGCCGGCGACGAGGTCTGGGTGGTGCAGGGCGCCTACGTCGGCTGCATCGTCCTCAAGGACCGCGTGGGCCTCTATGGCGGGTTCGCCGGGGACGAGGAGGCAAGGCAAGCGCGGGACTCCGGGAGCAACCCTGCGGTGCTCGACGGCAACTGGGCAGGCACGGTGGTGACCGTGCTTGCCGGCACAACCACCAGCACCATCATCGACGGCTTTACGATCCGCAACGGAAACCAGTACCCCAGCGACGTGTCCCCTCCGCCTCCGGATGTCGCCGCCGTCCAGGAATACTGGAGCTACGGCGGAGGAGTCTACTGCGCGGGATCGGTTACGATATCCAACAACACGATAACCGAGAACCTGGCGTGCTGCGGCGGCGGCATATACTGCGAGCCGGACTCGTCGCCCACGATCACGGACAACGATATAGTCGGCAACTGGGCCGACACCGGCGGCGGGATATGCTGCTATGGTGCAGGCGTGATCTCCAACAACCTGATCACAGCAAACGACGCAGGCTACGGCGGCGGCGGCATCTACTGCGGGTGCGGCTCGTCACCCACGATATCCGGCAACACTCTTGCGGACAATGAGGGCGGCTGGTACTACGGTCACGGCGGCGCGGGAATCGGCTGCGAAGACGATTCGTCGCCTGTCATATCAGGCAATCTCATTCTTGGGGGCTACGGCGACGGGATATCCTGCGGCCCGGCCATAGTAACCAACAACACGATCTCGGGCACTGACTGTGGGATATACTGCTATTCATCCTCGGCGAAGATCAGCAATAACATCGTGGCGTTCAACGGTATGGGCATAGCGAGCGCGGGCGATCAGCCCATTCTTCGCAACAACGACGTCTACAATCCCAATGGCACTGACTATTCTGGCCTTGCGGCGGGCGCGGGCGACATCTCGGCCGATCCCAGGTTCGCGCGGGTCGGCATCGGCAACTACCACATACAGCCGGACTCTCCTTGCAGAAACGCGGGCTGGAACGATGCGCCGGGAATCGGCAGTGAAGACATGGACGGCCAGCCGCGCGTTCAGGGCGATGCAATAGACGTCGGAGCCGACGAGTCTGACGGTACGGTCTATACGTACGTTCCCGTCACGGTCCGCGTGAGCGCCGACGGCGACGACGCAAACGACGGTTCCAGTTGGACCCTCGCAAAGAAGACGGTGCAGGCAGGGATCAACGCCGCTGCTCCCACCGGCGGCGAGGTCTGGGTGAGGGCCGGAACGTATGGCGGAAATCTGCAGATGAGCGCCTACGTTTCTATCTATGGCGGGTTCGCAGGCACCGAGGACACGAGGCCGGCTCGCAACTGGTCAGCGAACAAGACCATCCTTGAGGGAGACGGCAACGGCGCCGTCGTGACCGTATCATCCGGCCACTACTACCGATTCAGTCCAAGCGCGATTGATGGGTTCACCATCCGCAACGGCAGCACCAGCTACGATGGTGCGGGCGTAAGCTGCCGGGGGCCCGTGGCAATCGCAAACAACCTTATCACCGCGAACAAAGCGGTTTGGTATGGCGGAGCGGTACACTGCTCGGGATACGCCCTGATATCGAACAACGTGATCTTCGCAAACGGCGGAGGCGTCTACCTGGATGGAGGTTCGCACACGCTGACGAACAACACGATCGTCGGAAACCGGGGCGCCGGCATAGACTGCTACAGCTCACACGACAGCATCTCGAACAACATCGTGGCGTTCAACTCCTGCGGTATCTTCAGGTCAGAGCGCGTCGTCTACTCTGAGCCACAACGATGTCTACAACCCGGGCGGCTACGACTATTCCGACGGAATCGCCGGAAGCGACGATATATCGGCCGATCCGAAGCTCGCCAGCCTGCAGTCCGGGCTTCTGCACATCCAACGCGACTCTCCCTGCCGAGACGCCGGCTGGAACGGCGCGCCGGAGATCGGGGCTGCCGACGTAGACCATCAGGCGCGCATCCAGGGCGGAATGATAGACATCGGCGCCGACGAATCCGACGGAACCGCCTGGTTTGCCCCGCCGGCCGCGGTGCGCGTGAGCGTTGACGGCGACGACGCCAACGACGGCTCGAGCTGGCCCCTTGCCAAAAGAACCGTGCAGTCCGCGATTGATGCCGCCGCGGTCAACGACGCCGAGGTCTGGGTCGCAAGAGGCGTCTACAACGAAACGATAGCGCTGGGCACGCACGTCCGCGTCTACGGCGGGTTTGCCGGCACGGAGGACACCAGATCGGCCCGCGACCGGGCCGTCAACGAGACTGTCCTGGACGGTGGTCAGGCCGGCAGCGTGGTGACGGTGACCGCGAATGCACCCACCATAGACGGCTTTACCATCCGCAACGGCAAGGCGGACTCCGGCGGAGGAGTGTACTGCGGGCAGCGCACCGCCCCGGCCATATCCAACAACATCATCACGGCGAACAGGGCAAACAGGGATGGGGGCGGAATCTCCGCATCATTCAACGCTCGGGCGCTGATATCAGGGAACGTGATCTCAGCGAACACGGCCCTCTCGAGCGGCGGCGCGATTCGCTGCGACGGGCCGGCCAGCATCGTTGGCAACAGAGTGTCCGGGAACAGCGGGTACAGCGCGATATTCTGCGAGTACCGACTCGCCAACGATATCGAACAATGTCATAACAGGAAACACCGGCGCAGGAATACGCGGCTACGGCGGTTCTCCCACGATATCCAACAACACGATCGTGGGGAACAACGGAACAGGCGTCAGCGCCTGGTACTCCGCAATGATCTCCAACAACATCATTGCGTTCAACGCCTCCGGGCTGACCAACGACAGCGACCCTCGCCTTCCCACCCTGCGCAGCAACTGCGTCTACAACCCATCCGGCGCCAACTATGTGCGCCTGAGTGCAGGGCCCGGCGACATCTCCGCCGATCCCCTCTTCGTGGACATGGCAGCAGGGGACTACCATCTCACCGCCGCCTCCCCCTGCGTCAATGCCGGCTTTGATTCCGCTCCCGACCTGCCCGCCCTCGACTTTGACCGCCAGCCGCGGCGTAACGGCCTGGTTGACATCGGCGCGGACGAATTCTGGCCTGCGGCAACAACGATCGCCGGTGCGAAACGCTGCGCGGGCTGCATGCCTGCCGACATCGACGGCGCGGTGGTTTCAGCCGCCTTTGTCGACTTCTTCTACGTCGAGGCCGACGACCGTACCTGCGGTATCCGGGTGGACAGGCCCAACCACGGCCTGCAGGTGGGCATGCGCGTCCATGTGACCGGCGCGCTGCAGACGAGCAATGACGGAGAGCAGTTCATAGAGGCATCAGCGGCTCGCAGGTGCGATCCGCCACACGACAGCGGCTCCGTTGCTCCGCTGGCGCTGACCAACACCTCCCTGGGCGGCGGCCCGTTCGGCCTGCAGAGCGGCGTGTGCGGCTGGAAGCGCACGCTCGGCGATGACGGCAGGCGCCACTGCGTCTGGGGGCCCATCGACGGACTCAACAACATCGGCCTGCTCGTCCGCACATCGGGCGCGTTTGCGTGGGTCGACGAGCATACGTTCATACTTGACGATGGCTCCGGCAACCCAGTGAAATGCATCGTCGCGGATGGGGTGACGCTGGACCCGTCCTGGACCTATGTGTGCGCAACCGGCATGTCCGGCTGCGAGCGGTTCAACGACGGACTACACCCACTGCTCCGAGTCACTAAGCAGGAGGATATCACGGCATACTAAGTGATTTACGCCGTTCAACTCGCACAGCACGTCATGCCTGAACTTGATTCAGCATCCACGCCTGGGCCCTGAATCAAGTTCAGGGTGACGTGATACAACTCACTGAGCGTAAATCACTTAGCCCGGCGCGCTAGCTGGAGTACACGACCGCGAGCAGGTAATCGGAGACAGGGAACAGAAGGGAATGGAGGAGGCTTGGAGCGATGAAGTTGGTGGGACGGGAACTGTTTGCCGAATCGCCGGGCGCGGGCGTGGCGGGGCTCGGATACTGCTGGTATGTGGGGCGGGAAGGCGTCGAGATGGAGGCCGGGTTCGCAACGCAGAGCCGCAGCGATACGAACGACCGCAGGTGGCGGCGGTGGTCAGGCGACAACGGCAGGACCTGGGGCGAGCCGGAAGAGATCGAGTTCATCCGCAGAGACTCCGAAGGCACGCATCGGACCTATTCCGACGCGGCGTGCGTCGATCCATTCACAGGCAGGCTGATCCGGTTCAGCAAGCGCTTCTGCCTGCCGACCGATCAGCCCAGGGAGTTGGCTTCGCGTGTGAGCCTCTGGTACGAGGTGTCGTTGGACAAAGGCCGCAGTTACAGCGAGGCGAAGCAGTTCACAGGCAGCAGGTGCTCAATAGGAGATCAGACCTGCGTGCCGATCTTCATGCCCGACGGCGCGGTATTGCAGCCGTTCCAGATGGCTGAAGCCGGGGAGGACGGGTCGCTGTTTCAGCCTTACAACACCCCCTTCTACCAGTCGCGCGTGGCCATCGGCCGATGGCGCGACGAGATCACAATCGACTGGCAGATCTCCGACTGCGCGCGGCTCTCACCTGACTTCACCACGCGCGGCGTCTTCGAGCCCACGATTGCGCGGATGCCGGACGGGCGGATGCTGATGGTGCTGCGCGGCAGCAACATGCTCAAGCCGGAGCTGCCGTGCTACAGGTGGTACTCGATCTCCGACGATGACGGCCGGACGTGGGGCGAGGTTGGTCCCTGGACATATAACGACGGCTCCAACTTCTTCTCCCCGAGTTCCTGTTCGCAGTTGATATGGCATTCGAGCGGCCGTCTGCTGTGGATCGGCAACATTGCGCGTTCAAACCCCAACGGCAACCTGCCGCGATACCCGATGGTCATCGGCAAGGTCGATCAGGACAGCCTGTTGCTCAACAAGGACACCGTGGTCGCCATAGACGATGTACAGCCAGGCGAGAGCCCGCGCACCTGCCTGTCCAACTTCTATGCATACGAGGACCGCGAGACCGGCGAGATCGCGATGTGCATGCCGCGCTGGTTCACGAAGTCCGGCGAGACACTGGACTGGACTTCCAACGGCTACAGATACAGGATTCGAGTGTAGTTCGGCGTGCCGGCCCAAGGTCGCCGTCGGGAGACGGCTCCTACCCGGGCCGGCGCACCATGTTCCCCCCGCCCGTCCCTCCGCGCTAGTCTGAGAGTGCCGCCTTGTTGACGAACAGTATCCCCATCCTCTGGTCGTCGCTGACGAGCGCGAGCTTGCCGTTTGAGAGCAGATTCAGCAGGATGGTCTTGTTGTTGATGACCGCGCTCTGGGCGACGCCTGTGCGGTCGAGATAGGTCAGGTTCACTATCGGCGTCCAGCCGGCGTTCGATTGCCTGTCGCCAGCGCCATTCGGGCATTCCTGCAGGATCGGGAACTGGCACAGGTATGGGCTTGAGTTGATGCGCCAGAACGCCTGAGTGTCCGAATCGGGCACGTTGAGCAGGCCCGGGGCAAGGTTCGCGCCGAGAAGGTCGGCCAGGGCCTGGTCTGAAACGTCGGGTATGGTTATGACCTCCCTCGTGACCGCCTTCGTGACGAGGTTCTGGCAGAACACCGTGAATGTCGGCAGGAATACCTTCTTCGTAACCGCGTAGTCCGAGTTCACGCCGATCTGAGCGAGTCGATACGTTCCGGGAGGACCTGGATACCACGGGCCGCCGAGCTTGCCGAGCGCGGCAAGCGGATACTGGATCACGATCTGCGTGGCCGCGATGTCGGCGTCCGCAATCGATGGCAGGCCCTGCGGGTCCGGGAATGGGTTCGAGTTCATGATCGGCCGCTTCGCCGCCCCCGACTTCCATTTGACGTTGAATACCTGCCACAGACCCGAGTACAAGGCGTCGCCAGGAGCGGCGCTGAAGATGGGGCCCTGCGTGGCGGCAGGATTGAGCACGACATACATCGGCTGGGCGGCGATTGGGCCCAGGGCGACGCGCGGCTGAAGGGCGCTGCTGAGCTTGGCTGACAGCCAGCGATACGGCACTCCGCGCCGCGCGGTCTCGATGTCGTTGGTGCTGGCGTCAAGGTTGAGATACCAGGCCTGCTGGTTGTTGAACCAGCCCAGGTTCAGGTAGTATTCCAGGTAGCCGATGCCGATCGGCGGGAAATCAGGCTGTGGAAAGATCGCAAAGCAAGCAGTCGACGCGAGCAGCACGAGCGCTGCCAGCAGGGCAGTGGTGAGTCCGGTCTTCCGTTTCATCTTCGCTTCTCCCATTCTCGATTGGTGAGATGCCTACGGGAGATAGCGGGCGAGCATTGCGTGACAGTATTGTGACTACCCGGCGTGTAGATACCCGGTTGGACGGTAGGGCGAAACAAGCGGCCCGCATGACGCGCGGGCCGCTAGAGAGAAGTTACGCAGCAGGCATTAAGTCTATTCGAGCGAGGATCAGCGAGAGAGCATTCTGAGGAGGGTCTGGGTGGCCAACTGCACGACCTGCTCGGGCGTGGCGTTGGCTGGGGCCGATATGTCTGGAACGACGGGGTCCTTGCCGGTCCGACCGGTGCGTGGGAAGTAGAAGTCGCCGATGATCAGCACTTGGGAGCTGCCGTCGGATCTTGGCGACGCGGTTTTTGAGCTCCGCCGCACCCGCGGTCTTGGAGCCGACCAGCGCCGCTCGCGACTGCTCCTGAAGGGCCTCGGCGAGCAGCTCGGCGCCGCCGCTGGTGGTCTTGTCGACTATGACCACGCAGGGCAGCTTGTTGAGCGCGGGAGAAGTCGCCCTCACGAACTCGGGGCTCTTGCCGTTCTGGCGGACGGTCCACAGCGACTTGGCCGGGTCGCCGTCGATCAGCATCTGGGCGATCTTGACCACCTCGCGATAGACGCCGCCGGTGTTGTTGCGGAGGTCGATTATGATGCCGCGCGCCGTGCCCGACGCGAGGGTCTCCGTCAGGGCCTGCTTGACGGCGGCAGGCGTTTCCATGTTGATCGCGGCGATGGTCAGCCGGCCGATGCCGTTGTCGAGCACCTGCGCGGCCACGCCTGGCATCTTCACGACGCCGCGGGTGATCGATACGGTCGATTTCGCGCCGTCGGAACCGGCGATCTCAAGCTTGACGTCAGTGCCCTCCTCGCCGGTGATCAGCTTCACCACATCCTGCATCGCCATGCCCTTGATGGACTGTCCATCGACAGCCAATATGACCTGGCCGGCGCGAATGTTGGCCTTCTCCGCGGGGGTGCCGGGGAGCACGCCCTCGATTCGGGCGCCGTCCGCATGGACGGACAGCTTGACTCCAATGCCTACGAGCCTGCCCTTGTAGGCGCGGTCGGCTTGAATGGCGGCGATGGCGGGGTCGGGTGCGCTGGGCTCGGCGGCGCAGGCGGCGCTTGCGAGCGCGATTGCAGCCAGGAGTACCATAGCGGAATATCGTAGTGTTCGCATGTTTCACCTTCCCCGGGTCAGGCCCGAACGACCCCACCCCAACCCTCCCCTCAAAGGGAGGGAGTGTGGCCTGTGTCAGGCGACGCTGAGCGCGGTCAGGAGTTCGCCGAGGTTGCGGGCCATGAAATCGACGGCGCTGACCGCGCGGCGGTAGTCCATGCGCGTCGGGCCGAGCACGCCGATGGCGCCGGCGGGACGGTCGTGGATCTTGTAACGAGCGCCGACAAAGCTGCAGTCGCGCATCTCCTCGAGCGGGTTCTCCTGACCGATGATCGACGGACACCTCGGGCCCGACATAGACCGAGGAGAACAGCCTGTAGAGTGCGCTGCGCTGCTCGAGAATGGAAATGATCGCCTCCAGCCGCTGGGCATCCCGAAACTCCGGCTGCTGGACTATGTAACCGGCGCCTTCGGTGGTGACGTCGGTTTCCTCGACCGATTCGAACTCCTGCTTGATGAACGCGACGACCTTCGCGAGCAGATTGCCGAACTGCGCGGCGTCCTCGGGGCGACGTCTCGATGGAGCGCGCCGACTCGAGAGTAAGCGCCGGCCAACTTCCTCATCAGGTAGTTGCCGGCGGTGCCGGGGTCGATCTTCGCCGGGACCGGCATCGATGAACTCGTGCAGCACGCGGCCGTTGTCCAACACCAGCACGGCGAGCAGCTTGTCCTGGCTGACACGCGCGACGCTTGCGTGGCTGATGTGGGCGTCGCGAGACAGGATGAGTGGCGACTGAAGCGTATCTGCACGAGATCCGAGAGGATCCGGCAGGTCTGCTCGAGGATGATGTCGATCTCGGCGCGGCGAGAGGAGAGCCTGTCGCGGGCGTCCGCGGCCTCCGCTCGCGGCGATCCCAGCCGGCGTCCATCAGGCGATCCACATAGAGCCGGTAGCCCATGTCCGAGGGCACGCGCCCGGCGGAGGTGTGAGGCTGGCGCAGGTAACCCAAGCTCGGCAAGCTCGGCCATTTCGTTGCGTATGGTCGCGGATTTGACACCGAGGGAATAGTGGGTCATCAGCGTCCGGGAACCGACCGGCTCGGCGGTGCGAACGTAGTCGGTGACGATGGCCTTGAGTATAACCTGCTTGCGATGGTCTATGGGGGTGATGGGCAGAGTCATTCATGCCGGCACTCCACGGGAAAGTTGTCCCAGTTGGATATTAGCACTCGACTGGCGAGATTGTCAAGACGCTTCGAACGAGTTCAGTTCTCCGGGAAATCGTCGTAGGAGGCGTTTCCAAACGCCGATTCCGCGGGCACAACGCCTGGGCATTCGGGTTTTGGAAAACCCTCCTACAGCGGTGCAATTGACGCTTCGCCCGCTACTCAGCACAGGCGGGTGCGGACGGATGGGCCTGTGACTCGTTTTTAACATGTTCAATAGAGTCGCTTGCGTTTCTGTCAAAAGATGGGTATACTCCATTTCAGCTACAACCAACTTCGGGCTCCGGTGTCTTCGTCACCCCGTGGATTGCATTTCCTTCCGCGACTGATCGATTTCCCCCTTTGGCAATCGTGCCATGATGCCCATTGGTTAGACGCAGGGATCATTCCCGGAAGGACATTAAAATGGCGAACAAGTCACTGTACGTAGGTAACATGTCCTACAACACGACAGAAAGCGAGATTCGCGATCTGTTCGAGCCGTTCGGCCCCATCGCCGACGTCAGAATCATCGGCGATAAGGGGTTCGGGTTCGTAGAGATACCCGAGGAGAACATGGCCGCCGCTATCGAAGCCACTAACGGCAAGGAAGTCGGCGGCAGGACTCTGACCGTCAACGAAGCTCGCCCCAAGACTGACCGACCCCGCAGCGGCGGCGGCGGACGGCGGCTACGGCGGCGGCGGAGGCGGCGGCGGTCGGCGCTGGTAGATACCAGCTCGTCAATAGCAGAATAAGTAGAGGGCGCCCGATGCACTTGCATCGGGCGCATTCTATATGTCCCACGGGTCCCATCCGTCCCATGGTTCCGCTAAGTGATTTACGCCGTTCAACTTGCACAGCACGTCATGCTGAACTTGATTCAGCATCCACGCCTGGGCCCTGAATCAAGTTCAGGGTGACGTGATACAACTCACTGAGCGTAAATCACTTAGCAGACGCCGGGAAAGTGCTGTAGCCCGCTGAACCGCGGTCCTTCTATTCCCCATTCCCCATTCCCCATTCCCCTTCCCATTCCCATTCCCCATTCCCCATTCCCCATTCCCCATTCTCCATTCCCCATTCTCCATTCCCCAATCTCCACTCCCCACTCCCTATTCCCTGAACGTGACGTAGTCCGGCTCCTTCACACTGTCCCCGCCTCGCCGTGGCCGGGTTTGCCGAGAAGCTCGAACATGACGTTCTTGTAGGCGACTACGCCGGGCTGGTCGAACGGGTTCACTCCGAGCATCAGGCCGCTGACACCGCAGGCGATCTCGAAGAAGTAGAGAGCGCGCCCAGCGAGTAGGCGTCGATGCTGCTTGAGCGCCACCGTCATGTTGGGCACGCCGCCCTCACGATGCGCGGCGGCTGTGGCCTGGTAGGCTACCTGGTTGACGTAGCTCAGTTCCTGCCTGCAAGGTAGTTGAGCTCGTCGGAGTCCTCTGCCCATTCAGGGACCTGCACGCTCGGCTCGCCCTCCTCCGACGATCAGGAACGTCTCCATCAGAATGCGGCGGCCCTGCTGGATATACTGGCCCATGGAGTGCAGGTCGGTGGTGAAGTCGACGGAGGCCGGGAATAGCGCTTTGCTGTCCTTGCCCTGGCTTTCGCCGTAGAGCTGCTTCCACCACTCGGCAAGGTAGTGCAGCCGCGGCTCGAAGGAGGCGAGGAGCTCGATTGCGATGCCGTTGCTGTAGAGTATGTTCCGCGCGGCGGCGTAGAAGTAGGCCGGGATTGGTCAGCGGATCCGGGTCTTGCGCAGAGCTCGGCGCACTGGCCGCGCCGGCGATCGAGCTTGTCGATATCGATTCCCGCGTAGGCAATCGGGCAGCAGGCCGACGGCGGAGAGAACCGAATAGCGCCCGCCGATCGTCGTCCGGCACCACGAAGCGCTCATAGCCCTCGGCCTCGGCGAGATCCAGCAGCGCGCCCTTGTTGGCGTCGGTGGTCGCGACGATGCAGTCCTTGGCCACGTCGCAGCCGACGAGGTCCCTCATGATCCGGAACGCGATGGCGGGCTCGGTGGTCGTGCCGGACTTGGAGATAACGTTGATCGCGACGCGCTTGCCTTTGAGCTGCTCGCGGAGGCGCTTGATGTAGTGCGCGGAGATATTGTGGCCGGCGAATGTGACCACGTCGGGATTGTCGGCGAGCGCCTCCACGACCATCGCGCGCGCCCAGATACGAGCCGCCGATGCCGATGCAGAGAAGCACGTCGGTCTTCTCGCGCAGGCGATGGGCACAGTCCTTGAGGCGCTGGATCTCCTTGGGGGCCACGTATCTCGTCGGGCTTGAGCCAGCCGAGGAAATCCGAGCCCGGGCAGTTGCCCGATCTCAGATCAGCCATGGCGCGCTCGATCGCGCCGCTCCTGGCGGCGACCATCTCACGGGTCACGACCGGCGACAGATTCGCTATGTCGAGTGCAATCGGTAGTTTCTGAAAAACGGACAAGTCACTCCTCCGGTTCAGGTTTTCCAACCAGTAATCCTTGCCAGCAGTTCGCAGTATTCGAGCATCTGCGGCCAGCTTACGTCGCTCGGGATGCCGTGGTCGCAGCCGGGGATGAAGCCGCCGTCGCGAACGACCGGCTCGATGCGGGCGATCTCGTCGCGGATAACCTGCCCGCCTTTCGCCATCGCGCGCTTATCGACTCCCCCGGAATAGGCCATCTTGCTGACCGAACAGCCTCCGCAATTCGTTTATGTCATTACCCGCCGCGACCTCGATCGGATCGCAGGCATTGACGCCGAATTCGAGCCAGACGGGAATAAGTTCGCCGATGAAGCCGTCGGAATCGACGTCAAAGACGGGCAGCCATGGGCCCGCAAAATGTCGTACCACTGAGCGTAGCAGGGGCCCAGAAACTCGCGCGTCATCGCCGGTGAGATCATGGCCTTCTGCTTGTACGCCATGTCCTCAGATATGTGGAAGCAGTCGATTTGGACACATGACAGAACGTTCTCCATCAGTTTCGAGACGTAATCGGTCCAGAATCGGATCATTTCGCGGATGAGATCCGGGTCGTCCAGGAACATCATGCACAACCTCTCGAAACCGAGCCATTCCCTCAACTGCCAGAACGGGCCGCTGATCCCGCCGATGATCACCGGCCAGGTTCGGTCGGAAAGCTGCTTGCCGAGTTCGGGCAGATTCGCGGGGACGCGGGATGGGTCGTCGGGATCGTAGCGCAGCTTCATCTGCTCCCAATCATCCCAGCCCTCCACAGGGCACTTGATCCACTTCCGGGTGACGAAGTCGCGCGCGCTGCGGAGGTAGCTGACGTCGAAGCGGTTGGATATCTCGCAGATATTGCCTTTCCAGTCCTGGACGACGAGGGTGTCCTGCCGTTCTTCGATCACCTTCTCCTCGAACTCGGGGATCATGGTGGGCTTGATCCAAACGCCGGGGCCGCCGGGCTGGGCGGGCTCGATGCCGATCCGCTCGCGCATGTAGGCGTGCCAATCGACACCCTCCGGCAGGCCCTGCTTGCGCCAGTGGCTCAACGTGGACTCCCGCGGCCCGCCCGGCGTGAACGGCACGCGGTCCGGTTTGCCGAAGAGCATCGTTTCGAGATAGCGTTGGCGTTCGTTCATAGGTAGCTCTCAGTCGTCAGTTCTCAGTTGTCAGTTCCGCTAGCACTGATAGGCCGCCCTTCGATACGCTCGTTCCTCGCTGACCAGGGCTAGCGGGGCGGCCGTATCGAGGTGCGGCGCGGAAAACGGTATCATAGCCACTTCTATGTCTCCGCGCTTCGCCGCGCACGGCGCCATCGCATGACGCACCGAGTGATCACTACTCGATCCGGAAAAGCCCCCACACGACGATACTTCGGGGCTGCTTTTCGCCCCGAAGGGCCAGGGACTATCCACCGGCCTGCCAGTCGCGGCCAGGCCGCTATTCGCCAAACCAGTCGACGCTGATCGGTCCGCTCCCATTGGCGTACCACGCCGCGCCGGAGAACTCCCAGTCCTCGGCACGCTCCACGTAACCCTCCTTCACCGGGTTGGCGTGGATGTACTCCATTTTCTGCAGCAGCGTCTCCTCGTCCGTGACGGGGTATCCGTGACCGCGCTCCTTCCACACCCGCACGCGAGCTTTGCCGCGAGCGGAACCTCGCCAGCCAGCTCGATGCCAGTTGGTTGCCTCGCGCTTCCGCCTGGGCAGTCATTGCGGCGACCTCGCCGGACGTACGCCGCAGCGCCTGCTCCAGGAACTCCTCCACCGTCTCCCCAAGCTCAGCCCACAGCAGCACGTGCACGTGATCGTGCATCACCACATACGCCAGCAGCCGCACGCCATACCTGCACCGGCAGTCATCGATCATCCCAAGGAAGCATCGCGCCGCCGTCGGGCTGCGCAGGGCAGGGATGCGCTCGATGATCGAGCCTATCCGGAAGCACACCGCGCCGTCTTCAAAGTAGTTGTGCCAACGATCAGTCATCTCGCTCCCGTGCTACCGATAACTGCAGTGCGTTCGGGGCGAAAAGCGAGCCCCGAAAGATCACTCTGTGCTTGACCAGGGCCTCCAGACGGCGGGCCGTCTGGCCCCGAGGCATCGAACGATTGCTCATCCGGCTCCCGTGCTACCGATAGCTGCAGTGCGTTCGGGGCGAAAAGCGAGCCCCGAAAGATCACTCTGTGCTTGACCAGGGCCTCCAGACGGCGGGCCGTCTGGCCCCGAGGCATCGAACTTCTCCACCGTCTCCCCAAGCTCCGCCCAGAGCAGCATGTGCACGTGATCGGGCATGATCACATACGCCAGCAGCCGCACGCCATACCTGCGCCGGTATTCGTCAACCGCGTCAAGGAAGCATCGCGCCGCCGTCGGGCTGCGCAGGGCAGGGATGCGCTCGATGATCGAGCCTATCCGGAAGCACACCGCGCCGTCTTCGAAGTAGTTGTGCCAACGATCGGTCATCTCGCTCCCGTGCTACCGATAGCTGCAGTGCGTTCGGGGCGAAAAGCGAGCCCCGAAAGATCACTCTGTGCTTGACCAGGGCCTCCAGACGGCGGGCCGTCTGGCCCCGAGGGATCGAAACACCTAGTAGAGGCGGTCGAGGTAGGTCAGCGTGTTGTATTCCGGGTAGTCAGTTGTCATTACTCCTCCACGGAGGGACTCTCACATTCTCCCACCTAACAACTGCCTTGTCCGCCTCGGGCGTCTGCAGAACTGCTGACAACTCAAAGGTGAAGCGTCTGGGAGCGGTATCGGGGCCGGAGAATGCTTGCATCCATTCCCAGCCTGCCTCCCGTGGCGAACTCAGCTTGCGCTCAAAGGCGCCAGCGTATCCCAGTTGCTTGCCGGCTGAGTCCATGAGTTTCATCTCAGTCGTGCAGATCCCTGTATTGATACGCATATCAACGACGAGTCCAAAGTAACGCGGCCCGTACGGAGGGGGCGAGGACGACTTGCTGATGAACTCCCATCCATGTGAATCGTGGTGCGGGTCGAAATCCGCGTAGGCTCGGCTGAGAGTCACCGCGCCATTGGAGGTCCTGCGTGTGACGGGCAACTTGCTAACGTCCACATCCTTGAACACAAAGGTTGCGTGGCGACGCTGCGAATCGCGGACTACCGGCTGCTCGATTGTGATGTACTTGCGCTCAGGCCGAATGCCCACCCTGAGGATCACCGGTCTGGGTGCGGGGATGGGGCCCATGTAAGGAATGCCGTGCATGTTTGAGACGCAGTTGTCTTGCCCCGGTACCGGCGCAGTTGGGCTGTCGAGCAGGAGGCGTTCTCCTCGCTCTACGAGATCTGCATCATCTACGCTCACCGTCAATCCAACAGTATAGGCATCTATACGGCTGATTTTCCGAAGTGTGACCCTGGCTCCAAGTGCCGACCGGGTTGCGGGCAGACGGAGCCCCTGACCGCAGAACACCCACACGGCTGCTGCCGCGAGAACTGCCGCGGTGGCTATCATCATGGCTTTTCGCATTCAATCCTCCGACCGGTTGTATTGGTTCATCGCCGCCTCGATGCCCTCCGCCAGGATCATGTTCAGCGCGTCGATGGCGTGCTCGATGGTGACGTCGATGATGACGCGGTCTTTGCGGTTGAAGCGGGAGAGGACGTGGTCGATGGCCTCGCCGGCGCGGCCGATGCCGATGCGCATGCGGGGGAAGTCCTCCGAGTGCAGGTGGGAGATGATCGATCTCATGCCCTTGTGGCCGCCGGAGGAGCCGCGCGATCTGATGCGAAGCTTGCCGAGCGGGAGGTCGATGTCGTCGTAGATCACCAGCACGTCGCCGGGGTCCATGTGATGCTTGCGGGCGAGGTCGCCGACGGATTGCCCGCTTTCGTTCATGAACGTCTGCGGCTTGACGAGCAGGACCTGCTCGCCGAAGTGCTCGAAGCTGCCGACGAGCGCGCGCGACTGGCGGCCCAGTATACGGACCTTGCGCCGCCTGGCGAAGAGATCGATTATATCGAACCCGACGTTGTGCCGCGTATGCGCGTAGTTCCTGCCGGGGTTACCCAGGCCAACGATCATTTTCACAAGCTAACCTCGGTGAAGGGAGAATCGGAAAAGGGGGAAAGTCAGAAAGGGAGAAACCAGGGATTCTCTCCTATGTTTCGGGATTTGGGCTTTGCGCAGTCCCTCGCCCGTCACTTCGATTCCAGCCACGAGTTCGCACCAGCTACCTGCACGCTCGAAATCCCGAAACAGCGCCATTTCCTTTCTTTCTCGTTTTCTTCCTTTTCCGATTGTCTTTCCGATCAAGACTGTGCTTTCCATACTTTGCTGAATATCTCGCTGACGCTGGATTCGTCGTGGATTCGGCGGATGGCGTCGGCGAGCAGGCCGGCAACGGATACGGTCACGATCTTATCACCGCGCTTGTCGGCCGGGAGCGGGATCGTGTCCGTGATGATGACCCTTCTTATGGGCGATGCGATCAGGCGCTCCGGCGCGCCGCCCGATAGGACTCCATGTGTGCAGGCGGCGTAGACCTCGGAAGCGCCACGCTCCAGCAGTGCTTCACCACCGTGGATCACCGACCCGCCGGTATCGATCATGTCATCGAACATGATCGCCACCTTGCCCTCGACATCACCGATAAGCTCAGTGACCTCGGCGCGGTTCGGCTCGGGCCGCCGCTTGACTATGATCGCGATAGGCGTGCCCAGGACCTCCGCCAGCGCGCGGGCGCGAGTAACCCCGCCCACGTCGGGCGATACGACGACGGCGTTATCGAGCGGGAGCTTCCTGGCCAGATACTCGGCGATGATCGGTCCGGCGTAGAGGTTGTCGACGGGAATATCGAAGAAGCCCACGATCTGGCCGGAGTGCAGGTCCATTGTGAGGACGCGGTCGGCGCCGGCGGTGTCGAGCATATTGGCGACCAGCTTGGCGGTCACCGGCTCGCGCGGCTTGACCTTCTTGTCCTGGCGCGAGTAGCAGAAATAGGGCATCACGACCGTGATCCGGCGCACCGACGCGCGCCTGAACGCATCGATCATGATGAGAAGCTCCATCAGGTTCTCGTTGACCGGCGCGGGGCAGCTCTGCACCACAAACACGTCGTACCCGCGCACGCTTTGGTTCACCTGGACGTGAATTTCGCCGTCGGAGAAGCGCGTGGAGGTCATGTCGCCGACTTGCACTCCCAGCAGTTCCGCGATCTTGTGCGAGAGCTCCGGGTTGGCGGTGCCCGAGAATAGCTTCAGGTCGTCCATGTCGCTTCCTTCGAGTGAGTCCGCAGGTATTATTCCCTCTGCGCGCATTCCGTTCGCGCAAGGCTGCTCGTTCCGCGCACTATTATACCAGAAAGCGACCGGCATTTCGGCAATCAAGCGGTTCGCGGCGCAGCAGCGCTTGAACGTGATGAGTAATAGTGATACCATTTCCTTGAAGCGTGCAGTTGACAGGATGACAGTAGAGTCGGTCTCAAAACGTAATAGGATGGCGGCAGGTTCGTCGGGCAAGTCACTGTGGCGGTATGTTGCGGTCATCGTCGCTTGTGCCGCCGCGCTCGCATCATGCGAACTGCTGAGGCGAAGCGGCGTGCAGATCCCCAGCGACGTCTTTCTGCCGGCACACGTGTTACTCGAGTTCTCGAGCATCGTCGTCAGTTTCGCGGTGTTCGCGACGGGTTGGTTCGGCTACGGGCAGACCCGCAACACGCGAGACCTTCTCCTCGGCATTGTGTTTCTCGCCACGGGCGCGATCGACTTCATCCACACATTCACATACACGGGGATGCCGGATTTCATAGGAGCGACCGGCGTGGGCAACGCCACGGCGTTTTGGATGATCGCGCGTCTGACTTCGGCAATCGGGCTTCTGTGCGCTTCGTTCGTGGTAACGAAGTCGCAGAGCAAGCTGCTGTCGCGGGGCTTTCTGCTGGGAGCGGCGGTGGTCTACACGGCAGGCGTGGTGGGTCTAGTGATCCACTTCTCGCCGGCATCGGGCAGACTGTTCTATAACCACGGCCTCACGCCGTTCAAGATCGGCCTGGAGTACGTCGTTATCGCGCTCTATGCGGTTTCTTTTGTGCTTGTCAGCAGAAAGCGGGGCTGGGACCCCGGCGTCATTGCGCCACTGAGATCGGCGCTGCTGGTGGCGATGTTCGCGGAGTTGGCGTTCACGCTCTACATCAGTCCCTATTCGACGATGAACTTCCTCGGCCACGTCTTCAAGACGACGGCCTACTACCTCATTCTCGGCGCGCTGTTTGTGTCGTCGGTGCGCAGGCCCTACGAGGGGCTTTCGGAGGCAACTGAAGAGCTGCAGGCGATGTATGCAGACGCGCAGGCGCATCGAAGAGAGATCGAGCAATCTTTCGGGCGGATCGGCAGCGCGCTGTCCAGCAGCATACGGCTGGATGAAGCCGTGGAGCGGATCGCGGACCTCGTTGTGGACATGCTGCACGCGGACTGCGCGGTCGTGATGTCGCTGGCAAAGTTCGGTGACAGGGACAGGGTGGCGGCCCAGCGCGGGACCTGCCACGAACCGGAGTGGCCGCTGGACGTGGCTGTCGAGATCAGCAAGATGGCGGTCGACCAGGACAAGACCATCCTCAACAACGATCTGGGCGCATCGGGATTGATCTGCTGCAGCTACGATCGGGAGACGTGCCTGCGGTCCGTGGTATGCGCGCCGATGATCTATGAGGGCGAGACACTGGGCGTGATCGCGGTCTACTCACACAGGCCTGATGCGTTTGAGGAGGGAGACGCCAAGCTTATCGAGGCGTTCGCGAGCCACGCGGCCGTCGCCACCCACAACGCGATCAGCTACGAGCACGAAAGCCGCATCGCCGACGTGCTGCAGAGGTCGCTGCTTACTCCGGCGACGCTGGTTATCGACGGCTTCGAGATCGCGCAGGTCTACGCGTCGGCGACCGAGGAAGCCCTGGTGGGCGGCGATTTCTACGACGTACTGGAGCTTGGCGAGCACAGGATCGCGGTGGTGATCGGTGACGTGTCCGGCAAAGGTCTTTCAGCGGCGGTCCACACGGCCCTGGCCAAATACGCCCTGCGCGCCTACCTTGTCGAGGGACACTCGCCCGCCGCGGCGATGGCCTTGCTGAGCAGGACCATCGATAAGTCCACCGGGATCGAGACGTTTGTTACCGTGTTCTGCGGAGTGCTCGACACGCGCACCGGGCACATGCTGTGGGCCAGCGCGGGACACGAGCCCGCGCTATATCTCCGGGACGACCGCTGCGTCGAGCTGAGCGCGACGGGCCCGGCCCTGGGCATCGCGCTCGGGGATAGCTACGAGGAGGGCGAGTTGACATTCGAGACCGGCTCGGTCCTGCTCATGTATACGGACGGGGTAAGCGAGGCCAGGCGCAAGGGTGTGATGTTCGGCACGGAACGGATCGGCGAGGAACTGGCGGCGTGCCGTGAGAAAGGCAGCGAGGATATTGCCAGGTGCGTCCATCAATCGGTGCTGGACTTCGCCGGCGGCGATATCAGGGACGACGTCGCGATCCTGGCGGTCAAGGCGAGGGAGTAGTTACGAGTTACGAGTTACGGATTGCGAGTTGTGGACATTGTTGGTAAGTCGCGGGTGGTCATCGCGTCGGCTCTTGGGGCGGCGTAGTTGGCTGCCATGCATTCGGCGTGGTCGGCGATAAGCGCTCGCAGCTCGGCGGGTTCGAGCACTTCGGCGTCCTTGCCGAACCCCAATATCCAGATGGCGATCTCCTCGATGCCGGAGACAGTGGCCTCGAATATGATACCTCCGTCGATCTGCGGATGGATGCGCTGAGACGGGTGGCGCCTGGTCTCGGCGACCATCACGGACACTTTGGGGCTGAACTTCACACGCACTTCCACGGGATCTCCACCGGCCCACGCCTCCCAGCTATCCCGGAAGTAGTCCTCGGCCGAGAAATCGGCGGGCGGTTCGAACTCGGCGCCGGTATCGGTGACCTCACGAATCCTCAGCAGCTTGAACTGGACTACTTTGCCGTGCTCGGCGGAGTTGGCGAGCAGATACCAGCTATGCCTGCGGAATACCAGCGCGTACGGGTCGATCGTGTAGTTCTTGACCCGATTGCTCTTCTGGGACCGATAGACGATGCGGAGGCGATGATGATCGGCGACGGCGGCCTCTATCGCGCGAGGCAGGCCGGGCTCCACAAAGCCATTCGGAACGGTAACGTGGATCGAGTAGCCCTCCGAGAGCTCGCGGGCGAGACGCATTCTTTCGAACGGCGAGGCATCCCTGATCTTCAACCATGCCGATTCGGCGCTGCTCCGCAGGGGCGACCCGTCGGCAAACACCTGCGATTTGAGCGCGGTCCGCAGGGCGAGCAACTCCTCCGGCGTGAAAGGCGCGGGGCAGTCGGGGCCGTCGGCGAGGTAGTAGCCGCCGTCGTTGAAGTGGACAGGCACTCCGATGTCATCGGTGAGCTCGCTGAGCCAGCGGTAGATGGTCCGCTGCGATCTGTCGAGATGCGATGCAAGCTCCGACACGCCAATCCCCGGTCGGCCGCGGAGCAGGTCGATCATCCGTATCAGAAGAGCCGTTTTCGCCAATGCACTACTCGCCGGACATGATCCGCCGCGCGGATGCCGCGACACTGTATGCTTCACCGCCGGTTTCGGGATTCCTTCCCGCGACCGAACACGGCAAGAGGGGCCGATACGGAGATCGGCCCCTGCAACGTGCGATCGTGGCCGCGGCGTAGAGCCGCCGCCCTCAGTTCTGCTTCTTGACCATCTGCGCGGTCATGACCGGCTCCGCGCCGCTCACGTCGAGCGTGCCTCGCGCGGACGCATAGTCGTCGTCGGCAAGGCCGTGGCCCGTAAAGAGAACCTTCACAGGCTTGCCCGATCCGTCGTCCACATAGAAGCTGTCCGCGTCGATCGTCGTGACCTTGCCCCAGACAGTGAACACGAGCGTGCCCGACGCGGTTTCCACTATCGCGTCGCCCACAGCCTTGTTGTTCAGACCGTATGAAACCACGGGACCGGACACGATGAAGGTCGCGGACGGGCCGGCAGCCTGAGCCAGGTTGCCGTCGTCATCTGCGGCTGTCCCGGCGGCTATCGATATACCGATTGTGCCCACGCCTGTGATCGACGATATCGTAACCGTCCTGGTGCTCGTGCCTGTTCCATCCACGCTAACCGTTCCGTTGGCAGTGCCGGTCGTGTTCAGCGTTACGTCGCTTGGCGCCAACGTAATGCTGGTCGCGCCGCCGTAGGTAACCGTGTAGGTTACCGGCCCCGCCGTGGTCTGCGACTCGGAAGGATCGCCTATGCTGGTTGTGACCAGTCCCGTCTCGGGTGAGTAGGCATCCGCATCGTTGATCTGGTGAGCGAGGATTCTGTAGTGGTAGTGTGAGCCAGGGGCCACACTAGTATCCTGATATGTGATAGCGCCAGGGTTCGCCCCTGATCCAGGCAGGTTAGCGAGCACTCCCCATGCTCCGCCCGACTCGGTCTTGCGCTCTATTATGTAGTATCCGCCGGCAGGCGGCATGTCCACGCCCGGCCACGCAAGGTCGATCTCAGTCGAGCTTATCCTGGTTGCCGTCAAGTCAGGAACGGCATTCGGGCGATCCCATACCCACCGGCATCCATCGTAGAAGCGATGGATCGAGGATGTTTCCGCGGCGTTGCCCTGCTCGATCACTTTGCCGGCGCCAGGATCCTTGCCAACACTGATATCCTGGCCGTAGTCGAACTGGTAAGCGGTTGGGTTTCCTTCAACCATTCCCAGGTCTACCCACGTGTTGTACAGGTTGGGGTCGGATTGATCCACTATGTCGATGATCGAACCGTTCTTGTGGTACAGCGTGTATCTCACGACGGTGCTGTTGTGGCCGTCAGTGCCAAACGTCGTCTGCACCTTGTACCAACCGCCATACAGTAATGTAGGCTTGTAGTTCCCCCAGTCGGTGAGGAAGTCGCAGTTTCGATACCTTGACCCTGTGCATGGGCTCACGCTACTGATAACGGAGGAGTTGCCCAGATTGCCACTGTCGGCCCAATCGGATCCTCCGCATCTCGCGCCAACAGCTTTGAGCGTGTTAGCGAATATAGCATACAGGGTCGCATCAGTGCTTGGCATCTCGTACGGCAGAGCAACCGCATCGGTGCCATCCGCATCTGTTGACCACTTGACGAACTGATAACCACTGCCGCCGACCACAGTCGGGGTCGCCGTAGGCGAGACGGACGCTCCGGGGGCATAATAGCCGCCGCCATCGCAAGTTCCGCCGTCGATCGGAGAAGGCGTCAGCGTGAGCATAACGCCGGTCATAAACGTCCAAACGTCGCCTTCTGTTGAAGAATCGGGATTCCTCGCATCGATACGCCACTTATACGAGTGGTTCTCAACCAGACCGCTCGGACTATATGTTTCAGCCGTCTGGTTGCCCTTGAACGCCAACGTGCCGGTGCCATCGTCGAAGTACACATCATAGGACGTCGCATCTAAGGCAGTCCAGTTCAAAGAAGTATTGGTTGCAACGCCGGTCGCGCCATCGGCCGGCCCCGTCGTAATGGTCGCCTGTCCGGGCGGAGCGCCAGCCCCGGTTGTTGCGGTCGCCTCCGGGGATGCATCCGACGAGTAGTCAGCTTCCCAGGCGTAGACTTTGTAGTAGTATGTATGGTTGGGAGATACACTTATGTCGGAGTAGCCGATCACTCCCGCAGTCCCCTGCTCAGTTGCCACCCCGATGAAGACGGGTGTGGTTGCGGTCGGGCTCTCGGGTGGTACTGCCTCTCCGTCAGAAGTCTCGCTGCGGTAGACTGCGTAGTAGCCATCTGCATCCGACAAGCCATCCGCGCTTGAGCCGGGCAAGTCCACGGCTGACCACGACAGATCGATCCTATACGCACCAGCCGCGGTCGCCGTCAGATCAGTGACATTGTGGGGATGAGCCCACTGGAAGCGAGCACCGTCCAGCGCTATACCGGTGGTAGTCCCGACCCATATCAGTTGGTTCGACGTGTCCTGACCTGCGTCGAAGCCGTGCGGCGTGCCGCCGTCCAGGTAGTACCACTTGTTGCAGTTTTCCGCAACACTCTGATCCACTGTCTCCGATGTCTGGACAGGCGACGGATACTTGTAACTGAGCTTGTGATTGGCGCTGGCGCCTCTTTGAGGGAATGTCACTGCTGCCGTATAGTAGCCGGCAAAGGCGAAATCCGGATAGAATTTGGCCCCACTGAGAGCACCGCTGCTTGTAATGCACCCAGTTGTTCCGCAGGGGCTCAAATCACTATATGCGCCATCCGCAACCCAGCCAGAGCCATAGGACACTTCCGCCCCTCCGCATCTTGCGCCAATCACCTTCGTGTAACGGGTCTCGAATATGGCATACAAGGTCGAAGCGCCGCTCGGCATTTCGTATGGCAGCGTGACCGTGTCAGTTCCCTCCGGGTCCGTTGACCACTTGACGAACACGTAGTCTGTGCTCGGCGTTGCCGTGGGTGAGACTTGCGCGCCGGGAGCATAGTACCCGCCGCCAGCACAAGTGCCGCCTTCGATCGGGGAAGGTGTCAACGTAAGCGGCACGCCTGTCGTGAATGTCCAGACATCACCCTCTGTCGTCGCGAAGAAGTTCTTCGTGTCAATCCGCCACTTGTATGTCTGGTCCTGAACCAGACCGCTGGCGACGTAGGTCGTTTCAGTCTGCTCGCCCTTATCTATCAACGTACCGGTGCCGTCGTCGAACCAGACCTCGTAGGCCGACGCGCCCGAGGCGCTCCAGTTCAGAGAGACACTCGTCGGATCGAGTCCGGTCGCGCCATCGTCGGGGTCTGGCGAGGTCGCCTTGGGAGGCCCCGCATACGCTACCGTTGTCTGGCTTGATGCATCGGCCCAGCCGGTCTCCCAAGCGCAGACCTTATAGTAGTATGTATGGCCGGCGACCACATCCGTATCATGGTAGGTAAGTGAATCCGGGTATCCCCCTTCACCTGCCTGTCCCTTATAAGTCGTGGTTGTATAGACGGGTGCGGTTGTGCCGGGAATCACCTCGAAGCCGTCGGTTTCACTGCGATATATCGTGTAATAGCCGTCGGCGGCTCCATCACCATCGGACCCAGGCCCGGGTAGATCCACTGTTGAGAAAGCCACATCTATGCCGCCAGTTACCGGCGCCCCGGACGTAATAGTCGGAGTGCTTGGGTGGCTCCATCTAAACCGAGTGGCATCCGCCATAAGATACTTTCCGGCGGAATGGTATACATACACCCAGTTCTTCGACGTATCTGTCCACTGGCCTCTGTCGAACGAAAATGGGGCGATGTCAAGGGCGTTCCATCTATGCTGGTTGACAGTCACATTCTGGTTCGAGGTGTATTGGCTTACTGTGTACGTAGTCTCGCTGCCATTACCATCCTTCACACCATACGTGACGTTGTTATAGGAGTTTGGGTGATACCCAAAGGTAACCAACACATCATAATAGCCGCCGTAAGCTATGTTTGGGTAGTAGTTTGCCCTAGAAACACTGGTGGTGCTGTTCGTGCGCATCCTGTCAGTTCCCGCAGCTCCGCCAGTAGAGCATGGACTACATATACTGGCGCGCGAGCCCGCATTCGCCCACTGTGAGGCATCAGCATACTGCCCATCTGTAAAGCAAGTTGATCCGATGTCTATCGTGTAGCACGTGGGAACATCGGCCACGAACATCGCGTAGAGCGTCTTGTTGGCAGTCAGGGTGAAGGCGTACGGGTTGTCCGTGGATTCAAGGCCGGTGCCGTAAGCGTTTGTAGACCACCTGGCGAACGTATAGCCGGGGGCGGCGACTGCCTCTACGGTGACCTCTGTCCCGGACGCATACGATCCCGCTCCCGTCATTGTGCCTCCCTCATTTGGAATGGCATAGAGCGTGACCGTATAATCCGCCGCCAACGCCGGCGTGCAGAGCGCGGCCAGCACGGCCGCGGAGAGAAGAATCGCCATCCACATCGCTGGGGTTCGTGGCGTACGGACGGCATGCGTGGTGTTGGTTAACCCCATTGTCCTCTACCTCCTCATACCAATCTGCTTTGATAGGTACTACTCAGCCATAGGTAGTAATACCATGCATTATCTGCCGCGTTAACCGGTAATTCACCAGAGTGCGCGTCGGAACGCGTGACGGTGATACGCGCAAATGCTCAGAATTGGTGAGCGCGTGGCTGAGAGGCGCCGCGAAATGGCAGCGGCCCGCCTCTCAGTGGAGGCGGGCCGCATGCTCAGGATACCACAATATGCGGACGGCTCACTTCTCGTAGATCACCCTGGGCGCGCCCCAGCCGGTGGCTCCGGTCACTATCACGAAGTCGCCCTCGTCCACAGTGGGCGTGGTTCTGGTGATCACCTGGATCTCAGTATCAGCGGCTCCCGTGGTGACCACGTAGGAGTTCGAGGTCACGGAACCCTCCTTGACCACACCCCAGGTAGTGGCGCAGAGGCCGTTGAGCAGGTCGTAGATGAACGCCCTGCCGTTGGCGCCAAACGGAGCTACGCTGCCCGGTCCGCCGGGGGTCATCGCCGTAAGGAATATTGCCGACTCTCCGCCTGTAGTCTGTCCTCTGGTACCGGTCAAGCAGACCAACTGGCCTTCGTCGGCGCTGATGTCGCCCTCTACCCTGATCCCGCTGACACGATTGATCTCCTCGATGTATAGCCCCGTTTGCGCCAAGTGTCAACAGGCAACTCAACCAGGGCAGGGAGGATAAGCCGTGCAGCGGCTCGAACAATCATTCTGTCCCATTTGGTATAATGGTTGGCAGTGAACTAGGAGGACGATCTGATATGCATAAGATAGCAGTCATCGGCGGCGACGGAACGGGCCCGGAAGTCGTGCGAGAAGGACTGAAGGTACTTGAGGCGGCGAGCCAGCAAGACCGGGTTCAAATATGAGACAGTGGACTACGACTGGGGCGGGGACCGTTACCTGCGGACCGGCGAAGTGCTGCCGGACTCGGCGATCGAGGAGATGAAGAAATACGACGCCATCTACCTTGGCGCGATCGGCCACCCGGACGTGAAGCCGGGCATCCTCGAGAAGGGAATCCTGCTCACGCTGCGGTTCGGGCTGGACCAGTATATCAACCTGCGCCCGGTGAAGCTGTATCCCGGACGTGGAGACGCCGCTGAAGGACAAGGGCCCGGAGGACATCGACTACGTCGTCGTCCGCGAGAACACCGAGGGCTTGTACGTCGGCGCGGGCGGAGTGCTCAAGAAGGGCACGCCGGACGAAGTCGCCGTCCAGGAGTCGATCAACACCCGCAAGGGCGTGGAGCGCTGCATCCGCTACGCGTTCGAGTTCTGCCGCAAGCGCAACCGCAGAGAAGAAGCTCACCCTCTGCGGCAAGACCAACGTGCTGACCTACGCATTCGACCTCTGGGAGCGAGCGTTCCACGAGGTCGCGAAGGAATATCCGGACATCAAGCCCGACTACGCTCACGTCGACGCGACCACCATGTGGATGGTGAAGAACCCGGAGTGGTTCGACGTGCATCGTGACCGACAACATGTTCGGCGACATCATCACCGACCTCGGCGCGATGACCCAGGGCGGAATGGGCATCGCCGCCGGCGGCAACATCAACCCCGAGGGCGTCTCGATGTTCGAGCCGATCGGCGGCTCCGCGCCGAAGTATACCGGCATGAACGTGATCAACCCGCTCGCCGCGATCGGCGCGCTGCAGATGATGCTCGACACCCTCGGCGAGACGAAGGCCGCGGACCTGGTCGACAAGGCCATCGCGCACGTGACCGGCAACAAGCTCAAGAGCATGAGCGCGGGCAAGATGGGCTACTCGACCACCGAAGTCGGCGACATGGTCGCGCAGTTCGTGGCGGATGCGTAGTTCTGTTGCCAAAGTGCCGGGATCCAAGCCCGGCAAGGCCCCCAGACAGCAATTCGACGCGGCGTGGATTGCGGTCGTGGCGGCAATGCTGGTCGTCGCGGCGATCAGGGTCCGGCTGCTGAGCTTTCCTCTCGAGCGGGACGAGGGCGAGTTCGCCTACATGGGGCAGTTGATGCTTCAGGGCGTGCCGCCCTACTCGCTTGCATTCAACGTGAAGCTGCCCGGCATCTACGGGGCGTATGCGGCGATAATGGCCGTCTTCGGGCAGACGACGGCGGCTATCCACCTGGGCTTGCTGCTGGTGAACGCGGCCGCGATAGTCATGGTGTTTGTGCTGGGGAGACGGCTGTATGGTTCGATGGTCGGCGCGATTGCCGCCGTGAGCTATGCTGTACTCTCCATCCAGATGGGCGTGTTCGGCTGCAATGCGCACGCTACCCATTTTGTAGTCGTGTTTGCGCTGGGCGGCATACTGGCACTGCTGCGATCGCTGGATCAGCGCTCGACGGGCCTGCTCGTGTGTTCGGGACTGCTGATGGGAATCGCTTTTCTGATGAAGCAGCCCGGCCTGTGGTTCGTGGTATTCGGGGCCGCCTATCTCTTGTGGGCCGAGAGGCGCCGATGTGTGGCAAGACTGGGGGTCTTCCTGGGGAGCGCGGCCCTGCCGTTCGCTCTGACCTGTCTGTGGCTGTGGCGGGCGGGTGTCTTTGCCCGATTCTGGCTCTGGGCGGTCGACTACGCAATCAACTACGGCAGCCAGGTCCCGCCCACCAAGTACATTCACTACCTGCTGACCGGATTCGGATCGGCGGTCTGGGGCGTCGAGGCGCTCTGGATCAGCGGTGCAGTGGGTCTGCCCGTGGCGCTGCTGTGGAGCGAGTTCCGCGAGAACAGGTTCTTCATTGTCACAATGCTGTTGTGCTCGATTGCAGCAACCAGCGCGGCGTTCTGCTATAGACCGCACTACTTCGTGCTGATGCTCCCCGTCCTCTCGCTGCTGATAGGCGTGGCGGTCGTGCGACTTGGGCAGTTGCTCCGAATGGCCGGAGTGAAGACCTTCGTCGTGCATGCGCCCCTGCTCATCTTCCTGTTGGCAGCGGCAGCGCCCTTTGCCAGAGACAGGGCCGTGTTCTTCGAGATGCCGTGCGCGGACGCGTGCCGGCGTGTCTACTGGCCGAACCCGGTGATGGAGGCGGTCAGCATCGGCCGGTACATCCGCGAGCATACGACCACGAGAGACACAATTGCCGTGCTGGGATCGGAACCGGAGGTGTTCTTCTACGCTCACAGGCGCTCCGCGACTGGTCACCTCTACGTCTACTATCTGATGGAGGACCGGCCGCGGGCGTCCCGGATGCAGCGCGAGATGATCGGCGACATAGAGCGCGCACGCCCGAAGTACATCGTCGACGTCCGGCTGCACGAGTCCTGGCTGGATGGTCCGCGCACCGATCCGCACATCCTCAAGTGGGCATGCTCTTATCTCGTCGAGCATTACACGCCCGTCGCCTACTTCGATCTGAACGCGCCGGCCCGTCCGCCCTGGACTGACGACACCATACGGCGCTACTCGCAGCCCGGGCGCGGGGTATGCCTGCTGAGGCGAAAGGACTAGCAATGGAGAAACGCGGGCGCGTGGGCACAAAGTGGAACCTGCTGATCTGCCTGCTGCTCATCGCCATCACACTCCCGATCTATCTGCAGACGGTACGGTTTCCATTCGTCAACTACGACGACTACGGCTACGTGCCGCGCAATCCCAGCATCAAGCACGGCCTGAACCCGCGCAGCATCGCGTGGGCCTTTGACAACCAGCGCGACGCGAACTGGATGCCGCTGGTCTGGATTTCGTTCATGATCGATCACGAGACCGGTGGGACCGCCCCCTACTCGCTTCGCGGCCACAAGATGGAGAACCCCGCGCCGTATCACCGGACGAATGTGATCCTGCACATCCTCAACACGCTGCTGCTGTTCGCCGTGCTGAACGCGGCGACGGGTATGCGTTGGCGGAGCGCGTTTGTAGCGGCGCTGTTCGCGGTGCATCCGCTGCACGTGGAGTCGGTGGCGTGGGTCGCGGAACGAAAGGACTGCCTGAGCACGCTGTTTCTGATGTTGACGCTGGGCGCGTACGTGCGGTACTCGCACAAGCCAAGTGTGGCGCGATATGCGGCGGTCGCGGCCACGTTTGCGCTGGGGCTGATGTCCAAATCGATGCTGGTGACCGTGCCCGTGCTCCTGCTGCTGATGGACTTCTGGCCGCTGAGGAGGATAGTCCGAAGTCCAAAGTCCAAAGTCCAAAGTCAGGGCCCGGATCAGCGGGCCGGTTCCTCGCTATTCCATCTTCTCGTCGAGAAGCTGCCATTCGCGGCGATGTCGGCCGCGGTTGGGGTGGTGACGATCATCCAGCAGGCACACGCCGGGGCGGTGAAGACGGTCGGGATCTACCCGATGGGTGTGCGCGTGTCCAACGCCATTGTCAACTATGTGCTCTATGCCTGCAAGATGGTGTGGCCGGCGCGGCTGTGCGTTGCGTATCCGCATCCCAGGAACACGCTTCCTGAGGTGGTCGTGGTGGGGTGCGGGGTGGCGCTGGTGGGGGTGACGGTGGCTGTGGTGCTGCTGCGAAGGCGGGCGCCGTATCTGCTGGTAGGCTGGCTGTGGTATATGATCTCGCTGCTGCCGGTGATCGGGATCATTCAGATCGGCGATCAGGCGATGGCCGATAGATACGCATATATCACGCTTATCGGGTTGTTCGCGGCGCTGGCGTGGGGGATTGCGGAGCTGATCGCGGGCAGGGCGCGATGGGTGCTGCCGGCTGTCGCGTGTGGCGTTGTGATCGCGCTGGGCGCGGCGGCGTACGCGCAGGCGGGGTACTGGCGCAGCGATCTGGCACTGTATCAAAGAGCGGTGGACGTCACGACCGCAAACCCCTTCGCCCAACGTGGGCTGGGCGTCACACTGGAAGACCAGGAGAAGGACTACGACGCCGCGATCGAGCACTACCGCATCGCGACGGGCTATTGTAATGATGACATGACGTACTACCGTCTCGGCCAGGCGCTGCACAGGACAGGTAGAATCGCGGAGGCTGTCGAAGCATATCGGACCACGCTTCGCCTGAACCCGGCCTACTTCGAGGCCGCGAACAACCTCGCCTACATATTGTCTACCGACAAGGACCCAGCGATTCGCAGGCCGGATGAGGCCGTGAAGTGGGCGGAGTCGGCCTGTCGCAGCGTGGAAAGACGCAAGCGCGCGGACGCCCTGGACACGCTGGCGATCGCCTACGCGTCGGCCAGCCGTTACGACGACGCGATCCGCACCGCCGAAGAAGGCGCGGCGCTCGCGGAGACCCTGCACAAGCCGGCACTCGCCCGCGACATACGGACGAGGCTGGCCGCGTATCGCGCGGTACCGGCCGTATCAGCCGTAGGCGTGCTTCGATAGGCGCCCGCGGTGTAGGGAAAGCACAGCAGTGGGTATAACCTGCTGAGATGAAGAATGACGCTAAGCCTCCCCGAAACTGGCCCGTGGATGCTGTGCTCGCCGCGATTACGGTGGCTTGCCTGCTGCCATTCATCGGCAAGGCGTTCAACATCGACGACCCGCTCTTCATCTGGGCAGCCCAGCACATTCGCGCCCACCCGCTCGACCCCTACGGCTTCGACGTCAACTGGTATGTGTTCACGAAGCCGATGTGGGAGGTCACCAAGAACCCTCCGCTGGTGTGCTACTACATCGCATCGGTCTCCCGGCTGGTGGGCTGGCGCGAGGTGGGGATTCACGCGTTCTTCCTACTGCCGGCGGTGGCGGCGGTGCTGGGCACGTATCGGCTGGCGACGCGGATGTGCGGAAACCCGCTCTGCGCGGCGCTGATCTGCCTGCTGACGCCCGTGTTCCTGGTATCGAGCACCACGGTCATGTGCGACGTGCCGATGCTGGCGCTGTGGGTGTGGGCCATAGTGTTCTGGATTCGCGGGCTGGATCGAGAAACGTGCGTGGATGACCGCTCTCGCGGCTGTGCTGATCGCGGCGGCCGCTCTAAGCAAGTACTACGGCATGGCGCTGATCCCGCTGTTGATCGTCTACACGCTTGTGAGGCAGAGGCGGCTGGGGTGGTGGGCGGCGTATCTGCTGATTCCTGTCGCCGCGCTCGGCTGGTACCAGACGACGACCAATGCCATGTATACGCGAGGGCTGCTGACTGACGCGGCGTCCTACGCGACCACGTGGCGATTCGGCCGCGGCGCGCTGGTCTTGCAGAAGCTGTTTGTGGGCCTCGCGTTTTCGGGCGGCTGTTTGGCCTCGGCGCTCTTCTACGCTCCGGCGATCTGGCTGCGAAGACATCTGCTGGCAGGAATCGGATTGGCGGCGGCAACGGCGGTCGCGCTCGTGAGTCTGCGTTCGGTGGGCAGTTACGCGCTGACCAGCGCTTCAGGCGGACTGAGGTGGGTCGAGATCGCGGAGTTGAGCGTGTTCGTCGCGGCGGGGATTGGCCTGGTCGCCCTGTGCGTGTCGGACCTGCTGAGGCGTCGCGACGCGGATTCGGCGCTGCTTGTCCTCTGGGTGTTGGGGACGCTTGCGTTCGCATCGCTGATCAACTGGAGCGTGAACGGCAGGTCGATCCTGCCCGCCGCGCCCGCGATAGGCATACTGGTAGTGCGCAGGCTCGAAATGCTGGGCAAGCCGGCCGAGGGCGCGCGGTCACGCTGGGTGCTGGCGCCGCTGATCCCGGCCGCGGTGCTGGCGCTGTGGGTGACCTACGCGGACTACACGCTTGCCGGGGCGCAAAGGACCGCCGCGCGTGAGGTCCTCGCACGATACGCCGGAGGGGACTGCATGGTGTTCACCGAGGGGCATTGGGGATTCCAGGACCACATGCGGGCGGGAGGCGCCGTTGATGTGGATCTGATCGAGTCCCACGTGCGGCCAGGTGACGTGGTGGCGGCGCCAAACCATAACACCAACCTCGTTGATCTGCCGTGGCAGGATTTCGACCGGCGCGAGCCGGTCAGGGTCCCGGTCACCTGCTTGATGGCCACGATGAGGTCGGCGATGGGAGCCGGGTTCTACGCAGACACGTTCGGGCCGCTGCCGTTCGTTGCAGGCCAGGCGCCGGAGCAGAAGGTCGATATCTACGTCGCCCGGCGGAACCTCGATATCGACCACGCCAAGGTCTACGCCGGTGAATAGGCGATGCACCCGACGGCGCCTCGGCAAGAAAACCCTCCGAACGTCCTCGCGCGTTGTGATATGATTGAGGTAGAGTCCGACGCGCAGGAGGCAGCGATCAGCTTGAGGCAGGTTACGCAATCGAAGAAGTCGTTCGGCGTATGGGAACTCGTGATATGCGTGATTCTGATAGCGATCACATCAGCGGTCTACTGGCACGTCACCAGCTACGACTTCGCGCACTACGACGACGACATCTACCTGCTCAAGAATCCTCACGCCGTGGGCGGGCTGACCGCGAACAACGTCGCGTGGGCGTTTACGGGGAAGGTACGAGGCCAACTGGATGCCGGTAACGTGGATCTCGTTCTTCATCGATCGCGGTATGCATCCGGACCTCTACGGCCCCCAGGACCCACACATCTATCATCGGACGAATATAGTCCTGCACGTGCTCAATGCGCTGCTGCTGTTTGTGGTGCTGAGCGCGCTGACGGGCGCTCGATGGCCGAGCGCATTCGTGGCGGCGTTGTTCGCGGTGCATCCGCTGCACGTGGAGTCCGTCGCGTGGATTGCGGAACGAAAGGACGTGCTGAGCACGTTCTTCATGCTGCTTACCATCTGGGCCTACGCGGGATATGCTCGGTCGGCGACCAAGAAGACGGACGTGTCCGAAACCCGCAATGACAGGCTCAGGAGCCGTAAGCGCAAAGCGCACCGATCATCGGCTAGAGAGGCGACGAGTTCCGGCGGCGGAAGGTGGTGGCGGTACGCGCTGGTGGTGGTTCTATATGCACTCGGCCTGATGGCAAAGTCGATGCTGGTGACGCTGCCGATACTGCTGCTTCTGTTGGATTTCTGGCCGCTGAGGAGGGTAGTCGAAAGTCCAAAGTCCAAAGTCGAAAGTCAGGGCCCGGATCAGCCGGGCGGCTCCCACCTACTCCCTACTCCCCATTCCCTATTCCCTCTTGTCGTTGAGAAGCTGCCGCTGTTCGCGCTTGCGCTGGCGACCGGCGTGATCGCGGTCTTCGCCCAGCACTGGGGAAAGTCGCTGGGTTCGTTCCAGCACTATCCGTTCGGGGTCAGGCTGGCGAACGCGGCGGTGAGCTACGTCGCGTATATCGGCAAGTCGTTCTGGCCGGTGAGGCTGGCGTGCTTCTATCCGCACCCGCTCGGCACGATCCCTACGTGGCAGGTGGGCGCGTGCGCGGGGCTGCTCGCGGTGGTGACGGCGGGAGCGATCGTTGTGGCGCGGCGGCTGCCCTACGTGACGGTGGGTTGGCTTTGGTATGTGATCACGCTCCTTCCGGTGATCGGGATTATACAGGTCGGCGGGCAGTCGATGGCGGACAGGTATACCTACATCACGCTGATCGGGTTCTGGGTGGCGGTCGTGTGGGCGGCGTATGAGTTCGTGGGCAAGACTCGCGCCGGCGGGATTGCGCTTTCAGTGGCGGCGGTGGCAGTGTTGGCCTGTCTGGCGGTGCGGGCGAGTTCGCAGGCACGCTACTGGCGCGACGACCTGACGCTATTCGAGCATGCCGGCGGAAGTTGCGCCGAAGGACACGATGGTGGAGTTTAACCTGGGGTGGGCGTATGTTGCCAGGGCGAAAGATGTGCTTGGCCAGGGCCCGTCGATTCCTGAGCACGATCGAAAGGCAGCCGAAGCCGACCTTGCCAGGGCTGAGAAGCACCTGCGGGCGTCCGTCCGCATCGATCCGAACAACGGCGAGGCGCAGGGTAACCTGGGGGGCGTTCTGTATATGGAGAAGCGATTCGATGAGGCATACGAGCATCTGGCCGTGGCTCTGCGGTTGAAGCCCAAAGACCCGATCGCCAACGCCAACCTGGCCCGGGTGCTGCTCGCGGAGGGCAAGCTCGACGACGGCATCAAACAGCTCAGAGCGTACCTCAAGCTTCGGCCCGACGACGGCAGAATGATCCAGGCGCTTGAGCAAGCGGAGGCGATGAAGGCCGCGCGCGATTCCCAGCCCTGAATGCATGCGGTATGATTGAATCGGCCCGCCGAGGTAGCTGATGTTCAAGGACAAGAAGGTCGTGGTCGTGATGCCGGCGTATAACGCGGCCCAGACCCTGCGCAAGACCTACGATGAGGTCATGGAGCAGGGAGTGGTCGATCTCGTGATCGTGGTCGATGACGCCAGCCACGACGAGACTTTCGCCATCGCGGAAACCCTGGAGCATACGATAGCCTATCGGCACCCGGAGAACATGGGCTACGGCGCGAACCAGAAGACGTGCTACCGGCTGGCGCTCGAGCAGGGCGCGGATATCGTGGTGATGGTCCACCCGGACTATCAGTATACGCCGCTGCTGCTGCCGGCGATGGTCAGCTATGATCGGCCACGGCCTGTATCAGTGCGTGATTGGGTCACGAATCCTTGGCGGGCGCGCGGTGCGAGAGGGAATGCCGCTGTGGAAGTACTTCTCCAACCGCTTCCTCACGCTTGCCGAGAACATAATGCTTGCAGTCAAAGCTCTCGGAATACCACACCGGCTATCGCGCGTTCTCCCGCGAGATACTCGAGAAGCTGCCGCTGGATGCCAACTCGGACGATTTCGTGTTCGACAACCAGATGCTCGCGCAGATCGTATGGTACGGGTTCACCATAGGCGAGATAAGCTGCCCGGCCAAGTACTTCGCGGAGGCAAGCTCGATCAACTTCCGCAGGAGCGTCAAATACGGCTTCGGCTGCCTGGGAACCGCGCTGAAGTTCAGGCTGGCGCGATGGCGGCTGATTCAGTCCCCGCTTTTCCCTACCAAACCTCGTAGCTGACGAGTTCCTCCAGCGGCTTGCGCTTCTTTTCCCGCGGCGAATCGGCCGGATAGCCCAGCGGCGTGAACGCGATCGGCTCGACACCGTCCGGCAACCCCAACACGTCGCGGGCGGCAGCCGGGTCGAACGCGCATATCCAGCACGTGCCCAGGCCCTCGTTTGCGGCGGCGAGGATGAGATGGTCCATCGCGATGGCGGCATCGATGTCGCAAGAGTCCTTGCCGTCCGATGACCGCACCCAGACCTCACTCTTGACCGCGCAGGCGCATATCACGATCGGCGGCTGCGTGAACCAGTCCGCGCCGTAGACGCGCTTGAGATCGCTCTGCCTGCCCGCGGTGTGGACGACGATGAACCGAAGCGGCTGGCGGTTCGCGGCGGTGGGCGCGAGGCGCATCGCCTCGAGGACCGCGGCAAGCTTATCGTCGGGCACCGGATCGGGCCTGTAGGCTCGGACGCTGTAGCGGGCGGAGATCAGGTCAGTAAAATCCATTTCTGTACCTCCTTAGCAGGCGGGGTCAACACTCCAACCTTCTAACCTTATGGCCTACCAACCTTCCCCCAGGCAGGATTTGGCGTAGGGCCGCGCCGAAATACTCCCCAGGTGCGATTATGATCAAAACGTATGTTTTCTCGAAGGGCGAAGTCGCTCGTGACGTGGCAGTGGAGGACTGGCGAGAGCTTACCCAGGGCGAGTGCAGGCTGCTGTGGGTGGACGTGCGCTCCGTCACCGATGAGGACATGAGCAAGCTGGCGGAGTGCTTCGGGCTTCACTCGATCGCGGTGGAGTCGTGCACAAACGGCTACCGAAGGCCGCATCTGTATGAGTTCGACGACCACTTCTACGTCAACATGACCACGCTGCGGCAGGGGCGCGGCAGTCACGGCGTCAAGCCGCACGAACTGCATCTGTTCGTGGGCGGCAGGTTCATCGTCACGGTGACCAGAGAGAACAGCTCCGAGGCGGTGGATCAGGCGCTGGAGGAGTATCTGAACACACCGGGGCTGTGCGCGCGCGGGCCGATGCATGCGGTCTACCTGCTCGCCGAGGACTTGATCGACACCTACTACCCCATAGTCAACAAGCTCGACGACAGCGCGGACAGGCTCGAAAACGACATGCTGGAGAAGACCGACAGGACGCTGCTCAAGCGCAATCTCGATCTGAAACACGAGGCGTTCGAGCTGCGAAGGCTTCTCGGCCCGCAACGCGACGTTCTCAACGACCTCTCCCGGCGCGATTTCCCGTTCATCGAAGGCGAGGCCGGCGTCTACTTCCAGGACGTGTATAACCGAATGATCCGCATCTTCGACATGCTCGACACGATCCGGGAAATCCTGACCAGCAACTTCGACATCTACCTCGCCGCAGTCTCCAATCGCCTCAACGACATCATGAAGGTCCTCACGATCCTTGCGGTGATCATCGGCGTGTTCTCGTTCATCACGGGGTTTCTGGGGATGAACATGTTCGAGCCGATCAAGATGCCCATCCGTAACGTGATCCTGTGGAGCGCGGGGATAGGAATCGCGATTACCACAATGCTGCTGTACTTGTTCAGGAGGACGGGGTGGCTGTAAGCGTTCAGGATTCTGGATTTGGGATTTGCCTGACCTAGTCGCAGGCACAATACCACGCAAAAGCAGACCTTCATAGCCGGTACCGGACCGCACACACCAGGTAATTCTACCAGTTGCCAATCGCGAAAACTCCGGATAGACTGAAGGCGTCAGCCATTCAGTTGTCCGCATCACGGCCCCGCTACGCCGACCTCTGTGGGTGTTCATCGTACCCACGACTCAGGACACTGAGCGGTTGATAGCTTGGAGGGGAGCTAACATGAAACGCGCGCTATTCGTCGTGTACACCGCGACTGTGCTTGCGCTGTCTCTACAGGCACAGGCCACGGTCTACATCAACAGGGACTACTTCTGGAGCGACTACGAGCAGCAATGGCACTACAACATCGTAGACCGCCACTATGGTTCGGGCCATTGGACAGTCGATGGCAGTTTCGGACTTCAGGGCACCGGCTCGCCATACGTGATGGAGGCCGATGTGTATGTGGATTCCGGCGGCACGCTCACGATCGACCCCGGTGTCACGGTCCAGGTTCCGGAAAACCACGGCATCTACGTCGCGGGAACGCTAGACGCTCAGGGCACGGCCGAGAATCACATCACCATCACGTCAACCGGCGGCGCCACGCCCGGCAGTTGGGACGAGATCCTCATATACGGCGCGGGCGCCAACAGCACTGTCCTGCGCTACTGCGATGTGACGTACGGCGGGTCGGCCCGCTACTTCTCAAAGTTCAACGGTTACCACACCTCGAACGGCGCGATCCGCGTTCAGGACTCAGCCCCGACTATCGACCACTGTGCTTCGTCGTATGCCAACGAGGGCTTTGAGGGCGTTGGCGCGTGTCAGGCGACCATTGCCAATTCGACGTTTTCCAACTGCGTCTACGGGATCGTGCTTCGAGATACTTCATACTATCTGCCGTTTGGCTCACCGCTGCCGATCAGCGGCAACACCATAACGGGCAACACGTACGGAACCTACTGCTCAGCTCAAGCGGCGGGCGCGTTCGACTCGGACAACACCGTCTCGGGCAATACCTATAACGTCTGCCAGGTCTACGCAAGCTGGGTCCAGAATGCCGCAACATGGCATCACTTGCAGGGCAATACCGTGTGGCAGCTCATAGGAGATGTCTACTGCGGAGCGGGCAACTCTCTCACGATCGACCCGGGCAACATTGTGAAGTTCAACTCCGTCTGCTCGATCTTCACCTGGGGCACATTCACCGCCGACGGCGACCCGGCGAATAAGATCTACTTTACATCCATCAATGACGACTCCGTCGGGGGCGATTCCAACGCCGACGGCAGCGATACTGCTCCCGCAAAGGGCGACTGGAGCGAGGTATTATTCATCAATGACACCTCCAATGCCTCGCTGATGGATAACTGCGTGGTCGAATATGGCGGCAGCGGAAGATACGCGGATATAGCCACCGGCTACCATAATCAGTATGGCAATCTGGGGTTCTTTGCCGCATCGCCCACCATCACCAACACCCTCTCATCTCAGTCGGGAAACTACGGCGCCTACCTGCGGAACAACTCGCACCCGGTGCTGAACAACGTTTCATTTGCCGACCTCGGAAGCTGGGCTGTCTACTGCGACGATATCGCCAGCAATCCCGTCATAACCGCTTGCTCCGCGACCGGCTCGCCCCGCAATGCCATCCGCATTCCGCAGGCGACCATGAGCGGCAGCAGGACTTGGTATAAGTCGATTCCCTACGTGATCGAGGGCAGCCTATGGCTTGCGGCCGACGCGAATCTGATCGTTGAGCCCGGAACCGCCGTCAAGCTCTCCGGCGGTGGGCTCTACCTCACCGGCAACGTCCAGGCGATCGGCACTCCCTCGGAGCCGATCTACTTCACATCACTTCAGGACGATGTATACGGCGACGCCAACGGCGACGGCAGCGCATCGACGCCCGCGCCGGCTGATTGGTTTGAGATGGAGTTCTACGATGCCACATCCTCGGCATCCGTGCTCGACCACTGTATAGTCCGCTACGCAGGTTCCGGAGCATACGGGAGCTGGAACGGCTACCACTACGCCTATGGCAATATCTTCGTGCGTGACGGTGCGCCCACATTCCGCAACTGCACCATGGAGTACTCCGCCAACTACGGTATCTATGGCATGTCAAACTGCTATGCCAAGATCGAAAACTGCACCATCAGGAACAACGTAACGGGTATAGTGCTCGAAGAGAACGCTTACTACACTCCCGGGACCACGCCGCCTATATCAGGCTGCACCTTCACCGGCAACACCTGGGGAACCTGGATTGCGGCGCAGCAGCTCAACGAGTTTGCCGCGGATAATACCTTCACCGCCAACACCAGCAACACAGTCAGGGTCTACGGAAGCGCTGTCCAAAGCGACGCGACATGGAGACACTTGCTGGGAAGCCCGACCATTTCGCTGCACGGAAACGTACTAGTGGGCTCCGACAAGACGCTCACTATCGATACGGGCAACGTCGTGAAGTTCAACGCCGGATGCAGCATCTACGCCGCCGGTAAGCTCACCGCTATTGGCGACGCCGCTGAAAAGAACTACTTCACATCATGGCTTGACGACACCGTCGGCGGCGACACCAACGCCGACGGCGACGCCACGTCACCAACTCCGGGAAGCTGGAACTCGATCATCTTCATAGGCGCGGGAAGCAGTACCTCGGAGCTCAAGAACTGCGAAGTCCGCTACGGATCAACCGATGCGTATTTCAGCGCTCCGTTCATCGGCTACATAACCCACAACGGCAGCGTGCTGATTGCCGACTCCGATCCGATTCTCGAAGATGTGAAGATCGACTCGGCGGGAAAGTATGGCCTGGTGGTGGTCAATACGTCGCATCCGACCCTCACCCGTGTCGATATTACCAACAGCGGGCTCTACGCGGCCTACCAGAGCATGGCGAGTAATGCGACCATAACCGAGTGCACGGCCTCCTCAAACGGCGCCAACGGCATCTACATGCAGGCCGGGACGGTTCCCGAGAACCGGACGTGGTATAAGTCCATTCCGTATGTGATAACGGGCGATACCTACGTCGCGGACACAGTCCAGCTCAAGATGAACCCCGGCACGGTCGTGAAAATGAACGGTAACGTCGGGTTCTACTCCTATGGCGATCTGCAGGCCGTAGGCGATGAAAACGACAAGATATACTTCACCTCCTTCCAGGACGACACAACCGGCGGTGACACCAATGCCGACGCCGACGCGACGGCTCCCGCCAGAGGCGATTGGAGAGAGCTCTGCATCTACGGACCCACCGCAAGCCCGACCCATCTGAAGAACTGCGAGGTCCGCTACGCGGGCAATGAGTACTATGGCAACATGGGCTTCGGTCATCACTACGCTTACGGCACCGTATGCCTGCAGAACTGTGCTCCCACGATAGAGGACTGCGAGATATCCGAGTCGGCCTACGCCGGGTTCTACTGCGTGGATAATGCGGCCGCGAACATCGTGAACTGCAAGATTCACGATAACACGAACCACGGAATGCAGATCGAGGACGCATACAAGAGCGTCGCGGACCCGCTTTCGATCCGGTCCAACGACATATACGGCAACGTGAATCCCATCGTCGGACCTCCAACCCCGATGTTGAGCGTGGCGGGCGACAACTCAATCCACGACAACACTCGCAACCGGATATGGGTTCAGGGCGGCACTGTGAATGTGGATGGCACGTGGCGTCTGATATCCGACGGGATGTGCCCGTTCTACATCGAGTCCTATGTGATCGTGCCCGGGTCGCGGACACTGACGATCGAGCCGGGTGTATCCGTGAAGTTCGGCGCCAATACCTACATGGGCATCGCGGGCAAGATCGTCGCCCAGGGGACCGACGAGCGACGCATCAACTTCACGTCATTCAAGGATGATACCCTCGGCGGCGACTCCAACGGGGACGGCGGGGATACGGCTCCCGCGCCCGGCGACTACCGCGAGATCGCACTCTGGGGCGAGGCAGCGGAGAGCACGTTCTCGCAATGCGTGTTCCGCTACGGCGGCAACGACTACTACGGGAGCTACAACTTCGGCTATCACTCTGCCGATGGAAACGTCTATTGTTATACGATATCGCCGGTCTTCGATCATTGCGAGTTTGCATTCTCCGGCCAGAACGGGGTCGTCTGCGACAGTGCGGATGCGACATTCAACAACTGCACCCTGGCAAGCAATGCTGGCATGGGCGTCTACACATTCGGAGACTCAGACGTAACGCTCAACAGCACCGTGATCTCCGGCAATCCTTATGCCGCCACGCAATGCAACCCGGCGGAAGGCGGCTCGCTTGCGGCAAACTACTGCGATCTTCAGGGCATAAACTACGTCAACACGCTCGTGTGGCTCGACTATTACTGGGCATGGCAGTGGCGTAACACATTCCCGACGGGGACAGGCAACTTCTCCGCCAATCCGCTGTTTGTGAATCCGTCGGCGGGCGATTTCACTCTGCAAGCGGCCTCGCCCTGCATCCATGCCGGCGATCCGTCCAAGCCGGGCTGGAACGGCAACAGGCTCGATATCGGCGCGTATCCGTTCAAGGGACTGTGGAACCCGATGGATATTGGGCAGGCTAAACTCGCGGCTGACGGCACGGACGTACTGATTGCCGGCAAGCTGGTAACCGCCGGGACCACCGAACTTGGCGACAGGATATACATCGAGGACGACAACCGTGTCTGCGCAATCAAGGTCATGAGCGGCGTGACAACGACTGTCGGCGACAGGATCAACGTATCCGGCAAACTCGGCGTCGTCGACGGCGAGCGCGCGATTGTGGACGCGGCGCTGTCGGTGATCTCCAGCGACAGCACGGTTCCCGAGCCGTTCCTCTTTGTCAACAAGACGCTGGGCGGCGCGACGATGGGCTACAACCCCGGCATCCCCGGCGCGGTCGGTCTGAACAACCTGGACATGCTGGTTGCAACGTTCGGGAAGGTCACCGACACCGACACCGGCTGCTTCTGGATCGACGACGGGTCGGGCCTCGCTGCCGAGGGCGGCCGGATGGGCGTAAAGGTGCTGTCGGATGAGTCAGTGGCCATCGGCCACATCTACCGTGTGCGCGGGATCTCCAGCGTGTATTCGGATGGGGCAAAGGCGCGAAGCGTGGTCCGGACGAGGAACACGGCGGACGTGGTCGAGGTCTTGTAGTCCCCGGCAGTTAGCTCGGACACAGCGAGCGATCCGCTCTCGCGGCAACCCGGGAGAGCGGATTGCTTTTGCATGCGCGACCTGAGATCGTCAGGTCTGGACTTGAGTCACCGAAGCGGGCAGTATCTGCATCGGGAACTTGAGGCCGCCTGCCGCAGTCTACAGAGTGAGGCGGACAGCAATATGGTCCCGCCCGCAGGAGGTGCTGAGCTTGAAAAGCAAGACCTTTGGGCGGTTCATCGGAGTGCTGTTCATCGTATCGCTCGCGACGATGGCGGTGGGCTGGTACGTGCCCTCGGTACCACTCTCCGTGTTCTATCTGGGTTTCTGCGGTCTCCTGCTGAGTGGTCTGCTGTGCCTGGCTCGCTGGATCGGCATTCCCGCCACCGGGATAATCGCGGTGCTTGGCTTCCTCGGTATAACGGCGGGCATCATCCCGATTCCCATCCCCATCTTGGAGAAGGACTACCCGAAACCCGCAAACGAGCTTGTCGAGCGCAGCGACGTGCTCAAGGACAAGCATCCGACCTACGTGCCGGACATGATCAGCAAGGAGCAGGCGCCGCGAAGCTATCACGCCTGTTACGTCAACAAGAGCCCGTGCGTCATCGCTCTCGACCTGGGAGAGACCACCACCAAGGAGAAGAAGCTCTGCGGCCGGCTCTACCCGACGTTCGGCAAGGCGATGAAGGCGGCTCGTGGCTTCGACTGCGATCTGCTCCCTTCCGTGGAACTGGTTGACGGCTACAAGAAGCATCTCGACGATCGGATTCTGGCGGCCCTGGAGGAGCATCTGAGTGCCGGGTCGTGCATATTCCCGGGAGGCAAGCAGGCGCTTCTGGCAGCGTTGTTAGAGGAAGTGCTGAAGCGGAACGATCCCGACCGCGACAAAGCGTCGTCGTTTCTGGCGGCGGCCATCGAACTGGGCGGCGGGCGGGCAGATGTGCCGCAGACGGTGCGAAGTCGGGCGCGCTCGCTCGTGCAGAGCTTCCTGCGTGACACAGCTCGATCCGAGCCAATCGGGTTCTATTCGGAAAGCGAAGCGCTCCGGCGAGTTTTCAGGCGCGACAGATTCCTGGCCAAGGCTATCGAGCAGGATGAGAGCATCGCCCCGCTTGTGCCGATTGCAGAGGCGCTGTCCGCGCGGCCCGATCTGCTGCGGGCTTACAGCGATTTCCGCAAGCTCAACGAACGGATCACCAACGCAGACGTCGATCTGAATCTTGAGGACCTGCTTCGGCATAAGGCGCTGTTCGGTGATGCGGGGGCGCTTTCCACGGAGTTGTTCAGGCCCAATGCGCCTGAAGTGGTCAGAGCGAGGCTCAACAAGGGCGGCCGCGGCCCCGGCATAGCGTTCTGGCCTGCCTCCACGTCGCCGGAGAACCGGCTGTTCAAACGCATATACCAGACAGAGGAACTGCCCAGCAGCAATTGCATGGAAGACCTGATTGCTGCTCTGAGGGCGGGGAGCGTGAGCCTTGACCCGACTGCCGATTCGGGTTACTACGACTACCAGCTCTATGCGCTCGAGACTCTCGTCATGCCGGAGAATGCCCAGGAGGAGCAGAAGCTTCTGCTGCGGGCGAGATACAAGAAGCGGCTCAGGGAAGCGTTCGAGGCGATGCTTGCGAAGCGGCGCGAGACTCACGTTAAGTATCTGGAGATACCAGGAACCGCCGGCGGCCACAGCGAGCCCAGGATCTGGACTCCGGAACTGAGCGTCGAGCCGTGTGCAACCAACTACCTCCGCACCGCTCGTGCGTATCGATATCTGGCCGGCGTGCTCAGGTCGGAGTTCGGCGAAGAGGAACTGGATCGCATTGAGCTTGCCGGGTTGCCCGGCGGGCTGCTGCGCGAACTGGACGGCGCGACCGCGCTGTTCTACGGCCTCTATCTGGTCGTGTGCAATGACATCGGGCTGCCGCCCGGGGTCGAGAAGAACGAATTGGAGAGCGTGAAGTGCGCTGCCCCGAAGCGCGGCGACTCGCAGAACTGCATCATCGCCAGACTGCCGGGCCTGAGCGGACAGGGGCAAGCGGCCCGCATCGCTCTCTGGGAACAAGCAAGGGATTGGCTCCGTGATATCGAAACGGAAGATTTCGTCAAGGACGACGCGCGCGTCATAGTCCCCGTGCTGACCAATATGAGGCGCACGCAGGTTCGCAACTGGGCAGTCGTCGGCATGCGGCTTCTCAAGATCAAAGCGTATTACGCCGTTCCGCCGGTGGTGGAAGAGGTCTCGTCCTACGAGCCGGAGAGGGTTTCGCCAAAGGAGTTGCTCGAAGAATCGTACAGGCAGCGACTGCGGGTCGGCTGGCTGGAGTGGCGCCCGAAGGAATACGTGATTCCGGTGCAGGTATTCGCGGAAGTCACGCTCGGTCCCAGACCACTTTCCCGGGCGGAGTTCCGAGCGATCTGCGACAGGTGCTCCACAAAAGAAGAGGTCATCAAGGCGCTCAAGACGGCCTCGTGGTCAAACAGCCATCCATCCGCCCTCTGGGTCGTGCCGGTTCTGGTTGGCTGCTTGGGCGGTTGGGCAGTGTGGCGGCGGAAGCGGCGCCGCTAGTGGTCATCTCTACTGCCTCCAAACGCAATCCGACGGCCGACCTGGATCGTCACCGGGCCGAGCAGGCCCGAGCTTCAGGAGAGCGTCGTTTGCGCCCCACATCCGCCAGCTTGTGAACGTATAGCGGCCCGTCGGGCTGGGCTTGCCGTCGGCCAGCCACTGCGGCCAGGACTTGAGCGTGCCGTTGGGGTTGCGGTCGCTGTCCTCGGGAAGCTGCTCGTCGCCGATCATTCGGTTGATCCAGAGGTTGGTTACCCTGACCTCAAGCTCGTTTGTGCCGGGCCGAAGCGCGCCTGTTACGTCCGCCCGATATGGCGGCTTCCACAGCGTGCCAAGGTCTTTGCCGTTGAGCTTTGCCTGCGGCGATGACCTGCACATCGCCCAGATCGAGCCGAGCGATGTGCGCTTGGTCGAGCAGCTCTTTGGGCACATTGAAGGTCACGCGATAAGTTGCGGTGCCGGAGAAGTACTTCACGCCGTCGTCGGGATCGTCCGACCAGGACATCAGCCGATCCAGGCTGATCTTGCCGGGCGCGCCGGAATCTGCGGCGGAAAGGCGACGTCCCAGGGGCCTTTGATCTCCAACGGCGCCGGCAGCGATGGGATGGTCACGTTGGTCTTCCCGCCGCTGCCGCGAACAAGCTCATATCGGCCCGGCTGCCAGGCAATGAGTATTGAGGCGGCGTCCATCGTTGTGCAACTCAACAGGCGGGGCAGGCTCCGATACGGGCGCAAGCAGGTCTATGGTTTCGGGGTCGGTGCCGGTGGCCGTGGCGGGCTTGCCGTCGACCGTGTAGTCGACGATCAGAGTCTTCACGATGCCGTACGCCGGGTCGTCACCTGCGGCCATGTCGGAGACGCGGAAGCTGGTCTCGCCGCTGTCGGCCTTGCTTTGCACCCTGGCGCGCACGTCGCGGGTGCGCGCGGGATCATCCAGCACGCCGTAGACGGCTTTATCGACGAACGATCTTCACCGCGGGCACAGGCGCGGCGGACAGCACAGGCTTGCCGTCCAATGCCACTGCAATACTGGGATCGCTCTACGTAGCGCCTCTGCGGAACACCACGAACACCGATCCGCTGGGTCCAAGCGGAAGCACAACGCGGGTGACGCCGTTGGATCTGCTCGAAGACCGGCGCGCGCTCGATGCGGCCGGTGTCCGGCCACCATAGCTCGGGCAGCTTGCCGGTGACGCGGAACGCGCACGTGGCTGTGACTGCACTGCGGGCGCGGATTCGAGACGAAGTAGATGTCCGCGCCGTCCGCGACGCGGTGGATGCAGCGCAGGTGCTGCGGGCTCGTGAAATCGGGCGGCACGGCCGATGTGAGCAAGCAAATCGTCCGGTGAGAGCCCCAGACACGCGGCCACGGCCGAATCGGTGCTCCTTGACCTGACTTGCCGTCGCAGTCGCCCCACAGCTCCTCGCCGAGGCGCCGCACTTCGTCGTCGCAGTTGGGATAGCCGCTCAGGCTGGGCGATCTCAGCGGGCGCGGGCCGATCACGGTCGCGCCGGCCTGCAGCCAGGTCCTTGATCTTGCGCGAGCAGGCGCTGGTGTCATGCGTCCGTGTTCGGGCAGCACCAGGACCCGATAGCTCATGCCGTCGGGCAGCACGATTCGGCCGTTCTTGACCGACATGCGCGTGAGCACGACCTCGGAACTGCACTCGTCCCAGCCGTAGCCCTGGCGGGGGTGATCCGCGAAGCCCTGCGGCGGCAGCTTCGGCTGCAGGTAGCAGATGTCGGCGACGAACAGCGCCCTGGCGCAGCAGGTACTGGCAGCGTGCCAGATAGCTCGTGCCAGTCGGGCGTAAGCTCCCACCAGGTCTGCGTGCGCTCGTAGTGCTGGCCCCAGGGCCCCATGGTCATGCCGGGGCGGCGCGGCGGCGTCACCCACGGCTGCATGGCGTAGCGGTGGAAGACGAAGCGGTTGATGCCCTCGCAGAACGCCTGATCGCCCAGGGCCTTGATCGTGGCCGGGTGGTCGAGCCATCGCTCCTGGCCGCCCGCCGTGAACGCCTCCGCGCCGACGATCGGCTTGCCGTAGACGTGCGCCGCCGAGGCCATGCCGCTGGCAGGTCTCCATCGCGCCGCTGGGGTCCCAGAACTCGCCCATCGGCTCGTCGCCTGCCCGCCGTAGGGGAGGTCGTCGCACGGGCTGCCGTAGGCCTCGATCGTGAAGCGCAGGCCGTGCCGGTGGGCCAGATCGCGGATGTGGCCGGCGTAGTTCTCGACGACCAGCTCGGAGATCGTCCGGCGCAGGTCCCAGAGGAACCGCTCGGAGACTTCCAGGCTGTCCGACCACGCGGCCGGTCATCACGGGCAGGAAAGGCAGCAGGTCGTAGCCGCGGCGGCTCTGGAACTCCTCGCGCATCCGCGCGGTCCAGTTCTGGGAGCCGTTCTCCCAGCTATCGACGTGCGTGGCGACCAGCGCCTTGCCGGCCGCAGGGCCGACGTCCGCGACGAGCTTGGCCATCATGCCGTTGAAAGTTGGCTTCCGAGCCTTCCTTGCTGAGCTTGTCGCATTCCAGACCGCGGCCGCTGGCCGGCGCGGGCGCGTTCTGCGCGCCGGTGCTCGTGTGGCCGAAGCGCATGATCGTCCACTTGCCCGCGGGAACGTCCCACGTCGAGCCGGCCGGCTGCATCCATCGAAGCGCTGAGATCGACGATGCGGTCACGCGGGATCGCCATCTCCGGCGGGAGCGCTGTCGCGCGAGGACGGACCGACCTGGCCGACCTGATAGGCCGCCTTGTGCTCGATCCCGGCGATGCGATAGTCGCCCGGCGTGGGGAACGCCAGCACCGCGATGTCGCGGTAGAACCCGGCGACCGTCTTGGGCTGCGGGAGAACGTCACGTCGAAGTGCTGCGGCCCGGCGACCTCGGTCTCGCTGCAGACGACCTTCTGCATCGACTGCTCGGGCTTGATCCACGGGCCGCCGCTGCCGTTCCAGCCGGCGTCGTCGTTCATGTTCACCTCCAGGCCGAGCCGCTTCGCCTCGGCGACGACGTGCGCGAACAGCTCCGCCACTCGGGCGCCCATGAAGTCCACCGGCCCGACGGGCGCGCCCTGGTCCACTTCCATGATCAGCACGCCGCCGATGCCAACGCGCTTCATCGCCTCCAGGTCGGCGGTGATGCCCTCGCGGGTGATGTTGCCGTTGAGCCAGAACCAGTAGACCCAGGGCCGCGCGGAGTCCGGCGGGGATTTGAACCCCTCGTCCAGAGTCGCGGCCGTCACGGCAGACCCCGCCCAACAGAGCAGAATCGCTATCGTCACCCATCGCAGTAGTCGCGTTCCCAAGTATTGCCTCCCCCTGTTCCCTGTTACCTGTTCCCTGTATAATAGGTCAACTATGTCGATCTACGCAATCTCTGATCTGCACCTGTCGCTAGGCGGCGAGAAGCCGATGGACATATTCGGCGAGGCGTGGCGCGATCATGCGGAGCGCATCGCGGCGAACTGGGATGAGATCGTGTCGCCTGAAGATACAGTGCTGCTGGCGGGGGATCACTCGTGGGCGCTGCGGTTCGACGAAGCGAAACCCGACCTCGACTACATCGCCGCGCGACCCGGGCACAAGATCCTCGTGCGAGGCAATCACGACTACTGGTGGCGGCGCGAGTCCACGACGCGAATCCAGAAACAGCTTCCCGAGGATATGACGCTGCTGCACGGGCACGGGATCGTGGTGGAGGGCGTGGGGATCGCGGGCACACGCGGGTGGCGAGTCGAGCTTCCCGAGGACCCGGACGCGGGCGACGCGAAGGTGATGGCGCGTGAGCTTGCGTATCTCGAACGCGGGCTTGCGGAAATCCCGCCGGATGTATCGAAGAGGATAGTTGTGCTGCACTACCCGCCGTTTGACGCCGACCTCGAACCCAACGACTTCGCCGACGTGCTGCAGGCGCACAAGGTCGATATTCTCGTTTATGGCCACATCCACACGGGGTTCTATCTGCAGGGCGATGTCGGCGGCATCGAGTATAGGCTAGTGTCGGCGGATCATGTGGACATGCGGCCGGTGCGGATTGTGTAAGTATATGCAAGAGAGCAATGGAGGTTACGAATGGTTTCGAGACGAATCGGGCGTTGGGTGGGGTGGCTTGTCGGCGTGATCGCAGTAGTGGTGATTCTGGCCATTCTGTTTATCAATTCCGGCATCTACAATGTGGCGGCGACCTACCCGGACAGGGCTCCTGTCGCGTGGGTACTGAGCACGACTATGGATCATTCAGTCCGGCGTCACGCCGCAGGCATAAAGGCGCCGGCTCTGGATGATCCGGCCATGGTGGTGACTGGGTTGAGCCACTACCGAACGATGTGCGTTGCGTGCCACGGCGCGCCGGGCGTTAAGATCGGGGAACTCGGGCGAGGGCTGAACCCGGACCCGCCCGAGTTGACCGAAGCCGCGGGCGACTGGAAGCCGAACGAGCTGTTCTGGATCACGAAAAACGGCGTGCGGATGTCCGGAATGCCGGCGTGGGGCGTAACCCATTCAGACGAGGAGATCTGGGCCATCGTCGCGTTTACGCGAAAGCTCCCCTCGATGACTCCGGCCCAATACCGGACGATGAGTCGCCAGGCGCCGAAGATGGAGATGCCTTGATCATCGGCGCCCCCGTTAGCCCTGAGTGGGCCAGGTATGGGGCCGTATCGAAGGGCGCTGCCTCGGAGCCGTGCTTCGATACGGTCGCCATCCTGAGTAGCGAGCGAAGCGCAGCGTACCGAAGGGCGACCTACTCAGCACTAACGGATCACCATTCCTGACGACTGAGCAGATGCTTGCCGAGCCATTCCAGCGCCTCGCGCCGCATGCCCTCGGTCTCCTCGTGGCCGACCGGGTAGCGCGAGAGCTTCCAGGCATCGGGGCGCGCCGGCTTCGGCGTAGGCCGCCGTAAGTTCGCGCGTCGATGCGGTCGAGGCCGGCGGGCGGCGTGAGGCGCGTCCAGATCACCGGCCAGAGCGAGATGCGGGCGCGGGGCGATCAGGGCGTTGATTCTGCCGGTGGTCCACTCCTTGAGCAGGCCGGGCACGTAGTAGTAGAGGCCGTGACCGTCGAGGCCGTTCGATTCGATGAGCGCGTCGAAATCGGTCAGGCAGCAGATGTCCACGCAGCACGCGATGCGCTCGTCGAGGGCCGCGAGCCACCACGCCATCGTGCTGCCCATGGACATGCCCATCGTGCCGATGCGGGCGGCGTCCACGTCGGGCCGCGAGCATGAGGTAGTCCACGGCGCGGATGGAGTCGTAGACCATCATCCCCCACAGCACCTGCCCCTTCCAGAGCATCTCCTTGAAAAGCGAGCTTTCCGTGCGGCCCGCGCGCTCGCCGAAGATCCAGGTGTCCGCGCAGAGGACGTTGAAGCCCATCGCAGTCAGCGCCTCGGCGTAGGGCGGCTGCTGGAGCGCGCCCCGGCCCTCGATAAGCTCCGTCTTGCCGAGGGCGTAATCGCCGCCGTGGGCGTGGTGGTAGAGGATCGTCGCACGTTTGCGCATCGCCTTTCGGCCTGGCGAAGAACGCCGGCACGGGCTCGAGGCCGTTGAGGTCGAGAACGAGCTTCTCCAGCACATAGCCGCCGCGCTCTTCCGTCGATACCAGCTCCGCCGATATGGGCCGGTCGCGCGGGGGAAGATCGCCCAGCAGAGAGTATAGATCGGCTCTCAGCCGTGCCTTGTCAGTCATCGCCGGCCTCGATCCCCTCGATCGCGACCACGCGCGCCGGGGCGCCGTCCAAGCCGGCAAGCTTCATGGGCAGGGCGGCGAGATACACGCGGTCCGCGGTGATCTCGTGCATGTTGGCAACGGTTTCCAGCACGACCATGCCGCTTGCAAGCAGCGCCTTGTGGACCTCGCGATGCAGCGTCGGATGCACCGAGGGCTGCTCGATGCCGACGAGCTTGACCTTGCGCGCGAGAAGCCACGCCGCCGCGCCCTCGCTGACGCCGGGGAAATCGTGGTAGAACTCGTCGGTGCCCCAGCGTTTGCCCCAGCCGGTCCTGAGCAGCAGGCGCGCACCCTCGGAGACCCGCGAGGCGAACTTGTCGAGGTCGGCCGACGTGATCTCGATCACGGTGGGGCCGTCGGAAGCAGCATGTCCCGGCGGAGCGTCCGCGGACCCGGGTCGAGCCTGTGCGGAAGCCGGCGGGACCGTCGGAGTGAGCTCGCCGATATCGAGCACCTCCGCCCAGCCCACGAGCGAGTCGAGCGGGATCGAATCCACGCCGCGGTCGTCGTGCAGGACGTGCTTTGGCGCGTCGATGTGGGTGCCGGCGTGCGTGCTCATGGAGATGCTGCTGAGGTTGTAGCCGCCCTCGTGGATGGCGCGGACGCGGGTGAACGCCACGCCCGGGTCGCCGGGAAAGACCGGCATGCCGTCAGAGATAGTGTATGACAGGTCGATTATGCGCTTCATTGTATCGACAGTATAGCCATTTCGCGCGAGTTCGGCAACTCCTCGAGGTACGAACGTTGCAACGTTCAAACGTTCCAACATCACGGAGTTCTGCTATACTAGTCCCAGCTATGGCCAAGAAGTGGCGATCGGATGCGGAGCGGCACGCGTTCTTTCTGAGCAAGAAAGTTGACGAGGCCGTTCGCGACCACAACATGATCGAGCCCGGCGACCGGGTGCTGGTCGGGGTGTCCGGCGGCAAGGACAGCATGGCGCTGCTGAGGCTGCTTGTGTACCGGCAGCGGTTCTCTCCGGTCAAGTATGAGCTCGTGGCGGCGCACGTGCGGGGCGATGCTCGCGGGAGCGAGATCGAGACGCCGGAAGCGTTCCTGCAGTGGCTCGAGGGCGAGGGCGTGCCGCACGTCATTCGGGACATCATCGTGCCGGAGGGCGAGCCCCTGCCGATGGACTGCGAGCGCTGCGGGCGCAACCGCCGTCGAACGCTCTTTGAGATCGCCGAGGCAAGCGGCTGCAACAAGGTCGCACTCGGGCATCACCTGGAGGACTTCGCCCACACCGCGCTGATGAATCTGTTCCTGCACGGCAGGCTGGAGACGATGGCGTTCCGGCGGGACTACTTCGGAGGCAAATTCTCGCTCATCCGGCCGCTGGCGTATCTTCGCGAGAACGATCTCGCGCGGTTCGCCAGGGCGTGCGAGTTCCCGGTGGTCGAAAGCAACTGCCCAATGGCGGAAACGTCGCGGCGCAAGGCGGCTATGGAGCTGATGAAGCAGATCTCGCGGGAGTTCAGGTCGGCGAGCGCCAATATCGTCAGGGCGGCGTGTGTGGGCGATGAGGAGTAACTGATCGGTCGCGTCCAAACTCATCATTTGTTACGGAACTATTCGGCCAATGGTGCGTCGAAACTAGCGGACACTGACCGTTCACCTGAGCTCTCCGCGCTCCTATTCTGGCCGCGGGGTGCGGCAAGTGGGTTGAGGCCCCGTGTTGGAGGACCGCACGGGGCCTCGATCCGTCTATGGACCGGACTTGAGGACGAGATCGTCGAACGACTCGGCGATGCAGTTGCCGGGCTGGACTATGAGGAAATCGTCGCCCTCCCAGTCGCCGTCGGCGAGGCGCTTGACCAGTGACATATCTCCAGAGAGTTCCGCGTATTCCCAGCCGCGGTCGCCGGCGAGATCGACGGTGAAGCGGCGGTACTCATCTACGGTCCCGATGCCCATGTCGATAAACGCCGCACGGGTGTAGTTCGCGTACCAGTGCTGCTCCTGCTCGACCAGGAACTTCGCATTATCCTCCCCGTATTTCTCGACGTATTCGGCGTAGCGGTCGGCGTAGGCTTTGTCGTGGACGTCGATAAAGCCCTGGTCCACGTCGCCCTCTTTGCGCTCGATCCAGCCGGGGCTGTAGTAGTAGGTGCCGGGGTGGGCGGCGAACTCGGCGGAGTAGCGGGCGCGCGAGCCGAGAAAGGCGGTGATGCAGTCGTGCATGCGCGGGATCACGATCGGGATCGAGCGCGCCATGAATCCCCGCCGTGCCGCGGCTGCACAGGCCGTAGCCGAGGATGATGGCGTCGTAGTTGCCTCAGTCGCGTCAACAGCCGACTGGATGGTCGCGCTCAGATCGTCCGGGGTGTTGTGCAGTCCGAAGGCGAGGAGCTGCGTATCGATAACGTGCGGGCTGGTCGCGGCGGCGGCATAGAACTCGCGCGCCAGCGCCTCGCAGGAGATGAGCTTGATCTTCATATCTGCATTGTAGCGGGGATGGGGACGCTGGTCAACGCTTCCTGCGCAGGCCGAAGCTCTTCCCGACCCATACCACCCCGATCAAGGCGAAGACGATCCCGCCGTAGAACAGCGCCCACGGAGGGATTCGGCCGCCCGCTGCATTTCCGTGGGCGGCTACCGCCTTCTCGACGGCGGCGGACAGGACCGAAGCGACTTCGTTCTCCCGACTTCGCGGACAGCACCTCACCGCCCGTCATCTTCGCGATCCTGGCAGCCTGAGTGTGAGCCGACGCGTTGCCGCCGACTACTATGGGATATATGTGGGCGGGATCGACGCGCTCGGCGTAGTCGGCGATGGAAGCGGTGGTGTTGCCTTTGACGTCCGGATCGTGCGGAGGCGCGTCCGTGATCACAACCACTATCTTCGTCGGTTTGCGAGGATCGCTCTTCGTCTTCGCCCACATGTCCAGCGCATATCGGATTGCCTGCAACTGATCCTCGGGACCGTCGCCGCCTCCTTCGGGCCGCCAGGTCTTCATTTGCGCGACGGCCTTCCCGATGTCTCTCGTGAACGGCAATATGGTGAATGCCTTCTCCTTGTCGTTCTTGATGTCGCGGAAACTGATGACCGCAACCCGCACGTCTCCCAAACGCTTCTTGAGCTTGCCGAGGATGCCGATCGCGTTGTCGCGCAGGCTGTTGATCGAGGAACCCATTGACCCTGTCACATCGAAGCATATAGCAAGGTCGAGCGCGCCGGTCACCCGGTCGAACGACGGCAGGGACATGCCCTGCATTATCCGGCCCGGCCTTTCGGAGACTCTCGCCGCGCCAGAATCCCAGGTCGGGCGTCTCGTCATAGCGTCCGAGGACATCCACGTAGAACTGCGGCTCGCTGCCGGTGATGCCGTCCTGCGACAGCTCGATGATCACACGCTGCTTCGCGCCCTTTGCCACCGTGCAGGAGAGCGTCTTGACCCACCCGGGAAAGGTGTCCAGATTGCTGCCGATGGAAACGCGAATTGCCTTCACGCGCAGGGCCTCATCGGCTGCGTTGCCGAGGTCGCAGTAGATGCGATACTTGTGCTCCTCGGGGAAGTAGGCGTAGGTCGCATCGCAGCGGATGGCGGTAATGCATGAACGAAGGGCACTGAACACATACTTAACGGACAAGCGTAGGGAGTCCCTGAAGTTTTCGCGTACGAAGTCGTCTCCGCCCGTGGGATCCTTGCCGTGCTGCACCAATGACGCGCCTTTCACGAACTCCGCGGCTGCCTCGCGATAGGCGGCTTCGCGCTTGGCCGGGTCGGCGGACCACAAATCCGGCTTTTCGGGAAACGCAGCGTACGAGTGCGACGGCGCGCCGGACCTGATCATGGTGTCCATGTTTTCGGCAACGTATCGTCCCATAGCCGGATTGGTCTCCCACATCAGGTGTTCGCTGGCAGGTGTGGTCAGCCCCAGTTGAGGAATCGAGCGGGGATCCCAATCGCCCTGCTTCTCGTAGGTCATCACCAACTGACCGTTGTAGTAGAACGGATCGAAGAAGCAGTAGAAACGGGCAAGGTCCTTGTCGGCGGGCCTCTCGTGCAGCGCGCCCAGGAATCCCGCCACGCTGGCGCGCAGCGAAGGCTCGGCTACGTCTACGCTGTAGCGGACCCAACTGGAGTTGGGCTCGAGCAGCGGATGCTCAGCGATATGAGCATTGACGCGGCGCCAATAGGGAACCTTGAGAGACTTGCCGCTCGCCTCGACGATGGTGTTCAGCGCCTCCGTTACCCAGGGGCTGTCGAGCCATTGGTCGAGAGTCATCGTCGGGCTGCGATCGTGAGAAGCAAACCAGCCGTCGGCGAACTTGGAGAGCTGTTTCAGGGTCTTCTCATCCAGGGCGATCATATCGGCGTGCTTGGGGCAGATCGCATCGGAGAGGTAGTGGCACATGTGGGATGCCGGCTCTGCTTTGGCTTTCTCGTCGCGGCCCTCGACGATCGCCTTGACCAGCGACACATAGCATAGGCCGACCCCCTTCGGTGCGCTGCCGCACTTGAGCCACGGGTTCCAGTAGTGATATGCGGCGTTGTATTTGGGGTTCCACCCGCCGTCGTCAGTCATCTCCGCGTCCGCGCTCGGCCCTCCGATAGCGCTCTTGGGCGGAGCGAGGGCGTCGGCGATTCCCGTGCCGGGTCCGCTTCTTTCTATCATTCCGTTGTGGCCGTCCGGCGCGCCGGTGCGCCGCACGATCCCATCCCACTGCAACACGGAATCCAGCGCGGGTAGTTTCCACGGGCTGTCCTTGTAGGCAGGATCTTTCTCGAGCGAGCATGTAGGCCTGGCGGACGATGAACTGATGTGTCGGATGCGGGCCTCTGCGGGGGTCGATCTCGTCCATGCTCCTGGCCTTGTCGCCCGCGCCGAAATGATCGATCAGCTTGCGCAGCGTCTGCTCTTCATTGGGCGTCATCGGCAGTTGAGAGGTCAATGTGCCCCACGCCCAGCAGATGCCGTAAGAGAGCAACAGCGCAAGCGGGATACCGATAGCAGCAAAACCAACCCGGCGTTTCATACTGACTCCTACCTGGTGAAGCGAATGGACTTGAGCATGCGCTCGAATGCGGGAAGGCGGTCCTCGAACGACCCCGCCGTCGCGTAGCAGCTTATCATGTAGCCCTTGCCGCCGCTGATCCAGTAGAGATTCCGCATTCGATAGGGCAGATAACCCCCGGCGACGACGTCGATGGACAACGCGGTGACGCCATGGAAGTCCTTGATCACGTTCTCGTTTTCGAGGCTGACCGGCTGATCCGGCGTTTTCGCGGACATGAACTCCCGCACCATTCGCTCACCGAAATCCTCAAGTGCTTCTCGCCGCCGGAGTTCCACAGCCTGCAGGAGCAGATAAGCCGCGACTTCCTGACGCCCCGACTCGACGCCCGAGCCGTGCCACCGTATCTCCAACACATCGTCGAGGTCGCTCGACTCCACCCTCCAATCATCGGGCGCCTGGACCGACACACTCGTGCCCCTGAGCGTGCGCCCGCCGAGCGTCAGCCTTGGCCGGGGCTGCGGATCGTTTGGGCGCGACCTCAACTGTCGGTGCAGTCGTGGAATGGGATGTCGGCTCCGGCCGCCGGCGCGATTTCGGAGTCGCTCACATCTGCTGCCGGAGCCTTGCCCAGCGACTCCGGCTCGCCGGACGCGGTCATCTCCAGTTTGATCTCACGAGGCCCCACAAACGGCAGTGCGAACCCCCTGCTCACCGCCAGTCCGGCGCAGGTGAGGCCGCCGACTATGAGTACAACTGCCGCAATGCGTGGCAGGAGCGGGCGAGATGCGTGCTTGCGCCGGATGGGCTCGGGTCTTGCCGCCCGCGGAGGCGGCGAATCGACGGCGGGCTCGTCTGGGAGCGGCGGAGCGGCGGTTTGTTGTTCCGGCCCGGCCTGCTGCTGCTCGAGCTCCCGGCGAACCTGTTCGCGATACTGCTGCTCTGCTTCGCGCTCGGCCTTGAGCCTGGCCTCCTCCTCAGCGCGTATCTGCTTCTTGCGCTCATCAGAAAGCGCCACCACGCTCACCTCCCCCATGGTAAACTCAGCCACATTATACCATGCGGCCATACGACGCGTTCGGAAGGAAGATAGGAGACCGACCCTGAACTCTTAATGAGGCATGGGTGACACCCAGCGCCGCTGATTGCGTAGACTAACCCGTTTGCAGGAGGGCAAGAGGTTTAATGGATTACTTTCTGACCGAAGAGCAGATATTCATGCGCGACGTCGCCAAGGATCTGGCCGAGAAGAAGATCAAGCCGGTGAGCGCGCATTATGATGAGGCCAACGAGTTCCCGTGGCCGGTCGTCAAGGACATGGCCGCCGCCGACCTCTTCCGCGTGTTCATCGCCGATGAATACGGCGGGATGGCCGGCGAGACGCCCCATCATGAACATGTGCGTGGTGACCGAGGAGCTATCCAAGGTCGATGGCGGCATATCGCTTGCGTTCGCCGCGACCGGGCTGGGCACGTTCCCGATTCTCATTGCGGCCAACGAAGAGCAGAAGCAGCGCTGGCTGCCGAGAGTCGCTGACGGCACCATCGCCGCGTTCGGGCTGACCGAGGCCAACGCCGGCTCGAACGTCGCGGGCATTGCAGACCCGCGCGGTCGAGGACGGCGACAGCTACATCATCAACGGCACCAAGCAGTGGATCACCAACGGCGGCGAGGCCGACATCTACACCGTGTTCGCCGTCACCGACCCGGACCGAGGCCCGCGGGGCGTGTCGCTGCTTCGTGGTCGAGAAGGGCACCGAGGGCTTCACGTTCGGCAAGAAAGAAGACAAGATGGGCATCCGCGCGTCGGCGACCCGCGAGCTTATCTTCCAGGACTGCCGCGTGCCCAAGGAGAACATGCTCGGCAGGCGCGGGACCGGGTTCTTCACCGCGATGAAGACGTTCGACCAGTCCCGGCCGGGCGTTGCCGCGCAGGCGCTGGGGATCGCCGCCGGGCGCGCTTGACCTCGCGATCGACTACTCCCGCGAGCGCAAGCAGTTCGGTCAGCCGATCTCGGCGTTCCAGGGGCTGCGGTTCATGCTCGCCGATATGGCGATGAAGGTCGAGAGCCGCCCGCGCGCTGGTCTACAGCGTGGCCCGATGGATCGACACCCAGCCCAACGAGAAGACGACGGCCTACTCGGCCATGGCGAAGTGCTGGGCGTCGGACGTGGCGATGGAAGTGACCACCAACGCCGTGCAGGTCTTCGGCGGATACGGCTATATGAAGGAGTATCCGGTCGAGAAGATGATGCGCGACGCCAAGATCACCCAGATCTACGAAGGCACCAACCAGATCCAGCGCGACGAGATCGGCCGCGGGCTGATCGCCGAGGCGGCGAGGAAGAAGGACGTAGGGTCTGCGATGGTTCGATAGTTCGATGGTTTGATGGTTCGGGGTGCGGAGTGATTCGCACCCCGGCTTGCTCACCCCGGACGAAGAAACTGAATCAAATGGTTCTCTCCTACAAGCTGGCACTGCTGCTATGGGCTGTCATCGGACTCGGGCCGGCAGTTCTCATCGTCGGCCTAACCGTGCGCGGTCTACGCCGTAGCTCCCCCGAATGCTGGGCGGATATGAATGACGCCGGCGAAGTGCTGGGATGGGTTATCCCGGCGATAGCCGTGCTCTCCGCCTGCCCCCTGATCAGCCTCGACGTTTGTTCGGCGGGAACCATCATTGTCGTCCTGATCGCGCCAATAGCTGCGTTTCGCCTCGCGGCCCATCTGGGGCGGATTGCCTATTGGAGAGGCAGAATGGATCCCAAGCGCCTTGGCTTAGGATCGGTCCTCGGCCAATGCACTATGGAGCTGCTCCGTATGTCGCTCGTGGCAGTCTGCCTGGCTTTGCTCGCGGTCGCTCAGCGTGAGGACTTGCTGCTGCAACCAGGTGTGCGCCTATACATCGCCCTGCTCATAGCTTCTTGGGCCGGCTGGTATCTTTTCGGCGGGAGGATGCACGCCAAAGACCACTTGCCGGGCACGTGGCGAATCCTGGCTCCGTGCCAGTTGTTCAGCAGAATTCGCCAGATTGCTTCCAAGGCCGGCGTTAGCATGGACGTCGTGAACATAGCCACCGACATGCCGTATAGGTGGTCGGGTGGGCTTGCGCTCGGGAAGAGTGAGATCGCCCTTACCTCTGACCTGATCGAACGCTTCGCCAAGGAAGAGGTAGATGCGGTCGTCGCGCACGAGGCCAGCCACGCGGCCAATGCGGACTACTGGGGCCTCTATCTACCGGTATCCGGTACTGGGCTGGCTGGTTTGGCTCACTCTCATGCTGGGCGCGGAGACGGGCATCAGCCATCTGCCTAACTCACTGAGTTTCCTGAGTTACGTGCTGTGGGTGGTAATGTTCGTCGGCCCCAAACTCGGCCTGCAGTGGTATTGTCGGCGTCACGAGAGAGCGGCGAACGAGTGTATGAGTTCGCTGGTCAGCCCCCGCGCGGCCATCTCGGCTCTGACCAGGCTTTTCGCAGCCGATGGACTGGTGTCCTCGCGCCCGTGGTGGGCCAGGGTGATCTCCACCCACCCCACTGCGGACCATGCAATAGCGATGATCGCGCGAGACGCATCCGTCTCGCCCGATGAGGTCGAGCGGATTAGGGATAAGGCACGACTCGGTTCAGAACCGGGCGACACCTACGAATTGGCTTTCCACGGCACCTATATCGCCAAGCGCGTGGACCGCCCCAGCGGACATGGAACACGCTCACCATTTCCTTGGCCGTGCCGCTGGGAGCCGTGGCTCTGGGTGCATTCGCTTCCCTGACGGATACCCGCGGGCCGCAGCCCTTTGTGCCGGCAAGCGGGGTGGCATCGATAGCGGCGCTGGTGCTCGCTGTGGTCGGGATCGTCATCATCCTGCGCCGCCGCGCGTGGCGCGGGTTCCGGAAGCGGCTGCGCGAAAAGCTACAGACAACGTATCCGTCGACCGATGAGGCGATGCTGCTCGTCGATGTCGTTACGATGTCGGACTGGCGAACACCGGCCTCGCAGGGCGCTCTGATCGGCGTGCGCGATGGCGAACTGATAGCGTTCGGCGAGTGCGACGAGACGCGCATCCCCGTCGGCTCCATCACCGGCCTGGTGGTGCAGCGCGAGGGCGGATCGCGAATAGTGCCGGCGGAACTCACCGTGTGCTACACGGTGGACGACATCCCGCAGTGGCTGTCGATCCGGCCGATGGGCAGATCGGAGAAGGGCCTGCCCAGGAATGCGGAGCAGTTGAGAGCATGGCTGGACGATCGGCTTACCGGCGCCGGCGCCGAGCTGACGAACGCGTCGCGCGATAGGAAGTGGCCGAATGCATGCAGGCTGGCCGTCGGCACTGCGATACTGGCCGGGGTGGCGGGTCTGACCTGGTTCTGGACGCGTGTGCTCAACCTGGCAGACTCCGGTTGGCCGGTTGTCGCGTTTGCGGCGGTGGTCGTGGGCCGTCACCTCTGGCAGTGGGCCAATACGACCGCCTCCCGCCCGGAAGGAACCCCTCCCGAAGAAACCTAACCCCTAACTATCACGCACCTGGGGGAACGGTCGATGCTCTTCACCAAGCTCTTGCTCGCGGCCGTGGTGGCGGCTGCGTTTTCGGTTCAGGCGTTCGCTGCTGAGGATGATTTCGCGCTCAACGTTAGGCAGTTCGGCGCGAAGGGGGATGGCGTCACGGACGATACGGCCGCGTTTCAGGCCGCGATGGACTCGCTCGGCGAAGCCGGCGGGATCGTGCTGGTTCCGGTCGGGAACTACCTCATCAAAGGCCATCTGGACGTACCGGCGTGTGTGACGCTGGAGGGCGTGTGGAAGGCTCCGCCTATCGCTGTCAAGATCAAGAGCCCTACGGAGCCCGAACGCATAAAGGAGCCGAAGATCGGTGACACTCTGCTGGCCGGGAGCGTGCTGCTGGCGGTCGATGGCGCGGGCAAGGCCGACGGCACGCCGTTTTATCACGCTTCACCACAACTCCACAGTCAAAGGCTTGACGATCTACTATCCCGAACAGAAGACCGATGGCGAGCCCACGCCGTATCCGTGGTGCATCGCGTCGGCGGGCGCTGATAACACGAGCATCGTGGACTGCCTGTTGGTCAATCCGTATCAGGCCGTCGATTTCGGCTCGCATCCCGCGGGCAGGCACTACATCCGCGGGCTCTACGGCCAGCCGCTGTATAAGGGCCTGTTCGTTGATGTGTGCTTCGACGTCGGGCGGCTCGAAAACATCCACTTCTGGCCGTTCTGGACCGGCGCACGTGCTGGGCGGCAAAGCGCCGAAGACCGACGAGTGGGTTCTCAGGAACGGCACGGCGTTCATATTCGCGCGGTCGGACTGGGAATACGTCACCAACTGCTTCGCTATCAGCTACAAGACCGGCTTCCACTTCATCAGCGCGTCGCAGCCCGGGCCGGGCAACTACCTGCTTACCCAGAGCGGCGCGGACTGCTCCGACGTAGCGCTGCAGATCGACGAGACCCAGGGCCATTCCGGCGTCAGTTTCGCCAACTCGCAGATATTCGGCAGGATCGTGGTCGAAGAGAAGAACACCGGCCCGGTGCGGTTCACCGGCTGTGGTATATTCGGAGCTTCGGGCGCTATCGAGGCGGCGGAGATGATAAAGATCGCGGGGCGGGGGCGGGTGTCGTTCGATAACTGCTCGTTCTTCGCAATCGACCCCAAGCCCAAGTGCGACTACTTCATCAACGTCATCGACGGCAGAATGGGCATCTCCAACAGCGTGTTCATCGGCGACCGCCGGCCTGGCTCCGATCACACTCGGCGAGAACACGCGCTCCGCGATCATCGCGGATAACGAGTTCTACTCGTCCAAGCAGATCGTCAACAACGCCAAGCGCGAGGTCGTCATCAAGGACAACCTGTTCGGCACGGACGAGAAGTAGACTACGGCTGCAGCCTGCGCGGCTTCCGCGGCTCGGCGAACCGCAGGATCACGCCGGAGTACGGGTCGAGCTTCACGGTGACCTTATCGGGACCGTCAAGCCGTCTTGACTGGCCCGTTTGCGGATCGATGGCCTCGCCGGGTCCCGCGGCGGCGAGGGTCAGGTCGCCGGACCAGGGCTGGTTGCTGTCGTTGATGACGAAGAAGACTTCTTTGCCGTCGATTCGGCGATGGGTGGCGCGGATGGGAGCGCCCGCGTCCTTTGCGGTCACGTCGTGATCGAGCACGGCATCCAGCCCGCCGGTCACCTTCTGCTCATCTCCCGGTGGCAGATAGACCCCGACTCCGCCGCTCGCATTCGTACGGAACCCATTGCCGAACATCTCTTCGGCCATCTCGCCGACGGCCGCGCACGGGAACTGCGCCTCGCTGTTCGCCGGCAGCGATCCAACCTCGATCACCGCTCCGCCCGCGAGCCAGAACCGCCGGAGGTTCTCCCATGCCCGCCATAGGCAGCGTGTCCACGGCAGGCAGCACGACCACGCGCCATTCGAGATTGTTGTACTTGAGCGCGTCGCCCACCACCCTGGCTTCCGCCAGCGTGCGGGAGTCGATGTAGGTGAAGTCGCGCCGGTTCGCAAAGAGCGTGTCGCTGACGGTGTGGAACGTGTCGGCCACATGCTTGATCTCCGGGCTGCTGGGAGTCCACTGCGCAGACGGCGTGTAGTTCGGCCACAGGCTCTCGATGGGGTACACGACGGCGATGTCCGTCACCTGCCGGCCGCCCCGCAGCGCGCTGCAGCACCGCCCCACCCACGCGTTCAACCGCCGAAGCTGCTCCTGCGATAGCCCCGCAAACGAGTAGTAGCTCGTGATGACGTTCACACCGCCGGCAAAGAGGCGGTTGCAGGCGCCACGAATCTGATCTTCACTGATCGGGATGGGCGGGTCTTTCTGATACCTCTGGCAGTGATCGGAGGTCTCGGACATGACCAGCGTGTCGCCGTCGAGTTCCGCCGCGCTGCTCGCAAGCCGCGCCACGCGCCACGGGACCTCGCTCGGTATGCTTGTCAGGCAATCGATGCTGGGCGCGTCCATGCGTCGCAGGCAGCGCAGCGCATCGCCGTAGAGCGTCACGTGGGCGGCGGTGTCTTCCTCCAGTAGCAGATGCCCACCGGAGGCGATGCCGTGTTTGGCGCACCACTCCTGAATCTGTCCGAAAAACCTCTCCGAGACAAGGTCGCCGACCGTGAGCCAGAAGTCGTAACGCGCCTTTTTGCCCACGGCGCCCGTGTCCAGCACGATCGCCGGGATCAGCGGATCGAGTTCGCGGCTCCTGCGCTTGGCGAACTGCTCCGGCAGATCACGCGCCCACGGCAGGACGCCGTAGTCCATCTTCTTGAAAAACAGGCTCATCAGCGACGGCTCATCGGTGAACGTGGAGACGAATGTATCTCCCAGAGCGCCCGTAATGTGGGCCGCGTAGCGGTCGTGCGTGACCTCTATGAACCGCGCGGTTGCATCGGCGTCGAGAAGATTGACGTAGGTACGCCTCTCCGCCAGGGCGATCGACGCGTGGGTACCTTCGTGCAGCGGGCCTGCGGTGACCGCCAGCGCCACCCAGCTTCCGTCCGGCGGCTGCCAATCGAGCCTGCCGTCCGAGACGCTGCCGGATAGGTCGATCTTGCTTGCGAGGTCGATTGCGCCGTCATGAGTGCGGAACGCAGCGGCCAGCCGGAGCTTACCCGGCGGCACAACTATCGACACCCGCTCACCGGTCTGTACTTGCCGTCGAGGTGAACAGGCCCATCGCGGCGAGTTCGGGATGGTCGCGAAGGGTGACTCCACCCGCGGTGCCGGATGGGTAGCCGTCCTCGTCATACAGCCACAAGGTCAGTCCTGCCTTCTTTGCTCTGGCCGCCCAACTCGCGAAGCTTGCCCACTTGCCTTCGTCCTCGAGATACTGGTCGTGCGGAACGTTGCAGACCACTCCGCCGAAACCGTCGTCCTTGAGCTGCTGGATCAATTGGTCCTGAGCATCGGCCTGGTCACCAAAGTAACCGTGCACGATCTTCAGGATGCCGCTGCCTGCCTCAATCTGGGTATCCATAGGTGTCTGAGCCCCCATTTTCGAACACGCGCACGCCACAAGCGCGAGAATCGCTACAGTACGCACTGTCATAACACCGGTATCTTATTCGCGCCCCGGCCGTTCTCCTGTTTGGACGACCGCGCCTTCTGCAGCGCCTCAGAACTGATTAGAGCCGAGCGCCAACGACAACGCGCTGACTGGCTCTGACCCTGTCTGCCCCTTTTGCTGCAAGCCCGTCACGTGATAAACTCTAGTATTCCAGGAGGATGGTAGAGATGCGCGTTGTGATATTGACGGCGCTGATTGGGTTGGCAGCGGCGTGCTGCGGAGGAGCGGAACCGATGAGTATTCCCAACGATTTCCCGAGCTTTCGAGTTCCCGGTCACGAGAAGGAAATGCAGAGCATCCGGGAGCTTTTCTGGCTGCATAACGAGCGTAATGCGCCGATGGCGACGCTGTGGGACGAGTGGATGGCCGGGCCGAGTCTGTGGCCCGCGCTGGATTCGACCGGCTTCGCCCAGAACCGGCGGCAGGCCTGGGACAACACGCTCAGCAACCGGATCATCGACAAGGACGGCTACGTGTCCGTTCACCAGCACGCGTCGATCGCGCACCCGCTGGGGTGGCCGTTCCCGTTCTGGCAGCAGGGCACGGGCGGGATGGGGTGGCATTTCTCGTTCAAGGACACGGTCGGCCCGGGCTGGCGGCCGAACGACCTCAACAAGCAGGACGGCTGGCAGCTCTCCGGCGCGAGCGACGACGGCATCGATGAGAACGGCTGGAATCTCACGCTCACCGAGCCGAACGCGTCCGTGACCGCGCCCGCGCACCCGATCGATGCCCGCTGAACGCTCCATTCCTGCAGCTTCGATGGAAGGCGACCGGGCTCGGCAACGCCCAGCCATACATCGAGTGGACGACCAAGGACAAGCCCGAGCTTCGGCCCGGACCGGCGGTTCTACTTCGATCCCGTCGAGGGCGACGCGATGCGCCATCACGGCGATCCCGATGTACAAGCATCCGCAGTGGAAGGGCGAGATCGCAGCAGCTGCAGGATCGGCTTCGGCAACGCGGCGCCGGGGGCCAAGGTCTGCATTCAGGCGTTTTTCACCCAATACGACACCCGCCACGACATCAACAGCCAGTGCTACATCCGCGGCTGCACGACCTACTTCGAGTGGACCCGCGACATCAACTTCCTGCGGCGCAATATCGACCGCATGCGCCTCGCGCTGCGCTACGACATGACCGAGTTCGACGCGCTCGACCGCAAGTATATCTACAACACCTGGGTCGGACACGACGGCCGCAGCGGGCTCATCTTCGATAAGGACGGCAAGAAGCAGATCCTGTCCGGTCACGGCATCGGCGACAACTATTGGGACCTGATCCCGTTCGGCTGCAAGGACTGCTATGCGACGATGCTCTACTACGAGGCGCTGAACTGCATGGCCCGCATCGAGCGGGACATACGCGAGCATCCCGAGTGGAACGTGCCCAATCAGCGAGTCGGCGTTCGACCCGGATATGCTCACCAAGCACGCGGCGGAGGTCAAGGCCGAGGGCAACAAGCTGTTCTGGAACCCCAAGACCGGCAGGTTCGTGCCGGGGATCGACACGGACGGCAAGATCGCACGACTACGGCATGACCTCGCCCAACATGGAAGCGATCTACTACGACTTCGCCACCCCCGAACACGCCAGATCGATAATGAGCTGGCTCGACGGCGATCGTATCGTCGCCGGGGACACCTCGACGGGCAAGGACATCTACCACTGGCGGTTCGCCCCGCGCTGCACCACGAAGCGCAACGTCGAGTTCTATTTCTGGGCGTGGTCGGGGCCGGAGACGATCCCGTGGGGCGGCCAGGTGCAGGACGGCGGCGCGGTGCTGGGGTTCTCGTATCACGATATGATGGCGCGGCTGGCGATCGCTCGGCCCGGACAGCGCGGCGGCGCGGCTGGGTGAGATCACCAAGTGGTTCGACGAGGTGCAGGCAGCGGGCGGGTACCGCAAGTACTACGACGGCTCCCGCGAGGGCACGATGCAGGGCAGCGGGACGGCCGGCGGACTGGGACTCGATATGGAGTTCGTCGAAAGCGTGCTCGTGCCGCAGGTGATGATCGACGGCTTCCTGGGCTTTGCGGCCCGCGCGGATGGGTTCAAGATCGACCCTAAGCTGCCGTCGGACTGGCCCGAGCTGAAGATCAATCGCATTCATTTCCACGATTCCGATACTGACCGATCCGCGCGACGAAGAGCGCAATCGAGGTCACAAACGAGCGCCATCCCGAGGAGCCGTGCAATCGTCCGGCTGCCGAAGGGCGAGTGGAAGGCGAGCTACATCGGCGCGGCAGGGTTCGCCGTCGAAGCGAGACTGACGGCGTCGTTCGTGGTGGATTGGACGAAGTGCGACGGCGTGAGATTCGAGCGAGGGGCACAGCCATGAGCGCGGATCCGGTTAGCGAGCTGATACCGGCGCTGGTCTTTCTCGCCTGGATGGCAAGCATTGGGTATAGCCTGGTGACGCAGCGCCGACTCTTCCGCTACCTCGAGGAGCACCACCACGATCGATGGTGCTACCTCACGTCCGGCCCTTTCTGGGGGCCAGGCGGGGCAAACGGGTTCCGTGGCTTGCCGTATATCCTCGGTGACCAGGACAACGACGATCCGAAGATTGTTGTGCTCAAGGCAGCAGTGAAGCGAAGCCTGCTCTGTGCTATCAGCGTATTCGGGGCGATGGTCCTGATGGCGCTGACTGTGGCGGTGATCGTGGTGTTCTTTCGGAAGTAGCTTTGGTGAGAGGACTGGTGTTGAGGATGTGCTGTTTCCCTCTGGCTATACTGTTGATGGCTGCAATCTGCCTCGCGACTGATGCTGCCGCCGCGCGGACCTGCGGGACGCTGCGTGAGAGAAATGCCGCCGTGCGCTGGATGAGCCTGCCGGCGAGCCGGATCGTGGTCAACCCAAACATCCTCGAACCGGTGCCGCTGCCCGGGGGGCTTGCGCCGTGCCTGGCGACCGATCTTGCGTACTATGCGGGCGAGTATCCCATCAAGCTCCCGTGCTTCTGGGCGTGGCAGACGGGCGACACCGTCATTGCGAAGTCGGAGACATGGGCCCCGCACGCGCTGGAGTCGAGCGCCACAACCGCAACTCCCGCGGTCAAGATCGATACAACGACCTTCCTCCGAGACGAAGCCACGCTCACGCAGATCGCACACATCGTTGAGAGCGACGCTAGCGCTGTGACGCTGGTGGGACAGGTCGAGGGGCGCGTGACGTTCGACGCCGGGCGCAACGCGGTTATCGTGAAGTCGGAGCGCTATACCGCGCGGATCTCGATCTCGCGGCCGGCTGAATGGCTGGGCGACAGCTCGAAAGACGACCTGCGCGTGTGGAAGGTGTCGATCGGCAACCTGAATGCCGGTGATGAGATCGTGGTAGAAGCACGGTTTGCACCCAAGGGCGAGAAGCTCCCGGAGGTGGCGCCCGATTTCTCGCCGGAGAGCGTTCGCGAGGCCCTCACGACACGCGAAGCCGAATGGAACCGGCTGCTCGGCACACTTCCACACCCGCTGGACTTCGAGCTTCGCCTCGTTGATGCCAAGGGCGTCACGCCGGATGCGATCCGCCGGATGTACTACAAAGCGTGGGTGTTTCTGCTGCAGGACACGCTCCCGCCGATGCCGGAGAACGGCTACCCGTACCCGCAGGTCTGCTGCGGGAAGCCCTCTCTGTGGGCAGAGGGTCATCCGAAGTCGAGGCCGTCAGCGCAGTGGGAGAGCATGATCGGGATGCAGTTCCTGAGCTGGGTCGATCCGGAGGCGGCGTGGAGATCGTTTGAGGGCATGATGACCCTCGTTGATGAGAACGGCATCCTCGGCGGAGAAGGGCTGCCCTCCCGGCACGTTCAGACCGCCTGGACGGTGTACTGCGCGACGGGCGACACGGCGCGCCTCAGGAACGTCTACCCCGCGCTCAAGCGCATGCTCGATGGAAGATATCCGACCCGCGCTGGGTGTTCAAGGGCGAGGTCCGCCGGAGAACGTCAAGGACCTGGAGTTTGTCGCTCACGCGCTGATCGATGCCGGGTTCGCGATCAGGATCGCAAAGGTCCTGAACATGCCCGATGAGGCAAAGCATCTGGCAGGCCAAATCAAGGCGCTGGCGGCGGACGCGGACAAGTGGTTCTGGGACGACAGCGGCAACGGGCCTTACGAATGGTACGACGCCAATACCGGCAAGCGCAGCGCGTTTCACGGCCCCTGGAACTCTCCAGGCGCTGGCGCTGCCGTCCGGCACGTTCTCCGAGGCGCACGAGCAGAGCGTCGTCAAGCTCTTCGAGTCGATGCTCCTGCCCAACGCGCCGTTCGCGGGCACCGTGCTGTGCAAGCACCCGACCTATCAGTTCACCATGCTCGGCGCGTGGCGGCACGGTCGCCCGAATGACGCAGCAGCGATGGCCGAGGCCATAATGCGCGACATCACGATGGCCGGCGAGTTCGCCGAGTGCTATTCATTCACGTTCCCGCCGCGCACCGAGGGCGTCACCCCGAGCCTGTTCGGTGTCGCGAACACAATCGACGGCACGCTGCTGGCACAACGGAATCATTGCCGGCGAAGGAACACCCGTAGTCGCGCACGTGCCGGGCGCTGTGGGAGTCGCGAACCTGCGGACACGCGGCGGCGTGACCGATGTCGCGTTTGCCGGCGATCACGTTGAGGTCTCAGGCAAGGGCCTGAAGACTATGACAGTCCCGCCCGGCTTTGAGGCGAGCGAGAGAGACGGCATCACTGTATGGCGCCGGAAGCTGGCGGTCGGCGAACAGGTTTCCCCACTTGAGAGGTGATCACCTGCCCACACGGGAGCGTGGTATAATAGTATTGAGGTTAGCGCAATGGCATCGCTTTCGGAGACGAATCCGTATCTGAGGGACAGGAAGAAGGTAGCCTTGGATGTCGCCCAAGACGTCTACGAGTCGTCCGTGCTCGAAGGCGCATCACCACGCTCACTCGCCAAGTTCCGTTCGGCGACGAACTTGCGCTCGATAGCTCGCAAGAAGAAGGTCGCCAAGTCCCGATAGTCGCGCCGGTAGCCCCGATAGACAGCATTGAAGGACTCCGCCCTCTGAGCCTTTCCCCCGCGCCCGACGAATGCGTACCTGGGTATGGGCAGTCCTGCCTGCGCGATCATCAGGTTCGCCAGCACGCGCGCAACTCTGCCATTGCCGTCCCGGAACGGGTGGATCAGAAGGAGGTCGGCGTGGACTTCGGCAACCGCCAGGCATACTTCTTCGATCGGACTTGGCCGGCACGGGGTCAGTCTCGCCAGCGTATCGCGTTCGAACACGGCCATATTGTCTGCGATGAGATAGGCGGGCGGGAAGACGAAGCCGCCCTTGGACATGTCGACCGGACGGGTGAATTTCGAGCCCGGCTCGCGAGGGCGGGTGCTGAGCAGTCTGCTGGGGATAACGCGCAAGACGGAGATGGATGCAGGTCCTGATACACTCTTGTACCTGCTCATACCACCAACTCCAGCACCTCCGGCACGTTCGATATGACCGGCCCCGTCCATCCGGCAAGGTCGGGCCGACGTGGGTCGAACTCGTGGTCGTAGTCCACCCGGATCAGGACCGGCGTCATGCCCAGCGCCTTCGCGCCGGATAACTCGCTGCTGCCGCCGTCGCCGACGTAGAGGCAGCGGTTCGGCGCCACGCCGATGCGCTCACACGCGGTATTGTACATCGTCGGGTCCGGCTTGGTGATGCCCAGGTCGCACGAGAACACGGCGGCATCCATCAGCCCCGCGAACTCGGACTCCGGCCACACACGCGTCACGTCCACGAACGCGTCCGACACCAGCGCGATCTTGTGCCCGTCCGACTTGAGCTTGCGCAGCGTCTCGATCGCGCCGGGCCTCGGCGCCTGGTTGCGTCGCTGCAGAGCTATCCGGATCGCGGCGGCCCGCGCAACCTGCTTTGGAGCCGGGTTGACGCCGAGCATCTCGCAGGCATGCCGGATGTCGCCCTCGACGCTGCCGAACTGCCCGGAGTTGCGGTTGGGAGAGCATCTCGCGCCACACGCGGAGGAACTCGTCCGCCGGAGACGCCAAGAGCAGCGGAAACTTCGCAGCCGGCCTTGTCGTAGACCGACTGCGGCAGGATGTCGATCAGCGTGCCGAAGAAGTCGAAGAGAACGGCGTCGTATCGCCTCATAGCGTACCCTCTCCCCTGCCCCTATACGGCTTGGAATGCGCGTCGTGGGCTTTCCAGTTCGCTGTATAGCTTGCCGCGAGCTTGGCGTCGCGGATGATGAGCAGGTTCTCGGCGTTGTGCTGCTCGGCGGCTTTGGTGAAGTTGAAAGAACCGGTGATAACGGTCTCGCCGTCGATGATCATCACCTTATTGTGCGCGATTGCGTGGGCGCGGTCGATCTTGGTGGGAATGCCGGAGTTGGCGAGGAAGTCCGCGGCGGAGTATCGCTCGCTCGTCTGACTCTTGTCGAGGATGACCCGCACATCCACCCCGCGCTTCTTCGCGTCGAGCAAGGATTTCGCAAGCGGCGTTGACGTGAACGAATACGCCTGCACGAGAATGGTCTTGCGTGCGCCGCCGAGCGCGTCACAGATCGCGTCCGTGCAGCCGCCTTTCGGGCTGAAGTAGACCGAGCACTGCGGAGCCGCCGCCGGCCGCGGGGCGGGTCTCGTTACGACCGCCTGCTGCTTGACCGGCGCGCACCCGGCAAGAGCAAGGATCACGACGGCGGCCGCCAACCAGCGCCTTCTCCCCAATTCACAGTTCATAGTTCATAATTCATAACTCGAGAGTGCTTGCCCTTCCAACTCACAGCCGAGCTTTGATATAATCTCTGCAGCAGCGGAGGGCGGCTATGATCGTTCAGTCACTTGACGGAAACTGGGAACTGCGCAAGGCCGGCTCGAAGGAAGCCGTGAAGGCGACCGTGCCGGGCTGCGTTCACACTGACCTGGCGCGCGCGAAGGTTATCGAGGACCCGTTTCTCGCGGACAACGAGTACCGGTCGGCGTGGGTTCACGAGACCGACTGGGAGTACTCGAAGTCGTTCGAGCCGGCCAACGATCTGCTCGGCGCGGATCGGGTCTATCTGGAGTGCGACGGGCTGGACACGATCGCCGACGTCACGCTCAACGGCCACATACTCGGCCACGTCGATAACATGTACGTCGCCCACCGGTTCGACGTGACCGATAAGCTCACCCCGTCCAAGAACAAACTCAGGATCAAGTTTTCTTCGCCCGTCAACTACGCGAGGCCGCTTGTCGAAAAGGAACCTCTGCTCTCGCCCGGCGACTCGATCCCCGGCTCGATCTACATTCGCAAGTCACCCTCACAGTGGGGTTGGGACTGGGGGCCGAAGATTCCGACCAGCGGGATCTGGCGGTCGATCCGGCTCGCGGGCTACAAGATCGGCCGCATCGCCGACGTGCGGGTTCGCCAGGCCCATCGCAACTCCGGCCAGGTGACGCTCATCGGTCGAGGTCGCTGTCGAGAAGTTCAAGCGCGTGGCGACCGAAGTGACTGTGCGTTTGGCTCACCCGGACGGCAAGGTCGAGGAGCAGGAGATCAAGTCGGTCTCGTCTACCGGCAAGTGCTCGTTTGCCATCACAAGCCCAAGCTGTGGTGGCCGAACGGCTACGGCGATCAGCCGCTCTATGCACGAGGCGGAGCTTGTAGGAGGCGTCTCCAACGCCGACCGCGCGTAGGAGGCGTTCAACGCCGACGTCGCGTTCAGGGAACCCGCCGCATCGGTAACCGTAAGGTCGGGCTGCGCACGATCAAGATCGACCAGAGCAAGGACAAGCACGGGAAGGCGTTCGCGTTCGTGGTCAATGGCGTGCCGATCTTCGCCAAGGGCGCGAACTGGATTCCGGCGGATCAGTTCCCCTCGCGCATAACCGACGAGCACTACCGCCATCTTATCTGGAGCGCCGCGAAGGCGAACATGAACATGCTTCGGGTCTGGGGCGGCGGGATCTATGAAGACGAGCGGTTCTACGATCTCTGCGATGAGTACGGCATACTCGATCTGGCAGGACTTCATGTATGCCTGCGCTCAATATCCCGTGGAGAAGCAGTATCTGGAGAACTACCGCGCGGAGGCGGAGTATAACGTCACTCGGCTGCGCGGCCGCGCGTGCCTGGCGATGTGGTGCGGGAACAACGAGATGGAATGGTTCCTGCATAACGGCATCGGCGGCGAGCACAACGCAGCACTGGCGGAAGGCTTACGCGAAGATATTCCACGATCTGCTGCCGTCGGTCTGCTCCCGACTCGATCCTGACACATTCTACTGGCCCAGCTCGCCCTCCAATGGGCTGCACAGGCCCTTTGCCGATCCTAACAGCCAGCTTGCCGGCGACTGCCACTACTGGGATGTCTGGCACGCGCGCCTGCCGTTCACGGCTTACCGAAACCTGCATCCCCGGTTCATGAGCGAGTTCGGCCTGCAGTCGCTGCCTCCGCTGGAGACGATCAAGACATTCGCGTCCGGCGAAGATCTCAATATGACCAGCTACGTGATGGACTGCCATCAGAAGAATGGCGCCGGCAACGGGCTGGTCCTGCACTATCTGGCGCAGACGTTTCGATTCCCGCGCAGCTTCGAGATGATGTGCTACGTGACGCAGTTGGCGAACGCCGAGGCGATGAGGACCGGCGTCGAGCACTGGCGCAGGGAACGCGGGCGGTGCATGGGAGCGCTCTACTGGCAGATCGACGACTGCTACCCCACGATCAGCGGCGCGAGTCTGGACTACTACGGCCGCTGGAAAGCGCTCGCACTATGCCGCGAGGCGGTTCTTCGCGCCGATCCTGCTCTCGGTGCGCGAGGAAGGCGTGTTGGCGGAGATTCACGTCACCAACGACACGACCAAACCGGCCAGAACTCGAAGTGCAAGCTGGTCGCTGGAGAGGCTCGATGGGACCGTGCTGCGCAAGAGCAAGGTCAAGACCAGGATCGAGGGCGAGGAGAACAAGCTGATCGCGGCCCTGGACTTCTCCGACGAGCTCATCCCCGATATGATCCGCGATGGCGGTGCTCGTAACCGAGCTTCTCGCGAACGGCAAACCGGCGGGGCTGGCGATGACCTCGTTCGCGCCGCCCAAGCACCTGGAGCTGAGGCCGGCGAAGCTCAAGGTCGAGCCCAAGCGCGACGCCAAGGGCGCCTACGTCGAGGTCAGTTCGGATGTGACCGCACGATGGGTATGCCTCAGCGTGCCCAAACGCGACGTGATCTTCTCGGGCAACTACTTCGACCTGCCTGCCGGACGGACCGTGACCGTGCGCGTCGAGTCGGAGATCGATGATTCGGACCTGGCGAAGGTCAAGGCGTATTCGTTGAGGGATTCGTATTAGGATGGACTTCTCAATATCGGAAGAGCTATTCGAACGAGCGCGGAAGGTGATCCCGGGCGGGGTCAACAGCCCCGTGCGGGCGTTTGGGGCCGTCGGCGGGAAACCCGTGTTCATCAGGCGCGGCGAGGGCAGCCGAGTCTACGATGAGGACGGCAATTCGTTCATCGACTACGTCTGCTCGTGGGGGCCGCTGATTCTCGGCCACGCCTATCCCGACGTAATCGAGGCGATACGGCGCGCGGCGCGCGACGGAACAACGTTCGGCGCATCGACCGCGCTCGAAGTCGAGCTGGCAGAGATGATAGTCGGGGCCGTGCCGTCGATAGAGATGGTGCGGCTGGTCAATTCGGGCACGGAGGCGCTGATGAGCGCGATTCGCGTCGCGCGCGGGTTCACCGGCCGAAGCAAGATCGTCAAGTTCGAGGGCTGCTATCACGGCCACTCCGACAGCCTTCTCGCGAAGGCCGGGTCGGGCGTCGCAACGCTCGGCATACCCGACAGCGCCGGGGTGCCCGCTGCCGTCACGACCGACACCGTCACCCTGCCTTACAACGACCTGGACGCGGTCGAAAAGGCGATGCAGGTGATCGGGTGCGATGTCGCATGCGTCGTTATCGAGCCGATTGCGGGCAATATGGGCGTCGTTCCGCCGAAGACGGGCTATCTGGCGGGATTGCGGGCGGTCTGCGACCGGTTCGGCGCGCTGCTGCTGTTCGACGAGGTCATCACGGGATTTCGAGTCGCCTATGGCGGCGCGCAGGAGCTCTACGGCGTGCGGCCCGATCTGACCACGCTGGGCAAGATAATCGGCGGCGGGCTGCCGGTCGGCGCCTACGGCGGCAGACGCGACATCATGAACTGCGTCGCGCCGCTGGGGCCGGTCTATCAGGCGGGCACGCTGTCCGGCAACCCGCTGGCCGTCAATGCGGGAATCGCGACGCTGAAGGCGCTTCGCAAGCCGGGATTCTATGAAGAGCTGGAGCGCAAAGCCACGGCACTCGCCGATGGGCTGGCGGACGCCGTGAAGGGCGCGCGGGTGAACCGCGTCGGCTCCATTCTGACCGCGTTCTTCACCAAAGGCGAGGTCGTGGACTACGCTTCGGCGAAGAGGTCGGACACCAAGCTCTACGCGCGATTCTTCAACGAGATGCTGCGGCGCGGGGTGTATCTCGCGCCCTCGCAGTTCGAGGCCGCGTTCGTCTCCGCGGCGCACTCGGACGAGGATATTGCGGCCACGGTCGAAGCCGCAGGCAAGGCGGCGAGTTCCCTGGGGCGATAGGACCAAAGGCAGAAGCCCCTCCAGCTACGGAACCGGAGGGGCCGCGGCGGCTCGGAGACCCGAGAAGGCAAAGTCGGAGTAGGATCACTGCTTGAGAAGTATGAGACTGTCGTGCGGTCCGAGATCCCTGGATCCCGACTGCACGGGAACACCCTGGGCGTTCTTGAGGCCGGGCGGTACGTCCACATTGGCCGAGTGATATCGCGAGGAGTTGACTATGACCAGCCCGTTCTCGGTATTCGCGCTGGTAGACGGTTCCTGCCACGCAGTGACCGAGCTCGATGGGATTGCCGATGTGGATATCCTGCAGCGGATCGCTCGGCACTGACTCGTTGGCCTTGCAGTATAGCCCCATATACGTCTGAGGTCCGGCCCACATCAGATACTCCGCCACGAAGTATCGGAAGTTCTGCTCTGACATCGGTTTGCGCGGCATGTAGACCACATTGATCTTGTCCGAGAATGTCTGGAATCCGTTGAAGAAATCCAGCCAGCGCGCGTCCACGTCCTGCGGAGTCCCGTCGCCGAAAAGCGGCACCGGCTCATACTGCCGTCCGTCGAAGAGTCCATTCCACTGTGCCCACATCCCGCTGTTGGACGACTCGCCACCACCATTGCCGATGACCAGCAGCCCCGCTGCATGGATCTCCTGAACGGCATAACGAACGAACGAGTCCAGTGCTTGGATGTATGAGGCCCTGTCCGGGTACTTCGCGGGAATCACGCCGGCGCCGTAGGCCCAGTCGTAGCGGCTGTTCATGTTGTCGATAGATATGGCCTCGGCTCCCAAGGACTTGGCGATGGCGATCGCATTCTCCGTCCAGACGTGTTGATATTCGGGGTTGCCTACGTCCAAAGCGACAAGCTGGGGATAGTTCTCGAAGTGTATCGTCTGACCGGCTTGATCCAGCAGCAACCACTCGGGATGGTGCTGTATCAACCAGTCATAGCCTATGGGATCGTTCCTGAATGGGAGGTTTTCGTACGTAGCCCCTACGATCTCATATAGGAAAAACCGGAGATTGGGGTTCGCAGCCCGTGCCGCACGCACTATGCCTATCCGGCCCTCGTCGGTGACAATGAGGCTGAGCCTTGGCGCGACCGCTGCCGGATCCGGACTCATACAGGGAAACACCGACGTCGGGATCTGGCCGTACTGGCCACCTGGTTCTGGGCCGCCAAGAACGCCACCGGCCCCGACTCCCGCGCCTGTGGAGCCACCGCCACCTCCACAGCCTATCAGAGCAGGTATTATTGCCAGCAAGCAGGGCACGATGATGAGCCTACGCATCGTTCTCTCCTCCAAGCGCGTGTGTCTGCCGGGGTGGTGGCATCTATAGGCAAGTTCCAGCGGGACGTAACACCGCCGTGCGCTAGCTGATTGCCGCCCGCCCCTGTCTGCTTGTTCCACTGGCATGGGCAGGCGGGGCCTGTGTGAATTGCGGGGATGTGATCTCAGATCTCGGTACTTGTGGAGGCGGATGCGGATTGTATCGCGGATAACCTGCAGGCCGGCGCGCAGCGGTCGGATTCTCGTGTCGGCGTCGTGGCTCCATCGCACCGGCACCTCGGCTATGCGACCGCCCAGTCTTCTCGCGAGATAGAGCGCCTCGACGTCAAACCCCCACCCGTTCAGCACGCACTGCGCGAATACCCGCCTGGCCAGATCGCCTGCAAAGAGCTTGAGCCCGCACTGGGTGTCGTGTATCCCGGGCACCGCGAGCAACTGAATGGCCAAATTGAGCATCTTCCCGCCAAGCTCGCGGTAGCGGGGCTGGCGGACAAGCAGTTGCGAGCCGCCCATCGCGCGCGATCCTATCGCCACATCAGCGCCGGCATGGACCGCAGCAAACAGCTTGGCAAGCTCGTCGATGGGGGCAGACAGATCGACGTCGGTGAACGCGGCGTAGTCGCCCTTCGACGCCAGCATTCCCTGCCGCACGGCGTGACCCTTTCCGCGGTTGGGATGGTAGGAGATCACCTCGATGTCGGGGATGCCCGAGAGGATCTCGCGGGTCGCGTCCGTGCAGCCGTCGTCGACTACGATGATCTCGTAGGGTTCACCGAGCGAACCGAGATAGGCGCGGACGATCTCGACCGTCTCGGCTATGCGCTTGGCCTCGTTGTAGGCGGGTATGATAAGGCTCAGGAATGGTTTCGGTTCGGCCACGTCATGCCTCGAAAAGCGCGTCCACGAACGCCTTCGGATCGAAATCCTCGATGTCGTCGAGCTTCTCGCCGGTGCAGGCCAGCTTGATCGGCAGGCCGAGCTCGTCCTTGATGGTCACGACTATCCCGCCCTTGGCGGTGCCGTCCATCTTGGCGAGCGCGATGCCGGTGATCGGGACCGCGTTGGCGAACTCGCGCGCCTGGTTGACCGCGTTCTGACCGGTGGTGGCATCGAGGACGAGAATGGTCTCGTCAGGCTCTCGGCCGAGCGTTCTCTGGACGACCCTGCCGATCTTCGCCAGCTCTTCCATGAGATTGGTCTTGGTGTGCAGCCGGCCGGCTGTGTCGATGAGAACGACGTCCGCCCCGCGCGCGACGGCGGCGTTGATGCTGTCGAAAACGACCGCCCCCGGGTCGGCTCCGGGCTGGTGCTTGATGATCTCGGCGCCGGCGCGGTTGGCCCAGATCTCTATCTGCTCGATCGCGGCGGCGCGGAACGTGTCCGCGGCGGAGAGCAGCACGCGGTGGCCCGACTTCCTGAACCGGTGCGCAATCTTGGCGATAGTCGTCGTCTTGCCGACGCCGTTGACGCCCACAAAGAGATAGACGGCAGGGCGCTCGGCGGGCACGTGCAGACCGGCAGAGCCGTCAGGAGCGAGTATCGCCTCCAGCGAGCCCTTCAGCCTCTCCTTGATCTGGTCGCTCTCGCTGAGGCGCTCTTTGCGGGCGGCGTCGCGCAGGGACTCCACGAGTTTGGTGGTTGTGGTCATAGACAGGTCGGCCTGGATGAGAAGCTCCTCGAGTTCGTCGAAGAGCTCGTCGTCCACTGGCCGGCGGCCGGTGAGCAGTTGATCGACCTTGCTGAAAATGCCTCTGAGCAGGCGCATCTTGCGCTGATAAGCCTCCGTACACAGCAGGAAGCGGCAGTGCACCGCTTCCTGCTATAGTATAGTGCTTCGGAGTCTTCTTGTAAAGCGCCGGTGATCAGCGTCTGCGGCGGGCGAGGCGCAGGGCGGGAATGCCCAACAGGCCAAATGCCAGCGCGGCCAGCGCCGACGGCTCGGGACTCGCGCTCTCTATCGGCAGATAGCCCAGGCTGTCCACGGTGAAGAAATACGCGTCGGGAGAGAAGGACACGACAGCCTGGTTGAACGCGGCCCCGCTGTAGGATAGCGTTCCGTAGGCGTCACCTCCGAGCAGCGGATTGCCCGCGTCGTAGGGCCAGTAGTCATCGGCGTCAGCGGCCAGGTTCCCGACGTTGCTGCCCGAGTTGTTGAAGGCAACCGACACGCCGCTGCTGACCGGCCCGTAGACCCCGATCATCGAGAAGTCGAAGTTGATCGCCGACACTTGCGAATCGAAGTCGAGTATGAGGTTGCCATACGTGCTGCCGAACGGGCCCAGCGCGTCGATCTCCGCGATGTCATAGATACTGCCGAGGTTGTCGTAGGTGAATGTGACGCCGTCGAGAGTGTAGTTGTCAGGCGCCGTGATGCTGTGAGAGTCAGCGCCGATGACGCTGAAGTCCACCGTCACAGGCGCCGCCTGGGCGAGTCCAACTGCAAGTGTGAATAGCGACACGACAACGAGGAACCGCTTTACCATTGAATCCCACTCCTCTTTTTGTGAAATGCGGCCGACAGGGAAATCAGGCAGGCTAGCACACAGTAGACTTCCCAATAGCCCGGCCGGCTAAACGAGTTCATGCCGGAAAAGTGCAGAGGTGTGAGGAAATTCGCCGGTTCAGTCGTCTATCGCCCCCCTTTCGGACTCCACCGATTCGAACCACGTGTCGATCTCGCGCTGCAGCTTCGATACGACTTGCGGCTGCTCCCGTGAGAGGTCGCGGCGCTCGTATGGGTCGGAGTCGAGATCGAAGAGCAGGGGCGGCGGCGGATCGGGGATGACGCGCTCGGGTTCGGGTGTGCGAGTGATGTCGGTTATGCCCTCGGGTTCGTATTTGAGGCGGCGGTCCATGTCCGTGTCCTCGCGCGCGAGCTGCATCGCCTCCTTGATACGTGGGCGGATCAGCTTCCACCGGCCGCTGCGGACGGCGGCGTTGCAGGTGGGGACGGGAGTGTATCGGTTCCACTGCCAGAAGAGCGTCCTGTCGGGCTGGGGCTGGCCGTCGCGCAGGACCGGAAGGGCGTCGCGGCCGTCAAGCTGTACGTCGGGCGGCAGATCCGCGCCTGCGGCGCTCGCGATGGTCGGGAGCCAGTCGGTGAAGTGGATCAGGTCGTGGGCCCGGCGTCCGCCGGCAAGCCCCGCGGGCCAACGCAGGATCGCCGGCACGCGGATTCCGCCCTCGTAGACCAGGCCCTTGCAGCCGTTGAAGTCGCCGTTGGCCCGCGTCGTGCACATATCGCCTTCGCCGCCGAATTGCGGGCCGTTGTCGCTGGCGAAGAGGACTATGGTGTTGTCGGTGAGGCCGCCGCGGTCGAGCTCGTCGAGGATGCGACCGATGCCTGCGTCCATGCGGCGGTTCATGCCGTAGATGAGGGAGACGCCTTCCGTGAATTGCCCGGTCTGCCGGAATGGATCGGCGTCCTCGTCGGGGACCTGGAGCGGGAAGTGGGGGGCGTTGTAGGTGACGTGGAGGAAGAAGGGATTCGGCGTGGTGGCGGTCGATGAAGCGGACGGCCTCCTCGGTGAACACGTCCGTGAGATAGCGGCCGTCGGCCTTGCGGAAGCTGCCGTCATAGTCGAGGCGCCACTGCCAGTAGTCGCTCCAGCCGCCGCGGAAGCATACGGCCTCGTCGAAGCCGCGGGCGCGGGGATGGTAGCGAGGGTCGAGCGCGCCGAGGTGCCACTTGCCGACGAGGCCGGTTGTGTAGCCGGCGGACTTGAGCATATCGGCGAGCGTGACCTCGCTCAGGGCGAGGCGGTCGAGGCCTCGGCCCTCGAGGGTGTCGATTGCGCCGGTGCGGTGCGGATACCGGCCGGTCATCAGCCCGGCCCTGGCTGGGGCGCAGACGGGCGAGGCGGAGTAGTGCTGGGTCAGGCAGAGGCCGTCGGCGGCCAGCCGGTCCAGGTGGGGGGTCTGGACGGCGGGGTTGCCGAAGGCGCCGATGTCGCCGTAACCCATATCGTCAGCAAGTATGAGTAGGACGTTGGGCTTGCTCATTTTGACACCTCGATTAACGGTGGTCGGTCGACGGTCAACGGTCGTCGGTCGGGATCTGGAAGGAACAAACTCACGCTTGGAAGGGGTCGGATTCCCTCGTGAATGAGGGGTGGATTGAGTTTGTTTTTGCATCTAACACATTGATGTTCGGAATGTGATACTCGAGGTTCGGGCCGACGGGAGATACTTGTGGGTGTGGAAGCATGCATAGTATGGCAGTATACCACGTTCACTGGCGGTTGTCAACACCTTTCTGCGGGGTTTTTTGAAGGGGAAGGGAGCGGAGGGCAGAGAGCGGAGAGCAGAGAGCCGGGAAGGGAGGGTGGAGAGCTGAGAGTGGAAAGCGGAAAGCGGGCGCCGGCCCTTCGATACGCTTCGCTACTCAGGACCAGCGGGGAAGGGCACCGGCCCTCGATACGCTTCGCTACTCAGGACCAGCGGGGAAGGGCACCGGCCCTTCGATACGCTTCGCTACTCAGGACTAGCGGGGAAGGGCGCGGCCTCGATACGCTTCGCTACTCAGGGCCTGCGGGGTAGGGCGCTCGTCGGGGACGCGTCCTACGGCAGGATGGAATAGGGCTTGATGAGGCCCCTGGAGAGCATGGGGCGGAAGGCCTCGGCGTAGGCGACGCCGGACTGCTCGCCGCGGTAGACGGAGGTGCGTCTGATCCAGTCGTCGAGTCCCTTGCCGAATGCCGCGCGGAAGGCCTCGTCCTGGCTTGCGTGGCAGAGGGCGAGCTCGGCCTTGCGGTCCATCTGGGCCGTGATGTCCACCCAGTGTGACGGTTCGAACTCGAACGAACCCAGAGGCTCGACGCAGAAGACCGCGGGCGTGGTGGTGAGCGGCGGGTGGTCGGTATGGGTCATGGGAAACGGGACGTGCATCGCGCACTGGCGGACCAGGAGGTTCACTGTCATGTGGTCCAGGTTGTAGTCCGGGTTGAAGTGGGTGAATATGACGTCGGCGCTGCAGGCCCGGAGCGCGTCGATGCAGCGCGAGGCGGATCTGGGGAGTGTCGTAGAGATACTCGTCCTGTTCTCCGAGGCAGGTGTAGGTCGCGTCGAGCCGGCCGGCGAGCTGCTTCATTTCGCGGTCCCTGATGGCGGCGGCTTCGTCGCGGCCCATGTCGGGCCACTGCACCATTCCGCCGCTGCCGTCGGTGACGCAGATGAAGTGAATCTCATCGCCGCGCTGCCGCATTTTGAGCAGCGTGCCGAGGCACATGAGCTCGTCGTCCTGATGCGCCATCACCGATACTACGTTCATTGCCGCACCTCCACTTCAACGGTCGCAGACAGCGTTTCGTTCGGACCGATGACGCCGCGCACCTCACTGAGGAGGTCCGTGGGCGCATTGGTCGGCTCGACGCCGATGCAGGAAACGCCGAGGCGGCCAAGGTTGTACCAGAATCCCCCACCAGGGCGCGTCGGTTTTGATGGTGAGCGTGGTATCGCTGTAGATCAGATCGACTCCGCGCGAGGCAGGCAGAAAGAACTTCCAACTCCTGCCCGTTTCCGCGGTCGCTGAGATGCAGCGGTAGCTGTCTCCATCTATCAGCAAGGCGGCCAGATCCTCGGAAGTGCACCAGGGGCCGAGAATAGGCTTGCCGAGCGGCAGCAGAACCTGACGCAGGCCATCCATCGGATACAAGGCGTGACCCGACCAGAGCACCCGCGCCGGGCGGGCGGCAGTGTTCTTGAGTATGTAGCGGGCGCGAATCGTGTCGCGCTCAACGTCCAACCAGCGGTCGAGCTGCCAACCGGGCATCCGCCAGAGGGTGCCCAGGCTGCCTGCCGTCAGATGGCTCACCGCGCGTTCCCGCCAGGCATGCCCGAGCGCCGGGGAATCGCCGCACGGCTCGATCGAAGGAACGGCTTCGTCCCAGCCGTAGAGCAGAAACTCGCGGCCGTCCTCGAGCGGCAGTGGGGAGCTCTGGGCTTCGTCGAGCAGCAGATTGCGGCCGAGCCTGCTATCTACGATCGACGCTATCTTGCCGCCGCGGTCCGGTTCGACTGTGATACCGAACCTTCCGCCGTCGAGTGTCAGGTTCGCGTCGCGCATGCTCATTCCTCCATTCGCTCGATGGCCGTTCGGATGCGGGCGGCCATCTCCTGAGCGACAGGTGCCGGCATGAAAACCAGGTTGACGGTGATCAACCTGGGCATAAGGTCCTCGCAGACCGGAGTCTGTCCCCAGGTGTAGCGGTAGTTGCTCCTGGCGGTATAGAGCGGGCAGCGGACGGGGCAGTCCGGGTGGGTACGGTAAGCTGTGGACTCGCGGAAGAACGGGAAATCCTGGGCGGGGTAGTGGTTAAAGCCGAATCGCAGACCGATCTTGAGCTCCTCGCTGATCTGCTTGAACTTGTCGTAGGAGAGACCGTGCTTGTCGCCCTGCCACGTGCAGCTCCACCAGTAGCCGCTCATGTGGGCGCCGGCGGGTACGTGCCGGGGCTTGAGCCACTCGCAGCCCTCGATGACGTTGTTGAGGATGTCGAGGGACTTGTTGTAGGTACCATCGATGATGCCGTCGACCTTCTCCAGCTGCGCAAGGCCCACGGCGGCGGTGACCTCGTTCATGCGATAGTTGGTATACATGAACTGGGGCGACTCTGCCGAGAACCACCAGGCGCTGCGCATCTTGTCGAAGAGCTCCTCGTTCATGGTGACGGTCATGCCGCCGTCGCCGGTGGAGAGCTGCTTGAACTCCTGGAAGCTGAAAACGCCGAGGTCGCCGAACGTGCCGACGTGCCTGCCCTTCCAGGTGACGCCGATGCTGTGGGCGCAGTCCTCGATGAGGAAGATGCCCTTGTCGCGACAGATCTCGGCGATGGTGTCGATCTCGGCGCTCTGGCCCCAGAGGTGCGTGACGATCACGGCCTTTGTGAGCGGGGTAATGTTGGCCAGGATGGAATCCGGGTCGATGTTGTAGGTGTCGGGCTTGACGTCGGCGAAGCGCGGTACGGCGTTGAAATAGATCGCGGCAAGGCCACCGAAGTGGACTATCGGGTCGCAGATGACTTCGAAGCCGGGGCCCGCGCCCGAAACGCTGACGGCCTCGCAGAGCCCGGACATCGCGCTGTTCTTGGCCATCGCCCTGGCCGCGCCGACTCTTTTGGCGAAGGCATCCTCGAACCGGCGGGTCATGCTGGACTCGCTGATGTAGTTGCTGAGCGTTTCGCCCTGCATTACCTCCGCGAGATACTTCATCTCCGCGTCGCCGAGTTTGCGCAGCTCGCGGGCCGCGAAGTTGAGATCTATGAGGTGGTAGTCGGACATCGAGTTCTCCTCTATATACGGCGGTCGCTCCGGCGACCGGCCCTTCGATACGGCGGACAGACCCCGCCTACTCAGGGCCTACGGTGTTCTTCATTCCAATCGCTCCGGTGTTACTATCGCGTTGTCTACGGCGGATTGCACGGCGGCAAAGCAGATTGCCGCGGTGGCGAAGCCGCTCTGGGCGTCATTGGCGGGGCGGCGGTCGAGCCGGATGTCGTCGATGAAGGCCTCCAGGCACTTGTCCCACGGTTCGGAGATCCCGCCCTGGACGTTGTCGGGTATCCACTCAGCGGGCAGCTCGGTTTCGCTGCCGGGCTGGTCGAAGCCGGGCGTGGTGTCGAGCCAGACGCGGTTCTGGTCGATCGTGGCGCGGGTCCCGAAGAGCCGTATTGTGAAGCGGAACGGAAGAATCGGCCCCACGAAGAGAACCGCGCGGCCGAGCGTGCCGGATTCGAACCGCAGGTTGATGATCGCCACGTCCTCGGTCTCGACTTGCGTCTTGCGCGGCAGGCGGATGTCCTTGAAACACGACACCTCCGCGACCTCGCCGCAGAAGTGGCGGAGCAGGTCGATGTTGTGGCCGACCCCCGCGTGTATCAGCGAACCGGCGACGCTTTCTTTCCCGAGCCATTCCCAGATGTCCCAGTCGCCGGGGATGTGGTGGATGTAGTCGGATTCAGCAAGAACGATGTTCTCCGAGGCGGCCGTCGCTTTGAAGGTCCTTTGCCCATCGGACCAGCGGGTTGAACCTGCGGTGATAGCCCATCGCGCACTTGACGCCGGCCTTGCGCACGGCATCGACTATGGCGCGGCAGTCCTGTAGAGTGATCGCCATCGGCTTTTCCAGGTAGATGTGCTTGCCGGCCTCGGCGGCCGCGACGGCATGCTCCGCGTGGAGCGCGTTAGGTGAGGCGACTATGATCGCGTCGATGTCGTCGCGGGCGAGCATTTGGCGGTAGTCGCAATACGCGTCCGCCTCGGCGCCGTACCTGGCGAGGAACTCCTCGGCCTTGCCGGTGACGGGATCGGAGACGGCGGCGAGGGACGCGTGCGGGTTTGCGATGATGTTGGCCCCGTGGTGGGACCCGATCCAGCCGGCGCCGATCAGTCCAACTCGTACTGCTTTGTCTGAAGTCATGCTCGATACCCCTACCAGAACCGCGAGTATAGATAGACCCACACGACGGCGTATATCCCGAACCAGAGCTTCAGGCTCTGATACCAGGGGCGGCGAATGCCCTCGTCGTAGGCCGAGAGAAGGCCCTTGTGCCAGATGAACGGCTTGCACTGCTCGCCGTTCGGCGGCGGCGTGAGAAGAGAGACGATCACTATGCCGAACATCGTCAGCGCCTCGGCTATCGCGGCTACGTAGATCCAGTGAAGCCTGGGGAACCAGTGCGGCGCGATGCCGAAGCCGAGTGTGAACATGATCGCGCTTCCGCCGATCAGGCCGAACAACGCGCCTTCGTAGTTCGCCCGCTTCCAGAGTATCCCCAATATCATGACGGAGATGAACGGGGTGGCGATGAACGTGATGCCGGTCTGGAAAAACGTGAAAATGCCCATGCGGGACACAATCGGCGCGAGACATGCGGCGATCACGAGCGACAGCGCCGAAGCGATGCTGCCGACGGTGATGAGCCTGCGCTCGGAGGCGTCTTTGTCGATGAGACGCTTGTAGACGTCGAGGCTGAATATGGTTGCCGACGAGTTGGCGAGCGCGCTGGTCGTGGACATTACGGCCGCGACGAAGCCCGCCAGTATGATGCCGCGCAGTCCCCACCCGGGAGCGAAATGCGTGAGCGCGAAGGCGAAGGTGGAATCGGGATTCTTGAGGGCGGGCGCGGCGTGCATTACGAATATCCAGTGATAAGCTATCAGCCCGAGAAAACAGGTTACCAGCGGCCGGAGCAGGTTGATGAACCCCGCAAAGACGATCCCCATCATGCCATCCCAGGTGGAGCGCGCCCCGAGTATGCGCTGGACCATCACCTGGTTGCTGGACTGGTAGAACAGAAAGACGCCGATCGATCCGAGGAACAGCACGGGGAATGGGGCGACGGGGTCACTGGGTGCGTGATAGAGGTGGAATCGCGCGGGGTTAGCATGCTGCATGGCCGCCCATCCGCCGGGGATCTTGTGCAGCGCCACGAAGAAGAGCGTCACGCCGCCGGCCACCAGCAGCAGGCACTGGAGCGCGTCCGTGATCATCACCGAGCGCAGACCGCCCTTGACCGCGTAGAGGCCGACAAGGATCGTGGTTATCCACAGGATCTGGTAGAAACCCCAACCGGTCAATTGCGAGAAGGCAAGACTGCCGCCGTACAACGCGGTCACCATGAAGACGGCCACATAGGCGACGAGCATCACCCAGCTATAGATGTCGGCGCAGAGCGGACCGAAGCGCTTGGCGAGCAGCTCCGGGACGGTCGTGATCCGGTTGGAGAGATACAGCGGAATGAAGAAGACCAGGAGGAGGCTGTATGTGGGCAGGGTCCACCATTCCCAGTTCGCGATTCCCATGCCGGACTTGTAGGCGGCGCCCACGGTTCCGACGATCTGTTCGCTGGAAACGCTCGTGGAGACGAATGCCGCGCCGATGATATACCAGGGCAGCTTGCCGGAGGCCAGGAAATAGCCCCTGGCGGTCTTGTCCTGGTTGCGTGAGACCGCTATGCCGACGAGCACGATGAGCAGTATCGAGCCCAGTATGATGGCCACGTCGGTCGCGCCCAGTACACATCGATTTGCAGCGTCCACCATCGCAGTCCTCCAGCCGGACGTTAGAACTCCGAAGTTAGCGAGGCCGGCTTCGGCTTGCCGCCGAGCTGCCTGCAGGATTCCAGAGACACCTGACGCGTGTTGCGCGTCTTGATGAGCGACTCGGCCGTCGATGAAAGATCGGCGCGGAAGTTGGATATGTCGAGATCGTCAACGTCGTCGCAGACGATCGCGGGGCGGGCGTCGTCGCCGCGAAGCTCGAAGCGGACGTTGTTCATGGAGATCGCCTTCGCGTGCCTGGCATACATGCCGTAGGCGGGCAGCACACCCCACATGAAGTACTCGGGATACTGATCCTCCAGCTCGGGCGCGTTGAGATTCGCGGCGTCGTCGGCCGTGCCGCCGCCGGGGTAGATGAAGTGCAGGTTACTCAGGGTGATCCCCTCGACCGGATGGTCGGGGATACCGCAGATGGACATACACTGCCGCTCTTCGCCGGGGTAGAGCGCGGGGAACTTGACCGCCTCTCTGAGAGTCTGCTCGCTGACGACGGTCGCCCAGATGTTGTTGAACATCATGTTGCGCATTGTGCCCCAGGGATGCGATCTGTCGAGTTCCTCGCCGTTGTAGTGGCAGTTGCCGAAGCGCAGGCTGATGGGGCAGCTCACGTTGGGCATCACGATGTTGGAGAATGTCATGTTCTCCATAGAGCCGTTCCCGCTCACTTGAAGTTTGATGCCGCAGCCGTAGGTGTCGCGAATGACGCAGTTGGAGACGGTGACGTTGCGGATGCCCGCGCGGTGCGCGCCGCCGGAGCGGATGGCAGCCCAGCGGGTGCTCATGATGCAGTTTGTGATCACGACGTCCTCGACGGGCTTGTCGTTGGACATGTTCTGGAAGCAGATGGCGTCGTCGAGGCAGATGATGGTGCAGTCGGAGATGCGCACGTTGCTGGTGCTCATGAGGTCGATGCCGTCGTTGTTCCAGCAGACCTTGTTGATGATGGTGACGCCCGTGACGCGGACGTCGGTGCACTCGCGGAAGTGCGAACACCACGACCCGGCGTTCTTGAGAGTGACGCCGTCGAAGAGGATGTTGCGGGAGCCGAAGCAGCGGGTGAGCATGGGCCTTTCGCCGCCGGCGACCTGTTCCACGCCGCCCTTGAACGCGGCGCCCTGGCCGTCGATGGTCCCCTGCCCCACGATTGCGACGTTTTCGACGTTGCCGGCGTAGATCAGGCACTTGTCGATGTGGGTCTCGTTGATGAACCCGCAGCGCTCGACGTCGGTCGAGTAGTCCTTGAGGTCTTTGCTGCCGAGTATCGCCGCGGTGTTCTCGAGGTGCAGGGTGACGTTGCTGCGCAGGAACAGCGTGCCCGTGAGGAACCTGCCCGCGGAAAACAGGACGGTTCCCCCTCCGGCGACTGCGCAGACGTCGATCGCGCGCTGGATTGCGGACGTGTCCAGGGCGGCGCCGTCGCCGGCTGCGCCGAACTCACGAACGTCGAATACTGTGTTGCGACTCTTCTCCACCATAAGCAGGTCTCTTCCCTCCATTTGCAGCTTGGATGCTGAATCAAGTTCAGCATGACACGGTCCAGACTGGATGCTGAATCAAGTTCAGCATGACAAGGTCCGGACTGGATGCTGAATCAAGTTCAGCATGACAGGGTCCGGACTGGATGCTGAATCAGGTTCAGCATGACAAGGTTCACTTGGTGATCTCAAGCGGCGCCCAGTGTCCGGGCACGGGTTTGGCGCGGGCGGCCCATTTCTTCCAGACGGCGGGTTCGCCCAGCAGCCCGACGTACAGAGCACCGACGACCGGCCTGGCCTGCGCGATAGCGATCCGGCCCGTGTCGGTCCAGTACCAGTCCGTCATCGGAACGCGGCTCGGTGATTCGTTAAGGAACGTGAAGGCGGCGTTGACGAACGGCTCGAAGTCCTTGCGATCGCCCGTCAACGCGCCGGTCCACATCATCCAGTCCAGTTTGGTGCTGTTCTGCCGGATGTCCAGCGGGAGGCCGTAACGCGTCAGCTTCGTTCGATAGAACGCGATCTCCTCTCGCGCGACCTCGGGCGGGAACAGGTCGAGATTGAGAACCCGGTTCCAGATCAGGTTGTATTTCTGGCTCCAGGTACCGGAACGGTCGAACGCGAGCCGGTAGTGGTCGCCATCGTTGGCCATCTTCGTCCATTGGACCGCGAATCCCTGCGCGAGCTTGCGATAGCTCTCGGCCTCGTCGCGCTTGCCCAATCGGTCGCAGAGCTGGGCAAAGGCGCCGAGGGCGAGTATCGATTTGGCCGAAAGATTGACGTTGTGCGCGAGGTGGCCGGTGAAGTCATCCGTGCAGAGCTGCTCCTTGGGATCCATGCCGTTGCTCTTGAGGTACTCCGCCCACTTCGTCAGGACCGCCCAGTGCTTCGCGGAGAAGTCGGCGTTGCCCTCGGCTTTGGCAATCGCCGCCATCATGAGCAGCATGTTGGCGCTCTCTTCGACGGGCATTTGGTTGGTCTCGGTTTCCTCGCCACCGCCGTAGACCTGGCCGTCGGCCAGTGGGTAAGTCCCGATGTCGTGAGGGGCGAACGGCCATTTCCAGCGCGGCGATTCGGCATAGAGCAACACGGGTTCAAGCGAGGCCTCGAGCAGCATCGGATTGAAGAGCAGTAACTGCGGCGAGGACGGGTAGATGACATCCACGGTGCTGATGCAGGCGTTGCTGAAGCATTCCTTGCAGAAGTAGAGCGGCATACCGTTGGCGTCGGCCGCGAGCTTGCCCGCAGCCATGCACTGCCTGTAAGCCAGCGATGCTATCTGCGCATACTTGGGTCCGCCGGCGGCTGTGAGATCGGCGATTACGTCCTTGTCGAACGCCTCGCACTGCTTAGTTAGAGGCTCGTAGTCCTTTGCCGCCTGCTTGAGCATGTCCGCGGCTTCCGCGCCGTTGCGACGCCAGTAGGGACGCAGGCGTTGGCCCATGAACTCGATGCTGTAGAGGTCGTCGTAGGCGAAGATCACGTAGCGCGAGACGGGCGTCTCGTCGACTTTGCCGAGATCGAAGGTGACGGTGGCCGATGGGAACGCCTCGCCCGCGGGCCGGGGCATGGCAGAATCGTCCGGCTTGGGGAGCGGGCTGTTCGTCAGCAGAGAGCCGCGGCAGGCGTCGCCGTTGCCGAGATAGGTCTGCAGGCCGGGCTGGTTCGGCGTCGCGACGTAGAGATAGCCCCAGTCGATTCGCAGGTCATCGCCTTTCTTGGCGAGAATGGGCTGGTCCTGGCTGCCGATGCGAAGGACGGTCAGTCCGTCGACGGCGGGACGATCCCATGTGACGCGCTGGTCCGGGGTGTTGACGGTCAGCAGCGCCGAAGTCTCCAGATAGAGTGTGACGTCATGCTCCTTGCCGTCGTTGCTTGCAACTTTCCAGGTCATGTACGACGCAGGCCGGGAGAGGATGTCGAGGTCGTAGGGCAGGCTCGGGGTCATGAACGTGAGCACGAGCCGGACCTTGTCGTTGGCGATCCTGTAGATGGAGCGCGTAGGCGTCACTTCGAGGCCGGTCTGCGGCATGGGCGGGACGTAGAACGGGTCGGTTCCGATCACGCGCAGGACCTTGCCGTCGATGCGGATCATGCAGCGGAGCGGCATCTGGCTGCCCGTCCAGTGCGTGGTGTGGCCGTCGGTCAGGAAGTCATGGAACGACCAGACGCTGAAGTAGGGATCGACCGCGATCAGGGGCGTAGCCGGAGGGCGGAACGGCCCGACGCCGGGTACGCCCGTGTCGGCTGCGGCGATTCCGCAGCAGGCGAAGAGCGTGGCCAAGGCAAGCAAGATGGCGCACCGCAGGCGCTGAGTACCGTGTCGAAACGCCGTGGAGTTGCGACCGCCCTTCGATACGGCCCACCCATTCGCTACGGCGGCCAATCCCCGCCTACTCAGGGCGGGCCACTCAGGGCTAGCAGAGTGGAGACACACGATCATTCGAACACCACCATCGTATGAATGTCGACGCTTGGGACGGTGACTTGCACGCCATCGTTGTTCTTGGTGATCGGCAGAGGAGTGTGTCCCGGTTCCTGGTACGCCGAGTTGACGCTGGTGTCTGCGATAGTGACCTTGATGTTCGGGATCGGCAGAATGTCCTCCCTCATGGAGGGATTGTTCTCAGGCAGAGCACCATCGGCCGTGGTATTGACCTCGTTGAGCAGGTGCACGATCCTGCGCTTGCCGTTGTTCTGAGTGTAGAACGCGGCCTGGACGCAGAGCGGCGCTTCGATCTTGTAAGGGCACTTGCCGGCTGCCCACTTCACGGCGTTGCTGATCAGCTTGCGCTGGTACTGGAATGGCGCGATGAAGTAGGCCTGGCCCATGTCGCAAGCGAAGTAGACCGAACGGCCGCTGCCCACGGAACTCATCGAGTTGGCGTCGTTGATGACGATGAAGGGCCACTCCGGATCGGCCAGCCGACGGCCCAGCCTGATGACGCCGGGGACCAGATCGACGTTGGTCATCCATCCGATGTAGTTGACACGGTCGCCGCCGCGGTAGTTCGCGCGGATAACGGGATCGTCAACGATGGGGTGCGAGTCGATCCCGGTAAGGGGCAGATAGCACTGCACCCACGGGTCGAAGTTGGGCCAGCGCGCGGAGTAGTCGGTTGTGCCCTTGAAATGAACCCCGAAGACGTCGGAGAGGCCGAAGTCGGGCTGGCGGTCGCCGAACTCGTTGCAGATCGAGCTTTCGTGCATGGCGACGATCCCGCCGCCGTCCTTGACGAACTGGCGAATGTTGTCGTCGGCTTTCTTGCTGAGACAGGCGGCGTTGGGCAGGATCAGCACCTTGTACTGCTTGAGTGTCTGCAAGTTCTCGACGTCCGGCTCGATGATGATGTCGAGCGGGAGGTGGTCCTGCATCATGGCGCGGAAGACGCCGACGGCCGACTCCATGTGCGCGGGCATGCGCCGCTCGCCGGCGGCGAGCTTGCCGATGTCGGGCGTGTCCACGCCGCTGCCAAACCAGTGCCCCAGCGGCACTTCCATGCGCAGCGCCGGGCAGGCCGTATAGTAGGCGGCTGCTCTCGCCGACGAGCATGGCCGCCCACTTCACGGACTTGGCGCCGTCGGTGAAGGGCTCGCGTTCCTCGAGCATCTTGTTGAAATGCGAGAGCGGGGCTTCTTTGCTCTGCTGCCAGTAGCCGGTGGCGACGAGGCAGCCGTTGGTGAGGACGGTCATATTGCGAACGTCGCACTCGGCGGGCGGCGGCTGCATTCCGAACTGGCCCTGCTCGCACAGATACGGCAGGACCAAGGCGGGGCTGTCGCCGGTGAGGCCGCGGTAGTAGCGGCAGGTGAACGCCGGAAGAAGGTTGCTCCCCTGGTCAGGTGGGAAGTCCCACAGCAGTTCGAGGGCGGGTGCGTCAAGCACGCGGTGCATATTGTCCGAGCCCTCGACGGCCGGCGCGCCCATCCAATGCCACCATCGGCCCGGGCCGGTGGTCCACGGCGCGCAGACGAAGTCCGGCTTGAAAGCCTTGAGCGCCAATGTCCACTTCTCGACGAACTTGGTGTAACGGTCGAGCTTCCACTTGAGATAGTGGCGCCACTCGGGATCGTTGGCGTTGATCCCGCCGGGCATGTCGCGGCCGGTTTCCTTCTTGTAGTCGGCGACACAGTGGGGGCAGTAGCATTGCATCCAGCAGCCGAAGCCGTCGAGGTTATAGCCGTCCAGGTCAAGCCTCTTGGCTATCTCGACCTGCGATCTGATGAAGAAGTCGCCGTAGGGCGAGTTCCAGCAGCCGAGGACCATGCTGTCCGGTATCTTGTCGGCGGGAAGCGGCTTCTGACCCGGCGAATCGAGAACCTGCCAGTCGGGATGCTCCGCCTGGACCCACGGCGTCATGTGCATCCGAATGACCTCTCCGAGAACCTTGATGCCTTTGGCGTGCGCGGCGTCTACGTTGGCGCGGAGCTGCTTGACGTCTGCGTCCGACAGGGCCTTGCCCGTGCGGACATCGACGATTTCGTCGTTCTTGCCAAGAACGTAGGGACCGCCTGCAAAGCCCATGCCGCCGGCGTTGGTGCCGCCGCAGATCGCGTTGGACCCGTCCTTGACCATCTGATCCAGATCACCGCGAAAAGCGCCGAAGCAGAGGCGCTGGTTGGTCTTCAGCCAGGTGTTGTTCTCGGCATCGAGGCCCTTCATCGAGTCGGCACGGGCCTTGATCTTGGCCAGGACTGCACTGTCGGGCTTGGCCGGAGTGGCCCCGTCAGCGTACGGGGCCAGCATCATACAGCAGCAGAGTATCGCTATCAGACGCATAGCTGTCATTGCATGCCTCAATTCTCTATTCGAAAACCACCATGGAGTGGATGACGAGCTTGGGAACGGTGACCTGGACGCCGTCGGCCGTCTTGGTCAGCGGCAGCGCTGTGTGGCCGGGCTCCTGGAAGGCCGTCGTAACGCTGGGATCGGCGAGCGAGACCTTGATGTCGGTAACCGGAACGGTGTCCTCGCGCATGGGCGGATTGTTCTCAGGCAGGGCGCGGGAAGCAGTGGTGTTGACATCGTTGAGGAGATGCACGATCTTGCGCTTGCCGTCGTTCTGAGTGTAGAAGGCGGCCTGGACGCAGAGAGGGGCCTCGACCTTGACGGGACACGTATTGCCGGCGGCCGCCCAGCGCACTGCGTTGGTGATCATCCTGCGCTCGTATTGGTACGGCGCCAGGAAGTATGCCTGCCCGAGATCGGCTGCGATGTAGGCGGATCGACCGTTTCCGACGGTGTTGAGCACCACAAACGGCCAGTTGTCGGCGCCAAGGCGGTTGCCGATTATCTTGGCGGACTTGTCGGCCTCGACGTTGGTCGCCCAGCCGATGTAGTTGAGCCGGTCCGAGCCTCTGCGGTAGTTCGACTGGATGACGGGGTCGTCGGTGATCTCGTTCTTGTCGTAGCCAAGGAAGATGTCCACGCACTTCACGTAGTTGGGCCAGCGGGCGGAGTAGTCGTCCGTGCCCTTGAAGTGAGCGCCGTAGACGTCGGCGAGGCCGAAGTCGGTCTGCCGGTCGCCGAACTCGTTGCAGATGGAGCTTTCGTGAAGCGAGACCAGTCCGCCGCCGCCCTTGACGAACGCGCGGATCACGTCCACTGCCTTCTGGCTGAGGCAGGTGGCATCGGGGAGAATCAGGACCTTGTATTTGCGGAGGGTAGCGATGCTCTCCAGGTCGGGTTCGATCACTATGTCGAGGGGCAGGTGATCCTCCATCATCGCGCGGAACGTGCCGACGGCGGATTCCATGTGGGTGGGTATGCGACGCTCACCGGGCGGGAGCTTGCTGATGTCGTTGGTGTCTACGCCGCTGCCTATCCAGGAGCCCAACGGCACTTCGAGCCGCGCGCCGGGGATGCCGTGCATCAGCCGGCTGCTTTCGCCGACGAACATCGCCGCCCATTTCAGCGATTTGGCGTTGGTGGTGAACGGCTCGCGGTCCTTCAGCTCCTTGTTGAAGTGCGAGAGGGGAGCGTCGGCGTTCTGCTGCCAGAGCCCCTGGCCGACGAGGCAGCCGTTGGTGAGAACGGTCATCTCGCGCACGTCGCACTCGACCGCCGGTGGCTGCATGTTGAACTGGCCCTGTTCGCACAGATAGGGCAGCATCCAGGCGGGTCGGTCGCCGGTGAGGCCGCGGTAGTAGCGAACGACGAACGAGGCGATCATGTTGTCGCCCTGATCGGGCGGGAAGTCCCATAGCAGTTCCAGGAACGGCGCGTCAAGGACGCGGTGGAGGGCGTCGGTCCCCTCGGCAAACGGCGCGCCCATCCAGTGCCACCAGCGTCCGGGGCCGGTCGTCCACGGCGCGCAGACGAAGTCCGGCTTGACGGCCTTGAGCGCGGCGGTCCACTTCGCGACGAATTTGGTGTAGCGGGCCAGCCTCCACTTGAGATAGTGGCGGAACTCGGGGTCGTTTACGTTCTTGTCCTTGGGAATGTCCTTGCCGGTGTCGTGCTTGTAGGCGGCGCGGCAGTATGGGCAGTAGCACTGGGTCCAGCACCCGAAGCCGTCCATGTTGTAGCCGTCCCAGTCCAGCCGCTTCACGAGCTCCACCTGCGACTTGATGAACCAATCGCCATAGGGGGAGTTCCAGCAGCCCATCATGGCGCGGCCCTCAGCGGCCTTGCCGGTTATGGGCTTGCCGTTGGGCGTGACGATCTCCTGCCAGTCCGGGTGCTCGGCGACCATCCAAGGGGCGATGTTGAAGCGGATGACCTCTCCGAGGACTTTGGCGCCCTTCGCGTGTGCGGCAACGACGTTGGCGCGCAGTTCCTGAAGGGTCTTCTCGGGCACCACTTTGCCGCTGATCTCGATGATGGTCTTGCCGTCCTTGTCGAGGATGAACGGGCCTCCGGCGAAGCCGATGCCGGCGGCGTTGGTGCCGCCGCAGATGACGTTGGTGCCGTCCTTGATAACCTCGTCGAGGTCCTTTGGGCCGACGCCGAAGCACATACGCTGATTGGTCGTAAGCCAGGTGGCAGGCCTGTCGGCGATGCCGACCAGGGACAGGTCCTGTGTGGCGTCATCCGCGGCAAACGCGGTCAGCGCGGCTGCAACCCACACGACCGTCAGTGCAAGAACAAGTGTAAGCGACTGTCTGAGCATTGGAACTTCCTTTCCGTCAACCCGCTTCCAAATGAAGCTTCGATATCAGAACTCATGAACTGGTTCGCCAGCTCAATCAACCATTCCTGCGCAATAACACGCAACCACACGCAAAAAGCAGCAGTTGCCTGAACCCAGTCCGGACAATCCGGCTGGCCTCGTCTACAGGAGTGCAAGCGGAGCGCCGCTCAGCCGATAGCGGCCGCCCTTGGTTGTGCGCAAAACGAGCGTCTCGTCACCGTATCTGACCTTGCAGGCGCCGCCGAGTTTAGACAGAATTGTCGCGCCGGACAGGCGGCCGTCCTTCCATGACATGTCGACGACAAACCCGCCGCGCGCGCACAGCCCTTTGACCGTGCCACTGCTCCAGGCTTTGGGCATGGCCGGAAGCAGATGGACCTCGCCGGTCTGGCTCTGGAGAAGCATCTCGGCGACCGCCGCTGTTGCGCCGAAGTTGCCGTCGATCTGGAACGGCGGATGAGCGTCCAGCAGGTTGGAGTATGTGCCGCCGGCGTTGCCATAGTCGATGTCCTTTGAAGTCACGAGCCGGAGTTGACTGGCGAGCATCTTGTGGGCGTGGTCGCCGTCGAGCAGTCGGGCCCAGAAGCAGATCTTCCACGCCTTGCTCCATCCGGTGCCGCCGTCGCCGCGGGCGTTGAGTGAGACCCGCGCGGCACCCGGCGAGCGCGGGGGTCGTGGTGGGAGAGATCTGGTTGCCGGGATAAAGGCCGAAGAGGTGGGATACGTGGCGGTGCTGGTCGGTTGGGTCGTCCCGGTCCACCGCCCACTCCTGCAGTTGGCCCCATTTGCCGATCTTCGGCGCGAGCAGCCTGGAACGCATATCGCTGATCTTGCGGCGGTATTCGGGATCGACATCCAGCACGGTCGACGGCCTGGACGTAGTTGCCGAACAGGTCCCAGATGATCATCTGGTCGTAGGTGACTCCGTCCTCTCGCGGGCCGTGCTCGGGGGAGAAGCCGTCGGGAACGACAAGCGTGCCGTCCGGCAGGGCCTTGAGGCGATCCTCCCAGAACTCGCAGATCTCCTTGATGATCGGATAGGCGCGCGACTTGAGGAACTGCCTGTCGCCGGTGAACTCGTAGTGCTCCCAGAGATGCCTGCAGAACCACGCGCTGCCGGTGAGGTTACTCCCAGCGGGACCTGCCGAAGATGTTGTTCTCGGTGTAGATCACCCAGCCGCGGGTGCTGGGGCCGAAGTCCTCTTTGGTCTGTTTGGCGCGCACCTCGCGCAGGTTGTTGATGTAGTCCAGGAACGGGATGTGGCACTCCGAGAGGTTGGTGGGCTCGGCTGGCCAGTAGTTCATCTCGACGTTGATGTTGGCGTGATAGTCGCAGGTCCAGGGCGGGTTGTTGCTGTCGTTCCAGAGACCCTGGAGGTTGGCGGGAAGCGATCCGGGGCGTGAGCAACTGATCAGCAGGTACCTTCCGAACTGGAAGAACAGGCTTTCCAGGCCGTTGTCCGGCGCGCCCGCCGCGTATGCGGCCATTCGCTCGTCCGTAGGCAGTTGGGCGGCCGACGCGTTCGATGGCCCGAGGTCGAGCGTCACGCGATCGAAGAGCCTCCGGTAGTCCCTGACGTGCTCGGTAAGAAGCTGGGAATAGGGCTGGGCGGCGGCGTTATCGATCTCGTTCGTGAGCTTGCCGTGCGGATCGGGGCCGCGCCACCCCTGGTCGTAGCGGGGGACGTAGTTGGTGCGCGCGGCAAGGATCAGGATGAGGCTGTCCGCGCCCTCGATCTTGAGGTCCGAGCCGTCGGCCGCGACGGTCCCGCCCTCGTGCTTGACCAAAACCTGTGACTCATATTTGAGGCCGTTGGCGAGCGCGCCGGCGGAGGTGAGGCGGCCGGCACCGGCGGTCGTTGCCGCGCCGTGGGCGTCAAGGAGCCTGATCGTTCCTGAGTACGAGCCGGGCTTGTCGGCGGTCAGGCGCATGACGATGACCTGCGCCGGGGCGCTGGAGAAGCACTGCCTGCGGTACGTGACGCCGCCGGATGTGTAGGTAACGTCGTGCACGGCCTTGCTGATGTCGAGTTGGCGGCGGTAGCTTTGAGGCGCATCTTGCTTGAGGTCGATGTAGATGTCGCCGAAGTCCTGGTAGCAGCCGGTGTCACGTTCGTCGCCGGTCCAGAGGCTGATCTCGTTGAACTGCACGCGCTCGCTGGGTGCACCGCCGAAGATCATGCATCCAACGCGGCCGTTGCCGATGGGGAGCGCCTGAGTCTGCCAATCCCGCGCGGGCTGCTTGTACCAGAGCACGAGCGGGTCACGTGCCTCGCACGCGGCGGCGCAGCAGATCAACAGCATTCCCATAGCCATACGCGAGATCAGCGTCATAGCCTACCTGATCCTGTCCCAGATCAATAGCGCTGTGCCCTTTTGGGGGATGTCAACCGGGTACTGCACGCCCTTTTTGACCACGGGCACTTCCTTGTAGTCGCTGCCGCTGCCGACGAGAATGCGCGGCGGGCGGGTGTAGATGTCCAGGTGGGCCTCGTGCGGGCGGATCAGAACGGTCACCTTCTCCTGGTGGTTCATGACCATCAGGACGTATCTCTCGTCGTTTTGATAGCCGGCCCAGTTGATGTCATAGTGGTCTATGCCGGTAACGTCGCAGCGCTCCTCGGGCATCTTGACTCGGCCGGGAATGCCGAGGACGGTGCCGCGCATCGTCATGGGGTCGATCTTGATGTATTGCGGCGCGCGCATATTGCCCTCGCGGATGAGCCAGTCGAGGGCGAGCCAGGCGTACTGGGCGGTCTGCCATTCGTTCCAGACGCCGCGCCCGCCCGCGCCGGCCTTGGTCATGGCGTTCACGTTGTCGATGGGCGGGCTGATGGTGCCGGTGAGGCATTCGTCCCAGCCGGCGATGGCGCACATGCCGTAGGCCTGGTCGGGGTCGGCGCAGAAGTGAATGGCCTTGACCGCGCCGGAGAGGTCGTTCCAGAACGTGTCGCCACTGATCTCATACATGCGCTGCATGGCCGCGCCGACCATGGGGCTTTGGGCCTGCGAAGGGCCGCCGCTGCCCTGCTCGATGGTCTCGCCGTAGCAGGTCTCGTACTGGCGGGTCGAGACGACGCGCGTCCAGAGGCTCACGGCGGAGTCGCGCGCAACCTTGAGGGCCAGATCGTTGTCGCCCATGTCGGCAAAGCATTGGCAGGCAATGGCGGCTTCGTAGGTCTCTGAGCTGCGCGTGACGTTGCCGCCGCCGCCCGATACATCCTCCCAGTAGCCCTGGTAGAGGTGGTTGTCGTAGGAGGTCTTGACGAAGTAGTCCTTGGACTTGAGCGAGGCGGTCTTGTAGTTCTCGTCGCCGGTGAACTGCCACATCTTCCAGAGGGCCCAGGTGCACCATATCTGGCCGGAGTCGGACTGGTCGCTGATGACCTTGCCTTCGAGATCGTAGGCGTAGGGCCAGGAACCGTTTTCGTTCTGGTGCGAGACCAGGAAGTCGCAGCCTTTCTTTGCAGCGGCGAAGGCCTTGTCGTCTTTGCGGCCGCTGGCCTCCCAATACCAGAGAAGGGTCTTGATGGAGGTGCCGGTGGAGTGCGGGAGCAGCCAGCGGTTGCCGGCCTGGTCGGTGCCCTCGAGGAAGAACGCGCCCGGCGTGCCCTTGACGAGATACTGCGAGAACCACGCGCCCTCCATCGGCCCGGACTTCTCCTGGACCGAGATCAGCCAGTCTTTGACTGCCTCGGCCTTGGTCTTGGCGGTCTCGTCGTCGGTCGCGAGGTAGTAGGAATAGAATGCGGGCAGCGTGTAGGTGGTGCCGTAGAAGTTGAAGTGGAAATCGACATTCGGGTACGAGCGCATCGTGTTGAAGATCGTGCTCCAGTTCTCCTGCCGCTCCATCTCGCGGACGCTGAGCATCTGCATCTCGGTAAGCGGCATCGCCCACTGCCGCGCCTGCTCGAACTTGAAGATGTCCTTGACCACGTGGCGATAGGCGTCCCAGGCGTCGCCCTTGCGCATGGGCAGCGTGATCTTGAACTTCGTGGGGCCTTTCCAGATCGGCTGCCAGATTCCCTGGTGCAGCGGATCGGGGTCGGCGAGGTCGATGTCCATGCTCGCCTGCATACTGAAGTCCCCGGCGTAGCCCCAGGCCGTTGCGTCGGTGTCGGGGACCATTGAGACCGTGCCGGCGTCGGTTTGGACGGTGAGCATGCGCGTGGGAGCGTATTGAGCGTAGTTACCGTAACCGTTGTTGGGGCCGTGCTCCTTGGTGAAGAGATCCTGGTGGGGCCGGAACATGATCTTGGGGTCGTTGACGGCAAAGCGAATCAGGAATTTGGCTGCTGTGAGCGCGGTTGGGTGTGGGTCGTCGGGTATGACGCCGAAGTAGAACTCCGGGTCATCGCCGCTCTCGCTGACGCCGAGTCTGATCTTGATCACCGCCCCGCCGGTGGATGCTGAATCAAGTTCGGCATGACGCGTGCCCGGGTAGGTCGCCGCGAAGGCGGGTTCCGCCTCGGACCCCACCGATTTGAGCGGGACCGCGTCGCCCTTGTCCGAGAAGAGCATCAGCCAGCCGGAAATCGCACCGCCGCCGTTGAGCTGGGTGTCCATCTTGCCCTCAATGCCGTTGCTGTTCCACTGCGTGGTCAGAGTGCTGGTCTTCACCGTCCACGAGGTAACGGTCGGGCAGATGACTCCACGGCGGATGGCCGTCTTTGTGACGCCGGACGACCTGGCTTCGAGCATGCCTTCGTCGTAGCCCGGCTTTGCTGCGGCGTCGATGGAGAATGAGGCGGATTTGCCGGGGGCGAGGTCGCCGAGCTTAGCGGTCTTGCCCAGCCAGGAGACGGATGCGCCCGGCGCTGATGTGGTTCCCTGGTTCGTGACGCGTCCCTCGCATTTGACGGCGTCGCCGGCGTTCGCGACGATGGACGCGTTGGGCGTTAGCTGCTCGAACGCGAGCTTGGGCTTGGCCCTGATGGTGTAGGGTCGCTTGTCGATCAGGAACTTGCCGACGTGCAGCTCGATGAAGATCGGAGTGTCGCCCGGAAAGAGCGGCTTAGTGCTCACCGGCACGACTGCGCTCCCGCCTCTGGGAATATCGGGGACCTTGAACTCCTGCGGGCCGCCGAGGCTGCCGTCGGGTGAGATGATGCGCAGGGTGGCGCCGGAGATGGGCGCGTCCGGGCTGACAACGCGTACGGCGAGCTTGCACGGCTCGGACTGAACGGCGATGGGCGGGTCCTGGGTTACGTTGCCCACGGTCGCGCCGTAGTAGGTCTCTATCTCGTAGGTGTAGAGCTTGGGGACGTTCTCGATCATCGACTTGATGACGATCTTGTAGTAGCGGGCGGGCGCGGGCTTGTCTATGCCGATCACCTGCGGGAAATCCCGCTGGAGGGTGATGCTCTGCAGGGGCGTCCAGTTCTCGCCGTCCGCGCTGGAGAGAATGTCCACGTCTTTCCATGCTTTCCAGTCATTCACGCGGTCGAAGTAGTGGATGTAGCGCGTCACAGCGACGGGGCGCTTGTAGTCGATGGTCACGTAGGCGGGCTTGTCGGCGGTGGGGGCGTCGCAGTTCCAGTAGACGCGAATGGTGGGCTGGGTTACGCTTGCCGGGAAAGTGTCGAATGCAGGCTCGGTGCCGAACACCCAGCCGCCGGGGCCTGTTCCCTTGGTCTCGACAGGGTATTCCGAGTAGTCCCATTTCTCGCACCGCACGGGCGGGACGTCACCGAGGCCGGGGACTGCCACGATGGGCATCGAGCTGACGGGCGGAAGCTGGTCGGCAGCTTGGGAAATGCCGGATAGGACTAATAGGACTAATAGGACCAATGACTTCACGATGCTTCTTCCCCTCGGCGGTTGATCTAGCGCTCGGCGACGACCATGGAGTGCAATGCGAGCTTCGGCACGGTGACCTCTACGCCATCAGCAGTCCTGCTGATGGCAAGGTCCTGGTGTTCGGGTTCGAGATGGACGCGCTTGATCGCGGGATCGCTGAACGCGACTTTGATGTCGGCGAGAGGCACGATCTCCTCGCGAAGGGAGACGTTGCCCTCCGGCAGTGCGCGGTCGGTGGTCGTGTTGATCTCGTTGAGCAGGTGGACTATGGTGCGCTTGCCGCCGTCCTGCTCGTAGAAAGTGGACTGCACGCACATCGGCGCGGTCACCTTGACCGTCGGCTTCGCGGCGGCCGCCCAGCGAAGGGTGTTTGCGATCAGCCTGCGCTCGTATTGATAGGGAGTCGTGTAGTAGCTCTGCCCAACGTCGGCGGCGAAGTAGGCCACCCTGCCCTTGTGATCCGAAAGCAGCAGGAACGGGACGTTCTCGTTGTCTCGCGTGCGAGTTACGACGGCCTGGGCGCCCTCTTTGGGCTTCACTTGTGTGGTCATGCCTATGAAGTCCAGGTTGTCCAGAGCGATCTGGAAGTTGCTCTTGACCACGGGATCATCCGTGATCTGGTTGGGCGAGAACCGGACCACGCAGGAGTTGCCGAAATCGGGCCAGCGACCGGTGTGGTCATCGACGCCCTCGAAACCGGCGCCGAAGAGATCGCCGAGCGCGAAGTCCTTGCGCTTGTAGCCGAGATCGTCATACAGAGAGCTTTCCTGCATCGCCACGAGACCACCGCCTTTAGCCACGAACTTGCGTATTGACGCGACCGCCTTGTCGGACAAGCAGGCCGCGTTGGGCAGCACGAGCAGCTTGTACTGCGCGAGGAAGGCCTGGTCGGCGACGTCGGCGTCGGTGATGATGTCAAGCGGCAGGTGCTCCTCCTCGGCCGCGCGGAACACGCCAACGGCGGATTCCATGTGCGCGGGAAGCCGGCGTTCGCTCGGAATCACCTTCGACGCATCGGCTGTATCGACTCCACTCCCAATCACTGCCCCGCCCTTGAGCTTGCCGTGCGGAAGCTCGATATGCCATATAGCAGCCGGCTGTTCTGCGAGACCAGCATTGCGGCCCACTTGACGCTCTTCGTGCCCTCGGTCCAGGGCTGGCGGTCCTTGATCTCCTGCATATAATGGGCAGGCGTGCTGGTCTGATTGATTACATAAGTAATGACGAACGGCACACAGCCATTTGTGAATACGGTGAAGAGCCTGAAATCGTTTTCTATCTCCGGCGGAATGGCCCACTGCTGGCCCTGCGAGCGGAAGTAGGTGCACATTATCGCCGGGTTCTCCCTGGTCAGCCCGCGGTAGTAGCGGCAGGTGAAGCTGGGAAGCAGGTTGCTGGCCAGGTTGGGCGGGAAGTCCCAGAGCAGCTCGACGATGGGCGCGTCGATGATGCGGTTGATCGCGTCGCTGTGCTCGACGAGCGGGGCGTAGGTCCAGTGCCACCAGCGGCCGGGGCCGGTGCTCCACGGGGTGAATGCATAGTCGGGCTTGATCGCCTTGAGCGCCTTCATCCACTTGGCGACGAACTTGTCGTATTCGGCGAGCCGCCACTTGATGTAGCGGCGGTACTCGGGGTCGGAGACGTCCGGCGGGGCGGGATACTCCTTGAGGACGGGGATATGATGACCGGTGGCCTTGAAGTAGCCCTCACGGCAGCACTTGCAGTAGCAGGCGGTGAACGTGCCTCCGAAACCGTCGAGGATCTGGCCGTCCCAGCCGCATGTTTTGGCAAGATAGACGTTCTTCTTGATGTACCAGTCGCCGAACGGAGAGTACCAACAGCCCTCGGGCGCGGGCCACTTGTTGCCGGGCTCGTATACGGTGGGGTCTTTGAAGGGCTTGGCGTCGGGCGTGTGAAGCCACTGCCAGTCGGGGTGCTGCGCGAGAATCTCCGTTTCCCAGAACGGCGGAATGTGGCCGACGGTCTTGACGCCGGCGTCCTGAAGGCGCTTGACGCCGGCACGCACGGGACCCATGTCCACGTAGACCTTCTTGCCGTTGCTGTAGTTGAAGATGCCGGTGCCGTCGTAGAACCAGAACGCGGTGGGGACGTTGAATATCGCCGTCACGCCGGCGTCAACCGCTTCCTTGAGCGATGCATCGGTTCCGGACTCGACGAAGGCCGGTCGGAAGTCCTTGAGCATCCACTCGGGGACGGGATACGGCTTGACCGACTGGTCCGCGCCCAGACACGCGGTACCCAGCGCGGCGGTCACCGCCAGCGCGCATACCGGGATCATCAGGTCCAAACGAAAGCTCAGCATTCTCAGACTCCTCTATCTATCTCTCGGCGACGACCATCGAATGAAGGTCAAGTTGGGGGACGGTGACCTCGACTCCGTCCGCGGTCTTCGTGATGGGCAGGTCGCGGCCCTCCGGCTCGAGGTGGACGCGGGCTATAGATGTGTCGCGGAAGACCACCTTGATTCCCGCGATGGGCACGATCTCCTCACGCATGGGCGGATTGCCGTCGGGCAGCGCGCGTCCGGCGGTGGAGTTGGTCTCGTTGAGCAGGTGGACGATGGTGCGCTTGCCGTCCTCCTGCTGGTAGAACGTCGATTGCACGAGCATGGGCGCGGTGACCTGCACCGTGGGCTTGTCAGACGCCGCCCATCGCATGGAACTCGCCAGCAGCGCGCGCTCGTACTGATAAGGATTGGTGAAGTAGCTCTGTCCGACATCGGCGGCTATGTACACGACCTTGCCCCTGCCGTGCGTGGAGATCACTACGAACGGCGCGGCCTCGCCGGGCAGCAGCCTGTTGGCGACGACCTCGGCGCCGGTCGCCGCCTTCACGTGCGTGGCGATGCCGATGTAGTCGATGTTGTCGAGGCCGATCTGGTGGTTGTCCCAGAGCACGGGATCGTCGGTAACAGGGTGCTTGTAGAACTTGATGTTGACCGGATGGTCGAAGTTCGGCCAGCGGGCGGCATGGCTCTCGATTCCGAGATAGCCGGCGCCGAACAGGTCGGCGAGGGCGAAATCGTTGCGCTTGTCGCCGAAGTCGTTGTAGAGAGAGGTCTCGTGCATTGCAACGAGGCCGCCGCCGTTCTCGACGAATCTGCGGATGTTTACGGCAGCCTTGTCGGACAGGCAGGCGGCGTTGGGAAGTATGAGAACCTTGGTACTGCGCGAGGAACGCCTCGTCCTCGAGGTCGGCGTCTATGATGATGTCCAGCGGAAGATGCTCCTCAAGCGCGGCCCGGAACGTGCCTACGGCAGACTCCATGTGCGCGGGCATGCGGCGCTGGCTTGCAGGCAGTTTGGAGTTGTCGGGAGTATCGACCCCGCTGCCGATGGCCCCGCCCTTGAGCTCGCCATGCGTGCCGGAGATGCCGTAGAACAGCCGGCTGTTCTGCGAGACCAGCATGGCCGCCCACTTGACGGACTTGGCGCCGTCCGTCCAGCGCTGGCGGACCTTGACCTGCTCGGCATAGTGGCCGGGGTTCGTGGCGCTGTCCTGAACGTACGGGATCAGAAATGGGAGGCAGCCGTTGGCGATCACGGTGAAGATACGGAAGTCGTTCTCCACGCGTGGAGGGGCGGCGTTCTGCTGGCCCTGCGAGCGGAAGTAGATGCACATGATCGCTGGGTTCTCGCGCGTGACGCCGCGGTAGAGGCGGTTGGTGAAACTGGGAAGCAGGTTGCTTGCCTGGTCCGGTGGAAAGTCCCAGAACAGCTCGACCATCGGCGCATCGACGATGCGGTTTGCCGTCTCGCTGTGCTCGACGAGCGGGGCGTAGGTCCAGTGCCACCAGCGGCCGGGGCTGGTGCTCCAGGGAGTGAAGGCGTAGTCCGACTTGATCTTCTTCAGAGCCGCCATCCATTTGGCGACGAACTTGTCGGTACTCAGCCATCCGCCACTTGATGTAGCGGCGGTATTCGGGATCGGAGACATCGGGAGGGGCGGGATAGGCCTTGAGCTTGGGGATGTCATGGCCGGTGGCTTTCTTGTATCCCTCGCGGCAGTATTTGCAGTAGCAGGCGGTGAATGTTCCACCGAAGCCGTCCAAGCCCTGGCCGTCCCAGCCGAGTTGCTGAGCCATCAGCACGTTCTTGTGGATATACCAGTCGCCGAAGGGGCCGTACCAGCAGCCGAACGGATAGGGATAGCTCTTGGCGACCTCGGCAACGGGCTTGGCGTCGGGGGTAATGAGCCACTGCCAATCGGGGTGTTGTGCAAGTATCTCTGACTCCCACATCGGCGCAACGCCACCCGTGGCTTTGAAGCCGGCGTCCTGAATGCGTCTGACGCCTCGCCGCGGAATGGTGGGGCCGGTGTAGACCTTCTTGCCGTCCTTCCAGTCGTAGAACCCGACGCCGTCGTACCACCAGGGCAGCACCGGGCCGCCGAGAACCGTCATTCCCCAGTCGCGCGCGTTCTTGAGGTCCTTGTCGGTCCCGGACGGTTGGAACCCGGACAGGAAGTCGTGCCCAAGCCACTCGGGCACCGGGTAGGGCTTGACTGCGTCCGCGGCGGCTCCGGATGTCAGAATGCTCAGGACGCAGCAGACCGCAAATGCGAGGATAGGATAGGCTCTGGCCATCGTTACACGCTCCACGTTTCGCCCCGCGCGGCGTGCGCGGACAGACATAGCTCTACAGGACATTATAGACCATTACGTGCTCGCAGGGAAGTGCGATAGACCAAATTCGCCTGAATATACGCACACATGCGAGCCAACGCGCACCAGCAACCGGGCGAGTGCCCGAAATCGCGTTGACACACAACGGCGTCGGCGATACAATGAGCACATGCAAGCGCAGAGCTTGAAGGGAGCGAATCGATGGATAGGAATGTCCTCTTGAGGTTGATAGTCGTTTGTGTGGGGGTGGTGTGCATGACGATGTGCTGCTTGGGGACCGCGGGCGCGTCGAAACTGGACTACGCCAAGCACAAGGTCACCGTCACCGATGAGAGCGGCAAGGGTTTTGAGATGTACGGGATGACCGGCACGGGCGCGCAGGACGTGGCCGACGGCCTCGGCGCGGACCCGATGCCGTGCGCCTGGGGCCTCTGGATGCGGAAGGAAGCGCCCACCGCCGACAAGCCCGCCGTGCTCGAGTTCGACTACGGCACTCCCGTCAAGGTCGCCGCGCTTGCGCACTACTTCTACGTGCCGGGGTGCCGGGATCATCGCTGGCAAGATTGGCTCTCGGGGCCGTCGGCGTTCGGCGAGGTCAGGATCTACGTCAGTGACGACAACGCCAAGTGGACCGAGGTCTCGCACCTGACGGGCCTGCCGGCGGGCTGCCCGCAGCTTCTCAAGGTCGAGAGACCGACGTCGGCGCGGTATCTCAAGCTGGAAGTGCTGTCGTTGATAAAGGGAGCGGAGTGGATTCGGTCATACGAGATCGAGACTTACTTGGACAGCGCGCCGAAGTCGCTGCCGTCGCCGAAGGTCAAGCCGGTCCGGCACGGGTTTCCGTACAAGGCCGCTTTGATGCCTGTTGCGGCGAGTCAGGCGGGTGATCTCAAGCTCGCCGCGGATGCCAGGGCGCTTGATTTCAGCGTCTCCGGGCCGAAGCTCGATGTGCCGGCGCGTGGCAGGCTGAGCATCACGATAGACGATCAGCCGGTAGCCTGGAAGGCCAGCAAGGCCGGTGGGCTTATGTTCACGGGCTCGGCGGCGGGGCGCAACCTGAAGTTGAGCGCCTTGTTCGTGAAGGCCGGATTGCTGCTGAAGTTTTCGTCCGATGATCCGGTGACCTATCCGTTCCCCAAGCTCGATGTAGTCGCGAGCATGGACAAGCCGGTGAAGGAAGTGGTGTGTGCCGGAGTACTTCTACAGCAACTCCACCGCGCCGAAGGAGGCCGTGAGCATTCCATCGGCGACCGTCCCGACTGCGATCTCGATGATCGGGGATGGGAAGACCGTGGTTACGCTCGTGCCGGATACGGATCGGAGTTGGGTGGGACTGCAGGGCGACAGCGCGGTGGCTACGTTCCCGGTGGACCAGGAGAACGAACCAGGTCCTTGTGCTGGCGAGCGCGGGCGACTGGTTCTCCGGGTTCGAGCGGGCGGCTGCGGATGTATACAACTTCGACGAGCCGAGGCAGTTCTCGCCCGTCAGCCAGGCCATACCGGACATCTGCGGCTATCTACTGCAGCCTCAGCTCTGGAGCGATAAGTGGCAGATGCTGCGGTCGTTCCCCGACGTGGACTTCTTCTACATCTTCTACAGCCTGCCTTACGCGATTCCGGCGCTGACCTACTGGGAGGAGCTTTCCGGCGACAGGACGGTGAGCGGCAAGATCGACAGCATACTCAAGTTCACCCTCGACCGAAGGATCACGGACGGGCCGATGAAGGGTGCGATCTTCTCGGAGTACGCCGATAGAGAGGTCGTGGAGAAGAGCGCGATTCCTTATGGGTATGCGCCGTTCTACACTTGGTACGTCAACTATCCGGACGAGAAGATCATAGGGCTGGACCAGGGGTGCAATCGGTGGATCACCGCGCACAATATGGGGGCGGTGCTGTGGGCAGTCACACACGTGTGGCGCTCGCGCGGCAAGCTGCCGGATGACGTCGTATCGGCAGCGAGGGACGTCGCTGACTGGCTGGTCAGTCACCAGAAGGCCGACGGCAGTTGGTCTTATGCGTATAAGGAAGATGGAACGATCGCCTCGCCGATGTCGGACAGCGGGTCGATCTGGAACATCTGGAGCCTGTATCGGTTCGGCAAGCTGACGGGCGATGCCAAATACTCGGAGGCGGCGGCGAAGGGCGTCGAGTACTTCAAGAAGACGTTCACCGCCAATCACCTCTACCGCGGGTACTGGGAGGACATCTACGGCGGCGGGAAGACCGAGCTCAACAACGCGCAGGGCTATGAGGCGTCGATTGCTGCGATAGCGTTCGCGGAGATGGGCGACCTGGATGCCATGAGGATCTCCTCGCGGGATTCGCTGCGGTTCATCTGCACTCGTGTCCTGGAGAGCCGCGACTATTGGACGAGCTACGGGGGCGCGTCGGAGCAGCAGGGATGGGCGCCAGGCAGCTACATCGCGCCGACGTTCGGTTACGCGGCGCACCTTGCGTGGCGCAAGACCGGAGACGACTTCTGCCGCCGGTTCTCAGGGCTTGCGAAGACCATCGGATGGTGGCAGGACAAGTGCGGGGGCGCGTTCTGGCTGGCGGCGGCGGTGCGGCAGCAGCCCATCGATATGTATCGCACCGAGGGCGGCGGCCGGCAGTTCTGGGCGCTGTGGGATTCGGCGCAGAAGGTGGCGTTCTCGGTGCCGTGGCTGGTCGATGAGGTCAATCGACGGTCGGGTGACACCATCAAGCTGGGCGTCGAGAGCCTGAAGGGCACTGACGACCGCGGCGTCGAAGTGGCGGCGAGGGTGTTCAAGGGCAAGGTGGAGTCTACGAGCGGGCAGGTGAACTGGCTCGGGATGGAATCAACGTCGCCGGGTCACGCCGGGGAGTACCAGCTCGTGCTCATCAACCACGCCGAGGCGACGGATGTGTCCGTGACGCTGCCGTCGGGCTGCGCTCCCGATTCGGTCAGGGCGTTCGATGCGAAGGGGCGTCCGGCGAAGCTGGAACCGAAGAAGGCCACGCCAAGCGTGGTGATTCATCTGCCCGAGCAGTATACCGCCGTGGTTGTGTGGCGGTAGCGGATCACGAAGCGTCTTCGGTACATCGCCGCAGTCGCAGTCTGGAGACGCCTCCTACGGCCTGTCCCATCTTCTGGAGTGTGTAAAATGCTTTTTGGTTCTCCACCCTCTTGGTGTTGTGTATATCGGTTAGGCTGCCAGTGCTATCTTCTTTCTCTTGCGAAGCCTGGGCTGCCAGATGTCTTTGCCTGACCAGCGTCCGTTGAGCCAGAAGAAGACTTTGTATACGGCCCTGTTGCACGCCTCACGGTTGGCGAATGCTCCACAGCCGAACTGTTGTCTGCGCAGCTCAAGAAAGACTCTCTCGATGGGATTGCTGGTCCGCACGTACTCCCAGTGCAGTTCGGGACAGGTAAAGAACGCCAGCAAGCGACCTGAGTCTTCCTCGACGCTTGCCACCACATTTGGATATCTCTGCCGCCAGCGGACACACCAGCGCCCCAAAGCTTTCTTGGCAGTCATCAGATTGGCGCCTGATATACCGTCCCTCAGACCAGGCGACCACTGCCTTGCGATCACAAGCGTTTACAGCCTTGCGCACTTGCGCATGGCGATGAGCCCAGCACAGCTGATGGGGCGCGTCGCGCAGAGACCTCTGAGGCCGCTTTGAGCAGTCCACCGATGCTCGTCCGAGATCACCATCCCCAACTCAGAAGGCGTCAGCCCACGGCTCACCAGCTGGGCTAGGAAACCACGCCAGTTCGACTCATTCTCAAGCGAGGTTCTCTCGAAACCAAGGATCTCTTTCTCGCCTGAGTATGTGACGCCGACGGCAGTCATAATGCAGATGCGTGTCGCATTCAAGCCAACGATGTCCTTGGCCCAGGCGGCATCCAGGAACAGATACTCATAGCGACCTCTAGTGGACGCTCTTTGAACTCCTTTACGCGCTTGTCCAGTTCCCCCTGGACCCGCCTCAGCACTGTGTCGCTGGGTCGGCAGCCGGTCGTCGATTCCAACAGCCGGATCACCTCAGACCGTCTTAAGCCGGCCATCAGGGCCTTGTCCACCCAGCCCTCCACCTGCGCGATCGCGCGGTGGCCGGGATCAAGAAAGGAAGACGCGAAGCCCCGGCCCCGCAATCGGGGTATCCGGATGTCCATCAGCAGCCCGCTACCTCCTGTCCCACCTCAGGTTCTTGAAGACGGGCGGGGAGTCTACGGGTGCTACGCCGGTCAGGCTTATGGATCTCACGCCGTCCCATTTGGAAAGCGGGTTGCCGTCCGCGTCCTTGAAACTCGACGGATCGAAGCGCAGCGTTACGAAACCCGCGGCGTCGCGCTTGACTTCCGGCTTGGCGGAGTAGGCGGCCCGCCTGTTCTTGGGGGCCTCGCAGTCGAGGATCACGGTCAGCTCGCTGGGGGCGCGGGGGGCGTAGTAGTCGAGCAGCAGGGCCTTGTCATCAGCGCCGCCTCTCCACTCCGGGTCGCCGATCCTCCTGGTGGCGAAGTAGAACTTCAGCGTGCCGTCCTTGTTGACGAAGGGCGGGTTGTCGCACTCGAAGGGGTTGACGGTGAAGCCGCGTTCGCCGGCGGGGCCGGTCCAGGGCTTGAGGTAGTATTCGTAGATCTTGGGGTCGGGGTATGCGGGGACCCAGTGCCACTGGTCCGAGTTGCCCATCGAATCGACGAGCGCCTCGCGCTGGAGAGTGGGCTTGACGCCTTGCAGTAACGCCGTGTTGGCCTCGACCAGCTTCGAGCTCACTTCCCTGCCGTCGCCATAGGCGACGTTTGCGAACGCGAAGATCCTATCGCCTGCGGTCATGAATGGCGCGTCGGCGACGTAGGAGTCGCCGTCCTTGCGAACCGGTGTCGCCAGCCTCCAGTAGCGGGTCGTGGGCACAGAGTCGTTCAGACAGTAGTAGACGTCCACCTTTTCGATGCGGCTGGAATCATCGGTGGTCACTCTGATCCGAGGTACGCCTCCGGCGGAGGCTATCTCGACGCCGGGCGTCCTGGGCCACGGGCCGCCTTTGCCCTTGAGCTGCCAGTCCATCCACATCGGGAGCGATTTGCTCTCGGGCGGCTCCATGTGGTGGCTGGAACGCGGCGTGTAGAGCTGCCGGACGGTGGCCGAGCCGAGCGCGTCCACGCAGTAGAGCGCGTTATCGAGGTTGAAGGAGCCGTCATTGGTGGCCGTCATGTAGAGCACCGGGACGGTTATCAGCGGAGCGTAGAAGCCGGGACAGCTAGGCGTTTCGTTGAACTTGGACATCACCACGTCGGGCGAAGGATTGTTGAGGCGCAGCCCGCTGCTGTCGCAGAGGGCATAGCCGGCGCCGTAGATCGGGACGATGGTCTTGACGCGACTGTCGGCAGCGGCAAGCAGCCAGGCCATGTAACCGCCCGCCGAGACCCCGTACGCGCCCAGCTTGTCCGGGTTGACGCGGGGATGCGATTCCAGCAGAGTAAGCGAGCGCCTGGCGGTGTTGGTGAAGTGATACCAACTGTCGCATTTGAGCGGATCGACGCCGGGGTTGGCCGCGGGGCCCAGCATAATCTTCTCGACCGGCGCGCCCCATTTCGTGAAGTGCTCGCGCTTATACTCCGGCAGGTTGTATTTGTTCGTGTCGCCGGAGAAGTCGAAACTGACGCAGACGTAGCCGCGCTTCGCCCAGAACCGCACCCACTCCAGATACGCGGTCTGACCGCCGCCGTGGCAGTAGAGAATGCCCGGAAGGTTTTTGCCCGTTCTGGGCGCGCCGCGGTAGGCGTAGACGCGGGTCTTGACGCCGTCGGTGATCTCGCCGGTGAAGTAGAGCTGCTCGATGTGGATGTCGCCTTCGTCCCATTCCTTGACCATCTCGATCTCGAGCGGGTCCTTGGAGGGATCGAAGCCGGCGTAGAGGGCCTTGATCTTCGACGAGACCTCCGAACCGGCGGTGGCGGCGAGCGCGGCCGTCGCCAGCGTGACTGCGGCGCACGCCGCAATGATCAGCTTCATAGTCATCATCTACTCCCTGGTGGTTATCTGAGCGAACAGGCCGGCGATACTCTTCTGTCGGGCGTCGCCGGCGGTCGAGTAGCGGTTCATCATGGTCTCGAAGCCCGTGTACATACTCGTGCACGCGTCCTGCAGCCAGGCCATGGTGGAGTTGCGGATGCCGGCGTCCAACTGGGAGTAGAGCCCGGCGTCGTTCATGGCGGCCCTCGCCCGGTAGGCGTCGAAGGCAGCGATTGCTTCCGCGAGGAAGGCCCGCTCGTAGTCCGCGCCGGGGATTCCGGCGAGCTTGTCCCTCATGGACGCTAGGACACGATATTGCTCGGCCAGAGCCTGCGGAAGTTCCTTGGTAGTGGCGGGACACTGCGGGTCCTCGGTGGTGAAGCTCGTGTCGGGCTTCTGGGTATCCGCGGGCCAGTTGCCGCCGGTCACGATCTCAACGTTCGCATGCTCGGGCAGATCGGCGTAGCGCAGGACGACGTGATCGGCTGCGTCGACGCGGGCTTTCTTGCCGTTGATGGATAGCGCAATCACGTTGGGGCCGGCGTTGGTAACGCCGATCGCGATGCGCTTGCTGCCAAACCGGATCGGCTCCTTCTGGGAGTACTGCGTGACGCTCGCGGGAATGTGGGGATACAGCTCCAGGCTGTCCGCCTTGTAGACGTATTCGAACAGCCCTCTGGCAACCGCCGCGAACGGGCCAAGGGCATCGTAGCAGAGCGCGGTGCTGCGCCGGGTTCCATCCGCTCTTGCCGAAGAAGCCGAGCGGGGCATCGAGCTTGAAGCCCTGAGCGAGTCCGAAGCTGGCCTTCATCGACCTGGCGATGTCGTCATAGTGTCCGGTGCGGGCGTAGGCCATGATCGCGCGGGCTTCCATGGTAGTCCACACACCGCCGTTGACCCACTTGCCGTACTCCATCAGCTTGTCCACCGCCATCGAGGCCGCGCTCTTGCTGCCGCCATCGAGGTAGATGTCGTCGAGCGACGGATAGTTGGTGATGAGCATGTCGCAGGGGCGAAGCTCGGGGATCGACGTGATCCTCGAGACGATCTTGCCCGCAAGGGCGTCATCGACGGCGCGAAAACAGACGGCATCGACATTCGGGGCCACCTCGAAGTAGCCGAACTGCTTTTGCCCGAGGACGCCGTGTTTGATTCCGCCTGTTTCCACAAACTTGACGAAGTACGCGTCGTCGGTCAGCAGCGTGGGCAGGGAGTCGCGGGTGATCTTGCGCCTGTGCTCGTAGACGGCGACCTTGCCGGCGTCTCCGGCCATCTTTTCGAGCTCGATCATCCGATCCAACGCGGCGAGGTAGTTGATGGAGAGGCCGGCGAGGTAGGCTCTACCGTAGGTTCCGTTGGGCATGGGCTGGCCGCCGTAGCTGGGCGCGAGCAGGTTCGACGCGGGGCCGACCAGGAACAGGTTGTTTCTGGCGTCGCGGCGGCGTTCGATGAAGTCGCAAGAGCGCTCCAGCTTGGGCAGGTAGCGGCGGATGGCGTCCGTGTCGCGACCGATCAGGAGCAGCTCCGCCTGCATCACGACGCCCGCGGCCGCGCCTTCGTAGAACCAGTCGTGCCGCTTGTGCAGCGAGGTGTCCATGTCGCCCTGCTTGTAGATAACCGAGGTCGGACCTGCGCAGTCGCAGAGGCTGCCGTCAGGAGCCGGCTCCGGCGGGAAGCTGCCGACGCGCTTGCCGTCGCCCTCGAACTTGAACCACAAGTCCTGCGCGTTCTGCAGGGCGGTGATCCAGGGCTCGCTCAGGAACGGCAGCGAGCAGTAGGTGGGGCCGTAGCTGTTCTGAATCCACCACATGTACCAGCTCATGTCTCGCAAAGCCGCTCCTCCTTGCCGAGGTAGAGCATCGAGATGTTCTGCCGGTATGGGTTCGCGTGGAAGAAGCCGAATGATTGGTCGATCAGCCGCAGGTAGCCGACGTCGCCCTTGCCGGAGCAGTAGGTCCCGTCGTAGTCCGCGGCGGATGCCATCGCCGATAGTCCGATCAGTCCGATAGCGATCAATGCCAGACTCCGTGCAATGTTCATCGCGACGACCCCTTGCCGGGTCTCGCCAGTGTCAGATCGATTGCCTTGGGCGTATTCCACGCCGAGATGGTGACGCTCAGATCGGCGAGACGGGCCTTGATGGGGCTGGCTGTGACGTTGTCTATGCCGGTCATATCGATGCGAACCGTCCCGACGATCTCCTTCTGCTCGCCCGGCCGGAGCCAGAAGTAGTTGTCGGACCAGAGGACGCTGCAGGCGTCCGGGTTGAGCGATAAGCGCACGGGATAGGCCGGTTTCTTGCCGGTATTTTGCACGATCAGTCTGACTCGCGCCTCCTTGCCGGACTGGGATGCGCCGAGGACCTTTGCAGCAAGTGTGGTCGGGCTGGCCTCCAACTGGGGCCGGAGCCAGGGGCCGGTCTTGGTGAGCTGGGTCTCGGCAGGCTTCGCCTTCCACTCGGCGCGCTTGGTTGGATCGGCAAGCTCGCCCCATATCTTGAGCGGGTATGCCTGGCGGGAGAGCTGCTTTCCATCGGAGTCTGACAGAGTCAGTTCGAGGAAGAAGAAGCTCTCGGGCGTGCCGGCGGGTATCTGCCAGGCGATGGTCTTGGTGGGTGACGGGTAGCCGTTGGCGGGCAGGGCGACGGTCCAGGTCTTGCTCTCGACCTCGTCGAGCTTGCTGTCGAGCACCCTGGCGACGAGCTTCGCGTTGCTGAGCGGGAGCGGAGGCGTCGTTGACCGCGCCGACGTCGGCCATGAACTCGTCACCCGCGCCCCAGGTCAGAAACGTCTTGCCGTAGACGTGAACCGGCTCGAATGCGCGCTTGACCGCGTAGTAGGTGATCTTGGGCTGGCCGAACCAGTCGATTATGCTCCAGTCGCTGAGCGGGCTGTGGCTGTTATAGGTCCAGACGGTCTCGCCGCCCTTGTAGGGGAACCCGGCGCGCCAGTTCTCGAAGACGTAGCCGTAGGTCTCGGCATGAGACATCTGCGAGTATTCGATCATCTCCGGGATCGTGGCCTTGCCGAAGTCGGCGTAGTAGGACGGCCGGTTCCAGAGGATCTTGGCGACGCGGTCGGCCTCGGTAAAGCGGTCGTGCCACACGGGGTGCTTGGCCATGAACGCCGTCGCGTCGTAGCCGACGGGCTGGTTGCCAAGTTCACTGGCGGGCAGGACGCGCTTGAGCTGGGAGTAGTTGGCATACGACATCAGCGACCACTCGGAAACGAAGTTCACGTTCTCGCCGAACCATCTGATATACGAGTTCGGGTCGCCGATCCAGAGATCGAGAAACGCCTGCTCGTTGAAGAGGCCGTGCGCGAAGTAGGAGTGATGGCTGCCCGCGCTGGGGGAGTTTATCCGCCACGGGCGGTCGTCATACGACGCCACGATCTCGCGTGCGATGCCCATGTAGGTGATCAGGCCGACCGCGTAGGGCGAGAACTCATTGCCGCCGACGTAGACGGCGAGCGACGGATGCTGCCGCAGGCGCAGGACGGACTGCTTGAGCTGCTCGCGCCAGACGGTGAGCGGTATCTTCGAATCCCTGTGCCAGCAGAACTGAAGGTCCTGCCAGACGAGGATGCCGTTCTCGTCGCACTGCTGGTAGAACCTGTCTGTTTCGAGCAGGCAGTTGCCCCCGTTGAGGCGGAAGAAGTTGATTCCCGCGTTTTTCGCGGCGCGAATGAGCCACTTCTCGCGGTCGGGGTCGAGGGCAAGAATGTCGTCCTGGGTCATCCAACAGACACCCTTGCCGTAGACCGGCCTGCCGTTGACGACGAAGAGGTAGCGGTAGGATTCGTCGGAGTTGTGCAGGGCATCGTCGTCGACGGCGGTGTCCGCGGCCCAGAGATCGGGCCGACCCCAGGGCACGGAGTTGCCAGGCTCCGGCGCGGGCTTGACATCGAGCGACCACACGTCGGGCCGCTGCGGGTTGGAGCGGGGCTTGTCGGGCAGGTATGGGTTGCGCTCTATCGTCAGGGTCCTTATGCCGAACCTGGCGTCGATCGAGTCCATGCGGCTCTTGCCCCGGGAAAGCGACAGCTCGATGCGGTAGAGGTTCTGCGGCCCCATACCGTTGGGCCACCAGAGATTCGGCTTGGCGATCTTGATACCTTGCTCCCAGAACGACGTGCCCCTGGGCACAGCCTGGTCGAAGTCGGCTTCCCAGACGACCTTGTTGGACGCCGCGTCGAGAATGCGGGCGTGGATCGTGCCGGTGAAGCGCTCGCCGGTATTGAGGACCATCGCCTGCGCGAAGAGTGTAGCGGTGTTGTTGGCGATGCTGACCGTGCGAACGTAGGGCGCTTCGAGGTAGGCGGCGCCGGTCGCGACCAGGCGGACCGGCTGCCAGAGGCCGATGGTCCTATACATGTTGCCCCAACTGCGGTGCCCCATCTGCGCGCGGGACTTCATCGTTTCGGCGTCGTCGAGGCCGTGCAGCAGACGGACCATCAGAGTGTGCGTGGAACCGGGGGACAGCGAGGCGGTCACGTCGAGTGTAGGGCCGCCGAACATGCCCGCGTGCGAACCGAGATACTTGCCATCGAGCCAGATGGAGCCGAGGTAGTCCATCCCGTCGAACCGAAGCCGGATGACCTTGCCCTTCCATGCCTCGGGCACAGTGAAGGTGGTTCGCAGGAGCCAGTCGGAGTCCTGGATCCACTGGAGCTGCTTGAAGTTGTCGGCGTACCAGGGGTTGGCGATCTTGCCGGCCTTGTAGAGCGCGTAGTGGACGCTCGCCGGCATTGTGACGTCGGTCCAGTCGAGGCTGTCGATGTCGCCGCCGGGTGTGTCGGGTGCCTTTGCGAGCTGCCATTTCGTCAGCACGGTCTGGGTGGACGGCGAAGTCGCAGTCTCGGGGCGCTGCGAGATCGGGTAGATGCCGTAGATCAGCGTCTGTTTGGCGCCATCGACCGTCATAGCGAGGGCGTCCGGGTCCGCGGACGCAGCGACTCCACACGCCGACAGGGCAATAAGCCCGGCAATTGCGTGACATGCTCAGTCTCCAGTAGTTGCTCATGTCGAGATACCGTCCTAGTTCAGCTCCATAACGACCATGGCATGCACATCGAGCGACGGCACGGTGACCTCGTGCATGCCCGGCGAATCGACCGGCTTGAGGTCGATGCCCTCCGGCTCCAGGTGCACGCGCTTGACGTTGCTGAGGTGATAGCGCAGCTTGATGCCCGCGATGGGAACGCTCTCCTCGCGAAGGGGCACATCGACCTCCGGCAGGCCATGGTCGCTGGTGGTGTTGATGCCGTTGAAGAGCTGGATCACGAGCCGCTCGCCCGAGCTGTCCTTCTGCCTGAAGAACGTGCTCTGGACGCACATCGGAGCCTCGACCTCGATGGCCGGCTGCGCGTTGGCTGCCCATCTGATCGCACTGGCCATCACGATCCGCTCGTAGGGGTAGCAGTAGCTGAAGCAGGCCGCGTCGAACCCGGCGGCCATGTAGACCACGCGCCCCTGGCCGGATTGGCCCATCACGACAGCCGGGATTGGATCGAGGCCCTCCGGGAACATGATCATCGCACGCTTCATCGGCGGGCGGGCGTCGCTCATCTTGACCAGCGGCCCTTTGAAACTCGCCTGCGCCACGTTGCAGATCAGAGCCATTCTCGGATCGTTGATGAGTTCGTCGGTTTGGATGTCACCCGCTCCCCAGCGCATCTCCGCCGTGCCCATTCGCTTGGCCCAGTAGCTGTCGTCTATTACTTTGGCGAAGTTGGCGTCGATCTCGGCGTGCGTCTTGGGCGCCGCGGGCCTTCCGAGGTAGTCCACGCCAAAAACATCGGCCAGGGCGAAGTTGCTGCGCGGCTGGCCAAGTTCGTTACAGAGCGATGTCTCGCAGGTGGCAACAAGCCCGCCTCCGGCTTTGACGTAGTCCCTGATCACGTTGACCTGTTCGTCCGAGAGCGCGGCGGCGTTCGGCAAGATCAGAACCCTGTAGGGCTTGAGCCGCTCGGGAGTCAGGTCCATGTCCGTGATCAGCGTGACCGGCAGGTGCTCTTCCATGCCGACTCTGAACGCGCCGAGAGCGTGTGCGAGGAACCGTTCCATTATCTGTCCGCCGGCGTAGAACTGCCGGGTCTGCTCGCTGACCAGAAGCGCGGCCCACGGCTCCTGCTGGGCCTTGATGAACCACTTCTTGCGCTTGCCGATCTCGCGCATGGTCATGTCTCCGGCTTGTTTGCCGCATGCGGGGGGCATCGCGATGGGCGTGATGGCGCCGTTGGTCATCGCCATCATGCATCGGACGAAAAGCTCGTGTCTGGGGAAGCTGGACGTGCTGTAGGGGTTGCCGCGCGACATGATATACGGCTCGCAGGCTCCGACACGGCCGCCGTTGACGGCACGGACGTAGGCCGCGCCGAACGCCGGAACTACGCTCGCGCCGAGGTTGACCTCGTCGAGCCACCATTCCTGGACCGGACAGTCGAATATCTCGTTCATTCTGGCGGACATCACGCGCGGGCTGGTGAGGAAGTGGCCGTAGCGGCCGGCGTTGACGGTCCAGGTGTAGATGGCGGTGTTGGGGCTGATCTGGCGAAGGCGCTCGTGGAGCTTGGCATACCAGTCCTCCAGCTTCTGGTCGGCCCAGAGCAGATATGCGAGGTAGTCCGGGTCGGCCAGGTCAACGTTCTTTGGGAACTTGCGGCCTGTTTCCTTCTCGTAGAGTGCTACTTCGTAGGGATTGTAGTTGATGACCTCGTGGTAGCAGCCGTCGAACGAGACGCCATCGACGCCATAGGTCTTGACTATCTCGGCGATGTTCGCGATTGCGTAGTCGCCATAGGGTGTGAACAGCCCGAGGTGGCGGTAGTTCACGTTTTCCGGCTTTGTCAGGTCGAGGCTGGGATCGGCCGGCTTAGTGTCAGGAGTTCGCATCACGAGCCATTCCTGGTGTTTCTTCGCCAGCTCAGGCGGAGCGTAAGGCGTGATGCCGATGATGATGCGCATGCCGTCCTTGCGGGCCCGCGCGTACCACTCCTTCAACATGCGGTCCTGATCGGCAGGCGGGCCGGACTTGGGATCGTCTACCTTTAGGGGGTAGTAGAGGTCGGGGCCTCCGGTGTGTAGGACGGTCACGCCCATCGCGGCGAGCGCGTCAATGCCGTCGAGGTGGCCGGGATCGCTGGGATTCGGGAAGTAGAACGCCTTCTGCACGCCTTCGTAGACCCAGTCCGGCGGCTCGCTGGGCTTGAAGTCACGGTCCTGGGTATACCACTTCAGGCCGGCCATAGTCAGAGGCTCGACGGCCGCGGCCGGCGCACAGACGGCTGCCAGGATCGCCAGGATGAGAAAGAGCTGCAAGGTACGGTTCATTTTGGTGTCCTCGATGGTTGGTTCACTGCTGAGTATTCTACGGCCGGATTCCACGCGATGTCACCTGACACGTTGTCGGGGTTGTGCTTCAGCACATGGAGAACTCGGTCGCCAGGTTTGACCTCGACCTTGACTCGATAGTTGACGACGCTGCCCGTGGCGGGCACGGTCTTCCAGCCCTGGCTCGGCCAGACCTGCTTGTCGTTGACGGTGATCCGCACGGCGCACTTCGTCGAAGCAACCACGCCGAGCGTGGGGTCCTTCTTGACGACGCCCCGCAGGGTGACCGTGCCCGGCCTCGAAACTGTGAATACACGGGCGATCTCACCTGAGGGGTGCGGGTGCATGACTGTGCGGCCGATGGCGCAGGATTCGACTTCGTCCATCCAGAGTCCCTCGTAACCGTGGGTCGGATTCCAGTAGAGCTTGCGATACTGCCGGCCCGGTTCGGCGAGCTCGTAGCTCCAGCCGCGATAGCCCTGCTCGATGCCGTAGCCGCCAAAGCCGTAGTGCGTTTCCGGCTCGCCTGGAATCGACTTGGCCTCTACTTTGGTAGAGACGTTGCCGTCTCCGTCGATGGCACGGACGAAGTAGCGGCACTTGGCCAGATCGGAGGCGAGCGCGGAGCGGTCGAAGAAGAACGTGCCTACGGAGACCTTGCCGAGGTCGGTTTCGGCGCCGTCGGGCGCGACGCGGAAGACCTCGTAGCAGGAGAGCCAGTTGTTGTCACGGGCGGGCGACCAGTGGAGCTCGACGCCCTGGGTGAAGGTGTGTGTGGCCACCCGCTGGGTTACGGCGGACGGCGCGGATGGAGGCGTCTTGTCGCGGCCGCTGCCGGGCCTGTCCGGCAGATTGAAGAAGATGATGTCGCCTGCTTTGGGTTGATCCAGCGTGACGCCGTTATGCATCAGATCGGCGCCGGTGCGTTTCTGGGTCAGGTCGGAGAGGTCGCAGCGGACATCATACTCCAGGTCGGGGACGAGTCCTTTCGGCATGATCGTGACCGCGCCCGCGGGCATGGAATCCGGCTTCTCGATGGGGCGGTTGGTAACGATGAAGCCCTTTGCGCCCTCGCGATCCATGCGCTGGAAGTAGAGGATGGGGTCGTCGCCGGTGACCTCGGGCCTGAACACGTGCGCCCATCTGCCGACGACGTGCTGGCTCAGGAGGTACCTGTACAGATCCCAATCCTTGCGAACCGCCTCCAGAGTCGGGATGCACTCGGGCCTGATGGCGGGAACGCCGGGGCGGTAGTGCGATTCGGTGTTCCTGCCGCTCTGATAAGGCTCCTTGGAGCCGGGGTCGGCGATCCAGACGGGCGAGCATGCGCAAGTTGAAGCGGTCAACGCGGATGTCATACTGCTTTCGGCCGGAGATGTTGGTGAAGCAGTCGTAGAGCATGTCGGGCGGGAGGATCATGGAGGTGTAGTAGCCGGCGTAGTTGCCCACGCCGCCGTCGGAGAGCTGCTGGGTCTGCGCATAGCTCGCGAGATCGTAGCTGATCCCGTTTCCGCCGCCCATGCAGGCGTCGATGGAGCAGTCGGGGTGCTTCGCGACGAACTCGCGGACCAAGCGGCGGAACTCCTGGTCGGCCGCGAGGCGGTCGGTGCCGAGGGCGGGGGCGAAGTCGAATCGCCACTGGAAGTTGCCCCAGCGCGAGACCATGGAGTCCAGCAGCTTGAGCTGCCAGTCGGTCACTTCGGGCTTGGATTGGTTCAGATATGACGGGCCGATTTTGAGGTCGGTCAGCAGCGGGCCGACTTCGCGTTCGGCTCTCGATCCGGGGTAAGCCACCGCCGACCACACCCATATCAGCATCTCCATGCCGTGTTTGCGGACGTACTCGTGCGTTTGGGACCAGTCGGGGCCGTTCCAGTTGCCGAACTCGTCGTACCAGGCGGCGTCGTTCCAGAGAATCCCCGCTCCGACGTATCGCGCCCACTCCATGAACTGCAGGTCCATCGCCAGCCTGCGCGCCCAGAGTTCCTCGGTCCCGCACCGAACCCACCACGGGCCGTCGAACTCCGTGGCATAGCGCGGCCGGGCGAAGAAGTTGTCCTTCTTGTGCTGCCAGAGGTAGCGGTACTGCCAGTCGAGGTTCAGGTTGCCCATGTCGTCCAGGTCGCCCGCGAAGACACCGTGAAACGCGACAGGCGTGGTGAGGCTGTCGCCTGGTTTGAGCGTGCGGGAGAACTTGTCCAGCCTCAGGCCGAGATGGAAGCCGTCACCGGCGCCGGCGCCGATCTGGGCTGACCAGGGGCCGCAGTAGTCCCAGCCCATGGTGAGGCCGTGGCGGCGCTCCTTGTCGAACAGGATCACTAGCGGCAGGTGGTCGGCGGAACCGGTGGTGGCGAAGGTGTGGGAGTACTTCGAGTCCACCGGTTCAACGACGAGGCGCTGCTGGCTGCCCGCCGCGCCACCCGTGAAGTAGCCGAGCGATAGCCCTGCCTTGATGTCCTGAGTCATGACTCCGGCGCTTATGACGGCGGGATTGCTCAGCACGATTGGCTTCTTGCCGGTGTTGGTGTAGGTGGCCCACTCGCGGATGATCCCCGTGCCGGGGTAGACGATGAAGTGCCTGGCGACCCGAAGGGTTCCCTTGCGCACGGTGAACTCGGTCTGCAACTCGCCCTGATCGAGCTTGCGGGTCTTGCTGTCCGCGAGAGTCCACCCAGCGTCGGCGGATGTGACCGACCTACCGTCAACCGTCACGGCGAACGCGGCGGAACCCGCGCCTTGGTTGTATTCGCGCGGCGGGTTGGTCTGTTTGTTGATGAAAGAAGTCAGCAGCAGGCGGCCGTCTCGAAGCGCGATCGTCTTCTCGACCATCGAGGCGCCAAGCTTCCACTCGCGGTCTCCGCCGGGAGATGCCGTGTATATGACGTAGCCGTCGCTGCTTCGCATCTCAGCCGGAGCAGCCGAGACGGCGATACTGGCGATTGTCAGCGCGGCGAAGGCGCAAACGTATGCTGGAGTCACGGCGCTACGATCCCTCCTTGATGACGATGCGGTCCTGTTTGCCGTCCCATTTCAGCGGCTTGCCGTTCAGGGTGATGGTCTTGAGGCCCTTGACGGGCGGGACGTGCAGGACGATGCGCGCGGGTCGAGTGCGAAAGTCGCCTGAGAAGCTGATATTGAGTTCCGCGCCGCGATTGGCAAGCCCGGCTCGCAGCGTGACAGGGCCGAACTCCGTGGGCATGTTCTCGAAGATGGTCTCTTGATCGGACCGCAGCCATGCGAGCGGCATGAGGCGAAGCAGGCGGAGTTCGCCGGGCGCGACCTGGTCATCGATCACTGATAGCCGCGCGAAGTACAGCTCCGGGAGCCATGACGTGCACGCGGACACTCCACCCCTCGTCTCGCAGATCGTGCAAGTCTGCCGGGAGACCGCGCCCGCGAACAGGGAGTACATCCCCTCCAGAAAGCTATTGCGGTCCGCCGTCTGCCAGGAATGATAGATGTTCCAACTGTAGCACGGCTCGCAGCTCGACATCTCGTGCACAAGACAGGGCACCTGCCAACAGTTGGAATCCTTGCGATAGAACTTCGTCTGCGGGCCCTCGCGGAACCAGAGCAGCACGGAGCGCATCGCGTCGTCGCTGGCGTCGAGCAGCCCCGAGAAGACGAGCATGAGCGGGCCGGTGTCGAGGTAGAACGCTCCTCTCGTCTCCCATGCGGGCTCGTCGGAGAGAGACTTGGGGACGAAGTGGTGCGTCTTGCCGTGCGAATCGGTCCAGATGGGCATCGTCTCGATCTTGCGCGCGAAGGCCGCGCGGAATGTCTTCCTGTAGTCCTCGGCTTCTCTCGCGAACTCGGCGGCGCGGGGGTGGTGGATCATATTGAGGAGTCTCACTGCCGTTATCAGACCCTTGTAGGCCCAGCCGTCGCTCCAGATGGACTGGATCGGGGTCGGGAAGTCGCTGGCCTGCGCGGGCGGCATCAGGCCATCGACCCCGCCGTGGCCCTTGATACGCCTGGCGTACTGGATGAACTCACACGCCTTGACGATGGTCGGCGTCCAGTCCTCGACGAACTGCTTGTCGCCCGAGAGCAGGGCGTGCTCGCAGATGGTATAGAGCACGGCCCCGTGGTCGCTCATCCATACGACTGCCTGCCTGCTCCTGGTGCCGAGGAAGCCGGGATGGAGATCGAAGCTGTCGCCGGGGGGCTTGACCGTGCCCTGCTCGTCCTTGAAGATTTGCAGATGCCGGGCTACCGTGTCGTGATGGCCGAGGGTGTCCAGGGTCATTATCGAAGTGAACGCGTTAGGCGTCGCCCAAAGGTTGGCGTAGACCCAGGCTCCCGTGAGGAAGCTGCACGTGCCGGTCCTGGGGTCCTTGTCCGCGATCAACTCGGCGTACTTGACGCTGCTTGCGAAGACTCTGTTGACCTGCTCTTCCGGGGTGTGCACACGGGCGGCGGTGGCGGGCCGCGACGACCAGTAGCGGTTGGCCTCGACCAGGGCGCGGTCGTAGCCGAGGGCGAGTTCCTTGTCGAGGATTGATCGGTCGGTGGGAAGCATCGGCACGAGGAGATCGACGTGCTCGCCCTTGACTGCGTCCATCTGAACGTAGAGCAGCGAGTCCTTGTCGGTCGGATCGCCGATCCGGAACTCGGCGGTGCAGTCCTGCCCGGGCGCCACGGCCAGCCGGACCTTGCCGTCCTCCTCGATGACGTAGAAGCCCGACGCGGGGCCGTACTTCGCAGGCTCGGCGTGCAGCGCGCGGGGGTACTTCGACGTCTCGGGATGGTAGTTGATGTTGTTTCTGATCTCCATCGAATGGCTGATGTATGGGGCGTTGATGCGGATGACGAAGCCGTTTCGGGGGTCGATTGGAAGGCCCTGGCAGACGTCGTGGATGGACAGGCGCACCCACGCGAACAACGGCTCATCGCCGGTCTTGACCGGGCCGCCGCCGGGGATGTGGGCGAAGATGTTCTGCCTGAGCAGAAGACCGTCGCGCGACCATTCGCTCCACACGACCGGGGCGGCGCATTGCTCCAGTCCCTGGATGATGCTGCCGTCGTCGCGCTCGGGGTAGAGCGTGCCGCTGACCTCGCGGAACGCGCCCGTCCTCGATGGCAGAAATCCAAGCTGCACGCCGAGGCCGTCTGGTACTGGGCGGTGCGGCTGTTGGTGTAGGGCTCTGCGTAGATCGCGCCGTTGAAGAGAATCAGGAACCGGCAGAGGTGGTCTTTCCAGCCGATGGGCGTGACCTTGTCCGGCAGCTCGGTCCACCACTGCGCGGCCGTCGCGAAGTCAGGCTCGATAGCAGGCTGCGCCTCTGGCACGTAGCTTCCACCTCCCGCGGCAGCAGTCGGGCAAGCCGATAACAGAACCAGACAAAGAGAACACAACCCCGCGGCGCGCATCATGCTGTCCATCCCTAAGCCCCGATGACGCGTGTCTGTCGAGGCGCATAACCGAGTTGTACCACTTAGCAGCGCGAATGTCAAGTCACTAACAAGCACGAACGCGCATTATTGCGCCATAATAGCCTTGACTAAGCCCACAAGCCGAGGTAGACTATTATTGGTCGTTACTTCATCAGGAGAACCATCGCATGTGTCGTTTGATCGCGCCGCTCGCCTCTATTGTCCTGCTTCTTGCGCTGTCGGTCGCTCAGGTGATCGCGGAGCCCGCTGCCGAGCCGGCCGCCCCCGCCAACACGCTCATCAAGTATGTGCTTGCTGTACCGTGCCTGGACCCCGATGGCGTGGAAGTCAAGCTCTGGCTGAATCAGGATCCACCTGAGGGCGCGATAGTGCATATCGAGGCCGACGATCACAGCATTGATGTACCCTACGGACGGCGGCTCTTTCTGCCCCTGCCGGGCGCGCCGCGGTGGACCCCTGACACGCCCAATCTTCTGAAGCTCACGGTGCGGATCGGTTCGGAGGAGCGGTCCGTGAGGTTCGGACTGCGCCGGGTGGAAGCAAGGGGCGAGAAGCTATTTCTCAATGGACAGCCGCTGTACATTCGGGGGTTCGGATGCGATGGGAACGACAACGGCCAGCTTCGCAGGCAGGTGACGACCGTTGCCGGCTATCGCAACTACGTCAAGCGCGCGAAGGAGTTCGGGTTCAACACGATGCGGTCGCACATGCCCGACAACGACCGCCCGCAGGCGTTTCTGGACGCATGCGACGAACTGGGGCTGTTCATTTGGGCGGAGTTCGAGTTCGCGGATTCCGACCCCGCGAAGCTCGCGCCGTTCTGGAACCACCCGTCGGTGATCTGGTGGTGCTGGGGAAACGAGATGCACGGGTCCGGATCGGTGCCGTGGGTGCAGCAGGCATATAAGACGGTCCACGAGTTAGATCCCAGCAGGCTGATAATGGACAATTCCGGCTGGGGTGAGTTCGACCGCGACACGACTGACGTCATCAGTCAGCACTTGGGGTACTACTTCCCTTATGGCCCGCGCGCGCAGTGCTATTCCTCATACGCGCTGTTCACGGCGGAGGGATCGGTGAAGGGTAAGCCCATGGCCGAGATGATGCAGGAGATGCGGGACGGCAAGTTCCACCTGGGCAAGCCGATGCTGGCACACGAGACCGGCAACTACTCGACGTTCCCGGATGTTAGGCGGCGGGCGTCGAGGATGAACATCAGCCTGCGGCCGCAGATCGTGAAGAAGATGGAAACAGGCGATAGGATGGCCCACCTTGCGCGCTGGGTCGAGGGCTCCGACAAGTTCAAGCAGGAGATGGACAAGCTCGCCATCGAGCAGATCCGCAAAAGTCCGATTGTGGAGGGCTTCGAGATGTGGATGCTGGCCGACCACGGTTACGTGTTCTCGGGCGTGATCGAGGATGGCGAGGACTGCAAGGTCAAGCCGTTCCTGAACCCGGCCTACTACAGGCTGGCCAACGCACCCGATGTGCTGCTTGCGGACTTCCCGGACAACAACGTCAAGCGGGTGTTCGCGCCCGGAGAGAGGTTCGATCTACACCTGCTGGCGTCCGTGTATGGGCCGGAGGCGCTGGCGCCCGGCAAGGCTTTGTGGACGGTAGCCGAGGGGGATCGCGTCGTTACGTCGGGGTCGGGCAACGTGGGAGGGGCGGACCGGGGCCGCGTCACCGTGCTGGGCGACGTGCCGATAGTGATGCCCGAGGCGCAGCATCCGCTTCAACTCGAACTCAAAGTCAGATTTCCGCAGGAGAAGCAGGAGCTTGTCAACCGGTGGCACGTGTGGGTGTTCCCGCCAGTCGATGTGCCGAAGCCTGAAAACGTCCTCGTGACAAAGGAGATGTCAGACTCCGCGATCGATGCCCTGGCGTCCGGCGCAAGGGTCCTGCTCGAACTGGAGGACACCAAGGCGCTCGGGCGGGGCGACCAGGCGTTTCCGTCGGTTCTGGCCAGATTCCGCCCCGCGATATGGGAATACGGGCACAACCTGGGCGCCTACATACCCAGGCACCCCGCGTTCGCGGGCTTTCCGAACAACAGATTCAGCGACCTGCAGTTCTACCACGCGATCGACCACGGGCGGAAGATCATCCTCGACGACTGCCCGTTCGCGCCGGAGGCCATAGTTGACGCGATCGATCTGCCATGCGCAAACGGCGGCCCCTACTCGCGAAAGGCGACCTATCTGTTCGAGCTGAAGGTGGGCAAGGGGAGTCTGCTTGTCAGCGGGTTCAACTTCACGGACGAGAACCTCAAGAACCCGGAGGTCCGAACGCTGCTGAAGGGCTTGCTGGACTACGCGGCCGGCCCCGAGTTCAAGCCGGCGACGAGCGTCGATCCGAAAACGCTGCGCGCGTATGCGCGCCAAGCGAAGCCGGATCCGGCCCTGGCGGGGGAAGGTCTCTGGGGGCCGATATTCTACGGCGATACCGAAACGACCGGTTGGAACAAGTTCCTCGATGCGGGCGAGGAGCCGCCGGTTGCGAAGGTCACACCCCAGCAGGTACTTCACTGAGGTGTCCGACACCGATCAGCGCTCGAAAACTACTACCGAGTGCAGAGTCAGCGTCGGGTACCACAACCTCCCAACCGGCGGCAACCTTCGTCAGTTTCAGCTCGGTCCCTTGCGGAATGAGCCTTGCCCTCTTCGGCTTGCCGCCGGTGATGAGGACCCTGACATCGTGAATCGGGACGATCTCCTCGCGGAGCGCGAACTGCTTGTCCGCGGTGGAGCTGTGTCCCGTTGTGGTATCGAGGCCGTTGAGCAGATGGACGATGGTCTGCTCGCCGCCGCCCGCTTTCTTGGTGAAGAAGCCAGCGAGAACGCACATCGGGGCGGTAACCCGCACGTCGGGCTCGCTGCGCGCGGCCCACTTGACTGCGTTCGCCAGCACGATCCGCTGGTAGGGGTAGCTGGCGTCGTAGTAAGCCTCATCGATCGCTGCAGGGAAGTACGCGACCCGGCCACTTTTGTACTCTGAGGCGAGCAGCGGGGCCCAGTTCTTCTTGGACTCGTCCGAGGCGTTGGCTGCGTCGAGCACTGTCAGCGGCGCGATGTCGCCCGCGGCGGCCTTGACCCTGGCGAACTTGCCCCAGTAGGTGTTGTAGCCGCCGGTCCCCATCAGGTCGTGCAGATATGCGTCGTCGGTGATCGGGTGCGACGTTGATGAGAAACCGACGCGGCTCGCGGTGTGAGGCTCGCTGGAGACGTAGTTGGCGCCGAAGACGTCGGCGAGGGCGAAGTCGGGTCTGATCTGACCCAACTGGTCACGCAGCGAGGTCTCATAGGTCGCGACCAGCCCGCCGCCCTTGGCGACGTAGTCCCGCAGCGCGCCCGCGATCCTATCGGACATGCAGAAGTCGTTGGGCAGGACTACTACCTTGTACTGCGCCAGCGTTTGGGGCGTGACGTTGTGCTCGGAGATCACGTCGAATGGGATATGGGACTCAAGCAGCGCGCGCGCCACGCCGCCCCTGTGATCCGCCACCTTCTCGTTAATCGCCTGCTCCATGGGGCCGTGGAAGTCGCCCTCGGCCGATATGCCCGACATCTGGAGAGTGGTATACGAGTCGAGGCAGGCGGCGTACTTCAGCGTCTTGGTACCATCGACGTAGGGCAGGTAGTCCACATCGTCCTGGATCACCTTATCCCAGTCCTTGGGCGTGAAACCGGTGCGGGCGCCGGACCAGATGATCGGCACCGCGCCCATCGTCATGGCCTCGTGCATCTGATAGAGGACCTCGGCCATCGGCATGCTCGATCCGTGGTAGACCCCGGCGTCGATGTCCTTCATCCACCTGGCAAACATATACGGCTGCATCGCGGGCGCGCGGTCGCCGGCCGAGCCGCGGAGCCGCTTGTTGAGCCACACGGAGAAGACATCGTAGGAGTCCCACCACTCCTTCCATGTCATATCGAAGGCGCAGTTGAGTGACTCCGGCATCCAACTGGGATAGGCGCCGTTGGCGTCGTTGTTGCTCCAGTTGATGATACCTGCTTCGGGGTTGACTGCCTTGATGGCCTTGCTGAGCTGGACGGCGCGCTCCATGAAGTTTGCAGTCACGCCAGACGATGTAGCGGCGGTAGTTGATGTCGTTCTCGTCTATCTTCGGAGGAACGTCGTAGCCGGTTTCCTGCTTGTAGGCGGTTCTGCAATACTCGCAGCAGCAGTAGCGGCACTGATACCAGCCGTCGAATGTGTAGGCGTCGATACCGTACTTCTTGACGTTGTCGGCCAGCAGTTTGATGAGGTAGTCGCCATAGGGAGAGAGCAGACACGCGGTATCCTTGGAAACCGGCACCCCCGGCTCTTTCTGCAGGAGCCATTCCGGGTGCGATTTGATGGCTTCTTCTTTCCAGGACTCGGCGATGAACGGCCGCATCCCCAGAACAACCTTCACTCCGGCGGAATGCATCTGCGGGATCTTGTCGAGCGGGCCGTAGGTGAGGATGGTCAGTCCGGCCTGCTGCAGCTTCTTCGCCCACGGCTTGAGCTCGGTCTTATCGTCGTTGGCGAAGGGCACATCGCAGAAGGAGTCTATGATCACCACGCTGTCGAGCCAGCCGGGGCGGTCTACCGGCTGGGCGACGGTGTCATACGACCAGGCAGGCGCGCTGTCCTGCGCGTTCGCGGGGACCGCGGACGCAGAGACGGCTGCAAGCGAGGCAACCGCAAGCAGGTGCCAGTTCCAGTAACCCATACTCAACTCCCTCTATGAGGCGTAACGGGCGTAACCGCCGCCCCAGTCTTGTGGGTTGTTGCTTTCCAGGAATTCGAGAGCCTGACGCAGCGAAGGAAGCCCCGTTCTGCCGCCGGGTCTGGTGCACTTGATCGCCGCAACGGCCGCGGCGAAGTCGCAGCACCGGCGCGTGTCCCAGTTGCGAGCAAGCCCGTAGGCGAACGCGCCATGGAACGTATCGCCGGCGCCGGTCGTGTCTACGACGTCCACCTTGTAGGCCGTTCCGCGACCGGTGGAGGCCCCATCCGAGTAGACCCAGCCGTCGCTGCCGAGCGTGACTACGGCCACACTCGGCCCAAGCCCGTGGATCACCGCCAGGGCATTCTCGGGCTCGTTTTCAAGGCCGAGTTCTCTGGCGTAGTGCCGCGGCGCGATCAGAACGTCCACGTATTTCAGCAACTCCGCATTGGTCTGGTTGGGCGTCAGGTCGGCTACCACCGGCACGCCGCACTTGCGGCTCTTGCGTGCTGCGGCGAGGGCCAGCTCGGGATATATGTCGTCTACCAGCGTGGCGCCGCAAGACTCGAGGGGGGACAAGTCAATTGGCGGCAGGCTGCGTCCCAGGCTGGCCCCGCTTCTGTGGAAGATCGTGCGTTCGCCCGATCTCTCATCTACGTGGATGAAGCTGAACGGGCTCTCACCACCCGCGATGCGAATCAGCCCGTCCGTCGGGATACCTTCGGCTTCGAGCTCGGCTGCTATGAGATCGCCCACCTGGTCGTCCCCAAGCAGGCTGAAGAGTCGGCAGTCGGCGCCCAGCCGCGCGCACGCGACCATCGCGGTGGCAACCAGTCCGCCTCCCTGGATGCTGAAACCACTCACCAGCGCCATGTCGCCCCACGGAACCTGGGGCGAGACCACTATGTAGTCAAGACACGAAATACCTGCGCCGGCTATGCAGGGACGTTCGCTCACAATATGCTCCTCGTGCGCTCTGGGCGTTACCTTATTCTAGTGCTAAATCAATCCGTTAGTCAAGAGTTTCATGCTTGTTTGTGGTTATACTAGCGCATTTGTGCCTATTAGAGAGTCTTTTGGCTTGACTGATACCTGTCGGGGTGGTATAGTCTCAGTGTTCTACAATGACAACAGCGGCACCGCGGGACACACGCGCCGCGCGCGGAAAGGATAGCACAATCATAATGAGACACGACGAACTCAGAGCCAAAGTATACGAACGCCTATCTGAACTGCCGATCCTGGATGCCCACACGCATCTGGTCGATGGTAAACTCGCCGCGCGCGGTCTTCACGATGTCCTGCTGTATCACATGGCGGTCAGCGACCTCTACGCGGCGGGCTGCCCGAGCGGAGCAAGGCTGACTTGCTATCCCGGTTGGCCGAGCGAACAGGAAGCGCACTTCCGCATCAAAGAGGCGCTGCCCTACCTGAAATACGTTCGGGGCACGGCGATCAGTTACGGCATACGGGTGATCCTGCGCGATCTCTACGGCATCGCTACGCCGGTTGACGAGAGCAACTGGGAAGGCATCGATGCGATGATCCGCGAGCGGGCCGACGATCGGTCCTGGCAGCGACAGGTGATCGACAAGGCTCACGTGAAGCGCATCTGCACCGAGATCGCGCGCCGCGAAGGCGGCTCGAGACGACGATATCCTGCAGTACTCCCTGGAATGGGCTTTCTTCACGCGCTGCCAGTGGGGTGAGTTCGACACCGCGCTGTATGAGCTCGAAAGATGTTGGGGAAAGACGCCCGACAGCCCCATGCCGATCGGCTCGGGTTCCAGGCCGCCGACCGAGCGGGTAATCAAGTCGGTTGACGACGTGAAGCAGGCGGTCGAGCTGGTACGTGAGTCAGATCCCGATAGACCGGGTCATCTCGACGGCGACGCACATCTCCACCGACATCGACTTCAAGTCGGTGACCGACAGCGAGATGCAGGCGGCGATTGCGGCAACGGGCCAGCGCCGGGCCTGACGAGCGAGACATCTACGCCTCTTACGTCAACGAGGTGTTCCTGACCGAACTGGAGGCCAAGCTCGGGGACCGCCTGGTCTTTCAGTTCAGCTTCGGCGCGGAGCCCCTGCCCTATGAGACCGCCAGCCGGCTTTCGCAGAAGACAATCGCGCAGGTCGCCGAGATGATAGCGCGGCATCCGAAACTGCATTTCCAGTGCTTCGCTTTCGAGCCGGCACGCCAACCAGTCCATGTGCACCCTGGCGCGCGAGCTGCCGAACTTCTCTCTGGCGGGCTACTGGTGGCACAACTTCTTCCCGGGCGCCATCCGGCAGGTCATGCAGGAAAGGCTGGATATGCTGCCCACCAACAAGCAGATAGGGTTCTTCTCGGACGCCTACTGCGTCGAATGGACCTACGCAAAGACGGTGATAGTGAAGCAGGCGATGGCGGAGGTGTTGACCGACAAGGTCGCCCAGGGCCAGTACGATGTTGACCTGGCGATCGACATCGCCGCAGAGATTCTCTACCAGACTCCTCAATCACTGCTGGGTATGGTCCCGGCGAACTAACCGACCGGCGCATGAAGTATGCTTCAGGCGGCTCTTCGCCCGAGGCGTTCGTCTCGCGCAAGCAGGTGCTTCGGCTGCAGAAAGCCTGCCGAAGCGTCATCGGACGTGTACGCGTTCTATTGACAGCCCGACGGCTCCTCATAGAATGTTCATTGGCATCGGCGCGGCTATGCGTAGACGCACGAGTTCCTGCGCTCCAGCGGCACACGCGGCAAGAACAGATATGGAGATCAGCCAATGAACAATTCAGAGCTATTCGTCCCGGAACGATGGGACAAGATAGTGGCCATGCTGGACCAGAAGGGCAGGGCAACCGTCGAGGAACTGGCGGAGTTTTTCGGCGTCTCCAGAAGCACCATACGCCGGGATCTTCTGGAGATGCATCAACAGAACCTGCTCAGGCGCACTCGAGGCGGAGCCGTCAGGGCGCAGATGGTGCGCGTTCGATCGACCGGTGGCCGAAAGTGGAACGATCAACGTCGATGTCAAGGAGAAGATAGGCAAGGCGGCAGCGGCTTTCATATCGCCCGGCGAGACCGTCATGCTGGACGCCGGCTCAACGACAGCCCAGGTCGTCAGGCATCTTCAGTCCTCGAACCTGACTCTGGTGACGAACTCGTTCGATGCGGTCATCTCAGCAATGTCGAAGCCTGAGATCGACCTGCTCATGGTCGGCGGCCTCGTGAGGGTCCACGGCGGAGCTACGGTCGGCCCCACGGCTGAGGACCAGATCCGCCTGTTCAAAGCGGACACCGCGGTGCTGGGGATGAACGGCGTTTCGCCGGATGATGGCTTGACGACGCCCAATCTGCTGGTGGCCCAGATCAAGCGGCAGATGATCGCGCAGTCCAACAGGCTGATACTGGTCGCGGATCACACCAAGCTCGGGGTATCGGCGCTGTGCAGGGTCGCGCCGATGGAGACCGTGGAGGTGCTCGTCACTGACGAAGACGCCGACCCTGAGATACTCGATGCCATACGGGCGCTCGGCGTCGAGGTAGTGGTGGCCAAGTAGTATCAGACTGTGCCGACGCTGCCCAGCTCGTGCATCCAGCGGCTGACCACTTTCGCGACTGCCTCTTTTGCATCCACGAGCGTGTGAGCCCACCACGCTTTTCCATTGCCGCGCGCTACGGCATCCTGGATCGCGTTCAGATAGGCCCGGCCGATCTCGCTGGCCACGTTGACCTTGCTTATACCGATCTCAATCGCGCGGCGAAGCTGGTCAGGATGGGTACCGGATCCTCCGTGGAGGACGAGCGGAACGCGCGTTGCCTTCTTGATAGCCTCCAGCAGCTCGAACTCAAGCACAGGACGCTGCGTGTAGATTCCGTGCGCGTTACCTATCGCGACGGCAAGTGCATCGACCCCGGTTCGCTCGACGAACTCAGCGGCCATGGCGGGATCCGTCAGGGAGTGGCCATTTCGTCCCTCTACGGCCGCGTCGTCAACCCTGCCTACCGCTCCCAGCTCACCCTCAACGGTGACGCCCTTGGGATGGGCCATATCGACTACCATCTTCGTGAGTGCTACGTTCTCCTCGAAGTCGAAGGAGGACGCGTCGATCATCACCGAGGGAAAACCTGCTTCGATGCACTCCTCGACCAGGTCGACGTCCTCCGCGTGGTCGAGATGCAGGCAGACGGGAACATCGGCTGACAGCGCAACAGACTGCACTATCTCCACCAGCATCTTGGCGCCGAGCAGCGGGATCTCCCACGGACCGGTGATGAACATCACAGGCGAGCGGAGAGCCGAGCCGGTCTCCACTATTGCCTGCGCCGTTTCGGCATTGCAGAAATTGAACGCTCCCACGGCGTAGTGCCCGTCCTGGGCATCGTACAGCATCTGCTCCAGTCCTACAAGACAGTGCGAACCTGACGAGGACCGTTTAGGCTCCGCTCCGACTATGCTGCTCATTGTTGCACTCCACTTCCGCCGACCCGCAGCGTTATTCTATGGGTCGCACAGCTAGTCTGACCCACCAGACAAGCCGCTGCTTCAAACTGCGATCCTTGTATATGGCTGTCTTGCTTGGAACAGCCCCTCAATCGGCAAACCAGTGGGGTTTTGCTCGCGTACGCAGACATACACGCACGTCCCTCCACTAATAAGCATTATACTCCATGCGCTCTATTCTGTAAAGAGCGCGAAAGGTGACAATGGGGCTGGGCGATACCGATCCGACCGACCCAGCCCCATCGATTCAGCTCAGGACAGTATCTGGATGTCCTCATACGGGTTGACGTACATGTACCTTGGTATCGCCGTCCCGTACGATATGACCGTTGACCACGACGTTCTGGCCGTAGTAGGGGAATGGCCAGACATAGGAGGTCTTGACCAGTAGATCACCACCGGAACCGTCGTTTATGTTGAACCAACCGAATATTTCGTCCGAGGCGGTGACCATGCCTCCGCATCTTATGTAGAGGCCGTCAAGCGGCGCGCCTGTGCCGGTGAGTATCGGCCTCAGGATCGTTCCAACCGGCTTGAGCGGCGTGACGCTCTCGACCTTGGTCATTGGTGCGGTAACCGACATGACCAGGGTATTGTTGAAGCGGCCGGAGTCTGCCGCCGGTAGGATCGTGGCCGTGATATGGACCTTGTCGCCCACCGGCGGAGCAGCGGCGCCCAGGAAATCGGAGTATGGAGTGTAGGCGTCGGGGCACTCCACCAGCATGCCGGCCGAGCGGTCGGCCGCTTCCGCAAAGAACTCGACCTCGCCGCCGATGGGATCCTCGACCACCTTGGTGACCACGGCATCAGTCTCAACAAAGCTGTAGAGACCGGCCTTTCGTGCGTCGCCAATTGTGCTAGAGATGACAGGCACGCCGTGATCGACAAGCTCGAAGTCATCCAGGAAGACCTTGTCGTTGTTGTAGATGTTCATGCCGACATCCCAGAATAGCTTCTCAGTATCGGGACCTGTGACAAAGTCAATCGTCATCCGGCCCCATTCAGTCTGGAGGTTGGCATACAGCGGAGTGTGGTGCGTGAAGCCGGCGTAGGTCCCATCCGCCTTGCGCTCCTCTATCCCGCCGTCTAGAGCGTTGCCAGACCACACTCCTTCGGTTCTATACCACAGAGTAGCGGTATATCGGTGATTGGGCAGGCACGATACGGTCTGGTTGATATGGCTCAGTATCGCGCCGTTCGAGCCGGTGCACACCGCGCAATAGTCGCCGGCATGCGGCGAATCAGTCGTTACGTCGAAGTCTACCCCTACCTCGCCCGGGTGTCCGGGATCGGTATTGGATGTGTTCCAGGCAATCAGGTTGCCCAGCTCAAAGCCAGGGTTGAACAGCGCTCCAGGAGGGCCAAGCTTCCACACGTGAACGTCGTCAAGATAGAACTTCTCGCTGGAGCCACCCACCATGTTGGCGCCGAAGGTCCAGTTGCCCTTCCTCGTGTAGGGAGGGGTGGCGTCCGCGGTCTGGTAGGTATAGGATGTGTGAACCCAGCTCGGGTCACTGGTACATGTGACGACATCGGTGCGGAGTTCACTGAGCTGCGCATAGGTGGCGCCGTCGTAGTCGGTACTCGTGGAATCTGATGTCCACGATGGCAGGCTGGGCTCCAGTTGCCCAGGGGCCGACCGTCTTGTAGTAGTATTCGATCTGGTACACTGTGCCGGGATCCAGATCGAAATAGGACGAAGTGAGGGTGCTGACACCGTTGGCTGAGCCGCCGATCCCCTCGGCGCCGAAGTCGCCCGCATGCGCCGCTTCGGCCGCGGCCTGCCACGTGACGTACGGCGGGTAGCCACCCACGTTCCACGCCGTCAACGTACCGGTCTCGAAATCGCAGTTCACCGGCGGACCGGGATTGGGGGGCGGAGGAGGAGTCACTTTTTCGAGATCGAAATCGTCGAAGTAGATCGAGTCGCCAGCGGCGCCGCCGCCCTGGTACGTGTTGAGATACAATCCGCCGGAAGTGTCGCTCTCGCCGGTGTTGAAGGTGAAGGACACCCGCATCCAGCTCGGGGACGCGCCGAGATTGGTCAGCACTTTGTTCCAGGCTCCGTTGATATACAACTGAACCTGGCAGATATTGCCCGCGCCCCAGCCGGAACCGCTGGTCTTGTACCAGAATGAGACAGTGTAGTCTGAGTTCGGATCCAGCGGCACATCAACCTGCTGAAGTCCGACGGGGGAAGCACCGCCGTAGTCGTAGCCCTGAATGCAATACGATCCGGTGTGACCGCCCGGCGCGACTGTAAAGACCGTATACTGGTAGCCGTCCCAGTTGCAGCTCCACGGGGTGTCCGCGCTGGTCATGTAACTCGTCGGTCCCGGACCCGGCGCGGTACCGGACAGGGTTTGTGTCCCACCCTCGACGCCCGGTTCCAGAAACAGATTCGCGCAGGCGGCAGGAATCGCCAAGGCCAGACATAGGGCTATCGCTGCAGCCATAGGTGCAAATCTCTTCATTTGCTTTTCTCTCCTCTCCGATTACACTCTTGTTCTGCTGTAGTGCTCGCTTTGTTGCCTCGCTGGAGGCGAGCGAGCTTGTTTTGAAGGGTCTTATCGCTAATCCACGATAGTGGATTCCACCGCATCACCAGGACTGAGCCTGGTGTGCATGGAGGCACACTGACTTTGCGTTCGTCAACGAACCCCCCTTTCGCCTCGTTCTCGACTAGTTGCTTCCGCCTCGTTGTCCAAGGCGGAAGCGGGCCCGTTCCGTCAGTCCGTTACCAGACAAACTCCGGCCACTAACCAGGAATGTATGGACGGACGGAACCTGCCCAAACGCAACGCCACCCGGACAGACCGGGCGCTACATCTTCGAGCCAAACGGCGGATAGGAACGCAGCCATTCCTTCCTGAACTTCTGCTGCCAGTAGGTGGGGTCACCGCGGTTGCCGCAGTCGGTATTCACGGCTGGGTCCCACCACATCCACTCCAGCGGCGTCGTGCCCAGCGTGTCGTACAGGTAGACGGACTTGACGTGTCCGTCCACGAACGCGACATTCATCCTGCCGAAATGATAGAACGGCGCGTAGAGCGGTATGTTCTGGCGCAGGGCCATCTTGAAATCGCATGTCCAGATTCCGCCCTTGACCTCGCCGAGGGCGATGATCTGCGTCGGCCGCGGATACTCGGATATACGGTGCAGATGACGAAGCTGAGGGTCCGAGTCGTTGGACGTCACTTCCTGATTCAGGCCGTAGCTGCTGGGAATATCGTGTGTTATGTCCGAATCGGTGTACCAGGTGGCTGCATCTCGTATCATAGCCGGACACATGTAGGCTTTTCTGCTTCTAATGTAGGGGTAGAGAAGCAGCCGGCCCGATTTCCTGTCGGGATAGTCCGGCGGGTCTGTGTCGTACTCGTGCTGAATGCACGGCACCATGTATCCGTGGTATTCATCAGCATAGAGCAGCATGGCGTTACCGAAGGTCTTGATGTTGCCGTAGCATGCCTTCGCCTGGCCGGCCCTCTTGGCATTGAGGAACACCGGAAACAGGATAGCTGCCAGTATCGCGATTATGGTAATCACCACCAGCAGCTCGATCAGAGTGAACCCGCTTCCACTTTTCCTGCCGCACATTTTGACCTCCACCCGCATTGGCTCAGCCATTGTGATCCAGACCAGCTAGATCACACCCCCAGATCGTGGACTGCCCAGAAACACGCATTCATGCGCGTTCGTGCTCACATTGCATTCCAGTACCTTGTATTATCGCCCACAAATGGCCAGTTGTCAAGGCCCCAGCGCGACAAAACAGCATTTATTCGCTGCACGATCCGCTTCCTCATCTCGTCGTTTGCAGCGTTTTTCCACGGTTTGGGCACACTTCAAACACTGCAAGTCGCGTGCCATAACCCCCAGTCGTGCCAAGCATCGCGCATATTCGCGCATCGGCACGCGCAATACGTGGCGGACCTATCGGAGCGCGTCGTTCAGTACTGTGACTATCTCCGTGGCATACACTACGGGCGCGCCGTTATATGAGATCGCGCCGGTGACACTCACAAACCGACCGGCGGTTGCGGAACCTGACCAGGACAACGTGCTCACGGTCAGGCCCGCGGCATCAGAGCCGTCGGTCAGGACGAACGAGCTCGGCGTCACCGAACCGGCCTTCACCATCCCCCACACACGCACATACAGACCGTTGAGCATCAACTGCTTCGCCCAGGCGTTGCGCACGCCCATCGAACGAACGCTGCCGGGGCCGGTGCGAGTGATGTCCGTTACCAGAATCCGAGACTCATTGGCCGACATCACCTGCACCGAGCCTACAAGGTTCACCATCCCCGTCGCGGGATAGCTCGTGCACAGAAGCCGAATACCGCTGATCCCATCGGGTTCCTCGATATAGCCAAGGCTCCCCGATGTCCAGTAGAGCACCTTGTCCGCGAGCTTCACGATCGTGCCGCCGGGCAGGCCCTTCACCGACGCAATCGGCCGATTCGGCGAGACTATCCTATAAACCTGAGTGTGCTCGACGGACTCGGCATTGCCGACCGTATCTACGGCGAAGTATCGGAGCATCGTGTCGGCAATAAGCTGTATCGGGCCGGAGTAGACGGTCGAAGCAGTCGTCGGCTCGGAACCGTTCGTGGTGTAGTAGATGACGCCGGGCTCGCTCATCGTCAACTCGACCGTGAGGGGCTTGTAGACGCCACCGACCGGGGCCGCGCTCGATGTGGGAATGGTGGTATCGACCCTGAACGGCCCAAAGTCAAGCGTCGTCGGATAGTAGGCCCCGACCTGATTGACCGACCTCAAGTGCAGGTAGAAGTCCGCGCCCGACGAAGGCGATTGCACCAGAGTACCCGAGTTCCACGTCGCCTCGGACCCGCTCCATGTGTGCGTCGCGCTGGTGTCCCAGGCATACTGGAAGGCCGAGAGGCTGCCCGGGCCGAAGCCGAGGGGGTTGCTGAACGTGAATGGCGAGCCCATCGGGTAGTACTGGCCGGTGTTCCTGTCGCAGGCGACGGTTAGGCCCACGGCGGGCGCGGCGGGAAGGGTGCAGGCGGTGAACAGAGGAGTCCTCAGGCTCGGCGACGCGCCGTTGGTTGCGATCACCTGGAAGCTGTACTGCGTGTTGGGGCTCAGACCGACCTGCGTCCAGGAGGTCGTGTTGGCGGAGACGGTTTCCCTCAGCGTGGCGGGCATGTCCGTTCCGGCATCGACGTAGACGGCGAAGCCGGTCTCGGTGGTCGAGTTGTCCTGCCAGGTCCAGGTGGCCCTGGCAGGGCCGATATCGGTGACGCCGGTGTTGGAAGGGTCCGCGGGCGGGATCGGCACGTCGGAGGTCTTGGAGCGGAGTATGTCCAGATAGGTCGTGCCGTAGCCGGTGTAGTAGAGGCCGTTGCACGTGGGCGAGCAGCCGGGGTTGAGCGGCAGGGCCGTGTCGATTGTGCGCGTCGAGCTTCCCGAGCCCGAAGGCTCGATCTGCGTGTCCTCGTGCCACTCGTTCCACGAAGTGACGATCATCGTGCCGCGCGAGTTGCTGAGCACGGCTTTGTCGAGCAGGGCGGAGAACATCGACCCCTCCGAGTAGCTGTCGCTGATCTTCTTTCTGGACATGGGGTTGCTGCCCGATGCTACTTCGGTGTTGTTGAAGCCCGGACCGACGCCGGGATAGTAGTCTATCCCCGAGTTCGCCGCCAGGGTCTTCCACTGGTCGCTGTATGTCTTCCAGGTGTTGAGATTGCTCGTTGACACGTAGCTTCCGGCGCCGCAGTTTTTGAGGTTGCCGTAGACGTCGTAGTTGGTGACCGCATCCATCAGGCTGCAGCGCGTCGTATTGGAGTTCGATGACGATCCCCACACCTCATCGCCTATGATGTAGACCTGGTAGCCCTTGGCCGAGGCGGCACTGCGTATATTGCTGATGTACGTAGTGAGGTTCGCCGTGCTCATGGCGCGCGTCACGTAGATTCCTATAACCGGTTTGTTGTCTATCTTGTAGTAGCTGGACCTGCTGAAGTAGTTGTCACAGACGTAGCTCGTCTGCTCGTATACGTTACTGAGCGTGATGGCGTCAACTTCGTAGAACAGAGCGAGCTTGAGGCCGCCGATATCGGGGTTGGGGAACATGCAGTTCCGAATTGTCCAGTCCTCGTTGGTTCCCTGGCCCCAGTAGCTGCACATGAAGAAGTCGATTCCACAGCTTCTGGCCCACAGGAAGTGGCTGCTGACGGTGGAGCTGTCGTGGCAGTTGTCACCATCCAAGGTACGGGGCCTCTTGTGGAAGAAGGTACCACCTGATTGACGAGTAGAGATTGGGGGAGCTGTGGAAGTAGTTGTCGCCGTACCACGGGTAGTAGTAGGCGCCGACGTTGAACTCGGCACACCAACACGCCGAGCGGCAGGCGGCAAGCAGCGCGATGCTGACCGCGATGATCCAACTGCTCGTCCTCATCTGAGTCGTCCCCGTGCTCTACCGACCGACGATAACGTCAACCTTGCCGGCGGAATGGAATACCTTCACCAGTCCATTGTCGGCATACGACCATCCATAGTCCTTCCCCAACTTGCTGACGCGGCGCAGCGCCTTCCCGTTGCACTCTACGGATTTCGGCGGCGCCGCCACTACCAATCTATCGGTGCTCTCGCGTGCTGTTCCATAGTGCACGCCCTTTGAATCATATCGGATCGACATCAACGGCGAGGATACCCGCACGAGGTGGTTCTCGCCCTTCGGCGCCATCTCGGGCAGCGTCCCCATCGCGTAGACGTAGGCCGTCGGCGCCCACATGTTGTTGCACCACCACATATCGTTCGATGCCTGGACCGGCCCGCCGCCCATGAGCAAGATGAAGCCGTTCTGTTCGGTGTAATACTGCCCGGCGTTGAGGAAGTGGTAGACCATCTGCTTGTGTTCGGGCCTGCCGGTAGCCTCGTAGAGGTCCGCCTCGACCATCGACATGTGAAAGCCGTGGTAGGGCATCACGACGTAGCAGACGGTCTGCTCCGCGATGCCGCGCTCGCCGTTGCAGTCCTTGGCGCCAAAGTGCTCATAGATCCAGGACCGCAGTTGTTCGGAGAGCTTGACGTACTCGGGATGCTTGTCTCGCCGCGTGAGCAGCAGCCGTATCGCGTTCATGGGCACGTAGCCGGAGAAGTTCTCGGTTTCCGGGCCCTTGTAGTGGCACCATTCGAGATTGACGTTGGAGGGAACGTCGCCGAATATGTTGAGCCATCGATAGCTCTTGCACGGGACGTCCACAAGCCACTGCTCGGCTCGCCTGGCCGCGGCCGAGTATGCCGGCTTGCCGGTCGTGGCGCCGACCTCGTCGAGAAACGCGATATTGTCCAGGACGTTGGCGGAGAAGTCGTCGTTGGGCTTGCCGTCGCGGGGGTTGACTCGGTAGTCCCAGTGGCCATCGGGCAACTGCAGCCTCAGGAGCGCGTCCGCCATGCCGGCGCAGTAGGAGAGATACTTCGACTTGCCGGTCAGATGGTAGAGGCGCATGCATCGTGATCCCGACCGCGCCCTGTTCCTCCAATGAGATCAAGTCGCCGCCGAGGTTCTCGTCCTTCACCTCGCCAACGTCGCCGTAGGGCCAGAGGAAGATGGTCTTGCCCTCCACGTCGCCGACGACCTTGCCCTGGTTGACTTTGGTGATGGAAAGGCCCCCACCCTTCCAGTCCTTGGGGATCACGTGCGCAGGGAAGAGCAGCCAGTCGGCGAGCTGCTCGGCGCAATCGAGGCCCCGCTTGTCGCCGGTGAACATGTAGTAGTCCAGGAAGCCCGTGTTGTAGAAGTGAATTCCTGCGGGATGTAGTTGGTCGGGTTGCCGACGGTCCCGTTGAGGTTGATCGTGCAGGCGTAGACGTAGGGCGGCCACTTGCGGCCTTCCTCGTCGCGCAGCCAGTTGCCCACGGCGTTGTCGGCGGCCCAGAAAACGAACTCGCAGGGGCGAGTGATCATGTCCTTGTAGGGCCAGCGGGACAGGACGCGGCCGCTGGAATCGTGCGCGACGTTCTGCATTCCGTAGAGCCTCGTGTCGAACGGCGTCTGGCTCACCTTGATATTGGAGAACGACGCGCCGGCGTAGCGCGCGGCGACGCCGACGGTCCCGGCGTAGAGCTGGCCGAAGAGAATGCCCTGGAGCGCGGGCTTGCCGTCGAGACTGGCCAGGAACTGCGTGCCGGCGAGCATGACTTTGAGATGGCGCTTGCCAGGACTGGGGTCCTGCAGAGGGCAGACGTTGCAGAGCGTCTCGTTGTCGCCCGAGATCAGGTAGTAGGAGATCGTGTAGAGGTCCTCTTCCGTCGGGCCGTTCCACGCCTTGTAGGGCTTCTTGTCCAGCACGCACATGGCGTAGTTCTCGGGGTTCACGTAGCCCAGCACAAACCCGACGCGGGCGGACTTGCCCGTAGGCTGCCAGTCGAGGTCGGCCTCGATGGTGAGATCGCCGCGAACGCCGGGGGCTGTCGCGATGGCCCAGTTATCGCCGGGATCGGCGATTCGAGCTTGCGAGCCGGCAAGGGTCCAGTTGCCCTGAACTGCGTGCAGTTCGCGCGCGGCCTGGCAGGCGGTTGCCGCAAGAGTGATGCAAGCTGCTGCGATGAAGACCCTGACCATTCTCCAGTGCTCCTCCAGTACCCTGGTACAACCTCATTCTCATTATAGCACACAAATGCGCAGCTCTTATAGCTTACACGCATAAATACGCGCTTGACGCAGGTGTTTCGGCTGTATACAATTAACTCTACAATGAGGATGTAATCCGAGAAAAGGAGACCAAAGGATGCCGGTTACTATTGAGCTTTCGCTATTTGATTGGGTTGTGTGCATCGTCGCATTGGGCGGGAGCATATTCATCGGGCTGTGGCTGTCGCTGAGAGCACGGTCTACGGAGAACAGCGCCGGGTTCTTTCTCGCGGGCAGATCTCTTACGTGGCCAGTGGTCGGGGCCTCTCTGTTCGCGACGAACATCGGCGCGGAGCACCTGGTAGGGCTCTCGGGCGACTCCTACCGCTACGGTCTGTGCGCGGGAACGGTAGAGCTAGCCACAGCTATCTGCCTCGGCTTCGCGGCAGCGGTACTGCTTCCGCACTACTTAAGGAACAAGATCTACACGATACCGGAGTTTCTGGAGACGCGCTACAGCCCAAGGGCGCGCGTGGCGTTCTCGGGCCTGATGATCCTGATATGCATCATGACCAAGACCGCATTCACGCTCTATGCCGGCGCTCTGGTTCTGCACCTGCTGATCCCCGGCTGGGACATCATGCCCACGATCGTGGTTCTGGGTGGACTTGCCGCGGTTATCACGATGGTGGGCGGGTTCACGACAGTTGCCTACACGGACACCATACAGACCGTTATCATGCTGGTCGGAAGCGGCACGATGACCATCATCGGGCTGAATGCAGTCGGAGGGTGGCATGCGCTTACCGTAAAGGCCGCGGCTCTGCCCGCGGCGATGCATCTGGCGCCCAACGCTGCAATGCACATAGCCAGGCCGCTGACCGACCCGAACTACCCGTTCTGGGGCATCATCATAGGCGCGATCTACGGCGGCATATTCTACTGGGGCATGGACCAGGTCAACGCCCAGCGAATGCTGGGTGCCAAGAACCTCAACCACGCCCGCTGGGGAGCTATGTTCGCCACGCTTCTCAAGCTCTTTCCGGTGTTCATCTTCGCGCTGCCGGGAGTGATCGCGCTGGTGCTGTCCAAGGGAAGCCTGCTGGTACCGGACGCGCATGGCCACGAGCACACACGAGAGACGTTCGCCTGGCTCCTAACCCATCTACTTCCAAGCGGCATGCGGGGCCTGCTGCTCTCGTCATTGCTAGCCGCGTTGATATCCTCGCTGCTGGCAATCATGAACTCGATGTCAACTATGGCAGTCAGGGACTTCGTCCTGAGGTTCCGCCCGGACACCAGCGAACAGAGACAGGTCTGGCTCGCGCGAGCGGCGATTGTGGGCGGGGCTTTCCTTGGCGTACTGGCCGCGTATCCGATCTACAAGAGTCCCGATGGCATATACAAGTATCTCCAGACCATATCGATATATCTTGCCATGCCCGTAACGCCTGTGATCGCGTTTGGCATCATGTCCAAGCGGGTGACTATCAAGGGTGCCACGTGGTCGGTGATCGCAGGTGCGGCGGTGGCGGTCATCTATGTTATAGACCAACTCAAGGGCGTAGCGTGGGGCACGAAAGCACTTCCGTTCCTGCACTTTGAGTTCCACGGCATCAAGCTGACAGAGAACTACACCCTGCGAGGTCTGTGGGGAACGCTGATCGTGATAGCGGTGCTGTTCATTGTTTCGGCGTTTACGAAGAAGACTGACAAGGAGGTCCTCGATCATACAACTGTCAACTGGAGGCAGAAGCGCGAGCCGTTCACGGGCATCACGGACTGGCGGCTGCACTGGGTGCTGTTGGCGGTAGCCACAGTGCTACTCTACAAGTTCGTCTGGTAGCCTATTGTAGGCGGTATCAGGGGCAGAGGATCAGTTCGTTGAACCGGGCTTGTCGCGAACCACGAGCGGCAAGCCCGGTTCCATTGGGCGCTGACCACGGTCAGTAGGAACTTCCAGCCCGGCTTTCGCGGTTCCGGCGGGGATGGTGATCCACTCACCTTCGAAGCCCTTGAAATCCCTGCCGTTCAGGCGGACGGACTTGATCGGCTTCGCGTCCGGATGCCGGATGCGAAGCTTGATCGGCACGGGTTTGCGGTCCGGGGCGGTTACCGATGCCTCGATCTTGCCGTTGGCGGCGTCTGATTCGATGCTGAAGCTGACGTTGCCGAACCACGTGGGCAGTCCCGTCACCAAGATGCTCTTCCCCTGCTCCAGCCACGCTCTTGGTACCGCGCGGCAGAGTTCGAGCGAGTCCGGGTTCTCGTGCACGAGCATCATGCGCAGGAAGCGGGTGTGCTCTCCGTCGGCCCAGGGCAGGTTCTGAACACCTCCGTGCCATTCGACGGGCGCGTAGGTCTGGCGGTCCATCGCCTCAGCCAGTTCGTTGTAGTAGACGTTCAGGAACTTGTTGATCTGGTCGCGACCGTAGTAGACGGCCCGCTGCGGCACATACCACGGCTCGCCGATGGCAAGCCCGTTCTTGAGCCAGTAGTCCTCGGCCTCTTCTATCATGTAGCCGGCGAGCCGCGATCTCGCGTCAACCACGCCGCAGTCCACCAGGTGCAGCGGGCCCACATCGAGCCACCAGGGATGCTTGTTCTCGTTCGAAATCTTCCAGGTGTTGTTGAGATCGATGGGCACCAGCGGGACGGTCTCGCCGTCGGTCATTTTGTACGGCGCAGTGTGGTCGGTGGCCCAGTTGACCGCCGAGATGATGCACTTGCGATACTCATCGACATCGGCGGTGAACTCCGCGGCCCGCGGATGATCGATCTGCCTGAGCACCCGGGCGGCGGCGTTGAGTCCCATCCAGGTGAAGGCGTCAGTCGGGAAGCTGTAGCACGGCGGCGCGCCGTTCTCCCGTGACGCCGGGGGGCAAGAGGCCCCACTCCGGCGGCTTCGTGCCATCAGCAGCGGTGGTCTTTGTCCTGGCGCGCTCCCGCTGCACCCAATCGCAGGCGGCGATCAGATTCGGCAGGACGCGGTCCAGCCAGTGCCGGTCGCCGCTGAGCAGATAATGCTCGCTCAAGGCCCAGAGAAGCCAGCCGTGGTTGCTGGTCCACCTGACCCAGGTGTAGTCGTCAGCCGTGCTCAGGAATCCTTCTTTGGACTTGAAGTTGCCCGGCGGCGTGGACTTGCCCTGCCACTTGAGGAACGTGTCGAGGTAACGGGCCGCGTCGGCGTGATAGCCGTGCATATCCAGGCCGACGATCTCCGCGGCGGCGAGGTTGCCCCAGACGGCGTCGTACCAGCCGATGTTGGTCTTGATGATCGGGAGGCCGTTGGTCGGGTCGATGTCGGCGTTGGAGAGGATGTGGGAGATGTTCACGTTCCAGACTTCATCGACCACGCGCTCCGGGACCTTGACCTGCGCGCCCTTGTTGAGAATACCGCGCCAGTAGTCCGTGACGGCCTGGCATTCGCGCTCGAACTGCGCCTTTTGCAGCCACGCGGCTTCCGTCGAGTTCGCCGGCAGGAAAGGCACGGTCACGACCAAATCCTTATGACCGTTCGCGGGCACGTCGAACTTGAAGTGCACGCAGTTGAGCATGGGATCGCCGGCGTTCGTGTTGATCCACTTGCCGGATTTGGTCTGAGGATCGTAGTCGAGGCTGTAGTTGATCTCCATCCAACTGATCACCGGATAGGGCCTGTCGCCGGCAGTCTTGCTTATCATCGCCCGGACCGCGTGGGCGAGAACGGGCTCGAAGTTGCAGTACAACACGCCGCCCAGGTTGTTGGACAGCTCGGGCTTTGAGCTGAGCTCGTCGTAGGTGTGGTTGTTGATGACGGGCTTGACCGAGATCCAACTCGTGCCATCGAAATACTGGATGTCCAGGCCGTCGTAGGCGGGCACGGCTCCGCTCATCGAGCCGAGGGTGATGCCGTTGAGCCATCTGGGCTTCTCGAAACGCAGGCCGATCCCCGCGGTGCCGGTGAACTTGTCGGTGGTCGGCGCCCACCAGGAAGCAAACAGACCGTCGAAGGCCTTCTCCGGCTCGTGGCCCTTCACGGGTTTGTCCGCATAGTCACCCCAGGCCTCGACCTTGGGCCTGTCCGGCTGGAGTTTGGTCTCGGCCTCAGCGCCCTCGGGGCCTCGCCACATCACCCGGACGTCGCCGGCGTCGGTGGTCAGCCGATCCTTGCCGGCATGCAGTATGCCGCGATACTCGTAGGGCACTTCCGATCGGTCCTGGCCGTTGGAACTACCGCACACCGACAGCCACAGGTCGGCTTGCTGGGCCTTGTCGGACTCGTTGGTGACCCGCACTCGCACGAACGCCGCGGAGTTCTCCTTGCCCGTGCGGACGTCCATTTTGTCGCCGATGAGGCGGACGAAAGACACTTCGTCGTACTTGAGTTTGTTAGCTGCATCCTCCCAGGCCGTCGTCATCATCGGCAGGCAGCCGTCGACCAGCCTCTGACGCACGTCCGGCCGCGGAGCCATGCGGAAGTCCGGGGTCGCGCCCGTGCCGATAAGGATCTCGATGCCGTCGTCATAGTGGGCGAGCAGATCCCTGCTGCCCGGCAACAACGGACAATCGCCCAGCGCCTGGGAAACGTAGACCGTGTGGACTCCCCCGCCCATCGTAGAGATGAACTTCGCCCTGCTGTCCTTGGCGGACAGAACGGTGCACTGGCCCACGAGTGGAGTCCAGTTCTTGCACGCCGACTCATACGTCGGCTCGACGGGCAGGTCCTCGAAGCGAACCGCCGCCGATGCGATCGAAGCCATAACAATCATTGCGGTACCCAGTATCCAAATCCTCGTGCTGTAAGTCAACACTAACCTCCATAGAAATGCTATTCCGGCCGGGTCATCACTCGCCAGAGCAGGAACGCGTACGGTCCGTAGCTCTCGGGCGTCCACGCCGGCATAGGACAGTCCGAGGCGATGTAGAACTCACCGGTTGTCTTCACGGAACCGTAGAGCTGGTTCGGGACGAACAGATAGCTGCTCGCCTTGTAACCGAGTGCGAGGGGATCGGCCCCCGCGATGGGCTGGTGATCCACAGGGCCATCACCCAGCAGGTCGCCGTCCCAGGCATAGAGCTGCCCCATCGATGGGTTGTTGATGAACACCCAACCGCCGGCGGACGCGGGAACCATCCTGCCGCTGTTCGCCAGGCTATACGAAATCGAGACGGACCTCAGCTTGACCAGATGCCTCGACTGCACATCGTATCGCCAGAAGTCGTGGGCGCAGGGAGCCGTCTTGTCCGCGGAGATCGCTTCGCAGTATATGAGAAGCCTGTTGCGTGCAGGGTCCTCCGGCCGCATGTCCAGCGGCATATATGTGCCATCCTCCGGCCATTTCATGTCCTCGCGGTGCAGGACGCGCCCGTCCCAGGAAAGGTGGATGAGCCGGGCAGACACGCGCTTCGAGTCGTCCCAGACCTGGCCGGTCACCACAATCCCCGCATCCGTGGCCGCCACCTGGGGATAGAACAGAGCCATCGGCTCCGCATAGACTATGGGCTCCTGAAACGCGAAGTCTAGACCGGACCGCTTTCCGATGAACACAACAGGCGTGTTGAACCCGAACTTCTGCTCAGGCGACCAGGCCAGCACCACCAGCGCCATACGCATTCCATCCGGCGATACGCCCGCGTTCATCCGGAGATGAAAGCAGTCCTGCACGCTCGTCGGAATGAGCGAGGTGCGATCGACGAGACTAGTGATGTCCTCCGGCTTCGCGCTGCGATAGTAGCGCAGCCGGCCCGGGCTGATGTCCGCTCTGTCGGTCTCATAGTCGCACCCGACGAAGATGTGGATATACCCGTCTGGGGTGAGCACCATCTGCGGCTGGTTGCAGTTGTGCAGCCTCCAGCTCGCGTCCCGGCCCTTCTGCTGCGCGGACGGATACGGGGCGTTCGGGATGGGAATTCGCGTCACCGCGGCCTTGAGGTCCGAGCCCGGCTTGGGATACTGCCCCACCGTCATCCGCGTCTGCCATTTGCCGTCGCACTTCTCGTAGGCGGCCGCACTCCAGAACAGCCCTCGTTTACCCTCCAGCAGGTAGCCGAATGTGTGGCCGCCCCACTGACCTCTGATGTTGTCCTGGAGCACGACCGGCCCGGAGACTACTCTCACAGACGCGCCTGCCGCACTACAGCGCAAGACCAGCATGATCGCGAACAGGACTGCCAGACGCCAAGTCATATCATCTCACCATACAAACTGCGCCAGGAACCGCTTGCCTATTCTCAAGCCCTCCCAGTGCCTGTCGCCGCCGAAATAGGGGTCCTCGTGTTCAATGAGCACGGGGCCGTCGTAACCGGCCTCTCTGAGTATCTGGAAGAACGCCGGCCAGTCCACGGAACCGTAGCCGGGGAGGCGATAGGTCCACCAGCCCTCGCCGTAGATCCCGCAGCGGTCGATCTTGTCCTCGTAGATCTGGGTGTCCTTCGCATGCACACGGATGATCTTGTGCTTGAACTCGCGCGCGGCGGCGAGGTAGTCCACGCCCTGCCAGACCAGGTGAGAGGGGTCGAACTCCAGGCCGAGGTCGGGCGCGTCCAGTGCCGAGAAGATCTTCTCCCAGTTGTAGGGGGTCGTGGCGAGCTGGCCGTGGCCTGGGCAGTTCTCGAAGGCAAGCCTTACTTGGTGCTTGCGGGCCTCTTCGAGCAGCTCGCCGTAGATGTCGGCTATCTTGCGTATGTTGTCGTCGAGAGAGAGCCGGTCGTCGCGACCGGTCGAAGTCGAGAGAACATCCGCGCCGAACATGCTGCAGAAGTCCAGCAGCCTGCTGAATTCGGCTCGGGCGGCCTGCGCGACGGCTCTGTCCGGCGACAGGAAGTTGGCGGCGTGTATGCAGCCGCTAACCCGGACGCTGGTGCTGTTGAGGCGCGCCAGCCGTTCCTCGATCTGCTTGTCCGTCGCCTGCATCAGGCTCGACCACGCGGTGCTGCCCTCCAGCTCCATGTAGTCGAAGCCCTCGCTCGCGGCGAAGTCGATATGCTCTTCGGTAAACTGCGAGCAGAAGCCGATCTTCATGTCAGTGTCCACTCCTTGCCAAGACTGTCGGCGCGTTCCAGGCAGATACGTTCATAGTGATATCTAACAGCTTCGCGACCGGCGGCTTGGTGACCGGGTCCAGGCCCTTCATGTCCAGCTTGACCGTGCCCGTGATGTCCTTGGTTTCGCCGGGAAGCAGCCAGAAGAAGCTGTCGCTCCAGATACTGGTGTAGGCGTCAGGCTCGACCGCGATCTTGACGGGGAACGCCGGGGCCTTGCCCGTGTTCGTGATGCGGACGGTGATCCTGGCCTCGTTGCCGCCGCGCTTGGCGCTCACGAGTCTGGCATCCAACTGCGTGGGCTGAGACTCGACCTGCGGCTTGAGCCAGGGGCCGGTCTTGCAGATTGGGTCGGTGGCCGGCTTCGATTGCCACGCCTTACGGGCGGCCGGATCAGCCAGCGACTTGAGCACCTTCATCCAGTAGACCTGCCGCGAGAGCCGCTTGCCGCTGGCGTCCGACAGAGTGACTTCCAGCCAGAAATAGCTCTCGGGCGTGCCGGCGGGTATCGGCCAGGATAGATCACTGCCCTTGCTGCGATAGCCTTTGGCGGGAACGTCCACGTCCCAGCGCCACGTCTTGACGGACTTGAACTGCCTGTCCAGCACACGCGCGCTGATCTTCGCTCCCTTGATGGGCGCGACGTCGTCGTTGATCGCCCAGACAGAGGCCTTGAACGTGTCGCCCGGACCCCAGAAGAACCAGTTCGTGTTCGCGACGACGTGGACTGGTTCGTTTGCCCGCTTCATCGCATAGTAGGCGATCAGCGGCTGCCCGAACCAGTCGATGAGGTCCCACGAGCTTGCCGGCTGCGGGATGTTGTAGGTCCAGAAGGTCTCGCCGCCCTTGTAGGGGAACTGCGAGCGCCAGTGCTCCATCACGTAACCCACGGTCTGCGCATGGCCCATCTGGGAGGTACTCGCTGAGGTCCGCCACGCTCGCCTTGGCAAGATCGCCGTACCAGGAGGCCTTCATGAAGTTGAACGGCGCAAGTCCGGGTTCGGCGTAACGCTCGACGTTGATGGTCGGGTGCGAGTTCTTGAACGCGTCGAAGTCATATCCCACCGGCCCGCGCTCAAGCTCCTCCTTGGGGATGATCCGCTTCAGGCAGGAGTAGTTGTTGTAGGCATAGATCGACCACTCGCTGATGAAGTTGGCGCCTTCATCCCAGATCCTGGGATACCAGTTCGGGTCACCGGTCCAGACATCGGGGATGATGTAGGCGTGGAACGTGCCGCCACCGGTGCTGCCTACGCGGTCACAGCCGGGCGACGACATGCGCATCGGACGGTTGTCATACGAGTCGAATATCTCCCGGGCGAGGCCGAGATAAGGCCCCAAGCCGAGGCCGTAGGGGTTGAACTCGTTGCCGCCGCAGTAGATGGCCAGCGACGGATGCTGCCGGATTCGCAGCACGCTCTGGGTCAACTGGTCGCGCCAGGTCGGGATCGACGACGCGTGACCGCCGTCCCAGTTGAAGATCAGCTCCTGCCAGACCAGGATGCCGTTCTCATCGCAGAGGTTGTAGAACTGCTCGGTCTCGAACATATCGGTCCCGGCGTTGAGACGGAAGAAGTTGACGCCGGCCATCTTCGCCGCGTGGATCATCCAGGACTCGCGCTGGGGAGTCAGCATCAGAAGGTCGTCTGAGGTAAGCCACGAGACGCCCTTCGCGTAGAACGGCCGGCCGTTGACCGCGAAAAGGAAGCGGTAGGCCTCGTCCGCGTTCTCCCACGCCCAATCGAGCACTTGTCCGTCGCTGACCGTTGATGTCATCGGCGTCACGCGGCGCGGCGAGTTCGCAGACGAGGGATTGCGCTTAACTTCAAGGGTCCTTATGCCGAACCGGGTGCTGATGCGGTCGAGTTCGGGGGCGTTGGGCGCGTCGCGGCGGATGGATAGCTCCATGCGATAGAGAGGCTGATCGCCCATACCGTTCGGCCACCAGAGGCGGGGATTGGGCAGCGTGATCGGCTGCTCCCAGTATGACCCGCCGGCCAGGAACCTCTGCTTGTAGTCGTGCTTCCAGACGACGCGGTTGTCCGGGCCCAGTATGGTCGCACTCACGACGCCCTCGAACTCGCCCGTCGTGTTCGTGATGCAGGCCTGCGCCCAGAGGTTCGCGGAACCAGTCGAGATGGAATCCGTGCGCACGAGAGGCTCCTCGAGGTAGGCGTCGCCCGTACCGACCAGCCTCACGGATTTCCACAGCCCCATGCTCCAGTATTTGTTGCCCCAGTAGCTCATGCCCGCAGAGGATGTCCGGCTTGATGACGTCGCCCGATCTGCCCTTGCCGGCGGCGATCCGGACCATCAGTTCGTGCTCGGTACCCGGCGCGGCGTCTTCGGTGATGTCCAGCGTGGGGCCGCCGAGCATGCCCTCGTGGGTACCCATGAAGTCACCGTCGAGCCAGATGGAGCCGATGTAGTCGATCCCGTCGAACCGCAGCCTGATCCGGCGTCCGGCCCAATCATTCGGTATCGTGAAGCGCTTGCGCAGGCACCAGTCGCGCGTCGATATCCACTGCAGCTTCTTGTTGTTGTCGGCGTACCACGGATTGTCGATCTTGCCCGCCTCGAAGAGGGCATACTGGATCGAGTTGGGCATTGTGACGTGAATCCACTCGAAGTCAGCGGTCTCGGCGGGATCGGAGAAGGGCTTCCTGGCCTCGGCAAGCTCCCAGTCGCCGTCGAGCCTGAACTGGCGCACCGCGCTTGCAGGCCCGGTCTGCGTGCGCTCGGCAACCGGGATTGTCGAGTAGACGCGCGTCGTGGCGATGCGCTCAAGCGATGCGGCCGCGAGGGACTCCTTGTCCAGTCCTGTCTCGAGTATCGAGGCGTAGCAGCCGATGACGTAGTCCCGAACGTTGGCGCTGAACGGCAGGCCGCCCGCGTAGTGCAGCACCGCTCCCTTGCCGAGGGGGCACATGTAGAGAGACGCCCTCTCGGAACCGTTGAGCAGATAGATCACGCCGACCGGGTTGACGGTTCGGGTGCAGGTGGAAAACGGCTCGGGAAATGACGGAAGCTGCAGGCCGCACTTCTTGCCCGCGTCGGTGACGATCTCGCCGGGGCCGGGGATGTTGGGGTCGGCGACGATCACCCACTCCTGGCCGAGAAAGTCGCGCTGCAGGCCCATATCCTCGGAAACCTTGCCGGTGTCGATGTCCTTCCAGTGCGAGTGGGCGGCGACCATCGGCATGATGTAGACGCCGCCTGCCTTCACGAATGCGCGGATATTGGCCGACACCGGCCCCTTGGGCGAGCCTTCGTCGGGGTAGCACTGGTCGGTCGGGATCATGATGGCGTGGTAGGCCTTGAGTTTGGACAGGTCCTTGAGGACGTCGGCGCCGATCACGTCCGCCTCAACGCCGTCCTTTCTGAACAGATCAGCTATGGTCGCAGCTTTCCATTGGTCTGCCCAGGGCTTGATGAGGAAGTCCTGGCACACGAGGCGCTCGTCTACGACGCCGACTTTCCCGGCGTCGCCAGACGCCTGTGCTCCCACGAGCAGGACCAGACACAGAAACGCCAACACGTTGCCGGCCGTACGATTCCAGCGCAATGCCATCCCTCCAGAGTCTCCCTTCAGACCGTCACTCAGCTTCGCCCACAGGCGCTTCGATCATTGCATCTACGACCTTCTGATGGGCGACTGCGTTCTTGTCCAGCTTATTCAAGCCCCTATTCATGAGAATCGCACCAACGATCGAGCCCACAGCCCAAATGACGCACCACGCCGTCTTGCCCTGCATCAGGCATACGACCGTTACTATGAGCCCGAGAACGAACAAGATCGATGCCAGCCATACGCCGAACTGAGTCAACGAGGACTCGACAGGCGGCGGGTTGGTAAGGTTCTTGCGCACGTGCCACCAGCCGGGCCCCGACGGGCGTACCAGCATGTAGAACTTCCTGAGCTTCTCCGGCTCGGTCGGCCTCGTCAGCAGCGTCACCACGATCCATACCAGGGTCGTCACTCCGACGGCCGTCAGCAGCCTGTGGCCGAAGAAGAGCCATTCGTTGGTGCTGTACCACCTGCCGTAGAACGGCAGCCAGGAGAGCCACGGTATCTTGCCTCTCGCCCCGATCACGTACTCCACGTAGAGGCCCACAATCGGAGAGGCGACCATAGCCGACACCTCCGACCAGATGTTGGTCCGCCACCACAGGTAGCGAGCGAGATAGACCGCGACACCGCCCGTCAGCAGGGGTCCGACCATGGAGAACATGCTCTTGAGGGAGCTGAACTGCATGCAGACGATGGCGCCGAGGACCCCGAGCATAATACTGGCGCAGCGCGCGATCCAGACGTAGTGCTTCTGGCCGGCGTCGCGGACCAGGAACCTGCGGTAGAGGTCGTTGACCAGGTAGGAGCCGCCCCAGTTGAGCAACACGCTGACGGTAGACATGAACGCGGCAAAGATAGAAGCTACCATCAGCCCCTTCAATCCCGCGGGCATCAAGTGGTTTATCATCGCCGGGAAGACTTTCTCGGAAGCCGTCAGGTGGGCCTCCTTGTTCGTGGCGCCAAGTATCAGGACCGAAGTGAGGCCGATGATGATCCAGGACAGGCCGTTGATGGCGTAGTAGCAGACCGAGTAAAACACATAGGTAAGGGACGCGTCCTTCTCAGTCTTGCAGGCCAGAACGCGCTGCCCCTGGTGGGCTGTGGAAGACGCCTGGGCGATGTTCTGGACTATGAGCCAACTGATAAGGACGGGCCAGGTCATGAACACCATCTTCGTCGAGAAGACAACCTCCTTGCCGTTGGGCAGGAAGTGCATGTCCGCGCCGGAGTAGCCGTGGATTGCCGCAAGGCCATGCCGCAGCCCCTCAAATCCGTGACACGTGTGGACGGCTATGACCGCCAGAAAGATGCTTCCAAGCGCCGCCACGATGTACTGGAACATGTCGGTCATGACCACGCCCCACATTCCCGACGCCATCGAGTAGATCGACACTATCCCAATGACGGCAACGGTTGAGAAGAGCTTGTCCCAGCCCAGGATCTGCGACGTGACCTGAACCATGCCCAGGGTGACCCAGCCCATGGTGAGAGCAACGACGAATATCCCCGAATACACCGCAAGAAATGCGCGGAACGGAGCCGGGGCCCCACCGCTGTAGCGCAGCTCGACGAACTCCGCATCCGTGACGACGCGGGTTCGCCGCACCAACCTGGCGAATAACGCGGCGGCCGCCAGAGCTCCGAACATCGGCAGGAAGAAGACCCAGCCCGCGCTCAGGCCCTGGTCACGCACGTTGCCGCTGTGGAATAGCGGCGTGTCGGAAGCGAACATCGTCGCGACCATCGATCCGCCGGCCAGCCACCACGTGAGCTTCCGTCCTGCCAGAAAGAAGTCCTCGACGCTACGTCCCGCCCGATGCGAGAAGCTAAGGCCAACGCCGATAGTCACCAGGAAGTAGATCCCAATGACTACCCAGTCCAAAACCACCATATGCATGCTTGATTCACCTCATCATCAGAATCGTGCTATTTGAGTTCCGCAACTACGATGCTATGGATAAGCAGCTTAGGCACGGTAACCTGGGTTGTGCCGCCCTCGCTGCTGATCTTCAGGTCCGTGCCCTCTGGCTCCAGATGAACGCGGGAGATGTTGTAGCCCTTGAAGGTTACCTTGATGTCGTATATCGGGATGATCTCGTCCCGGAGCGGCACGTCGTCGTCCGGTTTGGCGTGGTTGGCGGTGCTGTTGAGATCGTTGTGGAGATGCACGGTCAGCCGCTCGCCTTTCTGCTTCTGCCGGTAGAACGTGGAATGCACGCACATCGGCGCGTCCACGACGATCATGGGCGGCTCCGGCGCGACCCATCTGATCGCCTGAGCCAGCACTAACCGTTGATACGGGTATGGATACAGATAGTACGCCGAATCGAACCCCGCGGCGAGATAGACCACCTTGCCCTTGCCGTAGTTACGTCACGACAACTGACGGCAGCGGCTGCGCCCCGGCTTCGCGCGAGGTGATGGTGCCTATGACCGACGCATCAGGATCGGCCGACACCGCCACCGCCTGGCCCTTGAAGCACGCCGACCCGTTGGGTAGATACTCAGTCATCTTCTCCGATTCCAGCAGCGGATGCTTGGTAGTCCTGAAGTCGAAGATGCTCTTGCGCTTCTCCCAGTAGCTCCCATCAACAGCCTTCTCGAAGTTCGGGTCCAGCGCCTCCTTCTGCCCCGAGCCCGCCGCGACGCCCTTGTAGTGAACCCCGAACAAGTCCGCGAGCAGAAAGTCCTTGCGGGGGTCGCCGAATTCATCGAAAAGCGAGGTGTCTACGCTGGCCACCAGCCCTCCGCCGCTGCGTACGAACTCCCGGACCGCGTCCGCCTGCTCCTCGTTCATGACCGCGGTATTCGGAAGAACCAGCACCTTGTACCTCGACAGGTCTTTGGCGTTGAGGTTCCAGTCATTGACGACCGTCATCGGGAAGTGCTCCTCGATTGAGGCCCTGAACACTCCGAAGACGTTGGAGAGGTACCTCTCCTCGTCCTTTTTCGGATCGCGGCCGTAGAAGCAGTTGGTGTTGTCGCTCATCACCATTGCGGCCCACGGCTCCGGCTCTTTGTTCGTGCACCACTTGGTACGGCTCCTGATCTCGGTGTTCGGCTCGGCGCTGACCTTGGTTCCGTAGGTGAGCGCGAGGAAGACGCGCCGCATATACTCCTGCTTGGGGAAGCTGCTGCCGTCGTAGGGGTTGCCGTGCGACATCAGTATAGGTGCAACTGCTTGCGCAGCGATGGTTGGTGACCGCCCAGATGTAGGCGTTGGCAAACGCCGGGACAACGGTGTCGCCGCGGTTGGTCTCGTCCATCCAGAACTCCTGGTCGGGGCAATCGAACAGGAGGTTCATCCTGGTGGGCATGTTCCTGGGTATGCTCAGGAAGTGGCCGAACCTGCCGGCGTTGGTGGTCCACGTGATCAGGGCCATGTCGGGGTTGATGCCCTTGAGACGCGTCTGCAGCCGGACGACGAACGCCTCCATCCGCCGGTCATACCACTGCAGGTAGTGGCGGAACGCGGGATCGTTCATGTTGTCGTCGGGAATCTCCAGGCCGGTGTCATGGCCGATACGCGTCGCGGCAGCTCTTGCAGTAGCAGACGCCGTAGTCGTGTATGCCGTCGAAGCTCCAGGCGGACACATCGGGGAACTTGGTGACGATCTCGGTGAGGATGTCGAGGAGGGTGTCGCCCCAGGGGCCGGTCAGACACAGCGGGCCGCCGTAGGGTTCCTTGACCGGGTCCACGCTGGGTATCTCGGTGGTGTTCGTGCCGATCCTGCGCCACTCAGGGTGCGCGAAGTAGACCTCGCCGATCAGCGCCGGCGGGACCACGCCGATGATCCTGATGCCCGCCTTCTTGTAGGCCGCGATGTCCTTGGGAATCTGGTCGAGCGGTACGCTCGGGTGGATCTTGGTTAGATACTTGCTCTCGTAGCAGGCGTAGATCGGGCTGGCGAAAAAGACGCAGCCGGTGTCGACGCCGGTCTTCACCCAGTCCGCGAACTTCTCGCTGTCGGTCGGCGGCAGGCCGTAGCATATCACCTGCAGATCATCGACCCACTGCGGCACCTTTACCTCGCGGAACGGCTGGGTGTCGAAGGGCTGCTTCATGATCACGTCGCCCCAGATGTCGCCGGCCGCCTGAGCAGCCGTCAGCCCACCCAGAAGCGCCAACACCGTCAATAACACAACAGCACGAGACCTGGTCATCTACCCCTCCGAATCAGTCCACACACCGCCTCTACCCCTTGATCCCCGCAAGCTTGATGCCCTCGGTGAAGAACCGCTGGCAGAAGGCGAAAACGACTATCAGCGGCAGCATCACGAGCACGGCCGCCGCCATCAGAAGATCCCACCGGAACGCAAACAAGCCCTGGAAGCTCGCGAGCCCCACGGGCAGCGTCTGCATGTCTATCGCGTTGTTGATTATCAATGGCCACATGAAATCCCGCCAGCTCCACATGAACGTGAAGATCGCCAGCGTCGCCAGCGCCGGCCCGGACAGCGGCATCACTACGTGGCGATACACGCCGAGCTTGGAGCACCCATCCATGACCGCCGCCTCATCCAGCTCTCGCGGAACCGTCAGAAAGAACTGCCTGAGCATGAACGTGCCATACGCCGAGAACAGCCCCGGCGCGATCAACGCGAAGAACGAGTCGCCGCCCACGACCCTGCCCAGCCACCAGTGCCTGAAGAAGAACTCGTAGGGCACCGCATCCCCAAGAATCCGCAGCAGACAGAACAGCGGGATCATCGTCACGACCCCCGGCACCATCATCGTGCTCAGGTAGCCGAAGAAGAGCACATCCCTGCCTGGAAACCGCAGCCGCGCGAACGCAAAGGCCGCAAGTGACGATGTAAGCACCTGGCCGCCCGTCACTACTATCGCGACAAAGGCCGAGTTGAACAGCATCCGCCAGAACGGGATCGCGGTGACCGCCTCGGCGTAGTTGCTCCACATGAACCTCTCCGGCAGCCAGCGCATCTCCGGCGTGAACACCTCGCCCAGTTCCTTGAACGACGTGCAGAGCATCCAGACGAACGGCACAGCCATCGTGGCCCCAACTACCACCAGCACCACGTAGATGCAGATCTGCACCGATGGCCTGAGCCGGCGGCCGTTCTCGCTCGGGCCACGTCTCTTGGGAGAGTATTCGGTTCTCCGGGAACGTGTACCCGCTAGCCCTGAGTAGGCGCGGTCTGTGCGCCGTATCGAAGGGCGGCCGGGGCCCACCGCGCTTCGATACGACCCTCGTTCCTCAGGTCTACTCAGCGCTAGCGGTGCTCTCGTTCGCAGAATCGAACAGGCGCGTATCCCGCTACGTATCAGTCTGCCGGCGGCCGTCGTGACACTCATCAGTGGTAACCTATCCTGCCTTCCACCAGCCGCCAGTTGAGCAGCGTGACCACCAGTATTACCGCGAACAGCACCCACGCTATGGCCGCGGCGTATCCCATCTTGAAGAACGAAAAGGCGTTGTTGTAGATGTAGTAGACGATGGTGGTCGTCGCGCCGGCCGGCCCGCCTCCGGTCATCATGTATGGCCCCTCGAAATTGCCCTGGAACGCTCCTATTAGACTGGTCACGAAGATGAAGAACGTCGTCGGATGCAGGCTCGGCCACGTGACCGCAAAGAAGCGCTGGGCCGGCGAGGCTCCATCCATCTCGGCGGCTTCCTGAAGTTCCCTCGGCACGCCCTGCAACCCAGCCAGATAGAGAACCATGTTCGCGCCGCCTATCGACATCCAGAACAGCGAAATCATGATGGCCGCGCGCGCCCACGACGGGCTGTGGAGCCAGTTCGGCCCCTCGATGCCGATTGCTACCAGCAGCCTGTTGATGAGGCCGGCGTCGGCGTTGAACATCCACCTCCAGAGCAGGAATACCGCCACGGGAACGCACATCGAGGGCAGGAAGAAGACGGTGCGGAAGAACGTGGTCCCGCGAAGCCTCTGATTCAGCAGTATTGCGGCCAGCAGCGACCCCACCATCGAGAACGGGATCACCAGCATGAGAAAGATCGTATTGTAGAGATAATACCAGAACTCGGAGTCATGTACGAGCGCCCGGTAGTTGGCCAGGCCGGCCCAGCGTATGCCCTCGACGCCCGTCACCAGGTCCCAGCGACAGAAGCTGAGCAGCAGCGACAGGACCACCGGGCCGAGTATGAAGGCCATGAACCCGATGATGTTGGGCAGCAGGAATCCATACGCTCCCGCGTGGTCTTTCCACCTCCGCATGGCCACTTCCCGGCTGTTGCTGCCCACGTCACTTTCTCCCCGCGGCCTTCAGCCTCTTGTTCTCGGCGATGATCGCATTTGTCTGCCGCGTGATGTTCTCGAGCGTCTGCCTTACGGACTGCTCGCCGAGGAACAGCTTATCACGCTCCCGCTTGCACAGCAGGTAGAACTGCTGATCCGGGATATACGGACTTGCCAGGGCAACCTTCGCGTATTTCGTTTCGTCGGCGAATAGGCGATAGTCGTAGTTCGGATGGGCTGGATCCTCGAACCTGTCCACCTCGGCGGCCAGCTTCGTGAGCGTTGGAACGCCCCACAGCGCATCCACGTAGCCGGCCTGCCCGACCGGGCCACACAGATACTCGATCAGCCGCCACGCTTCCTTCGGATGCTTGCACTTTGCCGACATCGCGAACCCAACCGCCCCGGACATGGTCGCCCTGATCTTGCCGCGCGGGCTTGGCGCGATCCCCCAATCGTACCGCTTCAGGCCCTCCAGGAACGTAATGAACCATCGGTATGAAAAGACCATCGCGGCCTTGCCGGACATGAAGTAGACCGCGTTGTCCGCCTCGGGATCGCCCGGCGGCGGCGAAACATGATACTTGGCCGTCAGATCATACTCGAACTGCTGCCCCTGGATGGCCGCCGGCGAATCGAGCATGCACCTGTCCAGGCCGGCGTTGAAGTTCGTCCCGCCGTTCTGCAGCACCCACTGCCACCACACCCACCCCGGCACCTGCAGCGTGCCGTAGCGCAGGACGCGACCGCGTTTGTCTCTTACAGTCAGCTTCTTGGCCGTTTCGAGAAAATCGCTCCAGGTCCAGTCGTTCTTCGGATACGGCACGCCCGCCTGGTCGAAGAACGTCTTGTTGTAGAAGACCACGCAGGGCGACCAGTCCCACGACAGCGCGTAGATGTGCTTGCCCTGCTTGAACTGTCGCACGGTCTCTATGAAGTAGTCATCATAGTGGACTACCTTGCTCTTGTTGATATACGGGGCCAGGTCCCGCAGAGCGCCCCGGCTCAGGTAGTCGAAGCAGTCGCCGGACATCACGTAGAACACGTCCGGCCCCCGATTCGCGGCCATCATCGTCTGAAGCTTGGCGTTGTAGTCGCCCGTGATGTGGACCCGATTGACGCGAATGTCGGGATTGAGCCTCTCGAACTTCGACACAATCTTGTCCACCAGGATGACCTCGTTCTGGCCGCCCCAGAACGCGATCGATATCCGGGTGATCTTTCTGCCGCCCTCGCCTACGTCCGTGCGCCGCATGCACCCGGCAAGGCACACAGCGACCGCAATCGCGCACAAGATCAAACGAAGCAGGGACCGTTTCTCTGGCATTGCTACTCGAAAACCACCATCGTGTGCATATCGACTCTGGGCACCGTGACCACCACGCCGTCCGACGTCTTTGTAAGCTCCAGAGGCAGGTTCTCGGGCTGCTGCGTGGCCTTAACGATGCCCGGAATCCGGCAGGTCACCTTCACGTCGTGCAGCGGGATGATCTCCTCCCTGATCGGCCACGTGCCCCGAAGCTCCGATTCGGCGGGGAACCCCCACTGCTTCTCCAACTCTTCCGGAAGCGCGGCCAGCTTCTGATAGATGGAGTGCTGCCCCCAGGAACTGGCGTTGTTGGTCAGATGCACGATGTAACGCTTCTCGTCGGGCTGCGTCCTGAACGTGGTCGTCAGGATCAGCGGCGCCTCGACCTCGAACGGCGGCTTCCGGTCGCCTGATGCCCAGAAGCATGCATTCGCGAGCATTTCCCGCTGATAGGTGTCGGGATAGAAGAACATCGCCTTGTCCACGGAGGCCGGGAAGTATACGACACGTCCCTTGCCGTAGGTGGACGCGATGATCGCGGGACAGCGGCTCGCGCCCTTGCTGGGATCGTTGCAGTTGAAGGTCGAGATCACTTCGCCGCCATCGAGCGGCTGGACCTCGGTCGCGCTGGCGACGAGGGACAGAGATCCCTTCTCCGGCGGCGGCCCGTCGCCACCCGCCCAGGCGGTGCATTGCTTGGAGAGTATGAGCGGATCGTCGGTGATCGGGTGCTTAGCGTCGATCGTAAGGTACAGGTTCTGGACACGCTGAGTGACGACGTCCGTGCTCAGATACTTCGCGCGGAACAGATCGCCCAGGGCGAAGTCCGGCCTGCGCTTGAAATCGGGGCCGTAGAGCGAGGTCTCGAAGGTCGCCACGAGTCCTCCGCCGCCTTTCACAAAGCGGCGAATGACCTCGGCCGCGCGGTCGGACAGACACGCCACATCCGGCATCAGGAGCACCTTCACGCCCTGAAGATTGCCGTCTTCGATGTCGTACTCATTGAGGATTCGCACCGGCCAGTGCTTCTCGGAGATGGACCTGAATGCGCCGAGTGTGTGCCCGAAGTAGAGAGGCAGAGCGCCTCTTGCATACATGTCCCGCGTCTGCTCCGAGGCGTAGACCCCGATGTAGGGCACGGTCTTGCTCTTGACCAGCCACTTGTCCCTGGCCTTGAGGTTCTCGCAGTTCATCCGCTGGTATTCCTCGCGGCCCGCGGACTCCACGAACTCGGGATAGACTCCCCAGCCGATGCATTCCAGCCCGCGAAGCTGAATCTCCACAGGCGACGATACGCCGGAGATGCCGTGCTCCGACGGCTGAATCCAGACCGTCGCCCCGCGCTCGCCGGTGATGTCCTGCATGAACGCGCAGCCGAACTGCTGATACAGAGGATCGCCCGGCACGTCCCAGTAGAACTCCACCGAGGACACGTCCACCGCGCTGGGATACGCGCCGGGATACTCGCCCATATACATGTTGGGGAAGTACCACGTCCGGTTCGCGGAATGGTTCACGAAGATCACCGCGTTGGGGTTGGCACTGCGCACGGCGTCACGCATCTTCTGCGCGAAATCGACGAAGTACTTCTCGTGCCACTCCATATACTGCTTGGCGAGCGGATCGTTGGATATGTCGAAGAATGCGGGCGAGTTCGGGTCGCTCGACAGAGGCTTTGGGATCTCCTTACCGCCGGAGTACTCCCGAAACGCCTTCCTGGTCGCCTCGTCGTAGGTGTGCAGGTGGGCCGGCGCGTAACCGTCGAACCAGAAGCCATCCACCTTGTATTCCTTGACCACGTAGGCAAGCTGCTTGAGAAGCCAGTCGGCGTAACCGGAGCGAATGTTGGCGAAGTTCGGCGGGTCCTCTTTGGAGCCGTCGAAGCGGACCTTGAGCCAATCGGGATGAGCGGTGTAGAACTCCTTGCTCATCTGTGGGCCCTGGACCGGCCCGATGTAGAAGATGGAGTGCCCGCCGGCCTTGTGGATGGTATCGACGATCCTGCGCATGTACCTCGTCCGCGGCCTTGACTTCCGCCTCGGGGAACAGATACGCAGTCGGCCCGACCTTATACCACGCGCCATTCGCGTTCACGGTGACTATGTTGTAGCCGCTCTTGAGATACTCGTCGAGCAGCCTCCACCCGACCGGCGGGAGATGGCCTATCCTGACGCTGTTGGACAGCCACTCCGGCACCGGCATCGCCGGTTTGAGCTCCATGACAGAGCGGGGGGGAAGTCCCTTCGTATCGACCGTCGCCGGCGCGGCTCCCTGGGTCTGCCCTGCACCAATTGCGAGTAACGACAGCATAGCTGCTATGCTCCTGATCCACATCATCCTACAGCCACCACCAAACCTCAGCATTTCTCGTATTATACACTCGGTTTGCTGCACATGCAACCATTTGCGCGAGCGTTTGCCAACAATAATGCACTAGCGTTCACTCTAACGCATCATAAGTCGGGCGAATGGGACGGCAGGAGATGTGGCGGAGAGCTTCAGTGGGCCGTCTGGACTACGGAAACGGTTGCATCTATCCACCGCTGGCCGCCGGCATCGACCCTCACAGGTCCGCCGACATCGACAAGATCGCCAACCGACAGACCGGCCGACGCTGCGCCCACGGGCCTGACCATTATGCCGGCGGTTCTGTCGGCGTCCTGGATGTAGAACCCGTCGGCAAACACCGCAGTCACGGCCTTTGAGGACAGTCCGACGCTGACGTCGGTCGGCAGCAGTCTGGCTGCGGCGACGCTGATGCCGGGATTGGCGACCACGCTCACGCCGTCAGTGTCGGCGCTCCAGGCACTGGCGTTGCCGGCATTGTCCACAGCCTGAACGCGGCAGTAGTAGCGGTTTCCCGGCAGACCGGGGACGGTCTCGGCGAGGACATTGCCAACACTGCCGTCGAAGACATCCGCGGCCCCCGCGGTTGACCCGACTCGGCATCTGTAGCCGCCGATGCCCGAGCCGGCGTCGGTCGCGGCCGTCCACTCGAAGACCACGTCGCCGCTGGAGTAGGCGCCGGCGTCCACGGGGATCCCCGGCGGAGTGGGAGCAATAGTGTCAACGACGATGCTGTCCGTCACCACAGCCGACCTGTTTCCCGCAGCGTCCGTGAACTGCGCGTAGACAGTCCTCGCGCCGTCGCCCGCGCTCAGAGTCCACGACTTCGTCGCCACGAACGGCTCCCACGCGCTCCAGCTCGATCCGGAGTTGACGAACTTCATCTGGGAAACGCCCGAGCCCGTATCCGCGACCGACATCAGCAGGTATACGTCTGCGGAGTTCGTGGCGGCGGCACCGGCGTTGATCGCGATCGAGGCCGTCGGCGGCTGAGTGTCCACGACAATCGAGGCCGAGGCGGTCGAGGAGATATATCCCTGGGAGTCCCTGAACTGCACGCAGACGGTCTTGGTCCCGTCACCGGCGGGCAATGTCCACGCCGCGCTGGTCGCGTAGGGCCGCCAGTCGTCCCAACTGGAGCCGACGTTGGCCAGCCTCATATCGGATACCCCGTAGGGTCCCGATGCGGAAAGGGACAGACCGACGCCGACCGAGTTGCAGTAGGCCGCCCCGGAGTTGATGGTCACCGTTCCCGACGGCGGAACGCCGATCAGCTCAATCGACGAGCTGTAGGTGTCAGACCGGTTCATGTGGCGGTCCCTGAACTGCGCGTAGACGGTCTTGACGCCCGCGCCCAGGGACAGGTTCCAGTCTCTGCCGGTCGCGTAGTCTTCCCATGCGCTCCAGGCCGAGTTGTCGTTGCTGAAGCGCATCTTGGAGACTCCACTCTCGGCGTCGGCAGCGGTCAGGGAAAGCGTAACGGTGGGGCTGGTGGTTGACGCGGCCCCGGAGTCGATCGACATGCTGCCTGTCGGGCCGGTAGTATCCATGCCGAAGCGGATATAGTCGATGTAGAAGGACCCCGACGAGGCCCCGGTCGGATGCACCTGGAATGCATAAGACCAGTCCGTCCACTGCGAATTGCCGGTCATGTCGATGGTGTACGTATGATACGTGTTGTCGCAGATGACCGGAAAGGTGACGCTGCGAGTCGATGAGTAGGAAGGATCGGCCAGTGTTTTCCACCGGATCTCACCTGTGTTGGCGGAGGCGGTGGTGTTGCGCATGCTGATGCGCACGTATCGGACCATGCCGGCGTTCACGCCCATGGTCGATGGCCCGTTGATGTAGGGGTCGGAGCCGAAGATGGTACCCTGTACGCTTCCGGAGGACTGCTTGAACGAGTATACGCTGTGCGCCGCCGACCAGCCCTCTGTCGAGCTTGCGAACTCCCAGGGCGGCCCCGCCGCCGCAGTGTCGTAGTGGTACTTGAACCTGCGATTTGGAGCGCTGTCTCCGCTGACGAAGAACTCGGTGATGTCGCCCGTGGGCTGGATGTTGTCCGCCCAGTGGAAGTCGAGAGCTATGTTGGCGGCGCCGCTCTTTCCTATCATCGCAAGCGGGATCGCTATCTCCATCTTGTTGGCCGTGACTTTGTAGGAGGCGGTACCCACCTGGCTCCAGTTCCAGCCGCCGGCGTTCTGCTTGACGCTGGTGGTCGCGGCATCTATCGGCGGGAAGTTGACGAGATAGTCATAGCCGTTCCAGCCGGTTGAGTTGTTGCAGTCTGAGTCGATGAAGAGCATCATCCAGTCGGGGTCGGTATAGGGCGTGATGTCCTCGCTGGTCTCGACGTAGAAGTACACGTTGGTGGCGTCGCGAGCGACCTTGCACCTGACAAAGTCGTTGCGGCCGGTGTTGTTGATATAGGTATTGGCGCCGGCATAGCCGATGGAGTTGCGATGCTCCGTATCGCCGACGGTGTCCCGGTACTCCTGGTCGATCGCGCTCCAGTCCGAGAAGTCGCCGTCGATGGTGATGGTCGCCGCGGGGCCGGCTCCCAGCGCATTTCTGACGCCCTTGTAGCGACGTACGCCGCCGGCCAGTTGGTAGTAGTAGTTGTCGGTGTGGCCGCCGCTCATAGGCTCGATATCGCGGCTGTATTCCTGGGAGTACTCGTCCACGAAGAATGTGTCGCCGTAGTTGAGCGTCCGGCCGCACATTGTTATGCCAGTGACGTCGAGGCCCTCGATGAACCGCTGCGCTATCCATTCATTCCAGCCGGTGACGAACACGAACGGCGGGCTGACCTGTCCCGCGCCGGCGCCGACCCTGCTCCACTGCTGCGCGAAGTAGAGGCCCTGGCCCATCGTAGGGCATTGCCCGTACTGGTCGGTGGCGGGCTCGGTCGGGACCCAGGCGCCGCCGTTGAGCACCGACTGGCAACTGCGCCCGATGTTGGATAGCGGGTGTTCCGCAACGCTTACCGACACTTCCTCCGGCGAGTTGGGGTCTGTGTCGTATCCGACCTGCTGGGGATACTTTGACATGAACTGCCAGTTGTCCGGGCCTGAATTCCATGCCCAGGTCTTGCGAAAGGTGAAGAAGCTCAGCAGCGTGGCGTCCAGCCCGTCGGACGGTGCCAGCATCAGCGGCTTGCCGTTCCAGTAGTACCAGAGCTGGGGATAGAGGTTCTTGGAGTAGAGATCATCATAGAGCTTCTGGACAGTTCCCGCGGGATCCGAGTTGACCACGAAGCAAGTCCGCGGGGTCCTGCCGCCCTCGTCGCGGATCTTCTGCATCACGTTGCAGAGAGCCGTGTATTCCGTGGTGTAGGTCAGCGCGTTGGTCGCATCGAGGCACAGCACGTCGACGCCGGCATCGACAAGCATCTGGCAGTGCTTGCGCATCACGTATTCATCGATCGAGGTATAGTAGCCGAGTTCCGATTCGCCCCAATGATGGAACGCCCAGCGCGGGCCCCAGGCCGGGTTTGCGGGATCGGCCGCGAGAATCTTGCTGATGTCGTAGAGGCCGGCAGCGCTGGGATTGTGCCACAGGAAGTAGAATATGCCGACGGTCTTGCTGGGCTTTGGCGAGCCGCAGTCGGGGCTGCCGGGAAGAGTCCGGCCAAGGGCGTCGGTCGCAGCCCAGGTGTCGCTCTCCAGATCCCATTCAGCAGCGGCGGAGGACACCGGACAGGCCGCGAGACCGGCGATGAGTACTAACAGGAGAAGCGCCCTAGGCGTGGCACTCATCAGTTGCAAACTCCACTGGGCGACACGTCAGACACAGGGCCACGATCACCCACGACATGCGCGTTCACGCTCATTGGTGCGCTCATCCAGACAAAACAAAGGCGGCGTGCAGTATGCGGACTGCACGCCGCGGCGAAACCCGTATCTGCCCAAAGGCAAACCGGTTAGGCCCTCTTCCTGCGAATGAACAGGCCAAGCCCGGCCAGACCGGAGAAGATAGCAGCAAAGCTGCCCGGCTCCGGAATGTCGGTGTAGCACATGTTCGAAACGGTGTAGGTTCCGTCGCCCATGAAGCCAAACCCGTGCTTGCCGGTGGCGGGGGTGGCACACTGAGCAATCGTGATACCGTTAGCCGTTATCGTCGTGACCCCGCCAATGCAAGTGAGCACGTAGTCCGCGGTGGGACCATCGACGTTATAGTACGGCTCGTCGAACCCCATGGGATTTGAGAACATCGGTGGACCAGGGTTCAGGCCCTGGCCGGCTATATAGTTGCCGCCGGGACCATAACTAACGAGGGTCTGCCCTGAGTAGTCAGCGCTGGAGGTGCCGTAAGCGATCAGGGCCTGGTAGCCCGGACCATTCCACAGCGGCCCGATGGTGCCGGGGTCCATGAGCCAGTTGACACCAATGCTGAAGCCACCCGTGATGTGGTGTGACCGAACCGTGAAGCTGGCCATGAAGTTGTCAGACTGGCCACCAGCATAGATTATGGCGCCGCCGTTGTAGAATCCGGTCGTCGCCGTCGTGGCGGTCTTCGTGCAGTTACCGGTCACGGTGAATGCATCGAAGCCAGACGTTGAGGCCGCGTAGGCCCCAGCGGCGAGCACAAGGCTCATCGCAATTACGAGAAGAACACGCGTTTTATCCTTCGTCCCCTTTCAAGTGTTTGGTCTTTCTGTGCGCTGCGGAATCGAGTCCGCAATCATTATAGTTGGGCCGCGCCGGTGAAGAGGCTCGTCTACCCGGCTCTCCTCCTCCGGATCGTTAGAATGCCAACGCCCACGAAGCCGGACAGCAGGCTGATGACCGTCGTGGGCTCGGCCGGCACGAAGCTCAGATTCGAAACCGTGTAAGTTCCGTCGCCCATGAAGCCGAGGCCGTACTGGCCGGTGGCGGGAGTGGCACACTGAGCGATAACTATGCCGTTGGCCGTTATCGTCGTAGTGCCGTACACACAAGCGAACACGTAGTCCGCGCTCGGGCCATCCGTGTTGTAGTAAGGTTCCGGATTGCCCGCAACGTTTGAGAACATGGCTGGACCAGGGTTCAGGCTCTGGCCGGCTATATAGTTGCCGCCGGGACCATAACTAACGAGGGTCTGCCCTGAGTAGTCAGCGCTGGAGGTGCCGTAAGCGATCAGCGCCTGGTAGCCTGGACCGTTCCACAGCGGCCCTATGGTGGTCGGGTCCATCAACCAGTTGATGCCGATGCTGAAGCCACCCGTGATGTGATGCGCCTGGATCGTGAAGCTGACGATGAAGTTGCTGGAGTGGAGGCCAGAGTAGATTATGGCGCCGCCGTTGTAGAAGCCGGTCGTCGCTGTCGTGGAAGTCTTCGTGCAGTTGCCGGTTACGGTCCACTGATCAAAACCGGTCATCGAAGCGGCGACTGCCGGCACGGACACCAGCGCCAATATGGCGGTCAGAGCCAGTATCTTCCTCATGTCCTTTCCCTCGAGCGCTTGTGGACTATTCTCTCGCAGGTCTTAGCCTGCAAATCTGTCATTGGGGCTGCATCTGCGTTCCGCAGTCCAGCATGCGACCGGAACCTTGTGTGCCCCAAGACGATCTTCTATGCTCATTATTACTTCACTACGGGCTGATTGTCAATGGCTTAACCATACCAGTTCGCAAAAACAGGTAATATTACCAGCAACAATGCCCACAAACGGGCGTCCCTGTGCGCCGGTGCGCGCCAACGCGCACACCGCGGCGCGCCGTAGGCGTGCGGTCCTGACCGGCTGGAGAAGCCGAGCAATCGGATTCGCGCACCAACGATACTCTAGGCCAGGCTGCCGTCCGGGTTGTAGTTTCCGTACGCCCTCGCAGCCTCCACCATGGCCTTCATGTTGTCACCCGGCGTCTCGATCGGCACGGCGCAGCCGGGGGACAGAATGAACCCTCCGCCCGGCGCGAGCACCTTGATCACGGCCTCGCATTCCTGCTTCACCATAGCCGTCGTTCCGCGCCCGACCACGTTTGCCGGCTCGACAAAGCCGAGCAGCACCGTCCTGCCCGCCGCAGCCTGCTTGGCCTCGGTCATGTCGGTTAGCGGGTCGAGTTCGAGGACCTGCGCGCCAGTGTCTATCATGTCTTCGAGTATGGGCAGTTCGTCTCCGCAGATGTGCAGGAAAGCGATCTTGCCGGTGGCCTTTATCCGCTGGACGTAGACCTTCTCGAGCGGCTGCTCGTATTCCCTGAAGACCCTCGGGGAGATCACGCTGAGCCCGTAACCGCCGATGCAGGTACCATGCGCGCCGGCATCCAACTGCGCGAGCCCGTAGATGATGCTGCACTCACCGCAGAACTCGAAGAATGCGCGAAGCTGCTTCTGCTTGTGCGGATCGTCTTCGGCGTCCATGATGTCGAAGACCATGTTCTCGACCCCTCTGATAGCGGCAGCCAGAGCAAGAGGCCCCTGGTCCGCCCTTCCGCAGACGAAGACCTTGTCGCCCAGCTCCCTGGCGACGATCCGCGTGGTCTTGAGGTTCTCGCACAGAGGGAAGTCCTTGAGCGGATCAGGGAGTCTGAGTTTGGCGGCATCGTCGAGGCTCTTGAGGATCGGCTCGGCGACGTGCGGGGGCTCCGTGGCCGTATATCGGACCTCGGCGCCCACCGACTCCGCAAGCGCGGCCACTCCGTTCTCCAACTGCAGCATGTCGTGGCCGACTTCCCGCCAGCACGCCATCTGCGCCTCTGCCATAAGCTCGCCGTCCCGCACCAGCGCGCCGATGTCCTTGCATCCGATAAACTGACCGACGGCGAGGAAGTTGTGCAGCGAAACCGGTAACTCTGTCCGGAATGCCGCCGTTGATAACCTTAAGCGATCTCTCCAGGGAGTTCATCAAGTTAGTCCCCCAATCTCTGGTTATTGATGGGCCGCGAATACTCGCGGCCGCGTTCTTACTTGAGTTCGGCCACGACCATGCTGTGGATGTCGAGCTTGGGCACGGTGACCTCCAGCCCGTCAGCAGTCTTCACTGCCTTGAGCTTGGCGCCCTCCGGCTCGAGGTGGACGCCAGTTATCGAGTAACCCTTGAAGCTGACCTTGATATCGTGCGCGGGCAGCGTCTCCTCGCGCAGCGGGACATCGTCATCCGGCTTGGCGTGGTTGCCTTCGGTGTTGATATCGTTGAAAAGGTGGACGATCAGCCTCTGCCCGTCCTTTGTCTGCCTGAACATGGTCGGCATGCACGCACATGGGCGCATCGACGGTTATCGTGGGATCTTCCGGCGCAGCCCACCGCATTGCCTGAGCGATAAGCTCACGCTGATAGGGATACGGATACAGATAGTAGGCCGAGTCGAAACCGCCGGCGAAGTACACGACCTTCCCCTTGCCGTATTGCCGCACGACTATCGCCGGACGCTCGACTGCTCCGGACTCGCGGGCCGTGATGGTGGCGATCACCTGCGCGTCCTTGTCAGGGGTAACCGAGACGGCCTGCCCCTTGAAGGTCACCGGCTTGTCGCCGACAAGCTGCATCAGCCTGGGCGTATCGAGCATGGGATGCTTGGTCATCTTGAAGTCGAAGATGTTCTTGCGCTTCTCCCAGTAGCTGTCATTGATCGCCATCGCGAAGTTCGGGTCGATGCCTTCTTTTTTCGCGTCGCCCTCGATCACGCCGTTGTAGTGGACCCCGAACACGTCGGCAAGCAGGAAGTCCTTGCGAGGATCGCCGTACTCGTCGAACAGCGACGTATCGACTGAGGCAACCAGCCCGCCGCCGTTGCGTACGAACCGGCGGATCGCGTCCGCCGCCGCTTCGCTGATTACGGCGGTGTTCGGCAGCACCAGAACCTTGTAGCCGGCGAGGTCCGCATCGCTGAGGTTCCAGTCGTTGATGATCGTAAGCTGCAGATGCTTCTCTATCCCGGTTCGGAACGTCCCAAACACGTTGGACAGGTAGCGCTCCTCGTCCTTGCGGTAGTCGCGGCCGTAGAAGCAGTTGGTGTCATCGCTCATCACCATCGCGGCCCAGGGTTCCGGCTCCTTGTGGGTCAGCCATTGCTTTCGTCTATCGACTTCGAGCAGCGCTTTCTGGCAGGCTTCGTGTACGTTGGTCCAGCCGGTGGCCAGCCCGACCTGAGCGCCGTAGGTGATCGTCAGCATGCAGCGTCTGAGGACCTCTTCCGGCGGGAAGCTATCGCACCCGTAGGGATTACCATGGGACATGAGATACGGCTCGCTGTGCGCCTGCCTGTGATTCGTAGTCGCCCAGATATAAGCGTTCGCGAACGCCGGCACCACGGTGTTGCCGCGGTTGGTCTCGTCGAGCCAGTATTCCTGCCCCGGATCATCGAACAACAGATTCATCCTGGTGGGCATGTTTCTTGGAATGCTCAGGAAGTGGCCGAACCGGCCCGCGTTGGTTGTCCAGGTGACCAGGGCGAAGTCGGGATTGATGGCCTTGAGCCTCGTCTGCAGCTTAACGCAGAAGTTCTCGATCCGGTGATCGATCCATCGCTGGTATCGCCTGCACTCCGGGTTGTTCATGTCGAGCCGCGGGTAGTCGTTCGGGCCCAGGTCGGCCGGCATGTCGGGTATCTCCTTGCCGGTTTCCTTACGGTAGTCCGCGATGCAGTGGTCACAGTAGCAGATGCCGCTGTTGTGAATCCCGTCGAAGCTGTATCCGACTATCTCCGGATACATCGTCATAGCCTCGGCAAGGACGTCTATGAGGTAGTCGCCCCAGGGACCCATCAGGCACAGGTCGCCGCCCCAGGGCTCGGTGGCGACCGGCTGGTCGCGTCTCATCTTGGAGCGCCAATCGGGGTGCTGCTCATACATCTGGTGCTGGAAGCGCGGCGGGATCGCGGCGATGCAGCGAATACCACACTTCTTGAACAGATCGCACTGCTTCTGGAGATAGTCCGGCGCGAAGTCCTTGCTCATGGGAAGAAGCTTGCTCGGATAGTACACGTCGAACAGACCGCCGATTCCGAGCGGCGCCATCTGCGCCTTGCACTGGACCGCTTCCTCAGGCGAGCTGAAAATGTAGCTCGTCACATCGTCGAGCCACGAAGGAACAAGCACCGGCCTGAATGGAGCTTTGTCGCCGGCTTCCAGCGGCAGCGGCGCACCCCATATATTGCCGGAGTTCTTCTGCGCCTGTGCGCCCGCCGACGCCAGCCCGATCAGGACGACCACGGATGCAATCACAAACACCCCCCGCGATGTCAGTACGTTCCAAGCCGATTCTACAAGCATCACACTACCTCCAATTCTAGCGCTGCTGGGCGAGTGAGCCTTCGCTCTCCTCAGCCCAGCGGAAAGATCGAAAACACGGCGGCCGCCGCTTCGACGTCGTGCCCGTTATGTTCACCTTGTCTATGGCATCCCACGAAGCGGGCGCATTCCCGCCGTCGTCCTTGAACGCCGACAGCGGCAGAACAACCTTCTGCCAGCCCGCTCGCGCGGGCTCGGACGGCACATCGGCTTTGTAGGTCACGCCGCCGATGAGTCTGTCATTCTGCACGATCATGACGGTCAGCGGAGTCTCGAACCCGCCCTTGAACTCGAACGCGAACGCCTTGCCGGGCCTGCCGCGGAACTGCTCGTCACCGATGCAATGAGAGCCTATGTAGAAGCCCATCTTGTCGCCGAAGAGGCCCGGGTTCAACGTCAGGTACCTGCCCGATTCGGAGTCTTCGCCGACGGCCAGATAGCACTGGTGGAGATTAGGGTCCACGTAGGCCGGCACGAAGTACCACTTGAGCGTCGGATCGTCGGTGTCCGAGAGATCAGGAGTCCATGCCAGCGTTGCACGCGCCTTGCCAAGCATCGCCGGATAGGTCTGCACCAGGTTCGAGCTCAGGCAGACGCCGGAGGTGTAGAAGACGTTCGCGAACACGCTGATGCTCTTCCATGTGTCCACAACGGGTACGCTTGCACGCCAGCTATGCTTGTCCCTGGTCGCGGCAACCGTCCGCCAGAAGCGCGCGCCCGGGTTCTTGTCACCCAGCGAGTAGTAGACCTCTACCTTGCTGACTCCATCGGCCCTATCCGCCAAAACACTCGCGAATGGAACGCCATCCGGGCCGATCTGGACAGCCACTACGGGGCTTTTCGGGAACGCCGAGCCGCCCTTCAGATAGCAATCCATCCACAAGGGCAGATCGGCGGACTGCGCGGGCTCGACATGGTGGTCGTATTTCGGCGTGAAGACCTGCCGCACCGGCGCCTGCACGACGCCCAGGATGTCGTACGCCGTAGGCATGCGGCCGTGCATATCGTTTGTGGCGCTCAGAAAGAGCGTGGGGCACTTCATATATGGGGCGTTGGCCTCGGGCGAGAGGATCTTCTTGAAATAGAGATGGTCGGCATCGGGCGGGGTGGCTTCGAGCGGGCTGCGGCGGGCGTCGATGTTGTAACCGCACCCGTAGATGGGAGCGGCGACCTTGACGCGGCCGTCGCATCCGGCGACCATCCAACACAGCGTCCCGCCCACGCTCACACCGAAGATGCCCAGGCGGTCTGCGTCAACGCCTTTGGTCTGGTCGAGCAGCGTCAGCGCTCGCCTGCAGGCTATGATCCAATGATACCAGGAAGACGCGCGCAGGTCGGGCTTAACGAACACGCCGTCGCCAGCCATGGGCATGTTGCAGTTCTCCAGCGGGCCCCAGTCGGTATACTCGGTCCGGTCGTAGGCCTTGCCGCAGAAGTCTATGCTTGCGCAGACGTAGCCGCGCTTGGCCCAGTATGCCACCCAGTCCGTTGACAGGGTCTGTCCGCCGCCGTGGATATGCAGAATCCCGGGGACCTTCTTCGCGCCTATCGGTCCGCCGCGCACGGCGAGCACCCGCGTTTTGACGCCATCCACGATCTCGCCCGTGAACCGCAGCTTCTCGAACCAGCAGCCATCGTCCTGCCAGGACTTGATGATCTCCACGTCGAGCGGCAGGGCCGTGGCATCATACCCGCGCCAGATATCTTCGGGGGTCTCAAACAACGTACTGGAATCCGCCACGGCTCCTCCGTATCCCGCCGTCGGCACGCAGGCGAGCGCACTCACCAGCGAGACGACACAGATGGTAGTTCTCATCCAAGGACTCATACAGTGCGTACCTGACCGGCGTTTCTGCAGTTCCAGAGAAACTCTGCAGTAAAATGCTTGCAATGCGCCATTACTGTGCATTATAATCAACTTGCGCGCATTTGAAAAGGCGTTATGCGCACTAATTGCAGAATCATTGCGGCTTTTGGCGGGATGGGACTATGGCAGCGAATGATCGATTCAGGCCACCGGCAACACCGCTGGTGACGGTAGACCCCTACTTCAGCGTCTGGTCGATGGCAGACAGGCTCACCGACGAGCCGACCCGGCACTGGACCGGCGCCGAACAGCCGATGTGCGGTCTTGCCTACATTGACAGCAAGCCCTACCGGTTCGCAGGCAGCACGCCGGCCGAAGTGCCCCCGATGAAGCAAGTCGCCCTCAGAGTCGATCCCACAAGGACCATCTACCGCTTCCAGGCCGGTGGAATAGACCTCACCGTCACATTCGTCACACCGCTCCTGCTCAGCGATCCGGCCGTTCTTGGTACGGCCCGCCAGCTATGTCGTTTTCCAGGTCGCATCGGCAGACGGCGCAAGGCACAACGTCAGCGTGTATTTCGACGTGTCGGCCGACTGGGTCGTGGACAAACCGGATCAAGAGGTCAGGTGGAGTCACGACGAGTTTGCGGGCGAGCGGCCATTGACCGTGCTCAAGATCGGCAGTCAGGAGCAGCCGGTGCTGCAGAAGTCCGGCGACGATCTTCGCATGGACTGGGGCTACCTTTATCTGGCGTTTGCGGCCGGCCCGAACTACCGCGGGAGCGCCACCTCGGATGCCGAAGCCCAGGGGTCATTCGCACGGACCGGGACGATCCCCGATTCCGATGACGATCGGATGCCCCGTCGCGCCAACGACGAGCGGCCGGTGCTGGCGTGCGCGATGAGGGTCGGCGATGTGGGCGCTCAGCCAGTGAGCCGGTTCGTCACGCTGGTGCACGATGACATATACTCGGTCAGGTTCCTCAATCGCAAGCTTCATCCTTACTGGCATCGAACCGAAGGTAGTGTAGAGCAATTGATTGTAAACGCCGTCAGGGACTTCCGTCCGCTTCTCGCGCGGTGCCGCGAGTTCGACCGGGAGCTGCGCGTGGACGCCCAAGCCGTTGGCGGACCTGAATATGCGGATGTGGTATCATTGGCCTATAGACAGGCCATCGCGGCGCACACGTTTGTGGTGGACAGCGACGGCCGGCAGTCGGCATTCTCCAAGGAGTGCTTCAGCGGAGCGTGTATGGGCACAGTGGACGTCACCTACCCGTCTTCCCCGATATTCCTGCTCTTCAATGCAGCGCTGCTTAGGTCTCTACTCGACCCGATATTCGAGTACGCCGAATCGCCGGATTGGCCGCACGATTTTGCGCCGCACGACGTCGGGCTCTACCCGCTTGCCAACGGCCAATCCTACGGCGGCGGGCCTGACAATCTCGATATGCAGATGCCCGTCGAGGAAACCGCCAACATGCTCGATCATGATGTGGGCAATGGCTCACATAGAGGGCGCCGCCGATTACGCCCGCGGGCATTGGGACACGCTCGCCACCTGGGCGGCCTACCTGAGAACGGAGGGACTCGACCCCCGAAACCAGCTATGCACGGACGACTTTGCCGGACACCTGGCCCACAACGCGAACTTGTCGCTGAAGGCCGTCATCGGGCTCGCATGCTACTCCAGGCTCGCCGGAGCACTCGGCAAGAAGCGAATCTGCGTCGAATACGGGAGAGTCGCCCAGAGCATGGCAGCGAGATGGCAGGCAATGGCCCTTGACGGCGGCTACTCCAAGCTCGCGTTCGACCGGCCCGGCACCTGGAGCCTGAAGTACAATCTGGTATGGGACAAGATACTCAGCCTGGGGCTGTTCGAGCCGGCCATAGCGGCCGCTGAAATCAGCAACTACAAGCGGAGAATGAAGCCGTTCGGCGTGCCGCTGGACAATCGTAAGAGCTATACGAAGGCCGACTGGCTCGTGTGGTGCGCGACGCTCGCCGAGTCGAGATCCGACTTCGCCGCCCTGCTGCTCCCGCTGCACAAGTTCCTCAATGGATCGCCCGACCGCGTGCCCTTCAGCGACTGGTACGACGCGGCCGATGGCACTGTGGCGGGCTTCCGGGCAAGGTCGGTTGTTGGTGGAGTCTTCATCAAGATGCTGGCGGACGAAGGCATCTGGCGCAAGTGGCACTCGGCCGCCCGTAAGCAGGACAGACGTGCAATGACGGTTCCAGGAACCCCAAAGCGTGGCCGGAAGCCGCGAGCAGCAGTATCGGAGGTCGTAAACTGAATGTATGTCTCAGCAGGCAACTTGACGGCAGCCGCAATCGTCTGTTCTCCTGGTTGGGTTCAGCGCGGCAGGCAGCCTCGCCGCCGGCAATGACGCAACCGAAAAGCGGATCGACGCACTGATCAGGAAGATGACTGTGGAGGAGAAAGCAGGCCAGGTGAATCAGAGCGGTCTGGGCACCGCGGACAAGTACATCGTCTCCAAGACGGGCGCGGGCCACATCGTGAACCAGCAGGGCGGCGGCTTCACCGCGAAGGAGTGCGCGGAACTGAGCAACAAGCTCCAGAGAATGGCCAAAGGGACTCGGCTCGGCATTCCTGTCATGATCGGCGGCGACTGCATCCTCGACGCCCGATCCGCCGAATCGGTGACGTTCCCCCAGCAGATAGCAATGGGCTCCACCTGGGACTGCGATCTCATCGACAAAGTCTACTCTGTGATCGGAGCCGAGATGAAGGCCGCCGGCTACAGCAGGACCTACGCGCCGAACGCGGGGGTCGCCCGTGATCCCAGGTTCGGGCGGACGGGTGAGTGTTTCTCGGAGGACCCCTATCTGGTGTCGCGCATGACTGCCTCAGCCGTGACCGGCCTGAAGAGCGCGGGCATAATGGCTACCCTCAAGCACTATGCGGCCTACGACGCCAGCATCGGCGGCAAGGACTCCACCGAGATGGACATATCCGAGAGATCGCTGCGCGAGGTCTACCTGCCTCCGTTCAAGGCCGGCGTCGACGCGGGAGCAGGCGCGGTTATGTGCGCGTATCACGCGGTCAACGGCGTGCCCTGCGCCTGCAACAAGTGGCTTCTCACCGACCTGCTCAAGAAGGAGATGGGCTTCGACGGGTTCGTGGTTACCGACTACATGTGCATAGAAAGCCTCAACTCCGCGCACCACGTGGCGACATCGGTGGACGAGGCCGCCAAGATGGCGTTCGAGGCCGGTCTCAGACGTTCATGACTTCGACGGCGGGGACGACTTCGCGAGCCGACTGGCGGGGCTTGTCCGGCGGGGCTATATCAAGGAATCGGTGCTGGATCAGGCCGTGCGCCGCGTATTGCGGGCGAAGTTCAAGGCGGGCCTCTTCGACAATCCGTTCGTCGATCCGGCGGCGGCGGTGACCAAGGTCGGCACCAAGGAGCATCTTGATGTTGCCCTTCAGACCGCGCGCGAATCCATCGTGCTGCTGAAGAACGAGGGCGGTCTGCTTCCGCTGCGCAAGGACTTGAAGTCGATTGCGGTCATAGGCCCGAATTCCGATCACATCGGCTACCAACTCGGCGTCTGGACGCGCTACGTGGCGCCGGCCTATGAGCCGCGGGTTGTAACCGTCCTCAAGGGCATCAGCAGCGCCGTGTCGTCCGGCACAAAGGTGACCTACGTGAAGGGCTGCGACGTCCTTTCGACGTTCCAGCCGGTCCCGGACGACGCGATGCCGGACGGATTCAAGGCGGAGTACTTCAACAACAGCAACCTCTCCGGCACGCCGGCGCTCGTTCGCACGGACAAACGGATCGATTTCGATTGGGGCGAGGGTTCGCCCGCTCCCGAGGTCAACCCCGACAACTTCTCGGTCCGGTGGACCGGTGAATTCACCGCCCCGGCCGCGGGGAGCTACCAGTTCGGTCTCGACGTTGACGACGGCGTGCGCCTGTTCATCGACGGCAAGCTCATCATGGACGCGTGGGCGGACCACGTCGGCAGGACCGACGCAAGCATCGAGTTCGCCGCCGGGCAGCGCTGCGAGATCAAGGTCGAATACCACGAAACCGCAGGCCAGGCAAAGGCGCATCTGTCGATAGCTTCATCGGCGCTCGCAGGCGCGGAGATCGCGAAGGCGGTCGAGGCTGCAAAGAACGCAGAGGTCGCCGTAGTCGTGGTCGGCGACTGTCCTGAGATCAACAGCGAAGGTCACGATCGCGCCGACCTGAACCTCACGGGCCATCAAAACGATCTCGTCAACGCGGTGCTCGCAACCGGCACACCGACCGTGGTGGTGCTTGTCAACGGCAGGCCGCTGACGATCAACGATATCGCCGCTAAGGTTCCGGCAATCGTCGAGGCGTGGAATCCCGGCGAGCAGGGCGGCACGGCGGTCGCCGAGGTCCTGTTCGGAGACTACAACCCCGGTGGGAAGCTGACGATCACCTTCCCGCGTTCGACTGGCCAATTGCCGGTGTACTACAACTACGAACCCGGTTGGCACGCGGCCGGCTACTGCGACGGCACTCCGGCAAGCCCGCTCTATCCGTTCGGCTTCGGCCTGAGTTACACCACGTTCGAGTTCAGCGCTCCGACGCTCTCATCGGCGAAGATGAAGCCGGACGGCAAGGTCGATGTGAGCGTGGACGTCACGAACACCGGCGCGCGTCGGGGCGATGAGGTTATCCAGCTCTACATCCACGACAAGTACGCGAGCCGCGTCCGCCCGGTCAAGGAGCTCAAGGGGTTCAAGAGAGTGTCGCTCGATCCGGGCGAGAAGAAGACGGTGACGTTCACACTGGCCGGCGACGACCTCGCGTTCTACAACCCCGAGATGAAGCGCGTCGTCGAGCCAGGGACGTTCGACATAATGGTCGGCGGAAGCTCCGTCGATGTGAAAACGGTCGCGCTGGAGGTTACAGCCAGGTAGCAAGTGAATCGAGGAGAAAGTGAAGAGACTGAAGCTTGTTGCGGTAGTATGCGTTCTGTGGGCGGCGGCAGCCCCGGCTTGCCTCGCGGCGAATGACGCGGCGGGAGTGCCGAACATCGACTACGATCCCACCGTTCCGGTCAGTTCGGTAGCACCCGCGCCTCCGCCGGGGCTCGGCACGGCGCCACCTGCCCGGTGCGTGAAGTGGGACTACGTCGATTACCCAGCGAAGATCACGTCGTCCACCACCCCGCCCGGCTACCACGCGCGCTACGCCATGGACGGCTATCCGACGAAGCCGGCGGACCCGCTGCCGCGCGACGTCTGGGTGATACCGACCGCCCCGACCCCCGAGAAGCCTGAGACATTCACCGCCGACTACGGCCGGCCCGTTGCCGTAACGCGGTTCACGCACTACTACGATCACAGCGCCACGCCCGCGGCCTGGGTAGATGTCGATGTGCTTACGAGCACTGACGGCAGCGACTTCAAGCCCCTCCAGAGCTTTGCGAACCTGCCGATGGAGTATCCGCAGGTGCTGGCCATCGACCACCCGGCCCCGGCCCGCTACTACAGATTTGTGATCAAGTCCCTCACCAAAGGCGCCAAGGCGCTCTCCACGTATGAGATAGAGACCTACTACGGCACGACGGTCGGCGCGGCGTCCTGCGAGGGCGCGCGCCAGTCGCTGCCCTGCACGCTCAACGTCAACGTCGTCAGCCCCGACAACGCCCTCAAAGGCGCAACGCTCAAGGTCACCGGCCCGAAGGGGAGTCTCGCCGCGGCGTCCGCCTGCGGTCCCGAGCATAGCAGCAGGCAAGTCGGCGGTTGTCCCCGTGAAGCTGACCCCGCGCACGACCGGCCCAACGCCTGTCAATATCCGGCTCTACGCCGGCGACTATCTGATCGACCACCGGACCTACACGCTCTCCGTCGAACCGAAACTGCGGCTGGATTCGGTAGCGCCCGAATCCGGCACGCTCGCGGAGGCCGGGACCGAGATCGTCCTGAAGGGCACGGTTACCAACGCGGGATCCGCGCCATCGAACAACGTCAAGGTGTCGTGGATCGGCGCCACCGCCAAACTCGGCGATCTCGCGCCGGGCAAATCCGCGGAGTTCACGCTCAAGGTCAAGGCGGCGCCCGGCTACTGCGACGGCGCGGTGGTGGCGACCGACGCCGGCGGCGGCAGGACAGCCATCAGACGGGCGATCATCTGCCAATCGGCGGACAGCATAACCGAGGGCAAGGCAGCATTCACCTCCAAGGGCGACAATATCGCCGTCAGTATCCCGGTGACCGGGGCGAAGCCGGTGACAGGGGCCATTCAGTTAGTTGTTCCCGGCAAGCAGCTTCCTTTGAGGATCGTGAGCCCGAATTCCTTCGCGACAGTAGTGCCGGGCGGGATCTTCGTCGCGAAGATCGGTAGGTCCGAGCCTACCGGCGACCTCTCGCTCACGTGCGCGGTCGTTCCCGACGATCCTAACCCGACAACGCCTCCGTGGCTGGACATGGAACTGCGATTCGCGGTGGATAACCCGAAGGTGATGTTCCGGCCGCACGTGGACTGGTTCACCGCGGAGCACGGTCCGAATCTGCAGGGATTCACCAACGGCCACAACTGCGCAACGCGGATGATCTGCGTCCAGACCGCCGATTCGACGCTGTCGGTCATCCCCGACACGGACAACCTGGCCTACGGCTTCGGCAGCGCGAACGAGATGTGCGTGTCGCTGCGGATGCGCCTCGCGCCGTTCGATCCGCTTGGCCGCGGAGAGTGGCGGCTGTTCAATGAGAGCCCGATGCACTTCAGCTTCATACTGCCTGCGCGCAAGGGCGACTGGTGGGACGCTTATCGCTACGTCACTCAGAAGGTCTTCAAGTTCGATCAGCCGCGGCAGTGGGCGATGCCGGTCACGGAAATGCAGATGCACAACGCTCGCTACCTCATGAGCTATCCGGCCTGGAGCGAGAAGTGGCAATCGACCCATTCGTTTCCTTACCAGGACACGTTTTTCAACTTCTACGGCACCACGTACTCGCTGCCGGCGCTGTATTCATGGTATCTCGCGACCGGCAATATGGACGCCAGGATCAAGTCCGAGAAGGTGCTGGACTGGCTCCTCAAGCTCCAGCAGAAGGACGGCCCGGCCTCAGGGGGATGGTTCTCGCAATATGCGTCCTCGGGCGACGAGCTCGTCGGCTACGACCAGGCGGGCAACCGCTGGATAATGCCCCACTCCACAGGCACCGCCGCCAAGACGCTGCTGTGGTATTGGGAGGCGAGCGGCAAGACGAACGACAAGGTCCTCGCGGCTGCAAAGGCCGCCTGCGACTACCTCGTTAAGATCCAGCGTCCGGACGGCGGGTGGCCATACGCGTTCGCGCTTGACGGAAAGCCGGTCACCGATCTCTCCGACGCCGGTCAGATATGGTGCACGTGGGCGCTGTGGAAGATGTATCAGTTCACCGGTGACGAGAAGTACAAGGCCGCTTCGCTCGCCTCGAAGGACTTCTTCAAGAAGACATTCATGGACGTTCACCGCTACATGGGTTACTGGGAGGACGTCTCGGGCGGAGCCGGCAACGTCACCCGCAGCTTCGAGTCCTACGAGCCGGCCGTCGCGGTCCTTGCGTTCACGGATATGGGCGATCCGCAGCTCGCGCTGGAGTGCGCCAAGGACGTCGCGACCTGGAGCTGGACTCGCATCATTGACACGCGCCAATACGAGACCTGCTACGGCGAGACTACCGAGCAATCGACGATGGGACCCGCCCAGGCGCAGGTTCCGATGGTTGCGGTCGCGTTGCACCAGGAATTCGAGGCCACCCACGATCCTATGTGGAGCGACCTCTCCGGCGCGATGAAAGCCATCAACTTCTGCGCGGACCCCGAACAGGGCTACGGCATGTGCGCGACCAGCGGGTGGTTCGACCCGACTACCGCCGTCAGCGGCCCGCCTTATGACAACGTCCGATCCTGGATCACGCCCAACTGCAGCCGGGGCGATGAATACGGCCGCGGAGTCTGGATCGAGTGGCAGACCTCACAGTTCGCCTGGCTCGCGCTCGATTGGCTGATCCGCGAGGGCAACGTCCGTGCGCCGGGCTACGTGAAGATCAGTCCGATCAACCTGCAGGGCACCGTCCTGAACAAGCCCGGCAGGGTGCGAATGCCCAAGGAGAAGTGCGACGTCACCGGAATCCAGCACTACGACATAAACTGGGTCGGCTACCGCAACGACGACAGCTACGTTCTGCTGGTGATGAACCACGGAGCAGGAACGGTCCTTGTCCGGCCTCACGAGGCGCACCTGGAGATCTACACGCGCCCGCCGCGCATCCTGGTGGGAAGCGGGAAGAACTACCAGCCCGTCGCGGTCACGAAGAACGGCGTGAACTACGAAGTCGAGATACCGGCCGGAGCGAACGCGCCTGTTCGTGTGGGACCAGATCAGATCGGAGGACGCCATGCGAGACCCGGGAATGTTGATCGGTCTGCTTCTGACCGCTCTGGCCTGCACGTCATCCGCGAGCCTGGCGGCAGACGAACCGTATCCTCCATGCCGATACCGAACCCGCCGCTGCTGGGCCATACGCCGCCGGCGCGCTGCGTGAAGTGGGATTATGTGCTCACCGACCAAGATCACCGCGTCGAGCACGCCGGAGCCGGGCAGGTGGATCGCTAGCCCCATGGACGGCTATCCCAGCGACGTTTCTCTGCCGCTGAACCGCGAGCACTGCGCACCGCCATGCCCACGCCCGATGAGCCGGAGACGCCCACCGTCGATTCCCTTCAGCCGGTCACGGTCACCAGGTTCGTCCACTACTTCGAAAACACTCGCAAACCGACCGCATGGAAGGACGGTGACATCGAG